>NZ_JNLE01000006.1 GCF_000702945.1 Clostridium sp. KNHs205 | reverse complement strand
AAATATACCCTTGCTGATACTACGAAGGGGTTAAATAAAATATATACCACGGGGGCCTTAGGGGTAAAAATAGTGAGTTATTCAGCAGGAGACGTAGGTGCTCCTAGTGCTTACTGGGGAATATGCCTGTGTAAAGGTAGCGCATCTGCAAAATGCACAGATAGCAATAGACTCCACAGGAAACAACAATATGAAAGAATGTATACAAGTGGAAGTCCAAGCTGGAACAGACTCTTAAGAAATACAGATTTAGCCAACACAGACACCGTTAATGATTCGAACAAACCTTTAGGCGCTAATGTCGGATATACACTTGGGCAGGAGATTGATGTTATTAATGGAAAAATTAGTGGTTCATCATTAGTTACTGATTTAAACACTGTTGTTACAGCAGGCATATACTCAGTCTATGTAGGTGCCACAAATACACCAGTTGACGCATACGGAATATTAACAGTAAAAACTGCTGATTATGGTCACTGGGTGTTCCAAGAATTTATTACAACTGCCGGTGCAAAATATAGCCGCAGAAACATCAACTCAACTGGGTGGTTCCCTTGGGCATAAGGAAAGGATAAACTATGGAAAAATTAATAATCGGAAACACAGAATTTGACCTTGTACCGATGGGGATATCAGAAGATGCCCAAAGGAAAACAAGGTCTTTTAAAGTTGTTAAAAGTATGGAGTTTGACCCCATGCTTCTAATAATCCGTGAGGGACTAGAAAAAAAGATTACCCATATCGGAAATGATGGGCAACCGGCAGCAGTTTATTCGGACTGTATAAGCCTTAAAAGAATGGCAGCAGAATACGGTACAGAGATAGACGGAGAGCCACAGGATACATACTTAATCGAATTAAGTACAGATGCCAGTATTGGAGAAATGAGAGCCTTACAGAGTGCTATGACTATACAGCAAGCAATGAGCGATACGGCCGTAGCTGAGATTACAATCCTTATAGCGTCTATGATAAAAGAGGAGGAAATAGCATAATGAATTTTACGGAAGATAATGCATTAGTACAAACATGGGTAAGGGTGGTTAAGAATGGGCAGTACGAAAAAGAGCAGGTTCCTAACATTGGTAACCTTAGGGATATTGTTAACAGTGTTCTGGAAGCTAAAGCTTAGAAAGGCGGTGTTACTTATGGTGTTTACACCAAATAGTTCAATCGTTAAGATATGGTTAGCTTAGTATTGGCAGGGACATACCAGCGCGAAGATGTTCCAAAGCTTTATAACTTACAGGAAGTAGTCTGGAGTATACTGGACAGTTTAGTATAGAGGGCAAAAAGGCTCCTCTTTTTATTATTGAGAGGATGGTATAAAATGGATAAATTATTTAATTCAATCAGTTTAGCCCTTGGAATGGTGGGCGGAATTATATGCAGTTGGTTAGGAGGGTTTGACCTTTTACTTAAAACTATTATTGTGCTCGTTATACTGGATTATGCAACCGGCGTAATTAAAGGAATCTATGAGAAAAAGCTATCCTCTGAAATAGGATTCAGAGGTATTCTGAAAAAGATTATGATTTTTATAGTAATAACAACAGCTTGGACAATCCAGAAGTTGCTGGGTGAAGCCATTGCCTTAAGAGAGATTGTTATAATGTTCTTCATTGTGAATGAAGCCCTTAGCCTTCTTGAAAACGCTGCTGTGCTAATACCCATACCACCCAAACTTAAAGAAACATTATTACAGCTCAGAGATAAGGAGGACTCCAAGAATGAGTAATACAGACCAATGCAGAGATATAAAAGAACTTAATCCATTAGTACAAGTTATGCTAAACCTTGCCCTGGAAGATATTAAGAGACAGGGCATTAACCCTCTTGTGGTGGAGACATACCGCCCATTAGAGCGTCAGCGTTATTTGTACTGCCAGGGACGCACGATATCAGAGTGTACAGCAGCAGGGATAACAAAGACTTTCGCAACGGCTCACAGCGCTCCTAAAGCTTCCAAGGTGACGTGGACTTTAAACAGTATACATATACAGCGTAAAGCCGTGGACGTCGTTCCACAGCGTAAGGTATCAGGCAAGATGACAGCTATCTGGGACAGCCAGGATAAAGAGACTAAAGCCATTATAAGTACAATGCTTAAGTATGGTTTTGAACCCGGAGCGAACTGGAAGGATAACCCGGATTCTCCTCACTTCCAGGTAAAAGGGGACTTTGAAAGTCTTTTTTATAAAGGCCATACAACCTATTATGTCACTATGGCAGTGCAAATAGCCCTTAACAAGAAGATAGGAGCAGGATTGGTAACGGACGGAATATGGGGAGATAAAACAACGGCAGCTGTTAATAAGTTCCGTGTACAGAATCTCTGGATCCAGAATGGTAAGCTAGGAGCTACAGCGTTAAAGAAGTTATTGGGATAAAATAAGAAAAACCCCGGGCATAGAACACCCGGGGTAATCCCCTCTGTAAATAATTATAACATAGATGCGTAAACAGTAAATGGACGGTTATGTCCAAATATATTAGGTTTAATACAGTAAACCCATCAATTCATACATTTCATCGTTAAAAGATTCATACTTGAATTCATAGGTTTCATCAGTTGCCCTTGGAGTTTCCTCCTTGATTCTATTATAAAGATAGTCTGCTTCAGTTCTAAGGGCCTTCCATGTAGATTTAAAGTCAGAATATTCACTGTTACTTAAACTTTTCACAAAATTATCATATAAATATACTTTCTTCATATATGATTCAGCGTTTTTAATCGATTTTTCAACATCTAATTTTCTGCCGGTAGCACTTGTCCCATCTTCAATATAATGGTATATATCACAAAAGCTATCGTTCCAAATTCCAACAACCCAGTTGTAACTTTCTACCTTCATATAATCAACATCATACTTAACAGTTACTTTACAGGTATATGATTTATTTCCCACTTTAGCGATTACATTAGCTTTACCACCAAACATAGCAGTAACCTTTCCTGAGGAGGACACCTTGACAATATTGGAATCACTGCTTGACCATTTCACTTTTTTAGTTGTTCCAACTAACTTTAAATCTACTGAATCCCCTGCAAATAAAGAAACTTTTGTCTTATTAAGTTTTATAGTTGCGGCACTTACGGTCTGTACAGGTCCGGCCAGAGAAAATATAAGTGCCAGGGTTAATAACAAAGATAAATACTTTTTCATATACTCCTCCTATGTGTAATATTATGTAATTATTATGGAGTATATTTCCTATGATGTCAAATTAAATAATCCCCCAGAGGGGATGGTTCTGGGGGATTAAATATAAATTGTCGCTTGCTCCTACGACTAGAACAAGTATATTGTAATACATATTCTGTAAAATATCAAGGCTTTATAACCCACTTATGTTCACGCGTGAAAAACATAAGCTCTATGCTTCGGCCATCGTCTAATTTGCAGAGGTAGTCTATCGTTGCAATACCGGCATAGTTGCGGTCTTGCTGCAGCTTAACATCTGTTACTTTATGATTAATTAGCTTATGCTTTTCATCCTCCAAGCGCACATAGGAAGGAGTTATATTACCTTGATGGTCAAATATTGCAATTACATCTATAGGGATATTCATAGGTTAGTACCTCACGGTTTAATAAATCTAATTATACAGAACAAACGTTCTCTTGTAAATGAAAAGACGAAATAACTGTGTATAATAAAGTAACTTCCTATTATAATGTATATATTACTTGTAATGGATGTTAACATATATGTACGTATTCATCCGCACATACAAGATAACAGCCATAGACATAATTTAATTAATCTTTACAGGAAGCTTTGGATACATCACGATTTGGAAGTCTTCAGGTGATCCAGCTTTGTCCTTGGTATATTCAATTTTTTCTACAATCTCCTTAAGCAATTCATTCTTTTGCGCTGCACTTGGCAAAGATTCATAAACATCAAGAAGATGTCTTATTTTTGGCATTAATTGATTTGATGCAGTCTCCATTTCAATATATCGGGAAAGTTTAGATTCTATTGATATCTTTGATTCATTAGCACTATTTATTCGTTCTGATAAGTTTTGCGATCTTTCCAGAAACTGTTCAGTGGAATACACTCCTTGCTCCAAGAGATCAAAAATGTTTATCTGCTGCTTGTTCAACGTAGCTATTTCTTCATTTATTGATTTCAAGGATTTTTCTATAACAGTTCGATTTATATCAGGTTCTATTTTTTGCTGATCCAATTCTACTGTATATCGATCGTACCAAGATTTTATGGTGCCAAGTATCTTATCTTCAATGTAATTAAATGCTGATCCTACATTTTTGCAACCTCTTGCATGACAAACGATATAATCTTTTTTTCTATGATTTCCAACCGTTGAACCTTTTCGAAGAACTGTTTTACGACCGCATATCCCGCAGACAATAATTCCTGCGAATGGGTTTTTTATCTGATTTTTATATCCAACGGGTGCAGGAGGGGCCATAGCAATAAATTCTTGCGCTCTAGCGAACACTTCTTCACTTACAATTGCTTCATGTAATCCATTCACAAGTACATATTCTTCATTCCGGGGGCGGCTAACTACCGGCTCTCCGTTAATTATTTGTTTTTGGTTTGCACGCCAATTCCACCTTATTTTACCTGCGTATACTGGGTTAATTAATATGTCTCGTATTGTGGATTTTACCCAATAGTCTTTTCTTGAAGGAGGTATATGCATCTCGTTTAGTGTTCGAGCTATCTGTTCTATACCTAAACGTCTTTTCTCATCGAATTCATCTATTATTCCTTCTGTGTATAGTGAAAATATCAGCTTTACGATATTGGCTTGTTCAGGAATGACTTCCAGAGTATTTCCTTTATCCCCTAGTATCTTTGCTATTTTATACCCATAAGCTGGTCTTGATCCTACAAATTTGCCTTCTTTTGCGGCGGCTACGCGTCCTCCTTGAAGTCTGCGGTTAATGGTCTTATATTCTCGGCGCGACATGAATAAACCAAACTCAAAGTATTCTTCATCGAATTCATTATTTGGATCATAGGTCTTAAGAGGGGTAATAATCTTTGTGTTAGAAACTTTAAATGCCTGTGCAACAATACCCTGGTCAATGGTATCTCCACGAGCCAATCGCTCCACCTCTACTACAAGTACGCCGGCCCAGATTCCAGATTCAACCTCAGACAGTAACTTTTGCATATCTGGACGAGAGGCAATAGAATCTCCGGATACAATTTCACGGTATATCTTTGTTATATTCAACTTCATTTTTTTTGACAATTCAAGTAACATCTTTTCGTGTCGAAGAAGAGTTTCGCCCTCTCCATGTGATTCAGCTTCAACGTCTGCTCTGGATTTCCTTAGATACATCACATAATTTTGCATATTAATTTCTCCCCCTTGATTATCTTAATGAGTCTATACAAAACGGTTGATTTATGTATTTTTTCTGACATAATAGTAACTCTAGAACATTTCTATATTCTAACCCTTTTCTTTTACATTCATAATAGATATCAATACGTTCTTTTTGGGCCAACCATATTTCGTGAGATTTCTCATATACGGAAACTCCATACATTCTATTCATTGTTTTAATACGTTTCTCAGCAGCACTAATAGAAACACCAAATATTTCTACTATATCCTCAGCGGTAATTCTTCTATGCTGACTCGCAGTCATATATAGGGTGTAATCAGGCATGAAGAGCTGAGATGCAAAAAAATGAGCTTCGATTTCTTCGATATCTCCGTCGTATGTATGCCCCAAATATATGTGCCCAATTTCATGAGCGAGTGTCCAGTTTCGATGTTTTGAATGTCTAATATCATCATTATACAGAACTATATAATAATTAGCTTTATTATCATATATAGTACATCCATCTCGCAGTGCTTGGTTTTCAGAGGATACAAAACGTGATAGAGGAGTATTTGTCAAGTCACTATAGTTCTGAATAGAATCAAATAAAATATTCTTATCATAATTTAAATTACGTATATTTAATATACGATTTGATATATCCTGCTTATGTAATAGCTTAGTAGCTTCTTTTGTGCATCTTGCGAAGTCAGGTTTTCTCAATACTTACTCCTTTTTTATTCCTTTAGCCTTAAGATATAAGTCTATAGTGGATTCGAATAAATTTACGATATCGTCTTTATCATCATCAGATACATCTCCAGCTTTTCTACAGAGCATTATCAGCCTACGCTCGGTATCATTCTTAGCAACAACTTTAGATAGATCTTCATTCATAGCATCTTTATCGCGCGCTTTTTTAAAAGCCTCAAACTTTGCAATATCCCCATCAAATTGAGGGGGGATATAGTCATCATACAAATCGTATTTTGCTAACAGGGTAAAATAATCAGTACCTAGTGCAGATGCTATGTCATCAAATATATCTTCTCTGATAGGTTCGTCTAAGACTTCGTAATTATATAAGTCTGTATCAGGAATTCCGACGAGTTGGCCAGCTCTCCCTGTGAAATCCCCTGATTAATTCGTTCTTCTTGAATTACGTGTCCCATCTCTTCAACGAAACTACTTCCCATTAAGTAGTCCAATGTTATGCCAAAATAGTCGCATACTTTTTTAGCTAAATCGGTCTTGCTAGTGATTCATTTTTCTTCCAAGTACTTATAGTGGATGAGTTCACGCCCGAATCCTTACAGAATTTATAAGGTGTAATACCGCGCTTAGCGCATAGCTTTTCGAATATTCGTACATAAAGGTTCCTCTCTAAAAAAAAATCTCGCAACACGAAATAAACTATTGACTAGCTCGGTATGCTGTGCTATACTTCAAGCATAGCTCGTGATAATGAGCGTAACAAATAGATTAATCGCAACTATAGTTCGGTTTGATGATATAACTCGTTTGGCAAACATAGTATATCACTAAACCGAGTATAAGCAAGTATTTTTTAAGAAAGGAGAGTAATTTTATGGGAAATTGTATTCCTGTGATGAAGTTGCTGAACGATATTCTGTCCAGGTAATAACGGTCTGGGATTGGATTCGTAAAAAGAAACTTCCTGCATTAAAAATAGGCAGGAATATCGCGTGAGTGATGACGATATAAAAGCGTTCGAAACTAAATGTAGGACTATTCAGGGAGGAGCAAATTGAAAATAAAAACGGAACTCTGGTCAAAACCATAAATCCGCTTTGTAGAAAAGGATGGGGAATGGTGGGCAGTTCTTGCTGATGTAGCGGCAGCCGCTCGATTTAGCAGCCAAAAGGATAAATGAAAGACTCCCAAAGGATGTCGTTTCAAAGGACACCCTTCTCACTACTGGTGGTCCGCAGATAATGCTTATTGTAAATGAATATGGCATTTTATGAAGCCGTATTTGAAAGCCGAAGAAAGAGGCTAAAGAGTTTAAACGGTGGGTTTATGAAATGCTAAAAAAGTCTCCGTCAGTCCTCTGGTATTGAAGGATTCCAGGTATTCCGATGCTAGACAAAGAACATCAGGAAAGAAGCAATGGGAAAAACTCAATCAGGCATTAAGGAAACCGGTACAGGTAGATTTCATCAAGGCAAATACCATAGCCAATAAAGCAGTTTCCAATATGTAATGGTTACCCTAAGATGATCAAGAAGGATAGCATGACTCCTGAAATGTTAGTGGACAGGCAACCAATTCTGGAGGACACAGTAAATCTCATGGAGCCTTAACAGATAAAATATGGTGATGGATTTTCAGTGAGCCAGAGTATTTACAATGGATTAAATAACAAGAAAAACAGGGTACATACCCGTCAAGAAGTACAACCAGCGTACACATAAGATATAGCCGATGGGAGGTGATAAGATTAATGGCAGTGGTGAAGGATTATTATGACGGGAATACCCATTTTATTATTAAGGATGACTCTTATTGTATCACCAGAGGAAGGAAAAACAATTCTAAAAAGGTGTGGTGCTATAGCTGCCGACAGTATTACAGCGAGTAAAAGAACGAGTTATCTGATGATAAAACCGCTTAGGCGGTATACGAGGGACAAGCTTCAAAGTGAAAGGAGAAACGCATGTTTAAACAAGACAATACATATAAGGTCCAGGGGCTGCATGGCTGGGAGTTTCATTGCCGTTACAGTGACAGTTATTACAACAGGGTCTGCATGGCCGTTAATTGCCCTTACTAATACCTTCTGTTAGTCGGCGGTGGATCCAATGAAAAGAAGGATTAAAGGAGGTGAGAGAATGAAAAGACAAGAGCAATTAATTATTCCGCAGGAGCTAAAAACAATTGAAGTTGATGTTGAGAAGAAGATTTTCAAGATTAATGGAAAAGAATTCGGTAAAGATTGTACAGGATTCCGTATTACTTGCATACCAGGAAGTTGGTCAATTCAAGCTGATGTAGATACTACAGTTCATTTTGTAGAATATGACAGCAAGGGAGAAAAGAAATCTGACCAGTCCTATAAAAGGAATGGCCAGGATGATTACTAATTATGTGGTAGAGCGGAATATACCTCAGCTGCAATTGTTATAAGAGTAGGGATTGAAGAAATTGTGCCTTTTAATATTTTCTTCCAAGTTTTATCTTCTCTTATTTTGGCAATGACATCATGGCCCAGGGGAGTAAGATCATTAATCTTAAATTCACCCCATATATTTTCAATTCCGTCAATCAAGCCACTGTCTTTACATTGTGATAAGTGATACATAATTTCATCATGATTATACTTAGACAGTAAAGAAAAATCACCAGGTGATTCGTACACCATTTCTTTATGGTAGCCTGTGTTTTCTTCCGCAGTAAGCAATATGTCACGAACACAATCAGGATTAAACTTCATAAGGAGCATTCTCCTTTCATAGTATATTCCGGTGCCAGCCGGTACTTATATTATAGGAGAAAAATGGAACTAAAACAAGAATAAAGGAGGAAAAAACTTGAACAGTGAAACGGTTACTATAGAAGATTGCCTGGATAATTATGAAAAGAAAGGCAAAGCAACTGTTATAAATGACGGACAAGTCATAGGATTCATCAAGGAAAATTAGTTGTATATGGCTATATATAGCCGTTACATATAAAATCTTGGGAAAGGAGGAAGAGCAACTATGAAAATAGGAGAAAAGGTTAAGGTTATCAGGCCGGGATATGAAGAGAGAACCTGGTTAAAAAAAGGTATCGTTGGAGTAATTATGCGGAATTCAGAATTTAACAATGGCTCTAATTGGGATGGTTTTAGTGTTAAATTTGATAATGTTACTGCTCCGGTAGGCGACATAAATCTTAATACCGATGGTACATATGATATGTTTAGAGATCAGCTGGAAGTTGTAGAGGCAGACTCATGAGGTCCCGTTGTTGTACCTGCGGAGGCTATTGGAATATAAGTATTTGGCAGGAGATACCGAAAACAGGTTATGTGTGCCCATATTGTAACAAGAAAGGAGGAAACCATGAACGAAATAGTCGTATGGTCAAGAAAAACAGCCATTCAAGAAATCATCAAAAAGATAGAAAGTCTTCAGGAAGAAATTAAAAACCTTAATGAAGAGTCTACGGAATTAGAACTTAAAGAAGCTTATCATAACCACGGAATTGCTCAAGGTTACATATTGTGTCTCAAGGAACAAGAAATCGAATATCCGGATTACGGTCGATTGCTTACAAGGCAGATAAGGCTTTCAGAGAGAATTAAGGAGCTGCAAGAAAAAAGGACCCTTGGTACTGCGAATACCGAAAGGTCCAGATAACAAATAAACCATAGCCTTATTATAAGGCAGAACTAGGAGGAATGCAAGTATGCAATATGTAAGAAAAATTGATGAAGTGGGAAGAATCGTTATCCCGATAGAGATTAGAAGAGCTGCAGGTATTGAAAACAGAGATTACCTTGATATGACCTTTGAAAATGGAGTATTAAAGCTAAGTAAGGGAAGAGGTAGACGTACTGACGAGTTAGGTAGATTTACGATTCCTAAAGAAATCCGCCGTACCAATGACTGGAGTATTGGACAAGCTATGGACATTTCCATAGATGGAAACATAATCTGCATCCGGAAGTTTGGTTGTGAATGGTGTGAGGAGACAGAAGATCTGATTGAGGTGGATGGACATAAGCTCTGCCGTAAGTGTGCGGAGAAAGTTAGTGCTGCCATTAAACAGGAGGCGCTGGTCTGATGGAGTATGTTCCTGATAATTATGACCAGTTCTTAATCCGTGAAGTGCAGTTATCTAAAAAAGAACAGGAGGAAGATAATGAGCAGTTTATACCAGATAACAGAGAATTATGATGCCGTTCTAAATATGCTCTACGATGAGGAAATGGACGAGCAGACTATATTAGATACCCTTGAGTCTATAGAGGGGGAATTTGAGGATAAAGCAGACGGATATGCCAAGCTTTATAAAACTCTTAAGTATGATGCGGATACAATACAGACTGAAATAGACCGTTTACGTTCTAGGCTGAATACCTTTGAGAACAGAGCGCAGTCTCTTAAAGACACTCTTGAAGCTAATATGAAGCAGATTGGCAAAACCAAGTTCAAGACTACTTTATTTAGTTTTGGCATCCAGAAAAACGGTGGTAAGCAGCCGCTTAAGATTGATGCCTTAGATGTTAATACCATTCCGGCTGAGTATCTTATTCCACAGGATCCATTACCAAACAACGAGAAAATCAGAGAGCTGCTTGAAAAACAGAAGGTTGCCTGGGCACATCTTGAACCACGAGGCGAAAGCCTGCGTATACGTTAGGAGGTACATATGCTGCATAGGCACTGCACTAAAAAACTTAAAGCCTTACATATGCTTGATCAATTATTAAATGGGCACAAAGGTTTTGCTGCTGGAGGTGTTTTAAAGACCTACTGAATGGAAAACCGGTAAAGGATATAGATATTTATTTTAGGAATCAAAAAGACTATGACGACGCGGTTGGTTGTTTTAATCATAACCCAGATTACGAATTATTTTATCAAAATGATAATGTAAAAGCTTATAAAGCTATAAAGCAAGGGTTCTCAATTGAGTTATGTCATAAAATTTTTGGTTCACCAGAAGAGATCCTGAATCAGTTTGATTTTACCATAACCAAATTTGCATACTTCAAAGAGATAATCCACTCCAGTGATTTTCCATTTGGAGAAGGGGAGGACAAAGAAGAATATACTGCTGTTTATGATGATAACTTCTTTGAACATCTATTTCTAAAATTATTAATTATTGATGATCAAATCCCTTACCCGAAATCAACATTTGAGAGAATGTTGCGGTATCAGAGATATGGATTCACACCTGACAAACAGACTATTAACAAGTTATGTTCAGCTATAAGCAAAACTCCAATAGCTGAATCTGACGATGAAGATTTTTATTAAGGAGGTACATATGTTTATTAATTCATCACATTTAAGAAAGCTTATGACCACTGCCTATAAGGGCGGTGGTGTCCGGATTGGTTATATTGATGAAGGATATGTGATTTTTGGGGGTAAATGGGGTGTTTGGCTTGATGTAAACTTTATTCCGAATAAAGTCAAAGCCGTTATTATGGAGCTGGCTGGTACACTTCCGGAAGAAGGGACGTTATTCTCAGTAAGCAAAGAGCGTCCAATGCCACAGCTTGAAATGGATATACACAACCATGCCCATATAAATATCCTTCAGCGTGAAGCAAAATATCCCGTAACTGTCACTGATGTGTTATTGGACAAG
>NZ_JNLE01000005.1 GCF_000702945.1 Clostridium sp. KNHs205 | reverse complement strand
TAAATCTGCATCAACAACAGAAAGTTGTGGAAATAAATAGAGAGGGGAAGCATATTTTCACCATCCTGGAGGAGCTTTTGGAGGCTTCAGGGGAGAAACCAGGAAATTGTAATTAACACAGAAGATATAGACTATAAAGTTCTTATCGGTATTGTTGAAGATTATGAATATCTGGTGCATGAGAAGAATCTGAAGCTTATATACAACAATACCGATTGATTTACCGAACCTAAGAGCAGACAAAACGAAACTGAGGCAGATATTCTATCATCTTCTGCAGAATGCCGTTAAGTTTACAGAAGAAGGAGAAATTACTGTTACAGCTGTGGTACATGGTAATGCCGCTTTTTTATCAGTTAAAGATACTGGAACAGGAATTGAGAAAGACAAAAAGACATTATTTTTATTCCCTTTTACCAAGGAAAGAAAGAGGCAATGAGAACCTAAACGGACTTGGACTTGGGCTGAGTATTGCCAAAAATCTTGTGGAAATGCAGGGAGGTAAGATATGGGTGATATCAGAACCTGGTAAAGGAGCCTGTTTTACCTTCAGTCTTCCTCTTGGTGAAGCTGACCATATAGTAAAAAGACAGTAAGTCTTCTATGGAGTCCATAGATGGAAAAAACAGGCCTCCGCCAGACATAAGAGTACATGTGAACAGAATATAAGGAAGCTTCAAAGGCCTTAAGGAAGAGATAATTCTTGCGGGCGGTAAGGGACCAGGAGAGTCTTAGAGAGCTGAAGCGGTTAACCAGTCTCTAATATACCTTGGTATTAATTGATTCTCATACAAAAGCTATGGAATATGCTTTAAACGGAAAAGCAGACCTTTTAATATTGGATCAAAGTATAACGATGTAGCACTCTTGATGTCTGCAACGGATAAGGCATCGCCACACTATGACAGAACTTCCTATTATATTACTGACCGAGGAAAGTCCTTCAAAGAAGCAAAAGCAGTTGCCTCAGAGTAAATGACTTTCTTAAAAGACCTTATTCCTGGGAAGAATTAGAGGCACGTATCCAAACCCTGCTTCTGGTTAAGAAGTCTGCCAGAGAAGCAATCAATCAGGAAATGCAGAACCTTCATGCCCAGATAATGCCCATTTCTTATATAATACCCTGAATACCATAATAGGATTAAGCTTTCGGGATGCAGATAAGACCTGTGAGGCTTTGCAGCATCTGTCTACTTATTTTCGTGCCAAGTTGGACTTTAACAGCTACATTCCATGATATCCCTGGAAAGAGAACTTGAACTGGTAAAAGCCTATCTCTCTATAGAAAAGATGAGGTATAATGAACGTCTTGAAATTGTTTATGCTGTAGATGAAACTGTTAATATTATGCTGCCGGCCTTGACCCTCCAGCCGTTAGTGGAAAAATTCCGTTCACCATGGCATCAGGAATAGCAGCGGAAAAGTTACGGTTGAAATCAATATAAGACGTGAACCGGGCGGTCTGAATGTAATTGAAATCAGAGATAATGGGCGGGAATAAGTAAGGAAAAGTTGGAAGAGCTGCTGGCAGATAAGAATAACCGAATAGGTTTATCAAACGTCTTACGAAAAGATAAAACTGATGAAAGATGCTGATATAGCCATAAAAAGTGCAGAGGAGTCGGGCACCTGTATCACCATTTATCTGAAATAAGGTTTTTAACAAGGATTAAAATACAAATTGCTGGATTAGTACAGGAGATTCTATGAGAGTATTATTGGTAGATGATGAAGAACTGGCTTTGGATGTTTTACAAAGATTATTAATGCAGATAGATGGAATCGAAGTAGTTGGAAAATTTACGAATCCCTTTATGGCATTGGAAGAGTTATCAGTAATAGAGGCAGATGCTGTTTTCTGGATCTTGAGATGGGAGGGTTACATGGACTTCAGTTTGCCCATGAACTGCTCCAGAAAAAACTGCAGCCGGCAGTTATATTTGTAACAGCTTATGCTCAATATGCGGTGGATGCTTTTGAAGTGGATGCCCTAGACTATTTATTAAAGCCCGTTACCCTGGAACGGTTGAAAAAAGCTGTTCAGAAAATAGAAGCCAGTATGAAGATAAAAGAAATAAAGAAAGTTCATATAAACGACAAAACTACTGACATATACATACGCTCTTTGGGGACATTTCAAATACAGACTGGCGAGGGAGATACCACAGTACGCTGGCGTACAAAAAAGGTGAAGGAAATGTTCTGCTTTCTCTGGCTGAATAATGAGCAGCCGGTCTATAAACATCGTCTTCTGGAGGAACTCTGGCCGGAGGTTGCACCTGATAAAGGAGCCGCGCTCTTGCATACTACAGTCTATCAATTAAGAAAGACCTTGAAAGAGATGGGGTTTGAGGAAGGAATACAATACATAAATGATCATTATGTATTGACGCTGCCCTTTAAAAGTGATCTGGAAGAATTAAAGTACCTGCTTGAAAAAACGGCTCCCACCACCGAGGATATAAAACGGCTTTTAACCATATATGAAGGTGATCTGTTTGAGCAGGATGAGTATAATTGGTGCATTTATGAGCAGCAGAATTTAAGAAATACTTATTTGGATTGTCTTCAGAGCTATACAAATAATAATATAGCCAGATCACAGAATGGAATTATTGAAAAATGTTTACTGAAATTGGTACAGATGGATGCTTATAACGAAAGGTTTGTTGTTTTGTTAATAAATTACTATGGCGGCATAGGTAATACCAAAGGATTAATTGAGGCATACGAGCATTATAGTAACACCGTCCGGGAGGAACTGGGGATAATGCCGTCGCGGCAAGTAATAGAGATATATCAGCATTATATAAAAAGAGGATAAAATAGCACAATATAATAGTTGAAAGAAGTCCAATCAACCTTTACAAGAGCAGAGTATGTAGAAATACATATTTTGCTCTTTTTGTTTGCCCGCCATGGGCGGGCTCTAATGGGTGAAAGTCCCAAGTGCGCCTAGGCAACGTGGAAGCACATAGCTGAACAACAAGGGTGTCCACCGTGAGGTGGAATCTGAAGGAAGTTGTAGGCAAACTCTTGGTCCGACGGACAGAAATCACATATAAGGCTCTGAAATACGGATAAGTTTGCAAAAGAAGATGAAGTCCAAAAGTTGCTGGAAGTAGGAGTAAATGTGGCGGATAGATGAGAGGAAAGAGCTCGCACCTTAATCGGGGAGGTCTCACAGCGGTATCATTTGCCGAGTAACAACGAACTGTGAGAAGTCAGCATAGTCCGTAGTAGCGAGGAAGTTTCTGTAATGGAAACGGAGCAAAGGGACGAACAATCAATCAGTTGAAGTAGGTTCCGACTTGTAGTAAACACAACATCTGTCGATGACGTCAAAGATGGTGGAAACGAACGGGACAGAAAGGAAACAACGCATGGACACAAATAGTCTAATGGAGCAGATATTAGCCAAAGATAATCTCAATAAGGCGTATCTGCAAGTCATACGAAACAAAGGAGCAGAGGGTGTGGACGGAATGGAGTACACAGAACTTGGTGAATACCTTTTGAAGAATGGCGAAACAATTAAAGAACAATTGCGGACACGAAAGTATAAACCGCAACCAGTAAGGCGTGTAGAGATACCAAAACCAGAAGGAGGAGTCAGGAAACTGGGAGTACCAACAGTAACGGACAGATTTGTTCAACAAGCAGTAGCACAGGTACTCACTCCGATATTCGAGGAACAGTTTCATGACCACAGCTACGGATTCAGACCGAGTCGTTGTGCCCAGCAGGCGGTGCTTACAGCGCTGGAAATGATGAACGATGGGCACAGTTGGATAGTGGACATTGACCTGGAAAAGTTCTTTGACACAGTAAATCATGACAAGCTGATGACAATAATAGGAAGAACAATCAAAGATGGAGATGTTATCTCGATAGTTCGAAAGTTCTTAGTTAGCGGAGTGATTATAGATGATGAATACGAGGATTCTATTGTAGGAACACCTCAAGGTGGAAATATTTCACCACTTTTAGCAAACATCATGTTAAATGAACTGGATAAGGAAATGGAATCAAGAGGATTGGATTTTGTCAGATATGCAGACGACTGTATTATTATGGTCGGAAGCGAACTGGCAGCTAGCAGAGTAATGAAAAGCATTTCAAAGTTCATAGAAGAGAAGCTTGGATTGAAGGTAAATGTTAGCAAGAGCAAGGTGGATAAACCAAAAGGAATAAAGTATCTGGGATTTGGATTTTACTATGACACATTTGCCAAACAGTATAAAGCTAAACCACACGCTAGTTCAGTTGCAAAGTTCAAGGCAAAAATGAAGAAATTTACTTGCCGAAGTTGGGGAGTTAACAATAAGCACAAAATAGAGAAGCTAAATCAGTTGATTCGAGGTTGGATAAATTACTTCAAAATCGGTAGTATGAAGAAACTATGCAAGAATTTTGATGGAACTATTAGATATAGGCTTCGCATGTGCATATGGAAACACTGGAAAACACCAAAGAATAGAGCAAAGAATCTAATAAAACTGGGAATACCTAAATGGGCGGCAAGACGAACCTCTTATGCAAAGGGATTTGCAAGAGTATGTCGAAGTTCAGATATAAGCCAAGCAATAAATAATGAGAGATTAGCCCAGTTTGGACTAATCTCAATGTTGGACTATTACATCGAAAGGTGTGTTACTTGTTAAGTTGATTGAACCGCCGTGTACCGAACGGTACGCACGGTGGTGTGAGAGGTCGAAATTTCTCTGTTAAGAGAAATTTCTCCTACTCGATTTCATGAAACACGTGATTGACTGAGGATTTATATTTTTCTTAGCAGCTATAATCTAAGAAAAATAGTAATAGTATAGATTACTATTACTATTTGTTGTGCGCCTGGCGGCGCACGTTTCTAATGGGTGAAAGTCCCTAGTCTGCCCTAGTAGTGGGAAAGACACAGCCAAGACCAAGGGTGTCGTGGGTGACTGCGAATCTGAAGGAAGGTGGAGGCAAATCTCTGGTCTGACGAACAGAAATCACATCAGGCTACAGTTAAGGATAAGACTGCAATACAAGTTAAAGTCCAATAACTACTCGGAATTAACTGTAGTAAATGTGGCAGATGGATGGAGAGAAAGAAACGTGTGGTACCCAGGGAGATCTCGTCAGCAAGTGAAAACAGAGTATGAAACTTGTAGTAACAACGAATGACGAGAAGTCAGCCGAGGTCATAGTACCATTTCAGTTGCAAATGATATGGGAAGGACTGAACTTTAGGAGGTACAAGCAATGAAAGTAACTGATAGTAGATTTAAGAACAGACAACTTCATATGGAAGACTATCTGCAAATGGTATCTGCGGAACAGAAAGAGGATGCAGAAGTGTTCGACTACGGGAAGATTACTGAAAAGAGCGGTATCATCACAAACTATTGGATGAATAATCTCTTGGAATTGATTTTGCGAAAAGATAACCTCAACAAGGCATATAAGCGAGTGAAATCAAATAAAGGAGCAGGTGGAACGGATGGAATGCAGGTGGATGAACTTCTGCCCTACTTAAAGGAAAACCAAGACACCTTAATTCAAGAGATAAAGGGAGGCAGATTTAAGCCAAACCCAGTTCGAAGGGTAGAAATACCAAAAGAAACAAAAGGTGAGTTCAGAAAGCTTGGAGTTCCAACCGTGGTTGACCGAGTTATCCAACAAGCAATCATACAAGAACTAACGCCTATCTACGAGGAGCAGTTCTCAGAAAACAGTTTTGGTTTTCAGCCGAAAAAAGGTGCACATGATGCACTGAAACAATGCCAAAAGAATGTAAACGAAGGCTACGTATATGTGGTTGATATGGATTTGGAAAAGTTCTTTGATACCGTATGCCAGAGTAAGCTGATTGAGGTATTGGGAAGAACCATCAAAGATGGCAGAGTTATCTCTTTGATACATAAATACCTCAATGCTGGAGTGATAACAAAAGGGGTGTTTAAGAAAACAGAGGTCGGCATGCCACAAGGTGGACCATTAAGTCCATTGCTAAGTAATATCATGCTAAATGAGTTGGACAAGGAACTTGAAAGCAGAGGACATAGGTTTGTCCGATACGCAGATGATTGCATGATTTTCTGTAAAAGCAAAAAGAGTGCAGAAAGAACCTTGGAAAACATCATACCATTCATTGAGAAAAGGCTATTTCTGAAAGTGAATAGGAAGAAAACGCAAGTCGCGCACATCAGTAAAGTTAAATATCTTGGATATACATTCTATAGATATAGAGGTAAATGCAGATTTAGAGTACATCCGAAATCCGTAACAAAGATGAAAGACGCAATACGAAATCTGACAGACCGAAACAATGGCATGAGCAACACAGCGAGAGAAGATAAATACCAACAGTTTGTGAGAGGATGGATAGAGTACTTTAAACTCGCAGATATGAAGAATCTTCTAAAAGGCATAGATGAATGGGCTAGACGCAGAATACGAGCGGTCTATTGGAAACAGTGGAAGAAAATCAAGACAAAGTACAGAATGCTTAGAGCCATAGGATGTGAGCATTGGAGAGCCAAAGAACTTGCCTGTAGTAGAAAAGGGTACTGGCGCATGGCGCAAGTGCTGAACCAGATATTTTCTAATAAAATAATAGCCAAGCTAGGATATACATCCATGCTTGACTATTATCTGATAGTTTATGAAAACTAAAGAACCGCCGTATACGGAACCGTACGTACGGTGGTGTGGGAGGTCGGTAGATAAAATAATTATCTACCTCCTACCCGATTAGAATTTGTTCAGAATGAAAAGTTATAATTTATTTTACATAAGATGGAGGTTATAACACTTTTACCATATTCCATAAAGAGATAAGAAATTAAGCATCAATACATAAGGTAATAATCTTTAGAGAAAAAGTAGGTGATGAGAAAGAATTTAATTCCAAAACTATAAAAAGCAAAGAAATAAGGAGGAAATGAATGAAGAATATGTTTCAGAAAATCAAGAAATTTTTAGTTGTAATCTTGATTTTAAGTCTTATATCCAATATACCCCTTCAGGGATTTGGGTTAGGTAACGTAAAGGCAGAACATAATCCGGATCTGGGAAATATATTTACCCAGGTGGTAATGACCAAGACTGCCAATCCTGAGGATTTGCTGCCTCTGGATAAACCGTTGGAAATTACGGAGAGTACTGAAGTGGGATTAATGTTTTACTGGAAAATTCCAGATGAAAAGGAATTGCTAAGCGGTGATTATGCCCAGGTTAAGATTCCAGATGTATTTAAGCCCATTGCAACTGCATCCGGTAATTTAATCGCCTCAGATGGCTATACGGTGATAGGTACCTTCCTCTTTGATAAGGATACGGGATATCTTAAACTGCAATTTAACGAAGTACTGCAGGACGGCGGAGATTATGAGGAAGAAAGAAGCGGAACAGTAGGAATCATGCTTAAGTTTGATCTTACGAAATTTGAAGAAGATACTACTCAGCTTGTTCAGTTTGAGTATATGGAGAGTTTGAATTTCAGCTTGACCGTTAAGCCTGCAAGCGGGACCGATCTTATAACAAAAACTGAAACCCATGAAGCTCTTAATGCCAAAGAAGTTACCTGGACGGTTGATGTGAACACCGCTCTTGAGGATATTGACAATGCAATATTTAAGGATACCATACCGGCAGGCCTTCAGCTGATAGAAGACAGCGTTAAAATATATCCGCTTTCTGTAGGATATTACGGGGACTTGACTCCCGGTGCAGAAAGTCCGGTGACACCGGTAATTGAAGAAAATGGATTTTCTGTGTCGTTGGGGCAAATAAAAGGGAAAGCGTACCGTATAGTATACAAAACAAAAATTACAAGCTATGCACAGACCTCATATACAAATAATGCCGTATTATATAACGGAGAGACAGAGCTTGACAACGCTTGGATTTAAGGTTACCATTACGAAAAATCCTCAAGATCCTTATGTTATCGAGTATACAACGAAGGTAGATGGACTTTCTAAAGCGAACTACGGCAATAAGGCTACTGTAATAAAGGGTGCCTCATCTGCATCATATGAAGCGAAGGTTTCATATCCGGATTACAATAATTTTGTTGAGAAAGCGGCAACAGATGTAGATTCTAATATGAAGGTATACCCGGATGATGAAATTAACTGGAAAGTGGCCCTGAATAAGAGTCTTTCAGAAGTACAGAATGCAATATTTACTGACGTTATTAGCAGTGGTCATGTATATTTAAATGACAGCCTTAAAGTGTATAAAATCACCAATATAAACACCGGAACGAGAGAAATCGTAGATCCTGCCTCCGGTGAGTATACCTTAATCAGTGTAGCAGGCAGCAGTGCCGGAGAATGGAACCTAACGGTTATCTTTAACGGTACGATAACTTCCAAGTACGAAATAGAGTATAAGACGGTAGTAACTGCTAAAACCGGAGTAATCAAAAATTCCGCGAAACTGACAGGAACAGGAGTGTCAAAGACCAGCAGTGCCAATAATGGTTCAGGCTTCACAGTTACTCAGACAGCCTTTGGTACAGGCGGAGGAACCACCAATAAAGGAAAGATAACCATTAATAAAAGGGATAAGGATACGGGAGCTCTCATAACTTCTTCAAATGCCGAATTTGAGCTTTATTATTACCTGAATGGTACAAAGACCGTTATCAGCGGCAGCAGCCAGCAGACGACTAACGGCATCCTTGTTTATCAGGGCTTATCCTACAGAACCTATTATTTAAGGGAACTGACAGCCCCCGGGGGGTATTATTCAAACGATACGGAATATGAAATAACGGTCAACTCCACAAATAAAAACGTCGTAAAAGACATTATTAATGAAGCGAAAAAAGGAATCAAGGTAGTTAAGGTAGATTTGGATCAAAGCGGCAAGAAGCTGGGAGGGGCCAAATTCAAACTAGTAAAGGTTGAGTCTGACAGTACAGAAACTGTTATAGAGGAAAAAACAACCAGTATAAATGGAGAGCTGCTGTTTAACGGATTGGAATATGGAAATTACAAGCTAATAGAAACAGCGGCACCAAACGGTTATCAGTTACCCATAGAGGTAGAATCAGAAGTTATTGAAATTAAATCTGAGACTGTGAATCCGTTGGTCTTTACAATCAAAAACGAAAGCAAGAAGTCCTTAAAGGTAGTTAAAGAGGATAAGGATGTGAGTTCAAAGAAGCTGTCCGGAGCTGTATTTAAGCTGTATGATTCTGCTAATCAGCAAATCGGTGATACCTACTCCAGTGACAGCAATGGAATATTAGTGATTCCCGGACTTGTAAACGGTACCTACAAATTAGTTGAAATAACTGCACCGGATGGTTATCAGCTGCCTCCGGATACAGAAACTACAATAGTAATAGATGCAGCCGCTGATCAATCCTCCGATGGCAGCCAGGACAATATAATTACAAAAGTTATTAATAATGAAAGCAAAAAGTCATTAAAAGTAGTAAAGGAGGATAAGGAAGACAGTTCTAAGAAATTATCAGGAGCTGTATTCAAGCTTTATGATTCCGCTAACCAGCAAATCGGTGATACCTACTCCAGTGACAGCAATGGAATATTAACGATTCCGGGCCTTGTAAATGGAACTTACAAATTAGTAGAAATAACCGCGCCGGCTGGTTATCAGCTGCCCAAAGATACAGAAACTACTATAGTAATAGATGCAGCGGCTGATAAATCCTCCGATGGCAGCCTGGACAATATAATTACAAAAGTTATTAAAAATGCATCTCTTAAGACAATTAAAATTATCAAAGTTGATTCAGAAGAACCTGATAAGACGCTTGAAGGAGCAGAATTCAAGCTTTATGATGCAGACAATGTACTTATTGGTACTTATACGACAGACAGCAAAGGTGAGATTATAATATCAGGACTGAAGGTCGGCAGCTACAGACTGGTTGAGACCAAAGCACCAGAAGGCTATAAACTCCCCGACAATCCTTTTACCTTCATTGAGATAACCCATGATACGGATTATGATACGATACTGCCTTCCATTGGTAATGAAATCTACCGTTCCATCAAGATTATAAAGGTTGATGCAGAAGATGAAGGAACTGTGTTAAAAAATGCGGAATTTGAGTTATGGAAAGACGGTAAAAAGGTAGCTGACAACATTATGACGGATGATAATGGAATTGCTATTATCCCCAATCTGCTGCTTGGTAATTATAAACTGATAGAAATCAATGCTCCGGAAGGGTATATAATGCCAACTGCCAATGAAACAGATATACAGATAAAGGTTGGTTCTCCTTTGCAGATACCAGTAACAATAGAAAATGATATCCTCAGAACGCTGATTATTCGCAAGCTGGACAGAAGTGATAAAACAAAATTACTGGAAGGCGCAGAGTTCACAGTAACAGCTCCGGATGGTACCACAGAAACCCTTAAGACCGGAAACGACGGAACAGCAGTGCTTACCGGGCTTAAGTTCGGAAAGTATCTGGTGAAGGAGACGAAAGCTCCTCAGGGGTATATATTGGATGCCAGGACAAATACAATAATGATAGACAATACCAGTATTGTATTTACTGTTGAAGTGGAAAACCAGCTATACATACCTGATCCTATTATTATTACACCCGGACAGCCAGGTACACCAACTCCGACGCCTACACAGACACCAACTCCTACACCAACACCGAGTGTGACACCGGCACCTACTAATACGCCAACCCCAACGATCAATCCCGAGCCAACGCCAACCAGGGAACCAGTTATTGAAATCACCCCGGAAAACACACCAAAGGGTGGGACGGTAAAAGTACCTGACGGTGGCAAACCTACTATAACGAAGAAACCCGACAACGGAAAAGCTACCGTTGATAAAGATGGAAATTGGAGTTATATACCGGATAAGGACTTTACAGGGAAAGACGAATTTACAATAGTAATAGAGCATCCCGACGGAACGGAAGAGGAAGTACTCATAGAGATTGATGTAAATGAAATTCCCCGAGGCGGTGTCACGGGAGATTCTGAACCGGAAGACCCTGAAAAAGGAGTTAAAGTTCCTAAGACTGGAGAGGAGTTTCCTATTGGTCTATTACCCGTTGCATTAATTGGTATTGCGGCTGGTGGTATCGCATTTATAAGAGGTAAGAAAAAAGAAGAAATTGAATAAGAACTCCAAATAGTAATAAACAATGCCATTGATTGAAGCAGAAATAGTTGTCTCAATCAGTGGCATTTATTTTTTTATAGGAAATTCTAATAAGTTAGAATAATAAAACATCCTGTATATCTATGTGCTGAAAGGAAATATAAAATCTAGTCAAATTTACTATACCAAATTATAACAGCCTGTGTTATAATGTCGTCATAAGATATACGTCATATTTCTACAAAATATTTATTTTGAAACTTGTAGATGCTCGGTGCTTTCCACCGATAAAGGCAAAACCAGTGAAAGCTGGTGACGCAAAGCTAGAGGGCCTTAACTTATGCAGAGCATAAGCTGGCAGCCAGTTACCGAAAGGGGAGTTTTTTGTGTATAATTTTTTAAGAAAAAGTATGTTGTTCGTATTAATAGCAGTATTTTTAATAAGTGCAGCAGGATATTCCATTACTGCACAGGCCGCTGATTCTTTTCTTGATAAAAGTGAATTAGAAAAAGGAATCGTAACAGTAAACTACAAAACAGATGCTGAGAGTCTAGCCAAAGTAAGAGTAATAAAAAAAGGCACTCAATACATATATGATCTGAAAGACGGAATGAGGCTGCCTCTTCAATCCGGAAACGGAAGCTATACAATCGAAATCCTTCTTAATGTTGAAGGTAATAAATATCGTAAGGCAGCGGAGGAAACTGTAGAATACATTACTGATAACGGTAAATCAATTTATCTTCAGAGCAATGCTGTGGTTAACTGGCAGTCAGATATGAAGGCAGTTGCAAAAGCAGAGAAACTAACAGAGAATGCTAAAACTGATTCAGAAAAAGTACTGGCAGTTTATAATTACATAGTTAAGAATGTTAAGTATGACACCAAGAAAGCCCGTACGGTAGAAGCTGGTTATATCCCTTCTGTAAATGATATATTTAAAACAAAGCTTGGAATCTGCTATGACTATTCCGTATTGTTCGCCTCTATGTTAAGAAGCGTTGGAGTACCCGTTAAAGTGTTAATGGGAACCTCATCAGATGTAACAGAGTATCATTCCTGGAATCAGGTATATTTAAGTGATAAGAAATCCTGGATCCTCGTAGATACAACCCTCGATGCCGGAACTGCAGCAAAGACTATCAGTGCCCTTTCAAAAGATGCCGGTCATTATTCAGCTGACAGACAATATTAACAGGTATTGATTAAAAAAAGTTTGTTCTTTCTTCCTATAATAATATATTGAAAAAGAGTACTGTGGATAAATTACCCCTATTTGCAGATACTCTTTTTTATTGGAAAAAAATATCTGTATAAATTGTTGTAAAAAAATAAAAAAATCTAAAAAAACCGCTTGCATTATTGATTTTACTATAGTATAATTAGTACTGCTGTGACATTGATAGCGTAGAAACGTGAGGTTGCTACATACATATGTAGGTTTTCCGTGGAGCGAATGTCAAGTTATGAAACTGGCGACAAGTCACTGTACAAATTAAGATTCTGCGATTCCGAGCAGATTCGTGTGAGTTACCCTTAAGGGATCGGCTTCCTAATTTTAGTGAGCCTTTTAAGGACCTTATGAACGGGACACACACGGCCCAGTGTACAGTCACCGCTTGTCGTACTGCTATTAAGTGCGAAAAGGAGGCGACTTTTTTTATGGCAAGTCAAGTAATGAGGATTACATTGAAAGCGTATGATCATCAGTTAATCGATCAGTCAGCTGCGAAAATCATCGAGACTGTAAAAAAGACAGGATCAAAGGTGAGTGGACCCGTACCCCTACCTACTAAGAAGGAAGTAGTTACAATTCTTAGAGCGGTACACAAATACAAGGATTCAAGAGAGCAGTTCGAGCAGAGAACTCACAAGAGATTAATCGATATCATCACACCTACACAGAAAACGGTAGATTCTTTATCAAGATTAGAAATGCCTGCCGGTGTGTACATCGACATCAAGATGAAAACAAAGTAATCAAACAACAGAAGTAATGAAAAATCCTTTAGGGTTTATATATAGGGAAAGGTTCAGGGAACCTGCACCAAGGTAGACCATCTAGGATGATTGCACGTAGTACGTTGCACAAGGTGCGGCAGTTACATGGTGTAATCCGCTGTAGATTAAACAGGAGGTGCAAGAAATGAAAAAAGCAATATTAGCTACAAAAGTCGGAATGACTCAGATTTTCAATGAAAACGGAAGCCTTATTCCCGTTACTGTATTACAGGCAGGACCTTGCGTGGTAACACAGGTTAAAACAGTTGAAAATGACGGATATGCAGCTGTTCAGGTTGGATACGGCGACATCCGTGAAGTATTAGTAAATAAGCCTAGAAAAGGACACTTTGCAAAAGCAGGTGTTGCAAACAAAAAACATCTTAAAGAGTTCAAGTTTGAGAATGCTGCTGATTACACAGTAGGACAAGAAATCAAAGCTGACATCTTCGCAGAAGGTGACAAGATTGATGCTACTGCTAAATCAAAAGGTAAGGGATTCCAAGGCGCAATCAAGAGATATGGTCAGTCCAGAGGACCTATGGCTCACGGTTCCAAATTCCACAGACATGCCGGTTCCAACGGTGCTGCTACAACACCCGGACGTGTATTCAAGGGTAAGCACATGCCTGGACATATGGGTCATGTAAAAGTAACAGTTCAGAATTTGGAAATTGTTAAAATTGATGCTGACAAGAACATTATTTTAGTAAAAGGTGCCGTACCCGGACCTAAGAAATCTTTAGTAATGTTAAAGAATACCGTAAAGGCAAACTAGAAGCTTTGAGAAAGGAGGACGACACAGATGGCAAACGTATCTGTTTATAATATGGAAGGCAAAGAAGTTGGTTCTATCGAACTTAACGATGCAGTCTTCGGAGTAGAAGTTAACGATCATTTAGTTCATATGGCAGTTGTTCAACAGCTGGCTAATAAACGTCAGGGTACACAGAGCGCCAAAACCCGTGCAGAAGTAAGCGGTGGCGGAAGAAAACCCTGGAGACAGAAGGGAACCGGTCATGCAAGACAGGGTTCAACAAGATCACCTCAGTGGAAGGGCGGCGGTATCGTATTCGCTCCCAAGCCCAGAGATTATTCCTTCAAAATGAACAAGAAAGAGAAGCAGCTTGCTCTTAAATCTGCTTTAACTTCCAGAGTAGAAGAGAAGAAGATCGTAGTATTAGATGAATTAACATTCAGCGGAATCAAGACCAAAGAATTCGTTAAGGTTCTTGATAACTTAAAGGTAAATAAAGCACTGGTAGTTCTTGGCGAGAAGGATGAGAAAGTAGTTCTCTCTGCAAGAAATATCCCCACTGTGCTTACAGCAATTCCTGGAACCATCAATGTATATGATATCTTAAAGTATGATACACTGGTACTCACCAAGGATGCGGTGGCAAAAATCGAGGAGGTGTACGCATAATGGCTGATTTAAAATTTTATGATGTGATTTTAAAACCGATCATAACGGAAAAGAGCATGAACTCTATGTCCGAAAAGAAATACACTTTCTCTGTAGCTCCCAGCGCTACAAAGAATCAGATAAAAGAAGCGGTTGAGAAAATGTTCGCAGGAACAAAGGTTGTTAGTGTTAACACTATGAACCTTGATGGAAAGAACCGCAGACGTGGAAATACTTCCGGTAAGACATCCAAGGTTAAGAAGGCTATCGTTCAGTTAACTGCTGACAGCCCTGAAATCGAGATTTTCTCCGGACTGTAAGAAACAAAGCAACAGATTATGGTGTTTATTCGCCGATAACAGAATAAAATAAATGCTCGAAAGGAGTGCAAAAGATGGGAATTAAAAAGTTTAACCCATATACACCTTCCAGAAGACATATGACCTCATCTGATTTTTCAGAAATTACAACATCTACACCTGAGAAATCCTTAGTTGTTTCCTTAAACAAAAATGCAGGTCGTAACAATCAGGGAAAAATTACAGTAAGACATCAGGGCGGCGGCTCTAGAAAAAAATATAGATTAGTGGATTTTAAGAGAAGAAAAGACGGAGTACCTGCAAAGGTCCTGACTATCGAATATGATCCTAACAGAACAGCAAACATTGCATTAATCTGCTATGCTGACGGTGAGAAATCCTACATCCTTGCTCCTAACGGATTACAGGTTGGAACAACACTGATGAATGGTGAGACAGCAGAGATCAGAGTAGGAAACTGCTTACCTCTTCAGAATATTCCTGTTGGTACACAGATTCACAATATTGAGTTATATCCCGGTAAAGGCGGCCAGTTAGTTCGTTCAGCAGGTAACTCTGCACAGTTAATGGCAAAAGAAGGCAAATATGCAACACTTCGTCTTCCCTCCGGTGAAATGAGATTAGTTCCTATCATCTGCCGTGCAACCATCGGACAGGTAGGAAACATTGATCATGAGTTAATTAACATCGGTAAAGCCGGACGTAAACGTCATATGGGTATCAGACCTACAGTCCGCGGATCCGTAATGAATCCTAACGACCATCCTCACGGTGGTGGTGAAGGTAGAACTGGTATTGGTCGTCCGGGTCCTGTTACGCCTTGGGGTAAACCTGCTCTTGGCTTAAAGACCAGAAAGAACAATAAACAGTCTAACAAGATGATTGTAAGAAGAAGAGACGGTAAAACTGTTAAATAAATAAGGAGGTTAAACCTATGGCTCGTTCATTAAAAAAAGGACCCTTCGCTGATGAGCATTTACTGAAAAAAGTTGATGCTGTAATTAAAACAGGCGATAAATCTGTAATTAAGACATGGTCACGTCGTTCTACGATTTTCCCTCAGATGCTTGGACTTACCATTGCAGTACATGATGGTAGAAGACATGTGCCTGTATACGTTACAGAAGATATGGTTGGCCACAAGTTAGGTGAATTTGTTGCAACCAGAACTTATAGAGGACACGGAAAAGACGAAAAGAAGACAAAGAGATAAAGTAACTTGGAATTGAAAGGAGGTTTCATCCATGGCGAAAGGACATAGATCCCAGATAAAGAGAGAAAGAAATGAGAAGAAGGATACAAGACCGAGAGCAAAGGTTTCTTATGCAAGAGTATCCGTTCAGAAAGCTTGTTTCGTTTTAGACGCCATTCGCGGTAAAGATGTTGAAACAGCTCTTGGTATTTTAGCTTATAATCCCAGATATGCTTCAACTGTAATAGATAAAGTTTTAAAATCAGCAATTGCTAACGCAGAGAATAACAACAATATGGACGTGAGCAAGTTATATATTCAGGAGTGCTACGCAAACCAGGCTCCTACAATGAAAAGAATCAGACCTAGGGCACAGGGAAGAGCTTACAGAATCTTAAAGAGATTAAGCCACATCACTGTTGTACTAAATGAAAGATAAGGAGGGCAATAATGGGACAGAAAGTTAATCCTCATGGTTTAAGAGTCGGAGTTATACATGACTGGGATTCAAGATGGTATGCAGAAGCTGATTTTGCAGATAACTTAGTAGAAGACTACAATATCAGAACATATCTGAAAAAGAAATTATACAGTGCGGGTATTTCAAAAATTGAAATCGAGCGTGCTTCTGATCGTTTAAAGGTTATTATCTTTACTGCTAAACCCGGTGTGGTTATTGGTAAAGGTGGACAGGAAATCGAGAAATTAAAACTTGAAATCCAGAAGTTCACAACTAAAAAACTGATGGTTGACATCAAAGAAATCAAGAAACCGGATTTAAATGCTCAGTTAGTAGCTGAGAACATTGCTGCTCAGCTTGAGAACCGTATATCTTTCAGAAGAGCTATGAAATCTACAATGGCAAGAACCATGAAATCAGGAGCTAAGGGTATCAAAGCTGCTGTTGCTGGTCGTCTTGGCGGTGCTGATATGGCTCGTACAGAATTCTACAGTGAAGGAACTATTCCGTTACAGACATTACGTGCGGATATTGACTATGGATTTGCAGAAGCAGACACAACCTATGGTAAATTAGGCGTTAAAGTTTGGATTTATCAGGGTGAAGTACTTCCCACAAAGGCAAAAAAGGAAGGGAGCGATAAATAATGTTAATGCCAAAAAGAGTAAAACGCCGTAAACAGTTCCGTGGCTCCATGGCAGGAAAGGCAACAAGAGGTAATACTATCTCTAACGGCGAATTTGGTCTGGTATCATTAGAACCAGCTTGGATTAAATCAAACCAAATCGAAGCAGCCCGTATCGCGATGACACGTTACATCAAGCGTGGCGGTAAAGTTTGGATTAAAATATTCCCCGATAAGCCAGTAACAACTAAACCTGCTGAAACTCGAATGGGTTCCGGTAAAGGATCTTTAGAGTACTGGGTAGCTGTTGTAAAACCGGGCCGCGTTATGTTTGAAATCGCAGGTGTTCCGGAAGAAACCGCAAGAGAAGCTTTAAGACTTGCAATGCACAAACTTCCCGTTAAGTGCAAAATAGTTTCTCGCGCAGATTTAGAAGGAGGTGCGGGCAGTGAAAACTAGTAAATATTTAGAAGATTTAAAAGTAAAAACAGCAAGTGAGCTGAACGACGAATTAGTAGCTGCTAAAAAGGAACTTTTCAACTTAAGGTTCCAGAACGCAACAAACCAGCTGGATAATACAAGCCGTATCAAAGATGTAAGAAAGAATATTGCTAGAATCCAGACAGTTATTTCTGAAAAAGCAAAAGCATCCAACTAATATAAATATGATATCAATGCTCCCAGAGGTTATGTGAAAATAAAGAAAAATTTTGCTAGATGTGAAAAAAGTTTTCAATGGGTGTGAAAATTAAAACCAAATTTCACTTTTTATCTAAGCAGTACTGCAAGCGAGCTGGCGGTATGCGCGGGTGTTATTGGGAAAGGAGAATTGTTGTGGAAAGAAATCTGAGAAAAGTTCGTACCGGTAAGGTAGTAAGTGATAAAATGGACAAAACAATCACCGTAGCTGTAATTGATCACGTTAAACATCCTTTATACAACAAGATCGTAAAGAGAACTTATAAGTTAAAGGCTCATGATGAGAACAATGAGTGCGGTATTGGAGATAGAGTTAAAGTTATGGAAACAAGACCTTTATCCAAGGATAAGAGATGGAGACTTGTTGAAATTATTGAAAAAGCTAAATAATGCGATTCTGAAAGGAGTAAGGTCATGATACAACAGGAATCAAGACTTAGAGTTGCTGATAATACCGGTGCAAAAGAATTACTCTGCATCAGGGTACTTGGCGGATCAACAAGAAGATACGCTAACATCGGCGATGTTATTGTTGCCAGCGTTAAAGATGCAACACCAGGCGGTGTTGTAAAAAAAGGTGACGTTGTAAAAGCTGTTGTTGTTCGTAGTGTAAAAGGTGCTCGTCGTAAAGACGGTTCCTACATCAAATTTGATGAGAACGCAGCTGTTATCATAAAAGAAGACAAAAATCCCAAAGGAACACGTATCTTCGGACCTGTTGCCAGGGAGTTAAGAGAAAAACAGTTCATGAAGATCGTTTCATTAGCACCAGAAGTACTATAAGGAGGTGGAAACCTGTGTCAATGTTAAAAATCAAAAAGGGAGATAACGTGAAAGTTATCACCGGTAAAGATAAAGGCAAAGAAGGTAAAGTAGTTGCTGTTGTAGACGGAAAAGTACTGGTTGAAGGCGTAAACATGATTACAAAACATGCAAAAGCTAATCAGGCTAATCCCAAGGGCGGAATCGTACATCAGGAGGCTCCTATCGATGCTTCTAACGTAATGTACGTTCACAAGGGAAAGACTACAAGAATCGGATTTACTACAGTTGAAGGTAAAAAAGGTTCCAAAAAAGTACGTATCGCTAAAGTAAATGGCGACGTTATTGACTAATTCTAAGAGAGGAGGTCCCATAAGTTGACTAGATTAAAAGAACAATATTTGAACGAAATCGTAGCTGGAATGGAAAAGAAATTCGGTTACAAAAACACACTGGAAGTACCCAAATTAAACAAGATCGTTATTAATATGGGTGTCGGCGAAGCAAAGGAAAACTCCAAGCTTTTAGATGCTGCCATTAAAGATATGGAAACAATCGCTGGACAGAAAGCTGTTGTAACCAAAGCTAAGAAATCCGTAGCTAACTTTAAACTCAGAGAAGGCATGCCTATCGGTTGCAAAGTTACCTTAAGAGGAGATAAGATGTATGAGTTCGCTGATCGTCTTATTAACCTTGCACTCCCTCGCGTTCGTGACTTTAGAGGTGTAAGCGCAAACTCATTTGACGGAAGAGGAAACTATGCTCTCGGTATTAAAGAACAGGTTATTTTCCCTGAAATCGAATATGATAAAATTGACAAAGTCAGAGGTATGGACATTATTTTCGTTACTACTGCCAAGACTGATGAAGAAGCTCGTGAATTATTGACATTATTCGGTATGCCATTCAAAAAATAGTTAGGAGGGAATTTCATGGCTAAAACGTCTATGAAAATTAAGCAGCAACGTACCCAGAAGTTTTCCACCAGGGAGTACAATCGCTGCAGAATCTGTGGCCGTCCACATGGTTATTTAAGAAAATACGGAGTTTGCAGAATCTGCTTCCGTGAATTAGCATATAAAGGACAAATACCAGGCGTTAAGAAAGCAAGCTGGTAATTAAAAGGAAGGAGGCAAACAACATGACAATGAGCGATCCTATTGCAGATATGCTTACAAGAATCCGCAATGCCAACACTGCAAAACATGATACAGTAGATATCCCTGCTTCTAAAATGAAGGTAGCGATAGCTGATATCCTTTTAAAAGAAGGTTATATCAGAAAGTATGATATTGAAGAAGTAGATGGTTTCAAAAACATCCATGTTACATTAAAATATGGTAAAGATAAAAATGTTAAAATCATTACTGGTCTTAAGAGAATTTCCAAACCCGGACTTCGCGTTTATGCTAATACCGAGGAACTTCCTAAGGTACTTGGAGGACTTGGTGTTGCAATCATCTCCACCAATAAAGGTGTTGTAACCGATAAGGAAGCAAGAAAATTAAATGTAGGCGGCGAAGTACTGGCATTTGTTTGGTAATCAGCTGAATAAACTACCCCCTTTTACCCGTTTTGCTGACAAAGCGGGGAAAAATTATGTCAACAATAAATATACTTCCTGCTGTAATATCCTGATGAAACAGGAGGTCAGTCAAGAAGTAATAAAATTATAGGAGGTGCGGGCATGTCACGTATAGGAAGAATGCCTATCGCTGTACCAGCTGGTGTAACCGTTGATATAGCAGAAAATAATAAAGTGACTGTAAAAGGTCCTAAGGGAACACTGGAAAGAGTGTTACCCGCTGAAATGGATATTAAACTTGAAGGTTCTGAGATTATCGTAACAAGACCTAATGACTTAAAGAAAATGAAATCTTTACATGGTCTTACAAGAACACTGGTTAACAATATGGTAACTGGTGTAACTGCCGGATATGAGAAAGTACTTGAAGTAAACGGTGTTGGTTACAGAGCTGCTAAATCCGGAAAAGAATTAACTTTAACACTTGGATATTCACATCCCGTAGTTATGGTTGATCCTGAAGGTATTGAGTCAGTATTAGAAGGACAGAACAAGATTACAGTTAAAGGTATAGATAAAGAAAAAGTCGGACAATACGCTGCTGAAATCAGAGATAAGAGAAGACCTGAACCTTACAAAGGTAAAGGTATTAAATATGCTGATGAAGTTATTAGACGTAAAGTTGGTAAGACTGGTAAGAAATAATTGGAGGTGAAATAAAAATGGTTAGTAAAGAAGCAAGATCCAAAGTTCGTGTAAATAAACATAGAAAATTACGTAATCGTTTTTCCGGAACTCCTGAAAGACCGCGTCTTGCTGTGTTTAGAAGTAATACCCATATGTACGCTCAGATCATTGACGATACCGTAGGTACTACTTTAGTATCAGCTTCCACCCTTCAAAAGGATGTTAAGGCTGAACTTGAAAAGACAAATGACGTAGCTGCAGCAGCATATTTAGGAACTGTTATTGCAAAGAAAGCAGTTGAAAAAGGCATTAAAGCTGTTGTCTTTGATAGAGGCGGTTTCATATATCAGGGTAAAGTTAAAGCATTAGCAGAAGCAGCAAGAGAAGCTGGTCTGGAATTCTAAGCGAGGAGGGAAACACATGAAACGTACAATCGTTGATGTTGATCAACTGGAGTTAGTAGAAAAAGTAGTATCCATTAAACGTGTTACGAAAGTAGTAAAAGGTGGACGTAACTTCCGCTTTACAGCTTTAGTAGTAGTTGGTGATAAAAACGGCCATGTCGGAGCAGGTCTTGGAAAAGCAACAGAAATACCTGAAGCTATCCGTAAAGGAATTGAAGATGCCAAGAAGAAATTAATCTCATTCCCTATTGATGAAAACGGAAGTGTTCCTCATGACTATACAGGAAAATTCGGCGGCGCTACAGTACTCTTAAAGCGTTCACCAGAAGGTACCGGAATTATTGCTGGTGGTCCTGCACGTAACGTTCTTGAGCTTGCTGGTTTTAAGAATATTCGTACAAAATCACTTGGTTCCAATAACAAGCAGAACGTAGTTTTGGCAACAATCGAAGGATTAAGTCACTTAAGAACTCCTGAGGAAGTGGCTAAACTCCGTGGTATCACTGTAGAAGAGTTGTTAGGCTAGGAGGTGCCCAAGATGGCAGAGAAATTAAAAGTAACTTTAGTAAAGTCTACAATCAGTTCTATCCCTAAGCATAAAAAGACAGTGGAAGCATTAGGCCTTAGAAAGCTCCACAAAACGGTAGAATTACCCAACAATGAATGTGTTAGAGGTATGGTTGATCAGGTAAGACATTTAGTAAAGGTAGAAGAGATATAATTCCCAAGAAAGTAAGGAGGTGTACTAGATGAATTTATCAGAATTAAGACCGGCAGAAGGCTCCAAGCAAAGCGGAAATTTCAGAAAAGGCCGTGGACATGGTTCAGGTAATGGTAAAACTGCAGGTAAAGGACATAAAGGACAGAAGGCACGTTCCGGCGCACCCAGAGTAGGTTTCGAAGGTGGTCAGACTCCTTTTATCAGAACCTTACCTAAGAGAGGTTTTACAAACAGAAATACAAAAGAAATCGTAGCAATCAACGTAGACAGACTGAATGTTTTTGAAGATGGTTCTGTAGTTACTATCGCGACTTTAATCGAGACTGGTATCGTTAAGAACCCCAGAGATGGTGTTAAGATCCTAGGAAATGGAGAACTTACTAAGAAGCTTGACGTAAAAGTATCTGCATTCAGCGAATCTGCTGCAGAGAAAATTAAAGCTCTTGGTGGAAATGCTGAGGTGATTTAGGAGATGTTTAAAACAATCCGAAATGCTTTTAAGATTAAAGATATAAGAAATAAGTTAGTGTTTACTTTTATTGCATTAATTATCGTAAGACTTGGCTCTCAGCTCCCTGTACCAGAAATAAACAGGGAGTATTTCGCCCAATGGGTTTCGGGCCAGACTTCTTTAGGTTTCTTTGATACTTTAACTGGTGGTTCTTTTACTCAGATGTCAATATTTGCTCTGAATATTACACCTTATATTACATCCTCAATCATAATGCAGCTCCTTACAATTGCGATTCCTAAGTTAGAGGAAATGCAAAAAGACGGAGAAGACGGAAGAAAGAAGATTGCTGAATTTACACGTTACCTGACAGTTGTCTTAGCACTGGTTGAATCTGTTGCTATGGCTATCGGTTTTGGTAATTCAGGTTTATTAATCGGTGGATTAACTTTTACTAATGTAGTAATCGTTGTTGCAGCTTTAACTGCAGGATCTACCTTCCTTATGTGGTTAGGTGAGAGAATTACAGAAAAAGGCGTTGGAAATGGTATCTCAATAATCCTTTTAGTCAATATCGTAGCCAAATTACCTAGTGATTTTACTAATCTTTTCAGAACATTCGTAACAGGTGCTTCCAGTGTTATCAATGGTATCCTTGGAACTGTTATTATTGTTCTGGTTACAGTATTTGTAATTGTATTTGTAGTTTTACTGCAGAGCGGACAGAGAAAAATCCCTGTTCAGTATGCAAAAAAAGTACAAGGCAGAAAAATGATAGGTGGACAATCCTCTCATATTCCTTTAAAAGTTAATACTGCAGGTGTAATTCCAGTAATTTTCGCTGGATCTATTATGCAGTTCCCTATCGTTGTATCATCTTTCTTTGATGTACATCCGGCAAGAGCATATTTCTGGCCTAAGGTATTATACTTATTAAATCAGAATAACTGGTGTAACTTTAAAAGCTTAGGTGAGTTCAAATACACTCTTGGCTTGCTTATTTACATCGTTTTAATTATCTTCTTCGCTTACTTCTATACTTCAATTACTTTCAATCCACTTGAAGTATCCAACAATATGAAGAAGCAGGGTGGTTTTATTCCGGGTATTCGTCCCGGTAAGCCCACAGCGGAATACCTTACAAAAGTAGTAAATAACGTTATTTTAATCGGTGCAATTGGTTTAACTATTGTGTCTGTAGTTCCCATTTTCTTCTCAGGAAGCTTCAATGCACAGGTAACCTTTGGTGGAACATCTATCATCATTATCGTTGGTGTTGTTCTTGAGACCATGAAGCAGATTGAATCCCAGATGTTAGTACGTCATTACAAGGGATTCTTAAATGATTAATAAAATACAGATAAACTGCAGGCGGGGCACAGCCCCGCCATTTGCAGATTGCTTTTCGAAGGGAGTTTACAAAAATGAAGATTATTATGTTAGGCGCACCTGGCGCAGGTAAAGGAACACAGGCTAAGAGACTTGCTGAGAAATTTACTATTCCTCATATATCAACAGGCGATATTTTCAGAGCAAATATCAAAAATGGTACAGAGCTTGGAAAGAAAGCCAAAGGCTACATGGATCAGGGACTTTTAGTACCCGACGAACTTGTAGTTGATCTTGTAGTTGACCGAATCAAGCAGGCAGACTGCGAGAAGGGATATATTCTTGATGGTTTCCCCAGAACTATTCCACAGGCAGAAGCACTGGATAATGCTTTAAAAGCAATCGATGAGAAGGTAGATTTTGCTGTTAATGTAGAAGTACCTGACAGTGATATCGTTAGTAGAATGTCCGGCAGAAGAGCTTGCTTAAACTGTGGTGCTACTTATCATGTTGTTACCATTCCTACCAAAGTAGAGGGTATCTGCGATACTTGCGGCAGCGAGATCGTATTAAGAGAGGATGATAAGCCTGAGACCGTATTAAAGCGTCTTGAGATATATCATAATCAGACACAGCCTTTAATTGATTATTACACCAAGCAGGGAATCTTAAAAGAAGTTGACGGAAGAAAGAATATGACTGATACTTTCGAAGATATCTTAGAAGTCCTTGGAAAGTAAAAATATAAATTAGATTTCTTTTTCTTAGTTTCAGGGAATAAGATGCTGTATATGAAAGTATTATTATACCTGGAGCGGAAAAGCCAATATTTAATTTATTCAGCTTATTAAATTATAGAACAGATGCAGGGAGTGATATTATGTCAGTTACAATAAAATCAGAGAGAGAAATAGAATTAATGCGTGAAGCGGGAAAGATTCTGGCAGCTGTTCATGAAGAGCTGAAGGAGTTCATTCAACCGGGAATCACAACTCTGGATATTGACAAAAAAACCAGGGAATTAATTAAAGGTTATGGCTGTATTGCCTCCTTTCTTAATTATAATGGTTATCCTGCATCTGTCTGTGTTTCCGTAAATGAGCAGGTGGTTCATGGAATCCCCTCCAAGGGAAGAATATTAAACAATGGAGATATTGTAAGCTTGGATGCAGGTGTGATATATAAAGGATATCATTCGGATGCCGCCAGAACCTGGGCAGTGGGTGAAATTACGGAAGATGCAAAAGAACTCATACGGGTAACCCAACAAAGTTTTTTTGAGGGGATTAAATATGCAAAAGCTGGCAATCATTTAAATGATATATCCTCTGCGATTCAAAACTATGTGGAGTCTTTTGGGTTTTCGGTTGTTAGAGACCTTGTAGGACACGGCATCGGTACTAAGCTCCATGAAGACCCGCAGATTCCAAACTTTGCACAGAAAAGAAGAGGAATCAGGCTGGAGCCGGGAATGACCTTCGCCATAGAACCTATGGTAAATGCAGGACGGCCTGAAGTTTACTGGGAAAGTGATGACTGGACAGTTGTAACGGAAGACAGATCCCTGTCGGCGCATTATGAGAACACCATTCTGATAACAGAGGGTGAGCCGGAAATATTCTCTTTAAAATAAAGCAGGAATAACGGAGCCGTAAAAGTGGATTATATGATTGGCAGAGGTGCAATATCCACCGCAGGACATGATATAGGCAAATGCTATGTCATATGCAGCACTGACGATGAATATGTATATTTAGTGGATGGTATTGCCAGAAACATAAAAAACCCGAAGAAAAAAAACAAAAAGCATATTAAGTGCATTGAAGGAACTGAAAATCTCCTTCCATGCATCAATGATCAAAACATAATAACCCGGAATGAAGATATCAAAAGAGCAATTAAAACTTACAGTAAGATATATAAAGGGGTTGTACCCTGGTAATCTGTTGTATTTCTTCAAATTTATGGAGGTGACTTAATGTCCAAATCAGATGTAGTTGAAATTGAAGGAACCGTTATTGAGAAATTACCCAATGCCATGTTCCAGGTAGAACTGGAAAATGGCCATCGTGTACTTGCTCACATCAGCGGAAAACTACGTATGAACTTTATTAAAATCGTACCCGGCGACAAAGTAACTTTAGAATTATCTCCCTATGATTTAACCAAAGGAAGGATTATCTGGAGAGATAAATAAAATACTAAAATTTACTTGATTTTTCTTCTGTCATTTGTTATAATGATAGACGGACTTTTTTTGAAAGGAGTGAATTACTGTGAAGGTAAGGTCATCAGTAAAACCCATCTGCGAAAAGTGCAAGATTATAAAGAGAAAGGGAAGTATCAGAGTAATCTGCGAGAATCCCAGACACAAACAAAGACAAGGCTAATAATCAGTTAGGGGCCGCGAATGCGGCATAACTGTTTTATATAAGGCGTTTACAGGATAATTCATCAGAGGGTATCTTTGATATATCAAACTGTGAAGTATAACCGTTAATTCTCAGGAATACCGGTTAAGATTTATCCGGAAGCTTATCTGATAGGTTTTCATGTAAACGACAATATATAGTTCTTGCTTTCTGTGTTACAATCTGCTTTTTTGCAATTGTGATATTGTGGGTAAATCAAAATGGTTTATCTTGAAATCTATGGGGTTTCAGCGGATTAACCTTAGGGTTAGTCTGTCACAATTTAAAGCGGCTGCGCAATGAAACACCAGGTGGTGTTGTTCATTGCAAAATATCATTTTATTATTGAAAATGTTACAAAATCAGCTTCCAGGGATATTAGGAACGGGTATGCATTTCACCATATTTCAGAGATTCTGTTATATGATACTTTTTTCATCCTACCGGAGCAACCTTAAAAAACAACGGAGGTGTAATACGCACATGGCTCGTATCAGTGGTGTAGATTTACCAAGAGAGAAACGTGTAGAAATCGGTCTTACTTATGTTTATGGTATCGGCAGAGTAAGTTCTAACCGTATTTTAAAAGAAGCAAATGTTAATCCTGACACACGCGTTAGAGATTTAACAGACGAAGAAGTTGGCAGAATTCGTGATATTATTGATGCAACTCAGACAGTTGAAGGTGATTTACGTAGAGAGATCGCTCTTAATATCAAGAGACTTCAGGAAATTGGATGCTACAGAGGAATTCGTCATAGAAAAGGCCTTCCTGTTCGTGGACAGAAGACTAAGACTAACGCTAGAACAAGAAAAGGTCCTAAGCGTACAGTTGCTAATAAGAAGAAATAATATTATCCAGTTACTACGAGAAATTCATAGAATTTCAAGTTCTGTAACGGCAAGGTATGCATTTGCTGTATAACAGCAAAGGTATAAACCGCTCGTAAGAACCGCAGTGGCTGAATAGTCACGGAATAAGGTAATTAAAATCCAACAGGAGGGTTTGTTAAATGGCTAAGAAAATAGCAAAAAAAGTGACTAAGAAACGTGTTAAGAAAAACGTTGATCGTGGACAGGCACATATCCAGTCATCTTTTAACAATACAATTGTTACTCTGACAGATGCAGAAGGCAACGCTCTTTCATGGGCCAGTGCCGGTGGTTTAGGCTTTAGAGGTTCCAGAAAGTCAACTCCCTATGCAGCACAGATGGCAGCTGAAACAGCAGCAAAGGCAGCTTTAGTTCATGGTTTAAAAACAGTTGACGTAATGGTTAAAGGTCCCGGATCAGGAAGAGAAGCAGCAATTCGTGCACTTCAGGCTTGCGGCATTGAAGTAACAAGTATTAAGGATGTCACACCGGTTCCTCATAACGGCTGTAGACCACCTAAACGCAGAAGAGTCTAATAGAGGAGGTAAGTAACAATGGCAAGAGACATGGGTCCTGTATTAAAAAAATGTAGAACACTCGGACTTGAACCGTCTGTTTTAGGAATTGATAAGAAGTCCAACAGAACTTCTTCCAGAGCAGGAAAAAAAGTTAGTGAATACGGTACACAGTTAAGGGAAAAACAGAAAGCTAAGTTTATCTATGGCGTTCTGGAGAAACCTTTCAGAAATAACTTTGATAAAGCAAAGAAAATGAAAATCGGTACTACCGGTGAGAACCTGATGATTCTTCTTGAGCTCAGACTGGATAACGTAGTTTTCCGTTTAGGCTTTGGTAGAACCAGAAGCGAAGCAAGACAGATTGTTGACCATAAGCACGTTTTAGTTAACGGCAAGTGCATCAACATTCCTTCCTATTCAGTAAAAGCAGGAGACGTTATTGAAATCAAAGAGAAATTCAAGAGCGCTCAGAGATACAAAGATGTTTTAGAAGTAACAGCTGGCAGACTTGTTCCAGCATGGCTTGAAGCAGATCATGAGTCCCTTAAAGGAACTGTAAAAGAACTGCCTTCAAGAGATCAAATTGATGTTCCGGTAAATGAAGTGCTTATCGTCGAGTTGTATTCTAAGTAATCATTAATCGTATCATAATAACCCAAAAGGAGGGTCCTATTGTGTTTGATTTTGAGAAACCAAAAATTGAAATTGCAGAAATTTCTGAAGATAAAAAATTTGGACGTTTTGTAGTAGAACCTTTGGAACGAGGATACGGTACAACCTTGGGCAATTCTTTACGTAGAATTATGCTTTCATCCTTACCCGGAGCTGCAGTAAGTCAAGTTAAGATTGATGGTGTAGTTCACGAGTTCAGTGCAATTCCAGGTGTAAAAGAAGACGTTACTGAAATCATCATGAACTTAAAAAGCCTTGCAATCAAAAATACCAGTGAGACAAATGAGCCTAAAACGGCATACATTGAATTCGAAGGAGAAGGTATCGTAACAGCAGGAGATATTCAGGCTGATCCCGATATTGAAGTGTTAAATCCTGAGCTGGTGCTTGCAACTCTGAATGGTGGCAATGACAGCAAGCTGTATATGGAAATTACCATAACAAAAGGTAGAGGATATATCAGTGCAGATAAGAACAAAAATGACGATCTGCCTATCGGTGTAATCCCCATTGATTCCATCTACACTCCTGTTGAGCGTGTTAACTTAAGCGTTGAGAATACCCGTGTTGGACAGATTACTGACTTTGATAAGCTTACACTTGATGTATTTACAAATGGAACTTTAGCTCCCGATGAAGCTGTCAGCTTAGCTGCCAAGGTTCTGAGCGAGCATCTGAACTCATTTATCGATTTATCTGAAAATGCCAAGACTGCAGAGATCATGGTTGAAAAAGAAGATAATGAGAAAGAGAAAGTTCTTGAAATGAATATCGACGAACTGGAGTTATCCGTTCGCTCTTATAATTGTCTTAAGAGAGCCGGCATTAATACGGTAGAAGAATTAACGAATAAAACTTCTGAAGATATGATGAAGGTAAGAAACCTTGGTCGTAAGTCCTTAGAGGAAGTGCTTGCAAAACTGAAAGAGCTTGGCTTATCACTTAATGTAAGTGATGAGTAGGTATTAAGATAAAGGAGGGAAACAAATGGCAGCCTATAGAAAACTTGGAAGAACATCCGATCAGAGAAAGGCATTGCTGAGAAGTCAGGTTACCAGCCTGTTATATCACGGCAAGATCAGGACAACTGAAGCCAAAGCAAAAGAAATTCGTAAAATTGCTGAGAGCATTATCGCATTAGCTGTAAAAGAGAAAGATAATTTCGAAACAGTTACAGTAAAAGCTAAAGTTGCCCGTAAAGATAAAGAAGGTAAAACTGTTAAAGAAGTTATAAATGGAAAGAAAGTTACTGTATTTGATGAAGTTGACAAAACTATCACCAAAGACAGCGCATCCCGTCTTCATGCCAGAAGACAGATGTTAAAGCAGCTGTACACAGTAAAAGAAGTTCCCACAGAAGCAGCTGGTAGAAAGAGAAATACTAAGACTGTAGATGTGACAGACAAACTTTTCGAGGAAATTGCTCCTAAGTATGTAAACCGTAACGGTGGCTATACAAGAATCATCAAGATTGGCCAGCGTAAGGGTGATGCAGCGATGGAAGTTCTCATCGAGTTAGTTTAAGCATAACACTGACAATAGAAAAAGGCAGAAGCAACTTAATGTAGTTAAGTTGCTTCTGCCTTTTGTGATAGCTGTTAATGTGATAATTCCTCTATTTAAGTATTTTAGGTACAGGATAATAACGGAACTCCGCTTTTCCAATAATTTCGTCTTTGGTGGCAAAGGTATTCTCCCAGAATCTGGAATCCAGGGAATCATTGCGGTTATCGCCCATAAGAAAATAGGAATCCTCGGGGACTGTATAAGGACCATAGTCACCGACAGGTGTTTCCTTTAAGTAATTCTCCTCTAAGGGAGTAGTACTGCCGTTGATATAGACCTTTCCGTCTTTAATATCAATTGTTTCACCTGGCAGACCAATTATACGCTTAAGATACTGCTGAGTCTCATCGTCGGGAAAATCAAATACTATGATATCACCGCGTTTGGGTTCGCCAAAGGTATAAGCTAACCTAAATGCTATAATACGGTCACCAACTTTAATGGTGTTTTCCATGGAACCGGTAGGTACTTCTGCACTGACAACAACATACCGGTTTAACACAAAAGATAGAGCTAAGGCACAGAAAATAAGTACAATCCAACTAAGGATTTCTTTTTTTACTGAAAATTTCCCGTTATTATTATCGCCATTATTACTATCTTTTTCGGAGGAAGTATCTAAGCCTTCCTCATTTTGCTTAAAGTCTTCCATATAATCCTCATTTCATCTTCAATTTATTTGTAAAGTACGTTTACCATTGTAACATAACTGGAAATGTTAAACAAGAACTACAAATCGAACAAATCTTACAATAAAATTAACATTAGTGTATACAACTTAATTTTATGAAATAGCTGTATGAAAAATACGTTGCAAATGTGGGAATAATAATTTACAATGTAAAAAGTATTGACAGTAGTAATGACAGCTGTGAAAGAAGGAAAATAAGAAAAAGTCATAGATGAGGTTAAACTACTATAAATGACTACATAATAAGAACATTAATATATGAAAAAGATGTTTCGTTTTCTAGTAAGAAGAACGTTAATGAAGAGGTTTTGGTTCTTCTAGTAAAAAGAGCGTTAATAAGGAGAAGAGGTTTTGAATCTTCTAGTTAAAAGAACGTTAATAGGGAGAAGAGGTTTTGGATCTTCTAGTTAAAAGAATATTAATATCAAAAAGATGTTTTAGCTCTTCTGGTAAAAAAACATTAATAGGAGAAAGATGTTTTAGTTCTTCTATAAAAGAAGATTAATATGAAAAAGATATTTTAGGTCTTCTGGAGAAAAAATTAATATATAAAAGGTATTTTAGGCTTGTAGATTGATGAAACCATAAGGTTTCTGGAATATAAGGTGATTCCTATGGCTGATAGAATTAATATCAGGCATTATAATTCAGGAGTTACTCCAAAAGTATAATGAATATTGCAAACATCTTTTAATTAAGAAAGTAAAGATAAAATTATAGATAGAAGAAGAGACTTATTGATTTGTCTAATTAAGCGATATCATAAGAAAGTTTTCGAATTACAGGGAATGAATATAATTTATAAAGAATGTTTTAATTACGCTTAACGAATATTCAATCGAAGAACAAAGATTGGAGATTCAGGAAAGAGGTTATTATGGAAATGGTTAAAACAGAAGGTTTGGTTTTTGAATATATCAGACGAAATGATGAAGGTGAAGTTGAGTCTATAAACCGAGCCGTTGACAACGTAAATTTAGGAATAAAAGAAGGCGATTTTGTAGCTATCCTGGGACATAACGGGTCTGGCAAATCCACTCTTGCAAAGCATATTAATGCTATTCTCACACCAACAGAAGGCGTCATGTGGGTAGGAGGTATTAATACAAGGGAAGAGGAACAGCTTTGGGATATCAGACAAAATGCTGGTATGGTATTTCAGAATCCGGATAACCAGATTATCGGTACCGTTGTAGAAGAGGATGTTGGTTTTGGAGCAGAGAATCTTGGTGTACCTACAGATGAGATTTGGGAACGAGTTGAGAAGAGTCTGAAAGCAGTTGGTATGCTGGATTATCGAAAGCATTCGCCTAATAAGCTGTCAGGGGGACAGAAACAGAGGGTTGCAATTGCAGGTGTCATGGCTATGAAACCCCAATGTATTGTTCTGGATGAGCCTACAGCCATGCTGGATCCCATGGGACGCAAGGAAGTTATTGAAACTGTAATGGAATTGAATAAGAAGGAAAAGGTAACTGTAATTCTGATAACACACTATATGGAAGAAGTTATCAATGCCGATAAAGTCTTTGTAATGGATAAAGGCAAAGTTGTAATGGAAGGCACACCAAGAGAGATCTTTAAAGAGGTAGAAGAATTAAAGAAATACCGGTTGGATGTGCCCCAGGTGACTGAATTAAGCCATGAACTTAGGAAAAAGGGTCTTGCAGTGCCGGAAGGTATACTAACAGTAGAAGAGCTGGTTAAGGTATTAACGGCCCTTCCAAAGAATTAACCCTGTACAGACGCAGAAAAGAGGTAGTTATGCCAATAATAATAGATAATTTACAATATGTGTACAGCCCTCAGACAGCATATGAAAAGCAGGCGCTAAAGGATGTCAACCTGGTTATAAATGATGGTGAATTTATTGGATTAATCGGACATACAGGTTCTGGTAAATCTACGCTGATACAGCATTTAAATGGACTTTTAAAAGCCACAGCAGGTAAAATATATTTCAACGGTCAGGATATTTATGAAAAAGATTACAGTATGAAATACTTAAGGAGTAAAGTGGGACTGGTATTTCAATATCCTGAGCACCAGCTTTTTGAGACAACAGTTTATAAGGACGTAAGTTTTGGGCCGAAGAATTTAGGACTGGAGCAGGTAGAAATTGATCTAAGAACATATGAAGCCATTAAGATGGTAGGTCTCGGAGAGGATATGATAGATGCCTCACCCTTTGAACTATCAGGCGGACAAAAGAGGAGAGTAGCCATAGCCGGAGTATTGGCCATGAAACCGGAAGTGCTCATTTTGGATGAACCAACCGCAGGCTTAGATCCTAAAGGCAGGGATGAGATACTGGAGCAGATTAATAAGCTTCATAAGGAAAGTGGTATAACAATTATTCTAGTGTCTCACAGCATGGAAGATGTAGCTAAATATGCCGACAGGCTGGTTGTAATGAACAAAGCTGCCATAGCATTCAACGACACACCTCACAAGGTATTTGAGCATTATAAGGAACTGGAGGCAATGGGACTTGCAGCGCCCCAGGTAACTTATGTGATGCATGAATTAAAGAGAAGAGGTATTCCTGTGAAAACAGATGCTACAACGGTGGAAGAAGCTGCAGGTGAAATACTGAAAGCGTTAAAGAAATAAAAATAATTTAAATAGACATGAAGAGTAATGGAAGAAATAAAGGCTGAAAGAGAAAGAAGTAATGCTGAAAGTATAAAGAAATCAAAGTTAGAGGCTAATATAAGTTAATAGACTAAGGAAATAGACACAAAAGATATAGACACAAAAAAAATTAAATACAAAAAAATATAGACACAAAAGATATAGATACAAAAAATATAAATACAAAAAAATATAGACACAAAAGATATAGACACAAAAAAATATAAATACAAAAAAATATAAATACAAAAAAATATAGATACAAAATATATAGATACAAAGATATAGATACAAAGATATAGATACTGAGAGAGAATACACATTAAAGTAATAAATACGGAAGAATTAAAAACTGAAAGAAAATATCAGTAATTAAGAAAGGAATGCCACGGGCTGATCTCCCAGCCTCAATAGGTGGCAGTACCGCAGTATCTCTGCGGTATGCAATGGGTGTAAAAATGATTCGAGACATAACAATCGGACAATATTACCCGGCAGATTCGCTGCTTCATAAGCTGGATCCCAGGGTGAAATTAGTGGGAACCATCGTTTACATCATCTCACTGTTTGTAATCGATTCCTATATCGGCTATGTGATAGCGGCAGCGGCTCTTTTTGCTGTAATCAAATTATCGAAGGTTCCGGTAAAGTTCATATTAAGAGGCCTAAAACCTATTATTGCCATCCTGCTGTTTACTTTGATCTTTAACCTGCTGTTTACGCAGGGAGATTCAGTTTTCAGGTTTGGTATCATAAATATCACGAAGCAGGGAATCACCATTTCGGTAACCATGGCAATCCGTTTAATTCTGCTTATTATGGGTTCTTCCTTAATGACCTTTACAACAACACCAAATCATCTTACAGATGGCTTAGAGAGCCTTTTAAGCCCTTTAAAGAAGGTAAAGGCACCTGTCCATGAAATATCCATGATGATGTCCATTGCCTTAAGATTCATACCCATACTAATGGAGGAGACGGACAAGATTATGAAAGCGCAGACAGCCAGAGGAGCGGACTTTGAGAGCGGCGGTCTGATGAAAAAGGCAAAAGGCTTAATTCCATTATTGGTACCCTTATTTGTATCAGCATTTAGAAGGGCCAACGATCTTGCAATGGCCATGGAAGCCAGATGCTATAGGGGCGGTGAAGGCAGAACGAAAATGAAGCCGTTAAAGTACAGAGGAAGTGATATATTTTCCTATCTTGTTTTAGTTTTATTCTTTGCGGTTATAATTGTACTTAACCATGTAGACCTTACTGGTTTACTGAATGGTCTGCCGGGTTTTAAGAACTGATTCAGGGAATGGCAGATTATGCAGCTTAAAATCAAATAGTTTTATAGGTGTTACACAGGGTAAAATATTTCAAGAAATAATTATTAAATTGCAATACTGAATTACTTATGGAAGTACCGCACGCTTTGAAAAATGTGGTATGTTAGGGATGTTATGAAGAGAATAATGTTGGTAGTCGCCTATGATGGTACAAAGTACTGCGGGTGGCAGATACAGCCAAATGGTATAACAATAGAAGAGGTATTGAATAAAGCATTGTCAGAACTGTTAAAGGAACCTATAACAGTAATAGGAGCCAGCAGAACGGATTCCGGTGTGCATGCACTTGGAAATGTAGCCATCTTTGATACAGACACCAGAATACCAGGTGATAAGATATCCTATGCCCTGAATCAGAGGTTACCGGAGGATGTTGTGATCAGAGAGTCAAAAGAGGTGGATGCTGATTTCCACCCAAGACGCTGTGTTAGTACTAAGACATACTGCTACCGTATCATGAACTCCAGATTTCCGGTGCCAACGGAAAGACTTTATTCCTATTTTGTATATTATCCTCTAAAGGAAGCACTGATGACGGAAGCAGCCTCTTATCTTATTGGGGAACATGATTTCAAGAGTTTTTGTTCCACGGGATCCCAGGTGACAGACACGACCAGGACTATTTATGATATAAAAGTAGAACGTACCGAGGAAGCAATAACGATTCGGATAAAAGGCAATGGATTTCTGTATAACATGGTCAGGATCATAGCGGGAACATTAATAAAAGTCGGTTTAGGAGCTATACCTGCCACAGAGGTCAGAGAAATCCTTTTAAAGAAGGATAGAAGCTATGCAGGACCGAAAGCACCGGCCCAGGGTCTGACTTTGGAAAAAATAGAATACAGCAATAAATGTATTGACACGCCTGGTGAAATATAATATAATATGGAGATGTGACGTGAGAATACCAGAGCCAAGCCCCGGTACGGTATTTTAACATATATAACTATTAAAATGAATGAATATGATTGAAATTAACAAGGAGGTACTCCAATGAAAAGCTATATGGCAAGCGCATCAACCATTGAAAGAAAATGGTATGTTATAGATGCAACAGGACATACTTTAGGACGTCTTTCATCCGAAATCGCTAAAATCTTAAGAGGCAAGAACAAGCCTACTTATACACCTTTCATTGACACCGGTGATAATGTAATCGTTGTTAATGCTGACAAGATTAAAGTAACCGGTAAGAAACTGGATCAGAAAATATACTACAATCACTCCGACTACGTAGGTGGTATGAGAGAGACAACCTTAAGGGAATTAATGGCTAAAAAGCCTACCGACGCTATCAGCCTTGCAATAAAAGGCATGTTACCTAAGGGACCTTTAGGAAGACAGATGATTACAAAATTACACGTATACGCTGGACCTGAGCACAACAATGCAGCTCAGAAACCAGAAGTATTAGAGATTAAATATTAATCCAGATTGAAAGGAGGAAAAAACATTGGCTAAAGCAAAATACTACGGAACCGGAAGAAGAAAAAGCAGTATTGCCAGAGTATATTTAGTACCCGGTACTGGTAAAGTGACAATTAATAAGAGAGATATGGAAGAGTATTTCGGACTTGAGACATTAAAGTTAATCGTTCGTCAGCCCCTTACTCTTACAGATACAGTAGATAAATTTGATGTCCTTGTTAACGTTCACGGAGGCGGCTTCACCGGTCAGGCTGGTGCAATTCGTCACGGAATCTCCAGAGCTTTATTAAAAGCTGATCTGGAATACCGTCCTGTATTAAAGAAAGCAGGATTCTTAACAAGAGATCCAAGAATGAAGGAAAGAAAGAAGTACGGTCTCAAAGCCGCACGTCGTGCTCCTCAGTTCTCAAAGAGATAATTGGAAATGTTATACAAATCTATTCAAAGCCTTGCAAACAACACGTTTGTAAGGCTTTTTTACGTTATATGGAAATAGTTAATAAATATAAAACGATATAAATTAACATAGAAGAGTACGGGTAGGGAACAAGTAAGTAACAAATTTATAATCTATTAGAACTTATTAATATTATAAAAAAGCAAATACTCAAAGGATGATAGTGTGCCATACAAAATTGATGATATAATCTTTATATAGCAAGAATGGAAAAGAAATCAACTATTATTTGATATATAGTATAACTAACACTTGGAAATAAGAGGTGACGGTTATGGAAACAAAACAATTAATTATTAAAAGCTTAATGTATATTGAAAATAATCTTTCAGAACCGATTGATTTAGAAACCATTGCTGGTAATATGAGTTATTCATCTTATCATTTTTCGCGATTGTTTAAATCACATATAGGTATTTCTGTTATGGATTATGTAAAGCAGCGTAAGTTGATTAAAGCATCAAATGATATATTGAACGGTGCCAAAATTATAGATGTTGCAATTAATAATGGATATGAAACTCATAGCGGATTTACAAAGTCTTTTAAAAATGAATTTGGGTTTTCGCCATCACTTCTTAGAGCGGTTAAGTTGCAAATAGAATATTTTAAGGGAGGTTATGCTATGAATCATGTGTTTATGAAGCAAACAGATATTCACGCTACAAAAGAAGAATTATATGAAATTCTAATCCAAGATATTAAGGAAAGAAAGTTGGGTTACAGCTTTGAAAGAATAGAAAATGGCTATGTATTTGCTTGTGAAACTTATGAGGGAATGAAGAGATACTCGGGAGATGAATATATTACGCATCCTCTAAATGTAGCAATTATTTTAGTAGAAATGGAAGTAGAAGAAGATATAGTAATAGCAGGATTGCTCTGTGATGCCATGTTAAAAGATAATTTATCGGAAGAAAAAATTGTACATCAAACAACGGATAAGGTAAAAGATATCTTAATGCAGGCAAAGCATTTTAATTCCATAGATATTGATGATATAATGATGGAAGAGGTAGTATTATTAAAACTTGCCGAAAGACTTCATAACATGCGTACCGTAGAATATATGGATGAAATGGAACGTAAGGAAAAAGCGGAGGAGACACTAAAACTGTTTATGCCAATATGCAATAAAATTGGAGATAGTAAATTAAAATCAGAGCTAAATGATTTGGCTCTTAAGTATATGTAGATGTAAGAAACCATGAACAATATAAAGCGATATAGGTAGGGAACAAGTAAAGAACAAAATATCTTAAAAGAGCCTAAAATGAGTATTTAAAGTTATCAAAGAGATAGTCAAATTTCCATTGGAACTATTTTACATTTCAAAAATATTCAGAACTCTCTGGTTGGTTTGAACAAAGTTCGTACTTGCTTGAGAGGTTTTTTATATCTTGAAATATTTGCTTTTATAAAGGTGATTACAAAATAACTTTATAAAAGCAAAGAAATGTGATATACTAATGAAAAGGAGGTGTGATTGTATGCCGATTCAGTATACAAAGCTATTTCAATTGCTATCAGAGAAGAATATTTCAAAGACAGAGCTACAGAAACGTGTTGGTATGTCGTCAACTACAATGGCAAAACTCTCAAAGAACGAGAATGTTTCTATTAAAATAATTGAAGATATCTGTAAAACACTAAATTGCCAACCAGGAGATATTTTGGAAATGAGCAATTCTACGGATAAACAGTTGTTACGTGTGCTTAGAGATGAAAAAGAAATGAGATTGAAAGGTGGATTATATCATCAAACACAAGTAAAACTAGCTTATAATTCAAATCGTATCGAAGGGAGTAAGTTATCAGAAGATCAGACCAGATATATTTACGAAACTAATACAATCGCGACTGCAAAAGAAGAAACAGCTTCAATTGATGATATTATGGAAACGATAAATCATTTTCAATGCTTTGATTATATGATTGATATAGCAGATGAAAGATTATCAGAAGATATTATTAAAGAATTCCATAAAATATTGAAAAATAATACTTCAGATAGTAGAAAAGACTGGTTTAATGTAGGTGATTATAAAAAGAAACCAAATATGATTGGAGATCAAAAAACAATTTCACCATCAAAAGTAAAAGGTGAAATGGCAAAATTACTAACGGACTATAATCAAATTCAAAGAGTGACGTTTGAAGATATTATCGAATTTCATTACAATTTTGAAATCATTCATCCATTTCAGGATGGGAATGGAAGAGTTGGACGTATGATTATTTTTAAGGAGTGTCTAAAGAATGATATAGTGCCTTTCATAATTGATGAGCAACATAAATTATTTTATTATAGAGGATTGAAGGAGTTTTCAGTAGAACGAGGATATTTGATAGACACCTGCTTTTCGGCTCAAGATAGGTATAAAGAATTATTAGAATATTTCTCAGGAGAATAGAGAAATAAGAAGTCTCGAAATGTTCTGGGTAACAAACATGTAACTAACACTTCACCCAAACAATCCAGCATCCATGCGGTTCTACAGTTTGCTTACAGCTATCAAAGAGATAATATGTGGGACTTTTGGAAACTTGGTAAATGGCTTATTTACTGGGTTTCAATAGTTATGGGTTGCTCTGAAATGTGCTTGATTTTGCTGGATAAGTAACACATAAGCGACAAACAAGTAACAAGAAAGCAACTTAAAAGACACAATATTAGAAATTTTATAGGATGTTTTTCAGATGGATTTATCTGTCTGAGAGACATCCTTTCTTTTTGCGATAAATAGACATTTGATAATTACCTCTTTGTAATATAAGTAACGCATAAGTGACAATGGCTTCTTAAATCATGTTAATTGCCTTGATTAATTCATTCACATTCATGTGGGTATAAACTTTCTCTGTTAGCGTCATGGCTCCTGAGTGACCGACAATCTTTTTGATGGTGGTCTGATCAATGCGAGCGTCTGCTAACATGGAGATACAGGTATGTCTGCAACAATGTGGAGTCTTTTCAATTCCTAAATTAGTCATTAAGGGTTTGAAGTAACTGTCATAATAATTACGATAGGAGAACTTTTTACCATCATCCGTATGAAGTAGGTATTGGGAATCGGTATAATCGTTGTACCAGTTCTTATAAAATGGTAATACCTTGTCGGCAATAGGAACTTTTGAATTCCATTTTCTGTTTTACTGTCAATAACATCGAAATACTGTTCATCAAGGTGGACATTTTCTTTCTTTAGTTCTAGCAATTCTGAAATACGAAACCCATTATACAGTAGCATAAGTACAACTTGATAATACTTGTCATCCTTCATTGTCCAGTCCTTTTCTACTTCTTCAGGAGTGAAACGATCTCTATCGTATTTGTTAGGGTTTCTGTCTTTGTACTTTAGAATATCAACAAATTCGGAATAGTCTTTTACGGTTAATTCGTGCTTTAGAGCATATTCATAAATCTGATTAAATAATACCTTTAATTTGCGAAGTGTTGGATAATTCTTGCCGCAGGTATCAAGGACTCTTTGCAAATCGTCTAATTTCACATCTTTAAATGCTTTTTCAGCAATGCTATCACATAGAGCAAAAGTAGCTTTATATCCATTAACATTAGATGGAGAAACAGTTGGATATTTTTCCTCTGACCATCTTTCGTAAATGTCGTCAAAGGTCAACTTCATTATGGATAAATCAATTGGGTTATCATTGTACTTTGCTAATATTTGTAATGCTTCTGTCTTTGTCGTTCCATATCCTAGAATTTGATATTCTTGCACCACCTTTCCTGTTTTCTCATTTAAATGCCATCCAGCAGTTACTCTTGCTGCATATGGCTTTCGTCGCTTGCCAGAGAGTTTTACAACGCCTCCATAGCCATTTGGTAATCTCATATCACTCATTCCTTTCTGAAAAATATTTATTATGAAAGAGTTAGAAACTCAATTCATCAAGATAACGTGTAGTCTCGGAAGTAAGTGATTTCCCTTCTTCTTTTTCTTTTATCTGTTGTTTTACATCTGCTAATGCTCGAACGATTCCTAGTAAATAAGCATCTTCAATATCTGGAACAGATAAGTAGGAAGTGCCAATATGAATGCCTGGTTGTGGTAATGGCTCATCTTTCTCATATATCAATTTCTCATTCGATTCAATGAACAAATAATTTTGAATACGCTCCATTAAAAAATTCATTTCTATTAGGGTGCTTAAGGTATCCAAATATTTTTTAGAATTAGCGTTGGTATCATATTGGTTTGCATAGCGTTGCAGTATAGCGATTGCATTATCGTGTAGTCGTGTTATTTCTTTTGCTTCATGCAGTTCTGGTTTGGGAGTTTTACTTTTCCCAAGAAGAAAGTCGTAAGAGCAATCTAGGGCTTCTGCCATTAGTTCCAGCGTATCAATGGAATAAAAGACCTTACCAGACATGTACTTTTTCAAGCTTGAAAGGCCAATCCCTGTTTTTGAAGCGAATTCTTCCTGTGTCATTCCCATTTCTTTAATTCTATCTTTTAAAATGGTTCCAATATTATCTATATCCATTGCATAACCTCCCAAGTGGAAATATTGGTTCTAAAATTACATCGAACATATGTTTATAATAATTCATAGAATGTGATACGTCAATAAGAAATTAAAAGCTAGAGATAGCGAAAATATAAATCTACAAATGGGATTTGAAAGAAATCTCAGAAAGGGAAGGAGGAATTGAATGGGAGAAGTCAAATATGAAGTAGAACTACCACCATTCACAGGTAGAAATGTTCCAATCAGTGAGATTGCAAGAGCTACGGGAAAAGAAGCTCAGTATATCCGAGTTGGATTACAAAGAGGAATCTTAAAATTTGGACATGCAATCAAGATGAAAGACTCATCTGAATACAGTTACTTCTGTCCAGACAAAAAGGTTTGGGAAGAAACAGGATACTTTAGATACGAGCCGAACACAGTAGCAGGGTGATGAATATCACCCTGAAATTCTGTTAGGGTTGATCTCAGAAATGATGTAAAAAAGTTTGTCAGTCCACGGCAAGATACGCAATAGAGACGTCGCCGTCCTATTGCATCTTGTCAGGGGTTAAAATCCCCTGAAACCCCTAAAATATTTCAGATGGATACACTTTTTGTAGCCAATACCACGAGTTGGCAGTACTTTTTATAACCAAATCGGTAAAATGGCTGTACCGATTGTAGCCAGAATATTTATTGATGGAATGAAATATTCGAGGATTATAGCTGTTGGCTACACTTTCTATAGCCAAAATGGGTATTTGGCTGTACTAATTGAAGCCAGTGGCTGTAAAAAATGTAGCCATATTTTGAAGTTAAATATTAAAATAAATCCTAGCTAAACGGAATGATAAACATAAGGATGTAAAATTTTGTTGTATCTTAAAAGTGATTTGATATAATAGAACTATAAGCGTTTTTGTGTGAAAAAAATTCCATATACATAAATCGAATGAATACGTTGTGCTTGTATGATATAAGAAGAAAAACTGAACAATGTTGGCAAAAAAATGGGGAGATAAGGTTATGTATATTAGCAAAATAAAAATTATTAATTTCAAGTGCTATAAGGGCACATTTGAATTGGACTTGAATCAAGGACTAAATATATTGGTTGGTGATAATGAAGCGGGAAAATCGACCATTTTGGAAGCGATTAACCTTTCTTTGACGGGGATGCTAAACGGGAAAAGCATATGGAATGAATTATCTCAATATTTATTTAATAGAGATGTGGTCAATGAGTATATCGGTGGAATAAGTAGCGGTGTTACACCAGAACTTCCATATATTTTATTCGAAATATATTTAGGTGGAAATGATACACCGTTATTACAGGGGAATGATAATACAGACAAGGATAATAATGCACAAGGATTCTATTTGAAAATTGCATTTAATGATAAATATTCGGACGAGTATGAGGCATTAGTTAAGTCAAATGGGGTAAAGAGTTTACCAATTGAATATTATGATATTGTATGGACAACATTTGCAAGGGACATAATTACGACTAGAAGTATACCGTATAAGTCATCTCTTATTGATTCGTCGAATTGCAGATGCCAAAGTGGAACAGATCTGTATTTGTCGAGAATCATTAAAGGAAATTTGGAAACAGAAGATATTACATCTATTGCACAGGCACATAGAAAGATGAGAGATAGTTTTATGGAAGATGAATCCATAAAAGAAATAAATCAAAAAATAAATCAAAATACAAGTTTATCCAATAAAAAGATTGAGCTGTCAGTTGAATTAGTTACTAAGAATGCGTGGGAGAGTAGTTTGGTAACACAGATGGATGATATACCATTTAATTATATTGGAAAAGGGGAGCAGTGCGTTGTAAAAACTGAACTTGCATTGTGTAGAAAGTCATCCCAGAATGCAGGAATAATATTACTTGAAGAACCGGAGAACCATCTCTCACACACACGGCTAAATCAACTAATAAAGTGTATATCTGATAAATATGCAGATAGACAACTGCTGATTTCGACACACAATAGTTTTGTTGCGAATAAGCTAGGTATGGAAAACTTAATTTTGCTGGATAATACCAATGTTGTAAGATTTGCTGGAATAAATAAAGATACACAAAAATTCTTCAGTAAAGTTGCGGGTTATGATACGTTAAGGCTGATTTTGTGTAAGAAAGCCATTTTAGTTGAAGGTGATTCGGATGAACTGGTTATTCAAAAAGCTTATATGAATAGAAATAATGGTAAATTACCTATACAAGATGGAATTGAAGTCATTTCAGTAGGGACGTCATTTCTTAGATTTTTAGATATTGCAGATAAACTAAAAAAGAATGTTGTAGTTGTAACAGACAATGATGGAGATGTTGCTGCTCTAGAAAAAAAATATGAAGAGTATCTGGGGCAAAAAACCAAAACATATGTAAAAATATGTTTTGATAGAGATGTCGATGCAGGAACTTTAAAAATAGGTGAAAGCAGTTATAATTACAATACGTTAGAGCCAAAAATGTTAAAAGTGAATGGGTTAAAAAACTTAAATAAGTTATTTGCAACGGCGTATACAACGGAAGATGATTTGCGAAAATACATGAAACATAATAAAACAGAGTGTGCGTTGAAAATATTTGAAACAGAAGATGATATTATGTTTCCTGAATATGTACTGGAGGCAATAGAATGAGTAATAAATTAATTATTGCTGGTGCTGGTTCAGGAAAAACAACATATTTAGTTAAGCGTGCACTAGAAATAAAAGAACCGATTTTGATTACAACATTTACAATTGCAAACGAACAAGAAATAAGAAAAAAATTTCGAAAACTTAATGGATGTGTTCCGGGAAATGTAACAATCCAGACTTGGTATTCCTTTTTATTACAGCATGGTGTTCGTCCTTTTCAAGCAGTGCTAACATCCAAAAAAATTAATGGAATGATTTTAGTTAGCAGTAGATCAGGATTAAAGTTTTACACAAAAAATAGACAACCAGTATATTTTTCGGAAGAAAAAGAATTTGATAAGTTTTACTTTACATCAGAATATAAAATGTATTCAGATAAAATAGCGAAGTTTGCCACTCGGTGTAATGAGGAAACAGAGGGACTTGTAATCCAACGAATAGCAAAGATTTACGATTATATTTTTATTGATGAAATACAGGACTTAGCAGGGTATGATTTAGAACTCGTAAAAATGTTATTAGAAAGTTCTAGTAACATTTTAATGGTAGGAGATCCAAGGCAAGTAACCTATCATACGCACGACGAGGCTAAATATAAAAAATATAACAATGGGAACATTGAAGAATTTATTTTAAAAGAATGCAAAAAGATCGCATGTGAAATTGATAAAACTACTTTATGCGACTCTTATAGAAATAATCAAATTATATGTGACTATGCAAATTTAATTTATCCAGATTATAAACCGTGTGGTACAAAACAAAGTAATGTTACAAACCATGATGGCGTGTTCTTGATAAAGAAGTCTGATATTGATGATTATCTAAAAGAATATAACCCTATTCAATTAAGAGATTCTAGAAGGACAGAAGTTAATAATGATTACAGTGTAATAAACATGGGTGAGTCTAAGGGATTGACATTTGAACGTGTTTTAATTTATCCAACCAAACCAATATTAGATTGGATGAAAGATCATTCAAAGACTTTAAAGGATCAGAGTCAATCAAAGTTTTATGTGGCAGTAACAAGGGCAAAGCATAGTGTGGCGATTGTATGTGATTTTACCAGTAAGTCTACATATCCAGATATTCAAAAGTATATTAAAGAAGGCTAGATAAAATGAGAGGGGTGAATACACGGAAACTAGGAATGGAAACAGAAACCTTAGAATTCAAAAAATCTACAGGAGAAATGAAAGAAGCTATGATTTTGATTGTAGCCATTTTAAATAAACATCAATACGGAGAACTTTATTTTGGGGTGTTACCAGATGGAACTCCAATAGGTCAAATCATAAATGAAAAAACATTAAGAGATGTCAGTAATGCTATTAAGAATCATATTGAGCCAAAGATATATCCAGAAATCAAGATTGTATATTTGAATGATAGACCTTGTATTCATGTGAAATTTGAAGGAACAGAAGTTCCATATTACGCTTATGGACAAGTGAAGATAAGAGTGGCAGATGAAGATTTACCAATGTCTCCACAGGAAATAGAAAATAGATATAAGCAGAAAAATGATAGTGCGAACCTATGGGAAAATAGTCTTTCTGAATGGAAAGTTCAGAATGCAAAAGACGATATTTTAGAAGCCTATATAGATAAAGCTTATAGTGTTAAAAGAATTGATTTTGAATATTCGGACAAGAAAACAGTCCTTAATAAATTGTTTTTAACCAAGGAAGATACTTTGTTAAATGCTGGAGCAGTGTTGTTCTGTGATACAAACCTGTGTGAGCTTCAAATGGCAATATTTTCAACAGAAGAAAGATTAACATTTAATGATATTCAACGCTATCATGGAACCGTATTCGAACTTGTTGATTTGGCGGAAAAATACATTGTAAATAACATTCATTGGCGTGTCGAATTTGATGGTTCAATACAGAGAAAAGAAATTCCAGAAGTTCCGACTTCAGCAATTAGAGAGGCACTAATTAATTCTTTTTGTCATAAAGACTATAATGCAAGGCAATGTAATGAAGTTGCCATTTATAAAAATAGGATTGAAATATATAATCCAGGGGCATTCCCAACAGGTTATGTGCCAGAGGATTTTATTGAAAATGAAGAGCGTCCAGTGAGAAGGAAACCATTAATTACCAGTATCATATATTATTCAAAAGATGTGGAAAGCTTTGGTTCGGGTTTAAAACGAATTACATTTGCATGCAAAGAAGCTGGTGTAAAAGTAGAATTTAAACTTATGAAATCAGGTTTTGTCGTTGTGTTTTATCGAAGAAATTCTGATGACGGTGTTGGTAAAGATACTATAAAATCAACACAAAATGGCGATAAAGTGTTGATAAGTGATGATAAAGCAATGAAAAGTGTTGATTCTTTGCGTGAAAAGTACGGAAAAGGTGTTGAATTATCGGAAAAAGAAATTCGTATTATTGAATATCTTGGTAGGAATGAGTTTATCACAAATGGAATTGCAAGAGATCTACTTCAGATTGGAACCACTGCGGCTAGAAATTATTTGAATGGACTGGTTGAAAAAGATATTTTGATGGCAAGTGGTGAGCATAGAGGTAGGAGATATGTGCTAAAAATAAAATACAGATAGACAATTAGGAGGGAGAGTATGGAGAAGATTGATTTATACAATCCTAAAGAAGCATCAGCGTGTTTTTTTAGGACAACTATTAAAGAGCCGTACAAGAAAAGTTTGTTGCAAATTACTGAAAAATGCAATTTGCGTTGCAATCATTGTTTTCTTTCTGCTGAATATGAAGGCAATCAAATGCCGTATGAAAGTATAACAAATATGGTAATACCATATTTTAAAAAAAATAATATTATCAAGGTAACATTAACAGGGGGAGAACCTTTAGTTCATGAAAAAATTTATGATATAATTGAAGCTTTTGATCAAAATAAAATATCTGTAACGGTATGTTCAAATGGTAGCTTGCTTGACGCTACCATCATAAAGAGAATAAAGAAGCATGAAAATGTCAAATTTAATATTAGCCTTGATGGGTTTTCTAATGCCTCACATGGAGGTTTTAGAAATAGCCCAATCCCAAGTTTATTTGACATGGTCAAACAAAATATAATGTTTTTAAGCGAAAATAATTTATTAAACGGAATATTGGTTACTCCAAATAAGTTTTCTTCGATTGAAGAATATGTAGAACTTTGTAAATTTGCAAAATCGATTCATGCTAAATATGTATTAATGAATCCCTTATCTCAATATGGGCGCGGAGAAATGTCAAAGAATTTAGCATTTAGTCAACAAGAACTTAATGAATTGAGAAATAGAACCAAAGATTTTATCGATGATATGTTCGATATTGTATACATCAGATTTCCTAATGAACATAAACCTTTGAGTAAATGTAATTATGGAAAAGTGTTATATGTTTTTACAGATGGGAACATTGCAATATGCCCATATATGGTGTTTGGAGCTAATAACATGGAAAGCAAATATAAACCAGAAGACTTTTATCTCGGTAACATATTAGAAAAACCAGAAAATTTAGATAAATTACTGAAAAACTATCAGTTGCCTAGAAAGGAAAGTATAAGAATAAATTGTAGTAAGGAATGCAGCAGAGGGTGTATAGCAGCAAAAATCGGAGAGGGACGATATATTGAAGAATGTGATTTTGAACTTTGTCCCCAAAAATAAATTTAAAGGATATTATAGTGGAAAAAATTAAATTATTAACATTAAACATTGGGAATCCATCTTACGAAAGAGTCCAGAAACAAATACAGTGGATTGAAAATAGAGAAGAGGATGTTTTTATCTTAACTGAAACAAAAAACAGTGTTGGATGTAATTATATGGAACAATACTTTTTGGGAAAGATGGATACAAATTCAAAAAAACAGAAGTATTATGTGTCTTTTCCGAAAAGTATAACAAGGGATCTTGGTGTAATGATTATTAGCAAATGGCCACTTGCAAATGCTAATTTTTTGTTTGATCAGAATATTGAGTATTATGGAAGAGCTATTGATATAGAAGTAGAACATCCTATCAGAAAAATAAGAGTTGTTGGTCTATATGTACCTTCTAGAGATAGGTCTGAAAGAAAGATTTTGAGAAAAAAATTTTTTTTAGAAGAAGTAGTTGATTATCTATCTGAGAATTCTTCTGCTGTTGATGTAGTGTGTGGAGATTTCAATATATTAGAAAGAAATCATAATCCACACTACTCGACATTTTTTTCGTGGGAATACGATTTTTATGATAAGTTATTTGATTTAGGATATTGTGACATATATAGAAAACTTAATCCACAGAAGAGTGAATACAGTTGGGTAGGAAGAACTAAAAAGGGGTATAGGTATGATCATATGTTTATATCAAATAAGATTATTTGTCGGAATGTGAATTGCAATTACTTGCATGAAACGAGAAGTGATGAAAATAAATTCACAGATCATTCAGCAATGAAACTGGATGTTGGCTTTTATGAAGAAGGAGCTTACAATGAAAAAAATTAGTGGATTGTTCGATTTGTTTATATCAATAATATTAACAATAATGTTTTATATATGTGGATGGATTATGCTACCGACAATTTATTCATTTAAACCAAATGAAGAAATAAATAATTTCATATTAAGATTCTTGATCAAACAGTACGAGCAAAATGTTGTTGAGTATATAATTATTGCTGCAATAATTGGTATGATAATTTCGTATATGATATATAAATCGATTGCTAAAATGGTATCTAATAGCACAAATAACATTTTTGACGAACATGGTATCCAAATAAAATTTGATGAATTTTTAAATGATGCATGTGAATTATACATACTAGGAGGAGATATCGATTTTTTACTTAAGTGCAATACACAGTTGGAAAAAATAGAATTATTAGGTGAAAAATGTAAAGTATTATGTAAACAATATGAAAATCATGTTAAGAAAAATGAGTTAAAAAAAATTTATAAAAGGCTATATGACAATAAGGTCAATATTAGGAAATATGATGAAGAATCGGATAAATTTCATAACTTACGTGGACAGATTAAAAGATGCAAAGATGGAACTTATGAGTGTTTGTTAGTTGAAAAAATGGATAAAAAAGGAAAATTTAAAATACTAAATCTAGAAAATCAGTTTGTAATTAATAAATTGATTGAATCATTTGATTTGATTTATAGTAATGCCAGAAATCCTTTAATTTCCGCAGTACTATTTGATATGGGAGGTGTATACTTTGACGGAGACTTTACAAATGATTTTTTAAAGGTTATAAATTCAAAGCTGTCTCAAAATATACAAGCGAACTGGAATCAGAAATTGGTTCTAGATGATAAATTAAATCTGGGTGAGAAAACAATTAATCAATGGGTTGAAGATAAAATAAAAAGGGAATTAACTTACAATGAAAGACATGATATAGAAGAGTTGTGGAAAAATATATGGAAGCCAAATCCACTAATGAAGAAATTAGCTGAAAATTTGAAAGAACATGGATATGAGGTTGGAGTACTTTCGAACATGGATGCAATTAATGGGGGGAATTATAATGAAAAAGGATATTTAAATGTATTCCCACCGAAGAACAGATTTTTATCATATGAATGTAAACTATTAAAACCAGACAAGGAGTTCTTTAAACTTGTTTGTGATAAAATGAAATTTGAACCTTATGAAATTTTGTTTATAGATGATCATGAAAAAAATGTTAAGGTAGCATCGGATTATGGAATATATGCGATTCAATTTTCACTAAATGATGATAAAGAAATTATAAACTTAAAAAATGAGTTAAGAAAACTACGCATTAACTTTGAGTAAAAAGGAGAAATATGGGAAAGTTTATCGCATTTGATGGACCGAATGGCTCTGGAAAATCTACAATCATTCGTGAAGTACAAAGAAAACTTCAAAATTATAATTTAGAGACATACCTTACATCTGAACCAACGAATTCTGAATTGGGTTTATTTACAAGAAAAATTAGTGAGACTATTGATAAAGAATCCTTAGCATGTTTAGTTGCAGCAGATAGATATAATCACATAACAAAAGAAATATTGCCTGAAATCAATAGAAACAAGATAGTACTAAGTGACAGGTATTTTGTGTCATCATTACTTTTGCAAAGATTGGATGGTGTTGATGTCGATTTTATTATTAATTTACATAAAAAAATAGTATTGCCCGATTTATATTGTATTGTTTATGCCGATAGTAGCACGATAGTACAAAGATTAAAAAGTAGAAATAGCTATACACGTTTTGAAACAGAACAAAATGTGATAAAAGAATTACAGTTTTTACAAGAGGCGTTAAGAATTATTAAGGATATGGGTATTAGCGTAATTGAGGTGAATACAGAAGAAGAAATAGAAATCAGTGTTGACAGAATAGTTGAAAATATATTGCAATTAGTAAATTATTGAAGTTAACTATGTGAATTAAAAAGTTGAGATAAGGATAGTCATCAGTAGCCTTGAGTAATACACCCATAAGTAACACTACCACTTAAAACCCTAGTATCTAAGCCACTTAAAGCCCTACATTCTCTTTTCAAAGAGATAATCAAGAGAATATTACGAAGAACTTACAAACCTCAGAAACTCAGTGTTTCTGGGGTTTTTCTTTTATCGCGAGTTGTAGTGAGAAGTACTGAAAAGTGGAAAAAGTAGACCGTAAGGAACAAGTAGGTAACAAAAATCTCATTATATTTTATAGATTACTGCTAATAGTACTTCGATATCCAGGTGTGTATATAGATGACGTATAATTAATTTCGTAAATTCATTTAATAAAAATAGACATGGTCTATAGCCGTTTGGTAAAATAAAGTCACCACAACCAATTCTCACAAAGGAGGCTATAGAACATGTCCAATAACATTATACAATTAAGCAGGAACTTATCCATAACGAATTGAAAGAATTAGTATGCAACAGCGTTGAGGAAACCCTTAATGCCTTTTCGGTAAGTGAAATAGCTCTGGAGTGTCCTGCGATAATTTTTATCCTTGTTGGGTTATATCAAACAGCGGAGGATGGATCCTATACAGGCGTATCTCGGTGGTGGAATGGGCATGAACAGAGCAAATGAAGCAAGAAATATGACTAAGCGATTAAGTGCCTTGGCGGGGAAATGCAAATGTGCCATTGTCCTTATAGGGCATGAATAAAGATTCAGATAATAAAGCCGCTTACAGAGGGATGGGATTGATTAATTTCTAAGCGGTAGCAAGAAGTGTTTTGTTAGTAGGAAGAATCGAGGGTGAGCCAAACTTAAGGACTGTAATACAGATAAAGAATAATCTCGCAGCCTTTGGACATGCCAAGGTATTCGAATTATCAGAAGGCGGATTGGATTGGAAATGTGAGAATGGTGTTGTATTAGTCAATGATGTTACGAAATAATGTTAAAAACAGGAAATTCTAATTTGATGAAATAAGTGACATGAAAGGATAACCAGAAATGAAATTCAAATACAGAAGAATTCAAGATAGTGATGCTCATTTTTTGACTCAAATTTTTTCTAATCCTGAGTATGAATTGTACTTTGTAGAAAATGACACAATAGAAGAAGACTGGATAGAAAGATTTCAATATTATAAAGATATCGAATCAAATATAATTATAGATGGAGCCAAGCCAATAGGATGGATAATGTATAAATTAATAGATAATGTATGTGATTTATATATTGTAGTACTACTCGATAAAGAAAGACATAAAGGTTATGGAAAAGAAATATTTAGTGACTTGTTTGAAGCAAATCCTTGTATTAAAAAGATAAAGTTAGATGTTCAGCAAAGAAATATAAAAGCATGCAAATTCTATCAGAAGTTAGGATTCAGAATTGTATCAGAAGAAAGACAACCTGTACGTGATAGCAGTGAAATGTATTGTAATATGGAATTAGACATTTGATGTTTTTAATTGGTTTCACATGTATATGAACGATTGTTTTGGAATATAATCGAGATTATGAGAGTACTGGTTGGCCGGATCTTAATGAACAGAATGAATGGATGAATAGGTTGGCGTGCATAAAGATGGAACTGGATGGGACAAGGAATCTAGACTTAAATGTAAAGAAGGTGCAAAAAGATGGCTAGGAAAGCCACATATATGATGAGGTGAAATTCTTATTTTCTTAACGATAACAGATTTATATTTCAATGCTGAGAGGGAAAGTTACATGATAAAGAAAACAGAATGGAAATGGACGAGAGAACCTAAAGAATATTCTATTTCAGAAGAACGAATTGAGATCATCACAAATCCACACACAGATTTATGGCAGCGAACATACTATCATTTCAGAAATGATAATGCACCTGTATTACAGATGAAAACAACAGAGAAGTTATTTTCATTCGTTGTAAAGACCGAGTTTGAGAGTAAGATGCGTTTTGATCAATGTGGTATCGTTATGTACCTTGATAATGAAAATTGGCTGAAAGGCTCTATTGAATATGAGAATGAAGAATTTCAGCATCTTGGAAGCGTGGTTACAAATAATGGATATTCAGATTGGGCAACAACTGAGATAGATGCACGAATCAAGTCTATGTGGTACAGATTCAGCAGACGGGAAGATGATTACTGCATTGAATGCTCTGAAGATGGAAAAAAGTATAAACAGATGAGAATCTGTCATATGTATAAAGCTGCTGGCGAAATTCAGTTTGGAATATATGCTTGTAGCCCGGAGGCTTCTTCTTTTAAGGCCACATTTACGAATATGGAAGTTACTGAATGTAAATGGCTGGCACATGATGGCCAGGCACGGATAAATCATAGAAATTCTAATATTAAAGGGTGAGTCGGAGGTTTGAAATGAAGGCTACAGTTGTATTGATTGCGGATGATGAAGTTGAAAACTACGGTAGAAAAATACTTCTTGAAGCTCATCGTATTGGGAAGGTAGGTTTTGAAATGACAAGATTACCATTTCATGTATCTTTAAAACAGCCATTCAAGTCTTGAAGAAATCGAAGGTTTTTTTGATGAGTTTATAGAAAATGTAAGTTCTATCGAATTGAACTTTGAGGAATTAGTGGTATATCCTAATAATGCTATTGGTGGAGAACCATCTGGATGTTTAAGTATTAGAGTTAGAAAAACCATAGAGCTTGACCATATCCAAAAAGATTTATTCGCTAATTTAGAGAATAGATTTGGTCCATGTCCAGCACCGTTTGATGATAATTATATTTTTCATATGACAGTAGCTATTGGTAAAGAGCCCTATGAAAATTACGAAAAGGCATATGATATAGTATGTAAAATAACTATATGAGAGCTTACAAAAAGCAATCATCATTACTCAAAGAGATAATTGGATATACTATACAGACCATAAGGAGACCTTGCAAACACTACGTTTGCAAGGTCTTTTTTCAATGCATGAAAGTGGTACAAGTAAATTAAATGATACATAGAAGCGTACGAGAGTAAAGAACAAATTAATAATTTATTAGAAAACACTAATGTTTTGTATAATCGAGTACTCAAAGGATTATAGTTATGCTATACAATATTAGTAGGTATAATCTTTATATAGTAAGAATGAAAAAGAATTCAATTACTACTTGCTTATAGTATAACTACCATTGAAATATGAGGTGAGGGTTATGGAAAAAGAACAATTAATTGTTAAACGCATATTGAAAACAATCTTTAGGATCTAATTTATATGGAAAATATTACAGGTAATATGAATTATTCATCTTAACATTTTTCGCGATTGTTTAAATCACATATGGGTATTTCGTTATGGATTATGTAAAGCAGCATAAGTTGATGAAAGCATCAAGTTAATACAGGTTTCAAGGTTTTTATATTATATTATTATAAAAAATAAATCACAAGCTAGATCTTTGAGATTCATAAATAATATTTTATCAGCATGTATAAATTATCATAAAGAGCTGGGTGACATTTAATGGAAAATATGATATAGTACTTTATAAATAAAAATAAATATATTATGAGGGGTGTTAATTTGAAAAGAAAGAAAATGATAGTTCTTGTTACTGGTATTATTTTTTTGATATTATGTCTTAGTGTTAAGTTTTATTATATAAATTTTAATGAAAATATATTAAGTATGATAATAAAAGAAAATTTATCTAACAACATATATCTTGAAAAAATTAATACATCAACAGAAATATATAATACAGTATATGAAGATTTTTTAGATGACGAACAGAAATCTATGCTAGTTTCACTTATTGAAAAAACAAAATTTAATAGAATTAATATCAAAAGTGTACCATATTCAGATAGTGACAGGTATTTAATAACTATAAAGTCAGAAGGCAGGGTTATATTTAGACTAGAGTCATATGGAGCTGAGTTTATTATTGTTGATTACGCACCTGGTGAAATTCCAGCAAAACATTGGAAACTTAGAATTAAGAATATAAAGTGGAAAGATTATATGGAGAATATAATCAAGTTAAATGAATCAAAATAATATCATAATTAATAATTATTATTTGGTGGCAAGTGTTAAAATATTAACATAATTGTATAGTTATTGACTTATTACATGTTAAATATAAACATAAAATGTAAAATAATATAAAGAAGGTGAGCCCCTTGTTTAAACTATATGAATAAAAGTATAAAATAGTTGTAATTACTAAAGAAATAAGTACGTATAATGTAAATTTTATGATAAAAAAATACATATAAGAAAGGAAATTATAATGAAGAAATATTTAAGTTTATTTATTGTGTGCTGTTTATTAGCAACAACTAAAGTTGCATATGCAGAAACAGAAAATAATAATATGCATATTAATGACACAGTTATATCCAGTGAAACTATTAGTACAATATCTCAGATACCAATTTTTATTACCTACATAGATGCATATAGTGATGAAAATATTCAGACTGTTAAGGAAACTGTTACTGATATATTATCTGATAATGGTGTATTAAAAAATTTAGGCTCATTATATAATGAGGAAGCGTATGGAGTAAATAAAATTTATAAACAAGCTAGTAATTATAAAATAATTAAAATAAGTGATTCTGGAAAAAAAGCATTGCTATACAACCCAATCTTAGAAAGTACTTATAATAGTGTTCAAAAATTAGTGGACGAAGGAACTAAAGTCAATTATTTAAATATTTTTCTACCAAATAATAATTCGCTAGTAATTGACAGTAGTGTCAGTGCTTCATCTGGTGATATTAATGATCCCAAGTATTGGGAAACTAATTATAATTATCTTGGAACTTATAATGGCTATAAATTTCTTTATTTAGAGTCTGCTGCAGGAGTTGAATCATCACAAGTAAAACCAGGTAATCTTTCTGGATCTTTAAAATGGACTGAAATAACTAAAAAGACACTAGAGGCTGTGCTTGATCATTTTGTCAAAGGTGTTTATTATAAGGCTGTAAAAGCAGTATCAGATGCTTTGTCTACAATGTTTAGTCTGTATGAAACTCCTTTGTCTGTTACCTATAGTTCATCTTCAGAATATGTAAAAGCTAAAGTATCTGGAGATGTATATATGAGAACTATTGTTATACGTGATGATTTAGATAGGATTAGTGGTTATGCTTATTATCCTTGGGGTTCAACCCAAAGATTTGCTGCGGCATTGAGAGTAGATGCTAAATATCCTTACAAAAAGAATGCTTCAGGCACATATGATTATCGGTATCCGTCATATACATATCCTACGGAATATAGTTATACCCCAGGATATTATGGTAATTCAACATTATATTCAAGTATTATAGATTATTATACAAATACTATTGGATATTTTACACACGATGAAAATATTAATATTAATAGTATTGTTGCAAAATTACTAGGATAGTAAAATCAGACAACTTTCTGAACTACGTCTGCCAAGATAGATAAAAAAATATTTCTGCCAGTGGGCTTTGCCAACTGGCAGTTTTTATATGGATCTGTGTCAATATTTTCATGCCGGCGGTTTTACTACCGGAGATAAATCGGATGATGAAAGTATCTTGCCTGGTTATGCGGTAAGGGTTACATTGCGGCCGGAATCAATTATACGCTGAGGAATGACACAAATAATGGATGTGAACTTCAGCAACCAAATGAGATAAAGGCAGCGATACCGAAGGTTGTGGAAGCTGCTAAAGAAGCCGGATATCCAATCGATGCATTTGGATATGGACTGCAGAATGCTTTTGATATATCCAGACAGTGGATGGAGTCTATGGAAGAATATTTGAATAAATACACGCCGTTATGACAAAGAATCAAAGTTATTACTTGGTATATATAATGAAAAATATCATGAGATGTAGTAAACACGTCGTGGGTGTGAAACATATGTGCAACAATGATTGCTACAAACCCTGTATTTTCCGGCTTATCAAGCTATCAAACGGTTGATAATGAGATAATGCAAAAACAACGTATATTAATTCTAAACAATTCAGAACCTCTCAGGACATTGGTCTTGAGAGGTTTTTGTATATTTTCTATGTGAATTGTGATAGAATCTCAATTGATATGTCGGATATATTTAAAGATTAACAGATTAATAAAACGATTTTGGAGATGCAGTATAAATGGAACCATATTATTATAGTCAGATGAGCAAACAACAGCAGAGAATTTATCAGGTCATTAAAAGCGGTCTGGAGTCTCTCTCACAGAGTTTTGATGTGCAAAGAATTGATGGAACAGAGCTAAGTGATATTTTTTACAGGTTAAGATTGGATTGCCCGGAAATATTTTATGCTTCAACATTTCGCTATTTTTTCTATGATGATTCTACGTTGATAAAGATAAAGCCGATTTATTTATTTGAAAAAAATAAAATCCTAGAGCATCAGCTGGCGATGAGAGCCCGGGTGGAGAAGCTTGCCCGGGTGGCAAAGGATAAAAGTGACTGGGAAAAGGAGCAATATATTCATGATTTTATCTGCGAAAATGTGACTTACGATAAGCTGAAGAAACAATATTCACATGAAATTCTAGGCCCATTGGGGCAGGGAGTAGGAGTATGTGAGGGAATTGCGAAATCTGTGAAGATTCTTTGTGATCAGTTGTCTATTCCTTGTATAGTTGCTATTTCCGAAAATAATCCGGATAAGAATATCAAATATCGTCATGCCTGGAATGTAATTAAGATCAATGGTTCATGGTATCATCTAGATACTACTTTTGATAATTCCTTAGGAAAAAAAGAAGTAAGATATGATTATTTTAATTTGGATGATAAGAGCATTTTTAAGGATCATGAGCCGGTAATATATAAAATTCCGGTATGCAGTGAGGGTGATCATTTTTACTATAAAGAGAAGAAGCTTTCTTTTACCAAGCAGGAAGATGTAGCAAGACGCTGCCAACAAGCAATAAAAAAAGGAAAAGCGCTAACCTTTCATTGGAGAGGTGGTTATCTCACAAAAACGGTCTTAGAGGAATTATTGCATATCATAGCTGAGGCTGCCAAGGAAAAGAGCAGACACTGCCAGGTTTCTGTAAACTGGCTTCAGGCAGTCATTCGTGTGAAATTCATTCAGGAACAGATAGAGAATTCAGTAAAGATGGATGATGCATACGAAGAGGAGAATGATGCAGCACAGTAGAAGCCGTACTGTAATTTGCATAAGAGGGGTAAGTAGGTTATATGATTTTGAGAAATCTTAGTAGCAAGCCTGCAGTAAATATACACACTTAAGATCCCAGTGGAGCAAGTATGCGGGTTTACAGTTATCATTCACCGCCAGAGAAATAAAAATTGTACAATAAAAATCTCAGCACAGAAATGTTCTGAGATTTTTTTTATGCACCAACAGCATAGGTGTAATGTATCTTTTAAGCTTCGTTGCTGTTTTGGGACGATTTTTGATACAAATTAACCCAATAAACCCTTACAAGTATTTACAAAGGAATGCAAAAATGTATATACTTAGTACGGAATAATGACAATCGATAGAAAGGATAGTGAAGTCAAATGATGATAGAGAAATTGTGACATTATGACCTGCAAATTAGATTTGGGCACTACCACTCCATTAAGCTGTTCCAGAACATAATATTATATAACAATTACTGGCTGATTTTTAAGCTGCAAAATGGTATGTTTTTATTATGAAAGGGGTTAAAACAAAATGGGTAATAATTTGGATATTGCGCTGATTTCCATGCTGGGAATGGAAGAGTTCACAAGTAAGATTAAAATGTATTTAGAAGAAATTCATCCAAAAGGTAATTACGAAGTGGTGGATGTGAATCTTTTACGATTCTCAACGGGTGACGGAAAGGCCGTTTTAATGAATACGTTAAGAGGAAAAGATGTTTATATCCTAATGGATGTGGGGAACTATAAATCTAACTATACTATGTATGGAAGAGAAGTAATCATGTCGCCTGATGAGCATTTTCAAGACTTAAAGCGAATTGTTTCTGCGATAGGGGGGAAAGCCGATAGAATAAATATCATATCACCAATGCTATACAGTGCAAGGCAGGATCGACGAATCTCAAGGGAGTCCTTGGATTGTGCGGTAGCTTTAAGAGAACTTGAGAATATTGGGATAAAAAATATTATGGTATTCGATGTTCATGATGATAGAGTACAGAATGCTGTTCCATTTATGGGGTTTGATAATTTAATGCCGATCTATCAGACCGTCAAGGCTCTGAAAAATGTGTATCCTGACATTATTTATGATGAAGAACATATGATGCTGATTAGTCCGGATTTTGGGGCAACCAATCGAAATCTTTTGTATGCAAACGAGCTAGGGCTTGAAATGGGGATATTTTATAAGAGAAGAAGCCGCCACAAACTAGTTAATGGAAAATATCCGATGGAGGTTCATCAATATATTGGTCCAGATATAAATGGGAAAGATATTTTATTTGTGGATGATATTATTGCATCAGGTGATACAATGCTTGATGCGATTAAAAAGGCTAAGAAATATGGTGCAAAACGAACTTTTGTGGCAGTAACCTTTGGCTTATTTACAGAAGGAGTGGAGAAATATACAAGTGCATATAATGAGGGAATTTTAGATGCTGTTTTTATAACCAATGGATCCTATCGGCGTGAGGAGGTAATTAGAGCTCCATGGTATAATGAAGTCGAGATAACTAAATATGTGGCTTATTACATTTTCTGTGTAAATACTGGTAAATCAATTTCTGCTATTATGGAACCTCATGAGAAAATAAGTAAATTATTTGAGCATAAAAATCTTTGCATTAAAGTAAATACCGAAAGATATTAAGGAGTAAGTGAAATGTGAGTATAATCAATAGAAATGTTCCTGATTGTGAACCACCCTCCTGAGAAAGTGGCTGATTGGAGAAAATACAGTTAAGGAAAAGTATGGAGGTTATATACATGACAATGATTTTACAAAATGCCGATTTATATTTAAATTTAAAGAGATTGAGGCAATCCAGTGGCTTATCTCAATATGAGTTAGTTGCTCAAATGCAATTGCTTGGTAGTACTATGTCGCGTTCTACTTATGCCAAGATAGAACAAGGAAGTAGAAATATAAAAGTAACAGACATAGTGGCATTAAAAAGAATATATAATGTTGAGTTTTCGGAATTTTTTGAAGGGATAGGAACCTGCTAGATAAGATTAATACTAAAAGTAATACCAATTTCACTATGAAGCCAATTGATTTCTCCGTAAGGGGAAGAAGTTGCTATTGGTATAATGGATATCCTTAAAAAGTTTTCATATTTATTGATGTACTTGTTAAAGCAATGATAACTGGGGAATCTGTAAGAGATATAGTTCCAGTCTGTTTGACTGGAGAAGTTTACATAAGATTTTTAATTGGAGGTTATTATGGAGATTATATGGGCAGTGTATGCAATTGCTTTGTCAGTTACAATTTTGACATTGTATTCAGAGATTCGTAAAGTTTTCCTGCAAAAAAAGTCTAGAGCTAAAATTCCCACAGAGGCTGCAACTGAACTGGTTGAGCCCACATCTTTTGAATCAAAGAGTCCGACAACTATTAATACAAATAAAGAACAGCAAAGATATGAAGTTGATAACGAGGACAAAGCAAAATTAAATAGTAATGTCATAGTAAAATCTCCAGAGGAATCTGCAAAGCTTGCTTATGAGAAGCTTATTTCTGATACCAAAACACCATATCTTGAAATATGCCTGGAAGATACGTTTCCTGGTATTTTTGAAAGTAAGGTTGGAGGGATTCCATATTTACCAAAGAACGCAGAGATTCCGTTGAATAGTCAGGGAAAGCCAATGAAATTACTTGCTCAGATCGATTGTAAGGAATTAAATGAACTTTCAGAGTATCCTCATGAGGGAATACTTCAGTTCTGGCTTACGACAGTATGGCCTTGGGAAGAGTATAAGGTCATTTACCATAAAGAAATAGATAGAACCCTGGTGAAAGAAGATGTATTAATGAAACTTTCTGAATTCATACAAGAGGAAAAAGCTTGTTTTCCTGTTGAAGGTGAATATGGTATGAAATTTTCTCCAAAGGAAGAAGCTATGAGTAGGCATGATAACAGGCTTAAGGCCATATTTTGTCAGTTCTATAATGAATTTTCAGGAGATGATATCATGGAGCCGGAGGATGCGGGAGAAGGTGAATTCGGTGCGGTGGTATACAATATATTTGTGAAATATTGTGATAATGCATGTGGAATGGGACATAAGATTGGAGGGTATAAGGGGTCATCACAGCATACAGAGTATTACAAGAGCAGGACTCCCATTGATGTCAGATCAGATGAAAGTTATATGTTGCTTTTTCAGCTTGATAGTGATTATGCAATGGTCAATTTTGAGGCCCGTAAACATGATTGGATAAAGGTTATGTGGGGAGATTCCGGTATTGGTAATTTCTCGATTAAACGAAGTGATCTGAAAAATTGCAATTTTAGCAAGGTGTTGTTCCAATGGGATTGTTCGTAGAAGAATTATATATAAAGGTTTAACAGTACCCTCCTTTTTTATTGAGCTAAGCCAATTACACAAAAGGCCAGGAGAAATCTAATTATTTCTCCTGGCCTAAAATATAACTAGAAACTGCAACTCAAGTTGAAATCTTTGCAACGCAACTTATTACAATTTAGTCAGATATTTAGCAGTACGAATCATCTGGCTGGTAAAGGAATTCTCATTATCATACCAGGCAGCGATCTTAACCAGGGTATCCTCTCCTAAAGCTGTAACCTTTGTCTGTGTCGCATCAAACAGTCCGCCGTATGTCATACCGATAATATCAGAAGATACCAGTTCCTCCTCTGTATATCCATATTGCTCAGAACGGGATTGCTTCATTTTCTCATTGACCTGCGCTGCGGTTACTGAGCCGCTTACAACAACGGTTAATTCAGTTAAGGAGCCGGTCATAACCGGTACTCTCTGAGAGGTTCCATCCAGCTTGCCGTCTAAAGAAGGAATAACTAATCCGATTGCTTTGGCGGCCCCTGTTGAGGTTGGGATAATATTGCTTGCAGCTGTACGTGCTCTGCGCAAATCTCCTTTGGCATGAGGGGCATCCAGTGTATTCTGATCATTGGTATAAGCATGTATGGTGGTCATAAAGCCTTTTCTTACGGGTGCCAGTTCGTTTAAGAAATACACCATGGGGGCAAGGCAATTGGTGGTGCAGGAAGCAGCTGATACAATAGCATCCTCTTTCGTTAAGGTATTCTCATTGACACCATAAACAATGGTTGGCAGATCGCTCCCGGCAGCAGTAGAGATCAATACTTTCTTTGCTCCTGCATTGATATGAGCCTGGGAGCCTTTTTTGGAGGCAAAGAAGCCGGTACATTCTAATACCACATCTATACTGAGCTCTTTCCAGGGAAGGTTTGCCGGATCTTTTTCTGCATAGATCGGTATCGTAACACCATCTACGATTAAACTGTTCTCTGTGTAAGAAACCTCTTTGTCATAGCGCCCTTGTGAAGTATCATATTTTAACAGGTGTGCGAGCATCTTAGGGCTTGTCAGGTCGTTGATCGCTGCAATCCGATATCCTTCTGTACCAAAAAGCTGTCTGAAGGCAAGCCTTCCTATTCTTCCAAATCCGTTTATTGCTATGTTATTTCCCATAACATCCACCTTTCTTTCTTTATTTTACAACCTTATTATATTGCTTGCGGTTATGTGGTACAATGTTATAAATGAAGCTTTTAACTATACTATCTGTTAGGAGAGAAGCATGCCCCAATATGACCGCCATAAAGGCAGAACTGTGTTAATTGAATTTATAACAGCCGAGGATTTTGACAGCCTTCCATATGCAGAGAGGTTTACTCTGATTTTTCTAACAACGGGAAGTATAAGCGGAACATTAAATGACCGTCCGATAAAAATTACTGCCCCAGGTATTCTGTGTATATCAAAAGACGACAAAGTAGAGATTTTTGAGAAAGAGAATGCCTTTGCCCAGTCCTTTTGTTTCAATCCGGTTTTTCTGAACAGTATTCCGGTAGCAGAAGGACAGGACTATATCGCAACCAAGTTAAAAATACGAACGGGAATATCTCTTTTTGAAAGGGACGGCCAGCACACAGGGGTACCCCTTATAACGGAGAAAGCATATCCCCAATTGTTGGAGTGGTTTTTCGTCCTGGGAACAGAGGTGTATGCTCAAAGTGATTCCAGGTGGGTATGCAGAATCAAGCGATACCTGATACAGATACTCGGACTCCTTGAGGATTTGAACCGCCAATGTGAACAATCACCCGTTGATGTTGTTTTGGAATATATACATACCAATTATTCCGATAAAATCAGCCTGGAGGATTTGACACATTGCGCTCATTTGAACCGGGTATCCTTAAATAAGCTGTTTCAGGACAGATGCGGCAATACCGCAATGGGTTATCTCCTGTCCCACAGGTTAAAGGTAGCCGGGGACCTGCTAACCCATACAGGTATGAGCCTTAATGAGATCGCCCGCTCTACAGGGTTTGAGTATGATACCTATTTTATAAAACAATTCACTGCAAAGGTTGGGATGTCTCCTACTGCTTATCGGAATACTACCCGTGAAATGGCAGCAGCTTTATAAAAGCTACTTTGGGATGCTGAGCCATTATTATTATTATTATTATTTATTATTGTTATTACTATTATACGGATATTAAATTCAATATAATCATTCTGTTGAACTGCGAAATATATGGGGAAAATCATGAAGAAAAAGATTGTAATTGATGAAATATTTGATATTGATCGCCGAGGCAATAAATACACATTGTTAGCCGTTAAAGTTACAGAGGATACCTTGTCGGTGGGAGATATTGTGGACATTTCTCTCAAAGATGGTGGAAGTCTCAGCAAAGAAATCCTTCATATAGATGCAGGATTTGTAAGAGGCGGTATACAGCCAAAGACTGCCTATAAAGGAGATAATATTTGCGTGCATGTCGGTGAGATATGCAAAGAGGAGATAATGTTAAGATTAAAATGCGAGTGATAATGGTATAGAAGGTTCGAGCAGAAGAGTTTGCTAAAAACTGAATATTGAAATTGACAATAGTAAACTTTATTTTTCAGGTCAAGATTAACTCGGTCAAGGTTAATTCAGTCAAGGTTAACTCAGTCAAGAGTAACTCAGGTCAAGATTAGCTCAGTAGAAAAGTGTCCCTAGATATTGTGAATCGTTATATTTATAATTTCCTTGTAGGGTATAGATATCTTAAAGGAATAATCAAAGCCTTATTATAGTCCTATTAAATACCATGAAACTAAAATACAGTATATTAAGGTGGAGAAGGAAATGAAAAATATAACCACAAGACAATTCAGGATACTTGCAGATCATATGGACATCTATCAGTTCATGACGAATATTTATGAAAAGGACTGGAGAAACGGCGTTCCGGCACCGTTTTTTGAGTATGCTTTATCCTCCTCCTGGATGGATAAGTCCTATACGCACAGAAACCGGATATGGGAGGATCAGGGTGAGATCGTTGCCTTTTGTTTTACTGAAAATCCGGTAACGGATATATTCTTTAACCTCAAACCAGGATATGAAGAGCTTGCAGAGGAGATGGTTCAATATGCAGATGAATATATGCCGCATATAGACTCTAAATTTCAGCTAAAGCTATTCAAAGGGCAGAAGGCTATCATAGAAGCGGCCAGAAAGCAAGGCTATCAACAGGTCGGTGAAAATATGGATATGATTTATGAATACGATAAACCACTGGATTACAAGCTTCCAGAAGGGTTTCGTTTTGTAGAACAGGGAAAATTCGATGTTGCCAAATCTATGGAATGCTGTTGGAAAGGCTTTGATCATGAAGCGGAGGAAGGTCCCTGGAATGGAGATGCAGAAGCGGGATATCATTTATTGCAGGCGCCTCATGCCACCAAGCAGTATGCAGTTGCAGTTGAAAATAAAGCCGGAGAATATGTCTGTTGGGCGGGCATGTGGTGGGTTCCGGAAAATAATCTGGCATATATGGAACCTCTTTGCACCATACCTGAATACCGAAAGATGGGTTTCGCAGCAGCAGCTCTTTCCGAACTATATCGTAGAATGAAACCCTTAGGAGCTACTCATATGACCGGAGGCAGTAATCCTTTCTATGCGAAGATAGGCTATAAGCCGATGATTAACTGGACCTCCTGGAAGAAAGAACAGTAAGAACATTATGTTTGTATATTACTACCAAAGAAACAGCTGATTTACCGGATACCTCCTATCATTTCATTCATTGTAGTTTGGATTTTAGTTGTTTATACTATTATATAAACTGGAAGGCGTAATTATAAGAAGAGTATAGGAGGGTAGGGGATGGATGAAGCGAAAAAGATTGTATGCACCTTAATTATTCCCGGTAAAATTTACAGGGAGCTAAAGGCGGAGGTAAGAGAACTCTTTGTAGAAGAGGAGGGAGTGTATTCGGTACAATTCCCGGCAGATACTCCAGAGAATACTTTTCTGGGAGAGTTTATCTGTGCTTTTTGTGAAGTGGTATTAATTATGAATAACCCCAAATATGAAGTTACGGAAGAGTGTCAGTTAAGCACTGAGCTGTTAAGGTTTGGCACCTCGGAAGAATCTTACTGTCTTTTGGTGAATATAAAATATCCCGGTTCTGAGAAAGTACATCATGACACACTGTATTTTAAAGAAGTATCCCAGAGCTTAGGGTTTTACACCTTTGAACTGCTGGGGGATCAGACTCTTTTTTCCATAGATTAGTATATACATATAGGTCTTTTGGTTTTTAGTGAACCTTATAAGTCGAGCTAAGAACAAGAAATACACCGCAGAAATAAATACACAGAAGAAGCTGTATGGGATTCCTGTAGCATATGGATTTAATAGTAAATAATTCGATTTAGTATCGGATAAGCAAAGAAATTCAGGCATATCCGTATCTAAATACGATTTTACTCTTAACGCCTGGTGCATAGGAATATCATACAGCTTTTTTCATGTGTTCTATCTGTATCAAGGGCAATTACGTTGAACATAGAAACAAAAGGGAAATACCCATAATGCAATACAGACGGTTTGAAGTGCAGGATAAATGCCCTTCTATTATTTGTCAAGTACAGAGACTGGGGCGGGTTTAAGCCGGTAATTGAATTTCAGAAACTGGGATTGGTGAAATTCCTCTTTCAGTATATCTATTATGCTTTCGAAACGGTGCTTTTTATGTTGATATTAATTTTTGGACAGAAAGCATGTGAGGTATGGTTTCATAAGGAGAAAATCCCATACGGAGGAATTATTGTTGCGTTAACCTGGGGCTTGTACATATCCTTACCAAAGGTAGCCTTGCAACAGGTATCCTGGCAGCAGGCGCAGGTTTTTCATTTGGTGTTACCTATTTATTGTTGAATAGAGATGTCAGGAAAGTGTATCCCGTGTTATTTATCATGTTTGCTTTATAAAGCAGCGCAGATTAGGCTTTATATTGAATACTTACAGGCATTATCAGGTAATCCAGTAAGGAATACAAAGTATCGATTAGAATGGGGGCTTTGGTGTATCACTTGTCTGAGTTACAGCCCCCTGTTATTTATTTTTTAAAGGATTTTAACAGACGGAGAAAATGATTGGCTTCACGTAAGGTGTGGTCCCCTAACAGAGGAATAATAATTGATCTTACCTTACATTCCAGGATACCCTGTGTACCCTGTGCCTTAAAGTCACGAATGGCTCTGGTTGCTTTCAGGCTGTCAGTGGTTACTTTTGAAAATGGAACGGTATTATCCATAGCAGCCAGTGCCTCTGCTGTTAGCTGGTCAAATTCATTACCGAAGTTATTGGCCGCTGCAAACAGGTCTTCTTCCGTGGGATCCAGCAAGCCACGGATAAATTTTGCATGCTCTGCCATAATGTTATTCCAGAACGCTTCCTGTTCCAAGGCTTCCTCTTCAATATCAAAATCCGCACCGCTTTGCAGGCATATGAGAATGTTCAGATAGAGTGTAGCTTCTCTGATAATATGTTCAATAAGAAGCGGATAATTTACCGTAAACATTTTACAGCATAAGACATTAGATAAAATATTTGTTTTGAATTCAATTAAGGCACTTACTAAATTGATGGCTCTTTCGTTAAGCTCACAAACTTTTTGTTCCAGTCCTCTGATAGAGGGATAACAGCTGGCCGACATCAGATTCATTTCTGCTTTGGTCAACTCAACAGGTATGTTGACACCCGTAAAGAAGCAGGAGGCTAATTCTGCATCCACCGTATAGGGGGTAAAAACTTCGCCGGATTTCAAAACATCTGGACTTGCAACTCCGTTGGAAATAGAGACTACCTCCCAGAGCAGTCTGTCGAATTCCATACGAAAGGAATCTGCTTGCTGGGTATAGTTACAATCTCTCGGTGTAAAACCTATCTGCAAAAAAAAGGAGTGTTCTTTCATTATTCTTCCGAAAAAAAGATGTAAGTCCAAAGACTGGCGGATATAGTCATTTTTGGGGGTCATAAGGGAACTCCTTAAAACTGTTCACAATATTGTATGATGCAATATTGTGTTTGTGCATAGGAGGAGCCTTTTATTCAAAATATATTAATAGCAGCAGTACATAGGAGCAATTAGTCCTCTGTTCGTCTGTATAATTCCAACCTGTATTTGGTTGGAGAGCAGCCTTTCAGCTTGCGAAAGACCTTTGAGTAGTAATTTGGGTCTGAAAAACCCACATTCAGAGCCGTTTCTGTTATAGAGATATCCGAACCTGCAATATATAACAGGCTTTTTTCTATACGGTATTCAATAATATATTCGAAAAGAGAAATACCCATATATCTTTTAAATAAACGGCAGCATTCGCTTTTGCATAAATTAATATGTCCCGCAATATCCTCCAGTTCAATCTTTAAGGTATAATGATTCTCTACAAAGGTTAAGATCTGTTTTATTCTTCTGACATTCTGTTCCTCAAATTTATTTGCTTCTTTTAACTGGTGAGGCCTGTTGCTTATAAGCGTTCGCCAAAGCTTTAACAGCAGCAGCTGGGTATCCAGCTCTCTATAATAACCGTCCTGTTCCGTTATGTTATGAAGCTGCTTCAAAAGACGTATAACCTCTGCATGCCAGGCCTCTGACAAGTCGAAATGTAAAGAAGAAAAGTTTATATCCTGTTGAAGCGGATTAACATATTTGTTCTGTATAAGACTTCCTTCATAGCCATAAATAATTCTCGGATTAAAGGTAACGGCGAGATAGCGGCAATCTTTATTCTTATCCATACGTCCTGTGTGTAGTGTATTGGAATTACCAAAGAGTGCTTCACCCTCTGTGAGATAAAAGATATCTTCATTAATCTGGTAGAACATATTTCCTGAAAGAACCAGTGTGAATTCAATTTCTTTATGCCAATGCCATAGGAAAGAGCCGGAGGTATACCTGGAAAGGGTTTCTTCGCTTATCAGCACAGGAAACTGGTAACTGCCGTGTTCCTTTAATTCTTTCTGAGAGGGGTCCGTTATTATTTGAATTTTATTACTGGTTCTATCTTGTAGGTTATCCGGTGTGTCAATCTGCATGGAGGTACCTCATTTCGCTTCAGTGTTCGTATAGGCAGGGTAGCTGATATAATTTATAAATTCTCAATTTATTACCTGTAGTTATAATGAATTATAGTATATTTTAGTATGAGTATCAATAATTACCGCAATATATTCCCTATATACCGCAGAATATTAAAGGTATTTTCCTGATAATCTGATAAACTGTTAATAAAGACTGAGAACTGAAGTCAGGGCGTATATGAAAATATACTGCACCTATAAATGTGCCAGGGCATAACAGTTCTCATACACGTCCGGTGGGGAAGGAGATAGGAAAGAATGGATTATTGGATGATAATAGCGGTATTATGTGCGTATATAATAAAAGGACTTTGTGCCTTTGCCAATACCTTGGTATTCAGTACCATACTTAGTTTTAGAACAAGTAATTTAAATATTACGCCAATTGAATTAATTGTAGGATATCCTGCAAATGTAATTATAGCCTGGAAGGAAAAGAAATCTCTTCAGTGGAAAATCTGGATACCGCTGTCGCTTCTTGTTATTGCTGGAAGTATACCGGGGGCGCTGTTGTTAAAGAATGCAGACAATACAATTATCAAAATATTTTTTGGGATTGCGGTAGCAGCCATTGGCGTAGAGATGTTCTTTCGTGAGAGCAGGCAGGTAAAGAAGAAATCTTCACCGTTTATTTTGTGGATAATAGGTGCTGTTTCAGGCCTTCTATGTGGATTGTTCGGTATCGGCGCTTTATTAGCCGCTTATGTTGGCAGGACAGCAGATAATAACCAGTCTTTTCGAGGGAATCTCTGTATGGTATTTCTGGTGGAGAATACCTTTAGAATCCTGTTCTATCTGGCAGCCGGGATCATAACTCCCGGTATAATGAAAACGGCTGTTTTTCTGCTGCCCTTTATGCTGACAGGACTGGGAATTGGAAATTACCTGGCCCATATCCTGGATGAAAAGAAAGTGAAAACGGCGGTTATCCTTTCTCTGATTATATCAGGTGTCTGGTTGGTAATAAAAAATATAGGCTGGCTGTGATTTGCAGAAAAGAGTAATAACTTAACGAAGCTGAAGGTATACCCATAATACGAATTTACCAGAAGTTATACTTATCCCGGCTATTGAAATTGTAAATCTCAAAAGATTTGACAGATATCCCTTTTATGTGATAAGATTAATATAACTGATTTAGAGATTATGTTTTAAAAGATGCAAATGGTAGTGAAGATATGATAACAGCAAGTGTCATTCGTAGCGAAAGTTAGGAAGGATACCTGCTGTTTTTTTGCGTTCAAATCAGTAAAAGTAAAAATAAAGAGAGGTAGCGATATGCCGCAGAACAAGAGAGAAAGTATGATTTTTACAGTAATGATGTGTTTTTTTATGGTACTTTGGATGAGTATCTATAATGTTTCCCTTCATATGAAGGGGTTATCCCTGACAAGTATAAAAGAAGCCTGGACAGGGTTTCCCATTGCCTTTATTGTTGCCTTATGCTGTGACTTATTTATAGTTTCGGGAGCTGCCAAAGGATTTGCCTTCCGTTATCTGCTCAAAGCAGAAAGCAGCAATATACAAAAAGCAATAACCGTGTCCTGCTGTATGGTAATACCCATGGTTTTTATCATGTCTTTATATGGTGCTTTCGAAGCTTGCTTTCAATCCGGGGAATGGAGTAAGCTGGCAGTTATCTGGATGTTCAATATTCCGAAAAATCTTATAATGGCACTGCCCCTTCAGCTGTTGCTGGCAGGTCCTATAATCAGAAGACTTTTTAGAAAAGCATTTCCTGTTGGGAAGGTACTGGATTAAGCATTGATGTTCAGGGGGATTAAGGGAGAGTATTCTGACATGCATTCTCCTTTAAGTTTTCCTTCCCCCAATTGCACATCTCTGACAGGACAGGCATAAGTGACAGGCCTTTTTCGGTAAGGGTATATTCCACTTTTGGAGGAATCTGCTGATACTCTGTTCGTATGATGATGTCGTCCTTTTCCAGTTCTTTCAGCTGAGTGCTGAGCATTTTGTGGGTAATTCCCTTAATGGAACTCATAAGCTCGCCGTATCTTAAGACTTCACTTTTCCATATCCAGAACATTATGATAATCTTCCATTTCCCGCCTATGATGGACAGGGTATATTCAATGGGTCTGGAGCACACTTCAACTTTTTTTGGCATGTTTACTTTCCTTTCAGGTAGTTTTTTCTTCAAATTGCATACTATTACTTTATATCGAAATATATTATACTATTTTAACATACAATGCAAATAGGTTTCTTCAAGCAAAAGAAAGGCTGAGAAAAATTAATGCTAGAATAGTACGCGTGCTATAGAGCGCAGTCAGGAGCCAAGAATGAAAGAATTAAGAGCAGAAGAATTTAACATGAGTCCCTTTCAATTGATCGGAAGGGACTGGATGTTGGTAACGGCAAAAAAAGAGGATAAGATTAATACCATGACAGCCTCTTGGGGTGGTTTGGGTATAATGTGGGATAAAAATGTCGCTTTTATCGTAATAAGACCCAGTCGATATACGAAAGAATTTATTGACAGTGCGGATACCCTTTCTCTTACATTTTATGAAAAAGAGTATAAAAAACAACTGGCTTACTTAGGAAGCGTTTCCGGAAGAGATGAAGATAAAATATCAAAATCCAATCTTACAATGGTGTACGAGGGAGAGACACCCTACTTTAAGGAAGCAAACCTTGCAATTATCTGCAGGAAGCTGTTTCGTCAGGAAATTACTTCGGACTCTTTTGTTGAAACCGGACTTGAGGAGAAATACTATCCAGGGAAAGATTATCATACCCTGTATATTGCAGAGATAGAAAAGATCCTGGTAAGTGAATAACATCGCAGTGCTGGAATACTATAGGATTGCATATGGACCCCTGTCTTAGCTGACAGAGGTCTTTTTATTTGTTGAAGCAAAAAACTTATCTTTTAATATTTTTATAAGATATTACTTTTTATTATATAGAGAAAATATCTTATTAAAATATATCTTCTAAAATATCTTAAGAAGAAAATATTTTAGTATTGATAGCAAAAAAAGGGTATCTTTAACAAAAGTATATTGATATAATACAACTAAATATTTATGTGTTCTATTCTGATTATAGACTGTATTTGGAAAAGAAAGAGTGCAACTGATCATATTTTTGAGAAGGAGTTATTATGAGAAAGTATTACATTGATAATATCCGTATCCTTTGTATTCTGCTGTTGTTTCCGTTTCATACGGCGATGATATTTAATAACTACGGTGAAAACTGGTATGTGCACAGCAAGGGATCAGAGGCTGCCAGCTTATTTCTTATTGCGGTATATCCCTGGTGGATGGCAATATTATTTGCAATGGCAGGAATGTCTGCAGTATATGCACTTAATAAAAGAACTGCCAAAGAATATCTTAATGAAAGAATACATAAGCTTTTAATTCCAACTATAGCTGCGATACTTTTACTGGTACCGGTGCAGACCTACATAGCAAATCGTTCCTTTAACGGTTACAGTGGAAATTATTTGGAGCACCTTAGGTTTTTCTTTCGCCTGACTGACTGGAGCGGTTACGATGGGCATTTTACAACAGGGCAGCTCTGGTTTACCCTCTATCTCTATCTATATTCCTATTGTTTTTTATCTCTTATGGTATGGTACAAGAATAGGGATAAGAAGCTTAAGGGCGAGAAGTTCACCTTAATAAAGCTTATCCCTATGTTTATACTGATTGCGCTGGTAACGCCTGTCTTGGATATTGGGGGTAAGAGCATCAGTGAATTTGCTGCTTACTTTTTACTGGGGTATTTTGTTCTTAGCATGGAAGAGGTTCAGGAAAGACTTAAGAAGTATAGTGCATTACTGGCTGTATTCTGGGTAGCTCTTATAATCTGGCGCTGCATCATGTACCAAAAGGGACTAGGAGAAGGGCTGCTGTGGGAGATTGAACAGAGGCTTCTTGCCTGGGTAGGAATACTGGCAGTATTGGGGATTGGCAGGCGTTATCTGGAGTTTAATAATAAGTTTACGTCATATTTTACGCCGGCAGCTTTTCCGCTGTATATATTCCACCAAACCATTATTGTAATTATAGGGTACTTTACGATTAGCCGTATAGACGGGTTATTAACCCAATATGTAATTATATGTCTGACCTCCTTTGGGTTAACGATAGCAATGTATGAATTATGCAGACGGATAAGGGTCACCAGATTCTTATTTGGAATTAAGAAATAAGCAGGAAGAAAAGAGGGAGAAGATTATGCTGTGCCGATTGGTGATTGATATGAGCACACATCTCTGTACAAGGTCTGATGGGACGAAGCCTGTACAGAGTATTGGTTGAATAAAATTGTTGTTTAAGTCAGCAGTAAACTAAGATTCGTCCCCATTGGGGCTTGTACTTATAAAATACTATTAAGATATTTTATAAGGAGATTCCAATGGATAACAAAAGTTTTCGTAATTATATCGTATTTTGGTTAAGTCAATCCGTATCACAGTTAGGGAGTGCAATGACGGGATATGCACTGATTGTATGGGCTTATAAGCAGACGGGCTCAGTACTAACAGTATCATTGATGTCTTTTTGTTCCTTTGCACCTTATATCATTGCCAGTTCTGTTACAGGACCTCTCATAGACAGATATAAAAAGAAGACAATTATAGTGCTTTCTGATTTGACAGCAGCGTTGAGCTCACTTGCTGTTCTGCTATTTTTATTGCAGGGAAATCTTAAAATAGGACACATATATGGAGTTAATATTATAATTGGGTTTATGAATTCATTGCAGTCACCAGCAGTCTCTGTAGCAGTGAATAACATGGTGCCAAAAGATAAATATAAACAGGTAAGCGGGATGGATTCCTTTTCCGGAAATCTGGTGGCGGTAACAGCACCTATGCTGGCAGCTTTTATATTATCTGTTCTGGGACTGGAAGGTGTTATCTTTATAGACTTAATCAGTTTTCTTTTTGCTGTTGCTGTCTTAATCTTTAAAGTATCCATAAAGGAAACAGGGTATAAGAAAAAACAGCAGAAAGAAGATTATTTATCTAGCCTTAAGAGCGGGTATTTATATCTAATGGAGAATAAGGGTCTTTTGTACATTATGATAAGTATTGCTTTCATGAATTTCTTTTCCAGGCTGACTTATGAGAATATACTGTCACCTATGCTTATTGCCAGAAGCGGCGGTAGTGATATCGCTTTTGGTATAGTAAGCGCTGTACTTGGTATAGGCGGTTTAATAGGAGGGATTCTGGTATCTGCGGGTAAAATATTTAAAAGTAATCTGAAAATGATCTATTATTCGGCAGCTTGTAGCTTCCTGTTAGGAGATCTGTTGATGGGACTTGGAAGGAATGTTTATCTATGGGTAATTGCCGGGTTGGCTGCCAGTATACCAATTCCCTTTATTAGTGCTGGACAGCGTATCATTATGTATGAAAAAATACCAAAGGAGATGCTTGGCAGGATATTTGCAGTACGTAATGCCATTCAATACTCGACTATACCTTTTGGTATATTACTTGGAGGGGTTCTGGCAGATTTTGTATTTGAACCGTTTATGAGTTCTGAAAATTTACTTGCAGCTTTTCTTGGCAGTCTGGTAGGAAGGGGCAAAGGCAGCGGAATGGCAGTAATGTTTTTGATAACAGGTATATTGGGTACAGTATCAACCCTGATAGGATATCACAGAAAAGAAGTTCGAAATATGGAAAATAAAGAATACAGCCGATATAGAAGTGAATGATAAGGAGAACAGCCTATATGATAGAAGTGAAATTTTATGATGAAATAGCGGACGAGAAATTAAAGTTTGCAGTCATTCTGGCGAAGACAAAGGGAAAATGGGTATTTTGCAAGCATAAGGAACGTATGACCTATGAAGTTCCGGGAGGACGAAGAGAACCTGGAGAGAGTATTCTTCATACAGCTATGAGAGAGCTGTACGAAGAAACAGGAGCTCTTTTATTTGACATTACCCCTGTCTGCGTTTATTCAGTTGTAAGAAATGAGGATACAGCAGCCCATGACACAGACAGCAAAGCTGAGGCGGATGAAAGCTATGGCATGCTCTATTTTGCTGAAATTGAGGAATTTGAAGGTGAGCTCCATAGTGAAATTGAATCCATCTTAATTACCGAGGAAATGCCAACTAATTGGACATATCCGCTTATTCAGCCAAAATTATTGGAATATGCGAAAGAAGCTGGATTTTTCTAATAAAATAGTAAATTCCTTTGTAATTAATAATTAGAAGGAGGCTTAGAATGTATCAGAAGCCGGAAATGATATTGTTTGACTACGGACAGACATTAACAAGAGAAGAGAAGTTTAACCCAGTAAGAGGGACTCAGGCGATGTTAAAGCATGCAAAGAGTAATCCCAATGGTGTTACTGCTCTTCAGATACAGGAACTGGCAGATACATTAAGCAGTGAAATCGCAAATGAGCTTATTGGGGATAACAGAAGCAGAAATCTGCTGGAAATAAGTAATTATGCATTTCACCGTTATCTGTATGAATACTATGAGGTGGAATTTGCAGAAAGCACAGAAGTACTTGAACGCATTTTCTGGGATAATGCAGCACCGGGAAGGCCTACAGAGAATATTGAGAAGCTGCTGATGTATTTACAGGAGATAGGAGTACGTACCGGAGTCATAAGCAATATTACCGCCAGTACAAATACCCTTACAAACAGGATCAATGAACTTCTTCCGTATAATCATTTCGAATTTATTCTGGCCTCCAGTGACTATATATTTCGTAAACCTCATAAAAGAATCTTTGAAATGGCACTTGTGAAGACTAAGCTTCCAGCGGAGCAGATATGGTTTTGCGGAGATAATCCCATATGTGATATAGAAGGAGCTTATAATGCGGGGATGAAACCTGTATGGTATACGGCCTGTATGTTCGAAAATACTGGAATTGCTCCCAGTGTACCTTACCTTAAAATTGATGATTGGGAAGAATTAATACATATGCTATAATAGAAGAAGTTGCGGCTTTTAAGAATTAAGCTTTACAGTTTACAACAGGATAAGAGCACTGCAACCTTTACTATTAGATGTATTGCTGCCATGGGTGGCTGAATGTGAGGAATATATGAAGAGACAATGTAGTCTAGATGAAATATCAGATGGTAAATTATACAGTGCCAAGGATTTGGTGGAAGCCAGCTGCAACGGATGTCACGGAAAGGCTTCCTGCTGTCACGGCATGGGGAATTCCATTATTCTGGATCCTTATGATACCTATAGGCTGACAACCGGCCTTAATGTGTCCTTTGAACAATTATTGGCAGGAAAGCTTGAACTGAATGTGGTAGATGGAATTATACTTCCCAATCTTAAAATGATAGGCGCCAAAGAGCAATGTTCATTTCTGGATGAGAGAGGAAAGTGTAGTATTCATAACTTCAGATCCGGAATATGCAGAATATTTCCCCTTGGAAGGGTTTACGAGAACAACAGCTTTCAGTATTTCCTTCAGACCGGAGAGTGCAGAAACAGCAGCAAGACTCAGGTAAAGATAAGCAAATGGATAGCCACAGAGGATTTGGAGAGAAACGAGAAATTTCTTATTAGCTGGCATTATTTTATTAATACTGCAGAAATGGAAGTAAAGAAGGCAGGAGATGAGAAGAGAATCAAAGAAATCAACATGCTTATCCTGAATCTCTTTTATCTTATGAAATATGAGAAGGCTTTAGATTTCTACCAGCAATTTGAAGCAAGGCTTTCAAAGGCAAAAGAACTCCTTGGAATATAATATAAATCATAAAGAAAGCAGATTTTAGAAACACATATTTACTGAAAACAGTTGCTAACTGAATTTCAATGGGGTAATATTACAATTAGTATTAAATATATATTCCGTATGTATCATACAAGATGTTATACTGCTTCTGCAGACTGTGCAGAAGACATGAACAAAAAAAGGAGGCTATTATATGAGACGAAGGCATGTTATGAATGCGTAGCATCAGCTATTGCATTTTTAGAGAATAAATATGTTATAGCTGCTGCTAATCCTAAGAATAATATTATTAGGAGGGCGCAATGGGCTATAGGAAAGCAGAACAGATTCTGCCGAATGAAATTATTGAATTGATTCAGAATTACGTAGATGGGGAATGTATCTACATTCCCAGAAAAGAAAATAACCGACGGGACTGGGGAGAGAGTACCAGTATCAGAGAAGAATTAAAAGAACGAAATCATAACATCTATCTTGACTATAAAAACGGAATGAAAGGGACAGAAATTGCCGATAAGTATTTTTTGTCCGTTAAGAGTATACAACGTATCATTGGTAAAATGAAATAAGAAACAGGTGCAGCTACAGATTTTTTGTTGCTGCACCTTACCATAAAGATGTAAAAATATGTTGCCCTAAGAGGGAAATTGTGTTATTGTAAAGTTGTTGTGGCAAATCTGTCACTCTGGTTCCCTGGAACCCAAACACAAAATACTTCTGAAAGCAGAGGTTGAAACAAGAATAATGATTATTAACCTACTTTTAAACAACGGTAAATTGCGCTAGCCTTAAGATACTGACTCTGAATGCAGGGTATTATTTGAGTGCGCTTTACCGGGGTTACTGATGCGGAATTTATCTGTCTGCAGTAATCTGTTTAAGGTAGGTTTTTTTATGCCTGTAAATGAGGAATGCAGAAAGATAGATTATGGTAATCAGTAACACTAAGATAACTTATCTCAGCTTATAACAGAAATAATCAAAGGAGGGATTGCGGTCATGTGGAAAATACGTTTACGTATAATGAAAGAGTCAGAATAGACCCGCCCCAATTACGGTGTCTGTCCTGACAGGAAAGATTAGTCAGGAAAGGAAGAAAAAATATGGCACAAATTATTATAAATGATATGAGTTTTAGTTATAAGACCTTTTACGAGCCGGTCTTTAACGGTGTGACAGTAAATCTGGACACAGACTGGAAGTTAGGGCTGATCGGAAGAAACGGAAGAGGGAAAACCACCCTCTTGAAGCTGCTCCATGGAGAGTTAAAGCCGGACAAAGGAAAGATACAGCTGGAATCAAAAACCGAGCTTTTTCCTTACGAAAAAGAAGTAAGTTATACCCTGGCAATAGACGTTATAAAAGAGTATATAGGAAACTTGAGGACACTGGAAGACAATCTTACGGACATGGAAGCACTGCAGCAATATCTGGATCTGGACGGTTTTGAAATGGATAGCCGGATACGCAAGGAGATGTACCGGATGAAGCTGTCCGAGGAACTGTTAGACAGGGAATTTTCCTTACTATCCTATGGAGAACGGACAAAGCTTCTGCTGATTGCACTATTTCTTCGAAAGGACACGTTTCTACTGCTGGATGAGCCTACGAATCATCTGGATATTAAAGGAAAGAGAGAAGTGGCAGAGTATTTAAGGCAGAAGAAAGGATTTCTGGTAGTTTCCCATGACAGAGAATTTCTGGACTCGGTAATAGACCATGTAATGGCTATTAACAAAGCAGATATCATTGTTGAAAAGGGTAATTTTACGACCTGGAAACAGAACAAGGATCTAAAGGATGAATACGAGGCACGTACCGGAGAACGGTTGGCCAGGGAAGTACGCCAGCTGGAAAGGCGTGCGAAAGAGAGCCGTTTATGGGCAGGGGTAGCCAATACCCAGAAGTATGCCTTTGCCACCCATTCCAGAACCAATGGCACCAAATCTTACATGGGGCAGGCAAAGCGCTCCGAGGAGCAGATAAGGGAGAAGATAGAAGAAAAGAAATCCCTATTACAGAACTTTGAGACCGTGGCTGATCTGAATTTTGAACAGCTGGAAACAGAAGCCGCCTGGCTGATAAAAGGAAAAGATATCATGTTCTCCTATGACAACAGAGAGTTGTTCTTTGGCCTGTCTTTTATCGTAAAGACGGGAGAACGGATCTGGGTTCAGGGAGAGAACGGTACCGGAAAATCTACTCTTCTTAAAATAATTTCCGGTGAGATTAAAACCAGAGGAATCCAGCGAGCAGAGGATCTGCAGATTACCGAATCGCTCCAGGAACCCTTGTGGAAGGAAGGATATCTAAAGGCACATTTAGCGGAGGAAACGGGGGAAGATGAGATGCGAGTGGCACTCTTTACAGATTTATGCCGGCTATTTGAACTTCCGGAATCTCTGTTTGAACGGCCCCTGGAGACCTTTAGCAGAGGAGAGTTAAAGAAAATTGAAGTCGCAAGGGCACTGTCTCTGGGAAATCATCTTATTCTCTTTGATGAACCCCTCAATTATATGGATATTTATTTTAGAGAACAGCTTGAGAAGGCAATTCTTGCAATAGAGCCTACCCTGGTATTCGTAGAACATGACGAGTGGTTCGGGGAAAAAGTATCTACCAAGGTGATTACTTTAGGCAGATAAATGTCCGAATATCCAATTTGCGGTTTACTATATGGAATACAGGGAAATCTGACACTGTCAGCTTCCCTGTATCCAATAGTGTAACTCAAAGCCAGAGATTTCAGTTAATAAAAGCGGTATAATAGCTAATTAATATGAGAAAGGATAGTAGCAGCAAATTAACCGAAGGATATATATAGAATATGAACTAGTCTAAAATACTGAAAGATTAGATAAGATGAAAATATGTCTTGACATTAGTTTGATATAAAACTATAATGCAATTATGAATGAAAGAGATATAATATCATTAATATCAAAAGTACGGGAAAATGCAAATAGTTTTATTATAGCCCAAATGGAAGCCTGGGGAATAAAAGGCCTTGTTACTTCTCATGGGGATATTCTGTGTGAGCTGTTTGAGAATGACAAACTATCTATGAAGGACTTAACTGAAAGGATAGGCAGAGATAAGTCAACGGTTACCGTTCTTGTAGATAAACTGCTGAAACAGGGTTATGTTGAGAAAGCCAGGGATGATGAGGATAACCGTATAGTATTTGTTACTTTAACGGAAAAGGGAAAAGAACTTAAGCCTATGTTTGAAACCATTTCAAAAGAACTAATAGCTACTGCCTATAATGAAATATCTCAGGAGGAGAAGGAACGGCTAATTGAAACTTTAACAAAAATAAAAAATAATTTTAAATAATTTTTTTAATAAAAAAGTTTGATATAAAACTAATTTGAAAAAATGATAATCTTGCTATTTATTTATTCTACTCTTTAAGCTAAAGATGAAAGAATTTACTGCATAATCTAAAAATTAATAGAAGCTAAAAATTAATAGAAGCTAAAAATTAATCAATGTGAAATTGGAAAATAAAATTTAATCAATCTAAAACTAATTAATCTCAAAAGGAAAAGATTTAGTGTGAAATAAACAGAAAATACAATTTTTATGGAAGAGGCTAATATGGAGACAATTAAAATTTACAGAAAAGTTGCAAAGCTAAAGAAAATTGACATGTTTTATTTTGATACTCAGTGTGGTGATAAGACTATTTTATGCCTGCATGGAATGTATGGAAGAGCTGAGACCTGGGTTGACTTTATGAACCGTTATGGAAAGGAATATCGAATTATTGCTCCGGACCAAAGAGGACACGGTCTGAGCAGCAAACCCATTGCAAGATATACGGCAGAAGAAATGGCTGGAGATATAATAGAGCTGCTTGATTATCTGAAGGTGGATTCAGTGATACTGGTAGGACATTCAATGGGAGGAGGAATCGCCGGATATTTAGGGGCTGTGTTTCCTGATTATATAGATGCCCTGGCAATACTTGATATGTCAGCTTCGGGGCCGCAAAGGAGAAGTACTCTGCCCTTAGAACAGCTGCCAGAAGAAGCACCTTTTACAAAAGGCTGGCCCATGCCCTTTTCAAGTTTGCAGGAAGCAAAAGCCTATATCAGACATGCATCAGGTTCTGAGCTGGAATATCATTATTTCATGAACAGTCTGACAGAAACCGTGGAAGGCTATCATATGATGTTCAGTTCACAGGCAATGGCAGCCTATCGTACCTATTATACGGACTGGTATCATCTGCTGCCAAAGCTTAAGTGCCTGGTATTACTGATCAGAGCAAAAGGAAATGCTGCAGTTTCTGATGAAGATTTTGATAGGATGCAATCCTTGATCTCCCATTGTTTAGCTTATGAAATGACAAACCCGGATCATAATGTTCATTTAGCTGATAAGGTGGAGTTTTATAAATACTTTGATTTGTTCTTGGAAGAATATAAAAGCCGCTAAGCCGGTCTGATATAAAGCTCCTTGGATTTTGGAGTCCCTTGAGGGACAAAGTACTCTTCATGTTTTGAGTATCAATACATTCAGTGCTTATAAACAAACGGTACAAGCAATTTTCACACATAGGTCTAATCTAAGGATATCCGTGTAACTGAAACGCTTAGGTTAGAAGCAGCCAACGGTGGTTCTGTACACTAAAGGACAGTTTCAGCTGTTGTTTTATGTTACCGTTGTGTATATGACAGACAAAAACCAGATGGTACAATCCGGCAAACCGTTCCTCGTTTGAAAGTGAGATATCTTCAATTTTGTAAGTTACCAGAGTGTGTTTCTCATCCTCCAGGCGTACATAGGCAGGTGTGACCTTACCAACAGAATCAAATACGGCAATGACATCAACGGGTATATTCATTCTATATTCACTTCCTCATAATTAACTGATAATTTTTCTCTTGCTACTCCCCCGGACATATGACAGACAGGATTATTTAAAAAGACCGCCCGCATAACAGCATCGCTGCCGTATTTATCTCTGATTCCGTCAACAGCCTGTTCCAGTCTTTTGTGTTTCTCCAGAGTGTGCAGGTTATAGAAAGTCAGTTGGTCGATACCGTCATCGGGTCTTGCATGACTGGTGTGGATACCAAGCTTTCTTACCGGCATACCGTTCCATAGCTCCGTAAAAAGCCTGTTGGCAGCAGTAAAAATCTCACCGGTCTCATTGGAGGCGGAAAAGAGTGTCACCTGATGAGAAGCATAGGTAAAGTCATAGTAGGTAATAGATACAGCGACTACCTGAATCTTGACAGAGTCTTTGCGCAGCCTGGTGCCTACGGTCTCACTAAGAGAAAGGAGAATCAGCCTGGCTGCTGAAGGATCATTTATATCATAGGGAATGGTAGTGGAATTACCGTAACCCTTATTGGCAGGAGGTGTATCAATTACCCGAGAAGGATCCATTCCATTGGAAAAAAGGTAGAGGATCTCTCCATGTTTCTTAAGATGGGAACGCAGAATGGAGATATCCGTGGCGGCAAGCTCTCCAATGGTCTTAATACCTAAGGAAAACAATTTGGCAGCAGTAGCTCTGCCTACAAAGAACAGCTCGGAAACGGGCAAAGGCCACATTTTTGCCGGAATTTCTGAGGGGAAGAGAGTGTGGACCAGGTTAGGCTTCTTAAAATCACCAGCCATTTTGGCAAGAAGCTTGTTACTGGATACACCAACGTTAACCGTGAATCCAAGCTCCTTGTGGATGGTATCTTTTATCAGAGCCGCCACTGTGGCAGGAGGTCCATAAAGACCGGCGGTTCCGGTCATATCACAGTAGGCTTCATCTACGGAAAATGCCTCTACGGAGGGAGCAAAGCTCCTGAGAATATCAAAAAAAGCAGCAGAACATTCGTCATAGAGGTTGTAATGAGGCGAAACCACTTTCAAATCAGGACATTTCCTTAGAGCTTCCTGAAGAGTCTCGCCGGTCTTTATTCCATACTTTTTGGCAGGAATGGACTTGGCAAGTATGATGCCGCCGCGATTCTTAACATCTCCTCCTACAGCAGAAGGAATTTCTCTTAAATCCAGTGTACCGCTTAAATGCTTTAATCGGTGTACCGCTTCCCAGCTTAAAAAAGCAGAATTAACATCCACATGAAAAATTATCGAATCAAACATATGTTCGCCTCCTTGAAACAAATTATAGCAAACATTTGTTCTGGTGTAAAGAGGGAGATAATGTAAATTTTATTTTTGAAAAAAGGGGTTGTAGTGTTAATTTATTCCAGTATACTGGTATTAACGGCGCCGTAAATAATAAAAAAGGAGATTTTATTTATGGAACAAATCAATTTAAAAGCAATAGGAAAAATACAAGTAAATGACGATGGTATGAAATTATTAATTGATAAGGAGTATATTCCTGGACTTACAAATATTAATGATTTTAGTTATATTAATGTGTTCTGGTGGTTTGATCGATGTGATAATGTTGATGCCAGATCAAAACTTATTGAAAAAAGTCCCTATAAAAATGCACCAGAGTTGTTAGGCACTTTTGCAACCCGCTCACCAGAGAGACCAAATCCAATTGGACTAACTTGCTGCTATATTACTTCTGTTGATTACGAAAACGGAATTATCCATTTAGCCTATATAGATGCTGATGATGGTACTCCGATATTAGATATCAAACCGTACACACCCAGTCTGGACAGGGTAGAAAATCCACTAATGCCGGATTGGTGTTCCGGCTGGCCAAAAAATGTAGAGGATTCAGGAAATTTTGATTGGAGTACAGTTTTTAACTTTTAATTTATAACCTATCCATAAAAAACTGACCTCCCATACGTTAGAATTTGGGTCTAACTTATGGGGGGCAGTTCAAACTGTTCTTGTTTTTATAATGAAACAAAAAAACGGGCAGACGGTATTTCATTATTATACCCATTGCATATCGCAGGGCCTGCGATAATGCCACTAATAAAAAGGAGCGAAAGAAGCTCAACGACATTTTTTCAATTTATTATTTTCTTTCACGCGCATACCTGCTATGCAACTAAAATCCTGCAGAAAAACAGCAGATACACTTTCATGAGAAATATTGACCTTATAATTTGACTATACAGGAGGGTTTTGCTACACTTAAAATCAGTAACAGTCTGACTTATGGTTTTAGCACAGAAAGGCGGAAACATTCATGAATTTCAGGCCGGTAAATTTCAGGGATCTTGGAGGCTTAGAAGGAAGCGGAGGCAGGAAGCTGCTTCCCTGCAGGCTGCTCCGATCAGGTGAACTGGTAAGGTTATCAGAAGATGATAAAGAAATACTTACAAAGGAATATCAATTGCGCACCATCGTAGATTTAAGAGGAGAAAGAGAATGCAGGGAGAATCCCGATGACGGAATTACAGGTACAGTCTATCATAATATTGACGTTATAAAGGCAATACATGAGGCAGGCGCAGATATGGGCAGTTTTGAGACCATACCGGATATAGGTACCGTAGACTTCTATATGCGTGGTCTTTATGAACAGATGATACAAAACACAGAGGCTGTAAACAGCTACCGGAAACTGATAGACCTGCTGCTGTTGCAGAAGGAAGGGGCTTTGCTGTTTCACTGTTTTGCAGGAAAGGATAGAACCGGACTGGCAGCTGCGATTATTTTAACCATTCTTGGTGTCGCAAAAGAAGATATATTTTGGGATTATCTAAAGACCAATGAACAACGAAAAGAAGAGAACAGCATACTTCTTAAAGAATTAAAGGAGAAGGGCTTTTCAGAGGAAAGATGTAAAATAGCAGAAACGGCGCTGACGGTTAAAGCAGAATATCTGGAGGCGGCTTATCTTGCGGCTGAGAAACATTACGGTTCTTTTTCTGAGTTTATCAGTAAAGCATTAAAGGTGACAAAAGAGGAAGAAAAGGAACTTGGAAATATGTATTTATACTAGAATGACCATACCATAAATATGTCTCTACAAAGAGGAGGGGCCGGCAGAAATTCTGCCGGCCATTTATGAAAAAAAGTTTATGTCAACAAGGTTGGGGAGCCTTGATTTACCCGATTTAAAAATTTTGTTTGTGTGTTTGTTTCTTTAATGTATGATATTATTATAACGTTCACATGTGTATAGAGTTTGAAGGAATATTGAAGATATTGTGAACAATTAAGAAAGATACTATAAACTTTGAGAATAAAAAATAAAGTGGGCTATGACTTTTGTCATAGCCTTTTCTATCTTTTGGCACTTAAAGAATGGATATCTAACTGCTATACTGAAGTAAGTTTTTGATTGGAGTGAGCCAAAGTACAAGGAGTTACATTGGAAAATGCGTTACATTTTTATTTTTTTCATTTTAGCAGTATTGCAAGCAGGCTCGTACTATGAATTAAATACGGATTGCTGGTATACCAGCGGCAGGGGATGGAGGGAAAAGTGATGGATTCTATATTAAAGTTAGAAGGACTGACAAAGAAATATGATAATAAACCGGTGGTGGACCATATAAATCTGGATATCAAAAAAGGAGAGATATTTGGACTTCTTGGTCCCAACGGAGCAGGCAAGAGCACTACCATGAACATGGTATGCTCCCTGGTAAAGCCTACGGCAGGGCGTATCGAATTGTTCGGTCTGGATACGAAGACTGATATGAAAAAGATAAAGCAGAAATTAGGCTACATTCCGCAGGAGCTGGCCATTCACGGTAATCTGAAGGCCTGGGAGAATGTGGAGCTCTTCACTTCTCTTTATGGCATAAAAGGAGATAAACTCCGTAAAGCAGTAACAGAGTCTCTTGAATTTGTCGGGCTTGAGGATAAGCGTAATGGGTTTGCCAAGACTTTTTCCGGCGGAATGAAAAGAAGGCTGAATATTGCCTGTGCCATCGGACACAAGCCGGAACTGCTTATATTTGACGAACCTACGGTTGGAATCGATCCTCAATCCAGAAATTTTATTCTGGAGAAAATCAAATATGTCAACAGACAGGGAGCGACTGTTATTTACACCAGTCACTACATGGAGGAAATAGAGGCTATCTGCACCAGAATAGCAATTATGGACAACGGAAAGATCGTTGCCATCGGGACCAAAGAAGAACTTGTGGAATTGGTAACTTCGGACAATAATTCTCAAATGACCTTAGAGGAGGTATTTCTAACCCTTACCGGGAAAAAGCTGAGAGATTATGCAGAGGGGGAGATGTAACATGCCGTTCATTCTGATGAAAAATAATTTGAAACTGATGCTTCGGAGTAAGTGGATCTTAATCCTGATGCTCATCTTCCCTCTGGTCACCATTGCTTTACTGGCCAATGCTTTTCGGGAAATGCTTGATTCAGCTTATAAAATGGAAGAATTCAAGGTGGGATACCGGGTAGAAAAGGACAGCGGTTATAAAGAGTTGCTGGAGCCTTTTCAGGCTGTCTGCAAGGAAAATAGCATACTTCTTCAGGAATTTCCGGAGGGAGACATGGAGGTTCTGCTTAAGAGTGAGGCAGTAGCGGTTTTTGTTGATATCAAAGCAGAAGATTCTTATGTTATATATAAATCCAATGACAGGAATACGGAGGCTGCAATTACGGAGAATATATTTTCAAATTTCTTCTACCAGGTAAATGAGGCCAGGAATCTTGCAATCTACAGCAGGGAGCAAGGTATAACGGAAATACCGAAAATAAAGGCTCCGCAGGTACATAGTGAGAAACTGAAAACAGACCCGGTGCCTTCCTCTACGGATTATTATGGTATTGTCTATATTGTCTATTTCGCCTGGTGCGGGATGGTATCCCTGGTGGCGGTCATTTCCAGTGAGAGAAAAAGTGCAATACCAAAGAGAATGAAGGTATCTCATCTGTCGAACCTAAGCTATTACCTGGGAAAATTTATTCCCTGTACTCTGGCTATCTTCCTGGAAGTAAGTGCAGCCTGGGCATTGTCGGTAATGCTTTATGACATTCACTGGGGAAATATTTTGCTGTCTGCCTTAATAATCTTTCTGGTTTCAATGGGCTCCAGTGCTTTTGGTATCGTATTGTTCCAACTGTTTCGCAATATAGGGGTAGGTATTGTCCTGGGGTTTGTAATAACCTGGGTGGCAGGTTTTTTGGGCGGGTGCTTTCAGACATACATGTATGCCCATTTGCCGAAAGTTCTGATAGAACTATCCCCCTTTTATTATTTGAACCGAACGCTGGTTGAGTACTCGGTGAAAGGGTACAGCGACTATACTGCTAAATGCATCCTTATGCTCCTGGGAATGATTGCTGTCTTTAGTTTAATTGGTGTACTTATGATAAATCGTAAAACGGAGGAAGCAGGTTAAGCTTTTATACTGTCTCAGCGGTGGAATGGGGGAAACTATGAATGGTTTTAATACAATAATAAAAATGAATATGAAATTGCTCTTAAGGAATAAGGGTTATCTCTGTTTTCTGATATTGCTGCCAATACTGGCAGTTATCATTCTGAATGTACAGAATATTAATACGGCAGATTCACAGGACAGTGCCTATACCATACAGGAAATGGATCAGGAGAATAAGCTGATATTAAATATATCGAATAATAAATTAAACATTAAGGTTTACGACAGCAGTCAAAGTGAGCTTTCGGAATATATTTTACACAAATTGGCAAAAAACGGCTCTTATCGAATATACCGTTATAAATCACAGGCAATGGATATAGAAGAGGTCAGAGAGAGAGCACTTTATTCAGCAAATCATAATGTTATCGGTGGGATTATATATATTCCGCCTTCCTTTGAAGCGGAGATACTGGCAGGACAGGAAAGCAGTATGAGGGTATTTGAGGGGATGGAGGATGGAAGGAATGCTTTGCTTTACAATGATCTGAATGTGTATCTTCAGGGGCTTTACCGTTATGCCGCTTTAACAGGGTTTCAGAAAGAAGAACTATATTCTCTTATAAATACTTCTGAAAAAGGAGAACCGGTTAAGGAATCTGTCAGCATTGAAGTTGGCGAAACCTTAAATCTCACCGCAAAACAGCTGGACAGCAGCTCCAGTATCGGTTATTCTCTGGCATTTCTTACAATTGCCTTCCTGTTCAGTGGCGTGTTTATAGCGGCTAATGTTATTGAAGAACGTCAGAACAGAGTATATAACCGCGTTCTGTTATCCAGAGCCAGTGTGGGGAGCTATAGTCTGGCAAAGCTTATGATGATTATCTTAACTGTCTTGATGCAGACAGGAATTATGGGGATTTCTATTAAGCTATTAGTAAAAACCGATTATGGTATTCCCTTTGCAAGCTATCTCTTTTTTGTTTTTTGCCTGGGACTTATCTTTAATACCTTAAGTGTAGTAATCGGTATATTGGTAAACAATGTATTGACGGCTAATTATATTGCTTTTATCATGTGGTTTATATCAGCCATGTTAGCTGGACTGTATTTTCCTTTAGATGGAGCCTCTGACTGGTGGACGAAATTATCCATGCTGATGCCCCAGCGCTGGGTTGTAAAAGCAGCTGAAATGCTGATGGCAGAGAAAAGTGGTGTATACAGCATGTTTCTCCTGGTGGTATGCAGTTACCTTATAGTAATACTTTGTATTGGTTATCTGGGTACAAGGATAAAACGAACGGAATAGCTGCATCGGCTCAAAACTTTCTGGATATTTCTATAGATATCTGCATGGGTTTGCTGTGTCTCACAGCTGGGCAGCAGTTGCACAGGCAGGAGGGGTATGTTAAAATGAAGCCAGGAAGCCGGTCAGAACCGGTAGCAGGGCCAGGTTAAAAAAGCAGGAGAATTCGGGGGCGGCTATGGGTGTGAATGGAAAGCACTATTATTTCTCTGCTGTAAAATTATTTTGCATGATTATGCTGATTGGATATTTTATCAGCAACAGTATGGAATCACTTCACAACATCAGTGTGGAGTGGTTTCTTCTTGCTGTAGTCATGATTGCGGCCCTTGGTATTGAGCTGGTGGAGAAGAAAGAAAAGAAATTTATTTTTCTATGTTTTGAAGTGTTATTAACAATTATGTTCCTTGTGATATTTAAGAAAAGCAATAATGGTCTGTTTTTGTTTCCCCTGGTCGTACTGGATCTGGCTGTATTTTTTCGATTGCATATGACAGCCTATTTGTTTACCTTTTCCGGCTTGCTGCTTCAACCTGAAAATATCTATCTGTATGCCATTTACTGTTTGTTTCTTATGATTATATATTTTCAGAATAATATCATCATAGAGAAATACAAGCGATACATTGAGGGTTATGAGCAGAAGGAATATCAGCTTAAAGACAGCCTCAACATACAGGATGCAGTCTATAAGGAGCAATTGGCAAGAAGCAGCCTATCCTTTGAGAATCGGATGCTGGAGGAAAAGGCTGTGTTGTCCCAGGCACTTCATGATAAGCTGGGGCATAGTATTAATGGTTCTATCTATCAGCTGGAGGCCTGTAAGGTACTAATGAAGACGGAATCGGAGGAAAGTGAGCGAATCATGCAGGCGGTCATTGACAGCTTAAGAACCAGTATGGATGAGATTCGTGTTATCTTACGAAGAGAGAAGCCGGATAAGAAACGGATGGCATATCTAAAGCTGGTGCAGCTCAGTGAGGAATGCAGGGAGAAGTTCGGAATAAAGACAGAATTTACGATTACCGGTGAAGACAGGGAGGTTTCGGAGCCTGTCTGGGAGGTTATATTGGACAATTCCATAGAAGCAGTGACCAATGCCCTGAAATATGCCGGTTGTACAGAATTGTACATAGAGATTATCATCCTGCATAAGGTGATTCGCTGCAGTATCAGGGACAATGGTAACGGCTGTGAACTATTAAAAGAGGGGATGGGAATTCAGGGCATGAAAAACCGGATACGCAATGTAAACGGATATATTGATATCAGCAGCAAGGAGGGGTTTCAGATTAATATGATAATTCCGCTTTCGTAAAATAACCACGGTCAGAGATTCTCTGCAGTGCCAGTAAAGGAGTAAAAAATGGAGAAAATAAAGGTGATAATTGCAGATGACAGTGATTTTGTCAGAGACGGTATGCGCATAATTCTCAGTGTAGATGAAGAATTTAAGGTGGTAGGCTGTGCTAAAAACGGGAAAGAGGCTTTGGAACTGGCAATGACCGAGAAAGCAGATGTGGTGCTGATGGATATCCAGATGCCTGTTATGGACGGCATCGAAGCAACACGGGAAATCGTACAGAGAAGCCTTGGAAAGATATTGATCCTGACCACCTTCGATGAGGATGAGCTGGTAGAAAAGGCTATTAAGAACGGTGCAGACGGTTATCTCATTAAGAATCATACTCCGGAGCAGTTAAAGCAGATGATTAAATCCATTCATCACGGTATAAATATTTTGGACGGAAAGGTCTTTTCAAAATTCAAAGACACGGCTATCAGGGCAAATGCAGGCTTTGACAGCAGTATTTTCACAGCCAGGGAGATGGATATTATCGGAGCTGTGGCAGAAGGCTTGTCCAATCGTGAAATTGCAGAGAAGCTTTTTATCAGTGAAGGAACCGTAAAGAATCATATCAGTACCATTCTTGAGAAAGGCAATCTGTCCCACCGTACCCAGGTAGCGGTATATTACCTTACCGGGAGAAAATAATTATAAAACAATCCCTTCCTTGACGGAGGGCGGCATAATTGATAGAATGAGCGAAAATAACCATGAAGGAGAAGGAATGGATGAATTATACGGTTAAACCTCTGGATAGCAGCAACGGAGAGGTATTTACAGATTTTCTGGGAAATCTGGACTTTAGTCTTACCCCCCATTGGGCAACCTGTTTCTGCCGGTTTTATTACAGCGACTGCAGCATAGAAGAATGGGCAGCGAAAAGCGGTGAGACCAATAAGGCAGAAGCCCTGGAGGATATACGTAAGGGAAATATGAAAGGGTATCTTGCCTTTGACGGAGATAAATGCATCGGCTGGTGCAGTGCCAATGACATCGTAAGATTTCCGAGGCTGTCAGAGGATGTCAGCCATCTGATAGAGGGAAAGCGGACAGGCTGTACCATCTGTTATGTGATACACCCTGAGTACCGAAGACAGGGAGTGGCAAGGTTACTGCTTCAATATGCAGTGGAAGACTTTAGACAGAAAGGTTTTGACCATTTACTAGCGTTTCCTGTAGTTGCGGATACTCCTGCGGAAACACATTATAGGGGAAGCGTAAATATGTACCTGGAAAACGGCTTTCAGGAGATTGGTAACCAGGATAATGTGAAGGCTATGCTTTTGGAACTGAATTAGAATTTAAGTGGCAAAAGGGCAGGTAGTTTCAAGGGGACGGAAGTGGCAAAAGGGCAGGTAGTCTCAAGGGGACGGCAAATTGTGCAAACCAGAAAAACGTATGCTTCGATTTCAAGGTATAAGAAGTCCTAATTCTCTGGGTATTTTGTGCTTGACATATTCTAAAACAGATAACTCGCTTGCGCTCAAACAATCTGTTTTAGAATATAGCACAAAATATCCAGAGAAAAGGACTTCTAATACCTTTCCATAGGCGCATTCGTTGTTTCTGGTTTGTACAATTTGCCTGTACTCATTTGGAAGAACGTTTTTTCGCTTGAATCATTTAATAAGTATTGATAGTGTTTGAAATATATTATAATAATAAAAGTATTTCAAATTTTCGTTGACAGATTGAAGTGCATATGATAAATTGTAAACTAATAAATATACAAGTTAATAAATATATATATTAAATGCAGTGACAAGGAGGAGTACATACTAATCCGATTTGCAGAGAGAAGACGGTTGGTGAAAGTCTTCATTCAGGTAGTATGGAAGTAGCCTTTGAGCAGTGAACCCAACGGGAACGGCCGGTAAACCTATGGAAACAGGCTGTTTTTTAGTAGACTTCAACGGAATTTTCTGCCGTTACACGGAAAGCGGTATCGATATCTTTGAGCACTATGGCAAGAGTCCGTATCGTAATGAGTGCAGAGAATTTTCTCTGAATTTAGGTGGTAACACGGATAATTATTCGCCCTAAGCTAAAACTTTAGCTTAGGGCTTTTTTTCGTTTAACTTATGAGGAATAGGAAGAAGTACTATTAGCGTCCCATTTTGCGGTATATAGAGTTGCCGTACAGTTTAGAAGGAGGAGAACCATGGAAATGAAAGGAACATCACTTTTTATCAAAGCACTGAAGGAAGAAGGTGTTGATACACTCTTTGCCTATCCGGGAGGACAGGTAATCGATTTGTTTGATGCCCTTTATGATTCAGAGGGTATCGAGGTAATTCTGCCAAGACATGAACAGGGGTTGATACATGCTGCAGACGGTTATGCCCGGTCAACAGGTAAAGTGGGTGTCTGTCTGGTTACCAGCGGACCAGGTGCCACCAATCTGGTTACCGGTATTGCAACTGCCAACTATGACAGCGTTCCTTTGGTTTGCTTTACGGGACAGGTACCCACTCATCTGATTGGCAACGATGCCTTTCAGGAGGTAGATATCGTAGGTATTTCCAGAAATATCTGTAAACATGCCATAACGGTAAGAGACAGAAAAGACCTGGGTAGGATTATCAAAGAAGCTTTCTTTATTGCAAGGTCCGGTAAGCCGGGGCCGGTAGTAGTTGACCTGCCAAAGGATATTCAGCAGGCTATGGGAAGTGACGAGTATCCCAAGGAAGTATCCATCAGAGGGTATAAGCCCAACACGGGTGTCCATGTAGGACAGGTAAGGAGAGCACTGAGTATCTTAAGTCAGGCGAAGAAGCCCTTGTTCTTAGTAGGCGGCGGCGTTAACATCGCCGATGCGGGCAGAGAGTTTACCCGTCTGGCCGAACTTACCGGTATGCCGGTAATTACTACCATAATGGGAAAAGGCGCGATACCCACAAATCATCCTCTGTACATCGGCAACATCGGAATTCATGGTAACTATGCAGCCAATCGTGCAATTAGTGAATGCGATGTGCTCTTTTCCATCGGTACCAGGTTCAATGACCGAATAACCGGAAAGATTACAGAGTTTGCCAAGCTGGCTTCGATCATTCATATTGATATTGATGCGGCTTCCATCTCCAGAAATATTCAGGTGGATATACCTATTGTAGCCGATGCCAAAACCGCTATCTTAAAGATATTGGAGGAAGCGGAAGCTTTGCCTGTTAAGGAGTGGACAGAAGAGGTTAAGAGCTGGAAGCAGGAGTATCCTTTGGAAATGAAGAAATACGAAGGTATGACGCCGGAAATAATTATTAATAAAATTAATAATAAATTTAAAGACCTTATTGTAGTAACGGATGTAGGACAGAATCAGATGTGGACCACACAGTATCTTGAAATGGATCATAACAGAAAGCTTCTGACCTCCGGCGGACTTGGCACAATGGGCTACGGACTGCCGGCTGCCATCGGAGCGCAGCTTGGTAACCCAGGTACTCCCGTAGTATGTATTTCCGGTGACGGCGGAATGCAGATGAACATACAGGAGATGGCAACGGCAGTTGCTTTGGAGCTTCCCTTGATTCTTTGTGTCTTTAACAACTCTTATCTTGGAAATGTACGCCAGTGGCAGGAAATGTTCTATGGAGGGCGTTATGCCTATACCTGCCTCACTGCCAGAAGAAGCTGTGCTAAGGATTGTAAGAATCCTGAAAAATGCTGTCCGAAATACTCGCCTGATTTTGTAAAACTGGCGGAAAGCTATGATGCAGCAGGAATCCGGGTAGAAAAAACCGAGGACATTGATGGAGCACTGGAGGCTGCCCTTAAGAGGACAGATACGCCTACTCTCATAGAATTCATCATAGAGCCCGAAGCTAATGTGTACCCTATTGTTCCTACCGGTAAACCTTTAAGCGAAATGGTAATGGATTAGAACAGAGGAAAAGTACATTGTACAGGATAATAAGATAGAGGAAGGCAGGAGAAAGATGGGAAAAGCAGCAGAGAATATCATAAAAAAGAGATGGATTTCTCTTTATGTTGAGAATGAGATTGGAGTTCTTGCAAAGATCTCCGGACTTTTTTCCGGGAAATCCTACAATCTGGACAGTCTGACCGTTGGCGAGACGGAGGATGAGACAATCTCCAGAATGACCATCAGTGTTACCAGTGATGAGAGTACCTTTGAGCAGATTAAGAAACAGTTGAACCGATGCGTTGAGGTAATCAAGGTAGTGGATTTTACTGATATTCCAATCCATATGAAGGAAATATTGTTTATAAAAGTTAACAGCCTGAATGCAGGAGAGAAAGAGGAGGTATTCCGTATTGCGCAGATTTATGGAATATCCGTAATAGACTGTGACCGCAGTAATCTGCTTCTGGAATGTGTTCATACGGAGAGTAAAAATAATGCACTGATTAAGCTGTTTAAGAGTTCCTTTCCCAACCGCATTGAGGTAATCAAAGGTGGAAGTGTGGCTATTGAAGCGATTAGTATGGCAGACAGGTAGTTGTAGTTGTCGCAGGAAATAGCAGCAGGCACTAGTAACAGTACAACAAATCAGATGAAGATATTGCTGATTATCAACCGGTGGTTTAGAAATAATTGCAAAACTTAATCCTGAATAGATGGAAAAAGGCTCCATTAACTATTATAGTATAAATACAGCGCTGTAGCATTACATTACAAACGAATCTTTCCTAAGACCAGAGGATGGATATGATCCTTATGGAGAGTAGATTGTAAAAATAAAATATAACTGTTAGTGAGTATTTTAAACATGTGTTAACGCACACAGATAGGAGCTACTATGATAGATAATGAAAAAGTCGGAAGCAGGATTGCGGTATTAAGAAAAGCAAAGAATCTGACAGGTGAACGTTTTGCAGAGCTGCTTCACGTAACGCCCCAGGCAGTAAGTAAATGGGAGAACGGTAAAAGTCTTCCGGAAACGTATCTTTTACCTGGTATAGCAGGTGTTCTTGGGACCTCCATAGATTCCCTGTTATTACCCCAGGAACTGGTTGTTTTGGAAGCCGTGTTTACGGACGGAGAAACTCAGGTGGATGTTACAAGGATACTTAACAGCAATATTAACGGAAATGCCCTGTACATCAGTGCAAATGCAAAGACCATGGGTTTTATAAAGGAGAGTGAGCGGCTTAAAATACTGGCAGTAACTTACCGAACACCGGATGGAATCTTTCACGACTATGTTACAGAAGATGGTTTTCTGTCCCTGAACCTTAAGGAAGGCAGGTACAAAAAGGAGGACAACAGACAGATTATCGGTGCATTTTATGGCAATCGGGAGGATTACAGGGACTGCATGGTAAAGATAAAACACTATGATTATTTTGCCTGGAAGGAAATACCTGTAGGTCATGAGAGTTTCCCGAGTTCTACAAAGACAGAGAAACAGGAATATCTGACGCTGATCTACAGTAACGGGGACGGGATTCGTGTCGTCAGCTGCAGAGAAGGTGAAGCGCTGTGTTACTCAAAAGACGGGAAGGATTTATACAGAAAAGATACGTCCTGTGCGGAGCTGGCCGGTATTGCTCCTCTGGAATGGGAAAAGGGCATGGACTGTACCTGGGCAGGGGCGCTGACCAGAGCTTTTCAATATCTGGGAGAGACCTGTACCTACGAACAGCTGATGGGACTTTCCGGTGCCTGCTACCGTATTGCCTTTACAGAGGTCTGGGATTACAGCGCCGTGGATGCGCTGGTGGCCTATGATTACTCCACCCCACTCTTTAAAGCGGCAGGCTATGAACAAATCTGGGCTGAACGTCTTAGAAAAGAAGAAAGGACAGCAGAGAGGCATAGAATTGTTGCCGACATTAATGAAGGAAAACCTGTTATTGCCATTAATCTAAGGATTGCACCGGAATGGGGTGTTATAACCGGTTATAGAGATAATGGCAAGACGCTCCTTTGCAGAACTTATTTTGACGGAGAGCTGTTAAAAGAAAAAGGGATGGATTATTTGGAGGCGGATTTCTGGCCTTTTCTGATAACACATATCGGAGAAAGAAGAGATAAACCTTCGGATTATGAAAGCTTGCTTGCCTCACTGGAGTTACTGATAAAGTCTTTCCGGGCATCTGTGCAGAACGGTTATTACCAGGGACAGGAAGCATATGAGAGATGGATTGAGGGTCTGTTAAAAGAAGAATTATGGGATGGCCATAGCAGGTACGAGGATATTGACAGAAGAATCGGTGTCAATGATACCACCCTCTTAAATCTTATTGATGCCAGAAGAAGCGCAGGGGTTTATTTAAAGGAAGCTGCAGCCTTTGCTCCTGAAGAGTATCAAAAGTCAATTAGCCTGTTAAGTACAAATTATAATGAAATTGCAGAAAGCCTTAAGAATTTCAGAGAACAGTCAAAGAAGACAGCTACGGAAAAGGTACATTATAATGAAATTGATACGGGACGTAATTTCAGTAGAGACTTTCGCAAAAAGCAGGCAGAGCTGTTAAAGCAGGTACTGGATATAGAAAGAGAAATAGTAGCTGCTGCAGAGAAAGTGCTTAAGGAATTAAGAGCTGAATAATGATAATCGCTTACTTAAAACCTGGCTTCTATTGAACGAATCCAAATATTAATAAGTTAGTATCAATTTTACAGCTATCACTAAACTCGCTAAAAGCAGTAAAAGTCGGTTATTAAATGAAAAAAGCCGGTTATTAAATGAAAAAAGCCGGTTATTAAATGAAAAAAGCCGGTTATTAAACGAAAAAAGTCGGTTATTAAACGAAAAAAGCCGGTTATTAAATGAAATGAAAGTCAGTTATTAAATAAAAAAAGTCAGTCGTTAAAAGTATAAAAGCTAGTAAATTAAAAGCATCAAAAGTCAGAATGTTGACAGACTTAAAAATATATGCTATCATAACAAAAATTTATAAATCAAAGGCAGTGAAGAGAAGAGTACACTATAATGGATGCCACAGAGAGCCTCAGTTTGCTGAGAAGAGGCGCAAAAGGTATGGTGGAAAAAAAGCCTCGGAGCCGCGTACCGAAAGAGACATTCTCCTGAGGCTACGATGGGAGCGCCCATTACAGCGCCAGAGTATCGACCGATGACTAATAAGCCGGAGGTCCGTACTTGAAGAGGTTCCTTTTGTGAAAAGGGAATGAAACAGGGTGGTAACACGAAGCATAAGCTCTCGTCCTTGAATAAAATCAGGGAGGAGGGTTTTTTTTATTATAAGAATTATTGTCCTGGTGACATGAACATAAAAGAATAAACGAACAGACAATAAACGAATATACAATAAGCGAAAAGGCAGTAAACGAACAGATAGTTAATACAAAGGCGGTAAACGAAAAGATAGCAAATGCAAAGACAACAAATGCAAAGGCGGTAAATGAAAAAATAGCAAATGCAAAGACAATAAAATGCAAAGACATTAAGTGTAAAGACAATGAACAAAAATTTATTCTTAACAATTAAGAAGTGGTAGATGCATAGTAAAGGAGAACATATGTTAACAGAACAGGAAATTATAAGAAGAGAAAAGTTAAGCCAGATAAGGGAGACGGTAAACCCCTCCCCGGAGAGATTTCCACTTTCCCATTCCTTAAAGGAGGCAGGAAATCTAAAGGATGGTACCGCAGCAGTTAGTATAGCTGGCAGACTGCTGTCCATTAGACGTATGGGAAAGCTTACCTTTGGAGTATTAGGAGATATTGAAGGAAGAGTTCAGATTGCTCTTAAGAAGGATGTATTGGGAGAAGAGGTCTATCAATTTGTAAAGAAGCAGCTGGATCTTGGAGATTTTGTTGGAGTAACCGGTGAGATATTTACTACCCAGGCCGGTGAGAAGACAGTAAGGGCAGAGCAGTTCACTTTTTTGGGGAAGGCGCTTAAGCCGCTGCCGGAAAAGTTTCATGGATTAAATGACAAGGACAGCTGTTACCGCAAGAGATATCTGGACCTTATCATGAACCAGAAAACCAGGGACAGATTCCTCTTAAAGAGCAGCTTTGTTAAGGCGGTCAGAAGATTTCTGGAAGATGAGGCTTATATTGAGATTGAAACGCCGGTACTTATTAACAAACCTTCTGGCGCCCTTGCAAAGCCATTTGTTTCTCATCATAATGCCTTGGATATGGAGGTGTATCTTCGTATTGCACCGGAAACTTATCTAAAGAGAGCTGTAGTTGGCGGGTTTAATAAAGTATTTGAATTTGCAAGATGTTTTCGTAATGAAGGAATTGACCCAACACATCTGCAGGATTTTACCATGCTGGAATGCTATCTGGCATATGCCAACTACAAGGACAATATGAAGTTTACCCAAAGGCTCCTGGCACAGGCTGTCTATGAAGTATTTGGCAGTAAAACAATAGAAGTAAATGGGCGGACACTCAGCTTTGAGGGAGAGTGGCCGGTAGTGACCTTTAAGGAGCTGATAGAGAGGGACTGTGGTATTGATATCGATAATTTTCAAAGTGCAGAAGAATTACTTAAGGAAATTATGAGACAGAATATCAAGCTGGAAACCTCAGGGGAGCTTCAAAACCTTGGAAGGGGAAATCTCATAGACCAGCTGTATAAGAAGGTCAGCAGACCCAGGCTTACAGGCCCGGTATTTCTGGTGGAACACCCCATTGACCTTTCTCCGCTGGCTAGAGCAAAGGATGATAATGCAGAAATTACCGACCGGTTTCAGCTTATTGTCAACGGTGCAGAGGTAATTAACGGCTATTCCGAACTGGTAGACCCAATTGAGCAGTACAATCGTTTACAGCAGCAGGCAGCTTCCCATGGTAAAGGGGATGAAGAGGCCATGGTCATGGACAAAGATTATATTACTGCCATGGAGTACGGTATGCCGCCTATTTCCGGCTGGGGTATGGGTGTTGACCGTATCCTTCAGGTATTAACAGGGGAAGAGAATCTGAAGGATCTGATACTGTTTCCGCTTATGAGGCCGGTAGAGGAAGAGGGAGAACCGGTAGAGTAAGTGAGAGAACCAGTAGAGTAAGTGAGAGAACTGGTAGAGTAAGTAAGAGAACCGGTAGAGTAAGTGAGAGAACCGGTAGAGGAAGTGAGAGAACTGGTAGAGTAAGTGAGCGAACCTGTAGAGAAAGTCGGAGAGTTAACTGAAAAGTTCTAAGATTATATCATAAATTAGGTGAAAAGAATTGACATTTTCAGTAAAATGATTATAATGACAAAAAAAGTATTTATATAAGTTGAGGTTTTAATCTAAATCTTCGACATAAGAATATGGATTAAATGGCTTTTGTTTACTTAGAAGTTAAATACCAAACTTATTTTATGACCGTCTGGTAAAGGAACTGTCATTGACAGATGACATATATGCGGGATTACAGATAAAGCTGTAATTGGAAGAAAGAAGGACATTATGGCACAAGCAAGCATGAAAATAACAAAAGTTGTGTATTTTATGAGCTGGGGTTACTCTGTTAACGCCGGTTATACTAACGTGCCATCCCCTCGTATATCTAATAATACAGATACCGGACCAGGTCATAAGGAACTTTTTATATTCTGAAACAGACCAAAAGTATATTATCTAACCGGTGTTTGTATAAGCAGACACCGGTTTTTTGTTTGCAGAATACATTGGTCCGGAGTTAATTTTGAAAGGAGAGTACATAATGGAAGCAGTCAATTATTTGGAACAGTACTACAGCGGTTATGATGAGGAAGGGAGGCTATTGCGTAAATTCGGGCAGGTGGAATATCTAACCACAATGACCTACATTCACAAATATCTTCCAGAGAAAGACCAGGCAGAATACCGTATTCTGGAGGTTGGAGCAGGCACCGGAAGGTATTCAATAGCACTTGCCAGGGAAGGATACCTGATAGATTCTGTTGAGTTAATAGAACATAATCTGAATATCCTGAAGTCCAAAATAAAAGAGGAATATAAGATTACTGCAATACAAGGCAATGTCTTGGATTTATCTGTATATCCAAGTGAAACCTTTGATATGACTTTGGTCCTTGGGCCAATGTACCACCTATATAAGGAAGAAGAGAAGAAACAGGCTTTAAGAGAGGCTGTCCGGGTTACGAAAACAGGCGGTTATATTTTGGCAGCATACTGTATGAATGATGCTACGGTGCTGCAGTATTGTTTTGAACAGAACAAATTAAGAGAATGTCTGGAGAAGAACATGCTGACAGAAGATTTTCATTGTATATCCACACCCAAGGATCTTTTTGAACTGGTAAGGACAGAGGATATAAAGGAGCTGACCAAAGGTATGGGAGTGGAAAGGGTTAACTTAATAGCCACAGACGGTGCTACCAACTATATGAGAGAAGTAATTGAAGAAATGGATGATGAATTATTTGATTACTATATTAGATACCATTTAACCATATGTGAGAGGCAGGATTTGATTGGTGCAACTAATCACAGCCTGGACATTCTGAGAAAGGAGTGAGTTTATGCTAACACCGGTATTGGAAACAGAAAGACTTCTTCTTCACCCTTTAAAAGAATCGGATGCAGAAGAAATCTTTACGAACTGGGCAAGTGATCCCGAAGTTGCAAAATATATGAGCTGGAGCACCCATTCTGATATAGAGGTAACAAGGGAATGGCTTCAAAGTATTCAAGCAAACATAGCAGCAGAGGATAAATATGACTGGGGATTTGTAAGAAAATCTGACAATAAACTTATTGGAAGCGGAGGAATATATTTTAAGGAAGAGAGAGGTATGTTCACAGTTGGTTATAACCTGATGAGAGACTGCTGGAATCAGGGATATACAACAGAAGCAGTGGCAAAGATACTGGAGTTCGCTGTTAAGGATTTGGAGCAGACAAGATTATTTGCCTATCACGCCAAGGAGAACCCCAATTCCGGAAAAGTTATGGAAAAGTTAGGTTTTCACTATACAAAGGATAGGGCATATGACAGTATGGACGGTAAAAGACATTTTGAAGCAAAGGAATATCTGTATGAAAGGACATCAAAACAAGTCTTATTATAGTGTAAATTGTCGTAAAATAGTTGAATGATAATGAATTATTTGGTATAATATACCTAAATATGGCGGATGGAGCATATTGGTTCAGTCTTAAATTGTTATTCAATAAAATTGCAGGGATTTTCCCAAAGCGGATAGGAGCAATTATGACAGATGATGCGGCAAGAAGTAAAGACAGAAGAGGGAATTATCAGGAGCTGGACAATATTTCATTAACAGAGATTATTAGTGTGGAGTTTTTGCAGAAGTTTCAGGATGCATTTTCTAAGGCTATGGGAGTAGCAGGATTGACCACCGATGATAATGGGGTACCGGTTACTCAGCCATCAAATTTTACTGACTTTTGTATGAAGCTGTCCAGGCAGACCAAGGAAGGCGCAAGAAGATGCAGAGAAAGTGATGCTTTCGGTGGTAAGGAAAGTGCCAGAACGGGTAAACCGGCAGTATACTATTGTGGCAGCGGCCTTATGGATTTTGGAGCACCCATTATCATAAACGGAAAGCAGATTGGCTCTGTTCTGGGAGGGCAGGTCTTGCCGGAGGCACCGCAGAAGGAGAAATACATTAAGATAGCAGAAGAAATCGGGGTAGATCCTGATGAGTACGTGAAGGCCCTTGACAATGTAAAGATTGTCTCAGAGGAACAGCTAAGAGCGGCTGCAGATTTGTTATTTATTGTTACCAGTGAGATTTCCCAAATGGGCTATCAGCGTCTTATACTGAAAGGAATCGTAGAAAAGCTCTATGACAGTGTAACGCAGATGATGTCCACCGTGGAGGAATTAACGGCTACAGCCACTAATGTAACAGAATACCAGTCTCAGTTAAACAATGAGATAAAGAATGTAAGTACGGTATCTGAAAAAATAGAGAAGCTCTCTGAGAATGTGAAAGGTCTTGCTAACCAGACAAAAATGCTGGGTCTCAATGCCTCCATAGAAGCGGCCAGGGCAGGAGAAGCCGGACGTGGTTTTGCAGTGGTTGCAAAAGAGATCAACCGTATGTCCGATGATTCCAGAAAAGCAGTTGATGGCATACAGCAATTTACTTCACAGATTAACAATTCCGTAGCCCAGACTAGTGATATGAGCAGCTCCACCTTGGAAATAACCAGGCAGCAGGAAGAGGCTATGAAGACAATCGTTGAATTTGTAGACGAGATAGTCGGTATGGCAGAAACATTGAATAACCTTTCGAATTATCAGCATTCCTGAGTATGAATTTCTAGAAGGGAGTTTATTTGCGGTATAGTAAAGATAGTATTTTTTATAATTTTTGATTATAGAATAAGAAGTATTACATAAAAAAGACTTTGTGATGAGGGTAAACCGACCCCACAAAGTTAGATTTTTCAGGTCTAACTTTGTGGGGCGCTTAAGGGATATCCTCTTGCACAAAGTTTTTTTATTTATCAAGATGAACGAAAGATTAGCAGTTAACCTGATGCATAATTGGCTGGATGATATTGCTATAGAACTTATCGGTATTAATGTTTTGGTAGAAATATTAACCAGTTCTGCATTAGATCCAAGCACCATCCAAAGCTATGACCTGTCCGTTTAAATAATCGTTCCCGTTAGATAATTGCCACACAAGTTCAGCTACTTCCTCTGTTCGCCCCATGCGGCCTGCGGGAATTTCTTCTTCCAGGGATTCTTTATCGGTAACGGATAAGAAGGAATTCATTGAAGTATCAATAGCACCGCAGGCAATAGCGTTTACCTGAATATTACTGGGGGCAAGTTCTTTTGCAAGTGCTTTTGTAAAAGCATTCATTCCGCCTTTAGAAGCAGAGTAGGCTACTTCACAGGAGGCACCGCTAATACCCCAGACGGAGGATATATTGATAATCTTACCCTGTTTGGCTCGTATCATATCAGGAACCGCCTGATTACAGCAGTTATAAACGGAAGTAAGATTGGAGGAGAGAATGGAATTCCAGGTATCAATATCCGTATCGGTAAATAACCCTACGTGGGAAATACCGGCATTATTAACCAGTATATGCACTGGGCCAAAGGTTTTCCTGATTAGACCAAAGAGTTCTGTAACAGCAGCGTAACTGCCCATATCACCCAGATAAGCCAAACAAGGTGAGCCAAGACTCTCTACCTCTGCTTTGGTCCGCATCAGTTCATTCTTATGGCTTCTGCCAGTTATGGCTATACGAAAACCTTCTCTGGCATAACGCAAAGCAATAGCTTTTCCAATACCTCTGGAAGCACCGGTTATCAGTATGGTTTTGGATTTCATAGGACCTCCCGAAATTAACTTTATTGCTATAGATTATATCGGAAAAGGACAAGGATTGCAAACTTATTGAAACTCTGAATAGCTACTGCTGCAAATTCCTGAGCCTTTTAACAACATGTAAGAAGAGTTTAAAATGTGAGAAGAGCCTAATATATGAGAAGAGGTTAAAATGCGAAAGGGCTTAAAATGTGAGAAGGGCCTAGAATGTGAGAAGGGCCTAAAATGTAAGAAGAGCATAAGATATGAGAAGAGCTAAAATGTGAGAAAAGCTTAAAATTTGAAAAAGCCTAATATGTGAAGTGACATATAAAATATCTATTAATAATTTTTAAATAGCGACAGATAGTTGTCGTTATTCATATGTTATCTTCTTTAAAAAAGGAGGTAAGATAAATGAGTTATTATGAAAATAAAGGACTGGCTATGTGTGGTTTAGCCTGTGTATTATGCAGTAGCGAGGAATGTCCGGGATGTAAAGCGAAGGGGTGTGCTGATAAGGGACATTTCAATAAGAGTGCCTGTGCCATTTATGCTTGTGCAGCAAAAAAAGAGTTGGAGGGATGCTATCAGTGCAGTGAGTATCCTTGCAAGGAAGGAATTTTCCAGAATGTTCGGGTGAGAGCCTTTAATCAATATGCCGCTCAATTCGGGGAAAGGGCACTGCTGGAACGCTTACGAGAGAATTACAGTAATGGAATTTTCTATCATGACCCGCAGGGAGGAAAAGGAGATTATGACTGTCTTGATTCCGAGGATGAGATTATGGAGCTTCTGCAGTTTGGAAGATGTAACCCTTATGAAAAATGTCCTGTATATGAAACAGAGCATTTTAAGCTTAGGCTTGTTATCAAAGAAGATGCAGAGGACTTACAGATATGTTACAGAGATTCTACGGTCTCAAAATTAATAAATAGAGATGGCTGTCCGCCAGAGGAGTTTGACTTTGCAGACAGAATGGAGCAGGTGATAGAAGGATGGCTTAATCAGGATTACGCTAATAGATATTTTATACGTTTTGCTGTCATAGATAAACCAACAGGGAAGGTCATAGGTACCATTGAAACTTATGACAGGAAATATCAGAAGAAAAACCGAAATATTGGAGTTCTAAGAATGGATATTTTATCGGGTTTTGAGAAAGAAGTTTATTTAAGGGAGCTGCTTGAGATATCCAGCCACATATTTTTTAAGATTTATCATAGTGAAATTGTGTTGCATAAAGTAGAACCAGAGGCAATTGAGCGTATAGCAGCTTCGGGTAAAAGTGGATTTACACCGATAGAGATAGAAGGCAGAGAGCATTACTGGATGCGGAAAAGAGAGGTATAAAAATGTGTATTTTTCTCTTGCCTCCGGGAGTGAGCTGTGTTACAATACATCCAATACGAAAAGGCTATGACAGGGAATAGTAACTGCTGCTTTGATAACAGAGAGAAGATGGTTGGTGCGAATCTTCATGAAAAAGTGCAGGGAAGGCGCCCTTAAGCTGTGGATTGAACGGGGTAACCCTAGTAGAGGCCAACGGAACTTCCACCGTTACCAGGGAAAGCGGTATAAAGTGTATGCTCGTACCGTAATAGAGTGCAGGTTATCCTGAAATTAGGTGGTACCACGGACATATAATGTTCGCCCTAAGCAATTATTGATTGCTTAGGGCTTTTTTTTATGCAATAGGGAATGGAGATAAAAACTGGGGAGGCATGCCCCGCTTAAGTAAGATTGTCACAAGCGTAGCAGCAGGTCAGTGACAGAGCCTGTCAATCCAGATTCTCTGTCTGCTATAGAAAATACTTCCTATTACAGGGAGTATTCCGGGCTGTAGAAATGCAGTGAAAAATAATTCTGACCCTCTAATCCAGGTAGAGAATCCTACGAAAGGGCACTATGCTCTTCTTAAAAAATTATATTATGTATTTAAGTGGTAATTGCTGTTTTTTATTATCAGATAACTGCCAGTAAAAGCTTATATTCATAAGGGTTACTTAACACCCATAGCTTGTGGCTCGTATTAAATTCCAATAAGAATAAGGAGGTTTTATTATGAAGAAATTTACAATGGAGGATTTATCAGCATATTGCAGCCAGTACGGATTTATTTTCCAGGGAAGTGAAATATACGGAGGGCTTGCCAATACCTGGGATTATGGTCCCCTTGGAACGCGACTGAAGAACAATATCAAGGAGGCCTGGAGATATTATTTTATACAGGCAAGAGATAACAGTTACGAACTGGATTCAGATATTCTGATGAATCCCACAGTATGGGAAGCCAGCGGACATCTGGCAGGCTTTTCAGACCCCTTATTAGACTGTACGAGCTGTAATGCAAGACATCGGGCCGATAACCTGATAAATGATTATACAGATGAAATAAATGCAGATACCATGACCCAGGAGGAAATGCTTCATTATATACAGAAGAAGATACCCTGTCCGAAATGCGGCAAATCGGATTATACGGATATAAGACAGTTTAACCTGATGTTTGCCACACAGAGGGGAGTTACGGCAGAGACTTCCGCAACAATATATCTGAGACCGGAAAATGCCCAGGGAGAGTATGTGAATTTCCTGAATGTAATGAGGACCATGCGAACCAAACTGCCCTTTGGAATTGGTCAGATTGGAAAAGCCTTTCGAAATGAAATTACTCCCGGAAATTTCACTTTTCGTACCATAGAATTTGAGCAGATGGAATACCAGACCTTTTGTAAAAAAGGAGAAGACGAGGCGTTATATGAGTATTTCAAAAACTATGGTATTGAGTTCTTTCAATTCTTGGGAATAGACAGAGAACATTTAAGGTATCATGACCATGAAAAACTTGCCCACTATGCAAAGTCTGCCTGTGATATCGAATATCTCTTTCCTTTTGGCTGGGGAGAGATTAACGGAACCCATAACCGTACGGATTTTGACCTGACAAGGCATCAGGAGTATTCCGGAAAAAGCCTTGAATACTATGAGGAAGAGACCAAGGAAAAGTTCATTCCTTATATAATAGAATCCACCTGTGGTCTGGATAGAGTCGTACTTGCGGTATTGCTGGAAGCTCTTGCAGAGGAAGAATTGGATAAAGGAGACACCAGACTGGTACTTCGTATTCCACCAGCTTTGGCGCCGGTTAAAATAAATATCCTGCCTTTGATCAAAAAACGCCATGGTGAGAAAGCTACAGAGATATACAATGCTTTGAAGAAGAGATATATGGTAACCTATGACGATGCCGGAAATATCGGAAAACGATACCGCAGGGGTGATGCTATCGGTACACCTTATGCAATCACAATAGATGATGAGACTCTTGACTCAGGAATTGTAACCATCAGAGACAGAGATACCATGACTCAGGTAAAAATACCCTATGCAGAGTTAAAGGATTATTTTGATGGAGAATTTGATTTTGAATAGCAGGTGATTTGGATGGATTCTTAAAATATTTATATTTGTCCGCTGTGTTATTTTAATAAGAACATATCGTTTTATTATACAGCTTTTTTGCGATATGTTCTTATTAGTTGAGTATGTGTCCAGTGGTGATGGGATACAAAATATTATGAAATTTGCTCTATAACGGTAGAGGTAGTATGTACCGGTAGTAGAGTAGAGTATGAAATTGAAAATATAATGAAGTATGAAATGAAGTATGAAATTTATAGAAAGGATGAAGTGTGAAGTATAAATTATATAGAAGGAATGCTTGCTTAAAGTGGAAATATATGTTATAGTACTGTAAGAGTTTTTTATTCTTGCTGTCTGGAAATTAATTATTCCCTACTTACCAGGAATAAATAAAAGATAGATGCTGGGAATCAATAATTATCATTATATCTAATTAGTCTAATTGAGTAATAAACGTCTAATATTAATATTTTTCTTGAGTTACACTATGTTTAGTCTGTTTAACAAATTCCATTCAATAATCAAGATTATCAGAAACATTCAGCTAACTAACTAAAATTTGTGAAAGTATCTCAAAATTAACCGATTATGAATATAGTCATTTCATAGTTGGTGTGGTAAAATTAGTAAAAAAATAAAGAATTTCAGAAAAAATAGGAGAATCCTAGACAGAATATCTGATAAATTTGAAAACTAACCAAATGATGCAAATTTGAAATAAATTTTCGTAATGAATGCTTTTGTTGGTGGTTATTCTTTGTTCGGATAAGGATTTCTGTATTGGAACTATTCTGTATAAGAAATTAAATATTTTTTACAAAAGAAAGATGATGGAGGGAATATTATAATGACTAAGAAAATACTTAAAAACAGAGGAATATGCCTATTACTAGTTTTAACTATTATATTTTCGTGTATTTTAATACCAGCGCAGACTTCAGCGGCAGCAAGTAATAAAATTAAAATTTATAATTTTATTAAGCTGCTGGTACCTGCTGTAGGACTTGAAGTAGATACTACAGCTAAAAGTCCTTATTTGAAAGCTGCATTAGCTGCCGGAATTGTTAAAGAAGGGGATTTCAAAGATTATAAAGCAGATCTAACAAGAGTGGATGCAGCAGTACTTCTTAATCGTGCCGATGAATATTTAAATGGTGATAAAGTTGATGCTGAGTTACTTGAAATTATTCTAGCCAAAAGAATTTCTGATATTAAGAAAATACCTGCAGGGAAAAGAGAAGCTGTTGCAAAGGTTTATGCAAAAGGTCTTATTGTTGGAAAAAGCAATGGAATGTACATACAGAACAGAGCATTTGATGGCTATGATTATTTGACTACTGCAGATGCAAAAAAAGTTGTAGCTTTGCTGAAGAATACGAAAGGCAGGGCAAAACTTAGTCCTGATGGGCAGTTGATAAGGACAACAAATCTTCCGAAGAATGCAAAAAGTTATCCTTACATATTAGAAGCTTATCCAAATTCTTTTTATGAAATGAAGTTTATGTACCAAAGGGCTACATATTCATGGGAACCAGTAGAGGGAAAGGACTATGCATCTGCAGCATATATTGCAAGAGAGAAAGAAAATGAAGCTTCAGACCCCACAAGTATTTATCAATTCGCTGATACCTGGGTAAAGAAAGTTGAAGATAATCTAAAATATCGTTTAAACATAGATTATCGTACTGTCAATAATACATGGGTAAACAACTTAAGGAAAACATATTTTGTTTATAGTAATGCATCATCTAATAAAAAGACAACTGATGATATAAAAACATATGTGAGTTCTGTTAAGAAAAATAAAGTAGTCATAAAAAGTTCGGTGATTTCTGTTGAGCCATCTTCTTTATACTTTGACCAGAGTTATAGAATAAGAGTATATGTAAAATTTAAAGTATCTTTTCCTGGTGAAAAAAAAGCCCAAGAAGATTTATTCTTTTCAAGAAAACATGTGAATTTTCAGGGATTAATTAGAGATAAATGGTTTGAGGGGGTTTATGATATTGAACTTGCAACTGCAAATGGTTCTAGTAATGGAAGTGATTTTGCTATATTTGATGATGCTTTGGACGATTATTTTTACAAAGGAGAATAAGGAAAATATCAGAAATGGAAAGAATTATAAAGGGAATAATATTCATTTTGTTTTGCTTGATGATTATATTGCTGCCTAGCATTATAACTTATGCTGATGACGATGATGATAAACCAGATTTAAGAATGAATATAAAGAATGGTGATATAACATTTACAACAAGAGATACAAAAGCTACTTCCGAAATAAGATGGAAAACCATAGGATTTACGGTTCGTAGAGATAAAACAAAAGGATTTCCACGAAAAGACAAAGAATATGCTATTTTTAAGCTTGAAGATGGACAGAAAAAATCTGTGAATGGTGCTGATGGAAAAGTATATACAACATTTACTTTTAATATTAGCCAAGTAAATGCGGCATTTAGTAAAACGAAATTAGATGAAGTCAAAGAAAATGATACTATATATTTTAATGGTATTTTTCACACCGTGTATGGTGATAAAGAAAATAATTTTGAATACTATAATTTATCCGGAAAACCTTATGGAATTGCAACAGCGGAGACTTGGAATGATACATCTGATTTTGAAGATCGTTTTGATCTTGAACTTGAATTCCATTACGGAACTGACAACAAAGAACCAATTGCAATTGAAAGAAGAATTTATAGTAATGGTACAAGCACGCTGCACGATTCAAAAAGCTATACAGCACAGACTAAAAATACAATCTTCACAACCAATAGCACTAAGATATCGGATCATATAGACGGTACAAAATACTATCTTTACAGACTCTATTATGTTAATCTTCGAGAGCCAAAGAAGAACGTAGGAAATCGAAAAACGGATATCAATCCCTTTTTATCAGCAAGTGAATATGCTTCAGCAATCAGCTATTTAAGGGATAGGGAATATACAGTCAAAGACAAGGGACTTAAGATTGTTGCAATGTACCGTAAATTCAGTGAGAAACTCCCCAGTGAAACAGAGGACAATATGTCAAGGGAGGTTGAAATAATAGATCCAACAGCCGTAATAGCTGCAGATACCAGGGGGAATGAAACTTACGATGTCCTGGACGGAATCCCAGGCACAGAAAGTCTCTATGCCAATGTAAAAACAAGTAAGTATCTTTCCGCTTATAACTTTATCAAAAAATCCGGAACGAAAGTCTATCCGGTAAATGTAACAAAGAATTATACACTTACCTGGACGGAAACGGATACAAAGGGAGAAAAGCATGATAAAAGCTCCATTGTTCCAATAACGAAGACATATTACATCGAGCGTAAATATTCATATTGGTATATTGATGCCTTAGTGGTATACGGCCTTGATAAAGCAATAGTACTTAATGATGCCTTACCAGGTGGTAAAGTAGAAATGACTCCCGCAAGTTATACTTCACCCACAGTGAGTTATACGAATTCTACAGAGGAAAGCGAACACTTAGTTACTCCTCTTAATGATGGAGAAGTGAAAACAGTTAGGTTGCCGGGAGAAACTATCAATGGTGAATCTACAGAACCTTCGATACCTACAGAGGATTGGAAAGATAAAGCGGAAGCAGCCATCGTCAAGATTAAATGTAAAAATGATAAGTTAGTATTTAATGGACAAACAATCATATCAGATGCAATAAAGGAAGAAGAAACAACTAATCCCATTGCCATTCCGGAAGGACAAGAGGAGGTAAGAGATAATGTTTTCTTTAAATCTGGATTAGTTATACCAGGAACATTGGCAAATGAAGAGTACTCAAGCGAGGGAATAGTTAATTACAAACCTATTGTTAATATCGGAAACGAAACGATATTTGAAATTGAAGAACAATATGAAATCAGTGATATAAATCCAGTGGTAGTACATACTCCGGTTGTATGTGATGGAATGGTACAGGATAACCGGAAAGACAACCAGATGATTACACCAGATCCGGTTTATGCATCCCTGGTACTTGATAGACCTTTTTATGTAACACTTCCAACAACGGGAAGTCACAGGGATATAAAAGGATACGGATACCGAGATTATTCAAAATACATAGCAAGCAGGCAAGTTAAATTTGCATTTGATGTATACAAAGGTAGCTCAACAAGCGGGACATACATTCCCCAAAATACCTGGACTAGCGTTACTGAAAACACATTGTTCTATGTACCCATATGGGTTCCTGAAGGAAGATATGAAATCCGGTATAGGAGTACTGCTATTAACGCAGCTGCGAATGATAAGTTGGAAAAAGTTGAAGACGTGGCAAATACACGACTTGATAATTATGCAGCAGAAGATAACTCTATTGTTCAGATATCCGGAAGAATTTACGGATTAAATATCTACGATGTTACAGACTATCCAATTTGGGAAAAAGTATTTCGTTTGTCTAATTCCCTTAAAATGACCGGATTTAAATATACTGTTGGTACAAAAGATCAGAATGGAAACAGTAATGGACAGGATGCTAAGTACACACTAACAATGGTAAACGGCAGCCATCCTGTATATAAGAATCAGGGTATCTTAAAAACCGGGTACATGACACGTTTTTCGCTTACTACAGTTGGTAGTATGGCAGAGAAGGATGATTATGTAAGAATACAGCCTAAGTTCTACTATGTAGATAAGAAGGGTAACAATCGTAAGGAAGTTGATATTTACTACTCTGAAACTTTTGGTGGCAAGCAAAATGTCATGGTTAAGATGGGTGGAAATATTGACCTTGAGAATGATAAGTCCATCAAGACAGGAGATCCTTACCTGGGTATTCCGGAAAGTGAACTTGAAAAGACAGCTTTTTTTGAGGGAGTAACGTTACAAAAAATCAAATCACAGCATAAAAAGGTATATAATTTTATGAATATCATGTTACCTTCCAGCCTTAGGATGTATGTTGGTACCATCACACAGATTCCCTCAGGAGTAACGGCAAAACAAGTCGCAACCAGCGTACAGAAATGGTATGGTGAATATTATCTGCCGGCGGAAGTACATATAGTACCAAAAGGCTTTGATGTAACTCAATATGCTATAAATAATGGAGGGTTGAATTATAAGGAATCCTTTTGGCTAAAAGAAGGCTATATCATCGTGAACTTTGACATTACAACGGTAAAACACGGCACACTAAATCTAAGCTATATTAATGAAAAGAACAGCACTAACGGCTATTGTAACATGTGGAAAAGAGAAGGGTATCAGTATCAGAAGACCAGTTATGGCGGTATAACCTTTAATTTTCAGGATGGTGACTACATCATCTATTATGCTAATAAAAATGTCAACGGAGATTGGACCTCAAGAGGTACTCATTAATCTGTCTTGTCTATCTAAAACTTTTCTGTTATACTATAAAATGGCTCTTAATGGATAAAATATCCATGAGTTAATTTTGTCTTCACAACTCTGATTAAAATCAAAAGTATAAAGAACCGTGAAAGGGCTAAAATTAAATAAGAATATACAGTGATATGATAAAAGTATATCCGGGCCATAACAAATTTTAAAGTTAAATATTAAGTTTAGCTTAATAATAGTTGAAAAATACCTACAGAAAAGGTGATACGATATGGAAATGCATGTTTATAAAAATAAGTTTACCCACTATATACTTATTATAGTAGGAACAATCTTAATGGCAGTGTCTGTGAACCTGGTATATGAACCAATGGAAATGGTAACAGGAGGCTTGTCCGGTCTTGCTATTGTTATAAAGAAGCTGACTGGTTTGGTTATTGAGGACGGAATACCCATCTGGATTACCAACCTGGCGCTGAATGTACCTTTATTTATTGCAGCTATACTGGTTCGTGGTAAGACTTTTGTTAAACATGCTTTTTTAGCGGAGATCAGTTTCACCTTAGCCCTTGCTCTCGTACCTTCTGATATTAATTTTCTGGGACACGACTATCTGCTGGCAGCGGTTTTTGGCGGAGTAATCGGAGGAGTAGGAATTGGTCTTGTATTTGCTGCCAATGCCTCTACCGGTGGTACGGACATGTTAGCTATGATAATTCATAAATTTATTCCTTATCATACAGTTCCAAGAATTCTTATTGTTATAGATGCTATCGTAGTTACTATCGGTATTATAAGCTTTGGTATTACAAAGGCACTTTACGCAATAATTGCTGTATACATCACTGCAAAAATATCTGACAGCATTCTGGAAGGTCTTAAGTTTGCCAAAATGGCCTATATCATTTCTGAGCATTATGAAAAAATTGCTGAGCGCATTATAGCTGACCTGGACAGGGGGGTCACCGGTATTTCTGCTACCGGTATGTACTCAAATAAGGAAAAGAAAATGCTGTTTTGTGTAGTTTCCAAGAAGGAAATTGTTGAATTAAAAGAACTGGTTGCGGAAGTCGACCCCAGAGCTTTCATCATTGTGAGTGATGCCAGAGAGGTTATGGGCGAGGGTTTTAGAGAATATAGACAGTAAAATTAACGGGCAGTCAACAAAATATCGGTAAAAGTACTTATTTTTAAGTTGAATATACAAAGTACACAAAATGGCAAAAATTAATTTGTGGAATTGGGATATGGCTTTCATTGTGCTAATAGTGTATAGTTAGACATATAGTAATAGTACAAGACAGAGCACATGATGGCATTAAAATTTAGGGAGGAAATTATAAAATGGCAAGTTTATCTTTAAAGAACATCAACAAAACATACCCCAACGGTTTTGTAGCTGTTAAAGATTTTAATCTTGAAATCGCTGACAAAGAATTCATCATCTTCGTAGGACCCTCAGGTTGTGGAAAGTCCACAACATTACGTATGATCGCAGGTCTGGAGGAAATCACAGGCGGTGAGTTATGGATTGCCGATAAGTTAGTAAATGATGTAGAACCCAAAGACAGAGATATCGCGATGGTTTTCCAGAACTACGCTTTATATCCTCACATGTCTGTTTATGATAATATGGCATTTGGTCTTAAGTTAAGAAAAACTCCTAAAGACCAGATCGAGAAATTAGTACGTGAAGCAGCTAAGATCCTTGACATTGAGCACTTATTAGACCGTAAGCCTAAGGCTTTATCCGGTGGACAGAGACAGCGTGTTGCCATGGGTCGTGCTATCGTTCGTAATCCTAAAGTATTCCTTATGGATGAGCCTTTATCCAACTTGGATGCTAAGCTAAGAGTACAGATGCGTATTGAGATCTCCAAGTTACATCAGAGACTTCAGACAACTATCATCTACGTTACACATGATCAGACAGAGGCTATGACACTTGGAACAAGAATCGTTGTAATGAAAGACGGTGTTGTTCAGCAGGTTGATTCTCCTCAGAACCTGTACAACATGCCTAACAATTTATTCGTAGCAACCTTTATTGGTTCACCTCAGATGAACGTAATCGAAGCTACTGTAGTAAAAGATGGCAGCACAGTTTCCTTAAAGTTTGGTTCACACTCCATCAAATTACCTGAAGCTAAAGGCAAGAAGGTTCTTGAAGGCGGATATGAGAATAAGACTGTTATCTTAGGAATTCGTCCTGAAGATGTGAAAGATGAAGAAATGTTCATCAGCAGCTCACCTGACAGTGTTGTTAATGCAACTGTAAGAGTATACGAGTTATTAGGTGCTGAAGTTTACCTGTATTTCTCAGTAGATCAGTTCGATGTAACTGCAAGAGTAAATCCTCGTACAACTGCTAGACCTGGCGATACAATCAAGGTAGCATTTGACTTAACTAAGATTCATGTATTTGATAAAGAGACAGAGCAGGTTATTACACACTAATCATTCTATTATCAAGGATGGTAAAGCGGTACATTAATCACTGTTTAAAAGCAAATATAATTTATTATTAATATAAGCAGAGAACTCTTATGGGTTCTCTGTTTTTGCTTTATAAAATCAATTATAGGGGGATCCACAGAAGTTGCTTACTTTTTGCTTTAGCAAATAATACGCATGGCGCATGGCCTAATCATAGACGAAAGTCAATAAATGCATAAAACTAATTTATGGCAGAGGCTGTTATATATCTGAAACCAATGCAAGATTGAGGCAATTATATACCTGTGACTCGCGCAAGATAGGGGTAATTACATATCTGAAACCATCGTAAGATCAAGGCAATTATATAGCTGAAATCAGCACAAGATTGAGGCAATTATATACCTGAAACCAGCGCAAGATCAAGGCAATTATATATCTGAGACCAGCTCAAAATTGAGGCAATTACATACCTGAACCAGTGCGAGACCGAGGCATTTATATATCTGAGCAGCGCAAAATCGAGGCAATAAAATATCTGAAACCAGCGCAAGACCGAGGTAATTATATACCTGAAACCAGCTCGTGACCTAAGCTATACTATGGAAAGACCCAGCTTAGGGCCTAACTTAGTTATTCTTGAATCTAGCGAATGACTTAACCTAGTTTATGTATGGAACCAGTAGCTTATGAATGGATGCTATATATAAAAGAATAAAAGTAGTATCCGCAAAAAACAAGAAGTTCTTATTAATACACATGTACAAGGTTTATACTTAACTTAACTGATAATGCAAATTATTTGTATAGTTATAAAATCTGAAGGTCAGTATTATAAAGTAGCTTTTTAAAATTAAAAGTAAGAATACTAACGCCCAATAAAAGTTTAGTAAATAAACTATATAGAAAACCAGAGGAATTAACAGTATTGTACGAATAATATTATTAAATTTGTGTAAATTTAGTTTACTTTCTACGAAAACAATGCTAAAATAAGGGTTATAAATTTTTGGTTTTAAGTACGAATAAAAAAAGGAGTGACAATATGATATCGAATCAAATTCTGCAGAGCACCATTGAAGGCTTAAAAGGTATTACCAGAATAGATCTCTGTGTAATGGATACAGAAGGAAAAACTCTGGCAACTACTATAAATAATGCAGATGACTATGAAAATGCAGTTCTGAACTTTGTGGAATCCCCTGCCGACAGCCAGGTGCTTCAGGGTTATCAGTTCTTTAAGGTTTTTGATGAGCACCAGTTGGAATATGTAATATTAGCAAAAGGCGACAGTGATGATGTCTATATGGTAGGTAAGATTGCTTCTTTCCAGATACAGAACCTGTTAGTTGCTTATAAGGAGAGATATGATAAGGATAACTTTATTAAGAACCTTCTCCTTGACAATCTCTTGTTAGTAGATATCTACAACAGAGCAAAAAAGCTTCATATCGAGACTGATGTCAGAAGAGTTGTCTTCATAATTGAGACAAAGAACGAGAAGGACATCAATGCTCTTGAAACCGTAAGAGGACTTTTCTCAGGCAAGACCAAGGATTTTATAACTGCAGTTGATGAGAAGAACATTATCCTGGTAAAAGAGTTAAAGCCCAATGAAACTTATGACGATATGAATAAGACGGCTAAGATAATTTTGGACATGCTTAACACAGAAGCAATGACTAAGGTTCATGTAGCCTTTGGTACTATCGTAAATGAGATTAAGGATGTTTCAAGATCTTATAAAGAAGCTAAGATGGCGCTGGACGTTGGAAAGATCTTCTACAGTGACAGAAATGTAATGGCTTACAGTAATTTGGGTATTGGACGACTTATTTACCAGCTTCCCATGCCTTTATGCAAGATGTTCATAAAGGAAATCTTTGACGGAAAATCTCCTGATGAATTTGATGAGGAAACTTTAACTACCATCAACAAATTCTTTGAGAATAATCTGAACGTATCAGAGACTTCCAGACAGTTATATATTCATAGAAATACTCTGGTTTACCGTCTGGATAAGCTTCAGAAGAGCACTAATCTGGATTTAAGGGTTTTTGAAGATGCTATCACCTTCAAGATTGCATTAATGGTTGTTAAATATATGAAGTACATGGAAACACTGGAATACTAGAGAAAAGCTGGAGATATCATAGTGTTTAGTAAGAGGGTAAGGCTTTCTCTTTGAGAGCCCCCCTCTATTCTTTTACACAGGATTCATTTATATTGTTATATATTTAGATATGTTCTTTGACAGTTTTGAGATAAATACTTTATCACTGGTATATAGAATCAGTATTTATGGATTAGAAATTATGGAATACTAATTATAAGTCCATACTTATAATTAGTACTTATGGATTAACACATATGAATAGGTACTTATGAATTAGTACATATGAAATTACTTATAGATTGGTACTTACGGATTGTTACTTAAGAAACGTTACTTATAAATCGTTACATATGGAATTTTGGATTGTTACTTGAGAAACGTTACCTATAAATCGTTACTTACGGATTAATATTTACGGAATGTTGCTTATAAAAATTGTTACTTATAGATTGGTAATAGATAGGTATTTATTGGACAGTACTTATTGGTTCTATATTTATTAATTCAGTATCTATACGTTCGGTATTCATAAGCTATTAATTACAAAAAGGATGAGGAGTTCACCAGGTTTTAGAAAGGTGTTGGGAATGAATAACAATAGAAATAAGAGTTTGGAAGAAGCAGATGCTCCGGTGATAGTTTTTGACAAAGTATCAAAGTCCTATCAAAAGGGGACTCCGGCTATCAATAATATAAGCTTTCAGATTACAAAAGGAGAGTTCGTGTTTATAGTTGGCAGCAGCGGTTCAGGAAAATCAACGCTGATAAAATTGATTTTAAAGGAAATTGAACCCACCAGCGGGAAAATATATGTAAATTTTAAAGATTTGACAAGAATGAGACATAGACAGGTTGCAAAATACAGAAGAGGAATCGGAGTTGTGTTCCAGAATTTCCGATTGTTAAAAGATCGAAACGTTTATGAAAATGTTGCCTTTGCCCAGCGGGTAATCGAGGTGTCCGCAAGTACTATCAGAAGACAGGTTCCCCTTATGCTATCCCTTATGGGGCTCTTAGATAAGCAGAAATCCCTGCCTACAGAGCTTTCCGGCGGTGAACAGCAAAGAGTTGCCTTAGCCAGAGCCCTCGTGAATAATCCGGTCATTTTACTGGCAGACGAACCTACCGGTAACCTGGACCCTAAGAATTCCTGGGAAATTATGCGTTTGCTTGAGGATATTAACAAAAGAGGAACAACCGTAGTTGTAGTAACACATAACAAGGAAATTGTAGACAAAATGCAAAAGAGAGTGATTACTATGAGTAAAGGCATATTAATCAGCGATGAGCAAAGAGGTGGATATTCCCATGCGTATTAGTACGATAATTTACAGCATGAAACAGGGTTTTAAGAATATCCGCAGAAACAGGATGTTCTCAGCAGCTTCCGTGGGAACTATTGGAGCCTGCTTGTTTCTTTTTGGTATCTTTTACTTTGTGGTTGCTAATTTTCAATTTATGGTTAAGACAGCTGAGACCTCTGTAGGTGTAACAGTATTTTTTGACAAAGGCATCAGCCAGGATCAGATAGATACTATAGGGGATGAGATCAGAACAAGAGCAGAAGTGGCTTCGATCACCTTTGTCTCCGCAGAGGAAACCTGGAATAACTATAAAGAAAAATATCTGAATAAAGAATTGGCAGAAAGCTTTGGGGAAGATAATCCTCTCAAGGATTCTGCATCCTATACGGTAAAATTAAATGATGTCTCCATGCAAAAGGACCTGGTATCTTTTATTGAAAGACTGGATGGAGTAAGGCAGGTTAATCATTCGGACACAATCGCAGATACCTTTAAAACCTTTAATGCCTTAGTAGGTTATGTGTCGGGAGCGATTATCATTATACTCTTTGGTGTGGCCATATTCCTCATTAATACAACTGTAACAATGGGTATTGCCGTAAGAAGAGAAGAGATTTCAATTATGAAATTAATCGGAGCAAAGGATTCCTTTATCCGGGCACCGTTTATTGTAGAAGGAATTACAATTGGGTTTTTGGGCTCGGTAATTCCGTTGGTATTTCTATATTTTATGTATAATAGATTGATAGATTACATATCTGGAAAATATAATAATATCTTCAGGACCTTTCAATTTATTGAAGTTAATGGTATATTTAAAACACTGGTTCCCTTAAGCCTTATTTTGGGAGTGGGAATCGGATTCTTTGGCAGCTATCTCACTGTTAGAAAGCAGCTGCGTTTAAAAGAAGGCAAGTAGACATGCAATGAAAAAGGGGAAGAGGTGCGAATGAAGAGGATACAGTTTACAGATCGAAAAGGCCGTCCTGTTGATTTTAAAAAATTAGTACATAGAAAATTAAAGCTTGTTCCGATAGTATTATTGGTTCTGATATTTGCTACTCAGAATATCTTGAGTTATGCTGGTGAAATTGATAAAGCGAAACAGAATAAGACAGCCCTTGAACGAAAAAAGGAAGAAACTGAATCGAAAATTAAGGAATTAGAAAAAGAAAAAGATGATATACTTAAATATATCGAGAAATTAGATTTGGAGCTGAATGATCTTACCGAGGAAGTTGATAAACTCAATGAGAAGATAAAGACAGCAGAAAGTGATTTGAAAATTATTGAAGAAGATTTAGTAAAAGCGAAAGAGAAAGAAAAAGACCAGTATTCTGTTATGAAGAGCCGTATTAAATATATGTATGAGAACGGCGATACAGGTATTCTTGAAATACTCCTGCAGTCAGAGGATTTTTCCGATATGCTGAATCAAATGGAATATAAGGAGAAAATCACAGAGTATGATAACGGGCTTTTAGAAGGCTACAAGAAACTAAAAGAAGAAGTAACAAAAAAAGAAGCCGAACAAAAGGTAGTACTGGAGGATTTGAATACCTTAAAGGATGAACTTACCTTTGAACAGGGTACCATCGAGAGATTGCTGAAGGATAAGAATGCGGAAGTTGTCAAGTACCAGAAGAGTATAAACCAGTCAGAGGCACTGTCAGCTGAATATACGCAGAAAATCGCGGATCAAGAAGCGGCTATCGAGCAATTGTTAGAAGCTGAGAGAAAGAGAATCGAAGAAGAAGAGCGCAGAAGGAAAGAAGAGGAAGAACGTAAAAGAAAAGAAGAGGAAGAGCGAAGAAAGCAGGAAGAAGCCAAGAATCAAAACTCCTCTGATTCAGACAATAATTCTACGGGCAACAATTCCTCCTCAGGTGATAGCGGTTCTTCAGGAACTACGGTAAACGGCTTTAAGTGGCCTGTTCCTTCAAGCAGCAGAATAACCTCCGGATTTGGTTACCGTGACCAGCCTACGGAAGGTGCCAGTACATACCATAAAGGAATTGACATTGGCGCCCCTACCGGTACAACGATTGTTGCGGCTGCTGGAGGAAGTGTTGTAACCGCCTCTTATAGTGTTTCTGGTGGTAATTACATTATGATTTATCATGGTAACAGTACCTATACGATCTATATGCATTGTTCTAAGCTTCTGGTATCGGTAGGCGATGAAGTGAGCCAGGGACAGTCGATAGCTCTCGTAGGGTCAACAGGAATATCCACCGGACCTCATCTGCACTTTGCTGTCACTGTAAACGGTGAATATAAGAATCCCATGAACTACGTCAGTTACTAACGAGAAAAGAATTCAATAAAATACCCTTGCGATATACAACGACTTTAAAATTAGGGGCAGCCATTGTACCGACTGACCCGGAAAAGAGGTAAAAGCAATGAAGAATAAATTTCTGAACGGATTTTTATCCGGGTTAGCTGCAACTTTTGTTATTGTAGCAATTGTTGTAACGGTCTTTGCCAATAAGATAAATGAGAACCTGCTGAGGGAAAATGATTCTGTTAAGACAGAGAATACCAGTGCATCTGCTGCAGCGCAGGTAACAGATCAGGATATCCTTAAGAAAATCGATAAACTGGAAGGCCTGATAGATAAGTATTATATGGAAAAGGTAGATAAGAATACCATGGCAGAGGGTATTTACAAAGGGCTTCTGCAAAGTCTTGATGATCCTTATTCCGTATATTATACCAAAGAGGAGTATACGGCCTTAATGGAATCCTCCAGCGGTGTATATTATGGTATTGGTGCAACAGTTTCCTCCGATGTTAAGACGGGAGTACTCTCAATCGTGAAACCTTTTGTAGGCGGTCCTGCTTATGAAGCAGGTCTTCTGCCGGGAGATGTACTTTATAAAGTAAATGAGGAAGAAGTAACAGGCAAAGATATCACGGAAGTTGTCGGTAAAATCAAAGGAGAAGAAGGTACCACTGTTAATGTAACCATTGTCAGGGAAGGTGAAGCTGATCCCATTGAATTTACAATAACCAGACGTAAAGTAGAAGTGCCTACCATTGAGTATGAAATGCTTGATAATAAGATAGGATATATTGCTATCTCTGAGTTTGATGAGGTTACAGCAGAACAGTTCCGACAGGCACTTGCAGACCTTGAGAAACAGGGACAGAAAGGTCTTGTAATTGACATCAGAAATAACCCGGGAGGATTACTTGATACCGTGGTAGATATGCTGGACCGTATGCTCCCCAACGGATTGATTGTATATACAGAAGACAAATACGGCAACCGTGATGAATACAAATCCGACGGCAAAGAGGAATTTAATAAACCTTTGGCTGTGCTGATTAACGGAAACAGCGCAAGTGCTTCTGAAATCTTTGCCGGTGCCATTCAGGATTATGAAAAGGGAACAATCGTCGGAACTACAAGCTTTGGTAAAGGTATTGTTCAGTCCATTCTTCCTTTAACCGATGGGACTGCAATTAAAGTTACCGTATCCAAATATTATACTCCTAAGGGTAGAAACATCCATAAGATTGGTATTTCTCCTGATGTAACAGTTGAGCTTGATGAAGCACTTCGTAAGAAAGTCGTAATTGAGAAGAAGGAAGATAATCAGCTTCAAAAGGCTATCAGTATTCTGAACAAAGAAATAAAAGCAAAAAAATAAGTAGATAAAGTGAAAGTGTTAATTTGCCGAAAATAGTTCACAGAGACACTTTTTGAGCTCTGTCTTGCTCCTCTGAGCGAGGCAGAGCATGGGGTGCTAGCAGCGTGCCACGGGTCTTTTCGTCAAATCGAATTTGAAGCAATACCCATAAATAATCATATAGTGAACAGCCAGCTTATAATCGGAGATTATTGTAAAATGTGACAAGAAAACCGATAACAGCTGGCTGTTTTTCTCTATGCAAATACAGAACAAACATTCGAAAAATTATTGCATTCAATTTACAGGTATGATATAATGACATGAAATTGATATTAGGTAAATATACTGGTTATTCTGGATTCCGGTTTAGAAAGGAAGATCAGAAACCCATACTTATATAGACGAAGTTAACGAGGAAGGATGCAGCGTTCTGCAAGTGTCGTAACACCCCATAAGTCAGATGGTCGTAAGAAGGCAGTGCGCTATAAGAAAGGATAGTAAAATGAGTGAATTTAAGCTTGTTTCGGAATATGCTCCTACTGGAGATCAGCCAGAGGCGATAAAGCAGCTTTTGCAAGGTTTCCGGGAAGGAAACCAGTTTGAGACTCTCCTTGGCGTAACTGGTTCCGGAAAGACTTTTACCATGGCCAATGTTATTCAGGAGCTTAACCGGCCAACTCTGGTAATAGCACATAATAAGACCCTGGCAGCGCAGCTGTATGGTGAATTTAAAGAGTTTTTTCCTGAGAATTCCGTAGAGTACTTTGTCAGCTATTATGATTATTATCAGCCGGAAGCTTATGTGCCTTCAACAGATACCTATATTGAGAAGGATTCAGCAATTAACGATGAGATTGATAAGCTGAGGCATTCTGCTACAGCAGCCTTATCAGAACGAAGAGATGTAATTATTGTAGCCAGTGTGTCCTGTATCTATGGTTTAGGAGATCCCATTGACTATCAGGAGATGGTAATATCCTTACGTCCCGGAATGGTAAGGGAGAGGGATGAGATATTAAGAAAGCTGGTAGACCTTCAATATACCAGAAACAATATGGATTTCAAGCGTGGTACCTTCCGTGTTAACGGAGATGTGGTAGAGATATTCCCTGTTACTTCCGATGACAGGGCTGTCCGTGTGGAATTCTTTGGTGATGAGATTGACCGGATAACAGAGATTGATGTACTTACAGGAGAAATTAAATGTACCTTGGAACACATGGCAATCTTTCCGGCTTCCCATTACGTAGTATCACAGGAAAAGTTAGAGGGTGCTATTAAGACAATTCAGGAAGAATTAGATGAAAGAGTACTCTATTTTAAGAGTGAAGACAAGCTCCTGGAAGCTCAGAGAATTGCAGAGAGAACGAACTTTGATATAGAGATGCTTCGGGAGACCGGCTTCTGCTCAGGTATTGAGAATTACTCCAGACATCTTTCGGGACTGGAACCGGGAAGTACTCCTCATACCCTGATAGATTATTTTCCCGATGACTTCTTAATTATCGTGGATGAGTCCCATATTACCATACCACAGATTAGAGGTATGTATGCAGGCGACCAGGCCAGAAAGAGTACCTTGGTTAACTATGGTTTCCGTCTGCCATCTGCTAAGGACAACAGACCTTTGAATTTTGAAGAGTTTGAGAATAAGATTAATCAGATGATGTTTGTATCTGCAACCCCCTCTGTTTACGAGAAAGAACACGAATTATTACGTACGGAACAGATTATCAGACCTACCGGTCTTTTGGACCCGGAGGTTATGGTCAGACCTGTTAACGGGCAGATTGATGACCTGATTGGCGAAGTAAATAAGGAAGTAGCGAATAAGAATAAGATATTAGTTACCACACTGACCAAGAGGATGGCAGAGGATCTGACTGCTTATATGAGAGAAGTTGGAATCCGTGTGAAATATCTCCATTCTGATATCGATACCCTGGAACGATCTGAAATTATTCGTGACATGCGTATGGATGTATTCGATGTATTGGTGGGTATTAACTTACTTAGGGAAGGTCTTGATATTCCGGAAATCACTCTGGTAGCCATCTTAGACGCTGATAAGGAAGGTTTCTTACGTTCAGAGACTTCGCTTATCCAGACAATCGGACGTGCAGCCCGTAACTCAGAAGGAAGAGTTATCATGTATGCGGATAAGATGACAGATTCGATGAATAAAGCGATATCAGAGACCAACCGAAGAAGAGCCATCCAGCAGAAATATAATGAAGAGCATGGTATAACACCTACCACCATTCAGAAGAAGGTACGAGAACTAATACGAATCTCGAAAAAGGCCGATAAGAACTTCTATAAGATGGATAAGGATCCGGAATCCATGTCCCGCAAAGAGCTGGAGGCAGTTGTCAAGAAAGTTACCAAGGATATGCAGACAGCAGCTGCAGAGCTGAATTTCGAACTTGCAGCCGAGTTAAGAGATCATTTGATGGAATTAAAGAAGCAGCTCCATGATATGGAAGACTAGAGTATTGGTACTGTCTTTATGCGAAAATGAATAAATATTTGTACTTGATATTTATGCCTGATATTTATGCGGAAACAAATCAGAGAATGAGGAATAGGCTTATACAGCCATCCGCTGTAAAGCCGTGTAAGCTGTCCTGTCATGACAACAAAGCATTAGCGGCATTCTTCCAGGCTGCTTTCTTCTCTTACGGAAGAGGATAGTATCATGACAACAAAGCATTAGTGGTATTAGCTTAAATTACAGATGTTGTATTAGGTGAGATTTGTCCAGGCAGTTAGTTACAGTTTGCGAATATGATACAACCAACTATTTAAAGCCTTGTTCGCAAGACAGAGACGACAGATATTCAATCCGTATTTTTATTTATAGATTCTTTGTAGTTAATAATATGCTAATTTATGCGTTATGATATGATTTCAAAAAGAAAAGATATTGGATTTTTCACGATATTGAGATTTCTAACCATAACAGGAATTAATTAAATATATACAGACAGCATTAAATGCGCCAAAATGAATGATGATGTCTGGACACTGGCAACAAGTTTAGTAAAACATAGAAGTACTGCTATTTAATGAATATCAAGCTGAGCTTTGATAGGAAGAAAGAGGTTAAAATGGCTGATAAGAAACATTATATAAAGATAAGAGGAGCCAAGGAACATAATTTAAAGAATGTCACAGTAAATATCCCCAGGGATGAATTTGTAGTGTTAACAGGCTTAAGCGGATCCGGTAAGTCCTCTCTGGCCTTTGATACCATATATGCAGAGGGACAGAGAAGATATATGGAATCTCTCTCATCTTATGCGAGACAGTTCTTGGGACAGATGGAAAAACCCAATGTAGAGAGCATTGAAGGTCTGTCACCGGCAATCTCCATTGACCAGAAGTCTACCAACCGTAATCCCCGTTCCACTGTAGGAACCGTTACAGAAATCTATGATTATTTCCGCTTGCTTTATGCCAGAGTAGGAATTCCTCATTGCCCTAAGTGCGGTAAGGAAATCAAGAAGCAGACCGTGGATCAGATGGTAGATGAAATCATGCGGTTAAAGGAAGGCAGCAGAATTCAGCTTCTGGCACCTGTTGTAAGGGGAAGAAAAGGTGAACATGTCAAATTACTGGAGCAGGCTAAGAAAAGCGGCTATATCCGAGTTATGATTGACGGCCATCTATACGAACTGACAGAAGAGATTAAACTGGAAAAGAATATTAAACATAATATTGAGATTATTGTAGACCGTCTGATTGTGAAGGAAGGAATTGAGAAACGTCTTTCCGACTCTATTGAAAGTGTTCTGAAACTTTCAGAAGGTCTGTTAATGATAGACGTAGCAGGAGAAAAGCCCTTAAGCTTCAGTCAGAACTTTGCCTGCCCGGATTGTAATATAAGCATTGAAGAAATCGAGCCAAGAAGCTTCTCTTTTAATAATCCTTTTGGAGCCTGCCCGGAATGCCACGGGCTGGGTATCAAGATGGAATTTGCAGAAGAACTGATAATTCCCGATGGTTCTATCAGTCTGGCAGACGGAGCTATTGCTGCTCTTGGCTGGCAGTCTGCAACAGATAGGAGCAGTTATACCAGATGTACCTTGGAAGCACTTTCAAAGGAATATAACTTTAACCTTAATACACCTTATGAGGAACTTCCGGATAATATCAAGCATATGCTTATGCACGGCACCAACGGAAAAGTCGTTAAGGTAAGATATAAGGGACAAAGAGGCGAAGGCGTATATGATGTTGCTTTTGAAGGTCTCATTAAGAATCTGGAACGCCGTTACCGTGAGACCGGTTCAGAAACAACGAAACAAGAATATGAAAGCTTTATGAAGACTACCCCCTGTAAGGAATGCGGAGGACGAAGACTGAAAAAAGGTTCTCTGGCAGTAACTGTGGGAGATAAAAATATATCAGAAGTAACGGATTATTCCATCAGAGATTTAAGTTCTTTTTTAAAAAATCTCAAACTGACACCTACCCAGCTTAAAATCGGTGAACTGGTGTTAAAGGAAATTTGCGCAAGAGTCGGTTTCTTAATGGATGTAGGACTAGATTATCTTTCTCTTTCCCGTGCTACTGGTTCCCTATCCGGTGGGGAAGCACAGAGAATACGTCTGGCAACACAGATTGGTTCCGGACTTGTAGGTGTTGCTTATATTCTGGATGAACCTAGTATTGGACTCCACCAGAGAGATAACGACAAACTTCTTAAGACTCTTAAGAACCTGAAAGAGTTAGGAAATACACTAATAGTAGTTGAACATGATGAAGACACCATGTTTGCAGCAGACTATATTATCGATATAGGGCCCGGAGCCGGTGAACACGGTGGTGAGGTAATTGCAGCGGGAACTGCCCAGGAGATTATGAAGGTGGAAGAATCCATCACCGGTGCTTATCTAAGCGGAAGAATCAAAATTCCCGTTCCTGATGAACGCAGGAAACCTACGGGATACCTGACTATAAAAGGTGCTACCGAGAACAATCTTAAGAATGTTTCTGTGGATATACCTTTAGGCATTATGACCTGTGTAACCGGAGTATCCGGTTCCGGTAAGAGCTCACTGGTAACAGAAATACTTAATAAGAGATTATCCAGAGACTTAAACAGGGCACGTTGTATTCCCGGTAAACATGAGGCTATGATTGGCATAGACAAGCTGGATAAAGTAATCAACATCGATCAGTCACCTATTGGAAGGACACCAAGATCCAATCCTGCAACCTATACTGGTGTATTTGACCAGATAAGAGACTTATTCTCAGCAACAGCTGATGCAAAAATGAAGGGCTATACCAAAGGAAGATTCAGCTTTAATGTAAAAGGTGGTCGCTGTGAGGCCTGCTCCGGTGATGGTATCTTAAAGATCGAGATGAACTTCCTTCCCGATGTATATGTACCTTGTGAAGTGTGCGGCGGTAAACGTTACAACCGTGAAACTCTTGAAGTACGTTATAAGGGTAAGAATATCTATGATGTTCTTGACATGACAGTAGAAGAAGCAATGAAATTCTTTGAAAATATGCCTTCTATCCGAAGAAAGATTGAGACCCTTTATGATGTAGGCTTATCTTATATCAGACTGGGACAACCCTCAACCACGTTATCCGGTGGTGAAGCACAGAGAATCAAGCTTGCCACTGAATTAAGTAAGAGAAGTACAGGAAAGACCATATATATTCTGGATGAGCCTACTACAGGACTTCATTTTGCGGATGTTCATAAGCTTATTGAGATACTGAGACGACTCTCTGAGGGAGGGAATTCAGTTGTGGTCATTGAGCATAATCTGGAGGTTATCAAGACAGCGGATTATATTATCGATATGGGACCGGAAGGCGGAGACAAAGGCGGTACAGTAATTGCCAAAGGTACACCGGAAGAAGTAGCAGCGTCTCCTAAATCCTATACCGGATACTATATTAAGAAGATGCTGGAAGATCATAAAGAGGCGGTAGTATAAATGGAGAATAATTTTTATGCCATGATGTCTCGCATGAAATATATTGAGCGTTGGGCATTAATGAGAAATTCCAGACCTGAAAATGTCTCTGAACATACACTTGAGGTCAGTATATTAGCCCATGCCCTTGCGGTCATAGGAAATAAAAGATTAAATAAGAACTTAAATGGGGAGAGAGCCGCTTTAATAGCTCTCTTCCATGATTCCACTGAGATAATTACTGGGGATATGCCAACACCAATCAAATATTATAACGGAAACATACAGGGAGCCTTTAAGGAGATTGAAGCAGAAGCGGCAAGAAGACTGCTCTCTATGCTGCCGGAGGATTTTAAAGAAGATTATGAATCTATATTTTTTCCCAAGCAGGAAGAAGAATACATATGGAAACTGGTAAAAGCAGCAGATAAGCTTTCAGCCCTTATAAAATGTATTCAGGAGGAGAAGGCCGGTAATACGGAGTTCTCAAGTGCCAAGGAAAGTATAACGGAAGCGATTAAAGAACTACAGGTGGAAGAGGCAGAGATCTTTATGGGGGAGTTTATGGAGTCCTACTATAAGAATCTGGACGAATTGACCTGATGGGTGATATGATAGTTAGACTATTTTTTGCAGTTGATTTTTTGCAAATGGTCTAGTAGAAAGAAATTATTTTAGGGAATTATTTTAATATATTTTATACGTAAATTGCAATAAACAAGTTGAGGTTTAATTATCTTGTTAGATAATTTAGATGTTTGCTTTTATGTGATTCTGATTTTATTATTCGGGTAGTTCATGGTGAGTATCCTTTACACGATTTGGTTTGGATTAAATAATAACACAGATAAAGCTGGCTATAAATTTAATTAGTTCAATTTCAGGTTATAATGAGGCAAGAAGTTATTTTAAAAAACTTAGTATAAGAAACTTAGTATAAGAAACTTAGTATAAGAAACTATTTTAAAAAACTATTTTAAGGAATTATTATAAGGAATTTTTAATAAGGTGTTATTTTAGAATTCTTAATGATGATGTTAGCTGGATCTTGTAATACGATATTTCTTTGTTCTTATTATAATATTGGTAAGTTACAATAATTGTAATAATGGTTGTTGTCATAAAAGCAGCTTTGCGAGCTGCTTTTTCTCTTATTGATGTTAGTTTTATTCCTTTAATAAATAAGGTAAAGAATAGTTATAAATAGGGTAATTAATATAGCATTGCCAGTTGTAAGAAAGTCTGATATAATAAAAAAATATTTTGGTCTGGATTTCCTATAGAGGATACAGAAGAATATTAACGGTCACTGTTGAGAAAAATGAATATACAAACAGCATTAGGAGGAAAAACCAGTGGATAAGGAAATGGTAATTGTCCTTGATTTTGGCGGACAGTATAATCAGCTCATTGCAAGAAGAGTTCGAGAATGTAATGTATACTGTGAAGTATTGCCCTACAATACAAGCATTGAAAAGATTAAAGAAATAGCACCCAAAGGTATCATCTTTACAGGAGGTCCTGCAAGTGTATATGCAGAAGATGCACCTCACTGCGATAAGGAAATCTTCGAACTTGGTATACCGGTGCTTGGTATCTGTTATGGCTGCCAGCTGATGACGCACCTTTTAGGAGGTAAAGTTACCAGCGCAACAAAGAGAGAGTATGGTAAGACAGATGTAACAGTCAATGCGAAATCCCTGTTATTCAAAGGAGTTACCGAGACCTCAGTCTGCTGGATGAGCCATACTGACTATGTAGAGAAATTACCGGAAGGCTTTGAAGTAACCGCAACCTCTGATTCCTGCCCGGCTGCAGGACTTGAGCTGGAAGCAAAGAAACTTTATGGAGTACAGTTCCATCCTGAAGTAGTTCATACCCAGGAAGGAACCAAGATGCTTTATAACTTCCTTTATGAAATATGCCGTTGCTCCGGAGACTGGAAAATGGATTCCTTTACAGAGCAATCCATTATCAGTCTGAAAGAAAAGATTGGTGACAAAAAAGTTCTCTGTGCATTATCCGGTGGTGTTGATTCTTCTGTTGCTGCAGTTATGATCAGCAAAGCAGTAGGAAAGCAGTTAACCTGTATCTTCGTAGATCACGGCTTACTTCGTAAGAACGAAGGAGATGAAGTTGAGAAGATCTTTACCGAGCAGTTTGACCTGAATTTTATCAGGGTAAATGCACAGCAGAGATTTTATGATAAATTAGCCGGTGTTTCCGAACCGGAAGCAAAGAGAAAGATCATTGGTGAAGAGTTCATCCGTGTATTTGAAGAAGAAGCAAAGAAAATCGGTACGGTAGATTTCTTAGTACAGGGAACCATCTATCCCGATGTTATCGAAAGCGGCTTGGGAAAATCTGCTGTTATCAAGAGCCACCACAATGTAGGCGGACTTCCTGACTATGTGGATTTCAAGGAGATAATCGAGCCTTTAAGAGATTTGTTCAAGGATGAAGTACGTAAAGCCGGTCTTGAGCTTGGAATACCTGAAAACCTGGTATACAGACAGCCTTTCCCCGGACCTGGACTTGCTATCCGTATTATCGGAGATGTAACAGAAGAAAAGGTTAAGATAATACAGGATGCGGATGCTATCTACCGTGAAGAGATTGCAAATGCAGGTATAGACAGAAGCATCGGACAGTATTTTGCCGCTCTTACTAATATGCGTTCAGTTGGTGTTATGGGGGATGAGAGAACCTATGACTATGCAGTAGCGTTAAGAGCTGTTACAACGACAGACTTTATGACTGCGGAGGCAGCAGAGCTGCCTTGGGAAGTACTTGGTAAGGTGTCTTCAAGGATTGTAAATGAAGTGAAACATGTAAATAGAGTACTCTATGATTGTACGGGGAAACCACCGGCTACTATAGAGTTTGAATAACATAATAACGCCGGGAAGCCTCTAAATTAGCGGCTTCCCGGTTTTTGCGTCAGCAAAATGTCAGCAGAATAATATGATTATGAAGAATAAGCGAGGGTAAAGTTTTTGTGGGATATATTCTTGCCTAAAAAGCCCGAATTCCAGGAGAATTTTGGTTTCCACAAGTATTATGCGTGAAGATTTTAGGATTGAAAATATATCGCCTTTAGTGACTCCGGCATAGAGTTAAACATCATCTGAATGACAGTCTTTGATGGTGTGATATTGTCATTAAAGAGCCATTCTCTGGTCATACCGAGAGCTCCATAGCAGTAAAGACGGATGCTATATTTTGTCTGTTCATCCAGAGTATTTGTACCGCATAAAGTCACTGCAAGCTGTGTATAGCGGTCAGAGAAATATTCAAGCATATATTGCCACATGGGAGTTTGCGAGTTATCCTCGTAGGCTCTTTTGTAAAATATGAAGTCTTTTTTCATCTGGTCAAGTGCACTGGCGGCAGATTCCAAGTCCAACACATCTGTATTATAAGCGGATTGGAAGAAAATCCATGCCATCAAGTCATATTTATCATTGAAGTGATAATAGAAAGTCGGGCGCTCGATCTCCGCCTCCCTGCATATTTCTGTCACACGAATCTTGTCGATTGGCTTTTTTGCCATGAGTTTCCGCATAGTATCAGCAATCCATATTTTTGTTCGATCAGCCATGATTATGCCCTCCATTTCTTACAAAATATAAAACATGTAAAAATATCTATCATAATTATAATTCTGTATGTGTACTTTTGCAAGAATGGATTATAAAATGTAGAACATAAAGAAAAGATAACAAGATTGGAAAGGCGGTAAACATATGGAATTTTTGGAACTTGCAAAGAATAGATACTCGGAGAGATTCTTCGACAGCCGCCCTGTAGAACAGGAAAAGCTGGATAAGATCCTTGAAGCAGGTCGGACTGTCCCGACAGCTTGCAATTATCAGCCACAGAAGTTTTACCTGATACGCAGCGAGGAAGGATTGGCTAAGCTGAAGACAGTAACTCATTTTCATTACAATGTGCCACTGATGATCCTTGTCTGCTACGATGTCAGGGAGGTGTGGATGAATCCAGGTGATCAGTATTACAGAAACTACAATTCCGGTGAACAGGATGCCAGCATAGCGGCAGCAACCATGATGTATGAGGCGGAAGAGCTGGGCGTGCACACGATTTGGGTTAGGGGTTTTGATTCTAAGACAGTTGTGGATACCTTTGGACTTCCGAATCATATGATTCCAGTCATGATGTTGGGTCTTGGTTATCCGAATGACAGGGCGAAAGCGAACGCCTGGCACTATGAAAGAAAACCGATAGAAGATTTTGTATTTGATCTTTAAGAAATGGAGGCGCAATGATGAACAGAGTATGTGAAGTATTAGAAATTACGAAACCAGTGGTACAGGCACCTATGACATGGATCACTTCCCCGGAATTAGTTGCAGCGGTATCCAATGCAGGAGGACTGGGAATCTTAGGATTCAATGCCGGATTTGAGACAGGAAAAGCAACACCAGAAGAAACAGCGGAAGAAATGCGAAAAGTGATCCGCAGGACAAAGGAACTGACAGACAAACCTTTTGGTATGAATGTGATGACTTCTGTGTTTGATGGGGCAGGCTTTTCCAAAGCAACTATCGAGATCTGTAAAGAAGAAGGAGTAAAAGTTCTGGCAGCAATAGGATCGATTGATTCTGCGCAGATTAGAGAGTGGAAAGATGCAGGGTTTAAGATCATCTACCGCGACATGTATCCAACTGTGGCATCTGCAAAAGCAGCAGAGGAAGCCGGTGTTGATGTGATCATTGCTACAGGATGTGATGAGGGAGGTGGAATGCCTGTCGAAGCGACCGGAACGATGGTGAAGACAGCGCTGATTGCTGAAGCGGTAAAAATACCGGTACTTGCTGCCGGTGGAATCGTGAATGAGGCGATGGCAAAGGCCAGTGCTTGCGTTGGAGCAGAAGGCGCTTATGCAGGAACACGTTTTGTCCTATCCAAGGAATGCAGGGCTGCACAGGCAACAAAGGATGATATCTTAAATACCGGTGCAGATGATCTGGTAGTCTTAACTGAGGCTGATGGATATCTTAAATGGAGAGCAACTCCGCATAAGGTGGCTAAGGAAGCTATAGAAGAAAACAATAAAGGAAACCTGAAGCCGTCTATAGGAAGCTTCTACGCAGGAATGCTTAAAGGAGATATGGAAGCAGGTATCAATTCCGTATCAAGTGCAGCAAGTCTCATAAAGACAATCGATTCCTGCGAGGATATCGTAAATGAGCTTGCAAATGGATATGGATGTTAAGAGGAGGTGAATTAGATGCATTTTACAGATACAGTATACAGGAATCCATATTGGCCAACATTTCCACTACTTCAAATTACACAAGGTTGTACACATAATAGTTGCAAGTTCTGCACTATGTATAAGGATGTGCCTTTTAGATTGCAACCAATGGAGTGGATTGAGGAAGACCTTAAAGAACTTGCAGAAATGGTACCCGAGGCTAAGACTATACAGCTTTTGTCCGCCAATCCGTTGGCAATGAGCTATGACAAACTGGCACCAATTCTGAAAATGATAAAAAAATATCTTCCAAATATGGAAGTCATATATACACAGGGCAGAGTATCAGATCTTAAAAATAAGACTGTGGAAGAGTTAAAAAGTCTGAAGGAACTGGGCATGAATGAAGTCTCTCTTGGTATTGAAAGTGGCGATGACTGGACGCTGGACCGCATCAATAAGGGATATCACGCAAGTGATATCCTGGAGCAGTGTCATAAGTTGGAGGAAGCCGGAATCAATTATTGGATGACGTTCTTAAATGGTGTTGCCGGAAGAGAGCACAGCCATGAGCATGCCATTAATTCAGCAAAGATATTCAGCCAGTGCAAACCGATGCTAGTAGGTACCGGAGGCCTTACGCTCTTTCCGGGAACACCTTTGTTAGAAGAAGCACAGCGAGGTGAATTTGAACCTTTAAGTGAAAAGGAAATGCTGGAGGAACTTAAAACATTTGTTGAGAATTTGAACTGTGATTGCTCTTTCATTACGCATCACACAGTAGCGGCAAATATGACCGGACCGGATTTTTTGAAGAGAAAAGATAAGATTGTAGAGGCACTGGACAATGCCATCAAGCATGGTGATATGGACAGGCTTGCTGCCATTCGCAGAAATAAGAGAACGCTGTAAGATGAATGCACAATACGTTCGCTTTACGAACCAAAATAAAATGTGAAATAGAGATAAAATAAGGGCTTATTACAAATGAAAACTAAACAAATATGTTTCGTACAATAAGTAAACGGGCCGAGTTTGAGTGACCTAATAACGATGGGAAGCCGCTAAATAAGCGACTTCCCAGTTTTTTCATCGTTTTTTTTCAAGTTATTAATCTGGATCCTTTATAGCCTTCTGGAACGATGAACTTTATTATAATCTTAATTTCACGAGTGTTATGTCCTTTTTTGGAAATAAAAATGAAAAATCTATCGAGAAATTAAACGGAGTATTGTAATCTGTTTGATTATTAAAAAATAGATTAAGTGGTTTTAAAAAGTTAGATTTTCCTGCATCATTTAAACCAACAAAAATATTAAAATTATTGACTTTTAAAGTTTCGTTTCTAATAGATCTAAAATTTTTTATCTGCACAGAAGAAATTAAAATTCTATTTACATCCATTGTAAGTTAGCTCCTTAGTATAATTAATATTTGATTAATAATGCGAAAACGTACATTATTAATCTTTGATCGGTACATTAAATGTCTGCAACGAATCCTTATACTGTATCTGCATAATCTTATCATCCAACATACCTTCTTTGTAAGCCTTAATTATTTCTCGTACCGTATGATTCAGCGCAGTGGACAATACAGAACTATAAAAGTAAACCCCTAACAAGGTTTCACCATCAAACGAGTTCGTCTCTCGTTCAATCTCAATTCCTGACTTCTCCAGATAACTTACCATGGAAAGATACTCTGCATAAGCATTGGCGGCTTCGCCAGTAGCTTCTAATAATTCTGAATGTTTAAATATAGCACAGCAAACAAAGGTTCCGATACCAGATCTTTCAGGAGCTGATGCAATCTGTATATCAAATCCACTTCTAATTAATCTCTCAAATAAAAGAATGAATTCATTAACCTTTTTTATACTATAGGTGTTATTCACAAATGGCTTGTATTTTTCCTGTACTTTAGCCGCATTCGTTTTCTCTATTTCCATAGTATCAAGTGGGAATCTGTATTTCCAAAGTAAATATTCTTTATCATCATATCCCGAATCTTCTGAATTGGATAGAAGTTGTGATTTGGCTCGGTACCAGCTGTCGAGCTTATAATTGGTGTATCGAAACAATGGATGTGACTCGTCAAATGACAATACATACCGACCAGCTTCTTTTTCTATTACCAGTCCGTGATTTTCCTCTAATTCAAATAAGATCTGCATCAGATCTAGATCAGAATAGATATCATGATCTTTTAATGCACTTACATCTACATCAAGAGCGGCTGCAATCTCTTTTAACTTATCTTCTTTTGGAATCATTTTATGACTTTCATACTGTCGTATTCGAACATCGGCAGTAGCTGCTGAAAATCCAGCTTTGATACCAAGTTCTTTTTGAGTCATACTTCTTAGATCACGTATGGCTCTTATTTTGTGTCCAACTGACATCTCAAAAATCACCTCATTTTCTTAATGATGAACCCATTTTATCATAGAATAGAAAAAATAGAAAGAACAGAAATAAAAATCTTTCTAATTTGTACTTGACAGAAATAAATATATTTCTGTATAATAAAATCAAGATAGTAATAAATTTATTTCTATTCCAAATATTACACGAGAGGAGAGAAACGTATGGAAGTGATGGAAAAACCAGTTTATGTAGATGTAAACGAGGTATGTGCTGATTGGGGAGTTTGCCGAAGCAAAGGATACGCCATTATTAAGGAATTATCGGAACGAATGAAAAAAGAAAATCCGAAATTGCTTGTAATGAGTGGGAAAATCAACCGTATCTACTACGAAGAAGCATGTATGAAGAGGTAACTGATGATGAAGTTTAGAGAAAAGAAAAAGCTCCTGTTGGCGCAGGAGCTTGGGCACATGACTATGCATGTACGTTACATATAAATGTATTCTAGCATAGTCGCCGCCCCTTTTCAATTGAAAGGAGTGATTTTTTGGCAGTTTTAAAGAATAAAACCCAGGGACTATATGTGAATGTAAGCAAAGATATTTTACTTGATAAAAAGCTTAGTTTGAGAGATCGAGGAATGCTGGTAACGATATTGTCCCTATCAGACAATTGGGATTTTAATTTGAAAGGCTTTTCAAAAATTCTACCAGACGGAGTAGATTGTATCCGTTCTAGTGTGAATGAATTAATGAAAAGAGGATATCTGACTGGTGGACAAGAGAGAACTGGGAGAGGGCGCTTTGGTAAAAATGTGATTGAAGTGCATCAGGTACCAGTTCCACCGCAATTGGAAAATCCGATTACGGTAAATCCGTTCACGGAGAAATCGAAAACGGTTCCTTCGATTACGGGCATACCGCATACGGAACATCCAACACAAGTAATTAATAACAAAGTAAATAACAAAAGAGTAAATAATCATCAATCAATCTTTCAGAGGAAGGATGGAGAGATGGAAGTAAGACCTACGATATCAAAAAGTCTGGTTCCAATGCAAGAGCTGATAGAAAGGTTTGAATATTGTGAGCTGTGTCAAATCTTATCTTATCACCATCTATTACAAGAATGTAGGGAGTGCCAGTTATCACAATATGAAATCAAAGCACGTGTCATAGAGGAACTGAAATATCTAATCAGTTACGAAACTTTGGTTTTTGATGGAGATGGTGCAATGGTAGATGCTTTGCTTGACTATATGAGTGAGATTATCGCCACAGATAGAACCATTACTTTTAATAATGGTGAAACCTACGATGCAAGTAGTATAAATGATGGAAAGGTATCTGGTCATAAAAGTCAAAATGATAGCAGTGCAGAAGAAGCATTATTATTATTACTAAGTGAAAAACCTCAAATAAAAACAATTGAGATACAGGAAGCATTAGGTTGGACTTCAAATCAAGTAAAATATAACATTAAGAAGTTGAAAGATGATAAAAAAATCAAACGGTATGGATCAAACAGAAATGGTCGTTGGATAATACAGGAAAGGTGATTGGATAAAAAATCAACCAAATCAACCAATTCAACCAATTCAACCAAACCAACCAATTGGAAAGACTTACAACAAGTTTATGAAAAGAGCAAAGATTATTGATAAAAACATATGGAAATATATGCTGATAAAATACGATAGGAGGAAATATAGGTGGTATTAGATGATTTGTATAAAATAGTATCCGTTATCATGAATAATACAAATGATGTTGATGAAATATTACAAAAACCTGAAATCAGAGACTTTAAATCAATTGAAAAGTTAGAAAAGACAGATCAAGAAATTGATGAATTTATTAAAAAAAATGAAAATGAAGAAGAAAAGCAAAAAATTCTCTTCAACGTCTTTCAAAAAATAAAAATCGAACAGTCAATAGAAATTATTCAGGGTGACGTTGAAGCAGAAATAATTGATAATGATAAAAAAATGGTATACTCATTATTTTCTAAAATCCTTGAGCCAGATGAGGTTGAAATACAAGACAATATTCTTCAAATTAAATATGATTTTTCGGAAGAAAGTATGATCAAAAGTAGAATTTCAGACATTAAAAAATGGGGCGATGATAATGTTGTGGAAACGTTATCAAAAAAACTAGGGGTTCCCTTAGATAACATAATTTTTATTGATAGCGTAGGTGCATATATTGAGTTTATAAGTACGTTTGAAGAAAATAATTATGTATCGAGAGGCCAGAAGGATTGTACATATAAATTAGAACCATCTCTGCATAGGTTATACAAAGATGGTTACATAGGACATTTGTCTCAATATGAATCAACATTTAAGCAACGTGTACTATATTATGATGATAAAACAGAAAAAAAGAACAATGAAGAATTGAGAGCATATGGTCAGCACTTTGGCTTACCAACTAATTATTTAGATTTTACAGAAGCCCATCTGATATCCCTACTTTTTGCAGTGGAAGAATATGACTATATAGATAATCATTCTATAGTTTATTTTGTCGATGCTCTATCGCATAACAAAAGTACAATAAAGTCAGAACGAAAACTTGTTGATTTTTCAGATAATGAATTAAAAATGGCTTTACAGCGAGAATATTCTGATAAATCATACTTTGTTCGTGTGGGAAATTGTAATGAACGGATACATTTTCAAAAAGGTTGTTTTTTAAAGGTGGAAGCAAGCGACTCATTGGATGCAATGCTGTCGAACTATACCAAAATAGCTGTAATTGATAAGAATTGCAAAGAAGATATATTAAAAGAGCTGTTTAAATTAGGTATAACATTTGAAAATATATATCCAGATAAAGATAATATGGTTAAAACTATTCGATTTATTAAAGAACATATGTAGGAAGGAGACCGTAATAATGGAATTACCGTTAAAAGTAGAGTATACTAGACCACTTATATCCATTCAGGACATGGTTAATTTTATAGATAAAGGTGAAAGATATCTAAAGAAAGCTAGTGAAGAATTAAGTGAGGAAGATCAACTGGAATTCTTGCAGGGGATTATTTTAAGTCCAGATTATCAAAGAGAATACCGATCAAAAGCAAAGGAAGAAAGCTCAATAATTGAGTCAATTATAGTAGGAATTCCTATTCCTGAAATATTTTTGGTTAGAACTGGAAACGATGGGATTCAGCTAAGACATGTTATGGATGGACAACATAGATTGACTGCTATTTATAGGTTTATAAAGGATAAATTTTCTCTTACTGACTTAGAACTTTTAAAAGATAATGAAAAATTTAAAAATAAGAGATTTTCTCAACTTGATAAAGAAATAAAATTTAAAATTCTTGGAAGTCATCTTTCTGTATTAGAGTTTGAGTCATTTTCGAGTGATGACATGGAGATTGAGTTATTTAAAAGATATAATCGAAATACTAAGCCTCTTGAAAGACATGAAATGTCAATGGCGACCTTTTATTCATCTACTAGTCTTTATATTACTAATTTTCTGAACCACAATATTGAAAATATTGAAAAAGCAGATATGTCCGCACAGCTTATAAAAATATATAATGTTACAAGTGATAGAAAAAATAAACAAAGAAATCATCAGGAACTATGTATAATTTTAAGCATCATAAATAATGGACCAAATGTAATGTATAAAGATGGAGTTGAGATTGCAAATAAATATCTTGAGGAACGTTCAAATGCATACAAAACAGGGAGCGAAACACTCCAAGCAATAAAAAATGAATTTAATAAATTTAACTTTTTTATGTTGAAGTTAGCAGAGGCAGTAGAATATCCGTTTTCTATTGCAATTTTTAAGGGAGAAGACAAGCGCTCAACTAAGTTCCATACAGGTGTATCTATGGTTCTAGCCACGATATTTTATTACTTTGATGTAGATTTGAATCATCCATTATTGCTTGAAGACATAAAAACGATTATGGAAAATAGTCCATTAGGAGATGATACGTACAATGCGTCAAGTACAAATATGAGAAATCTTATGTCCTATTTATATAAGAAAAACAAGGTGTTTAATAGGTCATTTAATGCTTTGAAATTTAGAAATAATATATCGACGGATATTATTTCAATTTTAGAGAAAAATGAAAATGGTGCGTCTTAAAAACCTAATTAAATTGTAGAAAAACAAGTAGTTGTAAAACGAAATGTCGTCATTTTGTCAGCAAAATTCTTCAAAAATCAATGGAAATGATGGAATATACAGAATAAAAATACAAAATATAGTGCAAAAAGAAATAATGAAATACAATATATAGTACTAACTATCGAGTTTGAATAGTAGCAACGAGTCTGGGAAGCCTTATGCATTTGGCGAGTTGTGGTAAAATGCCCAGCAAGAGTTTGAGTGACATGAAGAAACGCTACAACCCAGTAAAATGAAGGGTTGTAGCGTTGTTTTTTTTGTGATTCTAGTTTGATTCTATTTTAAGAGTTGTTGTACTGATTCGTCTTTATATAGCATTGCCAATTGTTGAATCAATGCGTGCCTTTAATCTTTCATATAGATCATATTCATCTTCCCAAAAGATAGTGTTGATTTGTGCAACATCAAAATGCACTTTTTTAAATTCGGTTTGTGCGCATGAAAGAATTAAAGGCTTATTATTAGCTAGAGCATAACCAGCTTCAAAATATACACCACCTCTTTGCCCTGTTAAATCGGCAATTATAAAATGACTATCTGATATTTCTTTAAAGATTTCTGGTACAATTTGATTATTGTGTTCTTTAACATCAATAAGTATAGGAGTATATCCAGTATCTTTGATTGCTTTTTCGATATTTGATCTTGCAGTTTTTAATTTTTTATCAAAACTCATAGCAACAAATACCTTTTTAGTTTCCTTAGTTTCTAAAACTACTCTTGCACTACTTAATTCATATTTTTTTACACCTTTATATATTATAGATGCATAGTGTGCATAAAGAGGAGTATTTTTTTGTATTCCATCAATTAATATTATTAATGCATAAAAGAATTCAATATTATCTTTGATTCCTTGGACTTTTTGATATATATCAGAAAAGTAGGTTTGATATCCAAATGCATCATGCTCTGGGTAGAATTGAACTGATTGTGATGAGTGTTTTTCATCAAGTGGCCAATTCATTTCACTATACACATTAATTATATTGAATATAGATATATAATCCCATTCCTGGATAAATTCTTGGTAGGAGTCTGAGAAGTTAAAATCTTCATTAGGAGATGAAAACTGTTGTAACTCCGCTTTTTGTATATCGAAATATTTTTTAAATGAAATATAGGTATTTTCAGCCCAAATCCTAAATGTTACAAAGTTTTCCTCCAAGATTTGATCATTTCCATATACAGATTTGAATTTTTTTAAGTTCATAATTGTTATCCTTCCATTTGTATTAAAGAATTTTAGAATATAAGCGAAGGGTATCCTTCTTCACTATCAAATTACTATTCACCATGCTCTGCTTAATTCTCTCACATATTCCAATTCCGCTACTTCAGAATTATATTCCTCAACACTTGCGAATTCATCCTTAGAATCAATAGTCTTATGTAAAGCAGTTTTCGCCTGTGTCCACTTAGATAGTCTTTCATTTATCTGTGGATGATTAAAACGCAATGTCAATGTCTTTGGATCAATCGCACCCCTTGAATTCTTCTTTCCCTGAAAACCCACATCCACCTGCTCGTCCATTTTAAAGATTAAGGACAGCACATCTGAAACTGTTTCTATATCAAAATCCGTAAATAAATTGATACTTATGCCAAGAGCATTGGAAATTTTAAGAAGCTGGTCAGGTTTTGGTTTTTTTGTCACCGGCTTCATATTTTCTTATGGTCACTTCATTAATACCGCCAGCAAGTAAATTATTGATTCTATTTTGATTCTAAAATATCTTCACGCCATATGAAAAACAAAATAATATGTGGACTTCAGCGATTTATAAACAATAAACAGAAATAAATGTATCTGATAAATGATTCTAGGCGCTGAGTTTGAATAGTTAGAGGCTTAATTATATAATTTATTTTCACGAAGTCTTTTTAAAAAAGCTATATATTCTTTCATTTCATATAGCTGAAAATCATATTCCATTTTATCAAATCCATGTTCAATTAAATTAATAGAATCAAGAGAATTTTCTTTTTTCCCCACAATTTCTTCTATTGTCTTAGTAAAATTATTTGTTCGGTCAAGATTTTTGGGAATATCTTTTGGTGATACGATGTTTATGTCATTAAAAGTATAATATTCATACCCATGGTAATAAGTACATTTATACCATTTCCCTTTTCCTTCTTTAATGTTGCTGAGTAAAAGTGAAAAAGACATGTACCATATTTCTATATTATTACAATAATCTGTAATTTCAATGTAAAAATGATACCGGTTTAATTGTCTATCAGGCTTTCTAGTATTTTCATCAAATTTTCCAGAGGCATACGCATATGGAAATTGGGGAGTAGAAGACAGATAGTACTCTGCTTTATTGGCATACTTTTTAGGGGAAAGACCTTTGGGCTTTGCTAATAAAATTACAGGAAGTGTTCTATCTATACCTAGAGAGTACTCATTGTCAAAAGTAGAAAAAATCTGTGTTCTGTAGATACCGCCAATGTAGGGTCGAATACATAAGCTATAATTAAAAGGAATAACCTCTGATAATATAGAGGGATATATTTTGACATTAAAATCATATTTATTTTTCAAATGTGCCAATAAGCCTTTTTTAATCAAAAAAACATTATAACATGCCTTTTGATTATAGCTGTTTAATTTGGATGTTTTTCGATTCACCATAAATGCCAAAAGTGCTACAATCAGTGAAAGTGTAGAAATAATTATACTGGGATTAGTTTTTAAATATGTCATCATTTGATGCCTCCATATCCAAAGGATAAGATTATTATATCATTCATATATGTTAAATACAATTATTGTTAAAAGTATCTTAGCTGTTTGCTTAATACTATATGTCATATAAAGATTCTTTTCTCAAATAAAAAATAGACGATCATTTCCGAACGTCTACTTTGAAAGTAATATTGAGATTTTGAATTTATTGTCATTAAAGAAATAGTAGAATATGAATGTACTCCATTGCATTAAAATTGTATTTTTTCATTTTTTTATATCATTTTATAGTTATTTATCTTCCTAAAAAGCCCTTAAAATCGATGATTTCTGTTTATACACCAAACTGTCAATCTGGAGTTTGAGTAATAGTAATTGGGAAACTAGCCTGGGAAGCCATATAAAAATGATTTCCAGGCTTTCTTTATTAAAATCATTTAATAAACCACCAGTTGTTATTTTAATGAGTACGATATTTACCGTTATACTTTTTTTACAGCTCTAAATGAGTATCCTACCCTTTAATAAAAGTAAATCCAATATAGCTGTATCTATGATATTATATTAGTATAATATATATTTCAAATATCATTCCCATTGCATCTAAATACACCTAATGCAATGATTTGTCCCTGAATTCTTGCTATATTAGTAACAGGAGGTGAGGTTATGGATTGGCAGAGGTGTATGAACCAAGCACTTGATTATGTTGAAAATAATCTATCTGGAGATATTGACTATTATGCGGCAGCAAAAATATTGAACTGTTCAGAGTGGGAATTTCGCCGAATTTTTTCTTTTTTAGCACAGATCCCATTGTCCGAATACATTCGCCGCAGGCGATTATCAGTAGCTGCAGAAGATATCAGAAAAGGTGAAAAAATAATAGATATAGCTATGCGCTATGGATATGATTCTCAAGCTGCTTTTTCAAGAGCCTTCAGCCGGTTTCACGGAGCAGCGCCTTCTTTGGCTCGAGACGAAGGGGTAGCGCTGAAAACATTTCCACGCCTGACCTTCAAACTAATATTAATGGAGGGGATTGGTATGAAAAAGAATCCTAATCACAGAACTAATATTATAGGAGCTGGTGAAGTCGGATATGCCATTACGGTTGATATGGACAAGAAGGATATTCATAAAACCAACGGTTCTTTTTGGGACACAAAAGGAAATGAGGTAATAGGTACAACGGCACTTCCTATGTATGGAGCATTTGTCTCGGAGGAAAAGTGTCATCTCTTTGGGGATGTTTCAGGGAAAAAGTTGTTAGAAATAGGCTGCGGAACCGGGCATTCACTGCAATACCATGGGGACCACAATGCTTCTGAATTATGGGGGATAGACATTTCTGAGAATCAGATAGAAAAGGCGGAGCAGTATTTATCAGCCTGTGGTTATTCAGCAAAATTAATCTGTTCTCCCATGGAAGAAGAATGTGGAATACCAGTAGATTATTTTGACTATGTTTATTCAGTTTATGGTGTGGGCTGGGCTACTGATCTTGAAAGTACTTTTACCAGGATTGCATCTTATCTGAAAAAAGACGGCATATTTATTTTTAGCTGGTCTCACCCTATACATAAATGCGTTGCCAGCGAAAATGATTCACTTATCTTTAAAAAAAGCTATTTCGATGAATCCTGGTATTCTGTAGCATTGGATGGAGGTGCGATTTCTTTATCGGATCGTAAACTATCAACTTATATCAATGCATTAACAAAAGCAGGTTTTCTCATAGACCAAATGGTCGAGGAATCTGATAATGAGATTATTCAATTGTATAAGGACAGTGATTTTGCTAAAAAAGCAAAAATGCTTCCTGTAACATTTGTAATCAAAGCAAGAAAATTATAGTGAAATACAATAGCTAAAATAAGGATTGTTATAGTTGTTCAAAGATGCAGATTTTAATTCATAGTATTTGATGCTTTCTAATTGGTAAGATCCTATCGTTAAAAATCGTTATGAGAAATAATAACTAATTACTAAATCCCTCCTAATCTATCTAATTAGGAGGGATTTAGTAATACAATAAGATTTTATTGCATTACTATTTCTTGTCGTTAATGCTTGTCTTTACCATATATATTAGGAACTTGGCCTAATATATTATATTCCATTAGAAATATAGTTATAGGAACGGTTTCAATAACCAAAGTAATAGCAGAGAAATGAACAGAGTTATTAAAGCACTTCCTAACATTAACAAAATTTGTTGATATGGACGTTTGCCGTATTCTTGATTTTTTTCAATTTCATCTAATCGTTTACCTTCTGTAAATGCTACAATTTCCTTATAGGTCTGAACATTATTTTGTTTCTTAAATCTTTCTACTTTAAGTGAATAGATGAAAGTTATGATAAATAAAATGATTGAAATAATTAAACCGTAAATGTTCAAAAATATTGTAAGCGGAACAAATGAGATAATGGTTATAATCAAAAGTATGGTGAAATTACTACCATTTCGATTGAACTTGTGAAGTTCGGATTCTTTAATTTCTTCTTTCATAATGTCGATATCTCCTTTAATTAGTTGATCAAGAGATATATTAAATAATGAACTAAGCAATAAAAGACTATGAATATCAGGATAATTTTTGCTGTTTTCCCAATTAGAAATGGTTTGCCTGGTAACAAAGACTTTTTCAGCTAGCTCTTCCTGAGATAAATTCATTTTTGCACGATATTTTTTTATCTGAGTGTTAAGTTCCATTGAACTATGCCTCCTTTCTATGCTGTTGTTCTCTTGACCTGAACCAATGATATGACATGAAATAAATTATTTCTATCAAATGGATTTTCCATTAGCCAAATTGGTATGTAAAAAATATTTGACACGCTGGTTTTACTAGTAAATTCAAGTCTTTTGTTCTGTTTTCGATTTTAGCTTTTCTATTATAAAACTGAAATAGCTCAAGTAATTCAGATTATTGACTTGTAAAAAATTAAATTTGATGCATGCTTCTTAAAATGTTTCAAACTTCTGAAAATGTTTCAAACTGTTCAATTATAGAGTGAATTGGTTTTAACTAAATATATTATGATAATTAGGGTTTGTAAAGAGTGAATTAATATTTGAATGGCGTTATATGAAACATAGAAAATCTATGATAAAATAATGGTAACTACAATATAAAATTAAAAAAGATGTGTTTAGATATAATGTTGATTTTAGGAGAGTGTATTAATGAAGCTTAAGAATATTCTATTTGTCGTTCAAGATATTGAAAAATCCAAAGAATTCTATCGGAGTTTATTTGGCTTAGAGGTAGTTTCTGACTTTGGTGAAAATGTAATCTTAACAGAAGGGCTTGTATTACAGGAAAAGAAACTGTGGGAAGAGTTCATTGAAAGAAGTGTAACAATAGGTGGTAACGATGCGGAACTGTATTTTGAAGAAAATAATATTGATGGTTTCTTGAATATATTAGAGAAAAGTAATTTTTCTATTAAATATCTGAATAAATGCATAGAACACGATTGGGGACAGCGAGTAATACGTATCTATGATCCGGACAAGCATGTTATTGAGGTTGGTGAGACTATGGAGTATGTGGTGCGGAGGTTTCTAAAGTCAGGAATGACCGTTGAGGAGGTCACTGCAAAAACAAGAATGCCCTATTCTCAAGTAGAGTTGATAGCACAAAGTCAACTCTGATCGCAAATATCACTAATTTTTATAGAAATACAGTAGGTATGGTGCATAAGTAATAATTACATTAACTCTAATAAAAGCCAGAAAGACCAGAAAAGCCCAAAGGCCAGAAAAGCTCAAAGACCAAAAGCCCAAAGACCAGAAAAGTCAACCCCATAAAACAACAGGAAAGAAGTAAGAGCAAAAGTATACTTTCCCGCCCCTTTATTTAAACGCATATTAAAACACACAGATAGGAGCTTGATATGAGGATTTACGTATATGACGTAGCAGAATTTGAAAGAGATATTTTCAAGGCAATCCAGAAAGAAACTACGGACGAAATAGTACTTACGAACAAACACCTTACCTTGGAGACCTTGGAGGAGGCCAGGGAGTTTGACGGAGTTTCTGTATTGGGATACAGTAATGTTTCCAGGGAGGTCCTTGTCAAAATGAATGAATATGGTATCAAGCACCTGTCGACCAGAACCATTGGTTATGATCATTTCGATATGACAGCAGTAAGGGAACTTGGTATCCATGCTTACCATGCTTACTACAATCCCAACAATGTGGCTGATTTTACAGTTATGATGATGCTCATAATGCTTAGAAAAGCTAAGATTTCCATTTGCCGTGCTCTGGTAAATGATTTTTCTCTGGATGGTATGATGGGACGGGAGATGAGAAGTCTTACGGTTGGAGTTATCGGTACCGGTAAGATTGGCTCTACGGTTATAAGGAATCTCAGTGGATTTGGCTGTAGGATTCTTGCCAATGACAGATACCGTAATCCTTCCATTGAAGGCCTGGCAGAATATGTGGAGCTGGAGCGGTTATATAAAGAAAGTGATATTATTACATTGCATACCCCGCTTACAGATGAGAATTATCACATGATAAATGATGAGAGTATATACAAGATGAAAAAGGGTGTAATCTTAATTAATACAGCCAGAGGACAACTTATTGATACGGAGAGTCTGATAAAAGCGCTGGAGGAGGAGCAGGTAGGAGGAGCTGGAATTGATACGCTGGAAGAGGAAACAGGTGTTATGCATGTACATGTTGGTACAAGGATTATGGATAACAGAGCCCTTTTGTATCTGAAACAATTTCCGAATGTTTTGTATACCCAGCATTACGCTTTTTATACGCAGGAGGCTATTGAATCCATGGTAAGATGTGGTATAACCTCCATACAAAGCGGTGTTAGAGGCGAAGTTTCTTCTTGTGAGATAAAATGATATTCTACCAGTAAACATTCTTAGTATTGAAGCTACAAATACTATAGACCAACCATAAGATTTAAATACAAATTTATTAATAAGGGCTGCATAGTGATAGCTTTTAATGGTATTACTGCTTTGCAGACTGCCAGTTAATATCCGCTTTTTGGCCTGTGAGCGAAGATCTTTGACCTGCAGGATATAGTACCTGGTATCTTTTATAAAATGAGTACCGCATTACCTGAACTCGAAGGATACATTTCTTCTCAGGCATTGCTCTCTGATGGAAAGCACCCAGGAATAATCCAATGATCTTGCATATTTTTCAGATTCTCCTCCGACTACAACCAGTTCAATATTTTCCAAAAATCTCCCTAGGTCTATTTCTTCTAAATAAAGGCTGACAGATTATCAGTTTATGTTTAATAGGTAAGCTTTGAAGGACAGCAAGGTGTTTATCTGCATTTGCCTGGTTTTTAATGGTACATCCAACTATAACGTTGTCATAACCTGTGTTCCAATCAGCTGGAATACATTATAAGGAGGTCGGGAAGATGAGAAAGAACAATCGGATAAAAAAGGGTAAAGCAGAAAATGTTATACAACAGCCTAAAAACCGCTCCAAACTTCGCTTAAAATGCGGGCGTTTATATTATTCCCTATTAAGAAAAGCTATATGGCTGACAAAGAATAAAAAGTTTGCGTTCACAAGGGAGACACCTTTACCTTGCCTGCATTTTAGTCATAGAACAATTTTGCTAAGAAAACTCAAAGATGTGGAGATGCAATACCAATATAATAAAATCATAAATTTGAAATTGGCTGCCCTTCGGCTAAATGGAATCGTAATCCGTCCCGGTGAGATATTAAGCTATTGGAAGCTGATCGGAAAACCCTCCTATAGCAAAGGATATGTGGACGGAATGGTATTACAGGGAGGTGCCTTTCATTATGGACCGGGAGGCGGACTGTGCCAGCTGTCTAACCTTATCTATTGGATGGTGCTGCATACCCCTTTAACAGTGGTAGAAAGACACCGCCATGGCTACGATGTATTTCCGGATTCTAACCGAACCCAGCCCTTCGGAAGTGGTGCCACCTGTTTCTATCCTTATGGTGACCTTATGATAAGAAATGATACAACAGAAGATTTCCAGCTCTGTGTGTGGCTGGATGAGGAATATCTAAATGGCGAAATAAGAGCAAGTGCATCTTCAACACATACTTATAAAATCATAGAGAAAAATCATGTAATGAGAAGTGAATTCTGGGGTGGTTTCAGCAGACATAATGAACTGTATCGCCAGATATTTAATAAAAAGGATGAGCTGTTGTGTGAAGAGCTTATTGTTGAAAATCATGCTCTAATGATGTACTCACCCTTTCTTGGAGAGTAGACTAGCTGTGTATTGATGTTAGTTTTAATTCTTATCAGTAAAAATTAATGCCGCTGAGCTAAGTCTTAAAAGAGCTAAGTATCAACAGAGCTTAGCATCGACTGAGATAAGTACCAAAAGAGCTTTTGTATCGACTGAGGTAAGCATCAGCAGAGCTAAATAGTAACTGAGCTTTAGTACCGACTGAGCTAAAGTATCAACAGAGCTATGTAGTGATTGAGCTTTGTACTGACAGAGCTAAAGTATCAACAGAGCTAAGTATCAAAGGTAATTTACTTTCATTAATTCCGTCAGTTTCCTATTCAGTTTCTCCTTTAATTCCCCGCATCTTTCTTCAGAGAATTGATATTTGTCAAGACTCCAGTATTCTCTCGGATAATCCCAGATAGGATGCTTTTTCGCTTCCCCTTCCCATTCATAGCGGGGAGTGATATGGGCATGGAGATAATTATCGGTATTCCCGAGAATATCATAATTAATACGTATTACCGGGCTGCACACTTCAATCAGGGCATCACCGATTAAGCTCATATCAAGGAGAAAGTCCCATCGCTGTGAGAGATTTAAGTCATTTAAGCTGAATACCTTAGGATAGGAGAGCAGGATGCAATAACCCGGCAGGAACTGAGGATCTGCCAGTACCACAAATCCACTCTTCATCCTTGTTATCACGGTGGGATTTTCACCCTTTAATGCAGATGCTATACGGTCTGATTTCCATTCTTCCATGTAAACCTCTCCTTTTTTTGTCAGGAATCCATCGAAACAGCTATGCTCACACGAATTCCATGCTGTAAATAATATGTACCATCTTATCATCGCATTACAGGAAGAAAAAGTCAAAGGTTAGTTATTGTATCTCATAGTAATTACCGGGCTGTCGTTTGCATTTTTTCTTAAGCATTGCGATATCCTTTGAGAAGTCATCTATACTTTGATAGGCTTTTACCTGGTTTGAGATACCTGCAATTGATAAGCTGGCTATGGGAAAGTTCTCTGTTACGCCATGGCGGTTCTTGGATACGATATAACCATTCTTCAAGTCTTCATCCCGGTAAAGTGAAGAAACTTTTAAGGTGAAATGATCTATAATGGTTTTGCAATAATCCTCACCTCCATGATAATCACAGATCACAATGAAATCATCGCCACCTATATGACCGATAAATTCGTTTTTCTTAGCGCATTCTTTCAGAATGTCAGCCACTAATACAAGCATTATATCACCATTCTGAAAACCATAAGCATCATTATAAGCTTTGAAATTATCAATATCATAATATGTAATGCAATAAGGGGTATTTCCAAAGACACGGCTTAAGATTTCCTTTTCAATCAACAGGTTTCCGGGCAAACCGGTAAGGGGATTACAATGCATTGCAGTATCCACTTCCACTTTTGTGCAGGCATCCAATAAGTCTTTGATGGTAACGATACCGAAGTATTTACTATCCTTTTCCACTACGATGGGATTGTACAACCGCTCAAAGGGTCGCTGCATTGCAAGTCTGGAAACCTGATTGACAGGTACGTTGTAATTGACTCTTAGAAATTCTGTCTTTATCAGCTGCTGTATTTTTTTCTTGGAATACAGGCTGAAGCCGTATCTGCCGCCTAACATTTCATTTAAAGCCATTCGGGTCATAAAGCCTGTGGCTGCCTCCTTATCAACTACAGTAAATTCTGTAATGGATGGATTAAGCCTTAGATTTTCATACAGATCCTCTGCTATCACCTCCGGCGGGAAGGTAACACCTGGTTTGGCGAGATATCCGATAAGGGGGTAAACGGAGCTTTTGATATTATCCGTATATATTTTTGAGCGGTGTGATCTGATTAAATCAATCTTGTAAGGTTCTACCTCTTGAAAGAACTCTCTTGGATATCCCAGAAAATAACCCTGCCCAAGATTAACATTTAGTTTTATCAGAGTCTTTAACTCTTCTTCTGTCTCGATTCCCTCAGCGATTAACTGGATTCCTGCATTTCTGCCGAAGTCAACCATAGCTTTGCATACCAGCTGCTTTATTTCATCTTTATCTATATTTCTGACAAGATTCATATCCAGTTTAATAAAGTCCGGTCTGACACTTGCTATGATATTCAGACCGGAATAACCTGCACCAAAGTCATCAATGGCTATTCCGTAGTTCTGGCTTTTATAATGGTTTATAGAGGTCAGGAAAGCATTGTTGTCAACTACTGCAACCCGCTCTGTGATTTCAAAAATAACATTTCCTGAGTCCAGCCCATAGGCAGTGAGGCTGCTTTTGGTAAATCCCTCTCTAAAGTTTTTGTCATGAATGATATTGGAATTGACATTAAGAAAAAGCTTTTTTCCTTCCTTTAGATTAATAGAATGTTCCAGAGCCTTTGTTCTGCATAAGGTTTCCAGCTCCCAGGATTTATTTAGCTTATCGGCTATTTTAAACATTTGTTCAATGTTCATTTCCAGCTCCTTGGCAGATATTCTGCTGAGAGCTTCATATCCATAAATCTGTCCGTCAATTAAGGATACAATAGGTTGATATACAGGTGTTATATGTTGACCTTCTAATATTTTTTCCAGCAGTTGAAATTGATTCACCATGGCAATTCTCCCTTCGCCGGTATACTCTTCTAAATTCTTATGTTAGCGAAGCAGGCGAAAGAGAGCAAGTGGGCTGTTGTAAAGATTGTGTAAGTTTTTTATGCAGAATAAAGGCAGATTATGTCTAATGACTATTGAATTTTAATGGAAAATTAAACTTTTCTGAAAATTCACAATTTTTTCACAATTACCGGAAACACTAAGATAGAAGATTAGTGTTTTGTTGTTCAGGAAAGTGAGGAAGCTGAATGAACAAAATAAAGTTATGCGGTCTTGCTCTGGCCGGTTTTATCGGCTTAACCGGATTAGGAACGATAACAGTAAACGCAGCGGATACAAATACTGAATCGGCAACACTGTCAGAGGTAAAAAATGATAGGGACAGCAAAGATGCTGCTTTTGATGAGAAAATACAAAAAGCAGAAAATGCCTGGCAATCCCTTACCAAGGAACAGAAAGAAGATATCTATGCACTATTAGAAGCGGAGATGGATGACGAAGCCAAATTATTGGATAAGATGGTTGAGTATAAGGTTCTTGATAAATCGGATTCCGACAGATTTAAAGCTTTTAAAACTCAGAAACTTAAGAAATTAAGAGAGAATGGAGAATTCCCTTTAATGAAGAGGAAGAAATAAGAGCAGTAATATTTGCTTGCAGCAGTTGATAACGATTGTGACAGCAGAGCACTAAACTTCAAAAGCTTCAGAGTAATTATCAAACCTGATAAACTCTGAGGCTTTTATATATGATGAGTGCAGTAGGTTGGTTTTAGGAAGTGGACGGTGTATTGCACAAAACAGAAAGAATTCATGCTTCAATTCCAAGGCATAAGAAGTCCTAATTCTCTGAAGGTTTTGTGCTATACTGTAAAACAGATAACTCGCTTCGCTCAAACAATCTGTTTTACAGTATAGCACAAAACCTTCAGAGAAAAAGGATTTCTAATACCTTTCCATAGGCGCATTCATTCTTTCTGTTTTGTACAATTCACCTGAAATCGTATCAGATAAAGAATTTAGTATTTTGACACTTGAATTATATTATGAAAAAATATATATTTATGTAACTGTAACTGTAACTGTAACTGTAACTGTAACTGTAACTGTAACTGTAACTGTAACTGTAACTGTAACTATAACTGTGGCTGTAACTATAACTGTACTGCAACTGTAAATGTAACTGCAACTAAAGTTACAAACAGGCTTGAAGATATCTCACTTAAATGGTAGAAGCCCAAATTTCGGCGTTAATATTTAAAGTTAAACAGGAACAGTATAAAGCTTAATATGATAAGAATTTATTAATTCTCTCCACTCTTCAGATATATCATTATCGGTAATAATAACGTCAAAATCGGTTAGATCGCCGAAATAAGCAGGCTTAACCTGATTGAATTTGCTGGAGTCAAAAAGAAGAATTTTTTCAACGGAGGAATCCATAATAGCCTTTTTGGTAGCTACCTCATAATCAAAGACACAGGTTACACCCAGTCCTGCATGAATTCCGGCTGCAGATATAAAGGCTTTTGTGAACCTCATACTCTTTATAAGTTCAACTCCCTGAGGGCTTTCCACCATCTGTGTGGTAGGATGATATTTTCCGCCGGAAAATATCAGGGTCAGCTTCTCTTTTAACCTTAAGGAGTTAAGGATATTTGCATTATAACATAGAATGGTGGCCTCTAAATCATCCGGAATATTTTCTGCCAGCATTTCTGTGGTAGAGCCGGTGTCAATTACTATAATGTCTCCGTTATTTATATAAGAAGCAGCAAATGCACCAATACTCTTCTTTTCTGTATCCTGAGTGTTTTTGGCATGATTTAATTCATAAAGAGGATTATTTTCTTTCGGATTGTTCTCCTTCGGCAAAGCAATATTATTATTATTCCCCTGATTTGAAACGTCCTTTTGGAGTGCAGCTTCTGTCCAAGATGCGAATCCTTTTCCGGCAGCTGGCTCCTTTTGCAGAGCGGCTTGGTTCCAGGAATTAATATCTTGCTGGAAGGTTATATTTTTATGGGAAGCGATACCTTTCGGAGAAGTAATGTTAGCCTCATCTTCTTTCTGATTATCTGAAATACTGTCATAAGAAGGATTGTAGATAGCAGCACCATAAACATTATTAACAATGGAATTCTGCTCTAACACTGCAAGATCTCTGCGGATAGTCATTTCTGATACGTCTAAAAGGGAAGCAAGCTCTTTAACGGTAGCTCCGTTTTTGGTCTTGATAATATCAATAAGCCGGCTGAGCCGGTCCGTCTTCTTGCTCATAGTTTCTCCCCTTTGACTTTTCATAATTTATGTTAGTATTATAACATTTTGTGGATATATATTCAATACTATTCTTAACACCTTAAGTTTTGCTCTAAGTATCACAATTTGCGCTATAAAATGTGAGAAGTATCACAAAAATTTGTTGACCAGTGCAGGGAAAAGTGATAGTATAGAGGTAAGGAAACAGATAGTATATACGGAGCAAAGCACCCTCACTTACAAAAGATAATAGTGATAATGCTGTATATGAGCAACTGTTTCATATTCTGCTGCTTATCTTTCTACTACATAATCTTATTTTAACTGCATGCCATTACTAAATCTATGTTTTAAATTTGTAAAAAACCATATACTAACCGTAATTTCTTTCGGTATCATGGTTTTATATTTATGCATAAAATGCGGTTATTTGCAGAAATACGAAGTAAGATAAACTTAGGGTGTTTAAAACTGCTGAATGAAGTTTTCTTCTGCATATTACTATTGAAAGAAGTAAATTCTAAAATCAGCGGATTTAATACATTTCTTATGAAAATAATATTATCAATAAGAAATGCTGTAGCTGTGTAGTTTCCTGGTACTGCATTAGTGGAATTTAAGTAAAGTAGTACCAATCACCAAATACTCAAAAATTCAAGGAAGGTTTGGGAAAGAGGCTGTTATGAAAGAATTAGAAATGCTGCGTTATGTTGACCATACCCAATTAAAGGCGGTGGCAACCTGGGAAGATATAAAGGTATTATGTGATGAAGCATTGGAATATGGCACTGCATCTGTATGCGTACCTCCCAGCTATATCGGACGTATTAAAGCGGAATACGGTGATCAGATCAATATTTGTACTGTTATCGGGTTTCCTTTAGGATACAGCACTGCAGAGACCAAGGCCTTTGAGTGCAGGCAGGCTCTGGAGGACGGAGCTTCTGAAATTGATATGGTTATCAATATTACAGATGTTAAAAACGGTGCTTACAAGAAAGTAGAAGAAGAAATTGCTCTGCTTAAGCAGATAACCGGAGATAAAATCCTTAAGGTTATTATCGAAACCTGCTATCTGACCAAAGAGGAAAAGATTGCAATGTGCCATGCAGTTACCAATGCGGGAGCTGATTTTATCAAGACTTCCACAGGTTTTGGTACCGGAGGTGCTACTCTGGAAGATGTAAACCTTTTCAAAGAGCATATCGGACCCAAGGTGAAGATAAAAGCTGCAGGAGGAGTAAAAAACCTGGACGACCTGAAAGCCTTTATCGATGCGGGATGTGCAAGAATCGGCACAAGCTCTGCAGTAAACTTTGTAAAGGGCTTAAAGACTGAGGGTTATTAATAAGTTAAATAATTGTTATATATTGGAGCTTTTGTTGACTGGATTGCATTAAACTTAATTTAATTAGTTGTTTGGTGAATTTTTTTAAGATAATTAAGTTAAAACAGCTGTATTCATTCATAAACGCAGTATCGTTTGGTTCGAATGTTTCCAATAGACAGATTGTGCACAATGATTTAAAATATGCAAAGAGGAGGAACACTATGAGTACACCTACACCGCATATTGCGGCTGGGAAGGGCGATTTCGCAAAAACCGTATTGATGCCCGGAGATCCCTTAAGAGCTAAATTCGTAGCTGACAATTACCTTGAAAATGCTGTATTAGTAAATCCTGTAAGAGGAGTGAACGGATATACCGGAACCTATAAGGGCAAGAAGGTATCCGTTATGGCAAGCGGAATGGGAATGCCATCCATTGGTATATATTCCTATGAACTGTATCATTTTTATGATGTGGACAACATTATCCGCATTGGAACTGCCGGTTCCATGCATAAGGACTTAAAGATCAGAGATGTAGCCTTTGCAATGGGTGCCTGCACCAATTCAGCTTTCGCCAGCCAGTTTGAATTGCCCGGCACTTTCGCGCCAATTGCGTCCTATGACCTTCTTTCCAAAGCAATCAAAGTGACAGAAGATATGGGAATTCACTATATGGCGGGTAATTTCTTATCCTCAGATACTTTTTATGATGATTCCCAGGGTACCATGAAATGGGCTAAAATGGGAGTTCTCTGCGTAGAGATGGAAGCAGCAGCTCTCTACATGAACGCTGCAAGAGCCGGCAAGAATGCACTGGCTATCTGTACTATTTCCGATTCTATCGTTACAGGAGAAGCAACAACGGCAGAAGAACGCCAGGAAAGCTTCCACGACATGATGAAGATTGCGCTGGAAATTGCGTAAGCACATCATAAAAGCAGAACCGCTGTTGAAATAAAACTGCGGCTTGTAGTTAATGTCTGTAAAGCGGCCGCCCGGTGCGGCTGATTTTAAGAAAAGTTTTCAAAAACATATTTTTAGGGAGGAATGAAAAAATGAAATTATTTAAAAAAGCATTAAGTATTGCTTTAGCCATGACATTAGTATTCTCATTAGCAGCATGTGGCTCAAAGAACAACAATGGTAATAACACTGGTTCTACCGGAGAAGCAACACCTACTCCTGAAGCTACAACAGAAGCAACACCTGAAGCAACTGACAATTCCGGTTCTGACACTTATGAAATCGCTCTGATTACCGATATCGGTACAATCGATGACAAGTCCTTTAACCAGGGATCCTGGGAAGGTGTTGAAGCTTATGCAAAAGAAAACAACAAGACTTACAAATACTACAAACCTACTGAGAAATCCGATGAAGCTTACCTGACAAGCATTGACCTTGCAGTAAAAGCTGGTGCAAAACTTATCGTTTGCCCCGGATACCTTTTCGAAGTACCTGTTCATACAGCTCAGACAAAATATCCTGATGTAAAATTCATCATCTTAGATGGTGTTCCTCACGCTGGTGATTATACTCCTGATATTGCTTCTAACTCCTACTCTATTTTCTATGCTGAGCAGGAAGCTGGTTTCCTTGCTGGTTATGCAATCGTAAAAGAAGGCAACACCAAGTTAGGTTTCATGGGTGGTATTGCTGTTCCTGCCGTTATCCGTTACGGTTACGGATTTGTACAGGGTGCTGAGTATGCAGCAAAAGAGTTAGGTCTTGCTGCTGGCAGCGTTGATGTTAAATACACTTATGTTGGTAACTTTGATGCAACACCTGACAATCAGGCAAAAGCAGCTTCCTGGTATAATGAAGGAACAGAAGTAATCTTTGCTTGCGGTGGTGCTGTTGGTAACTCTGTTATGAAGGCTGCTGAAGCTGCTGGAACAAAAGTAATCGGTGTTGACGTTGATCAGTCTACCGAGTCTGATACAGTTATCACTTCTTCTATGAAGAACTTAAAGAAATCCGTATATGATGCTTTAGCAACATATTACGCAAATGCATTCCCCGGCGGAACCTCTGTAACACTTGATGCTACAACAGAAGGTGTTGAGCTTCCTATGGATACTTCCAAGTTTACAAAGTTCACAGCTGATGATTATGCAGCAATTTATGATAAGATTGTTAAGAAAGAAGTTACTATCTTAAATGACACAACAGCAGTTGGTTCTGACGGTGCAGCTATTGCGGATGCAAGTGGTCTTCCTGTTGAAAGTGTAAAGGTTGAAGTAGTTAAGTAATTAACGCATAAAGACTATTTATATATAAGCTGTTATAAGTTTTTAACCGAAGAAAACTAAAGTTCAACTTATATAACAATGAGGGTACCTATTAGTTTAAGTACCCTCATTTTTAAAGAAAGCTTAGGAGGACTGTATGGAATATGTCATTGAAATGAATCATATCACGAAAGAGTTCGGTAATTTTAAAGCTCTTGATGATGTAACGCTGCGAGTTAAAAAAGGAGAAGTTCATGCTCTTCTTGGTGAGAACGGAGCAGGAAAATCTACGTTAATGAGCGTTTTATTTGGTTTATATCAAGCGGAGCAGGGAGAGATTAAAATAAACGGCAAGACCGTTAAAATCAACAATCCCAATGATGCCAATAATCTTAATATCGGCATGGTACACCAGCATTTTAAACTGGTGCATAATTTCACAGTCCTGGAAAGTATCGTTTTAGGCCGGGAGACCGTAAAAGGCGGCTTCCTTAAGATGGATGAGGCCAGAAAAAAGATTGTAGAGTTAAGCGAACATTATAAACTAAAAATTGACCCCGATTCCTATATCTCAGATATTACTGTAGGTATGCAGCAAAGAGTAGAGATCCTTAAGATGCTCTACCTGGATAATGAAATTCTGATCTTTGATGAGCCCACTGCTGTATTAACTCCTCAGGAAATCGATGAATTGATGAAGATAATGAAGAATTTAGTAGACGAAGGCAAATCTATTATATTCATTTCACATAAATTAAATGAAATCAAAGCGGTAGCCAATCGCTGCTCTGTTTTGCGTAAAGGCAAATACATCGGAACCATCGATGTGGAAACAGCCACCAAAGAGACCATGTCAGAGATGATGGTTGGCCGTAAGCTTAGTTTCAACCTTGACAAAGCGGAAGAGAAGTTAGGAAATGTAACTTTAAAAGTAGAAGGGCTTTCCGTTAGTTCAAAAATTTCTCATAAGAAAGTTGTCAATGACGTTTCTTTTGAAGTAAAAAAAGGTGAAATTGTTTGCATTGCCGGTATTGATGGCAACGGACAGTCTGAACTTGTATATGGTATTACCGGACTTATGCCAATACAATCCGGTAAAATATCATTAAACGGTAAGGATATTACAAAGGATTCCATCAGAAAAAGAAGTCTGGCAGGTATGGCACATATACCGGAGGACAGACACAAACATGGATTAGTTCTTGACTATACCCTTCAGCAGAATGCAGTACTTCAGACATATTTTGAACCAAGATTTCAAAAAGCGGGCTTTATCCGTTTTGATGCCATAAGAGAATATGCAAGAAAACTGATTAAGCAATATGATATCAGAAGTTCTCAGGACGAAGAATCAGTTACCAGGGGCATGTCAGGTGGTAACCAGCAGAAAGTTATCATTGCCAGGGAACTTGACAGGGACCCGGATATCGTACTTGCCGTACAGCCTACCAGAGGACTTGATATCGGTGCTACGGAATATATACACAAACAGCTGATAAAACAGAGGGATAATGGAAAAGCCGTACTTTTAGTTTCCCTTGAATTAGATGAAGTAATGGATGTCAGTGACCGCATTCTTGTTATGTATGAGGGTGAGATTGTTGCTGACCTTAATCCGAAAGAGGTAACTGTACAGGAACTTGGACTTTATATGTCCGGCTCCAAAAGAAAAATTGCGAATGAAAAGCCGGGTGCTTAATTCTTGTATTTAAACGGTTATTAACGGATAACTTTGCAGTATGGTTGTCTGTCAGCTGAACCTGAAACAGTTAAAATAGACGGTTTCCGTTAAACCGCTTAAGTTATTTTCGGGTACTGAAATAAGAATTATGCCAAGAGCAGGAAAGAGGATATATATGAAGAAGCGGAAATTTATGTTAAGCAAGGGCGGCAAGGATTTTATTGCATCCATTATAGCAATTGCTGCCGGACTTCTTATCGGATTGATCATATTGCTTTTTAGTAATTCCAAGCAGGCTTTCCCGGCTTTCGGAATGATACTAAAGGGAGGATTTACCGATGGTCTGGTGGGCATTGCACAGGTATTTTATCTGTCCACACCCATTATACTGACCGGTTTATCCGTAGGCTTTGCCTTTAAAACAGGACTTTTTAACATAGGTTCCTCCGGCCAGTTTACCTGCGGAGCTTTTGCAGCAGTTTACATTGGTGTAAAATGGACCTTTTTACCTGGGGAAATTCACTGGGTGGTAGCACTTATCGGAGCTCTGATAGCCGGAGCTTTATGGGGAATGGTTCCCGGTATCTTAAAAGCAGTTGCAAATGTTAATGAAGTAATTACCTCTATTATGATGAATTATATCGGTATGTATCTGGTAAATATCTTAATTGTTAAGTTCGTATACGATCCTATTAAGAGTCAGTCCGTACCCGTTGCCAAGACAGCAATTATACCAAAAGCCGGACTGGACAAATTATTCAAATCCAATAACATAAATATCAGTATTTTTATCGCTGTCTTAGCTGTTATTATCGTTTATATTGTATTGAACAAAACAACCTTTGGTTTTGAGCTGAAAGCCTGCGGATTGAGTCCTGATGCCAGCCGTTATGCCGGAATCAATGCAAAACGAAACATTATTCTATCCATGACCATAGCCGGAGCATTATCCGGACTTGGCGGCGGACTTCTCTACCTTGCAGGTTCCGGTAAGTATATGCAGGTTCTGGATGTACTGGCTCCACAGGGCTTTAATGGTATATCGGTAGCGCTCCTTGGTATGTCCAATCCCATCGGTATACTGTTTGCAGGACTTTTTATCGGACACATTACAGTAGGCGGAAACAATATACAGCTCTATGATTTCGTGCCTGAGATCGTAGATATTATTATCGCTACTATCATATACTTTGGTGCTTTCGCGTTGTTAATAAAGAGTATCATCGGCAAAATAAGAAGAAAACCTTCTGAGACAGCCGCAGTAAAGGAGGAAAAATAATGGATATTTTATATTTTATCGTACAGCAGACCATGTTTTTCGCAATTCCTCTCTTAATCGTGGCCTTAGGAGGAATGTTCTCCGAACGAAGCGGTGTAGTTAACATTGCCTTAGAAGGTATAATGGTTATGGGAGGATTCTTTGGTATCGGCTTCATCCATATCTTTGAGTCCAGGATGAGCGGTCAGCTCCTTCTGTTACTGGCTTTATTGGTAGCAGCCATATCAGGTGGTATATTCTCTCTGTTACATGCATTTGCGTCTATTAATCTTAAAGCTGATCAGACCATCAGCGGTACTGCCCTGAATTTATTTGCACCGGCTTTTGTAGTATTCGTAGCCAGAATGCTTCAGGGTGTACAGCAGATCCAGTTTAAAGATACTTTTCATATGAATAAGGTTCCGTTTCTGGGAGATATTCCGTTTATCGGACCGTTATTATTCAGAAATGCTTATATTACAACCTATATCGGATTAGGTATTGCTATTGTGGCTGGTATTGTTATCAACAAGACCAGATTCGGTTTAAGACTGCGGGCTTGTGGCGAACATCCCCAGGCAGCAGATTCTGTAGGTATCAATGTTTACAAAATTCGTTATGCCGGTGTGGTGATTTCCGGTGCGTTAGCCGGTATAGGTGGATTGGTATTTATCGTACCGACCTCCACGAATTTTAATGCCAGTGTAGCTGGTTATGGTTTCCTTGCACTTGCAGTACTGATCTTTGGTCAGTGGAGAACAAACAAGATTATTGCAGCTGCTTTCTTCTTTGGTATCATGAAGACTTTTGCTTCCGCATATTCTGTTGTTCCGGTTTTGAAGACACTTCCTATTTCAACGGAAGTGTATAAGATGATTCCTTATATTGCGACTCTTGTTATTCTTGCTTTCTCTTCCAGGAATTCGCAGGCGCCTAAGGCGGAAGGAATTCCTTATGATAAAGGAAGCAGATAAGAGCGGGATGTTTCAGTGCCGGGGTGTATCTGGGGACTTATTGCACTGTGCTGAATACTGCTAGACTCGAGGATAGGTGTATTTAAGATAAATCTGAATAAAATAACCGCCAGGTTTTTAAAGTATGGAGTTAATAACAATTGTTAGACATAATTATGTGTCTGATGAAAGGTATTAACACAAGATTTAAGACCAGGCGGTTGTTTTTTTGGTATTTAAGAATTTATCATTTTAGGGCAAAAGAGAGGTTTTCACAAGGGGACGGCGAGTTACGCAAAACAGAAAGAACTCATGCTTCAATTCCAAGGCATAAGAAGTCCTAATTCTCTGATGATTTTGTGCTTGGCATATTATAAAACTGATAACTCGCTTCGCTCAAACAATCAGTTTTATAATATAGCACGAAATCATCAGAGAAAAGGACTTCTAATGCCTTTCCATAGGCGCATTCGTTCTTTCTGTTTTGCGTAACTCTCCTGAAATCGTATGGAAGTATGGGTTTTTGACACTCTTGAACTATAATTAAATTGTTTTAAGGTTCTATGATAAAGGTTGCGGGACATTAGTAATAAACTTATCAGTAATTAAAATTTATTTCTCTAGCTGTGCCTTCTGTCCTTTTTGCGCTCTCTTTCTTAGGCGGACTTTCTTGATGCATAATTCTTTTTCCTTGAACAGGAAATATTCATCCGTCGGTTTGGGGATGACAGTTAGGACAACAGAATCACCTTTTTCAAGTTCAATAGATTTAACACCTCTGCCGGTTTTCTTCATTTCAGGTATCTCCTCTAACTGGAAGCCTAAGGAGGCACCTTTTTCTGTCAGAAGTATAACTTTTGAATCTTTTGCCAGTGCTTCACTGGCTGATAACATTATGATACTTACGATTTCATCTCCCGCTTCCAGTTTCGTAGCCGAGATCGTAGAGCGAATTGTCTCAAACTCTATTCCGGATACCAGTTTTATAAAACCGGCTTTGGTTGAAAATACTAATTGTGACTCAAAGAGCTGTTCGAAGGAGGTATATAAGAGGATATTCTCTTTATCTACCTTGCAAAGCGTATGAATCAGGGCGCCTTTATCCTTAATCTTGCATTTGGGTATCTGTGATACTTTGACCTGATGCATATTACTTTCCGCAGTAAAGAGGCATAGCTTATCTGTATTTTTGCATAGGATAATATTCGGATATTCCTTTATGGTATCCTCTGAAAGCCTTGTATAAGAAACGGAATCTATGGATTTGGTATAGCCGAACCGGTCTATGAGGATATATAGGTCTTCTATTTTTACTTCTTCCACATAATCTACGTTTGTTATAGAGGATAGCTGCGTTCTTCTTGGTATGTTAAAAGTCTTTTTATATTCTTTCAGGGTGGTTTTTATTACCCTGTACAATTCTGCTTTGTCACTTAGGATTAGCTTGTAATTTTCTATACTGTTTCTTAAGGAATCATTTTCCTCATGCAGTTTAAGAATCTCCAGTCCGATTAATCGGCTCAATGGCATGGCAAGGATTGCTTCCGCCTGACGTTCTGTAAAGTCAAGGGTTTTGGCCTGCTTTTCGGAAGCTTTGGATTTGAACTTGATATCTGTAATGTCTCCGGCGGTCAGACAGGCTTTGGCTTGTCCGATAGAAGAGCTGCCTCGCAGTATTTCTATAATCAGGTCTATTACATCGGTAGCACGAATTAATCCGTCTACGATTTCCAGCCTGTTTTCTGTCTTAGCCAGTAGATGTTCGTACTCTTTGGTATAAAGCTCCTCCTGGAATACAATAAATTCCTTCAGCATGGCTTTTAAGGAGAAAACCATAGGCTGCTGTTCTTTTACGGCCAGCATATTAACACCGTAAGTATCTTCCATCAGAGTCTTCTTATATAGTCCGTTAAGCAGATTTTCTGTATCACGGTCTTTTTTAACTTCGATTACGACACGAATTCCTTCTTTTGAGGATTCATCCCTTACATCATAGATTTCATCAAAGACCTTGTCTTTCATTAGGATAACCAGATTTTCTACCAGTTTGGTCTTATTACCGGCTACAGTATAGGGAATCTCTGTGATTATGATGTTTTTACGGCCGTTTTCTCCGTTTTCAATTTCCGTAGCGGCACGAAGACGAATTTTTCCTTCTCCGGTTTCATAGATGTTACGGATATCTTCCTGGTTTATGATAATACCGCCCGTAGGGAAATCAGGGCCGGGTATATATTTCATTAATTTATCAAGGGTGATTTCGGGGTTGTCCAGATAAGCAATGGCACCGTCTATTACCTCTGCCGGGTTATGGGGAGGTATGTTCGTTGCCATACCTACAGCAATTCCTGTAGAGCCGTTGATTAAAAGATTCGGAATCATTGCCGGCAGTACAACCGGTTCTTTCTCGCTGTCGTCAAAGTTGGGAATGAAGGGTACCAGCCCCTTTTCCAGATGGTCAAGCATTGTCATAGCACCATCGGATAATCTGGCCTCTGTATAACGCATTGCCGCACTGCCGTCACCGTCAATGGAGCCAAAGTTTCCGTGGCCGTCTACTAAAGGAATGGACATGGAATAGTCCTCTGTCATTCGTACCAGGGCATCATAAATGGAACTGTCACCGTGGGGGTGGTATTTACCCATGGTATCACCTACGATACGGGCACTTTTACGATGCGGTTTCTGTGGGTCCAGGCCCAGTTCCTTCATAGCATACAATATTCTTCTTTGTACCGGCTTCAAGCCGTCCCTGACATCAGGAAGAGCTCTTGCGATAATTACGCTTATGGCATAATCTCTAAAGGAATTACGCATTTCCTCCGAATAGTCAAGCTGTATGATATTTTCCGTTGTCTCTTTCATGTGTATACCCATTGTCTATCGCAGGCCAGGCTGCGATACTGCCACAAATCAAAATGAGTGAAAGAATCTTAGCGTGGCAGCCTTTCTAATAAATTTTCCTTCACTTCTTACGACATGATGTCGTGCTTTTCTGTTACCTATATGATTCCTGAAAAAGTCAGGATTTGCACTCTCTGAGCTTATTTGGGCTTTTTAATACCCATTGGAATCTAGGCGTGCTTCAGTCAAAGGTGAAAATTGTTTAATTTCCACACTGGCATCCATTTGTGCCTTTGAATGTATTAATCAAAAGCGGAATTGCTGTAATTTCCAAACAAAACACCTATTCATGCCTGGAATGTTCTAATCTAAAGTGGAAAACTCTTACTAATCCCTACATCATTTATCACATACTGCGTTTGTCTGCGGATGTTGCACTGACACTAAGCAGGATGATAGTTTATACGCTCTCATAATTCATGGTGTCATCGTTTATATATCAAGCTTTGCGTATTTTGCTTCTTCCATTATAAAATTTCGTCTGGGAGGAACGTTATTGCTCATAAGGAGAGAAGTTATTTCATCTGCTTCCATGGTATCACTGATGGTAACCTGAGCAAGTACGCGGGTATCCGGGTTCAGTGTGGTTTCCCAGAGCTGGGAGGCGTCCATTTCACCAAGACCTTTATAACGCTGAAGGGCTATTATCTTATTTTCTTTTATTTTTCGGAATTTCTCCAGTTCAAAATCGTTAAAGAGATATTCTGATTGCTTCTTTTTCTTATTTTTTACGGTAGTTTCGTAGTCCACCTTGTATAAAGGCGGCAGTCCTCTGTATATCTTTCCTTCCAGAATCAATTCAGGCATAAACCGGTAAAAGAAAGTCATTAGGAGAGTACTGATATGTGCACCGTCCACGTCTGCATCGGTTAAGATGATTATCTTGCCATAACGCAATTTATTGATATCAAAATCATCCCCGATACCGCAGCCAAAGGAGGCAATCATTGATTTGATCTCATTGTTTACTAAGATCTTCTCTAGAGAGGATTTCTCCACATTTAAGATTTTACCTCTTAAAGGAAGTACTGCCTGAGTACGTCTGTCTCTTGCGGTTTTTACAGTTCCACCTGCAGAATCGCCCTCTACGATATATACTTCGCATTCCTCTGCTTTTTTGGAGGAACAGGAGGCAAGTTTCGTCTTGGCATCTGAGTCTGAAAGTTGTTTTAATACTGCAAGCCTTGCTTTGTCTCCGGCTTTTCTTGCGTTGTAGGATTTCATGGAGTTATCGATTATGCGTTTTAATACTTCTATATTTTTATCAAAATATCTCTGGACTTCAGTGGAAAAAACATCATCAACAGCACTTTTGGCGTCGGTATTGCCAAGCTTGGTTTTTGTCTGTCCCTCAAACTGAGGATCCGGATGCTTGATAGATATAATCGCCACCAGGCCATTACGGATATCCTTACCGTCCAGATTCTCGTCCTTATCCTTTAAGGTGCCAAGTTCTCTGGCATACTGATTTATTACTCTGGTTAAGGCTGTTTTAAAGCCGGTAACAAGGGTTCCGCCGTCAACGACATTTATACGGTTGCAATAGGCATTAATCTGTTCATTGTAAGACTGGGTATACTGAAAAGCCACTTCAACTTCAATATCACCGTTCTGACCTGAAATATAGACCGGTTCTTCGTGGAGGATTTCCGTATCACGATTTAAATAAGCAACGAAGCTTTTGATTCCGAACTCCTCCTGGTAAGTTACATCTTCTCCGGTATTCTCATCCTGAAAACGGATATAGAGATTTTTATTTAAATAAGCTACTTCTTTTAGTTTTTTCTTAATGGTATCAGCTTTGAATTCTACGGTTTCAAATATGGTATCATCAGGGTAGAAGGTCACCTGGGTTCCGGTGTCGCTCTTATTGCACTTTCCGACAACAGGAAGATAACCGTCTACCAGTTCAGTGACAGGATGTCCACCGTTTTGGTATTCGTCCTGATAAATTTTTCCGTCCTGATGAATTTCAACGATCATACGCTTTGATAAGGCATTTACAACGGAAGCGCCTACGCCGTGAAGTCCTCCGGATACCTTATAGGCTGTACCGCCGAACTTTCCGCCGGCATGTAAAATGGTATATACCACACGGGCGGTAGGAATATGTTTGGTGGGATGGATATCAACAGGAACACCACGTCCGTTATCCCGTAATGTGATTCCTCCATCCTTTTTCAGTGTTACATGTATCTGTGTGCAGTAACCTCCAAGGTGCTCATCTATGCCGTTATCAAGGATTTCCCAGATAAGATGATGAAGGCCTCTGGAGCCGGTACTGCCGATATACATACCAGGGCGCTTTCTTACAGCCTCCAAACCTTCAAGGACTACTATCTGACTGCCGGTATATTGTTCCATACATTTATTTCCTTTCGTAAATCAATCAATTATTTCTATTCTAACATATTTAAAGGTGAAAATCCAGAATTTCTATACCTGTAAGGTATTAGACAGTGCTGAATTTAAGGAGTAAGGATTCAGTGGGAGGAGTATATGATAAGGAGTATAATGCATTTAATCAATATTTAAACACTGGGACAAAAAAAGAAACAACCACGCATAAGTCATTTCTTCTTTGAATGTAGTATACATATTAGTTCTTATGGGCTTGCTCTGCCATCTGAATCAGTGTAATCTCGTTTTGCAGCATCTCTTTAAATACATCCACCAGATTCTGATTCTTTGAATACAGGCAGGTTGAAAACTCTTTATCATTTACTTCCCCTGTCAGGACTTTGTAGGAATCCACAATTAACCGGACCTGGCAGTTAACCTGTTCTTTTCCGTATATTATGGCACCTTCCAGCTTCAGTGGCTTATCCGTAAGGATAACAACCTTAATGTCTCGTTCCACGAGCTTTTTAAGGTCAGCTTTTATAATATCCAGAATATAGGAAGAGACAGATATGTAAATACGTTTCTGGCATTCCTCTAACATATTACGGAGTTTATTTAAAATATTTTCTTCTCCTTTAATTGTAATATAGCCATCGGTTTCTTTTTTTCTGGCGGGCATGTTTTTGATAATCATTTCTCGTATACTGTCCAGATTGCGTATGATATTGCGGCTGAATTCTTCGAAAGGAACTGCAGTATATTTTGTTACATTGCCCTCCATAACATAAGCTGCCCCTTTTTCTACTATGCCGGCTAATGCATTATAGGTATTGGAGCGGGATATACCAGTCAGCTTTGCAACCTCATATCCGGTTAGTTCTCCGTTTACCTGCAGTGTCAGGTAGATGGTAGATTCCTGCCTGGTAAGCCCGAAATGTATTAATTGTTCAACTAACTCCATCCTAGTATCCTTTCTGTTGTTTATTACAGATTAATATATAATTTTTTGTATAATTATCTGGTATTATGGTATAAGTCCATATCATACAATTTTTCAGATCATTGTCAAGTAGTAAAAGGCCCTACATGCATTACCTTGGTAGTTCTGAAAAATTAAAAAACATCAGAACCACTTAGGGTTATAAAAAGTATATACTTGATGCAAATAAAAGTAAATATAGATTTCTATTGAATTATTATTCCCTTATGTTATGCATGAAAAGAACTGTTATTTTCATTACAATGGAGATATACTAATCAAAGGAATTAACAATTTAAAACAGCTTTCATATTAACAGAAGTTAACAGCAGCGGAACCTATTTACATAGGTTGACAGAAGGAAAGGTATATAACCATGAAATTATATAAATATGATACCCATGTTCACACAAGAGAAGGAAGCGCCTGTGCTGATTTTAGCGGCAGGGATCAGGCGAGGTTATATAAAAAACTTGGGTATGACGGAATAATTATTACAGATCATTTTTATAACGGTAACACTGCCGTATCAAGAAAACTATCCTGGGAACAGTGGGTGAATGGTTTTGTGAAGGGCTATGAAGAGGCTCTGAAAGAAGGAAATGAAATAGGGCTTTCTGTATTTTTTGGATGGGAAGAGAGCATAAAAGGAATGGATTTCTTAATTTATGGATTGGGTAAAGAGTGGCTTCTTGAAAACCGTAATATCCTGTACATGGATCTGCAAACTCATTATCAGAAGATTAAGGAAAGCGGAGGTTTTATAGTTCATGCACATCCTTACAGAAACCGCAGGCTTTTAGCAGACTTAAAGCCTGTACCTGAATTGGCAGATGCTATAGAGGTTATGAACGGAGGGAATAAAGAAGCTCTGTTCAACCATCTGGCAGAAGATTATGCTGTTAAGTGGGACAAGCCGGTAACAGGCGGCTCCGATGCACATCACAAAAGAGACAGGCATGGCGGAATACTGGTAACGGCTCCCTTATTAACAATACAGGATTATATGGCGGTGGTTGAGGAGCGAAAGATAGAAGAAATCATCCCATTTGTGGTAAAATAATAAATATTGATAATCTTTCTCAAATAAACGACCTTTTATGGCTATTAACATATTGACAAGTGCCATCTGATATAATATAGTGTTCCTTATATGAAATAACATTTTTCGGAGCGCTTCCAAAGCGCCAATAACGGGTAATATTTAACTTAGATGTACAGGCAATTTATGTGGAAAGGATGAAGCCGTATGAAGAAAACCTTTGTGACGAAAGAACAATTACAGGAAATTGTAAAAGAGTATCCCACACCTTTTCATCTCTATGATGAGAAAGGTATCAGAGAGAATGCCAGAAAGTTGAAGCAGGCTTTTGCCTGGAATAAGGGCTTTAAAGAATATTTTGCAGTAAAAGCAACTCCCAACCCATTTATTCTTAAAATCTTACAGGAGGAAGGCTGCGGGGCGGACTGCTCCTCCATGACAGAACTTATGATGTCGGATGCGCTGGGCTTTACTGACTCAGACATTATGTTTTCATCAAATACCACACCTCCGGAAGAATATATTAAAGCGAAAGAATTAAATGCCATTATAAATCTGGATGATTTTACACATATAGAATTTCTGGATAAGCTTGGAGGAATACCGGAGACAATCTGCTGCCGTTATAATCCCGGAGGTGTATTCACCATAAGCAACGGTATTATGGATAACCCCGGTGATGCTAAATACGGGTTTACAAAAGAACAGCTTATTGAAGGGTTTAAGAAGCTTAAAGGTCTTGGTGCCAAGCACTTTGGTATCCACTCCTTCCTTGCCAGCAATACAGTTACCAATGAATACTATCCGGTTCTTGCTAAAATAATGTTTGAACTGGCAGTTGAGTTAAAGGAAAAGACCGGGGCAGATATTAAATTCATCAACCTTTCAGGTGGTGTGGGTATCCCCTACAGACCGGAGCAGGAGCCTAATGATATTCTGGTAATCGGTGAAGGCGTAAGAAAAGCCTTTCAAGAGGTAATGGTACCTGCCGGTATGGAGGAGGTAGCTATCTTTACGGAGCTTGGCCGTTTCATGCTTGCTCCATATGGTCATCTTGTGACAACTGCCATTCATGAGAAGCATATCTATAAGGAATATATTGGCCTTGATGCTTGTGCAGTAGACCTTATGAGACCGGCTATGTACGGTGCATATCACCATATTACAGTAATGGGCAAGGAGAATGAACCTTGTGATTGTAAATATGATGTTACCGGCTCTCTTTGCGAAAACAATGACAAATTTGCGGTAGACCGCATGCTTCCAAAGATTGATATAGGTGATTTTGTTGTCATTCATGATACCGGAGCTCATGGTTATGCCATGGGATATAACTATAATGGTAAATTAAAATCAGCGGAGCTTTTACTGCAGGAGGATGGTTCTGTTAAATTAATAAGAAGAAAAGAAACGCCTAAGGACTATTTCAGCACCTTTGATTTCTGCGATGTTTTAAAGGATATGAAGTATTAAAAGTAATACTAGATAAGAAAAAATTTATTAGACATAATTTGAAGGTCAGTAAAATAAATGATTAGAGACAGGGTTTGGCATGCGCCAGATCCTGTTTTTTTCAGCATGAAAATGACAACTGATTAGTGAAACTGTCAAACTGAGTCATATAACTTTACTTGACATCTGCACTGACTACAACTGACCATTACACAATATACTTTGCTGCTGATAATGAATACACCAGTAAAATCAGCATAGTACTCGCATATAATTTAAGGTAAGGACAACATTAGTAGTTAGCTAATTAAGTTCTGTGAAGCGGCCTTATACCTGTTAAATTTTGTTTCTGTATATAAATGCAATCAATTATCGATTTATTGTATATAATATAATAGACAGACAGTACGAATTTATTAAGTCGTCGCATAGGACTTTTTTGTCTTGCCATGGTATTATTTGGATTGCAAAAGCTTGAAACGAAGCCTTGTAATATAGGATATTTCTTACGAATCCTCTATAAAAAAGCTTAATACCGATAAAAAAATTCAATTTGCTCTTAATATAATAGGTCATACGTCCGATAAATATAACATGATAAGCATACAGTAATTAGACAGGTGGTGAATAAAATGAGAATTGATGCATATAACAAAATTTCACAAGTGTATCAGACCAATAACATACAAAAGACTTCCAAAAGCGTAAATGCAGCTGGAAAAGATAAGCTGGAAATCTCAAATACAGCAAAGGACTACCAGACAGCGAAACTGGCTCTCAGTCAGGCACCGGATGTCAGGGAAGATAAAGTTAAGGATATCAAAAACAAAATGCAATCCGGAACGTACAATGTAAACATGGAAGAAGTAGCTTCCCATATCCTGGACAGATACTTTGAGAAAACCATTTAATCCGTATTAGAAAGAGGTTGAGCTGTGGCTAGTTTGATTGAAGAATTAATCACAACATTAGACCATGAATGTGAGATCTATAAAGAGCTTCTCCCCATGGCAAGAGAGAAAACACAGATTATTGTAAAGAATGACTTAAATGCTCTTCACGCAATCACCGAGAAAGAACAGCATTTGGCAGATGACATCAATGCCTTGGAGAAAAGGCGTGAAGAGATCATTCGAAACATTGGAGTTGTAGTCAGCAAAGATCCGGCAACAATAAATATCAAAGCTGTTATCCAAATGATGGACAAGCAGCCAGTAGAAAAGAACAAACTAATCGAAATTCATGACACTCTAAAAAGAACCGTTCAAAATCTTGTAGAAATTAATAATCATAACAAGTCGTTAATCCAACAATCCCTAGAGATGATAGAATTCAATATGAATTTTATACAGAGTACAAGGATGTCACCGGGGAATCACAGCTATAACAGAGGAGCATCTGAAGTGGATGTACTCCAGGGTCAGGCGGGGATGTTTGACGCAAAACAGTGATTGCTTCATTGTAATGCATATAACAAATTTGAATGGAAACATCCAACACACAAATTTACAAAAGAAGGTGAAATCTTATGAGCTTATCAAGTAGTTTACAGGTAGGAGTATCAGGTCTTACAGCAAGCCAGAATGCATTAAACACTACTGCCCATAATCTGGCTAATGTTGGAACCAAGGGTTATACAAGACAACAGGTGGTGATGGCGGATTTTGCTTACCAGAAGTGGGGCGTTAACCACATTTCCACACTTCAGACCGGCCTGGGCGTTAACATTGAAACTGTCCGGCAGGTCAGGAGTATCTTCTATGACAAATCCTATCGCACAGAGGTAGGACGTCAGGCTTTTTACGAAGCTCAGTATGAAAGTGTTCAGGAAGTAGAGAGCATGTTCGGTGAATTGGAAGGAGTAGCATTTCAAGATTCACTTAAGAATTTTTGGACCTCTATTCAGGAGTTGTCAAAGCAGCCCGATGCAATCGAAGTAAGAGCCACTCTTGTACAGAATGCTGAGAGTTTACTGGAAAGAGCAAACACTATATACAAGCAGCTGAATGAATATCAGCTGAATCTGAACAAACAGATATCGGATAAAGTTTCAAGAATAAATGAAATTGCTACCGGCATCAGTGATTTAAACAGAAGAATAAGTCTGTATGAAAGTAATGGCGTAGAAAATGCCAATGATTTAAGAGATGAGAGAAACAATCTTTTAGATGAATTGGGCGGATTGATAAATATTTCCTATAAGGAAAACGCAAATGGTGTAGTTACTGTTTCAGCGGAGGATATGCCATTAGTAACCGAAACCGGAACCAACAAAATGGGTGTTGCCAAGGTTAGTGAATCATCAGATTTTCTTAAACCGGTGTGGGTAGCTTTTAATACGGATGTGTTTAACTTAGACAGACCCAGTACCACTGAAAATCAATCTGATATAGGCTCTTTAAGAGGCCTTCTTGTAGCAAGGGGTTCAGAAAAAGCCAATTATACGGATATACCTGTTAAACCCGTAGAAGCAGATTATACGGATCAGAATAAGTATAAAGCAGATCTGGCGGCTTATGAAGTAAAAGCAGCGGAATATAACAAAAATGTAAATGTATCTGTCATTATGACCACCCAAGCTCAGTTTGATCAATTGATACATGGTATGGTAACCGCCATTAATGACATTCTAGCTCCCAATAAAGAAATCGAGCAGGCCGTAATTGGCGGAATGGTAACCGTTGATGCAGATGGTAATCAAATAGTAACTGTCGGCGGAGATGTTGTAAAGGATGCCATTGTAAAACCCGACGGCACGATCGTCAAGAAGATTAAGGTCCTCGACGAAGAAAAAGCTCCTTATGGTATGGATTTACCGGATCATACACAGGGTGAAGCACTGTTTAATCGTAAATCTACTGAGAGATACAGTGAAGAATCCATACAGGTTTATGATGCCAGCGGAACATTGCAGACCATAACCGTAAAGAAATATAATGAGGAAGATCCTTCCGATATATATTCTCTTTTTACACTCGGAGAGATTGAAATCAATCCTAATATAAAAAATAATTATTCAAAGATCCCGTTAAGCACCAGCAAAGAAGGCAACGAAGTCGATATGAAAACTGCCCAGGCCTTAACAGATCTCTGGAGTAAACCATTTGCTTCACTTTCACCGAACAGCCTTGCAGTGAGTACCTTTAAGGACTACTATACGAATTTTACCGGTGAGCTTGCAACAAAAGGGGATGAGTTAAATACCATCAGTCAGAATCAGGCTATCATGGCACAGAATATTGATGATCAACGACAGGCAATAATGGGAGTCTCTTCTGATGAAGAATTGACAAACCTTATAAAATTCCAGCATGCCTATAATGCTTCATCCAGATATATTACCGTTATTGATCAGATGCTGGAACATTTATTGACACGATTATAAGAGAAGAGGTGGAAATATGCCGTCAACATTTTTTGGATTAAATATTGGAACGTCCGGGTTATATACATATCAGGCAGCCTTAAATACAACCTACCACAATATTACCAATACAGAGACAGAAGGATATACAAGACAGGTATTAAACCAGAAGGCAGCCGATGCAATCAGGGTAAATGGTTCTTATGGTATGGTAGGCGCTGGAGTTAATGCTACTGGTATCAGCCAGACAAGAGATGCCTATTACGACCTGAAATATCGCAAGAACAATGCGGCCTTGGGCGATTACAGTGCGAAACAGTATTATGCAACAGAAATAGAGAATTATTTTAATGAGGTATCAGTAAAGGGCTTCACAACCTCCTTTAACTCCGTGTTTGACAGCTTGCAGGAGCTTACAAAGAATCCGTCCAGTCTGACAACAAGGACACAGCTTGTAAACTATGCTAAGAATATGACGGAATATTTCAACGGAATGGCTAATAGTCTCAAAAGTATTCAGGAAGAAAGTAATTTTGAAATCAAGACACAGGTAGATCGAATTAATTCACTGGGGCAGCAGATAGCAGGTGTAACAAAGCAGATTAATACACTGGAAGCCGGCGGCGGATTTGCTAATGATTTAAGAGACCAGAGAAATGTTTTAGTGGATGAATTATCAAAGATAGTAAATGTCTCAGTCTCTGAAAATGTAGTGGGCCAGGGCGTTGGTGTTACCAGCTATATGGTGAAAATCGAAGGACAGATTCTTGTTAATTCAAATGATTATAATACTCTGAAGGTAGTACCAAGAGAAGATAAGATAAATCAGAATGATGCAGATGGATTATATGACATCCAATGGAGCAACGGAAATGATTTTGCATTCCAGAACACCGTATCCGGTTCCTATCTTAACTCGCTTTTTCAGGTGAGAGATGGTAATAATGGAGTGTATCTGAATGGTACTGTAACCGGACGGGATACGACTGCAAATACCATAACACTTGAGAATAGTACAATCAATGATATAGCCAAATTAAATATACCGGAAAGCGGAAGCATAACAATTAATAACCGTGCATTTACCTATAAGAGTTATACGGTAACAGAAACTGCCGGAAAACTATCTTATACTTTTGAGATGGAAGAGGATGTATCTGTTCTGCCAGATCCCACTGACCCAGCTAACGCAGCCTACTCCGCTGGAGTAGGTGAAAGTGTGGCATATAAAGGAATTCCTTATTACATGAGTCAGCTGAATGAATTAGTTCGTACCTTTGCAATGGAGTTCAATGCTGTTCATAAAAGTGGTTACGATCTAAAAGGTGCTCAAGGTGTTAATTTCTTTGCAGCCAAGATGCCTGCGACGGGTGATGATTATAATCTGGATGATGCTACCAATACAACGAAACCTGTTGTTGGATATCAGTACCTAACTGCTGCTAACTTTACTGTAGCGCAGGAAGTATATAAGGATCCCTCAAAGATAGTAACGGCAGATGCAGTAATAACAGATGGAGTGGAGAATAGTAAAATTGCACAAAAGCTATTTGCATTAAAGGACAAAACCGCAATGTTCAAGCAGGGAACGCCGGCCTCCTATTTCCAAACCCTCGTGGCAGAGATAGGAATCGACTCAAAAAAAGCTACGGATAACGCTAAGAATCAGGAAGATATCCTGGATTTGGTTAAAAATCAAAGACTATCTGTATCAGGAGTCGATATCGATGAAGAAGCGATGAATATGGTGAAATTTCAGAAGGCTTATAATCTTTCTGCAAAAGCAATTTCTGTAATGAATGAAATTTATGATAAACTGATCAACGACACCGGAGTATAATTTGCCTTAGTCTGAAAGGGCTGCTTTGAAAAATCAACGGCTGCTTTCTCAATTAGGATTATGGGAATATCATATTACTGATTTGACATTAGAGAGAGACTGTAAGGGTGAAATTGGAGGGATTTATAGATGCGAATTACAAATAAGATGATGACCAATAATATGATGTCTAACATCAATAAGAATAAAAATTTATTAAGCAAACTGGACGAGCAGTATTCTACCGGAAAGAAAATTCAGCGTCCTTCCGAGGACCCTATCGTAGCGGTCAGAGCCTTAAAGCTAAGAACCAATCTATCAGAGCTGAATCAATATTATGAAAAAAATATTCCGGATGCTAGATCCTGGATGAGTGTTACGGAAGAAGCTATGAAAAATATGAATGAAATCCTGACTAAGATAAATTCCAGCTGTGTACAGGGTGCCACTGACTCTCTTACCGCTTCCGACCGTTCAAGTATTGTGGAAACTCTCGAGGAAATGAAAAAGCAGATATATCAGGAAGGCAATGCCAATTATGCCGGAAGATATGTATTTACCGGATATAAGACGAATTCAGCTTTGAGTTTTGAAGAAGATACAGTAAACAGCTATACTATTAAAGAGAATTTTACCGGGGAAGATCTGAACGCCATATCAAAAGTGACTTATGGATTAACAGGCGGTCCTGAAACCTCTGCACCCAGTACTATAAATACACATAGATTAAGGCTTTCTTACGATAATTTGGATACGGCGAACCCTACAAGTATTACATATATCGATAAAGATGGTAATCCGGGAACGATTGCTGCTGCCAATATAGTAAGTGCCTCCTTAAGTAATACAACCATCGATCCATACTCTCCTGCAGCAGGTACTATAAATTATATACCGGAAACCGGAGAGTTGATTCTCTCAGATTCGGTGTATGCCTCTTTGCAAGGAGCGCAACAGATTTCAGTTACTTATGGTAAGACAAATTTTGAAGCCGGGGATTTAAAGCCGGAAAATTATTTTGACTGTACAGATAACAAAAACATTGTGAATTACACCGTAGCTGATCAGCAGATACAGTATGAAATAAACTTCAACCAGAAACTAACCGTTAATACGCAGGCCAAGGATGCTTTTGACCACGGAATCGGCAGAGATATCGATGAAATTTTATCTGCTGTAAAAGATGTAGAGCTTACGGAAAGTAAATTAGCAGAAGTAAAGAAGCAATTAGAGGATAAAAGCCTTACACAGACACAAATAGATGCCTTAAAGATAACACAGCAGAATTTAGAGACTGAATTCAAGCTAAAGACTAATATTATGCAGAGCAAATTCAATATTGGTATTCGCGGAAGCAGTAAGGCACAGGATGGTCTGAATACAGCAATTGCGGATTTGGGAACACGAACTATTCGATTGGATCTGACAGAAGACAGATTATCAAGCCAGCAAGTGGATTTTGAAGACTTAATGTCAAACAACGAAGACGCAGACATTGCAGAGACGTATATTAAGTTAAATTCAGCAGAGACTATCTACACGGCATCATTAAACGCAGCAGGAAAAGTGGTAAGAGCAAATCTGCTGGATTTCCTGTAAGAAGTGTAATAATATAGAAAGAATGTAAATTGGTATATATAAGAGAAGGGAAGTAGCGAAAGATGTTGATAGCAACCAAATTTTTTGGTGAGATTGATCTTGAAGAAGATAAAATAATTGAATTTCCTCAAGGAATTATGGGATTTGAAGGAGTTCACAAATACACCTTGCTATATGATATCGAAGAGGGTGAACGGCCACTGGTATCTTGGCTGCAATGTATAGAAGAACCAGGACTTGCTATTCCTGTTATGAATCCTCTCTATATAAAAGAAGATTATAACCCGGTAATTGAGGATTCTTTGTTAACATCCTTTGGTGTTATGAATGATGACAATACGCTGGTTCTGGTTACTGTAACAGTACCTGCAGACGCTACAAAAATGACAGTTAATCTTAAAGCACCGTTTATTATCAATACAGATACCTGTAAAGGGTGTCAGATAATTGTCGAAAACAATGACTACCCCGTTAAATATAATGTGTATGATGCCGTTCAGAACATGAAAGGGGAGAAATAAATTATGCTGGCACTATCCAGAAAAATTGGAGAATCTATTATAATAGGAAATGATATAGAGCTTACAATTCTTGAGGTGAAGGGTGACCAGGTAAAGGTAGGAATTAGTGCTCCAAAATCGGTTCCTGTCTACCGTAAGGAAATCTATCTTCAAATTCAGGAATCCAATAAAGAAGCAGCAAAAAGTGAGATTACCGTTGAAGGCTTAAAGAACTTATTTCATAAATGAATAAGATAACTGTTTAGGGAAATAAAGCATTGTGAAAGAATACTATAAACAATTAGGAAAAAATGCCGATAAAACAATAAATAGAATAAAATAAGTAAATGTTAAATTATTATTACTTCAACAATAAGCAAGGAAGCTTAAAAAGTAATTACATGGAGGTGTATTTTTATGGCAATCGATAATATTAACTCAGGTGTTTATGGTGATGCTGCTAAAAGAGTACAGAAAGAAACGGCACATGTGGCAGCAGCACCTGTAAAACAGGCACCCGTTAGCTTAACCAGAACCAGTACGTCTGGAACAAAGGCAGCGGTTTATAAAGACAGTGGACTGGATGGTACTAAGGCTGATGACGCTGCTAAAGAAGGTGAAATTGCGGCAAGACAGATTAAAGCAACGGTGACGGAAGCTAATTTCAAAGCAACCAGAACTCGTTGCGAATATTCTGTAGAGGAAAAGACCAACCGAATTTCAATAAAATTAATCGATGAGCAAACAGATGAGGTAATAAAGGAAATACCGCCGGAGAAGAGCCTGGAAATGTTGGCAAAGGTTTGGGAACTGGCCGGATTACTTGTTGATGAGAAGAGATAGTTATACGAAAGAGGTGAATATTCATGGCAATTAGAATGTCTGGAATGATATCAGGATTGGATACGGATTCTATAATAAAAGAGCTTATGTCTGCTAAATCTGCCAAGAAGACGAAACTTGTACAACAGAAGACAAAGGTGGAATGGAAACAGGAGATATGGTCAGACCTAAATACAAAGCTGTATAAATTATATACAGATCAGCTTTCCAAGGTACGTCTGGCGGGTAATTATGCTACCAAGAAAGTAACTTCCTCGAATGAGAATATGGTTACTGCAACGGCAAGCGCCTCAGCTGGTAGTGGATCACATACGATTGAGATAAAGCAGCTTGCTTCGGCTCAATACATAACAGGTGGTAGTAAAACTGGGCTTAAGGGCAGCAGTACTTTAAAAGATGCCGGTATGGATGTGGGAAATGTAATAAAGATTACTTCTGGCACAGGCAGTACCGCAACTACTAAAAATCTTGAGATTACAGCTACTACTACAATTAATGATCTTGTAAATACCATGAAAGCAGCTGGGCTTACCGCAAGTTTTGACGAAGCACAGGGAAGATTCTTCATTACAGGTAAAAACAGTGGTGAAGCGAATGCTTTTTCTATTCAAACCTTTAAATTGAATACTGCAGAAAGTGCAGCTTTAAAATCAGCCTCAGAGGCATTAAAGTCAGCAGCAGGAGTAACGGATTCTCAAATATCAACCTATCAGTCTTTGTTAGAAGATGTAGCGAAGAAAGAAAGTGCCTATAATGCTGCAACAGATAAGGTTACGGCATGGATGGAACTTCAGACTGCAAAGCAAAAGGTTACAGATACAGAAGAAAGCTTTTATACTACTGCTGCCAGTAAAAATGTTATAGCTGAACGTCTCGAAGAATTAAAGGAAGCAGCAACTGGAAATGGTTCAGAAGAAGCGAAAAAAGTCTATGGTGAAATCGAAACAGCAGTAAAAAAGAAATATTATGAGTTAGATACGGATGGCAAGGTTAAATCACCTGAAACATTCTCCCAGGCTGCAATAAACAGTTCAAAAGCAGCAATAATGAGTGAAGCGACAGCATACATCAATAAAGGGATGAATGATGGTACTCTAACATTTGATACTGTTGAGGAAAGAAATCAAGCAATACAAGATAAATATACAAGCCTGCTAAATGATATTGATGCTGATGAAACAACAGCACTTGCAAAAAAAACACAAGAACTATATAATAAGCAACTAGATACAGCTATGAACAATTCTGCTAATATATATCCTTCTACATCAGAAGGAACTTCTAAGGTAAAGACAGAGGTTGAAGCATTAAAAGCAGACGGGGCAATCTCAACAGCTCTGAGTAATTATAAAACAGCAAGAGTTGATTATGCCAATGCAGTCAATAATGCAATTGATGTGGAAACAGGACAACTTTCCGCGATAGGACTTGCTGATATAAAGGTAGACGTAGTAAATGGGAAGACTTCTGTGGTGAGTTCCGGCGGACCATCAGATTTTCAGCTTAAGGCAGCAGTTGATTCAACAATTTTATTAGATGGTGCTACAATTACCAATGCAGGAAATACTTTTACAGCAGCAGGAGTTACCTATAATCTTAAAAATGCCCAAGAGGGGACTACTGTGAATGTAAGTGTAACGAATGATACACAAGCTGTATATGATATGGTTAAAAATTTTGTTAAAAGTTATAATGAAATTTTAACAGAAATGAATACATTGTATAATGCAACATCAGCTAAAGGTTATGAACCCCTTACAGATGAACAAAAAGAAGCCATGTCGGATAAACAGATTGAGATGTGGGAGGATAAGATTAAGGATTCTCTTCTGCGCAGGGATGATAAGTTGGGAGGCGTAATAAATACTCTTAGAACTTCTCTTCAAGGAAGTGTGTCTGTAAACGGCAAGAATTACTCATTAGCCAGTTTGGGTATTACGACCGGTGCTTACACAGAAAAGGGTCTGCTTCATATTCAAGGAGATTCTGATGATGCTACTTATTCAGATAAAACAAATAAGTTAAAAGAAGCATTATCTTCAGACCCAGATGCAGTTGCTAGTGTTTTGTCAAGCATTACCACTAATTTATATACTGCTATGCAAGATAAAATGAAGAGTAGTTCAGTAAGCAGTGCAATGACCTTCTACAACGACAAAGAAATGAAGAATCAGGTTACTAATTACACAAAGCAAATATCCGTATGGGAAACCAGGCTTCAAGATATGGAAGATCGATATTATAAACAGTATTCAGCTATGGAGACGGCTCTTGCGAAATTACAATCAAGTAGTAACTCTTTATCTGGATTATTTGGTAATTGATAATTATTAGAAATGTAATTAATTGAAATTAAAATTAGCGGAGGACAAAATAATGGCAATAAACGCAGCTTTAGCATATCAGAATAATGCGATACAGACAGCATCTCCCGCAGAACTCACATTGATGTTATATGAAGGTGCTATAAAGTTTACCAATATAGCATTGATGGCAATAGAGGAAGGTAATGTTGAAAAAGTACATTTGAATATTGTAAAAGTTGAAAATATTATACTAGAACTACGTTCAACCCTTGATCATAAGTATCCGGTGGCAGAAGATTTTGATAGGGTATATGATTATATTTATAGATGTCTTGTAGATGCTAATGTTAAAAAAGATAAATGGAAATTAGAAGAGGCTCTAGGATTTATCCGTGAGATGAGAGATACTTGGAAAGAAGTTATGAAGACAACTAAGAAGAAATAAGAAAGAGTATGGGATGTCAGAGAATCAAAATACAATTTACCTGAATGTTCTTATTGATACATTACGTAAAAAAGAGGAACTATTAAACACTCTTATAGAACTTACAAAAGAGCAAGATAGTATTCTTGCAGAGAGTAAATTTTCATTAGATAGATTTGATTCAATTATGCAAGATAAAGATAAAGTTATCAATCAGCTAAACCAGGTAGAGAATGGATTTGAGGTAATCTACCAGAGAGTAGAGAAAGAACTTCCTGCTAATAAAGAACAGATTAAAAGAGAAATTTTGGAGATACAAAAGCTAATTCGAAATATTACAGATAAGAGCATGACCATTCAGGCATTGGAGTCAAAAAATAAAGAGAAATTAATTATGCAGCTGGCAGGAAGACGACAAGAAATACGCAGTTTTAAAGCAACTAACCTTGCAGCTGATAGATATCATCAAAATATGGCTAATCAGCATCAAGAAGGACAATCTTATTTTCTTGATAAAAAAAAGTAAAAAAATAAAATAATTTTTTACTAAAGCTATTAAGTCCAAGAAAATAATGTCGATATATAATATAAGTAAATCAAATTTACTTACAACAACAGCAGCATGGACGCTGCTGAACATTCAAGGAGGAATTAATTATGATAGTACAGCACAATATGGCAGCAGCCAACACAAACAGACAGTTAGGTATCACAAATAGCAATCTTGCTAAGAAAACAGAGAAATTATCATCTGGTTACAAAATTAACCGTGCAGGTGATGATGCAGCTGGTCTTTCAATTTCAGAGAAAATGCGTGGACAGATTAGAGGTTTAGAGCAGGCTTCAACTAATGCTCAGGATGGTATCTCTCTTATCCAGACAGCAGAAGGAGCTTTAAATGAGACTCACTCCATTCTTCAAAGAATGAGAGAGTTAACTGTTCAGGCAGCTAATGATACAAATGTAACTGCTGACCGTGATGCAATTAAGGAAGAAATCGGACAGTTATCATCAGAGCTTAGCAGAATTGCAACACAAACTGAGTTCAATAAGCAGAAATTATTAGATGGTTCCTTAACAGCTGTTAATCTTCAGGTAGGTGCCAATGAAGATCAGAGCATCTCTTTCTCAATTGATTCTATGGATGCTACTAACTTAAGTGTAGATTCTTTAAGTGGAGAGGTATCTGATTATGCAGCAGCAACAGCAGCACTTACAACAATTGATACTGCATTAGAGTCTGTATCTAAGCAACGTTCTTTAATGGGTGCTATGCAGAATCGTCTGGAGCATACAATTGCTAATGCTGATAACACAGCTGAGAATTTACAGGCATCTGAGTCCCGTATCCGTGATGTAGATATGGCAAAGGAAATGGTTGGATACTCAAAAGACAGTATCCTTCAGCAGGCTGCTCAGTCTATGCTTGCTCAGGCAAATCAGGCAACACAGGGCGTTCTTTCATTATTAAGATAATTATTTTCATAAAAAAAGAGTCGATATTTATATCGGCTTTTTTTTTATGAAGAAATATACATACTAATGTTATATCAGAGAAGAAAAATGTCGATATAGCTAGTACTGGAAGAATAATGAGATGAATTGATTATACTAACGATAGAAGCTGGGGTACTGAAAATTTGAATAAAAGAGTAATAGTTTAGTTTTATAGTCTATGAATAGCTCAAGAGGTAATAACATGAGAATACTGTTTTTTGATTGGAAAAGTTATGGGAAAGAACATTTAGTAAAAGGATTAATAGATCTCGGATTTGAAGTAGAAAGAATATTATTTGATCATCAAAAAGATGATAATAGCATATATGAAGATAAGGCGAAAGAACTTTTATCATACAAATACTATGATTTAGTATTTAGCTCTAATTATTTTCCTGCTATAGCAAATGCATGCCATGAAAATAGTATAATATATATATCCTGGCTTTATGATAGTCCTTATGCAAGGGTCTGGGACACAACGGCATATTATCCGGAATGTTATATATTTTCATTTGATCAGAAGTTATGTGATAGTTTGAAAAAAGAAGGAATTCCCAAAGTATACTATATGCCATTAGCAGTTGAGACTGCAAAATTAGACGAAATTCAAGCAACTGATAGTCAAAAAGAGCAATTTAAAGGAGATGTAGCATTTGTTGGATCTCTATATGATAAAAAAAGTATATTTCCGAAGTTAATTAAAAAGAACAATTTAGAGTTCCATAAAGGATATTTGGATGCAGTGATAGATGCCCAAACAATGATTCAAGGAGTGAACTTTTTAGAAGAAATTTTAGAACCCAAAGATATCAGTGATATGGTAGATAAGCTAGTAGTTAAATTGCATGGACATGGTGAGCTTGCATCAAAAAATATGATATATGCTAATTATTACCTAGGACAAGCAGTGACATTAAAAGAACGAAGCAATATGATAAAATGTATTTCACAGAAATACAATCTTAACGTTTATACGCATAGCAATATCAAGAAATTTAAAAAAGTTATAAATAAAGGAGCTGTTGATTACTATAAAGAAATGCCTTTAGTATTTCGTTTGAGTAAAATAAACCTGAATATGACCCTGCGATCCATTCAGACGGGTATTCCTCTTAGAGCATGGGATATTATGGGGGCAGGAGGCTTTTTATTAACGAATTATCAGGCTGATTTCTTAAAACATTTTGAACCTGGAGTTGATTTTGATTATTTTATAGACGAAGAGGATATGATGAGAAAAATTGATTACTATCTAGAACATGATGAGGAACGTAGGAAAATAGCGAAAAATGGATATGAGAAGGTTAAAAAATACCATAGCTATAAAATTAGATTAAAAGAAATGTTTCAGATAGTTGAGGAAGTGGAGCAACGAGGATGAATATAGTTATTTGCAGTGTGGGACATGAGATAGAGATATCTATAGCAGAGGTTCTGAAAAAGTTGGGACATATAATATATGAATTTCGCAAAGAAATAAAAGATCAAGATTATGATTTGGAATATCTTCAAGATCTAGTAAATTTTATCGATGAAAAGTCAATTGATATGGCTTGGAGCATAGACTATCTTCCTATAATTTCAAGGGTCTGTAGTCTGAAACATAAACTATATATTTCATGGATTATAAGGGAGTCCTGGAATACATTATACTCGAATACAATAAAGAATTCTATTAATTATATTTTTATAGGTGAAGAAACAATTGCAGAAAAATTTTATAAGAATAACCCCGGACATATTTTCTACTTATCACCAGGAGCAGCGATAAAAGAAGTAATCACAATACCTGAAACTGTAGGACTTTGGTTTTTAGATGTTAAGTATCCCAGTTACTATATGAAAGAAGAAAGTAGAGAATACCTTAAGGGGTACATCAGAGGGATGGTAGAAGCCCAAAAACGCATTCATGGATACCACTTTCTTCCGAAGCTCTTGTCAAAGAAATTAAGAAATGAAATAGAAGGAGTTTTATCAGAAGCTGAAAGAGGAAAGGATTATACTAAGAAAGCCGTTTCTGACATGATTGATGATTTTCTATGCGATACGATTACAAAAGATGAACGGGACGAAGTGGTAAAAGTTATTGAAGAACAAGGAACGTATAAAATTAATAAAGGTATTAGTCAGATTAATGTAAATATAACGTCAAGAAAATGGAAAACGGGAATACCGTATGATATTCTTCAAATAATAGGATCGGGCGGATTTTTAATAACGAATTATCAACATGGTATGGAAGAATATTTTCGTATAGGTGATGAAATAGTAGTTTATGAGGATAATAAAGATTTAATAGATAAAATAAACTATTATATGTTACATGAAGAGGAACGTAGAGAAATTGCTAGTAAAGGAAAGAAAAAAGTTAATGAGTTCTATGCTTTAGAGCACAGGATAGCAGATATGTTTTATTTACTTAGCTAGCGGATAATAAAATAAAACTATGGGACTGAAATTGGGATTTGATTTAGAAAATTACGAAGATAAAATTTTACAAGGATAAACTAGTGAAAAGATAAGAGAACAAAAATATAGTAAATTGTGGTACAATTACCTATAGAGATGAGATGTATAGATTACCTAGATAAATGGTCAAAGACGTATAACAGAAAGTCACACTTTTGAAAAGCAAGTGAAAAATAGCTGATAAAAGAAATGAAATAGTACAAGAGAAGAATGGGTGGTAATATTTGAATATATTATATGCTAATTGGCAGTGTTTAGGTGCAACAGATGTAATAGAAGCATTTCAAGAAATGGGAGCATCTGTTTTTGAGGTTGAAATTAGTGATCCCAGTCATGAACGTATTGATTGGGATTTCGTTATATCATTAGGAATTATACTTGAAAATAATAAGATAGACATAATATTCTCCTTTAATTTTTTCCCTACCCTTTCAGAAGCATGTTATAGGTATGGTAGAAAATACATGTCTTGGGTATATGATAGCCCAAGTCTCAAAGTATATTATCCAAGTATAATTAATGAATGTAATTATGTATTTATTTTTGACCGTGCGGTTGCTATTGAATTGCAGCAAAAGGGTGTTGCGACAGTCTTTTATAGTCCGTTGGCTGTAAACATTCATAGATTATCACGTTTAAAGGTAAATGAATTGGATAGAAAACGTTATCAATGTGAGGTGGGATTTGTAGGGTCGCTTTATAACGAAGGGCATAATTTTTATGAACGGTTAGAAGAGAAAGCAAAAGATCCCTATCTCCTTGGATATCTTGAAGGTATCATGGAAGCTCAAATGAAGGTCTATGGCTATAATTTTTTGAAAGAAAGTCTATCCCCTCAGATTGTACAAAAAATAAGAAAGTGTATGCCAGTAGAAATACCGGAGGGAGCCTTAACTGATTGTGAATCGATTTATACAGATTATTTCCTTTGCCGTCGAATGGCATATCTGGAACGAACGAGAATATTAACCCGATTGGCTGAGAATTACCAAGTGTATCATTATACAACAAATACTGCTACAATAGGTAAAGTAATTAACAAAGGAAAAGTGGATTATTATGATGAAATGCCATTAGCATTTCGATTTGCTAAGATAAACCTAAATATGACTTTAAGAAGTATTAAAACAGGAATACCTTTACGTGCCATGGATATTTTAGGGGCTGGAGGTTTTTTGCTTACAAATTATCAAGAGGATTTTTTACAACATTTTGAACCTGATGTTGATTTTGTTTATTATGGTAGTATTGAAGAATTAGAAGATAAGGTAAGCTGGTATTTAAAACATGACAATGAAAGACGGAAGATAGCACAAAATGGAAGAGACAAGGTTGAAAAGAATCATACCTATGTAAAGACATTAAAAGCGATGATGAAAGTGGTAGGATTACATGGTTGAAATTAGTCTGTGCATGATAGTTAGAGATGAAGAAGTGAATTTAGAAAAATCACTGAGTAGGATAGCTGGTTATATGGATGAGATTATAATTGTAGATACAGGTTCGTCAGATAGGACAAAAGAAATTGCTCGAAAATACACAGAAAGTGTATTTGACTACATTTGGAATCAAGATTTTTCTGCAGCCAGAAACTATTCAATTAGTAAAGCTAGTAATGAATATGTATTAATACTTGATAGCGATGAGTTTTTGCAGGAAATTGATATAGCTGATATGAAACGACGAATAGAAGAGTATCCAGCACATATAGGTAGGATTCTGCGTATAAATGAATATACAAGAAAAGGTAATAAATACAGATATCAAGAAAGAGTCAACCGTGTATTTTCCAAGGAATATTATCAATATCAAGGAATCATCCATGAGCAGATTATATTAAAAGAAGGCGTTGATCTACAATTTGAAAAAAGCGGTAAACTGTATAATACTCCTATTACTTTATTGCATAACGGTTATGAGGGTGATTTGCCTACTTTAAAAAAGAAATCTAAGAGGAATATAGAGTTGTTACAAAATGTATTAAAAATTACTCCAGAAGATCCATATATTCTCTATCAATTAGGAAAGAGTTATTATATGGAGGAGGATTATATATCAGCTTGTTGTTATTTTGAAAAAGCATTAATGTATGTAGTAAATACTCGATTAGAGTTTGTTCAGGATATGATAGAAAGCTATGGATATGCGATGCTAAATTCGGGAAAGCAACAGGAAGCTCTGCTAATATTAAATCTATATGATGAATTTAGCAATTCTGCCGACTTTCTATTCTTAGTTGCTTTAATACTAATGAACAATAGTAAGTTTAATGAAGCAATCACTGAATTTTTTAAAGCAACAAAATTCTCGAATGCTAAAATGGAGGGTGTTAATAGTTATCTGTCCTATTATAATATAGGAGTAATCTATGAATGCATGAACCAAAAAAGGGAAGCGCAGTTATATTATAATAAATGCGGTGATTATAGGGCTGCACAAATAAGATTGAATGAATTGGATAAAGAAATATAAAGTATACATCTGTGATCAGGAGAAAATATATGAATGATATGTGTAGTGAATATCAAGATGATAGAAGTGATGAAATAGATAAGCTAAAAAAAGAACTTAAAACCAACATAGAGTGGATGATTCATAATAATATGCTTTCTGATGCTAAAAAAGCCATAGCTGAATATGAGAAAATGGATAAATGTAATGACATAGATATATATTCAATGAAATCAGTCATAGCTATTCAGGAGAGTGAATTCGAGGCAGCAGCTTTACTTTTACTGGAAGCATATACAATGGATAGACATAACTTCGATATATTGTATAATCTGGCTTATGTTTATAATATATTACATGATAATAATGCAGCAAAACGTTTCTTAGTTAAAGCTTTTAAAGCATGTGCTGGTGAGGAGCATCGAAGAATTGTTTATGAAATGCTGGAAAACCTTGGTGAAGGAAATTCAGTAGACTTTTTGAACTTGGCACGAAAAGATAATGATGATGTAATATATATTCTGTGTCCCGGAGGGATGGCTACGGGAGGACCGGAGCTTTTACATCAATTGTGTTACAAATTAAATCACTTAGGATATGAAGTATATATGTATTATTATAGCAACCCTGAGAATCCGGTTCATGAAAGTTATAAAATATACAGAAATAAGTATGTTACTAAAATTATTAATACAGAGAGTAGTATAATTATAGTACCTGAGATATTAGTTCGATACACGTTTTCAATGGTGGCAAAGAAAATAATTATATGGTGGTTAAGCGTTGATAACTTTTGTAAGAACATAAGTTATACTTCTTTTAAAGAAGATGATGTATTTGATATAATTAAAAAAAAGGATCAGAATAATCGTCTCTTGCACTTTGCACAATCCCGATATGCAATAGATTATTTAAAACAGAACGGAATAAAAGATAATGAAATGTATTATCTTTCAGATTATATAAATGATGAGTTCGTAAAAAAATCGTGTAGTGATAAAAAAGAAAAGTACAGATATCCGAATATTTTATATAATCCGATTAAAGGTTATAAATTTACAAGCAAAATAATTAAAGCTTCTCCAGAGCTTAACTGGATTCCTTTAATTAACTATACACCAGAAGAAATGCGAATATTAATGAATCGGAGTATGATATATATCGATTTTGGAAATCATCCGGGGAAAGACAGAATCCCTAGAGAAGCAGTATTATGTGGGTTGTGTATATTGACCGGTCGGAGAGGTGCTGCTGCTAATGAAGTTGATATACCGATACCGGAAGACTATAAAATATATGATAGAGAGGAGAATATTCAGCAGATTATATATAAAATAAAAGAGATGATAGAAAAATATGAGATAGAAGTAGAGGCTTTTAAAGAGTATAAAAATAAAATTATACAGGAAGAAAATAAGTTCGAGGAAGACATTAAAATAATTTTTGAGAGAATATTAATCTAAGGGTATTTAGCATATTTAGAGGAGATATAACTTTGCAGATATGGATTTATTGAACTGCTTGAAAACAATAACAAGTCATAGTCAGTATGTCTCAAAAATAATACTCCTATAAAATTGGTAGTATCTCTCGAAAAGGAACTTGTGAGATATATGATGTTAGCAAGTGAATTATACATTTGCATATAGATAGATAAAGCCAAGTTGAATTACTAAGAATTAGATTGGAGGAATGTTATGGTAACAGCACTTATATTCGCAGGTGGTGTCGGAAAAAGAATGAATACAAAATCAAAACCAAAGCAGTTTTTAGAAATGCAAGGAAAACCAATAATTATATATACTCTGGAGCACTTTCAAAACAGTGACTTGATTGATCAGATTGTAGTTGTGTGTATCGAAGATAAAATAAACGAGCTTAAAAAAATGATATTACGTTATGATATTACTAAAGTAGTATCTATTGTTCCAGGTGGAGATTCCGGGCATGAATCCATATATAACGGGATTATTGCTATGAAGGATGATTGCAGTGAAAGTGATATAGTCTTACTACATGATGGAGTAAGACCGTTAATTCAATGCGAGTTAATTTCCGATTGTATTGAATCTGTGGAAAAGTATGGAAATGGCATTACAGTGGAAGCAGTTAAAGAAAGTATAGCACAGAGTTTGGATGGAAATTGCATCAAAGCTATCCCTGAGAGGCAGGAAATGTATGCAATTAAAGCACCACAGGCGTTTCGATATGGGATGATCAAGGAACTTTATGATCGAGCAAAAAAGGAAAATGTTATATTTTGGGATGCGGCTAGTATGTGCAGACGTTACGGTGTGTCTTTGTATATGGTTAAAAGTTCAAAAAACAATATTAAAATAACAGAAGCAGCAGATTATTATATTTACAGAGCATTATATGAACTACAGGAAGAACAGCAGATAATTGGAACGTGAGGAAATGAATAGGTGAAAAAAGTACAATTGCTTGAGTATATAAACATAATGGAAAATGCATTGAAAGAAATCTTGAATAACTCTGCAACCGAAGTTGACTGTTTAGAGGTTTTATCAGAATGCCAGCAATGTGCAATTAATATAGGAAATGATATCGAACAGCGTGGATCAAGCAGCAATAGTATCGTTCATCAACTTGAGGAGTTTTGTGAAGATCTTTACCTGTTGACCCAGTATTTGCAAAATTTTAAAGAATTGAAAAAAAGAGTTAATCAATTGATAAAAATGTTATCAGTTATACGAAATGGTATTAAATATCAATTATCTACTGATGTTAAAGAGGTAGTATTTTTACCATACAAAGTTTCTATGTGGGATTCAATGGAGAGTATTTGGAAAGCAGCATATCAGAATCCGTATGTTGAATGTCATGTGGTGCCGATACCCTACTATGATAGAAATTCAAAAGGAGAGCTCCTTGATATGCATTATGAAGGTGCAGATTATCCAGAATATGTACCTATTGAATCATGGAAACAGTATATATTATCGGTGCATAAACCAGATGTTGTATTCATTCATAATCCTTATGACCATTATAATTATGTTACTTGCGTACATCCATCTTTTTTCACGGAAGAAATAAAAAAGTATACAGATAAATTGGTATATGTTCCCTACTTTTATACAAATAAACTCTATCCTGACATTCATCTGGAAATGGTTGCATACATTCATTGTGATAATATCGTTGTTCAAAACGATTGGGTGAAGAAACAGTTTGCTGGAACTATATTTGATAAAAAGGTTATTTCACTTGGAAATCCTAAACTAGACTGCATATTAAATTATCAGGCTGAAAATAGATTTCCAAAGGAACTAAAGCAATACATTGGGAAAAAGAAGATAGTTTTGGTTAACACAAGTATTACAGATTTTATTGAAAATAGTAAATTTGCAATTGAAAAATTACTATTTGTTATAAAAAATCTGAGCAAGTATAAGGAACTCTTGGTTATATGGAGACCTCATCCTTTATTGGAAGCTTCTATTAAAAGCATGAGATCAGATAAATATGATCAATTTGTTGAATGCAAAAGAGAAGTACAAGCAATAGATAATTGTATTATTGATACAAAAATGAATTTGGACGAGTTGATAGTAGCATGTGATGCTTATATAGGAGAAGAAAAATCATCAATGGTTGTGCTTTTTGCCAGTCTTGGGAAACCAATTTTCATTTTAAATAATAATAGAATTATTGAAGAGGATTGCGAAGAATATTTTTTTGATTTTTTTAAAAAAGGAAATGAGATTTATTTTGCTTCAGGTTCTTTTCCGGGGATATGTCGAGCAAGGTTGAATGATGGCATTGTCGAAGAAGTATTTCCTATAGAGATAGAAAGCAGATTTGACTATAGATATTTTACTGATATTTGTGAATACAAGAATGTACTTTACTTTTCTCCCTTTAACGCAGATCGTATAATATCTTTTGATTTGGAAGATAAAACTACGAAGAAAGTAATGATTAGACAGTCATCATATCCAAATTATAATAGAATTTTATCCGTAAAATCATCGTTATGGTTTATACCTACCACAAATGAAAATCTACTTCAGTTAGAACCAGAAAAATTGAGAGAACATTATTATTCAGAGCCAATCAGTATTATAGCAAGAAATGCACAAGAGCAAGGGTACTATTCTATGTTTGCTGCATGTAATATAGGAAAAACTATTTATATCGCAACACCCACTTCTAATGTAGTTTCGATTTTTGATACTGTTAATAAAAAATCATATGAGAATACTATTGGTATGGAAAATAAAGGCTATTGGCATATGATATTTGATGGAAGAGACATATGGATGCTTCCATATAAAGGTAAGAATATAATGAGATGGAACCCTGTTATGAATAATGTGACAGAATTGAATTCATATCCCAAAGGATTTCTAACTTTAGAACCAGATAAAGATTATTTTATACAATTAGTAGATTGTGATACGTACTTGCTTGCTTTTCCAAAATGTGCCAATATGATTGTGAAAATTGATAAAGTAACTGGAAAAATGGAAGAGTGGGATATAAATTTACCTTATAAAGAAGGTCAACGAAAAAACAATAAATATTATTGGGGAAGTAACTATTATTTTGCGAAAAGAATAGACAATAAGATTTATGCAATGACGGCATATGATAATTCTTTGATAGAAATTTCATTACAGGATAATAAGTACAAGCAAATTAATGTTATTGTGCCTGAAAAGTTAAAAAGGCAATGTTATTCTAAAAATTTACAATTTAAAACAGCAAAAGAATTACAAGACTTTTATTTAAGAGAGAGCAGATCAAGAACTATTGAGAATTTTGCTGAGTTGCTAGTGCATAACAAAATAGGTTTTATAAAGGAAGAGCAGGATGTACTTTTAAAAACTATGATAAACTCTGATGGTACAGCCGGTGAAAAAATATTGGATTACATGATTAGGGAATGATAACTTATGGAGGATTTGAGAAAATTACTAACAACAGCTGAGTTTCATAAATTTCGCCATACCCAGATAGAATTAACACGTGAATTTCAGCAGATTTGTAATGCTTGTAATATACGATATTATGCAGCCTTTGGAACACTTCTTGGAGCTATTAGACATCAGGGGTTTATTCCATGGGATGATGATGTGGATTTTTGGATATGGAGAGAGGATTTATATAAACTTAAGGAATACGTAAAGAAAGTAGGGAAGCAGGATAGATTTATTTTTGAAAATGATTTGGAAGAATTCACCTGCAGTGTTATTCGTTTTATAGATCCTCACACTACTTACATTGATTTTAATTGTTTTTCAGAAAATGGGGCATATGGAATTAATATAGACATAGAGTGTTTGGATTACACTTTTAGCAATTCAGCCGATCAAAAAATAAAAAATGAAGAATTAGACTTTCTATATGAAATGAGTCTGTACAGAAAATATGGTGAGGATCATGGGTTTATACAAAGCCTAACAGAAACACGAAGAAGATGGTTAAAAGAAAATGCTGAAGGATATACTTATTCAGATTTGTTGAAATTACTAGAGGAGTGTATTAGCAAGCATGATACATCAGAATTTTGTTCTGCATATACAATTTATCAACATCCATTAATGAGAAGTGAATGGTTCTCTGAAAGTGTAAATGTTATATTTGGAGAATTAATACTACCCGCTCCTAAACATTGGGAGAAAGTTCTGAATTCAATTTATGGGAAAAAATACGACCAACTTCCAGAGGAGAAAGAAAGAGTGCCCAAGCATCTTTGGGGAAAGTATTTTAACTCTGATATCCCATATACTAGAACTTTGCAAGATATTCGGGAATTCTGGAAAATTAAGAAGGATGACATATTTGTTTTATGGGGTGCAGGAAATATGGCACATTACTTTTTGCATAACTTTTGTGGTTTTAGAAAACCGGATTACATTGTTGACAGTGATTCGAAGAAATGGGGAAATTTCTTAGAAGGATGCGAGATTATCAGCCCGAATCGATTTTTTGTATTTGATGTTAAGAAAGTGCATCTTATTATATGCAATATCTTCTTTGTTGATATTATTCTTCAGATAAAAGATTATGATAATTATCATCCATTTATTTTTCTGGAGAACTATGTGAGATGTTACGAAAAGGAGATTAAAAGAGAACAAAGACTATGGATAAAAAAGAAGGCATAGAATTATGGAAAAAATTCAAAGAAGATAGTATTATGCGAAGTGGATTGTTATATTGGTATGAGTTTCCACAAAATGCTACTGTTTTAGAAATTAATCCTAATAAAGGGGAACTAACGTCTATACTTCTTAGTAAGAATTTAGAGGTAGCATGTTTAGTTAAATCTAATAAACAGGCGGAAATTATACTGAGAAAGAATAATAGCGATCATTTGCAATGTGTTATGAGAAAAGATTTAAATACTGTATATGATTATATTATAGCAATTGACCCATTTCCGTACTATTACACAGAAGTGGATGTACAGGAAAAGTATCATGAATGGAAGCAGTTACTTAAAAAAGAGGGGAAATTACTTTTTGTTTTTAATAATATCTTTTCATCCCTCAGTACAGTTGGTGTCAGGAACTCATATAACCGTGCGGATAGTCTTGATAGTACTAGAAAACAACTAAGTCCACTGTTTAAGAATATAAAGAATTACTATATATTTCCAGACTATATATTTGCACAAGAAATTTATACTGATTCTATTAGAGCAGATGCTGATGTGGCTAAAACAGTTATTCCATATGCTGCTAATATCGACGAATCCAGAGAATGTCTATGGAGCAATTATAAGAAAAGCTTTTATACATTTGAACCTAATATAATTGCGGGATCTTTTTTGTTAGAATGTTCAGATTGCATGGTTCAAGAGTTAGATGAGGTACTTCGAGTTAAGATTGCTTCTCTAAGAGGTGAGGGGAGTACATATACTAAGATAAAGGCGAAATATGTTGAAAAAGCATCTATTATTAATAACTCAAGCAAGATGTCTACATTACAAGAGCATATGGAAGAAATAAGAAGACGAGGAGTTAACACAGTTGATATAAAGATTGTGGACGGAAAGGCGATTATGCCAAGAATTAAGGAACCTCTTTTAAGCAGAGTGATGGCAGAGGCTATATTAAAAGATGAGAACTTATTCTATACTCTGTTAGATCAGTTATATGAAAATATATTGAAATCTTCAGATTATAGTATGAATGCGACTGGATGGAATGAAAAATACGGTGATCATAATTGGGGAATTATACTTAAAAAAGCTTATCCAGAGATGACGCCACTTAATTGTTTTTACCAGGATAATCAATTGATTTTCTTTGATCAGGAATATATCGTCAGAGATTATCCAGCCAAATATATATTATATAGAAGTTTGGAACATATCAGAATGCTATCGGAGGTTTCAGATATTTTATGGAATGATATAAAGAAAAAATACGAGTTAGAGGATTGTTGGTGTTATTTTGAGAAGGAAGAAAAGTGTTTCTTAAATAGTATTAGTGAAAGTCTTACAGCAAAAGAATTTATCGAGAATTTCCATATGGCAAATCAATATGAGTATTGGGATGTTCCAAGGATGTCAGTGCAATTAATAAAATATTTATTTGATGAAGTAGGAAACAAGAAAATCGTATTCTATGGTTCAGAAGGTTATTTTAAGTGGTTTATTAAAGGTTATGGGAAACTATGTGAGATGGATTTTGTGGCATCTGATAATGAAAGTGTATGGGGAAATACCATTGAGGGATTTAAAATTTGTTCAATAGATGAAATAAATAAGGACAAGCATAGGACAGTTATTATGTGTATGGACATAGATGATGCAGTCAAAAAGCTGAAGATTAGAGGAATCAAAGATTATAAGATCATTTATAGGGAAGATTGGGATTAAGGAGGCGGAAAATGATAAGTAATTTTACTTCAGAGGCAAGGAGGATTTACAACTTGCTACAAGATGAAGAATCTAAGGATATTTTGATCAAACAGATGATGTTCCATATTACCAAAGATTACAAATATATATTTGATATGGTAGAAGGTAATGTAAAGGATTATCATAGAGCGTTTTCATGGAACAAATATTTGAAGTTGGCTAATGAAAAAACGAAAAAGAATAAGCTTTTTATTTATGGTGCTGGAGGGGAAGGAAGAGCATTAAAAAGCATATTAGAGATACACAACATACAGGTTGAGGGTTTTGTAGATAGAAATTATAAAAGGTTCTCTAATGAAGGTGTAAAAGGCCCTGAAGAATTTATAAATAATTATAAAAATGGGGGAGTATGTGTTTCTATAGGATCAGAAATGTACTTTAAAGAGATATATGATTATTTACTTAGCTGTGGAGTTAGAGATGAAGACATACTTGGTAGTGCAGCTTTAACGAAACAACAATATTTTGATAAATCATTAATCAGTTATAATGATAACGAAGTATTTGTCGATTGTGGTGCTCTTGATTTACAGACATGTGAAAATTTTGTTGGTAACTGTAATAAGAAAATAAAAACAATATATGCATTTGAACCAGATGAAGAAAATATCAAGATATGCAAAGAGAAAAGGATTGCTAAAAATTTAGAGGTTGAAATACTTCCGTATGGTGTTTGGTCATCTGATGGTGAGTTGTTTTTTAAAGCAGTTGGCGCTGGAACCTCAAGAATTGATGTTGAAGGTAATGAAAAAATAGAAGTACGAAGAATAGATTCCTTGCTGATTGATCAACCGATTTCTTTTATCAAGATGGATATTGAAGGTGCGGAGCAAGAAGCCCTAAAGGGTGCAGAGCAGGTAATAAAGAAGTACAAGCCTAAGCTGGCAATATCTGTTTATCACAAACCAGAGGATTTTTTAACCATACCAAAGATAATACACGACTATGTACCAGAATACAAACTATATTTAAGGCATTATAGTATATATTCCGTAGAAACAGTTCTATATGCTGTTTTGTAGAGTACTCTTAATCAACTATTAAAGATAAAAAACTGCGGACAAATATTATGATAAAAGTTCATTGCAAAAAAGACATAATATATAAATAAGTATTTAATATGGAGAAGATTTTTTTGGATTTTATAGTATGTAATGATTTGAAAATTCGCTGAAATAAAGGAGTTATTAAGTATGTTTAATGAAGCAAAGCGTATTTATGATAAGTTAGAAGATGAAATATCAAAGGTGATATTTACAGCGCGGCTAAATTATTCAGCAACAATGGATATGAGCTTTATTACCAATATTCCTGTAAAATATAGAAACTTGAATGCGGATATTGAGTTTTACGGTGAAAAGCTAAGAACCTTAAGCAGCGCAAATAAAAAAGTAGTTATTTTTGGAGCAGGAGCTAATGGTAAAAACATAGCAAAAGGTTTTAGTTTTATTGATTTTTTTGCTTTTATAGATAATTATCATAATGAAGAAATAGAGCCATTGACTGGATTATTTATATATTCTTTAGAAAATTATATTGGTAAATATGGTATAGATAATACTATATTTATAATAAGCGTCTCAAATAGAGATATTACTGAGAAAATTAGAGAACAGCTGCAAAGCGAAGGCATATCAAATGAAAATATTCTTATTTCTATTCCGGATTATAGAAATAATAGTTCACAGTACTTTGATTTTTTTGTACCACATCAAAATGAGTCATTTGTAGATGCAGGATGCTGGGATGGTGGTACGGCATATCGTTTTGCAGGATGGTGTGGACAACTTGGCTATAATAAGATATTCAGCTTTGAACCAGATAAAAAATCCTATGAAATATGTAAGGTGACCTTACAAGGACTTCGCAATTGTTCCATATATCCCTATGGCTTATCCGATAAAACGAAATCAGTTTCCTTTATAGCTAATGGAAATGAAGATGCTAGAATTATTAGATTGGGTGAAAATATTTTAAAGAACGATAAAATAGAAACAATAGATTGTGTTGCTCTTGACGAGCTTTTATCTGGAGAAGAGATAACCTTTATAAAAATGGATATAGAGGGAGCGGAATATGATGCAATAGTAGGTGCAACGAAAATTATAACAGAACAAAAGCCGAGATTAGCTGTTTCTGTGTATCATAATGCGAAGCATTTTATTGAAATCCCACGATTACTATTGGAGCTTAGACCTGATTATAGAATATGGATGAGACAATACAGCTTATTATCAAATGAAACAATTTTGTACGCCGAATAGCTTTTAAACAATCGGCCAGAAGTTTTCTGTATATTGATGAAAGCAGAGATTTAGGGTAAGGGATTAGGTGATAGGTATAATAAGGGACATCATTATAGCTAAAAGAGAAAAGTGTTAATGTTCAGTTGAACATAAACCTATAAAATTTATAAAACAATGTGGTAGAAATTTTAGTACGGAAGAAGTAAGGGGGTAATCTTTATGTATCATATTGGCTATATTCCGGGGTCATTTGATTTATTTCATATGGGTCATTTAAATCTCATAAAAAAAGCAAAAGAGAGATGTGAGTTTTTGATAGTAGGAATATGTACAGATGAGTTGATAGAATGTTATAAGGGAAGAAAGCCATATATCAAGTTAGAAGAGCGTACTGCAATAGTTGAAGCTATAAGGTATGTAGATAAAGTAGTTAAAGTTGATTTTACAAATACTGATAAGATTGATGCATGGAAGGTATTTCATTATGATTGTCATTTTGCGGGAAGTGATCATATAAATCACTGGAAGGAAGAAAGAAGATTTCTTGAGAAGCATGGTGTAGCAATGGAATTTTTTGATTATACAGATGGAATAAGCACTACTTCAATAAGACAAGATTTGGGGGATATAGAATGATTAATGAAACTCAATTTGTTGTTGATTCATTTGCTAAAAATTTCACGCGATATAAAGAAGTTCCAATGGTGATTTATGGATTGGGGAAGAACACACAGGTGGTGTTAAATGAATTACCAAATTTTAATGTGGTAGGTTTAATGGATGAAGTGCGTACAGGTGAGACAATTTTCGATAAAATGGTAATTACTTGTGAGGAAGCATTGTTATTGGGTGTTCGGGTTATAGTAATCGTTGCACGAGCATCGAATGTGCCAATTATTTATAGGCGAATTTCTGATTTTTGTAAAGAAAATAATATTGAGGTATTCGATATAAATGGCATAAAACAAAGTTTGGAGAATGAAGAGTGGTCTAGGCTACCAGAGATATACACTAATATTGAGGAGGAAAAATTAAAAGATCTCATTGATAAATCTGATGTTGTGAGCTTTGATATTTTTGATACCATGTTGATGAGAACATCACTGACTCCGCGCGATGTTTTTCAATCTGTTGAAGAAATTCTCATTGAAAAATATGGAATAGAATTAGCTGGTGGATATGCAAAGGCTAGAATAAAATCGGAACAGGATTTATATTTAATCAAACAGCCCAATATTCAGGAAATATATATAGAGATAAATAAATCATTTAAATTGAATTCAGAGATTTTGAATGATTGGATGTCGGAAGAAATTAATCAGGAATTAAAATGTCTAATTGCAAGAAAGAAAATGATAGATATTTTTTCCTATACAAAAGGAAAAGGAAAAGCAATTTGTATCACATCAGATATGTATTTTTCAAGTAAGATCTTGAAAAAATTCTTGGAACAAAACGGTTATTTAATAAACGATATACCTATTTTTGTATCAAATGAACAAGGTGTAGCAAAATATAATGGTCTGTTTGAAATTCTTAGAACTAAATATGGAAAGAAGAGAATTCTTCACATTGGAGATAATGAAGAAGCAGATATTAGGGCGAGTCAAATTGCAGGTATTGATAACAGCTTTTATATTAAAAGTGCCTATGATATGCTTACAGATTCGGTCGCTAATGATTTGATTAACCATGCGGGATTGTTAGCGAATAGAAATTATATTGGACGGTTTATTGCAAAGCAGTTCAATAATCCCTTTGTTTTCGAACATACGAAAGGCAAGCTTTCCTTGTGCTCTGAGTACGATATGGGATACAGCTTTTTGACTCCGATTGTAACAGTTTTTGTGAACTGGCTAATAGATATGTGTAAAAAGGAAGAGATAGGAACACTTTTGTTAGGGGCAAGAGATGGATATCTTATAGAAAAACTTCTAAATATAGTAAAAGAACTGGATTCAGATGTGAATCTACCGATGTATAAGTACTTTTATGCGTCTCGGAGCGTATGTTTGATAGCTGGGCTTAGAAATGACGATGATATAAATTATGCGGCGTCACTTGCATTTGCTGGAAATGTTAAGGAACTCTTGATGAGACGATTCGGTTTAAAAGAGTATGAATTACAGAATGAAATAGAAGAAGAGACAGAAGTGGAGTATATTTTACGTCATAGAGATGATATTTTTTCATTTGCAAATGATGTAAAAAAAAATTATCTCAAGTATATCAATAAACAAGAAATTGATGTAAATAAGAAGATTGGTTTTTTTGATTTTGTATCATCTGGTACATGTCAAATGGCCATGGAACAGTTTATGGAATGGGAGAACGTAGGATTTTATTTTGCCAGATTATATGATGAGCATAAAGAGAAACTAAAGATAAGAGCATTATGCCCTGAAACTTCAGTATATGAAAATCAATTAGCTATTATAAGTAAGTATTTTTTTATGGAAAATGTATTTACATCATTTGAACCAACACTTGTTGCTTTTGATGACGATGGAGAACCTGTATTTGGAAAAGAAAATAGAAGTGAAAGTCAATTGGAGTCTTTGAAGATTATCCAGAATGGAATTCTTGATGGTTTTAAGGATTTGTTATCACAGAATAGCAAATTTGCTTCTTTTGATTTGTATTTTGCAGATACTTTGATTAAATATATTGATTCTCAATATACAAAGTTGGAGCTTAGCTACTTCGCGGATAATCCGTTAGTGGATGAGTTTTGTAATAGAAGTTTTAACTTAATGGAGATGTAATGAGAGAAAATAAAAATTATTTAATTACTGGAGCTACTGGTTACATAGGTAGCAAAATAGTTGATTATCTTTATGAAAAAAACTCTAATGATAAATTATCAATAGTTGTTCGAGATGCCTCAAAAGTGGGTTCAATACGGGAAAAGGTAGAAATCATAGAAGCAGACTTAACAAGCAAAGATATTGTAGGGAAGGTACAAGGATGTTGGGACTATATTATTCATTGCGCAGCTATAACCAATTCATCAAAAATGGTAGCAAGCCCAGTAGAGACAATAGAAAGTATAGTAAATACAACGCAGAATATTATGAAATTGGCATGTAGGTATCAGCCAAAGAGCATAGTTTATTTATCTAGTATGGAGGTATATGGGAAAGTAGATTGTAACGAAGGAAACCGTATTTCAGAGAATGAACTTGGAGAGATTGATATTTTTAATGTTCGTAGTTGTTATCCATTAGGAAAACGTATGGCAGAAAATATATGCTATTCTTACTATAAAGAGTATAACATTCCTGTGAAGATTGCACGTCTTGCTCAGACTTTTGGTAGTGGCGTATTGTTATCTGACACAAGAGTTTTTGCACAATTTGCAAAAGCTGCCAAAACAGGGAATAATATCATTCTTCATACACATGGGAATTCAATGGGTAACTATTGTGGAATAGAAGATTCTGTTGTTGGGATTATGACCATCCTTGAAAAGGGAATATCTGGGGAAGCGTATAATGTAGTAAATGAAGAAAATACTATGTCAATTCGACAGGTGGCAGAGTTGGTAGCTAGCAAAATAGCAGATGGGAAAATAATGGTAACATATGATATTCCGGATAACAACATATATGGATATGCAATAAATACTACTCTTCGACTTTCTGGACAAAAATTGATGTCACTTGGTTGGAAACCTTCAAAAAGCATAGAAGATATGTTCAGAGATATGATAAGCGAATTATAGAAATCAATAACTGTAGATTGAAAGGTATAGTGCTATAGAATTTGCTTATATAATTAGGCTGAAGCAATTTATACATGAAAAAGGAGCTTTTAACCCATCCCCGTGCTAAAAACTCCAATTTCGAATTCACTATAGATATATCTAGAGCAGTAGAAACCGTGTTCCTTAATTAAAGGAGCAAGAACAAAATAATTATAGGAACATCAGTTATAAAGAAGTGTTAGCAAGCGTTTGTTCTTGCTATATGTGTATTATAGCACGACTAATATGATTGTACAATATTGGTAATATGACGATTAATTCCAGAATAGTTGTGCAGAATGACAACCATAAATTTACAAAAGCTTTGTCTAATAGGCACATAGTACTAGGCGAATTTTACAATGGTATTGCCTTTTTATGGACAAAATAACCAAACATCGGGAAAAAATTCTCAAGAATCCAGTATTTACAGGCTTTTTCTATTGATTGTCTAAAAATAAGTGTTTATAAATATAAATGTCGATTATAATTTATGCAAAGATATGAAAAATGTATTAAAACATTGAAATTGTAAGATTTGCCATAAAATATAGCATAATACAGGATAAAATGACGAAACAATAAACAAAATAATATTATGTATATTTTAACAAATGACTCAAGGCGTTGATATTTCAAGCCTTTGTCCTAAATGGATACATCATTTGAAAGGAGAGTACATATGATAACCATAAGTGCATGTATGATTGTAAAAAATGAAGAAAGAGTCCTGGACAGGTGTTTGAAGAGCCTTGATGGTTTAGTTGATGAAATTATTCTTGTAGATACCGGCTCAACCGATAATACGAAACTAATCGCAGAGAAATATAATTGCAGGATCTTTGACTTTCAATGGATAGACGACTTTGCAGCTGCCAGGAACTTCTCCTTTTCAAAAGCAGGCATGGATTATATTTATGTTGCAGATGCAGATGAGTATATTGATGAGATTAACAGAGAAAGATTTTACAAACTAAAACAATGTTTGTTACCTGAAATAGATATTGTACAGATGTTTTACACAAATCAGCTGGAATTCAATACAACATATAATTTTGACAAAGAGTACAGACCAAAACTGTATAAACGACTGCGCCAGTTTTCCTGGGTAGACCCAATACACGAAACAGTACAAATAAATCCCATTATCTACGACAGCGAGATCGAAATTATCCATATGCCCGAGAGCAACCATGCTTCAAGAGATTTTAGCTTCTTTAACAAACTGATTAATAAAGGGGTAACCTTGTCAGAGAAGCTCCTTGGTATGTATGCCAGAGAATTATTTATAGCAGGAGATAATGAAGATTTTCTAAAAGCAGAGCCATATTTTATAAATGTTTTAGAGAGTAATCTAGCTCCTGAACAGTTAAAGGCAATACAATGTGTATTAGTACGCTGTGGACGTATAAAAAATGACCCTGCGCTTATACTAAAGCATGCTTTGAAAAACCTGGCATCGGGTAATGCAAGTGCAGAGGTATGTTATGACTTGGGCGAGTTTTATTTTAGCAATGAGGACTATCAGGAAGCTGCTATATGGTTTATGAATGCAGCATATGAAACAGAGGCGGAGCTAAATATCCGCTATAGTAAAGATTATCCTGTTGATAGATTAGCTGACTGTTATGAAAAAGGTGGAACTATTGAACAAGCCCTCTTATACAGGCAGCAGGCAGTGGAGTTGCGAAAAGAGTTTAGCTGATAAGAACAATTAAATTAAATGCATGATACTATATGACTAAATTATTATATAATATTTTTGTTTCTATTGATTGGTATGGAATAATTTGCTATACTTATTTAAATTAATAAAATAGATAAATATAAGTTGGACTTGTGTTAATAACGTAGACACAAAAAATTTATTTTTGATGCCGCTTAGGTAGCCTCATGAGTAGCCTGTGGAGTCAAATAATCACTTTGAATCCTTTTCTATTGTACCAGGATTCGATTCAAATACAACCTTGCGGACAGCATTGAAATCTGTATTTATGATGATTGAACTCTTCCTTCTTTAGGACGCAATGGAAGGAATCAATACATGCATTATCATATGGATTTCCTTTTCGACTAAAGGAAATAAATAAAAATTAGATTAATAAATTTAAATAAGAACCAATATACAAATAAGTCAATGTAATAATGATAAGAGATAATGCTTAATGAAACTAACAATGACAACATAACAACCAACAGGAGGTGGAGCAGTTGATTTATATAACCATCGCAGCAATTATTTTTTTACTGGAGATTAAAATAAAAAAATACATTGAAGACAATAAGGAAATGCACAAAAAGGAAGAAATATTTAATGGAAACATCATCCTGGAACGTTATCACAATAAAGGAGCTATGCTCAATTTCCTGGAAAAGGATGCAAAACTTGTAAAGAATATATCCTTAACCCTGCTTGGAATAATACTTCTGGTTTTCCTGTTCCTGCTTCCCAAAAAAGGTGACAGATTACTTAAGTTTGCCCTTTCCCTCATACTAGGAGGTGCTTTGAGTAATGTTTATGACCGAATAACCAGAGGATATGTGGTTGATTATTTTAGCTTTAAGTTTTTAAAGAAAATTGTATTTAACATTTCAGATATCGTAATATTTATTGGTTCATTTTTTGTAGCTGTGCATTCACTTTTTAAAAAGTAAAGTAGGATGTTATCAACCAAATAATAATGAAAGATGTTATCAATCAAATAATAATGAAATAATAACAAATGGCAACTAATATTGCCTCGAAATAAGAAGGTTGGCTATTTTTATAGACACTGACTTATTTGACGGTTGCTGAACAAATAATAAGAAAGCCGCTATAATGATACTGATATGCCCCCTATCTATTTGACAGGGGGCATATCAGACCTTAAAGCGGCATTCGTTTACACTTAATTTATGTTTTAACCTTTATTAACTTCATATCAATAGTCTTATACAGTAATTATTAACGTTATAAATATTACTCTAAGTCTACTTATAAATTACATTCTTCATGAAACAACTATCAGATACTTTATAGACTTTACCATACCAGTTCAAATTGCTTCTTCTCAAGCTTCCTCATGAAGTAGCAACCAGATACTATATCAAGTCCACAATACTTACTTAAAATTACTACTTCTCAAGCTTCTTAATCGCAGCACCCACAAATCCATCAAACAAAGGATGTGGCCTGTTAGGTCTTGACTTAAATTCAGGATGAGCCTGTGTTGCAATAAACCAGGGATGGTCACTTAACTCCATCATCTCAACGATGCGCCCGTCAGGTGATAAACCGGATAACTTTATACCGTTCTTAATGAAGTCCTCACGATAATAGTTATTTACTTCATAACGATGTCTGTGACGCTCGTGTATGATCTTATCGCCATATAATTCAAAGGCCTTGCTTGTTTCATCTAATACACAGGGATAAGAACCAAGTCTTAAGGTACCGCCGATATCTTCGATACCGTCCTGCTCAGGCATTAAGTGAATAACCGGATGAGTAGTGGCTGGATCTAACTCAACACTGTGAGCATCAGCAAAGCCGATAACATTACGGGAGAATTCTACGATTGCAAGCTGCATTCCAAGGCAAAGTCCAAGGAAAGGCACATTGTTTTCACGGGCATAACGAATTGCTGAAATTTTACCTTCTATACCTCTGTCACCGAAACCTCCGGGAACTAATATACCATGTACACCTTCTAAAATTCCCGCAGCATTTTCATCGGTTAATGTTTCAGAAGGAATCCATTTAATATTAACGGATGCTTTATGAGGAACTGCACCATGTTTTAGGGATTCTACAACACTGATGTAAGCATCATGGAGCTGAGTATACTTTCCAACCAGTGCAATTGTAACCTCTTTTTCCGGATGCTTGAGAGCCTCTACCATGTTCTCCCAAGCACTTAAATCAGGAGTAGGACAATCAAGTTTCAGACATTCACATGCAATATTTGCAAGATGTTCCTTTTCCATAGCAAGGGGGGCTTCGTAAAGGGTCTCTACATCCAGGTTCTGAATTACATGGTTGCTGGGAACATTACAGAAAAGTGCTATTTTCTCTTTGATACCCGGTTCTAAGGGGACCTCAGTACGGCATACAATGATATCCGGACGGATACCCATACCCTGAAGCTCTTTTACACTTGCCTGGGTGGGTTTTGTCTTCATTTCGCCGGATGCTCTCAGATAAGGAATCAGAGTAACGTGGATCAGAAGAGCATTTTCATGGCCTACATCATGCTGGAACTGACGAATAGCTTCCAGGAAGGGCTGGCTTTCTATGTCACCAACTGTACCGCCTACTTCAATGATGGCAATCTGGGTGTCTTCGCATTTGTCATCGTGATAGAAGCGATTCTTGATTTCGTTTGTAATATGAGGAATTACCTGTACGGTTCCTCCGCCGAAGTCGCCCCTGCGCTCTTTGGAAAGAACGGACCAATATATTTTACCGGTGGTTACATTGGATTTTTTAGTAAGGCTTTCATCAATGAAGCGTTCATAATGTCCTAAATCCAAATCTGTTTCTGCACCGTCATCAGTTACAAATACTTCTCCATGCTGAATGGGGTTCATGGTTCCTGGGTCGATATTTATATAAGGATCGAATTTCTGCATTGTCACCTTATAACCCCGCTCTTTTAATAATCGTCCTAAGGAAGCTGCGGTTATACCCTTGCCTAATCCTGAAACAACACCACCGGTAACAAAAACATATTTGACACCCATTACATGAATCCTCCTTTGATCTTTCTATATGGTATAATGAAAAACGCCTTAAACACTCGATGTACCTGCTAGTCATCGTTTTAAGGCATTGTCCTAATTTTAAACAATCAACAGCTATTATACTATCTTTGCTTCAAGAAATCCAGTAGAAATTTTAAAAAAGTAAAAAAACTTCATAGATTTTTAATTTCCACAATAAAAATTTCATGACATATGTATTGATTTATAAGTAAACTCACATTATAATGAATTGTAGCTTTTTAAACACTTCCTTATATTATAATTGTTCTTTATTTTCTGAAAATCTTTCAGAAGACATATAAAATGGAAATAGATTGGTGAAGATAAATCGGCTTCAAGCACCACGTATATAGGATTAAAGTTTAACTTGTTTTTGAAAATCTTGGGCACAGCTGTTAAGAAATGTTTTTTAGTGGTTATCATAAGAAGTAGTCTGCAACCTGTGCAACAAGAAACACTGCCTGTTTTTCAGGGGCTATGTCTCTTATGCTGCAGTCAAAGTGTTTTTACATTACAGATGATATGATTTGAACAGCTTCCTTATAAAATGATAATTTATCAGCAGGAAATATCGTTAAAAGACAGCATAGTCAGCAGATGAAGTCCAGGCAGTATTTACAATTATCGTTGTTTACCATATAGTTAATTATAAACCAATCATAACACATCCAGGTTCTTTTCTCTTTACAAAGGGATAAAATATTAGTTTAGAGAATAACAAGGGGTAGCATTTGAAACTCTTGTATAATCCATTCACTATGAACTAATAACGAATTGAATAGAATAAATAAACTGTATTACCTCTAATTTGATATGATATGCCTGAAAGGTAAGGTATAATCAAGTAAGAAGCACTGGATAATGAAGCATCATTAAACAGAAGTACTTCTAATAAGGAATAAAATAGGAAGATATAGCTATATAATGAAATAATATAGTACCAGTCGTATATGCCGGCTGGTAAATTAATGACAGGAAATGAGCTACCTGTCGCAAAAGACCATATGAATGGATGGTCGAAATAAAAGCATACGAAGGAGGTTGAGTATGGACAATAAAAATAGAAATAATAACAAACCCGGTAATGGGAATAATGATAACAGCAATAACAGGAAATCTTTGCTGTATATACTGATTGCAGCGGTTATTGTATTGATTTTTTTCTCCATTGTAGTGAAACAGCTGCAGGAGGGTACTCGTGTAGAAGTAACCTATAACAAGTTTTTAAGTATGTTAGACGAAGGTAAGCTAAAAGAAGTATTGATACAATCTGACAAGATCTTGTTTGAACCCAAGGAACAACCAAGTGATGTATATGCAATAACATATTATACCGGAGCAATAAACGACGAACAATTGGTAAGCAGGCTGGAAAAGGCCTTTCAAGACAAGAAAATAGATAATTTTAAGCGGGATAATACTGATACCAGAAGTTCTATCCTGGATATTATCCTGGCCTGGGTGCTGCCTTTCGTACTTATATATGTAGTAATGTATTTCTTATTCCGTATGATTTCAAAGAGCAGCGGCGGCATGATGGGGGGAGTAGGCAAGAGCAATGCCAAGGTATATGTAGAAAAAGAAACCGGTGTTAACTTTAAGGATGTTGCAGGTCAGGAAGAAGCCAAGGAATCCTTAAAAGAGCTGGTAGATTTCCTTCATAATCCCGGAAAATATACCCGCATAGGTGCCAAACTTCCAAAAGGTGCCTTATTAGTAGGACCTCCCGGAACCGGTAAGACGCTTCTTGCCAAAGCAGTAGCTGGTGAAGCAAAAGTACCTTTCTTCTCCTTGTCAGGTTCTGACTTTGTGGAAATGTTCGTTGGTGTCGGTGCTTCCAGGGTTAGAGATTTATTCAAGCAGGCTCAGCAGATGGCACCCTGTATTATCTTTATTGATGAGGTAGATGCTATTGGTAAGAGCAGGGATAACCATTATGGCGGCGGCAACGATGAAAGGGAACAGACCCTGAATCAGCTCTTGTCCGAGATGGATGGTTTCGACTCCTCAAAGGGTCTGGTTATTCTGGCAGCGACGAACCGTCCGGAAGTTCTTGATAAAGCGCTCCTTCGTCCAGGTCGTTTCGACAGAAGAGTTATTGTAGATAAACCCGACTTAAAAGGCAGGGTCGATATCTTAAAAGTTCATGCAAAAGACGTATTGATGCATGATTCCGTAGATTTGGAAGCTATTGCATTGGCAACTTCAGGAGCAGTTGGTTCCGATCTTGCCAATATGATAAATGAAGCAGCCATCCTTGCTGTAAAGCAGGGAAGAAATGTAGTAACCCAGGAGGATTTATTTGAATCCGTAGAAGTGGTTATTGCCGGTAAAGAGAAGAAGGACAGAATCCTCAGCAAGGAAGAGAAGAAGATTGTTGCCTACCATGAGGTTGGCCACGCGCTTGTAACTGCCCTTGAAAAAAATGCCGAACCGGTTCAGAAGATAACCATTGTTCCCAGAACCATGGGCTCCTTAGGATATGTAATGCAAGTACCTGAGGAAGAAAAATATTTAATGAGCAAAGAAGAGCTCATTGCCAGAATTGTTACGCTATACGGCGGCCGTGCGGCTGAGGAACTGGTGTTTAACTCAATTACCACCGGAGCTTCCAATGATATTGAGAAAGCAACCCAGCTTGCAAGAGCTATGGTAACCCAGTATGGTATGAGTGAGAAGTTCGGTCTTATGGGACTTGAATCCATAGAGAACCGTTATCTTGACGGAAGAGCCGTACTTAATTGCGGTGATGCCACAGCAGCAGAAATTGACCATGAAGTAATGGAAATATTAAAGAGATGCTACACAAGAGCTCAGGAGCTGTTAGCAGGAAACCGAATCATACTGGACAGAATTACAGAATTCCTCATTGAAAAAGAAACCATCACCGGAAAAGAATTTATGGAGATCTTAAACAAAGCGAGAGAAGAACAAGGTCTGCCTCCTCTTGGTAAGAAAGAGAGTACAGATAAAATTGCTGAAGTGACAAGTGAATCCGCTGGTAATAACCTTATAAATGGGGTTATAACAAAGAATGCTGACAGTGCTGACAAAGACAGCAACAATAATCAGGCTGATAATAATGACAAAGCTGATAATGAGAAGAAGGATAACTCAGTGGAGAAGAATAACACCCAGGATCCTTTCAGCAGTCATGTAATTGATATTGATATTAATAAAGAAACAACCGATTAATAATATAAGCTGGCAGTGTTTCTGAAAACATATGCACCGTGCTGATTGCCCGGTTTTGTGAAATGCGGGAGCTGTAATTTGGAATTTCGGTACTTCTAAGTGCCCCAAATTGCAGCAGGCATCGAAAAAATCAGAATGTCCATCATGGCATAAACAGTTTTCAGACACACGAAGGTAAAATTAGAATTCGGTGTATGGTGCTATGTCTTACCGCAGGTATGCTTAACAGTAAGCATAGTGTTCGGATGCAGCCATACACCGAATTATTTTGCTTTAAGATAAAAGGCAGAAAGGAGCAGGGAATATGTATTTTAATATAGAAGAAGAGTTGAAAAAACTGCCGGCAAAACCTGGCGTATATATCATGCATGACAAACATGATACGATTATATACATTGGAAAGGCTATCAGTCTTAAGAACAGAGTAAGGCAGTATTTTCAAAGCAGCAGGAATCTCACTTCTAAGATTCAGCAGATGGTTACAAGAATTCAGTATTTTGAGTATATAATTACGGATTCGGAACTGGAAGCACTGGTACTGGAATGTAACCTGATCAAAGAACACAGGCCAAAATACAATACCATGTTAAAGGACGACAAAAGTTATCCTTATATCAAGGTAACTATTCAGGAGGATTTTCCAAGGGTTCTCTTCGCCAGAGAAAGAGGAAAGGATAAAGCGAAGTATTTTGGTCCCTATACCAGTGCAAAGGCTGTAAAGGATACTATTGAGCTGATACAGAAGCTTTACCTCACTAGAACCTGTAACCGTAATCTGCCAAGGGATATCGGGAAAGAAAGACCCTGTCTCTATTACCACATAAAACAATGTAAGGCACCCTGCCAGGGATATATATCCAAAGAGGAATACCGGCTTTCTGTCAACCAGGCATTAGAGTTTCTAAATGGTAACTTTACTCCGGTATTAAAGCAGCTGGAAGGCAAGATGCTGGAAGCCTCTGAGAAGATGGAGTTTGAAGAAGCAGCCGGCTACAGAGACCTGCTAGGCAGTGTGAAGCAGATTTCAGAAAAACAGAAGATTACCGGACAGGAACAGGAGGACCGGGATGTGGTGGCCCTTGCTACGGCCGGAGATGAAGCTGTGGTACAGGTATTCTTTATAAGGTCCGGTAAACTTATCGGCAGAGAGCATCATTATCTTACCAATGTGACCAATGAAACGAAGAGCAGCCTGATGTCGAGCTTTATTAAACAGTTCTATGCCGGAACGCCGTATATACCAAGAGAGCTGTATGTCAGCGACAATGTGGATGAGCAGGAAATCATAGAAGAGTGGCTGACTGTCAAAAGGGGGCAGAAGGTTCACATCAAGCTGCCCGTAAAGGGCGAAAAAGAAAGGCTTGTTGAGCTGGCAAGAAAGAATGCGTCCCTTGTACTTCAGCAGGATTCAGAGAAGATAAAAAGAGAAGAAGCCAAAACCACAGGAGCCTTATCGGTATTGGGAGAAATGCTTCATATACCGGGACTTAAACGTATTGAAGCCTTTGATATTTCCAATATCAGCGGCTTTGAATCAGTAGGTTCCATGGTAGTATATGAAAATGGCAAACCAAAGCGGAATGACTACCGTAAATTCAAGATAAAATCTGTTCAGGGTCCTGATGACTATGCTTCCATGTATGAGGTCTTAACCAGGAGATTTACCCATGGAATCAGGGAGAACGAAGAGTTGAAGGAAAAAATGCTGGATGCAGAGTACGGAAGCTTTAACCGTTACCCAGATCTTATTCTCATGGATGGTGGTAAGGGACAGGTACATATCGCTTTAAAAGTACTGGAGGAATTAAAGCTGGATATTCCGGTATGCGGTATGGTAAAGGATGATAATCACCGTACCAGAGGTCTTTTGTACAAAGATGCGGAACTTCCCCTCTCTGCCTCTTCCGAAACCTTTAAGCTTGTAACCAGAATTCAGGATGAAACCCACCGTTTTGCCATAGAATATCACAGAAGCTTACGTGGAAAGAAGCAGGTACACTCAATACTGGATGATATTGACGGTATTGGTGCGACCAGGCGAAGGGCGCTTATGAAGCATTATCAGTCCTTAGAGGCTGTAAAGGCAGCTTCGGTTGAAGAGCTGGCGGCCCTTGAAACCATGAACGCAAGAGCAGCGAAGCAGGTATATGATTTTTTTCATGGAAATGACACAAATACAGCTCCTGCAGACTGACCATACGTTTATGTTTGCATGATAGCTGTGGCTGTGATAAAATAACAGGGATGAAACAGCCCTAGAGCCTGTTTGGATATTATTGTGCGTCTGACTGTCCCACTTTGGAGTAGACTTGCCAGGCACAAGCGTTTTTCAGACACACTCATGCGGAAGGGCGTTTGCAGAAAGGGAGAGCCATGTATACGGTACAATTATCAAAACTGATTGAAAAGATGAACCTTGAAAATCTCACCCCGGATTTAGATATCCGACATATTAAGCTGTCACAGCCGGATGTTAACAGGCCAGCCTTGCAGCTGGCAGGATTTTTTGATTATTTCGATTCAGAACGGGTACAGGTAATCGGACATGTAGAAAATGCATATTTACAGAAGATTACCGAAGATGAAGCAGTGATACTCTCAAAACTTATGGATTATAAAGTACCCTGTATTGTATTTTGCAGAAATATAGAAGTAAAGGATGTTATTATAAAGCTTGCTTACGAGAAAGGTGTTCCCATCTTAAGGAGTGCCAAGACCACCTCCTCTTTTATGGCAGAGGTAATTCGTTGGCTGAATGTTGAACTTGCACCCCGTATATCCATTCATGGTGTATTGGTAGATGTATATGGTGAAGGAATTCTGATTACCGGCGAGAGCGGTATCGGTAAAAGTGAAGCTGCCCTGGAGCTGATCAAAAGAGGACACCGTCTTGTAACCGACGATGTTGTAGAGATCAAAAAGGTCAGTGATGATACATTAATCGGAACAGCACCTGATATCACCAGACATTTTATTGAGCTTCGCGGTATTGGTATTATAAATGTAAAAACCCTTTTTGGTGTGGAAAGTGTAAAAAATACACAGTCCATTGACCTTGTAATAAAGTTGGAGGAATGGAACCGGGATAAAGAATATGACCGTTTAGGACTGGAAGAACAGTATACGGAATTCTTGGGGAATAAAGTAGTATGCCATTCCATCCCCATAAGACCGGGCCGTAATCTCGCCATTATCGTAGAATCTGCCGCAGTTAACTACAGGCAGAAGAAGATGGGCTATAATGCCGCTCAAGAGCTCTACAATAAGGTAACCAACAATTTAATGAAGAAACAAAGACCCGATGAGGAAGAGTATTAATCCTTCGGAACAATTTGAGGAGTACGAAGGCTTTAAGATAATCAGAGCAAAATACGTTTTATTTAATATATTTTGTGTAAGACGGTTCTCCTGGAACCGTTGTGACCAGGCAGTCACAAGCATCAGAAGAAAGAAGAGGATATCGTATGGGAAGCATTTGCTTTGGTATTGACATCGGAGGAACCTCCGTAAAACTTGGTCTGTTTACACAGGAGGGTGAACTTCTGGATAATTGGGAGATACCTACCAGGAAAGAGGACAAGGGAAGTTTTATTTTGCAGGATGTTGCGGCATCTGTTGAAGGTAAAATCAAAGAGAAATCTTTAAATAAAGAGGATATTGTAGGAATTGGTATCGGTGTACCAGGACCTGTTACAGAAGATGGTACCGTAGTGCAATGCGTAAATTTAGGCTGGGGAACTTTTAATGTTGCCAATGAAATGAAGGCATTGACAGGTTTAGAAACAAAAGTAGGAAATGATGCTAATGTTGCAGCTTTAGGTGAGATGTGGCAGGGCGGCGGAAAAGGCTACAAGAATCTTATTATGGTAACCCTTGGAACCGGTGTCGGCGGCGGTGTAATCCTGGATGGGAATATCTTAACGGGAAGTAACGGAGCAGCAGGAGAAATAGGGCATATAACCGTAAGTTATGATGAGACAGAAAGCTGTAACTGCACCAAACACGGCTGTCTGGAGCAGTTTGCTTCTGCAACCGGAATCGTAAAAGAAGCAAAGAGAATCCTTGAGAAGTCTGAGGAAGCATCTACCTTAAGAAATGTTCCGGCACTTTCTGCAAAGGCAATCTTTGATGCGGCAAAAGAAGGAGATGCCTTAGCGATCCGTTCCGTTGACCAGTTAGGCAGATATTTGGGAATTGCATTGTCACATGTTTCAGCAGTTGTAGATCCCCAGGCTTTTGTAATCGGTGGCGGTGTTTCCAAAGCCGGTGATATGCTTACGGAAGTAATAAGGAAGCATTATGAACAGAATGTTATGCTTGCACTAAAAGGAAAAGAATTTAAACTGGCGCTGCTTGGAAATGATGCCGGAATATACGGAAGTGCCAAGCTGATTCTTGGAAAATAACAGGGATAAATAGTATTGCGAAACCCTGCAGCATAGGGTATGATAAAGATGTATGACAGTGGTTGTCCATTTGTCAATGAAATAATAAGGTATATCAAATGGATTAAGTACATATATTAATTCAGATGACAGCCCTTAACATGGAGTGAATATGAGTGAGGTACTTTATCAGAAATTACAGAACCTATTTAAGCGGGAGCAGATAAGGATAAATGAACCTCTTGCAAAACATACAACCTTTCAGATAGGCGGCCCGGCAGATTATCTTTTATTACCGGAGGAGGATGCTCAGGTAGCAGAAGCTGTTGCGCTGTGTAAAGAAGAAGGAGTTCCTTTCTTTATTCTTGGAAAAGGAAGTAATCTTTTGGTCAGCGATGAAGGTTACCGGGGAGTGATAATAAAGCTTGCGGAGAACTTCAGTCATATAGATATTAAAGGCAACAAAGTTACAGCCCAATCTGGAGCTTCTCTATATGATATGGCTGATAGTATAGCTGAACATGGGCTCTGCGGCTTTGAATTTGCAAGCGGCATACCTGGAACCTTAGGAGGCGCTGTTACTATGAATGCAGGTGCCTACGGCGGTGAAATGAAAGATATAATTTCAGATGCAGTAGTCATGGACCTTAATGGAAACAAGCATTTTCTTAAGAAAGAAGAACTGCGCTTAGGGTACCGTAAGAGTGTTGTACAGGAGGAACATATGGTAGTATTAGAAGCCTCCTTTCTTCTTGAAACCGGAAAAGAAGAAGACATTCGTGCCGGTATTGCAGAGCTTACCAGAAAAAGAGAAGAAAAGCAGCCTTTAGAGTATGCAAGTGCAGGCAGTACCTTTAAGAGACCGGAGGGTTATTTTGCCGGTAAGCTTATTATGGATTCAGATCTTAGAGGCTATCAGGTCGGTAATGCACAGGTTTCTGAAAAACACTGTGGTTTTGTAATCAATAAAGGTGGAGCCACAGCCCAGGAAGTTTATACCCTGATACAGGATGTAATCCGTATTGTCTATGAGAAACAGGGCGTCAGACTGGAACCGGAAGTAAGGTTACTTGGAGATTTCGGTAATAAGAAAGGCAAGGCCAGCAAATGAGACTAGTTATCGTAACTGGAATGTCAGGGGCGGGGAAGAGTTCGGCCCTTAAGATGTTAGAGGATGCAGGCTATTTTTGTGTTGACAACCTGCCAATCCAATTAATATTTAAGTTCGTCCAGATTACATTTAACGGCAGTGAGAAATTCGATAAGGTTGCTCTGGGAGTTGACATTCGAAGCGGACAAGCCCTGGAAGAACTGGATGATGTATTAAATGAGATTCAAAAAGCAAACTACCACTATGAGATTCTCTTCCTGGATGCAGGGGATGAGGTTCTGGTCAAGCGTTATAAGGAGACAAGAAGAATACATCCATTATCCGGCGGCGGAAGAGTCGAGCAGGGTATTGAAACAGAGAGAAGGAAGCTGGAATTTATAAAGAAAAAAGCAGACATTATTATAGATACCAGCCAGCTTCTTATCAGAGAACTCAAGAGTCAGATTGATAAGATCTACACTCTCAATGAGCAATATAATAACTTTTATGTGACCATACTGTCCTTTGGTTTTAAGTATGGAATACCAATGGATTCGGATCTGGTGTTTGATGTAAGGTTTCTGCCGAATCCCTTTTATGATGCTGTGTTGAAACCTCAGACAGGCAATGATAAACCGGTCAGGGATTATGTTATGAGTTCGCCTCAGGCGGTAGAATTTCTTAACAAATTAAATGATATGATTGCCTTTTTGATACCCAACTACATTATTGAAGGAAAGAACCAGCTGGTAATCAGTATAGGCTGCACAGGTGGAAAACACCGTTCAGTTACCCTGGCCAATGAACTCTATGCGAAACTGTCGGAGCTGCAATATGGTCTTAAGGTTGAGCACAGGGACATTGAGAAGGATGCAAGGAGATAAGTCATGTCATTTTCAAAAGATGTGAAGGATGAACTGTCGAGGCAGTTAAATCCTGCCAGACATTGTATGATTGCTGAGATCGCAGCAGTTATCAGCCTGTGCGGACGGGTGCTTATCAGTGATAAGGATTGCATTACACTTAAAATTCATACGGAAAACATAACCGTAGCAAGAAAATACTTTACATTAATAAAGAAAACCTTTAATATTAATACAGAAATTTCAATCAGGCAGAATGCTTATCTTAAGATGAGCAAGATGTATACCTTAAGTATTGCAGATCATAATAATGCGGTTAAGATCTTAAAAGCCACAAAATTAATGAATGATTCCATGGAAATTTATGAGAATCTGTCTGCGGTCAGCAATTTGGTAATACAGAATGCCTGCTGTAAAAGAGCCTTTATCAGAGGAGCCTTTTTGGCAGCCGGTTCAATGAGCGATCCGGAAAAGACCTATCATTTTGAAATTGTTGCGCCAAATGAGGATAAAGCAGTACAAATTAGGGATATTATAAATACCTTTGATATAGACGCCAAAATAGTAACACGTAAAAAGTATTATGTAGTATATGTAAAAGAAGGCTCACAAATAGTGGATCTTTTAAATATCATGGAAGCCCATGTGGCGCTCATGAATCTTGAAAATGTACGTATACTAAAAGAGATGCGAAATTCAATAAACCGGCAGGTTAATTGTGAGGCAGCCAATATTAACAAAACTGTTATGGCAGCGTCCAAACAGCTGGAAGATATCAGGTATCTTAAGGATATGATAGGATTAGGGGAGTTGACGGAAGGGCTGGAGGAGATAGCATTGCTCCGGTTGGAATACCCGGAAGTCTCCTTAAAAGAACTGGGAGCATTGCTTAATCCGCCTATAGGTAAGTCAGGTGTAAACCATAGATTGAGGAAACTAAGTATTTTAGCTGATAACTTAAGGGAACAAAAGGAGGAAGTAAATTATGGTATCAAAGAAAATATTGATTAAGATTCCAACAGGGTTGGAGGCTAGACCAGTTGCATTATTAGTGCAGGTTGCCAGTCAATATGAGAGCAGTATCTATGTGGAATGCGAGGAGAAAAAGGTTAATGCCAAGAGCATCATGGGGATGATGAGTCTTGGACTTGCTGCGGGGGAAGAGGTTACCGTTACAGCAGAAGGTGCTGACGAAGAAGTAGCTATGGAGAATATTGAAAAATACTTAAGCAGTAAGTAGGAATATTTATTTTCAGGAGAAAGCAGACAGCAAAAACTGTTATCAATAATGGGTAATGCAAAAAGAGGGATAACACCTTGTTTCAAATAAGGTGTTATCCCTCTTTTTCTGCCGTAATATTTAGAAGCCAGCTTATCGAGCTGTAAGGATATGTAAAAAACATATTAATGTAATATATTAACGGGAAACCTAACGAAATTGTGAGAAAAATATCATATTAACTTAATAAAACCGTAAACACTTTGAAAATATCATATGATATAATAGATAGTGATTGATGGATAATAAAGTAAAATAAAGTAATAAAGGCCAATTTAAATAAAAAAACATATAGCAAATCCTATTAATGATTATAACTTATACATAAAGAGAGATACTATGGTTAGGAACTAAAATGAATAAGTTATGCATGCATGATTTGTTTTTAAGAGATAAGAGATAAGGGATAAGAGATAAGGGATAAGAGATAAGAGATATTAAATATTTTATAGCAGTAAGGTGTAAAATTGCTAATCATGACATTTTACATCTGGAAGGAGAAGTTGTAAATTTATCTTATAATAAATATAAGCGAAAGATGGAAAGGGAGTAATTGTGATGAAAGGGCAAAAAAGGAGATATAATAAAGCAGTCTTGCTTACGGTGGAGGCAGTATTGATTTGTATTATAGTAATTGGTTATTTTGTTTTCATAAATAATCGCAATGATAACAAAAATAATACAGGCAATAACGTCAAAACCGGACAGAACTCATCCGGAAACGAAAAACCCTCCGCTACAAAAGACCCGAGCCCTACTGCAGAACCTGTAAAAACGGAAGAGGAAAAACAAGAGGAACAGGCAAAGAAGGTACTTGCCCAGGCTGATTTATATGCCATGCAATATGACTATGATAAAGCAATCAAATTAATCCAGGACTTTGAAAATTATAGCCAGGTGAAAATTTTAACGGATGCCATAGCAGGTTATGAGAATACCAAAAGTACTCTAAAACCTCTTGGTGCATATGATTCGGCAGATCAGATCAGTCATATCTTTGTTCATATTCTGGTAGCTGATACCGGTAAGGCATTTGACGGTGATTATAAACAAAAAGGCTATAATTATTATATGACTACCATATCAGAGTTCAATGAAATGCTGCAGCAGCTATATGATCAGGGTTATGTGCTGGTCAAGATTCATGATGTGGCTTCTAAGGTGAAAAAGGATGACGGTACGGAAACCTTTGAAGCGGGAGATATTATGCTTCCCCCGGATAAAAAGCCTATTGTTATATCCCAGGATGATGTGAACTATTACGAATATATGACCGGTGACGGTTTTGCAAGAAGGATAGTACTGGATAAGGATAATAATCCTACCACAGAAATGGTAATGGAGGACGGCAGCGTAAGTATTGGTGATTACGATATGGTACCTATTATTGAGAAATTCGTAAAAGAACATCCGGACTTTTCATATAGAGGTGCAAAAGGTATCGTTGCCCTGACAGGATACGAAGGTGCCTTGGGGTACCGTACAAATGATGCTTCTTCACCAACTTACGAAGAGGATAAAGAGACTGTTAAGAATATTGTAAAGGTAATGAAGGAAAAGGGCTGGGAGTTTGCTTCTCATAGCTATGGACATAGGGATATGGGAAAAGCAACTTATAAATTTACAGTGAAAGATACGGACCGCTGGGAGAAAGAAGTGGGCAGTCTTATTGGACCGACGGATATCTATATTTTCCCTTACGGTATAGACATCGAGACTACCATGGGTCATTACACCAGTGATAAATTTGAATATCTAAAGAAATCAGGGTTCGATTATTTCTGCGGAGTATTCAAATCCCCTTGGATTCAGGTTCAAAAGGATTATGTAAGAATGACCAGAAGACCTGTGGACGGGCAGGCTATGTTAGAATTTCCGGAGAGATTAAAAGACTTGTTTGATTTAAGTACCATTATAGATGCCGCAAGGCCTGAATGGGAAAAATAAAAATTCCTGCTAATAGAAAGAGTATAATAAACAGGCTGGGTATAAACCCAGCCTGAATTTTTTGTAACGGTAAGTGTATTGGTATGCAATTGCAGTAAAATATGTTATGATATAAGAGTAAGAAAGAAACATTGCTTGATTTATGTGATTTGACGGCATTAATAAACAGTTTCGCATGAATTAATTTAACATTTTTAACTCAGGCAGTATCGCAGGCAAGCTAACGATATGCATGGGTTTTATTGTACAGGTTATAGAAGGGAAGGGTATTTATGAGCTTTACCCATTTACATTTACATACAGAATACAGTCTTCTGGATGGCTCGGGCAAGATAAAAGAAATGGTTGCCAGGGTAAAGGAGCTGGGAATGGACAGTATGGCTATTACTGACCACGGAGTTATGTATGGAGTCATTGATTTCTATAAAGCCTGCCAGGCGGAAGGAGTTAAACCGATTATCGGCTGTGAAGTCTATGTAGCTCCCGGTTCCCGCTTGGACAGGGAAGCAGGTACATCTGACGAAAGATATTATCATTTGATCCTGCTGGCAGAAAACAATACAGGTTACCAGAACCTTATGAAAATAGTATCTACCGGTTTTTTGGAAGGCTTTTATTACAGGCCCAGAGTAGATCATGAAATATTAAAACAGCACAGTGAAGGCCTTATTGCCCTTAGTGCCTGTTTGGCGGGAGAAGTGGCTAATTATATCCGCAAGGGCTTCTATGAAGAAGGAAAACAGGCGGCCCTTAATTATCAGGAAATCTTCGGGGAAGGAAACTTCTTTTTGGAACTTCAGGATCATGGAATAACAGAGCAGGCAGATGTGAACCAGGGATTACTGCGTATGAGCAAAGAGACCGGTATACCCCTGGTTGCTACCAATGATGTTCATTACACCATGGAAAGTGATGCTCAGGCCCATGATATCCTCCTGTGTATTCAGACACAGAAGAAAGTATCTGATGAAAATCGTATGAGATATGAAGGCGGACAATACTTTATCAAATCAGAAGATGAGATGAAAAGCCTTTTTCCTTATGCACTGGAAGCCCTTGAGAACACCTACAAAATTGGACAAAGATGTAATGTAACCATAGAATTCGGTGAATATAAGCTCCCTAAATTCGATGTTCCGGCAGGCTATACTGCCCTGGAATATTTAAAGAAGCTCTGTTATGAGGGATTGGTGGAGAGATATCCAACCAATTATGAAGACCTTCTGGAAAGATTGAATTATGAAATAGACACCATTGAAAACATGGGTTTTGTGGATTACTTTCTTATCGTTGGAGATTTTATCAAATATGCAAGAGATAATGACATTAGTGTAGGACCCGGCCGAGGAAGCGCCGCCGGTAGTATCGTATCCTATTCCCTTGGGATAACCAATATCGATCCTATCAAGTACAGCCTCCTTTTTGAGCGGTTCTTAAATCCTGAAAGACTTACCATGCCCGATATCGATATCGACTTCTGCTATGAACGGAGGCAGGAGGTAATAGACTATGTTGTCAGAAAATACGGTAAGGACAGAGTGGTACAGATTGTTACCTTTGGAACCATGGCAGCCAGAGCGGTAATTCGTGATGTTGGACGTGCAATGGACTTGGGTTATGCCAGAGTAGATACAGTTGCCAAGATGATACCCATGGAGCTTGGAATAACCATAGGAAGGGCACTGGAAATCAACAGAGAGCTTAAGAATCTATATGACTCAGATGAGGAGATCAGATATCTGCTTGATATGTCCCTGCGTTTGGAAGGACTTCCAAGACATACCTCCATGCATGCAGCAGGAGTTGTAATCAGTAAAGCACCAGTGGTTGAATATGTTCCGGTCTCCAGGGCCTCTGATGAATCCGTAACCACTCAGTTTACCATGACGACCCTTGAGGAGCTGGGACTGCTAAAGATGGATTTTCTTGGGCTTCGTACCCTTACGGTAATTCAGAATGCAGTCAGGCTCATTAATAAAAAACGCAAAGCAGATGAAATCCTGGACATTGAAAAAGTAGATTATGATGATCCGGCTGTATATGCCATGATAGCTTCCGGAAAGACAGACGGAGTATTCCAGCTGGAAAGTTCGGGTATGAAGAGCTTTATGAAGGAACTAAAGCCAAGAAACATGGAGGATATCATAGCCGGCATCTCTCTTTACCGTCCGGGACCAATGGATTTCATCCCGAAATACATTAAAGGAAAGAATAATGAGGGGAATATCTCCTATGAATGCTCTCAGCTGGAATCCATCCTTTCACCTACCTATGGCTGTATCGTATACCAGGAGCAGGTAATGCAGATCGTGCGTGAGCTGGCAGGTTACAGCTTTGGACGAAGCGATCTGGTACGCCGAGCCATGTCTAAGAAAAAAGCTTCCGTAATGGAGAAGGAAAGAAAGAACTTCGTATACGGGAATGAAGAAGAAGGAGTACCCGGCTGTATCAGTAATGGAATTGCAGAAGATGTGGCAAATCATATCTTTGATGAAATGACAGACTTTGCTAAATACGCCTTTAATAAGTCCCATGCGGCGGCTTATGCGGTAGTATCTTATCAGACCGCTTACCTTAAATGTTATTATCCAGTGGAATTTATGGCCGCCTTATTAACCTCCGTTATGGATAATGCAGGAAAGGTCTCAGAATATATCTTTACCTGCAGACAGATGGGAATAAAGATACTTCCTCCGGATATAAATGAAGGCGATGCTGCTTTCTCTGTATCCGACGGTTCCATAAGATATGGTCTTTCTGCTATAAAAGGTCTTGGAAGACCGGTAATTGACAGTGTAGTTAAGATAAGAGAGCAAGGCGGAGCCTTTACCTCCTTAAAGGACTTTGCAGAGAGACTGTCCGGTAAGGAAGTGAACAAAAGGACTGTGGAAAGCTTTATCAAATCCGGTGCTTTTGACAGCCTGCCCGGAACCAGGAAGCAGCAGATGATGATGTATGTACAGATTCTGGATGAAGTAGCACAGAGTAAGAAGCGGAACCTGACCGGACAGTTAAGCCTCTTTGATTTTGCTGATGAAGAGGATAAACAGGAAATGGAGATTAGCTATCCTGATATTGGTGAATACTCAAAAGAGCAGCTGTTAGCCTTGGAGAAAGAGGTTATGGGAATTTACGTAAGCGGTCATCCCCTCGAAAGCTATGAAGAGCTTCTTAAGAAAAATGTCACTCATAACACTATAGACTTTGCACTGGATGAAGAAACGGGAGAGACCAAAGTAAACGATGGAGAGATGGCAGTGGTAGGCGGTATCATATCCGTTAAGACTGTAAAAACCACCAGAAATAATTCCATGATGGCTTTTATAACCTTAGAGGATATGGCAGGAGCCGTGGAAGTAATCCTGTTTCCCAAGGATTATGAGAAGTACAAGGCTTATTTGTCTGAAGACAGCAAAATCCTTGTAAAAGGTAAAATTACCGTAGAAGAAGAGAAAGCTGCAAAGATAATCTGCCAGGAAGTAATCCCCTTTGATCATAACCCCAAGGAAGTCTGGATAAAGTATAAAAATAAAGAAAGTTTTGTACAAGATGAACAAAGTCTGTATGAAATTTTAAGTCAATATGATGGTAACGATCAAGTGAAGATTTATCTGGAATGTGAAAAAGCAATAAAACAGTTACCGAAATCAAAAAGTATTAAGGCAGAAAATGTGTTACTGACAAAATTGCGGGAAATCTACGGAGAACCCAATGTTAAAGTAGTAGAAATGAGTATTGAAAAAGCCAGAAAAAAGGGTTAAAATAAGAGCGATTGAAGTTTCTTGGAGGTGAACGATATGGCAAAAGAAATTAAAACAATAGGTATACTGACAAGTGGTGGTGATGCCCCCGGAATGAACGCAGCTATCAGAGCTGTTGTCAGAACTGCATTGGCAAATGGATTAAATGTTAAAGGAATCCGTAGAGGTTTCAGCGGTTTATTAGAAGAAGATATTATAGATATGGACGGAAGAAGTGTATCTGATATCATTCAGCGCGGAGGTACTGTTCTTTATACTGCCAGAAGTAAGGAGTTCATGACTTCTGAAGGTCAGGATAAAGGCGCAGAGATCTGCAGAAAACATGGTATTGACGGAGTTGTTGTAATCGGTGGAGACGGATCTTTCCAGGGTGCAGGTAAGCTTGCCGCAAGAGGCATTAATACCATTGGACTTCCCGGAACCATTGATCTTGATATTTCCTGTACAGATTACACCATTGGTTTTGATACAGCTGTTAATACAGCAATGGAAGCAATTGATAAGGTCAGGGATACTTCCACTTCCCACGAAAGATGCAGCATTATTGAGGTTATGGGAAGGAATGCAGGTTATATCGCTTTATGGTGCGGTATTGCAAACGGAGCAGAGGATATCCTTATAACAGAGAGATATGATCACAATGAACAGCATATTATAGATAATATCATTCATAGGAAGCAGGCAGGCAAGAAGCACCACATTATTGTTAATGCTGAAGGAATCGGTGATTCCTACGGCATGGCAAAAAGAATCGAAGCAGCTACCGGAATAGAGACAAGAGCAACTATCATCGGACATATACAAAGAGGCGGAAGCCCTACATGTATGGACAGGGTATATGCATCTACAATGGGCTCTATCGCTGTTGATCTTCTCTGTCAGGGCGCATCCAACCGTGTCGTAGGATACAGAAACGGACAATATGTAAATTACGATATTGAGGAAGCACTTGCTATGACAAAGGATATTGATCAGTACATGTACGATATGGCACAAAAATTATCTCAATAAATCCTGTTAAAGGCAGAAACAAGCCTGACCAACCTTACACTTGCGATAAAACCCAAAGTGTTTCCAGCGGTCAGGCTTTTCCATTATAAAAGCTGAACACGATTACTGGTTCGGCAAGAAGCGAAATCTGTGCAAGGCTGTACTGGTTCAACTTATATTAACTAAGTCTGCCATGGCAGACTTTTTTCTGTAAATAAGTAGGATAGGGAAATTTATTCAATGGTTAGAATCTCATAAATTGCTCAATTAATTTTCTGCCAGCACAAGATATAAAAAGTCTGTCTTTATGGTATTTTCATAGCTGGAAGAGAAGAAGAACATAATTTAGCATCTAGATTCATGAAAGATATTAAAAGCGGAAGATATTAAAAGCAAAGCTTTATAAATGACCAGAATGAATTTCAAAATATCATATTTCATGTATAATGAGTTATAATAGCTTAAACAATGAGTTTTGTAAAAGGAAAGGCACAGGTACAAAAATGAATTCCCGATTTAAAAAGTTCTTATCATATTACAAACCCTACAAAGGACTGTTCTTTTCGGATATGTTCTTTGCACTTTTAGCGGCGGCCATATCCTTGGTCTACCCCCTGATCGTTCGCTACATAACCAATGACCTGTTAGGAAAATACGAGATATCCGATGTATTTTCTACTATCATAAAGCTGGCGTTTCTTATGATTGGTCTCGCGATACTTGAGTTCTTCGCAAATTTCTATATCTCTTACCAGGGGCATATCATGGGAGCAAAGATGGAATACGATATGAGAAATGACATCTTTGAACATTATCAGAAACTATCCTTTAATTTTTATGATAACCAGAAGACCGGACAGCTGATGTCCAGAATAACCAATGACTTATTTGATATTACAGAACTATGCCACCATGGTCCGGAGGATATTGTAATCTCCATTATAAAATTCGTAGGTGCTTTTGTTATCCTTGTAAATATCAATCTTCCCATAACCCTGATCGTGTTTGCCTTTATACCCATCATGTTTATTTTCGCATATCAAATGAAGAATCGCATGAACAGTGCTTTTCGAAGAAACAGGGATAGAATTTCAGAAATCAACGCGCAGATAGAAGATAATTTATCCGGTATCCGGGTAGTAAAATCCTTTGCAAATGAGAAACAGGAAATCGATAAATTCCATGACGGAAACAGAAGATTTGTTGAAAGCAAAAGAAACAGCTACTGGCAGATGGCCACCTTCCATTCCGGTCTTGGAATGTTTACTACTTTTATCAATATCGCCGTAATTGTTGGAGGAGCTGTTTTTATAGCAAAAGATGTTATAGCCTTAACCGACCTACTGACCTTCTTACTCTATATTAATAACATTATTGAACCGGTAAGAAAGCTGATTAATTTTACGGAACAGTTCCAGAACGGTATTACAGGCTTTGACCGTTTTATGGAAATCATGGAGATTCAGCCGGATATCGTAGACAGGAAAGATGCAGTTGCCCTTAAAGATGTAAAAGGTGAGATAGAATTCAAGAATGTTTCCTTTAAGTATATTGATACCAAGTCAGATGTTTTTCATAATATTAACTTAAAGGTGGGAGCAGGTGAATATGTTGCCCTGGTAGGACCTTCCGGTGTAGGAAAGACAACGCTGTGCAGTCTTATTCCAAGGTTTTATGAAGCAGCAGACGGTGATATTCTATTAGACGGAAAAGATATCAAAGATATCAAGCTTCGTTCCCTGCGTAAGAACATTGGTATCGTTCAGCAGGATGTCTACCTGTTTGCAGGAAGCGTAATGGATAATATCCGTTACGGAAGACTGGAAGCATCCGATGAGGAGATCATAGAAGCTGCTAAAAATGCCAATGCCCATGAATTTATTATGGAACTGCCAGATGGCTACAATACTTATATCGGTCAGAGAGGTGTTAAACTATCCGGTGGTCAGAAGCAGCGCATCAGTATCGCCAGAGTATTTCTTAAGAACCCTCCGGTACTGATTTTTGACGAAGCTACTTCTGCTCTTGACAATGAGAGTGAGAAGATCGTGCAGGAATCTTTGGAGAAGTTAGCAAAGAACAGAACTACCTTTGTTATTGCTCATAGACTTACAACTATCCGTAATGCGGAAAATATTATTGTACTTACAGAAGACGGTATTGCAGAGCGCGGAAGCCATCATGAACTGTTAAATAATAATGGAATCTACGCAGGACTTTATAAACTGACACAGAACACGGAACAGGCATATATAGGCTGACAAACGAATACCCATGGCAGATGGGATATTCACGAAAGAGGTTATTATGAACAAAAAAATCATATTTTTTGATATTGACGGAACATTGTACGACCCTGTATTAGGGGTTACCGATTTGACGAAGCAGGCAATTAAGGAACTTTTAGAAAAGGGACATATACCCGTAATATGTACCGGAAGAACGAAAGCCATGGTACCTGACTATCTTACTGATATGGGATTTCTTGGAGTACTTGCAGGAGCGGGAACCTATGTGGAATATGACGGCAAGGTAATCCACAATAAAACAATGGGACCGGAAACCGGAGATTCTACCATAGCGCTTCTGAAGGAATCCGGAATCCATTATATCCTGGAAGGACCGGAGAATATTTATGTTGACGGTGAAAATAACGCAGAGGAATACCAAAGAGTTATCCAATTTGCAAAAAAATATGCCGGAGACAGGTTACGTACCATACAAGAAGGGGATTATATAATAAACAAATTCACCTGTGCACCTGGGGTTACGGGCAGCCTTGAGAAGGCAGAGAAAAAGTTAAGGGAAGATTATCATTTTACGCTGCATATAGACGGTAATTTTGAAATGACGCCAAAGGGTTATGATAAATCTACCGGAATACGCCTGCTCCTGGAATACCTTAAGGCCGACAGAAAAGATACCTATGCTTTCGGTGACAGCACCAATGACCTGGAAATGCTCCAATACGTAGAGTATGGCATTGCCATGGGAAACAGTTATCCGCAGGTTTTAGAAGCGGCCAGGTATAAGACCTTGACCATTCAGGAAGACGGAATCTATTACGGTTTAAAGGAATTTGGATTAATATAAAAAAATATGGAACCAAAATATGATTTATTTCGTCTAATCTTTGATAGTATACGGTGACTGTCGGGATTGGACAGGGGGGAGCCATCACCTAAAATGGTTCTGTATTTATACAATCGTATATTAGGGGGATACTTAAATGTACCAGGAAAATAGGGAGGTCCATGATATCGAAACCTTGATCAGAAAATATGGTAACGATGTATTGCGGACCGCTTATATGTATGTAAAGGACAGTCATCTGGCAGAAGATATTTTTCAGGATGTATTCATCAAGGTAAACCAGAAGCTCCATACCTTCCAGGGAGACAGCAATATAAAGACATGGATAATCCGTATAACTATCAATACGTGCAAGGACTATATGAAAAGTGCATGGAACCAGAAGGTAATGCAATTTACAGAAGTTCATGAGAATACACTGACAGGTAAGGATGAATTCGTGGCAGTGGAACAGGAAGATGAAAACAGGCTGGTCAGAGATGCAGTAATACAATTGCCTCAGAAATATAAGGATGTACTGCTGTGTGTTTATTTTCAGGATATGTCTGTTGCAGAGACAGCAAAGCTTTTAGGAATAGCGGAGGGTACGGCCAAAAGCCGGCTTTCCCGGGCAAAAGACAAACTAAAGCTTAGCCTTGAAGGGAGGATATAACAATGGATAAGAATAAGACTGGAAAAAATCCTTCACCTGTCTGGGATGACATGGAATTAAAAGCACTGCTGAATGCCTCCTTTGATAAGGATAATCTAACCGTATCCGAAGATCTGATTCAAAGAACCCTTCTAAAAATCAAGGAAGCCGAAACAGAAGATAAAAAGAATGCTGATAATGCAGCAGCAGAAATACCGGTTGGAGGCGAAGAAGCTGCAGAGCAGGAAAGCAATGGTGATAGAAAGCCTGTTATAAAATTCCCTGTTAGACGTTTTGCAGGTGCAGCAGCGGCAGTACTGCTTTTGGTATCAGCAGTATGGCTATATCAGAACAATATCACCGGAACCAGGCAGGATAACGGGGTGAATGAACAGTCACAGCAGCAGGAGCTTGGTATAGCTGATACAGGAAGTGCAGAAAATTATACAATGACAGCACCGGAAACCTCAGCAGTACAGGGGATTGAAGAGGATGAAGCGGCAAGCACTGCAAAAGAAGCACCGTTAGAGGGCGATGCCTCCGTTGATATCACAGCATCATCTGGTAGTGGTGCTGACACAGCAGCTGCAGCGGATACGAAAAGCAGTATGGTAACACTGGTTGCGCCGGAGGTACTTTCAGAACTTTACCCCATAAATACAGACGAGGCAGTAACCTTTCAGGTAATAAAAGCAGAAGGAAAACAAACCAAAGAGGATAAAAAGTCTCTGGAGGAACCGGCTGTGAAAGCTGCTGAACTATATACCCTGCTGGCAGCTTATACTGTACAGGTATCAGAAAAGGAAGAAACGGATATTCTTTACAGCTTTGAGATCATTACACAAGATAAAAATGTCATTACCTACGAGTTTTATCCGGAAACGGTGAAAGTAACCGACGGGCGCCTGGCAGGGAAGACGGTCATATATACGGTAAATGAGCAGGCGGAGTTATTAAAGAAGCTTGCGGAATTCACATCGAAATAATTACAAAGAAAAAAGCAGTTGCTTAAATTAGGTTTTAGGCAGCTGCTTTATAATTTTATTCTTCTGCTGAAGATTATTTCTCTTCAGCTTCTTCAGAAGTTTCTTCCTCAGTGGCAGCGTCCTGCGCATCAGAGGTAATATTTATAGATACATATTCTCTGGTTTCTTTTTTGTCAGAAGCGGGAGTATCTTCTTCCGTATCGAAGTCCTCAAAATCGTCCTCAAAATCATCAAAATCGTCTGCAGTATCTTTGTTCAATACGTTCTTGTAAAGGTAATAAGCACCGCCGGCCAAGGTAGCTATGGAGATAGTACCGAATAAAAATTTTCCGAATTTCTTCATAATGAACATACTTCCTTTCGTTTAACAGTATATGCATTTTGCGATTGAAATTATACACATTACAGGATAAATTTTGCATCGTAAGCTTGCATATTTACCGCTTTTATTATCCAGGCTTTTCAGCAGGATATCCTTCATGATATTAATTCTTCTTGATTCATAATAGCTGATAGATAAGCTTATGAAGTCTTAAGGCCTACAATTTAGCTTAGCTTTCTATATTGGGAAAATATAGAACCTTAGGTCAACTATAATTATCTATTATTATAAGACAATAAGAGCTAAAAGGAAAGAAAAATTTACCTGCGGAAATTAGATATTGCTGAGAATTTACAGAAATGCTATAATGTAATGACATACCAGAATACAAGGATCCAAAAGATACTATGCTACTTTTCAGGTCATTTGACAATGCATAGAAAAGAGGAACAAAGAATGTTATACAACAGCGTTATAAAAGGCACCTTCGTATCAAGGCCAAATCGTTTTATTGCCTATGTAGAGGTGGAAGGAACAATACATAAATGTCATGTTAAGAATACAGGACGCTGTAAAGAACTTCTGATACCGGGGACAACAGTCTATCTGGAGGAATCAGATAATAGAAAGCGCAGTACCAAATATTCATTGATTGCAGTTGAAAAAGGCACCCGTCTAATAAATATGGATTCCCAGGCACCCAATAAAGTAGTGCATGAATGGCTTGCAAATGGGAATCTTATGAAAGATACGGTTAAGATAAAGCCCGAGCAGGTATATGAGAACTCCAGATTTGATTTTTATGTGGAGACTCCTGAAAGAAAAGCATTTATTGAAGTGAAAGGAGTGACACTGGAAGAGGAAGGAACAGTACTTTTCCCTGATGCCCCTACGGAAAGGGGGGTTAAGCATATTAAGGAACTGTGTAAGTGCTTGCAGGAAGGCTATGAAGCATATATTCTTTTTGTGATACAGATGGAGGGAGTAGGATATTTTACACCAAATGACAGGACTCACAAGGAATTTGGAGATGCCTTACGTCAGGCAAGCAGCCAGGGGGTTCAAATTTTAGCAATGGATTGCCAGGTAGAACCTAATAGCCTTAAACTTAAATCTTCCGTACCGGTAAAGCTGGTACCAGGGAGTGTCTGAAACTCATTGTACCGTTTTGAATGTCCCGCTTCGGTATTCTGCGTTGCAAATTTGGAATGTAACACCACAATGTCTCCAAATTCTCGCCTTGCCTCCCACAAAGTGGAACCTCAAGCCCGGCACAAGCAGTTTTAAGACACATTCTAGACAATTTATAGAAAGAATACCATAACTGTGATAAAGGGAGAAATCAAAATGTACGAAATGAAGGATGAATATTATACCGGTATAGAGCTTATTGATACACAGCATAAAGAACTGTTTCGTATAGCTGACGAAGCATACATGTTATTAAAAGACGAATTTGTAGTGGATAAATTCGATGATATCGTAGCGATCATATTGAGACTCAAAGATTATGCAATCAAACACTTTTCAGATGAAGAAGCATACATGATAAGCATCGGACATAAAAAATTATTTTCTCATAAAACAGAACATGAGGATTTCCTGGAAAAAATAAATGATGTAAACTTTGCTGATATGGACCATAATCAGACAGAGACACTATTGGATATTCTGGAATTCTTAAATGACTGGCTGGTGCATCATATTCTTGAAAAGGATATGTTAATAGGAAAATTATAAATCAGATTATAATATAAGTTAAATTCTAATTTTTTCCTTTTGCACAAAGAAGAAGGTTTAAATAGATGGCGTTTATCTAAATGCCGGAGGTTAAATAACCTAATTTAGCTTATATGATACATATGAAAAGGCAGAATGCCTGAATTTAACTGTATTTCGCATAGAAAAGTCAGTATACTAATAGTAGTACTAATATTAGTATTTCAACTATTCATGCCATTGGATAAATTCTTTGAATTTTAAACCATACAGCCTCCAAATTGAAGCTTTTTTCATGTTTGTGAGCCATTGTAAGAAACTCCAATAAAAGGAGAGATGTCGTGAATATAGGATTATTTACGGAAACCTACTACCCTGAGATAAACGGGGTTGCTAATTCGGTATTTATACTAAAGAAAGAACTGGAAGCGCTGGGACACACGGTTTATGTATTTACAACAACGACCCCGGGAGCACCGGAATATGAATACAATGTCTTTCGTGTTCCAAGCCTGCCCTTTATTCTGATTACAGAGAGACGTATCGGAATGTTCTATCTACCGAAACTGGCAGGAATCATAAAAAAATTGAATCTTGATATCATCCATACCCATACGGAATTTTCCTTAGGAATATTCGGGCGGATAATGGCAAAAGAGTTAAAGATACCAATGATTCACACCTACCACACAATATACGAAGACTACACCCATTATCTTACCCATTTCAAGGCGTTGGATGCAAGAGCCAAAGCCTTTGTACGAATATTTACAAAAGTATGCTGTAACACAGTAGCAAGAGTAATCGTACCTACAGAAAAGGTAAAAGAACTGCTGCAGAAATACAGTGTATACAGGGAAATATCCGTCATACCAACAGGTGTAGATCTTAAAAAGTTCAATCCTGCCTTATATAAACAAGAAGATATCGATAAAATCAAGACTGAGTACGGCATTTTAAAAGAAGACAAAGTCATACTTTATATAGGCAGGGTATCCAGAGAGAAGAACATTGTAGAAACCATCAATGCCATGGAATACTATATGAAAGACGGCAAACCGGTAAAATTCCTTATTGTAGGAAGCGGACCGGAAATGGATGAACTAAAGGATAGGGTCTCAGAACTTGACCTGCAGCAGAAAATAATATTCGCAGGCTCAAAACCCTGGGATACCATAGGACTCTATTATCAGGTGGGAGACGTATTCGTAAGTGCTTCTCAAAGTGAGACCCAGGGCTTAACCTATATAGAAGCCATGGCAGCAGGGATACCGGCAGTAGCCAAAGAAGACAGATGCCTGGACGGAATCCTCTTCGATGGAATAAACGGCTATAAGTTCACCGATCAAGAAGGCTTGATAGAAAGCCTGGATAAAGTCCTCTTTACAGACACAGAAACACCTTACGGAGAAAATGCCAGAGAACTCATGCAGAAATTCTCAACAGAGACCTTTGGAAAAAGCGTTGAAGACGTCTATGAGGACGTACTGGGAAATGAACGCTATTCTGAACAGACCGGCATCTCTGAAGCAAAAAAAATAAACTATCTGAAAATGCCATTTTAATCACAGCTTCCATACGGATATCAATATGAAATCCATATGGAAGTTGTATTATATTTTCTAAAATTTTTAAAGTAAAATAATGCGGTATGCTGTTACAGGATATTATTAATCCATATATCCCAAATAATAAATACAAGAAAAGATCAATTCAACTTCATCTTATTAATGGATTTTATTATTAAAACGCTACATGTAAACCATCATTCTTCAGTGTTAACCATTAAAATAAACCAAAGAATCTAAAATGTGAAAATTATGAAAAGAAAAAATAAATTAAAGCTATCCTAATTTCTTAGCATAAATAAACACACCCATATAGTAATCATAAAAAAAGAAATACTTAATAACTATATCTGCAAAACATGCCAGTAACGGAGAAAACCCACCTTGCTATTTGGTAGTTTAGGTCTCGGAAAGGTTCCTTATGACACTTAAACTTCAGTAGTTGCGCCAAGTATTGAATAAGCCACTGTTTGAGCATATAAGAAACCAGCATAGTTCTGCTGGTTTCTTCGCGAGTTTGGCTTATTCAATACTGTCCTAAGCAATTACTGAAGTTTTAGTGTCATAAGGGTTCTTCTCCGAACCAAAACGTACAAATAGCAAGGCGGGTTTTCGTACCACTGCCACAATTTGCCTTTATATAACTGCTTAACAAGGTGCAAAATACCACTTGACAAAAATTGTTGAAATGCTATAATGAGGTTTATCAATAAGAAAACACGTTGACGAGACGAGTAAGATGCGAAATGACACAGAGAGGGATATGAGGTGCTGAGAATATCCTGCCAGGAAACATCCGAAAACTACCTCTGAGTGGTCCTAATCCGGCCCGGTGATTCCGTTATCATCTAATGAAGTGGGAATTTAACAATCCAATGAGGGTGGAACCGCGAGATATATGCTCGTCCCTTTCGAGCTGCTATAAGGCAGGCGAAAGCGATGAGCTTTTTTGATGCCTTTTTACCAGCAGGATGTAATATAAACCGCCCCCAAACGGGAACGGCAGAAGTAAAGATTACTTCAATTCGAAACAGCGAATAAACAATCAAGGAATGTTTATTCAGGAATGGCAATTCAAGCAAAAATAAGCATGTGTTCAGAAGAATGCAGGCTATGAGAAAGGAATGGTTATTAGTATGAAGATAACATTAAAAGACGGATCAGTAAAAGAATATGAAAATCAAATGGCAATAATAGACATCGCAAAGGATATCAGCGAAGGACTTGCAAGAAATGCCTGTGCAGCAGAGCTTAACGGAAAGGTTGTGGACCTTAGAACCGTAGTAGCAGAAGACAGCAGCTTAAGCATCCTGACCTTTGACAGCGAAGGCGGAAAAGCAGCATACAGGCACACTACTTCCCATGTACTTGCAGAAGCAGTTAAAAGACTGTATCCGGCCGCAAAGCTTGCAATAGGACCCTCCATTGATACAGGTTTTTATTATGACTTTGATGTAGAGCCCTTTGACAGAGCAGCTCTGGATGAATTAGAGAAGGAAATGAAGAAGATTATCAAAGAAGGTGCGGAAATCAAGCGCTTTACTCTTTCCAGAGAAGAAGCTATCCGCTTTATGGAAGAAAGAAATGAGCCTTATAAGGTTGAGCTGATTCAAGATCTGCCCGAAGGAGAAGAGATTTCCTTCTACAGCCAGGGAGAGTTTACCGATCTTTGTGCAGGACCACACTTAATGAGCACAAAAGGTATTAAGGCAATAAAATTAATATCCTCCTCCGGTGCTTACTGGAGAGGTTCTGAAAAGAACAAGATGTTAACCAGGGTATATGGTACTGCTTTTTCAAAGAATGCAGATCTGGATGCTTACCTTGTTCATCTGGAAGATATTAAGAAACGTGACCACAACAAACTAGGCCGTGAAATGGGATTATTTACAACAGTTGATGTAATCGGACAGGGACTTCCTCTTATCATGCCAAACGGTGTTAAGATCATGCAGACAATGCAGAGATGGATTGAAGATGAAGAGGAAAAAAGAGGTTATGTAAGAACAAAGACTCCTTTTATGGCAAAAAGCGACCTCTATAAAATTTCCGGCCACTGGGATCATTACAAAGAAGGAATGTTCGTATTAGGAGACGAAGAGAAGGATAAGGAAGTGTATGCACTTCGTCCTATGACCTGCCCCTTCCAGTATTATGTATATAAATCCGAACAGAGATCTTACCGTGATCTTCCTATCCGTTTAGGTGAGACTTCAACCCTTTTCCGTAACGAGGATTCCGGTGAGATGCATGGCTTAACCCGTGTACGCCAGTTTACTATATCAGAAGGTCATTTAGTGGTAAGACCTGATCAGATGGATGAAGAATTCAAGGGCTGCCTTGACCTTGCAAGATATTGCCTGACCACACTCGGACTTGCGGAGGACGTAACTTATCGTCTCAGCAAATGGGATCCCAACAACAAAGAGAAATATATTGGTACAGCAGAAGTCTGGGAGGAGACACAGGGAAGAATCCGTCAGGTTTTAAATGATCTTGAGATCCCTTTTACGGAGGAAGAAGGAGAAGCTGCTTTCTATGGCCCTAAGGTAGATATACAGGCTAAGAACGTATATGGTAAAGAAGATACTATGATTACCATTCAGTGGGATGCATTAATTGCAGAACAGTTTGATATGTACTATATCGACCAGAACGGTGAGAAGAAACGTCCTTATATCATTCACAGAACCAGCATTGGCTGCTATGAAAGAACGCTGGCATGGCTGATTGAGAAATATGCAGGTCAGTTCCCTACCTGGCTGTGTCCTGAGCAGGTGAGAGTGCTTCCAATTTCCGAGAAATATCATGACTATGCCAAGAAAGTAGAGTCAGAGCTGAAAGAGAATGATATCCGCTGCAGTGTAGATGAACGTGCGGAGAAAATCGGTTACAAGATTCGTGAAGCAAGACTGGAACGTGTTCCTTATCTTTTGGTGGTAGGACAGAAGGAAGAAGAGGAAGGCCTTGTATCCGTAAGAAGCCGTTACCTGGGTGACGAAGGTCAGAAAGAGCTTTCTGTGTTTGTAGATGCTATCTGCAAGGAAATCAGAAGAAAAGAAATCAGAAAAATTGAAGTAGAGCAGCAGGCTTAATTTCATATAATTCTTAAGATGTCAGGTGAACAGAGGTTTACCTGACATCTTGCTATACATTAAGCTGATGTAAAATGAAAGAGTGAAAGAAATAATAAATTGAAAGGATGTCACGCCAGGACTCTCACTCCTTATTATTTGTGGCAGTATCACAGGCCAGCCTGGGATATGCAATGGGTATAAATAATGAAATCAGTAAAAGTATATCATTACGATGCTTTCAGCACTACACCCGGAAAAGGAAATCCGGCAGGTGTCGTATTATCAGGTGATGAGCTTTCGGAAAAAGAAATGCAGCAGATAGCTCTGCAGGTAGGTTTTAATGAGACAGCCTTTGTGGTGCAATCTGCCAGGGCTGACCTGAAAATCCGATTTTTTACGCCGGGACATGAAATGAACCTATGCGGACATGCTACAATGGCAACCATCTATGCCTTAAAGACACAAGGGATATTAGGCAATCAGAAGGACCTTGCCATTGAGACGAGAGCAGGTATCCTGCCTGTTAAAATAACTGATACAGCTAATGGGATAACTATAACGATGAAGCAGGCAAAACCGGAATTTCTGCCCTTTGAAGGCTCCAGGGAGGCGCTGGCAGCTTCTTTAGGATTAACGGTGGATGACCTTGCAGCAGATTTACCTGTTTTATATGGGAGTACGGGAACCTGGACTTTACTGGTCCCCATAAAGAAGTTGGAAGCCTTTCTGAAAATGAAACCTCAGAATAATATATTTCCGGCTGTATTAACCGAAAAACCCAAGACTTCTGTTCATCCCTTTTGTTTTGAAACATATGATACAGAGGCAGACATGCATGCAAGACATTTTTCCTCTCCCTATTCCGGCACCGTGGAAGATCCGGTAACAGGGACAGCGTCTGGGGTTATGGGAGCATTTTATGCAACATACATAAAGAAAGATTTTGATAAAACGTTGACTCTGACTATAGAACAAGGACAGGAAGTTGGAAAAGATGGAAGGGTAATTGTCCGAGTTACCAAAGTCCCTGCTGATTATGAAGTTGAGATTCTTGGCACAGCTGTGTATGTGAAAGAATTCGAACTACAAGTCGAAAGTTAAAATAAATTTGATTTTATTCATTGCTAAAATTACTAATTAAAGCTAACTGCTAAATAAGCTAGCTATAGAATAGATGTCTGCAAAAGAATTGCTATTTGCTATAAAATAGCTATCTGCCAAAGAATAGATATCAGAAAAAGAATAGTATTTGCAAAAGAATAGTATTTGCAAAAGAATAGATGTCTACAAAAGAATAGATGTCTACAAAAGAATAGATATCTGCCAAAGAATAATATCTGAAAAAGAATAGATATCTTCAAAAGAATAGATATCTGAAAAAGAATAGATATCTTCAAAAGAATGATATCTAAAAATGAATAGTATTTGCAAAAGAATAGATATCTGTAAAAGGATAGATATCAGAAAAAGAATAGCTATCTGTTAAAGAAAAGCAGAAGATATGTGCTTCAATAAATAAGTATAGAATAATGGAAAAAACGGATACTCTAAAAAGAAAATCATTTATAACTATTATATTAGCTTAACCTGATATACAAGGAAAGGATACCGTTATACGGTAGGTTATGGTACTCAAATGCTTAATATCGGCACACACTTATCCGTAGCCAAAGGTTACGAACGAATGGGAAAGGATGCTCTTTTAATAGGTGCCAACACCTTGCAGTTCTTTGCCAGGAATCCAAGAGGAGCCAAAGCAAAGGCGGCAGATTATAAGGACATGAATAAATTCAGGGAGCTACTTCAGGAAAATAATTTTGCCAGGATAATGGCACATGCCCCCTATACCCTTAATGCCTGCTCTAAGGATGCCCATTTAAGAGAATTGTCAGCTCAGATGTTTGAAGAGGATATCAGCAGGATGGAGTTCTTTCCGGGAAACTTTTATAATCTGCATCCGGGAAGCTGCCTGGGGCAGGAGAGCGGAGTTGCAATAGAACAGATTGCTCTTATGCTTAATAAGGTAATGTTTGAAGGAATGCATACAACAGTTTTATTGGAAACCATGGCCGGTAAGGGCAGTGAGATGGGTAGAAGCTTTGAAGAAATCAAAGCGGTGATGGAGCTTGTAGAGGTGAAGGAAAGTATTGGCGTCTGTATGGATGCCTGCCATCTATGGAATGCCGGATACGACCTGGTAAATAACCTGGAAGGAGTTCTTCAGGAATTTGACCGTATAATTGGTCTAAAGTACCTGAGGGCTTTTCACTTAAATGATACCATGGATGCCCTGGGAAGCCACAAAGACAGGCATGTAACCATCGGAGACGGAATCCTTGGAGTTGAAACCATTACCTCTATTATTAACCATTCAAAGCTGAGAGATTTGATATTTATCCTGGAAACACCAACAGAACTGGAGGGGCATAGAAAAGAGATAGAACTGCTAAAGAAAGCTAGAATTAATTAGCTACACAAATCAATTAGCTACACAAACCTGATAAACTCATGCTTCAATTCCAATTATAAGAGAAGTTCTGATTCTCTGAATATTTTGTGCTTAACATAATATAAAACGACAACTTGCTGCACTCAAGCAATCCGTTATAATATGGCACGAAATATCCAGAGAAAAGGATGTACTTCTAATACGTTCCATAGGCACATTCATACTTTCCTGTTTTGTGGAATCTGCCTGTACGAATATATCAACAAAGCGTATTTACAATTGTATTATTTATTTTATAAAGGAATTATCTACCAGAAAGTCGTGAGCAACTGCAGCTGGTTCCATTTGAAGTTCATCTACTTTATAATTCAATTCAGCCATAACATCATCTGTAAGCACATCACCCAACTCTTCTATAACAGGAATTATTTCCGGATATTCATCTGCTACATCTTCCCGTATTAAAGGGATTGCATAATAAGGCGGAAAGAAGTTCTTATCATCTTCTAATGTAACCAATTCAAATTTCTTAAGTAATCCGTCTGTTGAGAAAGCATCCACAACATCTGTTTCCTGATTCATTAAGGCAACATATCTGGGAGAGCCATCTAAACCAACAGTATTCTTAAACTTAAAATTATAAAACTCAGTAAGTCCCGGTATTCCATCTGTACGGTTCAAAAATTCAAGGGTTGTACCAGCCTTTAAGCTGCTGCCGACTTTAGCCAGGTCACTGATACTGTTTAAACCATAAGCAGCGGCAGTCTCTTGTGTAACAGCCAATACATAAGTGTTATTAAAGGCAAATTGCTTTAGAACGTCAATGCCATATAAATTTTTGAAATCATTTTTTACGGTAGTATAGACTTCCTCCATATCTGAGATAGGAGGATAATTAAGCGTATCTCCATAAGCAGTACCGCTGTAATCAAAATAAAGATCGATATCACCGGATCTTAAGGCAGAAAAACAAACCTGAGTGCCGCCTAAATTAATTTTTCTATCTACTGTTATATCCGTTCTGGCTTCTATCAAATCGGAAAACATATGGGCTAATATATGCTGCTCTGTAAAGTCCTTGCTGCCGATTCGAATGACTTTATCAGAGGAGATATGATTTGCTATTCCGGTATAGCCCAGAATAAATACCAGTAAAAGGCTTGTGGCAGCAATAATTCTTTTCTGGAGCTTTCTTGCTCTTAACTGTTTTTCTTTTGAGGCTCCGGTAATCTGAAGACTGACAGGAGTAACCAGCTTTTCCACGATGCCGATAAGAAAGTCAACCAACAGGGCCAGTATACATGCAGGAATAGCACCCGCTAAGATCTGAAAATTGTTAACAGTACGTATTCCGGAGAATACCAGAAAGCCTAAGCCGCCGGCACCGATAAATGCCGCCATAGTCATAAGGCCAACGGCAGTAACGGCTGAAATTCTGACACCGGTCATGATAACAGGCAGTGCAAGGGGTATTTGAACTTTAAACAGTATCTGGGTTTTCGTAAGCCCTATGCCTCTGGCTGCCTCAATGGTCTGAGGATTTATATTCTTTATACCCGTAAACGTATTTTTAATAATAGGAAGCAGCGAATAGAGTATAACCATTACTACAGCCGGCAGGGTTCCAATTCCTAAGAAGGGGATTGCAAACCCAAGTAACGCCATACTGGGAACCGCCTGAATAATATTAGCAACTGCGAGCACCGGTTTATTAAGCTTATTCACATAGCTGATCAAAATACCCAGAGGAACACCAAGGAGGATAGCCAGGCCTACGGCTATAGCCGTTAATTGAATGTGTTCCAGCGTCAAAGAAAGAATCTGTGCGTTGTTTTGAATTAAATAATTGAAAAAATCCATCATGAGAAAATCACCTCCTGGGTATCGATATATTGCTGGCTGAGAGTGGTAACAAGACTGCTCTTAGTTATAAGACCCAATAAGATGCCGTCATCACTTGTAACCGGAATACCGGATACCTGATTTTCTTCAATTATTTTTAAGATATCAATAATATTGTTGTCAGGGGATACTTTTAAGACATCCGTACCCATAATGGAGCGGGCTTCAAGGCTTAGATCGGAAAGGGATTGAACCTGTTTGGCACTTATGATCCCCAGAAGCCTGCGGCTTTTATCAGTCACCATAAGACTGTCAACATTAGAGGTTCTCATTTTTTCCCTGCAGCGCAGCAGTGGAAGTGTTTCAGAACAGGTAACCGGAGTTGTGATCATAATATCGGAAGCTTTTATATATTCAGGAGAGGTCCATATGCGGTTCCTGCCCACGAACTCCTGGACAAAAGCATTGGCCGGATTCTTAAGTATATTTTCAGGGGTGTCGTATTGAAGAATAACCCCATCCTTCATAATGCAGATTTTATCGGCGATCTTAATTGCTTCATCCATATCATGAGTAACAAAAACGATGGTTTTCTTAAATTGGGACTGTAAATTAAGAACCTCATCCTGAAGGCCTGATCTTGTGATTGGATCCAATGCAGAAAAGGGTTCATCCATTAAGATTATCTCAGGGTCTGTTGCAAATGCTCGTGCAACTCCAACCCTTTGCTGCTGGCCGCCGCTTAGTTCTGTTGGATAGCGGTCAGAGAATTCTTCCGGGTCTAAACCTACCATTTCCATCAATTCAAGTGTCTTTTTATTAATTTGTGCCAGGTCCCTTTTCTCAGAACGGGGAATGATTTCTATATTTTCTTTAACTGTCATATGGGGGAACAGACCGGTCTGCTGGATAACATAACCCATACTTCTTCTTAATTCTATGATATCTTTGGTTTCTATACTGTCGCCGTTAATAAGGATACGTCCGCTTGTAGGCTTTACTAAACGATTGATCATCTTTAAAGTAGTAGTTTTTCCGCAGCCGCTTTCCCCGATAAAGGCAACCAGATCGCCTTTTTTGATCTGAAAGCTTATGTTGCTTAAAACCTGGTGCTCCTTAAAACTTTTTGTAACATTTTCAAATACTATCACTTCTTTACCTCCCTTTTACGACAAGTGACAACACAACAATAAATACAAGTTGTTACTATAGTGACAATCCAATTATAAAGATAAGTTGTTACTTTGTCAAATTTAATCTATGCAGACAGGTAACAGAATAGTACAAGATCGGAGTGATATGTATAAGATACACTAAGTTATAAACCGCTTATAAGTGGGATAATACCATTTGCAAAAGTGCTGGCACTAGTACTGCTTGTGTAAAGTGGTTATTGAATTAAGTGAAGAATATAAGAAAGTACTCAGGAGTATTGTGTTCATTGGTACTTGCCTCGGTCTGAGCATCAGAGTTTTAAAGTATACTGAGTCTTTTCCTTGTACTTAGCTTCCATTGATCACAAGGAACAAGGCCTTTCTTTGCAAACTGAAATACCCGTCTGGTGTAAGCCGTTTACAAACACACCAGGAGCAAGAAGTAAACTTTGATTATGGGATTATACTTAACAAAAAAGACTGCGATATTACAAGCCTTAAACAACGCCTTGCCCCTTCACATGATTATACTTAACAAAAAAAGACTGCGATAGCAGCCTTTTAGATAATTACATTTAGATAATTTTAGTTATATTTAACATAATCGATTTTTAATAATTTGAAAATAAATAATTAAAATAATTGAAAATAAATAATTGAATTTAGTTAATTACATTTATATAAACCTCAATCAAAAAGTGAACTAAAACTAAATAGGACGATACTTTTAAATGAAAGCTTCTTCAATTACTATTTATATAATAAGGTAATAAATTATTGCAGTTCAGGATACATAAAAGATTTAACACGCTGCAGACTATTCTCATCGCCTACAAAATAAAGGATATCCCCTTCCAGGAAGGATACATAAGGTCCTGGGGAAAGAATAAGCGCATCATTTCTTTTAATCGCTATAATGGTAGCACTGGTGTTGTGCCAGAAGTTAACATCCTGTACGGACTGATTAAGATATGGTGTTTTGTGATTAATTTCAATTTCATAAGGAATAAAGGGGTTTGTGGAACGAAAACGGTCAGTGTAGTCAATCAGTTTCGTCAGGCAATCGTTAAAATAGTTAAGCTCTGCTGACTGCCTTTGAACGCTATCCATAATCTCATTTTTTAAGGTTTGAATGGTCTCTATTTCTGTATATTGCTTCACAAATTTTAATGCATTTTCAAAGGATTTAATAAAAACACCGCTTCCTTTTGTAGCATCAACAATATCCAGGTCTGAGAGGATTAAGATTGCTCTTCTTGCGGTTTCGGAGGAAACGCCATACTGGCTTGCAAGAGAAGATCTTGCATATATTTTATCACCCACCTTGTATTGCCCGTCAGCTATTTTAGATGCAATATCCATGGCAATCTGCTGGTATCTGGGATTTGTAATTTTGGTCTTTTTATCCATTTTCGATAAATATACTCCTTTGAAGTTAATCAAAAATTTTAAAAGTAATCGTAACTAGAAAATATCCTCCGGTAGTATTTAAAATAGTAGTATTTAGAACGGAAGATTTAAAACGGTAGAAACAGTAGATTTAAAACAGTACTATTTAACAATACTGCCTTTCCTGCAGTTCACTTAATTCAATGCCTGCTATTACGCTAAGGAAGGATAGTGTTATGTTCTATCATCCTATTATAGCAAGCTTTCCACGCTAATAAAAGAAGATTAAAGAATTCAACGAAAGAAGTATACCACAATAGCTGCTATAATACTACCGAATACTACCGGAAAGACATCATATGTATTGTAAAAGATAAAAGATATAAAGACTGAAGATCATGCTGGCACCGGTAATTTTATCCGGTACTTCTCTGAATCTTATAAAATCAACAAGTTAATTTACCTTTTAGACCTCTAAATAGAATAACCTTGACAAGCAATGGAAATATATTATATGATTAAGTAGTTTTGAGGCAGTTTCAGACTGGAAGCTGCCCGTTTACATGGAAAGCTGGAGGAATTGTTTTGGAAGACTATACCAAGGAAATAAACAGAAGACGGACCTTTGCCATAATATCCCACCCCGATGCCGGTAAGACCACATTGACAGAAAAACTTCTGCTCTATGGAGGAGCCATAAATCTGGCCGGTTCTGTTAAGGGAAAGAAGACTGACAGGCATGCGGTATCCGACTGGATGGAAATAGAAAAGCAGCGTGGTATCTCCGTAACATCATCAGTTATGCAGTTTAATTACGGCGATTTCTGCATAAATATTCTGGATACACCGGGACATCAGGACTTCTCCGAGGATACTTACCGTACCCTTATGGCAGCAGATTCTGCTGTCATGGTAATTGATGCTTCAAAAGGTGTTGAGAATCAGACCAAGAAGCTGTTCAAGGTTTGCGTAATGAGAGGAATCCCGATCTTTACCTTTATAAATAAGATGGATAGAGAAGCAAGGGATACATTTGAATTATTAGATGATATTGAAACAGTATTAGGAATTAAGACCTGCCCCATAAACTGGCCCATCGGCTCCGGTAAGAATTTCAAAGGAGTATACGACAGGGATACCAAACACATTATGCGTTTTTATGCCGCGAACAGCGGACAGAAGGAAGTGGATAAGGTAGAGGTAACTTTAGGAGATGAGAGCCTGGATGAACTGATCGGCAAGGAAAATCATAATGTTTTAAATGACGAAATCGAGCTTTTAGAAGGTGCCGGAAGTGAGTTTAATATAGAAGAGGTAAGAAACGGACAATTAACACCGGTATTTTTTGGTTCTGCACTTACAAACTTTGGCGTTCAGACATTCCTGGAGCACTTTCTGAATATGACCACCACACCCCTTCCCAGAAAAGCGACAGAAGGTCTTGTAGATCCTGTAGAAAATGACTTCTCTGCATTTGTCTTTAAGATTCAGGCAAATATGAATAAAGCGCACAGAGACAGAATTGCTTTTATGAGAATCTGCTCCGGTAAATTCGATGCAGGCATGGAAGTCAACCATGTGCAGGGAGGCAGAAAAATAAGATTGTCACAGCCTCAGCAGCTAATGGCACAGGAGAGAAAAATAATTGAAGAGGCATATGCCGGCGATATTATCGGTGTTTTTGACCCCGGTATCTTTTCTATCGGTGATACCTTGTGTGCCTCCGATAAGAAATTCCAGTATGAAGGAATACCGACCTTCTCACCGGAGCATTTTGCCAAAGTAAGACAGGTAGATACCATGAAGAGAAAGCAATTCTTAAAAGGTGTTACTCAGATAGCCCAGGAAGGTGCCATACAGATATTCCAGGAATACAATACCGGAATGGAAGAAATCATTGTGGGTGTAGTAGGTGTCCTGCAATTTGATGTATTAAAGTTCCGTCTGGAATCCGAATATGGTGTGGAAATAAGACTTGAGCCGCTGGCTTATGAGCATATACGCTGGATAGAGAATAAAGGACTGGATGCAAGTAAATTAAATGTTACTTCCGATACCAAGAGAGTAAAAGACCTAAAGGGAAACCCCCTGTTACTCTTCATACACAGCTGGAGTATTCAGACAGTTCTGGACCGTAACAAAGAACTCAAGCTTTCGGAATTCGGAAGAGACTAAAAAATTATAAAGATTAAAAAGATAAGGAGCCTGTTGTCAGTCCTTGTAAGTAAAGCATCAGGCTTCTAATATAGATATCTATAATAACTGATATTCATAATATAAGAATAAAATAAAAAGAAAGACGAAATGGCTCTATTATCATATCTTTAAAAGAAAATTCAATAATGATGCAGCCCCAAATAGTAAAATCCAGTATCAAAACCCCTGCCTCCATATGAGTTCAGGCAAAATGTATAAACCGGAAAGAACGAATGCGCCTATGGAAAGGTATTAGAAGTCCTTTTCTCTGGAGATTTTGTGCTATATTATAAAATAGATTGTCTGAGCGCAGCGAGTTATCTATTTTATAATATGTCCAGCACAAAATCTCCAGAGAATTAGGACTTCTTATACCTTGTAATCGAAGCATGAGTTTTTTCCGGTTTGTACATTTTGCCGTCCCCTTGTGAGAAACCTTAGAAGAAGTTAAGATAGAAGTAATTAATATAGAAGAAGGCAAGATGGCCAGAAGCTTTAAAGTCATTGAAATTTTAAACTTGTTAATAGTTTGAAAATTATTAGAAACTAAAAATATTAAAAGAATGCAGTTGACATGATGTTATAAATATGTTATAGTAATATAGCTTATGAATTATCTTTGTGGTAATTCAACGATAACAACAAAGCAGAGTATCCACTCTCACCTTAGCACCGGTTTGTGACTTGGGTTTATATTTTCGGTTCCGTGAATTGCGGATAAGAGATTTGATTTGTAATAATACAAATGTGATCTCATATGACGAATAGTATGGTGGATGGTCTTTGCTATCCATTTTTTTAATGCCTATAAACTTATTATGTAAACTAACCTATGGAGGTGCAGTACTATTAGTGAATTAATGATTAACGAGCAGATTAGAGACAAAGAAATCCGTTTAGTCGGAGAAGACGGCGAGCAGTTAGGTATAATGTCTGCCAAAGAAGCTATGCAAATGGCAAAGGATGCCAATCTTGACTTGGTAAAGATTGCTCCCACAGCAAAGCCACCTGTATGCAAGATTATTGACTATGGAAAATACAGATACGACCTTGCAAGAAAAGAAAAAGAAGCGAAGAAGAAACAGAAAGTAACCGAAGTAAAAGAAATCCGTCTATCACCCAATATCGATGATAACGATTTGAACACTAAGGCAGGCCAGGCTAGAAAATTTATCACAAAAGGTGATAAAGTAAAGGTTGCCCTTCGTTTCCGAGGCAGAGAGATGGCTCATATTTCTTCCAGTAGACAGATTTTAGATAATTTCTACTCTAAGCTTGAGGATATTGCAATCGTTGAAAAGCCGGCAAAACTTGAGGGTAGGAACATGATAATGTTCTTAACTGAGAAACGTTAGTTACACTTGGTAAATTATCGTGATGAGGGATTAGGGCTAACCCTTCGTTAGCCTGTATTTCTTAATGCTTAAAAAGGCCATGATGGGTTTGGCAGGTGTCATAATAATAAAAATAAAACAATAGGACAACCTTTTGGGAGTGTTATTGTACCATAATGAAGGAGGAAATATCATGCCTAAGATTAAAACCAACAGATCAGCAGCAAAGCGCTTTAAAAAGACAGGTACAGGAAAGTTAAAGAGAATGAAGGCATATAAGAGCCATATCTTAACAAAGAAGAGCACTAAGAGAAAGAGAAATCTTAGAAAAGCAACAATAACTGGTGCAACTAAAGTTAAAAATATGAAGAAGATTATGCCTTATCTATAAGATTAGGTGCGAAGGAGGGAAATAGAACATGGCTAGAATTAAAGGCGGCTTAAACGCTAAAAAAAGACATAAGAGAGTATTAAAACTGGCAAAGGGTTACAGAGGAGCCAGATCCAAACAATATAGAGTAGCAAAACAATCCGTAATGAGAGCTTTAACATCTTCATTTGCAGGAAGAAAGCAGAGAAAGAGACAGTTCAGACAGTTATGGATCGTAAGAATCAATGCAGCAGCTAGATTAAACGGAATTTCTTACAGCAAATTAATGCACGGATTAAAAGTTGCCGGTGTTGAAGTTAACAGAAAGATGTTATCTGACATGGCTATTAACGATCCTGCAGGCTTTACAGCTTTAACTGATCTTGCAAAGTCTAAAATTGCTTAAGTAGAAAAGTTAAACATATAGAAGGCCGAATTGATAATTTGGTGTCTGCATAGAAGTTAATCAGTATAAGCTGAGCAAAGCTTTATACCTGGCCAAGTGTAAAAATACCCTATATTAAAAGTATTTTTACACTTGGATAGGTAGGAAGAAAAGAAGATTCAGCTTACATAAAAATATATTCAGCTTGCTTTGGCAGTGACTGAAATAGGAAAGAGCTTCTACAAACAGTTATACAGGGATTATACCTTGTAGTGCTATTTGTAGAAGCTCTTTTTTAATTTTTATTCTGGATATTAATATATTATCTTAATTACTCGCCTTTATCTGCTTCCAGCTCGCTTTCAATTACCCATTGATGATTTTTTACGAGAGAACCGCCGGTAGTAGGAGTATAGTCAACCATATAAACGGGACCATTAACAACTTCCGTAATAGTTGCTTTCTGGCCTTCTCCGCCCATTCCGCTCATGTGTCCGGTATTTAAGCTGACTTCGTCACCTACATTATAGGTCTTTCCTTCGCTGTCTTTTAATTCCTCCTGGATAACCCATTTATGGTTTTTAACTTCTTTACCTGTATCAGCGTCTGTATAATCAACAGCATATACAGTGGTATCATAAACACCGGACACTGTACCTTTGGCATCTGACATGCCATCCATGTGGTCGGTTTTTAGGATAATCTTTGTTCCAACGGGATAGGTTGCGGTTGTTGCCGCTTTCAGCTTATCCGTATCGGTTGTGGAACCGTGGCCTGAATCAGAATTCTTGGAGCAGGCAGTAAAGAGCAGCATGGAGACAAGGGCAAGAGTAAAGACTTTTTTTATTTTCATAAAGTAGCTCCTTTCGTTTTTCGGTATCCTATCAGAAGAATATGGAGAAATTATGGATATCGCATGTTTTAGGTAAGAGTCTTACCCGTAAGAAACCTCTTTAAACAATGGTTAGAGCATTAGGAACAGAAGATGGCAGGAAGATTGTAAACATAATTAGGGGCTATAGTGTTATAAGATTCTCCATATGCTGTAAGAGAAAATACATTGTTGTAGTAGTGAAACTGTCTTAGAATCAAACTATAAGTAGAATATCACTTTTTCTTTTTTCGGATATAAAAGGTTAATACATAGGGCAATTTTATATTTGGAATAGGTTAAAATGCTCAGTTCAACTTATACTGAGAATGTAAAAACCTCAATAGAATAAATATTTTTTACATTCTTCACTGAAGTTAGGTAACAAATCTACTGATTCAGTAACAAGAGAGGAGTAATTATGAGGTATAATAATTTTAACGCCAGTATTTATTGTCCGGTAGGAAATCTGATTTCCATAAAAGATTTCGTGGAATTTGACAGAAAATTTCAGCTGATTGAGAAGAATATTAAAGTAGGTAAAGTTTATCTGGAAACCTACCGTGGCGGCAGGATGATAAGCCATGAACAAATGGCCTTGGTGAAAGACTTCTTCTTAAAAAAAGGCATTGAAGTAGCCGGAGGTATTACAACTGACGGAGAGCACGATCCGCTGGAGGGCGGGTTCAGCCCTCAATGCTACACCTCCGAAGAGGTAGCTGAAAGGATGAGGAAGGTAGTAACTCTCACCAGTGAACTGTTTGATGAGTTTATACTGGATGATTTCTATTTTACCAATTGCCGTTGTGATAGCTGCATAGAGGCAAAAGGAGATAAGTCCTGGTCAGATTTCCGAATATCCCTTCTGCAGGATTTTTCGGAAAATGTAATCTTAAAAACTGCCAGGGAGGTTAATCCTAAAGTAAAAGTTATTATCAAATTTCCTAACTGGTATGAGCATTTTCAGGATGCCGGTTATAACCTGGAAGATGAACCGAAAGTTTTTGATTATATTTATACGGGAACTGAAACCCGTAATCCTACTTATACCCAGCAGCACCTGCCGAAATATTTAAGCTACTTTATTATGCGTTATTTTGAAAATGTTGCACCTGACCGCAATCTTGGCGGCTGGTTTGACCCATATGAATGCTCTTATAATTTGACTTCGTATATCGATCAGGGCTATCTCACCTTATTTGGAAAGGCAAAGGAGGCAATGTTGTTCTGTCTTGGCTCCTTAATTGATGATAAGTCTTATACTACCTTTCCCCCTGCAATTGGTCAGGTATTTAATGATACGGACCGTTACATAGAAGAGCTTGGAAATCCTGTGGGAGTTGCTACCTATGTACCTTATCATAGCTTTGGCGAAGATTTTCTCCATAACTATATTGGAATGTGCGGAGTACCTTTGGAACCATATCCGGAATATCCTTACGAAGCTAAAACGATTCTGCTTACAGCAAATGCAGCAAAGGATGTTCATATTGTTGAAAAGATAAAGCAGAGCTTAAAGACAGGTGCAGATGTTATGGTAACCTCCGGCCTTGTAAGAAAGTTAGGAGAGGCTTTTCACGAATTAGCCCATATATCCTATACAGATAACAAAGTGCTGGCCAACCGTTATATGTGTTCGGAGGACGGCGGTATAACTCTGGGAGGCAATTTGGAAGCCTCCAAAGAAATCATCTTAACACAGCCGCAGTTTTTTACCAACGACGTATGGCAGATAGCAGGTGCTTACGGTGAGGATAATAGTACTCCTATAATCTTAAAAACGAAATATTCAAAGGGAAGATTATTTGTTCTGACGATTCCGGATGATCAGGGAAATATCTATCATTATCCCAATTTAATATTAAATACGGTAAGAGGAATCTTGAGCAAAGACTTACCGGTGGTGTTAGAGGGGGATTCAAAGATAACCTTATTTGTATATGATAATAGTAGCTTCATCCTTCGTTCCTTCCTTCCATATTATACGAAAGTATCTGTTGTAGTTAAAAAAGAGCAGGCAGTTCTGACAGACCTGGAAAATAACAGGACATTATCTGGAGAGTTGGTAGAAGGCGGAACGAAATTTACTCTTTCCTTATCACCTGGTGTGAATTATGTAATGAAGTATTGATTTGCATTCGATTTATCTCTTTCAATATATTCAGTTCATGCGGGAGTTTAAGCCGTTTGGTTTAATTACAGTACTTGATTTTAGACATCAAAAGAAGTAATTACAAGGTGTTGATAATTAAACAGGTTAATGCTAACGGGTTAAAAAGAGCAGGGAATGAATAATAGAAATGTATTTATGGAGCACTGATCATATAGCCAAAGATGTAATAAAAGGTCTGGTATCTGCAATTGAGATACCAGACCTTTTAAATACTACTCTAGAAGCAGGCTGTTAATATCTTGCCGCATGCTTAAAGGAACAGATTGCTTTGGGTACCCTACTCTGAGAAGCATCTGAATAGTGTCTCCATTACCGTATTGGGAATGTATTTTTTCATATACTGTAGTCATTTCCGTATATTCTTCCAGTGCCTGGCTTAGAGGCTGCATGGCAAGCCCAAGGTTATGTGCTTTCAATATATAGGAACTATAGAGCATGCCGGCTTCTACCTGACTTATTCTGCTGTTGTCTTTGGTTGTAAGGAGCAGATATGCCGGTGTATTTTCTACTGAAGTACGGGTGGATTTGATGAAATTATCAGTCTGAGCTTTTCCGTTGTTCATGGAGGGGAAGAGTGTTACTATGGTTTGCAGGAAATGTTTCATAATACCTTTAGTACCTTGCCCTTCAACGGAGAAACCATATCTGTATTTGTTCTTTTGGTACTCGTTGGAGCGAAAGATATCTTCCGTTTCCTTCATGACTCTGGTGGTATTTCCCTCAATCTCAGCTGCGTCCATAGCAAGTAGCCCGATGGACTGAACCTGGTCGGGGGTCTGATAAAGGAAAGCGCTTATACCTGGATACTCCTGGGTATCGGTTAAGATACTTACAGCATCTGCAGGCAGGAGGGTTTCGGAGTATATACCCCGATTGGTATCGGGGAGAAAGATCCCGTCATATAGAGGGGTATTCTGTGGAGCTGCTTTACCCAAGGTTATTTTGGCTACCGGGAAGGTGTCCATACTTGCAGAAAGCTTATCTTCGTCATAAATTCCGTTCGGAAAAAGTGTTATAGTAACCGGGGTTCCGAGTTTTTCACCAGCAATCTTTAAGTATTCCAGAAAGCATCCTTGTGTAATCATCATTTGTCTGGCATAGGGATCTACTTCGGGAGTGCATTTGGAGCTGTCAGCATACAGATAAAATACAGAGGAATTTTCTTTATCCAGTTTTATTTTCCAGGGCTGCATGTTGTGACCGTTAGCAGCCAATAATCCGTGGGCGGTCAGTTTAAGCCTGGGGTCGTCAAAACGGTTCTGATAAGATTTCTTCCATGGGTCCAGGTATGCAGTGTGTAGAAAGCTGCCGCTGATAGTAAATACGGATATCAGAACTAAAAGAATAAATAATATAATGGCGATTAAAATTACAGGTAAGTTCATACGTCCTTTCTTCATACTAACTCCAATCCATGTACCGCAGTACATATAAAAAAGAAATCATTTCCTGGTTAAAGAGTCAAGAATCAGGGTGAAGGAATCCTGAAGCAATTCCTCTCCGGTGGTATTGTAATAATTGCTTAGATAATTATTTTTTCTGCTTGCAGTGTTAAAGATACCAAGAGTACAGGACCATAGTATTAAAGCAATTTTTTCGGCAGGAATATCCTTTCGAATTACACCCTGGCTGACACCTGCTTTTACAAGCTTGATTAAGAACCTTATTGCGTCCTCTCCCAGTTCATAACATACCTCCTTTGCCTGCGTTGCTTCATCAGATAACCTGGTAATAAAATCCTCTTCCTTGGTCTGATATTCCATGATAGTGCTAAAATGATATGGATAAGAGAGGCTGAATTTGTGAAAGAGGAGAAAAAGGGTTTTTATACCCTCAAGTGGCTCCAGGTTATTAAGGGTTGCCGTTTCTGATTCCAGTAAATCAAGAAATAAACGATATCCTTTCGCCATTATCTCGAACTGAATCTGCTCTTTGCTGTTAAAATACATATATAGCGTGCGCTTGCTGAATTGAGCCTCCTTCGCTACATCATCCATGGTTGCAGCATTGTACCCTTTTGTAAAGAATACGTTTTCGGCGGCGGAGATGATATCCTCACGCCGAAGTTCTTTTTCTCTTATTTTTCTTTCTAAGTTTCCCATTTTCATCTCCTTTGCGTTTATGTGCAATAAAGTAAACTAAGAGTTTACCTAATTGTAATGTAAGAGAGTTGGTTTGTCAATTGTGAAAATAAGTTTCGTTGATGGGGTAAAGTATAATTATGAAGGAATATGGATAATTAAGTATTTGTGTGGTAAATAACTACAAAATGACTCTTGTTATATGAAAAAAGTTAAAATATATTGCAAAAACATGTTGCATTATCAAAATAAGTTTGTTATAATATAATTCGTTCGCTGGTGAAATATGAAGTGAACACTCTACATTTATAGTTGTGCAGTCGTGGCGGAATTGGCATACGCGCTAGACTAAGGATCTAGTGAGCATTGCGCTCGTACGGGTTCAAGTCCCGTCGACTGCAGTTTAAAAGTCTTGAATATTCAAGGCTTTTTCATTTTGTGTTGCATAATGTTTAAACTAATCTAAACATCTTTTATTCTTCCTTTTTGTACAAGGTTAACTGGACCTTAAATTTTGCATAGAAAGTCTTGTCTTCATGATTTTTTTCATTTGTTTCTCCAACATATCATCTGTTATAAAAATACTACAATGAAAGTACAAAGAAATGTAAGATATGTTATAATGTAAATATCTAAAAAAGACAAACTGGAAGGTATGGTGGTATAAGCATGACAGTGAAGGAATTAACCAGAGCATTAGAGATTCCTGACGAAGTAAGTGTGGAATTATCCAATTATGCTAACAATAGAAATTGTGAAGTTCCCAATTTCATTATAAATAAAATACTGCAACGCAAGGAATGGGATGAGGGAATAAAGGAATTACAGGAGATTCTGGGCGATGATTCTGATGGCATAAAAATACTATGGGAATTGTTAAATATTATCGCTAACTATTCATACCAGGAATATGTGAAGAGAGGAATAGTAGAAGATATTTTTACTGCAACTATGAGATTTTGTACGAGATTCCTAAATGAACATTATCGAACCTTTCATACATATAAATTTGTTTGGGCTTGGTGGTTTCCTCGACAGATTTCACTGAACGAATTTCGTATAGGTGCACTGGAATATGAGTTCGTGAATGGGGAGAACAAGGAGATTGCTGTTCACATTCCATCAGATGCTGATTTGCAAAAAGAAGCTGTTACACAGTCGTTAAAGGATTTTTTTCAATTCAGAAAATCCTATTTTTCTGAATGGGAGAATGTTAAACTCACCTGCGATTCATGGATGCTGATGCCGGAATTGAAGGAGTTATTGGGGGAGTATTCAAATATAGTTGGGTTTCAGAACCTGTTTGAGATTGATACGATGGATTATGATGCAACATGGTATATGGGGTGGATTTTTCCTGGGTATGAAAATGTAAATGAATCATTACCGGAGCGTACATCTCTCCAGCGCAGAATGAAAAAATATTTACTGGATGGAAAGCGATTTGGTATTGCGAAGGGGCATTTAAAGAATATTGAGTAGGTCACCTATAAACGGATTATATGGTTATATATAATTACATAGTTATATGAATGTAAAATATAAGATATTGAATCAGAAATCAATGGATGAAGTCAATCACCAAAGCGTGATTGGCTTTCTTTTGCCTGAATCAGTAGAATTATCAATGGAGATACTTTATAATAGATAAAAAAACAGTAGGAGGCTTGACTTGAGAAAAGGCATTTATCTGAACGATTCCATTCATGGTCTGATCGCATTGACAGAATATGAAAGAAGAATTGTCTCAACTATTGGTTTTAACCGTCTTCATGACGTGTATCAGAATTCAACGGTATATCTTACCTTTCCAACCAATCGAACCAAACGTTTTGAACATTCTGTTGGAACAATGAAGCTCTGTTCTGACATGTTTTTTCAATCGTTATTAAATACAACAGATTCAATGTTAAGAGAATTCTTTGATATCTTTGATAAAGAATACGAGGAGATTTTAGGCAGACTGGGACAGCAGACGGAGGTTTGTACTGAAAAATTGGGCGGCAGGCTACCAAAGGAGATGCCACAGATTGAATTGGATAAATTAAGGCATTCCCTGATACCCAACAACATTCCCAAACAGAATAAATTTACGCATCTCGTACTTATCCAATCAATCCGTGCAGCAGCGTTGCTACATGATATTGGTCATCCTCCCTTTAGCCATATTGTGGAATTTGCGTTAAAGGATGTTTACCTGGAATACAAAGAGAAAGCAGTTAACGAAAAGGATAGTGCAAAAGAATTTGTTGATATTATGTCCAAATACTTTGAGGGGAATAGGAAATTACACGAACAGATGGGCGATGAGATCAGCGAAGGAATATTAAGCAAAATTATTGCACCATTTTCAGAAGATACCGGGCAATATGATGAGAATCTATTTGAAGTGCTTGTATTAGAAAGTGTAAAGAGGATTTTTGCTGAAGAAGGAGCCTTCAAATATATTCATAGAATTCTTGATTCCAGTTTAGACGGAGACCGTCTGGATTATGCGACGAGAGATGTAATCAATTCGGGAAAGGATTCCGGAAAAATAGAGTATAGCAGAATCATTAATGATATGCAGATGATTGTGGAGAAGGGAGAGATATTTTTCTGTGTTCCTTTAAAAGCAGTAAGTTCCGTAGAGGATTTTGTAAAACGTAGATATAACAGCTATAAAGATATTGTTTATCATCATAGAGTCATCCAATCGGATTATATTCTGGAAGGAATCGTTAAGGATCTTGTAACGAAATATCTGGATGAAACAGTATTGGAAAAACGCCGTGATAATGAAGTATTAATACCATTTGATATCTCAGGACTGTGGTTTCCGCTGGGAGATAAAAAATCTGCCATCAAAGCAAATGCACTTTCCCAATGGAATGACTCCTGGTTAACAACTGTCTTAAGGCAGATATATTATACGGAATATTATCATAATAAGATTGAAGAAGGCACCAGGGAGTTTGTGTTAGCACAGCGCCTGGCTGAGCTGCTACGTAATAGCAAACGTTATCATTCGCTAATTAAGAGAAGTGAGAATTTTAAGATTATTGATGATGCTGTGAAACTGGAGATAATGAAACGAAAAGATGAGGTAGAAGCGTTCCTTGTAAAGGAAAAAGAGTTATCCCCCATGGATAGAGCCACTGAGCTGCTTCGCCAAATGTTAGACAATACTATGAAAAATTCTTCTGGTTTTGTTTTGTCTTACATTTCGAGATATAAGAAGGATATGAAAATTGAAAGCTTTGAACAGATGGTAAGTGATATTGTTAAGGAGGAAACAAACTCCATCATTACAAATCTTAAGACGTATGATACGGTAACACTGTTTAAACGGATTTCCATTGGACTGGATTCACCGATTTATTTCTATAACCATAAGGAAAAAATTTGTACTCTGAAAGATATTAGCGGGATTGCTGATATTTTACAACTTGATTCGGATTATCTGCCCGTCTTTTACATTTACATTTTAGCAAAAGATGAGGAAGGAATTTTAAAGGAAAAAAGAGAAGAACTGCTAGGTGCTATTGGTAAACGAATCGGAGTTGAGATTATGGAAAGAATTCTTCTACAGCATGCCAAGGATGGTATTCAATAATTGCATGGACCGGATAAAGAACTAGATTCCGTCAGCTTCAGTACAAGGTGAGAAATAAAAACACAAAAAGAATCAGACTAAAAAGGTGATGCATTAGGTCTGATTCTTTTTTTGAAATTGTCTAGTAATAGCAATGCTTGCTGACCTCCTTGGGGGTCCAGCCGGATTTACTCTTAAATTCTTTGTTCATGTGAGATTGATTACAGTATCCGCTGTTTTGGGCGACTTCAAGAATGCTCTCTTTTTTTAGCCTGTGGGCAGCCCGGTAGAAGCGGCGTATAGATTGGTAGTCTTTTAATGAGAGACCTAGTACAGACAGGAAATCCCGCTGCAGCTGCCGGTAGGATATATTAAGATCCAATGCAATTGCAGAGAAATCACGTTCTTTATCAATTTCCTTGGTTGCATAGGACACTCGCAGCAGGGTATTGTTCAAGTAATGGTTCTGTTTATCTAAAAAACGTAAAATGAAATTTTCTATATTGGGAATCCAGTGCTTTACGGGATGTGGGAAGAGTATCTGGCCTAATCGGTAAAAAGGATTTTTGGAATCCAGTACTACGGTGTCCCTGCATACAACCGGTTTTAAGCCTGTAATAGAGTAAAATAATGTAAAATCCAGGTCTATGATAAACATTGCGATGTTATGAGCTTTTAAGTAATTTGGCTGTATATTAAGGCCAAAAGCTACAACATCACCTGCTTTTACTTTAAGCTTACCATAATATCCATAACCCTCTATAACATAAGCGATATGTACAGCAGTATCGGCAGGTGCTGTGATAAAACCGTCATTCAGTTTCCAGTATGAGAAAAGTTTAAGGCCTTTGTCCTGCAAGGCTGATTTTCTGAGTAATAATGGTTTTTTCATTCCATTCGCCGGTATAAGTGCCGCGGTCATAGGTAAACTCCTTTGCTGCCTAAATAAATATATTATTCCTATAAGAATGAATGATAACTTATTTCTCGTGGATATTCAACAATATTCGTGAGAAAAAGTATTTATGTAACAAACATTAACAAATGTACTGCTTATGTCGTAAATATATTATTTTGCAAAAAAGCGACATTCATTTAATTCTGACTATAAATAATTTTTTATTACAAAAAACGAGAAAAATAGCGGTAAAGAAGAAAACATAATATGACATGGTATGATAATAAATTAACAATTTATTGACACTATTTGTTTATTTAAATACTATATAGTAGTGCAGGTTAGTAGCCATTTGAAGTTAAGTCAGATCGTATCGGCACAATGTTGAGGATGATTTGCCTTAATCGTCTGGTAGTTGTTTTAAAATGCGTATAAATTGAAAGGGAGTAGAATGAATACTAAAAAATTAATAAATGCATTAAAGTATGTTTTTTTATTGACAGTAATTCTGGTGGGTGTTACTTTCAATGTCAATTCTGTTAAGGCAGCAGATGGTCAGATTAAAGCTGTCACAATGAAAACAGGAAAAGAAGACGTAACAAAAAATGCTTATACCGGTAAATTATTAGCGGAAGGCGATGATGGATATGTCAGGGGTTCTGTGGTTAAAGTCACTACAGACTGTTCTGGTTTATTACGTTTTCATTATCAGGGAACCAATTCAGACAGCGTTTCCATAAGTGTTTATACAGACGAGGCACTTACTGATTGTATTGCTTATACAAGCGTCGATGCTTCCTCGGATGTGGTAACAACCTTTGGAATGGCTATTCCGAAAGCTGGTACATACTATACAACAATTCAAACCTTTGAAGAATATGATATCGATTACACAATAGCAGCTGATATCTATTCTGCTGATGACGATGTGCTGACAAGCGGTAAGAGCAAGACTGTTACACTGTTGAGCAGCAATGACAGCAACTATTATACAATTACCCTTAAAAGCGCCGGAACAGTAAATGTATATACAACTTATGCTAATGGAAAAGACTGCTACATAGATGTAGATATCTATCAAAAAGTAAAAGGTAAAATGAAATTAGTATCAAAAGGAAGCTCCTTAGCCTCTGGCACCGTTGCCGGTCTGGCAAAGGGAACTTATTATATTAAGTTGTCCAACGGCAGCGATTCCTACTATGCGCTTAAATATAAATTTACCGCCATTACGGACAAAAGCGGCACAGCAAAATCAAAAGCAGCTACTTTAAAGATGGGTACCGCTACAAAAGGTCTGATTCTTACAACGGACAAAAAGGGTAAAGAAGACTGGTATAAGATTACTTTAACAAAAGACCAGGCAGTTGAACTTATATTAACCGGTGATGTATCAGGTGATATAAGCTTAACTTTCTATGACTCTGATAACTCACTTTTTGGAAAACTATACGTGAATGAGTATACTACAGAAGACTCCGGAGTACCATATGTCAGTACGAGTAAAAGCCAGAAATTGCCGAAGGGAACCTATTATTTAAAGGTTACAAAAGACGGCAGCAGCACTTCTGGTTCATATTCAGTTAAAATGAAGTTAGGATAAGAATAAATAAGATGCTACAACATGCACAAGGGCCTCGAGTGATCGAGGCCCTTATTTATGTTATGGAAAATGGAGGTTTAACACATAGAAGTACTAAAAGGTTTTCGGACATACAGCGCTGCATGACGTGACGAATTTTGTCTAAAACATCTATAGCAAAGCCTGGATTCAATGGCTTATAGTATGAAAAATGCACATTTTCAACGGTTTAACGAAAACGTTTGAGTAATTTATGTATTTTTTTAAAAAATACTTGCAAAATATAGTAAAAAGGTATATGATACAAATGTAAAAATACAACAGAGGAGAAAAAAACAAGAAGTATACATAATGTTTTGTTTATAATTACCTATAATAATTTAGTTAGAGTGTCACATTACACAAATAGAAATGAGATAACACTGATAAAATAAGCATTATTTTTTTGTCCAAGTTAAGAAAACGTTTAAGAAAATAAGGGGACTTTATAGTAAGGAGCTTAGACATTGGTTTCTATAAAAGACATTTCAACACGATGTGGGGTATCTGTAGCAACTGTCAGTAAAGCATTAAATAATCATAAAGATATATCAGCTGCTACAAAAGAAAACATAATAAGAATTGCGAAAGAAATGGATTACTTTCCGAATTCCTCTGCCAGAGCATTAAAGACAAACCGGACTTATAATCTAGGGGTTCTGTTTGTAGATGAGGCTCAGAGTGGTTTGACTCATGAGTACTTTGCCAATGTTCTGGATAGCTTTAAGCAGGAGGCAGAGCGGAAAGGCTATGACATAACTTTCATCAGCAGACACACAGGCCGTATGAATATGACCTATTACGAACATAGTAAATACCGGGGAGTTGACGGAGTGGTTATTGCATGTATCCGTTTTACAGATCCCCAGGTTGCAGAGCTGATTAACGGAGAGCTTCCGGTGGTAACCATCGATCATGTATTCGATAATCGTACCGCAATCGTTTCAGACAATGTAAATGGGATGAAAGATTTAATTACATACATTTATGAGATGGGACACAGTAAGATAGCTTATATACACGGAGCCAATTCTTCTGTAACCCAGAACCGGGTGGGAAGCTTTTATAAGACTCTCGGTGAACTTGGTATAACAGTACCGGATGAATATGTTAAGAGTGGAATTTACCATGATCCGGACACGACTGCAGTACTGACCAGGGAATTGCTGCAGCTTAAGGATAGACCGACTTGTATCGTATTTTCGGATGACTTCTCCTGTATCGGGGGAATGAATGCAATCAAAGAAGCCGGACTTCGAATACCGGAAGATATTTCAATCGCCGGTTATGATGGAATTACCCTGTCCCAGGTGTTGGTTCCTAAGTTAACAACCTTAAAACAGGATACCGGAGCTCTCGGAAGAATAGCAGCTGAGAAACTCATCGCACTGATAGAAAATCCTAAGGCAGCTATTATTGAACAAGTGATTATTGGAGGGAAGGTATTACCCGGTAATTCTGTAAGTAACCTTAAGGAAGGAAATGATGAAAGAAAGGAAGGAAAGGAAATTTAGTAACAAGCAAGAAGGCTGTTAGAAAGTTTATGACAATTTAAAACTACATAAGGGGGAAAGAAAATGAGAGATTTTTTACATAATACGTGGAAGCATAGAGCGCATCTGATTATGTGCTTGCCTGCAATTCTGGTATTGTTTTTATTCAGCTATATGCCGATGGTAGGTTTGGTAATGGCTTTTAAGAAGTTTGACTACAGTCTGGGTATTTGGGGCAGCCCTTGGGTTAGCCTGGATAATTTTCAATTCCTGCTGGCTTCTGGAAATACCTTTACCAGAATGACCAGGAATACACTGATGTATTACGCAGTATTTACGATAATCGGTACGACATTGAATATAGTGCTGGCAATTGGAATTGATCAATTTGTATTCAAACGTCTGGGTAAAGCATTTCAGAGTATTATGATTATACCGGTATTCATTTCCTTTGCTGCAGTACAGTTTATCGTATATGCATTTTTCAGCAACAACGGAATGGTAAATAATATAATAGACTTTATGGGAAACGATACAGTTCGCTGGTATACAAGTGCCAAATACTGGCCCTTTATCTTAACCACTGTAAAGATATGGAGTTCAGTAGGTTACGGCTCGGTTCTTTACATGTCCGTATTAGCAGGTATCGATCAGGAAATGTATGAAGCAGCACAGATAGATGGTGCTAATAAGTGGAAGCAGATATGGAATATAACACTGCCATCCCTTATCCCCATGATAACCATTATGCTCTTGTTAGGTGTCGGTGGAATCATGCGTTCTGACACAGGTCTGTTCTATCAGGTAACCAGGAACAGCGGTATCCTGTATGAGACTACACAGGTTATTGATTCCTATATCTTAAATGCTATCTTAACAACACCTGACTTTGGGTTTACGGCAGCAACAACCTTTTATCAATCCCTCATCGGCCTCGTTATGATACTGGTGGCAAATGGAATTGTACGTAAGGCGGCACCGGAAAATGCATTGTTCTAGATTAAAATTGGAGGGAAGTAAATGAGTACTATAGCAGCGAAATCCAATATAAATGATAAAGTTCGCATTCAAGTAAAGAAAAAAAAGGCCGGAGCAGGACAGTATATTCTGGGAGTGTTATTAGGCATTTACACCTTATTCTGCCTGTTGCCCATTGTACTGGTATTCGTAATAGCGTTTTCCGATGAAAAGAGTATCGTTTCCAACGGTTTTAGCTATTTTCCGCAAAAATTATCACTGGAAGGTTTCCGTTACGTATTTAAATACGGTTCCCAGTTAGCTGTTTCTTATGGTGCAACAATTTTTATTACAGTGGTAGGAACCCTTCTGGGACTGCTGGTAATGAGTCTGTTGGGCTATGGATTAAGCAGAAGGGATTTTCGTTTAAGAAAAGCATTGTCAATCTATGTTATGATACCGATGCTGTTTTCAGGCGGTCAGCTCGCCAGTTATATTATATTTACTACGGTATACCATATGAAAGACAGTATCTGGCTGCTTATTCTGCCGCTAATGGTCACTACCATGAACGTTATTATTCTAAGGACCTACATACAGATGAGTATTCCGGATGAGCTTATGGAATCTGCCCGAATAGATGGCGCCAGTGAATACAGAACATTTTTCCAGATTGTGCTGCCTTTAATGAAACCGGCTCTTGCATCCGTGGGCTTTATGATGGCTACAGCTTACTGGAATGACTGGCAGAATGCACTGCTGTATATAACCAGTGAAAGCAAAACACCGCTGCAGCTTTTGTTGGTGCGTATCCAAAGGAGCATAGAGTTTTTATTAAATAATAAAAATGTTACAGGTTCTGCAATGCTTGCTATGCAGCAGAATGTTCCGCAGTACTCCTGTATTATGGCTACCGTGCTTACTGTAGTAGGACCTATTATGATTGTTTATCCGTTCTTCCAGAAGTATTTTGTCAAAGGTCTTACAGTTGGTTCTGTAAAAGGTTGATTTTCATGATGCCAAGCATCTTGAAATATATTATTATTAAGGGAGGAAAATATGTTAAAAATCAAGGAATTAGGGAAAAAGATTTTAGCAGTGACATTGGCAGCAGCCATGTTAACTGCGACAGGCTGTGGCAGCAATAACACAAAAACCACATCCGACAGCGGTAAGAATGAGCCCACCGCAACAACTGCAGAAACCACACCGGACAGCAGCGGTGATAATACTAGTGATACTGCTATGACAACAATCTCTGTATACAGAGACAGCTTTAATATTGGAGCACCGGATACCAAACAGGTTAAGGCTGTTCAGGATGCTATCAATGCTTACATAGGGGATAAGATCAATGTTCAGATCGAACTCAATGATATCAGTAACAGTGAATACAAAGACAGAGCTAATCTTGCACTGGCAAATAGTGAAATCGACCTTCTTTGGACCGCTAACTGGATTGAAACCATCAGAACCGATGATCTTGTAAAGCAAGGTGCTGTATATGACCTCACAGAGAAGCTTCCCAACTTTGATATCTATAAGGCAATTCCTGAATGGGTATGGGGTTCCTCCGCATACAACGGAAAGAATTACTTTATACCTTGTTACAAAGAGTCAGCAGAAGGCTATAATCTGATGTTCCGTAAAGATCTGGTAACCAAATATGGTTGGGATTTATCAACTGTTAAGACCTTAAAAGATATCGAGCCCATGCTTGCGGATTTAAAAGCAGAAGGTCTGAAATATCCTTACCTTACACAGAAAACAGCCATGTTCTTCCGTTACTACCTGAATAAATTTGATTTCTTCAGTCAGGATAGCTTTATTGCAGTAGACAAAGATCAGGATGCGGTAGTAAATACACTTGCATCACCTGAATACACAGAATTTGCAACTTTAATGGGTGACTGGGCTGAGAAAGGATACATCAGTGAAGACGATGTAACAAAAGCTACAACAGATACTACCACTCAGACACAGGATTGGGGAATTTCCTGGTGGACAGATGTTCCCAATAATGCTGAAGCAAGTACACGTTACAAACAGGACGTAGAGATGGTTAAGATTACAGATAACTGGAAACAGTCCAATACTACCTTAGGTTCCACTTATGCAATCGCTTCTACCTGTACAGATGCAGAAGTAGATGCCTGCCTTAAATTCTTAGGACTCTTATATACAGACACTACTTTAGCTGATCTTTACACCTTTGGTATTGAAGGTACAGATTATACAAGAGAAGATGGCAAGGTTAAGAAAACAGATGCCGGTTTATATAACCACAGCGCTTGGGAATCAACATCTGTAACTGCTCTTTCTCTTGAAGTAGGTGAACCGGATAATAAGGTTGAAATGTATACTACTTTCAATGATGGTGCAAAGAGCTCCATTGCCAATGGTTTCAGATTTGACAAGTCAAATGTAGATGCAAAATATGTTGCTTGCCAGCAGATATTCAATGAGTTCGGTTTTACACTTGAAAATGGTGGAATTAGTCCTAAAGAAGTACCTGGTGTAATTGCTGAATACCAGAAAGCTCTTGATGGTGCAGGCTTCCAGGATATCTTAAAAGAAGCTCAGGCTCAGTATGAAGAGTGGAAGAAAGTTAGATAATCTTCTGTTGACAATTCTATTTTAAAGTGTTAACAGGATGTGAAAATTGAACCCCAAAAGGTATAATCACCATATAAACAGGGATTCTACGCTTTGATAGAATTTTAAGTTCATCTTGTAAAGTAATATTAATAAGGCTTAAAGGGTATGATTCTTTGGAATCATACCCTTTATTTTATGTTCTCCGTTGCTATATTAAGGTATATTCAATGATTACAAAAGAAATTTTACCAATCTGGAAATGCATATAATCACAGTATTAATAAGCGGGATATTCCTGTAGACTGATAAGGTCTCCTGGCACAAGTCAATGCAATTACGTTTATCAGAGCAGGAAAACTATAATAATATTATATACTAATAAATAGTCAGAGTGTAAAAGATATATTTTGTATTACATTAAAATAAGGAGTATAATACAGCTGTAAAATAACATAAACCTAAGCAATGAATAGGTTTCTGACTGAAAGTTTCAGAGGGAACAGGATTAAACGAAATGAAGAGCTTTATAGATAAAATTTTATCTTGAAATAAGCTATGACCCAGGAAAGGAGAATTGGAAAAGAGAAAAGGATTTGTAAATGGGATAAAGAGATAAAACAATATCTGCCTATAGATTTTATCTGCAAGAAGATAAAATGCTTAATAAGGGAATTAAGTATTTATATATCTTATTTATATGCAAATGCTGAGTAATTATATTGCTAATTGTTAAAAATGCAAGATATATACTTTTAGACAGCAATATATACAGATTGATTAGCATAAAATCATAACACCAAATTATCTACGGAAAGACGGATGTTAAAGAAATAAATAATATAATTAATCTGTTTTTTAGAAAATCAGTTTGTCGGATTATATAGTTAAAATTAAAGGAATAAATAATTAATCAAAATTGAGTAAAAGGACAATATTCAGCTGAACTTAAGTGTATTCATTTGTAAGACACCATGTTTAAATTTTTATGGCTATCAATATGGTACTCCCATGAATGCTCAGCTAATATAGAATGGGTTTCGTATATGAAAAAAGAAAAACCAAAGGTAGTTGAGAAAGACACAGACCAAATATATGAGGAATTGATCAATCTGATGCAAAGTACCCAGTGTATGACAATTACTGCATCTAAGGTTGAGATGTATAAGAATATTGCAGATCAGTTTGCAGAACTGAAGAATTTTCAGGAATCGGAAGCCTATGCAGAGAAATGCAGACAATTAGCTCAGGAGACGGAAAAGGAATTAAAAAAACTGGCATATGAAAAAGCACAGATAATTATGGACAAAGCCAGGAGTGTATCTGAGTATAAGGCGGCAGCAGAGGAGTTTAAGAAAGCCAGCGGGTATAATAATGCCGATACATTGGCAGCACAATGCGAAGATCTAAGTGCAAAGATTGAAAACAAAAGTATTAAGAAAAGTCTGATTCAAAAAATTAGTATAATAGCAGGTATTCTGATTTTGATATTGATCTCTATTCTTCCTTTCAGCAGATATTATGCAGCAAATACCCTTTTGTTTTTAAGAGCTTATCCGGCGGCAGCTAAAATATATGATAAATTAGGTGATTATAAAGCCAGCGAAACTAAGTGGAAGAAAAGTCAATATATGATTGGGCAGAATCTATATAAGGAAGAGGATTATAAAGGTGCTGCCAAAGCCTTTTCTTCAGCAGAAGATTATAAAGACAGTGAAGAAAAGGAAGTATTCATGATCAAACGGATACTACAAAAGGAAGAGCCGGGTGATACCGTTATGATAGGTGGTTATAACTGGATAATATTGAATAAATCAGAAGATAAAGCATTACTTATAAAGAAAGTTGCACTGGAAAAAAGAGCATACAATATAAACGCTGCCTCCATAACCTGGGAAAATTCCACCCTTCGGCAGTTTCTTAATAATGACTTTCTCCTTCAGACCTTCACAGAGAGTGAACGGAATAATATCCTCCAAAGTAATAACGAAAACAGCAAATCGGCTTATGGAACTGACGGAGGAAACAACACTCTGGATTCTGTCTTTTTGTTAAGTGCAATGGAAGCGAATGAGTACCAAAATCTTCTAAAGGGGTTTAAAAACAGCAGCTGGCTGCGTTCTCCCGGCTACTCGCAAAACAGCGCGGCATTTATGACAGAGAAAGGAACCGTGATGGACTATGGCTATATGGTAACTTCAGAAGAATTCACCGTCCATCCTGTGCTTTGGTTTAATATCAAATAAAGATGGTTAGAGTGAAATTATAATACATGAAAAGAGGAATTAGACGACTGGTTTAATTCCTCTTTTTATTGTGCGCCTGGCGGCGCACGTTTCTAATGGGTGAAAGTCCCTAGTCTGCCCTAGTAGTGGGAAAGACACAGCCAAGACCAAGGGTGTCGTGGGTGACTGCGAATCTGAAGGAAGGTGGAGGCAAATCTCTGGTCTGACGAACAGAAATCACATCAGGCTACAGTTAAGGATAAGACTGCAATACAAGTTAAAGTCCAATAACTACTCGGAATTAACTGTAGTAAATGTGGCAGATGGATGGAGAGAAAGAAACGTGTGGTACCCAGGGAGATCTCGTCAGCAAGTGAAAACAGAGTATGAAACTTGTAGTAACAACGAATGACGAGAAGTCAGCCGAGGTCATAGTACCATTTCAGTTGCAAATGATATGGGAAGGACTGAACTTTAGGAGGTACAAGCAATGAAAGTAACTGATAGTAGATTTAAGAACAGACAACTTCATATGGAAGACTATCTGCAAATGGTATCTGCGGAACAGAAAGAGGATGCAGAAGTGTTCGACTACGGGAAGATTACTGAAAAGAGCGGTATCATCACAAACTATTGGATGAATAATCTCTTGGAATTGATTTTGCGAAAAGATAACCTCAACAAGGCATATAAGCGAGTGAAATCAAATAAAGGAGCAGGTGGAACAGATGGAATGCAGGTGGATGAACTTCTGCCCTACTTAAAGGAAAACCAAGACACCTTAATTCAAGAGATAAAGGGAGGCAGATTTAAGCCAAACCCAGTTCGAAGGGTAGAAATACCAAAAGAAACAAAAGGTGAGTTCAGAAAGCTTGGAGTTCCAACCGTGGTTGACCGAGTTATCCAACAAGCAATCATACAAGAACTAACGCCTATCTACGAGGAGCAGTTCTCAGAAAACAGTTTTGGTTTTCAGCCGAAAAAAGGTGCACATGATGCACTGAAACAATGCCAAAAGAATGTAAACGAAGGCTACGTATATGTGGTTGATATGGATTTGGAAAAGTTCTTTGATACCGTATGCCAGAGTAAGCTGATTGAGGTATTGGGAAGAACCATCAAAGATGGCAGAGTTATCTCTTTGATACATAAATACCTCAATGCTGGAGTGATAACAAAAGGGGTGTTTGAGAAAACAGAGGTCGGCATGCCACAAGGTGGACCATTAAGTCCATTGCTAAGTAATATCATGCTAAATGAGTTGGACAAGGAACTTGAAAGCAGAGGACATAGGTTTGTCCGATACGCAGATGATTGCATGATTTTCTGTAAAAGCAAAAAGAGTGCAGAAAGAACCTTGGAAAACATCATACCATTCATTGAGAAAAGGCTATTTCTGAAAGTGAATAGGAAGAAAACGCAAGTCGCGCACATCAGTAAAGTTAAATATCTTGGATATACATTCTATAGATATAGAGGTAAATGCAGATTTAGAGTACATCCGAAATCCGTAACAAAGATGAAAGACGCAATACGAAATCTGACAGACCGAAACAATGGCATGAGCAACACAGCGAGAGAAGATAAATACCAACAGTTTGTGAGAGGATGGATAGAGTACTTTAAACTCGCAGATATGAAGAATCTTCTAAAAGGCATAGATGAATGGGCTAGACGCAGAATACGAGCGGTCTATTGGAAACAGTGGAAGAAAATCAAGACAAAGTACAGAATGCTTAGAGCCATAGGATGTGAGCATTGGAGAGCCAAAGAACTTGCCTGTAGTAGAAAAGGGTACTGGCGCATGGCGCAAGTGCTGAACCAGATATTTTCTAATAAAATAATAGCCAAGCTAGGATATACATCCATGCTTGACTATTATCTGATAGTTTATGAAAACTAAAGAACCGCCGTATACGGAACCGTACGTACGGTGGTGTGGGAGGTCGGTAGATAAAATAATTATCTACCTCCTACCCGATTTACCCTTGACAAAACATGGTGACGGTTGTAACATATACAAACGGTGACAAATGTAACCGGAGGGTTAAGTAATACCAGTAACAGTTATATTAATGCTGCAAACAAATATCAGCAGGCTAAGAGAAAGGCATGGTCTATATATGAATGAAAATACCAGCCGCATATCACAAGCGGAATTTGAGGTTATGAAGATATTGTGGAGAGCCGATGGCCCCATCACCACCGGAGATATCTGCATTGAGCTCTCCAGAGAATTAGGGTGGGATCGGTCTACGGTTCGTACACTTTTAAAAAGACTGACAGATAAAGGAGCAGTGACAACACAGAAAATAAAAGTACTTACTTACCTGCCTGTAATATCAGAAAAAGAATATTGCGAGGACCAGACCAAAAGCTTTGTGGAACGTTTATATGGTGGGAGCGCCACAAAGCTGGTATCCACACTGGTTGAAAATTATAATCTGTCAGAATCGGACCTGGAAGAACTAAGAGAAATATTAAGGCTGGAAGGTGAGAAAGATGAGTAATATATTCAAAGAAGTCTTATCTATGTCATTATCCGGCGCAACACTAATTCTTTTACTTTTTCTCTTAAAGCCAGTGTTAAAGGAAAGGTTTTCAAAAGCCTGGCAGTATTATATCTGGATTATTGTATTGATTCGCCTTCTGCTTCCTTTTTCACCGGAATACGGAATAGTTGACAATTTATTTCAGGAAATATCGTTACAGGAAAGTGCTGCATCACAGCCAGAAGCCGTAACGATAATGACTCCGGTTAAAGGAAACAGTGATATAACAGATTCAGAAGGAACGAAAGGAAACCCTTCCATATCTATTGTAACTGCGAGGGATAAAAAACTTCCGGATATATGGCAGATAGCAGGGAGTATATGGCTTTGCGGCATACTGCTTCTTTTAAGCGGTAAATCAATAAAATATATCCGATTTATAAGGCTGTTACGAAGCAGCTCAGAGCCGGTTGCTGATAAGAGGATAATAGAGATATATAGAAAAGCTGCGGAAGAGCTGGGAATACATAAAAGACCGATGTTAAGGATCAACGGTATAATAACCACACCCATGGTAACAGAAGTAACGAAGCCGGTTGTTTATCTTAGCAATAACACTGCAGGCTGGGAAGAGAAAAGCCTTTATTATGTGTTAAGACATGAGCTGATGCATTATAAGCGGCATGATCTTCTATATAAACTGTGCTGTGATATTATTCTGTGTATTCACTGGTTCAATCCGCTGGTATACATCATGCTTCGTCAAATAAACAGACAGTGTGAAATTTCCTGTGATGAAGCAGTAGCAAGGGATTTGAGTAAGCAGGAGAAACTGGAATATGGAAATGTGCTGTTAAATGCAGCAGCAGAAAATAAATACCCGCCGATGATGTCCAATGCATTATTTGAAGATAAGAGAAATATGAAGGAAAGGATAAAAACAATTATTATGTCAAAACCAAAATCAAAAAAAAACCTGCTGGTATCTGGTCTGGTTACATTGATCCTGTGTCTGGCAGCCTTCTGGCTGGGGGCTTATACTATGAATAATAAATATATTACCAACAAAGCTGACGCTGCAGGCAGTCACAGCAGCACAGAGAGCAATTCGGGAGCTCCAGAGAATGGGGCAAACCCAGGAAGTGAAATTGACACAAGGAATGAAAATCAAAGTAATGACATGAATTCTGACACCAAAAGTAATGAGAATCAAACTTCAAGTAGTGCTCAGGTTGGAACTGATAATGAAGTTCATAAAGATACACCGTCAGGATCAGCCAGCAACAGCAATGCTGGTACCGTAAATGGCTCAACTTCTCAGTCTGGGGCGACCCAAGCAACCACAGACAAGGCCCAGGAAGACACAAAGGACAGTGAAGCAGCACTTTCGGATAAATCAATTACCTACAGTAATACTGATTATGGATTTGAGCTGCTACTGCCTTCTGGCTGGAAAGGTTATGAAGTTATGGAAGATACCTGGGAGGGAAGAGACCTTAGCGGAAAGAAAGCTGGTGAGATAACAGAGTCAGGTGCAAAGCTCATTATCCGTCATCCGGAATGGACAGAGGAAAATCCAAGACAGGATATACCCATAATGATTTTTACATTTGAGCAATGGGAGAGGGTTACAGCTGAGGAGATTGGTGTTAGTGCGGCACCGGTAGGACCTTACAAACTTGGAGGAAATTCCAAATATATATTTGCATTGCCGCCAAGATATAATTTTGCATTTAATACTGGGTATGAAGAAGTAGATAAGATCGTTAAGAGTAGTGCTTTTAAAGTGAATGATTAATTTCATCAAATGAGTATTCGAAGTTTGTTAAATAGCAGCTTATAAAAGGGCTGTTGAAAATGAATTTATAGCGTTAAGAAGCCTCCTGGCTTTTCTGCAATGCACTGCCTGAAAGACATGTAGCCGATGATGTTGTTTGCTGTAAATGGACAATTTTTACATTATAGCATATAAAATCAGTAATGTCTTTCGGCCGGGTGTGTGAAGGAAAATCAGGAGGCTCTTGAAGAACCCCTCTCTTTTCATATAACCAGTAAAGCAGATATTACAGTAATGGTCTGCCGACTGAAGGAGGGAGAGGAAAGAATTCAAGAAACCGTATACGGAATATCGGAAAAAGGTATTGTGCAGGATATTCGCCTGGCACAAAAAGCTGTTGTTTCTGATTGTATTGGAACAAATATTTGGATTACCGGAAAGGAATTTCTGTTGAACATGATACAAGAGGCAGCCGCCTACAGCCATTCTGATATCGAAAAGGACATATTTCAAAAGAATCTTGGAAGATATAAGCTGGCTGCCTGGGAGTATAAAGGTTATCTATGGAAAATTAACTCTCTGTGTGACTATTTCAAGGCAAACATGGATATTTTACAACCCGGCGCCAGACACGAACTGTTCTACAGCTATGGTCCGGTCTACACAAAGATGACAGATGAGATACCTGCCAGATATGGGAATTCTGCCTATGGCTCACATAGTCTTATAGCTGATGGGTGCATCATAGAAGGACAGGTTGAGAACTGTATTTTGTTTCGTGGTGTTACAATAGGAAAAGGTGCGGTTGTAAAGAATTCAATCCTGATGAATAACACTAAAGTAGGAGAAAATGCAATTCTTAATTATATTATAACAGATAAGCAGGTACATTTAAGTGAAGGCAGGACTTTGGTGGGGTGTATAGAGCAGCCGGCATATGTGAGAAAAGGCAGCAGAATATAAAAAAAGGAATAGAGGTGAATTGCAAACCCACAGTTGATACATACCTGTGGGTTTTTTGCAAATTTCTATGCGAAATCAGAAAGTCACTGGTTATAAGGTCTTAATTGTATTTATTTCGTTATGTCAATGTGTTATCATTGATATGGCAGGAACGTTAATTTTCGAAATACAATGTCCGCAGAACCATTAACGGAGGAAGAACATTAATGAATTTAATAAAACTGGAGTATTTTATTGCAGTTGCAAAAAATAAAAGCTTCACAAAAGCAGCACAAAAATGCCATGTGGCCCAACCGGCAATCAGCCAGCAGATAAAATCGCTGGAACAGGATCTGGGGTTTGAGCTAATTGACAGGAGTACAAAGCAGTTCAGGCTTACAGAGGCGGGACAGGCACTTTATAAAGATGGTATCAAACTTCTCAATGAATTCACATATACCGTAGATAAATGTCGTGATATCTCACAAAATTTCTCTGGAACTTTAAGGATTGGAGTTACCGGTTGGGATGAGACTTCTTATTTAATAGAACTGGTAGAAAAACTGAATAAAAAGTATCCAAATATAAGTGTTATCTTTAAAAGAGTTAAGGTAAGTGCAATTACTGCCGATTTATTAAATAGGGAGTACGACTGTACCTTGACAATACCGTATGAATTTATAGATCATAATGAAATCGGATATTTGAATTTTGCTCAATGCAAGGCATATGCCCTGGTTAATAAAAAAAATCCTCTTTCCGGGAAAGAAATCCTTACAGGAGAAGAAATATCTTCACAGAACTGCATCGTATTAAATTTTATTGGTATGGAGAAAAGTAAAGAGCATTTGCTTGCTTTTTTTAATAAAATTGGAATCGTTCCTGCTAAAATAACGAATGTTGAGGATAAGGATATCATGAACATTTATGTGGGAATGAATCAGGGGATTGCCTTAGTACCGGAGTGCTGTGAAATAAACAGCCTGGAGGTGGTCAAAATACCTATAGAAGGGCAGCTTCAATATATTGATATGAGTGTGGTATATAATAAATTCAATGAAAATCCCTGTTTAAAATATTTCTTGGAGGTAGCTGACAATGAATTAGACGACAACATAAGTAATTGATATGAGGGTATAAGAAATTTATATTAGACAGGTATTAGATATGAGCTTTAGAATACATGATGAGATTCTTTAACAATATTCGACAAAAAAAGAAGCTCAGCACATAAGAATGTTAAATAACGGAAGGTGGGGCCAAGCCTAATGGAAATAACGACAATTTTAGGAATTATAGTAGGATTTATTGCCGTAATCGGAGCGATGATATTTAAACATATCGATTTCGCAGTTTTATTGAATCCTGCAGCGTTCTTCGTAATTATTGTTGGTACAGTTGCTACAATATTGAATTCCTTTCCGGGAAGCAACCTTAAAAGTTTAGGAGCACTGTTTAAAATTCTTTTCACAAAGAAAAAGGGAATGACTGAAGCAGAAATAATCAAACTAATTGTAGAATTGTCCAACGTAGCAAGAAAAGAGGGACTACTGGCCCTGGAAAGCAAAATAAGTGAAATAGAAGATCCTTTTATCAAAAAAGGACTTCGACTTGTCATAGATGGTATGGATCAGGAATTGATTATTGACATTCTTGATTCTGAAATAACAGCTATGGAAGCTAGGCATGAGGTAAATGCAAGTATTTTCTCCTCAGCAGGTATGTATGCTCCGACATTGGGAGTTTTAGGTGCCGTATTTGGTCTGATTGCAGCCATGTCACATATCAATGATACAGACGCTATGGCGGAAGCCATATCCGCAGCTTTTATTGCTACGATTCTCGGTATTTTTACCGGATATGTATTATGGAATCCATTTGCGAAAAAATTGAGAGTAAAGAGCCAGCAGGAAGCTTTACTCAAGAATATGGCTATTGAAGGGATATTATCCTTACAAAAGGGTGAGTCTCCTATGATGGTACAGGAAAAATTATTATCTGTACTTCCATATAGTAAGCAGGAGAAAATTCTTGAGGAGTTAAATCTGGAATAAGGAGGCGAGCTATATGGCTAGAAAGAAAAAACATAAGCACCATGGGGAAGAAGAAGGCGGAGAAGCCTGGCTCCTTCCGTATTCAGATCTGATGACGCTGCTATTGGCTGTTTTTATTGTTTTATTTGCTGTTAGTAAGATTAACCAGTCCAAAGCAGATGCACTGGCAGAAGCCTTTCAAGGTATGATGACGCAGGAACAGTCTGCCATTCCTTATAAAGGAGATTCTGTTATAAAGCCCATCATTAACCCTGACGGAACAACACAGGGAGGAGAATCCGGTCAGGAGAACACCGGCGTTTCGAGAGAAGAGCTGGAACAGTACCTTGGTGAAGATGAATTGGTTAATATGGAAGAATTAAAAGATAATCTGGATCATGATTTTAAAGAGGCTGAGATGGAAGATGCCATATCAACCATTATTGATCAGCGTGGCCTTGTTATTACGCTGAATAATGCTATTCTTTTTGATTCAGGTAGTGCAGAAATCAAACCTCAATATCAGGAATCCCTGATTAAGATAGGAAATTTAATAAATAAGGTGGATAATCATATACGTGTTGAGGGACATACGGATAGCCGTCCGATTGTAACCAGTGTATATCCATCAAACTGGGAGTTATCAACTGCCAGAGCATCAAGAGTAGTACGTTTATTTGTTTCGGAATGTGGTATATCGACTAAAAAGATAGTAGCAGTCGGATATGGTGAAAATAAGCCTGTTGCTGATAACGATACAGAAGAAGGCAGGAAAAAGAACAGGCGTATTGATATTATCATTCTGGGTGAGAGATATAATCAGTTGGAAGAACAGTATCCTATTGGGAACATAAACAATTAAGGAATTAAATTGATATACTTAAGTATACAAAGGGCAGCTCTGTGAAAATAATTCGCAGAACTGTCCTTTAAATTATTAAAAACAAGCATGTTATTAACTGGAATTGGGATATGAATATTACTACTATAATTATTAATAATAGGAGTATCAAGGTAGAGATTAATATTTGAATATCGCTTTTAAGTAACTTTATTACTTATTAAACGCTTCTATGCCGTTGAGGCTAAGCTTAATTACAGTTATCTTAATCTTAGAGGCAGGAGGTTATTAATGAGTGATACAGTTAAAGTATTAGGTGATAGAATAAGGTTAATAAGAACCGAACGGGGATTCAGTATAGAAGAATTAGCAGAAAAAGCAGACATAAATACAACTCACTTAGGCCGTATAGAAAGAGGCGAAACAATACCCAAATTGGATAGTATTGAGAAGATTATTAATGCTTTAGAAGTATCTTTTGAGGAACTATTTAAAAATATAAGAACAACTGCAAAAACTAACGGTGAAAATGATACGGATATATCATTGTTAATAAATAGACTTAACAGCTTAAATCCATCAGAGCAGAGAGAGGTCTTAAACCTCTTTGAAATCTTGTTCAAACTTATTAAAAAGTAGTAAAAGAGAAGTTTGCAGAAATACTGTAAACTTCTTTTATATTAATGGAAAGAGCGCTTGCATGTGTTGAAATATATAAATAAGTGTATATATGCGCTGAAAAATATTGACTGTTATGTAAAATTATGTTATTGTGTAGTGACAAGGGGTTACATACTTTATAAAATTTATATCTTAAGTATTTTAACTATACTCCCCTCATTAATTTACGATAGATTCTGTTAAGCCATAACCCCTTGTAATACTCATTACTTATTTCGCATTATGAAATAAAGTAAAAAGGAAAAAGACTGCATTATGTAGGAGAATACAGTCTTTTTTTGTTCAATAAGTTAAGGGGAGAGGTTTAAAAGGCTCTGAAATCACTTATATTATTGGTTTATATATTAATTTGGAGTACTTTGTTATATAATGGGAGAAAAAGATGGTGAAAAAGTTTTTATTGTAATTGACACCCTATGGTTTTAAATATGTCTCTTGGCGAATATAAACCGGATGACGATTTTCCTTTAGAGGAAGACATAATGGGATTAAAAAGAGTTTTAGCTACAATTTCATCGTTATTTGGCAGAAAATATGAGGGAGCTTTGTATCCAATTGAATTAGTTAATGGAATAGCATTAATGTCAAATTACCCGTCTGCAAAATACTTCAGATTTTGTAAGAGATTCTATTGGGAAATAATGTGAGAATCATGATATTTTTAAATTACTAAAATTTTTATATGAGGTGATACTATGGATGAGTTTGTAAAAGAATTACCACTAGATAAAAGTAAAATGGAAGAAAGGTATAACTCTATTTTGGCACCGTTTGCAAAGAAGAATCCTCAAGAAAATAGTCGAGAGTATGATGAACCGATGAGAGAATATGAAAATAGAAGTGATTTCCAAAGAGATAGGGATAGAATAATCCATTCAAAGGCGTTTAGAAGATTATTGTATAAAACTCAAGTCTTTGTTAATCATGAGGGAGATCATTTTCGTACCCGGTTGACACATACGCTGGAAGTTGCTCAATTTGCAAGAGGTGTTAGTAAATCATTAGCATTAAATGAGGAACTAGCTGAAGCCATTGCATTAGGTCATGATTTAGGGCATACACCATTTGGACATGCTGTTGAACGTTACTTAAGTGATAAATTGGAAGAAAAGCAGATGGGGAAATTCTTTCATAATGAACAAAGTGTTAGAATAGTAGACTATATAGAAAAAAGATGTGATAAATATAATGGATTGAATCTTACATATGAAGTGAGAGAAGGAATTTTAAAACATAACAGTTTGAAAGATAGAAGTGGAATATATTCAAATTTGCAGTATGATAAAATATGTTCAACATTGGAAGGACAGGTTGTAAATAAGGTTGATACTATAGCCTACATTTGCCATGATTTGCAAGATGGTATTGAATCTGGACTAATTGAAAAAGCTATGAAGAAAAATCCGCAATATAATGAAAAAATGATAGAATTAAAGGAATATATAGCTGAGTTCTTAGGGGTTAAAATAGAAGATATAGATTTTACGAAATACGGAAGCGCTTATTTTATTGCAGACCTTATACATAAATTTATTATGAAAATTACGGAAAACAGTGTTACAAACTTGATAAACTATTCAATACAGACCTGTGAGGATGTAAGAGCTAAAGCTAATATGAATATTGAGATTATATGCTTTGATAATACCACCCAGAAATTGTTTGAAAAAATTAAAGACATAGTATATGAGTATGTATATGGTATAAATACGATTCAGGCAATGGATGAAAAGGCAGTAAATGTAATTAATGATTTATTCTATAAGTTTATAAAGAACCCAAGTTTATTGCCTCCTGATTGGTATCATAGATATAACAATATTCAAAACAACGACTTGTATACAGGTGCAAAAAATAGTAATATTAGAGTGGTATGTGATTATATTTCTACAATGACCGATCGCTATGCACTTGATGAACACGAAAGATTATACAATCCAGGAATTAAAATTTAGGCATTTATCGATTTTAGGAGGCTTTATGAATAAGTTACAAGGTTTCTTTGCATTGCAAAAATCAAGTTTGCCAGCAGTTCCATGGAAGAAGTTTGATGAAAGCGTAAAACTCAATTCGGATATATTATGGACTATAAGAACTGCAGTGATGACAGGAGATGATTTGAATTTACCACGAAAAGTAGGAGTTACTGCTTTAGAAGCCGAAGACTTTGCAAATGAATTGCTATGCAAATTAGGGTATAATGACATGGTTATCTATTATCCATATTTCATTGCTATCAAGAGTGGGGTATTAGATGTTTCAAATCGAAGAATAGTAATAGAAGCTGTAAAAGATGATCTATGGAATTTAGTTACACATAACAAAAAAGATGTGACGATCTTATTTGAAGAGGATGACTTGCACATAGTGGGTGATGAGCAATTTCTTAGTCAAGATGAATTGTTTGAATTAATAGATTACTGTACAATCGTTAAAAGGTATTTTTTAGAGGAAATATTGGAAGGTAAAAATGTTATGCTAGAATGGAGTTACGCTTGCAAGTCTGACATTAACAAACAACCAATCGGAAATAGCGAACTAATCTTTTACGAGATAAGAACGATATAATGAGTTCGCTGTGAAAGGACATAAAAAGAATCTAAACTTAAAAGAGTTATATAAAAGAATAAAATCTACAGTTGCATTCCAAACACAAAAAAATAAGGGTTACAGAGTTTATAAAAGACTCTGTAACCCTTGTTTTTTCATTAGTGCAGTTGAGGGGACTTGAACCCCTACCCACGTTAAGCGGACTAGAACCTGAATCTAGCGCGTATGCCAATTCCGCCACAACTGCAAAGCCAACGTATTTATTTTACTACTTTTTGTCCAAAAGTCAAGCAAAATATACTACTTTTTTCAAAAAATTAAAAATAATTGAACAAGCCAGATAATACAAAGCAATTTCTTCATAAATTTTCCGTTTAATATATTGACAGAAATATATTATGATGATAATATGATATCATATTGATATCACAATAATATTTTAAATGGAGGAAATCATATGGATAATGAAGCAGGTTTCAAATTAAATAATATTGAAGAGAAAGAAATAAAACCTTTAGGTGGAGGGCTTGTACTCCTGCTTGTACTCATAGGGTTCGGTGTATCGGTTTGGGCTATTATAGCCGGGTCCATTTCACTAAGCAAAGAGGATTATGCAATAGGTGCAGTTCTGTTAACCGGGGGCATTTTACTGATAGTAGTATTGTCTATTATGTTAAACGGATTCCACATACTCAACCCTAATGAAGCGTTGGTATTAACACTGTTTGGTAAATACTATGGTACGATTAAGAAAGAAGGCTTCTATTATACCAACCCCTTTGCAGGAGCAATTAATCCCGCGAAAGCTGCAACAGCCAGTGCAGCAGCACCTGCAGCAGTAGCCTATGGTGCTGCAACAACTGCTGTAGCAGCACAGCAGACCGGTGGAAAAAAGATATCTACAAAGACATTAACCTTTAGTAACGAAAAACAAAAAGTAAATGATGTACTTGGTAATCCTATTATCATTGGTGCTGTTGTAATCTGGAGAGTAGCTGATCCTACGAAAGCAGTATTTAACGTTGATAATTATAAGACCTTTTTAGCAATTCAATGTGATTCTACAATTCGTAATGTAGCAAGATTATATCCCTACGATACCATGGAAAATGATGCGGATGAGAAGACGCTTAGAGGCAGCAGCCAGGAAATCGCTGACAGTATGAGGGTTGAATTACAGCAGAGAGTCAGTGAAGCAGGTCTTGAGATTAAGGAAGTAAGAATTACCCACCTTTCCTATTCAGAAGAAATTGCTGCTGCCATGCTCCAGAGACAGCAGGCCGTTGCGGTTATCGCTGCAAGACAGAAAATTGTTGAAGGGGCAGTTAGTATGGTAAAGATGGCAATAGATCAGTTGGGACAGGAAGAAATTGTTGTACTGGATGATGAGAGAAAAGCTGCTATGGTAAGTAATCTGCTGGTAGTACTTTGCGGCAATAAAGATGCACAGCCAATAGTAAACAGCGGATCGATTTACTAAACCTATAGAAAGGTATCGGAATGGGAGATATAAATGAGAATAACATAAATAGATTGGTGGGAGATAACGTAACAGAGAAGGAAGAGGAACTTAAGAAGAGACTAGAGAAAATAAAAGAATTGGAACAGGAAGTGCTTCAGAAAGAAAAGGTTCTAAAGGACAAGGAAAAATCAAAAAAACAGATTTTACTTAGATTATCACCCTCTCTGTGGAATGAGCTGGCTGCCTGGGCAGAAGATGATTACCGTTCAATAAACGGTCAGATTGAATATCTACTCTCAGAATGCGTACGTAAACGAAAAGGCTAATATATCAAATAGATAAACTGCTGTCTTTAAAAAAAGACAGCAGTTTTTTGTAATATTAAAACGAAGAGACACACATTATAAGCGCTGAGTATATTAATTGTGGTTGAAAGGAAAATTATTTTTAATAAAATGACCTGATACTGATATGCCATAATAAAAGAAAAAACTGTGCAAAACATATAAAAAAGTATAGATGGAATATTGAAAAAAAGTACGAAATATGATAATGTTAATAAAAACGTTTTTAAAAATGTTTTGTAAAACCCAATAGCTATTAAATTATTAAATAAATAAATCAACAATCAACATATTTAGACTGATTAATTACTAAATCAACAAATCAATATTAAATCATTATACCAGTACAGAACTTATGTGAAACAAAAAAAGCAGACTGATTGGAGGATTACAATGAGGAAGAATGCAGTGAAGGGATTTTTGGATACAGAGGGTATAAGAATAATAGATGAAGATAGAGAGACAGTGGTATTAAAAGGCTGGGGGCTGGGTAACTGGCTGCTTTGTGAAGGCTATATGTGGAAAGCCAGAGCAAATGAGCGCTTTGACAGGCCAAGGAGAATAGAAGCTGTAATAATGGAACTTACTGGTTCTGAATATGCAGATTCCTTCTGGAAACGTTTCAGAGATAATTACATAACCGAAGCAGACATAGCTTATATGAAGGAGCTGGGATACAATTCGGTTCGTATACCAATAAATGCAAGGCTTTTCCTGAAAGAAGATGCCGGACTTAGATGGGTGGAAGAAGGTTTTGAGCTTCTGGACAGAGTGATAGACTGGTGTGAGAAATATGAACTCTATGCTTTTATCGATCTTCACGGTGCTCCAGGAGGACAAACCGGTGCTAATATTGATGACAGCCTTGATGATATGCCAAGGCTCCTCCTGGATGATGACTGTTTTGAGAAAGGAATTCAGTTATGGAAACGATTGGCCGAAAGATATGCTGACAGATGGATTGTGGGTGGTTATGACCTGTTAAATGAACCTCTCCGACCCAAGAGAACAGAGAAGGATAAAGAACTGGAATACCTGATACCAAGGCTCTGTGAATTCTATGAAAAAGCTATCGGGGAAATCAGAAAAGTTGATCAGAGGCATATAATCAGTATTGAAGGACACCACTGGGCAACATCAACTGAAGTATTCTGCAAGAAATATGATTCCAAAATGATTATCCATTTTCATCGGTATGCCTGTATGCCTGATATAGCTTGCTATAACGATTTCATAAAGCTGTCAAAGAGGTGGGAGGTGCCTCTTTGGCTGGGGGAGACCGGTGAAAATACTATTGAGTGGTTTACTGCCATGTATCCTTTAGCGGAGAAGCTTGGAATAGGATATAATATTTGGCCCTGGAAGAAGATGGAATGCAGCAATTCCCCCTGCTCTGTGGTTATGCCAAAGGATTGGGAACTTCTGCTCGCTTATACAGAAGGAGGAAAACATCCGGGATATGAGAAAGCAAGAGAAATATTAGAGGAATATTTACATAACATGCTGTTTGAGAACTGCAAGATTGACAAAAGGGTATCTGCAGCAGTTCTGCGGGAACCAGGCTGTATTATAAGAGGAACTGATTTTGATGAGCTGCCCGGAAAAGGAAATTCCTATTCCGGATTAAGGGAAGAGGAGAATATTTTCCAGTACCGGTTGGGTACAGGAATGCAGATAGTCGAAAAACAGAAAGATTACAAAAGGAAATTCGTTTTTGACTGCGGTTTTCAAAGGCTGGTCCTTGCTCTGAAGGCGGACGAATTTGCAAGCTATTCACTAAATAATACAGAGGAAGGAGCAAAGGTTGAGATATCCTTTCATAACAGAGAAGACGTTGTATTTGAAGTGCTGCAGGACGGAGAAAGGCTTCATTTGGCAGAGATATCCGGTGAAGGAGATTATAGACTGACAGGAATGATAGCTCTCAAGAAAAAGGAGCACACGGTAATAACCCTTAAGGTTGTAAAAGGTAGTATGGAGCTGGAATCGCTTATTACATATGCGGATTAGAGAATGTAAAAGATATCAGGTAAAGGAGCCCTGTGGACCTTAAATTTTGCCATATTAGTATAATTATGATTGATTTTTCCAAGCTATAGATTTATAAATATTAATAGACAATGGTTTTGTCCGCCATTTTGCCAGAAGGAGAATTATAATTATGCTGAATCCGATGAAACTTATGAAATTGAAGAAAGCCTGGGAAACCTTTACTGGTAATCATCCCAAGTTCCCTAAATTCATAGAAGCTATTCAAAATAAGGGGTTACAGGAGGGGACAGTAATTGAAATTATCGTTACCACACCTGCCGGGGAGAATATAGGCTCAAATGTCAAACTTACAGCTTCTGATATGGCTTTGCTATCAGAATTAAAAGATCTGTCCATGTAATTTGCAGCTGCTGCTATCCAGAGCTTGCTGTAAGAGGAAGTCCCGTTGCTTTCATTTGTGTACTGGTAAAGCAACGGGGCTTTTATTTGGTTTAAGCATTTTTCATCAGCCCCTCTTTGTATTTTTTACGGTATCCTAAGGGAGTACAGGCATTATATTTGCGAAATACCTTTTCAAAATAGGTAATGCTGTCATAACCAATAGTGCCGGCGATTTCCGTAATGCTTAAGCTGGTGGTACTTAAATATTCCTGTGAAGCTTTAATTCGCTGTATGTTAAGGAATTCGTTGACAGTAAGTCCTGTAATTTCTTTAAAGATACGGCTTAGATAGCTGCGGCTTAAAAAGAAACGTTTGGCTATGCTGTTAAGGGATTCCTCTCTATCATAATTTTCTGCAATGTAGCCGGCTACTTCCTGTACGATATCGTGTTTTTTGGAACTTACGGTAGGTCTGGCAAAGGGAAGTGTACTGCTTTCATATTTACGCATTACCAATAACAAAAGCTCGGATAATTTTCCCATAACAACAAACTCATAGCTCATAGCTTTGTACTCTAATTCCTTAGCAATATCCAAGAGAATTCTTTCGACCTTAATTTTTTCTTCCTTATCAAAAGTAATCACTCCCCAGTGTTTTCTAAAAAAATCACCTAAGTTTAAGGTATTGGTCAGAGCGAAAAAATCAGAAAAAGGTTTTTCATCGATCAGAAGCAGAATTCTTTCGTGAGGAACCTTGTTAACTGTGGCGGTTTTGTGAATCTGTCCGCGGTTAATGAATACCAGTGAGCCTTCTTTTACAAGATAAGTTCCTTTTTCAATAAAATAATAACGCTCGCCTTCCATAAGGTAATAGATTTCGTATTCCTGATGGAAATGTTTCTGCTCCATTGTGTATTCATAGTCACGTCTGATACGGTTAGCAACTATCCCGGTACCAAATAAGTCATATAATATCCGCTCCATGAATTAGTCCTTCCTTTGTAGCCAAAAGTTTGAGTTTGATGCCAAAAGGGTAATATAACATAAGATTATTATACTATATTTATATATAATGTCCATATACAAAAGAAGGTTACAAAAGAAGGAACCAGACAAAAGGCAGTATTGTAAGTGTAAAATAGCAGGTCATGAATTAAACGATATTTATACAAAGCAGTACCAGGTACTGTCAGCAGCAGGAGCCGTTATAATTGTCGGTGCATATATGAGATTTCTAAGCTGTTCCTCACAGGAATGAAAGGATAATTTCGAAACCTCATAAGGAATCAGAGGAAAGGAAGGCAGAGGCAGGATGAAGTATAGTAATAACAAAGTAAGTGATATGAAAATAGCTTATATTGGAGGGGGTTCCAGAGGCTGGGCCTGGACCTTTATGACAGATCTGGCAAGAGAAGCTGAATTAAGCGGAACCGTCAGGCTGTATGATCTTGATACAGACGCTGCAAAGAATAACGAAATCATTGGAAATGCCTTATCAGAGCGTCAGGATACTGCAGGTAAGTGGAAATATGTAACGAAGACTAGCTTAAAGGAGGCTCTTGAAGGGGCGGATTTTATTGTTATATCCATCCTGCCCGGTACCTTTGAGGAAATGCAGTCAGATGTGCACCTGCCGGAGCGGCTTGGAATATACCAGTCTGTTGGTGATACGGCAGGCCCTGGAGGAATTATTCGTGCCTTAAGGACGATACCTATGTTTGTGGAAATCGGAGAAGCTGTTAAGGCGTATGCACCTGATGCATGGGTTATTAATTATACCAACCCCATGTCCCTTTGTGTAAAGACGCTTTATCATGTTTTCCCTCAGATTAAGGCTTTTGGCTGTTGTCATGAAGTGTTCGGTACTCAGAACGTCTTAAAGAAGATAGCAGAAGACTCTTTGGGATTAACTGATATCAAACGGGATGATATCAAGGTTAATGTCCTGGGTATCAACCACTTTACCTGGTTTGATTATGCCTCCTGTAAAGGGATAGACTTAATGCCCGTCTACCGGGATTATGTGAAGAAGCATTATGATAATGGATTAGAGGAAAAGGAGAGGAATTGGGCCAATTCAACCTTTGACTGTGCCCATAGAGTAAAATTTGACCTCTTTCAGGAATATGGACTCATTGCTGCAGCAGGTGACAGACATCTTGCAGAATTTATGCCTGGAGAACGTTATCTTAAGGATCCAGAGACTGTAGAGTTCTGGAAATTTGGCCTGACCACAGTGGATTGGAGAAAAGAGGACTTAAAGAAACGTCTGGAAAGAAGTAAGAAAATTGCTGCAGGAGAAGAGCAAATTGAGCTGAAAGCCTCCGGAGAAGAAGGAATTCTCTTAATCAAGGCATTATGCGGACTTACTACGGTGGTAAGTAATGTGAATATACCAAATACCTGCCGCCAGATAAAGAATCTGCCAAAGGATGCACTGGTGGAGACCAATGCCTTATTTGAGAGAGATGCTATAAGACCGGTTATGGCAGGTGAATTACCGGAAAAGGTCAGAGCCCTTGTTATGCCTCACGTGAAAAATCATGACAGAGTTTTAAAAGCAGCACTGACTTGCGATAAATATCTTGTTGTAAAGGCTTTTAAAAATGATCCGCTGGTAAAAAAGAGAGCCAGTAATAAGGAAATTGAAAAGCTGGCAGAGGATATGATTCATAATACAATGAAATATCTTCCCAAAGAGTGGTCGAATCGTTAAATTGAAAGTAAGAGAGGCAGCAGTTTCATAAAGAATCTTAGCCATTTGATGTAGAAAGTTATATCATCTGCAGCCCTTACTGGACAAAACGCCCTTCTTCCAATTATAATAAGCAAAACAGAAGGAGGTCGTTATATGAATGTATTAATAACAGGAGCGACCAGGGGACTTGGCTTCTTCCTGGTGAAAAGATATCTGGAGACCGGTAATAAGGTCTTTGCAGGAACGAGACAGGGAAATAAGAAAGACCTGCTTGGGTTAAAAGAAATATATGGTGAGAAGCTTGAACTCATAACACTGGAAGTAGACAGTACTGCTTCTGTAAATGAAGCAGCAACCGCTGTAAAAGAGCTGACAGACCATATAGATATTATTATAAATAGTGCTGCCATTCATGCAGACAGTTCTTTTGATATATTGGAAGAAACCAACCTGGATGACTGCCTGCCTGTATATAATATTAACGCTGTTGGTCCCTTAAGAGTAGTTAAGGCATTTCTTCCGCTCCTTAAGAAGAGTAACGGTGCCGTAATCTATAATATCTCTTCGGAAAGCGGCAGTATCGGTATGGCAAAACGTGTGAAAGAGTTTGATTACTGCATGTCAAAGGCAGCCCTTAATATGGCTGTAAAGCTTTTGTCCAACTATTTAAAAGAAGATAAGATTCCTGTTTATGCTGTTCAACCCGGTTGGATGAGGACAGACATGGGAGGTCCGAATGCGGATCTGGATCCTTATGAAACAGCGGATAAGCTTATAAAACTATTTGCTTCCTTAACAGCGGACAGTGAAGGGATATTTGTTGACAATGAAGGAAACGTACTTCCCTGGTAAGATTTTCTGCCGGCAAGGAGAAGACCTCCAGTAAATTTCTGCGCACCTGATGCATATAATGACATAAAGTCAAGGCGTAAGGGTTGACATGAGCAGAAAAAGTATCGTAGAAAAGCTACAGACCTTTGGGTTAAAAAGAATCTTATCTTTTTTAGATTCCAATCCGGAGAAGAATATACCAAGAATCTTAAACTGGTTGATTAAAATTGATAAGGACGGCAGATATGTTGGCAGTCAGGCACGAACCATCAAAGCCTATACAGACAGAAAAGACAGCAACTGGTACACTTTAGTTAAGAGTCTTTATAGCGATATAGATGATGGGGTCAGAAAAAGACTGTTTGAGAACTTTATCATACATGCTGTTTTCTTTGGAGGAAAGCACCAGAACAAAGCAAGAAAGGAACACAATTGCAATATACCCTGGGCAATCCTTTTAGACCCGACTTCCGGCTGTAATCTCAATTGCATCGGCTGCTGGGCAGCAGAATACGGTAATAAGCTTAACATGAATTTTGAGACCCTGGACAGTATCATAAGCCAGGGGAAGGAACTGGGGATTTGTTTTTATATTTACTCCGGAGGAGAGCCGCTGGTAAGGAAGAAAGATATTATCAGGCTATGTGAAAAACATCCGGATTGTGCATTTCTTGCTTTTACCAACGGAACCCTTATTGATAATGAATTTGCGGAGGAAATGCTTCGGGTCAAGAATTTTGTTCCGGCTATCAGTGTGGAAGGTTTTAAACAGGAAACGGATTTCAGAAGGGGAGCCGGTACTTATAATTCTGTTAAGAAGGCTATGGATATCTTAAAAGAAAAGAAACTTCCCTTTGGAATATCCTGTTGCTACACCAGCAAAAATACGGAAGTAATCGCCAGCGAGGAATATTTCGATGATATGATTAAGAATGGAGCAAAATTTGCCTGGTTCTTTACTTATATGCCGGTAGGTGCTGATGCTGTAACAGAGTTGATTGCAACAGCAGAGCAGCGGGAGTTAATGTACCATCAGATCAGAAAATTCAGAAACAGTAAACCAATCTTTACCATGGATTTCTGGAATGACGGAGAATATGTGAAGGGATGCATCGCAGGGGGCAGAAGATATCTGCACATCAATGCTAACGGCGATATTGAACCCTGTGCTTTTATACATTATTCGGACAGTAATGTTTATAAGAAGACCCTTTTAGAAGCTTTAAAATCTCCGCTATTTATGGAATACCACAAAAACCAGCCTTTCAGTTCGAATTACCTGCGGCCCTGTCCCTTGCTTGATAATCAGGGAAGGCTTGCTGAAATGGTGGAGAATTCCGGTGCGAAATCCACCGATATTAAGAAGCCGGAGGATGTAAGGAGCCTGACAGAGAAATGTATTCCTGCGGCTGATAACTGGGAGCCGGTAGCAGACAGACTCTGGCAGGAAAGCCATGGCTGCAGCAATTGTCATGGGTGTCTGGCTAAAGGTGCAGAGTGCGGAGGAAATAATTTATCATGATAATAAAGATTTGATTTAAAAATCTTTATCCTGGTAATTTTCAAAGGAAGAACAAAATGGAGCGTATATTGAAATGCTTGTATCCAATACAAACCGTACAAAAGGATACAATGAGTTTTCAAACACACTCTCAGTTTATATTCTATAGATTAAATGGCAGGGTGTACATCTTAACAGGTACAGCCTGCTTTTATAATAATTTCTATCATATTCTAACATTGACAGAATATAGTTAATTTGGTTAAGATATAATAAACAAGATAATAAATGTTAAAAGCTAATGGAGGTAAAACATATGAAATTTAAAGACATGCCTTATAAGCGTGTAGATATGGATGAGATTAAGCAAGCCTTTGGTGAGTTGATAAAGGAACAGAAAGAAGCGAAAAGCGGAGAAGAACAGTTCGAGATCCATAAGAAAGCCTATGGACTTATCGATAAGGTTACAACTCAGATGGTACTTTGCAACATCAGACATTCCGGCAATACCGTAGATGAATTCTATGAAAAAGAAAATGATTATTATGATGAGAAGATGCCGGAACTGCAGGATTACTTATCCCAGTATTCAAAAGTGCTCTTTGAATCTCCTTTCAGGCCCTTTATGGAAGAGAAAATCGGCAAAGTTGCATTTAAGAATATCGAGCTCCAGTTAAAATCCTTCGACGAGAAGCTGATTCCCCTGATGCAGGAGGAGAATAACCTGGTAACAACCTATCAGAAGCTGATTGCAAGTGCTAAGATTGATTTTAACGGGGAAGAGTGTAACATATCTCTGTTAAGAAAATACCTGACGGATTCTGATAGAAATGTGAGAAAAGAAGCCTGGAGCAAACTGTCTGCCTTCTTCTCGGATAACAGCAGGGAGCTGGACGAGATTTACGACAAACAGGTTAAGAACCGTACAGAACAGGCTAAGCTGATGGGCTATAAGGATTACACAGAACTTGCTTATTACCGTATGAACAGAAACAGCTATGACAGGGATATGGTAAAGAACTTCCGTGACCAGGTAAAGGAAATCTTTGTACCTTTTGCTACAAAAGTACATGAACTGCGTAAAGAACGACTTGGCCTTGATGCTCTTAAATATTATGACAATGAGATGTATTTTAATAATGGAAATCCGGCACCTGTTGGTACACCGGAGGAGATTCTTTTAAGCGGTAAGGAGATGTACAGCGACCTCTCACCTGAAACAAAAGAATTCTTTGAATTTATGTATGAGAATGAACTGTTCGATGTCTTCGGCCGTAAGAACAAACAAGCCGGCGGGTACATGACCTTCCTTCCTGATTATAAATCTCCTTTTATATTTGCTAATTTTAACGGAACCAGCTCTGACATTGATGTTATTACCCATGAGTGCGGTCACGCTTTCCAGGGATATGTAACAAGAGATTATGAAATCGAAGAATATAGGGATATTACCATGGAGACAGCTGAGATCCATTCCATGGCCATGGAATTCTTTACAGACAAATATATGGAAATGTTCTTTGGAGACAGAGCGGCAGATTACAGGAAAATGCACCTGGAGGATTCTATTATCTTTATCCCTTATGGATGTATGGTAGATGAATTCCAGCATCTCGTTTACGAGAATCCGGATATGACTCCCGATGAAAGAAAAGCTGTATGGGCTAAGCTTGAGAAAGAGTACAGACCTCATATGGATTATGAAAATGATCCTTTCTTCTCAAAGGGCGGCTTCTGGCAGAAACAGCAGCATATTTATTCAAGCCCTTTTTATTATATCGATTACTGTCTTGCACAGACCTGTGCTCTTCAGTACCGTATCAAGATGGATCAGGATTATAACAAAGCCTGGGAAAGCTATCTGGAATTATGCAAGCTGTCCGCAAAAGATTTCTATGAGCCAATGCTAAGCAAGGCCGGATTGAATTCTCCCTTCAGAGACGGCTGTATGAAGAATATTGTTGATGAGCTTACTAAGCTTTACTTCTAATAGGATTCACGTAACAGTAAGTTAAATATAGTATAGAGAGAAGCCGTAAAAGGCAGGATTTACCTGTCTTAAGCGGCTTCTTGCCCTATTATATCAGAAACCAGGTACCTTACCAGGTGCATGGCCGCCCCATTGAGACTCTAGCGGGCAGGCCCAGTAAAATGCAAAGGGGATAAAAACATGATATTATCTTTGATTTACCAGAGAAATACCTATATAAATGCAGTAGAAGATATTACCGGGGAAAAGGTACAGATCTGTACCAATAGAGAGGAAGCCTTAAGATATCTGCCGGAGGCTGATATTATAATAACAGTCGGAGGCGGGTATAACAGCATTCCGCTGGAGCCTGACATGTTATCCCAGGCTAATAAACTGAAATGGGTATTCAGTGTGAGTGCAGGAGTTGAAAAACTTCCTCTGGAAGCACTGAAAGAACGAAAAATACTGATAACGAATACCAGTGGTGTTCATGCAGTTACCATAGCCGAGTATGTTATAGGAGGACTGCTCTACATTAATCACAATCTGGATAAATACCTGCCGCTTAAACAGGAAAAGCATTGGATTGCCCCCATATCCGGGGAAGACCTAGACCAGAAGACTATATGTATAATTGGAGCCGGACATATCGGAGCCGAAATCGGCAGAAAAGCCAAAGCCTTTGACATGAAGGTGCTGGGGATTAAGAGAACTGCGCAGAAGCTGGAGTATTTTGATGAAGTACATGATTTCGGGCATTTGAGAAGTCTATTGCCTTTAGCAGACTTTGTAGTCATGGCTGTGCCGCTTAACAGTGATACTTACCACCTGATGGGAGAAGAAGAATTTGCACTTATGAAGGAGGATGCAGTATTTGTGAATATAGCCAGGGGCGATACGGTAGATGAGGAGGCTCTGATCAGAGTGCTTCAGGAGAAAAGAATTAAAGGCGCACTTCTTGATGTATTTCATGAGGAACCCCTTCCGGTAAGCAATCCACTTTGGGAATTGGAGAATGTAATACTTACACCCCACAGCTCTGCTATTTCAAAGAATGTCACCAGAAAGGTCATTAAGATGTTCAAAGATAACTATGAAAGATACCAGAAATCTGAACGATTGATAAATGAACTCTAACAGTACCACAGTAAAGCATATTGGAATTTATATAAATAAATAACTATCAGGCAGCACAGGAATTCAAAGGGTGCTGGAATACAGTGTACAGTATTTATAAGAGAAAGGAATTGTATAATGAATAAGATGACTTTAAAGGGCACAGAACTTCAGGTGTCTGAATTATGTCTTGGTACGGCGGCTTATGGCGGAGATCTGACGGCAGAAGCAGCCAGAGACCAGTTGAACTATTTCCATGAAGCCGGAGGTAATTTTATTGATACGGCTCATATTTATAATGACTGGATACCCGGTGAGAAATCCCGCAGTGAGAAGTTGATTGGAAGCTGGCTTAAAGACAGAGGCTTAAGAAACCAGATGATTCTTGCTACAAAAGGAGGACATCCGGATTTTGCTTCTATGGACAAGGGAAGATTAGCACCTGCAGAACTCAGGAAAGATCTGGAGGAGAGCCTTTCTTATCTCGGAACGGATGTAATCGATCTATATATCCTTCATAGAGATGATATCCTTCATCCGGTAGGTGAAATCCTTGAGTTTTTAGAAGAACAGGTTAAGAAAGGAGAAATCCGTTATTATGGTTTCTCCAATTGGAAAAAAGAGAGGCTTGAGGCAGCCTTAGAATATGCCCAAAAACATGGATTAAAAGGTTTTGTTACCAATCAGCTGATGTGGAGTATGGCGCAAAGGTCAATGAGGATAAGGTTGCCGATAAGACTCTTGTTTCCATGGATTTAGACACTTACCGTTTCCACGGGGAAAACGGGCTGTCTGCTATGGCCTATATGTCAATGGCGAAGGGATATTTTACAAAGAGAATATTGGATAAGTCACTGTCGAAGGAACAAGAGCTGATGTATACCAATGATATAAATGACAGGCGCTTTAAGCTCCTGAAAGAGGCAGGTGCGTCAGCCCTGGAGGTTACGGCATATACTCTTAGGTTCATATTGGCAGCCCCCTTTTCAGCTGTACCAATTGCATCCTTCAGCAGCCTTTCACAGCTTGAGGATGCTGTAGAAGGCTTGGAATTAAAGATTTCAGAAGAACTCCTTAAGGAGCTTATCAATTGTGAATATTAGTGCCGGTTCCTAACGTCGCAATAGCATAGAAGCTTCAAACCTCTCAGTTGTTTAATCCCTGGTCTGGTTGCCGGCAGCAGACCAGGGATTTCTGATAAGGACTGCCAATTTTCGAGAGGATAAAGTATCTTAATCTTCTTCCACCATACGGTAACCAACACCTATTTCTGTTAAGATATATTCCGGTTCAACGGGATTCTTTTCTAATTTTCTTCGAATATTTGCCATATTTACTCTTAGTATTTTATTATCCCGTTCTGCATAAGGTCCCCATATTTTTGTAATAATGGAGTCGTAGGTAAGTACCTTACCTGGATTCTGCGCTAATAAAGATACCAGTTTATACTCAATCTGAGTAAGATGAACCTCGTTTCCGTTTACCGTAACCAGATGCTTATCAAAATCTATTAGAAAGTTTTTGACTTTATATACATTTTTATTCTTGCTGCTTTTGGATTCACTTTTTACATAATGCCTGAGGGCTGTCCTGATTCGGGCCAGGAGTTCACTGGTTCCGAAGGGCTTTGTAATATAATCATCCCCGCCTGCATCCAGAGCTTCAACCTTGGAATGCTCGTCAGTTCTTGCGGATACCACCAGTATGGGAAGGGAAGCCCATTCCCTGACTTCTTTTATGACCTGGAGGCCATCCATATCGGGAAGCCCCAGGTCTAACAGAACCAGATCAGGGCAATGAGAGGATATTAAGGCAATTCCTTCTTTGCCGGTTCTGCACAGGATTACTTTATAATGATTGGCGGAAAGAGTTGCATCAATAAACTTGCAGATGGTTGGTTCATCTTCTATTACCAGTATCTTAATTTTCTTACTCAAAGGTATAGCCTCCTTCTAAGGGAAGTGTAAAGGTAAACAAAGCGCCGCCCTTTGGCTGATTCTGGGCGGATATGGTTCCGCCATGGGCATTGATGATGGTCTTGCAGATGGAAAGGCCTATGCCGATTCCCTTTACCGAATCGTTTGTCTGAGACGGGGTTGGTGAGATGCCTTCAAATATGGAATCGGTATCGGCCAGTACCAGCCCCCTGCCGTTGTCAGCGACTTGAAAGATAACTTCTTTTTTGGCGGCGGATACGTTAAGGGAAATCAATGCTGACTTTCCGGCATATTTCACACTATTTTCCAGTAGATTTATCAATACCTGCATTATGAGGGTAGCATCCATGGGTACAAAGAGTGGTTCTGAGGGGATCTTAACCGATATATTTGCCTTGGAATAACGTTTTCTAAGACGGCTGACAGCAGCTGTTACTACCTCCTCAACCAGTTCCGGCTGTTTGTTAACAGCAGAGACACCTTCTTTGATACGTGTTACGGACAACAGATTTTCAACCATATGAAGGAGCCAGTTGGAATCCTCATAAATATATTTGATCAGCTTGTCCTGTTCCTTCTGACTTAATTGATCTTTGTTCTTCATAATAGTCTCACTGGCACCAATCATTCCGGTAAGAGGAGTCCTAAGGTCATGGGAAACTGCCCTCAGTAGATTTGCACGCATTTTTTCCTTCTCGGTCTCAAGCTGGATATTCTGCTGGGAATCTGCCAGATACTGTCTCTCCAATGCAATGGCAGCCTGGGAGATAATAAGCCTCAGGTAGTCCAGGGTACTGTTGCTTAAGGGTTTCTGACCCAGCTGAAAGATTCCGATAACACCCAGAATTCTTTCATGGGAAATAAGAGGTAAATAAGTACAGCTGGATTCATTGCCGAAATCCGTTTGAAAACCTGCAATGGTTTTGTTTTCAAATACCCAGTGAGCAACAAACTGTTCGTGACTTGAGTTCATAATATTCGTATGCCTTGTGTCCAGACTGCGTATCAGCCCTTCCTCTCCTTGCTGAGGAGATTTACTATAGAAGATACAGGAGCAGCCGGTCAGTGAATATACATATTCCAGAGCCAGACCTCCGATATTTTCACCGCTGTTAAGTGAAAGGAGTTTGCGGCTGATTTCATTCAGCTGAACCGTTTTGGCTTCTCTTCGCTCTGCTTCTTTTACGTGGCTTTTCAGGTTGGCCATAGCAGCACTTATAATTACAGCAATAATGAACATGCCGACCAAGGTCAGATGGTAACCTGTCTGAGACGGAAGAAACTGAATGCCGGATAAGGAAAAACAGTTGTAAACAATGACTATCCCCAGAAAAGAAGCTGTAAAGCCATAACGATACCCTTCTGTGATTTTAGAAATGATTATTACGGATAGAATATAAAATATATATACATTACTGCTTTCCTTTGTCCAGCCCAGCACCCAATAGGAAATTAGAGCAGAGATTAGCAGCAATGATGCGGTTTTTAGGATATCCCACAGGTTGGCTGAAAAATTGGTTTTAGTCATATAATTCTCCGATTAAGATAAGGTCATAATAATTTATCAAATTGATTATAATACAATTTTATAATCTATACCATATAAAATTAATGTGTACTTTACAGGAAAGTGCTGTCAGAATTTGTTGATACTACGGAAAAACTCTTTGAATCCTTGAAATGTCTACAGATTACCTTAAACCTATAGGAATTTAGTGAGTTAAGAAAGTGTTAAGAAAGTGTAAATATATTAAGATTACATTGCGTATATGTAAAGTTCATGTTAAGATTTTTTTGGCCTGGTTCGCCAGGTTTAAACAAAAAATAATATGAAATATTAGAAAATAGCGAAATATCGCAGATGGGAGAGCATTATGACAATTTACTTTGGTGATTTCCTCCAACAGATTACTCATAACCCGGCTTTGCTTATAACGGTTATTCTTACTTTGGGAGTTATATTGGTAAATGGATGGACGGACGCACCTAATGCCATAGCAACCTGTGTATCCACCCGCTCTATGGATCCTAAGAAAGCAATTATCATGGCTGCCATATTCAATTTCCTGGGTGTTTTTGTAATGACAGCAGTGAATGCAACAGTAGCACAGACTATTTACAACATGGTGGATTTCGGTGGTGATCCCAAGAATTCCTTAATTGCCTTATGCGCAGCTTTAGTTGCAATCGTAGCATGGGCGACCGGAGCCTGGGCTTTTGGTATTCCTACCAGTGAAAGCCATGCCCTGATTGCCGGACTTTCCGGTGCAGCAATTGCCCTGCAGGGAGGCATCTCAGGTATCAATGGGAGCGAATGGATAAAAGTTCTGTATGGTCTTGTAATCTCAACGGTTCTGGGCTTTGTACTGGGATTTGTAGTAGTTCGTGTATTAGAAGCATTATTTAAGAAAAGTGACAGAAGAAAGACAAAACCGGTTTTTCAAAATGCTCAGATATTTGGCGGAGCGGCCATGGCTTTCATGCATGGTGCGCAGGACGGACAGAAGTTCATGGGAGTATTCCTTTTAGGAATGTTCTTAGCCAAAGGACAGAGTGAGGTAACGAATTTTACAATTCCAATCTGGCTCATGGTATTATGTTCTGTGGTAATGGCAATTGGAACCTCAATTGGCGGCTACCGTATTATTAAAACGGTAGGAATGGGAATGGTTAAACTTGATACTTATCAGGGTTTCGCAGCAGACACTGCAGCGGCAATCAGTCTATTTATTTCATCTACTACCGGTATTCCGGTAAGTACTACACATACCAAGACAACTGCTATAATGGGTGTCGGCGCCTCAAAAAGGTTGTCTTCCGTTAACTGGAGTATAGTAAAAGAAATGCTTATGGCATGGATTTTGACCTTCCCAGGCTGCGGTTTGGTTGGTTTCTTGATGGCATATATCTTTATGAGAATCTTTTAAGAGAAAGGAAATAACATGAGTAATAAAAGAGGATACGATTATTTTGAAGCACTTCATGGCTTATCTAAATTTTCTTTACAGGCAGCGGAACTGTTAAAGAAGACCATCTCTGATTTCAATGTAGAAAACCTGGAGGAGAAAATCAGGGAAATGCATAATATCGAGCATTCCGCTGATATTGCAAAGCATGATATGATTGAGCACCTCGTAAAAGAGTTCCTGCCTCCTATTGAAAGAGAAGATATTATCAGTGTTGCTCAGCAGATTGATGATGTAACAGATTCAGTAGAAGATGTACTGATGTGCATCGATATCTTTAATGTACAGAAGATTCGTCCCGAAATACCCAAGTTTACAGATACGATTGTGGACTGCTGTAAATCAATGTATGTGGGGGTTGAAGAACTGCGCAACTTCAAGAAATCCAAGAAACTTCATTCTGAGGTAGTAGAAGTCAACCGTCTGGAAGAAGAAGGAGATGCACTTTACATCAACGGTGTCAGAAACCTGTACAAGAACACAACAGATGCAGTAGAATTAATGGTATGGACTGAAATCTACCGTAAACTTGAGAAATGCTGCGATGCCTGCGAAGATGTTGCAAATGAAATTGAAAGCATCGTAATGAAGAACTCCTAATTACAAGAATAATTGACAATTATGTTCTACAGAAGGCCAGCATTGTATAGCACTTTAATATATGTCAATAATTCTATTAGGAAAGCTTTAAATTAAATATCAACATATGAGAAACTCGGAAGGAATACCTGTATTTGCTGATTGCGGATACTTGTATTCCTTTTTTATATAAAATAATATAGCTTTCATAAACAGAACTTTGATTTAGCCAGGTATAGCAATTCAGCAGATGTTTCCAGTAGTGTTGTCTTGCAAATAAATGGGAATTGGGTTATAGTAAGGAAGAAGTTTAAAGTAAAGGGGCAAATTATGTTGAATTTTGAGTTAACACAGAACATTATGAAGGAAGTGAATAAAGCAGTTGTCGGAAAAGAACATATCGTGAGAAAAGTCTTAACTGCTATCATTGCCAGAGGACATATTCTAATAGAAGATATTCCGGGTGTAGGTAAGACAACTCTGGCCCTGGCATTTTCAAAAGTAATGAACTTAGAGTATAACCGTATGCAGTTTACTCCGGACGTTCTTCCTACGGATGTAATTGGGTACCATGTTATTACCAGAGAAGGCGAACTTGGAGACTATAAGCCGGGACCGGTTGTCTGTAACCTGTTCCTTGCTGATGAAATAAATCGAACCTCTTCTAAAACCCAGGCAGCACTATTAGAGGTAATGGAAGAAGGAAATGTAACCATTGATGGTGTGACCATGCAGGTGCCGAAACCCTTTGCGGTAATAGCAACCCAGAATCCGGTGGGCTCCATCGGTACCCATATGCTGCCGGAATCTCAGCTTGACAGATTTATGATAAAGTTATCCATGGGTTATCCTGATGTTGCCGGGGAGATCAGGATGTTAAAGGACAGAAGCGGGTCTAATCCCTTGTTTCAGGTACAGCCTGTAGTAACCACAGAGGATATTACAGCCATGCAGCAGCAGGCGGAAAGAATCTATGTAAATGACAGTATCTATGAATATCTGGTAAAACTAATTTTAATGACCAGAAGAGATTCCTATATAGAACTTGGCGTGAGTCCGAGAGGTACCATAGCACTTCTTAATATGGCAAAGGCCAATGCTTTTGTGAGCGGAAGGGACTATCTGGTTCCCGATGATATTCGAAATGTATTCTTTGATGTGGTGTCCCACCGTATTATACTTAAACCGGAAGCACGTGTTAATAATGTGAACATAGAACAGGTAAGCCAGGGAATCTTAAAACAGGTACAAGCCCCGAAATTAGGGTAAGTACAGAGAGGAGTTGTTGTAACCGGTGGCAGGAAAAAGGATAGCATATACTATTTTTTTATTACTCGTTGGGCTGTTTTCCATATTTTATAATGTGTATTTTACTATGATATTCTTTTTTGCCGTAGTCTTACTTCCGTTCCTGCTGCTCCTTGGAGCATGGATGTCTTTGCGGAAATTGAGTGTTAAGATTACTGCGGACCCAGTTATCACGGAGAAGAATAAGGAGGCAGAGATTCGCTTTGAAGCAGTGAATGAATCTGCCATACCTGTAACCAGGCTTGAAATCTGTTATACCTATCGTAATGAAATTTCAGGAGCCGTGAAGAAAGACAGGCTTTATCTGAGTGTGGACAAGAAGGGTTCTGCATATTCAACGGTAAGTATAAGATCTGAACACTGCGGAAATATCAAGGTTACGATTGAACGTATCAGATGCTATGATTTTCTGGGAATTTTTCGTACATCCAGGAAGTTAAAGAAATGGGCAACCGTCTCAGTAATGCCTTCCATTCATCCTATGGCAGGAGATCTTATAAAGAAAACCGCTGATATGGAGATGGAGGAAGAAAGTAATCATTATCTTGAACATAAGCCTGGCAATGATCCGTCTGAAATATTCGGAGTAAGAGAATACAAAGAAGGGGACAGGCCCAATCAGATACATTGGAAGCTCAGCAGAAAGAATCAGAAGCTTATAATGAAAGAGTACAGCCAGCCCCTTAGGGACAGAGCAATACTATATCTCTCCTTTAAGAATAGTGATAAAGGGGAGAAAAAGCTGCAAAGTACCGATTGTTTTATGGAAGCTGTAATGTCTGTTTCAGAAGGGATACTGGGAAAAGGACATGAACACAGGATGGTCTGGTATGACAGAAATATAAATCAGTATATGGAACAGGAGATTACTAATCCTGACAGCAGCAGGGAAGCACAGATGGCATTACTTGGTGCGGCCTTTTATGAGACGGGATTCCCGGAGAAAGATTATGGACAGCTGGAAACGGGTGGTAATGTTTTATATATTACAAATGAGATTAAGGAAGAAGAGATTATAAAATGGCATAGAGGAGGCAATTGTCTGCTTTATGTCGTCTATATAAATGATTTGGAAAAGGCACCAATTGGTACAGGCGTGGAGGAATTTCTGGCTGCCTCCTTAATACCCTGTTACCGGATTGATATTAGAAAGATGGAAGAAACCATCTTTAAACTGGGTATAACGGCTTGATGCAGCAGGCAATAAATGAAAGAGGTTTAAATGGGAAGAAGAAAAGAAAAGTCTCATGATGGTATTTATATCAGGGGAAAAGAAACCGTACTTGCGGATGTCAGTAAGGGAAATTCCCTGTGGTACTCTCTGATACAATTATTGTTAATAGAAGTAATTCTTTATAGTGTGGTATTTAGCCTGGTGACGGGACTGGGATTAAGCATTAATGTCCTGTGGCTTTTTAGTGCTGTTCTTTTATCCGGAGCGGTGAGTTTCGGGCTCCTTTTAGTTCCTAAAATTAGCCTGGGCTTAATGCTTCCCTTTATAGTTACTTATGTATATGCAGGTTACCGTATGTGGCTTGAGCTTCAGAATGGATTCTGGCATATTGAAAACCGATTTATTATGCTGATGAACAGCTATTATGGAACAAATGCTTATCGTTTTCTGGTGGATGATTTTGATCCGGAAAAGGTTGTAACAATCTTTCTGATATTTTTCACCATACCACTTGGGCTTTTAATTACACTGATCATTATGAATAAAATCTATCCGGTGATTTATTATCTCCTTACAATTCCCTTTATCGTAATACCTTTTGTTGTCGGTATGATACCGGATACGTTTCCCTTTGCCATATACATAGCTGCTACTTTCAGTATGTTTGTTTTTGGCAGCCATATGAAGAGGCCCTCTGTAAAAGGTACCAAAGAAGAGAAGAAGCGCTGGCTTCACCGCAGCAAACAGTTTGAGAAAAATAATTATTACATTAATTTAAGAAGCAGTTTTTTTATGTTTACAGGTGTCCTGTTACTGTTCTTTCTGACTTCACGTTTCTTAACCCTGGAGACATATGAGCAGAAGATGAATGTGCCGGGCGTTAAGAGTAAAATTCGAGTAAAGGTAGAGCGTTTTCAGGTAAATGACCTGGCTGACTACTTCAGCTTTTTAAATAATGGAAAAGTGGTGATCTTTCAGTACTCCAATTCCAGGGGAGGACTAAATGAAGGAAAACTTGGCAGGGTAGGAAAATTAAAATACGATAATAAAACGGATATTATTATTAGTGCATTAGAAAATGATACAGCAGTGTACCTGAAAGGATTTACAGGCAGTGTTTATGACGGAGACTCATGGAATGGTCTGAGTGAAGACGCTATAACTGATTTTGAGCACTATAAGTCCGTGTGGGAGACGGCAGGACTTACCGCCGGAAATCAGACTGGCCAGCTTTTAGATCTGCTGTCGAATATGGGGCGAAGCTCTTCCCTTGATGGTGGATTGAACAGCTACACAATGGATATACAGAACCTTGATGCTAACAGAAAATATCTGTATACACCTTATTATACTTATGTGAATGATATTAGTGGTATTGATACCGGTAATCCGGAATATATAAAGGCTGTCAGATTCAATAAGGATTATACCGTAAATTATGTCCCCAGTGAAAAAGATAGAAGTCTGTTGAATCAGGACTATAATACAGAATTGGAAACTTATATTGGAGGGGTCAGCAAAAGACTCAGCTACAGTTCTGTTAATCCTGAAGAGCTGTGGAATAAGCTGGCAGAGTATTCTGATGCTGAAGAACAATACAGAACATTTATATATAATTATTATACACAGGTACCGGCTGCAGGACTTGACCAACTAAAGTCAGATATGGCTGGAAAATATGAGGAGATGGTAAACCGTTTTGGTACACAAAAAGCCCTGAGTGCTTTAGCCTCTTATATTCGTACCTATATCCAGAAGGATACTGCCTATTCTCTGTCACCGGGTACCCTGCCGGGAAACAAAGATTTTGTAGAATACTTTCTATATGAGAAAAAGAAAGGATTCTGTACCCATTATGCCAGTGCGGCAACACTTGCCTTCAGACTGGCAGGAATTCCGGCCAGATATGTAGAAGGATATGTGGCAAAACCGGATGAGATTAAGAAAAGTAAGATGTTGGGCTCTTATTCTGCTTTGGAGGAGGATGGAAATAAGAAAAATTATAACATCAGAGAAGTCAGAATAAGTGATGCCGGTGCTCATTCCTGGGTTGAAGTATACAAAGATGGATGGGGCTGGGTACCTGTTGAAATGACACCTGGTTTTCAACAGGATTCAGAGGATTCGGCTTACGAGGAACTTCAGACGACACCAACCCCCACTGGGACCCCTACGCCAAGCAGTACGCCGACACCAACTGTAACACCTAAGGCTGAACCAAAGGATACTGTAACGGATACAACAAAGAATACAAAAGAGAAAGAAGATTTAAGAGCAATTGATGTGGTCTCGTTTTTTGCTGCAATAGTAATACTCCTTATAGTACTGATAATTGCAGCAGGTGTTCTGATAAAGATATATAGAGGGATCAGGTATAGAAAAGCAGATAAAGCGAAAAAGATCATTATTCTATACCAAAAGGTAAGACACCTGCTTAAAACACTTGGAATCTCACTTTTGGAGGAGGAGTATCAGAAGACAGCATGGCAGCTGGAAAGCAAACTAAAGAACCGGAAGAAAGAGGAATTTACTGGATTTGTAGAACTTGCATTAAAAGCCAGGTTTGGATATGCACCTATGACAGAAGAAGAGTTATCTGCAGCTGAGGAGTTTTATCACAATGTTAAACGACAGATATATGGGCATATTCCGCGGATAAAGCGGCTGTATTATGAATTGTTCCGGCTGTAAGATTTAATTATGGCACTGAAGTAATTCTACTAATTAAAAAAGCTTAATTTACCCTGATTAGGAAGCAGTGCAACGTCCGCAGTCAGATACAGGATGCAACGGGAGCTAATATGAAATGAAGGACATTTCACACTTCCTATTTGGGCGTTACGCAAACGGGATTATGGTATGAATTGGTGTTAATGGAAATGAAAGAAAAGCATAGTTTGCACCCTGATTATGCGGCATTGCTGCTGCTGTAAGCAGATACGGCCTGAGAAATACAGGGAACACAGATTAAATTAAGGTTAGAAGTGCAGGCTGAATGTATACAGGAACTGATCTGTATGTTATAATGTGCCTTAAGAATGGCAGAAAATTGGTTTACAGACTGTATATAGGACAGAAAGGTATGGGTAATTAATGAAAATCAGTAACAAAATGAATAAACGCTATACATTGATTTCTATTTACGTGATTATAACAGCCAGTATTATTTATACTCTGAGTCTCCTGGCAAAAAATGCACCTTTTTTTCTAACAATTATACTGAGTGGATTAAACTGGATAATGGGCGTAGCAAAGCCAATAGCAATTGCATTTGTATTTGCCTACCTGTTGGATCCCGTCGTTAATTTTTTCGAGAATCTATTCGAAAAGGTGGAGATAAAGAAATGGAAGCTGAAATCCTGCAGAACCCTGGCGGTTATATCAACGGTATTTATATTCCTGGCTATCATCGTACTTATTATTTCAATCTTAGTTTATAACGTTACAAATCAGCTAAGGCTTGCCAACCTGGATGATATCTTTACACTGGCACAGAATATGTGGAAGAGCTCCAATGAATTCTATACTTCAATACTGCACAGATTGGATGATCTTAATATTAAATCCGGTCCTGTAAATGACTATGTGATAGAAACCGGAACAAAAATAGTAGGTGTTCTGAAGGATTTCGGTACCTCATTTGTCATGTCACTGACGAATATATCCTCCTATCTGACTACCTTGCTGTTTGCTTTGATCATTTCTATTTATTTCATGATAGATGGGAAGATGATAAAAAGTTATCTAAGAAGTGTGGGACTTGCGATCTTCAGCAATAAAATGAACACAAGAATCAGTATTTTTATTAAAGATGCAGATTATGTATTCTCAGGTTATATCAGAGGGCAGATGCTGGACGTTATAGTTATGATGTGTTCCATATCGGTATTACTGTCACTGATAGGCGTGAAATATGGACTCCTTATCGGTATTATTGCCGGACTTGGTAACCTTGTACCCTATCTTGGACCTTTTATTGCTTATGGAGCAACAGCTATCAGTTGTTTGGTTTACGGAGAATATAGAAAGTTGATCTTTGCGCTGATTGCATTGCTGATCATACAGGCGCTGGACGGTAATCTTATTCAGCCCAAACTACTGAGTCAAAGTATTAAGATACATCCCGTATTGGTTATTATTTCATTAATTTTTGGTAGTGCAATCGGCGGTCTGTTTGGTATGATATTTGCAGTTCCGGTAGGTGCTCTGCTGAAACTGATGTTTACAAGATTTATTGAAACAAGACTGGAAGAAAAGCAGGAAGCAGACCAAGAAGCAGAAGCGAAAGAAAAAGCACTGATAAAGCCGGTTAAACCTAAATCCGAAGGCATTATAAAATAAACACAGGCTGCAAGGGCTTAATAATAAGCTTTTTGCGGCCTGTTTTCTATTAGGAAATCTAATTAATTTTGCTGTAGAGAGGAAGTACGAGAAAGTGTGAGAAGAAGAGCAAGAAAGTATGAAAGAGCGAGAAAGTGTGAGAAGAGCGAGAAAGTATGAAAAGTACGAGAAATTATGAGAAGAAGAGCGAGAAAGTTTGAGAAGAAGTATGAGGAAGTGTGAAAAGAGTGAGAAATTATGAGAAGAAGAGCGAGAAAGTTTGGAAGAACGAGAATGTGTAAAAAGAGTGAGAAATTATGAGAAGAAGTACGAGAAAGTATGAAAAGTACGAGAAATTATGAGAAGAACGAGAATGTGTGAGAAGAGCTGAGAAGAGCGAGAAAGTAAGAAAATGCGAGAAAGTTTGAAAAACACGAGAAAGTGTGAAAAGTGTGAGAAAGTGTGAAAAGTTCATGAAAGTTTAAGAACTGCAAGAAAGTGTTAGAAGAGTGAGAAGGTATGATAAGAAACTGAAGTATCTTAAATAAGACAGTAACAGGCTTTTATCAAATAAGACATACTAGCTTCCGAGACAGCGCATGCTTTGCCTCAATCTCCAGCTAAATTGTAAGAAAAACGTAAGAAATCACCTAGAATTTATTTAAGATATATCATGTAAGATTGTAGTAAGACAGGCGATGTATAAGTTGCTGATTGACTGCTGTTTTATTGCCCTTCAGAAGCAAATCAAACAGTAATTTATATAATAGGGAGGAGATCAATTAAGGTGGCAAACCAGTCTGAAAAAATAATAGAGGTTAAAAATGTCAAGAAGGTTTACCGGATGGGACAAGAGAAAATCTTTGCCGTAGACGATGTAAGTTTTGATATCTTAAAAGGTGAGTTCTGCTGCTTATTAGGTACCTCCGGTTCCGGTAAGTCAACCCTTTTAAATCTCATGGCGGGAATTGAGAAACTATCCGGTGGCCAGATTTTTATAAAAGGTAAAAAAGTACATAAAATGAATGAGAACAATCTTGCCAAGTTCAGGCAGCGGTATCTGGGTTTTGTCTTTCAATCCTATAATCTCATTGGTTCCATGACAGCACTGGAGAATGTTGAATTCCCTCTTATTTTCAAGCGAGTCAGAACAAAGCAGAGAAAAAAGATGGCAAAAGATATGCTAAAGCAGGTAGGATTAGAGTCCAGATTAAACCACAAACCCAAGGAAATGAGTGGTGGACAGCAGCAAAGAGTAGGTATCGCCAGAGCCTTTGTTGCTAATCCGGAAATTGTGTTTGCCGATGAACCAACAGGTAACCTGGATACCAGAACTGCAATGGATGTCATGAAATTAATAAAAACCATGGCAAAACAACATAACCAGACAATTGTAATGGTTACTCATGACAGACGATTAGCAGATTTTGCAGATCGTGTTATACATATCCTGGACGGTAAGATTCAGGACATTGAAGTAAAGGACTCAGCTTCGATGGATATTGCTGTGACCAATGAGCCAGAGGCTGGTGAGCTGGATATTCCTGAAGCAGAGGTTATAAAAACAGCAGACGAAATACCTGCTATAGAAGACTCTCCGGAGAATATAACTACGGTAGAAGTAAATAGTGAAGAAAGTATCATAGAGGAAAAGAGGGTTAAAGGATGAGAAAGGTTAAGAGAATCTTTACTGTCGTTATGATAATTGCATTAATGGCAGCTAATTTATCCGGAGGGACAATTGCAAATGCTTCTGAAGGCAGCGGCAATATAAGTATTATATTTGCAGAAACAGTAAGTGATATTCAGGGAAAACCGGGAGAGTCAGTTCATGTTAAACTGCCTGTTAAAACTTCAGGAGGGTCATATTCTATCATAGAACAGCCAAGAGTAACTGTTGCAACAGAAGGAAAACCTTATGCGGTTAGTAATATTAAGATAACAGCTGATGAAAATGCTATTGTCAAAGACGGTTATATAGGATATGTAAAAAGTTTTATAGAGTTTGATCTAAAAGTGAAAGAAACGGCTAAAATCGGTACTACAAAACTTGAAGTTACAGTTGACGGTTCCTATTATAATGCTGATGCAGGTAAATATGATTCTGTGTCACTGGCCCTTCCTAAACTTAACTTTATCATTTCTGATGAAATTGAACCTGCACAGCTTACTGTTGACAATATTGATTATGGGAATGCGGTGATCGGTAAGAGTATCGATCTTACATTCACAATCAAAAATGAAGGCAAGATTACAGCAAGAAATGCTTATTTCAGCATTGATGATAAAAGCTTTGAGGATGCAAAGATTGCACCTGGATATTCCAAGCTGGAGCAGAAGATAGGAAATTCAGGAGTATTAAAGGGCGGAGATACTTACAGTGCCAGCCTGCCGTTAAAAATCCAGAAAGACGCAACAGCAGGACTTAAAAAACTGACTGTCAACATGAAATATAAAGATGAAGACGGTAACTCCTTTACCAGTACCAGCCAGATTTACATAACAGTAACTGCAAATTCCAATGCACCTGTAATTGAAATTGTAAGCACAAAATATGCAAGTGAACTGGTTGCAGGTGATAAATTCAATCTGGTAGCTACTATACATAACACAGGAAAGAGTATAGCAAATAATATTAAAGTTACAATAGAAGGCCTTGGTTCTGAAGGATTTCTTCCCGGATATACCGGTAAGTCCTTCCCAGTTAAGAATCTTGCAGTAAATGGAAAATCAGATGTTAAGATACCACTCATTGTTTCTGAGATGGCAAAGGTGGGATTAAAAGAAGTTCCTGTAACCTTTACTTATGAAGATGAAAGTGGAACAGAATATACTGCTAAAACTACACTTTATTTAGAGGTTGAAACCGCTGAAGGTGTTGATGCAGAGGGAAAACCAAACATTGTTATTACAAATGTAAGCCAGAGCCCGGATGCACCCAATGCAGGAGCCAGAGTTGATGTAAGTTTTGATATAGAGAATAAGAGCAAATTAGATATCAGCGACATTAAGATATCCTTACCTGCTGCTACAGGCACAGCTGCATTTGCTCCTCTAAGTTCTGAACCTTATTATTACATAGACAGCATAAAAGGCGGTAAGAAGGTCAAGGTCAGCATGTCCTTTATGGCAGGAGAAACAATACCGGAAGGTACGAACAGCCTGACTTTGCAATACTCCTTTGTTGCTAATGGTAAAACTTATACCGGTGATTCCGCAACACTTTATATATTAAATGTTCAGAATAGCGGTGTAGGATCCAGTAAACCTAAATTAATTATCAGCGATTTCTCCACAAGCACAGAGGAATTAAGAGCTGGAAGTACTTTTGATTTTGTATTTGATATCAAGAACACACACTCAAGTATTAATGCGAGAAATATAAAAGTAACTATAAATCAGACTGATAATATCTTCTCCATGGATAAGGGGAGCAATACTTTTTATATCAGCTCAATAGGAGCAGGAGAAGCTGTACAGAACAAACTGACTCTTAGAGTTAAATCTGATGCCGTTACCAAAGCGTATCCGTTAGAAATTACTATGGATTATGATTATGAAGGAGCAGAGGCAAACCCTACTACAGGTCAGATAGGAGAGACCGCCAAGGAAATAATAAATTTACAGGCAGTTGAAAATTCAAGACCTGTCGTGGATAACATTGCAGTAGGTTCCTGGGATGGTGCTTTTGTAAACCAGGCAACAACCTTAACTTTTGATTTTTATAATATGGGTAAATCACCTCTTAATAATGTTAGAGCCAGTGTATCCGGTGATTTTACACTCAGTACAGGTGATAATCTTTATATTGGTAATGTAGAAGCCGGTGGTCAGGAAATGGGTGAGATGGAAGTAATCCCTGCAATAGAAGGTCAGGCAAAAGGTGTATTGACCGTTATCTTTGAGGATAGTACCGGTCAGGAAGTTACTTTAACAAAAGACTTTGAAGGTACCATACAAGGCGTATACATGCCGGACCCGGGTACGAACCCTATTCCTGACGGTGGAGTAATTGACACTGCTAAGAGCCCTATACTTCCTCCATGGTTATTTATCATCATACAATGTGTGGTATTGGTTGCTGGTATAGTTGGAGCGAGAAAAATTAAAATTGGACTTTATAAAAAGAAATTAAGAAAACTGGAAGAAGCAGAATAAGACAGAAAGGAGATTAGCCATGATAATAGAAATGAATCAAGACCTGGGAGTACAGGTGTTTTTAACAAATAGCACTGCACTCATGGCAACATCTGAAATAGCCGTTAGCGGTTCTGATGGAGGATATAACGGCGATTTAACAGGAGATATGGGAACTGGAATGGGAGATGGAGCCAAAGATCCGCTGCTTTCCAGCTGGCCTTTCGTAATCGGAATTTCTTTTCTGACTCTTGCTGTTAGTGTAACAATTGGTATCCTGTTGGCGAAGCGTAAAATAAAAAAAGGGATAGAGCTTTATGAAGATTAGTGATTTAATCAAGATAGGCTTACGGAATCTAAACCGCAGAAAAGCAAGAACACTTCTGACAGTAATGGGTGTTGTTATTGGAACGATCTCCATTGTGGTTATGATATCAATTGGTATCGGTATGAAGAAGAATTATACCCAGCAGGTTATGGAGCTTGGAAGTCTGACAACGATTACGGTTAACAGTTCAGGCGGTTATGTAGATGATAAGGGTAATTATACCTCTTTCAAGACAGAACCTATGAATGATGAACTAGTCAATAAGATAATGGCTATACCTCATGTGAAGACTGTTGTACCACTTATATCTACTTCAGCTTACTTAACCAGCGGTAAATACGAAACGAATATACAGCTATATGTAATTGACAGCAGTTATATGCCGGCCATGGAATTTCCCGGAGTTACAATGGGAGCTTTGCCAACACCTGAAAATAATAAGCCTATTGTTTTCGGAAGTGACGCCTTAATGAATTTTTATAATCCATATTCAAGAAATTATGATTCTAAGCAGATTGATATTACCAAAGATAAGGTAAACTTTGGGTTTAATCCTTATCAATACCAAATGGATCCTAAGAAAAAAGCATTTTCCGTTAAAGTGGAGCAATATGCTGTATTGGAGAAATCAAATAATTATGAGTTTGATTACTTCGGTTATATGGATATTAATTATTTCAGACATTTATATCAGAAATATGTCAGTACATTAAAGGCAGAAGAAAGAAAGAAGGCCTTATCAGCTGTTGCTAACTACAGTAATCTAAAAGTAACAGTTGATAACTTTAAAAATGTGGAAGAGGTGCAGGAAGCCATAGATGCTCTTGGATATCAGACGGACAGTCTTGCAAAACTGATGGCACCTATGCTAAGCACTGCAAATATGCTGCAGATGGTACTTGGGGCAATTGGTGCGGTATCCATGCTTGTATCCGCTATCAATATAGCTAATACCATGATAATGTCTATTTATGAGAGAACGAAGGAAATAGGCATTATGAAAGTATTAGGATGTCTGGTACGTGATGTAAAGAAGCTTTTCTTATTTGAAGCCGGAATGATTGGTCTTATAGGAGGTGTGGTAGGTATTACCTTAAGCTATATAGCCTCTTGGGCGATTAATAAGTTTGGCGGACCGCTGTTCCAAGCACTTATGTCTACTAACTATATGTATAATCCGGAAAACAGTAAGTTTTCAGATATTCCCCTATGGTTGCCTTTAGTAGCAGCAGGACTGTCAATGCTGGTAGGAATTTTATCAGGTTACTATCCTGCAAGTAGAGCTACAAAAATAAGTGCTATCGAAGCAATGAAAACAGACGGTTAATTAAAGACTTTAAAATATAGTACATATAAAATATAAAATGTAAAGACATGTTAAAGGTATAAAGTAATTAAAAATATAACAAATTAAAAGATAAAAACATAAAACATAAAAACATAAAAACATAAAAACATATTGAATACCAAAAAGGAAAAACATAATTATTAGGTTCATTCTTTATGTTGTATGATTATTGAAAGCTGCTTAATTAATTTTGCATATAAACTTAAATAGATTTACTGAATATTGATGCTTTACTGTATCAAAAAACTGGGGCATAAATTTTAGGTAAATATTTGAGAATATGTAAAATGGGTATTAAGCAGTTTTCTCTTTATACTCATTAGTGTATGAAGGGATTTATCATCAATTTTTATTGGCTCTGTGTCAATGGTTGGTTGGGGTGGGATTCTTTGAATCCCGCTCCATTATTATATTTAGAGTCATTTTTATTCACGATTAATCGATTAAACAAGTTAGAGTTATTGTAGTTGTTTGTATCGTAGTTCTTTCATGTTAAGTAAGGGACTTACTCATTAATATATATGCTCCTTCATATACCAATCACATGACTTGACACATTAAAATAATGAAGAATAAAATCTACACGAATAATGGAAAGAGTATTATTTATAGTAAAATGAGGAGGGGTGCAAAATTTCAATACGATAACTTAACAAAATAAATGATAATTTGATAAAAAGTGATAATTTGCGGTTGACATATGATTGTAAAAATGTTATTATTAACTTCGCTGCTTATAAAGTGGCAAAACACATAACATTATTTTAGATTAATTTCAGAATATAAACATTATTGTATTAAATAATTAAACAATTAATAAAGCATTGATAATTATGAATACTGCTGAAATAAACTGATAAAAAAACTATAAAATAAATGTTGACAAACAATAAGTACTATGATATAGTAATAAAGCACTGATGAGTTGCTGACATAAAGAAACTGAGTAAGCAAGAATAGCTGCTGAAAATTAACTGATTAGCCGCTTGAAAGAGCAAATTGAACATTGATAACTGAACAGTATAACAACCCTGAAATTTTCTTATAAATTTCATTCAGGATTTAGGACTCCGGTCTTAATGATTGAAAAAGAACAGTACCAGAAATGGTACAACCTTAAAACAGTAAAAAGTAGTACAACTTATGTTGAACTACCGGAAATTAACGATTGTTTGAATTGGATTTGCGAAGCAAATCCTAAGATTCTTAAACAGCCAATGTTAATTCTGAAAATGATTAAACTTTAATTTGAGAGTTTGATCCTGGCTCAGGATGAACGCTGGCGGCGTGCTTAACACATGCAAGTCGAACGGAGTTTATAAGCGGAAGTCTTCGGATGGAAGCTTATGAACTTAGTGGCGGACGGGTGAGTAACGCGTGGGTAACCTGCCTTACACAGGGGGATAACAGCCGGAAACGGCTGCTAATACCGCATAAGCGCACAGTGCTGCATGGTACCGTGTGAAAAGATTTTATCGGTGTAAGATGGACCCGCGTCTGATTAGCTAGTTGGTGGGGTAATGGCCTACCAAGGCAACGATCAGTAGCCGGCTTGAGAGAGTGAACGGCCACATTGGGACTGAGACACGGCCCAAACTCCTACGGGAGGCAGCAGTGGGGAATATTGCACAATGGGGGAAACCCTGATGCAGCGACGCCGCGTGAGTGAAGAAGTATTTCGGTATGTAAAGCTCTATCAGCAGGGACGAAAAAATGACGGTACCTGACTAAGAAGCCCCGGCTAACTACGTGCCAGCAGCCGCGGTAATACGTAGGGGGCAAGCGTTATCCGGATTTACTGGGTGTAAAGGGAGCGTAGACGGTGATGTAAGTCAGATGTGAAAGCCCGGGGCTCAACCCCGGGACTGCATTTGAAACTATGTTGCTAGAGTGCAGGAGAGGTAAGTGGAATTCCTAGTGTAGCGGTGAAATGCGTAGATATTAGGAGGAACACCAGTGGCGAAGGCGGCTTACTGGACTGTAACTGACGTTGAGGCTCGAAAGCGTGGGGAGCAAACAGGATTAGATACCCTGGTAGTCCACGCCGTAAACGATGAATACTAGGTGTTGGGGGTCAAAAGACCTTCGGTGCCGTCGCAAACGCATTAAGTATTCCACCTGGGGAGTACGTTCGCAAGAATGAAACTCAAAGGAATTGACGGGGACCCGCACAAGCGGTGGAGCATGTGGTTTAATTCGAAGCAACGCGAAGAACCTTACCAGGTCTTGACATCCCTCTGACCGGATCTTAACCGATCCTTTCCTTCGGGACAGAGGAGACAGGTGGTGCATGGTTGTCGTCAGCTCGTGTCGTGAGATGTTGGGTTAAGTCCCGCAACGAGCGCAACCCTTATCCTTAGTAGCCAGCAGTTCGGCTGGGCACTCTAGGGAGACTGCCAGGGATAACCTGGAGGAAGGCGGGGATGACGTCAAATCATCATGCCCCTTATGATCTGGGCTACACACGTGCTACAATGGTGACTACAAAGGGAAGCAGCCTCGTGAGAGTGAGCAAATCCCAAAAAGGTCATCTCAGTTCGGATTGTAGTCTGCAACTCGACTACATGAAGCTGGAATCGCTAGTAATCGCGAATCAGAATGTCGCGGTGAATACGTTCCCGGGTCTTGTACACACCGCCCGTCACACCATGGGAGTTGGAAATGCCCGAAGTCTGTGACCCAACCGTAAGGAGGGAGCAGCCGAAGGCAGGTTCAATAACTGGGGTGAAGTCGTAACAAGGTAGCCGTATCGGAAGGTGCGGCTGGATCACCTCCTTTCTAAGGAAGTAAGTAGGGGTTGTTTTACTGTTGAGTTATCAAAAAAGTAGTTTTCGCAATGCGTATAACTGCGTGCCGGCAATATAAAACAGCTGGTAAAAAATACAGGTTGACTATAAAACATGTTTTTGTTATTATAAATAAACCTTAAATTGAATAACAAAAAATTTCCGGTGGCGATGCGCTTATGGGACACACCCGTTCCCATCCCGAACACGATGGTTAAGACGTAAGCGGCCAATGGTACTATACTGGAGACGGTATGGGAGAGCAGGTGGCTGCCGGATTATTAAAAAATAACTACTCTGTAGTTATTTCATATAAGAAAAAGGGTTATAGCTTAATTGGAAGAGCAGCTGGTAACAGCAGGCGTGAGTTCAATTCTCATTAGACCACTGTTTCTTAACCTTAAGTACAGACTGTCAACAGACAGTCAGAGTACACATAAGAAAGAAACAAAACAATTGTACCTTGAAAACTACACATTTGATTTGAAGACATCTAATAAATATGCGTTTGTTTTTCTGTCACGCTAGATGGAAAAATGATGCAGACAGAAGAAGCAAAGGAGATTATATCAAATTTGCGGAACTGAAGACACAACAGTCGAAAGACTGCGAAGGTCAAGCTAATAAGAGCGCAGGGTGGATGCCTTGGCACTAAGAGCCGATGAAAGACGTGATAAGCTGCGATAAGCTGCGGTGAGGAGCAAATATCCTTTGACCCGCAGATTTCTGAATGGGGAAACCTGACGGAGAAAACCTCCGTTACTATTAAGTGAATACATAGCTTAATAGAGGGAACCCGGGGAACTGAAACATCTAAGTACCCGGAGGAAGAGAAAGAAAACTCGATTTCCAGAGTAGTGGCGAGCGAAATGGAAAGAGCCTAAACCAGAGGATTTATCCTCTGGGGTTATGGACCGCAACAAGTGAGATGAAAGGTAGCAGAATGGTTTTGGGAAAGCCAGCCAAAGAGAGTGAAAGCCTCGTATGCGAAACCGGAAGTCAGCGAGCGGGATCCGAAGTACCACGAGACACGAGAAACCTTGTGGGAAGTCGGGGGGACCACCCCCCAAGGCTAAATACTACTTAGTGACCGATAGTGCATAGTACTGTGAAGGAAAGGTGAAAAGAACCCCGGGAGGGGAGTGAAAGAGAACCTGAAACCCTGTGTTTACAAGCTGTGGAACACCTATTTACAGGTGGACCGCGTACTTTTTGTAGAACGGTCCGGCGAGTTACGTTTACTGGCAAGGTTAAGAGTTTAAGACTCGGAGCCGAAGGGAAACCAAGTCTGAATAGGGCGAATAAGTAGTATCCTTACGGAAACTACGAGTCAGTAAAAGTAGACCCGAAACCGGGTGATCTACCCATGTCCAGGTTGAAGCTGCCGTAAAAGGCGGTGGAGGACCGAACACACATCCGTTGAAAAGGGTGGTGATGAGGTGTGGGTAGGGGAGAAATTCCAATCGAACCCGGAGATAGCTGGTTCTCCTCGAAATAGCTTTAGGGCTAGCCTTGATTTAGTCTGATGGAGGTAGAGCACTGAATATCCTAGGGGGCGTCAAAGCTTACCGAAGATTATCAAACTCCGAATGCCATACAGATGATGATCAGGAGTCAGACTACACGAGATAAGTTGGGTAGTCAAAAGGGAAAAAGCCCAGACCACCAGCTAAGGTCCCAAAGTGCGTGTTAAGTGGAAAAGGATGTGGGATTTCGAAAACAACTAGGATGTTGGCTTAGAAGCAGCCACACATTAAAAGAGTGCGTAATAGCTCACTAGTCGAGAGGTCCTGCGCCGAAAATGTCCGGGGCTAAAACACGACACCGAAGCTGTGGATAGTAGTAATCTAACGATAACTACTGTGGTAGAGGAGCATTCTTAATACCGACGAAGCGGTACCGTAAGGAGCCGTGGAGGGATAAGAAGAGAGAATGCCGGAATGAGTAGCGAGATGAAAGTGAGAATCTTTCAGGCCGAATATCTAAGGTTTCCAGAGTAAAGCTGATCTGCTCTGGGTAAGTCGGGACCTAAGGCGAGGTCGAAAGACGTAGTCGATGGACAACAGGTTGAAATTCCTGTACCTTATAAAAACAGAACTGTGGGGACGCAGAGACAAAGTCAGGGCCGGGTGAGGAATACCCGGTACAAGCGAGGTACCAGTGGAGCAGGAAAATCCGTTCCACAATGGGAAGACGTGATGTGGACCGAAATATAAGTAGGGAAGCTGATGGAGGCACTGCCAAGAAAAGCCGCTATTGTTTTTTATAAGCCCGTACCGTAAACCGACACAGGTGGATGAGGAGAGAATCCTAAGGCCGACGGGAGAAGCATTGTTAAGGAACTCGGCAAAATGACCCCGTAACTTCGGGAGAAGGGGTGCCTGTAGAAATACAGGCCGCAGAGAATTGGCCCAAGCAACTGTTTAGCAAAAACACAGGTCTATGCAAAACCGTAAGGTGAAGTATATGGGCTGACGCCTGCCCGGTGCTGGAAGGTTAAGGGGAGATGTTAGGAGCAATCCGAAGCGTTGAACTTAAGCCCCAGTAAACGGCGGCCGTAACTATAACGGTCCTAAGGTAGCGAAATTCCTTGTCGGGTAAGTTCCGACCCGCACGAAAGGCGTAATGATTTGGGCACTGTCTCGACAATGCACCCGGTGAAATTGAAATACCAGTGAAGATGCTGGTTACCTGCGCCAGGACGGAAAGACCCCATGGAGCTTTACTCTAGCTTGATACTGGGATTCGGTATTGCATGCACAGGATAGGTGGGAGGCTAAGAAGCGGTGACTCCGGTTGCCGCAGAGCCGTTGTTGGGATACCACCCTTGCAGTACTGGGTTTCTAACATGTGCCCGTGATCCGGGCAGTGGACAATGTCAGGTGGGGAGTTTGACTGGGGCGGTCGCCTCCGAAAGGGTATCGGAGGCGCTCAAAGGTCCTCTCAGGATGGACGGAAACCATCCGAAGAGTGCAAAGGCATAAGAGGGCTTGACTGCGACACCGACGGGTGGAGCAGGTACGAAAGTAGGACTTAGTGATCCGGTGGTATAAAGTGGGATTGCCATCGCTCAACGGATAAAAGCTACCCTGGGGATAACAGGCTTATCACTCCCAAGAGTTCACATCGACGGAGTGGTTTGGCACCTCGATGTCGGCTCATCGCATCCTGGGGCTGTATTAGGTCCCAAGGGTTGGGCTGTTCGCCCATTAAAGCGGTACGCGAGCTGGGTTCAGAACGTCGTGAGACAGTTCGGTCCCTATCCGGCGCGGGCGTAGGATATTTGAGAGGAGCTGACCTTAGTACGAGAGGACCGGGTTGGACTGACCTCTGGTGTATCGGTTGCACTGCCAAGTGCATGGCCGAGTAGCCAAGTCGGGACGGGATAAACGCTGAAGGCATCTAAGCGTGAAGCCCCCCTTAAGATAAGATATCCCATGCGAATGCAGTAAGACCCCTGAAAGACGATCAGGTGGATAGGTTAGAGGTGGAAGTGCAGTAATGCATGCAGCTGACTAATACTAATAGGTCGAGGGCTTGACCTAAGATTAGATGGAATCAAAAAGTGTGTAGTTTTGAAGATACAAATCGAATGAAGGACTGTGAAGGTCTTATAAATAGAAGAAAAGCCAGTGGTTCAGCTTAGTAGGTTGAGTTCACAGGCTTTTTTGTATATAGATTATAGATAATACTTTATAGTGGTAAGGCATGTGTCTGTACCCCCTGATCACTGGTTCATATCTGGTTGTCTTTTTAACAGCAGAAATAGAAGGTTGGTTAATATGGTTAGTAAAATGATAAAATGTCTTACTTACTAGTCCCGATAGAGCTTATGAGCTGCTAAACGTGATAGAACTTATGGTTTACTAAGCGTGATAGAGTTTATGTGCTGCTAAGTGTTAGAGAACAATTTGTTAAGCTTTTTTGATGTATAAAACAAAAGAGAAGAATTTATTCTAAATGATGAAATAAAAGGTAACATATAATTAATTTCGCAAATCTATTTAATAATAGATTATATCAATAAAAATTAATCTTTGTTTATTTACAAAATAATTAAATTTAGAAAGCTTTAATCCACAAAATAATTAAATTGAATGGTTTTAATCCACAAAATAATTAAAATGAATGTCTTTAATCCACAACCGGGTTTTATTTATAAACAAGGTATAATCAGCAGGGTAATAAAGATAAGTATGCACATTTTATCTTTATATAAATTGAAATGAATTCAGGAAATATATTCGGTAAATTATTCATAATATTTATAAGTAAATAGATTTAAGAATAAGATATAACAATCCATAACAATCCTTTCTTCCCCTTCTCTAATGAATAAGTTTTTTAATTTCAATTAAATCTTTCTTATCACATTCATCTTTGGCATATCGTGCTTTCTCATAATAGTAGGCGATGGCTTCAGCCTTATTATTTTTGCTATCCTCCTCTAACTTCTTTTCTTTGAGAATAAATTCTGATAGCTCCAAAGGAGTTGCTGAAATGGCAGGCGGAGAAGATGATTTATTTGATATAACAGCTTTGTAGAATGCTTTTCTTATTTTATCACTGTAAGTCTGGTTCCTAAGAAGGAAGAAACTCTTTTTGCGAGTATGAAGGCCATTTGCTTTAAGTTTTTCTCTTTTATCAAAAGGAGATAAGAACTCCGTATTATCTCGTAATAGATTCCTTTTATCCTGATAAAAAGCCTGATATAGTTTATATACTGCATAAGATAGAAGCGCGAGCAAAGCGGCAATGGTTACTATAGCTAGAAGCACAGTGAGTATTTTTTGAATATATTCCATAAGTGGTGACGCTGGTGCAGGAGGTTCTTTAAAATCAAAATCATCCAAGGTATAGTTTGGTCGCTCATCATTTTGTGGCAAAACATTATTATCAGATTCTCGAATAAATGAAAATATCCAACGAAGGAAGGAAAGAACTCCATTTTTAAGAAACGAAACGAAGCTTCCCAGAGGCAGCCTTGTAAAGCTTACCATACAGACTAGCACAATACCCAGAAAAAATATGATAAAGGTATGATTGGCTGCTTTAATCTGACGAAAAGGTACATTACTTGTTTCCTGCTGCAGGCTGAAGTATTGCTCGAAATTAATCAGATAACTGTTTATAAAATAAAGAACAATAAAGAGCAATGTCAGTTGAAATAAAAAGGTGTTTAGGTAAACCAGTTCTAACTGTGTATTTATGGCTATCAGCAGAAGGAATACAAATAGTAGGGAGGGACTGCTATTTTTCCTGCGCAGATTTTCTTCTTTTAATCTTTGAGCCAATCCAAATATGGTTACAAATAATATATAGACTGGAAATAATATTTTGGTAAGCAGTGACGGGCTTAACAAAAACACTGTTGCTATAAGAAAAAGATGTATCAGCAGGAAGGACCAAATATGTTTCAGCTTATTTCTTATGGTATAGGACAATAATAGCCCGGTAAGGGGAATTAAGGCTAACGCCCACAGGTTTGATATTTGGAAAAACAGTAGTATAGTACCCATGATTGCATAGACAACCATAAAAGACATTATATGGTTAAGAAGGTCAATGGTAACGTGATATATTCGATTATTCATGAGTTTGCTCCATTCTACAGCATGCTGATGGTTCTATAAATATAGTATAATTCATAATAACTAAGTAAAGTTGATAGATAGAAAGTTAACAAAGTCGGTTGAGTAAATGAGTCAGTATAGCATATGAGTCAGTATAGCATATGAGTTAGTATAGCATATAAGTCAGTATAGCATATGAGTCAGTATAGCATATGAGTCAGTAGAGCATATGAGTCAGTATAGCATATGAGTCAGTATAGCATATGAGTCAGTAGAACATATGAGTCAGTAGAGCATATAAGTCAGTAGAGATATAAGTCAGTATAGCATATAAGTCAGTATAGCATATGAGTCAGTAGAGCATATGAGTCAGTAGAGCATATGAGTCAGTAGAGCATATAAGTCAGTAGAGATATAAGTCAGTAGTGTAAATGAATAAGTATAGTAAGTAAGTTAACAAGTAAATAAATTAAATAGCTCATAAGCAAACTCATAAAATGGCGTAAAACACCGGAGGAGATTTATAATAGTCAATTGTTAAAACAGGTACCAGGACTAAAGTGTAATGGTAAAAAAGAAAGCAATATTAAAATCTAATTCGTTTAGTTTTTTGACCAGATGGTTGTTTTGGTTTTAAGCTCATCACGGATTACGGCAGTAATATCATTATTAATAGGAAGAATCCAAAGAAAGTCGATTTTTGCAGCTAGCATTTGGCATAATAAGGATTGGTAATCGTCTTTCTGATAAGTTGAAATGATTATGGTATAATCATTGGTTCCGGAAAGACATTCATTTTCCATATATTGTACAAAAGGAAAGGCTTTCTTGTTTGTATCCAAAAGGCTCAGCGTTTTGTTAATCGCATCCATGTGATGTATTCCTGAGCCTGGGTTTATGGTGTCACTAGCTTCTCCTCTTATATTAAGGCAGTTGGTATGAAAGGAAACCGGGATACCCTGAGCCAGGAATCTGCTGGAAAGACTGGCTGCCAGACAGATGCTTTCTTCTTCCAGGCCTTCTTGTCTTAAAGTGGTTTCCTGCTCCAGATTCAACAGTATTTTTACCTGGAAGGAAGAGGTGTAATTATATGCATTTACCTGTAAATCACCAGTCTTTGAGGAGGCCTTCCAGTTAATAGACTTAAGTGCATCATAGGGCTGATATTCTCTGATGCTTCTGAATTCAAAGGGATCCTCATTTGTAAAACGTTTTGTTAATACCATTCCAAGCAGATTCTTAAACAGAGCATCCAGGCCTGGTACCTCAAGAGGTTTTGGATAAACATAGAGAGTGATATTCTGAGACCAGCCCTTTACCATTTCAGAGGATATGAATAGATTAGAGCAGATAACATCCGCTCGGTCAACAAAGAAGTAACCACGATGCTTTACCTGAAAAGGAAGCTGCCTGGTCAGTCTTTGATACATCATAAGGGAGAGGATATCACTTCTGTAATAGTTATCAGTAATATTAGCATTTTCCAGATCTGGAAAGGTAAAGTACCGGGAGGTCTTAAATTTAACTTTCAGTAAAGGAAGAGGTAGCAGTTTACGATTCGTAATAGTTTCTACCAGTGTAAGCTCTTCTCCAGCTACAACAGTATCCTTTGATAAGTGAAGTTCTACTGTAAGATTTTTATCCCAGAATTTACGGTAAAGGTATTTCTGGAGTATATAGATGAGATAGGCAGCAATAGCGGCGGTAACCAGTTCCATGGTATTACCTCCCTTTAAAATCTTCCGTAGGAACAGGAACAGTATCTATAATACCTGTCAGCAATTCTCTGGCGGCCTCAATTCTTTGGAAGGAAGTCTTTAATACCAAACGATGAGAGAGGACAAAAGGAGCAAGATACTGTATATTTTCAGGAATGGCATAATCTAATCCCTTTAGAGCACTGTAAGCCTGAATGGCTCTTAAGAAGGATAGACTGCCTCTGGGACTTACACCTAATGCAATGTCTTTGTGGTTTCGGGTTCGTTGAACCAGTTCAATTATATACTCCATTAAGGAAGGGTGAACGTATACCTTTTTGATTTCCTCCTGTAAAGTAAGCAGTTCCTCTTTTGTACATACAGGTAAGAGGTTCTCAAGAGGAGAGGCATTGATAAAGCGGTTCAGCAAGGATACTTCCTCTGTCAGGGTTGGAAACCCCATGGAAAGCTGCATAAGAAAACGATCTAACTGTGCTTCCGGCAACGGAAAGGTGCCCGCAGTCTCAACTGGATTCTGAGTGGCAATTACCAGGAAGGGTTTCTGCAAGAGATGAGTAACACCATCAATTGTTATCTGCCTTTCCTCCATACACTCTAATAAACTGGACTGTGTTCTGGGGGTGGCTCTGTTGATTTCATCTGCCAGCAGTATATTAGTTAATACCGGTCCTTCTCTGAACACAAAATCACCTTGTTTCTGATTATAATAGTTGATACCTGTAATGTCCGATGGTAGCAGATCCGGTGTAAACTGGATTCTTTTAAAGTCCGCTTTAAGAGATTTTGCCAGAGATTTGGCTAATACAGTCTTACCTGTACCGGGAACGTCCTCCAGTAATACATGTCCATTGGCCAGGAGGGACGTTAGAATAAGGTCAATCACATTGCTTTTTCCTACAATTACTTTCTCAATATTTTCTTTTATAGAATTAACTTTCTGCTGTAATTCTGACATTTTGTAACCCCTTTTACTTGAAATAGTTGATGGTGTTGTTGGATTTAATTAATATAATAGCTTAGTTTTATTGAACTCAGATAAAAAAAAGTTAAAATAAATATGGAAGGCTTCTATATATTCAAACAGTAAAAGTCTATATATCTATTTAATAGTAGCATAATGGAAATAAAATTCCAATCTAATAATGAGCTTTTGTTTTCGATCTTCCTATGATATAATTGCAGACAAGCTCACATATATAAAGACCGAGAAATTATTTATAACCGGTGAGAGAAAGGGTGATTTTATGATATGTAAATCCTGTGGCAGAACGATAGATAATGAGAATTCAAATTTTTGCTTTTACTGCGGAACCTCTTTAAAAGAAGGGAGAGAAGGTGATTTTGTATCAGGTCCTGTATCGGGAAACCAGGAATATAGTAAAGGTATAATTAACAGTACAACAATAGCTGATGTAAAAGATGGAGAAAAGCCATTATCTATGTCCAATTGGCTGGGATCTATGATGCTTCCATTTATTCCGATTATCGGAGGTATAGCATACATAATTATGCTGGTATATTGGGGCTTCGGGGGGAAAGCTCCTGCAAGTAAAAAGAACTGGGCAAGGGCGAGCTTAATAGTAATTGCTGTTTCTCTTATTCTGTTAGTATTTTATTTTAGTGTAGGGCTGCAGCAGTTAGAGGCATCGGGATTTGATGTAAATAGTTATATGCAGCAGTTTATAGTTAATCCTTGAATATGACTCTGCCTGCATTATTTTCTGGAGGTTACATTGTTTGTAAACCTTGTAATAATAGAACCGCACAAAGGCTATAGCTTCTCTGACTGATACCCGGGTTTTTCAGGATATTTTTCTAAAAGGAAGTCCAATGAGCGGTTCTATGAGTTATATTTTGGGTTTAATTTACCAAGATATCATTAATTTTCATTATTCTTGTTTTAATATCCGGAGACATCATTAATTTTCTTTATGTCTTGTTAAATTTCCCAAAACATCATTAATTATCTTCAATTCTTGTTTAATTTCCTAAGATATCATCAATCTTCTTTAATTCTTCGTCTGTAAAGGAAAGATTGTTTAAAGTTCCTACATTTTCTACGATCTGAGATGCTTTGCTGGCACCGATTAAAGCAGTAGTAATCTTACCTCTTCTAAGTACCCAGGCAAGAGCCAGCTGAGCCATACTCTGTCCACGCTCTTTTGCTATCAGATCTAATTGTCTTACCTTATTAATCTTATCTTCTGTTACGGAATCCTCCTTTAAGAAAGGACTATTGGGATCGGCTGCTCTGGAGTCCTTCGGAATACTGCCAAGATATTTATTGGTAAGCAGGCCTTGTGCTAAAGGACAAAAAGCAATACTTCCTACACCGTGCTCATCAAGCACCGGTGATAAATCCTCTTCAACCCAGCGATTGAACATACTGTAATTGGGCTGATGAATCAGAAGAGGAGTTCCAAGCTCTTTTAAGATCTTAACAGCTTTGTCTGTCTGTTCACCGCTGTAGTTGGATATACCTACATAGAGAGCTTTGCCGGAACGTACAATATGGTCAAGTGCCATCATTGTCTCCTCAAGTGGAGTATTGGGATCCGGTCTATGATGGTAGAATATATCTACATAGTCCACACCCAGTCTTTTAAGGCTCTGGTCAAGGCTGGAGATAAGATACTTTCTGCTGCCCCAGTCACCGTAAGGACCTGGCCACATATAATAACCGGCTTTGGAGGAGATTAAGATTTCATCGCGGTAAGGTTTTAATTCATTTTTTAGAATTTTTCCGAAGTTTTCTTCAGCAGAGCCCGGAACCGGACCGTAATTATTTGCAAGGTCAAAGTGGGTAATACCATTATCAAAAGCAGTTGTTACCAGGCTGACCATATTATCGTATACGTTAACGGAACCAAAATTATGCCATAATCCAAGGGACAAGGCAGGAAGTTTAAGACCGCTGTTACCGCAGCGATTATATACCATGGTCTCATAACGTTTCTCATTAGCTTGATACATATTCTAATACACCTCGATTCTTAAGTTTAAAGGAGCTTATCAAATCTGAATAAAAAATGGACACTCCCTTTTATAGAATCATATAACGGAAGCTTATGTATTTCAAGGTATTATATTATACTTAATTTATCAGTAGTATGATATTTTACATTGTTTATGGCTCTGAATTCCTTGCATATGAGAAGGAGCGATACAAGATTGAGTAGCAGGCAGATTTAAACACTACCTTAATAAGCCTCTCTGATAAGAACCTATTCTGGGAAAGACATAGAGGAATTGTAATAAACAGTATGAAAAAACCCATGAATCGTATTGACAGGGGCAGAATCATGTTTTATATTTAACATTACAATGTGCCTTTTATGGGCGGATATTGTCAGGAATCCAATACCGGACGAAGAATAAGTCAAAATACGTATAAACAGACAACCGTTTAAAAGGTAAGGAAAAGGAAGGAAACCATATGAATAAAGTTAGAACCAGATTTGCACCCAGTCCCACCGGAAGAATGCACGTGGGAAATTTAAGAACTGCTCTTTACGAGTATCTTATTGCCAAACATGAAGGAGGAGATTTTCTTCTTCGTATTGAAGATACAGATCAGGAACGTTTTGTAGAAGGTGCAACGGAGATTATATATAATACTTTAAACAAAACAGGACTTATCCATGACGAAGGACCGGATAAGGACGGCGGCTGCGGTCCCTATGTACAGAGTGAGAGACAAGCCAGCGGTATCTATTTAAAATATGCAAAAGAGTTAATTGATAAAGGTGAGGCTTATTACTGTTTTTGCACCAAAGAGCGATTAAGTACTTTAAAAAGTGTGGTTTCCGAGACCGAAGACAAAGAAATCATAAAATATGACAAACATTGTTTACATTTAAGTAAGGAAGAGATAGAAGCTAACCTGGCAGCCGGCCTGCCATATGTAATTCGTCAGAACATGCCTTTAGAGGGAACAACTTCATTTACAGATGCAATTTATGGTGAGATTACAGTAGAAAATTCAGAGCTGGATGATATGATCCTAATTAAATCGGATGGTTACCCTACTTATAATTTTGCGAATGTAATCGATGATCACCTGATGGATATTACACATGTAGTAAGAGGAAATGAATATCTGTCATCTACACCGAAATACACCAGACTCTACAATGCATTTGGCTGGGAAGAGCCGGTATATGTTCATTGCCCTCTGATTACAAATGAGGAGCATAAAAAGCTCTCCAAGAGAAGCGGACATTCTTCTTTTGAGGATTTATTAGAGCAGGGTTTTGTAACCGAGGCAATTGTTAACTTTATTGCACTTCTTGGATGGAGCTCAGGTACCAATGAAGAGCTATTTACTTTAGAAGAGCTGATTAAAGAATTTGATTATACTCATATCAACAAGTCACCTGCAGTATTTGACATGGGCAAATTAAGATGGATGAATGGTGAGTATATTAAAAAGATGGAGAATGAGAAATATTATGAGCTTATTCTTCCTCATATCAGAGAAGCGGTGAAGAAGGATTATGATCTGAAGAAGATTGCCGATCTGGTTAAGACACGTATTGAGACACTTCTGGATGCAAAGGATATGATTGATTTCTTTGATGAGCTTCCGGATTATGATGTGGCAATGTATACCCATAAGAAGATGAAGACGGATACAGAAATCGCGCTGAATGTTTTGACGGAGCAGCTGCCGCTTTTAGAGACACTGGAGGAGTTCAAGATTGAAACCATTGAGAAGACAATTATGGCCTACATTGCAGAAAAAGGCATCAAGAACGGAACCGGTTTATGGCCTCTTCGTACCGCAGTATCCGGCAAGCAGTCTACTCCGGGAGGTGCCTACGAGATAGCTGAAATCCTTGGTAAAGATGAGAGCTTAAGAAGAATCCGTATCGGTATTGAGAAATTAAGACAGGGTTAAGCCTATGGAAATAAATCAGTCGCAGCTTGCGGCAATCAGACACAATACCGGGCCTATGATGGTACTTGCAGGGCCCGGTTCCGGTAAAACACTGGTAATAACCAGAAGGGTTCAGGAGCTGATTGAGCATTATGGAGTGAATCCGGCCAATATTCTGGTTATTACCTTTACAAAAGCAGCAGCAGAGGAAATGAAGGAAAGGTTCTTTAAACTCACCGGGCATAAGGCACCGGGAGTGTCCTTTGGAACCTTTCACTCTGTATTCTTTACCATACTTAAGTATGCCTACGGCTATAATGCCTCTAATATTATCAGAGAGGAACAGCGCTATAGCTTTATAAAGGAAATCATACATAACATGTCTCTTGAGGCACCGGATGAGAAGGAATTCTCAGAAGAAATCCTCTCAGAAATCAGCCTGGTGAAAGGTGAGAGGCTGAATCTGGAACATTATTATTCTGTAAACTGTTCTGAAGATAATTTTAAGAAAATCTACCAGTCATATGAGAGTAAGCTGGCAGCTTCCAATCTCATAGATTTCGATGATATGCTGGTGTTATGTTTAGAACTATTGACCCAGAGACCGGACATTCTGACTTTGTGGCAGAATAAATTCCAATATATCTTGATTGATGAATTCCAGGACATTAATAAAGTTCAATATGATGTAATCAGACTTCTGGCGGGGCAGTTAAACAATTTATTTATCGTAGGAGATGATGACCAGGCTATTTATCGTTTCCGTGGTGCAAAGCCGGAGATAATGCTTAACTTTGAAAAAGATTACCCTGATTGCAAGAGAATTGAGTTAAGATATAATTACCGCTGCGGCAGTAAGATTGTTCAATGTGCCTCGGCGCTGATAAAGAATAATAACAAAAGGTATGATAAGGAAATCAAATCTGCTACGGGAAAAGGCGGAGAGGTAGCCATCCGCTCCTTTGAGAACTTAAAAACGCAGAACCTCTCAGTGGTAGGGGAAATACTGAAATACAATCAGGAGGGTATTCCCTATTCTCAGATTGCTGTATTGTTCCGAACGAATATTCAGCCAAGGGCCCTGGTAGAGAAAATGATGGAATACAATATCCCTTTTCATATGCGGGACAGAATACCAAATCTCTATGAACACTGGATAGCCCAGGATATTATAGCCTATATCAAGCTGGCAGCAGGAGAGATGGAGAGAAGGCATTTCCTGCAGATTGCTAACAGGCCCAACCGCTATATAAGCAGAGAATGTATGAAGGAGCAGCAAATAGATTTTCTGATGCTTCGTAAGTTCTATGGGGATAAGGACTGGATGTTAGACCGTATCGATAAGCTTGAGTATGATTTGAATCTGATCAGGAATATGAATCCTTATGGAGCAGTTACTTATATCAGACGAGGTGTGGGTTATGAAGAATTCACTGCCGATTATGCCAGGCTAAGAAATTTAAAGTCCGAAGAGTTAATAGAAATATTAGATGAACTGGCAGAGAGTGCAAAGAATTATGATACCTTTGACAGCTGGTTTCGTCATATGGATGAATATAAAGAGGAACTCAAGGTAAAAGCCAGGGAAGCCAGAGAAAATAATACAGATATGGTAACTCTTGCGACTATGCATAGTTCCAAGGGACTTGAGTATAAGGTAGTATTTATAATAGATGCCAATGAAAGTATTACACCTTACCGAAAAGCAGTCTTAGAAGCAGACATGGAAGAGGAGAGAAGGCTTTTTTATGTGGCAGCTACCAGAGCAATGGATTATCTTCATATATATTCCTCCAAGGAAAGGTATAACAAGGAACTCACTATATCAAGATTTATTGGAGAAATGCTCCTTGACCGTGATACCCTTACCCCGGGAACCCTTGTTGAGCATAAAACCTATGGGAAAGGGCAGATTACAGCCAGGGATGCCGGAAAGATCAGTATACACTTTGAAGAAAAAGCCGTTACCAAAACCATGAATTTGGATTATTGTATACAAAACAGATTATTATCTGTACGTTCAGATTCGGATAAAGAGTAAGTAGAGAAATGTGAAAAGCGAGCGAAATTACGCATAGTAGTATTGGAACTAAAAAAGCCGCTGCAGGATTATCAATTCCTGTAGCGGCTGTAATTTACTCTTCTTCTTCGTCCTCTTCATCATCGAACATTTCATCAAATTCTTCGCTGTCCATTAACTCATCAAATGCTTCTGAAACAGCTTCGAACTCTTCATCATTTTCAATATTGATAAGTTCTATCTCATCGTTATCATGCTCAATGAACTGATACAGGAAGATTTCGCCTTCTTCTTCACCATCATTGTCAGCAGGTACAAGTGCGATATAATCCTTTTCTCCAACAGGGAATATACAAAGAACTTCACATTCTAATTCACTGCCGTCATCAAGTGTTAAAGTTACATTCATATGCTCATGCTCATGGTCATGATCATGTCCGCAGCCGCAATCATGGCCGTGTACGTGTTCGCTCATTTAAAATACCTCTCTTTCGATATGCCTGTTCTATTATGGCATAAAATATTAATACAAGATCTTAGCCTTAATTCAGGGTGTGGAAAATGCTCCGCGTTTATTCACATCTGGCTCCTTTGCATTACACTTTGACTTTAACAGATAACCTGTTAAATTGCAAGGTAAAGTTCAGTAAAAATATAGATATATTTTTCTTAAAAGATATTGACAATATATTAAAATAGAATAAAATAGACAATAGATTTGGCTGGAGTAAACAACCCGCAAACAGGCTTGACATAAGGGTGTTTGCGGCTTTTGGGTGAGGGAGAGGAGAGAGTTCTGAAGTGACCAATGCTAAGGGCAGCAGCAGACCGTCAGATAATCGAAATAACAATAGGTACGAGCAGAATATCACAGGCAGGGATAAAAGCACAGATAAAGGTACGGATAAAAGAAATAACGGAAGTTTTACAGGAACCGGCACTAGTGAGCGCAGACCGATGAATTCAAACTGGAAAAATAGCGGGACAAAGGAACAGAGGGCTCCGGGTACAGGATATCAGGGAAACAGAAATAATAATACCGCGAAACCCTATGGGAATTCTAATCGTGAGAATAATACAGGCAGAACCTCAGGTGATCCCAGGAATTCTAACCAGCCCAGAAGTTTTGATAATTCCTCCAGGGGAAAAAATTCCGGAAAATTCATTAATGACAAAAAACCTTACAGACCCTATAGCAGAGAAAATTTTCGTCCTGGGTACGGCTTTAACAAGGACGAGGAGGAAGAAAATGATAAAAAGTTTGGGAAGGTTAGGCACCAACGTGGAGATATAAAAGGAAGAGATCCTCAGAACAAAGAGAAAGAGCCTCAGCCGGATAAATTAGAGACCTCCAAACGTCTTGAAAAGGAAAAAAAGGTTCTGGAGAGAAAGAATCAGGAAATGGAGAAGGAAAAACAGAATAAGCCCTCCATGAAAAAAAGAAGAACCGGTAATATAAATTGGACAAAAGGCTATACAACAGGACTTTACGGAGATGATGATGAGGATTATACAGAATACTTCTAAGAGATAAACCTGCGAGAGATGCAGTATCACCGTTACCTGATAGCCCAAATAAATAAACTACCTTAAAAAGCATCTTTGCAGATTTATTTAAGAAGATGCTTTTCGTATTTTAGATTTTTAAACATTAACTGTCAGGCATGGATTGAGAGGTATAAATGAGCAATACGGCAGAAATCATTAAAATATCAGTCAGGAACCTTGTAGAATTTATTATGCGTTCAGGGGATCTGGATAACCGGACCGGCGGCAGAAAAGAAGCAGAAGCTATGCAGGAGGGAAGCAGGATTCATCGGAAAATCCAGAAACAGATGGGAAGCAACTATACAGCAGAGGTACCCCTTAGCATAACTCTTGATATAAGCCTGGAAGAAATTGATTTCCAGCTTGTAGTTGAAGGACGGGCAGACGGAATTCTAAAGGAAGAGTCTGAAACCGTAATAGATGAAATAAAAGGTATGTACATGGACTTAAGCTATCTGGAAGAGCCTATATCCGTACACCGGGCACAGGCTATGTGTTATGCCTATATCTATGCTCTGCAGAACAGTCTGGAGAGCATAGGGATACGCATGACTTACTGTAATCTGGATACAGAGGATAAGAAATACTTCAATGAGACCATTGCTTTTACAGAGTTAAGTACCTGGTTTGAGAAGCTCACCGGTGAATATATTAAATGGGCTTACTGGCAGATTAAGTGGAACCATAAAAGAAATGACAGCATCAAGGAATTGGAGTTTCCATTTACCTATAGAGACGGACAAAAGAAGTTGGTATCAGATGTATATGTGACGCTACTTCGCAGTAAGAGACTTTTTATAGAAGCACCTACCGGTGTGGGTAAGACCATATCTACTGTCTTTCCTGCTATCAAAGCCATGGGAGAGGGACTGGGGCAGAAACTGTTTTATCTGACTGCCAAGACCATAACCAGAACCGTTGCAGAAGAAACAAAACAGCTTCTGACAGAGAAGGGACTCTTGTTAAAGGCTGTCACTATAACTGCCAAAGATAAAATCTGTATATTTGATAAAGCAGACTGTAATCCGGTTAGCTGTCCCAGAGCCAAAGGACATTTCGACAGAGTAAATGATGCTGTTTATGATCTGCTGGTCTCAGAGGATGATATATCAAGAGAAAAGCTTCTTCAATATGCAGAAAAGCATCAGGTATGCCCTTTTGAAATGAGCTTAGATACTACCACCTGGTCGGATATGATTATCTGTGATTATAATTATGTATTTGATCCCAATGTATATCTGAAACGCTTTTTTCAGAACGACAAAAAGAATGATTATATCTTTCTCATAGATGAAGCCCATAACCTGGTGGACAGAGCCAGGGAAATGTATAGTGCCCAGCTTTACAAAGAGGAATTTCTTCAGGTTAAAAGACTTATAAAAGGAAAAGATAAAGCACTGGAGAAGGCACTGGATACCTGTAACAGTGACTTGCTGAAGCTTAAGCGGGAATGTGATGACCTGAAGGAATGGGAAAACGTTTCTGATTTTGTAATACATCTGATGCACCTTATGAGTAAATATGAGGATTTTCTCACAGAGCATAAAGAATTTGAAGGAAAAGATGAGGTGCTTCTGACTTATATGAACATCCGTCACTTCATTAATATATACGATGTCTATAATGAGAAGTATATTACTTATACCGATTACAATGAACAGGGAGACTTTCGTATTAAGCTGCTGTGTCTGGACCCTTCCGGCAATCTTTCTGTAAGGCTTGACAAAGTAAGAAGTGCGGTGTTCTTTTCCGCTACCTTTCTGCCTATAAGGTATTATAAAGAACAGCTGGGCGGAAGAGAAGAAGATTATGCTGTGTACGCTCCATCACCTTTTCAGACCGAGAACCGGCTGGTTGCCGTGGGAATGGATGTCAGTACAAAATATACAAGACGAAATGAAAAGGAATTTCTTAAAATAATTCAATATATCAAAGACTTTACGGATAGCAGGCAGGGCAATTACATGGTCTTTTTCCCGTCTTATCAGATGCTGTTTCAGGTGGAGGAGCTGTCCAAAGGTATTCTTGATAATGTAATAGTTCAAGGAACCTCTATGACAGAAGAAGAGAAGGAGATTTTCTTAAATGATTTTAGTCTGAACCCGGATACCTCCAGAATCGCTTTCTGTGTTATGGGAGGCGTATTCAGTGAAGGAATCGATCTGAAACATGACCGTTTAATCGGTGCGGTGATCGTGGGAGCCGGACTTCCTATGGTAAGCGGGGAGAAGGAGCTGTTCCGAAAATATTACCAGGAGACGAAAAACAGCGGATTTGAGTATGCATACCTGTATCAGGGAATGAATAAAGTGCTGCAGTCTGCAGGCAGGGTCATCAGAACCACGGAGGATAAGGGAGCAATCCTTTTATTGGAGGAACGATTTCTGGACAACCGTTATCAGGAATTGTTTCCAAGAGAATGGTTCCCTTACCAGGTGGTTAGAAAAGACGAAATTAAAGATATTATGATGAAATTCTGGCAAAGCCATGGATTTTAAAATTTATCTATCAGAAGCGCAGAGAGCTGCTATAGGAACGCCGACGGTGGCTCTCCAGGAAATTTTCACCTTTATAGTCGTCATAGATTCTGTTAAGCAGATGATAGCAAAGCCCTCCAACAAAACCTCCCAGCAGTCCATATAATACATCCTCAAGATCTCCTTTCCCAAGCTGCAGTAAACGCTGAAGAACTTCTGCCACAACAGGGAAGAATAACAATAAAGCAAAACGGACAAGCCTGGTATTTCGTCTTGCTGTCAGAACAATAAAAAATCCGTAAGGCAGATACACAAGGATTCTGTCTGCCAGGAAGGAGAGTATCTGAGACAGGGTAAGCTCCTTGTCCAAGAAATCCGTAATAAAACCGGCAAGAGTAAGGAAGGGCACAAAATTCACCGCTTTTAAGTCAGACTGGTAGCTGTTGTCTGTATTGTTAAGGAAAAGCCAAAAGCAAAGAAATACGGAATATAAAAGGAGGAATACAATACTGCTTCCAATAAAGTAGCCTTTAAAGTTGGTAAAGCGGGTACTTTCATCCATTAAATTTCGAAAGATACAGTAAAGGACGCAAAGTCCCCAATGAATGGCGGGAAAGAGGAACAGCAGGGGTGAAAAGGTAATAAAGTCGGAGCCATTACCTGTATGAAGAAGAAATAAAACAATACCCCATATTAATACGTGGAGGAGCTGATAGCTAAAGCATGCCTCAAATTGATACCCCAGAGTTAAAACCACATGGGTGATAATAAGAGCCATCAAACCGGTTATAATAAAGGTAACTGGTGAGAGCTTAAAAAAATAATAAGCTGCAAATTCAAGAACAATGGTAAGTATACTGAATAGAATAACGGCGGTAGTGGTATGTGATGTACTTTTAGGCATATCAGGCACCTTCTTTCTGCTTTCGTATGTTTATAAGAACCTATTGTTATATAAGTTGATCTTATTAGCAGCCCTTTTATGGATGGAAGCTTAATAATTTGTTACCTTTCAGAGAAGCTAATTAAGTTCAATTAATATATTACTGTAAAAGCTGCAATTCATTATGCTGGCATATTATTTTATATTCCTTCACTTCACCGGGGCATTCCCCGTCTACATGAATTACCTCTGGGCGGGACAGCCTGACAGCTAACTCCCGGCAATTGAAGGTTTCAACACCTTTAAAACGGGTATGTCTGCCGAATAACAGGGTAGGCAGCAGGAAGAGTATTAATAGCTTTGAGAGGCCGTGGACCATACAAATAGAAAGAAGTCCGTCATTAGGGTCTGCCTCCGGGGCCATTTTCATACCTCCACCCTCATATTTTTGAATCATAGTGGTAATCAGCAGTATCTTGTGATATTCAGTAAATGCTCCGCCATCGGCAGAGACCTCCCCGTTCATAAAAGGCTTGGCAAAAATCTGCCTTATTGCCAACAGGATGTAGGTTAACTTACCAAGCTTTAGATGATTTAAAAAAGTTTTTAAGGAGCTTTTAAGGGCTTCCTGGCATACGGATGCGTCATAACCGGCGCCCGAACTTATCAGGAATCTGGTCTCTTTCTTATCGGAACCTGTTATAACTCCAATATCCATAAGACGTAAATGTCTGCACTGAAGGATGTTATTAAGATTTATAAGGGGATCTTTTGACAGACCTAAACTTCTGCCCAGATCATTGCTGGAACCGGCTGGGATATAGCCTATATTTACTTTTTTCAAGTCGGGTATGCCGTTAACTACTTCATTTATGGTACCGTCGCCTCCGACGATTATAAGCTTGACAGGTTCAGTACTGGCTTGACAGATTTGCTCTGCCAGCTGGCGGCCATGGCCGAAATGTTTTGTTAAATAACTTTTATAAGGAACGGATTGTCTGTCCAGTTCTTCTTTTATCCGATGCCAGGTATGTATACCTTTACCGGTGCAAGAGCTTGGATTGATAATGATATGATACATGGCGTCCTCTTTCTATTTATATAAGTTGATAGTTAACATTTTCTTCAACGTGAAAAAAGCATTCTGTATAGAATTTAATCTTGTACGTGTCAGGAAAACAAGTCAACTTATATTACCTTTAAATCTATGTAAATTCTAACTAAGATTAAATGCAAAGTCAACTATATAAACAGAACTTATGCAGAGATTCCTGTTATTGTTAACAATCCCGTTAAAGAAAGCAATAGATTATTACAGATGCCACTCAAAACATATGACAAATGTAACTTGAGTGTTCCTGGTTTTTTCAGTATGATAATAACATAGATGTTGCACAAATAAGTTGCACAATGCAGCAAAGCTGCAGAATGAATGAAGGAGGATTTGGCTATGAAGATAACACCATCGAATTTTATATGGGGTCTTATTTTTATTATACTTGGTGTAGGTTTTGGTGGAGATGCAATGGGATTATGGGATTTTAACCTGTTCTTCTCAGGCTGGTGGACGCTGTTTATTATTATACCTTGTGCCGTAAGTATTTTTCAGAACGGTATCGGAACCGGAAACGTAATAGGGCTTATAATCGGTTTACTGCTCTTATTGGGACAGCAGGATATACTGAATTTTGATGTGGTAGGAAAACTTATCGTTCCCATTGTTTTTGTTTTAATCGGATTAAGCATTATTTTTAAGAATACATTTCGTGGTAAAAGAGATGAATTCAGAAATGTAAGATTTCAGGGTGGCTCTAATCAGCATTCCGCCATATTTGCAGGAAATGAATATCACATTCGTGGTGAGAAATTTATGGGAACCAGTATTAACGCCATATTTGGCGGAGTAGAGTTAGACTTAAGAGATGCTATTATTGAAGAGGATATTGTAATCAACGCAACTACTGCATTTGGTGGAATTGATATTACAGTGCCTTCTAATGTAAATGTTAAGGTATCTAACGTTCCGATTTTTGGAGGAGTGAGCAATAAAGCAAGCAAAACCTTTAATGAGTCGCAGCCGACGATCTATATTAACTCTACCTGTATGTTTGGAGGGATTGATATTAAATGAGTGAATTACAGAAAATAATTAAGTATGCAGCAATGGCGTTTGCCATATTCCTGGCGGTTATAATCATAACCGGTATAGTAAGCGGCTTACTGGCACTGACCGGTGTGATTGGCGCAGTAACAGACGGGAACAGTAAAATTGAAATGTCCAATGGAGAAACTGCAGATTTTGACAAAGAATTTGAAGGTGTAAAAAACCTCTACATTGAAAATGGAGTTGGAGAACTTTCAATAGTAGAAGGTAGCGACATGAATATCCGTGTGACTGCAGTAGATGTTGCCAGTGATTTTGAAGCAAAGATAGTCTCCGGTAATGAACTTAAAATAAGCACAAAATCAGATTTTTGGAATATTTTTAACTGGGGTATAAAATCCCATAAAAAGCCCCGAATCACTGTGTATCTTCCCGAAGGCTATGAAGGCAGAAATGTTAAAATCGATGCTGGTGCCGGTAATATCAAGATTGAAGAATTAAACTGTGAAGAGCTTGACATAGATGCCGGAGTCGGAAATATAAAAGGCTATAACATATATGCCAGAGATTTGCAGGTAAATGGCGGTGTTGGTGAGATTAATTTAACGGGTGTAACCGCAGAGGGTACAGACATAGATGCAGGAGTCGGAAATATTGATATTGAAGGAACCTTATCCGGTAAAAATATTGTAAATGCAGGGGTTGGAGAAATCGACCTTAGTCTGACCGGCTCTACGGATGATTACAATATAAAGGTAAATCCCGGTATCGGAAGCATTTATATCGACGGCAACAAGTATGGTGAATTATCCTGGAATAATGCTACAGCAGATAATTCCCTTGATATTGACGGCGGTGTAGGCAATATCAGTATAGAATTTAAAAAATAAGATTAAGAAACTAAGTTATAAAAAATATAACCAGATGCATGCCAGCTTAAGTAAAGGTTGGTATGCATCTTTTTATTATCAAATATCAGATTGCACCAGTGAAAATGAGAGGAATCAAATAAATAAAGCAGAAAGGAAATCAGTGATAAGAATACAGAAAGGCAATTATGGCAATAAATATAACAATAATCTGTTATACATGACAACATTGAGAAAATATGGTATAATATCCAATAGTTGCAGTTATGAATAATGGTAAGAAAAGGAGGTACATTATGGCAAGAAACATAAAAAGCAGCAAAGAGTTAGGAAACCTTAACGAATACGAGCTCCTTTTAGAAGAAGAGCTTAAGGATATAAACAGCTTTGGCGTGCTTCTGAAACATAAGAAGACAGGAGCAAGAGTAGCAGTTGTCTCAAATGATGATAACAATAAAGTATTTTCAGTAGGATTTCGTACACCTCCCGTTGACAGTACGGGGGTAGCACATATCATTGAACATTCCGTATTATGCGGCTCCAGGGATTTTCCGGCGAAAGATCCTTTTATCGAACTGGCAAAGGGGTCCTTAAATACCTTTTTAAATGCAATGACTTATCCGGATAAGACCATATATCCTGTGGCCAGCTGTAATGAGCAGGATTTTCAAAATCTTATGCACGTTTATATGGACGCGGTTTTTTATCCTAATATATACAAGAAACAGGAAATCTTCAGACAGGAAGGCTGGCATTATGAGCTGGAGAAAGAAGATGGTGAATTAATATATAACGGTGTTGTTTACAACGAGATGAAAGGTGCTTTTTCTTCTCCCGAGCAGCTCTTATTCCGTACCATTCAGAACTCCTTATTCCCGGATACTGCTTATGGAGTGGAGTCAGGCGGTGACCCAGAATATATTCCGGACTTGACGTATGAGAACTTTCTGGATTTCCATAAGAGATATTACCATCCCTCCAACAGCTATATTTACCTGTATGGAGATATGGATATTAATGAGAAGCTAACCTGGCTTCATGAGAAATACTTAAAGGATTTTGATTACCTTTTTGTAGATTCCGAGATTAGATTCCAGGAGCCATTTGCAGAAAGAAGAGAATTAATCAGCTACTATCCTTTAAGTGAGCAGGAAGATGCAGCTGCTAATACCTATTTCAGTTATAACTTATCCATCGGCACCAACCTGGACAGAGAATTGTGTATGGCCTTCCAGGTGTTGGAATATGTGTTATTATCAGCACCCGGCGCTCCCTTAAAGCAAGCTCTCTTAGATGCCGGTATCGGTAAAGATATTATCAGCAGTTTTGACAGTGACACTTATCAGCCCATATTCTCTGTGGTTTCCAAAAATGCGGAAAAGGACCAGCGAGAGGAATTCCTAAAGGTTATTAAGACTACCTTGGAAAGCCTGGTAAAGAAAGGGCTGGACGAGAAATCACTGAAGGCAGCCATTAATTATTATGAATTCAAATACAGAGAAGCAGATTTCGGACAGTTCCCGAAGGGATTAATGTATGGCATCCAGATGTTGAGCAGCTGGCTTTATGACGATGGCAAGCCTTTCCTTAAACTGAATTCCAATGTTATATTTGAAAACCTGAAGAGCAAGATCAATACAGATTACTATGTAAGGCTCATTGAGAACTATCTCTTAGGTAATCCCCATGTGACTCTTGTAACTTTACTTCCCAAACAGGGACTTACTTCCAAAAAGGAAGCACAGCTAAAAGAAAAATTGCAGGCCTACAAAGAGAGTCTGACGAAAGAAGAGATCACCAGGCTCATTGAAGATACCATAAACCTGAAGAAATATCAGGATACCCCTTCTACCAAAGAAGAACTTGAAAGCATTCCGCTGTTAAGCGTAGAGGACATTGATAAGAAATCCCAGCCCTTCTATAATGAAGAGAAGGATGTGGATGGAATTACCATTGTGCATCACGATGTCTTTACAAACGGGATTGCTTATATGAGGCTTATCTTCGATCTGGAAGAGATTCCGAAAGAACTGACACCTTATATCGGACTTCTTTCCTCCGTATTGGGTCTTGTAGATACAGAGCATTACAGTTACCTGGAATTGTCCAATGAAATCAATATCCATACCGGCGGTATCAGCTGTGATCTGAGCTTTTATGGACGAAAAGGCAGCACAAGTGAATATCTGCCGGCACTGATACTGGATGTTAAGGCGCTGTATGAAGAAATGGATGATGCCTTTGATTTATTAAAGGAAATCATAAGCTTTACGAAATTCGATGATAAGAAACGTATACAGGAGATTATTTCTGAGATAAAATCAAGACTCCTTATGCATATAACTTCAGCCGGACATTCTGCAGCTGTAGACAGGGCTATGTCCTACTTCTCAGAATCCTCAAGGTTCAGTGAAGAGACAAAGGGTATTTCCTTCTATAAATTTATCGAGGGTCTGGATGCAGGCTTTAAGGAGAAGGCAGATGAGGTAATCAGTAAATTAAAGCTCTTAATGTGCTATATCTTCCGAAAGGAAAATCTGATTATCAGCTTTACCTCCGGTGAAGACGGTCTAGATACCCTGAAAGGCAAACTTCTGCCTTTTGTTGAGCAGCTTAAGGAAGAACCTGTTGAAAAGCTTGCAGAGCATTTTGAGCTGAGAAAAGCAAATGAAGGCTTTAAGACCTCCGGACAGGTTCAATATGTAGCCCGTACCGGTAACTTCTTCCAAAGCGGATATGAGTACACCGGTGCCTTAGATGTATTAAAGGTCATTATGAGTTATGAATATCTCTGGAACAATATCCGTGTAAAAGGCGGAGCCTACGGCTGTATGTGCGGCTTCTCCAGTATCAGCGGTAACGGTTACTTTACTTCTTACAGAGATCCTAACTTAAAGGAAACCAATGAAGTATACGACAGGGCTGTTGACTATATCAGGAACTTTACCGTTGATGACAGGGATATGACAAAATACATCATCGGAACTATCAGTAATATTGATACGCCCCGTACTCCTCGCATGAAGGGAGATGTTTCCATGGGGGCCTTCTTAACAGGAGTTACAGAAGCAGATATACAAAAACAGAGGGATCAGATTCTGGGTGCAACCAAAGAAGATATCCGTAAGCTATCAGATATCGTTCAGGCAATATTGGACTGCGGTAATCTCTGTGTTATCGGCAGTGAGAATAAGATCGAGCAGAACAAAGACTTATTCCTGGAAGTCAAGAATCTTTCGAAATAATATGTATTTAAGACAGCATCCGGTTGATATTTAAGTTGTATTAGCACTCATATCTTAAAGATAAAAATATCTGGATATGGGAAAACCTAAACTACAGCTTGTATAGACAGAAACCGGATGCCTGTCTGTTATATAATGAGATTAACTATCCGTTTACAAACGTAAGGATAAAAGAAAGTGTGAAGAAGAATAAATGAAAAAGCAGGAATACAAATCAGGGTTTGTTACTCTTATCGGGCGGCCCAATGTTGGAAAATCAACTCTTATGAACCATTTAATCGGGCAGAAGATAGCAATAACCTCGGATAAGCCCCAGACAACCAGAAACCGGATACAGACAGTATATACACAGGAGGATGGACAGATTATTTTCCTGGATACGCCCGGTATTCATAAAGCCAAAAACAAGCTGGGTGAATATATGGTATCCATTGCTGAACGTACCATGAAGGAAGTGGATGTGATACTCTGGCTGGTAGAGCCCTCAACTTTCATCGGTGCAGGAGAAAGGCATATTGCAGAACAGCTTACGAAAATAAAGACCCCTGTAATTCTTGTCATAAACAAAGTTGATACGGTAAAGAAAGAAGAAATCTTAAAATTTATCGATACCTATAAAGATCTCTATCCCTTTGCTGATATCGTACCGGTTTCTGCCTTAAAGGGGGAAAATACGAAAGAACTCTTAAAGACAATCTTCTCTTATCTTCCCAAAGGCCCTATGTATTACGATGAAGATACCATTACAGACCAGCCGGAGAAGCAGATTACGGCTGAACTTATCAGGGAAAAAGCCCTAAGACTCCTAAGCGATGAGATTCCTCATGGAATTGCAGTAGCAATAGACAGCATGAAGGAGCGTAAGGATGGTAGCATGATTGATATTGATGCCACCATAGTCTGCGAAAGGGACAGTCATAAAGGTATAATAATCGGTAAAAAAGGTGAGAAGTTAAAACAGATCGGAACCCAGGCAAGAAGAGAAATTGAAAATCTTCTGGATATGCAGGTAAATTTAAAATTGTGGGTCAAGGTAAAAAAAGACTGGCGCGACAGTGATTTTCTCATTAAGAACTACGGCTACGATAAAAAAGATATACAGATATAAATATTTGGATAGTATTCCCGGTTTAAAACAGGTAAGTTCAGGGCATCCTTTTAATGTAACATAAAACCTGTTTTAGAAGGGGGAAACAAGATGGGAAATAATGATTGCTGGGACAAATTTGCAAGAAGTGGTAACATATACGACTATTTGAGTTACATTGCTTGTACCGTAGAAAGAGATATGGACAAGATGAGCGGTGACAAGAAAGAGGGTGGCAGCCCAGATGATAACTTCGGCTGTGACAGGGATGGTACTTTCAGCCATGCCCGTGGGTGAGTATGACAAAAGACTAGTTATACTTACCAAGGAAAAAGGGAAAATTACAGCATTTGCTAAAGGCGCTCGAAAACCCGGTAGTGCCTTTTTGGCATGCAGCAATCCGTTTTCTTTTGGAACCTTTGAGCTTTATGAAGGAAGAAGCGCCTATACAATTATGTCAGTTAATATAACCAACTATTTTGAAGAATTAAGGCCGGATGTAGAAGGTGCCTGTTACGGTATATATTTTTGTGAGTTGGCAGATTACTATGTTCATGAATACGAAGACGGAACAGAAAGCTTAAAGCTTTTATATCAGTCATTAAAGGCATTGAGCCTTGCAGGTATTGGAAAATTACTGGTCCGAAGAATATACGAGCTTCGGATGTTTCAGATAAATGGAGTGGCACCGCAGGTATTTGCCTGTGTAAAGTGCGGAAGAAATGAGAATCTGACCAGATACAGCAGCAGCCAATCAGGTGTATTATGCGGCAGCTGCCCTTCAGGAGAAAGTGGTACCCTGAGGATTTCAGAAGCTGCCCTTTACACCATGCAATACATACTTAGTGCCCCCTTAACAAAGCTCTACACCTTTACAGTTTCAGAGGAAGTTCTTTCAGAAATTGAACTTTTTGTGGATATACATGCCAAAGGGCAAATCGACAGAGAATTGAAATCTCTCAAGATACTGAAAATGATGCTGTCCTGATAATTTTAAGTTGAAATTAGAAGTTTTTAAGGTTACAATGGAAAAGACTTTATTAAAATCCATACGGAGGAAGATTATGCAGAAATTGGTTTTGAGTGCAACCCTCGTATTGTGCCTCATTATGCTGGCGGGATGCAGCATAAATGATGAAATCGATTCGAAGAAAACAAGTAATAATACGTTTTTGTTAAAGGAAGACGGCAGTATAGAGTCAGCTACCGTGGAGGACTTTGACAAGACTTATTACGATAACGCTGAGCTTGAAGCTTATGTAACTGAAAAAATCAATAAATATAATACAGAAAAAGGCAGTGAAGCTATAACAAAAAAGAGCTTGGAAATAAATGAGGGTAAAGCGTTACTGATTCTAACTTATGCAAGTATAGAGGATTATAACATTTTTAATGAAAAAGATACCGTACTGCTGTCGGCAGCACAGGCAAAGAGCGGAAGTGTTGAATTGCCTCAGACCTTTACAGCAGTCAAAAAGGGTAAGGCCACAGCAGCTGCAGCAGCACTGGAAAATAATAAATATGAGGTGCTGATCGTAAAAGAGAAGCTTGACGTATTACTGCAGGGTACTATAAAATACTATACTGGCGGTACCTTAAAGGACAAGCATGGAATTCAGACATCTGATGAGGAATCAACTGTCATTATATTCAAACCATAAAACAGCAGTACTGTTTATGTTTATACAATGTTATATTAAGCCCAAGAAGGCAGAGGGAGATTTAAGATGGAAAAGACAATGGAGAAAATAGTAGCCTTGGCAAAGGCAAGGGGGTTTGTGTATCCCGGTTCTGAGATTTACGGAGGGCTTGCGAACACCTGGGATTACGGAAACCTGGGCGTGGAGCTGAAAAATAATGTTAAAAAAGCCTGGTGGTCAAAGTTCATACAGCAGAATCCTTATAATGTAGGTGTTGACTGCGCCATCCTGATGAATCCCCAGACCTGGGTGGCTTCCGGACATTTAGGCGGTTTCTCTGATCCTTTAATGGACTGTAAGGAATGCCACGAAAGATTCCGTGCAGATAAGCTTATAGAAGATTATGCGGCAGAGAAAGAGATTACCTTTGAGAATGCTGTAGATGCCTGGTCACAGGAAGAAATGAAATCCTACATCGATGAACATAGTATAAATTGCCCTACATGCGGCAAACATAACTTTACCGACATCCGCCAGTTCAACCTTATGTTTAAGACCTTCCAGGGAGTAACAGAGGATGCTAAGAATGTCGTATACTTAAGACCTGAAACAGCACAGGGTATTTTCGTAAACTTTAAGAACGTACAGAGAACCTCCAGAAAGAAGATTCCATTTGGTATCGGTCAGGTAGGTAAATCCTTCCGTAATGAGATTACTCCCGGAAACTTTACTTTCCGTACAAGGGAATTTGAGCAGATGGAGCTGGAATTCTTCTGCGAGCCGGATACAGACCTTGAATGGTTTGCATACTGGAAACAGTTCTGCATCGACTGGTTACTGACCCTTGGTATGAAGAAGGAAGAAATGCGTATAAGAGACCATGAAGCAGCAGAGCTTTCTTTCTATAGTAAAGCAACTACAGATATCGAATTCCTTTTCCCTTTTGGCTGGGGAGAATTATGGGGAATCGCAGACAGAACAGATTATGACTTAACCCAGCATCAGAATGTATCCAAAGAAGATATGGGATATTTTGATGATGAGAAAAAGATTAAATACATTCCTTATGTTATAGAGCCTTCTTTAGGTGCAGACAGAGTAACTCTTGCCTTCCTTTGTGGTGCATATGATGAAGAAGACTTAGGCGACGGAGATATCCGTACAGTACTTCATTTCCATCCTGCACTTGCCCCTGTTAAGATTGGTGTACTGCCTCTTTCCAAGAAGCTTTCCGAAGGAGCAGAGAAGATCTTTACAGATTTAAGCAAGATCTACAACTGTGAGTTCGATGACAGAGGAAATATCGGTAAGAGATACAGGAGACAGGATGAGATTGGAACACCTTTCTGCATCACTTATGACTTTGAATCCGAAAACGACGGTGCAGTTACCGTTCGTGACAGAGATTCCATGGAACAGGAAAGAATCCGTATCGAAGACTTAAAGGCATATTTTGAAAAGAAATTCGAATTCTAAAAATTAGTGTAAAAAAAGACATTACTCTTTTATTACTCTTTTTCAATGGATTGTATCACAGGCAGCCTGTTATTTGTGTGTTTGTTATTTATGATAGGTAGATGGAATATAATGGAAAATTATTTATTAATATTGACGGCAGCCTGTGTTTTTATATTTTTTTAACAATATTTATAAAGATTATATTGTTAAATATAATTTTTATCATATTTTAAAGGAAAAAGCTCTTTCCTTAATTAGCAATCTTATGTTATAATGTTAAACGGTGACTAGAAAGTCAAATTATTGAAATTGAATTAGGAGGTTATTACCAAAATGGCAAAATGGGTATATTTGTTCAAAGAAGGTAAAGCGGATATGAAGAATCTGCTTGGTGGTAAAGGTGCTAACTTAGCCGAAATGACCAATTTAGGTCTTCCCATCCCTCAGGGCTTTATTGTAACAACAGAAGCTTGTACCGACTATTATAAGAGCGGTAAGAAAATAACTGATGAAATCAAAGGTCAAATCTTTGATTCACTTAAGATTTTAGAAGCAGAGCAGGGAAAGAAATTCGGAGATACTGAGAATCCTTTATTAGTTTCAGTACGTTCCGGTGCCAGAGCTTCCATGCCTGGTATGATGGATACAATCCTTAACTTAGGTTTAACAGATGCAGCAGTAGAAGGTTTTGCAGCAAAAACTGGTAATCCCAGATTTGCTTATGACTCATACAGAAGATTTATCCAGATGTTCTCTGATGTAGTTATGGAAATCAGCAAAGCGAAATTCGAAAGAGTTTTAGATGAAATCAAAGAGAAGAAAGGTGTTCATTACGACACTGATCTTACTGCTGAAGATTTAAAAGAAGTTATCACTGCATTTAAAGCATTATATAAAGCAGAAAAAGGTACAGATTTCCCTCAGAATCCTGCTGATCAGTTAATCGAAGCTGTAACAGCTGTATTCCGTTCATGGGACAACCCTCGTGCTATCTACTATAGAAGAATGAATGATATCCCTGGAGATTGGGGTACAGCCGTTAACGTTCAGGCCATGGTATTTGGTAACATGGGCGAGACTTCCGGTACAGGTGTTGCTTTCACACGTAACCCTTCCACTGGTGAAGCTAAGATTTACGGTGAGTACTTAATCAACGCTCAGGGTGAAGACGTTGTTGCTGGTATCAGAACTCCTCTGCCTATTACAAGACTGGAAGAGGATATGCCAGAAGTATTTACAGAGTTCATGAGAATCGCTAACCTGCTTGAGAACCACTACAAAGATATGCAGGATATGGAGTTCACAATCGAAGATAAGACATTATACTTCTTACAGACACGTAACGGTAAGAGAACAGCTCCCGCTGCTCTTCAGATCGCTTGCGATTTAGTAGATGAAGGAAAGATCACAAAGGAGCAGGCTATCGCAAGAATCGAAGCTAAATCCTTAGATCAGTTATTACATCCCGGATTTGATGTTGCTGCATTAAAGGCAGCTAAACCTGTTGGAAAAGCTCTTCCTGCTTCTCCTGGTGCTGCAGCTGGTAAAGTATACTTTACTGCTGATGATGCTAAGAAGAACCATGAAAAAGGTGAAAGAGTTATCCTTGTTCGTCTTGAGACATCACCTGAAGATATCGAAGGTATGCATGCAGCTGAAGGTATCTTAACTGTACGTGGTGGTATGACATCTCACGCAGCCGTAGTTGCTCGTGGTATGGGAACTGCTTGCGTTTCCGGTTGCGGTGAAATCGTAATTGATGAAGAAGCTAAGTACTTTACAATTGCTGGACAGACTGTGAAAGAAGGAGATTACATCTCACTTGACGGTTCTACCGGTAACATCTATATCGGAGATATCCCTACTGTAGAAGCAGCAATCAGCGGTAACTTCGACAGAATTATGACATGGGCTGATGAAATCAGAACATTAAAGGTAAGAACAAATGCAGATACACCTGCTGATGCAGCTAACGCTGTTAAGTTCGGTGCTGAAGGTATCGGTCTTTGCCGTACAGAGCATATGTTCTTTGAAGGTGAAAGAATCCACAAGATTAGAAAGATGATCCTTTCTAAGACTGTTGAAGCCAGAGAAGAAGCTCTTAACCAGTTAATACCTTTCCAGAAAGGTGACTTCAAAGGTTTATACGAAGTTATGGAAGGAAGACCTGTTACTATCCGTTTCTTAGATCCTCCGTTACATGAGTTCGTACCTACAGAAGATGACGATATTGCTGCATTAGCAAAAGATATGGGTCTTTCTGTTGAAGAAGTTAAAGCTACTTGTGATTCCTTACACGAGTTCAACCCTATGATGGGACACAGAGGCTGCCGTCTTGCCGTAACATATCCTGAAATTGCTAAGATGCAGACAAGAGCAGTTATGGAAGCAGCTATCGAAGTTAAGAACGAAAAAGGATTTGATATCATTCCTGAAATCATGATTCCTTTAGTAGGCGAGAAGAGAGAGTTAAAATTCGTTAAAGATATCGTAGTTGAGACTGCTGAAGCTGTTAAGGCTGAAAAAGGCTCTGACATCGAATACCACATCGGTACAATGATCGAGATTCCTCGTGCAGCATTACTTGCTAACGAGATCGCTGAAGAAGCTGAGTTCTTCTCCTTCGGTACTAACGATTTAACACAGATGACTTTCGGATTCTCTCGTGATGATGCTGGTAAGTTCTTAGATTCTTACTACACCAACAAGATTTTCGAATCTGATCCTTTCGCAAGACTTGATCAGGAAGGTGTTGGCCAGTTAGTTAAAATGGCATCCGAAAAAGGTCGTGCTACAAGACCTAACATCAAGCTTGGTATCTGTGGAGAGCACGGTGGAGATCCTTCAACAGTTGAATTCTGCCACAATGTAGGACTTAACTATGTATCCTGCTCACCTTTCCGTGTGCCTATCGCAAGACTTGCAGCAGCACAGGCAGTATTAAACGCTAAAAAATAATAAATCTTTGACATTAAGTGGTTTGGCTTAAGACAGACTGAACTTAATCAGTAAAGATTAATAGAACACCCTATCATGTTAAAGTGATAGGGTGTTTTTTCTAGGTGCCTTTGATTCATGTATAATTTTATTAGTACATGTGGTATTATTTGATAACATACTAGTGGAAGGGTTAAGAAAATGGAACTTAGCAGTCAAAATGAGCTGATTTTAAACCTTGATAGGTTACATACAACTGAATTAGGTATCATGAGAATTAAGAGAAATCTATCTTTAGAGGTCGAGGATGTAGTTAATTGGTGCAGAGAGAAGATAGAAAGTACAGATGCTTATATAGTTAGAAAAGGTAAGAACTGGTATATAAATATTGATAATTGTACAATAACAGTAAATGCATATAGTTATACTATAATTACAGCGCATAAGACTCACATGTAAATCATAGTTTAGTACATTTTTTCATATACACGTTGTATTTATGTCGAGTAGTTTTTTTGAATATAGAAAGAAATGCACCCGTGGGATATACATACTTAGAGAATGCACACTGAAATATGAACTTTTGCAAGTCATGTGAAGATATAAAATCTTTCTTTTATTATACTAAATATGAAAGGAGGCGATACGATTTGTATGAATGGATATATGCAATTCAAAAAATGATTGATTGGATTGATGATAATGCGATAAATAATCCTTCACTTAGTGAGATTTCTGGGCAAATAGGATATTCACCTTACTATTGTTCAACACAATTTCACCGGATCGCAGGAATGACATTAAAAAGTTATATGGCTAAACGGCGTTTGTGTAAAGCTACACTTGCTATAAGAGATTCTTGTGATGGAATCACTGATATTGCACTGGATTATGGATTCTCATCACAGACTGCTCTGACGAGGGCGTTTAAGGATGCATACGGATGTACACCGGCTGCCTACCGAAAAAATCCTATTCCAATTCCGATATCTATGAAAAAAATCGTGATTACCCCTTCTTATTATATTGAAAAAGGAGATTTGACAATGGACAATTTGGTTTTACCTTCCTATCGAATTGAGTATATTCCTGCTCACAGATATCTAGGAGTGTATAAGCGGTCAACTACTAAAAACGGTGTGATATGGCCAGGGCATGATTGTGATCTATTAACAGGAATTGTATCGAGTATTAGTGATACATATACACATCCAATAGTAACCGGACATACAGCAGGTTGGATATGGAGCAATAGAGAAAGATATTATTTTTATGGCCTTGGAGTAAATGTTGATTATAATGGAGATATACCTGAAGGTTTCGAGTTACGAGGTGAATTTCCTGGAAGTTATTATATTGTATTCAGTCATCCGCCATTTAACTATTTATCTGCAAATGAAGAAGTTATGAGAAGGGTTGAGAAGCTTGCATGGAGTTTTGACCCAGAGGCTATAGGGTATGAATGGAATGAGGAGGTATGTCAAGATTACCAACGCCATTATCCGGAAGGGTTGGGATATCAAATCTTAAGACCGGTAAAGAAGATTTAATATATATAAGATAATGATATTAGAACATTAGTTTATATTTAATATCTGGGTATATGAGCTATTATTCATATTTATTAATAAGGGTACTTTCGGTGAGGTCTGTTCAAGGCTGCTTCAACAACCCTAGGGCTTAAGCCTGGAACAGCTGAAAATAAGAAGCACCATCCGGATACGAAAAAAAGTGAATGGTTGGTAAGATATAGTCTTAGTTAATACTTTTTGTAATAGAATGTTCAAAACGGGAAGCGAAGCAATTCGCTTCCCGTTTTTTGGCGTTGGCATTTAAATATATGTTCTTAAAATTCTTATATTTCAGGAAGCAATCGGTATGAAATTGAGATTAGCTATAATCCTCTAAATTGTGTTGGTGTAACCATTTCATATCTTTTGAAGATGGCACAAAAGTAACTGCAATCGCTAAATCCTACCTTATGTGCGATATCGTTAACCGACATTGTATAATCAGATAACATATTTTTGGCATATTGTATTCTTTTCATTGTAATATATTGAAAGGGTCTAAGGCCTAGATGTTTTTTGAATAACTTACACAAATACTGAGGAGTTATATTAGCAAGATCAGAAAGCTCCTCCAAGGTCATATCCTGATTATAATGTTCATCAATATAAAGCCTGATTAAATTAATTATACTATTTCCTTCTGAGGATTCATCTTCCTGTTTCGAATGTATCATAGTATACAAATCTACAAGTATCTCGTATAAAACGCTGGAAGCAATAAATTTTCCGGAAATATCTTCTGATTTCAAGGATACATATATTTTTTTTAAGGAAGCTTCCATTTTATCAATATTACTAATACTAAGTACCCCAAGTTGATTACTGTCAAATTTAAGCTCAGTTAAAATATCATCAATTTGATTTCCTGAAAAGGAAATCCATCTAAGTTCCCACTTGTCTGAATTTCCATAATATTCATGAGGGGAATTTGCCATTAAATAAAAGAAAGACCCTTTTTTAATTATATGGGTCTTATCATTGACCCTTAAGGTGCCTTCCCCGCTTTTACAAATAAAAATCTGATGTATGGGGTACCCATCTTTTCTTTGCATATGTGGTTGATTATCCTCATAACCTATGCCCATTACGAGAATGGGAAGGTGGCTGTTTGGAGGATTAATTGGATATATAATTTTACTCATGCTAATCACCTGTTGTTTCATATACTTATATAGAATAATATCATTTTATTGACGGTCTTACAATATGCAATATATAATATTATTGTAAATGTTAATATTGTTATATATTGAGGGAGATGTATTAAAAGGAGAGCCAAAATGAAGCAAAATAATATATATCATGAAGCACCGGACAAATTACATATAAACACAGAACCTAACAGAAATTATTATATACCATTTCCGAAAGATTCAAATCCATTTGAGGAGAGAGAGAGCTCAGATTATTTTCACCTTTTAAATGGAACCTGGAATTTTAGGTATTATGATAGTTTTCTGGATGTGGAAGAGGATTTTTTGGATAAAGGTTTTAGTGAAACAATTCCGGTTCCAGCAAACTGGCAATTATATGGTTATGACAAACCAATGTATTTGAATGTAAGATATCCAATTCCATATAATCCACCTTATGTTCCGGATGAAAACCCGGTTGGGCTATATCAAAGAGAGTTCCAGGTGGATTTATCCGATGGTTTAGAGAGATTTTTGAATTTTGAAGGAGTCGACAGCTGCTTTTATCTATATGTCAATAAAAAATTCATTGGCTACAGTCAGGTTACACATATGACGAGTGAATTCAATATCACAGAATATTTAATAAATGGTGAGAACAGTATTACAGTTATGGTTCTTAAGTGGTGCGATGGAACTTATCTGGAGTGTCAGGATAAATGGAGGTTTTCAGGAATAATACGCGATGTTTATCTGTTATCAAGACCTAAGAAAAGGGTATATAAATATACCGTAACCAGCGACTACAATAAGAATATTGACAGTGTAAATATTGATGTATTGGTGCAAACCAATACTGTGGTTTGTGTTAAGCTGCTTGATGCAGAGGATAACCTGCTTTTTGAAGCACCGCTGATTGATAATAAAGCGAAATTCGAGGTAAAATCACCAATTCTTTGGAATGCGGAAAACCCATATCTATATAAATTAATATTGTATACAGATCAGGAGACCATCGGTGAGAAGATGGGCATCCGTAATATAAAAGTTGAGAAGGGATGTGTACTGATAAATGAGGAAGCAGTCAAATTCAAAGGTGTTAACCGTCATGACAGTAATCCTAAAACAGGGGCATGTGTTACAAAACAGGATATGATAGAGGATTTACTATTAATGAAGCAACATAATATAAATGCTATAAGAACCTCCCATTACCCCAATGCTCCAATATTTCTCCAGCTTTGTGATGAAATGGGATTTTATGTGATAGACGAAGCTGATATTGAAGCACATGGCAGTGTGGAAGCATCTCATACCACGGATAACAATGGGGATTATTCTGGCATTGCATTGGTGGCTAATATAAAAGAGTATGAGGCTGCAATTCTGGACAGAATCGATTTAATGATTTCCAGAGATATTAATCGACCATCTGTTATATTCTGGTCTATGGGAAATGAAAGTGGATATAGCAAAGCCTTTGAAAGGGCAGCCAGATATATAAAGTCAGTTGATAATACAAGACTTGTTCATTATCAGAGCATGCATGAATTAGAAGGAACAGAAAAAGCCTTAGACAATGAGGAGACGCTGGATGTTGTCTCATCAATGTATTCTTCACCGGAATGGATAGAAAAACAATTTTTATCCAACCAAATGGAGAAAAGACCTTTTGTACTCTGTGAGTATTGCCATGCAATGGGAAACAGTCCGGGGGATTTAGAAGAGTATTGGAACGTATTATATAAATATGACAGATTATGTGGAGGCTTTGTCTGGGAATGGTGCGATCATGGGGTGGACCTGGGAGTAGCTGAAAATGGTAAAACTATGTACGCTTACGGCGGGGACCATAAGGAGCCGTTGCATGATGGAAATTTCTGTATTGATGGTTTGGTTTATCCGGACAGAACTCCTCATACAGGCTTAAAAGAACTTAAAAATGTATATCAGCCAATTCGTATCAATCCAATCTATATGGATAGAGGTGTATACGAATTTGTTAACACCTATGACTTTACTGAATTATCTGAGAAACTTATATGCAGATACGAAGTAACAGAAAAAGGAAGCTTAATCCTCGCAGAAGAAATGGATATAAAGTTACCTGCAAAATCGAAAAAATTAATAACAATTTCTAAACTGGCAGGATTATCAGGTGAGAGCTTGTATATTAGGTTTGTTTTTACGCAGAAGAAGGATACGGAGTGGGCTAAAAGTGGATCGGAAATTGGTTTTGTACAATTTGCTATTTGTGAAAAAGACAGAAACGTTACCCCTACTGCCTCAAAGCAACAAATTGACGTTAAGGAAAATGAACGTTTTATTGAGATACTAGGTGATAATTTTACTTATTGTTTTGATAAGCGTAAGGGATTATTTGATAAGATGGAATTTAACGATATAAGATTGCTTGAAAAGCCAATGGAATTCAATGCATTTCGTGCACCAACAGATAATGATTGTGCTGTTAAAGGTGATTGGCTCAAATTCCATTTAAATGAACTGATTACGAAAGTATACGCAACAAAGGTATCAAAAACGGAGGATTTCATAGTAATTTCCAATCATTCAGCTTTAGGCTGGTATGCTTATCATAATACCTTTGAGTTGTTCAACAAAATATATGTATACAAGAGTGGTCAGATTAAAATTAACAGTAAGGTTATAGTAGCAGATAAACGTCCTTATTTACCTCGCTTTGGTCTTAGGCTGTTTATGGATAATGGCTTTTCAGAAGTTGAGTATTATGGATATGGACCTTATGAAAGTTACAGTGACAAACATAGAGCCTCCTATAAAGGAATCTTTGCAGATAAAATAGACGAAATGTATGAAGATTATATAAAACCTCAGGAGAACTCCTCGCATTTTGGTTGCGAATACGTTAAAATTGGAAATGGAGTTTTAAGCCTTAAAATAGAATCAGAGGAAGATTTTTCGTTTAATGCCTCTGAGTATTCGCAAGAGGAATTGTCAAATAAAAAACATAATTATGAACTGAGAAAGAGTGGCTATTCCATTCTTTGCGTTGACTATAAGCAATCAGGAATTGGTTCTACAAGCTGCGGTCCGCAACTTTTAGAGAAATATCAATTGAGTGAAAAAGAGTTTGAATTTAACGTTTTTATCACACCGGAAATGTCCTAAATAGGAGTATTACTTTTTCCGCAAGGAGAAAGTAGAAGCTCTTAGATGTATGCAAGAGGAATCGTTGAGTGAGTTACCTGTCATAAAAAAGAATTCCATACCAATCTTCAATAGATTGATATGGAATTCTTTTTATTTGGATGAAAGGAATTGAAGAAATATAGGGGTATACTTTCTCAATGCTGCTTTAGTGGATGTTAGCTTGGGGGGTGGTATCAGCCTCATACTTCTTAAATACTCTTTGCAAAATATAAGAATTGCAAGATATAATAAAACAGAAACCGACAAATAACATAAAAATCTGACTGGATGGAAAGAAATATAGTATAGCGATTACCAATGTATGAATTACAACTAGCATGATAGTATCAACTGGGTTTGTCAGAGCAATATATAAAGCATTTTTAATAGTCTGTAAAAAATTATTCTTAAATCTGGCCATTAACGGAAAAACATAGATAAAGGTACAGGCAACAGCCAGTAGCATGATATAGACAAGCACAATAATAATATTAGCAAGGATACCTTCCATCGCATTCCAAAACCCAACATTAAATAGAAGTAATAAAACGATTAACCCTAAAGAGAGGAAGGTCAGAAATGACTGTAAAAACATCTCTTTAAAATGCTGAAAGTACTTTCGCATCAGATATCCGTATTCCCCTCTGGTTTCTCTCATTATGACCTGATAAAGTGCAACAAGTGCCGGACCAATTGTGACAATAGGAATACAACAAATAATAAAAACGACGTTTAAAGCTATATACTGTGCAGTTGTTGTTAAAAAGTCCATTAGAGGACTGCTCAAGTTAAATTTCATCTAATTTCCTCTCAGATAAGTTGCTTGCATAAGCGAATAAATTTTATGGTAGTATTTAAAATAATGTTTAATAATACATAAATTTTATGTTATATAGATACACAAAACTACTCTAAAAAATAGAGATGGATTACATTAATTTATAGATATTACACAAAAAATAGTCGTTATCACAAATAATTATGTGATTTAACATAGGATTTCTGATGTATTAACATTAGGGTATTTCCTTTAAAATAATGAGAGCAAGAGAGAACCGATTTTGAAAGGGGCAGGACATAAGATGGCTACAAAATTGAAACAGAACAATGCAGCGCCAAATAAAAGTACATATAAGAAGAGAAAAAATAATATAGAAGGCAAGAAGATGTTCTTGCTTATACTTCCTTTTCTTGTCTTGTGTTTTATGTTTTCGTATTACCCGTTGCATGGATGGATATATGCGTTCTATGATTATAGAGCTCCACTCAAGTTATCACAGACAGAATTTGTTGGTTTTAAGTGGTTTAAAGCATTATATAGTAATCCAACACAGGTAAAACAGATTCTTATTGTGCTAAAAAATACATTTGCAATGAGCTTTTTAGGACTGGCAACTTCCTTCCTTCCTGTTTTATTTGCAGTATTTTTAAGTGAAATTAAAAGTAAGCGGTTTAAAAATGTGGTACAGACTTTAACAACTCTTCCCAATTTCATCAGCTGGACTCTGGTTTATTCTGTAGCTTTCAGTTTGTTTTCCTCAACGGGAATGGTAAACAGTGTATTGCAAAAGTTTGATCTTATCAATGCACCGCTTAAATTTTTGGACAGCAATGATCATGTCTGGCTTATGATGATCTTATGGAGTATATGGAAAGGTTTGGGCTGGGGGGCTATAATATATCTGGCTGCGATTGCCGGTATTGACCAGGAAATGTTCGAGGCAGCTAGAGTAGATGGAGCTGGTAGATACCACATTATTAAAAATATCACGATTCCTTCCTTAATGCCTACCTATTTGGTTATGTTAATGTTTACCGTATCCAGCTTTTTATCAAACGGTATGGACCAATATTATGTCTTTCAGAATGCATTCAACAAACAGCACATTCAGGTACTTGACTTATATGTCTATAACATTGGTATGACAGGTAAAAGTTTATCATTGGCAACAGCAATCGGTATCCTCAAAAGCTTGGTAAGTCTGACATTGTTATTCTTTGTTAACTTTGTATCGAAAAAGACCAGAGGCGAAAGCATTATATAGAGAGGGGTACATTATGAAAAATAATAAAAAGGTTGGGGCTAAAAGAAAATTAACTACGGGAGATGTTCTGTTTAATACATTTAATTATACTTTTTTTGCTTTGTTCACAATTATATGTTTTTATCCATTTTACTATTTGATTATAAATTCAATCAGTTCCAATGAACTTAGTGCCAATGGCTATATTAATCTGATTCCAAAGCAGCTGCATATTCAGAATTATATAGATGTATTTCAATTAAGCGGCTTAGCAAATGCGGCATTTATCTCGGTAGCCAGAACTGTAATCGGTACAGTATGTACGGTTATGTCATCCGCTTTTTTAGGATTTATGTTTAGTCAGCAGAAATTGTGGTGCAGAAGATTGTGGTACAGAGCAGTAGTAATTACCATGTATTTCAGTGCAGGTTTAATTCCGATGTTTATGACGATGAAATCCTTAGGTCTTAACAATAGCTTTTGGGTATATATAATCCCTGCGATTGTACAGCCCTTCAACATCATCATGGTAAAAACCTATGTGGAATCTATCCCGGCATCACTTCAGGAAGCCGCAGAGGTAGACGGTGCAGGTGTGTTAACTAGATTCTTTAAAATAATACTTCCCACTAGTACACCAATACTAGCCACAATAGCGATATGGTCAGCCGTAGGTCAGTGGAATTCCTTCCAGGATACCCTGATTTATATAACGGATCAGAAACTTTATTCCTTACAGTATCTGCTATATTCTTATATCAACCAGGCAAGTTCATTGGCATTACTGGTGAAGGCATCCGGTAATTTATCAGCTGTTTCCAGTCTTGTCACCATGCAGACACCGACATCGATACGAATGACAATCTCCGTAATCGTTGTATTACCGATATTATTCATTTACCCGATGTTCCAGAAATATTTCGTCAAAGGTATTATGATTGGAGCAGTGAAAGGTTAAAGAGAAATTTTTTATTCAATAATTTAAATAAAAAATTTAAAAAGGAGAAGAGGAGGATTTACAATGAAAAAAAGCAGATTTACAAAAAGCGTGTTAAGTGCAGCATTATGCTTAACGATGCTGTCATCGATGTTAACAGGATGCAGCAAAGGCAACAACGATAATAAGACAGAAACACCAGGGGGAACAGGCGGCACAGAAACTGAAAGCACTTATAAAGACTTCATTACCGTTGATGTTTTCGACAGTCAGGCAAACTTCCAGGGAACTCAATCAGGCTGGTTCGCAAAAATAGTAAAAGACAAGTTTAATATGGAACTCAATATTATCGCACCAAATGTTGCAGGTGGTGGTGATACTCTTTACCAGACACGTTCCGCTAACGGTAATTTAGGTGATTTAATTCTTACCAATGCAAATCAGAGCAGATTAAAAGATTTGGTAAGCGCAGATTTAGTACTTGATTTAACAGATTATATCGGGAATGAAAAGAATCTGCAGGAACGTATGGATGCTATCGAGAATACCAGTAAACTTGCAGAGAAAGACGGTCTTTGGGCAGTACCCAGCCAGACCTCATTGTTATCACCAACAGAGCCAACAGAGGCAACTGATCCGACTTGTGCACCCAGTGTTCGTTGGGATTTATACGGTCAGGTTGGTTATCCTACCATTAACACTTTAGAAGACTTATTACCAGTTCTTAAACAGATGCAGGAAAAAGCGGGAAAAAGTGACTCAGGTAAGAATGTTTATGCATTTTCCTTATTTCAGGACTGGGATGGAGATATCATGCAGAATGCCGGTTCCTTTACCGCATTATATGGCTATAACCCTCAGGGTTTTGCATTATATGATGTAGCCGGTAATGATATACAAAGCATGATTGATAGCAACTCTCAGTATGTAAGAGCATTGAAATTCCTGTATGATGCCAACCAGATGGGATTAGTCGACCCTGAATCAACAACCCAGAACTTTGATTCCGTATCGGCTAAGTTCACCGATGGCGCAGTACTCTATTCCTTATGGCCTTGGTTAGGCAACGGTACGTATAATACGGCAGATAACCTGGCTGCTGGTAAGGGCTTTGCTGATGTTACGATACAGGATGGTAAATATCTAAGCTTTGGAAACACACCTTTAGGTGATAACTCCTTTGCAATTATGATTGGCAGCAAGGCAAAAGATCCTCAGAGATTAGCAGATTTTATTGACTGGTTATATTCCCCCGAAGGTGTTATGATGTCTGCCACCCAGACCGGTGGTAAATGTGGACCCGAAGGCTTGACTTGGGAAATGAAGGACGGAAAACCCGTATTCACAGAGTTTGGTAAAAAAGCATTCATAGAAATGGATCAGAAATTAGAAGTACCCGAGGAATGGGGTGGCGGTACCTGGAAAGACGGTATCTCAGCATTGAACTACAATGCCGTTGGAATTACGGAAATTAATAAAGAAACCGGTATGAATTACAACTATCAAAGATGGGAAGAATATGCTGATTTAACTGCAACTACTCTTTCAAAGGATTGGTCAGCACACAATGAGAATTATGTAACAGGCATAGAATACTACAAAGACAAGAATATGATTGCAGTAAATCCTGGTATTCCTTTCTCTGGAGCTGACTACACAACAGATATCAGCGCAATTAAGGAACAATGCAAGCAAATTATCGTTCAGTATTCCTGGCAGATGGTATTTGCAAAGAATCAGGCTGAATTTGACAGTCTGTTAAAAGAGATGCAGGATACTGCACTGGGCTTAGGATATGATCAGGTATATGCAGTTGACAAAAAAACTTGTGAAGACAGATATGCAGTAAATAAAGAGTTTTTAGCAAATAACCAATAATCGCACTCAATGCATTAATGAAAAGGGGCTGTTTCAAAACTAATTAATACTTTAGTTTTGAAACAGCTCCCTTTTTCATACTTTTACTAGAGGATATCAAATAGTTTCTTTTCTAAATTCAACGGGGCTTATTCCTTTTAATTTCTTGAATTTATAGTGAAAGTAATTCACATTGCTATATCCAACCTTAGTTGCAATCTCATACACCTTCAGATGCGTATCTTCCAGTAGTTCCACAGAATGTTTGATTCTCACTTCATCCAGATAAGAATTAAAGCTCTGATTCATCTTCTGGCTAAATAATTTACCCAAATAGGAACTGTTATACCCAAATAAGGAGGCTATAGTTTCTAATTTCAATGGAGCGGAATAATTATGCTCAATATAATAAAGAATATCATTAAAAATACTTTCGTTTGAGCTGTTGCCAATGGCTCGGATGATCATTTCAAACTGTTCTGTAAAATACTGAATAATTTCGTACAAATAATACTTGTTTTCGATTATTTCAATAATAACAGAATTGTGTGCAAAAGGAATGTCGATATGACTGTATTTATGCATTATGGTTTGTTTCGCTTGAAGAAAAATATCAGCCAGAAAGTGTTTTATGGTTATAACATCATCACCACTTTGGTATAATGAGCCTTTTAGTTCCTGTAGTATTTCGGATAACATTCGTTTGTTTATGGCTTGAATATAATTTACAATTTTATTGCTATAAGACTTTGATTTTTCAACACTTATGATGGATTGGTAGGAAGATATCTCGGGTAACACTTCGTAGGATAAAACATGCTGGTTTTCAAAACAGAAAAATCGTCTGTCCATCAGCCGCCTGCAGTCCTTATAGGATAAATGTATATCAAAAAGGCCTGATACCGTTCTTCCATGTGTAAGAAAGATGGAATCAAGAGGAGAACCTTTCTGAGTACCATTTTCATAATGGAGCAGACAGGTATTGAATTTGCTCAGAGCATGGTTTCCTTTAAGCAGTATAATTTCCTGGTGATCCAGAGTGATATGCTCAAAGGAATTGTTTCCTTGATTCGATACCTTAAGCAAATCAGCAAAACTGTAGGTAGTGAAAAAAGGTGTATATCCTTCGTAAATTACAACCTGATAAATAGGAGCATATAATCCCATTTCTAAATAATTAATGGAGCTATTAGGCTCGGTTCCCAGCATCAGGTCTTTAAGAACCGTTGATTTCGCTTTAATCAGATATTGATTCAAGGACTTTTCTTTTTCTTTGTTTTTCAATATCTTCTCTTTCACTGTTATTACTGCTTTTTCCAGAGCCTCCTCATCAATTGGTTTCGTCAGATAAAAGGAAACACCATAATGCAAAGCTGTTTGAGCATATTTAAAATCAGAATAGCCGCTTAATATAATAAAATCACCCTGAAATCCGGAGCTGCGTACCTGTTCAATTAGCTCCGTTCCATCCATACCGGGCATTCGGATATCCAGCAGAACAAGATTAGGGTTATATTTTTTTATCTTTTCGATTGCTTCCTCTCCCGAAGCTGCGTCTCCACAGATGCAAAAACCGAGAGCATACCAATCAATAACATACTTGAGACCTTCTCTAACAATGGCCTCATCATCAACAATCAATACATCAAGCAATGTATATTCCATATGCCTATTCCTCCTTGATTACAATGGCAGGTATAATCAGGGTTACTGTTGTGCCCTCATTAAGCTGACTTGTAAAGGTGATACCGTATTCTGCTCCATAGAGAAGTTTAATCCTTTGATTGATGTTATACAGGCCAATACTTGAGGCAGAGTCAAGAGAGGCAGAATTAATCCGGTTATTCAGTTCTTTTAAGCTATCAACATTCATACCCTTTCCGTTATCGGATATTTTTATGAAAAGCAGATTATCTGCAGGTTTTGATATATTAATAATAATCTGGCCGTTGAGCAGGTTTCGTTCCAGACCATGTATAACGGCATTTTCAACGACCGGCTGTAATAAAAGAGGTAAAATCTTGTAATCGTTTAAATCCATATCCTCTGAATATTGAATTGTATAATTTACTCTGTCACCAAATCGTATCTTTTGTATCGATAAATATACCTCTACATACTCCAGTTCTTTTGCAAGGGTAGTTGAGTCGGTTCCGGTATTCTCCAAAACATAATGCATGGACTTGCCCAGAAGTTTTATGGAGTTTATTACGTCCTTATTACCGGTAGACAATGCCTGCATACGTATTGTTTCCAAGGTATTATATAAAAAATGCGGATTGATCTGACTTGCAAGCATCTTAAATTCCATTTGCTGTTGTTTATTTATAAGCTGTTGCTCCATAATCTGAGACTGATAAAATTTTGCTTCTTTTTCAGAAATCTTTTGAACCGTTGCTTTCAGGTCTTTAAAGATCTCAGTCAGTTCATCATCACCCTTAAATAATTTCATAATAAGATAATCACCCTGGCTAACCTGATGCATGGCATTTTTTAAGGTCTGCAAACGGGAATTAAAATAGGAGGAAAACAAAATAGTCAAAATAATTGGAAATAAGGTTGCTGTAATGAGTATAACGATATAAATCAAAGTAATCCTGTTGAGCCTGGAATATGCATTTGGGTCCGAAACACAGATGTAAAACTTATTATAGGTTTTGTAAGGAAGGAAGGTAACGATATTAGCCAGCTGCTTTTTAGAGTCTATCATAATAGGTCCGGTGTATTTATAATAACTGTTATCAAGTTCTGATGGAAAGGGAATCAGCTTTTGAAGCCATCTTTTCTCAGAAGCGTAAAATGTAGGTTCATTATCCACAGAAGCCATAACCGTATATTCACTACCAAGTAATCGGTTTTTTAAGTAATTTGCATCAATACTTAATACCAGATAAGCGGAGTACTTGGTAGAATTAACACCTATACGCCTGATAATCGAAAGCTCATAAACCTTATTATGCCAACTGTCTTCGCCCGTGAGGCATTGCCAGCTGTTTACTGTATTTCCAACTATTTGCTCCCTCCATGGTAAGCTGCTGTAATCATCCACGGTAGTAATGTGGGAATTGCTAGGGATGTTTGGGTTGTTGGTGTAAATCATAATAGAAGCTATGGCAGCGGTTGTAGAGTGCATCGTTGAGAGTGCATTTGAGGCTAGTTTATAGTATTGATGATCTTCGCTTGAAATACTATAATCAGAGCCTAAAAGTATTCGCAGGTAATTACTATTGATTAGATTATCACAGGAAGTATATAAAGAAGTAGTGATATCAAAAAGTGTTGAATTGATTCTTAATGCGGCTGCATTTACCTGAGATTTATATTGTTCTGACATTTGCATTCTTGCCTGCATAATCGAAAATAAGCCTACAAAAAACAATGGAATAAAGGTAGAGAGCATACAGATGAATATTATTTGCTGTCTAACCTTGGGCTTAGAAAAATGAATTACAGGTTTTTTCATTTACGTGCACCTTTCTATTGGTTCTGAAACTGACAGGTGGTCTACCTATTGTCATAAAGATTAGTTTATAATAAATACACCTGAAAAAATACAATAAAAATTCTAGGTTTTACGTACGAAAATTTAAGACTGCAGGGTATGTTCTTATAGTATCTCATGTAACCCTTAACTACTCTGTTAATGGATAGATAGAAGAATATTTCCTTGATGAATTTTCTGTGTTTTTATACATTTCTATAATCAATATACTATAATAATCTCAGTAATAAAATACAAAGGAGTAAACAGTATGAGCATCTCAGTAAATTCTTCTGCTGCAAGTACAAATAATGCAGGCACCCTTTCATTTCTTTGAATCTTTTTTTTGGTTTGAGTTTGCTATACAGGTGCGGAGGTGGTAGAGTATATGTTATGTTAGTCTTTAATTTGGAGGTTAGAATGGTTGAGATAGTAAAAAAAACTAAATATCTGGCTGAATTGCTTTCAATCGATACAAGCTGCATTTATTTTAGTTGTGTTCTAGAAGATAGTATGGAGGGGCGGGTATGGGTTAATAACCTTGAAAGACCGTCATTTGCGGTTGTTTGGAATGAATATCAAAAAGGCTTTCAGTTAATGGGAAAAGCTCTGGAAAAATCTGCGTATGGTTATCTGCGTAATTTTTTTGAATTTGAGATTTTTCAATTTTTGGAGGAAAGAGAAATAAACTATTTTGAATGTGGAGCAGATAGCGATGAGTTAACCAATATGCTTTTTGAGATTTTTGGAGACAGGAATATTGATTCAGAACAGCAGAAGGTTCTTGTTTTGAAACAACACCCTAAGGAGGGGACTAAAAAAGTAAGTAAAATATATGAGCTAGTTGCAATAGATGGTAATTTTCTTAAGAGAGCATTTGATAATATTGAGTATGTTACAGAAGAGATAAGGAGTACCTGGAGAACTACGGAAGCTTATTTAAATAACGGCTATGGTTATGCAGCTGTCATTGACAATCACATAGTTAGTAGGGCATTGGTTACATGCCGTTATAAGAGGCATGACAATATTGGGGTTGATACTATTACTGAACATAGAAATAAGGGTATTTCTACAATGTTAGTTTATAAGACATTACTGGAAGCTGGTAAAAGAGAAAGAGACTGTATATGGGACTGTACAGAGGATAATGTAGCCTCTGAAAAAACTGCATTTAAAGTGGGATTTGAGCTGGAAAGAACCTATACTATTTGCTGGTTTACTATAAAGACAGCGTAGCTATAAAGATAGCATAACTATAAAGACAGCTAATTATAAAGAGGATATAACTATAAAGAGGATATAACTATAAAGAGGGGATAGCAATAATGAGGTTATAGCTACATAGGCGGTATAACTATAAAGGCGATATAACAATATAGAAGGTACCAAGTGTTTCCCAAACCTTCTTTATTTCTACTTATTGAATATTGTAAATTTTATTGACTTTTTGAATATATTATTTTATCTGTTTCTAATACTGCTTTACCAAAAATTATAAAAGAGAAGAATTAATTCATAATTATGGTAAATAATGTATGTGAGGAAGTTTAAATAAAAGGAGAAAATAATATGGCACTAAACAACTTAATGATAGACTTTATGAAAAAGTTTGATGAAAAGCCCTTTATAATAGAGCTAAAGGGGAAAGAACATCTAATCGGAGAAGGTGAGCCCTTGTTTAAAGTTAAATTTAACAAGGAAATCCCGATTACTGATCTGCTGACTAGTACATCAATTGCACTGGGTGAAGCTTATATGAAAGGTGACCTGGAGATCGAAGGTGATTTATATCATGCTCTGAATTGCTTTTTGGGTCAGATGGGAAAATTTCATACAGACAAAAAAGCCTTAAAAAAGTTAATCTTTACTTCCAGCTCCAAAAAGAATCAAAAGCAGGAAGTATCTTCTCATTATGATATAGGCAATGACTTCTATAAGCTCTGGCTGGATGAATCCTTAAGCTATTCCTGCGCTTACTTTGCGAAAGATACAGATACTTTATACGATGCACAGAACAATAAGATCGACAGAATACTTAAGAAACTCTATTTACAGCCGGGAATGGAACTTCTTGATATTGGCTGCGGCTGGGGAAGCTTACTCATCCGGGCGGTGAAAGAATACGGAGTGTCGGGTAAAGGTATCACCCTGAGTAAAGAACAGTATAATAGCTTCAAACAAAGAATTGAAGAAGAAGGCTTAAGTGACAAGATAACCGTAGAAATATTGGATTATAGAGATTTGCCAAAGAAAGGCTGGTCTTTTGACAGAGTTGTAAGTGTTGGAATGATAGAACATGTTGGAAGAGATAATTATAGCCAATTTATGTCCTGTGCAGATTCGGTGTTAAAGCCCCATGGCTTATTCCTATTGCATTACATCAGTGCCCTGAGGGAATACCCGGGTGATGCCTGGATTAAGAAGTATATTTTCCCCGGCGGTATGGTACCAAGTCTCAGAGAAATCATCAATCTGTGCGCAGACTATAATTTTTATACTCTGGATGTTGAAAGTCTGCGGAGGCATTATAATAGAACACTTCGGTGCTGGGATAAAAACTTTAATGAACACCGGGATGAGATAGAAAAGATGATGGGGCTTGAATTCACGAGAATGTGGGATTTGTACCTTTGCGCCTGTGCTGCTACCTTTAATAACGGTATTATCGATTTGCACCAAATCCTTATCAGCAAAGGAATCAATAACGAGTTACCAATGACCAGATGGTATTAAATTGCTTAAATGTTGTATGAGAGCGTTTCAATATAAGAAAATTTGCAGTACTGTCTGCTTTCTTTTCTTTGCGTTTGTTAATAACTTGTCATTTTAACTGACCGGGGTATAAGGACATCTATACAGAACTTATATCTGGTCAGTTATAGAACTGGAATAATGCCCCTTAATATTGTTCAAAGGCTTTCTGGGGCCTTACAAATAATGGTTGATTGATACTTTTATATATAGTACAATGGATAGAAAGCTATTATATTGATTAATTTAACAAATGGGAAAATTATAGGAAAGGAAATGTGATGAAAAAGAAATTAATTGCATTAACAATGGTGCTGTTGGTTCTGGTATCCTGTCTATTTAGTAATAGTGGCATACAAATAAATGCAGCTGTGAAAGATGATAAGACAATTGCATTAGAGAAACCCTCTTTCAGCTATTATATTTCTGATAAGGCTGCAACGAAAAAGAATAAGGCTGTCAAATTAAACATGAAATCAAGCAAAGCCAACAATATATCAGATGATGAACAATGGATCGCTGATAATAAGCTGACTTTGAATACATATGAGGTACCTAATTATTATGGCAGTAACACAACCGGTAATCTGCCAGAAGAACTGGATACTGTATGGAATGACCTGTTCATAACCTCTGCCTTCTATGATTCTTCTTACATTTATTGTACTTATGGGGTTGATTATTCTGAAGGCTATATTCTGAATGTTTATAATGTAAAAACAATGGAATTAGAATATTCACTGGACTTTTCTGCTTATCGGTATTCACCTCAATATATTAAAGCAGATTATGATTTTATCCAGCAGCGTATAAACTGGGCAACAATAAAAGGCGGTGTACTTTATGTTTCTCATAGCCATAATACCTATGCAAAAAGCTCGAAGAATATGAATGGTTATATTACAGCCATAAAGCTATCTGATAAGAGCGTTCTGTGGAGAACAAAAGCCCTGGTCAGCAACTCCAATAATTTTCTTATGGTAGGGAATGTGATCATAACCGGATATGGATTTACCAATGAGCCGGATTATCTGTACCAGATAGACAGGAATACAGGAAAAGTCTTAAGCAAACAGCAATTGAAATCCGCAGCCTCTTATTTCATTAAAAAAGGAAAATATTTATACGTCCATACTTATAATACGGACTATAAATTTGAAATTGTACAGTAATGTCTATCCTTGTTTCAGCCTGTTCTAATTTAAGAAAGAAGTTTGACCAGAGTAATGATATTTTTTTGTTACAAACTTCTGATAAATAACAGCTGAATAGACCATAAATCAAGAAATGCCCTTCTGACAGTAGGTGTTGAGATAAAAACTAATTACTGTAAGAAGGGCATTTTGTTGCTTAGAAGAAATCAAACAGGACGAAATAATGATGAGAAATAATAAAGATAAAAAAACCAAAAAACATAAGATACTTTTTCTTCTTGCTTTCATAATTGTTACAGGTGCCATATGGCAGATTATTATGGAGAGATATGAAGCTGATAAATATATGCCAACGGGTACAAGCATTACTGTCAATTCACATAAGATGCATACCTATAGCCTTGGTAATGGGAAGGATACCCTTGTCTTCATCGCCGGCTCTGGAACTACAAGTGCATATACGGATTTTTATTCTATGCAGCAGGAACTGTCCGCTTATGCCAAAACCTTTAGCTATGATCATGCAGGTCTGGGGTGGAGTGAAGGAACGGATATTCCCAGAACCATTGATAACGTGACAGGTGAGCTTCATGAGTTATTAAGAGAAACTGGACATGCTGCACCTTATGTATTAGTAGCCCATTCTCTGGGGTCATTAGAAGCTATCAGGTATGCCCAGAGATATGAGGGAGAGGTTAAGGGAATTATATTATTAGACGGAGGGAGTCCAGAGTATTATGAAGATTATTCTGAAGGGAGTTCCATTTTGCTTAACCGAACCAGCGCAGTTCTTAGAATAACAGGTATAAATAGGCTGCTTGGAAATCTTGGTTTCATGCTACCCTTTGTAGGCGAAGATACCAGGAATCATCTGCTTCCGGAGGGTATTAGAAAAATCGATGCTGCTATGTATTATAATAAGCTGGGCAGCAGTGAGAATCTCAAGGGGTTGGGATTGATTAATGAAAATGCAAAAACAGTTCTTGAAAACGGCTATCTGAAGAATATTCCCTTATTGGCACTATCAGCTAAAAGTGATGACAAGTGGGCGAAGGCCCAGGAGGAATTATTAAGCTGGTCTGATAGAAGCAGTGGTATGGTAATGAAGGACAGTAAGCATTATCTCCATTGGACAAATAAAGACAGTGTAATTGCTGAGATATTAGATTTCTTAAATAAATACGGAAATTAAGGAAGTTACTATAGAAAACCTGAAAAGTGAAAGAATAAAGGCTACATAAATATCCCAAACCATTTGACAATTTCAGGACAAATGTTTATACTGGATTCATATTATGAAAGTGAGGTAAAAGTGTATGTTATGTGTAGTAAGATCAGAGGTTACAACTGAATAGTTGTAAAGGGATTACTTTTGCGTTCAGCTAATAAGGAAGCCCTTTACCTCGGTAAATGCCGATGTATTTGTCTTACTGAATGCAGCATACACTATTTTATCTATCTATAAATATTGCAGACAGAAAGAACATGACTTTTTTAGTCATGTTTTTTGTTTATGGAAAAAAGAGTTCACTCCATGTCTGATAGAACCATAGGGGTATGCTGCTGAGTATGGCAAATACATCTATGGTTTTTTATTATATGATTCCCAGGAGAACGAAAAATGGATTATGAAGAACAAGCCTTGTTTAGATTAGAGAAATTTCAGCCTATTTAAAAGAAAAGCGGTGAGAATACATGTACAAGTTGGATTATATCGTTACACATGACAGACTCCATGCAAAGCCAGAAGTTTCAGGCGATCTTTGCATGGAATAGAAATGTCGCCAATCATGCTGGCTTTGCTTCTTGAGGTAAATTACAAGGAGGAAGTCTACATGGAACAGATGAATTCAAAATATTATAAAATGAAAGAAATAGTTACAGATTTAAATTTACCGGAATACAGATATGAACAGATACTAAAAGCTATATTTACGCAACGGAAAGAGAAGTTTTCTGAGATGAATATTCTTCCGGCAATGCTGCGGGAGGCTTTGATACAGGAATTTGGAGAGTATGTAAACAGTGCAAGGCCGGTGGTAACACAGAAAAGTGAACAGTCTGACAAACTCTTATTTGAGCTGATTGACGGTGAACACATTGAAGCCATCGGGTTATTTTATAGAAAAGGCTGGGAATCCTTTTGCATCTCTTCCCAGTGCGGGTGTGGCTTTGGCTGCAGCTTCTGCGCAACGGGAACAGCAGGGCTTATGCGGAATCTGTCGGCAGATGAGATTACTGATCAGTTACTTTATTTTTATCAGAAAGGACATAAACTAGACAGTGTTTCCTTTATGGGAATGGGTGAAGCCTTTGCCAATCCTCATTTATTTGAGGGATTGGCTCTGCTGACGGACAGTAACCTGTTTGGTCTGAGTCAGAGACGGATAACCGTATCAACTATTGGATTTATTCCGGGGATTAAAGAGCTTACAAAAAATTATCCTCAGATTAATCTGGCATTTTCCCTTCATTCCCCTTTTGATGAGCAGAGAAGCAGTATTATGCCGGTCAATAAAAGATTTCCGCTGCAGGAAGTAATGGACACCTTAGATGAGCATATACGTCAGACCGGGCGGAAAGTATTCCTGGCATATATTATGCTGCACGGAATTAACGACACCGAAGAACATGCGAAAGCTCTGGCAGAATTAGTGCAGAAAAGGGCTGCTGGAAAACAGTTGTATCATATTGATCTGATACCTTATAATAATACGGATAAAACCAGCAGAAGGTACCAGGCAACTGAACGAAAAAAGATAAGGAACTTTCAGAAGATCCTCAGGATGCAAGGTATTCAGGTGACCGTAAGAACTCAATTCGGAGGAGATATTGATGCAGCCTGCGGGCAGTTATACTGCTAGACTCTAAGGCGTATCCTTATTTATTGAAGTGTAAAGAATAGATAGAGGAATTAAAATATGTAACAAGATTAATTAAAGGATGATTTCAAAAATTTCTTAAAAAGAGTATTACATGAGCGTTACATTTTAAAATGATGAACCAAGAAGTCCCTTGACTTTCCTTCATGTACCGACTGAAAGACACATTACCAATTCGTGTGTATTCATACAAACCTTGTTTGCTTTAGCACTCAAAATCGGTTGTATGTCTGTCGGGCAGGTCATTGCAGGAAAGCCAAGGGCTTCTTACAGCTTTAAATTAGTTATGCAACAGCCTGAGCGCCAAAGTCAATCCAGTGCGAATAAACAGAAGCTTTACATTTGTATGCAACAGCTCCAGGCGCAAGCTGAAGTTAAATTAATTTTTTACCACATAGTGTAAGTAGAAAAATACATATAAAAAATGCATATAGCTTTTATCATAACTCATTTTTCAAATAATTTAAAAGAACTGATTGCTTTTCAGCTCATATCCCCAGATGGATGGTCTAATAGCTCCTTCTCCAAGGAGGATATGGGGGTGTTGCTGTTCCTCATAACGTCTCATAAACATATTGCTGCCAACGCAATACAGTTCAATGTGGATATTCTGATTCACCCGGACTAAATATAACTTACCGTTTTTTATCTCAATATGTATCTTACCTGGCAGATACGTTCCTGAAAACTTTTCAAGTTCATCCGATGAAACAAAAACTTCATTGGGCTTATTGGAAATCTGAGGTGATTCACCAAACATAATTGACGAAAGTGAATTACCAAAACGATATTGATCTAAAGATTCTGTATTAGAGAGAATGATGATACAGATATCCTGCTCGAAGAAATATTGAGTATAAGCAGAAATGCCTGGATTATCACCGCCATGGCAGTATTTGATTTTACCCTCATCCTTATATCGCTCCAAGCCATAACAATAATGATTCATATTTTCCTTAAAATATAAGTCATAGGACTGCTCTGATAATAATTTCCGATTTTTAAGGCACTCATACCATTTTTGAATATCATCACAATTCGTTACTAACGCTCCGGCACCTATATGAAACAGATTATTTGAATAAGGAACCCTAACCGGTTTTCCATAATCACGCGTATAATTACTTGCCTTGTTTATTATGATATCCTGACCATTGTCATATTCCGAGTTTTTCATTCCAAGAGGATCAAAAATATTTACAGTTAAAAATTGGTTGAAGGTCTGTCCCGAAATATTTTCTATAATCCAGGCGAGTATATTGTAATTTGAATTATTATAGTTAAAGACTGTTCCTGGTTCATTTACCAGATCTTTATTAATCCAGTCCGTAAAGAAAGCGTTTTTATTATAGGGTGCCCTGTCCTTTGCTATATAGAAGTCATCTTCGAAATTATAAAAGTTGTATAATCCAGAGGTGTGTGACAACAGATTATGAACTGTAATTTCTGGGTGTATCTGTAAGTCTGAAGGCAGATATAGGTTCGCTTTTTCATCGAGTTTTAACAGGCCTCTGTCATATAGAAGCATTATTGCAAATGCCGTAAATTGCTTTGTGACAGAAGCGACATTGAAACGAGTATTCATATTATTTTGTATACCAAACTCAAGATTTGCATAACCACGGCTAAATTCAAATATTGTTTTGTTGTTTTTTCGTATTCTTATTACTCCGGAAAAGTCCCATAGATCAATTTCATGTTTGATATATGTATTTAATGTAGATGGAATATCCATTCTAACCCCCTTAAAAATTCAGATTTGATAAAGTGTAACATAAACACAGATAAAATTATATGCATTAAAGGTCTTATCAATGGAAGTACCGGTAAAACATCTCGGATAAAACCCAAGGAATAAATTCCCTCTGCAAGAATTATACCAGTAAGTAAAGGTTGAGTATACATCAAATTTAGTGTACAATGTAACGGAAGTTCAACGAAGGAGGAAGCCCGTGAGATACAATACACGAAACAAAAAGACAGTTCAATATATACTAACGGTATTCTTCTGCCTTGCGTTATTAACAGCAGAAATAAATATATCCGTTGCCAGCAAGATTCATTCTGCTTCCTCCCATACTACAACAGCAGGAGCTATCACAAAGGCACCCTCCCATAAAGCTGATTCCATATTCGAAGTAAAAGAAGCTGCCGGAGATGAGTTTACTGCCGGTATTTCTGCCGGTGCAGTAAATGCCTTTTCTTTTAAGGTTCTCCATTTAAAATATATTTTCTTAAGAACAGTTCTCTTATTTATTCCCCTTATATTATTTGCCCGGTTAACGGTCTTATTGCAAGACGGTTACATAGGCAGAAGATTTTTGATGCAATTTATACATAATTCGGACGGAGAGAAAGGAGCAGCAGGCATTTAAACTGCATAGAAAATTAAATAGGAAAAGAGGATAATAACCTATGAAGCCAGGAAAGAAAATGCTTGCTGCTATTTTTATAACCATAGCAGTGTTTATTTATATTGCAATTTTTGGAATCGGAAGCGGAGTCAAAGGTATATTTGACATGCGCTACGGTATTGATATCAGGGGAGGCGTGGAAGCGGTATTTGAACCACAGGGACTTAAGCGCAGCCCTACGGAGCAGGAACTGGAAACAGCCAGAGAGGTCATTGAGACCAGACTGGATAATCAGAATATTTCCGACCGTGAAGTTACCGTGGATAAGAGCGGTGGTTATGTCATTGTTCAGTTTCCCTGGAAATCCGATGAGAAGAACTTTAACCCGGAGGACGCCATTGCTGAGTTAGGTGAAATGGCGGAACTGACCTTTAAGGACCCTTCGGGGAATGTGCTTATTGAAGGCAAGAACGTGGAAAGTGCAACACCGGAGAATGTTACCTCCGGAGTGACCAAAGGTTATCAGGTAGCATTGAAATTCGATGCCAAAGGTGCCAGGCTCTTTGAAGAAGCCACAGGAAAGTTGTTAGGACAGAGGATGAGCATCTACATGGATGACGACCTGATCTCAAGTCCTACGGTACAGGTAAAAATAGCCGGAGGAGAGGCTGCTATCACTAATCTTGGAAGTTATGCGGAGGCGAAGGAATTAGCCGGTAAGATCAATGCAGGAGCCCTTCCTTTCTCTCTGGCAACCACCAATTTCTCCACCATCAGTCCCACTTTAGGCAGTAATGCCTTAAACATCATGGTGGCAGCAGGAATAATAGCCTTCTTTGCAATCTGTGTATTTATGATAAGCTTCTACAAGCTGCCGGGTGTGCTGGCCTGTATTACCTTGGTATTACAGATGGTGATACAGCTGCTGGCCATATCCATTCCCCAATATACGCTGACGCTGCCGGGAATAGCAGGAATTATATTAACCCTGGGTATGGCAGTGGATACGAATATTATCATAGCAGAACGTATTTCCGATGAGCTAAAGAAAGGTATCTCAGTCAGAAGTTCGATTATTTATGGCTATAAAAATGCCTTTTCCTCTGTACTGGACGGAAATATCACTACAGCCATAGTGGCAGTTATACTTATGATTTTTGGTTCCGGTTCCATGTTAAGTTTTGGTTATACCCTTTTAATTGGTATGTTGGTTAATCTCCTGGTAGGGGTTACCATCTCAAAACATCTTATACAATCCTTTGTGGAATACGACAGGTGGAATAAGGATAAATGGTTCAGGATAAGAAAAGACAAGAAGGTAATTCCCTTCTACCAGAAGAAATATATCTTCGCCATACTGTCAGGTATAATAATTCTGGCAGGAGTTGCGGGATGTTTTACAAAAGGAATCAGACTGGATACCCAGTTTACCGGAGGCGCAGTATTAAGCTATTCTGTATCCTCAGAAGCCGATACAGAGATGATTCAGCAGGCGGTTGAAAAACAGACCAACAGACCGGTGACGGTTCAGATCAAAGAGGATAACCTGACAGGGCTTAAGAGACTATCCGTGACCCTGGCTGGTAACGGCGGAATGTCACCGGAGCAACAGGCAGAGGTAACCGAGGCTATTAATGGTACATTGGAAAAAGCAGACGCCAAACTGTCAGAAACCTTTGTAGTAGAGCCTTATATCGGTGCCAAAGCCCTTAAGAATGCAGGAATTGCAATAGCACTGTCTACGGTATTTATTGTAATCTATGTGTGGATAAGATTTTCAACTATATCAGGCTTGTCGGCAGGAATTACAGCCATGATCGCACTGCTGCATGATGCACTGGTGGTATTCTTTGCTTTTGTACTGTTTGGCATACCTCTGAATGATGCCTTTGTGGCAGTAGTGCTTACGGTTATCGGGTATTCTATTAACGATACCATTGTTATTTACGACAGAATCCGTGAGAACAGAAAGCTGGATCAAAAGCTGCCTGTTGTAACTCTGGTAAATGAAAGTAACACCCAGACATTGGGAAGATCCATCAATACGTCCTTTACCACCGGCCTATGCGTCCTGATTATCATGATAGCGTCCATCGTATTTCATATTGAGTCTATTATGGATTTTTCACTGCCGATGTTCTTTGGTATTATAACAGGATGCTATTCTTCAATCTGTGTTGCAGGAACCTTATGGGCAGCCTGGGAAAAACGTAAGGAAAGATAAAACATCTTGACGGTAAAATCTGGTTGTGATATTATGTACAGAAATAGAAAAGGCATTGAAGAGAATTAGTATATGTTGAAGGTGGTTCACAGAGAGAAGACAGAGGGTATCCTCAGGCTGAGAGTCTTTACCGAATCAATATAGAAGAGGCCTCAGAGCCGTGGACTGAACAGGTTATCTCAGTAGGTTACACCGGAATTTCCACCGTTAGAAGGAAAGCAGTATCGATATTTTATCCGTACTGAGTGAGAGCAAGGAGTATTCCTTGAAGTTAGGTGGTAACACGGACTATGGTTCGCCCTAAGCTGATTATTTAATTGGCTTAGGGCTTTTTTATGTATTAGAAATAACAATCTATTACATAAGAACTACTGTGCAGACCCATCATAATCATTGAAGAGATATACATTGAAAGGAGTAAGCTATGTCAAACAAATTATTAGCCGATTTACTATTTCCACAAGTTACTTTTACTTCAGAGGACATGGAAAGACGTTATCCGGAAAGAGGGGATACCGGTGAGAAAGTAATAACCCGTATAGGGCCAAGTCCTACCGGCTTTATCCATCTTGGAAATCTATATAATGCAGTAATAGCAGAGAGGCTGGCTCATCAGAGCGGTGGCAGCTTTTATCTGAGAATCGAAGATACGGACAATAAAAGAGAAGTAGAAGGAGCCGTTGATATTATTATATCAGCCATGAAGTACTTTGGTATATATTTTGATGAAGGTGCTGTTATAGAGGGGGATAATGGGAAGTATGGACCTTACAGACAACGCCAGCGAAAGGAAATCTATCAGGTGTTTGCGAAGCAGCTTGTGGAAGCCGGTATGGCATATCCCTGCTTTTGCAGTGAAAAAGAGCTGGAAGAAATAAGAGAAAAGCAAAAAGCGTTAAAACAGAACATAGGATATTATGGAGAATGGGCAGTCAGCCGGAAATTATCCTATGAGGATATCAAAGTAAGGATTGAGAAAGGGGATTCTTATGTACTGCGGTTTAAGTCGAAACCAGATGCTAAGGATATTGTTGCAGTTTATGATGCCATTCGGGGAGAACTGAAATTCCCTGAGAACACCATGGACTTTGTACTGCTGAAATCCGATGGCATACCTACTTATCATTTTGCCCATGTAGTAGATGACCATCTGATGAGAACCACCCATGTAATCAGAGGAGAAGAATGGCTGCCTTCCTTACCCATGCATGTAAAGCTCTTTGATATCTTTGGATGGAAAAGGCCTGTTTACTGTCATACAGCCACACTGATGAAAATGGACGGGAATTCCAAAAGAAAACTATCGAAACGTAAAGATCCTGAACTGGCACTGGCCTATTACCAGGAGGAGGGTTATATTCCGGAGGCTATGTGGAATTATCTGCTGACCATTCTTAATTCTGATTATGAAGAATGGAGAGCTGCTAATCAGAATAAGAATCATTTGGAGTTTCCGTTTACACTGAATAAAATGAGCAGCTCCGGGGCTCTATTTGATATGGATAAGATGAAGGATATCAGTAAGGATGTCTTAAGCCGTATGACGGCTGAGGAGTTGTATAACAGCTTTCTGGAATGGGCGAAAGCCTGGAATAAAGATTATGCGAAGGTATTGAGGAACAACAGAGAGCTTGCGCTTAAAGCGCTTGCCATAGGTAGAAATGCCGTAAAGGTAAGAAAGGATCTGATTAATTGGAAACAGGCCTGTGAGTTTATGAGCATGTACTTTGATGAAACTTTTAAAAGGGAAGAGGAACTTCCGGCGAATATACCAGCGGATGATAGAGAGGTATTCTTACGCCTGTATCTGGAGCAGATAGATTTTACCGAAGAGAAAGAGGAATGGTTCAATAAAGTAAAAGATATAACCCGGCATATGGGCTATGCTGCTGATATGAAGGCATATAAGAAACAGCCGGAGGATTATAAAGGAAGCATTGTAGAGCTTACCAATCTGCTAAGGGTTGCTATAACCGGAAGAATTAATGCACCGGATATATGGGAAGTCAGTAATGTTTTAGGGAAAGAATGTGTAGTAGAAAGAATAAAGAATATTATTTGATTGATTTTAGATGCTTTTTATATATAAAGAGGCATATAAAATTATTATCATAATAATTCAAACTTTTAATAGTGGAGATCGAATAACTTAATTCGAATATAAATAAAAAGATATTAACTATATCAAGTAAATTCAAATTTGAAAAGGTATTACTATTATTATTATTATTATTATTATACAGCAAATGAACATCAACGGGGTATAAACAGATTAGTAACAAACTCGGAATTGCGAATCCCTTATATTAGTATATAATTTATATTAATTGTAGAAAAACAACCAAAGAATAGTCAAGAACTGTTCGTCTTTAGAAAAGAGGTAAATATGGATTTTAATCATATCATAGACAAAGATTTTCATGGCTGTATCTCCATAAGCAAAGGAAATGAGTTACTATTCAGGAAAGCTTATGGTTATAGGGACCTTGCGAATGAAATACCCAATACAGAAAATACAAGATTTGCGACAGCTTCGGCAGGAAAAGTATTCATAGGGGCAGGTATCCTACAGCTGATTGAGAAAGGGAAGCTTAAATTCGATGATACCATCGGTGACTTGCTTAACCTTGACTGGAAGCAAATTGATACTGGGATTACTGTAAAACAACTGCTGACTCATACTTCCGGGATTCCGGATTACTTTGATGAAAGCATAATGGAGGAGTATGAAGAACTCTGGAGGGATTTTCCCAATTACAAGATACGTACTTCCGCTGATTTGCTGCCACTGTTTATAGATAAACCAATGATGTATGAAAAAGGTGAAAGGTTTCAATACAACAATACTGGTTTTGTAGTACTTGGATTAATAATAGAGAAAGTAACAGGACAACCTTTTGATATCTATTTAAAAGAAAATATTTTTAGTCCCAGCGGTATGGAGAAGACGGGATACTACGAGTTGGACAGACTGCCTGCCAATTGCGCTGGAAACTACATCTGGGATGAGGAACGGAAAGAGTATTATACCAATATCTATAGCGTAGATGTTAAAGGAACCGGAGCAGGAGGTGTATTTACAACAGTAGAAGATGTTGAACTTTTCTGGAGAGCACTTTTATCCGGAAAGTTATTATCTACGGAAATGATAGATGAAATGCTGTGTATTCAGAGTTCCGGTGAAGATGAGGATAATTATGGCTATGGAATCTGGATAAGTAAGAAATACGAAAACTGTATCCTGCCCTATTTTACAGGAATGGATCCGGGAGTTACATTTATAAGTACTTACAAAAGAGATGAAGATCTGAACATAACCGTAGTGAGCAACTTTGGAGATGATGTCTGGAAGATAAAAAATGCTATACAAAATGCGCTGATATGAAATGGCGTGACAGTCTACTGTAAAACCTGCTGATAGAAAGGCGTGGCAGATTTGCTATAATACCGGCTGATAAAAAGTGTGACAGATTTGCTATAATACCTGCTGATAGAAAAGTGTCATAGTTTACTATAAAGCCTCTTGTTTCAAATAAAGTAAAAGAGCGCATTTATATTGATTCCAACAGAGATGCCTGTCCCGGATGGAATGTGAGTAAAATTTATATTGAAAGTTAAGTGGTAACACGGACTTTGGTTCACCCTAAGTTGATTTATTCTAAATCAGCTTAGGGCTTTTTTTTTCTTAAAGGATGTGTCAGGCAAAACTGAACCACATTAAACAATTAAATTCCGGTCAGGGCAAGCATCAGAGAGATGTGGAACCAGACCTTTGCTTTAAGGAAATAAGCAAAAAATATGATTTTACAATTAGAATATAAAATTACAATGACATTCTAAAGGAAAATACAATAAGGTTATGTATTTCCAATATACAGAGCTTATGCTCTGAATTAGTATTTGATTGCAGTGTTTGAATTTTTAATTTTGCGGGTTCGCAAAAAATTCGGACTCGAAGATTCAAAAAGGACGGAGGAATTATATGGACAAGAAGAATACAAAAAGAAGTATTCACCCCACCGGCGAGAGAAGCGGAGTACGGCAGAAGAAGAGGGGATTTCTGCAGGATGTAAAGAAAAACTGGGTTTTATACTTTATGTTGGTGCCTACGCTGATTTTCTTTATTGTAAATAACTACATGCCTATGGTGGGTATTTATTTCGCTTTTACAAAATTTGATTTCAAAGGCGGATTATTTGGGAGTCCCTTTGTGGGTCTGGATAACTTTGCTTTTCTGTGGAAATCCAATAAGCTGATAGAACTCACCATTAATACGGTGCTTTATAATCTGGTCTTTATACTGGTGGGGAATATACTCCAGATTTTTACTGCAATTTTAGTCAGCCAGATTACAAAAAAATGGTTTAAACGTGTATCCCAGACATTGATGTTTATGCCTTATTTCGTTTCCTATGTTATATTAAGTGTTTTGGTTTATAACCTGTTTAATTATGAATACGGTCTTGCAAATAACCTCTTAGGCAGCTTGCACATGGAGCAGGTTAATTTCTATGGTGAATCAAAGTACTGGCCTATATTAATTACATTATTTTACCTTTGGAAGTCCCTTGGTTATGGAATGGTTGTATATCTGGCAACGATTCTTGGTATCAGCAAGGAATATTATGAAGCGGCGGAAGTGGATGGAGCCAATATTTTTCAGCAGATAATCTACATCACTCTGCCTCAGATTAAACCAACCTTTATCATCCTGCTATTATTTTCTCTGGGTAATATTATGAAGGGACAGTTCGAACTCTTTTATCAGATGGTCGGAAATAATGGCATGCTTTTTAAGACAACAGATATTATTGATACCTATGTATACCGCACAACACTTACCAGCTTTGATTTCGGTATGGGTACGGCTGCCGGTTTGTACCAGTCACTATTCGGATTTATCTTAATCATTACGGTTAATTTCCTGGTTAAGAGAAAGAATGCGGAATATGCATTATTTTAATGCATAAAAGATGATGGCAAAACGGATAGGCAGATAACCAAACGAAATAACGGATATCCAATAAAAGCTTGGATATCCAGAAAAGAGGATGTCATGAAAATAAAAAAATCTAAATATACAATTGCATTTAATGGTATTGCATATACGCTGCTGACCATTTTTTCAATTATATGCGTTCTGCCCTTTCTTATTATAGTCTCAGGTTCCTTAACGGATAATGCCACAATAATACAGGAAGGCTATCATATACTGCCAAAAAATTTCACACTGGCAGCTTACAGGACCATATTTGAGTCACCCCAGGATATTTTAAGAGCATATAGCGTAACAATTTACTGCACCGTAGTCGGAACACTGCTTGGACTTACCATGATATCCCTGACAGGATATGTACTTTCCAGAAAAAGTTTCCACTACCGAAATGTGGTATCCTTTATAATTTATTTCACAACGATTTTCGGCGGAGGTCTGGTGCCTTGGTATTTCATGATAACAGGTGTATTAAAGTTAAAAGGTACGTTAGTGGCGATTTGGATGCCGGGACTTATCAGCCCTTTCTTAATTATTCTTATGAGAACCTTTATTGCGTCTGCCGTACCGGATGAGATTACCGAGGCAGCCAGTATTGACGGTGCCGGACATGGTACCATATTTACAAGAGTGGTACTTCCCGTATTAAAACCCGGTTTAGCAACAGTAGGTCTTTTCCTTGCCTTAGGGTATTGGAATGACTGGTATCGTTCTTCTCTTTTCAGTAACGATGCTTCCACCTGGGAACTTCAATATTATCTTTACAACATGATGAACAGGGCGGAGGCCTTAAGAAGCATTGCCAACCAGGCAAATGTATCAATAAACAATCTTCCCACGGAATCCGTTAAGCTTGCCATGGCGGTGATCGTTACAGGACCGATTCTTTTGCTTTACCCTTTTGTACAGAAATATTTTGTATCCGGTATTACAGTAGGTGCCGTTAAAGGCTAGTCCCGTTGCACAATTCATTAGTTGGTAATCTGTGGAAAGGGGTGATAGAAAGTATATAGAACTTGAGTTAAAAATCATAAGTATTGGGGGTAACAATGAAAAAAAGTATAAAGGAATTCAAAAAGCATTGCAAGCGAAGTCTTGCAGTGGTACTGGCCTTTGCACTATTTGTAAACGGAGGCGGATTTACGAAAGATGCAGACAAGGTACAGGCTGCAGAAATCGATAACAGCAAGGTATGGTTTGCTGATTTTGAAGAAAGGGATTTTACTTTCAATGCCTATGGCAACGGTATTACCAGGGATGCGGGCAATGTGCATGCAGGGTTACAGGCTTTTCAATATGTTCAGGCTGAGGGAAAGCAATGGAATAATGCATTTAATATCAGAAGCGTGTCAGGAGGAGCCGTAGACGTTTCTGCCATGACGAAAATATCCTTTTATGTGAAGGATACACAGGGAAATAATACGGTTCCGGTTAAATTAATTGACAGTGAGGGTAAAGCAGCAGAATTTTATACCGCGGCGGCGGTAAAGGACAACTGGACTAAGCTGGAGGTGCCATTAAGCAGTTTTACCGGTATCAATATGAGTTCCATATCACAGATAGCCATGTATGAATGGCAGAATGGTACCTATTACTTCGATGATATTTATTTAGAAGATGATTCCGGTAATAAAATAATATTCCAGGATTTTGAAAGCAGTAATTACATCAATAACCCTGGCACGAATAAGCTGACAAATCTTGACCGCCATAACGGGGGAAATTCGCTTCTGTATCAGAAGACGGAAGATGACTGGCAGGGCGAAGAACAGACCGTTTCCGTTACAACAGGAAAAGCAGACGGGGTAGATGCCTCCGGCAAAGAGTACCTTGTGTTTTGGATAAAAGATACAGCGGGAAACAATGACCCGGAAGTAAAATTGGTCGATACGGCCGGAAATGAGTCCGAAGGTGTTTGGACAGGACCGTCAAAAGCTATTCATAATGAATGGAAAGAGATATGTGTTCCGATAAGTAAATTTGCAAAAGTAGGTTTCGATTCCAGCAAGATAGCAAAGATCAAAATGTGGGAATGGAATAAAGGGGATTATTACATAGATGATATTTATTTTACAAATACCCTTCCGCCTTCACCTCCTTCGGCGGATCATGACTCCGGCACATTTACTGAGAGCTTTTCCCTTGCTTTGATATCTGCAGAAATCGGAGGGGATATCTATTATACCTTGGATGAAACCACTCCAGACCAGTCTTCTCTAAGATATAACGGTCCTATTGCCATTACAGCAGCAACGGTTGTAAAGGCAGTTTATGTGAAGGATGGTGAGAGCAGCAGAGTAGTAACCTTAAATTATCAGTTTGTGCTGACGGACTTACCGAAAAAGGTATTTCTTCAGGATTTTGAAGGTATTGCTAATGTTGTAAATGCAGAGATCGTAAATACCCAGGTTTTTAAAGGTACAAAATCGGCAAAATACACAGTTGCATCGTCAGCGGACCCAACAGAAAGCAACAGCTTCTATGCGGTAAGCAATGCACCGGTGGACACACAAAACTATACCTACCTGGTATTCTGGTTAAAAGATACCCAAGGAGCGAATACCCTTAAGCTGCAGCTGGAAGATGAGGCCGGAAATAAGACGGATTTCACATGGGTCAACACCCTGACGGCAGATGACGGAAAAGCCATAAAGAACCAGTGGACAGAATATGCCGTTAAACTGAATTCTCTTTCCGGAATCAGTAAGATCGACCGCTCAAAAGTGAAGGCAATCCGTCTTGGGGAATGGAATTCCGGTGTATACTATGTGGATGATATCTATGTTACCAATGGATTACTTCCCGCAGCACCAACCTCTAATTATAAGCCAGGAACCTATGAGGTATTATCCGGCATTACCTTATCCACAAAGAACCCTGATTGTGAGATCTATTATACTACGGATGGTTCTGAGCCTACAAAAGCTTCCCAGAAATATACGGTTCCCTTCACTCTTTCTGAGGATACCCTGATAAAAGCGGTAACCATAAGACAAAGTGATGAGGAAGTCAGCCAGACAGCGGAATTTTCCTATCGTATTAAAGCTCTTCCGGTAAGCGGTGCTATTTCCTATAATACCTTTGATAATGGATTAAATCAGGTAACAGCTGCCAAAGGAGCTGTTATCACCTCTTCCGGCACGGAAAAATATCACGGAAGCAAGGGCCTTGTTTATCAGATGGCCACCTTAAGCGGGGCGCCTGCCACATCTGTAAGAAGTATTACCATTCAGCCGGAAAACGGAAGCACCGCAGATGTAAGACTCTCAAAATATCTGGTATTTTATGTGAAGGATATGCAGGCCTACAATAACACCAGAATGTTCCTGGAGGATGAATTCGGAAACCAGGCAGCTGCCTGGACCACCTGCAGTACCCGTTATGGTGAATGGAGCCAGTACTATGTAGATTTAAGTACAATGGAGAGCTTTAATAAACTGGATTTAGCCTATATAAGCAAAGTTACCTTTGGCTTTTATAACACCGGTACGTATTATATTGACGAGGTTTATTTTACGGATAATCTTTATACAGGACTTCCAGGCAGCCTGCTTCCTTCCTTAAATCCTGCACCGAAAGAGGTGATGTCAAGTCTTAGTGACGGAACCTATGATGTTTTTGCACCTGTTGAACTGGAGCAGAAAGCGGTGCGGATATCTATTATACACTGGATGGAACATTACCCACGGATAAATCCGCCAGATACAGCGGAGCAATCTATATCAAGAAGCCGACAACGGTTAAGGCAGTGGCTGTGAAAGAAGGTGCTGCAGGTAATGTTTCTGTCTTCCGGTATAATATTAAACCGGGCAAGGTCGTTACCATATTCGGCGAAGCAGGAACCTATGAGAACTCAGTTATTGTAGCTTTGCGTTCCTCAGAGGATAATACGGCGGTTTATTACACTTTGGACGGAAGCGAGCCTACAATAAATGCAACCCGGTATAATTCACCTTTCCGTATTGATGAAACTACCACATTAAAAGCAGTCGGTTATTCAGAAGGAGTCCTGAGTGATACAAAAACCTTCGAATATCATATAACTGGTACAGACAGCGGTGTAAAAATGCCGAAAGCATCTATTCCCGCAGGTACCTATGGCGGAAGCAGAACACTGGTCCTTACATGTGATACCAAGGATGCCGTAATCCATTATACCACAGACGGGTCAGAGCCTTCGGCCTCCTCCCAGGTATACGAAGGGTCAATTGAAATTACCGCCACAACTACCATAAAAGCGGCAGCGGTGAAAGCAAATAAAATAAGCCAGACAGCAGTATTTCAATATGTCATAACAAATACACCTTCTAATTTCTTAAAGACAGACGGTAAAAAAGTAAGAAATAATTATGGAACCGGAGATGAGGTAATCCTTCGCGGAACCAATGCAGGGGGATGGCTGGTTACAGAAAACTGGCAGTGCCCGGTAGATGCCAAAGACCAGCTCACTGTACATAAGGTATTTACGGAGCGGTTTGGTAAGGCAAAGGCCAATGAACTAATCAATAAATACCAGGATAACTGGTGGACAGAAAGTGACTTTGGCCTGGTAAAAGCAGAGGGAATGAATGTATTAAGACTTCCTGTTACCTATTTTGAAATGTTAAACGAAGACGGTTCGTTAAAAACAACAGCCTTTGACAGACTGGACTGGTTTATAAACGAAGCAAAGAAAAGAGATATCTATGTTATGATAGACATGCATGGTGCGGTAGGATCACAGAATGGAAAGGATCATTCGGGTGATACCACCGTGGAGGATATCGGTGATTTCTATAACAATGAAGCAAATATCAGCAGGACTGTTTACTTATGGGAAGAGATTGCAAAACGCTATCGGAACGAACCAATGGTATGCGGCTATGATCTGTTAAATGAGCCCAGTGCCACAAAGTTAGTGCAGTATGATGTTTATGATCGTATTTATAGAGCCATCCGCAATATAGATAAGGATCACATCATATATATTCAGGGTATCTGGAACCCCACAGATCTTCCGGAGCCTTCCCTTTACGGCTGGGAAAACGTTGTATACCAGTACCATTTTTATCAATGGGACAATTTAAATGATACTGCTACACAGGTGAAATTCATAAACGAAAAAGTGAAGCTGGTAAATGAATCCACCAACTACAATGTTCCCGTTTTTATCGGAGAATTTACTTTCTTTAACAATATAGAGAGCTGGAAGCAGTGTCTGGACATTTTTGAGGAACAGGGATATAGTTACACGACCTGGACTTTTAAGGTATCGGATGGCGGCGAAGGCAGCAGCTGGGGTATTTATACCGGCAAATCCAACCCGGTTTTCGTTAATACCGATTCTTATGAAACCATCCGGGAAAAATGGAGCGGAATTAAAACAGTAGACAACTTTACCAGAAATGCCAAATTTGCTGATGTTTTAAAAAACTACTTTACAAAGAACAAGCCGGTTTTGGTTCCCTACGAAGTAGAAACTCCCGGAACGGAAGAACCCGGAACTCAAGAACCTGGCAATAACAATAATAACAGCGGAAGTAATTCCAATACCGCTAGTGGAATCACAGAAAAAACGGTAAATCTGACGGCTGGCATAGCTGCTGTGAAAGTAACGGGAAATAAGGCGGAAATTACCATAACCCTGCCCCAGACAGAGATACTGGCACAGGCAGCCTCCGGAAAGAAACTTACCTTAACCTTAAGCCTTCCGGAAAAGGAACTTATTGAGCAGTTAAAGCAGGATAAAGACCTGTCCCTACGCCTGACAATTCCTTCCGCTGTCATAGGGAATGCGAACATCCTGCTGGAACAGCTGACATTACCGTCACCTGTTATCTCGGCAGCAAAAGCAGCAGGAAGGGCCATAGAGATAACGGTTCAGTCAGGAGAGAAGGAATACCAGTGGCGATTTGACGGAAAACTTCTTAAAGCATCGAAAAGAGAAGCTGCTGCCATTAATCTTTTGATAAGCAGTAAGCCTGCGGAGCTTTCCAATGGAAAAGAGAAAGTAAAGGGGCTTACGGTTACATTTTCCCATACAGGTCTGCTACCGGCTTCTGCCAAGGTGAAGCTTAATATAGCAGCGGAGTCTGAACAGACCGGATTAAAGCCAGGCGGAAAAGCTTATATCTATTACAGGGAAGAAGGGTCAGGCAAACTGCTTGAAATTCCAAACAACTTATTGAGCATTCAGGAAAACGGAGATTTATGGTTTAGCATAACACACTGCTCGGATTATGTTATATTACCAAAACAACCGGAGGAAGCAGTAAGAGTTTCCCTTCTTCCTCAGATAAAGCTGACAACCCAGTCAAAAACTCTCTATATAAACGGTAGTACAGGCAATACCTTCAAGATAGAAACAGTATTACCGGCTACGCTTAAAACAGTAAATGGCTTTAGCAGGAGCAATTCAGATTCCGGCGTGGCAGAAGTGAAATTTAACTATAAATCTGCTGACACAAAGGTTGCTTCTGTCTACCAGACCGGCAAAATAACAGCTAAGGCACCGGGCACAACTACCCTTACGGTAACAGCTCAGTTAAAAGACGGATCTTCCAGGAACTTCCTGGTTCAAGTTACGGTAATGAAAGCAGAGATACAGCTTATAAAAGCACCTAAGTCGGTAAAAGCAGGTGAGACAGTTTACTTCTCCGTAAAGTGCCTGGGCTACAAGTCATCGGATATCACCTGGAAAACCGCCAAAAAAGGAATAGCCGTAACAGGTATGAACAAAGGGAAAGTACAGGCAGCAGTGAAAGCAGAGGGTGTTGGAACAGATTATGTAGAAATCTATATAAAAGAGAAAAAAGTAAAGAGCATTAAAATTACCGTGACACAGTAAGAACTTGTGTATTGTGTATTAAAACAGGGTTTTATAAATGCTGTAAAAGGCAAATTACATTGAAATTACAATAATATCATGAAATTACACTTAGAATTATTACAAAAAGTACAACAATCATAAAGAATTTATATATACAATTGGTGATAAATTCTTTATGATTGCAAATGTATAAAACAAGTCGAAAGACTTACAAGGAGGATAAGAATGAAAAAAATAGGGAAGAGAAGTTTTAGTTTACTTCTGATTCTTTGCCTGGCGATTTCAGCATTGGTGGGCTGCGGTAAAAATAATATTTCAGATACTGCTGGTACAAGTACTGGAAAATCAGAGAACAAAGGAACAGATACTGGAAGTACGGATGAGACACCGGCTATTGATACATCCAAGAGAGTGGATCTGGTGTTCTACTTAATGGGAGATCCCCCCAATGATATGCTGGCAGTACAGGATAAGATTAATGAAAAGCTTTTAGAGAAAGTGAATGCAACAGTAACCTTTAAGTTTACTTCCTGGACTGACTGGCAGACAAAGTATAATATGATCTTATCATCCGGTGAAGATTGTGATCTTATCTATACCGCAAGCTGGATCAACTATGCTTCACTTGCCAACAGCAATGCATTTACAGCTTTGGATGAGATCCTTCCGGTTTATGCACCTGAACTTTATTCCTATATTCAGGAGGATGTATGGAACCAGATGAAGATTAACGGTAATATTTATTCCGTACCCAGCTCTAAGAAAGAGTATACCAACGGCGGTATCCAGTACCGTGAAGATTTAAGGGAAAAGTACAACCTTCCGAAACCGGACAGCTTTGAGAATCTGGAAGCTTACCTTACCGGGGTGAAACAGAATGATCCCAATCAGAGTATAATGAAACCCTCTGTTAATACAGCATCCTTCTCCTACTCCTTTAGCGCAACACTGGCACTTCAGGCAAAGTATTCCTGGGTAAAGGAATCTCCTACTTATGGTTTGGCAGCGAATTATGATACACCTTCACAATTATTTGATTACTGGGCATCAGATGACTTCAGAAACGATATGAAGACAATGAAGAAATGGGCAGATTTAGGCTTCTGGTCTAAGAGTGTTCTATCTGATGCCAACGATTCTGATGCGTTTAAGAATGGACAGGATATCTGCCTTGTTTCCGGACAGAATCCGGCTAAATATGTTGGTTCTGTAAATGATGCCGAAATGGACCCGTCTTATAAGATCGGTTATATACCTTTTGCAGAGATTAACGGGGTAGCCTATGCAAACCACCCCACAGGAAATGGTACTGCAATTCCCACCAATTCCAAGAATCCTGAGAGAGCTGCTATGGTTTTGAATTTATTATACATGGATAAAGAGTTGAATCATTTAATCCAGTATGGAATAGAAGGAACCCATTATACCATTGATGCGGATGGTTTATATGTGGACGGAGAAAAGCACAGCGAATACGGCGGTGAATCCGCTAATTCCTGGAATTTAAGAAATCCGGAGCATGCCCTTGCAACAAAGAACGATGAACAGCTCAATGTATTATTTACAGAGTTAAGCGGTATTGCAGCAAAAACAAAATATCCTGATATTGATATAGCCTCTGGTTTTGTAGAAGATTATAATGACTATGCAGCGGAGAGAGCAGCTCTTGCAACTGTTATGACAGAATATCTTGCTCCTCTTCAGGCAGGGCTTGTAAACGATGTGGATGCAGCGGTAGATGAGTTCCTGAAGAAAGCAGATGAAGCAGGACTTGCTAAGATTCAGGAAGCTTATACCAAACAATGGGTAACATACTGCGAACAATACGGTTATAAATAAACCGTAGAAAGATAAAATTTTAGTCAGGGTTAAGGGGCTGTCATCACAGCTCCTTTCTTGTCAGATTTTCTTGTATGATTACAATATACACCTGGCCCGGGTTTGCCACAGACAAAACGATTGTTGAGGTTGAATAGTGAATATATAGATGGTATGCTTAAACTATATTAGACTTAAATAGAAAAAAATATTTTGGGTATGTTGTAAAATAAATATGGTCATATGGGGGATACGATGAAACACCTGTTCAAAAGGGGTATTTTTTCAAAATTATTTTTAAATATAACATTGAGTGTTGTAATGGCAATTCTATTGACTTCCATTGTTCTTTATTCCACCTTTGAATCCATGATTATGAAATACGAATACCAGGCCAGGGTAGAGCAAATCAACAGTAAGCAGGCACAGGTATCCAAATTGTCAGAGGTGGCAGTAAAAATTGGAAATCAGATATATCATGATATGAATGTAGTCAAACTTTTATATTCGAAAGTTCCCAATGTCAATGATATGAGTGCGGCCTTTAACCAGCTACGGACATACAGGGCTACCATACCCTATATCGAATCCATCTACATATATAACAAATACAATAACTATGTCTATGTTGAGGGAAGCAGTGAATATGGGGAACTGACCCAAAATGGATATGAAAGATTAAATGAAGGTTTCTTGGATGAGACTGCCGGTAACATTATCAATAATTTTAAAGACTATAAGCCTTTTAAACCCATAGCCCGCTCCTATGTTTCCCAAAAGAACAAAAAGACGAAGTATTTTTATACCTTTTTTATGTATGACTCTTATACCAAGAATAAGGAAACCAGCGGTGTACTGATAAATTTTAAGACAGACTATCTTTTGGATGCCTCTGAAAATAAACTAAGAAAAGATACGGAATATTTTATTGTAGATGAAAAGGGAAATATTGTTTCCAACGGTGCCAGCCTTTTAATGCTCCAGAATTATTCTGACACCAGCTATATCCGGAAAATCATTTCCAATGGGGATAAGCAGGGGTATTTTACGGATACGGTAAATGAAGAGAAGATGTTTGTGGTTTATAGTCCGAGAGATCAATACGGCTGGCAATATGTCAGCCTTACCCGTTATGACAGTATGTTAAGCAGCGTGAGCTGGATTCAGATGTTGACCATTATTGTAAGTTTTATCTTTGTTATAATTGGTATTTTACTGGCCTTTTGGATAACCAGAAGGCTGTATCATCCTATTTATGAAATGGAAACCGATATTAAGGAACTGGAACATGAACAGAGAAACGCAAAAAACATCTTAAAAAGAGTATATATCAGTGATTTGCTGGGGAGTTCTGAGGCTAATAACAAGGAATACCTGAAAAATTATTTCCGAAAACTGAATATGGAGATGGATTTTGAAAAGAACTTAAGTCTGGTTCTTGTCCGCATTGATGGGTATCGAGGGCTAATCGGGCGCACGGATGCTGAGATGCTTCATGCCATAAAATTCTCAATTATTAATGTATTTCAAGAGGTGCTGGAAACAGAATACATAGTTCATGGTACGGATATGGGAGAGAGCGATGTGCTCTTTTTCATCAATATGGAAGCAGAGGCAGATCATGAAAAGTTTGCTGAAAAGCTTCAATTTGCCAAAGAAGCCGTATGCGGATATTTTAATATATCGCTGACTGTGGTAATGAGCAGTTTCGGAAGACAGCCGGAACAGCTAATGGCTTTGTATCATCAGGTAACGGAAGCAGCCTTGCACCGGGTGTTTTACGATAAGGGAAGTATGATTTATGCGGATTCCCTTAATAAGAAACCGGCAAGCGGGTACGAATATCCCGTATCCAAGGAAAAACAGCTGGTGGAGGCTCTGATGGCAGGCAAGGTAAATGAGGGCAAGGAAATATATGAGGTTATTTTTTCAGACCTCAGAGACTACCCTATATCCATCTTTAATATGGCTATTGCAAGATTAATTGTTACCTTAAATAACACGGTTTCCGTTCTGAAGAAAAATAATGTCAACAGTTCTTTTGAAAGTCAGGACATGGTTTTACAGCTTCATCAGCTGGAATCGGAGAGTGATTTAAAGGAGCTTTTTTATTCCTTCTTTGACAAGATCCAGGAGGAATTCGAAAAGAAGAAAGCAGGGAAACAGGACTTTTTCTTTGAGCAAATTAAAAATTTAATTCAAGTGAAGTACATGGATCCGGATTTTTCAGTAGAAAGCCTGGCGAATAATTTGAACAAATCAGTTCCTTATATCAGCCGGATTTATGCACAGAACAGCGGTACAACAATAAAGGATACCATCAGTAATCTCAGAATGGAGATGGCAAAACAATTATTGGCAAACAAAAACCTGTCTATAAGTGAGGTAACCCAAAGAGTGGGATTTTCCAGTACCTCTTATTTTCACAAAGCTTTTAAAAAAGCGAATGGGGTAACCCCCAAAGAATACCAGGATAAGGAAACTAGGTAAGATTACCGGATGCAGAAGAAATTAAAGAGGAGAAAGATGCGTAACAACAGCAGGAGTTATAGAATATATCTGTTGGGATTGATTTTCTGCCTTCTGTTTGCAGCGGGAGGATGTGCGGTGCAGGAGGAACGACCGGCAGAAAGCACCGTTTCGGAATATAGTGAGAATTCATCACCAAAAGAGAAGATACTCGGTCATTGATTGAATGACTGGGTATTTTTCTAACTTCTGATTTGAAACAAGATACTGGTAATTAATTATCTTCACCTAACTTATAGAAAATACAAAATTAAATGAACCGATACTATTTCCATTACAATAAATAAGTGAGAGGTAATGATACAAGACATCTTAAGTTCCGTATAACAAGGAGAGCAGGTATGACAACAGAAGAACTGAATCAGTTAATTGCAGAGCATGGAAAGCATGTTTACAGTTTCTGCTGTAACCTCACCGGAAATAGTATGGAAGCGGATGATTTGTATCAGGATACCATCTTAAAAGCTGTTGAGTTAAGCCACAGACTTAACAGCAGTGGCAATCCCAAAAGTTTTCTCATGGGTATCTCGGTAAAGATATGGCAGAATCACAAAAGGAAATTCGCAGTAAGGCAGAAAATAATACGTCTGGAAGAATATGATGACAACCTTATGGAGACAGAATCCCCAGATTACCAGCCGGAGAAGGAACTGCTCCGGAAGGAGACAATAGCTGCAGTACGTATTGCAGTCCAGGAACTGCCGGATAAGTTAAAAACAGTGCTGTATATGTACTATACGGCAGAAATGTCTGTTGAAGATATAGCCGCAGCCTTACATATACCAAAAGGTACCGTTAAGAGCAGACTGCATAAGGGTAGGAATTTATTAAAACAATACCTGGAGGTGTGGAATCATGAATGATATTGATAAACTCCTGAAAAATGCCCTTTCTCCTGCCGGATACCCTTCTGAGGAATTAAATAATAAGATTGTAAAGAAGGTTAAGGAGAGTGGCACCATGAAGAACAGTTATAAAAAAATGATGATAGCAGCAGCCATAGCCATGGGTTTATTGATAGTGCCGGTATCTGTATATGCAGCATATCGGTATTTAAGCCCGAAGGAGGCAGCAAATGAAATGGATGACAATAAGTTAGGTGAAGCCTTTGATAAAGAGGGCAAAGAAGTTATAAAGACTGTAACAGACGGAATGTACAAGATAACCTATCTGGGACATGTAACCGGAGAATCCATCAGCGAAAGAACCGGTTCTGCCTGGGAACTTCATCCAGACAGAATTTATGTGGCAGTTGCCATAGAGAGGGCGGATGGAGCTGCTATCAAGGTGGATGATGGACACAGTATTTTGGTTACACCATTGATACAGGGATTAAATCCTTGGAAATATAATATTATAACCATGAACGGCGGTTACACGGAAAAGATTATCGATGGTATTCTCTACCGAATCACAGAGTGTGACAATATAGAGAGTTTTGCTGACAGAGAGCTTTACCTGGCTGTATCTGATACGACCTTTTATAGTACAGAGGCTTTTACCTATGACGAAGTATCAGGTTTAATCAGTGAAAATGACAGTTATCAGGGAACGAACGTACTCTTTGAACTGGAACTTGATCCTAAAGGGGCGGATAAGGATAAAGCGGCTGAATATATAGAGCAGTTTGAAAAGGAATGGGAATCAGACGGGGACACAGGGGAGGCTTCCAGTGAAAAGCAGGAATCAAGTAGTAATCAGGAGGAAAATCCCAGGATTCAGCAAGAAGAATTTTATGATAAGGAAAATAATCTTAAAATTCGGATAAAAGATAATGATTCCTCTGCTTGGTCTGCCGGTGGGGAGAGCTCTAATAATATATTGAGTTATTCACTGGAGGTGGAAGGTGAAGGGGTAGAAAGCCTTGATTTTTCTCTTAATAAAGGTCAATTCTGCAATTATACGGAGGAGTATAAGCTTGGAGAGCGCGAATATTACGGAAATACCTTAAGTGTTCCATATAAGGAACAGAATGAAAGGGATTACAAATATGCTATTGCGATACAGGCTAAATATGCAGACTATGGGTATGAGGATGAGTATCTAAAGGAACTGGGAGAGAAAGATTTAGAACAGAGAGATAAAATATACTATAAGGTTTTAAATCAGGAAATCAACTCAACTATTATCGGGCTTGATATTAAGATGGAAGACGGCAGAGTACTTCATAAGGAGATTACACTTAAAAATGTAATGGAGGAAACAGAAAGATCTATCTGGATTGCATTAAATGTAAACTAACTATAAAGACATTGGCAGATTTAAGCTGCCAATGTCTTTTCTGTCTAATGCCGTAAGCAGAGGTAGATAATCTTCAAAAGGGGAATGGAGGAAACTATTAGAGAAATATTGTTAAGCTTAAATTTTAAAGCTATTATATGGGTAATCCCTGTATTACTTATGTTGCATGAATTTGAACAATGGAATATACTGGAATGGTACGACAGTACTTGCAATAGCAGTGTTATTGGGAAAGGGGAGGTCAAGCATTTATTCGATTTTGTTTTTATTTATAGCCATTGCTTCTGCAATTATTCTTTTATCACTTAATGTGAATGCAGTTTTGGCATTTTTTATTACGGTGTTGTTATTACTGGCGTGTGATATCATAATTGTTGTTATTAGAAATGCAAGGTTTAAAAAGGTATTGGATTGGGATTGTGACCCGGAAAAATATCTGGGTATGATAGACCGGCAGGAGAGTAAATATAGGCGAAATAGCAGGGCAGCAGCGATACTGGATATAAACCGTGCAGCAGCTTATCTTATTATGGGGGATTATAACAAAGCACTGGAGTATCTGAACAGTATAGAAGAGTCAGAATTATCTGAGAAGAATGACTCCTGTTATGTCTATACCATTAACCGTATCTTGTGCTATTACGAATTAGGGGAGACAGAAAAGGCAGAAGCTTTGTATGAGACGGAGCTGGTGCGGTTATGTCCATATGGTAATAGATTAAAGACATCGGTAGAAATCCTTGTAGGTGAAAGATATTTCTTTTTACATAAATATAAGGAAAGCTATGCATATCTAAAAAAGCTTCTGAGCACTGACCTGCACAAGCGACAGTATTTAGGTGTCCTGTATCGCCTTGCATTAATGGATGATATAAATGGAGAACAGGAACAGGCAAGGGCCAAATATAAGAAAATAGCCAAACTGGGTAATAAGTTATGGATAGCTAAGGATGCCGGAGAAAGGTTAAAGAAACTGGAAGAAATAGCATAATTGCTTGCTGAGTATAGAATTTATAATTGATCCAGTTGGTTTATATTTAAGAAATAGGTGGGGCTGTTAAAACAACCCCACTATAAACCTGCATTTATTTGACTGTCAGATTCTTATATACTTTAACAACTTCGGACTTCATCTCATCCTGTTTGTTCCTGACTTTGGCATAGATGGCTAAAGCATCCATAATACGTTTCTGATCCCTTGGAGTAAACATACCGATAGCTCTGCCCAGTCCATCCAGGCTATTGACATTAACTCTAAGAGAGCCGCCTCCCGACAAAGGAATTGTTAGTATCTGAGATTCATCACTCATATCCCCCAAACATAATGCATTCTTGCTGTTATCACACTGAAAAGTAACTCCATTATAAGTTATCTGCCCGCTGGCATCAGCCAAATCCATATAGGGGGCATTACCTGCACCAATTAAAAATGATGGCTTCGTTTCTTCAGATGCCTCAATTTTTGTGTCCGCCGATATAAAACTTTCAAAGGATTCTGTTGTTGAAGTTGTTTCTGCCTTTGCTGTCTCGCGTTTGGAAAAATAACTAGTAATTTTACCCCCTGTGGTTAGGGTGTTGCCAAATTGTGTTGATACGTCCATCCTGATATCTCCTTTTATCTCAAGTATTTTTATAACAATGACGCTTTTTAAGTAAAAAAACATACAAAAAAAGGCACTGTTATTAAGAAATAAACAATACCTTCCGTGGTTGAGTAAAAGAAATTCATCCTATAATTTCCATATAATATATCGGCAATAAAGTTTTTTACCTTTACAGGTTTTCCAGATGTTTCTTAAATATTTACTTGCTTAATTCAAAGAGGTATACCAGGCAATTGTGCTGCCGGGTATACCTCTTTTGAACTATTTATTCAGTCAAACACTATTATTTAGGGAGTAAATAATTGTTTGGAATAAAGCTTTTTTATTTTTCTTTATATAAAGCTTCTGGTGTCCATTGCATACTGGTAAACTGATAGATTCCGGAATCTTTAACGCCTTCTTGTACATAGCAGGCAGGGAATACTGCTGTTAAAGGAATAATTAATGCATGTTCATTTGTAAGTTTAACAGAAGCTGTCTTTAATAATTCTTTTTTCTTTTCTAAATCGGTAGCTGCCAAAGCTCCGAATAAAGCTTCTTCATAATCAGCAGGATGAGCCATCATATTTAAGTAGTTAACACCTCTTGTGGAATACAGACGGACATAGTTGTTTGTAAAGTCCATTTTAGAAGCACCGGCACCTGTTATAATACCACCGTCATAAATACCTTCTGCCTTCTGTGAATTAAAATCTGCAGTTTCAACGGTTTTGATCTCCGCAGTAATCCCGATTTCCTTTAAGGAAGCCTGAAGAAGAACGGCAATATCATTGTTAACAGAGATGGTTGTAATAGTAGTCTCAAAGCCATTAGGATAACCTGCTTCAGCTAACATTTTCTTTGCAAGTTCAATATCGTATGAAATAAATTCTGTGCTTTCGTCATAAGACCAGGAGCCGGGAGCACCAAACTGAGTAATAGCCGTACCTCTTCCGCCTGTTAAGGAATATACATAACCTTCCCAATCAATGGCATGCATAACAGCAAGGCGGACATTTACATCATAGAAGGGTGAATTTTTGTCACCACTGGCGAACATGGCATATTTAATCTGTCCAAGATCCGGTGCATCCAGAGCAATGTTTGCATAATTACCGTCAAGCATTCCGATGATTGTAGAATCTCCGGTGGGAAGAATATCGATTTCTTTGTTCATGAAAGCGGATAACTGAGCAGTAGTATCAGAAATCCATACAATTTTTAATTCATCCAGGTAAGGCTGCCCTTCGATCCAATAATTTTCATTTTTTACGAAAGTAATATGTGAGCCCTGTACATATTCGGAGATTTTGTAAGGACCGGTGCCAACAGGGTTGATAGCTGCCCAGTCTTCACCGTTTTCTGTAAAAGCAGCAGGAGAGTAAACATATACTTCGCCAAGTATTGCTTCCCAATTGTTAGCCCAGGTATCATATGTAAGTACGACTGTATAATCATCCTTTGCTTCATAAGAAACAGGAGTTCCAAGTTCAGAAGTTTTACCGCCTTCAACCATTTTATCAAAATTCCAGATTAAAGCTTCAGCATTAAAGTCTGTACCGTCAGAGAATTTAATACCCTGTTTCAGTGTTACTGTGCAGGTAAGTGTTTCAGAATCGGCTTTAATGGAATCGGCTAACCAGCCATTTGTAAGTCCGTTTTCATCAATTCTTCCAAGAGACTCAAGTGCAGGTGCTGCGGATATTCTGTCACCGGTTGAGGCAGAGAAGGGCAGGAAGAAAGTAGTGGGTTCCTCGGCATAACATAAAGTTATGCTTCCGCCACTCTTATCATCTCCGGGGGCTGAGGTAGTCTCTGTTTCTGCAGGTGTTCCGTTCGCAGTATTTGTACTGTTGTCTGAGCTGTTTTTGTTACCGCAAGCTGTTAATGAACTGACAATTAACACAGTTGCCAGTAAAAGAGCTACAACTTTTTTCATTTTATATCCTCCTTGATATTTAAATTTGCAGCGTGTTATAATACGTTGTGCAAATTTTATATTTTGTATTTTAAATTTACCTAAAAAACAGTCAGGTTGCATTATATCTGTAATACAATAAAAATGGCTTTATTTGTTTCATCAACACACTGGTGAGACATTCTTTCGACATCTTTCTGCATATGGAAAATTAAACCAGGAAAAAGTGGATTGAAAAGTTATTGTAATCCATTATAATGAGTATAAGAGCCGCCGGCCCGGCGGATAGCAGCCAGGAGTTTCATCGGTTACGGAAGGAGGAGGGTTATCAGTGATAAATGTAGAGCTTGTCAGGGACTATGTAACGAAAATTCACCGTCAGCTTGGTATAAACATTAATATCATGAATGAAAAAGGAATAATTATTGCAAGCGGTACCCCCTCCCGTGTGGGTGATTTTCACCTGGTTGCCTACGAACTGATTAAGAGCAAGAATTTTGTCAGTATTATAGAAAAGACCTCCGAGGATCTAATCGGTGTTGCCGAAGGGGTTAATCTTTTATTGGTAGAACGTATGGAGCCAATCGGTGTAGTAGGGATTTCCGGTAATCCGGAGGAGGTAATGCCTATGGCAAAAATGGCCAAGCTTACCATTGAGTCCTTTTTCTTTCACCGCAATACCAGCCAGTCTGACCTGATAGAGGCCCAGAACATCAGTAAGTTCCGTGATGCCTTATTGTTTGAACAGCCCATTAACCCTTCAAGAATCTTTCAATTGGCAACGGAAGTGGGAATCCGTGACAACGTCTATCGGACCACTGTTATTATTCACGCCACTGGAGACAATTCCAAAGAAGCCAGTCAGTATATCTATCAAAGCTATCTGACTGCCATGAAAAAAGCCCAGGATATTTTATTTCCCATAGATGGACAGCATCTTATATTAATGAAATCCTTTCCGAAATTCGAGCCGGCTTATTTCAGAGAGAATATGAAGGAGCTGTTTGATTATTTTACGGATATTCTTGAAGTAAAGCGGGAATTCAAAGATTTTGTTAACATAAAGTTTTATTATACCATACCGACAGATTCCCTGATACATTACAGAAACTCCTATGACTGTCTTAAATGGCTGGAGGATCACGTCAGGTTCCGCTCGGAATCCATTTATTTTATGAATGACTATCTGATTGATTATATGATTAACAGCATAAGTCCGGATCTTCTTAATCCAATCTTTGACAGTTATAGGGATATTGTCGACAATTATCTGGACAAAGAGCTGTTTCATACAACAGCCATAGCGTTGGCAGCTACTAATATGAAACCGGCAGAAGCTGCAAAGGAGTTATTTGTTCATAAGAATACAGTGCTGGCGCGTACCAAGAAATTTAAGGAAATACTGGGTTTACAACCCTTAAGCAATACAAATGATGCTATACTGCTCCTGGCTATTGACAGTTATTTATCAAAACATCATTAATAATGGGGCTAAAATAGTAAGAGTTTGAAATGAAAAAAGATAAGCTGCTGATTTGGTATGCAGAATACGTACAATTTTGTATGTTTTTCTGTGAACTAAATCAGCAGCTTTTCTTTAGGTCAGTCTGTAGAGGAAGGTCATAAGGCTTCTTCTGGCAATATATCTTAAAATGCAACACCCTCTTATTTGAAAAATCTAGCGGTTATTCATGCAATCTTCCGGGCATTGTTTTGTGGAAACAATATTCCAACTACTTTGTGTGTTAACAGCATAATGCGCTTAGATATAAATTTCTATACAATGAGAACATGCCGGATAAGCAATGCGGCCCCTGGGCGTGTTTGTAAAACCATTGTGACATTCTGACGGTTCCACTTTGCGAATATTGCGCCCCCTAATTTGTGTTGCAGATTATTGCATCCAGATATCATGCATTGTCTTGCGCAAAGAGGACCCTTAGTCAGTCACAAAAAAGTTTTCAGACACGCTCTAAATAAGGGAAGCATCCGTTAGTAAGTTAAGAGTGCGGAACGTATAGGCAAAATAAAGGAATACAGAGAAGTAGTGGAGGTTCAAAAATGGGAAGGTATATCCTGAAAAGATTAGGCCAGACAGCTGTTGTAATACTCATATTATCATTTTTGGTATTCATGCTGGTATCCATGCTGCCGGGTGATCCGGTTTATGCGATGTTAGGAGGAGAGATTTCACAAGAAACCTATCAAAGATGGTATCAGGCATTGAATTTGGACAAACCGATTATAGTCAGATATTTTTTATGGCTGTGGGATGCAATAAGATTAGACTTTGGAGTATCCGCCAGTTATCACATGCCGGTGGTTGATGTTTTAGCAGAACGTATACCTACGACTCTGTATTTTTCACTGCTGTCATTTGTTATCAGTATCCCTATCGGAATACTGTTAGGAATATTAAGTGCTATTCACAGGGGTAAGAAGACAGATACTATCGTAACGATGACTGCAAACATCACCTGTTGTCTGCCTCAGTTCTGGTTAAGTGTTTTGTTCTTATACATATTTTCGATGAAACTGGGCTGGCTTCCAGCCTTTGGATTCACTTCACCTACAGTGGATTTTGTGAAGAGCATGAAACAGACCATTATGCCCTTAACCTGTCTTACCCTGGGTGGAATTGCTTCTATCGCACGTCAGACAAGGTCCAGTATGTTAGAGGTTATCCGTCAGGATTATGTTCGTACAGCAAGATCCAAGGGATTAGCAGAAAAGAGAGTAGTTTATCTTCATGCATTAAAAAATGCATTGATACCCGTTATTACCTTAATGGGCTTAAGACTGGGTATGCTTATCGGTGGTTCTGTGTTTGTTGAGTCAGTCTTTAACATACCAGGTGTAGGGACGTTGTTCGTAAAAGGTATTCAGGCACAGGATATTCCTTTGATTCAGGCCTGTGTACTTATGATTGCATTTGTATCCAGTGCGGTAAATGTAATAACGGATATCGTGTATGCAGTCGTAGATCCCAGAATTCGATTGGATTAGAAGAGAGGTGAAGTCAGTGGAAGCACAAAAGGATTTAGTAGCTCATAAAGAGTTAGTGAAAATGCGTAAGAAAGAAAACAGAAAGAAATTTATCAGAACCCTGTTTAACAGGAAGATTGTTTTAATCAGTTTTATAGGAGTTATCCTTTTTATATTAGTTGCTGTCTTAGCCCCGGTCTTGGCGCCTCATGACCCCAATAAGACCAACTTAATGGACAGCTTGCAGAATCCCAGTATGAAATACTTATTGGGAACGGATAATTCGGGACGAGATATCTTAAGCCGTATCCTGTACGGGTCACAGGTGTCACTGTTAGTAGGTGTGCTGGCGGTAGTAATCGCCTGTGCCATCGGAACCTTCTTTGGTATGGTTGCAGGTTTCTTCGGAGGAGCCATTGATGACATTATTAACCGTGTCAGTGAAGCCATCCGTTCCATTCCTCAGATTATCTTTGCAATGGCTCTGTGTGCGGTATTTGGCGGAGGAATCTTAAACCTTGCCATAGTACTTGGTATATCCAATATGGCGATCTACATCCGTATGATGAGAGGCCAGGTACTTTCTATTAAAGAAACAGATTACATCATGGCAGGCAAGCTGCAGGGTAACAGAAGTTTCCGTTTGATGTTCAAGCACATACTGCCAAACAGTATATCACCTATTATTGTAACAATGACACAGCAGGTAGGGCAGACCATTCTTGCAGAAGCAGGTTTAAGTTTCTTGGGACTTGGTATCAGCCAGCCCACAGCTTCCTGGGGAAGTATCGTTAGTGACGGAAGAAATTATCTGCTGCAGAATCCGACTTTTTCCATCGCACCGGGTGTCTGTATCGCATTGCTGGTTATATTCCTGAATACTCTTGGTGATGGTGTACGAGATGCATTGGATCCAAGACTCAGAGGTGAAATCTAACGGGAGGAACAAAAGTATATGAGTCATCTTTTAGAGATAAATAAAATACAGACCTGCTTTATGACAAATGGTTCCAGAGTACGTGCAGTTGATGGTGTCTCTCTGTATCTGGACAGAGGAGAGATCATAGGAATCGTTGGAGAGTCAGGCAGCGGTAAATCAGTAACGATGCTCAGTGCCCTGCAGTTAATAGGTGCACCGGGAAAGGTAGAAAGCGGAGAAGTACTCTTAGAAGGAATAGATGCCAATCTGCTTACATATGATGCCAACAGTGCTCAGATGAGAGACGTAAGAGGCGGTCGTATCAGCATGATTTTTCAGGAGCCTATGACCTCCTTAAATCCTGTATTAACAATCGGATTTCAGATACAGGAGAATATCATTCAGCATTTAAAGCTCAGTAAAGAAGAGGCGAAAGCCAGAACCATCGAGATGTTAAAGCTGGTTAAGATACCAGATGCAGAACAGCGATTTGATTATTATCCCCAGCAGTTCTCCGGCGGTATGAGACAGAGAATCATGATAGCCATGGCAATGTCCTCAAAGCCTGATATCCTGATAGCCGATGAGGCTACAACTGCTCTTGATGTTACCACCCAGGCACAGCTGCTTGAAATGATAAGGGACATTGCCAAGGAAACCAATACAGCCGTTATCATAGTTACCCATAACCTCGGAATCGTGGCAAGATTCTCAGAGAGAATTTATGTTATGTATTCCGGAAGTGTAATGGAAACAGCCGAAACAGCAGAAATCTTTAAACAGCCGGAGCACCCTTATACCAAAAGTTTGTTAAGGGCTATTCCAAGGCTGGATGATCCGAAAGACCGTGTACTGATTCCCATTGACGGGCTTCCGCCGAATCCTGCCACCAGACCGGATTACTGTCCGTTTTATGATCGTTGTGAGTATCATATGGACAAGTGTCTCAATGGTCTTAAGCCAGAGCTTAAAGAAGTGGGAAAAGACCATTTCGCAGCCTGCTGCCTGACCCGGGAAGAGATGGAGGCAAAAGAGGAAGAAGTAAGAAACAAACCTCAGAAAGCCGCACCGGTTAGAAAGTTAAAAGATGAGATTTGCCTTGAAACCAAGAATATAAGAAAATCCTTTCCGATTTTTAAAGGGATGATGCGTAAAAAGATTGGTGAAGTAAAAGCCATTGAAGAGATCTCCTTTAAGGTGAAAAAAGGTGAAACCCTTGGAATAGTAGGAGAATCCGGCTGCGGTAAGACTACCATGGCACGGTGTATCATGAGAGTATATAAACCTGACGAAGGCAGTATCGTCTTTGATGGTACCGACATTGCAGGGTTTAAGGATAAGGAAATGAGACCCTTCAGGTCTAAGATAGCTATGATTTTCCAGGATCCATATTCCTCTCTTGATCCCAGACAGTCAGCCGGTTCCATTGTTGGAGAAGCCTTAAAGATAAGCAAAAAGTACAAATCACAGAAAGAATATGATGACAGAGTAGATGAACTGTTCCGGCTGGTTGGACTGGATCCAGCCTTAAAGGACAGAGTACCACATGAATTTTCAGGCGGGCAGCGTCAGAGAATCGGTATTGCAAGAGCTCTTTCTTCTGAACCGGACTTGATTATCTGCGATGAGCCAATATCGGCACTGGATGTATCCATACAGGCGCAGATTATCAACCTCCTGGAAGAGCTGCAGGCCAAGTTAGGTATCAGCTACATGTTCATTGCACATGATCTTGCGGTAGTAAAGCATATCAGTGACAGAATCCTTGTAATGTATCTGGGACGTGTGGTAGAAATTGCGGAATGTGAGGCACTTTATAACAATACCTTACATCCCTATACCAAAGCCCTGCTGGCAGCGGTACCTGTTGCCGATCCGGAAGTGGAGGCACAGAGAAAGCGGGTGCCTATCCAGGGAGAAGTTCCAAGTATCGTAAACAGACCCAAGGGCTGTCCCTTTAATGACCGCTGCAGCCATGCAATGGATTGCTGCCGTGAAAAGGTTCCGCAGCTTAAGGATGTGGGGGACGGACACGAAGTAGCATGTTTCCTGTATGATAAGAAATAGTTGTAGGGATGCCTCAGATCGTGTCTGAAAAAGAAGTACCACAGGCATTGTCATGGGTTTCCGGGTGAAAGAAAATTCAGAAAAGAAAGGATGCCACCAGCAGATTCTTTCACTCTGTTATAAATAGTAAGTGTGGCAGTACCGCAGATGTGAAAGCGGTACGCAATGGGTACAATTATGATTGAGAGTAAAATTAAGGTACAGATTCCGATTCTTTCAAGTGATTCGGATGAGAAACTGCTTTTTGCAAAACAGATGGGGCTAAAAAATGTCTTTGTAATGTTTAGGGATGAGGACAGTAATTATGACTCTGTTATGCGTTTCTTTGAAAGATGTGCTAAATTTGATTTAACGGTTAACGATGCAGGTAATGTAAATATGTATAAGCATCCCTCCATCCACTTAGGCCTTCCGGAGAGGGATGAATGGATTGCAAAATACAATGATTTTAACCGTGTTTTAGGTAAAGCCGGTATCAGAGTGGGATATATCACCTGGGATCAGGGACGTGTATCCACCACACGTTTTGCGGTAGGTGAGCATACCAGAGGTGCAGTTGGAAGAATCGTAGATATGGAGGAGCTGAACAAACGTCCAAACTTCTTCGACCGTGAATATGAGAAAGAAGAGATGTGGAATAATTTCAAATACTTCATGGATCGAGTACTTCCTGTTTGTGAGGAAGCGGATATCCGCCTGGCCTTACATCCCAATGATCCTCCGGTTCCCGCTTTAGAGGGTGTCTGCAATCTTATCCAGTCTGCTGAGGATTATAAGAGAGCCTTTGATATGGTTGGTAACAGCCCTTATCTGGGAATGAAATTCTGTGTTGGCTGCTGGCTGGAAGGCGGAGACAGATTCGGTAATTTGTTAGAGGATATCAAGTACTTTGTAGAGAGAAAGAAAGTACATATCGTACATTTTAGAAATGTGAGCAATACACTTCCTTATTTTGAGGAAACCCTACTGGAAGACGGTTACATGGATATGTATAAGGTTATGAAGCAGTTCGTGGAATGCAGTTATGACGGTGCAATGCATTGTGATCATGTTCCTGATTTTACCGAAGGCTGCGGAGGAAAAGAATCCGCTTTTGCATATTCCACAGGTTATTTAAAGGCTTTGATCCACGGTGCTACCGCAGAGCTCAACGCAAAAACTGGAAAAAAATAATAGCCAGGAATAACAGAATGCAGTATAGTTAATTTAGTTAAAGCTATTCAGTACATCGGATAAATTCACGCTGAATAGTCTCTGTTAGTTATTCTTTGGAGGTGCCGTTATGGAAGAATTTCAGAATAATAAAGCTACATTTCAAGGTATTGTCAGAAGTGATAACCGGGTTGGTACAAGGAATTATATCGGTGTAATAGCAACGGAAAATGAATCGGCAACCGTTGCCAGACAGATTGCGGATTATTTTACAGCAGACCGTCTGGCCGGTTTCAGAAATATAGACGGAGTGATTCCTTTTATCACTACCTTAGGCGGAGCGTTGGATATCAAAGGACAGATTTTAGAGGTAATGCGAAGAACCATGCTTGGTTATATAAACAATCCTAATATCGGCGGTATGCTGGTGGTTTCACTTCATGATAATAAATACAGCGTAGAGGGATTTTTTGAAGCGGAACAGTTAAGCGAAGGCCCTTTTTTAAAGAAGTTAGTTGTATGCAGAGAAGGCGGAAGCCGGAAAAGCGTAGAAAAGGGGATAGATATCGTTTATGGAATGCTGCAAAAGGCAAATGCAATAAGCAGAACCACCGTCTCTGCTGATAAACTGATAGTTGGACTAAAATGCGGCGGTACCAATAAACTCTCCGGGATATCCGCGAATCCGGCACTTGGTGTTGCAGCGGATCTGTTAGTAGGAGCCGGTGCAACGGTTATATTAAGTGAGACCATGGAATTATATGGTGTCCAGGAGGAATTGCTAAAAAGAGCTGTCAATGAAGAGGTACGCCAAAAGCTGGTGAACCGTCTGAACTGGTGGGTGCGGGCAGTGCAGCTAAAGGAACTGCTGGCCTCCGGGGAAGAATTTCGGGGAGAGTTCTGGAATATCGATCATTCCTTTCTTGAGGAACAAGCCTATAAAGGCGTAGGACTAAAAAAATCGGGGACAACTCCCCTTATGGAAGTGTATCAATATGCGCAGCCTGTCAGACAGAAAGGACTGGTATTTATGGATACACCGGGATATGATGCTGTTGCAGTTACCGGGCAGATTGCCGGAGGTGCAACAATGATTGCTTATACTACCGGAACAGGCTCCTGCTTTGGAGCCTATCCATCACCGGTGGTTAAGATGGCGGCATCCGATGAGGTTTATGAAAGCATGCTTTCTGATATAGATATGAGCTGCGGCGGTATTTTAAAAGAGGAAGCAAGTATAGAAGAAACCGGCAGACGGATTTTTGAACGATTATTAAGAATCGCTTCCGGTGAAAAAGCAAAAGCAGAATTAAACTGTGTCGGCAGAAATGAATACTCACCCTGGCAGATTGGCTCTATCGGTTAGTGTCCTCGGCATTAACTTAAGGTGGTGTTGTAGTAAGGCATGGCAGTTAGAATGAAATAAAACTGAACAGAAAATTCAAACTGAAAGTAAATTCAGACTGATAGGATGCCGCATTAGATTCTTTCATTTTCCAGACAACAGAATGCATATCTCTGCATCCGGCTGTAAGTGACATCACAGGATAGCCTGTGATAGGCAAAGGGTATAAGAGTGAAAGAAAAAACACTTTCACTCTGAAAAGAACCTCAAAATGAGCACAGCAGTGCTAATTTTAAGGCTCTTTCATCAGATTTTATGCCGCCGAGGGCGGTGAAATGGAGGAAAATATGAAATTAGGATTTATAGGACTTGGCATAATGGGAAAACCAATGAGCAAGAACCTGATCAAAGCAGGCCATGAGTTGGTTGTATCTGATATAAATGAAGCTTCCGTAAATGAATTAAAAGAACTGGGAGCAAAAGCAGTTGAAAACGGAGCAGCAATAGCAGCAGAGTGTGAGCTGATCATAACCATGCTTCCCAACTCTCCTCATGTAAGAAGTGTTATCCTTGGTAAAGGCGGAGTTCTTGAGACAGCAAAGGCTGGAACAGTAGTAATTGATATGAGTTCCATTGATCCCATGGAATCCAAAGCTATTGGTGCAGCAATGGAGGAAAAAGGTGTAGAGCTTATTGATGCACCAGTAAGCGGAGGAGAACCGAAAGCTGTTGACGGAACTCTTTCTGTTATGGTTGGCGGTAAGAAGGAAAGCTTTGATAAATATTATGAATTATTAATGAGTATGGCTGGTTCCGTAGTATATGTGGGAAGTCTTGGCTCCGGTAATATTGCAAAACTGTCAAACCAGATGATTGTAGCACTTAATATCGCAGCGATGTCTGAAGCACTTACCCTGGCTAAGAAAGCCGGAGCTGATCCTGAACTGGTATACCAGGCAATTCGCGGCGGACTTGCAGGTTCTACGGTATTGGATGCCAAAGCACCAATGGTATTAAATCGTAACTTTAACCCTGGTTTTCGAATTGAGCTTCATATAAAGGATCTAAACAATGCTTTAAATGCAGCGCATGCAATCAGTGCACCCACTCCTTTAACGGCGCAGGTAATGGAAATGATGCAGGCTTTAAAAGCAGACGGGCATGAGAAGGAAGACCATAGCAGCATTGCTAAATACTATGAGAAAATTGCAAATGTAACTATCGAGAGCTAGCAGGCAGGAAGAAGGAATACAATGTTTAAACCACAGGGTATTATACCACCTATTATTACACCCTTTACAGAAGCGGGTGAAATCAATGAGCCTGTTTTAAGACAATTGGTAGACCATTTGATTGGACAAGGCGTTCATGGCTTATTTCCATTAGGCACCACCGGAGAGTTTTATGCCTTGGATCTTTCAGAAAGCAAAAGAGTTCTGTCTATTGTAAAAGAGCAGACAGCAGGCAGGGTTCCGCTTTATGCAGGAGCAAATCATATCACCACCAGAGGCACCATTGAACTGGCACATATTGCGGAAGAAAGCGGTGCAGATGCACTATCAGTGCTGACCCCTATGTTTATTTCACAGACCCAGGCAGAAATATATGAATTTTATAAAACAGTTGCAGCAAATACCTCATTGCCTGTCATCATATATAATAACAAACCGAAAACCAATGTTACCGTAACCCCTGAAACAATTGCAAGACTTTCTGAAATTCCGAATATTGTGGGAGTAAAGGACAGCACCGGTGATTTTACCAATACTGAGGAATATATCAGACTTACCAGAGGGAATGCTAATTTCAGCGTATTGTTAGGAAGGGATACCTTGATATATGCCGGTTTGAGTTACGGAGCAACAGGAGCCATCGCCTCCTGCGCCAATGTGGCACCCGGTATTGCCGTAGATATTTACAATAAATACATGGCGGGTGATTTACAGGGAGCCCTGGAGGCGCAGTTCAAGCTGGCACCTTTAAGGATTGCCTGCAATATGGGAACCTTTCCCCAGGCAATCAAAGAAGGCCTGAATATGCTTGGTTTCCCGGTGGGTAAATGCCTTGACCCTATAGCAGAGTTACTGCCGGAGGAAAAAGCAAAGTTACAAAAAGTATTATGTGATATGGGCTTACTTTAATAAGAAGGACACGCAGTACAGATAGGAGTAGTTGATAATATAAAGAGTTTTTCATCCTCCTGATTTGTAAGTGTGCCTGGGCCCACAGATGGGAGTTAGTATGAAGAAATGTATTGTTATCCCGGATTCTTTTAAGGGTACATTAAGTTCCATGGAAATATGTGAGATTATGAGAAACAGCATTCACAAACACTATCCGGATTGTGAAGTAATTGAGATACCCATTGCGGACGGTGGCGAAGGAACGGTGGACTGCTTCCTAAAGACATTGCGGGCGGAAGCAATACAGATAGAAGCGGAAGGACCCTATGGAGATAAGATACCGGTAACCTATGCCAGAATGGGAGACTGTGCGGTAATAGAAGTAGCCGCCGCCGCAGGGCTACCTATGGCAGAAAGACTGAACCGGCTGGATCCTTGCCATGCGACGACCTATGGTCTGGGAACAATCATGAAACATGCAATCTGCTCCATGAAATGCAGGAAGCTGATAATCGGTTTGGGCGGCAGCTGCACCAATGACGGTGGAATCGGTATGGCGAAAGCTTTAGGCGGAAGATTCTATAACAAAGCAGGAAAGGAATTCTTTCCGGCAGCCTGTGAAATGGAACAGATTGAACGTATGGATATATCTGAAATCCGGAAATTGACGGAAGGGATTGAAATTATCGGAATGTGTGATATTGACAATCCGATGTTTGGTCCCTCAGGGGCGGCTTATGTCTTTGGGCCTCAGAAAGGCGCAGATCCTGACACGGTTCAGTTATTGGATACACAGCTTAAGGCGCTGGCAAAAGCTATGGAAACTTCAACCGGAAGAGATGTCTCAGAGCTTTCAGGCGGAGGAGCAGCCGGTGGCCTTGGTGCCGGATTGGCTGTCTTTACGGAGGCAACGCTTAGATCCGGTATCCAGACTTTATTAGAGCTGGTAGGATTTGATGAGCTGGTTCAGGATGCAGATATGGTCTTTACCGGAGAAGGAAAGCTGGATGTTCAGAGCTTAAGGGGAAAAGCAGTTATCGGTATAGCTCAGCGGACAAAAAAATACAGTATTCCTGTTATTGCTGTTGTGGGAGCCATTGGCGATGGCGTGGAAGCAGCATATGATATGGGTGTCAGCGCGGTCTTCAGTATTAACCGTCAGCCTATGCCTTTTGATAAGGCACGTCATCTCAGCAACACCAATTTGGAAGGTACGATGGATAATCTGCTTCGTTATTATAAAAGTACTCATGGGATGTAAATTAATACCTCAGATTAAATTACATTTAGTTCAAATAGATATAGATAGAGCAAGGTGTCCTGAAAGGGTAGAACTTTTGGGGCATCTTGTTTTTGTCTAAAAATGATTTGGATTAAGTTTTATGGTTAATTTATTCAATTTTATGTATGATATAATGAATATCAAAAAAGATTAGGTTTTCACAGGGGGACGGCGAATTACACAAAGCAGAAAAAACTCATGCTTCAATTCCAAGGCATAAGAAGTCCTAATTCTCTGAAGATTTTGCGCTGGACATATAATAAAACAGATAACTCGCTTCGCTCAAACAATCTGTTTCATTATATAGCACAAAATATTCAGAGAAAAGGACTTCTAATGCTTTTCCATAGGCGCAATCGTTCTTTCTGCTTTGTGTAATTCGCCTGAAATCATATGGTAACTAGGTTTTTGATAAGTTGAATCATAGGATAGAGCATTTTTATATTCCTTTTCATTATCTGGTTGGTGGATAAAAATTATATTTATAAGTGAATATTATCAATGAAAGAGACTGGGGTCCTTAAAATTTACTTATTTTTGTAGTATCATATGCTTATAATTACTGCAAGATAGTTGAAATGAAAATATTTATATAATAAAATAAGCATTATATCAAAGGAGTAAGGGCTATTATTTGGGGCTATCATTTGGGGTTATCAATTTAACAGGAAAGCTGGTATAAGATGAAAATACTAATAACGGCAGGGGGTACTACAGAACCCATTGACAGTGTCAGAAGTATAACCAATACATCTACCGGAAAACTCGGGAGTCTGATTGCAGAGAAATTTGATGCCATACCGGAAGTAACAGGTATTTATTATGTTTGCGGCAAAAAAGCCATTATCCCCCAGGTGACCCGGGCAGAGATTACCTATGTAGATACAGTGGCAAGTCTGGAGACTGCTATCAAAAGTATCCTTAAGAAATACGATATAGATATTATAATTCACAGCATGGCGGTTAGTGATTACCGGGTTAATAAGGTAACCTCAGCGGCTGTTCTTGCAAATTCTCTGAATACCGGCTTAAAGGCATCGCTGTCCGGTTTGCCGGATATAACAGAGGCATATATGGTTTCCTTAATGGAGGCCTCCGACACCATATTAAATACTGACGGTAAAATCCGTTCGGATATTAATAATCTTATCTTAACCATGGAACAGACCCCTAAAATCATTTCGTTGTTTAAAGACATGGCACCCAATGCTATTCTGACAGGCTTCAAATTATTGGACCATGTAAGTCATAAGGAATTAATTGATACTGCCTATGGTTTAATGGAAAAGAATAAATGCAGCTTTGTCCTGGCAAATGATTTAAAGGATATTACGGCAAAAAGACATATAGGTTATCTGATAGACCGAGAGAAGAACTATGGAACTTACTTGACGAAAGAAGCTATAGCGGAAGCAATCGTACAGGCGACTGTGAAGCATCTGGCAGTTATTCGGGCAATTTAGAAGGACACTGTTATTTACGGGCCGCCTTTAGCAGTAACCCTTAGAGGAAAGGAAGAAAGGGAGGATTTATGAAAGAGATTATACTTGGAATAACCGGAAGTATTGCAGCCTATAAAGCTGCAGACATTGCCAATCAACTTACCAAGAAAAATATTAAGGTTAATACGATTATGACAAGATCAGCAACTCAGTTTATAACACCTCTGACTTTGCAGACTTTGACAAAGAATAAAGTCTATGTTGATATGTTTGAGGAAATAGCTTACCCGGATGTAAGGCATATTTCCCTGGCACAAAGAGCAGATTGCTGTGTTATTGCGCCGGCTACCGCAAATATTATAGGGAAAATAGCCTCGGGTATTGCAGATGATATGCTTTCGACCGTAGTTATGGCAATAAAAAATAAACCCATAATTATATGCCCTGCTATGAATACTGCCATGTATGAGAATCCCATAACCCAGGATAATATAAAGAAATTGATTTCCTTTGGCTATAAATTTGTGGAACCCAAGGAAGCGCTGCTCGCCTGCGGAGATGTGGGGAGAGGTGCCCTTGCTGATATCGACACCATTATAGAGGCAATTTTAAAATCAGATGTTTAAGGAAAGTGTAAGATACAATGGATAAAATCAATATTTACGATATAGAGGGTTTTCGAATCGGACAGGCACAGAACAGGAAAGCTGCCACAGGGTGTACAGTTGTAATATGTGAAGAAGGAGCTGTTTGCGGAGTGGATGTACGGGGAGGTTCTCCTGGTACCAGGGACACAGATGCCCTTAACCCTGTTAATAACAGGGAAAAAGTACATGCAATCCTTCTGTCCGGTGGAAGTACCTATGGTTTGGATGCAGCAGGTGGCATAATGCAGTTTCTGGAGGAAAGGAAAATAGGACGGGATGTTGGTCCGACGGTAGTTCCTAATGTTTGTGGCGCAATCTTATTTGACTTAAAAATAGGAGACCATACCATTCGTCCGGATGCTTCCATGGGTTATGAAGCTTGTAAGGATGCTTTTGAACAGAATACATTTAGAAGCGGAAATTATGGGGCGGGTACCGGAGCTACTATCGGAACAACTAATGGTATAGAAACTGCCATGAAAGGCGGAGTCGGCTGCAGTGCCTTTTGCCATAAGGACTTAATGGTGGGGGCTGTCATAGCAGTCAATTGCGTAGGAGACATCTATGATTACGAAAGCAACCGGATAATAGCAGGAATGCTTACCCCGGACAGAAAGAATTTTGCTGACAGCGAAACTGCAATTTTAAATCAGTATCGTAAAAGTGAAGATTTCTACAGCGGGAATACTGTTATTGGTACAATTTTGACCAATGCAAAATTAACGAAAGCCCAGGCTGGTAAACTGGCTTCTGTTGCACATAACGGTCTTGCAAGGACAATAAGGCCAGCCCATACGGTATATGATGGAGATACTTTGTTTACTCTGTGCACTGGAGCAGTGGAGACAACTTTGGATGCAGTAAGTGTATTGGCTTGTAAGGCCGTAGAGCAGGCAATTCTGAATGGAATTAAGAGTGCAGATTCCTTAGGGGGCTATATTGCAGCTAAGGATTTGGATTTTTAAGGAGAAAATATCTAAGGATACCATTGTATTCAAATAGGGGCATTGGTGCACTGTGCAGCCTAATCTTTAATAGAATTTTACAGCAATACAAGGAATATGAAGCAGATTAAATGTGGAAATTTAATCAAAGCAGAAACAGAACGGGAATAAAACGAAAATACCTGTATAATGGAGGGGTTAATGACTATGCAGATAAATATTGGTATAATTGGAGATTATGACGGGCGTCCTTCTCATTTGGCCACCCAGGAGGCATTAAAGCATTGTGCCAATCAGCTGGGGGTGGAAGCCGTATATACCTGGCTGCCGACGACGGAGCTGGAGGACAGCTGCATGGAACTTAAGAAATATGACGGCCTGTGGTGTGCGCCGGGAAGTCCCTATAAGAGCATGAACGGAGCCGTTAACGCCATAAGATTTGCCAGAGAAGAGGATTATCCCTTTATCGGAACCTGCGGTGGTTTTCAGCATGCGGCCATTGAATACGGCAGGAATGTATTAGAGATTGAGGAGTTGATGGATAAGAGCTTCAACCTGTATGAGCCTAATGAGTACATAACCGCCTTGTCCTGCTCCCTTATCGGACAGACAAAGGAGTTAAAGATAGAGAAAGCTTCCATTCTTTCTGATATTTATGAAAGTTCAGAAATAATTGAAAAGTATAATTGCAGTATGGAATTGAATAAAGAATTTCAAAACCAGCTGGACCGAAATGGCTTTCGTGTAATTGGGGTGGATGATAAGGGGGAAGCCAGGATTATCACTATTCCCAATAAAAGATTTTATCTGGCTACACTGTTCCAGCCCCAATTAAGTTCCTCAGCAGAGTTTCCGCATCCCATGATACTGGCTTATTTAAGAGCGGTCAGGCAATTTAAAGCTTAAACTGTTCTTTGGTAAGGGCATAACAGATGTCGCCCTCAGGGGCTTTGAGAAGGTGGGAAAACCGCTGCACATTTGTAACGGGAGATAAACCTGACTTTTGAAGAACACGTCCGGAGTTGGGATTTTCCAGCCTGTGATAAGCTTCCAATTTGCTGATGGAAGTATTTTCAAAGGTATGCCTGATGAATGCATTCAGAGCTTCTGTTACAATACCCCTGCCCCAAAAATCTTTTCCGATGCAGTATTCTATTTCTGCGGTACTGATATCTTCATACAGACGGCAAAAGCTGATATGTCCTATATTTTCATTGGAGGATTTTAAAATAATAGCCCACCGGTATTGTTGTTTCCAGGTGTCTAATAAATTACTTACTTCTTCTTCGGTAGTGAATGGAGGTTCTCCGTAGCCGCTCTGTACTTCCGGGTCTGCAATCCAGTTCTTAAGCATAGCAGGTATATCGGTATTGGTAAAGCTTCGGAGGAGCAGTCTGTCGGTCAGTAGCTGAAGCTTGTTGTCAAAATGAAAATTCATAGTACACCTCTCCTTTTTTCTTTTGTAACTGAATGTTGAAGCTTAATATTAAAGCTGAATATTAAAGCTGAATATTGAAGCTTAATGCTGGGAATAAATACAGCATTCTAAAAATGCTATCCATTTTAAAACTATTATCTCATATCAGCCGGCGGTTAACAAGGAATTTACAATTTGCTTTAGAGAAAAATAATGTTATAAGCTTTAGAGAAATAATTCAGTCATTAAGCTTGATAGAAGGAGATATTAATCATTCTGTCGAGCTTAATTTTAATTGAAATTCTGTGGCTGCTAACATCAGATATAAAAATTTACCTATAAAAATATACCTATAAAAATTAATACTGTACCAACCCCAAACACAATTTTATTAAAAGGGCAAATATGTAATTGCGCAAAGTGGCGCAAAAATTTGAAATAAGAGGTCTAAATTTGAAGTATAGATGAAAAGTTGTAAAATTTGCTTAATAAAAGAGAAAATAATTTCATGAACTTATAGCAGTAATAACTACAAGAAAAAGTAAAAGCGCAACAATAATTGCGCAGAAATAGCAATATAATTGTATATAATGCATAAATTATTAAGGTTAAAATATATAATTATGACAATTGAATTAGAGATAAATAATGATATAATAAAAATAGAACAACCGATTGAGCAAATCTTATCGGGGAGGGACAAATGTCAAAGCAAATTCAAGATGAGAAAGCAAATAAGAACATATTATCCGGCAGTAAATTAACCATTGCCGACATTGCAGCGGAACTGGGAGTTTCAAAAACCACGGTATCCCGTGCCATATCAGGAAAAGGAAGGATTGGAAAGGAGACTATACAACGGGTTACCGAATGTATCGAGAAATATAATTATAAGCCCAGTGCCATTGCAAAAGGACTGGCAAATTCCAAGACCTATAATATCGGAGTAGCTTTTCCGGCAGACGCCAATTTAAGCAGTACCCCTTTCTTTCAGATCTGCCTTTTAGGAGTGTGTGAAGTGGCGGCAGCGATGGATTATGATGTGGTAGTGACCACCGTGAAAGAAACGGATATCAACCTCTTAAAGAGAATCGTTGACCACCATAAGATAGATGGAATGATCCTAACCAGAAATTTTATGAATGATATTGCAACAGAGTACTTAAAACAGAAAGGCATCCCTTTTGTACTGGTGGGTTCCAGTGCTGACGATACCATCGTGCAGATTGACAATAATCATATGGAAGCCTGTGAAAAGCTTGTTTCCTTACTGCTGGCAGATGGCGTGAAGAAGGTAGCCCTCATAGCCGGGGATAAAAAGCATATGGTAAACAGGTACCGCTGTGAAGGATATTTTAATGCTTTAAGAGCACGGCAGGTACCCATTGAACAGGAACTGGTATTTACAGACTGCGACAGTCCGGTATTTATAGAACAGGCCGTGCGTAACATCTTAAAGCGCCAGGTGGAATGCATTGTATGCACCGATGACGTGATCTGCACAAGGGTATTGTCCTTATTGCGGGAGGAGGGCTTAACAGTTCCGGGAGATATAAAAGTGGCTTCTTTCTATGACAGCATGCATTTGGAGACCAATAATCCACCTGTAACTGCTGTTGGAATTGATGTGAAGGAGTTGGGGACAATTGCAGGCAAACGTCTGATTGAGATTATAAATGGGGACACAAGTACACATAAGACTATACTGGATTACGAAATCCACTTAAGGCGTTCAACGCAGTAAGAGTCAGACAAGGGACTGGAGGTACATAAGTTGTGAATAAGAATGGGTTTTTGCATAAGCTAAAGAAATACAGGGTATTTTTGCTGATGATACTTCCGGCGGTAATCTATACATTAATATTTAGTTATATACCTATGGCAGGTATTGTCATGGCCTTTAAGAAGTATACCTATGCAGGCGGAATTTTTAACAGCCCCTGGAACGGTTTAAAGAATTTTGAATTTTTCTTTAAATCAGGACAAGCCTTTCTGGTAACAAAGAATACGGTTTTATACAACCTGATGTTCATTGCATTTAATACGGTGCTTCAGATGACAGTAGCCATATTGTTAACGGAAATGAAAAACAAACATTTCCGTAAGATATCCCAGTCAGTTATGTTTCTGCCTTACTTTATTTCCTGGGTTATCGTATCTGTAATCGCTTTTAACCTTTTAAGCTATGACTATGGTTTTATCAATGGAATACTTACGAAGCTCGGTTTTAATAAGATTAATTTCTATACTACCGGTGCACTGTGGCCCTTCATCCTGATCTTATTCAATGCCTGGAAGAGCGTGGGCTACGGCTCGGTAATGTATCTGGCGGCTATTATGGGAATGGATACTTCTATTTATGAGGCGGCTTCCATTGACGGAGCAAATGTCTTTCAGCGTATCTTTAAGATAACTATACCTCTTATGATGCCGACAGTAATCATTCTTTTGCTGCTTTCGGTAGGAGGAATCTTTAGAGGCAACTTTGATATGTTCTACAATCTGGTGGGTAAAAACGGTACCTTATATAACTATACAGATGTTATAGATACCCTGACCTTCCGAGCCTTAATTGCAAATAATGATTTTGGTATGGCGGCAGCAGCCGGTTTCTATCAGTCGGTGTTATGTTTTATTACAATCTTGCTGGTAAATAAACTGGTTAGCGTTTACAACAAAGATTACAGCTTATTCTAGGAGGGACAGTATATGAATGAAAATACAACTGCCGGGTCAAAGAGAATTAAAAGAGGACTGGACTCTAAAGTTCTTGCTTTCCTTTCCTACTTTATCAATGGTGTGGTTGCGTTATTTTGCCTGGTACCGTTTATTATGGTTATATCAGCTTCCTTCTCTTCGGAAGAAGCGATTAAATTAAACGGCTTTTCCTTATTGCCGCAGAACTTTACCTTAGAGGCATATAGTACAGTATTTAAAGAACCCGGTGTTATATTCAGAGCTTATGGAGTAACCATTTTTCTTACGATTTTCGGAACGGTTGCAGGCTTATTCCTGCAGACTATGACAGCCTATGTATTATCCAGGAAAGAGTTTGAATGGCGAAATAAATTCTCCTTTTTCTTTTATTTCACCACTTTGTTTAACGGCGGTCTGGTTCCATATTTCGTATTGATGACCAGGTATCTGGGACTTAAGGATAACTATCTGGCCCTGGTGCTGCCCCTGCTGTTCAGCGTCTACAATCTGCTGATCATGAAAAGCTATATTATGGGGATACCGGAATCTTTAATAGATGCTGCCAAGATAGATGGCTGCGGGGAATTCGGAACCATGGTAAAGGTTGTAATGCCGCTGCTAAAGCCTGCCATGGCTACGGTAGGTCTCTTTATTGCACTGGCCTACTGGAATGACTGGTACAATGCCATGCTCTATATCGGTAAGGATGAAATGCAGCCCTTGCAATACTTTTTATACGAACAGGTTAATAATATAGAGGCCTATAAGCGGTTGGTGGAATCAATGGGCGGCGGCAGTACGGCAGCAGTATCTGCAATGGCTATGCCCACTCAGTCCTTAAAGATGGCACTGACAGTAGTAGTAACCGGACCGATCATTCTGTTATACCCTTTTGTACAGAGGTATTTTGTTCAGGGTATTACCATCGGGGCGGTAAAAGGATAATATAGATCCGTTTGGATTTATATAGAAGGTATACAAGAAAACTTATTAATGCAGAGGAGGATTACTATGAAAAAAAGAGTTTTATCCCTTATCATGATACTGACCTTAATAACAGCGCTCTTTGCAGGCTGCGGTAAGAATGATAATGCAGTGGGTACAGGCAAAGGAACAGAAACAGGCAGCACAGATGCGGCAGAGAAGACATTTAATGGGGTGGATATTTCCAAGCCGGTTACATTAAAGATGTACCTGTTAGGTGACAGGACAGCGGACTTTGATAAGGTATATGCAGAAATCAATAAGAAACTACAGGAAAAGCTGAATGCGACAGTGGAAGTGGAATTTCTTTCCTGGAGTGAACATGATAAGAAGTATTCTCTGTTATTCTCAGGCGGTGAGGATTTTGATCTGATCTTTACGGCAGCCGGCTGGGGACATTATGAAAATACAGTAGCCATGGGCGGTTTCTATGCACTTACAAAAGATTTTATAAGTACTTATGCACCGGACATCATGAAGGTTGTTCCCGAGGTAGCCTGGAGTCAGGCAACAATAGATGGTAGCATTTATATGGTACCCAACTATCAGAATGAATTTGGTAACAACGTAGTGGGGCTTCGGGGAGATTTACTGCAGAAGTATGGCTACAGTGATATTACAAGCTTTGACCAGCTGCTGGAGTTCTACGGAAAAGTTGCGGCAGGTGAACCTTCCGTATCACCATTAGGCACCCAGGCAGGCGGATTATATTACCAGTACCTGCTGAATAAAGGAATGGACACTGTAAGTGGTACTTCCACCAAGGAATTATTCCTTTACAATACGGTAAATCCTGAGGATAAAACGATTACTTATGCACTTGACTGGGCTGGTTTTACGGAATACTGTAAATTAGCCAAAGATTTATATGATAAAGGTTATTGGTCTGCTGATTCCCTGGCAACAACAGAGGAAAGACAGGACGGTTTCTTAAGCGGAACCTCTGCCTCTTTAATCTGGAATATCGGTACTACTGAGACTTATGTAGATCAGGCCAATAAAGAACATCCTGAATGGAAAGCACAGATTTTCGATACTTCACCCACTGTTGCCAAAGCTGTTAATGCTTACATAAACAATGGTGTGGCAATCAATGCTGCCAGTAAGAACAAAGAACGTGCCATGATGGTATTAAATGAGTTCTATACAAATCCTGAAATACAGGATCTTACTTCTTTAGGTATTGAAGGAACTCACTGGAAAGCAGAAGCGGATAACCAGTACAGTGTACTTGATGCAGAGGCTAATTACGGTGTAGATGCAAACTGTAACTGGGGATGGGTGAACATGACCATCAAACGTACTGAATACAAAGCAAATCCTGATGAGGTAGATAATAAAGTTAAGGCTATTAAAGATTCCTGGAATGCAAATATCAAACCAGAGCACATTTACGATGGATTTACCTTTAATAATGCAAATGTAAGTTCACAGGCTGCGGCTGTTGAAACGGTCTTAGACCAGTACTATACCCCTCTGGTATTGGGTATGGCCGGAGATGTGGATGCTGCCATTGCTGAACTTCAAAAACAACTTGATAATGCAGGAATACAATCAGTTTATGATGAAATCAAGAAACAGGCTGAAAGCTATACAGCCGGCAATTAATGAAGGATTTGCTAAAAGTATAATGGGGACTGTAATTGTTCAGTCCCCATTTATGCTATTGGACAGAAATAGCAGCATCAGTTTCTTAGAGTAACTTAAGTTCAGAAAAGCTGACACAGGAAAATGTAAGAGTAAGTATATTAGAGAGGTACTGATTATGGACTTTATAAAAGGAATGGATATCTCTTTTTTGCCGGAGCTAGAGGAACTTAAAGCAGAATTTTATGATGCAGAGGGAAATAAAAAAGAAGTTTGGGAACTGTTAAAGGAAAATGGAGTGAATTCCATTCGCCTTCGTATCTGGAACGAACCTGAAAAGGTACCTGAATCCGGGGGTTATTGCAGCCTGGAACAGACCATTGCAATGGCAAAGCAGATAAAACAGTATGGAATGAGTTTTTTTCTGGATTTCCATTATTCCGACTGGTGGGCAGATCCCGGTAAACAGGTAAAACCTAAGGCCTGGGAGAAGCTTGGGTTTAACGAACTGGTACAGGCAGTATATGATTATACCAGGGAAGTACTTCTTAAAATGGAGGAAGAAGGGGTACTGCCGGATATGGTTCAGATAGGAAACGAAATAAGAAGCGGTATGTTATTTCCTGAAGGAGAAGTACCAAATTACAGGCAGCTGGCATTACTGGTTAATGCCGGAATACGGGCCGTCAGAGATTTAAACAGGGATATAAAAATTGTAATTCATTTAGATCAGGGGGGCAGATATTATTATCTGCAGGAGTGGTTTGATGCCGTAATGGCAGCAGGGCTTGAGGATTATGACATCATCGGTGTGTCTTATTATCCTTTTTGGCATGGAAGCTTTACGGAGCTTAAGGATTCCCTCGTAAAGCTGGTTAAACGTTATGGAAAACCCATTGTGGTTGCTGAAACAGCCCATGCCTGGAGAAATGCAGGGGATGGATTCATTGGAGAACAGCAGGAGAAAATCGCTGGTTTTCCGGCAAGTCCCTGGGGACAGAAGCAAGTATTGGATTTGGTGATGAATATAACCGCTTCATTGGAACAAGAGATGGGGCTTGGCATATATTATTGGGAACCGGTGGTATTGCCTTTTGAAGGTAAAGGCGGCTGGTGGAGCAATATGGGAGTATTTAGTGAGAAGGGAGAAGCGTTGCCTGCCCTTGGCAGTTTTCGCTTTGTCAGAGAGGATTTCAGGCAAAAGGAAGTTGCTAAAATTTATGAACCGGAGAAAATACTTCAGAAGCTTGGTGAAGAGGTTAAATTACCGGAGAATATCAAGGTGCTGTATAATGATGGGGAGAGTTATGAAATAAAAGCAGCTTGGGAGAAGTTCTCCGCAGATAAGACAGGGGATTTCAGGGTTAAGGGTAATCTGAAGTCAATCGGAAAAACGGTAGAAGCAGAAATTCAAGTGGTGGAGTATTTTGAGACCAGCCATAATTACATAGGAAATGCAGCCTTTGAAGACGGGCTTCGGGGCTGGGAGATAAAGAGTGAGGACAGCCGGGTCAAGGTAGAGCTGCTACAGGAGTTTGATGAGCCTTTCCCTGCTCCGCCTTCCAATTATATTTATGTAGAAAGCCCTGTAAATTTCACCTGTAAGCTGGAAAGAAAGGTGGAGGGGTTAACGCCAGGCAACTATAGTCTGTCGATAGAATACAGAGGCACTAACACTACAGGTGTAGACGTAAGGCTATATGCCGGAGAGACAGATAGTAATTATAAGGAACTGGTTATATATCCAACGGATGAAAATTGGGTAACCTATGAGCTGCCTGATATTATAATAGAGAAAGACAGCGTAAAGCTTGGTATGAAAATTGTATCACCTCCGGTATTCGGAAAAATGCGAAGGTTTAAATTAAGAAAAAACGAGATGTTATAGGTTAAGAAAAAACGAGATGTTTTAGGATTATGGTTGAAAGAAAATATGACTACAGAAAGGATGCCACAATTATGATTCTTTCAGCCTGATTTTCAGTGGCGGTACCACAGGACAGCCTGAGGTATGCAAGGTAAGAAAAATGAGCAGAATTGAGTATGGATTTACTTCTAAGTATATGACAAAGGACGGTAACCCCTGGTTTCCTATTATGGGGGAATTTCATTACAGCCGTTTTCCAAGAAAGTATTGGAAGGAATCCCTTTACAAAATGAAAGCGGGAGGCGTTGAAACCGTATCGACCTACGCTTTCTGGCTTCATCATGAAGAGGTAGAGGGAGAATATGATTTTACCGGACAGAGAGATTTAAGAGCCTTTGTAGAAACGGTTAAAGAGACAGGCCTGACATTATTCTTAAGAGTGGGACCCTGGTGCCATGGAGAGGCCAGAAACGGAGGACTGCCGGACTGGCTCCTTAAGAAACCCTTTGAACTGCGTACCAATAACGAAGAATACTTTTCAGAAGTAAGACGTTATTACGGTAAATTAGCTGAACAGGTTGAAGGACTTCTGTATCAGGATAACGGCCCGATTATTGGAGTGCAGATAGAAAATGAGTACGGCCATTGCGGTGGTCTTCAGGGCGAGGCAGGAGAAGAACACATGAGACGCCTTACCGCTATTGCAAAAGAAGTGGGACTTAAGGTACCCTATTATACAGCAACGGGCTGGGGTGGAGCTGTTACGGGAGGTTTGCTTCCGGTAATGGGCGGATATTGTGAAGCTCCCTGGGATCAGAGGCTTACTGAAATCGAACCCAGCGGAAACTATGTATTTACTACAGAACGAAACGATCATAATATTGGCAGCGATTATGGATTTGGTACGGGTATAACCTTTGATATCTCCAAGTTTCCATTCCTTACAGCCGAATTAGGCGGAGGAATGCAGGTTACGCACCATAGAAGACCGGTAGCACATCCTAAGGATATCGGAGCAATGTCCATGGTTAAGCTTGGCTGCGGTGTAAATCTTCTGGGCTATTACATGTATCATGGGGGAACCAATCCCAAGGGGAAAGTAACCACTCTTCAGGAATCCAGAGAAACCGGATACCCCAATGACCTTCCGGTATTCAGCTATGATTTCGCAGCTCCCATAAGGGAATACGGACAGATGTCCGGTACTTTAAAGGAAATCAAGATGATAGCCATGTTTATAAAGGATTTTGGAAATGCTTTATGCGAGATGGATACCTATCTGCCGGAGAGTAATCCCTTATTCCAGACAAATTTTAAAGATTTAAGGACATCGGTACGAAGAAACGGCAAAAGTGGTTATCTGTTTGTTAATAATTATCAGAGAAGATATGTGATGGCAGAGCATAAGGCTATGGTGCTTGAGGCAAATACTGGTGAAGGTATCCTTCGCTATCCGGTGCGCGATATTGTGAATGAGGACTTCTTCTTCCTGCCCTTTTATATGCCGGTAGGAGATGGAGAACTAAAATCAGCTATGGCAACCCCCTTATGTATACTACATAACAGTGAGAAAGAAAGTTATGTATTTTATACAGATTCAACCCCTGAATATGACTGGGTGAGTAAGCCGGAGAAGGCTGAGGTTCTTACTATAACCAGAGAAGATGCACTTAATTCCTGGAAAATATCCTTGGATAAGGAATATCTTCTGCTTACAAAAGGAGAGGTAGTGGAATCAGAGGACGGATACGTAATCCTGAGTAGAAACAGCGACCAGCTAAGAGCATATCCTGCTTTACCGGCTGCACCTTCAGGATACCAGTATGCTGGAGAAAAAGCAGGTTTTGCAGTTTATGAATGCCTTACGAAACAACCTTCTGCTGCAGTAGAATATAAGCTCCTGAAAGAAGAAACAGGCAGTAAGAGCAAAGTATATGAATTTAAACTTGATTATCCAGCCGGTGCAGCAGATTGTTTCCTGCAGGTTGATTTTGGAGGAGATACTGCAAAGCTTTATATTAACGGTGAATGGGTTGATGACTGGTACTATACCGGACAGACCTGGGAAATCGGATTGAAGCGTTACGGGTTCCCGGAGAAACTGCAGATTGAAATAGAAGCATTGGAAGAAAATGCTGAACGCTATTTGGAGAAATGGCCGGTGTTCAGAAATGGACTTGCCTGTGATATCAATCAGGTTACAGTTGAAACTGAGTATGTATATGCTTTGGAGAAATAATACAGATGATATTCATAGATTAATTATTTGAGGGTAAAAGTTTAAGCAATGATTTGATATTTCCAGATTATAAAGTTCCGGTACGTATATAAAAGTGAGATTATTATTTGCTTATCTTTTATTGCTGCAACAGGAACTCATAAATTCAGTCTACAAGCAGTAAGTATGGACAATATGTAATTATTTCGCATTTCTATACAAGCAATGCGTGAAGAAAGAGGGTTTGAGGCATCTTAATTCAGATGTTTTCAGGCCCTTTTTCTATTTCAACTGTTAGTTGAATAAAATTCAAGTATAAGTTTATTGTAGTCTTTGGAGGAATTCTATATACTGGTGTACAAAGAAAGCTTTCTTCATCAGATAAACAGCTGTAAAAGGTTAAATTTAGTTAGGAAGGTTGTACAGAAAGAAAAGGTATAGGTTAAGTACAGACGGGAGGATATATGGAGTTTCAGGAAAATGTAAGGAATACGATTATTACCTTAAGAAAAGAAAAGGGGATTACCCAGGATGTATTGGCATCAGCACTTGACATCAGTGTACAGGCAGTATCCAAATGGGAAACGGGAGGTTCTCTTCCGGATATCCTGCAATTGCCAAGAATAGCTCAATTCTTTGGTGTATCCATCGATTATTTATTTTATGGAGATATACAGATAAAGGAAATGGTAGCAGAAGAATTGCCAAATGATAATATTATGCGTATCATTCAATTCCAAGGGAACAGGATGATTGATGGGAGACGTTGGAACAAAGAGGAATATATCAATCTGAAGATACCCGCTGAATTAATGAAAGAACCGGTACTTAATTTTGAAATATGGGGCAATGCAAATATTGATGGATCGGTAAGTGGTTATGTAGAAAGTGAAGGGACTGTATGCTGCGGAAATATAAACGGTTATGTGGAGTGCAGTGGAGGTGTAAATTGCGGTAATATTGGGGGATATGTTGAGTGTGAGGGTTCAGTTAACTGTGGCGATATTGGAGGGTATTTAGAAAGTGGTGGAGGAGTAAACTGCGGTAATGTTGGAAGTTATGTGGAATGCGAAAACAATATAAGCTGCGGCAATATAAGCAGCTATGCAGAAAGTGGTGGTTCTATAAGCTGCGGAGATATCGCAAATAGTGTGGAATGTGAAGGAGACCTAAAGTGCAGCAACATCCATGGAGGTGTAGAATGCCAGGGAGATATCCAGTGTGAATCAATACTGGGAAACGTGGAATGTGAAGGTGGCATAACTTTTACAAAAGCGTGATTTGTATGTAAGAAATTATATTTGAAGGTTAACGAAGCACTTTGCTGAATAAGCAAAGTGCTTTGTTACATTGCGATAGTCTACAGTTGTAGTGAGAAATTATGGTAAAAGCTGATGTAAGAATAATAGAGGTGTGCTATAATGTAAAAGAATGTATTTATGCAGTTCAAGCAGCTAAGGTTTTCAATGTAATAAGGATACCGGGAATTATTTAGAACAATGGATTTCATAAGAAAGAGTTAGAGAATGGAGATTTGTAGCTAATTGGATGCTGTTAAAGTAATTATTTAATTCTAAATCTGGAATGAATATAAAAATAGAGGTAAAGATACATGGGACTAAGAAGGAAAACAGTTTTGATAGTAACAATCCTTGCAGGCTCTTTCATGATGTTAAAAGGAGCACTCCATTTAATCATTCTACTGACTGTGAATGGAATAAGAAAGACAAATGCAGTTATTGGCAGTGCTGATGGACCTGTCAGTATACTTATATCTGACCTTTTGACTTTGGATTTTATTATGCTATTATGCCTCAGTGTTACCTGTGCGGGAATAATATATCTGCTATTATCCAGAAATAAAACAAAGATGAAAGATTAAAGTGAGACTAACGAAGTGACCAAGAAAAAGGTCTATTAAAAGCTCTGAAGGAGAATATATGCTGGAAATCGTTTTTAATAATAGTGTAAAAGGCGCTATGAAATCTGCAATGCATTATGATTCTACCAATATTTTAGGTGGTGTTTCAGCCATCGGTATAATTGGAGATGCTTCAAAAAAGGAAGTGAAAAGTTTACTGAGAAGGGAAGCCGAAAAAAGAAAAATGGGGAAGGCACTGGGGGGCAGTTCTCAGGATGTTATCAGTCTTCCTTTTCAATTAGATATAGGAGATATCTCCGGAGACATCCTGGACGATAAGAGGAAAAAGCTCCTGAACTTGATAAATACACGGACAATCCCTGCGCCACCAGGAATGGAGGAGCCTTTTCAGGAGTCATTAAAACAAGGACTTGAGGCAGAAAGCAGAGATGCAATAAATGATTATAAACGTTTCCTTGACTATGCGCAAAAGGGCGGGAATATCAGGATATGGTGGAGTGATGCACCTTACTCAGCCTGTGGATATTATAGCACAATCTCAATTCTTGAGAGGTGTAATTGTAAGATAACAGCAGTGAAGCTGCCGAAATATCTAAGTCTGGATAAGAAGAATGTAACAACCTTCTCAAGCTGGGGTGAAGTAGAAGCGGGATTTTTCTATTATTTCCTGCCTTATGAAAAGGAAATACCGAAATGGAAGCTTAAGGAAATCAGCAATGAATGGCAGCAATTAAAGAAGGAGAATGCTCCGCTGCGAGCCGTGATAAATGGTACATTAAATAGTGTATCAGAAGATTTTTACGATGCATTCTTAAAGGCTTTGATGCCGGCAGGAGAATTTACTATGGCACATCTGATAAATGAAATCTTGACCAAAAAGAAATTTGGAGTAAGTGACAGGTGGTATCAGATGAGGATAAATAATATGATTGAGAGAGAAGAGCTGTGTATCGTAAAAGATGCTCCTAATGAATTCAGTAAGATATTAAAAAGAGTCTGAGGTAGTTCATGGTTGAATTTAAATTATATGATGTTTTGGTGAAAGATACTTATCTGCGCTTTGTAGACATAGCTGCACGTTATGAAGGAAATTGGGTTCTTTGCAGAGTGAGAGAAAGGGAGAACTGGGAGTGTCCAGGAGGACATATTGAAGAAGGAGAGACTTCCTATGAGGCAGCGGCAAGGGAACTGTGGGAAGAAACGGGAGCCTGTGAATTTGTACTAAAGCCTGTAGGTTTTTATGGTGTTAAAGGAAATGATGGATTGTTACAGAGTAATATGGAAATTTACGGACAAATTTATTATGCAGAAATTAAGAAACTCGGAATTCTACCTGATTTTGAAGTGGAGGAAATACAATTATTTTCCAACTTACCTGATAATTGGACCTATCCCTATGCACATCCTCTTTTTTGTGCTCTGGCAGAGAATTTATATGTAAAAGTAAAATAATAGATTCAGAATAATATAGTGAATGGAGTAAAATTGAACTGATAGAAATCTAAAACTGACCTTTAATTCTGTCTAAACTTATAAGTATTCCTTGTAGCAGAAAAGCGATAGAGCGTGAAAGATCTAAATGAAAGGATGCCAATTGAATGTGGCAATATTGCAGATATATATGTAATATCAAAGGGTGTAATATATGAATGAAGCGGTTTTGGAAACAAAAAGGCTTATATTAAGATCACTTACAGCAGACGATGCAGAGACTGCTTATCTGTGGCTTAGTGATGAACGAGTTACAAAATATATGCCTTATGCTACATATACAAGTATTTCTGATGTTAGAGAATGGCTGGATAGTCTGAAAGAAGAGGATAATTTTCACTTTGGTTTTGTATTGAAAGAAAACGGTCTGCTTATTGGCAGCGGAGATATAGGCCTTAACAAAGGTTTTTGGGATTTTGGTTATAATATCCGGTATGATTACTGGAATCAGGGGCTAACAACAGAGGCCGCCAAAGCTATGATAAAGTATGCGTATGATTGCCATGGTGCCAGAGACTTCAGTTCTAACCATGCCATTGATAATGAAGCCTCCGGGAGAGTTATAGAAAAGTGTGGACTGCAGTTTTATGAATATGGTGAGTATCGTAAATTTGATGGCAGTGCAGTATTTCGTTCTAAATTATATCGGGCACATCTTGAGGAATTAAGATTTACCTTATAGGCATAGATTAACGTCGTGTTGCCTCTTATGCTGATGTTGTTACTGAGAAAAGTAACAAAGTAAATATCTATATAATATGGAGACGGTACAATATATTATACCCTGAAGCGTTTGGTAGAAAGGGAAAGTATTGTACTGTTTCTTAATTCCAGCCTGCCAGGGTCAGATAATGTTATGAATATTTTTGTGTTGACATATACAGTCTGACTGTATATAATTTAACTATATAGTAGAACTGTATAGTTGAGCTTTATATACTAATCATTTTGATATTTACATTAAGGATTTTAACTTATAACAGCAAATATGTGAAATTGATGAAATAGTAATCAGCCCCATACAGAATCAGGAATTGAAAGTAAAACACACAAAAACTATCAATAGAAATGCGAGGAATACATGAACATCTTAAAAAATCTGCCTCTAACAGAAACGACCTACTATATTCTGCTGGCATTAAGAGAAAGCGGACATGGATATGCTATTATGCAGAAGGTAGAAGAACTAAGTGGTGGTAAGGTAAGAATAGCTGCCGGAACTATGTACGGAGCATTGGAGAATCTGACGAAACAGAAATTAATTGAGGTAATACCCTCGGAAGATCCGAGACGAAAAGTATATCAGATTACAGAAGATGGCAGGACAGTTCTTTCTATGGAAGTAGAAAGACTGAAATATATGATAGCTGTATATGAAGGCAGGGAGGAATAGAAATGGAGAGGTTCAGATTATTTGCAGACTTTGAAAAGGAAGAGCGGTACTTGAATGCTATGGCAAAGAAAGGCTATCTGTTAAACTACTACCATTTTGGAGGTTTCTATGGCTTCAAAAAAGGACCGAAACAGGATCTTAATTACTGTGTGGACTACAGAACCTTTAATCATAAGAAAGATTATGAAGACTATAAGAATTTTTTTGAAGACTTTGGATGGAAGCATACAGCCGGTACAATGTGTAGTGGGGCTCAGTATTTTCTGCCTGTCAGCAGGGAAGGCAACAAAGAGATATTTTCAAGCAGAGAATCCTCAGCTGCAAGGTATAAACGTTTCTTTAAGATGAATGTTATTTGTTTCGTTTGTGCAGTAATCTATCTTGTTGCTTCCATGGTAAGTGTAAAATTTAGTATTGGCAGTTTAGGTTTTCTTACACCGGGAATATGGGAGAAGACAGGAAGAGAATTGACAAGAGCAGTACTATTTGAATTACCCTGGGTTATTTTTAGAGTGTTCCCCTTTGTTTTTCTGGTTGTCTTAGGTGTGGCCTATGGGGTGCTGGCAGTGAAAGTTCAAGGCATATATAAGCATCTAATGGAAGAAGGTAAGATGATATGAAGGAGACATTTGCCGGTATCCTGATATTTTTACTAATAAGCAGCTTGCTGACTGGTTGTGCTAAAACACCTATTTCAGATAACATTGCCGAATATACTACCTCTGTAGAAGATATAAAAATGGAGGAGGAAGTTAAGATTGTTGGACTTGGGGAGGCAACCCATGGTAACAGTGAGCTACAAAGTCTTAAGTTGGAGGTATTTCAGGCTTTGATAGAGAATAACAACTGCCGTGTTTTTGCAATAGAGGGTGATTTTGGAGGTGGAGCCAGAGTAAATGACTTTATTCATGGCAAAGAGAACCCTGCACCTTCAGATATGATAACAACAGCAGAACAAGCAGCCGGGGAAATTGGCTTTGCTATTTATCGTACCAAGGAGATGGTTGAGCTTATTCAATGGATGAAGGAGTATAACAAGACTGCAGCAGACTCAGAGAAACTCTCCTTTTATGGATTTGACATGCAGCGTTACGATAATAATAAGGAGTACCTTTTGACCTATCTGGATAAATACGAGAAGAAGGCTGATGTATGTGTGTCAGATAAATACCAAGAGCTTCTTGCTGATTTAAACGATGAAAGTGTTTATTCCCAGGATAAGACAAAGATAAAAGATGGTCTGGCTGCTGTCAATGAACTAATGGAACTGCTTTCTTCTGAAAAAGAGGAATATATCAGCAGAAGCAGTGTGAAGGAATTTGATTTTGCCTATCAGTGTGCGCAGTCAATGAAAGAAAACGCGACACTGCAGACCTCAAAATCAAGCTATGCGGCGCTTAGGGATAAATACATGAAAAATAAAGTTGACTGGATTCTGAAACAGGAAGAGGAGCAAATGATATTTATAACGGGCCATAACGGTCATATTATGAAAACCTCCAATATGCCGGCAGTCACTGTTATGGGTGAGTTGTTACATGATACCTATGAAGATGCATATTATGCAATCGGGACAGACTGTCTTGAAAGTACCTTTCGGGCAGTAACTTCTTCGGGGAAAGATAAGGAATTCAACCTTAAACATAAAAATGCCCTTACGGCTCAATTTAAAGGGGTACAAGAAAATATCAGCTATCTGGATCTGACAGAAGCGCAAAAAGACAGCAGCTTAAAGGAACTGGTGAACAAAAGTCATTCTATGATGAATATAGGAAACGAATTTGATAACTGGAAAAAAGTAAGCAGCTTTTTCTACACGATTAAAATGACTCCTGCCAAAGCTTATGATGGGCTTATAATACTTAAGAAAGCGAAACCGTCAGTCAGAATAGATTAAAGAATAACAACAACCCGTGAAAACATTCAAACCAACATGGTATTTTATATTCTGGTATAATAGAAAATTAATGATAGAAGTGGTACTATAGTAGAACACAATCAAAGGGCAAAAGAGGAGAAAGAAACATGAAAATATTAGTTACCGGTTTTGAAGCTTTTAACGGGGAAACCATAAATCCATCAGAAGAGATAATAAAGAGACTTAAGAAATCTTACGCAGGAAATACGGTAGATACAGTAAAGCTGCCAGTTGAATTCAAAGGTGCTAAAGAAAGACTGGAGGAAGCCATCCACCTGCTTAAGCCGGAGGCAGTGATCTCCTTGGGAGAAGCTGGAGGCAGAGAGTGCATAACCTTTGAAAGAGTAGCAATTAATGTAAATGACGCAAGGATTCCGGACAACAGCGGTTACCAGCCGGTGGATGCCAGTATCTGCGAAGATGGCCCGGCGGCTTATTTTTCTACCCTTCCCATCAGAGAACTGATGAAGCATTTAGAGGATAAAAGAACAGTAACCCGCATATCGAATACTGCCGGTACTTATGTATGTAATCATGTAATGTACACTGCTCTCAGGCTGGCAGAACAGGAATATAGGGGGATGAAGGCTGGTTTTATACATGTTCCTTATATGAAAGAGCAGACCGAAGGTAAAGGGGAAATACCTTCTATGGAACTTGAAGAAATGGTTAAAGTGATAGAAGACATCGTTGAATTCTTGTAAGTAACACGCGAACTAAAGCACGCAGATAGGAGCCGAAAACAATCATAAGGGAAGTTATTGAACGTAATCAGTTGTTATTCATGTGTGTCCTATTGTAGGCATTGCGGTATTGCTTTGGGGTAGTACCTTCCATTCTTTTAAACAGTTTCATAAAGTATTTCTCATCTTTAAAGCCCAGAACTTCTGCGATTTCTCTGATATTTTTATCGGATTCACACAGGAGTTCTTTTGCTTTTGCAAGCTTTAGGTTATAGATATACTGCTGCATGCTCATGCCCATGTGTTTCTTAAAATACCTGGCAAGGTATTCTCTGGAATAATTGAATTCATGGGAGACATCCTGAAGGGATATGTCCTGCAGGATATGAACGCGAATCCATTCCAGGATTTTTGGAAGTTTATCCGCAGGAAGCGAAGCAGTCTGCTGAGGCTTTAACTGTGTGATATTTTCCTGTGTAAGCTCAATTAACAGGGAGGTCAGCTGGTAATGGATGGCCAGTCTGGAGTAATAGGCAGAGGCTGATAAATGCAGCAGCTGATGAAAGAGTATCGTTAACCTGTCCGGGTTATCTGCTCTGAATATTGCAGGAAGCAGGCAGATATTACCCAATCCTTCAAAGAAGCTGTTGTTGTTAATCATTGAAATCATTGCCTCTGCTTCGGAAGAATCCAGTAGTTCAGCCTTATTGTTAAAGGAGAAATGGAACCAATAGAAAGAGGTGCCCTTCTCAGAATAGCGGAAGCCTTTATGGGTAAGCCCTGGTAGCAGGAGCAGAGAATCTCCAGAATTTAAAGTATATTTTGTTTCTTCCTGTTGGATATAAATAGGGCTTTTCAGGTTAATAATGATTTCATAGTCTGAGATTATCCGCTGGGAATGTATCCAACGGGTATCTGCAGTAAAGTGTCCTGCTGAAATAAAATTAACCGGTGTTGTTATGTCTGCTTTTAGATAATACATAGGTCAATATTTACCACCTTTTGTTTGGCTTAACTACCGACAAAGAAAACGAAATGTGTCATACTCTTATTATAGCTTAAGTTAAACTGGTATGCAACAATATTACCCCATGTATAATAATTGTTTCAGGAGGTCAATAAATGGATAATCACTATTATGTAAGCCCCGCAGAGTTAAAGGCTGTAACCTTGAAGGAGGGCTTTTTCAAGGAATATACAAAACTTGTTCAGGAAGTGGTAATTCCTTATCAGTGGGAAGCACTGAATGACAGAATACCGGACGCAGAGAAAAGTCATGCTATCAATAATTTTAGGATTGCAGCCGGTGAAGCAGAAGGAGAATTTGGCGGATTGGTATTTCAGGACAGTGATCTTGCCAAATGGCTGGAGGCAGTAGGCTACAGTCTTGCCAGCAAACCTGACAGCCAGCTGGAAGCCTGGGCGGATGAAGTAATCGAGCTTATTGAGAAAGCTCAGCAAAAGGACGGATATTTAAATACTTTTTTTACGCTGAAAAGACCCGGGGAGAGATGGACCAATCTGTTAGAGTGCCATGAACTCTACTGTGCAGGGCATATGATGGAGGCTGCTGTTGCCTATTATGAGGCTACGGGAAAACGTAAGCTCTTAGACGTAATGTGCCGGTTTGCAGACCATATTGATTCAGTCTTTGGAACAGAGGAGGGCAAACTTCGAGGTTATGATGGTCATGAGGAAGTGGAACTTGCCCTGGTTAAGCTTTATAAAGCTACCGGAAATGAGAAATATTTGAACTTGTCCAAATACTTCATTGATGAGAGAGGGCAGGAGCCGAGCTTCTTTATCGAAGAATGGGAAAAGAGAGGCCGTGTGCCTTTTTGGAACGTATATGAAGATCATAAACCGGAGCTTTCCTATAACCAGGCTCATATCCCTGTAAGGGAACAGACAGAAGCCGTAGGGCATGCGGTTAGAGCTGTATATTTATATGCCGGTATGGCTGATATTGCAGCACTAACCAAAGACAAGGAGTTAAAACAGAGCTGCAGAAGGTTATGGGATAATATTGTTACCAGGCAGATGTACATTACCGGGGGAATTGGTTCCACTCACAGCGGAGAAGCCTTTACCTTTAATTACGATCTGCCCAATGACACAGTATACCAGGAAACCTGTGCCTCAATAGGATTGTTTTTCTTCGCTCACAGAATGCTTTTAATGGAAAAGGACAGCAGTTTTGCAGACGTAATGGAGAAGGCTCTCTATAATTCTATAATCAGCGGTATGGGTTTTGACGGAAAAAGCTTTTTCTACGTAAATCCCATGGAAGTGTGGCCGGAAGCAAGCGCTAAAAATCCTGAAAGAAAGCATGTAATGCCTGTGAGACAGAAGTGGTATGGTTGTGCCTGCTGCCCTCCGAATCTTGCCAGACTGATTGTTTCTTTGAAACAATATATCTATACCTATAATGAAGAAGCCCTATACACACATCTTTATATTCCCAGCAAAACAGAGATTCTTACAGGAGAAGATGTGATTACCCTTGAGCAAAGCACCGAGTATCCCTGGAACGGTGATATATGTATTACAACAGAATTTAAGAAAGCTAGAAACTATACACTTGCCTTTCGAATCCCTGGCTGGTGCAGAAAGGTTGGGATTACAGTAAACGGTGAATATTATCCCTTGGAAGGAAATGTTTCAGGAGGATATGTTTCTGTAACAAGACTGTGGAAAGCTCAGGAGGAAATTCGTATCAGCTTTGATATGCCTGTTGAACTAATCCAGTCCCACCCTGAGGTGCGTGCCAATGCTGGTAAGGTTGCCCTTCAGAGAGGACCTTTGGTTTACTGCCTGGAGGAAGCAGACAATGGAGAGAATCTATCTGCCCTCACGATTGATACAGAGTCTGAATTTGTTATAAATAAGGAACCTGATTTAATGAAGGAGGCTCTGTCTGTTACCGGCAAGGGAGTACGCATTCTTGATGACCAATGGGAGAATATCCTATATCAACCATACAGGAAACGGGAAGAGGAAGTTGAAATCAAAGCAATACCTTACTTTTTGTGGGGTAACAGAAAAGCTGGTGAAATGCTTGTATGGATGAATCATAAATAAAGAACTATTATATTAATATAGCAACAAAATAACAGCTCATACTAAAGGTGTAATTATCCCAATGGTATGAGCTTTATTTTCTGAGATTCCATTGCACAAATGCTTTCTATTAACATTCTTTATGTAAAAATAAAAAAATTACAAAAATAGATTGACAGATTGTGTTACCTAACATATAATAGGTAACAGATGTTAGGTAACAAATGATACATGATATATGAGTAATAGAATTTTAAGTAATTTGATTATTTAATATTAAAAAATAATCAACAACTTGTATCTGCGTAAGATGTATTAGAAAAGAGGTGAATAAATGCCCCCAAAAGTTAAGATAACAGAAGAAGACATTATCAGTACTGCGATAGATATAATCCGTGAAAAGGGTGCTGCTTACCTCAATGCCAGAGAACTGGCGGGCAAGTTAGGATGCTCCGTCCATCCTATATTTCGTACCTTCGGATCAATGGAAGGATTAAAAGAAGCAGTATGTAAGCAGGCAGAAGCACTTTACAATGAGCAGATGTTAAAAGCGCAGGCAGATGAAGAGAATGGATTTCTGGCCATTGGATTGGCTTATATCGATTTTGCCAGACAGGAAAAGAATCTGTTCAAGCTGTTGTTTATGTCAGAGGCATTTTCCGAGGTGAGCGTTATGGAAATCGTCGATACCTCACAAGGCGATGATGAGATTATAGCCATGTTAAGTGAGCGAACGGGACTGAGTATTCCTTTGGCCAGAGAGCTGTTTGCAGGGGTATGGCTTACAACCCACGGTATAGCAGCTATGTTTGCAACCAATAATTGCCGCTTTAACAATGACGAAATCAAGCGGTTATTGGGAAATTCATTTATGGGATTAATAATGAAACTAAAATCAGAAGAGAAATAAGGAGACATTAAAATGAAGCAGAAATTCTCACAGAAACACCCATATTTTACAGCAGTATTGGCAGGTTTACTTTGTACCTTTATGACAGCCCTGGGAATGGCTTTCTCCCAGATAAGAGAACTGGATACCTTAGATACATACCTTGTAGTTACCGGATTTCTGGCAGCTTCCGTAATAATTGGACTTCTCATTATGAAAAAATCAGACAGCGGGCTTGTTGAATACGGTATTAGCAGAGGCAAAGCCGGTACCAGCAAAAAGGTAGTTTGGTATCTTCCTATATTTTTAATTGAGCTTTTACCCGTTGCTGTTTATGGTTTTCAGGAACTTGACTCCGTTGCAACAACAGCTATCCTTTTGTTATATACATTGGCAGTTGGTATAAATGAAGAGATTTATTTCAGAGGAATAGCATTAAAGGTTCTAAAGATTAAAGGCAATAAGAAAGCAGTAATCGGTGCATCTGTAATCTTTGGCGTATTTCATGCTGTTAACCTGCTGAATGGCAAGAATATTTTATATATTATACTGCAAGTTGCATTTGCTTTTCTGGTTGGCCTTGTTCTGGCGGAAATCGTCTGCATCACTGGAAGTTTGATTGGTGTAATAGCATGGCACACAACTCATGATTTTATTGCATATTCTACCGGAGATGCTCTGGATACCAAAGGGCTGATTATTCTTATTGTTCAGGTGGTTGTTCTAGCAGGCTATTCTGTATACTTATGGAAAGCAGCAGTTAAGGATAAATAACTTATGAAATACATAAAGGATAAATAACTTTTAAAATACTTAAGGATAAATAACTGAAGTAATGAAGTAAATAGAGTGAAAAATGCTCCAACAAATACAGACAAAGAAGGTGAGGACTTTAAGTTCTCCCTTTTTTTATGTAATAATATGGTTGACAATAGTACTATATGGTACTATACTATATAGTGTGTAGATCGAAAGTATTTAATCGAAAGAGCGGGGGAAGAAAAGAGAGGCAGTGAATTCATCAGAATTTGAGAATTTGAGAATTTGAGAATTTGAGGATTTGAGGATTTGAGGATTTGAGGATTTGAGGATTTGAGGATTTGAGGATTTGAAGATTTGAAGATTTGAGGAATTGAGAATTGAGAATTGAGAATTGAGAATTGAGAATTGAGAATTGAGAATTGAGAATTGAGAATTGAGAATTGAGGAATTGAGGAATTGAGAATTGAGAATTATGAATTAAGTATTGAGGATTTGAGATTTGAGTATTCGTTATGGCAATAACAAATCAGAGTATTAGAGGGAGGACATTATGGAGAAAGAAGTAAGAGAGAGTATAATCAGGTTAATTGAAAACAGCCGAGATGCAATAGTTTCATCCATTGACGAGGCTGGTTATCCCAATGCCAAAGCAATGTTTCGTATAAAGAATGAAGGATTAGAGACCTTTTGGTTTTCAACGAATACCTCCTCCATTCGTGTTTCACATTGGTCGGCAAACCCGAAAGCCTCCATTTATTTTCTGGATGCCGAGGGCTTTCATGGTTTGATGTTAACGGGGGAAATGGAAGTATGTTCGGATGCTGAGACAAAGCTTGCATTCTGGAAACCAGGTGATGAAATGTATTATCCCAAGGGACCGACAGATCCTGACTACAGCATTCTTAAGTTTACAGCTGCAAAAGGGAATTACTATCACGGCTTGAAGAGGCATCTTTTCTCAATAGAAGAAGGAAAGGAGTAAGAAGAATGCCATATTGTCAGGTAGAGGATTGCAGGATTTTTTATGAAGATATCGGTATTGGAGAACCTATATTATTTCTTCATAGCGGTTACAGCAGAGGAATAATAGCTTTCTCCGGCCAGATTCAGCCTTTTTTCCAGCATTATCGTCTTTTGCTGCCGGATTTTCGAGGTCATGGGCGTACTGTCAGTGAAAATTGTAACTGGGATACCGCTGTTATAGCCGAAGACATGGCTGGGTTTCTAAAGACAATGGGTTTACAGAAAGTTCATTTGATCGGATATAGTCTTGGAGGCGGTGTAGCGCTTCACCTGGCTGCCAAATACCCGGAGATGGTGAGCAGCATCGTTACAATCGGCTGCGGCGGAACAGCTGATCCAACAGGTTCTCAAGATTATGAACCGGAAGCATTACTTCAGAGAAAGGAGACGGGATTTATTGAAAAAATCAAAGCCCTCCATGGAGAAGCCTCTGGGGGAGACTGGAAGCAACATATGTACCAAAGTATAAGAGACTGGCGCATGTATCCGGCTTTAACGGAAGATGACTGGAATAAACTGGACATGCCAATGTTTTGTATTGCAGGAGAAGAGGACAGTTATGCCAGTGCCGATCGACTAAGGGAAATGCAGAAGAAATGTCCTCAGATTAAAATCTGGATTGTTCCGGGGTGCGGCCACAGACCTCATATGCCGACGGAGAATGTAAAAGAAGTGAATGAACGGATTCTGAATTTCCTGGGTGAAGTTAAAAATACTGATATGTAGAACTTTTAATGAGAAAGAACAAACGTAAGTTTTTCAAACTTCTGACACTTGAATCCTTATTTAAAAAGCATGGTGTAAATTAGAACACCATGCTTTTTTGTGGAAGTAGTCAGAGTATTATAACCAAAGTGTTTTTTTGACAAAAAAATAAGCAATGTATACTCATTGCTCTCAAATTACCTATTTTTGATACAACTTAACACAAGTCATCTATTTCTCATGCAAATTGTATTAATAGCATAGCATGCAAATGGCAAGTTGTCAAGAAAAAATTAGGAAAAAAGAGATAAAGGCAGTTAGGGATTCTAAGCCATTAGAGGTAGCATGGGAGACGTTTTTCACTTTTTGACAGTTACTTCCTCCTAATATAAAATTAGTAAGCTTATGGAGCAAACACACTAAAAAGAGAAGGAGGCGTATTCATGTCACAGATTGAGCTTCAGGGTATAGGTAAGACGTTCCGCATATCAAAACGGCCGGAGGGAAGAATGGGAGTGTTAAAAGGGGCCTTTGTCAGGGAAACGAAAACCATTACAGCCCTTAAGGATATCAGCTTTTCCATTGAGGAGGGGGAACTGGTAGGTTATATCGGTCCAAATGGAGCGGGAAAATCCACAACTGTCAAAATAATGGGGGGAATTCTGACACCTGACGAAGGCGAATGTACTATTCTGGGACGAATTCCCTGGAAGAACCGTCAGGCTCATGTATCCAGGATTGGGGTGGTGTTCGGACAGAGAAGTCAGCTTTGGTGGGATCTGCCTGTAACGGATACCTTTAGACTTTTAAAAAATATATATCGAATTGGCAATGGGGATTACATAGAACGTATGACGGAACTGGTGGAGACTTTAAAAATACAGGATTTTATGAACACACCTGTAAGACAACTTTCTTTGGGACAGAGGATGCGTTGTGAGATTGCAGCTTCCCTGCTGCACAGACCGGACATACTTTTTCTGGATGAACCAACCATAGGATTGGATGCAGTATCCAAGCTGTCTCTGCGGGACTTCTTAAGGAAAGAAAATAAAGACCACGGAGTTACCATGATACTTACCACACATGATATGGATGATATAGAGACACTTTGTAATAAAGTTATGGTTATCGGCCACGGAGAGCTTTTGTATAATGGGAATTTGGAAGCGCTGAAGAGCAAATATGCGCCTCTTCGCAGGCTGCAGGCCACTTTATGGGAGGAAAGAGAGGTAATCCCCATTGAAGGTACGGAGCAGATAACTGTAAATGGCCCTGTATGGACAGTGTTCTATGACGGCGAAAAAGTAGCTGCACATGTCATTATTGAAAGACTGTCAAAGCAGCTTCCTTTAAAGGATATCAGCACTGCAGAAAGGGATATAGACGAAGTTATAGCCCAAATGTATGAGGAGATGTGTTTATGACGGAGAAAATTATTGATCGGGTATTTATGTTAAGAGCATGTTTTTCTCTTTTTCGTATTAAGACAGCAGAAAGTTTTCAATACCGGTTAGCAGGAATCGCAGGAGCTATTACCAGTATCATCTATGCTGTTATAGAAATATTGGTGTATGGAATATTCTATAAATACGCAGAAAACTCAGCAGGGCTTTTAACTGCTATGGGCTTAAGACAGGTTGTAACATATATATGGCTGGCTCAGTTTCTGTTTCTCATGCAGCCAATGAGTGTGGATGGTGAGATCTTGGGTAAAATTACAAATGGTGATGTGGGAATTGAATTATGCCGTCCTTTGGATTTGTATTTTCACTGGTTTGCTAAAATAGCAGCCGGGCGGCTGTCTCCTTTAATATGGAGAGGCTCGGCAGTACTGCTGGCTGGTATTTTAATGCCTCCTTCTTATCGGCTGGCACTTCCGGTCTCTCCATCAGGTTTTCTACTTATGCTAGTTTCTCTATTCAGTGCCTTCCTTTTATGTACTTCTTACGGAATGTTAGCCTGCGCCATTAGGCTTAATATTAATTGGGGAGAAGGACCGGTATATATGATTTTGCTTATAGGAGGAGTGTTATCCGGCTCCTATCTGCCACTTGTTTTATGGCCGGATATGATGCAGAAATTTCTGGTTCTGCAGCCCTTTGCCGGTTATCTTGATATTCCTGTACGCTTTTACTTGGGAATACTGACGGCTGAAAATGGATTATGGGCTATAGGTGTTCAGCTATTCTGGATATTGGTATTTATTGCGGCTGGAAGGAGCTTAATGAACAGACGACTAAAGAATGTGATTGTACAGGGTGGATAAACTGGAAAACTTATAAAATCTTATTAGGAAAAGATGTTTAAAAGTAAGCAGAAGCAGTGCTGCAACATGGCTGACAGACGGACTGTTTATGAAAAAGTATTATGGCCAGAGCTAAAGTGAATGAGAGGAAGGAGCATAACTCTAGTGGAGAATGTACAGCGTAATTGTATTTCTTATAAAGTTGATAAAGATAATTTGAATTTGATTAGTATTGTAAGTAATATTAAGAAAGATTTGGTTTTGTATTATCATTTAATACAAATGAATTTTTTGACGGGGCTGCAGTATAAGGGGTGGCCTCTTATGATTCTGCAGACCTTGCTGGTGGTTATAACAGATCCTATTGGACTTATATTTATGTTCGCCAGGTTTGGCAGTATCGGTGAATGGTCGGTATACAGAATTATGCTTATCTATGCTATTGCTGTTACAAGTTTTGGTCTTGCCGAGAGTTTTTGCCGGGGTTTTGATTATTTTCCCTGGAAGATGATAAGAAGCGGTGATTTTGACCGGTTGCTGCTAAGACCCAGATCCTTAATGGCTCAGGTGGCAGGAAGCTACTTTCATATACACCGTTTTGCCAGGGTTGTCAGCGGGCTGGTTACTACTATTTATTGTCTTCGTGAGTTAAAGGTAAGCTTAAGTTGGCTGGATATCTGCATGCTCGTCATGGCTTTTCTGGGAGGATTCTTTACCTATACAGGGGTGTTTGTAATCACCTCCGGGATAGCTTTCTTCTCCATTAAAGGACTTGATTGGATATATATCTTTACCAATGTAAGCTATCAGGTTACCCGATGTCCGATGGATTATATGCCTGCAGCCTTAAAATACCTGTTTACCTTCTTTATGCCAATGCTGGTAATAAGCTACTACCCGGCAGCTTCCATCTGCGGTTGGACAGACAGCTATTATAAAGGTTTCCTGGCGCTGCCTGCGGGAATTGCTTTCTTTTTGATGGCTTCCTTGGTATGGAGGTTTGGAGTAAGGCATTATAAAAGTACCGGCAGTTAAATCGGTAAAGGAAATATATGTAATCGTGGCAGGTATAAGGATTAGTAAATACGCTGTAATGGGAGCTGGTGTGAAAATTAGAAAGCAAATTTTGCTTTAGATTGGAGCGCGCTAAGTCGCGAATGGCGGCTAGTGTGAAATCGAGGGTATTTCACATTTTTATTTGGGCAGTATCGCAAGCAAGCTTGCGGTATGCATGGGAGGATAATATGAATATTAGAAAACTGGATACTTTTTATGATAATGATGAGATTAAGAATATGCTTGCTGCAGATGCAGATTTAGGAAAGGCCTTTGAAAAAGCAATTGAGTCCGGCAGCGAAGGAATCTATATAAGCTGTGAGGCAAATGAAATTACTGGGTTTCTTATGTTAAAAAGATCTACTGAATTACAGGCAAAAATATATGTGTATGTCAATGAAAAACACAGGTATAAAGGAATCGGAACAGAACTGCTTCGTTTCTCTGATGAGTTAATTTCTAAAAGCTCATATGAAAATGTGACCTGTGAGTTTTCTCTGTATACAGGAGTGGCACGTTTCTTTGAGAAAAATGGCTACTATACCTATTGCCATATGATTAAGATGGAAAGAAATAATACTTTGGTTACCTTAGATGAACGAAGTGAGGAATTGCTGAAGGATGCAAATATTGATATAAGGAATTACAGAGATTCTGATTACTTAGGCTGGCATACAGTAAGCGATATTGCATTTTATCTGTTAAGAGAGAGTTTAGGGATGAAACCTTCCTATTACAATCAACTCTCAAAATCGGAGAGAGAAAGGCTGGCAGATGATTCTCCCAACCGATATGTAATGGAGGTTAAGGGGGAAATTGTTGCTATCGGAGTTATCTACGCTAATAAGATTCACCTGCTTGGAGTACGTCCTGATTTACAGCGACAGGGATATGGGAGGCTTATGGTATCTTTCATGATTAACAAAATCATAAAAGTAAACCCTCCGGAAAAACTACTTATAGATGTTCTCATTGGAAACTCCGCAAAATACCTTTATGAGCAGCTTGGTTTCTCAGAGGTAAGTTGTCTTAGTACATATATTAAGTGTTATAAACCAGACAGCAGACACAAAGCGCCAGAGGGCTATCCTACAGAAAAAGAAATATTGGAGGAACTAAAAATCTATGGAATGCTCCGAAATGAGAGAGATGCGTATTTAAATACACGTATATAATTATAGTGAAGGATAAATTGTTGATACAATCATGAAATAGTAAAAGAAGTGTGGATAAGCCTTTATATCTCTGAAAAGTGTCTGTGCCTGGTTGTTCCAATTAGTGGGAGACTATTGCTGTATTCAGGCTCTATAATAAAGCAGGAAAGCGTTACAAACCGCAAACCTCAAAATTATTATAGAGCCAATTTATAATATATTAATGAGTATTCAGGCTGGCTTCTACAAGATTTCCGTCTATAAAAGTCTTCACTACATTGGTAAGTGATTCGAAAATTTCACCATCGGCCAATACGATATCTGCATCTTTACCAATTTCCAGAGTACCGACTCTTTCTTCAATGCCAATATGTCTTGCTGGATTTATGGTAATTGCTTTTAAGGCTTCAAAGGGTTCCATTCCGGATTTTATAGCAAGACCTGCGCACATAGCCAGATACTGCTGGGGAATTACTGGACTGTCGGTGATAATGGATACGGAGAGACCTGCTTTCGCTAAAATACCAGGGGTTGTAAAGGATTTATTTCTAAGTTCATATTTTGTTGCATGACCCAGGGATGGACCAACTGCAACGGGTATATTTTCTTTTGCTAATTCTTCTACTATAAGATGACCTTCTGTACAATGTTCAATTGTGAGTTTTACTTTGAATTCCTTTGCAATACGGATTGCAGTAAAGATATCATCGGCTCTGTGCGCGTGAGCCTTTAAGGGAATTTCACGATTTAAGACCGGCAGAAGAGCTTCTAATTTCATGTTAAAAGCTGGTTTTTTAGAAAGGTCGTCGCCGGCACTTGTAAGCTTGTCGCGGTATTCCATTGCCTGGAATAACATCTCACGTAGTTTCGCAGCAGTTGACATACGGGAAAAGTTGTTCTTATCTTTATAACAACGTTTAGGATTCTCCCCAAAAGCACATTTCATGGCAACCTTATCTTTGATTATCATATTATCGATACGTAATCCGTTTAATTTAATTGCTGTGAAGGTGCCGCCCAGAACATTAGAGCTTCCGGGGCCGGTTGCTACACTGGTTACACCGCCTAAAGCTGCCTGATTCAGAGTGACATCCATAGGATTAATTGCATCAATGGCACGCAGATGAGGTGTCAGAATATCATTCATTTCGTTAAAATCGCTGCCTTCAAAGCCAATGCCGTATCCGTCAAGTCCGATATGGGAATGGGCATCAACAAGACCGGGATATATGTACAGACCTTTTGCATCTACAACTTTGGTTCCTTCTTCCGGACTGATATCCGGCTGTATCTTTGTAATCTTACCGTCTACTGCTAATATGTCTGCTATGTAGGGCGTTTCGTTTACGGCATCATGAATGAGACCGCCTTTAATCAGTAAAGTATCCATATTGATTAATTTCTCCTTCTTGCATCTATATATACTGGAACTTATATAGATTGATTCAATAATATAGTATTACTTTAATATAGTAATACTTTCTACAGATGAAGTCAAACCATAGGTGGAATTAATCTATCTGATGCTTCGGTGGTGGAGTTTTGTATTGGACAGGTTCTGCTCGGTTTATGAAAGGAATTGCATAGATTCTGTTAGGGTGTTCCGGTACAATAGACTTAGTAGACATAACATTTCACACTTTTATTTGGACAGTGCCACAGCTAGGCTGGTGATCTGCATGGGTGTTAGTGTTAGTGCAAATTATTAAAAAGTATAATTCACTCCTTGATTTGTGGCGGAGGCAGCACCACATCTGCAAGCAGATGCGATATTTAGTGGGATCAAGGTTAATAGACATAAGACAGTTTTTTAACTACGGATTCAGAAATATCTATCAAGGATTTGATATTCACGAAAGGAGAGTTATGGAAAGATTGATTTACAGGGCACAGATCAAAGAAGGGTGTCTTGATAAGGCCAAGGAAGTATTAAAGGCAGATGTTAATTCAAAGAGACTTATAAAGGAAGGTGTACTTATGACCATAGGTGCCTTCTGCTGGGAACAGCAACTGTTTCTTTATTATGAGTGTAAGAATGAAGTTATTAGCCCGGACATATTTTTGCAGACAGTTGAGGAATACCTTATTGACTGGCCGGGAGAAAATAAGATGAGAAAATGGATTCCCATGATAGATGTATTTCATTTCAATGAACCGGAAAGTGAAGAACACTGGCGGAGGAAGGTTCCGGTAGAAAGCAGAAAGGGAAGAGTGGCACATCTAAAGCCTGAAATGATGAGCAGTTATATCTATTATCACTACCAGTTGCAGGAGGAGAGAGCTTTTCACGGACCGAAGTATGAAATTATTGCCATGCATGAGAACCTTCTCTTTGGCTATCAGGAGTTTCCGGCAGTTGTAGAAGAACCGGTAACTGCCGGAAAATTAATGACAAAGGGAACTCCTGAAAACTGGAATGACTCCAGAATGGACCTTCATTTTGATCCATGGGAGGATGGTCACTTATATTTCAAACACATAGAACAGGTCTTCGCCTATTATGAGGAAGACCTGTCTGAAAACAACTGAGAATTTCATTTATCTTCTAAAGGATATGGTTTGGGTATGACGGAGGGTCCATAGACCTCCAAGCGATCCGCTGTATCCTTTTGCGCTATAAAACGTATTCTGTCCACGCAGATATTTCTGGGACTTATGGTATCAGTATCATGATGTATGTGGTAGAGGATAAACATTTCCTGCCCATCTGGGGACTTTACAATACAATGATGCCCGGGACCGTGGGCTTTATAGTGTTGGGAAAGAATAGGATTCCCCTCAAATTTCTTATAGGGACCAAGGGGGCTGTCTGCCGTGGCATAACCTACTGCGTAGGAGTTGCTTTCAAAATGGCTTCCCGAATAGGTGAGATAATATTTTCCCTTGTGTTTTAATACATAAGGGGCTTCAGCAACAGGTGCTTTCTGGGTTTCCCATTCTTCGGCAGCTGATATTACAAGTGTTTCTGTAGAAGGGATGGGAGTAATGCAGTCGGTCTCCATGCGTAATCCGTAAAGGGCATAGGATTTCCCAGGTCGCCAGGACACATAAAATATGTACACCGATCCATCTTCATCAATAAAATAATGACCATCAATACTCTTTTCAAAGAGATAGTGAGGTTCCGGTATAAAAGGACCTAAAGGGGAATTTGCTGTTGCTATGCCTAAATGTTCATTAACGGATACCAGCATATAGAACTTACCGTTTCGTTCCATAATATCCGGTGCCCAGTACCATCTCTTCATACCCCAGATCTCACCCATAACAATTCCACCATATTCCCAGTTTACCAAATCTTTAGAGACATATACCTCATAACCAACGGGGAGGGTAGAAGAGGTTGCATACAAGTAATAGGTTCCTTTGTAATACAGCACATCCGGATCAGCATAACCCTTAAGTACAGGATTTTGATAATATAATGAAGGAATATGTTCCTTACTGCTGCTGGGAGAAGAGGTATTCTTCGTGCTGTCAAGGGAAGAAGACAAATATGCTTCACTGCTGCTGGGAGAAGAGGTATTCTCCATGCTGTCAAAGGAAGAAGGCAAATGCGCCTCAGCGTTGCAGGAAGAACAGGAGTCTGGAGCGGAAATATGAAAATTCTGAAATAGGGTATTAGAATTACCATTCATTTCAGAATTCATAAGCTCCATGTCTGATTCGGCTGCTATCCTTGCGATACCTTTTGAGGGAGTAATAAGAGGCAGTTCTAAGATAGGCCAAGGTTCATAAATGGAGGCAGTTGCTTTCGCCTCGGAGGATTGAATTTCTTCTATAAAGATCGTACATATACCATTCATCAGAATGATTTTGATCCGGTTCCAGGTGTTTGGCCTAAAGATACCGGATTTTCTTTTAGCAAGGGACTTTCTTCCTTCCTTCGTAAAGGAAGAAAGTTCTGTAAATCCATTGACTGAAAGGGTGAATATAAAGCCTTCAGAAGGAGCTGAAGTGGAATCAGTAAGAAAAAGGATCCCAATACAGTCCGTTTTGAAAGTGATTTTTAAGTCAACTTCAAGGATAAAGGTGTCAGTTGTAGTTAAACTGTCACTTAAAAACTGCCAGCTCATAGAATATCCTCCTATTTACTTATATCTGCTTAATAACGATATTGTGGCGGTATTGGTTATTGATTTCGCGGATTTTTTCCGGTGCACATTTAGGTATCCGTTTATAGGTTAACAACCCGTTGGTTTCCTGTTCTACGTCAGAAAGCTGAGTATAACAGAAGCCGTAGATATAATCGGACTGCATAAGGTTATCTATTACGAATCGATACTGATTCAGATATTCTTCTTCGCTGTCAGCACTGGTATATCCCCAACTGCCCTTTTCACTGCTGTTAAAGTTGATACCGCCGCATTCTGTAATCAATATGGGCTGACCCTCGTACTGATAGGGAGGTGCGAAGATATTTCTTCCGGAAGAGGAAGGAGAGAGAAGTACTTCGCTGTCTGTGGTGAAACGCTTAAAGAATTCCTGTTTATCGGGTTCTTTGCTTGTACCGTGAGAATAGTTATGGATAGCACAGATATCGGTTTTGGTCTGCTCCCAGCCATCATTATTTACAACAAGTCTGGTAGGATCTAAAGCTTTTATCATGTGATACAAAGAAACGGTATAATTCTGTTGTAAAGAATTACGGCCGATATCCGGGACTGCCCAGCTTTCGTTAAAGGGAACCCAGGCAACAACGGAGGGATGGTTATAGTCCCTCTCTATTACAGTAAGCCATTCCTTGATATAGCGGGTAACGGAAGCGTCTGTAAAAAGGCAGGCAGCAGCTATTTCCTCCCATACCAGATAACCTATTTTGTCAGCCCAGTACAGGAATCTGGGATCCTCAGTTTTCTGGTGCTTTCTGCAGCCGTTAAAGCCCATTTCCTTCATGATCGTTATATCATATTGAAAGGCTTCATCATTGGGAGCTGTCAGAATTCCGTCCGGCCAGTAGCCCTGGTCAAGAATGAGTTTTAAATAGTAAGGACGATTGTTTAAATAAACCATGCTGTTTTCTGCATGGATTTTGCGCATACCGAAATAACTTTCTGCATAATCCAGAATACCCTTGTCGGATTTTAGCGTAAAGGTTATATCGTAAAGGGCAGGATTCTCCGGAGACCAGGAGCGGCTTGCGCTGTGGTTATTGGTATGAAAGATCTTATCGCCGGATAAGTGGATACTCCGCTTAAATACCGTATTGCTTGTAACGGTATAAGTGTCTTTGCAGATTTTATCTTCACCGAAGTTTATGTCTACGCCCAGTTCCATACCTGGGAGAAGCTCACTGAAGGTGCATTCCAGATCCAGTATATCATGGTCAAAATCAGGTGTCATTTTCACTCTTGTTATGAAGGTGGAATTCACCGGCTCAAGCCATACGGATTGCCAGATGCCTGAGGTTCTTGTATACCAGATGCCTGCACTTTGGGGTTCCCAGAACTGTTTTCCTCTGGGGATGGTTTCATCGGTAGCAGGGTCTTCTGCAAGTACTGCAATACTGTGTTCGACCAGGCTTTTGTCCAGCTGATGGGTGATATTGAAAGTGAAGGCTGCACTTCCACCTTCATGCTCTCCGCATAAGGCTTCGTCGATATATACCTTACAGCGGTAGTCCACTGCACCGAAATGCAGAAGGATATTCTTATCCTTCCATTCCGCCGGTATGGTAAAAGTTCGTCTGTAAAAGCATCTGTTGTGGATGGAAGTGTCCTTAATCCCGCTGAGTTCGCTTTCGAAACAGAAAGGTACCTGAATTTTTTTGGATAGAGGATGTGAGTTATTTTCCCAATGCAAAGCTTCTGCTTCGTTCTGGTCATCAAAGTCAAAATCCCAGCTCCCGTTCAGGCATTGCCATTCCTTGCGGACGAATTGAGGACGTGGATATTCGGTACGTAACATAAATTAAAAACCTCCTAGATAGTAGTTCTGGTTGTCAGAATTTTATGAATTAGTATGTTTTTATTTTTCTCTGCTTATAAGCATTATTTCTGATAAAGAAATTTCTGTGTTATTATCTCTTGGTGTCAGCAGCAGCGTAACGCTGCTAACTGTTCTGGTTACAAAATGCAGACTTGCAGCACGCTGGTCCCTATCTTCGGGCATTGTATATTCCTCTGTTTTAAATTCATCATCAAAGACTGCCGCAACGGTTTTAAAATCCCTGCTGTCATTTGCTCCACGGAATATAAGTATATCAGAAATATCTACAGGCTTCTTGAATGTAAGCGTAAGCTCTGTTTTTTCCTGCGCAACGGGAAGGTCAGTATCATATTCAGAATCCTTCCTGTTCACGGTGATGATACCGTCTGTTAACAACGAGGCATTGGCAGCCTCAGAATCAATCTGTGCAATCTTTGCTACATTGGTATAAGAGCCATCGGAAGGGATGGGAAGGGTACAGATTGTTGGCCCGTTTACAAAGAGAGTTCCGTCTTCTGTAAAGAGAACTTTATCAATGTTCAGTTTACGGTTGCCGCCTCCTTTGGCAGGATTCGTATGGGAGTGATATGCCATCCAGAGTTCTGTATCATCCGGTGATCTGGTAAAGCTGTGGTGTCCGGGACCGGAGATGGTCTTAGATAACCCTGAGGTAAGTATGGGGTTGTTCTCAGCTTTTTTATAAGGACCTAAGGGTGAAGAACTGGTAGCATAACCAACAGAATAGGATTGATCTGCGAAGTAATTGGCGGAATAGGTAAGGTAATAAATTCCATCCTGAAGCAGGATTTCAGGGCCTTCATTCCATAAGAAATTAACAGAGACCTTCTCCCATTTCTGTTCGGGAGTAATTAGTAATACAGGTTCACCCTCAATGGACAGCATATCATCGCTAAGTGACACACCATAGATTTCACTTTTTCTGATACCTCCGGTCTCGTTTTCGGAACAGTCCCTTGAGAAGTAAAGGTATTTGGAGCCATCCTTATCAATTAATACATTGGCGTCAATTGCTGCATAGCCAAAGTTAAAGAGAGGTTTGTTATGTACATCCTTAAAAGGTCCCTCCGGTTTGTCTGAAATCGAGAGACCAATGCGAAGGCTGCCTTCCGTATTTCTGGCAGTGTAGTACATGTAATACTGATTGTTATATTCTACCACTTCCGGAGCCCAAAAGCTATCTGCGCACCAGGAATCAGACTCTTTTATAAAGCACATTTTCTTGCCAGACCAGTTAACCAGGTCCTTTGACTTCCAGCAATAAAAACCGTTAGGTGCAGATGTGCAATATAAATAATATGAATTATCTGAAGTCTTTAGGATAAAGGGATCTCCAATCTGGGTGATGCCAAGGTCATTCTGAAAGAACAAAGTATTGTCGGTTTCTAACAGATTAATTGTAGTATAAGTTTCCATAGGATTACATCCTCCAAGTAAAATGCTTATGATTCCAAGTGCCAAAAAACAATAGAGTTTTCGGCTGGCTCTCTTCATATTGGGATAATTCCTCCTCTGACTGCTTTTCGACAAGCTCCAACAGTATTGTAGGATTATCTCATGAGAAAGACGTAAATTACAACATAAAAATTGTAGTAAAATTAATTACTGCATTCACTGTGGAACTTGTCATATATAAACCTACAATAAAAACAATATTATTACTATACAAATATTATCTAAATTATTAAGCACTTGATTGTGCAAAATGCTGTTATTGTATAAAAATATCTAAAATCAAACCTATTTTAATGTGATTTAGAGAAAAAATAAATAACATAAATACAACATAAAAAATGTAGGATTACATATTGACTAGGAAGAAATTACCTGTTATATTTAACTCATGAGAGACGTTAAATTACATGAATAATGTAATAATCAAGAAAGGAGGAGTTAATTTGAAGATCAAGAAGAAAAGGATTGCACTTGACTTTGATAACAAAGAAAAAATCGTACAGGTGGGAAAGGCATTGTCGTCTGATATAAGACTGGATATCTTAAGGCTCTTAATTGATAAGTCTGTTAATATCAGTGAGATAGCGAATACCTTCCAGATACCCTTATCATCTGCGGCCTTGCATGTTAAGGTGCTGGAGGAAGCAGGTATGATAACAGCAACGGAACAACCGGGAGTAAGAGGGGCGCAGAAGGTATGCGGAATTGCATTTGAAGATATCTATTTTAATGCTTTCCGCCACAAGATGAATCGAGACAATACAAAGATATATCACTTCCCTATGGGTATCGGAAATTACTATAACTGTCAGGTGAACGAAAACTGCGGTATTATCAGTGAACGTTCCTATCTGGGAGTGGAAGACTCACCTTACGGTTTTTATGCCGAGAACAGGCAGGAAGCACAGCTTATTTGGTTTATGAACGGTTTCTTAGAGTACCGCTTCCCGAATTATATGTTAAAGAAGGATAAAGTAAAGGAGTTGTCCTTTTCTTTTGAAGTCTGCTCGGAGGCGCCGGGATTCCAGAATGACTGGCCTTCTGATATTACAGTTTGGGTTAATGAGCGGGAGATAGCAACAATTAATTCCAAAGGAGATTTTGGAGGCAGAAGAGGACATTTAAATCCTGATTGGTGGAGTGATACCATGACCCAGTACGGAGTTCTTAAGAATGTTACCGTCAATGGACAGGGCTGCTTTGAGGACCTTGTCAAAACATCCGATGATAATATCGATACTCTTGGAATCTGCGACGGTTATTACATAAGCTTTAAAATCGGTGTGAAACCCGATGCCAAAAATCTTGGAGGAATGAATCTGTTCGGAGAAAAATTTGGGGATTTTGCTCAGGGCATAGTTATGAGTGTGCAGATGGACTGCAGTGAGGAGGAACCTGAGCCTGAAGAAGAATTTTAATATTTAATTCAATTTGAGGAGGTAATTATATTATGACGGTTAGGCATAAGAAACTATTAAGCTGCCTTTTAGTAGTTGCTTTAATTTTTACAGTACTATCAGGATGCGGGGGTAAGAACAATACAGTTAATACTAACACTGATGCCAGTAAAGAAACCGAAAGTACTACAGCAGAGCCTACAAAAGCTGCTGAGGTCAATTCTCTGGCAGCAAACATAGCAGGCAATACAGCTCCTACCGATGAAGAGAAGACCATGGTTAATGATACCCTGGAAGACAGTTATCTGGGAGATGTTTTTGATACAAAGATACCAAATGATTACTCTGCCTATCCTGTGAAGGATACAACTCTTGATATCTGGATGCCTTCCAATTCCATTCTCGCCTCCGTAAGCGATGATTTAAACAATCAGATGGTATTTGACCAGGTAGAGAAGCTAACCGGAATTAAAGTGAATTTTATCGTACCTCCTTTGGGAGAAGAGACCACTAATTTCAATCTGATGATAGCCTCCGGTGAGTTGCCTGATATTATCATAGATGCCGGCAGATATACAGGAGGTATTGCAGCAGGTGTTGCTGACGGTGCCTATCTGCCTTTAAATGATGTAGTGGAAAAGAATATGCCCAATTACAACACCTGGAGAAATTCTGATGAAGACAGACGTGTAACCTCTGTTCTGGATGACGGTACACTTGGTGCAATATACGGTCTTGCTCCTTATAATGAATGGTGCTGGTTTGGTATGCTGATTAAACAGGAAGCACTGGATAAGACCGGCATGGCAGTTCCTGAATCCATTGAGGAGTGGCATGACTTTCTCTTAGCCTGCAAAGCAGCAGGTTATAAGGAACCATTAAATTACGGTTCCACCTACGGACAGATCTTTACAGGTATCTTAAACGGTGCTTATGGCGTATGGGACTGGATGTATATAGATAAAGACGGCAAAGCCGCCTGGGGACCCGCAGCAGAAGGAGCCAAAGATTATCTTACTACCATGCAGCAGTGGAACTCCGAAGGCCTCTTTAACAAAGACTGGGCTACCGCTGACTTTAATCAAAGAATGGCAGAAGCGGCTTCATCCGATTGTGCAGCTATGATGGATTCTCCTGATACCATGTGGGGTTACTGGAAACAGGATAATAATATAGATTTCGTTGGAGCTTTAAATCCGGTATTAAATAAAGGAGACAAACCTCAGCAGACCTATAAGAATTTTAAATCTACGGGTACCACTGCAGCAATTACCACCCAGTGCGATAATATCGAGGCAGCAGCAGCTTTCCTTGATTTTGCCTTTACCAAGAAGGGGTGGGAGGTTTATAATTATGGCTCCTACGGTGACGTTCATTTAGTGGATGAGAAAGGGATGCCTTATTTCCCGGAAGACGGATTTATGTATAATGATCCTGACGGACAGCCTTTATCCAATTTAATCTGGAAATACCGTGTACATTCCTTTGCCAATATCCGGGATGAGCATAATTCTAATCCGCTGATTACCGCAAAAGGCAGTTATTCCGGTACGATCCGCGAATACTGGACCAGCAATACGGATGATTCTGTAACCATGCCTCCTGTAAGCTTTACTTCAGATGAAAGCGCCAGAGAAGGTGAACTTGGAACTGTCCTTTCAACCTTAAGAAATGAATACTTTGCTAAAATTGTTATGGGTCAGCTTCCTGTAAGTGCTTATGATGAATTCTTAAAGAAAGCAAAAGCACAGGGCCTGGATGAATTTGTTCAGTTATGGCAGACAGCTCTGGACCGTTATAACGCAAGGTAATATTACACCAGTTTAAAGAAAATGGCAGAGAGTCTGTTAAACTTAGCTTTCGTTACAGAAGGGATATTTCTTATATATACATTTCATAGATAGATTTAGAAATAGACCTGTGTTGCAATTCGGATTAAATTTTGATTGACTGCCTTTATCAGTTGCGGTGACTGCAGGTATGGAGAAGTATCTGCAGCACCGGAAACTGTTGTAACTGAATTCAGGTGAAAGCAGGGGGAACCTTTTATGGGTAAAAAGGAAAGAAAGGGAAATACAACGAGGAGAAACAGTTTGACCATAGAGAGGATTCGCAAGGATTTTAGAAAGAATTACTTTGCTTATCTGCTTATTATACCTGTTTTGGCCTGGTACATAATCTTTTGCTATGGACCTATGTGGGGCATCAGCATAGCATTTAAGAATTATAAACCCCTTCTGGGGTTTGACGCCAGTAAGTGGGTAGGACTGAAATATTTTGAAGAATTCTTTACCGGACCTTATTTCCTGCGTACAGTAAAGAATACGCTTATGCTTAATATCTGGGGATTAGCATTGGGTTTTACCTTCCCGATATTACTGGCTTTGTTATTAAATGAAATACGTGGAAAATTTTTTAAGAAAACAGTACAGACAATAACCTATATGCCGCATTTTATTTCACTGGTGGTTATTGCAGGTATGATTCATATATTTACCCAGTCAGGCGGAATTTTAACCCAGCTGGTAAATTTCCTCACAGGTACGGAGCATTCTTCGCTCCTTGGATACTCGAAGATGTTCAGACCTATCTATACCTTCTCCGGAATCTGGCAGAACATGGGTTGGGACAGTATTATCTATCTGTCTGCCATGAGCTCTATAGATCCTGGTTTATATGAAGCCGCAGATATAGACGGAGCCGGAAGGCTGAGAAAGATGTGGCATATTACACTTCCCCAGATACGGCCTACCATTATCATACTCTTTATCTTTGCAGTCGGAGGGTTAATGGGCTCCAGCCATGAAAAGATAATCTTGCTGTATAACTCACTGACTTATGATACGGCGGATGTTATTGCATCTTATGTGTACAGAAGAGGTTTGCAGGAAGCCAGCTACAGTTTTGCCACAGCAGTTGGGCTTATTAGTTCTGTCATCAACTTCCTACTCCTATGGTGTACCAATAAGATAGCAAAAAAATATTCGGAAGTCAGTATATGGTAAGGGGATAGAAAAGCCCCAAAAGACGGCTTCTTTCATGAGATATTATGCTGCTGAAAGCGGCGGAATGTGAGGGAATATGAAGGATACAGATTCAGGATATAGAGAAAAACGCACAATCGGCAGATGGAAATGGAGCAATGTTACCTTTAATCTTTTTAACTATGGATTACTGACCATATTTACCTTAGTATGTCTGTATCCGATTTTGCATATAGTCTTTGCTTCTGTCAGCAATCCCAATGAGCTGATGCTGCACAGAGGACTATTGCTAAAGCCCCTTGGCTTTACCCTTAACGGATATAAGCTGGTATTTAAGGATAACAGTATTTTTACTGGCTTCAAAAATACAGGAATTTATGTAATACTTGGAACTGCAATTAACATGGCCATAACTATAATGGGTGCTTATAGTCTATCCAGAAAAGAACTGTTGTGGAAGACACCGGTTATGATAATCATCACAATCACCATGTTTTTCGGAGGAGGACTGATTCCCTGGTTTCTTCTTATGAAACAGGTAGGATTATATAATAATATTCTGGCAATGTTGGTTCCCACTGCCTTAAATACCTGGAATATGATAATTCTTCGTACCGGTTTCCAGGCAGTTCCCATGGAATTAGAGGAAGCGGCGGTAGTAGACGGAGCCTCTCAGGCTAAGATTCTTATGAGGGTTATCCTGCCCTTATCAAAACCAGTGCTTGCAGTAATCCTGCTTTATTATCTGGTGGGTAACTGGAATTCCTGGTTTAATGCCATGGTCTTACTAAAAGACAGAGGACTCTTTCCTTTACAGCTGCTCTTAAAGGAAATACTGGTGACCAATGACTCTACTACGGCAACCGTAGGCAGTGCAGGCGGAATTTCTATTAACAGTGTACAGGGAGCTACTGCTTACCGGGAATTGGTAAAGTATTGTGTTATTGTGGTTGCAACTGCGCCTATACTTGTAATCTATCCCTTTTTGCAGAGGTATTTTGTAAAGGGAGTGTATGTTGGCTCTATTAAAGGGTAAGACAAGGACAGATATATTTATAAAGGCGAAGAGAATTAAGTTGATTGGTAAGAGTTGGTTTCCGTAAAAAGTGAATTTTAAAAGCTAAAAAGCTCCGGAATTTTCAGGATTATGATTATAGTATCATAGCCGGAAAATCACCAGAGCTTTTATTATGTAGCAGCACTGAAACAGCTGCCCCTGGGTTTATTATTTATACTCAACATACTCACTGGCGGGTTTACGATATCCTCTGACACGGAAACTGGATTTATCCATTTTACCCATAGTAATCATAAGTACAGGAATTTCATTCTCGGGTATATTAAATATTTCTTTAACCTTATCCTGATCAAAGTAAATCATAGGGCAGGTATCCCAGTTAAGATCTTTTGCCAACAGCATGAACAGCATGGCGGATAGGGAGGCATTGCGAATTGCTTCATCTCTCTGAAAGGGTTCACCGCCGTTCTCATACAGGGAGTAAATAGAAGCGAGCATGCTGTCATACTCTTCCTGGTCGATGATGTTAAGCAGTCTGGAGCTTTCATAAATCTCCACTGCTTTTTTATAAGCATCCAGGTCACCGGTCACTATGATAACAGCAGAAGCGGTTGAAACCTTGTATTGCCTGTAAGCTGCCTGAAACAACTCTTCAATTGCCCAGTCACTTTCGCCTATGTAATAATGAGCATGCTGCAGGTTAAAGCAGGAGGGTGCCTGAGAAAGATTTTCAAAGATTGCTTCAAAATCCTGTCTTGGTATTTTTTCACCCTTTATAAATTTATTGGCAGATCTGCGTTCGGTAACTATTTTCAAAAATTCATTCATCTTTTGTTCCTTTCCTACATCCAGTATAGTAACAGTAAAGTATAAAGAGCATTATCTTTAATAGAAGCTGTGCTGAGTAAAGATCTCAGACCATTTCATTGTATAACAACACCATTATGGTTGTTTGTTATGGAGAAAGTTTCTATGGGAATGATACATCTTTTTCATAATAGTGTCAATTGTGAAGGGGAAGCAGCTGGTTCCAGGCTATGGTATATTAGTAGCAGGTGTTTGCACAGGAGAAGCAGTGAAAAAGCAGTGAAGAAGCAGCAGATGTTGTAAAGAAATAAAACAAAGCATAATACCCAGCCAATATTCATATATAAAACTGACGGTATGATGCTTTGTTTTAAATAAATATAACTAATTTACTTTAAAAACACCAATCATGCTATTTAAATTCTCTGTCATATCATGAAGCAGGGTAACACTGTCAGCAATATTTTTCATTACAAAATTGTGCTGTTCGGAGGAAGAAGTAATTTCTTCAATAGAACTGGAAACCTCTTCTGTCTGTTTTGAAAGCTCATGCAGGAGTAGGGACAGGGTATCCTTTTTCTGATCAATTGCACTATTGTATTCAGCTATGCTGTTGATATCGCATACCAGATTTTTAAGTTCTTCAGCGATACTGTAGAAGGCGGTTTCAGTCTGATCAACGTTATCACTTATCCTAGCTGCGCTTACAGCGCTTATTTTAACAAAGCTTTCTGCGTTCGCTGACTGCTCCTGTACCTCAGTAACCATTTTACTGATATTTTCTACAGCTAAGGCAGTTTCATTGGCCAGCTTTCTTATTTCACTGGCTACAACGGCAAAACCTTTCCCTTCTTCCCCTACCCTTGCAGCTTCTATGCTTGCATTCAAAGCCAGCAGATTTGTCTGGCCTGCTATCTGAGCGATTACTGTAACAATGGTTCCTATATCCTGGGCCTGCTTGTTCATGGCAGCGATAGCAGCTTCTAATTGCAGAGAAGTCTGTTGATTTTCAAGGCTAATTTCCTTTAGGGCTCCGACAGAGGCAATACCCGATTCCTTTAAGGCAAGAGTTTTCTCGGCGCTGTTTCTGGCAGTTTTGCTTTCATTTGCAGTTTCCTTGATGTGTTCTCCCAGCACATTCATTTCCGTTACACCTTCATAGATGTCTTTTACCTGTTCATCGCTGGAGGAAGCAATCTGTACAATGGATGCTGCTATTGCGGAGCTTGCCTCTGTTGCTGCATCATAGGAAGCTTTCAGTTCAGAGGAAAAGCTGCTTAAGCTGTTGCTGGACTGGTTCAGGGAGGTTGCTATTCCGTGGAATTTATCAATAAGCAGATTTACACTGTCTCCCAGAAGCTTGGTTTCATCATTGGATTTTACATAAATCTTGCTTACTGTAAGGTCACCCTCAGACACCAGATGCAGGGAGTTTGCTATGGATTTGATGGGAGCGGTAATTCTTCTTGCGATTAATACAATAATAGATATGGAGACAATAAGAATTACAGCTAAAGCAGCCAGATTGCTCTGAAATATTCTGTCCGGTCCTCGAAGCAGATCCGAATCATAAATTACAGCCGTAACGACCCAGTCCCACTGGGGGAAATATTTGGTGTAAACGGTTCTGCTCTCTGATACCGTACTGTTCTCACTGTCAAGAGAGTATTTCAGCTCACCGCCGCCATTCCTGGCAAGGGTTATAAGCTCTTGTATAATCAGACGTCCGTCCTGGGATTTCAGGTTATATAGATTATCTTTCAGAAAAGGATGAAATACGATATCCCCTTTGGTATCGGTGATAAAGAAATAACCGTTCTTACCAAGGCTTAATACCGGTTCCAGAGATTCTGTGTCTACTGTAGCGCTTGAGGTTCCATCGGTATCAGAGGCAGCTGTTTCAGAAACACCTGTCATAAATTCGTTGATGGTCTGCAGTGCTGCTTTTTTTGCAGCTTCTTCGGTCATCCAGGCATCTTCACTGGTGGCATAGCTGTAATCTTTCTTTATCTCATACAGGGAGGTTTCGATTGCATTCTTTAGCAGAATATGATTCGAACGATTGATTTCATAGCTTGCTATAGCATAATCGATGAGGGAGATAATTAACAGAGAGGCTATAAGGGTAAGAGATACACCTAGAATTAATTTCTTTGTAATACTCGTCTTTTGTGTTTTCATATGTACTTCCTTTGCTTGCTCATGGCAATTGATTTGAGGGTCATGGTAATTTAGTACTATTTAGTATTATATAATTACAATTGGTTTTTGTCAGCCAATTTTCTCTAATTGATTTAATTTTATCATATTAAATCGCATAATCAACCATTTTTTGTAGTCTGTCTGGATATTTGAATATAAATTATATGAATTTTAATGGAGAATTATAAAGCATGCCCTATAAAATTGAAACCAGGTGCTAAATCAGTATCTTCTGTGATTTAGATTTGTTATAATAGCAATAATTAGTAATAGCCTTTGCCCTGTTGAACACCACTTGGGACACTCGGCATTTCAATATTGGAGCGTAGTAACAATATCCTTATTATATTCCACAAAGTGAAATGACCGGCACGGCATAACATCTTTTGAGGCAGCCTGGCACATATCGGCTAACTCACATAAACGCAAGATTCGATTCAGGCAGATTAAATTATAAGGAGGTACAGAGTAATGTCAAAGGAAGCATTATCTGTCTTTCACCCTATAACGGAAGAATGGTTCACACAGAAAATAGGTGTTCCCACTAAGGTACAGGAGGGAGCCTGGCCTGCTATTGCGGCAGGTGAGAATACACTGGTATCAGCACCTACCGGTACCGGTAAGACCCTGTCGGCTTTCCTGGTATTTATCGACCGGTTAAAGCAAAAAGCAAGAGAGGGTACCTTAAAGCAGGAGCTTTATGTTATCTATATTTCTCCTCTTAAGTCCCTGGCGGGAGATATCAGAGAAAACTTAAGAAAACCCTTAAATGGTATCTCTGAGGTGGAGAGAAAGTCAGGATACGGAGAAAGTGTCCCTTTTGACATTAATGTAGCCATTCGGACCGGTGATACTACTACCGGTGAGCGAAAGTCTATGATTAAGACACCGCCCCATATTCTTATTACTACCCCGGAGTCACTTTATCTGCTGCTTACCAGCAAATCCGGTCAAAATATCCTAAAGACAGCCAAAGCAATTATAATTGATGAACTCCATGCTATGATTGATTCGAAAAGAGGAGCACATCTTATGCTGTCCCTTGCAAGGCTTGACAAGTTATGTACAGCACCGCTGCAGCGTATCGGACTGTCTGCTACCATAGAACCTCTTAAACTGGCAGCAGAGTATCTCTCTCCTGATGCGGTTACCATTATAGCCCCCAAAATGGAGAAAAAGGTTGAAATAGTAGTAACAAGTCCATTACCCTACGGAAAGAAAAGCTCCAAGGACCCTATCTGGGAGGAAATAGCCTTAACCATATTTGATTATTGCAGAGGTACCAAAAGTGTTATTGCCTTTGTAGAAGGCAGGCGGTATGCAGAGAAATTGGCCTATTATATCAATCAGCTGGGCGGTGATGGCTTTGCAAGAACCCATCATGGCAGTCTGTCAAAGGAACAGCGACTTACGGTAGAGCAGTCCTTAAGAGAGGGCTCTTTACGGCTTCTTTGCGCTACCTCCTCCATGGAACTTGGAATCGATGTAGGTGAAATAGATGAAGTCTTTCAGATAGGTTGTCCCAGTTCCATCTCCGGAACGCTTCAAAGGCTTGGAAGAGCAGGACATAATCCCGGGCGGGTAAGTGTAATGCATATCTTTCCAAGAGCTTCTGCCGAAGGAGTATATTGCGGACTTACTGCCGAGGTGGCACGGCATGGAATGGTGGAATACGCCAAACCTCCAAGACTTTGCCTGGATGTGCTGGCACAGCATCTGGTTTCCATGGCTTCGGGAGAAGGCTATACTGTCGAGGAAGTACTTGAAATCACGAAAAGGGCCTATCCGTTTAGGGAAGTGGGTAAAGAAGAGGTGCAAGCAGTTCTCGCCATGCTGGCAGGAGACTATGAACACGAAAGAGACCTGCCTGTCAGGCCAAGAATCCTGTATGACCGAATCCATGAAAGGGTGGAAGGAGATGCCTATAGCAGAATGCTTGCCATATCTGCCGGAGGAACCATCCCGGATAAAGGCTTATATACTGTTAAGTCGGAAAGCGGAGTCAAACTTGGTGAACTGGATGAAGAATTTATTTTTGAATCACGCGTAGGGGACAGGTTCCTTCTTGGCACCTTTACCTGGCAGATCACCGGTATTCAAAAGGATACAGTGGTAGTAACCCAGGTAAATGCCCCAGGTGGAAGACTTCCCTTCTGGAAGGGAGAAATTAAAGGCAGGGGTATAAGGACAGGCCTTGCCTTCGGAAAGATATTAAGGCAACTTATGGAGAGTTACGAAGAAGGAAAGTTACTGGAGAAACTCTTAAGTCTTGGTCTTAATGAACCGGCAGCCAAAGGAGCGGAGGAATTCTTAAAACGCCAGATTGATGCTACCGGTACACTTCCGGACGATAATACTATTATTGTAGAACATTTTAAGGACATAAACGGCGGCAGCCAGATTACCGTACATTCTGTCTTTGGACGTAAAGTCAATGGGCCTTTAGCTATTCTAGCCCAGGAAACGGCAGCAAGAATTACGGGTATGACGGTAAGCTATTGCGATGATGATGACGGCTTTATTCTGTTTCCCTACGGTGAGGAGGAACTGCCGGAGGGCATTCTCCAGAATATCAACATTGAGACGGCAAAAGAGGTGCTGGAAGCAATACTGCTGGCAACACCCCTCTTTAATATGAACTTTCGATACAATTCAGCCAGAGCCATGATGATGGGAGTTAAGAAGAGCGGACGTACTCCTTTATGGGTGCAGCGGATGAGAAGTGCCGATATGCTCAATAGTCTGGTAACACGAATGGATCACCCTCTAATCAGAGAGACGAAAAGGGAATGCCTGGAGGATTACTGGGATCTGGAAGGCACTCAGTTTCTTCTTGAAGGTATGCGTTCAGGACAGATCAAGGTCATAGAACTTCATATGGAACTGCCTTCCCCCATGTCACTTCCCTTTAGACAGCAGACAGAGGCAGCCATGATGTATGATTATTCCCCCACTACAAAGGGTATCTATGCTGCTGCAGAAGATGCGCTGAAACAAGCTCAGATGATAGAGCCTGCAAAGGAAGATCTGGATATGATTTCAGTCAGGGAAAAATTACCGGAGGATGAGAAACAGCTCCATTCATTGCTAATGATAGAAGGAGATCTGATAGCCGGTGAACTTGAGGTTCCCATTGAATGGCTGTTAAAGCTTTCGGAAAGCGGTCAGGTGCTATATATTGAGCCTGGTTTATGGATTGCCGCGGAACAGGCAGGGGACTATGAACAGGCTTTAGAGCACAAGGTTATGGAGAAACTGCTTCCTATCGTGAGGAGGCTTCTCCGTTACCGTGGTGCTCACTCAAGTGAAGAGGTAGCAGAAAGATATTTTCTCTCCCCCTTGGAGGGAGAGGAAATACTGACGGCGTTGTGTGAAAGGGAGGAAGCAGTTAACAGAGAGGGTTTGTATTATCATGCCAAGCTTTATGACAGAGCCAGAAGAGAAACCATTAAGAATAAAAGAGCACAGATCAGGACCCAGAAAGCAGAACGGTATGCAGCCCTATTGGCAGAGCGGATAATACAGCCGGGGACAAAAGAAGAACAGACCTTAAAAGCAATAGAACAGTTAAAGGATCAGTCTTATGCACCGGCTCTATGGGAGAGTGTATTGCTACCGGGAAGGATTAGCGAGTACAGAGAGGAGCTTCTTGATAAGGTACTGGGACAGGGAAACTACTTCTATTGTCTGGAGGAAAAGGAGGGTTTATATTTTCACTCCTATGAGGAGGTTGACTGGGAAGCGGATATGGCAGAACAGGTTTCTGATTTGTCTAAGAAGGAAAGCCTCCTTTATGATGCACTGCTTAAGAGAGGAGCCAGCTTTATGCAAAGGTTCCGGGATCTATTAGGCGGAGATTCTCCCTTTGACTATCTGCTTAACTTAGCGGGAAAAGGCCTTGTTTGTACTGATAGCTTTATGCCGGTAAGGTGGTGGCTTAACCGGGACAAGCTTCAAAAAGCTTCTCCCAGGCAAAGAGTTGGAATCCATGCAAAAGCTATGACTACCGGCAGATGGGAATTAACCAGGCCTTTAAAAAGGCTGAGCAAAGAAGAGCAGCTTAACCGTCTCTTTGAGGGGAAGATTATACTTTGCAGAGAAACGGTTCAGGGAATGACCTGGGGGGAAGCACTGGAGGTCTTAAGAATCTGGGAATATACCGGACAGGTACGGCGGGGATATTTTATAGAAGGTATGTCAGGGGTTCAGTTTATCAGAGAGAAGGACTTTGCAAGGGTGATGTATGCTCTGGAAAATCCAAAGGAGCAGCTTATTTGGCTTCCGGCTATAGATCCCTGCCAGCCTTGGGGAAAATGTCTTGCCCACAGGGAGGGCAGAAGTTTTATGAATGTTCCGGGTACAATAATTGCTTTAAGAGGCGGTGTGACTGTTGCAGTAATGGAGCGTCAGGGAAAGATTCTACGGATATTTGATAAGGAAGGTGCGGATAGTCTATTAGAGGTCTTTACCAGAGATTTTCATAAGAAAAGGCTGTTTCCGCAGATAAACCGTCTTATTGTGAAGGAATATCCGGAGGATATGGCGGAGATTTTTAAGAAGTATGGTTTTAAAAAAGAAATACAGGATTATGTATTGTATAGAAGCTAGTATGAATTACTAATGGTGCAATTCACACCTGATTTATGGCAGTGCCACTTCTGCAGGCAGATACGGTATGCAACGGGAGCTAGTATGTATTACTAAAAGCGTAATTTACACCCTGTTTTATGGCAGTGCCACTTCTGCAGGCAGATACGGCATGCAATTAGAGCTAATGTAAATTACTAAAAAGCGTAATTCACACTCTGATTTATAGCAGTGGGCATCTTCAATGAGAACTGTGTGGAAATTAGAAAGCAATGTCCAAGATTGATTGGAGCACTTAAGGTGTGCATGTTGCTGGTGTGAAATAAAGGAATTTCAACTTCTTATTTAGGCAGTACCTCTTGCAGTAAGAGGTAGACATAAATTAAAAAAGGGCAGAGTGGATATGGAATTTATAATTGAAGCAGGAAAGTTATCTGACATCGATGAAATAGAGAGGCTTTACAACGAAATGAATGATGCCCTGGAGGCTGGTATAAATTATCCCGGTTTTAAGAAGGGAGTATATCCCGTAAGGGAAAATGCTGTTGAAGGAGTGGAGGAAGGCTACCTCTATGTGATAAGATGTGACGGAAGGATTGCAGGCAGTGTCATATTAAGCCATAAACCGGAGGAAGCCTATACCTCTGTTACCTGGAATACAGAGTATTCTTATGACAAGATTATTGTCATCCATACCCTGACGGTCCATCCGGATTTTGTCAGGAGAGGAATCGGATATTCGTTAATGAATTTTGCAGAACAGCATGCCAGGAAACAGGGAATGAAGGCAATCCGGCTGGATGTATACGAGAAGAATTATCCGGCAATCCGTTTGTATGAACGGTGTGGTTATGAGTATGTGGGAACCGTAGATTTAGGCTATGCCGAATACGGACTGCCCTGGTATAAGTTATATGAAAAGGTACTGTAGGAGTTCATAGAAAAATACCTGCTTATAAAATTAATGTATTTTACCTCTGCCGGATATAAAGCCATAGTAACAAAGGTTTATATCCGGTAGAGGTAAAAGTGAAATTCAACTGATACAGTGTCGCTGTTTTCGATATATATACCCTGTTAGAAACAGCTGAAAATATAGAAGAAATAACAGAGCGAAACGATACTTTAGTGTAAGCAGAGACTTAAGCAGCAGCAGCTCTCTGGGATTAGGAGGCAGATACTGCAGCTGTTGGAGCTGTTCTTTTAAGGTATCCGTGACCTTTGCCAGATAAGAGAAATCAGACCATCTGGTGGGAACGAATTTTCTGGCAAAGATAAGAGGATTACCAGTTTTGTAATAGAAAAAGAGTAGCAGAGACAGGGTTATAAAGGTTAGACCGAGATAGGCAAGTAGTTGTTTTTTTGATTTTTTTCCGTAAATAATACAGTGATGCAACATAAAAATCAGAAGGCAAATAAGTGTCAGCCACAAGGGCAGCAGAAAGGAAGAATACAGAAGATGGCCGTAAAAGTACCCATCAATCAACGAATAATCATCCGTCAGGCTGCTGCCTGCAAGAAAGGCAGAAGCGTACATTTCTTCTTTTCCTTTGCCTTTTTCAGTTATTTTCAGCTCAAGATTAGAAAAGGTTTCGGCTCTTTTGGAGCTCTGCACCAGAAACACAGGAACAGAACTTTTTACAATACCTCTGACAATATAGGTGTTGTTTTTATATAACAGCTCATTGTTAACGGCAGTTATAGTACCAAATAATTCATAGGCAGTCTCCGAATCCAGAACACAGCCGTAAGTATCCTCCTGATAGACATAATTACCCGACAGCAGCGACATGGGTATGGTATCCCTCATATTGCCCCAAAGAGTTACTGCCAGAACTTTAGCCTTGCGGCCAAGATAAGGATTAATAAGTTCTGCCCCTTCTTCTGTTTTCCAGGCTGTCAGGGAGAGAAGGGTATCACTGTAAAAGTTTGGGTCGGATTCCTTTTCCATCGCTTCAATTAGAGAAGTTTTACTTATTCCGGTTTTGTGATCCCTGATACTGACACTGGAAAAGAAGTCTCTATAATAGGAAGTATCCATAATACACCGGCTCATAAACCAGAGAAGCAGAAGGCCTGTTATTAAGAAAAACATCAGCAGTCTATTCCGTTTCATTTGCCATCACCCGGTCCCCTTCTGAAATATCTTTGCTGCTGCCGGTAATTATAATATCCTCGGAGGTAAAAGAACCGCTGATTGCAGCAGTGTTCCGGTCTTTTTCTTCAACAGTTACATCCATACGGAAGGCAGTCTGCTCTGTTCCAAGAACAGTAGCCTTTTCCTTGACCATAAGTACATAAGTACGGCTGCCGGCATCCTGTCTGATAGCCTGGAGGGGAACACAGTTGGGATATTCCTGGGAGGCTTTCTTAAGACGGTAAGTCAGGCTTCCGCCTTCTTTATAATTTCCATCAGGAAGAAGTGCAGTAAAGGTAACCAGGCCTTCTTCGTCAGGCAGCCCTAATGTCTCTATGGAAGAGGTAAAGGGAGTGTTGGTGTCATAACTTTTGATTTCGATTTCATCGCCTTCAGAAAAATACTTCAGATTATCCTTATTCCCTTTCATGACCAGCTCAAAGCCACCGGTAAGGATAACCAGCTTCTCACTGCCAGTTAAGGTAATACCATAATCCAGCCCGGAATTGCCGATGATACCTTGAACAGGAGAATATACCCTGCCTTTTTGTGCAATTACTTTATTAAGCTTTGCAATTTCTTCTTCTTTTGAATTGATATCCAGCTGAAGCATGGATTGATCTAAGCTTATGGTAAGTTTACTGGTTTCTTCGTTACTTTGTTTTACCGTTAGCTCTGCTTCAAGCTTCTCTCTCTGAAGCTTTGCAGTTTCAAGTGTTCTTCTGGCGGTTTCTTCTGCTTTTCTGGCATCTTTTATATCTTTGCTGTAATCATAGCTGCCTTTCTTGATTGCCTGTATATCGCTTTCCAGAGTTTCTGCTTGTATACGGGCTTTCCTTATCTTTTCGTCCCATTCTTTTTCTGCAGCTTTCGCATCTTCCTGCGCTCTGTCTGCTTTTTCTTTTGCCAGGCGGATATCAGTTTCTTTTATAGCCAGATGATCATACAGAAGCCGGTAAAGGGATTGATAGGAATCCTTTTGGCGGTTAAGATAGCCATTCTCAAGATCATCCTTGTAGGTTAACAGGGCAGTATCGAGCTTGCTGTCTTCAGCCTGCAGTTTATCAAGAGTTTCCTGCGCATCTTCAATGGCACGATTACAGGCGGTAACCTCACTGTTTCTTGCAGAAATCTGCTGCTGGTATGCCTTACGGACACTGTCCTCAGCAGAATACTGATCCTGATAATCAATGGTGGCATCCCATTTACGGGTAGTACTGGCCAGATCTTCTTTTAGCCGGTTCAGGTTCTTTGTGGCAGTTTCTATCTGCTGCTTATGTTCCTTGTATTTATTGTCATAATAAAATTCAAAGACTGCCGTATAGGCTGATTCTGCTGCTCCTTCTTTTTTGCTCTTAACGGCATTGGAGTATACTGTTATAATATCCTCTAATTTAAGAAGCGGCTCTTTTGCCTGTGTCAGACTGCTCTCGGTATCGGTAATGTCACGATTTAAAGGACGCAGTGCATCGGCTTTTCCGGTTTCCAGTTCTTTTAAGGCAGCGACTGACTCTTCATATTCCTTTGTCTTTTTTTCGTTTACGGACTCTTTGATAGTATCAAGCTCTGCTATTGCATCAGCCAGATCCGACTGAGCATTTTCTTCTTGCAGCAGGGCAGCTTCTAAGTCAAGGCTGCTGTCTGTATTTTGAGGGGATAAACTGTTCTTATCATATTGCAGTTTTAATTTTTTAAGCTCCAGTTCCCTGGCACTTAAGAGTTCTTTTAATTGACCCGTATCATAGGTAAATAAGAGTTCCTTTTTCTCGACACGATCCCCGGTCTTTTTATTTATTTTTGAGATTTTATAACCTGCTTCCAGTTTAATGTATTTCTCTGCATTTTCTTTAATGGTACCGGTACCGGACTGTTCATAGCTCAGGTTGCCCCTCTTAGGAGAGAACACGGTTACCTGGGCAAGTGTTACAGAGGCAGCCGCTCTTGAGACGAAAGTAAAAATCAGCATAAATATGAAAAAACCGATAAGCAGTTTTTTGAGTTTCTTTTCCATAAGACTTCTCGTTCCTTTGCTTGATTGTGTGAAATAATTAGCCTTTTAGTCCTGTTGCGGCAATTCCCTGTTCCAGATAGTTCTGTCCATACAGAAACAGTAAAAGAGCCGGTACCAGCATAATAAAAGAGGCTGCAAAAGCAAGGCCTGCCTTATCTGTGGTAATATCCGGCAGATATAAGGACAGAGGCCATAAATTTTTCTTTCGAATGAGAAAGGTCAGGGGCTGTTCAATGGCATTCCAATATTCGATGAAATCCAGCACGATGGCTGAGATTATACCGGAGGCACCAAGGGGAATACCGATTCTGGTAAAGATATACCCTTCACCGGCACCATCAAGCCTTGCGGCTTCCATAAGCGCCTCCGGCAGTTCCTTAAAGAACTTTACCATAATAAAGACCGGAAAGGTGGAGAAGATATTCGGAAGAATAACCGCAAGATGAGTATCTGTAAGCTTCATCCGGAATAACACCAGATAACTGGATACCATGGTCACCTGAAAGGGCAGTATCATTAACAGGATATAAAGGGTAAACAAAAGTTTTTTACCGGGGAAGCTATATCTGGCAAAAGCCCAGGCGGCAGGTACAGCAATTATGAGCTGCCCTGCAAGTACCGGCAGGACCTGAATGCAGGAATTCCAGAACATAACAAAGAACTTCGGGGAATCTAAGAGAAGCTCTGCAAAAGGCTGAAGAGTAGGATAGAGGGGAAGAATCCCCCAGGAAGCCATATCTTCTGATTGTCCAAGGATTGGTCCTATCTTCTGAAACAATTCTCCCCTTCCCATCAGGGAGCCGCTTAAGAGCATCCACAGTGGCAGCCAGACGAGCAGGACAGCAAGGACCAATAATATAGTTATTAGCAAATTTTTTAATGTTTTCATGGTCTGATCTATTCCTTATCAAATCTTAATATCAACAGTATGATTGCCATAAACAAGAAAATACTGAGAACGGCGGCAGCACACATCTTCTGAATGTCGAGGGCAGCAAACCAGTTGTTAAAGATATGCTGCAGCATATAAATACTCTCCTGAGGATAATTGCCTGAGATCAAATAAGCTTCCCGGAAGACCTTAAAGGAATTGACAAAGGACAGGATACCGATCATGAAAAGTGCAGGAGACAGGAGGGGAAGGGTAATATAGCGAAAGCGCTGGAAAGCTCCTGCACCATCTGCACCTGCTGCTTCATAAAGGGATGTATCAATACCGTTTAGACCTGTAAGCCAGAGTATCATATCATACCCTGCATTCTTCCAGAGGTAGCTGAACACCAATATAGTAAAGGCCATATCAGTGTTCATAAAATCTGTTTTGTCACCGCCCAGCTGCAGAATTATTCCATTCATAAGCCCGTTTTCGTGAAAGATCAATTTCCATAGAATTACCATTGAGGCAGTAGGAATTGCCATAGGAATTAATAAGGACGTCTTATAAAAATCCCTGTATTTCTTCCTGCTGTGTATCAGTAAGGCTAATACCAGGGAAATGAATAACAGCAGCGGCAGACATACCAGGATAAATCTTGCGGTATTAGAGATTGCCTGTCTGAAAGCACCATTGGTAAGGACCGTCCTATAATTGGACAGTCCCACAAAGTTATTGTTCATAGCGTCGTAAAAGGAACGTCTTACAACATCTAAGAAAGGAAGCAGTACAAAGACTGTTATACCGGTTAAGCTGGGTAAGAGGAACAGCCAGGGAGTTATATGTTTATTCCTTCTCATATTATTCGGATAAGTAGGTATTTACTTTTGATTTCACTGCGTTAACGGCTTCCGCTAATCCAATATCACCCTTTAAGAAGGAAAGAATCTGTTCTTTCAGGATATCATTTAACTGCTGGTTCATATTGATTGGTTTGTTAACCTGCATTGCTATTTGATAGAGGTTATCACGATCTTTTTTATCCGGCCAGACAGCAGTGAAATCATTTCCTTCCTGATCACTATAGCCAACCATGATATCATCATTAACCTCATCGGTCCATTTCTTTAAGGAGGTGCTGTTAACAGGAAAGCCGTCATAGAGGTTTGCTGACTGTACCTCTTCTGTAAACAAAAATTCCAGGAAGGCTTTTGCAGTCTCTGAATTTTTACTGGCTTTGTTAAGACCTATAATTCCGCTTGGCAGGAAAGTGTTGTTTAAGGAGCTATAGGGATGGCTCGTTTCTTTCGCCAAAGCAAAGGGCATCATGGAGTCAGATACAGCACTGATCTGAGCGTAGACAGCAAGTGTTTTACCGGTTTTTAAAGGAAGATAGCCCATGGAATTCCGGAAGAGGTAAGACTCCGGGGCAACAGTTTGATCATATTCATCTTTGGAAATTATTCCGATGTTGTCTGTAAGTCTTTTTAAGTTTTCGAGGAATTCCTTGAAGTCATCCTCAGAAAGTTTGTTGTCTTTAAAGAAATCTTCTTCATAAAGAGCCAGAAAGTCATTAACCAGCTTCTCAGGAATATAGGAATCCATGAAAGATTTGCCGGAGCTCTCAGCAGTATCGATCAATGTACTTAGGCTGGAAACGGAACTTAATACTTCGGGTGTACCTACTATCAAGGGAATAGCGATACGAATAGGCATCTGGTAGATGGCCCCATCCATTGCATAGCTTTCTGCAATGTTTGGAAGAATACTCCCATCCTCTGCCAAGGGTTTCAGGACATCCGAAATATCTGCCAGTACGCCCTTATCGATGTAGGACTGTGCAGGCAAGCCGTCCAGCAGAATAATATCTGCACCGTTACCGGCTAATAATTCTGTGTTAAGCGCACGTATATAATCAGATAAATTTCCGCCTTCATTTCCCATAGCAACTACATAATTAATTCTGCTATCAGAATTCTTCTGCTGAAAAAGTGCGATAGCCTGTCGGATAGTTGCATTTTCTCTCAGGGAGTAGAGGGTAATCTGATTCTGGGGAACAGCAGAAGCTTCTTTGTCAAAGACATAATGAATAAGGCTTAAGCCCTTTTCGCTCTCAGAGAACAGACAGTAGTAATCTTCCGGTTCCATCTCTCCTGTATAGATTCCTTCGATATAACGAGAAGGCATGCTCATGGAAGTTATGGAGCCGTCAACAGGAACTTCCCAAAGGGTGCCCTCTGAAAGCATCCGGTGAATTCCTTCAGAATCGCCTGTTATAAGGGTTCCGTCACTATTCAGAGAATAAGCGATACCATTGAGCTGAAAAGTATAATCAAGGGTTTTCGTTGTTTTACCTGTTAAGATGTCATAAAAAATAATCTGAGAACTGTTATCACTTGCTGCTATTATGGTATTATCAGAGGCGATAAAGCTTTTCTGGCTGTCTATAGGAACAGTTCCAAGGGCTTTACCCTCCTGAGAATATAGTAAAAGGGTATTGGATTTCCACATATCAGAGAGCACAAGGGTACCGTCTTTTAGCACCTGCATTTTCTGTATGTAGGGATAAAAGGTTTGTTCTTCACCTGTGTATGCCGGTTCTGTCAGGTAGGTCAATGGAATTTCCGCAGAGGTTAAACCGTTGTCATTGGATTTGTAAAGCTTACAGATAGAAGATGCGTTGTTATAATTGGTTAAGGCAGCATATAGATTCCCATCCTCACCGATACATAATGTACTTAGAGTATAACCTGTTAAATCCTTATTGTTTAACCAAGCGGCTTCCCCGGTCTCCCAGGTCTGATCAGCTTTTAATATGTAGCGCTTGTAGCTTGACTTCTCGTCATCATAGGAATAAGTTTCAAACTGCTTCTCTTTGTTTCGAACTACCATCATAGGGGTTTCGGAGGAAGGCATTTCAGGTAAAGCAATTGGGGTTTCAATATATCTGCCCTTTTCTTCTTCTGTGGTTGCATCCGCTGATTTCTTAATTGTCTTCTTGTCCTCCTGTTTTGTACTGCTGCAGCCATAGAGAGAGGAGACGGCAAGGACTAGCAGGAGGAGGTAAGCGAGTAATTTCTTCTTCATTTTCATGTACCTTTCTTTCTATAAAAGTTGAAAATTTAAAATGTGTTTTGTTTGTTCAACTTTATATATTATCCGTTTCAGAAACAGGATAGCAGGAAAATCTCTAAATAATCTTTAAATTAAATACATTGCTAAAATAAATACACTGTTAAAATAATACCCTGTAAGCCGGTAATGGTGATACCGATTTACAGGGCTTTGTTGTTAGGACAATACGGAGGAAAGCACGGAACTAAAAGGGAAGGGAGAGAAGAAAGGTAGCACCGCCTCCAGGGGTATCGTTAAGGGTCAGCGTTCCATCCTGCATTTCTGCAAGCTCCTTTGCAATGCTCAGTCCCAGTCCGTAATGGCTTTTATCCTGCCTGGAGCTATCACCTCGGTAGAAACGTAAGAAAACCTCTTTTTTCTTATCCTCAGGAATGCCGCTGCCATGGTCTACGATTTCTATAAGAAGCCTTTTTTTCTTAGTATAGGCTCTGATTATTACAGTGTCTCCTGCTCTGGAATAAGCGGCAGCATTATCGATAAGAACGGCCAGAATCTGCTTTATCCGTTCTTTGTCACCTTGGATTCCGGGAAGCATTTCATCTTCCAGCAGCACCTTCAGTTCCATGGATTTTTCTTTTAGAAAAGGGTAGAAGAGGTCATAGGTTTCTATTAACAGAGTATCCATATCCAGAGGTTCCCTCTTTAACTGCCAGTGTCTGGCATCTGATGCGGCAAGTAACAGCATGTCTTCTATCAAACCTGCCATACGGCTGCATTCCTTATCTATATTGCCCAGATAGTGGGGGGAATTCTCTACGTCGATTCTGGCGGCTGAGAGGCTGGCGCGAATAACCGCAAGTGGTGATTTCAGCTCATGAGAGGCAGCAGCTATGAATTCCGTCTGTTGCCGTCTGTTCTCTTCCACGGGTTTTAAGGACTTGCCAACAATCCAATAACTTACGAGAAATAAGGCACCGATACCAAGGATATCCGTGATGATAAGAAAGAATATCTGCCCTGGATTAAGAAAGACAGAGATATCCAGCGGCTGGAGCAGAACCAGGCTTCGAACCCCTTTTCCAACTGGTACTACAAATACAGCACCCAGATAACGTTCTCCGAAATTCCCTTTTATTTCATAGGTTTTGCTTTCCACTTCGCTTAAGGACACAGGTCTTGAAGCGGTATCTATCGAATCCTCCCCCGCAGCTTCCTTGAGCTTCTGTATGAGGATATTTCGGTCAGTAAGCGGAGCAAAGGCACCATTATATAAAAGAGGAATTCCATTATCCTCTATATGTATGATGAAATTATTTTTCGCTTCCAGCTGAGACAGCCATAGGTGGCTGAAGCTGCTGTCCATCTGTACATTTTTCGATATAGTGGAAAAATTGCTTCGAAAATTAAAGTACCTATCCTTTATTAACTGCTGATTATTATTCAGCATAACAAAGAGCAGTGTGGCAGTCAGAATAAATCCTGTTGAAGCCGTATAGAGTAATATCAGCTTCTTTTTCAATGAATTAAGCATGGGTTTGATACTCCAATCGGTAGCCGATTCCATGGACGGTCTTTATGGAAACAGTGGTGTCCAGTGCTTTTAATCGCCTTCTAAGGAAATAGATGTAATTATCTATGTTACCTTCTTCTACGAAATCATTTAATCCCCAGACCCGGTTAAGAATCTGCTCACGGGTCAGGATATTATCTTTATTAAGAAGCATAAACTCAAGGAGTGCACCTTCTCTTTTGGATAAAGAAAGCTTCTTCTCACCCTTTGCAGCTACATAGGTGGAGACGTCTAAACTTAGATCGCCACAGGTAAGGTACTGGGAATTCTCAATTTTTCTTGGACGTCTTAAGAGAGCACGTATTCTTGCCATCAATTCGTTCATGGCAAAAGGCTTCACCAGATAATCATCAGCACCTCCGTCAAGACCATCAATCCGGTCATTGATACCATTCATAGCAGTAACCATGATAACAGGAGTAGTAATCCCCTGTTCTCGCAAATCATTAAGCAGTGACAGTCCGTCTCTGCCCGGAAGCATTCTGTCCAGTACAATAACATCATGGGTAAATTTCTCTATATAATACATAGCATCAGCGCCGCTATTGCAGATATCCGTCTGATAGCATTCTTTTTTCAGATGAACTTCAATAGCCCTACAGAGCTCGGCATCGTCTTCTATTAATAAAATTCTCATGGAACAAAACTCCTTTCGTTGCTTTGGAACACATATCACCCGGAAGAGTTAAAGAAAGTTTTCAATCTCTAAGACACCTAAGATCTATATTTTCATATTAAATAAACTGCAGCATATAATTAGCCTTATTTTAGCATAAACTGGGGGAAATGAAAAGAAAGATTGAGGTAATATTACATCAGTAATTATGAATAACCTTATAATATTAGTGGATATTTAAGGGTAATCTAATAGTGCATAAAAGGGTTAAACGCACAATACGAAATCTCGGCAGATATTGGTTTCCTGTTAATGCTCCGGATACAAAACTTCCTGAAACGATAGAAAATGTATTGTCCAAAAACATTTGATAGAGTAAAATAGAAAAGAAAGGCATGTAACTTTTGGAAGAATAAAATAAGCTGGGCATAGTTCAAAAGTTCAGCTTATATATCATACAGAAAGGAGAATGAACTGGCTTAAGCCGGTTCTATAAGACCATGAAAGATTACAGAAATGAATATGAAAAATGGCTGGGAATATCCGCTTTAGATGCAGACTTAAAAGAAGAACTTAACAGTATCAAAGACAAAGAGGAGGATATCAAGGATCGGTTCTACTGCGATTTATCCTTTGGCACCGCTGGCCTTAGAGGCATACTTGGAGCAGGTACCAATCGTATGAACCGCTACGTTGTAGGAAGAGCAACCAAAGCCCTGGGTAAAGTTATTAAGAAACAGGGAGAAGAATTTGCAAAAAAGGGTGTTGCAATTGCACATGACTGCCGTATAATGTCCCCCGAATTTGCTGAGATGTGTGCCCTGATATTTAACAGCATGGGAATTAAGGTGTACCTGTTCGATTCCTTAAGACCTACTCCGGAATTATCCTACGCAGTCCGTTATTACGGTTGCGCCGCAGGTATTAATATTACAGCCAGCCATAATCCTAAAATATATAACGGCTATAAAGTATATTGGGAAGAGGGTTCTCAGATAAAGTCCGGTATAGCCAATCAGATTTTAGAAGAAATCGGTAAGATGGACTTATTTGAAGAAGCAGAACTTCCTGCAAAAGAGAAAGCTATTGAAACAGGCTTGTTAAATATTATAAATAAAGAAGTGGATGAGAGTTTTTATGAGAAAACCATGTCCATCTCCTTAAGAAATGAAGAGGTGGATAAGAATATCGGTATTGTCTATACACCTTTAAACGGAGCCGGCAACATTCCTGTCCGCACAGTCCTTGACAGAATGGGATACACCAATGTTCATGTAGTAAAGGAACAGGAACTGCCCGATGGTACCTTCCCGACCATAGATTATCCCAATCCTGAAGATCATGCAGCCTTTGCCTTAAGCGAGAAACTGGCTCTTTCTGTTGGGGCGGACGTATTAATTGCTACTGATCCTGACTGTGACAGACTTGCAGTTGAAGTGGTTCATAAGGGAGCCATCGAAGCCTTAAACGGCAACCAGGTAGGTGTCCTAATCATTAATTATATTTTATCCTCCATGAAAGAGAAAGGAACACTTCCTGCCAATGCAACAATGGTTAAATCCATCGTAACCGGAGAAATGGGAAGTGCCATAGCAGAAGCCTATGGCGTGAAGATGTTTAATGTACTTACCGGTTTTAAGAATATCTGCGCGCTGGCAAATGATTGGGATACTACGAAGGAATACACTTACGTATTTGGATATGAAGAAAGTATCGGCTATAACATCGGCAGCTACTTAAGAGACAAAGACGGTGTTGCAGCAACCTTAATCCTTGCAGAAATGGCAGGTTATTATAAACGCCAGGGTAAAACTTTAATCGATGTATTAAATGAATTGTATGAAGAATATGGTTATTACCGTGAAAATACCATTTCAATTGTCCTGGAAGGTATAGAAGGACAGGAAAGAATCAAGAGAATGATGGTAGAATACCGTAAGAATAATGCCGGCTCTATCGGAAGCTCCAAACTGGTACAGGTAACAGACTATGAACTTTCAGAAGCAACCAATGTACTTACAGGAGAGAAAACATCCATTGATACAGAGAAAACTGATGCAGTCCAGTTTAAGTTTGAGGATGGCTGCTGGTATACTTTAAGGCCCTCCGGCACAGAACCTAAGATTAAACTGTATATCTATACAAAGTCAGATACGCTGGAAAAGTCAGAGAGTAAATTAAAAGAAATCGAAACAGCAGTACTGGGTGTATTGCACAGTATAAAATAATAGAGCGAACTGGACTGCAGGGTGTAAATATTCTGCAGTCCAGTTATTCTCCAGGAACAGATTGTCTGGAATAATGACGATTGATTGCAGAAGCTCCCAGGCTTCTTTGCTGGGCTTTATTCAGATATTTATGAAAGGAGTTACAATGCAGGGATATAATTGCATCATGGTATTTAGTACAGACAGTAAGCAGCTGTTGTTTTGTAAGAGGAGAAAAGACCCCTATAAGGGATTATACAATCTGGTTGGCGGCAAGATCGAAACAGGAGAAGAAGGGATGAAAGCTGCCTACCGAGAGCTACTGGAAGAGACCGGTATAGGTGGTAATGACATTGAACTTGCTCATATGATGGACTTTAATTATTATAATCAGAATTGTTATGTTGAAGTTTATGCAGGTACTCTGAAACAGGATGTGGAGTTAAAAGAAGAAGCGAATCCTCTTGTATGGCTTGCGGTTACAGAAAATTTCTTTGACCTGACCCGATTTGCAGGAGAAGGCAATATAGGGCATATGTTAGAACAGGTGCTGCAATATGGAATGGGAGAAAAGTAGAAAAGGACAAGCATATACCTGAAGAATAATAAAGGAATATTTTAGAAAAGAAAAATAAAGGAAATACTTGATATTTGTATTAATTTGGGTATAATGGAGTTATATGGTAATTATTTACCCTATTATGTCATTAAATTCTGATAAATCAGCATGAAAAAGGCAAATCCTCCGAAAGGTGGAGACGCAAAGCCACGGGCCTAAGACTTTGTTATGGCAGCCGGGTTACCATGATTACAATCCATGGCCTTGCTATGGATTTTTTTGTATATTCATCATGGGACTTCTTTTCATGAAAATCTGCAAAGGAGAAATTGTATGGAGAAATTTAGTGTTACAGTATCAGGAAATACCTTAAAGATCGTGCTGGATGGTAAATTTGGAGATGAAGATATTGCATCTTTTGGTGCTGCGTACCAGCAGGCAGTAAGCAAAATAAATCCTGCTCAGGTGAATCTGGAGCTGGATGCCAGAAACATGGGTGTTATTACACCGGATAAACAAGAGAAATTAAAGGGCTTCTTTGTCCTTTATAAGCAGACAGGCTTTAAAAAGGTTACTCTTCGAATGGAAGACAGTGCCATACTTGCAATGCAGGTTAGAAGACTTGCGAAAGAAGCAGGTATTGCGGACTTTGAAATTATATAAGATTACAAAGCAGTTGAACTTTAGTTTTTTCCGGGCTAACTGAAAGTCCCGGAAGGAACTTAGTTCAACTTATATTTTTTTGGAGAAGTTTTGAATAGGACATTTCACACGCAGCTTTGTGCCGGAGGCCCAAACTTTGCAGACAGTGAGAAAGGTAAGGGATTAATATGGTTAAATTCAGACTTAGAGAGCTGGCAGTCAGCCATGGTAAGAAGGTAGTTGAAAATGAAGTTTACCTGGAGCATTTTCGTAAAAGAGGAAAAGAAGTAGAACATTTCTTAAAGGATGTAATTGGAAGAGATAAAAGATATATGTTTGAAGATGAGAGCGGAAGCACCTTAACCCTTTCACTGGAAGCAGCTCATGAATTACTTCATAAGACAGGCCTGACAGGGGCTGATATTGATATGATAATTCTGTCCAGCCAGCTGCCGGAATACACAGCCCCTCCTACTTCAATAAAGATACATGCAGCCATCGGTGGAAAAAAGGAATGTATATGTTATGATGTGAATTCCAATTGCTGTGGGATGGCGCTGGCTTTAGAGCAGGCAGCTAAATACATGGCACTGACACCCCATGTTAACAGAACCCTTCTTATTGGGTGTGATTATATTAACATGATGATAAATGAAGAAGAAGAGAATCTGTATGGACATTATGGAGATGCAGCCTGCGCGGTAATCGTGGAAAAGACAGAGGAGGACAGTGGTCTGGTTGATTCTGTTTGTACTGTGAAATCAGAGGGAGTAGATGTGGCTTTATTTCCTGGCTGTGGCTTCTCCAATATATTCCGTGTGGAAAATAAAGCGGATATGCTCATTGATTTTACACCGCCTACGGAAGATGTTCCGGAATCTGCCACGGAATCCATTCAAACACTTCTTACCAGAAATGGTTTGACAAAAGATGATATCAGCATGTTCTGCTTTTCACAGTATGCTCTTATTAATATAAGAAAGATTAGAGAGCTGATGGACATAAAGGAGGAGAACAGCCTTTACATAGGGTATGAGTACGGTTATACCGGTACCAGCAGTCCATTCATCACTCTGTATGAGTCCCTGGAACGGGGTATGGTAAAACGGGGAGATTATATTATTATCTGGACAATCGGCTGCGGTTCTCAAAATATTGGTCTGTTATGTAAATTATAATTATTCAAATGCATGGAGAGTTGCCATAGGACATCATTCTGATAATTATGTGTGCTAACACACAGAGGGGAGAAAATATGTATATTACAAAGACTTTAGCGGAAGTAATGGAGGAAAAATGCCTTCGGTATAATGAAAGAGAAGCGCTGGTATTTCCTGCAAGGAAAGTAACTTATACATTTTCGGATTTACAAAGCCTTACCAATCAGTATGCAAAAGGTCTGTTGTCACTGGGGGTAAAAAAAGGTGATCACCTGGCGGTACTTTCATTAAATTCTCCGGAATGGGTACTCCTTGAACTGGCTGCCGCTAAAATAGGGGCTGTCTTGGTATGCATAAATACAGCCAGTACGAAAACAGAGCTTCTTTTTGCACTTAAGCAATCTGAAAGCTCACTTTTTTTTCTTACCAAAGGGTTTAAGGAGGTAAGCTTTACAGACAGCCTAATGGAAATATGTCCTGAACTTAAAAGTGCTTTACCAGGTAAGCTGTTAAGTGAGAACCTGCCCTGTCTTAAGACAGTGGTTGTATTAGATGACACGGTGCTGCCAGGGACATATCTGCTGTCTGAAATGATTGAGTTTGGTAAGGGTATAGAGGATATTTTACTGTTGGAGGCGCAGAGTAAAGTAAAGGCTCACGATCCGCTGAATATATTTTATACCTCCGGAACCACAGGTAATTCCAAGGGAGTAGTACTTAACCACTTCGTAACTGTTAATAATGCCATAGTCTCAGGGGAACGGATGGAATATGATGAGGATGACAGGATTCTGCTTAGCCTGCCTTTATTTCATGTAATAGGCTTTGTATTAAGTACACTTGCAGGTTTCTTCTATGGCGCCTCCATTGTCATGCTGGAACGGTTTGAAACCAAAAAGGTGCTAAGTGTAATTTCAGAGCATAGCTGCACCGTTTTCAACGGAGTACCTTCCATGTTCCAATTCCTGTTAAACAATGACTTAAGCCAATATGATCTTTCCAGTCTTTCGAAAGGTTTTATTGCAGGTGCCTGCTGCAGCAGGGAGCTTATGCAAAAGATTATAGGGGAACTTGGAATTGATACCATAGCTAATCTCTATGGACAGACGGAGGCCATTGGGATTACACAGATGGCGGCAGAGGATGACTTGGAAAACAGGCTTCAAACCATTGGAAAACCTTTGCCTGGTGTGAATGTTAGAATTGCTGACATTTCAACCGGTCAAGATGTACTGCCAGGGGAAAAGGGAGAGCTGCTGGTGAAATCAGTTTATATAATGAATGGTTATTTTCATAACCCGGAAGCAACCGATAAAACCCTTGATAAGGAAGGCTGGCTGCACACAGGCGATCTTGTGAGTATGAATACGGAAGGTTACATAACCATTGAAGGGCGCATTAAGGACATTATTATCCGGGGAGGTGAGAATATATCTCCGGCTGAGATTGAAAGTGTCTTAAAGCGTTATCCGAAGATATTCGATGCAGCAGTGGTATCTGTTCCGGATAAACTGCTGGGAGAAGAAATCTGCGCTTTTATCGTCACTGCAGAAGGCAGCAGTATGGAGCCTGAGGAAGTAAGAGCCTTTGCTGCTCAGAATATGGCCAGGTATAAGGTGCCAAAATATATAAAGTTTATTCCGGTACTGCCAGCCACCTCCAGCGGAAAGGTGAAAAAAGCAGTATTAAGAGAGCAGGTAAAAAAGGAATTCGAGGAAATCTATAATCAGGAGGCAGCAGTTACCAGGGTATAATAGATAAATCACAATAATTTTAAAATTGTAACAGGAAGAAAAGCTTGCTGATGAAAGTGAAATTAATTTCATCAGCAAGCTTTTCTTTGGTTATACTCTACAATGATTGCAGAATAAAAAATGTATGATAAAACCATTGACAAATAGAAAGGGATAAATTAAAATATTCCCATTATGAAATCATATAATTCATATTAAATTAATATGATATAATTTAACAGAGAATTATTTGCAAAGATGCAAAAGCTTTTAAAGCAGATGCATTGCGTCTGCTTATTTTTGTGCCAGCCAGGCTTTTTATTCTGGTGCATCCGGCAGGTGCAGATTAACAGGTGGGGAAGAGAGAGGTCGAAACGATGAACATGGATGTACTGAGGGAATATGCTCCCCTGTATCTGGAGGCAGCAGGGCTTACGGTAAGAATCGCATTAGTTGGTATTGCCGGAGCTGTTGCAGTAGGTTTCCTTTGCAGTCTTATAAGGTATTTTAAAGTACCGGTTTTAAACAGGATCGCCGGAGTTTACATAGAATTGTCCAGAAATACCCCCCTATTGATTCAGTTGTTTTTCCTATATTTCGGACTTCCTAAGATCGGAATTCTTTTAAGCTCTGAAGCCTGTGCAATAACGGGATTAATCTTCCTTGGCGGAAGTTATATGGCAGAAGCTTTTCGAAGTGGTCTTGAGGCAGTTCCAGGTATTCAGATGGAGTCAGCTTTAAGCCTCGGACTTACCAAAAGGCAGGTAATCGGTTATGTATTGTTACCCCAGGCGGTTTCAGTATCTGTACCGGCTTTTGCAGCTAATGTAATATTTCTGATAAAAGAAACCTCAGTATTCAGTGCAGTAGCACTGGCTGATTTGATGTATACAGCCAAGGTATTAATTGGAATGTCCTATAATACGGATGAAGCTCTGTTTATGCTGGTGTTATCATATTTGGGGATATTGCTTCCCATTTCCGTTATATTTTCACTGATAGAAAGGAAATTAAGATATGCAGGATTTGGGAATTAAGGTCCTTTTTGAAGGAAGAAACTTCATCAGGTTATTAGAAGGTTTATGGATTACAATAGAAATATCCTTTGTCTCAGTAATCATCTCCATGGTGCTTGGTGTTTTATTAGGAATGATAATGACGGTCAGGAATCCGGTTATAAAAGTAATCACCAGATTATATCTGGAGTTTGTCCGCATAATGCCCCAGCTGGTATTGCTGTTCCTGGTTTATTTCGGCGTTACCAGAGCTTTTCAAGTGAATCTTTCCGGTGAAGTATCTGCAGTAATTGTATTTTCCTTGTGGGGTACGGCTGAAATGGGGGACCTGGTAAGAGGTGCACTCATCTCTATACCAAAGCACCAGTATGAGAGCGGCAAGGCGCTGGGCCTTACAGGAGGTCAGATTTACCGTTATATTGTAATACCTCAGACAATCAGAAGACTGGTACCCCTGGCCATTAATCTTACAACCAGAATGATAAAGACCACATCACTTATAGCATTAATCGGAGTAGTTGAGATCGTAAAGGTAGGGCAGCAGATAATTGAAGCTTCACGCTTATCCGTACCGTCAGCAGCGTTATGGATATATGGCGTAATCTTCTTTATGTATTTCCTTATCTGTTATCCGGTTTCCTTGGTGGCAGCAAGACTTGAGAAGGCATGGAAGACAGTCTAGAGAAGAAGAGAGAATAGCAAATGTCCGCAGAAATTAAGGTAAAAAGATGGGAGTCAGCATGAGTCAAAAAGAAGAAATTCTTTCAATAAAAAATTTAAAGAAAAGCTATGACAGCCTGGAAGTCTTAAAGAATATATCCCTTACCGTTAAAAAAGGGGAAGTAGTAGTTATTGTTGGACCCTCCGGCTGTGGAAAGAGTACGCTGCTTCGTTGTATCAACGGACTTGAGGACATTCAGGCTGGTGAGATATCACTGGGTAAGGAAGTTATCAGCGGCAGAAAAAAGGATATGCATCTGGTACGCCAGAAGGTAGGAATGGTATTTCAGAGTTATGAGTTATTTCCTCATATGAATATCCTTGATAATATTGCTCTGGGACCTGTAAAAGCACAGCACAGAGACAAAAAAGAAGTCGAGGCAGAAGCTGACAGGCTCTTGGAACGGGTTGGACTCTCAGATAAGAGAAAGGCATACCCAAGACAGCTGTCCGGCGGACAGAAGCAGCGGGTAGCAATAGTCAGAGCCCTTTGTATGCACCCTGAGGTAATGCTTTTTGATGAAGTGACAGCAGCTCTTGATCCGGAAATGGTAAGAGAGGTATTGGATGTAATGTTAGAGCTTGCAAGAGAGGGAAGTACCATGGTTATCGTAACCCATGAGATGCAGTTTGCCCGTGCCATTGCAGACAGAATCATATTTCTCGATAAAGGCGAGATAGTAGAAGAGAGCAGTCCGGAAGAGTTTTTTACGAATCCTAAGACAGAAAGAGCCGGAAAGTTCCTGAATGTTTTTGAATTTGACGCTGTAAAAGGTGTTGAAGATAAATAAGTAATCAATTTCGGTTTGATTACAGGGTTACACCCTGGGAGGTCTGACAGAGAAAATATGGGTCAATCCTGTACTAAAAATTCAGACACTCCAAAAGAGGAGAACAGTTGAAGAAAAAATAAGGAAAGGGCCACGAACTACTTCAGCTTAAAAATGTGGCAATACCGCAGTAATCGCGGTATGAGGGTATTGGTATGAAAAATATCAAGAAATTAGCAGCATTACTATTACTATTTACATTAATAACATCAGCCCTTGCAGGCTGCCAGAGTAAATCTGACAAGGAAGGAAATGATTCAACTGCAGCTGGAACAGCAAGAACCCTTGAAGAAATCAAAGAAAGCGGAAAGGTTGTAATTGGTGTATTCAGTGACAAGAAGCCTTTTGGTTATGTAGATGCTGACGGTGCATACCAGGGTTATGATGTTTACTTCGGTAACCGTATTGCGCAGGATCTTGGAGTTGACATTGAATATGTATCAGTGGAAGCAGCAAGCCGTGTAGAATATCTGGTAACTGCAAAAGTTGATATTATCCTTGCTAACTTTACTGTTACACCTGATCGTGCTGAAAAAGTAGATTTCGCATTGCCTTACATGAAAGTAGCTCTTGGTGTAGTATCACCTGACAGCGCACTTATTACTTCCCCTGAGCAGTTAAACGGAAAAACTTTAATCGTTAATAAGGGTACAACTGCAGAAACATATTTTACAGAGAATTATCCTGATGTAAAATTATTAAAATTTGATCAGTACAGTGAAGCCTATGGTGCATTATTAGATGGCAGAGGCGATGCCTTTACTACAGATAATACAGAAGTACTTGCCTGGGCACTGGAGAATAAAGGATATACAGTAGGTATTGAATCTCTTGGTAACCTGGACACTATTGCACCTGCCGTGCAAAAGGGTAACACAGAGCTTTTAAACTGGTTAAATGAAGAAATCAAAACTCTTGGAAAAGAGAACTTCTTCCACAAGGCTTATGACGAAACCTTAGCACCGGTTTATGGCGATGCAGCTGATCCTGACAGCCTTGTTGTTGAAGGTGGAGTAATCGAATAAATAACAGATTAATTAATCGGAGCTACTTTCTATGAAATCATTTGTATGAAAAGTACTTTGAAGAATTAATGATAAAATAATTTATTACTGCCGCAAGAGGGTTTATAAGACCAGCTTGCGGCAGTTTTATTAACTGAACTATCTATATCTATATTAATATAGATAATAGCATAATGTTTTAAAGATTATATCCTTAAACTCAATGGGTAGCCCCCGAGAGCGGTAAGTTTCTGTATTCGGATGTTCCCTGCCATAACGAATCAAAATAAACAGCATGCCGGCTAATTGATTTATAGACTGAACAAATACAGGAAAGTTATGAATATCTCTATTAAGCCAAAGAGCCAGAAGGACCAAAGGAAATCTAATAACAAATGTAAATATAAACCAAATAGTATTCCTTCGTATAATAATAAGCTGGACAAGTTTTCAGAAGAACTTTAAAATAGAGACAGAAAATAAAAATTAATACAGGGAGGTTTCTGATGAAGATATTGGTATTAGGCGGAACCAGGTTTTTTGGAATTCACCTGGTGAAGGATTTACTTGAAAAAGGACATGAGGTTACCATTGCCACAAGAGGAAAAATGCCTGATCCCTTCGGTGACAGGGTAAATAGGCTGAAAGTAGACAGGACAGACAGAAGTTCCATGAAGGATACCTTTTATGGGAAAGAATACGATATGGTATATGATGACATAGCTTATAGCTCCAATGATGTAAAAAATGCTTTGGAGAATATCACCTGCAACCGTTACATTCTGGTGTCTACCATATCTGTTTATGACAGCTTTCATATGGGTATCAAAGAAGAGGAGTTTGACCCTTATAAAGGAGAAATCATATGGTGTAACAGAGATGATTTCACTTATAATATTACCAAACAGCAGGCAGAGAAAGCGTTGTTTCAGGAGTATAAAAAACAATCCTCCGTAGCGGTACGTTTTCCTCTGGTAATCGGCAAAGATGATTATACGGAGAGGCTCTTATTCTATGTGGAACATGTGAAGAAGGGAATTCCAATGTATATTGATAACCTGGAGGAAGAGCTGGTATTTATACATTCCAAAGAGGCAGGGAAATTTCTTTCTTTTCTCAGTGAGAAGGAATACACAGGAATCCTTAATGCCAGCAGCCAGGGAACGCTTACCTTAAAAGAGATCATTTCCTATGTGGAAGAAAAGACCGGTAAAGCTGCACTTCTATCAAAGGAAGGTGAAGCAGCGCCTTATAACGGTGCCGGAAATTACAGTATCCATACTGAGCGGGCAGAGAAGCTTGGATATGCTTTTACAAAGGTTAGAGATTTTGCATTTGGTATTTTAGATTATTATATTGCATTGTAAAATTTCAGATAGGGCAAAATGCCAGTAGCCAAATTATAAAAAGTAGTATACAATAGATATAGTTATGATAATTATTACTATTACTATATATTGTATAAATTTATATATTTAGGAGGTTAGTGCCCATGGATATCATGATAAAAAAACGTAACGGAAATCTGGAGCCGTTATATGTAGAAAAGACCAAGAAGATGGTGGCTTATGCCTGCCAGGGTCTTGCCGGCTGTGACCCGGCTGAGCTGGAGATGGACTCCAACATTCAGTTCAGAGACGGTATGAGCACAAAGGAAATACAAAAGATACTGATTCAGACGGCCATTGAAAAGACCATACAGACGACCAGAGATTCCTTTGGCAATGAAATCAAGAAGACAAATATAGACTGGCAGTATGCAGCTGCAAGACTTTTGATGTCCGATCTCTATAAAGAAGCTGCCATAAACAGAGGTTATGAGCATTTCGGCTACGGAGATTTTTATGAGCTGGTAGAAAAACTGACAGCTTTAAACTACTATGGCACTTATCTTAGCGATGAATATACCAAAGAAGAAATCATAGAGCTGGGTAATTACATAAAGCCGGAAAGAGACCTTTTATTTAATTATGAAGGCATGAAACTTCTGGCTGACAGATATCTCATACAGGGTTTTGACAAAGAGGTGTACGAACTTCCCCAGGAGCGTTTTATGATAATTGCAATGCATCTGGCTATTCCCGAAAAGAAAGACAAAGCCAGGTATGCAAGAAAATTCTATGATATCTTAAGTGAACTTAAGATGACCGTTGCAACACCTACTCTTGCCGCAGCAGGAACGCCTTTTCACCAGTTAAGCAGCTGCTTCATTTCTGTAGTGGGGGATAACCTCTGGTCCATCTATGATGTAAATTCAAAGTTTGCCAGTGTTTCCAAGCATGGCGGAGCACTTGGAATATATATGGGTAAGGTTAGAGCCCTAAACAGCGAGATCAGGGGGTATAAGAATACCTCAGGCGGAGTGGTTCCCTGGATAAGACTTTATAACGACACCGCAGTTGCGGTAGATCAATTAGGCAGAAGAAAAGGGGGAGCTTCTGTTACCCTTGATATCTGGCATCAGGATCTGTATGAGTTTCTGGATCTAAAGACCAATAACGGTGATGACAGAAGAAAAGCCCACGATGTATTCCCGGCTTTAAGTATTCCGGATCTGTTTATGAAGAGGTTAGAAGAAAGAGGAGAATGGTCTTTATTTGATCCCTATGAAGTTCATAAGATAATGGGCTTTTATCTGGAGGACTGCTATGATGAAGAAGAGGGCGGAGAATTTACAAGACGTTACCTTGCCTGCGAAGAGAACAATGCATTAAAGAGGACAACGGTATCCACTCTGGATATCATGAAGAAGGTCATGAAATCTGCCGTAGAAACAGGAACTCCTTTTATTTTCTACAGAGATACGGTTAACAGAGCCAATCCCAACAAACATGCGGGAATGATATATGCCTCCAACTTATGCCATGAGATAGCCCAGAACATGAGTGAATCCATGCTTTCCGAGGAAACGATTCAGGAGAATCAGGGGGAGATGGAGGTATCAGTTAAGATTAAGGCAGGGGATATGGTTACCTGTAACTTAAATTCCGTGAATTTAGGACGTATAGACAGAGAAGATTTAAAGGATATTATTCCGCTGCAGATTCGTATGCTGGACAATGTTATCACCTTAAACCAGTCTCCGGTTTCGGAGGCCAGAATAACAAGTGACAAGTACCGTGCCATCGGTCTTGGAACCAGCGGCTACCATCATTATCTGGTAAATCATAAGATTCATTGGGAAAGTGAAGAACATTTTGCAGAAGCTGACCTTTTATTCGAAGAAATCGCTTATCAGGCTATTAAGGCTTCCTGTGAGCTGGCAAAAGAGAAAGGTGCTTACCCTGCATTTCACGGTTCCCAGTGGGAAACCGGTGAATATTTTGACAGCAGGGGTTATAACAGTGAGAGATGGCTTGCTTTAAAGGAAGAGGTTAAGAAATATGGACTTCGTAACGGATATCTGACAGCCGTTGCTCCAACGGGCAGTACTTCGAATATAGCTGGTACAACAGCAGGTATTGATCCTATCTTCCGCAAGTTCTTTATTGAAGAGAAGAAAGGAAGCTTTACGCCCAAGGCAGCACCAGACCTGACGGAGGAGAATTTCTGGTTCTATAAGGAAGCTCATCACATAGATCAGCTCTACAGCATCAAAGCCTGCGGAATAAGACAAAGACATATTGACCAGTCCCAGTCCTTTAATTTGTATATCACACCGGAGGTTAAGGCAAAAGATATCTTAAATCTCTATGTAGAAGCCTGGAAGAATGGAGTCAAGACCATATACTATATTCGTAACCAGTCTCTTGAGATGGATGAATGCACAAGCTGCTCCAGTTAAATAAAATATAATGCATAGTTAAAAATTAAATAAATTCATACAAAAAGATAAACAATGTATTTAAAATATTTTCAAGTATATAACGGAAAGAAAATGCAGGAAGGAAACTACCATGAATAAGAAAAAAATCTTTAATGAATATGGTGTAAGAGGTACTGAAACACTGATTGAAGGAAATACAACAAATCTTAGAGAATGGAACAGAATAAAGTATACATGGGCTAAGACTTTTTATCGCACCATGCTGAATAATTTCTGGATACCCGAGGAGATATCTTTAAATGAGGATGTGAAGCAATTCCCTCTCTTAACCAACGGGGAGAGAAATGCATTTGACAAAATCATCTCCTTCCTGAATTTTCTGGATTCTATCCAGAGTGAGAACCTCCCCAACCTTTCCAGATATGTGACAGCTCCGGAGATTTCCTCCCTCCTTAACATACAGGCCTTTCAGGAAGAAATTCATGCCCAGAGCTATTCCTATATCTTAGACACCGTTACCAATCCGGTAACCAGAGATAAGATCTATGATGAATGGAGGGAAGATAAGCAGCTTTTAGCCAGAAACAGATATATTGCAAACATCTATCAGGAATTCAATGAGAATCCCAACACAGAGAACTTTATCCGTACGGTAACGGCTAATTATATTCTTGAGGGTATCTATTTCTATTCCGGTTTCAGTTTCTTCTATACCCTTGCCAGACAGGGCAAAATGACAGCGACCAGTACAATCTTTAAATATATTAACAGGGATGAAATAACTCACCTGGTATTATTCCAGAATATTATCAAGGAGCTTCGAAATGAGGAGCCGGAGATATTTACGCCTGAAATTCAGGAACAGATCAGGGAAATGATGAGAACCGGTGTAGAACATGAGATAACCTGGGGACAATATGTTACCAATAACGAAATTTTGGGGATAAATAATTCCCTGATAGAAAAATACATTAAGTATCTGGGCAACCAGAGGTTAAAGGCAATCGGCTTAGAGGAGCTGTATCCGGAAATCACAGAGAATCCCATGGCCTGGATTGATGGTTTTTCAAGCCTTAACCAGACCAAGACGGATTTCTTTGAAGCCAAGGTTACCAATTATACGAAAGCGGCTGCTTATGATTTTGATGACCTGGAATAGCAATTAGAAGCCCATTGCTGTTTTTACCGTATCAGAGAGTTCTTTGGTGGTCATTAGCTCGAGAAGCTTTAGGGCAACATAAGGACCAGTCTGAGGGCAGTAAGAAGTAATAATATTTCCGTCAGTCACAACAGGTTCATTAACAACAACCGCACCAAACTCTGCCAGTTGTTGCTGGCGTCTGCCGCCGTTTAAATGATAGGTGGTTGCTCTTTTTCCTTTTAGGATTCCACTCTTACCAAGGGAGAGGGCAGCCACACATATGGATGCCACAGGTTTACCACTCTGATGGAATATGCGGATTAAGTCAAGGAACCTTTCGTCATAAGCTTCTTCATAAAAGCCGTATTCTTCAAAGCCACCGGGAATAACAAGAGCATCATAGTCATGTGGATTAACCTCGTCAATAACCGTATCTGCTATTACCGGTATGTGAAAGGTACTGATAACCTGCTCTGTAAATCCGCAGGTATGAAGGGTAACATCTGAGCCGAAATCTTCCCGTGCCCAACCAAATACGTCCACAAAAGCGGAGAATTCCATGGTTTCAAAGCCTTTTGCTAATAACAATAATACTTTCATAAGTGCCTCCCTTTCCTACTTGTAAGTTAATGTGTTATGGATGATTAGAGTATATATAAAATTGTGTAAGTTATCAATCATTTTTAAGAGAGCCATGTTATGTAAATGTCGATTATAAATGCATTGCATCCTTGAAGGCTGTAATGCATATAAAATAGTTTATTATAAGTTATACATAGGAGAAGGGTCTGAAGGCTTTGCGATAAGCTTTCAACCGCGTGAAAGAAAATAATTCACCGCGCCTCTGTATAAGCGTGTTTGAGTACGCAGATGGGAGATTAAGTTGATTAAAGTACTGTTTGTCTGTTTGGGAAATATCTGCCGTTCGCCAATGGCTGAATATGTGTTTAAAGATATGCTGGAACAGAAAGGACTTTCGGATAAATTTTTTGTAGCCTCAGCTGCCACCAGCAGCGAAGAAGTGGGGAATGGAGTTCACAGAGGAACCAGAAATAAACTAAAGGAAGCAGGAATTGATGCTTCACAAAAAAGGGCAGTTCAACTAAAGCGAGAGGATTACAGCCGGTATGATTATATCCTTGGTATGGAACAGAGTAATCTGACTTCCATGGAAAGGATTTTTGGGAGCGATAAAGAGGGGAAAATAAGAAGGCTCCTTGATTTCTCCGATAAACCCAGAGATATTGCCGATCCCTGGTATACCGGAGATTTTGATAAGACTTATGATGACGTATACGAAGGGTGTGAAAGGTTGCTTGCTTATCTGTGCAAAGAAAACAAAATATGACCAAATTGTTACGCAAAAGATGTCTCTATTTGTCTGTTATCGTAATATACATTTAATGAAAACGTAATTAAAATGCCAAGTATTTAACACCTTTCTATGTTATTATGGTATTGTATGAATGAGTTAGGATGCAGATAAATAGAATATACAAATAGAAGGTGTAAAGATGAATGAAGTGGTAAATAAGAAAATAAATAATGGTACCAAAAGCAGCGGTATAGCTAAAAAAGTACTTCTTTATGGTGGAGTTGCCATAGCCGTTCCAGTGATTCTGGTATATCTGTTTCTGTCATTTTATTATAAAGATCATTTTTATAATAAAACCAGTATTAACGGAGTAAATGTCTCCGGTATGACGGTAGACGAAGCGGAAGCTGCCATTAACGCAGAAGTTGAAGACTATGTACTGACTATAAAGGAAAGAAATGAGCTGACAGAGAAGATATACGGAGAGGATGTAGGTCTTCATACTGTATATGATGGAGATTTCTCTGAATTGTTAGCAGCACAGAATCCCTATGCATGGCCGTCTTCTCTAACGAAAAAACATGATATAACTCTCAATGCAGCCTTGGAATATGACGATGAACTGCTTAAAGAGTATTTTGAAGGTTTAAAAACCTTCGCTCCGGATTATGAAATGGAGCCCACAGATGCCCATATCTCTGAGTATGGTGAAAATGGCTATGAATTAGTCAAAGAAGAGCATGGTGCAAAGGTTGACAAGGATAAGATGTATAAAGCTGTGAAAGAAGCAATCATCACATTAGAGCCGGAACTGTCCTTGGAAGATGCAGAGGTATATTTAAAACCAACCGTTTACTCCGATAACGAAGGCCTTAAGAAGGCCCTTACCAAGCTTAATAAGATGGCAGGAAGCCAGATAACCTATCAATTCGGAGATGTTACAGAAGTACTTGACGGAGAGAAGATCAGCCAGTGGCTGTCCGTAGATGATAAGATGAAAGTCCATTTAAACGAAGATGGTGTAAAAGAGTTTGTAGATTACATAGGAAAGAATTATAATTCCTTTGGAAGAACCCGTACTTTCAAGACTTCCTACGGTGATGTTATCGAAATAAAAGGCGGAGATTATGGCTGGTGGCTTGACAGAGCCACTGAAAAAGCAGATTTGCTGAATTTCATAAAAGAAGGACAGCAGCTGGTGAGAGAACCTGCTTATTTCCAGACTGCACAGCAATATGGTTCCGATGACATTGGAGATACCTATGTAGAGGTAAATCTTACAGCCCAGCATCTATACTTTTATAAAGAAGGAAAACTTATTGTAGAAACAGATTTTGTATCGGGTAACCTGTCAAGAGGCTGGGGAACACCTGTAGGTACATACCCCGTGCAGTATAAGGAAAATGATGCAACACTCACCGGTGAGGATTATTCCACTCCCGTAAAGTACTGGATGCCTTTTAACAGAAATATAGGATTTCATGATGCAAAATGGAGGTCAACCTTCGGTGGCAGGATCTATATGACAAGCGGTTCCCATGGATGTATCAATATGCCTCCCAAAGCAGCCAAAACAATGTTTGAGAATATCAAACGCGGAGTAGCCGTAGTGGTATATGAGCTGCCGGGAACAGAAAGCTATAACAAAGACGATAAAGAGAACCTGGTAACCGATCCTGCCGATAACAAGAAGGCAGATGACAGCCAGAATACAGATAACAGTAACAATGAATAAGTAGCAGCAGGAAAGTATTCAGTTAATTATTAGAAGCTGTATGGTTATAGGCCATACAGCTTTTAATATTGTTGAGAACCCAATTTACCAAAATTAATTTTACCAAAAGTTAATTTACCAAAAGTTCCAGTAGTAACCTATTACCAGTAGTAAGAGTATTTAACTGTTGACAAAAAGTAAAGAATACATTACAATTTGGCAAGGAGGTGTTACTTTGATAAGGAATCGAATTAAAGTCCTGAGAGCAGAGCGTGATTGGACACAAGCCGATCTGGCTGATAGATTAGGAATTTCCCGGCAGGCAATCATATCAATTGAGAAGTATAAATATACTCCCTCATTGGAATTAGCTTTTAAAATTGCAGAGGTTTTTAAAGTTTCAATCAGTGAGGTTTTTGAATTCAAGGAGGATGAAAACAATGAATGATCAAATTATTATTCTGGTATTTCTTTTAGTTGCTGCTGGCATTACACTTTTTCTCTATGTCTGGAAGGCTAAAAAGGAAATTGAATACAAAAAGGATGAGCGCTGGCAGTTACTACAGAATAAAGCGAATAACGCAGCAAACCATTCAAATAGTATTTTGATAGTAATAGTGGCAATAGGGTCTATTGTATCGCTATTTTACGATATACAATTATCCATTACCTTTAACCGGGTTTTAATTTATGCTATGCTTTTTGTTGGCTTACGCAATGGGATAGAATTGTTTTCCTTAAGATATTTCGATAAGCGGCTGTAACTTACGAAACAAACAGAAAATGAAGAATATTTATGCTCATAAGCTGTACAGACTGTTGGTATGATAGCTAATTAATTTTTATAGCCTTAGAAGCTGTATAAAGATCATACAGCTTCGAAGTTGGTGTTATCAAGCCCGTTTCTTTGAATACAGATAACCTGCGAAGCACACGAGTCCGCAGAATACGATAAACAAGCTTACATATAAGGGATTGGAGATAAGACCGCCAATCAATATAATGGTAGAACCAGCAAGACCAAAGATAGGACAAATAACACCTTTGAAGAAACTGGTAACAACATTGGTCTTTTTCAGTTTAAGTACTTTGATATAAAGCACCATATAGCACATATAACTGAAAACGATGGCTATTTCACTGATATCACTGCCGCCCAGGATACCGCTCTTCATGGTAATATAGTGAAGAAGCATCCATACTGCCGCTGTAATATATGCGCAGATAGCAGAAGGTATTGAGATTTCATATTTGGGATGGAGCTTTGCAATCGAATCGGAAGAAGGAAGCATCTTCTTTGCTGCAAGGCTCTGAGGCATACGGATACTTCCAAGAGTCATACCGTTAACAACACCAAGTACGGATATAATAATTAAAAAGAGCAGAAGTCTCGTTCCCGTGTTACCAAGAAGAATTTCTCCGGCTTTGTTAACAGCTTCATTTCCAGTAGCCATGATGTATTCCGGGCTTAACATATTATTTAAGCCTAAGTAATAGAGCAGATAAACAACCAGTACGGTCAAAGGCCCTATAATAAGTGCCAGTGGCATGTTTCTCTTAGGATTTTTCACTTCGTGGGTAATATTTACGGATACAATCCAGCCGTCAAAGGAGAAGGCAATAGGTGCAAGGGCTGCAAGCCAGGCAAAACCGATGGGAGAACTATCGACCACTGCTGCTCCGGCAGGCAGTTCCACAGCCTGTCCATGATAGAAAAGTCCGGTTATAGCGATAACAAGGAGAGGTACCAGTTTTACAATGGTGGTTAGATTTTGTATATATCCACCCAGTTTATAGGAGAGGATATTAACACCATAAAAAAAGGTAAAAATAACAAAACCAAGCAGAACCTGCTGTTCTAAACTTGCATCAATTCCTAAAAAGGAAAAGATATAAATTGCTGAAACCCATGAAATTACAGCATTAATGGTAGGAAAATAGATAAAGGTCTGAAACCAGCCAAAACCATTGGCAGTCTTAACGGATATGAATTCCTCGAAGTAGCTGATGATTCCACCGCTGTTTTTTGTACGGACAGAAAGTTCCGTAAGAGTTAGGCTTCCGAAAATGATACTGAAGGCACCGATGATAAATACAAGTACACCAAGACCTACATGTCCGCCTGTGTAAGTGAGTACATCATCACTTTTGAAAAAAATACCGGAACCGATTACTATACCAATTATCATGGCGGTAGCTGTAAACAGTCCGTAATGTTCCTGCTGCTTGCTTTTGTTTTCCATATAACTCCTTATATTTGTGCTATTTTTATAAATATACTGTACTATTTTAATATTATATATCAATTTTGTCAAAAGCTTTCTTCTAATGAAAACTTAATATTTTAATAAACAAAAATTAATTGCATTAACAAGTGGTTATTGATATGATTAACAAGAAATATTACCCAGCTGATGACTTATTTTACCGGATTTATTTATAAAATAATTAGTAATTACTAAGAAGTTTATAGATTTCTGTCTTAGATTTTATCAGATGGGTATGAATAAAGGGTAAGGAGAGAGAGAAAATGTCGTTGATTGTCAAAAACATAACAAAGAAATATGGTGACAAACTGGTCGTGGAGGATTTAAGCTTTTCCATCGAAAGACCCGGAGTATATGCCCTCCTAGGCACCAATGGTGCCGGTAAAACAACCTCATTGCGTATACTTCTGGGAATGCTGTCAAAAGACGGAGGAGAAATACTCTGGAAAGGAAACCATCTCGATACGGTCAATGCCAATGTGGGATATCTGGCAGAGGAGAGAGGACTGTATCCGAAATATTCCCTGTTAGATCAGTTGTTATACTTTGCAAAATTAAGAAATGTTCCAAAGAAAACTGCCTTAAGCAGAATCGAATACTGGTCAGACAGACTGTCTGTGGCAGAGTATATATTCCCGCCCAAGGTAAAGGGAAAGAAGAATTCCAAAGCTAATAAAGCAGACCAGCTATCCAAAGGTAACCAGCAGAAGATTCAGTTAATGGCGGCGCTTATATCAGATCCGGAGCTGATTATATTAGATGAACCTTTAAGCGGCCTGGACCCCGTAAATACGGAATTATTCAAGGGAATTATCAGAGAAGAAATCGCAAAAGATAAGTTCCTCATCATGTCCAGTCATCAGATGCCGGTTATTGAAGAATTCTGTTCGGATATAACTATCTTAAACCGAGGTAAGGCAGTACTTCAGGGTAACCTGAATACCATAAAGAAAAGCTATGGCAGGGTTAATCTCTTTGTTAAGAGTGACGTTGAGATTGCCTCTTATATTGAAAGCTTCGGAATACAGATAACAAATAAAACACCGGGAGAGTACCAGCTTAAGGTACTGGGTGAGGAGCAGGCCATGGCTTTCTTAACCAAACTGATTGAGGATAAGATTCCTATTGTTAAGTTTGAACTTAGGGAGCCTTCACTCCATGAAATATTCATAGAAAAGGTGGGAGATGTTCATGAAGAAAAGTAGTGTAAGCGGTTGGAGGGATGTGTTTTCTTTTACCCTTAGAGAGACCTTAAAGAACAAGGCTTACCAGATTTCCTTTCTGATCATGGCGCTGTTAGCGTTGGTATCTATGCCTTTAGTTCAGTATTTAACAGGTAATATAGCTACGGACAGCGAGGAGATCAGCGCTGTAAAAAAAGTATATATACACAACCTTTCCACGGTTATGGAACCGGATTTTACTTCTTTAAAAGAGGAGCCGGCGTACAGAAATGTGGAATTTGTAAACCTTACAGAAGACTATGATACTGTTGCTCAGCGGATACAGGAAATAGAAGATACCTCTGTTTTACTTACGATAGCTGAAGCAAACGGAGGCTATCAATTAAATTTTGAGAAAGCCGCCAAAGGACCTGTAAAGGATGGAGCAATGTCAGCTTTTGCTGATAAAGTATACACAGCTTTTGATAAATACCGCCTGAGCCAGGCAGGGATTACTGAGGAGCAGAATAATATCCTCCATACCAGAACCGAAGGAAAAACCCTGAGAATGGATGCTAACGGCAATTTTACAGAAGAGAAGAACAGTGCGATTTCCATGAATGAATACTGGTTTATCTATGGAATTCTCTTCTTTCTAATGATGGTAACTATAATGGCAAGCTCCCAGGTGGCTTCTTCCGTAGTAACAGAGAAAGCAAACCGGGTTGTTGAATATCTGCTGATATCTGTCAGGCCACTTGCACTTATGGTGGGAAAAGTACTGGCAATGCTTTCAGCTGTGTTAATACAGATAACATCACTTTTGATAGTGGTGTTTGTTTCTAATCGTATATCTGCTGCTCTGGCAGGAGATACCCAGGCTGGGGTCATGAACCAGCTGGTCCCGGCAAATATTTTTGAAAACCTGAACATTATCAACCTTATATTAGGTTTAATACTCATTGCCCTTGGACTGATCTTCTATGCAGTACTGGCTGGTCTTGCAGGAGCCACTGTCAGCAAGATGGAAGAACTTAACGAAGGAATGACCATGTTAACGCTTACTTCAATGGTAGGTGTTTATATTGGAATTATAGCAGCTAATATGCTAATGGGCAGCGGAACCAATGGTTTCGTAACCTTTGCGTTTCTGTTCCCTCTCTCTTCACCCTTTATCCTGCCTGGTGCCATACTCATTGGAAAAGCCAATTATATTATCGCCGGAGGAGCTATTCTTCTGCTCATAATACTGAATATATTGATGTTTAAATTCGTGGCTGGTATATATGAGACACTGATTCTTCATAACGGAAACAGAATAAAGCCAACAGATTTATTTAAAGTGGGTAAGGGAGGTATAAAGGCATGAAATTTAATTTAAGAGGCTTCAAGGCAGTTTTTGGCTTCTCCTTTAAACAGTCTGCAGATACCGTAAGTTTTAAGTTAACAACTGTATTAGTAGCGATACTGCTTGCAGGAGCACTTATCCTGGTAAATATATTCGGTGCAAGATCGGCTAAGCCGGAAGAGAATACTGCTGCGCCTGCACCGGTCGTTGGAGAGATAACAGATTCATCCCAGCCCCTGTCAGCTGTGCTTACGGAAAATATCATAGTATTAGATGAGAGCGGACTTGGTCCCATTGATTTTGCAAAGCTGCTTAATGGCAATGCAGCTTTTGGAGCTGTGAAATTCAGCAGCTATGAAGGTTCAGATATCATAGAAGCAGCAAAATCTTCTAATGTTACTGACAAAACACTTCTCCTTCATATAACAAAAAAAGACGGGAATTATTTAATGGAAACAATATTGCCTCCTGAGAGTCTTATAACCGGCAGTGAAGCTGACTCAATTCTAAATCAGCTGATACAGGCCTTTGAGGCGTTTAAAATGGATAAAGCAGGTTTGGCGGAAAATCAGGTAAGCCTGATTAAACAGCCGGGTGGTTATACCGTTTCCAGCTTGGGAGAAGATGAAGATATAGCAAATATGGTTGTCAAAATGCTTGCACCTATGGCTTTCAGCTTTATGTTGTATTTCATGCTGATTTTCTACGGACAGCAGATCAGCAAATCAGTATCCGGTGAGAAGACATCTAAATTGGTTGAGACCTTGCTGGTATCGGTAAGACCGGAAGCGCTGATAGCTGGTAAAGTACTGGCAGTGGCAACCCAGGGAGTACTGCAGTTTACGATCTGGATTGCTGCCTTGATCGGAGGACTTTACGGCGGTAACTTTATAGCCGGAAGTATGTATCCTGGTTATACGAATCCGGTTATTACCTTTATAGACCTGTTAAAGGATACCATTGGACAGTCCGCATTGTCCCTTCCGGCAGTAATAATTTCAATCCTCTTCTTTTTCTTTGGATTTTTATTTTACAGCTTACTGGCAGCCCTTGCAGGAAGTATGGTGTCAAAACCGGAGGATGCGGCTTCTACTCAGGGAATAATAATGCTTCCAATTTTAGTTAGTTTTATGTTAAGTTATTTTGTACCACTCAGCGGAAACGAAAGCTTTACTGCAGTAGCCAGGTATATTCCCTTTACAGCACCTTTTATCGTACCTGTGGATTTGCTGACAGGTTTGGTAAGTATACCTCATGGATTGCTGTTACTGGCAGTTATGATTCTGTTTACAGCAATAATGGTAAATCTGTCTGCAAGAATTTTTAAAGGACTTATCTTATATAACGGACAGAAGATAACTCTAAGAACTATTAAAGGGGTAATAAGCGGGAAGCAGTAAGAAAAATTGAGAAGTTGTTTTGCAGAATATAATTATCAAAAGGCAGCTCACTTGTAGATAATAAGTTGGTACACAAAATTGTTCTTCTATATTGTAATTTATGAACTGGGTTTCCTAATAACATTCATATGGGTGTAAATCTTATGTAAATTTACTTAAGATTTACACCCATATTTTCTACTAAATTATACATTCATACATAGTTAAATATAACTTTTTGTCTCTTTGTACACCTGAGCTACATAGTAATAAAAAATATGTAAAAAAATGTTGACTATTACAATAGTACATGTTACTATTTGGATAGTAGTATATTCATTTTTATGGTTTGGTGTAATACTTTAAATGTAGTAGACCCCCCCCCAAGCAGTCAATACATATAATTTTATTAATAATTTATTATCTTTTGAATTATTTTTAGACAATAATATATATGTTTAATCAGAATTTATAACTCTTATGTGTGGGTAAAGGTAACGTCTTTTTGGAATAAAAAAATAAAGAATTTGGGGGTTTTTTATTATGAAAAAATCAAAAATCTTAGCTATTGCTTCGATAGTGACTATGCTGACTTTATTTCTAACAGTAACACCATTAGCAGCTACATCCTCAGGTACATTTGCTGGAGCTAACTATATTTTTAGCTGTGGACTAACGACAGCATCATCATCTGTAAGTGCACCGACCGCCTTTACAGGGGGAACATCAGTTAGTTTAACAACACTATGGTGTACACCAAGTAACGTTACTGATACTAAAACTTCAAGTAATAGTAATTATAATTCAACAATGGCAACTGCTAGTTCTTCTTCCTGCTCAACTAGTACTACTGCACCTGATGCTACACATACGCGGGCAGCTGCATCAGATTCTTCCCATTATGCAGGGGTAAATGGTTATTCCCAAACTGCTGCTTTACATAATCAATAATATCCTATAAGGAGTTACCAAACCCACCAACTACGAATGAGGATGAGGAAAATAATGAAGAATCACAAGAAAATTGCTATAATCATTGTTATTTTATCACTAGTATTGTTACTATCAGCATTCTTCTTTATAAAATTGTTCTATAACAAATCAACCAATTACACTAGTAATGATAAGGATTTAAAAACTGAAGAAAATGTTTTGTCGATTCTTGTGCCTAGTTATACTTTTCAAGGAACGAATGAAAAAATCTTTGAGGATGCAGCTAATGAAATACTATCATCAAAAGGTATGGATTTTGTTGTTGATTACATTACAGTAGGAAAAGCCACGGATTATTGTAAAGCATTAACAGATTATATAAAGAGCGGTAAAAATGTTGATTTATTTTATAGTGGAAATACAACAGATCGTGGATATCCCGATGGAATTACGAACAGTCATATGCAGGCATACCAGAATGGATTTATTCTGCCGTTCGAGGATTATATCGATACTGAAGAGGGGAAAATTATCTTTAATCTATTTAGTGATACCTATTGGAATTCACTTCGTATTAATGGGAAAATTAATGGTATATTGGCTATAGGAAATGGTATATCAACTACAGGTGGAATATTTGTTAAGCATGGACTTATGAATGACAAAATAGCAAAGACAGACACAGAGTATAATATGGAACAATGTATTGATTTATTATCGGATCTAAAAGGTATTGGTAACAAGTATCCCTTAAGTTTGAGCGATGATTTAGCATCGAGGATCGAATTTTTAGGTTACACATTTTTGGATGCGGCCATCGCTGTGGATGAAGAGCGAGGAGCATTTAATGTATTCGAAGATCCCGTTTTTCTTAATTCAATTCACCAAGCAGCTCAATTAGTAAAGGAAGGGTATATTAACCCAGATATTACAGCACCTTATGAAGAAAAGCCTGTACAGGTACTTGGATCAATATTTGATGGAATTACAACAATTTCAGGTTATGATTTGTACCGCACAACCAGTCCCATTGTCCCATCAATGAGTACAGCACTATGTATTTCATCAACATCTAAGTATCCGGACAAAGCAATAGAACTTATTGCTCTTGCACTTACAGATCTAAAATTAGCAGATGCACTAGTGTATGGGAAGGAAGGTGTGGATTTTGAGAGAACAGAAGATGGAAGAGTAGTCGAAACATCTGCTCATTCATTCAACTTTTTACTTCCATGGTATACTGGACTGTATTACTTCTGTTCACCAGCATTTGATGACCCATCAGACAAAAAGCAAATCTATATGGATCACATCAGTAAAGCAGTTACGTCATCATTGACCGGGTTCACTTTTGATACGCGGGGATGGGAAGATAAAATATATAATATTAATACGATTATAAAAAATGCTTTAGTAAGTCATATAATTACAAAAGATAGTGAATACGATCAATCGACAGGATTATTGATAGGATTGGATAGTAACTGGGAATCAACAATTAATAAGATTGTAATGGAATTGAAAAATAAAGGAATTGATGATTTAGTACAGGAAGTCAACCGTCAATTAGCAGAATGGAAAAGCAAATATCAAAGAAATTAACAGATTAAACTGTGGGAAGTAGCAGACAGGTCTGTGAGAAAGACAAGGTGATCAGAATAATCGTCGAATTCTCTAATCTTAATAAAAGTTATGGAAAGCAGCAAGCTCTAACAAACTTTCATACTATATTAACTCCGGGTATTTATGCTCTTTTAGGACCAAATGGAGCAGGTAAGACAACATTGCTGAATATTCTTGTTGATAATATAAAACCCGATAATGGTGAAATATTATGTGATGGACAAAATATTATTTTTATGGGAGAAAAATGGCGTAAAAAACTTGGTTTTATGCCACAACAACAGCAAGTTTATCAGAATATGACATCTGAAAGATTTATGTTCTATATGGCTGCCTTGAAAGGTTTAAAACGAAAAGAGGCAGAAAAACAAATTGATGAGTTGTTTGCTTTGGTTAACTTAAAGGCTTTCAAAAGGTACAAGCTAGGTGCATTATCTGGTGGTATGAAACAGCGTGTTCTAATTGCACAGGCATTATTGGGTAGTCCTGAAATTCTTATTTTAGACGAACCTACTGCAGGGTTGGATCCAAAAGAGCGCGTTCGTATGAGAAAATTAATTTCATCCGTAAGCAACGGTAAGATTATTCTTATTGCAACACATGTGGTATCAGATGTCGAAACAATTGCTGATGAGATATTGTTTCTTCATAATGGAGAGTTGCTTGCAAAAGGATCAATGACTGTACTTGTTGATGAATTTTTAAAAAAAGGTATTATTTCAGAACAAAAAAAAGGTCTTGAGGACTTATATATGGCATTATTCGGGGAGGAGTGGGAATGAATGTCTTTGTGGCCGAGTTAAGACGGGTTTTAACCAGAGGTAATATTATTTTTATGATGTTATTAATGGTTGCAGGTATTATATTATGTTTCTTTAGTGAACAACATAGGTTTACCGACGACAAGGGCTATACTTTATTTTTACCTGACAGTTATAAAATGCTAAAGTCTCAAGTAGCTAAAGAGCCTGATATTATAGCTTACTATAAGAGTCAGTTGGACCATTTAAAAAATAACCTGATTAATAGTGATAATAATATCAAGGTTAGCTTTACAGATAGCCGCTACGAGGAATATAGGTTATTCAATTACGTATATAATGAAGCAGAAAGTATATTGAATTATAAAGAATATTTGTCTGACATTCAGAAAACAGCAAATAGATTATCAGAAATTTCGATTTTTTCCAATAGTGCTTCCTTCTATAACAGGAATATTTTAAAAACTGCAAAGGATTATGAAAAATTATCCGATATATCTCCGACTGTTGACGAAAATGCTGGTATTATTTCTATAATGAAATCACCGCAGTGGGATTTGCTTATCTTTTTCGGACTCTTTTTTCTATGTATAAAACTTGTGGTAAGTGAAAAAGCTCATTTTATAATTATATGTTCTACTGTAAATGGACGAAAGGTATTAATGCAGTCAAAGGTTCATGTTGCAGTAATTTTTTGTGTTATTATAATATCATTACAGTCTGTTGTACAAATAATTTTTTCTAATTATTATTATGGTTTAGGAGATCTCACTCGTCCAATACAATCCGTTTATATAACGTCACCATATAAAATCAACGTTTTGCAATCTCTTGTTATTATTTACGTTGTTAAATTGGCAATTTACACACTCATTACATTTATTATTTTGCTGGTTTGTGAATACTCAAAGGGACAGTTGGAAGCAATTTTATATACAGCTGTGATTCTAGCAATATGTTTAGTGCTATATAATATTATTTCTCCATTTTCAGCACTCAATTTCTTTAAATATATAAATCCCTTATTTTTTTTACAACCATCAGTATATATAGCTACCTATATAAATCTAAACATTTTTGGTTATCCTGTAAACTTTGTTTATGTAGCATTGATTTGCTGGATGATAGCACTGTGTATACTATTTCGATTTATTACTTTATATCAGTTTAAATTAGTCTACTATAACAGCTGTAAAAAACATGCATTAACAAGCGGAAGGATAGTATCATTATTTCGCCACGAATTATGGAGATTAATGGTTATGAATAAAATATTGATTGTAATGTTAGTTGTCTTTTTAATGCAACTATTTAAACTATATATATATCCTATTAATATAACACCGGATGAGGTAGCATACCGACTTACTGTGGAAGAGGCTGTAAAACAATCAAATCAGTTTGAATGGGCATTACAAGAACGCAATCTTAGGCTTGCAGGAGGAAAGGAAAATGATATCGCAGCGATAAATAAAGTGATAGATAGGTTGGAAAGTTTACCATCTAAGGGGAGTCTACTATATGAAACAGGCTATAACGAATTATTTGCTGACAATTCGCATGCAAATGATACCACAAATTCATTTGTTGCTATTCTTCTTATCATAATCTCAGCATTATATATACGCGAATGGGATATGAGATTTCTAATAGAAGCGACCAGCAAGGGAAGAAGAGTAATATTTGTAAATAAGGTATTGGTAGGATTAATTGTCAGTATCTTTGTATTTTTAATAGCATATCTGCCTGATTTTATTAGAATAAGCAGGGTATACGGACTGCCACTATTAAACGCCCAGGCACAATCATTAACTCTTTTTTCAAGTGTTGAAACATTTACATTATGGGGGATATTGGCGTACATATATTTTGTGAAATTTCTTGTAATTATATTTATCTGTTTGTTTGTCTTATCATTTCATACCAGTAAAAATATAATAAATTACTCCATATCATTATTTGTTGTGTTTCTTGTACCGTTATTATTATTTATAATAGGTTTAAGGATTACGAGATATTATCCTGTTAACTTTTTCCTTTTGTCATCTGTTTTATCGAGCCATTTTCATGGTTTGCATTTTATATTGCCTCTTCTAATAATTGATATCCTTGTCTTTTATATAGGGTATTATCTTTCTGGAGGAATAAGAAAGTACTCTGTTCTTCGACTTTTTAGTAAGTTCGAAAAAGGAGGTAATAATGCGTGATTATAATTATACTTTTTGAGAATTACAATTATTCTTAAACGGGAAAGCTGTTAATAGAGAGAATTAATTTGCCATTAGGGAAGGATTTAGATATGAAAAAACGAAATAAAAAAATAATGGTTACTCTTTCAATTATAGTTCTTTTTTTAATTGCATCAACACTCTCTTATTTTTGGTACGCTCCTAAGAATTATTCTAATGTAACTTCATATACAAATTACTTTGGGGGCTACTCTCAATACGGTCTGTTAAGGAGAGGCGGCGAAAATGGTGTGTTGTACTTTTGTGATTTTGAAAGCTCAAATGAGGTTGTTTTCTGCACAAAACCTCAATGTCAACATAAAGATAATTCTTGCTTTGCCTATTCATTAGTTCATGAAACTGAGGCTCAAAATATAACTCTTTATGAAAAAAAATTATATTACACTACATATAAATATGATTTCAACACGGACTATAAATGGTCTATAACACTGCACGAATCTTCGACTGACGGAGCTACGTCAAAGGTGTTGGCAACTTTTAAAGGTTATGACTCTTGTGATTCATTGGTGCTCACTAAAGGTTATACATTTCTTTCCTTACGAAAATATGATGATACGCAGGAGGCAATAAATTCTGAAAGCGAACGTTATTCAACGAAGCTGTATGCCCAAGTCAATATTAAAAGTGGTAAAATATGGTATTTTCCTGAAAAGCAAGGATATCATGTATTGATTGATTTTATCGGTGTTGAGCAAAATAAACTTTATTATGTATATAGTTATAGTACAACAGCTATGACAGTTGGTGATCTTACGGATATAGAGGCACGAGAAGATTTGCAAAAAAAATCTAAAGATGCTTTGAGAGTGACTCTTTTGGAGGTTAACATAGAGACACATACGGAGGATTTGTTTTTAGATGAGTATACAGAGATGACCTTTGATTATTATGATAATATACAATTTGCAATTTCAAAAGGTAGGATTAATGCAATGCCTTATCAGTTTAATATGGCTAATGGAAAATATAATACTATGCTTTCATCTTATGATATTAATACAAAAGCTCTTTTACAAGAAAAAAATTTTGATAACGAAAGTTATGGTAATTTAAGTTTAGCACGCTATAATGCGATTATTTATTTCCCACAGTATAATAATAGCGGAAATAAGGTATTGTCTTTAAGTGTATATGATCCAATAAGCAACAAAATGATAGAGATAGATGAGCTAAAAGACTTTAGCATTTTCCCTTATGGTTGTATAGGTGATAAAATAATATTAATCATTCCTGATTCAGGACAAACATTGGAGAATTTAGGATGGATTAAATATACTGATTATTTAGAAGATAATCCAGCTGAAGTGCATTACTTTAAGAAAAACAGTAAATAGTTTAAATATCATATCATGTATGGCTTATCTTCACTGTCAACCTTCAAACAGTATTAAACGAATGTTTGCTAAGCCATACTATAGATATGAGAATGTTTATTCCAATTGCTATTATGGTATAATAATAAGAGTTCAATAAGATTTATATGTAGTTTTGCTATTCCCATGGCAGAGTAAGCTGATCATAGACCTCTTTTTCCGTATAAGTATGAAGGTATTCAAAAAGTCTGTCGTTTCCGGTTACAATCCCGTTCTTACGGCAGACGGTATAAAAAATCTCCATCAGTTCTTTGTTGTTATCACTGGATAGCTCATAAGCGTAGCCATACTTCTTCTGATACTTTTCCTTCAGTCCTGGAAAATGTTCCTCCAGCTTCTCATAAAAATATTCCCGGCTTCCTTCTCTCAGGGTAAGACCCATTCCAAAGCATATAATTCCATAAACCTTTGCCTCAATGCAATAATCAAGAATTCCCATAAGATTCTCTTTGGTGTCATTGATAAAAGGGAGAATAGGATCCAGCCATACTACCGTTGGGATACCGTTATCCCGTAGTATCTTTAATACTTCAAAACGTTCTTTGGTCGTACTGACATAGGGCTCCAGGAGGCGGCACAGAGCTTCATCATAGGTAGTAAGAGTTATCTGTACCACGCATTTTGCCTTACGGTTAATAGAGGTCAGCAGATCCAGATCCCGTAATATCAAATTAGATTTCGTCTGGATTGCCAGTCCAAAGCCATAGTGGTCAATAGCCTCCAGGCATTTTCTGGTATACTTTAATTCTTTCTCCAGAGGAATATAAGAATCTGTCATTGCTCCGGTTCCAATCATTGCTTTCTTTCGTTTATTGGATAAGGCTTTTAGAAGCATAAGAGGTGCATTCTTTTTTACTTCGATATCAGTAAAGGCATGCTCCATTTTGTAACAAGTGCTGCGGCTGTCACAATAAATGCAGCCATGAGTGCAGCCTCTGTATATGTTCATTCCATTTTGGGGAGAAAGTATCGATTTATATTCTTTAAAATGCATTGAGGGGACCGCTGCCTTTCTGATAAATGATATTTATTATAACAGGTTTAATGTGACAGCAGTGTGTCAGGTTATCAGCAGAGCAGGCATATTAACTTACTTATATTAAGCCGGTTTACAAACTTAGAGGTATAAGTTGTGCTTAAAACTTTACTTTCGGTATAAAATATAATATAATACAGATATAATTTTTAAATTATCAGATATATAAGATATTTTAAGATTTAGATTAAGAGTTTTAATTAAATTATCGAACATTTATTCACATACCATGTTTACAGTAACAGGATAAGTCAATAATAGGATTGTAATGCTACAGCCCTTGAGAAAATAAAGCGTATAGAAAGGAAGGGATTACAATGAAACTGATTTATGTAATAGTACGGAATGTAGACAGCACGAGGGTAACAGACGGATTAAACAGCAAAGGTTTTTATGTTACGAAACTTGCTTCAACGGGAGGTTTCTTAAGAGAAGGTAATACTACCTTACTGATTGGTACTGAGGAAGAGAAAGTGGATGAGGTAATAGAACTGGTGAAAAAAGAATGCGGACCCAGACAGCAGATTATTTCCAATCCCGTAGGATCTGCAGAGTTTTATTCTACCCAGGTTATGGTTAATGTTGGCGGAGCTATTATTTTCGTAACCGATGTTGATAGATTTGAAAGAATATAAGGAAAAGTCATAAAAAAATATTGCCTGATATGATAAAATTTAGTACAATTGGTGTGTTGTGGATAGGCATTATCCAAAGGAAAGGCACGTTAGGATGAGTATAGCAGACAACAAAGCAGATGACTACATAGATTACCATGAAATAATAGAGTGTATTACTGGAGCTATGGATGCCAAGGACAAATACACTGCGAATCATTCCTGGAGAGTAAGTGAGCTGGCTAAGAAAATCTGTGAAATCATTGGACTGAGTAATAGTGATACCAATGAAATTCATATAGCAGCGCATCTTCATGATATCGGTAAGATTGGCATAGCGGATGCTATCCTCAATAAAGAGGGGCCGTTAACACCAGAAGAATGGGAAGTCATTAAGACGCACTCACGAATTGGATATGATATTTTAAATAAGTCAAAACGAATGAAGCAAATCAGCGGAATCGTTCTTCATCATCATGAACGTTATGACGGAGGCGGTTATCCGGAGGGTATAAAAGGAAACGATATCCCCTTAGGTTCCAGAATCATTGCCATCTGTGATTCCATAGATGCCATGACAACGGAGAGGAGATACCGTTCAATATTATCACCTGAAGAGTGCTATAATGAGATTGAAAAGAACCTGGGCTTTATGTATGACCCATTTATCGGGAAGTATATTCTGGAGCATTGGGAAGAAGCAATCAAACCCTTTATCGGGTTAAACAATGAATAATAGTTCAGCAATATATATTTACAATTACATAATGGCAGTACAACGACTGCTCTACTCTGTAAGGGGGGATTCATCTGACACCATGGTGCAATGAATCCCCCTGTGTTCTACTGCTGTGGAGAATACAATCTGGGTACTGGTACGGCCGAATTTCTGAATCTGACCGATGAAAGAATCAAGCTCCATGGTACTGGGAAATGCAACTTTTATAAGCATGGCATAATGTCCGGTTACGCAGTTACACTCAATCACGTTGGGACAGGATTTTATGAAGGGATAGAATTCAACCTTTTGAATGGGTTCAACCTCCAGGTTGATAAAAGCTGTTATATGGTAACCAAGCTTAAGCCAGTTAACCTCTGCATGATATCCTTTGATAATTCCGTCCTTCTCCAATTTTGCAATTCTGGCAGCAACGGCAGGAGATGATAAGAAGACCTGGTCTGCTATCACTTTAAGGGGTGTTCTTGCGTTTTTTTGTAAGATTTCCAGTATATGTTCGTCTACATGATCCATATGTATACCTGCTTTCATTAAAGTTATTCCTTACATTTCTTAATATTATAAAATAAAGAGACCTTCAATGCAAGAAAGAATCCGTTCAAACATTATAATATTAAGAAAAATTAAGAAGTTGCGCAAAACGACAATAAACTACATTATTAAATTTACAAATACGTCCTAAGAAGAATCGAAATAAATCAGACCAAAATCATTATTTTATTTTGTCATTACCTTAAATAATTTTTATAAATTCGAAAGTCATTTACCCCTATTTACGGTTATCGAAAAAGGTGATATTCTCATTTGCATGAACTATTTGGAAAAAAGTATAAAAGTCTGTGTAATTTGCCGGAAGAGATATTAGACCGGGAATCAACCAGATGGAAAATAGAGAATGACATTATGAAAGGGAAGGTTGACAGAATTATGAGAATAGAAGCCGATTCAATGGGGAGTATGGCTATACCAAAAGATGCTTATTACGGAGTTCAGAGTTTAAGAGGAAGAAATAACTTTATAATGACAGGCAGACCTCTTAATCCATTGTTCATAGCAAATCTGGTAAAGATAAAGAAAGCTGCGGCATTAACGAATTATGAAGCGGGGCTTCTACCGGAAGAAAAGGCAGGAAGTATTATAAAAGCCTGCGAAGAAATCATAAAGGGGAGTTTCAGGGATCAATTTATTGTAGATGCCATACAAGGCGGAGCCGGAACCTCTGCCAACATGAATGCCAATGAGGTTATAGCCAATCGTGCAATCGAACTTCTGGGAGGTATAAAAGGCAATTATTCCATAATACATCCAAATGACCATGTTAATATGGCACAATCCACCAATGATGTTATACCAAGTGCCGGTAAGATGACCGTACTGGAACTTTTAGTAAAAGCTATGGCAGAACTTAAGAAATTAAGCGAAGCCTTATCAAATAAAGCAGAAGAATACGATCATGTTCTTAAAATGGGCAGGACCCAGTTACAGGATGCAGTACCAATGCGTCTGGGTCAGACCTTTCAAGCTTTCTCCACTGCAATTAACCGTGATATAGTAAGGCTGAAATTAGCAGGGGAAGAGATGCTGACTCTTAATCTTGGCGGAACTGCAATCGGAAGCGGTCTCAATGCCAGTCCATATTATTACTCAAATATCATCCCAAATTTAAACAGGCTATTTACTCACAATTATAAACAGGCAGCAGATATGTTTGATGCAACCCAGAATCTTGATGGATTTGTACAGGTATCAGGCTGTTTGAAATCCTGTGCCGTTAATCTGTCTAAAATCAGCAATGACTTAAGGCTGTTATCCTCCGGTCCCAGAACCGGCTTTGGTGAGATCAATCTGCCGGCGCTGCAGAATGGCTCTTCCATCATGCCAGGTAAAGTAAATCCGGTAATACCAGAGGTCGTAAATCAGGCAGCCTTTCAGATAATAGGGAACGATGCGGCTGTAACCTGGGCAGCCGGCAGTGGTCAGCTGGAATTAAATGCCTTTGAACCGGTGGTATTTTATAATCTGTTTGAATCCCTGGAGCTTCTGCGTCAGGCAGCATTTACCCTTACAAATCTGTGTATAACGGGAATAACTGCAAATGAGAAACACTGCAAAGCATTGTTAGATAACAGTGTGTCCGTAGCCACCGCACTCTGTCCGGTAACAGGCTATGAAGAAGCTGCAAGAATTGCAAAAACTGCCTTGAAGAAAGGCGTATCAGTGAAAGACATTGTAAGGGAAGAAGGAGTATTATCAGAAAAAGAAATAGAAAAGATCTTTGATTTATTTCCAATGACCTTAAACCCTCAAATCAAATATGAAAACAAGGAAATTTCTCTTTCATATTGAAGAATACCATAACCTGTGATACATTTATAAGGAAGCGAAAGCATAAATTGAGCCAAGGATTCGATTTAAAGGATTCGATTTAATATGAAGCCCTAAAATAGAATACAGGAATGGAGACAGATATGGCAAACAGAGAGCGTATCATAAATGAATTTGTAAAGCTGGTATCCATCGATTCCCCGTCTTTTGGAGAACGGGAAATGGCGGATGTATTATTGAAAGAACTGTCAGACTTGGGTTTTGCTGTAACAGAAGATGAAGCAGGAAAAGTATACGGCGGAAATGCGGGTAATCTCTACGGATATTTACCGGGTGAAATAGACGGACCGCCCATTCTGCTATCTGCACATATGGATACAGTAGAACCTGCCTTAAATAAAAAAGCCGTTGTACACCCTGACGGAACCATAACCAGTGATGGGACCACTGTGTTGGGAGCAGACGATCTGTCCGGTGTCGTAGCTATCTTAGAAGCTGTTAGAACCGTAAAAGAGCAGAAACTGCCTCACCGCAGTATAGAAGTATTGTTCCCCATAGCAGAAGAAGTATATCTGAAAGGCTCTGATGTATTCGATTATTCAAAAATAAAAGCAAAAGAAGCCTATGTCCTGGATTTAAGCGGCGAAATAGGAACCGCAGCTTTAAAAGCACCCACTTTAGTGTCCATAGAAGCAGTCTTTACCGGAAAAGCCGCTCACGCAGGTTTTGCTCCCGAAACAGGCATACACGCCATAAAAGCAGCAGGGGAAGGAATAACTGCCATACAAATGGGTCGCATCGATACAGAAACGACCGTTAATATAGGCCTGATAGAGGGAGGACTCGCCAGAAATATCGTACCGGAAAAATGCATACTGAAAGGAGAAGTAAGAAGCCTTCGTCATGAAAAAGCCCTGGAGGAAACAGAGAAAATAAGACAGGCCTTCCAGAAAGCCGCAGACAAAGCAAAAGCCATCTTAACCTTTGAGACCACCTTCGGCTGCCTCTCCTACGAGACCTTGGAGAGCGATCCGGTAGTACAGCGTTACGAGAAAGCTTGCCAGGAACTATCCATAAAGACTAACTATATAGAAACCTTTGGCGGAAGTGATAACAATAATTTTGTACGCAACAACATTACCGGTATCGTAATGGCCTGCGGAATGAACAGTGTCCACTCTACCAAAGAATACACACATATCGATGACCTGGATCGCTGCACAGAAATAGTGATAAAATTGATAACCTCAGCTAAATGAAGAAATTATAATGGACATAAATATATATAAAAGTGCCAGAGAAAGCCGGAATTAAAGATTCCGGCTTTTTTAGAAGGCAGTTTTTCACAAGGGGACGGCTAATTACACAAAGCAGAAAAAACTCATGCTTCGATTTCAAGGCATAAGAAGTCCTAATTTCTCTGAATATTTTGTGCTTGACATATGATAAAACAGATAACTCGCTTCGCTCAAACAATCTGTTTTATCATATAGCACAAAATATTCAGAGAAAAGGACTTCTGTTATGTAGTGACTTTTGTCAAGTGTAAATTTTGAAGAAATCACTTTTGGGTTTTCCAATGTCTGAGAGCATATGGAAAAAGCCTTAGACGTAACAGCTTCCGGCTTTGACCACTCTGTTATACGTGGATTGGTTACCACAGGTCAATGGTCCGCCGTGAGTTCTACTGTCTAATGGCGTGAATCAAAGTATTTTATTACAATGTCACATAGAAGTCCCGTAGATAACTCGAACCATAAATGTTTTCTAAAGCTTCTTCCATATGTCCTCAGTCGTTGGTTGGGCAGATGGAAAGCTGACATAGTCTGCCTTACATCTGCTTAACTACCCTGCATGTTATCCGGCGGCTCCTGTCAAGGTCTCTTGCCGCTTTAGCGGTGCGAAGCAGCCTTGACCGGAGTTGCCAGATAACATATCTCTTTTTATGCCATGTGATCTGTCATCAGACCCCATATGAAACAAGCCAATTCTCTAGCGACTGCTGTTGCTGCTACATTTCGATTCGTGTTATTTTTTAATGTCATCCTGTAAAACTTCCTTCGGAGTCTTTCGTTCGCTTTATCTGCATAGGCTATTACTTGTGCAGAATTTCCCTTCTGTCTTCTCTTTAGATCTAACGACTTATGTCCGATGGCACCTCTTGTATAACTTTGTGCCGATTCTACTAAAAGCTTTCTGATATGAGAATTTCCAGCTTTGGTAATACCTATTCGTTTCTGCTTTTCTCCACTGGAATCTTCCCCGGGTACAAGTCCCAGGTAGGCAGCATATTTTTCTGCTTTGGCGAATCGCACAAAATCGCCTGTCTCAACTACAACAGATAATGCCGTATGTGTTTTTACACCTATAAAACAACGAAGCTTCTTCACTTTTTCCTGATACCTCTCACCGCAAGCCAGTTCCTCTATTCTTTGGTCAAACCTTGCAATTTTATCGGTAAGATATTCGTAGGTAATAAAATATTCCTCCAGACTTTCTTGTATAAGGCCACCCAGATTTAAAGATTTTAACCAATCTATATGCTTAAGGGTCCAGTAGTTTTTACCCTCTGTAAAATGAAACCCTTGCCGGAGAACCAACGCCAGAATCTGTTGTTTTACGATTTTTAATGCTTTCTTGTTATCGTCACGCATACGGAGATATTCCTTTACCGCTTCGTCCTCTTCCGTTGGTATATGCACCGCACTATAGGTGTGAAATGCGAGGCATCTGGCTATATTACCTGCATCCTTTTTATCTGTTTTAACCCGGTTTGTATTAGTTATTCCCATGGTTGTCGGTGCTAGTATGATACATTTAACACCATGGTCTGTCAGCTGATGATATAACGTATAGCCAAGACATCCTGCTTCATATCCACAAACAAAGGTTACATCGTCTGTAAAACGAGCCCTTACCTGCTCCAGATATTTTAGAACCTGCCTATAATCAGGAGCTATCTTTTGGTGGTACTGAAGTTTATCCTCCTCAAATCTGTAGCAGCAAAGGTTGTAACTTTCCTTATGGACATCCATTCCGATATAAACTATACTATTCATTGTAGTGGCCTCCTTTTGTATGCGGTAATTCCTATCACCATTATTCTTAGCAAGTAATAGTATATAGGTAAATCCACGATGGTGCAAATGTGTGGTCACTACATATTGTCTAATGCCTTCCCATAGGCGCATTCGTTCTTTCTGCTTTGTGTAATTAGCCTGAACTTGTATAGAAACAAGATTTTTAATTTCAAATCTAAATTGCAAATGAAATAAGAAATATAAACCGAAGCAAATATGATTTAGCAGTAACCCCTAATTCTTAATTTTGGGCATTATTAAAACAATCTATAATAAATTTCAATCCAACCTTATTAACTAAATCCTTCACAATGAACAGATAAGGCTAGCCAAGCAAGTAACCAGATGATTAGGGGGGCTGCTTGGCAGGGTTGCCTTGAGAGGTTCCTTATGACACTTAAATGCCAGTGAATATTCCTAGGTAAGCCAGTGCCACTGTCTGAGCGCAATAAACCTACACTCCCACAACATAACAGCGAGTTTGGCACAGGCTTACCTGTCAGGAATAGTCACTGGCATTTTAGTGGAATAAGGGTTCTCGAAGAAAAGCCTGCCAAACAGCCCCCTAATCATCGTCCACAGCCACAACCTCCCGTTTGACATCCCAAAAACCCCCGTTTGATATTCCCCTACCCCTATTGACTTTTGTCTCCAAAAATGTTACCGTGTCCATTGATTGACTAAAATAAGCATAAAGTGTAACACAGTTAACCTGTGTATAACTTCCATGTAAACATGGATAGCTGGAACAGGATGGATGAAAGATGAATGAATTAAATAGCAATCAGGAAAAACGAACCTTCTACAAATTAGTATTTTCTCTGGTTTTTCCTATGGCATTACAGAACCTTATTAATGTAGGAGTGACCTCCACAGATGTAATCATGTTGGGAAAAGTAGGAGAAACTTCTCTGTCAGGAGCTTCCCTTGCTGGGCAAGTGCAGTTTATAATGACTCTCATATTTTTTGGATTAACGTCAGGAGCTGCTGTACTGACAGCCCAATATTGGGGCAAGAAGGATACCAATACCATAGAAAAGGTTATGGCCATTACAATGCGCTTTTCTATTTGTATCGGTTTAATATTCACAGCAGCAGTACTTATATTTCCAACACAGATAATGCATATTTTCTCCTCTGAACAGGGTGTTATTGAAGAAGGAGCAAAATACCTTAAGATAGTAGCTTTTTCCTATGTAATGGTTTCATTCACCATGATATACCTCAATATCATGAGGAGTGTGGAGCGGGTAATTATCTCCACCATAGTTTATCTGGTTTCGTTTATTGTAAACTTTGTTTTTAACTCTATTTTAATTTTTGGTCTCTTTGGGTTTGAACCCATGGGTATCCGTGGTGCTGCTATTGGTACTTTAATAGCCAGAATTTCAGAAGTACTGCTGGTTAGCTTTTATGCCTTTAAGATTAATAAGACTATAAATTTCCGCTTTAAGAATCTGATGGTTAGAGATAAACTGTTAAGCAGAGACTTTTTACAATATTCCATACCGGTCATGTTAAATGAGCTTCTATGGGGAGCTGGTGTAGCTGCCTCGGCTGCCATTATCGGACATCTGGGACAATCTGTGGTAGCGGCTAATTCTGTAACACAGGTAACCAGGCAGTTTGCGACGGTTGTAACCTTTGGTGTATCCAATGCTACGGCAATAATTCTGGGGAAAGCAATTGGTGAAGGTAAAGAAGAACTAGCAAAGCTGTATGCGAAGAGGATGGTCCGGATAACGATTTGTCTGGGCTTTATCGGAAGCGTTATAATACTTATAGCCGGTAGCACGGTAGGAAATTATTTGAATTTAAGTGTACAAGCTCAGTCCTATCTCAAATTTATGATGTTTGTCATGTCCTATTTTGTTATTGGACAGGCCCTAAACACAACTCTGATAGTAGGGGTATTCCGGGCAGGAGGAGATACAAGATTCGGTCTGATATTGGATGCATCGACCTTGTGGGGAGTAGCAATATTATTTGGTGCACTGGCTGCATTTGTCTTTGAGCTGCCCATAATTGTTGTATATATGATTCTCATGAGTGATGAAATTATTAAGATACCGTTATCCCTCTGGAGATACCGATCTATGAAATGGGTCAGAAACGTAACCAGATAAAGAGGCTGGATTATAAATAAGTATTTATTATACAGGATTTCTAAAGAAGAAAAGGTGCAGCATAAGCTGCACCTTTTTAAGAGTCATTAACAGACAGAGGACTTATGAAGTCTCTGATTTAGAAACACTGATACGTTACAATGTTATTAAGACTGATTCGCTGATATATCCATCCAAAGCCTCTCCAGCGATAACCAATGGCTGTCTGCCTGCCTATAAAAGAAGGAAAGAACCAGTAACTGGTTCCGTTTACAAGCCAGACGTAGGTATTTCTGTCAATACAACCGCGCATACCCCGGGCTCCGTTTTTGAAATCGGGCATAGGAGGGGTAAAATCAGGCGGTGTAATCAAGGGTACAGGGGGAGGTGGTCGATAGCCTTGACCATTAGCACGCTGCATGGCTGTAAGTTTCTTCTGGCAATATGGTTTCTGCATACTGTCCTTATTCGACGGGCTGTTATATTTGTGCTCCGGCTGCAAGTACATTCCCCTTTCTGATTTATACTATAATTTATGCGAAAGAATCTTTTTGGTGTTAGCTTTCCGCTATTTCTCTAAGGTTTATTGATAAAATTTGTTTACTAAATAACAAAGAAGGAGTATAATAAATTGAGAGTGTGAATTATTTAGCAAAGTTTTTTGTCTGGAATTACCAGCATAAATACTGTTTGAAAACAGTGCCTGGTATTTTCTGCTGTTCAGGCAGAGGAATGGGGTGCAGCAGTTACTGGAAAGATTGATGATAACACAGCATGAGTAATAATCGTGTATCTGAAATAAAGGAAACTAAGCTGGCAGTAGAGGTAGTCCATTAAATGATTCAAGCTTATCCAAATTACCAATAAAGAATGTATGTACTGATTAAAAGGGTTCGTCCCGATTGAAAAGGCATTGGAATCATAATTTTAAAGAAGTATGAGATACCGTTAGGGCATTCTTTACTTCTTATATGAGAATCCTTATGTCTTTGGTCAACCGCCTGGGACGTAAGGATTTTTTAGGCTAACAAATCATAAACAGGATTAGTTGAATTATGAATCATAATTCCCAAATAGGAGGATGCCATGAAGGATTTAATAGACATCTTATTAAAGACCAGAAACCTGAAAGAGGAAGAATTTGCGGCACTGATACGAGGCATGTCTGAGGAGGATGGGCTGTATCTAAAAGAAAATGCTTTTCGAGTGAAGCAGGAATTCTACGGTAACAAGGTATTTACAAGAGGCTTGATTGAATTTACGAATTATTGTAAGAATGACTGCTATTATTGCGGCATCAGAAAGAGTAATACCAATGCAGTCAGATATCGTCTGACTTTTGAAGATATCATGTCTTGTTGTGAACAGGGTTATGAACTGGGATTTCGTACCTTTGTACTTCAGGGCGGGGAAGACTTAAGATTTACGGACGAAGATATTGAAAAAGTCTGTCTTAGTATTAAAGAAAAATACCCGGATTGTGCAATAACCTTATCTATTGGTGAGAAAAGCTATGAGTCTTATAAAAGATACAAGGAAGCCGGAGCAGACAGATACCTGCTGCGCCATGAAACTGCCGATGAGGAGCATTACGGGCTGCTGCATCCGAAGAGCCTAAAACTTGCGGAACGCAAACAATGCCTGTGGAATCTGAAGGAGCTGGGATACCAGGTAGGCACCGGTTTTATGGTGGGTTCACCTTATCAGACACCGGAATGTATCGCCAGGGATTTAACCTTTATTAAGGAACTGGAGCCGGCTATGGTTGGAATCGGTCCTTTTCTCCCACATCATGACACACCTTTTAAGGATTTTTCCAAGGGTTCTTACGAGCTGACCTTAAGACTTATTGCCATTATCAGGCTTATGATACCAAACGGTCTGATTCCGGCAACTACAGCCCTTGGTACGATTCATCCCAAAGGCAGGGAAGAAGGCATCTCCTGGGGAGCTAATGTTGTAATGCCTAATTTATCCCCGGTCAGGGTAAGAAAGCAGTATGAGCTCTATGATAATAAGATCTGTACCGGAGACGAAGCAGCAGAATGCAGAGCCTGTCTTCAGAGAAGGATGTTAACCGTCGGACATGAGATAGTAACCGCCAAAGGCGATTTTATCCCCCACACATTTGAAACAGTAGAAGGGAAGGAAGATATATGTACAATGTAATGTCAAAAAAGGCAGAAGAATTTATTGATGACGGAGAGATTAAGGACACCATAGCCTATGCACTTGAAAATAAAAGCAACAAAGAATTGATTGACAGTATTATCAAGAAGGCAGAGCTTATGCAGGGAATCAGCCACAGGGAAGCAGCCGTTTTATTGGAGTGCGACTTAGAGGAAGAGAATCAAAGAATGTATCAGCTGGCGAAGGAGATCAAGAATAAGTTCTATGGAAACCGCATTGTTATGTTTGCTCCCTTATATTTGTCTAACTACTGTGTCAACGGCTGCGTTTACTGTCCATACCACCACCAGAATAAGCATATTGCCAGAAAGAAGCTTACCCAGGAAGAGATAAGGAATGAAGTTATAGCCTTACAGGACATGGGTCATAAGCGTCTCGCGCTGGAAGCCGGAGAGGACCCGGTAAATAACCCTATTGATTATATTCTGGAATGTATCAATACCATTTATTCCATTAAACATAAGAACGGTGCTATCCGCAGGGTAAATGTCAATATAGCGGCTACTACCCATGAAGATTACCGCAAGTTAAAAGAAGCAGGAATCGGTACCTATATTCTCTTTCAGGAAACCTATAACAAAGAGAATTATGAGAAACTTCATCCCACAGGGCCTAAGCACAATTATGCATATCATACAGAAGCAATGGACAGAGCCATGGAAGCAGGAATCGATGACGTTGGTCTGGGTGTACTTTTTGGCCTTAATCTCTACCGCTATGATTTTGTTGGAATGCTGATGCATGCAGAACATCTGGAGGCAGCTCTTGGTGTTGGACCTCATACCATAAGTGTTCCGAGAATACGTCCGGCTGACGATATTGATCCGGAGGATTTCACCAATTCCATCTCCGATGATATTTTTGAGAAGATTGTAGCGGTACTTCGAATTGCCGTACCTTATACGGGAATGATCGTATCCACCAGAGAATCCAGGGAAACCAGAGAAAAGGTGCTTCAACTTGGTATCAGCCAGTTAAGCGGCGGCTCCAGGACCAGTGTGGGTGGTTATGCACAGGAAGAAGAGGAAGAGGATAATTCCAGTCAGTTTGATGTAGAGGATAAGAGAACTCTTGACCAGGTGGTAAACTGGCTGCTGGAATTAGGGTTTATTCCAAGCTTTTGTACTGCCTGTTACAGGGAAGGAAGAACCGGTGACCGTTTTATGAAGCTGGTGAAATCAGGCCAGATTGCGAATTGCTGCCAGCCCAATGCCCTTATGACCTTAAAGGAGTATCTGGAGGACTATGCCGGAGAGGATACAAAGAAAAAGGGAGAACAGCTGATTGAAAAGGAACTTGAACATGTAACCAATGAGAAAGTAAAGGCAATAGCAAAAGATTACCTGGTTCAGGTTCAGGAAGGAAAGAGAGATTTCCGATTCTAGTTCACCGGGGACGGCAAATTACACAAAGAAGGACTTCTCATGCCATGATTTCAAGGCATTAGAAGTCCTTCTTCTCTGATATTTTGTGCTTGATATATTATAAATAAAAACTTAACTTCGCTCAAACAATCCGTTTTATCATATAGCCAAAATATTCAGAGAAAAAGATAAAAGATAAGAAAAACATAAACTGTTACTACAATTCCACTCTGTATTTTTCTCCGATAGCAACAATCTCATCTAAGCTTAGTTCCTTCAAAAGTACATTTTCCGCATCATAATAGTTAAGCTTATCTGCGGGCAGTGCATTCATGAAATCTGTAAAGTTCACAATATAAGGCTCCTGCTCATCTGAAAGTGCCACTAGTGTTACATACCAGTCACTGATAGCAGATTCTTTGCCGGTATCAGGCAGCTCTAAGCCAAAGGGTACTTTAGGAGAGGCGGGAATGATGCTCGGGGTTGTCTCTGTAATTGCAAACATTCCGATAAAATCCTCTTTTCGTTTATAAATTGCCGGTTTGGCATAATACACGTCTATTGCCTGCATGTTATGTAGATAATCACTGAAATCCTTTAAATCCTCAGCCTCTCTAAAACGTGCTTTCTCTTTTTCACCCAGAACAAGGGGCCATAAGGCACAAAATATAGTTAAGGATTCCTTCTCTTCATCGTTGCAAAAATTCTTCAGTACTTTTAAGCTAAAGTCTCTATTGGTTTTTCTGGATTCATCTAATACTTTTTCATTCAGAACAGCTCCATCTACATCCACTTTACAATTGGTCCAATGAGACTTAATTCTTTGAATGAGATCGTAAAAAGCATCGGTTTCCTCCAGAGTAGAGGGAAATGGAAGCCGCAGATATACAGAATCTTTCTTCTGGGCGTTCCAGTCAATTCCGATACCCCTCGCTAATCTGTCCGGCAGATAAGCAACAAAACCTTCTTCGCCCAGCTCGCCTTCTATTAAGCGTAAACCATCGAATCTGCCATATTTTAATTTGCTGCCAAGTAATACTTCCAAGGGCAGAGTTTTTTTAAACAGTCCCTTTTGTGTGATTGTAACATCTACTCCCATAGTGTTAAGTTATCTCCTTTGTAGGTATTTATTTGCCTGAGATTAAATCCATTGTAGCAGTTATAAGGTATTTACTCAATTAAAAATTGGAAATAAATAGCCTAAGATTGTATTAAGATATGCTAAGTATTTCTGAAAAATAACAGTATAACCTGCTCTGAAAAACTAAATAATCAGGATAGAAATCTGCCTTCTACATGATTTTATATAAATCAATATATATAGTATATTATTTAAAAAGATACCTTGACAGATGAGGTATATATAAATATAATATAGTCAAGATAAGGAGGTAGCAATATGTCGATTACATCAGACGTAATTCGTGGCCATACGGAACCGATTATCCTGGCACATCTATTGGAGGGGGACAGCTACGGCTATCAGATCAACAAAGAAATTATGGAGAAGACCAACAATTTGTTTGAATTGAAGGAAGCTACTCTTTATACAGCATTTCGCCGTCTGGAACAGGCGCAGCTGATTACCTCTTATTGGGGAGACCAGGAAGTGGGTGCCAGAAGAAGATATTATTCCATTACGGATAAGGGCCGCCAGGCATATCAGGACTATAGAAAAGACTGGGAGAATGCCAAATTAATAATTGATGCTTTATTAAAGTAGATGGAGGAAGAATAATATGGATGAGAGAATGAGAGCTCATATTGAAAAGCTTTTCGAAGAAGCACCCAAAACAAGAAAAGCATTTGAGCTGAGGGAAGAATTGCTTGGTAATTCGGAAGAACGTTATCAGGATTTGGTAGCAGAAGGTATGAAACCGGAGGATGCCTGCATGCTGGTCATTAATTCCATCGGTAATGTCTCGGAGCTTTTTGAAGGGTTGGAGGACGTAGGTACTGATTACAGCAAGATTCAGGAGGCACAGTATAAAAAGGTTGTTATGGTAAAGACTGCGGCGGTGGGGTTATACATCTTTAGTGTGGTTCAGTTTTTAGCCCTTGGACTAATGAGCGGTTATATGTATTTTCCCATTGATTTAACCATGATTGGTTTTATAGTAATGCTGTTGTTGGCTATCATACCAACCTGTATGCTTGTATATATAGGCAATATGTATCCGAAATATAAACGTAAGGATAACACGGTAGTTGAGGAATTCAAGGAATGGAAAAGCAGCTCCCACAAGAGCAAATCAGTAAAAACCGCGGTGCTGTTCGTAGCATGGACTTTCATATTAGTGCTATATTTTGGTATAAGTTTCGCAACTTTTGACTGGTATGCAACCTGGATTATATTCCTGGTAGGTGCCTGTGTACATGCAATTATTGAATTGCTTTACCGTTTGAAGGAGGATAAGCAGCGTTGAGACCATTTTTTAAAGTCCTGATCATTGTCTATGCAGCGATTGCTATCGGTTTGATAGGTCTGTTAATCTTTCTGATTCATACAGGGGGAATACGGACGACTAATTTTTCAATAGGTGGCAATCTTGAGCTGGTAAATACACAAACTATTAGCCTGGAGGGAATTGAAGCCCTAAAGATTAAATACAGCTCCGATGATGTTGTGGTTTATGAAAGTGACAGTGACGAACTAATCTTAAAAGAATATATGAGCTTTACTCCGAAGAAGGAGGAGCTTACCCAAATCACGAAAAGCGGAAAGGAGTTAAGGCTGGAGGGTAAGCGGGACGGCTGGAATGGCACGGTATTAGGCTTTAACAGAAGCAGCCGTATGGAAATATATCTGCCTGCGGGATATAAGAATAATATATATATCAGTAGTGCCAGTGGTAACATAGAATCGGGCCTGAATTTAGAGGTAAGGGAATTTGAGGCCTCCACTGCCAGCGGTGATATAGAATTTAATGAAGTATCCGGAGAGGATATAACAATCTCCACTGCCAGTGGTGACATAGAATTTAATGAAGTATACGGAGAGAATATAACGATTTCTTCAGCCAGTGGAAACTTAAACTTTAAGAAAGCAGAAGGAAATCGGAAATTATCAACCAGCAGCGGTGATATCAAGGTATACGGAGGCAGTGGTAAAACAGAGATATCAAGTACCTCAGGCAGTATCTATATTGAAAATTCCATAGGGGATTTAAACGCAGGCACTTCCAGCGGAGATATTAAGGTAGAAGGTACCATTGGCAGAAAAGATCTTCATTCTACCTCAGGAGAGATAAAGCTTGAGAATAGCGAAGGATATATCAAAGCATATACCTCCAGTGGTGACATCCGTATCACCAACACAAATGGAGCCGGAGATTTTCATTCTACCTCAGGACAGATAGAGGTTGAATTTAGTAAGGATATTTCTTCGATAACAGACGATATCAATGCAGAATCCTCCAGTGGAGATGTAATAATGCGTATACCGGCCTCATTGGCTTTTGAATTTAGTGCCAATACCGGCAGCGGTGATATCAGCTTTTTTAATGATCAGATAAGCTATAGCAAGAATAACAAGAAAGCGACAGCCACAGTGGGAACAGATCCACTAATTCAGTTAACAGTTGAAACCACCAGTGGTGAGATAAAAATTAAAAGTAAATAGTCAATGAGGAGGCTGTTGCATTTTAAACAATAATCTGTAAGAAGTCCCTTGACTTTCCTTTACGCACTGTCTGAAAGACACATTACCAATTTCGTGTGCTATAATCGTACAAAGCTTGTTTGCTTTTAGAGACACAAAATCGGTATTATCCTTCAGACATTGCATAACAGGGAATTCAAGGGGCTTCTTACAGTTTTACATTGGTTTTGCAGCAGCCCTTTTATTATGTAAGCAAAGGCTAACAGAAAAGCAGAAGGAAAAATTATTCCATCTAAAAAATCGGTCATATGGAGACTTGGCGAGTCTGAAACCAAGAAAGTAAGAAAAATAATGGTAAATCTTTAGTGGCAATAATTCTTAAAAGATTCTCTTTTATAAGGAATGTCTTCTATATAAACTGATAAATTTATTTATTTGGGACAAATATAAAAAAATTATCAATTAGAAAAATAATGCTTGCCTAAATTAGGTTAGTTATGATAATCTTGTAATATATTAAATGAAAATGAATATCAGTTGCAATTATTAAATATAATATATGATAGATAGAGACTAATTTGCTTTCTGTTATAAAGTGATTTCTTATTTATAATAAAATCACTTTACCTACCGAATGCAAAAGGAAAAGAGAGGTGATTTTATGAGCGTTGTTATAGTAGGAGGACATGACCGCATGGTCTGTACTTACAAGGAAATATGCAAGCAGCATAATTTTAAGGCCAAGGTATTTACCCAGATGCCGGCAAATTTCAGGACACAGGTGGGAAGTCCTGATTTATTGATACTGTTTACCAATACGGTATCTCATAAGATGGTAGTATCAGCATTAAAGGCAGTGGAAAAAGACTCCACCATTGTGGAGCGAAGCCACAGCAGCAGTGCATGTGCCTTGAAGGACATATTATGCGAATATTGCAATAAATGCAATAAATAAAATATGGAGGATTAAGTATGAGTAAGATTAATATCGTTTATTGGAGCAGTACAGGAAATACAAAAGCAATGGCTGAAAAGCTTGGTGAAGGCGTAAAGGCAGGCGGTAAAGAAGCGCAGGTTACCGAAGTATATCAGGTAAAGGCAGCAAGTCTGAAAGATGAAGCAGTATATGCACTTGGCTGCCCCTCTATGGGAGCAGAAGTATTAGAAGAAGATACCATGGAGCCTTTTGTTGCAGAACTGGAACAGTATGTATCCGGTAAGAAGATTGCTCTGTTTGGTTCTTATGGCTGGGGCAATTGTGAGTGGATGCGTGATTGGGAGGAGCGTTTAAAGAACGCAGGTGCTGAAATTGTCGGAGGCGAAGGAATTACATGCTTAAACGACCCCGATGATGATACCCTTAACGCACTGTTTGATTTAGGAAAGAAACTGGCGGAAATCTAAAAATTAAGCTGTGAGCCTATCAGCCTGGTTATATTCAGGTAAGATAGGCTTATTTTTTTACCAGTTGGATTAATTTTAACCAGCTGGTTTATTTTTACCAGTTGACTGCCCTTGTGCTTCCAACCGGAACATGTTAACATAGATAGAAGAACTTCTGTTTGCCTAGAACTTAAAACTAAATCATGAGTATAAGAACACTACAGGGTAAGAAGACTCTAATTTTGATACAATAAATATTATTATGAAAAGTGACCCAATAACATTTTTCATTGGTAATGGTAAAAGAGAATAAGCATCCTGCGCCATACCAAAATAAGAATGATATTTCCACTCTCACTTGTGATAGTTCTAAATCTGTAGTGATAAGGATTACATCAATAGGGTCATGAAATAAAAGACACATAAATGAAATAACTCATAAATCTTCGTGTCTATGGTGCAAGATTTGCAATTCAGTAGCGTAAGATTCCAATTTATAAGAAAGGAAGGCTTCAATATGAGTGAAGATATTAAAAAACAGGCACTAAAACAATTCACCCTTGGGGGTAAGAACTATGGCTATTACAGTATCAACAGCCTGAAGGAAAAAGGTTATCAGATAGATAGACTGCCTATAACCATAAAGATTCTGCTGGAAGGGGCAATCCGGCAGTTGGATCATAATCGTATAAAAGAGGAGCATATTTACAGCCTTGCAGGATGGCAGAAGAATGCGGAAGAGAAACTGGAAGTCCCTTTTATGCCTTCCAGGGTATTATTACAGGATTTTACCGGAGTTCCTGCTATGGTGGATCTTGCGTCCATGGGTCAGGCAGTAGGAGGAGCACTTAATCCGGGAGTTAAGGTTGACCTGGTAGTAGATCATTCCGTTCAGGTAGATTCCTATGGTAAGGATTCCGCTCTCTCTGAAAATATAGAATTAGAATATGAACGAAACAAAGAAAGATATGAATTTTTAAAGTGGGCACAAAATACCTTTCAGAATTTCAGGGTAGTACCCCCGGGAATGGGAATTATTCATCAGGTGAATCTGGAATATCTGGCTTCTGTAGTAGAAGCCGGAGAAGAAGAGGGATTGACAATATTATATCCGGATACATTAGTGGGAACAGATTCCCATACAACCATGATTAACGGTCTTGGCGTCCTTGGCTGGGGAGTGGGAGGGATAGAGGCAGAGGCTAATATGTTAGGAGAGCCCTCCTATATGACAATGCCAAATGTAATCGGAGTAAGACTTACCGGAGCGCTGAAGGAAGGGGCAACTGCCACTGACCTGGCACTTTCTGTAACAGCTTTGCTCAGAAGCATTGGAGTTGTAGGACAGTTTGTGGAATTCTTTGGTGAAGGACTTAAAAGCCTGACCCTTGCTGACCGGGCAACGGTTGCCAATATGGCACCTGAGTACGGAGCAACCTGTGGTTATTTTCCCTTTGATGAAGAAAGCTATAACTACCTGCTGCTAACCGGGCGTAAACAGGAAGAGGCTGACAGGGTAAGGGAATACTTAAAAATCAACGGACTTATGCCGGAGGAGGGAGTAAAACCGGAATACACGAAAGAAATCACACTGGACTTAAGTACGGTAACCGCTTCCCTGGCAGGCCCCAAAAGACCTCAGGACCTTATACCGCTCAATAAAGTGAAGGAATATTTTAAGATCTGCCTGACAGAAGCACCGGGAAATAAAGGTTATGGTCTGCCAAAAGAGGAATTGGATAAAAAAGTTAAGGTATCTGTTTTAAGGCCGGCATTGTCTGTGAAGCAAGAGGAAAAACTTATAAAGAAAGAGACAGTGGAGTTAAAAACAGGAGATATCGTTCTTGCAGCTATTACCTCCTGTACCAACACCTCTAATCCCTATGTAATGCTGGGAGCCGGTCTAATGGCAAAAAAAGCGGTGGAATCAGGACTTAAAGTACCCGCTTTTGTAAAGACTTCTCTGGCACCTGGGTCTCTTATCGTTAGTGATTACCTGAATAAAGCATTACTGACCCCTTATTTAAAGGAGCTGGGATTTCATACAGTAGGATATGGATGTACCACATGTATCGGAAATTCCGGTAAGCTGCTGCCGGAGATTGAGAAAGCCATATCAGAAGAGAACCTGCTTACGGCTTCGGTATTATCAGGAAACAGGAACTTTGAAGGCAGAATACATCCCCTGATCAAAGCAAATTTCCTTGCGTCCCCTATGCTGGTTATAGCCTATGCACTGGCTGGCACCATACTGATAGATTTTGAAAAGGACCCCATCGGTGAGAATGCAGCTGGAAAAAGCATATATCTTAAGGATATTTGGCCTGCTTCCGCAGAAATCCAGTCATTAATGGACAAATCATTAAAGGGAGACATGTTTCTTAAAAGATATGAAAAGGTATGGCTTGGAAACGAAAAATGGGAAGAGCTGAAAGCCGAAGGCAGAGAAACCTTTGACTTTAAAGAAGATTCCACCTATATTAGAAACCCGCCTTATTTTGATAACATGTCAAAGGAAGGAAACGAAAACAGCAACCTAAAGAAACTCAGTGTTCTGGCTAAGTTCGGCGACTCTGTAACCACGGATCATATATCACCCGCCGGTAATATCGGAAAGAACACGCCTGCAGGAAAATATCTTGCTGAACTTGGGGTAGAGGTGAAAGATTTTAACACCTATGGTTCAAGAAGAGGAAATCATGAAGTAATGATGAGAGGAACCTTTGCCAATATCAGAATCCGCAACCGGCTGGCGGAAGGAAAAGAAGGCAGTTATACCAAGCATTTTACCAGCGGAGAGATAATATCCATCTATGACGCTGCTATGAAATACAAAGCAGAAGAAAAAGCTCTTTTAATAATAGCAGGGAAGGATTATGGAATGGGTTCTTCCAGAGACTGGGCAGCGAAAGGCACTGCATTGTTGGGAGTAAAGGCAGTACTTGCTGAAAGCTATGAGAGAATCCACCGATCTAATCTGGTAATGATGGGTGTCCTGCCTTTTGAGTTTTTACCGGGAGACAATGCAGAAAGCCTTGGACTGACCGGAGAAGAGCAGTATACCTTTCAAATAGAAGAAAAAGAAGACAATCTGGTAACAGTAAATACAGAAAAGCTTTCCTTTAAGGTACATCTAAGAATAGACTCAGCCGCTGAATGGGATTATTACCGCAATGGCGGTATACTACAAATGATAGCCAGACGGAAACTAGAAAAATAGGAATAAGTAAAATTCAACTCTAAAGTATTGTTTAAAAAAGAAATAGAAATTAAATCCATACTAATCAATTGTATAAGAAGAAAAAAGAAGATAACCAAGAAAAATACTAAAAAAATATTAAAAGTGATACTAAAAAAATATTAAAAGTGATATAAAAAAGATATTAAGTAAGATATTAAAAGAAGATACAAACCTAAAGATAAAGACAAAGCTATAAAAAAATAAGCAAAAGTCAAAACCATATTTTCGTACGTACGATTTCAGGTAAATTGAATAAACCGGAAAGAACGAATGCGCCTATGGAAAGGTATTAGTAGTCCTTTTCTCTGAAAATTTTATGCTATATTATAAAGCTGATTGTTTGAGCGAAGCGAGTTATCTGCTTTATAATATGTCAAGCATAAAATATTCAGAGAATTAGGACTACTTATACCTTGGAATCGAAGCATGAGTTTTTTCCGGTTTATTCAATTTACCGTCCCCCCCCCTACAAAAAAAAAGAAACTGAAATCCATCTGTCAGAATGAATTTCAGCTTCCTTGCCAGAAAACTATTTCGTACTATACTGAGAATACTTTTTCGGTGAAATCCCTACAGCCTTGGTAAAAGCCTTCAAAAAATTACTATAATCATGAAAACCGCTGTATTCACAAACTTCGTTAACAGTCTTACCTTCAGCCAGAAGTGCTTTCGCTATCGTAATCCTCCGGGCAGTAATATATTTGTTAATAGTAGTTCCGGTGGCTGCCTTAAAGATCCGGCAGATATAAGACTCACTTAAAAAGAACTGCTTTGCCAGATGCTCTATTGTAATGGGTTCGTTAATGTTTTGATTTATGTATTCAAGTATCTGATCCACCTGTCTGCTGTAACGGAAATTTTCATCCTCCGTTTCAAGGCGGCAATGAGCATAAAAGGCCTTATTCACAAATAAAAGCAGTTCCGTAAAGGCAGTCCGCTCCAATATATCCGTACCAAAACCTGCCGGACTGGTAATTTTATAGATATAATACAGAAATCGCTGCTGCTGTTCTTTGTCTAAGGGAATTCTGTGGGAAAAGCCGGAGTCCCTGTAGGAAAAGCAGTAATTCAAATCTGTTGCCGGAGTGGAAAGAGATTTGATAAAGTCCGGATGAATGGATAGAACAATACGCTCATGAACCATACTGTCTATCTGGGACAGATAATGGCTTTCGTAACTATTGATCAGAAAAACATCACCGGGTTGAATATTGTAAAAACGGTTATCAATCAGAAACTGCCTGCCGCCTGATATGGAATAATATATCTCATAACAGTCATGGATATGCATATTCATAGGCTTTTCCTCATGATATAGATGAGCAACGGCAAAGTATTTCTGATTAATGCAAAAATCAATGGCTTCCTTACAGGAGGTATATTCCTTCATGACAGAACCTTCCTTTCATAAGAATTAACACAATAATGAGTAATTTGGTATAACGGAATCAATAATAATAAATGATTTATTACTATTATAGCAGTACTGTTCAAAATAAGCAAGTTTTAGAATAGTAAATGACAAGAATCAGAAATATCAGTATGCTATACTCTTATATAAGCTGAATAAAGTTTTTAACGCAGAATTCAATAGGTATCAGAATTATTACACCTGAAAGCGGGAAAAGCTGAAATTCACCTTAATATTATATAAACAGCAGCCTGTAATAATAATACTTAATCGTAAGATGCATATCTGAAATAGACAACATGTGCCTGTACTTACAATTTTAACAGGTAACCAGAGGATAACAAGTATACCCGGATAGAAAGGATGATATTATGGAACTTAGAACAGCAGCATCACCCAAAGACGTGAAACACTATACAACAGAGAGATTAAGAGAAGAGTTTTTAGTAGAAAATTTATTTAAAGCAGGTGAAATCACCAGCGTATACAGCCATATTGACAGAATCATTTTCGGAGCTGTTGTACCGGTTGCACCTCTGACCTTAACTCCCGGTGAAGAAATCAGAGCAGAGTATTTCTTACAGCGCCGTGAGATGGGTGTAATCAACGTAGGCGGAAAAGGAAAGATTTCCGTTGACGGGACAGAGTATACCTTAGAGAGCAGAGATGGAATGTATATCGGTATGGGAGCGAAAGAAGTGGTATTTAGCAGTGAAGACAAAGAGAATCCTGCTAAATTCTATTACAATAGTGCACCGGCACATAAGACATACCCTACGGTTCATATCAAACCCGAGAACTGCATCTGCGTTGAACTTGGTACTTTAGAGCAGTCCAACCACAGAGTTATTACAAAATACATCTTACCCGGTCAGGTAGAAAGCTGCCAGTTAGTAATGGGTCTTACCAGCTTAAAACCCGGCAGCGTATGGAATACCATGCCTTGCCATACACATGACAGAAGAATGGAAGCATATTTATACTTAGACCTTCCGGAAGATGCACTTGTATTCCACTACATGGGAGAGCCCACAGAGACAAGACATATTGTAGTGCGTAACGAGCAGGTTGTTATATCACCCAGCTGGTCCATACACTCCGGCTGCGGAACCAGAGCATATTCCTTCATCTGGGGTATGTTAGGAGAAAATCAGGATTTCGACGATATGGACGGGGTAGCCATGACAACACTTAAATAAGCAGTAAATTATTAAAACAGCTTAAGCATTTTCGTGTAAAGAGTAGGAAACGAAATATACACTAACACTATAAATATAAGGATTAATTCAGCAGTAATAGACTATAAGGAGGATTTAAAATGAGTATATTAAATACATTTTCATTAGAGGGAAAAGTAGCCCTTATAACAGGTGCTTCTTACGGAATCGGTTTTTCTATTGCGAAAAGCTATGCAGAAGCAGGAGCCACTATCTGCTTTAACGATCTGAAACAGGAATTTGTAGACAAGGGACTTGAGGCATATAAAGAAGCAGGGATTGAAGCACATGGTTACGTGTGTGATGTTACCAACGAAGCTCAGGTAAATGAAATGGTAGCAAAAATTGAAGCAGAAGTAGGCGTTATCGATGTACTTGTAAACAATGCGGGTATCATCAAGAGAATTCCAATGGTTGAGATGTCAGCCGAGGATTTCAGAGCAGTAATCGATGTTGATCTGAATGCGCCTTTCATCGTATCCAAGGCAGTTATTCCCAGCATGATCAAGAAAGGCCATGGAAAGATTATCAATATCTGCTCTATGATGAGTGAATTAGGAAGAGAAACAGTTTCTGCTTACGCAGCTGCAAAAGGCGGACTTAAGATGTTAACCAAGAATATTGCTTCCGAATATGGTGAATTCAACATTCAGTGCAATGGTATCGGACCAGGTTATATTGAGACACCTCAGACTGCACCACTTAGAGTAAAAGGAAATCCCTTCAATGATTTTATTATAGCAAAAACCCCTGCTGCAAGATGGGGAAGAACAGATGACTTAGCAGGTCCTGCAGTATTCCTTGCTTCTGATGCATCTGACTTTGTAAACGGACACATCCTTTATGTGGACGGTGGTATCTTAGCTTACATCGGCAAACAGCCAAGTTAATAGAATATACCCATAGGAAGGAGCTGCTGCTTTTGTGGCAGCTCTTTTCACCATTCCAGATTTCAGAATACAATAACCGGAGGTTTAATATGCTTTTAACACTTAAAGTAGTTGATAAAGATGGAAATATCAGGGCAGTTACAGAAGGGGAAGGAGATATTAGTCTTGTTTACAGAGAGGAATACCAGGAAGGGGATCAGATAATCCTGACTTCCTCGGAGAAAAATATCTTTCTGAAAGTACAAGTGGATGATGCCTTAGGTTCTGCGTATGTATATATAACAAAGAATGAGATTGTCTATCAGGTTCCTGATACAGAAGGCAGACGTTCCCTCGCCCCTAAAACCTTTACTGGAAATATTCATCTTCTTTCTGCCAGAGCAGCAGCAAAAGATGAAATTACTAACTACCGCAACCTGGCAGTAAACGTAATGGACCAGCATGGAGACACCGGCTGCTACCCTCATGCCTCTGCTAATGTGGAGACAAGAGGTGAAGCTGTATTTGCTGCCAAGAATGCCATAGACGGAGTGATAGAAAATCATTCCCATGGGGAGTGGCCATATTCCTCCTGGGGCATCAATATGAGAGATGATGCTGAATTTAAACTGGAATTTGGCAGAAGTATTCTGGCGGAGGAAATCCACCTTTATACAAGAGCAGATTTTCCTCACGATAACTGGTGGCAGAGAGTAACTTTAACCTTTTCAGATGGCAGCAGCAGAGAATTCAAACTGGAAAAGAGTGATAAAGCTCATATACTAGTTCTGGGCGGTAAGAAAATAGAATGGCTTTTACTCCATAAGCTTATCAAAGCAGAGGATCCTTCTCCTTTTCCTGCACTTACTCAGATAGAGGTATACGGAAGAGAAGCTTAACAGGACATTTTCTGCTTATAAAAGTATAAAAACTGAGCATATACAAGCAATAATAAAATAGTGATAGAAAATGCTTTGAGTTCAGGTTAAAATAGAAGCTGAGTGATTATAAACTGGAAAGAGGTATTTTGTATGATTAAGGGATTTAAGATGAAACTGTATGAGGGGCAGGAAGAGGAATACAAACGCCGCCATGATTTGTTATGGCCTGAAATGATTGATATGATACATGAACATGGTGGAAGTGATTACACTATATTTCTTGACCGTGAGACCAACACCTTATTTGGCGTGATTACCATAGAGGATGAGGAACTTTGGAGTAAGGGAGCAGATACTGCAATCAACCGTAAATGGTGGGATTATATGGCTGATATAATGGAGACCAACCCTGATAACAGTCCGGTGGCTGTGGATTTGGTAAACCTCTTTCATCTGGATTAATAGACATAGTTACATAGCAACTCTACACTGAGCCTGGGGCTGCTGCATAGGAAATTAGAAGGATAGACGTAATAAACTTTATCCGGATATTCTATTATGCAGAAGCTCCAGGCTGTCGTTTTGCAGCAGTAAAACCTGCTTTTATGGGGGATTTTGAAGTGTAAAACTTATTGGTGATACAAAAAAAAGGTTCAAAAATATATAAAAGTATATTATAATACAATAGAGATATTTATATGGAAAAATATTACAAGAATAAAAGCGGAGACAGTATATACTTCAAATTCGTTAATCTTAAGAAAGCTTGAGATGCACACAAGAAATTATCGAATATTTCAGAAAGGAAAGCTATATTACGAAAGCTGTAAAACGTAGTATAGCAGGGCAGCACAAGATGAAAGGTATTATATTAGCAGGCGGCTCAGGAACCAGATTATATCCGGTAACAAAGGCAGTGTCCAAACAGATACTTCCTATCTATGACAAACCTATGATTTATTATCCACTGTCAGTTTTGATGCTGGCGGGTATCAGAGAGGTTCTTATCATCTCTACTCCCAGAGATCTTCCGGTTTTTGAAGAACTGTTAGGCGATGGTTCTGAGCTTGGAATGAAATTCGCCTATGCTGTTCAAGAGGAGCCCAGAGGGTTGGCAGAAGCATTTATTATCGGTGAAGAATTTATTGGGGAGGACAAGGTTGCTCTTATTCTGGGAGATAATATTTTCTACGGGAGAAGTTTTACAGGTACCCTTAAGAGAGCGGTTGAACGTAAAGAAGGAGCTACAATCTTCGGTTATTATGTTAGAGATCCGAAAGCTTACGGCGTAGTGGAATTCAATGAACAGGGACAGGCTGTATCAATAGAAGAAAAACCTGAGGACCCTAAGTCAAATTATGCGGTTCCCGGTCTATACTTCTATGATAATGAGGTTATAGAGATTGCAAAGACAATTAAACCTTCTGCCAGAGGTGAGCTTGAAATCACAACAGTAAACAATGTATATCTGGAAAGAGGAAAGCTGCAGGTTGAGACAATGGGAAGAGGTATGGCATGGCTTGATACCGGGGGACATGATTCTCTTCTGGAGGCTTCAAACTTTGTTGCTTCCATTCAGAAAAGACAGGGGCTATATATATCATGTATTGAAGAAATTGCCTATAAGAACGGATTCATCAGCAAAGAGCAGCTGCTTAAGCTGGCTGGTCCACTTCTTAAGACCGAATATGGCAAATACCTGGTAGATGTGTCAAACGGGTTATAACAAGCAGCGGGAGGAATAGGAAAGATAATGGGACAGTTTCAATTTACACCCTTAAGTATAGAAGGTTTGTTCATAATAGAACCAAAGTGTTTCGGAGATAACAGAGGTTATTTTCTTGAGACCTATAATTACGAGGATTTTTGCAAAGCAGGAATAACAGAAGTCTTTGTACAGGACAATCAATCCCTTTCGTGTAAAGGAGTTCTTAGAGGACTTCATTACCAGAAGAATTATCCCCAGGGCAAGCTGGTAAGAGTTATTAAAGGGGAAGTCTTTGATGTTGCGGTGGACATTAGAAAGGATTCCAAGACTTTTGGCCAGTGGCACGGAGAAATCTTAAGCGCTGAGAACAAAAAGCAGTTTTTCGTTCCGGGCGGCTTTGCACATGGTTTTCTTGTTTTATCAGAAGAAGCAGAATTTGTTTATAAATGTACGGATTTCTACCATCCGGAGGACCAGGAGGGTATCATGTATAATGATCCTGACATTGGTATCCAGTGGCCGGTTGAAGCTGAAATGGAAATAATCCTGTCAGAAAAAGATAAGATTAACGGCGGACTTAAAAGCATATTGTAAAATAAGAAAGTAATCGTAAGAAGTATGCTGTCTGTTAAGATTTTAAACAGATCAGCTAAAAGGAAAGGTTAAGGATATATGGAACGCAGAATACTGATAACCGGTGCTAACGGACAGCTGGGACGTGCTGTAAATCAGCTTTTAAAAGACAGGGAAGAATATTCACTGATTAATACCAGCTTATCTGAATCATCGGCATACTGCCCGATTAAATTAGATATAACCAATCCCATGGGAGTCATGAATCTGATACAGGACGTAAGACCGCAGGTAATTATTAACTGTGCAGCACATACGCAGGTGGATTTATGTGAAAGTGACCAGGAGAGAGCCTATGCTATTAATGCCCTTGGCCCGAAGCATCTGGCAGAAGCTGCTCAGGCAGTGGAAGCGAGGCTGATACATATCTCTACTGATTATGTATTTAACGGTGAGAAAGAAGAACCTTATACTGAGGAGGATGCTACAGAACCTAAGAGTGTCTATGGAGCAACCAAGCTTGCCGGTGAAGAATTTGTTAAGAGTATCTGTGAGAACCATCAGATTGTTCGTACAGCCTGGTTATACGGAGAAGGAAAGAATTTTATCAGAACCATGCTCCGTCTGGCAAAGGAAGGCAAGGACATCAGAGTTGTCAGTGATCAGGTGGGATCACCTACCAGTGCCCTTGAGCTGGCAAGAGCCCTGATTTTCCTGATGGACAGAGAGGAGCTTGGAATATTCCATGCAGCCTGCGATGGGGTTACCAACTGGTATGAGTTTGCCCTGGAAATATTTAATATGGCAGATATCAAAGTTAATGTGGAGCCAATTACCACAGAAGATTACCGGACAGCAGCGAAAAGACCCGCATTTTCCGTACTTGAAACAAAGCGGCTTAAAGAAATGGGCTTTTTTATGAAGCACTGGAAATCTGCGCTGAGAGAATATATGGAAATGTCTTCCTAGAGAATTATGCAGGATGATGAAGAGGGATTTTATAGTCTTTTCGTTTTCAACATCCTGATTTGTATGTGTGCCAGGGCACACAGAGAGGAGATATTATGAGAACTTATCTGGTTACCGGGGGAGCGGGGTTTATTGGCTCCAATTACATTCACTATATGTTTGAGACTTACGGAAAGGATATACATATAATCAATCTGGATGCTTTGACTTATGCCGGAAATCTTGAGAATTTAAAAGCCGTTGAAAAGTATCCTAATTATACCTTTATCAAAAAGGATATCAGAAATAAAGAAGCTGTATTAGAAATATTTCAAAAGTATGACATTGACAGAGTAGTGCATTTTGCTGCTGAAAGCCATGTTGACAGAAGTATCCGTAACCCGGAGGTCTTTGTAAGTACCAATGTAATGGGAACCCTTAACCTGTTAACAGCTGCAAAAAGTACCTGGGAGACAGAAGAGGGCTACAAAGAGGATAAGAAATATCTGCAGGTATCCACAGATGAAGTATACGGTTCCCTGGAAGAAGGGGATACCTATTTCTATGAATCAACACCGTTGGATCCCCACAGTCCTTATTCTGCCAGCAAAGCTTCTGCTGATATGCTGGTGAAAGCATATATGGATACTTTCGGTTTTCCGGCAAATATTACAAGGTGCAGTAATAATTACGGACCTTATCAATTTCCGGAGAAGCTGATCCCTCTAATGATCAATAACTGCCTGAAAGGGGAAAAACTTCCTGTATACGGTGATGGAAAGAATGTAAGAGACTGGCTGTATGTAAGAGATCATGCCAAAGCCATCGATCTGGTTATGGAAAAAGGAAAACTCCATGAGGTCTATAATGTGGGTGGTCATAATGAGAAGCAGAATTTAGAAATTATTGCACTGATCCTTGACACCCTGCAGGAACTGCTGCCGGAAGGTGATGCAAGAAAAGCTCATATAAATGAAGAGCTTATTAAATATGTTACAGACAGAAAAGGCCATGACAGGCGATATGCTATCGCACCGGATAAAATCAGGGATGAAATCGGCTGGGAGCCGGAGACAGCTTTTAAGGATGGTATCCGCCTTACAATACAGTGGTATCTTGAAAACAGCCAGTGGATGGACAGGGTAACAAGCGGGGAATATCAGGGCTATTACCAGGAAATGTACCAATAATTTCCTGCTGATGTCAACTTTAAGGCAAAAACATTACAGAATTATTACAAAATAGTAGAGAAAAGCTTGCAATCCTAATTTTGGTATGATATAATTGTTACATAATTATTAATTGATTATTATAGGACATTAACATTTGACAAAAAACCTGTAATAATTGTAAGCAAAAATTATGTGGCTGATGCCAATAACAAGGAGTCTTTATGAAATTCAGAAAGTTACTATTGTGTATGTTAGCTGGAATATTTTTAGCAGGTTTCGCTAATATATACACATATGCAGCAGAAGAAGATCAAAATATTGCAACTACAACAGACACTACAATAGAAGCAGCGGAAGTACCCAGTACAGAAGCTGACACTGATAAAACAGCAGTAACAGAGAATACGGTAACAGAAGAACCCAAGCAGGAAGACACTGCTAAGGATACAGTTGCAGATACAGTAACAGAAGATAAAGAAGCACAGACAGATAAAACAGCTGAAGCAGATAAAACAACTGAAACAGAGAAGAAAACTACTAAGACCACTGAGAAAGCAGCAGTTAAGAAATCAACAGCAAAAGCTGCCAAAAAGACTACTGCAAAGGCAACAACAAAAACAGCAGCAAAGAAAACAACAGAGAAGAAAGCAACTGTTAACTACAGTAAATCAGATTTAAGATTGCTTTCAGCATTAATTTACTGTGAAGCAGGCGGCGAAAGCTATAACGGAAAACTTGCTGTTGGTATTGTAGTAATGAACAGAGTAAGAGCTTCTGCTTTTCCTGATTCAGTGAAATCTGTAATATATCAGAAATATCAGTTTGGACCGGTAAGAAACGGTGCCTTAAACAAAGCTTTATCCGAATACGATTCAGGCAAATTTACCTCTTCAAGAGAGAAAGAATGCATTAAAGCTGCAAAAGAAGCATTAAGCGGTATTAAGAGTATCACAGTAAGCGGTAAATCTAAAGGTTTCGGAAGTTATTTATTTTTCAGCGGAAGATTAAGCGGTTCTACCTATAAGCTGGGAAATCATCAGTTTAAGTAAAATTTAATATGTATGCTGTTATAATTGTCTCTGAAAGGGACATTTGTAACAGCTTTTTTTGATTTCAGCGATATAATTATTGGGCTCTGTGTTAATAGTTGGGGTGGGATTCTTTGAATCCCACTCCATTACTATAATTAGAGCCATTTTTATGTTTATGGCAGATGCATGAAGGATAATTTGTCTCAGGGAATAGAAAGCGATAAATTGACAGGTGAAGGAGGGAATGATATACTTAACCGCATAAGTTAGGATTCGAGGAGGCTATGAATGTCAGAGAAGCGGATTACCATGAAAGATATAGCAGCAGCTGCTGGAGTTTCCACTGCAACGGTTTCTTATGTGCTGAATTATTCGGAAAAAGAGAGAATCAGCCATGAAACGAGGATGCGTATTTTTGAAGCGGCCAATAAGTTAAAGTATGTTCCTAATATGACTGCGAAATCTCTGGCAAGTCAAAGAAGTTACCTGGTGGGAATTATTATTAATCTGGGAGGACAGGATAAGAAGAGCAAGATCTATCAATATTATGATCTTGCCAGAGAAATACAGCGAAGCCTGTATCCAAAGGGGTATGATGTTGTATTAATATCAACGCAAGAAATGGAAAAAGACTTTACCATAGGGCAGAAACGCTCGCTGGATGCGGTATTTATCATGGATATGGAGGAAGAAAGTATGAAAGCGATTGCCTCCCACTACTATGTACCTGCCATTTTTATAGAAGGATATATTGAGGACCCCATTTTCTGTAAGATCCTGACTTGTTATGAGAGTGTATTAAAACAGGCGGAAGAGCAGCTGGGCAGCAGCTTTTATGTTGTTATGGAGGATCATGCCAATAAAAATGTATTACAGACCATAGCAAAAAAAATACCGAGGGAAAACATCTTTGTAAACCATAATGATGCAAGTCTGATTCAGTTTCTTAAGGAACATCATAACCAAAAGGGGCTTATAATCGGAGAAATACTTGGTATGCAGGTAGAAAACTATGTCGATAACCGTAATATCTCAGTGGTAGTCAATTCGGATAAAGATATTATGCTGTTACCGGACACAAAGACCATCGTAATCAGTAACAAAGAGAAAGCCCAAAAGGCAGTGGAAATAATGGACCGGATGCTGCGCCTTGATAATCCTGATGAGGTGGAGCGAATAACTTACATAAGACCTTTGTAAGGTAAAGGCGTTTATAAGAGAAGAAATCGTGATTTTGAACAAAATACGGTTTCTTCTTTTTTTATGGTTAAAATACTTTAAGTACTTAACAAAAAACAGAAAAGTATGAAAGTTATGAAAAATATTAAACTGCAAAAACAGGACTTTACTTAACAAATATATGTTAAGTTAATTAAGTGAAAATAATACAAAAATATATTTGTATAATTCGTTGAAAATATATAAAATGCACAAATTCAATTGACTCATTAAATGATGAAGTCTATAATTACAGTAGGTTAAGCGCATAAGTAATTAAAAATGAATAGCCTGAATTTATTCGTAATCAATACGAATATTAAAGATTATTTATTTTGAAAAGCAGAAAAATCAACAGACATAAGATAAATTTTAGGGAAGCAGGTGTGATGTGAAAAAATATAAAGCGTTAAGTCTCTCGGCATTGATATGGGGCAGCGGCCAGTTTCTGGTATGCAGGCAAAGAATAAAAGGATTGTTTTTTTTAATAATGCAGCTGCTGTTTATAGGAATTGAATTGTTTAGCGGCTATTGGCTTCAATATGCTGGCGGTCTCATTTCAGATTTCTCATTAAGGCTTCACGGAGGTTTTTTTACCAAAGGAATCTGGGGACTAATTACCTTAGGAGTAAAAACCGGAGGGAAATACGGTGATCACTCGACTATGTTATTAATAAGGGGAGTCATTGCTCTGTTTGTAATTATATTATTTCTGCTGCTTTACTTCTGGAATATAAAGGATGCCTACTCCTCCGGGCTGCAGATAGACAGAAGCGGTACATATACAGATACAAAAGAGGATTTAAAAAGATTTTACAGCAGAAATTTCGCTTATATTGTATTAATACCCATTGGTATAGCATTTTTATTTATTGTAGTAATGCCTATTGTATTCTCTGTACTGACAGCCTTTTTAAATTACAACAGAGATCACCTGCCGCCGGGAAAACTGCTGGATTGGGTAGGTTTAGCCAATTTTAAAAAGTTGTTTACAGTGCCTATCTGGTCTCATACCTTTTTTAAAGTGTTAGTCTGGACGATACTCTGGACCTTTATAGGAACAATGACTACCTATTTTTTTGGAATGCTCCAGGCACTGATCCTTAATCATCCAGCCGTACGCTGTAAGAATATTTTTCGGACCATTCTCATTTTACCCTGGGCAATTCCGCAGATGGTTTCCCTGCTGGTTTTTAGAAACCTCTTAAATGGACAGTTTGGACCTGTAAATCAGGCTTTGTTAAATTTGGGGTTAATTTCAGAGAATATTCCCTTCTTATCCGATCCATTAATAGCAAAGCTTTCCGTAATCCTTGTAAATCTGTGGCTGGGTTTTCCTATCTTTATGGTTATGATGCTTGGCGTATTCGCAAATCTGGATCAGAGCCTCTTTGAATCGGCAGCGATTGACGGGGCTAATAAGTACCAAAGCTTTTTAAGAATTACTCTGCCTCTTGTATTCCAGGCAACTGCAGCGAATCTGATAATGAGTATGGCTGGGAACTTTAATGCCTTTGGAGCAATTTATTTCCTGACCCAGGGTGGTCCCAACAACCCGGATATGCAATTTGCAGGCAGCACAGATATATTGATTTCCTGGATATATAAACTGACGCTGAACCAGCAGATGTATGATATTGCGGCAGTTATGAGCGTGCTGCTCTTTATCTTCGTAGGTGCTGTTTCCTTCTGGAATTTCAGGAGAACCGTATCCTTTAAAGAATTATAAGCGGGAAAGGTTGAAAGAAAATATAAAATATTGAAAGGATGCCACGGAAGAATCTTTCAACCTTTTTATTTGTGGCAGTACCGCAAGCCAGCTTGCGGTATGCAAGGGGTATAAGAATGAAGAAAAAGCTTACTGTATTTTTATTGCATGCCGAACTTATCCTGATGTCTTTTATCGTCCTGATTCCGGTTATGTGGATTATACTGTCCTCCTTTCAGAGAGGCAGCGGACCGCCGGTTGCAATAAAACTGAAGGAAATGACATTTGCCAACTATAACCGGCTGTTTTCAGAAACCAGCTATATTTTATGGTTCTTTAATACCTTCAAAATTGCATTAGCCAATATGGTATTATCCGTACTATTAATTATGATAACTGCCTGGATAATGTCCAGGTTCCTGTTCAGAGGCCGAAAGGCAGGGTTAATGGCAATTATGATTTTGTCCATGTTTCCTACCTTCTTGTCCATGACGGCGATATACACTTTGTTTCTCACTTTGGGATTGGTGGGTAAATCCATCTCCCTGATTATTGTATACGCAGTGGGAGCGATTCCGTACAGTACCTGGCTGGTAAAAGGATACCTGGATGGTGTGCCAAAGGCTATTGATGAGGCGGCTTATATGGATGGCTGCACCAGGTTCCAAACCTTTCGAAAGGTTATCCTTCCAATGTCAAAACCGATTATTACCTATTGCGCAGTATCACAGTTTATGTTGCCGTGGATGGATTATATCCTGCCAAATATCCTGCTGTCGGGGGACAGGAGCAGGACACTGGCAGTAGGACTCTTTATGCTGATTAACGGAAAAGAGAGCATCAACTTTACGGTATTTGCCTCAGGTGCAGTATTAATAGCAGTCCCTATTACGATTATATTTATACTCTTTCAGAAATATCTGGTACAAGGGGTTTCAGCGGGAGCAGATAAAGGCTGATATTCTGAAAGTTTTATAAAGAGCAATAACCAAGAGAAGCAGATTTTGTGCCGCCTTCGGCGGGAGAATGGAGGAAGATATGAAATTTAGAAAAACTCTTAGCATTTTACTGGCAGCAGTAATGATTACGGGAGTATTAGGTGGCTGCAGCAGGAACATTCCAACGGAACAAGAAGTAAATAAGACGGAAAATCAGGCAGTGACCGGTTCAGAGAATCAAACAGAACCGGAGGGTACGGAAGCCCCTAAAGTGGAGGAAAGCAAAGAAATCATACCGGAAGAAGGCGCTAAGCTGAGCTTTTGGACTTTGTCCGGTTACCTGGAGTATGGTAAAGCAGTAGCTGAATTATTTGAGCAAAAATACGGCGTAACGGTTGAGGTTCAGGAGAATGGTTTGGATTCCGTTAATAAAATGATGTTAGACGGACCTTCCGGTAATGGTGCGGATATCTTCATGGCTGCCCATGATTCCTTTGCAACGGCTAAAGATGCGGGGATTTTGGCTGAACTCAGTGAAACCTCAGCTACTATCGTAAAGGATAGAATAAATGAAACGGCTGTTAAAACAGTGACCTCCGAAGGTAAAATCTATGGTATCCCGGTTTCAATTGAAACCTATGCCTTGCTCTATAATAAAGCGCTGGTAACCGGTGAACCGGCTTCCACCTTTGAACAGATTAAAGAAGAAGCTTTAGCTTATAACAATGCAGGCGAGAATAAATTCTGGTACCTGACAGTTCCAACAGACGGTTATCCTGCGTTTCCTTTCCTTAGTCTTTATGGTTTCCAGCTCTTTGGAGCCGATGGTACGGAGGGAGATAATCCGGGATTTGATACCCCTGAATTTCTCAAGGGGTTGGAAACAATCGCGTCTTTAAAAGAGATTATTCCTATTAAAGCAGATGACTTGAAGATGGAAACCATGTCACTGTTAGAGCAGAATTTTAAAGACGGAAAAACGGCATATTATCCAATCGGACCCTGGCTGATTAAATCCTTAAAGGAAGAAAACATTGATTTTGGAGTAACAGTACTGCCAACCTTAGACGGAAACCCCATGAGATCCTTCAGCGCAGTTCAAAATGCTTATGTATCAGCTTATACGAAATATCCCAAGGCAGCAGAATTATTTGCAACCTTTTTGACCAGCGATGAAGCGGCAGCACTTTTATACAGTAAATCCTATAAAATAACCGCTAACAAAGATATAACAAAAGTAGAAGGCTTAAAAGATGACGAACAGTTAAGAGTATTTTGTGAAGAATTCACCAAATCTGTTCCAATGCCAAGTACCAAGCGGATATCATATTACTGGACAATAGCCCAAAGCGTATTAAGCGCCGTATTTGACGGAACGCTGACGCCGGAAGAGGGAGCTCAAAAGGCACAGAAGGACTTCGATGCCCTGGTTGCCAGCGAATAAGCAGAATAGAAGAATAGAAATGAAAAGTGAGGAAAGTGCTATGATATTTTCATCCCTTATACATGACCCCAAGAGTGCACTGTCCTATGCCTATGATGAAAATACTTTACATCTCAGGCTGAAAACGGCCAGGGGAGAAGTAAAAGAAGCAGAAGTGCTGGCAGTAGATCCCTTTAACTGGATACCCAGGGGGGATGGTACACCTATCTACGACTTTGATAAAAGCTCGGTGAAACATATTGCCATGGTAAAAGAGCAGGTGACGGCAAACCACGACTGCTGGTTTGCCGAAATACCGGATATCAACTGGAAAAGAACGAAATATTGCTTTGTAATCAGCAATGATATCGAGAAATATCTGATAGGAAGCCGTAACCGGATACCCTATTCAGAAGAAGACAGTGTGCTGTACAACTTAAGTAACTACTATAATTATCCATATATTAATGAGGAAGACTTATACAAAGCACCGGAGTGGGTGACGGAAACCGTATGGTACCAGATATTTCCGGAGCGGTTCTGTAACGGAACTCCAGGGGATGAAAGAGATGTCCTGCCCTGGGGAAGCGATGCCTATGATGGTTATGATAAGAAGTTTGGTGGAAATCTGGCAGGAATAATTGAAAAGCTTGATTATATAAAGGAGTCCGGATTTAATGGCATTTATTTAAATCCCATCTTTGAATCTCCAAGCTCACATAAATACGATACAACAGACTATTATACAATAGATCCGGAATTCGGAGATAATGAAACCTTCGGCCGTTTGGTAAAAGAAGCCCATAATCGTGGCATCAAGATTATGCTGGATGCAGTATTTAACCACTGTGGCTTTAACCATCCATTCTGGCAGGATGTATTAAAGAACGGAAAAAACTCCAGGTACTATGATTGCTTTTATATCATTGATCCTGAAAAACCGTATTATACCGGAGAACTAAGAAATGGTCAGCCTCAGGATTGCCCCAAAGAAGAATTAAACTATCGGACCTTTGCCTATACCCAGACCATGCCCAAGTGGAATACCGGAAATCCCATAGCACGGGAATATCTTCTTGATGTTGCAGCATATTGGATAAATGAATATCACATAGACGGCTGGAGACTGGATGTATCAAACGAAATTTCCCATGATTTCTGGAGGGCATTCCGTAAGAAGGTAAAAACCATAGACCCGGAAGTATATATACTGGGAGAAAATTGGGATAATTCCTATCCATGGCTCCAGGGAGACCAGTTTGACGGCGTTATGAACTATGAATTTACCACTCCAGTCTGGAATTTCTTCGGAACAGAGGAAAAAGGCGGTATGAAGCTCCATGGCAAGGAATTCAAAGAAGCCATCAGCAGCCTCCTGACAGCTTATCCCAAACATGTAACCAATAACCTCTACAACCTACTGGACAGCCACGACACCGAACGGATACTCCATGTAGTTCAGGGGAATCAGGACATAGTAAAACTGGCATACATATTCCTGTTTACTTACCCCGGGACTCCCTGCATCTACTATGGAAGTGAAATCGGAATGGGAGGCGGAGAGCACAGCAACAGGCAGTGTATGGTCTGGGAGGAAGAACGACAGAATAAAGAACTCTATAATCTGATTAAGACCCTGATTCGCCTTAGGAAAGAAAAAGAGACCTTTCGTACGGAAAACTTCCAATGGATAGAAGGTAATACCTCAGCAGACACAATAATCTATAAAAAAATAACGCCTGCAGAAACCCTCTATATACTGCTCCACAATGAGGGGACTTCCGAGATAATAAGTCTGCCGGAAGAATTAACCGGATTAGTTTGTGTGGATCCTATAAGTGCAAGTGAGGTAATATTAAGTGAAAGTATTGAGTTGTTACCATATGATTTTAGGTTATATACTGTGAAAGGTTAGTAGAATAATATATCTATAGGTATAAATGGGGTTATGGAATAGTACTGGTGGATGACGGTAGGGTTTTGGCAAGGGGACGGCAAAATGCGCAAAGCAGAAAAAACTCATGCTTCAATTCCAAGGCATAAGAAGTCCTAATTCTCTGAAAATTTTGTGCTTGACATATTATAAAATAGATAACTCGCTGCGCTCAAACAATCTATTTTATAATATAGCACAGAATTTTCAGAGAAAAGGACTTCTAATGCCTTTCCATAGGCGCATTCGTTCTTTCTGCTTTGTGCATTCTGCCTGAACTATTTGGATAAAAAGACGTTTTATATTTGAAGTATAGAAGTAATTAGTATAAAAGCAAATTAAAAATCTTGTATAATTTTTGGGGTGAATTTGTATTTGTCTTGTTGGTGAAAATTTTCGTATGGAACCAGGGGTAGATGCCATAGAAATATGAATTGCTGAGTTTACTGCTTTCCTAAAATAAAAAATATCCTTTGGAAGGCTGCAACTCAGGTTTTTAAAGAAAGAGTTATTATGAAGGTATTATTCATTTTCGTTACGGTGACTTGAATATTAAATCCCTGGTGACCTCAGCGGAGAATTTTCTTAGCAGACAGTTCTGCGTATCAACGGAATACTGATTTAATAGAGAACACAGCAATTCAGTTGTATAAAAGGGAATTACAATTACTACCAGTGAATTTGTTTGCCTATATCATTGAAAAATGTATGTACTTTACTACAGTCCAGTAACAATTTTTAAGAATCAGAAGATAAGTATCATGAAAATTCAAATTCAATAATAGCCAACGAGAAGCTTCAAGATACCATGAAAAAGTACATAATTCAATAAAAAATTAAGCAGAAATAGAAAGATAAACAGATGATTTTGAGCACTGTTTGGGAGTTTTGTATTGAGAGGTTCCTTATGACACTTAAGTGGCAGAAACTGCGTATAGGTAAAATTGTGCCACTGTCTGAGCGCAACAAACGAAATCCCTTTATATAAAGTCGCAGCGAGTTTGGCACAATTTTACCTGTCCTGAGCAGTTGCTGGCACTTTAGTGGAATAAGGGTTCTCGAACAACAAAACGCACAAACAGTGCTCAAAATCATCGTCCGTCCCCAACCCGCCCTATCTTAGCCAACCAAGGTAAATTCAACTAAAAAAATAACATTTGACTAAAACCTCTCCCTATGCTAAAATACCTTTGTTGTAAGTTACTGGAACAAATTCAGAAAGGATAAGAATACCTCTGTAGAGAGTATTCCGTGTAAAAGAGAAATGAGTAGAACATTCAATCACAGCCAATTGAATAATGACTTTTTATACGGAATGTTTATGACCGTCTGATAATTATCGTTTCCTGGGATTGGCAGCTCTCACAATTAGTGCCGATATTACAAGGCATTAGTATACCTTATTGCAGGTAGGGATATTATAATAATTAAATAACTTCAGCTAGTGAACATTTTCCGGAGGGAAGATGTTTTTTTATTGCCCAAAAATAATTGAAGTGCACATTAAGCTATAAGTTAAAATAAGTTTTTGCGTCTTCCTTCTGTAAATAGTCATTTAACAATCTATTATGGCCGGAAAAACATCAACTTATAAAGCAGGATTTGAGAGGAGAATGTGTATGTTGGATATAAGAAATGTAACGATAACGAACCGAGAAGATAACAGATGTATTATCAAAGATTTTAATTTTACCCTGAACCGTGGGCAGAAAGCCGTAATTATAGGGGAAGAGGGAAACGGTAAGAGCACCTTATTAAAGTTCATTTATGATAGGACACTCATAGAGGATTATTGTGATTATACCGGTCAGGTGACCTCCGGTGTAAGATGCGGGTATTTAAAGCAGGAAGCAGATGAAGAATGGCTTAAGATGAGTCCGGCTGAATATTTGGCTGATGTTGATATTTACAGTATTCGGGATGAAAATATATGGGCTTTTAATCCTGATTCGGTAATGATAGCATCCGAAGAACCCATAAAAAATTTGTCCGGAGGTGAGAGAGTAAAGCTGCAGTTACTAAAATTACTGGCAGAAGAACCGGATGTGCTTCTGTTAGATGAGCCCACCAATGATTTGGATATTGGATCATTTACCTGGCTGGAGGACTTTATTAACCGTACAGATAAGCCGGTTCTTTATGTATCTCATGATGAAACCTTGATTGAACATACCGCTAATGTTATAATTCATTTAGAGCAGTTGAAGAGAAAGACAGAGCCTCATTATACTGTTAGCTTTATGTCCTATGATGAATATAAAAACCAAAGGTCCTCTTCTTTGGCAAAACAGGAAATGACAGCAAGGAAACAGAGAGAAGATTATGAGGATAAAATGGAGCGCTTCCGTCAGATATATGATAAGGTTGAGCACCAGCAAAATGCCATAACCAGAGCAAACCCTGCCGGAGGCAGACTGCTTAAAAAGAAGATTAAGAGCCTTAAGTCACAGGAAAAACGTTATGAGAAAGACAAAGAGGATTTTCTGGAGATTCCGGATACGGAGGATGCCATTCTCTATGATTTTCCGGACACGATTAAGATTCCAAGAGGAAAGCGTATTATTGAGTTCAGACTGGAAGAGTTAAAGGTAGGAGAAGGAACAGAGGAGCGAATTCTGTCAAAGGATATATATCTTCGGGTAATGGGACCGGAGCATATTGCAATCATTGGCGATAACGGTACCGGTAAGACTACCCTGCTTCGTAAGATTGCTGCCGAGCTCCTTAATAGAACGGATATTAAAGCTGCTTATATGCCACAGAACTATGAAGAGGTATTAGATTATAAAAAGACTCCCATTGAATTCCTTACCACCAGCGGACAAAAAGAGGATATTACCAAAGCCTTTACCTATATGGGAGGCATGAAATTCACCAGAGATGAAATGGAACATACCATTGGTGAATTAAGCGGAGGACAGAAGGCAAAGCTTATTCTGTTAAAAATGATACTGGACGGTGTTGAGGTGCTGGTATTGGATGAACCTACCAGAAATTTAAGTCCCCTTTCCAATCCGGTAATCAGAGGAGTACTGGCCTCCTACAAAGGTGCAATTATTAGCGTTACCCATGACAGAAAGTATATGGAGGAAGTTGCGGAGAAGCTCTACAATCTGACAGAAAAGGGTCTCATGGAAAAGATGAAGTAAGTACTCTGCTTATGATAAAGTTACTACGTTTCAAAAGTATCTTGTATTTGGTTTTTTCTGGAGAGTAGATTATTTCAATGAATAAAAATGAGGTCTTAAAAACTCTGACAAAGAGAGGAGAACAGGATGATAAATACGGTTGTATTGGATATCGGGCAGGTACTCGCAGCTTTTAGATGGGAAGATTATCTGAGAGACTGCGGTTATGATGCCATAACAAGAGAGAAGGTGGCAAAAGCCACCGTACTCTCCCGTTATTGGGGAGAGCAGGATAGAGGTGCACTTCCAGAAGCTGAGATAATCAGAGCATGTTGCGAGTTAGACCCTTCTGTGGAAAGGGAAATTAAGAAACTTTTTGAAGATATCACAAAAACAGTAATTGAGTTTCCTTATGCAAAGGAGTTTATCAGAGGCCTTAAGAAAAATGGTTACAAGGTTTATTTGCTTTCCAATTATGGTGAAAGGAATTTTGCCTATGCGAAAGAACATTTTACCTTTATACCGGAAGCAGACGGAGGAGTTATTTCCTACGAAGTAAAATACATAAAACCGGAGCCGGAGATTTACGAGGCACTGATAGCCAAATATGGTTTTGAGCCTGCGAAAGCAGTGTTTCTGGATGATTCAAAAGCGAATTTAGAAGGAGCGAAAAAGTTCGGCTTTCACACTGTATTGGTAACAGATTATGAGCAGGCACTCAAGGATTTGAGAAGATTGGGAGTAAAGATATAAAGGAGTAAAGATATAAAAAAGTAAAGATATAAAGGAATATAGATATAAAGGAATAAAGATAAAAAGATAAGTTTGCCCTCTAGCTCTCTATATTTGTATGGATTTAATAAATCTATATTCTACGAAATAACTATAACGAAATATATATAGATATTACATACAAGAGACTTATCTTCCTGAGACTAGAAAGACTAAAAATCAACTAATACAGCAATATAAACAGTTTCCCGTTTTCGGGAAGATTGGAGGAAAGTAGAATGAAAACAAGAAGAATCATTCTTTTAATATGCATTGCTATGGCAGGAGTTCTGTTGATGTCCTGCCGTAAGGATAAAAAGGAAGAAGAACCGGTAGTAGTTACAGTGACCCCAAGCCCGACTATAGAGACAACTCCGGAGGTTACACCGACTCCTGCCGTTACGGAAGAACCTGAGGAAGAAGAGGATGGAGAAGAGCTTACAGACCAGCAGGCAATAGAAAAGATTGAAGCCATCTTAGGAGAGGAAAACTATTACTTTGAATTACTGGACGATCATCTGAATGTAAGTGACAGACTATATTACATATTTGAAGTGAGCGACGGTGTAAATGTAATTGAACCAAATATCATCGTGGATAAATTAAGTGGTGAAGTTCTCTGCTATAATAGTGACGGAACTACAGCTCCATTTACGGAGCATCCATTATATAATAAGGCAGGTTCTGCAGAAGGACAGGAGGAAGGTACAGCGGATAAGGGGATTGGTAAAGAACAGGCCCTTAAGCTGTTAAGTGAAATACCTCGTGAAACCCTTCAATTATCCAAGGAATTGAAAGAGTATGTTATCATCTATGACGATTGGCCTTCTAATATTAAAGGAAATGAATGCTATGGTATTAATGTCTATGAAAAAGGGGATACAAAGAATACCTTGGCAGGAATCTATTATGTGGCATTAGACGGCAGCAAAATATATCTGTATGACACTATAAAAGATGAAGAAATCGATATAACACCGAAGAAATAAAGTTATGGTTCAAGCAAAAGATTGTTTATCTGTATAATTTCACATAGTTCAGTTTCCTGCTTGAGCAGTAAATATTAAGGTGTAAGGAGAATAATAATCCTTACACCTTTTATCATAAATTTAATTAGTAGATTTTATTATACTGTCAGTCTGAATATAAATCACTAGCTAAAAGGGTGGTATAACCAGCAGGTCATATAAGCTTTACTGACTTTGACCTATGCAAATTATATTATAACCGGTTTACTCACCAAAAGCCTGATTTAAATCATAGATCAAATCCTCCACATGTTCCGTTCCAATAGAAAGACGAATGGAGTTCGGCTTGATGCCTGATGCAAGCAGTTCTTCTTCATTCATCTGGGAATGGGTAGTGCTTGCAGGATGGATTACCAGTGACTTCACATCTGCAACATTGGCCAGGAGAGAGAAGATTTCCAGCTTATCAATGAACTCAGTGGCTTCTTTTGCACCGCCTTTGATTTCAAAGGTGAAGATAGAGCTTCCGCCATTAGGGAAATACTGATTGTACAAGTCGTGGTAAGGATTATCCTTAAGAGAAGGGTGATTAACCTTTTCTACCTTGGGGTGTTTTGCCAGGAATTCAACAATTTTTAATGTATTTTCTACGTGACGCTCCACACGTAGGGAAAGGGTCTCAAGTCCCTGCAGGAAGAGGAAGGAGTTAAAGGGACTGATGCATGCTCCTGTATCCCTCATAAGGGTAACTCGAATCTTGGTAACATAAGCAGCGGCACCTACTGCTTTTGTAAATACTACCCCATGGTAGCTGGGGTTGGGTTCTGTAAGGTAAGGGAATTTACCGGAAGCTTCCCAGTCAAACTTACCGGAATCGATAATAACACCTCCGATTGAGGTTCCGTGTCCGCCGATGAATTTGGTTGCTGAATGAACAACGACATCGGCACCATATTCAATGGGGCGAAGGAGATAAGGTGTAGCAAAGGTATTATCAACGATTAAAGGAATCTGATTATCGTGAGCAACCTTGGCAATAGCAGCAATATCGATAATATTGGAATTGGGATTTCCAAGGCTCTCAATAAAAATAGCTTTGGTATTTGGTCTGATGGCTTTGGCAAAACCGTCCTTTTCGTTGGGATCCACGAAAGTTGTAGTAATACCGGATTCTTCAAGGGTATGTGCAAACAGATTATATGTACCGCCATAAATAGTCACTGCAGATACAATGTGATCACCTGCATGGGCTATGTTAGTGATAGCATAATGAATGGCAGCTGATCCGGAAGCTGTTGCAAGTGCGGCAATACCTCCTTCAAGTGCAGCAATTCTCTGCTCGAATACATCTGAGGTAGGATTCATAAGACGGGTATAGATGTTACCTCCTTCTGACAAACCGAATCTTCCGGCTGCCTGCTTTGCATCTGCAAAGACATAGGATGAGGTCTGGTAGATGGGTACACAACGAGCATCAGTAGCGGGATCGGGATTCTCCTGGCCAACATGAAGCTGCAGGGTTTCAAAATGATATTTACGCTTTTCTGACATAAAACTCCACCTTTCATTATTGATTATAATATGAGTATAATATGAAACACGCAGTTAACAGGAAAACATTTGATATAGCGAAATGAATTCATTATTAACTGCGAGTTATATATAAGTTGATTTAAGCTGTTAACTGCTTCCAGATATAAAAGTACTGCTTTATCTAAAGGTTTTAATATTTGGAAGCAGATAAGACTTAAATCCATCTTATAATTAATAGGTAAACAGATTAAATACTGTGTTATTCTTTTAATCTGCTTAAGCGGTATCGCAAGGGCTTGCGATATCCATGGGAGTAGTGAGAAATAAAGGATATTTCACAATTACTATTTGGGTTATACCGTAAGCAGGCTTACGGTAAACAGCGGTTTAAATTACATAATCATTACCCGTCATGCTGTTCTGCTTATCCACAAGATCTGCCAGGGTAATATTATCTACGACATTATTAATGGCATCATACATCTGCTTCCATACGTCCAGGGTTGCACATTGTCCGCTTCTGGTACAGGGATCTGCATCATCCTCCAGACAACTTACTGGAGCAAGGCTACCTTCAATAAGTCGTAAAATACTACCAACTGTATATTCTTCAGGAGCTTTGGCAAGACGATAGCCTCCCTGTGCACCGCGAATACTTTTTACAAACCCCGCTCGGCTGAGTTGAGTTATAATCTGTTCCAAATATTTATCTGAGATTTCCTGTCTAGCAGAAATACTCTTGATTGTCACGTATTCACCAGTATTATGAAGAGCCAGATCCAGCATAAGGCGTAAAGCGTAGCGGCCTTTTGTTGATATTTTCATAGGTACCTCCTTCATGATAAGTTACTATACCCTATATTAACATTGGAATAGTAGGATTTCAAGGTCTTTTGCAAAATATTATAATCAGTATTTAAAATTCATTACATTTTTCTCGTCATATTTCTATATAATGAATAAGTAAGGTATTTTTCTGCCCATAACGGTTAAAAATGTTTTCTTATATATCCTATACTTCTTTTATTTATATTGCAAGAATATTTTATTGCAAGAATATTTATTGTAAAGTGATTTATTTGATGATAAAATTAGCTTATAAGTGAAATTTTGTTTTTTCTATATATAATTAGTTCAACTTTTAAAACGAATACTAAAATGCAGCCAAGGAGATGATTTCATGGGAGAACATAATAACACAAAGGAAGGAAATGAGCTTGCCTGCAGGCATGAAGGACAGCTTGTCCCCGCGGAGAAGAAGGAAATAGCAGGAGTGATAAATGCAGATACCTGCAAAATGCTTATAAGGGAAGCAATTGATAGTTTAAATTACTCTTATACCCCTTACTCGGGCTTCAAAGTAGGAGCAGCTCTATTGTCTAAGAGTCTGAAAGTGTATAAAGGCTGTAACATAGAGAATGCTTCCTTTACACCAACGAATTGCGCTGAAAGAACAGCATTTTTTAAGGCTGTAAGTGAAGGGGATAAAGAGTTTATGGCCATTGCCATAGTTGGTGGCAAGAACGGAGTTCTGACTGATTACTGTTCACCCTGTGGTGTATGCAGGCAGGTAATGATGGAATTCTGTAATCCGAAGAATTTTCTTGTAATTCTTGCGAAATCAGAGCATGATTATTGGCTGTACACGCTGGAGGAATTACTGCCTTTAGGTTTTGGACCCTCTGATTTAGAGAAATAATTTGATTATTTTGATTTAATTTAGCAGCACCTTTTAAATTTTTTTAATTTTTAGAACAAAACAAATAAAAAGTGCTTGACAAAATAAGCCTGTCCAAATATAATATAAAAGTACCTGTTGAGAGACATGTACGAATGGGATCTTAGCTCAGCTGGGAGAGCATCTGCCTTACAAGCAGAGGGTCATAGGTTCGAGCCCTATAGGTCCCATTTTTATGAAAAAGCAAAGATAATAAAGTCATAATCATAACGTTTATAGACTTAAGGCATTTGCTCATATATGGCGAAGTAGCTCAGTTGGCTAGAGCATGCGGTTCATACCCGCAGTGTCGGCGGTTCAAATCCGTCCTTCGCTATTAAAAAGATTGTCTTACCGACAGTCTTTTTTTGTAATATAAATAATATAAAATATATAAAGGAGTAGTTGCACCAGGCTCTTTTCTTAGCTTTCAGGTGCAATCAGATAGATATGAGAATAGGATCAGGCTATGATGTTCACAGGCTGGTTGAAGGCCGTGACTTAATCATCGGAGGAGTTAAGATTACTTATGAAAAAGGACTTTTAGGACATTCCGATGCAGATGTATTAACCCATGCCATTATGGACAGTCTCTTAGGTGCAGCAGCTTTAGGAGACATTGGAAAGCATTTTCCGGACACGGATTCCAAATATAAGGGAGCCTCCAGTCTGGTGCTTCTGGAACGGGTGAAGGAGTTATTGGAGGAGAACTTTTATCTCATTGAGAATATTGATGCCACAATTATTGCACAGCAGCCCAAAATGGCACCCCATATTGAAGCAATGCGAGAGAATATATCCAAAGTACTTGGAATAGATTTAAATCAGATTAACATTAAAGCTACCACAGAAGAAGGGCTGGGATTTACAGGAGAAGGTCAGGGAATTTCCAGTAATTCCATATGCCTGTTAACTTCTGTTGCAGATTACCGTTATGATGAACGAACCAGGGTATTTGGCGAGGAAAGCAGCAGTGGCTGCAGTGGCTGCAGCGGTTGTTCAAAGAACAGATAAGAGATTGGCTTAAGATACTGTTACAGGGAAAGCAGGTGAAGAATGGAGTACAAAATATATACTTCCCTGGAGGAAGCAAAAGAAGACGGAATTGAGAATGTCAGAGAGGATGTATACCGGCTGTGGCAGGAATGCTTCGGGGATTCAGGCTCCTATACAGACTTTTATTTTGAGTGGGTAGTTCCCTATAATCGCATCTATACTCTTTATAAAGAGGGGAAGTTATGTTCCATGCTTCATCTTAATCCGTATACCTTTGAAATCTGGGAGGTAGAGGTAAAAGCGGATTATATCGTAGGAGTGGCTACAAAAGCGGAGGAAAGAAGAAAGGGTTATATGGGGCTTTTAATAAATGAAGCCCTGGATACAATGTATAAGGAAGATAAACCGTTTACCTACCTAATGCCGGCCGCAGAGAGTATCTACTATCCCTATGATTTCAGAAGTGTTTATTTTCAGGAAGACTGGATGGGTAAAATTAAGAAATATGGTCAGGATATCAAAGGAAGTACGGAAGCCGAGCTGGTGAAGCTGGGGATGTCTGACCTGGAGGAAAGAAGAATACTCACAGAGTTTACCGAGGAACTGCTTAAGAAATACCGTAAATACTATATCTTAAGAAGCAGAAAGTACTATGAGAAGCTTTTGAGTGAAATGGAAAGCGGGCAGGGTGGCATTGCAGTTATCAAAAAGAATGGGATACCTGTAGGTTATGCGGCATATATGTTAGAAGATGGTCTGCAAATTGCAGAATGTCTTTATGAGCCGGATTTTGAAAAGGAAGTATTTCAATGCCTGTGCCAGGAATTTTCTTCTCATATAAGAGTTGAGGCTGATGGGTTTAAGCCATCCATTATGATGCGTATTGTTAATTTAAAAGTATTTCTGGAAGGTTTAACAGCTTCCGAAGAAGTTGCCCTTATAATAGAAGCCAAAGATGACAGAATTTGCTATAACAACAAAAGAATGCTGCTGACCCTTAATGAAGATGGCGGTTGTGTTGTTGATTCCGATGAAAGACCTCATCTGTACGGAGATATCGGAGACCTTACAAGGTTGTTCTATGGACAGTTAGAGGCCAAAGAAACAAAAGCTCTGATACAGAGTGAGAAGAAAGAAGAGGTTATGAAGCTCCTTTCGAAAATAAACCTGTATAAGGATGTTTTTATTAATGATGTTGTATAATAGGAATTGACATTTTTACTGCTTTTGCATAGAATGATATATAGATTAAATGAAGTAATTAATTATAGTAATTTAATTATAGAAGAAAAGCTATGAACAGAAAAGTAATCCGTAGGAAGGCAGCAGAGATGGGATGTCACCGGCTGAAAGCATCCTTTACCTGATTTCGGATAAAGTGCATCTGGGAGCTGATTAGGTGAGACCATGGGTTTAGCTTAGTCCGGTATAGGCCGTTATCCGATTAAGTGTGCAGAATATATATTTAAGCTGCATAATAGAGTGGAACCGCGGAATAACTTCGTCTCTAATTAGAGACGGAGTTTTTTTATTGAAAGAAAATTTGCCCTGTTACATAAAAAGCCCTGCTGAGATTTTTTATCTGTTTTAGAAAATAATTTTTAATGCATACTAAGTTTACCGGAGGTACGCATATGCAGTGCATACGAAGGATTATCACTGATATGGCTGCGTGTCAATGTCAGTTCTGGCAATTAGAGTTCTTTGTTCTACATAGATAGTACAACAGATATTTATAGTTTCTATTTTAAGGTATTGAAAAGGAGGAAGCAAATGGGTATCATAAAATATATTAAAAGTGAAATTGAAATAATCAAAGAGAGAGATCCTGCCATCCGGACACCTCTGGAGGTATTTCTTTATCCAAGCTTTAAAGCAATTATAAGATACCGTATAGCGAATAAACTCTATAAGCATAAACATTATTTCCTGGCCAGATGGTATTCACAAAGAACAGCCAGGAAGACAGGTATTGAGATCCATCCCGGTGCAACTATCGGAAAAGGACTGTTTATCGATCATGGTCACGGCGTGGTCATAGGAGAAACCGCTATTATAGGAGATAATGTTACTTTATACCAGGGAGTGACACTGGGTGGTACCGGTAAAGAAAAGGGAAAAAGACATCCGACCATCGGCAATAATGTCATGATAAGTGCCGGTGCTAAGATACTCGGTTCTTTTACAGTAGGTGAGAACTCCAAAATAGGAGCAGGTTCTGTTGTGTTATCAGAGGTGCCGCCTAATTCTACAGTTGTAGGCGTACCCGGTCATGTAGTAAAACGGGATAATATGAAGGTTCCGAGAGAAGATATGGATCAGGTACATTTTCCGGATCCGGTGTTTATGGAACTCCTTAGCCTGAAATCTGAAAATAGTAAATTAACAGAGGAAATCAAACAGCTCCAGTTGAATTTTCAGCTGATGGAGGCACTTAATAACCGGCCTAAAAATGAGATATCCTTTGATAACAGTATGCTGTAAGAATTTATCTTAAGGAGCCTTGAGAGAGATTATTAATAGCACAGCAGGTAATGGAAGCATCCTGATTTATGGCAGTGCAGCATTTGAAAACGGTGGCTGCAGGTACTGGGAGCAGGTGTGATATAAATGAAGAAATACAAATATTTAATATCCGGGAAGTTAATGGATATACAGAAAAGAGGTTATCATGAAAATCTATAATACCCTGACGAAGAAAAAAGAAGAATTTGTTCCTTTAGAAGAAGGCAAGGTAAAAATGTATGTCTGCGGTCCAACGGTGTACAATCTGATACACATAGGAAATGCAAGACCTATCATTGTTTTTGACACGGTAAGACGTTATTTTGAATATAAGGGCTATGAGGTAAACTTTGTTTCAAACTACACTGATGTGGATGATAAGATAATTAAGAAAGCGATTGAAGAAGGGGTACCTGCTTCTGAAATCTCCGAACGTTACATTTTAGAACTTAAAAAAGACGTGGAGAGACTGAATGTAGAGCCCGCTACCTATAATCCCAAGGCCACAGAAGAAATTGAGGGGATGGTAGAGATGATTACCTCCCTTATTGAAAAAGGTCATGCCTATGAAAAGAACGGCACGGTATATTTCCGTACCAGAAGTTTTGAGGAATATGGCAAGCTCTCCAAGAAAAACATTGATGACCTGGAAGCTGGTATCCGTATAGCTGTAAGTGAAGAGAAAGAAGATCCTATGGATTTCGTACTTTGGAAACCCAAGAAGGACGGAGAACCCTTCTGGGAATCTCCCTGGAGCCAGGGCAGACCCGGCTGGCATATTGAATGCTCGGTGATGAGCAAGAGATATCTTGGGGAGCAGATTGATATTCATGCCGGAGGAGAGGATCTGGTATTTCCTCATCATGAGAATGAAATAGCTCAAAGTGAAGCCTGCAACGGCAAGGAGTTTGCAAAATACTGGATGCATAATGCCTTCTTAAATATCGATAACAAAAAAATGTCCAAATCAGCCGGAACCTTCTTTACCGTAAGGGAAATCACTGAGATCTATGATCCGCAGGTACTTCGTTTCTTTATGTTGAGTGCCCATTACAGAAGTCCTATTAATTTCAGCCAGGATTTAATGGAAGCTTCCAAGAATGCACTTGATAGAATACTTACAGCGGCAGCTAATCTTAAATATCTGATTGATAATACAGGTAAAGTGGAAAGTGCAGCGGCAGCAAGCGTCAGCGGAACTTCCCTGCAGCAGGGAGAAGAGGAGCTGATTGCAGATATAGAAAAACATCAGGAAAAATTTGAGGCTGCCATGGAGGACGATTTCAACACAGCAGATGCAGTAACCGCCGTATTTGAAATTGTAAGAATAGCAAATACCAATGCAAGTTCTGCGTCATCTATGTTATTCCTAAAAGAAGCCCTTGATAAAATTACAAAGCTTTTAAATGTACTTGGAATTAAAGCCTTAAAACAGGAAGAACTGCTGGCAGAAGAGATAGAGCAGTTGATTCAGGCTCGTCAGGATGCCAGAAAAGAGAAGAATTTTGCAAGAGCGGATGAGATAAGAAACCTCCTGCTTGAGAAGGGTATTGTACTGGAAGATACAAGAGAAGGTGTTAGATGGAAAAGAGCATAGACAATGGCTTGATCAGTATCTTAAAGGAGACTTTCTCACTTCCGGATACGGATCTTAAGACTTATTCTCCTTTAACCCTTGCATTTATCGGAGATGTGGTATACGATTTAGTTATCAGGACACTGGTAGTGGAGCAGGGAAATGCTCCGGTTAACAAGCTTCATAAGAAGGTCAGCAGTATGGTTAAAGCTTCTGCCCAAATGGAGCTGTTTCATCGTATTGAGGACATGCTTACAGAAGAAGAGCTGGCGGTATACAAAAGAGGACGTAATGCCAAGTCCTTTACCACTGCCAAAAATGCCAGTATAACAGAATATCGTTCTGCAACAGGTTTTGAGGCGCTGATTGGGTATCTGTATCTGGATGACCGACTTAGCCGTGCCCTTGCTATCGTAAAGGCGGGAATTGAAAGAGGAAATGCAGAAGCGATGGAAAAGGCATAATGATTTTAACCTGTAAAAGCTGATAAAGATATCTATCAGATGAAATGTAGGTATAAAAAGCATAACTTAAGCTGTTTATAAACATGAAGCGGTGGTTTAAAATATCCCCCTGAGTGTAGTTTAAATAAATATAAGAAAAGAAGAGGAATTCATGAGATACGAGGAACTTACCATTGAAGGCCGTAATGCTGTAATAGAGGCATTTCGTGCCGGAAAAACCATAGACAGGCTGTTTATATTGGATGGCTGTCAGGATGGGCCTGTAAAGTCCATCTTAAGAGAAGCAAAAAAAGGTGACACGATTATAAACTATGTAAAAAAAGAAAGACTTGACCAGCTTTCAGAGACCGGAAAGCATCAGGGTGTCATCGCTTATGCTGCAGCTTATGAATATGCAGAGATTGAGGATATTTTAAATGCCGCTAAGGAAAAAGGTGAGCCTCCTTTTATAATCCTCCTGGATGGAATAGAAGATCCCCATAACCTGGGTGCAATTATACGTACTGCTAATCAGGCAGGGGCTCATGGTATTATAATCCCCAAGAGAAGAGCAGTAGGACTTACAGCCACGGTTGCCAAAACTTCAGCAGGTGCAATCAATTATACACCCGTAGCGAAAGTAACAAATCTTGTAGCCACCATAGAAGAGTTAAAGGAACAGGGGCTCTGGTTCGTATGTGCGGATATGGAAGGTGAAGTAATGTACAAACAGAATCTGAAAGGGCCAATCGGACTTGTTATCGGCAGTGAAGGAGAAGGAGTCGGAAGACTGGTAAAGGAAAAGTGTGATTACCTGGCAAAGATTCCGATGTTTGGAAATATCGATTCCCTGAATGCGTCTGTTGCAATGGGAATTCTCTCTTATGAAATTGTACGACAAAGAATGGCATAAATAAATTAATACAAAATCTCCTTAAAGAGCTTAAGACGAGCTTTTTAAGGAGATTTTTGGTTGAAGGGTGGGTATTTAAAGGGTAAAGAAGCATCGAGGATATATTCCTTAGTCTGTTATAGTATTGGCATACTGTTCATTGACTTTCTTAAGCAGATAGCGTTTCTTGTATTTTATCTGACTATATGCGGTTATTTTCTTGATATAACTATGATTGATAACGCCGCCTATTGCTCCTACAATGGGAGTTCCCTGAATGAATTTGGCTGTCAGGAGAGCCTCTGAGAAGCAGGAGGAGGCAGCTTTCATTTCCTTTTTTATATTGATAGCTGGAACGGTTCCGTTTTCAATATCATAAGCCAGCTGGTCGATACGCATATTTAATTCTCTTTGTTCTTTACCTTTTAGCAGGGAGGCTTGAATTAAAAGCAGCAGATAGGCTTTCTCTTCCTCCTTATCATTGGAAAAACCATAACTTAAGGAGATTTCGTTTATTGATTTAATAATAAGGCCCAGAAATACCGGTATATCCGGAAGGCCGATGCCAAACAATCCAAGAACACTTCCCTCAACAACAGAGAAGGCGGAATTAAAACGACTGGAAATAAGAGAAGGGTTATCCAGATCTTTGATATGCTTTTTGGTCAATTTCTTGTTGACAGCCTGATTGTTAATGTCGTAATCCACCAGTATGCTGTTTTTGTTATAGGTCTTTTCAATAACATCAATTCCTTTTTCGTAGATCAGTTCAAAGGCTTTAAAAAAAGCTTTATCCAAAGTACTCTTTAAATTTGCGGGTATTTTATCCCGAACCTTATCAAGGAGAGGATTTATTTTCTGATTCAAATAGGTGTTATCCTTACCTTGTAAGAAAAGTTCTTCTTTTTTATTAATTTCTTTAATCTGCTCCTCTAATAAATGCTTCATAGGCTTATCCTTTCTATTTGTTACGGTCTGGGTTTCTAATAATCCATTATATGATAATAAAGATAATATATAAATACTTTCTGTTAAATTCTAATATATTATTAATTTTTCTGTTTTATAAAATAAAATAATAGCGGTTTAATAACTTCAATTATATTCATTTGATCAAATAAAAGAATAAAAAACTGGAAATTCTCCAAATCCTATGATATACTGATAATTATTAATATAAAATACAAAAATCAAGGAGGTGGCTATACATGAAAAGCTTAGTATTTCGTAGCGTTGAGAGTAATGTAATAACGGAGGTAATGCTGATTGAATTACAAAAAAGGAGCAGATGTATTGCCGGACCAACTGTTAAAGGAAGTACAGCAATACGCTGAAGGATGTCTTGTTTATATTCCAAAACGAAGCAGCAAGGCACAGTGGGGATGCATTAGTGGCACCCGTGAATGGATTGATAAGAGAAATGAAGAAATAACCTGTTTATTCAGACAGGGAGAACCGGTTAAGAATTTGTCGGAAGAATATCATCTGAGTGAAGATACCATCAGAAAAATCATATATAAGAGAAATCAGATATAATCATTCTTACCCTGGTTTACAGAGGAAAACTATGAGATAATACAGTTGACCGGTCGATTCCAACAGGAAAGGGGATGGTTATATTGATCAACAAATTAGAGGTGTTTAGACTCTAAGGAGTAGGAGAGGTATTGCTTAAGCAATTAGGCAGTACCTTTCTTTTAGTGTTATCTGGTTGCTATTTCCTAAGGCCTGTGCTACACTGATTGTAAAATAGCAATCATTATAGACATTTTCAAACAGACCAGGGGAGGTTAAGACAAAATGCCTGATAAGATATGGGATCAGTTGAGTGACGATGAAATCATTTCTATGATTCATGGCGGGGATTCCTATGCAATGGACTTTATGCTCACCAAATATAAAAGTCTGGTGAAAAACAAAGCGAAGGCGCTTTTTTTAATTGGCGGGGATAAAGAGGATTTGATACAGGAGGGTATGATAGGCCTCTATAAGGCCATCAGAGATTATGATACGGATAAAGACAGTACCTTTTACAGCTTTGCTGACCTTTGTATCTCCAGACAGATTTACACCGCAATCAAAGCCTCCAATCGAAAGAAAAACATTCCTTTGAATACCTATGTCTCGTTATACGCACCTGCCTACAGTGAGAATGCAGATCAGGATGAGAAAGAAACCCTGGCCGATGTCATGAGTCAAAATAAAATTTCAAATCCTGAAGAATTAGTTATTGACAAAGAGAGTACAAGTATGTTAGAATATGAACTCGTAAGGCATTTAAGTCAGTTTGAAAAAACCGTTTTGGATTTATATTTGCATGATTATTCTTACCTTCAGATAGCAGACAAATTAAAGAAAGAACCAAAGTCAATTGATAATGCATTGCAACGAATCCGTTTGAAGCTGAATACAGTTTTGAAGGATTTGTATTGAATAAATAACTGCCCCCGTAGCTCAGTCGGTAGAGCGTTACCTTGGTAAGGTAAAGGTCTCGAGTTCAAGTCTCGTCGGGAGCTCTCTAGAAAACCTGGTAAATTCAAGGGTTTGAACGGTTTTAGAAAGTTAAAAGGCATCCATTAATGGGTGCCTTTTATAATTTTGTGACTATTTTATAACAGTTTCAATTTTACTGAAATAGCTTATCTGCGGCCTTTCTATCTGATTCCTTTAAGCTGTGGGTATATATGTTCATTGTGGTACTGGTTTGTGCATGCTCAAGTCTTGCAGATACTGTTCTTATAGCAATATCTTCCGAAATATATACAGGGCACTGGTATGCTTTAATCCAATAGAGGTATGTCAGGGCGTTTTAAGGAATTATCCTCAACGGTTGCATTATATCTGTGGATAATATCCTTGAATGTTTGATAAGGTGTGGATATATTAATGGTTAATGTTATAAATATAATAATATAATTGACACCACATTCAAATGTGGTTTATAATATGCTTATCAAGACAGCCGGGGGATAGAGGCACCTATCCATTCCGGCAAAAGAATAATTTAATCAGTACAAAGTAGTCGTCCTAACCTTTACCAGAGAGCAGGACGGCTATTTTTTGTGCTTGTTTTATCTAACGAGTGTAATGATAGCTACAAGCATAATTACAAATGTAAATAAATCACCATATGTAATGTACATAAGCACCACCCCTTTCCCAAGACTCGAAACGGATGGCATGACCGTCCTACCGGCTGCCTTTATAAGCATATTATTATGTCCAATGAATTTATTATTTCTTACTTCCTGCTATTTTTATCACGTTGTGTTTTTAAACTCAGCATATTCCATAATATTATATCTTTTAGCTGTCCTATTGTTGCCAGGACGGATTGTTAATACTTTAATATTGCATTGGCTATAATTTTATCAAATTCTCTGATATCAACACCTTTATTTAGGTTTACTTTTATATGTCCTGCTTTTGTCCATAATTCAACTTCTGCATTTATATCAAATAGTTTCCCTGCATTCTCAGTGGAATACATAACAATTGAAGAGTAAGGCAAACTATATACTTCAACTTTTTTTCCGCTAAGACCTTGAGCATCCCTAACAATTAGTCGCTTGTTCGTAAAAACAGCTACATCTCTAATTGTTTTGTAAGCGTGCAAAGCCTCTTCCCCCTCAATCAACATATTGTTAATGTCACCTGGTACCGGACATTTTGTTGTAAATGTCCATAATAACGTATTTTGTACATCCATTACAAAATCCTCCTATGTATTATTTATTATGAACTCATTTGAGTTTCATATTTTGTTATAATCAGTTCCTGGCACATGATACTGTCACTTGCGGATATGATTTTTTTTAATTTCTTACTACAAGTTGAGGTCATATAAGCATAATATTGAATATTCCCATTCAATCAATAAATACACTCAATCTGCTAATATTATGTTGTGGTAGGTTTGCACAAGAGATTAAAAAAACTTATCTTTTCGGACCTTTTAAATTACTTAATTCTTTTAAAAGAGGAGTAACTCTAACGTATAGCTTTACCTTGACTAAAGATAATACTTTATTCTATTAGTAATGAATCCTGGGCTGTTAAAAAGATGCTATTATCCTTCAATGCTAATGCAAGAAAAAGAAAATTCACAAATGTTTTTCGTAACATCCTGTGAAATGATTTACTTACAGTATGAAATATATAGAACAATTTGTCAATGGTGGCAAGTGTTATAATTATAATACATCATGAAGTATTTACCCTCTATAAATAATTAAATACAATTAAATTGATTCAAATTATATTGAAAGATATGATGAGTTGTGTTATATTAATATTAAAAATTTACAACTAACAGATATGACTTTTCAGATAATGAATCATACTGGATTAAGTTGTGATGCTGACTGTAATATAAATCAAAAATATGTAGTGATGAGGTGGCTGATAAATGAGACTTGGTTTTAAAATAGGTGCTAGATTTCTAAAATCAAACATAGGGCAGACTATACTGATAATTTTAGGCATCTCCATAGGTGTTTCGGTACAGATATTTATCGGTTCTCTTATTCAGGGACTCCAAAAAAGTCTGGTGGATAAGACAATTGGGAATGCATCACAGATAACCGTTACAGCGGATGCAGCAGATAAAAAATTAAATAATTATGATGAAATTATTAAATTGATACAATCGGCGGATAAGGATATTACTACCATTTCTCCTGTCTCTGATCATCCGGTTTTTCTTGATAGAGAAGAGGATGCTGCATCATTGCTTTTAAGAGGCTTTGATTTAACAAGTGCAGATGAAATCTATGATCTAAAAAAGCAACTGGTAGAGGGAAGTATGCCTGTAGGAAGAAATGAAGTTATTCTTGGAACGGATATAAAGGATAAATATGACCTTCATACCGGAGAGGATATCAGCGTCATTACACCGGAGAAAGAACTGGTTACACTGACGATTAAAGGCTTTTATGATTTGAAGGTGAAATCTATTAATACGACTTGGGCAATTACAAATCTTGAGACTTCTCAGGATATATTCAAAGAAGACGGAAAAATTACTTCTGTAGAAATTCAGGTGAAGGATTCATCGGTATTTTCGGCAGATATCATAGGTAATAGCATAAGTACTGCCTTACAAGGAAGGGATGTTACCATAACGAACTGGAAGGAACAGAATGAGCAGCTGCTAAGCGGATTGAAAGGTCAGAGTATATCAAGTTATATGATACAGATATTCGTACTTATATCTGTTGTGCTTGGAATAGCCAGTGTTCTTGCTATATCGGTATTGCAGAAATCAAAGCAGATAGGCATTTTAAAGGCCATGGGTATGAAAAACCGGATGGCGTGTTATGTTTTTCTCTCACAGGGGATTATTCTTGGAGGCTTCGGGGCAGCGTTTGGAATTGTTCTTGGTCTCGGCTTATCTTATGGATTTAGTACCTTTGCATTAAATCCTGATGGTACCCCAATCGTTGCATTATATCTAAACAAAGGATTTATTAGTATATCTGTATTGGTGGCATTGCTGTCCTCCGTAGCGGCTTCCTTGCTGCCGGCAGTAAAATCAGCCAGACTAAATCCGGTAGATATTATACGCAATAATTAATGAAACCAGGAGGTAAAAGATGAAGTATGTTATGGAATTAAAAAATATTAATAAAATATACGGCTCAGAAATCCAGAACCAGGTACTTTATGATATTAACTTAAATATAGAAAAAGGGTCCTTTAATTCGATTATTGGACAGTCAGGAAGCGGTAAAACGACTCTTCTTAATATTATGGGAACCCTGGACCAACCTACTTCTGGTGAGATTCATGTAAATGGTCTTAAAATCAATAAGCTGCCGGCTGACCAACTGGCCGAAATTCGTAACAGGACCATCGGCTTTATTTTTCAGTTTCATTATCTGCTGCCTGAATTCACTGCTCTGGAAAATGTACTGATGCCCTATGAGATACAGTATGGAAAGGGAGGGAAAAAAAGAAGGAGTGAGGCGGAGGAGTATCTGGAGCTGGTTGGGCTTAAAGATGTTATCAACAATCCTTCCTCCAAAATGTCCGGCGGACAACAGCAGAGAACTGCAATTGCAAGGGCCCTGATGAATTCTCCGGAGATTATTCTTGCTGATGAGCCAACCGGTAACCTGGATTCGGATTCTGCAGAGACAATATATGAACTTCTTCGCAAAATCAATGGAGAAAAAGGAACCACCTTTGTTATTATCACCCACGACAACAGAATAGCAGAGAAAACAGATCGTATTATTGAGATAAAGGATGGCAGAATTGTAACCGATACGAACAGGATTTGAACCTGTTCGTATCGGTCAGGTTTCTGTTATGTGCTTTCATGACTCATTGAGAAGCTCAACCTTCATGAAATATGGAAGTATTACCTTGGCGGATACTGATTTTTAGCTCTTCCTCTTCGGTTTTAATATTATAATAACCTTTTATATCGGCATTTATTGTATTCATCACTGCAGTACGCATACGCTCCATAATTCGATCTAAACTAAAATCTTTTAATGTATCAACCTTTAATTTATGCTTTTCTTCACTGCTTAGTTTATAAAAAGCAGCCTCCATTTCCTCCCACTCATTCTCGGTTCTGGTTTTAAAGGTAAGGAGCAGGTCAATAGATTTCATAAATTCTATATCCGATATTAATTTATTAAAAATATCCATCATAGTAATACCTGTTTTGGAATCAACATTGGTTGAAAAATTCTTAATGGAAGCAAGAGCTTCTTTTGACATTAGTAATTCCTTGGAAATAATGGTATCTTCTGTGGTATCCCACCCCATTAATCTGGCGGGAGTGGTGCCTAAAGCCGCTGCAAGACTCTCGATTCTTTCAGATGGAATATTAGGGATAGTACCATTTTCATATTTGTGCAGCGTAGAACGTCCGATACCGACTTTGCTTGCAACCTCTTCCAAAGTAAGATCTAACTCAATTCTTTTGGCTTTTAAATTTTCTTTTAATCCCATGTTACGCACCTCCATATTCTTTATAGTATATCATAAATTTCTAATTAAGCAACAAAATTTAAAATATTTTATTAAATGTTTCTTGACAGTGGAAAATATTGAAGCTATAATGTTTCTTATAAGGAAACGAAATCTATTTGGATATACATAAAAATTAAAGTATTAACGTGAGTTATGAAAAAAGTAATAGTAAAAGAATTGTATACTTTAAAAGCATAGATAAGCAGTCTTGTTAATGGATCCAGAATAGAAAAAATTTTACTATAAAAGTTTCTTCATAGGAAACTTTTTTTGCGGCAAGTAAGAGTACTCTGATCAATGTACTAATATATATAGCATGAAGTAAAAGCTGATTCATCTGTCAGATTACAAATAAGTTATTGTACTTACGAAAGCAAAATATCTACAATTCATAAAAAAGAAAAAGGGGTTGATTGAATGAGTAATGAAGAATTGATTGAGCTCATAAAGAAAGGCGAGGATGTTACCGGAAATATGAGTAAACTATATAGAATGAATCAAGGTATCATATTTTCAATTGTTAAAAAGTATAGCTATGCCTGCAAAGCTAGCTATGGCTGCGTCGCAATAATAGAATTAGAGGAGTTGATGCATGAGGCTTATTTCGGCCTGATAAAAGCAGTAGAGAAATACGATGTCACACAAGGTGTTTTATTCATGTCTTATGCACCTTTCTGGATAAGACAAGCGATTAAAAGGTTTCTGGAAGACAGTGGGCAGTTTATTCGCGTACCGGTTCATACCCAGGAGAAAATTCATCGGTATAATCAGCTATCTTCTCATTATATGTATAATTTAAACAGGCAGCCAACCAAAGAGGAGTTTGCCTCGACGCTGTTAATGTCAGTCAAAGAGGTAGAACAGCTTCAAAGATTTATGTATAGAAATAAAGTCAGCAGCCTGGATAGAGTGGTAGCTGATGGAGATGATGAGGATATAAGCTATTCTGAAACAGTACCTGGCGAGGCTGATGTAGAAACTGAAGTTGTGGAAAAGGTGTCCAATCAGCAGCTAAAGGATGAATTATGGATTATAATTGATAAAATTCTTATGGATGAAAAGAAGATGCAGCTGCTCAGAATGAAGTATATAGATAACATGAACATGGAGGACATTGGCAAATACTACAATATAAGCAGAACTGCTGTAAAACAGTCCATAGATTACAGTCTTAAATTAATAAAACGCAATGCACAGATAAGACGATTAGCTGTTCAAACAGGCTTATGGGATGAGAATAAGCCCTTTACCGAAGAGAAAATCAAAAGATTATGTAAATGGGGGCATTATGAAGGTTTAGATGAAAAAGAATTGAACTATGCGAAACAAAGAGGATGGGTGTCGGAACAGCATATTAAGCTTAAGTAATTTCTTATTAGCAGCACAATGCAGGAATGGTATGAATCCCTTGTATCGATGAAACATGAGTTAGGCGTTAAAAAAGAGGTGTTATAATTCTGCCTTAGGCAGGTATATTATAACACCTCTTTTGCTAATGTTCTCCATATAGCCAGTTTGATTCAGCAATCAGAAAATCATCATTATGGACAGAATAAGAGGAATAGTGATTAGAGCTATGAAAAAGCTTTTCACATTTTTTACAATGTGGTTCCTCCGTATTATATAACTCCTGCCCACAAAAATGACAGTTAGCAATACGGTAAACAAATCCGTTATACTCCTTATTATAAAAATGATTATAGATGGTTTTATCCAGTGCATCTAAAGTATGGATCGATTTTCTGTGCCATCTTCTGTAATCATTAAATGCATAATGTGCAGCTTCAAAGGAAATGTCGAATAGTTTTGCTACATGTACATAGTTTTTGCAAGCAGCATAATGTATGGCGATTCTGGGAGCTATAAAGTAACTTGCGAAAGTGTCAGCTTCTTTTTCATGCATAGGAGTCCTGGGTTCTGAGTGCTTTAAAGCAATGTGAGCAATCTCATGGGCAAGTGAAAAGTATATTCTGCCTGGTAGTTGAGCATCGTTGTAATATACGGTTTTCTTTAAGGTAAAGGCATCTTTGCTGAAAGACATACATTTTTCGTATTTTCTTGGTTTCTGTGCAGAGTAAGGTTCAACCTTCATGCCGTATGCTTCCAAAACTTCAGTACAGTCGATTGGAAATGACTTTATATTACATTTTTGAAATACCTCTAAGGTTGTTAATTTTATTATGTTGTAATCCATAGAACCACCTTTTTGATTATTCATCGTCATCGGAATACATTTCAGTTATAAACTCTATGGCTTCCTCTCTGGTCATCTTCTTACCATTTCTGGCAACCAGGGAACGAATATCCTCTTCTGTTGGAACGTATCGTTCTTTCTTTTTGGGTATACTGGGGTCATTATCCGTGTACTGAGGTATATATGTAAGCTCAGTCACACGATTAACGGCTACGCTTTTTCCTTTTTCATTCAGTTTACTGAATTCCTTTAGCAGCATATTCTCATCTTCTGAATTTTCGTTTGAGGAGGGAGAGTGCAGTCTGGCAGCCTGGGGCACAAGAAAATTTGTCTTTCCTTCCTCCAGTCCCTTCTGTTTACCATACATCCTTACAAGTCGTGTATAAACTGCCGTGTCATTGATTCTGTCCTCTAAGGTTTTGGTATTTAGTAACATAGCGGCATAGTTATCAAAGGTAGGGTGTTCCAGTTCGTAATTCCATCCGGAAAGGCTTCGTGAAAAATAAGCTCGTATCACTTCTATCCAGGCATTTACTCTGGTCTCAAAGGTATTATCGTAATTAGAAGCTAGATTAAGGTATTTGTTCTTTTCGTTTTCGATTACTGGTAATGGATAAAAGTCACCATAAAATCTTGATGCCAGCAAGTATTTTCTATGAAATTCATCGTGAGTACGGCACTCGGTTATATCTGAGGCATAATACATCATACCACATTCCTGACAGGTAACGATACCATTTTTACCCAGAAGGTATTCTAAAGGCACATTAAAAAAATCCGCAATCTTCTGCATCTTGTCAGATTTAGGAGTGCTTTTACCCTTTTTCCACTCTGAGAACACGGTCTGGTTAATTCCGGTTTCTCTTGCTACATCTGCAGTCCTGCAACCCTTTTCACTTAATAAAAGCTCATAAATTTCATACATAATAATACCTCTTTCAATAAAATTAGGAAAATCTAATTACAGACTTGACAACTTAGGATATGCTATATATAATTAAAACATGTACTTAGGATATTCTAATTAATTGACGAAATATAGCGAATGAACTATTACCTATATTATATAGGAAATTCGAAGTTGTGTCAAACTAAAATTAGAAAAATAAAAATTATAATATCAATTAAGGGGGAATGGTAATTTACGATGGATATGTTAAGGGAAAGTAGACAAAGCCAATCCAGCAGGATAATTATTCCTATTGAGATAAGGAAAGCTTCAGTGTTAAAGGGGAGAGATATAAGAATATCGTTAGAAGGGTTAAATAGATATGTTAAGTATGGCGAACCGGTTGATTCTGATAAAAGCCGTAATAATATCACTGGGAAGGGGGCTCCATGGGTGAATAATACGGTAAACGTGGAAGTCTATAAACGGGATATTGGCTGTATACTGTGTTCTGAAACAGAAGGGCTGGTTGAAATAAATGGGTATACCATATGTTCAAAGTGTACAGAGAATATTTTAAGATAAAGGAATAAAAGCTAATATTTGCAGATAGACAGGAAAAAGAAGTATTACAGAGAAGTCTGGTTTGAAAACAGGTGCTATCTATACCTGTTGGAGAGGAGTGTTTGGGTGAACATACAAGTGACAGATGATTTTATTGAAGGAGCTATAAGAAAAGCTATTAAAGAATACAGTATAGAACAGAGGACTGAGAGAAACAGGAAAGCTCTACATAACACGAAGTTATTACTAAAGAACTACTGTAAATTGAAAAAAAGTGTTGAGGCAGGAATGACTGATATAACAAAGTATGATAAGTTCAACCATTATCAGTCGAAGACAGATGAGCTATATGTGGAAAGCATTAAAAGAAGTAAGATGAGAAGCTTGATTGTGGTGACACATATAGATAATGCGCTGGCAGTTATAAAGGAAGATTATGAAAAAAAAGGGCTGCAAGAAAAGTATGAAGCATTTGAAAGCTGTATATTAGACGAGATGAACTATGATGATGCGGCATTGATTTATAGTTCCAGTAAAGCTTCTATAAGCCGTTGGATAAATGAAATAACCATAGAAGTCAGTGTATTATTGTTTGGGATAGAGGGATTGGAACTCATCTGAAACAAATATGAAATAAAGACGAAATTAACCGGACATAAGAAATGTGTTAATATTAAAGTATAAGGGAATAGAGTTGAACAATAAAGCACTTAGCTGCCTTCAGCAGTTGAGTGCTTTCTTTCTATTGCAGCAGCTGGCTCCTGACACCCTGATGCTGGAAGGCAGATTAAGTATTGCTTTTGTCCGGAATGACGTAAAACTATCAAAACTCCGCCGGAGTATAACGGCCAGATCCCAATACCCGGAGAGCGGGAATAACTATCTATGGAGGAAACAAGATGAAGTGGATACGAAAATTAATAGAAGGAGCCATGATAAATGATGATGGCCGTATTGATCTGGAGGGCCTGATGAAACAAATCAATGAAGAATTCCCTAGAAATGCGGTACCAAAATCAGAGTTTAATCAGGCGAAGAAAAAACTGAAAACAGCTATGGCAGCCATAGAAGTCCTGAGAGAGAGTAAAAGTGATAAAGAGATGTTGCTTGAAATTATCAAGCAGCAGGAAGCGACAATCCAAAAGCTTCAATATGATGTCGTCAATACAATAAAATCATATTCTCTGAACAAACAATTCGGTAAAGCAGGAATCCAGGATCCGGATTACCTGCTTTACAGGCAAAGAGGTCTTGATGGATTTCAATTTGATAAGAAAGAGAAACCCATGGTTATAGAAGAGCTTATTAAATCTCTTAAGGAGGACTTGGATGGTAAAGGATATTGTTAATGGCATTGTTACAATGCTGGAAGCAACTTATGGAGAGGATATTCATATCTATACGGACGGGGTCCAGAATGAGCTTACGATGCCTTGCTTTTTGGTGAAGCTGATAAAGGGAAGCCGTAAACAGATGATGAGTAACCGGTTATACCTGGAGCACTCCTTTGATATCCAGTATTACCCCGGTACTGTGAATAAAAACAGCGAAATAGCAGAGATAGTTCCTGGGCTTTCGGCCTTGGAGTATATTACGTCAGACGGAAAACTGCTCCGTGGTACCAAAATGAATTATGAGATTACAGAAGAGATACTGCATTTTTATGTGCAATATAATTACTTTGCATACACTACCAAAGAAGAGATTGATAAAATGCAGTCTTTAAATGTAAAAAATGAAATAGGGAGCTAATACGAAATAAAGAACATTTCACACTTCTTATTTTGAGCAGTACTGTAGGAGAGCTTTCGGTTGCATGGGTGCTCAAGTTAATTGTTGAAATACATAATTTGCACCCTGATTTGTGGCAAACCAAATCAGCAGGCAGATGAGGCCTGCAATGGGACTAGTGGGACTGTGGCACTTAGTTTGCAGAATATGAGAAAGGTATGGTTATTAATATGGCGAAAGCAAAAATCATACAGGAAGAAAATAATGAGCCTGTAACATTTACGAAGAAACAGTTAGCAGCAAGTAAAAAATATGCCGAAAATAAAGATCTGCTCAATGCCCTGTTGGCAGAGGACAGAGCTTATTCAATATCGGAAGTTGAGGAAATTCTTGAGGGTTTCCTGAAAGGTAAGGTGATTTCATGTTAGGTGGCGGAACATTTACAACGCAAAACAAAGTAATTCCTGGCGCTTACATTAATTTTGTGAGTGCTGCCAATGCTTCATTATCCTATTCTGACAGAGGGTTTGTAGCATTTCCACTGGTGCTCGATTGGGGTACAGATGGGGAGGTATTTACTGTAACACAGGGAGAGTTTCTGACAAACTCTCAGAAACTCTTTGGATACGCTTATACAAGTGATAAGTTAAAGGGCTTAAGAGATTTATTCCAGCATGCTCAGACCTGTTATTTCTACAAATTAAATGGGGGAGTGAAAGCTTCCAATGCATTTGTTACAGCAAAGTATAAAGGAGTCAGAGGAAACAGTCTCAAGACAGTTATTGCCGTAAACGCAGACGATAATGACAAATTTGATGTATCCACTTATTTGGATACTGCCCTGGTGGATTCTCAGACAGTTGCAGCGGCATCTGAACTGGTGGCAAATGATTATGTGGAGCCTGTAAAAACAGCTGAACTTGCAGTTACAGCCGGAACACCACTTACCGGAGGTACCAATGGGGAGGCGGTGACAGGTACAGATTATCAGAATTTCTTAACAAAGCTTGAAAGTTATTCTTTTAACATCCTGGCCTGCCCATCTGATGCAGCAGAAGTAATTGCTTTGTTTGTGGCTTTTACCAAACGTATGAGAAATGAAGTTGGCGTAAAATTTCAGACAATCGTATATCGTATGGCAGCAGATGATGAAGGTGTAATCAATCTGAAAAATGCTATTACGGATAATAACGTAGATTTCCCGGTATATTCATTAATGTACTGGCTGGCCGGCAGGGAAGCAGCCTGCGAAGTTAATAAAGATCTGACAAACAAGGCCTATAATGGAGAATTTAAGGTTGATACCAATTATAGTCAGCAGGCGTTAGCCCAGGGAATAGGTGCCGGTGAGCTGCTGTTCCATAAGGTAGGGGATAGCATCAGAGTCTTAAATGATATCAATTCCCTGATCTCCTTTACAGAGGAAAAGAGCAAGGATTTTTCGAACAACCAGGTTATCAGAGTACTGGATCAGGTAGGCAATGACATTGCTGCGATTTTCAACACGAAATACATAGGGAATATTCAGAACAACAGTGCCGGCCAGAGTCTGCTTTGGAATGATGTTATTAGCTATATGGATGCATTATCACAAATCGGTGCAATTGAAGAATTTATAAAGGATGAAGTTATTGTCTTACAAGGTACTGCGAAAGATTCAGTTGTTGTAACTTGCCCGGTTACCCCGGTAGCAGCTATGAAGAAGCTGTATATGGAAGTTGCTGTAAATTAAAAGAAAGTAGGTAAAAAAATATGGCGAATGCTATTATGAATGCTCAGGACGCAATTAGTGCCTCACTGGCTGAATGCTATGTAACGATTGGAACGCAAGTATATAATTTCATGCAGGCTATCAATCTTGAAGCTAAAATGGAAAAGACCAAATCAGAAATTCCGATTCTCGGTAAGACGGGAAAGGGTAATAAGACTACAGGATGGAAGGGAACCGGATCGGCAACCTTCCATTATAATACGTCAATCTTTAGAAAATTACTATATGATTATAAGAACTCAGGAAAGGATATTTATTTTGATATACAGATAATAAATTCTGATCCTACTTCTACTATTGGCACCCAGGAAATTATACTAAAAGGTTGTAATATGGATGGAGGGATACTTGCAAAATTTGATGCCGATGGTGAGTATCTTGAGGAGGATATGGACTTCACCTTTGAAGATTGGGAAATGAAGAAAGGTTTTGATGTAATAAAAGGAATGCGTATGTAAGTCATAGAGACTGTTGCGTTTAAAGTAAATTAACGGAAGAGCGCCAGGTTCACTGCCGCACACAGGATATCTGCACATTAGCAGGTGAAGTATTAATCACAAGAATAGTTCATTACAGGCATGATAGATAAATATTGTCTTTCAGCGGTGTATTGCAGGAGAACCAGGAGTCTCTTCCCATTTTATATTGAATATAAGTTGAATTTAAGTATATTCCTTCAAAGCAGTTAAATGCATAGATAAGAGATTATTTATGTTTTGGCAGGTAATTATACTTCATTCACCTTATATGATTGCTATTTATCTTATTACAATAATCGGAGGATATAAATATGAGTGAATTAAGTATGTTTTTTGCGGAAAACGCATTAAAAGAGGAAAATGTGAAATTTGTAGCATCAAAGAGGTTTCTGAAAAAGTCCGGTAAGCCGGTGGAGTGGGAATTATGCTGTATTTCTTCCAAAGAGGACGAAGATATTCGAAAAGCCTGCACCAGGAAAGTGCCGGTACCTGGGAGAAAAGGTCAGTTTACAACAGAAACCGATGGTAATATGTATCTTGGTAAACTGGCAGCGAAATGCGTAGTGTATCCTGAGCTTAACGATGCCGGGTTACAGAATTCCTATGGTGTATTAGGTGCTGACAACCTGTTAAAGGTTATGCTTAAGAGTGGAGAGTATTCCGATCTTATATTAAAAGTCCAGGAAATCAACGGATTTAATACGGATACGGAAGAGCTGGTAGAAGAAGCAAAAAACTAATTGAAACCGACGGCGAGGCAAGTATTCTTTATTACTGTATACTGAAGCTCCATTGGAAACCATGGGAGTACATGCAGCTAAGTCTTAAGGAAAAGGCCTTTGTCATCGCGTCGGTTGAAAAGAAGATCAAAGCTGACCGGGAAGCGGATAGAAGAGCCAGAGCAAAAAGAAAGTAGGTGAGATATGGGGTCAGTAGAAAACGCCATCGAGGTATACGATGGAGCAACACTAGCACTGCAGAACATGAATACTGCTTTGGCAAGAACAGGGCAGCGTTTTGATGATGCCTTTAGCGGAGGCCGCTTCGGTGCTGCTTTAAATGGCCTTAATATGATTAATGTCTTCATAGATAAGATAGAAACTAACATTGACCACAGCACGACTACACAGAAGGCCTTCGTTCGTGAGGTTAATCTGGGTACGCAGGCAGAAGCGAAATTGCAAGCACAAATTGCAGCGTCCAACGATGAACAAAAGAAGATTCTAAGTCCTATCGAAGAAGCTATAAAGCTTCAGAATAAATTGACAGAATCATTAAACAATAGTACTTCATCAGTCGTTACATTGGTTGATAAAGCAAAAAGCATTGGAGTTTCTTTTATTGATACTGGCAAAAAGATAATGGGCGCATCTGATGAAATGAACCTGACGAAAATGAAGTTGGATGCTATAAATAAAGGATTACAAACCTCAGAACAATTTTCCCAGAAGGTTTTTGAAGCTGCAGAGCGGTCCAGAACAAGTTATGCAGATACTGCTGATATGGTCTATGAACTTGGTACAAAAGCGAAAGGTGCCTTTAGCAATGAGGATGAATTGATTGCTTTCACTGAATTAATGAATAAGAATTATAAGGTTGGTGGTGCTAGTGCACAAGACCAGGCTAATTCTATGTCGAAGCTATCAGAGGCAATGGGTGCGGGCGGTATTCAGGGAGACGGATATAAGGATATCCTACAGAATGCTCCATTACTGGCTGCATCTATCGAAGATTACATGACAAATGTACAGCATGCAAAGGGATCTATGGGAGATTGGGCATCGGAAGGTTTACTGACTGCTGATGTAATCAAAGCTGCTATGTTTCTTTCAGGTCAAACGGTAGAAGAGCAGTTTGGTAAGCTACCAATTACCTGGGCGGAGGTAAGTAATAGCATTAAGGACAATGGTCAGATGGCTTTCCAGGCTGTATTAGAAAAGATAGGGAAAATAACGGGGAGTACCGCATTTCAGACTTTTAAGAACAATTTGATAACTGGTTTTCAGGCTATAGGTATGGTTGCTTCCCAGCTCTTTGATGTAATAGCCGGAATTGGAAACTTCTTTACGGACAATTGGGGGATGATAGCACCTTTTATTTACGGTATAGTTGTAGCTGTGGTGATATATACCGGAGTTTTGACTGCTCTGAATATTGTGCAGGGCATATCAAATGGCTTAAAGGCGGCAGCAGCACTGAGAGCGGGGATTTTAGCAACGCAACAGGCATTTGCAGCAGGGGCAACCTTTACTGAAATGGTTGCAGTTCAAGGATTAAATACGGCGCTTTTAGCTTGTCCATTGACTTGGATTATACTATTAATCATAGCTGTTATAGCGATTATTTATGGTGTCGTAGCTGCAATAAACCATTTTGCAGGTACATCTTTAAGTGCGACTGGTTTAATTGCAGGAGCGTTCATGTGGCTTGCAGCGCTTATTGCTAATGTATTTATAGGCGCTATAAATGGGATGATTCAATATTTCTATACCATTTTTGTAGAACCTTTCATCGGAATCTTCGAATGGATTTTTAATGTAATAAATGGTGGATTTGACAGCTTGGGTGGTGCAGTTGCAAATTTAATTGGACAAATTATCTCCTGGTTTCTGTCTTTGGGGATGATCGTAACTAAAATAATCGATGCAATTTTTGGTACCGATTGGACTGCTAGCCTTGAAGGTTTGAAAGGTACTGTCCTTTCGTGGGGAAAAAACGAGAATTCAATTACGCTTAATCGTAACGCACCAGAGATAAATTATAGGGTTGATATGACAGAGGCTTATGATGGTGGGTATAATTGGGGGAGCAATCTGTTTAATTCAAAGGATAAGAAAAATGAATTACAAGACCCTTCCACTAATTTTATAGATAATTCTTCCGCCAACCCTTTGATTAACCCTTCCGTTAATCCTCTGGACAATACAAATAATACAGACCTTTACGACAATGTATCAACAACTGCCGATAATACAAGTAAAATGGCTGAAAAAGTGAATATAAGTGATGAGGATCTGAAATATCTTCATGATGTGGCAGAGCGAGATGCAATTAATCGATTTACAACCTCGGAAATTAAGGTTGACATGATTAATAATAACAGTATTAAAGGAACGAGAGATATTGACGGAATTGTAGAATATTTAAAAAATGAAGTTGAAACAGCAATGAGCAGTTCCGCAGAGGGGGTGTAGAATGTATAAGTTTTATATGGGAAAGGTGTTGCTGCCAATTCCTCCATCAAAGCTGCAAACGACAATAAATAATCAGAATAAAACAGTTAATTTAATGAACGAGGGTGAAGTCAATATAATAAAAACTCCGGGTCTTACCTCCATTAAGTTTGATATAATCTTACCCCTGTCTACGTGGTATCCTTTTGCTATTTATGAAAATTCTTTTCAACCGGCAGGGTATTATCTGGAATATTTTGAAAAGCTTAAATTTATGGGCACACCATTTGAGTTTATAGTAAACAGATACAAAGAAGGTTCTGAACAAATAATGAGTCGGGATATTATGTGGACAAATATGCTGGTAGTGTTAGAGAACTACACGTTTACGGAATCAAAAGACAATGCGCCGGACTTGGATGTTTCTATTGAATTAAAAGAGTATATAAAGTATGAGACCCTGGTTAAGAAATTAGACATTAAGACAAAAAAAGAATTAGGCAGTTCAAAAAAAGGAAATAAGGCAAAGAATACGATTCCGAACACTTACACTGTAAAAAAAGGAGATACTCTATGGGCGATAGCCAAGAAGCTTCTTGGAGATGGTGCGAAGTGCTGGAATCTCGCAAAATTAAATGGAATCAGTAATCCCAATAAGCTGTCTGTTGGTCAGGTGCTGAAGATACAGGATGTAAAAGCATCTTCTGCACCGGCTTCCGCATCGAATCCTTCAAAGAACAGCGCACCTACAAAGAATAATTCATCCTCCAATACGAACACCTCTACGAAGCCTACTACAACTACAGTTAAAACGATTACACCATCAGCAGCAAAAAATTCACCTAAAATGCCGGATATTTCGTACTTTTATATAACACCGGATACTATGAAGAAGTTACCTATCTATACTAAAAAAATACCTACCGGTTATGCATAATGAAATTAAAAAGAGGGGAGAAAAGAATGCAATTATTTATTGAAAACAATAATAAATTATATTTTCCTTCTGTTCTGGATGGGGTTAAGTGGACAACGGAGAGAAAAGGTACGCCAGGAGTTTTGACTTTTTCTGTTATAAAGGATGAAGCGCTTGCTTTTACAGAAGGGAATTCTATTTCATTTCAATATGATGATGAAAAAGTGTTTTATGGATTTGTATTTTCCAAGAAACGTACAAAGGCTAATGTCATTGAAGTTACAGCATATGATCAGTTAAGGTATCTGAAGAATAAAGATACATACACCTATGAGAATAAAAAAGCCAGTGAGGTTATAAAGCTGCTGGCAGCAGATTTCAACCTTCAGGTAGGAGAGATCGAGGATACGCAATATGTCATACCTTCCAGGGATGAAGATAACCAGACTCTCTTTGATATCATTAATACGGCACTTACCTTAACTACGACTGCCAAAGGCTTGTTATATACCATGTATGATGAACATGGAAAATTGACTTTAAAAAGCATGGAAAATATGACATTAGATATCTTAATCTGTAATGAAAGCGGAGAGGATTTTGACTACAGTTCCAGTATTGATACAAACACATATAACCGAATCAAAATAGTCTATAATAGTGACTCCTTAGGAAGCCGAGAGGTGTTTGTAGAGCAAAGTGATGAGAATGTTGATAAGTGGGGGGTTTTACAATACTATGAATCAATCAGTGGTGATTCCAATACCAGTATTGAGCAAATAAAAGCCTCGACAAGAAAGAAAGCTACTACACTGCTTCATTTCTATAATACAAAAACCAGAAGCTTATCTTTTAAAAATCTGTTTGGAGATACCAGGGTAAGAGCAGGAACAAGAGTTTATGTTAATATGAACCTGGGGGATATCGTTCTTAAGGATTACATGCTTGTCAACCGGGTAACGCATACTTATAACAAAGACAGTCACTTTATGGACCTGGATTTATTAGGAGGTGGTATCTATGGCCAGTGAGGGATTAATACCGCTGCTTAAGAGAGTAGCCCTGGAAGCAGTCGATGCAAGTAAGCCAACAGTTGTACTTTATGGGACAGTAAGCGGCATCACACCCCTAACCATTTATCTGGAGCAAAAACGTACTATAACAAGGGGATTTTTGGTGATTACGGATAAGGCAAAGAACCTGGTGGTTGGTGATCAAGTAGTAATGATTCGCATGCAGGGTGGGCAGAAGTATATCATAATGGATAAGGTGGTGTCGGATGGCTGATTTTGAATATACAGAAGTTGAGGTGGTAGAGCAACCCAGTAGAAGTTACCGGCTTGATATAGCGAACAATAGAATGCTGGGTAAAGTTGATGGATTGGAGGCAATAAAGCAGGCGATCTATTTAAGGCTTAGTACCGAGAGAGATGATTATCTAATCTACAGCGAGGATTATGGGATACAGCTTGAAGATCTGGTTGGTGAACCGGATGCCTATGTGCTGCCTACCTTACAGAGAAGAATAGCAGAAGCTCTGCTGCGGGATGAGAGGGTACTTGGAGTTGAAGATTTTTACTTTACGGAGGAAAAGGGAAGCGTAACTGCGGCCTTTACCGTTCGTACTGATTGGGGGGATATAGTGATGGAAAAGGAGGTGGATTACTAATGTATGAAGCAAATACTTATGATGCCATTCTCGAACGAATGCTGGAACAGATCCCGGATTCTATTGATAAAAGAGAAGGAAGTATCATCTTTGATGCCCTGGCACCGATAGCAGTGGAGCTGGCACAGACCTACATAGAAATGGATGTAATCTTAAATGAAGCTTTCGCGGACACGGCGTCCAGAGAATATCTGATTAAGAGGGCAGCTGAAAGAGGCCTTACACCTTCTGCTGCAACTTATACGGTTGCGAAAGGTGAATTTAACATTGATCTAGCTGTTGGTGACAGGTTTAGCTGCGGAGATTATAATTATGCCGCATCGGAAAAGATATCAACCGGTATATGGAAACTGACCTGTGAAACTCCAGGAAGTACACCGAATGGCAATCTTGGCATGCTGATACCCATTGACTACATAGATGGACTGACAACGGCTGCATTGACTGAAATATTGATACCCGGTGAAGACGAAGAGGAAACCGAAGATTTCAGAAGCAGGTATTATGCAACTCTTTCGACCAAATCCTTTGGCGGGAACAAAGCGGATTATATCGAAAAAGTAAACGCTGTTTCCGGTGTTGGCGGAGTAAAAGTGTATCCTGTGTGGAATGGCGGAGGAACGGTAAAACTGGTAGTCATTAATTCAGATTATGGGAAAGCAACAACAACCTTAATTGATACTGTGCAGACAATGGTTGACCCGACTATAAATAGAGGCGGGGGCGACGGTTTGGCTCCAATCGGGCATATAGTAACGGTTGAGACTGTTACGGAGACCAAGGTCAATCTTACGTTTAACATAACATATCAGGAGGGGTACTCCTTTCATGAAGTAGAGAGCTATATCACAGGAGTAATTGATAATTATTTCTTAGAACTGTGTAAAACATGGGATAATAATGACAGCTTGATTATACGTATCTCTCAGTTAGAGTCAAGGTTACTGAATGTTACAGGAGTTGTTGATGTTACAGGTACAACTATTAATGGAGAGGCATCTAACCTGGTTTTAACCGCTGATGCTATTCCGGTAAGGGGGACGGTAATTGGATAGGGAGATAAATCTGATAGAGTACCTTCCCGGTGTACTGAGAGAAATAAAAGAATTTAAAGCTCTTTCAGCAGCGGAAAACACAGAGGTTATAAGACTATGGGAAGAACTTGAAAATGTACTGGATGATCAGTTTGTTAATGAGTCTACATTAAACGGGGTTAAGAGATGGGAATGTATCTTGGGGATAAAAGCACTTGATACAGATACATTGAGTGATCGGAAATTCAGGATATTGACAAGGTTGAATGAGCAGCTTCCGTATACATATACAAATCTGGAAGTGCAGTTGAATCTTTTGTGTGGGAGAGATGGGTATAAGCTTATTTTAGACAGTAGTGCATATGCTTTGACTGTTAAAGTGGCTTTAACTGCCAAGAAAAAATATGCTGAGGTCGGTAACCTGCTTGATCGGGTGGTGCCGTGTAATATTGTTATAACATTATTACTAATGTATAACCAAAATAGTACATTGCACCAATATACACATGTACAATTACGCCATAAAACATATGGAGAATTAAGAGAGGAGGTATTAAGCTAATGGATGAAACAACATATTATAAACTAAAGAAACCGGCTCCAGATGATTTCTATAATGTGCAGGATTTTAATGCTAATATGGATATCCTGGATACAGAACTAAAAGAAGCACAAGATAAAGCAGGAAACCCAATAATGGTAAACGGCCATACCGTGGAATCTAATGTCCCTGCAAATGCAAAGTTTACAGATACTACCTATGGTAATGCAAGTACTACAATAGCAGGATTAATGAGTCCAACGGATAAGATGAAGTTAAATGGAGTGGCCGATAACGCAAACAACTATGTTCACCCAGATACTCATCCAGCAAGCATGATTACAGGGTTGCCTGCCATACCCACTAGTTTACCAGCTAATGGAGGGAATGCAGATTCAATAGGCGGACACCCTCCAAGTCACTTTGCACAATCGGCATGGTATGGGGTTATAGATTTTACATCTGCAACATATCCCTCTCCATATATCGCATCATCAACAAACATTCCTGGTTTTCCTGATACCGATTGGTTTCATGTAATTTATATTCCACATACAGACCCGTCAGGGGGATATGGGGCTCAAATCGCAATTAGATTTCATGGTGATAATGCATTTTATATTAGGAGTTCCGGTGGAACAGGGTGGGGTCCTTGGAGAAAAATGTCTAGTGATTATGGTACTGCAGACCTTACAGCGGGAGTATCTGCTTTGGCTAGTGGTTCGCTTTACTTTGTTTATGAATAGGAGGCTTGTATGTCAAAAGGTTTATACATAGGGGTTTCCAATGTTGCAAGAAAGGCAAAGAAAGCGTATGTAGGAGTGAACAATGTAGCTCGTAAGGTAAAGAAGATATACATAGGAGTAAACGGTGTTGCAAGGTTGGCATGGCAGGGAACTGTTCCAGCCGGCCAAATAGTTTTTACATCATCACAAGTTTGGACAGTACCAGATGGTGTAAGGATCGTTGATGTCTTCTGTGTAGGAGGAGGAGGAAGAGGTTACCAAGCAGGTGGTGGTGCTGGAGGAAGGACTGCTACTTATGCTAATGTTTCTGTAACTCCGGGTCAACAAATTGGTATAACAATAGGTGCTGGTGCTACTACAAGCGGTTGGATAAACCTTGAACCAATGTCTATAAATACTGTTGTTGCTGGTACAACGTACTTTGGAGGATTATCAGCTGGAGGGGGAGAAAGTGCTCTTTACTGTGTTCTCACAAGTGGATGGAACGGAGGTACAGGAAATTATGAAAACTATGCCGCTGGCATCGGTGGAAATGGTGGTTCAGGTGGAGGCGGTGCCGGATGGGAATCCAATAACGGAGCAAAAGGAGGAAACGGAGGTTCCAATGGAAGCAACGGTTTTTCTAGTGGATTTTGGATGGGATTTGGCTATATGATAACAGTTCCCGGAAGGTCACCTCACTATGGATATGGACAAGGAACTACAACAAGAGCATTTGGAGAAACCGGTGGAACATTGTATTCAGGTGGAGGAGCTGGAGCCGGATATGGTACAAACACATTGATCAGAGCACAAGGTGGAGCAGGTGGTGGAGCTGGATGGGTAAATACTTCAGCTGTTGCCGCAACACCCAATTCAGGTGGAGGAGGATTCGGTTCTCCTGAAATGCTTTATGATTATGCTAGAAATGGTGCCAGTGGAACAGTGATAGTAAGATGGGCCGAGCAATAGAAAGGGGCAGAGTATGTGGTGTAATCAAATATTCAGTTTAATCAAAGATGAAGTGGTACAAAATATAGTGGTTTGTGATAATTTTGAGATAGCGAATCAACTCGCAAGATTTCATTATGGGGATGACGCTATAGCGATAGATACTACCCATTTCCCAATTAGCATTGGTAGTATGTATGTTGATGGTAAATTTTATAAGGAAGATAGAGAGACCCTTGTTGAACGAAACCCGACAGCAGACGAAGAGGTAGCAATCGCAAAAGCAAGAGTTGAAGAGTTAGAGAGTCAAGTTGCTACACTTAATATTGCATTTGCAGAAGTATTGGGGGTGTAAAGTATGCCAACGTGGAAGAAATCTATATTTATTAATGCTATCAAAGCAAGGATACAGTTAGAGGATAGAACAGCGGTGGATATCATCGAGGATTATCCCAAGTTATCAGAGAACGAAAAACAAGAAATATTGAAAGAATTTTAGGAGAGCGCGGAGGGTTCTCTTTTTTAATGAGGAGGAGTTGATGGATATATCAGCATTATTAATGGCCATAAGTGTTCCCAGCGCAATTACTGGATTCTGTTTCTGGTGGGTTGAAAGAAGAATGGTAAAAAGAGAAGTGGAATTCACCCAAAAGGAAGCGGCCAGAGAGAAAAACACGATTCTGCTTATTAAGAGTGTAGGGGCTGCTATTGCACTGGGAGAGGCTACAGCAACAGCTTTAAAGAATGGACATTGTAACGGAGAAACCGAGACAGCCCTTAAGTTTGCAAGAGAAATCAAGCATGAACAGAAAGATTTCTTAACGGAGCAGAGTATTAAAAATTTATATTAGAATGTAAATATCAAGTGATTACGAAACTCATAGGGTATAGAAATTTTTTGGACTGACAAAGTACATTTTAATTACTGCTTAGACTATACTTAATTGTAAGCAGTTGAGGTATCCTGAAAGGAACAAATCTGCATGAAGGTTTTTTGTTCTGAGTTCTTCGTCCAGCTAAGCAATAACTATTCTTGTAATGATTTTGTAAGTGTTATCCCATTCTAATGTTCCGCGGAGAAAATATGTATCATAGGTATATAACTCCTTTCGGATTTTGGTAGATTTGTTTCTGGACAATTCAATTTTACCACAAATCGGTTAGGAGTTATATCTTCTAACAAAAGAAATATACCGTATATATTCGGGTTTAGGCGTTTCGCAAACGCCTAAATGTAAACATGAAAGAGAGGTGATATTTTATGGATTTAGATTTTCTTTTACAATACATAAACCTGATAACCCTGGGCATTTGCTTATGTATTGGCTACACCTTTAAAAAGATAGATAAATTTAACAACCAGTATATCCCCGCAGTAATGCTTTTATTAGGTACGATCATTAATGTACTGGTTAATATCCCGAATATAAACATGGCAGTCATTCTTGGTGGTATGATTAGTGGTCTGGCAAGTACAGGACTTTATGAAGCTATGAGAAACCTGCTTGAAAAAGATGGAAAGAAGGAGGACTCCGATAATGATGAATAAGGAACTGATTATGCAGCTTGGAATTGCTGCTGTAAAGTTGTATCCCCAATACAAGATTTTACCCAGCATGACAATTGCCCAGGCAATTCTGGAATCAAACTGGGGAAAATCCAGCCTTGCGAAAGAATGTCACAACTACTTTGGCATGAAATGGACGAACACATGCGGTACCTCATTCAAAGAGTATTCCACGCAAGAACAAAGAAATGATAAGACCTGGTATACAGTAAAGGCAAAATTCCGAAAGTATGTCAGCGTCTCGGAAGGCATTCTGGGATATTATGAATTCCTCAATTACGCCAGGTATAAGAATTTGAAAGGAGTAACGGATTACCGTGAGTCTTGTTACCTTATAAAAGAAGATGGCTGGGCAACAGATGTATCCTATACGTCCAAACTAATCACGCTGATTAGGGATAATGATTTATGGACATATGACCTTCAGGCTATTTATACAAAACCTCCTATAGGTACAATAAATCCGGATTCAAACTTTTTATCCATTGTCTGGCTGCAATACAGCCTTAATATATGCCTGTCAGGTATAAAAGACTATATACCACTGATAGTGGATGGAGATTATGGAACCAAGACGAGAGCAGCGGTGTTATTATACTGGAAACAGTTAAACTGGAAGCCTGCTACCGGTTGGGGCGTAGGAGTAAATACCAAAACAGCACTGGCAAATGAAAGAAAAGTAAAAGATGCTATTTAGAGGAGAGGTAATAAGGAGAACACACGGGTTTACTTTTGCAAAAAGGAGCATCACTCTTTTGCAAATAAACAGCAATAGTGCAAAGCTCCTTGTCTGGAATATATGTTATATTACAGTGTTAATCTCAAATTGACGAAGGTATCAGCTAATCAGTGCCGGTAATCTCAATAATCTTCTGGCGAAGCAATGATATAATATATTTCTCTGCATGTTCAGCAATATGATGAACGGAACAATCTAAACATTTCTCGTAGATATCTCCAAAGGTTGCTTTAAAATAGATTTCCCTTTCGTCTATAGTTATACTGAAAGAGTAGCTTTCACCGTTATGTTTAACCACAGATAACAATTCAGTGTCATTATTAATCAGGCTGTCCAGATAATCCTTAACCGTCTGATATCTGATCAATTCATCATTAACCTTTGAGGTAATTGCATGTTTTGCCATAAATAAATCCTCCCTTCATGAAACCTATATCTCTTATTTTCATAATTTATATCATAAAGTAAAATACATAGCAATAAGCCAAAGTGCTTATGAGACTTCGATCATACAAAATAACTATACTCATAAATTCCTTTGAAGTGTTTGAAATTACATATTATAATTTTACTATTGCACGAATCGGAAATATTGTAAAATATTAAAGTATCGCAAGGGAGAGTTTAATGTTTAAACTACAGAGTAATGAGTATAGTAAGGTTATACCTTTCATCAAGTCTCGAAATGAACTGTCTGTATTTTCAGTCATACATTATATCATGCCAGGTGAAATTTATGTTAATAGCCTGGAAAAACCAACATCTGCATTAATACAGACCAGTGAGTGCAACCTGGTAGCAGGCGATATTACTGATACTGAATTTAATTCAAGGATAGCAGAGGAACTGGATTTCTGGGATCAGCTGACCCCTGATACCCCGGAATGGAGCGATATTATACCCACCATACACAAGAACCCTTATATCAGAAAATATAAAAGACGCAGATATATTCTAACTCGCGATATTTTTAAAGAATGTACTACAGCTCTAAAAGAAGGCTTTGTATTAGAAAAAGTAGATGTAAATGTAATTAAACAAAGCGGTTATGAAAATACAGAAAAGCTATTAAAATGGGTAGAGGAATGGGGCAGAACTCAGAATTTTGAGAAATATGGTACGGGGTATTATATTCACAAGGATAAAGTAATTGTAAGCTGGTCTATTAGTGACTGTAGTTACGAGAAGGCAATTGCTATCGGCATTAATACAGATGAAAGATACCGAAAAAACGGATTGGCTAAAATAGTCGTGTCTGCAACTATTAAGGACTGTTTTGCAAAAGGTTACGAAAAGATAGAATGGCTATGTGTTGAAACAAATAAAGGATCAAGAGCCTTAGCCGAAACCTTGGGTTTTCAGTTCAATAATGAATATTATTCGTATACTTCATATCCACCTGTTGAAAACTTATATGATTTAACAGAAGGAGAGTGGTGTGAGTGGGGAATGTATTTAGAAGAAGCGTCAAAAACTCAGAATGAATTATGGGTGGACTGCCTGACCTGCTACCTGAAATCCAATAATCTCAAAAGGGTGATTGTATTTCTAACAGCTATGGAGCAGAAGGGGACAATAATAGATTATATCAAAATCAAAGACTTTATATGCTATCTACAAGCCAATGGTTTAGGTGCAAATTTTGATTGTCACGAATGGACTAATTTCTTTGAGAGCCATCAGATTTAGAGAAAAGGTTAAATTCTCAAAATATAAGACCAGGCAGCTTACTATGCTTAGGAGCAGCTGAGCAAAGGATTGCTTATTTTAGGTATTGCTGCTGGTCTTATAATTATTAAAACTTATTCATTGTCTTTTGACACCCGTCCCTCTCTGGAACTAATCATAGAGTAAATACAACCGCAGTAATCCTGTCTGTATAAATCAAACTCCTTTGATAATTCAATGGAGCGCTTGTAGCCGTTTTTTTTCTTAAAATCCGAGGGGAGATAAACAGCTCCGTATTCAGCAGCTACAGCTTCACCGATAGAATTTAGTTTGGCAGCATTTTTGTGAGGACTGATAGTGAGGGTAGTGGTAAAATAATCAAATCCATTTTCCTTCGCACATTTGGCTGCTTCTCTCAGACGGAGTTCATAACAGCCGAAACACCTTTCGCCACCCTCGGGCTGGTTTTCCTTGCCTTTGGCAATTTTATAAAAGAGCTCCGGTTCATAACTGCCCTCAAGGAAAGAAATGGGGTGTTTTACAGGCATAGCACTGATCAGTCGTTTCTGTTCTTCCACTCTGCGGTCATATTCTTCTTTCATTGATATATTGGGATTATAATAATATATGGTAATATTAAAATAATCTGACAGGTATTCCAGACAATAACTGCTGCAGGGGGCGCAGCAGCTGTGGAGCAGAAGAGTGGGAGTACTGCCTTGTGCGGTTATATTTGATAGAGTTTTTTCCAACTCTTTTTGATAATTTATAATGTTTTCCAATGATATCCTCCGTATTCGCCTAAATCTGTATGTTTTTGGCAGTTTTTTAGGGCTTTTTTTGTACTTAATAATAATTTTTAAATTTTTTTAAAAAATATGAAAATTCTACTTGATTTTTTCCCTAGAATATTATATTATAATATTGTTGTGAGACGCAAGAGCAAAATAAAAAAGCTTATCACACACAAATATCGAGGCGTGGCTCAGCTTGGCTAGAGCGCTGTGTTAGGGACGCAGAGGTCGCAAGTTCAAATCTTGTCGCCTCGATTTTTTATTTAAAGCGGTATATAATAAGAAGCAGTAGGATTGAAGTTGTATTTGATCCTGCTGCTTCTTTCTTTGTACCAAGTATGCTATATATGGCATAATGTGCCATACTATGCCATGTGTGGTGAATTTGGCCTTTTCCAGCGTGAGTCTGAAAACTCATCGTGCGAGGCTTAACACTGCGAACACTGCGCTTTGTGGGATATATGCTTACTTACAGCAAGGCTCGATTATGGGTAATGGTGTTGCGTTTTCATAATTATAAAGCTGAATACTGCAAAGAGGAGCATTCTGAACAGTATTGTGAGTTTTAAGATATGAGAGTTTTAAGACATGACTTAGGAACAAAAAGTTTGCATATATGTTTAATATTTGGAAAAGGACAAAAACATAAATTGGCATGGTAGTTTTTAAAACACTTTATGTAGGCAAAAATATAAACTTATAGGTCATTTTTAAATAGTATATTTAACAAAAAATTTCGAAAGATAGAGGCAAATCTAATATCCACCTTATGTATAGACAACTATAGTATAATAAGTTCAAACAATTCATTAAGTTATAATACATTTAAAAAGAAATAATGAAATGAGGTGCAGGCATATATGGATTTTACAGGCAAAGTAGTCGTTATAACCGGAGGTGCCAAAGGAATTGGCAGGAGTATGGCAGAGCACTTTCAGGCAGCAGGTGCCAGAATAGCTGTTATGGACAGACTTACAGTGAATACATTAAATTTAAATCCTCCCGACTTTTATTTTACGGGAGACTTAAAAGCAGAACAGGATATTCAGCTCTATGTAGCAGAAGTTCTTAACCGGTATGGCAAAATTGATTATCTTATAAACAATGCGTGTTTCAGCAACAAAGGCCTTCTCTCCGGCTGCAGTTTTGAAGCCTTTGATGAAGTACTGCGGGTGGGAGTAGGTGCACCATACTATCTGACGAAACTGTTTATGGAGTATTTTAGAGAAGGTGGTGCAATCGTAAACATTTCCTCTACCAGAGCTGCCATGTCCCAGGAGGATACAGAGAGTTACTCGGCAGCAAAAGGCGGTATTGTGGCGCTAACCCATGCTATGGCAGTCAGCCTGGCCGGCAGAGTAAGGGTGAACTGTATTTCACCTGGATGGATTGATACTACAGGAGAGGAATTTTCCAAAGAGGACAAGGAGCAGCATCCGGTAAAAAGAATCGGAAAGACAGAAGATATCGCAAAGCTAGCCATGTACCTGTGCAGTGAAGACAGCGGCTTTATAAACGGAGAGAATATCACGGTAGATGGTGGTATGAGCAAACTTATGATTTATCATAAGGATGAAGGCTGGGAATATAAGGGCTAAGTTCGACCGGAAAAGCAAAATTTTGAAAATAAAAAAAGGAAACAGGAAGTTTTGGTGGAATATTATTAATATAAGCATTAATCTGAAAGAAAGGAGAACAGGTATGGAAGAAGCAGAAAAAGAAAAAATGGCAAAGACATTAAGCATGCGTGAAAAGCTGGAACAAAGAGAACATCAGTTTTTGAGTAAATATGCCTCCTTTAGTGATAATTCTATGGGCAGGGATGTGTATGAGGACCCTTGTGATTTAAGGCCAATTTATCAAAGAGACCGGGACCGGATTCTTCATTCCAAAGCCTTTCGACGATTAAAGCATAAGACACAGGTATTTCTTGCTCCGGAAGGAGATCATTACAGGACGAGACTTACCCATACCCTTGAGGTATCCCAGAATGCCAGAACCATTGCCAGAGCCTTAAGACTGAATGAGGATCTGACGGAAGCTATAGCATTAGGACATGATCTGGGACATACACCCTTCGGTCATGCCGGAGAGAGAGCATTGAATTCTATTTGCGCAGAAGGTTTTGAACATCATCTGCAGAGTATACGTGTTGTTGAACTTCTTGAAAATCACGGCAGGGGGCTCAATTTGACGAAAGAAGTCAGAGACGGTATCGTTAATCATCAGACCAATGGAGTGCCTAAGACTCTTGAAGGGAAAATAGTCAGATTATCCGATAAAATAGCTTATATAAATCACGATATTGATGATGCTATCAGAGGACATATCATTTCCGAAGAAGATATTCCCACGGAATTTACTGATATTCTGGGTCACAGTTCCAGAGAACGGTTAAACAGAATAATACATGACATTGTAAGCTGCAGCGAGGACAAGGATGATATCTTAATGTCTCCCGAAATAGAAAAAGCCATGTTTGGTATGAGAAAGTACATGTTTTACAGTGTATATACCAATCCAAAAGCCAAAGGGGAAGAGCAAAAGGCAGAGACTATGTTAAAGTATCTGTTTGAATATTACAGTAAGAATCTTGAACTTCTGCCTGAGGAGTACTTTAATATGATTAAAGAAAAAGAGGAAAAAGAAGCCAGAGCGGTATGCGATTACATAGCAGGGATGACGGACCGTTATGCTGTAGCTAAATTTAATGAGATTGCGATACCTCGTTTCTGGAGTGTATATTAGTTTAAGAGATGTAAAATGATAGAATACAAATAGTTTAGATATCTTTAGTTGTAGAAAATCATAATTAGAAAACAGGTAAATTATTATAATGGAAGAATTTTTAATATAAGATAAAAAGATAGATAAAAAGTTTTGACAAAAGAAGATATTAGACGAAAAAGATAAGATAAAAGGTTATATAAGAAGATAAGACCAAAGATAAGACCAAAGAAAAGACCAAAGATAAGACCCAAAAAGATAAGATATAAATATAAGAAAAAAATATAAATATAAGAAAAAAATAAGATAAAAAAAATAGGAAAAAAAATAAGATAAAAAGATTAGACATAAAGATAAGACAAAAAGTTAAGATAAAAATATCACATCATAAATGAACAATAGATGAAACAAACCAGATTATAGCTTAAAGCTAAACTAAAATTAAATCAGAAAAAATGAAATAATTTATTTAAGTTGAAATGCTGAAGTACAAGACTACAATAAATCAGTGAATCAAGTTACAAAGAAGCAAATATAAGATATATGATCTACATTTAAAAGGAAAAGGAGAAGACATGTTTTATCCGGAAGAACTGGTAGAAGAAGTAAGACAGAAGAATGACATAGTAGATGTAATCAGTTCCTATGTGAAATTACAGCGGAAAGGCAGCAGCCATATGGGACTGTGCCCCTTTCACAGTGAGAAATCTCCTTCCTTTAGCGTCAGTGTCTCTAAACAGATGTATCACTGCTTTGGCTGCGGTGTAGGAGGCAATGTATTTACCTTTATTATGGAGTATGAGAACTACACCTTTGTAGAGGCTCTCAAATATCTGGCGGGCAGAGTCGGTGTAACACTGCCGGAAGCTGAAATCAGTGAAGAAGCCAGACGTCAGGCAGGCTTAAAGGCAAGACTGTTAGAGATAAATAAAGAAGCCGCCAAGTATTATTACTTTCAATTAAAATCTCCCAGAGGACAAGCTGCCATGGACTACCTGGTAAACAGGCAGTTATCGGAGGATACCATAAAGAAATTCGGACTTGGATACTCCAACCAGACAGGAGATGACATTTATAAGTATTTAAAACATTTGGGCTATGACGATGAGGTTTTAAGGGAGTCGGGACTTGTAAGCTTTGATGAGAAACACAAGGTATACGACAAATTCTGGAACAGAGTCATGTTTCCTATTATGGATGCGAATAGCCGTGTTATCGGGTTTGGCGGACGTGTAATGGGGGATGGACTTCCCAAGTATTTAAATTCACCGGAGACCAAACTCTTTGATAAGAGCAGAAACCTGTATGGCCTTAATTTTGCAAGAACCTCAAGAAAATCAAATTTTCTTATCTGCGAAGGTTATATGGATGTAATAGCACTTCATCAGGCAGGGTTTACCAATGCAGTGGCATCCCTTGGAACTGCTTTTACGGGGTTACAGGCTAACCTTATTAAGCGGTATACGGGAGAAGTATTGTTAACTTACGATAGTGATGCGGCTGGTACCAAGGCAGCTTTAAGAGCTATACCAATCCTGAAAGACGTGGGCTTAACGGTAAAGGTTATTGATATGAAGCCGTATAAAGACCCGGATGAATTTATCAAAGCCTTGGGGGCCGAGGAATTTCAAAAACGGATAGAAACTGCTAAAAATTCCTTTCTCTTTGAAGTGGAGGTAACAGAGCGGGATTTTGACATGAATGACCCGGAGCAGAAAACGAAATTCTTTAATGAAACAGCAAAGAAAATGCTGCAGTTTACCGAGGAAATCGAGAGAAATATTTATATAGAGGCTGTTTCAGCCAAATATGAAATCGGTTTTGACAATTTACGCAAGCTGGTGAATAGTTACGGTGCCAGACTTGGAACCGGCGACAGCTATAAACCAAAAGAGCATACTATTAAGGATAGAAATAAGAACCTGCCCATGGAAGGAATGCGGCAGTCCCAAAGGATACTGTTAACCTGGCTTATAGATGATTTAAGGCTCTTTGAGAAAATCAAGGGTATTATAACACCCAGGGATTTTACAGAAGATTTGTACAAACAGGCAGCCGAGCTTTTATTCGATCAATATGAGAAGGAGGGTAAGGTTATACCTGCCAAGATTCTTAATCATTTTGAAAGCAAAGAAGAACAAAAGGAAGCAGCGGCACTGTTTAGCCTGGAGCTAAGCAGTGAAATGGGCAGCAAGGAAAAAGAAAAGGCTTTAAATGAAACAGTACAAAGAATTAAGAAGAACAGCCTGGACAAGCAGAGTAAGGAGGCCATTGAGCAAAATGATATTCAGACACTTCAGGGTATCATAAAGGAGCAGACGGGCTTACAGAAATTGCATATTTCCCTGGACTGTGGTTAAAATACTAGTAATTAAACTGAATTTTCATACTGGAATGAGCAAGGAGGATGGATAAATAATGGATGAGAATATGGTTAAATTCACTGAAAAGTTAAAAGAACTTCTGGTATTTGCCAAGAAGAAAAAGAATGTTCTTGAATTTCAGGAAATAAATGATTTTTTTGCTGATTTTGAACTGGATTCCGTTATGATTGAAAGAATCTATGAGTTCCTGGAATTAAATAATGTGGATGTGCTTCGCATGACGGAGGAAGAGGATATCCTGATAGAAGACGAAGAGGATATAGAAGAGATAGACTTTTCCATACCGGAGGGAATCGCCATAGATGACCCTGTAAGAATGTACTTAAAAGAAATCGGGAAGGTTCCTCTCTTAAGTGCCGATGAAGAAATCGAACTGGCACGAAGAATGAAGGTAGGGGACACAGATGCCAAGAAAAGACTGGCAGAAGCCAATCTGAGACTGGTGGTAAGTATTGCAAAGCGTTATGTAGGAAGAGGGATGATGTTTCTTGACCTCATTCAGGAAGGAAATTTAGGACTTATTAAAGCAGTTGAGAAATTTGATTATACCAAAGGGTTTAAATTCAGCACCTATGCAACCTGGTGGATCAGACAAGCTATCACCAGAGCCATTGCGGATCAGGCCAGAACCATTCGTATACCGGTGCATATGGTGGAGACAATTAATAAACTGATAAGAGTGCAGAGACAGTTACTACAGGAGCTGGGGAGAGAACCAACGCCGGAGGAAGTATCGGAAGAAATGAATGTACCTGTTGACAGGGTGCGTGAAATTCAAAAAATCAGCCAGGAGCCGGTATCTCTTGAGACACCTATCGGCGAAGAGGAAGACAGCCATCTGGGAGATTTTATTCAGGATGACAATGTTCCCGTGCCTGCAGATGCTGCGGCCTTTACGCTGTTAAAGGAACAGCTCTTTGATGTCCTTGGTACTCTTACGGACAGAGAGCAGAAGGTGTTAAGACTGCGCTTTGGTCTGGACGATGGCAGAGCCAGGACCTTAGAGGAAGTAGGGAAGGAATTCAATGTGACAAGAGAAAGAATCCGACAGATTGAAGCCAAAGCTCTCCGCAAATTAAGACATCCCAGCAGAAGCCGTAAGTTAAAGGACTATTTGGAATAAAGAGTTTATAATATAACGCAGTATAGATGAGGTAACTTGTATTTTCGTCCGAAACGTTTCTTAGTACAGCAAGCACAAATTAAGATTAATGTGCAATAGAAAGAAAAAACACGAGTATATATGTGAAAGTAGGGGCCCATATGAGAAGGAAATACAGGTGTAAATGAGAAGAAAGTATAAGTTGTAAACGAGAAGATAGCATAAGTGTGTATGAGTAGAAATACAAGTCTACATGAGAAGAAAGTGCAAATGTGCATGAGCAGAAAGTCAGTATGCATGAACAGAAAGTACAAGTGTGCATAAGCAGAAATACAAGTCTTACATGAACAGAAAGTACAAGTGTGCATGAGCAGAGAGTACGAGTCTACATGAGAAGAAAGTACAAGTCTACATGAGAAGAATGTAAAAGTGTAAATGAGAAGAAAGTACAAGTCTGACATTATACGAAGGCACAAGTGTGGCTGAGAGAAAGTACTGCAACAAAAGTACTTAGAGAATATATAAAACGATTCAGGAGACAGCATGCAATTATCATTACGTTTAAAAACTGTTGCAGATTCTGTTACAGGAGGAAACAGGGTTGCAGATGTAGGATGCGACCACGCCTACATAGCCATACATCTGGCAGAGAATAACATCGCGCCCAGGGTGGTTGCCATGGATGTTAATAAAGGCCCTTTAAGTAAAGCCAGGGAAAATATTGAGATCAGAGGGCTGGAAGACAGAATAGAAACAAGACTATCCGACGGACTTGCCAGGTTAAACCCCGGTGAAGCGGATACAGTTGTTATTGCCGGTATGGGTGGAGCCTTGATGGTCCGGATATTAACAGAAGGTGAGTCGGCTTTAAAAGAAGTTAAGGAGTTGATTCTTCAACCTCAATCAGAAATCTTTCTGGTACGCAGGCATCTTCATACAAGTGGATATAGAATTGAGTCTGAAAAAATGGTAAAAGAAGATGACAAATACTATATCATTATTAAAGCATTAAAGGACCCGGTGAAGGAAAGCTATGATCAAGAGCTGTTTTATTTATATGGAAAGAAGCTCCTAGAGAGTGGCGGCCCTTTGGTAGAAGAATATCTGCTAAGAGAAGAACGTTTAAAAGAACAGGTAGAAGAATCATTAAGGGATACAGATACCGCCGGAAGCAATAAAAGACTGGAAGAAATCCGAAGGGATCTTGCCTTAATACATGCAGCTCTTAATTATTTTAATAATTAAGGTGCTCAGGTAAAAGAAGCTGAATATATTGTTTAACATAGATAATTCACTTTGTATGCAGGTTAACTGTGTACAAAGTGATATTTTCCTTGTATTACACAGACAATTTATGTCTGCAGCCAAGGATTGCAGTCTGTGAGAAAGGCATGGTTATTAATATGGATGAATACGTAAAAGTTGAGATAGATGGTGTTATAAAGGAATATCCGAAAGGAACGAGCCTTTTAGAAATCAGCCGTGAAGATACACCAAAGGACGGCGGTGACTTTATTCTTGCTCTTGTTAACAATAAACTGAGAGAGTTAACAAAAAAGGTACAAAAAGACTGTAAGATTCGTTTTGTGACTACCGGAGAAGACGCAGGGCACAAAACCTATACCAGAGGAATGATACTGGTATTTATGAAAGCAATTTACAGTATTGTAGGAAAAGAAAATATTGATAAGGTATATGTGGAATACTCTCTGAAAGAAGGCATCTACTGCCAGCCCATAATGAATTTACCTGTGACAAAAGAGTTAGCGGATAAGATCAAGCTGAAGATGAGAAGTTATATAGAGAAGGACCTTCCCTTTGTGAAGAAAACCATCGGAACAGATGATGCTATTGAACTCTTTAAATCTTATGCAATGTATGACAAGGAAAAATTGTTCCGTTACAGACGTGTTTCAAAGACCAATATCTATAACCTGGAAGGTTTTGAGGATTATTATTACGGATATATGCCGCCCAGCACCGGTATGCTTCAGTGGTTTGACCTGATCCAAAAGGATGAAGGGCTGATACTTATTATGCCAGATAAAAAGAAACCAAGACAGCTTCAGCCTTTTGTATTTCCTGAAAAATTATATCAAACCCTGAAAGAATCCAATGAATGGGCACAGACAATGGAAATTGATACCGTTGGAGCCTTAAACGAAGCAATCGTAGCCGGTAAGCTTAATGAACTGATCCTTACCCAGGAAATGTTCCAGGAAATGAAAATCGGCGAAATCGCTGCCATGATAAAAGAATCCGGCAAGAAGTTAGTTATGATAGCAGGTCCCTCCTCCTCCGGTAAGACCACCTTTTCCCACCGTCTATCCATTCAGCTAAAGACTCATGGATTGGTTCCACACCCTATTGGCGTGGACGACTATTTCGTGGAAAGAGACCTGACGCCGTTGGATGAAGACGGAAAGCCAAATTACGAGGCACTGGAAGCAATTGATACGGAGAGCTTTAACCGTGACATGTCAGCGCTGTTAGAAGGAAAGACCGTTGAACTGCCAAGCTTTAACTTTTTGACCGGGCACAGAGAATATAAGGGAAACTATAAAACCCTTGGGCCTCATGATATACTGGTCATTGAAGGAATACACGGACTTAATGACAAGCTTTCCTACAGCCTGCCCAAAGAAAGCAAGTTTAAAATATATATCAGCGCACTGACAGCACTAAATATTGATGAGCACAATCGTATACCCACCACTGATTTACGTCTTCTCAGAAGAATGGTAAGAGATGCAAGGACCAGAGGAGCAGATGGAACGAAAACCATCAGTATGTGGCCTTCTGTAAGAAGAGGGGAAGAACAGAATATCTTTCCTTATCAGGAAGAAGCTGATATTATGTTCAATTCTGCCCTGATATATGAGCTTGCCATCTTAAAATCCTATGCAGAGCCTGTACTCTTTGGTGTTTCAAGGGAATCAGAGGAATACATGGAAGCCAAACGTATGTTGAAATTCCTTGACTACTTTCTGGGTGTCAACAGCGATGTTGTGCCAAAACATTCTATACTAAAGGAATTTATCGGCGGAAGCTGCTTTAAGGTATGATTGGAGTAAACACATTGTCTGCTGTAGTGACTATTCTTCAAGAGTTTGCCAGTAAGAATGATGAAAAACCCCTTTACAATCTGTTTTTTGCGTGTTAAAATAAAAAATTGTGAGTAGCACAGATGGTCGCGCCTATAAGCTGCCGAAAGGCCATAGGTGAGGAAAGTCCGAGCTTCGCAGGGCAGAGTGCCGGATAACGTCCGGTGGAGGCGACTCTAAGGAAAGTGCAATAGAAATATACCGCCGGGATTTCCCGGTAAGGGTGGAATGGTGGAGTAAGAGCCCACCGCCTGGGTGGTAACACACAGGGCATATGTAAACCCCACTCGAAGCAAGACCGAATGAAAAGCGATACGGCGGCCCGTCGTGCTTTTGGGTAGGTCGCAGCTGATAAGACCAGGATTTCCTGGCGCTTACGGCGAGCCACATGGTAACATGTGGCAAAGATAGATGACCATTTGATACAGAACTCGGCTTATAGTGCTGCTCATACAGCTGGTGTAGAATAGTTCCTAAGTGACTATTTTGCAGCAGCTTATTTTAGTTTTAAGAAAAAAGTAAAGACTTTTTCATATAAACTATGTTAGAGTGAACATAGATAGTGATATATAAGTTGAAGGAAAGTTTGTGACCATTATATGAATAATTAAGTGAAAAGACAAGGCGTTGAAACTGCTTGTACAAGACTGAGTGTTCCGGTTTGTTGTAATCTGTACAGAAAGCAAGGCACAATTTTTGGAGGCAGCGGTGCGGTGTTTCTAAGTGCTGCACAGACACCCCAAAGTGGGAGGTCAGTAGAGTTCTCAAACATGTATTGGCATTTTTGCAGGAAATAAAGGTTAAACTAAAGCTTAACTTATATGAAACAGAGCATTATGGATAAAGTATGGGACTTGTATCTAAAGCAATAGAATTAAAAGCCAAGGATTAAAAACTATGGAATCAAAAGTTAAAACCATAGAATTAAAGCTATAGAATAATAACCATGGAATAAAAGCTTTAGAATTAAAAGCCATGGAATAAAAGCCATAGCATATAAGCAATGGAGTATAAAAGTCCTGGAACAAATCCATAGAAAAAGGCCATGCAATACCGTAGGGTGTTCGAATAGTAAAAAGATTCAAAGAAAGGAAGATCAGAATGGAACAGACAAGCATTTTAGTTGTGGATGACGACAGAGAAATTGCTGAACTGGTGGAAATACATTTAATCGGAGACGGTTATCAGGTTTTTAAAGCGTTTAATGCAAAAGAAGGTTATGATATCTTGAAAAAAGAAGATATCAAATTAATTATATTGGATATCATGATGCCAGGAACCGATGGGCTTAGTATGTGTAAGACAATAAGGGAGACCAGTACCATACCTATTATTATGCTCAGTGCCAAGTCAGCTGACCTGGATAAGATCATAGGGCTTGGAACAGGTGCTGATGATTATGTAATCAAACCTTTTAATCCCCTGGAGCTTACGGCCAGAGTGAAATCCCAGCTCAGGCGGTTTACAAAGTTCAATCCCAGTTCTCACGAAGATAAAGCAGACAAGGAAATAGCCATTAATCATCTGGTAATCAACAAAGAGGATCACAGGGTTGTTTCATATGGCAGGGATGTTAAACTGACACCTATTGAATTTGATATATTGTATCTTTTGGCAAGCAATCCGGGCAGAGTCTTTTCCACCGATGAAATCTTTGAAAGAGTGTGGAATGAAAAGATGTATGAGGCTAATAATACAGTGATGGTGCATATCAGAAGACTCAGGGAAAAGATAGAGATGGATTCCAGAAATGCGCAAATAATCAAAACAGTATGGGGAGTAGGATACAAAATTGAGAAATAGTATTTTTAAGAGCTTTCGTTTTGAAATAGTCCTGTATAGCCTGTTAAGTCTGGTGTATGCCCTATTAACAGAAGCGGTTATATTTTTTGGCATTTACATTGTTTATTATATGACAGGCGGGAAAACAGATATCCCCGGTGACCTTCAGGGCGGAGCTTCCCTCGGCAGCAACAGCAATTTAATACAGAATAACAGCTTGTACAACAGATATACGGCAGAGCAAATAAGTCCCACCCTGGAGGGCGGAACTACCAAAGGTATGATTGCTATGGTAACGGTAATTGCAATAGCAATAGGAATCATACTGTTTATGGGATATTTTTTACTGCTTACCAGAAAATTCGCTGTGTATATCGAGAGAATAGCAGGTGGTATCACAGCTATCTCCTCCGGTAATTTTGATACCAGAATAACCATAGACAATGATGATGAGTTCGCATTGATAGCAGACCGTATCAATCAGATGGGCGGAGACATCCGGCGTATTATAGAGAACGAGAGAAAGAGCGAAAATACGAAGAATCAATTAATTACAAGTGTTGCTCATGATCTGCGAACTCCTCTTACATCCATAATAGGATACCTGGATTTGGTCCAGGGTGAGAATAACATTAATATGGAGGTCAAGAAACACTATGTAGAGATTGCTTACACCAAGTCAAAACGGCTTGAGAAGCTTATAGAGGATTTATTTGCCTATACCAAATTCAGTTCCGGTGAAGTGACTCTGGAGGCAGGTCCTATAGATATGGTCAAATTTGTGGAACAGCTGGCTGAGGAATTTTATCCGAGTTTTCAGGAAAGTAATCTGCAATATGAATTCAGAGCCAATACCCCTTCGGTTTCCGCCTGGGGAGATGGTAACCTTTTAGCCAGAGCTTTTGCTAACCTCATAGATAATGCAATTAAATATGGCAGGGATGGTAAGAGTGTCCAGATTGAGATTCTGGAGCACCTGGATACAATAGAAATATCGGTAATTAATTACGGAAAATTAATTCCGGAAAAGGATATTGAAGCGATATTTGAACGTTTTTACCGGCTGGAGGAGTCAAGATCCAGTGAAACGGGAGGTACCGGTCTGGGTCTTGCCATAGTAAAGAACATCATAGTCATGCATGGCGGCAGTATCAGTGCACGCAGTGACCATGACGGTACGGTGTTTGTGGTTATTCTGCCAAAAGCTGATATACTGCCTAAGACGGAAGAGGTGAAAGGATGACGGGCAGAAAGGTTATACTGGCATTTTCTATCAGTCTGTTACTGATATGTTTTTTTGTGTCGCCTCAAAATGCAATAGGAGCGAAAGTAGAGGATGGACAGCTCTTAACAAATGATAAATACAAAATTAGTATGTCTGTAAATTATGGCTATGACAATAAGGTGAAATATGGCCGGTATTCTCTCGTGTCAGGTGAAATTGAAAATAGCGGAGAAAGGTCCTTTACGGGAGTTTTCCAGGTTATGGTTCCAAAATCCACAGATAATACCTTATATCAGGAAGAAGTCACGGTCAGGCCGGGGGAAACCAAAAAGGTATCGCTGGTACTTCCTATAGTAGATGACACAGGGTATCTGCAGGTAAAATTACTGAGTAAAAAGAGCACCGTTCTGGAACATACCTATCAGCTTTCCTTTGGTAATTATGATAAGCTTGTTTATGCAGGCGTTTTGACAGATGAGAGAGAAAATCTTGCTTATCTGGAACGATTGAATCTAAAGACGTTTTATCTGACGGAAGATACCTTATCAGATAATCCCCTTGGACTCGATCTGCTTGATGTGCTGATTATCAACAATTTTAATGTTTCAAAGCTTAGTACGGAACAGGTTCAGGCAATCACCACCTGGGTAAATAATGGGGGGACACTTGTTTTGGGTGCGGGCAATTATAACAGGGAAGTAAGTGAGGTTTTTAAGAACTTTCAGATAGCTTTTGGAAATGAGACCGAGGCTGTGAATATAAGCCTGCTCTCAAAGGAAGAGGATCTAAAAGGTTTAAAGCAGCATATTCTCGATTGCCAGAAGAGCAGAAGAATGTTCTTATTAGAATTATCAGAGCGTAACCAGCGGCTGATTTCTTCGGGAAATAAGAAGAATCTGACTGAAATTATAACAGGATTGGATTTGGAGTATAGAAAGAGGGAATTGTCGGAGGAAAAGATTTCAGGCTTACAAAAAACAGTCACGGCAAAGCAGATTACAACCATTGGGTTGGACGGTGGAAGGAGCTTGATAAAAGAAGCTGGCAGAGACTTGCTGTTATGCTCAAAGGTTAGTAGCGGCAGAGTTCAACTGTTTGCCTTTGATTTAGGGCTGGCAGAGGAGAAGGAATCAATTGCCTTATCCATAATAAGTCAGATAACGGAGCATATAAGCGAAGACAACAATCTACAGCTGGATAATGAGTATTATGGCTGGTATATGACAGATGGATTGATGAACTCCATTGCTTCCGCAAAGGAAAAATTAGTTCCGGCCACCTATAAATATTTTATCATAATTGCAGTGTACCTGCTGATAAGCGGCCCTGTTACCTACTTTTATCTTAAGAAGAAAAAGAAGCAGGGAATGGGACTGATAATTGTATCGGTCATGGTAGTTGTTTTCACTATAATAATTTATGTAGCAGGGACAAAGACAAGAATTACAAAACCTTATGCTGAGTATATACGAATTCAGGATTATACAGATGCCGGTATGGACAAAATTGACCTATCCCTGACAATGCCAAATAACTATGATTATACATTGAATCTTACCAGAAGATTTAACCTTGTGGAAATGACAAATGCAAATCCTTATATAACCGAAAATAGTCTGGAGACCAAGGCAGACTTTGACAATGCAGATAAGATTATTCGCTATGAAAGTAAAGGAGTACAACTGACTGTAACAAATAATCCGGCATTTAACCCGGTGTATTTTCAAGGAATCTTTCAAACAACGAAAGAGGGAGAGAGTATTAGTGGGCAGCTGACCCATACCGGCAGCGGAATAAACGGTACCTTAAGAAATGACTACGATTATGACATCAGCAATGCCATATTGATATGTGATGGCAGATTAATCGATATTGGATATCTGAAAAAAGGTCAGGAGATTAATTTAAGGAATGAGAAGGGGACATATCTGCTGTCCATCGATGATTTATATAGTACTTCCTTGATTAAAGGGATGACAGAGTTGTCGGAAGAAGGAAAAGACGGAAATGAAAATACCAGGCTGAATCAACTGATATCTCTAATGGTGGAATATAATTTTACACAGGGTGAATATTCCAATTGTATTATCGGATTAAAAGAAAACGGACAGGAGAGCAACCAGACTGCAGAAGAAGGTGATCAGCTGCTGTCTCAAATATCTTCTGTTATGAAGACTGAAGGCACTACCCTTGTTAAATTGCCTGTTAAGGTGGATCATCATCTGGCAGATAAAGAATATGTGTATACCATAGATAATAATATTCAGGCAGAGGGTATGAAAATGAATGGATATTATGCCGGCAGATATATGACAAATGACAGCATCATTCATACCTATCAGTTCCCAGCGGAGGAGAAAATCATAAATTTCAGTTTTGCAAAAGCACAGAACCTGAAGGTGTTAAGTAAATATACTCAGAATTTTGGAGGAAGTGTATTCTTTTTGAATGTGGATACAGGAAGATATGAAGAAGTATTTAACGGTATCTATGATATAGATATTAAAGCATCAGATTATCTTACAGAAGATAATATCTTAACCGTTCGCTACAGACAGGAATCTTCTTTACAGGAGTATCAGGTGGTCTTACCTCATATTTCCTATTGGAAGGAGGCTGATTAAATTGTTAACAATTCATAAACTGACAAAAAGCTACGGCAAATATTTGGCCTTGGACCAGCTGGACCTTAAAATTAGGCCGGGAGAAATCTATGGCTTTGTCGGACCAAATGGGGCAGGAAAAACCACTACCATGAAAATCTGTGCCGGGTTAATGAAAGCAGATTCTGGTGAAGTAGTTATAGATGGTATCAATGCCTTAGAGAATAACAGAGAACTTAAGAAAAGAATCGGTTATATGCCGGATTTCTTCGGTGTATATGATAATCTGAAGACCATTGAATACATGGAGTTTTATGCTTCAATATACGGTATTACAGGAAAAGAAGCCAGAACCTTGTGCATGGAGCTTCTGGATTCTGTCCAGCTAAAGGACCAATATGACAACTATGTTGACAGTCTGTCACGTGGAATGAAGCAAAGGCTCTGTCTTGCCAGATGTCTGGTGCATGGACCCAGACTGCTGATACTGGATGAACCTGCTTCCGGTCTGGATCCCAGGGCAAGAGTAATCATGAAGGATATATTAAGAAGGCTCAGTGCAGAAGGAATGACAATACTTATCAGCTCCCATATACTACCCGAGCTGGCGCAAATCTGCACACACGCCGGGATTATTGAAAAAGGGAAACTGGTCCTCTCCGGCTCCATTGAAGAGATTACCTCAGCAAGAGGCAGTACCAGACCTATCGTCTTGCGAATGGTAGATAATCAGGAGGCAACGGTAAGAGTTATAAGGGATAACCCTTTTACGAAAAAGATAACGATTCTTGAGAATGTAGTGAGCCTGTTGTTTACGGGAAATCAGGAAGAAGAAGCAGCGCTGCTTACTTCTATCATACAGGGAGGAGGAGTCATATCCTCTTTCGCAAGAGAAGAGAGCAGCCTGGAAGCTCTGTTTCTGCAAATAACCCATGAGGAGGGAAGTTGATTATGCTTAGAGTAAATCCGGTATACCAAAAAGAACTAAGAACAAATGCCAGAAGCTTTAAGACCTATCTTATCATATTTGCTTTTAACGGACTGCTATCCCTGTTCGGGCTGCTGACATTGTATCTGACCTTTGAATACAAACAGGGACTTGGTGGCAGCGTACAATATTCAGATGTTCTGGAAATCTATACGATAATAACTGCTGTTGAATTCTTCTTGCTGATGCTGGTGGTGCCGGCAGTAACCGCAGGTTCTGTTTCCGGAGAAAGGGAAAGGCAGACCCTGGAAATACTTTTAACTACCAAATTAACCGCAGGCTCTATAATAAGAGGAAAACTTCTTTCTTCTATTAGTATGATGCTGTTCCTGACCTTTACCAGCCTGCCGGTAATGGCGCTGGTATTTACAATAGGCGGTATAACTCTGAGAGATATGGCAGAGTTCCTGCTTTTGATTATTATAACAGCTGTCTATTTGGGGAGTATCGGAATATTTTTCTCCGTATTGTTTAAGAAATCCACCTCTGCAACAGTGGGAACCTTTGGAAGTGTTCTGATATTGAGCTTTGGAACAATAGGAATAACCATGGGAATTCATTTTATTATGCAAATGCATCTGAACAATACACTGGACAATGCAACCTCATATGTACAGGCAGATATAGGAAACTGGATGCTGCTATTATTGGTCAACCCTGTAGTTAACTTTCTATCTGTATTAAAAGACCAGACGGGAATAGCAACCCAGGTATCGTATCTGTTTGATCATGTGGGAAGTGTTTCACCGGCATTAAGAAACATCTGGTTTCCTCTAAGTTCAGCAATACAGCTTATAATAGCAATTTTATTATTGGTCATATCAACTGCAATCCTCAATCCCTGCAGAGGAAAAAGATGAAGAATAAAATAGCCATCGGCTTCCTGAGAGCAGGTAACCGATGGCTAATTTCTGGAATATGAAAATGGAAGAAGAATAATATATATTCATTATAACATATAAAAATAAAAAAGGTAGTGTTTTTTTAACTTTTTTTTAAATTCTTAGAAATTAACTTAAAAATAGTTACTTATCAGCCCTTTCTTTGAAATTCTCTGCAAACATTCGGATATTTCTGGAAATCCTTAATTTGTGATAAAGCTTAGCATACTCAATCTCATCAGCCTCTGCTACATAATTTATCGGAAAGTTTTTCAAAAAGCCACTGCGTCTTAAGGTATCAGCCGCTTTGTTATAAGCTATGGCTGCTTCCTTTTCGGTAGGATAACGACCTACAACATAATCGCCTTCTATATGGATTTTCGCAACATAACATGGCTGTCCTTTCCATTTAGAGAAAGAAACTCCATGGTATTGATTGATTACTTCTATATTACTATACCTTAAATCGTGTTCATTTCCATTGATAAATCTATAATCCTTGCCTGCAACAGCATAATTCTTAATGCCATAACGGGAGAGGATGCTAACCTGCATACCATAATCTGATACAAAAAGATGGCCTCCACGAATCATTATTTTGTGATGACCATAATAAAATAAATCGTCCGTATCAAAAAGATAAAAATTATCTTTTCCTATATAATATAAGAAGTAATTCTTTCGAAGATAGATAGGATTCCTGATATAAATACCATTATCCCTGTAATTTATCAAAATAACCCATTTCTCAAAAGGAAGTCCGAAAGCTTTGTCATAATCGGAAAGTGTATACATTCCTTCCCTAAGAATAGCATTTGCTGTTTCATAAGCTTTGTTCCCCAAGGTGATATCGTTAAAACTGCCAAGGCTGATGTGCTTATTTCGATAAGTAATTCCAGCCCGGTAATAAACTTCGCCATTTTTCTTACATGCCTTTGTTAAACCCTGATTTGATGACAAAGATTTCACCTCCTGATTTATGTAAAAAAATTAATTACAGCTTTCTGTTGTCGAGATTGGGTAGTGTAAAGTCGCAACTAAGAGTGAGGCTGTACAGCACCAGTGATGTGATATTTTCAATGATGCTTTTTATTGGGGGAACTTTATTCTGATGTTTTTCTTTGCATTTTTCTACTTTTTGTGATGTTTCTATATGGTTTATTCTTTTGAGATGTTTTCTAATGGTTTATTCTTTTGAGATGTTTACTAATGGCTCATTCTTTTATGATGTTTCTAATGGTTCACTTTTGTTATGTTTTCTAATGCTTCTTTCTTTTTCATTGTTTACTTATGGTTTCTTTTCTCTATTGTTTGTTTGATATTAGTTTTTAATTTTATATTTCTGAAACTTTTAGTTTTCAAGTTCTTAGAGAAAAATTATGATTCCGGTATAATACCATACAAATGTACATGTATGAAAGTTAAAAAATGGGAAATAATATGAAGTGTACATAAGCTTTATAGCTATACTTATTGTATAAGAAGAAACTCCTAAAATCAATAAGGCAAATGTAGTAAGAGTGTAGGGTGCTTAGGAGAAAGTTTGTTCTATCAAAATAGAAAATTAGAAAAGATAAGAGAGGAGGTAAAGAATATCTTGAATAGCTATAATTGGGCGGGATAAGAGAAGCATCTGCCATATATTAAATATTACATAAATATTAACGAGATTAATACAAATGTAACAATATACAAGCCTCTAAACCCACAAAATACGGGATTTTAGAGTGCGAAAAAGAAAAAAATCATGTCAATCATGAATAATGTACCAAAAATGGTTTAAAATATTTAATAAGTCCTTAACATTTAGTTAAAAAATGTTTGTGCGCAATGCACAAAAGAGGATGCTTAAAAGAAGAACATATTATGCATAAAGATAGATGAAGAGAAAATGGACCTGAATAAGGTTATCGTTTCTTCCAAAGTTTGCATAGAGTTATTGACAGTAAAAGGCGAGATGATATAATTCATGAGAACCTCTTAACGGAAAACAATGCCTGTGATTCTTTTAAGCGGTTAACAGTCCACAGACTATTTATGACAATAGAATAACAAAGACGATATTTTATTGGAATAAGATCAAAAAAGAAAAGAGGATGTATATATGCTAAAAATACACTCGTTTCTTCAAAGGGCTCTTAAGCCGGTAAAAGATATGTTACCACTCTCCGGCAGAAGTAAAGCGGGAATCACAGCAGTAGTACTTTATGCTGCCCTTTCATGCTTTCTGATACTGAGCCCGGATACTATCTACGAACATTCCAGCAGAACGGAAGCTCCTGTTTATACTTCGGGAAATTCCAATAAGGAGTCGGAAGAGGTAGGCGAAGAAACAGCGATAGAAGCAATTGTACGAATGAATCCTATATATTTTAAGGGGTACATTGTACAAGGCGGTTTAGAAGCCTATGGTACCCAGTACGTAAATCCTTATGTTTCCTTCATGCACAGCATGATAACCAAAAAAGCAAAAAACGATTCTGATATTACAGCAGACAAATTATTAATGGCAGAAGAAAAAAAAGCGGCAGAAAATAGCCTTGCATCGAAATTAAGTATAACAACCAACTTAAATCTGTTGACAAATGAAGATATAATCAGTTTACAGGCAGAAGAAAACTCGGACAACCTAAGCAGCTTTACTGAGATAATGGCAGCAGAAAAGAAAACAGCTGAAGCAATTACAACAGAAAAGAATGCGGCATTAGACAAGGCGGCTGAGAGAATGAATACAGCTTCAGAAAAGGAAGCAGAGAAAACTGAGAATACTGAGAATACTGATAAAAAAGCAACAGAGACAGAGAAAACAACTGCGGTAAAAAAAGCCGCAGCAGCGAAGAAAGAAACAGATGCAAGCGTAACAGAGACAAAAGACACTAGTTCGAAAAAAGCAGTTCAGGCAGCTGCAAAAAGTAAGGTTGATAGTAGTTCAACCAAAGAGAAAACCATTAAAGATACTGCAAAGAAAACAGAAAACAAAATCAAGTTAAGTGAAGAAGATACTGGAGTTCTTCAAAGAATCGTTGAAGCTGAAGCAACAGGTGAGGACATAAAAGGAAAGATGTTGGTCGCAAACGTCATCCTGAATAGAGTTAAAAATAAGGATTTCCCTGATTCGGTAAAAGCCGTTGTATTTCAAAGAAGCGGCAGCACCTATCAGTTTTCGCCGATAAAAGACGGAAGATATTATTCCGTGAAAATATCGGAAAGTACCAAAAAAGCAGTCAATCGTGTACTGCAGGGAGAAGACTACTCCCAAGGGGCGCTGTATTTCTCGGCGAGAATAAGAGCCGATAAAAACAGCATGAGCTGGTTTGACCGCCACCTAACATACCTGTTCAAGTACGGAGGACATGAGTTCTTCAAATAATTGAATTAACCGAGACGTCAGTTCGTAAGCTTTATTCTGCTAAGAGATAAAACTTAGTGGTGTAGTGCAGGAATAGGTGTAAGGGGATTCAACCAATAGAACAGGAGAAAAAGAGGACACTCAGGAAAGTGATGATACACTTTTCTGAGCGTCTTTTTTTGTGTCCGTTTAATTTATACCGTTATTTTACTTTAGTAAGGTATTGTACATCAGTGGTTTAAATGATATAATACAACGAAAATAAGAGTTTATAATGAATTTTTATAATTGCATACTTAAACATCAATTCGTATATGATAGTTATGTATATATGATAATTACGTATATTTGACAGCTTCTTATAGGCTCAACCTATAATTGTAATCATAAATTTTTATTACGATAAAATTACTTGCTGTATCACAGGCTAAGTATTTGAATATATAATAAATGCACAGATGGAGGAAAACTATGAATCTTTTGTATCAAAGCACTCGCAGCAATACGGCTCCTATAACGGCATCTCAGGCAATCTTGAAAGGACTGGCTGAGGACGGTGGTTTGTTTGTACCTGAAAGCATACCGGCATTAAAAGTTTCTTTAAAGGAACTTAGTAACATGACCTATCAGCAGACTGCTTATGAGGTGATGAAATTATATTTTACTGATTTTACGGAAGAAGAACTAAAAAGCTGCATAAGCAATGCTTATGATGAGAAATTTGATACAACTGAAATTGCACCGTTAAAGGAAGCCGGCGGGTTCTATTACCTGGAGCTCTTTCATGGCTCCACCATTGCATTTAAAGATATGGCCCTATCAATACTGCCGCATCTTCTGACCACTGCCGCAAAAAAGAATCAGGTGACGGATGAAATCGTAATACTGACCGCTACCTCAGGAGATACGGGTAAAGCAGCCCTTGCAGGGTTTGCTGAAGTCCCCGGAACAAAAATCATTGTATTTTATCCCAAGGATGGTGTCAGCCCGATACAGGAGAAGCAGATGGTGACCCAGAAAGGGGATAATACCTATGTTGTCGGAATTGACGGAAACTTTGATGATGCTCAGAATGGTGTGAAGGCAATGTTTAATAATAAAGCACTGGCAGAAAGTCTGAAAGCAAAAGGATATGTCTTTTCTTCTGCTAATTCCATCAACATCGGCCGTCTGGTTCCGCAGATTGTTTATTACGTATATGCTTATGCCAGCCTGTTAAAAAAAGGTGTTATTACGGAAGGTGAGAAGATTAATGTGTCTGTGCCTACCGGTAACTTTGGAAATATCTTAGCGGCTTATTTTGCAAAAGAGATGGGAGTGCCACTAAATAAGCTGGTGTGTGCATCCAATGAGAATAAGGTATTGTTTGATTTCTTTGATACAGGGATATATAACCGAAAGAGAGAATTCATCCTTACTTCATCGCCTTCAATGGATATCTTGATCTCCAGTAACCTGGAAAGATTGCTCTACCTGGCAGCAGGGAGGGATAGTGAAAAGACATTAGCGCTCATGAATGGATTGTCTAAAGAAGGAGAGTATGTGATAACGCCGGAAATGAAATTGAATATGGACGGTATCACAGGTGGTTTTGCTACAGAGGCTCAGACAGCAGAGACGATTAAGGCAGTTTATGAGAAGACAGGTTATGTACTGGATACCCATACAGCAGTAGGTGCCTCTGTATATGAGAGGTATCAGGAAGAGAGTTCTGATAACACAAAGGTAATCATTGCATCAACGGCGAGTCCTTATAAATTCACCAGAAGTGTTATGGAAGCCATAGATCCGAAGTACGGTAGTCTTGGAGATTTTGAATTGGTGGATGAGCTTAGCAGAATCTCCGGTGTAAGTGTACCAGCAGCTATCGAAGAAATCAGAAGTGCCAAAGTACTTCATGACAGGGTGTGTAAGACGGAGGAGATGCAGGAAGTGGTTGAGGGAATATTGAAATAACTGTAACGGTATATAATTTTACACACCACAACATTTATTATAGGACCATTTTGGGGCTTAAATAAATGGCTTTGTTTATTTTTTTGTTTTTTTATTTCGTGTGATGAGGCATATATTATTTTAAGAGGATACGGAATTGATTCGTTTAATGATTAAGGCTGTAGCCATAGATATAATATAAAAATAGTATTGCCTCTCTATTCAATAATACTATATAAGATAGAAAATGCTGCAGAAAACAAATTTAATTCTGGGGCATTTTCTATATTTTTCCTGAAATGCATGAATCTATAAAAGTTGGTAAGAACATGAAAACACCTGAAAAAAAGCCATTTGTGACAAATGCATGACATAAAATTGACATAAACAAAGTGCATTATATACCTAGAGTTCACGAGACACAAAACTTCAAATAAAGTTTGCATCCGGAACTTTGGTATAATCAAACCATAAAGGTATAACAAGATATGGAAAGTAGCCAAGTGCTGAATTGGGAAATAAAGCCATATATGATAAAGAAGGAGTAAATAGTAAGGAACTCCCGATTGTGTCAAAAATAAGGCAAAACCCAGTTTTTAAGCCTAATGTACGGGGTTACATAAAAGTAAAATTATAGCTAAAAGGACTTGACCTTTTATCTAATTATTGTTATAATCGTCTTGTTATTGGAATGATTATATTGAAAAATATAATACCAAACCAACCTATATTTTAAGGAGGAAGAAAGAATATGAAGAAAAATTTCTTTAAAAAGAAATTAGCTTCTGCTCTTGCTCTTGCATTAGTAGTAGCAAGCTTTAGCCCTGCAGGTATCTCTGCACAGGCAGCTACAGCTACTAAAATTGTTAAGCAGGGCGGCGGCGCAGCACCAGCTGTATTATACGTTGGTGGCTCCAAAGTTGATTACAGCTTAAGCACAATCAAATCTGGAGTAAAGTATACTTGGAAATCAAGTAATACAAAAATTGCAACAATCACTGCTACAACCGGTGTTGTTACAGCAAAAGCTCCTGGTAGTGTAACTATCACAGCTACAGCTACAAATAAGAAGACTGGAAAGGTTCTTAACACTTTCAAGAAAACTCTTACAGTTAATCTTCGTTCAACATCTGTTGAGCTTGGTGATGATTTCACATTAGCTACAGGTGAGACAAAGAAATTAGCTGCAGCATTAACACCTTCAAACTCCACAGACGTTATCAACTATGTATCCAGCGATAAAGCTGTTGCTACAGTTGGTTTAACTGGTGGTGTTGTAACTGGTAAAGAAGCTGGTGAAGCTACTATTACTGTTTACGCAAAAGCTACAAAGGCTTCTGCTAACAAGAGCACAAAGACTAAAGTTGACACTGTAAAGGTTACTGTACCTGTAGGTGTTACTGAGGCTAAACAGGTTGCTGAGAATGCTATTACATTAACATTCAATGCTAATGTAAAAGACAAAGTTAAAGCTTCTGATCTTGTTTTAAAAGATGCTAAGACAAATGCTATTCAGGCAATCAAATCAATCAGCTTCTCTGAAGATGGTAAGACTGTAACTGCTACAACTTATCTTTCATTATCTGATAAAGCAGAATACAGTTTAACTTATGCAGAGAAAGAATTCAAATTCACTGCAAGCGTTGGCGCTGTAGCTGCTGTTTCCATTAAGACCACACAGGTTCCTTTCAATGTTGAAACAGAAATCGAGTATGATTTCTTTGATGCTAATGGAATTAAACTGACATCTGTTGATAGCAATAAAGTATCTGTTGATGTTGAAACATCAGGTGGATACACTACAGATGTAAATGGTGTTAAGAAGATTAATCTTACTGCAAAAGGTAACACAGCTGTTGTTACTGTAACATACCATACTTGGACATACAAAGATGGAGCAGAAGTTACTGTTTCTGCTAAAGGAACAATAACTGCAGTTGATCCTTCTGAAATTACAATTGGTGCATATGAGAAGTACACAATCGTTGCTTCCGGATCTGCTGTTGACTGGACAAAAGATGCTGTTACAACTGTTTCTTTAAGTGATGTTGGTAGCAAAATTAACTTACATGTTAAGAACTCTTCCAACAAATATATTGCTGCAAGTGATATTACTTTCAAACCTGCTGATGCAACTATTTTAGCTGTTGATCCTGATGGAACATTATATCCTGTTAAAGAAGGATCAACATATGTAATTGCTACAACAGGAAAAGCTAGCTTTACATTACCTGTAACAGTTGTTAAAGAAAGAAGTGCTGGTTCTATCGCGCTTGATAAGTCTTATGCAACTATCTCTAATACTACTGCTGTAACTGATACCGCTGTTGTTGCTGTTACAGTTAAAGATCAGTATGGAAACGATTATAGTGCAGTTGCTACTGCTACACCTAACACAGCAGGTGCTCCTGTAGGAAACTATGCAAATGGTAAAATTACATTTACAGCTCAGGGAGCTACAGCAGGAACTTATGGCTACACAATTGAAGCTGCTGGTAAGAAAACTGGATTTACATTAAAAGTTGAAAATGTTGGAACAGTAAATGTAAGCAACTTAACAACTAAACTGATTGTATCAACAAATGCTGTAGACACTAAGATTACTAGCTCAACTTCTTTATCATCTAAAGATGTTACAATCAAGCTTGCACGTTACAACAACAATGTACTCTATGATTATGATACAGCTGCAGTTCAGGTAGCTACAAATGGTGGTATAGTTTCTACTCTTACACCTGGTGCAGAGAACGTTTATACATTCAACACAGTTACAGCTGATGCAACTAATAAAATTACAAAAGCTGCAAACGGTCTTTACACTATTACAGTAACTAGAGGTACAGATGTTTACAGATCTTATGTTCAGGTAACAGATACTCAGACATTACCTAGCGTAACTGTAGATAAAGTAACTAGTACACTTAGAGGTGACGTAACTGTTGCTAATGATGTATTAACTATCAAAAATGCATCAGGTACTCCTCTTACTGTTATTGCAACAGATTCAGTTGTTGCTCAGAACTATATTGTTCTTAAGAGCGTTACAGTAACTGAAGTAATTGGAAGCTATACAGTAGATGTTGTTGTTCCTCTTGCTAACAACGTATCTATTACTTTAAAATAATAATTTACTTTTAGTGAATTATTAAATAAAAACACCCTTCTGTTTTACACAGAAGGGTGTTTTTCTATTGCTGAAACTCCTTAAGAATCCTTAATAAATATTGCATATTAAATTTATATATGTTAGAATTCAATTTAGTTATAAATTAGTAAATATTAATTATATGCCTCTAAAGGAGAGAAAATACATTCTATGAAACTCAAGTCTATATGGAAGAGAAGTAAAGGTATCTTATTAAATTCCTATTATTCCAACTGTTTTTATAATGGAAAAATCAACAATCGCATTATTTTAATAGAATCAAAGAACGGCAGCGATTTAGCGGGAAACATGTTCCATATACTACGTGAATTAAGAACGGAAGTTTATTCGGATTATAAGGTAGTCTTATCTGTATTAAATAAGAAAAAAGAGAGTATACAGAATCAGTTGTCCAACTACGGGATTAAAAATGTAAAATTAGTACGAACAAATTCTTACGCATATTATAAGTATTTAGCCACTGCTAAATACTTATTTACTGATACAACTTTTAATAGAAGCTTTATAAAAAAGGAAGGCCAGATTATTACAAATACATGGCATGGCACACCTTTAAAGAAAATGGGTAGAGATGTAGATAATAGAGCATATGCTATTGGTAATGTTCAGCGAAACTTTCTATTCTCTGACTATTTGGTTTATCCCAATGAGTTTATGAAAAAGAAGATGGTTGATGCTTATCTTCTGGAAGGGATATATGATGGGACTATTCTCAATGAAGGGTACCCAAGAAATTCAATATTTTATAACAAAGAAATCGGTCAGAATATTAAAAAAGAATTGGAACTTGATGGGAAGCAGGTCTATATTTATATGCCTACCTGGAGAGGAACAGTTACCAGCAAGAATACGGACCATTTATTAGCTATTACGGATTATTATCTGAGAGACCTGGACAAGCAGCTTACTGATAATCAGGTATTCTATGTCAAATTACACCCATTTGTAAGTAGAAATATGAATTATAGTAATTATGCCCATATAAAACCTTATCCGGATCAATATGATTCCTATGAATTTATGAATATATGTGATTGTCTGGTCACTGATTACTCTAGTGTTTTCTTTGATTATGCCAACACTGGAAATAAAATTATTTTATTTGCATACGATGAAACAGATTATTTAGAAGAAAGAGGTATCTATGTACCTCTGAATGAATTCCCATTCCCTATGGTTAAAACAGTAGAGGGATTGATAAATGAATTAAATACTCCAAAGAATTACGATGATACAGCATTTCTAAAGGAATATTGTACCTATGACAGAGCTGGTGCAGCAGAACGTATCTGTAAACACGTAGTCAAAGGAGAGAAAGTCTGTAAGGAAGAAAAACTTAAAAAGAATGGCAAAGAAAATGTGGTGATGTTTGGTTCAGCATTAGCCAAGAATGGTTTAACCTCCTCACTTCTGAATCTTTTTAATAATATAGATATAGAAAAGAGAAATTATTACGTAACCTTTAATGAAGCAGCCCTTAAGAAGACACCGACCAGAGTATCGCAGATTCCTGATAAGGTAGGTATTCTTCCAATGAGCAGCGGAGCTGCTTACACTATAATGGAAGCTATAGCTTTTGTTCTATATTTTAAGAAGAACAAAGATTATAAGTTTGTTCAAAAATATCTGGATAGATTATATAAACGAGAGTTTATAAAACAATTTGGTAGAATTAAAATTGATTCACTGATACAATTTGCAGGTTATGATCATAAAGTAACCAACTTATTCCAAAGATTTGAAGGACCAAAGGTTATTTATGTGCATAATGATATGATTGCTGAGATGAAAACAAGGGGTAATCAGCATTACCTGACTCTTCGTTCAGCATATCAGAAATATGACAAAGTTGCAGTAGTTACCCAGGATATAGTTCCGCCTACGGTTAAAATCAGCGAAAAGCAGGATAATATAGTAGTAGTTAATAATTGCCATGCGCATCTTGAGGTTAGAAGCAAAGCGAACCAGCCTTTAGCTTTTGACGCAGATACCAAATGCAATATTCCACAGGCGGAGTTAGAAGATATATTAAACAGCGATGCCAAGAAGTTTATCAGTATAGGAAGATTTTCGCCGGAGAAAGGGCATATGATGCTTATGAAGGCATATGAAGAGTTTTCCAAGGACTATCCTGGTACTTATCTGATAATTATTGGCGGACATGGTGTCCTTTATAAGGAAACACTGGATTATGCCAAAGAATCAGAAGCAAATATAATTATCATAAAATCGATGAAGAATCCTATGCCTGTATTGAATAAATGTGATTTCTTTATTTTATCTTCACATTATGAAGGGTTAGGGCTTACTTTATTAGAAGCAGATGCGCTAGGTATACCTACTATGTCTACAGATGTAAGAGGACCTCAGGGCTTTTTAAGAGAGTTCAATGGCTGCCTTGTAGAAAAGAGCGAAAAAGGCTTGAAGAAAGGTATGATACGTTATATGAAGGGCGAAATTAAAGCAATGAATGTCGATTATAACGCTTATAATAAACGTGCAATCAATCAGTTTGAAAGTCTCTTTGAATAATTTGGGAAAGGAAAGCCACAATTTAATCATAGATAGTTACCAGTCAATATATTGGAATATCCTATTATATCAATTGTGATAAGAATGGTGAGTGTATGAAGATAGGTATTATTACCTTTAACAGCGCCCATAATCATGGTGCTGTATTACAGGCTTGGGCGTTGCAGGAATATTTAAAAGGTGAAGGTCATGATGTCAGCATTATAAACTACAGATTGCCCGCTACTGATAATCTTTACCGTTTATATGTACCCAGAAAAACCTTTAAAAGCTATAAATTAAATAAAGTAGTTCATATGCTTCAATATTTAAAGAAGTATAAGACTGAAACAGATAAGGTGAAAAGATTTCGTAAATTTGAGCATTTTATAAATAATACTTTAAATACTACAAAAGCCTATTCAGCTTTTGGTGATTTAAATAAAGCAAATTTTGATTTTGATGTTATGATTGCAGGTAGCGATCAAATATGGAATGGTTCACTTACAAAAGGCATTAATCCTGCTTATTTTCTGGCATTTGGAAAAGAGAAGATAAAGAGGATTTCATATGCTGCCAGTATCGGAAAAGACTTTATTCCGGAAGTTGAACATACGCTGTTTTCCAGGTATTTGAGGCTATTTGACTATATATCTGTTAGAGAAGAAAAGGCAAAGGAGGCGATAGAGAAGTTAACGAAGAAGGAGATTTCGGTTGTACTTGATCCAACCTTACTTCTTGACAGGGAAAGATATGATCAGCTAAAGAATGATCCTAAGACAAAAGCACAATATATATATGTGCATAATGTTCATATAACAAAAGTAGACAAGCGGTTAAATGCAATGGCAGAAGAAATATCTCAAAGACTTGGATTACCTATTGTTCATAACCGATCAGATTATAGCTTTACCAATGAATTGCATAAATTCACTGCTGGTGGTCCGAAAGAGTTCCTGGGATATATTGCAAATGCGGAATATGTTGTAACAAATTCATTTCATGCTACAGTTTTCTCTATTATGTATCAAAAGAATTTTATAACGATACCTCATTTTCAGAATCCTGAAAGAATGAGGCACTTATTGGATACATTAGGTATTGGAAATCACTTGATTGAATTTTCAAAAGACCTGCCAAACGATTTAAATGAATTATCCATCGATTATAATCAGGTTGAGAAGCTTAAAGTTGAGCTTAGAAAGACATCAATAGACTTTTTAAGTAAGTCACTTGCTGGCGAGAAGACTACTAATAAACCTGTAAAAGATGAAGATAAGTACTTTGATTCCAAAGATGTTTACTCCTGTTATGGATGTAAGGCCTGTAAGGATATATGTCCGGTTTCGGCAATTACAATGGTACCGGACAAAGAAGGTTTCTGGTATCCTGAGATAGATGAAGATAAATGTATACATTGTAATCTTTGCAGAAAGGTATGTATTTACAGAAAGTTTGAAAAAGAAGAACCGGTGGAAAATTACCCGGTAGTTTATGCCTCCTATCATAAAACAGAAGATATTCATACTGAAAGTACCAGCGGAGGTATGTTTGTACCTATGTACCGGTATATACTTTCTATAGGGGGTAAGGTAGTAGGTGTTAGATATGATGAAAATATGAGAGTCATATATGACATTGCAGATACAGAAGAAGGCTGCAGAGCTTTTTGCGGCTCAAAATATGTTGCACCTGACAGTGAAAATGTGAAGCCAAGAGTAAAGAAATTACTGGAGGCTGGAACGGTTGTATTATTTACAGGTAATCCATGCCAGATAGCAGGTTTAAAGACTTATCTGGGTAAAGATTATCCGAACCTGTATACAGTGGATATCATATGCCATGGTGTTCCTTCACCAAAAGTATTTGAGAAGTATATTAATTACCTGGAAAATCGTTATCATTCAAAAGTAATCGATTTCCAATTTAGAAATAAAATAAGAGGCTGGAGTAAACCTTATATACTGGTTAAGTTTGAATCTGGTGAGGTTTTATTAGAGCCGGCAGCCAGCAATAACTTTAATAGAGCTTTCCTAAGTAATAATATTCAAAGACCATGCTGTTATACCTGTGAATTTGCAGGATTAAAGGGAAGTGTCGGCGATATTACCATAGGAGACTATTGGGGAATTGAAAATGAGCATCCTGAAATGATGGACCAAAGAGGTGTATCCATTATTAAGCTTAATAATTCTAAGGGATCAGAATTCTTTGAACATTTTAAGGAGCAGTTGGTACTGAAAGAAAGTACTTATGAGAAAGCCTACAACGCTAATCATAAGAAGCCGATGAATTTGGTACTAAAGCGAAATCAGCTTATGTCCCAGATTGACGATGTAGAAATTGACAGCTTGTTACAATCCTTTAATCATCTAAAGAAGAAAAAAAAGAAGTAAACAATTATTACTATAAAAAATATAAGTTGAATTAATTCCTATAAAGCTGCTTATGAAGAATAACTTAAGTCAGTCCCTAAAAATTGGAATGGGAATGTAATTTAAACTCAACTTGTATAAAGTATAATCAAAATGAATTAACCATTAGTTTAACATATAGGTGTAAATATTAGTTGAATTACTTTTACACCTATATGAAAGCTATATATTCAACGAATATAGTAAGAAAGAAAACAGGTGGTAAATTGAAAAAGTATTTCAGTAATTTTGCAAAATATAGATTTCTATTAGCAGAACTTGTTAAAAAAGGAGTGACCTTAAAATATAGACGCTCCTATCTGGGTGTGGTTTGGACTTTGATTGAACCCCTATTAACAATGATGGTATTAACACTCGTATTTGGTACGCTGTTTGGAAATACTGACAGGACCTTTCCCGTCTACATACTGTCAGGCCGGTTAATGTATTCTTTTTTCTCAAACAGTACTAAGACCTCTATGAAGTCGATTCGATCCAATAGTGGTATGATTAAGAAAGTTTATGTTCCCAAATACATGTATCCACTATCATGTATATTGAGTGATTATATAACATTCCTGATATCCTTGCTTATATTGTTTATTGTTAGTATTGTACTAAAAGTTGAGCCTAGTCTTTATTTGTTCCAAGCTGTCATTCCGTTATTAGTATTACCGGTTATGTGCTATGGTTTAGGATTAATATTAGCTACACTCTCGGTGTTTTTCAGAGATTTGGAATATATCTGGTCGGTTGTAATGATGCTAATTATGTATACATCAGCAATATTTTATAAGCCTGAAAGAATTATCCAGGCAGGATATGGATGGCTGCTTGATATAAATCCGTTATATTCTGTTGTAGTGAATTTTCGAAATGCAATCTTTGGACAGGCATTGGATACAAGAGCGTTAGGGTTATCCTTACTTTACACTGCTGGATTTATGATTGTCGGATTACTCATGTTTTATAAAAAGCAGGACGAATTTATATTACATGTTTAGTGGTAGAAGTTGCAGTGAAAATATGTTAAAAGAAAAACTACAACGAGTTATAAACGTATATCAGATTCCTTATTTGGTATATGGGAAAGAGGTAATATGGCTAAAACAGCGGTAGAAGTCAATCATGTCAGTATGAAATATAATATGTCTACTCAAAAGGTTGACAGTTTAAAGGAATATTTTATTAAGCTTGTAAAAAAGGAATTAAAATATAAAGAGTTCTGGGCATTAAGAGATATTGACCTGTCTATTGAAAAGGGAGATCGTCTTGGAATTTTAGGGCTTAACGGTGCCGGTAAGAGTACTCTGCTTAAAATAATAGCTGGTGTCCAGAAGCCTACAGAAGGCAATGTTAATGTTAAAGGTAAAATAGCCCCTTTGTTAGAGCTTGGAGCCGGTTTTGAAGGTGAATACACAGGAATTGAGAATATATATCTTTATGGATCTGTTCTTGGGTACCACAGGGATTTTATAAATGAAAAGTTCAATGAAATCGTAGAGTTTTCTGAATTAGGTGAGTTTATAAAAGTACCACTTAAGAATTATTCCTCCGGTATGAAATCAAGGCTTGGTTTTTCGATTGCTACTATTGTGGAGCCGGATGTATTGATATTGGACGAAGTATTGTCAGTAGGGGATGCGAAGTTTAAAAAGAAATGTGAAGCAAAGATACAGAGTATGTTTGATAAAGGTGTTACAGTGTTATTCGTATCTCATTCCCTTGCACAGGTTAAGAAAATATGTAATAAGGCTATTTTATTGGAAAAGGGACAATTGATAGCTAATGGCTCTATTGATGAAGTTAGTGCCATTTATGAAGAGAAGACGAAATAGTAAGAGTGAATATTTAAAGCTCCAGTAAGTTTACATCTACTGGAGCTTTTTTGTGCTATTTCATTGTTTTACTATTTGGCGATTGAGAAGTATTGTATGCATTACATGCTATACCGATACCGAGCAAGGACCAAAATACTGGTGAAACGGCCATAGAGGAATCGTTTGTGATACCTGCCAGCATAAATCCTATGGTAGCAATAAAAGCAGCAATACCAGTACGTGTAAATAATGTATAGGAAACAGTATTCTTATATAACCGTATGCTCCATACAAAATAAACTATATAAAATACGAGGAAAGAAATCAAAGCTAACACACCTGATTGAATACCTAATTGCAAATAGAAGCTATGAGGTTTTGTTAAAAGATCGTTTCCAAACCCTGAATTGTAGAGATTTACGTAATCTTGTTGAGGAAATGCAAATACGTATGAATTAGCACCTTCACCCAGTATAATATGGTCTTTTAGCAAGGGGATAGACCTTGACCAAATGTAACCTCTTCCGGATGCATAATTCTCGTATCCAGTAAATACTGCAGAATCTGCTTCAATTATTTTATCTAATCTACCATATTTATTAATATAATAGAAAGTATCATCTCCTAATTGATTGGTGAAGTTCCAGTCTTTACCGTCTATATATAACTGTAATATTGCTAAGCTATCTGTATATCCTATTACAGCAGTAATACCTTGAAAGCGCTCATCATCTATAATAATTTGCCCGGATTCATCTGTATGACTTGCCAGTATACTTTCTTTCTCGTCATAGAAGTAAGTGTTATAATTGGAGTTCTCAAGCTTCATATCTACGTTTAATATATTATTTTTATAAGTAATAGTAAGTAATTTATCTGTCTTAATATTAGTTAGATTAGGTGTAGACTTTGTGATATTTGTAAAGCTTTGAAATGTGTTCTTAACAAAACTAAAATTGATTAGTGAAATAATCAATACTCCTGCTAATAACAAGCCAGTAGAAATTAAAAATACTTTCTTATTAGTAAATATTTTTGCACGAAAGAAGAACAATAAAAATGGTATAGTCGCAATTATACATATAATAGATGTTTTGGATTCTGAACCGAACAGAGATATTATCAGTCCTAAGAGTATAATGCTATATAATGCCAGCGTTTTTTTTGTCTTCTCAGTTAAAAGGAGACACAAAATAAATGGAATGAGCATGGATACATATACGCCAACATAGTTAGGATTAAATAGTGTCATGTATGTACGATTTTTACCAAATGACATTGTATATCCATCGAGATTGCTCCATTGGTTTCTTGGAAGATAAAGCTTTTTGCCAATCTCTGTTGCTAGAAAATCATGTCCTATAGCCTGCAGTGTTCCAATAAATACTATAACTAAAACGCCTATCATAAAATAATGGAGTAAGTAGGATAAATCTTCTTCTTTTTTTATGTAAAGATAACAATAAATTACTATCAGACAGTAGCTTATTAGTGTAAATACGGATTCAAACTGATCAAATATACCCCAGTAACCATACTTGGCAGTTTCTGAAGTTATAGTTGAGAGTAAAGTTAGAAATCCAAATAATATTAAGGGAATAAATAATTTTAGTTCCTTAATTTTACTATCTGATTTTCTTAGATTTAGTATAATCAATACTAACAACACCGCCGATATTATAAGAAAAAAAATCTGTTTGTAATGAAGGAAGAAATCTAAGGTGGAAGAATTCTGTGATGCCCATGAATAAGAGGATATGTCAGGGTTATCTAAGTGGTAATGCATAATTAATGGTAAAACAGCGAGTATTAAGATAATAGGTATAACAAAATATTTACTGCTTGGAGAGGTGTTCGGATGTTGTTTTAATTTTGTTTGATGATTAATGCTTGATTTGTTTGCCATAAGAGACTCCTTAAGTATAAATACATTATTAAATAGAATGGTAATGTTTTTACAGTACAGGCATATTTTAATACTTTTTCTGGTAATTGACAAGGAAAACGGTAGAATTCTTCAATATTAAGTTTTTGAAATTGTAAGCATTCGACAAAAAGGCTTGTAATTTCCAGTGCTATTCATTATAATAATATTATTAATAAGATGGGAAGAACTTACTATGTATAATAGATATTTAAAGAGGTTATTAGATATTATTGGTTCGCTTGTGCTAATTATAGTTTTATCTTGGCTATTTATATTATTAGCACTGTTAATTAAGTTAACATCAAGGGGAAAAATATTATACAAGCAAAAACGTTTTGGGAAAAATAAAAAAATATTTAGCATTTTAAAATTCCGAACAATGAAGAGCTCAGCACCCGGAGATGTGCCAACTCATTTGCTACAAGATCCAGAAGAATACATAACAGGAATTGGGAAAATACTTAGGAAAACAAGTCTAGATGAATTACCCCAGCTTTTTAATATTATAAAAGGGGACATGTCAATAGTTGGCCCACGACCTGCTTTATGGAATCAATATGACCTTATAGCTGAGCGTGATAATAATGATGCTAATGATGTAAGGCCAGGTTTAACAGGATGGGCACAGATTAACGGAAGAGATGAGCTTCCAATACTATTAAAAGCTCATTATGATGGAGATTATGTTAAAAAAATGAGTTTCTTATTTGATATGATCTGTATTTTTAAGACAGTTGTATATGTCATAAAACACGATGGTGTGAATGAAGGAGTTATAGAAGGAAGAAATAATAATGAAAAGAGTATTAATAATTGGGGCTAATAGTTATATCGGACAAAAGCTACATGAATATATAACAAATAATTGTAGTAATAGTATTGTAACTATGCTTGTCAGTGCTTCAGATGGCTCATGGAAAAAGGTAGATTTCAAAGGGTATGATACGGTTATTCATCTAGCAGCTATAGTTCATAAGAAAGAAAACAAGAAGATGAAAGAACTATATGATAAAGTCAATCACAGACTCGCAGTTAAGGTAGCAAAGCTAGCTAAGAATAGTGGAGTCAAGCAATTTATTTTTATGAGCACTGCTGCTGTTTATGGAAAAATTACAGGCTACATTACTAAAGATACGATACCACAACCAACTACATATTATGGAATTTCTAAATTAGCTGCTGAAAATGATATTCAGGGTCTTCAAGGTGAAAATTTTAAGGTAACAATAATTAGGCCTCCCTTAGTTTATGGTGATGGATGTAAAGGGAATTATGCTAAGCTTAAAAAAGCTGCCAATTATTTTTTTATTTTTCCTGATATACATAATAAAAGAAGTGTAGTTAATATAAATAAACTCAATCAGTTTATAACCCAGACTATTTTAGATAATTTAGTTGGAATTCATTTTCCGCAGGATGACGAATTTTTTGATACATGCAAGGCGGTTGTTGATGAGAGAAAAGCAATAAATAAAAATACAATACTTATACCTGGATTTATTTTTGCTTTTATAATTAATAGGATCAATATACTAAGAAAGATATTTGGAGATTTTTATTACTTAAGTGAGTAATGCTTATATTCAATTAAACTGGCTAATAATGCTGCTCAGAAAGTAAAGGTAAGCGGAGTTTAGCCAGTTATTTTATGAGTATAACTCTCTAGTACTTTATGAGAATGTTTAATATAAAATCGAGGCATATTTATGAATAAAATTTTAATTATCTCAACCATAAGTGGTTTTTTAAAACAATTTGAGAGTAATAATGTATCAGTTTTAAAAAACTTAAATTATGAAATTCATTATGCAACAAATATAAAAAATCCAGTGTATGGTGAGAATAAAGATTTAGAAAACATGGATGTTAAATTACACCAGATAGATTTTGTCCGTTCTCCATATAGAATCTATGAGAATATAAAAGCCTTTTTGCAGTTAAGAAAACTTATTAAGAACGAAAAGTATGACATAATACATTGTCATACGCCGATGGGAGCTGCACTAGGAAGAATAGCTGCCAGAGCTTGCGGTATTAAAAATGTTATTTACACAGCACATGGTTTACATTTTTACAAAGGTGGACCAATTTTAAGCTGGATAATCTATTATCCAATTGAAAAATATCTATCAAGGTATACAGATACAATAATTACTATTAATGACGAAGATTATAATATAGTAAAAAAATTTCATTCTAATAAAGTAATTAAAATTAATGGAGTAGGTTTAAATATAGAAAATTATAGAAATATCAATATAAATAAAATAAAAAAATGTAGCAGTTTAAATGTTGATCCAACTAAGTTTCTTATGTGTTCAGTTGGAGAGGTTAATAAGAATAAAAATCATATAGTAATCCTTAAAGCATTGCGAAGTATGAATGATAATAATATTATTTATTTAATATGTGGTAGCGGAAAACGATTAGATTATCTGAAAAAGATTGCCAATAGATATAATATTCAAAATAACGTTAAATTTTTGGGGCACAGACAAGATATAGCAGAAATTCTATCAGTCTCAGATTGCTTTGCTTTTCCATCAAAGCGTGAGGGGTTAGGCATGGCTGCATTAGAGGCTATGGCAGCTGGACTGCCATTACTAGTATCCGATTCACGCGGTACAAGAGAATATTCAATTAATGGGAAGACAGGTTTTGTGTATAACTATAATGACTACTATGGGTTTGCTAATGGCATTAAAATTCTTAAAAGGGATTTAATTCTAAGAAAAACGATTGGTAATTATAATAAAATAGTTGTAGAGAGATTCAACTCTGATCAAGTAATTAATGTTATGGAGAAGTTATATCGCTCTTTTTCACTTTGATAATACTATTAACTACTACTTAATTAAGATCATGGAGGTTGTTATGAATGATATCATAATATCTGTTATAATGGGAGTGTATAATTTTAATAGTATTAAATTAATTAATAAATCCATAAACTCAATACTTAACCAATCTATTAGAAAAATAGAATTTATTATTTGCGATGATGGTTCAACAGATGATACTTATGATTTGCTAAAAATGATATCTCGAAAAGATGATAGAATAATATTAATTAGAAATAAAGTAAATCTCGGACTTGCTGCAACATTAAATAATTGTATTAGTATAGCAAAAGGAAAATATATAGCAAGAATGGATATAGATGATGTATCTGCTCAAGATAGACTTAAAGAACAGTATGAATTTTTAGAAAATAATAATCAATTTGATATGGTTGGTTGTAGCGCTTTCATTATTGATGCAGATAGTATTATCGGTAAAAGAAATCCAAAGAAGGAACCTGATAGAAAAGATTTTTTATTTAACTCTCCGTTTATTCATCCAACAATAATGATTAGAACTGAAGTATTAAAAAAAATTAATGGATATAGAATAGCTAGAGAGACAACAAGAGCTGAAGATTATGATATGTTTATGCGATTATATTATCATAATTTTAGAGGATATAATTTACAGAAGTATCTATATTATTATCGAGAAGATATACAATCTATAAAAAAGAGAAAATATAAATTTCGAATTCAAGAAGCAAAAGTTAGATATATTGGTTATAAAAAATTGAAATTGTTACCACTAGGATACTTATATATAATAAAACCTCTAATAGTTGGATTAATTCCTGTTAAATGTTTACAAAAAATTAGAAAAAATATCTCATATTAATATAGGAGTTAAAATGAAGCCATTATTAAAAGTTAATAAAAAAACAAATACATATCTATCAGTACTAAAAAAGAATAAAAGTATAGATTATTATAGTAATGCATATAAAATGATAACTAATAAAAATAATAATATAAATGCAACATTCTATGATACATCAGTATGTGCAATATCCCCAATTTTGATAAGCTATGTTATTTGGATACTAAAGAAAGCAGAAAAAAGCAGTATAAAGCATTTATTTTTTTTGGCTCGCGATGGACAAATTATGTATAAAATTGCATGTATTATTGTGAAGAAGTGTAATATAGATATAGAATTACATTACTTATACTGTAGTAGAATTAGTCTTAGAATACCTTTATTTTATATAAATCAAGAAGAAGCAATTAATAAAATGTTTCTAAATAGTGCTTATGTTACTATTTCATTAATTTTGGATCGAGTCAATTTTACAAATGATGAAAAAAAAAGAATTTATAATGAATTAAATATTTTAGATGGTGAGGCAAATGAACAATTAACATTTGAAGGTATAAAAGATTTTAGAATTAAATTATGCTCTTCACAAGAGTTTTATATAGTTATGAATTCTAAATCAAAATTAGAATATGACAATTTAATTAAGTATTTTGAGCAGGAAGGACTATTTAAGTATTCACATTATGCTATTGTAGATAGTGGGTGGGTAGGTTCAATGCAGCGTTCCCTTCGTATTTTATTACAAAGCAAAGACCCAAAACTTAATTTAGAAGGTTATTATTTTGGTTTATATGGAAAACAGAATGAATTAGATGGAATATATAACAGTTTCTATTTTTCACATAAATACGGATTAAAAAATTCAGTTTTTTTTAATAATAATTTATTTGAATGTATATGCTCAGCTGACCATGGCATAACACTGGGGTATCGAGAAGAAAATGGTATAATAATACCAGTTCTTAATAAAATCGAACCAACTTCTATGACAGTCCAACTACATTATATTATTCTTGAGTTTTGTAACAATCTAATTTTAAATTATCATCATTTAAAAGAAGATAAACTCAGGGGATATACATATAGTACAATAAAGCTATTCATGGTAGAACCTAGCAAAGAAGAACTGGATATATATGGAAACATACATTTCTGTGATGATGTATCAGAAAAATATATGTTAAAATTGGCTGCTGATATTCAGATAAAGGATTTGATATATCATATTATACCCGTTAAATTATTTTATAGATTAATATATCGAGGAAAAAGAAAAAATGTTAAAGAAAGCTATTGGATGTGGGGAACAATTTCAAGACAGAATATCTTGATAAAATGGATTTTCAAACTTAATTATATAATATGGCAAAGTTTTCAATGGATACGTATTAGATAAACTACTATTTGGAGTAAAGTATGATAAGAAGATTTATACTAAAAAATTATAAAATATTATTTAGATTAGCAATAAATGATTTTAAAGCAAAATATTCAGGTTCTTTTTTAGGCATTATGTGGGCTTTTATACAACCTTTAATTACAATATTAGTATTTTGGTTTGTCTTTCAAATGGGGTTTAAAACAACGCCTATTAATAACTTTCCATACATATTGTGGTTTATCTCTGCCTATATACCATGGATTTTTTTTACAGATGTTATAACAGCAACAGCAAATTGTTTTAATGAATACAGTTATTTGGTTAAAAAAGTAAAGTTTAATATTGTATTATTGCCTCTCATAAAAGTTATATCAGCATTAATAATTCATATATTTTTTATTTTTTTTATTTTTGTAATGTTTGGCTTATATGGATTTAGAATTTCTATATATAATTTTCAAGCCTTTTATTACACCGGTGTATTAGTTATATATGCTTTAGGTTTAGCATTTATACTATCATCATTGGCTGTTTTTTTTAAAGATTTAATTCAATTAATTAATATAATTCTGCAAATAGGTTTTTGGATTACTCCTATTTTTTGGAGTATAGATGGTATAGACAAAAAGGTATTAAATTTAGTTAAAATAAACCCTATGTATTATATAGTAAGTGGTTATAGAGATAGTTTTATTTATCATATTTCAGTTGTTAATAAGCCTGTTGAAACTATATATTTTATAGTAATTTCCATAGTATTGCTATTATGCGGAATTATATTATTAAAAAAGTTAAGACCTCACTTTGCGGATGTACTATAAATTTAATAGAAAGGACAAACTTAATTAGGATGTATACAATTGAGGTAGATCAAGTAAGTAAAAAGTATGCTTTATATTCAAATAAAAAAGATATTTTAAAAGAAGTCTTTTCCTTAAAAAAAAATAAATACCATAAAGAATTTTATGCTTTAGAGGATATTTCGTTTCAGGTAGATAAAGGTGAATGTGTAGGAATAATAGGTCTGAATGGATCAGGAAAATCAACTCTACTAAAAATTATTACGGGTGTTTTAACGCAGACTTCAGGTAATGTATCTATAAATGGTAAAGTATCTGCATTATTAGAATTAGGGGCTGGATTTAATCCTGAATATACTGGCTTAGAAAATATATATCTTAACACAATGCTAATGGGATATACTAGAAAAGAAACTGAGGAAAAACTTAAGCATATTTTGGATTTTGCTGATATAGGAGATTTTATAAATCAACCAGTTAAAGTTTACTCTTCAGGTATGTTTGTAAGACTTGCTTTTGCAATAGCAATTACTATAGAACCTGAGGTATTGATAATTGATGAAGCTTTAAGTGTTGGCGATGTTTTTTTTCAACAAAAATGCTATAAAAAAATAAAGGAACTTGCTGGAAAAAGTACGGTTTTAATAGTATCACATGATTTAAATGCAATGACAAAATTTTGTAAACGTATTATTGTGATGGATAAAGGTAAGATAAAGTATGATGGTAATGCACAAGAAGCAATTACGACTTATTTTAAAATAAAACATGGTAAATATTCCATTAGTCATAATAATGATTATGATTTAGATATGAAAGATTTTAAGGATTTCCTTGTTCCTGATAAAAACAATTATAGTGGAAATATGAATGTTATTATTAAGAAATATTTATATACAGTTAATGATAATATAAATTGTGAGAATTGCAAGTATGGTGACAATTTTAAAATTTATTTACTTGTAGAGTCTATAATTAATTTAGATAATTTAATCGTTGGTTTTCAAGTTAGGGACAAGTATAGTAATGAAATATTTGGTGAAACTAGCCTAACATCTGGATATAATGATTTTAGACTAAATGAGGGTTTAAGTTTAATTAATCTAGAATTTACATGGCCAGAAGTACGGGAAGGAAATTATTTTATAACATTAGGTATTGGCAATGGAGTAGAAGTTTTGAATCAAATAGAGGAATGTTGGATAAATAATGCTATTCATGTCACTGCTTCTGTTGAAGATAAGGTGATTTATGGTGTATTTAATTGTCCTGTAAGTAATTTTAGTATAAATAGAATATAGAATTGAGGAATTAAAATGGAATGGATATATAATCAGCCATACTTTGAATGTGATAGATTAAATAAATCTTTATTAGAATATGCACCCTGGTCAGGTCATAGATATTTTGCATATGATTTTATGTGCTACTATAAACCCAAAAAGGTCGTAGAATTAGGTACACATTGGGGGTGTTCAGCATTTTCATTTTTGCAAGCTATTAAAGATAAAAATATTGATTCTCAATTTTATGCTATTGATTCTTGGAAAGGGGATGGATTTACAGAGCATGATTATCAAGAAATTAATATATATGAGAATTACAAAAAGATAATTAACGAAATATATACTAAAACTAATAATCATATATATAAAATGTTCTTTGATGAAGCTTTGATAAATTTCGAGAATAATACCATAGATTTATTGCATATAGACGGTTCGCATGATTATGATGATGTCAAGCATGATTTTGAGAGCTGGATACCAAAAGTAAAAAATAATGGTGTTATCTTCTTTCATGATATAAGTGAAGATAAGGTTAATAATGAAATTATGGGATCTCATAAATATTGGTTGGAAGTATCAAAAATTTATCCTTATACTATTAATTTTGATTTTAGCCTAGGATTAGGTGTTTTATTTTTATCTAAAGAGATGTATTTAGATTTTATAAAAAATATCGATATTAACAGGTATCAAAGATTGAATAACGAGCTTGCAGTCCTCTATAAGAATGAATTAAGAAAAGAGTATTTTATTAAATTAAATCATGAGACGCATATAAAGGATTTATACAAACAAATAGAGATAAAAGATGATCACTTAAATAAATACAGTGATAGTGTTCTCGAAAAAAACCAGTATATTATGGATTTAGAAAAAAGAGATGAAGAAAAAAACTGGATTTTAAAAGATTATGAAAATAACGTTCAGGGGAAAGATAATTATATTTGTGAACTTGAAAAACGTGATGAGGAAAAGAATAAAATACTAGAAGAATATAAGCTGATTATACAAGAGAAAAATGATTATATAATGAAACTTGAGAAGCAAACTGAAGAAAAAATATAATATATGACCTTATATACACTATGAAGAAAGGGGAGAGTGTTACATGAAAGAGAAAAAAATATCTGTTATTATACCTGTATATAACACTGAGCAATATCTAAAAAGATGTTTAAATAGTATTCTTAGCCAAAGTTATAGAAATATTGAATTAATCATAGTTAATGATAGTTCACCAGGAGACGCTGAAAAAATTGTAAATGAGTTTCTTGAAAAAGATTACACAGAAAAACAGATTAAGTATATATCCCATAAAACTAATAAGGGACTTTTTCAGACAAGGTTGTCAGGTGCGGAAGCAGCTACCGGAGATTATATTGCTTTTGTAGACAGTGATGACTACATATCCTATGATTTTTATAGACTATTAATGTTTAATGCTATGGACGAAGATGCTGATATAGTTATAGGCAATACTGTACATGAAAGAAAAGATGGAAGTAAATATGTTTATAATTTTCATAATTCAAGTCTAGAATTTGAGTCATTATTAGGAGAGCAGGTTAAAGATGCTTATTTTAACCAAAAAGGTCTTTGTTATTCATGGCATACTATATGGAATAAAATATATAAGAAAAGTTTATGGGATAAATGTTATCCTTATTATAAAAATATGAATAAACATATAATCATGACTGAAGACATAGCTTTTTCAACCTTATTGTTTTATTATGCTAATAAAGTTACTAAAATAAGTAATGAAGCATATTTTTACTGTGAAAATGACAATGCATCTACTAATAATAATAATATAACGATAAATAAATTTAAAAAAAATATCTCTGATATAAGTAATGTTTTTAATTTTGTTGAAGAATTTTTTGTATTAGTAAAAGCTGATACAATTTATATAAATTTATTTTCTGAGTTTAGAAAATTATATTCGAGAATGTGGAGAGGTTTACTAGAAAAATTTACTGGTAATGAATTAAAACAAGCAATCAATATATTGAATAGTTTTTTGGTAGATTACGAGGAAAAATGTTGTTCGGATGATTATTTCTTTTCTTCAATTACTACAGATTGGAATGGTGGACTAGAATATAATAAGGAGATAATATCTAAGAATCAATATGAATATGTAAGTTTTGATATTTTTGATACTATCATTACTAGACCATTTTATAATCCTACTGATCTTTTCAAATTATTAAATGAAAAATTTGAAAAAATATTTCCAAGTAACATAGATTTCTATAATATTAGAATAGAGGGAGAAAAAAGAGCCAGAGAAAAACAATATTTTATTAATTCTTCATATCAAGATATAGATATAAAAGATATATATGATACTATTAGTAATGAATTTCATATAGATAAAAAGATTACTGATGATCTTATGAATGAAGAAAAATTATTAGAGATAGAATTTTGTAAACAAAGAAAAGCTTCAAAAGAGATATATGATTTAGTTAATTATTTGCAGAAAAAGATTATTTTTATATCAGATATGTATTTAGATATAGAAACTATTAAGAAAATATTAGATAAAAACGGGTATAAAGATTATTATAGATTATTCTTATCTTCTGATAAAAAGTTAACAAAACATTCAGGAGATTTATATAAAGAGGTCTTACGAGAACTAAAAACAAAAGGTAATAAAATTATACATATTGGTGATACCTGGCATAGTGATATTGATATGGCTAAAGCATCAGGTATAAACACAGTTTTTATGCCTAAAGGGATAGAAGTTTTTGAAAATAAAATAGATAAATTAGTTACCAATAATTGTGGTAACGCTTTTATATTGCTAAGTAATGGTTATCAAGATGCAAATAAGACATTAGAGTCTTTAGGATTTAGGTCTATGTTGGCAATTATTGCAAATAAGTACTTTGATAATCCATATAGAAGTTTTAATACAAATAGCGATTATAATATTGATCCTTATTTTATTGGTTATTATCTTTTAGGTATGCATATGCTTGGATTATCACAGTGGTTAAACATAGAAGGTTATAAAAGAAATAAAAATAAAATTTATTTTATGGCTAGAGATGGTTACCTTCCTATGCTAATTTATAAAGAATATAAAAATTATATAACTCAAGGACCTGAAGCGGAATATTTACAGATATCTAGAAGAGCTATACTACCTGGAATGATTAAGACTACTTTAGATTTATTTGATCTACCCATAGAATATAGAAATCACTCCCCAAAATCTTTAATGGAGCTACTTGAATTTTGTAGTAAACATACAAATGAGCAAAATGTTATAAATATTTTAAAATCAAAGGGGATTCTTTATTACAAGACATTTAATAACAGAAAAGAGTATAATTATTTTATTAATATTTTTATAGAATTATTTTATGATAATTATAAACATAATAATTCTTTGAATATAGCAAAAGAATATTATAAAAGAATAAATGAAAACGATATTGCATTTGATATGGGGTATAGCGGTAGAATACAAGGGGCATTATCTTATATATTAGGTAAAGGAATTGATGTATTATTTATTCATTCTGATAATAACAGATCATTTAATAACAAGCGAAAGTTAGATTTTAATATTGATAGTTTTTACGACTACTCTCCAGTAATGACAGGTTTAATACGCGAACATATTCTATCTGAAAGTTCTGGTTCATGCATAGGTTTTGAAATAATAAATTTTAATGTAATTCCTAAATTTGAATTTAGAGAAAAAAATTATCAAGATGAACTAATAACAAGGCTACTTCATAAAGGGGCAATACAATTTGCTAAAGATTTTATGGGAGCATTTGGATGTCACTTGTCTCATATTACCTTTAAAGGTCAAGAAGTATCTATGCCTTTTGAGAGTTATTTAAGATTTTCAAATAGAAATGATCGAAAGATTTTTAGCTCTTCTTATTTTGAAGATTTAGTTTACGGAGCTAAAGAGCAAATAAATATAGAAGAATTTATTAATAACGAACTAGATAGATATCCCGATTATGGTCATATAAATGCTCCTTATAACCCCCTCATCAAACCAAATTATAATAATATCAATAGTAAATTAAAAAGAGTAATTTTATACTGGATATTAGATAAGGATATATTACGAATAAAATTATGGACTAAACTTAGGCATCATAAAATAATTTTTAGGACAAGTAGATGGCTATATAGAAAGTTTTTTAGGAGAAATTCTTAATTCAATAATTTTAGCTATTTTATGTAACATAAATTGAATGGAGAACTAATGATTAGATTAAATAATAAATATTTTAAAATTCCAATACTATTTACAGGTTTCGTGATACTAATAATATTATCATTTTTTTTTGAGTTAGAACCTAGATATAAATTTAATATTAATATAACTGCAACATCAGATAAAAATTCAAATGCATTATCTAATAATATAAGAATTAAAGAAATCTCAATCGATAATATACCACAAGATCTGGAAAATATAAGCTTAAAAAATGAATGGTTTTTTTATGAAGAAGATAAAACAATTGTTGCCTTTGATAATAATAATGCAAATAAGCTAACTATTCCAATAAAATGTAGTAGCAAAGTATCAATAACATTTATAAAGGAAATAGGTTCAGGTATAGTAGATATAAGAATAGATGATATTAATACAAAAATTGATCTTTATAGTAATGATTGGGGATATGAAACATTTCAATATAAGATACCAATTATAAAAATAATATCTTTTTATATTTTTTGCTATATTATTATATATTTATTTTTGCTAATTTTATTCAACTTAATAATATTGAATTATAAAAAGAATAATATATCCTTTTTCAAAAAAATAAAATATTCTATTAAAGTAATGGTAATGGTCATCATATCCTACTTTTGTATTAGTACATTGTTAATACCCTTCGATAACATTAGTAAAGATATAACTTTAGAAATCACATCTTTAGCAACTAAAAATAAGTTAGCTTTAAGCAATAACGTTCGAATATGGGAAATAATAGTTAATAATAAACCAATTAATTTATATGAGCTAAAAAAGATGGGAAATTGGAATGTAGAAGATACAATGTATCAATCAATGAATAGTAGTTCTCCATCAACAATGATATTAAATCTAGAAAATGTTAAATCATTAAGTGTAAAGTTTGTAAAAGAAGTTGGAGCAGGAAATGTAAGCATTAATATTAGTGATGGAACTAATGAAATATTAGACTTATATGATAATATAGAATGGGGATATTATACATATAATTATCATTCAAATAAAATCTTCTATTTATACTTTTTAGAAAATAGGAGCTTGTTTATAGGAATTACACTTTTAATATTTTTATTTGTGTATTTTTTATTAAGCTTATTGGAACCTAAAATTTGTTTAAAGCTTTCTAATTATAGTTCACAAATTATATTCGTATTTTTGCTATCGCTTATATGTGTTTTCTATGTGTCTGTAATACAGTATAATGGAATAGGAAGAGCTATTATATGGATTAATACGTATTTTATTGAGTTTTTAAGGGGACTTACGTTTATATTACTAATAATTTTATTATTAAAAACATTAATAGGATATAGGATTGCATATTATATAACTAGTATTTCATTAATATGTATAGCAATAATTAATTATTATAAATTGCAATATAGAGGAACTCCAATTTTTCCTTGGGATTTTACTTTAATTAAAGATTTGACAAGTATTGCAAGTGATTTAAAACTGCATATACCACAATCTTTTATTGTTGTTTTTATAATTTATTTAGTAAGTATATTTGCTATTCATAAATTTAATGTAAAATATCATTGTATTAACTGTAAGGTTAAGAGTATGTTGTTTATTATGTTTGCGGTATTATTGCTATTTTATTATAAAACTTCGTTCTTAAATGGCAAAGTTATAAATACTTATGAGGCGGATGTTTATTATAAAGAAAATGGGTTAATAACAGCATTTATTGATAATACACAATTTTTATATAAAGCAAAAGCACCTGATAATTATGATAAAGAAAAAGTAATTGAAATTGTAGATGAATTAACCGATAGTTTAAAGGTGAAAAGTAATAAAATTAACATTAAACCCAATATTATAATGATAATGAGTGAATCATTTTGGGATATTACTAGAATTAATAATATTCAATTTTATGATGAAGTATTTCCTACAATAAATTATCTTAAAAATAGCGCAATTTCAGGTGAAATTCTTACTAATGTTTTTGGGGGGGGGACTGTTAATACTGAGTTCGAAGCATTAACAGGTTTTTCAACAGCTTTTTTACCATTAGATCGCACTCCTTATTTAGATAATATTAGAAAGGGTTTCTTTTCAATTCCTAATTTTTTGAAGAGCCTAGGGTATGATACGCAAGCAATACACCCCTATAATGCTCAAAATTATAATAGGAGTTCTGCCTATCCACTAATAGGATTTGACGAATTTTTATCAATAAATGATTTCGATGAAGATGCAGAGAGAGTTCGTGACTTTATATCTGATAATGAGCTAACTCAAAAAATCATTAATCAGTATGAGGAACATAAGAAAGAATCTAGTAATCCGTGGTTTAATTTTACAGTAACTATGCAAAATCATGGTGGTTATATGTATAGTAAATTAAATAATGAGACTGAAATATCATTCACACTAAAAAATAATGAAACTTTAGATATGGGTAGTACCAAGGATTTTGTTGCAGGTCTTCATGCTTCTGATGAAGCTTTAAATAAACTGATAAACTATTTTAAGAGTATATCAGAACCAACAATAATTATATTCTTTGGAGACCATATGACAGATCCCATTGAAAATAACAAAAAGAGTTTGTTTGAATTAACTGGATTTCTAGATGGACTTAATACTGACGAAAAATTTTATGAAGAACATTTAACTCCCATAGTTGCATGGTCTAATTATAAGGAGATTAAGTTGAATATGGGTACTATAGGTGCAAATTATATATTTCCTTATATAGTACAAATTTTTGACTTAGAATCCAATAAATATTTTGAATATCTCAATAAAACACGCGAAAAAATTCCAGCATACACATCTGGAATTGTTGTTAATCAAGATGGAAGTATTAGTAACCCTATACAAGGTGAGCAAACAAGGGCTCTGTATATACAAGAATTATTGCAATATGATTATATTTTTGGAAAAGGTTATTCTTATTATTTATTTGAATATTAAAATTTTATTATAGCCCTGAGTGCGAACTTAGAAAGAAGTTCTGTTCATTTTATTGTCCGTGATAACAAAGTACAGAACCATGACATGATGAAATTCTTATTTTACAAAATCTTTATAGTAAGAAGTGGAGTATTTAGTCATTTCTTAAAATGCATTAATTATAAATATATATAATAAGAGCTGGAAGCTCATTATAGCTTACCAGCTCTAATAATATAATAGAGGATTTATTTACAAACTTTTCTTCACACATTCAATGATTCCACTCTACTTAGTAAAATAGAGTTTTTTAATTATGTGGTAAATTGTTTAAATAATTAACTGAGATTAAATAAATCTACGGCTCCACCCCCCAAACCAAACTACCATCCAAGTAAGCCGTTACCTTACTCCAATCCCCATAACTCGTACCACTTGAATTAAAGGAATAGTCATTACTCTGTGTATAATTACTCCAATCACTCTTAGAAAATCTACTCTGAATAAACGCACTGGACCCAGCTGCCAGACTTCCGGCTCCACTGGAGAAGCTGATCTCAAGATAACAATCCGCTGTAGTCTTAACGGTAGCCATATCCACAAAAGCCCCTGTTACATTAGCAGAACCAACAGAAGACCAGTCACACCAGAAGCTCTGTGAAGTAGCCCCGTCATCCGTAAAATAGTATCTCAGCTTCAATCCTGCCAGATTAATAGCACTGCTGCCATTATTAATCACCTTAAACTGCGGTGATACACTGTTAGAGCTGGCAGCAAGTCCATTATTATACATCTGAACTGTCAATCCGCTGCTGCCACTATTTGTCGTATCCGAAATCACAATACTAAGAACCGGATCAGTACCGGCACTAAAATCAAAAGTCAAACTGGTAGTTCCAACAGTCCTGCCTGCCAGATAAGCCTTCTTAATCACAACCGTATTACCGGATACCGTATAATCAGTTCCTGCCGTAAGCACAGTTGTACCATTCTTAATAGCACTCAAAGTATTACCATTAGGAGTAATCGTTACCGTTACATCCGCCTGCTTGGTGGTATTCTTATCAAAAGCTGCCGTTACAGGTGAAATAGAAGCTGAATTCGTAGGTGTAGGAGTAGTTGTTGGGGTAGGCGTAACAGTAACCGTAGGCGTAGGAGTTGTTGTAGGAGTAGGCGTTGTAGTCGGTGTCGGTGTAACAGTAGGTGTTACTGTCGAATCACCATATACGATACCCCTTCCATTCGTTCCTACATAAACACGTCCAAAAATTCTCGGATCACCAGTAATACACATATTTACTCTGCCATACTGGTGATTATTATCATTTATCCTTACCCAGCTGGCACCGGTATCTATTGAACGGAAGATTCCCCTTACTCCGTCAATCTGTGCTGAAATATAAAGTGCCATATAATTTGCACCGGGAGCTGCTTTACCAAAACCAACTACATCAGCCTCCTGCACATTATTTATTCTTGTAAAAGTAGCCCCTGAATCAGTTGAATGGAATAAACCATAATCATAACCTTCACTACCGCCTGCCAGCCAGATATCACCTTCAATACCGGGCATAGCCTTGAAGTTAACAGGTGTTGTTTCAGGAGAAGGACTGGAGGAAGGATCAGGAAGTCCTGTGGCAGCAGCTGTAAAGGTAGCACCTTTATTTGTACTTACATAGAAAGTTCCTCCGGAAAAACCGTAAAATTTATTGGGATTAACACGGTCAGATGCGACAAACGCATCCACCGGCAGACCGGAGCAGGCTGTCCAGGAGCTTCCTGTAGTTGTAGAGTAGGAAGGTGCTTTTCCGGAGGGTGCCCATACAATAGTATTTCCGTCTGCAGACATAGCCACTTTACCGCCTCCGGTGCTGTCTGTATCGTTTGTAGACCAACTGTTTGTACCGGCGAACCAGTTATTACCGGAATCATAAGATATACCTATACGGGGATGGTTACCGGCTTCGGTATTTCCTACCCTTACATATTTAGTAGGATTAAGTTCAGCATAATCCATACTGGTAGTAGATGAGAATTTAGGTGTAATCATCATCATATTAGGTACTTTTGTAAGATCGTTATGTACGAATCCGGTAACATCACCCAGTCCGCTGACTAAGTGTGCAGTACCGGTTGTAGGACTTATGAGGGAAAGAACGGCTGTCTGTTCTATTCCCAAAGCTTTTACTGTAAGATTAACCTTTCCGCCGGTATCCAGAGCGGTTAAGTTATCCGTTCCATAAACCGTTGCTCCGGTGCCATACATCATTTTGTCAGAGTTAAAGGGATCGATGGATATATTGCCCATCATCCAGCCAATTAAAGGAGAAGGGATTGGAGGTTCTGCTTGTTTACCAAAGGTTAGCCAGGGGGAAAGGGAGATATCCTGTGTATAACGAAGAGTACGGTCAGGATAGCCGTTCCAATCCCAGAATCTTGTCCAGGTACTGCCTCCGTCAGTGGAACGGTAAATGTTGGAGTCCGGCCACCAGCTGTTAAAGGCTGTCACAATAAGTGTATTTGGTTTCTGTGCATCCACTGAGAGACCGCCGTAACCAAAATAATTGTCATCACTGGTAGAAGGAACAGGGCTTATTTTGCTCCAAATACTTGTTTTGGTATTGTATTTCCATACATCGCCCTTTGAACCGTCATAAGGGCCTACACCGTTGCTGTACGGTATATACAGAACACCATCAGAGGACAGTACTCCGTGTTGAGGGAAATAACCGTCTTTTGGCTGACCGGCAACCGCACTCCAGGTTAAACCGCCGTTGGTAGTATAAAATACTGTATCTTTAGCTGCTTCGCCGTTTTTAGCCTTATTGGCTACTCCTACATAAATTGTTTTGCAGGGTGAGCCGGCTGTACTTGAACTGGGATCAAAGGTTACCCATACCACACCGGTAAGAGTATTATCATAAACTGTGGGATCAAGATCTGTAGGGGCAAAATTTCCAACCTCTGTAAATGTAGTCACCTTGCTCCAGGTTACACCGTAATCGGTACTTTTCCATAACCCGTTACCATTGCGGGTACCCATGTATAGAACATTGTTGCTTTTAGGATCAACTACAAGACGTTCACCCATGGAACGGCCCATCATATTTGCACCAACTTTAAAAGGCAATTGTGTTAACTGCCAGGTATTTCCCTTATCCGTAGAACGCAGGATACAGCCATTAGAAACTGTCCAGTTGTTAGTATAAGTACCTGCCGCTATGTATACACGGTTAGTGTCCACGGGATCAACTGCAAGGCTGTCACAGCCTAAGTTGTTCCAGTCATCAAAGCCGATGGTATCTGTTAGAGGAATCCATCTCTGAGTAGAAGGATTCCAGCGGTATGCACCGCCCATATCGGTTCTTGCATAAATAAGATCTTTTTCCCCTGGATTGTAAATAATGTTGTCTACATATCCGCCTCCGCCAATCTGTACATTCTGCCAGTTGTAGGATTCACTTGTTACTTCAGCAGATACCACTGCCGGAAGCATAAGTGAGGCAGCAGTGGTAATAACCATAGCCGCTGCTGTTAATACGCCGATAGCAATCTTAAATTTTCCTTTCATTTTTTACCCTCTTTTCTGAACTGCCAATTAGATTGGCCGTTCCTTAATTAGTTGTACTAAAAAAGTCTTTCTTTAGTACTATACCCTCCACATTTTTTGTATAATGGCTACAACCTTTAAGTCTGAAATACCTTCATTTCCTCCTTTCTTTGTATCAAAAATAGTATTGAATATATATAAAATGGCGTGCCATTATGCACAGTAATAAATAAATGCTCACTATTGATAGCATAAGGAAGCTTAAGGTAAATAGTTAAGCTGAGCTGTCTGTACACTAATTGATATTATGTAAGCAATAATGAGATTAATTAATATAATAGCGTAATAATCTAGTCGGGATATTAAGCAAGTTGTTGAAAACTCCGGGCAAATTAGTAATCCTTCGGAGCATATGCTGATGAAAAGAATTAGGAATGTGACAAGCAGTCAAGAAGTGTTAAATATTTACAAAATATAATTTAATACTACATAATAACATGACTTTTGTCAATGATGATGTTTCACAATCTCACATCATAATAATAGTATATTTTAACAAAATATTAATCTACAATAATTGACTTTTGCCGAAAAGAATATTAAGATTATTAAAAGCCAAAAGATTCCATGACCAGTTGTCACACCCTGACTTGTGGCAGTGCCGCATCTGCGAGTTGATGCAGCAGGTAATATGAGCTAATGCGGAAATAAAAAGCAATTTCCACTTCTTATTTAAGTTCACCAAGACGCGAATGGAGATTAACATGAAGAATAAAAAGAACCTTACCCTGTATGGATTGGTAATACTTGCAGGAATATTAACAATACCAATAGCTTTTATCATCATAAAGAACTTTTCAAACAGCTCAGATGTTATCAAAGCCCTTTTTATAACAGCTGTGTTTGTAGTATTGGCAGGTGCTATAATACTGATATACCGTCAGGTCTTTGATGTGCCCATCGACGTGATTACACAGGATAAGGAAGTAACAAAGCTTGGCAGGAAGAAATATTGGTTCACGGCATACATTCGCAAGCAGAGATTTTCTAGCAGCTATATGAAACGGCTTTATCGCAGCATTAATAGAAATATCGAGCAGATTGAAAGCTTTTACAGACGAAAGGATGTTTTCTCATCACTTTTAGAAGAGCTGCAGGGAGAACAGAGCGGAGCCATCGCTGATATGGCAGCACTGGTGGAAAATTCACTGGACTTTAACTCGGATAAAATCATTGACCGGATTAAAATATTCGATGATAAATTACAGGTTTTCCTGGTAGAACAGAACTTAGAATATATAGAAGAATATATTAATAAAAATGATCAGGTTCTGATGGAGTTTGAAAAATTAATTACGGAAGTCTCCGGTATGAGTGGATCTGAAAGTGAAGTTGATATCAGTAAACTTACAGATATCATTACGGCTATGCAGAATTTACGACGAAATGAAGATAGCCAGCTTGAAGACTTAAAGAAAAAGTACCAGTAATAAAATTGCAGGTGCATAAAGATATACAGCTAGGATCAGAGTGAAAGTGAAGTCCTTTCACTCCCACTGATTTTGTAGGCGTACAAAGTACGCAGATGGGAGCAAAAGATGGAAAATAATCAAAAAGTATTCAAATTTATTTTAGGTATTGCCCTTGTTTTTGTTATAGTTCTGATAATCGTAGGTGCCTTAAGTGGAAATAGCAAGAAAGAAGAGAAGAGTGACAGTGCGTTTAAAACATATTCAGAGAAAGACTTAAATGCTAAGCTTGATTATCTGACTCAGAGTATCAATGTCACTACCTCCACACCAAGAAAAGCTTCGGTGGAACTTACACCGCCCAGTCTGTATGACGAATTACCGGAAATAGATAAATATCCCTTAACCGTAACCGGAACAGGAGATATCGATATTGAAATTTTTTCCAGTCCGGAAAAGGCAGGAGCTGACAAAGATGGCTGGCTGATCGAAACGGCAGAGGATTTTAATAAGGAAAACATAGAGATAGATGGGAAGACAGTTTCGGTATCTGTCAGAAATGTATCCTCCGGCCAGGGAGCAGATTATATTATCTCCGGTAAGTATCTTCCGGAGGCTTATACACCTTCTTCCAAGCTATGGGGAGAGCTTGTAGCTTCTCAGGGCGGAAAAGTAGAGGTTGCGGCAGACAGGCTGCTTGGCAATGTTGCCGGTATCCTGATCAGCAAAGACGCCAAAGCCAAACTGGAGCAAAACTACGGTAAAGCAGACTTTAGTACCGTTGTTAAAGCGGTAGTGGATAACAACCTGATCATGGGTTATACCAATCCCCTGGCAAGTGCAACAGGCCTTAATTTCTTATTAAGTACCCTGCATAATTTTGATTCCAATGATATGTTAAGCAATACAGCAAAAGAAGGATTTACTAAGTTTCAGAATAATATACCGTATGTAGCTTATACCACCATGCAGATGCGAGACAGTGCCTCCTCCGGTAAGCTGGAGGGTATGATCATGGAATATCAGACCTACATCAATGACAAAGAGCTTTCCAAATATGAATTCATTCCTTTTGGTATAAGACATGATAATCCACTTTATGCAGTAGGCAATCTTTCTTCTGATAAAACAGCTGCCATAAAGGAGTTTATAAAATATGCTACAGGTAGTAAAGCCCAGAATTTAGCGGCGGAATATGGCTTTAATGGAAACAATGACTATGCCGGTGAGTCCTATGATACTACCGGAAGAGGTATTCTGGAAGCACAGAAACTTTGGAAAGAGAACAAAGACGGGGGAAAGGATATTATAGCCGTATTCGTAGCCGACACCAGCGGCAGCATGGACGGCGACCCTCTCTTACAGCTTAAGAAGAGTCTGATTAACGGAGCAGAGTATATTAAGGATAATAACAGTATAGGTCTTGTAAGCTATAGTTCTGATGTAGTGGTAGAAGTTCCTATTGCAAAGTTTGATTTGAATCAGAGAGCATATTTTCAAGGAGCGGTAGAGGACTTACAGGCAGCAGGTGGGACAGCTTCCTATGATGGTATAACTGTTGGTGTCAATATGCTGCTGGAGGCAAAGAAAAGTAATCCCAATGCCAAGCTCATGCTGTTTCTTTTAAGTGATGGAGCAACCAACGAAGGTAACTCTATTGATTATGTATCTCCGGTAATTAAAGAATCCGGTATTCCAATCTATACCATAGGTTACAACGCAGACATTGAAGCGCTTAAAACAATCTCTGATATAAATGAAGCCTCCAGTATTAATGCTGATTCAGATGATGTTATCTATAAGATTAAAAGTTTGTTCAATGCACAGATGTAGTATTTAGCAGATAAAGCTAGTAAAGTAGATAACGTTAGAAAGCAGATAACGTTAGAAAGCAGATAAAGTTTAGTAAAGCAGATAAGGTTTAATTGTTGTTATATATTGAATTCTTATTACAATAGAAAAATGATTCATGGTGCCATTAATTATTTGACTCACAGGCTGCTCATGAGATTGCCTAAGCGGCATCTGAAGTTAAACTTCTGTGTCTACGTTATTGACACAAGTCTAAGTAAAGCAGCTATAGTTAGTAAAACAGATAAGGTTAGTAAAACAGATAAAGTTAGTAGACAGATATAGTTATTTAGGATATATAGTTATTTAAATAGTACGAAATAGATTATGAAATATACTTGGTATATAGGATATGAAAAGCCGGTTGCACTTGTTAAGAGAAGCAGCCGGCTTTTTGAAAATTATATTATCGGGGTAATAGTTGACTTTGTTTTAATACTTCAATGATAGTCTCATTTTCATCAGACAGCTTTTTGATATCCTTTCGGACATTAGATTCTGACATACGTACTCGAAGTTCAAGACTCTCAATCTTGTCACTGTGCATGTCGAGCTTATAATTTACAATATCCATTTCTTTTCTTAAGGAACCTACGTCTTCCTTCAAAACAAAAACGTCTTCCTTCAAAACAAAAACGTCTTCCTTCAAAGCCGAAACGTCTTCCTTCAAAGAAGCAACATCATCTTTTGTACTTCTGACATCTTGCATTATCTGAGTTAACATACTCTTTAATTCTGCTTCCATTTTATCTTTACCTCCTTTCATAAACATTGTATCATACAAGCCTGAAATGATGCAAAAGAATTATTCTTAAGAATTCTCACGTAATTATTTTTCATAAAAACACTGACGGCAAGTAGAATAAATTATTCTCTGCTTGCTGCCACATAAGTCATTGCAATTCTATCACCGCTTCCACCCTCAGCACCTGCATTCTCTGGATGGTAAGTAGGTATCAACTCCATAATCCGCTCTCTGATATCCTCCGCTTCCTCTTTTGCGGCATTGTCCAGTTCCAGGACTTTCTTTAGAAAATCCTCCGCATCAATATCAATTTGCTTTCCAATATAAATTAATTTATTAGCAGTTGTAGTAAGTCCTTCTTCATCCATTAAGAGCTCTTCATACAATTTCTCACCGGGTCGAAGACCCGTATACTCAATTTCAATATCCCTTCCGGGTTCATAGCCCGATAAGCGAATAAGATTCTCTGCAAGATCAGCAATCCTTACCGGCTCACCCATATCAAGAACAAAGATTTCTCCGCCTTTGGCATAAGCACCTGCTTGCAGCACCAGTGATACTGCTTCAGGTATAATCATAAAATAACGTATAATATCCGGATGGGTAACCGTCACGGGTCCGCCTCTTAATATCTGTTCCTTGAACAGAGGAATAACACTGCCGTTACTGCCCAGCACGTTACCAAATCTTACGGCAACGAATTCGGTATCGGATTTCTTTTGAAAAGATTGAATTATAAGCTCACAGATACGCTTTGAGGCACCCATGACATTTGTAGGATTAACAGCTTTATCAGAGGATATAAGTATAAACTTCTTTACTCCAAACAGATGAGCCGCCATTGCCATCTTATAGGTACCTCCAACATTATTCTTAACCGCTTCGTTGGGGCTTGCCTCCATTAAAGGTACATGCTTGTGAGCAGCAGCATGATAAATGATATCAGGGCGGAATCTGTCCATTATTGTATGTATTCGTTTGGTATTTCTAACAGAGGCAATAAGCACAGTCAGATTCAGCTCAGGATGTGTATTCTTTAGCTCCTGTTCAATAGAATAGGCATTGTTTTCATAGATATCAAGTATAATCAGGTGTTTTGGTTTATGGCCTGCTAACTGCCTGCACAGCTCACTTCCGATGGAACCGCCGCCCCCTGTAACTAATATGACCTTTCCACTAACATAACCCATAACCTCGTCCATATCAATTTTAACCGGATCGCGGCCAAGAAGGTCTTCGATTTCAACATCTCTTAATTTCGTAATGCTGATATCTTCGTTAATTAGCTGATACATGCCGGGGAGGATCTTAAGCTTACAATTAGTCTGCTTACAGACCTCCAGTATCTGGCGGATGGTTTTCTGACTGGCTGAAGGAATTGCAATAATGATATTTGTAATCTCATATTTTTCAACGGACTCAAGGATCTTAGTTCTGTCGCCTACGACCTTAACACCCTGAATATAGCTGCCTAATTTATTCTTATCATCGTCAATGGCACAGACAACACTGCCGTTTATATATACGCTGCTGGTAATTTCACGAATGATATAACTGCCGGCCTCACCGGCACCGATTATCATAATACGTTCCTTTACCACGCCAAAATTTCGTCTGGACAGTCTTCTGACATAACGATAAAAGAAACGTCCGAGAGTAACAAATAGTAATAAAAAGAGAGTACTTAAAGGGTAAAAGCTTCTTGGAACATGAATCTTTAAGAAAAAGTGCATGGCTGTTAACTGTACAGCACCAGCTGTTACACAGGCAAAAAGAATATTGGTAAGCTCGTCAATACCTGCATATTTCCACAAACTGTTATAAAGCCTGAAAACCGCAAAAATACCAATAGTCAGCAGGGTATTAATAAACACATAACTAAGAACTGCTTCTGAATAATTAGTCGGCACCTGACTGATACGAAAATCAAAACGTATCATTAACGCCACAAAAGATGCCAGGTTAATGAACAGAGCATCCAATATTATAAGAAAAAGTCTCCTTATAAAAAGCTTTCGATCTGCTATAAATTTCTTCATCTATTTCACCTTATATTATTTTCTTTTCTTAGGGCGTGACTGAAATTTAGGGCACCGTACTGAATGCCATACTAGCAGCCTTCTATGCGGCGTTTAAAAACCTAGAACCACCCAGCAGTCAAAAACCACGCTCCTGATATTTGGGAGAATCATTGCACCATATTGAATTCCATACTTAGCAGCCTTCTATACGATGGCTTAAAAACTCAGCACTACCCAGCAGTCCAAAAACCACGCTCCTGATATTTGGGAGAATTATTGCACTGTATTGAACGCCATATTCAGCAGCCTCCTGCGTTATAAAAACCAACATCACCCGGCAGTTATAATCACACTTGAGGTATCTCGAAAAATTCCGCTAAATGGAATATCCAGCCCGGCATAAACTATTCAGGCTCTCTCTGGTTTATCCAAACAGATTTCTAAAAACAAATTGCTATATAATACCTACAAGATAGTATCTTATCATATTTTCTTATTTCTTACAATCGATTCACAGGAATTTCAAATAAATTGGTACGAATTACAATAATTACCTGGTGTTCTGTTAAATAAGCACAAAAATATTTTAACTAATCAATCAAATATATCACTATTCACATATATAAACAAATAATAACAAATGCATACCGTTACTATTACGAATAAATCATGTAAACTTAGTGTAAACAGTGGTTTGCGTCAGATATCAATAAAAGACTACAGGAGGACAAAATATGCTTAAGTTAACAGCCGGAGCAGGAGAGAAATTAAAAGGTTTTACCAAATATAAAAAAACCTTAGTGCTGCTCAGTATGGTAGCTCCCGGAGCCATTTGGCTCATTCTGCTGCGTTACTTGCCGATGTTTGGTATTGTAATTGCCTTTAAGGAGTACAAAATATATAGCAAGGACCCTTCGCTGATTAATAATATCCTGCATAGTGAATGGGTGGGTTTTAAGAATTTTAAATTCCTGTTCGCTACATCGGATTCCTGGGTAATGATACGCAATACACTGGGATATAATGCACTCTGGATTTTACTTGGAATTCTCATAGCTGTGAGCTTTGCCGTTATGTTAAATGAAATAACGAAAAAATTTCTGGCAAAGACATATCAGACCTTAATGTTCTTTCCTTATTTTCTTAGCTGGGTAGTAGCAAGTTATTTTGTCCTGGCATTTTTAGACCCCACCAGAGGTTTAATCGTAAATTTCCAGAAGTCACACGGAATGGAGGTTATTAACTGGTATAATAACCCCTCCTATTGGCCTTTTATACTGACCCTGGCAAGCTTGTGGAAGAATATCGGTTATTCAACAATCCTGTACCTGGCAGCCATTACGGGTATTGACACCTCACAATATGAAGCAGCAGGAATCGACGGTGCCAGTAAATGGCAGCAGGTTTGGTATGTTACGGTTCCTCATCTGAAAACAATGATAATCATCCTGTTTATTATGAATGTAGGTAAGATCTTTAATGCGGATTTTGGACTTTTCTATAGTGTTCCTATGAATTCAGGACCTCTGTTTCCTGCCACACAGGTTATTGATACTTATGTATACCGTACCTTAATGTCCACTCACAGTGAAGGCATGAGTACCGCTGCCAGCCTTATGCAGAATATCATCGGTTTTATCTGTATTATGGTTACTAATACAATTGTTAGAAAAGTAGACAAAGAGAGCAGCCTGTTCTAAAACAAGTAACTTTGCTGAGATTGACAGATTTGGATAAAAGAAAGAAAGGATGCTGTATACTTTCTGAAGCGAAAGTTATGGCCCTGCCGGTTTATTTAAAGGCAGGTTGGGGGTAATATTATGAGTTCTGCTAGAGATACAGTCAATATTAGCGGCAGGAAAAGAAGATTGAATTCAGTTAGCCTGACAGCTGAAGTAATTATAAATATCATTCTGGGGTTATTCTGCCTTATGTGCATTATCCCATTTCTATTTGTAGTAATCATATCCTTCAGCTCCCAGGACAGTATCAGAAACATCGGGTTCTCCTTTATCCCGCAGACCTGGTCCCTGGAAGCCTATAAGTATGTGATCGATTTAGGCGATCAGCTATGGAGATCCTATTTTAACAGTTTCTTTGTAACAATTCTTGGTACCGGGCTTAGTGTCTTAATGTGCGTATTATATTCTTACGCACTGTTTCGTAAGGATTTTAAATACCGTACCTTTTTCACTTTCTTCAGCTTCTTCACCATGCTTTTTGGCGGAGGACTTGCACCTACCTATATGGTGTGTAAGATAATGCTCGGTTTAAGTGATAATTATGCGGCAATGATTGTACCCATGTTAGTAAACCCTTTTAACATAATCATTATGAGGACCTTTTTTCAGTCCTCAGTTCCTACAGAATTAATTGAGTCTGCGGCTATTGACGGAAGCGGAGAGTACAATACCTTGTTTAAGATAATTGTACCCATATCAAAACCCGGCATTGCCACCATAGCGTTGTTAAATGCACTGGCATTCTGGAATGAATGGTTTATTCCCATGCTTTACGTCAGGGATGCTCATTATATTCCTCTTCAATATCTTTTGATGAGAATGCAGAATCAAGCGGACTTCCTGGTGAAAAATAGTTCCATTATAGGTGCTGAAGCAGCCAAGATCATGAGCTCCATCCCTCAGGATACCTTACGTATGTCCCTGGTTGTATTAATCGTACTGCCTATTGCCTGTGCTTATCCGTTTTTCCAGCGTTACATCATATCAGGACTTACAGTGGGATCGGTAAAGGGATAAAAGACATAATCCAACACAAGCCTTACAAGCATTGTATGCGTTATCCCGGCAAACCGTAGATATTATATTAGATTTAAGCGAGTGCTATAGCATACCCATAAGGGTTTGTATGAAAAGATAAATCATTAACCTCATAACTGTCTGTGTGCCAAGGTACAGTTGGGAGTTATAAAGATATGGAGGTTCCTTATCCTTTTAAATTATCGGAATTGTGCTTGTTTCCGGTAAAAGGCAGACTTAGCTCTGTCATAAAGTTGATTACAGGGATGATTTTTTGTTCCTATAATAAAGAATATAAAGGAGGATTATATTTATGAAAAAGGTACTATCAATGCTTCTTGTCCTGGTGCTGGTATTTTCTCTGGCGGCCTGCGGAAAGAGCAACACCGAAAAGACTTCCGGAAATGACACGGGAAGTACAAATAAGGGCTCTTCTACGGAGTCCGGCAGTGAGACAGATACTGCAGGCACTGAAACGGAATCAGCTGCTGCAGACATTTCCCAGCCGGTTACCTTAAAATGGTATCTCCATGGAAGTAATGTTACCGATGACACAGAAGTTCTTGCAAAAGCCAACGAATATTTAAAAGAAAAGCTCAATGTAACTCTTGAACCTATCTGGGGAACCTGGGGTGATTTTAATGACAACGTAACTCTTGCCATTAACGGTGGTGATGACGTAGACATTTATTTTACCTGTTCCTGGAGTGCTGATGAATACAATGCCTTTGCAAAAAAAGGTGCATGGGTTCGTCTGGATGATCCGAATAACAACCTGATTGAGAAGTATGCGCCGGATCTTTGGAAACAGCTGCCTACCGTACTTACAGATGGTGCCAAGATCAATGGTTCTGACGGTTATGGTGTATATGCAGTACCCGGCTATAAAGATATTGCAACACAGAATTGCTGGGACATAAATGTGCCTCTTCTTGAGAAATATGGATATACTGTTGATGATATTAAGAATGCAGATTATTACAGCTTCGGAGATATCCTTAAGAAGGTAAAAGAAGGAGAAGGCGCAGACTTTTATCCTCTGTTAGTTGAAGGTGCCGTATTAGAGAGAATGGTAAATAACTCTATTATAGTAACCGGTGACTCTGGAACCATCAACCTGTTATCCTATTATATGAACCCTGAGGATCCTTCAGCTGAAGGCATTTACGGCAACAAGATCTTAAGCAAATTTGAAACACCTGAATATAAGAAATTCGTAGAAAAGACCCGTGAATATTTCCTGGCCGGTTATATTGATCCTGCTATGGGTAATGCAAACCAGGCAAACGATACCCGCAGTGCAAAACAGCTTACCGGTGGATATCTGATCGGAACACAGAGTTATGCACTTGGTTATGAAGTGCAGGCTACCACAGAGCGCGGCTTTAAAGTTGATATGGTTCCCTGTACACCTGCATATGTTGATACAACATCATCCCAGGGTGCCATGATGGCAATTTCAACTTCTTCCAAGAATCCGGAACGTGCCATGATGTTCTTAAACCTGTTAAATACAGATCCTTACCTTTTCACACTGTTAGAATACGGTGTAGAAGGTGTACATTATAACTTAAAAGACGGTAAGGTTGAATTTACAGATAAACGTGCTGAATATACACCCTGGACCAATGGTATGGGTAATGTAACCCAGCTGCCTCCTCTGGACGGTCAGGATATCAACTTCTGGGAGGATTTCAAAGCTTATTATGGCTCTGCCAAGAGTATACCTGCTTTAGGCTGGGCATATGATCCTATAAACAAGCAGACTGAAATGGCTGCTCTGGCAAATGTAGCTGCAGAATATGCGCTTGCCTTAAGTACCGGAACTGTTGATCCGGCACAGGCATTACCTGAGTTTATCAAGAAATTAAAAGATAACGGAATCGATGGAGTAGTAGAAGATGCTAATACCCAGTTAACGGATTATCTTGCAGCAAAAGGAAAATAAAGAGTTTTAACCCACAGCCCCATCAGGCCTGATAATATTAACAGCCGATGGGGCTGTTTTTTTGTCCGTACAGAAGTATTGTTTTCTCATACACAGCAGAACATTAAGACAGGTGAATCTGCTACAGAACATACTTTAAGGTGCTTCATTATTTATAGCAATATTGCAGCATTATTCATAACAAATATTGCTGTGTTTTGATAATGAATAATTTTCATGACAAATATTGCAGCGTTTTTATAATGAATAATTTTCATAAAGAATATTGCTGTGTTTTCATAGCGAATAATTTTCATAATGATAATTGCAGCGTTTTTATAATGAATAATTTTCATAACAAATATTGCTGCGTTTTCATAGCGAATAATTTTCATAATGATAATTGCAGCGTTTTTATAATGAATAATTTTCATAACAAATATTGCTATGTTTTCATAATGAATCATTTTCATAATGAATAATATTGCGACGTTTTTATAATGAATATTTTTCATAAAGAATATTGCAGCGTTTTGATAATGAATATTTTTCATAAAGAATATTGCTGCATTATCATAATAAATATAGATACCTTAATTGTGAATAGTAATTGTTACTATGATTTTAAATTAGTTTTAGCAATATGTGGCAAGCTCATAGCAATATTTAAGAAGTAAAAAGAAAGGTTATAAGTTATAATAAATCTAAATGGTAATTATTTACATAAAATCACTGCATTCTGTTTCCATTCTAACCACTATCAAAAGATACTATCGAGAAAACGTCTGATACATAGTTATATTACTATGTTTTTCCATCAGACAGTCGAATAACCTCAACCAATACCATAAGGAGATAAAACAAAGTATCCCATTCTCAGGGATACTTCTGCATGTGTATATTTCAAAGAAAGAGGTGTTCAATGAAAACTTCAACAGATAAATTATCCTTAAGAACCAGAAAGACTGCCGCATATATAAAGCGTTACTGGACCTTGTATCTGCTTCTTGCAATTCCCCTGACATACTTTTTGGTATTTAAGTATACTCCTATGATCTATATCCAGATTGCCTTTAAAAAATACAGCATTGTTCAAAATGTCTGGGACATGGAATGGGCTGCTAATCACGGTTTTGAATATTTTATAAAGGCCTTTTCAAACAGAGACTTTCTCTATGCCCTGCGTAATACCCTGACTCTTAACCTTCTTGACCTGGTACTGGGTTTTCCGGCACCCATTATATTGGCACTTCTGTTAAATGAGCTGGTATTTAAGCGTTTTAAACGTATTACCCAGACGATTGTATACATGCCCCATTTCCTGTCCTGGATAATCATATCCGGCCTTGCCCTGCAGCTGTTTGCACCTACCAACGGATTTGTAAATATCCTCTTGAACAAGCTGGGATTAGAAGCCATTCCGTTTTTAAACGATCCGACCCATTGGATATTTACATATATTTTCCTTGGTATCTGGCAAAGTGTAGGCTGGAATACCATAATTTATCTGGCAGCCATTACCGGTATAAACCCGGAGCTTTATGAAGCCGCAGCTGTTGACGGAGCAAGCAGACTGAAAAAAATCTGGCATATTACACTGCCGGGGTTAAGACCTACCATCGTAATCTTACTTATTATGAGCCTTGGAAGAATTCTTGGCAGTGAGTTTGACAGGCCCTTTGCTTTAACGAATAAATTAGTAATAAGTGTATCAAATGTAATATCCACCTTTGTTTACACTTATGGTATCAGAGGTCTGCAATTCTCGCTGACCACAGCAGTTGGTCTGTTCCAGTCAGTCATTTGCGTAATTTTCCTTCTGATGGCTAATTCAATTGCCAGGAAATTTGGCGAACGGGGAATCTGGTAGAGAAAGGAGAGAGAGGTTAAGATGATAAAATCTAAGACTACAAAATTAGGTGACTGGATTATTGCAGCAATATGTGTAGTGGTAATTTTAATATGCCTTGTTCCGCTCTTAAGTGTACTTGCACGTTCCTTAAGCTCCCCGGATGCCTTAATCCGCAATAAGGTGCTTTTGATACCCGTAGGATTTAATCTGGAGGCATATAAAACCGTATTAGTGGATGCCAAGTATATCTGGTCTATTGCATGGACTGCAATATTAGCAGTGGTATTTACGGTTGTATCCATGCTGATGACAGTATTATGTGCGTATCCTCTGATCTACGATAATTTGAAAGGAAAGGCATTTTTTAATACGGTGATTATTCTGACCATGTATTTTAATGCCGGAGCTATCCCCAGCTATCTGCTGATAAAGGATCTGAATCTGTTAAATACCCCAATGGTATTGATAATCCCCGGATGTTTAAGTGTATTTAACATGATCATAATGAGAAGTTTCTTTTATGGAATACCCGACAGTCTCAGAGAATCCGCTCAGATTGATGGAGCAGGCTTTATTCAGGTGCTGGTGAAAATTTATCTGCCCTTGTCCACTCCTGTAATTGCTACCCTTTCCCTTTTTTATGCGGTGGGACGCTGGAATGGCTTCTCAGATGCCTTAATGTATATGAATAACCGGAAGTTTTATCCAATACAGCTGCTTCTGTATAATATTTTAAACAATATGATGCAGGTCGAGGTTGCGACCCAGGAAGGCTTTAGTGCGCCAGGTCTGTCAGAAACCTTAAAGGCAGCTACGGTAATCTTTGCAACGGTGCCCATATTGCTGGTCTATCCCTGGCTGCAGAAGTATTTTATATCGGGTGTAACCTTAGGTGCGGTAAAGGAGTAGCGAAGGTACCCTTATGGTTGGACGTAATAAGTCAAATTATATATATTATAGGAGGTTTCAATGAAAAAGCTGATTTCTGTTTTGCTTGTAAGTATACTGATAGTCCTTTCACTTACGGCATGCGGCGGAAAGGGGAACTCAAACAATACGCCGGCGGTATCCCAGGAAACGAATACGGATAAAAAAGGAGAAGTAACTCCGACAAAAGAAGCAGAAGAAGAGAATGCTGAAATAGTGGACGGAAAATTTACGACTACCAGAAAAATTACGGTGGAAGTATTTGATCGCGGCAATGACGGCGGCTCCAAACCGGAAGATAATTTTTACACAGATTTTATCAAAGAGGGTATGCTAAGAGACCATAATGTTGAAGTAACTTTTGTGCCGGTACCCCGATGGACAGAGGTAGAGCAGATAAACAACCTGCTGGCAGCAGGAGATGCACCGGATATCTGTGTTACCTATGATTATTCTACTATTCAGACCTATGCCAACATGGGTGGTGTTACCGATTTAAATTCCTATGTAAATGATAACAAAGATATACTTCCAAATCTTTGGGGGTTGTTACAGGAAACGAATATCAACTGGGATAAAGATCCCCAGGCCGGAACACTCTGGGCATTGGAGGCCAGACTGGCCAATTCCGCCCGTATCAATACCTTTGTAAGAGAAGACTGGCTAAAGAAGTTGAAGCTTTCAGAACCCACCACCCTGGAAGAGTTTGAAAGTATGCTAAAAGCCTTTAAGGAGAATGCTTCAACCCTCCTTGGTGCAGAAGCAGATAAAATGGTGCCTTTTTCCATCAGCTTTGATGTCGGCTGGAGAGCAGACCATCTGATTTCCTCCTTTGTACCAAATGGAATATCCGACAAAGATAAATTCATTAATGGATTTGATGACAGAAAGCTGTTGTATCCGGGCATTAAGAGCGGTATACAGGTATTAAACAAATGGTACAACGAAGGCTTGGTATGGAAGGATTTCCCTTTATACGGTTCCGGTGATCCTACGGAAGATAACATGATGAAGGCAGGATATGTAGGAGCTTTTATACATAACTGGGATTACCCTTATCGTAACGGAGAAGACAGTATAAACAATAATCTGAAACGTCTTGTAGGAGAAGATGCAGGTTATGTAGCGGTAATGCCCTTTAAGAATGAGGCAGGCCTTTATACGAAGTTCCTGCCGGGACCTGTTGACCGAAAAATCTTCTTCCCTGCAACCAATGATGAGCCGGTTGCTTCCATGTTATATCTGGATTGGATCAGTAACCTTGAAAACCGTATCTTTTTACAGACCGGTGAAGAAGGCGTTACCCATGAAAAAATGGAAGACGGAAGTATAAAGACAATGGCAGCTACCGGTGAAAAGATCATGAATTCCCAGAATAACATTGACTATACCATAACCATAAATGGACTGGATCTTGGAAATGAGGAACTGACAGTGAAATCCATTGCTTTAAGTTACGTGGGAGTGGATCCCAGCTATATTGAGAAAGCCTTCAAACTTTCCACCTATGACGGTGTTTATGATAATAAATATAATGTAGGTGAAATTAAGTCCGAAGAAGGAATGGGAACAGCGCTCAGTGAGAAACGTAATACGTTGTTGACCCAATCAATCGTAGCTGAAAGCGGTAAATTTGATTCTGTCTTTGACAGCGGATATGTAGATTATTTAAATTCCGGCGGTCAGGCAATTATTGATGAACGCAAGGCGGCTTGGGAAAAGACCTTTGAAAAATAAAGTAACAGAAACTGCTGTAGCTTAAAAGTGTTATAGGAAGCAGCCCTCAGACATTCCTTTGTGAACAGGTTGAAAGACACAAGTATCGATTTAGTACAGAAACGTGCAATTAAAGTATGCTTCTGAAACGAAATCCATATATCATTCAACAGTACATAACAGAAAGGTCAGAGGGCTTACCTAGGTTTTGGGGAATTCTTACCTTGTTTTGCCGTAACCCCCTCTTTCGATCTCTTGACAATTTAGAAATATGTCCATATAATGATAATGAAACTCAAATGCATAAATAGCTATTCAGGGGATTAATGTGAATATGGATAAAGATAAACTCATAAAAAGTTATTCAGAAGGTATTTTCGAGGTAGACGACTTTTTTATCATATCAGTTCAACCCTTTACAAAAATATATGATAATTATACAAAACCAGAGGTTTGTGGTCTTGTTATTCCCATCAAAGGAAAAGCTGTATTTACCCTTAAAGGGGTTGCACATGAACTGGAACCGGGAGTAGTCCTTCATGCCGGACCCAGTATGGAGCTTGATAAAAAGGTAGTAGGAGACGGGATATGGGAATTCGCTTTGCTGCATTATTATGTAAGCGGGCCCAAAGAAGTGAAAGAATACCTTGAAAATCTACATGGCAGGCTGTACTTAAGTCCCGCCTGCTATAATGATCTGATGACCCTGGTAAAACAACTGCATCAGGTAAGGAGAAGCCCGGGAGCTCTAAATGAATTTCGAAGCAAAGCCCTGCTTTATTCCATTATGGAGCAGTTACTGTCCCATGGAATGGATAAAAAGAAAAATACAGACGAAGATACCGTAAAAGAACTGGTTGATTATATAAATAATCAGTATGACAGGAATATAACTGTCCTGGAACTGTCAGAAATGGCAGATATGGATGTCAAACGTTTTTCCTATCTGTTTCGAAAACTCATGGGAGAGTGCCCCAAAAAATACATAACCGGTTTTAAGATTAACCGGGCCAAAGAGCTGCTGATACATGATACCATCTCTGTATCGGAGATCAGTACCATGGTCGGAATAGAAGATTCGCTGTATTTCAGCCGCTTATTTAAGAAGTATACAGATTATTCACCAAGCAGTTTCCGTGAGACCTTCGGAAAAAATCCATGGTGAATTAAAATTATGTCTATTTCCTTTTGGTACAGGGTATGATATATTTCTGATGATAATGACAATCATATTCATAGATACATGGAGGACATAATGAGAAAATTATTTAGGATAGTGGCTGTAACAGCCCTTTCAGCTATGGTATTAGCAGGATGCGGTAAAGCCAATGACAACGCACAGACAGCTGCAAACAACAGTACAGAAGCAGAAGCAACGGAAGTACCGGCAACAGAAGAACCGGCAGCAACTGAAGCACCGGAAGAGACAGCAGATACTTCTGAATCAACTGTTACACCGCTTCAGGTGGAGGAAACCACCTATCCCTATACATATACAGATGGTGAGGGCAGAGAAGTAACCATAGAGAAGCAGCCAACTAAAATAGCAATCAACTATCTGCCTCACTGGGAGTCCTTAATTCTTCTGGATGCAATGCCTATCGGTACTACAAATGCTGAGAACTATGCAAAGACCTGGGATGCTTTCCAGGGATACGATTTAAGTTCCGTAGTGAATCTTGGAGATACAGATATCAATCTGGAGCTGTTAGCTGAATTAGAGCCGGATATTATCTTACAGCAGAGCTACAACAAAGAGGCAATTGAGAATCTGGAGAAGATCGCACCTGTTGTAGTATTTGGTCCTCAGGTTAAAATGGACTGGAGATTCAGCTTAAGAGAAATCGGTAAAGTAATCGGTAAAGCACAGAAAGCAGAGGAAGTTATTGCGGAAATCGATCAGAAACTTGCAGATGCAAGAGTTAAACTTCAGGAAAAATATAACGGTAAGACTGTTATGCTGCTTTCCTTAATGAGCGAAGATGAATACTACATGGCGTACCGCCCTGATTTATATGACAGTGAGACTGGTCTTGGATTAAATGTGCCGGAAGGATTTACAACCAATACTCAATATGAGCAGGTATCCATGGAGGCACTTGCCCAGATGAATCCTGATTACCTGTTTGTCAATGTTTTTGATGGTGACGAAGCTTATTTTGAGGAGTTGAACAATAACAATTCCGTATGGAAATCCTTAACTGCTTCCAAGGAAGGACATATTTACCGTCTTGACGGTTCCGGCCATGCTGCCAGTGCAATTTCAACTGTATATACAGTAGATACCATTATTGAGACATTACTGGGCAGTGAATAAATAAAAATCAGAAAAAGCTGTATAAAGGCAGGGGTGTCGAATAAAACAATAAGGTTTATTCGACAGCCCCTTTTATATGCGGAGGCATAAATGAAACAGAAGGTTGAAAATGAAATGAAAGGGAAGAGAGGAGTACAGGCTATGTTCTTAATTATAGCCGGCTGCTTTTTTCTTATTTTATCCATGGTGATATCAATAACGCTGGGAGCGGCGGCTATCCCGCTGTCTACAGTAGTGGATGCCCTGCTGCATTTTGATACAGATAATTTACAGCACCTTATGGTCGTGGATTTAAGACTTCCCAGGGTAATAAGCGCAGCATTGGTTGGTTCAGCGCTGGCGGTAGCAGGTGCGGTGATGCAGGGAATGACAAGAAATCCACTGGCAGACGCAGGGTTAATGGGGCTTAATTCCGGTGCTGCTCTTGCTATTGCCGTCTGCCTGGCATATGTAACAAATGTTTCTTATAGTCAGATAATAATCAGTTCCTTTATCGGCGCGGCAATTGGAGCCCTGGCGGTTTATGCCATCAGTAATCTGGTGCCGGGAGGAAATAAACCCATGAAGCTGGTTTTGGCCGGAGCAGCTGTCAGTACCTTTTTGGTAGCCATGAGCCAGGCCATAGCAATTGGTAATAAAATGAGTCAGAATCTTAATTTCTGGACCATGGGAAGTGTATCCGGTAACAGCTGGAATCAGTTAAAGGTAAGTGTTCCCGTAATAATCGGTGGATTGATCATTGCAATTGTTCTCTCAAGAAAGATATCCATTATGAATATGGGAGAAGAAGTTGCATTAGGCTTAGGTGTTAAACTGAATTTCGTAAAAACGGTAGGTACTATTGTAGTAGTTCTGCTGGCCGGAACCTCTGTGGCACTTGCCGGCAGCATAACCTTTGTCGGTATGCTGATACCTCACTTTGCCAGATTTTTAGTAGGACCGGATTACAGACGGATTATTCCTCTTAGCGCGGTAATGGGAGGTTTCCTCCTGGTTATAGCAGACATTGGAGCCAAAACCTTAAGTGCACCCAGTGAAATACCTATTGGTGCCTTGATTTCCTTAATCGGAGTTCCGGTATTCCTATACTTTGCCAGAAGACAGAAGGGAGAGCTCTAATGAAGAAGAATAACAGGAAATACATATTGCTGCTCCTGCTCTTATCAATTCCCCTTATGTTCTTTATCAGTATCAATGCCGGTTATACGGATTTAAGCTTACCGGATATCTTAAGAATTCTTACAGGTGGAGGTTCTGCAAAGGAAAATCTGGTGGTGCTTCAGTTTCGGCTGCCAAGAATTATGGTAGCAGTATTAATAGGGGCAGGATTTGCCTTGTCCGGTTGTATCATACAGGGAATCACAAGAAATCCGCTGGCTGACCCTGGTATTCTTGGTATTAATGCCGGTGCGGGAGTTATGGTAGTTATCTATGTAGTACTTAATGGAGCGGTATCCTTTAGTTCGGTATTCGGACTGCCCTTCCTGTCACTGGCAGGTGCGCTGGTTACGGGAGGTCTGATCTATTCACTGTCCACCAGAAAGACAAGCGGTGTATCCTCCATGCGGTTAGTACTCAATGGTGTGGCAATACAGGCAGGTATTAACTCGGTAATGACTATGATAATTATTCGACTGGACGATTCCCAGCATGAATTCCTGGCCAAATGGCAGGCAGGGAGTATCTGGAATTCCAACTGGAAGTTTGTTACTGCCCTTCTGCCCTGGATTGTTTTAGGAATTATATATTTAATGCTCCGGGCAAGACATCTTGACATTCTCACCATGGGGGATGAGATTTCCTTTGGACTGGGTGTAAGAGTGGCAAAAGAGAAATACAGATTACTTTTTACTGCAGTAGCTCTTGCAGCTGCATGTGTAGCCGTCAGCGGAAGTATAAGTTTTGTGGGTCTGATGGCTCCCCATTTATCCAGAAAGCTTGTTGGTTCAGCTCACAGAATTCTGATTCCTGTGTGTGCCCTGGTGGGAGGCTTGCTGGTATTGATATCCGATACCATAGCGAGAACTATCATTGAACCTTCGGAAATACCTACGGGTATCGTGGTATCCCTTCTGGGAGCACCTTATTTCGTATTCCTGCTGGTAAAAGAGAGAAAGAAAACCGTAAAAGTGTAAGGATTTTATGCCGTTTAAGCGGCAGATTGAGAGGTTGATATGAAAAGCGGAATTCAGACGGAGAAAATTGTAGCAGCATATGGAGAGAAAGTTATTATAGAAGATTTAAGTATTTCCATTCCCATGGGACAGGTCACTACCATTATCGGTCCCAATGGCTGCGGAAAATCCACCTTTTTAAAGACCCTTGGAAGAATTTTGGGGATAAAAAAGGGATGTATTTACCTGGATGGGGAAGAAATACATAAACTTCCCACCAAGGAGCTGGCGAAGAAAATGGCAATCCTTCCACAGACACCACAGGCCCCCGATGGGCTGACCGTGGAGGAACTGGTGGCATACGGCAGATTCCCTTATCAGAAAGGTCTTGGAAGACTGACCAAAGAGGATAAAGAAATAGTAGCCTGGGCAATTGATGCTACCGGCTTAAATGGGCTGGAGGACAGAGCAACTTCTGATTTGTCCGGCGGCCAGAGGCAGAGAGTCTGGATTGCTATGGCACTTGCACAGGAGACGGAAATTATTCTCTTGGATGAGCCTACTACTTACCTGGATATGGCATACCAGTTAGAGATACTGGAATTATTGGAGGAATTGAATAAGAGGCATGGCTGCACCATTCTGATGGTATTGCATGACTTAAACCTTGCCTCCAAATTTGCAGATCATATGATTGCTTTCAGAGAAGGAAGAGTAATTAAAGCAGGTACACCCTTTGAAGTAATGAATAAGGAAATACTGAAAGAGGTATTTGAAATAGATGCAAATATTATAAACGATCCGGATTCCGGACGGCCTATCTGCATTTCCTATAAGCTGTTAAACAGGCTTAAGAAAGCAGTAAAAAAAGGTGCATAGATTACCCTAAAGAAGTTTTCAACACGCTTTGATGAAGTTTTATAATTTTAAACAACAGATTATTTTCTATAAGTGAAGAAATTACCATACGTGGAAAGAAGAAAAGAGGTTTTATGAAAAAGATAGCAATATACGGCAAAGGCGGAATTGGTAAATCTACTACCGTTTCGAATCTCTCAGCTGCCATGGCAGCCAGAGGTCTTAAGGTAATGCAGATAGGCTGCGATCCCAAAGCAGACTCTACCAGAAACCTTACGGGAGGAACCAAAATTCAGACGGTTCTGGATGTTTTAAGAGATAATACAGACATTACCCTTGAGGATATCGTTGTAGAGGGAGATCTGGGAGTACTGTGTGTTGAAGCGGGAGGGCCGGTGCCTGGTGTAGGCTGTGCGGGCAGAGGTATTATAACAGCCTTTGAGAAACTCAGCGAGTTAGAAGCTTATGAACGGTATCAACCGGATATTGTATTGTATGACGTATTAGGTGATGTTGTATGTGGTGGATTTGCTATGCCAATAAGAGGCGGTTATGCGGAAGAAGTCTGTATCGTGACCTCAGGTGAAATGATGGCTCTCTATGCTGCCTCAAACATTGCCTACGCAGTGAAAAGCTTTGGCAAGAGAGGATATGCCTCCCTTAAAGGCTTAATCTTTAATGCTAAGAATATTGAGAGAGAGGATGAGCTGGTAAGAGATGCCGCCAGAGAAATCGAGACAGATATCCTGTTTAAGATTGACCGAAATCCAATGATACAAAAAGCTGAGGACCTTGGAAAAACAGTAGTGGCAGCTTTTCCGGACAGTGCCCTGGCAGAGGAATATAATAAGTTATCAAGAATTATATTCCCTTAACATCTGAGTTGTAATTCGCTTTCGTTACAAAGGTTTTAATGACTTAATTAAATTTTTATAAACTATATAACCAAACATAGCACAAGAAGCAGTAGGAGAAAAGAAATGAAAGAAAGAAACAAGCATGGCTGGTTACCTCTTTCCAAAATAAATGCAAGAACGGTTATACCCTTTTCCGGTATTCCTGAGGATCCCGGCAGGCACTGCCCGATGCATACAGCTTTATCCCTGACAAGAAATATAAACGGGGTTTCCACCCTCGTAGTTGGAAGTGCAGAATGCGGGTATTACAGCCGTTATGTCATGACCGATCAGAGAGGAAGAAATGGCGAGCTCCATTATGTATATGAATTGGATGCGGGAGAGGTGGTTTTTGGCTGCAGAAAGGGATTGCTGGAAGCCCTTAAGGAAATGGACAGGGAAGGTGCAGAGATAATAATGTTAATTCTGACCTGTGTACCTGCTTTAATTGGAGAAGATATGGAAGCTGTTATAAAGGAGCTGGAGGGTAAGATTACCGCAAAGCTTTTCTTTGTTGATGGAGCCCATTTTAAATATAACGGCTATTATCCGGGGTTTTTAGATACATATAGTGGTTTAGGACTGCTTTATAAGAAGGCAGCCCCGATAGAGGAGGAGAGAAATAACAGTGAAAGAAACGTAAACCTTCTTGGCGTTTTATTGGGTAAAGAAGGTTTGGCTCTTAAGAGTTGTCTTCAGGAAGCCGGATGTAATCTGTTAGAAGTGAATCTGAAGACTATCGTTAAAGCCGCGGAACAAATCTGTAAGGGTACACTGAATGTACTTCTGGATGCCAATCAAAGTCTGTTGTCGGAGAAGCTTAATATGCCTGAAATTATCTCCTGCAAAAGCTTTGGAGCAGAAGCCATCAGAGCAGATTATCAGAATTTATTCAAACAACTGGACATAGAAAATAACGGGCAGGAATTTCTCCATTCTTCTTACCTGGCGTTAAAAGAGAGGGAAAAACAGGCGAAAGAGGTATTAAAGGGCATTTCTTTTATCATGACCAGCCAGGAGCTCCTGGCTTTGCCTGTTGCAGCCTATCTGTCTGAGTTAGGGATGGAGCCGAAACTTCTTTCGGTAGAGAATCTGTATGAAAAAGATATTCCCTGGAAAGATGATATCCTAAAGCATGGATATGATCCTTATCTTGTAACTATAACAGAAAACAATAATATCGGTCATTGGGCAGTGGATTATAATCTGCTTTCCATTGGATACTGTTTACATATACCAGAGGCAAGATTACTGATAAATCCAACTGTTCAAAGAATTTTTTCACTGACCGGCTATGAGCGAAGTATTGTGTTGCTTGACCGGCTCATGGAATTGGCTAAAGATGTGGTTGAAGTTCCAGTGAAATTGCAGATAAATTCCGGGCAGCAGTCAGCAGCAAAGCCAGTTGTTGAGCCGCATAGATCAGAGCCGCAAGCATTAGAACAACCGGAAAATGTACAACTAAAAGGAGGGGATAGTCATGGGTCTATATAAACAGCAGCCGCTGCCCTCCGGAAGGATGGGTGCCCTCTGGACTCTTGGAACCATTAAAGGTGCAGTTGTGCTGGAATTCGGTTCCATGGGGCATATGATATATGCCAGGAGATGGTTTGAACAGGCCGGCTATAATGAGGAAGATGTCAAGCTATACGTTACACATCTTGATGAGAAGGATATTGCCCTTGGTATCACGGACCGCATTGGCAGGGCTTTGGATGAGATATTGGCTGAGTATAGAGCTGAGGCAGTATTTCTGATACCGTCCTCCGTACCTGAAGTTATTGGAATTGATATGGAGGCCATCTGTGAAGAATTAAGCTATCAGTACGAGGATCTGCCTATATTATTCTTTCCATGCGGAAGCTTTTCCTATAATTATCATAAAGGTATTGAGACCGCACTGTATGAGCTTCTGAAACATCTGCCGGTAAAGGCTGATAAGACAGAAGAGCTTACCTGCAATATTATTGGTTCCTGTATTGACCTGCATTTATTTGAGCAGGATGCAAGAGAAATAGAGAGAATCGTTAAGGGAGCCTTCGGAATGAAAGTATCCTGTGTATTGTCAACAAAAGCAGACGTAAAGAGCGTCCAGTCAATGGGAGCCGCACAGGTCAATCTTGTAATCAGAAGCGAAGGCAGGAAAGGGGCAGAGCTATTAAAGAAAAAATTTGGAACCCCTTATCTCCTTGGCAGACCCTATGGCTATAAAGGAACCCTGAGATGGATAAAGCAATTGGAAGAGCTGACCGGTCTGACGGCTGACCATAAATTTATCGAGGAAGAGCTAAGAGAAGGTAGAAGAGTATTTGAGAATATTGGACATATGCTGGAATACTTCGGTGACAGGGCAGTCTTTCATGCCGGTGGCAATGCAGATGTGGTTCAGGGCTTAAGAGAATTTGCCTGCGGTGAACTGTCTATAAAAGAAGGAATTTTCTGGTGCGATTCCAAAGAATATGAACAGGATAACCTTCCCTTTAAAACAGAAAATGAGCTGCAGGAAGTATTGGAGGATATGAGAACAGGAATTCTAATGGCACGTAAGGAGGTTCAGAAGAAAGTGCAGGGAAATACTTCTGAGCTATTTACTGAAAGAAGCATAAATGAATGGAACTTTAACCCGCATACACCACCTTATGTAGGATTTCGTGGTGCTTTAAATTTATGTGCCAGATGGTTTGAGGAAATACAGTAATATCAATATGCAGCATTATATAAAAGATTTAAGTGTTAAAAGGTAAGTTTCTCGCAAGGGGACGGCAAATTACATAAAATAGAAAGACTCATACTTCAATTCCAAGGTATAAGAAGTCCTAATTCTCTGGAAATAAAATCCCCAGAGAAAAGGACTTCTAATACCTTTCCATAGGCGTATTCGTTCTTTCTATTTTATGAAATTTGCCTGTGCTCTTATGGATATAAGATTTTGATACTCAAATCGTTATAAAATGATGATATAACAAAAGGCTGCACCTTCCAGTTAGGAGCTTTGTTCCCGGAAAGGTTCCCAGTTCTTTCCGGGTAAAACTCCCAAGTGGAAGGTGCAGCCTTTAGATATTTTTATTTATATACGTTACCTTAAACTATAGATTTAAATTGTTTCCGTCTCTTATTAGGCTGAGGAAGCTATGCTTTCTAAGAAGACGTTACTATTCTTAAAAGAGATTGAGAATTCTATTTAAATTTATGTAAGGATCTTTTTAGAAATCAACTTCAGTTCCGTAATAAGTAGCTGTTAAGAGCTTCTCCATCTCTGCAGGAGTAATAGTTCTTGGATTGGAACCTGTACATGCATCACCTACAGCAAGCTCTGCAATATTGGCTACTTTTTCTTTAAATTCAGCTTCGTTAACACCGAACTCTTTTAAGGTTTTTGGAATGCTTAAATTAGCGTTGTACGCATCGATCTTATCACAAAGTGCTTTCACACATTCAGCATCTGTTCCTGTGATTCCTACGCTTCTTGCAATTTCAGCATAGCGTTTTTCAGCAGTTTTTGCATTGAATTTGATTACATAAGGCAGATAAATTGCATTTGCACAGCCGTGAGGAATATGTCCGGTTGAGAAAGCAGCACCAGTCTTATGAGCCATGGAATGTACAATACCAAGAAGAGCATTTGAAAATGCCTGTCCTGCAAGACATTGTCCGTAATGCATCTGCTCTCTGGCTGACATATCACCTTCATAGGAAGCGGGCAGATACTCAAATACCATCTGGATAGCCTTGATAGCAAGGGGATCTGTAAATGGACTGTTTAGAGTGGATACATATGCTTCCACTGCATGTGTCAGAGCATCCATACCGGTATGAGCTGTTAAAGTCTTAGGCATGGTTTCTGCAAGGTCAGGATCTACAATAGCAATATCAGGAGTTATATTAAAATCTGCAAGAGGATATTTGATTCCTTTTGCATAATCAGTGATTACGGAGAAAGCAGTAACCTCAGTAGCAGTACCGGAGGTGGAAGGAATGGCAATGAATTTAGCTTTCTGTCTTAAAGTAGGGAAAGAGAAAGGCTGAATAATTGCTTCAAAGGAGGTCTCGGGATACTCATAAAATACCCACATTGCTTTTGCTGCGTCTATTGGTGAACCGCCGCCCATGGAAATAATCCAATCAGGCTGGAACTCACGCATCATTTCAGCACCCTTCATAACGGTTTCTACTGACGGATCGGGTTCTACATTTTCAAAAAGTTTCGTTTCAATGCCGGCCTCTGTTAAATAATTAACTACTCTGTCCACAAAACCAAAGCGTTTCATGGAACCGCCTCCTAAAACAAGGATAGCTTTTTTACCTTCAATGTGTTTTAACTGTTCTAATGCACCTTTGCCATAATACATATCTCTGGGCAGTGTGTATCTCATCATATGAAAATCCTCCTTATTATTAGCCAAATGTGAGCAGTTGCTTCAACATAATATTATTTATTGTAATATCTGTTAACTGGCACATTGTTTTTATTTCTATATCTATTATAATATTGTTAAAGAATTAACACAATCATAAATTTTAACAATATTCTTCCGGATATTTGTATATAATTTAATAAAAATAACAAGGCCCTTTTGAATCTATATGAATAATTGCTTATTCTGCCATGATATTGTTTGAGAATATTTACGCCAGGGCGTATCTGAAAAATGCTTGTGCTGGGCTGGAGGTTCCACTTTGTGGGAGGCAATTTGCGAAATTCAGCAAGGAGAGATTTTGGGGATGTAGTGGTGTTAGTTCCCTAAATTGCAACGCAGTATACCGCAAAGTGGGGTCTTCAGAACGGTACAATGAGTTTTCAGACACACCCCAGCAATAATTTGGTTATATAAGGCTGTAGATAGCATCATAAAATAAAGCTTTTTGTATTCTGCTACTGAGTACCTGTTGTTGAGCTAAGGATAAACATCCGGTTGTTTTACATTTCTTGAACACAATGGTATCATTGCCAGGAAAGATAAATCTTGAGGAGGAAAATGATATGGCTGTGAGCGGATTTGAAGAAAGACTAATGAATTTAAGAAAAGACGGTAATTATACCCAGGAGGAATTAGCAGTGCGCCTTGGTGTCACTCCCCAGGCTGTCTCCAAATGGGAAAGGGGTATGGGATATCCGGATATTGAGCTGTTAGTATTTCTTTGCCGTATATTAAACTGTTCCATTGATTATCTGCTGGAGGGTGAGAATAAGGTGGATTTTTGTGAGGGTGCCGGCTTAAGACCCTCCCTGGAAATTCTGAATAACCTGCTTGCAGAGCCGGTGTTGCTAGAAATCGGTACCGGTCTCCTTGGGGCTGCGGCTGAAGAGAGCAGCAAAGGCTTCCCAGAGGTAAATGAAATACGTAAAAGGGCAGCAGCTTCCTTTGGTATACTGATTCCTCAAGTCAGGATTCGTGATAATACTGAATTAGGGCAGTTCACATACCGTATCTGGGTTTATGACACAATTCTGTTTGAATTCACCTTTGAAAAAGAAGAAGATGCAGCCTTTGGGAAGATTTACAAGGCTCTGGAAGAGAACTGTATAAGGAATTATGGTAAGATATTAAATAAACAGCTTACAAAACAACTGGTTGATAATTTGGAGGAGAAATATCCAGAGGTTATAAAAGGAGTGATACCGGATAAGCTCTCACTCATTCAATTTCAGAATATTTTAATTAATATTTATGAGAAAAAGGGAACCATACATAATCTGATTAAAATAATAGAGCTGCTGGATGATATGGCTGAGAGAGGTAAGAGAACGAAAGAATTGGGAGAGGAAATTATAAGAAGACTAAATTAAAGAGAATCATAAATTAAAGGGAATTATTAATTTAAAGGGAATCATAAATTAAGAGTATCATAAACAGTATAATTGTCTGAGCTGCAGGAAAACTAAGATATTTAGTGTTCTTGCAGTTTTTTCTTACTATATAGTTTGTTAAAAGTGATTATTGAAGGAATGGTATAAAATAAAAAAACATTGAAACCTTAGTTCCAATGCGGCAAATTATTTGTTGAATTGTCAGATAATTTAGTTGCTTATTTTTATGCATACTTCATTATATATGATACCATAATTGAAAATAAAAGTCTAGTATTTTTTAAAATTTTCCATTAATATGATACAGGTAACCTGTTAAACGGACTTAAACCATTAGTTCGCAAAAGACCTGAAGGAGGTATCATGGAAAATAGTGAAAGACATGAAGAGCTAAGAAGTGAGTGGGAAAGAGAAGAGGAACATTTAAAGGAATGCGTTGAGCTTATCAGGTTTAATGTAGATACCCAGAGTGCGGAATTAGCCAGAGTCCGTTCTGAAACCAAAGAGCTCTATGATAATTACCGTTCCAATAATCCGGAGCTGCATAATGATCTGGTTATCGGACTTAGTATGCAGTCGGATTTGGAGAAATCCTTAAGTAAGAATCTGGCTGCCTTGAAAAAGCCTTTTTTCGGAAGAATCGATTACAGAGAGCTTGGAGTCGTAACAAACGGAGAGGAATTAGAGGAAGAAAAAAAGGACTTTTCTTTATACATTGGTAAGAACGGAGTAAGCAAAAGCAGCACAGAAATTGTTATTATTGACTGGAGAGCACCGGTATCCAGTGTTTATTACGACAGTGATGTTGGAGAGAGTTCTTATCTGTCACCCTATGGAGACAGAATACTGATTGGTCTGGACTTAAAGAGAACCTTTGAAATACAGGATAGCAGCCTGGTGGATTTTTATGATACGGATGTTATCGCCAACGATGAATTTTTAACCAAATACCTTGGGAAGAACAAAGAAGTGGTATTAGGGGAAATCATTGCAACCATTCAGAAGGAGCAGAATGAAATTATCAGAGATACACCCTGGCACAGCGTTATCGTACAGGGAGTTGCGGGCAGCGGAAAGACTACTGTGGCAATGCACCGTATTTCATATATTTTGTATAACTACAAAGAAAGATGCCGCTCCGATGAATTTTATATTATAGGCAGTAATAAAATGCTGCTTAATTATATCACAGGAGTACTGCCAAACCTTGATGTATATAATATTAACCAGATGACGCTGGAGGAATTTCTGATATCTCTTCTGGATAAGGAATTCGATAAGCTCAGGAAAAAGTACAAGCTTACCAATCCTTTTGCCAGAAGCCGTACAATAGGAGACAGAAACAATCATATAAAAACCCGCCTGAAAAGGTACAAAGGCTCTCTGGATTTTATTAAAGCCCTAGAATACTACCTGGACTGGTATGAAACCACAATCATTAAGGCAGAGGATATTAACTATCATGGCAAGAAGGTGTACTCAGAAACAGAAATAAAGGACTTTCTCACAATCTTTAAAGAGAAGCCGTTGCAGGAAAAACAAGAGCTCTTAAATAAACGTCTGGTCAGTAAGATAAGGCTTATCAATGAAAGAGAACAGCAGGAAAAAGAAATCATAAGCATAGAAACCAAGAAATACAAAGACTATTTCGGAAAGAAAGTATCGAAGTTCGATTATGAAACCATGTACCTGAATTTCATGGAAAGTCTTCTGCAGAAGGAACTTTATAAGGAATTTACACATAAGCTTCCGGAGGAGGAAGTGGTGAAAGAGCTGCAGGCGGGTTTTCTGAAAAAAGAAATTGATCTGTACGACCTTTCCATGTTTGCCTATCTGAAAAGAAGGATCAAAGAAACCAAGGATTTTGAATATGTAAGTCATATAATTGTTGATGAAGCGCAGGATTTCGGTGTATCGGTATTTTATTGTATGAAACAGCTTTTTTCCGGCTGTACTTATACCATAATGGGGGATATTACACAGAATATTCACTTTGATACAGGTATGAATGACTGGGAAGCTCTGCGCAGCGATGTTTTCTCTATAGACAAAGATAAATTCTATGTACTTGCGAAAAGTTACCGTAATACAGTAGAAATCTCAAACTATGCCAGCCGGGTGTTAAAGCACTGTACCTTTAAAACTTATGATATTGAGCCTATAATACGACATGGTAAGGAGGTAGAGGTATATAAAGCAAAAAACGAAGATGAAATGCTAAAGAAAACAGCTCAGATTCTAAGAGACAGCAGAGAAACCGGGTATACCACACAGGCGGTTATTTGCAGAACTGAAGAGGAGACCAAGGAGGTATATCAGAAGCTTAAGGAATTAATCGAGGTTGAGCCTTTAAATGAGGATATGGAACAGATGAACTTTACCAATGGAATCATGGTATTACCAATTCATATGACCAAAGGTCTGGAATTTGACAGTGTTTTATTATGGAACCCCGATGTAAACAATTATGAAAAGAGTGATGCCGATGCCAAACTTTTATATGTAGCGATTACACGGGCACTCCATGAACTCCATATAGTTTATATGGGTGAACTGGCAGAACTTCTGGTATAATAAAAGTCTGAAAAGCTGTTGCAAGAAATGGACTAAAATAAAGGGCAAAGAAACGAAAAAATGAAGATAAAAAAATGAAGATCAAAGAAATGGTGGTCAAAGAAGGTAGCAGTCATAGAAATGTCGGTTAAAGAAGTGGCAGCCAAAGAAATGAAAGGACTTTCCAAGCAATATATAAATTATATTTGCCGATTTTGCGCGGAGTAATTTCAACTAAAAGATTACACAAAATCGGCAATATCCTTTATTACACGCATTTCCGTTCAGCATTTAACAGCTGGCTATAGGTTCTGAACATTGAATACCAGGTAGCAGCATCCACAATTCCGGTGGCAGGCAGCAGCACAAGATTCTGATAATTTTTCACTGCACGTTCTGTTACAGGTCCAAAAATTCCATCTTCTTCAAGGGTTGGTATGACCAGATAGGCCCTTGCTATCAAATCCAGCATTTTCTGTAGGGCGTTAACATTTCCACCGCTGGAACCAATACTAAGGTCTGTGCCCTGCCAGGGATATATTACACTGGCTATCTCGTCGGTATAACTGATATACAGATCATCACCATAATAAAAATGCAGGATGAACATAACATCATAACCAGTATCTCCTAACAGTTTTGCCCCCCAGATAGATAACATTTTAGAGCAGTCGGTAAGGGTTCCTCTACAGCTCTGGGTTAATATAGGCTGCAGAATCCCTGGTCTTGCTAAAAATAAATTAAACATGTAATCCACCGCAACACTGATATTATCATAAATATTACGCCCATAGATCCATAGCTGGTCATAAGCCGGAGAGGAGGTAATATTAAAGGTATAGCCCTGTCTTTGATACCAGTTTGTATAAAAGCGGTTCATGGCAAAGGACAGGGTTGTTAAAATAATGGCGTTAATGGTGTCAGCGGTCCAATTGGGATAACAGATACTGGAGACAACATTTTTTATATAATCCCTGTATTCAACAAAATAATCCTCTGCGTTAAAATCACTGGGTATACCGTTTCGTACTACCAAAAACTCCGGTACTACTATGGGGGGAAGATTATTCGACTCAGGCATTTCCTTTACTTCATCTTCGTAAACCTTAAGAGGATAATTTCCATAGAGATAATGTGGCTGTATCACGATGACCATTGAGCTTTCATCAGAATCCGTATTACGCGGCATAACGACTCTTTGCCTGGAGGAAGATTCGGGAAATATCTGAACACCATCAATAATAACTGTTTTGAGACCCTGTGCAGTTACGATAAGAATATATTCAGAATAAGGTCTTTCACCGGGAGGCTCCATGCTGTAATCAAGTGAAGGAGCAGGGAGGTCGATTTGTTTCGTCAGGCCGGAATAATCGGTAGTAAGAGTGTCTATTAAAGTATCGGGATCGTCGCGGTTATAAATTTTAACGGTAGCTATATCAATAGGTCTGGAACCTGCTTCACAAATAACCTGTACCTGAAGCTTACCAAAGTAGGGGCCTTTGTTTTTAGGAAGTAAAATTTTATCGGTATTATCCATTGCCTTCTCCCGCTATAAATGCATCCATAAAAAGAATATTACAAATTACTTTTATATATGCAGGGAAACACAAAAAAATGCAGGGATTCAGCCTTTTGTAAGGGACTCCAGTTTATCCCAGAAAGCAAGGGCTTCCTGTGAATTAATACCACAGATTTCATCGGTAGGTGTTAAACTTTCGCATACCTTTGGTCTGGTATCCAAACCGAAGATCTTACATTTATTATCACTTGTCAGCTGGATACAGCGTACACCTGCCGGCTTACCATCAGGCATACCGGGTATGGGGGAAGATATGGAAGGAGCGATGCAGCACGCACCGCAGCCAATTCTGCAATTCATATGAACTCCCTTCTGCGTGCATTGGCACGCATTATAGCAAGATGCAAATTAATTTTTACAATTCGCCTGACTCTATTTTGTATGCAATTACATGCATTAAAACAAGAAAAAATTAAAATTTATAATAATTCCCCAAACACCTATTAGTGTGCGGCAGTAGGTATAAAACAGGAAGAGAATAAAGTTTTATACAATACACCAAACTCTTACATGAGTACCTTGGACCGTATTAAAACAGGAAGAAAATAAAGTATTTACTAATATAACAAACACTCATCTGCTTACCATAGCACGTATTAGAACAGGAGGAGAATAAGGTTTTTCGTAATTCTCAAACTCCCATTTGTATCTCTGATCTACTTATTATCTTTAAATTGTATGCTTTGAGCATTATCAAGTCTTGTTTCTCCAGGATTTCAGGCTAATTGAACCAAACGGAAAGAACGAATGCGCCTATGGAAAGGTATTAGAAGTCCTTTTCTCTGGAGATTTTGTGCTATAATATGAAACAGATTGTCTGAGCGCAGCGAGTTATCTGTTTCATATTATAGCACAAAATCTCCAGAGAATTAGGACTTCTTATACCTTGGAATTGAAGCATGAGTTCTTTCCGTTTGGTTCAATTAGCCGTCCCCCCCCTAGCGAAAACCTCCCCCTCCAACCCTCAAATCACAGTATAACACACCCCAATTCATGAAAAAAGTCTGATATGTATAAAAAGTAAATTAAGAATGTCCTCAATCCATTGACAAGACTCATTTACTACTGTAAGGTTGTAACTGGATTAATTAATTATAAACAATATTCCGTGCTGTTAAAAGGAACGGAACTTAAAATAGAACCGCAAAGAAGCAGATGGAGGTCATTATGAAAGAAAAATTCAGGCAGTTTATGGTTGGCAGATATGGGATGGATCAATTAGGCCAGTTCTTGTTATGGATAGGTGTTATTATAATGCTTTTGTCTACCTTTCTTACAAATGCTATCTTATCATCCCTTTCCTTTCTATTGCTGATACTTTGTTATATCAGAATGTTCTCAAAGGATACAGGCAAAAGGTACAGCGAGAATCAGAAGTATCTGATGCACAAAGAGAAATTTCTCGGATATTTTAAGAACTTTAAAAACCGCAGAGAGAAAAATAAGAATTACCATATATATTCCTGCCCTACCTGTAAGCAGAAAATCAGAATACCAAAAGGCAAAGGGAAAATCTGCATTACCTGTCCCAAATGCCATGCAGAATTTATAAGAAAAAGCTAACTTACAAAATATTTGGCCGCTTATTAATGCCAGGGACACCCTGTAGGAGAATATTCAAGCAAGCCCTAATGCCAAAGAGAAAACTAAGATGGAAGAAGTCTGAAATGAGCTTACAGAAGTAGCTCATTTCAGTTTTTGTATTTGATTCAATATTATATAAACAATATATAAACAAAGGAGTCATCATGTTTGGTTATATCACCATAAATAAACCGGAACTTAAAATAAAGGATTTTGAGAAATACCATTCCTATTATTGCGGTCTTTGTCAGGCACTAAAAAAGAATCATGGTGTAATGGGACAGGCTACCTTAACCTATGATATGACTTTTCTTGTAGTACTCTTAAGCGGCTTATATGAACCGAAGGAAAAGGCTGAAAGCCATCGCTGCGTAGCTCATCCCACAAAAAAACACAATATGAGGATGAATGATATCTCCGAATATGCAGCTGATATGAATATCTTACTGGCATATCATAATCTTATGGACGATTGGGTGGATGATAAACATATTGGAAAGTTTTCCTTAGCCAAACTGATGGAAAAAGATTATAAGAAACTTAAAGTCAAGTATCCAAGACAGGCACAGGCAGTTGAGAAATACATGGAAGACCTAAAGCTTTGTGAAGAGAAGAAAGAAACAGATATTGACCTTGCATCAGGTCTTACCGGCAGAATGTTAGGTGAAATCTTTGTATATCAGGAAGATGAGTGGGCACAGACTGTCAGAAACCTCGGTTTCTATCTTGGAAAGTTCATCTACCTCTGCGATGCCTTTGAAGATATGGATAAGGATAGGGAAAGCGGCAGTTATAACCCCTTTCTTTTGCAAACAGAAGAGATTTCCGCAAGAGAAGTCTTAAATCTTATGATGGCAGAATGTGCCAGAGAGTTTGAGAGGCTTCCGGTATTGATGAATGCAGATATACTTCGGAATATTCTTTACGCAGGAGTCTGGGTCAAATTCGAGAGGTCCCAGGGAGAAACGAAAAAGGATGCATAATCGGCAGATTTTCCTGTATTCTATAGTAATTGGCAATATCCCGGGTGAGCCTGAGATATGCAATGGAGGTAATTTATGATATATGATCCATATAAAATCCTGGGAGTAGCACCGGATGCAACTGCCGATGATATAAAGAAAGCCTATCGTACCTTAAGCCGCAAATATCATCCTGATGCCAATATCAATAACCCCAATAAAGCTCAGGCAGAAGAGCGATTTAAAGAAATACAGGTAGCTTATGACCGAATTATGAAGGACCGTGAAAATGGTAATTATTCAGGCGGCAGTGCATACGGTGGAAATACCTATGGTCAGGGGGCTTATGGGGCAGGAGGTTTCGGAACAGGAGGTTTTGGCCAGGGAGCAGGCGGACAGAACTACGGTCCTTTTGGTTCTGCGAATACCGGCAGCAGCTCCTCCTATCAGAACCCGGAGGATATGAGAAGACTCAGGGCTGCGGCTAATTATATCAATGCAGGTAATTACAGGGAAGCTATGGCAGTACTGGATTCCATAGGGGAAAGGGGTGCCATCTGGTATTATTATACCGCAGTTGCCAATCAGGGACTTGGCAATAACATAGGGGCATTAAATGCTGCCAGACAGGCAGTTGCACTAGATCCTGGAAACCCCTCTTATCGTATGCTGCTGCAGAGAATGGAAGGCGGCGGAATCTGGTATGAAAATATGGGAAGCGGATACGGAAGGGCAGCACAGGGAGCAGGCAGTGTCTGTACCACCTTATGCTGGATGACCTTGTTATGTAATTGCTGCTGCAGGCCGTATTGACGGTACGACATGCACCGGGCAATTGCTTACTTTCTGTACTTACCGCAGTATAGTAAAGAATGAGGTATTGACTTTATAAAAAATATTTTATAGAATAGTTGTTAGACATCTAACTAATTAGATAACAAAAAAAGAAATGGATATAGGTAAAGCTATGTGTAATAAGGGACGTCCGGAAGATTACGGATATCATATTCAAAAGCTCGGGAAAAATATAAAATATCTGGCAGATGAAAATCTGATAAAACACGGCATTACCTTTGAACAAGTCAGGGTAATGCGTTTTCTTGACAGCTATAGCAGTGATAATCCGGCTAATCAGAAGGATGTTGAGATTATGTTTGAACTGAAACGCTCCAGTGTCACTAATATTCTTCAAAACATGGAGAAGAACGGATTAGTCACACGAAGCGGAGATGCGTTAGACGGAAGAATGAAAAAAGTCTGGCTGACGGAGAAAGGGAAAGACCTATACCTGCATTTAAGAAGTTATCTGGTTAAGTTAGAAGAAGTTATCGTTCAGGGAATGACGGAAGAAGAAAAAGATATGTTTCGGCTTCTGCTAAAAAAGAGCATCCAGAATGTAGAGACTTTTATGAAATAGCAGGAAGGAGAATGTCAATGTATAAGAAAATACTTGGCTGTGTTGGTGAATATAAGAAATACACCATTTTAACACCGCTGGTTATGATTGGGGAAGTAGTAATGGAAATTCTTATCCCTTTTGTTATGGCCAGCATGATTGATAAAGGTATTTTGGGAGATGGGGGCATCAGCTATATTGTTAAAATGGGGGCGCTTATGGTAGCTATGGCCCTTATCTCCTTAAATTTCGGAAGGATGGGAGCAAAATTTGGAGCAAAGGCCGGAATGGGTTTTGCCAAGAATCTAAGAAAGACTATGTTTGACAAGGTACAGGATTTTTCCTTTTCAAATGTAGATAAGTATTCTACCTCATCGCTAATCACAAGACTTACGACAGACGTAACAAATACACAGAATGCTTTTATGATGATAATCCGTATGGCAGCCAGAGCGCCGGTAATGCTTGTTGGAGCAACCATAATGGCAGTTATCATTAACAGAAGCCTGTCAGTGGTATTCCTGGTAGCTGTTCCATTTCTTGGAATTGCACTTGGAATTATTCTGGTGAAAGCGCATCCAAGGTTTGTTGCCATGCTTGGGTTGTACGACCGAATGAACGGAGACGTACAGGAGAACCTGACTGGTATCCGCGTTGTGAAAGCTTTTGTCCGGGAGCCACAGGAAATTAAGAAATTTGAAGCTTCTGCGGACGCTGTCAGAAAAGCTCAGGTTTTTGCTGAGAAGCTGATTATATTAAACAGCCCTATCATGCAGTTAAGTATGTATGGCTGTATGATAGCCATTCTTTGGTTTGGCGGAAATATGGTTATTGACGGTCAGTTTGAACTTGGTCAGCTATCAAGCTTTATTAGTTATATCTCACAGATTCTAATCTCACTTATGTTAATTTCCATGATATTTATTATGATTGTAATCTCACGAGCCTCCATGACACGTATTCATGAAGTCCTGGCAGAAGAGATAGACCTTACAGATGCAGGGGCTGATAAGGAGTTAAAGGTTGCTGACGGTTCCATAGAATTTAAGAATGTATCCTTTAGTTATTCCAGGGATAAAGAGAACACGACTCTTTCAGGCGCTAACTTTACCATTAAACCCGGTGAGACCATCGGTATCATTGGAGGCACCGGTTCATCAAAGACTACACTGGTACAGCTTATTCCAAGACTTTACGACGTGCTGTCGGGAGAAATACTTGTTGGCGGAAATAATGTAAAAGATTATACCTTAGAGCATCTGCGAAGTGAAGTTGCTATGGTATTACAAAAGAATGTGTTATTCTCTGGTACTATCATTGACAATTTGAGATGGGGTAACAAGGAAGCTACCAAAGAAGAAATAATTGAAGCCTGTAAGGCAGCACAAGCCCATGACTTTATATCCTCCTTTCCTGAGGGGTACGATACCTGGCTGGGTCAGGGTGGTGTCAATGTGTCAGGCGGACAGAAACAGAGACTATGTATTGCAAGGGCATTACTTAAGAATCCTAAAATCATTATTCTGGATGACTCCACAAGTGCGGTCGATACGGCAACAGATAAGAAAATAAGAGATGCTTTAAAGAGTAAGCTAAAGAATACCACAACCATTATCATTGCACAGAGAATCTCATCTGTCAGTGAGGCCGACAGAGTGCTGGTATTGGATGACGGTGAGGTGAATGCCTTTGATACTCCGGCAGCGCTGATGGAAACCAATGCAATCTACAAAGAAGTATATGAATCCCAGCAGAAAGGAGCATAAAGATGGAAAAACAAAAAGAACAACAGAATGGATTTCTGACAGAAGGCTCTATGGGAATAGAGGATAAAAAGAAGAATAAGAAGATGATAAAACCCGGCAGCAGACCTAAAAATGCAGGTAAAACCTTAAAGAGAATCTTTCTATACATGTCTGCTTATCGATTCCGTTTAGGCTTGGTGTTAGTAGGTATAGCCATCAGTTCCCTGGCACAGATAGCAGGAACTGCTTATCTGAAGACAGTGGTGGATGAATATCTGGCACCACTGTTAAAGGAATATGACAGCTCCTTATTTCAGGGTTTTATTAGGACACTGTTCATTATGGCTGGTATTTATCTGGCCGGTATCTTATCAACGTATATTTACAGCAGGATAATGCTCAGTATTTCGACAGGCACTCTATACCGTATCCGTACGGACCTGTTTAAAAAGATGGAATCTCTGCCGGTTAAATATTTTGATACCCATCCCCATGGCGATGTTATGAGCCGTTACACCAATGATACGGATACGATCAGAGAGCTTTTCAGCAATACCGTTGCAAACTTTATTGCATCTGCTATCAGTGTGACAGGTGTATTCATCATGATGCTCTACTTAAGTTGGCAATTGACCATACTGGTAATCCTTATGGTAATTCTTATGGTATTTATTATCAAGAACATAGGTAAACGAAGCGGCTCACGCTTTAAAGCACAACAGAAATATTTAGGTGAAGTAAACGGCTATATTGAAGAAATGTTCGAAGGACAGAGGGTTGTTAAGGTATTCTGCCATGAGGAAGAATCCAAAGAGCAATTCAGAGAAATGAATGATAAGCTTTGTGAGGCTGCAACCAGCGCCAATGCCTCTGCCAGCGTATTGATGCCTATTATGGGTAACCTTTCTTATGCGCTGTATGCAATAACAGCAATATTTGGAGGTATTCTCTCACTTGGCGGACAATTGACCATTGGTGCGGTAGTTGCGTTTCTTCAATATACCAGAAATTTCTCCATGCCCATTACACAGATGTCACAGCAGTTTAACTCCATACTGTCAGCCTTAGCGGGTGCGGAGAGAATCTTTGATATGATCGATGAAGAACCGGAAGTGGATGACGGTTACGTAACGCTTATCTATGCAAAAGAAAACAGTGACGGAACTCTCTCAGAAGCCAGTGAAAAGACTGGAATCTGGGCTTGGAAGCATCCTCACCAGGATGGTACCATAACTTATACCAGGGTAAAAGGTGAAGTGGAATTCGATAATGTAACCTTTGGTTATGTACCGGAAAAGACAGTATTAAATGGAGTATCCCTTTATGCAAAGGTTGGACAGAAAATCGCCTTTGTAGGCTCTACCGGTGCCGGTAAGACCACCATTACGAACCTGATTAACCGTTTCTATGATGTACCAGATGGTAAGATTCGTTATGATGGCATCAATATCAATAAGATTAAGAAAGATGATCTAAGACGTTCCCTTGCCATGGTATTACAGGATTCCCACCTGTTTACAGGAACGGTTCTTGAAAATATTCGTTATGGAAGACCTGATGCAACGGATGAGGAAGTGAAGGCAGCAGCCAAATTAGCCAATGCCCATTCCTTTATCAAGCATCTGCCAAAGGGTTATGATACCCTTCTGACAGCTGATGGCGCAAACCTGTCTCAGGGACAGAGACAGCTGCTTACCATAGCAAGAGCTGCTGTGGCAGATCCTCCGGTACTCATACTGGATGAAGCTACTTCCTCTATTGATACACGTACAGAAGCCCTTATTGAAAAAGGCATGGACGGACTGATGGAGGGAAGAACGGTATTTGTAATAGCTCACAGATTGTCTACTGTACGTAATTCTCATGCCATTATGGTTTTGGAAAATGGTCAGATCATTGAAAGAGGAAACCATGAGAGCCTGATAAGTCAGAAAGGTAAGTATTATCAGCTTTATACAGGGATGTTTGAATTGTCGTAGAAAGAATTGGGTGTGGCAGCGGATGATGATAAGGGAGGAGCCTTATTCCACTAAAGTGCCAGTAACCGTTCCTGGAAGGTAAAAAAGTGCCAGACTCACTGCTAGTTTGTGAGGATGGAGGGCATTACGCTCAGCTATTGGCACTGTTTTACCTGGTCGCGGTTTCTGACTCTTAAGTGTCAGAAGGAATCTCTCCAAGCAAAACGAGGAAACATAAATCCCTTATCATCTGATTGTTGCTCTATGGTTTACTTAGAGTTGGAGGCATTAAGTGTGAAGCAGAGTGGCTATTAAGGATGGAAGAAATAATTAGAGGCAGTAATAATTAATTGTAGTAATTATCTAAGTAAATGGATACAGCGATTCGTGTGATGGAATGCAATTAATTAAAATAAGATTGACAATTAGTATAGTTTTTAGGTATTATTTAGAAAAACAGATTTTTATCCGGTTGGCAGCTGCTAATGCTGTTTCAAGTTTCGGCTTCAGGGTGGTAGCTTCCTTTCAGGAAGCTTTTTTTTAATTATAAACCTATTTTGGGAAAAGGAGGTAAGAAAGATGCCTGTGGGAGATAGCTTAATATATGCATTTTTTTGTATGTTAATCGTTTTTATTGTTCTTATTATGTTATGGGTAGTAATTAAAGCTTTTTCAGCTATTATATGTTTCATCGAAAAGCAACAAAAGAAATAAAGCTTTATTAAATGGATTAAACAGAGCCTTGAGCAGAATAAAATAAATAATATATAAAATTTCACATACACATTAGAGAAGATTCAATCATAGTTTGGAACTTCAGGAAAGAGGTTAGTATGTTAATCGATGCATTATTAAAATTATGGAATCAATCAGGATTTACCCACTTAACCTGGCAAGGGTGCGTTATGCTAGTTATTTCATGTGTTTTAATCTATCTGGCAATTGCAAAGAAATTTGAACCTCTGCTGCTTTTGCCGATTGCTTTTGGAATACTGCTTGCTAATCTGCCTTTGACAGGTCTAATGAATGGACCTTTAAGCAGTTCAGAACCAGGCGGATTACTTTATTATTTATATCAAGGTGTAAAGCTTGGGATATATCCTTCGCTGATTTTTCTCGGAATTGGAGCTATGACAGATTTTGGGCCGCTTATTGCAAGACCCAGCAGCCTGTTAATCGGCGCAGGTGCACAATTTGGAATTGCCATAGCTTTTATACTGGCAATAACACTTAAATTTCTTCCAGGGGAAGCAGCTTCCATTGCAATTATAGGCGGAGCTGACGGACCTACTGCAATTTATCTTGCAACGAGACTGGCACCGGCACTATTGGCACCTATTTCAGTGGCCGCCTACTCTTATATGGCTCTTATACCAATGATTCAGCCTCCCTTAATGAGAATGCTGACGACAAAGAAAGAGCGGGAAATAATGATGGAGCAGGCTCGTAAAGTATCAAAGCTTGAAAAAATATGTTTTCCTGTGATTGTCGCTACACTGTGTATTTTACTGCTTCCTTCAGTTGCACCCCTTATTGGAATGTTAATGCTTGGGAATTTATTAAAAGAATCAGGGGTAGCGGAAAGGCTGTCGGATACGGTGCAGAATGCAATGATTAATATTGTCACTATTTTTTTGGGCGTTACAGTTGGAGCAACAGCGCAAGGGGAGAAATTTTTACAACCAGAGACGGTTAAGATTATATTGCTTGGTTTAATTGCCTTTATATTCAGTACAACTGGCGGTCTGCTGATAGCGAAAGTAATGAGTGTTCTTACAGGCGGCAGAATCAATCCACTCATTGGGTCAGCCGGTGTGTCGGCAGTACCGATGGCTGCACGTGTTTCACAAATTGAAGGTCAGAAAAGCAACCCCAGGAATTACCTGCTAATGCATGCTATGGGACCAAATGTAGCAGGGGTTATAGGATCTGCTGTTGCAGCCGGTATATTATTGTCCTTATTCGGTTAATTGTAAGAAAGCACTTGAAAAAATTGTAAATTACATAAGATGGGATATAATCTACTTGGAATATCCTTAAATATAAGGGGTTTATTCAGTGACTTTAGGTGTGTAAAAGCATACAGATAGGAACGAGGTATGAAAATAGAGAAAGCTGTACTGGGGGATTTAGATAATATTATTACAGTACTTGATGAAGTGACTTTGAGACTTCTTGAGAAAGGAATCCCTCAATGGAATTATCCCTGGTATAGGGAAGAAATAGAAAAAGACCTTCAGTCACAGTATGTTGTAAGAGAAGAAGGAAGAGTCATAGCAGTATTCTCACTCAAACCTCTTGATAGATGTTTTGATCATGAGTCTCAAAGCAAAGAGGATTATTATCTGCATCGGATTGCAGTCTTGCCGGAATATCAAGGAAAAGGGATTGGTGAGAAGATCCTGCGCTATGTACAGAAATTTAGTGTTAAGCACAAGAAAAATATCTATCTGGACTGCTATCAGGGGAATAAGAAGTTAAGACAATTTTATGAAAAGGCAGGCTTTTATTATCAGGGGGATTACCCGGAAGAAAATTATCTGGTCAGTGTCTTTCGATTTCTATGGCAGAAGGATACCCCGGCTAAGAATCGCTTCCGTAATACCTGTAAAAGAAGACAGAAGGAACTGCAGATTGCTAAATGGTCTTTGCTAACAGTCTTCTTCCTTATGCTGATTACCGGTGGTTTTTGGATGTGGGATAATGTCTTTCATCAGAAGATTCCTTTGAATCCAGCGATTGTTGTTGGAAATACAGTTTATTGGCAGGAGGAGGGGAGCATTCTTACCGAACTGCCTTATGGCGCCACAGAAGCAGGAAAGATTGCGGAAGTTTTAAAAGACTATATTTGGCCTTCAAAGGAAATGGAGGCGGTAGGAATCTCTAAAAAGTTAAAAGGCGAGAAAGTTTATCTTGATTCTAATCTTGGTAAAGCTTATATAAAGGACGAGAGTCAGAATTACCTTACCTTTAGCCAGGAATTTACAGTGGCAAATAACAATTACAGTAATGGTTTTTATGGGATGCTCTTGAAAGCCTGCGGTGATAAAGATGCTATCCCACTAAAGGAAATACCCGCTGATTATTCCGTGGAGCAGGCAATAGAGGATAAGATTCCATATTACAAGGAAATCAATAATGGGGTCACATATGATGGAGGAGTCTATACCGGAATCACAAGTGAAGGTGTAGAGTATATGGAAGCTTTCATGCAGAAAGCAAAAGATAAAAAAAATAGTTTTATAAGAATTGGTTATTTTGATAAAAATAATACTTCTTTGGAAAGGTTTATAGATCTATTTTATTATAAAGGTGGTTATTATATATTTTCCGGTGTTAATCCAGATATAGTCAATGCCAGATTTTCCTACTTAATGGCTGGAAGTTATTACTATGATAACGTAAGCAATGTATTTTTATTAAGTCGGAATAAAGAGGGTGCTTCAAGTCTTGATGGTGAAACAGGGATGTCCGGTGTACCGATATTTATAGATTATCAGCAATAGAAGAGACAGTAGAAACAAACATATTTATTAACAATGGTCATTGTAGAAAGGACAACGCATATGGATAAGAATAATGGAAACCCAAAAAAATATAAAAAAGCAGACAAAGAAAGCCTAAAAGATAACCTGACCTCCCTTCAATACAAGGTTGTTATGGAGAATGGTACGGAACCTCCTTTTCAGAATGAATACTGGAATAACTTTCGCGAAGGTATTTATGTTGATATTACTACCGGCGAACCTCTTTTTACCTCCAGGGACAAATTTGAATCCGGCTGCGGCTGGCCTAGTTTTACGAAACCCATTGACTCAGAGATACTGCTGGAAAAAACGGATACCACCCATGGAATGCACCGGACGGAAGTACGCAGCCGTTTAGGAGATGCACATATGGGGCATGTATTTACCGATGGACCGAAGGAGAAGGGGGGATTGCGTTATTGCATTAACAGTGCGGCAGTTCGTTTTGTTCCTGTTGAAGAAATGGAAAAGGAAGGGTATGGGCATTTGCTTCCCTTATAAGATAAAAAATAGATAAAATCTGCAACTTATATCAAGAAAATGTCTGACCGGTATAATATAATAGACTAAAGGAGTGAGTGTATGTCAGCAAAAGTAATTGAAACTATGGTAAACTGGATAGATGAAAATATAACAAATGATCCCACTCTGGAGAGAATGGCAGATTTTATCGGTTACTCCCATTATTACTGTTCCTCACAATTTCATGAAGCGGTAGGAATGACCTTTAAACAGTATGTATCGGAAAGAAGATTAACCCACGCTATTACCGATATCACCCAATCCAGAGAAAAGCTTTTGGATATAGCAGTGAAATACGGCTATTCTTCTCAGGCAGCCTTTACCAGGGCTTTTGTCAGCAATTTCGGATATACACCGAATCAATGCAGGAGAGATGCGGATAGGATGTAAAAGCTAAATTATGTTTTTATTATCCTGATAGGTAAGTGTGTAAAGGCACACAGATGGGAGTTAGTATGGAAAAAAAAATAGGTAAAAATGATCCCTGCTGGTGCGGCAGTGGAAATAAATACAAATTCTGTCATGCAAGCTTTGATGATAAGCTTGAGGTATACAGAAGAAACGGCCATAAGGTTCCGCCAAGGAAAATAATAAAAACGCCGGAGCAGATAGAAGGAATCAAGGAAAGCTGCAAGGTCAATATTGCTGTACTGGATTATGTTGGTGAGAATCTTAAAAGCGGGATGTCCACGGAGGATATAAACCGAATGGTACATGAGAAGACTCTCCAACTGGGAGGAATTCCTGCACCCCTGAATTACAATGGTTTTCCAAAGAGTGTATGTACCTCCATTAACAGTCAGGTATGCCACGGCATTCCGTCAGAAGAAGACATTTTAGAAGAGGGAGATATCATTAATGTTGACGTGTCCACTATCTATAATGGTTACTTCTCAGATTCCTCCAGAATGTATATGATTGGTGAGGTCAGTGAGGAGAAGCAGAAGCTGGTCCAGGTTGCCAGGGAATGCCTGGAAAAAGGGCTGGAGCAGGTGAAGCCCTGGGGCTTTTTAGGAGATATGGGGCAAGCCGTTAATGATCATGCTAAGAAAAATGGTTATACAATAGTAAGGGAAATCGGCGGTCATGGTGTGGGTATTGAATTTCACGAAGAACCCTGGGTAAGCTATGTCAGCAGAAAAGGCAAGGAAATGCTTTTGGCTCCGGGAATGATCTTTACTATTGAACCTATGGTGAATATGGGGACAAATGAGATTTTTATCGATGAAGCAGATGACTGGACTGTTTACACGGCAGATGGTGCACCCTCTGCACAGTGGGAGATTATGGTGCTGGTAACTGAAGAAGGTTATGAAGTGCTTTGTTATTAGGAGTGAAAGGTTAAAATGTAATATTTCACAAGGGGACTGCAAATTACACAAAACAGAAAAACTCATGCTTCGATTCCAAGGCGTAAGAGTTCTTAATTCTCTGGAATCTCCAGAGAAAGGAATTCTAATGACTTTCCATAGGCATATTCGTTCTTTCTGTTCTGTGTAATTCCCTGAAATTGTATGGAAACAATGCTTTAACACTGAATTTTTTTAGTAAAGCAGTCTAAACAGGTGTTTTGTGTAAGTAACGTATTAGAAGTAGAAAGAAGCTCTTCCTGACATTTATGAATATTTCTGTCGGGGAGAGCTTTTGTATTGCAATGCTTTAAGTTTATACGTTTGGTTCTGGGAAAAACGCCGTAAAAAAGCTTGGAGTGTCTGAAAGAAATTGACTGACGATTTAATTGCCTATAAGTATTGAATTATGCATTAGACGTCTGCTCCATATACTTTATCATAGCTTCAGCTACGACTTTAGATACCCGAACGGCCTCTACTACAGTCTTAGCACCGGTAACAACATCACCGGAAGCAAAGACACCTTCTCTGGTGGTCCGGCCAAATTCATCGGTTACCAGCAGACCTCTGTTATTTACATCAATACCCTTGGAATTATTAACTATATTTCTTCTTGGACTCTGGCCAACTGCAAGTATAACGGAATCGCAGGGAAAGAGTCCTTCATTATCTTCCAGAATTTTAACCGTCTCTTTTCCTTTTTCATCCTTATCGATTACTTCTGTTTCATGGTATTTAACACCAGAATCGGTAATCTCAAAAGGCGCTCTGTAGAAACTGAACTTAACGCCGTCAAGTTTTGCATATTCAATCTCAACAGGCTCTGCTTCTATACTTGTTTCTCCTTTTCGGTAGAGAATCGTTACTTCTCTGGAGCCGTTTCTTAAGGCAGTCCGGGCAACATCCATAGCAACGTTACCGGCACCAATGATGCAGACTCTTTTACCCAGTGAATAAGCATCGGGACTCTTGAGATAATCGATGGCAAAATGTACATGTCCCAGTGTCTCGCCCTTTATTCTTAAGGTATTAGGGTTCCATACACCCGTTCCGATAAATACAGCACTATAACCATCCCGGAACAGATCTTCTACCGTTATAATAGGTCCAATTAAAGTGTTGGGGCGGATTTTAATTCCCATTTCAATCAATTTATCTTTAAGCTTATCCAATACAGATTTCGGCAGGCGGAACTCCGGAATACCGTAACGCAGTACACCGCCGATCTTATCGTGAGCTTCAAAAATCGTTATATCGTAACCTTTGGAGGCAAGAATAATGGCAATGGTGATTCCGGCAGGGCCGGAGCCGACTATAGCTGCCTTTTTACCGGATCTTGGCACCTTAGGGCTTTCAACATAATTCAGGTAATAATCAGAGATATAGTTTTCAATCATACCGAATTTTATGGGGTCGCCTTTTCTGTTAAGTATACAATGTCCTTCACATTGTTTCTCATGTGGGCAGACAAGTGAACATACAACGGAAAGTGGATTATTGAGAAACAGCTTTTCTCCCGCCTCTACGATGTTTCCGTCAAGCAGCATATGAATCACTTCATTTACCGGAGTATGAACGGGACATCCTTCTTTACACAAGGGACGTTTGCATTGCAGGCATCTTTTTGCTTCGGAAATTGTTATATCAGACATTAGGTCCTCCTCTTAGATTTTAAAACGTAAACAATTTAATTACATGTAATAAATTTGAAACTATAGTAATTCTATCACATATGAAGTAAAATAACCAGTAAACCTTTACGAAAAGCAGCGAAAAATTAAAGGACTTGACTTGATGATGTAAATTATATTATTATTACAGTGCGAAAGCGAAAATGGAGAAATATAAGCTGAATTCTGCTTATGCAATGACTATTTACTGAAGATGGTCATGAAAATGTTACATAATAAGGGGTCAGGTAATGAGTGAGAAGGCAATAACTGTATATGACATAGCCAGAGAAGCGGGTGTATCTCCGGCTACGGTATCAAGGGTGTTAACAAATAATGCCAGGGTTAGCGAAGAGAAAAGAGTAAGAATTGAGGAAATCATTAAAAAATATGATTTCGAACCAAACGGCTTAGCCAGAAGTCTGAGCAAACAGGAAACAAAAACCATTGGAATGATGGTTCCTGATATCCGCAATCCGTACTTCTCTAATATATTTATTGAGTGCGAGATGGTTGCCAGCCAATATGGCTATAATATGATTTTATGCAATACTATGAACGATCTTTCTTCCGAATTGAGCCATCTTAAGAATCTGTGTGAAAAGCATGTAGACGCTATTATACAGGTAGGGGGCAATGCCGATGAAATCAGACCGGATGAAGAGTATGTGAAATTAATTAATAAAACAGCGAAAAAGATGCCCGTGGTAGTTGGTGGTGAATTTCCAGGAGCGGAATGCTACAAGGTCTACACAGAAAAAGAGCATGGAATGAAAGAACTGATTGATTACCTGTTAAGCTGCGGTCATAAGAAGGTTAATCTGGTGGGAGGACGTAATACGGTTATACCTACCGTAAGAAAGAGGGAGTCCTTAAAAAACTGCCTGAAGCTTCATAATCTTGAGTTGGCCGATGAACTTATAATTGACTGTAAATATGATATAGATGGCGGATATGCAGCGATGAAACAGCTTCTTAGCAGTCATAATCTGCCGGAAGTCATTATTGCAGTGAATGACCAGGTAGCAATGGGTATTCTGAAAGCCTGTCAGGAAATGAAAATTAAAATTCCTGCTGATATTTCTTTGGTAGCCTATGATGATACGTCCTTTTCTGAAATAGCAACGCCTCAGTTAACCTCAGTTAACTACAATTTGAAAATGCATTCTGAGAAAATGATGAAAACGATAATTGATATAATCAGCGGCAGTGAAACAGAAAAGGTAAAGTCGGTGGATACTTATCTGACAATCCGTGAATCCTGTAGGAATGTATAGTGGTAATGAGAGTATTGCAACTTTTTTGAGATATTATAAACATGATTACTGTTTACTTCAAATAATTGATTGAAGAAACCTCATACTATTAATAAAATAAAGCTCGCTGAACTTAAATTAAGATTCAGTGAGCTTTATTATTTCGATTATATTATTATTTATCTATTGGGGTCAAAAAGTATTTGATTTGCGTAAGCATCTTGATATGTTTGATAAATATTTGATTCTTTTAGAGTATCTCTTACTTTTTCTGTTGAATTTTCTTGGCTTATACTATCTTGATCTATTGTATTTGCGTTTCCTTTATCTGTAGCTTTTTCCAGATCAACATCATTTATTAAAACAGTAGTATTAATACCGGAAGCCGTATAGGAACCATCTTCAACCCGTTCTCTAACATTAAACACATAATACTGATTTTCAATAGGCAGAATATCATCCTCCATAAGTATATAGTAAGAGGAATCCTTTGAAAGTCCTCCTTCTTTGTTAACTGTAATAGTGTCATCGAATAGTATGTAGAACTACTGTAACCAATAAATTTAAAACTTTTTTCTTATTCATAGATTCCTCCTTTAATGTCTAATAAAGTATTCAAAAAGCAACTACTACGATAGTAATTAAATAATAATATATCTAATGGAAAATATCAACAATTTTGTCCTGTTGTTGATCGATTATTGTAGTAAAATAACAAAGATTTATAAGGTTAATAAAAGAATAAACTGCAATTGCTAAAACATAAAGAAAGTATATTACTATCATAAGAGTGCAAAAATACTGAATCAATGGTTATTATGCTGATAAGTGTAAAACGTTATTTTACTAACAATGTAGAATATGTGAAGGAAATATCAGCATTTATAAAGCATTCATAAATAAAATGTTAAAAATCACAAATATACCTCTTGACAAGAAAAAAGCTTATTGTTATAATCGTGATATGAAAGCGATTTCAATAACTACCATTACAACAGAATGCACAATACAAAGCACGATAGAGGTAAACATGTTATTTGAAGATAAATCGCATTTTTTTAATAATCACTATGAAAGCGGTTTCTTATAAGGCATTAATAGGGCAGAATTGCTGATAATATGATATACAGTATAAATGCCTAAAAAGCTATTATGAAAAGTATACAAGGCTATAAGCAGCAGAGAATATTTTTCGTCTATGAATTTTAATATCTGATTTTACAGATATTAAGGAGAGAGGCTGGAATTGAAAGTTGGATAAGGAGAAGAAGCATGAAAAGAAAACAAAAAGCAGAAGCAGCTAGTGTATCGACAGTGGGAAAGACATCATTTATCAAAAATTTATGGAAATACAGGGTACTTTGCTTTATGTGTCTTCCTGCCATTTTATTTTTCCTGGTATTTTCCTACATACCTATGCCAGGTGCGTACATTGCCTTTACCAATTTCAATTATGCCAAAGGAATCTTCGGCAGTGAATTTGTTGGTTTCGACAATTTTAAGTTCCTGTTTACTTCCGGCAAGATTACAATGCTGACAAGGAATACGCTCCTTTATAATCTGGCATTTATATTGATAGGAAATACACTTCAGATTTTTGTAGCTATCCTCTTAAATGAGATTAGAAATAAACACTTTAAAAAGGTCACTCAGACATTTATGTTCCTGCCTTACTTTATTTCGGCAGTACTTGTAGGTCTTTTAGTTTATAACCTGTTAAATTATGATTTTGGTTTTATCAACAGTATTATCAGACAGTTCGGCGGAGAACCCATTAAAGTTTACGCCAACAAGACGGTTTGGCCCTTTATCATAGTACTTGTTCATTTATGGCAGCAGACCGGTTATGGTTCCATCGTTTACTTTGCGGCAATTATGGGTATTGATGCAGAAACAGTTGAGGCTGCAAGGGTAGACGGTGCAAATGCTTTCCAGAAGATCAGATACATTATTCTTCCTGGCTTAAAACCTACTATTATCATATTATTACTGTTCTCCATGGGCAGCATCTTAAAAGGAAACTTTGGATTGTTCTATAATATCATCGGACCATCCAACTCCATGCTGTTCCCTACAACAGATATTATTGAAACCTATGTATTCCGTACCATGATGAATAACTTTAACTTTACTCAGGCAAGTGCGGTAGGTCTTTATCAGTCAGTTTTTGGTTTTGCTCTGGTACTTTTCTGTAACTGGATTGTAAAGAAGATTGACAGTGATTATTCATTATTCTAAATTTCGTTGTTGCTAAAAGTAATAATGCAGAAAAGAGGTCAAAATGCAAGAGAATAGTAAAATTAAACTGGGTTCATCAGATATTATCATAAAAACTGTTGCTTATATATTTATCGGGCTGTTTTCCTTAGCCTGCCTGTTGCCCTTCATATTGATGATATCCACTTCCTTCAGTACGGAAGGACTGATCAGAAAAACAGGTTTTGCAATTATACCGAAGGGTTTCACCACCTACGCATATGAACTGGTATTAAGAAACTCCAAGCAGCTATTCGGTTCTTATGTGGTAACAATATTAATGACAGTAGGCGGTACCTTACTTGGTTTGTTCATTATTTCCATGACAGGATACGCACTGCAGAGAAAGGATTTCCCTTTCCGTAATCAGATATCCTTCTATATTTACTTTACAACACTATTTTCAGGTGGTTTAGTTCCTTTCTACCTGTTGATATCCAAATATCTTGGATTAAAAGACAATTACCTGGCAGTATTCCTGCCGCTGCTGATGTCACCCTGGCTGATTATTCTTATGAAGAATTTTATTAAGGCCATACCCTTTGAGATTACCGAATCCGGAAAGATTGACGGTGCCGGTGATATTACCATCTTTGTCAAGCTGATTCTGCCGATGTTAAAACCGGCCCTTGCAACAATCGGTTTATTCCTGGCTCTTGGTTACTGGAATGAATGGTATAACTCCATGTTGTTCCTTTCCGCTAAGGTAGAATACAGACCCTTACAGTATCACTTGTATAAAATAGTCAACGAGGTTGCTTCCTTAAAGAACTCCGTTGCAGGTTCCAATGTAGTAGTAACTTCACTTCCTCTGGAAACGCTCAAAATGTCTACAGCGGTTGTGGCAACTGGTCCTATCATTTTACTTTACCCTTTTGTACAGAAGTACTTTATCGCAGGTATCACAGTTGGTGCCGTAAAGGGCTAAAGAGCAAGTAACCCGGTGGTGTTTTTCTTCGCAAGGCGAAGTAAACATATATTAATTATATAACAGGAGGAAATTTATGGGGAAAACATTTAAGAAACTACTTAGCCTCTGCCTTATTTTAAGCATGGCTGTCAGCCTTGCTGCATGTGGTCCAAAAAGTAACAATTCCGGACAGGGAACAGATGGCGGTACAACAACTGCTCCGACAGATGGCGGATCAACCGGCGCAATTGATACATCAAAACATGAAGTTATTAAATTCGTCGTACTTGGTAACAAACCTACCAACGGCCGCTTAGAAGCAATGATGACAGAGCTTAACAAAAAGCTTACAGAAAAAGTTAACGCAGAACTTGAGTTATATTATGTAGAGTGGGCTGACTGGCAGACACAGTATAACCTTCTCTTAGCATCCGGAGATTCCACAATTGACTTAATCGGTACAGCTACTGACTGGTTAGATGCATGGCCTAACTCCAAGAAAGGTGCTTTCTTAGAATTAACAGATGATATGTTAAAGACTTATGCACCTCAGACCTATGCTTCCGTTTCAGAAGATCATTGGAACATGTGCAAATATGACGGTAAGATTTATTTAATACCTGAAGATAACTATAAACAGTGGACAAATCACGGCTTTATGTACCGTGGAGACTGGGCTAAACAGTTCGGTTTAACAAATGGTGTTAACAGCTTTGCTGATCTTGGTAAGTACTTCCAGGGTATCAAAGACAACTATCCTGATGTTATTCCCTGGGATGCAGCAGCAAGCGGCCAGGCATTTGGTTCTCAGTTAGCTGGTGGTTACTTCCAGTCCAATACACAGACTCTTTTCCTTGACGGTTTAGAAGTTCCTGTTTTCTTCGGTGCTTCCAAAGATGATCCTTTTACACTTGTTTCTCCTTACATGGAAGGTCAGGAATACATCGACTTTGCTAAGCTGATGAAACAGTGGGGCGATGCCGGATACTGGAGAGAAGACGTTCTCAACTACACAGGAGATACACGTGAAGAGTTCTATGCAGGTCAGACTGGTGCAGATCAGCATCATACTCAGACTTACTACACAACAGTACGTCCTCAGATGGATATCAAACAACCCGGTTCTGATGTACAGTTCTTCTCTTTCTCAGAGCCAAGCAAGAACCTTGTAAACCTTATTATCACACATGGTGCTTTAGCAGTAGGTGCTAACTCCAAGCATCCTGAAAGAGCTTTAATGGTATATGACTTACTTCGTAATGATGAAGAAATCTACCGTTTATTCAACTATGGTATTGAAGGTACAGATTATGTAGTAACAGATGATGGTAAACTTGGCCGTCCTGAAGGATATGATGATTCTACTGATGCTCTTGGTACTAACTTCTGGTATGGACGTAATGATAACTTAGAGCTTGATAACGAAACCTGGTATTCAGGAAAAGCTGATATCTTTGCAAACTATGATTCTTATGCAATTGACTCACCTTACTCACAGCTTGTATTTGAAACTGACGACATTGCATCTTATATGGCTAATATGTCTGATGTATTTGCAAGTTATGTAACTGCTATTGCTTTCGGTAAAGCCGGAGATCCTGAGAAAGCTGTTGCTGATTTCAGAAAAGCAATGAAAGATGCAGGATATGATGAAGTGTATAAAGTACTTCAGGATCAGTTAACTGCTTACAAAGAGTATTTAGGCAAATAATAATTACGGAGTTACTGATTAATGTAACCTGTGAATAAATAAGTTGACCCAAAAGCTTCATACAAGTTGCAATGTTAATTTGTGGCTTGTATGGAGCTTTACAACTTTACAGGTAGAATAATGTTATACTAAGTAAATATTTGTGATATTAAATTCCACTTAAATAATATTTTTTGCTTCTTCCAGTTATAAATAGCTCATATGTCAAGCCTATTTGTATCTGGAAGAGGTAAAAACAATAATACATCAAATATGAATGTAAAATATAGAATACAACAAATATGAAATGCATCAGAATATGAAATACATTAAATATGAAATACATCAAATATGGAATACAACAATATGTAATACAACAAATATGTAATACAACAAATATGAAATACAACAAATATGAAATACAACAAATATGAAATACATCAGAATATGAAATACATCAAATATGGAATACAACAAATATGGAATACAACAAATATGAAAATACATTAAATATGGGATACATCAGTAGTAATTAATTTCACTGAACTGGTGTAATAATAAGTAATTTTTGAAAGTTAAGTTTAAGTTGTAAACATCGTTATAATTTGTCAATTATAGATATGTTAGCAGAAGTATAATCCCAATATCTTTATACATCTTAAAATACTTTTAGATATTTATATAATCATAAATCAGGATATAAGCGCAAGAACATACACAGGTGAATGCTGCTTAACATAAAGAAATATCCAGTTGCAGAAAGGAAGGTTATCTAGCATGCAGAACAAGTTTGACATAAGGGATAAATTTTACCTTAATGGAGATGAAATACAAATAATTTCAGGTGGAATACATTATTTTCGTGTTGTACCTGAGTATTGGAAAGACAGATTGGAAAAATTAAAGGCCATGGGATGTAACACTGTTGAAACTTATGTGCCCTGGAATCTTCATGAGGAAGAGAAGGGGAAATTTAATTTTAACGGTATTCTTGATATAAAGAAATTTATTGAAATAGCAGGAGAACTGGGACTCTGGGTTATTGTAAGACCCTCACCTTATATCTGCGCAGAATGGGAGTTTGGCGGGCTTCCGGCCTGGCTGCTAAAAGAGGATGGTATGCGCCTGCGCGGACTTTATGAGCCTTTCTTGAACCATGTGAAGAGTTATTACAAGGAATTGTTTAAGATACTGACCCCTCTACAGATTAATTACGGCGGTCCTGTAATAATGATGCAGGTAGAAAACGAATATGGTTATTACGGGGATGATACAGAATATCTTAAGTGGATGGCACAGGTAATGAGAGAGGAAGGTACTGTAGTTCCTCTTGTAACCTCAGACGGACCCTGGGGAGATGCCCTGGAATGCGGAAAAGTAGAAGGTGTACATCCCACCGCTAACTTTGGTTCCAAGGTGGCACAGCAGTTTGAGATTCTTAAAAAGCATACAGACGGTCCTTTAATGTGTATGGAATTCTGGGTAGGCTGGTTTGATAATTGGGGAGTGGACAAGCATCAGACTTCAGATCTGGAAGAGAATAAGAAGGACCTGGAAGAAATTATGAAGACCGGAAATGTCAATATATATATGTTTGAAGGCGGCACGAATTTCGGATTTATGAACGGCTCCAATTATTATGATGTGCTGACCCCGGATGTTACTTCTTATGATTATGATGCAGTTCTCACTGAGAGTGGTAAGCTTACACCAAAATATGAAGCCTTTAAAGAAATCATCGGAAGATACAAAGAACTTCCGGAGGTGACCTTAACTACAGATATAAAAGAAAAGGAATATGGTACAGTCAAACTTCACAGTAAGACCGGTCTGTTTGCAAACCTTGATAATCTGACGGAGAAACAAACCGGTAAATATCCTGTATCAATGGAAAGAGCTGGTCAGAATTACGGATATATCCTGTACCGTTCAACTCTCAAGAAAGAAAAAAACATAGAAAAAATCAGACTCTACGATGCAAACGACAGAGCTCAGATATTTGTGAACCAGGAGTCGGTATTAACGCTTTATGACAGAGAACTTTTAACAGAGAGTGAGCTTTCTATAGAGTTATCGGCTAATAGTCAGCTTGATATTCTGGTAGAAAATATGGGACGTGTGAATTTCGGTCCCAGATTAGAGAAACAGAGAAAAGGAATTGACAGTGGTGTTCAGGTAAATGGTCATCTTATCTTTGATTGGGAGATGTACACATTACCTTTAAAGGATATTGATAAAGTAGATTATGAGAAGGAGTATGAGGAAGGCAGACCAGGGTTTTATAGATTCTTCTTTGAAGCAGAAGAAGCAGGGGACACCTACCTTGATTTTACCGGATGGGGCAAAGGCTGTGCTTTTATCAATGGCTTTAATCTGGGAAGGTATTGGGAAATCGGCCCTCAGAAAAGACTCTATATACCAGCACCTTTGATTAAAAAAGGTAAGAATGAAATTGTGCTGTTTGAGACAGAAGGCAAATGGAAAGATGAAATATTTCTGAGCAGTGAGCCGGATATCGGATAGTTCTTAAATATATGAAGAAAAAAGAAGCACCATGGCTTTCTGACCGAAGTAGAATGACATGGTGCTTTTTCTATCTGGAGGAGAATAAGAGGCAGCTAAACAATGGTTTTTGCCTTCCACTTACCGCTTTGAAAGCGTCTGAAGTATAGTATTCCCCGGAACAGCTCATCCATAGCAAAAGCAATCCAACAGCCTAAGAGCCCTAAACCAAAAACAATACCCAGGAGATAAGCAAAGAGGATACTTATGAACCAACAGGAGGTGAGGGAAATTATCATAGGATAGAAGACATCTCCTGCTCCTCTTAAGGAACTATTTTCAATGTGGTTAAATCCCCGGCCTATTTCTACCAGTATGTCAAAGAGCATAATCTGATGACCGACTGCAATAATGGCAGGATCGTCCGTGAATATACCAAGCAGAGGTTTCCCCAGCAGAAAAATAACCACGGAGAAGAAGATGTTACACAGCAAGGTTATTTTCAGATTCTGCTTATTCAGCTGCATAGCCTGTGTATATTTCCGGGCACCCGCCAAACGGCTGATAATAAGAGAGGTTGCCTGTCCCAGAGCCAGTCCGATAACATACACATAGAAGAATATGTTATCCAGATATATTTTGGTGGACACTGCTTCAGTTCCGATGAAGGCTACAATAGAAGTAGAGACCACCTGGGAAAGTGAATAGGACAGATTGGCTATGCCTCCCGGGACACCGATGTAGAGTATTTTCGTTATAAGGTTTAGCTTTCTAAAGATTTCTTTGTGAAAATGAGGAAAGAAACCGGAGCGTTTTAGCAGGAAGAACATAAGTATCATACCAAAACATTGGCTGATTACAGAGGATACTGCGATTCCCCAGACCCCTCTTAGAGGAATTTCAAAAGGTCTGAATACCACCAGGATATTTAACAGAGCATTGATCAAATTAACAAGCAATGAGATTTTAACAGCTGTTTTTGGCTTGCCATAACTCCTGAAAATGCTGGATAAGGCGGAATACACTGCCTGAAAGAAGGAAAAGGTGATGCAGATACGGAAGTATAGGATTGCATCTGACAAAAGCTCGCCTTTCAGGTTCATCATGGTAAGTATAGGTCTGGCGGACAAGGCAAGGCTAATTCCGATTACCAGGCTTAGGGCAGCGCTGAAGAAGATTGATATAATACTTGCATCACCTGCAGTTTCCTTCTTGCCTGCCCCCAGATTCTGGCTGATGACGATGGAAGAGCCGGCACTGACCACACCATAGAAGGTGAATATCATATTAATAAGCTGTGTTGCTGCACCAACAGCTGCAACAGAGTTTTGGGAATAGTGGCTTAAGGAAAGTGTATTAATGGTACCCATGGTATTAATAAGAACCATTTCAATAAAAAACGGGAGAAACAGTGAGGATAAAGTTATGGTACCCGAGGGGGTCTCAATTTTATTCAACTGTTTATCATAAGAAAACAAAGCCATATCAGGATCCTTTCATTGCATCGTTCTGACCCACCCACTTTGTAGTATACTGCGTTGGGATTGTGGAAAAATAATAGTAAAAAGAAAGGCAGATGTAATATGTTCTATGAATTGAATTCCAGACAGATTCCAAGAGTGCGATTAATGAATACAGCAGCCATACAACCGCCTTTTGTACATAACAAAAGAAGGGCAGAGGAGTATATCATCTATGTAATAAAAAAAGGTGAGATGTATCTGAAAGAAGGCAATGTTAATTACGTGCTTCAAACAGGTGATTTTCTTCTTCTTGACAAAGAGTACTTCCATGAAGGCTACAAGGCTTCTCACTGTGAATATTATTATCTGCATTTTAAACAGGAAGATATCAGAAGATTTCCCATGCCTCCGGAAGAGGAATTTATTAAATTTATCTTGTCAAGACACAACGATTCTCTTAAAAGCGATCCTTTTTCTTATAAGACCATAGAAAATGATGTCTTGCTGCTGCCCAAATATTATCATTTTAACAGTACGGCGGATTTTATTAAGGTGAGCTGTCTTTTGGATGAGGCCATAAAACATAATAAAGACCATATGGACAATTACAAAATTATGTGTTCCATAAAGGTAATGGAGGCTTTTATAGAAATATATCGAAGTTATTTACTGTACACACTTCAGAAAAGCACCTCTGTTATGCCCAAATCCTATCATAAGGTTCAAAAGCTGTTGGAATATCTTAACACGGAATATGCCAGAAAGATTACCAGTCATGATATAGAAGAAATATCGGGCAGTAATTTTGATTACATAAACCGCATATTTAAGAAAATGACTCATAAAACGATTTTTACTTATCTGAATTCTGTGCGTATTAATCATGCTATGGAGCTGATCACCACCACAAACATGAAAATGTCTGAGGTGGGTCAGTCCGTTGGATTTACGGATTTATATTATTTCAGTAAGGTATTCAAAAAAGCGGTAGGGGTATCTCCATCTAATTACAACAGAGAAGGCTGAAGTAATTCTTAAAAGCTTTTACAGAGTTATGCTTCTTGTCTTAAGGCTGCTGCCTTTTACGGTAAGGACCCCTTTGTTATCTTCGCTAAGGGCCGCATAGATAAGAAGCTTTCCGTTATAAGCACGACGTTCTAAGGCAGTATATTCTCTTACATCAGCCAGATTACCATTTTCAAGACCAAGGATCTTACCACCCTCTAAGGATACATGTAATAAGCTGCTGTCTGTTAAGCAAGGAAGACCATTACCGTCAAGGAGGGTCACCTCTATCTGTTTTAAGATAAGGCCATCAAAGGTTAGGATATCTTCTACATAAGCTTTATTAAAGGCTAAGATTTCTGCAGAAGGTTCCCAGCTTGTAAGGGAAATATCGCAGGGTGCACCATTTGTAAGAAGAACATCTGCAGCGATTTCCTCCGTTTCGTTATCCGTTGAATAACCGACCGCTTTTAATTCTCCGGCTTCGAAGGCAATGGTAAAAGGGATATAACCCAGACTGTCATCATAAGCTTTTCTTCCCTGGCTCTTACCATTAACGAACAATTCGATACCGGAAAGATTTGTATAGCATCTTATTTCAACCTTTTCTTCCGTAAGGTAATTATAACTGCGGAACATCTCTTTCCATTCCCATTCGGTAGTGGCTTCTTTCTCTGTTTCTGCGGCTCTGGCTGTTGTTAAATATACCGTAGGCTCTGACTGCCAGAAGCTCTTTCTGCGGTAAAAGGAAGTCTTCTTAAACCCTGCGGTTGTAAGCAGTCCGGCATAGGAGCCTCTTACAGGCCAGCCGTGAGCTTCTCCAAGGTAATCGATTCCTGTCCATAGATATTGACCGGAGATATAGTCGCAGTCTCTTACTGCTTTCCAGGCACTTAAAGAGTGACTGTTCTCACTGCCAAGGAAAGGTTTCTCAGGAAAACGTCCATGATCTCTTTTATACCACTCTTCCTTATAATTGTAGCCTACCACATCAAAAGAATCGATGTAGCCTAAGAAGGTTGAAAGCTCAGGAAAAGCTACGGCGGCAGTAACAGGTCTGGTAGTATCCGAGGCTTTTACAATCCTGGTTAAATTAGCTGCAATTACGGAAAGTCTTTCTGCGTTAGGCTTATTAGGGTTATACTCTCTTTCAGCAGAGGGTTTGTCTTTATCATTATTTCCGGTCATGGTTGTAAAGAGAGGGTGGCAGTAAGGATCATTGGGATAATCTATTTCATTGCCGATGCTCCACATAATGATGCTGGGATGATTTCTGTCTCTTTTAATCAGATCGGTCAGATCCTGCTCATGCCACTGAGGGAAATCCTCTGCATAACCCTGATGTCTGGGAGGATACACATTATGTCCCGTCCACCATTTATTTTTAGGACTTTCCCACTCGTCAAAAGCTTCATCCATTACAAGGAAACCTAAAGCGTCACAAAAGTCATAAAGCTCAGGCATATGAGGATTATGGCTCATACGGATGGAATTACAGCCCATTTCCTTTAAAGCCTCCAGTCTTCTAAGCCATACGGAGGGCAGAACGGCAGCACCAAGACAACCGGCATCATGATGAACGCAGACACCTTTTAGTTTCAGAGGTTCATCGTTTAAGTAGAAGCCATTATCCGGTGTGAAACGGAAACTTCTGATTCCTACCATGGATTCGTAGTTTTGCTGAGTACTGCTTGTACCCGTAATCGATTGAGCTTTGATTTCAGTAGTAAGTTTATAAAGATTTGGTTCATTTACTGACCACAGCATAGGAGAGGAGAGCAGACCTTCTACAGTTATCTCCTTCTTCTCATTAGGACTTAGTCGTAAGGAGCTGGTGACAGTAAGAGCTTCTTTTGCCTGAAAACCAAGAGTTTGCTTCACTGTGACTTCAGCAGCTTCAGCAGCTTCATTTATAATAGTGGAGGTTATCTTTACAGAGGCCTCCTCTTTTGAAACCTCAGGAGTGGTAAAGAAAATGCTGTTATACTCTGCGTAAACGGGTTCTTCAGCAGTGACAGTGACTTTTCGGGTGATACCGGAACCTGTAAACCAGCGGGAATCAGAAATATCCTTGTGGTCTACTCTGACAGCCATAACATTAGGGGTGTCGCCAAAGACGGCCTGCTCGGTGATGTCATAACGAAAGGTAGCATAACCGAAGGGACGCTTACCAAGATAATAACTGTTGCACCACACCTGGCTGTTCTTATAAACTCCGTCAAAGGTAATAAAGATTTTCTTTCCCTTTAATTCCTCCGGAAGATAAAAGGAACCACGATACCAGCCGATTCCTCCTGCCAGATAACCGGTACCACTGGAATATTCCTTGGAAAAAGGCATATGCACGGACCAGTCATGGGGTACGGTAACCCCTTCCCAGCTGCTGTCATCATAGCCCTTATACCAGGCCTCCGGGCAGTCATTATATTGAAATTTCCAATTGCTTAATAGTTGTGTATTCATATTTTGCTCCCATCTGCATGCTTTAGCACGCGTTTAAACTCAGGCATAGACTTAGGTGTGAAAATTGACTTTTATTTTCACACTACAACCTTTGCATAATGCAGGTTTGTATAAATTACTTATCAGCAAGCTATGCTTTGTAAATCTGTGTTTACATACATACACAAATGATACTTTTATTATAGTTTTTTCAGCGCTTAATACAATGGCTAATAAATGTGTAAATTGTAATATAGCGACTTTTTGATGAGTTTTCAAGCAATTTCGTGGTATTGCACAAATATTCCCTAGAATACATTATAATAAAGAATGAATTCGGTTTCATAAACAGTGGATAATGTGATTTTTTATGAAAATATGAAAAATGGATATTTGTCAATATTGCATAAAGCTTAATGCTGAAAAACCGAAGCAGGACTACTTAAAAAAACATGGTACAGGCAACTTTAAGAACTTTTCAGCAGAGGCAGCAAGCTTTAAAGGAGAAAAATTATCATATGGGTGTTGCATTTGATAAATCCCTATGTTATACTACTTGAAAACTTTTACTGGAGAAAAAAACCATGTTTATTCATTCACTATGTTATCCATATATTATTATGAAAAGCCGTTTTCTGTAGCTGGGATATCCCATAGATACAGAGGACTGCTTTCTTTTGTATCTATGCGGTGAATGAATATTTAAAGCAATGCCGCATTATAATTTTTCCTTATTCGGGAATTTTATATGCGGCATTTTTTATATAATAGGAAATTATGTTTGCGTCCTATTACAGAAAGAACCCTGTCAGGTGGAAGGCACATGACGGGCTTAAGGAAGGTTGTCTCTATCGTGGCAGCATGTTAGTGTTAGAGTCTGACAAACCAGACGCGTAAGTACAAGAGGCAGAAAGGGAGGTTTGGTAATGGATGTAATCACAGCGAAAGAACTGCGCAAGAACTTTAAGGTAAAGCAGAAAAAAGGCGGTCTGGGAGGAAGCTTTTCTTCATTTTTTAAGCAGGAGTACAAAGAAGTGGAGGCGGTTAAGGACATTAGCTTTCAGGTAGGAGAAGGAGAGGTCCTTGCTTTTATCGGTCCTAACGGAGCCGGTAAGAGTACTACTATAAAGATGCTGACAGGTATTCTCTACCCTGACAGCGGGGAGATGAAGGTACTTGGGCTGTCTCCAACCACTGACAGAAAGAAACTGGCCTATGAGATAGGTACTGTATTTGGACAGAAAGAGCAATTGTGGACACACCTAACCCCCTACGATAATTTTATGTTCTTTGGAAAGGTCTACGACCGAAAGAAAGAGGAGGTCATAAAGCGCATTGATGAAATGAAGGAAAGCTTTGAACTGGAGAGCTTTATGAATACTCCCGTCAGAAATCTGTCTTTAGGGCAGAGAATTCGATGTGAAATTGCAGCTTCCCTTATACACAGCCCGAAGATTCTCTTTCTGGATGAACCAACCATAGGGCTGGATCCGGTTGTAAAGGAGAATGTCCGCAGCTTTATAAAAAAGCTTAACCGGTCATACAACACAACAGTGTTTTTAACCAGCCATGATGTGGGAGACATCGAGAAATTATGTAAACGAATTATTATTGTAAATGACGGGCGAATAGTAATGAATGATTCCATGGACAGCTTAAAATACCAGTATTTAAACCGCAAACAGATGGAGATAAGGTTTAAGGAGGAGGCTGATGCAGAGAATGAAATTCGGATAAGGGAAATGAACAGAGAAGGAGTTCGGATTCTTAAGGTCAGAGAAAATGAGATGAAGCTGGAGGTGGATACGAAGATTTGCCAGGTGAATGAGCTGTTAAGCCTTATGAATGGGGAGAGCATCCTGGATGTTAATATCGCTAATATACCATTGGAACAGATAATTACAGAGATTTATAAAGGGCAGCCTTAAGCTATCGTTAAACTTGCCAGGCTCATATTGTGCAGCACAAAGGGGACAAAGATACGAAGAAATTGGCTTCCTGCTTCTTCTTCCTTTGTTATCTCTCCCCGCACAAAGGGTACAAAGGTACAAAGAAATTCGGATTTAAAATAATTGAGTACTGGTTTAAATACTGAACTCGTCAGGGAGGAGTTATGAAAAAATATTATTATATTTTCCGTGTCAGTTTTATGGAGAATCTTCAATATCCCATGAATAGTATTCTTGGGTTTATCAGTTATTTTTTTATGATTTTCGTATTTTTTCAATTGTGGAATTATATCTATACGGATCCCTCGGCTATCATTGCCGGGTACACCAGGCAGCAGATGATCTGGTATGTCATATTTACTGAGATTATGTGGTATGGTACCAGAAGTGCTACCTTAACAGGAGACATGAGCAGGGATATCAAGAGCGGTACTGTAGCTTATTCGATTAATAAGCCATATTATTATCCTTTCCATGTTCTTGCTAAGTATTTAGGGGAAATAGGCTTTCGCTTTCTATTTTATTTAATAGCAGGAAGTTTATTGGGGCTGATACTTCTTGGAGGTATTCCGGGATTTCATTTCCTGACCATTGGGGCAGTAATTCCCGTAATGTTCTTTGGGTTACTGATTAATAGTCTTATCCGCATAAATATCAGTATTTTATCCTTCTGGGTGGAGGATGCCTTACCCTTTCAGTGGATTTATGATAAGCTGTTGATTGTTCTTGGCATTATGTTTCCCGTGGAAGTTTTTCCTGATCTTCTGCAGCCTGTGATACGTGTGCTGCCAATTTATGCGGTTACTTATGGACCGGCCAAACTGATAGTGGATTTTTCGGCAGAAGTTTTAGTTAAGATTCTGCTGGTACAGGGGAGTTATCTGTGCATACTTACACTTATTATGGTCTTGGCATATGGCAAGGGGGTAAGAAAATTAAATGTTAACGGCGGTTAAGAATCAAGGGAGTCTTTTGCTTACTACAGTTAAGTATAATATCATGCGGGAGATGACCAATAGAACAGCGTTTATCATGAATGTCCTGTTTATGATGTTAAACAATTCAACTTTTATTATACAGTGGATGGTTATCTTACATTTAAAGAAAGAGATCGGCGGTTATGGAATCAGGGAAATTATGACCTTATGGGCACTTTCTGCCAGTGCTTACGGCTTTGCTCATATATTCTTTCACAGAGCCTTTAGCCTCTCAGAACTGATTACGGAAGGTAAGCTGGATGCATTTCTGGTGCAGCCGAAGAATGTTCTGGTAAGTGCCATAACCTCTACAACCAGTATTTCTGCCATAGGTGACCTTGCATATGGTTTTGTTCTTATTTTTTTCACAGGAATATCTTTACGGAAGTTCCTTTTGTTTACGTTATTTACCATAACGGGAGGATTCATTTTTACCGCTTTTGCTGTTATTGCAGGCAGTCTTTCCTTTTGGATTGTAAGAGGAGATTATATAGCAGGTAACCTTACAGGTATTATGGTGAATTTCTCTACCTACCCTGACGGAATCTTCAAAGGTGCGGTTAAGGTGATGTTATTTACCATCATTCCCATCGGCTTCTATAATTACCTGCCGGTAAAGACCATGATTGCCTTCCAGCTGCCTTATCTGTTGGGAATTCTGTTTGTCGCAATGTTTATCGTGCTTCTTGCCTTTCTGGTATTCCATAAAGGACTCAAGCGGTATTCTTCGGGGAATCTCATGAGTGCCAGGATATAATGTAGTTTCCTGGAAGCAGGAGAATTTTGAAAGAAAAAGAAAAGGAGAAAAAGAAAAGGAGAAAAAGAAAAGGAGAAAAAGAAAAGGAGAAAAAGAAAAGGAGAAAAAGAAAAGGACAAAAAAGGACTAAAAGAAAAGACGAAAAGAACAAAAAGCCCTGCAGCAGGGAAAGGGTAAAAGAGCTGCAGGGTAAGAGATAGGTTAATTGATAAGGTAACTAAATTTATCTTAAAGCATCAATTGGGTGTATAACGGAAACCGTAGCTCCTTTATCAAGTTCACCCGGCACATTAATATACTCTGCAAGTGCTGTTTTGGGCTTCTCGATTAATTCAATAAGCTTCAGACCGGCATATCTGCCAATTTTATCAGTGTCCTGGCTGATGGTGGTAAGCTGGGGTTCCAGGTATTTGGTGGTCTTAATCCCATCATAACCTGCTATGGAGATATCCCTTGGAATTTTTAAACCCTTGGATTTAATGGCATTAATTCCTCCAAGACATGCAAAATCATCCGGAAAGAGAATACAGGTTGGCGGATCAGGCAGTTCTAACAGCTGACTGGTCATCTCGGCAGTAGTAAAGATATCACGGAAGGCTGAGGCCTTGATATATTCGTCGGGAATCTCTACTCCATATTCCTCTGCTGTCCGGTAAAGGGCAGTGAGCCTTATGGTGGTTACATAGTTGTTTCTTTCGCCGTGAATGTATGCTATTTTGCGATGGCCGCATTCATAGACATATGTAAACAAATCCTGCATACCTTTAATATTATCAGACATGATACCAGTTCTTCCATTGAATATATGATCAATGGTTACAACCGGCAGATCGCTTTGTATCAGCTCCGTAACCTCCGGATTATCATAATCGATGCAGGCAATGATCACACCGTCAAAACCTCTGTATCTGCAATGCTCCAGATAAGACATCTTATCTTTACGCTGCTTGCTGCCGCTGATGAAGGTAATATCATATCCCTGCTGTTCTACTGTCACCTTAAAGCTTTCTAAGACATTACCAAAATAATCATGGGTCAAGCCGCTTCTTGCTTCATCAATGAATAATACGCCAATATTAAAGCTCTTGTTGGTTTTGAGTGCCCGGGCTGATGAATTGGGAAAATAGCCCATTTCCTTGGCGGTTTTTCGTATCAGTTCCCTGGTATCTTCGCCAATATCTTTATGGCCATTCAGTGCTTTACTGACGGTGGCTACGGATACTTTACAGGCAATGGATATATCTTTCATGGAGACCATGCTCTAATCCTCCCAGTAATTCTCTCAATATAATAACAATTTATATGTATATTTTGACCAACGTAAACGATTAAGGATACGTTTAGTGTATAATATTTTACTAGAAAAAGCAAGAATATTTTCTGAATTTTTTCGGTTTTTGTGCAGCTGTTAGATAAAAATAATGGAAAAAATTTCATTTACCTAAAGGAACTTAACAATTAACTGTAATATTAAAATGGTTTTTATTGATAACCATTATCAAATTGTATCTTGTATTCCGTTTTCTTTTGTGGTAGTATTTGGGTAGGTCTAAGGTAAATGTGACTGTTCAGGCTCAGCCGGTCTATATAGGAAATGTAAGAAACATCTGAAGGGCTTAACGGCCACGACGACTAATTATAAAAGGAGGAACACCAAATGAAATACTTAGAAATTGAGAAGGTAACAGGCAGAGAAATTATTGACTCCAGAGGTAATCCTACTGTGGAAGCAGAAGTGGTGTTAAAGGATGGTACAATAGGAAGAGGAGCAGCTCCAAGCGGTGCATCCACCGGAATCTTTGAAGCATTGGAATTAAGGGATGAGGATAAAAAAAGATTTGGCGGAAAAGGTGTATTAAAGGCAGTTGCCAATATCAACGGACCCATCAGCGAGGCTTTAAAGGGTAAGAATGCTGCTGATATCTATGCAGTAGATGCAGCAATGATCGCTCTTGATGGAACCAAAGACAAATCAGGTCTTGGTGCCAATGCTATTCTCGCAGTATCCATCGCAGCAGCAAGAGCAGCAGCAACTGCACTTGAACTTCCTTTATATAAATTCTTAGGCGGAAGTGCAGGCAACAAACTTCCGGTTCCTATGATGAACATCTTAAACGGTGGTGCTCATGCCGCTAATACTGTTGACGTTCAGGAATTCATGGTTATGCCTACCGGCGCAGAAAGCTTCAAGGAAGGACTTCGTCAGTGTACAGAAGTATTCCATGCACTTGCCAAGATATTAAAGGAAAAGGGGCTTGCTACTTCCGTTGGTGATGAAGGTGGTTTTGCACCTGACCTTGCCAGTGATGAAGAGGCAATTCAGTTAATCCTGCTTGCAATTGAAAAAGCCGGATATGTACCCGGTAAAGACTTCGTACTTGCTATGGATGCTGCCTCCAGTGAATGGAAAGGTAAAGAAAAGGGAGAATATGTTCTTCCCAAAGCAGGAACACATTTTACAAACAAAGAATTGATAGCTCACTGGAAAGAGCTTACAGAGAAATATCCTATCTACTCCATCGAAGATGCTCTGGATGAAGAAGACTGGGAAGGCTGGGAGTTGCTTACCAAAGAGCTTGGAAGTAAAGTACAGTTAGTTGGTGATGATCTGTTCGTTACCAATACCAGCAGACTGAAAAAAGGCATTGAACTTGGCTGCGGTAATTCCATTCTGATCAAGCTGAATCAGATCGGTTCCGTATCTGAAACACTGGAAGCTATTAAGATGGCACACAAAGCAGGCTATACAGCAATCTCCTCCCACCGTTCCGGTGAAACAGAGGATACTACCATTGCTGACCTGGCTGTAGCCCTTAATACCTGCCAGATTAAGACCGGAGCACCCAGCAGAAGTGAGCGTGTTGCGAAATATAATCAGCTGCTCAGGATTGAAGAAGAACTTGGAACAAGTGCTCAGTATCCTGGATTCGATGCTTTTAACATCAAAAAGTAATAAGATAAAAAATACTTACATCTGTAAATTAGTCAAATGATAAAATTTAAAATAATAAGTTATTAAACATTAAATTATACAATCTGTTTATTATTCTAATGTAAAAAAATAGGTGTAAAACTTATCTGTGATATTTATAATCAGGACCACCAGCTAAGCTGGTGGTCCTGATTATTTGGTGTGCCAGGCATGGCACTAGTCTTGCATTATTTGAAAAGTTGTATGATTCATTGGATGGAGAAAAACAGAAGCCATTGTCAGCCCTCCCTGTTCTATGATAATTATGACAATCCCCGCACGATTTCCAAGATAAATTCGGACCCGCAGTACCGAAAGGTCCTGGGTATTAGTGATACAATTATAGTCTCGCAACCAAAGAGAAATAAACGGTTGTGGGATTTTTTGCATGTTACAAAAAATAGTAATCGTTGTACAGGTGAGAGAATAATATCTGCTGATAAAGATGCACGATATTTGCATTATATCTGCGCATAAAATATTAAGAGGAAAAAAGTTAGGAAAACATTGGAAAGATTAACAAGATATGGTAGGATTTATAATAAGGATATATGAAATACAAAACTGCTTCGTAGACATTCATTCATCTAGTTATTTCGATACGAGATAGCATGCTTAATTGCAATCTTTTAAATAGCATTCTAATTATGAAAGTAGCTTTTTGCAGGATATGATTTGTAATCACATTATGTAAAGTTCTTCTGCAGGATATTAAAAACATGGATTGATTTCAATTTTCTACAAGGAGAGAAATAATGAATAATTTAAATGGACAAGTATTAATAATGTTAGCGCCAAACGAATCTGCATATCAACAAATATCTAACATTCCACCTTTAGCTCTTGGCGTTCTCAAGGGGTATCTCACAGAGAAGGGAATACGTACAGAAATCTACGACTTGAATGTAACACTGAGTAAATGTGCCAGTAAACTACCATTGACGATTTGGAGTTTTGTCTACGACTCACAAAGGGTTATGAGCTATCTTAAGGGAGAGAGTGACCAAGAGATTGATAATGCGCTTAGTCGTCTTGTATCAGGAATTGATTTTACAGTCTATGATTTAATCGGAATATCTATGGGAGCGGATTTCTCATGGTTAGAGATGCATGGAGGTATGCTGCTGGTAAAGTGGATTCATGACAAGTATAAAGTTCCGGTTGAGATTGGTGGTAATAATGTGCATTACTTATTACAGTTTAAAAATGGAATTGTTGGATGCATTATTCAATGTAGATTTATATATTTGTGTAGGACCTGGAGAAAGATTACTTGTCTCTACAAATTATATATCAACCTCAATGATACGTGCTGCACTTCGTGGCATACCAGTTGCTTTGGAGGAAATTCATTTTTAAACGACCGGGAGAATTTCGTTCGTTAATAGGTCATAAGAAACTTGATAGACTGGGAATATTAGTTTTATCTATCCATTTCGTATGTTTCCAGTAGGATGGTATTCATTTCTGGAACCTGCAGTACGAAATAATTCTTTTTATAAACTGACAAGATGTATTGAAGTGTTTGATGATAATGAAATATTGGAGGCTGTTAAAAGTGCAGCTTCCCAGAGTCTTGAACAGTCATTAGACCGCCTTAATAAATTTAAGAAAGAGTGGTCGGAGTTATCAAGTATTGAATCAATTATTTTGTTTATTGAATCTTTATGAATGGAGGAGCATAATTTGAAGAAGTTAAGATCTTTATGTGAAAGTGGAAATAAACTGATTAATGATTTAATTCAATGGATGCAGAGTGTACAAAATATTGAAAATGTTATACCCAAAACTCAAGAATCAACAGATATTATGGCGAATATAGCCGTTACACAAGAATAAATACTTGTTATTGGTTAAATGAATATAAATTATATAAGTATATAAACATAGGCTGGAAGACTTAGGATAATGAAAGTAAAATCAGCACTAATCGGCTTAAGGAGGAGTAAAATGAATAATGCTGTGCAGGTAGAAAATCTTAAGAAGAGCTATAACAATAATACTGTCTTAAAAGGTTTGAATTTTGAAGTGAGAAAAGGTGAAATATTTGCCTTGCTTGGCATTAACGGCGCAGGCAAAACAACAACCTTGGAATGCATTGAGGGGTTAAGAAAATACGATAGCGGAAATATAATTGTAAATGGTAAAATGGGAATTCAATTACAGACTTCATCACTTCCTGAACATATGAAGGCAATGGAAGCAGTGAAATTATTTGCAAAATGGAATAAAGTTGAGATTGACTATTCCATGCTTGAAGCATTAGGAATTACTAAGTTGGCAAGAAAGCGTTATGGAGAAATGTCTACCGGACAAAAGAATCGTTTGCAATTAGCACTTGCTTTAGTACGCGACCCGGAAATCGTGTTCCTTGATGAACCAACAGCAGGACTTGATGTAGAGGCTAGAATATTCTTTCATGAAGAGATTCGTAAGCTTAAAGAACGTGGAAAGACTATTATTTTGTCTAGTCACGATATGACAGAAGTAGAAAGTTTATGTGATCGAATCGCTATTCTTAGAAATGGTGAAATTGCATTTATCGGTACTGCTGAAGAGTTAACTACCGAAATTGGTCAACATTTTACAATCACTATTAAGACAATCCAAGGGGTTGAACAATATGATTCAGATAATATCAGCGATACAATGTTGAAAATACTTGAACAATATAAGCAAAGTGAAGTTAGCATTCAAGATATCAAGATTGACAGAGGAACACTGGAAGAACATTTTATTAATATATCAAGGGGGAATGACTGATGGGTGCATTTTTATATGGATTGGGATTACAATGGAAGCACTATAATGGATAAGTAATACTTTAGTAATAGAATTCATGAAAGAGGAATTAGTAATAAAGGAATTATTGCCAGTGTTAATTCCTGGAGTTGAAGCTCCTAAACTACTATTTGAAAACTCTTTAATGTCTATGAAGAAAGCGGAGATAAATAATATAATATGTAAATTAGAAATTAGTTAATTCAGTTCTTCAAGATTTAAAAATTCAGAATATTATAGTAGACTCTACAGTCTGAAAGCTGCGGCAGTAATCTGCCGCAGCTTTTATTGAAAGGAAATCTATGATTATTACGTTGTAAGCTTAAATTATTTAACAAAAACCATGTTACCGAATTTAGCTGTCTGGGGTTTAGCCCATAACCACTCGTTGGTGGAACTGTCATCGAAATAGAACATTGCACCTTTAGAAGGATCAGCTCCTAACAGGGCCTCTCCTGCGGCTTTGATTGCTATATCGGAAGCAGGTTTCTTAATATAACCATTCTTAACGGGTGTAAACTGATAGTAACCGCCTGGAACATCATTTATTACAGCAGTTATGGTATCTGGCCATTCTTTACTTTGTACACGATTAACTACGACTCCTCCAATTGCGACCATTGCCTTGTAAGGCTGTCCGGTAGCTTCTGCAGTAATCAGTCTTGCCAGTAAATCTTTTTCTTTCTGAGTATATTTAATTACTGCTTTTGATGAAGCAGCTTCTACCTTAGCGGAAGTAGCGGTAGTTTTTGCAACAGCTGTAGTTTTTGCTGTGGCTTTAATGCCTGGAAGTATCAGCTTCTGACCTATTTTTAAAGTATCATTGTATTTATTATTGGCTTTTCTTAAGTTAGAAAGGGAAATCTTGTTTGCTTTTGCAATATTATTAAGGGTATCCCCTTGCTTTACTGTATATATCTTAGCGGAAATCGTTAATTTCTGTCCCTTCTGTATTGTATCGCTTTTTAAGTTGTTGGTTTTCTTTATGGCAGATACAGTAGTCTTGAACAGTTTACTGATTTTATATAAAGAATCGTTTGCTGCAACCTTGTAAGTGGCGGCAGATACATTTGCCTGGCAAAGTACAAGGGATAGTAAAGATGCAGCTAACACAACTCGTACAGATTTCAATTTTATCATAAAAGCCTCCTATTGGTGGACCAAAGCTTGGCGTCAACGGGTTAACAATATTGTAATAAAATTGTCACAATTAAGCAATATGTCATTACTGGAAATAGAGCCAGATCTAAACAGAACTACAGATAACAGGAGAGTTTGGAAGGAAAAGGTGAGAGGGTAGTCATATGAGGGAACCCCTGGAGAATTATAAAAAGCTGTTAAACTTCCCGTTTATACTGGAATTAAGGTCAATTAGACAGAACTGCTTTCTGTAAGTCTGCAGCGTGGCTAATTGATATTTCTTCCTTGTATAAAGGGATAGCTAACAGCTAATTAGAAAAAAATTTGTTAAGATTGGTTGTTTAAACATTTTGGAGGCGGATATCAGTTACTGCTCCGGTTAATTTCTGTTCCTTCAGCTTATCGTTGATAATCTTTAGCACATCCTCACGGTAGATAGAGAAAATACCGGAGAGCAGTTTATTAATATCCTGGCCGGGAAGTTCGGAAAAGGCAGCCGTAAGCATTCTGGCAGGGGCATCACCCAACCCGTTAATGAGGTTTACGACTTCTTTCGATTTCTCGTCTCTGGAGGACAGATTTTCAAGTATCATAGGAATAAGTCCTGCCACTAACTCACCGTAATTGATTTCATCAAAGGTTACTTCTAATTTTAACATAGCTGGCTCCTATCTGCGTGTTTTGCCACGCCTTGCTCTATAACTCTTTTTGATATTTTAATTGAATATTATTTACTTTAAGGGGAAGGGACTTCTTTGCAGTGTTTTTATTGATTTCCCGGATTATCTTGTCCCTGTTTGCATTAATAAGGAAAGCGGTAAGCTGTTCTTTGGCAGGAAGTATGCGTATACCGGCTTTAAGCAAAATACCAGCCAGATCCTCGGGAAGAAACTTTTCAGCAGCCTCGTTAAAGTTGAGGTCACGGATATTGACTAAAAATCTTAGCATGGGAATCTCCTTTCTTGGCAGTTTTTTCTATTATATATGATGTGTGGAAATTAGACAAGTTGGGATATAAAACGGGAATGGGCTTTTAAAATGCTGGTGAAATGCTAACGGACGAGGATTTGTGGTTCTGTTTCGCTGTATTTTCTTCAAGAATCCCTATTCCACTAAAGTGACAGGAACTATTCATGGCAGGTAAAAAAGTGCCAAACTCGCTGTATCTCTTTGGGGATGGAGGTGTATTTTGCTCAGACAATGGCACTGTTTTACCTATTCATAGTTTCTGTCACTTAAGTGTCATAAGGATTCTCTCAAGGCAATACTGCTAAACAGAACCATAAATCCTCTGCGTGTTGGTTGTTGCGTGTTGCGTATGTTGTGTGTTTTTTGTTGGAGGGTGGAGAGGAAAAATAGTATATAATTAGTGTGATTTCTAATATTTTTAATGGTTTACAGTATTTTAGGTATGGCTGTCATATATAGTGTATGGAGATTATATAGGTTTGTGCAAATTTTTTCTTTTGATTGTGCAGATTTATTATTTCGATTTGTATAGATTTATTCTTTTAATCTTTAAATGTTTGATTTGTATAGATTATTCTCTTGAATTGTGAAGATATATTCTTTTGATTTGTTCAATGTTTTTATTTAACTTGTAGAGCATTAAATTTATGTTGTTAGAAATTATTAGAAATAGTATAATAATTACAGAAATTGTAGTCAGGTTAACGATGTATCTATATTGGGAGTAAATTTTATGTATAATCGTTTAACAGAACCTTCAAGTATTAACAAGCAAATAATTCCTGAGAAGAATAATGAGATTAATAACAGGGAATATCTTGATGATTTTAATGAAGATAATGGTGGTAAATCATTTGTTGCTGGGTTAGGAAAGGCAGTTCTCGCTATTTTATTGGCAGTTATTGTAGTGGCTAGTCTTTATTATCTGATTTTTGATATGAATTTATCTTACCAGCCTGCCAGGGGGTTGGAATTTCAGGTGTTGGAATATTCTAAGAAAGACAAAATGCTTACCCTAAAGATCAGCAGCGATACTCCTTTAGCGGAGAATTATAGCATTGTATCCTATAAACGCAATAGCAATGATGTTTTTGTAAGCATTCGTAAACCGCTGATAACCTTAAAGCCTGGTAAGGGTGGAGGAGGAGAGGATGCAGATGCCTATGAATTTATCTGCCAGATCTACGTTGAGTTTGACGAGAATGTTTATTTTAAAGGTACGAAAAGTGAAGAGGCTGTATTTATCTGGTCGGAGAATATCATTAACTGAACTAAGTTCTTAATACCTTTCAGGTAGCTGCATACCGTATTTTTAATGCCCTCTTTTTGAAAGAAATAATGATTGAAAATATTTATGCTGCGTTAGCAGCAGATTGAGAGAAAATAGATGTACGGAAATACGAAATTAAACAGAAATACAAATGGAAACAGAATGAAAAGATTCAAGAAACATGACATGATTATTCTGTTGCTTGTGATTTTTAGCGCGCTTTTTGTTATGGGGAAGGATACGATTTTTCAGGAGGGAAATCCGCTCCAATATGTTAAGGCTATTTTTATGCTGACAATTGGCGATGAATATGCCCAGGCGGAAAGGGCCGGCGCTAAGGGAGAGCAAGAAACGGTATTTCTTACGAAGAAGGCAGATAGTGAAGCGTTGTTTTCTTATATAGAAGATACGTATCAAGTTAAATTCAAAGAACAGGTAGGGGGAGGGTACATATTCGAAGGTGCATCAGAGAACAGAGTATTAACAGGAAGGATATATCTGAAGTATTTTACTATATGGACTATTTCTCCCTGATAGTAAAAGGACATAATTTTATTCAGATAACCAGAATATAATATACTAAGAATGCAGGGGCTGGAAATTTTTGTGCTAACGGGGATTAATGTATAGGCAGCAGAGACATTGTAATTGGTAAGAAAGAGTTTAGAATTACAGGAAATTTCATATTGGTGCCGCTTAAGACGGCGAAAGAGAGGAAAGTATGACTAAAATATCCAGAGGTAAATTATACTTTGCAGTTAGTGTAACGGTTTTATTAATCTGCCTATTTATTGTACTTACTTACAAAACCTACTATCCGGTACTGCATAGTGAAAAGGTCCTGAGAGAATATGGCTGGGATATTGCAGGCAGTGATAAGTTTAGCAAAACTGCGCCGATAATATCTAAGGACTTTTTGAATCAGGATATTACCAAACTGCAGATTGCTGCATCTGTGCAGATAGGTCTTGATCCAAGGCATTATGAAGGAGAAGTTTTTCGAAAGTATTCCTTTGACCTGATGCAGGAAGGTCTCAGTAAAAAGCTCAAGGCAGACATCTGGATGCAGGATAATAAAAGTATCTGTGCTTATATATACCATACAGAAGACAATATTGCCATAAAGTACTGGTCACCTGATACTTCTTATGAAGATATTCTTAGTGACCTTGCGGATGGAACGTAATTATGAAGAAGGAGTAAAGGGATGTTATTTAAAATCCATGAATCACAGTAAAGGCTGAAACCTTTGCCTTGACAGTGTTTCATGGATTTTGTGTATTATAATTAAGCCAAAATGGTCTGGTTATTGCGTCAACATAAATGTATTTCTTAAACACAAGGCACCATAGCCGAAGGTTGGGTTGGGATACACCGGTTCGAAAGGAAGCTCTCTGGCCCCAGCAATAAGATAGGCACGCATCTTCTCACCGTACATAAAAAGGTCATGGCCATCTACGATTCCCCACTGCATCATAAGGGCACAACTGCCGGTAACAAAAGGAGTTGCCATACTGGTACCGGAGCGTACGGTATAACCTCCTCCGGGCGAACAGGAATTTATATTTACACCGGGCGCTACCAGATCCGGTTTAATGGGAAAACCACCCCTTGGAAAACCTCTTCCTGAAAAGTAAGCAAGGCTGTCATTGGAGCCGTCATAGGCGCCTACAGAGATTACTCTTACAGCGGTTGAGGGGATAGTAAGAGTAGTTACTTCGGTGGGTCTTAGAAAAGCTGTTTGAGGATTTAATACGCCTCCTGACGGAAGCCACATATCGTAATTTCCTACTACGATACTACGCGGAACCAGTTCAATCGTCCATATACCCGATTCCACGTAATCATTCACCGGTATAAACTCCAGATAAATTTCCTGCTGGCTGTTAAAGGGTACTGGTTTTCCGTAAAATAGATAGATTTCTGTGGGACCAATACGAAATTGCTGTGTTCCAAGCCGCTCAGGGATTGGTCCTACCCTGGTACCTCCAGGAGAAGTTATTGAAATATCAAACTGATCATAGAAATTTTTCCAGATCTGCAGATTAAAGGTGAATTCATATTCTCCTACAGCCAGCTCTACCAGCTCTCTTGAGGCACCCGGAGTCATACTTAAGACTCCGCTTGTATGTTTTGCTGCTGTGCCTTCATTTCCAGTTCCAACACAGATATTTATACGACCCCTGTTAGCAATATCGCTCATGTAGGTCTCCAGAAGAGAATTTCCCGTATGGGAACCATAGTTGGTGCCAAAACTGATATTGATAGCCATAGGCCTGTTTAAAGCCAGAGAGCGTTTTACGCAGTAATCAATCCCCTGCATTAACTGAGTTGTTCTTGGGAAAGAGTTACTGATGGAGGAACCAAGCTTTACTATCAGCAGCTCACTCTGGGAAGCCACGCCGCGGTACAGACCATTGCTGGCTCTGCCGTTTCCTGCAGCTATGCCGGTCACATGTATCCCGTGGTCGAAATCGAAAGCCCAGGGGAAATTTGACATACCGCCAAAATGTGTTATAATAACCAATAAAAGTAAAATAATGAAGCATAAGATATCAGAACAGTTAACTACATCAATAGCAGAAGGAGTAAGAAAAATGAAAAAGAATATTATTCGTAAAATAGCAACACTGGTGCTTGCAACAAGCCTTATATTAACAGCTACTGTTTCAGTAGCGGCAAAGACTGCGGTAAATAAAGGCTTGGTGGATATAGGTGACAAAAGCTTATATGCCAAAATTATGGGTAATGACAGTAATGTATCTGTTATTTTTGATTCCGGATATGGTGATGGAATTTATACATATTCAGAAGATACGACTTATGAAACATGGAGCAATATTCAATCAAAGATAGCTAAATATGCTAAAACAATAACCTACGACAGAGCCGGCTTGGGACAAAGCGATAAGGGTGTTAACAGAAATCCATTAAGTGAAGAATATATTGCTTCTTTTCTTAATGGTGAGGACATGCCCTATGATGAGTCGGTATTTGAGAATGGTTCTGGGAAAACAGCTATAGACAGGGCAAGAGACCTGCATGCATTGCTAGAAGCAGCTGAGGTAGATGGACCATATTTATTAGTTGTTCATTCTGTCGCAATGTTAGAAGCGGTAGAGTTTGTCAAGGAATATCCTGGTGAAGTAGCAGGGATTGTTAGCGTTGATGGTACCTCGGCAGTTACCATGCAAAAAAACATCGAGTTTTTTAGAACGTATGCTCCTGATGCGGAAGATTTATTTTTAGGACAGTTTCAAGAGAATGATGGTACTTTAAGTGAGATAATTCAAAGTTCTCAGCAGGTAATGAACGCAGGTGATGTTTTAAGAGATATACCCTTTACAATACTTCACCCTTCAGATAGCGGAAGTGGTCCAGAATACCAACAGATGTCAGATGAAGTCATGAGAGACTGGCTAACCTGGTCGGATTATTCAAAACTTATATTTGTGCCTGACACAAGTCATTATATTATGAAAGACCAGCCTCAGTATGTAGTTAATGCTATAAAAAACATGTTGAAAGAAATTAATAAAGGGTGTAAGTAATCGTTAAAGAAGCGATTAGATATATTTTGACAGATTACCTTTTAGGCAGGCAGCTGTAATATTAATATTGTTGTCTCGTATTTGCTGCAGGTAATATCCTACAGCCCGGAAGCCATGAGAAGTTGGTAAAAGAGGTTGGATTATATCAAAATCTGTGGAAGGTACAAGCATAATAAATATGATATATAAGGACGGATTAGAAATATTATAATAGTATAGAAAAGAATTAGAGATACTGAAAATATAATTAAAGGTATGTAATATAAAGGAAAGGCTGGAAGAAAATCAAGGGATTTCATCCAGCCTTTCTTCCAATTATATAATTGCTCATGTAAGTTTCTCAATGCCATCGAGAGCTAAAAATATGTTCACCGCTATAAAAAGTATGATCCATATGGTGGTAAAGGTATATTTATATTGATGTTTGGGTGATTTGTTATCACGCAGATAAATAAACAGTTTCTTTCTATTAATAAATAAAATAATCATACCCACAAGAAAGAAAATTGAATTAATGAATGTAGTTATTAAGTTCTGCTGATCTTCTGAAAGACCTTTTATCAGGAAGCCCATTACATCACTAAAGATAAAATTATTTATTATGTGTAAGAGCACCGCCCATTTAAAAGAATATTCCATGGCTACATAGCCTAATATTAGACCAACCACTGCAGCGAATATCCCCTGTATGAAATTCGAATGAAAAACGCCGAATAATATAGCAGATATTACGATGGCATAAAGCTTTCCGAACTTTTGAAAGGACCGCAGCATAGCTCCGCGAAAAACAATCTCTTCCGCTATCGGTCCCAAAAAACTGGCATATAAGAACATGGAGAGGGTAGTGCTGGTTGCAGTGGCTGTTTCAATCTGCCCTAACATGGTATAACCAAAGGTATTCAAGAGGAATTCCGCCAGCATACCTAAAAGTCCAAAAAGGGTTTGAACGGACATGAAAATAAATAAAAGCCCAACAAAGGTACTTGTAGTCATTTTGTTTTGAACGACGGTCAAATCATGTTTAAGCAATTCTTTTTTTCGATAAATAAGAATAACTATCAATCCAAGGGCAATTCCCAGTATACTGGACCAGGCGTTTTCTCCTATTGAAGCAATAAATGCATCATAATCGCTATCACTCATATTCTTATTTCTCATCATAGTTATTAATATTGAAAACACAGAACATACAACAACTGTCGAAAACATTACAAGTTCATATAAAAAGAGTGAACGGGCGGTATAGTTGATTTCTTTCTTAAGGTTCTTTTTAACCTCTGTCACATTGATATCAGGTTCCATTCAGGAGGTCTCCTATTCTTTTATCCTTCTGTAAAAATTAGCTGCTTGTTTTATCCTAAAAGCTATTGATGATATACTGGTATATCTATGTTCAGTTAAATTTTTAAAGCTCGTGCTGTTATAAAATAATAAAATCCAAATAATCTGATACTTGAAAGAAACCGCATAATAAACTTATATTAATTATACAGGAAAGTAATCCTTGTAACAATTGGTAAATAAACTATATTAGTTATTTTTAGTTTCATTAAGACAATGGTTAAAAGCAGCAGTTTTCATACTTTTTTTATGCCGGTGTTTATTGAGTTTTTATAAGAGCTAAAACATTATTTGGAAAATGTTTAATAAAAATGTTGATTAGTTAAAGAATCTGCTGTATAATTTAACCAGATTATAAATAATTAACTTAAATTAGTTAATTATGTAACATATAGTATGCAATTTACAAAATTCAGCTATACAGTAAAGTTATTGATTAAATGATTTTATCTATGGGAGGTGAATTTGTGTCTTGTTTTACTGCTACACAAGAATCTGCGATTGAAGGGGTTCATTTCATTGTTAAATTTAAAAGTGCTAAATATAGTTTTGAACAGATGCTGGAGAATTTAGTACATAACCAGGAATATAATTATACCACAAAATTAACATATGCTTTTTATCAATATTATACCTTAACCAGGATCTTCATGACAGAGGATTTATATCATGAAGGTTTATTACAAGTTTTAGATATGTATAATGAACTGGTAACAGGGGAAGACGAAGACTGGTTCATTGAATGTCTGAAGGTGATGCTCTATGAAAAGTGCTATGACCGCCTTCAGGAAGCCGATGGTTGCAGGGTATCCATTGAAAGAATGCTTAAACTGCAGGAAACTTCATCGGATAACAGACCGGAATTTATTATTACTTACATATTTAAAGCATTATTCGATTACCAGAACGGTCAGGATGAACTGGTTGCGGCTGCTTTGGAAAAGGGGTTGGAATTCTGTAACGAGGGGAAAGTCAACAAGGTTTTGTACGGACACTTCAAAGAGGTATTAGAGAGATTTTCCTATCAGACAAGGCAGGAAAATAAAGACCGGATACTTAGATTAATAAAAAAAATTGCAGTCGTTTATTTCTAATGTTTTTAGGGGGAGATTATGAATTATATGAAAGCAATTATGAACGATCCAAATGCCGTGGCTCTTGAATTGACCTACAAATGTAATTTGAATTGCGTATATTGCACTAAGAGAGAAGAGGGAGAGGGGCATAAAGATATACCAATTGAATTGTTAAACCAGTTGGCTGCAACGATCGGCAGTAAAAAAAGAATTATAGTATGCGGAATAGGTGAGAGCTTTTTATATCCCGGTTTATACAACTTAATATCGCATTTTTCCAATCAAAAATTCTGCATTGTAACTAACGGCACTATCATTATCGACTATGATAGACTGTATCGTTCTGATAATGTGGAACAGATTATTTATTCGATAGATGCAGTAGATGAGCCAGTACTTAATAAAATAAGCGGTACCTATCGATTGGACAACCTGTTAAAGAATTTAGTGTCCATGGGTGATTATAGCAATAAACATAATAAGAAAATAAATCACGTCTTAAATTGTACTCTTAATGAATATAATCTTGATCAAATCATAAAACTTGTAGAATTTGCATATGTCCATAAAATTGGCGCAATCCATTTTTCATTACCAAGAGGCAGGGAGCAATTCATTCATCAGCATAAGGATAAATTATTATCCAAACTCCAAGAAGCAAAAAAACTGGCAAATAAATACGGTCTGTTATATGTAAATCCATTTGATGTCTGTTGTGTGTTTTACGACTGCATCACTCCATATATCACTTTGGATGGGAATGTCTACGCATGTGCGGAAACTTTATATCAGTCACTTCCGTTAGGAAATATTTATGAAACACCCTTTGAGGATATCATACATGACAAAGAATATAAGGAATTTCAAGGCGGATTAAGCTGCAAAAATTGCGGTTTCTTACAAAATACATATATTGGAAAGCAAAGCCGGTGATTAAATGATTGGAATAGAGCGAGGACTACTCGATAAAATCCGTAAGAAAAACAAGACAATTCATTTTAATATTACAAATCAGTGTAATATGAGGTGCAGGCATTGCATTAACATTGGTAGTAAAACCGTATTAGGGGAAGTCGGGGAAGAAAAGCTTCTGCAATGGCTCACTAAAGTAAAAGGACTTGGCTATAAAAAAATTAATATTGTCGGGGGAGAACCCTTTCTAAAAAGAGATATGCTGAGAATAGTTATTGATAAAGCGAAGGAGCAAGGTCTTTTACCGGGAGTTACTACCAATGCATATTGGGCAGATACCATGGAGGAGGCTGAAAAAGCCGTATCTGAGCTGCATGGGATGAAACAATTGCTGATCAGTACTGATTTTTTTCATATGGAGCATATATCATTAGAGAATATAAGGAATGCTGTGAGTGCCTGCAGGAAGAATTCTGTTTTTACGGCAGTCAATGCAGTATGTTGCACAAAACAGGAAGCAGATTCTTTACAGAGGTTATTACAGGAACTTCCCAAGGAAGTATTTGTTAATATTAATATTCTTATGCCCTTTGGAGCAGCAGCAAAGCTATCGGAGTCGGTGGAACGAGAGTTTTCACCGGAGGATACGGATAATATACCTGATTTTTGTGATGTGGAGGAGCATTATGTGGACAGCCAGGGAGATATATTTACCTGTTGCATGTCTACTCTGTGTACGGATACGAAGCAGCTGCGGTTAGGAAATCTGCAAACAGACGAAGTTGCTACGATTCTCAGGAAGAAGGAAACGAATTCAGTATATAATTTGATTTCAAATAAAGGTATCAAGGGGTTGGTGGAGGCACTTTCTCAATGCGAGCATGCCGGTCCTTATCTTCAGAAACTATACAGTTCTCAATGCGAATTTTGCGTTACTGTGTTAAATGACTTACTGCTTGTTAATGAGCTGGAAAAGGTATTGTATACCTGACCTGCAAAAGTTCACAGGATGCTGCAATAGGGGAGAATAAATTAATGAAACAGCTGAAAGGGATTGTTATTAATATTTGTACAACCTGTCATATGCGTTGCAGGCACTGCAGTAATACAGATACCTTAAGGGATTCACGGAAAATAGACGCCGAGTTGGTTCATAAATGTATTTCTGAGGCTGCGGCGATGGGAATTGAGGAAATAACCATTGTAGGTGGTGAACCTTTTGACGAATTAGAGGTTTTATCAGAAGCCTGTAACATTGCCCGGATTCATGGAAGAAAGCTATGTATCATCACCAATGGTTCCTGGGCCAGGGACAGGGAACGCGGAGCCGAACTTCTCTCAAAGCTGCCTGGAATTACAAGTATAATTGTGAGCAGTGATCTATATCATCTTGAATACGTGTCAGAAGAAGCGGTGCGTAATGTTGTTGAGCTTTGCCGGTTGCTCCATATTGACATATCCATTCATGCGTCCTGTGCCAGCAGAGCCGATGCAAAAAAAGTAAGGAATATCTACAAAGATCTGATGAACTGTATTTTTATTAATACCAATCAATTAATGCCCATAGGAGCAGCAAAAACACTGAATATTGAACGGTTTATGCTGGGAGAGAAGATAGATTCGTTAATGAGGTTTTGTGGAGCTGGAAAGTTATATGTGGATACCGGCGGTGATGTATATGGATGCTGTAACGCCTGCCTGGGTGACGAAACCTTCTTATATTACGGAAACCTCTATAAAACTTCTTTATCAGAAGCAGCAGAGCTTATGGAAAAAGACGGTTTATATCAGTACATGGTTAAAGCCGGCCCGAGAGGTCTTAAAAAGCTTCTGGAGTTCAGCGGCAAAAGCGATGATTTTATGCATAAATATTATACCTGTGAGTGTGATGCCTGTATTGATATATTAAGGAATATCAAATTTGATGATCAGCTTTTCAATAAATCAAGCCAGGGGGAGCGTGAAGTATGAAATTTTTTGAAGAAGGGATATACATCAGTCCTACCTCAAGATGCAATGCAGGGTGCAGGCATTGTGTCGCACAGGATGACCAGCCGGAGCTTTCTGATGTAGAGCGGTCGGAAATAATGGATTGGATTGATCAAATAGCAGAAATCGGAATAAAATCAATTCGCTTTGTCGGAGGGGAACCCTTCCTTGTACTTCCTGACTTACAAGTTTATGTAAGACGTATCAAAGAATTAGGTATGGAAAGTACGGTAGTAACCAATGCTTCATGGGCAAGGACCAAAGTAAATGCCCATAAGGTGCTGGAAACACTTCCGGATTTAAATAATTTAATCATAAGTTCCGACCGATTCCATCTTGAATATATTGATGCGGATACGGTAAAGAATGCAATAGAAGCTGGCTTAGAGCATAAAAAGAATGTAATTATGAATGTTACTTACATAGAAAAATCGGATATCGAGTATATGAACAGTCTTTTTAGCGCTTATACCGATCGAATTTTTATTCAAGTAGTAAAAACGATGCCCTTTGATGGCCCAGAGGCTGAGAAAATTGTCAAGCACTGCTATTTTCAAAAGCCTACAAGAACCCCTAAATTCTGTTGGATTGGCAACTATTTTATTAATACGAATGGAGATGTTTATGCTTGCTGCCAGGCCAGTCAGGGATTGGAAACCAACTATCTGACATTAGGTAATGTAAACAAAGGAAGACTCAAAAATCTGGTTAATAAGATACATAAAGAAGATGTATTTCAATTTATAGGTAATAATGGGCCAAGAGGAATTGTCGAAGTCTTTAATGAAAGCCCGTACCGGGACGAATTAATGGGTTTGGAGTTTGCATCCGGCTGTGAAATATGCCAGCAGTTACTGAATAACCCTGAAAAATACGATTACTTTGTGAAGCACATTTGAGGAAGAATGGAGTTTGTAAATGAATAAGTACAGCATAGAGTTTATTAGAAAATTTATAGATCCAGTAACGGATAATCTAAGAAACGGACCAAATTCTGTCAGCCTTGAGGTCACAACCAGGTGCCAGCTGGATTGTATTTATTGTAATCGTAATAAGGATAAGATTGAAGACCTGAATTTAGAGAAAGTACCATATATTTTGCAACACTTGTCAGAGGTTGAAAATATTGTGATCTGCGGAATGGGTGAATCCTTCTGCTATCCGTATTTATATCAGCTCTTAGAACTGATTAAGGATTACAAGGTTACAATAATTACCAATGGAGCCGTTAAAATAGATTTTACTGAATTAACAAGGTATGGGAACGTAAAATTGCTTGTATTTTCCATTGATGCTACAACAAAAGAGCAGTTAGAGCGTATTTGCAAAGGGTATCATTATGAAAACTTAATACATAATCTTGAAAATCTAAGAAAATATCCGGCGGTTATTGGAATTATCAATACTACTTTAGTCCAGGAAAATATAAGTGAAATTACCAATATTGTGCTTTTTGCTAAAACATATAGACTGCAGGCGGTGAATTTTGGATTGGCTATTGGTGATTCAGGGTTCATTGAATTGAACAAAGAGTTAATCAATAAAGAAATACGAAGAGGAATGAAAGAAGCGAACAGGCTTGGCGTGATTTTCAATCCCTTTCACCGGATCAGCTGTCACTCCAGGAATAGGGTACAGCCGGCCATTACATTAGACGGAAAACTCTTTGCCTGCTGTAACCTTATTAACCATAATGATTGGACAGGCAATATTTATGAAGAGGATATCCAGACAATTTGGAAGGAGGAAGCAACTGTAAAAATAAATAAGGAGAGCTCCTGTTATGATTGTGAGCTTGTAAAAAACTTATGGAGGGTGATGGAATAGTTATGAAATCAATTAGTATACATTTAACGGATCAATGTAATAATTCCTGTATTTTCTGTGTAGTGAATTCACACCAGGGTAAAAAGGAGGGTGTGAATAACAAAATGATAGAAAATTTTCTAAAAGAAAACGCAGGAAAAGGATATGAGTCAGTAAATATCCACGGCGGCGAGGCCACCGTATTGGATGAATTTATAGATATCTTAAAGCTAATTAATAAGTATGAGTATCCCAGGGTCAGCCTGCAGACCAATGCCCGTAAACTATCGGATGAAACCTATGCGAAAGAGGTTTATGAAAATGGGGTTAAGTTGTTTGTAATATCTTTGCATGGAAAAAATGCCGAGGAGCATGATCTTATCACTCAGGTGGACGGAAGCTTTCAAGAGGCGGTAGATGGAATTAAGAACGTGAAGAGGTTAGGAGCAAAGGTAAGAACGAATACAGTTGCCTATAAAGGAAATATAGAGAGTTTGCCTGAAATCGCAAATTATGCAATGGATTTAGGCGTCGATCATGTAAATATTTCAGCGATGCATCCGGTGGGAAAAGCTTATCAGAATTTTAATCGTGTAGTACCAACCTACACGCAAATTCAAAAGAAAATTTTTGATATGGTAGAAGCTTGTGTAAGCCGAAATTGTACAGTTACCCTGGAAGGGTTTCCAGACTGCATGATTCAGGGTTATGAGAAATATCAGATTGACTGGGAAGAAAATGAATTCAAATTATTATTCCATAATTTTGTTCTGGATAATTATGCTACTTTCATGGAAAAACAAACAAAGAAAAGAGTACTTTCCTGCAGCCAGTGTTCCAGGACAAAGAATTGTGGCGGTGTATATAAGGAATATCTGGAGTTCTTTGGTGAGAATGAATTCATAGCAGTTGAGAATTGAAAGAAGAACAGAAGAAATTGAATTTTTAAAAGTTTCTATTTGGGCAGTATTGCAGAAGGCAACAGTCTGCAAACAAGCTTGGGATATGTATGGGGATAAGGATGAATATTGTATTTATTGTCACAAGTTATTGGGCATATGGAGAACTGGCAATTGCCTGTGAATTTGCAAAGAGATTGGAGCGAATTGGAATAAACCCGCACTTTATAACTCCTCCTTCTCATCAGAAAACAATGCAGTCATGGAAATTTCGTTTCACAACACTCTTTCCTAAAAGCAGAGTGCTAAATGTAATCCTGTTTAAAGACATTGAAGCAAGGCTGAAGCCGGCAGCTGTTATATTAGCTGATTTTTTGAATTACAATTTCTGTGAAACCCATTATGGATTAACTTATGAAGATTTGGGGATTTTCTCGGGCAGAATTGGTACCTTTGACGATTTCGACTGGTCAATAACAAAAAATCAAATGGATACCTATGGTTTTAAAGCACGGAAATTTGGAGAGATTGATATCCGGAAGTATGGATTCGGCCTGTGCCCCTGCCCCATAGTGAATCCATTAGATGGTAAAAGGGATAATACGTTCCACTACCGGCTCATTGACCGTAAACTGCCATATGATATTAAGAAAAATATGCAGTATAAAAGGGAGTTAAAGCTTCCGGCAAACAGGAAAATGATACTCTTAACCAATGCTTCCTGGCAGGACAATTATCGAAAATATAAGGATGTAGAACAGTTTGTCCATGGAAATCAGACTATTTTCTGGCATATGGTGGAGAAGCTTGCCAAAAATAATACAATCCTATGCATCGGAAAGGAAAGCTATTATAAAAGCCAATCAGACCATATTATTTTTATGGATAGCGTACAACCAGACCTTTTTGATCAATATCTTTTAGCAACAGATTTATATCTTTCAAGGAATATTGCCTCAACTTCATTGGCAAGAGCAGTTTTGTCAGGGATTCCTTCTGTGTGCATTCAGAATTCTGTCCAGTTCAACAGGACCAGGGAAGCTGGTAATGCCAAAGTGCCGTTATACGAAGATGATTTCGTCAACGATCAGTTGGGCAAGCTGCAAAGAAGTTACAAATACCGTATGTTTCCGGTTGGCTGGTTTTATTTCCTGCATAGTGTTTGTTTAAATAACCCATATCTCAAGACCTTTTATCAGGTAGAGCAATATGATATAGGGCAGACAGAGGATATTATTTACTCACTTTTGGAGGGAGAAGAGGTATATAGGAACTTGCTTGACAGGCTGGCAGAATATGAACATATTCTTGCCGGGCTGCCTGATATACATGAAATTGTGGGACAAATCCTGGAAAGAAGGTAACTATGATAGATAATGTGTTGTTTCTTTTAGCACCAACAGAAAAAGCGATAACAAGATATGGATATACCTTTTTACCGCCCTTATGTTTAGGAATATTGGCAGGATATTTAAAGGATGCCGGGATTGCGGTGGAGCTGGCCGATTTGGGACAGTCATTACCGGATATATATTCAGGCAATGAAGAGCAGTTCACATTTCTATATCAATATCAAAATATTTATGAATATTTAACGGATACAGCTGATTCGGAGCTGGAAGAGAAGATTAACGCTTATATTGAGCAGTTAATCGGAAATATTTCTGTGGAAAGCTATGATCTGGTGGGTATTTCCTGCGGTGCGGATTTCTCTTTTTTTCAGGTTCACAGTGCTTTACTGATTGGATACTATATATGGAAAAAATACAATAAGATGATTACTCTTGGGGGAAATAATATTACATATCTGCTGATGTTTCAAGATACATTTTCTGAATTATTACAACTGGTGCTTAATAAATTCCCTTATGTTATGAAAGGCCCTGGGGAGCATATTACTTTACAGCTTATACGTACTCTCAACGGAGAATTGGAGCAAAACATTTATGACATGAACGGGATGGTATATAAAAAGGATGGCCTGGTGATATCCAATCAGGAAGAAGAACCGAGGGTTGTCTGCCCGGATTGGTGTAATCTTGATATGTCATATTACTATCTTAAGGTGAAGGCTGACATAAATGGAGATAATAAAAGGATTGAGAATGAAAATGAGATGCACTTGTTTAAATGGCCTTTTTACCTGACACATTATGTAAGTAATGTACACAAACGACAGAGAAAAAATACCTATAAAGATGTGCTGATATTGCCTTTCATATTTAATTTCCATTGCCCTTTTGCTTGTGCCTTTTGCTCTGAGAGTGACACAGTAAGGAAGAAAGTTATTCTGGGAGATGTGGAGCAGTCAGTCGATGATTTGGAAAAGCTGAGTATAAAATACAATACAAAGAATTTTTACTTCTTTAACAATGCGGTCAATGCATCTGTTACCTTTATGGAAAAATTCTGCAAGAGGCTCATCGAACGTAATTTGGATTTGCGCTGGTCAGATTGTGCCAGATTTAACGGAATGACTTATGAAAGGTTAAAGCTTTTAAAACAGGCAGGCTGCCGGAAACTGGTTTTCGGATTTGAAACTGCCAGTAAGAAGCTGATTGACTTAATTGATAAACGAATTGATTTGGAGCATGCAACACAGGTATTACAGTGGTGTCAGGAGCTGGGAATCTGGACGGATTTGGAAGTTATTATAGGATTACCCCAGGAAGGTGAAGAGGAGTTTCATGAAACGGTATCCTATATCCGTAAAAATAAAGATTTGATTAACTTTATGACGATCAACGAGTTTTTTGTGGTACCAAGAAGTAAAATCGGCATGAATCCTGAGAAATATGGAATTAAGCTGGTTAGAAATGTAATCAGCTATGAAGATATTCTTAAAAAAAGCTGGACTTATTTTGTAAATCACAAGGGAAAACCACTGGGAAATTTCAAAATATATAAATTCCATGAAATAGGTGGAAGGCAATACAAGCAAATATTAGAGAATAACGTAGAAAAAATACGATATATGAACAGCCTGCAGAATAAGGAGTTTTTAGAGGTTGAAAGTATCTATCGTATGATTGATAAATTATAACTTATTAAGGAGGATTCTACCATGAACGATGAACAGAACAAGAGGAGCGAGGAACTGGAAAAAACTTCGGTAAACGAAGAGAATTATGAAGAAAATTCAGGGATCAAAATGGTGATTATACGTTTGCTTTCAGATGAGGATTTTAAGGATGAGTTAATCGATAATCCCGATGAAGCCTTGTCTGGCTATGATTTGAGCGAAGTACAGAAAATTCTTATTAAATCCTTAAGCCCGGAAGATCTGGATAACCTGAGCCCGGACAATATCGATGAATATTTCTCAGCAGATGCAGCAGTATATACTCCGGATGAGGGTGTCGATATCGATGAGATGGAAACCTTTGATGAAGCGGAATTGCTGGATGAAGACGAGAAGGAATAAGATTTCTTAGAGGGAGGATAAATGAGATACATTTCAGAAGAAGACATAGAAATTGTCAAAACCGTCAATATGATATGCAATACTCCCGTGAACCAGGAAAAGCTTTGTGAAAACCTAAGACAGCAATATTTGAAACATCAGGATGATTATAGGATGGCCTTTACCTATGGATTTCTAAATTTTTTACTTGCCACCAAGACGAAAAATACGACCATTGGAAGTGAAAGGATTGAAATCATTTTTAAGGCATATAACCTTGCATTAGAGCTTAATTCAGAGTATTGGCTGGTACAGATGTTCAAGGCTGTTCTGCTTCTTGAACTGCCGGAGGTTATGAGAAATGATGATGAGCTGGAACAGCTTCTTATTCAAATGATTCAGCAGCAAAAGAACTGTGAGCAAAAAGCATATTTTATCATACCATATATTATTTATGCAGATTTGGGCTATGTTACAAAAGGAAGAGACTTTTCCTTTGAGCTTATTCTGGAGGCCGAGAGAAATGTGAGTCTGAAGAATTTGGAGGATAGTTACCTTAAGCCATATTTTTGTATGCCTATCCGCAATTTCTTTAAGAGGCTGGTCCGCTCCAATGAGGTTATATTTGCCGAAAAATTAAAGGGTATAGGTAATGTGCTCTTTCCAAGTGAAATGAGTTTTCAATAGAAAATATACGTCATACAAAAGGTGGATTATGAAACGGATACTTTTTATAACTTTAGGCAGTTTATCAAGCGGAGAATTTACAATAGCAAATGAATTCTGCAAAAAATTACCGGAGGGAGAATATAGTATATTGTTTTTGACTTCAACAAAAGGAGTGAGCTTTCTAAAGCAGGAGCATTTTAATTATATCCTGCTGAAGCCGTCAGAAACAGAATCCGTGGTAGGCACAAAGCAGAAAAACAGACAGAAGACACAGGAAATTCTGGATGAATTTCATCCAGATTATATTATTATATCCGATGTATATACAATGTGGTATTCCGTATCCTGGTCAGGAGTGGATATTGATTTATTAAAATCCAGCGGTGCATTAGTGGGGAGTATAGACAGCTATCAATTTAAAGATACCACCTACATACAGGACTATTATGGCGGTTATGTTGCGGAGCTTCCCAAATTAATAGAAGACTGTGACTTTGTTATTCGGTATTCTCCTATTAATAAGTGCTTTGAGCAGAGCAGTAAAGTAAAGTGCACCTATTTGTTTGATTTGGAAGAACCGGAGGAGAAAGCACGTATAACATTTTTGGAAGAATACCATACAAGAAATAATGAAAAAGTGGTATTTATGACAACTTCAAACTGGGAATCCCTAAACATAAACAGGCTGCCGGCCTTAACGAATCTGATTCGCTGGGTTCCAAGAATCATTGTGGAATGTCTGAAAGAACTAACCGGTAATATTACGATCATTCATGTAGGTCCTCAGCCCCTGGATATAGATTTTAAGAATACGGATATTCAGTATCGGTATCATAAATTTTTAGATCCGGATGAATACAATACATGCCTGAAATATTCAGATTTATTTGTAACAACGAATATTATTTCCACTACCTTAGCTCAGGCAGTATATCACAATACCCCGGCGATTGTTCTTCAGAATAATAAATATATTGATTTTTCACAGATGGCAGGTATCCTTGAGAAAATGCCGGATTGGTATCGCCAAATGGCAAAGGATGTAAGGGTTGCATATCCATTTCGGTTGTTTCCATTTGGATGGCATGAATTCTTAAAGCCATTGCTTGAGGGTAATCCCTTCTGCAGCACATTTGTACAGGCGAACCTGTTTAAAAAGAACCAAATCGTTAAAATGTTAAGAACATATCTGTACAAGGAAGAAGAGATAAATAAATTAAAGAAGATTCAAAGCAATTATATTTCATCCATATTAAAATTGCCGTCACCAGACGAAGTACTAAAGTCCCTGACAATTGATCATGCACTGGAAAGGTTACTGAATCAACCATGTCGTATTCATGAATTGTTTTGCCAGGGAAGCAGAAAAAAGTATCTTATCACGATGAAAAACAATTATCTTAATAAGGAAGGAAATACATATAAAATTCAAGAACTGAAATCGGAGTATTTAAGAACCTTTACGGATGTAATTCCTGAGACCCTTGCTTTTACCAATTATAAATGGCTGTCTATGAAATATAAGAACAGGCTGCCTAAGAAGAAGGCAGAGAGCATGGACTGGACCTTTATCCAAGGGAAGGAATTCAATTCTCATATCCTGCTTTCCGACTATATGGAAATGGATGAAGAATTTGATGATGATGTAGCAGCAACTTATGAAAGCTGTTTTCAGTCCATTGAGAAATCCTATGCAGACCTGCCTGCATTGCCAGTAATATACCTGGTTATCATGCAGACCTTTGATATTGTCAGCTTCGAAAATTTTATATCATATTTGTATATTTATTCTCGCAGCAACGGTGGATTTACTGTGAATCAATGGGTTGATATCGTACCTTCGGAGCTTAAACATGAAACTGGTGTCCAGATTGGTATGGGAAAATATGCACAATCATCCATTTTCCAGAATACCACCTTTCATGTCCGGTTCCAGGGATATACCAAACTTAAGGATAAAATCTGTCTGCTATTCGATTACTATTGTGATGCATCCAAAGTTTATGTAGAAGACAAAAAAGGTATAAATGGACGCAAGGGTACTTCCTATTATCATGGGCAGATATACCTTGACCGGGAGCATGGAGATTTGGTAGAGGTAACAATGGAAGAAAATTATATTGCGAATCAGATGGGCAAGTCTGACAGAAATGTAATTATCAAGAGAAGAATTTATTGCAGGGAGCTGGAGGAAAAGCCGGATGGAGCAAAAGAGCATGTATTATCGTAATGCACCCAATATGGTATTATTTGAAATAACAACAAAATGCAATCTCCATTGTGTTTATTGCTCGGCAAGAAAGCTGGTAAAAAAACCGGAGGATTTACCTCTTTCCAACATAGCTCAGCTGGCCGATAAATTTGAGGATTTTGAATATGTTTGCTTGTGCGGGCTGGGCGAATCTCTATTGCATTCGGATTTTTATGAAGTGATAAAAATTTTTAAGAATAAGAAAATTGTATTAGTCACCAATGGATCAGTACCTATTGATTACAATAAGCTCGATGAAACGAGAAATATTGATGCCATCTCTTTTTCCGTTGATGATGCAACAGAAGAAGGAATGAAAAGAATCAGTGATAATTACCGTTTTGATATTCTGCTAAGAAATTTAGAAGAAGCAATGCAATACAATGTTAATACGGCAATTAATTGTACTTTGGTTAAAGAAAATATAAGCGGTATTGAAGAAATAAAGAATTTAGCCATCCGATACCGGGTTAAGCGCTTTAAGGTAGGTTTCCCCTTTGGAAGTGGAAAGTGGATTGCAGATAATGCCGAAGAAATTAAGGCTGTATTAAGAGAAATAAAAAAGTCATTGCAATATAACGGTATCGAATATGAGGGACCGACTGAAATAAAATGTGCCTATGACAATGCTCCGATTGCGGTGGTTTCGAAAAATGGGAATGTATATCCCTGCTGTGATTATTTTTGTCAGAGGCCTTTGGTTGGGAATCTGTATCAGAAAACCTTTCAGGTAATGTGGAACAAGGATTCCTATGAGAAGTTCAGATCCGGTATTTACTGTAACCCCTGTATACAGTATCACAATAAAAAAAGCATCGTTGATTTATATAAGGATGTTTAGTAGGTGTACGATGGAAAATAAAAAGTTTTGTTTAATTCAAATACCAAGTGAGGCGCCTGTCATAGGGATGGTTGGAGCAAAGCTTCTTCCGCTGTCATTAGGAATTATTGCAGGATATCTCCGAAGCCATGATATTCCGTTGGATATGGTTGACCTCAGTCCCCGGATTAGTGAAATCTATGGGAAAGGTGATATTGATAAATTAGCCCGGTTTTACGAGAAGGATTCGGTATATGATTATGTAATAAACGGCAGAAATGATATGTATGAAAGCTTTGCAAAAGATATTCTTAAGGGGGTGGATTGGGATGACTATGACATTATAGGCATATCCATTGGTCCGAGTCTTTCCTTCCTCCAGATATTTTTTGCCATGATACTGGGAGCTTATATTAAGAAATATTTTAATAAAACGTTGATTTTTGGAGGATTTAACCTTACTACCTATGTTAACTATCAGCCGACTTACAATGAGTTTTTCTGGTACCTTTACAGTTATCTTGGGTATATTATCGCCGGGCCGGGAGAAGAATCCCTCACAAAGCTGATTCAGGGGTTACGGGCCGGAAGGACCCTGAAAGATGATGGTATAAGATTAATTGACGGCTTATGTTACGTTAATCAGAATAAGGACCTGGTATTTAATAAATTTTCTCTCCGCAAAATTGTTATGCCGGATTTTGATGGGCTGATAACAAAAGATTACGTCAATTATATAAAAAAAGAGGCATATGAGGAAACAATGGTAGCACTGTATCGCTATCCTTTTGCTTTTACAAATAAACTCACAAAGCATCAATCAGGTGACGGATATGAGCCATATCTTATCATACCTTACATTTTTAACTATAATTGCCCTTATAATTGCAGTTTTTGTACAGAAAGTGATCCGGAGGCTCCGAGGCCTGTGATTGGCACGATTCCACAGGTGGTAGATGAAATAAAACAATTAAAAGAGAAGTATCAGTCACCGTATTTTTATTTTATCAACAATGCAATCAATTTATCTAAAAGGTATGTCAGGAGTTTTTGTGAAGCTTTGCTAGAAGAACATATGGGGATATATTGGTCGGATTGTGCCCGCTTTGATAATACGGACAGAGAGCTGCTGGAGCTTATGTACCGGGCTGGCTGCAGAAAGTTAGTTTTTGGTATGGAAAGCGGAAGCACTGATATGGTCAGATTGATTAATAAAAAAATCGATTTGTCATATGCCGAGCAGGTGCTTGAGTGGTGCAGCCAGATTGGTATATGGGCAGAGCTGGAAGTAATAATTGGTATGCCCGGTGAAACCCAGGAATATTTTGAAGAAAGTTATCAATATATTAAAAGGAACTTAAAAAACATCAGTTTTTTTACAACCAATCATTACATACCCATGCCGGGAAGTATTATGTACCGCTATCCTGAAAAGTATAATATATCGATAAAAAAAGAAAAAGACCTTGATGAGATCATAAAACAAGACAAAGCCTTGTTAGCACACGGCGAGAATCCCGGAAATTATAATAATACCATGAGAGTATACAGCTATTCCGAAATCAGTGGGCGTGATGGTAACGCTATATTTCAGGAAACAGAAAAGAGAATACAGAGAATCAGAAAATTACTGTTAGGTAAAGTAATGAATGAGATGCTTTATTATGCTAACAAAGGGTATTTAGGGCTGAATGACTTAAAGGACTTAAAGGATTTGTAGAATTATGTGGTATGAGCCATGATATCGTTTACTGTGAAAGGAGCAGGATTAGCTTATGATAGAAGTAAAACAAGTAACAAAAAGCTTCAAAAAGACCGTCGCGGTTGATGATGTTTCCTATACCATTAAAGAGGGTGAAATATTTGGTTTAATCGGGCCAAATGGTGCGGGAAAGACTACCACGTTACGAATGATGATCTCATTATTACAGCCTACCTCAGGTGAGATTACAATTAATGGACTTAATGTAATAAAAGACAAAAAGGAATTGCATCAGCAAATCGGAGTTGTATTTGAGCTGCCCAATCTTTATCGGAAATCTTCCATAAAAGGCAATCTGAAAAATTTTGCTGATATTTATGGTGTCAAGGAGGCTCGAATTCAGGAAGTAATGGAGGACTTGCAATTAACGGATAAACGGGATATCAAAGTAGAAAGTTTATCAAAAGGCTGGAAGCAGAGAGTAATTATCGCAAGGGCTGTATTGCATAGACCAAAAGTATTATTCCTTGATGAACCAACCAGCGGATTAGATCCCAATACGCAGGAATTAATAAGAAAATATGTTCAAAACCTCAACCGGGAAGGCACAACAATTGTTATAACGACCCATGATATGAATGAAGTAGAACGGTTATGCCATTCCATAGGTATTATGTATAAAGGAAAATTGGCTAAACATGGTGGACTGGAGGAAATCATTCAGGAATATCGGACGCTGAAAGCAGATGAGAATGTGACACTTGCAGACATATATAGTGAGATAACAGGAGGTGAGTTAAGTTGACGATTATATTAAAACAGACACGAAATGAATTAAAGGAGCTTGTTTTAAATCCAGCAATTTTAGCGGTTGTAATACTGCCTATCTTCATGTCAAAAATCATTGGTTATGCCATGAGGGAAACTGGAGTTGAGTTTTTACTGTTATGTGTTTGGATTTTATTTGCTCAGGTTATGGTGGGTATTATGCTGACAGGACCTAATTTGATTGAAGAAAGAGAATCCAAAACCTTTGATGCACTGTTATGTACCCCTTTAAATTTCCGTCAGATATTGATGTCTAAGTGTATTCCAATCTTAGCTGCTTCATTATTTTCTCAGAGTCTTGTTTACATAATTAATGAGGGAATCCAGCTGACATTGTTAAAATTACTTGTACCGATGCTGGTGGGAGGTATCGTATTTATTGAGATTGGTGCTATTATTGGATTACTCATCAGTTCCTCTAAAACGGGTTCGGCAGTAAGCGCAGTTGTCATGGTTTTATTATTCCTGATTGTTTCGGTTTATCCCTCCTTACCTCAATGGACCTATTCCATATTTGTAATTTTGCCCAGTGTGGAAGTTGTAGAGATTATGAATGGGTTAAGTAATTCACAGGGGATTTTATGGAGAGAATCCATAATGCTGGTTATATGGTTATTAGGGCTATCCGGTATCATCGCTTTCATTGGAAAGAAAAGATATTAATTATTGAGGTTTTTGTATATTAGAAGAAATTTGAGAGGCAGATGCATATGAAAAACGTTATGGGATTTATTCCGGCTGGCGGTAAAGGAATGAGGATGAAGCCATTCAAGCTGATAAAGGAGTTACTCCCTGTTTTAATTCAGAATGAAGGGCAGGAGAATGAAGTAAATCTTTTAATAGAAAATGCAGTGAACGTATTACATAGCGGTGGAATTAAAAATGTGGTATGTACCATAAATTTTGATAAAGAAATACTGATGAAAATATTATCGGATATTGGCGGACCATCTTCTGATATGAAATTTTCCTTTGTTATGCAAAAGCATCTGGATACTGAGTATGGTTTGCCTCTGGGAATTGCTGCAGCAGAACCCTTTATAAGAGGGCATACGATTTTTATGAAGTTTCCGGATACAATTGTCTACCCGTTAAATTGCTTTGAAGAACTATATGAATTTCACTGTGAAAAAAAGTCGGACCTGACCCTTGGAGTGTTCCCTACGGATAACTCGAAAAATCTTGGGCCAGTCATGATAGATAAAAACCATAAAATTATCCGGCTGGAAGATAAGCCGGATAACCCCTCGGAAAATAATACCTGGAATGTATTGATCTGGGAAGACTCATTTCTGGATTTACTGATGCGGGAGGTTGAGCTTTATCGAAAGAGCCATACCGTGAAAAATCACGAGTTAAAAATATACGATATTATGGTAAAGGCCATTGAAGAGAATCTTAATGTTAATGCATATTTCTTTGAAGCTGGAAAATGTATTGATATCTCATGTGTTCAGGATGCAACTTTGTTGTGGAATCAATATGGCAGTAAAACAGGCCATAATATAGTTATGTAAAGGATTAGGATGAATAATAATATCATAAACAGATTTTGCAGCATTGCCGGCCAGTTTGCAGCTGAGAAGGCATTGACGTACAAGGATAAATCTTATACCTATAAGGAACTTAATACAATAACCGACCAGGTGGCGGCTTCTTTGCGCTCCTATACCAGACCTGGGATGGTAATTGGAATCTATCTGGAGAAGTCTGCCCAATATGTCATTAGTATTCTTGCCATTTTAAAAGCAGGCTGTACCTATCTACCTTTGGATAAGATATATCCTGCTTCAAGAATTCAAATAATGCTGGAAGACAGTGATGCCCATTTTGTAATAGCAGATGAGAAAGAAGGAGATGTGAATGCACAGATCCTAAAGTTTGCTGAGCTGGAAGCGATGGGAAGAAGAATTTATGACAGCCAGGATAATACTCTGGATTCTGCCATAATGGTTTCAGAACTTCTCCCGGCACGGTATCCCTATATAATTTATACTTCGGGTTCCACCGGAAAACCAAAAGGAATGAGAATTGAGGACAAGGCTGTTCTTAACCTGTCTGCGGAGATGAGTATTCAATTGCAGTGTGAACAGGGAAAGAAAAGGATTGGAATGATTTCTCCCTTTGTATTTGATGTATCAGTGGGGCAGATGTATACATCACTTTTATATGGAAATGAGCTGGTTCTGGTGCCGGATGAAGCTAAATTTTCACTCAGATTGTTAACGGATTTCTTTCAGCAAAATGATATCTATTGCTGTGATTTCACGCCGACAAGATTAGAATTACAGGTGTCCTATTACGAAAAACACCTGGATATGCCTGCTTACCCCCATATTATTGTAAGTGTAGGAGAACCGATTACCTCCGCTCTGGCAAAACGCGTTATGGAGGCAAAAGGGGGCGAAACCAGAATCTTTAACTACTATGGTCCGTCAGAAATATGTGTCTATTGTGCTTATCATGAAATAACCCGGGAGGATATTGCAAAAGGGAAAAATATCCCCATAGGCAGAGCCTTAAAAAACTTTCAGCTTTATGTATTGAAAGACAATTTGACTCCATGTGAATATTATGAGACAGGTGAGTTATATATAGGAGGTATCGGGGTTTCTCAGGAAGGTTATCTTAATCAGCCACAGCTAAATGAACAAAGCTTTCTTAGGAATCCACAAAATCGAGGTGAACGTCTTTATAAAAGTGGTGATTTAGCCTGTATAAGACAGGATGGAAATATTGAATGCCACGGACGCATAGATGATCAAATTAAAATACGTGGTTTTCGTATAGAATTAGCAGAGATAGAGTATACAATGGAGCAAATCTCAAAGGTTCTAAAAGCAAAGGTTCTACTGGTCCAGGATAATGGAACAGACTGCCTGGTGGCCTATTATACCGTGCAGGATACAATTACTGTTGCTGCGATAGATCATAGACTGAGAAAGCAGCTACCGTATTATATGGTTCCAACTTATTATATTCAGATTGACTCATTTACTTACAATGTCAATGGTAAGCTGGACAAGCATAATTTACCGGATTTCCATACTGGAGTACAGTGTATTGTGCCAGGTGAAAATGAAATGGTTATAGACCGGCAGGTTGGAACTAAATTATTGGAGTGTTGCGCTAAAGTACTTGGGTTAAGAGTAGTTACATATGAAGACCAGTTTGTAAATCTGGGGGGAGATTCCCTGACTGCCTTTGAATTGAATATTTTATTAGAAGAGGAATGGAATGTAGCTTTGGAATTACACGAGCTGGTAGGACAACACAACCTCGGTTATTTGGCGGGGCTGCTGACACAGCATATACATAATAATAAGCTGGAGCCTCCTAAGAAGATGGACAGCAATCATAAATGGGTGGCAAATTCTTTTCAAAAAATCTTAATAAAAGAAGAACTGAAAAGCAGATCAGGAAGAAATAACGAAAGAGGACCCCTTCCATTATACAACATGGTTTATACATTGGAATTAAGCTGTACGATGGATTATAAACGATTGCAGAAGGCATTTAACCAGGTGCTGCAGAATCATGAAATGCTAAGAGCACATTTTAATAAGCAGGAAAATTCTTATATAATCCTTGTAGATGAGTACAAGGCTTATAAGGTACAGCAGGAATATGTAGATAATATAGACTCTGTTTGCATTGAAGATTATGTAAAAGATTTTGACGTCCTGTCTCCTGAATTGTATCAGATGGTACTTTTTGAGGATGAAAATAGGCGTCAGATTATTCTATTGAATATTCATCATCTGATAGTGGATTATGTATCCATCCGGATTCTGGTGAAGGAATTATGTTCCCTTTATTATGATGATAAGAGTATAGGGAAACCATTTAGCGAAAAGGAATATTTTTTAAATAAAAATCAAAAAAAGGAAAACGAGAGCATTTCCTTTTGGAGAAAACAGTTAAGGAACCGACCGGGTTCAGTTAAATTCCAGCCGGACCGGGAAGATTACCAGCAGACGAAAAGAGTAGATTCTATCCTTTTTCAAATAGCCAATAAAAATGAAGTCAAGGTATTATGCAACCGAATGGGAATTACAGAATACCACCTGTTTTTTATTGCTCTGGCTCTGTTGGTATATTGTGAGGAGAAAAAACAGGATTTTATTATAGGGACTTATTCAATGGGGCGGGATAAGAAGGCAGTAGAGCAGCGTCTTTTGGGGCTTTTTACGGATACTATACCTTTTCGGTTCCGGCTGCAAGAGTCATTAACCATTGAAGAATACCTTCTGCAGCAAAAAGAAAAATTTATCTGGGTTTTAAGATATGGAGGAATTGATGTAGGAAACATTATGGAGTATATGGATTTTGAGGATTTATGTAAAGGCTCTTTTTTTGAAATTGCTTTTAACTATATGCAAGAGTATTTATTAGTTTTTGATAATGGGAAACAAGAAATCCTGCTCCATGATTATAGTAAGAACCCTGAACTTCTACCGTTTTCCATGGTAGGAACTTCAAAGCAGGATAACATTCATTTTGAAATATTGTATAGGGAGGAGTTCTATTCGCGTAAAAAGATACAGTTGTTGGCAGATAAATATTGCTGGATTGTAGATGTAGTTCTAAGGAACAGCAGCTATACCATTAAGCAATTGGAGGATGCATATGCAGATATTTATGTTAAAAAGTAAGATTCACCGTGCAATAGTTACATCAGCGGAACTTAACTATGTTGGAAGTATTACTATCGATAAGGCTCTGATGCAGGCCGCTGATATCAATGAATATGAAAAGGTCCAGGTTGTAAATATAGATAACGGAAACCGGTTTGAAACCTATGTAATTGAAGGAAAGACCGGCAGCGGGATTATTGGGCTCAATGGAGCAGCAGCCCGTTTGGCTGTAAATGGAGACCGTGTCATCATAATGACCTACTGTTTAATGGAGGATATTGAAGCGAAAAAATATGTACCCAAAATTGTCATGGTGAATAAAAAAAATGAAATGATTCAAATAGAGAACAAAGAAATACATGGTGACTGTGAAATATAAACAATTCAATGAAGAGGGTGAGAGAATGCGTTTTAATACATATTTTTTATTGACGGAGATGGATGTACCGGAATATATTAGAGAAAAACTGGATTTCTTTCCATCAGCATCTGTATTACGTTGTTTAGAGATTGGTGATGGTAATTTAAATTATGTTTTTCGTGTATTTGACGAAGAAACAAATCATTCTTTTATAGTGAAACAGGCGGGACCTGAAACAAGAATTAAACCGGATTTGGGTATATCAACAAAACGCGGAATGATAGAAGCCAGGATACTAAGCCTGCAAAACCACTTAGTAGAAGGATTTGTTCCAAAAGTATATTTATATGATCCGGTTATGTGTATTATTGTCATGGAAGATATGAAATACCATGATATGATGAGGACAGGATTACTGGAGCACAATACCTATCCTCATTTTGCTGATCATATAACAACTTATCTCTCGAATTGTTTACTTAGAACCTCAGACTTGGTAATGGATCACAAAGAAAAAAAGAATTTGGTTTGTGAATATGTGAATCCGGAGCTATGCGAGATTTCTGAAAATCTGGTCTTTACAGAGCCATACCTTAATCTGTCCGGCTGTAACAGTATATTCCCCAGAAACGATGCTTTTATTAAGCGGGAGATATATGATGACAGGAGGCTGCATACAGAAGTGGCTAAGTTAAAATATGAGTTTATGAATAATGCCCAGGCATTGATTCATGGAGATTTACATACAGGCTCCATTTTTGTTAATCAAGACCATACATATATTTTTGATCCGGAATTTACATTTTACGGACCTATGGGATTTGATATAGGAAATATTATTGCTAATATTTTTTTTGCATGGTGTCATGGTGATGCTACAATAGAGGATAATAATAAAAGGTATGAATTCTGCGGGTGGTGCCTAAATACCATAAAAAATATAATTGATCTATTTAAAGATAAATTCAATCAATTGTATGAATTATATGTAACGGATGTTATGGCAAGGAACCCGGATTTTAGAAGCTATTATTTAAGGAAAGTACTGGAGAACACGGCAGGTTCAGCAGGACTTGAGCTGATACGCAGAGTTGTTGGTGTAGCCAAGGTTAAGGATATCACCTCCATTGAAAATGAGCAAAAGCGGGTATATGAAGAGAGACGGTGTATTTATCTGGCGAAAGAACTTATTTTTAAACGTGCAAAGTATCTTTCAGGCGCAGATTATCTCGAAACTATCGGGAAAGTTACTTCCAAGGTAATTTTTAATAAAACAGTTAGTGCCATAAATAATGAATTTATAGATAGTCTGCGGTCATGATGAAAAGCACTGACAGAGGAATTTAAACCTAGTATTTTTATTAAACAGCAATAATGATTGAGAGATATGCAATATCATTTCCATGGTCTGAATCTATTTCAGACGAGATCCACATAAACTAAATAAAATAAGTTCTTTATCCACTTGGCGAAAGGCTGGGTGGATTTTTTTTGTTAAAAATCGAAGATTTCCTGCTTACCAAAAGATAGAGAAAGGAAACTATGGAACCTGTCCCCTTTTAACAGAATGCATTTTATGTGCATATGTGATTTATAGCTGCTGGGTGCTGCAAGTTATACTTTCAGCAGTTTATCTAACAATAATCAATTAAGCATAGGTCAATGTTTAGTTTTTTTTAATCTTATGCTTAATTGACTATTGTTTTTTACGATCGATATTATTAAAAGTAAGCAATTACCTTTTAACGAATAGGACAAATTGTAATTCAAATATATTTACTAAGAATACACCCATAAGAAGGAGGACTTTCATGCTTGTAGTAAAGGATGTTTATAAAACCAGTACACAAGAGGAGAAGGAAAAAGCTGTAAAACAGATTATTATTAGAATTCTTAAAAATAGACAGCAGAATGGATTGGGGTGATAGGTGATGGGATATATCCAACATATATGCCAGTATTTTTGGTATATACACCAGTCCACAGAGTTGTCATTTGGTTGATTTTAGGGGAGGTGTAAATGTGGATAAAGCTGCCATTTATTGCAGGCTGTCTAAGGAAGATGAATACAAAATAAGCCAAGGTGATGAAAGTGCAAGTATCCAGAATCAAAAACTACTTCTGATTAACTATGCTATAGCCCAACAATTCTCCATATATGATATTTATTCAGATGATGATTACTCTGGCCTTGATGGGGAAAGACCTGATTTTAAAAGGCTTATCAGAGATGCAAAAGCTGGCTGTTTTAAAGTTGTAATTTGTAAGACGCAGGCCCGGTTTACACGTGATATGGAATTAGTCGAAAAGTATATTCATGGACTATTTCCCCTTATTGGAATCCGGTTTATAGGTGTAGTGGACAATGCAGATACCGAAGTGAAGGGAAATAAAAAAGCAAGGCAAATAAATGGGCTGGTAAACGAATGGTACAGTGAGGATCTTTCTGAAAATATACGAAGCGTTTTTAAGAGTAAGATGGAACAGGGGGAATTCATGGGATCATTTGCCTCATATGGGTATAGAAAGTCTCCGGAGGATAAGCATAAGCTTATTATTGATGAAGAAGCTGCAAGGGTCGTAAGAAAAATCTTCAGTTATGCAGTGCAGGGACTTGGAAACAGACAGATATGTAATAAGTTATATGAGGAAGGAATTCCAACTCCCAGCAATTATAAGAAAATGAAAGGGTTTACATATCAGAACGTTTCAAAACAGGCTAAATATGGTGAAAAAAATATTTGGGGAACAACTACCATACAAAGGTTACTCAGTAATCGAATGTATATAGGGGATATGGTTCAGGGGAGAGAGAAAAAAGTCAGTTACAAGAGTAAAAAAGTAGTTACGGTGCCGGAATCAGAATGGATTATAGTACCTGGCTGTCACGAGCCCATTATAGATAAGGATACATTTGAACTGGTACAGAGATTAAAAAAAAGCAGAAAATATGCATGCTCCATTGACGAGCAGGGGCAGAAGCAAATTAATCTTCTGGCAGGAAAAGTCAAGTGCAAGGACTGTGGAAGTACAATGTGCAGGTGTAATGGTAATAAAAAATATGTGAGTCTTTACTGCCAGCTCTATCTTAGGACGATGAAGAAACAGTGTACCTCTCATTCCGTTAGTTACCGAAAGCTGATTTCTTTATTAGAGGAAAAATTAAAAGGCATAATACAAACCCAGCTGCAGCAGGAGCAGCTTGAAGAATTTTTTACGTTCAATCCAGACAACAGCAAATTAATAAAACGTAAGCAATCTGAACTTTCCGCAATGGAGGATAGGCTATCAAAAGCAAAAAAAGCTTTAACTGCTTTATATATTGACAAAGTAAATCAGGTCATATCGGAAGACGAGTATACGGATTTAAAAAACTCTCTTACACAAGAGGCAGAGGAGCTTAAATCAATGATAAAAGATTTGGAGGGAGTAATTCAATCAATGGTTTCAGATGATACTGCCAATGAGAGGAAAGAGGATCTGATTCGTAAGTTTGCAAATTTTGATAAATTGGATCATGAGATTATTAATGAATTTGTAGATTATATTGAAATCGGAGAAAAGGATATTGAGAAGAATCAGGAAATAATTATACATTGGAGATTTTAACTATGATATACAGGTTACCAGTTTGGAAATTACCTCAATAATTAATGCTGCAGATTTTCGCCTTCAACCACTTCACATGTGTCCCGTGGCCTGATAAATCCACACTGGGAACAATAGCAAGCCTTGCTGCCTGGTCCGGTGCATTTAAGGCTTCATTGATTTTTTCCCTGGTATATAAGGTACCAATGGCATAACCTTCCGGAGGAGCACCTTCAATGGTCTGATCCCATAATTCCAGTATTCTGGTGGAGCCATCAGGATTTCTAAAATCAGGGTGGGCATAGTCGATACCGGAATCGATAACCGCAACAATAACACCGGTGCCAAAGAGATTGAACTGGGCGGTCTGAAGTGGATTGATACAGGAGATACTTCTGCCCTGATTAACAGAATTAAAGAGACGCTTTGGCTTTTCTATAAATTCTATTTCCTGATATTCTGATAATCTTGGTATCAGCTCCTGCTGAATGGTTATAATGGCATACTCATTCTGAAGGGGCACCACCACAGCACCTAGTTCTTCTGCGATTCGTGAAATATTACCACTGAATTTAACGATAAGTTCCCATAGTTTCACTTCCGGTATGAAACCCACGTTTAGATCCAATGTCCTATCTCTTACCTGCTCTGGAACATCCAGGGCAAGATTTAATTGATTGTCTGCTTTTCCGTCAGCCATAGTCTAACCTTCCAGATTTAATTAATTTAATATATGCACGCAGGTTTATCTTACTTTCCCTTTTCAGAGAAAGAACGAATTTGTTAATTTCTGGAATACAGCCTGCGGGATATTACACCCTGATACACTGCTTGTGGGTGATGTATCCTGCAGGTTGCAATTAAAAGATTATTAAATCGTGCTCTTTAAATGCTCAGCCAATATACAGGCACCATCTGTGAATCTACAGTAGTGAGATAATAATCAAAAATATCATTATTGTTACGGCAGCTGGCAATAATTTTATCTCCGTAATAGGTTGTGGAATCTTTATGGAAGACGGTATAAATAATTGAGCTGCCGTCATATTGGAGGATGCTTTTGGTTGATATATCCGCATTATCGGATTCAAATGCGGTTATTCTTATTTTATCTGGTATACCCTTGTCTATATTAGATAGAAAACCATAGAATCGTTCAGTATTATGAGGTCTTACGGCACTTAAAACCACATCTTTATTTTTAACAGCCATATCAACCGTATATGTTTCAGGTAAAGTCTCCAGCTCTGTTACATGTTCCTTGGAATAATTTCGGTTCATGTGTTACCTCTGATTATGTTGATAGTATAGTATATGGCTTAGCTGTTTGAATGGTGTATCCGGAGATGTAAATTCTACTTGAAGAAGCTATATAAAAACCCTTATAATCTACAAAACTCTAATGGTATTATAATTTTACAGATTAATACAGCTGAGGTATAATATACATAAGTTGAAATGTACTGTGTAAAATACAAATACAGATGACTAGGAGGTAATGGTGTTGAAGCGATTATTATTTACTATTTTAGTTCGAGTAATAATTTTTTCTCTTTTATTTGGAATAGTAATGGGGATTTGTTATCTAATTAGCAGATATTATGACTATAGCTATATGCGTATTATTGAATATGCAGGTATGCTGTTGCTCGTTATTGGAGGGCTTTCCGTGCTCGGTGGGCTGAGTATAAGAAGCGATGTCAGGGATAATGAGACGAAGTTATCACTGAAATGGGGTAGAGGATTGCAGGAGGATATAAGACTAGCTGCAGACAACAGAGTCTTTTTTGTATGCATGGCATTAGCAGGCCTTATATTGGTTGTGGCACCACTGATTTTTAATATCCGATAAAAGATACATTATAGAAAAAATAACAGAGTACTAGGAATTCTTATACCTTACTCTGGAAGCATGAAGCTTTCAATTTAATGTAGATTTCTGTCATTAATATAAACTGGCTTTTGGCGCCTATAACAACACTTGATATATTGAAAAAAGCTGATATTAAACTCTTATATAGCTGTATGAGATGTACTGCTTTAGAAGCAGTATGTCAGTACAGTTAGTATAAGAGTTTTTGTACGAATAGCTTAAAGAAATTAAGATTGACAGAGTTCTTAGTACTCATTATAATAAAATTACTTATTAAAGAACTTTTAAAAAGTAATTGTAAAAATTAATCATTTACAATCAGTATTAGGAGGTGTTTTATGTTAATCGGAAATACCCTGTTGATGAAAGAAGTTAATAAAGATCTTGTTAGGGAACATTTAAAGACCTTAAGAAAAGCAACGAAGCAGGAGTTATCTCTAAAGACGGGGTTAAGTGTAGTAACTGTCAACTCCATTCTAACGGATATGGTAAAGAATGGAGAAGTACAGGAAGGGGAAATGGTACCCTCTAACGGAGGCAGACCCTCACTTTTATATCATTATAATGTAAATTATAGCTATGGTATTGTTATCTATGGTCATCAGAAAGAGAATCAGAACTGTATTCATCTGGCGGTAGTTAATCTTGCAGGTGAGATCGTTTATAAAGAAGAAGCCTTTATAGAGGATATTCAGCTGGAAAGCTTTGAGGAACTTATAGACAGGGGAAGAGAAAAGGTTTCCCATATATCAATAATCGGCTTTGGATTGCCAGGGGAAGAAGAGGACGGAGTTGTAACCATTAATGACTACAGAAACTTAACTGGTGATGTCTTTATGAAGCATTATAGGGAGAAATACAAAATACCGGTTATCTTTATCAATGATATCAATGGGGCAGTAAACGGTTATTACCACTACAAAGCACCCGGAGGTATGATGAATGTTGCAGGAATTTATTTTCCAAGGCTTTATCAGCCCGGTGCCGGGATTGTTCTAAACGGTGAAGTTTATACAGGAAATAAAAGCTTTGCAGGTGAGATCGCAGGTCTTCCTATTGGAGTGGATTGGATTAAGCTTGACTATGATAACCGGGAAGAAATAGGGGAAGCTGTTGGCAGGCTTGTGGCAGCTTTATCCTGTGTCATAGCACCGGAGCAGATAGTCTTGTATGGTGACTTCTTTCAGGAAGAGGATGCTGCGGGAATTAAAGAAGTTGCAGAAAAGCTTCTTTTTGGAAAGTTCGATATTTTTCTGGTGATATCACAAAAATTCGAAGAGGATTTTGAACAGGGTATGATTAGATTTATATTGGAGCATTCGGTGGATAAGTATGTACTGTCCAGAAAAGGCTTGTAAACAATTAAGCTATAAATTGTTTAAATTAATAAGAGTGTCCTGTGAATATGAAATATTATTAATACTGGGTATTAGGTATTGCATAATTAAGAATCTACATCATGGACTTTCAGGAAAGAGGTTAGAATGACAATATTACTGTTAATTATTATATATCTTGCATTTATCAGTCTGGGGCTTCCGGACTCCTTACTTGGATCTGCCTGGCCGGCAATTCATCCGGGACTTAATGTGCCTGTATCCTATGCCGGCATTGTAACTATGATAGTATCAGGTGGAACCATTGTCTCCAGTTTCTTCAGTGGGGTTGTTATTAAGAAGCTTGGAACCGGACTTGTTACAGCCATCAGTGTTATCATGACAGCTGGTGCTTTACTTGGGTTTGCTTACTCTGACAGCTTTATCTGGTTATGCCTTTTAGCAATTCCTTTAGGACTGGGAGCAGGTTCTGTAGATGCAGCACTTAACAATTTTGTTGCATTACATTATAAAGCCAATCATATGAGTTGGCTCCATTGTTTCTGGGGAGTAGGTGCTACCCTTGGACCTGTCATTATGGCATCTTTTCTCAAACAGGGCGGAAGATGGGATTTGGGGTATAAAACTATCGGAATCTTACAGTTAAGCCTTTCGGTAATATTGTTCCTTTCCTTGCCCTTGTGGAAGAAGGTCAAGGAGGAAAATAAAGATATTGAGGAAGAAGGTCAGAAGGAGCTAAAAAAGAGTGAAATACTAAAACAAAAAGGTGTACTTTCCGCCTTATTTGCTTTCTTTGCTTATTGTGCTATTGAGGCAACCGCCGGTTTATGGGGCAGCAGCTTCCTGGTGTATACCAAGGAGGTTTCACCGGAGACTGCGGCTAAATGGGTATCACTTTTTTATCTTGGTATAACGGCAGGAAGATTCCTTGGTGGTTTTATTACCATGAAGGTGAAGAGTAACACCATGATACGTATGGGAGAAGGAATTATACTTCTTGGTATCATCTTGCTGATACTGCCTTTTGGAGATTACACACTGATGGGCGGTTTGCTGCTTATGGGATTTGGTTGTGCTCCTATTTATCCGGGTATGATTCACGAAACCCCGAGACGTTTTGGTAAAGCAGCCTCTCAGTCCATGATGGGAATGCAGATGGCCTGTGCTTATATTGGTTCAACCTTTATGCCACCGCTATTTGGTGCAATTGCCAACTCGGTAACGTTTCTTTTATATCCTTTTGTATTGCTGGTATTCTTGATAATGATGGTAATTCTATCAGAGAGAAGTTCAAAAAGCACTCTAGTAAGTTAACTTGTTAAACCTTGATTTTTTCCATGGTTTGACTTACAATAGGACGGTATACAATTACATATGGTGCTTCAGGCAGCATAGACAGGCAATGTACCGCAGGGAATAATACGGCACAGGCAGAAAGGAATTTTCTGATATGAGCAAAGTGCAGACACTGGAATATAAAGAAAAACTAATCAGTGAAATAAAAGGTTTTAAGGAAAAAGGTGAAAGCTTCCTTCGAAAAGAACTAACGGTTGCTGAATTTAAGGGTATCTCAGGAGGAATGGGCGTTTATGCACAAAAGGGCGGTGAGCAGTTCATGCTTCGTCTTCGTGTGTCCTCAGGAATACTGAGCAGAGAGTATTCTGATTTGATTCTTCGTTTAGCAGAAAAGTTCGGTATAGAGAAGCTTCATCTGACTACCAGGCAGGCGATTCAGCTGCATGACCTGACTCTTGATGAAGTATGTGAGATAATGGAGGAATCCATTCGAAATGGTTTATATACAAGAGGAGGCGGTGGTAATTTCCCCAGAAACGTTGCTCTGTCACCTCTCTCCGGGGTGGAAAAGGGTGAAGCTTTTGATGTTACCCCTTTTGCTGTCTGTACCGGGGAATATTTAATGGAGCATATAACCGAGTATCGGTTACCAAGGAAATTTAAGATAGCCTACTCTAACGGCGGCAGGGATAATGCTGGCTGTACCTCCACGGACTTAGGTTTTCTGGCAGTCGTAAAAGAGGGTAAGCCTTATTTTAAAGTATATCTGGCCGGCGGACTTGGTAACAATCCGGCTATTGGTATTGAACTGAAAGAACTGATTGAGCCATCCAAGGCTCTCCATTATGTTGAGGCAGCAATCAGGCTGTTTATGGCTGAAGGCGATTATCAGAATAAAGCAAAAGCAAGACTTCGTTACGTACCGGTAAGAATCGGTGAAGAAGCCTTTTTGGAAGCCTTTTATAATAAATTAAAAGAAGTAGAAGGCGACAGTGGCTTTGTAGAATTCGCAGAGGAGTTTGCTGCCTGTGATATAAAGATAGAGAAGGATGCTAAAACAGGCCAGGAAGTTATATTTACTGATAAAGGTGAGGTTATTTTTGAGCAGAAGCAGGAAAGTCTGTTTGCGGTGAGAATCCATCCTATCTGCGGACAATTTGAAATATCTGATTTTAAAGTACTTAGAGATTTCATTGAAGAGATCCTAGAGGCGGAAAATCATAATATTGCTCCGGATATCCGTTTGTCCATGGATGAAAGCCTTTTTGTAAGAAATCTTACAAAAAAGCAGGCAGAGATACTGCTTGATAAGCTTTCCAATACTAACATGGTCACATCACTTTCCAGAAGTATATCCTGTGTGGGAACACCCTCCTGCCAGGTTGGCATGATAGCAAGTCAGGAACTGATTCACTCTGCTCTGGATTATATGAAAGCAGAAGGAATAAACCCAGACAGGCTGCCACAGCTTTCTGTATCCGGTTGCTTGAATTCCTGTGCAAGACATCAGATAAGTCCATTGGGTTTTACCGGTATTAAGAGAAGGGTGGATAATGAACCTGTAGACGCTTTTGATCTGCATATCTGCGGTTCATCTTTAGAAGGTGCCTGTCATCTTGGAAAGCCCGTTGGTAGTATGAAAAAAAGTGATATCCCGGCCTTTCTTGGTAAGCTTGCTACTACATTAGAGAATCTGGACATGGAGTATGCTGATTATGCCAAGGATAAAGAAGAGGATTTTATGAAATTAATAGATGAGTATAAGATTTAATATAAATGTAAGGATATGAGAAATAGCTGCCTGACCCAGTGTCAGACAGCTATTTCTTTTGTCTTTAATTCTCTTTTTACCACTGTTAACATAGTAAGAAAGCAGGCACTGCCACCAATGAAATTAGATACAGGTTCCGCGAGGAAGACTCCGTCCGTTCCGGTTGTCAGAATTCTTGGCAGCAGTATTGTCAGTGGTACAACAATAACAATTTTACGAAGGATTGAAAAGAATACCGCATACTTAGCTTTGCCTAAGGCTACAAAGACAGACTGTCCGGCAAACTGCAACGACATCATAAAGAAACCGAAAAAGTAAATCCGCACGGCTGTTTCTGCTGCTTTTATTAGGTTTTCATTGTGGTTGAAGATCTGTATGAAAAAATGGGGAAAAGTATGTAATACCCCCCAGGCTGCCAGGGTGTAAGCAATACAGGCAGCAGACATGAAACGGATAGCCTTTCGGACACGGTGATACTCACCGGCACCGTAATTAAATCCAATAACAGGTTGTGAACCGTTTGTTAAGCCGGATACGGGCATGGATATGATTTCTCTGATGGAATTAAGTACGGTCATAACACCAACGTATAGATCACCACCGTAAAATTGAAGGCTCTTATTACAGACGATCTGGACGATGCTGTTGGTAATAGCCATCATAAACCCTGAGAGGCCAAGAGCCGTAATCTGTTTCACAATAGAGGCCTTCAGTTTCAGGTTACACCATTTAAGCCGAAGTATGGCCATATTTCCGGTAAGGAAACGGAATACCCAGAAGGCGGATAAGAACTGGGAGATAACAGTAGCAAGTGCAGCGCCTTTAACTCCCATATGAAATACAAAGATAAAGATTGGGTCAAGGATAATATTTGCAACTGCTCCTAACAGGACAGTAGCCATACCAATTCCAGGAAAGCCTTGAGAGTTAATAAAGCTATTCATGCCTAGACTGATCATAACGAACAGGTTACCTATCAGATAGATACTGATAAAGTCATTGGCATAGGGAAAGGTCTCTTTACTTGCGCCAAAGAGATAAAGTAAAGGTTCTTTTAATATATAACCTAAAAGGGTTAACAAAAGGGAAAATATGAGAAGCAGTGAAAAGGAATTACCCATAATTTTTTCTGCTTCTTCATTATTTCCTTTGCCTCTGGCGATGGAACATAAAGGAGCACCTCCCATACCAAAGAGATTGGAAAAAGCGATAATAATAGTAAGAATTGGGAGGGTTAGACCGATGCCCGTCATGGAAAGCGTGGCATTTTCAGGAATCAAACCGATATAAACACGGTCAATTACACTGTATAAAACATTGATCAACTGAGCCACGGTCATTGGAAGGGAAAGTCTTAAAATATTTCTTATAACACTGCCTTTTGTAAAATCATTTTGCTTCTTCAAAACTATTCTTCTTTCTGCAAGGGGTACTGTCACATTACATTTGACAGTACTTATAATTCGAGCTGTCTGCTATTGCTTTGTTGGTTTTCCTGACAATTGTAGCATAATTTATTGCAAAATGAAACCTTTAGAGAAGCTTGATGATAGTTAGCAGTGAACCTGGGGGGGTTATCACACTCAGTCCTTATGAACAGTATAAGGACTGAGTGGATATCCCTCTTAAGTTTAACATAGGATTTGAATCATGAGCAGAAGATTAGTCTACAGCTTTATACAGTTTCTCATTAAAATACATGTAATCCTTTATCTGATCCTCAGTGCCATAGGGTGCATAAATATGGTAATTAGAAGCTATATACATACTTTGCCCGCCGTAGGCAGCACCGATATATTTTGCCGGGGTATCTAAAGAATCGGTAGTTTTAAAGATAATACTGACTTCTTCATCAAGCATGTTGCCAATAGAGAGTATTATTTCTTTCTGACCATCTTCATCCAGATCATAGAAGCTAACCTGATAATAATAATCTTCCCTCGGGAGAGTTCCTTCCTTAAATGCATTTATATTTTCTAATGGATTGTTCTTAAGCGCATGTAATAGATTAACCGCAGCCTTATCATTGTAGTACATAATCTCAGTACCGCTTTTAACATCTGCCCGTATCATGAACATTTCCCTTGTACCATCGTTTTTGTCCATATCAAATTCCATAAATGCGTTGCTACCCTCTGAATTGATATCCTCTCCTTTGATAAATATAAAATCATCATTATGAGTATCAAATAATATATCCTCTCTGATAGTTTGGGTTTCATAGTTAATATTGCTTTTTGTGTTTTCTCTGCTGCAGCCTGAAAGCAAAACCAGTGAAAGAATAATAAAAAAATTTATTAATGATATAAATCTCATAAACTTCATAAACATCTCCTTACTGTGAAATCTAAGTAAAATAACCTGATTGTATGACTATTATTATAGTATAACATCTTCTGAATATAAACAATATAATTACTAAATTATAGCAGTTTTCAATTATAAAATCTCATGCTAAAAAGGAAAATCAAAAGTCAGCTAATATAATAAAACTTCTGTGGGATACTAATAGTAAAATTTAATGCTGGCGCAATTTTCTTCAAACATAAGAATGGAGGTTAACATGGGTGAAAAGCATGAAAAAGGATTATCAGCCTGGCAGCTGACAATGATGGCAGTGGGTTCCGTAATCGGCGGTTCCTTCTTTTTAGGATCTTCTGTGGCAATACACTCTGCAGGTCCTTCAATAATCCTTTCTTATATATTGGGTGGTGTACTTGTTTATTTTATATTATTTGCGTTGTCTGAAATGACTGTGAATAATCCGGGCGTTGGTTCCTTTCGAGGATTTGCCGCCGATGCCTATGGACCAGGAGCAGGATTTATAACAGGCTGGGTATACTGGACAGGAATGGTACTTGCCATGTCCAGTGAAGCAACCGCAATATCATTACTGGTTAAAAACTGGTTTCCGGAGGTTTCTACTACTATATTGGGAAGTACCATAATAATAGGAGTAACACTGATTAATCTACTGGGTGCAAGCAGACTAAGTAAATTAGAGAGCGGACTTGCAGCTATAAAAATGCTGACGGTAGTAGCATTTATTATAATGGGTGTATTACTTATATTGGGAATTGTAAGGGGCGTAACAACAAATGGTGCAGCTGCCGTTTTTGATACTCCGGCAATTACAAATGAGGCATTTTTTGCGGACGGTTTCAGAGGGCTTGCAGGAAGTCTGCTAATAATCATGTTTGCCTATGCAGGCTTTGAGATAATCGGCCTTGCAGCTTCAGAAGCAAGAGAACCCAGAAAAACAGTACCAAAAGCAATCCACCGAACAGTGGTAATACTGTTAGCTTTATATATACTGTCAGTAGGTACCACCCTTTTCCTGATACCAACAGGAGAAATAAGAGAAGATGTAAGCCCAATGGTAGCAGTGCTTAACCGCTACGGATTTACCTGGGCAGGCACAGTCCTGAATATTGTATTAATAACTGCCATCCTATCCACAATGTTAGCTTCCATGTTCGGACTGGGAAGAATGATAAGGTCACTGGCAGATGACGGATGGGCACCGCCATTTCTAAAAGAAGTGAAAGAAGTACCCTATAAGGGAATCTTATTCTCCGGTGCAGCCATGCTGCTTGGCTTATATGTAGGATTACTGCTTCCTCAGGTATATCTGTTCCTAATCAGTGCCGGCGGCTTCTCTGCCCTGTTTACCTATTCCATGATAATGGCAACCCACATCCGATTCCGAAGAAATCACGGAAAACCGGAAGACAGGCTACGGTTAAGAGGATTTCCATATTCCTCCTTGTTTGTACTTCTATGTCTAATCGTTGCCATAATAAGCATGCCCTTTATCAAAGGTCAGGGAACAGGACTAATAGCAGGAATTGCAATCGTTATATTCTACGGTGTAGCCTATCTGATCGTAAAACAGTTCCGGAAGGAAACAAAAAGTAACATCGAATCAAATCACCTGAACAACCGGCTAAGTATGGAGGCCTCCAAGGAACTTACCAACCTAAAAGCTTATAGGAGAGAACGTCAGAAAGATAACAGTAACAGAAAAAAATAGACCTTCTATTGAAGGAATTCCTATGACACTTAAATGACAGTAGTTGCACCAGAGCACTGCCGGGCTCCCCCGAGCAAGGCAGTACCTTCGGTGCTAGCAGCTTGCCAGGGGTCTTTACGTAACATGGGTATAAATCCACCATGGTATAATGGTAATTGGAACTGTGTCCTAAGATGTCTTTACGTAACATAGGTATAAATCCACCACTGGCTGAGCGCACAACCTTTCATGACAGAGACCTTGAAGCGAGTCATCGTTCCCCGCCATAGAATATCCTCCGCGTCACCAGCCAGTACCACAAAATTTGACTTTTTACGGCGAAATGGTTGCATTAACTGAAAGGGAAGAATATAATAAAACCCAAACATGAGGGAAAGGGCCGGAAAGCAGGTATGGCAGGCAGAATGAAGTGGTTACAGCATTTAAGAACAATTAATCATCATAAATATCTGGTGATGAGATATTGTTTCAGAGCAGGGCTTTACAGGCAGGGATTGTTACACGATATGTCCAAATACAGCCCTGTAGAATTTCTGGTAGGTGCAAAGTATTTTCAGGGAAATAGAAGTCCAAACAATGCAGAACGAGAAGACCGAGGCTACAGTCTGGCATGGCTTCATCATAAAGGCAGAAACAAACACCATCTGGAATATTGGATTGATTACAGTGTAAATGAGGGGGCTCCCATGTCCGGAATGAGGATGCCGGTAAATTACGTTGTAGAGATGTTCTGCGACAGGGTAGCAGCCAGCAGAATCTACAACAAAGAGGCATATACCGACAGAGATGCCTATGATTATTTTAATACTTCAAGACAGCACTATTTAATACACCCGGAAACAGAAAAGCTCTTAGAAAAACTATTGGTAATGTTAATGGAAAAAGGAGAAGAGGAAACCTTTCAATACATTAAATCCAAAGTTCTGAAACAAGGTTATGATATTATAAAGTAAAATGATGTTATGGAAGCAAAATTATAATGTAGAAGTAAAATGCAGTATTTTGTAGAATTTTACATTGTCTTAATAAATACTTTACATATTTAAAACATTGTCGGGATACAATGCCAGTAGGTTGTACCCGGGCAGACAGGAGGAAATGATATGCTGTATGCAATTGTGGATTTAGGCTCCAACACTATGAGACTATGTATTTATGAAACAAGTGAAATGGGTTTAAAGTCAATCTTTGAAAAGAAAACCATGGCGGGCCTTGTTAACTATATCAAAAAAGAGAGGCTTAGCACCGCAGGAATAAAGCGGGCCTGTGATATATTAAATGAGTATAAGCATTATATCAGTAATTTTGGAATCAAAGAGGAAGAGTTAAATATATTTGCAACGGCTTCCCTTAGAAATATAGTAAATACCAAAGAAGTAATCCAGACAATCAAAGAAATAACCGGTCTGGATGTAGAATTAATATCCGGTGAGGAAGAAGCTACTCTTGACTTTAAAGGGGCTATAAAGGTATTTCCGGAAAGCTCCGGCGTGTTGGTAGATATCGGCGGCGGAAGTACTGAGCTGGTGTCCTTTCAGGACAGACAGATTCAATATGCAACCAGTATGCCTGTTGGTTCTTTAAATCTTTATGTAAATTATGTAAAAAAGATTATTCCCAAAGAAGAAGAGAGAGAATTAATAAGAGAACATATAAAGGAGACATTAAAGTCCCTGGAATTAAAAGAAGAAACAGCACCTTTTATCTGTGGTGTAGGCGGTACCATGCGTGCGGCCGCCAAGCTGAGCAATCAGATTTATGGCTATGGTAAAGAAAATATCATAATAAAAACCTCTGACATAAAAGAAATCCTCGATACAATAAAAAATAGCAGAAAGCAGACCATATCACCGGTATTGCAGGTAATCCCGGATAGAATCCATACCATAATCCCGGGGCTGATTGCAGTGGATACCATAGCTGATTTCTACAGTGCAAAAGAAATATTTGTCAGTCGTTATGGTGTCAGAGAAGGATATCTATACGAAAGAATAATAAAGGAGAATGTGTATGCCCCATCTGGAAAATGATGAACCCTTTATGCAGAATAGGGAACTGTCGTGGCTTCGCTTTAACAGACGTGTGTTGGAGGAAGCAGAGGAGGAGACTGTGCCTCTTTATGAACGGTTGAAATTCGTATCCATCTTTACCAGCAATCTGGATGAATTCTTTATGATAAGGGTAGGCAGTCTTACCGACCTTATGTATATGGATAATAATGTGGACGATAAGACCGGACTTACGGCAAAACAGCAGCTGGAGCTCATATTTCAGGCTGCAGTACCCTTGTATAAAGAGCGGGATCGGGTATTTCAGACGGTGGAAGAGAAGCTCCGAGAATTTGGAATACGTAATCTGGAGAGCGGTGAACTGAAAAAAAGTGAGAAAAAACAACTGGATAAAATCTTTGAAGAGGATATCAAACCCATACTGTCCCCTCAGGTGATTGACTCCAGGCATCCATTCCCTCATCTTGTAAATAAGGGAATCTATATTATATGTGAGTTTACAGGGGAATCCACGAAGTTTGGACTTATTCCCATATCTCAGTCCTTACCTGCTTATTTTATGCTTCCTGGTACAGAAAACAGCTACATACTGATGGAGAAGATTGTATTAGAACACATAGCAGAAGTGTTCGGCATGTACAAGGTGGATTGCGCAGCAGTCATATCTGTTACAAGAAATGCAGATATCAGTCCTGAGGATGAAGTCTTTGAGGTAGATGACGATTTCCGGGAGAGAATGAAGAAGGTCATTAAGAAAAGAGCCAGGCTTTCACCGGTAAGGCTGGAGGTTCAGGGACACTTAAGCAAGAGTCTGAGCAGCTTTCTGCTTTCTAAACTGAATCTGACGAAAGAACAGGTATTTACAAGTGTAGCTCCCTTAGTACTTGGATTTGTATTTGACCTGCAGGGCCATTTACCCTCAGCCCTGTTAAAGCAGCTAAGCTATCCGGTGTTTAAACCACAATACCCTTCCCTGTTAAACAGCCATGAAAATATTTCGGTGCAGTTAAAACGTAAGGATATCCTGCTGTTCTATCCCTATGACCAGATGGAACCCTTTCTTCAGCTTCTTAGAGAAAGTGCCCAGGACCCATCTGTAATCTCGATTAAAATAACCATTTATCGTTTGTCCAGAAATTCAAGAATCATTGATTACCTTTGCAACGCTGCAGAGAATAACAAAGAAGTAACGGTTCTTATGGAGTTAAAGGCAAGGTTCGATGAGAAGAATAACATAGAGTGGGCAGAGCGTCTTGAAGAGGCAGGCTGTAATGTTATTTACGGATTTGAAGGCTTTAAGGTACACAGTAAGATCTGTCTCATTACCAGAAGAGACAGAAACCGTATCTTTTATATCACACAGATAGGAACGGGAAATTATAACGAGAAGACCGCTAAACTGTATACAGATCTTTCCCTCATGACAGCTAATCAGATAATCGGGCAGGAAGCCAATGAATTCTTTAAGAATATGTCCATTAGTAACTTAAAAGGGAATTACAACAACCTCTTTGTGGCTCCTTATTCTTTCAAGAATAATCTCATTGCTCTCATTGATGACGAAATAGAGAAGGCAAGAAGAGGAGAAGCTGCCAGTATTGTAATGAAATCCAATTCCCTGACGGATAAGATAATTATTAATAAGTTATCAGAAGCATCTCAGGCAGGGGTGAAGATTAAGCTTATAATCAGAGGAATCTGCTGCCTGCTTCCCGAAATAAAGGGAAAAACGGATAATATAACTGTGTATAGTATTGTAGGACGATTCCTGGAGCATTGCAGAATCTACAGTTTTGGCTTGGGGAAAGATGCCAGGCTGTATATTTCCTCTGCAGATATGATGACCAGAAACACCCAGAGAAGAGTTGAAATTGCCTGCCCTATATTGGATGAGGATATAAAAGAAAGAATTCAGCATATTCTGGAGGTTATGTTCAGCGATTCCGTAAAAGCAAGGATACTTGGTAAGGACGGCACTTACAGAAAGATCGACATTGAAGCGGAGCCCATCGATTCACAGCAGCTATTTATCGAAGAAGCAATGCGGGAGGACAGTAAGAACGCAGCTTCCAAAGAATCTATCCTTAAATTCTTCCGAAAAATAAGAAGAACACCAAAATAAATATTTCAATTGATCTACCCGCACCAAAACCCTGGTCATGTCTGAAAACTCATTGCACCGTACTGAATGCCCCGCTTTGCGGTATTCAGTGTTATAATTTGGGGAACGTAACACCGCTACGTCCCCAAAATCGTACCTTTCCTCTCACGAAGTGGAACTGTTGGTCCGGCAACGAGCAGTTTTCAGACACAGCCGGGAAATCAGCTGGTTTTCATTCTGCATTCCGGCAGATACGAAGTCCCTGGTCGGAGCCTTTCCCGTTGGCTTCGAATTTACCTCTGAAAGAGGGCTCCAGACAGCTTACATCGCCAATCCATCCACCCCCCTTTGTTACCCTGGAAGAACTGCTGTTAGCATCCCCCTCACCGTACCAGTCAAAACACCATTCCCGCACATTTCCTGACATATCATAAAGCCCCAATTCATTTGGTTTACAGCTGCCTACTGCTTTTGTGCTGCTATTGTTTGCAGATATGGCTGGCCAGCTCCAGTCTCCGGATAAGAGGTCCTTTCCTGAATTTCTCCAATACCAGCCAACTTCTTCTGCAATGCCGCTTCCGCTATAAAGATAGTTTTTGCTCTGCTGGCCGCCGCCGGCAGCGTATTCCCATTCGGCTTCGGTAGGAAGACGGTAACCATCAGCATCCTGATTGATTGTAACAATCCATTTTACGTCATCGAATTCATTGGTGTTATTTGTGTCAATCTGCTCTTTGTTGATATTATAATATTGCTTTTTACCTTCCTTATCACTTCTTTTATTGCAGTATTCAATTGCTTCATACCAACTGACTGTTTCAACTGGCAGGTTATCACCCTTGAACTCAGAGGGATTTTGTCCCATTACCGCAGACCATTCCTTCTGGGTGACTTCCTGTTTTCCGATATAAAAATCCTCTATTTCTGTTGTCTCTCCATAAAAAGAGGAGTGTGAATTAACAAAATTGCCGCCCTGTACAAATACCAGCTCTTCAGGAGATTTGCTGGAGCAGCCGCTGTTCTGTATAAAAAATATAAGAAAAAGTACAAGTAATAAACTTTTTTTCATTTAATTCCCTTTCAGATAACAATTTACTTTGATCATTTGAGGATATAAGCAGGGGGGGGGAAGAAACATCCAAACAGTATGTAGGTAAGTATTTAATAGTTCTTAGTTATAATACCGGACCGTATCCATAGGTCATGCTTTTGCTGAAAGAAAGCAGAGTAACGCTAAGGAACGAGATTCTGCAATTACCAGACAGTTACATTGGCATAACCGCTGCTCTGGTAACCTTCCACACACATTGACTGATAAGACCAGCTGCTGCCCAGATTCATCCCTTTACCGGACCAGGCATTTACATGATTACGAAAGTTTATCTGAACATTACTGCCGATAGCTCTTTTAGATTGCCGTACACTCCAGAATTGCTGAAAGGTCTGGATACCGTCAATAGAGGGAGCATTGTAGCGCATGTTTGTATAGATATCATAGTTTGCGCCGTCACTGTTAACAGTTCCCTTGTAGGTGCCGGTAGGTCTATAGGTACCCCAGCTGTCCACAACATAATACTCAATAAGGGAATTCCGGGTCCAGCCATAAAAGGTCAGATATCCGTTACCGGAAGGGGAAAAGGCACCGGCATTGTAATTTACAACCCTTGAAGCATTTCCGCTGTTCCATCCCTTTCCTACAACAAAATTACCGCAATTTGTCCAGCTTACGCTGAAATTGCCGCCTGAACCATTGACAGCGTTAACAGTACCGCCGCCGTCTGTCCAATTCTGCCAGTAATCAGTGGCAGCACTGGCATTGATTGTAAATAAACCTGTAAAACCCAGCATAAATGCAAAGAAGAATGATAGAACTTTTTTAAATGATTTACTCATAATTACCCCTCCAAAAATATAGTTTTGTTTTTACTTACCTACATACTGTTTGAATATCTATACCTTCCTCCTTTCTCTGTTAATCTGCAGCTTCTCTGCAAGAACCGTCCCGGGTCCAGTAACCAGACTCATAGGTCTTACTTGCTGTCTGAAATCTTTGAAGAACTTTAATAAGTGTATCTGCCTGTACCTTTTTCGTGGAAAATGTATTACAATTATGTTCAAATGGGGGTCGACGATGAAGCCAGAAACTAGAAAAAACTTTTGATTAGATGTAGGGCATAGTGTATGCAAGATATAGTTTAGTCAAAAAACTAATATTGAGGACTTCATTATATCAAATATGATAATATTTGTAAATACAATATTTTTTATTTTTTCTATTGCTTCTTTTCGGTTGTTCTATTCAATCTTAAACCATATGAGTCTTATCTTTAAAGGAAATCCCAAAAAATGTATGTTTTGCAAGGGTGTCCGGAATTTTTCAGGTATCACCTGCTATCTAAAAAAATAACACCTTTTTAAAAATCTTGTATCTTTTTCATTTTATAATGTCTGCTATACTAGAATCATAGAACAGCCGTTTCAGACAGAAGGAGGACAAATGAACCGTAACGGAATAAAAATAAAGGATGAGCTCCGGACAATCGAAAAGAAATTGGATGGCAGGAAATCTTACTTAAAACATAAAACAGCAGTCCTGTTCCTGTTTATCATAATGGCAGTATTACTAGGCGGCTGTCAGAAGGATCTGAATTATAAATCTACAGTTGCTTTTACTTTTGATAAGACTGCTATTTATCTTAATGAAATGATGTATCATGTTTTGTTAGCCAATATGCAGGAGGAACTTTATACCTCTTATATGAAGGAGGACGGGAAGGGTTCCGGAGACAAAAAGGCAAAAGAACTGGCCAGGGAACTTACCGATGCAGCCGTTGACAATGCAATAAAATACCAGCTATTTTATGAAATGGCCATAGAAGAAGGATATACCCTGACAGAGGAGGAAAAGTCAGAGTGCCGAAGAAGAGCAGAAAGCATTCAGAAAAATTTCGGTGAGGAAACCTTAAGTTCCTATGGACTTTCAATTGAGAGCGTTACAGCCATACAGGAAAAGCTTGCATTAACCGCCAAATATTACAATATTTACATAGATAAATCGAACATTGACAAAGAAGCAATACGAAGCAGAATGGACCAGAAGGATTACAGGCAATTTAAGATCACCTATCTCTTCGGGCAGAAAGAGGAGAAGGAACTTCTTTCAACACTGAAGTCGAAAGCTTTGACAGAAAGCTTTCAAGAACTGGGAGAGGAAGCTGGAATAAGGTCAGGAGAACTTACATTTACAGCAGGGAAAGATACCTTTGGGGAAGAGAAGGTACTGGAAGATACCGTTATCTCCATGAAAGAAGGAGAAGTAAGCGAAGTAATTGAAACCGTAAACGGATACTATCTTCTGAAGCTCAATTCGGATACCTCCGAGGAGGCTTTTAATGAGGCTGTGGAGGAAGAATATAACAAGGAAAGAAATGAGGCTGCGGAAGCAGGGTATCAGTCCCTAAAGGCAGAGCATTCCATAGAATTGAACAAGGACCTGAAAAAGTTTATAAACCCTTAGGGAATGTCTGAAAAGCCATATCACTGTTTGGGATACATTGATAAATAATCTGAGTGAAAGAAAATACAAGTCAGAAAGGATGCCACATGGAATATCTTTCACTCTTTCTACTGTGGCAGCACTGCTGGATTTTAAGCGGTATGCGGAGGGCTAAGAAATGTCTGTAAAAAGAGGAGCAGGAGTAAAACAAAAAGGAAACTTGGGGAGATGGTGGAATCAGAGGTATCTGCAGTTCATGGTACTTCCGGGGCTTATCTGGATGCTGGTATTCAACTATGTACCAATGGGCGGTATCATCATTGCTTTTAAGAAATTTAAGATTACGAAATCCATTGCAGAAGCACCCTGGGTAGGACTCCAGTATTTCAAAGAGTTCTTTCAGGATTCCAATTTCTCGGATGTAATGATCAATACAATAGGCATAAGCTTGCTAAAGCTCTTTATCGGTTTTCCTCTGCCTATTATATTTGCACTATTAATTAATGAAATCAGGGGAATTAAATTTAAGAAAGTTACACAAACCATATCTTATCTGCCTCACTTCCTTTCCTGGGTTGTACTGGGCGGTATATTGACTACCTGGTTGTCAAAAGAAGGTGTTATCAATGACTTTTTAGTAACCTTTCACTTAATGAAGGAACCGGTATCCTTTTTAGGAAATCCCAAATACTTCTGGGGCGTGGCGCTGATCTCGGATATATGGAAGGAACTTGGCTGGTCAGCAATTTTGTACCTTGCAGCCATTACCAGTGTAGATCAGCAGATTTATGAAGCAGCTACCGTAGATGGTGCGGGAAAACTGCAGAAAATCTTCTATGTAACCCTGCCTTCTATAACCGGAACCATAGCCATTATGCTTATCTTACAGATATCAGGACTTTTAAATTCTAATTTTGATCAGATATTGATTTTAAAGAACCAGGTGAATATATCAAGAAGCCAGGTTATTGATACCTATGTGTATCAGGTAGGTATGTCTCTTGGAAAGTATTCCTATGCAACTGCCGTAGGATTGTTCAAGTCAGTAATTGCATTGTTCCTGCTGCTCTTTGCTAACAAGACATGCAAGAAACTTCTCGGAAGATCGCTGTATTAATGTTGTTTTATTAACATTGACACAACTATCCGATAAGAAACCTTATAGAAAGAAAGGATGCCATAACTGATATGAAAACTGTAAAAAGCACGCATATAAAACGTTCCAGAGGAACTTTTATCTTTGATACCTTAAATACCACCTTTATGATTATATTATGTTTCCTATGTATCTACCCAATCTGGTATGTAGTCGTAAATTCCTTTAACGACGCAAAGGATGCCATGATGGGAGGAATCTACTGGTGGCCCAGAAAATTCTCCCTGGAGAATTACCTTACCGTATTTGCAGACAGCAGTGTATTACAGGCCTTTAAGATAACCGTCGGAAAGACCCTGCTGGGTACTGCCATTAACGTATTCTTTACAGCTATGGTAGCTTATCCTTTGTCTAAAAGTAATCTGATAGGAAGAAAATATTATATGGCTATGGGTACCATAACCATGTTCTTTGCAGGCGGTATGATTCCAACCTTTATCCTGTTTAAACAGCTGCATTTATTAAACAACTTCCTGGTATACATTATACCCGCAGCCTTTAACTTCTTTAACCTGCTTATATTTATTAACTTCTTCCGTGAAATACCTGCTTCTTTAGAGGAGTCTGCTAAGATTGACGGAGCGGGAGACTGGAAGATCTTTATGAGGATTATACTTCCTCTGTCCAAACCGGTTCTGGCAACTATCGCACTTTTTGCAGGTGTTGGCCAGTGGAATGACTACTGGGGCGGATTAATGTATATGACAAACAGGGTAGACTTAGAGCCTATCCAGACCTATCTTTACCGAATGGTTGCCCAGGTACAGTCCAGCCAGGTAGCAGGTTCTATTTCTGCTTCCAATATTACGGCGTCTGATACCACCTCTACTTCAATTAAGCTGGCGGCCATGGTAATCACAACACTGCCTATATGCTGTGTATACCCCTTCCTTCAGAAGTATTTCGTAAAAGGAATGATGGTAGGCGCAGTTAAGGAATAAAGTAAATAAAAATGGAGGATGTAAGATGAAAAAAAGTTACAGAAAACTGCTTTCTCTTGTACTGGTATTAGTATTGGTACTCGGTCTTGCAGCGTGTGGCAAAAACAATTCAGAAGCAACCAAGGGGAATGACGCTACCGGTGAAACAACTACTCCGGAAGCAACTGCAACAGAAGCACCTGCAGAGACAGGTACAGATAATACAGCTGAGGTTGTACCCGGCTGGCAGCAGCATGCGTCAGAAAAAGTAGATTTAACCTGGTATATTAACTTTTCCTGGTTCACAACTCCCTGGGGAGAGAACCTGATATCCAAAACAATCACTGAAGAAACCGGCGTTAACATTGAATTCGTAGTACCTGCCGGTAATGAAGCAGAGAAACTCAATTCCCTTATCGCATCCGATTCCCTTCCTGACCTTGTAACACTTGGCTGGTGGGAGCCACAGGTAGGCGATATGATCGAAGACGGCATGGTATATGCTCTTGACGAACTGGCAAAAGAATATGATCCTTACTGGTTCGAAGTAGCAGACTCCGGTCGTGTTGGCTGGTTTACACAGGAAGACGGACATATCTATGGATATCCTAACTCCTCCTTCTCACCTGCTGATTATGAGAAATATGACAATATTTCCTCCAACCAGACTTTCTTAGTAAGAAAAGACATCTATGAAGCAATCGGAAGTCCTGATATGACTACACCTGAAGGTTTCAAAGCTGCTGTAAAGGCTGCAAAAGAGAAATATCCTGAAGTTAACGGACAGACATTGATTCCTGTAGGTGCTCATGAGTTCGGAGCAACCGGTAATACTTCCTTTGACCAGTATTTAAGCAACTTCTTAGCTATACCTTATGAAAAAGATGGAAAATTCTATGACAGATATACAGATCCTGAACTTGTAAGATGGTTAAAAGCTTTCAGAGAATTAGGTGCAGAAGGTTATCTTGCTGATGATATCTTCATTGACAAGAGAGCTCAGATGGAAGAAAAGATTGCACAGGGACGTTATTTCTGTATGCTTTACCAGAGAACAGACCTTGCAGAGCAGGAGAAGATTCTCTATGCAAACGATCCTAACAGCATTTATATTGCAGTTGATGGTCCTAAGAACAGTAAGGGTGATGCTTATACCCTTCCCGGAACAGGTATCAACGGCTGGACTGTAACTATGATTTCCAAGAATTGTGAGAATCCTGATCGTGCTATTCAGTTGTGCTCTTATTTAATGAGTGAGCACGGACAGCTGATGACCTGGTTAGGTGTAGAAGGTGTAACCTGGGATTATGTTAATGATGTTGCAACCATGAAACCAGAAGTAAGAGAACTTCTGACAAAAGACAGAGCAGCTTATGACAAACAATATGGTGCAGATTCCGCATACTGGATGTTCCAGGATAATGCTATGGCATTAAAATGGGCAGTTGAGACTCCTGAACCTCTTGGACAGATGGAACGCTGGACATATCCTTATGTTATGACCACTTCCCAGTATGATGTAACTCTTGCTACCGGCTCTGATGAAGCGGATATCCAGTCCAAGGTTGACAATGAATGGGGTATTGTTCTTCCTAAATTATTATTAGCAGGCTCTGAACAGGAATTTGACTCTATCTGGAATGACTTTATTAAGAAGAGAGAAGATTTTGGAATCAGTAAAGTACTGGATACCAAAACTGAATTAATGAATAAAGCCAAAGCTAAATTAGGTTTAAAATAATATAGAATGAAAAAACAGCCTGATGAAAAATCAGGTTGTTTTTTCCCGTAGTATTATCTATAATTACCATAACAAATAATAATATATCTCGAAATTACAGAAAATTTATACAATAAAAGCGGCAGAATGAATAAAAGACAAAGGTCAGGTAGAAGCAGTTGAAAGCACTTAAACGTTATTTTTCATCCTTAAAACTTAACTACAAAATCGGTTTACTGACTATGGCAATTATTATTCTGCCTCTTGCCATTCTGTCCTCACTTTTTTTTGACAATTATAAGGAATCCAGGATCAAAGAAAAGATAAAGAATGCGGAGATTAATTTCACCCAGAATTATGAGCAGATTCAAAAGAATGTGGAAATGTGCCAGATGTCCACACAGGTAATGCTTAACAGTCAGAATTTCTGGGCATATGTGGAGAGATTCTCTGCCGGGGAAAAATTCAAGACCCAGGAGCTGCTTAATTTTTACCACACAGAGATTAAATCCCTGGAGAAGATTGTGAATTCGAATCCCTATCTTTACCAGGTGCGGGTATATGCACCCTTTAGCAATATGCCTGAGATGATGCCGGTACTGTATCAGACGGATCGGCTCAAGAGGCTGAAATGGGGAAAGGAGCTGCAGGAATCCGGAACCTGGCAGTTCGATTATGAGGATGATCTGTTTCCCTCCTATTCCTCCTCCGGAAAACTTCACCTGGTAGCTCTGGTTACAGAAAAGAATTTTAGCGGTGATAAGAAAGCAATCATCGAAGTATCTACGAAAATGGAGCTGCTGTTCCCGCAGATGTATTCTCCTACGGACACAGAATGGACCTGCTTTGTAGACAATACCGGAAACTACTTCTACGACAATGATTATTACAGCAGGTGGTTGAATTACAAAGAAGAGGTAATGTTAAGCAGACCCAAAGAGTATGATGCCACCTATTATAAAGAAATGACCTTAAACGGAGAGCCTGTATTGGTGTGTTACAAACCGGTGAAGGAGTTATCCGGAATGATCTTTCGAATTGTAAGCTTAAGAGAGGAGTACGCTTCCGTTATCGTATTTCGAAACATTTTCTGGAGCAGCTTCATAGTACTTTCAGTACTTTTACAGGTACTTTGCAACCATATGGTCAGATTGATTTTAAAGCGGTTCTACGAGATTATGGATGCTGTTCACTGTGTACAAAAAGGTGACCTGGATATCAGGATTCAGGAATATGGCTCTGACGAATTTGGAGAACTGGGACTCCAGATTAACAAGATGCTCGACCGGATAAATCAGCTTATGGGCGATAATATCAAAAGAGAGCTGTTGGTGAAAGATTCAGAAATCCGGGCTCTCCAGAATCAGATTAATGCCCATTTTATCTATAATGTATTGGAATCTATTAAGATGATGGCAGAAGTGGAAGAGAAATATCCCATTGCAGATGCGGTTACAGCTCTTGGTAAACTGCTTCGTTACAGTATGAAGTGGGTTTCTAAGAATGTTACGGTAAGAGAAGAAATAGATTATATTAAAAACTATCTGGCACTTATCAATCTGAGATTTGATTATGAAATCTATCTGAGTCTTAATATACCGGAACCTATTTACGATCAGGAGATTCCTAAGATGTCTCTTCAGCCTATCATAGAGAATGCAATCTATCACGGTATTGAGGAAATGGCAGAGGACACCAGTATATATGTAAAGGGAATAATCTATGACAATTATTGTGTGATTGAAATAACTGATTCCGGAAAAGGTATGACGGAGGAAGAGACCATCAGGCTTCAAAAGAAAATTGAAGGTGAAATTGAAGCAACCGGCAGCTCCGGTAATGGTATTGGACTTAAGAATGTACAGGATCGTATAAAAATCAGTTTTGGAGATGAGTATGGTATCAGCATTGCTTCCATGAAGGATTGTTATACCAAGGTATGTGTGAAGATTCCTCTGGTGTGATTTGCGCACGAAGGTGCTCACTGCCTCGTTTAGAATGATGTGAGCTTTGAGGGAGATCACACAGGACGAAGAGAACAATATCCGCGTCCTGATTTGTATGTGTGCCAAGACACACAGATGGGAGTTGTCATGCAAAAACTGTTAATTGTAGAAGATGAGAAAATGATACGGCAGGGAATAGCTGCCATAGCAGAACGTTCACCGGTACCAATCGATGAGATCATACAATGTAAAAATGGGGAAGAAGCATTAGAAATTATTAAAAATACGAAGATAGATGTAATGATTACGGATATCCGCATGCCAAAAAAAGATGGTATCACTCTGGTGAAGGAGATCAAGGATCTGCCCCACGCACCAAAGGTTGTGGTAATCAGCGGTTATGATGACTTTTCTTATGCAGTGGAGCTGCTGCGTTACGGTGCAAGGGAATACCTGTTAAAACCAATTGAGCGTCAGAAGATTACCTCCGTACTGGAAAAATTGGAGGAAGAGCTCCAAAGTGAATCCCATAAGAAAAAAGAAGTGGAGAAAATCAGCCTGTCTCAGCTGAAATACATGATTTTAAATGAAAACATCAGTCAAAGCGAGATTGATTCTATTGTTAAAGAATATGCTGAATATTTCTTAAAGGAAGATTATGTGGTTATCTGTACCAACTATAAATCTGCAGAAAATATCCAAAAGGAGGGTGTACTCCTTCTGAATGATGTGTCCGGGCAGAGTATTTTTATTGTGCAAAAATCGGAAAAGGAACAGCTCCTTACCCAGGTGCTAAAAGATTATTATGTTGGAATCAGCAAGATCCATGGAAGTCTTTCTGAACTTAGAGTGGCTTATCTGGAGGCGTTAAAGGCAAGAAAGAATGCCTTTGCAACAGGTAACTTTATAGCGGAATATGAAAAGAACGAAGAAGGTAAAGATATTGTTTCTGAGGAGATGATAGCGCAGTTTGTACAGCTTGCCGGAACGGAGAAGCTGGAGGAGGCCAATAAATTCCTCTCAAAGATACTCTATAAGACGAAACAGGGAGGTATCGATCCGGACAGCTTTAAGCATATCATGAACCGTATTGTAGAGGGTATCTGTGATACCTATAAGAATCTCGTAGGTGATATGGCAGAAGAAATCGTGTTGCTCAGAAATGTCTATGATTATGATAATGCCTGCGTATATTACGAGGCTTTAACAGCGTGGGTTGAAAAAATCAATGAAAAGATATTAACGGAATTCGATAATTACAAGAATAAGCAGAAGATACAAAAGGCGCTGGTATTTATCCAGGAGAATTACAGCAAAGATCTTAACATGGCGGTGGTATCAAACTATATATCCATGAATTATTCACTTTTTTCCTATTGCTTTAAGGAATACACAGGTATGAATTTCATTAACTATATTAAGAATATCAGGCTTAGTGAAGCCAAAAGGCTATTGGAAGAAACTGATGAGAAGATACTGGATATCAGCAGCCGGATCGGTTACGAAAATGAAAAGCATTTTACGAAACTATTTAAGGCAGTAACGGGAGTATCCCCATCCGAATACAGAAAGAATGCCCAGGTGGGTAAGAGAAAAACTCTCCCGTAAATGCAGTGTTTCCGTCCATATAACTGATGCAATGCTTCACAGCAATTAAGTGAACATTATACCAGGGTATAGGGTAGAGAAGGGTGAGTATGATACGAAAAGATAAAATCTCAAGAAAGCTGAACGGAATAATTCTGATTCCTGTTATGTTCATTATCCTTTTAGGGGCAGTTTCCTACTTAAAATCCTCAGAGGAACTAAAAAAAAGCTGTGAACAATCCGGCAATGCTGCTTTAGCCATGTTGGAGAGCTACTTTAACATGGGTTTTGAATCTGTTAACAGTATGGCGAACCAGATTATCACCAATGATGTAATTCGAAAATACTATTCAGGTGCATATAAGGAAGACCCTGTAAAAGAACTGGAGCAGTATAAGACCATTCAGAATGTTGTAAGTTCCAATGTTGTTAACAGCTCTGTGGTAGCAGATATTTATTTATTCGGTGATTATGGAAAAGGAACATCTACCAGAGGAACACTGCCGGATAAGCTGTATACAGGCTTTAAGGAATCTGAGGAAGGTAAGGCGTTTCTTGACAGCAAGGCACGTTATAAATGGAGCGGTTATCATACCTTTTTTGACAGTGTGGTTAAAACAGAAGGAGAGGGCTACGGTACTGCTTTAAGCTACTATCTTTATAATACTTCAAATAAAAAGACAGGGCTTGTTGTAATTGATTTAAAGAAAGAGTTCTTCCTTAATGCCATAAAAAATACTGATTTTGGAGAAGGTGCTGTTGTTGGTTATATAACAAAGGACGGCAGAGAAATCCTGGAGGGGGATTATAAAGAGAATTTTAAGTTTCAGGATACGGAATTTTATAAAGACAGCCTGGAACCTTCTGCAAAGGCCGGGAAAAAGAGTAAGACTTTGGAAGGCGGAAGCAGATATATCAGCTATAAGGGAGAAAGCTACCTTTACCTGTATATGCCGGTACTTGAGGGTGAGATGCAGGTATGCGCGCTTATACCGGAGAAGACCATTACCGGGGCCTCTAAAGAACAATTGGTGCTGACCGTTATTTTTGTAATAGCGGGAAGTTTCATAGCCCTGCTGATTGGTACCAGAACGGCAAAAGGAATCGGTGCAGCCATTAAAGGCACCAATGAAGTATTGTTAAAGACCGCAGAGGGGAATCTGTCTGTATCAGCCAGTGTCAGGAGGAGTGACGAGTTCAGCCAGTTGGCAGAGGGGATTAATACCATGATTCAGGGGATGAAGAACCTGATCCTTCGTATGATGGGGGTAAGTGAAGCCGTGACCCTCTCAGCAGGTGAGATAACAGAAAAATCCGAACTTCTCATAACAGCCGCCGGAGAAATAGAAAAGACGGTGCTTGAACTGGAAGCAGGTGCGGAGGACCAGGCGGAAGATACGAGAATCTGTTCTGAGAGAATAGGAACCCTGTCGGAACAGATTGAAATGGTAGGAGAGAAGACGGACAAGATGAAAGCTCTGACCAGAGAGGCAAGAGAGATTGCAGAACAAGGAAGGTCAATTGTTGGACAGCTTTCAGAAAGGGCAGAAGATACCAGGGAAATTACCGGGAAAATCATAGATGATATAACGACCCTGGCAGTTAAATCCCAGGCGGTAGGTGAAATTATCCTGTCCATTAATGAAATTGCCGAACAGACCAATCTGCTGTCCCTAAATGCCTCCATAGAAGCTGCCAGAGCAGGCAGTGAAGGCAGAGGTTTTTTAGTAGTAGCCGATGAAATCCGCAAACTGGCGGCCAAATCCCATGAGGCGGCTGCACAGATAAGCAATATTATAAACGAAATAGACCTGCGTACCAGGAAAACCGTAGCAACAGCGCATACAGCAAAGGAAGCTGTAAATTCACAGAAGTCTGCCCTTACGAATACAATTGAAGTCTTCTATGACATTAATCGGAAGGTGGAGCATTTAGACAGTAATCTCCTTGATATCCTTTCAGGTATTTCAGTCATAAGAGCCTCCAAAGAGGAAGCCTTAGCAGCAGTGGAGGGTATTGCAACAGCCGCCAGACAGAGTGCTGCAGCTACAGAAGAACTAGGTGCTACGGCAGTAAATCAGATGCTTTATGTAAAAGACCTAAGAGTCACGGCAGACCGATTAAGCGGTATGGTCGCCGAATTAAAGCAATCCGTAGGCGCTTTTCAGGTCGAAGAGAAAACCGTAGAAGTAAGAACAGTTTAGAGATTACTCTAAGACAGATTGGAGCAGAAATGAGTGGATATAAATATCTGGATAACCATGGGACCTTTCAGTTAAATGACCCGGAGCTGACAGGCTATCTTTATTTTCCTCTGGCAAATGAAAGCGGTGTAATGGCAAGTGTCACCCCTACCCTTGGCGGAGACAATAAACTGGGGCAGAATAGTTTTCTGCTGGCACCAGTAAGCAGCGAAGACCTTCATAACAGCAGAAGTACCAGAAATTTCTGGGTGGATATTAAGGGGAAAGGCCTGTGGTCGGCTACAGGTGTATCAGCCTGGCAGGAAGGAAAACTCTTTCGTGAGGGTAAAGAGAAAACTACGCTGACAGCAGGCATGATGTGGCATAAGGTCACCAGAAGCTCTGTGGAGTATGGAATTGAAGCAGATATAACCTCATTCGTGCCTCTAAAGGGTACCGTAGAGATAATGCTGGTTACCTTAAGGGCACGGGAGGACATTACCTTTACAGCTGTTGCAGCCACACCTTTATATGGACGCTCCGCGGATAATATCAGAGATCACAGGCATGTAACCTCCCTCTTACACAGAACAATAACCACACCTGAAGGAATTCTGTTAGATCCGACGCTGACTTTTGATGAGAGAGGTCATCGTAAAAACGAAGTGGTATATGGTGTAATAGGTGGTGCAGAAGAAGGAGAACTACCGGAAAGCTTCTATCCCGTAACAGAAGAATTTATCGGGGAAGGCGGTTCCTTTACGAATCCCAGAGCTTTACAGGAAGGAAAGAAAGGGGTAAGCGCCGGATTCACGAAAGACGGCTATGAAACCCTTGGAGGGATAGCCTTTAAGACCTGTTCTTTGAAACAAGGCGAAGAAAAAACTTTTATCCTGGTTATGGGATATGGTAAGGATAAAGAAGATTTCCTTACAAATGCCAGACCTTACCTGGATAAAAGCCGCTGCTTAGAAGCTCTTTCTGAGACCAGAAAGAGCTGGCTTGATAAGCTCAATATCAGTTACAGCACCGGCATGCCGGATTTTGATGCCTGGATGCAGTGGGTGAATTTTCAGCCTATGCTAAGAAGAATCTATGGCTGTTCCTTTCTGCCCCACCATGATTATGGCAAAGGCGGCAGAGGCTGGAGGGATTTGTGGCAGGATTGTCTGGCGCTGCTGATCATGAATCCGGAAGGTGTCAGAGATATGCTCTACTCTAATTACGCGGGAGTGAGGATAGATGGAAGCAATGCCACTATAATTGGAACAAAACCCGGTGAATTTATCGCGGACAGAAATAATATAACCCGTGTATGGATGGATCATGGTGTATGGCCTTTCCTGACTACAAGGCTGTATCTGATGCAGACCGGTGATTTAGACCTGTTATTTCAGGAGAATACATACTTTAAGGATCTTCAGGCAGTCAGAGGGGAAGAAAAGGATACAGAATGGAAAACAGAAAATGGAAATGTACTAAGAAATAATGACGGTGCAGAATACCGGGGAACAATCCTTGAGCATATATTGGTGCAGCTCTTAACAGCCTTTTATGATGTTGGTGAGCATAACCATATGCGACTCCGGGGAGCAGACTGGAATGATGCCCTTGATATGGCAAAAGAGCGGGGCGAAAGCGTAGCTTTTACCAGCCTCTACGGTCAGAATCTGAATCAGCTGTCAGAACTGTTAAGCTATCTTGCTGCCAATGGAAGGGATAAGGTAACCCTTCTGAAAGAACTAATCCCCCTGCTTACAGACGAGGTTGCAGTCTATGAAGATGCAGCTGCCAAGAAGGACATATTATACCGGTATTGTGATTCTGTAAGACACAGCGTAAACGGAGAAAAACAGGAAATTACTCTGAAGGAACTGGCAAAATACCTGGAGGCAATGGGAAACTGGATTAAGGAGCATATCAGAAACACAGAATGGATAACAGATAAGAAAGGTTATTCCTGGTATAACAGCTACTATGATAACAGCGGAAGAAGAGTAGAAGGGGAGCATGACCTTGGAGTGCGAATGATGCTTACAGGCCAGGTGTTTGCCATAATGTCAGGAACTGCAACAGAGAACCAGGTAAAAGGGATAACGGAAGCAGCAGATAGATACCTGTACTCAGCGGACATAGGCGGATACAGATTAAATACAGATTTTCATGAGGTGAAGACAGACCTGGGACGAATGTTCGGCTTTGCCTATGGAAGCAAAGAAAACGGCGCGGTATTTGCCCATATGGCAGTAATGTATGCCAATGCCTTATACGGAAGAGGTTTTGTAAAAGAGGGATATAAGGTAATCAGCAGCCTTTACAGTCATTTAAGTGATTTTGAAAAAAGCAGAATATACCCAGGCATTCCGGAATACATAGGAGAAAACGGCAGAGGACTTTATCATTACCTCACAGGCTCAGCCAGCTGGCTGCTTCTTACCGTATTCAATGAAATGTTCGGAGTAAAAGGCTATTACGGTAATCTGATACTGGAGCCAAAGCTGCTAAAGAAACAGTTTTCTGCTGAGAACAAAGCCGAAGTATCCTTTCAGTTACATGGCAGGAAATTCACCGTGTGCTACTATAACAGGAATGCAAAGGAATACGGCGAATATAAAGTGGCAAATGTTTCTTTAAATGGCTCAGAACTTCCAAAAGTTCAGGATAAGATCATGCTGCTGAAGGAAGATATCAGAAAACTAAAGGAAGATATTACCCATGTAATAGAAGTAGAGCTGGTATAAAAGGGGAGAAATAAATTGGAGAAGCAATATGTAGATATAACGGCTTATGAGGGAGAAGGCTATAAGCCTATGATTGATTACATGAGCTGGCGGGTTGCAATACTCCGGTATTGTGAAGAACTCGAGGTACAGAACTTAAAGACCATGCAGCAGCATAACGAATCCGATGAAGTATTTATCCTGCTAAAAGGGAGCTGTACACTGTTTACCGGCGGTCTTGGCGAGGCCATAAACCATATGGATGCCGTCAAAATGGAACCCTTGAAGCTGTATAACGTGAAGAGGGGAGTATGGCATACCCATACCCTTGATAAAGAAGCAACTGTCTTAATCGTAGAAAACCAGGATACCTCCGACCGTAATTCACCCGTAGTAAAACTGACAGAGGAGCAGATCCGCAATCTGAAGGAACTATATCTGCAGTAGATTGTTGATAGATTAAAAGCATTTCAATAATAATCGTCATGATAATTTGAATGTACAAAAATTTATAAGCTTTGCACGAAACAAAAACAAGGTATTAAAAGAAAGGCACGATGATATTCGTGCCTTTCAAAAATCTATGCTACAAAATAAGATTTATCGGTTTACCCAATCAATTCCCAGAGCATTGTTTTACTTCAACTGCAAAGCAACAGAATACTATAGCTGCACATTCTTAATTTTCACCTTTAATTGATTTCATAAAAATTACAATATAATCGAACCTCTAAAAGTGTTCCGGGATTACTATTCCATGCGCAGCCATAAAGCGGGGCGAACACCACCACTGTTATCGCCTGTTAAAGGATGAATCGTGTTGCTGCTGTAGCGGAAGGTACCATTTCCCTGAATACCTATATTACCGTCGCCGTGGATGTATACGGCTCTTCTATTGTCACGCCCAGGTGACCGAAGCCACCACCACCATACATACCCATCAAAGGTGGAACTTCGCCTGGTGTTATTCTTGTCTTTCCTTTGAAACCAGTATCGCTGTTTGGTGCTACGGTTTTCAAGGTTTTTACTGCTGTCACCGAAATATTTGCACACAACTTCTTCGATGCTCAGAAGAAAAATATAATCCTGAGTATCTTCCCCACCGCTGGAACCATACCACTGATTGTCCTGGTTTTTGTTCAATACCGGAAGAATCCTTGACTGTTCAGCCATAGTAAAATTGTTATAAAACTCACCGTTAAGATATTTTCTCAGCGAGCAGTCAGCCCATGTCACATCTCCAGCGCAATTATTATAGGGGTATTGTCCAATCATGCCTTCAGTTATAATCAAAGCTGCATTGCCTTGTATATCAAGAATACGCCAATCATAACCACCAAAGGGCACAATGGAGCCGATAGTAAACTCCTTCATTATTTTTCTCCTTGTACAATATACTGTAGTTCTGTTTAATGTGCCTGCAAAAGTAAGCAGTCAAATCTTCTCGTCAAATTCTGATTTTATAATTCTGAATAAATAAAGAATACCATATATCAATTATCTCTTTCAATAAGCAAGTAAAATATAATACTGAACTATATATACACACACATATATACATCTATAGTAATGAGCTTGGTATACATTGGTAGTGTCAAGATTTTTATGTAAAGTATTTCAACCAGGCAGACCACTCCTGTGCTATTTACTAATCAAACAAATCGTTTAGTTCAGCCGATACCTGAGCAAAACCTTTATGAATTCTTGTACCGAAACGTTGATTGTAATCACTACAAAAGCTGCAGACATAACCCTCCAAGGAATCCTCATTTGGGAACTGTTCTTTCCGTTTGGTTCTTCTTTTGAGATTTTTATGAAAGCCTTCAATAAGGGAACTCCTTCTTTTGTGTTTATTGTTTGGTAATTTTAAACTTTAAAAGAAGTAGGTTCCCTTTTCTAGTATTATTTACTAGATTAAATTTACACAAAAAATTCTCACTATTTATACATTCTATATCAGCATTATGATATTATTGTTATTCATATGATTCAATTAAGTACCAAAAATATAACTTCCATAAGATTTCAGGCAAATTAGGCAGACCAGAAAGAACGAATGCGCCTATGGAAAGGTATTAGAAGACCTTTTCTCTGGAGATTTTATGCTATATTCTAAAACAGATTGTCTGAGCGCAGCGAGTTATCTGTTTTAGAATATGCCAAGCATAAAATCTCCAGAGAATTAGGACTTCTTATACCTTGGAATTGAAGCATGAGTTCATTCTGGTCTGCCTAATTTGCCGTCCCCTTTCGAAAAACAATAAAACGCTCCAATTAACGACAGTTACCTGTTTTTTTACTGATATTCCGATATCCAATTGTCTCAATGCCTAAAATAGTATATGATTAGGGTATTAAGAAAGAAAAGCCCATATCCTATGGGCTTGTAACATTACAGTTATTACAGGAGGAAGGAAATGGGACTGGATGAAGTAAAATACAGCGCATATCTAAAAATTCTGCAAGAGGAACTGGTGCCGGCTATGGGATGTACGGAGCCCATAGCCATTGCTTATGCAGCAGCAGTTGCAGGAAATACACTTTCCGGAGCACCCGAAAGGATAGAGGTAGAATTAAGCGGAAATATCATTAAAAATGCGAAAAGTGTTTATGTTCCCAATACCGGAGGTTTAAGAGGTATAAAAGGAGCGGTGGCTGCCGGAATAATAGCAGACTGCCCTCACAAAAAGCTGGAAATACTGGAGGAAATTACAGAGGAGGAGCAGGAAAAGATAGCTGAATTTATAGAAAGCTGCCCAATTGAGGTAAAAGAAGCAGACACCTCCCGGGTATTCGAAATCCTGATCTCTGTGTATAGAGGGTGTGACCGGGTCAGGGTACGTATAACAGATTATCATACAAATCTGGTATTCATAGAGAAGAACGGCGAGATATTATTGGAGCAATCCCGGGAAACATCAATTAATGCTGTGCCTGCGGCGGCAGGGGATGGAGATAAGAAGGAATTGCTGACTGCGGAGGATATCATTACTTTTGCCGATACTGTAAGAATTGAGGATGTGAGAGAGCTGATTGAAAGGCAGATTGCATATAATATGGCAATTGCCGAGGAAGGCTTGAGAGGTAAATACGGTGCGAATATCGGTTCTGTACTTATGCAGACCGGCAGAGAGGATATACGCAATAAAGCCAAGGCTATGGCGGCAGCGGGTTCCGATGCAAGAATGAGCGGCTGCAGTATGCCGGTGGTCATTATATCCGGCAGTGGAAATCAGGGAATTACAGCTTCAGTTCCGGTGGTAGTCTATGGAAGAGAGATGAAAGCATCAGAAGAAAAAATCCTCCGTGCAGTGGTTTTGTCGGATTTAATGACAATGTATCAGAAGAGTAAGATCGGAAGACTGTCTGCCTATTGCGGTGTAATAAGCGCAGGCTGCGGAAGTGGTGCAGGAATAGCATATCTCCAGGGAGGCGGTTTTGAAGAGATAGCCCATGCAGTTGTTAACGGAGTGGCTATTCTTTCCGGAACTATTTGCGACGGAGCCAAATCCTCCTGTGCAGCTAAGATTGCCATGGCAGTGGAAGCCGGTATCCTGGGATATGATATGTATAGAAACGGTCAGGAATTTTATGCCGGTGAAGGAATTGTTACAAAAGGGATAGAAAATACCCTGAATAATATTGGAATATTAGCTACAAAGGGAATGAAAGACACCGACAGTGAGATAATGAAGCTTATGCTAGCTTGTGATTAAAACGTGTAATAAGCCATATTCACAGGTTTTCTTATACATAAGAAGAAATACTTTACAAAAATGCTTACTATTATTCCTCATATATAATTGGAAATAAGGTAAATTTATCAAAGGTAAAACCAGAATCGTACTTAACTTTTACAGAGTAAATATAGAAGAGAACGGAAGGTACAGGATGATACGTTTAATTGAAGAAGTTATGAGTAAGAAGATAATTGCAGAGGAAGTGCTTTATGATCTTCCGGAGTGGTTTGGCATACCCGAATCTACCAGAGAATACATAGAGGATTCAGTTCAGATGCCTTTTTTTGCTGCGTTTACAGAAACCGGAGTTGCCGGCTTTCTCACTGTGAAAGAAAATAACAGTTATACCGCAGAAATTCATGTAATGGGAATAAAAAAAGAACATCACAGGAAGGGTATCGGTAAGGAATTGTATAATGCCTGCTATGCCTGGTGTAAAAATAAAGGGTATGAATATCTTCAGGTAAAAACCCTGGATGAATCCCATCCGGATGCTAATTATGCCATAACCAGGAAATACTATTTTTCAATGGGATTTCGTCCCTTGGAATGTTTACCGGATTTATGGGGAAAAGAAAATCCATGTCTGATTATGGTGCAAGGTATTCATTAGTTTCGTGTATTATTATCTGTTATTTAGGTGGTATTAAGTGAACCTGTACCAGGCACAATAATCAAGGTGTGTGTTCCAGGGCGTGTTGAAAGGCCCATTGCGCCTTTACTGACCGAAAAGTGGGACATCATTTGTTTGCAGGAAATTCAGCCCTTGTACAGGAACAAAGATCCGAAATATACAAAATGAAAATCTGAGGGAAAAGGTTTGTGGTATTATGGGAGCGAAGATACGTGATTTAAGTTTATATGAAAAGAAAATCATCAAAGACGAAGAATTCCCGGTGCAGATGTTTAAGAACCAGATACGCAGTCCGGGTGTATATTTTCAAACTCACTGGCATGAGCATCTTGAGCTGCATTATGTATTAAAAGGTACCGGTTACTTTGTTTATGACAGAAAAAACATTACGGTAAAGGAAGGCAGCCTTGTAATCTTTAACAGTAATGTGCTGCACCAGGGAATTAGTGAAGACAAAGAATTTGATGCATTGGTCATTATTTTTGAAATGAGTGCTTTTTCAAAAGAGATAGCCGATTATAACGTTATCTTTCAAAGTCTGATAGAAGAGGATGACAGAGTTCAGGAACTTCTCACATCGATCTGCAAAGAAGACATGGAGCGTAACCATGGCTATAAACTGGCAATTAAGGGTAAGCTTTATGAGCTGATAACGTATCTGTTCCGTAATTATGTAACAGAAAGCCTTTCAGCCAGGGAGAATACGTTGAGGCTATATAATCTTGGCAGGATAAATACGGTAGTGCAGTATATACAGGAGAATTACAGTGAGCCTGTCACCAACAGGGAATTAGCTGATTTGATACATTTAAGTGAATACCGGTTCTGTCACCTCTTTAAGGAAAGTATGGGGAAAAGCCCTATAAATTATATAAACGAGGTTCGTCTTAAGAAAGCATATGAACTGATTAAAGAAAAAGAAAATTCTATTTCGGAAGTTGCGGTAAAGGTAGGGTTTTCTGATTATAATAATTTTGGAAGACTGTTCCGTAAGTATTACGGATTTCCACCGTCAAAAGTATGATATAGCAAAATAATATGACTATTCAGCAATACATCTATAGAAATTTATGCTGGGAAATAATATGATTGTAGTATCAACATAGAAGTCGAAGGAAAGCTTTTATACATGATGTTACAAAGTGACATTTGCTTAGAAGGTAAAGGAGGTAACTTATGAAATTAGGAACATTTACAGTAGTACTGGGAGATTTGACGCTGGATAAGGCTTGTGAATTCCTGCATGGCAAAGGAGTTCAAATGATTGAAATCGGATGCGGCGGACATCCCGGAAAAGCTCATTGTGATGCGGAACTGTTACTGAAGGATGAGGCAAAATACGAAGAATTCAAAGCAACAATAGCAAAATATGAGTTACAGATCAGTGCATTAAGCGCTCACGGTAATATGGTTCATCCTGTTAAGGAGATTGCTGATAAATTTGATGAGGATCTCACCAACGCGATTCTTCTGGCTGAGAAACTGGGAGTTCCTGTAGTAAATACTTTTTCCGGCTGCCCTGGCGGAAGTCCTGAGGATAAGACACCTAACTGGGTGACCTGCTCCTGGCCGGAGGACTATATGCATGCCCTGGAATATCAGTGGAATGAGATACTTATACCATATTGGAAGAAAAAGGCCGCTTTTGCGAAAGAACACGGCATAAAGATAGCCTTGGAACTTCATCCGGGCTTTTGCGTATATAACACAAAAACACTTCTTCGTTTAAGAGAAGCAGTTGGACCTGAAATCGGTGCCAACTTCGATCCCAGTCATTTAATCTGGCAGGGTATGGATCCTTGTGCGGCAATCAGAGAGCTTGGCAAACAAGGCGCTATCTTCCATTTCCATGCCAAGGATACCAAGATTGACCCTATTAACTGCAATGTAAACGGTGTCCTTGATACCACTCATTACGGTGATGAAATCAATCGTTCCTGGATTTTCCGTTCTGTTGGATATGGACATGGAGAGGAATACTGGAAAGCAATGATTTCCGAGTTAAGACTGGCCGGTTATGATTATGCAATCAGTATCGAGCATGAAGACAGCCTGATGACAGGAAAGGAAGGCCTTTCCAAAGCAATCAGCTTCCTTCAGAATGTCCTGATATTTGAAGACCGCGGACAGATGTTCTGGGCATAACAAAAGGGTAGTGCTAGTGAAGGGTTCAATATACCAGATCTGTCAGAGACAATATTAAGGAGACTTGAATAGGAAGTGTATATAGGCTTTACTTACAGTACTATATCAGTTCCAGAATCCAGAAAGAGGAATTGTATGTTACAGGAAGATATGAAGATTGCTATTGTAGGCCTTGGCGGAATGGGAGACTGGCACAGAGAGCTGATAGAATCCATCGATGGTCTTACATTAGCTGGAATATATGATATCAAGGAAGAAAGACAGGAATACGCAAAAGAGAAAAAAATCAGAGTATATGCCAGCTTTGAAGAACTTTTAGCAGATGAAGAGGTTGAATTATGCCTGATTGCAACACCGAATGACCTTCATAAACCGCTTGCCATAGCTGCAATGAAAGCCGGTAAGCATGTGGTGAGTGAAAAACCCGTAACCCTTAACTCAGAAGATCTTAAGGAAATGATAGCAGCATCGGAGGAAACAGGAAAATTATTCACAGTACATCAGAACAGGCGCTGGGATGAGGATTTCCTTACCATGAAGAAGATATATAATGACAATCTTCTGGGAGAGGTATTCCGTATTGAGTCACGTGTTCATGGTTCCAGAGGAATTCCGGGAGACTGGAGACAGCTTAAGGAACAGGGCGGCGGAATGGTTCTGGACTGGGGGGTACATCTGCTGGATCAGATACTTCTTATGCTGAAGGGGGTTAAGCTTAACAAGGTATACGCAACCATTACCCATGTTACCAACCAGCTGGTGGATGACGGCTTTACCACCAGCCTGCTGTTTGAAAACGGAGTGGAGGTTATCATTGAAGTAGGCACCAGTAATTTTGTCAACCTGCCCAGATGGTATATGCTTGGTGCCAATGGTACAGCAATCATTGAAGACTGGAGCTTAAAAGGTGAGATCGTAAGTGCAAAAGGCCAGAATGAGAAGGACGTAGTTCCCGTTAAGACTGCAGCAGGACTCACAAAGACGATGGCTCCCAGAAGAGAAGACACCATAGCTAAGACGGAACTTCCCGTCGTAAAGAGTGATATCAGAGACTTCTACCGAAATGTAATTAAGGCCATTCGGGGCGAAGAAGAAATAAATATTAAGCTGCCTGAAGTTGCAAGAGTTATGAGGCTGATGGAAGCAATCTTTGAATCTGCAGAGAAACAGCAGGTTGTGGATTTTGAATAGACCTAGAGATTGAAAGCGGGGAAAACAATGGATAAATTAAAGATAGGTATTATTGGCTGCGGCGGAATTGCCAACGGTAAACATCTGCCGGCTATTAAAAGAAACGGAAACTTTGAGATCATTGCTTTTTGTGATCTGCAGCTAGAGAGAGCAGAAAAAGCTAAGACGGAATTCGGTACAGCTGATTCCAAAGTATATACAGATTATAAGGAATTATTAAAGGAAAAGGAAATTCAGGCAGTATATGTCCTGACTCCTAATAAGTCCCACTCATCCATATCCATCGATGCCATGGAAGCAGATAAGCATGTAATGTGTGAGAAGCCTATGGCAAAGACTTATGAGGATGCAAAGAAAATGGTGGAAACTGCTAATAATACAGGAAAAATTCTTACTATCGGCTATCAGAACAGATACCGTGCAGATTCCACTTACCTTAAGAGAGCCTGCAGCAATGATGATCTTGGTGAAATCTATTATGCAAGAGCTCACGCTGTCAGAAGAAGAGCGGTACCTACCTGGGGCGTATTCTTAAATGAAGAAGAGCAGGGGGGAGGACCTTTAATCGATATCGGAACCCATGCACTTGATTTAACCCTCTGGATGATGAATAACTATGAGGTAGAATCCGTAACAGGTTCTGTGTACCGTAAGCTGGCAGAACAGAAGGAACAGGGCAATGCCTTTGGTGAATGGGATCCGGAAATCTTTACAGTAGAAGATTCTGCTTTCGGTTTTATCAAAATGAAGAACGGTGCAACGATTCATCTGGAAGCCTCCTGGGCCCTTAATACACTGGAAGTGGATGAAGCAAAAGTCAGTCTTTGCGGAACCAGGGCCGGAGCGGACATGAAGGAAGGCCTTAGAATTAATAGGGTACAATATAATAAACAGTGTGTTGAGAAACCGGATCTGGGTTCCGGCGGTGTAGCATTCTTTGACGGTAAGACAGAGAATGACTCTGATGTAGAACAGAGAATCTTCTATAATGCCATTACAAAAGGGGAAGAACTGGTGGTAAAACCGGAACAGGCACTTGTTGTAACACAGGTATTGGAAGCTATCTATGAAGCAGGCAGAACTGGTAAGACGGTATATTTTAATTAACATAGAAAACAAAGGGAGGCTGCGGCAGACACCTGCTGTATCCTCCCTGATGCTTCTGTCGGGTGGTCAAATGTATGAAAATTTCACATTTGGGCCATCCTTTTTCTGTTATATTCACTTGACAAATGAGGGTACATTTTAGATAATTTTAAAGAGGTGAGAGTACTGCCGGGGGTTCATTCCCCCTTAATTTGTATGCGTGCCAGGTCACGCAGATGGGAGGAAAGATGAAATATAATAAGGGAATACAACGGGCACGGCTGCCTTTTCATATATCGGGGAAATTACTGGCTATAATAATAGTTATACCGGTATTGCTTCTAACCGGGTGCGGCGGCAAATCCCCGGGAGATTATTATAAAGAGGGACAGGCGTATTTTAACAGCGGTAATTATGAAAAAGCGGACGAAAGTTTTTCCAAAGCTATAGATGGCAATAAAGAAAGAGCGGATTATTATATCAGTTATGCTATGAACTTAATACAGCTTAAAAGATATGAGGATGCCATTATTAATTTTGAGCGAAGTATTCTTGATAAAGACAACGGAGTAGTAAGAAAAAATAACAAAAGAGCCTACAGAGGTGAAGGCATAGCATACTATCGAGCCTATGATTATGCCTCTGCCATAGAAAATTTTAATAAAGCTCTTAAAATAAATGAATTAGAGGATATGAATCAGGACATTTTATCTTATAAGGGTAAAGCTCAGGAGAAATCCGGATTATATAAAGAAGCAGCAAAAACCTTTACAGAAATCATAGAAAATAACAAGAGTAATGCCCAGGCTTATATCAATAGAGGTGATATTTACCATAAGATGGGTGAGTATGAGAAGAGTCTGGCTGATTATAATAAAGCAATCAAGCTGAAAGCTTCAAATTATGATTATTATCTTGCGAAATATTTTCTGCTCCTTGATATGGAGGATAAGGAAGGTGCAGGGGAAGTATTGAACCAGGCAGCAGCCATAAACGGTACAACCGAGGAAGATAAGTTTAATATGGCTAAGATAACTTATTACAAGGGTGATTTTGAAACTGCCATACAGATGTTTGGAGAAGCTTTTGGCAATGGATTTACAGAGAGCTATTATTATCTGGGAAGTATCTATGAGCAGCAGAAGGATTATGAAAATGCAGTAACGAATTATGGTAAATATCTTGAAACCGATGGCGGTTCCGATAATGGCAGGGCGTATAATCAGGCAGCAGAATGTCTTATGAAACTTAAGAATTATGATGAAGCACTGGTTTATATTGAAGATGGTATCAAGGTAAATGACATATCGGTAAATCAGGAGCTTAAAAGAAATCAGATTATTGTATATGAGCATCTGGACCGCTTTGAAGAGGCTTATAAGCTTGTGGAAGCTTATTTAAAAGTCTATCCGGAGGATGAAGCAGCCAAGAAAGAAGCGATATTCCTAAAGAGCAGGCTTGCAGACTCTGTTATTATAAAGAAAGAAACAGAATAATCTATATAGCAAAACTATTAAAATAATCAGTCCAGAATGGGAGACGACCATGAGCGAATTGTATGATATAAAAGAGCAGGAAGAACGCCTGATCTTAGTTGGTGTGGAAACAGGTCCGGGAGATGATACGAGGGATTGTCTGGAGGAACTGAAAGAGCTTGCAAAGACTGCCGGAGCAGAAACCCTTCAGATAGTAATCCAGAACCGGGAAAGCGTACACCCCGGAACCTATATCGGTAAAGGAAAGATAGAAGAGGTAAGGCTGTTGGCAGAGGAACTGGGAGCTACGGGTGTAGTTTGCGATGACGAGTTGTCACCTGCCCAGTTAAAGAATCTTGAAGATGCTCTGCAGATGAAAGTAATGGATCGTACCATGCTGATTCTGGATATCTTTGCACAGCATGCGGTTACCAAGGAAGGAAAGATTCAGGTAGAGCTTGCGCAGTTAAAATACCGTGCTACCCGTCTTGTCGGTATGAGAAATTCCTTATCCCGTTTGGGAGGCGGTATCGGTACCAGAGGACCCGGTGAGAAGAAATTAGAGGTGGACAGAAGATTAATAAGAGACAGGATATCTCAGTTAAACAGAGAACTTACGGATGTCAAACAAGCCAGAGAAACAACCAGGGAATTGAGAAGTAAAAATCCCATTCCGGTAATTGCTATCGTCGGTTATACCAACGCAGGCAAATCAACTCTCTTGAACCACCTGACAGGAGCTGGTGTTCTGGAAGAAGATATGCTGTTTGCTACCTTAGATCCCACCACCAGAAACATTGTACTTCCAAGCGGAGAACAGGTGCTCTTGACAGATACTGTAGGTTTTATAAGAAAACTTCCCCATCATCTGATTGAAGCTTTTCGAAGCACTCTGGAAGAAGCGAAATATGCCGATATGATCCTCCACGTGGTTGACAGTTCCAATCCATCGGCCTATAAGCACATGCATGTAGTTTATGAAACCTTACGGAATCTGGGCATCAAAGATAAGACAGTTGTAACCTTGTTTAATAAACAGGACCTGCTGGAGACGGATATTATTATCAAGGACTTTAAAGCAGACAGAACCTTGAAGATATCTGCCAGAGAAGAAAAAGGCCTTGACCAGCTGCTGAATGTGATAGAGGAACTCTTAAGAGAGAGCAAGGTCTTGATAGAGAGGGTATTTTCCTATCAGGAGGCAGGACGGATTCAGATAATCCGTAAGTACGGACAGCTGCTGTTAGAGGATTACAGAGAAGAAGGAATATATATCAAAGCTTATGTACCCAGAGACGTGATAGGGATGTTTTAAGGATGTTCTAAAGGTGTGCATTTAAGAAGCAGATAACAGCTATGTCTGGGTGTCATTTTGAGAACTTAATCTTCATTATGAATTACGGATAGGTCCTATCTCCTGTATATTGGAATCTCCAGATCGATACGGGCAGTTTTAAGACACACTACAGTTTTTAGATTTCCCTTATTAATTGTCTGAATAACTAAAATATTATAAGAAATTAGAGTAACAGAAGCAATTTACTAAAATAATATATAACTAAAATTTAATTATAAAAGTGTCTGATATCATGAAAATAAATAGGCAAAAGGCACTATATAAAAATACTATATATAGTTTGGTTGTTATATCAAAATAATATATATAGTATTTTTTTATTGACTGGCGAGGAGAAGTTTGCTATTATTTTACCAAGCGGTTTAACGCTGTGATAACCATAAAATGGTCGAAGAAAATACATATTTACAAATCAATAATCCTAAATTGACTGATACGGAACCAACTACGTGATACTGTGTGGCAGCTGTGGCAAGAAGGCCAAAGACTGTTATTATAGTATCACATTGTATTCTGGGGGAAGCGTGAATGAGAAATATGTAATTCACAAATTTTGTAATCCACAAACAGATTCGTGCAAGTATATCAGCTGCAAGTAGATAAGCATGTAACAGGAATATTTTTTTTGGTGCAGTATCTTATGCAGACTTGTTATTTAGACGAAGTATCAGCAGATAGTTACGGATTGGAATGATAATAAAAGGGGGAAAATTATGATTCAGGTTGTAAAAAGAGATGGAGAAATAGCCGATTTTAATCTGGCTAAAATATCCGGAGCAATTGAAAAGGCCTTTACGGCAACGGAAAAATTCTATACGGGTGATATCATAAATTTGCTGACACTCAGAGTAACAGCAGATTTCCAGCAGAAGATAAAGGAAGATAAGATTACAGTGGAAGATGTACAGGACAGTGTGGAACATGTCCTTGAACAGACAGGCTATACTGATGTAGCCAAAGCCTATATCCTTTATCGTAAGAACAGGGAAAAAATCCGTAATATGAAATCCACCATCCTGGATTATAAAGAAATCGTTAACAGTTATGTAAAAGAAGAGGACTGGCGTGTAAAAGAGAACTCCACAGTTACCTATTCCGTAGGAGGACTAATTCTGCATAATTCCGGTTCGGTTACAGCAAATTACTGGCTGTCTGAAATTTATGATGAAGAAGTAGCAGCAGCTCACAGAAATGCAGATATTCATTTACATGACCTGTCCATGCTCACCGGTTACTGTGCCGGCTGGTCCTTAAAACAGTTAATTAAGGAAGGCCTTGGAGGAATACCTGGAAAGATTACCTCCTCCCCTGCAAGCCATCTGTCCACCCTCTGTAATCAGATGGTCAATTTCCTTGGTATCATGCAGAATGAATGGGCCGGAGCACAGGCTTTCTCCTCCTTTGATACCTATCTGGCTCCTTTTGTTAAAATAGATGACCTGTCCTATAAGGAAGTAAAACAATGTATACAATCCTTTATTTACGGAGTAAATACCCCCAGCCGCTGGGGAACCCAGGCACCCTTTTCCAACATTACGCTGGATTGGACAGTGCCGGCAGATCTTGCAGAGCTGCCCTGTATCGTAGGCGGTAAGGAAACAGATTTCTGCTATAAAGACTGTAAGAAAGAAATGGATATGGTGAATAAAGCTTTCATTGAAATAATGATTGAAGGTGATGCCAACGGCAGAGGCTTCCAGTATCCTATTCCCACCTATTCCATAACAAGAGATTTTGACTGGTCTGATTCTGAGAACAATCGTCTTCTTTTTGAAATGACAGCAAAATACGGAACACCTTATTTCTCAAATTATATCAACAGTGATATGGAACCCAGTGATGTTCGCTCCATGTGCTGCAGACTTCGTCTGGATTTAAGAGAACTCAGAAAGAAAACCGGAGGTTTCTTCGGTTCCGGTGAAAGTACCGGCTCCATTGGTGTAGTAACTATTAATATGCCCCGTATAGCATATCTGGCTGATTCTGAGAAGGATTTCTTCCTGCGGCTGGACAGAATGATGGATATCTCCGCTCGTTCCCTCCATGTGAAACGTGGCGTTATAACAAAGCTTTTAAATGAAGGACTTTACCCTTATACCAAACGCTATCTTGGCACCTTTGACAACCATTTCTCAACCATCGGCCTGCTTGGAATGAACGAAGTCGGACTCAATGCAACCTGGCTGGGAAAGGATATGACAAATGAAGAGACACAAGCCTTCAGTGTTAAGGTATTAAATCATATGAGAGAGCGTTTATCCGATTACCAGGAGAAGTACGGCAGCCTCTTTAATCTGGAGGCAACACCGGCTGAATCCACCAGCTACCGTCTTGCAAAACACGATAAGAAGCATTATCCGGAGATTAAAACAGCGGGAAATGAAGGAGATACACCTTATTACACCAACAGTTCCCACTTACCGGTAGGATTTTCAGAAGATGTTTTTGAAGCCCTGGATATACAGGATGAGCTTCAGACACTTTATACCTCAGGAACTGTATTCCATGCCTTTTTAGGGGAGAAGCTTCCCGACTGGCAGGCAGCCGCCAAGCTGGTCAAGACCATTGCGGAGAATTACAAACTGCCTTATTATACCCTTTCACCCACCTATTCTATCTGCCGTGACCACGGTTACTTAAGCGGTGAGCAGTTTACCTGTCCTCATTGCGGACAGTCAGCGGAAGTATATTCCCGTATCACCGGATATTACAGACCTGTTCAGAACTGGAATGAAGGAAAATCACAGGAGTATAAGAACCGTAAGGTCTATGAAGTAAATAAATCCAGAAAAATGACAGGCTTTCGAACTGTAATAAGCAGCAGTGAGGTATTAAAAGAAGAAGTTGCTGTATCAAAAGAAAAGAAAGCAATGCTCTTTACGACAAAGACCTGTCCTAATTGTAAGATTGCCAAGGAATATTTAAAGGATTTCTCCTATATGACAGTGGATGCGGAAGAGAATCCAGAGCTTGCCAGAAAATACGGAATCATGCAGGCACCCACACTTGTTGTATTGGAAGAGGACAAAGTAAATAAGTACGTTAATGCTTCTAATATCAAACGATATACAGAAGAAGTATTCATTAAGTAAGATATGCTATAAGCCCGGTATTGATAAGGAAGCAAGGGTTAATAATTATCAATACCGGGCTTTTAGGTTATTGTAGAGTACAACGATAAAATAGAGAAGGAGGGAAACCAATGAGTTTAGCAGATAAATATTTTATAGCAACCTGTAAGGATATATTAGAAAATGGTGTATGGGATAAAGGGATGAATGTTCGTCCCCGTTGGGAAGACGGTACACCTGCGTATACGATTAAAAAGTTCGGTGTTGTTCATAGATATAATTTACAGGAAGAATTCCCTTTGACAACGATACGGAAAACAGCTTGGAAGTCTGCAATAGACGAGATTTTATGGATGTGGCAGAAAAAATCCAATAATGTCAATGAGTTAAGCAGCCATATCTGGGATGCATGGGCCAATGAAGAAGGAAGCATAGGAAAAGCCTATGGTTATCAGTTAGGTGTAAAACATAAATATAAAGAGGGTTTATTTGATCAGGTGGATAGAGTGTTATTTGATCTAAAGCATAACCCATCCTCAAGAAGAATCATTACCAATTTATACAATCACAGTGATCTGAACGAAATGGCTTTGGCTCCATGTGCATATTCTATGACGTTTAATGTCACAGGGAATAAATTAAACGGAATGCTGAATCAAAGGAGCCAGGATATGCTTACAGCTGGATGTGGCTTCAATGAGTTTCAATATTCAGCTTTACTTGCAATGATGGCTCAGGTAAGTGGTTTTGAAGCCGGTGAATTCATCCATGTTATTGCAGATACACATATTTATGACAGGCATATACCAATAGTAGAGGAACTGATAAAAAGGGAACCAAAAGCTGCACCTATTGTAGAAATTGACGGTGACATTAAAGATTTCTATAAATTTACTGTTGACAGCTTTCAGGTAAAAGAGTATCAGACACATGATTTTAAAGAGAAAATTGAAGTGGCGGTTTAGCCGCTTCTTTTTTTGCGCAAAATCACCCCAATGAATATCAAAAATATGGAAGATTTTTGACAGAAATATCCTAATACGTTATAATTATGTCATATTAGTATTAGAGAAGTAGCAGATAAAAAGTTTGTTTTAATTTGTTTGCTTTAAGTATTTTTATAGTAAATATAATTTGAGATGTTTTAGTTTAATAATGATGCAGTAAAACAATAATTTTAAAAGGAGGAAGGTTATGGCAGGTATATATTGGTATGAATGTAGAATCGAAGAGGCACAGCGTAAGATAGCTTCTTTGAAAGATGAATTGGATAATTTAAATTCGATGAAGAGTGAAGTATCCAATGGTGCAGATATAACGCAGGGTCAAATTGAGAAGAAACGCAAAACAGCAAAGGATTTATTGATGATGGAATCAAGATTGCCACTCGTTCGTAGCTTAAATGATAAAGTTCAAGAAAATGTTGATGATACTTTTCGGTATAATATGTTATCTAAATTTGATGATGCAGATGCAGAGGTTAACTCTGCGATACATAAGGTACAAGAAGAGATAGAGGAACAAAATGAGATTATCAGGCAATGCAGATCAGAAATAATTCGTATCCAGGAAGAAGAAAGAAGAGAGGCTGAAAGAAGAGAGGCAGCAAGAAGAGAATCAGAAAGAAGAGAATCAGAAAGAAACAAAATATAACAGGTATTATACTTCCAGTACGGTATTGAAAGAGAATAATTTGAAATATTCATTAAATAATGGAATGAAGGATGGTATGGAAAATTATTCAGTCCAAGAGATGTTTGAAACATTGGGAGAAAGTAATGTAAGTCAATAGTGCATATGAGGTACAAGATGAGATATACATCGGTAAGAAATTGTAATTCGAAAGGAGAGAAACTGTGATAAATATAAAAAAATATATGAAAGTGGGGATTTTAGTTATGGCAATTACAATGTCGATGGCAGGATTAACTGGATGTAAAATAGCAAAAGATAAAATCGAAAATAAAATTGAGGATAATCTAAAAGTTGAAATAGGTGAAGAGTTTAAAGTTTTTTGGCTGCAAGGCTCGAACTTTGATACGGAATATGAAGCCGAGGTATCCTTGGCTAGTAATCCTGACATTAGTTTTACTGTGTATACTGATAAGTATGGCAATCCAGATGGTTCTTATAAAATTAGTTATTATACAGCAAAGCTTTGGAATGACTTTGCCCAAGAGATAATTAAGGCATTTGATGCTAATGGAATAGAGGCAATTTGTAAAGCATCAGCAGGGAATACTACAACAGAAGTTACCTCCCTGGATATGACAGTAAAAGAGTACATAGAGACGAATCCAAACTTCCATTTTAGCATAGATGTAATTTTGAATGAAAGTGATGCCATGAAGAAAGAAACGTTAAATAAGATAGTAAAAGTATTAGAACATGAGAATGAAGTATATCCAGGTATAAGTATTTACGGTATTTTTTACTTTTTTGATGAAGAGGGATATTCCAAGAGTAAAGCTTATTATGAAAAAACAGTCATGCTTTCTGATACGATATTAAAAGATTATGGTTTAAAGTATTCATGCCTGAATGGGATAAAAGATAATAAGGTAAATGAATCCGTAGATGAGATGTTGAAATCTTTAGAAGATAATAACGTTATTCAATAGTGAATGAGGTGATACCAATGGGATATACGGATAAAGAACTAAGAGATGCAACGCAGATTGCATATATGGACTTGAATGAGGGTTATAAAGAGCTTGTACGATTGAGGGTCAAACCGCCTTATACCATTAAGCAAATTATAAATAACACGATAAATTTGAAAAAGCGGGCACAACTAGAGAATAAAATTAAAGAAGGGGATATATCTATTGATTTGGACTCATGGAAAATCACCCAGATTCATGATACGAATAAGGACAATGGTTTTTATGGATGCATTATTGAGACTTCAGAGAATGAAGCTATCGTAGCTTTTCGTGGAAGTGAATCAACAACAGATGCTCAGTTCGAATATGATTGGATAAATGCAGATATAGGATTACTGAATAATAACCGGACTCCACAGCAGGCAGAAGTTGATGTGTTCCTATCAGCTATTAAAGACAACGGATATTTGGATAAGTATACATATGTAGCCTCCACAGGACATTCTTTGGGAGGAAATCTCTCTGACTACTTTACTATTAAAGCCGCTAATGATTTTAGTGATAAAATTAAACAAAGTGTTAATTTTGACGGACCTGGTTTTTCAAAAGAATTCCTGGAAGATAATAAAAAGGAAATTAACGTTATGTCAGAAATTATGAAGCATTATCAATGGAGTGCTGTAGGTAATCTGCTATTTCCGGTTCCGGGTGTGGAATTTGTTACAACCGATATAAAAAATTATAGTGATACCTCAACTTATTTACAGAATGACTTTGATAAGGAATACTTGTATAACTTAATTTGCAGACATGATACAAGAAGCCTGAAATATGACGAACATGGAAATCTTGTAAATGGTAAAATGGATAATTTAGCCTGGTTTATGGGGAAGATCTCTAAGTTAATTGACAGAATGCCCTCTGCCATAGGTAACTCGCTGAAAGATTCCCTTACCTATTTCCTGCTACATGGAGAAGAAATCAAGAGTCTGTTCGTTGATGATAAAGGTCTTACAACATTGGGGAAAAGTCTGGTGGCTGCCGCAGCTGTTGCTGTGCTGTTAAATCCAATTGGTACCATAGCAATTGCGGCTAAAGTGATTGTTACTGCAGCGGCTGTCGTATTAGCAGCTGTTGGTCTAGAAAGTCTAATCGAATTCATTGAAAGTACTGTGGAAAAGGTAGGAGAATTGGTATCAAATGCAGTAAAAATGGCTGCAAAAAAGTTTGCAGAATTTAAGGACTTTTTAAAAAAAGAAGTTTCCAAAATCAAAGACCTTGCCAAATATGCCATAACATTACTGACAAATAAAGCAGCCAGAGATAAATTGGTAAACGAGGTTGCAGGCAAGATTAGAGATTATAGTGCCGGAATATTAGAGGAGTTAAAAAAAGCCTATTCTCTTATCATATCAGAGGAATTTTTCGATATGAGGATTTGGAACAAGAAATACTTACAGGAAAAGTGGTATGGCAGATTGCTTCTTTCACCCATTCAGGCTGTTGCTTTTAGTTTAGCCGGTTCTTTCCTGGATGCTGGAATTGGCTTTATCAATAAAGTGACGGGAGTATTTGAAGAGGTGCAGGAATTGGATGACAGCTTTGCAAAATTTCTGAATACAAAAGCAGATGAATTGAACGCTGTGGCAGATTTATTGGACTAGCTGGTTGGAGGGAGAGAAACAATGGAGGAATTAAGGATACTGTTAGTAATATGATTTGACGGAGTTGAAAAATAGAATCCCAAAACATCAAATAAATCACTCGCAATCTGCTGTTTCCGGTTCCGGTGGATATACATCAATAAAACTGTAATTCGAAAGGATAGGATTGTGATAATCATAAAAAATATACATCTATAAAAAGCTGTAATTCGAAAGGAGAGAATTGTGATAATTATAAAAAAATATATGAAAGTGGGGATTTTAATTATGGCGATATCAATGTCAATGGCTGGATTAACAGGATGTAAAATGGCAAAAGATAAAATTGAAAATAAAATAGAGGATAATCTAAAAGTTGAAATAGGTGAAGAGTTTAAAGTTTTTTGGCTACAAGGCTCGAACTTTGATACGGAATATAAAGCATATGTATCACCAGTGAGTAATCAGGAAATACGCTTTACAGTATTTGCAGATAAAGATGGAAAATTAGATGGTTCTTATAAAAGTAGTTATTATACAGCAAAAGTCTGGAACGACTTTGCACAAGAGATAATAAAAGAGTTTGACGTAAATGGGCTGGAGGCATTCTGTAAAGCAGAAGCAGGGCCGGCTACAGAAGAAGAAATGTCGATTGTGCCAGAAGTAACTTCACTTGATACAACAGTTAAAGAGTATTTAGAGTTGATTCCAAACTGCGAGTTTGGCATATATGTGATTTTGAATGAAAATGATGCAATGAATAAAGAAACATTAGATAAGATCGTAAAGGTATTAGAAAAGGAGAATGAAATATATCCTGGAATTAGTATTTATGCTAAGTTTTATTTTTATGATGAAGAAGGGTATAAAAAAACCAAAGATTATTTTAAAAGTACAGTATATCCTTCCAGTACGATATTGAAAGAGAATAATTTGAAATATTCATTAAATAATGGAATAAAGGATGGTGTGGTAAATTATTCAGTCCAAGAGATGTTAGAAACATTGGAAGAAAGTAATGTAACTCAATAGCGTATAGGAGGTAAAGATGGGATATACGGATAAAGAACTAAGAGATGCAACGCAGATAGCATATATGGATTTGAGTTATGGATATAATTATCTGGTAGAAATAAAAAATGAAAAACCACCATTTTCCATTAGGCAAATAATAAATAGTACAAAAGATATAAAGATACAAGCAAATCTGGAGGATAAAATAAAAGAAGGCGATATATCGATTGATTTGGATTCCTGGAAAATCACACAGATTCATGATACGAATGATGATAATGGATTTTATGGATGTATTATCGAGACCTCTAATAATGAAGCAATCGTAGCATTTCGTGGAAGTGAAGAACCAAATATAAATAATCAATTGAAACTTGATTGGATTGATGCTGATATCGGATTGCTGAATAGTACAAAGACTTTGCAGCATGAAATAGTTGATAAATTCATAGCAGAAATTAAAAACAACGGATATTTGGATAAGTATACGTATGTGGCCTCCACAGGACATTCTTTGGGAGGAAATCTCTCTGATTACTTTACTATTAAAGCCGCTAATGATTTTAGTGATAAAATTAAACAAAGTGTTAATTTTGATGGACCTGGTTTTTCAAAAGAATTCTTGGAAAGTAATAAAAAAGAGATTGACGCTGTGTCTGGAATAATGAAGCATTATCAATGGAGTGCTGTAGGTAATCTGCTATTTCCGGTTCCGGGTGTGGAATTTGTTACAACCGATATAAAAGATTATAGTGATACCTCAAAATATCTTCAAGATGAACGTAAGGAATATTCATACTATTTAATTGCCAGACATGATACACGAAGCCTGGAATATGATGAACATGGAAATGTCGTAAATGGTAAAATGGATAAATTAGCCTGGTTTATGGGGAAGATCTCTAAGTTAATTGACAGAATGCCCTCTGCCATAGGTAACTCGATGAAAAAAGACCTTGAATATTTCTTACTTCACGGAGAAGAGATCAAGAGCTTGTTCGTTGATGATAAAAAGCTTACAACATTAGGTAAAGAAATGGTGGCTGCCGCTGCTATAGCTGTGCTGTCAAATCCAATTGGTACCCTAACAATTGCAGCTAAAGTGATTGCTACTTCAACTGCTGTTATATTAGCGTCTGTTGGATTAGAGTGTTTAGTCGAATATATTGAAAGTACTGCCGAAAAGGTAGGTGAATTAGTAGCAGAAGCAAAAAAAATAGTTGCAAAAAAGTTTGAAGAATTTAAGGAAGCATTAAAAAAAGAAGTTTCCAAAGTCAAAGATTTGGCCAAATATGCAATAACATTAATAACAAACAAGGCTGCTAGAGATAAATTGGTAGACGAGGCTGCAGGTAAGATTAGAGATTATAGTGCCGGAATATTAGAGGAGTTAAAAAAAGCCTATTCTCTCATCATTTCGGAAGAATTTTTCGATATGAGGATTTGGAATAAGAAATACTTACAGGAAAAGTGGTATGGCAGATTGCTTCTTTCACCCATTCAGACTGTTGCTTTTAGTTTAGCTGGTTCTGTCCTGGATGCTGGAATTGGCTTTATCAATAAAGTGATGGGAATATTTGAAGAAGTGCAGGAATTGGATGACAGCTTTGCAAAATTTCTGAATACAAAAACAGATGAATTAAACGCTGTCGCGGAGTTATTGGATTAGCCGATCGGAGGGAGAGAAACGATGGAAGAATTAATAGTAAATTATTCGAATATAAAGGATGCTGTTAGTGATCTGACGGAGCTGAAAAATAGAATCCAAAAATATTCAAATAAATCATATGCGATGCATCAGAGCTCGGGTTTGGCAGCAGAGGCCATGCTGACCACCGGCAAGTCTTTTACGAAGGTAGCAAAAAAGCTGGAAGAATACATAGAGGACCTGATCAAGGATTTAAATTACGCCTCAAGTACCTTTGAAACCGCAGATAATAAGCTGGCAAATGAAATGTAGTAGAAGGAGATAATATTATGGCAAGTAATGTTGTAATTGTTGACAGTGAGTTTATAACAATGGCGCGTGAGCTTTCAGAAGGTACGGATGAAATAGAAGAAATCATAAAAAAATATAAAGCGATCATAGAGAATCTAACCCAGAAGGGTATTGTTGATATTGCTATCAATAATGTAATGGCTGAAAAGGTTGAGAAGGCAAATGATGTAATAAAACAACTTACGCCGATTATCAATGAGATCTATACAAAGACCATAAATTTTATTGATGATGTTGCAGAGAAAGATGATTTATAATAAAAGTGAATTGTACGGGATTAAACGCTGCAACCCAGTATTCAGGGTGGTGGCGTTTTTTATTGTGCGCCTGGCGGCGCACGTTTCTAATGGGTGAAAGTCCCTAGTCTGCCCTAGTAGTGGGAAAGACACAGCCAAGACCAAGGGTGTCGTGGGTGACTGCGAATCTGAAGGAAGGTGGAGGCAAATCTCTGGTCTGACGAACAGAAATCACATCAGGCTACAGTTAAGGATAAGACTGCAATACAAGTTAAAGTCCAATAACTACTCGGAATTAACTGTAGTAAATGTGGCAGATGGATGGAGAGAAAGAAACGTGTGGTACCCAGGGAGATCTCGTCAGCAAGTGAAAACAGAGTATGAAACTTGTAGTAACAACGAATGACGAGAAGTCAGCCGAGGTCATAGTACCATTTCAGTTGCAAATGATATGGGAAGGACTGAACTTTAGGAGGTACAAGCAATGAAAGTAACTGATAGTAGATTTAAGAACAGACAACTTCATATGGAAGACTATCTGCAAATGGTATCTGCGGAACAGAAAGAGGATGCAGAAGTGTTCGACTACGGGAAGATTACTGAAAAGAGCGGTATCATCACAAACTATTGGATGAATAATCTCTTGGAATTGATTTTGCGAAAAGATAACCTCAACAAGGCATATAAGCGAGTGAAATCAAATAAAGGAGCAGGTGGAACGGATGGAATGCAGGTGGATGAACTTCTGCCCTACTTAAAGGAAAACCAAGACACCTTAATTCAAGAGATAAAGGGAGGCAGATTTAAGCCAAACCCAGTTCGAAGGGTAGAAATACCAAAAGAAACAAAAGGTGAGTTCAGAAAGCTTGGAGTTCCAACCGTGGTTGACCGAGTTATCCAACAAGCAATCATACAAGAACTAACGCCTATCTACGAGGAGCAGTTCTCAGAAAACAGTTTTGGTTTTCAGCCGAAAAAAGGTGCACATGATGCACTGAAACAATGCCAAAAGAATGTAAACGAAGGCTACGTATATGTGGTTGATATGGATTTGGAAAAGTTCTTTGATACCGTATGCCAGAGTAAGCTGATTGAGGTATTGGGAAGAACCATCAAAGATGGCAGAGTTATCTCTTTGATACATAAATACCTCAATGCTGGAGTGATAACAAAAGGGGTGTTTAAGAAAACAGAGGTCGGCATGCCACAAGGTGGACCATTAAGTCCATTGCTAAGTAATATCATGCTAAATGAGTTGGACAAGGAACTTGAAAGCAGAGGACATAGGTTTGTCCGATACGCAGATGATTGCATGATTTTCTGTAAAAGCAAAAAGAGTGCAGAAAGAACCTTGGAAAACATCATACCATTCATTGAGAAAAGGCTATTTCTGAAAGTGAATAGGAAGAAAACGCAAGTCGCGCACATCAGTAAAGTTAAATATCTTGGATATACATTCTATAGATATAGAGGTAAATGCAGATTTAGAGTACATCCGAAATCCGTAACAAAGATGAAAGACGCAATACGAAATCTGACAGACCGAAACAATGGCATGAGCAACACAGCGAGAGAAGATAAATACCAACAGTTTGTGAGAGGATGGATAGAGTACTTTAAACTCGCAGATATGAAGAATCTTCTAAAAGGCATAGATGAATGGGCTAGACGCAGAATACGAGCGGTCTATTGGAAACAGTGGAAGAAAATCAAGACAAAGTACAGAATGCTTAGAGCCATAGGATGTGAGCATTGGAGAGCCAAAGAACTTGCCTGTAGTAGAAAAGGGTACTGGCGCATGGCGCAAGTGCTGAACCAGATATTTTCTAATAAAATAATAGCCAAGCTAGGATATACATCCATGCTTGACTATTATCTGATAGTTTATGAAAACTAAAGAACCGCCGTATACGGAACCGTACGTACGGTGGTGTGGGAGGTCGGTAGATAAAATAATTATCTACCTCCTACCCGATTGATGATTAATGATCATGACATTTTTTTAAATAAGGAAATGGCTGTTATCTGGTTTATTTCATCGGTTTATTCTGATTTATCTGTTGGTTTATTCTCTCTTGAAAAAGAATATAAGAAGTAGCATCCTCCTCCTTATAGGATAATGTATTATATATTTTGTTTCTTTTCAAATGTTCTGTTATAATTAGTATAAAGCTATCCCTGTAGCTTTTTGCTATTGGGATAGATGGGTTTGAGTAATTGAGAGACTTAATTTACCCCCGATTTATGGCAGTGCCGCATCTGCCGGCAGAGGTGGTATACAAGGAGAGCTAGTGTGAAATAAAAGACTTTCACACATTTTATCTAACATAAGAGTTTAGAAAGGTAGAATATTATATGAATTTAATTGTTGCAGTAGACAAGAACTGGGCTATTGGTTATCAGAATCAGCTCTTGATCAGTATTCCGGAAGATATGAGGTTTTTCAGGGATGAAACCTCCGGAAAGGCTGTTATCATGGGCAGGAATACCTTGGAGACTTTTCCCGCAGGTAAGCCTTTAAAGAACAGGCTTAATGTTGTCATCACGTCTAAGGATATTGAAATCAAAGATGCTGTAGTTGTACACAGTATTGAAGAAGCCCTGGAAGCAGTAAAAGACTATAAATCAGAAGATGTATATGTTATTGGGGGAGGAACTATTTACAAGCAGATGCTTCATCTATGTGATGTTGCCCATGTAACAAAGATAGATTACGCTTATCATGGGGATACTTATTTTCCGAATCTGGATGAAATGCCGGAATGGCAGGTTGAAGCTGAGTCAGAGGAACGAACTTATTATGATATTGAATATGCTTTTTATAAATATGTAAAGAAACAGTAGCATCATAAACCCTCATCCCTCAGGTATCTGCCTGTGAAAGCATTCGGCATAGCCATTGCAAAGCCTTAATAGTATGCTATAATTATATGTAGTGGTATTAAAAACCACATATAATATCCGGAAAGAAGTATGATAGTTATGATTAAATTAATTATTGACAGTACCTGTGATCTGCCTGAGACATATATTGCAGAAAATGACATTAAAGTTTTGCCCCTTAAAATACTACTGGAAGACAAAGAGTATCTGGATGGCGAGACGATTGATGTGGACGGAGTTTATGCAGCAATGAAGAAGGGTATAGTACCTATGACTTCTCAGCCTGCACCGGACACCATATACAATACCTTCCGTCAGTACGCGAAAAAGGGCTTTGACTTTATCTACCTTGCATTTTCTGCAGCTATGTCCGGAACCTGCCAATTGGCAGCGTCCATACTTTCAGAAGTGCAAGAGGAATACCCCCAGACACATATGGAGGTGGTGGATTCCAAAGGCGGCTCCATCGCTACAGGGTTAATCCTTATGGAAACCTGTGAATATATCAAAACCAGCACCTGTAAATTCGAAGAGGCTCTGGCGTATATGAAGGAACTGATAAAGCATGTGGAGCACATCTTTACCATAGCAGATTTAAACTGGCTTATAAAAGGTGGTAGGATAAGCAAAGCCCAGGGTATATTGGGAAGTATTCTGGATCTTCATCCCATACTTGATGTAGAGGATGGGCGGATGGAGGTTGTGGAAAAAATCAGAGGCAAAAAGAAAACCTATACGGAAGTTGTAAATATGCTAGCGGAACGAGCAGGCGATCTTAAGGATAAGGTTATTGGAATCAGTCATGCAGATGACGAAGAAGCAGCACTGGAACTTAAGAAGATGATACAGGAAAGACTCGGGGGTACTCAGTTCATTATCCAGAAAATTGGCGGAGTACTGGGCAGTCATTTGGGACTTGGAGGCGTAGGGATATTCTTTTTTAACAAAAATACAGCAGAAATCAGCAAGCTGGCACTTTGTAACTACGAAGACAGATAAAATGGAAATAATGCACCATACAGCAAGCCGGTATTCATTTATATGGGATTAAATAGAAAGAAATAAAAAAAAGACTTGAAAAACCTAAGCTGAAAGGCTAATATAAAACCTATACAAAAAATGAGAAGGAAAGAGGAACGTATCATGTTAAATATCAGAATAGAAAAAACCACAACTCCCAAAGAACTGCCAGGTAATGATAATCCGCTAAAATTCGGTACCATATTTACGGATCATATGTTTGTGATGGATTACGAAACTGGCAAAGGCTGGCATGATGCGAGAATTGAACCTTATCAACCAATTAGTCTTGAACCCTCTGCCATGGTATTTCATTATGGACAGGAGATGTTTGAAGGGTTAAAGGCATATAAAACAGAGGATGGAAGAATCCTTCTGTTCCGTCCGGAGAAGAACATCGAAAGAGCGAACAATACAAATGTAAGAATCTGTATACCGGAGATTCCGGAAGAAGACTTTCTGCAGGCAATCAAAGAGGTGGTTAAACTTGATGAGAGCTGGATTCCTACAAAGCCCGGAACTTCCCTGTATATCAGACCATTTATAATAGCTACTGACCCATTTTTAGGAGTAAGACCTTCCGATACGTACAAATTCCTTATAATACTGTCACCGGTAGGAGCATATTATCCGGAAGGCTTAAATCCAGTAAAGATATGGATAGAAGATGAATATGTTAGAGCAGTAAAGGGTGGAATCGGAGAAGCCAAAACCGGAGCCAATTATGTAGCTTCCTTAAGATCTCAGGTAAAGGCCCATGAAGAAGGTTATTCACAGGTACTCTGGCTGGATGGCGTAGAGAGAAAATATATTGAAGAAGTAGGAGCCATGAATATCTTCTTTAAAATTGGCGGAAAGATTGTAACCCCTGCATTAAATGGCAGCATACTTCCCGGCGTAACCAGAGCATCTGTAATTCAGCTCTGTAAAGAGTGGGGGCTTACCGTAGAAGAAAGAAAGATTGATATCAATGAGATCAAAGAGGCTTATGATAACGGTACACTGGAGGAAGTATTTGGCAGTGGCACAGCCGCAGTAATCTCACCTGTAGGACAGTTAAGATGGGAAGATAAGATCATGCAGGTAAAAGACGGCGGCATCGGGGAGTACAGTCAGAAAATCTATGATACCATTACCGGAATACAGCTTGGTAAATTAGAAGATACCTTTAACTGGACAGTCCAGGTTAAATAATATACGAGAACAGCTGCAAACGGCTGCCCAGAAAGCTAATGCTATACCGGCTTCCTTTGGGCAGCTATTTCATATAATACCGCAGCAAAATTTAATTGTGATATCAGAAAAGCGGAATACTATTTGAAAAGCGGTATCCTGCCAGGGAATGACTAAAACACGATGCACTATGGATGACTACACCATATTGCAGTATTCTGTGTTGGAAATTCCGGTAGGTAGTACTGTTATACATCCCAAGGATTTGCTAATAAAGCGGAAGGTTCCATATGGAGCAAGCAGTATAAAACAAATCCAGGGAAGAGTGATAGAAAATTTATTATGAAAGGTTGCCACATTATGGATCTTTCACTCTTATTAAATTGTGGCGGTATCACTGGTATGCCAGAGATATACAAGAGGTGTAAATATGAAAGAAATTCTTGCTTCACTACAGGAAATAAATACACTTTCCATTATAGCCAGGCTGACGCTGGCAATTCTCTTTGGCGGTTTAATCGGATATGAGAGAGGCAGAAAGCGAAGACCTGCCGGACTTAGAACGCATATATTGGTCTGCATCGGTGCAGCCCTTGTAATGATCACAAGTCAGTATATGATGGAAATACGGAATTACACAACAGATCCCACCAGGCTTGGTGCACAGGTAATCAGCGGAATAGGTTTTCTGGGTGCGGGAACTATATTAATAACGGGAAAACAACAGGTCAAGGGACTGACCACAGCAGCAGGGCTTTGGGCATCTGCCTGTATGGGGCTGGCAATCGGTATCGGTTTCTATGAAGGTGCAATTATTGCATGTGTGTTTATCTATATATGCAACACTGTTTTACATCGCTTTGATGTTTATACCATGTCCAGAACCAAGCTGGTTGAGGTCTATGTGCAGGTTACCACTGTAAATGCCATAAGCCGTGTATTTGAAGTAATTCGAACCAACAATATGTCAATCTCTGATGTAGAAATCAGCAAAACAAGAAATTCAGAGGACACAGTAGGGCTGTTTATCACTATAAAGCAGCAGGAAAAGCATGACCACGAAAAAATTCTGTTGTTACTCAGCGGACTGGAAGATGTTTTAACAGTAGATGAGATATAGTCTATGACCGTTGCATTTGGGATTTACGGAAGTCGGTTTATTTATGCCCATGAAGTTGGACTGAATAGACGAACAGGTTAAAAAGCAAATGAGTTTTAAACTACAAAATCTGGAATATCATCTGGAAGCTCTGATATTCAGGAAAGGAGTAATATGGATAAATTCTATCGACTTTTTGCAGCAATCGATTTTTCGGAGAATCAAAAGGAAAGTCTATATGAGTATGGCAGATTTATAAAGAAGAATTCAGCGAAAGGTAACTTTACTCGTAAAGAAAATTTCCATTTGACCTTAGCCTTTATTGGTGAAACAAGGAAACGTGAACTGGTAGAAGAGGCCCTGGAGGAGGGAGTAAGGTTAAGCAGGGTGGAACCTTTCGTAGTGGAGACCGAAGGGCTTGGAAGGTTTAAGACAGGAACAGGGGACATTTTATGGGTTGGTATTAAGGAATCCCAGGAATTAATAAACCTCTATGAGAAAATTACCTGGTGTCTTAAAAAACGGGAATTTCCGGTGGAAGAACAGAAATTTAAGGCTCATTTAACACTTGGCAGAGGAATCCGCTTAAACAAAGATATCAGTATAGAAGAGCTGGCTCAAAAAGCACCGAAGCTGATTGTTCCGGTAGATACCATCCATCTTATGAACTCCCATAGAGTGGAGGGCATACTTACCTATACCAGCCTCTTTGAAACCAGCCTCAATAAGCTCTAGTACTACCTTGCTCAAAATTAAATCAATTCAGCACCTTCAATTTACACTGCTACGTTATCCCAGGCAGGTGTAGCAACTTGCTTATGGGGCCCCTACCCCCTAATTCCCCTACCATGCCTCAGGGCAAATATCAGGTGCTCACAGGAAGCGGAATTAGCACAAAACAGTATTAGGAAAATAGCTTCCGGTAGCTGAATTCCAGCAAACGGTGGTAATGGCTGTGACCCTGACCGATATGAAAACAATAGAAAAAAGGATCGAAGTCCTTATCGGAAAAAGAAAAAACGTATTCAAATTCAGGGTTATCTACTTCTTTACAGGAATAAGGCTGTCCGGAAGCTTCAAACACTTTCTGGACCTGTTCCAAATCAAATTTGCGGGTGTTCACCAGATCGATCAGACTCTTTAAGAAATCCGTAGAGGAGGTATCTTTGCTTATATGCGCTACTCCTTCACCGGAAGCGATAAAACGAAAGCGGGAGCCTTCCCTTCGGATTGTCATCGGAATCAGCTGCATATTAGAAAAATCCGTAAAATTCTTCAAGTTCTCTAACATGCCTTCAGCATTGGCATAATCTGTACCTAACAGATAATTTAACAGGTCGAGTTCATAATATATACCAAAACTTTCACCTTTTACAATTCCTAGTTTTAAGATTCCTTCGTATATGGTTGATTTAATATTTTTCAATAGATTCTCATATCCGTTTATATTAGCTGTCATATGCACCTCTTATTTATATAATCCAGAATTCTTAGGTTATTCTATAATATTACCCGTTATATGTCAAATCTAATACCACTGGCAGAAACCTCAGCGATAAAGCTTTTTAGCAATTAATTAGAAAACATAAAAAGTATAACAGGAAGGTCAGTAGTATCAATTGAAAAGAATCATCGGCATAAAAATTATTTATATCAATCATTATCGTGCTTATGGAAGCATATATTGAAGTAATCCTATAGAAAAATAAGTGTGGACAATGAGTTATTATGATTATAAACAGCAAAGGATATATCCCGCACAGATGGGAACGGAGAGCTTTGGAAAGTTTCAGGCAAATGTAACAACAGAGCAGGGATTTCGGCCGGTACCCAATGCCAGGGTAAGAATAACCTATACCGGAGATCCGGAATCTACTGTTGAGGAACTAACGACGGATGGGTTGGGGAGAACACCCGTAATAGACCTTCAAGCGCCGCCCATAGATTATAGTCTGGACCCGGCACAAGAAGCCCAGCCTTACTCTTTATATAATGTTAATGTAACCGCTGAAGGGTTTGACAGCATTGATGTGGATGGTGCGGAAATATTGCCGGATGTTACGGCAATTCAGCCTATTACGGTAAGAGCGGTGCAGGGAGCTCAGCGCTATGTCATACCACCCCATACCCTTTTTGGTGATTATCCTCCTAAGATTGCGGAAGCCGAGATAAAGCCCACCAGCGAAAGCGGAGAAATCGTACTGCCGGGGGTAGTGGTACCGGAATTTGTCATCGTTCATGACGGACCGCCCTCAGATACCAGTGCCTCCAATTATTATGAGCGATACAGTGATTATATTAAAAATGTAGCCTCCAGTGAAATATATGCAACCTGGCCGGCTTCTACTATTACCGCAAATATTCTTGCAATTATGTCCTTTACTCTTAACAGAGTATATACAGAATGGTATCGTAACAGGGGGTATACCTTTACCATAACCTCCTCCACAGCCTTTGACCATAAATGGATGAGGGGCAGAAATATATATGATACCATATCACAGGCAGTGGATCAGGTATTTAATAATTACCTGTCACGTCCTAATGTAAAGCAGCCGATTCTAACCCAGTATTGCGACGGCAGAAACGTGACTTGTCCGGGATGGATGACACAGTGGGGTTCAAAAGCCTTAGGCGATCAGGGAATGACAGCCATACAGATATTACGTAATTTCTATGGTTCCAGCATCTATATAAACTCTGCGAACCAGGTATCCGGTGTACCTTCTTCCTGGCCGGGGGCCAATCTTTCAATCGGCTCAAGAGGAGACAGTGTTCGTCAGATGCAGGAGCAGCTAAATGCCATATCACAGGTCTACACAGTAGTACCCACGGTAGCCGTAGACGGAGTTTTCGGCCCACAGACAGAAGCCGCTGTCAGAGCATTTCAGCAGACCTTTGGACTTCCTGCAAACGGAATAGTAGATCTGCCAACCTGGTACAGAATATCGGGTATTTATGTGGCAGTAACAAGAATAGCAGAATTAAATTAGTTTATCAAAAGCCTGACATTACCTGCCTGGAAAAAGTAGAAAGGATAACCTCCGGTGTTTATCCAATACTTTCCGGTAGATATTGTCCGGCTTACTTAAGTTATATTAATAAAGTTACTCAAATCAAGGATTTAGTTCATTAGAAATATAAATTATCTCAAATTATTGTAATATTGCACAAAAAATATTTGACAAGTCGAGATGAATATGATAATTTTAATAACGCGCTAATTTTAAGAGGCTGGAATTTGTATGAGATTTAATAATAATTTGTAATAAAAATAATAATTTGTAATAAAAATAATAATTCGAAATAAAACAATTCGTAACAAAAATAACAATTACCCATACATACCTATAGATACCGAAGAAATAACTCCATTATAAAATTTTCAACCTGAAACAGGAAATAGCACACCTTTCCATGAGGCCTTTAACGTGTTAAACTTTTTGTATCCACTGTTATATACTAACATCAAGTTAATATTGATAAGAAGTGTAATATATCGTATTTTTATACAAAGGAGACAAACTTAGATGATTGAAATAAACAACATAAGCAAGACATATCGTACAAATGTGAAAGAACCCGGATTAAAGGGAGCATTCAAAAATCTGTTTCACTCGGAATGGGTTGAGAAAGCAGCAGTTGATAACGTCTCCTTTCACGTTGCAGAAGGACAAGCCCTGGCATGTATCGGAGAAAACGGTGCCGGTAAATCAACACTTATTAAGATGATGATTGGCATACTGACGCCTACAGCCGGTGAGCTCAAAGTATATGGAAAGGACCCAAGACGCAGCGGCCAGGAGTATCTTAGAAACATAGGGGTAGTATTTGGCCAGAAATCAAATCTATGGATTGATATACCTGTAATTGAGAGCTATAATGCCATTCAGACTTTATACAAACTGGATAAGAAGGAGTTTCGGAAGAACTTTGAGATGGTAGTGGAGCTGCTGGATTTAGCACCGATTCTGTCATCACCGGCAAGGAAGCTGTCACTTGGTCAGCGAATGAAATCAGATATTGGAATGGTATTTTTACATAATCCCAAGATACTTTATCTGGATGAACCAACCATAGGATTGGATATTAATGTGAAGCACACAATACGTACCTTCCTGCGGCAGATGAATAAAGAAAAAGGAATCAGTATCTTTCTCACAAGCCATGATTTGGATGATATTGATGAAATCTGTGAGGATGCAATCGTGCTTTCCAAAGGAAAAGTATTCTACGACGGCACATTAGACAATCTAAAGCACAGCTATGTAAAAGAAAAGATGGTAAAGGTAGCCGGCAATCAAAAAAGTGAGATAAAGCTGCTATTACCGCAAGCCAGAGTCGAAGCAGAAGGCAGAACAACGAAAATCATGTATCACACGGAACAATATACTTCAGAACAGGTACTAAGTGCAATATCCAAAGCTTTTGAGATCGAGGATATTACCATACAAGAGCCGGATATAGACGAAGTGGTTTCCCGGATTTTTTCTAAGGAGGCTAATGTAGGGTGAAAGCATTCTTAAAACTGACAGGAATGTCAATGCAGAGTCATTTATATTATAAAACCAGCTTTATTATGAATCTATTTACACCGGTAGTTTTGCTGGCCGGTCAATACCTGCTGTGGCAGGCCTTATATGGTCAGCAGGCAGGTACGGCGATAGGCGGAATAAAAAAAGAAGAGATGTTTGCATATATCTTAATAGCATTCTCCCTGAATAACCTGCTTAGCTGGTCCTCAGAGAATACTCTGGCAAGGGAAATCAGGAGTGGAACCGTAGTTGCCCGTTGTATCCGTCCGGTTTCTTTTTTGTCTCAATATGTATCTGAAATGACGGGGGTACTTTTACTGCAAAGTGCTGTAAATCTGATAATTGTAGTTTCAGGTTTCCTTATCTTTGGCAAATATATGATAATACCAACACCGAATACAGTATTGCTTTTTATACCCTGCTTTATATTATCCATACTGCTTCGTATACTGCTGGTGGATGTGTTCAGCCTTTTATGCTTTTTCAGTACAGGATATTTAGGTATTACCTGGACAAGAATCGCACTCTTTGAGTTCTTTTCAGGAGCCGTACTTCCCCTTGCCATGTTCCCGGAATGGCTTAGAAATATCAGTTATATGACGCCGTTTCCCTATATGGTGCAGATGCCCACAGCATTATTGCTGGGACAGGAACTTCCGGTAAGCCTATCCATCATGTTCCTGCTTCAAATTCTATGGATAATGGTATTTGTTCTTCTGCACAATATAATATATGGACTTGTACGAAAGAACTTAAATGTAGCAGGAGGATGAGAAGATGCTAAGAATATTTTTAAAGCTCAAAGAGCAGTATATCAAAACGGAAATGGAATATACCTTTAATTTCTGGATGATGCTGATCTCAGGAATACTGACACGTATATTAATCATGGCAATCCCCTTTGTAATCTATAAAAATATCCCAAGTATCGCAGGGTGGCAGGAACATGAAATCTATCTGATCATGTCATTTCTATTTATTGCAGAAGGGCTTAACAGCATACTCTTTGAAGGAATCTGGCAAATGCCGGGAATGGTATTTAACGGACAATTCGATTCAATATTAACCCGCCCCGTATCACCGCTCTATCAAGTACTGTCCTATGGAATGGGCTTACAGGGAATAGGAGTGTTCCTATTTGGTGTTGTAAGCCTGAATATTTCCCTTAATGCATTGGGAAAATACGACCTCCTTACAATACTGTTATGCTTCTTCCTGATAGTCTGCGGTACGGTCATCCTGATGTCAGTCTACCTCCTTAGCAACAGTCTGATATTCTGGTATGACTCAGGTGGAAGAACCAGTATACCTTTTACCATAAGCAGCATAGGGCAATATGCAAGATACCCCATAAATATATACCCAAAAGGAGTGCAGGTAATCCTGTTATTTATTATCCCTTATGGTTTTATAGGACTGATACCAGCCTACATAGTACGGGGAGAACATGTTATAAGCTATACTTTGCTTTTGATTGGTATGTGTATAGTATTCTTTTTGGCAGCCCGATTTGTATTCTATCGGGGAATTAGAAAATACGAAAGTATGGGAATGTAGGGGGGAACTTAAGACTTAAAAGGACAGGTTTTCACAAGGGGACGGCGATTTGCACAAAGGAGTAAGCTCCATGCTTCGACTCCAATGTATAAGAAGTCCTAATTCTCTGAAGCTTCTGTGCTTGACATATCCGCAAACAGATAACTCGCTGCGCTCAAACAATCTGTTTGTGGATATAGCACAGAAGCTTCAGAGAAAAGGACTTCTAATACATTTCCGTAGGCGCATGGGGCTTTCTCCTTTGTACAAATCGCCTGCTAACTGATTGAAACTGGGGGGGTTAAACTGTTAATTAAGTGTTTATTTTTTTGTTTTGAACAAGTACAAAAAGTAATTTTTAGTGCTCCTACCTAGATATGCTTATAGCTCAATGTTTATAATAGGGTTTTTAAGACCTTTAATTCGTCTTTGTCAAAGTATGCAAAGCAGAATACCTTTGCATAATGCCTATCCTCTGACGTTCTCTGTAAGATATTTAACTGCAATTCCAATATCAGCGACACGTTTTACTTGAACGCTTTGTCTATTTAAGGCTCTATCATTATAGCTTATTGATTTGCTTGTCTTAATAAGTATGTCTTTGTATTCAGATGGTAAAAGATTATTATTTATACTTTTAAGTATAGCTACAAAACCAGCAACAACAGGTGATGTTGAAGATATGGAAAGGTATGGAGGATTCCCGTTAGCGAATCCATTATAGTCGTAATGAAAAATATTTATATCTGGTTCTCTGGCTTCATTTGTATTAGCAAATAAACCATCAGGTAGTATATTGTTTGGGTTATCGTAATGTATAAAAGTTGTCACGATTCCTTTATCGATAGCTCTATTTACGGCTTTATCAAATCTTGCCCGATTAATATTAGTTATTTTCTGATGCGATAAAGTAAGAATATCAATATTGTTTTCTATAGACCAGTTTATTACATTGATTAAGGCGTCAACCCATTTATTTTCTGTATTATGAATATATATAATCTTTCATTTGTAGTTGACAACAATTGTGAAGTTATGACCATTTCATATGCAATGATTTTTTGAATCATGTTATTCTAATTCAGATTAAAATGCGAAGCTATAACCCCAAAATTTTCCTAAATGTCTCTGTCATTTTCCATTACCATCACTTTCAAATCAAGCCTCTGAGCGTCCATTCTAGACCATCACAGCTAATCTTTAATTTTGCCTGATTTAGTTTCCTATTAGTTATCCTGTATTCAGACGCTTACATAAAGTAATAGTTATAAATCAATTTCAGATTTGCTACCAAATACGAATTACTTGTAATATAAATGATACATCAAATTGGAAAATTTTTCTTCTTAAAGTTTAGTATCAAATTAAACATTTGAGTTAATAGGTTATATGGGTATTACTGGCTCAAGATATCATCACAGAAGCCTAAGCTATCAGAATATGATTTATTGGACTCTAACATTTAATGTATTGCAGTACACTTAGACATTCCCTATTATGAAAATAATGATATTTACTACATATTGAGATAATATTTGGAAGTAAATTGTCTGATTGCATGATTAAAAAAGATTTATCAATTTATCTCATAAGTATTTCAAATAAACGTAATAGCTGATTCATTAGGTGGAGTTTCAAACGCTTACAATATAAATTCTCAATATAGTACGCTTAATAGGCATGGTCAGAAATTGTATCTTTTTCTATCCGGACGGTCTACATTACCCAGACGCAGTTGGAATGGATTTCATATCTATCTTTCTCGTAGAGCTATTTAAGATAAATAAAAAAGCAAATCCCAAACTACAATAACTAGTTGAACTAATTATTTTATTATAATACACATCTTGTTTAAACTCCATAAACAGTTATTAGCCTCACAGATTCCCTATGGATTGTGCATAAAAAATAAATATGAAAAAATAATAACCAAAAATGCATGTCCAAAAAGAAGATATAAAAATAGTAAATCAGCTCTGTGAAAAAGCGCAGATGATTGGCGGGACTGTTTATGAGTTTTGCATTGAGAGGTTCCTTATGACACTTAAGTTCCGGTAACTGTGAATAGGTCAGATAGTGCCACTGTCTGAGCTCAACAAAGGAGCACTACCACAGCCTGTCAGCGAGTTTGGCACTATTTGACCTGCCATGAACAGTTACCGGAACTTTAGTAGAATAAGGGTTCTCGAACAGCAAAACGAATAAACAGTCCCGCTAATCATCGTCCGCCCCCACAACCCAAATCCTACTCTAAAATCTTTTCAAATCTTAAAAACTATCCCCTTGATTATTTTTAAACTTTAATGTATAATTATATAAAATAATGAATAAAAATAAATAACAGCTCCTTATAAATCTCCTTCAAAAAACTAATAAAAAAAATTCTTGTTTTTCTAAAAGGGATGTGATAGAATACTAACAATTTGGGTATCAGTGAGCTTAATGGGGAGAGTAGTAGGTAAAAATAATGTATTCTACTCTTTTTTTTCGGGCAAAATCAGGTATAAAGGCAACAACGGCAGCCCAAGGGAACTGTTAAGTGTACGACATTGAAAGGAACAGGTGGAAGTTATGAAAGCTTTCTTAATACTGGAGGACGGCAATATATTTGCAGGAACAAGTATTGGCTCGACAAGGGATGTAATCAGTGAAATTGTATTTAATACATCTATGACTGGTTATTTGGAAATTCTCACAGATCCCTCCTATGCAGGACAGGCAGTCGTTATGACCTACCCGCTGATAGGAAATTACGGAATCTGTTATGAGGATATGGAATCGAAAAAGCCCTGGGCAGATGGCTATATTGTAAGGGAAATCGCCAGGAGACCCAGTAACTTCCGCAGTGAGGATACAATCGAATATTTCTTAAAAAAGAATGATATACCGGGAATAGCAGGAATAGATACCAGAGCCCTGACAAAGATCCTAAGGGAAAAGGGAACGATGAACGGTATGATTACTTGCAGAGAAGATGTGAAGGTAGAAGAAGTAATCAAGGAATTAAAAGCCCATAAAGTAACTGGTGTCGTAAATAAAGTAACCTGTGCCGAAAAGACCAGCTATAAGGCAGACGAGTTCAGGCCTGGGGAAGCTGATCTGGCAAGAAGCGGATTAAAGGTTAATCCCTACAAGACAGGGCATTTTAAAGTGGCTTTACTGGATTACGGTTCTAAGGATAATATAAAGGACTGCCTCTTAAAAAGAGGATGTGACGTAACCATCTATCCGGCACTGACAACAGCAGAGGAAATCTTAGCAGATAAGCCTGACGGCATCATGCTCTCCAACGGACCGGGAGACCCCAAGGAATGTGTGGAAATTATTGAAGAAATCAAAAAGATGTATAACAGTGAGGTTCCAATCTTTGCAATCTGTCTTGGACATCAGCTGATGGCTCTGGCCTGCGGCGGAGATACCAAGAAAATGAAATACGGACACAGAGGTGCCAATCACCCGGTGAAGGATCTTAAGACCGGAAGAGTGTATATCTCTTCTCAGAATCACGGATATGTGGTAGAAGACGGTACCTTAAAAACAGAGGTGGCCGAGAAGTATTTTGTAAATGCCAACGACGGAACCATAGAAGGTTATCACTATCTTGGCAAGAACATATTTACCGTACAGTTTCATCCCGAGGCCTGTGCAGGTCCTCAGGATTCCGAATTCCTTTTTGACGAGTTTATTAACATGATGGAGGTGCAGGTATGCCAAAAATAATGGATATTAAGAAAGTTCTGGTTATCGGTTCCGGTCCTATTGTCATCGGTCAGGCGGCTGAGTTTGACTATGCCGGTACACAGGCCTGCCGTTCCTTAAAAGAAGAAGGCATTGAAGTAGTACTGGTGAATTCCAACCCTGCGACCATTATGACAGATAAGGATATTGCAGATAAAGTATATATTGAACCGCTGACACCGGATATGGTAAAGAAGATTCTCTTGTTAGAGCAGCCAGACAGTGTGCTACCTACCTTAGGAGGTCAGGCAGCGTTAAATATTGCCATGGAATTAGAAGAGTCCGGTTTCTTAAAAGACAATGGCATCCACCTTATCGGAACCACTTCTGAGACTATCAAAAAAGCAGAAGATCGTCTGGAATTTAAAACTACCATGGAAAAGATCGGTGAACCCTGCGCTCCCAGTACCGTTGTAACAGATGTAGAGGCTGCTTTAGCTTTTGCTGAAACCATTGGTTACCCGGTAGTTGTAAGACCCGCTTACACCCTTGGCGGCAGCGGCGGCGGTATCGCAGCAGACCCGGAAGCATTAAAAGAAATCTGTTCTAATGGTTTAAGATTAAGCCGTGTTGGACAGTGCCTGATCGAAAGAAGTATTGCCGGCTGGAAAGAAATAGAATACGAAGTAATGAGAGATAAGCAAGGTAACTGCATTACCGTCTGCAACATGGAGAATCTCGATCCTGTAGGTGTTCATACCGGAGACAGTATTGTAGTAGCTCCTTCCCAGACCTTATCCGATAAAGAATATCAGATGTTAAGAACCTCTGCTCTTAATATTATCACAGAACTGAAAATCACAGGAGGCTGTAACGTTCAATATGCCCTCCATCCCGATACCTTTGAGTATTGTGTAATCGAAGTAAATCCCAGGGTAAGCCGTTCTTCCGCATTAGCCTCCAAGGCTACGGGATACCCTATTGCCAAGGTAGCTGCTAAAATCGCCTTAGGCTATAATCTGGATGAAATCCCTAATGCTATCACCGGTAAGACTTTTGCAAGCTTTGAACCCGCACTTGATTATGTGGTCGTAAAGATTCCCAAATGGCCTTTTGACAAATTCATAATGGCAAAGAGAACCCTTACTACCCAGATGAAAGCTACTGGAGAGGTTATGAGTATCTGCACTAATTTTGAAGGTGCACTGATGAAAGCCTTACGATCCCTGGAACTGAATATCTACAGCTTAAATTACGGCAATTACGGGCAGTATTCCAAAGAAGAGATCATAGAATACTTACACCGCATTGATGACCGTCGTCTGTTTGTAGTAGCAGAGGCTATCAGAAGAGGAATCTCTTATGATGAAATCTTTGCAATTACCAGAATTGACAGATGGTTCTTAGATAAAATAGCTATCCTGGTTGAAATGGAAGAGGAACTTAAGACCAAACCCCTGACTCCTGAGCTATTAACGGAAGCCAAGAGACTGGAATATCCTGACCGTGTAATTGCAGACCTAACAGGAAAAAGCCTGGAGGAAATTAAGAAACTTCGTAAGGAAGAATATAAGATACTCCCTGCCTATAAAATGGTTGATACCTGCGCTGCGGAATTTGAAGCCAGTACTCCTTACTATTATTCCTGCTATGCCAGCACAAACGAAGTAGAAGAAACCAGAGACAGAAAGAAAGTAATGGTATTAGGTTCCGGCCCTATTCGAATCGGACAGGGAATCGAATTCGATTACTGCTCCGTACACAGTGTATGGGCATTGTCCAAAGCCGGTTATGAGACCATTATTGTAAATAACAACCCGGAGACTGTAAGTACAGACTTTGATATTGCCGACAAGCTTTACTTCGAACCCCTTACACCGGAAGATGTGGAAAGCATTGTTGACTTAGAGAAACCTGACGGTGCAGTTGTTCAGTTTGGCGGACAGACAGCAATCAAATTAACAGAAGCCCTCCTTAAAATGGGAGTACCAATCCTCGGAACCAGTGCAGAAGACGTTGATGCGGCAGAAGACAGGGAATTATTTGATGCCATCCTGGAAGAATGCTCCATACCAAGACCTGCCGGAAAGACAGTATTCACCACAGAAGAAGCAATCAAAGTAGCCAATGAATTAGGATATCCGGTATTAGTAAGACCTTCCTATGTACTGGGCGGACAGGGAATGCAGATAGCAATATGTGATGAGGATATCAGAGAATTTATGGATATCATCAACCTGAATGTACAGGAGCATCCTATTCTGGTGGATAAGTACCTTATGGGAAAAGAAGTGGAAGTTGATGCGGTATGCGACGGAGAAGAAATCCTGATACCAGGAATTATGGAGCATGTAGAACGTGCAGGAATCCATTCCGGAGACAGTATCTCCGTATATCCGGCCCAGAATGTAACCGAAAAGATACAAGAGGTAATTGTAGAATATACCAGAAGACTTGCAAAGTCACTTCATGTAATCGGACTTATAAATATACAGTTCATTGTATATAAGGAAGAGGTATATGTAATAGAAGTAAATCCCCGTTCCAGCCGTACCGTACCTTACATCAGCAAGGTAACAGGAATACCAATTGTAGAACTGGCATCCCAGGTTATCTTAGGAAATAAATTAAAGGATCTGGGCTTTGGAACAGGTCTTGCACCCAATGCCGGATATATTGCGATAAAGATGCCGGTCTTCTCCTTTGAAAAACTGTACGGTGCAGATATCAGCTTAGGACCGGAGATGAAATCCACCGGTGAGTGCCTTGGTATAGCCAAGACCTTTAACGAAGCACTGTATAAGGCATTTCTTGGAGCCGGAATCAATCTGCCAAAGCATAAGAAAATGATAATGACAGTAAAAGACGCAGATAAGCCGGAAGCTGTCATAGTAGCCGGAAGATTCAAGAAGCTTGGATATGAAATCTATGCCACCAGAAGTACAGCCAAATACTTAAATGACAATGGAGTTAAAGCAATCCCGGTTAATAAACTGGATAAGGAAGCACCCACTATCATTGACCTGATAATGGGACACGAAATTGATCTGGTTATCGATACACCAACCCAGGGCAGAGATAAATCAAGAGACGGTTTCTTAATCCGCAGAACCTCCATTGAAAATGGCGTAACCTGCCTCACTTCATTAGACACAGCAGGAGCTCTAGTAACCAGCCTTGAAAATGCAGATCTGGATAATATAACACTGATAGACATCGCAAAGCTGTAGGTAGCCTATTAGTTGAAATTAATCAATATACAAGAATATACAAACTAATATTCAATAATCTTATAAATAAACCAATAAAAGAACCAATATTCAATAACCTTATATATAAACCAATAAAAGAACCAATATTCAATAACCCTATATATAACCATAAAGGAACCAATATATAATATAATCTGATATTATGATATGGGGGTCAAAAAGTGATTATAAAATGGGATTGAGTGAAATGTAAAAAGTGTATCCTAAAGCCAGTAAGAAGTATTCAATACTATTTACATGTAAATATTCAAGAGATGAATTTATGGATTTTACCTTTTGACCCGAAGTATCACAACATTAGAAATAAAATTGCAATAAAAAACTGATATTCAAATTCATATTACTATAAAAATATACTACTGGACTTGTATCTACGTAATAGATACAAGTCCATATCTAATCTAGGAAATTTGAATAAATAGTTAAAAAGTTACGAATTAAAACGATATAAATCAATATAAATCAATATAAATAAATATAAATCAAAATACAATAAAAAAGAGTTCCATGACAAACTTTGCTAATAATGAAAGATATTATGCTGCTTTCATTATTAAAAAGAAGTGAGCATGGAACTCTTCTTAAGTTAGTTCCAGCATATGAATTACTTTAAGAATCAAATCCACATGTGTATTCCACACTACTATAAATAAAACTGTCTATTGTACTATAAATATCATTAACTACTTTCTTTTGGTAAAAATAATACCACACAAGTGAGATCGAGAGGCGGCGCTTACATAGAAGAACAGGAAAATTACACAAAACAGAAGAACGAATGCGCCTATGGAAAGGCATTAGAAGGCCTTTTCTCTGAAGATTTTGTGCTATATTCTAAAACAGATTGTTTGAGCAAAGCGAGTTATCTGTTTTAGAATATGCCAAGCACAAAATCTTCAGAGAATTAGGCCTTCTTATGCCTTGGAATCGAAGCATGAGTTTTCTGTTTTGTGTAATTTTCCGTCCCCTTGTGAAACCCCAATCCTTTGCCAACAAACCCTATCTAGAAATTTTCATCCAAAATCAATTATTCGTCACTAAACACTACCAGGTACAGTTTCTCCACGTAAACTGTTAAAGGAGTTATAAATATCAAGAATTCCATAACCCCAATCCCTGTTTGGATAAGTCAGATTAGGATCCCTTTTTGCGCCTCTAAGCATAAGATTCTTAATTTCCACGCTGTCAAGCTGTGTATAATAACCCTCTGTTATACCCCACTGAAGAGCCATAGCTGCCACACCTGTAGTGTGAGCGGCAGCAACACTGGTACCGGATTTGGTGGTATATTGATTTCCGGGGGCAGGGCCAATAAGATTAACCCCCGGTGCGGCAAGATCCGGATTGATGCCGTTGGTTCTAGTGAAACCCCTGCTGGCATTTAAGTAAAGGCTGTTATTGGTATAGTTGTAGGCTGTTACTATAATAGGAATAATCGTATTGCCAGGTGAAGTCAAAGTAGTATAGGGATTTGGTTCAACAAAAGCGGTTTCCACTGGAAGAAATTGTGAGATGGGAAGCCAGATATGAAAATTGGACTGCAAATCACTGCTGGAATAAACACGAAATCGCCAGATCCCTTCTGTTGGTTCTGAAAAACGCATAAGAATCAACTGGTCACCGGTTTGGGATTCCACCAGCTGATAATCAATAAAAATAACAGTTTTCTCAAAAATAAACCGTATAACTCTGGTCTCACCGATGCGCGCAGGGATTCGTGGTATATATTCGCCGGTAGGGGATAAAATATCAACAGAGAAGGTACTTGGAGCATCTCCCCATAGCTCCATTGAAAAACCGGCAACATTACTGGCGACTCGAAGATCAACCGTAATAAAATCCGTTGTATTCTGAACATTACCATGAAAATGATGCCCGGTATTTCCTTCATTTCCGCCGGCTATGGTTATTGCAACTCCGCTGTAATCTGCCAGCAGTGACAGATAACTGCTTAAGATACCTCTTTCATCATGGGCACCCTGGGAAGTGCCGAAGCCGATACATATAGAGATAGGAAGCCCAAGGTTTCTGGCTATTGCCATAAGGTAATTAACACCGAAGATAATATCAGTCTCTGAATAACAGATTGGGCCATCGGGAATACGAAAAAATTGCCGCAGATATGTTTTAGCCTGTTTAAGCTTAACAACAATAATCCCGGATTCCGGTACGACCCCGGAAAAATTCTGTGCATCATTGGGATTACCGGCAGCAATTCCAGCTAAGAAAGTTCCATGCCCGTCCTCGTCCACACTTGGAACAACAGTCAGTGGATTGGGATCTGACAAGGCTTGGTTAATCTGCTCTCTTGTGTATTCACTGCCAAATAGAAATCCCTGGGGAGGAGAACCTGTCTGGATGGTCTGATCCCAGATGGATACAATTCTTGTAGTACCATCTGCGTTTCGAAATGCTTCATGGGTATAATCAATGCCGGTATCAATAATTCCTATAAGAATGCCGTTACCTCTTAAATTAAAAGCCGGAATATTACGTGTTCTTGTAATACCGGAGGCTTCCAGGCTTCCTGTGTCCATAAGTCCGAAACAACTCGGAAATACACTGTAACCATAGGATTGAATTATGTTTTCTGGAACATTAGCTATGGGTACAAATACAGCGGTGTGACTGTTTGTAAGGGGGGTCTGGCAGGTGTTTTCTATAGCGGAAAACCGACTTAGCGGAGAACCATTTTCCACAATGAAGTCAGCGTAGTCATCACTAATGATATATTGCCTGCAATCCTGGTCCATGGTCTCAACTCCGGAAATAGTTTTACTAACTAAATATATGAATAAATAAGATTAATATTCGTGGAATATTTAATGGGAAACAGTAAGGGAATAAAGGATATTTCAGGGGATACTATAAAGAAGCATCTATCCATTCTAGTTAAAACGATTAAAATTCTTATAATTAGAAAAAAGGTGACAATATATGCAAAAACTTACAAAATTTATCGAAAATATATATGGTATTTGCATTTTTGGTTGTGATTTAGCGGTTGTGGAACGGGCAAAAGCATGATATAATGTGTACAATTGTACAAGAAATGATCAGGGATGACAGGAATATACAACATGGATGGTAAGAATAATATATGTCTGACTTAAATAATAATGCCTTCAGCAAAAGGTATCTCTATACAAAAGAACAATTGATGGACTTTTTCGCCAGCATTCCCTTACCGGAGGGAGTTATTGCCAACTATGTGCAAAAGGACAATTATATCGAATTTATCTACGATAAAACAATTTATTCTGTACTTATTGACGGCAGTAGCTGGGAGGAAATCAAACAGGAGCTGATGCACCGGAAAGAGCGAAGAATGATAGAAAAAAACATGAAGCTTGCCCAGGAGAAGCAGGATACCCTGACCGGACTATATAATAAGGAACACAGCAGACAGGTGATCGAGGAATTTTTAAGGACCTCCGTACCCGGACAATGCCATGGACTAATGATTGTGGATATTGATAATTTTGATGCAGTCAATGAAAGTCTTGGCTATCTATTTGGTGATACGGTGCTGGTTAATATAGCCGATGCTCTTCGTAAGAATTTCTATGATACGGACATCGCTAGCCGAATAGGCGGGGATGAATTTCTTATATTCATAAAAAATGTATCGAATCTTGAATTGTTAAAAGAAAAAGCTAAGATAATATATTCTGTTTTTGCCAATACCTATACCGGGGAGAATAAAAATTATAAGATTTCCTGCAGTATTGGAATCTCAACTTATCCAACAGACGGAAACAATTTTCATGAGTTATTTTTAAAGGCTGATGCAGCCCTTTTATATAATAGAGAGAATCAGAATGATAAGAGACAGTCAAGTTATGGACGTTATTACTCTGAAATACCAAAGCCTGATCAATACTTAGATGAAGAATGTTTTGATAAATACAAAATAAACCGAACAAAAGGGTTTGGCAGCAGTAATTTTGACAAGGAAATGACTGCTTTTGCCTTTGACATCATGTCAAGGACAAAGGATGTTAACAGCGCCATTAATCTGCTGCTCAATAAAGTCAGAACACAATTTGACTGCAATCAGATCTGTATCTTTGAATATGTCTCAGACGCTTCAGATTACAAACTGACTTATTTCTGCTCCAATGACAGAATGGAAGCCAGTACAGAAGAAAAAGAAGATTTCAGCAGATATCTTAAGGAGCATCAGTTTAATTTTAGTGAAAGCGGAGTATATTCTGTACCGGATATATCAAATGCCTCTGAACAGGAAGAGGTACTAAAAAAGATCGGTGTCAAAGCCTTACTCCAATGTGCAATTTTTGAGAATGATACCTTAAAAGGCTGTGTCAGCGTTCATGATCTTACCAAGAGCAGGGACTGGAGCGACTATGAACTGGATTCCTTCCTTACCATTACTAAAATAATATCCTCCTATTTGCTGAAACTGCGTGCTTCCGAACGTGCCAGCAGGCAGTTATATATAATGAAGAATTATGATGCTTTGACAGGGCTGCCCACCCTTCATAAATTTAAGAAGGATGTTAATCATATCGTACTTAATTCCGGCAGCAGATGTGCCATTATCTATCTGGATATTACGAAGTTTAAATATTTGAACAATACCCTTGGTTACGAAACCGGAGACAGGATATTATGTGAGTTTGCATATATTATATCCGGCGGAGACATCCAGAAAGAAGGTATTGCAAGAAATGCAGAAGATAATTTTGTAATATGCCTTCCTTTTAAGGAAGAGCAGGAAATTATTGATTTTATCAATGACATTCACGAGAAATTCAATACGCTGCAAAAGAGTAAATATCCCAGTACCAAGTTTATTGTAGCCAGTGGAATTGCTTTTATCAATCCCGGCGAAGATATAACCGTTGCCATAGACAACGCCAATATAGCACGTAAGACTATTAAGAATGCGTCCACCTCCTCTTATTGTTTTTTTGATATCAACATGCAGCTGAACCTGCAGCGGGAAGCGGAAATAAACAATACCATGGAACAGGCTTTAAGAGACAGGGAATTTGTAGTATATTTACAGCCTAAGGTCAACCTGACGGATAGCAGCCTGGTTGGTGCAGAAGCGTTGGTGCGCTGGATTCGAAACGGCATAATAATTATGCCGGGAGATTTCATACCTATATTTGAAAATAATGGATTTGTAGTAAATCTGGATTTCTATATATATGAAGAAGTATGTAAAATTATAAAAAATTGGATGGAACAGGGGATAACCCCCATACCTATTTCTGTAAATGTATCCAGGGTACATCTCCATGATGAGCACTTTGTGGAGGATATCAGAAAGCTGGTTGATTCCTATGGCATACCCTATAGTTTATTGGAAATGGAACTTACAGAGAGTATCTTCCTTAATAATACGGAAGCAGCCATATCGGCCATGAAGGAGCTTAGAAGACTTGGATTCGGAGTATCCATTGATGATTTCGGTGCGGGTTATTCTTCCCTGAATCTGTTAAAGGATATGGCAACAGACGTTATTAAGCTGGATAAAGAATTCTTCGGACACGACAACATGCAGAGAGAAGAGCAGATTATTGTATCCAGTATTATCAGCATGGCAAAACAGCTTAACATGAAAGTACTGTCAGAAGGTGTAGAGACTCAGAACCAGTCGGATTTCTTAAAAAGCGTACTTTGTGATATGGCTCAGGGCTATCTGTACTCCAAACCTATTCCCGTAGCGGAATTTGAGAAGCTGATAACTACTCTATCAAATTAAATACGGATATACAATTTTTGATGTAATTTATGGCTAAAAATTATGATTGAAAACCCTCCTCAAAAAAGATATACTTAAACGTATAAGGAATATTTGATGGAGGGTTTTTCCTGCACCTACAACAGAAAATATAAAAGCAGTTAATAACCGCAAGAGCTTAAGGATTTTTTTTGATTTTTATAGTTTAACGGGTAAACAAATTATAAAAGCGGAGTATTTCTGCAGAAAGAGGTTAAGATGAAATTCAGTAATGGACAGTGGCTTTCCCAGCCCGGCACCGAAATATTCAGCCCGGCTCAGTTTTTTGAAACCGGCAGAACCGGTAACAGTATTACCTTTAGTGCCTCCACCCATAAAATAAGACATAGAGGCGATACCTTAGGAGGTCCCAATCTTACGATTAAGATTTCCGCACCCGGGAAGGAAGTTCTGAGAGTACAGACCTTCCATTACATGGGGGTTGTAAATCATGGTCCGGATTTTGAAATAAATACTGACGATAATCTGCAGCTGGATATTAAGGAAGATGAGAACAGCTATGATATTTCAAGCGGTTCCTTAAGACTCCATATTAACAAAGAGAGCGCAGAACTGACATATTACCGTGGTGAGTATAAGCTTACTTCAAGTGCTTTTAAGGATCTTGCTTATGTAAGAACAGACTTTAAAGGGTTAGCCTATGAAGTTGACAGCAAAGGTGCTTACATGAGAGAGCAGCTGAGTCTTTCCGTAGGCGAATTAATATATGGTCTGGGAGAACGTTTTACACCTTTCGTAAAAAACGGACAATTCGTTGACATATGGAATGAAGACGGAGGAACCTCCTGTGAGCAATCCTATAAGAACATACCTTTTTACTTATCCAACAGAGGTTATGGTGTATTTGTTAACAGTCCTTCCAAAGTATCCTATGAAGTAGGTTCTGAGCAGGTTAAGAAGGTTGGCTTTAGCGTAGAAGGAGAAAGTCTGGATTATATTTTCTTTAACGGACCCACTATGAAAGAAGCGCTGGTTCGTTATACAGACTTAACCGGCAAACCCTCCCTGCCTCCTACCTGGAGCTTTGGACTATGGCTTTCCACTTCCTTTACCACTCAGTATGATGAAGCAACTGTAACCAGCTTTGTAGATGGAATGGAGGAAAGAGGGATACCCTTAAGCGTATTCCATTTCGACTGCTTCTGGATGAAAGGCTTCCACTGGACGGATTTTAAATGGGATAAAGAAGTATTCCCGGATCCCGTTGGGATGTTAAAACGGCTAAAAGCCAAAGGTTTAAAGATCTGCGTATGGATCAATTCCTATATCGCCCAGGATTCCGTACTCTTTGCAGAAGGCATGAAGAACGGTTATTTCATTAAGAGAAAGAATGGTGATGTATGGCAGTGGGATATGTGGCAGCCCGGAATGGCAATTGTGGACTTTACCAACCCTGCAGCCTGTGACTGGTTCGCCGGAAAATTAGAAGAACTTGTAGATATGGGCGTGGATTGCTTTAAGACTGATTTCGGTGAGCGTATACCCACAGAAGACGTGGTATATTACAACGGAGCAGATCCCAAGGCCATGCACAACTATTACACCCAGCTATATAATCAAACAGTCTTTGATCTCCTTGCCAGAAAAAAAGGAAAGGAAGAAGCAGTAGTCTTTGCAAGAAGTGCAACAGCAGGCGGACAGAAATTCCCCGTACACTGGGGCGGCGATTGCTGGTCCAATTTTGAGTCCATGTCCGAGAGTTTAAGAGGCGGCTTGTCCCTGACCATGTCTGGTTTCGGTTATTGGAGCCATGACATCGGAGGCTTTGAAGACACTTCAACCCCGGATGTATACAAGAGATGGGTAGCCTTTGGATTAATGTCCTCCCACTCCAGGCTCCACGGAAGCACCTCCTATCGTGTACCCTGGGCTTACGACGAGGAATCCGTAGAAGTAGCAAGATACTTCACCAAATTAAAAGCCTCCCTCATGCCTTACCTGTACGCCAATTCCGTGCAGACCAGCAGAACAGGAGTACCCGTAATGCGAAGTATGGTACTGGAGTTTGAAAATGATCCTGCCTGCGGCTATCTGGATAAACAGTACATGTTCGGTGACCGCTTACTGGTAGCTCCCATCTTCAATCCCGAAGGCCAGGCAGAATATTACCTGCCGGAAGGAACCTGGACAAATTACATCACCGGCGAAGAAGTAATCGGTGGCAGATGGATCAGAGAACAGCACGGATACCTGAGCATACCCTGCCTGGTTAGAGAAAACACCATCCTGGCTGTAAAAGACGATGCAGAGAGACCTGTATACGACTACGAAAAAGAAGTGACCTTAAAACTCTACTCCTTAAAAGAAAACAACTCTGCCAAAACGGAAGTATACAACCAAAAAGGAGAAAGCTGTCTGACAGTAGAAGCTAAAAAAGAAGGCACAAAAGTAACCGTCCTTCTTAACAGCTCCTCAAAAGGTACCACCGCAAAGCTGTATCTTAACAACATACAAGCCATAAACGAACTTTCAGCTGGAACAGTGGAAACAGCCGAGAGCGGAACCTATATTAATTTAGGAAACCTGAAAGCAGGTCAAACAGAAGTAACCTTTAAAATTTAATAACTTATGAAATGAAATCCCCTTTCACACCAAATGACTATGCGATGGTGAGAAAGGGAATTTTATTTAGATTATTCTGAATAATTATATAAGAAGCTATTAGGATTAAAGTGGCAGAAAACTAGTTTTTCGCAATGGGACAGTAAAATTGCATAAAATAGAAAGACTCATACTTCTAATACCTTTCCATAGGCGTATTTTATGAAATTAGAAGAATACAATACCCAGATGAAGAGGACGTTCTGTTTAGTAGTTTTGCCTTGAGAGGTTCCTTATGAAACTTAAGTACCGGCAGTTGTAACTAGATAAAACAGTGCCACTGTTTGAGCGCGGTAATCTAATATTACCACAAGGTCACAGCGAGTTTGGCACTGTTTTATCTGTCCAGTTACAACTGCCGGTACTTTAGTGTAGTAAGGGTTCTCGAAAGCAAAACGTATAAACAGAACGTCCTCTTCATCGTCCGTGTCCACAGCCTCCCATTTTCAATTACTTAATCCCCAGTCCTGTAATCCATACATCCTTCAAAGGTCTGCTTGACAAACCCCCTTACTTTTGCTAAAACTGTTCTCATAACAACAGTAAGAGAGGACTAACCATTGAAAAAGCGAACCATAAACACCAGTACCTGGTTAAAAATAATTAAAATAGCAGCCGGCAGCTGTCTTGCCATCATCCTGGCAGATTTACTGGGGCTTTCCTATAGTGCCTCCGCCGGCATTATAACCCTGTTAAGTATACAGGATACCAAAAAAGAAACCTTAAAAGTGGCAATAAAAAGATTCGCGGCATTTGCCACAGCAGTTCTCATCGCTCTGATAATCTTTCAGAGCCTGGGGTATCATCCCGTTACCTTCGGCTTATTTCTCCTGTTCTTTGTGACAGCCAGTTATCTCTTTCACATAACAGAAGGTATTCCTATGTGTTCGGTATTGGTCAGTCATTTCCTGATAGAACAGAATATGAGTCTGGGGTTTATCGGAAATGAAGTGGCGATTTTAGGTATTGGAATTATAATTGGTGTAATCTTAAATCTCTATATGCCGGATAACACAGGTGCGGTGCTAAAAGACATAGTACTTGTAGAGGAAGAAGTAAAAGATATACTTAAGAACATGGCAGCTGTATTAAGAGTAAAAAACAAAAGCGGGCAGGAAGACGATGATATGGCTCCTGACAGGGAGAAAATGCAGGAACTTGACCATATGCTGTCAAGTCTGGAGGAGCATCTTAATCTTGCCCAGAAACAGGCCTACGAAAATATGAATAATACCCTGCTTACAGATACCAGATACTATATAGGCTATTTTACCATGAGAAAAGAGCAGGTCCTGATGTTAAAGCAGACCCTGGCAGATATGAAACAGCTTAAGCTTATTCCAAAGCAAGCCAACCCCCTTGCTTATATGATGGACAAGATCAAAGAGCAGTTCCGTGAATCCAATAATGCAAGAGAGTTAATCAAGGAACTCAATCGGATGAAGGAGTTATTTAAAGAAGAACCAGTGCCTGCAACCAGAGAAGAATTTGAGAACAGAGCAATACTTTATGGTATCATGAATAATATTGAGAGCTTTTTAATCATAAAAAGAGATTTTGTAGACAGTGTCACTGAGAAACAGATAGAACGGTTCTGGAAGAGAAGTGGAAAGACAAAATAATTACGGTATAAAAATTTGGGTGTTTTTTATTAATAAATTAGGGTATTTATTCGTACTGTGAGGGATTATAATGCACTTAATGGAAAATATGTTCGTGTAGCTTGGGAGCATATTCCGAAATATGAGAGCATGTAAGACGATTGGAGGAAGGGCATTGAATCATAGATTGTGGTATACATCTCCTGCTGCTGAGTGGCAGAACGGCCTGCCTATAGGAACAGGGCGGCTGGCTGGTATGGTCCTTGGCGGTATTGAGACAGAACGAATTGCCTTAAATCATGAGTGGCTGTGTATAGGCAGGAATAAGGATAGAAAAAATGAAGACCGTAGTGCATATCTTCCTAAAGTGAGGGAACTTTTAATGGAAGAGAACTATGAGGAGGCTACTATTCTCGCCAACGAAGCCTGGGGGGGCAATGGGGGAATCAGCGACAGGCCTACAAAAGAAGACTCCTATCAGCCGGCCGGGGATTTTTATTTCTCACTGGATCAGGGGGAGGCTGCTAATTATAAAAGGGAACTGAATTTAGAAAGAGCAAGAGTTAAGGTAACCTATGATGCCGATGGAAGGAATATTTCCAGAACGGTTATTGGTCATTTAATAGAAGATTGTATCATAGTCAGAATATATGCCAGAGAGGATAAAGTATGCGGCACTTTCTGGCTTGATCGTATACAAGATCCCAATTGTGATGTATCTTTTGATTCAGGGAATGCTACTATTATCATGCATGGAGCTTTCAAAGGAGGCATGAAATTCTGCGTAAAAGCGGATCTTAAGATCAGAGGAGGTAAAGTATTCCCCCTTGATAATGACAGACTCAGAGTAGAGGATGCCAAGGAGATTCTTGTATTTATCAATATTGGAACTGATGTAAAGAATGAGCTGCCCTTAGAGGAGTGCAGAAGACATCCCATGCCAGTGAAATCCTGGGAGAGACTCTATAAGGAGAATATGGTGGAGCATGAGAAGAATTACGGAAGACTGCATTTAAACATCTATGCAGAAGAACCCGATATGCCTACCAACGATAGAATCAAAGCCTACAGAGAAGGCAGGGAGGATTTGACACTTCCATTGCTTTACTTTAACTACGGAAGATATTTATTATGTGCCTCCTGTGCAAATGGTGAACTGCCGGCAAACCTTCAGGGAAAGTGGAATGAAGAACTGGCACCAGCCTGGGATTGCGATTATCATTATGATGTAAATTTACAGATGAACTACTGGCCGGCTGAAAATGGTCATTTAGAAGATTATACGGAATCCTTGATTGTATATTTGGAGAAAATGATACCTTATGGAAGAGAAGCCGCAAAGAAGCTGTTCGGCTGCAATGGTATCTGGCTGCCCTTATCCTCGGATGTATGGGGCTGTGCCACACCGGAAACCTATGGCTGGTCGGTCTGGGTTGGTGTATCTGCCTGGCTGGCTCAGCATATGTGGTGGCATTATGAGTATGGACAGGACATGGAATTCTTAGAAGACAGAGGTTATCCTTTTATGAAAGAGGTAGCAGCCTTTTATGAAGACTTTTTAGTAAAAGACAAGAATGGCATTTATCAGATAATGCCTTCCCAGTCTCCGGAGAATCGGTTTGCCGGAGGCGGAAGCCTGCCGGTTACCATATGTATCTCCTCGACGGTAGATGTTGAAATGGTTATGGATTTATTAAGCCATTGTATAGAAGCTGCTGAAATTCTTAAGACGGACAGGGATAAGGTTAAGCTCTGGAAAGAGATAATGGATAATCTGCCTCCTTTGCAGATAGGCAGTAAGGGTCAGCTGCTGGAATGGAATCAGGAGTTTGAAGAAATTGAACCAAACCATAGGCATGTATCCCATCTCTTTGGTGTATTCCCCGGAGAACAGATTGACAGGGAGCGGACACCTGAATTATTTGCAGCCGCAAGAAAATCTCTGGAGCTTAGATTAAGTGCAGGAGGCGGCTATACAGGGTGGAGCCGTGCCTGGGTTGCCTGCCTTTATGCGAGATTTGGAGAAGGTGACTTAGCCTGGGAACATATCAGGGCTTTAATTGGAGACTTTGCAACTGAGACACTGTTGGATCTTCATCCGCCTAAGATTTTTCAGATAGACGGTAATTTCGGCGGAACAGCTGCAATTTTAGAGATGCTGCTGCAGAGCTATTACAGTGAGCTTAATTTTCTTCCGGCCCTGCCATCAGGCTGGAAGGGCGGTAAAATAAGTGGCTTGAGAGCAAGGGGAGGCTTTACCGTTGACATGGAATGGGAAGAAGGGATGCTTACCAAAGCAAGGATTATCTGTGTAAAAGACCGTAACTGTGTAATCAAGAAGGCAGGAAGAAACTACTGTATCAGAGATGGCTGGGGCAATGAAGTGGATTATTACACGGAAAATAATAAAGTAATCTTTCATATGTTAAAGGATAGAATCTATTTTGTTACAGTTACGTAATAAGTATAAATTTAAGTATAAAAACTAGAATAGGGGCTGCCGGTTATCTGTAAGTTTATAAGTCCGACTATGCAAAAGTAAAGCAAGTCCAGAATCAGCTTACATAGTTGATATATCTTGAACCTTATAACCGGCAACCCCTGAAAGCGCGGGTAAGATAATGAGGGAAAAGCTGAAGTTATTTTTTTCAAAGCATCTGAAAATTAGAGAAAGAATGCTCCTTGTCTTTTTATTAAGCATAATGATTCCTCTGGTTTGCAGCAGTTTCTTCTATTCCAGAAATACCCGCAGACAGGCACTGACGAAAGAAAGGGAAAGCCAGAGTGCAGAGCTGCTGCTGGTAAAGGAAGCTGTAAGAAACTATCTCCAGCCTTATAATGAGTTACTGAAGCTGTTAAGTGAAACGGATATGAGCGGTGTAAGTCAAAAAGAGGCCCAAAAGGAATATGAAAAATACTTCAAGGTTTTTGCAGAGCTTAAGGGAATCCAGCTGATTGGAAGGGATAACACTTCTCATTATACTGCCTGGGCTGCTGGAGTGGATTTGCCTAAGGAGAGTATCCTGCCCATAAACTCGGACATAAAAGATAAGGTTCAGTTTACGTTTTTAAAAGCGGAAGAATCGTCTTATCTGACTTTATCCGTTGCTGTACAGTCAGGTGGCAATCATGAGAATGGAATTCTCTCTGTTATAACCGATACCGAGTTCCTGGAGGATATTTGTCTGGCGGGTAATTCTGCTTATCAGATTCTCCTGGACGGTGAAGTTATATTCACAAAGACAAAATCCGAAAGTAGTATTGATACCAAAAAGTCCACAGTCTTAAAAGAAGAATTAAATCTTGACAATACTGAGAATCAATTTACTTTAATCAGTAAACGGGAATATAAGGATATCTATGCTGAATATAAAGGGAGCAGCTGGTCCTGGCTATATTGGCTGCTTCCCACAACTCTTTCCATTGGTATCATAGCACTTTACGCCGGTAATTTCAGTAAGCGTTTAAACAACTTTAAGGTGCAGATTCATAAGGCTGCTGCCGGAGATTTCAATCTCTCTAAAGTGAATGGAAATGATGAAATCGCTGATTTATACAAGGACCTGAATACAATGATTAATAGCCTTCAGCATTTGATAACTACCATTTATGAGGAACAGGTACAGAAGGAAAAGCTTAACAGCAGGCAAAAAGAGGTAGAGTTTAAAATGTTAGCAAGTCAGATAAATCCCCATTTCCTCTACAATACCCTGGAAACTATCAGAATGAAAGCAAGATGCAACGGTGAGAAGGATATTGAAGAGCTGGTAAAAATGCTGGCTAAGATAATGCGCAGGAATATACAGGCGGGAGATACGCTGGTTACCTTAAAATCAGAGCTTGAGCTGGTGGAATATTATTTAAAGATACAGCAGTATCGTTTCGGTGAGAGAATACATTTTCATATTAATCTCTACTGTGATGTGGAGCAGCTTAAGATCATGCCTCTTATTATTCAGCCAATTGTTGAAAATGCATTTATACATGGACTGGAAGCCAAAGAGGGTGAAGGTGGGATTAAAATTGATGTAAGTATGACAGACAGTTTATATATTATTGTAGAAGATGACGGTATTGGGATGACCGGGGAGACCCTGGAAGAAATAAAAGACAGTCTTAATGATTACGCAAGGCTTACCAGGAGCAGCATAGGACTAAATAATGTAAATCAGAGAATCAAACTCTTGTATGGTGACAAATACGGACTGCTGATTGAAAGTGAAGAAAATAAGGGAACCAAAATTACCATTCAACTTCCGAAGGATATGAGCTGATACAATATTTAGATGATATAAGTACAGGGTATTCTTTATTCCTATTCAAGGATTAAAAAGTAATTGCAGTATCTACCTTGGAGGAAATAAGCATAATCCAACTTATATAGTTAGGTTGAGGAGGGGCTAAATGTACCAGGTTATGATTATAGACGATGAAATGATTGTAAGAGACGGCATTAAGTGCCTTATCGATTGGGAAGATTACAACTTTGAGGTATGTGCGGAAGGTTATGATGGGAAGGACGGATTAAAAAAGGTACTGGAATATTCCCCTGATCTGGTGCTGGTAGATGTTAAAATGCCTGGTATGAGTGGAATAGAGTTGATTCGTGAGGCAAAGAAAGCAGGCTTTGAAGGAAAGTTTATAATCCTTACTGGTTATTCGGATTTTGAGTTTGCAAAGTCAGCCGTATCTCTGGGGGTTCGTGCATATTTACTAAAACCTATAGATGAAGATGAGTTATTGGAGAATGTGAAAGAATTACTGGCAGAGCTGGATGCCAAGAAGCATTTGGATGATTACTATACCCTCAGTGAATTAAAGGCAAGGCAGCAGGTGCTGTCCCATCTTTTATTGCATACCTCGGACAGAGAAGCCCTGAAGCGGGAAATTAAGCTATATGGCATGGACTTTAAATACAACAGTTTCTGTGCAGCAATCCTAAAGGACAGGGAAAGCAACGAAGAGAACGGAATTTCCCAGGATAAAATCGACCTGATGTTATGGGATATGGAGCATGTCGATAAGGTCATTATGGACGACAAGCTGGTACTGATCTGCAAAGGACTAGGTTATGAAGAAGTAAAAAAACAGCTTCTTATAAGCAATGAAAAGGTTAAGAAACGTTTTACGGAAGGCTTCTTTATAGCAGTGGGACATAGTGTTACCTACTGGCAGGATCTTCATTTTTCTTATGAAAGTGCGAAGCTGCTCTCAGAGTATCAGTTTTCCTTTAAAGAAATGGAAGCGGTGGGGATAGAAACCTTAAAGGCCAGTGGTATAACGGAAGATAAAGAGTTTCCGGAGCTGTTACTAAATTTTATAGAAATCGGAGATATGGGAGCACTGAAAGAAGCTATCAGGGAGAAGGAAGAACTGTATCGCGGACGGCTGATCAAGGAATGGGATATCAAGGTTCAGATAACCCAATGCATTTCCTATCTTCATCATATTTTGGAAAAAAAGTATGATAAATACCGGGAGCAATTTAAGGATGAGTATCAGAAATATGCAGACCGGATGAAAAAAGCCGAAAGCTTATCGGTCTTACTTAATAATCTCTATAATTTCTGTGATGAAATCTCAAAAGTAATCTGTGTTGTCGCTTCTGAAAATGTAATAAAAAGAATGATAGCATATATGGAGAAGAATTACGGACAGGATCTAAAGCTTGAGAGTATAGCCAAACTTTTTAATTACAATAGTGCCTATCTCGGAAAAATCTTTAAAAAAGAAATAGGAGAGAACTTTAACAACGTTCTGGATGCCATCCGAATAAAGAACGCGAAGAGACTGCTGCAGGAAACAGACCTTAAGGTATACCAGATTTCAGAGCAGGTAGGTTACAGCAATATAGACTATTTCTATTCTAAATTTAAAAAATATGTAGGCATAAGTCCAAAAGAATTTAAAAGAACAGAGGAATAAAAGAATAGAAGAATAGAAGAACGGAAGAACAGAAGAATAGAAAAAATGTCAGGTGAATTGCACCAAAAAGAAAGAACGAATGCGCCTATGGAAAGGTATTAGAAGTCCTTTTCTCTGGATATTTTGTGCTATCTTATAAAGCAGATTGTTTGAGCGCAGCGAGTTATCTACTTTATAAGATGTCAAGCACAAAACATCCAGAGAATTAGGACTTCTTATACCTTGGAATTGAAGCATGAGTTCTTTCTTTTTGGTGCAATTCACCGTCCCCTTTTGAATAAACTCATCCTGCCCTTCAAATCAATGTAATTTATTTCTTAATCTTTACCAGATATCCGTCCTGATTTACGAAATCAGCAGTACCGGTTATATAGGCTTTCACATAAACTGCTTTATCCTTAATTTCCTGGAACACTTCACCGGTTAAAGAATCACCTAATTCCAGCTTATCCTTTGCTTTTATTTCAGTAGTGGTAAGAACTGCGATAAAGCTCTTGTCTGCTGACCAGCGGTACAAAGGCTGTTTTTTTGCATCTAATACTTCAAAATCAAATACCTGTCCCGAGCTGCTTTCAATGGTAACATCTTTTTTGGTAGGATTCTTGATAATAATCTTAAAATCAAGAGAGTCCTTATTCAGAACAGCTTCAGGTTTAATGGTAACCTTCTTCTTAGCAGCCTTCTTATCCTCTTTCTTTGTAGCCTTTGAATTGTTTTTGGAATCCTGACTTTTGTTTGTGTTGTTCTTCTTATACTGTCCAGCTGCTTGTACAGTAGTTAATGATACGGTAAAGAGCACTAAAGCTAATATTAATATACCAAGAATATTCCTTTTATTTTTCATAATAATCTCCAATCTGCGTGCTTTTGCACACGTACATAATAATGATAAGTGAAAGTAGCTTGGCTATCAGTTCCTTTTTCTGCGCTTCCTTTATCCTTTTCTGGTTTGTAAAGGCAGTTCTTACAAAAGCTTGTTGCTTAAGAGAGTTTCTTACGCTCTTATTTACTTCCATTTGCCTCAAGGTCTAACAGGATAAAAGGAAATTGACAGATGCCGCTTGAGTATTCAATCCCAGGCTAATTAGGAATATTACCTGTTATATAGATTAGACGATTAATAGGAAAAATAGTTCCTGAAAATAAAAAATAAAAGCCTTTTTCTAAAGTAAGTAATCAACTTACAGTGAAAAAAGGCTTTTATAACGTAAATTATTTAAAGTCCGGAATTATTTACCGCTCTCTGTAGGGGTAGCGGTAGCTTCAGGAGTTGCAGTTGCCTCAGGAGTAGAAGTAGCTTCTTCCGGTGTAGGAGTAGAAGTAATTCTCTCTGCTTCAGGAATTGTAGTCTGTCCCATTACAACGGTATCCCATACTTTATCGTTAACAGTTATTGTGTATTCTTTTTTGATTTCATTCTCATACTTATCTGTAAAAGCTTCCGTCTTAGCATTGCTGATGGCTTCTGTAACAGCTGCATCATAACTTTCGGTGCTATTGTTATCTGTCATCTTAATAATGTAATAACCTTTAGAAGTTTCAATAATTCCATCGGTTACTTCATCGTTCTTCAGTTTCATGGCAGCTTCCTGATATTCAGCTTCAGCAGTTCCATCATCTTTAACAAAGTTAAGAGTGGTAGTAGTTAAAGCTTCATTATCTTTAGCGATATCGGCAAATGCTTTACCTGCCTGTACATCTTTCAGGGCTTGTTCTATGGCATCCTTTGCAGCAGCTTTTTCTTCATCGGTAAGCTCCTCTAACTGATAGCTTTCATTGTATTTAGAGGTTGCTGCATATAAATACTCTGTATCATATTGTCTGTAAGTTTCTTTGTCAATACCAGCTTTTATTTCATCTTCTTTCACTTCAAGTGAATCAAGAACGGTCTGGTAATACTTGTCCGCCAGCTGTAATTTCTCTTGTGCTTTTATCAGATTTTCTTTTGTAAAACCTGTAAGTTTGAGACGCTCTTCATCATCCTTTAATGAAGTTATGATAGATTCAACTTCTGTTTCAATGTTTGTCTTTTCTTCGTCAGTAAGAGTATTACCTGCATCTTTCGATTTCTGATAAAGAATTTCCCACATAACGGCAACATCCATAACACTTGTCTTCATCTGATCCCTCATGGTGACACCTTCGGAATATTCCATATCCCAATAGGTAGGGTAGTATTGTGCATACATCTGCCCCTGAGCTTCCAAAGCATAAATGAAATACATCATATCCTGCATTGTAAGCTTTTCATCGTTAACTGTTACCACTAAGGTAGAGTCTGTTTTTTTGCTGCATCCTGCAGCGAATATCATTCCCGCTGTTAAAGCCATAACTAACAGTCTGGTAATGATCTTTTTTGATTTCTTCACTGTACTTCCTCCATTATATGTGATTCATGTGACGATTGTAGAAAAAGACACATAATATCATTTTAATACTTTTTCCATATAAGTCAAGTTCATTGAATAGGTTTTTGGATAAATTATATGAAAATTCTGTGAAATCTATATAAAAACAGTCTGCTATTTCACACAAATAAGAGCTTTTTAGCATTTTGCCAGAGAGTTCGGTATACTATAATTGGATTTTACAAGAAATATATGGTAGGAAAAATACTGGAACTTACAGTACCTTTTGCAAGGAGGTCTGTCCAAAAACAGGGTATGATAGGAACATAAGAAATGACTGAATTTACGAAAGAGGAACACAGCTGATTCTTTCCGGCTGAAGGAAGGAGGAGTCTGTAGAGTATATAGAGTATGTAGAGTATGTAGATTATGTAGAATCTGTGGTGCAAAAACTTAAAAGCATGGAACTGTTAGTATACTATGGAGGGGTACCACGAAACTTAAGGGTTTTGCTTAACTGATAAGTAGCTGTAACATGTTTAAAGGTGAAGGAACCAGTAGAATAAAACCTCATAGCCTTTCTTTTTACCAGCATAAGAGCTGGTGCATCCTCCCCAAAGGAACTGTCATTTAAGTTACCCCAAAAGCCACCGAAAAAGCCTGGAGGCAGCCAGTTATTCCTGGTTTATGCGTCTCCTCTGAAAGCTTATCCTGCCCAACAGGTCCGTTTAATCTGAGGCTGAGGTACTTGTTTTTAAAGCAAGTATCTTATGATATTAAGGTTAAGAAAATCACCTTAAAAGTTACTTAAAAGCAGCCAGGTTTTAAGTATAAAAATTGGGGTATTTAATATCAATATATTTGGGTGGTATCTTTTATGCAGAAAGTTTACAATAAGTTAAGTTAATAAACAATGGAGGAAAAATTATGGGGCAGAAGAAATTAACTGGCATAGGACTGTTAATAAATATTATTAGAATACTGGTTATCTTACTGGCGTTGAGCTTGTTTGTGCCCGCACTGAATCCTGCCAGAATAAGCGGACTGATTAATGATAACCTGTCCCTTTTTACATCAGGATTGGTTTACTCAACTGCTTTTTCGGGATTTAAAAGAGCCTTAATGAGAGGCTGGGTGGAGCAGGGGACTTTAACCTTATTATTTCTGTCAGCACTGTTATCTTGTCTTGGGTATTTTGCCTGCAGTGCCGGAGGAGCAATCAGTCTTGGACAACTTAAATTAAAGAGACTGTCAGCCCGTTTAACAGCTTTAGGTTCTTTTATAAGCTTAATTGGTTTTGGGGGAATTTTCTTAGCTTATAATCAGTTACTTGAAAGCACTAATCTTAAAAAGGTAGATCCGGTTCTTCCTATGGGATTGATCATACTGGCCTGTTTATCTGTGGCATGTCTGATACTTTCACTGGCTGCCATCTATTTGTTACCAAGACCTTCCAAGGAAGAAAAATATACCATGGAACCAAAGTATTATCTGTTCCTTCTTATGCTTCCTTTCCTTATATTATGTATGGTATTTTCCTATCTCCCTTTATGGGGCTGGCGCTATGGATTATATGACTACAAACCGGGACTTGGTTTAAGCGCAGAAAATTTTGTTGGTTTTAAATGGTTTCGATATCTCTTTGAGAATTCCGCAACCAGAAATGATATCTTAAGAGTATTAAAAAATACACTTGCAATGAGTGGTCTGGGCCTTGCAACTTCCATCTTCCCCATGGCCTTTGCGATATTCCTGTCAGAAATCAAGGCTACCAGATATCGTAAGCTGGTGCAGACGCTGACAACCATACCTAATTTCATCAGCTGGGTATTGGTATATGCTTTTGCTTTTGCATTGTTTTCAACGGAAGGCTTTATTAATACCGTATTAGTTGATATGGGTGTTCTGAAGGAAGGCGTAAATTTCCTGTTAAGCGGAGATCACATCTGGCTGAAGATGTTAGCCTGGAGCTTATGGAAAGGCCTTGGATGGGGAGCTATTATCTATCTGGCTGCCATATCCGGAATCGATCAGCAGTTATACGAAGCGGCAACGGTAGACGGTGCCGGAAGATTCAAGAAAATGTGGTACATAACGGTACCCGGTCTCTTACCTACCTTCTTTGTATTGTTAATGCTTGCCATAGCAGGTATTCTAAGCAATGGTATGGATCAATATTTTGTTTTCAAGAACTCCGCCAATAAATCGAATATAGAGGTGCTTGACCTCTATGTATATTTACTGGGACTTGGAAGCAGTGATACCGGAAATATTCCGCTGGCAACTGTTGTCGGTATGGTGAAGTCAATCATTAGTATCATATTGCTGTTTATGGCAAACGGACTTTCCAAGTTGATACGTAAAGAAAGCATTATATAGGAGGTGCGAAAATGGGATATACAGGCAAGGACACGGGGATAAGTACAGCAAAAATACGAAAAGTAAAAAAGAGAATCCCATCTTCTCCCGGAGATATTGTATTTAATATCTTTAATTATGCGTTCTTTTCAATTTTTACGATTATTTGCTTTTTCCCTTTTTATTATTTGTTTATCAATACCATTAGTGATAATGAACTGATAAAGGCCGGACGTATTACCTTCCTGCCAAAAGGCATTCATTTTGACAATTATCTTGCTCTTACCAGTGTAAGCAATTTAGGAAGCTCTATCATGGTATCCATAGCAAGAACTCTCATCGGTACCCTTATCATGGTATTAGCCTCTGCATTTGTAGGCTATCTGGTAACGAAAACCGAAATGTGGGGCAGAAAGGTATGGTATCGTCTGCTGGTTGTTACCATGTATTTTAATGCCGGCTTGATACCCTGGTATCTGAATATGTCCATGTTAGGACTTACCAATTCCTTCTTAGGATATATCATTCCCAGTATTGTAGCACCTTACAATATCATACTGGTTAAGACGTATATAGAATCCATACCTGCAGAGCTTGAGGAAAGTGCTTCTATTGATGGTGCTGGATATATTTCCAGATTCAAAGTTATTATCTTCCCTCTCTGTAAACCGATTCTTGCTACCATAGCAATATTTGGTGCCTTAGGGCATTGGAATTCCTTTACGGATTCCATGATATTAATGTCAGGCGCACCTAAGTTATATACACTGCAATACAGACTTTATGTGTACCTGAACCAGTCCTCTAATCTTGCGGCACTGATGAAATCCGGAAGCGGTATTACTTCTGATATGGTACAGCAGGCGTTAAATACAAGAACCATTAAATTTACGGTAGCCATGGTATCTATTATACCAATCCTTCTGGTATACCCCTTCCTTCAAAGATATTTTGAAAAGGGTATTATGATTGGAGCGGTAAAAGGCTGATTATCTTTCGTTAGAATTCGGGTTTATTAAGTTGTATTGTGTTTACCTTATAACAGGTAAAAGCTTTATTAAATAGCGGTATCACTTATTCAACTTAATAGCGCCGATTTTAAGATAAATAAAAAGGAGGGTATTATTATGAAAAGAGCAAGGAGATTAATATCACTTTTGCTTATTGTAACACTTATGTGCTGGGGACTATGGGGTTGCGGGTCTGGTAATAAGAACGTAAAGAACAGCAGCGGAAATAATGCAGCAACAGAAACACCGGAAGCTACTGATGCAGCAACAGCAGAACCGGAAGAATCCGCTGAGGATCTTTTAGCAGACATTATTCCCAAAGAAACAGTAGAATTAACCGTATACAGCCAGTTGGCTAACTATTCAGGAGAGCAGATCGGATGGTTTGCTCAGGTTATGAAAGATAAGTTTAATGTTAAGCTTAACATTATTCCTTCCGGTGATGGTGTATTCTCTACCCGTATGGAATCCGGTGAACTTGGCGATATCGTTATCTTCGGACAGGATGGAGATGAGTATAAACAGGCAATTAAGGCAGGCTTACTCTTAGACTGGAATGAAGATGAGATTTTACAGGATTATGGTCCTTATATTAACGAAAACATGCAGGTAGCCCTTCAGAAGAACAAGGATATCTCCGGCGGAGCCGTATACGGTTTCGGTCACAACGTTGGTTCTTCCTCTGATGAACATGAATCCTTCTTCTATCATCCTGATATCAGATGGGATTTATATTCAAAATTAGGTTATCCTGAAGTAAATACCTTAGAAGATTTTATACCTGTACTTGAGCAAATGGTAAAAGAAAACCCTACATCCGATTCCGGACAAAAGACTTATGCTATGTCTTTATTCAAAGACTGGGACGGCGATATGGTTATGTATGTTAAGGCACTTGGTGCTTTATACGGATATGATGAATTCGGATTTACCTTATATGATGTAAATACACAGACTGCACAGCCTATTTTGGATGATAACAGTATGTATATAAGAAGTCTTAAGTTCTACAACCAGTTATATCAAAAGGGCTTACTGGATCCTGATTCCATGACCCAGACTTATGATGAAGCCAGCGATGCTTACAGAGATGGATCTGCTGTATTTAATATTTTTAATTTCCTTGGTCAGGCATTATACAATACAGATGCACATACCGCCGATGGAAAAGGTATGTATCCACTTACAGCTAAAGATATGAAAGTACTCAGCTACGGCCTTAATGTTTACGGTGGTAACAGAGTTTGGTCTATCGGTGCAAATTCACAGTATCCTGAACTTTGCATGGCTATCATTAACTGGCTTAGTACTCCAGAAGGTGTTATGACTTACAACTATGGTCCCAAAGGCGTTGCCTGGGATTATGATGATCAGGGTTATGCATACCTTACAGATTTAGGTGCAGCCTGCAAAGCAGATACGAAGACTGAAATGACAGATGGTTACAGCGGAACTTTTGATGATGGTGGATTCAAGATGAATAACACTACCTGGGCACTTGACAGCATTAACCCTGATGGTAATGGAGAACCCTTTAACTATCTGTTCTGGGGTAGTACATTAAAGAAAGAGACTACCAATGCTGAACAGGAGTGGAAGAAGTATACCGGATATCTCAGTGCTGATGAGTACTTAAATGATGGCAGATTCTCTATAGCAATCGGAACAAACTATGCTACAGGTGCTAAGAGTGATGAACTCAGTACTACCTGGAACCAGGTAAAAGAAGCTATCAAGACATATTCCTGGAATGCAATTTATGCTAAGACCGATGCTGAATTTGATACTATCGTAGCTGAATTACAGTCAAAAGCAAAAGAATATGGCTATGATGAGTGTATCGCCTGGTGTATGAATGAAGCAACTTTAAGAAAAGCAGCAGAAGATAAAGCAAAAGCAGCAAACTAATAATTGCAAATTGCTAATTAACGGGCAGTTCACCATGGTGAACTGCCCGTTTCAGACTGCAGACAAATTAATTAATTATACAGACGAAAGGCACGGGATTTCCGTGTCCGTTGTAAACCAAACCTATGTTACTAAGTTAAAATTTATATTTAAAGACCACATAATATTACAACATTTCGGACAATGAGGCACACTCTTTTTTTAGATGTCTAAAGGCATTGGTAGTTTCTTCTGGAGATAGTTCATCATGAACCAAGCTACATAAAAACTCTGAAATATCCTCCATTCCAGGTTGTAATCGATAGACGACATCGCATCTTTGTATTTGGCTTCAATTACTCATGAAGTCGTCGTATCAGCTTATAAACTGTACAATTTTCGATGACAAGAGGTTTTCTGTGGGCAAAGAATATGATACCCTCACTTGGGGCGATAATCTGTGAGATGACTTCCCCCTCGATAGGATCGACCACTTCTGCCAGAAGGTCTCCAAAAGCTACTTCTTCGCCAGGTTCTTTGAACCTTTTGTAGATACCGGATACGTCTGCTCTGATAGACATCAGGCTTTCTTCCTCCAGGGTAGTTGCTATAAAGCCGTTATGGCAGTTATATTTGATAATCCCCATTCGGGTGAGGAAACGAAGCACAGAGGAAACAGCCTGATTAGCCGATTTCTCATCTATATAATCCGTAGCGGAAGTATATACGCTAAAGGCATTTGTTCCGTTCATCTGCCAGTTATAATTTAAGGTGGCAGTATCAATAGGGCGTGGTTTTCTGGTCACTACATAAGGAAGTCCGAACAGATTGGCAAGGCTGGTATTCTGATACCCGGTTTCCATCATTCTGACATGGGGAATAAAATCACCGGGGGTATGAAAGCTTGCAAACTGTATGCCGTAATTATAACCTTTTACAGCTTTGAAGATACCGTCAGCAATTCGTCTGGTGGTTTCACCTTCTGCGTCACCTGGAAACATACGGTTAATATCAGTGTTATCCATAGCCCAGAAGCGTTTTTCTACATTGATGGAGTAGTGATTTACAGAAGGTATCACCATAATTTCATTATTATTTACGATAGCACCGGCCTTCTCCAGCTTATCAAGGATTTTAACGATCTGAGAGCAGATGTAGAGCTGCTGTACTTCATTACCGCGGGTTGGTCCCACGATGCAGGCAGATTTCTCACCTTTCCCGAAATGATAGGAGGGAATGCTCAGTTCACCGCGAAAAGGAGTCTTGATGGAGTATACTGTGTCTTTTATCATGTAAAATTACCTCCTAATATACGGACTATCAAAGAGCCTTCATTTACTACGGGATATTCCCTTAAGGTAAATACCATACCATCACAGGGAGCAAGAATATGCTGGTTGATCTCACCGGTCAGACTGTCTACGATGTCTCCGATAACTTCACCTTTCTTTATACCCATCCAGTGCTCTACCTCAGGCAGAAAGATTCCGGAGGCTTCCGCATGAACCATGGTTACTTCACTTCCGCCTTCTGTGGAGATAATCGGTGTCTTAGGGGTTATAACTTCACCCTCCCACATTCCAAGCTCTTTCAGGAGACAAAAGATACCTTCTGTGATTTGATCCCCAAACTGCTTTGTTATGCGCATACCGGTACCCATTTCAACAGCGATGGTAGGAACTCCGCTGGTATTGAGTGCATGGGTCAATGTGGCATTCTGTACGGTAGCAGAAGGATGCACCCAAACAAAGTCAAGGTTCAAAAGCTTGGCATAGGGCAAAAGCATTTTGGCATTCTCTTCAATCATTCGAACCTGTGGGATCTCACGAAGAAATATATTAGAGGAATGCAGGTCAACACAGAGTTCAGATCCCAGGATATCTTCTACGATTGCCTGAGCAGCATTTTCTGCCATATCACCGTTTTTATTTCCGGGAAAACAACGATTCAGATCCAAATCAAAGGCTGGTATTCCACGTGTAAGAGACTCAATTCCCAGGGGGTTTAGACAGGGATATATATCAATGATTCCATGAAGTAAATGAATGTTGGCTTTGATTCGCCGTATGATTTCGTAACAGATATACTGACCTTCCAATTCATCGCCGTGAATTCCGGAGACGATACAGATTCTTTTCTCTGCACCGGTCTTATTTAGAGGTTCAATACGGTTTTTCCATATGTTCATACTTTCTAATACCGGTAAGTCGATAGAAAATACGGACTTTATCATAAAACCACATCCTTTCCGCAGTTTTTTCAACTAATCATAACATTTTTCTGTAAGAAAAACAAGAACGGTAATTGCTGAAAATAATACTTGAGGTTATAGATATATTTGGGTACAATATGGTGTAATAGTGTTTGAAAAGATGGGGGTTTGCAAGGGGACGGAGAATTGTACAAAAGAGAAAGCACTCATGCTTCAATTCCAAGGTATAAGAAGTCCTAATTCTCTGAAGATTTTGTGCTTGTCATAATGTAAAACAGATAACTCGCTACGCATGAGTACACTATGTGTACTCAGACAATCTGTTTTACATTATAGCACAAAATCTTCAGAGAAAAGGACTTCTAATACCTTTCCATAGGCACATTCGTACTTTCTCTTTTGTACAATTCTCCTGAAATTTTTGAAAGCAGGATTTTTTAATACATGAATTATGAATAAAATTAATAATAAAGAAGAAGTAGCTTTGTAATGCAAAAGAATACTATAAAATGAACAGAGATGCCATTTTAAGCTTCTTTCATCGGAATATGTGCCGCAGCTGGCGGCGGAATAGAGGAAAATATGAATATACAGTTTGAGCAGAAGAGCAGCAGTTTTATACTGCAGACAGAAAAATCCACATATATTTTACAGGTTCAAAAGGATAAATATCTATCCCATATTTATTGGGGCAATAAAATAGACAGTCCGTCAGTGCAAGCTATGGTTAAAGCCTCAGGAAGAGCCTCCTTTAATGCTACCGTAAACGGTGATGACTGGTATTCCCTGGATACGATACCGGCGGAATACCCTTCCTATGGTAATACGGACCTTCGTATGCCGGCTTATCAGGTTCAATTGGAGAATGGTACCAGAATTACGGATTTAACCTATGCTTCCTATGAAATTCTGAAAGGCAAACCGGGACTGAAAGGTCTTCCAGCCGTATATACCGAAGCAGAGGAGGAGGCAGAGACCCTTCAGATTACCTTGAAAGATGAGCTGATTGGACTTAAGGTAATCTTATCATATTCCGTTATAGCAGGATATGACGCGGTTATTCGGTCTGCCCGCTTTGTAAATGAGGGACAGACCTCTTTAAAATTACTTCGTGCTTTAAGTATGAGCATGGATTTTGACCATCAGGATTTTGATCTGATAACCTTATCCGGAGCTTGGGCAAGAGAGCGTCATGCGGTAAGGAGAGGACTTGTTAACGGAACCCAGTCTATTGAAAGCCGCAGGGGAGCCAGCGGACATTCAGAGAATCCCTTTATGGCACTGGTATCAAAGGATGCAGGTGAAGCAATTGGAGAAGCATATGGTTTCAGCCTGATATATAGCGGAAATTTTCTTGCAAGTGTTGAAGTAGACCAGTATAAGACTGCCAGAGTGGCTATGGGAATCAATCCTTTTGATTTTACCTGGGTGTTGGGAAGCGGGGAAGAATTCCAGACTCCTGAAGCTGTTATGGTGTATTCCTCAGAAGGTATCGGTGAAATGTCAAGAACCTATCACAGATTGTATCGTAACCGTCTGGCAAGGGGAAAATATCGTAATGCCTTACGTCCGGTAGTTATAAATAACTGGGAAGCGACTTATTTTGACTTCGCAGAAGAAAAACTGACTGCACTGGCAAAAGATGCATCAGCATTAGGAATTGAATTACTGGTATTGGATGATGGCTGGTTTGGTAAGAGAAATTCCGATAACTCAAGTCTTGGTGACTGGTTTGTAAATAAAGAGAAGCTTCCGGGAGGCTTAGATTCTCTGGCAAAAGCCATTAAAGCAGAAGGTATGAAATTCGGACTGTGGTTCGAGCCGGAAATGATATCCCCGGATTCTGAGCTTTACCGTGGACATCCGGACTGGTGCCTTCACGTTCCTGACAGATTTAGAAATCTTGGCAGAAATCAGCTGATACTGGATTATTCCAGAGCTGATGTGCAGGAGGCTGTTATTGATATGCTGTCTGACATCTTGAACAGTGCGGAGATTTCCTATGTGAAATGGGATATGAACAGAAATATGTCTGAAATCGGATCTGCAAAACTTACAGCGGAACACCAGATGGAGACTGCTCACCGCTATATCCTTGGTTTATACCGGGTAATGGAGGAGATTACTTCTAAGTTCCCTGAGATTCTATTTGAGAGCTGCTCCGGAGGCGGCGGACGTTTTGATCCGGGAATCCTTCACTATATGCCTCAGAATTGGACAAGTGATGATACAGACGGAGTTGAGCGGCTTAAGATTCAGTATGGTACCAGCCTTGTTTACCCTGCAAGTGCGATGACAGCTCATGTATCTGCTGTGCCGAACCATCAGACCGGAAGAGAGACCTCCATTCATTTCAGGGGAGATGCTGCCATGGCAGGTAACTTTGGTTATGAGTTGGATGTAACAAAGATGTCCGATGAAGAAAAGGAGATTGTAAAGAACCAGGTCGCTGCTTATAAGAAGCTGAGAGGACTTATTCAATATGGTGATTTCTACCGCCTGTTAAGCCCTTTTAAGGGGAATCACACAGCCTGGATGTTTGTAGCAGAGGATAAGAAGGAAGCGGTTGTTTTCTTCTACCGCGTCCTGAATACTCCTAATGATGCGTTGTTCCGTTTTAAGCTGAATGGTCTTGACAGTGAATTGGAATATGAACTGGAAGGCACTGAGGAGGTCTTAAGAGGCTCCCAGTTAATGAACTATGGCTTAAATGTTCCGGGAGATTTATGCTGGGGAGATTTTAAGAGCAAAGTGTATGTTTTTAAGGCTAAATAGCTTTAAGTTACCGTCCCGTCTTATTGTGAAACCGGAACTTGACGCTCAAGCAATTTATTAGACTTTTATCAGAAGGATCAAAGAAAGGGGAGTTATAAACATGGTTATCAGTGCCTCCAGGAGGACAGATATTCCAAGATTTTATTCCGATTGGTTTTTTAACCGGCTGGAAGAAGGTTATGTCTGTGTCAGAAATCCTATGAACGCGAATCAGGTCAGCAGAATTAATCTGAACCATGATACGGTGGACTGTTTTGTTTTCTGGTCAAAAGACCCTGCGCCGATGCTTCCTAAGCTACCGCTGCTGCTTCATAATGTTTATCCCTTCTATTTTCAATTTACTGTAACACCCTATGAGAGAGAGCTGGAACTTAACTTACGGGATAAAAAAGATATTATAGATACCTTTATAGAATTATCCCGTATGATTGGTACAGAAAAGGTCATATGGCGTTATGATCCGATAATTTTAAATGAGAAGTACACCTTTGATTTTCACCGTCAGGTTTTTGAGGATATGTGCCGCCGTTTATGTGGATATACTACGGTGTGTAATATCAGTTTTGTGGATATTTATCAAAAAATAAAAAAGCAGGAAGAGTCCGGTGTCTTACGAAGGATAACAGATAATGAAATGCTTGGTCTAAGTGCAGAATTAGAAGCCATTGCTGGTAAATATGGAATTATCGTTAAAAGTTGTTGTGAGGATATCCTTCAGAAGGTATCCGGTATTCAAAGAGCCAGTTGTATAGATCCGAAACTGATAGAAGTACTCTTGGGCCGGGAAATTAAAATACGAAAAACTATCGGTCAAAGGGCAGGTTGCGGTTGCATGGAGAGCATTGATATTGGAGCTTATAATACCTGTTCCAATGGTTGCCTCTATTGTTATGCTAATAGTGGACTAAGAACTGCAGAGAGAAATCTGGAAACTCATAACAGCAGGAATGAATTACTGATTGGAAGCCTTAGGGAAGAGGATAAGATTACGGAAAAGCTTATGAAAAGGATTTAATTCATGTATATTTGCCGGATACCGGATTAGTAATTGGGAATACTGACCTTGTAACTAAGATAGAGAAAGGATGTATCTTATGAGTTCACCCAATGAAAAGCAAAACAATTTAAAAGCAACCTCTAACAACACAAAAGAAGAGTTAGAAGAGAAATACAAGAAAACAAGGGATATTTATGTTGGTTCAGCTATGGTACACAAAGCAGCCTATGAACCTCAGTCGGAATGCAATCCGGATAACGGTGCATTTTTTGAGGAGAGAAGCAATCCCTTAAGCAGCAAAGGAAATTAAGGTCAGCGAAAGCAAAAAAGCAATAAAAGAAATTAATCAGCAAAATAAATTATTGGTAATAAAAACTAAAATAAAGAGTTGCTGCATTATAGGAATCAGACTTACAAAGTCCTTCATTCCTTTTGCAACAACCCTTTTTTCATCTCTTATATGGGATTTAGCTTGTAAGCTGTTCAATAAAATATCTTGCGGCATTTGAGAGAGGGATATTATCATTATAGGCAGCCACCAGTTTTCTGGAGGGCAGCGTTTCCTTTAATTCGATAGGTTCCAGTTTGTTCTCCGGGTCTCTTTTGTAGCAGAAGTCGGGAATAAAAGCGACTCCGAGACCGATTTTAGCCAGATCTATCAATAGGTCATTACTGCTTAATTCCACTGCCGGAACCAGATCCAGTGAATGCTGTAAGAACAGATTATGCAGGAATTCGCTGGTGGTAGAATGTTTCGTAAGCATCAGAATCGGGTATTTAAGCAGCTCCTCCAAGGTAAGAGGTTCATCTTTCACCGGATAGAAGTCCTTGTTTACGATAAAAGTGTCATTAAATTCCAGAACAGTTTCTATATGCATACTATTTATCAGGGAAGAGTTCGGTGAGTTCGTAACAATAATGTCTACTTCATTATTTTCTAACATTTTGGCACACTGGAAGGAAGTCCCGTTTGTAACCTTAATATGAATTCTCGGATATTTTCGATGAAAGTCTTCTAAAAAGGGTACAAGATAATAACGGCAAATAGTATCACTGGCACCTAAGCGCAGCTGGCTCTCGCCTAATGAGGAAGCCTCAAGAAGCTGATTTTCACCTCTGCTGATTAAATTTATAGCCGGCTCAATGTGTTTATATAGAAGTTCTCCTTCTTTGGTTAAGGAGACCTTTTTTGTGCTTCGTAGGAAAAGGGTCTGATTCAGATTTCCCTCCAATACTTTAATAGACTGGCTTACAGCGGACTGGGATATATACAGGGAGGCAGCAGCCTCGGAGAAGCTTAAGGTTTTGGCTACATAATAGAATACCTTATATAGCTCGTAATTAATATCCATGTATTACCTCCTCTCATTGGTAATTTTATTTTGTAATTCCTGGTATAGCTTTATTTACCTGGAAGGAATAACCTCCAGCCAATAACCATCGGGATCATTGATGAAATAGATACCCATTGTAGGGTTTTCAAAGCAGATGCAGCCCATTTCCTTGTGCTTTTTGTAAGCACCATCAAAATCATCGGTTACAAATGCCAGATGGAATTCGTTATCTCCTAAATCATAAGGATGATCCCAATCGCTTAACCAGGTAAGTTCTAATAAATGGGGGGTGGTTTTATCGCCAAGATAAACGATGATAAAGCTTCCGTCTTCCGGTTCATGACGTCTGGTTTCAGTCAAGCCCAGAGCTTCGTTATAAAATTTTAAAGATTTCTCTAAATCCAATACATTAATGTTATTGTGTGCAAATGTAAATTTCATATAATCCTCCATTATTGTTCTGCCAAAGAGCAAATAAATTTTAATCTATCTGGAAAGTCTGCCCTTCAAATGAAATATCTATAATCTTATCTCTGTAGATAGAAGCCTCTTCTGAATTCTTAAACTTTTCAATGACGCTGTAATCAAGCCAGAAATGCATGGGAAAAGCCACTGAAGTCCTGGTATTCTGCATAAAATAATCAAAACCAAGACTGTATAGTTCCTCCTGTCTGGGATCCAGGGGCAAAAAAGCCAGGTCAATTTCTTTGCCGGATATTTTATTTATTTCATCTTTAAAATTCTTTGTCATATTATTATATTCGGAAGTAGTATCATCCTTCCAGACCCACCAGTTTAAGTCACCTGCATGGTAAAGTGTTTTACCCTTCTCACTTATAAGAAAAGCTACACCTTCATCTGTTGAGCGAAGAGTATCAACTTTAAGGGAATCTTTCATGGTTATGGATTCATTTTTTCCGATTGTAATAATATTATATTTATCTCTGTTCAGTTCTTTTAAACGGATATCTTTTGATAAAATATAGGTAACGTCAGGATATTTCTCTGACAATTCAAAAATAACAGGGCTGAAATGATCCTGATGGAAATGGCTGGAGAAGACAAAAAGGGGTTTTTCTTTCGTAAAATTGGGGATATTACCTTTATAATAATCAAAGAGAAAAATTGATTCTTCTGTTTCAATGCTAAAACAACTGTGATGAATATAAGTAATAAGCATAGGCACCTCCTTATTTCACTGCATTAATAATGATATTCTAACTCATATGCAAACATTTGTACAGCCTTATGGATGAAAATAGCCAGGTTATTTAGGAAATAAAATTATATGTAAATTAATGTTGATTTTTATTGAAAAGACTTGAAAAAAAAGTAAATCTTGTATATTATTAAGTTGTATCATTTGCTTGGGAAGCAAGAAATGGTATCGGATTGTACTAAATTTAATATCGTTGTTCGACAGTATTCACACGAAATAGAGGGCAATTAAGGGGTTATGAGATACGGTTGGAGGAGGATAAAATTATGGAAGCTAAGAGCAGGCTTTACAAGAATAAGTATAGTAATCCGGAAGAGAGTGTTGTGAGCGGTTCTAATCTAAGATATTTTGATATTGAGAAAAAGCGTCAGGAGATTCACAGGTTATTAAATATGTATGATGGTTCATTTGATAGTGTTGAGGTAATCGAATTAGCGAGAGAATTTGATGATGCCATGATTGAATTGTACCAGAGAAAATAAAAGCAATGAAATAGTTATAAAAGCGGCAAATATAATAACGGCTGTAACAGTAATAATAAAGGTAAATCAGGTGCTGTAACAAAGCAACAGTACCTGATTCAACCTTTTTCAGTTTTATCAGAAGTTGTATTTTTCTGATATAACTGTATCATATGACCCTTAATGTAATCTTTCTGCTCATCACTAAGCCTTCTGTAGTAGCTTAATGTATTCCATTCATCTCTGGTTAAGGATTTATCGGAATGATAAGCAGAACCCTCTTTTATAAGATCCTTTGATTTATCTTGTTTTACATTAAATAAATAATCAACTGTAACATCAAAGTAAGTCGCCAATTTTAATAAAATATCAGGATCCGGGGTGCTGATATTTCTTTCATAGTTAGACATAGTAGATTTACTCACCCCAAGTATATTAGCCAGTTCATTCTGGGTGAGGGGTTTGGAAAGCCTCAGGGTTTTAATTTTTTTACCAATATCCATAGAAATCACCTCTCCAATAAATAGTATCATAAATATTAATATTTAAAATGGTGTTCTATTAATACTGGAATTATTCCAATATAATTTGACAAAGCCGTAAATATATGCTACAATAAAAACATAATTTACTGGATATTTCAGCCATATATTTATAATAAAGCATAAGGCAGCTGAAAACTCTATAACCCCTCAATAAAGTTGATTCTGTTTTATGCTTTATTATAAATATATGTATGCTAAATATTTAACTGCCAAAAACTTCTTTACATCATTTCCAATTGGGAGCAAATATGTTATAATCTAACTGTGTACAAACCTGTGTTGTGACTTAATACTGATAAGTGTTTCAAATACACCTAAAGTATATATCAGAGGAAGAATGTACATAATTGAGAAGAATATATTAGAGAGGATGATGGCATATGTTAAACCCGGAAGTATCAAAACTTTTAAATGAACAGGTAAATAAGGAATTCTTTTCTGCGTATTTGTATATGGATATGGCTAATTACTATGCAGATCAGAGCCTGGATGGATTTGAGAACTGGTTTTTCGTCCAGATGCAGGAGGAAAGAGATCATGCATTATTATTCCGAAAATATCTTTTAAACAACGGAGAGCAGGTAGCCTTAACTGAGATAGCAGGACCGGAAGGCGGCTACAAGGATTTTAAGGAGCCTTTAACTCAGGCATTGGAGCATGAGCAATTTGTAACTGCCTCTATTAATACCATATATGAAGCAGCTTATCGTAATAAAGATTTCCGTACCATGCAGTTCCTTGACTGGTTCATCAAAGAGCAGGGTGAGGAAGAGAAGAATGCAGAGGACAATATCAAGAAATTTGAACTTTTTGCAGGAGATCCAAAAGGACTGTATATGCTGGATAATGAATTAAAGTCAAGAGTTTATGCAGCACCTTCACTTGTTTTAGATTAATTTTAAATTTAATAATATTGAATTTTGAAAAACCGGCAATTTTCCTATATGTCTCTCATGCCTATGGCAGTGAGCAGGTCATATAGAAAGTTGCCGGTTTTTTGTATTATATTGATTTAGAAGCAACTTTTATTAGATTAATGAATAATTCTACAGAACTTTAAAATAAAGGACATTCTATATTTCTCATTTGAGTTGTAGCGCAAGCGAGTTAAATATGCATCGTTGCTGCTAATTATTAAGAAGCAAAATTTACACACCGAACTGCGGCAGTGTCACATCTGCAGGCAGATGGGGCATATAATGGGAGCTAGTGTAAATCTGACTTCCATTTCACCCGCAGAATCAGGATTGTTGTTATAAGTGCAGCTGCATAGTTAGAGAAAAGGTTTCCCCAGAATACAGAATAATAGCTTAAATGCTGCTCAGTAGCCAGAATAAAGATATATCGCAGCAGCCATACACGCAGGATACTAAGCACCAGTGTAATCTTTGTCTTACCCAGTCCTATAAAGGCTCCCTGTTCTACCATACAGATTCCAAAGCCAATGACAGAATATGTGTATATATGTAGAGCTTTATTGGCGATTGCCAGGACTTCCGGTTCGCGAGTAAACAGGACAGTGATGTGGGAGGACAGTGGTACGACTACGGCTATCAAGATTGTAGCTGTAATGGCACTGATGATACAGCCTATTAAGCAGGAATACTTTGCCCTTTTGCTTTGTCTGGCTCCGATGTTCATACTGACCATGGTGGTTACGGCAGAACCAAAAGAGGAGGGGAGAATAAAGCAAACGGAGGTTATATTATTGGCAATACCCTGGCCATTTAAAACAACTGCTCCATATTTTTCGACCTCATTGTTGATCAGAAAGAAACCTAAGTTCAGCATCAGACTTGAGAGCATGGAAGGAAAACCGATGAGTAAAAGCTGGCGGATAGTAGTTTTCTCAAAATGAAAGCCTTTTAAGTCCAGTCTGTCCCCTGATTTCTTAACAAAGAGTTCATAGAACATCCATAGGGTTATAATGATATTAGAGGCTAAGGAAGCCATTACAGAACCAATCAAGCCCCAGGAGAATACAGCTACGAACAGGGTATTAAAGAGTACTTTGAGTACCAGCATGATGATCATACGGATAAAAGCATCCTCAGGTTTACCGCTGGCATTTTTTATTGCGTTATATATGGATTCCAGAAATGAGAACGGCAGAACAAGTGCATTCAAAGAGATATAGAGGAATACATAGTGTGCAATTTCCTTGTCAACATGGGAGGATATGGGAAAGGCAAGGCCTGCTAACAGGGGAGCCAATACAAAGCCCAGTATGAAAGCGAAGACTACTAATTGTATTGTTATACGTCTGCTGGCTTTATAATCACCCCGGCCATTTGACTGTCCGATAATTGCCATTCCGGCTACACTTAATCCCTGTGAGAGGGCGGAGGTCATATTGACGATAGGAGTTGCGTAGGTTACAGCGCTGGCGGCTGTCGTACCTGCAAGATTATTTAGAAACAGACCATCTATAACGGGTATCAGAGATTGTACCACGCCCATCATTAGTGCGGGTATTGAAAGGAGCAGGATTGTTGAGAAGACATTTCCATTTAAAATAAGTTCTCGGCGCTGTTCCATGTTTTGATTCAGAAACTTAAACTTCATTGTTTATCACCTGTAAGTTATTCTAACGGAGACTAATGTGACCGTGCAAAAAGGTATTATACGCCTTTTGAGGGGGAAGGTCAAGGGAGAAAAAGGGGGGAGGAGGATTTGGATACTTGGATTGGAGGGGGGGGTGAGGGTTATGGGGAGGGTGGAGGTTGTGGAAAGGGGGCGAAAATCCGGCTTCCTCTTTGTGCGTTTTGTTCGGACAAGAACCCAGCATCCACTAAGGCTGCATGGATTGCTTAGGGCAGTTCCGATAAAGCCAAACTCGCGATTTTGGGTTGTGGTTGCGGAGGTTTTTTGACGCTCAGACATGGCTTTTTCGGAACTTGGCGCATTCCTTGCAGCCTAAGTGGATGCTGGAACCTTTCCGAGACAAAACTCCCAAAGAGGAAGCCGGATTTTCTTTGGATTTCGATGATCACGGGATTTGATTACTGGAAAGGATGAGTTATTAGTGAAGAATAAGAGGAAGGAATGATAAGTGAAAGATAATGTCATAACGGAGGAAGTTTTAATCGAAAATTATATTATATAATTTGAAATATTATCCATATAGTGGTATATTTAGACTACGTATATTAGCAATAATGGGAAGTTAGCTGAACTGCGCTTAACGTGCTTAAAGAGATGTTAGATTTGAGCAATTAAGCAACGAGTAAATAGCTTTATAAATAAATCGGCCACTGAACATTGTTCTCCCTATGAACACGAAAAACTGCTTTATTTTAAAATTTGAGGTGAAAAACAAATGGCTATTATTAGATTAGGACATGAAAACTATATTATAAATGAAAATGACATAATTTTAGATAACGGTTCGAATTATGTCATTATTACAAAAGACGTTGGGTCTGGTTTAGATTCATTCCACCCTACAATATCTAAAGCAGATTTCAATGATTTACGAACACATGGCATGATATTTACGAATAACGAACTGATGAGAACTGCTCGTGAGAACGAAAAACAAAACACGGTTACTTATTGGAAATTTAGAATGGAATTGATAAATCAATATTACGGATAAACCATATGTACTTAATTTTGTTTATTATCTTTTATGTGGAGGAGTAGTTATGAATAAGTATGAAATTGAGAACGCAATATACCAAGAAATGTCTGGGAAACTAAAAGAAATAGGGAAAATGCCGTTTGATAAAGGATTACCGTTATTGCAACGTGAAGCGTGGCGGCTTGCTGATAAATATGACACGGATGGTGGCAATGTTATCAACATCCTTATGTCCTACATGAATAAGGAGGAGAAAGAGTGAACATACACAGAGGACTTGCTCTTGTAGTATCCAATGATAAGTATCAGTTTTGTAATCAACTACCTTCATGTAAGAAAGATGGCTCAGATGTGGAGAAAACTTTGAAGGCACTTGGATTTGACACTTTTACTGCGCATGATTTTACTCGTACTGATTTGTTTGACTTAATTGGTAAGTTTCTCGTTGAAGCAGTTTCATACTCGACAGTCCTTCTTTACTATTCTGGACATGGTGTTCAAATCGATGGCGAAAACTATATTGTTCCAATTGACTGTAACCCAACACCAAATAAGTCAATTCTTATAAACACGGGCTTAGTTCCGATAAGGATTATTGTAGACTACATGTATGAAAACCCACAGAAATCAAACATCATCATTCTGGATGCTTGCAGAACATCACCGTCGTTTACAAAGGATGTTCTAAGCGGAGGATTGGCTGAAATAAAATCTGGACGTGGTACATTTATCTCCTTTGCAACAGCACCTAACACAGTTGCGATTGGATCATCTTCGCCAGATGAGAATAGTGTATTTACAGCTTGTCTACTCCATCACATTGATAAGCCTAATGTCAAGATTGAAGATTTATTTAAGCAAGTTCGTTCTGATGTATTAATTCGAAGCGGGGGAACACAGAATCCTTGGGAAAGCACCTCCCTTACCGATGATTTCTTTTTCAACATAATGTCGGAAGATCAGATAAATGAAGATATTTATCAAGTGATAAGGGATAATAGTACAGCAGATACTCTAATATACTTATCTAACCATTACCAGCACCCTATTTCAGCAATCTATAGAATCTATCACCATCAAAAAAGTGAAAAGCCAGGCGGTATCCACTTTAGCGACAAAGCAGAATTTGAAGCCTATATTTTGCATCAGATATTTGAGTTTGGGTTTGAGTTTAAACACTATCGCTGGATGTACGAAAATAAAGCCGTTGTGATGGGAGAGTTCTACCATGACCCATCTAAAATTGCATTGGAGCCTTCGGGCAAAGAAATAAATGTTACATTTAGCTTATGTGAACCGAGTATTGATTCAGATGGTTGCAAAATCCAGGGGATAACTAGCTTGCCATTAAATACGAATCTTATGATAGGGTTGAAGAATACTGATTTACAATATTCTGCTCAATCTAAAGCACAAGTTCGGCCGGGTGGAAGTTTTTGTAGTGAGCACTTTACACAGGATAAAGACGCTTTGCCGTGTGGTGAATACAATGTGACCATTTCGATGCCGATTGCCAGCGTTCAACCAAAGGACGTACAATTACTTATTGGTGACAGAGGATGTAATCTGACTGGAACCTATATCAGTTCATCAATAATAAGCGGAAAGACCGTTGAATTTCAACAAATCATCTCGATAGGATAATAGTATAAATGTCAAACGAAAATCTTTCATCATAATCAGATGCTTAATGAACTGTTCATTATCTATATTAGACAAGCTATTTTATAGGAATTGAACTGCCCATCATATTTATTAATAGAACTTCACATGGTTATAGTGTTACTATTGATTATACCAAGGTTGAAATAGAAAGGAGAGTATTGATGTATTTGTTACTAAATACATCATACAAGATAAAACATGATTAACAAATCAGAAACAAAAATCCAAATAGAATTAGACCATACATATTTTAAGGATAATGACATTTATTTACTTAATAATGAAGTAAATACCAGTCATTGTGTTGAGTTTGTACGCTCTCTTCCGGATTATAAGTATAGCTCTGGTGAGGATATTGCTGTTATTGTATTTACCGTATTAAATGGTGTCGGAATTAACGCTCTATACGATATAATAAAATGTAGCTTTTTTACACTTATTAACTATTTGAAAAAGAATAATGTAACCAAAATTGATTTGTATCACAATGGAAAAAAGACAAGAATAAGGCTTAATTTTTCTCTTTCCAACGAGGAACAAAGTAAAATAGTTGATAGTATTGTTACACTCCTAGCAAAAGATGATTCAGGAAGTGCAAACAATGACTGAAAATAATCGTAGCTATTCAAATGCTGAAGGAGTGTATGATTCTGACCAAAGGCTATTAAAATTGGATTTTGAAGAATATGATCACACAAAGATTGAGTCTGAAATTATTGCCTTTCATGAAACTATGCATCACTGGCAATTCTTATTCACTCCATATGGTCAGCTTATATTTGGTGTAAATGATTATTATTATGTTGAAATTATTTCTTGTTGGTTAGCTGCTACCAAGCAAAATAATTACGCCGCGGTGCCCTTTGCATTAATGGCAGATACAGAAAATTTAACTACACTCGAACAAATAGTTAAAATATTTATAACTACTCTAGCTTATAAACAAATCAAATTGCTTGAGATTTCTGACGAAGAAGTATTTAGCCAATCACACGTTAATATTACCTCGCAAGATTTTCACCCAATAATTAATTTGTGTGGCAATGACTATATCTTTACAACGTTAGATATTATTGAAGGGATGGCAAAATATCAAGAGGCTGCCTTTGCTTTTGTCAACTACTCTATACCATTTTCTGCTACAATCAATCCCAATAGTTTACCACCGAATTATTGGGCTGCATACATATATTTCACTGAACAGATTGGTGAATCACGCTCGTTTGAGTTTTTAATAGTATGTGAAATAGCTCTATCTGTTGATAGGCTTATTCCATTTACAATCTTCCCTACAGATGATAAAGAAATGGAGACTAAATGGAAATCACAACACCCAGCATGGAGATTTATTCGAATTATAGATTTACTCAGCAAATCACAAGAATCAATTGTCAAAATAACTCCCACAAATTACGAAGAACAGTTTTTGCCATACTGCAAAGCCATCACTGATTTGTGCGGTTTCATTAACATCGAAGTTTCTATGCAAAGGGCAAGTAAATATAACATTGATCGCCTAAATGCCACAAATATTAAGAATAAGGATTATTTACCGCGCTTAAATGATTTAGTTAAAGCTGTTAAAATTAAAAAAGAAAATCCGTGGTTTCTATGTTTCCCGCTATTCGCTACAAAAGATCTGTGGGAGACAGTACAAGACCTTGGTCCTTATATTTATAATATAGGAGATAATCTTTACTTTGCTTGTAGAGATAATGTGAATCTTGAGGTGGAAACTTTATCAGAATTACATCTTCAAGCTTTAGCAAAGCAAATCATCGGAATACAATCCTCATATAAAGTTGGACTAAGTAGCTTACAATGCGGATTCGCATATTATGGTGTAAGGGGTTGCAATTTTTTTAACAATGGTTATTGTAAAGGTTGCGTACAGAGCGAAAGTTTATTTATTCCAGTCATTTGTGATGGGGATATCACTAAGGTTAATCAGTGTTCTTTCGGTTCTTTTCTTCATTCAATTAACATCACAGATAAAATGATTAAAATAGACTTTACTAAGAAATTGGACGTGAAACAATTGTTGTTGTCTTCTTATCAAGGTAATCCTTTCTCAGATGAAGACAATTCAATGATATTCAGCAGCTATTTTTATGGAAGATAACCCAAAAAAGAAAGAACGTTTTCGATTTCTGCATGCTTTAAGGTTAGAAAGCTAGTGAGTAAATAATATAAATAGGTTTGCTTTTGTAATTTGCAACTTCCCATTATATTTATGAAAAGCAGAATGTGCGATCGGAACATATATAAGTGGGGATTACGTAGAAGTTCAATACAAGCTAATCAAATAACTACCAAATAAAGAGTATTCCTGTTATCCTTATTTTCCTTTATTATACATACAAGAAGGAGTGAAAACATTGAATCAGCCAAGGAAAGGTATATATACACCAATAACTCGTGATGAAATGGTATTGCTATTCCATGAGGCCAATGCTAAATTTCTTTCCCAAAACACTGATTTATTTGCAACAGAAGTCGCAGAGCGAACTCTTTGTGGCGCCTTGATGGTCGCTATAAACAGTGTAATTAAAAAGGGGTTTAAAAGGTTGAATCGTTATAGAAATTATTTTGTTGACGTGGAATATAATCGAAACGGAGGGAAAGTTAAAACAATAATTAATGACGATTTTAAAATTGTACCGATTAACTGTGATCTTATTTTGCACAGTAGAGGTCATCATAAATGGCAAGATAATTTGATTGCAATTGAAATGAAAAAGGCCGCTCGCCCCGAAACAGAGAAACTAGATGATAGAAATCGATTAATTGCTTTAACAAGGTTAACAGATGGGGTATGGTCTGCAGATGGAGTGACTTTACCAGAGCATGTCTGTGGATATGTATTAGGTATCTATTATGAAGTGGACATTAAAAATATGACTGTTCATATTGAATTTTATTCAGAGGGGGATAAATTTGCAGAGGAGCAAATTGATATATAATAAAGCTTAAGAAATTAAACTTCTTATAATGACACATATATGACTATGTTCACTAAGCAGTTTTGAGGGTTATAGCTATCCTTTCCTAATCTGCTAGCAAAGGATAGGTTATTCATACTGACTTAAGTTGTGAGGCAGATTAAACTTTCCCATTATATTTATAATACAATCTCCGTTTATCCGTATAAACCTATATAACTAAGGAGGGAAAATTGATAATGATTGTACGGCTTCATGTTCCATATGTAGAAAAAGATTTGGCAAAGGCAAATGGAGCCAAATGGAACCCGATTGCAAAAACTTGGTTCACTGATGATGTAGCAAAATTATCGGGATTGTCAAAGTGGATTAGCTCCCATAATGTTATTTGTGACCATTTATATATATTAAATATGAAGCGCATTTGCTGGAAATGCAAGCGAGAAATAGATGTTGTGTGTTTAGCCTCAGATGAAAGCTTTTCGAAGGAAAACGGGTATAAAATTGATTCAAATGTTCAACTGTTTTCTTACGTTGAGGAAATGCCGGACATACTGGCATCTTACATGAAAGAAGAATTTGCCTATTTTCCTTCATACTCCAAAACAATCGATTCCAATTATTATATTAATCATTGCAAATTTTGTAAGAGTATTCAAGGTGATAATTTTTTACATGAAGTCCCAGCGGAATCATTTTATAAAAAGCTCTGTTATGTAAACAGTAAACTAACCAGTTATTCTAAAATCAATAATCAATTCAGTGTGCTTCTACAAGCTCAACTACCATATTATGATGAGGTTAGCAGTTCTTTAGATATGATGTTGGCTCATATGCGGACAGGTATTGAAAATAGAGAGAGCCTCAACATTACGCAAAAGCTAATAAATGGACTATTCAGAGTCAGCATTCCGGGGCAAAGCGTCGATATTTGCAGCTTGTAGTCACCAGTTTTTTGAAGATTATATTACAGTTAGCTGTTACACAAATATGATTCTAGATTAAAATTAACTTCCCATTATATTTATGGAGTGAAAAAGAGAGAAATAGACAAACATGGATTTGTAGGAAGGAAAAACAATGATACAAGTAGTAATTTTTGATATGTTTGAAACTTTAATTACGCACTATCATAGTCCACTATATTTTGGAACACAGATGGCGGAGGACGCAGGAGTTCCAGAATATAAATTTCAGGCACTTTGGCGTCCGACTGAACATGAACGTACTATAGGTAAATTAACATTGGAAGAAACTTTGGAAATAATTCTTAAAGAGAATCATTGTTACTCCGAATTACTTTTAAAGAAAATCGTAGAAAAACGTATTGCGGCAAAGGAAGAATGTTTTAGACATTTACATTCTGAAATTATTCCAATGCTTTCAGCATTGAAAAACAAGGGATTTTTGGTCGGATTAATTAGTAATTGTTTTTCAGAGGAAGCTGATGTAATCCGAAAAAGTGAACTATTTCCATATTTTGACGCTGTTTATCTTTCATATGAACAGGGAATTCAAAAACCAGAAGAGGAGATTTTTCAAAGATGTATGGATGGCTTTTCTGTGAAAGCAGAAGAATGTATATATGTTGGAGACGGAGGTAGTGATGAGTTGGAAACTGCTAGAAAACTTGGGATGGAGGCGGTTCAAGCAGCTTGGTATCTACAGGAAGGAACAACACAACCTTCAAAGCGAAAGCATGACTTCTTCCAAGTGGAAAAACCGCTTGAAGTGCTGAATTTTGTGGATATGTAGGCTATTAAAGTTGATTTTGTTTCGGTGATAACGAACTGAATGGAGTTTTAGTTCTAAATGGAGGCTGAAGCAGTAAGCTTCGGATTCAAAGAAATGCAGAAAATTCAAATTGAACTACAGGAAAAATACATAGATAAATGAAGTGGATTATCTCTTGAAAAGGGAAGAGGTAGATTTCTCTGAATGATGATTGAAGCATGTAAAGCGCTCATCAAACTCCAATTTACAGCGACTTCAAAACTTCCCATTATATTTATAAGCAGTGATATTAATCCAATGGTAAAATAGATTATTTATGTTTGTACGAAAGGATGGAATGTAATTATGAGAGAAGACTGGTCAAATGTTTCAGAAGACAAACTTGCTAAATTGTTTCCAATTATTCTAAAGGAACACGATCCTAAATAGATCGAATATTATATACACGAAAAAGATTATCTGCAATCCGTTTTCGGAAATCATATTATAAGAATAAGCCATATTGGAAGTACGTCTATTCCTGGTTTGATTGCAAAACCTACTGTTGATGTTTTGCTTGAAGTTATAGAAGATATTGATATAGAGGCAATAACTGAAAAGATGTTAGACGAAGGATACGTTGTTAATGCAGCTAAGAGTGATATTATCACATTTATAAAAGGTTATACACCACGTGGATTTGAAGGACAAGCAGTACATATCCACGTTCGGAATTATGAAGATTGGGGGGAGTTATATTTTAGAGATTTTCTTATTTTGTATCCAGATGTGGCAAGAGAGTATGAAAAATTAAAGATGAGGTTAAAAGACCAATTTTTGTATGATAGAGATGGCTATACAGAGGAAAAAGGGCAATTTATTCAAAAATATACAGAGCAGGCAAGAAGAGAATTTCCTAATAGATATTACCCAATGGGTTAATATATTTTTTTAAACGAACTTCCCATTATATTTATAAATGTTATAAAGAATAAACAAATCAGAATATATGATGGAGGGAATTATGGTACGTTTGGCAACGGTGAATGATGCAGAGCAATTAGACATCTTAAATAGTGAGTTTAATGGTAAAGGTGAGACAACTCTTGAGAATATAAAAGATTCTCTTTTAAACAATCAGCAGGAAGTTGTCATTGTAGCAGATGATAATGGTTTGCTTGGGGGATTTGTTTGTATTCAGTTGAAAAAATCATTTTGTTATGATGAATATATGCCTGAAATCACAGAGTTATATGTTAAGATGGAATACAGAAAAAGAGGTATTGCAAGTGCAATGATAATCTTTGCTGAAGACTACTGTAGCAAGAAGTATCCACTTCATAAATATGAGCTTCTAACGGGCAAAAATAATTTCATTGCTCAATCAGTATATGACAAACTTTGATATACAAATGATGGAGAAATTCATCTGTCAAAGCGGGCGAAGAAATAGACAAATTAGATTTGTCGGGCAGTTGAATGGTTCGCTGTTGTTAGCAACTGCGAACAGAATATTATATATATATTAGAGGAGGTTAAAAATGACTATTATTGAAACGGGTTGGGAACGCAATAAAAGATTACATTTTAACGATATAGTCGAAAATTATGATAAAATGCGACCAGAATATCCACAAGAGATTTTTGAAGATGTTATAAATTATTCCAATGCTCTGACGGGAAAAGGCGCCATTGAAATAGGGGCAGGAACAGGAAAAGCCACTCATCCTTTTCTTGATGCAGGATATGACGTAACCGCTATTGAGATAGGTTCAAATATGGCAGACTTTCTTTTGAAAAGATTTAGTGGTCATAAAGGATTTAATGTTGTCGTTTCTTCTTTTGAAGACGCTGTATTACAAGAAAGTAGCTTTGATTTAATATATTCTGCGACAGCTTTTCATTGGATAGATGCCGAAATAGGGTGTCAAAAAGCATTTCGCTTATTAAAAGATGGAGGAACAATTGCCTTGTTTCGTTATAATGCTATTGCTGCTAATGGCGATGAGCTATATGATGAAATACAAGCTATCTATGAAAAACATTATTATAGTTATTACACATCAGATACAAGACCAATAAAAAAAACAAAAGAAGATTTTGAAAAGCCATCCGAAATTTACAATTCCTTTAGATTTGAGGATTTAAGGACTTATGGTTTCAAGGATGTATCAATGAAATTTTATGATGGTTATAAAACATTTAATGCAGATGAATACATTACTTGGCTTGAAACTATGTCTGACCATAGAGGCTTACCAGACAGTAATAGAAAGATACTTTATGCTGGGATAAAAGAAGCAATCATAGAACACGGCAATCACCATAAAATAGATTTCATTTTCCAATTATATATGGGCAGAAAATAATTATAATCTAACATTGCTTAGCTCGCAATCTTTATAAACAACGAACGAAAACATAACGACAACTTCCAATTCGTAGGGAGTAAAAGTGCTGATTAAGCAAATTCAAATCTATAGATATACTGTTACTTCCCATTATATTTATTAAGGTTATAAAGAATAAACAAATCAGAATTTGTCAGGAGTTGCTAATTCGCTATTGTTTGTTATTGCGAAGTAAAATTATTATATTTGGAGGTGTAGTATGCTGAAAACAAAACGGCTTGAATTGGTTGGGTTTGATGTTAAATATGCAAACGATTTCTTTGAACTATGGAGCGATTTTGAAGTAATAAAATATACATTTACACCTTTATTGACCACCATTGATGAATGTATTAACTTAATTGAACATCAGATAAATCGGACAGACAAAGACTTCATAGACCGCTTTGTTATTCTGCTAAATAATAAAGCTATTGGTATGGTTGGTTGCATTTGTATGGATAAAGCAAATTTTGTTTATGGGCTTTATTATCAAATATCTAGAGTTCACTGGGGGTGTGGTTATGCAAGCGAAGCAGCGAGTGTAATAATGCATTATGTTTTGAATGAATACCCAAATGCAATTTTTAAAGCAGAGGTAGTATCTGAAAATCCAGCAAGTGCAGCGGTATTGATGAAAATTGGATTAAAACAAACACATGTAGAAGAAAATGGATTTAAGCGAAACAATTTTGAACTTGATTTAATACATTATTCTAATGCTTAACCCCACAAAATGAGCATAGTCCTCAATTCGTATTCTTTCAAAAAGCGAATCAAATCTAAGTGAACAATTCCAATTTGCATGGGATTCTAAACTTCCCATTATATTTATTAAGCAGCTCGTTATAAGAATAAAAGAAATGCAATTATTTATTATATATTCGAAAGGGGCAATTTGTATTGGATAAAAAAGCTAAAGGTATTTTATTCAAAACGTATTGGTCAAGTTCAGGATGGAAAGATGATAAAACCACCGCCCTTAGTGATTTCGCATATGCGAAAGAAAAGGGGTTAATGTTCGACCCTTTGTCCATCTCACACGATGATTGTGTTAACAGGATTATTGATATTGTTAATGCCATTACACTGGATCAAGTTTCGAAAGCGTTTTTGAGTAGTTTATCAACACGTCGGCTTGACTGGCGATCTGGGATAGGCTCATATAACATTGCAAAACTGTTCACTCCACACAAATATACACCCGTTGAATCAGGCCATTCATATAAAGATGGTAAAGTTGTGCATACATCATACACCTGCAAGGTTTGTCAAAATCTGAATTATGGAGTTGTTGGACATGAGTGTTATATAAATGAGGATTTAAATGTGCTGAATTTTGAACGTATAAATTGGGGCGGCGTTCGACATGGTAATTTGATTTATACACTCTTTGATTTAGAGCAGTTCGCCAAAGAGTGTATTCCCGAACCAACAGAAACGGATATTGAGATATTAAAAAGTATATTAAGTACAATCGCTTCATGCAATCCTGGCGATTCTCCAAGCTTATTGCGTGACAAACTTAATGATGTTCCTGACCTCAAATCAAGCAAGGATGAAAGATCTATTATTATCGAAATCTTAGCATGTATAGAAGTTCTGAAACCTATGTTTTATGACAGGAGGACAGCAAGCAAGAACGATTGGACATATGCTGAGTTTTGGCGTGGGGAGGACGGGTATAACACAGAAAGTGTCGGGAAATATTTTGGTAAATATTTGGGCAAATGGCAAATATAATACGAACTTCCTATTATATTTCTTTGTTATGTTCTTAGAAAATAAAGATAAAAGCTTTTAATAAAGAAATAAATACATACTTGGGTAGAAATAGAGGACCTCCGGGATATGATAAAGTCCTTACAATAGGATGTTTCGAAAGCAAAAAAACGTCATAACATGAATGAATAATAGTGTACATAAAATAGGAGGATTGAAAGGAAGAAATGAAACATGAAATAAATAAAACTAAAAGGTTAACAAATATATTATTTATCATATATTTAATTGCTGTGTTTGAAATTATTGTATTTAAATTAGAACTGCCGTTTCGTAATATAGGATACCTTCGAAATATAAATTTAATCCCATTTAATGAATCATTAATAGTAAACGGAAAAATTGATTTTTCTGAAATTATTATGAATATGGTAATTTTTATGCCTCTAGGTATTTACGTAGAGATAATATTTTCGAAATGGTCCACTGCGAAAAAGTTTTCAATATTTTTTATTATAAGTTTGATATGTGAAGTACTGCAATATATATTTGCTGTAGGAGCTTCTGATATTACAGATATCATCAATAATACGTTGGGAGGGATTATAGGTTTTTTGATATTTAAGGTAATTGTCAAAATATTTGATAATAGAGTTAAAGCTCATAAATTTATTAATGTAATTGCAGTAATCGGAACTGTTTTAATGATATTGCTCCTGGCAATTATTTTAATTACTAATTTGTAATCCTTTGGCTTTTTGCAATTAAAGTTCAGTAAATCAAATCCCTTCTTCACACGGTAATTAAATGCTATAGGGGAAGTTTGTTATATAAAATTGTTATATAAAAAGTCATTAACAATGCAATATGAAAATACAAATTGTAATATTTAAAATGGGGTATCTTTATGAAAAAGCGAAATTTTTTTTTCTTGCTAATGGTATTGATATTAATATTATCAGTATGTGGATACAAACAAAGATTATTATCAGAAGAATCACTTCTCACCAGGAGTGAAACGACACAGATTATATTGCCATCAGACACGGTGAAAGATACCTCTGTTAATGATGAGTTTCAAGCTTTTATTGAAAAATGGAAACTTTCAGGACTTTTACCCGAATGTCGCTCTCTCACAACAGAAAATCAGGATGAATTTTTAAAATATTTTAAACAGTATGATGATGTTACACGTAATTATATAATATTACTTTTACAGGGGATAGCTGCTGGTACAGCAACATTAGGCGATGACACCAACGACCATAATCACGGCGTTTATCTTACGAATTGCGCGTATTGCTTATATGATATGAACCAGGATGGAGCTCCAGAATTTATATTAAAGACGGGTGGCTGTGAGGCTGCTTACAAGTATACGGTCTATACGGTCGTTAATGGTAAACTGATTAATTGTGGGGAACTTAACGGCAGCCATTCCAGTTTGTATACCAATGGTTCTGGCAGTTTTGTGCGTTATGAGTGTCATATGGGGGTATATAATATTGATGTATCTATATTGGAGGGAACGATATTAAAAACGCAAAAAATCGCAGACGGTGTGATTGACTTCGAGGAGGATTATCCTACATTGGATAAATACTCTTACGGGGATTACGATCAGTCTATGTCGTTCAGCGGTATACCAACACTTTTCCTCGCTCCAGCAGGCTGATGAAAATATCAGCGAATCATAGAGAGTTTCCTTAATGGCATATTGCGAGAGCTTGAGTTACCGGAACCGGATTGGTATGCTTATAATGAACCAGAAGGTTCATATACAGATTCGCACAGTACGAAATAACTTCCTGATGTATAAGATTTTGATATTTGCTTTTTAACAAGGAGAACCAAATGAAAACATTGATTATAAACGGCTCAACTAAGAAAAATGGAGATACCTCAACGCTTATTGATGAATTTCAGAAATTTCTAAAAGGAGAAGTGAAGACTATTTCATGCTCTGGTAACATTTCACCCTGTAGAGACTGTCGATATTGTTGGACAAACAGTGGATGTTGTATTGAGGATGAGATGCAGGAAATATATCCATTTTTAGATGAGTGTGAGAATGTTGTTCTTGCATCACCAATATGGTTTTCGTCATTAAGTGGCCCACTCCTTAATATTGCAAGCCGTTTTCAAACGCTTTTTGCAGCTGCATATTTTCGTAAAGAACAGAAGGCTGTAAAACAGAAAAATGGAGTAATACTCCTGGTAGGAGCAGAAAAAGGTACGGAAGTAATCCCAACCCAAAACGCACTGACCATAATGAAATTTATGAATGTCAAACGTCCCTGCATTGCAACTGTGTATTCCCTTGATACAAACAATACCCCTGTTGAAAAAGATAGAACAGCCATAAAGAAAGCCCATGAAGCGGCCCTCTTACTTAACCGCTTGTGTGATAATAACCTCGACTGTGAATCATTTTCTTTTACCGATGACTCAAAAGAAATCACTTAAGTTGATAAGCTTACTTTTCGTTCCGAACGTCTGCACCTACAGGAGTACATGCAGGAGCGTAAAGAGATGGAGAATGCGACACTACAATTTCTGCAGCAAACATTTTATAAATAGGAATCATCATAAAAATAATAATGAGATACAATTTATTGATATCAGTGGAGGGAATAAATGGATATTGAGATACGCAAGCTGACCCCAGACCTTGCAGAAGAGTATGTGAATTTTTTTGATATAACACCACACGATGATAACGTGGAGGAACATAAATGCTATTGTGTGTGTTGGTGTAACGAAGATTATAAGAGCAGAGACTTTTCAACCGCAGAGAAAAGAAGAGAACTAGCTTTTCAATATGTGAAAGGCAATAACCTTCAAGGTTATCTTGCTTATAGTGACGGTAAGGTGGTTGGATGGTGCAACGCCAATACGAAATCAGATTGCTTGAAATGCGCCAGCTGGCAAAGATTTATGTCATATGTGCCTTTAGAGGAATCGGACACCGATATAAAGGTGAAATCCGTATTCTGTTTTATGATTGCATCGGAAAAGAAAAGACAAGGTATTGCCACGCTGCTATTGGAGCGTGTATGTCAGGATGCGGCTCAAGATGGATTCCACTTCGTGGAGGCATACCCGTACAAAGAATTTAGTTATCAATCATCGGATTTTGGAGGATATTTTGAGCTGTATAACAAGTCGGGATTTCAAGTGGTTTTAGAAACGGAACAAGGACTTGTTATGAGGAAGAAGCTATAGGGTACAGTTTAAGAATAAACAAATGTAGCATTAAAGCTTCCTATCTGCTGTTGAGGTTTGCCAAGGCGTGCTGAAAAACTTTGGCTGATCAGAATGCTGGATAACTGTTCCTTCAGTTATATATTAGATTTTTATAATAGGAGGTGTTGTAAATTTATTTATATCACTATTTCGATAAAACCATCGGACCATTTGTCAATTTGTCAGAATTATCTATTGATGAGGCAAAATCTACTCTTGAAAAGATCAAAGTATCAAAACCGAATTCCCAAAGCGCACAAAGGCATGATAAGTACGTAGAGTACAGGCATAATTGCGAGAATATAATCCGGTCAGAGTTTGAAAAAAAAGGAGGAATTATAAACAGGAAATCACCACATTATATGGTGATCGGACATAGCCCATGGTTAAGTACCTGGTTTGAAGATAGTGCTTATGTGAAAATTCCGATTGAAGAATTTAACTTAAAGACGATATCATTTACTTATGGTGATTCAATGCCTACCTTTAGTCCTACAATTAATGATGGCAAGGAATATCGTAAAAAGCTATATACTTATGATGAAATACTAAACATTATTGAGAAGTATGGATTGCCACAGGATTGGAATGATGATGGGAAATACGGTCCGGAACGATATATTGAAGCTCATATCTGGAGTGATGAAACAATTAGTAAATACCGTAATATTACAAATTAGTAAAACATCTCATTAATAAGAGATAAGTTAGAGTCTGAAGAAAGCTGCTGAAATCAGATAAACCTTCCTTACATAAGAGGAGTAGTTATCGATCTACAGCAGCTTTCTTGTATGATTGCTATGTTATTTATTAATAAACGTTGTAGTAGAGAATATATGGCAGTGGTACCGATATTTTATAAGGTAATGTGAATATTTGTATGTAGTAAGTTCCTGCATCAAGGTCTGCAAAGATATCATAAAAACCACTTTCATCTTCATAGCCTAACAGGATAGGGTTTCCGGTTGAATCGGATATTACCATATACATGTTATCCATGTCTGTGTCATAATCCGTTGTGGTTCTGCCTAACAAGCTTACCCTGGATTTTTTGGTAAGAGTTATTTTGTAGGAATCCAGGCCATTGGCGACTACGGAGGTATCGATACTTCCAGTTATAAAATATCCGTTTGTTACTTCCTGTGCTGTGGCGATGTTTCCGCTTTTGGCGGTATCTTCTACAATGGTTACCTTTTCGTAATCCACATCTTCTTTGGGTACCGTAATGCTGCCCACTGATATGGGAGAAGAAGTATCAAGCGTATAGAGTTCGGTTATGTTTACTGCAAAGTTCAGATTCTGTCCTTCTTTTGTCTGCATGGTGTTTATTCCTATTACTTCACCGAATTCATTTAAAAGAGGGCCGCCGCTGTTTCCGGGGGAGATGGCGGTATCAGTCTGAATATAGTTTACATTGTCTATTACTCTTGAACTGTTTGATATGATTCCAGTACTAAAGGTGTTATCAAGTCCCAATGGATTTCCGATTGCATAGGCAGTTTCTCCGGTTTTTGGAGCATATCTGCTAAGAGTCAGTGGGGTTCCTGCGTTAGGTACACTTAAGAGTGCCAGGTCTTTCTCTTTGTCATAGCCAAGGATAGTAGTGACTTTATACTCTTTTCCAGTAGTTAGTTTAACGGTTATAGAGGAGGCATCTTCTATAACATGGTAATTTGTAGCAAGTATGCCTTTCTCAATAAAGAAGCCGGAACCAAGGCCCAGGTCAGTTGTTATCTGTACAACGGATGGTGAGCATTTTTCTGCTATTACAGATGCCTTTGGTACATCCTTGTCCGAACGTGTATCTTTTCCTACGGTTACTTTGAGGGTTGCTTCACCCAGACCATCTTCGGTTTTAAGGGTTATGGTGGTTGAACCTGTTTTGGTAGAGGTTGGTTTAAGATAGAGTTTTAAACTGTCCTGGCCGACCGGCCAGTCACCCCATTCACAGGTTATTAAGCTTTTATCTCCGACAGTGTAGAGTATTTGCTCATCATCTGAGGAATTCTTAACGGTGATTGTCACATAGCTCTTCTGATTTAAGGAAATCTCTGAGGTGCTGACTGTGAGTTTTGAATTGATGATGGTTACTTTACAGGTGTAGGTTCCGTTTTTGTCCTTGGCAGTGATAGTCGTGGTACCGGCAGCTTTGGCTGTTACAAGTCCTTTTGAACTTACTGTTGCAACTTTTTTAGAGGAACTGGTCCAGGTAACGGTTCCTTTGGCACCGGTAAGCTTAAGTGTAGCGGTGTTTCCCTTCTGAAGCTTTAAGGTGGTTTTATTTAGGAAAGGTTTTCTTACGGTTACCTTGCAGTTGTATTTTTTTCCGCCTACTGTAGCAGTTACGGTCGTAGTACCTGCCTTAACACCGGTTACCACACCTTTACTGGATACAGTTGCAATCTTTTTGCTGCTGGTAGTCCAGGTAACTTTTGAAGAGGTTCCGCTTATTTTTAAAGTAAGGGTACTTCCTGTATATACAGTCGCATTGGTGGTGCTTAATTTAACGGCAGCAGCTTCGGCATAACTAACGATGGGAATACCGGGAATGGCAGCCGGGGATAGTGCAAGAGCAGCAGCTGTCATTATAATCAGAGCTGTTTTCTTAATCTGTTTCATTATGTACTCCTTCTTAATGGTATGTTACTATTATGTTTGAATGACTTTATTATACATTATTTGCTATTACAGGGCAAGTATATAGTAATAACAGCCCACAGTAAGACCATGAAGGACATTACTATTAATATGTCAGAGATGGTGGAGTTATACTTATACTTGGACCGTTACCGGTTCCGAGTACCATATTCCATTAGAAGGGCGGCAAGCTGTACCTGGACAGGTGACAGAATACCAAACTCGCTGTAAAGCACCCAGACAATGGTATCCTTTCAACCAGGCACAACTGCCGCCGTTTTGTGGTATTAAGAACCCTTCAATGAAAAATTCCTACATGTAAGGAAATCTCATTGTTTATTTGCAATCGTTCATTTTATCACCTGTTTGAGCAGGTTTGTCGATATCAGGAACATCTCCGTCACCGTACTCTGTATTATAATCATAATCCAGATTGATCTTATCTAAAGTATTATAGCCTGATAACCCATCCTTCTGGCTGTCGGTATGAGCTTTGATATTATTTTTTTTCTGTGCCACTGATTTACTCCTTTCCTGTCAGAATAGTAAGTATGATGTGCATTGACAGGAAATTTATTCAGTTATCAGATACACACTAGTTGTTTTCCCTGCTTTTTTGTATAAATGAAAGGATTGTCTTAAAGCTGTCCTCCATGGACTGATAAACAGAAGCTTCTACAAGCTGTTTGTTTCCAGCATATTCGCAGAGAAAACTTGAAAATGCCACAAAACGCACATACTGACGGAGCAGGTCGAATTTTTCCGTATCAAGATAGCCTTTAATAATTCCATAATTATAATTTGTTATAGTAAGGACAGTTTCTTTCTCTGTACTGTCTAGTTTTTCAGTGAGTTCATCAAGCTTGTTTTCAACAAAGAGTTCTTTCAAATCGGTGTTTAAGTTGTTCATTTCTTCAGTCATTCCTCTTAATCCTTTCTGTTTACGAATCAATTTCTTATTTCTGATTGGCATTCAACGATATGCCTTGGCAGGCTTTATTATGATACCACATTTCCGGTATCAGAATCAATTCCAGAAAGTACGGAATAAGACCTTCGTTTTCCTATTGAATATTCTGCGTGAAAATGTGTCTTCTTCACACTTATCCTATAATAAAGAAACCAACCGCTGCGATGATATATATAGATACCAGTTTCAGGCCTTCCATCCAATTTGATCTTCCGGATTTGACCACCTGGTTTGCCACTAATACACTGGAGAAGAGCAGAAACAGCTCTACCGGTTTTAAAACAATACTCATAGGTGTATATATGAGGCTGATAAGTACTGATACCGGGATAACAAAAAGTGCGATTTGAAGGCTGGAACCTACAGCTATTTCTATGGCTATATCCATCTTATTCTTAAGAGCCATTATAATGGCGGTACTATGTTCGGCAGCATTTCCTACAATCGGAATAAGGATTATACCGATGAACATTTCAGAAATGCCGGCAGAGGAGGTCATGGGCTCTATGGTTTCGACCAGAAGCTCTGACTCAAATGCAATAAATACGGTACAGATCGCCAGTATGATAACACTTAATTTCAGGCTCCATTTGGAATCGAAATCTTCCGCATGTTCCACTCCGTATAAGTCTTTCTGAGTCCTGAAGGAATAAATCATTCCCAGAACATAGATGATAAGCATGATAATACTTGTAATGATACTAAAGCTTTCATATTTAGAGGAAACAAGTGTTTCTGATACATGGTATGTAAAAACTGCAGGAATGGACAGTCCAATAACTGCAAAGAGCAGCATGGTGGCAGTAAACGTACCAAGCTGGGAATCATACTTTAATTCCTTGTGTTTTAAACCTCCGGCTAAGATGCTGCAGCCCAGTACCAGGAGAATGTTTCCAAGGATGGAACCTACCAGGGAAGCCTTCACCACTTCAAAGAGTCCTGCTCTAATGGCAAAGAAACTGATAATTAATTCAGTGGCATTTCCAAAGGTTGCATTTAAGAAACCTCCAAATTTGGGACCTGTGTAAGCGGCTATTTCTTCTGTCGCAGTACCCAGCAAACCGGCTAAGGGAACAATGGATAAGCATATCAGAAAAAAGGTTAGGGTAGAATTCCATTTTAAATAATAGCCTAATATGGAAAAAGGAACACAGAGTAAAAGGAATTTTAAATATTTCATATGTAAAAATCCAGTAGTGCCATTGTATACTAAGAGCAAAAGAGACGCTGGCATCCTTTCCGTATCATATTTCTCTGCTCTCAACATTGGTATCTTCACCCTGTGCCACTAATTATTCTGCCTGACATACCAAATGTACCCTGAATTATACTCCTGTGCATTTATAAAATCAATGAGTCAATATTAATAGAAAACCAGAAATATACTGTAGGATATCACCAAAGAAGCTTAAATCCAAGCTGTGCAAATTTGTATATTTAGTAATACTGAAGCAGCCATTTTCAGTAGATTAGGTTCTTTACATATTGGAAAAACTGGCAATACCCAGGAGGAGTTTTCGTGAATTGACTTAATTCTGATTTAACTGGCAGAAGGCCGTATAGTCAATTAATCCTAATGGTTTTTTTCAAACACCGCACAAATCAAGGAATCAGCTGATTTTACAAGGATTCAGGGACAAAATTCATCTTGACAAAAAGAATCGATTTACAGTATATTTTGTATAAAATAGGTGATAAAATTACCTTTAGGAAATCAAGGAATTCACTTTTCTAATAATCGATAGGGTCAGAGCGGTGATGGAGGGCGAAAAGAGAGGTTTCAGATTATTGATTACAATAACAGGTCAAAAAAGGAGTCGAAATTATGGATATAGCAATGATAATTAGTATAATTTTCGCATTCGGTATGTTAATAGGTGCCTTTGTATTAGACGGAGGGCATGTCGGTGCATTGCTCAGTCTTACACCGGCCATGATTGTTATCGGTGGTACCATCGGAGTTGTAGGAGTTTCCTTTCCGGTATCGGTGCTCAAGAATATACCTAAGGTTCTGGGAATAGCTTTTCGTAATAAGAAAGAAAACAGAAAAGAAATCATAGAAATCTTCTATAGAATCGCAAATCTTGCAAGAAGCAACGGTCTCTTATCTTTGGAAACAGAGCTGCAGAATAATCAATACGATCCCTTTATCAAAGACGGATTACAGCTTGTAATGGACGGAACAGATCCTGAAATCATAAAGAAGATCCTGGAAACAAAACTTGACAACATGGAATTCAGGCATTCCAAAGGGATTGCGGTTTTTGAAGCAGCCGGCGGTTATGCACCAACCCTGGGAGTACTTGGTACCGTTATGGGGTTGGTACACGTATTGGGTAATCTGTCCGGTGATACGGCAGCACTGGGTGAGTCTATTGCCATTGCGTTTATTGCGACCATGTACGGTGTTGGTACAGCCAACCTTCTTTGGCTTCCTATAGCTACGAAACTAAAGGAAATTGATACAGATGAACTGGTTACTAAGAATATGATGATGGATGGAATTCTGATGATTCAGGAAGGCGGTAATCCGGCATTAATCGTAGAAAGGCTGAAGGGATACTTAGATGATGAAAAAGAAGGAGAAGAAGTCAGAGAACAGTGAGAGATGGCTTCTGACATATTCGGACTTAATAACTTTGTTAATGATTTTGTTCGTTTTATTCTATTCTATCAGCAGCGCAGACCAGGACAAGTATGAGGACATTGCAGCATCCTTAAGAGATGCTTTTGGAAGCAATGCCCAGGGTGGCTCTATCATACCTCAGGGCGGCGGTGTCTTAAACGGCGGTCAGACAATAGATCCCGGAAACGGAAATGGTAACGGTACAGAAACGGAAGCCGGTGAAGGGAAAGGAACCGGAATAGAAGATATAACAGAAGTCAGCAAAGATGAATATACCCAGCTGAAAGAGTGGCTTTATGATGCTGTAGGAAACGGAGAATTCAAAGACAGCTTAAGTATCAGCATTATGGATAGCGGAATTGTAATAACCCTCTCCAACGATGTATTGTTTGACAGCGGACAGGCAGATATCAAAAGTAATATGAAGAAAAATCTGGACATTATTGCACAGCTCTTAAAGCAGGTAGATAATAAGATTCAAATTGGCGGACATACGGACAACGTACCTATCAACCGTGGAATATTTACCTCTAACTGGCAGCTGTCAGCTCAAAGAGCTGCAAATGTTGTAGAATATATGGAAAATGAATATGGTATTGATCCCAAAAGAATGGTAGCCAGCGGATATGGTGAAAATGATCCCATAGCCTCCAACAATACCAAAGAAGGCAGAGCAAAGAACAGAAGAATCAGTATAACTATATTGTTTAATAATAATGGAGATTCCGAAGAAAATAATCAATAATAAAATCATAGCAGAAGGCTCTGTAATTCCTTAATCTGTAAAGGTAAGGAATTACAGAGCCTTCTTTTCTGCCTTAAAATGTACTTTGGGAGAGTAAAATACTGGAATGACTATGCTATAAATCAGGTTGTTATAATTAGGAAATCAATACATGTAATCGTAAAATAGTATTGACAAATCACCATTTCCATTGTACACTTTAACGAGTAAAAGTGTTAAACTACACAACTTTAAAGTGAAATCGCTTTAAACTGATATACAGCAGGAGGAGAACATGAAAAGAAGATTATTAGCAGGGTTATTATCGGCCTCTATGGTCGTATTGGCACTCACAGGCTGCGGAGTGAAGGATAACAGCACTACCACAGGCAGCAGTGATTCAGAAGCAGAGGGAAAAGTATACCGAATCGGTATCAATCAGTTAGTAGAACATGATGCATTGGATGCTTCGTATAAAGGTTTTGTAGATGCCCTTGCAGAAGCCGGTTATGTAGAAGGTAAGAATCTGGAATTGGATTATCAGGTAGCACAAGGGGATATGTCAACGGCAGGTACCATTGCAACGAAACAGGTAAATGACAAGCCTGATCTGATACTTTCCATAGCAACACCATCTGCACAGGCAGTAGTAAATGCTACAAAGGACATTCCGGTATTGGTAACTGCGGTAACTGACCCTGCAAGTGCAGGCCTGGTAGCCTCAAATAAAGCGCCAGGCGGTAATGTATCCGGTACCTCAGACCTGACACCTGTTAAAAAGCAGATAGAACTGTTAAAACAGCTGGTACCTGATGCGAAGAAGATTGCGGTACTTTATTCTTCCAGCGAAGTGAATTCCGTGGTACAGGCTGATCTTGCAAAAGCAGCAGGTAAGGAACTTGGAATTGAAGTAATTGATTCAACGGTATCCAATTCCAATGAGATACAGCAGGTAGTTCAGTCACTGGTAGGAAAAGTTGATGCTGTCTATGCTCCCACAGATAACCTTATTGCCTCCTCCATGTCCACTGTAGCACAGGTTGCCAATGCGAATAATTTACCGGTAATCTGCGGTGAAGGCGGAATGGTAGACAATGGCGGACTGGCTACCTATGGTATCGATTATTATGAACTGGGTATATTAACCGGCAAGCAGGCAGTTAAAATACTGGAGGGTACTGCTACAACAGCAGACATGCCTATAGAATACCTGCCGGATGAGAAATGTACACTTCAGATTAATTCTGAAGTAGCAAAGCAGCTGGGAATCATAATACCGGAGGAACTGCAGAGCAATTAACATAAGTTTGACTATCAGATTATTTCTGTAATTGTCCATACAATCTAAAGGCTGTCCCGGGGGTGCTACTATGGCAGGCCGCTGGGGCAGACTTTTCATTTCTCAGAAGTATAAAGCAGCAGGAAGGGAAGGTTAAGAAATTAAATGGAATCATATATTTTATCAGTACTTGGAGGTACCTCTCAGGGGCTTGCGTGGGCGGTCCTTGCTATAGGTGTATACGTGTCATTTCGAATATTGGATTTTCCCGATCTGACAAGTGAAGGCAGCTTTGCATTGGGAGGCAGTGTAAGCGCGGTCTGTATCGCTGGTCTGGGGCTTCATCCGGTAGTAAGTCTTCTGATATCAATTGCAGCAGGTATGGCAGCAGGTGCTATTACGGGATTCTTACATACCAAATTAAGAATCCCCCCAATACTTTCCGGAATTCTTACCATGATAGCTCTGTATTCTGTCAACCTTGGCATAATGGGAAAAGCAAATACTCCTTTACTGGCTAAGAAGACAATCTTATCAATGGCGCTGGAGCTGTTCTCAGAAAAAACAGGCATCAGCTATAATCTGCTCCAGATACTAATTACTATGGGGCTGGGATTGATTTTTGTAGTACTGGTAATTATCTTTTTGTACTGGTTTCTTGGAACCGAAACCGGCTGTGCTCTTCGTGCTACCGGCAATAATGAAGCAATGGTGCGGGCCCAGGGAGCTAATACAGATGCATTGAAGATTCTTGGCCTTATGGTAGGAAATGGACTCATTGCCCTCTCTGGCGGACTGGTTGCACAGACCCAGGGCTTTGCGGATGTATCAATGGGTGTAGGTGCCATTGTTATCGGACTTGCTTCTATTGTAGTGGGAGAGGTAGTATTTAAGAAAGTGCGCTCTTTTGCAGTCAGACTGATCTCCATTGTTGTAGGGTCTGTTATCTACCGAATTATTATTGCAACGGTATTATTCCTCGGTTTTAATACCAATTATCAGAAGTTATTAACTGCCGTACTGGTTGCAGCAGCTTTGGCCATACCTGTTTTCAAGAAGGAAAAGGTCAGGATAGTAAAGGAGGCAGAATAATGCTTGAGATTAATGAGTTATATAAAACCTTTAATGCCTATACCATTAATGAAAAGAATGTCTTTAAGGGGCTCAATCTGGAACTTGAGAAATCGGATTTTGTTACGGTTATAGGCGGTAATGGTGCGGGCAAATCGACTATGCTTAATATGATAGCAGGTGTATATTATTCGGACAGCGGAAATATAAAACTGGATGGCATTGATATAACCAGGATGCCTGAATATAAAAGAGCTGCCTATCTGGGAAGAGTCTTTCAGGATCCAATGATGGGCACAGCGGCGCATATGGAAATTGAGGAGAATCTTGCTCTTGCATACCGCAGAGGTAAGAAAAGAGGATTAGGCTGGGGGATCTCCAAAGCAGAAAAAGAGCTGTTTGCAGAACAGCTTAAGAAACTGGATCTGGGACTTGAAAGCAGGCTCACCTCAAAGGTCGGTCTTCTTTCAGGCGGTCAGAGACAGGCACTGACCTTATTGATGTCAACACTTAAGAATCCGAAGCTCCTGCTCCTGGATGAGCATACAGCGGCCCTGGACCCCAAAACAGCCCAGAAAGTACTGGAACTGACGGACAATATTATAAAAGAGAATGCACTGACAGCTTTTATGATCACACATAATATGAAGCATGCAATTCAGTATGGAAACCGTTTGATCATGATGCATGAAGGCAGGATAATCTTTGATATCTCAGGAGAAGAAAAGAAAAAACTTCAGGTAAAAGATCTGCTGGAGAAGTTTGAGAGTGTAAGCGGAAGTGAATTCAGCAACGACAGGATGTTGTTATCCTAGAGTATTTTTAAAGAACTCTGGATCATATTTGGTAACTCTTTTAAGAAATATCTGGTAAAAAGAAAATCTACTCATATTCGACATAATATGTTATAATTATAAACTGATGGTTGGTTTTTTATAACAGTCTGATTTAACAGGACGGATATTACAAGGCAGTATAAGCTGAGCTGTATTCTACTGAGTTCACCTTATCAGGACGTAACGTAATTGGAGGATATGGAGTATGAGATTTATTTCCATAGATAGAGTTGCACCCGGTGATGTTCTTGCTAAACCGATTTATGGCAATCAAGGGATTATATTATTAAGAGAGAACCTGGAGTTAACAGAAAGTATTTTAGCCAGATTAAAGACTCTTGGTTACACAGGGTTATACATCGAAGATGACATTTCAGAAGGAATCGTTATAGAAGACATCGTAGATGAAGGACTTAAGCTCCGGGCTGCTACCAGGCTGGAGGAAATTGTTAACAGCAATGGAAGTATAACAGAAATGCTTCCTATGATTAAAGAAATCGTTGGCAGTGTTATTTCCAATAAAGATGTGGAACTGAATATGCGTCATTTATGGGGGCATCATGAGTATACTTATCTTCACTGTGTCAATGTAGCAATACTGGCAGTCAGTGTTGGCATTAAGCTGAATCTGCCTGCAGAGGATCTGAATTACCTTGGTACAGCAGGGATACTTCATGACATCGGAAAGAAGCAAATTCCACAAGAACTTCTGGATAAGAAGGAAAAGTTAACAGACGATGAATACGAGGCTCTTAAGAAACATCCGGAATATGGTTATGCCATGCTTTTAAGCGCTCAGGAACTTACCAGTGTTACCAGGGCAGGTGTGTTGCAGCATCATGAGAGGTATGACGGTTCAGGATATCCAAGAGGCTTAAAAGGAAATGAGATAACTCTTTATGCCCGGATACTGGCAGTAGCAGACACTTACGATGCCATGACCTCGGACAGGGCTTACAGAGATGCCTTTGCTCCTTCCGAAGCTGTTGAATACCTAATGGGAAATGGCAATCTTCTCTATGATAATATGGTGATTGATGCCTTTATTAGATGCGTTACCATATATCCAATAGGTTCCTGCGTAGAGTTGAATAATGGGATACAGGCAATTGTCCTGAAAAATTATTCTGATTGTATACTAAGACCGGTAATAAGAACCATAGATACAAAAGAAGTGTTAGATCTTAAAAATGAGTCCAGGTATTTAAACTATTGTATAACCAAGCTGGTAATCTAAAGCTTAAGGTTAAAGTATAATTTTTATTATATTGACAAATAATATTAGGACTGATATCATGATAGAAGCAAAAGGCGAAGATGTTCTTTGGAAGGACATTTTCGCTTATTTTTCGATATACAGACTGTTTGGTATAATTTTGCAGCACTCAAATGAAGCTGGTAACTATGAAATTAATAATATAAAGGGAGAGGATTATATGAATCGTTTTTCAAAGCAGGATATAATCAGGATGGTAAAGGAGGAAGACGTGGAATTTATCAGGCTTCAGTTCACTGATATTTTCGGTAATCTGAAGAATGTGGCCGTTACTACCAGTCAGCTTGATAAAGTGCTGGATAATAAGTGCATGTTTGACGGCTCTTCCATTGAGGGATTTGTACGTATTGAGGAATCTGATATGTATCTGTACCCGGATCTTGATACCTTTGAGATATTTCCCTGGCGACCCCAGCAGGGAAAAGTAGCCAGATTTATATGTGATGTCTACAGGCCGGATGGTACTCCCTTTGAAGGAGATCCCAGATATATTCTTAAGAAAGTAGTGGAAGAAGCGAAGGAATTGGGATATACCTTCCAGGTAGGACCTGAATGTGAATTTTTCTTATTTAACACCCTGGATAACGGTGAACCAAGTCTTGATACCATGGAAAAAGGTGGTTATTTTGATGTGGGACCTTTGGATAATGGTGAGAATGCAAGACGTGAGATGGTCTTAACCCTTGAAGACATGGGATTTACCATAGAAGCCTCACATCATGAGGTTGCACCGGCTCAGCACGAAATTGATTTTAAATACGATCATGCCATGAAGACAGCAGATAATATCATGACTTTTAAGCTGGTGGTTAGAACCGTAGCCAAAAGACATGGACTTCATGCTACTTTTATGCCAAAGCCCAAATTTGGTGTAAACGGTTCAGGAATGCATATTAATATGTCAATTGAGAAGGATGGCAGGAATCTCTTTGATGACCCCAACGGCAAGCTTGGTCTTAGTACAGAGGCATATCAGTTTATAGCAGGTATTATGCAGCATATGCCCGGTATGGCTTCTATTACGAATCCTTTGGTAAACTCCTATAAGAGACTTACCCCCGGTTATGAAGCACCTGTATACATTGCCTGGAGTGCCACCAACAGAAGTCCTCTAATCCGTATACCGGCAGCAAGAGGAAGCAATGCAAGAGTAGAGCTCAGATGCCCTGATTCTGCGGCAAATCCTTATCTGGCACTGGCTGTCTGCCTGGCTGCAGGCCTTGATGGTATTAGGAATAAGCTGACACCTCCTGACAGTGTGGATCAGAATATTTTTGAAATGAGCGAAGCAGAGAAAATTGAGAAAAATATTAAGAGCCTGCCCTCCAGTTTAAAAGAAGCCTTAACTGCTCTGGAACAGGATGATCTGATAAAAGGAGTTCTTGGAGAACATACGACGAAGAAGTATCTGGAAGCAAAATATTCCGAGTGGAACCAATACGCTGTACAGGTGTCAAAGTGGGAGACTGATCAATACTTACACCGCATTTAAATATTTATGCATAAAAAGCGTGGAGGTGATCGAATGTGCCCAGTATAATTATAGCTTTCCCTAAGATGGAAGATACCGTGAGCATAAAAAATGCACTGGTACGAAATGGATACGATGTCAATGCAACCTGCACCACCGGGGCGCAGGTTGTAACCATAGCAAATGAGTTGGATGACGGTATTGTAATATGTGGTTACCGCTTCTCTGACATGCATTACAGCCAGTTAAACGGATATCTGCCCAAAGGTTTTGAGATGCTTCTCATAGCCTCCCCCAACAAATTGGAAGAATGTACAGACAATAATATTGTCTGTCTTAGCATGCCAATTAAAATGACCGACCTTGTGAATACCCTTCAAATGATGTTTTATAATTATTCAAGACGCAGGAAAAAAGAGAAGGATAAACCGAAGCCCAGAACAGATGCAGAGAAGGAAGTCATTAACAAAGCCAAGCTTGTATTGATGGAACGAAACAATATGACAGAAGAAGAAGCACATAGATATATTCAAAAGAACAGCATGGACAGCGGTACCAATATGGTTGAAATGGCTGAAATGATTCTAAGCTTGATGTAGGATAGGGGCTATGGTAAAATAGGAGTGCTTGTGTATCCTTAATTACCATAACCCCTTTTCATTTATAATCTGAGCCTTTATAATCTGAGGGACAAGCCATTCAGGGTGAGGTAACAGCATTATATGCAATACATATAGCATTTTTGAAGTATTTTCGTCAGGAAATGTTATTTAAAATAGTAGTTAACATCATATCTGTATGCTGAAGGTTTTAAGTTATATTCAAAAACAAGAGCCTTTCAGCGGGTAGAATGAAATTATAAGTGTTAACGGAGGTATTTATGAAATTTACAAAAATGCATGGTTGCGGAAATGATTATGTCTATGTGAACTGCCTGAGAGAAAAAGTAACTGATCCGTCTGCCTTGGCCATTGCTGTCAGTGACAGGCATTTCGGTATCGGCTCTGATGGTCTGATACTCATTAAAGCTTCCGATAAAGCGGATTTTATGATGGATATGTATAATGCTGACGGCTCTTCCTCCGGTATGTGCGGAAATGGTATTCGTTGTGTGGCAAAGTATGTGTATGATTATGGCTTAACCCAGGAAAAAGAGATTTCCATAGAGACCGGTGCCGGTATCAAGTACCTGTCACTTACGACAATAGACGGTAAAGTTACAGAGGTAACTGTTGATATGGGAAATCCGATTACAGAGCCCTCACTGGTACCTGTAAAAAGTCAGGAGGATAGTGTAATTGATAAACCTATTCACGTAGGAGATACAGATTACCGTATAACCTGTGTATCCATGGGAAATCCTCATGCTATTGTATTTGTCGAGGATACAAAGAAGATTGAAATTGAGAAAATTGGCCCGTTATTCGAGCATCATGAATGGTTTCCCCAGAGAACCAATACAGAATTTATCCACGTAATTGACAGAAAAAATATTGATATGAGAGTATGGGAAAGAGGTTCAGGTGAGACCCTGGCCTGCGGTACCGGAGCTTGTGCCAGTGTTTATGCCTGCATTCTTAACGGACTTACAGAGGATGAGGTAAAGGTTAAGCTGCTGGGCGGTGAACTGACTATTCGTTATGACAGAGAAAAGAACAGAATATTTATGACCGGCCCTGCTGTTACCGTATTTGACGGTGAACTGCTTTGATCTAAATTGTAAGCTATAGAATTTGTAAGCTAAGGAATTTGTAAGCTATAGAATTTGAAAGCTATGAAAGGGTTGTCAGAGGCATACTGGGTTTGTCTGAAAACTCCTTGTACCGTTCTGAAGGCCCCACTTAGCGGTATATTGCGTTGCAATTTTGGAAATGTAACACCACTATGTCACCCAAAATGACGCCTTGCTGTTTCGCAAATTGCCTCCCACAAAGTGGTACCTCCAGCCCGGCACAAGCAGCTGTCAGACACACCTTAAGTAATGAGAAGTTAACTATAATTATTTCTGTAACAATTGTATGTAGCAAGAAAGGCTGTATAACAGCTTATTTAATATAAAAAAGCAAGGTTGAATAAAAAATGCGTATTCAACTATTGATTTAATTGCGCGTCGCAACGCGCAGGTGGTATAAAGATGTTTAAAATTAATGATAATTATTTAAAACTGCCGGGAAGCTATTTATTTTCCGATATTGCAAAGAAAGTGAAAGCCTTCGGTGATGCCAATCCGGATAAGAAAATAATCCGTTTAGGTATTGGTGATGTAACTCTTCCGCTGGCACCGGCCGTAATCGATGCCCTCCATAAGGCTACAGATGAAATGGGAAGCAAAGAAAGCTTTAAGGGGTATGCACCGGATCTTGGATATGATTTCCTTCGTGGTCTTATAGCGGAAAATGACTATAAATCAAGAGGTGTGACAATCGCCCTGGATGAAATTTTTGTAAGTGACGGAGCGAAAAGCGATTCCGCCAATATTCAGGAGATCTTTTCCCAGGATAATAAAATTGCCGTATGCGATCCCGTATATCCGGTATATGTAGATTCCAATGTAATGGCTGGCAGAACAGGAGATTATCTTGCAGATACAGGCAGATGGACCAATGTTATCTATATGCCCTGCACCAGTGAGAATAACTTCGTACCTGAATTCCCGAAAGAAGATCCTGATATTATCTATCTGTGTTATCCGAACAATCCTACAGGCTCTACTGTAAGTAAGTCCGTACTACAGGACTGGGTAGATTATGCCAATCGTATCGGTGCTGTAATCATCTATGATGCTGCTTATGAAGCCTATATTTCAGAGGAGGATGTACCTCATACGATCTATGAGTGTGAAGGAGCAAAGACCTGTGCCATTGAGCTTAGAAGCTTCTCCAAAAATGCCGGCTTTACCGGAACCAGACTTGGCTTTACCGTAATTCCCAAGGAGTTAAAGGCAGGCGAGGTTATGCTTAACAGCTTGTGGGCAAGACGTCACGGAACCAAATTCAACGGAGCACCCTATATTATTCAGGCTGCCGGTGCTGCAGTATACAGCGCAGAAGGAAAGAAACAAACCAAGGAACAGATAGCTTATTACATGAACAATGCAAAGGTTATCAAGGAAGGCCTTGAAAGCGCCGGCTACAGTGTGTCCGGTGGTGTAAATGCGCCTTATATCTGGCTTAAGACACCTGATAAGGTGACCTCCTGGGAGTTCTTTGATTATCTGCTGAATACCGCCAATGTTGTTGGTACTCCCGGTTCAGGCTTCGGACCCAGCGGTGAGGGATACTTCCGTCTGACTGCTTTTGGTACCTATGAGAATACCGTAGAAGCCATAGAGCGTATTAAGAAATTATGATTTACCCGGAATTCTTAAAACAAAATGATTATATAGCAATAACAGCTCCCTCCGACGGCAACCGTAAGGAAACAGATTTCAACCGGTTGAATAACGGAATCAGGAACCTGAAAGACATGGGCTTTCAGGTTCTTGAGGGAGCTCTTATACGTAGCAGCATAAAGGGCAGAAGTGGTGATGGAAAAGCCAGAGCAGAAGAACTGGAGGCATTTATACAGAAAAAGGATGTAAAATGGATCATCGGGGCCAAAGGCGGAGATTTTCTTATGGAAATGCTGTCCTTCTTTGACTTTGACAGTATCAGCAAACACCCTGTATGGTATCAGGGGTATTCTGATAATACCGGACTTACCTTTACCATAACAACCCTTTGCGATATTGCTGCTGTGTATGGCGGTAATTTCAATGATTTTGGTATGAAAGACTGGCATAAAAGCCTTAGGGATAACATAAAGATTATAACTGGTGAGAGAATTGTACAGAACAGCTATGAGCTGTATGAAGACGGTTTCTATGATCAGCCCACTGGTCTGGAAGGTTATGTCCTGACAAAACCTGTTGCTTTAAAACAAGTGTCGGGAGAAGAAGGAGTACCTTTGACCGGCCGTCTGTTAGGCGGCTGTCTGGATGTACTCCTGAATCTGTGCGGCACCCGTTTTGACCAGACTGCTGCTTTTGTGGAAAAGTATAAGGAGGAGGGAATCCTCTGGTATCTGGAAAGCTTTGCCCTTAACAGTGACAGCCTGATGCGTGGCTTGTGGCAGTTAAAAGAGGCTGGCTGGTTTAAGTATGCCAAAGGTTTTATCTTCGGAAGACCCGCTTTCTATGAAGAGAATTATGGAATAACCTATGAAGAAGCTGTGACTTCCGTGTTAAAGGATATTCCTGTTATCCTGGAGGCTGATATTGGACATAAAGCTCCAAGCTTTACGGTGATTAATGGGAGCATGGGAACTTTTGAATATAAGGAGGGTAAGGGGAAATTAATCATGGAATACCGATAGAATACTATGTGGAATTACTTTGCAATTTTATAAACTGATTGTTGGTTTCCAAAGTATAAAAATTTACAATGGGTGCAAGCCTAATCATAACCAATTATAATTGATTTAATAATTTAGCGTGAAAAAGTAATTTTACCCCTTGTCAGATAATATTTTCTGTGATAATATAGCTTAAAAGTAATTCTTGTATATTTATAAAGGCTGAGATAGAGACTGACCTTTAGGGATTTCACTTAAAGACAGGAATGGTGTGCCACCGACTGAGAGCATGCCTTTGGTGATAGCTATTGGAAGGAACACTCTGGAGCTCGTGAGCTGAAGAAGCAGAGTTGATTTAGCAGATGACACCAGTATCTGGTGTATGTTAATAGACGAACTTGCAGTAGGTTTATGCGCGGCACGCGTTATGTGCTTGAGAGGAAAGCTGATGCTTTCAACGCGGGTGGTACCGCGGGTTAACTCTTAACGTAAGACGATTGCCTTTTTTGCAGCCGCTGTTGAATTCCCGTCCCGGATAATTATGTGTTTTTACACATAATTATCCGGGACTTATTTTTTTGTTTCAGAGGAGGAACATCATGGAATTTGTTAAAGGAATCAAGGAAAAGGATGTATTAGAAATTAGTGATATACTTACCGGAGACTGGTTTGGTAAAGAGGTTGTTTTAAGAGGGTTCGTTCATACAGTCAGAGATATGGGAGAGATCTCCTTTGTGGTACTGCGTAAATATGAAGGACTTGTACAGTGTGTAATCGACAGTAAGGTAAAGGGACTTGAGGATAAAGCCTTAAAAGAAGGAATGACCATCGAAGTAAAAGGAATTGCAGCAACAGAAGACAGGGCTCCCAACGGATTTGAAGTCCGTCTTACTAACATCAGGGTACTATCTGAACCTGCAAAAGATTCTACCATGCCGTTGCCGATCAGTAAATGGAAGTTAAATACTTCTTTGGAGACAAAATTATCCTTAAGGCCCATTGCATTAAGAAATGTCAGAGAAAGAGCCATATTTAAGATTCAGGAGGGGTTAGTAAGAGGATTTCGTGACTTTATGTTCCAGAATCATTTTACGGAAGTAAGGACTCCAAAGATTGTTGCCGGTAATGCAGAAGGCGGTGCCAATGTATTCAAGCTTGAATACTTCGGTAAGAAAGCTTTCCTGGCACAGAGCCCTCAGTTCTACAAACAGACCATGGTTGGAATCTATGACAGAGTATTTGAAGCAGCACCGGTTTTTCGTGCGGAAAAGCATAACACTACAAGGCATTTGAATGAATATACCAGCCTTGATTTTGAAATGGGTTATATAGACGGTTTTGAAGATATTATGGATATGGAAGCAGCTATGCTTACCTATACCTTTGAATTCTTAAAGAAAGAATATGCCAAAGAGTTGAAATTATTAGATGTGAAACTGCCGGCAGCAGACAATATCCCTGCCGTGCGTTTTGATGAAGCAAAGCAGCTGGTTGCAGAAAAATATGACCGTAAGATCAAGAACCCCTATGATCTGGAACCGGAAGAAGAAATTCTTATTGGTAAGTATTTTAAAGAGGAGCACAATAGTGATTTTGTCTTCGTAACTCATTACCCCTCTAAGAAGAGACCTTTTTATGCGATGGATGACCCGGCAGATAATAAATTTACCTTAAGTTTTGACCTGTTATTCAAAGGCATGGAAGTGACCACCGGTGGACAGAGAATCCACAACTATGAAGAGCAGGTAGATAAGATGGTGAAGAGAGGTATGGACCCGGAGGAATTCACTAATTACCTGATGATATTCAAGCATGGAATGCCGCCTCACGGAGGACTTGGAATCGGTTTGGAGCGACTTACCATGAAGCTTTTAGATGAGCAGAACGTAAGAGAGACTACTCTTTTCCCAAGAGATGTATCAAGATTGGAACCTTAATAGTAAAAAGAAGCCCTTATAAAAGGTATAGTCAGACAGGAGGAAATAATGGAAGTTACAGATAAGACCATAGATTACGTGGCAGCCCTTGCAAAGCTTGAACTGACACAGGAAGAAAAAGAAAAAGCGAAGGTTGACTTAGGCAGCATATTAGAGTATATGACCACTATGAATGAGCTGGACACAGAGGGGATACAACCCCTGTCCCATGTATTCCCCATCCATAATGTATTTCGTGAAGATGAAGTATTAAACGGACCGGACAGAGACAGTCTCTTACAAAATGCACCTGCTAAAAAAGATGGCTGCTTTATGGTTCCTAAGACAGTGGAATAAACGTGCAAACCGGATTAATGAATATCCAATCAAAGATTGAGTATTCAGGAAAGAGGACAATATGGATATTACCAAATTATCGGCCCTGGAATTAGGGAAAAAAATCAAAGAGAAAGAAATCTCCGTATCCGAAGCGGTAAAGCTCCAGATAGACAGAATCAAAGAGAAGGACTCAGAATATAACTGTTATGTTTCCGTTCTGGAGGAAAGTGCCCTTGCAGAAGCGGCAGAGGTTCAGAAACGAATAGACAGCGGCGAACTTGACAATGCTCCTTTGGCGGGGGTGCCTGTTGCAGTGAAAGATAATATCTGCACCAAAGGAATCAAAACCACCTGCAGTTCCAAGATTCTGCATAACTTTCTTCCGCCTTATAATGCAACAGTAGTAGAGCGGCTAAAGGCACAGGGAGCTGTAATAATCGGAAAGACAAATATGGATGAATTCGCAATGGGAAGCACCACAGAGACCTCCTATTTTGGAATTACCAAAAATCCCAGAAATACAGATTACGTGCCCGGCGGCTCCAGCGGTGGTTCGGCAGCAGCGGTAGCGGCAGATGAAGCCTTTTATGCTCTGGGGTCTGATACCGGCGGCTCTATTCGCCAGCCCAGTTCCTTTTGCGGCGTTACGGGTATTAAGCCGACTTACGGTACCGTATCCCGTTACGGTCTGATAGCATATGCTTCTTCTTTGGATCAGATAGGACCTATTGGTAAGAATGTAGCCGACTGCGCAGCAGCCCTTGATATTATTTCAGGTCATGACAGTAAGGATTCTACCAGCGTACCCACAAAGAGTTATGAATATCTGAAAGCATTGGACGGAGATGTCAAGGGGATGAAAATAGGTATTCCCAGAGGGTATTTAGGTAACGGTCTTTCTGATGAGGTTAAAGAAAACATTTTAGCAGCAGCGAAGGAATTGGAGAAGCAGGGAGCGATTCTTGAAGAATTCAACCTAGAGGCAGTGGATTATGCCATACCGGCTTATTATGTAATCGCTTCTGCAGAAGCCAGTTCAAACCTTTCAAGATATGATGGTATCAAATATGGATATCGCACACCTGATTTTGATGGACTTCAGGAGGTATATAAGAAGACCAGAAGTGAAGGCTTCGGCAATGAAGTAAAGCGCAGAATGATGATCGGTGCCTTTGTATTAAGCTCCGGCTACTATGATGCTTATTACAACAAAGCGTTAAGAGTAAAAGCATTTATCAAAGAAGGCTTTGATAAAGCTTTTGAAAAATATGACATCCTACTGGGGCCAACAGCGCCCACTACAGCACCTAAAATCGGTGGAAGCCTGGCAGATCCCCTGCAGATGTACCTTGGAGATATCTATACGGTATCCGTTAACTTAACAGGGCTTCCGGCTATCAGCCTTCCCTGTGGCGCAGACAGCAGGGGGCTGCCTGTCGGTCTTCAGTTAATCGGTAAGCATTTTGGCGAAAAGGATATCTTAAAAGCAGCCTACCGTTTTGAACAAAGCAGAAAGGAAGTGGCTCTATGAAAACATACGAAACTGTCATAGGTCTGGAAGTCCATGTAGAGCTGGCAACTAAGACTAAAATATTCTGCGGCTGTACCACCCAGTTCGGAGGAGATCCGAATACCCATTGCTGTCCGGTGTGTACCGGTATGCCGGGTACCCTTCCTGTGTTAAATAAAAAGGTAGTTGAATTTGCAATTGCTGCAGGCCTTGCAACAGGCTGTGGCATCAATCAGGATTGCAAATTTGACCGTAAGAATTATTTCTATCCCGATCTTCCTAAGGCTTATCAGGTATCCCAGCTCTATCTTCCTATCTGCCATGACGGCGGTATTGAGATCGAGACCTCAGCCGGTAAGAAGGTAGTGGGTATCCATGAAATCCATATGGAAGAAGATGCCGGTAAATTAATTCATGATCCATGGGAGGACTGTACACTTGTAGATTACAACCGTTGCGGTGTACCCCTTATTGAAATTGTAAGTGACCCGGATATGAGATCGGCAGAAGAAGTAATTGCATATCTTGAGAAACTTAAATTAATCCTGCAGTATCTTGGGGTTTCAGACTGTAAGATGCAGGAGGGCTCTTTAAGAGCAGATATCAATCTGTCTGTAAGAGAAGTAGGCGCCAAAGAATTCGGAACCAGAACCGAAATGAAGAATATGAACTCCTTTAAGGCCATTGCAAGAGCTATTGAAGGAGAGAGAAAACGCCAGATTGAAATGCTGGAATATGGAAAGGTAGTAGTTCAGGAAACCAGACGTTGGGATGATAATAAGGATACCAGCTTTGCCATGCGTTCCAAGGAAGATGCGCAGGATTATCGTTATTTTCCTGAACCGGACCTGGTTCCTATTCTGATCAGCGATGAATGGCTGGGAGAAATTAAGAACCGTCAGCCTGAACTTCGCGATGAGAAGATGCTTCGTTATGAGAAGGAATATGACATTCCGGCATATGACGCAGGAATTATTACCGGCTCCAAACATCTGGCAGATCTCTTTGAAGAGACCGTTAGCCTATGCGGCAAGCCAAAGGAAGTATCCAACTGGCTCATGGTAGAGACCATGCGTCTTTTAAAGGAAGAAGAGAAAGAACCGGAGGACATTGCCTTTCGTGCTGAGAATCTGGCAGGTCTTATTAAGCTCATCGGTGATAATAAGATCAATAGAACCGTTGCCAAGGAAGTATTCGAGAAAATATTTAAAGAGGATATCGATCCTGTTAAATATGTAGAGGAAAAGGGTCTTTCCATGGTTAGCGATGAGGGTCTCCTTAAGTCTACTATTGAAAGAATTGTAGCAGAAAATCCTGCGTCTGTTAATGATTATAAGAGCGGTAAAGAAAAAGCTCTTGGTTTCCTGGTTGGGCAGACTATGAAGGAAATGAAAGGGAAGGCAGATCCGGGAATGATCAATAAGATTTTGAAAGAGATACTGGCTTAGTGATAGAGCTAATTTTATAATAGGCTGGTTATGAGATATGTAATGATTTGAAGGGTGGTTTTTTACAAGGGGACGGCAAATTGCACAAAACAGAAAAACTCATGCTTCAATTCCAAGGTATAAGAAGTCCTAATTCTCTGGATATTTTGCGCTTGACATATGATAAAACAGATAACTCGCTTCGCTCAAACAATCTGATTTATCATATAGCGCAAAATATCCAGAGAAAAGGACTTCTAATACCTTTCCATAGGCGCCTTCGTTCTTCTGTTTTGTACAATTTGCCTGAAATCGTAGTGAAACAATGATTTTAGTGGCTTTTACGTTTGAGTTAATATTAAAAATATCATTATAAATAATATGTAATTGGTATAAAAATTTAGGGTTATACATCTCTTCTGGATTATTATTGTTACCATGATATTTTATATTGTAATTTTAATTGACTTCTTTTAGTTTATGTATCCACTCAGTGACTATAACTTCAGTATCTGTAGACTTTCTGTTATAACCTTTTCGTATCTGTAGACCTTCAGTGGCTATATTCTTTCAGTAGCTGTAACCAACAAGTGGTTATAACATATCAGTAAGCTGTAAAAATCAGTGGATATAACATAACAGTAAGTTGTAACAAATCAGTGGATATAACATAACAGTAGTTGTAACAAATCAGAGGCTATAACTTATCAGTAAGCTGTAACCATTTAGTGCTATAACTTATCAATAGCTATAACTTTTTAGTAACAATAACTTTTCTGGAATTATAACTTATCCATATCTTCAACTTTTCTATTTCTTTTTATAGCTATTTCTATTTATTATATAAACTAGAATTTTCTCTATATCATTAATTTTTTGATATCATACTGTGAATTTATTAATAGCCAGGTATTTGTTATAAAGTACATTACATTCCACACTGAGAAACCCTGCATACCTAGATTTTGAGCATAGGATAAGAATAACCGCAGAGTTCTGATATCTTTAAACCATGCTATATACTCTTTGTTATCTTCTATATAACGAAAATATGAGGTTTGGGAAGGGTCGTTAAACTGTATGACAGAACCTGTGTCATTGGCCAGTTCTATTGCCGAAAAATAATTTATAAAATTTGCCGCTGTAATTGCTGCAAAATAGGGAAATTCCCAAAGGTATCCGATAATTGTAAAGCCCAGAATACTCTTTTGTGGAGTAAGCTGTATTACTGCTTTATTAATGGTGTTAAGTACGGCATCGAAGGGGAGCACACTGATTGGAAGGGTAGAAGGAGCCTTCCACTCATAGGTCAACTGATACAATACAGAATTGGCTGCTCTGCTTAATCCGATGTAATCCACACCTTCATAGGTAATTCCGGTTGCTGCTTCAAAGGTACTTGGAGCGATTGTTATGGATACCAGGTATCCTTCCTGGTTAAGCCGTTTTGTTACTGTATTTATAAATTCAACATAGGGCTGCCTATCCAGCGGTTGTATATAAGGGGTATCTATATTTATTCCGTAATAACCTTTGTTTCCCAGTGTTATAAGGAGATTGTCTATAAAGGCCTTCTGTACCTCCATATTGGTTATTAAGATATGAGCAATTTCTGTATCAACGCTGTTTCCTTCCGGTGTGGCAGTAATAAACATGATTGGGGCAACGCCGTAGCTTCTTGCTAATCTGACGACTTCACTATCATCAATTCCGATAAGGCTGCCATTTCGGGTGACCTGATAGGCGTAAACCGATAAGTAGGTAAGATAGGGCAAAGCCTTAATTAATACTTCCTTATCAATAAAGGGATAGGTAAATCCATTTATTTCAATGGTTGCTGTTCTGGTATCGGCATAACGTATTACGATTTCTTCCCCTATATAAAGTCCTCTGTCAGATATCCATGGATTATTGCGGAGTAGTTCCAGTATATCCGTTTGTTGAGAAAGGGAGATGCTTTCAAGGGTATCACCCCTTTGAACAATATAAGTTATAGAAGGCTGCAATATTAAAAGTGCTTCCCCCAGGGTCAGATTATCCGGTTCTGAGAGGTCATTTTCCAGCGCAAGCCTTTCAGGAGAAACCCCATAAGCATTTGCAATTGAAGTTATTGTATCACCGGGCTGAACGATGTAAATATACATGTACACTCCACCATAATGTGGTTTTTATATTATATTTATAATAGGTAGAAGTTATTATAATTTTATTACATTTATAGAAGGGTATTAGTGAATTTTCTTTTTTGAACAGCAGCGGAAGCTGGTTTACAGGATACATATTTTTTCGGACTGAAATACAACAGCTATCCCATTTGTTTATTTTTCTTATTTGCATGCAGGCAATAAAGCCTTAAAATTAAATGGTGTTAGATTGCACTACAAACTTATGGTTCACAATCAAATTTATTCTTGTTACTTTTGTTGATGGATTGGGAAAAACATTGAATTAAGGTTATTTTAATGTTATACTGAAAGAACATATTTCCATAATATGTTATATTTCAAATCGTTCAGGAGGTAAAAATGGAAAATGTGACTGGTGATTTATCAGAAACCATAGTTACGAAAGAGAAAAGAAGAGGAATTCCAGGCAGCACTTTAAAATTGATTGCAATTTTTGTAATGCTGATAGATCATATTGCAGCAACTGTTATAAGTAATATTTTGGTATCTGTGAACTTTTTTATGATGGGTTCAGCAGCATCTCAGGATACTTACTATCAAACTATGAGTGCAGTATATTTTATTATGAGAATGATAGGCAGGTTGGGATTTCCTTTATTCTGCTTTTTGCTGGTAGAGGGATTTATACATACCAGAAACAAGCTGAAGTATGTTATAAGACTGGCCCTTTTCTGTCTGATATCTGAGATTCCTTTTGATTTGGCTTTTAGTGGACAGGTCTTTTATACGGGATATCAAAATGTATTTTTTACACTCTTAATTGGTTTTGTAGTAATGTATGGGTTCCAGGGAATTTCAGAAAAATTGAATGACAAGAAATGGCTGCCGGTAATATCTGTAATTGGTGTAGCCGGTGGTGGATATATAGTTGCAACGGTAGTAAACAGTGGTCTCTATATGGTGAATGGTATCGTTTTTGCTGCAACGGGAAAATCGCTTCCTGATTTTTGGATTTACTATAATGATACCCGTTTTATTGTAATGGCTTTAATTGGTGCAATCCTTCTGCTGATAATCTATCTTGCAGGAAGAAAGTCTCATAAAAGTTTTGATGCCCTGTTTGCTGACTTAGCGGTTCTTGCCCTTGGAATGCAGGTGGCAAACTTATTACGTACTGATTATTCTGCTTTTGGCATACTAACCATTGCAGTGTTCTATGTATATAGAAGAAATCCTTTCAGGTCTGCGCTGGCAGGTTGTATTGTATTAAATATTATGACACTGGATGAAATAACAGCATTTTTTACGCTGATACCCATTGCTAAGTATAACGGTGAAAGAGGATTACGGTTAAAATATGTTTTTTATGCATTTTATCCCGTTCATTTATTTATTCTGTATATCATATGCAGGATAATGAAGATTATATAAGTAATAGATAAGACATCAATCTAGTTAGATATCAATCTGAGTAAGAAGTCAATCTAGTTAGATATCAATCTGAGTAAGAAGTCAATCTAGTAAGACATCAATCTAGTAAGGCATCAATCTGAGTAAGAAGTCAATCTAGTAAGGAATCAATCTGAGTAAGGAATCAATCTAGTAAGACATCAATCTAGTAAGGCATCAATCTGAGTAAAGCGTCAATCTAGTAAGGAGTCAATCTAGTAAGACATCAATCTAATAAGGCATTAATCCAGTAAGGTATCAATCTCAGTAAGGCAACCATCTGAGTAAGGGTCAATCAAAGTAAGGGTCAATTAAAGTAAGGGTCAATCAAAGTAAGGCAATAATCTAAATAAATTAAAAGGTATACAAATTACCAAGGGTGTGTCTAAAAACTGCAATGAGTTATCAGACACACCCTTGATTGTTTTTCGAATCTAGCTTTTGTGCAAATCTAGCTTTTGTGCAAATATTCTTCTTGTTGCTAACACAGATTGACCTTAAGCCCTAATATCAAAATGATACCTCTTCTCCTGTGAGTTCTCCTCAGAGGTTTCTGTGTTGGAATGAAGATTACCGGAAAGGATGTCTTCTGAAGGAGATGGGGATTTTGCTCTGTCATAAAATTCGGTGGATACCTGATAACCTTTCGTACTCAGCTTCTTTTCCAGTATTTCCATATGTGTGGATAACAAATGAAGTATATCTTTGTTCTCCAGATAGAAAGTATTCTTAAGGTGATTATTTGTCAGCTCAACGGATACATCAAGGGGGCCAAGATGTTCCATATTAAGGTGCAGAACTATTTTCACACCCTTTGTGATATCCAGCTCTGATTTCTTGTTTGAATATACATATAGCTCACTGTCAGTGAACTGATTCTTTAACTTTACAGGCAGCTGTAAAAATGAAAACATGTTCTGGAACATATTCATATACTGCACCGTGTCCGTCATATGGGAAAGCTGTGCAGTAAGAGAGGGCATTTCATGAAACATTCCTCGCTCTGCTAACGAATTTATTTCGTTTAGCTGCTTTAAAAGGCTTTCGTAATGAGAACTTAAGGGGGAGGGTTTGTTTAAGTCCTCCGGGGTCAGCGTCCAGTCGGATAATAACTTAGAATTCAGTAAGGTATGAAACTCTTTGGATGAGAGCAGCTTCTCGCTGGATCCGGCAGGCAGGGTATCTATTTCTTCTGTAAGAGATGGAGCCAAAAAGGTTAAAAGGTCCCTGGCGGATATATTTCCGTCAGTAATACCGTTACTGATGGAAACAGGAAGATTATCTGTTCCAGGCAGATTCTTTATCATAATCAGAAGATTTCCTCTGTCCTGGGCAGGCAACAGTTCTTTTAGCAGTGCATTGTTATCTGAAGCAGAGACTGTTAGCAGTTTATCCATAATATCAGCTGCCGGCTGCTTTACATTAAGCGGGTCAAGCAGGGAATAATCTTTCAGTAATTTCGCCAGTTCAGTGGCATGAGGAGTGTCTATGGTACCATTTAGAACACTGTTGATTACCTCCGGAGAGATTAAGTTAGCGGGAAGTGTCTTAAGACTTTCAGCCAGTTCGGTTCTTTCAGAGAGGTTCAATAAGTCGCTAAACAGGATATTTCCAGTGTTCGCTGCTATATTGCCGGTTTGAATATGTTCCTGAGTACCTGCCGCATTTGAGGCAATGGGATTACCTTGCAGCAGGTTTTCTTTTGCCAGGGCTTCCGCCACCCCAGGAGTCTGAGAGGCTGGTCCGAGTAATATTCGCAGCAGTTCCTGTTTGGCATTTATGTCGCCGGAAGAACCCAGGAACTGATTTATACTGCCGGAGAGTGTAGAAAGGTTTTCGATCATTTTACCGTCAGAATGAAGAAATCCTTCTGCTAGCTCAATGCTGGCTCCGTTAATCGGGAGTTGATTACGCTGCAGGAACAGAAGAGTCTTAACAGAAACATCTGGGAATTGTGCCAGCTGTTTCGCAAAAAGGTTAAGAGTATTCTTATCTATTGACATACGGGCGGTGAGAAGTTCGCTTACCAGACTTCTATTCCGAATAGTCTTTCCCAGATTAGCTGCTTCCAATGCTTTGTCTATGGTGGCTGAGAGATAGGAAGCAGAGCTTTCGGGAATAATTTTTAAGGTCAGCGATTGTGAGGTGGCATCTTCCACCCGAAAAGTAACCTTACTGCCTATTGAAAGGGTGCTGTTATCTGCCTGGAGTTTTGCTTTTAAGACCTGACCGTCTGCCAGCTTTACAGTGACTTCATTATTTTTAAGGTCGATTACTTCACCTTTTATGACATTTCCTTTTTCTAAGCCATAGGCGGTGGATGAGCCTTTACCATCGCCGGAGGATACGTTATGGGATCCCTGGGAGGAGGCAGGGGAAGACAGGGTATTTGATTTGAGAGTACCAGTTTGTGTTATACTGCTGTTTATCATATGAGAGCCTCCTTTTCTGTACTTTGTAAGCTTAACAAAAATTAAAGATTAATTATATAGTGCTTACCTGGAGCGTATATGAAAAATACTGTTCTAGCCGCCTTGCATTGAAATACTGGATTGGAATTTGAAAATGTACCATTACTACCCCTAATAGCGAACCTTGCAGTTTCAAAAGTGGAATAAACAACCGGCGTTAGCAATACAAGCTATAAATAATTTACCATATATGGAAAAAATTCTATATAAATATACTTGATGAAGTTATATTTTCTTATTTTATATCGGCTGAAAACTTCAAATTCAAAATGCCACTTAATTAAATAACGTTTATTCGATAAAAAAACTTATAAAATAAATTAAAATGAAAAAAAAGATTGATTTTTTATGCGGCGTATATTATAATCTGTTACAGAACAAAGATGTTCTTAGAGGCCTGGCCTTTGAGAATGTCTTTTTTTGTATGTTGAAATATGGGAATATTATTATACCATGAATATTTATTCTGTGAAATGCTTATTATTATAATTTTTGACAGATATGAATGGTAAGAATAAGGAAATGCATTCACTTCACCGCGCTGAATAATCGGTTATCTGATTGTTCGGGCAGCTGGTAAAGTAATAAATATATTACTTCATTATTTATTATTTTTACCGGTCGTAATTATTTTATTAGAAAAGAGGCGTGCGAATGGACAGATATGGCGTAGAAGAAACTAAACGTACATGTGAGGGCTTATATGACCCCAGATTTGAACATGATAACTGCGGTATAGGTGCAGTTGTTAATATCAAGGGTGTTAAGACTCATGAAACAGTAGCCAATGCATTGAAGATTGTTGAGAATCTGGAACACCGTGCCGGTAAGGATGCGGAAGGAAAGACCGGTGACGGTGTAGGTATCCTGCTTCAGATATCCCATAAATTCTTCCAGAAAGAAGCAGAAGCTCTTAACATCAGCTTGGGAGGAGAACGTAATTACGGAATCGGTATGTTCTTTTTTCCACAGGATGAGCTTTCCAGAAATCAGGCAAAGAAGATGTTTGAGATTATTGTGGAAAAAGAAGGGATGGAATTTTTAGGATGGAGAAAAGTTCCCATCGATCCCAAAATTCTTGGAACACAAGCTGTTGAATGTATGCCATGTATCATGCAGGGATTCGTCAAGAGACCATCAGGTGTTAAGAAGGGCTTGGACTTTGACCGCAGACTCTACATTGCAAGAAGAGTATTTGAGCAGAGCAATGACAACACCTACGTTGTATCCTTATCCAGCCGTACCATTGTATATAAAGGAATGTTCCTGGTCAACCAGCTTCGTATGTTTTTTATCGATCTTCAGGATAAAGTATATGAATCTGCTATTGCCATTGTTCATTCTCGTTTTAGTACCAATACAAATCCAAGCTGGCAGAGAGCCCATCCCAACAGGCTTATCGTTCACAATGGTGAAATCAATACCATCAGAGGAAATGTAGATAAGATGCTTGCAAGGGAAGAGACCATGCAGTCCAAATACCTGAACAAAGAACTTCATAAGATACTTCCGGTAATCAATGCAGAAGGTTCCGACTCCGCCATGCTTGATAATGCACTGGAATTCCTTATTATGAGCGGTATGGATCTGCCGCTTGCGGTTATGATAACCATCCCGGAACCCTGGACCAACGATCAGAATATGAGCCAGGAAAAGAAGGATTTCTATCAATATTATGCTACTATGATGGAACCCTGGGACGGACCGGCTTCCATCCTGTTCAGTGACGGAGATATTATGGGAGCAGTACTTGACCGTAACGGTTTAAGACCTTCCCGTTATTATATCACCGAGGATGACCATCTGGTTTTATCCTCAGAGGTTGGTGTTCTGGACATCGCACCTGAGAAAATTGTGAAGAAGGAAAGGCTTCGTCCCGGTAAAATGCTCTTGGTAGATACCGTAAAGGGCTGCGTTATTGATGACGAAGATCTGAAGAACAGCTATGCCAGCGGAAGTCCTTATGGAGAATGGCTGGACAGCAATCTGGTGAAGCTGAAAGATCTTCACATACCCAACAAAAAAGTATGGGAATATGATGATGAGGAAAGAGCAAGGCTTCAGAAAGCATTTGGCTATACTTATGAAGATTACAGGACTACAATCCTTCCTATGGCAAGAACCGGTGCAGAACCGGTAGCAGCCATGGGTGCTGACAGCCCCCTGCCTATTCTGTCAAAGAGCAACCCTCCGCTGTTCAGTTATTTCAGACAGCTCTTTGCTCAGGTAACCAATCCTCCTATTGATGCTATCAGGGAAGAAATCGTAACTTCTACAGATGTTTACATTGGAGAAGACGGAAATCTTCTGGAGGAATGTGCAGAAAATTGCAAAGTACTTAAGATTCACAACCCCATCCTGACAAGCACCGATCTCTTAAAGATCAAGTCCATGAAGATACCGGGCTTTAAGGTGGAAACCATTCCAATAATTTATTATAAAAATACCTCTTTAGAGAGAGCGATTGATCATATATTCGTAGAAGCTGACCGTGCATATAAAGAAGGGGCCAATATACTGATCCTATCCGACAGGGGTGTGGATGAGAACCATGTAGCTATTCCTTCTCTGTTAGCGGTATCTGCTATGCAGCAGCATCTGGTAAGAACCAAGAAGAGAACAGCAGTTGCTATGATATTAGAAAGTGCGGAACCCAGAGAAGTTCATCATTTTGCAACTCTTTTAGGCTATGGAGCCTGTGCGGTTAATCCTTATCTTGCCCAGGAATCCATTAAGCAGCTTATTGCCAACAATATGCTGGATAAAGATTACTATGCAGCGGTAAATGACTACAATAAGGCAATTTTAAAGGGAATTGTAAAGATAGCCTCCAAAATGGGTATTTCAACAATTCAGTCCTATCAGGGTTCCAAGATATTTGAAGCAATTGGAATCTGCAGGAATGTAATTGACAGGTATTTTACCGATACGGTGAGCCGAATCGAAGGTATTTCCATAAAGGATATTGAAAGACAGGTAGATGAGCTTCATACCAAAGCTTTCGATCCCCTTGGACTTAATGCGGATCTGACCCTTGACAACAGTGGTAATCACAAATTAAGAAGCGGTAAAGAAGAGCATTTGTATAATCCCCAGACCATACACCTGCTTCAGAAGGCAACCAGAAATGGTGACTATGAATCCTTTAAGGAATACACGAAGCTTATTGAGAAGGAAGAGGAAGGCATCAACCTAAGAGGTCTTTTAGATTTTAACTTCCCGGAAGCAGGCATTCCCATTGAAGAAGTAGAAAGTGTTGATTCCATTGTAAAGCGCTTTAAGACCGGTGCCATGTCCTATGGTTCCATTTCACAGGAAGCACATGAGACCTTGGCTATTGCAATGAATATGTTATCCGGTAAATCCAACAGCGGTGAAGGCGGTGAGAGCTTAGAACGTCTGAATATCTCAAAAGACGGGCTCAATAAATGTTCTGCCATCAAACAGGTAGCTTCCGGACGCTTCGGTGTAACCAGCCAGTACCTGGTAAGCGCAAAGGAAATCCAGATAAAGATGGCACAGGGAGCAAAACCCGGTGAAGGCGGTCAGCTGCCGGCTGAGAAAGTATATCCCTGGGTTGCCAAAACAAGACATTCAACGCCCGGTGTAGGTCTGATTTCACCGCCACCTCATCATGATATCTATTCCATTGAGGATTTGGCACAGTTAATTTACGACCTGAAGAACTCCAATAAAGATGCAAGAATCTCTGTCAAACTGGTTTCAGAAGCAGGTGTCGGAACCGTTGCGGCAGGTGTTGCCAAAGCAGGTGCACAGGTTATCCTGATTTCCGGATTTGACGGTGGTACAGGTGCTGCACCCAGAAATTCCATTCACAATGCCGGACTTCCCTGGGAGTTAGGTCTTGCTGAGACCCATCAGACACTTATTATGAACGGACTTCGCTCCAGGGTAATGGTAGAGACTGACGGTAAGCTTATGTCAGGAAGAGATGTTGTTATTGCAGCACTTCTTGGAGCAGAGGAATTCGGTTTTGCAACTGCTCCCCTGGTAACCTTAGGCTGTGTCATGATGCGTGTATGTAATCTGGATACCTGTCCTGTAGGTGTTGCTACCCAGAATCCGGAACTGCGTAAGAATTTTAAAGGTAAACCTGAGTATGTAATTAACTTCATGCGTTTTATAGCAGAAGAAGTAAGAGAATATATGGCAAGGCTTGGTGTGCGTAAACTTGAGGACCTGGTAGGAAGAAGCGAGCTGTTAAAAGAAAAAGAAAACGCAATGACCGGAAGAGCAGCAAGAATTGACCTTTCCAAGATTCTTAATAATCCTTTTGCCGGGGACAGCGAAAAAGGTCATTTTGATCCCAGCAAGGTATATAATTTTGAACTGGAAAAGACCATTGATGAGAGAATCCTTTTAAAGAAACTTAAGAGTGCCATCGCTGCCGGGCAATCCAAGACCGTTGAAGTGGAAGTATCCAATATCGATCGTACTTTTGGAACCATCTTAGGTTCGGAAATTACAAAAGCACACGGCACTACTCTGGAAGAGGATACTTATGTTATCAAATGCCAGGGCAGCGGCGGGCAGAGTTTCGGAGCGTTCATTCCGAAGGGGCTAACCCTTGAATTATCCGGTGACAGTAACGATTATTTCGGAAAAGGACTCTCCGGCGGAAAGCTGGTAGTATATCCTCCCAAGGGAACGAAATTCGCGGCTGATAAGAACATTATTATCGGTAATGTTGCACTTTACGGTGCTACCAGCGGTAAGGTATTTATAAACGGTGTTGCAGGAGAACGTTTCTGTGTACGTAATTCCGGAGCCAGCGCTGTTGTTGAAGGTGTAGGCGATCATGGCTGTGAATATATGACTGGTGGAAGAGTTGTAGTACTTGGTACTACCGGTAAGAACTTTGCAGCAGGTATGAGCGGCGGTATTGCTTACGTACTGGATGAAGGCAGCAATTTATATAAGAAGCTTAACAAGGAAATGGTATCTATGGAAGCAGTAACTGAGAAGTATGATGTTCTGGAATTAAAGAGCATGATTACGGAACATGTAGAGAAAACCGGCTCCTTAAAGGGCAAGGATATCTTAGAGAACTTCATGGATTATCTGCCTAAGTTCAAGAAGATTATTCCTTATGATTACAGCCGTATGCTTATGACCATCGTCCAGATGGAGGAAAAGGGCTTAAGCAGCGAACAGGCACAGATAGAGGCATTCTTTGCCAACACCAGGAGCTAGGAGGTAGGAAGCAATGGGAAAACCAACAGGATTTATGGAATATGACAGAAAGCTGAGTAAAGGACTGGCTCCCGAAGAACGAATCAAGAATTTTGACGAATTCCACATTCCTCTGCCAAAGGAGGAGCAAAGGATACAGGGAGCAAGATGTATGGACTGCGGTGTTCCTTTCTGCCAGTCGGGAGTTATCCTAAATGGAATGACCTCCGGTTGTCCGTTAAATAACCTTGTACCGGAATGGAATGATCTGTTATACAACGGAAATATGAATCAGGCGTTAAACCGCTTGTTTAAGACAAATAACTTTCCTGAATTTACCGGGCGTGTATGTCCGGCTCCCTGCGAGCCGGCCTGCACCTGTAATGTGGCGACCACTCCGGTAGCAATCAAGGAAAATGAGTTAAGTATTATAGAGAACGGTTACAAAGCTGGCTTTATAACTGCCCAGCCCCCCAAGGTAAGAACCGGTAAGAAAGTTGCCGTAATCGGCTCCGGTCCTTCCGGCCTTGCAGCGGCAGACCAGTTGAATAAACGCGGTCATCAGGTAACCGTATTTGAACGCTCCGACCGTATTGGCGGATTGCTGATGTATGGTATCCCCAATATGAAGCTGGAGAAACACGTTATTGACCGTAAAGTAAACCTCATGAAAGAAGAAGGGGTAACCTTTATAACAGGAGCTGATGTAGGTAAAGATATAAAGGTATCGCAATTAAAGAAGGAATACGACAGCATCATCTTGGCATGCGGTGCCTCAAAGCCCAGAGATATCAAAGCTCCCGGAAGGGAAGCAAAGGGAATCCATTTTGCTGTGGATTTCTTAAAGGGTGTTACTAAGAGTCTGCTGGATTCTAATTTCGAAGACGGTGCCTGTATCAACACCAAAGGTAAGAATGTAATCGTAATCGGCGGCGGTGATACCGGTAACGACTGTGTTGGTACCAGTGTAAGACAGGGAGCCAAATCCGTTCTTCAGATCGAAATGATGCCTAAGCCCCCGGAAACCAGACGGGAAGACAATCCCTGGCCCGAATGGCCAAAGGTATTAAAGACCGACTATGGTCAGGAGGAAGCCATTGCAGTATACGGCAATGACCCGAGAGTTTATGAGTCAACGGTGAAAGAATTTATCGCAGATAAGGACGGCAATCTGATTAAAGTTAAGATCGTGAAGCTTTGCAGCAAATTCAATGCTGAAGCAAAGAGGTTTCAGATGGAAGAGGTTCCGGGCAGTGAATATGAAGTAAATGCAGATTATGTATTTATTGCGGCAGGTTTCCTCGGAACAGAAGAATATGTGGCAAAAGCCTTTGGTGTCGAGTTGAATGCGAGAACCAATGTTGCTACAGAGGAAGGCAAATATAAGACCAGTCAGGAGAAGATATTTGTAACCGGTGATATGCACAGAGGACAGAGTCTTGTAGTATGGGCAATCAGAGAAGGCAGAGAAGTTGCTATGGCTGTGGATGAAAGTCTCATGGGATATAGTAATCTGTAAGATAAGAAAGTATGGGAGTGATGCTGTTTTATGAGGCATCACTCCTTTTGTTTGCCCGCCATGGGCGGGCTCTAATGGGTGAAAGTCCCAAGTGCGCCTAGGCAACGTGGAAGCACATAGCTGAACAACAAGGGTGTCCACCGTGAGGTGGAATCTGAAGGAAGTTGTAGGCAAACTCTTGGTCCGACGGACAGAAATCACATATAAGGCTCTGAAATACGGATAAGTTTGCAAAAGAAGATGAAGTCCAAAAGTTGCTGGAAGTAGGAGTAAATGTGGCGGATAGATGAGAGGAAAGAGCTCGCACCTTAATCGGGGAGGTCTCACAGCGGTATCATTTGCCGAGTAACAACGAACTGTGAGAAGTCAGCATAGTCCGTAGTAGCGAGGAAGTTTCTGTAATGGAAACGGAGCAAAGGGACGAACAATCAATCAGTTGAAGTAGGTTCCGACTTGTAGTAAACACAACATCTGTCGATGACGTCAAAGATGGTGGAAACGAACGGGACAGAAAGGAAACAACGCATGGACACAAATAGTCTAATGGAGCAGATATTAGCCAAAGATAATCTCAATAAGGCGTATCTGCAAGTCATACGAAACAAAGGAGCAGAGGGTGTGGACGGAATGGAGTACACAGAACTTGGTGAATACCTTTTGAAGAATGGCGAAACAATTAAAGAACAATTGCGGACACGAAAGTATAAACCGCAACCAGTAAGGCGTGTAGAGATACCAAAACCAGAAGGAGGAGTCAGGAAACTGGGAGTACCAACAGTAACGGACAGATTTGTTCAACAAGCAGTAGCACAGGTACTCACTCCGATATTCGAGGAACAGTTTCATGACCACAGCTACGGATTCAGACCGAGTCGTTGTGCCCAGCAGGCGGTGCTTACAGCGCTGGAAATGATGAACGATGGGCACAGTTGGATAGTGGACATTGACCTGGAAAAGTTCTTTGACACAGTAAATCATGACAAGCTGATGACAATAATAGGAAGAACAATCAAAGATGGAGATGTTATCTCGATAGTTCGAAAGTTCTTAGTTAGCGGAGTGATTATAGATGATGAATACGAGGATTCTATTGTAGGAACACCTCAAGGTGGAAATATTTCACCACTTTTAGCAAACATCATGTTAAATGAACTGGATAAGGAAATGGAATCAAGAGGATTGGATTTTGTCAGATATGCAGACGACTGTATTATTATGGTCGGAAGCGAACTGGCAGCTAGCAGAGTAATGAAAAGCATTTCAAAGTTCATAGAAGAGAAGCTTGGATTGAAGGTAAATGTTAGCAAGAGCAAGGTGGATAAACCAAAAGGAATAAAGTATCTGGGATTTGGATTTTACTATGACACATTTGCCAAACAGTATAAAGCTAAACCACACGCTAGTTCAGTTGCAAAGTTCAAGGCAAAAATGAAGAAATTTACTTGCCGAAGTTGGGGAGTTAACAATAAGCACAAAATAGAGAAGCTAAATCAGTTGATTCGAGGTTGGATAAATTACTTCAAAATCGGTAGTATGAAGAAACTATGCAAGAATTTTGATGGAACTATTAGATATAGGCTTCGCATGTGCATATGGAAACACTGGAAAACACCAAAGAATAGAGCAAAGAATCTAATAAAACTGGGAATACCTAAATGGGCGGCAAGACGAACCTCTTATGCAAAGGGATTTGCAAGAGTATGTCGAAGTTCAGATATAAGCCAAGCAATAAATAATGAGAGATTAGCCCAGTTTGGACTAATCTCAATGTTGGACTATTACATCGAAAGGTGTGTTACTTGTTAAGTTGATTGAACCGCCGTGTACCGAACGGTACGCACGGTGGTGTGAGAGGTCGAAATTTCTCTGTTAAGAGAAATTTCTCCTACTCGATTTAGTGATGACTAGTGTTCCTGTCCTTACGCCAAGCAGAAGAAAAGCACAATATATATGGAAAATATTTCTTGACAAAGTAAAATATTTGATATAAGCTTTAATTGGTAATATTTACCTCATAAAATCAGGCGTACTAATGAATATCTAGAAAATCAAAAAAACAATGAACTTGCTTTTATGGTTAAATTCTGCCTGCATGATTTTATGAAAATTAATCAAATTTTTATTTAAGAAAGGGAGTGATAGAAAGCAGTATTTCTAACCGCATGTAAGTACAATGCGGACAAGGGTCAACAGTTAAATATTACTGCAAAGTACTGTAAAAAAATTATTTTGTCACCATAATGATTGATAAAACATTATCTGCGGCACAAAAATCATATTCTATCATACTTAACCCGTCGTTTGAAAGTTATGTTGATACTATTATGCATACTGTATGTGTATTCGGATTTTAGTATAAAATTTTTCTTTAGTACTATACGATAATTGGAGAGCACCCTGTTCTAGGGGAAGCCTGGGATTCTTGACAAATACGGTTACAATATTTTAAAAGGCACGAGAGGAAAAGTGCTTCTGCAACGCATAATGTCAGAGCCTTATCGAATAATTCAAAATATAATAAAGATGTAGATTTTCAGTTTTACATCTCTGAGCTCAAAATCCCATAATGATATAGGAATCTCTCTTTTTCGCATCAATCATAAACAACCCTAAAGTTATTCAATTATTAATACATTTGAAAATTTACTATATCCAACATACTTTGAAATCCATATGAATAATCCGCTAGAGTATTTGTGCCAAATAAGTATTAATTAATCGTTATACTAAAATCACTTAACGAAAGGAATTTTTAATGAAATTTACGAAAAAAAGTATATTGGCTTTGTTTTTTTCCATTGTTTTTATCTTGCCTATCTTTACCGTATCCGCGGCAGAAAACAAATCAACATTGAGCGACTCGCTTGATGCAAATAGTTATTGTGTAAGTCTTTATTCTAGTATGATGCAAAGTTTTAAAGAAGATTTTGAGGTTTCAAACAGAAAAGACATGTTTGCTTTTGAGGATTCTGATATTGTTCAAAAATACGAAGAAATTCTTCCCGATGAATATGCCGGTGCTTTTATTGATGATAAAAACATACTGCATATAAAATTTGTTGGTGAAAGTAATACGAAGAAATATAAATCAATATTTGCAGCTGAAGACAGTAGAGTAGTATATGAACAAGCAAATGTTTCATTGAAAATGTTGCTTGCTATTCAAGATATGCTTGATTTAGTTATGAATGATTTTGATATTGCTTCCACAATGACAGACGAAATTAATAATGGTTTAAAAATTGGTTTGTTAGACATGTCAAGAAAAGAAGAAATTATCAAATACCTGAGCGAAAACATTTTAGAGTTACCTGTTAATAACCTGTTTTTTGAAGAAGTATCAGGTATTAAATCTACTGCATCGGCTGCTCCAGGAACAAATATTTCAGACAAATCTTCAGGAGCTGCTCATATGACTGTAGGATATAATGCATATAAAGCGAGCACTGGCCAGTATGGAGTAGTTACGGCCGGACACGGAACATCAGTAAACCAAAAAATGTATAACTCAAGTGGTTCACAAATAGGAACAACTTCTTTAAGGCAATTCTCGGGAACTATAGATGCGGCATTTGTACCTTATGCTAGCGGTTTTACACCCATTGCTTCTTCAGATTTTTCACAAATATGGACAATCCCTATGGTAGCAGGTCAGAACACTTATAAGAGAGGCATAACTAGTGGTTATAATACCGGTACCTTAGTCTCTGGATCAGCGACCGGTACATATGATGGACAGACTTTTACCAATCAAGTTGTTGCTAGCAATTTGCAACAAGCTGGTGATAGTGGAGGGCCTTTGTGGACAAAAATTGGAAATAATAATACTACAACTTTATATGGAATAGCAACCTTTGCAGATAGTAATAACCAAGCGTGGGCTTCGTACGCATATAATATTAACTCCGCTTTTGGTATTAGTTTGTATAAATGAAATAGATTTTCAACCTACAATTTATCTAAATATCAAGCACGCCATGCGCCAGAGTAGGTTTTCTTTTACTCATTGCTCATTTCAAACTAGTCCTATTTTGTTATTTTATTAACTTGTTGAGAAATCCTTCGCACGTTATAAACAATTTGGACAATTTTATTTCTTTAATTTTTTTGACATTTCAATGTTTTTACTTTAAAATGTAGTTGAATGCGAGTTGAAAGGACAAATGAAAATGAAAACATCAACAAAAATGAAAGTTGCTTTAATGGCTTGCCTGGTATTGGTACCTTTATTAATGATGGCTTTTTATCTAAAAATAAAGAACGGAGCAGAAGAACAGTATACGCCCGAAGAGTTTCCGATTTCTATTGAGCTTGATAAAACTGATTATAGGGTTGGCGATACGGTATCTTTCACATTGACTATTACCAATAAATGCGGTAAAACTGTCACCCTTTATTCAAATGGGAATATGCCCTGTGTTGACTTTCAAAATATAGAGAATAGATTGACACATGTTGAACCTAGCGCGTTAGAATCTCAAGAGTTTAAGAAAAATGAAAAAATTTCAAGAAATTTTAACTTTGTGGTGGAAGAAACCGGCACATATATTTTAGATGCGCATTATAATATTGCTATTAATAATCAAGGGAGTACTGAAGGCTGGTTTAGAGATAAGCTGGATGATATTGAGATTACTGTGACGCCTTAAAAAGTTTGTAATTTACATCAAAAATAGCCTGTGAACAAGCTTGTTTACAGGCTTTTTTTGATGTGTAGCCAGCATGGTACAATCTTAATGGTTAAAGTCCTAGTCTGCCCTAGTAGTAGGAGAGACATAGCTAAAGCAAGGGTTTAAGGATTGTATTTTCTTTTACCCAATGGATTAATATGTTGAAAATTTCCGTTTTTGTTATACTTTTAATGAGAACAAATTATCATATAGGTATAAGCTCTGCCCAGTTGAATAACTTACAGTAAAATAACTATTCCTTGTAGGGTATTCGCTTCAAATCCTTCCACTTTGAGTATGTTACATAACAAGGATAAACTACCACATAAAAGCAAGTCGTTCCACCATACTACAACTACTGTATCCCAGGTATCTTTGGTAATCCATTAAAACCAATAGCCAGATCCTCGTCTGTCGGTATATAATCCGTCATCTTTCCACTCATATAAGCATTATAGGCTGTCATATCAAAATATCCCGTACCGGTAAGTCCGAACAATATCGTCTTAGCTTCTCCCGTCTCTTTGCATTTTAGCGCTTCATTAATCGCACCAAGAATTGCATGAGAAGATTCCGGTGCCGGCAGGATAGTCTCCTGCTTGGCAAAGAGGGTAGCGGCTTCGAATACCTTAGTCTGCTCCACAGAAACTGCCTCCATATAACCGTCATGATACAATTTGGATAAAATAGGAGACATGCCGTGATATCTTAAGCCTCCCGCATGGTTGGCAGAGGGAACAAAACCGCTTCCCAGAGTATACATCTTAGCTAGTGGTGTGATTTTACCTGTGTCACAGAAGTCATAGGCATATTTACCTCTGGTAAAGGAAGGGCAGGAAGCAGGTTCTACAGCAATTATCCTGGGATTGGCTTTTCCGTTTAATTTATCCTGCATGAAAGGGGCAATAAGACCGCCAAGATTGGAGCCACCGCCGGCACAGCCGATTACGATATCCGGATACTCATCAATCAGTTCCATTGCTTTCTTGGATTCCAATCCGATAATGGATTGATGGAGCAATACCTGATTTAACACGGAACCTAAGACATAACGGCAGCCGGGAGTCGTAACTGCTTTTTCCACAGCCTCTGAGATTGCACAGCCAAGACTTCCTGTGGTGTCAGGATCAACCGCCAGAATAGCACGACCGGCATTGGTGGTATCACTGGGGCTTGGGTAGATCCTGCCGTCAAAAGTTTCAATGATTGCTCGTCTGAAAGGCTTCTGTTCATAGGAGCACTTTACCATATATACTGTCAGCGGAATGTTGTAGTAGGCGCAGGCTTCTGATAAGGCGGTACCCCATTGTCCGGCACCGGTTTCCGTAGTCAGACTGGTCAACCCCTGTTCTTTGGCGTAATAAGCCTGTGCAACTGCAGAATTTAATTTATGGCTTCCGGATGTATTATTTCCTTCGAATTTATAATATATCTTTGCAGGAGTACCAAGGTATTTCTCCAGGTTGTAAGCCCGTATTAAAGGAGAAGGCCGGTACATCTTATAAAACTCCTGGATCTCTTCGGGGATATCAATATAGCGGGTGGTGTTGTCCATTTCCTGTTTTGCAAGTTTTTCGCAGAAGACAGGATAGAGGTCCTCCACTGTAGCGGGTTGATTTGTGGCAGGATTTAACATGGGTTCCGGCAGTTCTTTCATGTCAGCGCGAAGATTGTACCAGCTGGTGGGCATTTGCTCCTCGGTAAGATAGATTCTGTGTGGTATTTTTGCCATAATATTTGCTCCTTTCGAGATAAAATAATTATTTTGGCTTTGCCGGGTGTACACTGTCTTCCTATATTGCAATAAAAAAAGACCTCTGCCACAGTATAAATATACTGGGACAAAAGTCTGAAACTTCTGCGGTACCACCCATTTTGATGCACAATGGCATCCTCTTATTCCATATACAGCCTATATATGCTTCCTTGGTAACGAGTGAAGATCTCGTCAGGCATTACTCAGCCGCAGCCTTTCTTCCTGCCCTCTTAAGTCCATTCAGCAAAATCCTTGCTACCGCAATTCCACCACCTGCGGCTCTCTTTAAACAGAATATCCTGCTTACTACTCTTAATCAACGGTTTGTTACACTCAGTATATCCTTGGTATTAGGATTTGTCAATTGTAAATATTATTATTATAATAGAATAATTATTAGTAAGAAATAAATGTGTCAACACCTATTTTACTGGTTGAAAGACTGTAAAAATGATAAAATAAAGCGAATCCTAAAAGGCCTTTAAGTAGTTTTAAGGTTAAGATGGTATACTTTCCATAGCAAAAGACATTCCTATTGAACGGAGGGATACCATGCAGCAGTATAAATACAATATTCAATGTGATACACTAACACCGGAGCAGGAATTCTATCAGGAATCTTATGTATTTTTGGAAGGGGCTATTATAGAAGTTCTTTCAAGACTTGAGATTATCCGAAAATATAAACTTACAAAAGGCTTAAATGATCCAATTGAGCACTGCAAGGCAAGAATAAAATCAGCAGAAAGTATGAAAGAGAAGCTTAAGCGAAAGGAACTGACAGTTACCGTAAACAATGCGCTTACGCAAATATTTGATGCAGCAGGTATTCGTATCATCTGTACCTTTCTCGATGATATCTACTGGATTGTTGAAATGTTAAAGAATCAGGAAGACTTTGAAGTGATTGAGGAGAAGGACTATATCAGAAATCCCAAGCCCAATGGATATCGAAGCTATCATCTGATCCTTAAGGTTCCTCTTCATTTAGAAGATCATATTCAAGAGGTATATTGTGAGCTTCAGATAAGGACCATAGCAATGGATTGCTGGGCAAGTCTGGAGCATCAGATGAAGTATAAAAAGGACATAACCTGCCCGGATATGATAACAGCAGAGTTAAAGCGTTGTGCCGATGAGATGGCATCAACCGATTTAAATTTTCAAACCATTCTGGATATGATAAAGGTAAATACCATGAATCAGTAGTATGAAAAGACAAAAGGAAAGTTATATAATTATGTACCGTCTTGATGCAAAAAGCTGTTGAGACAATAAATGAAAAATGATTATAATTCTGCATTGGTACTGGTAAACAATCTAAAGTTGTTAGAGCATCAGATGCAGAATTTATATAATTCGCATCATATACAAGCTGGTAAGTAGTTACAGTTATTAGAGCACAGGCTGGAAAAATGTATTGATAGCAGCGTAAGATTATAATATAAAGTAAATTTGTAAGAACATAGTATGAGGTATAAATAAGCATAATTCAAACCCTGATTAGTGGCAGTTCCGCGTCTGAGGACAGATACGGCATGCAGTGGGGGCAGCCAGTGTGAATAAATGACATTTACACTTATTATATAGCATTACCGCAGACAAGTTTACAGTATGCATGGTATTAGTATGAGATGAAAGAAAATTTGACGATAGAAAGGTGCCACAATATTAAATTTCCAAACTGTATGAATTGTGGCAGTATCGCAGGCATGCAAGCGATATGCAATGGGTGAAAATATGAGAATACTTTTAGCAGAAGATGAAAAAGAACTGTCCAACGCTCTGGTTGCCATACTAAAACACAATAATTATTCAGTTGATCCAGTATATGATGGCGCTGATGCCCTGGATTACGGATTATCTGAGAATTACGATATTATTATATTAGACATCATGATGCCGAAGTTAAGCGGCCTTGAAGTATTAAAAAAGCTCAGGGACAAAGGGATTCATACCCCTATCCTAATGCTTACGGCAAAGGCTGAAATCGAAGACCGGATCACGGGACTTGATTTAGGAGCAGATGATTATTTGAGTAAACCCTTTGCCATGGGAGAATTACTGGCAAGAATCCGTGCAATGGGCAGGAGAAAATCTGAATTCACCCCTAACATCATTGGTGTAGGCAATGTGTCCCTGAATAAAGAAAACTATGAACTGACAAATGATAAGGCTTCTTTAAGGCTGGGCAATAAAGAGTATCAGATGATGGAGATGCTTATGGTTAATCCAAAGCGTCTGATTTCCACTGAGCAGTTTATGGAAAGAATCTGGGGATACGATGCACAGGCAGAGATTAATGTTGTGTGGGTATACATTTCCTACCTTCGAAAGAAACTGGATTCCCTTGAGGCAAATGTTAAAATAAAAGCAGTAAGGGGAGTAGGTTATCAATTGGAGGTCTGTGAGGAGGCAGAGAATGATTAGGGAGCTGCAAAAGAAATTTATTACCATTACTATGGTTTCCTTATTTTTAGTTATCCTTTTGCTGATCGGTACCATCAATGCCGTTAATATCTATCAGATGAATCATAAGATAGATGGTGCTCTAAAGATCTTATCGGAAAATCAGGGAAACTTTCCTAAATTTGATAAAGGAAAACCACCAGGTGAGAATTTTGATTTCGGCTTCCGGTTAAGCGAAGAGACACCCTTTGAAACCAGATATTTTACCGTAAGACTCAGTACAGAAGGAACAGCCAGCCAGATCGATACCAGCCATATCAGGGCAATCTCCTCAAGTGATGCCAGAGAATATGCAGAGGAAGCCTTTCAAAAGGGTAAAAAGAGCGGATTTAAGGAATCCTATAAATATGTAATGGTTGCACAGGACAGCGGATACCTGGTTATCTTTATAGACTGCAGCAATTCCCTGCAGACCATGAGCTTTTTTCTCTTTATTTCCATCGCTGTAGCCCTTGGCACCTTGCTGCTAATGTTTATATTGGTTTCAATTTTTTCCAGAAAAGCCTTGAATCCGATTATCGAAAGTATGGAGAAACAGAAGCAGTTCATAACCGATGCGGGACATGAAATCAAGACGCCTCTTGCCATTATCTCTGCCAATGCAGATGTCCTGGAACTTACCGGTGGAGAGAGCGAATGGATTATGAGCATAAGAAATCAAATAACAAGACTTGATAAACTGGTAAAGAATCTTCTGATGTTATCGAAAATGGATGAGGGTACTATGAAGACCGGTTTTGCGGAATTTGATATCAGCAGAACTGTCAAAGAAACCGCCGGCTCCTTTAAGGCAGTTGCCGAAACCCAGAATAAGACTTTCCTGTTAGAGGTGGAAGAGGGGCTGAAGCTTTATGGTGAAGAGAACAGTATCCAGCAGTTAGTATCAACCCTTGTGGATAATGCCTTAAAGTATTCGGCAGCAGGTGGCAGAATCAAAGTAAGCCTTACCCCCTATAAGAAAGGGGTAAAGCTGGAGGTATTTAACACCACGGATATGCCAGCTGATGCCTTGACAAAGGAAAATCTAAATAAGCTTTTTGACCGCTTCTATCGGGCTGATTCCTCCAGGTCCAGGGATACCGGCGGTTATGGTATTGGTTTATCCATTGCGAAATCTATTGTGGAGGTACATCATGGAAAGATCTCTGCCAGATGTGAAAATGGAAATGAAGTGTGCTTTTCTGCAACCATAGGATAAGATTGCAGGAGAAATATTTTTATCTTGGTTTGCCGGTAGCAGATATTTAATAATAAAAAGAGCGGAATCATTATCATTGTATGAGGTAATGGATTCCGCTCTTTTTATAGTCTGAAATAAGGGATAAGTAATGTTACAGTCTGAACTTTTAGAACCTTGTTAAATCCCGGAGGCTCATTCCTCCGGGATTTAACGTATATAATACAGCGATTAAGATTATGTAAATTTTTCCTCCAACTTCTGTAAATTTAAAGTAAATTTAAAGTCTAATTTAAAGTTCATTTTAAGTTGGCAGGTTACAATTAGTTTATCAGTTAGAACAAAATAAGAAAAGAGAACAAAAGGCAGGAGGGATATTTATGAGTCAGTTTCAGGGAACCTTTAAACGTTACGAGAAGAAATACTTACTGAGTGAGATGGAATACAAACAGCTGAGAGCAAGGCTTCAAGATAAATTAAACGTAGATGCATATGGTAACACAACAATCTGTAATATTTATTTTGACACCCCATCTTATCAGCTGGTAAGAACCTCCATGGAGAAACCGGTTTATAAAGAAAAGCTTAGGCTTAGAAGCTACGGTACTCCACAGGAAGGAGATATGGTATTTATAGAACTAAAGAAAAAATATAAAGGTGTTGTCTATAAAAGACGCGAAAAGCTTGAACTTAATAAGGCTGAAAATTACTTATATCATAAGAAATCCACGGAAGAAAATTCTCAGATCATCAGGGAAATAGACTGGTTTCTTCAGTTTTACAATGATATTGCTCCTGCCATGTATATTTCATATGACAGAGTTGCCATGTATGGAGTTGAGGACTCTGAATTACGGGTTACCTTTGACACGAACATTCTCTGGAGAGAAGATACATTGTTTCTTGAAGCCGGGAATTATGGCAACGCTTTACTGCCCGAAGGTTATCGGTTAATGGAAATTAAAATACCCGGAACAATGCCCCTCTGGTTGACTCATATACTGGATGAACTGAAGATTTATCCGACCTCTTTTTCCAAATACGGCAGAGGTTATGAGCAGCTTACAAATAGAAATATATACGAAAGAATGGGAGGAATAAAATATGCTTAATTCTGTTTTAACAGGAACATTTACAATACAGTCTTTTCTGCTTTGCACAGCGTGTTCAATTATACTGGGAGGAATTGTTGCCTGGGTTCACAGTAAATTCAGTAACAGCAGCAAAGGCTTTGTAATGACAATTGCCTTAATGCCGGCAATTGTTCAAATGGTAATTATGCTGGTCAATGGTAACTTAGGTACCGGCGTTGCGGTTATGGGAGCTTTCAGTCTGGTCCGTTTCCGCTCAATCCCGGGTCATGCAAAGGAAATTACAAGTATCTTTATGGCAATGGCAATTGGTCTGGCTACCGGAACCGGTTATCTTACAGCAGCAGGGCTCTTTGTCCTGATAATCGTAATCGTCATCTGTTTATACAACTTTACCGGTTTTGGTGAGACAAAGCAGCAGGATAAGGATCTAAACATAACCATACCCGAAGGACTGGATTATTCCGGAGTATTTGATGATCTATTTGAAAAATATACAAACAGATCTGAGCTGGTTATGGTAAAAACAGCAAATATGGGAAGCCTTTATAAATTAAGTTATCGTATCGGATTAAAAAATCCGGCTCAGGAAAAAGCATTTATTGATGAACTTCGCTGCCGTAACGGCAACTTAGAGATTTCCTGTAAAAAGGCATCCTTTGGCACAGAAGAATTATAGCAGAGAATATTCGCACTTAAATTGGATATTCAGGAAGGAGTCACTATGAGAAAACTAAATTATATAATTGCAGCAGCAACCATAACAGCAATGGTAATAACCGGCTGCAGCAGTTCTAATACGAGTAAAACAGAGGATAGTTCAACTACGACCACAACAACACAAGAGGCAGAAAATCCCTCCTCGACTACTACCGCTATTCAGACTGGTATTGAAACCACCTCACAGATAGAAGTGGACAAGGAATTTACGGCAAGAGATCTGGAAGTTGGATATGAAGAGAGCACCGCTATAAATATTACATTAAAAGATAATGCCTCTACTGTATCAGGTTCCGGTGCAGAGGTGAAGGATAATACCATCAATATAAACAGTGAAGGCACCTATGTAATCAGCGGAACTTTAGCAGAAGGGCAGATTGTTGTGGAGGCTGCTGATACAGAGAAAGTACAGCTGGTATTAAATGGAGTGACCATTCATAACTCCACTTCTGCAGCTATTTATATCAAGAGCGGGGACAAGGTGTTTATTACGCAGGAGGAAGGCACTGTTAATACCCTGACAGACGGTACAGAATATGTACAGACAGATGATAATACAGTAGATGGTGTAATCTTCAGTAAAGCAGATCTGACCTTTAACGGCACAGGGACCCTTAACCTTACAGCCAGTTATAAACATGGAATTGTATCCAAGGACGATGTTGTGGTAACAGGTGGTGTCTATAATATTACAGCAGTAAAAGATGCCATTAACGGTAAGGATGCAGTAAAAATCAAAGCTGGTACCTTTACCTTAAGCTCAGATACCGGAAATGGTATTCAGTCAAAGAATGCAGATGATACGACGAAAGGTTATGTATATATTGCTGGCGGTACCATAACAGTTGTTAAATGCCAGGAAGGTATTGAAGGAACAGTAATCATTATAGATGATGGTGTAATTAATATTACAGCCTCGGATGATGGCATGAATGCTGCAAGCGGTTCTAATGATACCAGTGAAACAGACGGAACACAGAATGGCTTCCCTCAGGGCGGTGAAAATATGACTCCTCCGGAGAATGGTTCTTTCCCTGATCCCGGCTCCACAGATGATAACGGAAGCACAGCCTCCGGGGATACCGCAAGTACTGGAACCGCGCCAGCGGGCAGAGGGCCTCAGAATAATACAACGGATACCGCCGGAACTACGGATACCTCAGGAACCACAAATACTTCTGCCAAAGCAGACAGTACAGATGCTACCTCAGAAGCAACAGAAAATTCCCAGAACGCTAATGGTCAGGAAAATAACGGACAGGAAAGACCTCAGAATCCCGGTAACTTCGGCGGTGGAAATTTCGGCGGTGGAGGTGGTATGGATCAGGTCGACACCAATTGCTACATCTTAATAAACGGCGGTACTATTACGGTGGATGCCGCTGGTGATGGTATTGACAGCAACGGAGACTTATATATAACCGGTGGTACTTTATATGTTTACGGTCCTACGGGTAATGGCGATGGCGCACTGGATTACAATGGTACCGCAGATATAAGCGGAGGTAATGTATATGTTGCCGGAAGTTCTGGAATGGCCCAGGGATTTTCCGATACCTCAACTCAGTATTCTATCCTTTATAATTTAACAAGTGTCAGTTCAGCAGGAACAGAAGTGACCTTAAAAGATTCAAGCGGTAAAGTAGTTGCCTCCTTCACCCCCACAAAGGATTATCAGTCAATTGTCTTAAGCCTTCCTGAATTGACGAAAGATGCAACCTATACATTAACCAGCGGCGAACAGACGGCTGATATTACACTTTCTACTGTTGTTACCAGTAACGGACAGCAGGGAATGGGAGGCCAGGGAGGTTTTGGCGGCGGTACCAGAAAATAGGTAAATGCTTGATAGAGCGCTCGAAGTTGCAGCAGTTACAAGAAATAACTTATAGAATAACGGAAGTTGTTGCAGTCAAAAGATAATTTTTATAAATAAATGAAGTTGCAGCAGTAACAAAGAAATATATGGATCAAGTGAAGTCATACACGATACTGAATATAAAATAAAAATAATAGTATAACAAAAAAAGAGCAATAAGTACCTGCTCTTTTTTGTTATACTATAAAGAATCCAAAAGAAAATTGCTCAGGTGAATCAGACAAAGTTTTTGATATATTTTGTTTGATTAATTCTATGCTTGTAGAATTAATTCGAAAAACACCCAATAAGAATAGAAAATTATTACAAATAATTGACAAAAAACTATAGGCTATGCATAAATTATGAGGTATAATTTCATTACGTGATACTGTAAAAATATTAATCTGATACTTAGGGTGTATTTGAAAACTGCTTGCAACAGTCTGGGGTTGCGCTTTGTAGGAGACAAAGCGCTTTTCTGGGTATATAGTCATGCTATGATCTGGAAAATGTGCAATCCAGTATACCAGAAAGTGATACAGTCAGACTGGCTAAATGAGTTTAAAACACACCCTGGTAACCGAGGGAGGATTACAATGGAGCTTACGATTGGTGATAACATTAGTTATTTACTAAAACAAAAGAATCTTACACTTAGCCAGTTAGCAATTCTTATGGAAGTACCGGCAGAACTTGTAGGGAAATGGGTAAGCGGTAAGGTATTGCCCCATCTTTATTATCTGATTAAGCTGGCAGATATTTTTGACATAAGACTTGATGAATTGATCAGGGCTGATATGGGGAATGAGGTAATGACAACAAGATAAAGAAGCAAAAGGAAGTAACTTATGGCAAGACAAACCAGACGTGGATATAAGGACAGTGACGAAAAGGAATTTGGTGCAGAGGCATTTAGCAAACTAACCAGTGCAGGCAAGGATATCCGTTACCTGATAAATCAGGGGTATCCGGTTTCAGGTGTATCTGTTTTTGTGGGAAATCATTATTTACTATCCGAGAGGCAGCGTATGGCACTGCTTCGCTGGGCAGCTACAGAAGATGCCATAAACTTACGAAAATCCAGGGAAATAACCGATTTAAGAGAACGGGTACTCCATATTGACGGATTTAATATCTTAATAACCCTGGAAGTAATTTTGTCCGGTTCGCCTGTGTTTCGGTGCCTTGATGGAACTATCAGGGATCTGGCAGGACTCAGAGGCACCTATCATCCTATTGATAAGACAATTACTGCTCTTAGACTGTTAGGTGGATTCTTTGAAAAAGAGGAAGTAAAAGAAGTTATCTTTTACCTTGATGCACCTGTTTCCAATTCCGGCAGATTAAAGGTATTGATACAGGAGGAGTTAGAAAAGTTCAATTTTAGTACTCAGGTCTTTGTAATAAATGAGGTTGATAAAATATTAAAGACCAAAGAGTGTGTAGCCACTTCTGATTCTATTATACTGGATTACGCAACCTATTGGGTTAATCTAAACAGTATGGTAATTTCAGGAATCAGTGATTTGTGGATGGTGGATTTTCTTGACGGAGACCCAGGTGAAATGAAGTAAAAGGATAGAACCTCCGGTCAGCAGGATTTCATGAGAAAGTATATCATCCTGAAAGACCATCAGCTCGCTGTACTCAATCTGCCTGGTATTGTTAAGGGAATTAAGGGCAGTACCACTGCAGTTCAAATTCATGTAACTTAAACCTTTATAGGTAAGCTGCCAGGTGTCTACCAGATCGAAGAGTATTATCTGACATTGATTGATGCTCTTGATATCTGAACGATTATATTTCATATATTTACTACCGTCAGATAACAGGATATCGTTAATAAGATAATGATGAAATCCAAAATTGCTCTCATAAGATCTTATAAATGCCTTTGTCAGATGACTATTGGCTTTCAGATATTCTGACTGATATAATTTTATATTTTCATTCCATTTCGATAAAGCGTTAAGGCGCCTGGTTTCATCGCCGCAATTGATATCTCTCCATAAATTCGAATGAAGATATTTCATATCTGTACACCTCCAATCTTCTAATACAGCTTCTTTATATTTATGATCTGTGGAATCACCTGTTTATAGTGTAGACCTTTTTTTGCAATTTATTTCATAATTATTGAGGCACTTTTTTAGTTTGTATTGACAGAAAGTTAACAATAGGTAACAATAAAGATAAGATTACGAATAGTCAGTGGAAAGATCAAATACTCAGGATTGAATCTGAGTTAGATTTATTCGTGGGCGAAAGCACACAGATGGGAGTTCTATGAAACGGGAGGAATTTTCTTTTCAGGCAATGGATGGGATTCGCATCCATGGATATCGTGTTAGTCCGGAGGCTTCTGTAGAGATAAAAGGAATTGTACAGATAGCTCATGGAATGGCAGAAACTGCTGAAAGGTATGAGCGTTTTGCAAATACTCTTGCAGAGCATGGGTATAAGGTGTATATCCATAACCACAGAGGACATGGCAAAACCGCAGGAAGTGTAGAAGAGCTTGGACATCTTGCGGAAAGAGATGGTTTTCGATGGCTGGTATATGACATGCATCAGTTAAGTGTAATTATACGTAAGCATCACCCTTCTTTGCCATTATTTTTATTTGGGCACAGCATGGGTTCTTTTGCAGCACAAAAATACTCCATGCAGTACGGAAAAGAATTGAAAGGTCTGATATTATCCGGTTCAAACGGTAATCAGGGGTTTGTGTTAAATACCGGAATCGCCATAGCTTCTCTGGAAGCAAAGAAAAAGGGAAGAAGAGCAAAAAGTGAGCGGATGAACAGTCTTATGTTTGGCAATTTTAATAAATTGTTCAGTCCTAATCGGACGGAGTTTGACTGGCTAAGCAGGGATGAAGCAGAAGTGGATAAGTATGTGGCAGATCCTTTTTGCGGTGCAGTATTTACCTGCGGTTTTTATTATGACTTCTTAAAAGGCCTTAAGGATATTGAAAAAAGGAAGAACAGAAAGAAAATGCCTTCGGAACTTCCTTTGCTTCTTATTGCCGGAGACAGAGACCCTGTTGGTAAGTGCGGCAAAGGGGTCACGAACTTAAGTAAGATCTATAAGAGAGCAGGGGTGAAGGATATAACCTTAAAGCTTTATAACGAAGCCAGGCATGAGCTGTTAAATGAAAGTAACCGGGAGGAAGTAACGGAAGAGATACTTACATGGCTTGATAAACATGCATAAGTAGTGTGAAGTATTGAAATACATGATTCACACCTGATTTGTGCCTGTGTGACATCTACAAGGAGATGCGGTATGCTACGGCAGTTACGGTAGTGGTGTGAGTTATAAGAACGAAAGCATAGTTTACACCCTGATTTATGGCAGGAGCTGTTGGAAAATTAATGCAAAGCCTTGTAAAGCCTCCTGGCTTTTCTGTAATTACTGTCTGAAAGAAAAGTTGTAGATTTTGTGCTAAGAGCGAACAATTTTTGTGTGATTAGAATCCAAAATTAGTTATGTATCTTTCAGCCGGTTTGTGAAGGAGCCAGGAGGCTTCTAACAACATCATTGTTTAACAGTCCCTGTAATGGGAGCTAGTGTGATTATTAGAAGAATGCAAAGCCTGTGAATAGAGTGTAAAGAGGGAAAAAGCAAAGACCTCCTACCGGAAGTTGTGAATGGGATATACTCTCAATGCGGCAGACAGTAGAAATGTAAAACTGTTTAACGTAAGAAAGAGAATATCAGAATCCGGCAGCAGGTCCTTTTTTTATTTATTTAAAGTTGTAAAAATACACGAACAGAAATTGAATTCATAATCTTATTTAATTAATTATTTATTTCCTTCAGGAGTGCCTGAATTTCTTCTGCCGTTATATTTCCGCCAAAGGATAAGGTGCAATGAAGAGGCGTTCCTTCAACCATTTGCCGCAGCATCTCAGCAGTGCCTTCACCAAGAGATTCCTCAGCACTGCCTTCCAGTGCAGGCATAAGGCGTCCGCTGTAGCGGGATATAATTTCCGATCCATTGGGAACATATTTCCGTATATCTGAAAGGGTAGTGGTTTCGTCGGCAATAAAGGGAAGTTTCTTTGTACCGGTTAGGAAGATGTCTTTATAAAGCCTGATATCACGTGAGGAGGCTCCAACCATAATAGTGAAATTGCCGGTCTCAACATACCAATCCCCCAGCGCTTCGCTGTAATAAGCAAAAGCACGGCTGTCAAGGGTAAAGGAAACATCCTTTTCTTCACCGGGAGCCAAAGCTGTTTTTACAAATCCCTTCAGCTCCTTATCAGGACGTTTCACAGAAGAAGCCTTATCCTGAATATATAGCTGTACCGTTTCTTTGCCAAAGACTTTACCTGTATTTTTAACCTTAAGAGTAACTGTAATGGAATCAGTATCTGAAAGGTTTGAATCGGGAGTGATTCTTAATTCACTGTATTCAAAAGTAGTATAGCTTAAGCCATAACCAAATGGATATAAGACCTCCAGGTCTTTGGTATCATAGTAACGATAGCCAATGAATACTCCTTCATTGTATACCACTTCTTTTTCGGTGCCGGGGAAATTAAGATAAGAGGGATTATGCTTTAAGGACAAGGGATAACTTTCTGCCAGTTTACCGCTTGGGTTAACGAAGCCATAAAGCAGGTCAATTGCTGCACCGCCTACCGCCTGGCCTCCCAGATAGAGTGAAATCAAGCCTTTGACATCGGATAACCAGGGCATTCTGACAGGGGAACCGTTATGCAGGACAACCACAAGATTTTTCTGTACTTTTGCAATCTCCTGAATCAGATAATTCTGGCATTCCGGTAAATCCATGTGTACCCTGTCGTACCCTTCACTTTCAAAGGAATCGGGAAGTCCCGCGAAAATGACAGCAACTTCGGCTTCTCTGGCTGCTTTTACCGCCTCCTGTAAGAGGGTTTCATCTGTTTTATCTTCTTTGGTATCATAACCTTGGGCATAAGTTATCTGACTAATTTCTTTTACTGCCTCCAGTGCACTGGTAACCTGATAGCTGTTGATGTGACTGGAACCGCCACCCTGATAACGGGGTACCTGAGCAAATTTACCGATAAAAGCAGCTTTTATATCTGATTTTAAAGGCAGGATGGATTCATTCTTTAACAAGACAGCACTTTCTGCCGCCGCCTTTCTGGCGAGAGCGTGGTGAGCCTCTTTGTCGTAACTGGCATTCTCTTTTTTGTTATCATAATAATGTTTAATAAGTTTAAGGACTCTTCTAACAGAGGTATTCAGTATTTCCTCTGATAATTCACCGGATTTAACAGCCTCTACAATTTCCCGGTCCCTGATTCCGTTGCTGCTTGGCATTTCCAGATCAAGGCCCGCCTTTAAGGCCTTAACCCTGTCATTCATTGCTCCCCAGTCGGTCATAACCAGACCATCAAAACCCCATTCCTCTCGCAAGACCTTGTTCAGGAGCCAATCATTTTCACAAGCATAGGTTCCGTTGATACGGTTGTAAGAACACATCAGTGTTGTGGGCTTTGCCTCTTTTACGATAGTTTCAAAGGCAGCCAGATAGATCTCTCTTAAGGTTCTTTCATCTGCTATGGCATTAATGCTCATTCTGCGGTATTCCTGATTGTTTACAGCAAAATGTTTCACACTGGTTCCGATGCCTTTGCTTTGTACACCGGTTACAAAAGCAGCCGCCATCTTACCGGTAAGGTATGGATCTTCAGAATAATATTCGAAATTACGGCCGCAAAGAGGAGAGCGCTTCATATTGACTCCTGGGCCCAGCAGAGTTGATACGGATTCCGCCTGGCATTCATCACCTAAGGCTTCACCGATATGCCTGGCCAGTTCTGTATCGAATGAGCAGGCAAGGGCAGAGGCAGTAGGAAAACAGATTGCTTTTATACTGTCTGCAAGTCCCAGATGATCGGACTCCTCTGCCTGCTTTCTAAGGCCATGAGGTCCGTCCGTAACCATAACAGCAGGAATCTGTAAACGTTCAATACTTTTTGAGTGCCAGAAATCTGCTCCGGAACATAAAGCTGCTTTTTCCTCAAGTGTCAGTTCTGATAATAGCTTTTCAACATCCATAAGATTCTCCTTTTACAAATATATGTTTTAAGGTGATGAGGGACACGTGTCCCGATATAATCTGAATATAGCATTTATCAAAGGAGAAGTCAAGTAAGAAGTGTGAGATTAAATTGCTGGCTACCTAATTGCCTTCCGCAAAGACACGGAGTTATTGACAATTATATACCGCACACCTATAATGTAGTGCATAAAAGGAAGGACTAATAAATAGTCAGAGAACGGAGAACACAATGCCTAGAATATTGGACAAAATGGATGAAAACATACTGGATGTTTCCAGGGAACTGTTTCTGACCAGAGGTTTGCGAGCCACTGAAATGAAAGATATTGCTGTAAGGGCAGGGATTGGAAGAAGTACCCTCTACAGACATTTCACCGGGAAAGAAATCATAGCGTTTTATATAGCAAAAGACATTCTTACTGGTTTGCGGGAACTTACAGATACGGAGAGTGAGAGGCTTAACAGTCTGAATAACGGTTATGAAAAATTGGAAGAGACTATGCTTCTCTTTACTTCTAAACTAATAGAGAACAGAGATAAGGTTCGGTTCCTGGATGAATTTGATCAGTACTTTACCGATGATTATCCGGCTTCGGAAGAGGCCGATGAGTATATACAATTCAACAAAAATAAAGATACGGTCATGTACCAGTATTTTCTGGAAGGAATGAAGGATGGAAGTATAAAAGCAGTGAAGGATGCTGAATTTAAGATAGATGTCCTGCTTAATACAGCCCTTGGCATCGCCCAGAGAATTATACCCAGAAGAGAACATTATCTGGAGGAACACGGTTATTGCGAAGAATTGCTGAAGGAAGCTGTAAGGCTTATTCTGTTAGGTATTAAAGCTTAAATAACAGGAATAATACTCTCAGGACTCTCCTGACCCGGTTAGAATATTATTGAATAAATATTCGGTTTAATAAGTACAGCTTATTGAAATAAGGTCGAATTATCACTTTTAATAACAGTATTACTGTGTTATAATACTGTAAAAATACCAACGGAGGTAGTGAGATGTATTCATTTGAAGAAGTTTTGGGTTATGATCCTGAGCTTGCTGAAGCTATAACCAAGGAAATCGGAAGACAGGAAGATCATATTGAACTGATAGCGTCTGAGAATTTCGTAAGCAAAGCAGTAATGGCTGCAATGGGAAGTCCTCTTACGAATAAATATGCAGAAGGTTATCCCGGTAAGAGATATTACGGCGGCTGTGAATTTGTTGATATTGCTGAGAATCTTGCCATAGAACGTGCAAAGCAGTTATTCGGCTGTACTTATGCCAATGTTCAGCCTCATTCCGGTGCTCAGGCTAATATGGCTGTATTTTTTGCCCTTGTGAAACCCGGTGATACCATTATGGGTATGAACCTTGCCCATGGTGGACATTTAACCCATGGCAGCCCGGTGAATATGTCCGGCAGCTACTTTAATATCGTTCCTTATGGTGTAAATGATGAAGGCGTCATTGATTATGAAGAACTGGAGAAAATTGCCCTTTCCGTAAAGCCTAAATTAATCGTGGCCGGAGCCAGTGCTTATGCCAGAAAGATTGATTTCAAGCGTTTCAGGGAGATTGCTGATGCAGCAGGAGCTCTCTTGATGGTGGATATGGCCCATATTGCAGGTCTGGTAGCAGCAGGACTTCATGAATCCCCCATTCCTTATGCTCATGTTACAACCACTACCACCCACAAGACCCTCAGAGGTCCCAGAGGCGGTATGATTCTCTCAAGTATTGAATTTGCAGAGGAATATAAGCTTAATAAAGCAGTATTTCCAGGAATTCAGGGAGGCCCTTTAATGCATGTGATTGCAGCGAAAGCTGTCTGCTTTAAAGAAGCTCTCGACCCTGCCTTTAAATCCTATGCAGCAAATATTATAGAGAATGCACAAGCCCTCTCAAAAGGTCTGACAGACAGAGGTTTTAATATTGTTTCCGGCGGAACGGACAACCATCTGATGTTAGTGGATCTTCAGAATAAGGGAGTTACCGGTAAAGAGGCAGAGAAGCTTTTAGATGCTGCTAATATTACCTGCAATAAGAATACTATACCCAATGATCCTGCCTCACCTTTTGTAACCAGCGGTATCCGTCTTGGAACTCCGGCTGTTACTACAAGAGGGATGATAGCAGCAGATATGGAGGTTATTGCGGAAGCCATCAGCTTGCTGATTGCAGATGTGGAGAAGAATAAAGCACAGGCGATGGAACTTGTAAAGACGCTGACGGACAAATATCCGCTGTATAAATAGGAATCTTTATAGGGCAGTATATCGGTGGCATTTGGGGAAATTGGCTGCTAAGGTATTATATTAGTTGAAGGTCGGTTTTTGGCAAGGGGACGGCAAATTGTACAAGCCAGAAAAAACTCATGTTTCGATTACAAGGTATAAGAAGTCCTAATTCTCTGGACATTTTATGCTTGACATATTAGAAAACAGATAACTCGCTGCGCTCAAACAATCTGCTTTCTAATATAGCATAAAACATCCAGAGAAAAGGACTTCTAATACCTTTCCATAGGCACATTCGTTCTTTCTGGCTTGTACAATTAGCCTGAAATCTTGTGGTAATAAGGATTTTGACACTTGAATTATTTTTTTAAATTAACTAATGCTCGAAAGCTTAGTCTTAGAAATATAGTAAATGGCGATTAGGTATAAGTGTCGCCTGGTATTGGAAGAAAACTTAAGCTGAAGGAGCTTTTATAACCATTCTTCCGAATTTGCTGCCATATAGCGAAGGGCCTCTACAAATTTGCCAACATGAAAACCATCACAAGCTGCATGGTGGCATTGTATTGCAAGGGGCATGTAGGTTTTCCCGTGCTCGTTTCTATATCTGCCAATTGTTAAAATCGGCAGGAGATAGGCTTCACCCGAAAAGACATTCAGATTGAAGGCAGTAAAATCCAGCCAAGGGAGACTGGAAATGTTAAAAACAGCCGGGGGAATATTTTTCTGAGGAAAAAGAACACCACTCGTATACTGAGCCATGTCATCCAGGCATGCTTCATAAAATCTATGAAAGCACTTATTATATTGGGTCCACACAGCAGAAAATGTTTCCGTTTTCGTATTTAGAACCGTATACATCGGATGGATTATGTCCCAATACCCTAAATGATTTTGTTCATTTGTTGACATTCTGAACTCAGAAAATTGATTAGCTACTGTTGACAGCATATATATTTGCGCCGGATAACTTTTTAATTCCCTTGCTTTAAGTCTGGTTAGCAAGTCAGTAACATCAATATCAATTGTGAGGCTATAGGAACAACTAACGTTGTTGCTGTAATGCTCATAATGTTCCTTTCTTACCCATTGTTTCATATCTATTTCAATAAATTTCATCTTCTTTGCCTCCTAAAATTATAATATAAGTTTAGAAGGCAGCATTGCTTGTTTTCACCATATTAATTCACCGCCTTATGCTATACTAATTTCCAGTGTATAAATACTGCAGTATATAAAACTGCCAAAATAAATTTTACCGTTCCCATATCATGAAGTATTCTTTTTCTCCGGTGTTTTCATCAATCTTTTCACTCTGAATATTAAAATTACCGCGCTGGTAGAATTTTAACGCTCGTATATTTTTTTGATATACGCTCAGGAATAATTGGCTTTTAATCGTCTTAACGAAGTCTAGCAACTGTTTGCCGATACCACAGGATTGTGCATCAGCACTAACAAAAATTCCTGCGATATAATTATCGCTCATTCCAATAAAGCCTTGTATTTTACCAGTGTTTTCATCTTCATAAACATATACTTCCGATTGTGGAAACATTTCTTTCACTGCTTCTAAATTATCTTCCCAGTATTTTTTTTCAATGAAGTTGTGAGCACTAATATTAGTATTCAACCAAATTTCTGCAATTCTATCTATATCTGTTTCCTGTAATATTCGAATCAAAACTAATCTCCTTACATATATTCTTAGTTTTTTATTATAGCAGATAGCAGATAATAAATAAACACCAGTATATTTATTATATTCCGAACAGGCTGGAATCAAGCCGCACCGAAATGCATCGCTGGGCAGGGAATCCCAGAGAACGGTAAAAGAACAGCCGAAGCTGTTCTTTTATTATAAAATAGTTTATAATTCCTCAAATGATGGATTTAAAACATGATCTGGGAACGTTGTTTCAATGGTAAATTCAGTTACTGGAACACTGTAATCAACTTCTTCAAAACTAACATTATCAACCCAGGCTTGTCCTTTTCCCTGCAACAGCATTCCGATATTAAGAATTGCACTATTTTCTGGTACATCTAATACACAGGTATAATGATTCCATTCAGTTGTTCCTTTAATGGGCCGGTTTTGCATATTATCAAGTTTCAGTGTGGTTGATAAGGCATTGTCTATTCGAAACCATAATGCACACCAACCTTCCACATCAAGAGTTCTTACAAATCCGGAAAATCGCATTCTCCTGCCTAAATATTTAGCAGCATTTATTTGCTGCATGATGGTACCATATTCATCATTTGTATATTCGCTGGTGATGGATTTAATTGTAGCAGATTTGGTACCTAAATGGTAAATAGCAGAATCCAGGCCAATATGATATTTATCAGGAGCTGTTCCTGTTATAATCCAATCTTTAATGTTATTTTGTGTTTTCATATCTAATATTCCTTTCGTTAAGTTCTTAATTGCTGTCCGGTATCTTCCTGGTGGTAAATTATAGATACTTTTAAATGCTCTTGTAAATGCTTCATGGGATTCAAATTGGAAGGTTAAAGCGATATCAAGTACAGATATATTTGTATTTAAAAGCAGGCTTGCAGCACAAGCCAACCTTCGTCTCCTGATATAATCATATAAAGAAAGTCCAACTTCTTTTTGAAAGCACCTGTGAAAATAAAACTTTGAAAATCCGATTGTTTGCGAAACCTCATCTAAAGTCAGTTTTTCGTATATGTTTGCTTCTATATAATCTAAGGCGGTTTGAATTTCTTTATGTGTCATTAGCTCTCCTCCATGACCTTATTATAACATTCTGTTATCCGATAAACTTGATGGTTCTTGCCTTATCCAGGTTTAGGGTGAATATTCTCAAAGTGAGCTATTCTTAAACTTTTATGATGCTTTGTCTGGTATCACTTGGATTCCGGCTTTTTGGATTATTATTGTCAGGCATCGAGTCAGGTAATGAATTAACAAGGTATATAGATTGAATCTATATGAATACCAAATCACTTGTTAATACCTGTAGAATCAAATTAACAAGGTACATAGATTGAATTTATGTGCCAGGTTAAAGTATAATACCCCAAAATGTCAGCTTATTATCTAACATTTTGGGGTATCCTTTAAAATTATACTGTTTATATTTAGTTCTGAGATTGCGGCGGAAAATTATAACCTCTTTATTTGTTTTGTATCTATCTGTCAAATTTCCTTACAAAACAGACACCCACTGCTCCGGGACCAGTATAGGTTCCAATTGTAACGCCTATCTGAAACATAGGGTATGTAATCTTTCTGCCTATAAGATTCTCCAGTTGAGATTGTACAGCTTTGGTATCTTCCGTAGTTGTGGCATTAGCCAGGCAGAAATCGTAATCCTCATACCGTGCATTATTCTCGCTAAAGTATTCCTCTGTCATATTCAGTATTCGATCCAGAGATTTCTTGCGGCCTCTTACGTTGGAATAAGGAATCAGTTCCGCATCCCTTAATTGAATCATAGGTTTTATATTTAACATAGTACCTGCCAGGGAAGCGGCTTTTCCGATACGTCCGCCTTTCGCAAGATACTCAAGTGTATCCACAGTAAACATAATCCTTGCGGTGGATTTTATCTCTTCCAGACGCTTTACCGTATCAGTTAAAGAATAGCCCGCCTCTTTCAGATAAGCTGCCTGCATTAAAAGAATTCCCTGACCGCCGGTAGCCTGGATGGAATCCACCACCTGTATGTCAGCCTCAGGATATTTCTCAAGAGTAAGTTCTCTGGCATTAACGGCTGACTGATAAGAACCGCTGAATTTCTGAGTCAGGCAAAGACATAGTATATCATTTCCGTTTAAAATTTCTTTTTCAAAGGCATGGCAGTAATCCATAACAGAAGGAAGAGAAGTTTTTGGAAAGATTTTATCCCGGGACAGCCGTTGGTAGAATTCTTCATTGCTGATTTCCACATTTTCTTTAAAATAACGTTCTAAATCAAAAGTCACATAAAATGGTATTAATGTTATATGATGCAGATTCAGCAGTTCTATGGGAGTATCGCAGGAAGAATCGCTGAATATATGATAGCTGGCCATATATTTCTCCTTAAAAGTAATTAATAGAATTATTATAACGAAAGTCAGGTGAAAAGTACAGAGTAAGAATATTAATAATTTTACCGCTTTTGGAGAATATTAAGAGTAGTGTATTGTTTGACACTTATTTTCATCAATAAATCAGACTTTACACAAATGCATTAATTGAGTTGTTTGTTACATGCAGTAGTTACTAAATAGCTGAAGAAGTTTAACCTTTTCCATTATGTATATATCTGGATAGGAAAATGAACTTCAGCTTACAGGCACAAAAGCAGGAGCAATAACAGGATAAATGCGATAAGTGAAAAATTAATTCGCATCCTGAATTATGCCGCAACTTAAACAGTTCGGTATACAGTAGGAGTTTGTAATGAAAAAGACAACAAATATTATTATAACTTTAGTATGCCTTACTCTTATGGTTCATAATCTCAGTAATGCCATACCATTTATTAGCAACAGCTATTTCGGGGTGCAGGCAGCCTATGCAAAAGCAGAAGACGGACTTCCGTTAATATATGACAGCACTTCCGTAGATTATATGTCATATATACCGGAATTGGAGTGCAGCAGTGAGGTACAGGAAGCGCTGGCTATCAGAAATCCAGATATCACAATAGATGCTGAGGCAGCGATATTAATTGATGCAAACAGCGGAGCTATCCTATATCATAAGAATGCTACAACCCCAATATTCCCGGCGAGTACGGCAAAGGTTCTGACAGCCCTGGTAGCTCTTGAATGGTGTAAGCAAAGTGAAATGGTCAAGGTAGGAAAAGAAGTCAGCATGATACCCTATGATTCTTCCAGAGCAGGATTAAGATCCGGTGACAAGTTAAAGGTCTACAATCTGCTGGAGGCCATGCTGATACCTTCCGGAAATGATGCTGCTTATGCCATTGCAGTATATGTAGGAAGGAAAGCACTAAAAGATAAAACTGCAGGTGAAATGAAAGCTATCAGGAAATTCACAGAACTTATGAATGCAAAAGCCGAGAAACTTGGAGCCTACAATTCCTGCTTCATCTCACCGGATGGCTATGATGCCATCGGACAGTATTCAACCGCATATGACATGGCGTTAATCGGATTGCAGGCCTTAAAAAGCAAGACGATAATGAAGATAACAAAAGAAAGAACCTCAACGATAACCATGCAAAACGGAAGAACCCTGTCCTTATGGAATACCAATGCCCTCATTAATAAAGACAGCATGTGGTATGATTCCCATGTCATCGGGCTTAAGACAGGTACTACCAGTATAGCCGGACGGTGTCTTATCTCAGCTGCCGGAGAAGGTAACGCAAAGGTATTATCAGTAGTAATGCATTCCTCCAGTGCCGGAAGGTGGCAGGATTCCCTGAAGCTACTGGAATACGGAAGAAAGAAAATTAGTTAAACGGCCGGATGGCAGTGTGTAATAAGGGACAGCAGCAATGGAGTATTGCGGCTGGTCCCTTATTATATGGTGGCAAAAGGGAGTTGGTTTCAGTAGGACGGCAATTTACACAAAACAGAAAGCCCCATGCTTCAATTCCAAGGTATAAGAAGTCCTAATTCTCTGAAGCTTTTGTGCTTGACATAAGGTAAAACAGATAACTCGCTTCGCATGAGTACACTATGTGTACTCAGACAATCTGTTTTACCTTATAGCACAAAAGCTTCAGAGAAAAGGACTTCTAATACCTTTCCATAGGCGCATTGGTCTTTCTATTTTGTGTAAATTGCCTGCTTATTGAAAGGAAAATGATTTTTTATAACATGCTAAGAGAGCATATGGTACTGATGATTCTGCTATTATACTCTGTATTTGAAAAAGATGTAAAAATAGTTAACTTATTTTTGGGATTTATGCTCTTGTAAAAAAGAGGTTATGGAAACCATAGATCAGATTATTTTTATGTTGTCTGATGAAGGAGAATATTTCTTTCAATATAATATATTACCCATGTCAGAAATGGTTATAGCAGAAGTTTTCCCGGTTACCCCGTTTTGAAACAGTTTAATCTTTATAGGGCACTAAAATACTATTACTTAATAAGTTTTTACAGGTATACTCACTCATATATATCAATATTTATTTATTGATGCTGAGGTCAAAAGTCATTTTACATATAACCGAGAGTGAACTGCACTAATAAAGTATTTCAAGAAGCTCATATATAGTAGTTGATATATAGTGCATTATAATGCAATAATTTTATGCATATTCAATATATAAATTCTTATTTATCTTATACCCCCAACCTCTTTTAATTAATACAGGTTAATCTGTTCAGATACGTGTCCTAAATTATGTCTTTCCCTATACCCAGATGAGTTTGCCTTCCCTTTGGCAATTTTCTATTGAAGAGTACCTAATGACACTTAAATAGCAGCAGCTGTGACTAGGTAAAATAATACCACTGTCTGAGCTCACAACTGTACATAACGATAACTGTCCAGCGAGTTTGGTATTATTTTACCTGCCAGGAACAGTTGCTGCTATTTTAGTGGAATTTGGTGCTCTGAACAAGAAAAGGGCTAAAGGGAAGGCAAACTCATCGTCCGCCGCCAAAGACCAAATTTCCCCGCACCAATCGCCCCCACCCCCATTTTTCCTTTCCATCAAGTTGCAAATATGTTATGATAAAGGGACGGAATTTCATTTCCAAACCAACTGCCGTGTTTCATAAGTATACCGGCAGTTACTGATCCCGAAAGAAAGTTGGAGCAATATGTCTAAGAATTTATATATTTCAGAGAAACCCAGTGTAGCCCAGGAATTCGCCAAAGCCCTGAAGGAAGACTTTAAAAAGAGAGACGGCTATATGGAATCGGATAAATCTCTGGTAACCTGGTGCGTGGGTCATCTGGTTACCATGAGTTATCCCGAAAGCTATGACGCTTCGCTGAAACGCTGGAGTCTGGAGACACTGCCCTTTATGCCGAAAGATTACCGCTATGAGGTCATACCGGCTGTGGCAAAACAGTTCGCCGTAGTAAAGGGTCTGTTAAACCGTCAGGATGTTGACTGTATCTATGTCTGTACTGACTCCGGACGTGAAGGAGAATACATATACCGATTGGTAGACCAGCTGGCAGAAGTTCCGGTAAACAAAGAAAAACGAAGAGTATGGATAGATTCCCAGACAGAGGATGAAATCCTAAGGGGCATCAGAGAAGCTAAGCCTCTTAGTGCTTATAATAACCTGTCTGCTTCTGCCTATTTAAGAGCCAAAGAGGATTATCTGATGGGTATTAATTTCTCCAGAGTCCTTACTTTAAAATATGGGCAAAGTGTATCTAATTATCTGCAAGGAGAAAAACGTGCCGCCATTTCTGTGGGCAGGGTTATGACCTGTGTACTTGGAATGGTCGTAAGAAGAGAAAGAGAGATAAGGGACTTTGTTAAAACGCCTTTTTACAGAGTTTTGAATACTCTTGAAACCTCCGGAAAGACCTTTGACGGTGAATTTCGTGCAGTAGAAGGTTCTAAATATTTTAACTCCTCCTTATTATATAAAGAGAACGGTTTCAGAGAAAAAGAAAGTGCCGTTAAACTGATAGAAGAACTGCTTGATAGAACGCCTGCCTTAGAGGAACGACAGGAGAATAATAAGACGGTTTTTACAGATACCATCACTGAAGCTGAAACAGTAAATGCCGAAATAACCTCCATTGAGAAAAAGAAGGAGAATAAGAATGCTCCTCTGCTCTATAATCTGGCGGAGCTTCAGAATGATTGTGCCAGGATGTTTAAGATAAGCCCTGATGAAACCCTTAAGATCACCCAGGAACTGTATGAAAAGAAGCTGGTTACTTATCCAAGAACCGATGCCAGGGTTCTGTCTACGGCTGTTGCAAAGGAGATCCATAAAAATATCGGTGGTCTTAGAAACTATGCTATGGTAAGAGATTATGCAGCCGAGATCCTTGAAAAAGGAAGCTTTAAGAATATTGCAAAGACCAGATATGTAAACGATAAACAGATTACGGACCATTATGCCATCATCCCCACAGGCCAGGGCTTTCAGGCGCTGAATTCCTTAAACCCTACTGCCGGAAAGGTCTATGAGATAATTGCAAGGAGATTCTTAAGTATCTTTTTTCCTCCTGCGGTTTATCAGAAGATAAGCCTTACCACCAAACAGAAACAGGAAAGCTTCTTTTCAAGCTTTAAGGTCTTACTGGAGGAAGGGTATCTTAAAGTGGCGGCCAATTCCTTTGATAAGAGAAAAGAGCAGCAGGCCGACGCTAATCAAGGGAAGAACGAGAAAGAGGACAGTGAAGATACGGATTATGGTGCTGATTTTATGGAGGCTGTAAAAAACCTTAAGAAAGGCATGTTCCTGCCGGTAAAAGCCATGACCATAAGAGAAGGGGAGACCGCACCGCCCAAAAGATATAATTCCGGTTCTATGATTCTGGCAATGGAAAATGCAGGTCAGTTAATTGAAGATGAAGAATTAAGAGCCCAGATTAAAGGAAGCGGTATCGGCACCAGTGCCACCAGAGCGGAAATCCTTAATAAGCTTGTTAAGATTGATTATCTGGCACTGAATAAAAAGACGCAGATCATAACCCCCAGTCTTTTAGGTGAAATGATTTATGATGTTGTTAATTCCTCCATAAAATCCCTCCTCAATGCAGAGCTTACTGCCAGCTGGGAGAAGGGGCTTACCATGGTTTCAGGCGGAGAGATTTCCGAAGAAGAATACATGGGTAAGTTAGAGGGATTTGTAGCTCGCATGACCAATGGAGTAAAAGGATTATCAAACCAGTATGGCCTGAAGCAATACTTTGATGAGGTATCAGTTTATTATAAAAGCAAGAAATAAAAAGAGATTGCAGGTCTTAGGTATGCAGGTATATTTCATAAAATGTGGCTGAACATCCAGGTCTGCAGGCCATGAGAAAGGAATGAAATTATTATGTGGGAAGAACTTACCATTGAAAAGAATTATGATTTAACACAGACAATTGCAGCAGATATCTTTGCAGGCGTTACCTACCCCTGGGAAGTACTGCCTGCTATCGGCAGCTTTATTAAGAAGCTGGGAGAGCAGCTGGATAGTGATGAATATAAAAGAATTGGAGAAGATGTGTGGATTGCTAAATCTGCTAATGTAGCGCCTACAGCCTATATCGGAGGGCCGGCTATTATTGGGAAAGAGGCTGAGATCAGACATGGCGCTTATATCAGAGGTAATGCAATAGTAGGTGAAGGGGCAGTGGTTGGGAATTCCACTGAACTTAAGAATGTAATCCTTTTTAATAAAGTGCAGGTACCGCATTACAATTATGTGGGTGATTCTGTGCTGGGTTACAAAGCACATATGGGTGCAGGAGCAATTACCTCTAATGTAAAATCTGATAAGACTCTAGTTACCATCAGTAATCAGGGTGAAAAACTTGAGACAGGACTTAAGAAAATGGGAGCAATGCTTGGAGATAATGTTGAGATTGGCTGCAACAGTGTTCTAAACCCAGGAACTGTAATCGGTAAGAGTTCCCATGTGTATCCTTTGTCTATGGTTAGAGGTTTTGTTCCGGCAGGAGCTATTTATAAAAAGCAGGGTGAAGTGGCTAAACTTAATTAATGAATAGGACATGTCAGAACATATGCCCTGATTGTACCACTTTGGTGCATACTGTGTTGTGATTTTGGAAATCAGCACCGCAAAGGGGCTGTTGCAAAATAAAGGTAAAGCGGTAAGAAGCCTCTTGAATTTCTTGTAATTAATGGACTGCCTGTAAGATATGCTGCCGATTTTGTGTGCTTAAAGCGAACAATTTTTGTACGATTATAGCACACAAATTGGTAAGGTGTCTTTGGGTCAGTGTGTGGAGGATAAAAAAGAGGTTTATCCCTGCAACATCTTTTGAATTGCAGCTCTTCTCACAAGTTGCCTCCTCCCGAAAGAAGAACACCAGTCCAGCAATTCAGTTATCAGGCACACTCAAGGGCGTGTCAGATAACTAATGAGGTTTTAAACTACTCCGTGATTTTTAATAGTTAAGGCCTTAACCGTGTCAGATAATTAATGAGTTTATAAAACCCCTGTAATTTAATTATCTTTCCAGTCCAGGAGGGTTTCCAGAGTATTTACAAAGACTGTAAGACCCTCTTTATCCTGTTCATCAAAACTTCCCACTGAAGGGCTGTCTATATCAAGTACACCTACTATACTGCCTTTATAATGAATTGGTATTACGATTTCTGAACGGGAAGCACTGTCACAGGCAATATGTCCGGGAAATTCATGAACATCGTAAACCAGCTGAGTTTCATCCTTTAGGACAGCTGTTCCGCATACACCTCTGCCAATTGCGATATGTATGCAAGCTGTTTTTCCCTGAAAAGGACCAAGAAGTAGTTCGCCTCTTTTCATCAGGTAGAACCCCGACCAGTTAATGTCTGTTAACGCAGTCATTAAAAGGGCAGAGGCATTGGCGAGACCGGGTATTACATCAGGTTCATTATCAAGCAGAGCTCTTAACTGTCCATTGACAAGCTCATATAATTCTTTTTTATCCTTTGGATAATCGTTGGTTAATTCAACCATAAAACCCTCATTTCTGAATAAACAGCTGATTGCTTATTCTAATAATTTTAGTCAGTTAACTTCTGTTGTGTAAGCTTATGATGTGCAAGCTTATGATGTGCAAGCTTATGATGTGCAAGCTTATAATGTGAAAGCTTATAATGGGTAAGCTATTGATGTACAAGCTTTTATTCAAGTTTTTAATGTGCAAGCTTTCAATGTGCAAGCCTTTAATGTGTAAGCTTTCAATGTGTAAGCTTTCAATGTGTAAGCTTATGTTGTACAAGCTTTTGATGTACAAGCTTATGATGTACAAGCTTATGTTATACAAGCTTTTGATGTGAAACCTCTTTGAAGCTTTTTGAAGTGAAAACTATTGATGTACAAACTTCTTGAGTTAGCTTTTGTTGCATCCAGTAACTACTTGCGATTATTTAAATGCTGCTTGTACTTTTCTGCAATGCGGGTGATTCAGAACAGTTCAAGAAGTATTCAATATACCTTAAAGGATAAAATTTTATAATACCTATAATACTATGATTGGTTATAAATAAAAGCGTTATATGTATTATAATAATAAATTGGGATAACTTAATAAAGTATATCCCAATTTACTACATGTTTCAACTGGTTGAATTAACGAAAACTATTACCTTCTGTAAGGTTGGATACATACTGTTTCATTTCTGACTTGGAACGGACACTGTGGGTTCCGTCAATAACCTGCTGTTTGCCTGTATTGTCAAGTGAAGCAAAATAATTCATGGCATTCAGATTCTGTGCCAGAGCCATTCCAAGACCTAAAGGTATTTTTGGTCCGTCTGTATAGTTTAGTTCCATAGTAATTACCATGCCTTTCTAACAGCCTGTTAACATCGGTAGTTTTCCAAACTTGATTTACATAGGTACTTTATTAGTATCTCGAGAATGAGACAGATTTATGCCGTATGTTTAATTCCGGTGGCTTTCATTTTTTTCCATTTATAAATCCCGTATATTACAATTGCTAATGAGGCTGACAAGGACAGGATATTTGTTAATAGACCGGGAATCAGAGTAAGGAGCAGAGGATATGAGAAAATCATTTCCAGAGACGTATGAATTAAGACAGCACCGCACAGGTACAGGATTATTACGTGGCGTTTCATCAGATTCATAAATAGCCTGCAGCTTAGCAACAATATTGGAAGACTAAGCAGTAAACCCAATGAAATAATACGAATATTTCCGTCTGCAGCTCCTGCGATGGCTAGTATGTTGTCAAAACTTAAAGAAAGGCTTATAAAAGTAATTTTAACAATCGCTTTAGAAAGCTTTAGATCCTGATAGAGTTTATACTCACCTTCCTCATTATCTATGCCTTCTTTCTCAGGTTTTAGCATATCATAGGTAATTTTCATAAGCAGAAAACCTCCCAGTGGCTGAATGGGCAGCCATTTGACCTCCATTATAACACTAATCAAAGAGGTGAAGAGGATTGAGAAGAGCAAAGATAACGTAAAGCCGGATAAATAAGCCTTCTTACGGTTATCACTGCTTAATTTCTCAGAGACAAAGGCTATAACACTAATATTATCAAAGCTTAATATAATATTAAGCAGTGCTATATGCAGAATATTTAACATTGTAACGATAAAAGCAGACATAAATAGATCCTCCCTTTAGCTAATTTTTTCAAGTCCTTTTATAGTATTCAGGAAAGGGGAGTAGGTTACAAAAGATAATTCATTGCCTGCTAGAAGACATAAATTAAGACTGTACCGCAGCTTTGGTGTATTGTACAACACAGATACAACAAAGATTGGTTACAGTCTTTTATAAAATACGTCTAATTTTATTTTTATTTAGAGGAAATGCTGCTGCATGGCATTATAAAGTCTCAAGTACAGGTTTCTCCTGGCAATCAGGACATATGCCGTATATCTCAAGATTATGTCCGGTTATGGTGTAACCTGTCTTGGCTGCCAGGTTGCTTTCAATAGGCTCAAGGGGGCAGATATCGATATTAACCTTTTTATTGCATTTGGTACAGATAAGGGAATGTCTGTGGGTATGGTTGTTAATTTCAAAATAGGTTTTGCCATCCTGATACAGAGTCTTGATTACAATGTCTTTTTCAGCTAAAGTATTCAGAGCCCTGTAAATGGTGGAGATATTTATCTTCAGATCCTTTGAGGCTAATTCCGCAATTTCCTCTACAGTCAGGGCAGTTTGCGCAGATTCCAGCACAGAAAGGATAAGGTTTCTTTTCTTTGTCTGCTTTAAATCGGCGGATTTTAGTATATTGTTGTTCACAATGCACCTCTCCTTTTTTATCTTTATACAAATTTGTATTATTACTATGATTTATAATTTCGTACTTTTAGTAAAATCATAGTTTACTGCGTTGAAAATGTCAAGCATTATCAGGAAATGAGGGAGAATTATGAGGTAAATGGAACTGAGGCAGCGGACAATGAAGCGAGTTTCTGTTTCTTCGTTTGGTTTTCGTGAACCCTTATTCCGCTAAAGCCTCAGTAACTGTTCCCGGAAGGTTAAACTTATTTTTATTGTTTTATTATGTTTGTCTTCGTTATTTTTTGTTATTTTGTTTCGGTTTTGTTTTTTTTATTTATTGTTTGTTTCATTATTTTTTGAATTGATTTAATAATGCTTTATGAAAACAAATAATTTAATTGCATATGATCAAGGTATATTTATAAAGTATAATATTAAGGAATAATTATAAGATATAAATTTACTTCTAATTTGATAATAATTCTCGTAATAATTTTAAACCATAATTATTGATATAGTTTCGGTTTATATTTTTAATAATCTTGATAATCCTGGCTCATTAATTCAATTAGCAATGCAGCTCTGAATTAAAGCCAATTACCTTTAATTCTTCAATGAAAAATGATGTAAATTTTCAGCTAATGAGCAGTTGATTGTCCTTATTTTATTGACAAGAGAATATAATGATTGTATAGTTAAAGCGAATGTATTGCATTTGCATTTGGAATTAGATTTATATTTGGGTTTAATTATGCGTCTACGATATTTAGTTGCTGCTCTATTGAAATATAAATGTTTTACGGATGAATAGTAATTAAACAAATTTTATGTTTTTGTATATGGATGGAAAAATTTTTATACATATTAAAAGTGAAATATCTTGTTAGTAAAAAATGTTACATTGATACATGATGATTTAGTTCAGAGTAAAGGAGTTTGTATGCCGGTTAAAATTGATATTTTCTCGGGTTTTTTAGGAGCAGGTAAGACTACCTTGATTAAGAAGCTATTGGATGAAGCCTTAACAGGGGAGAAGATTGCTTTGATTGAGAATGAGTTTGGAGCTGTTGGTATTGATGGCAGAATCATGAGGGATTACGACCTTCAGATTACGGAGTTAAATGCAGGTTGTATTTGCTGCAGTATCGCCGGTGATTTTACCGGAGGGCTTAAGGAAGTCTTAACCCGTTATAAACCCGACAGGATACTTATTGAACCCTCCGGCGTCAGTAAGCTGTCAGACGTTATCAAAGGGTGTTCACCGTTCCTTAAGGATGGAAAAGCTGTGCTAAATATCTGCCTGACGGTTATTGATATTACGAAATTTAAAATGTATTTAAAGAACTTTTCGGAATTCTACAAAGACCAGCTTACCAGTGCAGGAACAATTATTTTTAGCAGAACAGCACAGGCTGACAGAGAGAAAATTGATGCTATTACTGCTGAAATAAGGAAGGCTAATAAGGTGGCTGGTATTATTACTACGGACTGGGAGCGCCTTGAGGGGAAGGCAATTTTAAAACTTGCAGAAGAGGGCAGCAGCGGTATTTTTGAAAGAGAACCTCAGAAGTCCAGAAATGTAAAAAGCTTAAGTTCTCCCGGAATCTCTGGTGCCAATGCCGGATATATTATGTCCGGTCACAAAGCGGAGGAGGTATTTTCTGTCTGGGGTCACGAGACTTCACAAATCTTTAAGAAGAGTAAAATCTCGGAGATTTTATATAGCTTTGACAGTCTGGATATGGAGATTGTTCGTGCCAAAGGGATTGTTGAGACTGAGGGTGAAAAGTGGGTGCAATTTGATTATGTCCCAGGTGAAGTTACCATGAATGACAGTTCTCCCGATTATATAGGAAGATTCAATGTGATTGGCAGTAAATTGGACAAAGAGAAGCTGAACCGTTTATTTGGTGTGAAAAATTAAGGGAATTATCCTGCGAGATGTCTATTAGAATATCTCCGGAAGGGATATCGGAAAAGAGGATTTTAGTTTATGGCAATTGATATTGATGTGGTTTCCGGCTTCCTGGAAAGCGGTAAGACCACTTTCATTAATGAATTGATTACCAGTAAAACCTTTGAAGAATATGAGAATATCGGGTTACTGGTTTGTGAAGAAGGTGAAATTGAATACGATGAGAAGCTCTTGAAAAAGAAGAATATCAGCCTGATAATTATAGAAGACCCCTCCAGGTTAACAGGGGATTATCTGCTTAAGCTTATCAGTAAGAAAGATCTGGATTACATAATCATAGAGTATAACGGAACCTGGAATATTCAAACACTTCTGGATATTAAGTTAAAAGGCGGTTTAAAGCTCAGAAATGTGCTTTTCATCAGTGAAGCAGATAAATTCAACAGCTATTATCACAATATGGCAGGGCTATTGCAGCCGCATATGCTGAACAGCGATTATGTAGTGATTAATCGTCATGATTCTTTGAGTAAGGAAGAGAGAAAGAACATTCAGAATAATGTGAAGAAAGTCAATAAGGGTACAGGTACAGTCTTTCTTAACAGCATTCATGAGGATTCCCGGTTGCTACGTATCTTTACGCCTTTTGAAAATTATAAGAAGACTGTGACACCTGGTATGCTGATTCTTATGGTGGTTCTTGGTATTCTTTGTTTTCTGCCCACAGCTTCCCTCTCCGTGGTTTATGATAATCTACAAAAGGTATCACTATCCTTTCTCAGCATTTTAATTCAGGCGATTCCTTTTATATTATTAGGTGCTTTCCTATCCTCCTTTTTGCAGTTAGTTGTTCCAACCGGCTGGATTATCAGACAGATTTCCGGCAATACTGTAAAATCTTTTGGTATAGCGGCACTGGCAGGTTTTTGTTTTCCTGTCTGCGATTGCGGACTGGCACCTCTTGTTACGGGTCTGCTTAAGAAAGGGACACCGCTGCCCCAGGTAATAACCTTCTGGCTGGCTTCTGCCGCAGTTAATCCGGTAGTTTTATTATCTGTTATGTATGCTTTTCCGGAGAAAAAGCTCATAATACTGATAAGAATTCTTGCCGGTGTATTTATTGCCCTGGTAATAGGAATTATTCTAAAACTTCTTGATATTAAGAACAGTGATGTTGTTAAGGCTGATAGCAGTCTTACCGGTATGGGAATTGATATGGTCTATGACAGCAACAACAGGGGGTTAAGAAAAGCCTCTGCGGTACTTAAGGGAGCACAGGTAGAGTTCTTTCGTGTATTTCAATACGTAATTATAGGTGCCTTAGTATCTTCTGTCAGCCTTACCTTTGTACCTCAGGTAATCAAGTCTCTGATTAGCGGAAATATGCTGATACAGTTTGGAATTATGTTCATAGCTGCCGCTTTTATGTCTACCTGCTCCACTACAAATGCATTTATCGGAAGAAGTTTTTACGGACAGTTCACCCTTCCTGCGGTATTGTCCTTTATGACCTTAGGACCAATGCTGGATTTTAAGAATATCATTATTCTATCGGAAGCTCTGACAAAGAAATTCTTGGTACAGCTTTGTCTGTTAATGGCAGTTGTAGGCTTTCTGGCCTATTCATTGATTAATATTATTCTGTAAGTAACATTTGGTGTATTAATAGAAGCTGAAGGTGCAGCTTTGCACAGTTAGGAGGTTTAATGAAAGGCAATAAAAATATTGATAATATCTGCAAGATTGTGATTCTTTTGGCACTTACTGGATTACTTCTTTACGAATTGATTTCAGGTAAGATATATTATTATGTTCATCCCAGGTATTTACCGGGATTATGGTTATCAGTGGTAGTTCTGTTGGTTTTTGCCATCAGTCTTTTGATGGAGAGAAAGAGGGGACGTCATAATTCTTCTGTCTCACAATATGGGTTATATGCCGTTCCCATTGTACTGGCATTACTTTTTCCGGTGATTCAAGGCGGTAACGGTAATATTGCCATAGCGCAGAGCAGTATTGGAAGAGATGCCAATAATAAAAGTGCCGGGCAGGAGCTTTCAGATGAAGAGGACTCCAGTACTGATGCGGAGGTGACCGAGGCAGATACAAATGATGCAGAAGAAGGTATCGATAGTTTTGGCAATACAGAAATTGTCCAACCTGCAGAACCGGAAGATAAATCACAAAAATATGCGGTAAAAGCCGAAAATGGTGCAGTACTAATAAGTGATGAAGAATATGCCGCCTGGTATTATGATCTTTATGATTATCTGGAGGACTTTAAAGGTAAACGGTATCAGTTTACAGCCCAGGTATTTCCTTTGGAAGGACTTAAGGAGAATCAGTTTCTGGCAGGCAGATATATTATGACCTGTTGTGCGGTGGATTTAACCGGATATGGTCTGATAAGCGAAAGTGACCTTGCCGGTGGTCTTAAGGAAAATGAATGGCTGACGGTTACCGGTACCATTGGGGAGTATGAATATAATGGTATGAAGGTTCCTTATCTTACTGATATAGAGGTTGAGAAAGCTACTGCACCGAAGGAAGAGTATGTATATTACTATTATTAATTAAGTTATAAAGAGCCTAGACCCACCAGTATAATAAAGGGTTTAGGCTCTTAGTCTATTTTTTCTTGATTCTGGTTTGATTCTAAGGTGTTTAATTTCTCTGCAACCTCACCGTGTTTACTGGGGTATAGGTGGGAGCTGTTATAATGTCTTTTTAGTCTATCCTTTGCAATGATTTATTTATGGGAAGGGCTTTCTCTTCCAGGTTGATGTCTGCTGCCATAAGAGCCAATAACTCACCTGCTCAAATGCCTGTCCAGTATAATATATTAATGGCTGCATTAATGTCTGGCCAGGATTTATTCATGATAAACTGTTTAAATTCTTCATGTGTCCAGAAATAAAAACTTTCTGCTTCAAGCTTTCCCATACTACCTGCCTTTCTGCCGGGATTCTCTGTCAGTCCGTAATATTTTACAGCAAAGTTCAATAGTATGCTAAGTTGATTATGTAGTCTTTTCTGATAGATAGGAGCATAACCCTGACTAATAATTTCATTCAATCTTTTATTTTCTTTAAGTTTTTACTTCTGTAAAAAAGTTCGGTTTCAGTAAAAGAAGTTTATATAGAAAGTATATAAATTTTTTAGAAATCCCTAAAAAGATACTAAAAACAAAAATAAATGTCATATTGTTTCTGTAAGTAAAAAACATAAATTAAATAAAACTCATACAAAAACTTAAACAAAAGTTAAGTTATGGTATATAAAACACAGATAAAAATATCGTGAATTAGATTAATGAGATATTAATTCTCTTAAATAAAGAGAATTAACATAAATCATACAAATTGAAAGGGGATAAAAAAATGGCAGGAACCATTAGAATTACACCAGAAGAACTAAGAGAGGCAGCGAATTTTATCAAACAGAAACAGGACGCAATGACAGCAGATGCAAATGCATTAAATGCAAAAATCAATGAAATTGCAACAAATTGGGAAGGTGCTGCTCAATCTGCATTTATCAGCGGCTTTACTAACGACTTATGGCCGGTTCTGGACAAGACGATGCCTCAGATTCTTACAGGAATTCAAACGCAGTTAACGCAAACTGCAACTACCTTGGAGGAGACAGATAAGGCAATCGCTGACAGGCTAAAATTATAAGAATTAAGTCGTAAAGAGGCTGCAGCAGGAAGGAGATGGCAACATAGAATCCTTTCCTACTGCAGCTTTTTTCAGAATTTAAAATAAGAATGTATATGCTTGGAAAAAGCAAAATGAAATAGAGCGGATAATAACAGAGATAGGAATGAAGGAGGAATAAAATGTATTTCTGGGATTCTGTTGGTGATTTTTTTCATACCTCGGACAATGAACGAAAAAGAGATGAATACAGTAAATTAGTCAAATATTTAAATAAGAAAATTCCAAAAGCGGAAGCTCTCTATAATAATTTAAAAACAGGCTGTGACATGGAATTTAAGATAATGAAAGGGACCGTCGATAAGAATAACTTAGCTGGGGAGTTAGTTAGCATGTATGATAATAAATTTATTATCTACCAGAAGGATACTACAGATTTATTGGATTATTATAAGAATATGATAGCATCTTTTCGCAATAAATTAGCGTCAGCTCAAAGTATGTATGAATATTATGCCGAACAGTGCAGGCTTGAGGATGAAAGGAGAAGGCAGCGTATTCGGGAAGAACAGGAAAGAGAAGAAAGAGAAAGAGCGGCAGCACAAAGTGCGAAAGCAGCAAAGAAATAAAGAGTCTTTTTTATTAAGTTAGGAGGTAGTAACGATGGAAAAATTAGTGTTAGACAGTGATAGATTCGCAGAGCTCGAAAAAAACACATCTCAAATGAATGAAAACATAGAGAAGGCATTTCAGTTAGGCAAAGAATTTCTTGCTATGCTGCAGGTTACAGATCAGTGGAAAGGTAAGAGCAAAGAGGAATTTCAAAGCTACCTGCATCTGGTGCTGCAATATCACGGACAATTAATCGGTGAGAAAATCCCATCCATTGGAAAAGTTAAAACTGCGAAAGTCAGTGGAAACACCTGTGAGGTAGCCCTGGAAACCTTGCAGGAACACAATAAAAATATGAATCAGTTTACCGGTAACTGCAAATCTTACCAGGAATTGGAGAGGATATAGGATGCTGTTCAAAGAAGAGGAACTTATCTGTTTTAACAGTGTATTAGATGGAAAGCGCATATTTGGCACCAATTTCAGTGCACCTCAGGAAATATCAAAAGAATACATAGAGAATACTCTGACACGGCTGACAGAGAATAAATTTTTAGAGGATAAGAAACCGACGGAAAGCTTTTGTCTTGCGGTAAAGGTATTAGAAGACTACAAGGAATCACAGCGGTATCTGATAATGAATCAGATGAATATCGCCTTTGCTAAAGATAAAAAAAATATTATATGTTTATGCAAGACAGATAAGGGTTATGAAATGACTGTTTTAAAAAAAGAATTGTTCTTATATGAATATATGAGAAATATTCCCTTTCTGGCAGAAGAGGATTCCAGGGAGAGAATAGCAGAAAAGACGGAATTTGAAGAATGGTACCAGGATTTAGAAAGTCCGGAGTTAAGGAATATCACTTTCCTACAGGAATTTGAGCGGAATAAATCCGGCGGTACCTATATTTTATACCAGAAAGAGAACCAGGGATATCTCTATGAGCCTGCCTCCAAGCGGATGAAGCGGGGAGGGTCACTGCAATTCAGACAGTTGCTGCTGAAGTTATTTCAGATAAACAGTAAGGAGGGAGTATATAATGGCTGCTAACATTAAGATTTCCTTTGAAATGATTCAGGAGTTTGACAAGCTTCTGTTAATGGTCTCTGAATTGGGAGAGGCAATGAAACAAATAGTAAATTCCTCAAATCTGCTTGAAGGAGAGGTTTTATATGAAGGAAAAGCAAAAGAAGAAATGCTGGTGTTTTACTCACGCTGTTACAATCACACCCAGACACTGATTAATCTTTATAGTAAAGCGTATCAGTTTGCAGTAAATGCTGTTATAGACATGATAGAACAGGATATGATACTGGCAAGAGCATTACAGCGGGGGGATGCGAAATGGTAAGACAACTGGGAAGAGAAATAATTGAGAAATACACCTGGCTGGAGAGAGCTAATATTACCATGGGATATTCTGCAAACCTCCTCTTTGACTTCGCTGATCTGGATGAGCTTTGCAAGGATATCGAAGGCGAACTGGACTCCCATTCCCTGGGAGCAGGCTTCTCTTCTCAAGGGCAACGGATAGATGAATTCGTAGAACATAGAAGTGCGTTGTTAAGCTATACCAGTGATGTATTGTATGATATTGATGAATATCTGGAAAATCCACTTTATAAAGGGTTTAATAATGCCGTGGATCTGATGGCTGCCATTGATATGAGAGATGCAAAGACAGATAATACCATAGGGTTACAGGAACATACAAGTATGTATGTAGGAGCCGGAATGTATGATGAGGTTGGGGGGGATATGACCTCTCTAAACCTGGAGGATTTTATAGGCAGCCGCAATAAGAATAACAGTCTCACCAATTATCAGAAAGTAGATGATTTTGCGGAATTATTTGCAAAAGACTATGAAGATCTGGTAAATAATGATAAAATAGACCCAAGTAAAGTAAATTTACAGGAGTATCTGGACAGCCTGGTATTAAAAGAATTTGCCCATAAAAAGGACGCCCCCTTCTGGAAGGAACTATTAGAATCGTTAAGCGAGATGACTGTCGTAATTCCCATTATTGAGGCAGCAACGGGTAAAACCCTTATAACAGGAGATTATCTAACGGGTGATGAACGAGCATTTAAGGTAGTATCAGGGGCAGTAAGCCTGGTGACCTTAGGATATGGAGCGGCAATTGCGAAAGGCGGGGGAATGGCTTTAGCCAAAATGTTTGCCGCAGATATCCTGGCTGAAGCGGTGTCAGGGTCAACCGTGATCGTTTGTGATAAAGCAGGTGTGCCTTCTGCGGTGACAGTTGCTTTGGCGATAGTGTTAGGATCTACTACGGGAGTGATTGCGGATAAAGCATTGCTTAAGAACGGAATTAAGGTTACTGGGGTGGATGAAGTTGATTCAATAAAGAGTGGCAGTAATTCTGAGGCATTTGATTACTACATGGATTTAGTTGAAGAATTAGATGTTTCAACAACTCCAAATTCCGCCACATTTTATTCAGGGCAAGGTAATAGAGCTTTGGCAGAAGAATTTGCGAAGGTTAATGGAAAAACAACATTAGAAATGACATCTGGTGGAAAATATTTAGACGATTTAAAACTATTTGAGCAAGGTAGTCCGTTAACACAAGAAGAAGCAGTTAATGTTTGGGCTAGACTGTCAACACGATATGCTCAGAATGCTAGTGGAAATACGTATGGCTTTGTTAAAAATTCTTGGGAAGGAAGTATTTTCAATACTATTGAGTATCCTGCATTAAAGGAAAATTCTAATGTAACCAATATTTTTACAGAGTTAATGCAGTGAAAATGAAAGGATGGATTAAGTATGCAAAAAGAAAAAAAATACAAAATTGAGGTGCCTCATTTTTATTGTTTGGAATATTTTGATGAAGGGAAAAAAATGAAAGTAGAAATGGACTTCAGAGAGTCGTATTTTGTACTTAGTAATAAAATAATTACGAAGTGGGAACCACCTCACGATAATGAAATTATTGATGAAAATAAAAAGAAAGAAATCTTAAAAAATATTTATGAGTTCTTACTTACTAAGACAATCCCTAGTAATATTAAAATGGAGGAGAATTAATATGGTTGTTTTGCCAGATGGGGCCATGATTGAAATGTCATGGAAGCGGGTAAAATACATTAATCATGATAGTTTTATAATTCTCCAGATTATACCTATGATTAAAGCTAAAGATATTATTTTAATTCCTAATAAAGAAAGATGGAGAAACATAGAGAATGTATTTTCACTTAATGAGCGAGAAGAAATAATTTTTTTGCTAGAACATATTAATTGGAAACGAGATATTAATATTATCGAGTTGGATATTTACCCAATTTTAAACAAAGAATTTGATATTAATACTGGAATGATTGAATCAACTAAAGGATATGATATTTTAAATAAAGAAAATTTGTTTGACGTTGATAGTAAATTGGAAAAAGAACAAGTAAAAAATGTTTATTGCAAACTGGAAGAAAAATTTGCAAAAATATCAAATGGTACAGTAGTTATTTCCAGAGACCTCTTAATTAAGGGTAGTGTTCTATATGAAATAACCATGCCAGCATTTGAAAAAAATTCAAATGTTATATTGGAAATAAAATAATTTTTAATTAAATTATGGTTATACTTTAGGACCTACCTAAATCCCTGTCTCTTAATTTAATATCATGGCTCTCATGAAGTGTCGTCATCCACGGTACGAATTCAGAGACTTTAGCAAAAAAATTGCCTTAGGTATACGATCGGATTTTTAGTTGTAGTTCCAATAAGTTCATATAAACGTACTTTTTGTAGCAAAAAATTTGTTGCGAAAGGTGCGTTTTATTATGCAAATTAAAATAGTGGTTTCAAAATCAATTATTCTCCATGAGGAGACCGAAGTAAAATTCAAAACAAAGGGAAATATGAGAAGTTTAGTTTCCTGCAGGAGTTAATAGAAGATGTCCTATACAGAATATCTCTAAGGAAAAATACCTGGATAGAGAAACAGGTGAAATCAAAGAGAAGTTAAATAAAGGAGTACGAGAATGGATTATAATTTGCTTATACATAGCGTAATAGAAAAGAATGAAGTGTTAAAATTATTACGTGTAGTAGAAGATTATGAAATTGTAGTTTCAGAATTTACACAAGACATTTTTCCAACAGATATAAATTCAGTATTGATGAATTGTTTTTATAAACAAAGCAATCAAATTGATAGAAAATTCCCTGAATCTGCTTGAGGGAGAGGTTTTATATGAAGGAAAAGCAAAAGAAGAAATGCTGGTGTTTTACTCACGCTGTTACAATCACACCCAGACACTGATTAATCTTTATAGTAAAGCGTATCAGTTTGCAGTAAATGCTGTTATAGACATGATAGAACAGGATATGATACTGGCAAGAGCATTACAGCGGGGGGATGCGAAATGGTAAGACAACTGGGAAGAGAAATAATTGAGAAATACACCTGGCTGGAGAGAGCTAATATTACCATGGGATATTCTGCAAACCTCCTCTTTGACTTCGCTGATCTGGATGAGCTTTGCAAGGATATCGAAGGAGAACTGGACTCCCATTCCCTGGGAGCAGGCTTCTCTTCTCAAGGGCAGCGGATAGATGAATTCGTAGAACATAGAAGTGCGTTGTTAAGCTATACCAGTGATGTATTGTATGATATTGATGAATATCTGGAAAATCCACTTTATAAAGGGTTTAATAATGCCGTGGATCTGATGGCTGCCATTGATATGAGAGATGCAAAGACAGATAATACCATAGGGTTACAGGAACATACAAGTATGTATGTAGGAGCCGGAATGTATGATGAGGTTGGGGGGGATATGACCTCTCTAAACCTGGAGGATTTTATAGGCAGCCGCAATAAGAATAACAGTCTCACCAATTATCAGAAAGTAGATGATTTTGCGGAATTATTTGCAAAAGACTATGAAGATCTGGTAAATAATGATAAAATAGACCCAAGTAAAGTAACTTTACAGGAGTATCTGGACAGCCTGGTATTAAAAGAATTTGCCCATAAAAAGGATGCTCCTTTCTGGAAGGAACTATTAGAATCGTTAAGCGAAATGACGGTCGTTATTCCCATTATTGAGGCAGCAACGGGTAAAACCCTTATAACAGGAGATTATCTAACGGGTGATGAACGAGCATTTAAGGTAGTATCAGGGGCAGTAAGCCTGGTGACCTTAGGATATGGAGCGGCAATTGCGAAAGGCGGGGGAATGGCTTTAGCCAAAATGTTTGCCGCAGATATCCTGGCTGAAGCGGTGTCAGGGTCAACCGTGATCGTTTGTGATAAAGCAGGTGTGCCTTCTGCGGTGACAGTTGCTCTGGCGATAGTGTTAGGATCTACGACGGGAGTGATTGCGGATAAAGCATTGCTTAAGAACGGAATTAAGGTTACTGGGGTGGATGAGGTTGATAATACAATTAAGGGTGGTTTAAAATCTGGATTAACGCAGTCTCAAATTGATGATATTGTAAATATTCCAAAGGGTAGTAGACCAGAACCATCAACATATTTGAACCAAGATTATATTGATACTCATTTAGCACAATTCGATGATGGAGTATCAGTTATTCAAACAGATTGGGCATATAGTCGATACTCTGAAACTAATGGATTTGTGGGAGTTCCTGATGATAATACATTATTTGTTATGCCAAAGAATTATTGTGATGATGTGATTACAAGAGCTAATGGAAATATTTCTATAATAGAAAAAGAATTAGGATTTCCAAATGGGTATTTCAGTGATGGCGGAGGTCTTATAAGAATTGATACAGATAATGTTTCTGGGTTAAATATTCGCATTCCTAGTGGAAATGAAACAGGTGCTAACAAATTGTGGATACCTGGGGGGAATACATCTGGTGGAGTACCAGAAGCAATTACAGATACTATACCACTTAAAGATACGACAGTTACAAGAATAGAAGTTAAATAAAGGAGAATAAGAATGGATTATAATTTGCTAATACTTAGTGCGATAGAAAAGAATGAAGTGATAAAATTAATTCGTGGAGAACAAGATTATGAAATTGTAGTTTCAGAGTTTACATCAGATATTTTTCCAACAGATATAAATTCAGTACTTATGAATTGTTTTTATAAGCAAAAAGAATATATTGATAATATAGAAATAATATTTAAGAATACTTTGGACAAATTACTTAGTGGCAATGCCAGTGATGTTTATATTGCAATATTGTATTTTGATGCGTGTATTTATCAGGAAGAAAGAGGCAAAGCAACTTTTTGGATTAATAAAGAAGAAGTTGGACGAAAAATTAAAAAGTCAATTAGTGTAAATCAGAAGGAACTAGAAAATAGCATTGAGTTTTGGAATGGAATGAAAAAAAATAATCCATGGAAAAATATTGAAAATTTTAATCAATATTATCAAAAAAAATATAAGATTAGTATAATTTAAATTATGGATATACTTTAGAACTTACAACTACCTAGATCCCTGTCTTTTGTCTCTTAATTCTGTATCATGGCTCTCATAAAATAATATAACATGATATGAATTAAGAGACTTTAGTGAGAAATTACTGGGTATACAATTAGATTTTAGGTGTAGTTCCAATACGCTTGTATAAACGTACTTTTTGTAGCGAAAAAATTTGTTGCGAAAGGTGCGTTTTATTATGTAAAAAAGTTGATTTATAATCATTTATTTTCCACAAGGTAACCGAAGTAAAATCTCAATGCAACAGAGATAAGCTATTGTAAGTTGCTTACTTTGTCCTATACTGATGTAATGACAGACAATGAAAATATCTGCGAAGAAAAAATGTTTCTCGCTGAAATTGCTTGATGGAGAGATTTTAAAAAGGAAGTAAAAGCAAAAGAAGAAGTACCGGTGTTTTATTCACGCTGTTACAATCACACCCAGACACTTATTAATCTTTATAGTAAAGCGTATCAGTTTGCAGTAAATGCTGTTATCGATATGATAGAACAGGACATGATACTGGCAATAGCTTTGCAGCGGGGGGAGGCGTAAATAATGATAAAATAGACCCAAGTAAAGTAACTTTACAGGAGTATCTGGACAGCCTGGTATTAAAAGAATTTGCCCATAAAAAGGACGCACCCTTCTGGAAGGAACTATTAGAATCGTTAAGCAAGATGACTGTCATAATTCCTATTATTGAGGCAGCAACGGGTAAAACCCTTATAACGGGAGATTATCTAACGGGTGATGAACAAGCTTTCAAGGTAGTATCAGGGGTAGTAAGTCTGGTAACCTTAGGATATGGAGCGGCAATTGCAAAAGGCGGTGGGGCTTTAGCGAAAATGTTTGCCGCAGATATCCTGGCTGAAATTGAAGCAAAAAATATTTCTATGCCAGAATGGGATTTTAGTAATCCAAGTACAATGGAAGTGTGGGATTTGGCTTCTGGTGCATATGCAGAACAGGTATCTGGTGAAATAAGAGCAGTATTGGATCAGAATTAAGAGAAGGTAATATATGGGAGAATATTGAATTGCCAAGACTAATAAATAATGTTAATGTTACAAAAATAACAACTATTGACCCTAAAACTGGAATAGAAACAATTATTTTTGAGAGGTAAAAAGATGAAGATAACAGGAAGTATGAATTATATTAAATTTGATCTGGAAAATGGATATGTAATAAAAGCAGAGGGAGAAATGTTAGTAGGTAAAAAATTTGTAGTATATAGAGATACAATGAAAGTTTGGGAAGCTCCACATGAGAAAGAAGAAGTTTTAGATACTCAAATAGAAAATATTATTCAGGAAGTTAAGAAAAATACTAATGAAAATACGGTTCAAATAATATTTGAGTAAAATTTATTATGGTTATACTTTAGGACTTCCAACTACCTAAATCCCTGTCTCTTAATTCAGTATCTAAACATGCAGATGGGTTCAGATAAATATATTAGTTTATCACGCGATCATAAGTGCTATTCTGATACAAATATGGATGTTTTCCTTGAAGAAATTAAAAAGAGTTAGAATTACGTATTCCAGACAAGTATCTAATTGTAAAATAGCTGGATGTAGTGGTTTATGGTGAAATTTATTAAATTGTAATGCAAGGGTTACAGAGGAGAATGATACTTCTCTTGTAGCCTTTTGTTATTTCAATCTAACTATTTTACCTAATATTAAGTTAGAAGTTGAAAATAGAATGAAAGAATTCAAACAAGGGATAATTTATCCAAGTGGTTTTGTAAATAATAAGGTATGGAATGATATTGAAAGATTTAATCGTGTTTTTCAAGAAGAGTATAACCTAAAAATGTTTTAATTATATTATTGTTATACTTTAAGACTTCAAACTAACTAATCCTGTCTCTTAATTCAGAATCATGGCTCTCATGAAGCAATGTCATCCATGATATGAATTAAGAGACTTAAGTGAAAAATTTAATGTGGGTATGCAATCATATTTTTAGGTGTAGTTCCAATAATCTCATATAAACGTACTCTTGTAGCCATAAGTATTGTGTAAAAAAACTATTAGCTATCAATCAGTTGATAGCTAATAGTTTTTTTACACAAATGAAGAAGTGTTACAGGGGTAAAGAAATTTGCATTGTTTAAAAAGCTGGTAGTAAAACCATGGATAAAATAAAGGGTTTTGCTAAGAATTGAATCATATGAAAAAATTTTCTCCTAAAGAGATATTGACAAATGCAGATTATATGGTATTATAAATTCAATAAACGCAAATGCAAATAGTTCGCTTTTGGAAAGGATAGTATATGAGAGTAAGAATTGTACTGGAATGCACGGAATGTCATGACCGTAATTATGTAATCACAAAGAACAAGCAAAAGCACCCGGAAAGGATGGAAGTCATGAAATACTGTCCCCGTTTGCATAAATATACCCTGCATAGGGAGACAAAATAATTGATTGACTTTACAGGAGGTGCTACAATGAAAAGAATCTTTCATATTTTAACAGCAGTATTAATGGTTTCTGTTTTGGCTGCCGGCTGCAGCAATAAGAACATAGACAAAGAGACAGAGGGTAAAGTGACAACCACGGAGGATAAGCTCAAGGTTGTGGCGAGTTTTTATCCCATATATGATTTTGCCATGAAAATTGGAGGCGATAAGGTAACCGTAATTGATATGGTTCCTGCGGGAATTGAACCTCACGATTGGGAGCCGGCAGCTTCTGATATTGCGAATCTTGAGGAAGCCGAGGTCTTTGTCTATAACGGAGCCGGTATGGAACACTGGGTGGATACAGTACTTGACAGTCTCGGTAATAAAGACCTTGTTACCGTTGAGGCAGCTTCTGGAATTACACTGATGGAAGGACACGGTCATGAAGACGGTGAAGAAGAACACAGTGAAGAGGAAGAAGAGGAACATGGTGAGGAAGAAGGTATGGATCCCCATGTTTGGCTGAATCCGTTAAATGCCAAGGCTGAAATGGAAAATATCAAAAATGCGTTCATAGAAGCTGATCCCGATAACAAAGATTATTATACTGCAAACTATGAAACCTATGCAGCGAAACTTGATGAACTGGATCAAAAATTCAAGGAAACCTTGACAGGTTTTGAAAATAAGGATATTATAGTAGCACATGAGGCCTTTGGTTATCTTTGCAGTGCTTATGGTCTGAATCAGGTAGGTATTGAAGGCTTATCTCCGGATTCAGAGCCTGACCCCGCTAAGATGGAAGAGGTTATACAGTTCGCGAAAGAGAATGAGGTTAAGGTTATTTTCTTTGAAGAACTTGTAAGTCCCAAAGTGGCAGAAACCATTGCCAAGGAAATAGGTGCCACGACGGATGTACTGAATCCTTTGGAAGGTCTGTCAGAAGAGGATATTAAGAACGGAGCGGATTATTTTACCGTAATGGAACAGAATCTTGCAAGCCTGGTTAAAGCTTTGCAGTAACAGATAGATACTTAAAGAGTAGGAGCAGTTGCGTGCAACAGCTCCCATTCTTTTTGAGATGAAATGTAATTATTTATGATAAACAAACTCGTTAAAAGTATATATGGCTTGAATTACTCTTTTTATCTCCTTTCAGGGCATAAGATTCCAGTATTTCAAGCAAAAAGATATATCTTATATACTTACAAATTAAGAAGGCAGAAATACCAGAAATCAAGGGTATTTGCAGCAGAGGTCAAGATGCAGGCAATAGATATTCAAAATGTAGAATTTGCATATGGCAGGGATTTGATTATAAAAGAGGCTTCAACTGTTATAGAGCAGGGGGATTATGCCCTTCTAACGGGAGAAAACGGTACGGGAAAAAGTACACTGCTTAAGCTTCTTCTCTCAGAATTAAGGCCCATAAGGGGGAAGATACAGATTATGGGTCAGGACAGTGAGAAATATATCCGAAGCGGTAAGCTGGGATATGTATCTCAGAACGGTACTTATGCCAATCAGAATTTTCCCGCAACAGTGGAAGAAATCGTAATGGCAAATCTCTACAGGCAGATTGGCAGATTCCGCTTTCCGGGGAAGGCACATAAACAGCAGGTCCAGGCAGCACTTCAAAAGCTTCAGATGGAGTGCTTTGGTAAGTCAATGATCGGAGAATTGTCCGGAGGCCAGCAGCAAAGAGTTATGTTAGCGAGAGCCCTGGTGGTTAATCCGGAGATACTGATTCTGGATGAACCCACAACAGGTATAGATATGAAATCCATGAAACAGCTGTATCAGATACTTCAGGAACTGAATCAGGAGGGGCTGACCATCCTGATGGTAACCCATGGCTCTTTGAGCGAATGCAGCGGAGTTAACCGAATTCTAAAATTAGAGGACGGCAGATTGGCGGAGCTGGATACAAAAGAGGTGAGAGCGTGAGCATTCTACAATATTCATTTATGCAAAGAGCTTTTCTGGTAGGGGTATTATTAGCCATTATTGCACCCTGTATCGGAATGACCATCGTGCTTCAGAGAAAATCCATGATAGGGGATGCCTTATCCCATACCTCTCTGGCAGGTGTAGCAATAGGTATACTGCTTGGCATCAATCCTATACTTGGAGCAACCGGTGCCTGCATCGTAGCTGCCTTAAGTATTGAATTTATACAGAAAAAGATACCAAGATATTCAGAAATGGCAATTGCCATTATAATGTCAACAGGCATTGGACTAGCTGGTGTACTGTCCGGATTTACCAAAAGCAGCGGTAATTTTAACAGCTTTCTTTTCGGAAGTATTGTAGCCATTAGCGATCTGGAGCTTAGAATGGTAGTGGTTGTAAGCATATCTGTACTGGCAGCCTTTCTATTATTGTATAAGGAACTTTTCTTTATCGGGTTTGATCAGCGAACGGCAAGAATTGCGGGAGTGCCGGTTAAGACAGTGAATTTTATATTTACTCTTCTCACAGCGCTGACCATATCCATTGCTTCCAGAACCGTTGGTGCGCTGGTAGTGTCATCTCTGCTTGTTATACCTGTAGCCTGCGGAATGCAGGTTGGCAGAAGCTATAGACTGACACTTATTTTCTCAGTAATATTTGCAGTTTTTTTTACGGTAACCGGACTTACCTTGTCCTATTACTGGAAATTAAAACCCGGCGGAACTATTGTACTAACCGGAGTTGCAAGCTTTTTGATAATTGTTATCTTAAAGGCTGTGATCAGAACCTTTCAAAAGACTGAATAACAAAGATTCAAACTATAATACGCCGTAAGTTAAGTGTAATAACTGACTTATGGCGTTTTTTAAGGCAGGAATAAGAATGGTTTTAATACTATTATGGGAATATACGGAGAGAAAGAATATTCAGCAGATTCCTTTGCTATTATGAGATTAAAGAAAATACTTGCAAGTGTGTAATATAGTTATACTATGTAACCATAAATGATTAGTAAAAATAGTTATAAGTGTTTTTAAACTTTTATTATGCCCTTTACCTGATATAATGAAAGCAGAGTGAGGATTTACAGGCTTGCCTGTAAAATCCGATAAGAGCAGCAGGAACACCCTTTCTGTTCAAGTTCCAATAAAGCTAAGATAAAAAAAGGGAGGCATAACCATGAAAGAAGAAGCATTTATTAAAGTAAAAGAAGCACTTGGGAACTATCTGCATCATTCTCTTACGTATACGGAATTTGAAGATATTGCAGATTATGAGCTGTTAATCGAAACAGAAGAATTGATATTAATCGGCGGGTTTAACCGTGAGGCAGATAGCAGGCATTATCACTGGGCAGCGGTATCTCCACAGAAAGTGATAGAAGCAACCAGAGAAGAACATAACTTTTATCTGGAATTTATACCGGAGGAATGGGTTGATACTTTTACGCAGGCAGGGTACATAGTCAGAGATAAGTTCAGGGATTATACAAAGTCAGATTTATCAGATATTAATAATGAACACTCCCATGGGGAGTTTCTGAAGGTGGAAGAGAGTCTTAAAGCCGCTGAAGTAACTATGTCCTGCAAGGGACAAAGCAGAGGATTTACTGGACAGACACAGGAATGGATTGAAGAATGGCTAACAAAGACGGAAGATATTATACACAAAGCAGTCGTGCTTGAAAGGAACGATGAAAAGGAAATCGTTGGAGTATGTTTTACAGGAGTCTACGGAATCAACAGCCAGAAAGGACCGGTCGCCTGGATTAGAGAAGTTGCGGTGCATCCTGATTACCAGAACAAAGGAATAGGGAGAAGGCTAATAAAGCAGGCCTTATCCCACTGTAAGTCCCATGGTGCGGTAAGAGCTTTTCTTGCTGCGGATGAATGTAATGTCAATGCAATACATTTGTATAAAAGTCTTGGATTTCAGCCTGATGCAGATACGCAGATTGACATAATGAGGGAGTAGGGTTAAAATAGAATCAGCAACAGATTGAACATGGTTTTATGCCGTTGCAGACGGCAGAATGTGAGGTAAATATGAAAGTAACCATATATGGAACTGAAATCTGTCCTGATTGTGTAAAAGCCAAAAAGGATTTAACAGCACTTCCTGATATTGAGCTGGAATATAAGAATATAACCGGTGATACAGCTACTCTTAAGGAATTTCTGGCATATCGTGATAATGACGAGCTGTTTAAGGAAGTGAAAGAGGCCGGAAGAATCGGTATACCGTTTTTCGTATTGGAAAATGGTGAGAAGACCTTTGACATCGGTAACTATGTAGAACTGCCTGTCGCAATAGAGGAAGCAGTAACTCCTGCTGCTGATTTCTGTTCTATTGATAAGAAAGGTCAGTGCTAAAAATAAAGCTATAAATTAACCTGGGGACAGCTTAATAGATGAGGAGTAATAAATGTTAGAATATCTCTTATATATAAAAAAATCAAACCAATCACCAAAAATGCTCTATGCAGCACAGGACATGTCAGTGCAGCGATTCCTTGCATAGAGCCATAAACGAATCGCAGATATGAATATGAAATGTGCTGCTCTCTGATAAAAACAATCAGAAGGAGCGAAAGCCATGTCATATATAAACGGAAAAGAAATCCTACCGGATCATGTATTAGAAGAAATACAGAAATACTTTGGAGGCGGACTGATCTACATTCCCCTGCCGAAGGAGAGCCGCTGTAAATGGGGCAGCAGGACTACCATAAGAAAAGAACTACAGATTAGAAATGAAGAAATAAGACAAAAAAAAGCTGAAGGTTCTTCCATTCAGGAACTAATGGAGGAATATCATCTTTCTTATGATACCATTAAAAGAATTATTTATAATAAAAACTGACAGAAGGCTGTTGTTTCATATCCTAATTATAGGTTGCAGTTGCAACTTTTATGGATAGGAAACAGCAGCTTTTTGCAACTGTGAAAGTGAGCCTAGTATCTCAAAGGTATATAAATATCCAACTTATAGTTGTTTGAAGATTGTAAAGTATATATCTCCAGTGTATCAGCCTCTGCCAGCTGGCTGCCTGTTAAAGGGAGCCAGACACCGTATATTTTATCATAAGTCTCTTTTAGCCTATCCACTGTTCCGGAATGAGTAAATACGGCGTATTTTGTACATGGAATTATTTTGGCATTCATGCCCATGGGAAGGTTGTCAGTACTTAAGACTTCTATGCAAGCCATATAGGAAAATTCACTATCATCCGTTATATCCGGCATGTATTCGCATAAACCTATTAATTTGTCAGAATTCAAAGGGGTTATTATTGAATTACTGCTATGATGAAACTCTCTCCAGAGTTGACTGATATCAGCTGAGCCGGGATGTACGGTTCTTGTAATACCGACTAACTGAAATATCTTCTCGAGAATAATAGTGGGTTCTATGGACAGTCCGTTTAAGCTCATAAATAGCTGACGGGCATTCAGTTTCTCATAAAGGGTAATAGATTCCCGGCTCTTGCGGTATTGACCGGGAGTAATACCAAACAATCTGAGAAAGGCTCTGGTAAAGACCTCCTGGGATTGAAAATCGTATTCCATAGCAATATCAATTATTCGGGTATCGGACATACGCAGAGCAACCGCGGCTTCGCTTAGCCTGCGGTTACGAATATAATCCTTTAGAGAGATACCGCTAAAGGACTGGATTATGCGATAAAAATGCGTAAGAGAATAGCCGGATTCACTGATAGCTCTGTTGATATCAAGTTCTTCCTTTAGGTTAGCTTCAATATAATCAATGGTTTTTTGAATACTATCAATATAATCCATAAGAGTTTCCTTACTTTATTTTTTTCTAATTGGCAGCCAGAATTCAACATAGTCATTATGAGTATTACTGTCAGGGGCAGGAGGATAAAGCTCCATTTCAGGTGCGTTTGCGTGGATAAAGTCTGAAGCCGGCAGCCATTCCATAAAAGCATACATTTCAGCAGCAATCAGTGCTTCAGGAAGATTTCCTCTATTATCAAATACTGCCCATTCACTTGCAGCTACAGTATATAGTTCCAGATCTGGATTATGAGAAAGGATTGTAGCAGGGTCATCTGCTTCAGCAGCTATGTAGAAATAGAAGCTTCGCAGGGAAGGATCTTTTTCCACACAGGAAATTCCAAGGACAGCACTGTTTAGTATTGGATTTTGTTTTTGATGATACAACTCCTTTAATCTGTTTACCAGACCGTTCTCCCTGGAATGTTGCCAGAATTCACCGAAGATTTCATTCTCCTGGCCGGAGATCCATATTTTTCTTCCAATTACTTGAAAAGCTGGCTTTTGTTCAATTCTTACCTTTATCATTTATCAGGTCCCTTCTATGCTTTTAAATTAGCAGCAATATATAATTATCAACTTTTAGATTTGCAACGAAGTAATAGACTTATAATAGCGCTACATAAGTTACAGTACTATTATATAACAATAAGGACAAATATTTTGATGTTTTTTACCATACTTAAATTGTCACAATATAGTAACTGGAACTCGTAATATACATGAAACATAAATGGAAGTTTACATGGAACTATGAAATCTGAAAGGTAATACGTGGATACTTTCTGAGACTAACAAAGTGCATGCTTCCGGAGAATTGTGGCCATATTTTAAAGCCACATCAATAATATATAAGAAAAGATTCTCATTAATTGATAAACGTTACAACAGAAGATCTTCGCAACAGCATTCGGGTCATGCCTATGATGAGGATAAAGAGAAAGCCGCTTATTTCTAGTGATATGATTCCTCAAAGTAACAGATTTTTTATATTTAATCTATCTACTTTAAAGGAATCATATCACATTGATAAGCGGCTTTAAATTACTTGTTATCAGACTTCCATTCAGAGGACAGCAATTCCATACATATTTGATCATCATCTGAAAATCTGCGGAAACTGCATTCTTTAAAACCAAACCTTTTGACAGTAGCCTGAGAAGCATAATTTTCAGGGTGTGTAAGGATATAGATACAATCAACACCAAGTTGTGTAAAACAAATAGCAAGGAGTACCGGTAAAGCCTCGGACATATAACCCTGTTTCCAATAGTCCTTCCATATATCATATCCAATCTCAACCTGTTTAAGTTCTTTATCCCAGTAATGATAACCACATGTTCCGATAAAGGCATTACTTAATTTATCAAACATACCATACCGCAGATTATCTTTTCCCTCCGGATTCTGGTAATGTTCAATTATTTCTTTTGCCTCCTGCATATTGCAGGGAGGTTCACTAAAGTATCTGCACATATCTGCATCAGAAAATTGCCTGCAAACCACTTCTGTATCATTTATATCTAATAAACGAAAATTCATTCGTTTTGTCTCAAAAGGTTTTGATAAATTCATATTTAACTCCTCATGCTGAGAGAGAAGTAAATTAACCTTGGTAAATCGGCTAATATAATTTAATACGTTCTCACCTCAATAATATTAATAAACATAGCATCAGCTCCTTTCTTCATTATTTTACCGATTTTCATATTATCATATATACTATCCTGTGTCAAAAACAGTAATATTCGAATACGATCGGTGCTCTTTCCATAACATTACGTGCTATACTTTTATCTCTGTTTTCCCTGCAAAACGCATATAATCCAGAGCAGATAAAAACCGGTTCAAACAAAATGTGTATCACGGATTTGCTAATTACTTGATTTTTCCATATATAATATTTATAATATTTACATATTTTTGAATTTATTTAAATTAACTTTAGGAGTGAAATAAAATGAACAGCGAATATTTATTGCTCACAGGTGCATTAAGGGTATTTGACAATTTTTCGCAATCAAGCTGTGATAATTTTATAATTGAGCATGATGTTAAAAATCCTGGTTTTGAATTATTACGCAGCAAATATCATGTTTTAGAAATTGCAGGTGGTGGCAATTGCTTTTCAAAAGCTATAAATTTGATGCAATGGGTATATGACAATGTACCTCATTGCGGCGGTGGTGGAGAGGTTGATATATCAAAAGACTCTGTTTCTATATTAAATTACTCCTTCGGCAAAGGTCGCTTACCCGGCATATTTTGCTATCATATAGCGATTGTATTCACGGAGTGCTGTCTCGCTTCGGGGTTAATTGCACGAACTATCCATTGTAAGCCATATAGCCCAAATGATGTTGACACCCATGTTGTTTCTATGGTCTATATTAATGAAATGAATAAATGGGTGCTTTTCGATCCGAATAACAATGCCTATTTTACCGATAAAAATGGTGTTGCACTTTCACCTTTGGAAGCCAGACATTTATTAGGACGAGATGAAATATATGTTTGCGGAGCACCAAAAGATCAGCCTGATTGGTACAAGCAGTATATGGCGAAAAACCTATTTTACATTAAATTTTGGTCCATCAATACCTTTGGAACAGACTTAATAGGGAATCAAAAGGTTTATTTTTTGGCGCCTTTGGGTTTTGATACGAAAGGCCGTGAAATAGCATATTGCGAATATGCTATTAAAATAAACCCTGATGAATATACAAAAGATTGGGTAGATTATTTAGATAAATTGAAAGAGCAACATATCATAACTGTTTCAGAAGAGCAATTTTTGCAGATAGTATAAAAGGTTCTGAAATACATAACACACTTTGCTACTTTGAGTTATTTCATAGTAGCTTTCTTTTTGTACATAATCGGCAGATATGGAAAGAGCGGTTTTTTATTTCAAGTAGACCAGCCTACCAATCCAGAAACAGGAGAAACAACACCTTTCGGGCCCGGAATTTTGGAGCAAGGAAATACAATACCCTGGAATATAAAATAAGCTTTTAGAAGATAAATTGGTAAGACAGATTTTTTTAGGATATTCAAGAAAGCGTAGGAAATAACCGTCCATGGCGATTTACTTGTTTGATGATTGAGAGTAAGTTCAAATAAAAATTAGTGGCTAAGTGGCTTACATAGTCACCTTTTGTTTGGGTATAATAAGGTTAAATCTTTATTTAAGGAGGTGATGCCCTATGACAACTAGCAAGATACCCAATAGATTAATACATGAAAAAAGTCCTTATCTACTTCAACACGCTTATAATCCAGTTGATTGGTGGCCTTGGTGTGAACAAGCATTTACGAAAGCAAAAGCAGAAGATAAGCCAATTTTCTTATCTATTGGGTATTCTTAACGTTGGTTATAGAAATCTACCTGCCACTGGTGCCATGTAATGGCACATGAGTCCTTTGAAGATAAGGAAATTGCCGAATACCTCAATGAGAATTTTGTAGCAATAAAAGTGGACAGAGAAGAACGACCGGACATTGATAATGTATATATGACAGCTTGTATAAGTCTTACTGGAGAAGGAGGGTGGCCGCTAAGTATATTTATGGCTCCGGATCAGAAGCCTTTTTATGCGGGAACTTATTTTCCAAAGCACTCCAGGTATAATATGCCCGGATTTACAGATCTGCTAAGAGCGGTCAAAAAAGCATGGGACAACTCAAAAGAAGAGCTGTTAAAATCCGGTGATGAAATTATGGAGGCCATGCAACAGAAGGAACAAATAAAATCAGAAGTAGACCTGAGAGAGCTGACAGACTCCGGTGCAGCAGCTTTTAGGAAGTATTTTGATAAAACCAATGGTGGTTTTGGCAGAGCGCCTAAATTCCCCACACCTCACAATCTGATGTTCCTGCTTAAATATTACCATTATTACAAAGAGAAAGAAGTACTCACTATAGTAGAAAAGACACTGGATGCTATGTATCGGGGCGGAATATTTGATCATATAGGATACGGTTTCTCCAGATATTCTACAGACTCAGTCTTTTTGGTGCCTCATTTTGAAAAGATGCTGTATGACAATGCCCTGCTGACCCTTTCCTATCTGGAATGCCTGCAGCTGACTGGAAAGAGACATTACGGTGATATTGCAGAAAGAATTCTGCTTTATGTGGAACGGGAGCTTAGAAGCAGCCAAGGCGGTTTCTTCTGTGCCCAGGATGCAGACAGTGAAGGAGAGGAAGGGAAGTATTATACCTTTTTGCCTGAGGAAGCAGTAAAGTTACTGGGTAAGGATAATGGAAAGTACTTTAATGAACACTTTGATATAACAGAAAAAGGTAATTTTGAAGGAAAGAACATTCCGAATAGAATCCCTGCACTAGAACTTGGTAACATTGAGACCATTCTGGAGGAAAGAATTGATGCTCTGACCCCCCAGATTTATAAGTACCGTTTGGGAAGGACTGAGCTTCACAAGGATGATAAGATTCTCACCTCCTGGAATGGTCTTATGATAACAGCCTGCGCCAAAGCCTACAGAGTATTAAAAGAAAAAAAATATCTTTCAATGGCTGAAAAAGGGGTTGCCTTTATTGAAGAGCATCTATCTCAGAAAGGGCGTCTAAAAGTACGTTACAGAGACGGCAGCAGTAAAGGAGAGGGACATCTTGAGGATTATGCATTTTATTGTCTTGCATTGCTAACCTTATATGAAGCTTCTTTTGATATTCAGTATCTTAAGCTTGCAGTCAGTTATGCAAAGACAATGCTTGCTTTCTTCTTTGATGAAAAGGAAGGCGGATTTTATTTAAGTGCGAAAGACAGTGAAAGTCTGATCTACCGGCCCAAAGCAGTAGATGATAATGCTATACCCTCCGGTAATTCTGCGGCAGCATTTGCATTAAAGAAGCTTGGGGATCTGACTGGAGATACGGAATTCATAAATTCAGCTGAGCTTCAGATAAAGTATCTTTCCGGGGTTATTGATCATCCCTTGTCACACAGTTTCACACTCTCAGCTATGCTTGATTTCATACAGCCCGGCAAAGAGCTGGTATGTGTCACAAAAGACGGAGATACATCAGCTTTAGAGGAGTTATTAAACCGTCATTATCTTCCCGGTTTAAGTGTTGTGGTAAAGAGTACAGAGAATGACGAGCAGCTTGGTGAGCTGATTCCTTTTACCAAAGATTATCCGGTAGAAGACAGGACAGCTTATTATCTATGTCAGAACAGAAGCTGCCAAAGGCCGGTTTATGATATTTCTGCGCTGAAGGAACTTATGGAGTTATAAAACAAAGGAGCAGTTCAAACAGGAGCATATATCCTTCCGTTTGTGCTGCTCCATTCATTATTTTTTCGTATTATTAAACCATTCTAGGGTAGCCGTCTCAAATTCTTTGGGAAGTATCTTATGGTATACTTCGTTATAGAGCCAGGCAATAGTCTTGGTACTTAGATACTTCTTCATTTCGTTTTCGGCCTCCAGCATAACCACTTTGATTAAGCAGGGACATTGTGTGTGTGTGTCGGGCAGATTATCTTTATCCAGCAGAATGTTGTTCTGCCTGATTTCCGCACATTGAAAGAAAGACTCGTTTCCTTCAACCGCCTCGACCACATGCCAGAAGGTTATTTCTTCTGCCGGACGTGCTAATGCATAACCTCCGTTGACACCTGGAATTGATTTTATAATGCCTCCTTTACTTAATTTCGTAAAGACCTTGGACAAATAGGTTTCAGAGATTCCCTGAAAAGCTGCCAGATCTTTTATACCGACGGACTTTCCAGCTTCCGAATTAACCATATATAATAAGCAATGCATTGCATACTCTACACCAACAGAAAATTTCATATTATCTCCAATCCGTGCGTCCCGCGCACTTTATACCATATAATAATAGCCTAATCAGAACATTCCTTCAAGAGACACTTATAAATAAAATGGATAGTATATAAATTTGATTTCATATTTGAAGCTGTTAAAAACATCTCAACATCTCAAGTTGTCAGCAAATAAAAATAAAACTAAAAATAATAGATTGACAAATGAGCAGAAACATTATAATATAATTAAAGATAATAGTTATCGACGATTATGTGTATCTGCGATTTGATTCAATATATCTTTCAGCAGTTGTCGGTAATAGCATACCACCAGGAATTACATAAATAACCAATCTAAATTTATTTTAACATCAATTCAAGAAATCGAATGGAGGATAATCAAATGTTTTCAGAAAAATTTTTAGAAGTATTAAATCATGAAGGAGTGGTATCCATAGTAACCTGTGCAGATAATGAAGCACATGTAGTAAATACCTGGAACAGTTATTTGGTCATAACAGAAGATAATAGAATTCTTATTCCTGCAGCTGCTATGCTTCATACAGAGAATAATATAAAGAGTAATCCCAGGGTTAAGCTCGCACTGGGCAGCAAGGAAGTAATGGGATATCAGTATATGGGGACAGGCTTCTTACTGGAAGGAACAGCTAAATTTCTGAAAGAAGGAGAGGACTTTGGCAGAATGAAGGAGAAATATCCTTTCCTTACCAGAGTATTGGAAATTACAGTAGAAGCCTGCAAACAGACACTGTAAAGAATCGTTTTAAGGAGGGCAGTATGCCCAGAATTATTTATAAGAATGAATGTATTGGATGCGGCACCTGCCAGAGAGTATGCCTGGTAGGATGTATCAAAGAGGGGGAGAATAGAAAGCGGAGGGTTGATATTACTGCCTGTGTAGATTGCGGAGCCTGTCAGTTTGCCTGTCCTAAGAAATGTATCCTGGAACAAGAATAGAGAATAAAAGCTGCTATTTCAAAGTATCACTTCAACAAATTTAATGTGAAGCGAAGCTTTAAAATAGCAGCTTTTGATATAGTTAAGATATTGATATAGTTATATGTTAATATAATTATGATGGTTAATATGGTTACGATATTCATAATTATGATGTTAATAAGATTACGATATTCATAATTTTTATGCTAATATGAGTTAAATATTCATAATTTTGATGTTAATATAATCGATATTTATAATTTTGATGTCGATACGATTTCTATATTACATAATTTGGAGATTAACAAAATTTTAATATTATGCGACTTTATTTTAAATGTTAGCTAGATAGTAATAAAAGTAATAAAAATTCTCAAATCTTACCGGAATAGTGATATTCCGGTATTTTCTTTTATCCAGTAATAAAATTTAAGATTAAACTTCTCTGATATTTCTGTAGGATAGTTATCAATGATATAATCCAGTATCTTGATGAGACAATCCATGATTTTGTTAGCGCTTTCTTTATTCATTCCCGAAGCTGCGCCACAAAGCCACTCAAATTGTTCGGCAGGAATGATTTCATTTATTTTCTTAAGCCCTAAATAAGCATAATCCTTGTCATAAAGATAGCGGAGTAAAATAGCACTATAGCTGATGGTACTGGACATAATATGCTGTGCCCAGGGATAATTTCCGCGCCTGAAGGCTGCATCGCCCTCTATAAAGTAATACATGGCCTCGTTAAAGTATTCAACCAGCTCTTCCACAGAGATAATACGAAATTCAGGTTCATAGGAACTGAATTTATCCGCTGGATCGTAAATGATCCTGGCTTTGTCACTATGAGGAAGAGTGTTTGCTGTAACGGTATATAAATCGAAATGGAGACCGTTGTTAAAGATTGCAACAATCTGTTCTGCAACAAAATTCACATGGCTGGCATATAAAACCGGCAGATAGCTCTCCAGATATTCCATTCTATTTGCCAGAAAGGTCTGCAGGTGTTCCTCTTTAACAACCGCATACATATCTACGTCAGAGAACTCATCATCATCTCCCCGTCCAATGGAGCCTTTAACAAGAATTGCTTCACATAGTCCATCTGCTATCATAGCTTTACTGATTACATCAATTGCTTCATAGGTTTTCATAATTACCTCTTTCCGGATTATCCAATTTGTAATGATTCCTTTTATACGGATACTGCTGAATAACTGTAGGGTGTGCCTGTAGCTTTTTTGTGCCGGACCGGATCACACTTTATGGGTGGTTAAACACTGCATTTGGAACGAGTAACGATTGTTCAGACATGGCTTAGGTTACCACAATAAATTTATCTACATTTTCAAATAATAAAGCTGCCTGTGTATTTAGATCTTCGCTGAAGGCAGAGCATTCTTCCGCTGCGGCAACATTATTTTGAACGATAGCAGATATCTGGTTGATGCCTTGGGTTATTTGCATAATCTCGTTGTTTTGTTTCCTGCTCTGACCATCTATTTCTTTCATTATATCTCTAAAACGGTCGATCATGGTGTTGATATCATTTAAGGAGGAAGCGGTTTCAAGTGTAGTTTTTGAACCTTCTTCAACTGCTGCAATGGAGGTATTGATAAGTTTTTCTGTTTCGTTTACAGCATCTGCCGACTGCATTGCTAACAGGCGCATTTCTTCGGCTACAACAGCGAACCCTTTACCCTCTGCACCTAAACGGGCTGATTCAATGGAAGCATTCAGTGCCAGGAGATTGGTTCTGGCAGCGATTGCACCTACTGCTTTGTTAATGGAGCTGATTTTTCCAGAAGCAAGTTCGATATTATCCATGGCAGTCCGTAAGTTCTGCATGCGGCCATTACCTTCTTCCGCTTTATCTATAATCTTTTCTATGTATTCCGCAGCTCTGTCCACACTTTTAGTATTTTTCTCTACATGAGCAGAGATTTCATCCAGGGAAGCGGACAGCTCCTCAATAACTCCGGCCTGGTCACTAGCTCCCTCCGCCAGTGTCTTTGACATATCGGAAACCTGTACGGAACCGCTCTTTACCTGGCTGGAGGCCTGATTGATGGAGAGCAGTGCTTCGTTTAGGAAGGAAGTAATGTCATTGATAGAGTTCTTTATAGGTATAAAATCGCCCTGATAATTTCCTGCGGTCTGAATTCTTAAATCACCGGAAGAAATTTTTGAGAGATTCCTGGTGATGTCTTCCACAATAGAGTACATTTGTGTGATCAGGCTGTTTTCGGCAGCTGCCAGAATCCCGGTCTCATCTTTCGTTGTAATATTTTCCGTTCCGGCGGAATGGACATCACCTTCAGACAATTGATGAAGTCGTCTGGTCACCAGTGTCAGAGGCTGTATGATACCAGTTATAACTTTGCTGGTCTTTCTTGTACCGACAAAAACACAGGCAATACTTATAAGGATCAGCAAAGCACTGGAAACAGCCTGCTGGCCTCGGAGCTTAAATACTTCACGGTTAATATCATCGTAATAATTCCCGGTGCTGATATACCAGCCGTATGGTTCAAACTTTTCGGTGTAAGCTCTTTTCTTAAAGATGCCGTCTTTTTCCGGTTTGGTGAAATAAAATTCTGTATAAGAGGTCCCGTTGTCCCCTGCTTTAATAAGATTTTGTATGTAATAAGTACCTTTTTTGTCTTCCGCTTCAAACCTCATGGTACCTTCGTATTCAGGATTCATATGAACAACGCACAAGCCGTCAGCCATATCAGCCCAAAAGTATCCATTGCCATTATTATAACGACTGTCCCTGACTAACTGTTCGGCTGTTGCCAAAGCTTCTGCCTCCGTTATCTCACCGTTCTCATAACGTGCATAGTTAACTGAAAGGGTGCTGATAAGATTATCAACGGCGGTTTTGATTTCCACATCGAAGCCCTGTTCCTTCTCCTTTATGGCTGTGTCGTAGGATATCTGTAATGCAATTCCGGCTGTTACGAATAATGCAACAACTGTTACAATTAAAATATTCTTAACTCCCTTAAGCAGCTTGTCCTTTAACAACAAGTCTTTGGTGTCTGTCTTTTTCATTTGTAAGCCTCCATTTTCATTTCTGTCATTCGTTATAATCGGTTAATCTGGACATGCCCGGCTATAGAGCCTGATAAGTCTGGAAACTCAAAAGATAACTGTAAGCAAAGATTCATATATTTCTTCAAGATCAAAATCATGGGATGAAGTTCGTGTAGTTCTTGTATAAGTATCCATAGCTCAATTAATTATAGTTATCTTATTCAAAAATTACAAGTAAAAATCATAAATGAGATTTGTAAATAGTATTCCGTGAAGTATATTTCATCCATTTTTCAACTTAAAATGGATTTTTGGTTTTTTGAATGGTATTTTAAGCGAAATTGTATAATTACTTTATTTAAGTGTCAAAAAAATAACAAAAACAAACAAGCTAAAAATTGATATAAGTTTAGAATTATAAAAATATGCACTATTCAAAGTTGAAAGTGAACAGTATTTTATAAAAATTGAATGGAAAATATTACATATCCGATTTAATATAGGATTTGTAAATTTTAGAAAGGAACTTTTTGGGGTTTGTTTACGGAGGGCAGCAAAGCTTTAAGCTGCTGCCTGTAGGTAAGAATTATGATTGGAGGTAAAGGGATGAAAAAGCGAAAACGCAGAGTGCTTGCCATACTATTGGCTGTAACCATGACTGCAGGAAATGCAGCCGGTACCGGTTTGCCGGTAGCTGCACAGGAAATCGGTGGGAACACGTCAGGCTATGCGCATTATGCAGAGGAACAATTAATTGCCGAATACAACTTTGGCACAGATATAACAAAGGATAGTGTTTATACACCCGATACAGGAGTTGGTTTTCAGGATGTGGCATATCCAAATGAAGCAGCGGGCTGGGTTAGCGGGGTATATAACCCAAGAGTTCCGGTATATACTGAAGCTGCCGGATATGTAAATACTGTGTCAGGAGGAGCAATCAGTGCAGACGTACTGGAAATATCGGGGAAGGTGTGGACAGAAACAGAAAGCAGCGGTTATGGTGTATACACCTATGAAAATACTTCGGAATTCAGTATGGATCTTGAGAATGCTGATTACAATATAGGCATCACTCTGGTAAATCCAACAGATACAGCCTATACTGCATATCTGGAGGCAGAGGATATAACAAAAGCCTCCGGTATTACGGTAGTTCCGGGAGGTTCGGTAACATCAACCATAACTGCGGTACTGGTGGACGGACAGCTGAATCTGAAATTCCTGGCAGCCAGCAGTGCCACCCAGGAAGCTTCAGCAGTTCCTGGTAAGGTATATGTAAGTAAGGTATCCGTAATCAGGCAGGCAACCAATGGAACAGTAGCGAAACCGACAATATTTATTGCCTCCGATTCAACAGTGCAGACCTATGATGCATATTATTATCCTCAGACCGGCTGGGGTCAGGTAATGCACAAATTCTTTGGCAGCTTTGTAGGCGAATATGAAACAGCTGACTGTAACTACAGCCAGGCCCAGACCTATGAAACCGAAAACGTTGTAATTGAAAACAGGGCAATCGGCGGCAGGAGCTCCAAGTCCTTTATAGACGAAGGGAAACTGGATGACCTCCTGGAGGACGTAAATCCCGGTGATTACGTACTGGTGCAATGGGGACATAATGATGCCACAACCTCCAGGCCAAATCGTTATGTGTCACCGGCAGAGTTCCCGGAGGCTTTACAGTATTACATAGACGGGACCAGACAGAGAGGAGCTACCCCTGTCCTTGTAACCCCGGTAGCCAGGTACAGCCCGAAGGCCGACGGAACCTTTAACAGTGACTTTGAAAGTTACAGGCAGGCTATGTTAACCTTAGGCGCAGCCCAGGGAGTTCCGGTACTGGACTTAACGGGTGCTTCCCTGGCCTTGTGTGAAAGTATTGGTGTGGAGGGCAGCAAGTCTTTATTCCTGCATCTGGCAGCCGGCGATTATGAGGGCGCTTATGCCGGTGGTGTTTCAGATTCTACCCATCTCCAGTATTATGGCGCATATAAGTTTGCCCAATGTGTGGCAAAGCTGATTGGAAGCTACAGTACCGATGCACAGCTTGATGCATTGAAGGGAGCGGTAGAGCTTAATGCTCCCACCACCCTTCCGGCAGCAGTTACCGGAACGACGGTTACTACGGTAGGAGCAACCAGTGTAAGCTTTAACTGGAACAGTGCGGAAGGTGCGGAGCTGTACTATATCTACCGAAAGGAACTTACGGAGGGTGAGACCATAGACAATGTGGACTTTTCAACGGCACAAAAGTATTCTGTAAGTTCTACGGTTAAATATACAGATAAAAACTGCGTGGGCGGAAGAACCTATGTGTACGCTGTCAGAGCTTTTAATGAGTTCGGATTAGGTGAGTTCTCAGAGAAATTCGCCGTAACCACCAAATCTGCACAGTATAGATACGACTTTGACAATGTGGCCTCTGACCCGGTACTCGCGGGCTGGAATCAGGTAACCAGCACCCAGCTCTATTCTGAGACACTGGGATACGGCTGGATTACCGCGCCCAATGGAGGCCGGTACCGCGGAAATAACGGCAATGCCGATTCCAATGCCATGACGGATGATTTCTGTCTGGGAGCAGGTGAATTTACGGTAAAATTACCGAATGGTGATTATGAACTGAAAATATATGCAGGTGATCTGCTGTCTACCGCCAGTACCATTAAAGCTTCCTACACATCAGAAGGAGCAGCTATTGGAACAATTTCTGCAAGGCAGTCAATCGGTACCTTGAGTGCTGTGGTCAGGGTTACGGATGGGATGTTGAATTTAGGAGTAGGAGGTACCAATGCTTATATAAATGGTATGGAAATTACACCTTTATTACTGGCACCGGCCAATGTATCCTATTCAGAACTTGAATTTACCGAGCGGAATGCTACCTTCCTCATAAGCTTTGGTGAAGTAAGCGAAGCTGTTTCCTATAAGGTATATCAGAAAGCTTCCACTGACTTAAACTTTACTGTTGTTAAGTCCATTACGGCAGCCGACAGGGAATCTCTGGACGCAAGGGCAATGGTGGCCAACATCGGTGAGACCAGACAGTATTATGTAACGGCTGTAACAGCTGATGGTACAGAATCGGCAGCCAGCTCTGTCTTAACCATCGAAATGACAGACTCTAATTCACCACCTCCGGCTAAACCGGTTAATCTGACCTGTGTTTCAGCAGCAGAAGGGAATATCGTAATTTCCTGGGAGGCAGTAAATGGTGCAATTTCCTATAACATCTACCGCTCTGACAAAGCTGAAGGAGCCAAAGGTTTTACCGGCTTTCAGAAAGTAGGAGAAGCAGCGGCACCTTCTTATACAGATACTGACAGTGACCTGGATACCAATATTCACTATTACTACAAAGTGGAAGCGGTAGGAAAAGGCGGTGTAGGGGAGAAATCCGATGCCTTGCAGACTCCCATAACAGATTCCCTTATCAGACAGAAAGCAGAGGTGCTCTCTGACAGAGGTCTGGTAGCAGTAGATCTGTCAGGAGATAAGGGTGGTGAAATCAATGTAACCACAAAGGATACAGAAGGGAATGAACTGACCTCAGGGGTATATTTAAGCTGGAGACTTTTAGAGAGTGATACAGAGAATACTACCTTTACAGTCTATAAAAATAATGAGATATTAATCTCCGGTCTTTCTGTAACAAATTGTGTGGATGCGTCAGGTACTTCCGGTGATGTATATAAAGTAACAGGAAGTTCCGATGGTACATCATCAGGCATAGAAGCGATAGCAACGGCTGTCTGGGACAATTATTTCATAGAAATGCAGCTAGATAAACCAGAAGACCAGATAATGCCCGACGGAACAAGCTGTACCTACACAGCCAATGATATGTCCGTAGGAGATTTGGATAAAGACGGTGCTTATGAACTTATAGTCAAATGGTATCCTTCCAATGCCAGGGATAACTCCGGAGCCGGTTATACCGGTACTACCATACTGGATGCTTACGATATCAATCCTGCTACAGGAGAAGCCCTTCTAATGTGGAGAATTGACCTGGGAGTTAATATTCGTTCCGGTGCCCATTATACCCAGTATCAGGTATGGGATTTTGACGGTGACGGCAGTGCAGAGCTGATTTGTAAAACTGCCGACGGCAGCACCTCTTACCAGAATGTGAACGATGTCCTTACTGAAACCGGATATGTAGGAGTTGTAAATGCTTCAGCATTACCTACCTCTTCTGTCAGCAGTTCCAATGATTATAGGAATACCTCCGGTTATATCTTAAACGGACCGGAATATCTGACAATCTTTGACGGTGAAACCGGAAGGATTATTGATACCACGGAATATATACCTGTAAGAGGGGATGTTTCCTACTGGGGAGATGCTTATGGCAATCGTGTAGACCGATTCTTATCAGCAGTTGCTTATCTGGATGGTGAGAAGCCCAGTGCTGTGTTCTGCCGTGGATACTATACCAGATCCTGCCTGACTGCTTTTGATTTTGTGGATACCAATAACGACGGAATCGGCGATAAGCTTCAGCTGCGATGGAAATTTGATACCAATGATTATCCGGCAAGTATATATGGTGAAACAGAAGCCCAGGGTAATCATGGACTTTCCATAAATGACCTGGATCATGACGGGAAAGATGAGATTATATATGGTGCCCTGATCGTAGACCATAACGGAAGCTTAAAATATGCCACCGGTTTAGGACATGGAGATGCCATGCATGTATCCGACTGGATTCCTTCCAATCCTGGACTTGAAATCTTCTCTGTACATGAGCATTCCAATGCCAAATACCAGGTAGAGATACATGATGCGGAAACCGGCGAAGTGTTATGGGGGTATTTTACCGGTGTAGATACCGGACGTGGTGTAGCAGCAGATGTGGATCCCCGCTATGAAGGGGCGGAAATGTGGGCAAATCCTGCCTGGGACGGTACGGACGGAGGACTTTATTCTTCCCTGTCAACCCTGGAGAATTTTATTAAGATATCCAATGGAACACCGGATGTGAACTTTTCACTTTTCTGGGATGGAGATTTGTTAAGCGAATTACAGAACCATAGCTTTAACAACAGTGCTTATGTACCCATCAGTACCAACATTACTAAATGGAATTATACAGACAGCATATCGGAAAAACTCTTTGAAAGTACGGAGGTTTATACCAGCAACGGTACGAAAGGTAATCTGGGGCTGGTAGCAGATATTCTGGGTGACTGGAGAGAAGAAATCATAGCAAGAGCCTCTGCGGATAACAGTAAGATCAGGATATATACTTCAACCATCTATACGGATTATGTTATTCCCTGCCTTATGGAAAATGATGCTTACCGTATGGGTATCGCCTGGCAGAATGTTGGCTATAACCAGCCGGCTAATCTGGACTATTTATTGACAGAAGGAGTGCAGACTGCAAAGCTGAGCTTAAAGGAAGCTGGTATCCATTCCGTAGAATTTAACTTTACGCCAGCTTCCGATAGTATCTATGGTTATGAGACAGAAGGCTATCAGATACTGCGAAGAACAGGACAGCAGGGGGCTTTTGAACTCCTTGATACGGTGGATAAAGATACTCTTACCTATAAGGATCTGACGGCGGCTTCCGATACTGCTTATCAGTATTGCGTAGCAGCAGTAATAAAAGGAAAGTCCTCTTATCTGTCATTACCCTTGGAGGTTAAGACTGCAGTGGATTTGACTTCAATAGTAGACTTTGAACTTGAGGACTTAGTAGAAGATACCCCTGTGCCCGCAGGCGGAGTGGCGGCACTATTACCGGCAGCCATAAAGGTAATAGACTCAAATGACAAAGAAACAGAAGCCGGCGTTACCTGGGATGTTACAGAGTTGAACCTGAAAGAGCCGGGGACCTATCAGGTAATAGCAACTATAAATGGTTATACACTTAAAATTACGAAAACCGTAACGGTAATACCGAATATTATTACAGGATATGAATTTGCGGGATATACAAAGACCAGTGAGACAGAACCTTATTATACCCATTATCTTGTAAAAAATGAAACCTCCATCGTTCTCCCCGCAAAGGTAACCTTCCATTTCTTAAACGGTACGGCAGAGGAAGCAGCAGTTACCTGGGATACTACAGGAGTTGATAAATCACGTACTGGTATTTATGAAGCAAAGGGAACAACGGCAGAGTTAAAGACTTCTGACGGAAAGTTCGGTACCAGAACTGTAAAGATGAAGGTAGAGGTTAAAGAGGATTACATTGTAAGCCTTGATGAAATCCAAAGTGTTGAAGCGGCACTTAACAGTACGGAAGCCGAATTAAAGGCCCTGCTTCCCACAGCGGTAAATGCAAACTTCAAATCAGGTGATAAATTAAGCGTGCCTGTTATCTGGAATATAGAGGCAGCGGCTGAATCACTTAAGACCGTGGGCAATATAACAGTTACCGGAACTATTGCAGACTACTCTGGGACAGCTGCTATTACCGTATATGTAGACTATAAGGCATTATGGAGATTTGACTTTGGTATCAGTACCGGTAATGTTGAAATCGGATGGACCGGAGTTACCGTAAATGCAAAAGGTGCTAAAAAGACGGCAGAGCAGCTGGGAATTGAGTATTCAGCAGCCAAAGGTTATGGTTTTAGTAATAGTGCTGCAATAATTGAAGGTCGTACGGAGGTGTTTACACAAAAGGGAATACTTCCTGCCAAAGTTTATACAGATTTCGTACTTCCTGATGGGCAAACTTTCCTGGTTGACCTTCCTAATGGTACTTATAAAATTGACTTTTCTTCTGGTTCCGCAAACAAAAGCAGTGTGAAGGTAACCGTAGATAACGCTGCCTCTGTATTTACAGTAAGCAATGCGGCAAATACCTATAATATTGGAAGTGTAAGCAATGTAATTGTGACCGATGGGCAGCTTTCCATGTATTTTGCTACGGGAAATACCTCCAGGTTGAACGCAATTATTATCAGGCAGGTATCAGAAGCAGGTACTACACCGACAGCAACAGCAACACCGACAGCAACAGCAACACCGACAGCAACAGCAACACCGACAGCAACAGTAACACCGACAGCAACAGCAACGCCGACAGCAACACCGACAACGACAGCAGAACCAACCCCGACAAGCACACCAACTGTAGCCCCAACCATAGCCCCTACAGTAACAGTAACCCCGACAGCTACGGTGTCGCCTACAGTAACACCTGTAATTACAGGGACGCCAACACCTACAGTAACACCTGGGATAACTGCAACACCTTCAGCAGAACCCACACCAACGGTTACAGTGATTCCTACAGAAACACCTGGTCCGGCAACAGAACCAGGAATCCAAGGCGCAGATAATATAAAAGGCTGGGAGGATATTGCAAAATACCTGAGACAGGCAGCAGAGGAAGGGCAGAAAGAAAATATCGTAATCCAGCCAGGAAGTGATTCCGTTCTTCCCAAAGAAGCCCTGTCAGCTATTAAAGGAAAAGATATCAGTGTGGAACTGAAATATGACGGTTATAGCTGGATTATTAACGGAAAGGATATAACGGGTAAGAACCTGGCAGCCGTTAATCTTAAAATACTTCTGAATAAAGCTGCAATACCGGGTACACTTATTCAGGAAACAGCTGGTGAGAAACCTTATGTTCCCTTACAGCTTGCTCATAGCGGTGAATTTGGCTTCCAGGCAGCACTAAAGATTCAGCTGAAGGAGAGTAACGCTGGTAAATTTGCAAGTCTGTATTATTACGACCCGCTGACTAAGACTCTAAAACTTCAATCCATAAACAAAGTCGATGCAAAAGGAAACACCTCTTTTCAGTTTGTTCATGCCTCTGATTATGTGATTGTTTTAGAAGATAAGCTTTCTTTAGAGAGTGAATTAGAGGAGCTAAAGGCTGCAGTTCCATCATCAACGCTGTATTTTGGCGGGAATACCGGAAATACCACAACAGTTAAGCTGGAAATTCCGGAGGCGGTAAAGGCAGCAATTGCTAATGGAGCGGTTACAGAGAGCATAAGCTATAAGTCAAGCAATATAAAAGCAGTCACAGTAGACTCCAAAGGTAAAATAACTGCCAAAGGTATTGGAGCTGCTACCATAACAGTTACTGCGGCCATTGGCGGCATAACAAAGACCTTTACCAAAAAAGTAACAGTAAAGCAGGCGTATATAGAGGTAGTACTGAAAACGAATTCCATGAAGAAAGGTGAAATATTTACCTTTGCTGTAAAAGGTTATGGATACACTGCAAACAGCATAACTTATTCCACTGCAAAAAAATCCATAGTTGATATCAATAAGACCACCGGCAGAGCCAAAGCAGTATCAAAAGGTACGGATTATGTGGTGATAACCTACGGAAAACATACACAAAAAATCAAAGTAACAGTTAAATAAAGTTTTTGGGCCGCCAACAGGCGGCCCTTTTCTCATGTATTGCAAATCCTATAAATCAATATTTGATTTGTGTATTAATTTATTTAAAGAATTCCTGAAACTAAACAGGTGGCACCAAGTGTGGTAATATAAGTTAAGCTATACAATTGTTAAACAGGGAGGAATTTATAATGGATTATACCATAAATAATAAAGAGGCCTGGGAAGAGGCTTTTAATAATCACAAGGAAGGCTGGGGAGATGATATTGATTCCCGCCTGGCAAATGAGAACCTTCCATTTATAGAAGGAGTGCTGGCAGAGGAACTTACCCAGTATGATTTTAAGGGTAAGTCAATTGCACAGTTCTGCTGCAATAACGGAAGGGAATTGATGGGACTTATGAAGCTGGGGGTTTCTAGTGGTACAGGCTTTGATATTGCAGAAAATATGATTGCCTTTGCCAATAAGAAAGCCGGGGAATTAAGCTTAAACTGTACTTTTATCGCAACAGATATACGAGATATCAACGAAAGTTATAATAACAGCTTTGACTATATTTTTATAACCATAGGGGCTTTGGCCTGGTTTCGTGATTTAAGGACATTTTTTGAAAAAGCAGCAGCCTGTCTGAAACCCAAAGGGCTATTATTTATCAATGAGATGCATCCGGTAACAGGTATGTTTGGTGTATATGGAGAAGAGAACTTCAACGAAAGTATGCCTGAAAAAATTGTGAACTCCTATTTTAAAGAAGATCCCTGGATTGAGAATAACGGTATGGGATATATGTGTGGGAAAGATTATGAATCAAAGACTTTCTACAGTTATTCACATACGCTGTCAGATATCATGAATGGAATAATTCAAAATGGGATGAACATAACCAAACTGAAGGAATTTGATTATGATATCTCGGAATCCTTTCAGGAATTGAATCATAAAGGTATTCCGCTGTCTTATCTTTTGGTAAGCAGAAAGATTTAGAGTTATAGCCCACTAAGAGGTATACATGGTTTTAAACTCCGTGGGAGTGCAGTCCTTCACCAGCCGGAACATACGAATAAATGCTGAGAGACTTGAAAAACCGCACCGCAGGGATACTTCTGTAATGGTTAATTCATTATCAGCCAATAATTTTTCAGCTGCTTCGATGCGCTTTTTATTCAGGTACTTGTAATAAGAGACATTGGTGAACTGTTTGAACAGGCGGCTGAAGTGATATTTGCTGAAGCCAGATAATGCTGCAGCCTTATCAAGGCTTATGTCTTCCGCACAATGTTCACTGATATAGCTGCAGATATACAGAAAACGTTCGGTATATTCCCGCTGCTTATTAAGCCTGCTGTTAAAGCAATTCAGATTAGGAGAATAACTTCTGCCTATACGTACAAAGATCTCAAGGAGCTTCGCGTAAATAGAAGCTTCACTGAGAGACATATCATTAAAATATTCTTCGGAAATTTCGTAAAGAAGCTCTTTGATGCTATTATGGGCTTCTTTTTTATCCTCGGGAATTATCAAAAGAGCAGGAGAAATAATGGACAAAGTTGCTTCTAATTCTTTTATTCCGTGAAGAAGAGTAAAATCTGCCTGAAATATAAGTCTTTTTCCAATCTCCGCTTCCATACTGTGAACGGCTCCCGGAGTAATGATCAGGATATCACCTTCTCGTAAAGTAAACAAAGTCTTACAGCAGGTGACCCGGTAACTGTTTTCAATGGGCATGATGATTTCCAGAGGAGCATGCCAATGGCTGGGATAGGCTTCACAGTCCTCATTGGCATAAAGCCTTATGGTCGTATTGGTCTTAAAATTAACGGTTTCTTTTATTCCATTCAAGGTTTCTATCATGATTATAACCTCGCTCTCCTTACTATATAGTTTAAATAAAGTTTTTGTTTAACTAAGAGTATCTGAAAATTCTTTCATTGTTTAAAACTCCATGGTGGTTTTCTGCTGCGGGATTGCTAGCCAGGCAGCAAGTAACACTACTTAAAAATATGTATGGTAAACAAAAAGTTGGGCGTCTGTACAGAACAGGAAGTAGGTTTCTTAAAAATTGCGATTTTTTTAGAGTCATAATAGAGTATATAACTAGTATATACCTTTGTACTATAAGAAAGAAAGGTTATTTTGTATATTTCTTACAAGGAAAATCAAGTTAGTATAAGCACTATAGATAACGCGGAGTAAATAAGGTTTTATATCGTACTCATGTTTATAGCAAGAATTAGGAGTAGATGAGCAATTATTTGGAAGAAAATGGGTAATTGCTTTGCTATACTTTACTCATTGCTTAAAGGTTAGGCTGAATATTGGGTTTACTTACCACAATTAATAATGAGTAGGAGGTTATGTATTTATGTTTAAGAAAAAAGTTCTTGCAGTACTTCTCACAGCGGTAATGGTATGCGGTTCCTTCGCGGGGTGCGGAGGTAATAACGCTAACGGAGGAGATAAGGCCGCAAATGCTTCAAATGGGAAAGTACAGGAGATCAAATGGATGTTCTGGGATGATCTGACAGCAACAGAGGATTTGATTTCCCTGGGTTATGCTGATGTTATTAACAGGTTCAATGAGGATTACAAGGATAAATACCATGTAACGGCTGTTACCACAAATCTGGAGGAATATGATACCAAACTGAATGCCTTGATTGCCTCCAAGAACTGTCCTGATGTGTTTATATGTAGTCCCGGTCCAAATCTTACCCAATATGTAGAGGCCGGTGTTGCAGCGGATTTAACGGATATTCTTAAAACCAGTGAAAAGGATTGGTATAGTAATTTTACAGAAGGTATCTTTGAGCGTATGACCTATGACGGAAAGATTTATGCAGTGCCTACCAACTTTGCAGCAGCATTGGTATTCTATAATACGGAAATGTTTCAAAAAGCGGGCGTAGAGGTACCTGCAAACTATGATCAGTGGATTGAAGCCTGCAAGAAGCTGAAAGAAGCCGGATATACACCGATTTCCTGTTCGGCCGGAACAGCCTGGTGCCTGTCCATGATTGCGGGTTATCTTTGTGACCGTGAGGGCGGACCGGATAATTTGAAGGGTGTGAATGAAGGAACCCTTGACTGGACTGACAAGACCTTTCTTGATGCAGGCAATAAACTGGTAGAGCTATCCAAGTATTTTCAGGAAACTGCAGCAGGGGATTCCAATGATCAGGCAACGGCTGCCTTTTATAACGGAGAAGCTGCCATGCTGGTTCAGGGTTCCTGGGCAATTGGACAGATTAACGGAAATAACCCGGAATTCGAGGCAAAATGTGGTGTATTCAGCTTCCCCGGCATAGAAGGCGGAGCAGATCCTAACCGTATGATCGTTAAGACAGACAACCTTGTAATGAGTGCTACCACGAAGAACCAGGAAGCCTGCCTGGCATTAATGAAATATTTTACTGATGAGACAGCACAAAAATACACAGCTGAAATCGCTGGTAAGATTCCGGTAATCGACGTGGCATATGATAAGGAAAAAGCACCGGCACAGCTTGGCTATGTAATGGATATCCTGTCTAAATCAACCGGAACGCTGGGCTTTTATAATGAATCCCTGGTATCGGTGGAGGCTGGAGATGTATTTGATAATGCAATGGTCGATCTGTTCCTGGGCAGTCTGACCCCTGAACAGGCTTTTGAACAGGTTCAAACTTTCTATACCGAGAATGTCCGTAATAAAAAATAGAACGAAGGGTAAAAAGGAGACTGTTTATTTCACAAGGCTGCTGTAAGAAGTCCCATGGTTTTCTTTCACACAACAACTGAAAGGCACATTACCCATTTCTGTGTACTATAACCGTAAAAAAACTGTTCGCTTTCAGTACACAGAATTGGCAATTTGTCTTTCAGACCGTTCATGACAGAAAAGCCAAGGACTTCTTGCGACATTCTTTTTGCGCATTCTTGTAACATTCGTTTACGCAGCCCCTGGGGTTCGTATCAACGAAGTTAAGTAAAAATTGCCAGGGAGGTACCTATGGACAAAATATATCGTAATAAGACAGCAATTATTCTGTTTGTTGCACCTGCATTTATTTTATTTACAGCTGTTCTCTTAGTGCCGATTTGCCAGGCACTTTATTATTCTCTTTGTAACTGGAATGCTTTAACCGGTGCTGAATTTACAGGGTTTGATAATTTTAAAAAGTTGTTTACGGAAGATGCCACCATGAGGACAGCCTTAAAGAACTCCATTTTCTTTATGCTGTTTTCTGCTGTCAGTCAGCAATTTATGGGTTTACTGCTGGCTGCACTGCTTACCAATGTGAAGAGAGGTAGAAATCTGTTTAAAAACATCTATTATCTGCCTGCAGTATTATCTTCCGCAGCGCTGGGACTTCTCTGGTCCTTTCTCTTTAACCCGAAGATGGGTATCAATCAACTGCTCAGCCTGATAGGTATAAAAGGGCCTCTTTGGCTGATGGATACGAAAGGGTATATCGTTCTGCCCATGTGGGTAATTGCTTTTGTTGCCCTGTGGCAGTATGTGGGGACTACCATGATGTTATATATGGCGCAGATTGCAGGAATTTCCGGTTCGCTTTATGAGGCGTCTTATATAGACGGTGCCGGCAGGTTCAAAAGTTTTTGCCATGTTACCCTACCTTTAATCAAGCCTATGATAGCCACCTCTCTGTCTCTGAACTGTATTGGTTCCCTGAAATTCTTTGATCTGGTATATAACATGACCCAGGGAGGGCCGAACCATCGGACGGATGTGCTTGCCACCCATCTGTATAACCAGGGGTTTCAATATTTTAAATACGGTTATGCCAGTGCCATAGGGGTTGTGCTTTTGGTCTTATGTATCATTGTAACATTTATTATCAGTAAATGTCTTAAGACAGAAGATTATGAAATGTAGGAGGTTAGCAGGTGAGAAAGTTTAAAGTAAGTTTCCTGTTCATATATATATTTCTTGGACTATTGGCTGTAATCTACATAACACCGTTGTTATGGGTCATATTGGTTTCTTTTAAGACAAATGCGGAAATATTCAGCAGTCCCTTTCAAATCCCAAAGACATTACAATGGGATAATTACAGGGTAGCCTGGACAGCGGGAAAATTAGGACTTGCAACATTAAATTCTGTAATAGTCTGTGTCATTACACTGGCAGCAAGCATGCTTATTGGAGCTATGGCTGCCTTTGCCATCGGGCGTATGAGATGGAAGTTCGCCAATTCAGCTATGGGATATTTTCTCATTGGAATGATGATACCGGTGCATTGTGTGTTAATACCGCTGTTTGTTGCCTTTTCTAGCTGGCGGCTGACGAACAGCCTTCTTTCTTTAATACTCCCCTATGTAACTTTCTCTTTACCGATGACGATCTATATTCTGGTAAATTTCTTCCGTGGTATGCCAGGGGATATGTTTGAAGCGGCTTGTATTGACGGCTGTTCTATTTATGGCAGTTTTTTTAAGATTGCCCTGCCTTTGTCTAAGACAGGTCTGTTTGTTACCGGTCTTATGACCTTTGTAAGTAACTGGAACGAACTTCTCTTAGCAATGGTGTTCATTTCCGATGCAGCCAAGAAAACACTTTCTGTGACGTTAACGTATTTTGTAGGACCTTATTCAACAAACTATACACAGATGTTTGCTGCTATTGTAATAGCTGTGGTTCCCTCCATTCTGGTATATTGCTGTTTCAGCAATCAGATTGTGGAAGGACTAACGGCAGGAGCTGTAAAAGGATAAATAATCATTGAAATAACAATTGGAGTTAGCTATACTTTATATGGATAACTTGAGGTGAGGCGGAAAACTGCTTCTACTTGGCCGGAGGAATGAGGAGCAGCGCTTCCGGCAGCTCCAATGAAGTAGAAAGTATGCAGTAGCAGCACGCAGTAACAAGTATTCTGTAAAAAGTATGCAGCAGTAACTCTACGGTTGGAAAATATTAAATAGAAAGTATTACTAGCAGGAATGCAGTAGCAAATATGTAGTAGAAAATATGTATTAGCAGGAATTAATGGCATAGCGGGGTCCTGAATAAATGAAATTTACAAGGCAGTACTAGGATAAACATGAGCCATAAGGAGTAATACGGATATGAAATTATCACGTGAATTTTATAGACAGGACGGTATAAATCTTGGAAAGGCTCTTCTTGGAAAAGTACTGGTCCATGAATCGGAAGAGGGTATAACCAAAGGGATCATCGTTGAGACAGAAAGTTATATGGGAGTAATCGATGCAGCAGCCCATTCATATAAAGGTAAAAGAGACGGCAGGTGCAATATCCAATACAACGAAGGAGGATATGCCTACATTTTTCTGATATACGGAATGTATAATTGTATGAATATTGTAGCCAATAAAGAAAATATACCGGAGGTGGTACTCCTTCGTGCGCTTGAACCGCTGGAAGGCATTGATATCATGGAAAAAAGAAGAAAAAATACCAAATTCAAAATGCTCCTTAACGGACCCGGTAAATTGTGTCAGGGAATGGGGATTACCAAGGAACATTATGGTCTGGATCTGTGTAACAGTAAATTATACCTTGAAGAACCGAAAAAATCAGAGAAAATCGAAATAGAAACCTCCAAACGGATCAATATTGATTATGCAGGGGAAGCGAAAGATTATCTCTGGCGTTTTACCATTAAGAATAATCCTTATGTATCTGTTAAAGTAAAGTAAACAATTCTGAAAGATTCCTTAAATGGCATAAAATCCCTGTAAGAGATAAGTAGGTTGTTAATAATTTTTTCTCAAAAACTATGGACTAATTTGACTTTTTATGAGAGAATAAGTGCGGTGTTAAAATAATAACATACTGTCTGCTTACAAAAGCATAGAAGGCAGGGGATACAAGCCTGCCTGCAAGGCGGTATTACCGCATTTATGAGGCATTAATAGCCCCATATCCGCGACTAGATAGTAGATACTGCAAAATTGATGTACATTGAAAGGAGTCTAGACATGATTTATTCACATGAAGTAGAAATGATGTGTCCGGTTGCGCAAGGCGTTAACCACGGTGCAGCACCAATCCCTGAAGAAGCAAAATGGGTACAGGCCAGAGAAGTGAAGGATATTTCCGGTTTAACACACGGTGTTGGCTGGTGTGCACCTCAGCAGGGAGCCTGTAAATTGACCCTGAACGTAAAAGACGGTATTATCCAGGAAGCTCTGGTAGAGACCATCGGATGTTCAGGAATGACACATTCAGCAGCTATGGCAGCTGAAATACTTCCCGGAAGAACTGTTTTAGAAGCACTTAACACAGACCTTGTTTGTGATGCTATCAATACAGCTATGAGAGAGCTTTTCTTACAGATCGCTTATGGTAGAACTCAGAGCGCTTTCTCTGAAGGAGGACTTCCAATCGGAGCCGGACTTGAAGACTTAGGAAAAGGTTTAAGAAGCCAGGTTGGTACTATGTATGGTACTTTAAAGAAAGGTCCCCGTTACCTTGAAATGGCAGAAGGCTATGTAACCGGAATCGCTCTGGATGATGAAGATCAGATAATCGGTTATCAGTACGTGAATCTGGGCAAAATGACAGATTTCATCAAAAAAGGTGAAGACCCTACAACCGCTTATGAGAAGTCCAAAGGACAGTATGGACGTGTTGCGGATGCTGTGAAGATCATCGACCCCAGAAAAGAATAACCGAAGGAGGATACATAAAATGGCTTTATTTGAATCATATGAAAGAAGAATAGATAAAATCAATGCTGTATTAAACAGCTATGGAATAGCTTCCATCGAAGAAGCAGAGCAGATTACAAAAGCAGCCGGTCTTGATGTATACAACCAGGTAAAGGGTATTCAGAATATCTGTTTCGAAAATGCCTGTTGGTCTTATATTGTAGGTGCTGCAATCGCTATCAAAAAAGACTGCAGAAAAGCAGCAGATGCTGCCGCTGCAATCGGTGAAGGACTTCAGGCCTTCTGTATCCCCGGTTCTGTTGCTGACCAGAGAAAAGTTGGTTTAGGACACGGTAACTTAGGAAAGATGTTATTAGAAGAAGGCACAGAATGTTTCGCATTCCTTGCTGGTCATGAGTCTTTCGCAGCAGCTGAAGGTGCTATCGGTATCGCACTCTCCGCGAACAAGGTAAGAAAACAGCCTTTAAGAGTTATCTTAAACGGTCTTGGTAAAGATGCAGCTCAGATTATCTCCAGAATCAACGGCTTTACTTTCGTAGAGACACAGATGGATTACTATACAGGAGAGGTGAAGGAAGTATACCGTAAATCCTACTCCAATGGAGACAGAGCAAAAGTTAACTGCTATGGTGCAAACGACGTAACTGAAGGTGTTGCAATCATGCACAAGGAAGGTGTAGACGTTTCCATTACTGGTAACTCCACTAATCCTACAAGATTCCAGCATCCAGTAGCAGGTACTTACAAAAAAGAATGTCTTGAGCAGGGTAAGAAATACTTCTCCGTAGCTTCTGGTGGCGGTACAGGTAGAACACTTCATCCTGATAACATGGCAGCAGGTCCTGCTTCCTATGGTATGACAGATACTATGGGTAGAATGCACTCTGACGCTCAGTTCGCAGGTTCTTCTTCCGTTCCCGCTCACGTTGAGATGATGGGTCTTATCGGAATGGGTAACAATCCTATGGTTGGAGCCACAGTAGCGGTTGCAGTAGCCATTCAGCAGGCTGCTGATGCAGGTAAATTCTAAGGATTTTGCTATTTATTTAAATTTAATATAATCAAGTTTTGTTAAAAACTTGTTCACTGCCCACGGTTTGTCCACTACGGATAGACTGGTGGGCAGTTTTTTTATAGTACGGGATGGGGTTTAGGATTTGAGATTGTATTCTGTAATTGTATTCATAAGATAACCTTATATAATTTTGTCGTTACTTAATTTAAGATTGTAAAAAAAGTAATATTATAAATTATATAATTTGAAGTATTATCCATATAGTGGTATATTTAGACTACATGTATTAGCAATAATGGGAAGTTGGAGAGGTTAAAATTATGTTCAATTTAGACTAATATCATTAATATTAGTGGAGGAGGGAATTAGTGAGTGAATTGCAAGAAGTCTTTAATAATCGTGAAATTGCAGTTGGAATATGGGTTATGCTTGCTGTTGCTATCTCGGTTTTTACAAAACCTGTTCGCCAATTTTTAACATCAGTATTTCCAATATTATTCTGTCGCAAATTTGTTGTATTTTATATTGTCTTTTTAAGCTATTTCGGATTAGTGACATATGGGTTATATGCAATGGGTTTTTGGGATACTTCTTTACTAAAAGATACAATTTTTTGGGTCTTGTTTTTAGAGTTACCGTTATTTATTAAAACAATAGAAAAGGCAAAAGATAACCGTTTCTTTGCACAACTAATAAAAGAAAACATAGCGTTAATTGTTATCATCGAGTTTATACTGAACTTTTGGACATTTGGATTAGTCACGGAGATCATTGCTGTACCAATTACTGTATTTATTGGAATTTTATATGCGATATCAGCAAAAGAAAAAAATCACCAACAAGTTAAACGTTTCTTCGACTGGATTATTGTAATCTTTTGTGTAGTGGTAATCATAAATACTGTTGCGCATATTATCAAAACACCGAATGAAATTATAAATGTGGCTGCATTAAAGGAGCTCTTACTGCCTATTCTATTGCTTCTTCTTAATCTTCCCATTGTATATGGATTAGCACTATACAATACATATGAACAAGTCTTTATACGGGTAAAGGGTAGCAAATCACAAAAGTCAAAGATTAAGTGCAAGATATTTCGATTCGCGGGAGTTTACTTATCCAAAATTACGGCCGTGCGTAATCATTTGGCACAAACCTTAGTGATTAGTTTGACTGAAACAGATATGAAGGCCAATTTAGGTAAACTAGAAAAACGGCTATCAATGCACGTTGGAGAGAATTATATGAAAAGAACACGATTTTATATTATATGGTGCATAATCGGTATGCTTGCTTGTATAATCGGTCTAATACTAAGTAACTCCTATGTACCCCTGAAAGAACTTTTATCCTTTAATTTTACTTTGGATATACACCGCATTAAAGAAATCATTACATACATATGCTCTGCCGGAATTATTGTTTTTTTCTGTTTCTTTATCTATTCTATCGGATTGCGAAAAAAGAAAAAAGAAGAGATATCGCAAGTAAAAAAATATTCTCTTCATAATTTGTTTTACCTAATTAAAAGGCAATACAATATGTTACAAGAATTCCCACCCATTGACGAACCAAAAGAACTTTTTATGCAGTACATAACTACGGCATACGAATTAAAGTTAGAATGTGATAAGTCTATTGCAATATTCGAAAATTTATTAACAACATGGGAACTGGATACAATAAAACAGTTACAGCTATCTACAACCACATTAGCTTACAATGTCGGAATAGATGAAGATGAAATAAATCAATATAATCCCGATAGCTTCAATTCATATTTTGTGGACAAAAAATTGACGGTATCACAAAATGAAAAAATAAATTTTTTCATACATGATGTTCAAAAGGGGATAGAAAAATACACCGAACAGATAAAATTGTGTTTTGAAGAATTTAAGTTTTATATGTAAATTTAACTTTTCATTATGTTTATTAAGGAATGAAAAATATAAGTAATAGACTATTTGATTTTGTCAAAGAAAGTGGTGATAAATATGAATATCAAAGTTGAATTTTTTCAGGATGATTTAATCCAAGCAATAGGTGCAGGCATTTATGCCGTTAGTATTGAGCAAAACAACAAATATAAGGTTCTTTATATCGGTGAGTCAGTTTTTGTTTTAGTACGATGTGCATCACATCTATATGAGTTAAAAAAGAAACCGGAATATTTTGGTTTTACATACAAAACGATTGATAATCCAAGCATAACATTGAAATTCAGTTTAATTGAAAAAAATAGTGATAACATATCCCGAAAAAGAAGAGAACTAGAACTAATTAAGGAAAGAAATCCATTATGTCAAAATTTGATAAGTGATCGCATGAAAAATGTGGAAGATAAAATCAAAGCACTTACACAATTTTTGAATGATAATAAAGAAATTTGCTAGCATAAAATAAGTGCTCTACAAAGAAAAATTCCAAATTTTATAGGGGAGGATATGAACTTCCCATTATATTTATTAGAGATGATAGTATTAAGAAATAGAGATTTGCTGTAGGTGGCGATATGAACTAATGATATATACGTATTTTCGGAGGTGTTATAGTGGCAACTTTTTACTTAATAAGACATGGCGAGGCTGACTATGGTGAATTAATGGAACATCATTTTTTTGGCTTTGGAAGAGACTTAGCCCCATTGTCTGAGAAAGGCATAGCACAAGCAGAGGAAACGGCTAAGGATGAGAGACTAAAAACTGCTGAACTAATTATTTCGTCCCCATATACTAGGGCTTTACAAACAGCTCAGATTATTTCGAGAAACACTAGTATTGTGGTCAAGGTAGAACTTGATTTACATGAATGGCTTCCCGATTTATCAAATAAATATACTACATCTGAAGAAGCTTTTCGCCTAACAGAAGAATTCGTTAAATGTAAAGGTGTTTATCCATTAGGAACTAGAAAGTTATGGGAAACGGTTAACGATATGAGAATAAGGATGAGAAGAGTTGCTGATAAATATGCAGAATATGATAAAGTAATTCTTGTCGGGCATGGGATGTCCTTAAGAACCTTGGCTTATATTGAAGAAATGAAACCAGCCGAAATTGTAGAATGCAAATATGAAATAGGACAGGAACAATGTATCTATTCCTTTTGCTAAGTTCACACTCTTATTGTTATCTTATTTAACAGTTGATAGCGATATCGAAATTCCCATTATATATATAATCTGTCATTATCAAGAAAAAAGAACTACATTTAATTTATATCATATAAAACTTATATTAATGAATGGATAGTGTTTAAGAGGAATGAGTCATGCTTAAGGAAGCACCACTAATAAAGAAACCATAAGCTTAATTGGAAAACAATCGCTTTAAGTCTGACTTTAATTGACTGGTTTTTATCGTCAGACAACAACGCATCAAGAAATTGACTGTTAGTAAGAGATTAGCAAGTAAAATCAAGCAGTCATCGCTCCGTATCATTATAATAAAAGCAGAGCAGTTGAAACGAGGTGAAAGGCCAAATGTACGAATGGCACAGGCAGATTCAAATAATTGTTGATGAAATAGACGAGTGTATTAGACAGCGTCACAATGAGGCACTGACATTGCGGTTTCTATCCCGCAAGCTGGGTTATTCTGAATTTCACACTACCAGAAAATTCAAGGAAATATCGGGTATGCAGTTTCGGGAATATCTTCGGCTTAGAAAACTGGCCTTTGCGCTCAAAGAAGTGAGAGACAGTGATAAAAGCCTTTTGGATCTTGCTTTTGATTATGGCTTTTCATCCCACGAGGCTTTTACAAGAGCTTTTAAGGGAACCTACGGTATAACACCAAGTGAATACCGCAAAAAACCTGAGCCTGTCCTTCTTCGTACAAAAATTACCCCTTTCGACCGCTACTTTTATGGATTTGGAGAGATTGGTATGATAAAATCTAAAGATGATGTTAAAATTTATTTTGTAACCATTCCAGCACATAAGTATCTTCATATTAAGAACTATGAAAGCAATGGATATTGGGATTTTTGGCAAAAGCAAAGTCTGATTCCGGGACAGGATTGCGAAACAATCTGCGGCTTGCTGGATAGTATCAAGGGTAAATTAGATGACGATGGCGGGAGCGAAGTTAACAGCGGCAGCGGCCAGATTATGGCGTACATCAATGACCCGGAGGGCAGGCTCTGCGATTGGGGTATACCGCGTACAGAGTGTTATGGTGTTCGTCTTCCCGCTGATTATCAAGGTGAAGTACCGCCGCAAATGCTTATGATTGATGTTCCTGAAGCCGAGTATATTGTCTTTGAACATGGTCCCTTCGATTACGAACAGGAAAATCGCAGTGTGGAGGAAAAGATAGAAACGGCTATGTCAACCTTTGACTTTGCAGGCACCGGCTATTGTTTTGATACTTCCCCCGGCAGAATAATTTATATGTATCACGATCCGGAACGTTTTTTCAAGTATATCAGACCAGTACGGAAGTAAACGAATTAAATTTGATTCAATCTTTGAAACTAGTATTGATAAGATATCGGTAGAAATTATTGGGATGAGACAAGAATCAATAATAGAATGTGAATATAAACTAACTTACTCAAACTTCGCACATGGATTTTAGCTATGCACCTTGAAAATTCAATACCTGGCAGTAATTAAGTTGTCAATGTTCAGCTCGTTTTACGCTGCTAGTAAGCGTTCCTTTAGTACCGATGGAATCGCACTCATGAATGCATCCGTGAGTTCACAGATTTTTTCGTCTGATAGCTCACAATCATTTACAAGCAGTGCTCTGAACATTTGAAGCATCACTTGAAAGGCCTGAATCCATGTGATATCAGACAATTCGTCAGAAAAGTATAAGAATAACTCACCTAGAGAACGTTCATCCTTTGTTTCCCGATTCTCAACGGATAACATCATATATCTGGTGAAAACAACCGCTACATGGGCAGTCATTGCGTCATAAGAAAGTGAATGACATTCTTTGCTGAGTCTAAGATAACTTTTACAAATTTTAAAGAATACTTCGATATCCCATCGTTTTCCGTAAATGCGGATGATTTCATCCTCATCAATCGTTATGTCGGTGGAGATTATGCAGAGATATTCCTTACGATTGTTTTTATTCCGGACATAAATTACTTTAGCAGGTACGGTTTCTCCGTCTTTGATAACATCTACCATAACAGACAATAGGAATCGCGATTTACCACGACGCTTCTTATTCTGATTATAGATTTTCGGCAAGGATATATCTGTACCATTATAGCGGAAGAACATTTTTGGTGTCCTCTTAACCATCGCCACAACATCATAACCGATTTCCTTCACGGCATGTATTGTGCTAGGGGATGTAAACCAACTATCAAACAGGACATATTTTGCTGGAATGGATGCTATTTTGGCAGATTCCAACAGCTTCAACATGGCTTTCGTACCCTTGGTCATAGAAAGTTTACGACGTTTATATCCCGCTGTTCTTTTATCCAGTATTGCTGCTTCATTGATACGTTTTTTCTGTTTCTCGGAAGTCAGAAGAATGCTGTTAATTGGCAGAAATGTGCTTCCATCTGACCACCCGAGTGTCAGCATACGAAATCCGTAACGGTACGCATGTTTCGCATGGTCATATACTTTAGCAAGAAGTTCTACCTTCTTTGAACGGCTTCGCTCAAACATCGAGTCATCAATAATCAGGACATTTACCCTGTTCTCATCATTCAAAGGAAGAATGGCATCCCTGATGATTCTGGAACAAAGCACCGATGTGAAGCGAATCCAGTTGATATGAATCATCTTCATAAAACGATAGACAGTATCCTTGGCAAAGGTCGGAGTATTTCGTCCTGTCAACATGTTCATATACATGCTTCTATTTGAAAAAATCAAAAGAAATAGATACTGATAAATCTCGGTTACAGGAAATCCTTTCGTTTTATATGCGTTAGCAGCCTTGAGAGCCGATGAAAGATGAAATCTTGTAAAAAACTTTCTGATTGATGCAGAAATCTGGTTATCATTCTGGTTGTTTTGTGTTATACTTTTTGTCATAGCATGAACCTCCGATTGTTTGATTTTGTGTGGTAACTTAATTATAACAAAACCAGCGGTTTCATGCTATTTTTATGCCAGTTATTATTGAATTTTCAAGGTGCATAGGCACTTATTCAAGTGCGAAGTTTGAGTAACTTAATAATACATTTTAAGAGAAAGGTTTCCGTAATACAATTGACATTACAGATTATGGATACTATAATTAAACTAAATAAATAATTTCGGGAGCTTGTGTGCAGGCTGAGAGGAAACAATAGTTTCGACCGTACCTGATTTGGATAATGCCAACGTAGGGAAGTATAACATGGATGAATCGTATTTATGGGATATACCTGCGGGTATATCCCTTTTTTGGCCTTATTTATTTAAAAAATAGAAAGGATAAATTACATATGTCAGTAAAAAAGTTATCATTGGCAGGGGTTTTAACCGCTTTGGGAGTAGTATGCTCAACCTTCTATATTCCTGTTGGTGCCTCCAAGGTTTTTCCAGTGCAGCATTTCCTTAATGTGATTGCCGGAGTAGTGCTGGGGCCGGTATACGCAGTTTCCATGGCTTTTGTTACCTCAGTGGTTCGTAACATCATGGGAACGGGAAGTATCCTGGCTTTCCCCGGGAGCATGTGCGGGGCTTTACTCTGCGGAATACTCTATAAATACACAAAAAAGCTTGGAGCAGCCTTTTTGGGAGAGGTTGTGGGTACCGGAATTCTTGGAGCTCTTTTAGCCTATCCGGTTGCAGCGATGTTTTTATCCGGTAAAGGTGCTATTTACGCTTTCGTAATACCCTTTAGTATCAGTTCCTTCGCCGGTGCAATAATATCCGTCGTACTCCTGTTATCCTTAAGCAGAAGCGGTATATTACAAAAAATTCTTCACAACGAACAACTTTAAAAGCTGAAAATAAGAAAGAAGGTAATAAAAATGAATTATCATACACAGATGGAAGCAGCCAAAAAGAAGATACTTACAAAAGAAATGGAAATAGTGTCTAAAAAGGAAGGGATGAATACTGAACTGCTCATGGAGCGGATTTCTGCAGGACGTATTGTTATTCCAGCTAACAGGCTGCATACTTCGCTGAGCCCGGAAGGAATCGGGGAAGGCTTAAAGACAAAAATAAATGTCAACCTGGGAGTCTCAGGAGATTGCGCGGATTATGAAAAGGAATTTGAAAAAGTCAGGTTTTCCCTGGAGTTTGGTGCAGAGGCTATTATGGATTTAAGCAACTATGGCAAGACCAATACCTTTCGCAGGCAGCTGATTGATTACTCAAAGGCTATGATCGGAACAGTTCCCATGTATGATGCAATAGGTTATCTGGAGAAAGATCTAATGGATATTTCAGCAAAGGATTTTCTGAAGGTGGTGGAAGCACATGCCAAACAGGGTGTGGATTTTATGACCATCCATGCGGGAATCAATAAGAGGGCAGTTGAAATCTTTAAAGCCTCCCACCGTTTGACCAATATCGTATCCAGGGGAGGGTCCCTGTTGTTTGCATGGATGGAGATGACAGGAAATGAGAATCCCTTTTATGAATATTACGATGAAGTCCTGGAGCTGTTAAGAGAATATGATGTTACCATCAGTCTGGGGGATGCGCTCCGTCCGGGAAGCATTCATGACAGTACGGACGCCGGACAGCTGGGAGAATTAATTGAATTGGGGCAGCTGACCTTAAGAGCCTGGGAAAAGGACGTACAGGTACTGGTGGAGGGACCGGGACATATGGCAATAAATGAAATTGCTGCCAATATGACCCTTCAAAAACGTTTATGCCATGGTGCACCGTTTTATGTTCTGGGCCCTTTGGTAACGGATATTGCACCTGGCTATGATCACATTACATCGGCTATCGGAGGTGCCATAGCGGCTGCAAACGGTGCGGATTTTCTCTGCTATGTTACTCCTGCGGAGCACTTAAGGCTTCCGGACCTGTCCGATGTAAAGGAAGGAATCATGGCAGCCAAAATTGCTGCTCATGCGGCGGATATTGCCAAAGGTATACCGGGAGCAAGAGAGCAGGATAACCGGATGAGCGATGCCAGAAGAAGAATTGACTGGGAGGAAATGTTTGCCTGTGCTCTTGATTCAAAGAAAGCCAGGGAATATTTTGAAAGTGCACCGCCATCAGATAAGCACAGCTGTTCCATGTGCGGCAAAATGTGTGCAATGAGAACCACCAACAAAATATTAAACGGAGAAAAGGTAGAAATACTTTAGGACTACTTTTTTAAAGGAAGGAAATAATGGTACATACTATTTTTGAGGGAAGTTTCAGGAAATTACGGGAGAGAGCACCTCATGTACACTGTATCACCAACTATGTTACCGCAAACGACTGCGCTAATATATTGCTGGCCTGTGGTGCATATCCGGTAATGGCAGATTTTTCGGAGGAGGCAGAGGAAATTACGGCAGGCTGTGATGCTCTGGTAATCAATCTGGGAACCTTAAATGACAACAGGCTATCGGCTATGATCAGAGCCGGTAAACAGGCAAATGCACTGCGACTCCCTGTACTTTTGGATCCCGTGGGAGTGGGAGCTTCTGCTTACCGCTTAAAGGCAGCTTTTCGGTTACTGGAGGAAATAGAATTTAGCGTTATCAGAGGAAATGCTTCCGAAATACAGATTTTATATAAAGGAACCGGCAGCTCAAAAGGAGTGGATGCAGTCAAAGAGCACAGCGGGACAGGAAATAATCAAAAGGAAGCCTCTAAGGCAGCAAAAGGACTTGCTGGAAGGACCGGAGCAGTCATTGTTCTTACGGGAGAAACGGATATTCTTGCAGAGAAAGAAAGGGTCTTTTATCTCCGTAACGGACATGAAGCCATGTGTAAAATAGCAGGAACCGGCTGTATGCTTAGTGCTGTTATCGGTGCTTTTTGTGCTGTTTTTCCGGAGGAACCTTTAAGGGCTGCAATTACAGGAGCCGCAGCCATGGGAATAGGCGGAGAAATTGCTTATGAGAAAATCATGGAGAGGAATGAGGGGACGGCTTCCTTGAAAATTCATCTAATGGATTCCATAAGTAACATGGAGGAAGAGATACTGAAAGCACGCGTTCTGCTGAGAGAAGAACAGAAAGGATATTAGATTATGGACAGGCTAAGGGATAAAATGCTTTTATACCTGGTTACAGACAGAACCTGGCTGGGGGAGAAGCAATTGGCAGAGCAGGTAGAAGCTGCCGTCAGAGCGGGAGTAACCATGGTACAGCTGAGAGAGAAAGAACTTTCCTTTGATGCTTTTACCGCAGAAGCTCTGGAAGTAAAAAAAGTGACGGACAGTTACCGGATTCCCCTTATCATAAATGACAGAATTGATGTAGCGGCGGCAGTGGATGCCGCTGGTGTACATCTGGGGCAGAAGGATGGGGATATTACTGAAGCAAGAAGAATCCTCGGAAAGAATAAGATAATCGGTATGTCAGCTCATAATGTCCGTGAGGCAGCAGAAGCAGAGGAAAAAGGGGCGGATTATCTGGGGGCAGGTGCAGTATTTGGTTCTTCTACGAAAACCGATGCAAGTCTGCTGACCTTTGAAACCTTAAAGGACATATGTCATGAGGTAACCATACCGGTGACAGCCATCGGAGGAATCAACAGTAAAAATATTTTCCAATTATCAGGTACCGGTATAAGCAGTGTGGCTGTTATATCTGCGATTCTTGGCAGCAGGGATATTATGCAGGCCGCAGCAAAAATGAAAAGGCTTGCAAAACAGATAATAGCATCTTCTTGATTAGTTAAGGAAGGGAAGGAGACAGACGACTTATGCAAAAAGTACTTACCATTGCAGGTTCCGACTGCAGCGGAGGAGCGGGAATACAGGCAGACTTAAAGACCATTACTGCCCACGGACAATATGGCATGAGTGTAATTACAGCCCTAACGGCACAAAATACCCTTGGTGTTTCCGGGATATATGAAGTCAGTCCTCAGTTTGTAGGGGAACAGTTAAGCCTCATCTGTGAAGACATCTTTCCGGATGCAGTTAAAATTGGAATGCTGTATAATGCAGAAATCATGAAGAGCCTGGCCAGGAAGCTGAAAGAATACCAGTTGAGAAATATCGTATTAGATCCGGTAATGGTCTCCACTAGCGGAAAAAGTCTTTTGAAGGAAGAGGCAGTATCTACCTTAATTGAAGAACTCCTTCCCCTGGCCCATATCTTTACCCCAAATCTGTACGAAGCCTCTGCCGTCAGTGGTATCTGCATCCGGACCAAAAGTGATATGCTGGCTGCTGCACAAAAGATTGGCAGCAGGTATGACGGATATATTTTGATAAAAGGGGGACATCTGCAGGAATGCTGTGACGACCTGCTGTATAAGGAGGGTGAAGTATGCTGGTTCAGGCAGGAGAGAATCAACAATCCAAATACTCACGGAACAGGCTGCACCTTATCCTCAGCCATTGCCTGTAATCTGGCAAAAGGAATGGTAATAAGAGATAGCATTACCGCTGCCAAGGAGTATGTAACCGGTGCAATCAGAGCAAATCTTAAGCTGGGGCAGGGAAACGGACCGCTAAACCATATCTGGAATCTGTCGTTATAGTGTATAATGGCTTGATACACAGTTTTATTCCAAAAGGAAAGCGGATAATGTATAGCCTTAATGATATCACCTTCATAGAGGAATGGATGAATACTCTCCCTGGAAAGTTTCTTCATTTACAAAATTCCTGAGGAACTATATGAAGATCAATTGAATCTAATTTGTGCAGTTTAAATAAGGTGTTTTATATAACAAGATAATTAGTCCAACTTATTATTGAAATTTGCGAAATGAAAAAAATTATAAATGAAAAGATTCAATAAATGAAAAGATTCAATAAAAGAAAAGATTCAATAAATAAAAAGATTTGATAAATGAAAAGATTCAATAAAAGAAAAGATTTGATAAATGAAAAAAATTGATTATCTGTAAAAATACTCATAATTGAAAACAGGTTGCCTGAGAATTTACCAGAAGCTGTATTATAAGCTGCGAGTTTCAGGCAGCCTTTTTTTTGGTTAAGAGGATAAAACGGTATGCATAAAGGTACAACTAAAGAATTCTGGAAGTATGTTAAATCTGCGTAAAATATAACAAAACAGTAAAGAAACAGCAGATAAAATACATATATTTACATATAACTACGAAGATGTCGAAATTGTTAAGTTTTTTGTAAGTTTGTTTACTAAATTGTAAAATTAATTAAAGCTTACTTAATGGTATTATTTTTAAAATAGTTTATAATACATTCTCGTAGCCTATTTTTATATAGGAATATCTAATATGGCATGGACCATATAATGACAACAAGAGGGAGGACAAAGCAGTGGTTTTTAGCAGTCTGGAATTTATTTTTAGATTTTTACCGTTGTTTTTAATAATTTATTATGTTATGCCTGCCAGGTTTCGGAATGCTGTTCTCTTTCTCGGGAGCCTGTGTTTTTACGCTTGGGGAGATTTAAAATATCTCGTTCTGATTCTTATTTCAATCCTGGTCAATTTTTTAGCGGTCAGAGAAATGAAGCGTAATAAAGTATATTCCAGGATATGGCTTATAGCAGCACTGCTTTTTAACTTTGGAATATTGTTCTTCTTCAAATACATAAATTTTGCTATTGAAAACATAAATGTACCTCTTAGAGCCTTAACACATGGTACGGGTATTGCCTCCCTGCAATTGGGACTGCCATTAGGAATCAGTTTCTATACCTTCCAGGCAGTATCTTATGTAATTGACATTTATCGAGGGGATTGTAAGGAAAACCATAACCTGTTCCGCTTTGCCACTTACCTGGTGATGTTCCCTAAATTGGTTTCCGGACCTATCGCAGCTTACGGTGACATGGTAGAACAGCTGGAGGAGAGAAGGTATGGCCTGTTCAAATTTGAAAAGGGCTTAAAGCTTTTTGTGGTCGGACTTGGTATGAAAGTACTCATTGCAAACCGTATCGGCATACTCTGGAATGATATACAGACCATTGGTTTTGAAAGTATATCGACACCTCTTGCCTGGCTTGGCTCCTTCGGTTACAGCCTGCAGCTTTATTTTGATTTTCAGGGTTACTCCCTGATGGCCATTGGAATAGGAAGAATGCTGGGCTTTCATTTACCGGAGAACTTCAACCATCCCTATATGTCCAAATCTATGACAGAGTTCTGGCGCAGATGGCATATGACTCTGGGAGCATGGTTTAGAAATTACGTGTACATTCCCCTTGGTGGAAACAGAAGAGGAACCGGACGCCTTGCCTTAAACATGCTGGTAGTATGGCTTTTGACCGGTTTATGGCATGGAGCCAGTTGGAATTTCGTATTATGGGGTCTGGTGCTTTTTCTATTGATACTGCTGGAAAAGTTGTTTTTTAAGAGAATACTGGACAATTCAAGGGTTATAGCAAGAATCTATATGCTTCTCGCGATTCCCCTTACCTGGACATTATTTGCTATCAGCAATTTAAGGGATGCGGGTATTTATTTTGGCAGAATGTTCGGAATTGTACCTGGCATAAATGTGAACGCCGGAGATTTTATGAAGTATCTCGGACAATACAAATGGTTGTTTATAGTAGGATTTTTTTTCTGCTTCCCCTTTGGTAAGAGATTGTTTGAGAAATTTCAAAACAGTATCTTCTGCACAGCCTTTTTGTTCCTGGTCTTCTGGTACTCTGTATATCTTTTAGCCAACGGAATAAATAATCCCTTCCTGTATTTCCAGTTTTAATCAGTAAGCTTCTTGACGTTTGATTATATACCGCCCTCTGGCGGAAGAATGTGAGTGAAATTATGAAACATTTTAGGAATTTGAAAAGATATCATTTCCTGTTTGCGGTAGCAGCCAGTACACTGCTTCTCAGTCTCCTTGGATATGCCGGCAAGAACAGCGTATATGCTGATTACTCTGTTGATATATTAAAGGTGCCGCAGCTTGCAGTTGTGTTTGAAGGAATAAAAGATGGAAATTATCCATGGAATATCGTTGGCGGTAATCCAAAAGAAGCCTCAGAAGATGGTAAGCAGCTAACCGCTGATTCCGGAAAAACAGGTGCTGATACAAAGAACCCTATGGGGAATGAAGAGGATACAAGCAATCCGGCTGATAATAGCAAGGTTGACAGACCTGGACCTGGAAAAACACCCGGAGAAGGAAATAACAAGCCTTCTGCCGGCAACAATTCTCAAGGTAATGAGCCGGATAAAGGTACCTCAGAGGCAGCTTCCGGTACAGCCATAGATTCTGGCAAGAAGGGAACTAATGAACCGATGGATTCTAATAAGGATTCCGGAAAAAATAATAATACTGGTAATGGTACAGATACACATACTACCGGAAACGATGGCAGTACTGGTAACGACATTTCCGGAAGTACCGGCAAAGACAGTACAGAAAAAGGCAGTAACCCCGGGATAGGTAGTGTTCCGGATAAAGACAGTACTACGGATAACAACACTAACAATCCAGACGCTAACAACGGAAGTACCGATAAAGGCAGCAAAGGCGAGAAACCGGTAAAAGGCAGCGATACGGATAAAAATAACGATACCGGTAAGAATGCAGGTAAAGACGGCAGTACCGGCAAAGGCAACAATTCGGGTTCGGGTACAAAAACAGACGTTGAATATGAGACCGTGGAAAAAAGTTACTTCAAGGACGCACTTTTTATCGGTGATTCCAGAACAGTAGGACTATCAGAATATTCCGGCTGGACGGAGCCGACTTATTTTGCAGATGTAGGTCTTACGATTTATGATATCTTTGAAAAAGAAATTGCCGAAATAAATGGAAAGAAGCTTACTGTAGACAAGGCTTTGGCAAAACAGAAATACGGCAAGATCTATATTATGCTTGGAATTAATGAATTAGGAACAGGAACCACCAAGACCTTTGTTGCGGAGTATAAAAAGGTAATTGAAGAAATCCGGAAGCTTCAGCCAGATGCCATAATCTATATTGAAGGTATTATGAATGTAACCAAGAAAAAATCCGACTCCGACCCTATCTTTAATAATAAGAACATCAAAGACAGGAATAACGGAATTGCAACGCTGGCTGATAATAAGACTACTTTCTATATTGATGTGAACGAAGCTATTACAGATAAGACCGGTGGTATTCCTGAAAAATATACCTTTGACAATATTCATCTGAAAGCAGCCTATTATAAGATATGGACAGAATTTCTATTAAACCATGGCGTCGTTAAATAACTAGAATAAAAAGGATATACCCCCTTTATAAAATTAAGGCTGTTGCAGCTGGTTAACTATAATAAGATAGTCTGAAGTAAAGCTTATCTTATACAGTTAAAAGCCGTATCAGCCTTTTTCTAATAGAATAAAATCTTTCATAATAAACAAATCCAAGCGGATGGGAGGTGAAGAACCCCCAGGAAATTTAAGGCTCAATGGAATCCGGTAAAGGAATTTCCTCAGATGAATAGTCTTCCGCTGATTTCTCTTTTTTACGGCCGACCTTCTGGACGGACTCAATAAGCAAGGATGAGATAACTACCGTTACAAGGGAGTAAACAAGCCTTTGCAGCGGAATATAAAGCAGGGATAAGCTCAATACTACAATATCAGTAGCCAGGTATGCTTTTGATAATCTGCAGCGGGTAAATTTTGAAATGATAAGTGCCAGGGCATCATCGCCTCCACTGGAACCACCCTGTCTTATAATCAGGCCGACACCTGTTCCCACAAAGATACCACCTGCTATGGCTGCAACAAGGGGATAAGGCGACAGATTGGGAAGTACAGGCGGGAACTGTTCCCACAGCCTGAAGAAACCTGCCAGGCTTAGGGTTGAGATAAAGGATACCTTAATAAAATCTTTGCCGAGATAACGAAAGGCAATTGCATAGCAAAGGATATCAAGGATAGGGGTCAGCAGTGACGGAGAGAGACCAAGCTGGTTATTTAACAACAGGATCAGCCCGATTACGCCGCCCTCTGTGATATTTGCTTGCTGGTGTATATTATAAATGCCGAAGGAACCTATTGCAGTACCCAGCAATATGGCTCCAAAGGCTTTTAATGTCAAAAGTCCTTTATTATTATCTATAAATTTCGTAATAAATCTTTTTCCTAACATAACAGTCAACCTTTCAAATTTACCTGGAAATTATTGTTCAGGTGTTTTTCTGGGGTTTTTATCCATAAGTTGAATTAATCCCTACCATTCCATTTTAAACTCTGGTATAATACTAATGTCAAGAGCTTTATTTTACTGACAAAGTGTCTAAAAATCAATGTCAGAATGGGGTAACCATGAAAGATTACTATAAAATAAACGAAATCTCAAAACTATATGGAATCGGAGTGGATTCTCTAAGATATTATGAAAGAATTGGAATCTTAAAGCCGAAAAGAGATATAAACGGATATCGTCTTTATAGTCTTAAAGATATCTACAAGTTAAATATTATATCGGATCTTCGTCAGTTGGATTTCTCCATGAAGCAGATTAAGGAATATCTGGATCATCAAAGTATAGATAATACCATTGCCTTACTCTATGAAGAACAGGAGTATGTCAAAGAGCAGTTAAAAAAACTCAGGGAAAGAAAACAGATAATGAAAGACCGTATAGAGGCTTTAAAGTCTGCTGCCAGTATTACAGCAGGAGAATATGTAGTAAAGGAGCTGCCGCCCCGTCCCTGTGTAAGACTGAATGAATATATCACCAGAGATGAAGAAATGGATTTTGCAGTAAAGAAGCTTCACAGAAAGCATGAAAATAAAATAAGAGATTTTGGAAATCAGTCCATTGGTGCGGTAATGTCTCTTGAGGATCTGGAAAAAGGCCTGGTAAATGTATACCGCAGCATTTTCTTTATTCTGGAGCGTACAGAGGAGAACTATGATTTTATGCTTCCGGAGGGAAGATATCTGTCCTGCTGTTACAGGGGAGATTACCTGCAGAGTACGGAACGCATAAGTAAGATGATAGCATATAGTAAGTCTCAGGGTTTTAACATATCCGGTGATCCCTTTGAAATATATGTAATAGATAATCGGGAAACTATGAAGGAAGAAGAATTTCTCACAGAAATTCAGATACAAATATTAGAGTCAGTTTGAATAACATTACTAAGTTGCGACGGAACACTGCATATGAATTGGAATTGTTATTTGTCGCTAATAAGCGAGATAAGAGGAGATTATGAGTAGAAGAAAACAGCTAAAAATGAGAAAAGTGGGCTTAGAGCATCTGGAACAGTATAATCAGCTCCTTCGTTATGTCTTTCAGGTTACTGACAGAGAACTCCATCAGATAGGCTGGGAAGAGAAAGAGATTATAAGAGCCAAATCTCCCATTCTTGAGCAAGCGGATGTGCTGGGATGGTTTGATGATGATAAATTAATATCACAGGTAGCAGTGTACCCTTTTCAGGTCAGAATCTTTAATAAGACCTACGATATGGGTGGTCTTACAGGAGTAGGCACCTATCCGGAATATTCCGGTCAGGGACTCATGCATAAGCTATTATGCCAGGCCCTTGAGAATATGCGAAACCGTAAGCAGTCAATTTCTTATTTATATCCCTATTCCATTCCTTATTATAGAAGGAAAGGCTGGGAAATCATTTCGGATAAGATCACCTTTGAAATAAATGATTATCAGCTGCCCAAAAATAAAAGGGTATCCGGTGAGATTGAGAGAGTCCCTGCGGAGAGTGAGCAGGTCAGAGAAGCTTATGAGCGTTTTGCACTTCAGACCCATGGTGCGATGCTTCGGGGAGATCTTGCCTGGAACGAGTATTGGCTATGGGATACAGATGATCTGATGGCAGCCATCTATTACAACGAGGAGGGTGAGCCGGACGGTTATGTGCTCTACTGGATAGCAGATGAGATCTTTCATATAAAGGATATGATATTTGTCCATGAAGAAGCAAGAAGCGGACTCTGGAATTTTATCAGTGCTCATTTTTCCATGATTTCAAAGGTTACCGGGAATATCCATACCGATGAACCCCTGGCTTTTCTACTGGAGGATGCAGATATTAAGGAGACCATTTCACCTTATTTTATGGCACGTATTGTAGATATTGAAATGTTCATAGCCCTTTATCCTTTTAAGGCAGATACTGCTGACAGGAAATGGACCTTTACCCTGGATGATCCGCTTTTATCCTGGAACCAGGGAACTTTTACGCTGCACATTTCAGCAGAAGGAAAGGGTGAAATTCTTAGAACCTCAGAAAAAAGCAGCGATAAGATAGATATACAAACAATGACAACCATGCTCCTTGGATATAAACGTCCGGATTATCTGCATAAAATCGGACGTTTAAGTTGCAGCCCTGACACTGTAGATATGTTAGAGGATGCCATTGAACAACAGACACCTTATTTCTCTGATTATTTTTAACAGATACATGAGCTAACAGAAATCTTATCTATATGTAAATTATTTAAGACTTTACGGAAGGGATAACTACAGATAGAAAAGGAGGAAGGCCAGCCGGTTTAACCGTCTGGCCTCATATGAAAAAAAAGATTATGTCAGCAAGGTGGGGAACCTTGTTTATTGCTATATAAGTAGTATACTGTTCATAAATGTACTTAATATGAATGGTTATTGAAAAGATTGTGAATATTTTTATTTGAATAAAACTTGAATATTACCAAAACAACAAAAAGGTGAATTCAAGGCTTCATAATAAAAAGCAGATTTATGAACCTGATGCGATGAATACTTACCTTACAATCTTATGTACATAAAATACTTTCAGCTGCAGATACTATCTGAAAATGCAATTTTATTATTCCATATTTTTTTGTTGGAGCTAAGATTGGTTTTGTACTACTAAACAGATTGAGCAGAGTGTGTGGACAAACACAGTTAATCTCAGTAATTTATAGTCAGCGCTTTTCAAAGATCAAAAAGCGCAGAAATGGGGAAGACATGCAGAAGGATACTGAAAAACAGCAGCAGCGCAAGGAAAAAGAAAAATTTAATCAGTCAACTCATAAAGAAAAACCAGAAAACCAGAATCAGACTCATAATGTGGTAAGAGAGGGCATTGGTCCTCAGAATCAGAAAAGATGAGTTAAAGAAGCTGTTATTTTAAAAAATGTTGCGGTAAGAAGCCTCTTGGCTTTCCTCTACACACCGGCTGACAGACACATTGCTTATTTAGTTGCTAAATCGTTCAAAAATTGTTCGTTTATGCACCCAAATCGGCAACAGGTCTTTCAGGCAGTGCATTACAGGAAAGCTAAGAGGCTTCTTACCGTTTGTATTCATTTGGCATCAGTCGCTATTTACGGTATAGAAAATTACATAATATTTCATTTCTTTATATCTTCTTAACGAAGTACAGGAGGCAGAGAAGCAATTCAGATGAATGCTTCCTATATTCCGGATCTCATTCTCCTGGATCTGGGGCTGCCGGATATGGACGGTCTGGAAGTGCTGAAAAATATACGAACCTGGTCTAAGGTGCCTGTTGTGGTAGTATCCGCAAGAGGGCATGAAAGAGAGAAGGTGGAGGCTCTTGATCTGGAAGCTGACGATTACATCGTAAAACCTTTTAGAACCCCTGAATTGCTGGCACGTATCAGAACAGCTTTGCGCCATGGAATAAGAAGCAGTGAGGAAATGAAAAAAGAATCGGGTATTGTTAAGATTGCAGAACTGGAAATCGATTATGAGAAAAGAAGTGTTTATCTGGAAAAGCAAAACATTCATCTGACACCTATTGAATATAAAATACTTGCACTTTTAGCAAGACATCCCGGCAAAGTATTAACCCATGATTATATTATCAAGGAAATCTGGGGACCCTATGCCAATGAAAGCCGTACACTTCGTGTAAACATGGCAAATATTCGAAGAAAAATTGAAAAAAATCCCGGTGAACCTCAGTATATTCTTACTGAAATGGGTGTTGGTTACCGTATGGCTGACAGATAATGTAATATCTTCTAAGACGTTATCAAACCGTATAAAAGAAAAGTATTCGGTGAATATTATCTCCAAGGAGGTAATACAATGGATGCGAATGAAGAATATTTAAATTATATTTATCAAAATGCTAAAATGGGTACAGATACTTTGGGACAATTGATCAATATTGCGGAAGATAAGGAGTTTACCAGTACTTTAAACTCTCAGTTCAGAGAATATGAGTCCATCGAGAGGAAAGCGGAAGAGTATCTGAAACAAAGAAACAAAGAAGAAAAAGATATTTCTATGTTTCAGAAGGTTTCAGCTGATGTGATGATCAATGTTAAGACCTTAACGGATAAATCAGCCTCCCATATTGCAGGGATGCTTATGCAGGGCAGTACCATGGGTGTAATTGATATCATAAAAAATAACCGTAAATATAACGGTGCAGACAGTGAAATCAAAGAATTAGGACAAAGATTGTTAACCCTGGAAGAAAATAATATCAATGAGTGTAAGCGTTATATCTAATACTATTTTATGAGAATAATAAGGGTACCCTGCTTTGTGAGAATGCGTGGTACTCTTTTTTAGTGAAACAGATTAATAAATGAAACATATACTACAGTATAAATTTATCTTATAAAGTACTTCATATCATAGATTGAAAAAGATACATCCTGAAGACTGCTACTTAGAATTATTTGACAGCCGGATTTCGGTTTTGCTATAATAAAAGCGAAGAAAATAAGTAAATGATGAAAGATGTCGTTCTATAATCAAGCGAAATTATAATTATCGTTTGGTGGAAAAGAGGATTTTTATGGGTGGGTTTAATACTGGGTTTAGCGATAGTTTTGGAAATGGTTTCGGAAATGGCTTCGGAGGAAATACTTTTCCGGGGATTTTTACAATTATGTTTCTGTTGGTATTTGGAATTATTTTATTTGGGATAATATCTGCAATCAGACAGGGTATCAAAAATAGTAATTCACCTGTTCTTACTGTAGAAGCTAAAGTAGTTGCCAAACGAACCAGTGTTTCTCATAGTAGCAATAACACAATGGACGACTTTGCTTCTTCAAGCTCAAGTACCTGGTATTATGCTACCTTCGAAGTGGAGAGCGGTGACAGAATGGAGTTCTCGGTAAGTGGAAGAGAATACGGAATGTTGGCAGAAGGGGATTACGGCAAATTGAAATTCCAGGGAACCAGGTATTTAGAATATACCAGGGATATAACCTTGTAGGATCAGAAGCCTGTGATAATTCTATGCACAGAGGGCATTTTGTAATCTGGAAAGTGTGTAATGAGGTTTCAAAGATACCTGAGCAATGAATAAAAATACGAAGGTTTTTTAAAAGAATCGATAAGTCTAAAGGACGGAAAGGTTTATTGCAACTTCAAGCAGTATCCTTTCTTTTTTATTATCTGAAAAATAATTCTTGTAGACAAGTCATTCATTTCTGATTATGATATAAGAAATGAAATTACATAGAGGAAATCAAATTAGATATAAGAAATGAAACTATACAAAAAAAGAAATGACATTATACAGAAGAAAAGAAATTAAACGAAAAGAAATCTGAATAAATATACCATCAGTATTCTACTTCAATCAGAGAGGATAAAACCATGGAGTTAAGGGAGTACCTAAAAGAACACAAATTGATTACAGATGGAGCCATGGGGACCTATTATTCCAGGCTGCTGAACAATGATAATGCTGTATCAGAATACGGGAATATTAAGAAGGAAGACATAATTGCAGATATCCATAAAGCGTATATCAAAGCCGGTGCGGTGTTAATCAGAACCAATACCTTTGCGGCCAATAAGCAAACCCTGTCACAGTTTGGAGAAGAACAGAGAGAGTTAATTAAGAATGCCTATCGTCTGGCCCAAAGGGCTGTGAAGGAAGCGAAAGCGGAAGGATTAACAGCTGCACAGGATATCTATATCGCCTGTGATATAGGACCAATACCTGAAAATGGTACCAGAACGGAAGAGGATATACTTGCAGAATATCTGGAGATGTGTGATGCCTTTTTAGAAGCAGGTGGAGAAGTATTTCTTTTTGAGACTTTTTCGGATTTCTATTACTTAAAAAATGTAACCGCATATATTAAAGAGAAGAAACCGGACGCTTTTATCATTACGAATTTCTGTCTTAATAAGAATGGTTTTACCACTAAGGGAATCAGTGCCAGAACAATCCTTGAGACCATTGAAAAGATGGAGGAAATTGAGGCAGGAGGCTTCAACTGTGGTATCGGTTCCGGACATATGAACCAGATACTAAAACGTCTGCCCTTCCCGGAGAAGAAATTCATTGCTGCAATACCCAATGCCGGCTATCCGGAACAGTTTAAGAACCGGCTGGTCTTTATGGATAATGAAGGGTACTTTAGAGAGAATCTTCAGCGAATATGTGATCTGGGTGTCGATATTATCGGCGGCTGCTGCGGTACCACACCTGAATATATTCAGAATATGTCAGAGCGTCTTCTGTTAAGAGAAGACTACAGGGGAGTCAGAAAAGACCTGGCAGAATTAAAGGAGACCAAAGTTGAAGTCAGAACCAATGATTTCTATGAGCTCTTTAAAACAAACAGGAAAGTAGTCGCAGTGGAGCTGGATCCACCCTTTGATGCAAAGGATGAAAAGGTTATAGCCTGTGCTCTTAAATTAAAAGAAACAGGTACAGATATCATAACCATTGCCGATTCTCCTATGGGAAGAAGCAGAGTGGATTCCATTTTGATGGCTCTAAAGCTGCATAATGAAACAGGTTTACCTGTTATGCCCCATGTATGCTGCAGGGATAAAAATATGATCGCCATGCGTTCCACTTTGCTTGGAGCTTATTTAGGAGGAATACGCAATATTCTGATTGTAACCGGAGATCCTATTCCCAGTGAACACAGACAGTCTACTACCGGTGTGTTTGACTATAACTCCATTCAGCTCATGAATTATGTAAAGGAAATGAACAGAGAACATTTTCCTGAGGAACTTCTTTATTATGGAGGAGCACTGAATTATGGACGAGGTCCCATTGAGAAGGTAGTTGAGAGGATGGAGAAGAAGATTGAAGCCGGTGCCGGATATTTTCTTACACAGCCTGTTTATTCAGAGGAAGACATGCGGCGTTTGGAAGAAATCAAGAAAAGGGTAAATACTAAAATCTTATGCGGAATCATGCCTCTTGTAAGCTACACCAATGCGAATTTTATCAAGAATGAGATATCCGGTATCAATGTACCCGACTGGGTAGTGGAAAGATACCGACCGGATATGGAGAAAGAAGAGGCAGAGTGGGTAGCAGCAGATATTGCAAGTGAAATAATCAGGGATATAAGTCCTTTTGCAGACGGTTATTATTTTATGCTTCCCTTTAACCGGGTAAGCCTCATGGAAAAAATAAAGATTGTATAGCGTATAAATAAACAATAGATAGAAGATAAGGTCTAAGGTAAAATTATGAGGGATATTGATGATAAGCCGATTGTAAGGGAGTCCTTTGCCATGGCCTATAAAGGGGGAGAAATCTGGTTTGAGCAGCTGGATGCTCTTTATGGGCACAAGGAACTGGTAATGGAGAAGTTTCATAAGGATTTGGAAGTTTTAAAGCGCCCCTCTTCTACCGGTCTGGTAGCGGTTAATATTAACCAGACTGTTATAGAGGAAGACATGGCAGAAGATATACTTAATCGGCTGATAGAATTGAACAAACTGCGCAAGGTAGTTTTTGTCGGAACCTGTAAGAAGATAAAACATCTTATCAAAAGCAGATTGAAAGAACAGAGAGCCAAAGCTACCTTTGCCTGTTCCTTTATAGATGATTATGAAAAGGCAAAGACCTGGCTGGTCGGAAAGATATAAACGAAGCAGGAATATATAAGTTGGGAGAAAACCAAAACGCAACGATAGATTCAGGAAAGAGGTTACCATGACAAGAAAAGAATTCAGAGAGCTGACAAAGCAGAAAATCGTACTCTTAGACGGAGCAACAGGCAGCAATATGCAAAAAGCCGGGATGCCTACCGGTGTATGCCCGGAAGAATGGATACTTAAGAACCCTGGTGTTCTGATTGACCTGCAAAAAGCCTATATCGAAGCCGGAACGGATATTCTTTATGCGCCTACTTTTACGGGTAACCGAATAAAGCTTACCGAATACGGCCTTGCAGACAGAATAGCAGAGATTAATCAGGAACTTGTGAGACTGTCCAAGCGGGCAGTAACAGAAGCGGCTGCTGACAGAAAAGTCTATATCGCCGGTGACCTTACCATGACCGGGCAGCAGTTATACCCGGTGGGAACTCTTCGTTTTGAAGAATTGGTTGAGGTATATAAGGAGCAGATCGCTTATCTGTTATTAGCCGGTGCTGACCTTTTTGTGATAGAGACTATGATGAGTCTGCAGGAATGCAGAGCTGCTCTTTTGGCAGTAAAAGAAACCTGTGACTTACCTGTTATGATAACCCTTACCTTTAACGAGAATAACAGAACCCTTTACGGCACGGACCCGGTAACGGCAATTACCGTGCTTCAAAAGATGGGAGCGGATGCCGTAGGTGTGAATTGCTCCACCGGTCCGGAAGGCATGAAGGATATCGTAAGTGAAATGAAAAAGTATTCTTCCGTTCCTATTATTGCAAAGCCCAACGCAGGTCTGCCAAAGCTTGTAAATGATGAAACGGTCTTTTCTATGGAAGGGAAAGAATTTGCAGAAGAAACCAGAGGACTTGTGGAGGCAGGAGCAGGTATTATCGGTGGCTGCTGCGGAACTACACCGGAGCATTTAGCTATGTTAAAGGCTTCCGTCAGTGAGCTTCCGGTGCCGGAACTTACTCCTGAAAAAGTAAGGATTCTCACAACAGAACGTAAAGCACTTAAGATTAAGGATAACGGGAAATTCCTTGTAATCGGTGAAAGAATCAACCCGACCGGTAAGAAAGCCCTTCAGGAAGAATTAAGGCAGGGTAACTACCAGATGGTTACGGACTTTGCAAGGCAGCAGGAAGAAGACGGTGCGGATATTCTGGATGTAAATATGGGGATGAACGGCATTGATGAGAAAGAAGCCATGCTCGAAGCAATCTATGAGTTAACAGGTTTCTCAGGGCTGCCCCTAAGCATAGATACGAGCCATATCAGTGTAATGGAAGCCGCTCTGAGAATCTATCCGGGACGTGCCCTTATTAACTCCATATCCCTGGAAAAGGAGAAGTTTGAGAAACTAATACCCCTTGCCCATAAATACGGAGCTATGTTTATACTGCTTCCTCTATCAGATAAAGGTTTACCGAAGGATCTGGAGGAGAAGAAAGATATTATCCGTACTATTGCAGAAGCAGCAGAAAGAAATGGTCTTGAAAAAGACGATATTATCGTAGACGGGCTTGTAAATACCGTAGGAGCCAATCGTGACGCAGCACTGCAGACCCTTGAGACCATCCGTTACTGCAAGGAAGAGCTTGGACTGGCTACGGTTGTGGGGTTGTCCAATATATCCTTCGGACTCCCTGAGAGACAGTATGTAAACAGTACTTTTCTGGCACTTGCTATCAGAGAAGGACTTACTATGGCAATAGCAAATCCCTCTCAGGAGCTGTTAATGAACACAGCCTTTGCAGCAGATCTCCTTGCAGCCAAAGAAGAGTCAGACATCAGGTATATCAAAAGAGTAACGGAAAGACCATCCTCTGTTGTAACCAGAAAAGAAGAAACTCTTAAGAAGTCCGGAGCAGATACTTCCTTAAATCAGGAGGAAGGCGCAGGAAGCCCGAAGGTTATTGAGGGGAATAAAACCTATCAGGATGTTTATGACGCAGTAATAAAAGGAAATAAAAGAGAGATTGTAGCACGTGTTAAGGAGGTTCTGAAAGAAGAGGTTAAACCTTCCTTTGTACTGGATGAGCTGTTGATACCGGGTATAAATGAAGTTGGCAGGCTCTTTGACAAGCAGATTTATTTTCTTCCCCAGCTGATTTCGTCGGCAGAAGCCATGAAAACCGCAATTGATTATCTGGAGCCGCTATTAAAAGACGGCCAGGAGGAGAAGAAGCTGGCAACGGTGGTTATAGCAACAGTTTCCGGAGATGTACATGATATCGGTAAGAATCTGGTGGTATTGATGCTTAAGAACTACGGATTTCAGGTTATTGATCTGGGCAAGGATGTGCCATCGGAAAAAATCATAGAAACAGCCAGAGAGCAGGAGGCGGATATTATTGCATTATCCGCCCTGATGACCACCACCATGCTTGAAATGAAACGCGTTATAGCTTTAAAACAAGAAGCAGGACTAAAAGCAAAGGTAATTATTGGAGGTGCGGTAATTACGCAAAGTTACGCTGATGAGATAGGTGCAGACGGCTTTGCAGCAGATGCCGGAGAAACTGTAACGGTTATAAAAAGACTATTGAAATTGTAAGAGTAAGATTGCAAAGCTTAGGTAAGGTCTTTCATGCACCTGAAAAGGAGCTTCTTACCGGAATCTTGTTTAATTTGCACCAGCTCCTTTTATTTCCTGATTTCTAGGTATACGGAAGGTACCTTACTAATATCCTTAAACAAAAAGCTGGAAAAATACAAGTTATTTTTCCAGCTGCGTTTATAAATAATTAAGTTACAAATCAATCACTCTAACTAATATCAGAATCTTCCTCCAGCTCATCACATTGCTTATTATATTTTTTAACAGCATGCTCTCCCATTATCCAATTAAAGATAAGACTGAATATAAAAAAGGGAATAAACATCTGAACAGCGCCCTTAAGAGCAGAAACTCCTTCAAACTGTGCATCCTGTACCCCAAAGCCATAATGAAAGACAGCGGATACAATAACGATACCTGCTGACAGCCAGAGGGAATTTAATACGTAATGAAGGCTTCTCGTTTTTCTTCCGGAGGTATTCGTAGGCAGCAGTTTTCTGTTTAAGCTACGGGGAAGCATTGCCTCTATATAACCTTTTTCAGCTATAAGAAGAACTACACTGATTATTAAGAGCAGACCGATTGCCCATCCGCAATCATCCACACTCTTCGTGGTAATTACTTTATATATTATTTCAATTATCAGATAGGTATAGGCTGCCAGTACTGCCCACACACTGGCCTGCTGAGTATTTCTTGTAATTCGTTCATCTTGGTGCAAATCAGCAGCCAGTTTGTCTGCAAGATACTTGGAATTTAACCACTTCATTCTACATCCTCCCAGAATAAATCATTCAAAGTTTTACCTGTTGCGCGGCAAATCGCAATACATAGGTTCAGAGTGGGATTATATTTTCCGCTTTCAATTAATCCTATTGTCTGTCTGGTAACGCCAACGGCTATAGCCAGGTCTTCCTGTGACATATCCTTTTCAATCCGCGCCAGTTTCATTTTTTTATTTTTCATTTCATCACCTGACACAGATTATATAGTATAAATTGCAAAATGTCAAATATATATTGCATTAAGATTCTGACACTTGTAATTTGACAGGTATGACCGGTATGGATGGGAGGTATAATTCAGAAGAACCATATGAAACAACCAGATAAATTGTGCAAATTTAAAACAATAAAAGGAGTTTTCTTAGTCCATTTATGTAAAATGCTGTTTTTCAAAAGTTCTATTGACTTCATGGAAAAAAGAACTATAATATTGGTTGAGCATCTCAATAGTTGAGGTACTCAACAAAATGAGTGCAAAAGAATATAAGAGCTCGGTACTGGGGAGTTCTTAAGGAGGAATCGTAATAATGGCAGATAAACGGGAAGATGAGGATTATGAAGGAACCATAAGTCAGGAGTTCATTACCACCTTGAATAAAGTACGCAAGCTGATGGGAAGACTTCATGGGAATAGAAGTCTGTATCCGGCTGAATTTATGATGTTAGGTGCAATACATCACGGCGGAAAGCATTGCGGAGCGAAGGAAGCCGAGACTAACGAGCTGGGAGTACGTGTCGGTGAACTTAGTAAAATGGTTCATTCTACCAAGTCGGCCACGTCTAAAATGCTGAAAGCTTTAGAAGAAAAAGGTTATGTAATGAGAATAACTGATACCAAAGACCGTCGCGTTGTATATATATGCCTGACGGACAGAGGGCATGAGATTATCCAGGAGTCAATATCACAACTGCGGATATTTACGGATAATACCATTCTGAAAATGGGAGAAAATAACACGAGAAGCTTAATTGAAATGCTTAACAAGTTATATGATGCCATGGTCGAGGTGTTGGGGGAATCAGATAAAACGGATGATTTCTAATGGCAACAAAGTAAGAACATATTAGAAAGGAGCACCCATGTTTAAATTATTAAAACTGTTAAGATCCTCCTGGGCTATCATGCTTGTGGTAATTGCCCTTCTGGGATTGCAGGCTTATTGTGATTTGTCCCTTCCTACTTATACCTCTAAAATCGTGGATGTAGGTATACAGGGAGGAGGAATCGAGAATGCCGCCCCGGAAGCCATACTGGAAAGCCATATGAAGGTTTATCTATATTTTCTGGATGAGAACGGACAAAAGGATGTAATGGATTCTTATACATTAGTAACAAAGGATTCTGTTTCTGACACTGAATATAAGGATTATTTGAAAAAATACCCGGAACTATCCAACGAAAATATATATGTGTTAAATGATAAAGAAAATATTGAGCATTTAAATAATATCCTGGCAGATTCTATGCTGCTGGCAGGTACATTAAGCCAGGAAACGGAAAAATCTGAACTAATAAAGGAACAGCTGAAAACTGTCGTTCCTGACGAGCTTAAGAATGGGACCTTGTTACAGATGATCGTATCTTTGCCCAAAGAGCAGACAGTACAGATACTTGAACCAATAAAAACGTCTTTTGCGGCCTTGTCTGATTCCATGCGGGTTCAGGCAGCTACCAAGGTAGTAAAGGAAGAGTATAAAGCTTTAGGAATAGATACAGATAAGTTACAGACACAGTATATTCTTTTTGCGGGACTTAAGATGTTAGGCTTTGCTCTAATTGCCATGATTGCTACTGTACTGGTAGGTTTCTTCTCAGCCAGAATAGCAGCAGGCCTTGGTATGGAACTCAGGGGTAAGGTATTCCGTAAGGTGGTTGGTTTTTCCAACTCGGAATTCGACCATTTTTCCACTGCTTCCCTGATAACAAGAAGTACCAATGATATTCAGCAGATACAGATGATGCTGGTATTCTTAATCCGTATTGTATTTTATTCGCCGATTCTTGCAATCGGAGGTGTAATCAAGGTATTGAATACCAATGTATCCATGACCTGGATCATTGCACTTGCCGTACTTATTATTATCATGGTAGTGGGGATCCTGTTTGCAGTAGCCATGCCTAAGTTTAAAGCAATACAGAAACTGGTGGATAGGCTGAATCTGGTAACCAGGGAAATCCTTACAGGACTTCCGGTTATCCGGGCGTTCCATAAAGAGCGGACAGAGGAAAAGCGTTTTGATATTGCCAATAAAGATCTGACCGCTACGAACCTATTTGTAAACAGATCCATGGCCTTTATGATGCCTGTTATGATGTTTGTCATGAACGGTGTATCTGTACTTATTCTATGGAGCGGTGCTCATGGAATCAGTGACGGAAATATGCAGGTCGGTGATTTGATGGCATTCCTACAGTATACCATGCAGATAATCTTCTCCTTCCTGATGTTCACTATGATATCTATAATGCTGCCAAGGGCAACCGTTGCAGCCGGACGTATCCTGGAAGTACTGGAGTCTGAGGTTACCATCCATGATCCTGCTTCGTCCAAAGCATTTAAGGCGGACAAAAAAGGTTATGTGGAATTTAATTCCGTCTGTTTTAAATATCCTGGTGCAGAGGATAATGTATTGGAGGACATCAGCTTTACGGCAGAACCCGGTAAGACAACTGCATTTATCGGAAGTACTGGTAGCGGTAAGTCCACTCTGGTTCATTTGATACCGAGATTCTATGATGTAACCGGGGGAAATATTCTGGTGGATGGTGTTGATGTAAGAGATCTGACACAGCATGATCTGCGTGAGAAGATAGGTTTTGTTCCCCAGAAGGGGGTACTGTTCACCGGAACCATTGAATCCAATATCAAATACGGTAAGCAGGATGCCGGGGAAGAGGAAATAAAGAAAGCTGCGCGTATTGCACAGGCGATAGATTTCATTGAAGAAAAACCGGAAAAGTATGAAACAGCTATATCCCAGGGCGGTAATAATGTCTCAGGCGGTCAGAAGCAAAGACTTTCCATTGCAAGAGCAATTGCCAAGGATCCCGATGTCTTTATCTTTGATGACAGCTTCTCTGCTCTTGATTACAAGACAGATGTGGCACTTCGTAAGGCTTTGAATGAGGAAATCAAGAATAAGACCATTCTTATTGTTGCTCAGAGAATATCCACGATTCTTCATGCAGATCAGATAATCGTTCTGGATGAGGGCAAGATCGTAGGAAAAGGTACTCATCAGGAGCTGCTGAGAAATTGCGAGGTTTACAATCAGATTGCATTATCACAGCTGTCAAAGGAGGAATTGGCATATGAGTGATGAGAGAAATAAACAGGCAGCACGTCCGCACAGAGGCGGCAGAGGACCTATGGGCGGCGGTCCTTTTGGCGGGCCAGTTGAGAAACCCAAGGATTTTAAAGGCTCCGTATCAAAGCTGGTAAAATATATATCTGTTTATAAAATAAGCATTATACTTGCAATGCTGTTTGCAGCGGGCAGTGCGGTATTCTTTATCGTAGGACCGAAGCGTCTGGGTAATATCACTACAGATATTTTTACAGGTTATTCAGCAAAGCTTCGGGGAACCGGCGAAATTGATTTTACCAAGATAGGCAAAGCGCTTATCGTATTACTTATATTGTATATTGCAAGTTCAGTATTTAACTTTATCCAGGGATATATCATGTCAGGCGTAACCCAGAAGGTTACCTACAGGCTGCGAACTGAAATATCAACCAAGATAAACCGCATGCCAATGAACTACTTTGAGACCAAGACCCATGGTGAAGTGTTATCCAGAGTAACAAATGATGTCGATACCTTAAGCCAGAGCTTAAATCAGAGTATTACTACGGTAATTACCGCAATAACCCAAATTATTGGTATTACAATTATGATGATAACCATCAGCGGCAGAATGACAATTGTTGCTGTACTTACACTTCCGGTTTCTTCAGTGCTGATAGCCTTTATCATGAAGAAATCTCAGAAATACTTCAAGTCACAGCAGGAATATCTGGGTCATGTGAATGGCCAGGTAGAGGAAGTGTATTCCGGTCACAACATTGTTAAGGCTTTTAATGGTGAGAAACAGGTAATCGAAGAATTTGAAAAGTCCAACAGCACCTTATACGGTTCTGCCTGGAAGTCTCAGTTCTTATCCGGTATGATGATGCCTATTATGGGCTTTGTGGGAAATATCGGTTATGTAGCCGTTGCAATCCTGGGTGGTTATCTGACAATCAAGAAAACCATCGAAGTCGGTGATATCCAGTCCTTTATTCAATATGTAAGAAGCTTTAACCAGCCTATTTCCCAGATTGCCCAGATTTCCACTCAGCTACAGCAGACAGCAGCTGCAGCGGAAAGAGTATTTGAGTTCTTGGAAGAAGAGGAAGAAGATCAGACCGTTCCTAATCCCGTTAATCCTGAGATTGTTGAGAGCAGAGTAGAATTTAAGAATGTTAAATTCGGCTATAACCCTGATAAGATCGTTATCAATAATTTCTCTGCTGAAATCGAAAAAGGACAGAAGATTGCAATTGTAGGTCCCACCGGAGCCGGTAAGACTACTATGGTAAAACTGCTAATGCGTTTCTATGATGTAAATTCCGGCGAGATACTGATTGACGGTCACAACATTAAAGACTTCAACCGTGGAGAACTGCGTAAGATGTTTGGTATGGTATTACAGGATACCTGGCTATTTAACGGAAGTATAATGGAGAATATCCGTTACGGTAAAGAAGATGCAACGGATGAAGAGGTTATTGCAGCTGCAAAAGCGGCACATGCCCATCATTTTATATCAACCCTTCCCGATGGCTATCAGATGGTATTAAATGAAGAAGCCAGCAATGTCTCCCAGGGTCAGAAGCAGCTCTTGACCATAGCAAGAGCTATCCTGGCAGATCCCAAGATCCTGATTCTGGATGAAGCTACAAGCTCCGTAGATACCAGAACCGAAGTCAGAATCCAGAAGGCTATGGATAACCTTATGAAAGGCAGAACCAGCTTTATCATTGCCCACAGGCTTTCAACCATCAAAGATGCTGACCTTATCCTTGTTATGAAGGACGGAGATATCGTGGAACAGGGCAGCCATGAAGAGTTGTTAAAGAAACAGGGCTTCTATGCAGGACTTTATAATTCACAGTTTGAAGAGACTGCTTAAATTATAAAGGATCAGTATACTGCTAGCTATAAATTGTAATATAGATTAATATTAATTTAATGGTTCTATAAACACCCTCTGCTTAAAAGGTATCTGAATTTAAGGCAGAGGGTGTTCTATTATGTGAATTGTAATTATGGAGTAGAGTTATATAAAATAGAATAGAGTTTCTTGTAATAATGTGGTAAGATTAATAAAAAATAATCATTTCAGAAAGGATACGCATATGAAAAAATTAACGGTATTTTTGATGGGAACTACTTGCTTTTTAGGCGGTGTTTTACTTGGGATACTTATGTCTCCTGTAAAGCAAGGTATTGGTAATAATAGTGGTAATACTTATAATAATCATTACTACAAGGAAGAAACAGAGTCAGAAGAATAAAGACACCAGCCTCGGTACCGTAGTTAATGAGATGGGTAATACCTTCTACCCTATGGATGCCGTTAAAGTCGGTATACAAAACACCTTGTATGCACTTACGATACTGGGAGCCGGGAAGAGCAAACGGTGTGACAAGGCATGGGAACGCCTCGAGGAGAAGAAGGCAGAAGAGGGTAAGTATATATTGGGAAAATCAAAAACCATTCCAAGCTTTAAAGCCGGAAAACCAGCAAGGTAAATAAATGGGTCACTCTTTATGCTTTGATGGCAAAGAAAGGGAGATAAGCTATGCTTTTGGGTACTGATATTCAAAGCAAACTTTCTGAATTTATTAAAAATGATAGAAGAAATAGTCTGGAGGCTCACAAGCATATCAAAATGTATGAAACGCCTCTTATAGGGATTGCTTCTGCAGATGATGAGTTATTTACAGAGTTTAAGAAAGAAGGAATTGTTGGACCGGACTTTTTGACACCTCATGAATGGCTTGAAACAGCAAAGTCTGTGGTGGTGTATTTTCTTCCCTTTACAAAGGAGATTATCGATTCCAACAGAGGTGGGGGACTCCCCTCAGAAGAATGGGTATCTGCCCGTATTGATGGTGAGGTGTATAACAGAGAGGTCCGCTTGTTTTTGCTGGAGTTGTTTGAGGAGTATGGTGGAAGTTCCATAGCACCGGCCATGGATAGCCGCTATAAAATCGTAAACAGGATAAGCAACTGGTCTGAAAGGCATGCAGCATTTGCTGCCGGCCTTGGAACCTTTGGCTTACATAGAGCTTTGATTACAAAGAAAGGTACTACCGGCCGGATTGGAAGCGTAATTACAAACCTTCAATTGGAACCAACCACCAGACCATATTCCAGATATGATGAGTACTGTCCTTTTCTGACAAAGGGGAAATGCGGTGCCTGTATTAAGAAATGTCCACCTGCCGCAATAGACAGGAAAGGTAAAGATAACGGCATTTGCGCGCATTATCTTGATCATGTAATACAACCTTTATTTAAACCCCGCTACGGCTGTGCCAAATGCAACATCAGTGTTCCCTGTGAACACGGCATACCATTAATGTAACAGATGGAATATAAGAAGATTTAGAGTTTATTACATAAAATATTTAATACAAACCACTTTTCTTGAGAACAGCCGAAGCTGTATCTTAATAAAAAGTGGTTTGTATAAATTTATTCAACGATTATTCATCCTTTAAATCAGCTGTGTATACATGGATAGCATCTCTTAAGAATTCAGCAAGTCCATCCTGCTCCTTATCATAATAAGCCTTAAAACGGTCATCTGCTGCATACATATCACCTAATCCTGCATGGGCTTCTTTGTTATAATGCCCCCAGCTTAAGGTCAGCCATTCTCTGTGAAGGCGAGCTGTTTCCTGGGCTTTTTCACCGGAGGGGTCTTTGGTTTCATAAGCCTCTTTCAGTGTAATGTGAATAAGCCTGCTTAATTCCTCCCATCTGTCATACTCCTCTTTGGTCAGCTTCAACATTCGTTGATTGGACTTATCGATGGTCTCATCTCCATATTTTTCTCTGATTTCTTTCCCGTATTTCGCTTCATTTGCTGCTACAAGGTCCTTCTTAAATCCTTCGAATTTATCTCTGTCTGTCATGGTCTTCCTCCCTGTTACTGAATCAATGGTTTTATCGACGGTGGATATGAGAATATCCAGCCGTTCTCTTTCCTGTTTAAGTTTCCTGCGGTGTTCCTGTAAGGCTGTAAGGTTGTCAAAGCCAGGGCTAAGGACAATGGAACGTATTTCTTCAAGGCCAAATCCCAGCTCCCGGTAGAAAAGTATCTGCTGCAGCAGAGCGATTTCTTTCTGGCCGTATATACGGTAACCGGAGGAGTTGGTTCGCAGGGGCTTTAACAGACCTATGCTGTCATAATGTCTTAATGTTCTGGTGCTGACACCTGCCATCTGACTTAATTTTAGTATGGTATATTCCATGTTTTCTCCTGTTCCGCCCTTTGAGGCTGATTTGCTGGCTGTTACAAATTGATATCTGCTATGCCTTTCCTGAGGTCTGCAAGGATCAATTATACAGTTATATGCTACTCTTTATTTCGTTCGTTGCTGAAACCTGATTTTCAGCCTGTAAGGCTATTTGTTTTATGTGTGCACACAGGTTGAAGAGGGACGGCTCCGGATGCAGTAATCATCAACCATGAATTTATCATAAACCTTTACGTAATGTGAATGTCAATAGGAAATATAAAATTTTTTTTGCATAAGATACTACATGAATTTTTGTCGAAATCATATTGTAATTTATTACAGAAAGGGTCATAATGAAATTTACATGCTTTTAACGGAAGATTTACACTATATAAGTCACCTGACAATGGAACCCTCCTGGATTATGATCGGGAGTTTCTGTTTTAAAGGGCAATCTGAAGATTGCAGTTTTTAGAACAGAGGTAAAACGAGACGTGCTATGGCACCTTAATACAGAAAGGCTACGATTATTATGATGTTTACCAGAAAGCAGCTATTCCAGCTGATCTTACCACTGATTATTGAGCAGATTTTGGCAGTGTCTGTAGGACTTGTCGGAATTATTATGGTATCAAGAGCAACGGGAGAAGCCGGTATATCAGGAGTCTCACTGGTAGATACCCTTAATGTTCTTCTCATTACGCTATTTTCCTCCCTGGCTACGGGTGGTGCGGTAGTATCTTCCCAATACATGGGACGTAAAGAAAATGATAATGCCAGTAAAGCAGGAAGCCAGCTTATAATTACTACTCTGATGATTTCACTGGTTATAATGCTTATCTCGTTAATTGGAAATGAGAATATTCTGATTATGATATATGGCAAGCAGGAAGCGGCAATAATGGATAGTGCTAAGATTTATTTCTTTATTACGGCATTTTCCTTTCCTTTTCTGGCAGTCTATAATTCCTGTGCAGCGCTGTTTCGTGCAATGGGTAATTCCAAGGTTTCCATGTATGTTTCCCTTCTGATGAATATTATTAACGCTGTGGGAATTTATATTATGATTTTTCTTCTGGATATGGGAGTAGAGGGCGTTGCAGTTCCTACCCTTACTGCCAGAGCGGTATCAGCGATCATTATGTTTATCCTGATCTGTAATAAGAAGAATCCCATACATATGAATAATATTCTCCGAACGGGAATTGATTTTCAGATGATAAAAAGAATTCTAAATATCGGTGTGCCAAATGGTCTTGAAAACAGTATCTTTCAGATAGGAAAGATTATGGTACAGGGACTGACGGCAAGCCTTGGCCCCGTTGCGATAGCTGCCAATGCGGCAGCCGGTACCATTGCCGGATTTGCCCTGATCCCAGGAAGTGCAATGGGGCTTGCAATGATCACGGTAGTCGGACGTTGTATCGGAGCCGGTAATATCAAAGAAGCAAAGAACTATACCAAGAAGCTTATGAAGGCCTGCTACCTTATCATGTGCGGATTAAATATCGGAATTATTCTTCTTAGAGAACCTATTGTATGGGTATTTAAATTATCACCTGCGGCAGAAGAGACAACGCTTATGCTTATTCTTTATCACAGCATCTGCTGCTGTATTGTTTGGCCGCTGTCTTTTGCACTGCCCAATGCATTAAGAGCAGCAAACGATGTAAGAACTACCATGATCATTTCCATAGTATCCATGTGGGTATGGAGAATTGCTTTCAGTTATCTGCTGGTAAAAGGGCTTAAAATGGGAGTATTGGGAGTCTGGGTTGCCATGACAATAGACTGGCTGTTCCGGGCAATCTGTTTTACCTTGCGATTTGTCAGAGGCAAATGGGTAAAACACGCTTATATACACTGATACCGGAGTTAAAGTTTAGCAAGTATTCTATAAGTTTGATTCTCACCTGAGTTTGTGGCATTAATCCCTTTGCAAGCAGATTCTGCATGAGGGGAGCTGGTGGGTGAGAAAGAATTTAATAAGGTTTTTGCGGTTTAAAGTGCTAAGTAAAATCCTCATGACATAAAATGTTACTACAGTTTATGGATGAGGGTTTTCTTTTTATGAAAAAAATAAAGTATGGTATTATCATAGAAGCAGTTCTGCTTCTTGTATTAATAGGGGGTATGGTATTCGGCGGCGGTAAAGGCGGCGGAATCGGAAACTTTATGAAAGAAACCTTTCTTCCGCGCTTTCTTTCAGAGGAGAATACAGAGAAGAAATACATAAAATGGGTGGATTTTGATGTTACGGCGAAAGCTATGGGCAGAGCCTATGACCTGGATGTAGCTTCTCAGTCAGAAAGTGTGAAATTAAACTGGATAGAGCTCTTAGCATATCTGGGAACCAGGTATGGAGGGGATTTTTCGAAATACAAGGATAAGGATATAGATAGTCTTGCCGAAAAGCTGAAAAGCGGCGAGACTACAATGGCAGCATTAACTCAGGATATGAAGTATTATCCTTATTATCTGGAGGTCTATACAGCAGTTCTTGGAGGATTTGTAGGAGACTATGAGATAGAATCAGTGAATGTCAGTAGTACGGAACAGAATAATAGTAACACACAAGGAACTGATGCTGCACAAGGAACGGATACAACGCAAGGGAATGAAGCAACGAAAGAAAATAATACAAAGCAAGGGACTGATACAACGAAAGAAAATAATACAAAGCAAGGGACTGACACAACGAAGGAAAATAATACAGCACAGGGAACTGATACAACGAAGACTGAAAATTCAGCAAAAGGAAATGATTCAGCAAAAGGAAATAATACAGAAAAAGGAAATAATACACAGGTGAGTACAGGAAAAGAGAACAGTACAGGTCAGGAAGACAGTACAAAGCAGCAGGAAAGTGCTGAAGGCACCGTATGGGAGAAAAAGTATGGTCTAAAAGCTTATCTTCCTCTGGCTAAATATTTCCCTTACAGTGATTATGATGATTTTGGTGTATCGCGTACATATGGATATAAACGAAGACATTTGGGCCATGATATGATGGGACAGGTGGGAACGCCGGTTATTGCCGTGGAGTCTGGATATGTAGAAGCTTTGGGATGGAATCGTTATGGAGGCTGGCGTATTGGCATCCGAAGTTTTGACGGTAAGCGTTATTACTATTATGCGCATCTTAGAAAGAACTACCCATATAACAAAGAGTTGGCCACAGGCAGTGTCGTTCAGGCAGGTGATGTTATAGGATATCTTGGCAGAACCGGTTACAGTACTACGGAGAATGTCAATAACATAGATACGCCCCATCTTCATTTTGGTTTACAGTTGATTTTTGATGAATCCCAGAAAGAGGGAAATAATGAGATATGGATAGACTGTTATGAACTTGTAAAGTTCCTGTACCGAAACCGTTCTGAAACGGAAAAAGTCGCTGATTCCAAGGAATGGGTAAGGGTTTATGATATAAAAGATCCAGCAGCAGAGGATTTTGAAAAGAATAGAGATAAGTATAATATAACACCCCATAATACTGACGAAGATATGGGAGAGCCGATAAATGAAAATGGTGGAACAGGTCAGCAGTCTTCCCCTGCACCTACTGAACAACCCACTGGTGAACCGTCAGATGGTACCGGGGAATAACAGAAATGCTGACTAAAGAAGTGGTCTTTTTGTCATTTTTTATTCAGGAGGAAAAGACTAACTACCTGATTCACTCCGGCAGCAACTAAGTTTTTATAGCAACACTTAATAAAGCGCTTCCCCGGTAACAAAAAGGGCTGTATGCTCCCTCTGTGATATGTTCACTGGAGGAGATACAACCCTTTTGTTGTCAGCAGCTCGTACACTGTCTGTTTGTTGTTCTAAGCTAGTAATAGGAAATCTGAAGTTCATTTATACATTCCGGTTGAATGGAAGTACGAATTAGATTTTGATATACGACAATTATCGAATATTATATAGATTCGATAATTGTATAAAATAATAACATTATTATAATGGTCGAATATCTGCTCATTAAATACGTACCTGTTTCTTGTATTCCCGTGGGGTCATACCAGTTAGTCGTTTGAACACTTCATTAAAATGCTTGATATCGTTATATCCAACTTTCTGTGCTATTACGATAACCTTATCCTCTGTAGCCATTAACAAATTACAAGCTTCTTCTATACGCAGTCTTTGTACATATTCTGAAATGGTCATACCGGCATAATCTTTAAAAAGCTTACAAAAATAATTTGGACTTAAGAAAGACTGTGCTGCCAGATCGGTGAGTTTGGTATTTACAGAATAATTAAGTTTCAGATACTGGATGGACTGTTCTATCATTTTCGCATGGTGGGACATCATAGTTGTCGTACTGGTTCCGGAATTTTTGTAGGAGCGGAAGATCTTAATAAGAAGTTCAATAAGATACACACGCAGAAGTTCTATATATCCCTCTTCTTTATCAGTGAACTCCCCAAGCATTTTTTTATATATTGCTTCCAGTGAGTTATTTTCAACCCCAAGGATTTTGATATCTTCTATATTTTCTGACTCCAGAGCAAAAATGGAACGAAAGGAAAGATAGTGGATTACATCGGTAAATTCTTTATAATCCAAAAGATTCACATCGATAAAGTCCGGTTTAAAGACACAGTTATACACCATCAAAGGAGCCATAGGAGCAGGAAAAGAGCGGAACTCGTGAGGTATATGATAGTTTATCAGAAATAAATCTCCCTTTCGGACATCATATTGTTTATCGCCTATGATATGAATTCCTGTTCCGGAAGCAACATAGGATATCTCGATAAAATCATGTACATGCAGGTGTGGTTCTGTGTTTTCATTGATATAGTTAATGTAAATGGAATTTCCGTTAGTAAAAAAGCTTTCACCGGTATCCCGGTAGAATTTATTATCATTCATAAAATTCACCCCATCTTATTATAATATAGCCCAAGGAAATTGAAAATAAAAATAAGTATAATATAAATATAACTGAAGTTTCTATTATTGATTATATCTGAAAGTTGTGAGAATTCAGTACTGACAATCATTATATTTGAGAAATCAGAGAATTTATTCTGACAGCTAATATATCTTAAAAATTAGAGAATGCAGTACCAACAATCATTATATCTGATTGATGAGAGACTTCTACCTACAATTATTATAAGGGAGGAAAATAAAATGAAGATAAGCGCAATGAAATGTAACCGTATTGTCAATCCTTTAGGATATGTACTGGACAAGCCGATTTTAAGCTGGATAACAGAAACTGAGGAAGCTACAGTTCAGACTGCCTGCCGAATTGAAATTGCTTTAGACAAAGAATTCTCAGACCTTGTGCACGATAGCGGCAGGGAGGAGACAATCGACAGTATTGGTTATACACCGGATATTACCTTGCTGCCGGAGACCAGATATTATTGGAGAGTCCATGTATGGACAGATTGCGGGGAAGTCAGCAGTAATACTGCCTGGTTTGAAACCTCAAAGCTTTCCAACCCCTGGAGTGGCATCTGGATTACACCTGACTGGAAAGAGGAAGTTTCCCATCCCTATATCAGAAAAAACTTTCAGGTTAAGGGAGAGGTTAAGAAAGCCAGACTCTATATATGTGGTCTGGGTCTTTATGAAGCTGAGTTAAATGGAAGCAGAGTAGGAGATGAATATCTTACCCCTTATTGCAACAGTTATAATAATTGGATCCAATATCAGACCTTCGATGTAACGGAGCTGTTAGAAAAAGGTGACAATGTCATTGGGGTACTCCTTGGAAATGGCTGGTATAAAGGGCGCTTTGGTTTTCTGGGGAAAACAGAAGGTATCTATGGAAATGAATTTGCATTGCTTTGTGAGCTTAAACTTACCTATGAGGATGGCAGTACTGAAAGAATAAGAACAGATAATACCTGGAGGGCAACGGGTTCCCATGTAATGGAGAGCAGTATCTATGATGGAGAGCTCCAGGATGCCAGAAAGAAGATAAATGGCTGGTCAACCACACAGGTATCCGATGAAGATTGGAGCAGAGTTAAACCCATTGAAATTGATAGCAGCTTACTGTCCGCCAGAAGAAGCATCCCTGTTAGAATCAAAGAAAAGCTTACTCCGGTAAAGGTAATTACAACCCCTACCGGTGAAACTGTACTGGATATGGGGCAGAATATGGTAGGGTGGTTAAGCTTCCAGGTGGAGGCACCTAAAGGCACAAGAATAAAGCTCCAATATGGAGAAGAATTGCAGGATGGATGCTTTTACAGAGAGAATCTCAGAACAGCCAAAGCTGAGTTTGAATATATAAGTGACGGTCATAAGGCAGAGGTACAGCCTCATTTCACTTTCTATGGATTTCGTTATGTCAAAGTAGAAGGTTTTACGAGTGAGATCAAAAAAGAGGATTTTACAGGATGTGTAGTATACTCTGACCTTTTAAGAACCGGAAATATTGAGACTTCTAACCCAATGGTCAACCGTCTTTTCCAGAATGCATTATGGGGACAGAAAGGTAACTTCCTGGATGTACCTACAGATTGTCCTCAAAGAGATGAAAGAATGGGTTGGACGGGAGATGCACAGATGTTTTCCGGAACTGCCTGCATGAATATGGACTGCGATGCCTTTTTCCGGAAATTCCTTTATGACCTAGCAAGAGAACAGGAAGCCTTAGGTGGAATTGTTCCCCATACTGTTCCTACCTTTGATTTAGGTAATGAAGGTGAGAACAGCTTTTTATCCGGTGGTTCCTCTGCCTGGTCAGAGGCTGCAACGGTAATACCCTGGAATCTGTATCTTCATTATGGTGATAAGGAAGTCTTAAAAGAACAACTAAATAGTATGATTTCTTATGTGGAATACATCAGAAAGCAGGATGATGGCAGCAGGTTATGGAACACAGGTTTTCATTTTGGTGACTGGCTTGCACTGGATGGACAGGGGGACTTCAATCCTTTTGGAGGAACTCCTACAGACTTAATTGCAACAGCTTATTATGCCTATTCTTCTGATATATTGGCAAAAGCAGCTGCAGTACTTGGCAGGAATGACCTTGCAGAAGAATATGGTAAGCTGGCTGGAGAGGTCAGAGCAGCATTCTGCGCCGAATTCCTGACACCCAGAGGACGTCTTGCCGCAGATACCCAGACAGCATATATTCTCGCACTCTTTATGGATCTGGTTCCGGAGAATTACAGACCTAGAATCCTGGAAGCATTGGTTATGAATCTGGAAGCCAATAAGTATTACCTTAAGACCGGTTTCGTTGGAACTCCTTATTTTTGCAGGGTATTATCCGAAAACGGCTACAATGAACTGGCTTACAAGCTTTTATTAAATGAGGAATTTCCAAGCTGGCTCTATGAGGTAAAGCTTGGTGCCACAACGATCTGGGAGAGATGGAACTCCTTACTTCCGAACGGTAAATTTGGTGAACTGGGTATGAACTCTTTGAATCACTATACTTACGGTTCCATTGCTGAATGGATGTATCGTAATATGTGCGGAATCAATCCCCTTGAAAAATATCCTGGTTATAGGAAAATAAGACTCGCACCCAAGCCCAATAAGCTGCTATCCTATGCAAGAGCTGAATTGGATACGGCAGCAGGACATTATGAGAGTGGATGGTGTTACGAGGAGGATGGCCTGCGTTATCAGTTTATAATTCCTTTTAATGCGGAGGCAGAGTTAGTTTTGGCGGATACGGAGATTTCGGATATAACAATTAACGGCTTAAAGCTCTCGGATGCAGGAGTAAGTTACCGGAAAGAGGATATGGAATCTAGAATAATTCTGAAAGCAGGTAAATACGAAGTAAAGCAAAAGGTAACAGCTCAGTAATGCTGAATCGTAAATAAATAAAGAAGAAAATAAAATAGTAATAAATTTAAAATGTACCCCCTTCAAAGATTTAATGGAAAACTGGCTTTGTAGGGGGGATATAAATTTTCTTATTACATATATCGGGTATAAATAATATTAGGGCCTGCATGTTGTATAAAAACCATGGAATGCTGGGAGTACCACACACAGCCTCCCTTGGGGAGACCAGCAGAGCTTAAATTACAATCTTTATTAATTCATTCATTGGATTTTAAAATCACTGGATTTAAAATAATCATATTTCCATTTCGAGCATAAGGCTTCTCATGGCATGTATAGTTTTATCAATTAATTCATTGAGTTCTATTCCCATCATCTGGGCACCTCGGTTAATAACCTCTCGGCTGCAGCCGGCTGCAAAATTGGCATTCTTATATTTCTTCATAACAGATTTTACTTCCAGATCGGATACGCTTTTTGAAGGTCTCATCAGAGCAACGGCACCAATAAGACCGGTAAGCTCGTCCACGGCATATAATACCTTCTCCATATAACGTACCGGTTCGATATCTACAGTAAGCAGATAACCGTGGCTTGCAGCTGCATGGATTACGCTTTCGTCAATATCCAGTTCCTTCATTATTTCCTGAAGCTTGATGCAATGCTCCTCAGGATAAAGTTCAAAGTCTAAATCATGTAACATTCCTACAGTTTTCCAATAAGCCGTATTTTCAGGATCGTATTCTTTGGCTAAATACTCCATCACTCCGGCTACGATTCTGCCGTGTTTCAGGTGAAAGTCGTCTTTGTTGTATTCCTTTAAAATCTCATAGGCCTGTTCCGGCGTCGGTATATAACTCATATGTGCTCCTTTCAGTCTGCTGTCGTTAATACATAATAAAACGGAATATAATATCATTTGAGAATTATTTGATTTTAATAAGGTTCTATCATATATCCCATTATTTAAATATGAATATAGCACTTTCAACTTTTATTGTCAAATGTCCTAGAGTTATTAATTCTTGAATGAAGAAAATAAATCGCGAATATGATAGCATAAGCAGTTGAATTGATCGAGGTTTGATATTAATGTGTGAAGCTGTCATAAATACAGCCATTGGCTCCTTGCGAAAAGACCCTCACCGAAGAGGAGAGCTGCAGGACGAAGATTTCTACGGAAGACCTGTATTTATTTTAGAGGAAAAAGAGAAGGGCTGGAGTTACATAAGAACTCAGTATGGTTACCAGGGTTACGTGGATAACAGAGAACTGATAATGGAGGATTGCCTGGTTTCCAGGTGGAAAAAGGAGTTTAAAAAGTTAGTAATACATCCCTTTGCTGATATTTTAGCTGCACCTAATGTTAGAGGATATCTGATTTTAACAGTATGCAAAGGAGCACTTTTGTCAGTCCTCGCCTCACCTGACCCTCAGGGGTATGTAAAAGTGGGGTTATGCAACGGTGAAACGGGTTATATCAAAGAAGCATTTCTCGGTGATTACATAACAGATTTTAATGTAGAAAAAGAAGATAATTTGCGTTATGATATAGTTCAGGCAGCGAAAACATATCTGGGCTGCCAGTACAGGTGGGGTGGAAAGTCTCCTTTAGGAGTAGACTGTTCCGGCTTAAGCTTTATGGCTTATCAATTAAATGGAATTACCATTTACCGGGATGCATCCATTGAACCAGGTTATCCGGTAAGAGCCATTCCGCCGGAAAATAAAAAACCTGCTGATTTGTTGTATTTTTCAGGTCATGTTGCTATTTACCTGGGGGATGAACGTTATATTCATTCTACAGCAAGGAACGGAAGTGACGGAGTGGTAATTAACAGCCTGAATCCAAAGGATATATTATACCGTGAAGATCTTGCACAGCGGTTAAAGGAAGTGGGAAGTATTTTCCCTTAGAAAATAAAGCGGATATGTATGGAAGTCTGAAAGTGCTGATGTGGTATATATTGAATACTTCCGGCAAAAGATGCATTGTGCATGTCAATCTTATAGGCTGTATAGCAAACAACCATTATATATATAATTGGAATAAGTGTGGAGTTTAAAAGTAATATACATTTAAATAGCAGAAAGGCTTGGTTATTAATATGAAAATAATTGATATGCATTGTGATACCATATCTGAGTTATTTGCCAGAATGGCAGAAGGCAGAAATGATACACTGGCGAAAAGTGAGTTACATATAGATCTTGAAAAGATGAAAAAGGGCGATTATCTCCTTCAGAATTTTGCTATGTTCGTTAATCTTTCGGAAAGAGAAGATGCTCTAAGTTATTGTCTGGAGCTTATTGATTTATATTACCGGCAGTTACAGGTAAATGCAGACTACATAGCACCGGTATTCCGATATGAAGATATTGAACGAAACAGCAATGAGGGTAAGCTGTCGGCTTTATTGACCATAGAAGAAGGCGGAGTTACGAAAGGAAGCCTGGCCCATTTAAGAAATTACTACAGACTTGGTGTGAGGATGCTTACATTGACCTGGAACCACATGAATGGGATTGGTTATCCAAATGTAACCATGAGAGGACAAGAAACAGACTGGTATACTCCAAATACCACACAGGGACTGACAGATTTTGGACTTGAATTTATACATGAAATGGAGAATATCGGAATGATAATCGATGTATCCCATTTATCGGATGCTGGTTTCTATCAGGTGTTAAGACATACCACGAAGCCTTTTGTGGCAAGTCATTCCAATGCCCGCAGCATTTGTCCTCATGTCAGAAATCTTTCGGATGATATGATAAGAAAACTGGCTTTAAGGGGAGGGGTCACAGGGATGAATTTCTATCCTTTCTTTTTAGGAGAGGATGAAAGTGCAGGCACGGTTTCCGCAATCGTAAAACATATTCTTCACATCCGAAATGTCGGTGGATACGAATGTATCGGTCTTGGCTCGGACTTTGACGGGATACCGGGACATGATGAATTAATTGATTGTTCCTTTTTACCCTTGCTGGCTGATAGCCTTCAAAAGGCAGGATTAAGTAATAATGAGATAGAGGCTGTATTTTATAAAAATGTGTTAAGGGTATATAAGGAGTTATTATAAAAATATAGCTACAAAGTTAAAGGAGTTCTGTAATATTCTGAAATGTTACAGAACTCCTTTTTTGTACCTTTTATTTACATATGAATAGCTATAAGGTAGAATATAGAAATATATGGAAGGACCTACAGTTTAGATGGTTGTATTGTGTAAATTTCAAGTACTGAAGAAAATCTAATCTGGATAGTTTTTTATCCTGTTAAAGACGGGACGCTTAATCCGGTACAGTAGTTTATTAACACACCAAATGAGATGTGATTTAAAAGGGGAATTATATGGAGATATTACTATTTATTGTTATGGTAGCAGCGATTACATTTACGGCTCAAAGCTTACAGAAGAGACGGATGTACCGGTACCGTGAAAGCTCTTTTGGGAAAGAGAAAGGAACTGATAACTGGAGACAGGAAGAGGAAGCTATAGCCTGTTATCACCGGACAGAGTTTTCAGCTGAAGGGATAGATGATATAACCTGGAATGACCTGGAGCTGGATCGTATTTATAACGATATGAATATAACGCAGTCAAATTGCGGAGCGGAGTATCTCTATGCGCTGCTTCGAAAACCTGAGACAGAGGAGAAGCACTTAGCTGAGCGGCATCAGATGTCAGAAAAACTCAAGGAGGACAGAGACCTTCGCTTAAATCTTCAGAAGGTATTTTTTCGTTTGGGTAAGGTGTATGGTGCATCCGCTTATGAAATGCTGCTTCATTGTACGACAGCCCTGCATATTCCGGCACTTTTTCATATGTGTATTTTGGGATTTACGCTGATAGCAATCACAGCTTTATTTATAAATCCCTGGGTTGGGGGATGTCTGAGCGTGCTGGCATTGTTTGTGTCGTTATATACCTATTATAAAGCTGTATGGAGAATACCGGATTCCGGCAGGTGGTATCTTAAGAATTTCTCAAAGATGCTAAAGGCAGCTGATAAAATTATAAAAATAAATTCACCGGAGCTTAAACCTTACCTACCTGAGTTACGGGAGATTCTTAAGTGCTTTCGCGGCGTCAGGTTACAATCAGTATTTCTGGCCTCAGGAACAGGAATTGTAGCCGATGCTTATGAACTGGTACTTGATTATATCTGTATACTAACCCATGCAGATGTTCTGGCAACAGGAAGTATTACCACCAGAGTCAGAAAAAATTTTCCTAAAGCCAGAAGGCTGTTTGAAATCTTAGGTTTTCTGGATGCAATGACAGCAGTTGCTAATTATAAGCTGCTGCTTCCCTATTATTCAATACCGGAATTAAAGAAGGAAGGGACAAAAGATTTTGAGGGATTGATAATAGAAGAACTATATCATCCAGGTGTCTTGGAGCCTGTTCCTAACTCCATAAGGGCAAGGAAGGGAATCGTTCTTACCGGCAGTAATGCTTCCGGTAAATCCACCTTTCTAAAGGCAGTTGCTCTAAATGGAATTCTTTCACAGACCCTTTACTTGTCTACTTCCCGCATATACCGGGGATATTTCTGCCAGGTCTATACATCAATGGCTTTAAGGGACAGTATTGAAAACAGGGACAGTTATTTTCTTGCAGAGATAAAATCCTTAAAAAGGATACTGGAGGCTACCAAGAAAGAAAGAGTACTCTGCTGCATTGATGAAGTCTTCAGGGGAACCAATACGCCGGAGAGAATTGCAGCATCCACAGAGATATTGGGAAGTCTTGGAGAAGGGAATACCATTTGTTTGGCAGCAACTCATGACATTGAGCTGGCAAGGCTGTTAGAGGGAACATATGATAATTATTATTTCACGGAGCGGGTCATAGAAGGTGAGTTAACATTTGATTATAAACTACTGAAAGGAATCTCTTATACAGGCAACGCACTTAAGCTGTTAAAGGCTTATGGATATCCTGAGTATATTGTGGAAAGAGCAGTAAAAAGACTTGCGGAATATCAGGCTAGTGGAGAGTGGGAGCAAACCATCTAGGGTTGGTTTTGTTAGGGAGGTGTGGTTTATACCTCGAAAAGTTAAGAGGGTGACTCTTTTATTGTTGGTTGCAGTAATATTATTTTTCACAGTCAGCAGGAAAGATTTCGTGATGGATCTAACGGATATCACCAGTACTGCTATACTGTATAATGAACAGCCGGTTAAATTAGAGAATGAAAAAAAATCAGGAATTATTAAATAACATGACTAAGATAGAATACAGTTAAAAAAGCAGTGCTATGGAGCATAAAGGCTGAATGCATGGTATTTATTATTATTCGGAAAGCATGCTGTTATACCACTTTTATATAGTTTTTGAGGATACTATAATATGTCATAATAAATTCTGCACCAGTGAAGGTAGTAATCTGAAGAATATAGATTATTTTAGAAATATATAAAAGTGAAGTTATAGTAATAAAGAGCTAAGTATGATATCTAAAATATGTACTGGAATAATCTATTATCGTTAAATGACAGGATTAATCAGAAATGCAGGTAATTACAAATGAAAAGTAAAAAATATCCATTAATTTTGTTGATTATATAGAAAAATATGTTAAAATCTAATAGTAACTGTATAAATTATACAATAAGGAGGTTATAATGAAAGCTTTAAAGAAAGTAGGCGTTATTTTATTAGTACTGGTGCTGTTAACCAGTATGGGGGTGTATAAGCCTAACATTTTAAAGGCTGCCAGCAGGTTAGAAACAATTACTGCGCTGGAACTGACAAAGGATATGAAATTGGGTTGGAATTTAGGTAATTCACTTGACTGTACGAATATTACAATCAATAACCCGACTGTAACCGATTACGAAACTGCCTGGGGGAATCCGGTTACTACAAAAGCAATGGTAGATGAGATTAAAAAAGCCGGTTTTAATACGATACGTATACCGGTAACCTGGGATACAAAGTTTGGTCCGGCACCGAATTATACAATTAATTCTGCCTGGATGGACAGGGTACAGGAAGTTGTTAATTACGGTATTGACAATGGTATGTATGTAATTATCAATCTTCATCATGAAAATAACTGGCTGATACCAAATGCAGCAAACCAAAGTACAAATACTGCAATTCTGCAAAAGGTCTGGACCCAGATTGCTACACGATTCAAGAATTATGATGAGCATTTAATTTTTGAGACAATGAACGAACCAAGAGTGGTTGGGGATCCAACAGAATGGTCCGGTGGTACTTCTCAGGCTCGTGCTATCGTAAATGCATATAATTTAACAGCAGTAAATGCTATACGTACGACAGGTGGTAATAATACATACAGATTTATATTGGTACCGACATATGCAGCTTCTTCCGTTACTGCGGCAGTGGATGATCTGGTAATACCGAATAATGATAAAAACTGTATTGTATCGCTGCATATGTACTCACCCTATTTTTTTGCTATGGATATTAACGGAACCTCTTCCTGGGGAAGCGATAGCGACAAAGCCTCTTTAGACAGTGAATTAGATGCAGTATATAACAAGTTCATAAGTAAAGGAATTGCCGTTGTTATCGGGGAATGCGGTTCTATTAACAAAAGCAATGAAAGTTCAAGAATTGCATTGGCAGAATATTTCGCTAAAGCAGCAAAAAGCAGGAAAATACCACTTATATGGTGGGATAATAACTATTCTGTGCCCAATCAAAGTGAAACCTTTGGTATATTTAACAGAAGTACTCTTACATGGGTATTTCCGTCTATAGTAACCGCACTTGTAAAAGGGGCAGGAGATTCTGTAATACCAACACCAACTACGACACCAACACCCACACCGGGTACAGGGATAATGGCATTAAGTACTACAGTTAATTCTTGGAATTCAGGTTATATAATGAATTTCACTATTTCAAATTCCTCCAGTACAGCCATCAATGGTTGGAGCCTGACTGTGAACAAAGCAGATTTTAACATAAGCAGTATCTGGAATGCACAGCAGACAGTGTCTGGTGATAAGATTATTATTACTCCCATGTCCTACAATAGTACCATTAGCGCAGGTGGAACAGTTACTTTTAGCTTACAGGGCTCAGGAACAGCGGTTACTAATTTTTCGTATACACTTAAATAACTGAGTTGCGGTTGTTAGTGAGATAGATTGTTATAGATTGTGTCTGAAATTTCATTACACTGTTTAGAACATTTCGTACAAGCAGGAGTCAGATGTAACCTAAGTAACAAGGGGATTAAATTTCAAACGCTGTCTCGGTTGTGCTAAACTTTGTCAGATATAATTCAAGTTAAAAGGGAACTAAACCAGGAGTTTGGTTCCTTTTTATGTAGTGTAAATTACGATCTATTGTAAAAAAAACTGTATGATGTTAGGTAATGACGAACTTAAGGATGTCACAATTTTGACAGTACATCAGCACCAGAGTCTGGCACAGGCTTATTTTTAGTAATGAAAATGCCATCCTATAATAAAAAAATGCCACCAGATAATCAGAATTTTCATTTTAAATAGAGAATGCCACCAGATAATCAGAATTTTAATTTAAATAGAGAATGCCACCAGATAATCAATTTTCATTTTAAATAGAAAATGTCATCAAATAATTATAATTTAAATTTAGAAAAACTATCAAATAATCAAAGTCTCCATTTCATATAGTCATGCCACCTTATAAAAAGTTTTCACTTATGAAGATAAAATAAATGTTTCCATTCTGCATAGAAACTGTTACCTTATCATAAAGATTTTCACTTAGAATATTCCACTAATAAAATACCGGCTAATCATTAAAACTGCCAGTGCAGATCTCTGAAATTAGGTATACAATATTTTTACAGAAACGAAAGAAAAGAGAAGGAAAGGTATTATTATGGGGCGTATAACATATGGCAATTCGGTAGAAAAATGGGGTATACTTGAAGTAATTTGCCAGGGACCATCAGACAAGAATCCTTTTATAGATTATCAGCTAAAGGCTGTTTTCCAAGGTACAAATGAAACTGTTAGGGCTGAAGGCTTCTATGATGGAAATGGATTGTACAGGGTTAGGTTTATGCCTTCCTTTGAAGGGGAATATTCCTTTGAGCTGACTGCTAATTTTGATCTGGAGATAAGAAAAGGGAGATTTAAGGTATATCCGGCAGGAGAAAACAATCATGGACCGGTAAGAGTTGCGAATACCTGGCATTTTGCTTACGAAGACGGAACACCTTATTACTCCATCGGAACAACCTGTTATGTGTGGGAATTACAATCAGATGATTTAATTGAGCAGACCTTAAAGAATTTAAAGAAATACTCTTTTAACAAAATCAGATTCTGTATTTTTCCAAAACATTATGACTATAACCTGGGTGAACCTCGTTCTTATCCTTATGCAGGCAAACCCATGGATTCTACCCTGCTAAATAAAGAGAATTTTGGGCAATACAATGGCAGGGCAGAAGGAAATGAGTGGGATTTCAAAAGGTTTCAGTCGGAACATTTTCAGCACATTGAAAAATGCATCTTAAGACTGCAGGAATTGGGTGTTGAGGCGGACTTGATTGTTATGCATCCTTATGATCGCTGGGGGTTCTCCTGTATGAGTAAGGAGGAAGACAGGCTGTACTGGGAATATATAACAGCAAGGTTTTCAGCATATAGAAACATTTGGTGGTCTTTAGCCAATGAATATGATTTAATGAGAGAAAAAAATCTAAAGGATTGGGAAAGCTATGCAAGAATCCTCTGTGATAAGGATCCTTACGGACATTTAAGGTCCATACATAATTGTATAGCCTTTTATGATTACAGCCGTCCATGGGTTACTCATTGCAGCATTCAGAGACAGGACCTATATAAGAGCTCTGAACTGGTGGATGAATGGAGGATACGTTATAAGAAGCCAGTCGTGCTTGATGAGATAGCCTACGAAGGTAATATTCAATATGGGTGGGGGAATATAACCGGTGAAGAAATGCTCAGAAGATTCTGGGAGGCAGTTTGCCGTGGCGGTTATGCAGGACATGGTGAAACCTATTTACATGAGGAAGAAATCTTGTGGTGGTCCCATGGCGGTGAGCTTCACGGAGAAAGCCACAAACGATTCCAGTTTCTTTATCAGACTATGAAGCAGACTCCGGGCATCGGACTTAAACCATATGAACAGTGCAGTTGGGACGAAGTATGTGCAGTTCCCCAGGACGTGACATATAGAGGACAGTATTACTTATACTATTATAGTTTTATGAGGCCATCCTTCAGAGATTTTTACTTTGATGAGGAAACGGAATATGAAGTCAGAGTTTTAGATACCTGGAATATGACTATGGAAGAGAAAGGAATAAAGAAAGGAAGATTTCGTATCGAATTACCGGGTACACAATATATAGCTGTGCAGATTTTAAAGCATGAGATATGATTTGGGTTAATTTCAGGTTATTCTTTATAAGGATTCATATACGATAATCTACACCCAACTGGACGACCTATGAGAGTTATAGATTTAATGCTATTTAAACTGCTGTTCCGTAGCTCGAATTGTTGAAACATATCCTTTTTACAGTATTACTGGTTGTTATTAATTAAGGGTAGAGATATTAATTATAGCTCTACCCTTAATTCACTATTCTAATAATACGATTACATCGGAGGTGATTTATGGATGATTTAGTTGAATTTTTATATGAAATACGTAAAAAAACTGTATTGTATTTTGGAAACAGAAGAACCCTTGCTCATTTATCAAACTTCATATTTGGATATGTAACCGGACGAGAAGGTACAAATAAAGAAATTGATGGAAGTAAAAATTGGTTTAGCCCTTCAAATGGTTCTTTTCAAGAGTTTGTGGTGAAAAAGTATCAGATTACTTTTTCACAATCATGGTGCAATATCATTGAATTTCATTCATCTTCAGAAAATGAAGCATTTGAATTGTTTTTCAATTTGCTTGATGAATTTTTGGGAAAATAAACTAATTAATTTAAAATTGGTAGTAATTATTAGGAATGATGTTAATTCTGTGAAATAAAACTATATATCTAAGAATGTTCTATTATTCATTTTTGCTTGTTTTCATGTAAGAATAAGACATAGCTATAGAAGGGCTAGAGTGGATGATTACAGGTTATATCTAGAAACTTACAATTTACGGTTGATTTATGGAAGCATTATGATATACTTATTTAAATACATTGACGGAGAAAGTAAGTTTATTTTGAAAGTTACAGTGAATCGGAGACAGTGTGAACCCGATATAAGTAGAAATTTACAGAACATCACTCCTGAGTATCATACCGAAAGGAAACGAGTAGAGTATGACGGGTCCCTGCTGTGAATAAGGGCGCATATGCTTGTATGGCGAAATGGGTGGTAAGAGTCTGATGTACAGACCGTAACGAGAGTATTAACTCTCGTCCCGATGCGAATTAAATTCGTTTTTGGGGCGAGAGTTTTTTATTTGTCCCATCAGAGTATGGGAGGTGATCAGGCTATGGTAGTAGCCAATATGATTAAAGATGACATTTAAGATATTACAAATATGTATATTTTGAGAGGAAATGTTATCAATGGAAAAAATGGAAAAAAAGATAAAGGAAGAAAAGAAAAATGTATTAAAAAAGGAATTTCCCATATTGGAATATGATCCAAATCCAAAAGCTAAAATTGACCCAATTAAATTGACGCTTAAAACTGATGTTTCAGAATACTGTGTTATAACTTTCTTTGGTGATATAATCGACGAAATGCTACAGTCCAATAGATTAAAGCAGGCTGCAACATTCTACTCCGCTACGGTTAATTTACCTATATATGAAACGAGATATAATGGGAAATCCATTGCAATTGTTCAAGGGTTCTTAGGTGCTGCAGGCTCTGCTGCTTTATTGGAAGAACTCATTGCTATGGGATTTAAAAAGTTTATAGTTTGTGGTGCTGCTGGAGTCTTACAAAAAGGCATTCAGGTAGGTCATTTAATTGTACCATATTCAGCGGTTCGAGATGAGGGCGTTTCCTATCACTATGTAGAGCCTGGGAGAGAAATAGAATGCAATAAACATGCAATAAGCACTATTGAGAAAATGTTTAACAATGAAAAAATCCCGTATATTAAGGCAAAGACATGGACTACTGATGCATTTTACAGAGAAACTGAAGATAAAATTGCACTTCGAGTTTCGGAGGGGTGTGTTACAGTGGAGATGGAAGCTGCTGCATTTTTTGCGGTATCAAGATTCCGTAACGTGGTCTTAGGACAAATTTTATTTGACGGTGACGATTTAAGCGGTGTCGAATGGGATTCGCGTCAATGGACTAGCAGAGAAGAAATTAAGAGAGGGCTGGTTGAATTATCTTTAAAGACATGCATGGAATTATAAAACATTATTCGTTGTATGAGTATACTTTAGCATAATTATGCCAATATGCAGAGGTAATGATATACCAATTTTAAATGAAATGATACAAGCAGACTAGCCAATATAGTAGTCTGTTTTTCATGTCAAAAAAGAGGTAAATTAATTTGGGGAAATAGTAAATATTAACATACTTATTGAACTTGTCGCAAACGAACATAAACATCCACCCATCAGGAGATCACAAAATGAGGAAGGGGATTCTTTGGCACTTAGTTTTGATTCTGAAGAGTTTGTAACATGGCTGAATGATAATGTATTTATCTGATTCAATTGAAAAAGTTGCATTTGAAGAAAAAGATATTCAACTTGTCCTATCGGCACGATGGGGATATACTCTCCCTTATAAGGTGGTGTTGCGCAATCATAGTAAGAACATTTATAAGTGATTCAGTTCAATTCAAAGATTAGAATAATAAAGCAATTTTAATAGATAAGCATGCACAAAAACTTTTACTTCCCAATATACATATTGTAACAGCTTAGTTTCAAGGAGACATGAAATGAAGAAAAAGGGATTAGTAGCACTGGCTGTATTTGTATTTACAGCAGTGCTTTTATCCGGTTGAGGCAAAAGTAGTGGGGATCTGATAAAGGTTCAGGTAAATGAAGTAGCACATTCTATTTTTTATGCACCTCAATATGTAGCAATTGAGCAGGGATATTTTAAAGGTGAAGGCCTTGATGTGACATTGGTAAACGGACTTTGTGCTGATAAGACAATGACTGCGGTACTTTCAGGAGATGCAGATATCGGATTTATGGGACCGGAGGCAACAGTTTATGTGTATAACGAAGGAAAAGGTGATTATGTCGTAAACTTTGCACAGCTAACGCAGCGAGCCGGTAATTTTCTGGTTACAAAGGATAAGAATGAGACTTTCACCTGGGATAATGTGAAGGGAAAGACACTAGTCGGCGGGCGAGCAGGGGGACGCCAGGGTATAATGTAAATTTTGAGTCTATTGTATTGGTATGCAATTGGGTTAATAAGATTATTAGTCATAATAATAACCAATTACCATCAGATTAAAGTAAATGATGAATAGTATGCTAGATAACCAGAGATCTGTTAAATCCAAACGGGTAATGTCAAGTACTTAAAATGCCCACAAAATGATGTATAAAATTAAATGATAATGTATAAGAGGTGAATGTAAAAAGATATTGAATAAAATAAGTATCTTTTTGTGTTGTCTTATCGGCGATACGGGGAACCAACCCTCCCTCTTTATAAGTTGGCGCTGTGCAACACATCCGAAGATGCTAATATCGTGTAATTAGACTAATATAATAATAATAAGATATAAGTAAATAGTATGTATTCGTACCTATGGGAATATAAAGATTATGAATATGTTGAAAACGTTGGTAAATATAGAGGAGTAGTAAAGTTAACAGTCTTTAATGATATAATAGAATAACGTGTATTACAAAAAAAACCAAGTTATATATTTACATATAAGGGAAAATAAGGTATAATATGAAACGATAAAGGTTTTATAAATACATAGATATAATGGACAAGATATAAATTAATATTAATTTATATATATAACAAAAGAAGGGAGGGAAATGTCATGAATTATGTTAAACCAGAAGTAAAGGAAGTTAAGGTAACAAAGCCTGAAATAGTTATTATGTGTGCTCCTTGTAGAGGAAAAAACAATACTTCGATTTATTAATAATTAAAAGGTGCATTACTATGCACCTTTTTTATGCAATTCATTCTAGGCTTTATGAACTTAGAAAAACTATAAAGTAAAATACTAAATCTCATTATAGTAAAATCTGTAGAAATTTTAGGTATATACAATGGAATTTATAATAAGCAAAGCACTATCATGGCAAATAATAGATGGTACATTATATATTATTGATGAGCATACAAAAAGGATGTTTTTATTAAATGATGTAGCTGTTTTTGTATGGAATTCAATATGTAATAAAGATTCTATTGACACCATGATAAAAAAGATCACTAGCCAATATACAGTCAAAGAAGAAATAGTAAGATGTGATATTATAGAACTATATAATGATTTACAAACAAAAGGATTAATTGAATTGAAGAATAAAGAGGTACTATAGATGGACAGTGAAAATCAAATTTCTTCATTAAATAGCTTGACTTATGAAAAGGGGTTACCATATTCAGCATCTATTGAATTAATTACTAAATGTAATTTCAAATGCATTCATTGTTATATAGCAGAACATAACAAAGAAATGAAAGCAGCAGATGTAATTAAAATTCTAGATGAATTAAAAGCATTAGGAGTATTGGATTTGACTTTAACAGGTGGAGAGATATTTTTACTTAAAGATATAATGAATATTATTGAATATGCAAGAAAAATAGGATTTCGAGTTACATTGTTTACTAACCTCTCTCTCATGAATGAGGAAATTATTAAGAAATTATCGGAATTGTACATAACGGAAATATCAACGACTGTCTTTTCTCTTGATTCAGAAATTAACGACAAAATTACTTGTATTAAAGATTCACTAAATAATATTATTAAAAATATATTGTTAATTAAACAATATAATATTCAGCTAGAAATTAAAGTTCCAATTATGGATTATAATTATAATTCATATATAGAAATAAAAGATTTTTGCAATGAAAATGGGTTTAGATTTAATTATAGTACTGCTATTACAAGTAAAATAAATGGTGATACGAAAACACGCAAATTTAATATATCAGGTACTGATTTAAATAAAATTATAAAAGATTTAGATAATGTAACAAGTAACAAATTTAAATCAGATGATTATATTTGTGGAGCTGTTAGAAATAATATACATATTGATTGCTTTGGCAATGTATATCCTTGCATTTCACTACTATACAAATATGGTAATATATTTAATGATACTTTAGTTAGCATTTGGAATAATTCAAAGCAAAAAAAATATTTGAATTCTTTACGAAAGAAAGATTTTTTATTATGTACTAATTGTAATATAAATGATAAATGTGTAAAATGTCCTGGTATGGCATTATCAGAGGATGGTGATTTATTTGGTTGTTCATCTTTAGATCAATGCCTAGCAATTGCTAGGCAGAATATTCTTGAGTTATAAAAGACAAATATTAATGAAGGAAAATAATAAAAAATAAGACCATTTAATTTTTGATTAACTAAAATAAAGGTGCTTAATAAAGCATCTTTATTTTAGTTAATAAGAGGAAACTATTTTATATTTAAAGCTGTAAACAAAATAAGACAGGAGCAAATATGAAGCTAATAAATAAAACTTATAAAATGTATGATTACATAATCATTTCTTACAAGATTTCTAAAATAAATACAATTGGTATGGCTTTTCTAAAAATATTAAGCGCCTGTTTAGCTAGTATAATGGTATTAGTAACAAGCTCTTTTATTAATAATTTAATTAGCCAAAATAGTATTAAAAATATAAAGCTAAATTTTCTTGCTTTATTGATTACTATTGGATTAAATTGGTTAACTAATGCAATATATAAGTTTATTCATTTGAAATTATCATTAAAAATTAACGAAACCTTAACAATAACCTTTACTGAAAAAAAGGGAGCTCTAGCCTATTCTTATATTGAAAATCCAGAAACGTGGGAATTGATGGAGAGAATAGGAGATGATCCCTCTGAAAGATGGATAAAAGGAATAAATAATATATTGGATCTTTTAGTATTTGTTATACAAGCACTTGGCTTACTCATAATTATTGGTTCTAAAAATTACATTATCGCTATTATTATATTAGCTCTTTTAATACCTTTCTTTTTTATATCAATAAAAAATGGACAAGAAGATTATGATGCCTTTGAAACTTCAAGTGAATACTTTAGAAGAGCAAAGTATTTCAGAAAATTAATCTCATCTAGAGATAATTTTGAGGAGAGGACACTTTTTCAATATAATGAGTTTATAAATAGAAAGTGGTCTGATCAATTTTTGAAGGCAATTAAAGTTGAAATGTTAGCAAATCGAAAAATATTTTCAAGAGTACATATTGGAAATATTGGTATTTTATTAATAACTTCTCTAATTACATTTATATTAGTAATACCGGTAAAACAAGGAGAGATGTCAACAGGACTTTTTATAGCTCTTATAAAAGGTATAACAAGTTTTATTACTAGCATTTCATGGAAGTTTGCCTTGGTGATGATGGAATTGGAGAAGAGCAGGCTATATTTAAAGGATGTAACAGCATTTTCACAGTTAAATGAAGAGCAGGGAATAACTAATTTAACAGCAAGTATGGGACAGGAAGAAACATTGAATAGTATTGAATTTATTAATGTAAGTTTCTGCTATCCAGGAACCAATAAGAAAATATTAGATAATTTTACAGTTATTCTTGATGGATTAAAAAAATATGCATTTGTAGGGTTAAATGGGGCAGGAAAAACAACTATAATTAAATTGTTGACGGGTCTATATGATAACTATACAGGTATAATACTGATTAATCAAAAAGATATCCGTGATATAGAGAAACCAAAATTGAAGGCATATTTTTCAATAGTATATCAGGATTTTGCCAGATATGAAATATCCATTAGGGAAAACATTATTCTTTCTTACTATGGAAAAGGATTATTTAAAGAGGCAAGCAATATTCAACTGGAAACAATTATGAAAAATCTTGGAATGGATAATTTGTTAATTAACTTAAAAAACGGAATAGATACTAAAGTTGGGAAATTAGAGGAAGGAAGCATAGATCTATCTGGCGGTGAATGGCAAAAAATAGCTATTTTACGTTCACTAGTTAACAATGCTCCTATATATATACTAGACGAACCGACTGCTGCGCTTGATCCGGTAAGTGAATATGAACTATATAAGATATTTTATGAAATTATAAAAGAGAAGTTTGCAATATTTATAACTCACAGACTGGGAGCTGCTAGAATAGCAGATGAAATAATAGTCATTAATAATGGAACAATTGAGGAGCAAGGAAGCCACTTAGAATTAATGAAAAAAAATGGACTCTATGCATCTATGTTTGAAACCCAAAGGAGTTGGTATAATGAAGGCAATTAATAATTGTTATAGATTTATTATTAAAAGTGTAAAAGAAGTATTTACTGTTTCAAAAGGATTATTTCTTACAATTTATTTCGTTGCATTTATTCAAGGGATTCTAAATTCATTCCCAATTATTTTAATGCAGGTGCTTTTTGATCAAATAGCAAAGATATCATCAAGTCAAATATCTGTATATAGTGTACTACGAACTATATTTATTATGTTTGTGGTAAAATGCATTATTCAAGTCATGGCTGATTTAGGTAATTATTTGTATGAATATCATCATATGAAAGTAATACATAAATTAACAAATAGATTGAACAATCACATAGGTTTAATTAAAGCAATATCCTTTGAGGATAAAGAATTATTGGACCAAATTGAAAAAGCATATCAAGGTACTGGGCAGGTAAGAAAACTTGTTGATACAGTTCTTATGTTACTGCTAAATTATTTACCAAGTCTAGTTGTAGTTGGGGCATATTTATATAAAGCAAAGCCTGTACTGATAATTATATTATTATTAATATTTTTACCAGTACTTATATCTGAAATTTCAAAAGCAAAGCTATTTACAGATTTGGAAGATAAATTAGCACCCTTAAATAGAAAAATTCAAACATATAATGATTACTTAACAGGAAGAAAGTTTTTCAAAGAAACAAGATTACTTGGAACATTTCAATTTTTTTTAAAGAAGTTAAATGAGGCAATTAATATTCGCAATGAGGCAATGTGGAAGATTACATTCATAACAGATATTCGTGAATTAGGAACCAAATTTTTATCTCTAGGTGGCTATATATCTATATTAATTATCTTATATATATCTGTCTTAAAGAAAGAAATCAGTATTGGATACTTTGCGGCAATTTTTACATCGTTGGATAGTCTTTTTTTTATGATGGAGGAAATAGTAAGTAGCTTAGTAGGAGGAGTAGCACAGGTAACTGGTAAAATAAGAAATTATTTTAAATTTAGAGAAGTGATGCCCATTACAAAAGAGGGAATTTCTTTAAAATATCATGATTCAATAATTCTTGAAAATGTATGTTTTTCTTATCCAAATAGTTCTAATATAGCTTTGAATAACGTTAATTTAAAAGTGGGTAGAGGGGAAAGTATAGCAGTGGTAGGAGAAAATGGATCGGGAAAAACAACCTTAGTACGATTGCTAGCTGGAATTTATTCTCCGACTGATGGTAAAATTTTTTATAATGGAGTAGAATCAAATAAATATAATCCATTTGAATTATTCTATAATACATCAGCGGTTTTTCAAAATTATGGGAAATATGATTTATCTCTTGAAGATAATATAAAAATTAGTAATTTGGACAGTGACAAAAATGTAGATTTTATCCTAAATGATTTGGAAATGGAGATTCCCAAAGGTATTTATCCAGAAGGAATTAAAACAATGTTATCTAGGGAATTTGGTGGAATTGATTTATCAGGAGGTCAATGGCAAAAAATTGCTATAGCAAGAGGCGGGTATCGAGACAAAGATTTACTTTTATTAGACGAACCTACTTCTGCAATTGATCCAATTGAGGAAGCAGTATTGTATACTAAATTTCAGAAGTTGATTCGTGGAAAAATGAGTTTTATTGTTACGCATAGATTAGGGGCTGCAAGAATTTCTGATAAGATTATTGTCATGAAAAAGGGGAAGGTAGTAGGAATAGGAAAACATATGGAGTTGTTAAATACCTGTGATGAATATAAAAAAATGTGGCTAGCACAATCGGAACAGTATACTTAACCTAACCGAATTTGTTGAATGAAGATAGATATTACAATCCAATATATAAAATGGTATTAAAATAATAAGCAATTTTAATAGATAAGACATGCACAAAAACTTTTACTTCCCAATATACATATTGTAAAGCTTAGTTTCAAGGAGACATGAAATGAAGAAAAAGGGATTAGCAGCACTGGCCATTTTCGTTCTTATGGCAGTGCTTTTATCCGGTTGCGGCAAAAGTAGTGGGAATCTGATAAAGGTTCAGGTAAATGAAGTAGCACATTCTATATTTTATGCACCTCAATATGTAGCAATTGAACAGGGATATTTTAAAGGTGAAGGCCTTGATGTGACATTGGTAAACGGACTTGGTGCTGATAAGACAATGACTGCGGTACTTTCAGGAGATGCAGATATCGGATTTATGGGACCGGAGGCAACAGTTTATGTGTATAACGAAGGAAAAGACGATTATGTCGTAAACTTTGCACAGCTAACGCAGCGAGCCGGTAATTTTCTGGTTACAAAAGATAAGAATGAGACTTTCACCTGGGATAATGTAAAGGGAAAGACAGTTGTAGGCGGGCGTGCCGGCGGCATGCCGGAAATGGTATTTGAATATATCCTCAAGAAAAATGGTATTGACCCAAAGAAAGATCTCAACATTGTACAGAATATTGACTTTGGTTTAACAGCACAGGCATTTGCAGCAGGAACAGGAGATTATACTATCGAATTTGAACCGGCTGCTACAGCACTGGAAAAGGAAGGGACCGGAAAAGTTGCAGCTTCTCTTGGTATTGAGAGCGGCAAGGTTCCCTACACTGCCTATTCTGCGAAAAAAAGTTATATTGAGAAGAATCCGGAAGTAATTCAGAAATTTACAAAGGCAGTTCAGAAGGGACTGGATTATGTGAATTCCCATACACCGGAGGAAATCGCAAAAATCATTCAGCCTCAATTTAAGGAAACAGACCTGGATACTTTAACTACAATCGTCAAGAGATACTACGATCAGCAGTCCTGGAAAGAGAATACGGTTTTTCAGGAAGAGAGTTTTACGCTGCTACAGGATATCTTAGAGGATGCAGGGGTTATAGAGAAGAGAGCACCCTATACGGATTTAGTTGATATAACTTATGCTGAAAAAGCGAAATAATTATAAAAATGTTAAAAGTTGAGGAAGCTGCCTATAACGTAGCTTCCTCTTTTTGTTGTGTCTAACAGCACCATTGAATTGAAGTGGATTAAGAATAAATTAGTTCGTTAAGCAGGGAATCAAATAATATATTTCATTCTTAATATTCAATAAAAACAGCATAAAAAATCATAAAACATTAATAGAATATAATACCTGCAATCATTATAAAATAAACTGAACCGTAACATAAGACACGGAAATTTTCTCTCAATTTGATATAATGAATTAAGCTCCACAGAGAAATTGTGCTAAAAGAACGAAGGAGAATATAAATGGGAACATATGAACAACAGAGAAAATTCCTAAAATCCAATTTCAATGACTTTAAGAACATAACAACAGATAAAATGAAGGGTGTGCCGCAACCGGAAGAATTTAAGCAATATTCTTCGAACGCCATGCTGATAAATCTGCCGGCTGTTAAGACTGATATCCTGAAAAAACGAGATATTTATGAATGTATAAAGGATAGAAGAAGTACAAGACTTTATAGCGAAGAATCAATCAGCCTTGAAGAATTATCTTATCTTTTATGGGCAACCCAAGGCATAACCGGGAAAAATAAATCTGGTGGAAGTACTTTTAGAACAGTTCCCTGCAGTGGGGCAACGCACTCCTTTGAAACCTATTTATTTATAATGAATGTGACAGGTCTTGAGAAAGGATTATATAGGTATCTACCGGTTGAGCATAAGCTGTTATTTATGTTTGCTTTAGAGGATGTCGACACGAAATTAGATAAAATCACACTGGAGCAGCCATTTGTACCCCACTTTGCCAAGAAAGCATCCGTAACCTTTGCCTGGAGTACAACTCCTTATCGCTCTGAGTGGAAATATGATATTACAGCGCATAAGAAAATTTTAATAGATATCGGACATGTATGCCAGAATTTATATTTAGCAGGTGAATCTTTAGCTATGGGCGTTTGTGCAATCGGCATATATGATCAGGAAGCAGTGGATCATCTGTTTCAATTAGATGGAGAGAAGGAATTTATAATTTACCTTGCAGCCGTAGGCAGACAGAAAAGTAAATAGTTATCAATATAAGAAGAAGTATATTATATGGTTCTGCAAATTTACCAAGTAGCAATGCACAAATAGTTTAGGATGGTTATGTATAACTTTAATAGTAAGGTATTTAGCATACAAGAAAAATAGGACTTGTGTCAATTCAGTAGCCTATAAATATAACCATGCATTAATCCAGATAGGAACTGGATATGCATGGTTATATTTTATTATTAATCTGTAGAACTTCTGTAGAACTCTGTAATAGATTAGTCTTCCAAATTAACAAGCATAGATGTACCGATAACAAAACCACAGGAATCTAAGGCATTTACCTGATAATAGGGTCCATCAGATTTAAGGCATATTTTCGTTTCAAAACCGGTTCGTGGAGTACTTTCTATTATGATTGACAGACAATAGGGAGTTGGTCCTGCAAGTACCTGCCATGCGGCTGTCTCTGTTGAACCATTCCAGGAAGCAAATACCTCCACCATATCATAGCTTCTGACAATGGCTATACTTGGTGGATATAAGGGAAGACCTATCCACCTGTTCTTAAAAGCACGGTAAGACATATTCTCATTGGGAAAACGTACATCATATAAGAAGTTCAGCCAGGGTTCGGTTATTGTATTTCCTTCTTCCGCATATTCAGAGAGATATGGTTCCTCCCCCCAACCGATAAACTGATTCCCATTGGGAAGCTTTTGCACATTTCCCTGACTTGGTACGTATAGAGCAGGATCGTGGAAGTATTCTCTGACTGCATTAGCAGTCATATTGCAGAAATCAAGCTCCAGGATTAAACCGTGGGATTGGCATTGTGGCGGAGAGGTTGGCGAGGCACAGCAGGCATCATTAAACATGCTAATTCTGTTGTCAGATCTATAACGCGCATCATGCTGCCAGGAAAAAGTAGCATCAGGAGAGATCGTAAAGTCGCTTTGTTTCCCGCCTAACTGCCAGATAATGTCCCCGTTCTCTTTATTAAGTTTATAAATGGCCCACATATTACGCATGCTAATGAGCAGAGAATTATCGGAACCCTCGTCTATGGAATTAAGATGATAACAATCCCAGATATTATTGCTTTCTGATGCTGAGGATGCAGGCAGCATGGAGTCTGCAGGGTTAATATGGGAGAGTGCATTCCAGAAGAACAGAAGCTTTCCCGTTTCTAAATCAACCTCCTGAATGGAGTAATCATCAAAATAACCATCTTTCGGACCACCATAGGGAGTGAGATCAGCTGGTACTTGTTTTATCGCTGTAAATAATGCGGTGTTGCGCTTTGTAATAGTAAATTCATGCAAATCAGAAGTAAACCCATTCCTTGCTGATATTTGTTTGATGATATTGTAATGCTGATCTAATATATTATAATAAGCGCCAGGTTCCGGATCTCCTGCGGGCAGATCAAGTTCAGAAGACTGGGTACCGGATATGGTACCCTGCCACATGGTGAGCACCGGGTATCCATGATATGACTGTACTCTAAAATCAGTATTCTGTATATATTTACTGCATAGGGGCTGAAACCATATAGGATTACCCTTCTGATCCATAATCAATGCACCTGTCTGACCTATCATGGCAGCTCCATATATTGTATACGGTGCTACGAAGACGGAACCAGGTGCCGTACCCGGCTTAGCTACATTTACAGTTACTTTCATTGGATGCAGTTCAGGGGCAGAAACAAAATTCCACACCTGTTCTTTAGAATTCTCTTTGACTATTAAGGAGTTCTTTTCATCGTAATCATTCAGATCATCCATTTCTACTATCCTCTCCCCCAATATGATTCCTTTAAAATATGTTGATGTGTTTTCGTAAAGCCAGGGCAGTTTGAAAACTCATTGTACCGTTTGGAATGCTACAGTTTCCGGTATCCTTTGTTGTAATTCAGGAAATATAACTCCATTACATCCAAAAATCAAGCCTTGTATCCTTCGAAGTGCTACATGCAGCCCGGCATAAACAGTTTTTATATTTATCTAAACAAGAGCTTTTTTAAATTTGTATACACCAAGTGTAAACAACTTGCATAATAATATATGACTTATTTCGATATATTGTGAGCGAAAACAGCCAATCCAGTACTTTTTGGTACCGAAACAGAAGGATGAAAGAGGATACTGCCGTAGTGGAATAATTTTCATATTGTAATCCTTTTGGAATGTGTTATAATAAATTCGTAATAAATTTAATACTCTTGTAATAAATGTCTGGAATTGGAGGATACATGTTTAAATTTAAAAAAATAGCAACGTTTTTAATTGTTGGAACTCTGGCAGCTTTAGGCCGGGCAACAATGGTACAAGCGGAAGAGATGCCAATGGCCGGAATAGCTGTTGTACTCGATGATTTTTATGTTAATGCTGAAAACTCTGACGAAACTGCAGTAAAAAAACTTATGGAAGAAATATCCATACAAAATAATCTGGCTTTTGCACAGGTAGATAATTATGTTAATATAAGAAGTAAAGCAAGTGAAGAAGGTAAGATAATCGGTAAGCTATATGATAATGCTGCTGCAACGATCATAAGTGAGAAAAATGGCTGGTACAAAATTAAGTCAGGATCGGTTACAGGGTACATAAATGGAGATTACCTGGTTACAGGTGAAAAAGCAGTATCCATTGCAAAAAAAGTAGGGAACAAAGTAGCAGTTGTTGATACAACAACCCTAAAAGTAAGAAAAAAAGCTTCCACAGATTCTACAGTATTAACCTTAATAGCCATTGGTGATGATCTTAAGGTAACGAAGGAACTGGAAGGATGGGCTAAAGTCCAGGTAGATGAAAATACATATGGTTATGTTTCTACAGATTATGTTAAGCTTCAAACAACTTATGAAGAAGCAATTTCAATAGAAGAAGAACGTCAGCGCCTTGCGGAAGAGCAGGCAAGCAGCCAGGCAGAAAATCAGTCACAGAGCCAAAATCAAAGCAACAGCAGTTCTTCAAGTAACGGAAGCAACTCTACGAGCAAAGGCTCAAGTAGTAGTAGTAATAATAATAGTAATTCTGCTAGCAATAGTAATTACTCCTCAAGCGGTAACAGTATAGCTGATTATGCAGTACAGTTTGTAGGTAATCCTTATGTATGGGGCGGAACCAGCTTAACAAACGGAGCCGATTGCTCAGGTTTTACCCAGTCTGTATTTAGAAAGTTTGGAATAAGTATTCCTAGAACCTCCAGATCACAGGCAACGAGCGGAACAAGAGTATCTCTTGATAACCTCAGGGCTGGCGATTTAGTATTCTATGCCAGGGGCGGTACAATAAATCACGTAGCTATCTATATTGGCGGTGGACAAGTTATTAGTGCAAGCTCTCCTTCAACAGGAATAAGAATTACAAGTTATAACTATAGAACACCTGTTAAGGCTGTAAGATATAATTAAAACAAAACATACATTAATTTATAAAAGAAGCAGCTGTAAAACTATTTGGTTTTACAGCTGCTTTGTTATGCGGCTTATGTTATGCGGCTTATGTTATGCGGCTTATGTTATGCGGCTTATGTTATGCGGCTTATGTTATGCGGCTTATGTTATACGGTTTTAGTTTTACGGCTTTTATAGGCGGCTTTTTTGTTATACAGATAAATAATCAGGTTCGCTCAGGATATGATTTTTACAGTTTTTACCCAACAATTTCATATTGAAACAGTCATTGGCAGTTGATAGAATAATTTTGTAACAAAAATGTAATAACTGAATTTATGGAGGATAAATGACCAAAGTAAAAAGGCTGGCAACATTTTTAATGTTAGGAGTAATAACACTTACAGGCAAGACAATGGTAGTTCAGGCTGAAGAAATGCCAATGGCAGGGATAGCGGTTGTTTTAGAGGATTTTTATGATAATGCAGAATCTTCAGACGAAAAAGTAGTAAATAATCTGCTGCAAGATTTGACCATTCAGAAGAAGCTGTCTTTTGCCCAGGTAGCTGACTATGCGAATATATGGAACAAAGCAAATGAAGAAGGCGAAGTTGTCGGTAAATTATATGATAATGCAGCTGCAACTATCCTTGATCAAAAAGGAGCTTGGTATAAAATTAAATCAGGATCAGTTACAGGATACATACAAAGTAAATATCTTGTAACAGGTGAAAAGGCACTGAACATAGCGAAAAAAGTTGGAACCAGAGTGGCAGTGGTAAATACAAAAACTCTAAAGGTTAGAGAGAAAGCATCTACAAACTCAGCAGTCGTGGCATTAATAGCCAAAGGCGATGACCTGAAGGTTACGAAAGAACTGGAAGGATGGGCTAAGGTTCAGTTAGATGAAAATACATATGGATATGTATCAACGGACTTTGTTAAGCTCCAAACCAGCTATGAAGAAGCTGTCTCAATTGAAGAGGAAATACAGCGACTGGAAGAAGAAGCAATTTCTTTTGAAGAGGAAAGGCAGAATCAGGCAGCAGACTCTGTTGAGGCAGAAATAAAGCGTATGGAAGCTCGTGCAGTATCACTGGAAAAAGAAAGACTGCGACAGCTTGAAATTGCAAGCAATCAATCGCAGAATAATACAGGTACAGGAAATAGCTCTGCTACCAAAGAAACAACAGGCAGTAATTTCGATTTAGGAAGTAAGATTGTAGATTATGCAGTACAATTTCTTGGTAATCCTTATGTATGGGGAGGAACCAGCTTGACCAATGGAGCAGATTGTTCAGGTTTTACCCAGGCAATTTTTAAGAAATTCGGTATATCAATTCCAAGAACCTCAAGGGTTCAGGCAACAGGTGGAACGAGAGTCTCTCTTGATAATATGATTGCTGGCGATTTGATATTTTATGCCAAAGACGGTGTTATAAATCACGTTGGTATCTATATGGGGAATGGTAAAGTAATCAGTGCAAGTTCTCCTTCAACAGGTATCAGAATCTCAGATTATGATTACAGAACACCTGTTAAAGCTGTTAGATACCTTTAATTTAATTGAATTTAATTTAATAAATGAATATAAAGAAACGGAACAAATATTAATAATATTTGTTCCGTTTCTTTATATTCAGGTTAGATCATATGACCAAAAATAATTAAACTTAGCACGAAGATAATCCAGTACTTGACATCTGCTAAAGGAATTGATAATATAATCATAACACTGTTATTAAAAAAAACACTGTTATTAAAAAATTTTGCTAAAGCTATAAAAACAATTATTAAGAGCAGTTACAAAAAGAGCAGTTACAAAAAGAGCAGTTACAAAAAGAGCAGTGATAAAAAGCAGTTAAAAAAGCAGTTATAACAGTAATTAAAATTGTTATAAAGAAACACAGTTATAAAAAACATCTGATACTAGACAGCGCTATTAAAAAACGTTGTTATAATGTCGTTGTTTTGAAAGAAAACTACTATGAAACAAATACTGTAATGAAAAATAACGTAAAGCATCACTCTATAAAAACCATTGTTGTTGAAAACTATTTAGAAAAATAAGTAATGATTAAGGGGCTAAAGATGGCTAGAGAAGAACAGAAAATGAGAAGTGAAAGTGTACGTCAGGCAATCCTGGATACAGCCTTGGAGATAGGGATGAAAGAAGGCTTTGAAGAATTGTCCATACGTAAAATAATTAATCAGATGAAATACTCAACAGGTGTTGTATATCATCATTTTAAAGATAAGCAGGAAATAATTGATGCCATAGAAGCAGCAGAGACAAATTGGCTCCAGGGACAGATCAAGGAATTACTGGATGAATCAAAAGACGTTGCGGCAGAAATTGAAACGGTATTCAAACGAATCTTAAAACTTGCATTTGAAGAACCGGAAAAGTACAACCTAATAGTTTTGCACAAATACAGCCGAAGAAAGTCAGAACAGCCTGGATGGATCAAACACTTAAGTAAGAGATTACAGGATGGTATTAATACAGGACTTATAAAAGAAATGGACACAGAGAAGGCCGCGTTTGCAATCTGGAGTTCTTTTCTTGGTTTTCATCTGATGATTTCAAGACAACGGGAGCTGACAATGAAAGAGGCTGAAGAATTGTTCAAAGTCCAACTAAATATTATACTAAAAGGAGTATTACAGTGAGCGAGAATCGAATCATCTATGCGACTAAGACCAGGCATTCAAAGAAAATAGCAGAGGCTATTGGTAAGGCATTAGATATTATTCCTTACAATATCGCTTCTAGACCGGTGATAAAGGAGACAGACTTTTTATTTATTGTGGGAGGTATTTATGGCGGCAGCAGCCTTCCGGAATTATTGGAATTTGTACAAAACGTAGAAGGTAACAAAGTCAGGAAAGCAGTACTTATAACCTCCTGTACCGCTAAGAAGCAAGGTCAGGATTCAGTAAGAAGCATTCTCGAGGGCAAAGGCATTCCGGTAATTGATGAAATCCTATGTCAAGGGAGCTTTTTATTCATGAAAATGGGGCATCCCAATAAAACAGATATTACAGAAGCAGTCAATTTTGCAGTAAGCATAACACAAGGAGCAGTAAAATGAAAAAGATAGGACTAATACTACTAATTTTGATCGCAATTGGACTTGGGCTTTATATCAGTTTGGTCAACAGTTCAAAAAAAAGCCTTACGGCCATGGAATATGAAGAAGTGGATATGTCTGAAGTAGCTGATGGAGTATACCTTGGTGAAGTTGATGCAGGTCTGGTATATGTTAAGGTAAGTGTAACAGTAAATGAAAACAAGCTTATAAATATACGGATACTTAAACATAAAAATGGACTGGGCAGTAAAGCTGAATCAATAATTACAGAGATGCTCCAGCAAAACAGCTACAAGGTGGATGCTGTAAGTGGTGCTACTTTATCCAGCGAGGCAATAAAAAGCGCTGTCAGCAAAGCACTAAAAAAGGGATACGGAAATTAGTACATAACTGCTGCAAAAAGGAGAATACATGATAACTATTATTTCTGATGGTAAGATGAATTACATTGGTGAAGACCTTGTGAAGGAGATGACCGGTAAAGGCCACCAGGTCGAGCATATTTCCTTGGAGGGTGTAACGATTAAGCCCTGTACTAATTGCGGAGGATGTACCTATAAGACTTATGGCAAATGTGTAGTCCGGGATGACGGTGATTGGATATTTCCTAAAGTAATACAATCTGATGTTATTCTTTTTGTGACACCCATCGTGTTTGGAAGCTATTCATTTCCGATAAAAAGATTATTTGATAAATTTGCTCTAATAATGGAGCGCTTTTATTACATAGAGAACAAAGAGCTGGTTAAGGGTGGCATGCAGGGAAGGAAGTTTAAGTTCTTTGTATTAGGTTCCACAGACTCTTTACTGACGGAAGAAGAGCAGGCCTTTCAAAAACTCCATCATGAAAATCTTAGGATAACCAGAGGGGTGGGAAAAGCTTTTCTTATGAATTCTATACTTACTACTGATATGAAAAAGCAAATTACAGAGGAGGTATTAAAGGCATGAGAAATATACTTTTAATTAATCTAAGTCCCAGAACCCAAGGAACCAGTTCGTTGCTACTGCAAAAATGTGCAGACTACCTTACAGCCAGAGGACACCATACAGAGCTGCTTCACCTTTACCCAAGCCTTAAGGATAAGGTACAACTAATGCAGGCTGTGAACGCAGCAGATACTTTGATACTGGGTGGACCCTGTTACGTAAATACTTATCCGGCAGAGACTCTGACCCTTTTAGAAGAGCTGTCAGCTCACAAAGCTGTCTTGCACGGGCAGAGTCTGTACGGAATCATTCAAGGCGGAATGCCTTATGCCCATACTCACGAAAGCGGATTAGCCCTGCTGGAGATATTTGGACTGAAATGTAATATCAAATATAGAGGCGGATTTGTTATGGGCTTAGGTGCAATGCTGAATGGACAGCCTTTAGAGAAGCTTCTTAATGGGAAAACTGTTATCAGGCAGTTTCATATTTTCGCAGAGCATATCAGCAGGGACGAAAACACGCCTAAGGAGGATTATCTTAAGGCGCAGTTTCATGTACCCGTCATTATATATCGTATAATGGCTGCAGGGATGAATCGATGGATGAAAAAGGATCTTAAAAAGCGTGGTATTGATATTAATCAAAAAAGCCCATATTTGTTAGAAGACTAAATAAGCGGGGGGAGATTACATCCGCTTTGCAGCATCCATTGCCAGTGCCGAACGCTCACATTCTTCCGTCTGCATGGTTAGCTGATAACACAACGGACTTCCCTTCATTTTCTCAGATACATAACTAAGACCGTTGGTGCGCTCATCCAGGAGTGGATGGTCAATCTGTCCGGGATCGCCTAAAAGTATGACTTTTGTACCTTTACCGACTCTTGTTACAATACCTTTAACCTGCTTGGGAGTAAGGTTCTGGGCTTCATCAATTATAAGGTAGGTGTGGGTAATAGAGCGTCCTCTGATGAAATTCATCGCTTCTGCCATAATGATTCCGCGTGAGAATAATTCATCAATTTTACTGCGCAGTTCTTTTTCATTTTTATAGCGTTCCTTTTCATTCCTATCCACCAATATTTCAAGATTATCAATAACAGGTCTCAGATAAGGTGCTATTTTCTCCTGTTCAGTACCGGGTAGAAATCCGATATCCTCATCAAACTGTACATTAGGCCTTGTAATCAGTATTCTTCGGTAACTTTTCCTGTCTGTTTCAAAAATACACTCAAGACCCACAGCCAGAGAGTAGAAAGTCTTCGCAGTACCTGCCGGACCTTTTACAATCACTAATGGAGCAGTATCTGCATCCTCCAATAGAGCCTCCTGCAGAAAACGCTGCCCCACATTTGCCGGCTTAACACCAAAGGGCTCTTCCTTCAGGCTTCTTAAGGGTACAATTAGCTTGCCATTATATCTTCCCAGCAAGGTTTTCTTCTCACTGGTCTCAGAGTGTATGATAAAGAACTGGTTATGGATTGGCTTAACCTCCTGGCGGAAAGAGGCTGCCAGAGCAGTGTCATCTCCATCAGTGATTGGATTGTCACAAGCGGTACGCTGATATATTTGATCAGGGGCAATCCCTTTTTTCTTGAATTCACTCATGGCTTTATCAGAAGCATAGACGTGAAGCCTGCCACTATACTGTTCTTTGAGCAAAGGAGACTGTTCTGTTGTGAAATCCTCCGCTGTAATTCCTATCTTTTGTGCTTTTAACCGTACAAGAATATCTTTGGTAACCAGAATAACAGCTTCTCCTTTTTCTGCCAGACCTTTGCAGACTTTAAGGATACGGTTATCGTTAGAGTCCAGGGCATAGGTAAAGGGCAGATCCACCTGTACGAAATTAGCTTCTATTTTTAAAGTTCCTCCTGAAGGAAGGCTAACACCTTCAAAAAGGTTGCCGGTCTGTCTTAACTGCTCCAAGTAGCGAATAGATTGTCTTGCATTAGCACCTCGTTCTCCGTCATCGTTTTTAAGCCTATCCAGCTCCTCCAGGACAGCGATGGGAAGTACAACTTTATTATCCTCAAAGGAACCAAGGGCATAGGGGGATTGGATCAATACATTGGTGTCTAAAACATAAGTTTTTGTCATAGGAACCCTCCATAAGGTTAGTTTAAATGCATTGCAAAGTTAACGGTAATTTTGACCGGTATCTCCAGTCGTGCCGGAAAACTCATGGTATCCAGAATACCCCAGCTTTGCGGTATTCTGCCTGCAATTTTGGGAACATAAACCACTATGTCCCCCAAAACGCTCTTTGCCTTCTACAAAGTGGAACCTCCGGCAAGACGCAAACAGTTTTCTGACACACACTAGAAGTCACAACCACTAAAAGTCTGTAATAGAAGCCGGTTTCAAGTGATATAAGAGTCATTGCTCACTTCTTATCTGGGCAGCAGGTAATTGACCGATTACCTGAGAACCTATCCAGAATGCAGGTAGATAGTTCCTGCCTACAATTCAAATGGATAAAAATAGGCAAGTAAAAAGAAAGCTTACTGCCAGTACAATAGCAGTAAGCTTCTTATGATACATAATGTCGTTTTGCAAGGGTTATATATTTTCTGGAAAAATTCTGACGCTTGGCGTAGAACATGAACATACCAATACTGTACAGAAATGAAATGATTAAAAGAATTGGTTTTACAATGCCATGAAGCATAAACATAGGCTATACCTCCTTGATTGTTTGAAATAAACAGGTTTAATGGTATCTGATTTATTTATACTCTATAATTGCAGTTACTTCAATCAGAGAATTGTAAAGTGTACATGTGAAATATGTAAACAGGAGACAGGGGGCAGAGCTTGTCAGAAAAAAGACTGACAGCACAGTCGTTTTCCTTCTGTAGTGTCAGTCTATGTTTAATTACTCAGTTGTTGTTTCAGTTTCAGGCTGATCAGTTACTTTAGTAGCATTGTCACCTGCGTCAGTTTTACATCCGCAGCCGCAGCCACAAGAATCATCATCATCGTCGTCATCATCAAAATCATCGTCGAAATCATCATCAAAATCTTCAAGATAATCAGGTGTGAAATATCTGTATACGGCATATGCTATACCTGCAACAGCAGCTACAGCTCCAATCACTGCTAATATAGTAAGAATGCAGTTGCCGGATTTCTTTTCTTCTTTTTTGTGTAACAGGTCATTTACTGAGTTAAATAAATCTTCCATCTTTGTATTCATAATAGCACGTCCTTTCATGTAAAGTTTATTCCCTTGTATTATACCACAAAGATACAGATTTTACTATAGAAAAACTGGAAAATGCATGTAATTAAGATAATTTCTTCAATTTAGCAAAAGAAGCAAGCATTTTTTTGGTTCCTGCACCGGAAAAATCTACAGTTACTTCGTAATCCTTACCAGCATTGTTAATATTTGTAACAAGGCCTACTCCGAACTTGATATGAGATACCGTATCACCGATGCCGTAATCAATGGTGCCAAGATTGCTGCCGCCAAACTCTCTGGGAGCCTGAGCAAAGGTTTTAGGTTTGTCAAATACACTGTCTGAAAATGCTTTTCCTGCTGAACCCGTTGCCTTTTTATTGAATTCCGGTACCAGGCTGCTATGGGAATTGCTGCGGAACGGACTTGAGTTAAACGGATTCTGCTCCATGGTAAGGAGATATCTCGGTATTTCACGAATAAATCTTGAGGGTCTGTTAAACTGTGTCTCTCCACGTAACATACGCTGAGAGCAGGCACTTAAGGACAGACGTTTCATTGCTCTTGTAATACCTACATAGCAGAGGCGTCTCTCTTCTTCAATTTCTGTCTCCGGATCTTCTGCATGAATGGACATATAGCTTGGAAAGAGACCATCCTCCATACCACACAGATATACATAGGGGAACTCAAGTCCTTTCGCACTGTGGAGAGTCATGAGCACTACCACGTTACTATCAGCAGACAGGTTGTCAATATCTGATACCAGTGCAACCTCTTCCAGGAAATCACTTAAGGAAGGGGGTTCCAGAGCATTGTCTTCAAAGGCAACAATTTTACTCTTTAACTCGCCGATGATATCCAGGCGGTCCTCTTCATTTTCCAGTTCCTGACCCTTAAGATCCTCGACATAACCTGTAGCTTCAATGATTTCCTCCAAAAGATCACTGATGGAATAATCAGGACGTGCAATTTTGGATTTTAAGATTTCAATAAGGCTTACAAAAGGAGAAATCTTGGCAGCAGTTCTGCCAAGCCCCGGTATGTATTCTGCCTGTCGCAATGCCTCATAGAAGCTGATACCGTTATTTGCCGCATAAACATCTACCTTGTCTATGGTTGCAAGACCAATACCTCTCTTGGGTACATTGATGATACGTTTCACAGCCAGGCTGTCCAGGCCGTTATCTATGGTCTTTAAATAAGAGAGCAGGTCCTTAACTTCTTTACGGGCATAGAAGTTAATACTTCCGATTATCTTATAAGGAATATTTCTGACTACCAGCTTTTCTTCGAAGATACGGGATTGTGCATTGGTTCGGTAGAGAATGGCAAAATCCTGATAAGCTGCTTCCCCTGACTGAACAATACTGGCTATTTCAGTAACAATGTTTTCCGCTTCTTCCAGGTCTCTGTCAAATTGGGTAAAGCGTACAGCATCCCCATCAGCATTGTCTGTCCAGAGGGCTTTATCCTTTCTTCCGGCATTATTGGCAATAACTTCGTTGGCTGCCTCAAGAATCTTCTTTGTAGAGCGATAATTCTGTTCCAGCTTGATAACCTGGGCTTCCGGATATTCTTTCTCAAAGTTAAGGATATTATAAATATTGGCACCGCGGAATTTATAAATGGACTGGTCATCATCGCCTACAACGCATAGATTATGCTCTCTGCGTCCGTCATCATTTATCCCGTCTGCTAAAAGCTTAATCAGTCTGAACTGTGCTGTATTGGTATCCTGATACTCGTCCACCATAATGTACTGAAAACGCCGCTGGAAATAAGTAAGGGCCTCCTTGCTGGTCTGAAAGAGTTCAATGGTCTTAAAGATCAGATCATCAAAGTCCAGGGCATTGTTAGCCTTTAAACGCTTCTGATATTCTTTATATACAGCTGCATAATTCTGCCTGTTAAAATCACCTACCGCACGCAGCTCATATTCTTCCGGTGTTATAAGTTCATCTTTGGCAGAGGAGATAATGGATAAGAGAGACCTTTCCTTCATATTCTTAGTATCGATCTGCAGGAATTTACACACTTCTCTCATCAGGGTCTTCTGGTCATCACTGTCATAAATGGTAAAACCCTTATCATAACCCAGCACATCAATCCATCTTCTAAGTATTCTTACGCAGGTGGAATGGAAGGTACTAACCCAGATATTTTCAGAACCGTAACCTACGATATTATCTACACGTTCCCTCATTTCACCGGCAGCCTTGTTGGTAAAGGTCAGGGCCAGGATATTCCAGGGATTGACGCCTCTGTGTTCCATCAGATAAGCTATTCGGTGGGTTAACACGCGGGTCTTGCCGGAACCGGCACCTGCCAGTATCAGCAGCGGCCCTTTAAAGTGCTCAACAGCCTTTCGTTGTTCTGTGTTTAAGGTATCGTAAATGCTCATTATAAATCACCTTTCCTGTATAATTAAAATCTCTCAATGCCCTAATAAAGTACAATAAGAGAGCTAGTCTACTTCTTTCGCGCTGACATTTTCTTATAGCAAAAGGTTGTGCAGACAGTCGCTGTACAACCCAAAGCTTAAGCTCACAGGCAAACATATGTTTAATTATACCATGGAATAGGGGGATAGACAAGGAATACCTCTCATTACCTGATAGGATTATTCTGCTGTCCGGCAATCACAGCAGAGCTTTCATTGTCAGAGGAATTCGGTTGCAGATTACTTTTTTGTATGGAAATAGTTGCAAGGGTACTGCTGACCTGTGATAAGAGTACGGCTATCAGATCTAATTCATCCGTAGATTTGTCTTTTGAAATAGCAATGGCAAGAGAAGCAGCAAAAGCGGCTAATTCTTCCGGACACATCAAAAAAATCACCTCTTATCAGTATATGAAGTATTCGTGAAAGGGTGTTCCTGAAAATATTTGTTTACATCAAGTTTTCGATACTATATAATGGAAGAAGAGGTGATTACAATGGACTTTAGGGATGACAAGTATTTAAAGACCCTGATACAGGGAATGAAGAAACTGGATTACATTGATCCGGATGATATTCCTAACATTGATTTATACATGGATCAGGTCACGACCTTTATGGATGAGCATCTGAAATCCTCCAAGCGCTATAACGAGGACAAGCTCTTAACAAAGACCATGATCAATAACTATACAAAGAATGATCTGCTGCCGGCTCCCAATAAGAAGAAATATACCAAGGAGCATATGCTGATGCTGATATTTATTTATTATTTTAAGAATATCCTCAGTATTAACGATATCCAGCAGATGTTCGGTCCGCTTACCGAGAAGTACTATGGTGGGTCTTCAGGAATCGGATTAGAAGAAATCTATAAAGAAGTATTCCGATATGAAGAAGAACAGATGGATAATCTTCTTAAGGATGTTATCAGAAAGTACCGCAAATCCCAGGAAACCTTTTCGGAGGTGAAATCCCAGGAGGACAAGGAATTCCTGAATGTCTTTTCCTTTATCTGCTTTTTAGGTTTTGATGTGTATTTAAAGAAACAGATGATTGAGAAATTAATAGATGATATGGCAAAGGAAACGGAGAAGAAACAATAAAAGTCTGACTGCTTAGGAATAATCCTTACAAATCAGACTTTTATCTCTTTATACGTCGCTGGGTTCGTCGTTATCCTCTTTAAAATCCGAAATTCTTGAAAACACCATATCGTAACCGTCCTTACCATAATTAAGGGAACGATTCACTCTGCTGATTGTAGCAGTTGATGCACCTGTTTTTTCCGCAATTTCTAAGTAGGTCTTATGGTCACGCAGCATTCTGGCAACCTCAAAACGCTGTGACAGGGACAGCAATTCATTTACTGTGCAAATATCTTCAAAGAAAGTATAGCATTCTTCCTGGCTTTTCAAGCTCAAGATAGCTTCGAATAAATAATCCACAGCATGGGTTCTTATATTTTTGCTCAATTTTTCATCTCCTGCTAAAATATTCTTAATACTATAATAGTATAATTTTAACACTACGCAGTTTTAAAGTAAAGCATTATTTTTCAGCCATGAGTGCTGAAAAATACTATGTTTTCAGACGATAAGCGTAATTATCATAGATATATTTCTTTCGGTTTTCTATCATGCCTTGTATTATACTCCTCAACGAGCTGAAGTGCTTCTAATATTGCAGTGGTGTTGAATGCAATATAGTCGATAGCATTTTCTTTCGTATAAGTAAATATAAGATATGAAATATCCACCGAAGCTATTGAATTACCTGTTCTATTAATTATCAATTCACCTAAGGGGCCATAGGATTTCAGATAATTGCCCGCGCTTGCTAAGTAGCTGTTTTGAACCTCCGCCTCGGTTTTCAGATCAACAGCTGTTATTTTATCCCTGCTTAGATAGAAGGATTGGTTATCAGCTTTGATTTCATAGCGTTCAGCAGAAACATATATCGTACACAAGGTGTTTTCCGGTATTGGTAGCCCCAGGGTATGATTAAGGGAAAGGATTATATTTTCATTATATAATACAAATTGATTGATTATTTCATCTTGTGTAATACGTTTGATTTTATGAATAGATATCAACCGATAAATACAATAAATAGCAAATAAAATCGGGAGTAAAATTGGTATTGTATATACTATCAGCTCCCCCATTGTTACATTACCTATTGCTGTATCCATATCTTGCTCCTATCTGCGTGCTTTTGCTCACGTACGATTATTAGGGAGGTAGATGTTATTCCCTCCTTTATCCGTCAGTGTAATTAGTATAAATATTATGGAACATGTTTCCTATATTGTCAATTGAAATGATATCTGGATGTCAGGAAGACAAGGCATGGCTTCCAGATGAAATATATTATTAGAAAGGATAGTATTTATGAATGATGTAATTAGACATTATGATTTGTTAGTAGAAGAAAATAATGATCCGGTTAATGATACGCTTCCTCTAAGACAATACATGGACAAATGGGATGGACATCTGTTCCTGGAAGATCTGCAGCTGGAGCTAAGTAAAACAGTTCTGGAAATCGGTGTGGGGACAGGACGGCTTGCAATACGAACCTGTAGTTATTGTAAGGAATTATGGGGAATTGACCTCTCACCAAAGACAGTGAAAAGAGCGGGAGAGAACCTAAGGTGTTATACCAATGTTAAGCTTGTCTGCGGTGATTTTATGACCTATGAATTCCCAAAGAAATTCGATGTCATCTATTCCTCTCTTACCTTTATGCATGTTAAGGAGAAAGAACAGGCTATTGCCAAAGCAGCCAGTCTGCTTACCGGCAGGGGAAGATTCGTTCTGTCAATAGATAAGTCCCAGGCAGAATACATAGAGATTGGTACCAGACGGATCAGGATATATCCGGACAAGCCGGAAGATATAACGAAATTTATCGGAAACGCCGGAATGTATCCTGTTAAAATCTATGAAACGGAGTTTGCCGTTATTTTTGTTGCAGTTATCAGGTAAGGGACTTAAACAACTTCAATAAATATAAAATTAATTAAGAAGGAACATAATATACATAGATAGAATAAATTATTTTCAAATTTATTCAGTAAGAATAGCAGTAAATAAACGGTTCTTATTACAGCAGGAAGAGTAAAACAATAAGATTTAGCATAATAGAGTAAAGGGACTAAATAACTGAATATTGAAAGAGACATTTACTATGAAAAAAGGAGATAATGAAAATGAGAAAAGGTCTATATGAAGTAATTGAAAAGAGAAAATCTGTACGAAAATATGATATGAATCCGTTGGATAGTGTTTTATTACAGCAAATAAAACAGTTTGGAGAAGAAGTCAGCCCTTTGATTCCGGATATCAGAGTGAAATTCAATGTTTACAGTTATGAAGAGGTCAAAAGCCTGATGGCAATTAAAGCACCTCATTATGTTGGCATCTACTCTGAGAAGAAAGATAACTTTCTTTTAAATGCAGGCTATATGCTTCAGCAGATGGATCTCTATTTATCTGCCAATAATCTTGGCAGCTGCTGGCTTGGAATGGCAAAACCCTCGGTGGCTCTGCCGGAAGCGGTCGACGGACTTGATTTTGTCATAATGCTGGCTTTTGGGAATCCCAAAGAAGAAGTACATAGAAGCAGTAAGGCGGAATTTAAGCGTAAGACTTTAGAGGAAATCCGGGAAGGCAGCGGATATGAGGAGGCACTTGAAGCTGCAAGGCTTGCTCCCTCAGCCAGGAATACTCAGACCTGGTATTTTATCTGTAAGGAGAAAGAAATTCTTGTATGCAGAAGACACACAGGGTTTGTAAACGAGCATCTGATGGCCAGATTAAATACCATAGATGCAGGCATAGCCATGTGTCATCTGGAGCTGGCATTAGAAAACAGAGCGCTGGAGAGAAACATTACCTTTGAAGAGATAGCAGTGCCTAAGGGATTTATACATCTTGCCACAGTAAAACTTTAGTAGTGATAGGAATAAGCAGCAGACTTTTTTATATAGTAGTACTTTATGAAATGAGCTTCGAAATGAGTATAGCGATATCGGATTTTAAACATATAAGAGCAGTAGTGGAGTATACTGTAACGGTTATATGTGTGAGACAGCGCTTAAATTTATTTCAAAGCTCATTTTATTTCGTTGCTTCTAATTAAATAATTTTCTTATTGACACATATATTATTATATCGTAATATATGAATATAGAAATGTAGTTGAGACACTTACTTTGATTATGCAGTAATGGAAAAGAGGTTCAAATGGATAATAACATTGATAATTATACGGAGGCTGCTGAGATTTTGAAGGTTCTTGCCCATCCGGTTCGTCTTTGCATGGTAAATGGTCTGCTGGAGAAAGGGGAATGCAATGTAAGCTTTATGCAGTCCTGTTTAAAGACCCCCCAGTCCACAGTATCCCAGCATCTACAGAAATTAAAATCTGCCGGGATTATAGAAGGTCGAAGAGAAGGTCTGGAAATATACTATCGGATAAAAGATGAGAGAATCGGAGAACTGGTTCGGATAATTACAAGTAATACGGGCAGTAGAAAATAGAAGTAAACAGAAGCAAGGCAGAAGAAAGACATCAAAGCAAAATGGAGAGAGACAAAAGCAAAACGGAGAGAGACAAAAGCAAACGACAGAGAGACACAAACAAGACAGAAGTAAAACAGAAGATACACAGAAAGAAGACAGAAGCAAAAAAGAATTAAGTCGGAAGAAAGGCAGAAGAAAGACAGAAGCAAGACAGAAGAAAACAGAAGAAAACAGAAGCAGGTCGGAAGTGAGGCAGAAGCAAAAAAAGCAAAAAGCAAAAAAGCAAAAAGCAAAAAAGCAAAAAAAGCAAAAAAAGCAAGACAAAAGAAAATAGAAGTTAAATCGAATTGGAATAGATGCAGGAATCGTCCTTCTGTCAGCTTGCTTGCGGTGTGACTTGTGCTATCTAGATAAGATAAAGATTATAAACATTTATTCGACAACAGTTTTATAAATATCTAGAGAAAGAGGATAGTTAGAAAAGAGGTTTTTATGAGTAAAAAAGTACTGATTATAGGTGGAGTTGCCGGAGGTGCATCTGCTGCGGCAAGACTAAGAAGGCTCGATGAAAACGTTGAGATTATTCTGTTCGAACGTGATGGCTATATCTCTTATGCTAATTGCGGGCTTCCTTATTATATCGGTGAGACCATTAAGGAGAGGGAGAATCTTCTGGTTCAGACACCGGAAACTATGAAAGCTCGTTTTGGAATTGACATTCGAATACACAGTGAAGTGATTGCAGTAGATATAGAGAAAAAGAGTGTTACTGTTAAGAGTAGGGATAGGGGAGAATATGAAGAAAGCTTTGACAGCCTTATCCTGTCTCCTGGAGCAAAGGCATTCAAACCCGGTATTGAGGGGATAAACAGCAGCCGTATCCATACTCTTCGCAATGTTCCGGATACCGATAAGATAAAAGCTTATGTAGACGAAAAAAAACCGCAAAGAGCAATCGTAATCGGAGGTGGTTTTGTAGGTGTAGAAATGGCGGAAAACCTTAGAGAAAGAGGAATTGCAGTAACTCTGGTGGAAGCAGCACCTCATATTCTTGCTCCATTTGATGGGGATATGGCAGTTGCAGCGGAAAGAGAGCTTGAGCAGAATGGCATCCAGCTTCAGCTAAATGACGGTATAGTTGCTTTTACTGATACACCCCAGGAGATTAAGGTACAGCTTAAGAGCGGCAGGAGTCTTGAAGCGGAACTGGTTATCCTTGCCATGGGTGTAAGACCGGATACGGATTTTCTTCGTGAAGGCGGAATAACGCTTGGTGAAAGAGGACATATCAAGGTAAATAGTCATATGGAAACCAATGTGAAAGATATTTATGCTGTAGGTGATGCCATTGAAGGCGTAGATTTTGTGACCGGAGAGGCAGCAGCGGTAGCCTTGGCAGGACCGGCCAATAAGCAGGGAAGGATTGCAGCCGATAATATTGCCGGTATCCCTTCTCACTTTGATGGCTTTCTGGGTACTTCTATTATTAAGATCTTTGGAATGACTGCAGCAAGAACGGGAGCCAATGAAAGAAGTCTTAAGGCTGCTGGTTTGGATTATAGAATGGTGCATCTGCATCCTATGTCCCATGCCTCCTACTATCCGGGAGCATTTAATATATCCTTAAAGCTGTTATTCGATCTGGAGGGTAAAATACTCGGAGCCCAGGCAATTGGTTACGAGGGAGTGGATAAGCGGATAGATGTCATAGCAGCAGTTATGGGCATGAAGGGAAGTATTTCGGATCTTACGAAATTGGAATTATCTTATGCACCCCCTTATTCTTCTGCAAAAGATCCTGTTAATATGGCAGGTTATGCAGCAGAAAATGTGCTGAAAGGTTACAGTCATCTCACCACCTGGGAGGAGGTATTAGGCAGTGAAGAGGAATATCTCCTGATAGATGTAAGGAATGAAGAAGAATATGAACTAGGTCATGTAGAGGGTGCAATTAATCTTCCCCTTAACAATCTGCGAAGCAGGTTGGATGAATTGGATAAGGAGCAGAAGATAGTTGTATATTGCCAGGTAGGTTTAAGGGGCTATATCGCTGATAGAATACTGACACAGCATGGATACCAGGTGCAGAACATTACGGGAGGTTATGTCAGTGCCAAAGACTACTTGTACAATTCTAATGAAGATAGGGAGCCGGAAAGAACAGAAGTAAAGGCAGCAGACTTAGAAGATCACAAGGCCGATGATGGCATTGGCAATATTATTAAACATAGCAAGGGTATTATCGATAGTAAAAGTTATGTTAACAGAACTAAAGCAGACACAGCAGAAGTGGAAGCACAGGTAAATGAAGAGGACATAATAGTTAATGAAACACTGGATGCTACAGGTTTATGCTGCCCGGGACCGCTTCTTAGAGTAAAGCAGGCGGTTGATAAGTTAAGGGATGGGGAAGTAATCAAAGCGACTGCCTCTGACCCAGGGTTTTATGAGGATATTAAAGCCTGGTGTAAAAATACCGGTAATCAGCTTCTGATACGAAAGAAAGAACAGGGAAAGGTTGTTGCTGTAATTCGTAAAGGAGAGCCTATAAAGGCAGAAAGGCAAAACCCAATATCCACTGAGAAAAATAATAAGACCATGGTAGTATTCAGCGGAGATTTGGATAAAGCTATTGCTTCCTTTATCATAGCAAACGGAGCTGCCTCTATGGGAAGAAAAGTAACCATGTTCTTTACCTTCTGGGGACTGAATATTTTAAGGAAGCCAAAGAAGATTAAGGTGAAAAAAGGTTTCATGGATACCATGTTTGGCAGAATGATGCCAAGAGGAAGCAGGAAACTCAAGCTCTCAAATATGAATATGATGGGAATGGGAGCACAGATGATTCGTAAGGTAATGAAGGATAAGAATGTGGATTCTCTTGAAAGCCTTATTGAAACAGCTATTGCAGGCGGAGTGGAAATTGTAGCCTGTCAGATGTCTATGGATGTGATGGGACTAAAGCAGGAGGAGCTGATAGACGGCATTAAGATTGGTGGTGTAGGCTACTATCTTGGAGAAGCAGAAGAGTCAAATGTAAACTTGTTTATTTAAAGGCAAAAGTTGCTGCATAGGTTAATGAATTTACTCAAGATTACAGTAAAATTCAATAACTGATTGCAGCAACTTTTTTTCATTGTAATTATTCCTCGAATAAGGTAAAATAAACTCTGCATGTTTTGCAGGAAGTAATGTAAAAGCAGCTTGTAAGTGTTAGAAAGCTAAATTGTAGCTTGAATTAAAATAGGATAAAAGCTTGATTAAAGAAAGAAATCTATATTTACTGGGAAATTTTAAATTCAAGTAAAGCTGATTAGTATAAAAATAGATAAAATAATAAATATCCTATTACTGGGAGAAAATCCAGAAAACTGTGGGTATAATTTATAATAAAGAATAGTGTGTATTATGAAATATATAATTCACACCCTGATTTGTAGAAGTGCCACATTACAGGCAGATGTGGTATGCAAGGGGAACTGGTATGGGAACTTCAGATAATGAGACAAAATTATATAATGTAAGATCTGCGGCAGAAGAAGCGTATTATAAGGACTGTACTCTCTGTCCAAGAAAGTGTCATGTTAACAGACTGAACGGGACGCTGGGCTTTTGCAGAGCAGGGGCTTCTATAACGGCAGCAAGAGCAGCCCTGCATCACTGGGAAGAGCCCTGTATATCAGGAACCAACGGTTCCGGAACAGTTTTTTTCACCGGCTGCTCCTTAGGCTGTGTTTACTGTCAGAATTATAATATCTCAAGAAACCAGGCCGGAAAAGAAATAACCACTGAACGCCTGGCTGAAATATTTCTGGAATTGCAGGGACAGAAAGCGCATAATATCAATCTGGTAACACCCAGCCATTATGTACCATCCATAGTAAAATCCATAAGACTTGCCAGGGAAAAGGGATTGGATATTCCAATTGTATACAATAGCAGCGGTTATGAAAGTGTGGATACTGTTCAATTGCTGGAAGGAAATGTGGATATTTTCCTTCCGGATTTCAAATATTGTGGACAAAATCTTTCAAAACGTTATTCCTTTAGCAGCGATTACTTTGAAGCAGCGTCAAAAGCCATTGCTGAGATGGTACGGCAGACTGGAGAAGCACAATTTACGGAGGACATTATGACAAGAGGTGTCATTGTGAGGCATCTGTTATTGCCAGGAGGCCTTAAGGACTCCAAGAAGGTGATAAAATATCTGTATGAGACTTATGGAGATACTATTTATCTCAGTATTATGAATCAGTATACCCCATTGGAACAGGTGAAATCATACCCGGAACTTGACCGAAAGGTAACACAGAAGGAATACGACGAACTAATAGATTACGCACTGGAAATCGGAGTAGAGAACGGATTTATACAAGAAGGAGATACCGCTCTGGAAAGCTTCATTCCGGAATTTGATTCTCAGGGCATTTAAACTGATTGACGATAGAATAACCTTAATGGAAGGAACGAAAATGAAACCGTATAGCAATAGTAATGAGAAGAAGGTAAAGTCTGAGAAAAAGCAGTCCGAGCAGAGGAATAGTCAGCGTAAATATAATGAAGGAAGAAAAAACGCAGAAACAGAGTACAGGGCAGCGTATAGAAGTGATAATAATACTCAGAAAAATATTTCCAAGAAAGATGGATTACAAGGAGCCGGTGGAAATAGAAAAGGGACTGGATATTCAGAGAATAAAGATGCAGCTGTAAGAAGTAAAGGTGCTTCCTATTCGGAGTATAAAGGTACAGCGGCTAGAGGTAAAGAAAATAGATATACAGAGAATAAGAGCAATGAATCCAGAGGAAATGAAAAAAGGTATACAGTAAATAAATTTAATGAAAATAGAAGCTCAGAAAGTGGAAAACCAGAAAATGGAAGTTGGGAAAATAGAAGTTCAGAAAATAGAAGTTCGGAAAATAGAATTTGGGAAAATAGAAACGCAGAGAATAGAGATTCAAGCAATAAAGGTACACGAGGAATAGGAAAAGGTACTAGATACTCCGAGAGCAAAAGCAATTTACAGGTTAATAAAAAAGAGTTTGGAAACAAAAAGCAAAAGCTGACAGGCAAAGATACAAGCAGGGACAGGAACAGAAAAGAAAGCAGCAGATCCTATGAAGAGAAAAATTCTAGGAAATCACCTGATGGTTCCTGTCCTCATAGAAGAGATTGCGGTAGCTGTAGAATTCAGGAAAAAAGCTACAAAGAGCATTTGAAAGACAAACAGGGGTATGTAAGTGAACTACTCAAGAGTTATTGCCCGGTTGAACCGATTATCGGCATGGAAGATCCCAGGCATTACAGAAACAAGGTACATGTAGTCTTTGACCATGACCGCAGAGGCAATGCAGTCTCCGGTGTTTACGAGGAAGGAACCCACCGTGTTATTGCCATCGAAAGTTGTCTTATCCATAATGAAAAGGCAGATGAAATCATTGCATCTATCAGAGGTTTATTAAAATCCTTTAAGATAAAAACTTATGATGAGGACACAGGATATGGCCTGTTACGACATGTCCTGATACGAACAGGGTATCACAGCAAAGAAATCATGGTGGTGCTTGTAATTGGCTCACCGATTTTCCCGTCTAAGAATAACTTTGTAAAAGCCTTAAGAAAACTTCATCCTGAAATATCTACTATCGTTGTAAATGTAAATGATAAGAATACCAGTATGGTACTGGGAGAAAAAGAGCAGGTTATTTACGGAAAAGGGTTTATAGAAGATTCCCTCTGTGATAAAGTGTTCCGTATCTCTCCGAAATCCTTCTATCAGGTAAACCCTCAGCAGACAGAGATACTTTACCGAAAAGCTATTGAAATGGCAGGACTGACCGGTAAGGAAACGGTATTGGATGCCTATTGCGGAACAGGAACAATCGGACTCATCGCATCGGATAAAGCGGATAAAGTTATCGGTGTGGAGCTGAATAAGGATGCAGTAGCAGATGCTAAGGTGAATGCTAAGAGAAATCAGGTTTCAAATATTCAATTCTATCAAAAAGATGCCAGTGAGTTTATCTCCCAACTGGCAGCTCAGGAAGAGAAGATAGATGTAGTATTCATGGATCCTCCCAGAGCCGGAAGTGATGAGAGGTTCCTGGATTCACTGGCAGTATTAAAGCCAGAGAGAGTGGTGTATATATCTTGCAATCCGCTTACATTAGAGCGGGATGTAGCGTATTTGACGAAGAAAGGGTATAAGGCTAAAAAACTGGCACCAGTGGATATGTTTCCTTGGACGAATCACGTTGAGACGTGCGTGTTATTAACTCGAAAAAATTCGGCAAGCTATAATGTTGAGATAACAGTGGATATTGATGTGTAAATATTTATGCTTTATATTATATTAGGAGTTAGATAAAAATTTGAATTAGAAAATTTCCTGGTTATGAACAAAAATGATAAATTAGAATATTCGATATCACCCTATCAGAAATAATATATATCAGTTATCATTTCTGATAGGAATTGGTAACTATTATTGTGGTAAAAATATCCATCAACCCCAAGCCGGATATTCTATAAATAGATTCTCCTGTGTTGATTTAATCCAGCCGGTCGTTCCCTTAGTATTTACAATTCTAAAATAAGCTTTTCCTGATTTTGTTACATAAAGTGAATGAAAGGTAACCATCTCTCCCTTTTTTACAGTATAAGCCACCTTCTTTGAACCGACTGTAGCATATACAGAGAAACTTTTAGCTGCTTTATACTGATATTCCTTGGAGAACTTGTTAAAAGCATAGGTTTTCGCTGGAACGCAAGAAATCACATTATCCTTTAATTGAAATGGTACATAGCAGATATAGCAGCCAATTGCCTCAGAGAAGATAGGAGTATCTATCATTAAATCAAACTTACCATCTCCGTCTAAGGCTCCCAAGGAATAACGAGTTGAAGTAAAATTATTTGTTAATTCTTTGGGACTAAATTTTGTCGCGTGATATTGATTATTTTCATCATACCTTGCAAAGAAGGAATAACTGATACAATCTGATTCCATGGTTCCATACCCGTATAAATCCAGATAATTATCGCTCTTATCCAAATCAACAAGCTGAAGGGTATAGGAAAAACCATGATCCTTTCTGGACATACACAGCTTATCATTAATATACAGCTTTAAAGTAACTGTAAATTTTTCATCATCTAAAGTTAGCTTATATTGTATTTTCTCCGGTTTACCATCACTGTTTAAATCGTAATCATAGACCTTATCTTTTTCCAGGGTTGTAATTTCCTCCAATTCTTTTTCTGACTGTGCAGCAAAAAAGGTTTTTGAACCCATTAACAGACTAACGATAAACATGAATAATAGCAGGCCGACGGCTAACACAGGTAACCGTAAGGCGCTTACGTTAATATTTGCTTTATTTTTCATTCTACTTAATTCCTTTTCCTACATCCTTTTTTTAAACATTACTATGATATTAATAATTTAAAATTATAATACTCTTAAATAGTTTTTTCAAGTTAAGGATTATACTAAAAACTACGAAAAAACGGTGATTCTGATGGTACGTATTGGTCACAATGATAAAGAGAACACTGAGACCACAACCATAATATGTTGAGATTTTGAAGAAGGATACTACACAGGCTTGGGAAAATGAGAACGAAATGAGCAATTATTGGAACAATCACAGTCAATGGGGTATTTGAAAAAACAATTAAATAGTTATATACTAGATTTAGATTTATAGGAAGCACTGACAAAATAAGTAGTATACAAAATGACTTTGCCAGTTTTAGGAGATGAATATGAAGAAAGAAATCAAAACGGACTACTATGACACTTTTACCTGCATTGCAGATAAGTGTTCGTTTACTTGTTGCCAAGAGTGGAAGATTGTAGTAGATGATGATACTTATATAAAATGGAATCACTTAAGCTTAACAAAGCGAAACAATAGTTATCTAGATCAATATGTAAAACAAAAAGATGGCGCACGTGTCATTGCATTGAATGAACAGAAGCAGTGTCCTTTCTTAAATGAACAGAAACTTTGCAAACTAGTATTGAATTTTGGAGATGAAGTTTTGTCTGAAACCTGTGCGATTTTTCCAAGGCAGATACACGAATTTGCAGATAGAAAAGAATATTCTTTGGTATCCTGCTGCCCAGAAGTTGTGGATTTGATAAATCAGCAGGATAAAATTTGTTTTACGAATATGTTTGATATGGATGAAGACATTTTGTTACAGCTTCGAACTATAATGATTACTATTATCCAAAATAAGCAATTTTCTATCTCAAAAAGTTTGATGATGATTTTTTATATTCTTCTGGATATTCATCAAAACGAAACTGTATTAAAAAAAGAGATAGACAAATATAAGGACAAAACTGTTTTAAAAGAATTATCAGATACCATAGATAACATGCAATTTATAAGTTTAGATACTTTTGAAGAAAATAATGAACTTTTTTTAGACATAGCTGAAAATTATCGAAAACAAGGGCTATATACCAGCTATCTGGAACCAATAGCTGTGATAGCGGAAAACTTATCGAGAGATTATGATAAGCGTAAAATGACCGTACAATTACAGAAATTCGAAAAGCTGTTTTCTTCTTATGAAAAGTTATTTCGAAATTACCTTGTTGTAGAAATATTCTCAAATGGTCTGATGCCAGAATCGGATTTGGATAGTATAGTTGTTATGATTCAGTGGATTGCTATGGAATATGCGATAATTAGGCACTCAATTTTTCTAAGTTGGTTACTTGATGAACAAGAAAAACTGCCTTATACGGTGGTTCGTAATTATATTGTTGTTATTTCACGAATGATGGGATATGACCAAGAAGATATCTGTGAATATCTGGATAAAAGCTTTGAAAATTTAATATGGGAATGGGGATATTTGGCTTTGCTTATTGGAGCGGAATAAGGTGAATAATCTGATATCACCGAGCCATCTTAAAGAACATGTCAATATAATATTTAGTGCATAGGGAGAAGAATTGCAGTTATTCATTAAAAACCAGATTATAGTAATGATCTTCACTACTATTTGATAAGTTAAATTCTTTTTAAAAAGAAGGACTCATGAGAAGTTTTTTTGAAAGGTATCTTGTCGCCAAGGCCCTACTAGGTTCAATGGTCATCTTTATTAGCTCCTCACGGCATGATGAGACGGTTATTAACTCGAAAATGTACATTGAATTATAAGATAAATATTGAGATTAATATTAAATAGTAGTTTATAAAACAAGCCTTGAAAATAGTTTCAAGGCTTTTACTGTATATTAATGAAAATATTTAAAGATTTATATTGACAGGTGAACAGTCGTTAACTATAATTATGGTTAACAACTGTTCACCGATTTGCCAAAAGGAGAATTATATGTCGACAAAAGAAAGAATTTTGAGCGAGGCACTATCTCTTTTTTCCGTACATGGTTATAGTAGCGTATCTGTAAGAGATATTACCAAAGCCATTGGAATACGAGAAAGTGCAATATATAAGCATTATAAAAATAAACAAGCGATATTTGATACAATTATTCATATATCTGCTGAGCGGATAAATCAATTTCAGCAGGAACTGATTAATACCGCTGGGCAGGAAGTATCTGATGATACCAATTTTTCCATAGATCTTATACAGAAGATTTACTGCAGACTTTTTTCTTTTTATCTGACGGATGAGATATTGTCAAAATTCCGTAAGATGATGATCATTGAACAATACAAGAGCGTGGAATTAAATACCATGTTTACTGAGATGTTTATCGAAAAAACATTGCGTTATCAAACCGAAGTTTTTAGGCAGTTAATTCATGAGGGAAGAATAGGCGGCACCAATCCTGAGATAATGGCACTACACTTTTATTCGCCTGTCTTTCTACTTCTTTTTCGATATGACACAAGCACAGAAAAATTGGAGGAGGCTTTAAAACTAATTCAAAAGCATATCCAGGAGTTTTTTGGATTATACCTAAAATAAAAGGAGATTGATATGAAAAGTAGAATGTTAAAGTCAATGAAACAATGGACAGGTATTTTCATAGCTATTATCTGTTATTATCTCGTTCATGAAGGAACACATTTATTATTAGCATTATCGTTTGACGTTTTTGAGAGAATACGGGTTGTGGGAATTTGGGGTATCCAGATTGTTACCGACAAAGGACTTGACGGAATAAGATTGGCTTTATTTAATGGGCTAAGCAGTATTGTGACTATATTAATCGGGTACATATTAGCGTTATCACCAATTGTTTATCAACTAAAAAGCAGAGCGTTGTTGATTACTTTCTACTATATCATATTATGTTTTATGCTACTTGACCCGATTTATATATCCGTACTATCATTGTTTATTGACGGAGGAGGAGATCTCAATGGAATAACGACTGGGCTACAGACTTCAGATATTCCATTTAGAATTATATTTGGAAGCATTGCGATTCTAAATATCTTTTTATTTATAAAGAGAGTTTCAAAACAATATAAACGCATTTTTAGTGAATCTAAATCTTATTAGAATTCTGTATGTTGCTTTTGGAATTAGTAAAACGCATGTCGAGATGATAATAAGGATGACTTACTGTAATCAAAAGGGAAAATAAGACGGTTTTACTACAAGATATTGTGGTTTTAGAGCAAAAAATTATCTGAAATCAGGGCTAAAAAGTGAATTTTAGGCCCGATTTTTTAGGATTTTTATAGATGACATTCGGTATTTTGAAAATGACACCCTAAAAACACAAATTTTACGGAGGTTAAGCCAAAGGCATTGGAGCCAAAAATTCTGATGCCTTTTTTTAGATCACGCGCTGTCTGCTGCAGGTTATATCAACGATGATCTTTGAGAGCTGGATAATCTAAGTTGGTGTGGGGGTGGAGGCCATCAGGCTGAACAATGGCTGGAATAAATAGAAAAAATCGAAAGTATTTCTTTGATAATATTACATAATTTGCTATAATTATAATAAATTCACAAGGTGTGTAAAATAATGCTTTGCATTTAACTGAAAATACAATTATAATGCGGGTGAACTGGGAGGTTTTATGGGGATTTCGAATGAAAATAAGGTAATAGCAAAATCTGCCCTTCAGGCATTTGGGGGGAAACCGAATGTTTCAAAATATTGGGATGATGTGAATGTGAGTAGCGTTGATTTGCTAACTGCGGTTAGACCGGACGAAGATATAGTATCTTATTCAACGATTGGGCTATCCGATCATTCAATTGACTATAACATTGATGGAACGCCACTTCGCGTTGAAATCGTTGGAGCATGTGCGGCTAAGTTTAATCAATATCCTAATTTGTTGGCTACTTGTGCATTTTATATTATTAACTCGAAGTTTTCTGTTTCCCATGGAAAAATATTTCGGGATATTATAGAGATGTATTTTCCTGATAGTCAGATGAAGCATGTGCTCTTTGTAGCACCTTTTTTATGGGGAGATATTAAGACACTTGAATTCCCCGATAAAAAAGTAGCGTGGTTGCTGGCGGTTCCAATATCGGAGAACGAGTATTTATTTGCACAGGAAAAAGGAACAGAGATGCTTGAGAAATTATTCGAGCAAAAGAAAATACAGATATTTGACATTGAGCGAAAGTCCATATTGTAATTACTGTTTTAAATACTAGAAGAATGAAAAACCAGCTGTCTCCAGAAGATGAAAATGATGGGGGAACTGAAGTGGAGAATACGCAAATTCAAGCTTTCACGAACTCTGCTCTATCCAAATTCAGTTATATCCTTGCTTTATATCATCCAAGCCGATTAAAGAGTATTAATATATTTTACCAAATTACAAGCTTTTATTTTTGGTGGAGTATTCATGATACAGCGGGAGTAATATAAGTATTACCCATGAGTTTATTACAGTATATAGGGAATTATCTTTACTACTAAGAGCATTTGTGGCTTTAATTGTGCCCACATATTTCCGCCAAGTGGTTACCAGCTTCAATTGGCATCCTTTTTGATCGTATGAAGTTCTTGGTCTCGAATCATCGAATTAAAGTAATTTAGCCAAAAAGGTGCTTGAAAAGGGTATGTGCGATTTGTTTACTAGTATTGCAAAAAAATATATGAATCTTAAATACAAACCGTTTAACTAAACTGTTAATTAAAAGAAATTTATAGAAAAAGGAGATACGATATGCAAACCATTATTATTAAGCTACATCCTGAGAAACTTGAAAATGCAGATTTAGATTTACGTTACCTTGTTCCAGACCGTATAGAAGAAATATCCAACGGTTTGGTTCAAGATAACGGATATGACTATCTGAAAAATAATACTTTGGGACTTTGGCTTAAAACAGAATCGGCAATATGCACCTACCCCATGATTATTAAGCTTTTCAGAGAGGAAAAAATTATAGAGAATGATTTATCCCTGTCAGCAGAAATATATATTTCAGAAAAAGATACCGATGAGTTGGAAAATTGTAGACTTGTTTTTCCTTAATTCTCAACTAGATATTCTTTGAAGAACGGTTGGTAGAAATATTTTCTAAAGTGTAATTGTTTTCTTAAGGTCAATGATATAATTTATATTAGTCGGAATCGGAGGAGTGTTGAATGAACTTTGTGAACCCACCAGCAGAATCACCTCAATATGTTACTCATAAAACATTTTACAGCCAAGTATTAAATCATGAAATAGGCTATAATATATATCTTCCGCCCGGCTACAATGACTGCGACGAAAAATATCCAGTTGCGTACCACATTCACGGATGGACGGGCAACGAATCTTCCGAGATATGGTCGCTGGAAAAAGTTTATAAAAGCAGAAGGGCCATTACTGTTTTTGTCAACGCAATTTCGTCGGAAGACAATTATTTCGATGCCTTATTGCAAATTGAATCCATCCTTATTAAGGAGCTGATTCCCCATATCGACGGACAGTACAGAACAGATGCCACCTGCGAGAACAGAATGCTGTCAGGATTTTCGATGGGTGGCAACATGGCGTTTTATTATGCAGTTAAGCACCTTGAGCTGTTTGGTTCCGTAACCTCTTACGCAGGAACCTATCACCATCTCTATCACAAAGAATACCGTACTGTGGGGGTATCACCGGAAAAAGCCATTGAGTTATACGAAGATATGATGAGAGAAGAATGGTATTTGGAGGAAAACAATATTTTATGCTTAGTACGGCAAAATGCGGAAAACATTAGAGTCAAACTAAAAATTGATATTCATATCGGCACAGCTGACATATTATTTTGTGATAATGAAATTTTACATTTATATTTGGATTCGTTGAATATCCCGCATGAGTATAGGAAATTCGAGGAGATTGACCACGACTTGGAAAAAATATTATAGCACACTAATAAGCAAAAATGACTTGAAAAAGTCTTTATCATTCAATTAAATAATTAAAAGTAGTACGGACCGCTTATTTTCAAGCCTTTTGAAGATGAGTGGTCTGTTTGATTTTTTAATTAGAACGATATGGGATAATGGGGAAACGAGCTGTCTTAGAAAAAGCACAGGTATCAGCTATAGTATACTGACGGAGTTTTAATGTTTTTTTAGTGAGCATTTGTGCAAAGAAATGATTGTTTTATAAGTGATATTTTTCTGTCAGCTCTATGGTAATTTTCTAAATTGACATTTAAAATTTATTATGTTATTATCTAAATAGTTAGCTGGCTAATTATTTTATAGGAGGTTATTTATGGATAACTTTACCTTTGCTGATCGTCCTGATAACCACCGGTTACAGTTGATGAAAGATGTTTATTCGGAATTAAATTCAGATATTGTCAAATTATTCATTGATTTTCAATGGACATATCGTAATATGCAAAAACAATATGATTATCTCCTTGATAAGAACAATTTAAGTGAATCAAGATTTATTATTTTGATGTTTTTATATCATGCTCCAAACCAAACATTGTTGCCTTCAGTTATTTCAGAGAAATTGGGAGCTACTCGTGCAACAGTTAGTAAATTATTAAAAGCAATGGAGCGGAAGGGTTGGATTTTAAAAAGTACTTCCACTACAGATAAACGTTCATTATCTGTCCAACTTTCTGAAACAGGAAATCATGTTTTAGAGAAATTTTTACCTGAAAACTTTAGCATCGTTAATAATTTACTTGGTAGCCTGTCTAGTGAAGAAATTCAGCAACTCTCAAGTTTATTAAAAAAAGTTAATGCTAGCACTCAAAAATATACCCAAGAAATGGAGAAATAAAAGATGCAAACAAAAAAAATCGAATTATTAGAAACATACCTTAGCTTATATATAAATCATTTTACTGTGTTAGAAAACATTGAAAAAGAAGATTCGCCATATGTCATATTAGACGTTCGCAACGCTCCGTCACAGGTAAAAAAAGACCAAATAAAAGGTGCTATTGCAATACCTGCAAAAGAATTAGGAAACCATTTAGATGAATTAGATAAAAGCAAAACGTATGTAGTATATGACTGGACTGGTGGTACCACGCTTGGAAAAACAGCATTACTTATTTTATTATCAGAAGGTTTTGAAGCTTATGAGCTTGCAGGAGCACTTGAGGGTTGGAAAGGAATGAACCTTCCTATTGAAACATTAGAATAAGAATGAAGAATTATAATTTATTTAGAAAGAGTAATTAACAAAAGTTAGTTGCTCTTTAAAACGGTTTATGGAAATCAGGCTTTACTCTATAGGGCTTGTTTCAACCTAATGGAAAATACTGTGAAATATAATAAGGATTGTTAAAAATAAAGGCTATGGGTTGAAGAAGGAGAAAGCACGTTGAGAGTATAATTCTGATGAGGTATTGTGGTCAAAATGGGAAGTAAGACGGTTTTCCCAGAAGATGTTGTAATTTGTGAGCAAAAAAATGAGCAAAAAATCGGGGCAAAAAAGTTAAATTTTGGCCCGATTTTTAATCGTTTTTATAGATGACAAAGGGTAGACCACGGGATGATGCACCTAAATACGGGCAGCTATATCTGTTCTATCCAGTTAAGCATGACATCCGCCTCCAGCCCCAGATTTCCTATCTGGCAATGGGTATCTGCTGTTTCCTCTGGTGTAAACATACGTGCGGTGAGAGAGTGTACCTTTGTCAGCGTTAAAATCTGATCTGTAAACTGTTTTATCGGAACATAATGATCATTCTGTCCTGCAAGAAGAAGTACATCTTGTGTTATTAAATGTGAAAAGGCCGCTGTATTATAAGAAATCATTCTATGAAAAAATTCATAAGGAGATTTACTACCGGTTATATGCATTCCCTGCATGATTCCCCATTCAAACATCAAACTTTTTTCCGTGAGCTTATTCAGTACCGTGTTAACCTCTTCCATTTTTTCTTGAGTTATCATGTCTTTTAAGGTATCTCTAAAAACAGGGTCGATTTGATGCGTCAGCACATCAAAAAAGTCCGTTAAAATGTCATATGCAATCACTTTTTTAACTCTTTTTTCATATGCCGCAGCCCTTAATGATAAATAGCCGCCAAGTGACATACCAATTAAAGTGACCTCATTCAACCTGAAATAATCAAGAATTGATTTTACAGGCTTTTCCCATTCATGTGTCATTGGTATTTTATAATCCTCCAATGCAGTACCCTGACCTGGCCCGTCAAAACAGATAACATCATATCCTGCATCTTTAAATATCATAGTCATCAAAAAAAGTTCTTCTACATAGCTGTCGAAACCGCCAAAAAAAACAACTGTGTCTTTCGGATTTTCCGGTGATAAACGGTAAGCTGAGAGATACCCATTCTGATATGGAATCATATAGTGCTGATTTTCCGTGATGCCATAAAAATCACTCACAAGAGATATAAATCCTTTGCGTAAATTTTGTTTGCGTGGATCAGATTCAGCTAAATAAAACTCAGCGCCACGAAAATAATAGGAGGCCTTTAACTTTTCATTTTTTTGAAGAGAATTTTCACCAAGCTCAATAAATGACTTAATCAAGTCATTATATGAATGGATTGTATTACTGGCTCTGCGCATTTCATCCAGCATAGTTTTATCGTTCGTCCAATTGTAAAATCGATTCATTTGAAAATTGACGCTCGGGTCTGGGTGTAGATTATAAAGTCCTACTGGAAAATCTTTTGTTGTCCACTTTTTCATTATATTGAAAACTCCTTTCTTGTTTTTACAAGAAGTAGTATAATAAAGCCAGATTTTATATTCAATGATTGATAAAATAGAATTTGCAGCTTATGCAACGAAGTTGCTATAATTGTTGATTATTGCACGAAATAATAGATAGGTGGAATAAAAATGTCTATTGAAAATGATTTGCGGATAATAAAGACACGCAAGCTAATAAGGGATGCTTTTGTAAAACTGATAGATGTAAAGGGCTTTAACGGAATAACAATAAATAATATTGCAGATATGGCAATGATTAACCGTTCAACCTTCTATCTTCATTACACCGATAAATATGATCTTTTGCACCAAACAATGGAGGAAGCAATACAAAATATACTGCAAATGGTAGCTCCAGAAGCACATATCATTGATGGGAAGCTTGAATATGATAGCTTTGTCCAAAATATAAGTTCTATTCTTAAGACAGTTGAAAATGATGCTTTGCTTTATAAAATAATTCTGAATGATAAAGAAATGTCAGAAATAAGCAAAAAGTTTGAAAACGCTTTAATTGAGAAACTTGACATTAGTTTTACAGGTCATATTTTAATTTCAAGAGATTTATTTTTAGAGTTAATCGCTTCATTGTATATGTCAGCCATAAAATGGTGGTTAAATAATGATATGAAATATTCATCAAATTTTATTGCAGAACAGTTGGTTAAATTACTTGTAGCAGGACCATGTAAGACTATCGGAATTTAAGGTGGGATAAGTAGTGCAGACGGAGTACGTGGAGACGGCTGCTTGTCAAGAGTAAAAACCATTTGTTTGAGGATTGATTTTGGACAGATAAAACCGAAAAAAGACAGGAAAATTATTAGATATTTCACTATAATTGTACTGTGAGGTGGCTAACATGGATTGGATTAAAGATACTCAAAAAGCAATAGATTATATGGAAATACATTTGTTGGAAAATATCAGCATTGATGATGTGTCAAACCATGTGTTTTCATCAAGTGATTATTTCAATAAAGTATTTCGTATAGTGACGGGATTCTCCGTCAGCGAATATATGCGAAACAGAAAATTATCACTTGCCGGAGAAGATTTATTATACTCAAAGAGCAAAATAATAGAAATTGCTTTAAAATACGGATATGAAACTCCCGAAAGCTTTACAAAAGCATTTTCACGTTTTCATGGTATTACTCCGTCTGAGGTGGTCTCAGACCATAAATGTCTCAAATGTTTCAGCCCTCTCACAATACAAATTAATGTCAAGGGAGGATTCACCATGTCCAGAAGATTAATACCAAATGTATTAAAATTGTACGAAAACCCAGCTGAAAATTATATGTTTCCCAGTTGTATGGGCTCTGTGATGGGAGCGCTTAATGAAAAAAATGAAATGGATTTTCTTTTTTTTGCTGGCGTCACAGGGGACCTATTTTCACAGATATGGATTGAGCCAAAATGGCAATATAACGATTCATATTCAAATGTATGTAAGGATACTCAATTGCCTATTAGAGCAGCATTTGATTCTTGTGGATATTCATATGAATATTTTTATAAAGACGATATAGTAAGAATGAAACGCGAATGTATACAAAAAATAGTTGAATCTATAGATAAAGGTTTACCTGTTTTAACATTTGGCATTGTTGGCCCCCCTGTTTGTTCAATAATCTGCGGTTATGATGAAAACGGTGAGATATTAATTGGGTGGTCGCAATTCACAGATGAGCCCAAAGAAGATATTCCAACGGATTTGGTAACATCGGAAAATTATTTTTCGAAGAAAAACGGTCTTGATCGTTCTGAAGCATTGATTTTTTTGAAAAGAAAAGCAAAGATATCAGATATTGCAGAAAGTATACGATTATCAATTCTAAACATACCTGTTTGGGCTTCATTGGCACCCAATGATAATATATATTTTGGAAAAAATGCTTTTGAACAATGGGCTGAGTCATTATTGTGCGACGAGTATTTTAAAAATGAAGATATGCTGGCTGGTCCTTTGGATACCTATGGTAGTTGTGTGGTTTCTGTTGGTACCAATATGTATTATATTCAAGAATATCTAAACCGCGCTTTAGGGTATTGCCCTGATATGCAAATTATGATTGAAAGCCTTAAACAGGCTTATAAAAAAGAAGATGAGGCACTTCAAAGACTTGTTGAATTTCAGGGGGGTTATTTCTTTGATGCAAACCGTAAAGCACTTTTAAACAAAGATTTCCGTGTTGAACTGGCCGGACTTGTCAGAAAAGTTGGGCAATGTTATTATGATGCTGCTTGTGTTCTTTGATTCACAGTTTGAAATAAAAATTTTCACCAAGGTTTCACCAGGCTAAACCGGCATCTTTTTCGACCGTTCAAGGCATGTGGAGACTGTAATACTACTACATCGGAAAGATACCTGAAACTCCTTGATTTTAGGCACTTTGAGCGATTTTATCAATTCTCACAGAGCGACCGAAAAAAGAGAAAAAAGGCGGTTTCAGATGGGTTGAATGTGTCGGTGCTCTTGATATGGTGTCTAGGAACACATGAAGCTACAGTTTATAAGTTCATTAGAAAAACAAAATTTTTTTTCATTCAATTAAATAATTAGAAGTCGTACAGACCGCTTATTTTCAAGCTTTTTGAATATGAACGGTCTGTTTGTGTTTCAGATAATTAATTGAAAGGTAAGCATAAAACGAAAGGTGGTGAGGAAGGTGAAAGAAAAAGAAGAAATGTGTTCTTCTTTGTCTTCTGAAAATAATTCTTGACTGAGCATTCTAGAAATGTTATTTTAGTTTATACAAGGAGGCAATTCTATGGGACGCAGTAAAGAATTTGAAGAAAATACAGTTTTACAGAAAGCCATGGAAGTATTTTGGCAACAGGGGTATGAAAAAACCTCTATGAGTGACCTTGTGGAACATATGGGTATTCACAGAAAAAGCATTTATGACACATTTGGTGATAAGCATGCGCTGTATTTAAAAGTAATTGATCATTATGGTGAATTTAGTACAGCTAAATTTAAGGCCGAAACACTTAGAGCAAAAACGTCATATCAGGCCATACAATATATCTTTGATTACATCATTGAGGGAAATGAAAATAAGCATTATGGATGTCTTTTTGTGAATGCTACTACCGAGTTTGGACCTTGGGATCAAGAGGTATTAGAGAAGACAGAAAATGCATTCAGTCATGCAGAAAATTTTATTGCAGAAATTATAAAGAAGGGTCAGGAAGATGGTGAGTTTTCACCAAAATATGATAATGAACTTTTAGCAGAAATTTTACACAATTCTCTTATAGGATTGCGAGTACTCGTAAAAACCCCGGCAAGTAAAGAAAGAATGCATAAAATAGCCAATTTTTTTCTTGATTTATTAAGTGACTAAATTTTCTGGGGTCAACTTGAAGATTTGATCTGGAAAAAAGCGATAGCATATAACTGATTATATAGCAGGTTATTAGTTATTATTAAGCAAAGAGTATGGAGATATAAATTATCAAAGCAGCACAAATTACAAAATTTAATAATTATAATTTGTATGCAGTTTTGTTTTCCATGGTAGAAATGATCAAATGAGGCAGATAATTTAGAGAAGCTGATTGCTATGATTCAAAAGCTATGTTTGAAGAACCTGTAAATACTGCTTTTACCGAAGTTAATATAAGCGAGCTTGAAGCTCGTTTATATATTTCATTTATTTAGAATGAACAGTCATATATTTTAGAAAATAGAATATAGTATGATATTGTATATGAGTACATTATTTAATTATCGGGGATGAATTATCAACTTATTGTGAATCAGATTAGCGACGAGGAGCTGACTGTAATCCTGTATAAAATGCAAGAAGATGTGTTAAAAGAAGTGCTTGATATTAGCTTACCGAAAGTAGAACAGATATTTGTAGAACCTGAGTTCTTTGTAAGGTCGAATCGGAAATAGATGGATAAATACCTATCACTGCAGCGAATAAAATATAACGACAGTGTTAGGGTTTATTAATAGAATAAAAATGAAAAGGAGAAATTGATTATGAGTCTGATAACCGTAGATCAAGAAAAATGTGTAGCGTGTGGATTATGTGTGGAGGAATGTCCCACAGGAGTATTAAAAATGGAGAGTACTGGTCTCCAGGAAGTTTTACCGCAAGCCTGTCTTTTCTGTGGACATTGTGTAGCTGTATGTCCACAGGAAGCAATAGATCATTCAAAATCACCACTGGCTTCACAGAGCAAAAAAGAAGGAGTTCCTAATCTGAGTGCAGAAGAGGCAAAGAATTTTATGCGTTCAAGACGTTCAATTCGCTCTTATAAAGACAAACCAGTCGAAAGGGAAAAATTAATACAACTTGTTGATGTTGCTCATTTGGCTCCAACAGCCAGCAACGCACAAGGCATATCTTATCTAATCATAGACGATAAAAACATAATTGAGTCAGCGGTAGAAGGTTGTGTAAATTGGTTTGAGAATGAACCAACATGGAGCATGAGACTGGGAGGTATGGTGAATGGATATAGAGAAAATAAAGTGGATACTATTTTAAGAAATGCACCTAGTATTATTGTAACATTAGCGGATAAAGATTTTTACAAAGGAAGGGAAAATTCAGTTCTCTCCTTGTCTTATCTAGAATTATATGCACCATGGCTTGGACTTGGATCATGCTGGGCAGGTATATTTGAGATTTGCGCATGTAGTGAAAATTCACCTATGAATCAGATTTTTAATGTTCCCGAAAATAAGAAAATAACAGGAGTTGTAATGGTGGGATATCCTAAGTATAGTTATAAAAGATTTACAGAAAGACAACCTTTATCTTTTTCGTTTTATAAAGAAAAATAATATAATAATCAACCTGCTATATAGAAATATATTTATGTATTTTCCTGTAGATATGATGATGAAGTATTAGGAGAAGTTTTGCACAATTCACTTTTAGGGCTGCGTGTATTTGTAAAAATATCGGCGAGTAAAGAAAAAATGGCATATCATAGCTTATTTTTTCCTTGACTTAATAAGTGTATAATCTTTTGCATAAAGTAGAACGATCATTCTAAATAAGAGAAGATGTTTATAATTAATTGATATAGAAGATAGTAATGGGCGTGAGACATTCTTATTAACTAACATGTACAAAGAGATTAGTCAGTAAATAAAATGGGTAAAGTCCATACTTATCAAAATTTAGGCTAAATCAAAAATAGGAGGTTTATATTATGAAAGCAGCACAGATTGCAAAATATTCAAAAAGCATTGCGGCAGAAGTAAACGACATTCCGATACCTGAAATCAATGATAATGAAGTTTTAGTTAAGGTTAAAGTGGCGGCAGTTAATCCATTGGAAATGCTTATTATTACCGGCAGTGTAAAGCTGATTCAGGATTATGAGTTTCCGTTGACTCTGGGAAATGAGCTAACCGGTGTGATTGAAAAAACAGGTAAAAAGGTGAAAGGTTTTAAAGTAGGAGATGCAATATACTTGCGCTTGCCACTAGCGAAAATCGGTGCTTTTGCTGAATATGCTGCAATTGATGTAGATGCTATCGGACATTTGCCAGGCAATCTTGATTTTGTGACTGGGGCTGCTGCACCATTAACGGGATTGACTGCTTATCAAGGCTTACATGAAGAATTGGAAGCCGAAGCAGGAGAAACTATTTTTATTCCAGGAGGCTCAGGGTCATTTGGACAAATGGCCATTCCTATTGCTAAGGCAATGGGACTTAAGGTGATTGTCAGTGGAAATTCGCAGGCACGTGAGCGGACAATCGAGATAGGCGCAGACCAATATATTGATTACACAACAGAAAATTATTGGGAGTTACTTAGCGACATAGATTATGTGATTGACGCACTAGGACCAGATGAATTTGATCATGAACTTTCAATTCTTAAGCAGGGAGGTAGGCTTCTTTCTCTGCGTACCGGTCCTAACAAGCGTTTTGCAGTAGATCATAAAATTCTTGGTTGGAAACAAAAGCTCTTTGCTGTTGCTGGGGCTAAATATGATAATAAAGCGAGGAAAAAAGGTGTTCAATATCGCTTCATTTTTGTTCGAAGTGACGGAGCGCAATTAGAGAAGCTTAAGAAAATCATTGAAGATAATAGGATTGTACCAGCGGTGGACCCGACTGAATTTCGAATTGAAGACATTAATAAAGCACTGAATCTCGTAGCGCAAGGTCATACAAAAGGAAAAGTCGTTATCAGATTTTAATAAACAGATGTTAGAGTTGATATATATTTCAATTAAATTATGTCACATATAAATTATGTCACATAAGGAGGTAGCACCATCATTAGAAATAATGAATCCCAGTGAGCAGGATTCGTCCAATGAATAACAGAATAAATCATTCAAACTGAAGATAGAATACAAACATGTTTGTTGGTAATTGCAAAATTTGTTGCAAGCAAGGTAGAAATCGTGATAGCAGAGTTACAGAGAAATGGATTTAGGACTAATTTGAATGAGCTTGAAAGTTTTTTGTGTTTAAAAGTAGTAAAAAGCTCAAGAACGCAAAGGTATTTCCCTGTGAGTATATCAAAAATAAAAAAGTGAGGAAGAAAAATGAAGATAAATATTCCAATAGAAGAAACGATTAAAAAGAGAGTTAGTACAAGAACTTATGATTCAAAAAAACTTTCAAAAATTGACAAAGAAAAATTAGTGAATGAGATAAGCCAGTTAACAAATCCATTTGGAGAAAATGTTCGAGTTCTTCTTATTGAAAAAGATACAGTTTCAAATGGTGAAAAACTAGGCACCTACGGAGTGATAAAAGGTGCTAATACATTTTTAGGTGTAACGACTGATAAAACAGAGTTAGGACTTGTGGCTGCCGGCTATCAGTTTGAAAATCTTGTACTGATTGCTACTAATATGGGTCTTGCCACCGTATGGCTTGCCGCTACTTTTAGTAGAGAGCAATTCGAAAAAGCTATGGATATTCAAAAAGATGAACTATTTCCAGCAATTTCACCGATTGGATATGCAACCGGTAAAAAGAGCATTACAGAAAGCCTGATGAGGAAAACAATGAAGTCGGATAAACGGAAGCCATGGGAAGAAATTTTCTTTCAGGATTCTTTTGGAAATGCATTTTCAAGGAAAGATGCAAATGAATATGTTAATGCATTGGAGATGCTTCGACTTGCACCTTCTGCTACCAATGCACAGCCATGGAGAGTAGTAAAAAAACAAGACGCGTATCATTTTTTTGAGACACACAAAAGTAATGCAAGTGACGAGGACAAAATGATTAAAAAAGTGGATCTTGGAATTGCTTTAAGCCATTTCCATCAGACAGCCTTAGAACGTGGATTAGCAGGGCACTTTGAAAAATTGGAAAATGTAAAAATACATATACCTGCAAATACAAACTATATAATATCATGGAAGATAGAAAAAAGTAATACTATGAAATGAGAGTTACAAAGGATTGACAAATACGCAAGTGACCGTTTGATTTTGATATGTGACTATTTTACTCCAGTAAATAGTTCATACTTCTATGTGAATGGTGCGACATTAATAATTTGAAAATTTCAGAATCCAAGGTAATCAAAAATGCTTCTTAAGAAACCAGCAAAATATATTATTAGTATTATCGATAACAAAGGAAGAATGTATATTGGAGTGATTAATCCTTCCGTAAACGATTATATGAAGTCGGTTTTATTTATAACAAGTTAGAATTAAATGAGGTACGTAAATCAATTTGTATATATGAGCAGTTTGAACGATGCTATACTAAGGAAGAATTACCTAATATATTTAGACAACTGCTGATTAATGGTAATATAAATTAAAGATACGCTTCTGCCATAGTGTCAGGAGTGGGAAACTCAATTCGAGAAGTACATAAATAAAATAGACAGATGAAGGTATGCCACAAGTTAGTATGGAAATTAAACGCCCTATTCCTCCAAGGAAAAAGAATATTGCTATGACCCGAAGCAATGTCTTTTCATGTTCGATCCTTGGGATTATCCAAAGTAAAACTATGCCAATGCCTAACCATAGGCCACTATAAAACCGTATATTGCTGTCCAGCATAAGAAGACTCTTTGAATATTCCTGGCTATCAGCAAATCCATAGTACCAGTTAACTGCTCCATAAGCGATTCCCAAATAAGCTGTATAAATTGATAAAATACTTGTTAACCCAAGTATCACTTGCATGATACGCTTGGATATATTTTTTTTCTTTAAGCTGTTGTATGCGATATTATCTTTTTTCATACTAATTCACGTCCCTTATAATATAAATCCTTTTTAGATAAACCATTTGCTTTGGCTCGTTTATTCCACACTAACATTAAGGCCCCCATTTTCCAAGCGAAGCGTGGTATATTGGGAGATACAATTATATTATTACCGCTATTTAAGCCATTGATTGTTTTTGCAATTTCATCAAGTGCTTTCCCTAAATTTATGCTTGGCCCTTTTCCTATTGGCAGTTTTGGAAGGGAGCCATACATATCACCGGCACCGCTTCCAAGAGCCTGGCCCCATGTAAGTCCCGTTTTCTTACACCAATGCTTCATCATATCAATTGCAAGCTTTGAATGTTCACCCTCGTAAAAACCGCCGTTGACAATTGTATAGATAACAGGTTTTTTGATGGACTTGCCTCTTGCATAGTTTTGAATCTGAAACAATGAATATAAGAGGTGGGACGGTAAGGAATCCATGTATATTGGCAATGCAAAAATAACCGCATCAACGTCTAAAATTTTTTCGATTTTCTCAGTAGAAAGTTCCTGAGTGCTAATCTGGAATTCCTCAATTTGAGCATTTGACGATAGCTTGGTTTTTAAATATTGTAAGAGCAGCCCTGATGTGCTTTCATTAGGCTTAGGGCTTGCATTAACGAAAGAGAGTCTCATAATTTCAATCCTTTCAATTCACTTACCGATGTACAGAACTTTGCAATCGGCTTATTTTTTATGTTAAATTGATGGCTATTGTTTAATAGAATTTGTTCCGCAGTTTCTTTTTCTTCTTGTGTTATGTCCTCGCCATAAAAATATGTCTGGATTGCATTTATTCTTTTTTTGTATCTCATTTTATGACGGCTAACTCCGTCATGCACTTCAAGATAAGGCAGTAAGTAGGATAGACTTCTATCAACGATGCTTTTTACAAAAGGGCTAAAACCACCGTAATAGCAGCGGCTAATAATAATGATGTCATCACAGCAAGCAAACATATTCCCTAAATCACTATATTTATCACCTATCACACATTTTGTTGGTGTTTTCAGCCAACAACCATAACACCCTAAACAACTCTGGACCTTGTCTTTTGAAGAAATAACCGTATCGCAATTTTGTACTTGAACAATATCTTTAAAATCCTGTTCAGACAAATCGTGTATATATAATTTCATACTGTAATCCTCCTGTTTTGGAGCGTAGACAAAATATCATCAGCAAGTTTGCCTGCTACAGCTTTTGCCCTACTTTCAAAGTCTTCTGCACGGCTGTTTGAAACAACATATGTTCCTGCTAATTTTGTTTGGAATATACTTTTTTGTGAGGAGTCGAACATCCTATGAAAAGCTTTTGTTACGAGATCGGCATTGCCATTTTCTTCACCCATACAGGTAATTAAACCTGCAACGGTTTTTTCATCGAGTAATGGTGTGTACATAAGTGCAAAGCTTCTATCTAACAAAGGCTTGATTTGTGAAGTTAATTCATAACAATATATAGGAGAAGCTATTATGATTGCGTCGGCTGAAATCATTTTTGAATAAACATCATACATATCGTCTTGAAGAACACAACCTGGTGAATCTTGTGCCTTCATACAGGCATAGCAACCTCGGCAACCACTGATTTGTTTTTCTGCAGCATTTACCCGAATAATCTCATCCCCCTTTGCTGTGAGCTTTTCTTCAACAAATTTCAATACCGTTGCTGTTTTTCCTGCTTTTTGGGGACTCCCTAAAATGGTTAAAATTTTCATATTGATTTCTCCTTAATTTATATCATTTTTATATATATCGATTCGATACCATAGGCAATAAAAACATACATTCAACTATTCTCTAAATGAAAAATCAATTCATTGCACCAAATAATTATTGCTTGAAAATAATGAACGCCACAAGTAACAGTAGAATACGCAAAATTATGTTTTATATTATAATTATTTTCCGCATATTCTTTTTGCCCATTCAGTTGATTCAGATGTTGTTCTAAAACTTTAACAAATTCTTTCAGATTTTTAATTGCAACATCAGTAGATAAGTACTTATAGAAATAAATATTAACCAAATAATTATGGTTTGCTTTTACGAACTCAATAGGCTGCTCAAGCCAGTGAAGAAAATATTCTTTTCCCAGATCGGAAATAGAATACAGTTTTTTGAATTTACCGTCCTCTACTGATTCACGATAAATAATATAACCTTTTTGCTCCATTCTTTTCAGAGCAGGGTATATGCTACCGAAGCTTGCATCAAAAAAGTAAGAGGTACACTCTGACATCCATTGTTTCAAATCATATCCGCTCATTTCTTTTTGCATAAGCATCCCTAAAATTATATATTCTAACATAAGCATCTCCATAACGTTTATTTATATATCGAATTGATATATTGAAATTGTAACAACAATACACTTGCTTGTCAATTAAAATTTGGTAAATCAAAAGCGAATTATCTCCTTGTCTGTTAAAGGGAGAGCAATAATAGCAACTATCCTTTGCTTGATTTGCCTTTGTATAAAAGATATTCTGAATATAAGGAGGTATCTTTTATGTTTGATATAAAAAAATTTGGTGCATATATTTCAAGGCTTCGTAAGAAAACAGACATGACACAAACTGAACTTGCTGAACGACTTAACCTGACCCGGCAGGCAATATCAAAATATGAGTGTGGAGACAGTTTCCCCGATATATCTATTTTAATTGAAGTTGCAGATGTTTTCGGCATCACTCTTGATGAACTTATTAGTTCCGGTCATCCAACTGAAAAGGAAGCCGCCATTCTTGAAAGCGCTGTGGAGGGGCAAGATTTATGCAGTGAATTGGATAAGCAATGCATATCTGATATTGTAAATATCGCACCGTTGCTAAAGCCCAGTTTACTTGATAAGATGGCAAAAGGTCTTGCAAAACATGGAATAGATATTTCAAGCATTGTTTCACTTGCGGAATACATAAATGATGATGCAGTTGTCAAACTGCTGGAAAACGCAACATATGACACAATCAATGAAAATTTGCTTGAACGATTAATTCCGTTTCTTGACGGAAATTCAATTTCAATAATATTTCAAAAAATCCTTGAAGGTGATCTTGATTATAGATTAATCAGGATTATGCTACCGTACGCAGAATATATCTATCCTCAAGTTGAAGCTGCTGTTTTATATGGTGCTCTTAATGAAAAAGCGCTTCATATTTTAAGAGATTATGAATCTGAAAATGATAGATTAAATATTACGGCAAAGGAAATTGTAGGTAAAAATTAAATGGATGGCAAAAGAATACAATTATCAAGTAAAAAAAGGAGATAGACAATGGATTCAAAATTTGAAGAATATAAAAATTATCCAATACCTGAAGAGGTGGATAAATGGGTGGAATCTATATGGAAAATGGCGGACTCAATAAAATGTGATGTTGAAGTTCTTTCTGACAATGGATTTTCCTTCAGTTTTGGGATTAGACATGTAAAAAACGAGTTTAGATATGTAAAATTCAAACCTGAAAGTATGGATGAGTTTTATGGATACTGGCAACCAGTAATGTCTGGACCAGCACCATTACTGATCCATACTCCTGGATATGGTGCAGAAATTAGTACTCACCCAGAACTGGTATCACAAGGATATAATGTTCTTCACATTTCGCCACTAGGATATGCTACGCCAAATGGACCGGATAAAAGCAAACAACAAGATAATACTTGGCCTGTATTGGCTGACACGGTAATAAGCTATGCCGAAAAAGGATATAAACAATGGCTTGTGAACTGTATTTTAGCAATAAAGTGGGCAATGGCACAAATTGAAGTAATAGAAGATAGGATTTCATTTTTTGGAACAAGTCAAGGCGGAGGATGCTCTTTGCTATTAGGTTCGATTTTTAAAGATAAAGGAGTAAGATGTGTAGCGGCAGATGTACCTTTCCTTACTAATTTGCCTATGGCAAAGAGTGTGGGAGCTATTACTTATAACTACCAACCGCTTTGTTCTGTTGATAATATAGAGGGCGGATGGCGAGCTTTGGGATTTGTAGACACTATTTCTCATGTTAAAAGATTAAATTGTCCGGTATTGCTAACTGCAGGTGGAAAAGACAATATCTGTCCTGCCAAAGCTATAAAATCTTTATCTGAATTATTACCTGGTACTTGTTCGTATAATTATTTTGATAATTTAGAGCATAGATATTCAAGAGAATTTGTAATGCTTTTATTATCTTGGGTTCGTATGTATGCTTAACGATGTTATAAAAGAAATGTATGGAATAGTATCATATTAAGTAGAAATAAGAATTGCTGTAATGGTTGCTGTAATTGCGTATTGACCTGTCTATTACTTCATGGTTTATAGTTGTATATGCAAGATTTTTTTGCAATAATAATTAGGAGGTCAATATGAAAAATATTAATATCAATAAAAATCTTTATCTTTTATTAGGCGGACAGCTCATATCGCAAATAGGTGATAAATTCTATGCGCTTGCGCTTGCTTACTGGGTTCTTCAGACCACACACTCACCTTCGATGATGGGTCTTGTGCTGTTTTCCTCCATGGCTCCCGCAATCGTGGCAGGTTTTCTTTCGGCGGGTATTATTGACTTTTTTAGCAGAAAAACACTTCTGGTCAGTACCGATATTATCAGGGGACTTGTTGTAACTGCGGTAGTTGTATCATATTATACAGGAGTGTTGAATCTGCATATAATCATAGCTGCAGAAGTAGTACTTTCCATATGCTCTGCATTCTTTGATCCTACAGTCCAGGCAGTAATTCCACAGATTGTGAATAAGGAAGAGCTGACCGAAGCTAATGCAAAAAGTCAGTTTTTAGGCGGCATTGCACTTGTTGCAGGGCCTTTGCTGGGGGGGATTTGTGCAGCATGGTGGGGGTATGGTTTTGTCTTTTCATTTAATGCTTTATCTTTTTTTATAGCTTCCATTCTTGCATCTATGCTTGCCATTAAACCTGAATTGAAAGAAGCTCATTTTAAGAAAAAGATCAAAGAAAACATTTTTGATAGTTTTATATATGTTTTCAGTAAAAGGAGTATAATTTCAATTGTGTCAGTAGTTGCCATTTTGCACTTTTTTGTGGGTTCAGTCCAGGTAATAATGCCGGTATTTGCCATAACTTTGAAGGGGAACGGGGCACAAAACCTGGGATACATAGAATCCTTTTATGGGATAGGTGTTATTTTAACAGGTTTTTTACTAAGTTTGATAAGCATAAATAACAAGGAAAAGAAATTCATGTACGGAGGCATCTGCTTTATCGGTCTGATCTATATGGCATTCGGCATTCTCAGCAATTCGGGTGTCCATGATATTATTCCATACTTTTTCATATTCTTTTTAATGAGCTCCGCGGTTGTTGGCATTAGCACTTGCTATCGCGCGATTCTGCAGAAAAATGTTGAGAATGAAATGGCAGGAGGGGTCTTCGGCATAATAGGCTCAGTGGGTAATTTCACCTATCCGCTCGCAATGCTCATATTCGGAGTATTGTTAGATTGGTTTAAATATGGACAATTGTTGATATTCTGCGGAATTATAATTATAATTCTGGGTCTTGTTTTATCCAAACTTAATAGACAGAGTACTGTTGCTTCAGTTTAAGGATTAGATAAACGACTGTTAACCTGGTAAAAGTTTCAGAATATACTTAAATAAAGAAAAGATGAGGTAATTATGGAATTATCTATAAGCAAAATTGCAGCCAAATTCGGGATTTCCAGGAGTACGTTATTATATTATGAGTCAATAGATCTTCTCAAACCATCTGCAAGGAATAAGGCAGGGTACCGGTTGTATAGTGATGCAGATACAGAACGACTAAGTAAAATTATGCTTTTTAGGGAAGCTGGAGTTCCGTTGGCTGAAATCGCAAATCTTTTAAATGCAGCAAATTTGGAGGTTACCGCACTGCTTTTGAAGAGGCTGGGAGAGCTGAATAAAGAAATAGAAGTAGTAAAAAAGCAACAGAATATAATTATTAAATTATTAGAAAACAGTATTTTGTATAAAAATTTAAGGAGTCTTGATGAAAGCACATGGCTGACAATATTGAATTCGGCAGGCATAAAAAGAGAAACGGCGGAGGAATGGCATTCCCAATTTGAAAAGCATTCGCCCTTGCAACATCAAAATCTTCTGGAGTTACTTGGATTTGATGATGACGAAATACACCATCAAAGAGAGCATTATAGAAACTTGAACAAAAAGTAACCTGTAAGATTAAGACTTGTTGTAACTGTGTATTTTCATGCAAATATACTCTGCCACCAAGGTCCCACCAGGTTCAAGCGGCATCTTTTTTGTTGCTTCACATCATACAGAATCAGTTTTTTTGGCTTAATAGAACAAAATAGATTATAATTGGAATGCACTCAGTGGTAAATGGGTGCATTTTACTGTAGAAAAAATAATAATCACTTTGATATCTCCAAATAACTGGTATATAATGGATACGATTAAGTGCTTTATTTTTTACAGGTACATTATTCAAACAAATGTATACTGAATGTAAGCTACCAAGTTCAGCTAATTACAAAAGGGAGAGTATCTGTGATAATAAAATAAGTAAGGATAGATCAGTAATATGTTGATTTTTGCAATTGTTTTGTTGTAACTTCTGTATAAAAATGGGGAGGTTGATTCCGATGGGGTGACTATATATCAACCCTCATATATTTCATGGAGGTCTAATGTACTTTAAAATATACAAAGCAATTAACAAAAATGAAGCAGCTGAAATAGATGAAGTTTGTGCTGACACAACATCGTATTTTAAGACATGACTTTTCGATTACTGATTTTATATAATTCTCATTGGAAAGGAGGCGGCTTATGAATTGGATACAAAGCTTAACGAGAGCTATTAATTACATTGAAAATCACTTGACCGACGATATTAACATTGAGGATGTATCACACCAGGCCTTTACATCCAGCTCACATTTTCAACTTATTTTTCATGTTGTAATCGGTATGACAGTCGGGGAGTATATTCGTAACAGACGTTTGAGTTTGGCAGCTTTCGATTTACTGCAGCCAGACAGCAGAATAATTGATGTAGCTATGCGATATCAATATGATACCCAGGAGAGCTTCTCCAAAGCATTTACAAGGTTTCACGGGATACCGCCATCAAAAGTGCAGCCGGGTAAGGTAAAACTGTTTCAGCCGCTTTCCATTAACATTACCATTCAAGGAGGATTTGAAATGTCACGTAATCTGATTGACGAGTTTTACTGGTGCGACGTGCAGGGGGAAAATGGCGAGAAATTGACTGATATGGAGAAATACAAAAGTATTGTTACCTGGGCAGCAAAAGCAAGAGGTCAAAATCCCGGCGTTTTTGATGCACTGACCGAATGGATACTGGATGATTCTCAATGGAGTGATGAAAAACTCACAGAAAATGAGCAAATCTTAATACAAGGTGTATTTGCACGGTTCAAAGAGCAGAATGCCCAGCTTCGGACATATCTGTCGGTATTAGAGCCTTCCGGTGTGGTTAACCAGGCGGTGTTCAAAGCATTGGATCGATTTGATGAGGAGCTGTCTGGGCAGGCTGCCGACAAGAGGCTGAAAGAGGTAGTAGAAAAAGTATTTAATGATTTTTCAACCATGAAGGAACGTGGAATACGGGAGCAGATTGCAGGAAATAAAACCGGCCCTTCCGGTACGGATAGTGTAGAGTTGTTTGGCTACATTAATTTCCTGAAAGATTGTGATGCAGGAGTTCAGTGGGCGTTGTTTATGCCGGATATGGTTGCAAGGCAGCAAAAGGATTTCGCAGTAGAAAGTTTTGAATACAGGAAGACGCCAGCCATGCGCTTTATTGGATGGGAAGGCGAGGAAATGAATAGTCTGGAAGCCCGTAAGAAAATATTTGGCGTGCTGGACAGTATGGACGAGTATAAATCAGACTTTTCCTATGATGTTTTGTTCATGCATCATAATGGGTTAGGTGTGGATGTTGGTCCTTGGCATGGTGTCTGGGGACGGTTTATGAAGGCGGAAACCCCTGTGCCGGATGGTTTTCTCTTTTTCGATTTCGTTCCCCATAACAATGGCAAGGCGGGTCTGCCCTATATATCCCAGTTTGCATATGCCACCTTCACTGGTGATATGGAGGCAATGCACGCAAGGGAAGGGTATGACAGTGATGCCATGTATGATGTCACCAGAAATATTATGCTTGGCCAAGGAGTACTGATTCCATATCCGGATAAATACTGGACAGCAGAAGTATTTCCAGAGGGTTGTGACAAATACAGCACCGCTTATATGTTTAGCGCGGAATTTTAATAAGTTTTTGAAAAAGAAGCCTTTGGGATGCTTAACCAATGCATTGTAAGAAAGCAGAGCAAATTTCATATCATTATGCGTTATAATTAACAAGATAACGATATCAGAAAAAGATATGAAATAGGGAAATGAAATAAACATATCAAATAAAAGAAATCAAATAAAAGTGAACTGTACCCCTTGTCAAGGACATTTAAAAAAAGAAAGGCACCTAATTTTTGGACACTTTCACTTAACTAGTACCTTGATTTTATACACTGTATTGTGGGGAGTATCCACAGTTTTAGATACAGCCCCTATGATGCCATGGTATTCTATGAAATTTATTGGTTTTTAGTATCTTTTAGTTCTGCTTTGACTCCAAGTTCCTCCGGTTTCTTAGCTATAGACGGCAAGGCAGGCACGTTTAAAACATCCAATGGATATTCGCCAGTGGTAACAAATTTGTAAAACTCATTCGGTGCAAGCTTTGCAAGATTCCATTGATAGCGCCGATTGTTGTAAAAATCCATGTAGTTATCAATGATGACTTGGACTTCGGCAAACTCGGTGCATCCAATAAGTTTTGCTTTGATGTGATCCTTCATATGTCCGAAGAAGCTTTCCTGTGGGGCATTATCCCAACAGTTGCCGCGACGTGACATTGATTGCCGAAGCTTTTTGTCATAAAGGATATTTATAAAACTGTGGCTAGTGTAGTGACAACCTTGATCACTGTGGACAATGGTTTCTGCATGTAGTGAAATTCCATGATCATCAACCAGTTTGTTAATTGTTTCAACTACGAAATCCACTTCCAGAGAGTCACTCAGCACATAGGAAAGTATCTGCTTGGTGAAAGCATCCAGGATAGTAGATAGATAAGCAAAGGTTCTGTTATAGGGGAGATAGGTTATATCAGTTAACAAAACCATTCTTTGACCATAACATTCGAACTCACGCTGAAGAAGGTTATCTGCGACAGAGCTGGTTTTTAGAGCCTTCGCCATTCTTTTATAAGGATTAGGGCCACGGTAAGGACAGGAGAGATGAAATTTATCCATCAACCTTCGAATCTTTTTAAGATTCATGATTACCGGCGGATCCATATGTATTAATGCCATATAGATGCCTCTGGCTCCTTTGGTATAGCCATGCATCTTGTAGGCAAGCAGGATCAGATCGAAATCTTCGTGATCCTTTTGTTCCTGAAGTTCACGAGTGGGAGCTGCTTTTACCCAGGCATAAAAACCACTCCGCGACACATTTGCTATGGAGCAAAGCTCCTTAACAGAAAGAGAATTATTGCTTAGCTGCATCGTACTGTAGATGATTTCGAAAACACAGGAAGAATCGTTCATAAGCCAAGCACCTACTTCTTTGTAGTTCTGATTGAGGAAATTTTTTTTAAAAACTCAACTTCCTGTTTCAGATAATCAACTTCATGCCTGAGCTGCATTAATTCATCTTTTTCAGATGTGGGTTTATCCGATGTCGATGTATTTGATTTTATCAATCTGTGAGAAGCGTAACCTTGGTGAAACCCACCGTGCTTTTTGTATTGTTCCTGAATGCGGTTAGCAATGCCCCCTATCCGGTTGCCAAGGAGTTCAGGATCATAACCATGATCTATTAGAATCTGCCTCGGAAATTCTCCTGCTTGGTATTCAGCGTGGAAGATTTCTTTAAACTTTTTGGTAAAGGATAATCGAGTCCTAGTAACGCTGTGAGTATATGGATTCTGACGTAGTAGCTGCATTTGCTCATCGGTAAACTGCTTTCTGCTCATGATATTCCTCCTGATCTGAATTAAGAATACCATGAACAAAAGGATGTGTCCAAGAAAAAGGAAACAATAAATGCACAGTGTCCATAATTAAGGATATATTTAGTAAGGATGTCTGAAAGACAGGTCTTCACTAAATAAAGTGTCCACGGTTATGGGTACATTATAGATAAAGATTATAGATAAAGAAATCAGATAAAGATATAGAAAAATCAAATAAAGATATCAAATACAGAAATGAAGATAAAGATATCAAATAAAGTTATTAAGTAAAGATAATAAAGAAATTATAAAAGTAAGCATGAGAGCTGTTGCATATTAATTGTAAGGCTGTAAGACTCCCGATGGCTTTCCTTTACTGCTCTGTCTGGAAGACAGATTGCCGACTTCGTGTGCTAAAATCGAACAATTCTGTCCGATTACAGCATGAAATTGACTGGTATTTTGAGGTCGGTGTGTAAAGAAAAGTCAGGGGCCATCTTTTAGCAGTACTATTTAATGTAACAGCTCTTTTTCTATAGAAAACAGTCGGATATTTTTCTGTAGAAAAACAGCTTAATCCTTTGAAACTTGTTAAATTCTGGTATATAATGGATGGAGGATATATGCTTAACGAGAACTTGGAAAAGTATATGTTATTATACGAATTATAAGAAAATAAAAAAATAAAAGTGCAAGGGGAGTAAAAGAATGCCTTTCTTCTTTTTTGATGAAGATCTGAGTAATAATGTCATTGTACAGGAAGCGTTAAAAAAGATTTGTTTTGAAAAATTAATGGCTGAAGGATATTGCGATATGAATTCAGTGTTTAACAGACCGCAATTAAAGAGGGAAGAAATTGCTTTTGAATTAGCCAAGATAAATTCACCATTGGCAAGCCTGTTTAAGCGAATATATCCTAAAACCATAGTGGAAGCCAAAAAGAGACTTTTAGCTGTTTTAGAGAAAGAAGCTTTGGATATAAAACAATTGAATTATTATAGTATGTTTGCAATTGTATATTATATTTATCGAACGATACCCACATACGAAGAGCGCAGTCAAAGAACCCAGGGGATGTTTGAGTCCTGGAAGAAGTATCTATATGAGTTTACCGGGAATTTTTTAAGCAGTGATTTGGATCTAAGAATTTCCGGAGGTATCATTTTTGATTTTAATACGGTTGATTTGCGAGTCATAAGGTCTATATCAAATTATGTGGATTTACTGGATGAGATCAGAATGCCGGAGAAAAAAGTCTTTTTCAGAGGACATAGTGACATATCTTATAGATTGTTGCCATCAATTTTTCGTAAGGAAGAATGGCTGCATAATGAAAAAAAGATGTATCAGGAATTACAGATCAATTGCCCGGATGATTTTTCCCGCATGAAAAATCACCTGGAGACATTGGCTGAAATGCAGCATTATGGATTACCCACGAGATTATTGGATATTACACAAAATCCGCTGATTGCCTTATATTTTGCATGTGAAAGCCGTGATACCTACTCAGGAGAGGTAATCCTTTTTTCAATAGATAAAGATAATATCAAGTATCCGCAAAGTGATACGGTGGCATTATTAGCTTCATTACCGCTTTTTACAAATACGGTACAGAGAGATTTTTATTTCGCATCCAAGGATAAAACCTTGACTTTGGATACCTTTAACAAAAGGATAACACGCCTGGTTCAAGAAGTACGATTAGAACGGCCCGGCTTCAAGGATGAAGTTCTGCCTGAAGATCTAAGCAAAAGTGTTGTTGTTATTCCATCCCGTAATAACAGGAGAATTGACAGGCAGGAAGGTGCATTTATCATTTGCGGTTTATTGGAGGAAATCTATGGAACTGAAACAAGGAATTCCATAACAGATTTGAGAGCAAAAGATATAGATGGCAAAAAGATAGTCTGTGTTATTGGCTCAAAAGATAAAATACAGAAGCAATTGAACTCCTTGGGAATAAATAAAGCAAGAATATATCCAGAAATCGATGATGTTGCGGATTACATAAAAAATCATACGAACGAATTGTAGGGTATTAGATTGAGTCAGGTAGGCTTAGGATTTTGACACAACCCAATCTGTTCAGTTCATCAAAGGCAATAGTTAAGCAAGATATAATAAACAGTAAAATTGTAGCGGTATCCATATTCCTGCTTATGAATTATTTTAATTATGATGTGTTATAATGTTTGAAATAATTAAATGTTTTAATAAGAAAGAGGTAAATAAGATGAATGCTCAATTCGATCCGAATAATAATATTATCAAGCTCTGCCTCCAGGGGATGATTATGGAAGAAAACAAAAAAGCGGAAGAAGCAGCTCTATTGTTTCAGAAAGCCTGGACGGAAGCAACAGACGATTTTGAAAGATTTTTTGCTGCTTATTATGTCAGCCGGCACCAAAAAAATGTCTCAGATAGATTAAAATGGTTAGAAGAGGCTTTGCAGCTTGCATTAAAGGTAAATGAAATAACTGTTATTAGTGCGCTGCCATCATTATATTCAAATATTGCCCAATGCTATCACGACTTAGGGGATTTTGAGGAGGCTCGGAGAAATGAGGATTTATCCAAATCCAGTAAGTTAAAACACAATGACAAAGGGCCCTTTTATCATGGGACAAAAGCGGATTTGCAGATTGGTGATATGCTTACACCAGGTGGAATTTCTAATTATAAGCCTGAACTTAAAATGAATCATATCTATTTCACAGCCATATTAAACGGAGCCGGACTTGCTGCCGCTTTGGCAAGAGGAGATGGAAGAGAACGTGTTTATGTTGTTGAACCACTGGGTGAATTTGAAAATGATCCCAATGTAACAGACAAGAAATTTCCCGGCAATCCCACACATTCCTATCGTTCTCAAGAACCCCTGAAAATTGTCGGTGAAGTAACAGAATGGTTGCGACAGACACCAGAAGAACTTCGTAATTGGCGTGAAAGGTTGGCCAATAATAAAGGTGAAATTATTAATTGAAGGCATTTCTTACAGATTGATTACTCTAAATATTATTGGAAACCTTTGACTCTGACACCGTGTCGCACTTTATAATAAAAATAAAAAAGAAACGAGGTTATGATATGGAATTACAAACAATCAGCCAGGTGTCAAGAGATTATGGGATTTCTACAAGAATGTTACGTTATTATGAGCAGGTAGGATTAATTCAAAGTCTGCGAAAAGAAGATTATGCTTACCGGCTCTATGATGAAACGGGCATAAGCCGTTTGCGGCAAATCATTGTATTGCGTAAGCTGCGGGTTCCCGTAAAGCAAATTGTAAGTATACTTAACAATAATGATGCAGCGGAAGCTGTTGAGATTTTCAGGCAAAACATAAGTGAAATAGACGGCGAAATTACCGCGCTGTCTACTGTTAAATCCATATTAATGCGTTTTATTGAGGAAATCAATGAAAAAGCTGATGTTAATTTAAAGCTCCTCGGTGATGAAGCTGTATTCTCCGTTATAAGCTCTCTTTCTTTTTCTGATAATCAAATCAAAGAAACGAGGGAGAGTTTATCAATGGAAGAATTGAACAAAGCAAATGAAGAATTAATGAAACTGGAGGATAAGGATGTACGGATTGTATACTTGCCGCCAATGACTGTGGCCGCCGGTTTTGCTACGGGTGAAGACTGTGTAGACAAAGCATCGGACTTAGTGAATAAGTTTATAAAAGAGAGCGGGCTGCTAAAAATTAAGCCCGACGCAAGAGGTTTCGATTTTGACTACATAGAAGGCTCAGGAAAATCAGGAGAAAATTTGAATGGGCATGAAGCGTGGGTGTCCGTTCCCGACAATATGGAAATACCTGCACCGTTAGTAAAAAGAGAGTTCATCGGTGGATTATATGCTGCTCATGTGTTAAGGGCATGGGACTTCCAGGATTGGCGGAGGCTGAAGGAATGGGTTAATGCAAGTGATAGATACGAGAATGACTGGGCATCTCCCAGATGGGAATCGGCCGAGACAGGTAATGGACAAGGTTTTGAAGAAACCTTGAATCTTTATAATTTTATCCAAAAGCACAATGCAGAAATGAGTTATTTACAACTTGATCTTTTGCTGCCAATCAGAGAAAAGTAAATAACCTAACTATGTCAATACCAAATTGTGTTGAAACTATAAGAAGTTTGTGTGATAATAGATTTTAGCTGGATAATATATTATTAAATGCTGTGCTCCATTACTGCTTTGCATAAATGACAGTAACCTGTTGTGTTGCTAAAGCATGTAAAAATTGGTTTAGAATTGAAAGGTGGATACAAAATGTCAATAAACGATATGGAAAAAATGAAAAAATTTATAGAAGAGAAAAAAACCAAAGGCGGTTACTTACAAGCCGAAAAAAAGATTGGATCAGGTAAAGTTGAAAAAAAGCATAAAAATATAGGCCTGGAATTTACAAGATCCGATAAAATATCTCAATAGGAAAAGTATAAAACATATTATTTATATTATAAATATCACCAAAATAAATTCAAAAATAACTTCAAAATATTTCGAAATATCTTCAATCACGTGTTACTGTGGTTGGAGATATTTTTTTTGCAACGACTTCAGTACGACTTACACTGCATAAATTTTATATATCTGGCAGAAAATAAATAAAATCTTAAATAAATGCTATAATAAAATATTGTGCTATTTTTTTGAAAAAACAGAGGATCTGTGAGAAGACAAGCATCTTGTCTGAAGATTTCTTAATTAAGGAGGAGCTTTCATTGCTGGTCTTATTGTATGGAATTAATTTTTATATACATTCGCCGTTACGGCAGGTTATTTTATTGATACTGGTTGCATTAATCTGTTTTGTTCTATTAATGCTTTATAACCGATTTAATCATTTTGGTAAGAAAGTGAATTTCCCAGCCTATTCCCTGGGAGAAGGAGATAACACGGGACCAAAGGATTGGGAGCAGCAGATGCTTAAGCTGGCAGAAGACCATAGTCAGGTCAAACTAACCGGTTACAGCTTTGTTCTTAACGATTACAACCAGATTGCCTATAAAAAACTGAATAAAATCAGGAACAGAATTTCTGCCTTATCCACGGATATCATTGCATTGATTCCGGCAGCACGCTGGCTCTTTGACAATTTTCAGATGATGTACCGGGAAATTAAAAAAGTGCGTACCTCCGGAACGAGCTATGCTGTGTTGCCGGTCCTAAAGGGAAAGGAATATCATAATTTTCCCCGCATTTATATTGTGGCCAAGAGGATGGTTGCTCTTTCCGGCGGCCATTTAAGTGAAGAAAATATTTCCGTTATGTTAACAGCTTATCAGCAAAAACTACCGCTTACAGACAAGGAAATCTGGGTTTTACCGGAAGTACTGGGCTTTTGTCTTCTTGAAGAAATCATTGTAATTGCAGATGAAATTCTTTCTATCATCGATGTGAAGTCGAAGGCAGAAGATTTTTTAAGGGATAAATTAGAAGACAATCAAGCTGCAGCTGATATAGCGGCATTGCTTTGTGATATAGAAGAGAATCTGAAGCTGAATTACTCTTTCCATGCACATGTAATGTACCTGCTGAAAAATATCTCCTTTGATGAGACTTCCCTTCAAAGATACCTGGAATATCATTTTGCTTCCTTGGAAAAACAGGTGAAAATTTCCGATTTAATCCTGGAGGAAGGAAGGGTAGAAGCCTTCCTTGAGTCTAAAATACGTACTTTAATTGTCAGTCTGAGGGATATCAATGAAGTGGATGAGGAAAAATTCTTTCAGAATTATTCCTGTCTGGAGCAGATTTTGTCCCAGGACCCTGAGGGTGTCTATTCAAAGATGGATTTAGAAGCCAGAGGTATGTATCGCGGGGTTATTGTAAAATTATCACACCGTTATCGACTGCTGGAAGAGAAGATAGCAAAGGATTGCCTGGAACTGGCAGTTCAGGGAAGAGAGGATCTGCATTGTTCACATCACGTGGGTGCCTATCTTTTGGGTAAGGGTTATCCGCTTTTGAAAGCAAAGATATTAGATAAACCAATCCCCACTGCTATCAGGAAAAGGAGGAATTTTAAAGGTTTCCTTTATTTTCTTTCCCTGTTCCTAGTAACTCTTGCACTGAGTGTCTGCCTGCTCTATGCATTCCGGGAACTTGGCGGACTTACAAGCGTCAGCCGCCAGATTATTACCCTGTTGGTGGTTATGCCGTTGCTTATAGGAATTTCAATAGAGATTATAAATTTTATTTTTACCCGAAGAATAAAGGTCAGGAAGATTCCTTCCCTGGACTATCTGAAGGAAATACCAGAGGAGGCAAGAACCTTTGTAGTCATGCCGGTCATAGTCTCAAACAAGGAACAGGGCCTTACGTATATGGAACGGCTTGAGAAGCATTATCTGGCAAATGGGCAGCCCAATCTTTTCTTCGCCTTGCTGCTTGATTTTGAGGATTCTCAGGAAGAGGTAATGCAAAAGGATGAGGTAATCCAGAATGCTCTTGTTGCACGGATGAAGGAGCTGAATGAGCGTTATCCATCGGAGCGGCAGCGCTTTTCCCTGTTCTTTCGCTGCCGGAAATGGAATGAAGCGGAGAACTGCTATATGGGATGGGAGCGCAAGAGAGGAAAGCTGGAGGAGTTTAATAACCTTTTAATTGGAGCGGGTAAGGAGAATACCACCTTTACTTCAATTTATTGTGATAAGGAGCTGCTTACCACCTTCCGGTATGTGATTACACTTGATGCTGATACGAATCTGCTTCGTGACAATGCTGCAAAGCTGGTTGGACTCATTGACCATCCTTTGAATAAACCAATTCTTGATACCTCAGGCAGGAAGGTAAAGGAGGGTTATGTCATCATTCAGCCCTCGGTAAGGAATCATATCGTAGGTAAGAACGGCAGCAGGTTTACAAAAATCTTTGGCGGGGAATCTGGACTTGACCATTACGGAACTGTAATATCAGACATTTACCAGGATATCTTCGGTGAAGGTATCTATACCGGAAAAGGTGTTTATGATATAAAAGCTTTTCACGAGCTGCTTCATAATAAGGTACCGGAGAATCGGATTCTTAGCCATGACCTTTTTGAAAGCTGCTACGCACGAACAGCTTTTTCCAGTGCAGCTAAGATTATGGACACCTTTCCCAACAGCGTTTTATCCTTTACCAAAAGAGAACACAGATGGCTGCGAGGAGACTGGCAGCTCCTGCCCTGGCTGTTTATAAGGAAAACTGGGGACGGAAGAGGTTTAAGCCCGCTGTCAAAATGGAAGATCTTTGATAACCTGAGACGAAGTCTGGTGCCTCTGAGTAAGATACTGTTTATTTTGCTGAATCTGGCATGGATGGGAGAAGCATTTTACCTTTTTATTCCCTTTGTTTTCTTTAGCGATGTATTTAGTTTGATTATTTTATTGATTGCAGTAATTACCCAGAAATTTCTCCGGCCGAACCTTGCTCTTATCTATAAAGATTTTTTGAAGGAGCTTGTAACCATGGCAGAGAGGACCTTTCTGGAGTTTACAATCACTCCCTACAGAGCTTATGTTGCATCGGATGCAATTGTAAGGACTCTCTACCGGATCTGTATCAGCAAAAAAAATCTGCTTCGCTGGAATACAGCGGAAGCAGTGGACAGCTCTATTATCAATACCAGAAAAGGATATTTCCTTACCATGTGGAGTAATTTTCTGCCGGTATTTGTGCTTTTGATAATTTTATTTGCGGGATTATTAAATCCGGCGGGAATTATTCTGGCAATAATTCTGCTTCTTGACTGGAGCTTTGCTTTTGAGCTCTCTTATCGGATCAGTCAGCCGGAGAAGAAAGCACATCAGGGGGATAATGCACAGGATAAGGAAATGGTGCTGGATACTGCACGCAGAACCTGGCAGTTCTTTAAGGACCTTTCTACGGGGAAAAATAACTGGCTCTGCCCGGATAATTGTCAGATTGGGATGGTTCCAAAAATCAGTGACAAAACCTCGCCTACCAACATCGGTCTTCAATTTCTGGCTATTCTCTCAGCCAGGGATTTGGGGTTTGAAACTCTGAGCTCTACCCTGGAGGCCGCAGAACATCTGATGGAAACGGTCTATAAATTGGAGAAATGGAAAGGGCATCTCTATAATTGGTATCACGTCGAAACCTTGGAGGTACTTAATCCTGCCTATATATCAACGGTAGACAGCGGTAACTTTTTCGGACACCTGGTTGCCTTGAAGAATGGTTTGCTGGAACAGGCCGATAAGCCGGTTTATCCGGACTGTTTATTATCTGAACTAAAAGTTGCGCTAAGAAGAAGCAACGAGGAAATCCAGCAAAGAACAGGTGCTACTGCCGGTTACGAGCTTAAGGACAGATATACAAGTATAAGTGAGCTGGTGGAGGATATTGCGGATATCTGGGAAGATTTAAACGATAAGGAGCTTGTTCCACCTGGAGATTACCGCTATACCAGGCAGTTAATGAGTACCATTGACAGCATAGTCAATGAAGCCTCCGGGTTAAAGCTGAAGGAAGAGAGCTTTTCTTCCTGTTCTACCCTTCGCTGCATTGCAGCGAAGGACAATAAATTTGCCAATAACATGCTTAACCGTATTAATGTACTCAGTAATAAAATAGAATACCTTTTGACAAATGTTGATTTCCACTGTTTATTTAATGATAAGAGAGCTCTCTTTCATATCGGATACCACGTATCCTCTCATATGCTGGATGAAGGCTGTTATGACCTTATGGCATCAGAATGTGCACTTACAAGTCTTCTTGCGATAGCGAAAGGGGAAGTTCCACTAAAGCATTGGTATAAACTTGGAAGGCCGCTGACGCTCGTAGGGGGAATTCCGTGCTTTGTATCCTGGAGCGGTACCATGTTTGAATATCTGATGCCGAATATCGTATTTAAGGAGTATGAAGGCTCTGTTTATGCACAGACCTCAAGGGCAGCAGTGCTTCAGCATAGAAAGTATGCGGAGGAAACCAGGATACCCTGGGGAATATCTGAATCCCAGTATTACCGTTTTGATTTAAATTCCAATTACCAGTACCAGGCCTTCGGTGTTCCGAAGATAAGACTTCAGCCGGTCCGCAGGAATTCCCTGGTGGTTGCTCCTTATGCAACCATGCTGGCGCTGGATATCGCTGAAGAAGAATGTATGACGAATCTCAGGCGGTTGAAGGAATTAGGAGCTTTCAGCGATTACGGTTTTTATGAGGCGGTGGATTTTAACGTACCGAATTCCGTGGATATGACACCTTATTGTATTGTGAAATCCTATATGGCACATCATCAGGGGATGAATCTGGCTGCCATTAATAACTATCTCAATGAGGGAATTCTACGGGAGAGATTTCACGCAGAGATGATGATAAAAGCAACAGAAGTCCTGCTGGAGGAAAAACGCCAGTCCCATCTGATTTCCATTGCCAAGCATGGATACACCATAAAAATTGGTAAACCACTGTTTAAAGAAGTTACTTACAGTAACCGATATGTGAACAGTGTAGCCATGAATCCACCCCTTGTAAATTATCTGTCAAACGGCAAGTATTCACTGATGATTACCTCTGATGGAGATGGTTTTAGTAAATATGAAGACAGGATGCTATATCGCTTCCGATCTGATATTTATGCAAATACAGGTAATTATATTTATATCAAGGATATGAATAAGGGAAGGGTTTGGAGCACCACTTATCATCCCACCAGAACAGAGCCGGAGGATTATCAGGTGATATTCTCGCCGAACCAGGCAGAATACAAACGCAGGGATGGGGATATCACAACCCATATGATTGTGAGCCTGGATGCGGACCGGGATTTTGAAATCCGAAAGGTTACCTTTACCAATCACAGTAATGAGGAAAAACGTTTGGAGGTGACCAGTTACCTGGAGGTGGTGGATGATACCCATCCGGCAGAATTAAGCCATCCTGCTTTTAATAAGCTCTTTTTGGAAAGTGAGTATCTGGAAGAACAGGAAATCTTCCTCTCTAAAAGAAGGCGAAAGAAAGAGGACGATAATCCTTATCTTATGCATATGGTCAGAACAGGAGCGAAGCTTTGTAAAAAGGTAGAGTACGAAAATGACAGAAAGCGTTTTATCGGAAGAAACAATACCCTGGAGAATCCGGATTCCGTTGTTAGCAGTATTGCTTTTTTCAATAATTCCGGCTTTTGCAATGATCCGATTATGAGCCTGCGGGCACAGCTATGCATAGGGCCGGGTGAAACCGCCTGTATATCATTTATAACCGGAGTATGTGGCAGCAAAGAGGAGGCAGTAAAAATCGCCGGGGAATTTAATCTAAGCTACCGGGTGGATGATATTCTGGAGAAATTCCGTCTTCAGAAGGAGCTGGAATTAAAGTATCTGGAAATTACGAACCTTCAGCTGAACGCATTTCAGGATCTGATCAGCCCTATTTTCTATACTGCCAAAGCTTACAGAGGTCCGGTTGAAAATATAAGGCGAAACTTTAAGAATCAGAGCTTCTTATGGAAATTCGGCATATCCGGTGATAATCCCATTCTGCTGTTATTGGTTCGTTCCAATGCAGAAGAAAAAATTGTAAAGGACGTCTTAAAGGCTTACGAATATCTGAGAATTAACCGTATTATGGTAGATCTGGTTATACTGCTGGATTCCAAGCATGGTTATTTTCAGGAAGTGGATATCTTAATAAATGATATAACAAGCTCTCTTCGGATCTATGATTCAGGAAGCGAGAAGCCGAGTTTTTTTATGCTGCATACCTATGAAATGATACCGGCAGAGATTGATCTGCTGTATACGGTTGCAAGTGTTGTATTTTCAGAAAAAACGGGTATTTACTTTACCCATCTGAAAGAAAATATGTTTGAGTTACTGGAAGAATAAATTTCTATATGGGCAGCTAGGACAAATCGGCTCGTGGTATACAAGGGAGCTTTTGGTTTAAGGAGGAAGAGGCTTTGGATACAGCATATGCACCAACGATAGAGGAGAAAGAAAAAGAGAACTATGAGTTTTTTAACGGCTTCGGAGCATTTGCCTGTGAGGGCAGGGAGTATGAAATTCTGCTGGAGGGTAATAACAGGCCCCCGGCACCCTGGATTAATGTTATCTCTAATAAGAACTTTGGTTTCCAGATATCAGAATCCGGTGCAGGCTTTACCTGGAGTATCAACAGCAGGGAGAATAAACTTACACCCTGGTCCAATGACCCTGTAAGTGACAGAGCCTCTGAGGCAATCTATATTCTGGATGAAGTAACCGGTGAGGTGATGACACCAATGTCCCTGGGGAGAGCTGACAGGGGAACTTACCGGGTAAGGCATGGTTTTGGATACAGCAGATTCCTACATGAAGAAGGGCTTATAGACCAGGAACTGACAGTTTTTACTCCTTTGGACGAATCACTTAAGTTATGGAATCTCAAGCTGAAAAATAATTCAGACAAAGTAAAGTATTTAAGCCTTACCTATTATGTGGAATGGGTCTTAGGTACACAGAGGGAGAATACCAATCCTTATATTCTGACCACTTATGACAATGAGCATGAGTATTTATACGCAAAGAACATCTATACCCTGAATTTTGGGAACAGCTTTTCCTATTTGTTTTCCAGTGAGATGATTGTCGGCTATACCGGCGACAGGCAGGAGTTTCTGGGGCAGAAGGGCAATATTAGAGAACCCAAGGGAGCGGAAGTCAAACTGTCCTGTAATACTGGTGTATGCTATGATTCCTGCGGAGCAATCCAGGTATCTGTTGCAATACAACCCGGGGAAAGCAAAACGGTAGTGTTTGGAATCGGTCAGAGCAGTGACCTGAACGAAATAAAACAAATAAGATATAAATACAAAGATATAACAGCTGCCGGAAATGAGCTTGATAAGGTGAAGGCTTACTGGGACAGGTTACTTGGGGCAGTTCAGGTAAAGACAAAGGACAGGGCAACAGATATCCTGGTGAACGGATGGCTGCTCTATCAGTCGGTATCCTGCCGTATTAATGCAAGAGCCGGTTTTTATCAATGCGGAGGAGCTTATGGCTACCGGGATCAGCTTCAGGATACCCTTTCACTTCTCTTCACGGATTCGAGTATTTTACGAAAGCAAATACTAATTGCCTGCAGCAGACAGTTTGAGGAAGGGGATGTTCAGCATTGGTGGCATCCCCCTATGGGAATAGGGGTAAGAACAAGAATATCCGACGATTTGCTGTGGCTGCCTTATTGCACAGCCGCTTATATTCGAAGTACCGGAGATACTGGGATTTTAAAGGAGAAGGTACAATATATAAAAGGACCGGTACTAAGAGAAGACCAGCATGATGTAATGTTTACGCCGGAAATCTCTGAGCTTTCCGAAAGTGTATACGAACATTGTAAAAAAACCATAGAGCGGACCTGTTTCGGAGAACATGGGCTTCCTCTTATGGGAGGCGGAGACTGGAATGACGGTATGAATGAGGTAGGAATGCTGGGGAAGGGAGAAAGTGTCTGGCTGGCCTGGTTCTTATATACTGTATTGGGTGATTTTATACCTTTATGCAATCAGGAAAATGACACAGCCTATGGTCTGGAACTGGAACAGAAACGGGAGCTACTGCTTCAAAACATCGAAGAACATGCCTGGGATGGAGAGTGGTATCTTCGGGCTTTTTATGATGACGGCTCGAAACTTGGCTCAAAGGAAAACGATGAATGCAGACTGGATTCCATCAGTCAGTCTTGGAGCGTAATATCAAAGGGGGCAAAAACAGAACGTGCAAAAACTGCAATGCAGTCGGCATGGCGGTATTTAGTAATGGAGGAGGAAGCTCTTTCCTTACTTTTAGCACCACCCTTTAATAAGACCAGTAAAAATCCGGGTTATATCAAAAATTATATCCCCGGCATACGGGAAAACGGAGGGCAGTATACCCATGCGGCAGTTTGGCTGGCAATTGCCACCTCCATGCTGCATGACTGTAACATGGCTCAAAGCCTGTTCTCCATACTTAATCCCATTAACATTACCCAGAACAGAAAAGATGCACTCAGGTATGAGAAAGAACCTTATGTAATGACAGCCGATATCTCCCTTAGTCCGCCTTATACCGGCAGAGGAGGCTGGAGCTGGTATACCGGGTCTGCAGGCTGGATGTACCAGGGGTTGTTATGCTGGTTTCTGGGCATTCGGAAAGAGGGAGAGGAGTTGATTATCGATCCGGCCACGCCGTCAAGTTTCGGTGAATACACCGTTGAATATAAGTATGGAAATTCCCTTTATGAAATCAGGGTTGAGAGCAGAAGCAAGGGAATACTGACAACGGAAACAATCACAGCAGATGGCAGCTTAATTCAGGGTAACAGAGTTTTTTTAAAGGATGATGGAGAAAAGCATCTGATTATTGTATAATTCCCTGTTTTGTTATATCTGATATCCTTCCATACATCCAGCTGTGAAAGCAGGATGTATGGAAGTCTTACTGAAATCCATGGTTGGGCAGGGAATCCTAGCCAGGCGCAAGGGGCAGTAAAAAAGATTTTGTTTAGAGCAATCGTAATAGTAATAATAGCTAAGTAATGATAGCTAAGAAATGAAATCTAAGAAATGAAATCTAAGAAATGAAATCTAAGAAATGAAATCTAAGAAATGAAATCTAAGAAATGATATCTAAGAAATGAAATCTAAGTAATGATATCTAAGAAATGAAATCTAAGAAATGATATCTAAGAAATGAAATCTAAGTAATGATATCTAAGAAATGAAATCTAAGAAATGATACTCTAATAATGTATCTAAGTAATAATACCTAATAATGATATATTACATTAAAAAATGCCAAAAAATGAATAAAAAAAGCAAAATAATACAATTACATTTGATTGTAAACATATTATAATAAAATTAATCTAAAAAATATATTTTTCGATACTTTCCTGGGCCGGCAGCAGTTATTATACTTCTTAACCTTGTTGATAAGACAGATCCTCAAGAGAGATTTTGCATGTAGAAGGACTCTCATAAAACGGATATACGGTTAATTAATATGGAAGCTTAGCTGCAGGTCTTCTTATTTCCTGCTCGTAGAGATTCTATTTGTATTTCAATCCTATTCAAAGACGAATTTGCAATAATAAAATATCCTGTGATACTGCCTGTTTAAATAATTTACAAGGTATATCAGATAGGTTTCTTTTTCATGGAATAATATTTTTCTTTCGGCTTACCTGACAGTTCATAATAACCAATACTCGATAGGAAGGGGGGATCTGGCCTGGAGTTTGAGAAGCAGGTCATATCGGGGTGTTATGAATTGCCAAGATGAGTATATAAAAAAGAGAAAGGGGTTAATTTATGAAACAGTTAAAAAAGATAATTGGGGTATTATTGTCACTGGCATTATTGGTAACAATGATACCGGCAGGAACCGGCACTGTAAAGGCTGCTGGGGGGAAAAACATTGTTGCTTATTTCCCTAACTGGGGAATTTATAACAGTGCCCACCGCTCTATGACAGTCGGCATGATTCCCTGGGATAAGGTAACGGTTATTAACCACGCCTTTTTTGAAGTGGATTCCTCCTTTAAGCTGGCATCTACGGATACTTTTGCTGATTTTGATAAGATGATGGAGCATTCGGAAGGGTGGGATGCCAACCAGCTGAGAGGACATTTCGGAGAGTATAAGTATTACAAGAACCTTTATCCCAATGTAAAAGTAATTATCTCTGTCGGCGGCTGGACAAGAGGGCAGAACTTCCATGCAATGGCCTTGACATCCTCTGGCAGAGCAGTATTCATTCAAAGTATAGTAGATTTTCTGAAAAAGTATCCTTTTATTGACGGAATCGATCTGGACTGGGAATACCCCGGCGTTAACAGAACGGCAGACCCCAATGACCAGTATGACAGAGGCTGCCCGGGAGGACCGGAGGATAAACAGAATTTTACTTCCCTTCTTCGTGAAATACGCCAGGCTTATAACAACAATGGTTTAAGCGGTAAGCTCCTGACAATTGCAGTACCCTCCGGTTATGACAAGCTTGCACTGCAGGAACCGGATGTATATGCACAATATCTCGACTGGTTAAATGTTATGACTTATGATATGCACGGAGCCTGGGAGACTACAACGAATCATCAGTCGCCCCTCTATGCAAATCCCAATGACCCCTCAGCGACTGCACCGGTTGATATTAAGAATAAGTATAATACCGACGCTGCTATGAAGACCTTGCAGCAGGTTTATAAGGTACCCGCTGAAAAATTGTATGTTGGAACCCCGTATTATTCCAGAGGCTGGAAGGGTGTTACCGGAGGAGTAAACGGTATGTATGGAACAGCCACAGGTGCAGCAACAGGCACTTGGGATAACCCTCAATCACCCGGAGGGCAGTATCCGTATTTCACCTTAAAGACCATGGAGAACCAGGGTGGTTATGTGAAATACCGTGATGATACCTATACCAAAACCCCCTGGTTATATAACGCTGCTCAGGGAATTGTTCTTAGTTATGAGGACACCACTTCCTTAAGTGCAAGATGTGATTATATTAACAGCAATGGATATGGCGGATTGATTCTGTGGGAAATCTCTGGGGATACCAGTGACTATGAATTAACTACCCTTGCCCATCAGAAACTAATCGGAAATACTACACAGACTGTTGCAACCCCGGTCTTTCAGCCGGCAGCCGGTATTTATACCAGTGCGCAGACTGTAACGATAACCGCTGCCACCTCCGGTGCAGAGATCCGTTATACCACAGACGGGTCAGAACCTGTGGCTTCGTCTTCTCTGTATTCTTCACCGCTTATGGTAAGTGCCACAACAACCATTAAGGCAAAAGCCTTTAAGAGCGGTATGAATAATTCTGCAACGGCAACAGCTGTTTATACGATAAGCACTGGTCAGACAGTGGCCTCCCCGGTATTTAGCCCGGCTGGAGGGACATATTCAAGTGCTCAGGCAGTTACTATTTCCTGTGCCACTTCCGGAGCACAAATCCGTTATACTACCGACGGAACTGAACCTGCCGCTAACTCTGCTTTATATTCATCTGCTCTTACAGTAAGTGTTACCACTACTATAAAGGCAAAGGCATTTGTAAGCGGCATGTCTGATTCTGCAACCGTTACCCAGACTTATACAATCAGCTCTGTTCAGACAAATGCCTGGGCAGCCGGCACCGCTTATAAGGTCCTGGATCTGGTAACCTATAATGGAAAGACATATCAGTGTATTCAGGCGCATACAGCCTTATCCGTATGGACTCCCGATATTGTCCCGGCATTATGGAGACTGGTTCAATAATTATACTGTATGAAATAAGAAGATTCCTAACAATCAGAAAAGTAGGCTTTGGGCTTAACTTATAGGAGGAGATTATATGAAGAGTATTAAATTGGTAAAAGCAACAGCTATTATAATCATGCTGGTGATGGTATTTTCCCTTTCATCCAATGCTGTTGTAAAAGCAGCTTATCCCGCCTGGCAGGCAGGAACAGCATATAAAGTCAATGATATTGTTTCTTACAGCGGAAGTAACTACAAGTGTATACAGGCACATACAGCACTGACCGGCTGGGAGCCGCCGGTTGTACCGGCACTTTGGGGATTGTACAACGGCGGGGAGACTCAGACAGTGGCAACACCGGTACTTAGTCCGGCAGGCGGGACTTATACAGCCTCTCAGAGCGTGACGATTACCTGCTCTACGGCCGGAAGCACCATCCGTTATACTTTAGATGGTAATGAACCTACGGCATCTTCCACTGCCTATACAGGTGCAATAACCATTTCGGCTACTGCCACAGTAAAAGCAAAAGCCTTTGCCTCCGGTATGAATGACTCGCAGACAGCTTCTGCCACATATACCATTAATAAGCCGGATACCGTTTCAGCTCCGGTATTCACACCGGCAGCAGGAACTTATTACGGGAATCTGAATGTGACATTAACCTGTTCCACAAGCAATGCAACCATTCGCTATACAACAGATGGCACCAACCCGACAGCCTCCTCCAAGGTTTATACCGGTGCCATAGCACTTACAGCAACAACTACTGTAAAGGCTTATGCAACAGCCTCAGGTTTGAAGGATTCAGCTGTTGCTACGGCAGTTTATACCATATCAAAGAACCAAACCGGGCTTCCTGCTCATATTCTGACAGGATACTGGCAGAACTTTGATAATGGAGCAAAATGTTTAAAAATCAGCGATGTACCTCAGACCTATAACATTATAGCAGTGGCATTTGCATCAGCAACAGGCAATGCCGGTGAAGTCACCTTCGCACTGGATTCCAGCCTTGCTTCCAAGCTGGGAGGTTATACAGAGCAGCAGTTTATCAGTGATATCGCAGCAGCCAAGACAAAGGGTCAGAAGGTAATTATTTCCGTAGGCGGTGAAACCGGTACGGTAAGTGTAAACAATGCCTCTGCAGCCACTAATTTTGCCAACAGTGTATATGCACTTATGGTAAAATACGGTTTTGACGGTGTTGATATTGATTTAGAGAATGGTATTGATGCAACCTACATGACCTCTGCACTTCGCCAGCTTTCCTCAAAGGCAGGAGTAGGATTAATCATTACAATGGCTCCTCAGACTCTTGATATGCAGTCTGTAAACTCCGGTTATTTTCAGGTGGCTTTAAATATCAAGGATATACTGACGGTAGTGAATACACAGTATTATAACTCAGGAAGTATGTTAGGGCAGGATGGAAAGGTATATTACCAGGGAAGTGTTGACTTCCTGACAGCTCTGGCAGCCATTCAGCTGGAGAATGGACTTCGTCCTGACCAGGTTGGACTTGGACTGCCTGCTTCCACAAGAGGAGCCGGAAGCGGCTATGTATCACCCAGTGTTGTGAATTCTGCCCTTGATTGTCTGACAACCGGTACCGGCGGCGGTTCCTACAAACCACCAAGGACATATCCGACACTTCGCGGAGCAATGACCTGGTCAATTAATTGGGATGCCAGTAACAATTATGAATTTGCAAATTCAGTCAGTGCTAAATTAAAGACTCTTCCGTAACTGATAATGTGATTTCAGGTATATTACAAAAGGTTTTCGTTTAATTATTTAAAAGTATATTAGATAAATCATAATAGCAAAGCTTATACCCATTTCTGTCAATGCCAGAGAGGGGCATGGGCTTTGTTATTTTTGATTAAATAATATTTAGTGGTTTATTATGAATTAAGCTAGTTCTATCATCCTATTTTCATAGGTATATAGTCTGTGATTTGTAATATTAATCTCATGAAATGTCGAAATATAATAAATAAGCCAAATTAGGAGTATTAATCATAGTAGGAACAGTTAATAACTTAAATTAACTAACCGTGAAACTTAGGGATGCGGCAGGCTAAAAGGAGATTTTGTGCTATTATGGATGTTAAGTATATAAATACTATTTTAGAAACTTTCAATGTTACTTTGGAACAATTCGGTGTAAATAATATTAAAAGATGTAATATTCAAAAGAAAAATAAGATGCACGTGAATTTAGACGTATCTACAATTATATGCTTTCAAGGGGCAGTACAGGGGGATATAGCTCTTTCAATGCCTCTGGATACTGCAAAAAAATTAGCATCAATTATGATGATGGGTATGAGTATTACTTTTATGGATGATATGGCTAAAAGTGCAATAGGTGAAATATCCAGCATGATAGCTGGAGCTTCGGCAACAAAACTGTCTTCCTTTGGGGTAGCAGCAAAGATTAATCCTCCCAGAGTTATTTTTGAAAATGCTGAGATTAACGGGTTTGAAACTATTGCCATTGATTTTGAGACTGATCTTGGGAAAATAGAACTTAATATTGGGTTGAATATATAAGATCAGGTAAGTTTAAATAAGAAAAATGTTGCAGCATACCGTATGGAAATTGATACTGATATAAGGATATAAAATATTATATGGATGCATCTGTTTATCTAATAAATTATTTTTTATTAGACAGATACATATTTTTTTGTCGTTTATAGATATATTATGGTAATAAATAATAAAAGTATTAAAGTGATAATGATTTTCTTATTAAATTGTTTAATTATATTGAGCAAGTTCAATTTATCAAATATATGCTTACTAGCAATTAATCATAAAAAGCAGAGATTTTTATTCATTCAATTATATTAGAAAAATAATATAAGGTACCTTAAAAAACATCTTGACAATAATGAAATTCAGATTTATACTTTTGATTATAAGGTACCTTAAAAAACGAAAGGAGTTAACCTGTATGAATGAAAATATCTCTGATACACTGTTACAACAAATACGAAGTTGCACAAATTTGGTTCACAGGCTGATTCACAGCGAGCACCATTTTAAAAATCCGGATGCTCAAAATAATATTGGTCGTGCACAAGGGATTGTTCTGAAAATCTTAGCAGAAAAGGATGGCATGACACAAACGGAAATTACAGAAAAGTTGGATATCCGCCCTTCTTTACTTGGAGAACTTGTTATGAAGCTTGAAAAGAATGGGTATGTAGAACGTCGTCAAAATGAAAATGACAAGCGGGTCATTAATGTATATTTAACCGAAAAAGGGCGAGAGTTCGAAAAAGAGTTAATCAATCCAAGGCAGAAGGCGGCTGAAACCTGGTGTGCGGGTCTGTCTGAAGAAGATAAAACACAGCTTTCTGAGCTTTTGAACAAGCTGATTCTTTCCATGGAAGATGTTCTCACGAAAAATGGGGATGAATTTTCAGGAAGAGAGATGCCGTTTGGGGGTGCTTTCCCTGAAATGGATTCCGAAGGATTCTCACATCATGGCCATAAGGGAAGACAGCATGGAGGCCCGAGGGGAGAATGGAGAAAGAACTTCAGATTTTAAGTCCTTTATGTGGGTAAGAAAGAAAAACATTATTTTACTGTTATACCAATAGCTTATCTGAGAAGTGTTTGTACCAATTAAGATGCTGACTATATTTTAGTTGGTACATTATTTAACTAAAATAGGTAGAATTCTACCTATCAAACTTATCAAATTAGGAGAATCTTATGAAAAATTCAAATTCAAACTCACTAAAAGCTTCTGACCCATCACGTCTGACGCCTCGTTTAAGAATGATTCTAATGGTCGTTATAATTGCGGATGTTCTTGACCTTATGGATTCAACCATTACCAATATAGCCGCTCCCTCCATTGTGCAAAGTATTGGTGGCGGAGAACTATTGATTAAATGGCTCACTGCAGCTTATGCTTTGGCTATGGGAGTGTTACTGGTTATTGGAGGACGTCTGGGCGACAGGTATGGAAAGAGGCGTTTATATTTAATTGGAATTATTGGATTTACACTGGCATCGGCTTTTTGCGGATTCTCTGTCAATCCGACTATGATTATCATGGGTCGTTTGATACAGGGTGGTTTTGGCGCATTGCTGATACCACAGGGGATGAGCATCCTAATGGCGACATTTTCACGTGAGCAGTTTCCTCGTGCTGTCAGTGTATTTGGACCGATTATGAGCATATCCTCCGTTTTTGGCCCTATTCTGGCTGGATTTATCATTCAGGCGAATATCGGAGGTCTTGGCTGGAGACCTATGTTTCTTATTAACATAATTCTTGGTCTTATAGGATTGGTTGCTGCAATTAAATTATTACCCCATGATCAGCCTAACTCAGAGGAAAAGTTGGATGGCATAGGGACTTTATTGCTTGGAATTTCTATGTTGGGATTAATTTATGGATTGAATGAAGGTCCAGTGGCAGGTTGGACGATAGTACCTGTTATCAGCCTGTTAGCAGGAATTTTGTTTCTAGGTGCATTTGCATTTAGACAAATACATGCTTCTAACCCGCTCATTAAGCCGGAATTATTCAAGAATAAAGGATTTACCTCTGGTATGCTGTTAGGTCTTGCATTTTTTGCAGCAGTAAGTGGCCTGTCATATGTTATTTCTCTGTTTTTCCAAATGGTACTGCATTTGTCTGCTTATGAAGCTGCACTGGGTCTTTGCCCAATGGCAATTGGTATTGTCATTTCTTCGACTGTATGCCGACCACTTTTAAATAAAATGGGGCGTAAAATTGTCGTGATCGGACTTGGCTTAACACTGTTTGGTGCTTTTGTACTCTGGATTACCCTCTTTTTAAAAGGAGCTACGGCTACAGCACTAATGATGGCGCCGGCTATTATGATTATTGGTGCAGGTATGGGGGCTTGTTTCAGCAGTATTTACGATGTAGCTCTCGGTGATCTTGCTCAGGATGAAGCCGGCAGTGCAAGTGGTTCATTGAGTGCTATTCAGCAACTGGCTTCAGCAATAGGCTCTGCTGTCGTTGTAACACTTTTCTTTCATCTTCAGAGTACAGTAGGTGATAGCAGGGCTATGGAATACTGCGTTTTAATTGTAGCTGCCATAGTTGTAATTGGTCTTTGCCTTGTATGGCTTATGCCCAAATCAATTTCTTTAGAAGAAGGAGTAGAGTAGTAGACAGTAGACACTATATTACTTTTGGGATACAATAAGTAGAGATAAACCTAATTGAAAGGGAGTGCACCATGGACAATAACACACGTATCCCAAATCATGATTTTTATATAAAGAATATTGCTCACGCTCTACGATACCAAATTGATCAAAAACTCACCTATTATCATGTCACAGAACCTCAAGTCCGCCTTTTGGGACATATACAAGGCGGTCAAAGAACAGGTCATGAAATTAGTCGAAAGTATTTAAGTGAGGCAATGCAGATTTCAGGGCCTTCTGTTACCAGTTTGTTAAACAGTCTGGTAAAGAATGGTTTTATTGTCAGGGGTTCAGGAATAAAGGATGGTCGGACCATGCACCTCGTCCTTACTGAAAAAGCCACGGATGTGATGAAAGATACAATGTATATGTTGAATGAGATATCAGATGCCTTACTGGCTGGTCTTTCAGAAGATGAAAAATCACTTTTTTTAGGATTTTTGAAAAAAGTTTATGAAAATGTCGGCCAAAATTCGCATATATAGAGGATAGTATTTTGCACCTTTAGAAAAGAAGGGATTGATCATATGGAACAAAAATTAAATTATTTAAGAGAATATAATGAAGAAATTTGCCTGGTATCTGGTAAGGAAGTTAGAAATATTAAAGAAGGCTTAATACCAGAAGTTTGGCGTGAAATATTCAACAAGGAGAATATAAATGATAGAAAAGAAGCGCTTTTAAATCTTTGGAGAAAATATATAGGTACTGAACTGCATAATACAATAGCCTACTTATCTGAATTTCTTGAGGAAATCGAAGTTATGAAATGTAACAATATATATTCCATCCTGTATACAGTTAGAAATCCTAATGGCGATGTTTTATATTATGAAGGTAGAAATCCACTAGATGAGTTTGAGAATAGCGAATTAGAGAAACGCTGGGATAAGGTTCCTGTTTCACTGAAAAGCTTCTACCAAAATGTTCATAACGGATTTTATTATTATGCCAGTGAATCAATGGGATTGGTACCCATCGCATCAGTCACATATTTGGGGAATGATGATCTGGAGTGGAGTATTATCGATGAGTTAGAGGAACCTATGCAAATTGACTTGAACACATCTTTTGGTTTCTTTAGCAATGGTATGGGCTCATATGTAGTAATTGATGTTGCCAACTGTGAAGAAAATAATGCTACATTTTGGTCAGCCAAAACTCAACCTAAATATAATATTAGTTTCTGGCGTTATGTTGATGAATGGATTGTTATTGGATTTCAAGTATAGGACTCAAGTGGTATAGAGAAAGAAGAAGCTGGCTCTCCTAAATTAAGAGCCAGCCTTTTTATATTAAGAAGCAAAGTTTCATTAGTTTAGATTCTGTCTTGACCTTATAACTAAATCAAATGATATTCTTTCAATAACTTTTCAATATCTGTGCCTGCAATCTTCTTAAGTGCTTCTCCAAGGGCTGCCTTAACATTAGGATCAAGATTGATATCTGTAAGCTTCTTACCATCACTTAAGGTTGAGGTTGCATTGAGGAGATCACGAATATCGTAAGTGCTGCTCCATACTTCTGGTACACCACGGTCAATATTTAAAAGTGTGTAGACACTTTCCATAGCTGTACGGACAGAGTATTCTATAGTAAAGATTGTATCACGTGTTGTTTCAGCAAATTGACCAAGGAAAGCAAAGTTAACGCTGCCAGCCGGAATAACGGCAGGGCGGTCACCGGCCTCGCGGGGCATGAAGAAGGCAGTTATATAGGGCATCATACAAGGCACGGTGTTAGCACTGTTCTCTGCCATATCCTCAATTTGATTTTCCGGAACACCGAGGTGGTACAGCCACTCCATGCAGATCTCCTTACCGGTGCAATCACGCATAGGCTTTTTGATATAGTTGCCGGGCTTGTCGGTAAATAAACCATAAATCCAGCCAACCAACTGATCCTTGGGCTGATTACGGAAATGAGGCTGGCGGTTAAAGGTCCAGCTGAGCAGCCAGTTGGAGTCCTTAACGGTTACGATACCGCCGGTAACGACTTTACCGCTGAAGGGATCACGTTTGCAGATGTTCTGAATATAAGGAGGAATGCGGTTGTCTAAGGTCGTCACAGTTGCAGACATCCAATTACTTTGCTCTGCATCATAGCAGAATTTATCCGGGTGCCCGAAAGACGGATCCTGAGCCGCTATTTTACGCCACATATCCCAGCCGCCGCCTTGTTTGAGCTCATGATTGAAAGCAGCGGGAGTGTTTTGGTTACCGATAGAGGAATTCTCAACGCAACCACCGTTGGTGATAAACACCAGATCGTCTTCGGTCAAATCGATATGATCCTTCTGATTATCCCTGATAATATCTATACGGGTAGCGACTTTCTTATCGGTTTTGGTGTCAAATTGTATGTTCTCCACCTTGGTGCCGTAATGGAACTGAACGTTATGGGCATCTAAATACCTGATTAATGGCAGGATCATGGATTCGTACTGGTTCAGCTTTGTAAAACGTACCGCTGTGAAATCAGGCATACCGCCAATATGATGAACGAAACGTTTAATATACAACTTCATTTCCAGAGCACTATGCCAGTTTTCAAAAGCGAACATCGTACGCCAGTACAACCAGAAATTCGAATTCAGAACCTCCTCGCTGAATACTTCAGAAATACGTCTGTTATACAGAGCTTCATCCGGGGTAAAAAACAGCCTCATGATTTCTTGGGTGCCCTTGTCGGATAAACCAAATTTACCGTCAGTATGGGCGTCTTCGCCGCGGTTTACTGTTGCGCGCATGAGAGAGCTGTTTGGGTCATGCTTGTTGAGCCAATAGAACTCATCCAACACACTGGCATTCTCGACTTCCAAGGAAGGAATGGAATGGAATAAGTCCCACAGGCACTCATAGCGATTATCCACCTCACGACCACCGCGAATCACAAATCCGGTGTTGTCATATTCATATCCATCGCAGGCACCACCTGCGAGAGAATCCTTCTCTAAGATATGGATTCTTTTGCCTTCCATCTGTCCGTCACGAACAAGAAAAGCTGCGGCAGCAAGTGAAGCGAGACCTGAACCGATTAAATAAGCTGATTTAGATTCTACACCTTTGGGTTTTTCCGGTCGGGCAAGTGATTCATAATTTCCTTTAGAATAATACATAGTGATTACCTCCAGTTTTATGATTTCTTTCACTCACTATTGTACTATTTGCTGAAATTACTACAATAATCAATCATCTGACATTGATAAGATTTACATCATGTAGGCAATACTGTATATATTTTAATCATTTTTATGGATTTGATAAGTTTTCTTATTTTGATACTTTTCTAATGCTCGTGATACTTCTCCATGAATCAAAGTGCTAAGTTGATCTATAATTAATTGTGGATTTTCCTTCATATCCTTTTTGATCCAGTCCATAAGCAGGCCTACAAAGGCAAAATTATAAAAATTTGCTATGAACTTTTTGTCTGCCTCCGAAACCTTCATGCCGGCTGCTTTTTCTTCAATAACTCCAATCAGCAAATCATAAGTTATTGCATAGAAGTAGTCTTCAATTTTCTCTCTGCTGATAGAATGATAAACATTTGAAATAAATGGCTTGTTCTCAAGAACCATTTGAAAGGTTTGCAAAAAACCCTGCTGCCAGGTCTCATATGTTTTTTTACCGTTAATTGCTCTTGCCGTTTCTTCTATACAGATCCATTCAATTAAATCATAAATATCCTTGAAATGATAATAAAAGGTCATGCGATTAATGCCACAATCATTTGCAATGTCAGAAATGGTGATTTTGCTTAGTGGTTTTTGAAGCAGTAGTTTTTTGAGGGAGTCTTCTAAGGCTCTCTTTGTTATCTGTGACATTCTAAGAAACCTCCTTGGTGGTGTCTGACTAATACTAAATAAATTCTATTAGAGTAATTACTCTAATAGTTATCATACCATAAATTGCTAAAATCTACCATCGGAATTAAGGTGGAAATAGAAAAATAAAAATTTTTGGTTAAATTGAGGCATTTTCCTTTTGGCTCAAAGGGATGTTCATGCTTAATGTTTGGCAGCGTGCCTGCATGTACCAGGGTATTTTAATAAGCTGCAAACTGTGGGGTGTTTTTATTTTTGAGGTAAATCAGTTTTTATATTATCTTTGTTTGTAGTTAAATATAGCATGTTGACAATACCACTAATATGTGATACTATATAGTAGTAATAAGTAATACTGAATATCTGTATTACTGAATAGTAGTGATACGCAATTCTGTATTTCGGTATTGTTTGATAGTTGTAATGATTATTATAGAATATCAAAATAACAGAGTAAAGAATACTGAAACATGAAGACCTTGAGACCTTGAGACCTTGAGACCTTGAGACCTTGAGACCTTGAGACCTTGAGACCTTGAAACCTTGAAACCTTGAAACCTTGAAACCTTGAAACCTTGAAACCTTGAAACCTTGAAACCTTGAGACCTTGAAACCTTGAAACCTTGAAACCTTGAAACCTTGAAACCTTGAAACCTTGAAACCTTGAAACCTTGAAACCTTGAAACTTTGAAACTTTGAAACCTTGAAACCTTGAAACCTTGAAACCTGAAACCTGAAACCTGAAACCTGAAACCTGAAACCTGAAACCTGAAACCTGAAACCTGAATACTGGAGGTGATTAAATTGGAAAATATCACAGAAATGTTAAAGGGTGTACTGGAAGGCTGTGTTCTTGAAATCATCAGCCACGAGGAAATCTATGGTTACGAAATCACAAAGCGGCTGAATGCACTGGGATTTTCGGATGTTGTAGATGGGACAGTTTACACCATTTTGGTGAGGCTTGAGAAGAATAAGCTTGTAGATATAGAAAAGAAACCATCCGATATGGGTCCACCCCGAAAGTTTTTCACCCTCAATGATGCGGGACGGGAGGAACTGAGAAAATTTTGGGAAAGATGGAATTTTGTATCATCAAGAATTAATGAGCTAAAGGAGAAAGAACAATGAATTTTTGGGAGAAAATCACAGGAAGTGACATGACGAAAGAAATGAAAATATTTGAAGAACGAGCTGCAAAGCTGCCCATTGATTTTCAAGCAGCATGGGAAAAAGTTAAAACAAATCTTTGGACACACTCCGATTTCTCCGGCCGCAATCTTATGCCAATTCTTGAGGGAGTGCTTGGACTGCTCGAAGAAACGGCGGCAGACGGTCAGAGTGTTCAGGAGGTTTTAGGAGAGGATATCAAGGGTTTCTGTTACGCATTGGTCGGTGAAGGAGAAGCAAAATCCTATCGTGACAAGTGGCGCCAGCAGCTTAATAATACTATTACTAAAAAGTTAGGTAAATAGAAGGATTGTGTGAAATACAGGATACTTTATATGAAAAAAAGCAAATTTCATACGAAAAGAAGGACATTTTATACGTAAATTTTTGCCTGCAGCCCAAAGTTTGCAAGCTTTAAGAAAGGATTGGTTAATTATATGAGTATACAAGAAATTATTGAAGGTAAAAGGGAATGGAAGGCGCACATGAACCGTGTCAAAGCGCTTCCCCAGGATTATCAGATTGTATATAAAGAGATTCAGAAATATTTGTTTAAGGTTGGCCCTGTAGAGATAAATGAAGGGACAGGTTTGCTATCGGGGATTATTGATCTTTTTACAGAAGGTGCAGCCATGGGGAAAGGCGTGCTCGAAGTGACGGGAAATGATGTGGCAGCTTTTTGCGACGATCTAATCAAAGATTCAAAAACTTATGCAGACATCTATCAGGAATCGGTTAACCAGGAAGTTAGCAAAGCAATGAAAAAAGCAATAGATAAAACAAAGTAGAAGAGAATATTGCAAGGGGTGCAAAATGTATAAATACGAGTGGATATTATGCCCTGTCTGCGGCAGCAAAACAAGACTTAAGATACGTAATGATACCATGCTTGAAAACTTCCCGCTATTTTGTCCCAAGTGTAAGCAGGAAACAATAATCAATGTAAAACAATTAAATATCTCAGTTATCAAAGAGCCAGACGCTAAGACGCAGAGCCGATAATATGTGAGTGAAATCACTGTTGTCGGCTCTCTTTTTATTACCATAAGCCAAGGGGCAGGGGGCTTATTGCTTATCATGTCCTGGCTGCATAAGGAGCCAGGCGGTATTTAGCTTATTAATAAATGAACAAAGAGACTGTGGTCGGATACCTTGAAAACCATCAACTGGTAGGAGGTTTAACCAGTCTACAGTATCTAATACAAGTATAGCTTATACCATAAAATTGGTAAAAAAAATATGCTAATAATACGAGGAGGAAAGAAAATGGATAAAAATATTATTCAAATTAAAGGGGTCAAAAAAAGTTACAAAACGGTAGAAGTACTAAAAGGAGTGGACTTGGAGGTTGAGCAGGGAAGTATCTTTTCATTACTGGGTTCCAATGGTGCTGGAAAAACAACGCTGATAAGAATTATGGCTACTTTGCTAAAAGCAGATGCAGGAAGTGTAAATATAGGCGGTTTTAATATTGAAAAAAGTTCAAAGGCAATTAGAGGACTTATCAGTCTTACCGGCCAGTATGCCGCTATTGATGATATTTTGACTGGTCGTGAGAATCTTCAAATGATTGCAAGACTTAGACATCTGAAATATCCAAAGCAGATAGCAGAGGAGTTGATTATGCGTTTTGATATGTCGAAGGCAGCAGACCGCAGAGTAGGTACTTACTCCGGAGGTATGAAGAGAAGAATCGATATTGCAATGAGCCTTGTGGGAAATCCAAAGGTTATATTCCTGGATGAGCCAACAACAGGTCTTGACCCAGAAGCACGCCTGGAAGTCTGGAAGCTTATCAAGGAGCTATCAGCAGCAGGGACTACAGTATTCCTAACAACGCAATATTTAGAGGAAGCCGAACAGCTTGCTGATAAAATCGCTATTCTTCATGGAGGAAAAATCATTGCTATGGATACACTGGAGGGCCTAAAAAAAATGTTTCCGCCTGTAAAAGTTGAATATGTTGAAAAACAACCTGCTTTAGAAGAAATATTTTTATCAATTATCGGTAAAAAGGAGGAGAAATAAATGGAATCCGGAAGCAAATATTTTTTTAAAGATATGAGTGTTATGTTTGGTCGTTCTATGCGCCATATTTTCAGAAGTATGGACACAATAATTACAGTTTGTATCACACCCATTGCAATGATGCTATTATTCGTTTATGTATTTGGAGGTGCAATCGAGACAGGTACAGGAAATTATGTCAATTATTTATTACCAGGTATAATGTTAATGGCTATCGGCAGTGGAATAGCTTATGTAGCTTACCGTTTATTTACTGATAAAGAGCGTGGTATCTTCGAGCGTTTTCACTCTATGCCCATTGCCCGTTCTACTGTTCTATGGGGGCATGTATTAACATCATTGATTTCAAATGGTATATCAGTATTAGTGATTATACTTGCTGCATTGCTTATGGGCTTCCGTTCTATGGCAGGCATCTTGGAATGGCTGGGGGTATTTGGAATTCTGGGAATTTTTACGATGGCTTTAACCTGGATTGCTGTTATAGCAGGGCTTGCGGCCAAAACACCGGATGGGGCAGGAGCATTCTCATATCCAATCATATTTTTGCCGTTTGTCAGTTCTGCCTTTGTACCAACAGATACTATGCCTTCTGTAATACGTGCTTTTGCTGAAAATCAGCCTGTAACACCTATCGTAGAAGCTATCCGTAATTTACTGGAAAATCAGCCGGTAGGAAATGATATCTGGGCAGCCCTTGCTTGGTGTTTGGCAATAATTGTTGTTGCTTATATCTTTGCGATAAGAATTTATAAAAGACTGTAATGTTTTAATACCGGTCCTGGATGATGACCTGAGATTTATTTTTATTTTGGAATTGCCGAAAAAGATCTAAGGAATAGAAAATAACAGTTAAGTCACTAGAAAAATACAATAAAATGGCGGAGAGGTGGAGTACTATATTTATTCCATAACCTCTCTGCCTTTATTATTAATAAACCCTATTATCCAGCTTATCATAAACTGAAACAATGATTGTACTGATGGTTCCGGTATCTTTACTAATCTTTAGGGAAATACTTACATGATGTTGCCGATATAAGAAAAAATCAGAGTCAGCTTCGGAGGATTTCTCATGTTCGGTAAACCCCTTTTCTTTCAAAAGAGGTGTTACATCATTTAGGGTTTGTCCTATGGTTATACCATAAATATGATATGGTATTGTTGTTAGACTGATCTTTGCAAGGCGGTAGTCATTACTATCATAGGGATAATTAAAATAAATCCCTTCAACACCATTTTTAGCTTCTTCCGCAAAGTCAGGAAGAATATCAGAAGCTCCTTCAGATTGCTGGTCTTTTCCTGTTTTGCTTGAGAAACCCAGAAGCTCTAATCCGCCGAAATCGCTGTTTTGATTGATATCTTTAACCAGTTCCAGGGTTTTATTGTATTCTTTCAATTCTTTTTCTCCATTTTTAGCTTTATTGTTCTCGGCAATAATATTGGTTCCCACCAAACAAGCAATAATAACGACTACTGCCAGTATGACAATAAAAATGTATGGTTTCATTAGATATACTCCTTAATTGGATGGTCTGGATACTGCTGCAAATGCACGGGCATCGCGTTCAACTTCTTGCAGATAGTAATCATAATATGTAACGCTCGGATCATTAAGAGATTTATAATTACTATTATCCCATTCCTTGCGAAGACTGTCAGGCACACCATATTTTTTCGGATTTCAGGATATTTCGACCTATAGGCTTTAGCCATTCTAATCCCTCCTCATTATATTAAGATAACAGTATAGCATAAGTAAATTATAGTATATATTTGTAATTTATGTAATTATTTTTTGTTTTTATCATTTAACAAGGAAAAATGACATTAAAGTCCCTCTATATCGTTTATGATTAAGCTTAGCGGAAATTTAAGCTTTTTTATGTAAATAAGAAAGTTCCATAAGTAGAATGTATGATAAATTCCTTACTTAAAATACATAATTTGCCACATAAAGGGATAATAAAACAAAATATATTTGACAAATAGTGGAGATAAAGATAGAATTATAAAAGGAAAAAATATACAGCTAAGAATTGTATAACTTATCGTAAAGGGTATTTACAATTCTACAGGATATATGACTGGCAACCAAATCAGGATTAACCATTTCAAGCAAAGATATTGTGAGGAGGATAGATAATGATCTATGACCTATTAGAGGATGCGGTAAGAAAGTGGGGTAACAAGCCAGCGGTTATATGTAATGGCAGCACAAAAGCCTATTCGGAATTAAGCAATATGGTTGAGCTCATAACGGACGAATTAAAAAAATACAAAGGGACAGCAGATAATAATATCCTCCTGGCAATGGACAACAGTATGGAGTTTGTGGAAAGCTTCTTTGCAATCAACAAAGCAGGGGGGACCATTATTCCATTGTATATGAATATGGGAGAAAGCAAACTGAAAAGTATTATTGAGCATTATGAAATCAGGTGCATTCTTACCTTGAAGAAATATAAGAACAAAATAGAGCTTGCCTTAGAAGAGTCGGTAAATCATCTGGAAAAAGTATTTTACATAGAGGATACTGGCAGTTCTGTAACAATAGAGACGGTTGATTATAAACCTGTATTAACAGACAAGCCATATTACAGAGGCAACAGCCCCGGTATTATTTTATTTTCTTCCGGTACTACGAATCTTCCGAAAGGTATTATGCTCTCAAACAACAATATCATAAGTAATGTAAAAGCAATCTCAGAATATTTATCTCTGACCAGTGAGGAGAAGATATTACTGATGAAGAATATCAATCACTCCTCAAGCATTACAGGAGAGCTGCTGGTATCGATACATAACGGCTGCTTACTCCATATACAGACAGGATTTATTACGGCAGCCAACATAATGGAGGCAATCTCCAAGTTTAAGATTACCGTCCTGTTCGGTGTTCCCACTATCTTAACTGCTATGATAACCCATAGTGAATTTAATAATTTCGATATGAAATCCCTGCGCATCATTAATTTTTACGGTGCAAGCATGGCTATCCATAAAATAAGAGAATTAGCGGAGAAATTTCCTGAAGTGGATTTAATATATTCCTACGGACTTACAGAAGCCGCGCCAAGAGTGACTTATATTAAGCGGGAGGAGTTATTGTCCAAAGAGGGCTCCAGCGGTGTTCCCATAAAAGGAGTAGAAGTTAAGATAAGGGTTGACCAAAGAGAAGCAAAGGCCTTTGAGCAAGGGGAAATTTGCGTAAAAGGACCGAATGTTATGATGGGATACTACAAGAATGAAGAGAAGACAAAGGCGGTATTGGCTGACGGATATTTGCTTACAGGGGATTTGGGCTGGCTGGATGCGGAGGGCTATCTATATGTAAAAGGCAGAAAGGATAATATGATTATCAAGAGTGGTAAGAATATCTATCCTGAAGAAATAGAGGCTGTCCTGATGGGGTATCCGGGAATGAAAGAAGTGCTGGTCAGAGGAGAAGCAGACGAACTGGTGGGTGAGGAGATTATTGCTTATGTTGTCTCTGACGGGGAGGAAGCATTAAATCTCTTTCAGGTTCTGAAGCACTGTAAAAAAGCGTTAGAAGATTATAAGGTTCCGGGGAAGATATATCAGGTAAAGGAACTTAAGAAAACATTGAGTAACAAAATTATGCGAAAACAGGTTTTTGAGGAAGTATAAAAAATATAGAAGGGGTTGCCAGGTATAGGGGACTAAAGCCTATTAATTTATGGCATTATTGCAGCTTACCTGCAATATTTATGGTATAAGAATGAATACAGTTGATGAAAGATTGAAAACGATTATTTTAAGTACTATGAGAATCGGAATTGATTTGGAGGATATTGAAGAGGAGACAGATCTTATCAATGATTTATTATTTGATTCCATTCAGGTGTTACGATTAATCAGCAGAATTGAAGAGGAATTTGCTATTACCATTGAAAATGAAGATTCTCTGGTCGAGCTTGTGCAAAATTATGGATTATTGAAAGGATTTATTGAAAAGACGGTAACAGGTGATTCAAGGTGTTAACCCAAAAGGAAAAAGAAATACGTAAGCTGCTAAAATTCCTGGATGTGAAGAATGACTATTATCATGAGCTATTTCAAAAAAGCAAGATTAATTTAGAAAGTGACATAGAAGATATATTCTATAAATTACCGGTTATAACGAAACAAGACATCAGAGAACATTATAATGAATACCTGTCAAAACTTGACTTGCCCCAATTCAGCGAATTTACCAGCGGGTCTACCGGAAAGCCGGTTAATTGCGTAAAAACAAGTGCGGAACGGACCACTGCGGGCATTAATGTCTGGAAAAGAAGGCATCAATGGGATAAAGAGGCAGATATCAATAATTATATTTATCTCTATGATAAAAGTACATATCGGAAAGTCGGAAATCTGCTGAACTTCGAGAAGAACAATATGATTAAATGCTTCAAGCGGTTAATGGAGCAAAATCCAAGATGGTTGTCCGGTCCTATTTCCAGCTTTGAAAGATATGCAAAACTGATTGAAGCAGGTGAAGCAGAGTATTCCTATGGAAGTATTAAGTTTCTGGAATTAGCAGGTGAATATGCATCAAAAGAACAGCGGGAATTCGTAGAAAAAGTATTTGGTGCAAAGACCATTAATCATTACGGAATTATTGAAAGCTGGTGCATTGCATATGAATGTCCCTGCGGGAAGCTTCATGTCCAGAATAATTTATTTTATGTTGAGACCAGAAAACCAAAGCAGCAATTCGAGGATCCTGAGATTGGTGAGATAACTATAACAAGTTTCTATAATAAATTAATGCCGCTGGTAAGATATAATATCCAGGATTATGGAAAGGTAACCATGGAACAGTGTGAATGCGGGGAGACCTCCCAGATCATAACCTTGTTTGGCGGGAGAACAGCGGATATTATTGTTGGCACAGAGGATGTATTAGGTGAACTGTTTTTTAAGAGAGGTATCTATAAACTAATTGAGCGCTATGGAGATTGCGTGGATGGCTTCCGTGTGGAGCAGACAGGTTTAAAGGAATTTCTTGTCCTGATTCAAAAGGGACAAGAGTTTAGGGAAGAGATGTCAGAGATAATGACCAAACATATCAAAAGCGGTCTTGGAAAAGATGTTAGGGTTCATTATGAGTATGTCAGTGTAATTTCCCCTCTACAATCTGGTAAAATGAAAATTTTTTTCTCACACATAAAAGAATCGGAAGGAAGGATGCCATGAATACGTTCAAACCACAGCATACGGATACCTATAATTGCCTTGAAGATGTGCTTGAATGCTTAGCCACCAGTTATCATCGGGAACATATGTTAATGTTTGCGGATGCCTGGGATTTTTCTTACTATTCCGGTGATGGAACAAAGATCGGTAATCGGATAGAAGCAGGAGAATATAATGCCTGGAGGAATCTGGAGATAAACCATGGCATTCAATCTAAATATCATTTTACCTCAGCTATGGATAAGCAGTATACCCTGTTAACCTCCAGTCTGCAAAAGGATAGTCCGGTAGTTTTATGGCTGGATGGATATTATGTGCCTTGGACGAATGTTTATCAAAAGCTTCATTTGAAACATTTCATCATTGCCGTGGAGCAGTTGGATGAGGGAACTATTGGGGTCATCGATCCCTATTGGAATCGTAAAATTAATATTTTTAAGAAAGAACTATTTTACCTGTCAAAAGCAAAGTGTATCACTTCCTGCTGTGTGGAGGAACCGGTTATTGTACCGGAAGTATTGGTGGGTAAGGCAGTAAAAAAACTAATGAAAAAAGAGCATCATGCATTTAACAATATGCGTGGTTTTGCAAATGAAATCGCTGACAATCTGGATCTCACAAAGGAGCTTGAGAATTTTGAAATGCTGATATATAACTGTCCCCTCTTCATGCAGCTGGCAGAGGTGTTTTTTCGAAGAAAAAATTACGCTAAGCTGCTGCATTATCTTGCAGTTAATTACAATAAACCTTTTATGGAGGAGTGGTCCGGGGAAATGAATCTCATCGGAGAAAGATGGGAAAGCACCAGGGAAATACTGGTATGTATTGCCAGAGGTGAACGCAGCATAGAGGCAGTTCATGAATTTGCAACTGGTGTATTGCAGCTGGCTGACAGGGAAGAAGAGCTGGCAATTTCCATGAATCAGAAACTGAATTAGCGGAGGGGCTATGGTTAACCTGGAATTTAAATTTATCAGTAAAGAGAATTATAATTGCATTGAGAATGTGCTGGCAACCTTAATGTTAACCTGGGAAAGAGAATATGCCCTGATGTTTGCAAGGAACTGGGGATTTACCATGCTTCCTAAAGAACATAAAACAAATCTTCTTGGATGCCGTATCGGAGGCGGAATCTATCATACCTGGGAATGTCTGAAGGAGTATGCAGGTATTGACACGAAAGAGATACCGGGAGATGCCAGGGTGCAAAAACAGGTATTACAGGCTGCGCTTGAAGAAGGGAAGCCGGTAATTATAAAAATGGATGGTTATTACGCACCTTGGAAAGATGTATATAAAAAATATCATTTACAGCATTACTGTCTGGTAGTCAGTCTGACAAAAGAGGGGTATGGCTGTCTGGACCCCTATGTTAACAGCAATATTAATGTATTTCCTTATGAATATTTTGAAATAGCAGAAACCCAGTGTATCCTGCCTGAAGCAGGAGCAGCCAGTCAAGAGGCAGACTTGTGCAAAATATTAAAAGAAGCGGCAGATATTATACTGAAGCAGGAGGGAACTGTAAGCGGAATCAATGGTATTCGGGCATTTGCTGACACCTTTCAGGGTGAGGTGGATTTAAAGGCAGAAATGGCAGGATACGAAGATATGATCTGGATAGCGCCAATAATATATCAAATAACGGATATCGGCTCCAGAAGATTGAACTTTTCGGAAACATTAACTGCGTTATATAACAGATTTGGATTTAAGGAATTGGAAGCTATGAGTGACAAAACCGCAAAAAACGGCTGGGAATGGAGAAGAATTAGAAGAACCATCGTTGCGGCTATGGACAATCCGGAAAGAGATCAGAGAAGCAGAATTGCAGATATGATTCGAATGGTAGCGGATGGGGAAGAAGCCGTGGCAAAGGAAATGCTGAGCTTTCTGGAAAAGGTGAATTAATTGAGAAAAGGCATTTTTTATAGAAAAATAAAAAACAGATTATTTCAAATCTGCGTAAAGAAAGTAACCTTTTTATTCATACTGTTTGTAATTGCAATAATCTGTACTTTTGTGCTTGCGAGTCATACCTATACCGGCAGATATCTAATGGCCGATGGGGTTGTAAGCATTGATTCCTCTAACAGCAGTGAAATACGAATCACGGTTGAGGCAGATCTGGTACCTGATATCGTAAAGGAAAACAATATAAAATGGTATGTAAGTGCAGATAAGGTGCGTTATAAAGCTGTTATAAAAGAGATTCTCTATAATGAGGGGGGAGTCTGTGAACTCATATTACAGCCAGGTGATAAAGGGACATCTAATATAAATTCCGTTAAGAAGGTGTTCGTAATCATAATGTATGGAAGGAACTATGTATTTTAAAATAATAAAATTCTAAATGAAAGATATAACGAATGAAAACGAAAGCTGGAACGAATGAAGCTGAAACGAATGAAAGCAGGAACGAATAAAAGATGGAACGAATGAAAGCTGAGAAGAATGAAAGCAAGAACGAATGAAAGATGGAACGAATGAAAGCTGAGAAGAATGAAAGCAAGAACGAATAAAAAATGGAACGAATAAAAATGAAACCAATGAAAGCAGGAATGGATGAAAGATAGAACGAATAAAGATAAAACCAATGAAAGCAGGAACAAATAATAAATAAAACCAATGAAAGATGGAGCCAAGGAAGGATTGAACAAATGAAAGAGGTTGTAGCTTGGATAAAAAGGAGCTTGTCAGAAATATATTACGTTTTGCTATAGAATTTAAAATGCCTTTCATAAATACGTTTATTTCCATGATTGTATTAAACGTTTCTTATATGGTATTTCCTTTGTTGTTTTCTGTTATGGTAGATGAAGTTTTTGTTTATCAGAATAAAAACTTTTATGTAATGCTAATTATAGCGAACCTTGCTATCTACGTGTTTCAAATGGGAATAGTACTGGTTCAGGTACTGGCAGTTGCTTATTTATCTAACCGTTTTTTATTTGATATAAGACTGAAGGTTTTTCAAAAAATGCAGCATATAAAAGCGGCAAACTACCAAAGCAAATTAATTGGTGATCTGGCAGCTGTAATTAATAAGGATGTAGATGATATTATGACAGTAATTAATGTGAACTATTTTAATATTGTCATAAATTATGTTCAAATTATAGCCTGTGTGATTTTTGTGCTCCTGATTCATTATAAAATTGCGATCTTAATGTTTGTAATTGTACCTGTCACCACCTTTATTGCTGTAGGATTCGGCCGGTTAGTCAATGGAAAGACAGAGGCATACCGAAGAGAGTATGGAAAGCATATCAGCTGGGTTTATGAAATACTTTCGGGTATCAGAGAAATCCATATGTTAAACGCAGCAAAAGAGATAAATAGAGTATTTTTGCAGGGACGAGCCGGGTTAATAAGAGAAAAAGCGCAAATCAGTTGGTTTGAACTATTATCAGAACGGGTTAATTCAGGAATCTGCATGTTAGCAAATCTTTGTATCTATGTGTATGGTGGTTATCTGGTGACCCAGGGAGATATTACTTTAGGTAACATGATGGCAATCCTGTGGTTCTTTGCATTGCTTAAGATGAGTTTAACCGCTGCTGCCCAGAAATCAGTTGCGGCGCAAGGAAATCTGGTAGGTGTATCCAATGTGGCCTTGCTTTTAGCTGAGGGAGAAGAGGAGGACGGATACCGTCGAAATCCGTTAAGGCTTACAGAAGGGACCATTCAATTTGAAAATGTCGGCTTCTCCTATAACAGTGAGAAGGAGGTACTGAATGACATTAATCTAACTGTATTACGGGGGCAAAAAATTGCAATAGTAGGAGCAAGTGGTTCCGGCAAGACAACGATGGTTAATCTGCTGCTCCGCTTTTATGATTCATACTCCGGCAAAATATCGATAGACAGCCAGGATATTCGTGAAATATCTTTAAGATCACTTAGAAATTCCATCGGTTATGTACAGCAGGAAACACTTATTTTTGAGGAAAGTATCAGGTACAACTTAAGACTTGGTAACAAAAGAGCAACGGAGCAGCAGATGATAGGTGTGCTTAAGGAAGTAAATCTGTGGAGTGTTATTTCAATGCTTCCAAAAGGGTTGGATACGGTAATTGGCGCGGAGGGTTTTAATCTGTCGGGTGGCCAGCGTCAGCGATTGGCAATAGCAAGAATATTGTTAAAAGACCCAAAGATATTAATATTTGATGAAGCCACTTCTGCATTGGATACCAGTACGGAAAAGGAAGTCTTAAATGCCTGGAATCATCTGAGCAAAAACAGGACTACCTTAATTATTGCACATAGATTAACGACCATTTTGGAGACGGATAAAGTCGCAGTCATTAAAGCGGGAAAGTTAGCAGGTTTTGATCATAATTCCGTATTGCTGAAAAACTGTGATGAGTATAAAAGGTTATTTGAGAAGCAATATTTTTCACGGGAGAATTGGCAATCATATGAAATCTTATAAGCAGCTAATTGAAATCGTAAAGGCCTTAAAGTCTTTCCTGGTGACCGGAAAGAGAGATTTTGCATTTTTGGGAGTCGGTAAGGTACTGATTATTCTCTTTGGTTTAACCGAACCAATATTTAAAAAGTATTTAATCGATGATGTCATATTGAACGGAAAGCTTGAGGTTTTATGGTTTATCTGCATTGGAATGGTGCTGGTATATATCTTTGAGACCTTGACCCAGCTTGTGATTAAGAAAAAAGAAAACAGTTTCTATTACAATATAACCTATAAAGTAATAGCAAAACTATGGCATTACATAACAGGACAGAAAACCGAATATTACGAAGAAAATGATATTGGTGAACTAAAAAACCGTGTGGATAATGATGTTATCGTTTTAGAGGATTTTATCAAGCAGCAGATTGTTGGGCGTTTTGTAGAGATGGGGACAATTGCAGTAATTGTTTTTATTCTTCTTTATTTGAATTGGATATTAACATTGTTTGGAATCCTTATTTTGCCTCTGGTATTTAAAATAACAGTAATTATGGGTAATAAAGTGGGTGATGCAGCCGAGGAATATCGACAGGCCTGGAGCGGTTATGAAAAATGGCTGGTGAATGATTTGCGGGGATGGAAAGAGGTAAGAGCCTTAAACATTCAGAAGAATGACCAGATTTATTTTGTAAAGCACTGGAAATCCTTATGTAAGAGCAATTTTACAAAATGGATGTACTGGTTTGGAAATGAATGCTTCATAGCTTTTAAAGATACCTTTCTGGTGAATCTGAGTATATATTTTGTAGGAGCAATTTTTATATTTAAGGGGTGGATGACAGTAGGTGAGTTGCTGGTATTTAAGGTATATTACGAACAACTGATGGTGAGCATAAACCGGTTGAACAATTATAATATGATATTCGCCAGAGATTATCCTCTGTTAAAAAGAGTTGCAGCTATGCTTCATAGCACAGATGTAAAAAAAGCTAAGAAAGAATCCTTATTGTGCACCGATTATGATATTTCATTTCAAAACATGTCCTTTCGTTATAAGAACCAAAGGAGGGATACCCTTTCAAATATTAATTTAGAGATAAAAGGAGGGGAACGCATTGCGATTATTGGGAAAAGCGGGTGCGGGAAAAGTACCTTGGTTAAATTACTATCCTGTCTCTATTCTCCAAGTGAAGGCAGACTTTGTATTGACGGACAGGAACTGAAGTTTGTGAAGGAGGAAGATATCCATAACTGTATTGGTGTTGTAATGCAGGAAAGCACTATTTTTAATATGTCCATATTAGAGAATCTAAAACTGGCAAAACCGGAGGCTGACATGGAAGAAATTGAACTGGCATGTGAATATGCAGGTTTTAAAGAGGTAGTTGCACAGCTGGAACATGGCTATGACACGGTTGTGGGGGAGAAAGGTTCAATTTTGTCCGGTGGTCAGAGGCAACGATTAAATATAGCACGAATTATGCTTAAGAACCCTAAAATCATAATTTTCGATGAAGCTACTTCCGCATTGGATTATCAATCGGAGAAAATAATTAATGAAACCATTGAAAGAATATCGCAAGGAAGGACAGTTATTGTTATTGCACACAGATTATCTTCTATTCTTAAGTTAGACCGGGGAATTGTCTTAAAAGACGGAAGAATTGTTGGCGATGCTTCTCTGGACGTCTTATGGAAAGAGAATGAGGAATACAAAGATATCTTTCAAAGCCAATATGCAGTAAATTGAGGGGGCAGTAAATATAGATGGAAAATAAATTGAGATGGGAAGATTATTTTAAATTAGCAGATCAGAATGCTTTAATTGAAGTGACAGAGACAAACATATTGACAGACCATGCCAGAAACAGGGAACTGGAACCGGATATAGCAGAACGAAAAATAGAATGCAGTTTACCCAATCCCAGGAACGGGTTTGCGGCTTTTATGATCTTACTGTTTCAGTACACCAGACAGGATTGCATTACCTGCGGCTTATACAGGGAGGATGCCAGTGAGGTGATTTCCTTCTCTATGGAGGATAGTGACAGAATGTGGGAGGTGCAGGGGAGGGCCGAAGGGCTGATTCATAATGCAGAAAAGGTTACAGCTATTCTCTATAATCCTTATCAGGGAGAGATAGGAGTGGACCTGGCCTTTATTATTACAGGCAAAAAGACAACCCTGTTATATGATAAAAACTTATGGGAGGACAGTTCCATAATACGATTAGAAAAACATTACTGCAATATTGTCAATTACATAGCAGGAGATGACAAATGCAGAGTTCTTGATATTGATTTTATAACATCGGAAGAAAAGAAGCTGATATTGCAGGAATTTAACAAGAGTGCGGCAGATTATCCGAAGAAAACCATTGTAGAATTTTTTGAAGATCAGGCAGAAAGAACGCCGCATAATACCGCAGTTGTGTATGAAAATGAAAGTATAACCTATGGTGAGCTAAATAACAGAGCAAATGCAGTAGCAGAAAAATTACGTGCTATGGGGGTTAAGTCTTGTGATTTTGTAGCCATATTGGCTGAACGAAGCATAGAAATGATCGTAGGTATCTATGGAATTATTAAATCAGGAGGGGCCTATGTTCCAATTAATACGGAGTATCCTACGGATAGAATTGATTACATCCTGAAGGATTGTAAACCGAAGGCGGTATTGGCTTATCAGGCGGAAACAAGAGGTCTTGAGGTTCCGGTGGTGAATTTGGGCGATGAAGAATTTGCAAAAGGTGTAGAACATAATCCTATACCCGTTAATAGGTCGGAGGATATTTTATATGTAATTTATACTTCGGGAACTACCGGTAATCCCAAAGGAGTTATGATTGAACATAGAAACCTGGTGCGTTTATTGTTTAACAGTAAATTTCAGTTTGACTTTAACAGCTCTGACGTTTGGACTATGTTCCACTCCTTCTGCTTTGACTTCTCAGTCTGGGAAATGTACGGGGCAACCTTATATGGCGGAAAACTGGTAGTAGTACCTAAAGAGACGGCAAAGAACGGACAGCAGTTTCTTGACCTTATAGCAAAGGAAAAGGTAACCGTATTGAACCAGGTTCCTTCGTCTTTCTATAATTTAATGAGTTTAAACAGCTGGAAGGAGAAAGACCACATAAGATATTTAATATTCGGAGGAGAAGCCCTGTCACCGAAACGTTTAAAACAATGGAAAGACACTCACCCGGATGCAAAGATAGTTAACATGTATGGAATAACAGAAACAACTGTACATGTAACCTACAAAGAGATTGGCAGTTTAGAAATTGAAAAAGGCATAAGTGATATCGGTACTGCAATACCCACCTTAGGGGTTTATATTATGAATCAGATGCATTTATGCGGTATTGGGGTCCCTGGAGAGTTATGCGTATCGGGTGAAGGGCTGGCAAGAGGGTATCTGAATCTTACTGAAATGACAAAGGAGAAATTCATAAAAAATCCTTATGGGGAAGGCAGATTATACCGGTCCGGAGATCTTGCAAGATGGATGCCAGACGGTAATATTGAGTATCTGGGACGTATTGATCAACAGGTCAAAATCAGAGGTTTTCGAATCGAACTGGGAGAAATTGAAACCAGTTTATGCAAACATGAGGATATTAATCAGGTAGCAGTTGTTTTGAAGGATTTGGAGGGTAAAAAGGCCATAACAGCATATATTACGGCAAAAAGGGAAATGTCTGTTGGAGAATTAAGAACATTTCTTACAGATAAACTGCCCAATTACATGATACCTGCCTTTTATGTTCAACTGGACAGTATTCCTACGAATCATAATGGTAAGCTTGATAAAAAAGCACTTCCGGACCCTGTCGGTAAAATGCGGACAGGCGCGGATTATCAGGCACCCTCCACAAAAGAAGAGGAAACCCTGGTAGAAATATGGGAGGAGCTGTTACAGGTACCGCAGGTAAGCCTGCAGGATAATTTCTTTGACTTAGGAGGGGATTCCCTGCTTGCAGTATTAGCCTGTACCAGGGCAAAGGATAATGGAATTGATCTGGAAGTAACTGAAATGTTTCAGGGAGGCAGTATAAAGAATATTCTGAATTACAGAGGAGAAGCAATAAATAATCAATTCGAGCTGGTTGAGAATATGTATAATATGAAGGAACTGGAGAATCTCAAAGAAATAAAGGGGAAGGCGGTTATAACAGAATATAATATCGGAGAGTATAAAGCAAAAGCAGAACTGCCTGCAGCAGCCCAGAATGAAATTACTACCTATCTCCACAGGAGTTTACCTCTATGTGCAATATTATCGAATGAGAATTATAAGGGATGGTTTTATTCTAATTATATTCAGATATTTTCCTATAAAGATGCCAGTGGTTTCCTGGAAATCAACTATTTGGAACCACGGGACTCTTATGCGGATATTGCAGATGTCATTTGCCTGGGATATCATTTGCTGCAGGAGGTCGAAAGCATCGTTGATTTTATAAAGGAGAAAATACAGTTAGGGTATTACCTTATCCTTAATCTGGATGAATATGAGCTAAGTAACAAGCACGATTATAAGAGAAATCATTATGTCCATGCTTCTATTGTATATGGGTATGATGATGAGACAAGGCAGGTAAAAGGTGTTGGATTTGACAAATCCAGATTATTTACGGAGTTATTATTTGATTATGATGAACTGAATAAATCCTTTCAAAGCAGTAAGGTGCATTATTTAAATTATGCGCCGTGGTGCGCCTGGTCAGCGGTGCAGTTAATTAAATTAAAATCCCCGGAGCGGCAATTTCCATTTTCCAAACGTAAATTCATGGAGGATTTATATGATTATATACACAGTAAGCCGGATGAATACCGATTATATAACTTTGAATATGACGTGAACCGGGTTACTTTTGGTATGGATGTCTATGAGAAATTAGTAAATGAGCTTCGCAACATCTTACAGGGTGAATTTCATGTGGACTACCGGGCGCTGCATTTACTGGCAGAACATAAGAAATGCTTATATGTCAGATTGAGCTACCTTGTGGAAAAATATAACTTAGGTTCTGAATTGGAAAGGAAGAAGGAAGAATATTATCAGCTGGTTTTAAAGTTTGATGAAATGCGAAAGCAGTTTCTGGGTCAGGTCCTTCAGGAGTTTAAACTGCAGGAATTGACAACAGAACAAAAGAAGGCAATTAAAAACGTTTCGAATGAAATTATGCTGGTAAAAGATGTGGAATATAAACTTCTGGATGAAATTTATAGGCTGCTTAACAGAGAGTTTGGAGGGTGAGGCTTTGAGAAAGTATAGTTTTGTAATTCCAACCTATCAAAATAGAAGACTGGTTATCAATACCTTAAGGGCGTTGGATTATATCGAAACCACTGAAGCAATATCCTATGAAGTAATAATTGTTGATGATGGTTCCCTGGATGATACCTTTCAGGCTGTAATATCCGAACATAAGAAATATCCTTTTATTTATACATATTTGCCAAGAAATGAGAATTCTTCCAGAGCAAGGGCAAGGAACTATGGGCTGAAAAACGTAACTGGTGACATTGTAGTTTTTATAGACGGAGATATTCTGGTCAGACCTGATTATTTAATAAAGCTGGATCGCTTTTTTGAACAAAGCAGCGATATGGCGGTTGTTGGAATGCGATTGCTGCTTAATCAACCAATTGATGAGCAAATAGTATTGAACAAATCTGTATTCGATAAAAAACTTTTAAGGTCTTATCAAACAGGAGTGGATTTTAGACATCAGATCTTTGAAAGCCTTTCCTACAATGCTGATAGTATGAAGGTGCCCTTTCTATTTGCATTAACCTGCAACCTGGCAGTGCCGAAGAAATGGATTGATTTAACAGACGGCTTTGATGAAGAACTGAAAAAATGGGGTATAGAGGATATTGAGTTTGTATACCGTATGTGTCAGAAAGGAATGAAGATTGCTATCAATACCAAAGGGACAGTTATTCATCAGTTTCATGGTTCTAAGGAAGAAGATACCGTAGAAAAAGGTAAAATCGAAGAGGTTGACTATAATACTTCCGTGTTTATAAAAAAATATCCTGGTTTTTTGGGCTTATCGGACCAGGAGATTTATGAATTATTCCATAGTATCGCCCATAATTACAAGAAGTTAGAAGTGGATCATACTTTAAGCTCAATAGAGATATGCTACGATGATGTTAAAAAGAAGGAAGAGATAAAATCAGCAATCAGCAAATACGCCGGGGATGAAGCTATTAAGCTGACTGTATTTGACTATATCGAGGATTCAGATTTAGATATCTTTATCCAATTAATGACGAATGTAAAAGCCAAAATACTATACTTTCCGAAGACTATTGATTTCTATGGCTAATAACCCGATATATATCTGACTGTCATGACTGCCAGGACAGCTTATGGAAGCTGTATGCGGAGCAGTTTAAGAATATATTATGAGGCCCTTTCCTGGAAGAAGAGTTCTGTATTAAAGAATCATTATTCAGACAACTCAGGTGAAAGAGCCTCATTTTATATACACAAGCTTATTTCGTAAATTTTATATATACAAGCTTATTTCGTGAATTTTATATTATCTAAAGAAATGTTATCGGAGCCTGCTCCTATAAATAATATCATATTTCTTACGATACTATCATTAGAATCGGCAGCTATGGTTTTAAAGTTGGGACTATCATCAACAGAAATAGTCAAGGTTGCTTTATATGTACCGTCTGCCTGAGCTGCAAAATTATTTGAACTGATAAGCACCGCTCTTGCAGGATTTGCCCATCCATGGGTGTTGCTTTGCGGAATTGCAGCTATTGATACATTGGTGGGTGAGGGAGAGATAACGTCCATAGTAAGTTTTGTCAACCCATATATATTAATAGACTGCCCCCAGACATCAGCTGAAAGACGTGCATTTGCCCAAAAGTTACCTTCTGATAAATCATTGCTGCCATAGGTATTAAGCCCGCGAAGTTCTAAGGCATTATTAGCATTTTGAATCAGAATGGAAGTAATGGGGCTGTCCCCATTGATACCAAAGCCTTGTGTTGTACCGTCGTTAAAATCCCAAAATCCGGATGAAAAATCTAAGGGTGGCTGTGGTTTATTGGGTTTGGGATCTTCCGGTGTGGCATAATAAACCCCTTTAATACGGGCACGTACATATTGACCTGAGGCAGTCAATTCACTTTCTGACCATACCTTATCAGAACCAGGGTCAAAGCTTGCTGTACTTTTCAATGCAGAGGCTACTTCGTCCTTGTTGCAGAGGGAGAAATTACACCAGCTTATGTTATTTGCATTGAGGAAATCCAACCAGGCATCAGCTTTTGCCAGATAAGGTCCGGTAGTACCTGTGGAAAGACTGGTTCCCCATTCTGTAGCAAATACTCCAACCCCATGGTTCAGAGCATATCTTACGTTACTCATGGCATTATTTCTATCTGTATCAACATTTGATACCGGATTGGTACCGCTATAGAAATGAACAGAATACATTGTGTTTTTATCGGCAATTGGATTATCTGCGGCTAAATCAGGTCTTTGACTCCAGAAGGGAGAACCAACGATAATAAGATTTTCATTGCCTTTATTTCTTAACAGTTGAACGATAGGAGCCGCATATGCTTTTACCTGAGACCATCCGGCTGCATCATTAGATACGCCTCCATTTTCACCGTTAGGTTCATTGCATAATTCATAAATAATGTTTTTATTATTCGGATACAGATCAGAGATTTCATTGAAGAAGCTTTGTGCTCCTGAATAGATACTGTTATTTGGATTTCCGGGATTAATCATATGCCAGTCTACGATCACATAAAGATCATTTGCAATTGCATAGTCTATTCCTTTTATAACTTTCTGTTTGACCGATGGATTGGTTGCATATCCATCTTCCCCTATATACATGGCAAGGCGTATTACATTTGCTGCCCAGTCATTGGCAAGAGCTGAAAATGCATTATTATTGACAACCTCAGGGAACCACTGTAACCCATGGGTACTCATACCCCTTAACTGAATCGGATTACCGTCTTCACCGCATAGTGTCTTTATACCGTTTTTATCTAGTACCTGTAATTTACCTCCGACAGAAGGTTTTTTCACATCAGAATTACCAATAAGATGAGAATAATCTGAGGAAGCTGCTGTAACAGTACCCTTTGGTATAACAGAGATTACCATAACAATAACAACAGCAAGAGAAATCAGCGTTCTTTTTGCATTTTTAATCATTATACTCTCCTTTTCTGTGCATTAATCAATGGTTTGCGTGGAGTCGACTTCCATTTATTTCTAATACGCCATAATATTACAGCTAAAAAATTTTGATGTAAAGTAAAAATTTGCTTACAAAAATGTGAATAATTTAACAAAAATGATATAGGTTTTATGATTGTTGCATCATTATTTTATAAAAACAGAAAAAAATTTACAAAATAAGGACTTATTTTGTACGTTAGACTAATATAATAGTAGCCTTTAAAAGCTTATAAAGCTATGAAAGATTGGTAAAATCAGAATTTACACCATATAAAGCCTTCTACAACATGTTGTGAATCTTTTGTCAGAATAAATTGGGTTTATTGAAGGGGAGAAACGGCGAAGAATTTACATGTATTAAAAAGCTTGTGATTTGAAAAATATAGTAAATTGGGATATAAGATTGTGGTGGCAGCTTGTTAAAAGTGCCGGTGCAACCTAAGCGGAATGTATATGAAAAGCTAAGTTCGGTTGCTCCATATTTTTAAATGTAAAAAATTTCTATAAATTAATTTCGATATATAGTATAATATAAAAATCCCAAGTAATAAAGTTACTCCATCTGGAAGATAAGGTAGTGTTATGTTGGCCTGTACTGATTGATATGTAAAGAAAGGAGCTTATAAAAAAAGGAGATTCATAAAAAAGAATTGTATAAAGCTAAAACGAAGATACAAGAAATAAAAGAGAAGATTTAAATGAAGAATTGCAAAAGTGGAATACCAAAGTGAAGATGCATAGTTAAAGATACAAAAAATGAAGATATAAAATGCAGATGTAAAAATGCAGATGTAAAAATAAAGAAAAATGCAGATATAAAAATAAAGAAAAATCAGATGTAAAAATAAAGAAGCATAAATGAAGATACAAAAAAGAAGATACATAAATAAAGATACAAATATGAAGATGCAAAATGAAGATGCAAAATAAAGATACAAAATGAAGGTCCAAAATGAAGATGCAAAATGAAGATGCAAAATGAAAATGCAAAATGAAAATGCAAAATAAAGAAGCATAAATGAAGATACAAAAACGAAGAGATTAAATTGAAACTACCTAAGCAATGATATAACTTGATATTAACATAATAAGGTTATAAAAACTAGATAGTAGGAAGGAATAATCATGGGACATATTACCAGTAAAGATGCCTATAAGAACTTAGAAGAAAGAATTAATTGGTTTACGCAAGGGGCTCCGCCAACGGACAGTCTGTATAAAATTCTGCAAGTTCTATATACGGAAAAGGAAGCCAAGTGGGTCGCACGCTTGCCAGTTCGCCCATTTACAGCAAAAAAAGCGGCAAAAATCTGGAATACCAGTGAAGGGAAAGCGGAAGCTTTTTTAGAACATTTATGTGAGAAGGCGTTACTGGTGGATTCCTTTTACAGAGGAGTGCGCCAATTTGTGATGCCTCCGCCAATGGCAGGCTTTATTGAGTTTGCGCTAATGCGTACAAGAGGTGATATTGATCAGAAGTATTTAAGTGAGTTGTATTATCAATATATGAATGTAGAAGAAGACTTCGTTAAGGATTTATTCTTTGCAACAGAGACCCATCTTGGAAGAGTTTATGTGCAGGAGCCGGTTTTGACTAATGACAACACAATTCACATCCTGGATTATGAAAGAGCTAGCCATATTATTGAGGATGCCACTCATATAGGCCTTGGAACCTGTTATTGCAGACATAAGATGCTCCATGCAGGCCACCCCTGTGAAATAGATGCTCCTTTGGATGTTTGCCTCACCTTTGGAAATGTAGCCCGTTCTCTTGCAGAGAATGGACACCATGCAAGATTAATTGACCGGAAAGAGGCCATGGAGGTACTGGAACGTTCTTATGAAGCTAACCTTGTTCAGATAGGTGAAAATGTTCGTGAAGCTCCGGCATTCATTTGCAATTGCTGCGGCTGCTGTTGTGAAGCCTTACAGGCGGCAAGAAAATTCAGTCCAATGCAGCCGGTGGCTACTACCAACTATGTGCCTAAGATTTCCCATGAGTGTGTAGGCTGCGGAAAATGCAAAAAGGTATGTCCGGTATTAGCAATCACCATGTCAAACAACAAAGAGGGGAAGAAGGTTGCAGAGGTAGATAAGGAGGTTTGCCTTGGCTGTGGTGTCTGTGTACGAAGCTGTCCTAAAAATGTCATAGAATTAGTACAAAGAGAGGTTCGGGTTATTACACCGGTAAATAGTACCCATAGATTTGTATTACAGGCAATTGAGAAAGGAACCCTTCAGAATCTCGTATTTGATAACCAGGCATTTGCTAATCATCGTGCAATGGCAGCCGTATTTGGAGTTATTTTCAAATTACCGCCTTTAAAGCAAATGATGGCAAGTAAACAGTTTAAATCTATTTATCTGGATAAATTGCTGTCAAAGAAAATTGATAAAAAGTCTTAAGATAACTCCAAGATAGCTAAATCATTGGAAATCTACAATAGAATTATGTAAAAAATTGAGGACGTGAGTGGTATATTTCACGTCCTTATTTACTTGCAGAATATAAGGAAATTCAGAGTTCATGCTAGGAAACTTATCTTATTGGCAGAAGCTTCATACTACTGTATAATCAAAATTGTAAATGTTTACAAAATTACCCATATTAATCAAGGGTTTTTTATTAATATTAACATAGGAGGGGAAGCAATGTTTGAAAATGACCAGGAAAAGAAAAGGTTGGAAGAATTATATGAGGAATTGCGTTTTGATTGTATCAATATAGCTTTAAGAATCACGAAGAATCCAGCGATGGCTGAGGATGCAGTTCAGGACGCTTTTCTGTCAGTAATAAAACATAAAGATAAAATGCTGACGTTAAATTACGGAGATTTTCGTAAGAGGATCATTATCATTGTAAAGAACAAATGCATAGATATTATACGTAAAAATAAACATCTGTCGTCAGTTTCCCTGGAAGATATGGAGTATGAACTGAAGTCCGAGGATTTATCTGTTGAGATACAGGTAATCCGTCAGGAGGACTTTATGTATATGTTAAAGTGCATAGCAGAACTTGATGAAACAAGCAGATTAGTATTGCTTATGAAATACGTACAGGGCTTATCCTATAAGGAAATCGGTAAAGCCTTGGGAATGACAGCAAAACATGTTGATACTCGAATAATGAGGGCGAAGCAAAAAGTAAGAAAATTAATTGAAATGAGAGGAATGAATGATATGAGAGAAATGAAAGAAATAAGATGAGAGAAATTAAATCAAAAAAAATAAATTAAAAGTGAAAAATTGGTAGGAATTTCTTAAATTGAAACGTTTTTATATTATAAGCAATGCTCAACTGTCCAAAATTTGAGTCATTCAATTGAGATACATAAAAGCATGCGGGGGTCCACAAATAATTGCTGTGCGTTTGATTAGAGGGAATAAATTAGTACAGTTAAGTTACACCTGTGGCTGGTCATTAAGAAAGTCACAGTTAAATAAATTATAAAGGAGGTCAAAAAATGACTAAAAAAAAGTTTTATGTTAAAGCCTTACTTGTGGTAGCCTTTGCTTTGTTGATTACAACATTTTACCTGGCTACACCAGTAAGCGCTGCCGCCAGAGGAGCCTGGGCTCCCAATACTGCCTATGCGGTAAATGACACCGTAACATATAGCGGAAGTACCTATACCTGCCTTCAGGCACATACTTCCCTTGTAGGCTGGGAGCCATCCAATGTTCCGGCCTTATGGTCAAAAGGCGGCGGTGGAACTACACCGACACCAACACCACCACCGGCATCAAACGGAGTTACTTTCTACGCCGATATAAATTATGGTGGAAAAGCTGTAACCCTGGGAGTCGGCAATTACACACTGTCACAGTTGAATGCAAATGGAATTCCCAATGACTGGATGTCCTCTCTCAAGGTTCCAAGCGGTTGGACTGTGGAGGTATATCAGAATGATAATTTCGGCGGAACAAAATGGACCTATACTTCAAGTTCTTCCTGGGTTGGAGATACGGTTAATGACAAAATGTCATCGGTTAAGATTTATACCGGAACACCGAATACTTCCGTAACGAAGCCTTCTGAAGTTCCAAGTAATATATGGACATATACAATGAATGTAGATAATAAATTTGGTAAAGGCGGAGATTTTGCTTTGTTACTGTGCGCTGTTATCAAGAAAGAAAGCAGCTTTGGAGCAGGCCTGCCAGGCAGTCCATCAGCTGGCGACGGATTGATGCAGGTGGAACCAAACACCCGTAATGCATATTTATCTCAATTCAGCTCAAAATTTGGCCGTTCCTATAATCACAGCAGTGAACAAGACCAGGTATGTATGGGTGCTTTAATTTTAGATGAAAAGATTACGAAGTTCGGCAACATATATAATGGATTATTACATTACAACGGAGGAGATTACTGGTATCCGGGAGCTACAGATTCTTATGGACGTCCAATTCTGGCAAATGTATATGCAGACGTAGTTTACGCTACCTATAAGAGTTACGGCGGTAAGAAATAGGATAGTAAACATAGCTGTTGTGCCTTTCCTGCGCAATGGCAAAAGTATTTAATGAAATTTTTAAGGAGGCTGCTAAGTAATTTTAGCAGCCTTTTAAAATTTACCTAGAAATGTCATGAACTGAAATACATAAGATACTGTAAAGCCTTAACCATATTAAAATATTATTTGGACATGTCATGAACTGTAATACATAAGATACTGTAAAACCTTAACCATATTAAAATATTACTTGGACATGTCATGAACTGTAATACATAAGATACTGTAAAACCTTAACCATATTAAAATATTGCTTGGACATGTCATGAACTGTAATACGTAAGCTACTATAAAGCTTTATCCCTTTTAAAATATTTCATGGACTTGTTTTGAAATGTAATAAACAGAATATTGCAAGCTTTATATCTTAAAACGTTATATAGGCTATTTTTGGAAGGTTATATCAGTTTTACTTGATTAATCAACTATTTTTACTCTACCAGACCTTTTTTGAAGATTTTCAGATTGCCACCTATTGATATTTGATTTATAATTGTATGCGTTGCGTAAAATCAGATACGGATAAAAGAGGTAGAAAATGAACAAGAAGTGGTTTCGACTGGATAAAAGAGCAGACAAAGAGATAATCTCACTTGCATGGCCTTCTATTACCGAACAGATACTTGAGATGATGGTAGGAATGGTATCTACTATCTTTATGGGGAAGATAGGTATCTTTGCAGTTGCTGCTGTAGGTATGGTAAATATGCTGATGGGATTCCTGCAAACAGTTTTTTCTGGTCTGTCAATTGGTACAACGGTTATCATTGCAAGAGTAACCGGTGAAGGTAAAAATAATGAGGCAAAAAGCGCATTAATACAATCGGGGTATATGGCAGTCATTGTCGGGGTGCTTCTGGCAGTGATGGGCAGGGTGTTTTCCTTGCCTTTATTGAGCCTGTTCTTTGGAAAAGCAGAGCCTGAGGTTTTCGCAGCAGGAATCAGTTATTTTAATATTGTACTTATTAATCTGCCTTTTCTTGTACTGGATATCATTGTATCCGGAGCCATGAGAGGAGCAGGTGATACAAAGACTCCAATGATAATTACTGCCGGGGTAAATGTTTTAAATATCATATTAAATACAGCTTTGATATTTGGTGTACCTTTTCTGCATATACCTGCATATGGTATCGTGGGTTCAGCTATAGCAGTAACTGTTTCAAGAATCGTAGGTGTAGTGGTCAGAGTTTTTGTTCTATATAATTACAAAGGGCTTAAGCTGAATCTAAGCCTGAAAGATGACTATACAGTCAGGCCGGAAATGATTAAGCGAATTATTAAGATAGGAGTTCCTGGTTTCATTGAGCAGGCGGTAATGCAGGGTGGGTTTCTTATGCTGCAGATCATTATCGTTCCCTTAGGAACCGTTGCTATGGCTGCCTATCAGATTGGAATAAATATAAATGCACTGGCATTCTTCCCGATATTTGGTTTTGCGATTGCAAATACAACCCTTGTAGGACAAAGTCTTGGAGAGAAGAATTATGAGAAAGCCGAAATCTATTCCCGTGAAAGCTTAAAGATTACAATGATTGTGGGTTTTGTCATTGGTATTTTTATGATTATATTCTCAAAATATCTTGCAGGTATGTATACCAGTAATCCTCTTGTAATTAAGGAGTCCATTGGTATTGTCTGTACTTTTGGAGTAATTGAGCCGTTGCTTGCTATACTAAATTTATGTTCAGCAACCTTAAAGGCCGCGGGAGATATCAAGTATGTAATGATTACCTCCTTTGTAGGACTTTGGGCCTTTAGGGTTATCCTGTCCTTTGCACTTATTCATTTGTTTGGTATAGGATTAACTGCGGTTATGATTGGTATATTCTTTGACTTCTGCTCAAGATCGATTATGTATCTGACCAGAGTACATAGTGGGAAGTGGAAATATATTAAAGTCTGATATAAGGTTATGAATAGATTGAATAGCACATCGCTGGGATTCCCTTCCCAGCGTTTGCATTTCGGTGCGGCTTGCTTTGGGTCTGTCCGGAACATGTTTTTATAGTATTGATAAGGGTATATCTATGGGTTACAGGGAAGATACATAAAAGATGGCAGAAGGACAGAGTGAAAAAAGCTTATTTTTGATTGGTAAGAAAGGAGGCGGTTGATTGGCGAAGAACGGAAATATGCTGGCGATATTATGGATGTTAAATTCGGGAACTAAAATAACAGCGAAGCAAATAGCGGAAAAATTAGAGATAAATATACGAACTGTGTATCGTTATATTGATTCACTTTGTGAAAGCGGAGTACCGATTATTTCGGATTCAGGACAGAACGGCGGATATACTTTACTGAATAATTTTATTCAGGCACCGTTAGTTTTCAATCTTGAAGAGCAAAAGGCATTGCTTCATGGGGCTGTATTTGCAAACGAAGCGGGATACCCATTCAGTGAAGCTTTAAATAAAGCAACTCAAAAGTTAAAAATGTATTTAAATAGAGAACAGGAAAATATACTAAATCGCCACATGACCGGTTTCGAGGTAATCAATCGTGATATTGACCCGTCTGTCAAAAAGACTCTGGAAGAACTGGAATTTGCTGTTGCAAATGAGTATTCGGAAGAAATTGAATACCGTTCAGGACGAGAAGAACAACCGGTTATAAGAGTAATTGATCCTTATGGAATGCTTTACTGGAACAACAAATGGTATACGGTTGGTTTCTGCCAGCTGCGAAAGAAAATCAGAAGTTTTCGAGTTGACCGGATTACCCGGATACACCGTACACAGGTGAGGTTTAAAAGGCCGGATAGTTTTTCCGTCAGGCAATTCTTTCTGCAAAATTTACTGCAGGATTCAGAAAGTAAAGCAGAGCTAGTAACTGTTATTATAGGCGGCAGGTCAGAAGCTCTGGAGGATTTATGTATTCATTGGTTTTTGGGTCATCACGTGATAGAGCGCAGTCCAAACCAAGCGGTTTTTTTACTGGATGAAAGAGCAGTTCAGGGATATGTGCCTTATCTTCTTCTTTCTTATGGAAAAGCCGTACAAGTGATTGAGCCGCAGAGTTTAAAGGAAAAGCTTGTATCGATTGCATCGGAATTAATGGAATATTATCAAAAATAATAGCTTCACTGACAGTGGTTGTCAGTGAAGCTGTTTTATTATAAGGAAGAACATTGCTGCTAATCCTGGAGGTTTAATTAACCAGAAAAAAGAGTATGGATGAAAATTACCCGTGGATGTGACGAATGTTTTAGGAATGCTTAAATAATAAAAAGGAGATCTTGGGTATGAGGAAAAACATAGTGTTTCTTTATGTATTTGATACAATGGCAGATTGGGAAGTTGGTTATATAACAGCAGAATTGAATTCGGGCAGATATTATAAGAAAGGTATAGCTCCAACAAAAATTATTACTGTCGGAACGAAAAGGACTCCTGTTACTACAATGGGAGGGTTTAAGATATTGCCGGATATAGAAGCTGATGCTTTGAAGCTTGAAAACACAGATGCTTTGATTTTACCAGGCGGAGATACCTGGACAGAATCAGTACATGAGCCTATTTTAAAAATAGCAGGAGAATGTTTAGAGAAAGGGATTATTGTTGCTGGAATCTGCGGCGCCACAGTAGGTCTTGCCCGGATAGGCCTGCTGGATTCTAACTGTCATACAGGCAATGACCTGGATTACCTTAAAAGTGTCTGCCCAGTTTATAAGGGAGAACAGTACTATAGGCAGGAAACTGCCGTAACTGATGGAAAGCTGATAACTGCTTCAGGGATAGCACCGTTGGAATTTTCTCTTCATGTTCTGAAAGCTTTAGAGGTGTTCTCTAATGAAACTCTGGATGCCTGGTATAAGCTCTATAAGACGAAGGAAGCCAAATATTATTTGAAGCTGATGGATACAATCTATTTATAATGAAAAGAATAGTCTCTTATAAAGGCTGTCATTGCAGATTAGATAATATGGATTGTAGTTTATAATTAAAGGTTATGTAATAAAATAGTTAGAAGTAATAAACGGGTTGGAAATATATTTCCAGCTCGTTTTTATAACGCTGAACTAGTAACAGCTGATGCTTTGCCTGGTACCACACAGATAGTGGAATTACCAGAGTAAAGGGAATAAATATAAATATTTAATATATTTGACAATAATACTATATAAAACTATACTACATGGTATGGAGGTGGATAATATTAAAACATACGGGGGATTTTTGATATCCCAAATCAAGCAGCTTCAGGGAAGAGTCTTTAAAAAAATGCTGAAAGAAAGTGGCATAGATGCATTTAACGGTGCACAGGGAAGAATATTATATGTGTTATGGGAGAATGAAAAGCTTACTATAAGCGAAATTGGGCATCTTACATCACTTGCCAAAACAACTCTCACCAGTATGCTGGATAGAATGGAAGAAAGCGGACTGGTAGTTAGAACCGCAGACCCAAAAAACCGTCGGCAGGTTTACGTGTCCATTACAGAGAAAGCAAGGCTTTACAAGGAGGAATATGATAAGGTAACGGACCGGATGAATGAGTTATTCTATAGAGGTTTTTCGGAAAATGAGGTAACTGAGTTTGAGAATATGCTGCGAAGAATTATAACAAATATAGAATAAAGATTTATATCAAAAGCTATTTTCTTGTCATTGGTGAAGCGCTGCTGTGATGCCATCTGGCATTTTGATTTACTTTTAGTGAATTATTTTATATATTATTTGAATTTGAATAATCACTTTGGGAAGGATAAGATTCTACCAACGGAAGGAGGGAAAAGGAAGCAGGAGGCAAAGAGTATATATAATTATAGTAAAAGTGGGTCTTGACATTGACGTCGGGGAAGAGTTTATACTCAAAATATATTTTAAATTAAAACAGGGATAATAGAATGCGTATAATACAAATGGGTAGTAGGGATGTTTATCACAATCACAAGGGGAAACATGGATAAAAAAATATTTTTGGATACCAAGCTGCATATGCCGTCTGTCAGACAGAATCATATTTGCAGAGATATTCTAAATAATAGGTTAGATGAGGGCCTGAAGAAAGAACATAGAGTTTTTCTGGTTTCCGCACCGGCGGGATATGGTAAAACGACATTAGTTTCAGGGTGGCTTAACCGGTTGAACTGTAAGTATACCTGGCTGTCTTTGGATGAGTACGATAATGAGCCCTCAAAGTTTATTTGTTATCTGCTTGAGGCGGTCAGAAAGATAAGTAAAAGCTTTGGTTCAACCATAGAGAATCTGATGTTGGCTACAAACCTGCCTGCTGTTAAGACAGTAAGCTTATATATGGCACGAGAGCTGGAACAGCTTCAAGAGGCTATAGTACTGGTTTTGGATGACTACCATGTCATTCATAATAATTATATCAATGAACTGGTGCAAAATCTGATGAATGGGGGCTCCATGCAGTTTGTTATAATTACTCGCAGGGAACCGGCTCTTGCTTTTTCAAAATGCAGAGTCGAAGATAAAATAACGGAGCTGAATGCCAGGGATTTGAAATTTACAAGAGCAGAGATCAATGGATTTTTTAGCAGATATTTTAAACTGACCCTGAAGGAAGAATCCTTAGAAATTATCGAAAAACAAACAGAAGGCTGGGTTGCCGGAATGCAACTGATTGGCCTGTCCTTAACGAATATGGAAAGGAACAGGGAAGAAGCCTTAATAAAAGAATTTAGTAGTAATAATCGCTTCATAACAGAGTACCTGATGGATGAGGTTTTTAAAAATCAAGAGGAGCAGCTACGTACTTTTCTGAATAAGACCTGTATATTAAAGGAATTTAACGAGGAGCTATGCGAAGCTGTAACGGGGATGAAACACTGCAGAGCTATTATACAGCAGTTAGAAAAAGAAAATCTCTTTATCATCTCATTGGATGATACCAATACCTGGTACAGATACCATCACCTTTTTTCAGAATTTTTAAGAAAGAACCAAGAAGAGACTGGGAAGATTGAAATCTGCAGAACAGCTAGTTTATGGTGTAAAAAGAACGGATATACCGAAGCTGCTTTAGAGTATGCATTACAGGCGAAGGACGGAGAAGCCGCCGCATGCTTGGTTAAAGACAGGGCAATTGAGCTGTTTCGTAAGGGAGAGCTGAAAAACCTTCTTACTTTACTGAATACAGATTTGATCAGGAAGGAAAAGGATGGAATTCTGGAATTATATAAGGCCTGGTGCATGTTGTTTACAGGGGAAGTCGATGAAGCAAGTAAAATATTATCTAATTTAATTAACCGAAAAGATAACAGTAACAGTCTGAGAGTCACAGGAATGGTAAAGGCATCTGCACCGTACTTGTTAAATAATGAAGAAAAAGTGAAGGCCCTAATGGATGCAGAAGAAGCAATAGCATTTGTTGAGGGGAAAAAGGATTTTTTCTATTATGTTGCATTAACCGCTTTGGGACACGCAAATGCTTTAAATGGACATACCAGCACTGCGGCTGCTTTGCATGCAAAAGTTCATGAAGGCGCTTGCAAAAAGGGATATCATATTCTGGAAGTGACTTCTCTTCACGATGTAGCATTTTATCTTAATTGTATGGGAAAAGGCAGAGAGGCTCTGGCCTTATGTGAAAAAACCCTTGAAAGATTTACGAATCGTGCCGGAAACTACTCACCAATGGATAAAATTGTATATCTTCCGGTAGGAATGCTGTTTTATAATTTCAATAAATTAGAAGAAGCTCAAAAGTATCTGGAGGAAGGTATTGCAGTTTACCGTAAGTTGGGATTCGCTCATTGGGGCGGACTGGGAGAGTGGTATTTAGTTCTGGCGCTTTATAATACCGGAGAGAAAGAAAAGGCTTTTGAGATGGTCTATCGTCTGAAAGCCTATTACAAAGATTTCAAGATCTCTAGAATTTCTTTATTTTTTGATGCCTTGGAAATGGAGCTGTGCCAGAGGGAAGGTAATTATGAAAAGGTTTTTAGGTGGTTGAAGGAAACGCAAAATACCTTTGATAAGATATCGGGTTTATCGGACATAAATCCTTACTTTACCTATTTAAGAGCTTTGATCTTGCAAAAAGATTATCTTACAGCCCAGAAAGCCCTTACTGAAAAGGAAGAAATATTAAGGGGAGAAGGTCGATTTGGAGAGTTGATTACTGTGCTGCTACTGTCAGCTTTAGTAAAAAAGCACCTGGGGATGGAAGGCAGAGCCTTGGATTGTTTGAGGGAAGCTGTAGCACTTGCAGCTCCTGAAGGTTATGAAAGATTATTTCTTGATGAAGGAAGCGAACTTCTGGAGCTGGTTTTTATGGTAAGAGATACAGCACCGGATTTTATAGACAGAATATGCAGCAGCGGTGTAAATAAAATGAATTCTCTTACAAACCCTCTTAGGAAAAGAGAATTAGAGATACTGAAACTTATTGCAGATGGTCTGTCTAATGATGAGATTGCTGAGATACTTTTTATAACAACCGGGACTGTCAAATGGCATATTAATAATATGTTCTCTAAACTTGGAGTTAATAAGCGCACCCAGGCAGTAGTCAAGGCCAGACGTCTTCAGATAATCAATTAGCATCTAGAATGAAAAGCCCTACTTTTTACCTAACTTTTGATAGGTTGAATGTGAGGCTTTTTTCTTTATAATTAAATAGTTGAAAAAATTGTAGAAATATATATTATACAATCGAAATAAAACAAAAGGAGAAGTACGAATGAAAAAAAGTATACGTCCATCCAGATGTTTACTCATCCTGATAATGATGATTACATTGGTTTTTTCTATGGCAGCTTGTAAGAAAACGGAATTTCCTGCAGCTGATGAAAGTGTTAAGGGATTCTTTACAGCATTAAGTAAAGCAGATTTGAAAGAGGCAGAGAAATATTGCAATTCGGATACAGGTAATTTTAAATTTGAAGATCCACAGGAAGAAAAATTAATTACCCTTATTTTTTCTAAATTAAATTATGAAATTGTCTCCTCTGAAGAAGCAGGAGATACAGCAACTGTCGAAGTAAAATTAACAAATCTGGATCTGCAATCAGTCTTTGAAGAGATGTATGGAAAAATCTTTGATGAAGCTTATGATACTGCTCTCTCAGAGGAGGAGATGTCAGATGATGATTTGGAAGAGAAGATGATGGGTTATCTGGAGGAGGGGATGTCTGATCCGGAAGCACCTGTAGTAACAAATGAATTTGAAATTACATTAAAGAAAGACAAGGGTAAGAAAATCTGGGTGATCCAGGATGACGATACTTTTATGAGTAACATTACCGGAAACCTTGATGAAATGCTGAGTGAATAAATTTTGAGATTGACAATTATGATTGTGTCTGGAGGAATAAGGAAGTTTGCTGGGATGAAAATACTTATTAATTTTAGTTCTAAATAATAGGAGTATAGTAGGAGGAAGTATGAGAGTAGCAACAATAATATTAGTTATTATAGGTACATTAGCATCCATAGGATTAGGTGTAAAATGGTTGTCAGATTTTGATACATATAAAACTGAAATTGCAGCCGTGGAAGAATATAGTTCAGACCCGGATGTAGCTCAGGCCCTTAAAGATATGGAAGAATTAAAGAGTTGTTCATATGCCTTAATTGTTTGTGGTATTGTTTCCCTGATATCAGTATTCTTAATGAGTAAATTAGGAAAAATTACTTCTGTAATATTTCTGGCTTCGGCAATTATTCCCGCAGTTTTGGCACCTATATCTCTAACTTTTACATTTTTCTTTATAATTGCAGCTATTTTAGCTTTCTTTGTAAAGCCAAAAGTAAAAAACACTGCAGAACCAGCATAATTTAACCCAGTTTACCAGGCAATATTTTATTCCTTTACAGCCCAAATCATAAAGTTAATTAGAGGAGTACTGAATTATGTTCAGTAGCTCCTCTTTTTGTTTGCCCGCCATGGGCGGGCTCTAATGGGTGAAAGTCCCAAGTGCGCCTAGGCAACGTGGAAGCACATAGCTGAACAACAAGGGTGTCCACCGTGAGGTGGAATCTGAAGGAAGTTGTAGGCAAACTCTTGGTCCGACGGACAGAAATCACATATAAGGCTCTGAAATACGGATAAGTTTGCAAAAGAAGATGAAGTCCAAAAGTTGCTGGAAGTAGGAGTAAATGTGGCGGATAGATGAGAGGAAAGAGCTCGCACCTTAATCGGGGAGGTCTCACAGCGGTATCATTTGCCGAGTAACAACGAACTGTGAGAAGTCAGCATAGTCCGTAGTAGCGAGGAAGTTTCTGTAATGGAAACGGAGCAAAGGGACGAACAATCAATCAGTTGAAGTAGGTTCCGACTTGTAGTAAACACAACATCTGTCGATGACGTCAAAGATGGTGGAAACGAACGGGACAGAAAGGAAACAACGCATGGACACAAATAGTCTAATGGAGCAGATATTAGCCAAAGATAATCTCAATAAGGCGTATCTGCAAGTCATACGAAACAAAGGAGCAGAGGGTGTGGACGGAATGGAGTACACAGAACTTGGTGAATACCTTTTGAAGAATGGCGAAACAATTAAAGAACAATTGCGGACACGAAAGTATAAACCGCAACCAGTAAGGCGTGTAGAGATACCAAAACCAGAAGGAGGAGTCAGGAAACTGGGAGTACCAACAGTAACGGACAGATTTGTTCAACAAGCAGTAGCACAGGTACTCACTCCGATATTCGAGGAACAGTTTCATGACCACAGCTACGGATTCAGACCGAGTCGTTGTGCCCAGCAGGCGGTGCTTACAGCGCTGGAAATGATGAACGATGGGCACAGTTGGATAGTGGACATTGACCTGGAAAAGTTCTTTGACACAGTAAATCATGACAAGCTGATGACAATAATAGGAAGAACAATCAAAGATGGAGATGTTATCTCGATAGTTCGAAAGTTCTTAGTTAGCGGAGTGATTATAGATGATGAATACGAGGATTCTATTGTAGGAACACCTCAAGGTGGAAATATTTCACCACTTTTAGCAAACATCATGTTAAATGAACTGGATAAGGAAATGGAATCAAGAGGATTGGATTTTGTCAGATATGCAGACGACTGTATTATTATGGTCGGAAGCGAACTGGCAGCTAGCAGAGTAATGAAAAGCATTTCAAAGTTCATAGAAGAGAAGCTTGGATTGAAGGTAAATGTTAGCAAGAGCAAGGTGGATAAACCAAAAGGAATAAAGTATCTGGGATTTGGATTTTACTATGACACATTTGCCAAACAGTATAAAGCTAAACCACACGCTAGTTCAGTTGCAAAGTTCAAGGCAAAAATGAAGAAATTTACTTGCCGAAGTTGGGGAGTTAACAATAAGCACAAAATAGAGAAGCTAAATCAGTTGATTCGAGGTTGGATAAATTACTTCAAAATCGGTAGTATGAAGAAACTATGCAAGAATTTTGATGGAACTATTAGATATAGGCTTCGCATGTGCATATGGAAACACTGGAAAACACCAAAGAATAGAGCAAAGAATCTAATAAAACTGGGAATACCTAAATGGGCGGCAAGACGAACCTCTTATGCAAAGGGATTTGCAAGAGTATGTCGAAGTTCAGATATAAGCCAAGCAATAAATAATGAGAGATTAGCCCAGTTTGGACTAATCTCAATGTTGGACTATTACATCGAAAGGTGTGTTACTTGTTAAGTTGATTGAACCGCCGTGTACCGAACGGTACGCACGGTGGTGTGAGAGGTCGAAATTTCTCTGTTAAGAGAAATTTCTCCTACTCGATTATAGAATGCTTTATGATTTATTTGTAGTAAAAAGTTTTATACTTTTATGGCTTTATTGTATTTGGTGGATTTAAAATTCCTATTGGGATTGTTTTATTATAAGAGGGAATAATAAAGAAGGCAAAATGAAAAGAATAGTTCACGATTTTTGGTTGAATAAAATTTAATTTAAAATAATTAAATTTTATTATTGACAAATGGTTTATTTGTAACTATAATAGTAACAAATAGAGGAGATGATGATTATGTACTCAACAAAATATGCTGTAGGCATTCATATATTAAGCCTTATTGCTTTAAAACAGGAGGATGGAATAACCTCGGATTATATTGCAGGCAGTGTGAATACTAATCCGGCTCTTGTAAGACGGCTGATGAGTGATTTGAAGAAGTCAGGACTCATCCAGACAAAAACAAAAGTTGGTGTTACCGGGCTTATGAAACCCCCGGAAGAGATTACACTTTTGGAAATCTTTAAAGCAGTAGAAAACCGGCAGGATTTGTTTGCAATCCATACAGATACCAATTCAGACTGTCCGGTAGGCGCAAGAATAGGATGTGTATTAGAGAGTATTAATCATAAAGTTCAATCCGGCTTTCAAGAGGAATTGGGAACTATGCATCTATCTGATATTTTAGAGGGCTTAGGCAATATCTGAGTCAGGTCATCATCATCTATATTACTTATAGATATTTATCTTAGTTATCAAGATACTAATGTTATTAACTTTCCTTAATGGGAAAATACAATCAAAATGAATTTAATAGGAGGAATTATTATGAGCAAAAAAACAATCGGCATTATTGTAGGAAGTTTGAGAAAAGGATCTTTTAACAGAGCAATTGCAAATTATGTAGCATCAATAATACCTGAAGGATATGAGGCTAAATTCATTGATATAAATGGAATAGATTTATTTAATGAAGACCTGGAAGCTAATCCACCGGTATCCTGGAGCAACTTAAGAGAAGAGGTCAAGTCATCTGATGCATATCTGTTTTTTACACCTGAATATAACCGTTCTGTACCAGCTGTTTTAAAGAATGTTTTGGATGTTGCCTCCAGACCTTATGGGCAAAGTGTCTGGGCTGGTAAACCTGCAGGAATAGTCAGTGTGTCTATGGGAGGTATTTCTGGCTTTGGAGCAAACCATCACCTTAGACAGACCCTTACATTCCTTGATGTCTATCCTTTGCAGCAGCCGGAAGCATACATTGGTAATGTTACCGCATTGTTGGATGAAGGTGGCAACCTTACAAATGAAGGCACAAAAGACTTCTTAAAAACTTACGTAGACGCATTTATTGCCTGGATTAATAAATTTTAATACCATCTGAATAGCCAGTTAAGAGATACTCCTTAGGTAGATAAGGTAAATAACCATAATCTACTTAAGGAGATTTTTTATGTCCAGACAAAATATAGCCCGGAATTAAAAGCTCTGTATTACAAAGAAGCTAAGCGAGCCATTTAATTGACTGGCTGACACAGTAGGAATTGGAAAGTGTCAGCAATATGGACAATGCAATATGGACAAAACTGAATAAGTAAAATATTTACAAATTACTTAAATTATACTATAATATTCTTAAATTGAAAGAACTGCCATTTTCCGAAACGAAGGGGTTTCATGATCATGATTCGCGCGGCATGATCTGAAATAATAAATGATAAGGAGATTAGATATGTTAAGGAAAGGGAAGTTATTAAGTGTGTTACTGGTTTTAATTTTACTGGTATCCTGGCTGCCTTCTATGTCAGTTCCGGCAAAGGCGGCTACAAACTGGTCTCTTGTGTGGAGTGATGAGTTTAACGGAAGCAGTCTTAGTACCTCTAATTGGACGGCTGAAATTGGGACAGGCAGCGGAGGTTGGGGAAACAACGAACTGCAGTATTATACCAACCGTTCGCAAAATCTATCGGTATCCGGTGGTAATCTCATCATAACCGCTCAGAAGGAATCCTATGGTGGTATGAATTATACCTCTGCCAGAATTAAGACCCAGAATCTAAAGAGTTTTACTTACGGTAAAATTGAAGCCAGGATAAAGCTGCCCTCCGGACAAGGCTTATGGCCTGCTTTCTGGATGCTGGGAGATAATATTACCAGTGTCGGCTGGCCGAAATGCGGTGAAATTGACATTATGGAACGTGTTAATAGCAATGCGTATGTCAACGGTACTGTTCACTGGGATTCCAATGGGCAGGCTGATTACGGGCAGGTATCCGGCTCTTTGGATTTTTCCCAGTTTCACACCTATTCCATTGAATGGGACTCCAGTTATATCAGATGGTTTGTTGACGGTGTACAGTTTAATGAATTCTACATACAGAACAATGCGGGAGGAACAGAGGAATTTCAGAAATCCTTCTTCCTCCTTCTGAATCTTGCAGTAGGTGGAAACTGGCCGGGAAGCCCTAACAACCAGACTGCATTTCCTGCCCAGATGCTGGTTGATTATGTCAGAGTATATAAGGCACAAGCTTCACCGACTATAGTAAGCGGAGGAATCTATACCTTGGCTGCAAAATGCAGTGGTAAAGTACTGGATGTAAAGGACGTATCCTATGATGACGGAGCCAAAATGCACCAGTGGACCTATAAGGGAGCGAATAACCAGAAATTTCGCATTGATGATATGGGAGGAGGGTATTATAAACTAACCGCAGTTCACAGTGGTAAGTGCCTGGATGTGCCTTATGCTTCCACTGCCCAGGGAGTACAGCTTCAGCAGTGTTATGACAATGGTAATGATGCTCAGCGGTGGAAAATCGTAGATGTAGGCGGAGGATATTACAAACTGATATCCAAAGCCAGTGGATTAGCCATGGATGTGTCTAATTCCTCCACAGCCGATGGAGGTGTGGTGCAGCAATGGAATGATAACGGAACGGATGCACAGAAATGGTATCTGACAAAAGTAAATTAAGTAAATCCTAAAGCTGTAAAAAGAGTTACATATGGTTAATCAAAAACTTCCAGCAAAGTGAAGTTAATGATAAGCGTATAGTAACTCTTTTTTCGTACATGTCCTGTTACAGTTAATGAAAGCGCAGCTTCTCTCTTAAGATCTTATCTATTACCTCCAGATAGTTTTCAGGAATATCTACATTACCGTTCACCAGCAGCATGGAATAACCATGAACCAGGCTCCACATGGTAAGAATATCGACTGCCTGGTCCTGTGGATTTGCCTTAAGCCATTTAAGATAACCCAGAGCGCTTTTTTGAAAAATCAGATAAGGATTTGTTTCATTATCAGGCACCGGTACCTTGTTGATGCTTTTGTGACTTGGATTAATAAAGATAAAGCGCATATAATCCGGGTTCTCTACCATAAATCGCACATAACACTTTCCAAGTTCTATGATCTGATTTTCTGCCTCCTCCGGATATTTTTGTACAGCTTCTTCCAGCGCTTTTTTAAAGCTGTCGGATACCTCCTGAATAATAGCTAGGATTAATTCATCTTTATTTTTAAAATGTTTATAAGGCGCAGAGTGGGATACACCGCACCTGGCAGCAATTTTTCGTAAGGAAAAGTCCTCATAATTTTCTTCATTTAATAATTGTATACCTTTTATGATCATTTCTTTTTTTAAATCACCATGATGATAATGTTCTTTTTGCAACTTCCATACCTCTTACTATCACAATATTTTATGAACCTTTCACAAATTTATAAAATTATAACATAAAAAGTTGACAGTGTAAACATTGTGAGGTATGATTGTGCTATGTAGACAGCGTAAACATTAAGGAGGGCAAGAAAAATGAAGGTTTTAGTTATAAGTGATGCCTCAGATACCAGTCAGCTTGGGAGGAAGGTGAAAGAAGAATTAAAGGGGTATCTTAATAAGTATAATCATAGTGTTACTACATTTGATGTACAGACGGATGATATGCATAATTGTGTAGGCTGCTTTGGCTGCTGGATTAAAACTCCGGGGGAATGTGTATTCAAGGATATCAGCAGTGACATAAACAAAGCCTATATCGGAAGTGATATTGCAATATTTGTATCTCCCGTAAGATATGGTTGTTACACACCTGCTATACGAAGAACACTGGACCGGATGATACCCAATATCCTGCCATTTTTTAAGAAGATAAAAGGTGAACAGCATCACGCTCCACGGTATAAGAAATATCCAGGTTATATTGCCTTTGGATACGGAGAGGATATTACCAAAGAAGAGGCAGAGACTTTTCAGTCTCTCTGCAAAGCTAATGCATTGAATTTACAGGCAAAGAAATCAGGCACCTACATCAGCAGAAGAGAATCAGACGTTACAGACAGGTTGAATTCTCTCTGCAGCTATCTAAAGGAGTGTGAGCAGTGATGAATAAAGTATGTTTTATAAACGGCAGCCCCAGAGGAAAGAATAGTGCCTCCAAAGGATTGATTGATAAAGTAATAGAAATGCTTGATAAGGAAAAGCTCCAAAGTCATGAGCTCAGCGTTGTGGAGTGGTACAGGAAGAATAGGAAAGAAGAAGATTTTGAATTAATGAGAACAATGAATGCAATTGTATTTGTGTTCCCTCTCTATGTAGATTCGATTCCTTCCAGCCTGCTGGAATTTATGTATGCATTCGAGGAGTATCTTATAAAATATCCCTGTCCGAAGGATATGAATGTACCAAAGATATATTCCATAATAAATAACGGTTTTATCGAGGGAAAACAAAATATCAATGCACTGCAAATCATGGGCCACTATTCAGCGCGAATCGGTTTTAACTGGAGATTTGGTATTGGTATAGGAGCAGGGGAATTCATAAGGGAAACCATGGAAGTGATACCTTTAAAAAGCAAGTTGAAACTAGGCATCTACAAGGCTTTAACTATATTGGCAGCTGATCTGGAAGGTCAGGTGGATACAGAGCAAAGTAATATTATGACAAACCCATCCTTGCCGAAGCTTATCTTTACGGCTGCAGCCAGCCGGCACTGGATGAAAGAAGCTAAAATATCCAGAAAAGCTTTGAGCAGGAGAGTATGGCCGGAAGCATAAAGTGAATATTTACATAAAGGACCTTTTGGAGAAGAAGGTTCTTTTTTTGACTATTCGAAGTTTGTAATGCTATAATAAGGGTAAAAAAATTGAACACCAGAGAGGATAAGTACTTATGATTTATTTGGACTATAATGCTACTACTCCAATTGATAAAGAAGTTGCTGATGCTATGCTTCCTTTTATATATGAGAATTATGGGAATCCTTCCAGCAGTCATAGCCTGGGAGTGGTCAACAAAAGTGCAGTGGAGCAGGCACGATGTCAGGTGGCGAAGCTGATCAATTGCACGCCTGATGAAATAACCTTTACCAGCGGCGGCAGTGAATCCAATAATACAGTTATCAAAGGGGTGGCTTATACCTATCGTCATAAGGGCAATCACATTATAACCTCATCTATAGAACATCCCGCAGTTTTGAACCCCTGTAATTATTTGGAGAGAAACGGTTATCGGATATCCTATTTACCGGTTAACGAGGACGGCAGAGTTGACATATCGAAGCTGGAGAAATTAATAACGGAAGAAACTTTACTGGTTACTATAATGCATTCCAATAATGAAACTGGTGTAATCCAGCCTGTGAAGGAGATTGCAGAAATCTGCCATAGGCATGGTGTTCTTTTTCATACGGATGCTTCCCAATCTGTTGGCAAGGTTCCTGTGGATGCAGAGGAGCTTGGAATTGATTTTCTGACAGTTGCAGGACATAAGCTTTATGCACCCAAAGGAACAGGTGCTTTATATACGAGAAAAGGAATTACCATTGAACCCCTTATCCATGGAGCCGGACATGAACATGGCAGACGTGCAGGTACTGAGAATGTCATATTTGACGTTGCTTTAGGGAAAGCTTGTGAACTTGCAGAAACTGCGCTTAAGGATTCAAAGATAAAAGCATTGACAGAATATTTTTATACAGAACTCAAGGGTTTGTTCGGAGACGGGATAAAATTGAATGGAGATTGGGAGAACAGGCTGCCGAACACCTTAAATATAAGCTTTATCGGTTATAACGGAGGAGAACTGTTAGCTCAGTTGGGAGAGGAGCTTGCTGCCTCTACCGGATCAGCATGCCATTCTGGACAGGTATCCATCTCTCCGGTTCTAAAGGCAATGAATATTCCTTATGAAATAGCAAGGGGAGCTGTAAGGTTCAGCCTTGGAAGGTATACTACGAAAGAAGAATTGGATATGGTTATTAGCCGCCTGAAGAGGATTCATGCTGCGAAAGAATAGACCCAAGGTTATAGAAGATGAGATGAAATTTAATTTTTAAGGATTTATAGAGCTGCCACCAGTTTTTATTATTCTGTGTTCTGGTCTTATATTTAACACTGATTTTAAAATAGTTAATAATAAATGTTACAGCAGGCGGTTGGAGTTAAGAATTATGTCGAATGAATGTAACCCTATAATTATAAGTACATAATATAATATAGCTATATTAATAAGTAATATAAGCATAGATATGGCTAATCTAAAACTGAGGGTGACTGAATGAATCATAATACAAAACTAACAGGAATGGTAGTATATCCAGATGATCCAGAGTACCAGCAGGCTCGTATGAATTGGAATCCATTCACCAATGCTTTTCCCATTGTGTTTGTATTTGCACAGAAGATAGAAGATGTGTCAAATGCCGTTAAATGGGCTCGTGAGAATAAGGTACCTATAAGGATGAGAAGCGGCAGGCATGCCCTTGCGAAAGATTTTTCTCAGACAAATGGCGGAATTGTAATAGATACCAGCCATATGAGAAGTGTTACGCTTGATAAGAAAAATAATATAGCCAAAGTACAGGCTGGTATACGAGTTGGCCAGCTTGTTAGAATGCTGGCAAGGGAAGGAATACTGGCTCCTTTTGGTGATAGTTCTACGGTTGGTATAGGAGGAATCAGTACCGGCGGAGGAATTACGGCTATACAACGTACTGCTGGATTGATTTCCGATAATATTCTGTCTGCAACCCTGGTAGATGCCTATGGCAATATTCTGGAGGTGAATCCCTGGGAAAATGCGGACCTCTTCTGGGCTATCCGGGGAGGAGGGGGAGGTAATTTTGGTATAATAACCTCCTACACCTTCAGAGTAAGAACTGCCCCTGCTAAGGTTGGAATATTCCAGATTATTTGGCCCTGGGAGCAATTAAATGAAGTTATTGATGTCTGGCAAAGATGGTCTCCCTGTGTTGATGTAAGGCTGGGTACCATATTAGAGGCATATTCCAAAACAAATGGTCTGCTTCGGTCTCAGGGGATTTTCCTTGGACCAGCAGCTGAATTGGAGCAATTAATATTACCATTAATCAATACCGGATGCCCTATTAAGGTGTTGGTAGATGAGGTTACTCTATTAGAGGCAATAGATTTCTGGGCACCCAATGAACCACTTTTTGATACACAGAATTCTACTTGGTCGTCCACATGGGTTGAAAGCTCCCTTCCGGAAGCGGGAATTGACGCAATTCGTAATTTCCTTGAAGAAGCAACAGGTGATGAATCTAATTTCTTTTTTCTTAACTCAGGTGGTGTAATGAACCAGATACCACCTCAGGATACAGCCTTTTTCTGGCGTAATACCAGATACTATATGGAATGGGATGCCTCCTGGAAAAATGAATGTGAAACAAAAAAGAATATTAAGCTGGTTGAAGAGACACGTTTACGATTACAGCCCTATATAACCGGCTCCTATGTAAATGTACCTGATTTAAGCATTAAAAATTACGGCGAGGAATATTACGGTGGTAATTTTAAACGGCTCATGCAGGTTAAGGAACGCTATGATCCGGAAAATATTTTTAATTTCGTCCAAAGCATTCCTCCCGCCCATCTGTGCGGAGAAAAGAATATTGATTGAGATTAGATTGTTTAAGCTGCATACCTTAAAGTGCAGCTTTTTGTAATTATTTTCACAACAAATCTGGCAGGCTTAGTAATCAGCTTTCTTTTCTATATTCCCCCGGAGAGCACCCAATGGCTTTTTTGAATTCCCGATTAAAATAGCTGATATTGTTAAAACCCGTAATTCTGGCAACCTCTGAGATTTTCCAGTCCGTCTGGGTTAACAGGCTGCAGCTTTGCAGAATTCTGTGCCGGATAACATAGGCTATGGGTGGCATTCCCATAACTTCCTTAAAAGTATGGCAGAATTGCCCCTCACTCATAGGGAGCAGCCCTGTCAGGGACTCCAGGGATATTTCTTCCCGGTAATTGTTATGTATATAGTCGATGACCGGCTGCAGTCTCTCTAATTTGTAATTGTTCTTATCCTTTAAATTCTGTACAGCTTCTGCATGCTGATAACACAAATGCCACATCTCAAATATCCGGCTCTTGATAAGCAGCTCTTTTTCAATTAAATTCTCTTTTCTAAAAGAATCCATTTCTAATATAAGACGAAGAATTGTTTGCTGCCATTCCTCGGCAGGTGTTATGCTGGGGGATAAGTTTAGTTCACCTTTTAAAAAAGGTTGAAGGAATTTAGAATAGGTAGGACTATGTGTACCTCCGAATAACCCCGGATGGAATAGTACTACACAGGCTTCGCAAGGTAGTCCCATATAAGCTCTGGCAGCATGCAGTTTATTGGAATGAATAAATAAACCTTCTCCGGCCATCACAGTGTATTCCTTGTCTTCTATGGTATAGATCATCGCACCTGCTAAGACTGCAACAAATTCGAATTCATCGTGCCAATGCAGATAGAAGAAATTGTCTGTGTTCTGTCCATAGCTTAGATGATGAATAGCTATTGGCATCAAGGCTGTTCCATGTACAGCTTTTTCCTTTAGAAATACTCTGGATTTCATAAGACATGCTCCTTCTGAATTAGCAATATTGTGTTAGTAAATAACAATTTAATTAAAGAAATGAGTACATAAAATTAATATAATACAATTATAGCATAGATTTACATTTAACAACAGTTCAAATGCTTTGGTCATGGTAAATCATGAAGGATAACTTAGGAAAGCTGATGACTTTTATGTCTTTGCTGTGTACACCAGGGCACTTATGGAGGATAGGTTGAAAAAACAAAAGGGCTGTTTTTTCAACCAAGAATACAGGAATATCAAAACAATGTTTGATATTCACGAAAGGGGATATTATGAAATTTACCAGTGAAGGAAACAGATTAATCGCAAAATCAGGCAGGGAGATTATATGGATTGAGCCATGGGGGACTAATTCCTTAAGGGTTCGTATGACAAAGGATGCCGCAATGGACCTGAACGATTGGGCACTAACCGATGAGCCTAAGGGAAGCAAGGCAGAAATAATCATAAAAGAGGTTATATTAAAGGAACCATGGAGTGAAGAAGAAGGCAAAGAAGGTGTAAAATGCCAGATTGCTTCCATAAAAAATGGTGAAATAACCGCCTCCTTCAATGGAGAAGGATGGCTTTCCTTTGCAAACAGTAAAGGAGAGGTACTTACAGAAGAATATCACAGAGACAGAAACCGTATTGACAGGTATTGTGTTCCTCTAAATATTTCGGGAAGAGAAATGAAACCAATTACCGGCACCAGTGATTATAAGCTCACACTTCGCTTTGAAGCCTATGACGATGAGAAAATCTATGGCATGGGACAATATCAGGACAAAATCCTGAATAAAAAAGGAGCAACCCTGGAACTTGCCCATAGAAATTGCCAGGCCAGTGTACCCTTTATGATATCCAGCAGAGGTTATGGATTGTTATGGAACAATCCAGGCATCGGCACAGTAACCTTTGGAACCAACCGGACAGAGTGGATCAGTTATAGTACGAAGAAGCTGGATTACTTTATTACGGCAGGTGATACTCCGGCACAGATTGAAGAACAGTATGCCGAAGCAGTAGGAAAAGTTCCCATGATGCCGGAATATGGCATGGGCTTCTGGCAGTGTAAGCTCAGATATCGCAATCAGGAAGAACTGCTTACTGTGGCCAGAGAATATAAAAAACGCGGAATACCGGTAGATGTCATTGTAATTGATTTCTTTCACTGGACCAGGCAGGGAGACTTCAAATTCGAACCCAGGGACTGGCCGGATCCGGAAGGTATGATAGCAGAATTAAAGTCAATGGGAATAGAACTTATGGTTTCTGTATGGCCTACTATTGACAGCCGTTCCGAAAACTATGAAACCATGGCGCAGGAAGGATATCTCATTTCTGCTGACAGAGGTTTGAATATCAATATGAACTGGATGGGTGAAACAGTATTCTTTGATGCCACCAATAAAGAAGCAAGAGATTATGTATGGCAGGTATGCAAAAAGAATTATTATGACAAAGGTGTCCGTATCTTCTGGCTGGATGAAGCGGAGCCGGAATTTGGTCCTTATGATTTCGACCTGTACCGATATCAGCAGGGAAGTGCGTTACAATGCTCCAATATCTATCCGTTGATGTATTCAAAGGGTTATTATGATGGTATGACAGCAGAAGGACAGGAAAACATCTGTAACTTAGTCCGCTCTGCCTGGGCAGGAAGTTCCAAATACGGGGCACTGGTATGGTCAGGGGATGTTTCTTCTACCTTCAGAGCAATGAGAGAGCAGCTGCAAATAGGACTGAATATGGGAATAGCAGGCATTCCCTGGTGGACAACGGATATTGGCGGCTTTTTAGGCGGTTATATAAAGGATAGGGATTTCCAGGAACTGTTACTGCGCTGGTTTGCCTTTGGCGTGTTCTCACCGGTATTTCGTCTTCATGGAGAAAGAGTACCTCACCATGAGCCGGAGCAGGCAGTAATTGATGGAGTAACACAGATGATGACCGGAACGGACAATGAAATCTGGAGTTATGGAGAAGAGAACTATCTTATTATGAAAGCTTATATTGAGATGAGAGAAAGACTTCGTCCCTATATTAGAAATTGCATGAAGGAAGCCCATGAAAAGGGTACCCCGGTTATGCGAACCATGTTCTATGAATTTCCGGAGGATGAGGTATGCTGGAACGTTGAAACACAATATATGTTCGGAGCGGATATTTTAGTGGCACCTGTTTTTGAACTTGGTCAAAGGCAGGTAAAGGTATATCTTCCTAAGAACCAGAACTGGAGAAATACAAAAACAGGAGAGAACGTGGAAGGTGGTCAATATGTTATCGTGGATGCACCTGTAAATGAGATACCCTTATTTATCAGAAGTGAGAAAGCTTATCCTATTTATTGATAAACTTGGCGTTTCAATTGATACTAATATGAAGGTAATTAAAAGTGAGTTTTTCGCAAGGGGACGGCAAATTACGCAGAACAGAAAAAACTCATGCTTCAATTCCAAGGTATAAGAAGTCCGGACTTCTAATACCTTTCCATAGGCGCATTCGTTCTTTCTGTTCTGTGTAATTTGCCTGACATTCTATGGATGCAGGGTTTTTTGAGGTTTGAAAATCTTAACTTACAACTTTAATAGTTTAATTGTTTAATTGCAAATATCGGGTGAAAAGGATGCTATAGAGAGGTTTTCATAAGAGGATTAAGGAGAAAAATATGCCTGAGAATGTAAGGAATAATCTAAGAGAGAAGTATATCTATAAGTCTGTTAGTGTACCCGGTGGTGGATTTGTTACCGGTTTTGTATTCCATCCTGTGGTACCTGACATTTTATATTGCAGGACGGATATAGGCGGAATATACAGATATGATTTTAAGAAGGACTGCTGGATCTCCTTAATAGATTCTGCAACGGACACAGAAGTCTGGAAGACTTACCCCCTGTCAATTGCACTTGACCGAAATAATCCGGGGTATCTGTACGCAATGGTAGGGCTATATCCAACACATAAAATAGCTTTTTCCAGGGATTATGGAAAGCATTTTGAATATCTTGAGGTGCCTGTTGATGAAATGGGCAATTCCGTAGCCATACATGGGAACGCACCCGGGCGTTCTACCGGAGAAAGACTTGTGGTAGATCCAAAAGATTCTAATATTCTCTATATGGGAACCATGAAAAATGGGTTGTGGAAGACGAAGGACCGTTGTAAAACATGGGAGAAGCTTGATATAACCTATCCCGGCAGAACACCGGAAAAGAATATTTCTTTTGTTGAAATTGCTCCTATTAACGGTGAAGGTGGGCCGTCAAAAAGAATTATCGTAGCTACCAGCGGGGAAGGTGGCTCTCCCGGTAATAATGTCAGGGGGCAAAGTGTCTATATCAGTAACGATGGCGGGGAGACCTTTAATCCGCTGCATAATGAACCGGCCCCTGTTACAGAAGGCCCGTCTGATTACCCGGGTTATGTAGGGCAAAGGGCTGCATTTATTGATAAGTATCTTTATATTACCTATACTGCCTATAATATCGGGTGGTCTAACTGGGACAGTTATGGCTGTGATACGGGAAAAGGGTATGACGGTGCACTTTATCGTTATGAATTAAACCCGGCAGGAGAAGTGGTTGAGGCATTGGATATAACCCCTGCTAATATTATTGACCCCTCCTTTCAGGAGAAAGAGTCTACCGGAAGAAGAGTCGGGTATGGAATGGGAGGAATCTGTGCAGATAGCAGTAATCCCGGTACCTTGATCTGTTCTACCATTCTGGCATCACCGGATACCATTTACCGTTCCACGGATTATGGGCTGACCTGGACCCCGGTTCTTTCCGGACTTGAAATAGGGAAGATTGATTTTAATGTGTCTTATCAAAAACCAGAATATAACGGAAATGAATCGCTTATACATTGGATGGCGGATGTTAAAATAAATCCATTTGACAGTAATATGGCAGTCTTTAATACTGGTGCAGGTGTTTTTATGACCAAAGATTTAAAGAATGCAGAGGAAGAGAAGAGTGTCAACTGGTCCTGCTGTGATGCAGGTATGGAAGAAACAGTTCATCTGAATATCTATTCACCGCCGTCAGGGGAGGTTAAGCTAATTGATATTATTGGGGATTATGGTGGTTTTGTATTTACAGATCTTGATAAACCAGCCAGAAATACCTTTGAAGATTACAAGAAGGACAGATGGATTACTGCTATGAATGCGGATTATCCGGATAGTAATCCCAATCTTTTAGTAGTAACACCCAGAGGCAACTGGAAAGGTAAAACCAAAGGAGGTCTGATTGTATCCTTCAACCAGGGAAATACCTGGGAGCAATTAGCAGACCCTGTTGGGTTAAATGAGGAGCTGGATCAGCAGCTTCTTGCCCTGAAGAATCCCAATGTAACTTCCGGCTGGACAGCGGTATCTGCAGATGGTGCTACAATCCTTTGGACTATTGGAATTCCAATTTATGCATCGAGAATTGTTTATACCAGAGACTTTGGAAAACACTGGGCTAAAGCTGAAATATACAATCTGGAAGGCGAGGGTACTAATCTCGATAAACTTCCCTTTAAAGTTATGGCTGATCGTGTAAATCCTGATATTTTCTACGGCTTTAGTGAAGTAAAGGCTGGCAGAGGTTTTTATGTAAGTACGGATGGCGGTGCCACATTTCATCAGAAGGAAGTACCCACAGGTTTTCCGGAAGTTAATTTAGCCGGTATTGACAGCAGACAGGATTATGAAATCAGAGTTGAACCAGGGAAGGAAGGAATCATATGGCTTTCAATGAACCAGGAGGGTCTATGGAAGCTTATCTATAACCCTGAAACAAATCAGTTTCAAGGTAAAAGAGTGTCTAAAGACGGTGATTATATTAAGCGCATAGGTATTGGCAAAGCAGCACCGGGAAGTGATGTAAACACATTATATACAAGCGGAACCATCAATAAGGAGTATGGCTTTTATAAATCTCACGATGAAGGTGTATCCTGGATACGTATTAACGACGATGAGCATCAGTTTGGTGATATCAGATCCATATCCGGTGATCCGAGGGTATACGGAAGGATCTATGTTGCTACCGGAACCAGAGGTTTGGTATATGGTGATATAATAGAAAAATAACAAATCAATAAAAGAGAAATACAAGTTAATAAATTTCACTTGAGTCTTTCATAAAGCAACGTATATTTTACTTTGCTTTATGAAAGGCTTTTTATCATGATGTAATAGATTGGCCAGTGTAGAAGACATGTGTTATAATGAATCAAAATATAGACAACCTATTGGTTAAATTCGCAAAATACAGATGAGTATGAAGTATTTCGTAAAACAGTTGACAAAAAAACAACTGAAGAAGTGCTTAGGCTTAGGATATATCGGTTATTGAAGTGGCTAATTCCATTTGAACTGTTTTAGAGGAGCAGATTGACTGCCAAGAGAAAATCTGATTTGGGAAACTGCTAAAGTTTTAGGATATGCCCCTTCTGGTAATATTGTAGCATACATAAATAATGGGATAGAGTATAGTATCTCAATGGTAAAAGAAAATGAAAAGTATTATATGACTTCAATATAAGTGAAATTAAGGTGTTGAGCAAGCTATACAACAAGTGAGATGTAAGAAGGACAGTTAAGGTATAAAACAAGTTGTTAGTCAGACCACAGTAATTAAGAAGGAGAATATATGAAATTAAAGAATGTACATCATATAGCTATTATTTGTAGTGATTACGCTAAATCCAAGACTTTTTATACAGAAGTATTAGGGCTTCAGATTATAAGGGAAGTATACCGGGAAGAAAGAGATTCCTATAAACTTGATCTTTCACTTAACGGGACCTACCTTATTGAACTGTTCTCTTTTCCGAATCCGCCCCAAAGGCCCAGTTATCCAGAAGCTGCGGGGTTAAGGCATCTTGCTTTTGCAGTTGATGATATTGAACTGGCAGTCAGAAAGCTAAATGACAGGGGTGTCCAGGTAGAACCGGTAAGAATTGATACGATAACCGGTAAGAAATGTACTTTCTTTCAAGATCCTGACGGATTACCTTTAGAATTATATGAGAGTTAAACCGCACATGCTTTACCTTTCAAAATACGAGGGGATAAATAGGATGGCTTAATAGAGAGAAGAAAGGTATCAGGGAGCTGATTTTAAATGTTTAAAACATATGTATAAAATTTCTTTACTTGGCAGATACTTAAAAAAAGGTGAATAAAAGTCCATCGGATCATATTAAATGAGAGGAAAATGAAAAGATGTTAATGAGTAATCAAGTTAAGAAAAAAAATATTTTCAGCCGTTCTATAAGTTATGTATTAATGAGTACCATGCTGGTATTTCTGCTAACCGGATGTATGAAAACAAATTCAGGTCAATCTGAGACCGGTGGCGGAGATGAAACAGACGGAACCTCTTCCGCATCAATTGTTGATACCACAGAGGGCTTTGAAAAGGCCATTAGTGCAGATGGTACCTGGATCATATGTCCTACAAAAGATCTTACATTTGACAAGGATCTTGTTATAGACGGTGAATTTACCAATGGTAAGAAAGATGACAGCGGTAAAGATATTGTTCAACGTAAAGTAGCTTTGTACTCACAGGACGCAGATAGAAATATTACTGCTAGATATACGCTTACGGTACCAAAACTCACAATTAAGAGTCCAAATGCAAGCTTACAGCATGGAAAATTTGTAGGTGATGTAATCGTAGATGCTCAGAATTTTCAGCTTGTAGACAATGAAGTACAGGGGAATATCTATTTTACCAGCCAGGAAGCAAAGGATTCCTTTACCATGGACGCAACAAGTAAGGTTTCCGGAGTTCAAGAGCTTCAGAAGTAATTATTTATGGTATTTAAATAATACCCGTTAATCATCCTTAATTCAATAAAATCATCCTCATAAAAATTCAATAAATCTTCCTCAATAAAGGGACTGCTGCACAATAAATGAAAATCGGCAAGAGCCAAAAGGCTTCTGACCGCAACATTGTTTAAAATGCAGCAGCCCCTTTAAATCGTATATCAATCAGCTTTGCTTTTGATAATAAAACCTGATAAAATTGTTAATTATAAAAGGTGGAGGTGGAACAATGCAATTTTCTTTAGAAGCAATACAGAATGCTCAGATGAAATACACCGGACCGGATTTTCCCAAACTGATCAGGGAGTTTAAAGACCCGGTAAAAACAGAAGATAGGAGGGTAAAAAATGTCTAAAATTTTTCCTGAACCAATTTTAAATCTCCCCAAGGCAGATATTCCAATCAAAGGCTTGGAAGCATACCTGTCACAGGCAGCGGATCATCAGATAATATTTATGGAATTCTCTGAAGATGTTGAACTGTCAGAGCATTCCCATGAAAGTCAATGGGGCATCGTTCTGGAGGGGAAAATAGAGTTAACAATTGATGGAGTAAAAAATACATATACAAAGGGTGATAGATATTTTATCCCAAAAGATAGGAAACATTCCGGAAAAATCTATGCAGGATATGCGGATATGACATATTTTGATCAAAAGGACAGATACGGAACAAAAGCCTAATAGAAATTCCTTATTCTGCTGCCAAGAGCATTACCTATTACCGTATTAGCCATTCTATCAGGTCTTATAATAGGTGGTTACGACGATGGATTTCATGAATTTTTTAAGGTACTGCCAATGGTGGATTTGATCCAGGTAAATTCTATTACCAAGGTTCTTGCCCTGATAATGGGAGAAGGACTGTGCTTCAGCTATATTTATAATAAATTAAGCGAGTCAACAAAATAAGTAAAAAAGGACATAAAGAAGGAAGTGCTCTTTCCTATAACGGACGGTTTAACGATTAAAAACTGTCCGCCATAGTAAGGAGTTTTTTTAATTCTAAGATCTTTTATTCTACCGGCAATAGAAATTATCTTCTGATTGCTCTTGTTTTTGGAGATAAAAGTAAGAAAAATACGGTATCTTACACCGGGTTTTTCGATATTAAACAGAAAACAGATTGTCTAATTCCATAATTTATTATTTATACCAAAATTTTTATTTTTATAGTTGACTTTTATAATTTCCTATGCTACTATACAAAACATAAATTCAATACATATAATTCATATAAGACTAGTATGAATTAAAAGATGAACATTTCAACAATTTACACAGCGAGGTAAAAAGCATCATATCAAGGGAGGACATTTATGAAATCAATCTTAAAAAAAGCAACTGCGGGCATTATAACATTTGCACTTGCATTTACAGTTTTGCTTAGTACGGTGGCAGCTGCAAAAACAGCAGCCCCTGAGCCATATTCCTGGAGTAAGGTTAATGGAGGAACCACCGGAGACTATATTGCTGATTCCTATGAAGGCATAGGAACAGGGCATGTATTTGAGTCAGTAACCCAGGAACGCTTACTTGATATCCTAAGCAGCAAAGGAAACTACTATATTGTTTTTGGCAGTCCTAAACTGACTACCAGTCAGGATATCCTAAGCAGTATTAATAAACAGGCTAAAAAAGATGGAATAACAAAGATTTATCACTTTGATCCCTTTATCGATGGTTACCAGCTTGATATAACTAAGAGCAATACTGTTTTTAAGACAGCTAATGGAACATCTGTGAATGAATTATGGACCAGAATAACAGCCTTACTTCCTGCGGAAGAACCCATAAAGAGCTACACCGTGGATGATACCTTACTGTTTTCTTATAACAGCGAGAGTACTGACAAAATTACAGCATATTTCAGTTTTAAAGACACGGATGAATATAACGGAAATGCCACTGCAGCAAGTATAGCCAAAGTTTTTAGAGACGGTAAAAGCAAAGGCACAGTAGTTCCTTCCAGTGTAAGAACAGACTTTGATTTCTTTCAAAGAGTATATAATGCTTCTGCAACTTATTTTAATTATAACAGCGGAGTTGCAGATCCCTTGGGAAACAGAACAGGAGCTGCAACAACAGAAATCTTTACAAATGCAGACAAAAGTGGATTTGCACTGCATCAGGTGAACTTCGCTGAACTGATCAATCTGTTAAATTCCCCTGGCGATCACATCATATTCTTTGGTGCTTCCTGGTGCCATAATACACAGGCTATCATCGGAAGTGTTGCAAGAAAAGCGAAAGAATACGGCTATGAGAAAGTTTATGTATATGATACCACACTGGGTAATCAGTTAACCTTTGGCACCGGAGATGAGATTAATAAAGTAACAGCTTCCTCAAGTGCTTTCAATTCCAGAAATAGTGTTAACACCACTACAGGAAACGGAAATATAAGCTACCTTTACGGTGAACTTGCAAAATATCTTGGAAACTTTACGACAGAGAACAATTCCAAGCAGAACAATAGTATCACTTACTATCCTAATGGTGATTTAAACGGAGCGCTTACTTCAACAACACCTTGGAGTGAAGGAACTGATAAAAATGCCATTCGTCTTCAGTTACCATTCTTAATCAGCTATAACAAGGATAAAGCAGAACCTGTAACAAAACAGTGGCTTCATAAGAATGCTGCAAATGATGGAACTTATACTGAGTATATGCTGGAACTTGCATGGGTTTTAAAAACTTCTAATGCATTAACTGCAGAAGGCAGCATTGATGGACTTAGCAAGGTGGATTTCGCCAGTGAAGCTGTGGCAGCTCTTGATAATGTATTAAAACCTGATAAATATGGTATATCCCTTTCAAAATCCGGTAAATACACTTTCACAGCCGCGAAGGTTGGCTACAAAAATCAAAAAGCTTATACTGTAGCAGTGAAAAATATCGGAGGACCTACAGGAAAGCTTAAGGTATCCTTATCAGGAAACGGAAGTAAATATTTCAAGCTTTCAAAGACCTCAATTAGCAGCCTGACCTTAAATGAAAGTGATTCCTTTACCGTTAAGCCCGTTACCGGACTTAAGGCTGGAACTTATAAGGCAACTGTAACAGTTACCGGCAGCAATAATATTTCCTCCTCCTTCACTGTTAATTTTACAGTAAAGAAATAATCTGTCCACACAGATATAGCCCAGGCAAAGAAGAATAAATAAAACTGGTCGTAAAGAAATATCAGGAGGTGCCTCAAAGCATATCCTGATATTTCATTAATGTAAGACATGTAATTTAGGCTTACACAGACGGGAAAGGAACTAATTGAAATGAATATAGACTGGTTATCAGCAGCAGCGCTAGCGGTTGTATTTGTACTTTTTATAATAATCTATAAGCTGCAGAAAAAGAAAGTAAATTTCACTGCAATTATTTTAGGCTCTTTAGCGGCAGGAATCATAATAGGAATAATTTTTTCCGGTCATACCTCCTGGGTAATGCCCATTGGTAAGATTTATGTCAGTACGCTGACTGCCATTGTAAGTCCATTAATTATAATATCAATCCTCAGCAGTATTACCTCCCTGGGGTCTACTGCCCAGCTAAAAGGCATAGGTTTGCGTTCCATTGTATGGCTGCTCACCACTACGTTACTTGCCATATTACTGTCACTTGGACTGGGATTGACCTTTGGTATCGGAAGAAATTCCTATCTTTCCCTGGAAGGAATCGATGCACAGAATTTTGAAGGTAAGGTTGTTCCTTTTACCCAGGTGCTTATAGGCTTCTTCCCCCGTAATGTTGTCAGTGACATTGCCGAAGAAAATACGATTCCCATGATCTTATTTGCTGTACTGATTGCAGTTTCCTATGTATTAGTAGCGAATAAAAACCGTGAAAAGGTAGCGATTTTTAAAAGCTTTGTTGAAGCTGTTAAAGAAATTATCTTTAAAGCAGTAGATTTTATTATCAGCCTGACACCTTATGCAGTATTAGCGTTAATCGCCACAGCGACCGGAAATGGCGTCAGCAGATCAGGAATTATGTGGTCTCTGTTGGTACTCCTTATTGTATCCTTCATTGCTTTCGCTTTGGATACCTGGGTTATAAATGCGGTGTTATTAAAAGCCTTTGCAAAACTCAGCCCTCTAAAGTTCTTCCGCAAGGTATTGCCGGCTCAGGTGGTTGGATTTTCCACCCAGTCCAGTGCAGGAACCCTACCTATATCAACGGGAATATTAGTGAAGAAAATTGGTATAGATCCTAAGGTCGCGAATTTTACCGCACCTCTTGGTACTACCATAGGAATGCCAGGATGTGCTGGAATATGGCCGGTTCTTGTTGCCATCTATGGTATTAACGGACTTGGAATCAATTATGAGGTAAAGGATTATATTCTTTTAGCAGTTGTGAGCTTGTTCGTATCTCTTGGAACAGCAGGAGTGCCTGGAACAGCTACGATTACAACAGCAAGTGTTCTGACTGCTTTAGGGCTGCCATTGGAGCTTATCGTGCTTAGTATTCCTATTTCAGCAATAGCTGATACAGGGCGAACTGCTACCAATATCACTGGTGCAATGGTGGCTTCTGCTATTGTAGGTAGACAGGAAAATGGTATTAACGACAACATCTTTAACGATATTGAGGCTTATGAAGCAGAGGAGTTAAAGGGCAAGGAACAGGAAGCTGCCATAAGTGATTCAGAGCCTGATAATGGTATACCCATCGGCGCAGGATGCCGGTTATAGATAGCGGCAGCAGGAAAGGAGAGTATGATCCTATGAAAGATATTCGCAGTGAGTACGTTGGCAGACGTATGGTGAAGAAGATAACGAAGTTAATTTTTTCAGGTGCATTGGTTTTTGCATTAGTGCTTGTAGTCCCGGGAAATTATCATGTTGCTTACGCAGCTCCCTTAGAGGACTGTGACTTGGATGGTTTTGATGATGCCACAGGAGTACCTGTTCCCTGGCCCGGTTATGACGAAACAAAAGGAGATACACCGGATGGGCCTGCGGGAAGCAAAAATCCTACTACAACTCCCAGCGCCAATAGTTCTTCCGGCAATACCGGGGCTACTGAAACCTCCGGAAATAACGGAGGCGGAGCATCTGGAAATACCGGAAGTACCGGCACGGATAAAACAGACAGTGCAAAATCAGAGGAGACAAAGACCGGTAGTTCAAAAGATAATGCTTCTGGTAAGAACAATGACTCGAAATCTTCAAATACCACAACCGGCAGCACAGATAAAACTACCAGCCAGACCAGCAGCAAAACGGGAAGTACTGCTAAAAACAGCAGTAAATCAGGGACAGATAAAGCCGACAGTACAACATCAGAAAGTACTTCTAAAAGCAGTCCTACCTCAGGTAATAGTACCTCAGGCAGTTCTGGCTCAGGTAATACCTCCTCAAACAGTGCTTCTTCAAACACAGATAAAACAGTTAAGGACAATAAAGCTGAAACAGATAATACAAGCAACACAGCACAGAATGAAAGTAACACAGAGGCTGAAACTACAGCTTCAGGTGATACAGAAAGTATAGGAACAGATGAAACTGACAGGTCTGAATCAGAGGCTGAAACCAGTCAGTCTAAAGCGGATGTTCCAGAAACTGAACAACAACCTGTGGTAGCTGATAATGAAACAACAGAAGCATCCGAAATATCAGATGATGTACTTGCAGCCGCTGTAAATACAAAAGGTTCTCTGGAAATAAAAGAGGCCTCAGGAAGTATTTTACATGCGGGAAGTTCAGTTATTGTCTCCGGTACCGGATTTGCCGGTAATGTACAGAATCTGGAGCTTGTTATTCAATCAGAACCCAGACAGCTTGGATTTGTTGAGTCTTCAGCAGAGGGATCCTTTGAAGCACAGCTCGCTATTCCGGAAGATCTGTCAGCAGGTGTACATCATATAGTTGTTCTCTATGAGGGAAATGAGATCACCCGCCAGGAAATCGAAGTTGGTCCCAAAGCAGCAGATAGTTTTCTGCAGGCACTTTCCGTAGGCTTTACAACAGAAAATCATGGACTTGTACCAGGTCTGTTAATTCTGTTAGGGCTTATTGTTGCAGGAACCGGGGTTTTAGGCTATAGTGTTCTTTTTCATTCAAATAAGAGAAAGGTTAACTCTTAAGCTGACGCTAAAAGTTAAAATAACTAAAATTACTCTGGCGTAATTCTATTCAATAGGGTACACTGGTCTCATAAGTAAATAAATCAATTTGACAAATATAAATGAATAAGTTTATGCGATAAAGGAAGTAATAATGATTCATTCAGAATTGTATCAGAAAATTTATGAGATTGTAGCAGATATTCCGGAGGGAAAAGTCGTTACTTACGGGCAGATAGCCTGGATGGCCGGACGGCCCGGTGCACCACGGATTGTTGGTTATGCAATGAGGATGGTTCCCTTTGAGCTTAAGTTACCCTGCCACAGAGTTGTTAACAAAGCAGGTAAAATGGCGCCTGATCACGTCTTTGGAGGAGAGCAGCTCCAACGCACCATACTCGAACAGGAGGGAGTTACCTTTCTGAGTAACGGATGCATTGACATGAAGAAATGTCAATGGATGATGTATGATCCGGACGAAGATGTAGGCAATCCAATATAAGAGGCTTTGTTGAAATTTGTAGATAGAATGAAATCAAATAGGCTTTGAAAATATGCAAAAAGATTCAGAAAATACAAAGAGGCTCTGAAAAATGCAAAAAGATTCAGAAAATTCAAAAAAGCTCTGAAAAATGCAAAAAGATTCAGAAAATACAAAAAGGCTCTGAAAAATGTAAAAAGATTCTGAAAGTGCAAAAGAGCTCTGAAAAATGTAAAAAAATTATGAAAATGCAAAAAGGCCCTGAAAATACAACAAGGCTCTGCATATTTAATAGGAAACTGAAATTTAGTAAAACTTTTAAAGGTTTATAAGACTTTAAAAGTTCATATGGCTCAAAATTATTAGGAGTTGATTCAAACAAATACCTTTGTTTTGAATCAACTCCTATTTTTAAGATAAGATAAAATATCTAAAGGTCATTTGATTCTATTTATGCCTGAGGGACATGGATTTTTCTGCTGCAGTATTTATTTGTAAAAAACTTTTTATATGACATACTATCGTCATATTATCCCTGCTATACTGTTTAAAGATATGAATTAAAAGGAGGAAAATAACATGCTGATTAATGTAAAAGAATATTTGCTTGATACCTTACCGGAAGAGTATCACAAAATGCTTCAGCTTCCCGATGTTCAGATTGATTCGGACAAAATAGAATGTATTATGATCAATGAGGTTCCTCCTATAAATCCTGAGGATGGTTTTTATGGTAATAGTACAGATCCGGATTATATGAGAACGACACGTGAGCTGTTTTGGGCTGCCGGAATACCAGTGAATAGCATTTCAGAAATTCTTGATTTGGGAATCTACATTACAACAGCTGTTAAAATACCAAAACAACAATATACAGTTCCAAGGGAATTAATAAGTCAGCATTTACCCTTGCTGGAGAAAGAAATAGAGCTCTTTCCCAATATAAAAGTTATTATGCTAATGGGTGATGTGGCTAAAACTGCCTTTAATGAAATTGCAAAGAGAAAGACAAACAAAAGGGTTATCCCCTCGGGCTCAACTTATAAGATAAGAGGACTGCAATATTACTATGGACAAGTAAGGGTATTTCCATCTTATATAATGACCGGTGGCAATATACTCATTGAAAAGTCAAAACGTAACATGATCTCTGAGGATATCAAGGAAATGATGAAAATCCTGCATTGAGCTTATAAAATGACTGTGACAGAAGCCGGCATATTACGTAAAGATACGTGACTCGCTGCCAGCAGTCCATCTCTGCCAAGGGAGGCATAGTCAATTAAGTAGTTTATATTAGAAAAAGCTTCTTCGGTTCGAAGAAGCTTTTTAGCATAGTACAAATTCACTCCTCTTTTGTTTTCTTAGGTATTCTTTCTATAAATCAAAAATAATCTGCAGCTACCCCAAAAAAATTAAAATACTTGTCGAATAAAGTAATAGTAGGGATAAATACAACTCAGTTTAAATCTGTTAATGGCAGCCTTAATAGAATATCATAGCTGCCTGACATAAAGTGGTATGAAAATGGTAAGTATATTCCGTCATAAAGCAGAAAAAACTGATTAAATAAAGTAGTTTTAAGTTGTATAAAGGGAGGGATAATCCTGAGTGAATTAAATAACCTTGCAATTGAAGCATCTCAAAATGAAAACATATTAAATTCTTTTATTAAACAACATGAAAGCTTTATTTTAAATACAGCCTCTAAATACACAGGTCATTACATTACAAAAAGCGATGATGAATGGTCAATTGCATTAACAGCATTTGTGCAGGCAGTGAAAGAGTACAACCTGGATAAAGGGAGTTTTTTAAGTTTTGCCAAATTAGTAATTCAAAGAAGATTAATTGATTATACAAGACAACAGAACAAATACAAGTCTGAGATAATTGTAAGTCCGGTTATTTTTTATATGAATTCCGAGGAGGAAGAGGACAAGACCTATCAAAACGCAGTAACAAAAAAATCCATGGAGGCTGTCAGGCAGGAAAGTCTGGGGTTGGAAATTACAGGGGTTAATGAAAATTTAAAGGAATATGGTTTTACTTTTTATGATCTGACAAAAAGTTCCCCCAAAGCAGAAAAAACCCGACTTGCCTGTGGGAAAGTCATTAATTTTTGTATGGAAAATCCCATGATCCTTCAGGAATTAAATAAAACAAAATTATTACCTGTAAAATTACTTGAGAAAAATTCAAAGGTACCCCGAAAAATTATTGAACGCCACCGAAAATATATAATAGCAGCCATAGTGATATTATCCGGAGAATATCATGAACTTGCAGAATATTTGCGTTACATCAGAGAGGAGAAGAAACAATGAAATCAGTAGTAGTTGAAATAAAAGGTAAATTTGCAGCAGTTCTGTCTGATGATGGCAGCGTTTTGAGAATCAGGAACAAAGAATACACAGTGGGCCAGGAGATTCAGCTTGATGCAGTTTACCAGCATAAAATAAGCAGATTATCTGGCTTACTGCTAAAAGAAAGAAAAGAGGAGAAACTAATGAATAAACTACATATATCAAGAAAGCTGGCATTTTGCGCAGCCTGTGTTGCATTTTTGCTTTTAGGTACGGGTACAGGGATATGGGCATATGCCTCTCCATATTCCTATGTCAGCCTTGACGTGAATCCATCTATTGAGTACACACTGAACCGCTTTGACAAGGTAATAAATGTAAAGGCAGTAAATGATGACGGACAAACAATATTAGATGAGATTAACATTGAAGGTCTAAAGTATAAGTCTATTGAAAATGCCATACTTGCAACTGTAGAACAGATTTCTAAAGAAGGATATTTCACAGGAGGAAATGTAGAGACGGTTACAGGCTCTGCAATCGAAATAAAAGACAATGATGGCATAGTAGATAACAATAAAACGGAAGATAACAGTGACATAGAAGATAATAATAATGGCAAAGAAGATAATAATGTCATAGAAAATAATAATATCACAGAAAATAATACTGACACAGAAGTAAAAACAGTTACTGGTTCTGCAATCTCTGTAAAAGGCGGGATTGTAATTACAGTATCAAGCGGTAATGCAAAATTATCCGATGAACTGGTTAAGGAAATAAAAGAAACAGTGAAAGCTTTTGTAAAGGAAAATGTAGAAGTAGAAGTTTCAAGTGTGGGACTCCAGCGTGTTAAGGAAGCAAGAGAGCTGGGAGTAACCCCTGGTAAACTGAATCTGGTTGAAAAGCTGAAGGAAAGTGCAGCGGATCCAGGTAGTATTGTAATTGAAGAATGGTTAAAGAAACCTGTTAAGGACATAATGAAAGAAATCAAGAAGTATAAAAAAGCAGAAGCTTCAGATACAACTACACAAAATGAATCAACCAATGAATCAACAGATGGCGCAACTGGCCAATCCGTTATCTCTGAGAACAATGAAAGTACAGGAACTGTAAATGCAACAAAGACGAAAGAACCGGATAAAGCTAAGAAGGATAAAGAAGATAAAGTAAAAGAAAAGGCTGATAAAGCAGATAAGAAGAACAATAAAGCAGCAGAGAAAAAAGAAGCAGCTAAAACCCAGAAAGCAGATAAAACTCAGAAAGAAGATAAAACTCAGAAAGAAAAAATCAATACAAATAACCAGAACAAGACAGGAAAAGAAGATTCAGAAGCCAAAGAGCAAAAGCAAGAAAAACAAGGCCAAGAAAAACAGGACCAAGAAAAGCAAGACCAAAGTAAGAGTGAGAAAACTAAAACAAATAACGGAAATAAAGAGAATAACCAATTGAAGAATTCTAATTCGGTAAATGATTCTCAAAGCAACAATTCTTCATATTCAAATACTGAGAAGGATGATAAGGCAAAGAATAATAAAAATAATAAATAGTTTTAAAGAACAGTTTATTATAGAAGAACCTATCTTGCTTCATGTAACACAGTTCAAATTGTAAAGGCTTTTATAGCAAAAGAGGGACACAAGTCAGCATTTTGTAAGACTTTTGGTCTCTCTTTTGCTGTATTAAATACAGAGAATATTTATTTTCGTGTTTGTAACAATAACTAGAGCTTGGTAAATAAGTTAAATAATACAAGTAAGTGTAAAAGTATTGACAGCAAGCATCGAATTAATGTTTAATAAGGAGTAAACCTATCATGAAAGATGCTCTATCGGTAGGTACAATATCGGGGAAATTAACATCAATTTAAGGGGTTTAAAATTTGTCAGCAAGAAGTATTTTAGAAAGGACGGTTGCAAAATTTTGAACCTAAACAGTATAAATAATGAAAAACTGTTGGAAATTATTAGTGTACAGACTGAAGTAGCCCAGCAAGGAATGGATCTGGGGTGTATAATGGATTTAGTAACACAGAGAACACAGCAGATTACATATGCTGACGGTGCTTCCGTAGAATTAATTGAGGATAAGGAACTCGTCTATAGCGCAGCCTCCGGAATGGCTGAGAAATTCCTGGGCTTGCGTTTGAAAATAGATAATAGCCTTTCGGGAGAATGCATTAGGGCAAGAATTCCTTTAATTAGCAACGACATAGAGTTGGATAACAGGGTTAATAAAATTGCATGCAGGCAGATTGGTCTGAATTCAATGATTGTAGTGCCTCTAATCTGCAGAGGTGAAGTCGTTGGTATAATAAAGGTGCTTTCAGCAAAAGCAGGGCATTTCAAGGAGGAAGATATTAAGATATTGGAGCTTATGTCAGGACTTATTGCTGCTGAGATGTTTAGTGCAATGAGAAATGAAGAAAGTGAGTTGTTATTTAAGGCAACACATGACAGTCTGACAGGAATATCAAATAGAGCCCTGTTCTATGACCGCTTACGCCAGAAATTAACAAAGGCAACAAACAACCACGAGAATTTTGGAATTATAACTCTTGATATGGATGGATTAAAAGAAATCAATGATAAGCTCGGACATCGGGCTGGTGATGCGGCTATCAGAGAAACGGCTGCTCGAATCAACACTTCATTACGGGAAATGGACTTGGTATCCAGGCTTGGTGGAGACGAATTTGGAATTATTGCTTCTAATGTATCGGATAAAAATGATATTGTAGAGATGATTCATCAAATTGATTGTGAAATTACAAAACCCTTCGAATTTGAAGGCCAGAATATAAATCTAAGAGCCAGTATCGGATATGCTCTTTTTAGTGAAGATGGCATAGAACTTGAGGTCTTAATTGAAAAGGCTGATAAATCCATGTACGAAGTGAAAAGAGAGCACAAGGGACCAACAAATGTGCGATAAAATAGTAGAATAGATGGAATTTAGACGTAGGTGAGTAACTTACGTCTTTTTTTATTTTTATGCTAAACTCATATTTCATGCTAAGTTTATATTTCATGCTAAGCCCATATTTCATGCTAAGTTCATATTTCATGCTATATTCATATTTCATGTTAAGCCCATATTTTATGCTAAACTCATATCTTTATGCTAGCCTATTTTTTCATACTAATTTAATTAATAATCTCTATTAAATAATTATTTTGACGATTCCAGGATAGAAATCTAGGTGAAAATATTTAAAAAGGAATAAACTGATTAACATAGTTTATTACATATAAAGGACATTGATTTATTATTGAAAGAATAAAATTGGAAATTATGACTTGACATATATAGATTATCTATATATTATATGTATAGATAATCTATATATAAGGAGGTCAATAATGGCGATTGATAAAAGTTTGCTCTCAGGAAGTACAACCATGCTAATATTAAAACTTTTGGAAAAGAAAGATATGTATGGTTATCAGATGATAGAAGAATTGCATCAGCAATCCAATAAAACCTTTGAGTTGAAAGCAGGTACCCTATATCCCATATTGCATGGATTGGAGCGTGAAGGAATGGTGGAGGCCTATGATGACAGTGCCGATAGCTTAAGGGTTAGAAAATACTATCATATAACTAAAAAGGGGAAGAAGCAGCTTGCTGCAAAAAAAGAGGAATGGAACTTATATACCAATGCGGTAAATAATATACTAAACGGAGGTATAAGCTTTGGAATCAATTGACAAAATAAAAGAATTCAAAGAGGAAGTCTGTAAGCAGATCAGGTGGAAGCGGGTTCATGAGCCAGTAGCCAGAGAATTGGAAGCTCATATGACGGATCAAATAGATAATTATCTGAGACAGGGGGATTCAGAAGAGACTGCGGTATATAAGACTATTCTGGATATGGGGGATCCTGTGGATGTAGGTACGCAGCTTGATCGTATACACAGGCCAAAGTCTCAAATAAGTATGATAATATTTACAATTTCCATGCTTCTGATAGGTTTAGTGATTCAGACCTTCTTAGTGCATGACAGTGCTTATCCTGTCAATCTTCCCAAGCAGATAGTGGCGGCTGTTCTTGGTATCGGTATTCTGTTTCTGGCTTATTACGGAGACTTTACCTTGTTAGGAAGGTATTCCAAAGTACTCTTGATTGCAACTGTAACCATATCAGTTGGTATGCTGATGGTAGCACCTGAAATAAATGGGAGACCGTATTTTTTCATTTCGACTTTATTCACATTCAGTCTTTCCTGCATTTCACTTGTACTGCCACTTACGTTAACTGGAATTATATTTGCAACAAGAAAGTATGGTTATATCGGGCTTTTCCTTCTAAATCTTGTAATACTGGGATTAACATTTCTTACATACAAAACTTCTTCCATAGGAAATGCAGCATTCTTCTTTGCTACTGCTATAATACTTACCTGTACTGCTATTTACAAAGGATGGTATCCAGTTAATAAAAAGGTGGGTTATATAATAGAAGTTTTAACAAGTATAGCAGCTGTTGTAGTAGTTTTTTTACAATACAGCTATTTTATTATCAACCATTTACAGATAGTAATGAATCCTGGAATGGATGCTTATGGAAAAGGATACTTTGGTGTAATGATAAGAGAATTGCTTCACAATGCCAGATTTGTTGGAAAAGGGGTAATTCCGGAAGTATACAGCCATTCCTCATTTCCGCTGCCATCGATTCATTCCGATTATCTGCTGACTTATCTTATAATTAATTGGGGGTGGCTATTTTTCTGTGTACTATTTGTTGTGTTTGCTGTCTTTCTTATAAGAGGTTTCCAGCTGACCTTCAAACAAAAAAGTTTGTTGGGATTTTTAGTTTCCCTTGCAGTAATGTTAACACTAACCTTTGAAACTTGTAACTACATTGCTTGGAATTTAGGCTTTATGTTAGTATCACCTATTACACTGCCGCTGATTTCTTATGGTAATGCAGCCTTATGTATTCATTTATTTCTGATTGGCATTATGCTGTCAGTATTTCGCAGTGATTTTATTGTATCGGATTACAGACTCCAAAACCCAAAAGGAAATCTTATCAAATGGGAAGACAGATGTCTTACTATAGATTTCAATAAATATAGAGCAGACTGAAGGGTTCATCATATTAATAAGCCATTCATAATCCTGTAAACATTATTAATATAAAATACCTTGCAGAAATTTAAGTTATCTGCAAGGTATTTTTTGTAAATTATGTTAAAATAGCATAGAGGTGATGACATTGGAATGGATAGATCAATTAAACAAAGCAATCGGATATATTGAAACACATTTAAAAGAAGAGGTTAATTATGAAGCAGCGGCAAAAATTTGCTGCTGTTCGCTTTCAAAATTTCAACAGCTATTTCAGCTCTCAACAGGTGTAACACTTTCAGAATATGTACGTTACAGACGTATGACAATTGCAGCACACGAACTAATTCATACAGATAGAAAGATCATAGATTTGGCGCTTTCATTGAATTATGATTCACCGGAGGCTTTTACAAGAGCTTATCAGAGTTTTCATGGAATACCCCCTTCCGTTACCAGAAAAACCGGCATGTATGAAGAATATGACCGTATTATCTTTCAAATTCAAATCTATGGAGGAAAATCTAAAATGGGATCTAAGAAGTTACTGAGAATTGAGACTGGAAATCATGATATTATCCCGGTATTTACCATCTTTGCAGCTACTCCATCAGGTTATCCTCTGAATTCGATATGTTCACCGTCTGGCCCTTGAAATAGCACCCTTTTCCAGCCTTTTTCCTCTGGGACTCTGGGACTGGGGAGATGAGGTTCAGATATAACGGGTATACCTGCCTCCACAAGTCTGTTATAATCTCCATCAAAATCATCGCTGATTAAGCAGAAGTGACATCCTGCGTTCACTTTGTTATTGGTCCAATGTTCAAGCTCTAATACGGTACTACCCAGCTTAAGATAGACAACTTTCTCAAGTGCAGGAACACCCGGTACATCATGTTCAAAGTATTGTTTGAAGCCAAAGTTTTCTTCATAAAATTCAATGGATTTCTTTCTGTCTTTTACAGATATCGCAACATGGTCAATATGTGTAAACATTATTCCTTCATCCTTTCCTTTGATTAAACTATAATTTGTATTGAAGAGATTAAAAAGTTAATATAAAACTAATTCGGCAAAGCTATTTTAATCTGTAAGACCACCCAATTGGAGGAAGTTGTATTCTGAAAACCATGAAGCTCGTCATGAGGAGAATAAATAATATCCTTTTCTTTCACTGACACAGGTTCATTATTTATGGTTATTGTACCGCTTCCGGAGATTACATAAAATACTTCGTCAATATCAGTATGTTTATGATCAGGTGTCGACTGACCGGGAGCATAAAGCAGGAGACCGGTATCCAGCTGACCTTCTTTGAAGATTCCTTTTCTGGCACTTTTATCCATTGCAAATTCTAAAATATCTTCTATATTAATTTTCTGCATATATATTACTCCTAACTAAAGTATTCTCAAATAGACAGCATTCATCAGGTTCAAATTACAAGCGCTTGTATTTACTAATGATTTACTGTAAAATTATCATAGTATAAATGTTTTCTTTTGACAAGAAGGCACTTTTTAGTTGATTACTGACCAAATGGTAAGTAATGATTATGAAAGGTAAGTAATAATTATTGATAGAAAGAGGTTTGCATATGCCCTGTAATAAATCCTGTCCCATTGAACACACTGTTAATCTAATCGGTCACAAATGGAAGGTATTAATCATAAGAAATCTGATGAATGACGGGACCCAAAGGTTCTCGGAGCTTAGCAAAGAAATCAATGGCATAAGCCAGAAGATGCTGACCCAACAGCTTAAGCAATTAGAGCAGGATGGAATTATAGATAGAAAAGTTTACCCGGAAGTTCCGCCAAAAGTGGAATATTCCCTGACAGAGTTAGGCAACTCATTAAAACCAATTTTGGATTCCATGAATTTATGGGGAGTTGAACATATGAAACAGCATGGAGGGGCATGACATCTCTATAGAAGAGTAAATTACCTGAAGGATAAAATCTAGGTATATAAGCCGTTATGGAGAGAGGTGAACTGAAGCTGCAAGCCATGAGCAGTACTCATAGCTTGCAGAAAATGCTATTAGATCTGGTTTTTACTTTAACTGTTTTCTGGTTAAGTATAAGTTGAAGTAATAACACAGGAGAATTAAGTTAGCCTCTTCATTCTGCGAAAATCTACCGGTGTAAAGCCCGTTTCTTTCTTAAAGAGTTTTGTAAAATAAGAATAATTGCCATACCCTACTTTATCCGATATAAGATTAACTGACAGTACCGTGTTGATAAGCAGATCCTTTGCCGTTTCAATACGTTTTTTTATAATGTAATTAACCAGGGAAGTCCCAGTTTCTTTTTTAAAGAGTCTGGCAGTGTAGTCCGGATCCAGGTATACAATTTCAGCCAGGCTGTTACGGTTAATATCCTCTGCAAAATGTATGTCAATAAACTCACAGATAATAGAGGCTACTGACTTTTCAGAAGCTGAGAAGGCGGCATAATCCAGAGCAGTATTTACCAGATAGGTAATGTAGAGTAACATGTTTTCAATGGATTTAGAAGACAGCTCCAGCAAGGTGTCATTGGTTTTGCCCTGTATCAGTTTATGAGCCAATATTCCTTTCTCTTTTAAGAAAGAATAGATAAGCTGTATGACATCAATCTGGAAACTGGCTAAAACTGTGTAGTTCAATTTATCAGATTGAGCCAGCGTGGTCAGGTACTCTTTACAGTAGGAAGTAAATAATTCACGTTTTTCCAATTGCAGATATTCATCCAAAAGCTTCAGGTTGGGTAAGGAGTACTCGGCCTGCACCGGTATGTAGTCACCCAATAAAAAGACCTTATCCTTACAAGCTATGATATTTTCATTCATGGCTTGTAATTGCTTCAGTCCGCTGTGAAACTCCTGGAAGGAAGCAGGGAGTCCTATATAACTGCTAAGGGAGGCATCATATTTTTTATTCACCAGCCGTATGAGTCTTGTACAGTAATCGGATAATCTGGGCAGCAATTCTTCCGTTGTACTGTCCGTGGAGTTAATAATGGCAAGAAAACTTCCATTGACAGGATCTAACTCTAAAAGAATGTCGTGAGGAGATAATACTTTCTCAAAGGTTTCCTGGAAAGAATTTTCAAAGCCCATCCTCAGCTTTTTAGCATCCGGATAAGAAAATGTTATTTCATTTTTAGCGGTTAATTTAATGGTAAACAGGTCAAAGAGAATAAGAATAAATTTGTCCGTCATTTTATAGGGTAAATGATTTTTAGTCAGACGTGCTTTCAGTTCCTCTTCCGTATAAGCTGCTTCACGTTTTAGATAAGCACTCCAGAAATGCTCTGAAATATTTACCTTGATATCCTCCCACATGGTAGTAATATTAGCTGCTTTTTTTGCCTGATAACCTGCTTCTACTTTTATTACTGCTTTTTTAACAATTAGGGCGAGCTTGTCAAATTCAATGGGCTTTAAATAATATTCCAGACTTTGCAGTTCCACTGCTTTTTGTGCAAAAGTAAAATCAGCATAGTTGGTCAGAAAGATAGTCTGAATATCATAATTTTCTTCCCGTACCCAGGTGAGGAGATCAATACCGGTTCCCTGGGGCATGTCGATATCTGTAATCAGAATCTGTACGGAGTTTTCCCTGATTACTTCTTTGGCCTGGCTTATATTAGAGGCAGTGTAGACCTCATGAAGGCCCAAAGCCTTCCAATCCATATTTTGAAGCAGGGCCCCCAATACAAAGCGGTCGTCGTCAACAAGTAATATATTCATAAAATTCTTTCTATATAGTTGAATCCTGTCTTTCCGGGATTAGAAATACCTTAAATCAGGCATTTTTATATCGGAAGCGGTATAGTACTTCATTCAACTTATATAATCCTCCTCTATTTATTTTCTGTATGAAAAGGCAGTAAAAGCTCTATGCATGCACCCATATCTATATTATTGGAGAATTTCAACTCATACTCTTCACCATATAAAAAGGTGAGTCTTTCTTTGGTATTACTGATTCCAATTCTGGTACCATCTTCACCGGCAAGGGAGTGGCGGCTGTTTAATACATTGAGTGCCTCATTGCTAAACCCCGGACCGGAGTCTTTCAGAAGGATTTTCAGGCAGTCTTTCTCCAATCTCCTGCATTTTTGTACCGTTAATGTAATCTTCAGGGTGATGGTAAGAGATACGCAGTGCTTAATGGTGTTCTCAATAAAGGTCATAAGGATAAGAGGAGGTATGACAGCCTCATCTGCTCCGGCTTCTATATTACATTGATAGGAAAAGGCAGAACCGTACCTTAGGCTTTGTATATTTAAATAATCATTAACATGATTAAGTTCATATTCCAGCTTTATAAAATCCTTATTTGTCTGGAACAGGTAGCGCAGATATTTGGAGGTAAAAAGTGCCATGGACTCAATCTCTTTATAATTCTTTGTCTGAGCCATACTGTATATGGTAGTCAGGCAGTTTAAATAGAAATGGGGTTTTATCTGCTGCTGTAAGAAACCTATTTGAATGCGTTTCTTCTCCAGCTCCTCTTCATATAAGGTGATTTTTAATTTGGTTATTTCCCGCATCAGATTCTTAAACTGCATGCTGGCCTGCTCCAGCTCAATGATATTGCCATCCTGCAAGTCCAGCAGATTGGAACCTTCATTGATCTTAGAGAGATTTAAGGAGAAATTCCGAATTGGCTTAATCACCTTTTGCTGCATATAAAACAGAAATACAAACAAAGTTAAAGCTACAATAAAAGCCATGATAATGACAAAAATCTGTATAATAATAATCCGCTCATAGGACCAGTTATCAACATAAATATTTAAAGTAAAAGGCAGATTCGATTCTTCATTGCCAAAATATAAGCGGCTTAAAAAAAGTGGATTTCCCGGGCTGTGCTTCTTTTTGGAATCCGTGTTGGCGAGGATGGTATGGTTTGCATCCTTCATAAGCATATAGCCATTGGCACCAAGCTTTACATCTTCAAGAGGGGTCAGAATATCTCTGGCGGAAATCAGTGAAATAAAAGTACGGTTATTATAAGTTATAATATAGTAGAAGTAATAATTCTTACGTATTTTTAATATCTTCCAGTCGCTGCTGTTTTTTAAGGTCTCACCGCTTTCGATTTTTTTGAGAAATTCTTTCTTGCAGATAAGATAATCAGAATAGGAGAGGTTAAGGGCAGAACTGTTAAAGAAAAGGTCCTGCTCCTTCAAATACAGGAAATACTGATATTCCCTGCCTGTCGCATATTGATTGTCACTTACTCTGGTACGAAAGGTAGAGATGGCATCCATGCGTTCACCGAAATCGGTACTGGTCTCCAGGGTCTCTACCAGTGGCTCATGGATGGCTGTCCAACGGACAAAGTGCTCTACGGCTACGGTTTTTCGAACCGTCTCATTCTGGTATAAAGTTATGGTATTGGATATATGAGTTACATTTTGCTGCCTGGTAGTGATAATGGAGAAAAAGCTAACCATAATGTTAATAACAATAATCGGAATGGACAAACTGATTAATACTTTTATATAATGCTCCAGTGAATAACTGGATCTGTATCTTTTTTTTCCCATTTAAGCTCCTGTAATGGTAATTTTATGATTGGAGGTGTAAAGTCAGGTTACCATTTAGTACTACCCTGTAGTACTAGTTTATCACTATTATACAAGAATAGACTCTTAGATACTAGCAAATTTCCCAGGAAGACGAAATAGTGCTAGGGTAAAGTCGGAATTGTTCTATAGACCCTTGTATAAATGTGATAAAATTCCCACTAAAGGAGGACGCAAAATGAAAAAAATATCAAATAGTACCAAAGGGGCAAGAGTTTCTTTGGGCAGAGGGTTAAAGAAGAGTATTCCGCTATATATACTTTTATTTCCGTCTGCTGTTCTTTTGTTCTGCTTTGCGTATTTACCGATGTATGGTCTTATAATTGCCTTTAAAGATTATTCACCGGCACTGGGGATTATGGGGAGTCCCTGGGTAGGCTTCAAGCATTTTATAAAGTTTTTCAATTCGTACCAGTTTGCACTAACACTCAAAAATACATTATCTATCAGCCTTTATGGAATTATTGTCGGGTTTCCGCTGCCGATTGCTTTGGCATTGTTATGCAACCAGATCAGAAACCAGAAGTTTAAAAAGGTGTTTCAGGTAACAACCTACCTTCCGCACTTTATTTCCACCATGGTTATGTGCGGTCTGATACTGATCTTTTTGTCACCCAGCAGCGGAATCATAGCAAACTTTTTCAGGCTGTTTGGAGTAGAGTTACCAAATTTCATGGCAAGCGTATCGGCTTTTAAGCATGTTTATGTATGGAGCGATATCTGGCAGCATTTAGGCTGGGACAGTATTATATATCTGGCGGCTTTGTCTGCCATAGATCCTACATATTACGAAGCTGCTACCATTGACGGTGCATCTACGATGCAGAAAATCCGTTATATCGATATTCCGCTGATTCTATCCACTGCCATGATACTGTTAATCTTAAGAGCAGGCGGTATTTTAAGTGTAGGGTTTGAGAAAGTATTGCTGCTGCAAAATACCCAGAACTCCATGGGCAGTGAGATTATTTCTACTTATGTCTATAAAGTTGGCATGCAGAGCTTTCAATACAGCCTGTCGACTGCAATCGGTTTGTTTAATACGGTAGTAAATTTGGCGGTACTCTTAGTGGTTAACTGGTTTTCAAAGAAAACTACAGATACCGGTTTGATATAAGGAGGGGTTTTTCATGAGCAGACAGAAACCCGTTAGAATGAAAAAGAGCCGTCAGGACAGAATAGTTGACTTTGCTATCCACGCCATTGCGGTTTTGATGATATTGGCAGTTATTTATCCTTTATGGTTTATTATCATAGCATCCTTTAGTAATCCGGCAGATGTTGCCAACGGAAATGTATGGGTCTGGCCGAAGAAGTGGATACTGGACGGATACCGGGAATTGTTTAAACAGGCAGCTATCTGGCGCAGTTATGGTAATACGATAATTTATACCTTAACAGGTACACTGGTTGCATTATTAGTTAATATTACCGCCGGATATGCCATGTCCCGAAAAGATATGGTGGGAAGAAAATGGATTAATTTATTCTATATTATACCAATGTTTATCAGCGGCGGTCTGATACCCATTTATCTGGTAGTAAAGGACTTTAATTTATTGGATTCCTTCTGGGTTATGATAGTACCTTTTTCGGTATCTACTTATAATATAATTGTGGCAAGAACATTTTTTAATTCAAGCTTACCGGAAGGACTATGGGAATCTGCACAGATTGACGGCTGTGGTACCATAAGATATTTCTTTCGGTTTGCAATACCCTTATCCAAGGCAATTATTGCCGTAATTGGATTATGGACGGCAGTAGGCATTTGGAATTCCTGGTTTAATGCTTTGATTTACTTGCAGAGCTCGAACTTACAACCATTACAGCTGTTACTGCGAAGAATACTGATATCTAATCAGTCACTCCTTGGAGCTGCTACAGGGGAAATGGCATCTGAGCTTCGAAGACTGTCTGATATGATGAAATATGCATCAATTGTAATCTCAACCATTCCGATTATGTGCTTATATCCTTTTCTGCAAAAGTACTTTAATCAAGGGGTTATGATAGGTGCCATTAAAGAATAATTGGAGGAGATAGTTATGTTTAAGAAAGCAGTGAGTGCCATAGTTATGGCAGCAATGTTAGCAGTCTCATTAACAGGCTGCGGGGGAAAGGGAGGAGATAATAACGCTAATCCGACCTCTCAGGAAAGCCAGGGCAAAGGAAATGAAACAGCAGAGCAGAATTCTTTTAAGGTGGCTACAGTGCGTTGGGCAGACTGGGGTGAAGCCTATCATGAAGGCTTTGTAGATACTGCTGCTGAAAATGCCGGTATTAAGATTCAATGGGAAACTATTCTTAATTCTGACTGGGGGGATAAAAAAGCGGTATTAATGGCAGGCGGTGATTTACCTGATGCATTTTTAGGTTCCATCTGTTTTTCTGCGGCTGAAATCGCCTCAAACCAGAATTCCTTTATTGCTTTGGATGATTATATTAATGAAAACATGCCTAACTTCAAGGCAATTCTGGAAAAAGATCCGACAATGAAGGCACTTGCAACTTCCTCTGACGGACATATATACGGACTTCCCAGTAAAAAACCCTGCAGACCGATAGTAGCAAACCAGATGTTCATCAATCAGACCTGGCTTGATAACTTAGGCCTCTCAATGCCTCAGACATATGAGGAATACTATAATGTATTAAAGGCGTTCAAGGACCAGGATGCCAACGGAAACGGTGATCCCAACGATGAAATTCCTTATGGACAGGGTTATGCCGATACTACAATGTTCTTCCTGCTTCCTTTTGGTATGACCATTGGTGCAGATAATACTTATTTAATGTCCATCAAAGACGGACAGCCGGCTTACCTGCCCACCCTCGACTCCTACCGTGAAGGTATTAAATGGATGCATAAAGCTTATAGTGAGGGCTTGATCGATCCGGAAGTGTTTACACAGGATACCTCCATGAGAGATGCAAAGCTTATGAATGAAACAGCTTTAATCGGTTCAGCGCCTGGTTGGACAGCCGATGCAACTTTTGGTCCCAACTCTTCACAGTATACAGCTTTGACAGCCTTACAGGGACCTGACGGAGAGCGTTATATCTCTTCTGATCCAGAGCACTGGAATTACAGCAGAAACGAATTCATGATTACCAATAACTGCGAAGATCCCGGAGCACTTCTTCGCTGGATGGATCAGTTCTATACAGAAGATGCCTCCATTCAAACCTTCTATGGCTCCTTTGGTGTAGGTGTTGAAAAAGAGGGAGATACCTACTCCCTGCTTCCTCCTACCAATGGAGATTCCGCAGATACCTTTGCATGGGTTAATTCTCTTCGTGACTTTGGTCCGAAATATATAGCGGATGGTTTTAATGATAAAGTTAAATTACCTGCAGACAGTGGTGACGGACTGAAGCTTGAGCTTGATAAAGATTTAAGCCAGTATGCAAAACCGGCATATCCCAATGTAAGTTATACCAATGAGCAATTAAATGATTTATCAACACTTTATATGGATATCAATTCTTATGTAACTACCATGCAGGCCAAATGGGTAACAGAAGGCGGAGTGGAAGAAGAATGGGATACTTACATTGATACCTTAAAACAGATGGGCTATGATGATTTCATGAAAATACAGATGGATGCATTTGAAACCTATCAGGCAAATGCAAAATAAATAAATTGAAATAAAAATTCTTACCTGTCAGTCTAACTGCAGCTGTAAAAGCCTTGCTGTAGTTAAGTGTTCTTAAGAAAATACTGCATAATAAATACAATTGATGTGCCGGCAAGCCGATATCTTTCATATAACTTGCCGGCATATTAAGGCTTGTCTGAAAACTCATGGCACGGTTCTGAATGTCCCACTCAAGCAGTTTTCAGACACATCCCAGATAATATTAATTAATGTATCACATCAAGAGAAGATGCCTATAAAAGAAGCGGAGTTCAGAATGTTTGGAAAAATAGTAAATTTTGAAGCAAAACAGCAAGATGTAGAAATCGTATTTGAAAATGGCAGGGGTACAATTTCTATTATAAGTGACCTCATAATACATGTGTTCTCAAAATTTGAGGATAATGGAAAGTCAAAAGCCATTGAGGAGCCAGTATTATGGGATACAGGATTTAGCGCGGCCATGGCAGGGGATTGCCTGGTTATAAGTACGGCGAAAGTTACCATCAAAGTTTATGAGGATTTTATGGTGGACTTTTATAAAGCAGACGGAAGTATTTTATGCAGGGACTACCGCGGTGAGCGTAAGCTTCGGCTTGTACTTAGTGAAGAGTTAATTGAACTGATGGCAAAAGAAGGACATCAGCTTAAGAATGAAGTGAATAACCATAAGCTTCAGGTGATAAAAGAACTGGAAGGTGATGAATATTTCTACGGGCTTGGAGACAAGACCGGGTTTTTAAATAAAAGAGGCTACGATTATGAAATGTGGAATACAGATGACCCCACACCTCAGGTAGACAGTTATAAGACTTTATACAAAACCATACCTTTTCTGATTACGGTAAAGGCTAATAGTGTCTATGGTATATTTTTTGATAACACCAACCGTTCTTACTGGGATATGGGAAAGGAAAGCAGTGAATATTTTTATTTTGCAGCTGACCGGGGAAACCTTGACTATTACTTCTTTACCGGGGAAGAAATGAAGGACATAATAAAAGGCTACACCGCCCTTACCGGCAGGGTTAACAGGCCACAGCTGTGGAGCCTTGGGTATCATCAGTCCAGATGGGGCTATGAAACGGAAAGCGATGTCAGAAAACTGGCGAAAGACCTAAGAGACAATCACATTCCCTGTGATACCATCCATCTGGACATTGATTATATGGAAAAATATAAGGTCTTTACCTGGAATAAAACTTCCTATGATGCGCCTAAGAAAATGCTTCAGGATTTAGGGAAAGATGGATTTAAGATAGTTACGATTATTGATCCCGGAGTGAAAGCGGAAGAAGGTTACAAGGTTTACGACGAAGGTGTGGAAAAGGATTATTTTGTGAAAACACCGGAAGGTGAAATCTATGTGAATCAGGTATGGCCCGGTGATTCTGTTTATCCGGACTTTGGAAATGAAAAGGTGAGAGAGTGGTGGGCAGATAACCAGAAGTTTCTGTTGGATTACGGAGTTCGAGGAGTATGGAATGATATGAACGAACCTGCCAGCTTTCAAGGTGAAATTCCTGAGGATATCGTATTTTCCGATGAAAAGAGAAAAGCAACCCATGGTGAAATGCATAACGTTTATGGGCACCTTATGTCCAGGGCAACCTATGAAGGTCTAAAGAAGTATGATAAAAGAAGACCTTTTGTCATTACCAGAGCCTGTTATAGCGGAAGCCAGAAATATACTACAGCCTGGACAGGGGATAACCACAGCATTTGGGCACATTTACAAATGGCAGTTCCCCAATTGTGTAATTTAGGCTTAAGCGGTATGAGTTTTGTGGGTACGGATGTTGGAGGTTTTGGTTCAGATACTACAGCCGAACTCTTAACCAGGTGGGTTCAGGTGGGATGCTTTTCCCCGCTGTTCAGAAACCATTCCAATAAAGGCAGCTTCTATCAGGAACCCTGGCAGTTTGGCAAGAAGACCATGGATATTTACCGTAGATATGTAGAGTTAAGATATAAGCTACTGCCATATTTCTATGATTTATTTGTGGCAGGGGAGCAAAGCGGACTTCCTGTCCTAAGACCTCTTGTACTTCATTATGAAACTGATTTAAGAGTCCGTGAATGCAACGACCAGTTCCTGGTAGGTGAAAGTCTTCTGGTTGCACCGGTGGTTATGCAGGGAGCTCTTAACCGTATGGTATATCTGCCAGAAGGAAATTGGATAGATTACTGGACTGGCAATGTAGTAGAAGGAGCAGGATATCTCATTGCAGATGCACCTCTTGAGGTTTGCCCCCTCTACGTTAAGGAAGGTTCTATCATCCCCAACTATCCGCCTCAGGAATATGTAGGGGAAAAGGAAATTACAGCACTGATTCTTGATATCTATTGTGGGGATGGCGTATATACCCATTACCAGGATGACGGAGAGAGTTTTGATTATATTGAAGGTGTGTATAACCAATATGAATTTTCAATTACAAAAGAAGGAATTTTTACGGCAGAGCTTTCATACAGAGGATATGAGAAACTTTACAGCTCGTTTATCCTAAAGGTTAATGGTATAGAAAGAGAGATACCCTTTGAAGGAAGAAAAGTGGAGATTAAATTAAGTAATAACACTGAAGTATAGCGCAATGGCTCTACCCGGCAAAAGATAAAGGGTACTAAGTCAAGCTCCTTTTCTTATAGCTGTTTTTGGTTCTATGGCTGAGGCTTGTACAGCTCAGCCAGTTGCCGGTTTAGCTTTTATTTAGCCGCACCAGCAAAAAGCTGTATCTGTACAGAAAAATTGTTATTTTTAAGGCATTATCTTTTGAATTGTACCGTCCGTGTTGTATTTTAACTCTGCATATTTGACACAGCGCTTATGATTAACTCCGCCGGATAAGGAACTGTCATGGTAGAACAGATACCATTTATCGCCGAACTGAACAATGGAATGGTGTGTCGTCCAACCAACAACAGGTTCTAAGATTCTTCCCTGATAGGTAAAGGGACCCTGGGGATTATCACTGATAGCATAGACAATGTAATGAGTGGTACCGGTTGAGTAGGACAGGTAATAAATTCCGTTGTACTTATGCATCCAGGGGCCTTCAAAATACCGCCTGTCTTCATCCTCTGCCGTTATCCTGTTTCCGTGTTCATCCAGGATTATAATTTCCTGAGGCTTATTCTTAAAGGAAAGCAGATCATCGCTTAGCTCAGCGACCATTGGTCCTAAGGCTGGTGAATTGCCGGAGGGAGCTATGGCATCTGCAAGAAATTCCCCCGTCTGCCATTTTTCCAGCTGACCGCCCCAAAGACCGCCAAAATACAAATAAGTCTTTTGATCCTCATCAGTGAAAACAGCGGGATCGATACTAAAGCTTCCGGGTATATAGGTTGTCTCTGCATGGAAAGGACCGTCAGGACTTGTACTGGTTGCAACCCCTATTCGGAATATGCCATCTTTATCTTTGGCCGGAAGAAATAAATAATAGATACCGTCTTTGTAGGCAGCATCAGGAGCCCATAATTGCTGGCTGGCCCAGGGAATATCTTTTAGATGGAGTGCTTCGCCATGATCAGTGCAGGGAGAAGCTATGTTCTCCATGGATAAAACGTGGTAATCCTCCATCTTGTATTGGTCACCATTATCATTATCCGGTTCGTTATGTTCAAGGTCGTGAGAGGGATAGATATAGAGTTTATCTTCGAAAACGTGAGCGGACGGATCGGCTGTATAAATATGTGTGACTAAAGGTTGTTTAGGTTTGGGAATATACTTCATTTTTTGCCCCCCATTATGATTTTACTATAATGATTTTATCAAAATAGTCATATCATATCTTCCCAAAACTTGCTGTTCGTTTATCACTTATTGCGATTTTCTATTTCAGTCTTTTTTTTCTGTAAATAATAGTTGCATAAGAAACTAATTAATGGTATGATGAGATAGTTGCAAAGGAAACTAATGAGAAAGGAGTGAAGAAAGCTGGAGAGTATAGGAAAATTAAATGCAGCTATTTATAGAAATCTTCAAAGTATTATAAATGCAAAACTAAAAGATATATCAATACAAAGCGGTCAGCATGATTTTTTTTATGTAATCTCTAAAAATGAAGGTATTAGCCAGAAGGAATTAAGTGAATTCCTGCTTGTTGGCAAATCTACTACAGCAAAGGCTGTAAAATATTTGATACAAAGTGGTTATATACGTAAGGAAAAGGATGAAAAAGACAGACGTATTGATAGATTATATTTAACAGAGGCGGGAAGGGAGATTGCTCCCAGCTTGCAAAATACCTTTCATGAACTGGTAAACATAACAACAAAAAACTTATCAGAGGCAGAAGTAGAACAAATACTGATACTTCTAAATAAAATACTGAAAAATGTAACAGATGAGAAAATGGACTTAGTCTCTAATACGGACTGATTGGAATTAGAGGAGATTCTTTGTGAAAGAACAACAAACATTATGGACAAAAGATTTTATTATTATTTCAATAGTAAACCTTCTTTTATTCTGCGGATTTCAAATGCTTTTACCCACATTGCCCGTTTATGTTAAATCCTTAGGAGGAGGGGATGCTTTATTAGGCTGGATCATCGGAGCCTCTACCGTAGCATCCCTGATGATTCGTCCGGTAGCAGGGATTATTCTTGATAAGATGGGAAGAAAGGGCATTTTTATAATTGGCCTGTGTATTATTATCCTGGTAACCATAGCTTATACCTGGTTTCCTGTGATTGGTATAATTCTGGTATTTCGATTTATACATGGTATAGGATGGGGTATGGCAAGCACCTCCAGCAGTACGATTGCCTCCGATGTTATACCAAAAAGCCGTTTTGGTGAAGGAATGGGGTTTTTCAGCTTATCCAGCAGTCTGGCAATGGCTCTGGCACCTGGTATCGGCTTATCCATACTTGCCCGATATGGATTTACCAGGATTGCCTTATTGTCAGCTGTACTTGGGATTATAGTATTGATTTTATCACTGTTTATAAGAAACAGTATAAAAGCAGAGAAAAGTGAGGTGAGGGTAAAAGCGGCAGCTTATGAGAAGGCTTCTGTCTTTCCTTCAGTTGTTATATTTTTTACCTGCGCCACCTATGGTTCCATTACAGGTTTTTTATCCCTCTATGCTTCTGAAAGGGGAATTCAGAACATCGGCATGTTTTTCACCGTATATGCTGTGGTTCTGCTGCTGTCCAGACCTATTTGCGGAAAATTGACGGACCGTTTGGGAGTAAATATTGTTATCTATCCCGGCCTAATATTACTAATCATAGCAATGCTCCTTTTATCAAATGCAGGAACACTGCCTGTATTTTTGATGAGTGCCGCTCTATATGGTCTGGGATTCGGAGCTGTGCTTTCCTGTCTGCAGACGCTGGCAGTCCTGCGGGCACCGAAGGAAAGACTGGGGGCAGCTAATGCTACCTTCTTTACGGGGTTTGACGGAGGGATAGGATTTGGCTCCGTGGCAGGCGGTGTAATTGCGACAGCTGCCGGTTACAGCCGTATGTACCTGTATTTTTCTTTGTTTATTGTTATTGCTGGAATTATATATTTCCTCGGAAATAGAAAAGTGTGCTGATGCACGCAGATGGGAGACAAATATGAATTTTTGTTGGGTTACACTGCCGGTTGTAAATTTAGAAGAAGCTTTATCTTTTTATAATGGGGTCTTAGGTCTGCCGGTTATTAGTCGTCATAGCGGAAATGGGATAGAAATGGCTATGTTGGGTGAGGAAAATCAACCTAAAATTGAATTGCTGCAAACTACTGCAAACGAGAAGAAAGTGCTTTATTCTGATATATCCATAGGTTTAGCAGTTGAATCCTTGGAGGACACCATGGAATATCTGAAGAGTCGGAACATACCTATACTAAGAGGCCCAATTGCGCCCAATCCGCACACAAGGTTTATCTTTATTAAGGATTCGGAAGGTTATGAAGTTCAATTAGTAGAAATGTCATAGTAAGGGTATTCTGGCTGTATAAGAATAAATAGCTGAGAGAAGCTGTAGGGTTTCCTGGTATCACTGTCTGCATTGATTGTTGGTGTTTTTGAAGATATGTTAATATGTATCAAACACAGCAATATATCTTTAAGATGTGCAGATGTGTGGAGGGAGGCTGTGCAGCTTTTTTTGCATATGGATTTAAATACAGCAGCATTTTTTGAGTAGACATATGTTGACATAACCTTCAAATGACAGGATAATATAATTCATATAAAACCGGAATACTACAAAGTGAGAGAATAATTCTAACTTTATGCTAAGGCACCAGTATTTAAAAGGAGGTACAATGAAGCAAGAATCATATGAGACAGCACAGAACCTTACACCGGACTGTGATTTCCCTAATATCGGAAGGCCTGCTTTAAATGCTCTTACAGAGGCAGGTTATACAAAGCTTTCACAACTTACAAAGGTTTCTGAGAAAGAACTGTTAAGATTACATGGGGTAGGGCCTAAGGCCATAAGAATCCTGGCAGAGGCTTTGGCAGCAGGAGGCAATTCCTTTGCAGGGCAATAGTAGGAAGTATGGACGTGGTTAACAGAGAAGGAAAAATTAAGCTGCGAAAGATAAAAGAGGTTAATTAATGGGAGTTAAAAGTTTTCAGGATTTTAGGTTAAGTGAAGAAATAAAAAAGGCATTGAGCGGACTTGAATATAATATACCTACCGAGGTTCAGCAGCAGGTGATACCAAAAGCCTTGGAAAATAATGATCTGCTGGTAAAAGCACAAACAGGCAGCGGGAAAACGGCAGCATATGCGATACCCATATGTGAGCAGATTCAGTGGCTTGAAAATAAACCCCAGGCTCTTATTCTGACACCGACCAGAGAGCTGGCGGTTCAGGTGAAAGAGGACTTTACCAACATCGGCAGATTTAAGAGAATCAAAGCTACGGCAATCTACGGCAGACATTCCTTCTCCATAGAGAAGACAGAACTAAAGCAGAAGTCCCATGTTGTTGCAGGAACCCCCGGTCGTGTTCTGGATCATATCAGAAAAGGAACCCTGCCCTTAAACAAGATAAGTTATTTAGTAATCGACGAAGCTGACAGAATGCTGGATATGGGATTTTTAGAACAGGTTGAAAGTATCCTGAAAGAGCTCAGGACTGAACGTGTAACAATGATGTTTTCTGCAACAATACCAGAAGAAATCCTGAATATAACATCAAAGTACTTAAGAAATCCTGATTATATTGATATCAGTAAGTCAGACACTCCAGCAAAGGAAATAAAGCATTCACTTTATTATACGGACAATGAGGATAAATTTGAATTACTGAGAGATGTTACGATTATAGAGAATCCGGACAGCTGTATTATATTTTGCAGAACCAAAGAGCAGGTGGATTTGGTATGTTATCACCTGACTGCTATGGGATATCCCTGCCATAAGATTCATGGCGGGATGGAGCAGGAGGAGCGCCTGTCTTCCATGAACCGCTTTAAAAGAGGAGAGTTCAGCTATCTGGTTGCTACAGATCTGGCGGCCAGAGGAATTGATGTAGAGAATATATCCTTAGTCATAAATTATGACCTGCCACTTGAAAGAGAAGTCTATGTTCACCGCACCGGAAGAACCGGACGAGCAGGTCAGATGGGAAAAGCCATTTCCTTTGTAACAACAGCGGAAGACAGGTATTTAAAAGATATCGAGAATTTCATTGGATTTGAGATTACCCAGGCGGTCAGACCGGCAAAAGAGGAAGTTGCCCTTATGAAACCTGCTTTTGATAAGAAACAAAAAGCAGCTCCGGTTATCAAGGTAATGAAGAGTGATAATCTCAATAGGGATATAATGAAGCTTAAATTCTATGGCGGTAAGAAAAAGAAACTCAGAGCAACGAATTTTGTTGGGGTTATTTCTAATCTGGATGGCATTACAGCTGACGATATCGGGATTATTACTATTCAGGATACACTTACCTATGTAGAAATACTTAATGGAAAAGGTCCGCTGGTCTTGGAGGCAATGCAAAATACCATGATAGGCGGTAAGCAATTAAAGGTTCTTAAGGTAAAATAGCCAATATTTATTAAAGCCCCCTTTTATTGATGAATATGGGTATAGCCTTTCATCGAATAGAAGGGGTAGTTTAATGAATCAAGGGGACATTGAATATTTCAATAATCTGAACCGGTACTTAAGCTTTTATAGCCCAGCGTAGTTTTGCAGAGCGGGCACGGCTGTTGGCATTACATTCTTCTGCTGAAGGACGTATGGCATCAGGAGCAATTTCACGGTAGACACCGGCACGGAGCAGCTGTTTAAAGGATTTTTTAACCAGTCTGTCTTCTCCTGAATGAAAGGTAAGTATGGCTACCCGTCCACCAGGAGCAAGTGCTGCCGGAAGCTTTTCCAAAAAGTCATATAATACTTCAAATTCATTGTTGACATCGATTCGAAGTGCCTGAAAACATCTTCTGCAAGCTTTCTTAACTTCTTCCTCACGGGTACTTTCCGGCAGGAACTTAAGCGTATCTTTAATAATCTGTGTAAGCTTACTTGTCGTTGATATATCATTTCCTTTTTTGATTTCAGTAACGACAGCTTTGGCAATAGCAGCTGCATTCGGTTCATCTGAATTCTCAAAAAGTAATCCCTCTAGTTCGCTTTGTGTGATGGTCTTTAGTCGTTCAGCGGCAGAAATACCATTGCTGGGATTGAGACGCAGGTCTAAGGGGCCCTCGGACTTAAAGGAAAACCCTCGGTCAGGATTGTCAATCTGCATGGAAGAGACACCTAAATCAGCCAGTACAAAATCTAAGGGACCGGAGAGAGTCACCACCTGATCGATAGCGGAAAAGTTCATTTGCTTTATGGTCAGGATTTCAGGACCATAACCTAACTGCTCCAGGCGTGCTCTGGTACGGGGAAGCTCTATTGTATCTACATCTGTTGCATAAAGATGCCCTTTGGATTCCAGGCGTTTAAGCATTTCCAAGGTGTGACCGCCGTATCCTAAGGTAGCGTCCAACCCTGTTTCACCGGGAGCAATTTTTAGAATTTCCAGAATTTCCTCCACGCAGATGGAGCGGTGCATACCGGCAGGTGTATTGCCTTTAGAAATTACTTTTTCTATGGTATCCCCATAGTTTTCCGGATTCAATTCTTTGTATTTTTCACTGAATTTCTTAGGGTGAGTTCCTTTATATCGAATGCGTCGTTGATGTTTTTGCTCTTGATTATCCATTGAGTTCTCCAATTTTTTCTCCATTCTTCTATATAAGTTAAATATTCTGTCGCAACAGATGGCAGTACCGCGGTGACTACACAGACTGACCACAACCCTTAGCGGGAAAACAGGCTGCATTCTTTGCTGCTTGTATATGGTATATTATGCTGTCTGTTTGTAAAATTATATAGATTATATGATACCAAATGTACTTCATAAAAGCAAATTATAAACAGGTGCAGATTGCCTCCCACAGCGCTGATTTAAAAACAATGGAGAAAAACATTGTTTAGATGCTATTATTGCTATTGTGTGATATAATGGTGGTCTGTGTTTAATAATGTTAACTGAAATAGGAGCGACCATGCAATTTAAAGAATTAAATATAATACCTGATATATTAAAAGCCTTAGAAAAGGAAAACTATGAAATACCGACACCAATTCAGGAGAAAGCTATTCCAATTGTACTAAATGGCAGTGATCTGCTGGGCTGTGCGCAGACCGGAACCGGCAAGACAGCTGCCTTTGCCATACCGACACTGCAATTGCTCTGCCAGGATAAACAGCCACGTTCAAAGAAAAGAGAAATAAGAGCACTTGTATTAACCCCTACCAGAGAGCTGGCTATTCAAATTTATGAAAGCTTTACCACCTATGGTAAATATACAGATCTTAAAACCTGTGTAATCTTTGGCGGAGTCTCACAAAAACCCCAGGAGGAAGCCCTGAAGGAGGGAGTAGATATCCTGGTAGCAACCCCTGGAAGACTGCTTGATTTAATGAATCAGCAGCAGATAACGCTGCAGCATATCAAGATGTTTATTCTGGATGAAGCAGACCGTATGTTAGATATGGGCTTCATAAATGATGTAAAGAAGGTCATAGCCAAAACTCCTGCAAATAAGCAGACCTTGCTATTTTCCGCTACCATGCCTTCTGATATCGCCAATCTATCCCGTTCCCTGCTGAAAAATCCTGCCAAGGTAGAGATTACTCCGGTATCTTCAACTGTTGATACCATAGAACAATATCTTTATTACGTGGATAAGAAAAATAAAAAGGATTTGATAGTACATCTACTAAAGGATAGTTCCATATCCTCCGTCCTTGTATTTACCCGCACCAAACACGGCGCTGATTATATCGTCCGCCAGTTGGCTAAGAAAAAAATCGCTGCCCAGGCAATCCATGGTGATAAATCCCAGGGAGCACGTCAGCGTGCCTTGAGTGATTTCAAGAACAAACAGCTTCGTGTACTGGTTGCCACAGATATTGCAGCCAGAGGAATTGATATTGATGAGCTGTCCCATGTAATTAATCTTGACCTGCCGGAAGTACCTGAGACCTATGTGCACCGCATCGGACGTACAGGCCGGGCAGGACTTGCAGGAACGGCCATATCCTTTTGTGATTTTGATGAGAAGGAACTGCTGGCACAAATAGAAAAATTGATAAGGAAACACTTAATTGAAGTAAAGGAGCATCCATACCCGTTAATGAATAATTTTCCTTCTGAAAAGAAAACACAGCCCAGAAGAAAAGAAAACACACAAAAGGAAGCTACAGCAAAAAGCGGCAGGGGAGCCAATACTTCAAACAAATCATTAAGAACAGAAGAAAAACAGGCAGATACAGCACCTAAGAAGAAGTATCGTATGACAGCAGATGGCACTTTGAAAGAGAAAAGAGCCTATAATAAATTTCCTAAACAGGGTAAGAGACGAGATAAATAATAAAAAAACTTAAAGGGTATCCTAATAGCAGAAAATAATATTTCCAGAACAACCTTCCATTGAAGAAGCTGAGAAGTGAAACAAGCTGTTAGGGCCCTTATTTTGTCTGTTTATACGGTTATCAGGTATAAGAGGCTTTGCCGTTGATAGCAGTATTAAGTATTAAATCCGCTATTTCTCTGGAGGACTTTTTCATACCTTCCTTTAACCACATTTGAATAACACCGATAGCACCGCACGCCAGAAAATGAAAGATATATTCAGCATCTTCCCGGTCTATGGACTCATTTCCGATCATAGGGATGAAATGCTGTTTCCCGATAATATTGATAAATTCCTGCTGAAACCGGATATCCCCGTTAGTATTCAGCAAAAGGTCAAAGAGCTCTGCGTTATCTTTGACATAGTCCAGAATCTTTTCTGTGGCTTCCACAGTGACAAGGGTATCCTCTTTAAAGTTACAGCCGCTTAAAAACTGGTTAATGTTATCGATTACCTCTTCTTCGATTTTCCGGAGCAAATCATATTGATCCAGATAGTGTGCATAAAAAGTAGCCCGGTTAACATCAGCATTTTCGCAGATTTCTTTCACAGAAATCTTAGTTATGGGTTTTTGCTTCAGAAACTTTATCAGGCTGTTCTTAATTACCATTCTGGTATACTTTACACGTCTGTCTGTTTTCTTAGCCTCCATTAGCAGCACCTCCAACAAGTAAAATTATTATAAACTTCTAAACATATCCTGGTTTTATGTTGAAAAACTTTCATATATAAAGGTTTTGATTATTGTAATTGTTTCACAATGTCAATATAATGTATCCGAGTCTGATTGTCAACACAGTGTTTACTAAAATGGAGGTATAAATGGCACTCATAGAATTTGAAAATATCAAAAAAGAATATGTAATCGGTGATGTGAAGATTTCTGCAGTCGCTGATTGTTCTTTTACAATAGAAAAAGGTGAACTGGTAGTTATACTTGGTCCCTCTGGAGCCGGAAAAACTACCGTATTGAATTTACTGGGAGGCATGGACAGTCCAAGCGGCGGCAGTATTAAGGTAGATGGTAAGGAAATTCATAAATACAGTAAGAAGGAACTGGTTAATTACAGACGCAGGGATATCGGTTTCGTATTCCAGTTCTATAATCTTATGGGAAATCTCACAGCACTTGAAAATGTTGAGCTTGCCTGTCAGATATGCCCGGATTCTTTGGACCCTGGCACAGTACTTAATCAAGTGGGGTTAGGAGAGCGATTGAGTAACTTTCCGTCCCAATTATCCGGAGGCGAGCAGCAAAGGGTGGCCATAGCCAGAGCTATTGCTAAAAATCCAAAACTGCTGTTGTGTGATGAGCCTACAGGAGCCTTAGACAGTGTGACGGGGCAGCTTATAATAGAGCTGCTGCAAAAAAACTGTAAAGAGATGGATATGACTACTGTCCTGATTACGCACAATGCCGTAATAGCTGAGGTTGCGGATAAGGTAATAAAAATCAAAAACGGCACTGTGAAAGAAGTAATAGTTAATGAAAATCCGAAAAAAGCGGATGAGATTGTGTGGTGATTGGCTTGCTGTATAAAAATTCGCTGGTAAAAATAAAGAAATCTTTCGGAAGATATATATCACTGCTTATTATGGTTATGGTAGGTGTCGGTTTTTTTGCAGGGATACAGGCAAGTGCACCGGATATGTCAGCCGTTGCTGATAAGTATTACAGAGATTATAATCTAATGGATTTTAAAATTGTCAGTTCCATGGGACTTACAGAGGAGGATGTGGTGGCTCTGAAAGCCCTTAGTAATGCAGAGGCTGTAATACCTGCGTACTCTTTGGATGTCCTGGCACAGGAGATGACTACGGATAGCCAGACTACGAGTAGTCTGACCGCAGGTAGCCAGGCCGGAAATGGTAAGACTACAAACAATCAGACTACAGGAGTTAAGACTACCGACGGGCAGACTACAGGTAGTCAAACTACAGCTGTCCAGACTGTAAGTGGTCAGACAGCAAGCGGTCTGACTGTTAGGCTTCATGGTCTGGAATCAGTAAATAAGGTAAAACTGGTTGAAGGAAGAATGCCTCAGAAGGATACGGAGTGTATAACAGACAGCAAGTCGTATAAAATCGGAGATAAGCTTGTAATAACCGATGATGTCAGTGACAAGCTTAAGAACAAAGAGTTCACAGTAGTAGGAACCGCTGAATCAGTGCTCTATCTGGCAGAGGAATATGGAAGCACTACAAATGGAGACGGTAAACTATCTTCCTTTATATTTATAAACAGCAGTAATTTTACCATGGATGTCTATACGGAAATCTATCTGACAGCAGCAGGCGCCAAGGATACTATTGCCTATTCAGATGCTTATGATGAGGCAGCAGAGAAGCTTCAGGAGCAGCTGGTGAGTATAAAGGCAGAGAGAGAAACTGCCCGTTATAATGAGATTTATAATGAAGCAGATGCTGAAATTAAAGAAAATGAAGATAAATTGAGCTCAGAAAAAGCGAAAGGAGAAACAAAGCTTAATGATGCTAAGACAGAACTGGACGATAACGCAAAAAAACTGGAAGACGGAAAGAGCGAGCTTAAAGAAAACGAGCAGACGCTAAAGAATAACAAGGAGAAGCAGAATCGTGAATTTGCTGCCGCCAGGGTCCAGATAGCTGACGGCTGGAAGGAGATTGACGCAGCACTTACCCAAAGCGGAACAAACCGGAAGGGATTGAATGCCAAAATAGCAGAGCTGGAAACTGCACTTACTCAGCTAAAAGGGCAGGCAGCACTGCTCCCGGAAGGTAGTCCCGAAGCAGAACAGCTTAATGCATCCATCCGGCAATATACGGAAGGCTATAATGGTATGTTAGCTTTAAGAGGCTCTATTGATACTTTAGCTGCAAAAGAGAAGGAGCTGAATAAGGGTATTGAAACCTTTCAGGCAGAGATTCAAAAAGCTGAGAAAGAAATTGCCAAAGGAAAAGCAGAAATAGAAGATAACGAGAAGAAGCTGGCTGATGGCTATGCGGAATATAATGAAAATCTTGACAAGTTCAATACAGAAATGGCAGATGCTGAGGGCAAGATCAAAGATGCCAGAGAAGAACTTTCCAAACTGGAAAGGCCCAAATGGTATATACAGGACAGAGATGCCGCAGTAGGTTACACTAGCTTAAAAACTGATATTGATGTGGTCAACTCAGTTGCCGCAGTATTCCCTTTCTTCTTTATATTGCTTGGAATGCTTATGACCTCTAACTCCATGACACGTATGATAGCAGAAGAACGCAGTGAACTGGGGACATTGACCTCACTTGGATACAGTGATGGCAAGATTATTTCTACCTACCTGTTCTATATCCTCTCAGCTACGGGTCTGGGTTCAATAGTGGGATTTTATGCAGGCTGCAGTATTATTCCGCCTCTAATTTATTCCAATTATCAGTATATACTGCCCTCGCTTATATTAAAATATGATCTGGTGTCATTTATTCAGATATTAGGAGTGGCAATAGTGCTGATGACCCTGGTTACGGTTGTTTCCTGTAATAAAGAATTAAAACAGAAGCCGGCAGCCCTGCTGCGTCCGGTTCCTCTGGCCAAAGGAAAAACAATTCTGTTAGAGCGAATCACTCCAATCTGGAAACGTCTTTCTTTTACCTGGAAAGTTACCATGCGTAATATATTCAGATACAAGAAACGAGCCTTAATGACTATTGTGGGTGTAGCTGGATGTACAGCTTTGTTACTTGTCGGTTTTGGCTTAAGGGATAGCATGCAGGGAGTGGCGCAAAGGCAATACGGTGAAATACTGCGCTATGGCAACATGATGCTCCTGAAGGATGATACGAAGAGTATTTCTGGAGAACTGCAAGAACTGCTGTCCAAAGAACAGGTAAATAATCCCCTGCTGATAAGACAGACAGCATTCCAAAGCAGTAAAGGAAGAGTTGATAATGCAGACGGCTCCAAACGTAAGGCGAAAGGAAAGGTTCTGGATTCTTATGTTATTGTACCGGAGAATCAGGAAGGATTTTCTGAATACTTTAACCTAAGAGATACAAAAAGCGGAGCTGAAATTACTCTTAGCGACAGCGGAGTTGTAATAACTCAGAAATTAGCAGAGGTACTGAAGCTTGGCAAAGGAGATACCTTATCAGTGAAAGATACTGATAATAACGTATTTTCCCTGACTGTCAGTGCAGTAACAGAAAACTATACCTCTCATTATATCTATATGAGCAATGAACTGTATGATAAGATTTTTGGTGAAGCACCAACCTATAATACCATTGTGTCTGATTTTACAGGGGATAAAGATACTTTATCTGAGCATCTCATAGACAGCGGCTTTGTAATGAATGTGATTTATACCGGTGATGTATTGGAGAAAGCCATCGAAAGCAATGACAGCCTGGACAGTATCATTCTGCTGATAGTGGTGGTAGCATCGCTGCTGGCAATCATTGTTCTTTACAACCTGACCTCTATTAATATCAGTGAGAGATTACGAGAAATAGCGACCCTTAAGGTACTTGGTTTTACGGATCAGGAGGCCAATGGTTATATCTATCGAGAGGCCATAATGCTCACAATTATCAGTGCCTGTGTTGGCCTGGTAATGGGAATCTATCTTCATGATTTTATTGTTGGAATCGTAGAGAGAGACCAAATGATATTATCAAGAGAAATCAGTTGGATCAGTTATGGCTTATCCTGGCTGATTACCATGGTATTTTCACTGATAATGCAGATGGTAACTTATTTTAAGCTTAAGACGATTGAGATGCTGGAATCACTGAAATCTGTGGAATAAGCTATCTTCTGTATTAATAATATGCATATAGGAAATGGTATAATCTGAAAAAATTATCTGAAACAAGAAATGCTGTACTTTAAATAAGCCTCATATTTAAGGTACAGTATTATAGTAACAAAGCTATAAGAATGCATAAACTATTATTATTTTATAAAAAGTAATCATTAATGGCTGTATACTGACCTGCTATGCGGAGGAAAGTATACAGCCATTTTATATCAAAAGCTTTTAAGGTAAATTAAAATATCAGAGATATTAATTATAAGATCAGCGAGTAAGTGCTTTAAAACCTAATCTGAGAAAAGTGCTTCATATTCGGATTGACTAACCGACCTGCCTTGAGCCGTCAGTTTAATAACATCCTTCTCAACAATAATATTACCTTCCTTCATTAACAGTTTAACAATTCTATCCGTTAAAGCCTCATCCCAGTGAAAATGAACGGATAATGTAAAGATACCGGCTTCCTGAGATTCATCTTTGCTGCCTTCATGATTGTATAAATGAAACAGAAGGGTCTTTTTGCTGAAATCTAATCGCTGTCTGCTGCGTCTTCTAAGGGAACTTATAAGCCCTCTTTTCGGTGCTGTTATAAATACAGTCAGGAATACAATACCTGTCATAACCGCCATGCTGCCTGATATGGATACATCAAAGAGTACCGCAAGGTTGAAGCCCAGAATTCCGTTCAGAGCACCTATTCCTCCGCTTAAAAGAAGCATATGCTTTAAATTATCTGTCAGGAGATAGGCCGTTACCGGAGGCCCAATCATAAAGGCAACTACCAGTACAGAACCAACGGCTTCAAAGGCTCCCACAGTGGTCATGGATACCACCATCATAAGACCATAATGTATAAGAGTTGGTGAAATTCCAAGTACGGCAGCCAGCATAGGGTCGAAGGTTACCACCTTCAGCTCTTTAAAGAAAGTAATTATGAAAATCAGGTTTATAATTAATAATGTAAGAGTACTGTATATCGCCTTAGCACCGATATCATAGCCGAATATCGTCATTCGGTTAAAGGGAGCGAAAGCAAGTTCTCCTAAAAGCACAGAATCTGTATCCAGATGGACGGAGCCTGCATATCTGGTAATCAGTATAATTGCAATAGAGAAGAGAAAAGGAAATACGATACCAATGGCTGCATCTTCTGACAGAAGCTTCGTTCGATTCAAGGTCTCTGTAAACCATACTGTTGCAAGTCCTACTAAAGCTGCACCAGCAATTAACAGGGGAGAAGATAAGTCGTGAGTCAGGAAGAAAGCCAGGACGATTCCAAGCAGGATGGTGTGGGTAATGGAATCAGACATCATAGACATTTTCCTGAGTACCAGGAAGACTCCCGGCAGGGAGCAGGCTATGGCAACAATTACTGCGATTAGTTGGATTTCAAATTGCGGGGACATCAGAATCACCTCCTCTGTTTATTAGAAACTGCTTTAACTTCCTCCGGTGTAATAACTTCTGGAGGATTCCCCTTCCCGGCGCAAAGAGAACACTGAATATGACAATGGTACTTACGATGACAACAATTGCAGGGCCTGTTGGAAGTTTAGAGGTAAGAGAACTTCCTACCGTACCCGAGATACCGGATATTGCGCCAAAGAGTGCTGACAGTGCTACCATAACCCAGAATTTATTGGTCCATTGTCTTGCTGCTACAGCCGGCGCAATCAGCATGGCACTCATAAGGATAACACCTACGGTCTGAAGGCCGATAATTATTGCCATAACAATCAAAAAGGAAAGCAGAAGATTTAATTTCTGAGCGGGAAAGCCAAGGCTTCTGGCATATTCGCTGTCAAAGATAAATAATTTAAATTCCTTCCAGAATAAAAGGATAACAGCAAGCAGGATTATCCCGCAGATTACCATGAAGTAAACATCCCTTTTCAATAAAGTGGAGGCCTGCCCGAAGATAAACCTCTTAAGTCCGGCCTGGTTGGAATTGGGTATCTTTTGTACATAGGTTAACAGTACAAGACCAAGACCAAAGAATACAGACATAACCAGCGCAAGGGCACTGTCAAATTTAATTCTCGTATGTTTTACGATACTTAGCATAAATAAGGTTGCCAGGAGTCCGAATATCAGAGCACCTAAGAGAAGGACTTCCGTGTCTTTGGAACCGGTCAGTATAAAGGCCAGCACGACGCCGGGAAGTGCCGCATGGGATACACCGTCACCTAAGAGACTTTGTTTTCTAAGTACAGCAAAGCTTCCTAAAACTCCGCTGATCAGACCCAGAATTGCAGAACCAAGGGCAACTGTCTGAAAAGTATAGTCTTTCAGCAGATAGATTAGATTTTCCATAACGATACCTCCCTAAACTGCACTTTTTAACAGGTTGCCGGAACTGCGGTAAGCTTTTTTCAGGTTCTGTTCGTGGAAGACCTCCTCAACAGGTCCGCTGGCTATCACCTTGATATTAATCAGGGTAACCCAGTCAAAATACTCTGGCACAGTCTGCAGGTCATGATGTACCACGACTACAGTCTTGCCGGAAGCTTTCAGTTCCTTTAGCAGTACCACGATAGCTTTCTCTGTCTGGACATCCACACCTTTAAAGGGTTCATCCATAAAGTAAATGTCTGCGGTCTGCATTAAGGCTCTGGCTAAGAAGACTCTTTGCTGCTGTCCGCCGGATAGCTGGCTGATCTGCCTTGCGGCATACTCCTCCATACCTACTTTTTGCAGGCACTGCAAGGCATTTTCTTTATCCTTCTTACCCGGGCGTTTAAAAAACCCCAGTCTGCCATAGCAGCCCATCAGTACAATATCTAATACTGTTGCCGGAAAGTCCCAGTCCACACTGCCGCTCTGAGGTACATAAGCAACCTTATTCTTAAGCTTGCGAAGACTGTTTTCTGTTTCTTCAAAAAATCGAACGGATCCGGATACCGGAATCAAAAGTCCCAGCATAGCCTTAAGCAGAGTGGTCTTTCCCGCGCCGTTAGGGCCGATAACTGCCATTAATTTGCCCTGTGGGATATTTAAGTCGATGTCCCATAAAACTGGTTTAGCATCATAAGCAACGGTTAAGTCTTCTATATGAACTGCAATATCAGATTTGTTAAATTCCATAGTTGTAACCTCCTATTAAATAATTTTTATTTTAATGCATCTGCAATGGTATCTATATTTGCTTTTACCGTTAAAAGATAGGTGTCAGCACCAGAGTCTTTCCCGCCTAAGGAATCAGAATATAATTCACCGCCGATGCTTACATCAAAACCCTTGGCTTTCACGGCTGCCTGTAAGGCTTCGATTGTTTTGGGTGGTACGGAAGATTCTACGAAAATAGCTTTGATCTTACGTTCCGTAATAAAGTCTGCCAGTTTACTTACATCAGCGGTGCCAGCTTCAGCGTCGGTACTGATTCCCTGTAAGCCTTTTACCTCAAAACCATAAGCCCTGCCAAAGTAATTAAAAGCATCATGTGCAGTTACCAGAACTCTTTGCTCCTTAGGAACTTCAGATACTCTATCCTTGATGTATGTATCCAGGTCATCTAATTCCACCAGATACTCCTCTAAGTTATTTAAATAATCCTCTTTGTGAGCACTGTCTGCTTCTGATAGCTTATCAGCTACGGTTTTAGCTGCAGCTTTCCAAAGAGAAACATCAAACCAGATATGGGGGTCATGGATGGAAGGATCATTTTCCCAGGAGAGCAGCTCATCTTCTGAAAATCCGTCTTCAATACGGATTACAATGCTGCCCCGGTCTGTCAGGGATTCAAAGATTTCACCCATTTTACCCTCCAGGTGCAGACCGTTATATACTACAACATCCGCTTTTTGCATCAGGGTAACATCACCTGCGCTTGCCTGGTAGAGATGGGGGTCAATACCTGGTCCCATCAGTCCGTTTACCGTAACATGGTCACCGCCGATAACCTCAGCCAGATCTGCCAGCATGGTAGTAGTTGCTACAATTTTTAACGTATCATTAGTTTCATTTTTTTCTGCTTTCTGGCATCCCGTCAGGAATAAAGTGATAGCGAGACTTAAAACAAGTAAATTTCTGAAATTCTTAAGCATACAAATCCTCCATTCTTTGATTGTTTTAAATGTTTATATTTTAGTGGGTATTTTGTGGTGAAGTAATATGTCAACCGCTTTTGTTTCATATAAAATCTGACATATCCTGTTGTTCTTTTTATTAGTGCGTACCATAGTACTTTGCATTAAGTTAATAAAAAAGTAATTAATAAAAAAGTAGTTAATTAAAAAGAAGTAGTAAAATTGACGATGATAATTAGGTTGCTGTCGTTGTTATTAGATTAATGCTTTTCTTCTTATCTTATTTTAAATATCAAGTCGATATTTAGGTATTCCTAACTTTAAATTATTATAAACCTAAAATAGTAAAAATGCAAGTGATTATTGTTATCAATTACAAATTGGTCAATATCCCTTAATTGCCTGAGCTTATGGACGTATAAGTTAGATAACACTAAAAAAGTTTTATGCAACTAATATATTACAAACTGGAAATAATGTTACAATTCTTATTGATGAAGAAAGTTAAGAATGATAATATAGATAGAAATGAAAGGATAAGAAAAGTTAAGAATGATAATTGAACTGTACCCCTTGTCAAGGACATTTAAAAAAAGAAAGGCACCTAATTTTTGGACACTTTCACTTAACTAGTACCTTGATTTTATACACTGTATTGTGGGGAGTATCCACAGTTTTAGATACAGCCCCTATGATGCCATGGTATTCTATGAAATTTATTGGTTTTTAGTATCTTTTAGTTCTGCTTTGACTCCAAGTTCCTCCGGTTTCTTAGCTATAGACGGCAAGGCAGGCACGTTTAAAACATCCAATGGATATTCGCCAGTGGTAACAAATTTGTAAAATTCATTCGGTGCAAGCTTTGCAAGATTCCATTGATAGCGCCGATTGTTGTAAAAATCCATGTAGTTATCAATGATGACTTGGACTTCGGCAAACTCGGTGCATCCAATAAGTTTTGCTTTGATGTGATCCTTCATATGTCCGAAGAAGCTTTCCTGTGGGGCATTATCCCAACAGTTGCCGCGACGTGACATTGATTGCCGAAGCTTTTTGTCATAAAGGATATTTATAAAACTGTGGCTAGTGTAGTGACAACCTTGATCACTGTGGACAATGGTTTCTGCATGTAGTGAAATTCCATGATCATCAACCAGTTTGTTAATTGTTTCAACTACGAAATCCACTTCCAGAGAGTCACTCAGCACATAGGAAAGTATCTGCTTGGTGAAAGCATCCAGGATAGTAGATAGATAAGCAAAGGTTCTGTTATAGGGGAGATAGGTTATATCAGTTAACAAAACCATTCTTTGACCATAACATTCGAACTCACGCTGAAGAAGGTTATCTGCGACAGAGCTGGTTTTTAGAGCCTTCGCCATTCTTTTATAAGGATTAGGGCCACGGTAAGGACAGGAGAGATGAAATTTATCCATCAACCTTCGAATCTTTTTAAGATTCATGATTACCGGCGGATCCATATGTATTAATGCCATATAGATGCCTCTGGCTCCTTTGGTATAGCCATGCATCTTGTAGGCAAGCAGGATCAGATCGAAATCTTCGTGATCCTTTTGTTCCTGAAGTTCACGAGTGGGAGCTGCTTTTACCCAGGCATAAAAACCACTCCGCGACACATTTGCTATGGAGCAAAGCTCCTTAACAGAAAGAGAATTATTGCTTAGCTGCATCGTACTGTAGATGATTTCGAAAACACAGGAAGAATCGTTCATAAGCCAAGCACCTACTTCTTTGTAGTTCTGATTGAGGAAATTTTTTTTAAAAACTCAACTTCCTGTTTCAGATAATCAACTTCATGCCTGAGCTGCATTAATTCATCTTTTTCAGATGTGGGTTTATCCGATGTCGATGTATTTGATTTTATCAATCTGTGAGAAGCGTAACCTTGGTGAAACCCACCGTGCTTTTTGTATTGTTCCTGAATGCGGTTAGCAATGCTCCCTATCCGGTTGCCAAGGAGTTCAGGATCATAACCATGATCTATTAGAATCTGCCTCGGAAATTCTCCTGCTTGGTATTCAGCGTGGAAGATTTCTTTAAACTTTTTGGTAAAGGATAATCGAGTCCTAGTAACGCTGTGAGTATATGGATTCTGACGTAGTAGCTGCATTTGCTCATCGGTAAACTGCTTTCTGCTCATGATATTCCTCCTGATCTGAATTAAGAATACCATGAACAAAGGGATGTGTCCAAGAAAAAGGAAACAATAAATGCACAGTGTCCATAATTAAGGATATATTTAGTAAGGATGTCTGAAAGACAGGTCTTCACTAAATAAAGTGTCCACGGTTATGGGTACATTATAAATATAGATAGAAATGAAAGGATAAGAAAAGTTAAGAATGATAATATATAGATAGAAATGAAAGGATAAGAAAAGTTATGAAAAAAATATTTGATAAATTTCAATACAATTCTCCGGTAACCCTTACCTTTGCTTTTATATCCCTGGCAGTACTGATTCTTGGTTATATGACAGGAGGCTTTACTACGAATTTACTGTTTTCTGCACATCGCACTTCATTATTGGATCCTTTTACCTATTTCAGGCTATTCGGCCATGTGCTGGGGCATGCCAACTGGAGTCATTACAGCGGGAACATGGTGCTGTTTCTGGTATTGGGTCCCATGCTGGAAGAAAAATATAAACCTAAGGCTTTTTTGACTATGATTTTAATTACAGCATTTATATCAGGATTGTTTTACATCGTATTATTTCCGGGCAGCGTATTGCTTGGAGCAAGCGGAGTTGTATTTATGATGATAGTTCTCTCATCAGCTGCAGGTGTAAAGGATGGAAAGATTCCTTTGACGCTGATATTGGTACTTATTGTTTATCTCGGAGGGGAAGTATTAAGCATCGGGTCTAAAGACGGAATTGCACATGCAGCTCATATTTTGGGTGGAATCTGCGGTGCTGGCTTTGGTTTGACCCGCAGAAGATTGTAAGGGTACAGCAGGCTGAGATAGAACTGCAGGGCTTTCAAGGTTTTATATTGATAATTACCAAAAACTGCCTTATAATATTGAAAATAGCCATAAAATAATTTAACATGCACAATACTACATAGATTTTGAGAGTAAATGTGCGAAAGAAATTTTAAATTAATAAGCGAGGTATTATGGATATCAGGAAATATAAAGAAACAGACATTGAAGAAATAGCAGATCTATTTTATGATACAGTTCATCATATCAATACAAAACATTACACGGAGGAACAGGTAAACGCATGGGCTTCAGGCAATATTGATAAAGGAGCCTGGAACCGTTCCTTTCTGGAACACTATTCTATAGTAGTTGTAGAGAAGGGCATGCTATTAGGCTTTGGAGATGTAGATAACACCGGTTATTTAGACCGTTTGTTTGTGCATAAGGATTTTCAGGGGAAGGGTGTTGCAACATGTATATGTAATGAGCTTGAAAAGCACATCAGGGAACGGGGTGTGAGGAAAATGGTTACACATGCTTCCATTACAGCCAGACCTTTCTTTGAAAAGTTCGGATTTAGAGTGATAAAGGAGCAGCAGGTTGAGCGGAAAGGAATCCTTTTAACTAATTTTATTATGGAAAAGCCTTTATAAAATTTAAGAAACAATGAAAACGGGATAAGTTGCACAAAGTCTCCGTATATGCTATAGGTGCCAAGCTTGTAGTTATGGATAAGAATAGCTCTAACATAATAAATTAGTGTAAGCAGTTTAAAAAAGCGGGAGGTTGCGGCATGGTTAAGCATAGGATAAATTTGGGGGATATTATAGCAAAAGGACGTGTTGAATGTGAGCAGGTGGAGGACATGCTCAAAGTTAGAACGAAACATGCAATTCCATCACAGCGTTTTGATGCAGAGCATTTATCTGTTAATTCTTATATTGTATTACCTGGAACTTATAAACTGCCTTTGCGGATCGATATGAACATCCAACTAGATGAGCCCGGTCTTTATCTTCTTGTAGGAAAGGGGCGTATCAACTTTGGTACATTGTGTTCGGACAACCGTAGAATGGATGATATCGTAAAACCTGCCAGAAAAGTTTTCTTTTATCATAATCAAATGCCTATGAAGGTATTTACTGATTTGTCTGTAACATATGATCTAAAAGAAATGCAGATTCTCATCCAGGGGGAAGAACGATATTATTCCCAAAAAGAAAAGTATATGAAAGCGGCAGAATTTCGTGAAAAAAACGATGAAGGCTTTACAATAAAGATAGCCTGTGATAAGTTTGTAAACCTTTTGATAAAGTCCATAGCTGTTACGGAGTACGAGGGGGATTGTGAGATAATCCGCCAGGGGAAGGAACTGCCCATTGCCATTACTACGAATCAGTGGGGAACTCCAGGTGAAAAGCTTACCATGGAAGCATGTATCGCCAGGCTGCCGGAGGAAATACAAAAGTGTATCCTTGGTATCGATGACTATTTTAAAGCTGAAAAGAATCTTAAATTTAAAAGAAGCATTGAAAAAAACGGTAATAAAATAACTTATGTTTCTTCGGAGTATGGATTTTCCTATGCCATTTATCTTGGCAATGAATTGTTTAAACATTCCCTGCAGTGGTATCTGATTACCAAAGGAAAGCCGGAGACCTGGCATAGAAAAGCTGATTTTATGGAGGAAACCTTAAGCAGCCTGCAGGCAGAAAATGAGGAATTTGCCCAGCGGATGTACAATGACTTAGAGGAGTGTGTAGGCTGCTACGGCCTCTGTCTTGCCAAAACACGTTATAGTTACGGAGACAGAAAAAAGTATGTATGTCACGGTAAATTATTTTTTCAGATGAATAGGGCTGGTTTTGATGATGTCCGTACCTTTGTCGATGAAATTAACCGGGTTGTGCAAAGGAAAGAAGTATCATCAAAGAGTAGTTAATTATCTTTAAAAGCTTAATAATAATCCATGAATTATGGAGGGGACCTATTTCCGGTCTTTTCTGTAATTCATGGATTTTTTATAGGAGGAAATAAAGTTGGAAGACAATATTTGTAAGGATATGAAGCGGAGAATGCCAGAAGAGTTGGGATAATGAATTATGAAAATGATAATATTTCTCAATAAATTGATATGAGTCAGTTTTACAATTATATAAGGGTACAGGAAGAAAGGCTTATTTACTGCAATTCTATAGAGTAAAGGTAAAATCATATTTGCCAAAAGTTGAATTTTATGATACTTTCGCCAATTTCCGGACACTTGACAAATAAGGACTCCTTTGATAACCTAACAAAGTTAGAAATGACTAACATGAGCGAGACGGTACATAACGAAAAGAAAGAGGAGTTAGAATATGAAATTAAAAAAACTGAGTTCTATTATAGCTATAGCACTGGTTATGACACTAACAGCCTGCTCCGGTAAATCCAATAATACATCCGGAAGCAATAGTGAAGCTGAGACAACTAAGGAACCCACAGCTGAGGCAACAGAGGCTGCAGAACCAACAGAAGCAGCTAATGAAACTACGGTTGAATATCCTATAACAATAAAGCATGCTTTCGGTGAGACTGTTATTGAGAGCAAGCCCGAACGTATTGCAACAATTTCCTGGGGAAATCAAGATGTTCCTTTAGCTTTAGGAGTGGTTCCCGTTGGTGTTTCAGAAGCTAATTACGGAGTGACAGATGGCAGCAGGTTATTACCCTGGACTGGTGAAGGCTTTAAGAATCTGGGCGAAGAAAATCCCGTTCTTTTTAATGATACAGATGGTTTGAACTATGAAGCCATCAGCGATGTACAGCCTGACGTGATTCTTGCAGCATATTCAGGAATTACAGAAGAAGAATATAATCTGTTAAGTGAAATAGCACCTGTTGTTGCTTATCCTACACTTGCATGGCAGACACTGTGGCGTGACCAGATAACCATGGATGCAGCAGGAATGGGCATGAAAACAGAAGGCGAGAAGTTAGTAGCTGATCTTAACCAGTTAATAGCTGATAAGACAGCTGCATATCCTCAGATAGCAGAAAAGACAGCAGCCTTCTTCTACTTCAGCCCTACAGATCTTGGTAAATTCTATATTTACACTTCAACAGATCCCCGTGCTGCTTACCTCAATGATTTAGGTTTGGCAGAGCCTGAAAGTGTTAAGAAACTGGCAGAAGGACAGGCAACCTTTGCACTTGAAATCAGTGCTGAAAATGCAGACGTTCTTTCAGATGTAGATATTATAGTTGCCTATGGTGATGATGCATTATTAAAAGCTATGCAGGCAGATTCTCTTCTTGGAACTGTTCCGGCAATACAGAGAGGTTCTGTAGTATTAATTCAGGACGGTACTCCCCTGGCTGCTTCTGGTACACCCAGCGCCCTTTCTATTCCTGCAACTATTGATGAGTACTTAAAGTTAATCGGAGAGGCAGCTGATAAAGTGCAATGAAACGTGAGAAAATAATAATACTGATATTTGCCGGCGCTGCAGGACTTGCGTTGTCTGTTTTCGCTTCCCTGGCACTTGGTTCAAGAAATATAGGGCTGTCTGAAGTAATTGCAGCCCTTCTTCATCCAAACAGCGGATCTTTTGAATCACTGGTAATCCGTGAACGTATTCCCAGAACTGTATTCAGTATTATCGCCGGAGCCTCCCTTGGGGTCTCCGGCGCTCTGATGCAGGCGATTACCCGTAATCCTATTGCAGATCCCAGTATTTTAGGTGTTAATACCGGAGCCTCCCTGTTTGTTGTAAGCGGAATTGCTTTTTTCCATATCAGTTCGGCTAACCAATATATCTGGTTTGCACTGGCAGGAGCTGCAGTAACTGCTGTTTTTGTCTACAGGATAGGTTCTATGGGTTCTGGAGGTGCTACTCCTATTAAGCTTGCGCTGGCAGGTGCAGCAACCAGTGCTGCTTTATCTTCCTTAGTCAGTGCGGTAATTCTGCCAAGGACTGATGTTATGAATGCTTACCGTTTCTGGCAGGTGGGCAGTGTAAGCGGAGCTACCTGGGAAGGAATCCTGTCGGTATCTCCTTTTCTTGTTATTGGCTTAGCCATAGGAGTGCTCTCAGCATCTGCTTTAAATGCTCTTGCCTTAGGGGACGATGTGGCAACGGGATTAGGTGTAAAGACCGGATTGATCAGAATCATAGGTGCCTTAGCCGGCGTACTGTTGTGTGGTGCAACGACTGCTCTTGCAGGTCCCATAGGATTTGTCGGTCTTATGATTCCTCATATTATGAGAATGCTTTGCGGTCCTGATATGAAATTCGTTGTACCTATGTCAGCCTTAGGCGGAGCAATTCTTTTAACGGTATCAGATATTATAGGAAGGCTTATAGGACAACCCGGAGAACTGGAAGCTGGAATTGTTACGGCATTTTTCGGTGCACCTATTCTGATTCTGATTGCTATGAGAGCGAAGGTGCGTTCATTATGACAAATAATAACTTAAATATTGTACAATTGGGTTTTCATAAAAGAAGAGTCCGTTTTATCACTGTAACGGTGATATTGGCGCTTATTACGGCAATCCTTTGCAGTATAATGCTTTATCTTGGAAATACGAATTATTCACCGGAAATAATCCTTCGCGTTTTATTAGGAGAGGAGATTAAAGGTGCTACCTTTGCAATTGAAACCATAAGGCTGCCTCGTATGCTGGCAGGACTTTTAGCAGGTATGGCATTTGGTATGGCAGGAAATACTTTTCAGACCATGCTAAGAAACCCTCTGGCAAGTCCGGATATCATTGGTGTAACCTCTGGTTCCAGTGTTGCCGCGGTTTTCTGTATTCTGGTCCTTAATGTCAGCGGAGCTGTTGTATCTATTTCTGCTGTAGTATCCGGATTAAGCGTTGCTTTCTTAATCTACATGCTGTCCAGAGGTGGAAGCTTTTCCGGCGGAAGACTGATACTTATCGGTATCGGAATCCAGGCTATGCTAAATGCAGCAATTTCTTATCTGCTCTTAAGAGCCAATCAGTATGATGTGCCTGCGGCGATCAGATGGCTCAACGGAAGTCTCAACGGAATGCAGATGAAGAATATTCCGGGTTTATTTATGGTTGTATTGATATTTGGCTGCTTACTGGTGCTTCTTAGTAAAATGCTTAAAATTCTGGAGCTGGGAGAGCAGTCAGCCATAACCCTGGGCTTAAGAACTGATATCAGCAGACTGCTGCTGGTTTTATCAGCTGTATTTTTAATTGCGTATGCAACAGCGGTTACCGGTCCTATTGCCTTTGTGGCATTTCTTTCAGGGCCAATCGCAAGTAAACTGGCAGGCTCCTCTAATACCGTTACCGCCGGATTGACCGGAGCAGTTCTTGTGCTTCTGGCAGATATTATAGGGCAGTATGCTTTTGATATCCGCTTTCCTGTAGGAATCATAACGGGAATTCTTGGTGCACCCTATCTAATTTATCTACTGATACGTATGAATCGAACGGGAGGAGCAGCATGAAACAATCACCTAAATTTTCGGCTAATAAAATTGTTGCCGGATATGACAAAAAAATTATTATCAATGACGTAGATGTGGTTATACCGAATAATAAAATCAGTGTAATCATTGGTGCCAATGCCTGCGGTAAATCCACACTGCTGAAGACCCTGGCAAGGCTTATAAAACCTGTGTCCGGTGAAGTGGTACTGGACGGAAAACAGATAAGTGAGATACCCCCAAAACAACTGGCAAGGGTTCTGGGACTGCTTCCTCAATCACCGGTGGTACCGGAAGGCATCACTGTATCAGATCTTGTTTCCAGAGGTCGTTATCCTTACCAGAACTTCTTAAAAGGCCTTGGCAAAAAGGATTATGAAGCAGTAGAAGAAGCTTTGGAAATCATGGGAATTACGGAACTGGCAAACCGCAGTGTAGATGAATTATCCGGAGGACAGCGCCAGAGAGTATGGATTGCCATGGCTCTTGCACAGCAGACAGATATTTTACTGCTGGATGAACCTACAACTTTCCTGGATATTACTTACCAGGTTGAAATACTGGATCTCCTAACGGATCTGAACCGTAAAAGAGGTACTACAATAGTAATGGTATTACATGATATCAATCTTTCTGCCCGTTATGCGGATTATATCTTTGCAGTACAAAAAGGTAACCTTATTGCCCAGGGAGAACCTTCCGAGGTGATTTCAGAGGAATTAATGAAGCAGGTTTTCGGATTGGATTGTGCTGTTATTAAAGACCCGGTATCAGGCTCACCTTTTATCGTTCCGAAAGGAAGATATCATGTGGTAAATGCGTAGATTTCATAAAACATTAAGTATCAGATCAAGTGCAGGATTTATTACACTTGGCTTGATGAAAATTATATACTTATTTTAAAAGGCTGAATACAAAAGGTATTTATGCCTTTTTTAATAGGAAAATTTATTTACGTCACACTATAAATCCAGGATAGGGTACATACCAATTTGCACCTTTCAATATTCCGTTTTCAGACACACCCCGACTTTTACTTGATGGGTTTATAGAAGACAATCATTATCGTGACCTCGCAGCAGTTAATATTTATAAGCGAAAATCAAACTGGGAAAATAAATAATCTTTGAAATTCAATCCAATAAATTTTATAATACAAGTTAGATGCAGAAAAATTCAGGAGGTATTTGTATGGATGGAAAACTAGAACCCTATAAGGGCATAGCAGTAACCTATGAAGAAATACGCCCCAGTTATCCGGAGCAGTTGATTGAAGATATTATTCTCAGGACAGGTCTCAATAACAGTGACAGGCTTCTGGAGCTGGGAGCAGGTACAGGGAAAGCAACCGTACAATTTGCCGAAAAGGGTTTTCATGTACAGGCCATTGAAATAGGGGAAGATATGGCGGAAATATTAAGGAAGAAATGTTCCGCTTATGAGAAGGTACAAATTGATGTTATAGCTTTTGAAGAATGGCAGAATAACAGCAAGGTCATCTACGATATGATTTACTGTGCCCAGGCTTTTCACTGGCTGGAGCCCTCCATAAAATATGAAAAATGTCATAGTCTCTTAAAGGAGGAGGGATATCTTGTACTATTCTGGTACAGTCCCAGTGAAGATAATTCACCCATGGCACTTAAGCGGCAGGACAAAATAAATGAAGTTATTAATGGCTATAAAGATGATTCTTATATAAAAGCAGATGCACCACAAAGAAAAGAACATGACGGAGTATACCAAGAGGATGAACGAAGGAGGGAAATAGAAGCCTCGGGTTTATTTACTGTAACGGACAAACTGGAGTATAAGCAAGAAACCAAAAATGATGCAGATATGTACATAAAGACTATGGTGTCAGTACCTTCCTTTGCAGCCATCCTGGACGGACTGGAAAAACAGGACGCAGAGAGTATGATGACAGACATCAGAAATGTTATTATGGAATTCGGCGGATATGTTAGTTCTTATTTAAACTTTTCTTTGTACCTTGCCAGGAAAAAGCAGCATAATGAAGCTTAATAAATAGTGTCCTTATATAGCTTATAAATTTAGCAGGTACAATTTGCTGTAGTAACTTATATTTAACAACTGTACAGGAAGAAAAGGAGCAGAGGTTGAAGGAAATAGCAACAGAACGTTTAATGATAAGACCCATAGAAGTAAATGATTACGAGGATATATGCGAATACGGTACGGATGAAGAAACCGGAAAGTATATGATCCACTGGCCAAAAACCAGTGAAGCTATAAGAACCTTTATCAAGGAATGTGAAGCAGCGGCAATGCAGGAGATTCCAATGTGGAGAGAATATGCGATACAGCTAAAGTCCTCCCGAAAGGTGATAGGGAATGTTTCTCTTGTTATAAGTAAAAGTGATTTAACAACCGCAGAAATCGGATGGATTTCCAATAAGGCTTATTGGGGCAAAGGGTATATGAGTGAAGCCGTAAATCGGATTATTCATAATACTTTTCAGACCACCCACATAAGCAAAATACTTGCAACCTGCACAGAGAAGAATATTGCCTCCATAAAGGTAATGGAGAAAAGCGGGATGCTTTGTATTCAGAAAGAACCAAATCAAAAAGGTATAAAAAACGGAGAAGAGGTAAGCTATACAAAACTGACCTATTGTATTACTAAAAGTTGAAATTAGAAAGAATTTACCGGAAGAGAGTAAGGAGAAGAAACAGAATGAATATAGAAATTATAATGACAGACAACACAAATACTGATTTTATAAAGCTTATTAAATTATTGGATAAAGACCTTGTGAGCCGGTATGGAGAAAGCCAAAAGCAGTATGATAAGCATAATAGAGTGGATATGATCAAAGATGTAGCCGTTATTTATGCAGATAATATACCGGCAGGCTGTGGAGCCTTTAAAAAATTTGATGACAATACGGTAGAGATAAAAAGGATATATGTCAGTAAGGAATTCAGAGGACTTGGATTATCAAGAATAATAGTGAAGAGGCTGGAGACAGAAGCTCTTAGCCAGGGGTATCGCTATGTTGTACTTGAAACCGGGAATCAACAGCAGGAGGCCATAGGTTTGTATCAAAGCTCAGGATATGAGATTACTCCGAATTATGAGCCGTATGTTGGCTTAGAGACAAGTATATGCATGAAAAAGGTATTGTAAAATCTGTAGTGGAAAGGAGAAATTATTATCAAATTGCAAAGCTATCATAAATGATAAATTCTGCAATCATAAATGATAAATTCTGCTATGAAATAATAAAGGGTATACATAAATAAAGTCTATACATAAATAAAGTGTATTTATAAAAGAAATAAAGAAATCAATAAATAAATACACAAAAGGAACAAACAAGATATACGGAAAGGGCTTATATGAAAGCAGAAAGCTTAAATACGAGTGATATTAAGGAATTCAGCTCATATTGTATCAAGCATAGAAATGAAGTAGATGATTCATTTCTTTATGACCATCATCTCAAGGACTTTAAAGCCGATGAAGAGAATCCAACTTTTGTTGTGAAAGAAGAGGGCAGAATCGTTGCCGCAGCTTCATTAATTATGGATGATTATCACAAAAGAGGGGGAAGCGGACGATTTAGAATTTTTCATTCGGAAATACAGGATATCGCAATCTATTCTTCCTTATTAGAGGAAGTGCTGAAAGAGGCGAAAGAACTAAAAAAAGTATCCATATTCATTCCTTTTGTTAATAAGGAAATGGCAGAGTATGTTGAGGAACTGCATTTTACTGTAGATAGATATATATTTCTCTTAGTCAATGATATGAAAGAAATTTCTGCCATCAGCCTGCCAGAAGGATATTCAATCAGAGCTATGGAACCCGGTGACCTTGAGGAATGGTGTATAATCAGAAACGAAGCATTTGCCCGGTTGAAGGGTAACTCAGCACCTATAACACCTGAAATGGTTCAGAAGAATATGGAGCAGCCGGAGTACCTTGAAGGAGGTCATATGCTTATTCTTAAAGGGGATAAACCTGTAGGGCTTATCAGAGGAGAAAATGATGAATATGATAGTGCCCCGGCCATATATATCGGACCCATTGCAGTTCTTCCTGCCTATCAGGGGAAAGGTCTTGGCAGGCAGCTGCTTAGAGCAGCCCTTCAATTTGCAGATTGTTTAGAATATAAAAAGGCTGTACTCTGCGTTAATGCTGATAATGAAAGGGCGAAAGAGCTTTATCTGCAGGAAGGTTTTAAACAGACAGAAGGAGTAACAGCCTATGAACTTTACCTCTATGAGGAATAATGACCTGGTCTTTTTGTGAAAGTGGTAATAAACATTACCCCAAATAGAATCATTCCGCTTCCCACCCACTGAATTCCTGTAATAGCTTCCCCAAAAATGATAAAAGATAATAACATGGAGGTCAGAGGCATAACGCAGGAAAATGCTGCGGCGGTATAAGAATTACATCTCTTTATCCCAGCATACCATAGAACGTAGGAGAGTAAAGTTACAATAAAGCCATACCAGATAATGGACCACCATCCTTTAACATCCAGTGCAGCTAAGCTTTTCAAAGGCTGCTCCCTTAAAGCCGGCAACAGACACAGTATAAGAGCAATAGCAGATACCAGCATCGTCTGAAGAAGAGGATCAAACAGCTTATCTTCATGGGATTTATTCCGGCTATAGATACGTGACAGGATATTAAAAACCGATTCGCTTGCAGCTGCGCATAAAACCAGCAGATTACCAGGTAGATGGGAGGTAGTGAGTCCGGTATTTATTCCTTGCAGCAGTAAGATTCCGATAAAAGCCAAGCTAACACCCAGAAAGGTTTTAGCGCTGGCTTTTTCTTTTAATAAAAAATGTGCTAAGATACTGATTATTACTGGTGAACAGCTTATTAAGATACCGGCTTCCAGAGAACTCGTAATCTTAAGACCCGACAATAAAAATGCACGGAATAGAAAGATACCAAAGACAGCCTGAAGGCAAATCAATATCCAGTCATTTCGGTTTAGGGTTTTCAGATAGTTCAAAATCCGGAAGTGGTAAAAAGGTATTAAAATAAGTAATACCAGAAACAGGCATACGGAAGTAATGGTAAAGGTACCTAATGAGGTAAGAAATTTACCTGCTATAATAGAAGTACCTGCCAGGGTAAATGACAGAAATAAATAGAAGTGTCCTTTATAGTTTCCCATGTGTATCGCTCCTTTACTGAACTGATATTAAGTGCTATAATACTAGCATTGAAACTGGATTGCTTCAATATCCAGTATGGCGGGAAAAATTCAGACCAGTTGGAGGGCATATGTGGGACATTGAGTTGATGAAGCAAAGTGAGCTATCATTATCCAGGCAGCTTTTTCACCATATCAGGACTCTGATATTGGATAACAGATTAACGGCAGGGGAAGCTTTACCTTCCAGCCGTTATCTTGCGAAGGATCTATCAGTATCCAGAAGTACTGTTTCGGAAGCCTATGATATGCTGATAGCAGAAGGGTATGTAGTAAGCAGACAGGGGGCTCCTACCAGGGTAAGAGAAGGTCTGTGCTTAAAGAAAGTCAGGCAAAAGGTTAAAGACAGTGATATAGATGAACCGGCAGAAAGCTTTTCTGTTGACTTTAAGACAGGACAACCGGATGTAAGTACATTTCCTTATTATGTCTGGAAACAAATGCTTGATAGATCACAGAATAAACTGCTGGAAAGAGATTTTGGATATTATAATACGGCAGGTTATGGGCCGCTTCGGGAAGAAATCGGCCAGTGGCTGTTTCGTATGAGAGGGATTACGGTAGAACCAGATAACATATTTATTACTACCGGTACCACCCAAGCCATCAATATTCTTGTACATATGCTTTATATGGAGGGGATGCCCTTTGCAGTGGAAGATCCCTGTCATAAAGCGATTATTGAGTTACTGAAGCTAAGAGGAGCTGCTTATACAGGCTTTCCAGCAGATAACAATGGGCTTATTACGGAGCTGCTGGACAGACGGAGCTATTCAGCTATTTATGTAACGCCCTCCCATCAGTTTCCCTTGGGAGGAATATTGCCAGCCAGGCGGAGAGCAGAGTTGATTCGATATGCAGGAGAACAGGGAACCTATATCATTGAGGATGATTACGACAGTGAATTCCGTTATACCGGATCACCGATATCACCTCTTTACTCTATGGATTCGGAATGGGTGATATATACGGGAACCTTTAGTAAAATTATGTATCCGGCTCTTAGGATAGGTTTTGTCCTTCTTCCACCAAATTTAAAGAAGAAATGGCTTCATACAAGAAAATATTTTGATGTACAGAATCCAATTACCGAGCAGGCTGCTTTAGCAGAATTTCTCTATCAGAGAAAGCTGGATAACTATGTCCAGAAGCTCAGTCGTTTGTACAGCGAGAAAAGGAATATATTAACACAAAGCCTGGCACAGAATTTCCAGGGGAAAGAACAGTTACTGGGAGATAGGGCAGGACTACACCTGGTTCTGCAGATAGAAGGAAAGCGCTTTGAAAAGGATTTCATCCATAAAAGCCAGGCTTTAGGGATTAGAGCATATCCGGTAGAAGAATATTGTCTTACGAAAGGACTCCATTCAGATAAACTAATGCTGGGCTATGGACATTTAGCCATCAAAGCTATTTCAGAAAATGTAAGGGTTTTAAGTGAATTTATTAAAAGTTACGGCTCATTTGACGGATCACCGGGATTATAGCTATGGCAGTATCTTCTTCTGCTGATAGTTTTGCCTTATGTTTTGCCTTATTTAATCTAAGAATTTTTAGTACTTACAGTTCTGTGCCAAGTACCTATAATACCAAAAGTAATAAGGTGGCATTAGTCTGATTTTATATAAAATTTACTTGAAAAATAGCAGAACAAACTATATAATACATTAACTAATATTAGTATAATTCGACAAGAAAGGACTTACACCATATGCTTTGGAAAGACAAGTACGAGCTGGGAGTGGATGTGGTTGATGCACAGCATATAGAATTATTCCGTCGTGTGCAGATATTTATGCAGACACTGCGGTCTGCCGCTTCCTGGGATGAGAAAGTACAGCAGGTCAATGAAACTCTTGCGTTTATGAATGGTTATGTAGTAGAACATTTCAGAGATGAGGAAGAATATCAGTTAAGAATCGGTTATCCGGGTTATGAAGCACACAAACAGATACATACAGATATGGTGAACTATGTAGTGCAGTTTACAAAGGACTACGAAAAAAGCGGATATAACGAGCAGCTGATGCAGCAATTTGCAGGCAAGCTCTTAGCCTGGCTGATTAACCATGTTGCCGCTGAAGATCAGCGAATCGCTGCATATGCATTGGAAAAGGGGGTCTGACTACATGAATGATAATCTCTACAGTCCTTTTTTAGAAGCTACACGTAATGTATTTCAGTTGATGCTAGATTTATCGGATATATCTGACCATCCCGCTGAAAGTTTTCAAAGCGATAATGAACTTGATATTTCAATTGGAGTTATTGGTGAACTGACAGGGGAAGTAATTTACCGTTTTCCCCACGCAACTTCCCTTGGAATGGTAAATATCATGAGCGGTATGGAGATGGATTCCGTTGATGATTTTGTGACCTCTGCCATATCTGAAATCGCAAATATTATAAGCGGAAATGTTCTTACTATGCTGGCAGAAAAAAATCTGAATTGTGATATACTTCCCCCTGCACTTGGTAAACCGGAGGAAAATAACAAGGAATATTCTCTTCGTACAGCCTGCTGCATATCAACTTCTGTAGGTGATGTATACCTTGATATCAGGCTGAATCCAGCCGCATAAGGTGTGTCAGCTAATTTGATAATAAATGGTAAAAGGGGCTTGAAAAAGCCCCTTTTATTGTAGCAATAATGTAGCTGCAGCTACCTCCATGCCATTAATCAACAGAGCAATATTGTGCAAACCGGGATAGTGCTTTCTGGTGGTAAGATCGGCAAAGCTGTGGTTATGTGAGCCTTCTAAATGGGAATTGCCGGGCACTGTTTTATCAGACAACAGAAAGATTTTTCTTGAGGTTTTACCTTTGGATTTCACAAAATCGATTCCATACTCCAAACGGATATGAACAGGATTTTTCCTGTTGATATCAAGGGAGTATTTAAACTGACAGATATCACCGACAGAGAGCTGTTTCGGAAATACCTTAAACATGGCATTTAAAACCAGGGGTTCAGTATCAGTGGTATCTGCATAACCGAATAGAGCCAGTGCTTCGGGGACAGCTTTTCGTATAAGGGTACGACAGCCATGTCTTAGAATCCAATCTGTTTCCGGATTTTTTCCAATCCATTTCCTTGCAACGGCTAACACCACATCAGGATGATCCTTTGCGATATCATTAAGATTATTAGCAACACTTTTGCGAACATAGAGTGAAGAATCTGCTTTCAGATTCTCCAGCACTTGAAGCACCAGAGCTGGATTTTTCTTAAATACAGGAAGATCCATGCTCCAGGGAAGACGAGGCCTGCAGCCCTCACTGGACAGACGTCTGACATGTTCATTGGAACTGGTTGACCATTTAAGCATATACTTCATTGTCCGTTCAGTATCTTTCAGGATAAAAGGCCTGATAGCGAATTCCGAAGAAGAATGTTTCGTGAAACACTCTAAGGCTCTCAGGGATACCTCCCAATTTTCCTCTTGTAAACCGAAGGTTGCCACAAAGTCCGGAAAGAACAGGTATGGAAAGCCTTCACAGTCGTCAACAAGTCTGTATAATATCTCTAACGCTTCTTTATAATCTGAGGGTAAAAATCGGCCTAATATATTAACTATCCGCAGCATTCTGCTCCGCAGAGCCAGATTCTCCCAGGAATCAGCGAGTACAGCGGCTGTAAACTCCTCTCCTTGAAATTTCCCATACACTGAACTTACTTTATCACTAAAATCCCGCAGAAACTCTCCGGTATAAATATCCTTAAAAGCTTCACCCATAATTTACCTCCCACAAAAACAGTTTATTTATGAAAATCTCTTTGACTTATATGTAAAGTATAACCATTCAAATATGACAACAGTAAGTCAGGTTTTAAATAAAAATAGTTGACTTAGTCAGATAATATATTTATAATAAGCATAAATCAAAAATACAGGAGGTATTCCATGGAATCCGTACATACTCCATTTATCCATACCATACGAAAATTCAATCGTTTCTACACCAATATTCTGGGGCTGTTGGATCAGCATATGCTAAACAGCGACTTCTCTTTGTCTGAAGCCTGTGTGCTGTTTGATATAGCCCATACGAAAGATTGTACAGCGAAACAGTTAATTCAGGAACTAAGTATTGATTCCGGATATCTCAGCCGGATTATAAAACGATTTGAAAAGCAAGGTCTAACCTACAGGGTACAGTCAAAAGAAGATGGGAGACTGTTCTATCTGTATCTGACGGAACATGGGAAAGAAACTCTGGACAAGCTTAATGGATTATCTGACAAGCATATTACGAGCATGGTTTCTGAATTGCATAAAGAGGAACAGGAGAGATTAATCAAGAGCATGGAAAACATTGAAGAAGTGCTTTCCAGCGGACAGGTTATCAGAAAGGAAGAGAAGATTAACCTGCGCTGTGAGTTAAGACCTGGTGATGTAGGACGGCTCATTGAGCTCCATGGCTGGTTATATGAAAAGGAATGTGGGTACAATCATGTATTTGAAGGGTATGTCTGCAAGACTTTTTATGATTTTCTTCTAAGCTATAGTACAGAGAAGGACAGAATCTGGCTGGCAGAAGCACAGGGGGAGGTTATAGGAGCTATTGCCATTGTAGGACACTCAGAGGAATTGGCACAGCTTAGATGGTTTATCCTACATCCTTCTTACAGGAGTATTGGATTAGGCAGACGGCTGTTGGCACAGGCCTTACAATTCTGTAAGGATAAAAACTATAAGAAGGTGTTCCTTGACACTACCAGAGAACAGGAGACGGCAGTCAGTATGTATAAAAAAGCAGGCTTTAAGCTGGTAGAAGAATTTGAAAATAATTCCTGGGGGAAAACCCTGATTGAGCAGAAATATGAGTTGAAGCTGTAACTCTACGGAGCGTTTATTGCGGCTTCTTTCACAGGTATTTATAATAGTAAATTGGAGGTAAGGTAATTGGACAGTCAGAAAGTGGGAAGTCTGTTGCTCCGTCTTCGTAAAGAAAAGGGTATGACCCAAAAGCAGATTGGAGACAGGTTAAATCTCAGTGACAAGACAATATCGAAATGGGAGCGAGGCTTGGGATGCCCGGATATATCCCTGCTTAGAGAATTATCAGATCTGTTTCAGGTAGATATCGAAAAAATCTTAGAAGGTGACCTGGTTTCCAATGCCATTGATACGGGGAATTTTAAACGTACCAGCTTCTATGTTTGCCCGGTATGCAACAATATAATCAGCAATACGGGAGATGCCAGTATTTCCTGCTGTGGACGAAGACTGAAAGCGCTTACGGCAAAACCGGCGGATGAAATGCATCAGGCTTATATAGAAGAAACAGAAGACGAATATTATATAACTTTTTCTCACGAAATGAAGAAAGACCATTATCTCTCCTTTGTGGCATATGTGATGTCAGACAGGACTCTGTTGGTGAAACTATATCCGGAGCAGCAGGCCAGCGTAAGACTGCCTAAATTAGGCGGGGGAAAACTACAGCATAGGGACAATGCAAGGCTGTATTATTACTGCAGCCGGCACGGATTATGGTTTATATAGAACTGAAAGGAAGCAAAACAGTGGATAAATCGAAAAGAAAAGAATTAATAGAACAATATAAGAGTAAAAAAGCAACAGGCGGTATCTATTGCATCAAATGCAATGCAAATAACAAAACCTGGTTAAGAGCTGCAAGGGATATGGAGGGGCAGAAAAACAGATTCGAATTCTTCTTCTCTACAAATTCCTGCCCGGAACCCTCCATGCTCCCTGAGTGGAAACAATATGGAGCTAAGACATTTTCTTTTGAAGTATTAGAAGAGCTGAAACAGGGTGAGACACAGACAGATAAGGAATTTGCAGATGATTTGGAGATATTGCTTAAGATCTGGCTGGAGAAACAGCAGGCATAAAAATGCATGTTCATTTTTCGTAGGACAGCTTCTCATAAATGCTTATAATATAAGTTAGAAATTGCTTCTCAAATTACTGATAAAAGGCAGCCAATTCAGCTGCCGGCATATATCCTTTCAGAAATTTGAAGCCATACTGATAAACAGCATTAAGTTAACCGGAAAGTGAGGTTTAATTATGGTAATAGATGAGACTGTCAAAAGAAAATATTATACAGCGTTGGTAGAGAGAAACTCGGAGTATGACGGTATATTCTTTGTGGGAATTAAAACCACAGGTGTATTCTGCCATGCTACCTGCCCTGCAAGAAAACCCAGGTATGAGAACTGTATCTTCTATGAATCCGCCAGCGAAGCATTGCATGCAGGTTTTCGCCCTTGTAAGAAATGTCATCCTCTTTCTTACCCCCAGGAAATCTCTCCCCTGATTCAGAATATGGTAGAACAGGTGGAGGAAAATCCGGAAAAACGTTGGAAAGATTCTGACTTTGCTGCCCTTGGTATTCATGGAGCTACTGCCAGAAGGCAGTTTAAAAAAATTTTCGGTATGACCTTTGTACAATATGCAAGAGCCAGAAGAATGGGTCTTGCGATGAAATCCATACGGAGCGGGGAAAAGATTATTAATACACAGCTTGATACAGGTTATGACTCCTCCAGCGGTTTTCATGATGCCTTTTCAAAGATTATGGGGATACCACCAAAGAAAGCAGGTGAAATAAAAGTACTTCATGCCTGCTGGATAGATACACCCTTAGGACCAATGCTCAGCATGGCAGATGACGAATATCTGTATTTATTGGAATTTGTAGACCGAAGAGGATTGGAAAGGGAGATAGAAAGACTCAGATTAAGGTTAAATGCTCGTATTATTCCGGGCAAGACTGAAATATCGAAGCAGATTGAAGCTGAATTAAGCCTTTATTTTTCCGGAAAGTTAAAAGAGTTTACAACTCCCGTTATTGTTTTTGGCTCAGATTTTCAAAAGAAGGTCTGGGATATGCTGAGGAAAATAGCACCAGGAGAAGTAATTTCTTATAAAGATATAGCACAGGCTCTAGGGAATCCCAAAGCAGTGCGGGCTGTAGGGAATGCAAATGGTGCTAATCAGCTGGCTATTATTATACCCTGCCACAGAGTTATACAGACCGGTGGTGACTTAGGCGGATATGGAGGCGGTCTGGAGCGAAAAAGGTGGATGCTGCAACATGAGCAGCATTACAAAGCATGAAAGAAAGGCTGATGCATTTAAAAAGGGTATTGCTACCTGGATTTCCTCCCCACACTTTTTAGGCATATTATCAGTAATGTGTGCTATAAGCGTACAAAAATAATTCGCTTATAGCACACAAAACCGGTACATAACTTTTGGGCAGTGCATCAGAGGTGCCAGGTACCAGGTAACTTCTCACAGTTTTGCCTTAATATATATCCTTGCTGAAGTAGCGGTCTCCTCTGTCAGGAAGGATAACCACCACGTTACTTCCTTCTGGCAGGTGGCCGGCTGCTTTTCTGACGGCTGTTAATGCTGCGCCGGAGGAAAAACCAGCTAATATTCCTTCTCGTGCAGCCAAAAGGCGTACCTCCTGGACAGCTTCTTCGTCCCTTACCTTGATTACTTCATCAATTAAGGTCATATCCATGGTTTCCGGCATAAAAGTATTTCCAATACCTTCTATAGAATAGCAGCCTGCTTCACCTCCTCCCATGGTTGAACCCACAGGATCTGCCAGAATACATTTAAGGGCAGGGAGCTGTTCTTTCAGGAATCTGGCTGCCCCACTTAAAGTTCCGCCGCTTCCGGCACCACCTATAAGATAATCGATTCTGCCATCCAGATCCCCATAAATCTCAGGGCCGGTAGTATGATAATGGGCTTTGGGATTCTCAGGATTGGCAAACTGATTTAAAAGAACCGGATTTTCTATTTCTCTTTTTAATTCTTCTACCTTCTCAAAGGCACCCTGCATTCCTTTTTCCAGGGGTGTATGAATAATCTCTGCTCCATAGGCCCGCATGATGGCTTGCTTTTCCAATGAGAATTTTTCCGGAACGGCAAAGATTACCCGGTAGCCTTTGCCAAGGGCCGCAAGAGCCAGACCAATTCCCGCATTTCCTGCCGTGGCTTCTATAATAACAGAACCGGGTTTTAAGATGCCACGCTGTTCCGCATCCTTTATAAGCGCCATACCCATACGGTCTTTTACACTTCCGCCGGGATTTAATAGCTCCAGCTTTGCAAAGATGCGGAGGTTGTTTGGAAAATTCATATTATTTAATAGAACAAGAGGTGTGTTACCAATAAGCTGGCGAATATCATTATAATATTTCATTTACATAACAACTGTAAAAATTGAGCTTGCGTTAATCAACTGGTCAGAGATATTGAATAACTCTATTTATACAGTTCTCCACAACAAATAAGGTGGAAGCTCCTTTCTTTCATTTTAGATAGCTGTTAGCTTGAGTAGACATTAGCAAAATAGTTGCAATTAGCAAAGTAGTTACTTTTAGCAAAGTAGTTACTATTAGCATAGTAGTTACTACCTGCAAAGTCGTTACAATTAGCAAAGTCGTTACAATTAGCAAAGTAGTTACTACCTGCAAAGTCGTTGCAATTAGTAAAGTTATATCTACTGGCAAAATAGTTGTTCTTACAGAGTGCTGAAAAAAAATTATTATTGAGAAAGCAGTATTTATTAAGCCAGCAGTAGTTATAAGCTAACAGCAGCTGCGAGTAAGGCGTTCTATATAAGCTCTGACTACTGTGCTGCTTCTGTAAGAGCATTATCAAGGTCTTTCACTAAATCTCTCTTATCTTCTATACCAATTGAGAGCCTTATCAGATTATCACTTATTCCTAATTTCTGGCGCAGGTCTGCAGGAATGGAAGCGTGAGTCATGGAAGCCGGATGGCAGGCCAGAGATTCTACTCCGCCCAGACTTTCACCTAAGATGATAAGGTCAAGGTTTTTGTAGAATTTCCGGATGTCATAATCCTTTGCCAAAAGAAAGGATATTATCGCCCCGGCCCCGGAGGACTGTTTTTTGTGAATCTCATACCCTGCAAAATCAGTGAACCCAGGATAAAAAACTTTCTCGACGGCCTTATGATTCCTAAGATATTCGGCAATATAGGAGGCATTATCCAAATGTCTGTCAAGCCGGACGGAGAGAGTCTTGATACCCCGGATCAGCAGCCAGGAATCAAAGGGTTCTAAGATTCCGCCTGCAGCATTTTGTAAAAAAGCAATGCGTTTTGCAAGTTCCTCACTGCCTGTTACAGCAAGGCCTGCAACCAGATCACTGTGGCCGCCCAGATACTTGGTGGCACTGTGTACCACAATATCGGCGCCTAAGGTAAGAGGTTTTTGCAGATATGGAGTCATGAAGGTATTGTCTACGATGGTAAGTGCACCTTTCTTACGGGCAAGTTCTGAAACCGCTGCAATATCTGTAATGCTGAGAAGAGGGTTGGCAGGGCTTTCAATAAATACTGCCTTTACTTCCTCTGTCAGTTCTTTCTCCAGGAGCAGGGAATCAGAAGTATCAACTATTTTGTATTGAAGCCCGAATTGCTGAAAGACTTTATCCAGAACGCGGAAGGTACCGCCGTAAACATTGCTTGAAATCAGAATCTTATCACCGCTTTTGAATAACAATAGAATGGTCGTTATAGCTGCCATACCGGAAGCGAAGGCAAAACCGGCAGTTCCTTCCTCCAATTCCGCTATCAGCTTCTCTAAGGCTTCCCGGGTGGGATTACCGGTTCTTGAGTATTCATAAGGGACATCTCCCCCCAGTTCTTTCTGACGATAGGTTGCCGTCTGGTATATGGGGACACTGACAGCTCCTGTCTGTTTATCACCGTCTACGCCGCCATGTATGAGTTTGGTGTTAATAAAATGTTCAGCCATATTGTATATTCCTTTCCTTATATGTAGTTAGAATCACTGCAATACCCAGAGACAGTACTAATTCATATTATAAATATATGAATATAAGTAATTCTGTGTTACATTTTATTACCGGAATCTTAAGATAATGTCATAGAGCATAGAATTAATTTAGTAATACAAAAAATTTCACATTTAGTAAATGTAAAAAATTTCACACTAACCTTTGAAATTTGTGAAAAATGGTTTATAATGGAATAAAAATTTGGAAAATGTCATTTTTGAGGTGTTATCGTGAAAGACAAAAAAATGCCTAAGACCATACCAGGTATCATTAAGGTTATCAATGAATCCAACGATATGGATACCATTGAGAGAATGGAAAATTACATTGGTTGTTATTATGGAATCCCCGTATTAATAGTAGGTTCTGTGGTTAATTTTATACTGCACTATCCCCTTAAAAGTGCTGTCGCGGATAGTGCATTTATGTTATTCCTGTGTTTTTGCTTTATTCTATCTCAATATGTTAATGTCAGGACAAGGATTATCACCCATTGGATATCCATTTTATTTTCAGTAGTGCTTATATTTGTTGTCATTAGAGCTTATGCTTATGTTGGACCGGCAATTTGGACCATTGCCTTTATCAATATTATTATTTCTTCCGTCAGATTGACCAGGGTTATGTTAAACTATGTTACTGCGTCTATTTTCTTTATAGGAATGTATTATTCTCTGCTGCTTGCTGCTACACCCTACGAGTTTGGGACAAGCTATTTTATCCTGCAGCTTATCCTGTTTGCACTGGTGGTAATTATAGCTCCTATAGCTCATCTTATTAACCAGGCTCATTACAGCCGTATGAACAGATTGTATATGACAGAACTAAAGCAAAGAGAAGAGCTTGAAATAATGTATGAGAGAATAGCGGTAACCCATACTGAGCTTAGCTGTAAATACAACGAATTAAACCAGAAGAATATTAAATTACAGGAAAACGAAGATAAATTATTTCATCTGGCCCATTATGATGTGGTAAGCAATCTGCCTAATAGAATGGCTGTTATAGAAAGAATACAGGAACTTATTAAAAAGTCAGAAACAGAAGAGAAAAGTTTCTATATTGTTTTCATAGACATCGATTTCTTTAAGAAAATAAACGATACCATGGGACATCATATCGGAGATTTGTTTGTAGAAAAAGCAGCTGAACGTTTTAAAGCCAGCTTACATAAAGAGGATATGATTGGAAGAATCGGTGGTGACGAATTTGCACTGATAATTTCACGTGAGCTTAACTGGGAAGAAGCATATTATTACATCGAAAATATTCGGCAGGATTTTCTTAAGCCCTTTAATGTGTGTAACAACGAAATTAAGACCAGTGCAAGCTTTGGTGTAGCTGCCTATCCGGAGGATGGAAAAGGTGTTATTGAGCTCATGCGTAATGCGGACACAGCTATGTACAAAGCGAAAGAATATGGAAAGAACAATATACAGTTCTTTGAAGGGGTAATGAAAAAGGAAATTATCGACAAAGTCAATTTTGAAGCAGAGCTGAAAACAGCTCTTCAGAAGGAAGAATTCTTTCTGGTCTATCAACCTATCTATAATCTGGAGGAAAAGACTATCCGGGGATTTGAAGTATTGACCAGGTGGAACTCACCTAGCCTTGGTTTTGTAAGCCCCGATAGATTTATAAGAGTAGCAGAGGAACTCGGGCTCATTATTCCTTTGGGAGAATGGATTATTCGAACTGCCTGTAAAAATTTTCGAGATTTGCAGGAGAAACATCAGTTTGAAGGACTGCTCTCGGTCAACCTGTCGGTGAAACAGCTGGAAGACCCAAATATTATTGAGGTGATAGATAATGCTCTTAAAGAAGCTGATCTGGAGCCCAAATATCTTGAAATCGAAATTACCGAATCCATATTGATCTCTTCTGTAGAAAGTATCATGGCAACCTTAGAGATTCTAAGATGCAGAGACATCCACATTTCGTTGGATGATTTTGGCACCGGTTATTCGTCTCTCAGCTACTTAAGAAAACTCCCTATAGATACCCTGAAGATTGACAAGTCCTTTATTGATTTAATTGAAAATAAGAACCTGGAGATTATAGGAAGCATTATAAACCTTGCTCATAACTTAGGTATTTCAGTAGTTGCGGAAGGAATAGAAGAGGAGAAGCAGATTCGCCTGTTAGAAAAGCTTAAGTGTGACTATGTACAGGGATATTTTATCAGCAGACCAATGAAGACGGAAGCTTTGAAGGATTACATAAATAAATTCAACTGCTAATCATATGATACTATATAGAAACTCAAAAGGTTCAGGGAGAACCAATTCTCAGGAAAGAGGTTACAAAATGAGTATTGTATATGAAGAAGGACGTATTGCAATCAGAGCTTTGGAAATGCAGATGCCATTATGTTTACGGAGTGGTGGAACAATGGCGCTTTGATGAAGGATGTAGGTTTTAAAAAGGGAATGGGTGTCAGCGTATCAGAAATGGAAGAAGCCTTTGCAGCAGAAATCAGGGATACGAATCCTTTCCGGGAAAAGAGAAGATATGTAGTAGAAGACAGAAAAAATCATAAGCCCATAGGGGAATTAACCTATGGTAACCTGGATATGAAAAGGAAAAGCTGTGGTATCGGTATTAAAATATGCGACATAAGCCTTCAGGGAAAAGGGCTGGGGCAGGAGACCTTAGTAGCTTTTATGAAATATCTATGTGAGAAATTTCAGCTGGATATTATAGAAATCGATACATTAAAAGATAATGAAAGAGCATATAAGCTGTATAAAAAGCTGGGCTTTCAGGAAGTTAAGACCGTAGAGAATTTCTGGACTGACCCGGAAGGTGAAAGTCACGATCTGGTCTTTATGGAGCTTAAGAAAGAGGTATTCTATAAAAGCTTCAACTTAGAATAAGAGATGAAAGGTACCCTGCAGTCTTAAAAGTCTGCAGGGCAGCGATTTATAAAATATTCTTAGATAGTTATTTCAATCTGATTGTTTTCTCCGTCCAGAACACAGCTTTCATAATAGCCGTCACCTGTAGTACGGGGACCGTTGATAACCTGATAACCAGAATTTCTAAGTTTTTCAGTAAGTTCATCAACTTTCTCTCGGTTTCCGACACAGAAAGCAAGATGGGCATATCCGGTTTGTATTGGCATTTTCTCATCGGAAGCCATATCCGGGCGGTTCATAAGTTCCAGTCTTGCACCGTCTTCAAAGGTAAGAAAGTAAGTGCGAAGACCGGTATTGGGGTTGTGGTATCCGTCATTGGATATTCCACCGAAGAATTGCTGGAAGAAGTTTCTGCTGCTTTCTAAATCCTTTACATAGATGGCAATATGTTCTATTTTCAAAGAAAACCTCCTATAGAAAAGTAATTATTTTTGGTTGCTAATGTGTTATTGCTATGATATAAATTAAATGAATCAATTTTTAGGTGTGATAAATTCATACTATCGAAGTTTATGGCGGGTTATATAATGAATAAGATAAAAATAACTTTCAATATATTTTAATTATATCATAATATCTCCATGATTTGTAAAGAAAGATTAACCTTAAGAATTTGCTTTTGAGTTTATGAAATAAGTTTGCTATTATAGATAAATGGAGCATTTGATACCCATGTAACATGTAATGCAACCATAATGTAACATAAAGAAACTCATAATTGGTAGAGACATTACTGCAAATGGCTTAGGATAAAGAGGAAAAAACAATGGAGGTACCAAGATGGGATTAGGAAGTAAAATAGCAGATGCACGAAAAGCAAAAAATATGACACAGGAGCAATTGGCAGAATTAATGTCTGTTACCAGACAATCCATATCGAGATGGGAATCAGAGCAATCTTATCCGGAAATGGATAAAATTGTTTATCTGGCTGAAATATTAGGTGTAAGCTGTGATTATCTTTTAAAGGACAATTGTGAAAAGACAGAAACAAAAAAAGAAAGCGGTAATGCCATTACCAGGTTATTGTATGGACTGAAAGGGAAGAAGGTACGTCTTACATTTTACAGTGAGGCTGCTGACTATGATCTGGTGAATTCAAATTGTGTGATTAAAGACTTTGACGGGCAATGGATCAACGTAGAGTATACGAAGGGGAAGCAAACAGAAAATAAGCTGCTGCCAGTGTCTTCAATACTTTCTATTAAGTATGTGAGGGAGGGGAAATAGCCATGGAATACTTAGGATATATATTTGGTCTGATAGCCTTCGTCTGGTGCTGCAATCTGAATACGCAGGTTGAGAAACTCAAACGTACCCTGAAAGAGAATAATATTGTTAATAGTGAAAAAACATCTTTGAAAGAAATACTTGAGAAAAATATCGGTAAACGTGGAAAGATTACTTTAGAGAGTGATGCTGCGGATTACGACATTACAGCCAAACATTGTATCATTCAGGATATCGATGAAGATTGGGTGCAATTAGAGGTTGAGAAATCAGGCATCCAGAAGCTGATAAGAATAGAGTCCATAAAAAGTATACAGTTTAAATAATACAGTTTAAATAACAGTTTAAATAATAGTTTAAATAATACAGTATAACAAATGGCAGTATTAAATACAGACAGGAGAACAATATGGGACAGGAAATCGAATTTAAGAAGGACAGCTATTATGTTACATCGGACAGGAGCAAACTGGATATACAGGCAGTATGCCAATTACTGAAACAGACCTATTGGGCAGAGAAACGGCCAGGTGAGATTGTTAGAAAATCCTTGGAGAATTCACTTTGTTTTTCTTTATTTGAGGACAATAAGCAGATAGGTCTGGTGAGGGTTGTTACAGATTATGCAACCTTTGCATATCTGTGTGATGTGATAATAGATGAAAATTACAGGCATAAAGGGCTGGGAGAATGGTTCCTTAAGTGTGTATTTAAGCACCCGGAGCTTAAGAATTTAAGACGCTGGTGCCTGGCAACAAAAGATGCCCATACCTTTTACGAGAAATTCGGTTTTCGCCCGTTATCACAGCCGGAACATTTCATGGAGATATTTAACGGCTAATCATTCCACCGTATATGAAATTTCAAATCAGGGTTTTTGGTAAAAAGTACATAAGCAAAAATAGAAACAGGGTGGAAGAGTGGAATGAATAAGAAGACTATTCGAATAATTGGGATTTGCTTTGCCGTATTACTGGCAGCAATCACTTTACTGGCTGGAGCAGTGTTGATGTTTGTTATTGAAAGACCCACTCGCATCAGTGATTTTAAGCAAACCAAATTCGGTAAATGGAATAGGATTGATTTGGGAAACTCCGTTACTTCAGCGGATGGTTCAGAGTATTACATCCTTACAAAAAAAGGAAAGAGTACGGATAAGGAAAATAACTGGATAATTTACTTTTCCGGTGGAGGTATGAATTGGGATGAAGACTCAACAGCAAATCCCATTAGTCTGGCTACAATGTTTAAGGGTGGAGGACTTACTTACTTTTCCAATATTCCTTTTTACAAACTCAATACGATGAAAGGCATTCTGGAGGAAGAGAATGATAAGAATCCTTTTGGCAATTGGAATTATCTTTATATTCCATATACCACGGGGGATTTTCATATCGGCAATAATGTTGTTGAATATGAAAGTAAAGGGAAAACCTATAAGTCCTTCCATAACGGAAGAAATAATGTGTTAGCTGCTCTTAAGTGGTTTCAAGGGAATGCAGACACACCGGACAAAATATTCGTATGCGGTGAAAGTGCGGGAGGCTTTGGTGCAGCCTTCTGGACACCTTATATTGCTGAAGGTGAGCCTGAAGCCAGGATTTATGAATATACGGACAGCTCCTATATCCAAACAGAAAAATGGGAAAACATCATGGATTCTTATTGGAATGCGGAGGTTCAAGGTAATTTCCATTTCAAGCCAGAAGCTGATATTATTAAAGCAGTTTTTCAATATAATGCTGATAAATACCCTAATATAACATATCTGCAATCCAATACACTATATGATAATCTATTACTGAATTTCCAGAAAAGGCTAAATGATGAAGAAATGGCAGATTCGGAATATAAAGATATCTGGAGTGGTCAAATGTTGGCCTCCGCAGCAGATTTATCTAAAGAATTCAGTAATTACCACTACTTTATAACAGATTACGGGGTAGATGAAAAAACAGGAACTACACCTCATACCCTAAGTGTTTCCAAGGATTTCTATGAAGCAGAGGAGGAGGGGATAAGTCTTAGTGAGTGGCTCTGCCGGGCAGTAGAGTTTGAGGATTACAGGAATGTGGGAAGCCGCTTTATGAGGTAAGAGAAAAGGTCTTTTTTCATAAAAGTAAGGGCATACCATTAGTGAATTTAATAAATATTTCCAAAAAGATATCATAAATACCAGTAGTTAAAAGTTGAATAGTATGCTCCCTCTTCTGTGGAAACAGGAATCAAAAACTGCTTCTTAAAGAGGGAGCATTTTATATTCGTTTATTAATCTTATCGTATTATGATTTATTAAAAGACCATAAATGTTCCTTCAGTTCTTCTGTTATGATAACCTGAGCAAAAATTCCATTCAGGGATGCCATGATAGTATTGTGTACAGTATGAGCAGAAATTACATTTTCCTTCCAGACAAGATCCTTTGTGGTACAGGCGTCCTCAAGAACTGTTACATGAAATCCGTGATCTTTTGCATTTCTTACAGTGGTATCAATACACATATGACTCATCATTCCGCATATAACAAGGTGGGTAATGCCAAGCTTATGGAGTTCCTCAGCCAATGTGGTATTTAGAAAGGCATTGGGAGCGTGTTTTATTATAACTGCTTCCTCCTTAAGGGGCGATACACTTGAATGTATTTGGACACCATAGCTATCCGGCAGAAAAAAAGTTGCATTTTCCTGAATGCTTACATGCTGAATGTGAAAGAGAGGTTTTTTTAGCTCTCTGAAGAGTGATAGTGCTTTGGCAGCATTATCAGCTGCAGCTTTGGGCTGAAACAATTCACTTCTGCCGCCTTCAAAATAATCATTCTGTATATCAATAAGAATAAGTGCTGAATTCATTTCTTTACCTCCGGCTTTTTTCTGTATTATAAGCTGAAAACCTGAGGCTGTAAATTACCCACTTATTTGTGGGTATCAGATAAGTACTTTGTATACGGGATACCTTTTTGGTCAAGTACATCTGTCATACCATGTTCAACCATATATTCGATTCCAATTTCCTGCATTATATCAATAGCCTGTAATATCTTTCTGCCTTTGTCAGGTGTAAGAAAATATTCCACGTGAAGAGGATAACCATCAAAGCTTTGTTTTCCAACCAGTCCGAATTCCTGTAATTCTTTTAACTGCTGTAAAAGCATCTTTTGATTAATTCCGGCGATGTCATGCTCTAATTTGGTTAAAGCGGCATTGCCGTACTTTAGCTGAAACAGAATAATGGTCTTCCATTTTCCTTTTATAATGTCATGAACGATTTCCAAAGGACAGGTGTAGCTTGTTCTGATTTCCATGGAGACTCCTTTATATATGCTAATATTCTTGACTTTAGTAATATATATCTTATACTGACAAGTAAGGAGAAGTTTGTCAAGCAATACTTAATTACATAAGTTTATATTTTTACCAACAGTAATATAAGGACCTCATATTTGGTGATTGTAGTACGAAGTAATATAAAATATGTAGTTATCTTATTCTAAGCTTAAAAATATGAAAAGGAGAGCAGTAATGATAAAAGAAATAGAAAACAGAAGAAGTATCCGAAAATACCTGGAGAAAGAAGTAGAAACGGAGAAGTTGACACAGATTCTGGAAAGTGCCAGACTCGCTCCCTCCGGCAGCAATACACAGCCCTGGCATTTTATTATTGTAAGAGAAAAAGGATTAAAAGAAGAGCTTGCAGCAGCTGATCATAATCAAAGGTGGATGCTGAAGGCTCCTGTTTTTATCGTTTGTGTGGCTGACATAGCATGCCGTCTGGAGGACACAAAGAATTTATACCTGGACGAGAACAGCCCTGAACCGGAATTGAAACAAATTATCAGGGATACAGCTGCTGCAATCGAACATATCTTACTGGAAGCAGAGCATACAGGTTTGTCTGCCTGCTGGACTGCCTGGTTCAAGCAAGCAGATATAAGGCCAATTCTTAATATTCCCAATGATAAATATGTCTGCGGAATTATTCCACTTGGCTACGGTGACGAAGCTCCGGGAGGGAGACCAAGAAGAAAATTAGAGGATATGGTAAGGTATGAAAGCTGGTAATCTGACTGTAATAAAGAGTTGGTGAAAGTTATAAGTAAAAAGATTTATAGGGGATGAATGTATTATGTCATTATGTTTTGGCGGAATTACTGTAATTACGGTATTTTCCGGGTGTAACACCATATTTCTTTGTGAATAGTCTTGAAAAGGATACTTTGTCTCCGAAGCCGCTGCGATGGCTTACCTCAGTTAACGGGAGCTTGGTATTTTTTAATAGGCGGGAAGCCAGTATCAGCCTGCATTTTATAACATAGTCAATGGGTGAGACACCATATACGTCGCGAAAAATTCGAGTGAACTGCCGCTCGGAAAGGCAGGCCATGGCTGCCAGATCACCCAGAGTTATCTTTTCAGTCAGATTTTCATGGATATAATTAACCGTATGAATAATCTGTGGTGTTTTAGCGGAAGCTCCGGTCAGGCTGGGTGAATAATTTCTGGACAGAAAAGTAATAAGGGTAAGAAGGTAGGATTTAATGGAAAGCTTATAGCCTGCCTTTTTTTCCTGCCATTCATTTAAGATGAGCTCGCTTAATATATGAACCACAGAGAGCTTCTCTTCCTCCAACATCATAAAACTGGTGTAGTCGTGCTGGTATTTATCAAAGGGCTGCAGGATAAACAGTGCCTGAAAACCGGACAGCTGTTCTAAATCTTCTTCTAACAGCAGCAATTTATCCAGATCGAATTTATAATTGTATATCTCAAGATTATCTACATTCTGTATTTCATGAACATAGGAAGGCATTATAACAAGAACATCCCCTCTCTTAATATGATAGGTTCTGCCCTCCACGATATGGTCTGCACTTCCGCTTAAGATAATCTCCAGCTCTATGAAATTGTGGGTATGGGGAGAATATGGCTTTGTATGAACTCCCTTGTCAACCCAAAAGGGAAAATCAATTCTTGCAAATTCCAGTATGTTATATTCCTTCATAATGTCTGGATTGTATACCAAATTGTCTTAATTGTCAACTGATTTGGATAGTAACATTTGATATAATGAGAGCAGTAACAGCAAATGCCAGGAGTGAAAAGAACGGAGATTTTAGTCACCTTGGTTGGAAAGCGAGGTATCTATGGATAGAATAAAATACAGAGAAGAAATTGAAAGAGTTATAAAGACAGGGCGGTTTCAGGATAACTGGGATTCCCTGTCCGGTTATGAGCTTCCCGAATGGTATAGAAAGGCTAAATTCGGTATTTTCATTCATTGGGGAATTTACAGTGTGCCGGCTTTTAGCAGCGAGTGGTATTCCAGAAACATGTATATTCAGGGTTCCAAAGAATTCGAACATCATGTGAAGACATACGGTGAGCATAAGGATTTCGGCTATAAAGATTTTATTCCCATGTTTAAAGCAGAAAAGTTTGATGCCGGTGAATGGGCGGACCTTTTTAAAGCCTCCGGGGCAAAGTATGTTGTGCCGGTAGCGGAACATCATGATGGGTTCCAGATGTATAAAAGTGAGATATCCCATTATAATGCTGCTGAGATGGGACCAGAAAAGGATGTATTAGGTGACCTGAAAACTGCACTGGAAAAAGAAGAGATAGTATTAGGAGCATCCTCTCACCGCATTGAGCACTGGTTCTTTATGAGTCATGGTAAGGAATTTGACAGTGATATCAAAGAGCCATTGGTTTGCGGAGACTTCTATTGGCCTTCCATGCCGGAACCGGACCACCATGATCTTTTTAGTGCCCCACCTACAGAGGAGTTTCTTAATGACTGGCTTCTTCGTACCTGTGAGATAGTAGACAGGTACAGGCCAAAAATTATATATTTTGACTGGTGGATACAGCACAGTGCCGCTAAGCCTTATTTAAAGAAATTTGCAGCCTATTACTATAACAGAGCCATTGAATGGGGCGAGCAGGTAGTAATTAATTATAAACACGATGCCTTTATGTTCGGATGTGCCGTAGTGGATATAGAGAGAGGACAGTTCGCAGAACAAAAGCCGTACTTCTGGCAGACAGATACAGCGGTTGCTCTGAATTCCTGGGGATATACAGAAAATAACAGTTATAAAAAAGCCAGGGATATTATCTGTGACCTCATCGATATCGTCAGTAAAAACGGCTGCCTGTTATTAAATATCGGACCCAGAGCAGATGGCTCCATACCAGAGGAAGATAAAGCGATTCTTACAGAAATCGGTGACTGGTTAAAGATAAACGGAGAAGGTATCTATGACAGTAAGTTATGGAGAATATCAGGGGAAGGACCAACCCAGATTGAAGAAGGACAGTTTACAGATTCCAAAGAGAAGGTCTTTACAAAAGAAGACATCAGGTTTACAGTCCGGGGCAGTTATCTCTATGCTTATGTCTTGAATTTCCCGAAGGACGGTAAGATATCCATTCATGCACTTGGTGAGAAGAATGCATCAAAACTGCCCAATTTTCATGGTGTAATAAAGGATATATCCATACTCGGATATGAAGAGAAACCTCAATGGATAAGAGAAGAAGAGGCTCTCTACATCAATACCCAGACAGCTGCAAGTGATAAACCCGTAGCCTTTAAGATATTAATAGACTGATATTGTAATCTTTTATCTCCTGTTTTATAATGTAGCAATAGTTATGCCAAGAGAAAAATAAAAGGTACTCATTCCAGGCTTAATTTAAGACCTTATTAAATACTTATTTGTGATGCTGCAAAGACATGATGACAGAATGAATGAAAGAAAAGTTCAATTTGAGACTGCCCCTATAGGTCACCTTTTTCCAAATACGGCAGCATCACGGCAGGTCTGGGATACGAAATGGGTGTAAAGATGAAGATTGAAAAGAAACAGTATCAGATAAACGGCTTAAATTATCATATCCGTTCTGCAAAAGAAGAAGATGCAGAGGAACTTTCGGTAATCAGGCTTCAGATTGATGGTGAAACTGAGAATCTGGACAGGGAACCGGGAGAAGGATACCTTGGTAAAGAAGACTTTAGAGTAATTATAGAAAATGATTCAAAAGCAGCGAATCACCTGTTTCTTGTAGCCGAAACAGAAGAAGGCAAGCTTGCCGGATTCTGCAGATGTGAAGGAAGTACCTTAAAACGTCTTTCTCACAAGGTGGAATTTGGAATCTGTATTCTGAAGGAATATTGGGGTTATGGCATTGGTAAAAGCCTAATGCAGGAAACCCTTGCCTGGGCAGACAGTAATAATATTAAAAAGATTACTCTCAATGTATTGGAAACCAATGAAAAAGCCATAATCTTATACCAGAAATCTGGGTTTTTAGTGGAAGGCATCCTGCGGAATGATAAGCTTTTATCTGACGGAAAATATTATAATACTGTAGTAATGGGAAGATTAAAGGAAGAGTAAAAAATACCCCCTTTGATTGGAGACGGGAAAACTCCAATCAAAGGGGTATTCTATATTAGTGAGGGTTTTTGATATTAGAGTGTGCCTGAAAACTCATGGTGTAATTTTGCAGCAGCCACTAGGTGTTTTCTGATTTAAATAATAAAATTTGCTAATTTAAATAATAAAATTTGCTGACTTATATAATCAAATTATGTAATTAAATTGCAATTGAACATTACCGATAATACATGCTATAATTCTATTTTACAGATACTTTTTAACCAGGGAAAAATTAAACGACGGAGGATATAACTATGAAAGAACAATATTTATTTTCTCGGATAGGCTATACCTATCTGCCGACAACTAAAATTGATGAATCCATCCAGTGGTATACAGAGAATCTTGGATTGAAACTAATGAATAAATTTGAAGACAGAGGTTCTTACATTGCAGTCTTACATTATCCCGATACTAATGCAATAGCATTGCTATTAGTGGAAACAGCGGATTATAAGCCCCTTGCCCTGCTGAGAAATGGAAAGGATTATCCGGTAATGGCAATGAATTGTCCGGATATTGCATATACCCATAAAAAGCTTATTGACAATGGTGTTGAGGCACAAGACATTCAGGTATTAGGGGATGGGGAAGCCAAATATTTTTATTTCAAAGACAATGCCGGAAACTTATTGGAAGCTGCCTGGTCCTCGTGGGATCCTGTATTTGAAGTAAAGGAAGATTTCTAGGGAATGATTAGTATTAATAAATATTGTACGCCAAGGTGCGAAGGGTTATTAGCAGGAAAGAAAGCTTACGCATTTTAAGAAAGAGGACATTATGAGCTATAAAAGTAACCGCTTAGTTCTAAAGGAATTTACAGAAATGGATTTTGAAAACATCTATTCTGTTTATTCAAATGAAAAAGTGATGAAATATGCTTTATTGGACAGGGTTACCAGCAGAGAAGAATTAACACCTTATTTTGAAGAAATTCTCCGAAGCAATAAACTTACGGAAAAACGTGAATTGTATGCATACGGTATATACCTTTCCAAAGAAGGAAACTTTATCGGTACTGCCGATATTGAAGTATACCGGCAGAATTCTCAAGGCGGCTGTGGTGAAATTGGTTATTTTTTGTTACCTGACTTCTGGGGCAGCGGATATGCCTCGGAAGCAGCCGGTATATTAACAGAGATTGGTTTTTGCCACATCGGGCTGCACCGGTTGTGTGCAAGCTGTAACGCCAATAATCAGCATTCCGAAAATGTAATGAGAAAACTCGGAATGCAGAAAGAAGGCGAACTTCGTAAGGAACGTTTTAAAGAAGGCAGCTGGGTTAATGAACTGCGTTATGGTATCTTAAAAACAGATTGGGAAAACCAGATGCGGCTTTCTAAATCCTAATATTTGATAGGGTAATCAAGGGTTGCAAAATAATCCTTTGCAGTTTCAGCCTTACGAATGAGTTTCAGTGAGTTATCTTTACATAGAAGAAGCTCTGCCGGACGGAGCCTACCGTTGAAGTTATTTCCATGTGAATAGGTATAAGCACCAGCATCATGAAATATAAGAATATCTCCTTTGTCAACAGGAGGGAGCAGCCTGTCTGCGGCAAACCGGTCTCTGTTCTCGCATAATGCCCCGGTAATAACATAAGAGCAGTCAGGCTTTTTAAGCTCTTTACCTGCTACCGTAATATAGTGGTAATTAGTATATCTGGAAGGACTCATAAAACTGTTAGTAGAGGCATCCAGCCCCAGGAAGGTTTTGGAGGCCTTTTTAATATGCAGTACGGAGGAAACGAAATAACCATAGGGTCCGGTCATGAATATACCCAATTCAAGATATAAGGGTATAGGTGTCAATCCGGCAGCACCCAGTATCTCATCATAAGCTTTTCGTATGGAAGCACTTACCGCATAAATATCAGTCTCAGGTGCTGTCTCATCATAGGGTATTCCAACCCCTCCGGCAAGATTGATAAATTCAAGCTGAATTCCTGCACTTTTAGAAATAGTAACTACCTTCTCAAATAGATTTCTGGTATTTTCTTCGAAATAATCAGCTTCGTTTCGGTGGCTGCCGAATTGACAATGAAGTCCGAAGCGCTTCACTCCCTTTTCCTTTAAATATTTCACACCGTTTATAAATTGCTCTGCCGTAAAGCCAAATTTGTGATCTTCAAAATCAACAATCAGTTTGTCCTTATAGTAAATCTGCCCGCCGGGATTTAAACGAAAACAGATAAGTTCCGGAAGACTGACATATTCCATTAAATAGTCAATATGTGAAAGGTCATCCAGATTTATAATGGATTGAAGCTTTGCGGCTCTCTTAAATTCAGCCGCTGAGGTAACGTTGGAGGTAAACATAATGTCCTCTCCGTAAAAGGAGCAGGAATCTGCAAGCATTAATTCTGTTTCAGAAGCACAGTCCACCCCGCAGCCTTCCGACTTAAAGAGTTCTAAGATATATGGATTTGGTGTGGATTTTACAGCAAAATATTCACGAAAGCCCTTATTCCAGGAAAAAGCAGCTTTAAGCTTTCTGATATTATTTACAATGGCAGCCTCTTCATAGATATAAAAAGGGGTAGGATACTCTTTTACAATCTGTTGCAATTCCTGTAAGTTCAGCGGAAAAGTTTTCATAACTATATTCTCTCCTTTGCAGTTTTATGATATAGTCATCTTATTAAAATTATACTTGGATTACAAGGTGAAAAATACTAAACTGTACCGGTATAGATTAGAAGAAAAGCAGGTAAACAAAGGAATGTATAAATATCAAAAATTAGCAGAGTCCATCCGTGAGAACATTTTAAAAGGTGTATTAAAGCCAGGAGAGAAGCTTGCCTCCATTCACTCAGTGGCCACTGAGAAAAGCTGTAATACAGATACGGTAATAAAAGCCTACAGACTATTAGAGGAAGAGCATTTGATATATTCCGCTGCCAGAAGCGGTTATTATGTGGTAAAAGTAATAAACAGATTACAAGACAACAATACAGCGACAGATCTTAGTACGGTAAGACCTCCGGACAGTATTAATCCCTATAAGGACTTCTATCATTGTATGGAGAAATCAATCACCATTTATAAGAATAGTTTACTGGAATATGCACCCTCTCAGGGGATGGAGGAACTAAGAGTAGTTCTGGCAAAGCATTTAATGAACTTTCATATCTTTACAAAACCACAGGATATCTGCATCACGAACGGTGCACAGCAGGCCTTGTATATCCTGGCTGCCATGACCTTTCCGTGCAGAGGGAAGAAGGTGTTAGTAGAGCAGCCCACCTATTCTGTTATGCTGCAGGCCTTGTTCTGTAATAAGGTGCCAATTGCGGGAATTAAACGTACCGGTGAAGGCCTTGATCTGGAGGAGCTTGAGGCACAATTTCGGACAGGTGATATCAAGTTTTTTTATACCATGCCCCGGTTTATGAATCCCACAGGTTTCAGTTACAAAAGGGAAGAGAAACTTAAGATTTTAAAGCTGGCTTCCCGTTACGATGTTTATCTGGTAGAGGATGATTATCTGGCAGATCTGGAAACAGATGAGAAAGAAGATTCCTTCTATGCCATAGGTGAGAAAGATAAAATTATCCATATTCGAAGCTTTTCTAAAACTCTTCTTCCGGGATTACGTCTTGGGATGGCAATTGTACCGGAGGCCTTAAAAGAAGAGTTCTTACGTTATAAGCAAAGTATGGACCTTAACACTCCGATACTGACACAGGGAGCGCTGGAAATCTATTTAAAGAGCAGCATGTACAAATCACATGTAGCAAGAACCAAAAAATTCTACCAGAAGAAAATGCAGGTACTAAAAGAAATCTGTCATAGTACTTTTGGGGAAGAAGTTTATTATCATGTTCCGGATTCCGGAATTTATGCCTTCGTTCAAACAGAAAAGAATACAGCAGAAGCAGTGGTAAACAGATTAAAAAAGCAAGGTATTCTGGTAAACAGTATTAAGAACAGCTATTTGCCTGGTTTTGGAGAGAGTGAAGGAATACGGCTATGTGTTTGTAACTGTGAGGATAAGGAATTGATAAGAGCCGTCAAGTTGTTAAAGGAAGGGATGGACAAGTGTATAAAAGGAGCAAATGCATAAAAGGAGAAAATGTATAAAAGGAACAAATATATAAAAGGAACTAATGAATAAAAGTAGCAAATGAATAAAAGGAACTAATGTACAGAAGGAGCAAATGAATAAAAGGAACTAAGGTATGGAAGGAGCAAATGAATAGAAGGAACTAATGAATAAAAGAAACTAATGAATAAAAGAAACTAAACTATAAAAGGAATAATGTTTAACGGAGCAAATGCATAAAAGGAACTAATCCATAAAAAAAAACAGATGTATAAATTTATGAGAAAAGTAAGTGTTTCCTTGTATGCTTTAATCTAATATTATCAGGTAGTTAATAATAAGCTAAAAGATGAGATTTACCTTAATTTATCATAAGGGATATAAGAAACTTAACATTATTTTAGTATAGTTACCTCAGATGAAAATAATCACAAGGAAAGACGATTAGTCTGAGGAGGTGTTCCCTTATGCCGTCAACTTATGCTCATTACAGATTAGGTAAAGAAGTGGCACTTTCTTTACCTGAAGGATTACGGAATATAATAAATAAACATATAGAGCTGTACGATATAGGTCTTCATGGACCGGATATTCTGTTTTATTATAAGCCTTTTTTTGCAAACCGCGTGAATCAGACCGGGTTTGGCATGCACGAGGAGCCGGGAAAGTATTTCTTTGAAGGAGCTGGAAATATCATCAGAGCAAAAGAAAAGAAGGAAGCTCATCTGGCTTATATTTTCGGATTTATCTGCCATTTTGTTCTGGATAGCCAATGCCACGGCTATATTGATGAGAAGATTGAAAGAAGCGGAGTCAGCCATACGGAAATTGAAGCGGAGTTTGACAGAGAATTGCTTCAAAGGGATGGATACAATCCCATAAGCAAGTCCCTGACAGAGCACATTCTTCCCTCTGAGAGAAACAGTACAGTGATATCAGAATTCTTTCAGGATATTTCAACGGAAGAAATAATCCTATCCCTGGAATCCATGAAACATTACAATCAGATGCTGTTAGCACCAAGGCTGTATAAACGCCTGGTTATCTATGGAATTCTGGCGGTGACTGGGAATTATAAAGAAATGCAAGGGCTGGTTATTAACAGAAAGCCCAACCTGAACTGTGAAGACAGCACGGAAATGTTAAAGCGGTTGTATGTTACAGCTGTTGGGGAATCTATCCGGCTTATTACAGAATACGATGATTATATTAGGCAGAAGCAACCTCTGGATAACAGGTACCGCCTTACCTTCGGGTCTAAGGATGAAGCGATGTTGAAGGAGGAGAGACTGGCATGAAGATAAAATTGACCAGACTGGAAAAGAGTTGGGTCCTCTATGACGTAGGAAACTCTGCTTTCACTCTTTTGGTTTCAACTATTATTCCTATTTATTTTGACTACCTGGCTGAACAGCAGAATTTATCTTCTGTCAGCTACCTTGCCTTTTGGGGATATGCAGTTTCTATTGCTACCTTACTGGTCGCCTTATCAGGACCAGCACTTGGAACCATTTCAGACAGTGAAGGCTTGAAAAAACCCATTTTTTTAGGTTCCATACTGCTTGGGGCAATAAGCTGTGTTGCGCTGGGACTAGCGACTGCCTGGCTGATGTTTCTGATAGTTTTTGTATTAGCAAAGGTGGCATATTCTTCTAGTCTGATATTCTATGATTCCATGCTGCCGGATATTACCACAGAAGAACGGATGGATACGGTATCAGCACAGGGATTTGCCTGGGGGTATATTGGAAGCTGTATTCCTTTTATAGCCTGCTTGGGTCTGGTTATGGGAGGTGATTCTCTCGGACTTACCCTGCAGCAGTCCATGGCAATATCCTTTGGGCTGGTAGCTCTTTGGTGGGTTCTTAACTCCCTTCCCTTTCTTAAGAAATACAAGCAGGTGCATAGTGCGCCTAGGAGAAAACATGCTGTGGCAGACAGCTTTAAAAGCTTATTCAGAACTATTAAGAACATACGGAAAGAAGCAGAGATTTTCTGGTTTCTTCTGGCCTTCTTTTTTTATATTGATGGTGTATATACAATTATTGATATGGCAACAGCTTATGGCAAAGCTCTTGGGCTTGACAGCACAGGACTGCTGCTGGCTTTGTTGCTTACCCAGTTTGTGGCGTTTCCCTGTTGTATCCTCTTTGGAAGACTGTCTGCAAGAATTTCCTCTGACAAGCTGATAACAGTCTGTATTATGGCTTACTTAGGAATCACCATCTTTGCCGTATTCATGAATCAGCAGCTGCATTTTTGGATTCTGGCTGTTTTAGTGGGGATGTTTCAGGGGGGTATTCAGGCGCTGTCCAGATCCTACTTTGCCAAGATCATTCCGGCAGAGAAAGCCGGGGAATATTTCGGTATTATGGATATCTGCGGAAAAGGGGCATCTTTTCTTGGGACAGCTTTGGTAAGCGTAATATCACAGCTGACAGGAAGTATCAATAAAGGTGTTGGTGCCATTGCAATCTTGTTTGTAATCGGAATACTTCTGTTTCGTAAGGCAATCTCTATGCGCAGTAATACCAGTGATAATGATAATACAATAGATGAGGATATATGCCTTCAGGAGCAAAAAATCTGAAAGGTCAGGCATATACATTCGATAACAGGCTGCTTTACAAAGGGGTAAAGCAGCCTGAACTAATTGGATGTCTGAACTAATTGATATCTAAAATAATTTGATTCCTTTAGTAACTGGATACTAAAAATTGAGATACATAAAATGAAAGAATGCCTGAAATAATTACATTTATATATTTAAATATAGTTGAAAAAACTAATCCAAGGAAGAGCTATAAAAATTAATCTCATATATATATGAATCATAATGATGAAAGATTATCAAAAGAGGAATTATAAGTGAAACCGTGTAATAGAGACTTGACACATAACAAGTAAGATGATAATATAACGCTGTTATATAACGGTGTTATATTCAAGGAGGCAGTAGAATGACAGAACAGGAACAATCAACCAAAGAGCGTATATTACAGGCGGCCAGAGAAGAATTCTTAAGAGTGGGATTTCAGAATTCCTCTCTGCGATCTATTGTGAAGGCAGCCGGAGTGACTACCGGAGCATTTTATGGTTATTTTCCCGATAAGCTCTCTTTGTTTAACGCCCTTGTGAAAGAACCTGCAGAACGACTCTATGAGATTTATTTAAAGGGACATGATTATTTTGCAGAACTGCCGCCGGAAAGAAAGATAACTGAAATGAAGGAGATCACCAAGGCCGATGTAATAGAGTGTTTTCATTATGTCTATGAACATTTTGATGCCTTTAAGTTGATTATCTGCTGCAGCGAAGGTACTTCCTATGAAGATTACCTGCATCGTCTTGCCGAAGTTGAAGTTAACAGTTCCTATACCTTTTTCTCATGTTTGGAGAATATGGGAAGAACAGCTCCCGTTATGCCGGATGATCTGAATCATATGCTGGCCAGCGCTTATTTATCCGGTTTTTTTGAAATAGTAGTGCATGATATGCCAAAAGAAGAAGCCTGGACTTATGTGGATAAGCTCACCGATTTTTTTGCCGCAGGCTGGAAGAACCTGCTGGGCTTTTCCTAGGGTGTGCCTGAAAACTCACTGTACCGTTCTGATTGCCTCACTTTGGAGTATGCGTTGCGATTTCGGAGATACTGCACCTTTATATCCCCGATACTCGTCTTGCAGTCGCACGTAAATAACCTCCTCCAAAGTGGACACTAATCCCGATACAAGCTTTTTCAACACATGCTTGAGGGATTCTGAAAAGGCAGGGTATCGTGCTGTAGGTATTACAAGGGGTATGATTCGTTTAGCCCCTCTATTTTTTTGATGTGAATGTTAGAGAATTCTAACAGTTTAAGGAGGATAATTTATGTCAAAGGAAAAATTACAAAGTAAAAAGCCGGGAACCACTGCAAGGCTGGCAGAATATGCAGGGGAGCACAGGAAAGAATATGTGCTGTCAGTAGTGCTTGCCATATTAGGTGTCGGTGCCGGCATGGTGCCCTATTATGCGGTGTCCCGGATGATACTCCTGTTGCTGGAGGAGAATAAGGAGTACCGTGTTTATCTTATCTGGGGTGGTGTAATGGCGCTTGGATTCTTAGGAAAGGCTGTTTTTCACAATATTTCAACAACCATGTCACATAAGGCGACCTTTGCCGTTATCTCAGAAATCAGAAGACGTATCGGCAAGAAACTGAAACGGGTTCCTATGGGGTACGTTCTTGACACACCTTCCGGTAAATTCAAGAACATTATGGTAGAAAAGGTAGACAGCATAGAACCAACCCTGGCACATGTACTGCCGGAAATGACATCCAATCTGCTGATACCCATCGCCATTGTAATCTATCTCTTTGCAATTGACTGGCGTATGGCATTGATATCCCTGATAACTCTTCCTGTTGGTGCAGTGTGTTATATGGGAATGATGAAGGACTATGAGCCACGTTTTGCTGAATATGTAAGAGTTGGACAGCACATGAATGCTACAGCAGTAGAATACATAAACGGTATTGAAGTAATTAAAGCTTTTGGGCAGTCCGCCTCTTCCTATAATAAATTTACCGATGCAGTTCGCCACAATGCCAATTATGGGTTGGACTGGATGAAGGAAGTGCAGCTGTATTTTTCCATGGGAATTGGAATCTGGCCGGCAGTGCTCATCGGAGTGCTTCCGGCAGGCTGTATCTTTTACCGCGGCGGTTCCCTGACAGCCGGTGATTTCATCACTATAATGATCCTGGCCCTTGGTATTATGTCACCACTTTTATCGGCTATGTATTATACAGATGATCTTGCCAAAATAGGTATTATCGTCGGCGAGATAGGAGAGGTACTGGAGGTAAAAGAACAGGAACGTCCGGAAAACAGAGCTTCCTTAAAGGGACTTGATATCAAGCTGAACAACGTTACCTTTGGTTACAAAGAAAAAGAGGTACTTCATGGAGTGAATCTCTCACTTCCTGCCGGTACGGTTACGGCATTAGTTGGCCCCTCCGGAGGAGGAAAATCAACTATAGCTAAGCTGATTGCTTCCTTTTGGGATGTCACCACCGGTTCTATAACCATTGGCAGTGTAAATCTGAATAACATACCTCAGGCGCAACTGATGGAACTGATTGCTTATGTTGCCCAGGATAATTATTTATTTGACCAAAGTATCCTTGATAATATAAGACTAGGAAATCCGAAGGCAACAGATGAACAGGTCATAGAGGCTGCAAAGGCTTCCGGCTGCCATGAATTTATTCTGGGCCTTGAGAACGGTTATGATACCATCGCAGGTGGTGCAGGCGGTCATCTCTCCGGCGGCGAAAGACAACGTATAACCATTGCCCGTGCCATGTTAAAAAATGCTCCGATTATTATTCTGGATGAAGCAACTGCTTATACCGATCCGGAAAATGAAGCAGTTATCCAGAAGGCAGTTGCCAGGCTGGTTGAAGGAAAGACACTGATTGTTATTGCTCATCGCCTGTCAACCATTACAGATTCCGACCAGATAGCTGTTATTAAAAGCGGTCAGGTAGCCGGTGCTGGAACTCATGAGGAACTGTTACAATCAAATCCTTTATACAGTGAGCTGTGGCAAGCACATATCAGCTCCAAAGACAGAATAGAAGGAGGACAATAAAATGATTGGAACCATTCGCAAATTTTTTGCCTTTGCCGGTAAGAGAGGCAGCTTGATGAAGAAGGGAATCCTTCTGGCATTTATCAATTCTGTCTTTCAGGCATTTCAGATATTAGCTATGGCAGTAGTGTTAAGAGCCATAACAGAAGGAAATGTTACGGCAGGAACGGCCTGGACTTCTTTTGGTATCATGCTTGCAAGTATGGCAGGTGCTATATTAACCAGACAGCGGGCAACCATGGCTCAGGCACAGGGTAGTTTCTATATGTGTGCGGATAAACGCTCAGAAATGGGTGATCGAATGAAATATATACCCATGGGATATTTTAACGATAACAGTCTGGGAAAGATAACGGCAGCGATAACCTCTACCATGGAGGATGTACAGGATATCGCTCCAAGAGTTATGGATAAGATTATACATGGCTATGTCCATTCCGCAGTAATAACTGCAATGCTGCTTGTATTTGATTGGCGTATTGGACTGATTATTCTGGGAGGAATCCTCTTATTTATAGGCGGAAATTCTCTCATGCAAAAGAAATCCAGAAAGATTTCTCCAGCCAGAGTAGCAGCCCAGACCACTCTGGTGGGAGCAATTCTTGAGTATGTACAGGGAATCAGTGTAGTAAGAGCCTTTAATCTGGGGGAATCAGCAAGCCACACCTTAGAGAGAGCAATAGCAGAGTGCGAGAAAAATAACGTCCGTTTAGAGCTTGCGTTTATACCGTTTATGTTCCTGCAGAGCATCCTGCTTAAATTCGTCAGTATACTGATAGCAATTGCATCCATTGGATTCTATTTGTCCGGGACAATGGAACTTATAACCTGTCTGTTAATGCTTATATCAGTATTCCTGATATATAGTCAGCTAGAAACTGCCGGAAGCATGTCCTCACTGCTGCGTTCTGTAGATATAGCCATTGACAGAGTAGATGAAATCGGAAACACACCTATCATGGACGGCAAGGGTAAGAGCATAAGACCTGCCGACTTTACCATAGTAGGAAAGCATATAGGTTTTTCATATGAGAAGCGTAAGATTCTTAAGGATGTATCCTTTACCATACCCACCGGTACCACTACCGCTATAGTAGGCCCCTCCGGCGGTGGAAAATCCACACTGTGCAATCTTATTTCCAGGTTCTGGGACGTAGAAGAAGGTTCCATTACCTTAGGAGGAAAGGATATCAGGGAGTATACCTTAGACAGTCTGCTGTCTAATTTCAGCATGGTATTCCAGAAGGTATATCTGTTTAATGATACTGTACTGAATAATATTAAGTTTGGTAAACCAGAGGCTACCTTTGAGGAGGTACAAAAAGCAGCCAGAAAGGCAAGATGCCATGATTTTATCATGTCACTTCCTGAAGGATACAATACAATGGTAGGAGAAGGCGGAGCCAGCATGTCCGGTGGCGAGAAGCAGAGAATCTCTATTGCCAGGGCAATACTAAAAGACGCACCTATTGTAATTCTGGACGAAGCAACAGCAAATGTGGATCCGGAGAATGAGAGCAGACTGCAGGAAGCGATTGCAGAAATGACAAAGAATAAGACGATCATTATGATTGCCCATCGACTTAAGACAGTTCAGAATGCGGAGCAGATACTGGTTTTAGAGGACGGAAGGATTACGCAGAGAGGTACCCATAAACAGCTTTTATTCCAGGACGGCTTATATGCCAGATTTGTCGGAATGAGAGAAGAAGCTATGGGCTGGAAGTTGTAGCAGTTATTATTTTAAACTGTAGAACTAGTTAGAATTACGAAATTTACTTAATGAAGCAGCCCTGTCAGAAGAGGCTCTATGGTTGTAGTTATAGCAATAGAGTCTCATTTGTTAAGCCTGTTAAAAGCTGCTGGGTTCAGGCTAAGTATCTTAACCCTTTAAGTGTCTTAGAACTATTAATGGTTCTAAAGGACCGTTCCCTATTAAATGTTCTGAAGCTATTGAGCTGTTATTATATTATAAAATCCATGAAACACTGTAAAGGCTAAACAAGCACATAGCAGAAAAATAAACGACGAACTTAAATATAATCCAGGAAACACTGTAAAGGCTGAACCTCTTACCTTAACAGTGTTTCCTGGATTTTTAATTAGTCATGAAGCATAAATGAATTATACTGTAAAATAAATCTCAAAAAATAAGAAATTTGGTTAAGACATCTTACTAGTGAATATAGTAATCGCTGACCAACAGATCTTTTATTACTTCTGTAGGTATTACGAACTCCACAATTCCCATATATCCCGGTGCAATATCATATTCGTTAAAGGAAATCACCAGTTTTCCAGCTTTATTAATATAGAAGTTCTGATCTGAGGTGATAGTCTTAAAATCATCCTCCGAACCATCCTCCAGAAAATAAGTCTTGCCATCCTCACCTTTCATCTGTTCCTTCATCTGGGAGATTATGTTTTCGCTTATTTTATTGATATATCCACTATCCTTAAACAGACTTGACAGTGTCAATACCAGCTGATTTTTTTTATCAATTGTATCGTAATGGATGCTTTCACTTCCTGAGGCAGCTATTTCTGTCTTTTCACTGGCTAATACCAGAAGTGAATCCGTATCAAGAATAACCTTGTAATCTGAGAAAAGAGCAGTGTTGGCATTTTTTAAATCATCTGTACCAATTTTATCCAGGAACTCTTCGTACAACCTGGTATTTTCTTCAAGGTATTTCTTATTCAGCATATCCTCAAGCTCTTTATCCGACAGTCCTCTAACCTGAGGAATATTAACCTGGGCTTCATGATGTTCATCCTTGTAGCTATATTCCCGGAAGGTTACTACTTTTACAAAGCCGCCTATGGCAGGAACCTCTGCCATAGCTTTGGCAGCTGCAGGGCTGACATTTACGGTTATGATAAGCAGTGCGGCTGCAGAGGCAACAGTTGAAACCAGACCGGTGGAGAGCTGGCTTATCCATTTTCTGCAGCGGAACTTTTTCTTTTCAAGTCTGAGGGTCTTTCTTACGAGAGAATCTAACTCCCTGGGGATGTCCTGACCTTCATAAGACTCTTTCAATTTCCTCATAGGTTCCTCTGGTAAGATGTTACTGATATTGTTTTTGTTATTTTCCTGAATTGGTACGTCTTTTCTATTTATATTGCTGTTACTGCAGACATTACTACTATTTTTCATATTTACTCCTTTCGTGAATGGCAAATCTTCAACGATATTTCTGAATCCGTAGTTAAATAAACAATTTTTATTATAACCTGACTCCATCTGTCTACTTAAGCGCAAGGTTATTTACTTTAATGAAAGCTATGGTTTTGTCCTTCAAGTTTCCTCCGCCTTCAATTCCATTTTAAGCTTTTTCAGAGCGGCATAGAGCTTCGTTTTCACTGTGTTTTCATTTTTTCCAAGAATCAGCGCGATTTCCTGCAGTTTTAAATCTTCAAAGTATCGCAGGATAATAATAATACGGCTCTCAGGAGATAATCTCTCCAAGGCCTTATGAAGATCCAGGTCTTCATAAGAGTCCTCCGTATGATAATCTAAATGCTCCCATTCAGCCTCATCCAGATAAGCATATTTCTTATTTTTTCTTATAAAATCCAGGGAAGTGTTTATGACTATCCGATAGAACCAGGACTTTACATAAGAAGCCTCCTTTAAGGCTCTTCGGGAGGAAAAGGCCCTGACAATGGACTCCTGTACAATGTCCAGAGCATCTTCTCTGCTTCTTACATAGCTAAAGGCCAGTCTGTAATAATTGTCCTGATTATGAAGGATAAACTCAGCTAATTCTTCATAGGTGATATGGAGTTTCATAGTATCCTCTCAATCCGCTGTTCAGAGAAATTCAGGGTTGTGGAAAATCAGATTGTCTGTACTCACCACTGGCTCTAAAAGCGGAAACGTGTTATTATTTGAAGTAACGGGCATGCATGTGTTGTCTTCTATTTATAAGACGTATTATGAAGGCAAAAAGTTTTATAATAAATAGTATAAGATGAATTTTTTTCATGTAAACATTAGGCAGGCTTATTAACACTTTAATATATATTAATTTCAATTATAAAAACAGCTGTGTTATAATGAGGTAAGATTTTATGGCAGTAGAATTATGATATCCCTGTAACAGAGGTATGACGGAGAAAATCCTGCCGTTTTGGAAAATAGAAAAGCAGCATATAGGTTAAATATCAGCAGCAGCCTTAGAGTAGCATTCAGTGACAGTTGAAGGAAAACGTGAGCAAAGATGGGAATGGAGGAACAACATGAGCAGCGTCAGAAGAATTTATGTAGAGAAGAAACCGGCATATGCCGTTAGAGCACAGGAATTACTGGAAGAGATAGAAAATTACCTTGCAATAGGAAGTTTAAAACAGGTTCGGGTATTGAACCGATATGACCTTGAGAATATCAGCGAGGAGACCATAGAGAGAGCTTTAGGTACGGTATTTTCTGAACCTCCCGTAGACCTTCTGTTCACCGAAGAATTTCCGAAGGAAGAGAAGGATTTCGTATTTTCTGTAGAATATCTTCCCGGTCAGTTCGATCAGAGAGCAGATTCTGCCGTTCAATGTGTGAAATTATTGTCTCCCAAGGAAGCTCCGGTAATTAACTGTGCAACCACCTATGTATTATCCGGTAATCTGACGGAAGAAGAATTCCAGAAAATCAAAGCCTATTGCATCAATCCCGTAGACTCCAGGGAAGCAAAGCTTTCGAAACCTCAAACTCTTGAAACCACTTATAATGAACCGGAGGATGTAGCTGTTCTGGCAGGTTTTACCGGTATGAACAGTGAGGAGCTAAAGGACTTTTATAAATCCCTTAACCTTGCCATGACCATCAAGGATTTTCTTCATGTACAGAAGTATTTTGCATCAGAGGAGAAAAGAGATCCCTCTCTTACGGAAATCAAAGTTCTCGACACCTATTGGTCTGATCACTGCAGACATACAACCTTTCTTACAGAGCTTACCAAGGTAAAGATTGAAGACGGGTATTTTAAAAAACCTCTTGAAGAATCATTTCTAAGATATCAAAAAGATCATAAGGAATTGTATCAGGGCAGAGAGGATAAATATATGTCCTTGATGGATATAGCCCTTATGGCTATGAAAAAGCTGAAGAGCCAGGGGAAGCTTAAGGAAATGGAGGAAAGTGAGGAAATCAATGCCTGCTCCATTATTGTTCCCGTTGAAATTGAAGGAAAGAATGAGGAGTGGCTGGTATTCTTTAAGAATGAGACCCATAACCATCCCACTGAGATAGAACCCTTTGGTGGTGCTGCCACCTGCCTGGGCGGTGCCATAAGAGATCCCTTATCCGGCAGAGGTTACGTCTATCAGGCAATGAGAGTTACCGGTGCAGCAGACCCGAGAGTGGCTATTGAAGATACGCTTAAGGGAAAGCTCCCTCAGAGAAAGATCGTAACCGGCGCGGCAAGCGGCTACAGCTCTTACGGTAATCAGATAGGACTTGCTACCGGACTGGTTGATGAAATCTATCATCCGGGTTATGTGGCAAAGAGAATGGAAATCGGTGCTGTAATGGGGGCTGCTCCCAGAAAGAACGTTATGCGAATGTCCTCCGAACCGGGTGACAGGATAATCCTTCTGGGAGGAAGAACCGGAAGAGATGGCTGCGGCGGTGCTACAGGCTCTTCCAAGGTGCATACGGAAGCCTCCATTGAAACCTGCGGAGCGGAAGTTCAGAAAGGAAATGCACCTACCGAAAGAAAGCTTCAAAGACTTTTCCGCAGGGAGGAAGTCAGCAGGCTGATTAAGAAATGCAATGATTTTGGGGCCGGCGGTGTGGCGGTTGCAATCGGAGAACTGGCAGACGGATTGTTTATTGATCTGGACAAGGTCCCTAAGAAATATGCCGGACTTGATGGTACAGAGCTTGCGATATCCGAGTCCCAGGAGAGAATGGCACTGGTAGCGGATGCAGGAGATGTAGAAGCACTGCTTCAGTATGCAGAGGAAGAGAACCTGGAAGCAACTCTTGTGGCGGAAGTCACGGAAGAGCCCAGACTTGTTATGGTATGGAGAGGCAAGGAGATTGTTAATATATCCAGAGAGTTTCTAAATACCAACGGTGCTCATCAGGAAACAGAGGTTGTGGTAACACCTCCTGAAGTCCAGGATAATTATTTTAAAAAAGGCAGCAGCTTTTATGACAGAAAGTCAGAGGGTTCCAGGACAGCTGAGAGTTTTTCCTTTAGAACTAAGCTGCTTAAGGTATTGAGTGACCTTAACAGCTGCTCCAAAAAGGGACTGGTAGAGATGTTCGACAGCTCTATCGGAACTGCAACGGTTACGATGCCCTATGGCGGTAAATACCAGACCACACCGGTACAGACCATGGCGGCAAAGCTTCCCTCCTTAAAAGGCGAATGCGATACCGTTACCTTGATGAGCTATGGTTTTGATCCCTTCTTATCCAGCTGGAGCCCATATCATGGTGCGGTGTATGCCATCCTCTCCTCTGTTGCAAAGATAGTTGCATCCGGCGGAGATTATAAAACTATTTATTTCACCTTCCAGGAATATTTTAAGAGACTGGGAGACGATGCCAAACGCTGGGGAGAACCTCTGGCAGCATTACTGGGAGCTTATGAAGCTCAGTTAAGCTTAGGGCTTGCTTCTATTGGCGGCAAAGACAGTATGTCCGGAACCTTCCAGGACATTGATGTACCTCCTACCCTTGTATCCTTTGCCGTAGCAATAACAAAAGCTTCTCAGGTTATTACCGGAGAAATAAAAGAAGCAGGCTCTTACTTAATCGCAGTCCTGGCAGAGAAGGACGACTACGATCTGCCGGCTTATGAGTCAATCAAGGCCTCCTATGAAAAGGTTCATGAACTTATGAACAAAGGACTTGTGTCAGCAGCATACGCTCCCGGAGCTTTTGGTATAGCTGAGGCAGCAAGTAAGATGGCTTTTGGAAACAAATTCGGTATTGCTTTTCAGAAGGAACTGACAGAAGAGGAGCTTTTTGCGCCGGCATATGGTGCCCTGCTTCTGGAAGTGAAAGAGGAAGGTCTGGCAGCCATAAGGACCTCTGAATTAAACTTTCTCTATGTAGGTGAAGTTACGGCTGATAAGACATTTACTTATAAAGAAGCTAAGGTGGAACTGAAAGAAGCACAGCACAGCTGGGAAAATTCTTTGGAAAAAGTATTTCCTACCTCCTCCGGAGTGAAGGAGACCTTAATTGATACAGGTATTTACGAAGAAAAGAAGACTATCTATTATACAAAAGAAAAAATAGCAAAACCCAGAGTATTTATTCCTGTATTTCCGGGGACCAATTGTGAATACGATTCTGCCCTGGCTTTTGAGGCGGCAGGTGCTACAGCAGATATTGTAGTATTCCGTAACCTTACACCGGGAAGTATTGAGGAATCAGTTGACAGATTCGTTAAGGCAGTGAAGGAAGCGCAGATAATCATGTTCCCCGGCGGATTTTCAGCAGGTGATGAACCCGATGGTTCCGGTAAGTTTATTGCCACTGCCTTTCAGAATGCAAAATTAAAGGAAGCAGTTGATGATCTCTTAAAGAAAAGAGATGGTCTGGCACTTGGTATCTGTAACGGCTTCCAGGCTATTATCAAACTGGGGCTGGTGCCTTACGGTGAGATTACTCCTCAAAAGGAGGATTCCCCTACGTTAACTACCAATCATATCGGACGCCATGTTTCCAAGTATGTATATACAAAAGTTGTATCCAATAAATCACCCTGGCTTAAGAGGGCAGAACTTGGCGGAACCTATGCAATCCCTACCTCTCATGGGGAAGGAAGATTTGTTGCAAACCAGGAATGGATAAGTAAGCTATTTGCAGCAGGACAGGTTGCTACCCAGTATGTGGATTTAAGCGGAAATCCTGCAATGAGCGAGGAGTTCAATCCCAATGGTTCTTATTACGCCATAGAGGGTATCACAAGTCCTGATGGAAGAGTTCTTGGTAAGATGACGCATTCGGAAAGAAAAGGTAAAGGAGTTGCTGTAAATATTACCGGCAACCGGGACCAGTATATCTTTGAATCCGGTGTTGAGTATTTCAAATAACTTTATAAGCTTAGAAACATATGTTAAATTGTATTACAGATCACCCCGGCAAATGTGCTGACCCGGGGTGATTTTTATGCTTTTATGGAAGTGAAGCCTTTTTAATGCTTTCAGATATAGAAAGGATTAGCCGGAACGATTCATTGATAAAAATAATAGGTCAGGATAGCTCGATTTTCAGCTGTTACGAATTGATTACCATTATTAATTCTGTTATAGTAATCTTAAGATTTTCGTAAAAATTCAGAGCCGAGGACGGATTAAAATGGAATATGTATTGTCGTTTCTATCAATGATTGCTGGGGTTATTTATCTGTCTGTGGGGATATCCACCTATACGCTTAATAAAAATTCAGGGTTAGGAAAAGCTTTTCAGCTGCTTACAGCCGCCCTGGCAATTTGGGCATTTGCTTATTCCATTGCCTATGTAGTAACGGATAACCTTTATGTTTTTAGTTTCTGGAACAAGCTATCGGCTTTGGGATGGTGTTTCTTTCCGGCTCTGTTGCTCTTTATGATTTTGGTAATTACAGATGACAGGCTCATATACAGCCCGATTAAATGTATCCTGTTATTTTCTCCGGCTTTTTTCTACTGTGTTCTCACTGTATTTGTGTTTCCTCTTGGAGGGAGCTGGCCAAGGGGCCTTTATCATTTCTTTAACCTGAGCAATCCGGTTTATAATTACCTCTATACTTTAATCGGCATGCTCCGGCTTCTGGTATGGAAGCATAAAACGCCTCATATTATTGTAAAGAAACAGGTATATGTAATCGTAACAACAGGGGTGATTACCTATATTCTGGCTCTGATTGGTGAATTCGTAATACCACGGTATGTAGAGGGTTTTTTGAATAGTACGCAGATATTCAGTGTTATTATGATACTGGGCATAAACCATGCAATCAGAAAGTATAATTTTCTTCTGACGCCTAACGAATTAATCATTAAGGAATTATTTAAGGAAACCATGGATTACGAATTCCTCATTGACTTAGAGGGGAAAATTATACAGATAAACCGGCAGGCACAGCTGGTACTGGGATATGAGACAGAAGACCTTGTCAGCAGCAAATTTGAAAAGCTCTTAGGCGATGAGCAGAAGCAATTCAGAACCTGGGTAAAGGGGAGCTCACCTCATAGAAAGAAACACTACAATATAAGCATTAAGACGAAACAGGGTGAAACTATACCAGTTAACATGACCATAGTTCCCATTAAAGGAACCGACAACGGACTGGAGCTTGGATATCTGATTATTGCTCAGGACATTCGGGCAATGGAAGAACTGAAGCTGGAAATGAAGCGCCATAAGGAAACGGTAGCGAGGCTTAAGGAAAGCGAAGAAATGTTCAGTAAATTAATGGATTCCATACCTGATCTGGTATTGGTTACCGATATGAAAGGCAGGTTAAGCTATTGCAGTAAAAGTATAAAGAACTTTCTGGGGTACGATATATCAGAGGAAGAACTTCCAGAGTATATATTTGCCTTTTTAGAAAAGGGCAGTGAAAGGCAATGGAATAAGTCCAATAAAAGCTACTTAAACAATGAAATTAATCAAATGCAGCTAAGATATCATAAAAAGGATGGTGAACTCAGGTATGCAGAAGTAAAAGCCTCTGCCCTCAGAGATGAAGCAAAGGAAGCTTTTGGTTTCGTATTTGTAGCTAGAGATATCACTGACCGCAAAAAAGAAGAGGAGCTCTTAGCAAGAAAAAAAGCAGAAATAGAAAGAATCAATGAAGAACTGGTAATCAGCAATGAGTTATTTAAGGAAAAAGCAGTGAAAGACAGCCTCACCAGCCTGCATAACCATGAGTACATACTGGAAATACTGGACAGAGAAATAGTACGGCAGCAGCAAGAACCTACAGGTCTGGCAGTTATGATGTTAGACATCGATCATTTTAAAAGTGTAAATGATACCTATGGGCATCAGCTGGGGGATCAGGTGCTGATTAGAATTTCAGAGATTATCCAGAGCTGTTTAAGAAGCAGTGACTTTGCCGGCCGTTATGGCGGTGAAGAATTTATGATTATACTTAGTGGTATAAAAGGTGCCAGCAGTGCTGTAGAAGTGGCTGAGAGAATAAAAGAATGTATAAGCAATTATGTATTTGAAAATAAGGAACTTCGTGTTACAATAAGCATTGGTCTTGCCTGCTATCAGGGAGAAAGTATCAAAGAACTGGTAGGTATTGCAGACAAACTGCTATATCAGGCCAAGAGAAATGGCCGTAACAGAATCGAATGTCTTAAAGAATAGCAGTCAGGCAGGATAAGAAAGGAGTTTTAAATGACAATTAACAGAAGCAAGGTAGTAATCGTTGGAGCAGGAATGGTTGGCTCATCCACAGCTTTCAGTCTTATAACACAGGGAGTATGTGATGAGGTAATGATTATAGATATTAATAAGGATAAAGCCAGAGGAGAGGTAATGGACCTGTGCCACTGCGTAGAATATTTAAACCGTAATGTCAAAGTTACCCAAGGAACCTATGAGGACTGTGGAGATGCAGATATTGTTGTTATCACAGCCGGAGCACCTCCAAAAGCCGGACAGACAAGACTGGATACACTGGAGCTGTCAGCAAAAATTGCCAAGTCCATTGTTACGCCTATTATGGAAGCTGGCTTTAAGGGACATTTTATTGTTGTGTCCAATCCGGTAGATATTATCGCACATTATGTATATAAAATCTCCGGACTTCCTAAGAATCAGGTTATTGGAACCGGTACAGCCATGGATTCCGCGAGATTAAAGCATTTTATCGGAGAGCTTTTTAATGTGGATCCAAGAAGCGTACAGGGTTATACTATGGGTGAGCACGGAGACAGCCAGATGTGCCCCTGGTCCCATGTAACAGTAGGCGGTAAGAGGATTAATGATATTCTTTCCGATAATAAGGAATATGATGAAATCAATCTGGATGAGATTGTATATAAAGTAACCCGGGTAGGCTTTGATATCCTTAATATCAAAGGTACCACCTGCTATGGTATTGCAACTACAGCGGCAGGAATAATAAAGGCAGTCTTAAATGATGAAAATAAGATTATTCCGGTATCCACCCTGTTAGAAGGTGAATTTGGAGAACATGACGTATTCTGCGGCGTTCCCTCTATTCTTAACCGCAGTGGTGTCAGTGATGTAGTGGAAGTACATCTGACAGAAGAAGAACTTGAGAAGTTCAAGAAATCTGTAGGTGTCATCAGAGAATACACCAGTAAGATATTATCACTGTAATTAAATAATTCGGATTATAGATTAAGATAAGGTCAAGATAAGGTCAAGATAAGGTCAAGATAAGGTCAAGATAAGGTCAAGATAAGGTCAAGATAAGGGCAAGATAAGGTCAAGATAAGGGCAAGATAAGGTCAAGATAAGGTCAAGATAAGGTCAAGATAAGGGCAAGAAAAAGGCCAAGATAAGGTCAAGAAAAAGCCAAGAAAAAGCCAAAGAAAAACCTCGAGAAAAGCCCCAAGATAAAGCCTCAAGAAAAGTCCCAAAAAAGACTCAAGATAAACCCGGAAAAACCCAAGAAAAGTCTCAAAAAAAAGAACCGATTTCAGATGGATGAATTATTACTCTCCTTAAGGCAGGAAGTTAAAAATTGCTTACCTTATGGAGGAATATTCATAAATTTCAGATCGGCTCTTTTTTGTTATTGCGGATATTGATTCATTGTCTTATTTCTATCTACGCTCTATTCATTTGCATGAAATAGTAAGAATGAAAGTGCGCTTGAAAGTATTATAGTTCCCTATCTAAGAAGATTTGTCACTATTTCCTAAAGAAAAATTTCTCAGGTAGTTAAATTTCCGGCTTAATGAAAAATTGAATTAGACACTTAAATCAATAATTATCTGCTGTTTCTTTTCTTAGAGTTGCTTAAATTATTTTGAAGTCTTTTCTCAAACATTGCAGCTTTTTTTGCAGTATATCTTGCTTCCTTTTCAAGTTTTAAATAGGATTGAAATCTGGATTTCGTAAGAGTTCCCTCTGCTAAGGCTTTCTTGACAGCACAGCCGGGCTCTGTTTTGTGACTGCAGTCATGGAAACGGCAGCTTGCTATCAGCTCCTCAATGTCGGAGAATACTTCGCTTACGCCTTCGTCTGCTGACCAGATACCGAGTTCTCGCATACCGGGGGTATCAATAATCAAAGCACCACTTTCAAGGGCAAATAACTGGCGGTATGTGGTGGTGTGATGACCTTTGCTGTCGTCCTCGCGGATGATATTAACCTTCATAAGTTCTTCCCCGGCCAGACTGTTAACCAGAGAGGATTTTCCGATACCGGAGGAGCCCATGAATACAAGGGTCTTACCGGGTTTTAGATACTGGTTCAGTTCCTCCAGCCCTTGACCTGTATGGCTGCTTATAGCATGGACACCAATACCCGGCGCAATAGCCTCTGTCTGGACAAGTTTCTCCTCATAATCTTCACAAAGGTCTGCTTTGGTTAGTATTACAACGGGTATGCCGCCGCTATACCAGGCCGCAGCCAGATACCTTTCCAGCCTTCGTAAGTTAAAGTCATGGTTTAGGGAGGCCATGACAAACACATAGTCGAAATTAGTGGCAACCATCTGAGCGCTGGCACCGGATATTTTAGAGGGTAGGGAGGGGTTGGCTCTGGAGAAACTGGAGCGTCTGTCAAGGACGCGGTATATGATATCCTCGCCCTGGTTGTTTGCCTTAATAAGCACGAAATCTCCCACAGCCGGATATGTCTTTAGCTCGATGTCCTGATAAAATACAGAGCCTTTTAATTTGCCATTGTTTTCACCACATTCAGATATCAGCTTATAGGTTTCCTTCTGAATGGATATTATTCTTGCAGGGATAAGACCCAGCTCTTTTTCTTTTTCGGTTATCTGTTTGCTAAAGTAATCGGTATAACCGTAAATTTCTAATGAAATCATCTAAGATCCTCCTGAATAAATAAAATAGATTGTTAATCGTTAGGCTGAAAAATTAAAAGACTGTTTTCAGCTACGAATTCTGGAATATCAATTTGAAAAAAATACTCCAAGAATGAGGCTATAAAAGAATAAAAGCGAACTTAGATGGTGTAGTATCAGGTGATTTAAGGCATAAAAAAAGCACGCCGTTTGCGTGCAGGATTTTATTTGAACATTTCACAAAAGGGTAGAAATGCAGAGAGGTTCCTTTAATTCTTTTCTCTGCCCATATTCAATTCCATTTCTAAACACCATATAAGTCAGATTCATGATAGAACGTCTCCTTTCTTAGTGAAACTAATTGTGATGTGATATGCTAAGGTTTCATTTAACGAATTTATTTTACTACAGGAAAAATAATAATCCTAGGAATAAAATGAGTATAATGATTTTTGCCTAAAGTAAAGCGGCCAATCTTACTTCGCACCAGCTTTAAAATACAGTAGCTTAAGATATATTAGCTTAAGATACATTAGCTTAAGATACATTAGCTTTAAAATGCATTAGTTAAAAATACATTAGCTTCAATGCCAATAGCTTCGTAATAAATATATCTTAAAAGTGGGAAGTAAGACCGGCAGCTTACAAATCAAAATATTTAGCAGGTTTTATATTGCCTCTATTTATATATCTGCAGCTTTATTCAAGAAATCATACTGGGAAACGAAAAGCTTGTGGTAGTAGCCGTCATTTTCCATCAGTTTATCATGGTTACCCATTTCAAGGATCTTACCTTTATCTACATAGAGAATACAGTCGGAATTCTTTATGGTGGAAAGACGGTGTGCAATGATAAAGGAGGTACGACCCTTTAAGAGTTTTGCAAGGCCTTCCTGCAAAAGAATCTCAGTTTCTGTGTCAATACTTGAAGTAGCTTCATCCAGAATCAGAATCTTAGGATCTGCCAAGAGTGCTCTTGCAAAGGATATAAGCTGACGCTGGCCGGCAGAAAGGCGGCTGCCGCGTTCATTTACTTCTGTTTCATAGCCTTTCTCCAGACCCATGATAAAGTCATGAGCACATACTGTCTTAGCTGCCTCCATAACCTGTTCATTGGTAGCTTCCATATTACCATAACGGATATTATCCATAATGGTTCCTGAGAAAATGAAGCTGTCCTGAAGCATGACACCCATCTGTTTTCTTAAGGATTTAATGGTAACATCATTAATATCCACACCATCTATCAGAATACTTCCGGAATCCAGGTTATAGAATCGGCTGATAAGATTAATGATGGTAGTCTTACCTGCACCGGTAGGGCCTACTATGGCAAAGGATTCACCCTGCTTGGCAGTAAAATTGATTCCGTTTAAGATCGGAATACCTTCCTCGTAACTGAAAACAACATCTTTAAAATCCACGGTTCCTTTGATGGGAGGCATTTCCACGGCACCTTCTTTGTCCTTTACCAGTACCGGCTCGTCAATGGTTTCAAAGATTCTCTCCAGATAGGAGATAGCAGTAAGGAGAGAATTATAAAAGCTTGCCAGTGTGTTAACAGGTGCCCAGAAGCGTCCGATATATCCGGTAAAGGCAATCAGAACACCGACGGTTACACCGCTTACATCTCCTGTAATCCAGCTTACACCAAGGATATAAACAGCAGCCATGGTAAGGGTTGAGATATTATCAATGGCGGGCCATAAGAGAAAGTTGTATTTAACTGCTTTCATCCAGGCATCGCTGTATTTACCGCTCAAGCTATTGAAGATCTTAATGTTTTCCTCTTCTCTGACAAAGCTCTGGGTAACACGGATACCGTTAATACTCTCTGCAATATAAGCATTTAAGTTAGAGGACTTGTTACTGGAAATCTGCCAGGCAATACGCTGTTTCTTCTTTATAAAGAAGATTACTGCCATTAGTACGGGAAGACCCAGTAAACATACAATTGTCAGCCTGATATTAATGGACAGCATAAATATTACGATGAAGATCAAACTGAACAAATCGGTAATGGTATTTATGATACCGTTTGAAAGCAGATCACTTAAGCTGTTAACGTAATTTACGACCCTAACCTGAATCTTGCCGTGAGGACGGTCATCATAATAGGAGAAGGGCAGTTCCTGTAGGTGGTTAAAAATATCACTTCTGATTTTATGGATGATGTTCTGACCAAGTTTTGTAGTAATCTGAATCTTTAATCGGAGAATTACCACCACTATAAGGTTTAGCAGCATCAAAACGATACTGATCATAATAACTCCCCTGATATTCTCATTGGGGATATAATCATCCATGATCATCATCAGGATTCTTGGTGTGAACATACCAAGGGCACTGGATATAACCATTAAAAGGATTGTGAAATACATTTCCTTACGATGGGGCTTAATATAGGAATAAAGTCGTTTTAATTGTTCAAAGCTGAATTCGCTCTGGAGGGTTTCGTCAATATCGTATTTATTACGGGCCATTAATTGTACACCTCCTTATAGTTTCCGCCTGCAAACTGGTCGAACTCACCGTATTGGTGGTTGAATACTGTATAATAATAGCCCTTCTTATCGATGAGAGAATCATGATTGCCGGATTCTATTATCTTACCGTTATCCAATACCAGAATGAGGTCGGCATCTTTAATGGAGGAAATACGGTGGGCAATGATAAATACTGTTTTATCGGACAGGGAACCTAACTGCTGCTGAATCTGTGTTTCAGTTTCCATATCCACGGCGGAGGTAGTATCATCAAGAATAACGATGGAAGGGTTCTTAAGCAGGGCTCTTGCTAAGGAAATACGCTGTTTCTGTCCGCCGGAGAGACCCATACCTCTTTCACCGACAATGGTGTCATAGCCGTCAGCCATATTCATAATAAAGTCATGAGCATTGGCAACCTTGGCTGCTTCTTTCACTTCCTCCAGGGTACAGTTGGGATTACCGTAGGCAATATTGCCTTCAATGGTATCAGAGAACAGGAATACATCCTGCATTGCCATACCGATATTGCTGCGAAGCTGGTATAAGTCCATGTCCTTAAGATTAATACCATCAACAGTAATTTCCCCATCGGTAACATCATAGAAACGGCATAAAAGGTTCATAAGGGTGGATTTACCTGCACCGGTAGCACCGATAATACCTACGGTCTGACCGGGTTTTACTTTAAAATTAATATCCGTTAAGATAACATCATCTTCTGCTTTGTAATGGACATTTTTGAATTCCAGAATGCCTTCGAAGCGTTTGGATTTCTGTCCTTTGCAGGGGGTCTTAATGCCTGGTTCCTCTTTAATCGTGGAGTAGATCTTCTCTGCGGAAGTGACAAAACGCTGGTAATCGTTAGCCAGCCAGCCTGCCATTCTCAAAGGGTTATTAAGCATCCAGAGGTATCCGCTGACAGTTACCATCTTTCCTAAGGAAATATAACCTTTGATAACCATGATACCGCCCACCAGGTAAAGAATTACCGTCAGAAAGTTGGCAAGGAATTCGAAAATAGGCACATACTTTTTCCAGATACCAGCAGCTGCAAGCTCTGCATCACGGTAGCCATCATTCTCCTTGTTAAATTTCTGTATTTCGTAATCTTCTTTGGCAAAGGCCTTAACTACACGGTTACCGCTGACATTTTCCTGCACAAAGGTGTTAAGGCTTGAAAAGCGCTGTCTGATGTTATGAAAGGCAGCCTTAACAGAAGTCAGCTGTTTGCGGGTTAATAATACTGTGATGGGAACAACAGCAATCATACACAGGGCAAGCCTGTAATCAACTGTAAAAATCATCACCAGAGCTATGATAAACAACAGCGAATTCTCATAAACAGAATAAATTACATAGGCAACGAAGTGCCTGATAGCATCCATATCACCGGTTTGTCTTGACATCAGATCACCGGTCCTGTTCTTATTATAAAAGGTAAAGTCTTCTTCCAGGAATCTGCGGTATACATAATCACGCATATTGTAAAGCATGTTCTGCGAAGTAGTCTCAAATATCACAAGAAATCGATATTTTACAAGAGATCTTACTACAGTAGTACCGATGAGAAGCAGTACCAGTTCAGGAAGTATTCCTGTGTTCCCGCCTTTGATAACGTCATCCACGATGATACCGGATATGTAAGGATTGACGATGGTCAAAAGACAGGATACGGTAACTAATAACAATGCTGTCATCAGTCGAAAGCGGTGTTTTTTCAAAAATGAAAAAACCCATTGCATTGCTGTCATAATATTTAGCCTCCACTCTTATGCCGGCCTGTATTTTATGATATGGCGCAGCATCTGTATTTTAAGATTCTGTTCTATTATAGTATCAGACCACAAAAATAAAATGTACTTTGTTATGAAAAGCATGTCAATTGTTATATAAGGTCAATTATATCGACAAAAATTGCAAAACCATAAAAATATGAAAAAAGGTTTTTCAAATCCAAAAAAGATGATATAATGAAAGAGATGCAACCAAATGAATTTACGAAACGTTAAGTAGCTTTATTACAATAGAGGCTAGAGCGTGTTTGAAACTCGTTGCACCGTTCTGAGTGCCTCACTTGAATTTATGACTTGCTGCAATATAGAAAATGCAATCCCCCATTGCATTTCATATTGCTACTGAAAGAACAAAGTGGAAGCACAGTCCGGCTCAAGAAGTCTTCAGACGCACCCTGGGGGAGAGTATAAATCAGAGAAGGAGGAATTCTATGTGCCAGCACCAGTTTGATATAACCTACTACGACTTAAACCCGACGATATTATTTGTCAGTAAGCAGAAGATGGTTAAGGAAAGCAGTTACCATGAGCATGATTTTACCGAACTGACATATATATTATCAGGAAAAGGCAAATATCTGGTGGAAGGAACAGTATATGATGTAGAAGCAGGGGATGTTATTATGTGTAACCCAGGTGTAAAGCATCAGAACATCCTAGTAAATCCAAAGGAACCAACAGTAGAATTCTTTGCCGGTTTCACAGGCTTTCAGTTTAAGAATATGCCGCCCAATTCTCTGATATTTAAAGACGGAGGGCATATACTTCATACATCATCGGAGACAAAGCAGGATATATCCAAACACTGCTATGAGATGATTTCTGAAAACGAAAGCTGTAAGGCAGGTAAGTATTTTATGCTGAAAGCCCATATGATTCAGATTATGCTTCATATAATCAGGGATATTACAGAAGCCGCTACCAGCCAGAAGGGCTTAAATTTTGAGTCCTACAACAAAAGTTATGCAGTTAAGAAGATCATTAACTACCTGAATGAAAATTACGAGACCAAAATATCTCTTGATCAGATTGCCCATAATATGTACTTAAGCCCTGTATATATCTCCAAGATATTTAAGGAAGAAACAGGGGAATCACCAATTAACTATCTGATTAAGATAAGGCTTGAAAAGGCAAGAGATATCCTTCTGTCTTCGGAAGGCGAGAGCATTAAGAGCATTGCCAACCGGGTTGGATATGAGGATGTCTATCATTTCAGCAAACTGTTTAAGAAATACTATGGAATATCTCCGCTGTACTATAAAAGATACGCCATGGAGAAATTAAGAGGCGAATCAGAGGAGATGAGCTGCCCTAATTAGGGTATAAGGAGTCTGCTATGAATCTTTACGAAGCAATTTTTGCCAGGAAATCTGTCCGTAAATACAGTATGGATAAAATAGATCAGAAGGTACTTGACCATATTGCTAACTTTGCAGAAAGTATACCTATGCTGTCTGAGGATATAAAAGTAAAATATAAGATAGTGGAGCTGGCTGGACTAAAGCGCCTGCAGCCAGGGATTCTTACGGTTAAGGCTCCTCATTATCTTGTGTTGTATTCCACAACGGAATCGGATTATCAATTAAATGCCGGTTATGTAATGGAGCAGATAGCTCTTTATATTACAGCAAGAGGACTTGGCTGCTGTTATATCGCTAATCTGAATCTAAAGAGTGAGACGGTGGCGGAGGGTTATGAGCAGGTTATAACCCTTGCTTTTGGAGAAGCGGAGAATGAGGTATACAGGCAGAATGAGAAGGCAAGGAGATTAGCGATTAAGGACATTGCCGTATTTAAGGAAGAAGTGGATAAGAATGTCCGTACGATGATATCCGCTGCCAGACTGTCACCCTCCGTATTAAACAGTCAGCCCTGGAGAATGGTTGTATATAATAACCGTATACATCTGTTTTCTACCAGAAACATACTGATGAAAAATGTTATGAAGGAAACCAGACTTATTGATATGGGAATCTGTCTTTCACATCTTCTCATAGCAGCAGAAGAGATGTGGCTGGATGCCAGACCGGTATATATGAACAATATCAGCAGCCAGAATCTAAAGAAGAATGATTACATCATTAGTGTTAAAATGTCTTAATTTCATATAATAAATATATTAAATAAAAAATTTATTAAATTAGTATTGACATTATATTTCCTATATAGTATACTACTGTATGTGCTGAGGCGGTAAAATAAATAACAAAACCCTCACACATACAATAGTAAATGCGCGAGTGGCTCAGTGGTGGAGTATCGCCTTGCCAAGGCGAGGGTCGCGGGTTCGAATCCCGTCTCGCGCTTACGAAATCCCTTGATTTTCAAGGGATTTTTTTGTTGCGCTAATATGCACACCATATGTGCACTGCTATTTTACGTTCTTTTCATCACTCTTTTTCAGAACCTTATTCATTATGTTCAAGTTCTTTTCAAGTAAAAAAGGTATTACATTATTAATACCCTAATGAAAGTATACATTTTTGAGGAAGTGCAGAATATACACTTTGGTATTTGGTGTACGCATATTACTGATATGTTTATTTATTTTATTTAGTATGTTATCATTTTATTTGAAATGTGTATTAATAGGAATTTGTATGGAGTCGAAAGATTTGTTTTTATTAACAAATGCGAACTGAAGATTATTTATATTAGGTAATGCTGTTTATTTTAAATACCGGACAACATTGAGCATTTTAAAACATGACTTTCTCTTCGGGATTATTGTAACATTGACGAAGGAGGTAGATAAACTGTGGACTGGATAACAAGCCTATCGAAAGCGATACATTATATTGAAAATAACCTAACCAATGAAATAAGTATTGACGATGTATCAAAAAAAGTGTTTTCTTCAAATTCAAATTTTCAACGTATTTTTCATTTGGTGACGGGGATGACGATTGGCGATTATATTCGCAACAGACGTTTAAGCTTGGCCGGGCAAGAATTACTGCATGGAAATAGCAAAATCATTGATGTTGCTATGCGCTATCAATACGATACACAAGAGAGTTTTTCAAAGGCTTTCATAAGGTTTCACGGCATATCCCCTTCAAGCGTGCGAAAACAAGGAGGTAGATTAAAACTCTTTCAACCGCTGACTATCAATGTAACTATTCAAGGAGGATTTGACATGTCACGTAAACTGATTGACAACATACCTATTCATCAATTACAGTACCCTGAAAAAGGGCAGAATTATGTTTTTAACGGCTGCATGAAATTTTTAATGGAGTGCCTGGGTGAGGACGAACAGTATGATTATTGGTTCTTCTCCGCTGTTTCGGGCGATTGCTATGTGCAGGTGTACGGCACAGATAAGAACAAATGGCAAGTTTGTTTCTCACACGCAAAGTTTGATTACGAGTTAATAAAACGAGTCTTTGACGCAATCGGCTATAATTTTTCATATATTGATGCCGAAGAGTGGAAGAAAGACAAGGAAAAATGCAAAACTAAAATCATTGAGTATATCGATAAAGGTATCCCTGTCCTCGGCAAAGGCTTTTACCATACGCCGTTTTCAGGCGGCGAACCGTGGCCAACCGAAGAAGTATCTGTAGTTATCGGTTACGAAAATGATGGTGAGTGTTTTTATCGTTTGCCGGAAGAAGCCACAAACCTTATGCCCTTTACATTGGACGATGGCTTGCCTTATGTATTTGTATTTATCGAGGGGAAGAAAGAAGCGTTTCCGGCGATTTCGGAATCATATAAAAAAGCGTTAATGGACGCACCTCGATTGATAAGGACGCTGCCTAACAAAAGCAACGATGTGTTTTTCGGCAATGATGCTTTTGAACAGTGGGCGAATATGCTGGAAAGTGATTTTTATCTAATGTCAAAAAAAGACTTTGAAGCATCAAACAGTATTGCAGGCTGGCGGTATTATTGTGTCTATATCTGTATCATAGCCACAAATATTTTTTCCAAACGATATACAACCGACCGTGCTATACAAATGAATCCAGAATTAGCTAGCATCACACCGCTACTTGATAAGGAATACAGGGCATTGAACGATTTAGAAAACCAGTTAAAAGAAGCAGGTGGCGAATTTAACATAAGCTACGAAGTTTTACAGGATGCTGCGAAACGCAAAGAAATTGCTTGTATTATGAGGCAGTTTTCTAAAGTGTATTTACGGATATGCAACATTATTGAGAATTATAAAGACATTTAAACTGTTGATTGTATTTATGAATTGTATCACACTGCAGTATAAGCATTAAGCGAAGTAAATGTGTGATACGCAATATTTTAAACAATTTCTGTCCTTTTAACCAGTATATTCTGCTTATTATGGATAAATTGAGCTTGTGATGGATTTTGTTTAACAAAGGGAGGTTATAATGAATAGCAAAACATGGTTTCATAAAATTCTAAAAGTAAATTTATCTTTTTTAATTGTAGTATTATTAAGTTCAGTAATAATTTATTGTAAAAAAGTTAGCGCTGAAACAAGCATAGATTACTGGGATAAAAATACAAATAAAATAGTGACTACTACTGAAAGTAAATTTTTGCAAAAGTATGGGTTTAACAATAAAAATACCTTTTATAAAGGTTATGATGATGAAGGCAAATTAGCCGTCGAATTGTATTTTGATGAAAAAACAAAAAAAGGTTGTGGAATTTCATATTATTATAGCAATCCATTCGGATTTGAAATAGATTCCTATGCTACTCAAAAAAAATTTACTTATGATAAGTTTTCACTTATGCCCATTAGGAATGATACAAAATTTAATCCTTATTCTGTAGAAATTGCAAACTATAAGGAAGAAAAAACATATAGATTTATAAATAAAAAGCAAAGGCTTATAAATTACACATCAACAGGTATATATAGTGGTGACGAAATAGAAAAATTAGTAGTAATGGATTTTAGTTATGGTAAAAATGGAAAATTAATTTCTAAACTTATTACTGTAAATTCTTTAATAGCGGGAAGTTATAGGAGTTCGTCAGCTATCTATTATGATAAATCAGAGCGGCCATATTATAGCAACTCATATACAACTCATGGTAGCCTTCTTGATTTTTACATATATAATCGAAATAGTAAAATTCCTAGTTATATACTTACACTTGATGATAATCTTGGGATGATAAATCCTGAATTAACTAAAATAACCAAATAGTAATCAAATAGAATCTACTCACGCTTAATAAAATCTACCGGAATTGAAAAGGAATGATTGACATAATGTCTGAAGAAGAAATATTAAAATTAATAGAAAAAATATCCCCCCATGCAAAGGAATATGTAGCCAATTCCATTCAAAATGTTGAAGTGTTATATTCTTTAAATACAGTAGAAAATAAAGGTGCATTCATAAAAGTTGACAACGAAGATTGTTGTATTTTTTATTCTTATTTCCTTAATGAAGATAGCATAGAAGAGGTTTTAGAATTAATAAAGCTAAAAGCTAATGAATACATTTCTGAAAATATAACAAAAGAGGTATGCTTTAATACTTGGGGGAATAATTCCAAAATAATTGAATTAGTAAGAACTTTAGGTTTTCAATCAGATATGGAAGGATACCACCTTGAATATCAGGATAAAAACTTACCACAATTAACAAACTGCAACTGCAATTTAGTAGAAAGAAATTTTGATAATAGCAGGTTAAAGGAATTTATTGATTTATTTGATACTGCATATTATCAGTTGCATGTGGATAATGATTGGGAGACAAACAGCTATGCTTTAAATGAAAAGCAATTTCAACAAAAACTCGATACTTTGAATAAACATAATCAAATCTATTCGTTTTGGTTAAGTGGCGAATTGGTAGGTGCATATATTTTTCAAGAAAACTATATTACTGATTTGGTTGTAAGACCAAGATACCAAAATCGTGGCTACGGAACTTACATATTAGCACATTGTATTAGAACTATGAGTTCAAACAAATCCATTGATAAGATAAGACTTCGAATAGCGAAATCAAATTCTGGCGCAAAAAAATTATATGAAAGAAATGGTTTTGCTGAGATTGCTTATTTTGCAGAACATACTTACGTGTGCTGATTAAGTTGTACTCCTCCCTCAGCATTATGTTATTGATAAAGGAGATTGTTCTAGGGCATGTAAGTGTATCTGGTTATGGGAATTTGCCTGGGAAGCCCTTTTATAGGACTTCCTATTTTTTGCGCACCATGGGCGCGTTCTAACGGGTGTAAGTCTCGAACATACCAAGGTAGTGGGAAATGTATAGCTTAACAGCAAGAGTGTTCATCGTGAGGTGGAATCTGAAGGAAGCTGTAGACAAACCTCTGGTCCGACGGATAGAAATCGCATAAAAGGCTAGGCGCATATAAACATTAATTTGTATACTTTGTTCGGACGGATACCCCAGTATTAATATAGTGTGGTCCTGTGTCAAACCCCTTTAAAGCGGCTATGGTTTGTGCCATTCCAAGATATCCCATGGTGTATGGATTTTGTACCATAACCGCTTTTAAGCTTCCATTCTCAAGCAATTTCTCAGTTTCAGGTGGAAAATCAAATCCTATTCCAACTATTGGGATGCTACTTTTACTGATTGCATACCCAACACCGATAGTTGTATCCTCATTGGTACCATATATTCCAACTAAATCCGGGTTATTAGCAATATAACTATCTGCTATTATTAATGCACTTTCTGTGTTAGGACCAAATTGAGTATTAAGCAGTTTGAAATTTCTATTAGTAGCTAATACGCTACGAAAACCATTAACTCTTTCTCTGGTATTTGTACTCATTATGGAATCGCTAACTATTCCTATTGTGCCTTGTCTATATCCGGCGGCTGCCAATTCAATAATCATATTTTCACCAGCAGTAACACCAGCAATGTAATCATTAGTTGCTAGTGTTACAATGCCTTCCTCAGTTGAAGGAGTATCTAGATATATAATTTTTACACCTAAGGATTTTGCATATTTTATTGCACTGGATACTCCTACAGGATCGAGAGCAGCTATTAGCATAGCATCTGCACCGTTATTCGCGGCATTAGTTATTATTTCTATTTGTTTATCTACAGATCTTTCCTCAGGAGCATCCCAAATAAAACTGGCACCTACTAAATTAGCCATATCATTGATTCCTTGATTAATGATAAACCAGAAATTACTGATCTTGTCCTTGGATATATAGTAGATATCGTAATCCTCTAAGTTAGATAGTCTTATAAGCATATTTGTATATTTATTTCTTACATACATGATTAACCTCTTTTAATAGTAAAAAATATAGAGTATTTTATTTAATATATTCGTTAATAGCTAATCTATTCCCTATCTATAATTGTATTAGGGGAAAACGATATGTTTCAGGTAAATTTATTATGGAGCTGTATCTTTTCAAACACTTTATAAGGAGCCTGAAATACAAACGTGGTATGAGCATATTTAATTTCTCCACTAATATAAAAACTCTGTCCTTTGAAGCATAACACTTATAAAAAAAACATCAACATACATGGGTTAACTAGATCTCTAAATAGAGATAATTCAAATCAATTATAAGGATACGACCTGATACAATCAGGTTTGCAGACTTCAGCTTTTGGCTGTAATCCTTATTTTTGGCGATTCTTTAGCATCTTTTCCTCCATCCACGGATAAATTGTTATGAGGCTAATAAAGTTTGCAAAAATTTTACTATAATATGGTAGATTGAAAAATTCATATCTTTTAAGATTTTAGTAAAGACAAACTTTATAGTGGTCTGATACCGTAAAATTTATCGTTAATGGAGGGAAAATTATTGAGAAAGAAATTTTTAGGACTAATTTTGGCACTAGCTATTATATTAACAGCATCTAGTCCGGTGGCAGCAAAAGAATCAGCGAAGACGGATTTAACGGGTTATACTGTAGTAATACATACAAACGATACACACGGCAGAGCAGTTCCGGATGAAAATAGCGGATATATGGGATTTACTTCTGTCAGCGCTTTAAAAAAACTGTACGAAGAACGTGGAGCAGAAGTTATTTTAATGGATGCAGGAGATACTTTACATGGACTGCCCATTGCAACACTGGATAAAGGAGAAAGCATCGTTAATATCATGAACCTGGCTGGATATGATGCAATGGTGCCTGGTAATCATGACTTTAATTACGGTTATGACCATTTAAAGTCACTGGAGAAATTAATGAAATATGATTTGATTTCAGCTAATACAGTGGATACAGTTACCGGAAAAAAATTGTTTGATGAAAGCACCATTATTGAAAAAAACGGTATTAAATATGGTATTTTTGGATTATCTACTCCAGAGACGGCTTACAAAACTAATCCTAAGAATGTGGAAGGAATTACATTTGAGAATCCAATAACAGTAGCCGAAGAAGAAGTTACGAAGCTTAAGCAAGAAGGTGCAGAAATAATAATAGCCTTAACACATATTGGTTTAGATACCAGCAGTGAATTTACAACAAAAAAGATTGCGGAGCAGGTAGATGGGATTGACTTAATAGTAGACGGCCACAGTCATACGATGTTATCAGAGGGTCTAAAGGTTCGGGATACTTTAATAGTCAGTACTGGTGAATATATTAAAAACATCGGTGTGGTTTTGATTGATAAGCAGGGAAATATAACACCAACTTTAATTACGCCGGAACAGTTTAAAGGTACAGATGTTGTGGTAGATGAATATACAGCGCAAGTTGTTTCTGAGCAGGATAAAATTCTCTCTGAAAAAGTTGGAGAAACTGCCGTAGATTTAGTCGGAGAAAGAGATTTTGTTAGAACTGGTGAAACGAACCTGGGTGATTTTGTAACGGATGCATTTCGGGATGCAACAGGTGCGGATATTGCCATTACCAATGGTGGGGGAATTCGCGCCTCTATTCAGACCGGTGCCATTACCAGAAAAGACTTGGTAACAGTATTTCCATTTGGCAATTATGTCGTAACAAAAGAAATAACCGGGCAGGCGCTAAAAGATGCATTGGAGGTTGGTGTTGCTTCCTATCCGGAGTCACTGGGAGGATTCCCACAGGTATCAGGTGTAACTTTCCAAATCGATATCTCAAAAGCCGTTGGGAGCCGGGCAGTCAATATTAAGGTAAATGGCAAAAAACTTAATCTAAAGGCAACCTATACCATGGCCACAAATGATTTTATGGCAGCAGGCGGTGATAACTATACAATGTTTAGTAAATTTCCGACGCTAAATGAATATAATGCCATGGAAGAAATTATTATGAACTATATCAAAAAGACAGGCGTTATCACGATTCAAAAGCAAGGAAGAATTACCGTAGCTGATAACACTCAGATAGTAGGAGAAGCAGAAGTAAAAGCATCTGATAAAAAGGAACCTTTAACAAAGGATTCTAAGACTGAGACTAAGAAATACACTACATATATTGTTAAAAAAGGGGATAACTTAAGTAAAATAGCTTATAATTTCTTAGGAAAGGCATCTTCCTGGAATACGATTTATCAATGGAATAAAGATAACATTAAAAATCCTGACTTAATTTATATTGGAGATAAAATAAGAATTTATCAATAAAGTTACCACGATACATAAGTATAAAATATCTACCTTTCCCTTTTGGTTTGTTACATGATATGGGGTTAGGGTTGAATAATGTTAAATCGTAAATAATACTCGCTAATCCAAGGGTAACCAAGGGTTAGCGATTTTTTTTATAAGGTTGTAAGGGCAAAGATAAAATAAAATAAATCAGATATAGTATTAGACATAAATCATTATAACAGTTCCTGTTTATTAAGATGCAGTATATGTGGCGTATATCAGAATATTAAAAATATTTTTATAGAATAAATATTAATAGCTTGTCATATTTATCCAGTGAGACGAATATAATAGTTATATAAGATCAATTTGGTGGTTAAATTATAGATCACGTCAATTGGTATATATGTGACGGTAAGATTATATTTAGTTGACGGAGATATAGGAGAGATTTCAATGTATGATATTCTGAATGTCTATCTTGAAAATGGCCTGCGAATTGTAATACATAGGATACCGAACATAAAGACCATAGCATGTGGTATATGGGTACGGCAGGGCAGTAAATATGAAGATGCAAGTACGAGTGGTCAGTCTCATTTGCTGGAGCATCTAATGATTAATATGGACAATCATGGAAATGCCAGATTTCAAGAACTGATGCGAGAGGTAACTTCAGAGGGGGTTATCTATAATGCAGGCACTACAAAAGAAAATACATCATTTTATTTTACAGGGTTGTCAGATACACTTGAGAAGTGTATCAAAACACTTGCCAGTATAGTAATTGAGAATAAATCATTTCCTGAAGATTTATTAGAGAATGAAAAAAAAGTTGTCGTACAGGAGGCAATATCCTTTTACTCCTCCTTTGGACAGATTAAGGAACGGATTGGGCAGGCTTTGTGGGGGGATATGGATGTTGGCAGGATCATAGTTGGGAATATCGAGAACGTAAAAAATTGTAAAAATGAAAGTTTGGAAAATATTATAAAAATGGCATATACACCGGAAAATTCTACACTAGTGATTGTCGGTGAACTTGAGTATCAGGATGTGCTTAAAATAGTAGAAGAGAACTTTGCAGATTGGAAAGATACTAGTACAAGGGAATATAACGAGATAGTGGAAAGTGAACCGGGAATTTATTTCAATAGTGGAGGAGGTAAAAATACCGTTATTGCTGTAGGTTTTAGGACAGGCGGTTACACGGAAAAAGAAAGGATAAATATTGATGTCATGTCAAAGATTATGGGCGATACAAGTCTGGAGTCCAGACTTGTCAAGGAAATAAGAGTCAAGAAAGGACTAGCCTATAATCTGGGAACTTTTACAAGCTTTTATGAAAACAAGGGAACTTTTTCATTTACCTCAGTATGTGCACAGGAATCAGTAGAAGAAGTTGTAAAATTGGCAATAGACGAATTTCAAAAAGCAAAAGAATCCGGTTTTAACAAAACGGAGCTGGAGAGGGCAAAACGGATACTAAGAACATCAAGGCTTCTTGAATTAGGTAATCTAACATCGCAATTAAAATTCCTGGGAAAATGTGGATCCTTTGGACATCTCTATTCTCTGGAACAGGAATTGCGTAATTTAGAGAAAGTTGAACTGGAAAGTCTTAATCGTACTGCTGCAGAAATAATAAAAAGTGATAATCTTTCTGTCGCAGTAATAGGAAATTGCAACATAGACAAACTGGTACCGATTTTAAATATCAACTGACTGGAGGATGATTGTATTGAATGATATATCTTGTATATATGAGATGTCAATGGTAGATGAAAAAGATAGTCTGAAGGAAGATATCTTAAAAGGAAACGCACTGGATATAATACTGAGTCTGCTCGCCACCAGCAAAACAGCGAGAGAATTATCAAGAGAGCTAGACATACCGGTATTTTCTCTTCAGCTCTATATCAACAGACTGATAAATGCCGGATTGGTTTCTATAAAAAGCATGTCTGTGAATGACGGCAAGATGGAAAAGGTTTATATGTTGGCTTCAAAGGATATAGATATACTAAACTATCTTAAAGATAATAATGTAAATGATAACAATAACAGAGAGAGAGACATTGAGCTGTCTGCGCAGCACTTTTCATCATTGACAAGACAGGTTATTAAAAATATAAACCATTATGGTGATAAGACATACAAAATTAAGGCATATTTTATTAAAACAGATGATGAAACGATGATGGGATTTAAAAAAGATCTGGAAGAATTATTTGCAAAGTACCAGAGTCTTGAGAATGAAGATGCCACGGAGACCTATGGGTTTATCAGTGTTTTGGCACCCTATAGCATGGAACTAAATCAAAATGGGAAGGAGGAAGAATGATGGAAGAAAAGGTTGGAAAGAAGATTATATCAGATGACATCAAGAAAGAGGTAGAAATTGAAATAACAAATACGAATGTAGATGTTGATTCGCCTGAGGAAAGACCGGGAGTTGGCTATGAGATATATGATATCGGCATAGGCACAGACAATTGATGAGTACCTATTTAGAGGATACTGTTAGAGGTTATAACAGCAATTACAATCGGCTTATTGGGAGAAATACCCATTAAAGTAATATTGGTAACAGGAGGTGATAAGTATGGATAAAGATAAGGAAGTAGTAAAAGAAGTAGTAAATGAAGAAACTCTTAATATTGAGCAGGAGGAAGAGGCTGGTCTTAAGGATATCTCCCCTATAGCTGGAGATGGAGTAGCAGCTTGCTGCTAAAAAAGGTTACATAAGTAATAGGGAAGTGAAGTTATTTCTGACTTGCACTTCCCTAATTCAATAATGGGAATGCTTATACTAATCAAACAGATAAAGCTGTTAAACATAAAAAGGTTAATAAGGATCGGAGGGGAGAATTTTGAAATTATCAAAATACAATAGTAATATTACAGTTGATGACAGTAAGAAAATGATATATAACTATTTATCGAGGAATTATGTAGTTTATGATAGTAAGAATCATGACCATATTATTTGGTTACTTGATAATCTGAATCAAGGTGTATACACTACAGAAGATGCTGTATTACTTAAGAAAATGATTCGTAAGCAAATGATTATTAAAGACAGTACAGATGAACTTGAAATTATAAAGTTCAGAGAAAATAGTGTAAGGTTTAACAACCGGGTTTACAGTATAAGCATACTTCCCACCATGGATTGCAATTTTAGGTGTGTTTATTGTTATGAAGAACATAAGAAGAGCATTATGGATGACGTTACGGCGGAAAAAATAGTAAAATACGTTGAGAATATTGCGCCGAAAGCCAGTTATTTAGGTGTCTCCTGGTTTGGAGGGGAGCCTTTGATGGAATTTGACAGAATTACTGAATTGACAGAGCAGTTTAAGAGTATCTGTAGCAGGAATAACTGTATATATAATGCACACATTACTACTAACGGTTATTTACTTAACGATGAGATAATAAATAAATTAAAGGATCTAAATATTACAAAAGCACAAATTACCCTTGATGGTACGGAAGAATATCACAATCAGAAAAGACCCTTGAGTGATGGAAAGGGAACGTATAAAGTAATTAAAGAAAATATTATTAATTTGTTGAACAGGAACCCGGATTTTACAATCGTATTAAGAATCAATGTAGATATTGAAAATATTGAATATATAGAAGAATTATTTGATATTATTCCAGAACAACATAGAAACAGAATAGAAATAGCATTAAGTAATTTATTTCAGGCTAAGAAGAAAATTAATTTATATGGGCTTCTTAAAAAGGCAATAGATAAAACCTATAATTATTCGAATACAGAAAATACCTATCAGGTATGTCCTGCATGTGTAATAAACGGTTTTTCAATAGCCCCGGATTGTACGGTAATCCCATGTACCCATGCGGCAGAAGAAGGGTATCATTTAGGATATATTAGTGAAGATGGCAGATTTATTATAAATGACCAGAGCTTATATTATAAAATGAAAACAGTATCGGTCTTAGACAATGCGAGGTGCGTCAATTGCATCAAGCTTCCTATGTGTGCTGCTTCATGTAAATTTAAAAGATTTAAAGATAATAGTACTTGCATTGGAAATGACGGTGAAGGGATAAGTATGGAGGAACGGAGCTTACTACACTATTATAGCGACTTAAAGCATAATAGAATCCAACAGGTTGATATACTATGAATATAAAACTATTAAAAAATAAAAGTTTCGTTTTGCTGATGAGCGGTCAATGTATTTCAGCGATAGGTTCAGGTATGCAGAGCTTTGCATTATCCTTATATGTACTTTCCATTACTGGTTCCGGAGGGAAATTTGCGTCTGTTCTGGCTGTATCAGTTATACCAAAACTAATTTTGGGGCCAATATCGGGTGTATTTATAGACAGGCTTGATAGAAAAAAAATTATAGTATGTCTGGATATATTAAGTGGATTTGTGTCACTGGTTTTCTATATTTTATCAATTACTTCTGGGATCAGACTTATATATATCTACATCGGCGTTATAATGTTATCAATTATATCATCAATATACAACCCCGCAATCAACTCAGTTTTACCTTCCATAATGAAAAAGGAAGAACTTGTGGATGCCAATGCACTTTCTTCAATAATAATGAGTACAGCCAGTATTTTTTCTCCTATGCTTGCAGGAGCACTTTATGGAATGTTAGGGCTGCCTATTATTCTATTACTAAATGCCGTTAGTTTTTTCTGTTCTTCGATTATGGAATTTTTTGTAAAACTGCCAAAGCTGGTCAGAGGGGATATGAAGTTTACTTTTGCGGTGTTTAAAAAGGATTTTGGAGAAGGAGTAACATACATAGTAAAACACAAATTACTCAGAAAAATTCTGATATGTGCATTTGTCATAAATTTTACCCTTAATCCAATGATGAGTATAGGTTATGTTTATCTTGCAAAAATGGTACTTAAAGTGAATGATGTTCAGATTGGGATACAGCAGACGATATTTGTAGCAGCTACGCTTATTGGGCCTTTGATCGCAAGCAGAGTTCTAAAAAAGATGGAATTATCAAAGATTTTTTATATGGGATTATATCTGGTGGGAGGATTAATGGCCTTTGCTGCGCTTAGTACCAGTAAGATGTTTACGGGTTTATTTTCAGGAATTACAATACCTTTTACATTACTGGTAGTTACAGGTGTGTTAGCAGTTGCAGCTATAGGAATAATCAATATTTCTATAACTACAATGAAGCAAAAGGAAACGCCTATGGAATTGTATGGAAGGGTAAATTCAGTACAGACCATGGCAGCAATGAGTGCAGTGCCTCTTGGGCAAATGCTATTTGGGTCCTTACTTGACCATACGCCAAGTTATATAACTATTTTATTAACTTCTTTCTCTATTTTAATTACTGCATTTTTATTTTGGTTTTCACTTGTATCAGAGGAAAAGCACGCTAAAGAGGGAAAGGCTACTGAAATCAATGAAATTATTAATACTGATATCCCTTAATATAAAGTAATTTTCTGCACGGATAAATGGAATGAAGTTGTAAAAACCTTAATAAATGATGAACAATTAATATGGAACAGGAGGAAGAAGCAGGCCGTTTAAATAGGATGGTGCTATACATAACAATGGATGTGTTTATAGTTAATCAAAAATAATAAGTACATATTGGCTAAGTTTTTTCGTCAGAAGTCTTTTATTTGTGGCTTCTGGCGATTTTTTGATGCAGGTTCATCTGGCTGTTATTATCTTGTAACAAAAAAAATTATTATATAGCTCCATTGCAAAATCTGCACTTGAAATACTGATTTGTTGCAGAAACTGCAATTTTATTATTGTATTTCATAAAAAACACTATATAATAATTATATTGGAGGTGTTCAACATGAACTTGGGAAAAAAATTATTTGAAGTCCGAGAGACAGCAAAGATATCACGTGCGCAGATGGTTGAACTCTTAAAAGAAAAAGGTTTTGACGTAAAAACATATACAATCAGTAAGTGGGAGAGCGGAATATCCAAACCCACCATAGAGGCGTTTTTCGCTATTTGCGATATCTGCCAGGTGAAGGATATACGACAGGCTTTCGTTGATAAAAGGCTGTTACGCTTATATGACATACCGGTTTCTGCTGGCTACGGTAATTACCTTGAGGATGGTTCTTACAGCATGATTGAGGTTGACAATACAGTTCCAAGTTTAGCCGATTATGCAGTAAGGGTGAGCGGAAATAGCATGATGCCCCGCTTTGTAGATCAACAGATTATCTTTATCCATGAGCAGCCTGTTCTGGAGGAAGGAGAGATCGGAATCTTCTGCCTGAACAATAATACTTATTTAAAAAAGCTTGGGAAGGGAACTCTGATATCTTTAAATCCTGATTACGAACCTATCTCAATACAGGAGTATGATGATTTTAGAGTATTCGGAAAGGTTGTCGGATAACTTTTATTTTTTGAACGTATTGTTTCATCATGGTTAATAGTTATTGCTGATTAATTATATTTTGTGCAGAGGAAGTAAATCAAGTAAGAAGCTTATTAAAAACAACTTTCCAGGGAGGAATTATGGACGAATTTGATATAAATAAGAAATATGATTCATTTAAAATCCCCGGACGCAAGCAGTTTCAGGAAGAAAAAGCTGCGAAAGAGTTGTCTCAAACGAAAACCGGTGAAGCTGTTTCCTTTGATGAAGGCTCGTTTTATGAGATTGAATATGATTCGTCTCCTATGCCGGGGGTTGGCAGATTTATATTGAAATCTCAGAAAATTGAAGAACCGGAAAAGGATGAAAAACGGGATCTGTTTGGCCGGATGAGAGAGATTGCAAGAACACAGGGTTCCTCCTATGACCGTAGCAGATTTTTTGACAGACGGGTTCAATTTGACAATGCGAGAATCTTTTATAAACAAGGGATATTTATGAAAGATTTTACAGATGATTATTCTGAAAGTGCACAATTTTCGCAATACTTCCCATATTATCAGCTGATGGGATATGAACAGCTCCGGACTTATTTTACCTGGCGAACAGAAGTCAGAAAAGGGAAGGTAACTGATATCTCTTTGTCTTATGTGTTTCTTTATATCTACGAGTTGTTAAGCAATATCGGAGTGAAGGACCCACAGGAAGGGCTAGATCAACTGATGTCTTTCTGGAGGGCTTTCGGTGTTTATAATAAATCTATCGACAGATATATGCTAAGATGGCTGAAGGATTATCATATCTATTACGAACTTCCTCATTCCTTCAAGGAATTCCTTGCGGCGAACAACCTTGAGGAGTATTATCCCAAAATGACGGATACAGAGGACAATTTTGATTTGCTCTGTTCTATAGCAAAGTATGATATAAGGAAATCAACCTATTTTACAGAGGATAAAGTGCAGCTGATCAAAGACTGTTTCTACTTTGTAATCAACAGGCTCAAGCAAAAGTTCAGAGACAGCGGAATCAGTTTCGAGGAATCGATATTTCAGGCTACTAAGAAAATGACGGAATGGAAGCCATTTAAGGACGCATTATTTTACCCCTGGATGAAACAGGCGGACAGACGGATCGTGCTGTCAGAAAATGAAATTTATATATGCAGCGGTAATAAATGGGCCTTCAGTAAAGTCATCACCTCTGAAAATGGTCGTCAGCTGATTGGATATATTATGAAGCAGATGGAAGCTGCTTTAAGAAAAGCTACGAAATATAAGTTCAAGCTTTCGGCAAATATCAATACGGTTGCCCATGAAGCCCTCACCAAATTAAAGGAAGCAGATTTATCCCTTGAAGTAATGATAAACAACTCGGTGGAGGAATTCTACAAAGAAGCAACGAAAACAGTGGTAATTGTAGATAAGGCTGCATTGTCCCGAATCAAAGAGGAAGCGCTGCTCACACAGGAAAAATTAATCGTACCGGAGCAGGAAAAAGAGATTATTCCGGTAATCCCTGTTCCGAAACAGCTTAGTTTATTTGATATTGTTATGGAGGACAAGCCTTCTATACCACCGTCTGAAGCCGAACAGGCTCACATAAATGGTCCTTGGGAGAGCTTAAGGTATCAATTGTCCGATGTTGAAATTAAAGCATTGTCTGTAGTGCTGCAGGGTGAGATGGAGTTAAAGAAGTATGCTGATGAGTGCGGAATCATGCTGGAGGTTCTGGTCGATGGAATTAATGAAAAGGCGATAGATTTCATTGGTGATAACCTTTTAGATGATGATTTCGCTTTATATGATGACTATAAAGAACAAGTAAAGGAATTGGTAGGATGAGTATGGCAAGTCAAGTACCGAACAGAATAGCAAACATATTAATAAACGCCTTAAAGGGCGGAGTTGTGCCGAGAGTAGGCCTCGAATACATCACGGTAGGCAGGACCCAGGAGATTGCTGCCATACTGCATGATATTGAAATGATTGAGGAGGGCAGTGCATCTTTCCGTTTCATTGTTGGCAAATACGGCAGCGGTAAGAGCTTTCTGCTTCAGACAATCAGAAATTATGCCACAGCGAAGGGGTTTGTGGTTGTGGATGCAGACCTTTCACCGGAACGCAGGTTCGCCGGCACGAAAGGCCAGGGATTGGCTACCTATAAAGAGTTGATTCAGAATCTTTCTACCAAATCAAAACCTGATGGCGGGGCTCTTCCTTTAATACTTGAGAAATGGATTTCCGGTATTCAGGCAAATGTGAAGGCACAGTCTGCTGTCAGTGAAGAGGAATTTGACGACCAGGTCGAAAGGCAAATATATGCAGTGGCAGGTTCCCTTGAAGGAATGGTAAATGGCTTTGAATTTGCAAAGGCTGTGGTCACTTATTGGAAGGCTTACAAGCAGGACGATACGGCGCTGAAATCAAATGTGCTCAAGTGGTTTAGGGGAGAATATCCCACCCGGAAAGAAGCAAAAGAGGATTTGGGTATCAATTTCATTGTTAATGATGAGACTTGGTATGACTTTTTGAAGATATTCGCTGCATTCCTGGTAGGAGCCGGGTATAAAGGGATGCTTGTGGTTATAGACGAACTGGTCAATATTTTTAAAATACCAAACTCCATCACCAGAGCAAACAATTATGAGAAGATCCTTACAATGTATAATGATGTGTTGCAAGGAAAAGCAAGCCATATCGGTTTCCTTATGGGAGGAACACCTCAATGTATTGAGGACAAATATAAAGGTGTATTCAGCTATGAAGCTCTGCGTTCACGTTTGGCGGAGGGACATTTTGCTACCGCAGATGTTAAGGATCTGTCAGCACCCATCATCCGGCTGCAGATGCTGTCACAGGAGGAGATGTATGTGCTGGTGGAGAAGCTTATGAATATTCATGCGCAGCTTTATAATTACTCTTCAACCTTATCCCATGAGGAATTGGTCTATTTCTTAACGGTAGAATATAACCGTGTCGGTGCCCAGACACATATTACGCCCCGTGAAATCATCCGCGATTTTATCGAATTAATCAATATCCTGCATCAGAATCCGCAGAAGAGTGTTTCTGAGATTTTAGGCGACAATAGCTTTGAGATGGCAAAAGGCGGTATATCGGATGAAGTCATACACAGCGAGTTCCAGGAATTTGAGGTATAATGAGTATGGATGTTTTTAGCAGGCTTGCGCCATTTATTCAAGAGTTTATTTATCAAAACAAGTGGGAAGAACTACGCGGTAACCAGGTGGCTGCCTGTGAGGTTATCTTTGACACCGACGACAATCTGCTGCTGTCTTCCGGAACTGCCTCCGGTAAGACCGAGGCAGCCTTTCTGCCGGTGCTTACTGAATTATATAATAAACCATCAGGGTCAGTGGGGGTTATGTACATATCACCTCTCAAGGCGTTGATAAATGACCAGTTTAAACGGTTGGAACAGATGCTTCTTGATTCCAACATTCCCGTTACAAAATGGCATGGCGATGCTTCGCAGACACAAAAGAACAAGCTTATTAAAAATCCGGAAGGGCTGCTGCAAATTACACCGGAGTCCTTAGAAAGCCTGATTACCAATAAACGCAGCGCCTGCCTGTCCTTGTTCTCTGATCTGCGGTTTGTTATCATCGACGAAGTACATTACTTCATGCGGGATGTCAGAGGCTTGCAGCTGCTCTGTGTTCTTGAGCGGCTAAAACAACTGACAAATGTAAATCCGAGACGGATTGGCTTATCTGCTACTTTGGGAGATGTTTCACTGGCTCAGAACTGGCTGAATATGGGGACAGGGCGGGATTGCGCTGCTCCCATTGTGGAAGAAGGAAAGAAGCGTATAAGGCTTCATATCGAACGCTTTGTAAATTATGCGGAAGAACGGGACCTGATAACAAGAGACGGAAGCGGTAAGGTTATCGATGTCAACTCCGGGGATATAGGCGACAGAGAGCATTATGAATATCTTTTCAGACAAACCCTGGACAAAAAGACGATAATCTTCACAAACAGCAGAGAGGAGACAGAATTTGTCCTTGCTCATCTACGAGAAATAGCTTTGAAGAATAAAGCCCCTGATGTTTATCGTGTCCACCACGGTAATGTTTCGGCTCTGCTGCGGGAAAATACAGAGGATGAAATGAAATCTGCCGATGAAAAGATTGTGACAGGTGCTACTGTTACACTGGAGCTTGGAATTGATATAGGTTCTCTTGACCAAGCTGTTCAGGTTGGTGCACCGCTCAACGTCTCCAGCTTCGCACAGCGTTTAGGCCGGTGCGGAAGACGCGGACAGGTTCCTCAACTGCTTTTTACCTTTGTAGAGAGTATAAGAATAAATTCCGCAGATATCCTCGGACCTATTAACTGGGAATTTATACGGACTATCGGTATCATCGAGCTTTATATAAAAGATCACTGGATGGAGCCCATTCCCCCCGCCCGTTATGCCTATAATCTTTTGTATCACCAGACAATGAGCTGCTTAAAAAGCAACGGTGAGATGTCTCCGGCAGGACTTGCCCAGTCGATTCTGACCCTGGGATGTTTCAAAAACATTCCTCAGGAGGATTATAAATATCTGCTCTCCCATATGATCAGCATGGATCAAGTGCAGCGTACCGAACATGGTGGTCTGGTAATTGGCCGTGAAGGTGAAAAGATTGTAAACAGTCATAAATTCCTGACCGTATTCCTGGCACCGGAATATCTGCTTGTAAAAGATGAAAACCGTACCATAGGTACAGTGGATAAAGTCTACCCCGTTGGTACCCGTTTTGCGTTGGCGGGTATAGCATGGGAGACGGTGGATGTTAATGAGAAGTCGAAGGTTATCTTTGTAAAAAAGGTTCCGGGTGTATCTGTGGTGGACTGGAATGTGGACTTTAACGCCGAGCTTCATACCGTTCTTGTCCGTAAAGTGCGCAGCGTTCTAAAAGAGAACGATAAATATCCTTATTTAAGTGTCCGCTGCCAGGATAGATTAACGGAAATTCAATACATTGCCCGCAACAGCGGAATATTGGATAATCTCGTGACCCCGTTATCAGACAGAAAATATGCGGTCTTCCCCTGGGTAGGAACAAGGCAATTAATAACCTTGAACTATGCATTACGGCACAGAAAAATAAAGAGCAAACTTCCCTGGATCACCTGTGTTTATCTTGAGGTTATTTTCGAGGGAACAAAAGAGGAACTAAGTAACATCATATTGGATATTCTTCATAGTGAGCTTAATCTTTATGACTTGCCATTACCTGATAAGGTGCAAATTGACGGAAAGTATAACGAGTTCGTTCCTCCTGAGCTCCTTCGTAAACAATTCATTGAAGATTATCTTGATTTTGAAGGACTTAAGGATGGGATGTTATAATGAGCATTAAATCGAGAATTATCTTTGATGGCTATGACTTAGCATTTATATCTAGGAGTCAGAAGGCATTTGAGCTTCTATATTTGGGAAGTAGTCTTTAAGCACTTCTATATTTCCAGTTTATGCTATAATATACATATCAACCTTGGTGTGAATAAATCAATACCCTTAAACGAATAAATTATTTACGCCTTTTATTGATGTCCAATATCACAAATAAGAAGCAATAGAAAATCCTATACGAAGGAGAGTATTAATCAAGCAATTTCCTACACATATTGTTGCAGTAGATGGGGTTATAGAAAATGAAAAGAATGAGATTCTGTTGGTAAAAAGCAGAAAAGATGGTACATACACAGTTCCAGGAGGGCAAGTTGAGGTTGGTGAAAATCTGATAGAAGCATTAAAACGAGAAATCAGGGAGGAATCGGGAGTTGAAGTAGAAGTAGGGAAATTAATATGTGTTTCATCAAATACTGGTACATACCAGGGCTACAATGGATATGGATTAATTCCGACAAAAGTGATGTTCGGTTTTGTATGTAAATATATCAGTGGTGAATTGCAGGTTTCAGATGAAACATCAGAAACCATCTGGGTTGAAAAAGAGAAGGCACTAAATCTTATAACGAATCCAAATTTAATAAAGCGCTTTGAAGCTTATCTGAACTTTAATGGAGATGTTCATTATTTGGAATATATAACAAAACCCGGTTATGAACTAAAGTTAGAGTGCTTAATATAGCCGTATCGAAAGATTAATTAGCTACATACGAAATTCTAATAAATGCAATAACATATGTAGTAGAGCTGGGATTTAAAAATATTTACTTGATGAATGACTATGATAATTTGTATGAGAAATATGGTTTTACTATAATTGATAAGAGAAAAGCATATTGGGGAGCTTAATTAAAATCTATAAGCAGTGGCTGTAGTAATAAAATGATATATAGCATTCTTAATTTGATATGTGATGTAAAAGGTGATACACATATTACTCTAAATGCCATACTATATATTAGTTAGTATATAGTGAGGGCATCAAATGACAGAAGAAAATAGGAAGAAAATAATAAGCAATGACTATATAAACCTATTTATTGAGCCTAATATTTATAATATGCAGTATGCGGAGTCTGTTAATGGTGTTGTAAACAAAATTAATGACAGAGATGCAGTAATTTACTTACCTATAGATAAAGCAAAAGAAAATCCAGTAGATTATAGATATCCGGCTCTCCCCAGGTTGTTTGGATTACTAGACCAGTCAAACTTAGAAGCAATGAAGGTTGACCGAATTCAAAATATTCCTTCTTTTGATTTAAGAGGTCAAGGTGTCTTGTTGGGTTTTATTGATACTGGAGTAGAGTACACAAATCCTGTATTTCAATATGCGGATAAAACATCAAGGATAGTATCTATCTGGGATCAAACAATTGAAAACTTGCAAGCATCTGAGAAGATTTTTTATTACGGTACAGAATATACAAAGGAAGAAATAAATTTAGCACTTCAAAATGAGAAACCTCTATCAATTGTACCTTCTACTGATGAAATTGGTCATGGCACTAGTATTGCTGGTATTGCAGGAGGCACGGAGACAGAATTATTTCGTGGTGTATCACCGCTTGCAGAATATGTGATAGTGAAGCTTAAACCAGCAAAAACTACGCAGGAGCATATATATCCAATGCCTAAAAACATAATTTGTTATCAGGAAGATGATATTATGTTTGGGATGCAGTATTTATTTAATACGGCCAGACAATTAAACAGGCCAATAGCTATATGTGTCGCTATTGGTACGAATCAAGGTTCCCACGATGGGCTAAATAAACTTAATCTGATGATTGCGGACCTTTCCTCGAGGAATGGAGTAGCGATTGTAGTAGCAACCGGGCAGGAGAACCTGGCGGGACACCATTACTTTGGAAAAGCAGAAATGACAGGTGAATTAAATGAATATAAAAATACAATCGCATTAAGAATTGCTGAAAAAGAAAAAAATTTTAGTATGGAAATCTGGGGCGAGGCACCGGCTAGTTATTCAATAGCTATACGATCTCCGTCAGGTGATATGCTAAATAAAATTCCTGAAAATTTAAACAGGTCAGTAAAGAAATTTTATTTTGAAAATACAACAGTTATTGTTGAATATTATAATATTGAGCCACATACAGGTGATCCGTTAATACTTGTCAGCTTTGAAAATCCAGCACCAGGACATTGGTATCTTGATATATATGGTAACGGAGAGAATGTTCAATCAGGTTTTCATATTTGGATTCCAATGAGTGGATTTTTAAAAGAATCAACTCAAATTAGTGAACTAACAGAATTAGAAGGAAAAGATCCAGAGACGACATTAACCTCTCCGAGTGATACACCAATTCCTATTTCTGTTACTGCTTATAATCATCAAAACAATAGTATACTAAGCAGTGCAGGCAGAGGTAACACAAGAAATAAATCTATAAAGCCAGACTTAGCTGCACCTGGGGTTTCAATCCTTTGCCCAACACTAGGTAACAGTTATGAGCTTAAAACAGGAACAAGTATAGCAGCTGCTGAAACAGTAGGTGTTGCTGCTATGATTTTAGAATGGTCTATTGTGAAAAAAAATAAACCCTTCTTTACGGGGATTGATGTTAAACAGTATTTACTTAGGGGGGTTAACAAGATTAGCAGTAACAGCAGAGCATATCCTAATAAAGAGTGGGGATATGGAGTCTTAGATATTTATGAAAGCTTTAGCCACATTGATTGATAGAGGTCACATGTAAAAAACTCCCTGTAATAATTTCGCTATATTACAGAGGAGTTACAAACTAAGCAATATTATAGCCATTCATGACCTTGAGGGCATTTATGCTTTCCCCAATGACCCGCAGTCAGTGTGCATTGGCTTTGATCAATTGGACAAGTTGCAGGGCAACGTGTTTGAGCATATAAATCCTTAATATACTTATTATATTTTACATAATAATCATATCTTTGATGTTTCTCATTTTGATTATTTGACTCCATTTATGCCTCGAAATGTATTTATTAATAGTAATATTATATGAATAAGCAGTATATATGTTACTTGGTTCGTTAATGAATAAGTTGATAAAAATATAACGTTCATTTTCTATTAGTAATCGGTGGCTTTAGGTTGTCCTTCTTATTAAACCCAAGGAGCAAATTTAATGAAATTAGTTTATAAAAACCCGAGTTTAGAATACAGTATAGATAGCATACTACTATTTCACGAGGGGGCTCAAAGTGATTTTTGGACTGAGCCTTTATATATGGAATTCCCTCAGATAGATAAAAATAAATTCAATATGCTAACAAGTCATAATAAAAGAGAATACTTAAGAGAAATACTTGGTGGCATACTTGAAACCAATGAAACGACTGAGAAGATAATCCGTTATCAGAATTACTGGGATGCAAATGCGATTAATATTCAGGAGGCGTTGGAGGAGGCTTTTGGGTTACAGCTATCCGATAAATTTAATCATATGGTAGGAAATATTACATTAAATCCTATATGCCCAAGATTTTTAGAGAGTAATACTTTTGACATCTATTATCTAAATAGTGAGAGAGGGGCACTGGGTATGGCGCTCCATGAAATCATTCATTTTGTATGGTTTCATGTATGGAATTCTTATTTCCATGATGATAAAAAGGAATATGAGATGCCGCATTTGACATGGATCTTGAGTGAAATGGCCGTGGATACCATCATGCGGCATGACAAAAGGTTATATTCCATTAATCCTTATTTTGCTGGAGGATGTGCATATGACTATTTTTATACAATGAAGATTGATGAGAAACCTATACTTGAAACTCTATTTGAGTTATTTGAAAATAACTCTATATTAGCTTTTATGGAAAAGAGTTATAATTATTGCCTGGAATACGAAACTGATATCAGAAGCCAGATGAAATAACTGATGAAGGAGGTAAGCTGAAATGGATGGTATATTTTATGGAGCAGTATTTTTATGTAATGGTATATTTTTATTATTTTTTTCAGGTAAAGAGAAGAAAAATATGCTGAGGTTCTGTGAGAATAACAGGACTATGAAGCCAAGCTTCACAGTCCTTTGTTAACTCCAGGTATATGTATTACTTAATAAGCAGCAGAACTATATTATTTCCCAAGTTTTTTATTTTCATAAACGGAAATCCAATTATTATAGTAGGGGTTCTCCCAGGTGTTACCATCAAAGTCTGTATATTCAGTCACGATTGCTTTAACAGTTTTGATAGTGTCACTTTTTTCACTTAAGGAATAACCGGTATCTTTGCCGAATTCAGCTCCGTCCACCATATTTACATCATCATAGGCTACCTGCTGTATATAACTACCATTATCAAAATCAAACTGGCCAACAATTTTGACAGGCATCTTGTTGTCGTCCCAGCCAGCGAAAGCTATGGTAACATTTTTTATTTCTTTTCCGGAGACATTTTTAAAAACTGCATTTAACATGTCAGGATACAATGCTTTGTATTCATCTGACTGTACGAAATATTCGGTTGAAACAACATATATAGGCTGCTCTTTAAGTTTAGCTTCCAGCTCTTTCGCACTAAGGCCCTCCTCAACAGGAGCTTCTGTTTTGGCTTCTTCCTGATTTCCTTTATCTACCTGTGCTGTTTCAAGTTGCTCCTTTAATGCAGCAACTTCGCTTTCAAGTTCCTTTGTTTTGCTATTGGCCGTGTCCAGATCTTCTTTTAATTTGTCATAATCCTCTTTGGATACAGTAGTGCCGCTGGCAGCCTGGTTTCCTCCCGCTGAACAGCCTGTAAATCCTAAAACAACAGCCAGTGATAGTAATGCAAACACTTTTTTCATTTGATTTCTCTCCCGTAATTGTATTAGTCCCTTAGGACAGGATAATATTAACATTGATAATTCTGGAAGTAAATAGAGAAAGGAATTATCTAATTTAAGATTAAGTCGGATTATAGCTGGTTTTAAACTATTTCTAATAAACCGGCTAGTTCTGAAACTACGATAATTCCTTCGGAATATATTTACATACCTGATTTTATCGTATAAAATTAATTCATATAATTTTATAAATCAACAATGTCTGATTGCTTCATAGGGATAAAGAATAAATACATAATAAAGGAGTAGTATTGCGTATGAAGAACTTTAAGGTAGCAATTATACAGCATAATGTAGCACAAACGGATAAAGAAGAGAATACCAGACTGGCAATTCAGTGTATACGGGAAGCAAAAGAAAACGGAGCTGACTTTGTGCTTTTCCCGGAATGCTGGCTCACATCTTATTCTGCACCTGAAATCTGTAGTAAATTAAGGCCGGTAGAAGAAATTGAGAAGAATACGGAATTTCTAAAGTGGTGCGAAGATGCATTAGAGGATGACAGTGAGTACATAAAGAGAATCTGTGATACAGCCCGGGAGTTGAATATTGGGGTTGAAATTACCGGATTTACAAAAGGCAAAAAATATCCGCAGAATTCAGCCTTCATAATTGATAGAGATGGAACCGTTAAATTAAAATATTCAAAAGTTCATACCTGTGATTTTGACTGGGAGCAATATCTTGAAAGCGGAGAGGCGTTTCACGTATGCCAGTTTGACGGAATATCCATCGGTGTAATGATCTGCTATGACAGAGAACACCCGGAAAGCGCAAGGGAATTAATGCTTCAGGGAGCTGAATTAATTTTAATGCCTAATGACTGTGATGGAATGAAACCAAGATTACAAGAATTATCTGTTGAAGCGATGCAAAACATGGTAGGTATAGCAATGGCAAATCCACCTGGAGAATATGCAGGTAATTCCTGTGCCTTCCATCCAATGGTATGGGATAAAAACGGAGGGATTATTGACAACACCATTATTATTGCAGAGGCTCTTTATGATGGAATTGTGTATGCTGTTTTTGACATTGAGGCTATCAGAGAATACAGAGAACGTGAAGATCTGGGAAAATACAGAAAACCGAAAGCTTATAAACATCTTGTTTAATTTTAGTGGGGTTAAGATGCAAAGAAAAATCCTCCGTATGTCAGGGGATTTATCGTTTAGAAACTTGATTGAAAGTATATTGAAAGTAAATTGCCTAAACGAGATAATACTGTTTTAGAACAATAAAATAAAGGTATATATAAGTACCAGGGAGAGCTTATGAGAAATACTATCAGACTTACTGACTATACAACAGAGAATTTGCTGGAGATATTTAGTATTGCAGAGGATTTACAGAAAGGTAAGTACAAGAACTTTCTTAGTGACAAGACCGTAATTATGTTCTTTCCTGCTTCAAGTATCCGTACAAGAGTAACCTTTGAAAAGGGCATATACCTGTTAGGGGGACAAACTATCTTATTTCCGAAACTCTGGATAAAAAAGAAAAACTTGAAGATGTAACAGGCTATCTTAACAATTGGGCGGATGCCGTTGTTGTGCGGCATAGTAAACTTGGAGTCATAGAGGAAATAGCCAAGTATGCGGAATTTCCTGTAATTAACGCAATGACAGAAGTCAATCATCCCTGTGAGATTCTGTCGGATTTATATGCCTTATCCAAAATAAGAAATGATTTCAGAAATGACAGATATTTATTTGTAGGCGCTAAAGGAAATATCGGCGGTGCCTGGAAAGAAGGGGCTGATGCATTTGGGCTTAAGCTCAGGCAATGCTGTCCACTAGGTTATGAAATGGAAGGAGTGAGTAATTTTACGGAGCTTGAAGAAGCTGTAAAAGGTGTGGATATTATTTGTACGGATTCAATTCCTTCAGAAATATATCCGGATTTTAAGGATTATCAGATTACAGTGGAGATTATGAAAATGGCTAATAGCAATGCCATCTTAAATCCCTGTCCGCCCTTTTACCGTGGAGAAGAGGTATCTAAGGAAGCTATAAGCAGTAAATATTTTGCCGGTTATAATTTCAAAAAGTATCTGCTGGAAATTCAACAGGCTATTCTAATATATAATCTTACCATATAAAAATGGGAAGCTACAACCGCAGTCATCCATAAAGTGAAGTCAAAATATCAAGAAGTAATTCCAGCTCTATGATATAGTAGGTATACGGTACCGAACAGAATAAGGAGGATGCTTGTGAACAATCTAGAGCTTTTGGGGGCTGCGTTGGAGTATATCGAAAATAATATACAGGAAAATATAACAGCTGAAGATGTGGCGAAGGCCTGCTACTGTTCAAAATCATACCTCCAGAAAGTTTTCAAGTATGTGAATGGTTACAGTGTTAAGGAGTATGTAATTAAACGACGGATTACAAAAGCCTCAAGAGATTTGGCTTGTAATCAGGAAGAAAGTATACTGAATATTGCCTTAAAATACTGTTACAGTTCACCTGAAGCATTTACCCGTGCCTTTGAACAGGTTTGGCGGTGTAAGCCGTCAGTGTTTCGGAGAGGGGCAAGGTTTACAGACCTTTGTCCCAGGCTTTTATTACCTATTGAGATTGGAGATGTATATATGAATGGAAGGAAACATGTAGATATAACCGAACTGTATGACTTATTTAGCGGCAGGAGAGAGTGTTATTTTGTATGCTGTGATATCAAATCGTTAACACCGATCAATGAGATATCAAGTAAAGCAGGAGATTTAGCTATATTGGAAGTATTAAAACGAATGGAAAAAGCGGCAGGAGACGAAGATGTTGCCTTTCGTATCGGAGGGGATGAATTTGCGATGTTAACGAACAGTAAGGATATTAATTATGCCTCAGACATTGCAGCCAACGTCTTGAAAATGAACGGCCAGCCGATTACTTATGAGGGAATGGAGATTCCGGTATATTTATATTCTGGTGTAACCAGGTTTGAAGGGAATAAATTACAATATGATGATTTATTTATTTCCTTACATAATAAAATTAAGGATTGTAAGTAAGACTTGTACTTGACTTTGACGTCGCGTCAACTTGTATAATAAGAATAAGTCAGCATCTAAAGTATAAAAACTTAATTTAATTAACCACACTGAAAAAAGGAGAATAGATATGTCTATTGAAAGCCAAGCAACCTTTTATTATCGTAATATCTGCGATTATGATATAAAAATAAATGCAAATATTAAGATAAGTGACTCTGTTCACAAGGGATTCAAGGAATATAATGATCTGCTTAAAAGGATATATGCAGACTGGCGCTCCTACGAAACTTCAACAGCTTTGAGTGTGAAAACCAAGATTGGCATTATGTCTGATGATCTTGAAAATTATCATAATCTTACCTATACGCTAGATTGCCTGTATGCAATAGCTTCTGAAGGTGAATTGTGCACTCATGGGGAGCAGACCAGTTTAAAGGTTGATAAGACATTGTTTAAAGCCTCATTTAAAAAATCTGTTCTATTGCCGTTTTCTATGTTTGAAAAATACGGCTTTTATATTGAATATTACAAAGCGGACAAAGAAGTAAGTGATTATAAACGCTGCAGTCACTTTCAGATATATTATGAAAATGGAGCCTATCTGCTGGAAACTCTAAAATATCTTGCGGACAACCTGGCAAAACAGGAAAAGCAAAAAGAAATACCTAAAAATGTTGCGTTTATGCTGGCAGATTATTATTTTATCTTTAAAGGTAAGCCAGACACTCGGTTATTGCAGGAAAGTATTCTAAATACTCTCGGTCCAATGTGTGAGCTGTGGAAGAAGCTGGTTCAGGTACTACAGGGTGAATACAAATTAACTGCTGATATATCAATTAATCCCTTTGTATTCCCCAATAAAACTGTGACCTTTAAGCAAAACAAAAGGACAATATGTAAATTCGGATTAAATACCGATACTTTAAATATACGTTTGCCTTTATCCTATGATATTGCCAAAGACCTGATTTCCAGAAGAAAAAGTTTACCCCAAAGTATAGATGATAATATAAATTATTTTGGCTGTGTTTGTTGCGGCAAATGCCATAACCAGAGCAATATAGAGATGTTTCAGGGAGTTCCCTTGTGTAATCTGAGTTACAGTAACTTTGTAACAGAAGATTCAAGGTGTCTTAGATTTGTAATTACAAAAGAAGAAGAGATTTATTTGATTATGGAAATCATTAAAAAATCGTTGAAGTGAATAAAGTATATAATATCCCTGGTAGTTATGTTGCCGGGGATATTATTTATTTATGTCCTTATGGCTAAATTTAATAGACGAATTAATTTACTTGTAATAAAATGAACCAAGCATATAATTAAATTGGCAGTATCAATATTCTGCTCTATTATTTTGAAAGTATTACCCGAATTTTTGAAAGAATAAAATCAGTGTTACCAACAGGCTTAAAACCCTTATAAATAAAGCAATGTTAAGTTTAGTTGACACATTTCAAACTGTGATTGGTAGACTTCTTTGAGGGTTGATATTACACTGGGTTAATAAAGGAGGAGCTATTATGACAGAACAGTTTGGCAGCAGACTTATGTATTTACGAAAAGGAAAAGGTCTGTCACAGGAGGAATTAGGTAATAGAACGGGGGTAACCAGGCAGACAATTTCAAAGTGGGAATTGAATCAGACAACACCAGAAATGGATAAGCTGGTTGTTCTAAGTGACATCTTTGGTATCAGTCTGGATGAACTGGTCGGCAGAGAATTTATTGTTCCGGATAGTTCAATAAATTATGAAGAACTAAATGCCAAGATGGATACTATCATAAGTTCAAAGGAGCCATATCGGTATGAATATAAAAGCGGGCGGATGATTGGGAACCTACCTCTTATACATATTAACCTGGGACGAGGGTTTTATAAAGCAAAGGGGGTCATTAGTATAGGTATTATCTCTTCCGGTATTATTTCATTGGGAGTATTATCCTGCGGAGTTATCAGCATAGGAGTGCTGGCTCTTGGTCTTCTATCAATTGCGGTGTTTGCAGCTGGTATTATATCAGTTGGAAGTATAGCACTTGGTATACTGGCATTAGGTGCCTTTTCGGTTGGATATTTTTCTGCCGGTGCTATGGCAATAGGTGTTTATTCCATTGGTGCAAATGCCATAGCCCAGCGAATTGCATTGGGGGACGCAGCTGCCGGGCATATAGCAATTGGTAAAACGTCAGCAAAAGGAACTATAGAATTTCTGCTTAAGAATCATGTATCAGCTGACGAAATTAAGTCTGCTATTCTTAAGGAATATCCCGATGTATGGAAAGGGCTGCTAAAAATATATACATATTTCGGTAAATGAATTTAACAGTGATAATAAGGAGTGGCGTATGCTTATTCGTATAAAGCAATTTTTTGCGGTAGATTCAAACTATAATGAAAGCACATCTGAATATACAAAAACAGATGGCATTATTGCAGTAATTTATTATTTAATTCTTATGTTTAGCTATTACTTTATGGGAAGAGTTTATGTGGAGCAGGGAATATATTTGGGTATCATATGTAATATCGTATTGGTTGTCATATGCATCGGACTGGTTCTCGTAAGAAGGCAGAAAATCAATAGCTTGGGTCTATCGTATAAAAAGTTGAAGCAATCTCTACTGTTAGGGTTGGTACTTGGTCTTTTCTTCATTCTTTTCAATAATATTATACCTGGTATTGCAGGAGGTTATCATTTTGCTCAAATCTCGAAAATACTTTATAATATCTTTTACTATTTTGTAATAATAGCTTTTATGGAGGAGCTTGCCTTTAGGGGGTATTTGCAGACTCGTATGTACGGGTTGATTAAAAGGGATGGGTTAGCTACTATTGTTGTAGCATTTATGTTCAGCATTATGCATATACCCTTTCAGATGGCTGTAAATAATAAAAATGTCCTGGAATTTATTTCGGGAAATATTACTCTTTTGATATTTACATTTATCTATCATGTAGTATTTAATATGATACATCGAAAATATAATAATATAGCAGGTAATACGCTGTTTCATGGTTTTATGAATTGGGGTAATAATTTGATGGTATAGTTTGCTAACATTTCAGATCAAGTATTAGAATTGTAAAGTTGCTCGTCAGAATTGTGAAACAGAATACAATCCATGAAATCCTGAAAGGTATTAACGATCTATGACTGCCTTGACAGAATTTCATGGATTTATGTATGTATAATCGAATCCGATATCGAACGTTCTATTATCAATTTCTTAAGGTAATAATAGATTCAGGGTTTTTATTTTAAACAGACAGGGATAGCATAGCTACTTTCTTGAAACTGCATTAATAATAATTAGTAAAACGACTGATCCGATGAAGGACACGAGTAGGCTCCATAAATTAAAGCCTGTTACACCGTTACCACCAATTATATTAATTAAAAAGCCTCCAATAAAGCCGCCCAGGATACCAACTAAGATATTACTTCCCAGGCCCATTTTTTTATCATTTCCCGTAAAGATACTGGCTAACCAGCCGGCTATACCACCTATTATAATCCAACTTAATATTCCCATAATTTTATCCTTTCTGTACAAAGTTAAGTACGCAAAAATTAATTTTACTTTTCTTTTTTATCAAGCTTATCAATAAGTTCGTTTAATTTTTCCGAGGCTTTTTCTTTGAGGGATTCTCCTAATTCTGAAGCTGCTTCCGATAGCTCACCACGCTTTTTTTGAAGTTTTCCTTCTAATTCAAGTTGTTCTGAACCAATTATTTTTCCTGTACCTTCTTTAATTGTACCTTTTACTTTATCAAGTTTCCTATTATTTTTCATAATTTTTATTCTCCTTATCTATAGAATTTTAAAGATTATAAAATTGAATTTGATAAAATCTTTATCTAATTTTACTACAATTAACTAAATATTGCAATGAAAAAAATGACATAATCTATTTATTTGATAATTATTAATCAATTTGTAAACATTAGCTTATCAGAACTATAGGGTTGTGCCAACTTTGTTTTAAATTATTTATGGTAATCTTTTCTTTATTATTTATGCTAGAATAAAAGCAGTTAACACATACCTTGGAGATAAACGGAGGAGGCTTATTATGTTTCAGATGCGCTATGTGGAGGAAGAAGATAAAGGATATTGGTATACGTTAGACAGGCATTTGCCTGAAACAGAGTTTTACAAAAAAGTTGCTGAGAAAAGAGGTTATGTTATATTGGAAGACGGTAAACCCATTGGTATACTGCGTTACAATCTTTTCTGGGATAATACACCATTCTTAAATCTTATTTTTATAGAGTTCACTCATCATAAAAAGGGGTATGGCAAGCTGGCTATGGATTTCTGGGAAAGTGAAATGGCAGACCGGGGATACAAAGTCTGCATGACTTCTACCATGGTCAATGAGGAATCTCAGCATTTTTATCGAAAAATCGGATATAAAGATTGTGGTTGCCTTGTGCTTGATATTCCGGGGTTTGAACAGCCGATGGAAATGTTCCTTATAAAAGCGCTGTAGAGAAGATGTTGATGGAGAAGAATCCGTTGCAAGATACAAAAATGCTATTGGAAACTCCGATAGATGAAATATATAAATACAACCAGAGTATAGGTGAATTATAGTTAAACTCTAAAATACACCAAGGAATATATTGGAATATTGTGCTTTAAGTGTTATTATAGATTGTAATAATTTGTGAGGAACATTATGAGAAAAATATTACTTCATATAAACGTAAAGTTTATAGCAATGTTTTTAGTACTATCAATTTCCCTGCTATTGCTATTAGGTATATTAATATACAAAAGAGTTCTTGTTATAAACCACCCTTCAGAAAGTAAATACCCTGTCAGGGGAGTTGATGTATCCAGTTATCAGGGAGAAATTGATTGGGACAAGCTGGCTGAACAAAATATTGATTTTGCTTTTATTAAGGCAACAGAAGGCAGTAAATACAAGGATAAGCAATTTCATGCTAATTGGGTGGGAGTAAGCAGAACAAAGTTAATCTTCGGAGCTTATCATTTTTTTAGTTTTGACAGCAGCGGAATAACACAGGCAGAAAATTATATAGCCTCAGTACCTTTAACCCATGGAATGCTTCCACCCGTAGTGGACATTGAATTCTATGGTAATAAGGAGAGGCATATGCCGGATAAAGGAGAAACTGTCAAGAAACTTACTTTACTTCTGGACAAATTATATGAACATTATGGTGTTAAACCAATAATCTATGCTACACTTAAATCTTATAATATCTATATAAAAGGCGAATTTACAGAATATCCGCTTTGGATAAGGAATGTTTATTATAATCCACAGCTTGATTTAAGTGGAAAATGGACATTCTGGCAATACACGGATAAAGCCATATTGGAGGGGTATAAAGGCTCTGAAAGATATATTGACATGAATGTTTATGCCGGAAAGATAGAAGAATTGAAAGGTCTATGTATTAGAATGGAGTAAGAAGTAAAAATGTGTCGAGAGGTATTTTTTTATGGGAGAAGGTCTCTATAATGTTGTAATTATAAATAATATAAACAGGAGAAAAATTAGATGATTACGTCAACCATAAAAACAGAACGATTAATACTAAGAAGTATGACACAAGAAGATGCAGAACTGGCATTTTCCATATGGGGAGATGCAGAGCAGGGGAAGTATCTGCAAGATCCGTATTATAAAAATGTGGAAGAGTTAAGAGGACTTTTTAATAATATACATAAATGGTCGGATTACCCTTTTATGGTATTTTTGGAGGATGGTCAATTTGTTGGAACCTGCAGTATCGGTCCGGAAGATACGAATGAGTTATGGGGTTTTGGTTATTGTGTTGTAAAAGAAGAGCAGGGTAAGGGATATGCAACCGAGATGGCAAAGGCCATTATAAAATTTGCATACAGGCTGGGGATACACGATTTTATGGCAGAACATGCAATAGAGAATTCTTCGTCCGGACTTGTCTTGGAGAAATGCGGTATGCACTTTGAGAGAGGGAGCAGTTTTAAAAAATCAGGTACTGATTTGGTTTATCCATCAAATATATATCGTTTACATTTGGATTAATTGACTAGAAATTAGTATAGGTATTTATGATTCCATAAAATGCACAAGAAAGACACAAATCTTTTCTTTAGGCATTTTATGGAATTTTAATATGCTTTTGTTTGAACTCTGACGAGCTCCCACGAGAGAGGCAGTGTGTGTAGTGCTAGCAGCGTGCCACGGGTTTATGCGTAACATGCTAACAGGCCTATAGGAAAGATCATCTCAAGTCTGGAATATGAAGTAATGTTGCATTAGTTGTTTTTCTTCATAAAGTTCCAGCTGTCTTTACACATTTCATCTAGTGTGTGATTTACTTTCCAGTCAAGTTCCCGTTCAGCTTTACCGGGATCAGCATAACTTTCGCTGATATCGCCGGGACGTCTGTCAAAGGTCATTCGTTTTATTTCTATTCCGCACTCTTTTTCGAAGCTATCTAATAGTTCAAGAACCGATGTTCCCTGGCCTGAACCAAGGTTGTAAATTTCTGCACCTGTTATTTCCTCAAGCTTTTCAAGGGCTTTTCTATGTCCGCAGGCAAGATCACTGATATGAATATAATCCCGTATTCCTGTACCGTCCGCAGTGGGATAATCGGTACCATATACTTTGAAGTAGGGGAGTTCTCCGGCAGCTGTCTGACACAAATACGGCATAAGGTTATTTGGAATACCCTTTGGCCTCTCTCCAATTAATCCGCTTGGATGAGCTCCAACAGGGTTGAAGTATCTTAGTATTGCTATTTTCATATCGTTATTTGCGGCAGCATAATCTTTAAGGATTTGCTCAAGCATTACCTTGGACCATCCATAAGGATTCGTAGCTGAGGTGGGCATAGCTTCGTGATAAGGCACGGAGTTACCGGTACCATAAACAGTAGCAGAAGAGCTGAACACCAGCTTTGCTACCTGGTGCCTTACCATGACCTCCAGTAGATTCAAAGTCCCTACGATATTGTTGCGGTAATACATTAGGGGGTATTGCACTGATTCCGGTACAGATTTAAAGGCAGCAAAATGTATTACCGCATCTGTTTTTATTTGAGAAAAAATAGAATCTAAGTGTTCCATATTCTGAAGATCACATTTAAATACCTGTACCTCTTTGCCGGTAATCTGCTTTAGCTTATCTGGTACAGTCTCCTCGGCATTACTGAAATTATCAATGATATTTACGTTATATCCATTGTTAAGCAATTCAACACATGTATGGGAACCGATAAAACCGGCGCCTCCTGTAATTGTAATATTCATAGGGTTCTCCTTCTTATCATTATATAAGGCTATTGAATATATAATCTAAAAGTTTAGAAATGATATTCCTGAATGTGTGATTGGAAAACATTCCCTTTTTTAACTTAATCGCCAGCGCGAAGGTTGATTCTAGAAATGATATCCTGAATCTGTAGTCGAAAAAAAGTCCTTTTTTCCAAACTAACCACTGTTATGATATCAGAAAATTGATCTGATATTCCAAAGCTATAGTTGAATTCTTTTAATTGTTTTTAGCTTTACTGTAAATCGATTTACTGTACTCTTATCATACTGTGAATATCTGGTTTAATCCAGTATTCAATGTTGCAATTATATGTAATTATGTTGCATGTAAAAACGCTGGGAGTTATAATCTATAATATAAATCGAAGGAGTGGGAGAGATATGAGCAATAATTCTAAAATATCATTTGTTTCCACCGGCAATGAATCGCTTTCTATACGTGTGAACAATGTGGGCAGAGAGCAATGTACAAGTCTTCATAAATGGGGACCTGGAATTCGGAATTTTTATCTGCTGCATTATGTGGTTTCAGGGAAGGGAGTATATACTGCCGGTAAAAGGAGTTACGAGATAGCAGCCGGCAGTACATTTATGATTTATCCTTATGCGGAGATATCCTACTGCGCCGACAAAGAAGAACCCTGGGAGTATTATTGGGTTGGATTTCATGGAAATGATGCGAGAATCATACTTGGTAAAACTGATTTTTCAGAAGAGAATCCGGTGATCCACACCAATATGGATGAGAGCTTTGAAAAGCTCCTGCTGGAGATATATAATGCAAAAGGAAACACGGATTCGGATAAAATTAAAATGGCAGGGCATTTATTGCTTGCTTTAGGGTTTCTCGCAGAACATGCTTCCATAAAAGAACGTCATGATACTGTAATGCTCTACACACAAAAAGCTTCAGAATATATTGAATATAACTATGCAGAAGAATTAACGGTTCAGGGAATTGCAGATTATATCGGTATCAGCAGAAGCCAGCTATACCGGGTTTTTAAAAAGCATTATCATAAATCACCGGAAGAGTATATTCTGGAGTATCGAATTGAACAAGCCTGCCATCTGCTAAAGAATTCTGACCTGTCCGTTGGAGCAGTGGGATACTCTGTAGGCTTTAATGACAATCTTTACTTTTCCAAGGCATTTAAGAAGATTAAGGGGATTTCACCTACAACATATATTAAAAACAATACTTTATGAAGGAAAAGGAACTGAGAAATTGCAGTGCAATATCTCCAGTTCCTTCATCCTTAAGAAAATCAGGCTTTTAGTGAATAAATAGGTACACAAATCTCACAATAATGGTCTTTTAACAGCTTAAAACTGTACCTTTCCATAATTGGTCTGCTTTCGTCCAACTGGCAGTCTTCTGAGCTAATGGCTGAATAAATTGTATTCCAAGCTTTTTCTATAGCCTCTGCCGTATGTGCTATCTGAAATACGGCATATTTTCCGCCTTGTACATGGCCCTCCTGTACGCAGGTATCCTTTATAACAAAATTCTCCGATATAATCAAACAGGTATCATACCGGCATTTATTACTTTCAACAATAGCCGGATTATCATAAGCAATTCCTAACAGGACGGAGTCCTCATTTAATAAATCCATACCTTCTGCCCAGGCTTTCAGTCTGTCCATAGACTGTCTATTGTTATCACCATAGGGTCCTACCTGCCTTATATAAGCAACTTTAGTGCAGGGGATATTTTCAATGTTCAATAATTTTATTTCCTTTCATTTTCGTACATCGATGTCATTTATCATCCTATAATGATATAAAATTTATTGCAAAGGATTTTTTTATAATTGTAATTTTTACAATAAATTCACTAGCTTCTCAATAATATTGAAAGATATTGCATTCAGATAAACTATAATTTTGTAGTATTTATTATTTATAACGGATTAATTACCATGATATCCATTGATTGGAGGTATTTGGTATGTTAAGATATTAGGGATAAGTATGGCAGCTATATTTTCTATTTAAATCTGATGGTAAGCGGAATAGTATATAGTTGTAAAAGTTAGTATAAGAATAAGTTTGTTTCATAATAGCTGATAATAAATTCCAGAACACAAAGAGAATTGTAAAGGAGTAAAGAATGTATACGAAATATGATATTATAAATGGTCTTACTGCTATAGGAATAAAAAAAGACGATACCTTACTGGTGCATTCCTCTATGAAAGCTATCGGTGAAGTTGAGGGTGGTGCAGAGACGGTACTTGATGCCTTTATTGAGTACATGCAGCAGGGGCTTCTAATTTTTCCTACTCACACATGGGACAAGATCAATGAAGAATATTGTGTATATGATCCAAAAACAGAGCCCTCCTGCGTTGGTATACTTACTAACCTCTTTTTAAAACGTCCAGGAGTTATTCGTTCGTTGCATCCTACCCACTCGGTAGCTGCTCTTGGCAAAGATGCTGAAATTTATACCTCCGGAGAAGAACAATTAGATACTCCTTGTCCCAGAGAGGGCTGTTGGGGAAAGCTGTATGACAGAAAGGCAAAGATACTCTTTTTGGGTTGTGATTTAAGGCGTAATACATTCATTCATAGTGTTGAAGAGTGGAATAATATACCCCTGCGCCTTGATAATAAATACCAGCTGCTTAAAATAGTTACACCTGAAGGCCAGGTTGACCGTCCCATGTACCGCCATCATAATCCTGTAATTGGAGACGTTTCACAAAACTATGGAAAGCTGGAAGCACCTTTTTGGCATAAAGGTATTATAAAGAAAGGGAAAATAGGAGATGCGGATAGTATACTGGGAGATGCTGCAGCTATGGCGGATTTAACAAGTTCCTATCTGAAACGTAATCCAGATCTTTTCGGGGACAAGAAAGCTATACCGGAGGGATGGTATTTATAATCAGTTTATTTAAGCTGCACTGACAATGATACCAGTGAAAAGAGGAGGGGCCAGCAAATAAAACCTGCTGGCCTTTATGAAAAAAGTTTTATTTATAAGGTGTGCTAACTTATGCTCTAAGTATAGCCTTTAATTATGTCCTATTTTTGAAAAGTTCTTGAAAAGATTGTGTGCATCTCCAGGTTTCCAGGTTTTTATCAGTTTTCTTCTATAATACGGATTCCCCAAGGTTCAAGAAGTATATGTGCATTTGCAGGAATGGTTAACTCTGAAAGCAGTTCTGTTCCTGAACCATAAGGATATTCAAAGGAATGGGATTCCATAGAATAGTTAAAGTAGTAATGAAGTTTTTTGCCTTCCTGGTTCATACCGGATTTGGTGATTAAGGGGAAGTGAAGCTCCTGGTCCTTGTCCCAGACACCGGCATTGGAAAGGATAGGCTTTAATATTGCTTCCATTAGATCTGCTCCAGGCAGACAGCCGATATAAGTGGCAGTTCCCGTACCATATTGATTCTGCGTAATCGCTGCATATTCTCCCCAGTAGGGATGATCATAACGAGCAAGTACTTTGGCAGTTTCAGGTGTCAGCAGCTCAATAATTGTCTGAACATTTGTCTCAGTACTATCTATTTGATAGGTATAATCCTTTAAGGTAATATTTTTGGCTGAAACAAACTGAGAATAGGATATACCACAAGCTTTTTCTATTATACCTGGCTGCTTAGAAGCTCTGACCTTGACATTATCATCAGTAAACCCACTTCTTAAGCCATAAACAATATTTCCCCCATTTTCTACATATGCATTCAGGCGATTAAGAAGACTATCCGGAGCGGAGTATAAAGCCGGTACCAATATGAGAGAATAATCCTCGATCGTCTCGCTGGAAGGGTCGATAAAATCGCAAGGCACATTCAGATTATATAAGGCATCATACATTCGACGAAGCACTGTATTATATTCCAATCCTTCGTTAAAGCCTGAAAAGGAATTGAGGGCAGTAAGGGACTCATTGCTGAAAAGCACGGCAACCTTGTTTTGCTTTTTAAGGTTAATCAGTTTCGAACTTAGTCTATCAAATGCCTTTCCGATTATTTTTGCTTCTTCATAAGCTGGATTTGGTTGAAAGTCATGACTTAATAAACCTTTCCAGTAGGTTTCAATTGCGTTATGAAGAGAATGCCAGTGCCAGTATGCCACCATATTCGCGCCAGAGGCCAGGTGGCTGAAAGCTTGTAGTTTAAGCTGCCCGGGAAAAGGAACCCAGCCTGCAAAAGCCTGTGCTTCAGTTTCAATAACAAAATAGTTATCCCGTTTCATAGAGCGGGCAACATCTCCACCAAAGGAAATCTCTCTGCCGGTAAGCTCTTCCTGTGAAGGATGATAGATGTCTACACCGGCAATATCAAGTGATCTTGCAGCGTCGAAATGATTCACATCAGTCTGGATGCCATAGGAATGACCTCTCCAGGCAAAGTCAAAATTGTGGGTAATAAACTGTTCGTCTCTTTTATACTCACGTATTATCTCAGCTTGCCAGCCTAAGAATTCCGTGACAAGACTTCTTTGAAATCTTGCAAATTCAGAAGATAAACTTCCGTTAATAGTGGCAGTCACATCTGGGAAGTCGTTCCAGTCGTTTATGCGGTTACTCCAATAGTCAAAGCCATAGGCTTTATTAAGGTCTTCAATATTATCAAATTTAGTTTTTAGATATTTTATGAATCGGTGCTGGACATTGGGGCCACAGGCATTATAGTGTTTGGTTTCATTATCGACCTGATATCCAATGACACTGGGATGATCCTTTACATGCTCCATTAATTTTCGGATAACTCGTTCTGAATAGTAAAGATAAGTAGGATTTGTGATATCCATATTCTGTCTGGGACCATATTTGTTCTGACCCTGAGGAGTAATGGCCAGCACGTCAGGATGCGCCTTGACCATCCAGGTTGGAACTGCATAGGTTGGAGTTCCGATTATAACCTTAATATCAGCAGCTTCCATGGCAGCAAGGACACGGTCTATATGATGGAAATGAAAGATTCCCTCCTGAGGTTCTAAGGTACTCCAGGTGGACTCAGCAATTCTCACCACATTAATACCAGCCGCTTTCATCATCTTAATATCTTCCTGTAATCTTTCATAGGGCATATATTCATCATAGTACGCAACGCCATATAATAACTTGTTCATCACAAAAATCCTTTCATTTATAATTTTAATGATATATAATATTGATTCCAGTATTACTATATTAATATGTTATCATTTAATAAATACTATATCAATCAGAGTATTTTAATTAGGATGTGAGAATATTAAGATTGTATCTATGCATAAGTTAGAGTGGTATACATATAAAAGTTAGATTGGTATATATATAAAAGTTAGATTGGTTTACATATAACAGTTTGGTATATATATAAAAATTAGATTGGTTTTCATATAACAGTTTGCTATACATTTAATCATAAAAGAAGTCGTTGGAAAATATTTTTTTATTTCGATTTAAAGTAATGATATGATTAACGAAAGTCAGCATTAGATTAGTAAATAGGAGTAAGTATACGCAAGGAGAAGCATCTATGAAGAAAATGGTATTTCCCATGATAACAGAATTTGATACATCGCTGCCTTATTATATTATCGGGGTGGGATGCAGTTATGAGCAGGAACACATAAACCGTCCCAATGGTTTTCCTTATTATCAATGGATACAGTGCCGGCATGGAAGCGGTGAATTAAAGATAGGCAAGCGTACATTTACAGTATCAGAAAACCAGGGAATGCTCCTGTTTCCAGAAGAAGCTCATGAATACTCTGCAATAAGTGAATCATGGGAAGTAGACTGGGTAATCTTTGGAGGGGAAAATGTTGAAAAATTTATTCAGCAAACAGCAAAGATAAAGAACTCTGGGGTTTATTTCATTACGAAACCCCATGGAGTATCTGATAAAATCGTAAGAATATATGAAGCTGAAAACATGGGTAATCCGGCTAAAAAAACCGAAGCTTCACGAATGGCATATGAGATTCTGATGGATTTACTGGAATTTATAGCAGATAAAACGGATAACAGTATTTCAAATAAATATAACAGATTAAAACCAGTATTGCAGTATATTGAAGAATATTATAATAAACCTCTGACCTTGACAGAATTAGCCGAGGTTGCAGGAATCACACCTCAACACCTTTGCCACTCTTTTAAAAACATAACTTCTCATACAGTTACGGAATATATTAATATGGTAAGAATAAGAAAGAGCAAGGAATTGATAATCCAGCATCGGGATATGCAGATAAAAGAAATTGCAATAATGACAGGATTTCAGGATGTTAGTTATTTCTGTACTATTTTTCGTAAACTGGTGAACCTTAGCCCCTCGGAGTTTAGAAATCTTATGCAGTAAAGGATTTATAGAAATGGGCAGCGCTATACAGCATTTATCCTGTGTATAGCGTTTTTTATGCCCGGTTTATATTTATATTAATACAAGGTATGGAAACCCTTGAGCTTATCTTATGAATGAAATACGTTAATCCTCCAGACGCCACATATGATCTTTCACATAATAAGTCAGTAGTAATTCCTTCTGGATAGAACCTATTGTATAGCCACAGCAAAAGGAGAATCCGCCACGTATCTCTTTTCTATATTTGATACAGTCAATCTTTACCTTACAGGTATTACTGTATAAATCAGTTATAGAAATATATAGAGGCTTAAGATCACCTAAGGGATTGAAGACTGCAGCAACACTAATCGGCTGACCGGAAATTAATTGAGTTGACTTGTTATCCTTGGACGAATCGTTAAATGGCATTTAAAACACCTCCTTCAAACATTATAACAAACATATGTTCGAAAATCAAGTGACATATAAGGGTTATAAGGTTTATATATGGCTTAAGGCAAAGAGCAGGCAATGTGAAAAATTAATGTAATATTCCACTTAACATATCTTTCAACTTAACTGTATATAGTTCAGCTTCTTCTTTATAATCCATGAGGATTCCTTCTTCTTTTGTAAAATTATGATATCCTATAGTCTCTCCTTTTAGCCATGGAAATAGTTGAAAGTGCAAGAAAAGCAAATTTCATTTTCTTGATATGTCTTGATTTTAGCTCGCCTGGATTCTAACGCTTCTTTTTCATCTTTTGTTAATTGTTTAATATACATATAACCTCCCATTTACACAGTTCACTATTATTAGACGTAATCTAAATACTTATCAAAATAAAAAATATGTGTTGATATATTGTACTACAAAAAAATCTAGCCAACTACCGTTCTATACCTAAAAAATCTCAACAATATATATTTGATATAGACATGTTGGATACCTTAATCTCAGTCACAGTTATTGCTTGATGACATGTGCCATAATTCAACTAAAAACAACATAATATATTAAAATATACGAAAATATACGAAGATTGCAATTTTCTATCTACATTTTTCGTAATATAGTATATAATAGTGGTACATACAAATTGAAAAAAATTGGATAGACATGGAATGCTTTGGGGAAGCTGGAAATATTAAAAAAGGTTATAAGCAAAATTTTATTTCACATGCAATGGGAGGGTATATGGACGTATTTATTGCCAGACAGCCGATTTTCAACCGTAATATGAAAGTGTATGGATATGAACTTCTTTACAGACAGAGCAGAAATAATTATTTTGAAGGTACTGATGATGACCAGGCGACAACGAACCTGATTAATAATACCTTTATGGTATTTGGGTTTCAGGAACTTACGGAGCAGAAGAGAGGATTTATTAATTTTTCACAGAATCTTATCTTAAGTGATCTGGTATATGTGTTACCCAAGGATAAGGTTGTAATTGAAATACTAGAAAAGGTTGAACCCAATGAGAAGGTCTTGGAAGCTTGCCGCAAACTAAAGGAGAAGGGCTACATATTGGCGTTGGATGATTTCATACTGGAGCAGTACTCAAAAGAATATATACCGCTTATTGAATTGGCTGATATAATAAAGGTTGAATTTCCTGCCATACAGGGTAAAGGAATTCAACAAATGATAGATCAATTTGGGAAACGTATCATTTTTCTGGCTGAAAAGGTGGAGACCAGAGAAGAACATCAACGTGCTATGGACATGGGATTTAAGCTGTTTCAAGGATATTATTTCAGCAAACCGGTTATGGAGAATCTAAAAGATATCGGAGTTCTTAATGTCAATCTGGTGCGTGTTATGAATGAACTTCATTTAGACCCCATTGATTATGGAAGTATAGCTGAAATCATTCAACAGGATGTGGGGCTCTCGTATAAATTCTTGAAAATGGCGAATTCGGTGTATTATGGCTCCAAGTATCGCATTAGTAATATTAAACAGGGGTTGACGTTTTTAGGGATAGATGATTTAAAACGCTGGATATACCTTATGATGTTAAGAGGAGTGCAATGCACGGAGAATGCAGAACTCGTTAAAAATTCCATGGTCAGGGGGAAAATGCTATCCTTGATTGCAAAAGAGCTTCGTATAAAAGGAGAGTCTGATTACTTTATCAGCGGGATGTTCTCAGCAATTGATATTCTCATGAATACCAGTATGGACAAGGCCTTGGAAGGATTACCTTTATCCCATAATGTGTGGGAAGCTTTAACCGGAAAAAACAATCAGTTAAGATGGTATCTTAATATCGTACTTGCACTGGAACAGGCAAAATGGAATCAGCTGAAAAAAGAATCCGAATATCCCATGTTATCAGCAGAAAAGTATATGAGGCTTTATCTGGAAGCTCTTAAATGGCAGCGGTCGTTAACAGATTGAGATAATTATAATTATTATTGTAGTACTATCTTAACGTTTACTTTGGAAAGAGAATATGCTAATATAATTATCAGACTATGCAGAATATGTCATATTACAGTGCATAGCGGCCCCGCCAAGAACTTAATAAGATAGGGGGATTGTCTCATGGCAAAAGACGGCGGATTACAGAGTTGCTTAAGATGCGGCAATATGTTTCTTTATACAGGTATAGGAAAGTGCATCTGTGAGAATTGTAAAAAAGAGGACGAAAATGAGTTTCAGACAGTGAAAAATTACATATATGAACATCCTCTTGCTACAATTATGGAGGTCTCAAAAGAAACCGGAGTGCGAGTTATAAGAATCAGAAATTATTTAAAAGAAGGACGTCTTATTATTGCCGATAATTCACCAATATTTATCAATTGTGAGATATGTGGTGAAAGCATCAAATATGGTAGGTTCTGTAGATCCTGTGCAGATTCTCTAAGTGGAGAGATGAGAAAAACTTTACAGGTAGATGAATATCAGATAGGTGAGAAACCGGTTCCAACCAGCAAAATGAGATTTCTTGAAAGAGACTAAAAAAGTTGTTGACATTGAATTAAGTTTGTACTATAATATTGTTTGTGTTCGGTACATAGTATTAAAAAGTACTAAAATGAATACAAACATGCGCGAGTGGCTCAGTGGTGGAGTATCGCCTTGCCAAGGCGAGGGTCGCGGGTTCGAATCCCGTCTCGCGCTTAATTGAAAAGTATCGCTAATCTTTATAAAATTAAGGATTAGCGATTTTTTGTTACTTGAAAAACATGTGTGCAGATAAATAACAGAAGCCACAAACCTCCTATTTATCAGTATTTGTGTGTGCAGGAATTGTTCGAATCCCGTCTCGCGTTCTTCTTAATTCGTCAGAAGTCCTTTATTTAAGAGGCTTCTGGCGTTTTTTCGTTTAGGGAGTTTTGAGTATCCTTGAGTATGCCAAGTCCATTCATTCATGTCTGAAAGAGCATTTACACTTGTTCTTGTTAGTTTCCTCTTTACCTTTATTGTTCAGTATGTAGGTGTCTGAAACAGGTTGACTTCATATTAAAGAACAATTTTGCAATATAAGCATTATTGGTATATGTTGCCATGTGTGATATTGGGTGATATAATAGTTGATGTTAGAAATATTGAGTTATTATTAAGATTTAAAGATTTGTACCATTATGTTTGTCTCAGTTAATTACAATGGCGAATTGAATATTTTTTATATAATCAAATATAGCTAGAAAGACCTATTAACAATAACCTTGCAGATTTGTTTTAAAAATGTAAGGTTATTATTTTTTAGTTATTGTATCCTTATTACGAAAGGACGGTATGATATGGAATTTTTGAATCGAATGACAGAAGTTATAAATTATATCGAAGAGCATATTACCGATGACTTTAATCTTACCGATGTAGCAAAAATAGTTTGCTGTGATGTATATCAATTTGGAAGAATATTTTCATACGTAGTAGGTATATCACTTACAGAATATGTACGTAACAGGAGGCTGTCGCTAGCCGCCTTGGAATTACAAAACGGAAATGTCAAAGTTATTGATATTGCTCTTAAATATGGTTATAACTCTCCAGAATCATTTGCTCGTGCATTTCGAGAGATGCATGGTGTGTCACCAAAAGAAGCATTTGCAAAAGGTGTTACACTAAGAATGTATCCATGTATCGACTTTCAAATTACAATTAAAGGAGTTGTCAACATGGATTATCAAATCGAAGAAATAAGTACTATTAAGTGCGTGGGGTTTTCGTATACTGTTATTCAAGCCAAGGATGCTTGGACGAATGCATGGGAAAAATTCATAGACATACCTGATGAAAAATTAGGTGGATCGCCTGACCAAATACTTGCATGCAAACATCATCTGTATCGAGCGCCCCTTTGGCAGATCGGTCTAGCTCATAATTTAGAAAACGGTGACTTGGTTATGTCAATTGGTGCAGAGGACGCAGGCGGTGAGTATCCAGGATTTGACTATTTTGAAATACCGGCTGGAACATGGGTAAAGTTCAAAGGCAAAGGTACTATGCCAAGTGGTATTGGAGCGCTTTATACGAAAATTTTCACTGAATGGCTTCCGTCAAGTGGATATGAACAGTCAATGAAGACATCAATAGAAATTTATCCGCCAGGAGATTCGCAAAGCGAAGAATATACGTTTGAAATTTGGATTCCAATCAAGAAAAAGTAACTATATACGCAGTATAAGCATAATGCGCATATATATTTACTTCATAGTTGTTATCAATCACGAACGAAAGATTATTTATAGCTGGATGCGCATTCACAACAGTTGATGATATTGATACTTTCTGGACTCACCTTAAGAATGGAGATATAGTACATAAATCAATAGTTTCAGAAATTTTGTCATCAAAGGTTAGTACTAATGAATACGGTTATAGATTTTGGATAAGTCCAGTTAATATTCCATATTTTCAAGGTAGTGATCTAGGTGTAAGCTTTGAATCATCTTGTGATGATGAAGGTCTCATTATTTCCTTAGTAAGTAACTTCGGGGATAATGTATGGCATATACATAAAGAGTTGCGTCGTTTGCTTCAAGTTACTTCATAATCTTTCACAAATATAAATCAATCTTGAGTTCCCACTTGAGTACGTAAGAATCAGATGTGTTGGAAATTCCCTTCCTATCAGTATTTTTCGAGGAATAGATTCGAATCCCGTCTCATGCTTTAATGAAAGAGGGCAGGAAAGCTAGTTAAATTTAGCTTTCCTGTTTTTTGGTTTCTAATATAATGTGTTATTAAGGTGATTGCATAGATAAATATTGCTTTGAAAGCCATATTGCATTTTCAGTAACTGCCTTTGTTCAGCCTATATACAAAACAGGACAATGCAGCTCCATCAGCCATTGTTCATCCCGTTTTAAGCATACGGATGGTGGTTCGCCTGTATCATATTGTTCAGCAAGAATTAAGCTATTTAGATTAAATTCATACATATCCCCACCTAAGAGAGCTCTATTTCCCCAACGCTTTAAAGCACGCAAACGATATCGTTCAACACATATTTCTGTAGGCACGGTTACAAAAACTGCCAAATCAAATAGCGGATTAAAAGTTTTGGGGATACTCAACATCTGACCCGACATTACAAAATGGGGGAATTGCGATATATCGTTTATCAAGCGTTCTGTTTTTTGTTCCTTTGTATACGATACCGTATATGGAATTTCCGTATCCCACTGATAATGATAATCATCTAAATCAAAATGTTGAAAATTTAACTGTTGTGCCAACTCTGCGCCAAGTGTTGTTTTCCTGTACCCATTGCACCGAAAATTATTATCCCTCTGGACACTATGTCACCTCTCAAAGTATTAGTAGTATTGTAACCCTGTTAAATATAGTAATTATAGACATTATGTATTCCATTCTAATCCATATAAAAAAGAATTGATTATGGAATTATTTAACAGGGTTGGTAATAAGCTTAAACGAAAGAAAGAATAAGGGGTAACTAGGATGCAGGCAAAAGATGTAAATAATACTTTTTATGTACTAAGATTCTTTGCTATCTTAGCTGTTGTAATGGCCCACTCTGTATATACACTGATTCCCAATGATACCGTGGTAAAAGTATTTAATTCTTTTGGGAGATGTGGTGTCATAATTTTCTTTATTATATCAGGTTATTATTTTAGAAAAGAAAAATATGAGAATGTATTTCAACTGCTAAAAGCAAAACTTAAAACTATAGTGATTCCGTGGATTATTTGGGGGTTGGCAATTTATTGCACAAGATTTACGTCAACAGGTTTATATTTTAACTTGAAAGAAATAATGCTATGGCTTTTAGGATTTGGTACTTACCTGTATTTCTTAACGATATATATTTTACTACTATGTATATTTCAAATATTACCCAAAAAGAGTGGAATTCAGGTGATATTACTCCTATGTACACTAATAAATGTGTATTTAGTTGCTGGAAATATAGGACCATATTCGGTTTTAGAATCAACGAATGTCCGGCCTGAATTAATATATCTTTTAACATATTTAAATATATTTAATTGGATCGGTTTCTTTACATTAGGATTACTATTGAGAAAAATAAATTTATTTGAAAATAAAAATTTATGGGCTTTTAAATATAAAAAAATAATAAAAATAATAATAAATATAATTATTGTGTTTCTCTTAATATATATGATTTTGAATGAAAAGGGTAATACGTATTGGACTAATTATAGTATTTGGATTGAAATGAGTTTTATTGTAATTCTATTTCAAGTATCAAAACTTCTTAAGGATATAAGATATATACAGGAAATTGGAAAAGTAACAATGCCAATTTATTTAATTCATTTTTTGATAGAAGGGTTTATTTTTAATAAAGTCTTACCGGAAAGTATTATAATGGGATTAATAAGACCTTTGATATCGGCATTAGTTGTTTATTGGTTATTACAATTGGGATTATTTATAAGTAAAAAGATGCATCTTCAAAGATTATATACTACCTTTTTAGGGTTAAAATCATAGAGGGTAAAATTTTGCACATCCCACTTAGTAGATAGTGTGCGTTCCGCCTTTATTTTATAGGTTTGCAAATAGTGATAAAGTTCGAGGCCCGTCCCGTGCTTAACTTAATTGATTGGGAAACCTTATTTATGGGGTTTTCCAATTTTTTATGTATCTAAAGCCTGTAGACACACCCGCCATAGTTAACATCTGACAATAATTCTCGCAATCCGTAAGATCACGTCCGTCTTTAAATTGCTTTTATCACGCCAACTTTCGCTGTAACGAACATTACCCGCAGGAGTCAGAAGGACATCTTCACAAATAATACGGTCGATTTCGCTTAATAAATGTGGAAGAACATCATCTTGCATAAATTCTGAAAACAATGAAAAGCCACATAAACATTCAAGTAGATAAAGCCATAAATGAAAATTTTTATCTTCAGCGTATTTCTTTTCAGCAGCAGGAAAGCTCGGCAGATAATAAAGACCGCCTTTTCTATGCCAAATATAATCTAAATACTGTCTTTGTAATTCTTCTGACATGCACTCAGCACTTTGTAATATCATTAAGGGATATATATTCCACCCGTCTAAGCCTGGTCCCCTGTAATTCCTGTTCTCCTCAATCCATGCCTCTTCATCGAAATATCCCTTAGATAGCGATATTTTAAGTGTTTTGACAAAAATTTCGCGGATAGGCTTTACTACGAGGTTTTCGGGGTCAAATAAACTAATGTTAGCCGCTGTGAGAAAAGGACGACAATAAAGATGACTTTTTCCTCCGTCCTTGTGCATCTCTATCCTATCTGTCCAGGATTCTTCTCCGCGCACATATTGTTCCATCTTTTTGATGCACTTTGCAATAATCGGTTCGTCCTTGGAAAGACCTAACTGAAGTGCTCTTCTGAGAGCAGACTCAGTAGTAACAAATTTTTGCTTATTTGCCGCTTTTGTATCCTGTGAATGGAATCTGCCCCACGAGCCGTCTTGCCATTGTTCTTCCGCAAGCTCACGATACCATTTGGAGTGATGAATTTGATTAAATGCATTTTGGTAGCCGGGGCTATCAACCGGTTCTTTATAGATTTCTTTTTGCATAATAAATTTAGGTACAGGATCAGTAACATTTTCTGATAGGTATTCAATTATTTGCTGAGTAGTAATCATATTATCTACAATCCTCCATTAATATAAGTTCATATATGGAAACCAGTACCAAGCTAATCAGCTCTTTAAATTGGAATTTGCTGAAAATTCTACTAAACTTCTTTATCATATCACTTACATATAATAGCATCAATATTATCATGATAAATTTTTCAATAAAATAGATGCAGACAAATGATAGACAGTGCATTTCTCCCTATCCTGATAAGGTTTTAAGATTTACTATGGATTCTAAGGTTTCTACTAATTCTTTATTCTTTGTTTCAGCGAAATATCAGGCCTATGACATACTTCTGTTTTTACAAAATCAACTGTGCATAGGTGTAGATAGAACAGATAGTGCAAAATTAATATTGATTGACTTCCTATTGTAGGAATTATATACTTTTGCTTGATATAATTAGCTAAAGTTTCAAATTACGATACATTGAAATTCAAGTTAAATTAATTTAAAGGAGAAACTATTGTGAGAAAATACATTCCATTTTTAGGGATTATTCTTTTCCCTTATTTCATCGTATTTGCTATAATATGTATATTTACAGGTTTTTTAATGGATACAGTTTTTTATAACAATCCTTTTTTACTTGTATTTATAATTATCGTATTATTTATTTTATCATTGCTTTCTGTACCAGCTATATTGGTTCCGGGGTTTAAAAAGAAAAATGTAACAGAATTACTCCGAATTAATATGATTATAAAATTATTACATATACCAGCATATCTACTCATATTTATATTTGGTTTATTATGCATGATTACAATATTTACTATAGGAGTAACTTTTATTTTAATGATTCTTGACGGAATGACTATTATACTAAGTGGATTGATAGGAATAAGTAGTATTATAAACGGATTAAGAGAAAATAAAATAAGCTTGAAACAAGCTGTAATTCATGGGGTTCTTCAATTTATATATTGTGCAGATGTTATAAGTTCTATTGTTTTATATAGGACAGTTAAAAACGAAATAATTTAAATCAATCAAGAAAGCTCTATTATAAAAATACTGGGGAGGAGTACATCTTAAGTACTTCTGCCCATTTTTTTAATAGCATTGGTAATAACTTTGTTGTGTTTTTATGTCGAAATTTGGTTTACATGAATTTCCTGAAATGTTATAATAAGGTAAAGGGAAAAATATACATACTAGTTAAAACGGGGGAAATAACAAATGAAAAAGCATAAAAATGCAAAAGTTGGTTTTAAAGTGTTGCTCATAATTGGACTTATCTTCACTATTTCGGTTTTGTCCTTGGCAGTAAACTGGTACAATCAAAACAGTACCTATCAGAAATCTAACAAGATTATTACAGGTACAATGGAAGATATATTAGCTTTTGACAATACCTACCAGTATATGCTGGCTGTAGACAGTATCGCAATGAAGCAATTTGCAGCTGAAGATAAGGAAACCAAAGAATTATTTGCAGGATATATCGTTTCAAGCTGTGATGTAATCAAGACATCCCTGGAAGATATCTCAGCTCGCTTTAAAAATACAGAGTATATTGATAAAATTACAGAACTGAATAATCAGTTCACAGAATATAACCGTTATATGGAACAGGCGTTAGAACTTTCTAATCAGAATGATAACGAGGGTGCCAATCAGATATTTAACAGCAATATGTCACCGATTACTTCCGTTATGTTCGATGATCTGAGATATTTAAGCTCTGATTTAAAAGATACCGTTAATGCTCAGATAAAAGTCCTGGAAGCCTCCAAAGGTTTCTCGGATGCCTTTACTTTAGCCATAGCAGCTATTTATATTGTAATGCTAATCCTTTCATGGTTTCTTATCCGCAATATATTGGTAAATCCTTTAAAAAGAACAGAACAATCTCTGCTAGGGATCACAAAAGCTATTGAAGCTGGAGAAGGTGACTTAACAAAACGTGTTTATTTTAAGAATGAGGATGAGATTGGCCAATTAGCCCAGGGAATGAATGGCTTTATTGTTACCTTACAGCATATCATTGCTGATATTAATAAAGTATCTGCCTCCATAAACACAAACTTTAAAAGCTTTGAATTGGGACTGAACCATGTGATAGACAGTGTAGCAGACAATTCTGCTTCCATGGAAGAGATGTCAGCGGGTATGGAAGAAACTTCTGCTAATATTGAGTCAGTGAATAACTCCGCAGCAGATATTGGAAACCTGTTGGTGAATATGTCTGATAAGACGGATAAAGGTGTAACATTAGCAGGAGAAATCAGTGCCCGTGCAACCTCATTAAAGGAATCCTCTTTACAGGCGCAGAACTCAACCAGAAACATTTTACAGGAAATCTCAGAGAATTTTAAAGTAACCATTGAAAAATCCAAAGAAGTAGAACAGATCAATCTACTGACAAATACAATCTTAGATATCACCTCTCAAACGAATCTTCTTGCTTTAAATGCATCAATAGAAGCAGCAAGAGCAGGGGAACAGGGGAAAGGCTTTGCAGTAGTAGCAGATGAGATCGGCCATCTGGCACACAGATCTCAGGAAACAGCTAATCAGATACAGGTAATAAGTGCTTCTGTAATTGAATCTGTAAAACATCTGGCAGATGATTCGAACCGTATGCTGGAATTTGTCGATAGCCAGGTAATGGTAGATTACAGTAAAATGGTAGAAACAGGAGAGTTATATGATACGGATGCCAGAACAATACATGGAATCATGAACGATTTCAGACAGACTGCTGTAGAGCTTCAGCAAACCGTTTCTTATATTGTCAGTACCATTGAAGGTGTTACAGAAATTATTGGTGAAAGTTCTAAGAACACGCAATCTGTAGCAGAGAACAGTGAAATATTATTAAAGGAAACGGAAGTATTAAGAGCAGCGCTGGATGAAAGTGCGAAATCCGTATATAATTTAAGTCAGGCAGTTCTTAAGTTTAAACATATATAAGTTTAGACTTATATATGCTTAAACTTATATAGGAAGAAAGCGGATGAAATACCGGAAACCAAGCCCGGTACAAACAGATTTCAAATTCATTTACTAATCGTTTTATAACTAAGCCCTACTAATCATTTCATATTTAAGTGTGTTGACGTAGTTATTAATAAATATTACAATACTCATATATGGAAGGAGATATATGACATGGTAAAATATTTAAGAAGGGTCTGCCTTTAAGTACGATAGCCAAATACATAGTAATATTCTGACTGCTTAGTTTTCTCTTTTTTATTTTCAAATTGAAAGGAGAAAAGATGAGTTATATAAAAGCAGAAGCAATATTACCGGCAGATTTGCTGGCAGAAATCCAAAAGTATATAAGTGGAAGAAATATCTATATCCCGGCAAAGCAAGATAATAAGCTGAATTGGGGAATGAAAAGTGGCTATAGGCAGGAATTGAAAGATAGAAATACTGAAATATTTTTTCAATATCTGCAAGGCGTAAAAATTTCAGAGCTAGCAATAAGATTTTATCTTTCTGAAAAGAGTATTTATAGAATTATTTATCAAATGAAAATAGTATAAAAGAAAATAGTATAAAAGAAAATAGTATAAAAGAAAGAAGAAGTCCGCTGTGTTAAAGATTAGTTTTTAGCGCAGAGACTTCTTTTTGTTATATCTAACTGTTCATGAGAATGACATGGGTAAGAAAAGCACTTATAATTGATATATCTGCTAAAGCCGCAGAGCAAAATAGTGATGGGAGTATGTAAGAAAAGCACTTATAATTAGTATATCCTTGGGATTATCTTAGGTTAAGCAGTGTTAGAGCCTGCCATAGAAAGGTATAAATTAAGAAAATTAATGGAGGAACATGATGAGAAAAGGAAGAATAATATTTTTAAATGGTGTCACAAGTTCAGGTAAAACCTCAATAGTCGAAGCATTGCAAGAAAGAGAAGATACTTTTTTCTATGTTGTAGCGAACGATTTATTTCAAGAGATGATTGGAGAAAAATATCTGCGTGATAATTATTGGAAATATCTTGGGGAGGTAATTGTTCTAATGTATCATACAGCGAAATTATTTTCCGACCTTGGGAAAAATGTTATTATTGACGGAATTCTGGTGGAACAGCCGGAACTGCAGCCTCATTACGAACAAATGAAAAATATATTAAAGGATAATCCTTTAGAGGTGGTCGAAGTTTACTGTCCGCTGGAAATTTGCAGAAAACGGAATCTTGAACGTGGTAACCGGCATAAATTACAGTCCCAGGAGCAATATGAAATTATGGCTGAAAATATTGAGTATAGCTGCAGGGTGGAAACACATATACAAACCTCCGAGGAGTGTGCAGAAATAATTATGCAGACATTATTTACCTGACTAAGATGTTGTATCCAGATATTTAACAGAACCAACGGTCTTAATGAAGTATACTCAATGATACAAAAATGGTGTAATAACGGTTTAATTTTACTGATATTCAATTAATGGAATTATCTAATACCTATACAATTCTTCTTTTGCTATGTAGAGGTAAGTTGTATCTGGATATTTTATACAATATTAATTTTTTATTTACTTTATTTTATGATATACTTGTATCATTACGACTAGATAAAATGTATTTATTCAGGAGGCATATACATGGGACAATTCAAATTCGAAAAATGTTCAAACATAGAAGGTCTTTATGTTGTAGAACCCAAAGTTTTTCTTGATGAAAGAGGTTATTCTATGGAAACCTATAACTATAAAGATTTCTCAGAAGCAGGTCTTACCATGGAATTTGTTCAGGATAACCAGTCAGTGTCCGTAAAAGGTGTGCTTAGGGGACTGCATTTTCAAAAAACCTATCAGCAGGGGAAACTGGTAAGGGTAGTACATGGAGAAGTTTTTGACGTGGTGGTTGATATCCGTGAAGGTTCTCAAACCTATGGTAAATGGTTTGGCGTTACCTTGTCGGCAGAGAAGAAAAACATGTTCTATATACCGGAGGGATTCGCTCATGGCTTCCTGGTGCTATCAGAAACCGCTGAGTTCGCTTACAAGTTATCGGATTATTATCATCCCGAGGACGAAAGCGGTATCCCCTGGAATGATCCTGCAATAGGAGTGGAATGGCCTGTTACCGGGGATATGCAGGTAATCACCTCTGAAAGAGATAACAGCCATCCAGCCTTTAACAAGGGAATAGTATTGAAACCTAAAAGTATTTAACTGGACATAAGAGGAAGGGTGCAATCTGTTTTTGGATTACCGGTTTAGAACTAAATATTTAAGAGATGAAATGGAGGCGGGATTAATGAGAAAATCTCTTACAGCTTTATTACTAATTCTTTCATTTATGTTAGCAGCTTGTTCTAAAGATACATTAGAGGAGTCTGATAACCTGATTTCAGATACCTATAGCCTTGATAGTGTGAAAAAAGGAGAATTTATTGTTTTTGAAGACGGGGATATTACTTCCGGACAATCGTTATGGGAGGATTTTGTAAAAAAAACGGATAAGGGAGAAAACGCCTCAGTAAGCCTGGCTTATTACTATACACTGGGAGAACCATCGCAATATTCAGAGGAATATTATAAGACGGTTAAGGACCATTACCCTATGCTTTTTATTAAAGATCTAAGTTATGACGATAATAAATACACGATTGAAGGAGTGGAAGATGGGCAGAAGCTATCAAAAGAATATAAATTCCTGATGAAATATGAAGGGGTACCAGAAAGTACCTCTGCCCTATATTCCAGGTACATCTATTACGTTCTTGTAAATGATGATACAGTAACCTGGAAGGATATATTTAATGGTATGATTAGTTCCCAGTCTGACGCAGGTATAGATCACGACATGATCTATTATGAGTATATAAGGAGTTAGATATTATTTTAACAATACCTCAGGAAATCAGAATCTAAAAACTTTCGTCTGTAAATCCAGAAACAATAATTTAGCCTGTATATTTGGAAAAAGCAAAGGGTCTACAGGATAGAAGCCGGTTAGGTTAAAGATAACGAATCAACAGACTTGCACTGTTCTTATCAATGAAATTATACTGCCTGACTGACAAAAGAATAGCATTAACAGCTTCCTCCCTGTAATCCTGTTTGGAATAAATTTCACCCAGTTTCGTATAGGTATCAAGGACATTAAGCTTATTAAGTGCTGCAACCAACTTATCGGCATAGGCATTTTCACCAGCTTTAATAAGCATTTCCAGGAGTTTATAGAGAAAGCTATAATGATAAGAATTTGAAGTTTCAATATGAAATTCGGAAGGATTTAATTGCTCTAAAACAAAGAGTGAAGTGCTTTTAATTTGTTCTGGCATGTTATCCAGTAAGGTATGGATTCTGTCTGTAACCTCCCTGGTTGTGAGTATAAGGGATAAAAGGTAATAGGCAGCTATTTCCTCTGTATCTGCTGCAGGTGTCGGGGTGAAAGCTGTCATTGTAAAAAGAGCAGAAAAAGTATCGATTGCATTATCATATAGATGCAGATAAAACGAAAGCTTTCCGGATGCCAAAAGAAGCTCCCTGCTATTGTTTTCTGTAAAATTCCCCAAAGACAACGCATAATGGGACAAGTCATACAGTCTTAATTCAATGAGAATATCTGCGGCTCTAAGATATTTTCCTTCGAGACTGCTAGCTGGTATGTAAGCGAGCAGCTTGTCAAAGAACTCCTGGCGGTCTTTGCACTGCGGATACAGACACCTGGCCAGGGGGAGTAATATATCAGGAGCTTCCGGGTATGACAAGGCTTCTGTATAGTAATCCAGCGCGTCCTGATAAATTTCTTCTTCGAAATAGATTTCACCTAAAGCTATAAGTGCCCTGTAGGTTCCGCAACCGGAAGAGAATTTGAGAGTATTTGGGGCTTCTCCCATGGCAAGGCAGCGCTCTAAAGATCTTACAGCAAGTAAATTTCGATGATTTGATTTATAGATACTGCCTCTTAAATACTCAATATCTGTACAGGAGGGATATGCCATAAGCCCTTCCTCTGCAAAGAATAGAGCATTGGCACTGTCACCCAGTGTTATATAGCACAGAATTATCCGGTAATAAACATGTGGAAAATAAGCCTGTGAGTGGGCTTTCTTCTCGTGTGCCTTCAGGTAACAGGGCAGGGCACTATTACAATCACCCTGAGCCATATATTCATTTCCCAGATTGAAGAGATAGTAGGGATCTTCTGGATTATCCTCCAATTGCTTTTTTATTAAGGGCATATTCCGGTTATGTTTCTCCTTTTGCTGAATAACCGTATCGGTATATCCGTAATGGAGCAAGGTAATCTCAGCCAGAGTAAAGCGGGAGGAGTCAAAGTTTCCGTTTCTATTATTGATTTGCTCGTGTATTCGTCCTTCAAAGTAGTAATCTCCGGTATTCCTGACCATGCGGAAGGCGTAATGGACAGAATAGTCCTTTGTGTTCTCTGTGGAATAATAATTATACAAGGTAAAATGATACCCATCATATTCTTCGCTGTCTAAAAGAGCATAGAATCTTTCTGTATCTTCCTTGCGAAAGAGTTCATCTGCATCCAATAAAAGAATCCAGTCACAGGTGGCTCTCTCAAGTGTCTGATTTCTGGCGGCAGCGAAATCGTCTTCCCATTTTATATCGAAAACAGTTGCACCGTATCTGGCAGCAATTTCTTTGGAATTATCCACAGATCCGGTATCACCGATTATAATCTCATCTACAATTCCTGACACACTGCCAAGGCACTGCTCCAGTATCCATTCCTCATCTTTCACAATCATACATAAACTTACGGTTTTCTTCTTTCCCATGGCAATACTGATTCCTTCATAAGAAGAGAGCTTCATTTATTAAGGTATTCAGATAATCATAGATTGATACTCCAATCGACAGCAAGAACCAGCTCCAGGATATTTCTTCTTCCGTAAGGAGGAAGGTTCAGCCAGGTATGAGTTGGTGTAAATTTCTCTCTAACGAATCAGAGAAGGCAGGGCTCCCCGGTCTTTTACAGGACTGTTACCGGTTATTTTCAGGTATGCCCGGTAAAAGGCAGAGTAGTCTGTATAACCGGATTTTCCTGCTGCTTCCTCCGCACTATGCCCGCCCATAAGCAGCTGCTTTGCATAAATGATACGTTTATAGGTAAGATAATCGCAAAGCGTAGTACCTGTAGCTTTTCGAAATACCTTGTTAAGATGATGTTTGCTGATACAGAATTTGTCTGCAATCAGGTCCAGAGTTATACGGTCTGTATAATGTCTGTTGAGATAGTTAATAACATTTTGAAGGGTTTCTGAGCCATCACTTTTTCTATGTATTTCATTTTGTTTACTTAGAGACAGAATTCTTGACAGCAATGCCTCCAGATATACTGGCAGCAGAGAATTTTTAAGGGATTCAGAAAGACTTGCACAGTCAATTAGTGCCTCCATTTGAGGGAAAATCTTCTCCTTTACATTATCAGTATAAAATACCTCTTTTGCATCTGCCTTGGATGCACTGGGAAAAATTGACAGGAGCATAGCCCGTCTTTCAAGGGAGAGTGCCTCGGGAAAGAAATGCAGAGCGATGCGGATGTAGGGTTTTCCTGAATTTACCCTGACTCCGTGAAAAACATTTGGTGCTAAAAGCAGAAGGCTGTGGGGAGAGAGTTTATAAGGTATCCCTTCCACCAGATAATCTACATCCCCTTCCATATAGTAATAAATTTCATAAAAATTATGGCAATGGAGGGCATAATCCGTATTAGATTGTACGGTATTGCTGTAGCCGAATATTACATGTTCAGTTGTAATCTGTGCCAGTGAAGCCATAGGTTATTGTTCTCCTTTATATCCATCCCTAGTGTAAAGAAGTAAAGCATCCGGTACTTCTATTAAGTGAATCGTTGAAAGTATAATTAAGCTGATTATATCTAATGACCGCTATATTTGCAATATAAATATCCCTTTCTGCAATGGAGTAATATGGTTTGATACGTTAGAATTTAGACATATAGCAAAGGAGAGAGGGGTAAGAAAGATGGAATTGGGAGCACAGTTATATACGGTAAGGGATTTTATTCAGACAGAGGAGGATTTTAACAGAACAGCAAAAAAGATTGCGGATATCGGTTATCGTACGGTTCAATTATCAGCCGTCGGAAAGGAAATCAGACCGGAAAGGATCCGGGAAATCTGTGACAGCCATGGGCTTAAGATTGTACTGACTCATATTGATGTTAACAGAATCCTGTATGACACGGAGAAGCTCATAAAGGAGCATGATATATATGGCTGTTCCTATATCGGACTTGGCTCCATGCCGGGAAAATACCGTAATGCCTGCTGGCTTCCTTACTTTCTCGAGGATTTTAAGGAACCTGCCAGGAAAATAGCAGCAGCCGGTAAGCTCTTTATGTATCATAATCATAATTTTGAGTTTGAGAAAATTAATGGAGTAACAATACTGGAACAGTTATTAAGCAGTTTTACCGAGGAAGAGATGGGAATTACTCTGGATACATACTGGGTGCAGGCAGCAGGAGCGGATCCTGTTCAATGGATAAGGAAACTGAAAAACAGGGTACCCTGTGTCCATTTAAAGGATATGGCGGTTTCAGACGGGGTTTCTGTTATTGCACCGGTTATGGAAGGGAACCTGAATTTTGAGAGTATCCTCCGTGGGCTTGAAGAAACCAACTGTAAATATATTTTAGTAGAGCAGGATAGCTGTCAAACAAGTCCTTTTGACTGTTTAAAGCAAAGCTATGACAATGTAAGCCGGCTTGGATATCGTTAAGGCCAAGCCTTATGTATAGTGTAGTTTTTATATTTGCAAGATGGAATCAATGGCAGCCTTTGTTACAAGAAAAATGGGTTTTATAACATACATTCCACCGCAAATTCTGTAGTATAAGCCAGAACTGAGAGGTGCAAGGTATTTAAATGATAGAAGAAGGGAAATCAGGCTTTTATAGTTTATTCGAAATTATGTAAAAGGAATAAACTGTAAACGATAACGCCTGACAGGTAGGTAGATGGATAAGGTTAGAATGGGTATAATCGGAATCGGAAATATGGGAAGCGCACATGCAAAGTCCATTGCTGGGGGAGAAATTCCCGGGCTTGTGCTTACAGCAGTAGCTGACCGAAAGGAAAGCCGAAGGGAATGGGCTGTCACAGAACTTGGAGAGGCTGTTAAAATCTACGAAGAAGGAGAGAAACTAATTGCTTCCGGTTTGTGCGATGCAGTATTGGTGGCAACGCCTCACTACCAGCATCCGGACCTTGTGATAAGTGCTTTTCATCATGGTCTCCATGCATTATGCGAAAAGCCTGCCGGTGTTTATACAAAACAGGTTAGAAGGATGAATGAGGAGGCAGATAAATATAACCTGGTGTTTGCCGTGATGTTCAATCAGAGGACCAATCCGGTATACCGCCGGATGAAGGAACTGGTTGATAATAAGAGCCTTGGTGAAATCAAAAGGGTGAACTGGATCATAACGGATTGGTATCGCACACAGGCTTATTACGATTCCGGGGAATGGAGGGCAACCTGGGATGGGGAAGGCGGTGGCGTACTGTTAAACCAATGCCCACACAATTTAGATCTGCTCCAATGGATCTGTGGTTTGCCAAAGGAAGTTCAGGCTTTCTGCCATAATGGCAAATGGCATAATATCGAGGTGGAGGATGATGTGACAGCCTACTTTACCCTTGAAAACGGAGCAACGGGAGTATTTATTACAACAACTGGTGATGCTCCGGGAACCAATCGACTGGAAATTACCTTGGAAAAGGGAAAACTGGTAAGTGAAAATGATAAGCTTACCATCTATGAACTCGAGGTAAGTGAGAGGGAATATTGCTTTACTGCGGCAGAAGGCTTTAAGAAACCGGAGGGAGCTTACAGGGAGGAAGAGATAACGGGAGACAATCCTCAGCACAAAGGGGTGTTAAAGGCTTTTGCTGAAAGAATTTTATCCGGCGCTCCCCTGGTAGCAGACGGAAGAGAAGGTATCAGAGGATTGATGTTGTCCAATGCCATGCATCTCTCCTCCTGGCTGAAAAAGCCGGTAACGTTGCCGATTGATGAGGATTTATTCCTGGAGGAATTAAATAAGAGGAGAAAGGCAACTGTCCAAAAGGAGAAGGTTAAGGATATAACCTTTGATACCAGTGGCAGCTATGGTAATAATAATGGCTGAAATTAAAAAGGCAGCAATTATCGGCTGCGGAAATATTGCGGAGGTGCATGCTGCCTGCATTGCCAGTCAGTCAGGTATCAGACTTGCCGGTGTAGCAGATACCTGCCTTGAGCGGGCGGTGAGCCTTGGAGATAAGTATGGGGCAGAAGCTTGCTCATCTATGGAAGAACTGTTAGATAGAGTAAAACCGGAGATAGTTCATATCTGCACCCCTCACTATCTTCATGTCCCCATGGCAGCAGAAGCCTTGAGACAGGGAAAACATGTATTTATGGAAAAACCTCCGGTTATGAATCATGAGGATTACATTATTCTGAAAGAAGCAGTAAAAAGCTCAGAAGGTAGACTGGGATTGTGTTTTCAGAACCGGTATAATCCTGGAACCCTTGCCGCAATGAAACTATTCTCTCTCGGAATTCCAGGCAGGGTAAAAGGAGGCAGAGCAATTGTCAGCTGGTGCAGAGAACGGGAATATTATACTGAAAGCGATTGGAGAGGAACCCTAAAGACAGAGGGCGGAGGTGCTCTCATAAATCAGGCGGTACATTCCCTGGATCTGCTGACATTGTTCCTTGGAAAGCCTGTTTCGGCAGAGGCTGTTATGGCTAACCATCATTTGAAGAATATTATTGAAGTTGAAGATATGATGGAAGCTTATATTCGATATGAAGATGGAATAACAGGTTGTTTTTATGCTACTACGGCTTATTGTACCAATATGCCTCCAATAATAGAATTACATTGTGAAAATATGAATGTAAGAATTGAAGAGATGAGAGTAGTATGCACTGATTTCTCAGGGGAGGAAATACAAGTTTCCGAAATGCAGGAATCTGAGCTGACCAATAAAACATCTGCTTCACCAGAAGAAAAGAAGATAAAACCAACCTTCTTCGGTAAGAGTTATTGGGGAGCAGGCCATATGGATTGTATAACGGATTATTACAGGAGCCTCCTGTCTGAAAAGACGCCTCCAATAGGGCTTAAGGAAACGAAAGCTACCATTGAGCTTATGCTGGCAGTCTATGAATCTGCCAGAACCGGTATAGAGGTAATCCTGTGATATTACACAGAAAATTTATCCTGCAAGCCTGATCGGGTATTTGCAGGACGCTGCATTAGTTGTGATTTGCGTAAATAGCGTGTACTGAATTAAGTTAAATTTATGCAATGGAGTATTGGTACAGCATTGATTAGTTCTGCATAGGTAAGCATGTTTATTTTCTCGATAGTACTATTCCAAGAATTTGACATTAAGCACAATTATGCCTGCATTTTTGAAACAGCACTACAGAAAAAATATCCTGCAATTAACTATGCAGAAACCGCCCATGTACTAGTTACAGGAAAGGAGTAATTATGTTAAGAGAAAGTAGAATAACAGGTTTTGCAGATGAAATCAGTGACAGCTTACAAGAACAGGTAGCCTTGTTAAAGCAGCTGGGAATGGAGTATCTGGAGCTGCGAAGTGTGGAAGGAAAGAATGTGGCTGATTTCACCATAGAGGAAATTAAGGAAATTAAAAAATATCTGGACAGTGAGGGAATTAAAGTATCCGCTATTGGCTCACCTATAGGAAAAATTTCCATCAAAGCCCCTTTTCAAGAACATCTGGAACGTTTTAAACGTGTAGTGGAGACTGCACATCTCTTTGAGACTTCTAATATAAGAATGTTCAGTTTCTTCCTGGAGGAGGAAAGACCGGAAGATTATAAAAATGCAGTGATAGACCGTCTGGGAGAGTTAAAAAATTACGGAAAGAGTCACAGAGTGGTATTGCTTCATGAAAATGAGAAAGGTATCTATGGGGATACAGCAGAAAGATGTAAGGAGCTATTTCTGGCTTTACATGATGATAACTTTAAGGCAGTTTTTGATTTTGCTAATTTTGTGCAATGCAAAGAAGATACCTTAAAAGCTTATGAGCTTTTAAAACCTTATATTTCCTATATACATATTAAGGATGCTGTATTTGAAACCGGGGGAGTAAGACCGGCTGGCATGGGAGATGGAAAGGTCAGGGAAATCTTAACAGACCTGGATATTAGCGGGTATAAGGGATTTTTAAGTCTGGAACCCCATCTGGCAGAATTTACAATGCTAAAACAGTTAGAAGAAAGTACCTTTGCCCGCAGGATGACCAACAGTGAAATGGCCTTCCACACTGCTCATGAAGCTCTTATGAAAATATTGAACTCCTAGAGGAGTAACAGCATATATTATCACAAAGCTATCTTATGGTGAATGAAATTGGCTATAGACAGTGTTTATGTAAAGGCGTTCCAGCTGAAGGGAGAACTAAGTTACAAAGGGCAGAAACTGCTTACTTATGATATTAAATATCCGCAGTTCAGCTCGGAACGGTTCAAGAATTTTACCAACAAACTCAGTGTATATTACAGAGCCGAAGCAGAGTTATATAAGAAATATCATGTGATGAAGTTATTCCAGATGGCTATTGATGACTATGAATATGCCACAGCCAATGATTTTCCTGTCAGGATATATGAAGTATTAACGGTATATACCGTGACTAATAATGACAAGTATATTCTAAGCCTGTATTTTGACCGCTATGAATATACCGGCGGAGCCCATGGAATGACTACCAGAAGCGCTGATACCTGGAATTTACGGACTGGCAGAAGAATGGACCTGGCGGATTTCTTTCCCGGAAGAAAGGACTATGTAAATTACATCATCACGGAGATCAACAGCCAGATTGTTAAAAAGGTAAAAGAAGAAGATGCCTACTATTTTGATGATGTAAACGATTTGGTAAAAGAAAATTTTAATGAAAAAAATTTCTACGTTGTGCCGGAAGGGGTAGTGATCTTTTATCAGCTATATGAGATAGCTCCTTATTCCAGTGGGATTCAGACTTTTTTGATACCGGTAAAAATCTAAAAGAAGGGTTGTTTCAAAATTCTTAGGAATTTGGGAACAGCCCTTCTTGTTTGTATCTTATTTGTATTATGAGTTAAGACTTATAGTATGAGTTATCTTTACGTATTTCAGCAATAGTTTGTTTTTATTTTATCTGCAGTTTAAATATTTTTTGATAAATTCCAGTAACTGAGTACAATCAAAGTTGTAATAATTGAAACACATTCACTTATCCTCCTTATAATTGGTGTCCTTAAGGGACGGGTGTTTATCAGCTCCTGTTCATGAACGTTGTTTAGAAGGTAGCGCTTTCCTTCTGAACACTTATGATTATAGCATAGGGGAGGGGGAAAGGATAGCTGTAAGTTCTGGGTAGAGAGGAAATATTAACAAGTATTTAAATATGTATTACGAAAATGTTACAAATAGAAAGGGCATGTATTCCCAAATAAGAGGCAGCGTCAATGAAAGACCTTTCACACTTTATATTTGTGCAGTTCCTCAAGGGAGTTTGCAGCATGCATGAGTGTTATCGTAGAATGTCTTCCTTCCTCTTTACTTGTGAGTACACGTCCTTTGAATATCTGTTAACTATTTAGCGAAAATCATCTTCGTTGCGGTGATAAAGATAACGTTCCATCTCTTCTTTTGATTGAAATTCTCTTGCATAATCCATAAAGTTCTGCTGATCTAATTCATTAAGTCCTAAAAAGGTATCCCGTGCAACCAGATCGTTGGTAAGAAATACTGCCAGTGAAGGAGGCAGCATATTGAATACTCCGAAATTATCCATACAATCATCCTTTCTGTTTGATAACCTAATAAATGGTATAAGGATAGGTTTTGCAGTAAATGCTTAAATATACAATCCTTTTTCTGGATGAAAACCGTCGAAAACCAGGTTGTATTTGAGAGTTTGTTAAGTTATAATAATGAAAAGATGGCTTGTAAGAAGCATAAATGCAGGAGGATAATATATGGATAAATATAGAATACTTGTAAAAGGTATTGTTCAATATGAAAATAAGTATCTGCTGGCTGAGAAATGGTATGATGACCGTATAATGGATCCCTACCAGTGGGAATTTCTGGACGGCGAGCTGGAATTCGGAGAAAGTCCGGAGAAAGGTGTCCTTCGAATCGTTTATGAGAATACCGGAGTGAATGCCCATATCAACCGCATTCTCTACACCTGGTCCTTTATGCTGGGAGATGTATGCAATATAGGCATCTGCTTCCATTTATTAAGCACCAGTGAAGAAGTGGTACTTTCTGAGGAGCTTCATGATTATCAATGGGTTTCCAAAGAAGATATTGAGACCTATGTAAAGAACAAGGCTGTATTAGAGGATGTTGCCAAAGCAGAACTGTAAAGGAGAACAGAGTGTCATTACTAATTAAGAAAGGCCATGTACTGGACCCTTCCACCAACACGGATGGTATACGGGATATTCTGGTGGAAGACGGAATTATAAAAGAAATCAGTGAACATATCAATATTCAGGCGGATGAAGTTATTATGGCGGAAGGTTTGTTTGTAATGCCGGGTTTTATTGATCTGCATGTCCATTTAAGGGAACCGGGATTTGAATACAAGGAAACCATAAAAACAGGAGCAATGTCAGCAGCGAGAGGTGGATTTACCACTATCTGCCCCATGCCCAATACAAAACCTGCCATCGACAGCAGGGACATGGTGGAGTGGGTTAACCACAAAGCCAAAGAGGAAGCGGTAGTTCATATACTTCCTATTGGTGCCGTTACGATTGGTCAGGCAGGAGACCAACTGGCAGATATTAAAGGAATGAAAGAAGCCGGTGCGGCAGCTATCAGTGAAGACGGTAAATCTGTTATGAAAATAACCGTATACAAAGATGGAATGCTGGCAGCAAAAAAAGCTGGAATACCAGTATTTGCTCATTGTGAAGATAAAGATCTGGTGGGCAGAGGTGTTATCAACGCCGGAAATAAAGCCAGGGAGCTTGATTTGCCCGGTATCACCAATGGAGTGGAAGACATTATTGCCATAAGGGACATTCTGCTGGCGAAAGAAACAGGAGCCAGACTTCACCTATGTCATTGTTCCACCAGGGACAGCGTAGCTTTTTTGAAATGGGCGAAAGAAGAGGGACTTCCGGTTACCGGGGAAGTGTGTCCTCATCATTTTACCCTTGCTGATGAAGATATTCCGGGTAATGACAGTAATTATAAAATGAATCCTCCTTTAAGAAGCAGAGAAGATGTTGCTGCTTTAAAGGATGCCCTTAAACAGGGAATTCTGGACGTTATTGCGACAGACCATGCGCCACATAGCAAAGAGGAGAAAGAAAAGTCTTTCCTGGATTCACCCTTTGGAATTGTGGGCCTTGAAACAGCATTTGCGCTCTCCTTTACGGAATTGGTAGAGAGCGGTATCCTCACGCCTTTAGAACTTGTAAAAAAACTTACAGTTAACCCGGCAAGTGTCCTTGGAATGGATAAAGGAAGCTTAGGTACCGGAAAGGCTGCTGACCTTGTTATAGCGGATACAAGCAGCTGGTATGCAATTGAGAAAGAGGAGTTCGTTTCATTGGGTAAGAATACCCCCTTTCAGGGCAGAAAAGTAAAAGGCAGAATTAAATATACACTGGTAGACGGAAAGGTAGTTTACCAAGATTAATATACATTGCGGAGGCAGATATGATTAACCAGCTAATAGAGAAGATTCAGAAAACCCAAGCCCCTATTGTTGTAGGATTAGACCCCATGCTGGATTATATCCCGGAACAGGTTAAGAGCAAAGCCTACAAGGAAAAAGGCGAGACTCTGGAAGGAGCAGCAGAAGCTATCTGGCAGTTTAACAAAGGAATAGTGGATGCAACTTATGATTTGATTCCTGCAGTAAAACCTCAGATTGCCATGTATGAACAGTTTGGGATTGAAGGTATGATAGCGTATAAGAAAACCATTGATTACTGCAAGGAAAAAGGACTGGTAGTTATCGGCGATATCAAACGAGGAGATATCGGTTCCACCTCTGCAGCCTATGCAGTTGGACATCTTGGCAAGGTAAAGGTAGGAAGCAATACCTACAGTGGTTTCAATGAGGACTTTGCTACGGTAAATCCTTATCTTGGTTCAGACGGAGTTGATCCCTTTATCGAGGTATGCAAGGAAGAGAATAAAGGTTTGTTTATTCTGGTTAAGACCTCAAATCCCTCCAGCGGAGAATTCCAGGACAAGCAGATTGACGGCAGACCTCTATATGAGCTGGTAGGTGAAAAAGTAGATCAGTGGGGAAGTAAGCATATGGGAAACAGCTACAGTTATATTGGTGCAGTAGTTGGTGCTACTTATCCGGAGATGGGGAAAATACTCCGCAAGCTTATGCCAAAGACCTATATTCTGGTTCCGGGTTATGGAGCACAGGGTGGTAAAGCGGAAGATTTAGTCCACTACTTTAATGCAGATGGACTGGGGGCAATCGTCAATTCCTCCAGAGGAATTATTGCTGCTTATAAGCAGAAGGGTTATGAGAAGTTCGGTGCTGAGAACTTTGCAGATGCATCCAGACAGGCAGTAATAGATATGAAAGAAGATATAAATGCCGCTTTGATGAAAGGCGGAGTTATAAAATAATAAAAAGCTGATAGCTGATACAGGTTGATAATATACAAGTTAACACCATGTAGGTCGATACAATGCAGGTCGATTTTATGTAGGTTGCAATACAGGTTGATGTTATACAGGTTGCAATGCAGTTCGATGCGAAGCAGGTTGCTATGATGCAGGATGTCGCAATTCAGGTCGATGTTATGCACTCAATACAATGCAGGTCGGTGTTTTGCAAACTAATAAGATTCAGATTAATTTATAAAGAACGATAATAAAATCCTTATAATTGATAATGAAGCAGAAGCTTCCCAATACTCGTCAGCCATGAGGTGACATGAGTATTGGGAAGCTTCTGTTTTGGTTTCTATCTTAATAAATGGCTATGTTTTAGAATAGTGTTGATAATATATCGATTTTTAAGAGAAGCCATTCCGATATGCTTCCCTTAATACACATTTTATGAATAATTTGGCCAAAATAAAGATAATATTAACAATTTTATCATTCGACTAAAATGCTCTCTATGATATCTGCTAACGCCTCGTGATTTTCAACCATTGGCATATGACAGGAATTTTCAACAAACCTAAAGTCTATTTTTGAAACAATATCATCATCAAGACACAAATCACTGATTCTATTGGCATAGTATTTTTGCCCTCTGTCCCCATATATTCCATAAACTTTAGAATTTATTTTCCTAATATAATCTGTATAATCAAACTTCTCTTGCAATGCCTTTTTTAAACTATCACTATAGTATCTTGCCTCTCCCTTTATCATAGAAATGATTTTTTCACCATATCGTTCCATATTGGAAGGAAGCATCAAGTTTCGATAAAAGTTATTTGCAGGTTTCAAATTGGAGTCGATAAGAATTACTTTGTCACATCTTAACTCGAAATCTGCAACCAATTCTAATCCAATAATTCCTCCCATACTATGTCCGAGAATAAAATCGAACTTCTCATTTCCATAAGTTGCATATATCCAATTAGTAATATCTGAAACGTTGTTTGCTTTTTCTGTAATATTATGTGGATATTCTACAAATGTAATGTTATGTACTGCTAATTCACATTTCAGTGTATCCCACACATCAAGAGTGCAGTTTGCACCATACAAAATCAATCCTCGCATGAAAAAAGCCCTCCCCAATTTATAAATGCTGTTAACTTCATTTTATCTAACCCCTATGACATAATGTTAATCATAACATTAGTTTTAGTATAATGTATATAACTAAACAAATATTGGTTCTCTTTCTTTAAAATCAGTTATCTTTGTATAAGCATGGGCCACATTACATTGAACCATAAAGTTTTATAGCATACCTCCAAAAATATATCAAATTCCAACATTGATTTAAAACATAGCTTAATAAATCTATACTATAACGAATTAATAGCATCCCTTAGCTGGTTTAAAGCTCTTAAAAGAGTTGATTTCGGGCAGGCCAGATTAAAACGTTGAAAACCCTTTCCCTCAGGACCGAACATAGTACCTCCATCCAGCCACAGTCCGGCTTTCTCGGTTATAAAGTCCTCCAGATCAGCTTCCTCCATACCAAGTTCATTAAAATCTACCCAGAACAGGTAGGTGCCTTCTGTATCAACCACCTTCAGAGCAGGAATTTCCTTTTCAATAAAATCCCTGGCTGTAAGGATGTTATCATAAATATATGCTTTAAGTTCTTCTAACCATTCCTCACCATACTGGTAAGCAGCTTTGCAGGCAATAAGCCCCATAGTGTTTAGCTGACTGTAGCCGGACTTGTTGATTTCTGTTTTGAACTTTTTCTTCAGAGCAGGATTGGGTATAAATACGTTGGAAACCTGTAATCCTGCCAGGTTAAAGGTCTTGCTTGGCGCGGTACAGGTAACCGAAATATTAGCATATTCCTCTTTGATAGAGGCAAATGGAACATGGCTGTGTCCGGGATGAATAAAATCCGCATGGATTTCATCGGAAACCACTAAAACTCCATGTTTTACACAGATATCTCCCATAAGGGTAAGCTCTTCTTCTGTTAGTACTCTGCCCACTGGGTTGTGAGGATTGCATAAAATAAACAGTTTAACCTGATTGTCAATGATCTTACGTTCAAAATCTGCATAATCAATACTATAAGTGCCATTCTCATAAATGAGAGGATTATTAATGAGCTTTCGGTTATTGCTTAAGATAGCCTCAGAGAAAGGATAATAAACCGGTCTCTGTATCAGGATGGAATCTCCTTCTTTGGTAAGGGAGCGTACTGCCATGGCTAGGGCAAATACTACACCGGGAGTTTTCACAAGCCATTTCCTCTCAATGTTCCAGTTATAATGGGAGGCAAACCAGCTTTTCAGAACTTGAAAGTAATCCTCCTTAACATCAGAATATCCAAAGATTCCGTGTCTCGCAGCATCTATCAGGGCTTCGGTTACCTCCGGGGGAGTGGAAAAATCCATATCTGCAACCCACATAGGCAGCAGATCGTCCCTTTTTCCACGCTCTTTTGCAAAATCATATTTTAAAGAATTCGTATTCTTACGGTCAATTAATTGGTCAAAGTCATACGGCATAGGTTATTTTCTCCTTATTGTACAATGATAAAATATAAGTTGAATATAATGCTTTTACAAGGAAGCACTATAGGGAGCAGAGTAATAATAATCAAATACAATCGATACATTCATACCTTTATCTTATTCAGCTAAAGCATCACTTAAATCCTGAATCAGATCCTGAACATTTTCAAGCCCTATGGACATACGAAGCAGAGAGCCGTTAATGCCTCTTGCTATACGTTCCTCCAGTGGTACATCTGCATGGGTCTGAACCATGGGATAGGTTATCAGAGTTTCAGTACCGCCAAGGCTCTCAGCAAAGAGTATGACAGATACCCGCTCAAGAACCTGTTTTGCCGTAGCTTCTGAATCCACTTCAAAGCTAATCATGGAGCCAAAACCGCTGGTCTGCTTAATAGAGGTTTCATAACCCGGATGGTCTTTAAGGCCGATATAAAATACCTTTTTGACTTTAGTATGACTTTCAAGGAACTGCGCTATCTCAAGGGCGTTTTGAGACTGGCGGTCCATTCTCACCGCAAGTGTTTTAATTCCTCTTATTATCAGCCAGCTGTCAAAAGGAGAGAGACAGGCACCGGTAGTCTTATAGATAAAACGAAGCTTTTCAGATAAGTCAGCCCGGTTTGTGACCAAAAAGCCGGATAGTGTATCATTGTGTCCGCTTAAATATTTGGTACCGCTGTGAATTACAATATCTGCACCCAGTGTCAATGGACGCTGGTAATAAGGAGTCAGAAAGGTATTGTCTACAATCAATAGCAGATTGTGTTCTTTGGCAATTTTAGAAACAGCCTGAATATCCGTTACCTGCATCATGGGATTAGTAGGAGTTTCAATATAAATAGCCTTGGTTTCCTTTCGTATGAGAGAACGCAGCTTTGTAAGATCAGAAGTGTCCAGATAATCAAAGGTAAGTCCGTTTTTCTTGTTGATATGCTCAAACAGACGTATGGTACCTCCATATAAATCCTCTGATGCAATAATGTGGTCACCTATGGAGAAGAGTTCCATCAATGCAGTCTCAGCAGCCATTCCGGTACTAAAAGCAATGGCATCAATCCCGTCTTCCAGATTGGCGATAATTTTCTCCAGGTGTTCTCTGGTAGGATTCTGAAGCCTGGAATAATCATAACCAGTACTTTGTCCGACGCCTGGATGAGCGAAGGTAGCTGATTGATAGATGGGGATAGTTACGGCACCTGTAACTTGTGTTTTGTCAACTGCTCCATGTATGCAGCGGGTAGTAAAATCCATTTTGTGACCTCCTGAGTATTTATTCTGATGCGGCTAATATAAATGCTGGCCGTTGTAGTTATCGGCGTTAAGCCTGCCAGGGGAAAAGTTTATTAGCTGCTTTAGGAATTATTTATTATTAATTCTGAGTATAAAAAAAACCCGCCTTCCAATAAGAAGACGAGCATAGCCCGTGTTACCACTTCAATTCATCTATGCCTCACAGCAAAAGAACTTATCAAGTACGACATCTGCCACCAGAGGGAGATATTTATACTTCTTTGCTGTAACAGGCAAACCTGTCGCGGCCTAAGCGTTATAACGGTTCGGCGCGCCGCTCCTGAGCCATTTTCTGCAAATCTAACCTGCTTTTTTCCACCAGCCAAAAGCTCTCTGTTAGGCATTGTTTTACATACTCTCTCATTCCTAGCGTTTTGCTATGAAATTGATTTGAGTATAGCAGACGGCAGAGTATTTGTCAATGTATAAATCTTTTAGCAGAATAATTCTTATAAATATTCATTTTTATGGTAAAATGAGTGATGTTATTTTTATTGTCTTATTACATTAAAGAGGTATGTGGTTTGTTAATTAACCGCTACACTCAGCAATGTTCTGAAAGAAATATAGCAATAAATTCAGAGGGTGATGCGGTTATTAAAACCGATTTTATGCTGATAGAGAAAGTACTTGATAATTTCTTTACAAATGCTTTGACTTACACAGAAGAAGGCGGGGAGATAAGTATTAAGATTATAAATAATACACTGGAATTTTATAACAGCGGAAGTCATATTCCAGAGGAAGAGTTAAAGGATATTTGGGAGCCTTTTGTGAAATCAGACAAATCCCGAAGTAAATCAAAAGGGACAGGACTGGGATTGTCCATTGTTGGAAAGATATTAAAGAGTCTGAGTTTAACCTATGGTGTATACAATAAAGAGGGAGGTGTAGTATTCTGGTTTGGATGGTAAGTCTATATGATTTAATACCAAGCGAATCTATTTTACTTGTAATTACACAATTAATTATTAAAAAGTATACCTTCAATTATCATTTTCAAACTTTTTCTCAGGAGATGTTATTTCCGGTGGTGGTTTTATAAAGAATACTGGTTTATTATTTAAATTAGTTGATAAAATTAACCTAGCCTGTGCTTGAGCCTGCCATTAGTAAGCTTAAGCACAGATTGGGTTAATTTATGTTTATGTGTTTTAGATTGCTCTGGTTGCTTCTTTTAACCAGAGATTCTCCTCGTCCGTCAGATAAGGAGACAGTTTTTCATATACATCTTTGTGATAGCGGTTCAGACTGTCTATCTCCCTGCCGGTCATATAAGAAGTATCCACAGCCTCCAGGTCTATAGGAGCAAAGGTCAGATGCTCGAAATACATGAATTGGCCATATTCGTTCTTAACGCCTTTATGGCAGATCAATTCGTTTTCCGTACGGATACCATGGCTTCCTTCGATATAGACACCGGGTTCATCTGTGGTAACCATACCTTCTTCCAGAACACAGCCGTCATCTCTTTCAGGTACCTTCTTCCAACGGAAACCGTTAGGAGCTTCATGAACATTCAGGAGATATCCTACACCATGACCGGTACCGCATTTATAATCCAGATCCATGTCCCAGATTGGTCCTCTCGCAAGAATATCCAGGTTCAGTCCGATACAGCCATGTAGAAATCTGGCATCAGAAAGGTTAAGCATACTTCTCAAAACAGCTGTAAAATGCTTTTTGATTTCATCGCTGATTTCTCCAAGGACAATGGTTCTGGTTATATCGGTAGTTCCTTCATAATACTGACCGCCGGAGTCTACTAAGAGAATTCCTTCCGGTTTTAATACCGCATGACTTTCTTCCGTAGCTTTGTAGTGCATCATGGCAGCATTGGCGTTGTAAGCACTGATGGTATCAAAGCTTAAATCAATGCAGCCTTCCTGCTCACGTCTTTTGGCTTCCAGGAAATCACTGGCGCTGACTTCGGTAATCTCAGTCTTACCAATATTCTGTTTTAACCAATAGATAAACTTGGTTACGGCTACACCGTCTTTAATATGAGCCTTACGCAGATTTTCAAGCTCGACGGGATTCTTAACCGCTTTAAATAATACCGTAGGATTTGTGGCATCAATAATATCAGCATCAGTGCCGAGGTTTTTATAAATTGCGTAATTGACTTTTGCTGTATCCAATAAGATTTTTTCAGTTTTAGGCAATGTTTTAACGAATTCATAAATTTCAAAATAATCCTTTATCTCTACGCCGGCGTTTTCAAGTTCCTTTTTGATTTCTGCTGAAAGTTTACGTTCATCCAGAAACAGATATGCTTTCTCACTGTCAATAACCGCATAGGAGAGTACCACAGGATTATAAGCAATATCACCGCCGCGGATATTGAACAGCCAGGCGATATCATCCAGTGAGGTTATGATGTGATACTTAGCCTGCTTTTTCTGCATTTCACTTCTTACGGCTTCCAGCTTTAAAGCAGTGGATTTGCCGGAGTATTTTTCCTCTAGCAGAAAAGCAGGGGTAGTAGGCAGAGCGGGGCGGTCAGTCCAAATCTCATCTACCAGATCTTTTTCATAGGATATTGAAATTTTCCTGGAGGATAATTTTTCACTCAGACGAAGACCAAGTCTGGCATTAACGACTCTGCCGTCAAAACCTAAGACATCCCCTTCTTTTAAGGAATCAACAAGGAACTCTTCCAGTGTTGGAACTCCTTCTTCACCCATTTTATAAAGAGTTATACCGGAGTCAGCCAGTTCTCTTGCAGCCTGGATAAAATATCTTCCGTCGGTCCAAAGACCTGCGGTCTCCAGTGTAACGACCACACTTCCTGCTGAGCCGGTAAAACCTGATAAATATTTTCTTGACTTAAAGTAGTCTCCTACATACTCTGATTCGTGGAAATCAGAGGTGGGAAGCAGATAAGCCTGAATGCCGTTCTTCGCCATTAAGGCTCTTAAATGCTGTAATCTTTCTGTTACCATAGAATAGCCTCCTGTCATTACATTTTTTCAGGTTCGCCGTATTCTTCTCCGAATAATTCAACGGTTACTTTTTTCATAACCTGAGGATTTAAGGGTCTGTCGGAATAGTCGGTTCTTTCATCAGCAATCGCGTTTACTACCTCAAGACCTTCTGTAACTTTACCGAAAGCAGCGTAGGAACCGTCCAGATGAGGGCTGTCCTTATGCATAATGAAGAACTGGGAACCTGCTGAGTTTGGCATCTGAGATCTTGCCATGGAAATAACTCCTGCAGAATGCTTTAGATTGTTTTCAAATTGGTTGTATGAAAATTCTCCTTTGATAGAATATCCGGGACCACCCATGCCGGTTCCTTCCGGATCGCCGCCCTGAATCATAAAACCACGGATAACTCTGTGAAAGATCAGCCCGTCATAGTAGTTTTTCTGAACTAAAGATATAAAGTTCTTTACTGTATTTGGAGCGATATCAGGATATAACTCCAGTTTGATAAGACCGCCATTTTCCATTTCAATAGTTACGATAGGATTCTTTTCTGCCATTTTATATACCCTTTCTGTAATCTGATATTTACAAAAGATAATTATATCATAGTTTAAATGGGGTGTCTAATGAAAATAAACCATCACCCATCCAGTATAACAATTGTGACAAATTTTATGAAATCATATCAGTTGTTTGGTATTTCAAAATAGTAATAACACAGTGATAAAAAATTGATAAATTGAATGAAATGAATTGAAAACAGTTGACAAATAAAATAAACAATAATAATATATGTTTATAAATATGGCAAATAATATAATGATATAAAGACAGTGGGAATAAGCCGGATTCTTCATAAATAAAGAAAGTTGTAAGGATATATCCTCAATCATCCTCAATCTGTCTCAGATATTGTGTGAATTATGGGAATGAATAATTCGAGATTTATGGCAGCGTTTTAAGTAAACTAGTTGTATGAACAAATATAAAGCGTTTTAAGTAAACTTGATGTATGAACAAATATAAAGCGTTTTAAGTAAACTTGATGTATGAACAAATATCAGATGGAAAAAAGAGAGGTTTATTTCATATATTTCTTAAGCCGCAATGTCAGGCAAGGTTGCAAGCTTATATGTCTGGTGAGAAAGGAATTGGTTATGGAAGGTAAAAATAAGGATTTTAATATAAATGAGATGAAGCAGGGATATGCTTACGTGGAAGAGGAGGAGGGGAAATATATTTGCAGTTATTGCAAAAAGGAGTTTTACAAGGGGGAAGTATATCCTATCGGTGAACGTTTTTATGAGGCAGAAAAAGGAGCTATGCTTCATGTTCACATGGAGCATGGGAAACCGTTTGAGCTTCTTATGAAGTCTGACAGCAAATATCTGACCTTAACGGATAATCAGAAGCAGATATTAACCCTGTTAGAAGCAGGACTTAGTGATAACGAAATTGCTAAACAGCTGGGGGTTACACCTTCTACTGTAAGGCATCAGAAATTTATGTTCAGAGAAAAAGCAAAGCAGGCTAAAATGTTTCTGGCAGTGTACGAGCTGGCCCTGGAACATAATACGGGCGGAGACAGACTGGTACCAATTCACTCTAAAGCAAAAATGGTGGATGACAGGTATATTACGACGGAGGAGGAAAAGGAGAAGATACTGGAAACGGCCTTCTCTTCTCTGAATCCTCTAAAGCTAAAGCATTTTCCTGCTAAAGAAAAGAAAAAGATCGTGATATTAAAAAAGATAAGTGAATCCTTTTCAGAAGGAAAGCATTATAAGGAAAAAGAGCTTAATCAGATATTAAAAGATATCTATGATGATTATCCGACTCTTAGAAGATACATGATAGAATACGGTTTTATGGGCAGGACAGATGACTGCAGGGAATATTGGTTAACCCAGGGATAATTTAATAATCTGAAAATGCTGCAGTGAATTGCTTCAACTACAAATTCAGTAATACAAAATCAGAAATTTTATATCCACGAAAGGAGATAACATGGAAAATAAAATAAATAATAAATTAGAAATACCGGATAATTACAGAGAGATTATTAGTCAGTTCCTGGATGATAAACAGAGAATCAAATCATGGCCGGCTAAAAAGGATCGTAAAATTGCGGTGCTTTATTACCTCAGTGAAAAATTTGAAGAAGAGGTTAAGTATACGGAAAAAGAAGTCAATGAAATTATAAAGAGGTGGCATACCTTTGAAGATTTTTTCCTGCTTCGCAGAGGACTTGTAGATATGAAGTTCTTATTGAGGGCAAGGGATGGAAGTGTTTACTGGAAAGAAAAATAAAACTGAAACAGTGTTATAGTTAAAGTTAGTACCAATCCTGTCAACTGAACGAAGAACTATAAAGGTATATTATAGTCGAAACAATAAAAGAAATAAAGAATAGAGAGGATCAATTAATTGAATTTAAAATTAAATAAGATGTCTTCTCATTTCCTTGTTAAACAATTTTCAGAAGAAGATATTTCATGTATATACGAAGTTTGCAGACGAAATCCAACCTATTATCATTATCTAAAGACCAAGCCAACATTTGCAAATATAAAAGATGTTTTTACGGAGCTACCCCCAAACAAGGCGCTTGAGGATAAATTATTTATTGGTTTTTATAGTGAGAATCATTTAATTGCATTGATGGATTTTGTTGTTGGATATCCTGATATTCACACCGTATTTATTGGTTGGTTCATGATGAATAAAGAGTATCAGGGGAGGGGAACCGGAACAGAGATAATTACAGAGTTTCTTAATTATTTAAAAAAAGAAGGTTATATGTATGTTCAGCTTGGATATATAAAAGGGAACCGGGAAAGTGAGCAATTCTGGATAAAAAATAGTTTTAAGCCTACAGGAGTTGAAACCAGTAAGGATAAATATAAAATTATACTTATGAGGAAGGAACTATAGATTATATAAATATAAGGTGGTTAAACTCCTTTATATTACAGCAACTAATTTGTTTATTTACAAGTAATTCCTTTATGGGTTAATATTCTCGTGAAAAATGGTACTTGTGCTTATATTTGATTTCGTATATAATGTATGGGATTAAAAAATGGCACAGATGGGAGAAAACCATGGCAATTCAGAAACGAGCCCTAATAACATCCCAGGTGCAGATAGCACCTGGGATATTCAGTATGTGGTTAAAGGATGCAGAAATTGCGGCACAGGCAAAGCCCGGACAATTCTTATCCCTGTATTGTAACAATGAGGACAGGCTGCTTCCAAGGCCTATAAGCATCTGCGAGATCAATGCAGGGGAAGGCTCACTGCGGTTAGTTTACCGTGTGTCGGGGAAAGGAACGGAGGAATTTTCAACGCTTAAAAAGGGTGATACCCTTCAGGTATTGGGTCCTCTTGGCAATGGATTTCCCTTGGAGAAGAAGAAAGCCATTTTAATTGGAGGCGGAATTGGTATTCCTCCCATGCTTGAGCTGGCTAAACAGCTGGGGTGCGAGAAAAGCATTGTCTTAGGATATCGGGATATTACCTTTATGAATGATAATTTTCAGCCTTACGGAGAAGTATATCTATCAACAGAGGATGGCAGCTATGGAGTAAAAGGCAATGTAATAGATGCCATCAGACGATATGGCTTAAAAGCAGACGTTATTTATGCCTGTGGTCCCACGCCTATGTTAAAAGGGGTCAAAGCCTATGCAGAAGAACAGGGCATTGAATGCTATTTATCTCTGGAAGAAAGGATGGCCTGTGGTATTGGGGCATGTCTTGCATGTGTATGTAAGACGAAAGAAAAGGATCATCACACCAATGTACAGAATACACGGATCTGCAAAGAGGGACCGGTATTTGCAAGCAGTGAAATTGAATTGTAGCATATTCTGCTACAGATTGCTTTAGTTGAAGTTTAACGTTGCTTGCTTGCATTTACATGGGTTTTGGAGTTTAAAGATAGCTTTCTTGCAGTTTAAATGTGTATGATGTGAAAGTACAGACCTGGGATAGGAAACAAAAGATATCCTGGTTTATATGTGTTATGGCACACAGATGGGAGATAATTATGTCAGATACAAAAGTAATCATAGCAGGTGTGGAATGGAAGAACCCCGTAACCACAGCTTCAGGTACCTTTGGCTCAGGAATGGAATTTGCTGATTTTGTTGATTTGAACAAACTTGGAGCGGTGACAACAAAAGGTGTTTCTTATGAGCCCTGGACCGGCAATCCGGTACCCAGAATTGCAGAGACCGGCAGCGGAATGCTCAATGCCATCGGTCTTCAGAATCCCGGTGTTGAGATGTTCATAAAAAGAGACCTTCCTTTTCTGAAACAATATGATACCAGGGTAATCGTAAATGTATGCGGTAAAACCACAGAGGATTATATAAAAGTTGTGGAAAGGCTTGGTGACACTGAGGTTGATATGCTGGAAATCAATATTTCCTGCCCCAATGTCAAAGAAGGCGGAATCGCTTTCGGACAGAATTGTCTTGCAGTAGAGGATATTACAAGGGAAGTGAAGAAATATGCCAAACAACCTGTAATTATGAAGCTTAGCCCCAATGTTACGGATATCAGGGAAATGGCCAAAGCAGCAGAAGCAGGTGGAGCAGATGCCCTTTCATTAATTAACACCTTAACAGGTACCAAGGTTGACATTTATAAGAGAAAGTTCGTATTAGCCAATGAGACCGGTGGTTTGTCCGGACCAGCAGTAAAGCCTGTAGCCCTGCGAATGGTAAATCAGGTTGCAAGAACAGTTAAGATACCTGTTATTGGAATGGGTGGAATTATGAACAGTGAGGATGCTGTTGAATTCCTTATGGCAGGTGCGACAGCAGTTGCAGTTGGTACGGCTAACTTCAGAAATCCTACAGCTACCATAGAAGTAATAGAGGGTATCAGTGAGTTCCTGGAACAACAGGGGATTTCCGATGTAAAGGAAATCATTGGCTGTCTTAACAGATAAGCTTAGGTTTAGGATTAGAAATGAACATAGGAAAATCGAAGCTATAAAATGTGCTGAGCTATACAAACCCATGATATGATAAAGTGAAGAATACACGTGATTTTTTTGCCGCCGTTGACGGCTGAATGGAGGATAAATGGAAAAATATAAGCAGGAATTTATAGAATTTATGGTAGACTGTGGTGTATTAAAATTTGGTGATTTCACAACAAAAAGCGGACGTAAGACCCCCTTTTTTATTAATGCAGGCTTTTATCGTACCGGTTCACAGTTAAGAAAATTAGGGGAGTATTATGCAAGGGCAATCGAATCAGCTTTTGGGCTTGATTTCGATGTTCTTTTCGGACCAGCTTATAAGGGAATACCGCTGAGTGTGGCAGCCTCTATGGCAATCAGTGAATTCTATCATACAGATATTCGCTATTGTTCCAACCGAAAGGAAGTAAAAGATCACGGAGATACAGGAATACTGCTTGGAAGCCCTATCTATGATAAGGACAAAGTTATTATTATTGAAGATGTTACCACAGCAGGGACTTCTATAGGTGAAACAATGCCTATATTAAAAGCTCAAGGCGAGGTATCTGTGCTGGGCCTGGTAGTTTCGGTAGACCGAATGGAAAGAGGACAGGGTGAGAAAAGTGCTCTTGCTGAGATTGAAGAAGTGTATGGAATTAAGACAACTTCTATTGTAACCATGGAAGAAGTAGTTGAACATTTATACAATAAGCCTTATAATGGAAATATCATAATAGATGATGCTCTAAAAAATGCTATTGATGCATATTATAAGCAATATGGAGCCAGCTGTTAAGTAATGTAAGCATAAGGAAAGGGCTGCAAAAGGCAGCGGTCAGGAGTCGGATATGAGTGAAAAAATCTATACTACCATGAAATCAGTAGGTGTAGGAAATATTGTAATTGGAATTCTTCTCATAGTCACTGGTATTACCAGCGGTGTCCTAGTGATTGTTAACGGCAGCAGATTACTAAGGAAAAAATCAGAGATTCTATTTTAAATTAGCAGAGTTTAAAAGCATAAGGAATCAAATGCACTCTGGAAAGACCTCCATGGTACGAGCCAGCGGGAGGTCTTTTTTCAAAAATTTCTAAAAAAGCACTTTACATTTACAAAAATTTCATTTATTATTAAGAATATCTTAAATTCTAAGTTTTACATCTTTTTTTCTATTTTCATCAAATGCATTCCTTCAAGCGAGGTGATAGATAATATGAGTTAACCAAAACGGTTGTATTTAGGCGTACCGTTTAATTTATATGCCATAAAATAAGGTTATTTTGTTCTGTTATACTGAAAACCAGCTTATAACATCCAGAGATATGATAGCTATCAGCGAGCAGGAAATCGAATACTGATATGCAAGAAAGAGGTGGGTTGGAAAACCAAAAGACTGTGAATGGAGGTTAACATGAAAATTGCTTTTTGGAGCAGCGCCAAGGGGAGTAATGGTGTAACCAGCAATTTGGCCTGTGTCAGTATTGCTATGGCCTTTGAGAATTCTGTTAAAACAATATTACTAGAAAATCATTATCAAAAAAATACACTGGCAGATATGCTCATTCACAGACAAGAGAAAAGGAAGAACAGAAACACTGTTAATGTTAGCAGATATAAAGGGCTTGAGCATGTAATCAATCAACTGTCAAGAAATAGATACAACAGGTATTTTAACTACACAGATGTGGATGCTGAGGAAAAACCTGATAACGAACATTGGGTGTTAAGAGATTCAATAGGCAGACACACTTATCTTACCTTGAAAGAAGATGAGAAACTTATAAAAGAAGCTTCTTTTGAAATTCTGATTAATTCTTTATATTATATCCCAATTGGGAATCAAATCAATGAATTTGTCTTTGACTATATCCTGAATGAAAATATCCTGAAAATTCTATGGGCAAGTGAGATTTTTGCAGGTTACACCTTTATTGACACTTCTAATATTAATCATATGAGTTCTAAAATCATATTGGATAAAGCAGATCTTGTAGTAGTAAATCTGATACAGGAAGAAGATCTGATTGACCAGTTTTTTCGAAATTATTCCTCCTTACTTTCAAAGAGTATTATTCTGTTAAGTGAGTTTAACTACAATTCTTTAAAATCAGATACGCTTTCGGGAAAATATCCTATTCAAACCTCAAAAATAATCCCAATCCCCTATAACATGGAATATAATCAGGCCGTACAGCAAGGTGCAATCGTAGAATTTATGACCCGCAATTACGGCTGCAAGAAAGACAACCCGAATTATGAGTTTATCAGGGCAGTAAAACGGGCGGTATTTGTAATTCACGAAGAATTAGATAACAGACAGAAAGGATTAGTGAATGAGTAAAAGATTAAAAAGGCCTCTTTCCGTGAAGGAAATTGCAAAACACATTGCAGCAGGACTTTTATGCGTTATATTGCCTGCAGGTATCTTTACCGGATATTTAAAGGTAAAGAGTATTTATGAACACCGGATTGAAATAATGTCGGAGGTTTTACAGCAGTATACTGTAACGGTTTATGTGGCATCTGCTGAGATTAAAGCCGGAGATATAATAACCGGAACAACGGTGACAGTTACTGAGACTTTATCAGGACAGGATAAGAAGAATTTTATGTCTGAAACTGATATAGGGCATAAAGCACTTGTAGATATCCCGGCAGGGACGCATATTCTTAAAAATATGATAGCGGAGGAAGCCATGGGTGACAGTATAAGAGAAGTGGAGTTCTCTCTTAATCTGGCAGGGGAGAATATAAAAGAAGGGGATTATACTGACATTCGTCTGCGTTATCCAAACGGTGAAGATTACATCGTTGTCAGCAAGAGCTGCATCAGCCGGATTGATACGGTGAAGGGATATCTATATCTGAAGCTGTCGCCGGATGAAATACATCTGATGTCTTCTGCTTTGGTAGATTGTTTTCTAAAGTCAGGTACTTATTTATATACCACAAAATATATTGCAGCCTCCTATCAGGAGCCTTCCTTTGTTACCTATACCCCTAATGAAGATGTGCTAAGTCTGATACAGCAAGATCCTAATGTATTGGAAGCAGCCAGAGATTACCTGAGTGAAGGAAAGCGCGCAGGGTTGGAAGAAAGACTGGAAACCTATTATGAAAATTATCTCAGTACCCAGTACGAAGCTACGGATAATAATAGGAATAACAAGGAAGCTGCAGATGCTTACCAGTACATAACGGGAAAGGAGAGCACTTCAGAGGGGATAGATTATCTGGAGGGAGACAATGGTAGAGAGGAATATCAGACAGATGGCAGCTACGAGGTAGAATATGCAGAATGAGATAAAAACATTAGGTTTTGCTGGAATCTACAGTTACGATCTGATATTTTACCTGGCGGTATTTTTGAGCGCTCTGGATAAAAAAGTATTGCTTGTGGATAATTCCCCCTGTAAAGCGTTAAGTTATTGTATACCAGCAGCAAAAGGAATGGAAGAAGATATATTATACTGCTCTGAAAGGCTGGAGCTGTGTAAAGACACAAATATAGAAAAAGTTCATGATGAGTATGATTATATACTGATAGACTTTGGAATGAATCTAAACCATAAGGATATAACACATACTGATTATCGTTTCCTGGTTACAGATACACGATTACATAATCTTGAGGCCTTAAAGAGATTTAGCAAAGAAGATCAGGACTATTACCTGTTGGTCAGGGACATTGTGAAAGGAATAAATGAAATGTATCTTCCTATGCTGCTGGAACACAAAGGGCTTAGGGGGAAGAAGAACTATTATTTATACCTGGAAGAAACGGACAGTGAAGCTTGCAGTGTACTGCAGTATTACCATAGCTATAATTATAAGAAGCTTTCGCCGGGGATTAAGTTGCTGCTCAGAGAGCTGCTTTTTGAAATAAACCTTAGAGATTTAAAAGCAATAAAGGAAGCCACTAAGAAAATAAGAAAAGGAGGGATTTAATGCATGTGGTATTTTGGAGCCCGGTAACCGGACAGACAGGTACAACCTCATCTCTGGCAGCAATAGCCCTGACGGCAGCATATCGAAGTAAGAAAAAGGTACTTCTGACTCAGACACATTATGGCAACAGAGAGCTGGAAGAAATTCTCCTTGGCAGCAATCAGACGAATGAAATATATCAGAATATCGGCTTAGATTCATTGATAAGGCTTATTAGGACTCATAACCAGACGGCTGGAACTGAAGCAGTGCAAATCATGAAGGATTATATCATGAGCCTTGGTAAGGGCGGGATTGATTTGTTATGCGGTACCAGAAATCATTATGGAGGGGAACAGGAGGAACTGTTAAAATATCTGCCCTTTATTTATAACAGTTTAGAGAAAGAATATGATTTAATACTCACAGACACATCCTTTGGAAAAAACAGATTATCACAGCATCTGTGGAAAGAAGCAGATATACTTGCTGTGACTTTGAACCAGAATATATCGGTAATAAGGAATACCCTTAAGGAGTATCAATTTCCTCTGGAAAAGACAATATTTATACTTAACAATTATCACAGCAGTTCCGCATATAACCTGAGAACTCTGGAAAAGCATTATAAAGATTTTAAAGGCAGACTGTATGCTATTCCACATTTAACAGCCTATATGGATGCAGTTTCTGACAGAGATTTAATAAACTTTTATTTAAAACATATGTCCTTAAGCAAAACCGGGGAAAGGAAAGCTTTCTTTCAGAGGGTTTTTAAACTGACAGAAGTACTGCTTAAGGAGCAGGACAAGGGAGGTAAAGGTTATGTTACTTAACTTTTTTATTATCCTTCTGCTGATTACAGGGATGGTCGTATTTGCAGCTTTAAGCCTGAAACCGGACAGGAAAGAAGAAAAGCGGCCTGACAATTACTCTGTCGAAGAAATCGTAAAGGCAGTAGATGGTGTATTTGCGGGAATCCTTGATAAAGATTTCAGGAGCTTAAACCTTAACCAGAAAGAAACTATGAAGCGAGAAAATATTAAGAAGCTTATAAAGAAGTGCCTTAAGAAATCTGCGGAAGGTGATGAGGAAGCGAAGGCATATATTAAGGATTACATCAAAGAAATTCTTCTGCATAAAGTAATGCTGAACGAAGAGAACGTAGAGAAAGTCATTCCTTTTAATAATGCAGATAAGCTGTCTGGACAGGATAAATTCGAGATATTGCTGCAGCTGTATTATAAAGAATACAGGAAAGACGGGCTTAAAATGTTTCTTGAAAAGAATCACCTGGATACAGCATATATCATTACCAATGTTGATTTGGAAAAGGCATATTTTAAAGAAATAACTTACCTGTCTTTTGAGGATAAGATAGATATAATAGCCCAGAGAGTATATCAGCAGTACAGAGGGTTTGGTATAATAGACAGGTTAAGGGAGATGAAGCTCGATGGTGTTTCAGCAGGTATTTCAGCAGGAAATCTGTCAGGGAATATTCCAGGAAGGGCAGCTTTCTTTGAAGGAGGGCTGGCTGTTAAAAAGATAGAAGATAAAGATAAGTATGATTCTGGTATAAAAGCGGAAGAGAGTCTGCTTGATGTGTGGATTTTCTTCAAAGGAAGAACTATAAGACTTGATTTTCTGCGCTTTCCTTCGGAAAGAGAACTTATACGTGTATGCAAAAGTATATACAGGCATAATAACCCCGGTTTCTTAAGCGAAACCAGAGGGTATCTTGTAAATGACATGAAGGACGGTTCAAGGGTAGTAGTATTCCGCCCGCCCATATCAGTAGGCTGGGCATTCTTTGTTCGGAAACACGACAATATAACTGCTATGGATATAAGTAAGGTTCTAAAGGAGAAAGGATCGGATCAGGTAATTGAACTTCTTAAATGGATGGTTAAAGGATGCTTATCCATTGCCATTACAGGAGAAATGGGGAGCGGTAAAACAACCTTGTTAAAACTACTGATACAGTATATTGAAGAAAGCTACCCAATTCGTGTCTATGAGCAGGTATATGAGCTTAATCTAAATAAAGCCTATCCAAAACGTAACATACTGTCATTAAGAGATAGCCCTGAAGTTTCAGGACAGGATATTTTAAATGTTATGAAGAAAACTGACGGCACAGTACTTATATTAGGTGAGGTTGCATCACATGAAACTGCCAATTACCTTATTGAAATCGCTCAGATTTCGAAAATGACACTATTTTCTCATCATGCAGAGACCACACAAGATTTAATTTCTTATTTTAAGATTGCACAGCTTAGAGAGGGAGGTTTTCACAAGGAAGACCTGGCGGAATATCAGGCAGCCAATGCCATAAATATTGACATTCATATGGAGAATAAAAACGGTCACCGCTATATCTCAAGAATAACCGAGATAATCCCTTATTATAAGAAGGACTTACCCGGCGGACTGATAGAAGCAACCCAGGAATATTATAAAAGAAGGACAAGTCCGGTGACATTTGAAACAAGGGATATCCTGTCCTTTATAGAAGGCAGGTATGTCATGCAGCAAGGCTTTTCTGATAAAAGCCAGGAGCATATCCTTTATAATCTGCGGGAATCAGAAAGACAGGAATACAGAGAATTTATAAAGGGAGGAGGAACCTTACAGAATGGATAATATTTTTATGATTCGTTTGGCAGCGGGACTTTTGGGTATTTTTGTACTGCTTATACTTTTTCTGATGTTTCTGCTAAGAAAGCAAATTGAATACAGAGGGACCTATAGCATCTTTCTGAAAGATAGAACAAAAGTCAGCAGGGACTATTGGTATATACTTTACGATTTACTGAGCAGAATAATTTTTATAAGGGCTTTTATAAAAAGTCTGACGGAAAGATACGCTATTCTCTATCCCGGTGAAGTAAGGTTAATAGAGAAAAAAGCTGTAAAAGTAACAGTTAAGCTCTGGTGCATCGTTGTTGTAATGTTGGCGATACTGCTTCTTTTTGGAGGGACCTGGTATTATCTATGGTTATCCATATTTTATTTATATGTTGCAGGTAACAGTATCGTATTCTGGGAAGAGGGAAGAGAGAGGAAGAAGCTGCTGGAACAGTTTGATATATTTCTTTGTGAGGTAAGAGAATATTATCAGAGCCACGGGATACTTGATGAAGCTATCTATGAAGCTATGCAGAATACAGATAAACCATTGAAACTTCATGCCGGCTGTATTTATGATATACTTACTTCCTCTGAAAGTGAAAGGAAGAAGGAGGAGTATCTTAGTTATGTTCCCGATAAATTCATAAAAACCTTTCTGGCACTTTGTCTGATAATCAATACATATGGAGATACAAAGACTGAAGAAGGAAGATCATTGCTGCTGGTCAATATTGCTCATTTAAGACAGGAAATCCATATGGAAATATTAAAACGAAGCAAAATTCAATATCTTTTCTCCGGTCTTACCTTTGTAACGGTACTTCCTGTGCTGTTCTTAAAAGCTATTGAGAACTGGGCTGTTATAAGTTTACCGCAGCTTATTAACTTTTACAGGGGAACAGCAGGAATTCTATTAATGGCTGTAATATTTCTCATTACTTTCTTTTCTTATCAATTGCTGATGGCTCTCAGAGAAGAAAGAAAACCGTCTCAACGAGAGGCAGTTTTATTAGAAGCTTTAGAGAACAGGAAAAGTATCAGGCAGATTCTTGATTCATACCAATATAAAAATTATGGGAAGCTGCTAAAGAAACAAGAATTCTTAAGACTGCATGGTGAGAATCTTGGGGTCAGGCAGTTTATCTTAAAGAGCGTGCTTTTTAGTATTGCTGGCTTTCTAATCTGTAGCTTATTATCTTTTTATATTCATGGAGCTAACAGGAAATTGGAGCTGACCAGGAATATTAACTATTCAGACAGTGCCATATCAGAAGAAAAAGCTATGGCTTTGTCGTTGGCGGTAATAAATTATACCAATAAATTTCTTGGCAGTAATATTACATCTGAGGAGATTACCAGGATAGTTGAGAAAGAGGCGAAAATTAAAGAGAAATACCTTCAAAGAATGGCTTCTGAGGACATTTATGCAAGATTAAAGGCCATTGAAAAGGAGTATTTTAAGTGGTATGAGCTTCTGGCAGTATTTCTGGCAGCCTGGGGGTTTTACTATATTCCAAGTTTTAGACTGTTACTGCTAAAGAAAGTAAGGCAGCGGGATATGGAGGATGAGGTATTTTCCTTTCAATCCATAATAGTGATTCTTCGTAATATCAAGAGAGCAGATACGGAAATTATAATAGAATGGATGGAGGAATTTTCTTATATCTTTCAAAGTTCTGTCAGAGAATGCAGCAGAAAGTTAAGCATCGACGAAAGAGAAGCTCTTGAGGAATTAAAGGAGAAGGAACCTTTCAGACCTTTTTGTAAAATAGTTGATGGATTACAGAGCAGTGATAAGCTTGGAGTTTACAAAGCTTTTGAGGATGTGGAGCAGGAAAGGAATAACTATATTGATAAAAGAGCTCTAGACAATGAAATCGCCATACAGGATAAATCTATATTGGGTAAAACTATTGCTTTTGTACCTTTTATTCTGACGGTGGGTCTGTATCTGATTCTTCCTTTTGTTACAGAAGGACTTAGGATGTATAAAGTCTATATGGAACAGATAAATGGGATTGGTGGGTAGATTTCTTTGTTAATGTGTTAAGCGTTAAGTGTTAAAGGTCAGGGGGTTGGAAGGGGGACGGCAAATTGTATAAAAAAGAAAAAACTCATGCTTCGATTACAAGGTATAAGAAGTCCTAATTCTCTGGAGATTTTGCGCTTGACATATGGTAAAGCAGATAACTCGCTTCGCTCAGACAATCTGCTTTATCATATAGCGCAAAATATCCAGAGAAAAGGACTTCTAATACCTTTTCATAGGCGCATTCGTTCTTTCTTTTTTATACAATTTGCCTGAAATCCTATGGAAACAAGACTTTTAGCATTTTGGTAGTCACATAGCAATGGAATCAGCCATTTGGATTAAACATTAATTAAAGGATGTGTCCGAGAAAAAGGGAACAATAGATGAACAGTGTCAATAATTAAGGATATATCTAGTAAGAATGTCTGAAGGACAGGTATCCACTAAATAATGTGTCCACTGTTATGGGGCATTATAAATAGAACAAAAAAGAGGAATAAAAAATGCAAGCAAAAGAAGTAAAAATTGAAAGTAAAAATGGAAGCAAAAACAGTAAGCAAAAATAAGAGCATAAAAGCAAAGTAGAAGCAAAATAAATAGCAAACAGAAATGCGAAACGGAAATGCGAAACAGAAATGAGAAACAAAAATGAGAAACAGAAATGAGAAACAGAAATGTGAAACGGAAATGTGAAACAGAAATGAGAAACAGAAATGAAAAACAGAAATGAGAAACAGAAATGAAAAACAGAAATGCGAAACAGAAATACAAAACAGAAATACAAAACAGAAATGCAAAACAGATAAGCAAAACAGATAAGCAAAACAGAAATGTAAAACAGAAATGTAAAACAGAAATGTAAAACTGAAAAGCAAAACGGAAAAGCAATAACAGAAAAGCAATAGCAGATAAGCAGTAATAAAAGTATAGAACCAAATGCAGAAGCAGAAGTAGAAGCAAAACAGAAGCGAAATAGAACAAAAAATAGAAGCAAAAATAGAAAACGAAAAAAGGAGAAATTAAAATGGAAAATGCATTAAAAGGTTTAATACTGGCGGCAGGAGTGATCATTACTTGTTTAGTAGTAGGATTGGGTTTTTACATAAGCAGGGAGGCTAATGCAGCTGCAACAAATGGCACAGGGCAGATCAGTCGTATGAACAAGGAATTTGCTGAATCTGACAAGGTCATGTATGACGGATTGGATGTTACAGGTAGTGAGGTTATCAATGCAATAAATAAATTTAAAAATGAAGATATCGCAGTCAAGGTTACAACGAAGAAATCTGTTGTTTATTATAATCGTCTGCTCTCTGATTCAGACAGTAAAATTGGGGAAGTAAGCTCTGCCTCTGTTAAGGACACACAAACTATCACCAGTAATTTTTACATCAATCAGAAAGCCCAATTTACAGGTGCTATATTAAGGGATTCTAATTCAACTATTATCGGTATTTCCTTTATACAGAAGTAATTATGGAACAGTTAAATAAATTCCTCACCATGGGGACAAATGTAATTTTGTTCTGTATGGCTGTCAGTTTATTAGTGCTAGGTTCTGAGCAGGTCAATAACAGTATACGGCTGCTTAAAGCTTCTGTATTCAGACAGAATATTATCAGAGAGCAGGAATTGCAGAATACTTCGGTAGATGACAGTAAGCTGACAGCCACTAAAGGAGAAATTATTGGTACTTTACTTGGCGATATGGAGATTAACCTGGTAATTGACGGAACGGCCTACACAAAGGAAATATTTCAACCGGATTTTTTTGATTATACGGTTATTAAAGAGGGAGTTTATCTTAAGGAATATACCTTGGACGGTAATAAGCATATAACAGAGATAAGCTATACCCACATGGAGAAATAAGGACAGGAGGCAGTTGAATGGACGCTTTTGGAAAAGTAGTTGCCATATTTGCAGGAGTTATATTATTGTTTATAGCACCGCTGCTCTATATGGCTCAGAAACAGGATTCTATCAGTCAGCTGTATGTAACCCAGGAAACCATACGCCTTACAGACAATATAAGAATGTCAGGAGTATTAACACAGAATATGTATAAAGATTACATTGAACGAATAGATAAAACCGGTAATCTGTATAATCTGGAGATTTTACATGCTCATAAAAGAGTTGCTCCTGCTTATGATGAAATCACGGATACAGTCTTGGATAAGGTCGATAGTTATTTTTATAATACCTATGAAGAGGAAATTTATAAGGCTTTTGATGAAGGAAAAGATTATTATTTTACACAGGGGGACTACATATCCATTAAGGTAGTAAACCGTAATAAGACCATGGCAGGAAGAATAGCTTCTTCTCTATCCAGAGGAAATAACAGTGAGGTTTCCATACTGGTTACCTATGGGGGAATGATTCGAGATGAAGTTGAGTGATCTTTGCCTTGTTTTTCTTGTAATTGAAATATTAGTCTTTAGTATACTGGATATTCGGTTTCAACAGCTGGGAGCAGTGGCAGAGAAGACCAATGCCTATAATACGGCTCTTGATAATGCAGTGGATGACGGATGTTTCTATTTGGTAGAAGCTGACAGCAGCCGTAAGCTGTTTACTAATAAGGAAAAGGCAGTGGAGCAGTTCTTCTCCTCTCTGTATGCTAATTTTGGGGTAATGGGTCAGTCTTTTCAGGAAGAGCAGCTTAACAGATACATACCTGTAATATTGGTTACAGACAGAGACGGATTTTATATATACTATACCGCAGAGATTTTATCGGGTAGTGAGCAGAAGCTTGATAAAAGATGGAGTGAGAAGCTTTACTATGTATATGAAGATGACTTTTATGTTATAAAGTTTACTATGGGAGATGAAATTATACTGTTTGAGAAGGAAAGCATGGAAATCTGGGCGGGAGATTATAGAGATATCAGAGCTTTGACTGAATGCAGCTTCCTAAAGGATGATGACGTCTTTGAAAGGATACGAAGAAAGACGATTACTCAGTCAATCAGTAAGAATATGAACCTCTATATCAATTACTACAACAGTATTGCTTCGGATTTTGGAATAACCTATGAGTTCTGGCTGCCTGAGATTGATAGAACAGATTGGGACAGAACAATAGACGATGTAAGTCTTTTTGTACTCTTTCAGGGCTACCCGTATAATGCAGCTGCCCTTGATACCTATAACCGCTATGTCTTTGGTGGAGCAAGGATATCGAAAGCTAAGGTATTCTACATAACAGGAAAGCTGGGGAAAAAGTATTATCACAGAGAGAATTGCGAGGAGGTATTAACCGATAAGGGCATACCCTATTATACAAAAGAGGAATGCGCTAAAGAGGGGGCATTCCCCTGCAATAAGTGCATTCCATAATAGACCAATAATATATTTAAAGATAGGATTTATTCTTGAGTGATATGTTCAAGATTGCTTTCTGCTACAGGAATACTATCAGAATTCTCCTGGGGTGAATTATCAGATAGAGTGTTCATGCTGTCTGCTGAATCAGAATTTTCCGGTATAAGTACAATATGTACTTTATCGATTCGATTCTTCATGACGGCATCAACCGTGTAGATAATATTGTCTTCTGTAATACTCTCGCCGACTTCCGGCAGATGGTCCAAAAGATATATTAAATGTCCTGCTATAGAATCATAGTCATCTGATTCAAGTTCAAGATCCAGAGCGTCATTTATCTCATCCAGTTTCGTATTTCCATCTACAATATATTCAGTATCAGATATCTTGCGAATACTGTCTTCTTCATCCGCATCATATTCATCACGAATTTCTCCAACGATTTCTTCCAGCAGATCCTCCAGTGTGATAAGACCGGTAGTCGTGCCGTATTCATCGAGGACGATGGCCAGGGATACATAGTTTTTACGCATTTCCTTTAACAGTTCTGTGGTTTTCTTGTATTCATAAGTAAAGTAAGGTTCTCTCATGATATCTTTTATCTGAAATTCTTCTTTACTGCCCTGGTAAAAGAAAATATCTTTTAAATTCAGTATACCTATTACATTATCCCTGGATTCACTGTAGACGGGCATTCGTGTGTACTTATCCTTGGAAAAAAGCTCCACTAATTCATCATAGGATAGGGAAACTTCTGCAAATACCATATCCACACGGGGAACCATAACATCTTTTGCCATGGAATCACCGAAATCCACTACATTGGTAATCATCTGTTTCTCTTCCATCTCGATAACACCTTCTTCATGGCTTACCTCAACAATGGAACGAAGTTCATCCTCTGTGATAACAGAGGCCTTCTCACGTGTGTTGACATGAAAAATCATTAGGATGAGAGAAGATATTCTTGTGACCAGAAAGGTAAGTGGAGACATAATTCTGATAAAGAGCAAAAGCAGCCGGCCAAAACGAAGGACAAATTTCTCGGAATCCATTTCGGCCAGTGTATTAGGGATCATTCTTGCAAATATCAACATAACAAAGATAAGTGCAGCTATTATTATCACAACGCCGACAGGTGTAAAATGATCAAGGGCAAGAGAGGTAGCTAGTGATGATATGGACAGGTTAATAATTACATTGCCTATAAGTATTGTATTCTGCATTCTAGCCGGTTTCTCCAGTAAATCATTCACCAGTCTGGCTTTCTTATTACCTTCTTCAGAAAGACTGCGGATGCGCAGCTTGTTAACAGTAGTAAAAGCAGTTCTTGCTGACGAAAAAAATATGGATAGCAGTAATAAAATACCTAATATTATCATACGCGTGACTTCACTCGAGTCCAAATAATCATCTCCTATTCTGTAAGGCGGCATTATGCTCAAATCAATTCGTATAATTGAAATTATTCTTATCATATATAGAAATTATATAAAATTATACAATAAAAAATGCCGGGTCAATAAAATAAATTGGTTATAAGTTACAATTGGAAAAATAAATAAACAAGGTAAATTTTACATGAAAAGAAGGGGAATGTCAATATAAACACCAGATATGGAAGAGATTACGTGGCAAATAGGACTATTTTCTTAATAAGTGTTAAGATTTTGTTATAATATCAAAATAACTATTGTGCAGAATGAAAATCCGGTGTAAAATCACTTATGGTGTTTAAAGTTCTGTCGAATTGGATCGAATGAAAATGGACACCTGGAAGCTTATTAGTCAGTTTTATGACAGGAGACGTTAATGAGAAAAAAATCACATATCTCTTTGGCTGGATATTTATTAAACAGTATGAACATCGATGAGCTTTTTCAACATAGGAAAGCATTTTACTACGGCAGCATATTACCGGATATTAAGCCATCTTTTCTTACCAAAAGACATACCATAGAAGAGACCTTTGATATACTGACAGAGGAAATTATTAAGATAACCGATGAATTTCAAGTTCACAAAGGAATCAACAGGTATTTTACAAGACATTTAGGTGTTGTAACTCATTATATAGCTGATTATTTTACGTATCCGCATAACAGCATATTTACTGGAAGTATCAAAGCACACTGTGGATATGAGAAAAAACTTATAACAGCATTAAAAGAGTATGTTAAAAGCGAGGATGCTGTGAAAGCCCGAGCAAAGAATTTCTTATTTGCTACGGTGGAAGAAATATTGAAGTTTATTAAGGAAATGCATGCTGAATATTTAAAGGTAGCTAAGAAAGTTGCTGTAGACTGTGTTTACATCGTAGAATTATGTCATAAAGTAGTAGATGGAATTCTGCAGATCTTTGAAATGAATTTGAAAGCCCTGACTCAGATAGAAGCGGCATAATAGAAAGATATACAATAAAGTCCCGGAATAAATGTGTTAACAACATTTATTCCGGGACTTTTTCAAGCACTTATTTTTGTTATTGCTGCCCATGCTTATCAAATACAGCCAGTTCAGAGCCGTCAATTTAAGCAATCTTTTTAGTTATTGTCGTCCTCACGGTCAATCTGCATAACCTGTCTTTTTCTTGCGAATTCATCGTTATCCAGATACTCATCGTAGGTTGTAACCTTATCGATAAGACCATTAGGAGTAATTTCAAAGATACGGTTAGCTATGGTCTGAACAAACTGATGGTCCTGGGAAGTAAAAAGGATAACTCCGGAGAATTTCATCAGACCATTATTTAATGCAGTTATGGACTCCATATCTAAATGGTTGGTAGGTTCATCCATGATAAGCACGTTAGAACCAAGAATCATCATTTTAGAGAGCATTACTCTAACACGTTCTCCACCGGAGAGGACATTAACCTTCTTAACTCCTTCTTCACCTGCAAAGAGCATTCTTCCGAGGAAACCTCTTACATAGGTAACATCTTTCTCAGGAGAAAAAGGCATAAGCCAGTCAACAATAATATCCTCTGAGGCAAACTCTTTTGTATTATCTTTCGGAAAATAGGACTGGCTGGTGGTAATACCCCATTTGTAGGTTCCTTCATCAGGCTCCAGTTCCCCTGCAAGTATACGGAAAAGTGTTGTTGTTGCTAGTGTATTTGGACCAACAAAAGCAGCTTTATCATCATGGGTAATGGTAAAAGAAATATTATCCAGTACCTTTACGCCGTCTATGGTCTTTGATAGATTTGTTACTGTCAGAACTTCATTTCCGATTTCACGGAATGGTCTGAAATCAATATATGGATATTTACGGCTGGAGGGACGTATATCATCCAGTTCAATTTTCTCAAGAGCCTTCTTACGGGAAGTAGCCTGCTTGGACTTGGAGGCATTCGCGCTGAATCTCTGGATAAATTCCTGTAATTCCTTGATCTTATCTTCTTTCTTCTTATTTGCTTCTTTCATCTGCTTAACCATTAACTGGCTGGATTCATACCAGAAATCATAGTTACCTGCATAAAGCTGAATCTTTGCATAGTCGATATCAGCAGTATGTGTGCAGACTTTATTTAAGAAATAACGGTCATGGGATACCACAATTACAGTATTTTCAAACTGAATAAGGAACTCCTCCAGCCATCTGATCGCTTCCATGTCCAAATGGTTGGTAGGCTCATCTAACAGCAGGATATCAGGGTTTCCAAATAATGCCTGCGCAAGGAGAACTTTTACCTTCTGGTTACCGTTTAATTCGCTCATCATCTTATAATGAAGCTCTGTTTCAATTCCTAATCCGTTTAACAGAGTAGCAGCATCGGATTCAGCTTCCCAACCGTTAAGGGTTGCGAATTCTCCCTCCAGTTCACTAGCCCTGATACCATCTTCTTCTGTAAAATCTTCTTTCGCATAGATGGCATCTTTTTCTTTCATGATGTCATACAGAACCTGATTACCCATAATTACAGTATTTAATACATCATACTGGTCATATTTAAAGTGGTCCTGCTGCAGGAAGGAAAGACGCTGTCCGGGAGTGATGATTACATCCCCCTTTGTAGGCTCTAACTGTCCGGAAAGAATCTTAAGGAAAGTAGATTTACCGGCACCGTTGGCACCTATTAAACCATAACAGTTTCCTTCTGTGAATTTGATATTTACATCTTCAAATAAAGCTCTTTTTCCAAGCCTTAAAGTAATGTTACTTGCCTGAATCATTTTTAATCCTCGCATATCCCAACTGGAACAGGGATATTGCCACAATTTATATTAGTTGAAAGAAGCAGTATGTGGCATCCTTTCTCTGTGAAATATTTCCTTTCAACTGAAGCTTCGGTCACTGTGTTTTGCACATTCACTTCTATTTTATCGTATAATCATTATTTTGCAAGCATTTTCTTACAAGCAGACATTTTCATTTGCTACAGGCAGTCATTTTCATTTGTTATAGGCAGGCATTTTCATTCTTGTATTTTAAGCTGGTATTAGATATTGATACACTTCTTTGGATGGTTCCTGAAATTATTGGCATATTGAAAGTTCTTAAAACCTGTTTATTTAAATGTAAGGAAAGTGTAAGATAAAATAAATTGAATAAATTCCATATAATGGATAGAATTAAGAGGAAACATATAAGGACAAGTATTTATATGTTGTAAGGTGTTCAGTAATTAATCAGTTTTATTCCAAACTGATTTTAGATTGGAGGATTATTTGGAAACAGTATTAAAAGTAGAGAATCTATATAAACGACTGGGTAAAAGGCCTATTATAAAGGGAATTTCATTTTCGGTACAGGAAGGTGAAATATTTGGATTTTTAGGCCCGAATGGTTCAGGAAAGACAACAACAATAAAAATGCTGGTAGACTTGATTTCTATGGATACCGGAAGCATCACTATCATGGGAAATAATTTAAAGGCAGAAAGAGAAAAAGCCCTGGCATATGTAGGTGCCGTGGTAGAATCACCGGAGCTGTACAGTTATCTGTCAGGATATGAAAATCTGGCACAGATAGCACGAATCAGAAAAATCTCAAAGGAACGTATAGCAGAAGTGGTGGAGCTGGTAGGTTTATCAGAACGTATAAAGGATAAAATGAAGAAATATTCATTGGGTATGAAACAACGCCTTGGACTGGCAGCAGCCCTTTTATCGGAACCAAAGCTCCTTATCCTGGACGAGCCTACCAATGGTCTGGATCCCAACGGAATTATTGAACTCCGTAATATACTTAAAAGGCTTGCCAGAGACAAAGGAATGGCGGTGTTCGTTTCCTCACATATATTAGGAGAAATTCAACAGTTATGTGATACGGTTGCTTTTATTGAGAGTGGTGTAATAACTTCCGTTGAGAGCATGACAACCGTGCATCAGACATATGTGTATATCCTGGAAGCAGAGAAAACGGAAGAAAACCGTAGCTTACTTCTTACCATAAAGGGAATCAGGAATGTAAAAGAAGTGGAAGATGGATACACCCTAGAACTGGAAGGAAGAAAATCCGGTGATGTCTTAAAGGATATCATTAACGCAGGAATTGATGTCCAGACTTTCTCCAGGCACTTAAAAGAATTAGAAGAGAGATATCTGGAATTGATAAAAGGAGGTATCCGTTAATGTTTGGAGGACTTTTTGTTAATGAAGTAATTAAGCTGTTTACCAAGAAAAAGACCTATATAATATGGGGATTGTTTATCATATTGTGTGCCATTTTGGTAGTAGTAAACGAAACTGCTGAAAAGAATTATTTGCGATACAGCAGCCCGGAAGCGCAGCTTGAAAATCTTACTGCCGAGCTTAAGAATCAGGAAAGCTATCTTGCTAGCCTGCAAACCGATACAAGCTTATCAGAGGAGGAAAAACAACTCTATGAAGTACAAGGCAACAGTTATTTGGAAAGTCTGAAAGAGCAGATTGCTGCTGCCAAAGCTTCACTTACTGCAGCGGAAGGTACGGACTGGCGTGATAATCTTAAGCAGCAGATTGAAGAGCAGAAGAAAACCCTGAACGAGACAGAGGATTCGGCTTCTAAGAAGTATCAGGCCAGGGAAATTGAAAAGCTTCAGATGCATCTTGATAATAATATTCCGTTAGATGACTCTAACTATAATACAGGAATTAATTACTATGTACTTAGTATAACGATGATTGCTGCAAGCTTCTTAGGCTTTGGTTTGATTATGTTTAACGGTGATAATGTCTCAAGCGAATATAATCCGGGCACTCTTAAGTTTCTGCTTATTCAGCCGGTTTCCCGAATAAAAGTACTGCTCAGCAAGTTTCTGGTCATGGTACTCAGTTCAGCTTTACTGATAATGATAACGCAGTTTCTGTTTTTTATAGGTGTTGGTCTGGTAAAAGGTTTTGGAGGTTTTAACAGGCCGGTTTTAGTAGGTCTTAAGTACGAATATATCTTTAGTAACGGGCAAAAGTATTTAACAGAGATAACCGGCAGTGGTTATTATATACCTTTATGGCAGTATTTGCTTAAAGCATTGTTACTACAGTTTTTGTTTCTGATAGTGATGGTAACCTTTATACTTTTGATTTCTACTATTTCTAAGTCCAGTGTTATCGCAATGACAGTTCTGATCTGTACCATATTGGGAGCTAACATTGTTTACAGCTTATCAGCAACCTATCGAAAAATATCACCGTTCATTTTCCTACACTATTCTAATGTTGATGATATTATTACCGGACGAGCGGTGCTTAGAACTTCCTCTTTCTTATTTACGGGACAGACGGTTATCATTATATCAATTCTATCGGTAATTCTTTTCCTGGGAGCATCACTTTGGGTGTTTAAAAAGAGGGATATTCAAATATAGGGAGAGTTATTTTGTTTGTAGAGGTTTTTGTCTAAATTAGCAGCATTAGGTTATTGGCCCTTAGTCTTACGAAAGGCTTTATCGGGAGATGGTGGTAAACAGGAAAATATTTACCTGAAGCTAACAACCATAATTTACGTATTAAATAAGCTTTATTTTAAATTGTATAGTCCTATAAACTCACTGCAGTATAAGTTGGATTTATAATGATTGTTCAGATTCTCGCTGATGAATCATAATAAAAATTTATATACATACAGGGATTTATAGGGCTATCATTGCGTTTATCAGGTAATTCAGCTGTGATATAAGAATAACATGAATATTTTTTTCGGTATTGCGGATATGAATATTTCTTTACAGTATTGCTGATAAGCTATTTCAATTTATAGTCAGAACCAGCTTGGCTATTGGTTTTATTAAATATAGAACAAACATATTAGATGAGAATCTAATAATAATCTATTCTTCTTAGTAAGTCAAAAAATTCAATAAACCAGTTTTAATAGCATCTATTAGTGGTGATTATTACGATAGACGCATTGAAAATTAAGAAATGTAGCATCATTGTCAAGTAATAAAATGTATTAAATTAAAAGTATCAATAAATACTAAATAATAAAATATTAGATAAACATCTATTATTTATATTAGATATTTGTCTAATGATATTGACGAATGTCTTTTGGTATGATAAATTGGTAAAAAACAAAGTGGGAGGAAAAATAATGGAAATAAAAGAATATAAATTGCTCACAGAACCTAACTGGGACTACGAACTGGTAAATACTATCGTAGATACTCTTGGTAATAAGGAAAAAGAAACAAATATTACTCCGATAGCAAAGGAGTTTGCAGTAATATTAAAAAATGTTTATGAGTACAAAGAGAAGGTTTTGGAAGGGGTTTTGCCTATCCTTGAAAAATATCCTGATATTAAACTGTTGTTTGAAATCACCTCTCTTGAGAAAGATAACAGAGCAAGACCTATTCTGGTTAATCTTACCAGTCAGAAGAAGCTGCATATGGGTATGACAAAAGAAGAGATGGATGCCATCATGTTAGAGGGACTCCAGGACTGGGCAAAATCTGTAATTGGTGAATACAGCGATGTCAGGATAGGAAGTTTATCTGAACTAATAGCGTTTTTAAAGGACTTGGAAACCGAAGACAGTATAAAGATGAAAATGATAACAATATACTCTGAACGTTATACACTATTGACAAGAGCGCAGCAGTTTATAGCAGAAAGTATTAAAATACTGCAGGAGTATTATCCCATTGTAGAAAAAGAGTATGAAGAAGCAATCGTATCTTTGCAGGATAAATCCTATCTAGAAAGTAATTTTAATGATTTAGGTTACATTAAATTCGGTAAATGCAACCGTATGGTTGTGCAACCCTGCATTCTGCCTTATAACCAGATTGCGGTGGACTGGAGAGACGAGGAGGAGAAAGATGTTGCTGCGGATGTAGGTATCTATGTCTTTCAGCTTAGCAATACAAATAAGAAAGTTGCTTTAAGTGATTCAAAGATTTTAAGTGCCCTAAAAGCCTTAGGAGATGCTACAAGGCTTAAAATAATCCATATGTTGTCAGGGAAGAAGATGTATATACAGGAAATCGCAGATGTTTTAGGTCTTACACCAGCTACTGTATCTCATCATATTAATCTGCTGCTGCAAGAGGGATTTGTATGTGTAACAGTTGATGTGGAAAAAGCCAAAAAAATATTCTATGAAATTCATCCTGAAAAATTCACCGAATTAGGCGAGGCAGTGAAGCAGCTGGGGCTTGAGGCTTTAAGCATGGACAGGAAAGGGGAAGGACAGTAATGGAGGAGAACTTAAAATATCCTATTGGCAGCACACTCAGAAGAATGTTAACCAATGTGACTGCAACAAATAAGAAACTCTATTTTTATTTTTTAATATATACGCTGGCAGGAGGCATCTATCCTTTCTTTGCGGTATTATTACCTAAATATCTCTTGACGGAAGTAACCGGCGGAGACGGCACAATAGAAGGCATACTTAAGATTGTCTTAATATTCTTAGGATTAATGGCAGCCTTCGGATTTGTAAGAACTTTCACCAATTCCATTGCTTATCCTGCTATTACCTATTTAAGACTCGATTATTTAAGAGATAACTTTGATAAGCTGGTAAGTATAGATTATCAGCATATGGAGGATGCCAAATTCTTTGAGAAGAATGAAAGAGCTTTACAGGCTAACAGTTCAAATGATAACGGAGTGGAAGGGGTATATCATAAATTATTTGAAGTGGGACCGGTACTTTTGACTGCGCTGGGATTACTGGTTGTTATCGGCAGACTGAATATATGGATCTTGCTTGGGCTCTTATTTAATATTGCTATTGGCATCTGGGTAAGAAGAAGTGTTCATAAATATAACTACCGAAGAAAAGAAGATGTTGCCCATGCAGAAAGAAGGATGCAGTATTATTATAATACCACTCATGATTTTGGTTATGGAAAGGATATCAGACTATATCGTTTTCAGGACAGAATTAATGAGAATTATAGTAAGGAAGTCAAGGGTTTTTTAAAGATTCAAAAAAGCATTAAGAACAGAGAGTTTTCTCTTGGTTTGTTGGAAGTATTTACTTTCCTGATCAGTAACGGACTTACCTATGCCGTCTTAATCTACAAAACCGCTAATGGTATGCCTATCGCAGATTTTTCCATGTATTTGACAGCAGTTACATCTCTTACTGTAATGCTTAATCAAGTATCTGAGCAGTTTACCTTTATCCTGAATGAAGGTCAGTATGTACATGATTTTTATACTTTTCTTGATACGGATATGGGTGATAAGAATTTAAAAGAAAAATCAGAAAGCGCTAAAAGACTTAAACCAGGAGAGACCCTTGAGATTGTATTTGACAATGTTAGTTTTTGCTATCCGGGTACAGATAAGTATATCTTTAAGCATCTGAATTTTACGATTAATCAAGGTGAGAAATTAGCTATTGTAGGTATTAACGGAGCCGGTAAAACCACTCTTGTAAAGTTAATGACCGGGTTATTTCCGGTAACGGAGGGTGAGATAAGAATAAACGGAATTCCGATTTCCGATTTTAATAAAAAAGATCTTTATGCCATGTTTTCAGCAGTATTTCAGGATGTTAACGTCTTGGCATATACCATTAAAGAGAATATTGCCTGTTCTTCTCTTGACGGAAAGGAAGACAGAGTACGTAAGGTGCTGGAAAAGGTGGGACTTAAAAAGAAAATTGACAGTCTGCCAAAAGGAATTGAACAGACAATGTTAAAAGTAATTGAAGAAGACGGTGTGGAGTTCTCCGGTGGCGAGAGCCAGAAATTAGCCATTGCAAGAGCGCTGTATAAGGATGCAAGAATGGTTATTATGGATGAACCTACTGCAGCTCTGGATGCACTGGCAGAAGCCGAAATTTATGAGAATTTCAGCGACCTGGTGAAAGGAAAAACAGCAGTTTACATTTCTCACCGATTAGCCAGTACAAAATTCTGCGATAAAATTGCTCTTTTTGATGGTGACGGTCTTAAGGAATATGGTAACCATGAGGAGCTCATGAACGCTAAAGGCGAGTATTATAATATGTTTATGATTCAGGGTAAATATTACAACGAGGAGGTGGCTGTAAGTGAATAATATTAAGACCTTAAAGAAATTTATCAGTGTTTGCTTTAAGATATCACCTTCTTATATCTTTCTGCTATTGCTTCAGTCTTTAACGGAAACAGGACAGATATTAATAAATGTCATACTTCCAAAATTTTTGGTGGATGAGCTGGTTGGCGGAAGAAACAAAGATAACCTGATACGATATGGAATGTTAATTGTATTGTCAAATGTGCTTTTTTTCTTTTTGAATAAGTTAATAAAACGTATTCTGGAAGTTCGTAATATTTACATGAAAGAGAAGCTCAACCAGGCTATGGCTGATAAAATTATGAAAGTTGAATTTGCCTGTCTGGAGGATCCTTATTATCTGGATTTAAAGGAAAGAGCTATGTTTGCCTGCCGTACGATGAGCGCACTGGAGAATCTTATACGAAGTGTAACCGAAGTGCTTAAGAATACGGTAACCATTCTTGGGCTTCTGGCAGTTATGTTCACCTTAAGTCCTCTGTTTGTATTATTACTGGTACTTACAATCGCAATAGCTGTTGTTATGCAGAATTTCTTCTCGAAATACCAGTTAAAATTCTATCAGGAGCTTATTCCTATCAACAGAAGATATGGCTATTATATGGACTTGTGCTTTATTGATAAATTACAGAAAGATATACGTATTTACGATATGAATAAAATGCTGACGGACAGGGTGATGGAGTTTAACGGAAAGATTTATAACTGGTCCAAAACCTATCAGAAGAAACAAGGTATATTTCTTGGATTTACCGGTATCATCAATGACCTTCAGGCTGCTATTGCTTATGGTTATGTGGGTATTCGAGTTATTTCCGATACTCTTGGCGGAAGAATAGGAATTGGTTCCTTTACCATGTATGTATCTGCAGCTATCAATTTTACCACAGCAGCCACAAACCTAGGTAAGAATATTATGACAGTAATCCAGATGCTTGGTTACCTGCAGCCCTTTATGGAATTTATGTCCCTGCCCGACGAAGAGAAAAAAGAAGGCAGCCTGCCTTTTGAAGGGAAGGTAGAATCCCTGCGCTTTGAAAATATCAGCTTCCATTATCCCAAGTCAGATAATATGGTATTAAAAAATATATCCTTTGAAATTAAAAAAGGAGAGAAGATATCCATTGTTGGTTTAAATGGAGCCGGTAAGTCAACCATTGTTAAACTCCTTTGCAGGCTTTACCAGCCCACCAGCGGGACTATCTATGTGAACGGACACGATATTTATGAATATGAATTCTCCAGTTATATGAAAGGATTAGCGGCTGTATTTCAGGATTATAAACTATTTGCGTTCTCAATCTTTGAAAATGTAAAAGGCGGGGAAGAAAGCGAGGATGGAAAGAAATATCGTGATAAAGTTAATGAGCTCCTGAATCAGGTGGGATTAAAAGATAAAATAGCAGAACTTCCAAAGGGAATGGACACTTTATTTGGCAAAGTCTACGATCAGGAGGGCATAGAAATGTCCGGCGGTCAGAGTCAAAAGGTCGCTATTGCAAGAGCGCTCTATAAAGATGCCTCAATGATTATATTAGATGAACCTACCAGTGCATTAGATCCGCTGGCAGAAGCTGAAATCTATGAGAACTTTAACCAGCTGGTAGGTGATAAGACCGCGATTTATATATCACACCGTATGTCCAGCAGTGTATTCTGCGATAAGGTGCTGGTATTGGATGGGGGACACATAACAGACTTTGACAGCCATTCAAAATTAATGGAGAAGGAAGAAAGTATGTACTACAAGCTGTTCCGTTCTCAGGCTGTGAATTACCAGGTATAAATAAATTGTGATTACGAATTGAAAAAGGACTGCCGGATTCTAAGCGATATTTATTGCTCATAATTCCAGCAGTCCTTTTGATAAATATATTAATGTTCAGCCAGTTGTTCCATTTTGGCTTCCAGCGTCCTTAGTTGTTCTGTTATGTAGTGATTTTCGGTAACCAATTCTTTTACCATCTTCCTAACCATAACCGTCAGACATATAAAAATAAGTGGTACAACAGCAGAAAGGAAACTGCATATATAAAAGAAAGGTCTGAAATCTGTCTGTCTTAGCTGCCAGTAATCAAAAAGCATTATAAAAGAAAAGGCTGAACCTGCAAGGCTTAACAAAGAAAAAGCCAGGAATAGATTCGATAACTTTCTTAAATCGGAATACAATAGGATTACCTCCTTCATAAAATATTATTTTATTGATAGAATCAGTAAGTTTCCACACACAAATTAGGGAGAGTCAGAACGGCTAGGTAATATAACCTTAGTTTAACAATATTTATATACCTGTGCAAGGGGATTCGGCTGAAAAAGGAGATTTCGGTAAGCTTGATTTGAATAAGGGAAAATGCTATAATTATGCTTAATAGTGGGAAAATCGAAGGATTTACGTGGTGCTGCTGATTTTTAGATGGTTTAAAAGTATGTACCTGTTTTAGAAAGGGAATACTTGAGCTTAACCAGGAGAAATTGATTTGATCTTTGGTCAGGGCAATACAGAATAGTGAAACGGGCAGATGGGGCTGGGAGGTTTAAAGGATGAAAGAGAAGGATGGGAGCACAGCAGCAAGAGTGACAGAAAGACTGGGTGTTACGTTATTGAAGGATGGTATCAATTTCGCACTTTATCTGCCTGATGAAAAGGAATGCAGATTGAATCTGTACAACAGAGTTACCGGAAAACAGCTGTTCTCCCTTCGGTTAACCAATGCGTATAGAAGCGGTAATATTTTTTCTGTATTTATTAAAACAAAACAGTTTAAGAAGTTCTTCCCGGATCAGGAAGACTGGCTTAAGAAGCTGGGCTACCTTTATGAAAGCAGAAGGGGAGAATTATTAGATCCATGCGCGACCCTGCTTTATGGAAGAGAAGATTTCGGACAGAAAAAGGCTGAGAGAAAGAAACTGCTTGGTGGTATAAGCTGTTCTCCTTTTGATTGGGAAGGGGACAAACCCTTAGAACGGACTTTCCAGGAGTCCATAATGTACAAGCTCCATGTTCGTGGCTTTACCATGGATGCAAGTTCAATGGTAGGCTGTCCCGGTACCTTCTATGGAATAACAGAGAAGATTTCCTATCTAAATGAACTGGGTATTAACTGCTGCCTTCTGCTTCCTGTATATGAATTTGAAGAATCCCTGGAGAGTAAAGGGATTTATGATAAGATAAACTATTGGGGATATACAGAAGACAACATATATTTTGCACCCAAGACTGCCTATGCCTATCAAAAGGAGGAGCCGGATAAGGAACTAAAATATATGGTCAAGGCTCTACACGACAATGGTATTGAGGTTATGCTTGATATGAACTTCGCTCCCGGTACCAATACCATTGTTGTCTTGGAGTGTCTGAAGTACTGGGTGAATGAATACCACATTGATGGCTTCAGACTATCAAATGGTTCTGTACCGGTATCGATTATTTCTTCAGATCCTTCACTGGGGAAAACTAAAATAATATCAGAAGGCTGGGATTATAAGATTCCCCCTGAGAAAAATAAAACCTATATCAATTACGGTGAATGTAATCAGAATTTCAGCAATACGGCAAAACGATTACTAAGAGGAGATGAAGAGCAGGTAAAAGATTTTGCCGGGCAATTTACTTCTCTTTCAGAGGAGGCCGGAACTGTCAAATACCTGACGAACCATGATGGTTTTACCCTGTGGGATGTATTTTCCTATGACAGGAAGCACAATGAAGCCAACGGAGAGAATAACAGGGATGGGCAGGCTTATAATTACAGCTGGAACTGTGGAAAAGAAGGAAAGGGCGGTAAAAATGTACTTGCACTTCGCCGTAAGCAAATGAGAAATGCCTTTGTTCTGCTGCTTTTATGCCAGGGAACACCTCTTATGTTAGCGGGGGATGAATTTTGTAATTCCCAGGAGGGGAATAATAACCCTTACTGCCAGGATAACAGCATTTCGTGGCTTAATTGGGAGAAAGTATCAGAGGAGCAGGATATTACCCAGTGGGTTAAAACACTAATAAAGATTCGAAGGACACATCCTGTCTTCCAAAGAAAGGAGCCCTTTCGGCAAATGGATTATATTGCCTGTGGAATGCCGGATCTTTCTTATCATGGAACAAGTCCCTGGTATCCTGATTATGATCATTACAGCAGGCAATTAGGTATTATGTTATGCGGTGCATATGCTGCTGCTGACAGAAATCTGTATGATGACACTTTTTATCTTGCTTTTAATTTTCACCAGGATATGCAGGAATTTCATCTGCCAAAAGCCAGAGAAGGAGAAGAATGGGTATTATTTCTGTCAACTGCCGAAGGTTACTGCAGGGTTTCCGGTGAGCAGGAAATTGTTGTAGAAGCCAAAACAGATAACTTTTCGCTGGAGGGAAGAAGTATTAAGATATATGTTACACGTAAAGTATTAAAAATATAATAAGAAATGGCTATAATAATGTCCACTGTTCTGATAGTCCTGCTTTGCGGTGGCTGGAGTTTAATTATTTTTATTGATAGATTTGTTTGATTCGTGATAGTATTTATACCGCAAAGAGGACTTTCAGACCGGACATGCTCAAAGAATAACGCCTGGCAAACTGATGGTTTCAGCTTATTTAAGGATCTGGTATTGCCAGTATCAGGAATACCTGTCCCGGGTGTCATTCTCAGTTGTATCCGATGGATTAAAGTAAAGGTCTGAAAATTGATCCAGAAGCTCAGAATGTTTGTCCGGGAAGTACATCGGACTTTGAGTTTCAAAATCAGTAACGCTGTTTCTGTTTGGAAAACGGTAATAGCTTCGTTTGGAATGGTCAAAATACATACAAATACCCTCCTTACTGAATTGTATTTCCGGGTTCGTCAGAAAACTCTGACGGTTACGTTGGGATAAAGTAAAGAATTATTTGGTTGTTCTATTTGAGATTAGTATCTGTAGGTTAGGAGGAAATATACTTGGTATCATTAAAAATACTGGATGTTAAAAGTTTTATGGGAAGTCTGCTTATTCAAAAGGTATTTGACAATTTTATGGTTTCAGAAGCGGAGGTAATTACCTATGCACATTTTTCCATAGATGGTAAAATCAATCAATCTTTTTATACGGAAGAAGAAAAAGAAGAACTGCAGCTGAAAAAATATGCCAAATGGGCAGATATAAAGCCCTATGTCTTTTCGGTGGTGAAAGGAAATAAGCTTCCTTTGTTTATAAAAATCGTAATGCTCTTATCCCCGGAGAATACGGAAAAGCTCCTTGCACAGTCCGGTGTTGCCTTAAACAAAGAGGACATTAACGGATTATTCCTGAATATTCGTTATGAAAAAGAAAACCTGACCATTGTAACGGGAACCTCCATTGGAACCTTTACACTGGACAAGACACTTGATCATTTCTGGGATGAAAATGTGAAGAAGTTCCTAAAAAAAGAAGGTATTGCAGCGGAAGAGGAATAAAATAAATTTTTGTTAGCACTCACTTTAAATGAGTGCTAATTTTGTCTTGACAAATACATACAAGCGTATTAATATTATGCTTATATGAGAGATAAAGAAAAGGAGCGATTATTATGATGAATGAACATGGAAGTCTGTCAATCAATTCGGAAAATATATTTCCTATCATTAAGAAATGGCTGTATTCTGACCATGATATCTTCTTTCGCGAACTGATATCTAACGGTAGTGATGCTATAACAAAATTAAAGAAGTTAGAACTTATGGGAGAGGCGAAGCTTCCTGAGGACAATAAATTCAAGATAGAAGTAATTGTTAATCCGGAAGAGAAGACCATAAAGTTTATTGATAACGGTATTGGTATGACTTCTGATGAAGTAAAGGAATATATCAATCAGATAGCTTTTTCAGGAGCCACAGATTTCCTGAACAAATACAAGGACAAAACCAATGAGGAGCAGATTATCGGACATTTCGGTCTTGGTTTTTATAGTGCTTTCATGGTTGCAGATAAAGTTACAATTGATACACTTTCCTGGCAGGAAGGTGCTGTAAGCGTTCATTGGGAATCTGAAGGCGGTACCGAATTTGCTATGGAAGAAGGGGAGAAGGAGAGCAGAGGAACAGAAATCACCTTGTTCTTAAATGAAGAGAGCTATGAATTCTCCAATGAGTATCGTGCAAAAGAGGTTATTGAGAAATACTGTTCTTTTATGCCTGTTGAGATCTACTTCAAAAATGCCAATGCAAAAGAAGAGCCAGAGGAAGAAATTGAAGAAGAAAACGAAGCAGCAGAAGATGATGTAATCGATGCTGCAGTGGATGAAGACGGTAATGTAACTGAAGACAAAGCAGAAACCGAAGACAAAGCAGAAACCGAAGAGAAAAAGCCAAAGGGCCCTAAGCCTATTAATAATACAACCCCTCTCTGGACCAAGCATCCCAATGATGTGACAGAGGAAGAATACAAAGAGTTCTACCGCACTGTTTTCCATGATTACAAGGAGCCTTTGTTCTGGATTCATTTAAATATGGACTATCCTTTTAACTTAAAGGGAATTCTATATTTCCCTAAATTAAATACAGAGTATGATACTTTGGAAGGAACCATCAAATTGTTCAGCAATCAGGTATTTATTGCAGATAATATCAAAGAGGTAATACCGGAATTCCTGATGCTGTTAAAAGGTGCTATCGATTGTCCTGATCTGCCTCTTAATGTATCCAGAAGTGCACTTCAGAATGATGGTTTTGTAAAGAAAATCTCAGAGTATATCTCCAAAAAGGTTGCGGATAAATTATCCGGTATGTATAAGGTAGAGCGTGAAAGCTACGAAAAATTCTGGGATGATATCAGTCCTTTCATTAAGTTTGGATGCTTAAAGGATGACAAATTCAGGGATAAAATGAAGGATTTCATTATCTTTAAGAATCTTGAAGGCAAGTATGTTACTCTGCCTGAATATGTAAAGGCAGCGAAAGGCGAAGCTACTGCTTCTGCTGAGGCTTCAGAGACCACAGAAGAAGTAAAAGCATCCGAGAATGCTGACGGTAGTGATGCAGATAAGGAAGAAAAGAAAGACATTGTCTACTACGTTACAAACGAACAGCAGCAGAGTCAGTACATCAATATGTTCAAACAGGAAGGCATTGATGCTCTTATCCTTACCCATAACATTGACCAGCCTTTTATCACTCAGTTAGAGCAGACCGAGAAGGATTACAAATTCCAGCGTATAGATGCTGATATCACAGACAGCTTTAAAGAAGAGGGCTCAACGGAAGAGGCTTTAAAGGACGAAAATGAGAAGCTTACGGCCCTGTTCCGAAAAGTATTAAATAAAGAAAAGCTCGAGGTTAAGGTAGTTAAGCTTAAGAACGAGAAGGTTTCTTCTATGATAACATTATCAGAAGAAAGCCGCAGAATGCAGGAAATGATGAAGATGTATAATATGTACGGAATGGATCCTAATATGTTTGGCAGCAGTGAAACCCTGGTGTTAAATGCTGGAAACAAACTGGTACAGTATATCTTTGAGAAGGAAGACAGTCAGTATGTGCCTCTGTTCTGTTCCCAGCTCTATGATCTAGCATTGTTAAGCCATAAGCCACTTGACGGTGAAGCAATGACCAATTTTATTACCAGAAGCAATGAGATCATGGAGATTCTGACTAAGAACTAATAATATGAATCCTAAAAAGGAATAATTACAATAAATAGTAAATATAAAAAACAGTTTCTGAAATTTAGAAACTGTTTTTTGTTTGTATAATTAACAGGGCTCATATAATTAACAGGACTCAGTTTGGGGTGTGTCTGAAAACTCATTGTGTACCGTCCTGAAGGCTCTGCTTTGAAGTACTCTGCCCTGCATTCTTGGGAGTATAACAACACTATGTCCCTGAAATAGCACCTTGCTTCCTATAAACTGGAACCTCCAGACCGGTACAAGCAGTTTTCAGACATAGACCGGGCAATCATGTTCTTCCAATGTTTACTATATGAAAGCAATCAGAATTTTATAGAAAATTTATAGAAAACCTCTTTAAAATTATTATATAATGTGCTACAATTAGTAGTAATCAAAACTACGTTAAGTGGTATTTGTAATAAAGGGATGTGGTTGACATAACCGATATTATGGAAACTAAATTGAAATATTTTTACAGTGAAAATACTGTTTTAATTTTGGAAAGCAACAGAAATTTATGGAGGATGACCATATGTCGTATAAGATAATTGTAGACAGTTGTACAGATTTAACCGAAGAAATGAGAAAAGACGGCCACTTTCATTTAGTACCTTTGGAACTGCAGGTAGGTGAGACCAGAATCGTGGATGATGAGACCTTTGATCAGGCTAATTTTTTAAAAATGGTCAGAGAATCTCCTGTTAGTCCGAAATCCTCCTGCCCTTCTCCCGAAGCATATATGAAATTATATGGAGGAGATGAGGATATTTATGTGGTAACCCTATCAGCTAATTTAAGCGGCTCTTTTAACAGTGCGGAAGTAGGTAAAAATCTGTATTTGGAAGAGAACACAGCTAAAAATATAGAGATTTTTAATTCCTGCTCCGCCTCCGTTGGGCAGACCCTTATAGCACATAAGATCAGAGAGCTGGCAAGTGCAGGCAAGCCCTTTCATGAAGTTGTCGAAGCCGTTCATAAATTCAGGGATGGCTTAAGTACTAAATTTGTACTGGAGAATCTGGACACCTTAAGAAAGAGCGGCAGGCTTACGGGCCTTAAAGCGGTCATAACCAGTGTTTTAAATATCAAACCTGTTATGATGGCTACACCGGAAGGTACAATCACCAAGCTGGACCAGGCCAGAGGTATTCAGAAAGCGCTGGGGGTAATGGTTGAAGCCGTGGAAAAAGATGTTAAGAATCCCCAAGACAGGATATTGGGAATCGCCCACTGCAATAATTACGGAAGAGCCCAGTATGTGAAAGAAGAGCTCTTAAGGAGAGTATCCTTTAAAGATTGTATTATCGTGGAAACAGCAGGTGTCAGCACCATGTATGCTGGCGACGGCGGCGTAATTGTGTGTTATTAAGAACTACTTGTCACCGGGCACCCCGTCTTATCCTTGATGCAAACCCGTTTATCCTCGTCGACAGTAGAAAATGAAATAGAAAATCATGCGAAAGCATCTAAAATTTTACACCTAAACAGGGCATTAAACCGGCCCGTCGCAGGTCTGTTTTTTACCCATTTCAGATCAGACCACGCAGCTAGTGATAAAGTGTGTTGGTGGAAAGGATATTATGGCTGATATTAAATATGAAATCATAAAAGAAATAGGTGTATTATCAGAAAACGCAAAGGGATGGAGAAAAGAATTAAATCTCATCAGCTGGAATGAGGCAGCTCCCAAGTATGATATTCGTGATTGGGCTCCCGGTCATGAGAAGATGGGAAAAGGGGTAACGTTGACGAAGGAAGAAATTGAGAAGCTAAAAGAAATACTGTAGAAATTAATAAATAAGGCGTTGTGCAGAAATATTGTATAGCGTCTTTTATTATGTCAGCTAACTTGAAAATATGTTGATAATTGGTATTGTTAAGAGGTGGATAGATTGCTATGCTTAAGGTAATGTCGAAAATATAAAAAAGAGGAGAAAGTACTTATGAAAAGAAGAATTTTAATTATCCAACCATCAATATAACGGATGGAATATGGTTGAGAAATGCTCTTCTTTATTGGGATGAAATAATTCCATAAGTTTTTAACTCTTCTGAACATTATACTTCAAAATCCAGTATCGTAGTTGCTTTATCAGAATAAGTGCCCTCCCCATCAAGATAATCCAATACTACATTCTGTTTTAAACCGGAAGAATAAACTGTATTTTTAGATGTTGTAATGTGATCAGCCGTGCCTAAAGATTGGTATATCAAAATCCATTCACACACACGGTTACGATTAATACATAAACATTTAGCTTCATATGTTGCAGTGTTTTTTCTTGCTAAACATCTTTGAACAATATTTATTTAATTTAAAAGAAAAATTTTTTCTTCTTCCCATAAATATACGATCCCTACTAAGTGACCAGTTTTATTGTTCCACTTGTCTACCAAGAAGGGAGCATCTCACCCTGTCTTAGGTCTGTTTTTTATTTCTCAACTACAGAACACGCGTAGCTTCTAACAATTCAACACAGAAAAATCCAAGGGAAATCAAGTATTCTAGCTCTTTTCGGTTTTTTCAAAGAAAGAAGAAAAGCAGTTAACATTGAAAGTCTAATGATAGTTCCCGATAACATACCTCTTTCACCTAAATTTCCATATTGGTGTTTTGGATTAATATTAATCATTTTACAGTACTAATAAATGAGACTATTATACTAATTCCATAGTAATACAATAAAAATTGACATATAATGGAATTATGTGTATTATTATACTAATACGTGCATGTATGTAATGTAACTGTGAATTTTTGTGTTATACAAAGGAGGTAAGTATGAGAAATAGCAATAAGATTATAGTTTTATGTGTTATGTTAAGTTCATTATTATTTACAACTCCAGCTTTAGCGAAAGGTAATAACAATCTACTAATCAACAAAGATACAACTAAATCTATTAATAACACAGTTATTAATAGTGAATTGGAATTTATGATTCAAGATAATGTATTTGCTCTGACTAATTCTAATGTAACTATAAAAAAAGTTATCCAGTTATATGATGTTAATGGAGAGCCAAACTATGTTCTTGCAGTTTTTAACGAAGGTGGTTATACTATTGTTACCAGTCAAAATGCAATAATATCTGAATGTAATTTACATACTGGAAATTCATATCCTTATAAAGATTATAGCGACTCTGGATTAATTTATGCTGGGCCAGGAAATTATGTTGTTGAAAAGAATAATCAGCACATTGATTCAAAATCGGGTAAATCTGTTGATTTGAATGTTACGGATGAGTTAATTGAAAAGAATGATAATATGCTTAGTAAGGAGCAGAATAAAGAGCAGTCATTACAGGCAAGCTTAACCACATCTTCATCTATTAGTGCAACAGCCACTTCAGCAAAAACTTGGACAGGGATTTCTTCTTCTAGGTTTGTGAGATACGCTACTTGGACCAATACAGATAATACTTGTGGGACATATGCAACAGCTGTTATGCTTGCGTATTTAGATGATTATATTGATGATACCTTTGTTCCATCAAGTGTAAGAACAAGAAGTTCAACAAGTGCAGGTACTCTAATAACAAAATTAAAATCCTTTATTGGTGATGATGGAAGCGGTACTTACCCTAGTGATTTAAACTATGGTATAGGAGATTTTATGGATTATTATTCACTTAGTCATATTCAAAGTTCGTCAGAATTAATATTAGTTGATACATGGGCTAAAGATTCAATTGATAAGGGATGGCCAGCAGTTTTAGGAATAGTAAGTATACTGGGAAGTCCGTATGGGAATCATTGGGTGACTGCATATTCATATAGTGGTGAATATTACCAAGCACATGATAATTGGGGTGATTATGCGGCTATCATAAATAATGATTGGACAACCGGTCTTGTTTGGATGGTAAATTAAGAATTATTTTTGTAGGAAAGTCATAAAATAAATTATATATAATTTGCCTACAATTCAATTTGGAATGTATTGTAGGCAAATTTGCTTGAGCCAAGTAAGGATGAAAGCATAAAGGCTAAGGTTCTTTTTCAAGTAAATAAGGTCAAAACACAACTAGGTGTAAAATGGAAGCCTAAGGAAATTGAAGGAACACATCTGACTGCCTAACAAAAAATCAAACCATGCATATACTGATTGGATAAAATAATGGTTTGTGCGTAAGTCGAGCGAAAGGAATTTGAATTTTATGAAACTAGCAAATATTAAAATGAAAAGAAATTATTTAATTATTTTTTTTATTGTTTTAATAGCTATAATATTAATTTGTGCATTTATCTTAGCAAGCAAGGATGAAAAATTGGTAAATATAAAAACAGATGATGTCACATCTATTACTATCGCAGAGTGGAAAGGTCAAACGATAACTATAAATGATAGGAATACTATTAACGAAATAATAAATTATCTAGAATCTCAGAAGCTAAAACAAGGATTTTTGTATTTTAGTAATCTTGATACTTGGAATTTTCGAATAGGTATATATGGTACCTTTAACAATAGTTCATCAATAATGAAAGAAAGTTTTTATTTGAATTATGATGGAAATGTGTATAAGAATAATTTCAAATATACTCTGAGTGGTTTTGATTATAATTATTTCATAGGCTTGATAAAAAACAGTGAATAATTATAGTCAAATTTGCTGCACATTTATACGTTATTTTTATCTAAACTATTAGATGCTATTTGTAAATATAATTAATTCTATTATAGTAAACATATGATCTGTTTCCACTATGTCCCGAGGCATCTCGTCAAGGCAATCTCATCTATCTTCGTCGGCAGTTGAACAAAAAAAATCATGCGAATATTTGATTTGTATATTAAAAGGTCAGATTTTCACAAGGGTACGGCAAAATACACACCTTCCCATAGGCTCATTTTAAGTGTCATTGCTTTCTTAAAAATTCTTGTCATATCAGAAATCTTCTGTTATAGTAGGTATGTTAGAGCTGTTTAACTGATGCAATGTGAAAAGATTAACGGAATGCAGGTAGAAAAGATGTCACATAAGGATTTACAAGGATTTATAAAAGCCCTGGAGAAAAAAGGTGAGCTGAAACGTATCAAGGCGGAGGTTTCCTCTGAGCTGGAAATTACAGAAATAGCAGACAGAATTTCAAAAGAATACGGAAGCGCACTTTTATTCGAAAAGGTAAAAAATTCTCCCTATCCGCTGCTGATAAATGCCATGGGAACCTTTAAAAGGATGAGTATGGCCTTAGAGGCAGAAGACTTGGATGAAATCGGGGACGAAATCAAAGAATATCTGGAACTTCGTAATTACCTCACCCTAAAGGGATTGATAAGAAGTATTCCAAGATTATTCAGGCTTCTCTACGCTCTGCCCCTTAAAAGGCCGGGAAGAGGAAAATGCCAACAGATTATAGAAAAAGAAGTGAATTTATATAATTTGCCGGTGCTAAAATGCTGGCCTTTGGATGCAGGGAGGTTTTTTACCCTGCCTTTAGTTTTTACCAAGGACAGGAATACAAAGCAGCAGAACGTGGGTATGTACCGATTGCAGATATTAGATGAGAAGACCACGGGGATGCACTGGCATAAACATAAAGACGGTTCGGAAATCTATGGAGGATATAAGGCGAAGGGAGAGCGAATGCCCGTATCCGTAGCACTTGGCTGTGATCCGGCTATTACCTATGCGGCGACTGCACCTTTGCCGAAAATGCTGGATGAAATGATGCTGGCAGGCTGGCTTCGGAAATCCAATGTCACCATGGTAAAATGCATTACCAACGATATATATGTACCGGCAAACGCGGAAATTGTGCTGGAGGGTTATGTTGATACCACAGAGGAGCTGGTACTTGAGGGGCCCTTTGGTGATCATACAGGTTATTACTCCCTGGCTGATTACTATCCGAGGTTTCATGTAACCTGCATCACTCACAGAAAAGCAGCAATCTATCCTGCTACTGTAGTGGGAAAGCCTCCCATGGAAGATTGTTATATGGCAAAGGCTACTGAAAGAATCTTTCTTCCTATCCTGAAAATGCAGATTCCGGAGCTTAAGGATATTAACCTTCCCTTAGAAGGTGTATTTCATAATTGTGCCATACTTTCTGTCCGTTCTGCATACCCCGGCTGTGCCAGGAAGGTAATGAATGCAGTATGGGGCATGGGACAGATGATGTATACCAAGCTTGTGGTTATTGTAAATGAAAATGTAGATGTGCAGAATCTGAAGGAAGTAGGACAGGCAGTTCTTAGAAATGTAGGGAGTCTTAATGACCTGCTCTTATCCGAAGGGCCTCTGGATGCACTTGACCATTCCTCAGATAAAGCCCTATATGGTACCAGACTGGGTGTGGATGCAACTACAGAAAGAGATACAACGGGAAAAGAAAGTTTTCAGGTTATTCAGGTTAGCAAAAAATACCCTGGTGAAGCAAAGGATCTGTTAATGGAGCAGCTAAAAGATAAGAATGACAAATTTGTCATTGCAGTGGACGATAGTGTGGATATTTCCAACTTCTCCCTGGTAATGTGGAAATTATTTAATAATATAGATGCGAAAAGAGATCTGATCGCTTTAGAGAATAAATTCGGTATTGATGCAACAAAAAAATGGAAAGAGGAAGGACTTACCAGAGACTGGCCGGAAGACATTACCATGTCACAGGAAATTATTGATCTGGTGAGTGAAAGATGGAAAGAATATGGGCTTGATTAGGATAATTCATAAGGTTGTAGAGAAATTAAAGCAATACGGAAAACTGGTTATGTTCTCCCATACGATTTTCTCTTTAAGTTTTGCTATGGTATCAATGGTACTGGCGTCGAAAGGAATCCCAGACTTTAAAACCGTATTTTTTATACTGGTCTGCTTCATGGGGGCAAGAACCGGTGCCAATGCCATCAATCGTGTCATAGATGCTGAAATAGATGCCAGGAACCCAAGAACGAAGAGCCGTCAGCTGCCAAAAGGTGAGATAAACAAAAAAGAGGTAGTATTACTTACCAGCGTCTGTTTCCTGATAATGCTATATGGTGCATATCGCTTAAATACTCTATGCCTGCTGCTATCACCGATTGCTCTGATACTTCTGATTGGATACTCCTATTGCAAAAGATTTACTTTCCTTTGTCATTTTATACTTGGTGTAACATGTGCCTGCGCGCCGGTTGGAGCCTGGCTTGCTGTTACAGGCAGCCTTACCTGGGTGCCGCTGTTCCTGGGAGCAGCCAATACCTTATGGGTAGCAGGCTTTGATATTATATATGGCTGTCAGGATTACGATTTTGATAAAGCCAACAAGCTGCATTCGGTACCGGTTCAGTTCGGTGTGAAATATGCTTTGTGGATATCAGCCTTTCTTCATACGGTAACCCTATTCTGCCTGATTGCCGTCGGCATCCTGTCACCTAACCTTTCAGTAATTTATTATACAGGAATCGCAGTGATAGCAGCATTGTTCGTTGCTGAATACAGGATGGTGTCACCTGATAACCTGGTTAATGTTAATATTGCTTCTTATAGTGTTAATCAGATCGTAAGCATTGTTTTTCTTATATTTGGCCTGGCAGATGCATTTCTGTAAGGGGTAAGTCAGAGCAAAGAGCCGAAGTCTTCCATTATAATTGGAATGCGGCAAGGTGCAAATGAGTTATGGTAAGAAATAATTAAATATGTAAATAATAATGAGTTTATGTATACATATACGAAAAATCTGACAGGACAGGAGGCTGTTATGAGAAGATTAATTATTGGTATAACCGGAGCCAGCGGCTCCATCTATTTTAAACGCCTGGTAGAAGAATTGCTGTCAGGGGAGTATGAACTTCATCTGGTTGCCTCTGAGCACGGAAGTCAGGTCTATGAATATGAAATTGGTAAAAGTCTCCGGGAACAGGTACAGGAATGGCAAAAGGTGAATGAGAATATAATCCTTGAAAATAACGATAATCTATTCTCCCCTATTGCCAGCGGTTCTTTTAAATGTGAATCCATGGTGGTAATACCCTGTTCCATGTCTACAGCCGCAGAAATCTCTAATGGTATAACAAAGACCTTGTTAACCAGAGCGGCAGATGTCATGCTGAAGGAAGACAGAAAACTTCTTCTGGTACCAAGAGAAACGCCTTTTTCAACAAATCATTTAAAGAATCTCTATGAATTATCCAAGCTTGGTGCTGCCATACTGCCGGCAATGCCTGGGTTTTATAATCACCCTCAAACTCTTGAGGAGGCAGTGGATTTCGTTGTGGGAAAGGTTCTTGATAATTTGAGGATAGAAAATACTTGTTATAAAAGATGGGAAGGAAGAAACAAAGATGAAAAATAAGCTGTTTATTAGCTTTCTTATAATTGCAATTGCATTAACCGGCTGCGGTAAACAAAAGAATCAGGGAAATGAGGAGGCAGCGGTGGTACTTAAAGTAGGCATGATGTCATCACTGGATGTTATTCCCTTTGAACTGATTACAGAAAAAGGCCTGGATAAAAAATATGGTTTTAAACTGGATCTGGAAATGTTTACAGCGGCCAAGGACAGGGATGCTGCATTCACCGCGGGAGAACTGGATGGCGTATTAACGGATTTTATAGGTGTATGTATGTACCAGAATGCCGGCTTTGATGTACGTATAACTGGTATCACCGATGGTGATTTTAAACTTCTGGCCGGTAAAAATACAGGCATTACAGATATAAATGGCATAAAAGGCAAAAGCATTGCCATATCACAAAATACACTTATTGAATATACCCTGGATACCATCCTTAAAAGCAATCAGCTGTCACCGGAAGATGTGGTGAAAGAAGCAATTCCCAGAATACCCGACAGATTGGAAATGCTAAGAAATGATAAAATAGATCTGGTGCTGATACCGGAGCCATTTGCAACCCTTGCCATAAATGACGGAGCAGTTTATTTGGGAAGTGCTAATTCTTACGGACTGTATCCGGCGGTTTCTGCCTTTACCAAGACCGCCCTGGGAGAGAAGGAAGAAGCAATCAGCAATCTCTACAAAGCCTATAATGAAGCTGTTGATTATATTAATGAAACGGACGTAAAGGAATATGAGGATGCGGTTATAAAAGCTGCCGGTTATCCCGAGGAAATGAAAGGTCAGATTGAAATAAGTAAATACCGTACCAGTACACTTCCTGTAAAAGAAAACCTGGAGGCTGCCATAGCCTGGGCGGCGGAGAAGGGCTTATGCAGTAAGGACTTAAGTTACGACCAGTTAGTATTTGATGTGTATCAATAAATCATGCAATACACATTTTATTAATGAAATTCATTTATCCGTTATATCAGTAAGGGATGAAATATCCAATTAAAGGTTGGTTATCCGGAAATGAGGAGAAAATGTTATTATTAGAGCATGTCTCTCTTGGTTATAAAGCAAAAAAAGATATGAAAACCGTTGTAAAGGATCTTAACCTGAGAATCGAAGACGGAGAATGCCTGGCCTTACTGGGACCATCAGGCTGTGGTAAGTCAACACTTATCAATGCTCTGGCAGGGATTCTTCCTCTTTTGTCCGGCGGTGCATTTATAGAAAAAGAAGGGCAAAGGACTGTTCTGTCTCCCAAAACCCACAGAATCGGAATTATACCTCAGGGCAGCGGTTTGCTGCCCTGGAAAACTGTCAGGGAAAATTGCCTCCTGCCGCTTAAGATTAAGAAAGAGGCAGAAGGTGAGCAGTACAATAAGGCATTGGAGGAAATCGGAGAAGCGCTGCATATTAATAATTTATGGTCACGTTTTCCGGGTGAAATCAGTGGAGGTCAGGCTCAGAGAACAGCTATTGCCAGAGCTTTCTTGTTAAAACCGGAACTGCTGCTGATGGACGAACCTTTTTCAAGCCTGGATGCTGTAACCGGTGATGAAGCAAAGGACCTGTATCTGTCACTTTGGAAGAAATATCGCCCTACGGTATTTCTGGTAACCCATAATATAGAGGAAGCTCTGTATCTTGGAAATAAAATTGCAGTAATGGATACAGTCAGCGGCAATATAAAGCATCTGGAGGATAATCCATACTTTGGACAGATTATCCGGGAACAGACAGAGCTTTCGCTGAAAAAAGAAAGTCTCAGGCAGTTACTGCAGTTTTAAACTGTATACGGAGGGAAATCCATGAAATCATTAGCAAAACAGTGCCTGACTTTTTTGAAAGGTTTTTTGGTACTAAATGTTATATGGCTGTTTTTTTCATTTCTGTTAGATATGGCAGTCATACCAAATCCACTTAAGGTATATGCCAATTTTGGTTCTGTATTTTCAGATGGTATATTTTATCACATATTTTATAGTCTGCGAAGAATATTTTATGGGCTGTTCCTGTCATTGGCGGTGGGGGTCCCAACCGGTATTTTGATGGCTTACTCAAGGAGAGCAAATGCGTATCTGTACCCTTTGATTTATTTCAGTTACCCCATACCAAAAACCGCCCTTCTTCCTATTGCAATGCTGCTGTGGGGAATGAGGGACGGTTCTAAGGTAGTTATTATATTCTGTATCATTGTATTTCAGGTTATTGTTTCTGTCAGGGACAGTGTTTTACATATTGACAAAGCACTTTACCAGGCAGTTATATGCTCCGGTGGAAGTCGTCTGCAGATAATAAGGCATATTACAGTGCCGGCAATACTGCCGCAGTTATTTACCAGTATTCGAGTATCTTTGGGAACGGCGGTATCAATCCTGATTTTTATTGAAGGTTATGGAACAGAATATGGAATGGGATATTATATTCTGGACGCCTGGTCAAGAATTAATTATATTCAGATGTATTTAGGGATTTTGGTAATCTCCTTCGTGGGTTTTTTATTATTTATCGCGATGGATGTGCTGATTCGTAAAGTGTGTCCCTGGATGAAAGAAGCCAGCCTTTAATTACGGTGGTATCTTTTCTCAAAATAAGAAAGCAGCTGGTATAGAAAGGTTGCCAGAATACAGAGGATTACAATAGACATAATTACATAATCCAGTTTAAAGACCTGGCTTCCGTAAATTATAAGATAACCAAGACCTGCTTTGGCAGCTAAGAATTCACCGATAATAACACCAACCAGGGATAAGCCGATATTAACTTTCATAATACTGATAATCTGCGGGATATTTCCAGGGATAACCACTTTGAGCAGGATATCCATTTTGCTGCCCCCTAAGGTTAAGATAAGCTTTTTCTTATCTTCCTCGGTGTTGATAAAATTAGTGTATAAAGTGATGATGGTGCTAAAGACTGCGACAGAAACGGCAGCTACGATAATCGTCTTTACATTATTGCCAAGCCAGACAATAAAGACAGGAGCCAATGCAGATTTTGGAAGACTGTTCAATACCACCAGATAAGGTTCCAGAACTTTTGCCAGATTTTCATTCCACCATAACAGGATGGCTATGAAGATTCCCAGAATATTTACCAATGCAAAACTTACAAAAGTCTCCAGTAGGGTTATACCTGTATGATAGAATACACTCCCATCAGATGACATATCAAGAAAAGTCCCTGCCACCCTGGAGGGACTGCTAAATATAAAGGAATCCACCAGTCCGATACGGGTGGCTATCTCCCAGAAAGCCAGAAAAAATGCAATGATCAGTAACTGCAGGCAGCGTATGATACGCTTACGTCTGTGATATTGTCTGAGAAATGCCTGGTGGGAAGAAGAGAAAGCAGGTTTAACTATTGATTTTGCCATAGCTTAACTCCTTCCAGATCATATTAAAATACTCCTTGAATTCCGGCGCACTTCTGGCTTTAAAGGGAGTTCGCTCATCAAGGGTAAGCTCCACGGGAATTTCACGTTTAACAGTGCCTGGCCGGTTGCTCAGGATGATTATACGGTCAGCCATGGAAACAGCTTCACCTGTTATTACCAAAATGCTGAAATTATACTAAGGTGACAGAAGCCTGGTGGCCATCCCAGGTAATATTTTTTACAAGAGTGTTAATCAATGCTTTTTTTTGAGAAAGCTCGGAGGTCATAATTATTGTATGCAAGAATTCAGGAAAGCTCTTTGAAGAGGGGAAATCGTATACTTCTTGACATATAGGTGCCATAGAGTCTATTTTTATCTGAAGCTCTCTAAGTCTTAAATCTAATTCCTCTAATTTGGGAAGCATATATTTATGCAGAAGAGGAGAGGAATCGGTGGCAAGCCGTGTAATAATTGTCTCAATTTCTTTCTCAGTGTCTTTTTTCTCATTGCTTAAAGAATCCAGCCTTTGCCTGTATTCTAAGTCTTCTTTCTTTAGATTTGTTCTTTTATCCTGTAAAATCCTAAGAAGTTTGCTATAATTCACTGCTTCCAGAAGTATGGTGCTTATGAGGTCAAGTAAATAGTCATCAAAAAATTTTCCGTTCAAGTTCGTGCTATTGCAATTTAACTTTTTGGAAAAAATCTTTTGTTCACACGCATAACTGTAGTAGATCTTATCACCGGCTTTTCGTATATTTTTCACTCTCATGGCAGAGCCGCAATTTGTGCAACGTATTTTTCCTGATAGAAGAGCATAAGAGGAGGTGTCTTTCCTGGGGGAAGCTTTTTCACTGTTTTTCTTCAATAAATTCTGAGTACGGATAAAGGTATTACCTGAAATAAGTCCTTTATGTTTACCTAAAGCAACCACCCACTGGTTAGGTGGTCGTTTGTTACGGGAAGTCTTATTCTGCTGACTGGTTCTGTTGTAGCAGAGTATTCCGTTTCGTCCGTTGAATTCCTCCCGGGAAAAAGTAATACAGCAGCCAAGGGAGGAAAAGTAGTCATAAGAGGCTGTATCACCTGTACAATATGTAGGATTCGCTAAAATATTGGCAATGCTGCTTTTGTAAAAACAGCCTCCTTTTTGTGTAGTAATGCCATGTACAAGGCAGTAGTTCTCAACTGCAGAAAGACTTCCGAGTTCCAGATATTTATCAAATAGTAAAGCTACAGTTTTTAGGTCTTTTTCTACTGGGATAAGCTGGTATAATTTTTTCTCTCTGAATTCAGAGTCAAGGTAGATGATTTCTTTGGAGGTATATCCCATTGGGGTCAGGCCTCCAAGCCATCTTCCGGTTTTTGATAAAGCAAGCATATTGTCACGTACCCGTTCTGCCGTAGTTTCCCGTTCGAGCTGGGCAAATACTGAAGCAATGTATATCATGGCTTTTCCCATAGGAGTTGAGGTATCAAAATTCTCCGTTGCTGAGATAAACCCAACCTTTTTTTGTTCTAACAACTCCAGGGTTTTGGAGAAATCAGAGACTTTTCTGGTAATGCGGTCCAGACGGTAGCACATAAGCATTTGTATCTTATTCGCATTTATATCCTGAAGCAGCTGCTGAAACTTAGGACGCATGGAAGTAGCTGCTGAGAAGCCTTCATCTTCATAGATAATATAATTTTTATCAGGAATATGAAGGAGATGTGAATCACCATATGTTTTACAGTATTGAACCTGGTTGTCTATGGATTCCCCTTTTTCAGTAAATTTGGATTTCCTGCTGTAAATGGCTATATTCATGATATCCTCCTATCTATGCATTTCCCACGACTGGTAATCATATACTCCTGTTATCTATTCCAGTACCCAGGGTGTGTCTGAAAACTCATTGTACCGTTCTGAAGACCCCATTTTGGGGTATTCTGCGTTACAATTTTGGGAATATAGCACCTTTCCGCCAAAATTTCGTCTTGCCTCCCACAAAGCGGAACCTCCAGCCCGGTACAAGCAGTTTTCAGACACACCCTAATGTATGTATATCCTTTTTGCTGAATTACATGACTGCTCTTTCAATACATCATAATTGGAAGTGGTAATGAATAGCCTGTGATAAAGACATTAGATTGAGTAGTGTGAAATATTGAAATACATAATTCACACCCTTATTTGTGGCAGTGCTACATCTGTACAGCTGCAGCAGGCAATGGGAGCCAGTATGAACATAATTGTGAATTATCCGAATGAGGGTTACAGTTTGTCGGAAGACACCGCCAATGAACTTATTGCAGAGCTTCTTATACGGTGGATCGGGAACAGAGAGAAAAAAGAACAACAGGAGTTATATCCTCAGCTTATTAAGTATCTGGAAGAGCTGATAAAGGAAGAGGAAACAAGGTAGAATCTTCTTAAAATTAAAGAACATTATATGACAAAAATAGTTATGTCTGGAAAATATCCGGTACTTAGGACTGCTTCAAGCAAAATGATGAACAGTTCCCAGTACCGGATATTTATTGTATAGTGAAAATTATTACCAGGGTCTTCTTCTCGGACCAGGACCCCAAGGACCAGGACCCCAAGGACCTTTTCCAGGACCAGGACCCCAAGGGCCGTTGCCCCAAGGACCAGGACCCCAGGAACCGGCTCCCCAAGGAGGTTTTCCGGGACCAGGACCCCATGGGCCAGTACGCCAGGGATCTCTGCCCCAAGGATTGTTTGACCAGCCGCCACAGCAGTCTGATTGTTGCACATCTTTATTTTTGTCTCTGTCTGAATTCATTCACAATTCTCCTTTACTTTTTTATTAGTATATGCAGATTGCAAAATATGGTGAATTATGTAGAAAATAATTGGTAGAAATTCCGTAATCATTGCATCTGATATGTCGTGGGTAATAAGAATGGCAGTTTTATGCTCCTTTCTGATAATTCCCCAGATATCATCTGATACTTCGATGCGGGTTTGATAGTCCAAAGCTGAAAAGGGTTCATCCAAAAGAAGTATATCGGGTTCCAGCAGAAGAGTGCGAATCAAAGCGGCGCGTTGTCTCATTCCGCCGGATAAAGAAGAGGGTTTAGAATTTTTGAAGGTTATCAATCCGTAAGTAGAAAGCATCTCATTTATCATAACATAACTGTTTTCTGTTAGCTTATTTTGTATTTCGAGTCCTAGTGTAAGATTTTTTTGAGTGGATCTCCATTCCAGTAAATGATCTTTCTGCAGCATATATCCGATATTTTTTCCGGATGCTTTTAAATCTTTTCCATCTATTAAAATCTCACCAGTGTCAGGTGTTATAAGTCCTGCAATCAATGAGAGTAAAGTCGATTTACCGCATCCGCTTGGTCCAACAATGGCTAGGAATTCGCCGTCATCAACGTGGAAGGAAATATCTTTTAAGGCCAGAGTTTCTCCTTCTAAACTATGGTAAGTGTATACGACGTTATTAATTCTTAAGATTTCTCCCATAGGCTCCTCCGGTTTATTTATAATGTATTATATGAGAATATGACGAATGGTGTGAAAAAAAAAGACATTTTCCCATATTTTATTTAGGGGAAGGATAGGGGAAGGATAGGGGGAGGTCACAAGGGGACGGCAAATTGTGCAAAACAGAAAGAACTCATGCTTCAATTCCAAGGTATAAGAAGTCCTAATTCTCTGAATATTTTGTGCTTGTCATAATGTAAAACAGATAACTCGCTACGCTCAAACAATCTGTTTTACATTATAGCACAAACTATTCAGAGAATTAGGACTTCTTATACCTTTCCATAGGCGCATTCGTTCTTTCTGTTTTGCATAATTCGCCTGTTTTCATAAGATTGCTGAGGTTTTTGACTATTTAATTCATATTTGAAGTATTTAAAAGATAGAGATTAAGGATTTATTATTCTTTTTTTGCAAGAATTAACTTTTAAAGGTGTATTATCTTTTTGAGCATTGATATCATAATGCTGCGTTTATTATTGTTCATTAGGATATGTTTATGATTTTATATGATTCCAGCGTTAAAAGGATAAGGTTTAAATCAATATATATAAATCAATTATTAAATTTATAAAAATAGTATAAACAGATATTTTAGATTCACAATTAAAAGCTGTACAACCGTGTAAGCTATCAGGTATAATGTATCTATAAGTTTACATAAAAACAATAAGGGAGATGAAGGATGAAGGATTTTGTTATAACAACTGACTCAAACAGTGATTTACTGCCTGATTACATAAGTGAAAAGGGGATAGTAATCATCCCCCATTATTATGAATTGAATAATACAGTATACGGTGATGAAGTAAACCTGACGCCAAAAGAATTTTATGATAGTATGCGGGGTGGGTTAATGCCTACGACAATGGCAAGTAATCCTGCTGTCATACATTCTACTTTTCTTAAGCTTATAACAGAAGGTAAAGAAGTATTACATATTAGTTTTTCGTCTGCCTTAAGCGGCGGCTGCAGTAATGTGGCAGCGGGTGCCAGAGAATTGTGCGAAGAATATACAGATGCTAAGATTATAGTTGTGGATTCCTTGAATGCCTCTCTGGGACAGGGCTTAATGGTTATGAAAGCAGTGGAACTGAAGGAAGCCGGAAAAGGAATTGATGAGATAGCAGACTGGCTTTTACAGCATTTAAGTAACTTCTGTGTTCAATTTACAGTAAATGATCTGTTTCACCTTCAGCGCGGAGGTCGAATTTCTAAGGTATCAGCTTTTGTCGGAAGCATGATAAATATCAAGCCGGTACTTGTAGTGAATGACGAAGGAAAATTAGTGCCTGCGGGAACTGTAAGAGGTCGTAAAAAGTCCTTATCCACCATTGTTGCAAATATGGTTAAGCAAATGGGTGAGGTGGATAACACCACCATGGCAGAGAGCACCGCTGGTGCAGAAAATACTGCCACCATAGAAGGCTCCGCCGGTTTACCCATTTGTGTGGTTCATGGCGATGCGGCGGAAGAAGCTGAGTATGTCGCCAGGTTAATAAAAGAAGCAGTGAAGGATGCCAAGGTTATTATTAATGTCATAAGTCCCAGCATAGGAGCACATTCCGGTCCTGGAGCCATTGGTATATGCTTCTGGGGAGAGAATAGAAACAGCTAACAGAACAGGTTAGAATTCATCATGGGGACCGATAATCTGATACTGGGTATTTATGATAAACCACATCTGTTGGAAAAAGTGCATTATATTCCAAACGGCTGCCCCGGCAAGCATATATTCCTGGGTATAACCATAGAGGGTTTGGATGCTTCTGGCATCTTTGAACCAGACAATATGATTTACATCAGTGTTATTGTCTCTGCTGGTATATGTAAAAAACGGAGCCATTGAGGCAGTATCGAATTCTATAATTGCCCCAACATCAGTAGCAAGCATAATAGCGGCATCTGAATTGAGCGCATTTGCTACGGTATAGTTACCGTCACTGGATAATTTCCAGTCATACCCGATTATTGGGACACCAATAAAAATCTCTCTGGAGGGAATAACAGAGGTAGCGTAATCAAGATTCTGTGTTACTGTTTCGATTGGTGTGACAGCAGCAGGGGGACCAAATGTATAGCCCCAGTTATAAGATGCCAGGATAATATAATCAACAGCTTGTGCAAGGTCTGAATAATCAATATCAAGATAAGTAATGCCGGAGGGCAGATTAAAGATTTCAGGAGTAAGTGTAAACATTGTAATAAGTCCTTTTTCCTTCATACGGGATGAAAGGACTTTTATATTGTCAACAATTATCGGGTAGTTATCAAGTGTAATGTTTTCAAGAAATAGATTGACACCGGAATATCCTGTTTCTTCTATTTTATCTATTATAATAGTTATCAGGGAATTTAATACTTCATAGGAAATACTTCTGGAAAAAAAAGAAGTCGGTTCAGCTGCAATTGTTCTGTCAGTTGTATTTAGAAACATAATCGGTGCTACACCATAAATTTTAGCGTAATTAATAATATCGGCATCATCATAGCCTGAAAGAAGGCCGGTTGAAGATAACTGATATGTAAAAATAGTTAAGAAACTCAGGTAGGGAAGTGTTTTTATCAGTACAGTAAAATCAATGAAAGGATAAGCATATCCGTTGGTTTTCAGCCGTCCGTTGGTATTATTGTATCGTATAACTAATTCTTCCCCCGGATATAAAAGACGGCGGCCGGACAAATCAGGATTGTTCCTTAATAACTCAAGGGGAGTAACATTATTTGCGGCTGCTATGTCAAATAAAGTGTCGCCCTCCTTTACGGTGTAGGTTTCCTCTGGATATACGATAACAATAGTCTGTCCGATTACCAGATTATCGTAGTTGATTATACCATTATTTCTTATTAGGGTTTCAGGGGATATTTTATATGCTTCTGCTATTGAATAAATGGTATCACCTTGCTTAACCAGATAAATCTCCATAGGCAACCTCATTAAATTACTCTAATAATATATATTCTGTTAGTATAAACTCATTCATAAAATAATACCAATTATTATATATAAAAGAATTTTTTTACTTGACTTTTTCCTTGGAAAGTAGCATAATAATTTGGCGAGATTAATTCATAAATATTAAAAACGAGGTGTGGCTCAGATTGGTAGAGCGCTGCGTTCGGGACGCAGAGGCCGTGGGTTCGAATCCCGTCACCTCGATTTTTTATGTGCTGGAATAACTCAGTTGGTAGAGTACCTCACTCGTAATGAGGAAGTCGTGGGTTCGAGTCCCATTTCCAGCTTATAAGAAATACTGTAAAATCAATGATTGTAGACAATGAATAATGAATTTAAGGCATCCGTAAGGGTGCTTTTTTCATACTGAGATAACTATTTGGTAACTAGATATAAAATGAATGCATTATCAAACTATCAAAATAATACTAAAATTGAAAAAAAAGTACTGATATACTATAGTGCATTTGTTTTCCGGTTGCTTACATAAAATATATAATTATTACCCAATCATAGTTAAAGATACAAATGCTGCGTATGTAACAGTTCTGACCTGGAATGGTTACTGGAAAGAAAAAAGAGCTCCTTGATTAACAGAGTGGTGGTCAGTAGGTTCGGGATACTGACCAACCAACATGGAAAAACAAAAGTATTGATATGTTTTACATTAATACCGTATGGGGGAAAATGAAAAATATGACACTAAATCATAAATGAAGTCACAGTTATAAATAATAAAATCGGAAAATCAGAGGAGTGGCTGACCATAACAAGTTAAAAAGTTAGATGTCTTTCGAATATTAATTTTTAAACTTTGCAATGAGTAATATGGATTTTATAAAAAGAATAGTCATATATTTAAATAAACGATTATTTGAGGCTTTTATGGAGATACATGTTGTACAGCAAGGTGAGACATTACAGTCGATAGCTGGTTATTATGGTATTACAGAAGAAATGTTGATTTTAGATAATGGTTTGGAAAATACGTATAGTTTAGTAGAAGGGCAAGCGCTTGTTATAGCGATTCCAGAGGTTGTTTATACAGTTGAAGAAGGAGACAGTCTAATAGGTATAGCAGAAGCGTTTAATATCTCAACCATGCAACTACTTATGAATAATCCGTTTCTTTCAGATAGAAAATATATTTATCCTGGGGAAACAATTATTATAAGTTATAATAAAAAAGGTAATATTACTTTGCATGGAAACACCACTCCCAGTATTGATAAAAGTGTTCTAACAAAAACTTTACCATACCTTACTTACCTTTCAATCGTAAATTATACAGCAACAAGAGAAGGAGATATAATTTCTTATTCAGATGACTCTCAGATTATTGAAATTATCAAATCATATGGTGTTGTCCCACTTTTGTTACTAACTACTTTAACGATAACTGGTAAGGCGAATATTGTAAATGAAATTGACTTATTATTAAATCCAGATTTTCAAAATAGTTATATACAGAATCTTTTAAGCATCCTAAGGATAAAGGGCTATAGAGGAGTCAATATTTCTTTTCAATATATTAATGTAAGTAATATACAATATTATAATTCATTTTTTACTCTTATTACCGAACGTTTAAATAGTGAGGGATATTTAGTATTTGTAACAGTTGACCCTAATCTTAGTAATATTGGAGCTGATGCTAGCTTTGAAAGAGTGGATTATTCTATATTAGATCAATTATCACAAAATATTATATTTATGAATTATCAATGGGCAACAAATGTAAACCCACCAACTCCAATAATTTCGATTAATGATTTGGAGATATTTTTAAATTACATAAATACTATTATTACTCCGGAAAAAATAATTATAGGAATCCCAACGATTGGTTATGACTGGGAGTTGCCTTTTTTACCAGGTTTATCAAATATTAATGTTCTTTCCTACGATGGCGCTATTAATTTAGCCAGTACATATGGTGCAAAGATTGAATTCGACACATTATCTCAAACACCATTTTTTAGATATACTAGTGGAGATACACAGCATATTGTCTGGTTTATAGATGCAAGAAGTATAAATGCAGTTCTAAGTTTAATAGTTAATTTCAATCTACATGGCTCGGGAATCTGGAATATAAATATTTATAACCCACAACTGTGGTTGGTTATTAATTCACAGTTTAATATTGTTAAATTACAAGTGGATTAGTAAATTAAGAGTGATTATTTATAAATGATTACATACGTCTGACTGTAATACTCAGTGTGATAATTTGGACAAGTCAAAGACAGCCTTGGTAGCCGGTAGTAAGAAATGAATCGTAGAATAAATCTATTTAAATAATAATGGTTGACTTTGGGGATTAACTGTGATAGTATGTAAAACATAATCAATGAATTTAACAGAGTTGGCCTAATATACATACAAGTCGTTCTTTTAACTGGTTTGTGTATAGGGTCAATTTTTTTATTTACTTTGATACAAATATTATAATGGAGGTATCGTAAATGAATAACGGTATTGTAAAATGGTTTAACGCACAAAAAGGGTTTGGATTTATTACTGATGAAAATGGTGGAGAAGATGTATTTGTGCATTTTTCTGCAATCACTTCAAATGGGTTTAAGAGTCTTGAAGAAGGTCAAAGAGTCACTTTTGACATTGAAAGAGATCCTAGTAGTCGAAAGGTTAAAGCTGCAAATGTTTGCGTAGCGTAAATCTGAAAAAAAACAGATTATTAGATGTACTGTTGTTTTATCCATATATAATTTGTATCTATAATAGTAAGTTTTACAGGGCCGAGTAAATCGGCCCTGTTTTTTGCTTTCCTAGAAGTTTTTGTGTTTAATATCCTAAATATTTCGTATAAATGTAATAGCTCCCTTGAAAAATTCATGCTATGATGGTAAGATTTGAATTAGTAAAATTTATGGGGGAAATAAAATGACTGATGCAGAAAAACTTGATCTGATACTTGACAAGATAATGGATTTTGAGAAGACGTTAAAGGAGTTAAAGAGACAGCAGATGAAAGACACGGCGGAGCTAAAAGCAATGGATGGTATGATTTTAGATGAAGTTGAACATGTGCATGAAATACTAAATAGAAAGACGGATGCTTTGGAAAAGAGGATAGGATAAAAAGGAGGGGGCGGACTTGCCACTGCTCCTTTGCTTTTGGTGGAGTAGAGAGTATATTCTTGTAAAGAGCTTGTGCCTTATTATATAAATCAGTCCGAGTAGATTGTAAATTCTCATTTTTGCTACCTGTTAGACCGATTATACCCTTAATCCATTTCCAGCCTGACGATAGCCTATAGAAGCAAAAGGATAAGAAACAAATAGGAGATTAAGCACTGAAATAGGGAGTGCTTTTTTTCATGATGGAAGATAATTTAATTATTACCTATCCTATATATCTAGGAAATATAACATTTTTTACAAAATATCAAACCATAATATAATAAAATTTACAATTGTAAATAGCTATAAGACATTATACCTATAAAAAGTTTCGTTATTTTGCCAATTATAAGCTGGGAATTTGTACATAATAACAGGATAGTGTAACTTGTACTTAAAAAGATTGCATGTTTAATCTTGTAGAAAATAAATAAGTTATCAGATAAATTGTATTTTTTTGCATTTAACAAGGGCGGAAAAGCACTAAATACAATATAACCCCTGCATAATTATAGATAAACTCACTGTTTATAAAGATTTATTGACAATAGATTAATTGTATTATATAATACAACTTGTGATGACGGCTTAAAGTCGTTAAAGATATTGTCTAATATGAATATTTGCAAGGTTGCTTTTCTAAATCATTGAATGTCAATGAAGAAAGGCTTTTTTTGTATAATAGTTTAATGATTTAATGGTTCACCGCATTAAAGCGGAGAAATACATAGCAAAATTCGAGTGTTTATATCAGACTAATATCAACAATATATTAAGGAGGAAATTTTATGCAAAAAAGAGTGTTAGCATTATTGCTGACCGTTGTCATGGTATTTACACTTGCAGGATGCAAGAGCAACAATGACACCGGAATCTCAACAGAGCCTACAGCAACACCTACTGAAACAACAGAAGAGCCTGCAGCAACAGAGGCTCCTGCAACCCCCACAGAACCTACAGGACAGATTATCATCGGTAGTACAACTGACTTAAGCGGTGAATTCATTCCTTTCTTCCAGAATGGTGCAGCTGATAATGATATTTATCAGATGACTAATGGATATTCAACTGTAGCAGTAACTAGCGCAGGTGAGTTCATTGTTGATACAACTGTTGTAAAAGACAGCAAAGTTACTGATAATGAAGATGGTTCCAAGACATATACATGGACAATTAACAGCGGACTTGTTTGGAACGATGGAACACCAATTACAGCAAAAGACTATGTAGCTAACCTGCTTTTATGGTCTTCCAAATTAGTTTCTGATATGGGAGCTAACAATACTATCGTTGGTATGTATTTCAAAGGCTTTGCTGATTATTCATCCGGTAAGACAAAAGAATTCTCCGGTGTTAATTTAATTAGTGATGATACATTTGCTGTAACCATTGATGCAGCAAACCTTCCTTACTTCTATGAGTTAGGTTTAGTATCTGTTCAGCCTACAAAGCTTTCTTTCTATACAGATGATCAGGTTACAATCGCTGATGACGGAAAAGGTGCATATCTTTCCGATAACTTTACATTAGAAAATTATGAAGCAAAAATCAATGCTGCCAGAACTACAATACCTGCAATTACATGCGGACCTTACAATGCAGTAAGCTTTAATGAGTCTTCTAAAGAAGCTGTTATTGAAGTTAACCCTAAATTTGTTGGTGATGAAGAAGGTTTAAAACCTCTTATCAAAACTATTATCTACAAAAAAGTTACAACTGAAACAGCTCTTGATGAGTTAAAGACTGGTTCTGTTGATTTGTTAAACGGTATGGCAAGTGGTGATGAAATCAATGCTGGTCTTGACTTAGTTGACAAGGGCGGATTTGCTTATACATCCTATGACCGTAACGGATACGGAAAATTACAGTTCGTTTGTGATTTCGGACCTACACAGTTCGTAGAAGTTCGTCAGGCTGTAGCACAGCTGTTAGATCGTAATGATTTCGCTAAAGCTTTCACAGGCGGTTTCGGTTCTGTTGTAAACGGACCTTACGGACCTGCTATGTGGATGTACCAGGATACAAAGGATACACTTGATGAGAAGTTAAATGCATATGCTTACAGTCTTGATAATGCTGTTAAGGTATTAGAAGAAGGCGGCTGGGTATATGACAAAGATGGTAAAGATTATACTTCAGGTGTTCGTTACAAGAAACTTGATGACGGAACCTATATGCCTCTTATTCTTGAGTGGGCTTCTTCCGAGCAGAATGCAGTTTCTGACCTTTTAGTAGTAAAATTACAGAACAACCCTGATGTAGCTGCTGCTGGTATCCAGATCAATCAGACAGTAATGACCTTTACTGAGTTATTAAGCTACTTATACAGAGATGGTTCAACTGATAAGAAATACTCCGTTCCTACTTACAACATGTTCAACTTAGGAACAGGATTTACACCTATCTATGATATGGCAGCAACTTATACAAGTGATCCTGAGCGTATCAAAGCTGGTGATAACACTAACTTCATTACAGATGAAGAATTATCCAAGCTTGCAAAAGATATGGTATTAGTTGATCCTACTGATAAAACAACTTTCGAAAGCAAATTTGTTTCCTTCATCGAAAGATGGAACTATTTATTACCTGATCTTCCTCTGTATTCCAATACTTACCATGATTTCTATAACGCTAAGTTAAAGAACTATAATCCTAATGGTATCTGGGATATGTCATATGCTCTTATGAAAGCTTATGTTGAAGAATAAGAAAGTTCAAGTGTAATTTATATTGCTGATGAAATAGGGTATGTTTCATACCCTATTTCTCATGAAAAAAGATGATTGCATGGCTCATCTAGGAAGTCTTTCTTTATAAATAGGGTTCTTCACTGGGCTTAGGCCTCGCACTGTTATCTAAACTCAGTGAAGAAGCCTATTTAGTCATGATAGGCAAATAATAAGAATTCATAGAAGCGGTTTTCGTGTCTTTTTTAGACAAGTTATTAAGTAGGAGGAAATAAGGATGTTAAAGTATATTGGTAAAAGAGTGCTTTACATGGTATTTGTATTTTTTATCATGTCTCTTGTTATGTTCTTTTTATATAATCTGATACCCGGAGATCCGGCAAGAGCAGAGTTGGAGCCCATGAAGAGTAAGTTGAAACCGGAACAGTATCAAATGAGATACGAGCAGTTAAGAGAGCAGATGGGCCTTGATGACCCCATAATCGTGAAATACGGTAAATGGATAGGAGGGGTAGTACAAGGTGACTTCGGTAATTCTGTAAGATATAAGAAACCGGTTATTGAAATAGTGAAAGCTCCTATGGGAAACACCATTTTTATCAATATTTTTGCAGTAGTACTAGCCCTGGGAATATCAATTCCTTTAGGAATTATTTGTGCAGTAAAACGTAATTCTGTTTTTGATAATGCAGTACAGGTACTTACCATAGTCGGATACAGTTTACCTGTATTTATTATAACACTGGTCGGTATCTTTTTATTCTCTGTAACATTGGGATGGTTCCCTGTCAGTGGTATGAACACACCGAATTTTAAAGGCACAGGTCTGGCGTTCTTTTTAGACAGAATGCATTATCTGACATTGCCTTTGATTGTAATGACCATTGGATCATTAGGTGGTATGACAAGATATGTTCGTGCAGCCATGATTGAATCTTTGCGTATGGATTATATCAGAACAGCGAGAGCAAAAGGTCTTAAAGAGAAGGTTGTTATCTATTCTCATGCCTGGAGAAATGCCTTACTGCCGGTTATTACTTTAATTATCGGCTGGTTCATCAGCATTTTCTCAGGTTCATTAGTTATTGAGGAAATGTTTAATCTTAACGGTATGGGTAAATTTTATATGGATGCTTTGCGTAATCAGGATTATAATGTTGCCCTTGCGGTGCAGATGTTTTATATGGTTGTCGCATTAGTTGGTAACTTAATTATAGATTTAAGTTATGGTTTTGTAGATCCCCGTGTCAGGGTTAATCGATAGAAGGAGGCGCACATATGGAAAATAATAAAACGCCGAAAAAGAGAAGAAGTTTCTTACAGCTTCTATTCATTAAGGCCTTTGGCACAGGTGAGAAGAAATTATCAATATTAGAAGAAGAACAGATGCAGGGTCCTATAAAGACTATTATTAAGAATTTTACGAGCAATAAGCTTTCTATGACAGGTTTAATCGTATTTTTATTAATATTTGCAACGGTTATTATCGGACCATTATTTGTAAAGCTTGATTTATCTTATACGGAAACCAGTCAGCAGAATGTTGCTCCGGGAAGAGACCTGATGGATGTACCTTCATCTCTACAGGGTAAAGTAGCTGAGATTTCTGTAGGACCTACTTATACGGTGGCAGTTTCCACAGACGGCCAGTTATATATGTGGGGTAAGACCAAGATTACAAATACCCTTAATTTAAAATATGTTCCTACAGGTATGGGAAAGATTAAACGCGTATCTGCAGGCTTTGACCATATACTGGCATTGAATGAAGAAGGTCAGGTTTTTGCCTGGGGCAGTGACAGACAGAAGCAATGTGAAGTGCCTGAAGAAATACAGGGACTGGGTAATGTGGTAGATATTGTTGCCGGTTATCAGTGCTCCCTGGTTTTAACAGATGACGGACAGACTTATTTCTTTGGAAATGATGCAAACAATGATTATAAAAACAGTCATGCCTATCAGGGACAGATTGTTAAAATTGCAGCTACTTCTGACGCTCTTTTAGGACTTACAAAAGATGGTCAGGCAGTATATCTTGGAAGACAGACAAACAGCTATACAAGTCTTCCTGAGAATATGGGTACAGTTGTAGATATTGCAACAACCGCATCTACAATGGCTGCAGTAAACAGCGAGGGTAAAGTATTCGTCTGGGGTAACCTTTCTGAAAGAGGAGAGGGGAAAATACCGGAAGTATCTGAAAAGCTTGTCTCAATAGAAGGCGGAAGATACCACTATACAGCTGTTACTGAAAGCGGTAAGGTTGTAGCTTGGGGCTTTAACAACTTTAAGCAGTCAGACGTTCCGGCATCCGTTAGCAAGAGTAATATCGTTAAAGTATATACCGGGTCTTATCAGAATTATGCAATTACTGACAGTGGTAAGGTATTAACCTGGGGATTAAAGGGTTATTTCCTTGGATCTGATGAATTGGGTAGAGATATCTTGAACAGATTAATTAATGGTGGAAAGATGTCTATGACAATCGGAGCATTATCCGTTGTTATTTCTACAATTATTGGTGTTGTTATTGGTGGAATTTCCGGTTTCTTCGGTGGCAAACTTGATATTGTTTTACAGCGTATCGTGGAAATCGTTTCCGGTCTTCCCTTTTTACCTTTTGCCATGATACTTTCTGCTTTATTAGGTAATTCACTTACCTCAACCCAGCGAATATATCTGATGATGGTTATTTTGGGTCTTTTACAATGGCCAAGCCTTTCACGTCTGGTTCGTGCCCAGGTGCTTTCTGAACGTGAGAAAGAATTCGTTACGGCGGCTAAGGCAGTAGGTGTTAAGCAGTTATCCATCGTATTTAAACATATACTGCCCAACGTGGTTTCTGTAATTATAGTTACTGCAACCCTGGATTTTGCTACTTGTATGTTAACAGAGGCAACATTGTCCTATTTAGGATTCGGCGTACCGGCACCTCAACCTACCTGGGGAAATATGCTCTATGGTAGTAATAATAGTATTGTTATACAGAGCTTCTGGTGGAGATGGGTATTTACTTCCATCATACTTGGCATCTGTGTAATTTGTATTAACTTAACCGGTGATGGACTGCGTGATGCAATCGATCCGAAATCTCAGGAACGTTAGGAGGAACTACAATGGCATTACTGGAATTAAGAGATTTACACACATTTTTTAAAACCAAAAAAGGTACAATTAAGGCAGTTAACGGCGTTTCTTATAAGGTTGAAGCTGGTAAGACACTTGGTGTCGTTGGTGAAAGCGGCAGCGGTAAGAGCGTATCTGCCATGAGCATTATAAAGCTGTTAGACGGTAATGGTTATATAGACAGCGGTGAAGTGATTTTTAATGATAAAGACTTAGCAGATGTATCTGTAAAAGATATGGCGAAAATCAGAGGTAATGATATTTCGGTTATTTTCCAGGAGCCTATGACTTCCTTAAATCCGGTATTTACTGTGGAAAAACAGGTATCTGAACCTTTCATCATCCATCAGGGTATGAGTAAGAAGCAAGCTGCTGAAAAAGTGGTGGAAATGCTGAAACAGGTTAACATACCAAACCCTGAAGCGGTAGCAAAACAGTATCCTCATCAGCTATCCGGTGGTATGAGACAGCGTGTTATGATAGCTATGGCACTTGCCTGCAAACCTAAACTTCTTATTGCCGATGAGCCTACAACTGCTCTGGATGTTACTATTCAGGCGCAGATCTTAAAGCTTATGAATGCTTTAAAGAAAGAAAACGGAACTTCCATTCTTTTTATTACCCATGACCTTGGTGTTATTAATGAGATGGCAGATGATGTTGCTGTTATGTATTGCGGCCAGGTTGTAGAGATGGCTCCTGCCAAAGTTATCTTTGGAAAGGACAACAAATATTCACATCCATATACGGAAGGGTTAATGTATTCCATTCCCAGATTGGATACACCTACCGGTGTCCGCTTGGAAGCTATCCCAGGTGCGGTACCTCATCCCTTAGATCTTCCAAAGGGCTGTAAATTTGCCCCCAGATGTAAGTATGCAACGGATAAATGCCGTAATGAAGAACCTGCATTGGTTGATGTGGAAAAAGGGCATCCCGTTCGTTGTTTCTATCCGGAGAAAGGAGTAAGGGCAAATGGAAAATAAGGACAAAAAAGTATTAATCAGAGTACAGAACTTAAAACAGTACTTTCCTATAAAAAAGAGCATGGTTCAAAAGGAAAAGCTTTATGTAAGAGCCAATGATGACATAACCGTTGACATTTATGAAGGTGAAACCTTAGGACTGGTAGGAGAGAGCGGTTGTGGTAAATCTACCCTTGGCCGTACTCTTTTACAGCTGTATAACCAGACCGATGGCCGTACCATGTACTATGGAAGAGATGTAGATGAAATAGCCCCTCAGTATGTATTGGATATTCTTAAGAGTCTGGTTGACAGAAAGAAAGAGTATTTTGTACTGAATGAAAAGGCTGCTGCTGTTAAGAAACAGTATGATGCACTGCCTGACGGTGATGCTAAATATGCTATGAGAACACAGCTTTTAGAAGCAGAGAAAAATGCAAGAGATAGTTTTCTTGACATTGTACAGCTAGTAGGCGGATTCTTTGTAGCCGATGACATGGCTCCTATTTCTGAGGTTCTTGTAAGAGAATACAAAGCAGGTGTTGAATACCGTAAGCTGAATGAAAAGTTAAACGATACCAGAATAGCTTATGAAGGATTACGTTCCACATTAAAGGAAAAAGGAAAAACTCAAGAGCAGATTGCAGCAGGTACAGAGAATGTATTACTTCAGATTAAGAAAAAGGAAGAAATTATAAAGATTAAAGAGAGAGAGCTGGAAGAAATCCGAAATGAGATTTATAAGCTCATGAAAAAATATGAGAGCAATCCGGATTTCGCCAAGTATGAAGTATACAGAGATAAAGGTATTAACTTAGCAAAGTTAAATGAAGAGGAGAGCCGTAAACTTCGCAAAGATCTACAGCTCATTTTCCAAGATCCTTATTCTTCCTTAAATCCCCGTATGACTGTAGGACAGATTATTTCTGAGGGTCTTCTTGCGCATAAATACTTTGACAGGAATGATGAAAAACTACAGAACTATGTAATGGAAGTTATGGAGAAATGCGGTCTTGCACCTTATTTCATCCACCGTTATCCCCATCAGTTTTCAGGAGGTCAGCGCCAGCGTATCGGTATAGCACGTTCACTTGCCCTAAAGCCTAAATTTGTTGTTTGTGATGAGGCTGTATCAGCCCTTGACGTTTCCATTCAGTCACAGATCATCAACCTGTTACTGGACTTAAAAGAGCAGGAAAATCTGACATACCTTTTCATATCACATGATTTAAGTGTTATCAAATATATCAGTGATCGTGTAGGCGTTATGTATCTTGGAAATATTGTGGAGCTTGCTTCTACGGAAGAGTTGTTTGCACATCCCACACATCCATATACTGAAGCGTTATTATCCGCTATTCCTACAACAGATGTGGAAAACAAGAAAGAGGCTATTATTCTTGAGGGTGATATTCCAAGCCCTATAAAACCGCCTACAGGATGTAAGTTCCATACACGCTGCCGTTACGCAACAGATATCTGTAAGAAAGTAGTTCCTGATTTTGAAGAGGTAAGACCTGGTCATTTCGTGGCTTGCCATCATAAAATAGTAAATTCATAAGAAAAGAGGGTGATCTGGTGTTATTTCAGAAAAAAACAGAGAGAGCAATGAACTGGCTGAAGGAGAAGAATGAAAAAGCTATAGGAAATAGTTCTTCTGACACACCAGATGCACCGGACATTTCTATAGACAGTGATTCCGGTGAGAAAATAGAAAATACTGCAGATGAGTCTGAATATGAAAACTGGGAAGAAGAAGTATCGGACAAAAAAAGTAAAAAGAATGCAGAGAAAAGCAAAGGCATGGATCTGGAGAAATATGATTTTACGGCCATGCTATTGTCAGCGTTTCTGATTTTTGCACCGGTAACACTGTTGATTTTGGGTCTGTTCGCATTAATATCCTGGGTTTTCTTTTAAGGTTAAAGATTTAATATAGTTTATTAACTTCTAGATACTATTTGCTTTTGGACTGATACGAGAAATGGGAGATTTATAGATTATAACGGACAAAAATCAATAGAAAAAACAATAAAACATACACTATTTAAAACAAAAACTTAAACATAAAAAAGGTATACCTGGATTGAATGAATTACCCCATGAGTCAAGCTTTAAAATCACTTATTGGGATAAATCAGAATCCAGGTATATTTTTTTAATAAGATACGTCTGAAGTTATTTACTATAATTCCAACAGCTAGCTTTCGGTATTCTGTGTATTTGAAGCTTGCTACAGCAGCTACCCTTACCCAATGAATCAAAACTTCTATGCCTGTAAAATTAAACCACAAATTGAAAGGGTCAACCTGGTAAAGGCAGTTTTCATAAATGCCCTAGTTGTTCTTGTAATAAAATATTGCTATCTGAGTACGATCTCTTAATGAAAGCTTCTCGAGAATCAGACTGATATAGTTTCTGACAGTCCCTTCGCTTAAATATAATAATTCTGCTATTTCTTTATTTGAAAGCCCGTCAGCTATTTTGCAGATAATTTCATATTCTTTGTCTGTTATTCCATAATTCACATAATTAGTCTTGCTATTTGACTGCTGCAATAATTCGGGCAGTTTCGTTATAATTTCATTTCCATATACGTTCTGACCTTTGTAAACTGCATGGAGTGAAGGAAGTATGCTTTCAAAATCCTGTTTTAGCATATAGCCTTTGGCTCCTATATTCAATGCTTTTATAATATAATCATCATCAAGAAAAGTAGTGAGGTATAATATTTTAGCTTCTGGGTAGTCTGCAAGTATTTTTTCGCCAGCCTCAAGACCTGACATGGGTTCCATTCGGATATCCATAAGCAGAATGTCTGGATTTGTCTCCTGATACAGCTGTATAGCCTCCTCCCCGTTGAATCCGTTTCCACAGACCGTAATATTGCTGTCAGAGGATAATATGATTTTTAAGGATGAGCAGACAAGTTTGTCGTCGTCGATTATCAAGATTTTCATTTAATAAATACCTCATTTCTTTTTATATCATTGATACCACATTAAAAATGTAGTTTTTAATTACTGCTTTGGAATACTGATAAAAATCTTAAAACCATTTTCAACGGTTACATTCATATTACCCTGGAAGCCTTTTACTCTGTCAGTAATATTTTGCAGACCCATACCATCATAATAATTGGGTGATTTATCATATGCCTTAAATCGATGGCGTTTATCCTCGTCTAACTGCCCGTTATCCGATATTATAAGTTGATAAATGGCAGGATGTTCTCTTAAGCTGATCTGTACTTTTGTAGCATTAGAATGTTTAATAATATTAGACAAGGATTCTTTGATAATTGCAATAAAGGCATATTTTAACTTAATATCAGGATTATTTCGTATATCGTAATCGAAATCAACAGTACAGAAAGTGAAATCCTTTAACAAAGTTTCTATTGATGCATATAAATCTATAGATTCGTCATACATATTATGAATACTTAAGCGTATACTGTCCATTCCCTGGGAGAGTGAAGTCTTTAAGGCAGAGAGACCTTCTTTTTGTGTTTCATCTTTTGTTATCAGCAGTAGGGCACCAATCTGAAGAAGTGCTCGTGAGAGTATATGACCAACATTATCATGAATCTCTTTCGAAATACGGTTCCTTTCATTTAAGGTAGCCATATTTACCTCGTAATCCTGATTCTCTAAAAGACTCTGATTTCTTTCTTCCTGTAAAAGTGCCAATTCCTTTGAGGTATCTCGCTGATCATTATAATCAGCCTTCATAAGACAGTATTTTTGTGTCTTGTGTTTCAAAAAGGTGGCCAGTGTAAATAAAAGCAAAAGAAACGCAAGACCTTTCATATTATAGTTCTGAAAATTTGTAATCAATGGTATCAGCAGAAATATGATGAGACTGCTATATATCCCATATATTATTTCATAATAAATGACAGGCATTAATAACAGGCTGGGCGGCCAGTACTGACAAAGTCCCAAAGCCAGCAAAAATAAAGCCAGCTTAATGCGTTGATTATCTGTATAGGTGCTTATAGAGGCCAGTATGACAAAGATTATCACATGAGCCGGTGAGTAGGCAGAAGGAAAACATGCCAGATATAAAAACAGGCAGGTTATAGCCAATATTACTTTGTCATAAAGGTATGGCATGTCAGTCTTCTCCTTTAGCAGTTTCATCAAGTATATCGTTCTCATTATCTAAGCTGGTTTTCTATATAATAACAAAAGGAGAAATAAAAAGCAATTCATATTGCACCGCCCAATTGATTAACGTATAATGAGGGAAAGAAAAAGAATGGACGCAGGTGTTTTTATGGTGATAGAAGTAAAGAATCTGGTGAAAAGATATGACAGAGTTATAGCCTTGGATTATCTTAATTTGTTTGTGGAGGAAGGGCAGATACATGGAATTCTTGGTCCGGCTGGCTGCGGCAAGACAACCCTGGTAGATTGCCTGCTGGGTTTTAAGAAATATGATAAAGGCTCCATCCTCATATGGGGAAAAGGCCTTGAAAAGGATGCATATGATATTAAAAGCAACATCGGTGTTGTGCTGGAAGAAGCAGCAATATTTGCGGAGCTCACTCTGGCTGAAAATATAGAATATTTTTGTGGACTGTATTCCGGGGACAGGCAAAAAGTAAAAGAACTGACCAGAGAAACCATTGAATTCCTTGGATTGGAGGATTTTATAAAGCTTTATCCAAAGAAGCTCAGTCCTGGTCTGCTCAAACGCTTGAATTTTGCCTGCGGGATCGTTCATAAGCCTAAGCTTCTTATACTGGATGAACCTTTAGAAGGCAGTGATCCCCACAGCAGGAAGAAAATAATGGATTCTATCCTGGAACTTAATCGGAACGGTACAACGATAATTTATATCTCACAGGATATGGAAGAGGTTGAACAGATCTGTACAGATATTACCATGCTGGACAAAGGCAGGGCAATAGCACACGGTACAAAAGAAGAATTAAAAGATATGATTTCTTTAGGTGAAAAAATAACAGTTGAAGCGTATTCCCTGGAAGAGGAACAGCTTAGGAGTATTCAAAAGCTGCCCAATGTATCAGATGCTGGTTATGATAAGCAATTTTTAACCGTGAAGGCAAAGAAAGGCAGAAATAATCTTATAGCATTATTGGATTTTCTGCAGGAAGAGAAGATTCCCTTTGGCAGGATATATACTGAAATCCCTACCCTAAACGATGTATATCTGGAGATAACCGGTAAGGAATTAAAAGATTAAGTATACAAAAGTCCAATGCACGGCAGATGAGTATACAGCAAAGTGCAATAATTATGCTTTGCTCCTCGGACAAGTGCAGGAATAAGAGGTAGTCATGGATGTTTTCAGGTATCTGGAGCTTTTCAGATCCAGAATTATATTATTGTGCAGACGGAAGAGAATACCGTTCTTTTCATGTTTATTACCGCTGCTTTTAATGGGAATTGTTAATCTGACTTTCTCATCCATACCGGAGGAAAGTAACAGAGAGATAATAAAAATAGGTATAGTAACACCTTATGATGAACCGATTCCGGATTTTCTAAAAAACAGTGTTACCTTTCATATCACATATGGAGAGAGGGAGAAGCTTGATATTCTATTACAACAGAAGCAAATAGACGGTTATCTGGTTTTGGACAAAGTGTTAGAGCTCCATGTTAATGAGAAGGGGAGAAAGCAGGCAGCTATAAAGGGGTATCTTGATAGTGCCTTGCAATCAGAAGGTCTTAGAATCAGCTTTAGCCAAGAAGAAATTCAACAGACTGATAAGAAGGATAATAATGAAAAGAATCTAAATACAGACTATGTCAATGATTTAACTGGTACTGTAATGGTACAGGATTATAGGTACCTGTCATTTCTTTATATCACAGCAATTTTTTGTATTATTGGAGCCAGATGGGGATTCGCTGAAATAAAGGAGCTTTTGGCTGACGTTTCCCATATCGGCAAGAGACTGCGGTTAAGTCCTTTTTCCAGCGGAAGATTGCTTCTGATACATCTGGCAGCTGCATTTATATTGCATACTGTTTGTATAATGACGTTTTCCTTTTTTATTATTCAAACCTGGAGTAACCCATTTAATATAAAGCTTGAGTTATTTATGGCTGTTGTTGCAATTGGTTCGCTGGCGGGTATTCTTACCGGCGCCTTGGTTGGAACCATAAGAATTGTAAATTTAAAAGTAAAAGATGTCCTGCTTAACCTCTTGCTTTTATTCATGCTCATGGGTGCTTTCAGCATACCAGCTGCCATCCGTTTCCTTGTCAGTCAGAGGCTTCCTTATTTAAAACTCATTAATCCGCCTGCACTAATTACAGAAATGCTGTATGCATTGGTATCGCGTAATGGAGTATACTTGTTTATACAGGATGCTGTATTACTGTCAGTTTATATACTGTCAGTTGGAGTTTGGCTTTTTATCAGATTCAGAAGATATAAAAACTAAAGAAATCAGAAAGGAAATAACTGCTGTGTCAAAGGTATATGTAAAGCTTTTGAGAAAATCCATATTGATACCTGTTCTTTTACTGATTCTTTTTGTAGTATTTATACTGTATAGAGAGTATAACAATACCAGCGGCAGAAATTCAGCCGGTATAAGGGCTGATATATTAATTATCAATAGAGATATGGGGAGCACTGTAACTACAGGACTGATAAAGTATTTAAGCAGATATTCAGAGCTTGTTATTTCCAATTCGGATATCTCTTATTTGGATTACCTTTCATCTATACAATATGACTATGTGGTAGATATTCCGGAGGATTATCAGAGGCATTTTATGGAGGGCAGAAATCCTTCTGTTAATATTGCGGGAACCGGTAATGTAGAGTATCTGCCTTTAAAGGATTTATTAAATGGTTATCTGGCTGCAGCAGGAAAGATTTTGGCAGCAAATAAGGAAATATCCCCTGTGGATTTGGTGCAGGAGCTTGATCGCGCTTTGGGAAATGAAACATCAGTAATATTAGAAAAAGAGGATCTTCGGTATCAGAATAACCTTTTTCTCAACAGGTATATAAAAGATGCTGCCTATTTGCTTATTTTTATAATGTTTTTTGTGATTGGCAGAATCAGTAGTTACTACGGTGAACCAGGTGTCAGAAAAAGGCACGATTTAGCCCCCCTTTCATCACTTAATAATAATTTTAAACTGTTAAAGGATAATACTTTATTTGTAGTGGTATGTAATGTTATTATATTTTTAATAATGTTTCTGATTAAACCGGATATAATACTGGAATGGAATCTGGCAATATACCTTATTAATTTTCTGATCTATTCGCTATGTATCCTCGGAATATGCTATATCATAACGGCATTGGCCTTTCGTTATGAAATCAATGTAATTTTAATTATCTTACTTACTGCTTTCATTGCTTTATTAAATGGGGATTTTGGAGCGGATATAACAAATATGAAGGATATGGCTGTTTTTTCAGCAGAATTTACACCAGTTTATTGGTTGAGTAAGGTTAATTATACTGTAAACGATTTTTTTGTTTCTGACTGGAAAAGTATAAAAAATATTACAGCCATGCTTGGCATGAATGCTTTACTTGCAGCAGCATATTTTTCAGTAGCCCTGGTTATAAATAAGAATAAAAGTGAGAGAGTATAAAATGGTGAACATTTGTTCGTAAAACTCTTGAAAAATGATTTAATCTATGTTAAACTGATACAAACAAATGTTTGTGGAGGTAGCCATGAGTATCGTAATACAGGAAAATATGACAGTGCAGAAGAAGCTTGAAATACTTTCAGATGCAGCAAAATATGACGTGGCTTGTACTTCCAGCGGAGTAGACAGAAATGGCAGCGGTACAGGAATTGGAAACTCTATAGCCTGCGGTATTTGTCATACCTTTTCAGCTGATGGTCGGTGTATTTCACTTCTGAAAATATTGCTTACCAATGAGTGTATCTTTGATTGCAAATATTGTATGAACAGAGCATCCAATGATGTATTGCGTGCAACCTTTACACCTGAGGAGATATGCAATCTAACCATAGAATTTTATAGAAGAAATTATATTGAAGGTCTTTTTTTAAGTGCAGGAGTGTTGAAGAGCCCCAATTATACCATGGAGCAGATGCTCAAAACATTAAGAATGCTTCGGGAGGAGTATCACTTTAACGGTTATATCCATTGTAAGGCAGTACCGGGTGCAGATCCGGTTATAGTAGAGATGACCGGCTGGTATGCAGATAGAATGAGCGTTAATCTGGAGCTTCCAACAGCGGACAGCCTTAAGATGCTTGCGCCTAATAAGACCCGTAAGAATATATTAAAACCAATGAAACAGATACAAATAGGCAGACTTGAGAATAGAGGGATGCCGGTATTTAACAGGATACCATTTACAGAAGAGGAAGGTTATGATAGCGGGAGATATCTTTCAACAGCAGCAAAGGCCCAAACGACCTCAAATATCGTTTTACCTGATATAAGTGATATTGTATCAGCAGATAATTCTAAAACCTCCTTTGGTCTGATAAAACCTCCGACTGTCAACAGAGGGTTTGTTCCGGCTGGACAAAGCACCCAGATGATAATCGGAGCAACACCGGAAAGTGATTATCAGATTATTTCTGTAGCTGAAGCCTTATATCAGAAGTTCGATTTAAAAAGAGTATTTTACTCTGCCTATATTAGTATAAATGATGACAGTAACCTGCCTGCCCTGACCCAGGGACCGCCTCTGTTAAGAGAACATCGTTTGTATCAGGCTGACTGGCTTCTTCGGTTCTATGGTTTTCAGGCATCGGAACTGCTCTCAGAGAACAGGCCTAATTTTAATACACTTATGGATCCCAAATGTAATTGGGCTCTGGGGCATCTGGAGCAGTTTCCGGTGGAGGTGAACAAAGCAGATTATTATACTCTTCTTAGAATTCCTGGAGTTGGAGTTAAGTCTGCCCAGAGAATTGTCAGGGCTAGAAAATCAGCGAATCTGACCTTTGATGACCTTAAAAAGATAGGTGTAGTCTTAAAGCGGGCCTTATATTTTATCACCTGCAACGGCAGGATGATGTACCCGGTTAAGATAGAAGAGAATTATATAACCAGCATGCTCTTACAGGTAAAAGAAAAACTTCCTGCAGGAATTGAAGCGGCATCTGCTTATAAACAGTTATCACTATTTGATAATGCGGATTTTACATCTGCCAATGCAGATTTTCGAAGTCTGTCACAAGAGAATTTTCTTTCCGGGTTAGGATGATAGGCTGGGACGAATATTCATTACTATGTAAAGTACCAGCTATTTGAGTGTGAAAGAAAAATTAATTTTGAAAGGTTGCCACACAAGCTTCTTTCACCGTTTTTATTTGTGGCGGTATCGCTGGTAAAACAACGATATACATTGCGTGTAATTATGAGTGAAAAGAAAGTATACCATTGCGAAGATAGTTTAGAAGGCATATTAACAGCTGTATATGAAGCCTGGAGCAGCAGAAACGGACATGCAAATAATGAAATCCGTATACTCTCAGGTGATAATCAAGGGGATATGGAATTATTCACAGAATATATAGTTGTAAAAAATTCTGAAGAAAAAATTGCAAAGGTCATTAAAGCGGTTTATGAAAAAATATCGTCAGAAGCTTATGAATTAATCTGCAGTGCAGCCTGTTCCTGTGAACTGTCCAGAGGAGATGATATCTATCGATTCTTAATAGTAGGTTTTTCTGTTGGAAAAGGGATTGTAGATCAGCTTCATAATAAATATGTTATGAGAATTTTTGAACTGACTCGTAATGTATCCAATGAAGCTCACCATTTAAAAGGCTTTCTGCGATTTCAAGAAATAGAAGAAGGGATTTTGGTTGCTAAACTAGCTCCTAAAAATGATGTAATACGCATATTAGCACCTCATTTTAGTGACAGATTATGTCAGGAAAACTTTATAATATATGATGAAAATAGGAACACAGCAATCGTACATGGAGAAAACAAAGAGTGGTTTTATACCGATGGTTCCATGTTAGATGTAGACAGGATAAAAAATGTTTCTGAAAGAGAAGAAAGTATTGATAGTATGTGGAAAGCCTTCTTTCGAACAATATCAATCAAAGAACGTGAAAATAAAAATTTGCAAAGAAATAACCTGCCAATGCGGTTTAGGAGTAATATGACAGAGTTTGAATAATTTGTAAAGGAATAATTTCAAGCGTATGTGAGATACTAAATGCGTAAAATTAAATCATTTTATAGGAGGACTATCATGAAAAAAAGTTTATGCCTGTTATTTTCAATATGCTGTCTCACATTATTAACCTTTACAGGTTGTGCTACTACTGATGACAATAATAATTCTGCAACCAAAGGAACTAAAAACGGCACTACAGATTACAATGATACCGGTAATGGCACCAATGACACAACTACTGATTATAATAACGGAACAACTAATGGTACAAACGGAACGACCAACGGTACCACAAATGGTACAACTGGAACAACTAATGGTACTACAGGAACAACAAACGGAACAACCAATGGTACTACAGGAACAACAAACGGTACAGGTAATACCATAGGAAATGATGTAAATAATGCAGCTGATGATATTAAAAACGGTGCGAAAGATGCAGCAGATGATGTTGGGGATGCATTAAATGGAACAACCAATGGTACCACAAATGGAACAACAACCAACGGTACAACGAGATAACAGTTGAGATGCATTAAACTTTGGGATTTAATTTTTATAATTAATGGAACTGTTTTATGACAGTTCCATTAATTTATTTCTTAAATCATCTCCGATAAAAAATTTATGGATTTGGTTATTCTATTTGGCTAAGGTATACAAGCTATACTCTTCTTTATCTTTTAAAATTGTTTTTACATATTGAAATCCTGCCTTTAACAATAGACAAATGGAAGCCTGATTAAGTGGATTGGTCAAAGCGCTGATTAAGTTAATATCCAGGCTGCTGAAAGCATAATTAATTACTGCCGTAACTGCTTCTATTCCGTAGCCACTACCGTGATATTTACTGTCCAATAAAAACCCAAGTTCAATTACATCTTCACCTTCAATCGAATGCTGTTCAAAACCACATTGTCCTATTAAACGACCAGATTCCTTTAAATAAACACCCCATAAACCAAAACCATAGAAGTGATACATGGAACCAATATAAGCTTTATGCTTTTCCGTAATATCTTCAAGACTGTTAAGAGCAGCTGCCTGTATTTCAGGCAAAAATTCATTAACAGAAGGATTGCGGTAAATATCTAATAAAAGAGGAATATCTTCAAGAGGTATTTCCTTTATTAAAAGTCTGTTACTATCTGTTATAGTAAGGGGAATATTATGATATCTCTGATAAACCCTGTTAAGAAATGGCGCATCAATCTCCTCAAAGCCTTCAATTAGTATTTGAGCTTTACTAAGATCTTGATTACCGGAATTCGGATTAACATAGCCAATAACCGGAATTCTTGCCGTACAAGCTGCCTTAACACCATTAAAAGAATCTTCAATAATGATACACTCGTCTAATCTTAACCCCAGCTCATTAACGGCTTTAAGAAAAACATCCGGTGCAGGTTTAGGATTAGCTACAGTAGCGCCACTGACAAGCTTGGTAAAGTAAGGATAAATATCGAGTGCTTTTGTGACGGCCTGAATTTCTTCCGGTGTAGACGAGGAAGCAATAGCCAGTAAAAACCCTTTCTGATGCAAATGTTTAATAAGCTGCTGCACAAAAGGAACAGGAATATAACCCTCTGTATTTATGCGGGAAGCTAAACAGTCCTTGTAAAGCATATGCAAAGCATCTACAGAAATATCTAAATCAAAGTCCTTAATCATAGTTTTCAACATATGTTCTGTAGTAGAGCCTATAAAACCATAAGGATAATCAAGAGTTGCAGAAACATTGAGAGTCTTCAAAGCATCTAAAGCTGCCATTGCATGAGAAGGCTCACTGTCAATAATAACACCATCCATATCAAAAATTATACCTTTGAGCATAATGTAGAACCTCCGAGTTATTCATAAAGTCAGTCAAGAACGTCGGTCAGAACGTCAGTTTATCACAAGGGACGGTAAATCAGGCAATTCAGAAAAAACTCAAGTTTCAATTCCAAGATATAAGAAGTCCTAATTCTCTGCACGTTTTGCGCTAGGCATATTATAAAACAGATAACTCGCTGCGCACAGACAATCTATTTTATAATACAGCACAAAATATATAGAGAAAAGGACTTCTAATACCTTTCCATAGGCACATTCGTTCTTTCTGATTTGTGTTATTTACCTGAAATCCCATGGAAATAGAGCTTTTCACGTTTATATCTTTAGTATTATATCATATAATAACATTTATTGATAGCGTTAAAGGCGAAAGTATAATTCATAATCCTTAAAAAGCTAATACAAATAGTTAAAACTCAAATAGTTAAAACTCAAATAATTAAAACTCAAATAATTAAAACTATTCAAAGTATTCAAATCTTAATAGGCTCCTTGTAAGCTAAAATTGGACTAATTAAAATCCATAGTGAATGTATCAGTGTTATGATTAATAATCATTAAACCAAATCATCGTACACCGCCACGACCTCAAACTTACCCAACCTACTTCCCCACAGACACTTTGACTTTCTTCATTACTATGTTATAATTGTTGACAAAAGCAAAAGACAGGAGAAATACATGGAAAAGGCAATTGTAACCTTGAAAAAAGGCGAAGGAAGAACATTAAAAGCCGGTGGAATGTGGGTTTTTGATAATGAGATAAATACTATAGAGGGTGAATTTACTGACGGAGATCTGGTACATGTGCATGACTTTGACGGATATTATATGGGCTGTGGATTTATAAATAGGAAATCCAAGATAACAGTTCGTATTTTATCCAGAATAAAAGATGAAGAGATAAATAGGGACTTCATTAAAATGCGTGTTAAAGCAGCCTGGGAATATAGAAAAAAAGTAGTGGACACAAGCAGTTGCCGTCTGATATTCGGAGAGGCGGATTTTCTACCGGGATTAGTAATTGATAAGTTCTCTGACATACTGGTGGTACAATCATTAGCATTAGGAATTGACAGGTTAAAATCTGATATATTGGAGGAATTAACTGCAATTTTAAAAGCAGATGGAGTTGAAATAAGAGGAATTTACGAAAGAAGTGATGCAAAAGTTCGTGACAATGAAGGGATGGAAAGAGTTAAAGGCTTTATTGGAGAGGCCTTTGACACAAAAGTTGAAATTGTTGAGAATGGTGTTAAATATTTGGTGGATGTCGCAGAAGGACAGAAGACAGGCTTCTTTCTGGACCAGAAATACAACAGGGAAGCAATCAAGAAGCTGTGCGTTGAGGCGGAGGTATTAGACTGCTTTACCCATACAGGATCTTTTGCTTTAAATGCAGGAATTGCAGGAGCAGCCAGTGTTACCGGAGTTGACGCTTCCGCTTTGGGGGTCAGCCAGGCAGAGGAAAATGCAGCACTTAACGGATTGAGTGACAGAGTACATTTTATCTGTGAAGATGTCTTTGAGCTGCTTCCAAGACTCGAACAGGAAGGGAAAAAGTTTGATGTAGTAATCCTTGACCCTCCTGCATTTACTAAGTCCAGAAACTCTGTAAAGAATGCAGTGAAAGGATATAGGGAAATTAATCTTCGTGCTTTAAAGCTTATAAAGGACGGAGGATATCTGGCTACCTGTTCCTGTTCTCATTTCATGACACCTGAGCTCTTTGCTGAGACCATCGGACAAGCGGCTAAGAGTGCCAGAAAGAGGCTTCGTCAGGTTGAATACCGTACCCAGGCTCCCGATCACCCTATACTTTGGGCTGCTGATGAATCCTATTACTTAAAATTTTATATATTCCAGGTATGTGAGGAAAAATAAATGAACTATGATGGTGCTTTGGAATTTTTGGAAAATACAAAGAGAATAGGCAGTAAGCCTGGTCTTACGGTAATTGGTCAGCTTCTTAAGGAACTTGGTTCGCCTGAAAAAGACATGGCCTTTGTTCATGTTGCCGGCACCAACGGTAAAGGTTCAGTAAGCACCTATATAGCAACGATTCTGGCAAAGGCAGGATATTTAACCGGACGTTTTTCTTCTCCAGCAGTATTTGCCTATGAAGAAATTATACAATTGCTTACAGTTCAAGAGGTGTCTAAGAATAACCATGCATCCTGGACACTCCTGCCGGAGCATAATCAATTGGAAACAGGAGCCAGAGTACAGACAACCTCTAATGAACCGGAAACAGAAGCCAGAGTACAGACAACCTCTAATGAACCGGAGACAGGAACCAGAGTACAGACAACCTCTAATGAACCGGAAACAGGAAGTAGAGTTCAGACAACCTCTATACAACCGGAGACAGGAACTAAAGTTCAGGTAACCTCTATAGAAAAAGAGGATTATACCTTCTGTATGGAACAGATTCAGGAGGCTTGCGCCAGAATGGTAAAGGCAGGAATGGCTCACCCTACCTCTTTTGAAATTGAGACTGCACTGGCATTTATATATTTTCGAAGGAAGAAATGTGATATTGCTGTACTGGAAACAGGTATGGGAGGGAGCCTTGATGCCACCAACATAATACCTACTGCAAAGTGTGCCGTTCTTACCTCTATCAGTATGGATCATCTGGAGTATCTGGGGAATAGCTTGGGGGAGATTGCAGGCCATAAAGCTGGTATTATCAAACCGGGAATACCCGTTGTATCCTACCAGCAGGAACTTGAAGCGGAAGAAGTGATTAAGCAGGTCAGTCAGTCTCAAAAGGCAGATCTGACCATAGCAGACTTTTCTGCAATTAATATCCGCAGAATGGGTATGGAAGGTACTGAATTTGATTATAAAGAGAATAAAGAACTTTCAATAAAACTGCTTGGAGTAAATCAGGTGTATAATGCTGTAACAGCAATTTTAGCAATTGAAGCCTTAAACGGTAACGGTTATACTATAAATATAAACCACATACGTGAAGGTTTACAGGATGCATCCTGGCCAGGCAGGTTTGAACGTATAAAAGACGAACCTGTTATTATACTGGATGGAGCTCACAATGCTGACGCAGCCCTTGCCCTTGGCAAAAATATAAGGACCTATTTACAGGGAAAGGTGCTTTATTATATTATGGGAGTGTTCAAAGATAAGGATTATCAAGCGGTATTGCGTCATACAGCTGATTGCAGCAGTATGATTTTTTGCATAACCCCGCCTGGCCCAAGAGGCCTGCCTTCAAAACAGCTACAGGAGGAAGCATTAAAACTTGGTTATCTGGCTGAGGATGCAGGTGACATCCATAGTGCTTTAGGGCTTATAAGTTCAGAGGCTGCAGCGAATAAATTAAATTCAGAGGATTACGCTATCATAGCCTTTGGGTCCTTGTCATTTTTAAATGAAGTGAGAGAAGAGGTTAATAAAACATTTGGTTAATACTTTAATCAATGGTTTTAAATACAAAAGAATTGAAATATAAATAAACGGAGGTTCCTATGATCGATTTGCAGGATAGCAGAAATGAAATTGACAGAGTGGATAAGGAAATGGTACGTTTGTTTGAATACCGCATGCAACTGACACAGGATGTGGCGGAGTATAAGATTCAGACAGGTAAAAAGGTCTATGACAAGGAGCGTGAAGTAGCAAAGCTTACAGCACTGAAAGCTCTTGCCGGCAATGAATTTAACAGGCATGGGGTAGAGGAGCTTTTTACACAGATAATGTCCATGAGCAGAAAAATGCAATATAGTCTGATCAGTGAAAAGGACAGCGACATTCCTTTTACGGAAATAGAGGATATAGACGTAACCCCTGAAACAAAAGTCATTTGCTTCGGAGCAAAAGGTTCATATACGGAACAGGCCTTCAGAGAGTATTTCGGACCGGAGGCGGCAGAGGAAAATGCAGGTACTTTCAAAGAGGTTATGGAGAAAGTAAGCAACGGTATCTGTGACTATGGTGTTCTGCCTATTGAAAATACTTCAACGGGAGGAATTACTGATATTTATGATCTTCTGGTGGAGTATGACATTTCTATTATGGGAGAATATATATTAAAGGTCGACCATGCGCTACTGGGTTTAAGGAATGCAGACCTTAAGGACATCAGGAAAGTGTACTCCCATCCCCAGGGACTTATGCAGTGTCAGAAATTCCTTACAGCAAATCCCCAGATGATACCTACGGAATGTGCCAGCACCTCTGACGGAGCGAAAAAGGTATTGGCTGACGGTGATATTACCCAGGCAGCACTTGCGGGGAAACAGACAGCGGAGGTTTATGGCTTAAAGATATTAAAAGAACAGGTAAACCATGAAAGCAGTAATTCAACCCGTTTCATCATAATAGGTAAAGAGAAAAAATATAAGAAAAATGCAAGAAAACTCAGCATCTGTTTTGAATTACCACATGAAAGCGGCACGTTGTATAACATGCTTTCTCATTTTATTTATAATAATCTGAACATGACGAAGATTGAATCAAGACCTTTAGAGGGAAAGAACTTTGAATACCGCTTCTTTGTTGATTTTGAAGGAAATCTAAAGGACCCGGGTGTTAGAAATGCACTTTTTGGAATCAACGAAGAAGCCATAAGTCTTAAGATACTAGGTAATTATTAAAGGATAATTACATAAGTAATGCTTGTTCAGCTTTTCCATTAAAGCAAAAGGATTTATCAGCTATTTTTAGGGTTGGTAAAGGTTAGAATAACTTATGTAATTCATATTTTTTTCAATTTCTCTACACAAATAAAACATATTTTAATGTTAAACTTTACTCATAACAAAGAAAACAACATATAAAATAGATTGCAGAAGTTGAAAGGAGAATAGCTATGAGTGAATTTAACTATGAGAATGACAATAAAATTATTGAAGGTCAGGGAGTCTTCACAGAAGATATTCCTAAAAAAGTGAAAAAGAAAAAAGGCAGAGGAAAAGGGTTTGTGAAACTGGTAGCTTCTGCTTTGGTATTCGGGCTGGTAGCAGGAGCTGCTTTCCAGGGATACTATACATTGACATCAGGCAGCAATAATGCTGTAAAAGAAGGTTCTGTAGCAACCGATAACAGTACTGGTGCTGATGGGGTAACAACCATAGAAACAAGTAGTACCTCCGGTTCTAATACCTCCAGTGAGGTATCAACTGTAGTTGAAAATGTAATGCCCTCTATAGTGGCTATTAATTCCACCATCAACCAGGTTACTTCTGATTTCTTTGGCAGACAGTACAATCAGCAGGAAGAAGGCAGCGGTTCCGGTATCATTATTGGACAGAATAATAACGAGATATTAATAGCCACTAATAATCACGTAGTAGAAGGAGCTACTGCAGTTGAAATTGTATTCAACGATGGTAAAACAGCCTCAGCTACAATAAAAGGTACTGCACCAGGTTCTGATCTTGCAGTGGTTTCTGTAAAGGTTAGTGATCTTCCTGAAGGAACAATTGATAATATTAAGGTAGCAACCTTAGGTGATTCTTCTTCCTTAAAGCTTGGTGAAATGGCTATAGCAATCGGAAATGCCTTAGGCTATGGTCAATCCGTAACCGTTGGATATATCAGTGGTTTGGATAGAGAAGTGACCGTTGATAATATTACCTTTAAATTAATCCAGACAGATGCTGCCATCAATCCCGGAAACAGCGGAGGAGCTCTGTTAAATTCCAAAGGTGAAGTAATCGGAATCAATTCTGTTAAATATGTGGATGAAAGCGTAGAAAGTGTTGGTTATTCCATTCCCATCAGTGATGCTATTCCGGTAATCAATGAACTGGTAAACGGTACTACTACTGACAGTACTCAGAGTGCTTATCTTGGTATACTTGGTAAGAACACAGGGGACTATGCTGAAAGCTTTAATATGCCGACAGGTGTTTATGTAAGTGAGATAGAAGATAACTCTGCCGCTGCTAAAGCAGGCTTACAGGTAGGAGATATTATCGTTGGCCTTAACAATGTTACTGTAAGCTCCATGGAAGATCTGCAGAAGGCTTTAAGTTATTCCAAGGCAGGCTCTACTGGTACTATTAAGGTACAATCACTTGTAAATGGTAAATATGAAGAGAAAACCCTGGATATTACGTTAGGTACCAAGCCGGAAAACTAATAATTGATTAAAATAAGAACTAGAAGCTGTTTGATTCACCAGAATTCTGACAGCTTCTTTTTTTGTACTTAATTATTTATTAAAAGTAAACAGGTAATTCCTTGACAAATGAAACAATAGATGAGTATGATATATATCAATTACATAAGAAAAGAAATGCAATATAAAGCAGTCAGACTAAAGCACAGTAAAGCAGTATAAAGCAGGCAGTCAGACTTAAGCATAGAATTGCTTATAAAGCAGTCAGATTTAAGCACAATAATGATATAAGTAATTAGATTTAAGTACAGGTAGAAAGGATATATCTGACATGGAAAACACAGATATTAAGATAGAGGAAGAAGCAGGAACTTTGAAACTGGACCTTATTATTCCGGTATATAAACCGGATATAAAATTCAAACATCTTATTGAACGTATTAAGAAGCAGAAGGACAAGCCTGACAGAATTATTCTGTTGCAGACGGTGGAAGAGGAAAAAGACAGAGATAACAGAAGAAATCAACCGGGCCAGGAATATATTACTTATGCGATGGAACTGGAGGACAGCAATTTTCACATTGACTTTATAGAAGTCAGCAAGAAAGATTTCGATCACGGAGCAACCAGGGCCTACGGGGCATCTTTATCAACTGCTGACCTGTTGATGTTCATGACACAGGATGCTGTTCCAAGTGATACACATCTTATCAGTAATATGAAAGCTGCTTTTTCAGACCCTAAAATAGCAGCGGCTTATGGCAGACAACTGCCTGGAGAAGATGCCGGGATTATTGAAAGCTACACGAGAAAGTTTAATTATCCCGAAGTAAGCTCCACAAAAAGCCTTTCTGATCTTCCGGAGCTTGGTATTAAAACCTATTTCTGTTCTAATGTCTGTGCGGCTTACCGAAGAGAAGTCTATGAAGGACTTGGCGGGTTTGTTAAAAAAACTATTTTCAACGAAGATATGATAATGGCTGCCGGAATTATAAAAGCAGGGTACTCCATAGCTTATACATCGGAGGCTAAGGTATATCATTCCCATAGCTACACCTGTAAGGAACAGTTTAAAAGAAACTTTGACCTTGCAGTTTCACAAACTGATTTTCCAGAAGTGTTTTCCGGAATTAAATCTGAGAATGAAGGAAAGAAAATGGTGCTCAAGACCTCTGCTTATTTATTAAAAAGCGGCAGATTTTACCTGCTTCCAAGTCTGATTGCAGAGAGTGGCTATAAATATATGGGATATCTTGCAGGGAAGAATTATAAAAAGCTCCCCCGTTCTATAATTAAGAAAATCAGTATGAACCCCAGTTATTTTGACAGTAAATAATGGGTTTAATGGTATATAAGAGATATTTTATAACATTCTGTCTGAGTTATGCTATGACACAGATTGAGGTTAGAGGATTTTGTAACGCGTGCAAAACACGCAGATGGGAGCTGGATTTGGACAGAGTTCATATCATAATGGCGGCATATAACGGAGAGGCATATATCAGGGAACAGATTATGTCCATCAGAGAGAGTACTCACAAAGATTGGGTGCTTTGGATTTTCGACGACGGTTCCAGCGATAATACTGCGGAAATAGTAAAAAGCCAGGTGGAGGAAGACACTGAGCGCATTCATTATATTGTTAATACCTCCAATAAAGGAGTAACCCTGAATTTTTTAGAAGGTGTCAGGTTTGCAGCCGGGTACAAGGAGGAGTCCTTTGAGGGGACAGAAGCAGTAAATCAATATTTTATGTTCTGTGACCAGGATGATGTCTGGATGCCGGATAAAATTGAAAAGTCACTAAAGGCAATGAAAAGGTTTGAGAAAAAATATTCCTGCAAGCTTCCTTTGGTGATATTTACAGATGCTATAATAGCTGATGAGCACCTGGGTGCAATATCACCCTCTTTTCATAAGAGCAATCATTTAAATACCGCAAAGCTTGGTTTTGGAAATATTCTTATGGAGAATAAGCTTATCGGCTGTACTATGATGTTTAATACTGCACTTGTGAAAAAACTTACAGTGTTACCTGTACATGCCAGATATCATGATTGGTGGATAGGAATTCTTGGTGCTGCTTTCGGTCATATTGTTTATCTGCCTCATCCGACTATCTATTATAGACAGCATGGCGGAAATGTAGTGGGAAATCAAGAATTTACCGGATATGTGAAGAAGAGGATGGCAACACTCAAAGAGCAAAAGAAGGTAATTGTTTCCAATGTAGCGCAGGCACAGGAATTTTATGAAATATACAAAGAATCCTTGTCTGACGATAAAAAAATGAAAGTTTATGCAATGGCAGAATTGCTGAAAAGAAATTGGGCTGTAAGAAGACTCCTTTGTTTCCGTTATGGTTTTTTAAAAAGCGGTTTTGTCAGGAATGCTGCATTAATGCTGATATTATAGAGTCTGTAAGGAAAAAGGTCTTGATTTTACAGTTCTTACTAGCTGTGTTTTCGTGTAGAATTCTGTTTTTAAGGTTTTCTTTATTGACATTTGATTTTCATATTGTTACAATGTAGACAATTTATATACAGTATGCTGCTGTATCAAGTTACTGCTGTAAAGCGGTTTGGATATTATGCCGTCTATGACGGCGGAATGCGAGGCAAATATGAAGAAGATGGTATTGTCAATACTGGTGGATAATACAGCAGGAGTACTAAGTCGTGTCTCCGGTTTATTCAGCAGAAGAGGTTATAATATAGACAGCCTTACAGTAGGCGTGACCCAGGATCCTTTGTATTCCCGAATGACAGTTGTAGTAAACGGAGATGACCAGATTCTGGAGCAGATAGGAAAGCAGCTCTTAAAGCTTGAGGATGTCAGAGAAGTAAGAGAACTATTGCCGGAAGAGTCCGTTTGCAGAGAATTGATCCTTGTAAAGGTTCTTGCATCTATAGAAGAGAGACAGGCGGTGATAGCGGTAGCTGATATCTTCCGTGCCAAAATAGTAGATGTTGCTATGGAATCCCTGATGATTGAGCTTACGGGAAATCAAGCCAAGATAGATGCCTTTATTAAATTATTGGAAGGCTTTACAATTAAAGAAATGGTTCGCACCGGTATTACGGGATTAGCCAGAGGTTCGGGAGATATAGCTGACTATCTGGATGACTAGTATTATTCCAAAGTGTTGTTGCACTTATGTGTTGTTACACTTTTTCAATAATAATATATTTTCATTAGGAGGATAAAAAGATATGGCAAAGATTTTTTACCAGGAAGATTGCAACTTATCGTTACTTGAAGGCAAGACAGTAGCTATAATCGGCTACGGAAGCCAGGGACATGCTCATGCACTAAATGCAAAGGAATCCGGTGTACATGTCATTGTGGGTCTCTATGAGGGTAGTAAATCCTGGAAGAAAGCAGAAGCAGCAGGATTTGAAGTATATACAGCAGCAGAAGCAGCTAAAAAAGCCGACATAATCATGATTCTTATCAATGATGAGAAACAGGCAAAGCTTTACAAGGAATCTGTTGAACCTAACCTGGAGGCAGGAAATGTACTTATGTTTGCTCATGGTTTTTCAATACATTTCGGACAGATAGTACCTCCTTCTGATGTTGATGTTATTATGATAGCACCAAAAGGACCAGGACATACGGTAAGAAGCCAGTATCAGGAAGGCCAGGGAGTTCCTTGCCTTATAGCTGTAGCTCAGGATGCAACAGGTAAGGCTCATGATATGGGACTTGCATATGCCCTTGCAATTGGCGGTGCCAGAGCGGGTGTTCTTCAGACCACCTTCAGAGAAGAGACGGAAACGGACCTTTTCGGTGAGCAGGCTGTACTTTGCGGTGGTGTTACACAGCTTATGAAAACTGGTTTTGAAGTATTAGTAGAAGCAGGTTATGAACCGGAAAGTGCCTACTTTGAATGTATACATGAAATGAAGCTGATTGTTGACTTGATTAATGAGAGCGGTTTTGCCGGAATGAGATACTCTATTTCCAATACTGCAGAGTACGGAGATTATATCACTGGGCCAAAGATCATAACAGAAGATACCAAGAACGCCATGAGACAGGTATTAAAAGATATTCAGGAAGGTGTTTTTGCAAGAAACTGGCTCCTTGAAAACCAGATCGGATGTACTAATTTCCTTGCTATGAGAAGAAGAGAATCAGAGCATCAGTTAGAGACGGTAGGATCAGAACTTCGTAAGATGATGAGCTGGACCAATAAGGATAAGTTAATCAACAACTAATCACTCAGTAAGACAAACGTGCCGGAGTTATTTTCCGGCGCGTTTTTTATATGATAGAAAAAATGAAGCCTGCAAAAGGAAAATGAATCTGCCAGAGCAGGCACATGAAGTACTTTTAAGTAAGATTGTATAGAACCGCATTTAGAAAGGTTACAGAGTGATGAAATATGATTATTCCCAGACCATAGATTACTTATTGGACTGGTATCAATTAAATGCCAGGATACTTCCCTGGAGAGAGAATCCGAAACCTTATTATGTATGGATATCGGAAATTATGCTTCAGCAGACCAGAGTTGAAGCAGTAAAAGCATATTTTGAAAGATTTATTAATGCTCTCCCTGACATTACCTCTCTTGCAGAGATTTCAGAGGAGAAGCTGCTTAAGCTTTGGGAGGGACTCGGTTATTACAATCGTGCCAGAAATCTGCAAAAGACCGCCAGGATATTAACCTCTGATTATGGAGGGGAATTACCCGGGGATTATCACGAATTATTAAGACTACCTGGAATCGGGAGCTATACTGCCGGTGCAATCTCCTCTATTGCCTTTCAGATACCGGAACCTGCTGTTGACGGTAATGTACTCAGGGTAATGATGCGGGTAGCAGGAAGCTTTGATGATATTACTGAGACAAAGGTGAAGAATCGGTTAGAGAATGATTTACGTGAAATTATGCCAAAGAACAGACCGGGGGATTTTAACCAGGCTATCATGGAGCTTGGAGCTACCGTATGTATTCCGGTTGGAAAACCTCTGTGCGATAAATGCCCATTGATGCATCTGTGCAATGCCTTTAAGAATCATACGGAAGACAGAATTCCGGTGAAAAAGGATAAAAAACCGAGACAGATTGTAGAAAGAACTATTTTTCTTATAGAGCAGGGCAATAAATATGTATTGTTTAAAAGACCTGGAAAAGGATTATTGGCAGGTTTGTATGAACTGCCAGGAACAGAAGGCAAATTATCGCCTGATGGAGTGTGCGAGTATCTGGAAGGAGAAGGATATCTGGTGGAAGAACTTGTCCCATTAGGAGACAGTAAACATATTTTCTCCCATGTGGAATGGCATATGACCGGATATAGAATAAGACTTAAGGATTACGCAGCAGAAAAAAATAATTATGAAGCTGCCAGTGAAAATGACAAACCTCAGGCCGTTTGGGCATCACCTCTGGAAATAAAAGAAATATACTCCTTACCTTCGGCTTTTGATTATTATAAAAAATTTATACCTGAAATAGAATTATGAGTCAGTGGCGGCAACTTGTGCCCGGTTGAAGGAAACAATTATCAAAGCGTTTAACAGAAGGTTTGGTATCTTTCAACTGTCAGGTACAACTGCCGCCATTTTAGTGGAATTTAAAACCCTGAACGGAAAAAAGCTATATTACCGGCATAGGACAATAATTCTATAAGGGGTCGTCATAGCAGGTATACTTCTCGTAGTGGGGCCGTAGAGAACTATAAGATAATGATTGGAGGGACGCTGATAAAAAAGCTGGCCGTTTTCAAGAACCACAGTTGTATCTGATGCAATATTAAGCTTAAGGGTTCCGTCGCTGCTTAATAGATTCCTGTCGAAATAATCCACCTTAACATTGGTGTCTTCAAGGTTGACAGCTACGAAAAGAGCACGAAATCTTGGAGGGTAGATTAAGGGAACCGGTGCATTTGCATCATAAAAACCCGTAATAAAATCACCTTCAACAGCAGTTGTATTATCAATAAAATAAGTGGTAGGTGTTATTAAGAAGGTAATAATGTTTCTATCCAGATCCTCAATGGTAAACAGCTTATTACAGCCTAAGCTATCCCTAGAATCCAGAAGAATGTCCTCTATTGAAATAATTGTTCCGGAGTAGAAATTATATTTAGTCATAGGAGGTTCTTTCTATCTATATTTATATTAGTATATGCAGCCGATGCACCGTCTGACTCTACTGTACTGGAATTCAATTCTCCAAGGTCTTATAGAAGTCAATAAAATGCTTCAGTGAATCAGGCAGGTAGGAGTCTTTACTGTAGGCAAAACCTACTGATCTTTTTTTTAGGGGAGGATTTAGAGGCAGATTAATTAATTCTCCTCTTGATAATTCCTCCTCAATAAATTCTTTGATAACACAGGAAATTCCAAGTCCGATTTTTGCAAATTCGATCAACAGATCCATATTACTTACTTCTAAAAGCTGGTTTGTTTTTATATTATTACGGGAGAAGTAATCCTCAACATAGAGGCGGGTAATATTTTTCTCGTCCAAAAGCATGACATTGGCATTTTTAAGTATATCTAATGTAGAGACGGAGGGTTCCTGAAGCTGCAGGCTTAAATTATTTAAATAAGTTTTGGTGCCAACAAAAATGTCCTCTATCTGTCTTACTTCATAAAAATCCATATCTTTTAAGCTGTCAGGCTTACCGATTAATCCGACATCTATTTTACCTGACCGCAGGAGGTCGATAGTTTTATAGGTTGACTGGCATTCTATGGTTATTTTGATATGAGGATACTGAATTACAAACTGCTTCAGATAAGGCAGCAGGATATATTTGCACAGTGTGGTGCTTACTCCAATCCTTATGTGTCCCATGCCAAGGCCCTGAATACGGGAAAGGGTTAACTCCGCCTGTTTTAGGGTATCAAAAGCGGATTTTGTGTATTCATACAGTACACTGCCTTCACCGGTGAGTCTTACACCTCTTGAAGAGCGGATGAAAAGAGTCATATTCAGACTTTCCTCCAAGGTCTGTATGGCTTTGCTGACAGCGGGCTGGCTGATATAGAGTTCTTTTGCGGAGCGGGATATATTTCCCGTACCTGCCACAGAATTAAATATTCGATATAAGGTCAGATTAGTGTCCAAAGTGTTGCCTCCTTACGTTTATTACATTTGCGGGTTATATGATACTTCAATAACGCTCTGGTTTAAAAAATACTTATATAACTAAAAGTTATAGTAAGTATTCGCATTATGTATTTCTATTATAGCAAGACCTGTGTTAAAATACCATTAATTAATTTGAGTGTATATGAAAACTGTTATCGCCGGTTTAGATGTTAAGGTTTGTGGGATACGGGGGACAAAGTTGGATAGGCAGCAGTGCTACGTTCCAATTTGAACAAAGAATACCGCAAAGTTAAGCCTAAATTAAGGTGGAAGAAGCTTTCGGCCATGCTCTAAGCTAAAAGGGATAATAAAAATTGAAATAGTAATATTCAGGAAAGAGGTAGTTATGGATTGCAACATAGCGGTGATTCCGGGAGACGGCATAGGGCCGGAAATAGTCAGAGAAGCCAGAAAGGTTCTTGCTAAGATTGGAAAGATCTATGGTCATAAATTTAACTTCACAGAACTCTTAATGGGAGGAGCCTCTATTGATGTGCACGGTGTACCTTTAACGGATGAAGCACTGGAAGCTGCAAGGAACAGTGATGCAGTTCTGCTTGGGGCTGTGGGCGGTAATGTAGGAGTATCCAACTGGTACAGTCTGCCGCCGGAATTAAGACCGGAAGCAGGATTGTTAAAGATTCGAAAGGGATTGAACCTATATGCCAATTTAAGACCGGCACTGCTGTTTGAGGATTTGAAAGATGCCTGTCCGCTAAAGGAAAGTATTATCGGGGATGGCTTTGACCTGATTGTGGTAAGGGAATTAACCGGCGGGCTTTATTTCGGCGAGAGGAAGACTGTAGTGGAAGTGGGATTGAGAAAGGCCTATGATACCCTGACCTATGATGAAGAAGAAATAAGGCGTATAGCTTTATGGGGATTTGAGACAGCCAGAAAGCGGAGAAAGAAGCTTTGCAGTGTAGATAAGGCAAATGTCATTGATTCCTCCAGACTCTGGAGACAGGTTGTAAAAGAAGTCAGCAAAGATTATCCGGACGTAGAATTAAGTGATATGCTGGTTGATAATTGTGCCATGCAGTTAGTGAAGGATCCCGGACAGTTTGACGTTATTCTTACTGAGAACATGTTTGGAGATATCTTATCTGACGAAGCCAGCATGGTGACCGGCTCCATCGGAATGCTGCCCTCTGCAAGCCTTGGCAGGACAAAGCTTGGATTATACGAGCCAAGTCATGGCTCTGCGCCGGATATTGCCGGTCAGAATAAAGCCAATCCGGTTGCGACCATTCTGTCAGCAGCAATGCTCTTAAGGTATTCCTTTGATCTGGAAGAAGAAGCAAAGCAAATAGAAGAGGCAGTGCAAAAAGTCTTAAAAGACGGCTATAGAACAATTGACATTATGTCAGACGGAAATACCCTTGTGGGAACGGATAAAATGGGTGACTTAATAGCAGAAGTAATCAGATAGATTTTTGATTGAAAGATTGAAGACTAGCTTTTGTACTTCTGCCAGGCATAAAAATTACTTTATTTTTTAAATATACAAGGCAAAAAATTATGTTCAATTCTTTATAGTACATAAACAAACGAATTACTGTAGCAGGTTTTGATACCTGTCGAACAGGTGAAAGGAGAAATGAAAATGGGAATGACTATGACCCAGAAGATTCTGGCAGCCCATGCGGGATTAGAGAAAGTGGAGGCAGGGCAATTAATAGAGGCGGATCTTGACATGGTATTGGGAAATGATATTACAGCCCCGGTAGCTATTCAGGAAATGGAAAGAATAAATAAAAAGCAAGTATTTCATAAAGACAAGATAGCATTGGTACCAGATCATTTCACCCCCAATAAAGATATTAAATCGGCTCAGAATTGCAAATGTCTGAGAGAATTTGCATTAGAGCATGATATCACCAATTATTTTGAAATCGGTGAAATGGGAATAGAACACGCGCTCCTGCCGGAAAAGGGCTTGGTTGTTGCTGGGGAAGCTGTAATCGGCGCTGACTCTCACACCTGTACCTACGGCGCTCTCGGAGCTTTTTCCACCGGTGTGGGAAGCACCGATATGGCAGCCGGCATGGCAACGGGTAAAGCTTGGTTTAAAGTACCGGCAGCCATAAAATTTCAACTGACAGGCTGTCCCCAGAAGTGGGTGAGCGGAAAGGATATAATACTTCATATCATCGGACTAATCGGAGTAGACGGAGCCCTTTATAAATCAATGGAGTTTACGGGGGATGGTATTAAGAAGCTTACCATGGATGACCGTTTTACCATGGCAAATATGGCTATCGAAGCAGGAGCCAAGAATGGCATCTTTCCTGTGGATGAACAGACCATCAGCTATATGAAGGAGCATTCGGTAAAAGAATACAAAGTGTATGAAGCTGATTCAGATGCAGAGTATGAGAAAACATATCACATCAATTTGTCTGATATACGACCTACTGTCGCGTTTCCTCATTTGCCTGAGAATACCAGAACCATTGATGAAGTAGGAGAAGTTGAGATTCATCAGGTTATTATCGGTTCCTGTACCAATGGAAGAATTGATGATTTAAGGGCTGCAGCCAAAGTCCTTAAGGACAGGAAAGTAAAAAAAGGCATGAGGCTGATTGTATTCCCGGCAACCCAGGCTATCTATCTTCAGGCAATGGAAGAAGGTCTTCTGTCAATTTTTATTAAAGCAGGAGCAGCAGTCAGTACTCCAACCTGTGGTCCTTGTCTTGGAGGACATATGGGAATTCTTGCTCAGGGAGAACGTGCGGTAGCAACTACGAATCGTAATTTTGTCGGCAGGATGGGGCATGTGGAATCAGAAATCTATCTTGCAAGCCCGGCAGTTGCAGCGGCCAGTGCCATTACCGGTAAAATCTCAGGGCCGGAAGAATTAGGTTTATAATTATTCAGATCGTAAGCAGACAGGTAAACTAAATATTACCCGAAAAAGGAGTATGAAATGAAAGCACATGGTAGTGTTCACAAATACGGCGATAATGTTGATACAGACGTAATCATACCTGCCAGATATTTAAATTCCACCAGTCCGGCAGAACTGGCACAAAAATGTATGGAAGATATAGATCCGGATTTCGTAAAAAGAGTAGAAAAAGGAGATATTATAGTAGCGAATAAGAATTTTGGCTGTGGTTCCTCCAGAGAGCATGCACCTATCGCCATAAAAGCTTCAGGTATCAGCTGCGTAATAGCTGAAAGCTTCGCCAGAATCTTTTATCGTAATGCTATAAATATCGGTCTGCCTATTATAGAATGTAAAGAAGCAGCAGCCGAAATCGAAGCCGGTGATGAAGTGGAAATTGATTTTGACAGCGGTAAGATATATGACCTTACCAAAAAGACAGAGTATAAAGGCCAGCCATTTCCTGAATTCATGCAGAAAATCATTAAGGCTGAAGGCTTGATAAATTATATTAATATGTAGTTATACTCAATATTTGAGAAGCGAATCTTTGTCAGGAAGCATCTTGTTACCCCCTCTAAGTTAGGACTTCTGAAAACCTGCTGCTCCGTTCTGGCCGCTCCATTTTTAAGTATTCTGGGTTTGGATTTTATGAATGTAATATTACTCTGGAATCCGAAACCCACGACAGTCTTAAAAATGGAGCACCCGGATCGGTACAGGCAGTATTCAGATTACCTCTTAAGGGAATTCTAACAGAATGCTTCCTGTTTTATTTGAGAGTAATGCAAAATACTATATTGCATGTTGTGCCCAATTGTTTATGTTATTTAATAATTAAATACTTCATTATATATTGACATAAAGCTCTATAAAGGTTATGTTAGATGAGAAAGAAATTATATTTTCAGGAGGTCGTACATGAGTAAGCATAAAAGCTCATTAACCATAACCGGTGAAAAGGGCGTGGACATTAATAAAGGTATGATTGGTCTCTTTTTTGAGGATATCAATTACGGAGCAGATGGGGGATTATATGCAGAACTGCTGGAAAACCCCAATTTTGAATTCTTAGACAGCAGAGGTGATAAGGATGCCTATTATCAGAACTTTGATGGATTATATGGTTGGAAAGCATATCCTGAAGATACAGCGGCCCTTTCAATCTCGGAAGAAAGTCCTGTCAGCAAAATAAATCCCCATTATCTTACCGTAACCACCAGCGGTGATAACCAGGGTTTTACGAATAAAGCATTTGATGGTGTTACCTTAAGAAAAGGTGTAGAGTATAACCTGACTTTTTATGCCAGAGGAAAAGAATACCAGGGAAATATAGAGGCTCAGGTAAAACAACAGGGAAAAGTATATGCCTCAGCCTTAACAACCGCCGGAGTGCAGGAAGAATGGACTTTGTATTCACTTTCTTTGAAATCCGATGAAGATGTAAGAAATGGTGAGTTTGTTGTGTACCTTACAAAAGCAGGAAAGGCAGAATTCGATTTCTTTTCTCTTATGCCTTCGGACGCCGTTCTTGGCTTATTCAGACCAGATCTGGTACAATATTTAAAAGACATTACCCCTGGCTTTCTGCGTTTCCCCGGAGGCTGTATCGTGGAAGGAAACGAACTGACTAACCGATACCAGTGGAAAGAAAGCGTCGGTCCGCGTATCCATAGAAGAAACAACTGGAACCGTTGGGCGGTACATGACAATAATAAAGAAAATGATTTTACAAGTACCTACTCACACTATAACCAGACACTCGGACTTGGATATTATGAATATTTTCTCCTCAGTGAATATTTAGGAGCAAAAGCGATTCCCATTCAGAATGTAGGACTGGCCTGCCAATATCAGTCAACCCAGAAAGTAGCTTCTGATTCGGAAGAATTTAATGAGTTTATACAGGATGCCCTGGATTTAATTGAATTTGCCAATGGTGATGCAAGTACGAGATGGGGAAGTTTAAGAATCGAAATGGGACATAAAGAGCCTTTTAACCTGGAATATCTGGGAATCGGCAATGAACAGTGGGAAACCAGTGAAGTAGATTATTTCTATCGTTACGAGTGTTTTGAGAAAAAAATTCACAAATATTATCCGGACCTTATGTTAGTAAGCTCTGCAGGACCTAATGTAAATACTGACACTTACAATGCAGCCTGGAAATGGGTTAGAGAGAAAGCAGAAGAGAACAGCAATTTCACAGCAGTTATAGACGAGCATTATTATATGCCGCCTAAGTGGTTTCTTGAGAATGATGACTTTTATGATGAATACCCAAGAACTGTCAAGGTTTTTGCCGGTGAATACGCTGCTCACCTTGGGAATGGTATGAACAGACCGGAAGTCAGCACGATGGAAGCGGCTTTGGCAGAGGCAGCTTTTATGACCGGTCTGGAACGCAACGGAGATGTAGTGTCTCTGGCTGCATATGCACCTCTTTTTGCAAGAATCAACTACACTCAATGGTCTCCGGATCTTATCTGGTTCGATGATCAGAAAGCTTACGGCACCCCAAGCTATTATGTGCAGAAGCTCTACGGCAATAATATGGGAAACAGGACTCTTAAATTTGCCAAAGATGGTGACTGGAATGATTTATATGCAACTGTCTGCTATGATGATGAATCCAGAGAGCATATTATTAAGCTTGTTAATACCGGAACTGAATCCAGAGAGACAGAAGTTGTTATACAGGCCGGAGCTTCAGTAAAGCCGCAAGCATCCGTTGTCACATTATCCACTGCTGATCCGGGTGACAGAAATACAATAGAAGAGCCGGATAAAGTGGTACCTGTCTCAACCGGATTGCAAGTAGTTAATGGTGCGGTCAGACTGGAATTAAAGCCTTATTCACTAACGGTAATACGCTTATAAAATTAATGTGAAAGCTTGTGTGCTTCTTTACCTTCCGGTAAAGAAGCCACAGGCTTTTTTTGCGAGAAATTGCCTCCTGTAGCAGACTCTCAATTTCATATAACTGCAGTCAGTCTGGTGGGATATATATGAGCATTTGAGGAAGTCTGTCACTAGTACTGCCTTGCACATATTTCACTTAATTCAGCACCTGCTATTTCCGCTGATACTGACAGCCTTTAGCATAATAGGAATCAAACTTGTCATACCTTAATAATGGTGGTAAAATAATACTATAAAGTTAGGTTGTCTTAACATACCTGATAATTTTTCAAACCGGTAGTTTACTCCTGGCTGGAGAAAATAGAGTGGGAAAGGATGCCATACGCATTATACAGTGGTAAGAGGCAGGTCATTATGAGAGACTATATTATAGTAACAGACGGAACAGCAGATTTAGCACAGGGGATGATTGATGAGCTTGGGATTTTATCTATTCCTATGAGCTTTGAGATTGATGGAAAAGCATTTGTTCATTATCCGGATGGAAGGGAATTAGCACCAAAGGAATTTTATGATAAATTAAAGCTGGGGAGCAAATCGGTTACCTCTTTAATAAATACGGATACCTTTTTATCCGTGTTCGAACCGGTTATCAAAGAAGGCAAGGACATATTATATATCGCATTTTCCTCTGCCTTGAGCGGAACCTATAATTCTTCGCTAATAGCAAAAGAAGAGCTGCAAGAGAAATATCCTGAGGCTGTTATTAAATGCTTTGATTCCAAATGTGCATCTGCCGGTGAAGGGCTCTGTGTCTATACAGCGGCAAAACTTAAAGAGGATGGAATGAACCTGGAAGAACTCTGTGCCTGGCTGGATAACAATATACTTACATTATGCCATTGGTTTACGGTGGACGATCTGTTTCATCTGAAAAGAGGCGGAAGAGTAAGTGCTCTGAGTGCCGGTATAGGAACAGCCTTAAATATCAAACCCGTTCTTCATGTAGATGATGAGGGACGTTTAATCCCCATGGAAAAAATAAGAGGCAGAAAGAAATCAATCAATTCCCTGTTCGAACATCTGGAGAATACTATTACCAACCCGGAAGCTCAGGTTATTTTTATCGGTCATGGAGATGCTTTAGAGGATGCAGAATATTTAAGCAGCCTTATTAAAGAAAAATATCCCGTTAAGAATATCGTAATTAATAATATCGGTCCAGTTGTCGGAAGTCATTCTGGTCCAGGAACTATTGCATTATTCTTTTTTGGAACAAAAAGATAAAAAAACAGTACATAGGATGAAGGCATAATTTTCACCCTTGTCATGTATGATGTATATTCCATTGGGAATGCTACTGTATTGTCTGGAACATTTTAAGTGAACCGACAGCACACAAGAAGACAGGAGGTTGCTTATGAAACTAACATTTATCGGAGCTGCTCATGAGGTTACCGGCAGCTGTTATTTATTAGAAGCTTGCGGAAAGAATATATTAATTGATTTTGGTCTGGAACAGGGCAGAGATTTTTTTGTAAACCAACCCATACCCGTTTCTTCCAGAGAAATCCATGAGGTACTTCTGACTCATGCACATATGGATCATGCCGGCCGGCTTCCGTTATTATATAAGGACGGTTTTCAGGGACATATCCATTCCACAGGAGCCACAAAAGCATTATGTGAGATTATGCTCTTAGACAGTGCACATATACAGATGTTTGAAGCTGAATGGAAGAATAGAAAGGGTGTCAGAAAAGGCGAAAAACCAGTTGAGCCTATTTATACAACGGAGGATGCAAGAAAGACCATAGCTTCCTTTGTAGCACATCCTTATGAGGAAAAAACCAAACTCTCTGAAGGAATCGAATTCCGGTTTGTTGACAGCGGACATCTTTTGGGCTCTGCAAGTATAGAAATATGGATTACAGAAGGAGGGATAACAAAGAAGCTTGTATTTTCCGGTGACATCGGTAATATTAATCAACCTCTTATTAACGATCCTGTATATATCAAAGAGGCTGATTATGTAGTAATGGAATCTACTTATGGTACAAGAGACCATGGAGCGGCACCTGATTATGTAAAAGAACTTACGGATATACTTCAGACTACCTTTGACAGAGGGGGGAATGTTGTAATACCGGCGTTTGCGGTGGGACGCACCCAGGTATTGCTGTATTTTATCAGGCAGATAAAAATGGAGAATCTTCTGAAGGGACACAAGGATTTTAAGGTTTATGTGGACAGCCCCCTGGCAAATGAAGCAACGGAAATTTTTACGGAGAATGTTCTGGGATACTATGATACCCAGGCTATGGAGTTGGTTGAGAAAGGTATAAATCCTATTACATTTCCTGGGCTTATAACGGCTGTTACTGCAGAGGATTCCAAGGCAATCAATTTTGATAAAGACATTAAAGTAATCATATCTGCCAGCGGTATGTGTGATGCAGGCAGAATCAGGCATCATCTAAAGCATAATCTTTGGCGGCCTGAGAGTACCGTGTTATTTGTGGGGCATCAGTCCGAGGGAAGTCTTGGCAGGATCATCATAGATGGCGCCAGTGAAGTAAAGCTATTTGGTGAACATATCAAAGTGAATGCAGAAATCAGACGGCTTAACGGTACCAGCGGGCATGCGGATAAGACAGGCCTCTTAAAATGGATCAATTCCTTTGAAAAGAAACCGGACAGAGTCTTTGTTACACATGGTGAAGCTGAAACCTGTGATGCATTTGCAGCTATTCTTCATAAAGAATATGGAATGGAAAGTACGGCACCATACAGCGGTGACTCTTTTGATTTAAAAAGTGGCACATGGCTTGAGAAGAATGAGGGAATCAGAATTACACCCAGGTCCGAAAAAGGCGGTACGGAAACCTCCAAAGCTTATGCACGTCTTTTGGATGCAGCTAACAGGTTGATGGCTGTTGTGCGCCAAAGCGAGAAACGTTCTGCCAAGGAACTTTCTAAATTGACGGATGCTTTGAATTCCCTGCTGGATAAATGGAGATAAAAGAAAAAAAGGCGCTGTTGCAATTATAAGAAGCCCCATGACTTTCCTCCATACACCGGCTGCAAGACATATTATTAATTTTGTGTGCTAAAATCGTATAAAACATCTTGCTTATAGCACACAAAATCTTTAATATGTCTTTCAGGCAGTGTATTAAGAAAAGTCAAGGGGCTTTTTAAAGCTATATTTTCATAATTCATCAGTACTTTTTTAGTACTTCTGTAATATCTTCTGTTCTAATTCTTTTGCAGTTCCATAATAAGTTCTTCATGTATCTGCTGTATGGCTTCGTCGGCAATAGTGGAATCAAGAAAGATTTCCACGGCGCGTTTTGCCTGGGCTACCAGCATTTCAAGACCGTTGACTGCCGGTATAGAAAGCTTGGCTGCCTGTGCCAATAATTTGGTTTCCAAGGGATTGTATATAATATCTATAACACCTTCCAGGCTTTTGTAGGGTGTAAGCTCCAAAGGCGAAGCATCTGTACAGGGATACATCCCCACAGGACTGGTGTTGATGATAAAGGAGGCATCCCCATGCTTTAGAGCGGCCTCCTCATAAGAGATACAGTTAACTCCTTCCCGGTGTTTGACAATAATTATCTGTGAGGCTTTCAGATAATGAAGTACTGCGAGGATTGCTTTGGCAGCTCCGCCGTTGCCAAGTACCAGGACCTTTTTATCCTTCACTGCAAAATTATGATAAAGGAGCGTATAAAGAAAACCATAAAAATCTGTGTTATAACCGTAAAGTTTTCCCTCTTTATTTACTATTGTATTAACAGCACCAATTTTTTCTGCATGTGCATCTATTTTATGTAAATAGGGAATTACCTCTGTCTTATAAGGAATTGTGACATTAATACCTGTAAATTCCTTTGCTGTCATAAAATCATGAAACTCTTCTTTTGCAACAGGTCTGATTTCGTAGCTGTAGTCCTTTATGTCATGAAAGGTTACCAGCTTCTCATGAATGGGTTTGGAATAGCTATGACCCAGTTTTTCTCCGATTAATCCGTATTTCATATGAACTCCCATCTGTGTGCCTTAGTACACGTATATAATAAGCACCATTCGCATATTTGCCTGTTTCTATCAAGCGGAAATCACCTTTTTATTATGCGCTAGCTCCCAGGGCATGTCTATCTGCTTACAAATCTGATATTTTCTCAGATTATGGAAGGTATTATTCTTTTTGATAATTAAGGTTAACACCGGTAGGCCTATTAACGCAGCATTTCTATAAATTCAGGCAGTTATTAATTTAATCATAAGAATAATATATAAAAATCTATTTTGCAAGTTAAAATATAAGGTCATAAATTTTTCAAGGGTACATATATTGTTTTAAGGAGGAGGACGAGTACCTGAAAGTTTATAGTATTATCTTACAGGGAAAAAGAATGCAATGAATAAAAAAGAAGAGCTGTTAAAAATCTTTTCCATTAAGCTTCGGAACATTTTGGCAAAAGCTGATCTGGAATATGAGCTGCTTCAGGAAATCAGGCTTCGTGTGAATGCTCCGCTTTTGGTGGTGTACGGTAATACGGAATATTTCCTGAATGAGCAGTCAGAGCTGTCTCTTTCGGGGGATAACAGTTACATACTTACCAGAAATGAACTGAAGGAGACCATGGAATATATCAGTAATTACTCCCTCTATGCTTTTGAAGAGGAATTAAAGCAGGGGTTTATAACCATAACCGGAGGGCATAGAGTCGGAATTGCAGGGAAAGCAGTCCTGGAGGAAAACCGTATTAAAAGCATCAAGCATATTTCTTTTATTAATATCCGTCTTTCCCACCAGATAAAGGGCTGTGGCGAGAAGGTTATTCCCTTGCTTATGGAGGAGGGAAACTGCTGTCATACCCTGATAATATCGCCTCCTTGCTGTGGTAAGACTACCTTACTGAGAGATATCATACGATTGATTTCAGATGGTTTCGAGGGAAGGGAGGGACTGACGGTAGGCGTGGTAGATGAAAGATCTGAAATAGGAGCCTGTTATATGGGAGTGCCTCAGAACGATCTTGGTATTCGCACTGATGTACTTGACTGCTGTCCCAAAGCGAAGGGAATGCTTATGCTCATAAGGGCCATGTCACCCAGAGTGATTGCAGTGGATGAAGTCGGTTCTGCAGAAGATATTGAAGCCATTGAGTATGTAATAAACTGCGGCTGTAAACTGATTGCTACGGTGCATGGTAATTCCATGGAGGATATTAAGAATAAACCTTTACTGAAAAAACTTATTGAGAACAAATTATTTGAACGGTATATACTTCTCAGCAATAAAGGCAGTGTGGGACATCTGGAAGAGGTCTATGACAAAAATGGCAGACCGATTTATACCTGCGATTTACTGACAAAGTAAGTAGGGAGAATATGAGTGAAAAAATATTTTCACTCCCCTTGATTATACGCGTGCAGAGAGCACGCAGATGGGAGCCATGAGTGAAAGAAAAGCATTTTCACTCCCCTTGATTTTACGCATGCTAAAGCATGCAGATGGGAGCCAACAATGATTATAACCTTTATTAAGATTCTTGGCTGTGTTCTGATACTTTCTTCTTCAACAGGAATGGGATTGTATTTCAGCAGTGAGTTAAAGGGAAGAATCCAGGATTTGAAAGAATTAAGAAGAATCGTAACCCTGCTCCGCGGTGACATAAGGTATGCTAACTCACCGCTGCCGGAAGCAGTACAAGCTCTGTCAGTCAGACATGATGGCAGATATAAGAAATTTCTTACCATGGCAGCGGAAAAACTGAGTGAATATGGCGGGGTTTCCTTTTGTGAAATATGGAAGGAAGCTGTAACGAAGGGGCTTGAGAACACCTCCCTTAGTAAAAAAGATCTGCAGAATTTATCCGGCTTCGGTGAAAATCTGGGATATCTTGATAAAGAGATGCAGCTGAATACCATTGATCTATATCTGTCTCAGATTGAAGAGGAGATTAAAGAACTCTCAAAAGGTGTGAAGGAAAAAACCTATATGTATAACACTCTTGGTATTCTGGGGGGGATTTTTATAACGATTATTATGCTTTAATTCTTGAGTAATCAACTACGTATTAATGGATAGAGGAGATGAAAAACAAAAAGTTGTTAGGGATGTTTTTCAAATTTCTGAAATATACGTGTGCCACGACACACAGATGGGAGTTAACATGGACATCAACCTGATATTTAAAATCGCTGCGGTAGGTATTCTGGTTTCAGTCTTAAATCAGATACTAAAGCAATCGGGAAGGGATGAACAGGCTTTTCTAACCACCCTGGCAGGTCTTATCCTGGTTTTGTTCTGGATTGTGCCTTATATCTCTGACTTGTTTAAGACCATTCAGAATCTGTTCACATTATAGGAAAGGGAGAGTGGGATGTTACAGATAGCCTTAGTTGGAATCAGTGTAGTATTGCTGGCAATTATCTTTAAGAACTATAAGTCCGAGTATTCGGTTTATATTAGTCTGGCAGGCTGTATACTGATATTCTATCTGGGAGTAAGCAGGCTGGAGCTTATTATAAGTACTATCAAAAAGATTCAAAGTTATATTAATCTGAATGATTCTTATTTGGGGATACTTATAAAAATTATTGGTATTACATACATATGTGAGTTTACATCTGACCTTTGCAAAGATTTTGGACATACTGCCGTGGCGAATCAGATAGAACTTGTGGGTAAACTGACTATACTGGCAACAGGAATGCCAATTTTACTGGCATTGCTTGATACCATCAATAAATTTCTTACCTCCTGAAGTTACTATGAGGTGCCCCGGTGAGGAGGGCTTATGACGAAACGTAAGAAAGATGGACTTTTAAAAAAAGTACTTATATATATAGCGTTTATGGTGTTGCTGCAGTTTCCAATGGTGGCATCTGCTGCGGAAAAAGATGAGACCTCAGGACTTAATCAGAAGGATATTGACTATACCCAGATACAGTCAGTAATCGACCAGGCACTATCGGAAGATAATAACTTTGATTTTATGGAGTATGTTACGGATTTGATTTCCGGGAAAAGAACCTTTTCCATTACGGGGATATTGGATGATCTGAAAGAGGTAGTATCAGGGGAGGTCAAATCAAATCTGAGTACCTTTACAGGCTTGATATCCATTGCGGTTATAGCAGCGGTGTTTACGAATTTTTCATATGCTTTTCAGAATATGCAGGTGGCAGAAACCGGATTTTATGTGGCATACCTGTTGTTGTTCTCTGTGTTGACCGGCTCGTTTATTACGGCTTCTACAATGGCAGCACAAACCATCTCTTCCCTGCTGGACTTTATGAAAGCGATGGTTCCGGCGTATTTTATGGCAGTTGCCTTCAGTACCGGAGCAGGCACTTCCATGGTGTATTATCAGACAACTTTAGTATTGATAACTTTTGTAAATGTTTTATTGGTAAAGATAATTATTCCCCTGATTAACATATATCTGGTAGTTACAATGGCAAATAATCTATCTAAAGAAGACATGCTGTCAAAATTTACGGAACTGCTGGAAACTATAATAAACTGGGGGTTAAAAACACTCTTAGGAGTCGTTATAGGATTTAATACAGTACAGGGGCTCATAACGCCTGTATCGGATAAGATTAAGAAATCCATGGTGTTAAAGGCGGCTGAATCCATACCCGGAGTAGGTGATATATTCAGTGGTGCGGCAGAAAGTGTTATCGGAGCAGGAATCCTGCTAAAGAATGCAATCGGAGTGGCGGGAGTAGTGGTCATCGTATCTCTTTGCACAGTGCCGGTTATTAAACTGGCTGTTATGACTTTGATTTATAAGGTTAGCAGTGCTGCGGTCCAGCCAATATCGGACAAGCGTATGCTTAAGTGCATCTCTGCTTCGGCAGATGCCTGTCTGCTGCTGTTACAGACGGTTTTAGTAGGAGCAATCCTTTTTGTAATAACAATTACAATCGTTGCAGCTACCACTACATAGTTTCCTGGAAACATATTTAAGTATGGCCTGAAAGGTGGAAAGGAGGTAAGTGTGGATTTTATATATTCCTGGATTAAGGATATTGTCATATTTATGGTTCTGATCAGTGTGATTACCAATCTTATGGGGAAGAGTTCCTACAAAAAATATATTAACCTCATCTCCGGTATTATCCTTGTAATCCTGGTGATATCACCTTTACTTAAGATATTTCAGCTGGATAATACCCTTGACTATTATTTTACAACCAATTCTTTAACCGCCCAGGCCGGAGAGGTACAGGATATCAATGAAAAATTCGGAGAAATTGAAGGCAGCAGGCAGGAGGAGATTCTTACGCAGGTGAAGGCAAAGATAACGGATAAAATAAATGAACTGTTAGATGAAGAAGATGTGGAAACAGAAAGTATTGAAATCATACTGGAGGAGGATGCGGCTTCCAGCAGCTACGGCAGCCTGAAAGGTCTTAAGGTAAAGGGGGTGTACAAGTCAGCTGTTAACAAAGCAAAGGAAAAGGAGACAATTAAAATTGACCGCGTGGAGATAAATGAAATAAATGTAAAAAAGGACAATACATCAACAGAGGCTGTTATGGATTTTATAAGTCCTGTTGAAATCAAAGCAAAAAAAATTCTGTCAGACTTCTATAATTTAGATGCTGATAATATAAATATTAGTATACGGGAGTAGTGACTCACAGCTTATCTCCTTTTATACTAAGGCTGCTTTTAATACAGTAACAGAGCAGTGAGATTATGATAAGGTACCAGTAAACATGCACCCAGATGGGAGCCACCCCTAATAAAGCACTTCCGCAAAAATCAGCTTGCGGTATGCCGGGAGCCGGAGTATGGAAAAAGAAAAGAAAAAAATCACATTGAAGGAAATAGGACCTGCAAGGCTTGTAATGTTACTGATGGCAGGAATATTTCTGGTGTTATTATCAATCCCTAACCTACCTTCTTTTGATAAAAGTACAAAAAAGACTACAGAAAACAGTGGGACTGCCGTTGTTAATACGGTAACGGCTGGCACCAAAGATGAAACGAAACTTTATGTGACGGATCTGGAAGAGCGCCTAAAGAATGTGTTGATGAAGGTTGAAGGTATCGGCGCAGTGGAAGTGATGATTACACTAAAGGGCTCCAAAGAAGAAATTATCTTAAAGGACGAGGCAAATACCAATGAAAGCGTGAATGAAGCAGACGGGGAGGGCGGAAGCAGGAATAGTACTAAAACAGATCAAAATGATACCACCATTATGGTGGAAGGCAGTGATGGAGTAGCAAGACCTTATATACTAAAGGAAATTGAGCCTGAACTGGAAGGAATACTTATAATTGCCCAGGGAGGCGGCAGCGCAGTAATTCAAAGTGAAATAATCGAAGCTGTACAGGTATTATTTGGCGTTCCGTCACATAAAGTTAAAGTAATGAAAATGAATTCATAAAGATTCTTCAAGGAGGTTAGCATGAAAAATTTATTCAGGAAAAATAATATCATAATTGCGGCACTGGCAATCATGATAATAATTGCAGGGTATCTGAATTTTAGCAGTAACAATGATGATTCCTTTAATCTAAGTGATACCAATGATTATGACACAACAGAAGCAACTATGGGAGATGACATATCCGACAGCGATTTCCTTTCACTGGATGATCAGGGAAACTTACTATCCGATTCAGCACTTGATTTATCAGATGAAGACACTCAGACAGCCGATGATGCAACAGTGGATGAAGCAAAAGCAGAGGATACTGCAAAGGCTGATGATGCAACTGCTGAAGATTCAAAAGAAACAGCTGACAGCAAAGATGACACCAAAGTTTCTGATACTGCCAAAGCAGACAGCAATACAGAAGAAACCGCTGATGCAAAAGGCGACAAGGAAGAAACCAGCACTCCCGGAGAAGCAGTTCTTGTAAGTACGATTACTTCCTCTGACTTTTTCTCTGCAACCAAAATAAAGAGAGAGAATACCAGATCTGAGAATTATGAAACCTGTATGGATATTATTAAAGCAGAGAATTTATCAGAAGAAAATAAGCAGGTTGCTGTAAATGAATTAATGGAAATCGAAAGAATCAGAGACATTGAAACAGCTTCAGAGATTATGCTGGAAGCAAAAGGTTTCAGTGATACCTTAGTATACATGCAGGATAAGAGAGTAGATGTCGTTGTAAATGCTGAGAAAATAACAGAACAGGATCTGGCTCAGATTATGGATGTTGTTAAATCCCAGACCAAGATGAAAGCAAGTCAGATTTTTGTTAACCCGGCAATTGCAAATGAATAATAGTTACGGAATAATGACTACATAAAAGAAAGGGCTGTTTATCTGAAAAGATAAGCAGCTTTTTTCATTTCGTTTAACTTGCTGAATGAAGTTTTTGGTAAGGGCAATAATATTGTAAAGGTAAAAAGATGCATAAAAGGATTTGCAAATAGGCATATTTTTGGTATAATAGCTTATAGGGATAGTTTGTATAAGAGGCTTATGCCTTAGACTTAGGAGGTAATAAAGTTGGTAAAAGAAGAAAATAGAAACACTTATCAAATACATGCTGACAGCAATGTCGGTGAAGTTCAGATAGCAGATGAAGTAGTTGCCACTATAGCTGCACTTGCTGCAACCGAAGTAGAAGGAGTCGCTTCCATGAGTGGTAATACCACCAGGGAACTGGTAAGCAAGCTGGGCATGAAAGGCTATTCCAAGGGAGTAAAGATCGATGTCAGCGCAGATTCTGTAGCAGTTGATTTGTCCCTGGCACTAAATTACGGATATAGCATACCTCAGACATCCAGACAGGTACAGGAGAAAGTAAAGTCCGCCATTGAGAATATGACAGGCTTATCCGTATCAGAAGTGAATGTAAGAATATCCGACGTTAATATCGATAAGAATAAATAATACAAAATAATAGTATGAATCCTATGCAGCCCTTAGATATATCCTATTTAAGGGTTGTTTATGCGTTAATGTGCAGTGAAGAAAGGTTGGTTACAGATGAATAGAAGAGAAATAAGGGAGCATTTGTTCCGAATGCTGTTCCGTAAGGATTTCCACGAGGAAAATGAAATGACGGAGCAGATAGATTTGTATTTTGAATCCTTAGAAGAACCTAAGGAGGAGGATCTGATATATTTAAAAGAGCGATTCGGAAAAATACTTCTCAAACTGCCGGAAATAGATGTATTACTGAGTGAAATCTCCAGCGGATGGAAATTAAGCCGTATGGGTAAGGTGGATCTTACGATATTAAGACTTGCAGTGTTTGAAATTAAGTTTGATGATGATGTACCAACCAAGGTTGCCATTAATGAAGCAGTAGAGATTGCCAAACTCTTTGGCGGAGATTCCTCAGGAGCCTTTGTAAACGGAGTGCTGGCTAAGTTGGCCAAAGAACTGTAAAGCAGATCCATAAATAGCTACAGGTGTATCTGTTTTCTGCATATCAAATAGCATAGCTATTTGGTATTCAGGAAGTACTATGGCACAGATAGGAGATATTATGAGCAATATCTATACCATAACCCAGGTAAATACCTATATTAAGAACCTCTTTATCAAAGACTACAATCTAAGCAATATCTATGTAAAAGGTGAGGTCTCCAATTGTAAATACCACAGCTCGGGGCATATCTACTTTACTTTAAAGGACACGGGAGGACAAATGGCCTGTGTTATGTTTGCCGGACAGAGAGGCGGACTTGCCTTTATCTTAAAAGAAGGTCAGAGCGTTATAGTCTTAGGTCAGGTAAGCGTCTATGAAAGAGATGGAAAATATCAGCTTTATGCGAAGGAAATAATTGAAGAAGGACTGGGTCTCCTCTATCAAAAGTATGAACAATTAAAAGCGATGCTTGATAAGGAAGGATTGTTTCTGGCAGAACATAAGAAACAGATTCCTGCTTATCCGAAAGCCATAGGAATTGTTACAGCCAGAACGGGAGCTGCCATACAGGACATTATAAACATAGCCGGAAGACGTAATCCATATGTTCAGCTGTATCTCTATCCTGCGCAGGTTCAGGGAGAAGGAGCAGCCAGAACAATTGCAGCAGGTATTAAGGCCTTGGAAAAGAAAGGTGTAGATACAATTATTGTCGGCCGCGGCGGTGGTTCCATTGAAGACTTATGGGCCTTTAATGAAGAAGTTGTGGCAAGAGCCATCTATCAATGCAGTGTACCCATAATATCTGCTGTTGGTCATGAAACAGATATAACGATTGCGGATTTTGTTTCGGATTTAAGGGCACCAACACCTTCTGCGGCAGCAGAACTTGCTGTACCGGATTTGCGGGTTTTATTAAATGAAATGGATAAGCTCAAGAATACTCTTAACAGGAGTATGGGGATGAAGGTATCTCTTTACCGCAAGGAGCTGGAAAGCCTTAATATAAGACTGGAGCATTTAAGTCCCATATATCAGATCAGGCAGAAGCGGCAGCAGCTTATAGACAGTGAACAAACGCTTTTGCAGCTAATTAATCGTAAAGTAACTGCCAGAAGACATATATTAGAGATTTATATAGAGAAATTAGAAGGATTATCACCTCTTAAGAAACTGAATAAAGGGTATTCCCTTGTAGTGAATAAGGATAACCGGATTGTAAACAGCATAAAGAAAACAACAGCTGGAGATGTATTAAGAATCAGTGTTACAGATGGAGATATCATTGCAGAGGTTTCTGAATTAAAAGAAGTTATGAGACCGGGTAATTGATAATCCTGTAACCTTATCATACGAAATCAATCAGTTATCAGGCCTGCGAACTATAATAACAGGTAATATAGCTGTTTTAGTAACGAAAGTCTTACATACATTAAGGAAGCGGGGGTCATTGCTTCCTTGGGAAGAGGAATGTGTGAATTAAGTATATTCCGCACGCAAAATTCTGCCTGTAGCTTTCTGCTTGCAGGTTGTGAGAAAGGCATGGTTATTAATATGAAAGAAAAAGAAAACAATCTTGAACAGTCTTTTCTTGAACTGAATGATATTATAAGGAAACTGGAATCAGAGGATATCTCTCTTGAAGATTCCTTTTCTTTATATCAGGAGGGAATGAAATTATTAAAAAGCTGTAACGAATCCATAGACAGAGTGGAAAAGCAGCTTATTGTATTAAGCGACGCCAAAGAAGAATAAAAAGAAATGCATAAAAGGGCAGAAGTGGGAGGAAAGTATAGAGAATGGAAGTATTTAGCGGAGTACGTCAGGAACATAAGGCATATATTGACCGGGTAATTAACTTATTTCTGCCTGAAGGCAATGAACCACAGAGGAAGATTTATGAGGCAATGAGTTATAGCGTACTTGCCGGAGGGAAACGTTTAAGGCCGATGTTAATGCTGTCAGCTTATAATATGTTTGAGGGTGACGACAGAGAAATCGTAGAGCCTTTTATGACAGCCATTGAGCTGATCCATACCTACTCCCTGGTACATGACGATCTGCCGGCAATGGATAATGACGAATACCGAAGAGGAAGGAAGACTACTCATGCTGTTTACGGGGAGGCCTTAGGAATACTTGCGGGAGATGCATTACTCAATTATGCTTTTGAAACAGCCTGCAGAGCTTTCCAAAAAGGAAAATATTTAGAGAGAATAGCAAGAGCAGTGTCGATACTTGGAAAGAAATCCGGAATACATGGCATGTTAGGTGGTCAGGTAGTTGATATGGAAGGTTTCTCAGAAAGACTGACCGGAGCCACAAAAGAGGAATTAAAGAGACGCCTTGACTATATGTACCAACTGAAAACCGGAGCATTACTGGAGGCTTCCCTGACGATAGGTGCTGTATTAGCCGGAGCGGCGGATGTGGAAATTGATAAGATGGAGCAGCTTGGAGGTATTATCGGCCTTGCGTTTCAGATTGAGGATGACATCCTGGATGTTACATCTACAACAGAAGTTCTGGGAAAACCGGTTCTCAGCGATGAGAAGAATAACAAATTAACCTATGTCAGCCTTCTGGGTATAGATAAAAGCCGTGAAGAAGTAGAAGCACTTACGAAAGAGGGGCTCCTTATCCTTAAAAACTTAAACTGGGACTCTGCTTTTTTGGAGGAGTTGCTGATAAGCCTTGTAAACAGGGAGTTCTAATTATTATGTTAAATATGAAAAGAAGGTGAAACAGTGGCAGGTGCGCTGGAGCTTATAAATGAAGCCAACGATATAAAGAAAATAAAACCGTCGGATTACAATATACTGGCGGAGGAAATAAGGGACTATTTAATTGAGAACATAAGTAAGACCGGGGGTCATCTGGCCTCCAATTTAGGAACCGTGGAATTGACCATGGCCCTTCACCTGTATCTGGATTTTCCAAAAGATAAACTTATATGGGATGTGGGACATCAGGCATATACCCATAAGCTTTTAACAGGCAGAAAGAATGAATTCAAAAGCCTTCGAACCTTTGAAGGCTTAAGTGGTTTTCCTAAAAGAAAAGAAAGCTGTTGTGACAGTTTTGATACCGGACACAGCTCAACCTCCATTTCTGCTGCTATGGGATTAGTACAGGCGAGGGATATAAAAGGCACAAACGAAAGAGTTGTGGCAGTAATTGGCGACGGAGCCTTATCCGGTGGTATGGCCTTTGAAGCTTTGAATAATGCTGCTGCCTTGAAATCGAATCTTACAATAATACTAAATGATAATAAGATGTCCATCTCTGAAAATGTAGGAGGGATGGCTAATTACCTTGGTAAATTGCGTACAGGGGATAAATATATTAATTTAAAGCACAAAGTAGAAAAAGCGCTTAACAATGTTCCGGGTGTGGGACATATAATCGCTGATAAAGTGAGAAAATCAAAGGACTCCATCAAACGCCTGGTGATTCCCGGTATGCTGTTTGAAGATATGGGCCTTACCTATATAGGACCGATAGACGGCCATAACCTGAGCGAGTTACAGATGGCCCTTTCCAGTGCCTCAAAAGCCAGGAAGGCGGTTATTGTACATGTGGTTACACAAAAAGGAAGAGGATATAAGCCGGCTGAGAAGAATCCCAGCCAGTTCCATGGTGTGGAAGCCTTTGATGTTAAAACCGGTAAAAATATTAAAGCTAAAAAAGGAGCTGCATACACAGAAGTATTTTCAGAGGCAGTTCTGGAACTTGGTGAGAAGCATGAGGATGTGGTCGCAATTACAGCAGCTATGCCAAGCGGCACTGGTCTAAATCAGTTCAAAAAGAAATATCCGGACCGCTTTTTTGATGTTGGGATTGCAGAAGAGCATGCGGTTACTTTTGCTGCAGGCCTTGCTTCCGGTGGTATGAAGCCGGTGGTCGCAATTTACTCCACCTTTTTACAAAGGGCTTATGATCAGATCGTGCATGATGTCTGTATTGGTTCTCTTCCTGTGATATTCGCCATAGACCGTGCCGGCCTGGTGGGAAATGACGGGGAGACACATCAGGGAATATTTGATATCTCTTATTTGACACATATTCCAAATCTAACCGTAATGGCTCCCAAAAATGGTAAAGAATTAAAGGATATGCTTGATTTTGCATATGACTTTAACGGTCCGGTTGCCATACGTTATCCAAGAGGAAAAGCATATGAAGGCTTAAAGGAATATAATGCTCCCCTTGTATATGGTAAAAGTGAGATTTTGTATAACAGTATTCAGGAGGCTGAAAGTACAGAAGCAAAAAATAAACGTATATTAATTCTTGCTGCCGGAAGTATGGTGGAGACAGGAGATGAAGTATCCAAGACTTTGATAAAAGAAGGTTTGGAAATAACATTTGTAAATATACGTTTTCTTAAACCCTTTGATATGGATATGCTGCAAGAAATGGCTGAGAACCATGGCATATGGGTGACAATGGAAGAAAATGTCCGAAGAGGCGGCATTGGTGAAATGGTGGCTGGCTATTTAGTAGATCGGGAATTAAGGGATATAAGACTGCTGAATATATCATTGCCTGACCAGTTTATTGAACAGGGAGATGTTGGTGTGCTGAAGGAAAAATTTGAGTTTGATGCAGCATCTCTGGTGAACCGTATCAGGAACTTTGTTAATAATATAGAATAATTAGAAGTAAAAATATAAAGCTGATTTAGTTATCCTATTTTGCAGGTGTGACACCGAAAACAGATGGGAGTCAGGTTGAAAAACAAATGGCTGTTTTTTCAACTACGAATTCAGGAATATCAAATCGAAGATTTGATATTCACGAAAGGGGTTAAAGTGAAAGAACGTTTAGACGTTTTATTAGTGAACAGGAATCTGGCGGAATCCAGAGAAAAGGCCAAAGCAATTATAATGGCGGGAAATGTATTTGTGGATGGGATAAGAGAGGATAAGGCTGGCTCTTCTTTTCCGGATACAGTAAATATAGAAGTAAGAGGTATGACGCTTAAATATGTCAGCCGAGGCGGTTTAAAACTTGAAAAAGCCATAGCCTCCTTCGGGTTACAGATGGAAGGCAGGGTATGTATGGATGTGGGCTCTTCTACCGGTGGTTTTACTGACTGTATGCTGCAAAATGGAGCAGTGAGGGTTTTTGCCGTAGATGTGGGCACCAATCAGTTAGCCTGGAAATTAAGGCAGGACGAAAGGGTTGTGTCCATGGAGAAGACGAATATCCGACACGTCACTGCAGAAGATATAAAAGAAGAAATGGATTTTATCTCAATAGATGTAGCCTTTATATCCCTTACGCTGGTCTTAGAGCCTGTTAGGAATCTGCTGAAGTATAATGGAGAGGTAATGTGTCTTATAAAGCCTCAATTTGAAGCAGGACGTGAAAAGGTGGGGAAAAAGGGAGTTGTCAGAGATCGGGAGGTTCACCGGGAAGTAATCATAAAAGTGATTGAATATGCAAAATCCATAGGATTTACAATCCTTAATCTGGACTATTCTCCCATTAAGGGTCCTGAGGGAAATATCGAGTATCTGCTTCATCTTAAAAAGGCTGAAAATATAGTAACTTCAGAGGATAATGAAGAACTGGGCCGGATTGATGAAATAGTAGAAAAGTCTCATAATAGTTTAAACTTGTAAATAGACCGGCTTTATGTTACAATGTCGGTATCATTGTATAAATAACCACAGCAATGTAAGTACAGGAGCTTTCATGAATAAATTTTGTCTGATAACCAATCGTAACAAAGATGCGGATTTAGAGCTGACCAATGAGATTGTGAAATATATGACACTGCATCAGAAGGATTGTGTGTGTGTTGACAGGAAAGAAAACTGCAGTTATACAATTAACAGCAGTAGCAGTAATATGGGACAAACCTTTTCGGAAGAAATAGAAGAAGATGTTGATTGTATCATCGTATTAGGCGGGGATGGTACAATAATTCAGGCAGCTGATTCTGTATGCGGCTTAGGGATTCCAATCCTGGGAATCAATCTGGGGACACTGGGATTTCTGGCTGAAATCGAAAAGCAGCAGATATGGACTGCCTTAGACAGCCTTTTTGAAGATAATTATTCTATAGAAGAAAGAATTATGCTTCATGGAAGCCTGGTAGAAGGTGAAAATGTAGAAAGTCTTGGTATAGTACTTAATGATATTGTAATATCTCGAAGCAATTTTTCAAGAATTATTAACATAGGCATTTATGTCAACGGCGAGCTGGCAGACAGTTACCGCGGAGACGGTGTTATTGTGTCTACCCCTACCGGTTCAACAGGTTATAGCCTATCTTCCGGAGGACCAGTGGTAAAACCTGATGCTGACATACTGGTAATAACCCCGATTTGTCCTCATACCCTGGGAGCAAGAAGTATAATTGTCTCATCTGGAGATTCAGTCAGAATTCAGATCAATGAGAATAAACAGCCCAATGAAGAAGGTGCAGTTGCTGTACTGGATGGAAGACCGGCAGGAGAGCTAAAGGCAGGAAGCAGTATTCATATTACAAAAGCCCATGAAAAAACAAGAATGGTAAAGATTAATCACGTAGAATTTTTTGAAGTTCTGAGAAAAAAAATCGGACAAGGCGGAGAAAAGGGATGAAAGTTGGCAGACAGAGCAAAATTATTGAGCTCATTAGTAAAAATGATATAGAAACACAAGAAGATTTAGCGGATCTGTTGACCCAGGCTGGATATAACGTGACTCAGGCAACCATTTCACGTGACATCAGAGAGCTAAAGCTGACGAAAGTTGCTGTGGATGACGGAAGACAGAAATATATTGTACTAAATAACACAGAAACCGGAATGAGCGAGAAATATGTAAGAGTATTAAGAGAAGGTTTTCTTTCCATGGATATGGCTCAGAATATTATCGTAATCAAGACGGTATCAGGAATGGCTATGGCGGTAGCAGCTGCTCTGGATGCACTTCATATTCAGGGAATAATGGGGTGTATAGCAGGTGATGATACGTTAATGTGTGTTATCAAGACTACGGAAGAAACCATAGGGGTTATGGAAAAGCTTAATAAACTAATTAATTCGAAATCCTTGTAAATGGAAAATTTCCATGGTAAAATAAATATAATTCAGTAACCTTGTCAGTCCGTAAAAGGGATTCATTTTTTACGGTCTTTTTTGGACTGACGGTATAAAAAAGGAGAAATACGTATGTCAGGACATTCCAAGTTTGCAAATATTAAGCATAAAAAAGAAAAGAATGATGCTGTTAAAGGTAAGATTTTTACTAAATTGGGAAGAGAAATAGCAGTAGCAGTAAAAGAAGGCGGAGCAGATCCTAACTCAAACAGCAGATTAAAAGATATTATTGCCAAAGCAAAAGCCAATAATATGCCCAATGATACCATTGACAGAAGTATAAAGAAAGCAGCAGGAGATGCTAATTCCGTTAATTATGAATTTGTGACTTATGAAGGCTATGGTCCTAACGGAACTGCTATTATCGTTGAAGCTCTTACTGATAATAAGAACCGTACTGCCTCAAACGTAAGAAATGCTTTCACAAAAGGAAATGGTAATGTTGGAACCCCTGGCTGTGTATCTTTTATGTTCGACAGAAGAGGACAGATAATCATTGATAAAGAAGAGTATGATAAAGAAGCGGATGATCTGATGATGCTGGCCCTTGATGCAGGTGCTTCAGATTTTAATGAAGAAGAAGACAGCTATGAGATTCTTTCAGACGAAGACAGCTTCAGTGCAGTAAGAGAAGCCCTTGAAAATGCCGGTATTCCTATGGCACAGGCAGAAGTAACCATGATTCCTCAGACCTGGGTAGAGCTTAACGATGACCAGGATATTAAAATGATGAATCGTACACTTGATTTATTAGATGAAGATGACGATGTCCAGGAAGTATATCATAACTGGGATGAGTGAAGCTGAATAGTAGAATTACAATGAGCTGGATATTTTGTCCAATTATATTTGTAAGCGATGTTTACTAGTAGGCTTAAGGTGCTGTACTAAAACCCCCTCCTTAACTGTTAAGCCACATTTTATAGCAGTGGGAGTGGGTTTTTTCTGTATGTGCACTTAGACCGATTATTGCAAAATACATAACAGATACTAATTTCTATAGTCTTTCAAACTACATCCCTAGTCTTTCTTACCAGCAAATGGATCAGACTATTTTAATTTAATTATATCGAAAATAGCATTTATCATTGTCCATAGTTGAGCATTATAAATCATAATATTCCATATGCCACAGCCATTAAGGCTATATTCCAGTATTAAGTTCTCTACAGCATAAATCGTTCTTGCGTCGATAAACCAAACAATATGTTGGAAGGGATAATCAAAACTAAACTGATTATAGTAAAAATAAGGTGTTTGTGAAACGTTATCAAATTGAATACTTGTTCCAACCTGATAAGCTAAATTTAAGACCGCATCCAAACTTAGAGATACTGCACTTGATTTGTTTGGTATATATGGTAACTGCCAATCATAACCGATACTCTGTATTCCGATAATTAATTTATCAGATGATACAGAGGCCGATACATAATTCATCAATGCCCTTAAATTGGTTATATTAGTTACTGGGTCAGGTGGGCCGTAATCAAAACCAAATTTAAATTTTACAAAGATTAAACCATTAACATTTTGGCTTAATCTTGCATAATCTATTTGTTCAACTTTTATTATCCCCTCTACTATTTGAATATTAATATTTATTGTTATAAAAAAGAGAAAGCCTTCCGGTTGTATACGATTATAAATTTTTTGTACAAAGTTTTGATATAGAAATTCATTATCCTCATTCAGATAATTAAAAACAATATTAATACCTTTATAGCCTTTGCTTTTCATTATCTCGATAGAATTATTAATCGTTATCTCTTGGAGTTCTTCATTTAAAAGTATTCTATAAGCGGTTTCTGTATTTGTTACTCCTGCTGGTGTTAATGTAGTAAGCATCATTAATGGAATAACACCATAGTCATTGGTTAATTTAATGATTTCTGTATCTTCCTGGTACTCAATTATTTCGCCATTTTCTGTTGCTGTATAATTAAAAATAGATAGATAAGTCAAATTAGGCAGTGTTTTTATTAATGTATCCCGTCTAAGAAAAGGATAGGTAAAGCCATTGGTGGTAATACCTTTAATTGTGTTATAACTTATCACCAAGGTTTCACCTATATAAAGGTATTCTCTATCTGAAAGAAAGGAGTTGTTTCTTAATATTTCCATAGGTGTGATACTGTATGAATTAGCTATACTTAGTAAAGTATCGCCTTGTTGTACAGTATGTGACTGCTTTGGATATGTTATTACAATTGTCTGACCTATTACAAGGTTAACTGGGTAAACCAAGCCATTATCTATTGCTATTCTAGTGACGTCAACACCATATTTTTCAGCAATTGTATAAAGACTATCCCCTTCTTGAACCACATGTATATCCATAAAGTAGTAATCCTATATATTTAATTGCTATATTATATGATATTATTTATAAATTATAATAATCATTAGCAGAAAATAGCTTTTGTTCATAATCCTATATAGAAAATTGGGTAAAAGTTAAGGCCACATCAGCCGGGGTACCATTGTCATAGAGAAAAGACTATTGATTTAATTTGAATTAATTTGTCGTATAATATATAATAAATGAATGCAATTATAATAAGTTTTTATTTTTGTTTTACTCCTTCGGGTATAAAATTGGAAGGTTATAATACTTAGCTTTTATAAGCTGAAGGTAAAACATAGCTATACTTATATATAACCCGTAAACCTAATATTTGATTACAGTGAGGACGTATGGAAATTTTATTTGAGAATTGTTATACAATGTCAAAGGAACGTTATATTAGCTGGGCTAAGAATCCTGCAAAGAAAAATAAGCTGAACTTAATATGGAATGTTCTGACCTTTTTTATTACAATTACGATGGTACAGGCGTTACTGAGCAGAGACTATTTGTTAATCCCTTTTTATTTCGTGTTGATTGCCTATTGCATTTACCGTAGTTTTTTCCAAACCAGAGTTCTGTTTGTGAAGCAATATAAAGCAAATGCTGCCGCACAGGGAAAAAGTGAATGGGAACGTATCATAAGATTGACTAATTGCATTGATGTAGAAGATGGAAATATAAAAGCTCAATACCAGTGGGATCAGGTAAAAGAATATTTTGAGAACGGAGATGACTATATTTTTGTTTTTAAAAATGGATCGGGGATTAGGCTGGATAAGAATGGTTTTCGTAAAGGAACATACGAAGAGTTTTTAGTATATATAAATGATAAATTCGATAAGATGCCAATTAAGTAGTGGAAGAATGAATATTAAAATTAATTTATAGCATTTGGATATAGGAATATATAACCATGGGTGTTGCAATAAATGACACAGGAATGACAAAAGATACCATTAAATTTAAATCAAATACAACTAAATGGAAGTTTGTATTTAACCGATATATCTAAAAGAAAGTAGAATGGAGCAGCAAGACAGGGAGGACTTTAATGAATCAACAAAGTATGAAAAAAAAACGTAGGTGTATAGCCATATTATGCTGTTTGTTAATTGCTTTTACAGCAATTTTCCAACCAAATAGTACCACAAGAATCGAAGCTGCAACTGGCTATTATTTTACAGTAAATGGTACTGTATTTGAATCCTACTCGAAATTACCCTTGACAACAGATACCAGTAATATACAGATAAGCGGTGCATCCGGGGTAGATATGTCAGATGCCAGTAATATACACTGGTTCGTAAATAATACTGATGTTACATCTGGAAATTCAGCGAATAATTCAAGTATTATTCATATAAAAGATATCAGTACAAATAAACTGCAGGCAAAACTCGAACGTGTGGGTCCGGGATATGCTCAGGTAATGGTCACATTTGAGAAAAACAACATAAACTACTCGCTGTATCTTAATGTTGAAGTTGGTTTTGATATTGACCGTACTGATTTTGTAAATGCTTTAAATTCAGGTAGTGCGGTACAAATTGATCGAAGTGTAATGTTATTTAAAGACTTAGCTACTACACAACAGATTAAATTGGTCTATTCACCGGTGGATAATGGACTCAGTGGATTACAGTCTGATAATGCCAGTTTAAAATACAGTAGTTCTGACAAAAATGTTGCAGAAGTTGATTCAAAAGGAATTGTTAAACCCGTGGGTGCAGGAGTTGCGATAATAACTGTCAGTACGAATAATGTTGCTGCAGATGTTTCACAGTCGCCCATGAAAAAAACATTTAAAATAGTTATAACTCCCAAAGCCGGAAAACTGACTGACACAACACTAAGCAGCAAGGTAGAGCAAATTACAGATCAGTCCGTTACTTTTAAGACAAATGCGAAAGATCCGGCAAATTTAACCTGGAGAGTGTATAAGAAGTCAAGTACAGGCCTTAGTATTATTACACAAACTACAGGAGTTATTAATTATTATACAACTCCTGCAACAGGTTCAACGGATTTTGGTACTCTTACTGTTGCAAATGCCCAGGTAGGTGAATATGTTCTTATGGGTTTTACGGATTCGATGTATATACCAAGTGATATTAGTCTTGACAATCAAGATTCTGTAGCCGTTCCATATGTAAAAATCTATGTGGATTTCAGACCTAAAGTACCTGCCTATTTAGTAATGAATGTTAATGATACCTATGATATGGCTAATGCAGCCGGTATTAAAGGAAATTCTGATTATACAATCACCAGCAGTAAAAATGATATTGCAGGAATAAGCAACGGAACTATATATGCCAAGAAAAGCGGTACCAGTGTAATTACTGTAAAGAATAATACTTCAGGATCCTCTGAGATATACACTACAAATTTAACGGTAGTGGATGGTATATCTCTTAATATGACAGAAGCATATATTTATACTGCCGGTGAACTTCAGTTACTGGCGACAACAACAACGGATCAGTCAAGTGTTGTGTGGACAAGTGTTTTGAATCCCGCACTTCCGTTTTCCTCAAGCAATGACGGCTCCAAGTATGCTACCGTTGAAAATGGGTTGATAAAGGGTGTCTCTAAAGGAAATGCATATATTGTAGCAACCATTACCATTGACGGCGTTGTTAAGCAGGCATATTGTCTTGTTCATGTTGAAAATACAGTAACAAAATTAACTATAAATCCTGAAACTGTTATATTGGACAAAACCGGTTTTAAGACCCTGAAAGCAGAATTTGATAACAACAGTACAAGAAGCATTCCGATAAAATGGACCAGCTCAAATCCTGAAATCGTTGAAATCGCCGAAAGCAGTTCTACATATGCAAACATTGCTGCCAAAGGTGTGGCTGGAACTGTTATTATTACTGCAATTAATACAGAAAATTATATTATTGGCTATAGTAAAGTTACGGTTAAAGAAAGTGTGTCAAGTATAACCTTGTCAGCAACTTCCTTAAATCTCATGCAGTCAGCAAAAACTTATCAGTTAAATGCAACTGTTAATCCTTCCACTGCCACAGAACAGGGAGTAACCTGGAAGTCTACCAATCCAAGTGTGGCTACAGTTAATGATAAAGGCTTAATTACATTAGTTGCTCCGGGAACTACATCTATTATTGCAACCTCTGTAGATAATCCATCTGTAACAGCAGTATGTAATCTGACGGTAGGTGTTTCTGCATCCGGCATTAAATTAGATGAGTCCAGTAAGGTAATGTACACTGGAGAGAAAACGAAACTATCGTATGTTATTACTCCTACCAATGCAACCAATACGGCAGTTACGTGGAGTACTTCTGATTCAAGTGTAGTAAATGTGGACTCTAACGGAAATATTACAGCTGTAAAAGCAGGAACAGCAGTAATTATATTAAAAACCGCAGATGGTCTTTATATGTCCACCTGTACAATAACAGTAAAAGAAAAAGCGACAGGGCTGGCATTTGACGTAACAAGTCTGGAACTATATGTTGGTAAGACATATACCATAACAGTAACACCTACTCCGGCTACGGCAACAGACTATACCTTAACCTGGGCTTCACTGGATGCTACAATAGCTTCTGTGAATGAGAAAGGTACCATAACAGCAAAAGCAGCCGGCAAGACGATGATTACGGCTACTACATCAACAGGTACAATTTTATACTGTAATGTTACGGTAAAAGCTGAAGCTACAGGGCTTCAATTGAATTATACGGAGAAAACCGTTGTAATTGGTGATACCTTTGACTTGAAAGCAACCATTAAGCCTAGTGCCGCAGCCAGCGAAGTTACGGTAATATGGGCAAGCTCTAAGACAAGTGTAGCTACTGTAACAAGCAGCGGCAGAATTAAAGGTATCAAAGGTGGTACTGCAGTTATAACTGCTAAGACCTCCGATGGTAAATTTACGGCATTTTGTACAGTTACTGTAATAGAAAAGGTAACCAGTATTAAATTAAATAAAACCAGTTATAAACTTGGACTTAAAAAGAGTTATAACTTAGTGGCTACTGTAAAGACCAATGCAGCAACTAATCCAAAAGTTAAATGGAAATCCAGCAATACGAAAGTTGTTACAGTGGACCAAAAGGGTAAGATTACCGGCAAAGCTATCGGTACTGCTACTATTACAGTAACAGCACTTGACGGCAGTGGTGTTACTGCTACCTCTTCGATACGGGTTGTAAGGTCTGTTACTTCGGTAACCCTTAACAGAACTGCAGTAACGACTGTTGTTGGTAAAAGCTTTACCTTAAAAGCTACAGTTAAGCCGAATAACTCAACATACAGAACAGTTACCTGGAAGTCCAGTGATGAATCAGTTGCAATTGTAGATTCTGCCGGTAAGGTAACCGCCTTAAAAGCCGGTAACGTAACAATTAAGGCATCTGCAAAAGACAGCAGCGGTAAATATGCAATCAGTTATGTTATTGTACAACCGAGAGTTCCTTCCAACAGTGTTACAATTATGAATCAAAATTTGACCATGGTAGTTGGTGAAACAGCCATCCTGGAAAAAGCATTAAATCCCGCTACCTCAACGGATACAGTAAAATGGGCCAGTGATAATAAATCGGTAGCAGATGTTACCACTTCCGGTAAATTAACAGCTAAACGCCCTGGTATTGCAAATTTAACGGTTATGACAGAGTCAGGAAAAACCGCTACTACGAAAGTAACAGTAGTTGGATTAAATACAACTAATCTGGTACTGGAGCAATATTCGGATTATACCTTGTATGTACTCGGTATCAGTAGTAATGTTTCCTGGGATGTTGTAAATTCTGATATAGCTGTTGTAACAAATGGAAAAGTAAGCACCAGAAGAACAGGCACTACTACAATTATAGCCAATGTTAATGGTAGAAGGTTAACTTGTAAGCTAACAGTTACAAAGATAAAGTAATGAATAATAAATGAATTATTTTGACCATCAGATGCGGATTGCTTTTCCGTATCTGGTGGTAAATATAAATTAATCTAAATGCATCAGTTCTATTTCTTTTGATTTTTCTTCTTTTACATACTCTTAGTTATTATTGTCCCCAGTACTATACAGCTAATTGAATATCAGATATAACACAAAGCATATAAAATTACAGTTTATGCAGGGCTGTAGTTTGAGATAAGATTTTTTTTACCTAAGTAGATTACTTCATGTTTCTTTGTTCTACCTCTTTTTTCTCGTTTAACAATCTATTTGTTATTACAATTCTTACTATAAATCTCATTACAATACTTATTATTTCTTATTACAATTCATATTTTTGCTGTTTTGATACCGTTTTTCTAAAATTCTGGCTGCTTTGAAGCAAATTCGAGAAAACATTCTATAATCTCAAACTTACAGCTACAATTAATTACCCAACAACCAGGATAAATTACTTGCGCAAAATTTTATGTTATGTTATTATGAGAAAAAGAACATATGTTTTGTATGGCGCAATTAAATAATTTATCATAAATATCACTTAACCTTTAGGAGGAGAAAGCTTGCTGTTCAATTTACATGTAAAGAATTTTGCAATTATTGATGAAGTAGATATAACCTTGAAGGATGGGCTAAATATACTTACAGGAGAAACCGGAGCAGGAAAGTCCATTATTATTGGCTCTATTAATGTATGCTTAGGAGGAAAGATCAGTAAAGACATAATAAGGCGCGGTGCGGACTATGCCATGGTTGAACTTCTTTTTGAAACCGGCAGTAAGGCGGTGGAGAACAGAATGAAAGAGCTTGATCTGCCCTTTGAAGACAGACAGATACTGATAACCCGTAAGATTACCAACGGGAAAAGTATCAGCAAAATTAATGGAGAGATAGTTACGAGCCAGAGTTTAAAAGAAATAGCAGCATTACTGATAGATATCCATGGCCAGCACGAACATCAATCCTTGCTCTACAAAGAGAATTATCTTGATATTATAGACCGCTATGCCAAAGAGGAAGTTTTCCTGTTAAAACAAAAGCTATCCAAGGAATTTTTACAGCTGACAGAATTGAAAAACAAACTTTCGGAATTAATGATTGATGAGGACAAGCGTCTTCGTGAAATATCCTATCTTGAATATGAGATAAAAGAGATTACGGAAGCAAAATTAAAGCAAGGAGAAGACGAACTATTAACAAGTGAATATAAGAAGCTTTCAAATGCCAGAATAATAGCAGAAGGAATCGGGCAGGTTTATGATTATATGGGCTATCAGTCAGCAGGGTCAGCAGGAGAAATGATAGGAAGAAGCGTCAAACAACTATCTAAGCTGATTGAATATGATAAGAATCTGGAAGGTATATATAATCAACTACTTGATGTAGAAGCACTTGTTAATGATTTTAATCGTAATCTTTCTGAATATCAATCGGATTTAAACAATCAGGAAGAAGATTTTACAGCAGTGGAAGAGCGTTTAAATCTGATAAATCATCTGAAGGCAAAATATGGGAATTCTATAACTGATATATTGAAGGTATTAGAAGAAGGCGAGCTTAAGCTGGAGCAGTACTATAATTACGAGGTAACACTTGAGGAGCTTAACAGACAGATAGCAGAACAAGAAAGAGAAGTACATAGCCTTTGCGTTAAATTATCAGAAATACGAAAGAAAAACGCAAAAGTGTTGGCGGCTAAGATCAAAAATGCTTTGCTTGATCTGAATTTTCTTGATGTTCAGTTTGCCATTGAACTAAGCCAGAAGGAAAATTATACAAAAGACGGCTTTGATGACGCAGAATACCTCATATCTGTTAATCCTGGTGAAGAAATGAAGACTCTGTCAAAAGTTGCTTCCGGAGGAGAATTATCGAGAATAATGCTTGCCATAAAATCAGTATTTGCAGATAAGGATGAGATAGATACATTGATTTTTGATGAGATAGATACCGGTATCAGCGGAAGAACAGCCCAAAAGGTATCGGAGAAATTATCAGAGATATCCTTCAGTCATCAGATAATCTGTATCACCCATCTGGCCCAGATTGCCTCCATGGCCGATAGTCATTTTATTATTGAAAAACAGACAGATGGACAGACTACAAGAACCGGCATACGACAGTTAAAAGAACAGCAATCCATTGAAGAAATTGCCAGAATACTCGGTGGTGCAGAAATAACCAAAACAGTTCTAGACAGTGCAAAGGAAATGATTACATTAGCGAAAAAAAACAAAAAAAGATAGTTTGAAAATTTATTTACTACACATACTAACATAAGGCAGTTATTTTAAGGATATACACTTTTTAGTGTATATCCTTTTTTATGTGATAGAAAATGGTGTTTTGATAATAGGACATTTTCCTCTATTGGATAAAGACCTGCCGGACGGTTTGTGCATGAAGAGTGAAAGAAGAGGATCACTATGGTGACACCGTATCGGCACTGGAATCCCGGCAATAAGACCCTTTGTTCTAAAAGCCTGATAAACTCTATTGCATAAAATAAAAGGGTATTTCTTTAACTGCTGTCTAAACATGTATATTCGTATGATAGATATCTGTTTATATAAAATTTGAATATTTACGCGAAAAAGCGTAGAGGGAGCTGAAATCATGCATAGAAGATCTATTTATCGTAAAATCCTTATTCTGGTTTTGTGTATTAATATAATGGTATTGGGTTATTTTACCTATCGGTATATTGACAACAGCGTACCGGATTCTATCAAAATCCTGGTGGGGGAAGATGAAGAATTTAATTTTAAGTTACCAATGGAAGGCAGTGTAACTTACGGAGATGTAGATGTTCTAAGTGTAAATAATAAAACTGTTCCGGGAGATCAGATTAAACTGAACTTAAGCAAGCCCTTTACGATTAATTCCAGTGAGGCAGGCAGTTACAAAGTCAATCTGAAATTATTTGGATTTTGGAATTTCAAGGAAGTTACCATAGGTGTCATAGATCAGAAAGAAGTAATTCCTTGTGGGAATCCTATAGGTATTTATATTGAAACCGATGGTGTTATGGTTCTTGGTACTGGTGTAATAAACGGAGCCGATGGTTTAAATTATGAACCTTCCCTGAATAAGCTAAAAACCGGCGATTATATAACTAAAGTAAACAGCACCGTAATCCATAACAAAGAAGAATTAATTGAGGAAATACAGCATAGTGACGGAAAGGATGTAAAGATTACCTTACGGCGTGATGATAAACTTACAGAATACAAAGTTACACCTGTAAAAACCCCGGATGGAGAGTATAAGATAGGAGCCTGGATAAGAGATAATACACAAGGTATAGGTACACTTACCTTTATCACACCGGACGGTCAGTTTGGTGCCTTAGGGCATGGAATTACAGATATAGATACCAGTCTTCTGATGGAAATTGAACGAGGTTATTTATATAATGCCGACATTATGACTATCATCAAAGGAAAACAAGGGGTTCCCGGAGAATTGATAGGGTTGATCAAGCAAAATTCAGAGGATAAAATAGGTGATATTCTGAAGAACTCAAATCAAGGTATCTTTGGTAGAATTGGTACGGGATTCGTCAAAGCAAAGTCCTATGATGCAATACCAGTGGGGTTAAAGCAGGAGATTAAACTTGGACCTGCAACCATATTTTCCTGTGTAGAAAATGAAGTAAAAGAATATAAAATAAATATTGACAAAATAGATCTTAACAGCCAGAGTCCTAATAAAGGAATGGTAATAAGCATAACAGATAAAGCTTTAATTGACAAAACCGGTGGAATCGTGCAAGGGATGAGCGGCAGTCCTATCATACAGAATGGCAAGATAATAGGAGCTGTAACTCACGTCTTCATACAGGATTCAACCAAAGGTTACGGGACATTTATCGAAAATATGCTTAATAATCTGGAAGATAAATAAAATAAAGCTGCAATCGACCTATTGCAACTATAGCAATAAAATGCTACAGTATTTAACAATAGAATTTCTTAAAAAGAATTCTTATTATGTAAAAAGAAATATAATATTTCTTATATACACAAAACAAAAGCACCCATGTCGTAAATTGCGATAAGAAAGAATTGATAATATGGAAATATATGTATATAATATGGATATGTCAATAATTTACATTTCATTCTTCGCGGATTCTACGAATTGACTTGCTTCATCCGTAACGTAATATGTAAAAGGCTGTATATTTAAAGTTGAATACTTAATTCTATAGAAAAAGTCGAGATTTTGTTAAAAAATATGGAAAATATTGACTTGAAAGCCAATTAGAGTTATAATATGGTACGGATGAACTATTTTTTAGCAGGTGATTATACAAAGGAGGTAAATAAGTATTCAAGTCAGACAATTTTTTTAAGCAAAAGGAATATTTTGGGAGGAAAACAAAGTGGGTAAAATCAATGTAGCAATTGTGGATGACAATGAAAGAATCGTTAAGCTGTTAGAAGAAATCTTAAAGGGAGACTCAGATATTGAAGTAGTAGGAACAGCTGACAATGGTATCGACGCACTGGATGTTATACGGGATAAGAAGCCGGATGTAGTTCTTTTGGATTTGATAATGCCTAAATTGGATGGTTTGGGTGTTATGGAAAAGATCAGGTTGGATGAAAGTTATAAAAGTATACCGGCATTTATTGTGATTACTGCAATCGGGCAGGAAGGTGTAACTGAGAATGCATTTGAATTAGGTGCAAGTTACTATATTATGAAACCCTTTGATAACAATATGGTTCTTACGAGAATCAAACAGATCAGAGGCGATTTACATAATACGAAAGTATTTGAAAATCACCGTGTAAGCACTTACGAGAGTAAGGATGATTACAAGGAAAGAAATCTGGAATCCGATGTAACAAATATAATTCATGAAATAGGGGTGCCTGCCCACATTAAAGGATATCAGTATCTTAGAGATGCTATTATGATGTCTGTAAATGACAGTGAAATGTTAAATTCCATTACAAAGCTGTTATATCCGTCCATTGCAAAACGTCATAAGACAACGCCCAGCAGAGTAGAAAGAGCTATAAGACATGCTATAGAAGTTGCATGGAGCAGAGGAAAAATGGACACCATAGATGAACTATTTGGTTATACTGTTAGTAACGGCAAAGGAAAGCCGACCAATTCTGAGTTTGTAGCCTTAATCGCTGACAAAATCAGACTGGAATATAAATTAAGAGCATAACAGCTATCAGACATTGCTGTTAGAATTACACTGCTTCAGTAAAAGGGGTACGAGCGCTAAGCGTTCGTTTTACTGAAGCAGTTTTTTAATGAAAAAACTTCACTAACAAAGGAAAATCATGTATAATTAATACATAAAAACATAGAATGGATTTATTGATGTAGCTTATATTTCAAATTTTGTGCTGTCCTTATTGGCAGAATGCGAGGTAAAAATGAAAAAAATATTATTTGCAGCTTCTGAATGTGTTCCATTTCTTAAGACAGGTGGTCTTGCAGATGTTGTAGGGGCCTTACCCAAATACATTAATAAAGATGAATACGATATACGTGTTGTAATGCCAAATTACAAAACAATACCAGATGTACTGAAAGAAAAAATGGAGTTTAAATGCAATTTTAATATGGATTTATCCTGGAGAAACAAGTATGTGGGATTGTTGGAGATATATGAAGGCGGAATCCATTACTATTTTATCGATAATGAATATTATTTTTGTGGTAATACACCTTATGGGAACATTTACGAAGATATCGAAAAGTTTGCATTTTTTTCAAAAGCTGCTTTATCAATTCTTCCGATAATTGAATTCAAACCGGATGTAATACACTGTCATGACTGGCAGACTGGTCTGATACCTGTCTATTTAAAAGACTTATTTTCAGGAGATGAATTCTTTAGTGGTATTAAATCAATAATGACAATACATAATCTGAAATTCCAGGGAGTATGGGATGTAAAAACCGTGAAAGATGTAACCGGACTATCCGACTATTATTTTACGCCGGATAAACTGGAGGCCTACGGAGATGCTAATTATCTAAAAGGCGGCATCACCTACGCAGATAAGGTGACAACTGTCAGTAAGACTTATGCAGAGGAAATAAAAACCCCCTATTACGGAGAGGGACTGGATGGCCTGATGCGGGCAAGGAATAATTCCCTGGAGGGCATCATAAACGGTATAGATTACGAAGAATATAATCCGGCTGCAGATAAGCTGATACCAATACAATATAACAGCAAAACTTTCAGAAAAGAAAAGTGGAAGAATAAGAAAGCACTTCAGGAAGAATTGGGATTAGAAGTGAATCCGAAGAAATTTATGATAGGAATTGTTTCCAGACTGACTGATCAGAAGGGATTGGATCTGATTGACTGCGTAATAGATAGTATCTGCTCGGAAGATGCTCAATTAGTTGTGGTGGGTACCGGAGAAGCTAAATATGAAAACCTTTTCCGCCATTATGCCTGGAAATACGGTGACCGGGTATCTGCCAGTATTTTCTTCTCAGAGGAGAGAGCCCACAGAGTTTATGCGGCTTGTGATGCATTTTTGATGCCATCTCTGTTCGAACCATGCGGCTTAAGCCAGTTAATCAGCTTACGCTACGGAACTGTACCCATTGTGAGGGAAACAGGCGGACTTAAGGATACTGTAATACCTTACAATGAGTTTGATAATACAGGGACAGGATTTAGTTTTCACAATTACAATGCACACGAAATGCTGTCTGTTATAAATTATGCCAAACATATCTTCTACAATAAAAAAAGAGAATGGAACAAAATAGTTGACCGTGGAATGACTATGGATTATTCCTGGAAGAATTCTGCTGCTCTCTATGAAGAACTGTATGATAATATGATTCAGTAAACATTAATATTGCCCAAAAAATAATAACTAAGATAGTTTTATTTTAAAAATATAAAATATAAAAATATATACTCTTTTTTTCCTGCATAAGAAAGAGACCTCTAAGCAATAATAAATCTAGATAATAAAGCAAAAATTATGGCTGTTATCTGAGAATATTACGTATAAGGAGGAAATATGAATGAGTAACTTATCTAAACTTGATGTTCAGAATTTAAGACACCTTTTAGTCTTCGGAGAAGCTGATAAACAGAAATACCAGACCTATGCCGAGCAGTGCACAGATCCTAATGTGAAACAGTTTTTCCAGAAAGAAGTGCAGGCATCTGAGCAAAAAAGACAGAAACTAATTCAATTTCTTAAATAGGAGGTTTCAATATGCAGGAACAAGCAATGGTAACAGACGCTCTTAGTTCAATTAATGCAGGTTTAAAAAGTCTTGGTGATATGATTTCACAGGCAGAGGATCAGGAACTCAGACAGACATTACAGCAGATGAGAAATGATGCAGAAACCTGCCAGCATGAGCTATATACAATAGCAAAAAACAAAAATTATTATCCTCCCTCACAAAAAGCAACAGAGGATGAGATAACAAACCTGAGAAATATTGCTAATCAGACAGCACAGTCCTCTCAAAGCGGACAATCTGCACAAGGACAGGCAGCTCAGGGTATGAGATAACAGCCTGACAAGGTGTAATCCTCAATTACGAAGAAATATCGTATCAAATGTTATAGAAACGAATTCGGCAGGGAGTCCATGAAAACATACTGCATCCTGCAGTATACTCCCATGTCCGGATTCCTCATTTTGTAATGTTGTATAGATTTCAGCAGTGAATAAATATAAATGGAAAAATATTACTGATAAAATGCACAAAGATTTTTGTCTCTGTAATCTTTTTATGAAGTATCTATTAATCTTATTTGAATTTATATTTTGTACTTGATATTTTCCTATAAAAAAGGTAAAATAATATAGTGTTTGAGAAAATTTTGTCAATCATGCTGGTTAATAGCTGTCGCTCCTACATAAGACTATTGTTATGGAACATATGGCAGCATATTATAAAATTAACAATTAGGAGGAATATAATCATGGCAGTAAAAGTAGCAATTAATGGTTTCGGACGTATTGGACGTCTTGCATTCAGACAGATGTTTGGAGCAGAAGGATATGAAATCGTAGCTATCAACGACTTAACAAATCCTAAAATGCTTGCACACTTATTAAAATATGATACAGCACAGGGAAGATACGCTTTAGCTGATAAAGTTGAAGCAAAAGAGTCTTCTATCGTAGTAGATGGTAAAGAGATCAAAATCTATGCTGAGAAAAACGCAGCAGACCTTCCTTGGGGAGAGATCGGTGTAGATGTAGTACTTGAGTGTACTGGTTTCTATGTATCAAAAGCTAAATCTCAGGCACATATCGATGCAGGTGCTAAGAAGGTTGTAATCTCTGCTCCCGCAGGTGATGATCTTCCTACAATCGTATTCGGTGTTAACGAGAATACTTTAACAGCAGCAGATACAATCATTTCTGCAGCTTCCTGTACTACAAACTGCTTAGCTCCTATGGCTAAAACATTAAATGACTTATCTGAAATTGAAAAAGGCTTCATGACAACAATTCACTCCTATACTGGTGACCAGATGACATTAGATGGTCCTCATCCTAAGGGAGATTTAAGAAGAGCTCGTGCAGCTGCTGAAAATATCGTTCCTAACTCCACTGGTGCTGCTAAAGCTATCGGTCTTGTTATTCCTGAGTTATCCGGTAAATTAGACGGTGCAGCTCAGCGTGTACCTACCCCTACTGGTTCTATCACAGAATTAGTTGCTGTTACAAAGAGCAAAGTAACAAAAGATGATGTTAACAAAGCTATGAAAGCAGCTGCCAGCGCATCTTTCGGTTACACAGAAGAAGAATTAGTATCTTCCGATATCATCGGTATAAGTGAAGGTTCTTTATTCGATGCAACTCAGACAAAGGTTACTCCTCTTGATGGGGACAAGACTTTAGTTAAAGTTGTTTCCTGGTATGACAATGAGAATTCCTACACCAGCCAGATGGTTAGAACAATCAAATTCTTTGCTGAGTTAGCATAATAATAGTTTACGATTATTACTAACTGTATAATTCATCAATAGTTTTATCCTTGATTGTTACAGGATAAGGAATTTATTATAGTTTATAATTATATTGATCCTTAATGGGTCCGGTCTTTGTAGGCAAAGTCGAGGAACGTTAACCGAACCCTCTGCTTTTCTATAAAGATCGGTCTCATTTTTTATAAGAAAATTTAATTATATTAACATTTTCATGAACATATTGAAAGGAGTCTATTATGTTAAATAAAAAGTCAGTAGATGATATTAACGTTAAAGGCAAAAGAGTATTAGTACGTTGTGATTTCAATGTACCTTTACAGGAAGGCAAAATAACAGATGAAAACCGTCTGGTTGCCGCACTTCCCACTATTCAGAAATTAATAAAAGACGGCGGCAAGGTTATTCTTTGCTCCCACCTGGGTAAACCTAAGGGTGAGCCTAAGCCTGAGTTATCCTTGGCTCCTGTAGCTGTAAGACTTGCAGAGCTCTTAGGACAGCCTGTAAAATTTGCAGCTGATGCTACAGTAGTAGGCGAGAATGCAAAAAAAGCTGTTGCTGAAATGCAGGATGGTGAAGTGGTTCTTCTTGAGAATACACGTTATAGAGCAGAAGAGACAAAGAATGTAGATGCCTTCAGCGAAGATCTTGCTTCTATCACAGATATATTTGTAAACGATGCCTTTGGTACTGCCCATAGAGCACATTGCTCCAACGTTGGTATCACAAAATATGTTGATACTGCAGTAGTTGGATACTTAATGCAGAAAGAAATCGATTTCCTTGGTAATGCAGTTAACAACCCTGAAAGACCTTTTGTTGCAATCCTTGGAGGCTCCAAAGTTTCCAGTAAGATTTCTGTTATCAATAACCTTCTTGATAAAGTGGATACTCTTATCATCGGTGGAGGTATGGCCTTTACCTTCATGAAGGCAAAGGGAGAAGAAATCGGAAGCTCTATGTTAGAAGCTGATTACCTTGATTATGCAAAAGAAATGATTGAGAAAGCAGCTCAGAAAGGTGTTAAATTATTAATTCCTGTAGATACCATCGCTGCGAAATCTTTCTCTAATGATGCAGAATTCAAAACTGTAACCGGTGAAGAAGGAATCGAAGAAGGCTGGTTAGGTCTTGATATCGGTGAGAAAACCAGCAAACTTTATGCAGATGCTGTAAAAGAAGCAAAGACTGTAGTATGGAACGGACCTATGGGCGTTTTTGAAATGTCTAATTTTGCCAACGGTACTATCGCAGTTGCAAAAGCACTTGCAGAAATCGATGCAACAACCATCATCGGTGGTGGCGATTCAGCAGCAGCTGTTAATATCTTAGGCTTTGGTGATAAGATGACTCATATATCAACAGGCGGCGGTGCTTCACTTGAATTCCTGGAAGGAAAAGAACTTCCTGGTGTAGCAGCAGCTAACGATAAATAATTAGTACTTGATTAATAGCATAAAATCACAGCAGTAATTAATATATCAGGGACTGACAGCTTCGATGCCTGACAGTCCCTTTTCTTAAGGAAAAGGAGAAATGAAATGCGTAGAAAAATTATAGCCGGTAACTGGAAAATGAATAAGACTACCAGTGAGACCGTAACTCTTATCAATCAGTTAAAACCCCTTGTAGCAACAGAGGAAGCAGACGTGGTATTCTGTGTTCCTGCTATTTCCTTAACAACAGCAGTAGAAGCAGCAAAGGGTTCCAATATACAGATTGGTGCTGAGAATATGCATTTTGAGGAAAACGGAGCCTATACAGGAGAAATCGCACCTGGAATGCTCGATGATATCGGTGTTCATTATGTAATTATCGGACATTCCGAGAGAAGAGAGTATTTCGCAGAATCAGATGTAACAGTAAATAAGAAAGTATTGAAAGCTTTCGAGCATGGCATTACACCTATTGTCTGCTGCGGAGAATCCCTTACCCAGAGAGAGCAGGGCGTAACTATTGACTTTATCCGTCAGCAGATTAAGATCGCTTTCTTAAATGTAACTCCTGACCAGGCAAAAACAGCTGTAATTGCATATGAGCCTATCTGGGCTATTGGAACCGGCAAAGTAGCAACCTCTGCTCAGGCACAGGAAGTATGCAAAGCTATTCGTGAGTGCATCGCTGAAATCTATGATACAGATACAGCAGCAGCCATCCGTATACAGTACGGCGGTAGTGTTACAGCAGAATCTGCAGCAGAGTTATTTGCACAGCCTGATATCGACGGCGGATTAGTTGGCGGCGCAAGCTTAAAGCCTGATTTCGGAAAAATTGTTAATTATAAATAATATAAATGAAAATGCTTTTCATAATCTAAAGTTTCATTTATAATGTTATTGTAAAACTGTCTTACATAAGGTGAATAATCTTATGTAAGAATTCGCAGTTAAAACTGCCAGACATAATGAAGTGATATGAGGCTCACAATTTATTCTAACCAAACAGATGTGAAACATCTTTCGTGAGCTCCAGGAAAAGGAGTGTTCATATGAGTAAAAAACCTACAGTATTAATGATATTAGACGGCTATGGATTAAATGACAAGACCGAAGGTAATGCAGTAAAATTAGCAAAAACTCCTGTAATGGATAAACTGCTTTCTGAGTATCCCTGGGAAAAGGGCTACGCCAGTGGTATGGCGGTTGGACTTCCGGAAGGACAGATGGGAAATTCAGAAGTTGGACATTTAAACATGGGTGCCGGCAGAATTATATACCAGGAATTAACCAGAATAACAAAAGAAATCGCTGATGGAGATTTCTTTCAGAATGAAGCTTTAAAGAAAGCCATGGAGAACTGCAGAGAGAACAATTCAGATCTGCATTTATACGGACTGCTTTCAGACGGTGGCGTTCACAGCCATATTACACATGTATACGGATTGCTTGAAATGGCAAAAAGAGAAGGCGTTAAGAATGTTTATGTACACGCTTTCTTAGACGGAAGAGATACCCCTCCTACCTCTGGAAAAGGTTTTGTAATAGCACTGGAAGAGAAGATGAAAGAACTGGGTATCGGTAAGGTGGCTTCAGTAATGGGTCGTTACTATGTAATGGACCGTGATAACCGTTGGGACCGTGTAGAAAAAGCCTACCGTGCTCTTGCCTGCGGAGAAGGAGAAGAAGCTGCAAGTGCATCAGAGGCAGTGCAGGCTTCTTATGACAAAGAAATCAATGATGAATTTGTATTACCTACGGTTGTGAAGGAAAATGGCAAGCCGGTAGCTGTTATTAAAGAAAATGATTCTGTTATCTTCTTTAACTTCAGACCTGACCGTGCAAGAGAGATAACCAGAGCTTTCTGTGATGATGACTTTAAGGGCTTTGAAAGACCTGCAGGCAGAATACCTTTAACTTACCTTTGCTTTACAGAATATGATGTAACCATTGAGCATAAGCTTGTTGCCTTCCATAAGGTAGCTATAGATCATACCTTTGGCGAGTTTTTAGCCGAGAACAACTTAAAGCAGCTTAGAATGGCTGAGACAGAGAAATATGCCCATGTAACCTTTTTCTTTAACGGTGGTGTTGAAGTTCCCAACGAAGGGGAAGAGAGGATTCTTGTTAATTCTCCCAAGGTTGCAACCTATGACCTGCAGCCTGAGATGAGTGCTTTTTCAGTAGCTAAGAACCTTGTGGAAGCAATTGAATCATTAAAATATGACGTGATAATCGTAAATTTTGCAAACCCGGATATGGTTGGACATACAGGTATCGTAGAAGCGGCAGTGAAAGCTGTTGAAGCTATTGATGTCTGCGTTGGACAGGTGTATGATGCTCTTATAAAAGTAGACGGTCAGATGTTTGTATGCGCGGATCATGGTAATGTAGAACAGCTTATCGATTATGAGACAGGCGAGCCTTTTACCGCACATACCACCAACCCCGTTCCTTTTGTTCTTGTGAATTATGATAAGGAATATGGATTAAGAGAAGGTGGCTGTTTAGCGGATATTGCACCTACTTTGATAGAAATGCTGGGATTAACAAAACCTGTTGAAATGACCGGTAAATCCTTACTGATAAAGAAATAGCAGGGCATACCCATAAGAATTAAAGCTTACGCTTGTCTTTTAGGGCAGCCTGTGTTATAATCAAAACAGTGCGTTAGGAGGTGTCTTAATGGAAGTATTAAAAATAATAATCACTGTTATATTTGTGCTTGTATGCCTTTCCTTATCTGTATGTGTATTAGCACAGGAAGGTAAGTCTGCCGGACTTTCCGGTTCCATCAGTGGCTTAGCAGATACTTATTGGGGTAAGAACAGAAGCAGATCGAAAGAAGGCGGTTTATTAAAGGCTACCATCATACTTGGTGCAGCATTTATCGTTCTTGCTATCGTTTTAAATGTTCTTTAATAAGTTTTAGAATCAGATATGAGAAGCATCCCTGGATCCAGAAGCATAGGATTTCAGGGGTGTTTTTTTCTGTAAGTTCTCCCTGTGCCAAGGCTTTGTAAATGCAGGAATGGCGTGGGGATTTTGAAAATAAGATAAGATTTTTGGCAGTGTATCATTTTATTATAGAATAATATGATTAAATCAAAGGATCAGAAGAGCAGAATGATTTTTCTGAAACATTCTAATATTACTTGCAGCAAATTATTAATATAAATTATTTTAACCCGGTTTCAATGCAATTAATTTAAAGCCTGGAAGCTGTTCAAAATTTTATTGTATCTGATTCAAGAAATAAATACCCAGGTTAACCATGTAAAAGATGCCATCAAAAAATGGGTATATAATATCTTATAAGATAAGAAACTAATAAAATATAAATAAAATAACAGACAAACATAAGTCTGCAAGGCTAATAAAGATGTATTAAACACAGGAGAATTATGGTATACTATTTGTAACTAAACGGTGAAGGTCCGGCAGACAGAAAGAGGATATATGGATAAAATAATATTGGAAGAAAGAAAAAAAGTACTGCTTGAGTTTATAAGCAGCAAAGAATATCAGCCAATGAAAGTAAAAGATATGGCTGCAATTCTTCAAGTACCAAGAAATGAGAAGAGTGATTTTCGTGAAGTCGTAGAAGCTCTTATAGCAGATGGTAAAATAGAAGCAGACAATGCAGGTAAATACCGAATTTCGGATAATAATACAAAAACAGGTGTTTTTACAGGTACACAAAGAGGCTTTGGTTTTGTAATTGTAGAAGGTGAAGCAGAGGATATTTTTATACCGGAGAATGCCACCAAAGGTGCACTTCATAATGATAAAGTGCTTGTTACTGTACGCGAGAGCCGAACAGGAAAGCGTATGGAGGGAGAAGTCATCCGAATACTGGAGAGAAGTAATACAACAGTAGTAGGAACCTTTGAGAAAAGTAAGAATTATGGCTTTGTTATACCTGATAACACCAAGTTCGGAAAAGATATTTTTATTCAGAAAGAGCATACCAAAGGTGCAGTAAACGGACATAAGGTAATAGTTAAATTAACGAATTTCGGAGATAAGGATAAGAATCCAGAAGGAAGAGTTGTTGAAATCCTGGGGCATATCAATGATCCCGGAGTTGATATAAAATCCGTTATTGCAGCCTATAATCTGCCTCTGGAATTTCCAGAGGAAGTTATGAAGCAGGTGGAAACGACAGAGGAAGAAATCTCTGAGGAGGAGATAAGAGGCAGGAAGGATCTTCGTAAGCTGCAGACAGTAACCATAGACGGAGAGGATGCAAAGGATCTGGATGATGCTATAACCATATCAAAAGAAGGTGATATCTATCGTTTGGGTGTTCATATAGCAGACGTATCACATTATGTCAGAGAAAATACGCCACTGGATAAAGAAGCATTAAGCAGGGGAACAAGTGTATACCTGGTGGACAGAGTCATCCCCATGCTGCCTCACAAATTATCAAATGGTATCTGCTCCTTAAATGCCGGTACTGACAGATTAGCCTTAAGCTGTATAATGGATATTGACGATAAAGGGACTGTAATCGGTCATGAAATAACAGAGTCGGTAATATGTGTAGACCGGCGAATGACCTATACCAGTGTAAAAAAGATTCTGGAAGAAAAAGATGAAGCTGAAATGAAGGAATATGAAAAACTGGTTCCCATGTTTCTGCTTATGGAGGAACTTGCTGAAATATTAAGGGAAAAGCGAAGTAAAAGAGGTTCCATAGATTTTGATTTTCCGGAAAGTAAGATAATTTTAAATCAGGAAGGACATCCCATAGAGATTAAACCGTATGACAGAAACAAAGCAACCAGAATAATAGAAGACTTTATGTTAATTGCCAACGAAACCGTTGCAGAGGATTATTTCTGGCAGGAGATTCCCTTTGTATACAGAAGCCATGAAAATCCGGATTCTGAGAAAATAAAGGAACTAGGTATCTTTATCAATAATTTTGGCTATAGCATTCGTATAGGGCAGGAGGAAATCCATCCGAAAGAATTACAGAAATTATTGAGAAAAGTAGAAGGTACACCTGAAGAAGCGCTAATCAGCAGACTGACCCTTCGTTCCATGAAGAGAGCTAAATATACACCTGACAGTGATGGGCATTTTGGATTAGCAACAAAATACTACAGTCATTTCACCTCACCGATCAGACGATATCCTGATTTACAGATCCATCGCATTATAAAGGAGAATTTAAAAGGAGGATTAAGTGAGAAACGTTATAACCACTATCATAAAATTCTTCCGGATGTTTCAAGGCAGGCAAGCATAACAGAACGCCGTGCCGATGACGCAGAAAGAGATGTATTAAAGCTTAAAAAAGTAGAGTATATGAGTGACCGGATTGGGGAAGAGTTTGAAGGGGTTATTTCAGGTATTACAAATTGGGGTATGTATGTGGAACTCCCTAATACGGTAGAAGGTCTTGTCAGGGTTACTGACATGGAGGATGATTTCTACATTTATGATGAAGAACGTTATACCATGACTGGGGAGCACACCAGAAAGAGCTACAAGCTGGGACAGAAAGTTAAAGTCAGGGTCACAGCTACTGATAAATTACAGAAGGTTATAGATTTTGAACTGGTAGAAGAATAAATTACAATAATTAAGTTATATAGAATATTTAACTTAGGGTTCAGGCCTTTCAAGTGTAAGTGAGAATTTTCGGATAGCTTACACTTGAAGAGGTACATTTATTTAATGAAATTATTTATTCAGAAAGAGGTTGTATGGGAAAAGATGCTATAAAGATGATTGCCAATAATAAGAAAGCCAGATTTGACTTTTTTATAGAGGATACTTTTGAGGCAGGCATTGTTCTTCATGGTACAGAAGTTAAATCCTTAAGAATGGGTAAATGCAGTGTGAAGGAATCTTTTATCAGGATTGAGAACGGAGAGGTTTATATTTACGGTATGCATATCAGTCCATATGAAAAAGGAAATATTTTTAATAAAGACCCTCTTCGTGTGAAGAAGCTGCTGCTTCATAATTATGAAATCAATAAGATAATGGGAAAAGTGGCACAAAAAGGTTATACCGTTGTTCCGCTTACCGTGTACTTAAAAGGGAGCCTCGTAAAGGTTGAAATTGGACTTGCAAGAGGTAAAAAACTCTACGATAAGAGAGAAGACATAGCTAAAAAAGATCAAAGAAGAGAAGCTGAGAAAGACTTTAAGATAAAAAACCTTAATTAATAGTTTTATTGCTTCATAAGAGAATAATTAATTTAGAAAAACATGGGGAGAGGCAGAATATTTCATCTGCCTTATCAGCAGGCGCGTCTGAAACTTTTTGTACCGTTTTGAAAGCCCAATTAGGTGGTATTCTGCATTGTAATTTTGGGAGCGTAATTCCGCTACGTCCCCAGAATTGCACCTTGCCACCCATAAAGTGGAACCTCCAGCCCGGCACAAGCAGTTTTCAGATGCATCCTGGCATATAAAAATTTCCTGATTAGCAGGCATGATACCAGTATAATGATGATATTACAATTGAAGGACCGGCATTGAGGAAGAGGATTTTCGGTGTGAGATTAATGAATTTATCTACTTCACAGCCTATTTTTCTAACAGCTAATTCGGTTTTTGCACATTGCCCAAAGTTACAATAGCAAGCATAGATGCAGTCAAGAAACGGATTTAATTCATTACCAAAACATACTTTTTTACACTCGCCGATAAGCAGGCAGAACTCCTCTATGCGAAAGGTACAACCGGGAGTCTCTCTCTCTCTGACTGTTAATTTAACGTTTAAGTCAGAACAGGTATGATTGATAAACTCTTTAACTCCATCCATAAGCTACCTCCGTACATAATGTTGTCATAATCGACATGTTATAGAATAGTATATGTCATTTTATATTTTGTTGTGATGAATAAAATACCATAAAGCCATTCCATAGCACATCTGCAATCATAAGTACAAAATATTCTATATTGTCATATTGATAGACATCATCTGCATATTGTTTGTTTTTTCGTTTATTTGCTTCATCCAGGGTCATGGATAAAAGATTACCAAACAGATTTTCAAACTGATTCTCATTCCACTTATTATTAATAGATGCCAGCTCTGAAGACAAGGCTTTGGTATTATCCATCCATTGGGGGCGGAATGGTTAAAAGAATTTGAATCTCCGGTAATAGTGGCTTTAACCAGATCCATCGTCAGCCTGATGTGACCTCTTAAAAGATCCTCAATCTGTGCTGCTGTCTGGTCGCCATAATAAATGCGGAAAATACCTGCTATATCAATAGGAATTTCTAACAGTCGGTTTTCAATTACTTCCTGATCATTTATAGCGGCAGCAAGACTTACAATATAAAATCTCATCCACGTGGAATACTGTGTCAGATATAATCTAAGAATGTTTCTTAAGTCTTCTTTTGAATAAAATCCGGTTTGTTTGTCATTATTCACATACTTGCCTCATATAATTATACTTATCATATAAATGTAATTATCATATTAATGCAGTTTATTGTTAATTATATTTATATATAAACAGAAGAAAGCTTTCACCCTTATATTAGTAGGGAGAGAAATCGTCTGACTTATATAGATAATTACAATAAGCAAATTATATTTATAATCATTATATTATAATTTATATACAAGAAGAAGAAAAAGTTCCAGTTTAATAGAAAAATCACAGAAACAACCTGGCTGTTTCCTTAAGTGTTACAGCCTGCTTGTTTCCTTAAGGCGCTTGATTTTCTGACTAAAGTGTTATGAGGGTCAGATGTGAGTGCAATAAGATAACGATGCAAGTTATATATTAAACTGCATATAATAGTATGAACTGCAATTTTATATTCGCCCAGATTTTATACGCATGTTAAAGCATGCAGAAAGGAGTAAAATTTATGAAATATCAGGATTACGAAAAAATAGTGAAAGAAGCGTTACATGACTATCTCCAAAGAGGTGGTTCGCTGGTAGAAGCTGCTTTAAAAAATATTCCGAAGGAATACATATACGAATTTGATGACAAGTATCCGGAAGATACCAAAAAACAGCTTATAGATAAAGCACATCAAGCCATGCGGAACAGACAGGATTTACCGAATGGAATCCGTTTGGTAAAAGTAGTATTCATAATAGGTGAAAAAGAAGAAAGAATACGAAGAACATAAATAAAAATCGTAATATTCTATTGCAAAACTTTAATGATTGTGTATGATTGTAGTATAAACAACTAACGGACAACGCATTGGAGCTATAGTACATTACAGAAGATGGAGTTAGATAAAGTGGGCAGGATAAAAAGACCAATGAAATTCCGCTATAAAATAGGTGGATTGTTATTTGCATCAGTAATTATTGTTTCATGTATTTCTTCAATTGTGGAATTGGTTATTAACACCACATTTCTAAAAAATGAATTCACCGAGCAGCAGAATATGATTGGTCAGAGGCTGCTGAATAATCTGAGTAATACAGATTATATTAATTATCTGATTGAAAAGCCTATGGATGAAGAGGCGAAGCAGGTTCTGAATAATGTAATGAAAGAATATGAGAAAAAGGGAGATATCAATTTTCCTCTGGAAAATTTTCAGACAGGTGAAAATGATTTTGATCTCTATATTATAAATTATGATAATATAATAATATCATCGACTGATAAACAGGATATGGGACTTAATTTTAATGGTAATAACAGCTTTGTTGACTTTCTTGGTAAGATTCGTAAGGAAGGTAAATTCGTTGCATCCCGTATCGATTTATCTCTAGTTGATGGTATTATGACAAAATATTGCTATTTGCCCTCTAAAGACGGTAATTATATCTTTGAATATGGTGCACCAATTGTTCAGGATGAAAGTCTTATGAAGGGAATCAGTTTTGAAAATTTCTATGAACAGATACAGGCGGAGAATGTAGATGTTGATAGAATTCTATTATATAACTATCTCGGAGTATCTTATAAAAAAACACGTGATGGTAAGAATATCGTAATTGACAGCGACCATAGTGTATATTTTAAACAGGCTATGCAGACGATGAGTACGGTAAAGGTTACCAAAAAAGAAAACGGACAGAAGGTATTCTATCAATATATTCCATATAAAATCAATGGCTCCACAGGCGGTAATGAAATAAATGTCGTAGAAGTAATTTATAACAATAGCAGAAATGAAAAGTTAATAAAGAATTATATACTTCGAATCATAATGATTAATATATTCGGAGCTTTTGTTGCTGCAATTTTTGGGGTATACGAATCCAGAAAAATGATCAAACCTGTAGAAATCCTCACAGAAGGAGCTAAAAAGATAGGAACAGGTGATTTTGATCACGAAATAGCAGTAAAAACCAACGATGAACTGCAGCTGCTGGCAGACCAGTTCGTGAAAATGCAAGGACAGATAAAAGAACTTTTGCAGGAAAGATACCAGGCAGAGCAAAATCTTGAGAATAAGAATAAAGAGATATCAGAACACAAAGATGAAATAGAATCCCTTTATGAAGAAACCATATCCATCAACGAGGAACTGGAAACCTTATTTGCAAAAAATAAGAATAGTTACTTCGAGACGGTTAAAGTACTGGCCAATGTAATTGAAGAAAAGGATCTTTATACCGGAGGACATTGTGAACGGGTTATGATCTATTCCATGATGATAGGTGATGCCTTAAAAATAGGAGAACAGGAGAAGAGTGATCTTCAGTTCGGCAGTATTCTTCATGATATCGGAAAGATTGGTGTTCCTGAGTATATTCTTCATAAGAAAGAACGTTTAACCCAGGAGGAGTATGAGAAGATTAAGGAGCATCCGGAAATTGGATATCAGCTCTTGTCAAATCTGGATTTCTTAGACAGCAGCAGGCGTATCATCTATGAACACCATGAACGGGTTGACGGTAAAGGTTATCCCAGAGGTTTAAAGGGAGATGATATACATTTCCTTGCTAAAATCGTATGTGTTGCAGATGCATTTGATGCTATGACCAGTAATAGGGCATACCGAGCTGTTATGTCTGTCGACGATGCATTGAAAGAACTTATTGCAAACAAAGGGACTCAATTTGATGCTGAAATAGTAGATGCCTTTATAGAGTATTTCGAAACACAGGATATCAGAAGCAGGATGCCAATCCATTCGATAAGTTCAAAAATAATATCATAAAATATACGGAATAAGTTGAATATAAGTTCAATCTATAAAAGAGTATGGATGTCTGGTTTTACAGCATTTCTAACTTTTGGATGGTTGGACTTATTTCAGTTTTTTAAAAATATAGCTAAATATAATAAGTAATGTTACATTATTCTTTACGTTATGCAATATTGAATCATGTTTGCTGAAATGGTATTGTTAGTCTTAATAAAGGTTTGTGTGGCGAAAGGCTGGTTATTGAAGTAAACCTGTTTTATAAAAAAGTTGATATAAAGCTGGATAGAAAAAGGTATATGTATCATATCTCATAATCAACATAAGCGTTATAGCTGTGAATAAAAGAGGGAGGGTTATAGGATGAGTATGAATAAGGATATTGTAATGTACGACACCCAATATGGTTGTCTGACAGGAATAACAACACCGGATTACTACAAGAACGGAAAGCTAATGGAATGCTCCTTTGAGGAAAAAAATATTCTGCACACTCCTTACGGTGAATTTATACCTCAATACACAAACGAGGGTACCCGTAAAAAGTATATCAAATCTATATCCTTTTATGAAAAAGGTAATTTAAGGCGATTAGCCTTGGAAGAGCAGACGTTGATTCATACAACGGCAGGTGAGATACTGGCAGAGCTTATTACCTTTTATGAAAGCGGTGAAATAAAGCGTATTTTCCCGTTAAACGGTAAAATTACAGGTTATTGGACAGAAGAGAATGAATATGGATTGGCACAGCCAATAACCCTTAAGATGGATCATGGTTATGTGGAGAAAAAGTTTATCAGCTTGCATTTCTATAAAAAGGGTAATATAAAGAGTCTGACACTCTGGCCAAAAGAAACATTGTCAGTACCTGTTGGAGGTATTAATGTTAAAGTGCGTTTTGGTATAGCCTTTTATCCAGAGGGAAGTATTAAATCTCTGGAACCTGCGTATCCCTTATTTCGAAGTACTCCAATAGGTAAAATAGCCTGTTTTGATATGAATGCAAATGGAATCAATGGTGATATTAATTCGCTTAATTTTAACATAGATGGCAGTATTAAATCACTTATTACCTCTACAGATCGTATTAAGGTGCGACAAAAGAAGGATAACAGCATAGAAATTATTGAACCTTATTACAAGATTAGCTTGATAAATGACAGTGAAGAAGATATTGTACCAATAAAAATAGAATTTTCAGATAAGGGATGTATCCTTTACGGTAAGAATATATACAATTGCTCTTATAAGGATTATGAATTTGAAATAGAAAATATGGCTGTAACACCAAAGAGCAGCTGTAACGATTGTGCCTCCTGTAAAAGCAGTTGCGGCTGAATAAAGGAGGAGGGACTGTAGCAATACCCGGATGGATTTCACTGCTACAGTCCCCTTTTATGAAAAAAATTATTTAACCAAGAATTCTCTTGTGTCTACAATAGTTATTATATCGTTCATATATGTATATACTTTGAATAGAGTTTAAATATTATATTAATTTTTTTTAGACACATTTTAGACACAATTAGTGGTTATACTATGTATGTAATATTCATTAAATCGCATGTCTGCAAACCAAATTATTCCGAATATTCGGGGTTGTACTGGTTTCGACGGGGGTTTTGAAGTTGCGGAAGCCATTCGCGGACTAGGACCGCGTCATCAACTTAGAAATAAAATTAAACGCAGACGATAATTTAGCGTACGCTGCCTAATGGCAGCTGTCGAACTTAAGTTTCTTGCGGCTTAAGACCTCGGCATCAAATTAGCAAGGCACTTTGTCTTCAAAGCTTTGAGAAGATAAAAGAAACATGAAGCTACCAAAGTCATGAGCCTGTCAACCGGCGCTTGGCGGAGGGAACAGCAGGTAAGACCTGCATAAAAGATTGACTGTAATGGGAGATGCTGCAATGGATGGGCTTTCGGACAGGGGTTCGATTCCCCTCAGCTCCATTCTAAAACCTCAGTGTTTACTGGGGTTTTTATTTTTTTATTTTGCATTTCGTGTTGCTTTATTAACTAATTATTTTCAGAAAGTCTATTATATCATTCTTAATGCTAATCCTTCTTTAGTTTTATAATAAAATGGAGCACATAAGTTACCAAATTCATTATAGTATAGCTCAGCTTCTCTAAACATTTTCATTCATCTTTTATTATTTTTTGTATTCCTTCCGGGTTCTAACTTTGAGTTTAAGGGGTTTCAGCTTTCAGAGGATTTTTATAAAGTAAATTAAAGCTAAAAAGTAGAATAAGCCGAAAAGGAATGGAATTAATCAATCCTTTTCGGCTTATTATAATCAATTTGTTATTTAATAGTTACTAATTGAATCAAAGAGTGCTTTGTTACTATTATAATAAGTACTATTGATTGCATTTGCCTTGGTGGCATAAGTTGGTATTTTAAAAGTACCATCATATGTGCCTCTTATTGCCTGAGCAAAATCCGAAACATCACCTGCTGTATAGCCGGATATTCGGGTAATCAGTGCTCTAGCCATTTCAGTCGCACACTTTGACCTATTAGCAATATATGTCCAGGTATCTGCTCCTGAATCATGATTAATATAAGTGGTATCAGGCAGATAAGTACTATGTGAAAATAAATCTGTAGCTGTGTGCAAAGCTGTACCATACATAAATAATCTTTTATTTCTATCAGTTACTCCATTACTTCCAAGTACTTCTTTCCATAAAACACCACAAAATGTAGTAGCTGTTGCTTTACCATTAATATTATTATAGTCTGCCTGTGACATGTAAGAAGGTTTAGCCGGTGCCGTAAAGGTATTTGAATTTGTATAATCTTTCGGGAAGCCAAGTGCCACCCTGGTTAGTAAAATATAGGAAGCCATGTAGTTACAATATTGTTTCGTTCCGCTTGCATCAGTCCAGCTGGTAAACCCATGCCATTGGGGATATACTCCCATTCCTTGAATATTATATATGGCTTTATCCGGTGCAGCGGCACCCAGTTTAACTACTGCCAAAGCAGCTGCGGTTAAAATATTTCCAGTTCCCGCCAGCTCTTCATGTTTACTTGTAGCCCAGCTTCCGGTAACATAATCAATATCTTCGAATACAGTAATCTCACAATTATTTTCAATGTTATAGTTATTATCATCATTTATACTACTGGCTTGTACACTATTGTATGAACTTTTAAAGTCATCGTAGACCTCCAAGGCATACCCTAAATCAATAAGACCGTAACCGTATTCGTTACTATCTCCGTATTTATTGGCACTAACATCAAGTAATTTACGTATAAAATCTCTTGAGGAAGATAAATCTTTCTCCCATAGTATTGATGCTACTCCAACGACATGGGGTGCTGCCATGCTGGTTCCTTCAGAAACTGAGACCCCTCCAAATGCTCCGGTAGATAGAATTTGCTCACCTGGTGCCATTAATTCAAGTTCTGCTCCCGTAGCACTGCCGTCACTACGCTCACCTTTACTGTTTACAGCACCAACAGCGACAACTTCATCATATGCCGCCGGATATTCAATTGTACCATTATTACCTGCTGCTGCAACAATCAGGATACCTGCATTATAGGCATCTTGAATTGCATGCCTTAATGCTTCAGAGTTCGTAGTGGTACCAAAACTAATATTAATGATATTTACATTCTCTTCAATTGCCCAATATATTGCATCAATCACTCGGCTAATCGGAGCTTTATTCTCATGATCAAGCACTCTGGCAGAATATAATTCTATATTTGGATTTATACCCGTTATCCCTTCATCATTATCTTTTGCTGCCATGATACCAGAGATGCTTGTACCATGACCGCTGCTGTCTTCATATAAAACAGATACGTTATCTTCCCCCGGAATGAAGTTTTTTCTTTTATAAACGTCTATATCATCGGTATAATCAATTCCCGAATCTATAAGTGCGACCTTTACTTTTGATTCCGGAGTCCTTACAACAGAATCTGCATTTATCATTTGCAAATTCCATTCCGTTTCGGAATCTTTTAGAGTTAAATCATTTGTACTACTTTCATGGCTTACCTCAATATTTGATAATTCTTGCTGACTGCCATATACATAACTGTCTTCTTCAATTACCAAATTATTTTTATCTTTTTTCATTTTTGACATCTCAGAATAGCTCAAATCAAATGTATGAACCTTATAGTTTGAATTTTCATATCGTAAAACTAAATATTGCTTATCGGTTTGTTCTGAAATACCTTTGCCATATGTATTAAACGGTGTTGCTATAATACTGCATATAGCTGCTATTGCTATGACTTTTTTCTTATTCATTATATTTCCCCTCTCTTGTTTATCTATTAATAGGTTCTGAATACTTATTTGTAATTAATCCTCCTTTCTATTGAATTTTTAAAACTTGCAGACAATAAATTGGTAAATATTCCCTTGCAATATTAATTTTACATATATTTACTGCTGTAGTCAACTATTTATAGTTAATTTAAGCTTTTCGTAATATATTGTAATTTAATTTATATATTCATAATATATTTGTAAGTTTATTTAATCCTTTTGAATATATAATGAATTTATCAGACACATAACTTTCTCTAATTATCTTTATTATTTCTTATATGATAAAATTATCATATCATAGAACGATAATGTTTGAATGAAAAGCATTTTATTGAGGTTCCAAAATTAATGGTTTAAGTGATAAGGGGAAATCATGAGCAAATTCTATGAACTAGATTATTCAAGACATAATTATAATATAATCAAACAAAAGAAAATTCATTAAAATATAAAAATGAGATTCTAAATGCTTCGCTTTATGAGGATATTCGCAAAGCATGGCTATCTATGAAGGAAGATATGAATATCTAGAGTACATAGAAGAAAAGCATATATTTGATATTTATGTGGTGTTTCTTAGGATTTTTATAAAGAAGAAGTGTGGATTCAAAATGTAGAAGGTATACCGATTCTAGATGACTTGTTTTCACTTATATAATAAAATCAACATCAATCTGTGAGTAATAAGCTTTAAAGTGTTAGGATTTAAAGCATATGATAAGTATTAAACACTTCTTGCTAAATAACGCGCTTTTCTGACAACCAACTATCAACATCAGTTGGTAATCGATGTATCCATAATTAAGTAATGGCCAGTAGGTTTTCCTACTGGCCAAATGTAACATCGCTTTATATCTTGTATTTAATAAAGGGTAGTACTGTAACGCAAAATGTAATTATTTGTTACAGCATAAACGTTGATGAGAAAGTCATCATCGTAAGATTGAACAGGGCATTCGAAAAGTGGATATTTTTCTGATTGTACACCTGTATATAAAATGGTACCTAGTGTCTTACTGCGAATCAAAACATTGTAATACTGGTTGCTATTATCGTCAAAATAAAGGCGTATAGATAGTTTTTTACCAGCAGGCACCTTAAACCAACCATCACTAGTAGTAGTATCTTTAATCTGAGTAGAGTATCCTGCTTCTAAAAAGAATGGTTCCGGTTGGTACTCATAAACTCTAATGCCTTCGACGTCAAGTACCAAAGCGGGAACAGATGAAGCTGATGCAGCCGATGCTGTTACTGATGGAGCAGAAAATAAAACCACTGCACACATGATAGCTATTAAACTTTTAATAAACTTTTTCATAATATACCGCCTTTCATTATTTTATAACATAATTTTACAATACAAATAATGGGAAAAATATAGTAAAAAATACCTATAATAATGAGTGAGAGATTGACTAAAGATATATTGATTTAGTATGCTGATATTAGGGAAGCGGTAAAGGACTTAAGACAGCGTATAGAGAAACTTGAGGGGGAGATACATTAATGAATCCCATATTACATAGCTATTAAATTTACTGTTTATAAAGAATCATATAAAAGAAACCCGGAGAGTTAAACCTCCGGGTAATCTGACATAAATTTTTGTAAGCTTATACTTAAACTCTTAATTTCAAAACTTGAGATCGTATCGAACAAAACCAGAAAATCATCTTATTCTAGACCAATTTGAGCTTTACCTGTTACTTTATTATTAGTAAATGTAACATTTGCATTTGACCCATCAAATCCATTTCCGTACCAGGAAATTATCTTAATTGAAACATTACCAACTGAGGATTCACTCATAGAGGTTCCTTCGCTTCCAATTAGTTTAACAACCTCATCATAGGTCATACCATTTTTAATGGAAGTATATTCATCTAATGTTATATATTCTAAATCATTAGACTCCATAGAGGTACTAGAGGTACTAGAGGTACTAGAGGTGCTAGAGGTACTAGAGGGCGTAGATTCAGATTTAAACATCTGATTAATATCAGAGCCAAAATTCATATATATAATACTAAATAAAATTCCACACAGTATTATTAACAAGAAAACAAAAAAAGATTTTCCAGCAACAGAACCTTTATTATCAAGCTGATATTCATTTATATTTGCTCGGATGCACTGAGAAGGTTCCTGGTATTCTGTATTGTCGACTTTTTTTTGATTTGCTATGGGCTTCCCGCAATTTGGGCAGAAACTCCCCTCAGCTAATGGCTCCCCACAATAACTACAGTAATTATTCAAAAAATACTCCTCCTATGTAAGTAATTACCTACAGTATGACATATGAGGATTAAATTGGCAACAGAGTCTTATAATAATTGCAATGTACTCTTTTATGGGACCTTGCAGTCGACATTTTTTTATGCTATAATGGAAAAAATTTCAAGATTGTTAAGGAAACTTCTATAGAAAACATAAGAAGGAGATTAGATAATGAATTTGATAAATAAAAAGTTCGATAATTTAGCACAAAGAAGCGTCTGTTCCTTTCTGGTTACATATCCGCCTTTTACTCCTGTATTTTTATCTGAAGCTACAGAAGAAGAGCAAAAGAGCGCTTATTTATTTATCAAAGAAATTTATGAAAGATTGTACAATGATCCTTCTTTGCTGGGACTAAGAAATCTTCCGGATGATTCTTTTAACGATTGGGAATATCATAAAACAAATCCTCAACTGGTAGTAAATATTAGAGGAGGTATAAAAAAAGTAGAACAATTTATTGCATTATTGCATCAAATTTGCTTATCCAAACAAATCAGCGATAATACGTTTTCTATCAATAGAAGTGATATGGAATTAAAAATATCCGCTAGGAAACAACTCGAGAAATTTGGTATAAATACTAATATGACAGAGAATGAGTATATCTTTTTATTTCCCATCGAAGTGGACGGTTTAAGACTTTTAGCCAATATTTCAAAACAGAATACAAGTGAAAGTGATAAGGACTGGCTTTTATTTTCGAGAGGAGTGTTTGATCCTGCTACGCCCTGGACGCAAGAAGTTTACAAAGGCATGTTTGATGAAGGGGAAGCTTTTGAGGAATTAATGGAGTTCTTTCAAAGAGAGGGCTATATAAGAATTGATGGTCAAAATAGTATCTCTCTGAATTATGTTAAAAATTACAGCAGTAAAGAAGAAAAATTAAAATCTGCATGGGCAGAGCGAACACATGGCGGAATCGAGATTATCTATGAAGAAACAAGGATGAATCAACCACTCATAGCCCTTCGTATTCCTTACTTTGATCAGGTCTTAATAGCATATAGCCGTATGAATGATAAAGTAAAGCGCTTTGTACTAAACACCTCAAAAAAGTGTGATAATTGCGGATATTGCACACAGACGGATAAAACAGGAAAAAGACCAAGGGCATATATCACCAATGATGAATTTAAAATATGTCCATTATTTTGTGGATATCAATATAGATGGAGATCAATAGACCATGGTCTTGTTGAGAATATGATTGAGCTGCTGCAATTTGTCGATGAGATTTTTCATGATCGTGCTGTTGTTGCTGGATAATGACAGCTCTAAACTTGAAGAAATAAATAACTCCCTTCTCCATATTAATAATGGAAAGGGAGTTATTAGTTTTAGAATTGGTTCTACAAAATATGTAGTTTTAATACTAAGGTCATCAGATTGTCCTGATAACATATAATCAATGTATATAATATCTTACGGCTTACATACAGAACATGGGTCATAATTCTTCTTGGCTTCTGATAGAGAAATTGAAATTTTGGATTGCCTTAAATACCGGCATCCAGAGCTATGGTATTTAGATCCGGTTCTTGTGATATACACCGTTGCTTCTGTTTTTGTATTGCTGGAGGAAGTACTTTTTGTAACAGTAACACCTAACATCTTCAAAAGGGTCTTATTAACTGTTCCTGTAACTTTAAGATCGTTATCTTTTTGATATTTCCTGATGGAAGCTTTCGTGTTCTTACCAACTACACCATCCGGAGTACCACAATCATAGCCCGCATTGTTTAAGGCTTCCTGGACATCGTAAATGGTAGCTTTGTTATAAGCCGCCTGAGCAGTTACAACAATGGGCAGGTTTGTAAACTCTGCTGCTCCTGGTGTTATAAAAGTACTTAAACAGATAATGAGCATAAATTGAGATAATAATTTTTTAATTTTTTTCATTTTTTCCTCACATTCCACCACAAAATCGGTATTTAATCTGATGAAAGAATCTTGAAAAAGGACACTGGAGTTCTAGTTTGCCAAAGCAACTTTAAGTATTCTTTCGGTTTATATACTAATTATAATATATTTGGGAAATATTACAATATAATTTCCTTATATTGCAAAAAAGGACACTATATTCTTACAGGGATAGCCAGCAGCGTAGTTAACCCAGTACAATTAACAACAAAACATAGAAAAGAGACCTATCATGAAAGAAACAGTATTACTATTTAATATAACCTCAAGAGAAAGCAGACTAAGAATCGGTAAAGCCCTTCTGCCCATGAATATAACAGTAAAAGCAGTTACCAGCGAAGATTACAGCCAGAGTATTGGATATCTTGCCGGGATGAAAGATATGGAAAGAAGGAATAAGGACATAGAAAATAATGAGGACATAGAAAATAATAAGGACTTAGAAAATAATGAGGCAGAACCAAATTCTTTAGAAAGCAAAACTACAGAACCAACTGCGTCAGAAGCAAATATATCATATAATGATTTGGCCGGTGAGATGATAGTAATGGCCGGACTTTCCGGCGCCAGAATGGAACAGGTGCTACAGGCTTTAAGAAAAGCAGGCGTGCTAAAGAGCTGCTTAAAAGCGGTCCTTACAGATACTAATCGGTTTTGGAACGCCTTTAAGCTTTATGAAGAACTGAAAAGTGAATATGATACAATGCATAATAAGAATTAAATTTTATTCTTTCTGAAAATATAGGATTTCTGTATTTTATACCCTAACAGGAAAAGAAGTATTTCTGTCATTATCTTGCTAAGAGTAAGCGGCAGTGATAACCCATAGGTAAGAAAGCGTATCAGACAATAGTTACATAGTAATATAAAGCCTGCCAGTAAATAGTATTTTATTAAGCTTTCACTCAAAGATACCTTACTTTTATTAAATACCAGCTGTTTGTTACAGAGAAAGTTGATGACCGAACTTATCATTCTCGATATTACCACAGAGAATAATAAATTATTTGTTATCTTCATAAATAAGAAGAGAAGGAGGAAGTCAATTGCTCCCGCCAGAAGTGAGGACATCAGGTATTTAAAGATAGGCAGATAGATGCGCAGGGAATCCTTTACGGGATGAAAATGTGTACCCTCATTTCTATTCTCATAGATTGTTTCAATGGGAATACAACTGAGGACAATATCCGATGCTTTTGCCTCCAGAAGCTGGTTCATTTCATACTCATACCGATTACCGTTAATCTGAAGCAGCCAGGGGAGAAGCTCCGAGGAGAAGGCTCGCAATCCGGTTTGGGTGTCCTTTAGATTCTGACCGGATATCATGGTATATAAAAGGCTGGTAAGCCTGTTTCCGATTCTGCTTTTTAAAGGTATTTTTCCTATAAAATCTCTGCAGCCAAGTACAAGAAGCTTGCCGCCGTTTTTTAGAGCGGCAGCTACCTTTAGTATGTCAGAAGGCCGATGCTGCCCGTCACAGTCTGCACATACAATCTCACCTTTATACCCGCTGTTCTGAAGATAAGAAAAGGCGGTTTTAAGTGCTGCACCTTTTCCTTGATTTATCTTGTGCGTAAGGATATGGCAGCCTTTTTTTGAAGCTTCTGTAAAAATAATGTCATATTCCGAAGAACTTCCGTCATTGATAAGGAGAATAGCAAAATCACAGGTATTTCCCAGTGAATTTTTTAAAGAATCTATAAGCATTAATAATTTATCGTCTGGTTCATAAGCTGGAATTACCACTTCAAGCATATTTATCACCCACTGATACCGCTGGAAAGAAAGCGATACTGCCACAAGTTAAAAGAGTGAAAGAATCTTAGTGTGGCAGCCTTTCAATTCTATATTTTCTTTCACGCTTCCTAACATAATGTTGTTTTTGACATATAAAACAATCTTAAAGGAGTTATAACCCTTCCCCTATACACTTTGGAGTTTTTCTGTATGAAAATCCTTCATATCGAACCATTTAAGTTAGCCGATATAGAGAATATCACTGACACCGCGCTCTTTACCTTTACCAAGAGGATTATTAACAACCCTGCCCATAAAGTACATGGTAGAGGAGCCGCCCCCGTCCAGGTTATAAGCCTCGGTGCAGTTAAGGCTTACAAAGAGATCTGCAAATTCCTCCAGGGACATGCCTTTACTGTAGCCACTGCTGCGTCCATCCACTACAACAAATACATAGTGGTTAGGGCTGATAATACCTACACCGGTTCTGGGATTGGAGCCTTGTATGGAATGGTTGCCAAAGTTTGTATCAATTTCCACTTTACCAAGATTCGAGACAGCCATACTATCTGTAACAAGAGCAGGCCCGAAGGACAGGGTCTGCATTACTCCGGCATCCACTAATTCCTGTGCAGTAGTGGATGTCTCATCATATATTTTCATAGTACCGTCAGAATAAAAGGCCAGACCTGTTCTTGCGGGGCTATCCCGAAATATTTTTCCATTTCTTATGATGATTCCATCCTCTCTGAAACCATAGTAATCACCGTTTATAGCAAAGATGGCATTATTGGCCTCTGCGATTTCAGAGGTGTATTCGATTATATTCTGGCCGAATTTGTTATCCGCAAAGGCAGATTTTAAACTTGTTGAAGCTTTTAGGATTACGTCTGCCGTATAATAGGTAATGGTATCTGCACCGGTTCCGGCAGATACTTTTTTTATCTGAATTGATACCGTATCACTGGAATAATTCCAGTCATCTGCGGTATAATCTGTCCGGGAATCCTCTGTCCCTGTGTCTGTGGTATCAAGAGCGTTTTCAACTTTTACATGTTTGATAAGATAACGGTCGGCTGCCATATAAAGCAGTAAGGCAATAAGTATTAATGCAAGAATAAGAATTATGAAGGGTTTCTTAGTAGCTTTCCTGGTTGTTTTTTTCGTTTGCAAAGCAGCAGCTCCTTTCAATTAAAATAGATAACCTCAGTATAGAGGAATATTATGTTCAGTCTGTTAGCAAACTGTGATAAATCTGTGGGTTGATCCTCCAATAAAGCTTGACAGGCAGATACGGGAAATTATAAAATGAGTAAAAATATACCATACAAAGAGAAGAAACTATTTAATCCTACACTTAAGAAGATTAACTTTAGCTGATTGGTAATATCTGAAGTACAGGTTAAAAGTAATATAAAAGGAAAACAAGGAGGAAGAGTGAATATGAAAGTTATAGCAATTAATGGGAGCCCCAGAAAACATGGGAATACAGCTGAAATGTTAAAAAGTGCATTGGAGGGAGCAAAAGAGAACGGTGCAAAGACTAAAATCTATAACCTCTATGATATGGAATTTACCGGCTGTGTCAGCTGTTTTGCCTGTAAGAAGAAAGGAAAAGACTGTAAAGGCCTTTGTGTAATAAAAGATGATCTGAAAGAGGTATTAGAAGAAATATTAAAATGTGATGCGCTACTAATCGGCTCACCTATTTATTTTTCAGATGTAACCGGTGAAGTCAGATCTTTTTTAGAAAGACTGCTTTTCCCTATTCTGTCCTATAATAAAGGAGAGAGAGAAATCTTAAAGGAAAGTATTCCCTCAGCCTTTATCTATACCATGAATGTACCACTGGAACAATATGATAGTCTGGGCTATAAAGTGATCGCTGAAAGAAATCAGAAAATTATCGGAGGGCTTTTAAAAGCAGAATCTCAAATACTGTTATCCTGTAACACCTATCAGTTCAAGGATTATGATAAATACAATGCCAGCCGCTTCTCGGTAGAAGAAAAAGAGAAGGTTCGGAAAGAGCAATTCCCCCTGGATTTAAAAGCTGCTTTTGAATTAGGCAAACAGCTGACAACCAAATAGGGTTTTGCAGATAAGGTCTTGTTTGACGATGTTGTTTTCCTGTGGTATCATGAATATTTGAGCAGTAATTGTCTTATATAGTTTGTTTGGAAAAGAGAAGGAGAAAGGAATAAGTACAATATGAAGAAGAGTCACATCACTATTTTAGTTGCCTTAATAGTCATCATTGGAGCAGTTGCAGTCGGATTTGCTTTAAGAAAAGGGAATACAGCAGGAGGAGGCTCAGCTGTAACAGGTTATAAAGAACAGTTGGCTGAACCCAAAAAAGGCGAGACAGTAGCTGAATTAGTAATAGAAGGCTTTGGTTCCATTCACGTGAAGTTTTTTAATGAAGAAGCACCAAAGTCAGTGGAAAATTTTATAACTCATGCAAAAGACGGATATTATGATGGTTTAACCTTCCATAGGGTTATGGATAACTTTATGATTCAGGGAGGGGATCCTACCGGAACCGGGATGGCCGGTGAGAGCATCTGGGGAGAGAACTTTGAAGATGAGTTCTCAGACAACCTGCAGCCCTACCGCGGAGCACTCTGTATGGCTAACAGCGGTGCTAATACCAACGGAAGCCAGTTCTTTATCGTTCAGGCGAAGGACACTTATGATGAGGCAACTTTAGCCTCCATTACACAGCAGATGGGCACTGCTTATAATGATGATGCCATTGAGGGTTATTCTAAGAATGGAGGAACACCCTGGCTTTACCGTGCTCATACGGTTTTCGGACAAGTATATGAAGGACTTGAGGTTCTGGATGCAATTGCCGGAACAGCCACAGATGAAAATGATAAACCTGTTTCGGATGTAATAATTGAAAAGATTATTGTATCTGAATATGGTAAATAATATAAAAAAGACTGCCGGTTTTGGCAGTCTTTTTTAGGAGGAAAAACATACTTTTTTCATAAATATCTGTTATAATTAAGCCACAAACAGCGGATAATCTGTCTTTGACGAAGGTAATACATACAAGGTGGGAAGGTAAGCGCGGCGGAAAGGTATTTTCAGTGAAAGACAGGCGAAAGAATAATATAAAAGTGATAGACGAATAAGGCGTCCGGCTAATATTCAGAAGAGAGGTAACCATGGATAAATTGAAGGTTTTGGTAGTTGACGATGAAAGCAGAATGCGTAAACTTGTTAAGGACTTTTTGAGTAAGAAAAATTATGAGGTATATGAAGCAGAAAATGGTGAACAGGCTGTTGATATGTTCTTTAACATTAAAGACATTTCTCTGATCATATTGGATGTCATGATGCCCAAAATGGATGGCTGGCAGGTGTGCAGGGAAATCAGACAGTATTCCCAGGTACCAATTATAATGCTTACGGCTAAGAGCGATGAGAAGGACGAGTTATTAGGCTTTGAGCTTGGTGTTGATGAATATATCTCAAAGCCCTTCAGTCCCAAAATCCTGGTAGCAAGAGTTGAGGCTATCCTTAGAAGGACCAATGCCTTAGAAGAAGGTATCGTGGAGGTAGGAGGTATCGTACTTGATAAGGCTGCCCATATGGTAAAGATAGATAACGAAGCAATCGATCTGAGTTCTAAAGAATTTGAACTTCTGAGTTATTTTATCAGGAATCAGGGCGTAGCATTATCCAGAGAGAGAATACTGAATAATGTATGGAATTATGATTATTTTGGAGATGCCAGAACCATTGATACCCATGTTAAGAAACTGAGAAGCAAAATGGGTGAAAAGGGAGAATATATAAAGACAATTTGGGGAATGGGTTATAAATTTGAAATCGATTAACCATGATAGCTTCGATATAAAATTAAAAGACTGGAATGATCGGCTTATGAAACAAAAAATAATAAAATCCATGAATTTAAAATCTATCAGAATAAAACTTACTCTGACCCTTGCAATACTGATTACAGCTACCATAGGAATACTATGGGTATTAAACCGATCCTTTTTACAGGAATATTATATAAACAGTAAGGTTGCCAGCCTTGGAAAAACCTATAAGGACATAAAAGCTGTTTATGAAACCATTGATACGAATAATCTGACTGCCCAAGATAATCTTAACATGGAAAAGGTTACAGAGTACCGCAATATAAATGTGTTTGTTATAAATACCGAAACATATATATGGTATGAAAATAAGGAGTGGTACTCCGCAAAAAATGCATCCCTTGCCAATAAAGAACGTTATGGCCAGTTAATGGCAAAAGTTTATTCCAAATTAATGACGGATAATGAAATTGTTAAGGATATGGGGGAGTATTTCGTTTTCAAAGAGTATGATGCAAGAGTCAACACAAATTATTTAAGGCTTCTTGGCCATACGGAAGGTAAGAGCTTTATTTATATCGAAACTAATCTGGAGACCATGAGAGAAAGTGTGGCGGTTGCCAATCAATTCCTTGCTTATGTAGGTGTAATTGCAGTAATTATATCAATTCTTGTAATGCTTTGGATAAGCAAGAAATTCACCGGTCCAATTCTTCAGCTGGCAGGAATCGCAAAGAAGATGAGTGACTTAGATTTCAATGTTAAGTACGAGGTTGACACAGAGGATGAATTAGGTGAATTAGGGGGCAGTATTAATGTATTATCGGAGAAGCTGGAAAGTACGATTTCAGAACTAAAGAGTGCCAATAATGAGCTGCTTTCTGATATACAGAACAAGGTTCAGATAGATGAGATGCGTAAAGACTTTTTATCCAATGTAACCCATGAATTAAAGACACCAATAGCCTTGATACAGGGATATGCAGAAGGTCTTAAGGATAATATCAGTGAAGATCAGGAAAGTAAGGATTTCTATTGCGAGGTTATCATTGATGAAGCACAGAAGATGAATAGCATGGTAAAGAAACTGTTATCCTTAAATCAGATTGAATTTGGTAATAACCAGCCAAATATTGAACGTTTTGATCTGACAGCCTTGGTTAAATCGGTGATTCATTCCACAGAAATACTGCTGGAACAGAAAAAAGCCACCATGCATTTTGAAGAGACGGAGTCTTTATATGTATGGGCTGATGAATATATGATAGAAGAAGTACTTACTAATTACATCAGCAATGCCTTGAATCATGTGGATGGTCCACGAATAATAGAAGTTAAGTTCATCCAAATGGGAGAGGTGGTAAGAGTGGCCGTCTTTAATACCGGTACTCCTATACCGGAGGAGGATATTGAAAATATCTGGATCAAGTTCTATAAGGTAGATAAAGCCAGAACCAGGGAATACGGCGGCAGCGGCATCGGACTGTCCATCGTAAAAGCTATAATGGATTCCCATAACAGAAAATGCGGTGCAATCAATCATGAAAACGGCGTAGAATTCTGGTTTGAACTGGATACGAATGTGTAACAGGGACTTTCGTCACAAAAAAGCAAGAGTTTTTAATTTTGGCATTGCCCATTTTTGTAAATAGTGGTATTATATATTCACATATACTTACTACGGAGGATGAAGAGTGAAAGAAATGACTTTCACTCCCCCTGATTTTATAAGCGTGCTATAATACGCAGATGGGAGCCAAAGATGAAAAAACCACTTTTAATACTTACCTTGTTTTGTGGAATGATGTTTACAGGCTGTGCGAAAATGACTGATTTATCAGATCAGCAAAGTGATGTTATTGCGGAATATATGGCAGGTTCCGTGTTAAGATATACTGACAATTATAAGGAAGCTCTGATTTATCCGGAGGATACGAAAGAGGAGCAAAAAAATGGGACTGTTATAAACGAAAGCAATACAACAAAAGAAGAAAACACAGCAAAAACTGCCACAGACAAGCAGGATACAAATAAAGGTGCTGTTACTACCGGTAATAGTACAGGTACAAAAAATACTGAAACTGAAAAAAGCAATTTAAGCTATGAGGAATTTTACAAAATTATCAGTGATAATAAATACCAGCTTAAGTATACCGACTTCAAACTGCAATCAAGTTATGCACAGAGAGACGCGTACTTTACCCTTACACCGACCTCAGGCAATAAGCTACTTGCTGTAAACTTTAAGGTATCGAATAAATCCAAGAGTTCAGTGAAAGTCAATCTGGAAAAGATACATATTGCCTATAAGCTGAGCACGAAGGACGGAAAGTCTTATTCCCCTATGGTAACTTTACTGGATACGGATTTGAAATACTTGAATCTCACTCTGAAAAGCGGTAAATCCGATGATGCAGTTTTATTATTTGATGTGCCTGAAAATTTGAAAACCGACGGACTCACTCTAAGTATTTCACTTAATGGGCAAAAAGCAATTATAGATTTGAACGAATAATGAAATCCTTAAAGGAGCAAAGCAATGATTTATACAGAAAAGAAGCGTTCGAAGTTATTCGGACTTCCTTTATCCTTTACCTCTTATACAATCACTGATGACAAGATAACCATAACAAGCGGATTTTTAAGTATTACAGTTGATGATGCATTTATGTATAAGGTCCAGGATGTTAAACTCACAAAAAGTTTTTGGGAAAGAATCTATGGTCTTGGCTCCCTTACTTGTTACACAGGAGATACAACACATCCTGAACTTAAGATCCTGCATATTAAGAGGACTTCAGAAATTAAGGACTTCCTTTTAACTGCATCTGAAGAAGCCAGGCGTAAAAGAAGAGCATTACACACAATGGAAATATAATTCTTAATAAAGACATTAAGAGATAAATAAAGGACGAGCTGACAATGCAGCTTGTCCTTATCTAATGTACAGATTTATATTTCTGATATAAAATAAAAATATTACTTACTAAACACTATAAATTGAATTTGTAAGTGAAGAGTGAAGATAATAAAGATAAATAGCAGGCATTTTTATTAAGATGAAAGAACGGAGCTTCTATATACCATGAATTATAAGTTATTAGCGGATACTGCCATGCTGGCAGGAGAGATAATGTTAGTAAGCGGAGCAGAGACCTACAGAGTGGAAGATACTATGAGCAGGATTCTTAAGATATCAGGGCTTGAGAGGACAGAAGCCTTTGTCACACCTACAGGTATTTTTTTATGTCTTGATGACACAGGAATTGATGGAATCAGCCTGGTGAAAAGAGTGGACAATCGTGTAACTAATATATCCTATATCTTTGAGACAAATAATGTATCGAGAAACCTTTGCTCCGGAGTGATGTCAGTAGAAGAAGCTTATCTGGAACTGAAAAGTATAAAGACAAGAAATCAATATAGCAATTATCTGATCTATCCCTGCACCATAGTAGGTTCCTCAGCTTTTACCATATTGCTGGGAGGTGACTTGCTTAACAGTGTTATAGCTGGGGTAAATGGAGGCTTTATTGTTCTGGTCACCATTTTAACCATGAAACTTAAAATAAACACCTTTATAAAGAATCTGACGGCATCTGTGCTTATTGCACTAAACAGTATGTTGTTTCTGCACTATCTCAGCGGAGCAATACAGTTGGATGCCCTTATTGGCGGCTCCATAATGCCCTTGCTTCCGGGAGTAGCTATTACCAATGCCATCAGGGATACACTTCAGGGAGATTATATGTCAGGAGGAGCAAGAGCTATTGAATCCTTTGTATTGGCTGCCTCCAGTGCTGTTGGAATTGGTATCGGTATTGCATTGTATTCAGTACTGGCAGGAGGTATAAACCTATGATGTTTATTCAGGTAGTAGGTGCTTTTATAGCTGTTGTAGCTTTTGCAGTAATAATTGGTGTTCCAAGAAAATTCCTGGGTTTTGCAGGGCTTGTAGGGGCTATTGGCTGGTTTGTTTATCTGATACTGGAACCAACAGGTCTGACGGTTGTGGGCAGGATGTTCTTTGCTGCACTTATGGTAGCGCTCATATCTCATAGCTTTGCCAGACTTATGAAGACTCCTGTAACATTATTTCTCATTGCAGGAATCCTTCCTTTAGTGCCGGGAGTTGGTATGTATCGAATTGTTTATAATCTGATTACCAATAATAATACGGAAGCCGGACACTATATGAATGAAACAATTCAAATAGCAGGAATGATTGCTCTGGCAATCTTTATTATGGACACTATCTTTCGGATATTTCAGAAGAATAAATAGAGGAAGCATACAGTCAAATATGCACTGGAAATCAATTAGTCCTTGCATTCACAGGGAAAAGCCGATAGAATAGTTATTGTAGGAGTGTAATAGAGAGTAGCAGGAGTATAGCAAATGAGAATTGGTTTATTAAGGCATTTTAAGGTAAACTGTCCCCATAAGAAAATGATGACTTCGGAGGAGTTTCGTCAGTGGTCAGAACATTATGAGCGGTCAAGGGTTATAAAGAACAAAGTAGAAATGTATGGATGCAAATGGGATATCTGTTATGTAAGCGATCTGCCAAGGGCAATAACTACAGCTAAGGAAGTGTACAGCGGTCATTTACATATTGATAAGCTTTTAAGAGAAGTTGATAATGCTCCCTTTATTCATACTGAACGAATTAAGCTGCCTTTTGAAATCTGGCATGTATGCGGCAGGTTAGCCTGGTATTTTAAGTCAAAAAGTCAGCCGGAGACCAGAGAAGGTACCAGAAGGCGTATAAATGCATTTCTTGATAAGATTGACTGGTCACAGGATAATGTATTGATAGTATTTCATGGTTTCATGTTATATAATTTCCAAAAAGAACTAAAGAACAGAGGGTTTACCGGAGAGAAAATCAGAAGAGTAAAAAATGGTGTATTGTATCAGTTTATCAATGAAGATTTGGTAGAAGAAACAATAGAACCTAACTTTAGTGAGTAAATTTTTAAGTAGGAAGAATGAATGAAAATAACACTTATATGTGTAGGAAAGCTCAAAGAGAATTATTTTACCCAGGCAGTTTCAGAATACTCCAAAAGGCTCAGCCGTTACACAAAATTGGAGATCATTGAGTTACCTGATGAAAAAACACCTGATGGTGCAAGTGAAGCTGAAGAGCTTCGCATCAAGAATACCGAAGGTGAAAAAATATTAAAACAGGTAAAAGAAGGGACATATTGCCTGGCCCTTGCAATTGAAGGAAAAATGTATGATTCGGTAGACTTTTCCAATCAACTGGAGAAGCTTAAATTAAACGGTAAGAGTCATCTGACCTTTATCATAGGAGGTTCTCTCGGCTTAAGCGATGAAGTGATAAAAAGAGCGGATACTCTGATTAGTTTTTCTAAAATGACTTTTCCCCATCAATTAATGAGAGTAATACTATTAGAGCAGATATACAGAGCTTACCGGATAGCTGCTGGTGAGCCTTATCATAAATAGAGCAGAGTCTGATTGACTCTGCTCTATTTTTGTCTATATATACTATTATAAATTTAAGGCATTTGTAATATTATAAAATTAAATTTCAATATGAATTAAAGTAGATTGTTTCTTACAGGCAATATTAAGACGTTTGATTTAATCGGATAATATAAATGTAATCTGACTATCATAATATTCAAGCAACCATCTAATTTCGAATAATTGTTCCGCCCCATTCTATTACAGTAAATCCCTGCCGTACAAAAGGCTCAAGAATCTGCTCTCTAACGGTAACAGGCTTAGCAAGGGGTTTAAAAGCCATAAAAACTCTTAAGATACTATCGGGTTCAGGTTTAATATCTAATTTGGCATTGTCTGTGTATATCGTATTCTGAAAAGTTATTAGATTATATGGGTTTTCCTTCATCTGGGGAAGCCAGTAAACAATAAACTCATTATACTCTTTTGGGGTCAGACCCATATATTCTAATTTTTCTCTTAAAAATTCTGCAGTATCTTCACCTTTAACAACAAAACCTTTAGACATATCATATTTAATCTTGCTCTTACCTTCCCAGAACAAGTAAGAATATTCATTTCCATCCTTACGGTTAATTAAACGGCCGTCAGAATATGCAGTCACTTCCCATCCACTATCATAATCCGGATAGGTACAGGTAAGCTCTCCGTTATAATCTAATTTAACTGATACTTCTGTGGGTTCTTCCGGATACAGGTATATTACTGGTTTATCAGAATAATTCTCTTCGTTGTTTACACAACCAGAAAAAGTGAGAAGCATTGTTGATAATATAAGAATAAAAACTAAGCAGTTGCTAAATTTCTTCATAAAAACCTCCTGTCATTTAATAATTATCTCTAATATACATATTATAACAAAAATGTAAAATATATTAAAGATACCCAATAAAATTCATTGGAAAATATATGAGGTAGTGATTAAAAATTATTTGTATTAGAGCAAAATAGGGATATATTTAAGTTATTTACATAATAATGATTTACAAAAGAGTGTTGTATACGTTATCATATTAAATGACAAAAAAGATGAAATGATGGATTTCTCTCATAGTATACTATTCAATCATTTTTAATGAGAAGTAAGATTGAGTTAGATAGGATAATTGATTAAAATAACAACTTAATAGATTAATAGAAATCATGAAAGGCCGCACTTTCATAATGAATATAATTTGTCAGTATAAAGTGGTGGCAGAAATAACATAAAACGTGCAAAAAGCATAAGATAGGAGTTATTATGAATATATACTTAATACGTCATGGCAGACAAAACAGCCCATTATGCAATGTAGACGTTGAGCTGGCAGCAGAGGGCAGAAGACAAGCTGAGCTGTTGGGAAAACGTATGGAAAAATACAATATTGATGCCCTTTATTCCAGTAATTTAATTCGTGCAGTACAGACAGCGGAGATTATAAATAAATATCTGGGGCAGGAGCATCATATAAGAGAAGATATCAAAGAAATTTCCTTTGGTTATTTAGAGGGGAAATCTGATGGGGAAATCGATCTGGAATTTGCTGACTTTAAGAGAGAGCAGCAATTATTGGAAGAGGATATTCCGTATCCCGGAGGTGAATGCGGCAGAGAAGTGTTTAAACGGGCTATGAGAACCATAAATGAAATAACTGACATGGATAAAAAGAATATTGCTGTCGTAACACATGGAGGTGTAATAAGAGCACTGGTGTCCGGGCTCTTAAGTCTTGATATGAGCAAGAAGCTACTGCTTGCAGCTTCTCTGGAGAATACCAGTATTACCCATCTGTTTTACAATAAAGAGAGAAAACGTTTTTACCTTCAGCGTTTCAATGATTACGCCCATCTGGAAGGTGAAGATGATCTGCTTCGCATAAATTTCTTGAAATAAGTTTCATTCTCTATGGAAACAAGAAAATAATGTAAAATACAGAAAAAATACTCTTTAAAATCGAATAAAAATACTTGAATTTTTATAAAAACATGATACAATACTAGCATTAATATTAGTTTTCATAAATAAATATTAGGTATCTATCATTCGTCAATGAAGACTGAGTTTCTTCTTCCCTTGACGTATTTTTTATGAATACATACATGTTAGGTGCCTGTTTGAATAAGAAAGGCTTCTTATTCAAAATTCAAAGTGTCTTAAGACACGGATAGGAGAGAGTTGTATTATGAAAAAAGTTGTATGTTTACTACTGGCAGCAGCTACGGTGATTTCACTGGCAGGATGCAGCAAGTCAGATGATAAGCTGATTGTAGGTACAGAGGCAGGATTTGCTCCTTATGAATATATGGAGGGTGACAAGGTAGTCGGTATTGATATGGATATTTCACAGGCCATAGCTGATGCTTTGGGAAAAGAGCTGGAGATTAAGAATATGGATTTTGACGGTGCTCTGTTAGCAGTACAGCAGGGAAAGGTTGATTTTGTAGCCGCCGGAGTATCCGTTAATGATGAAAGAAAAGAAATAATGGATTTTTCCAATGAATATGTTAATTCTACGGAAGTAATCGTAGTGAATAAAGCAACACCTGCAGTTAGCAGCACCGAGGATTTAAATGATAAGGTTATAGGTGTTCAGCAGGGTAACATTGCAGATTTTTATGTGTCTGAGCCGGAAAATGTAACTCCTAAGGAGATTAAGAGATACACCAAATTTGCTCAGGCAGCAGAAGATCTTAAGAATAACAAGATCGACTGCATCGTAATGGACCAGTATCCGGCAGAAGAGCTGGTTGCAGCAAATGATACATTAGCGATTATTACAAAAACTGACGGTACCTATGATGTATTATTTGAAGACAAATATGCTATTGCAGTTAAAAAAGGTAACAAAGAACTTCTTGATAAAATCAATGAAGTAATTGACAAGCTCATTGAAGAAGGTAAAATTGATGAGTTTACTGCAAACCATACGAAGTAAACGGCAATCAGAGCAAAAGTTTTGGAAAGCCAGAGACTTTGTTTGAATAAGACATAATTAGTAATTAGCAGCAGACAAGAAATTTGCCTGCTGCTAATTATCTGTTATAAAGAATATTTTGTTACTGCATTTCGCGAAAGTGTCATGTGATGATGCATATTTTTTCACTGTACAGTAAACACCTTACACGCTTAAAAATGTATAAAATAATGCAAGGTGTATTTATTGTCAGTTTTAGAAGGAGAAGGAACATTGAATGTAATTTTGGATTGGTTAAATAATATTGGTCAAAGCTATTATAATGCCTTTATAACCGAGCAGAGATATATGTTTTATCTGCAAGGCTTGGGAAATACACTGCTTATTTCCCTGCTGGCTATATTAATTGGAGCATTTCTTGGTGTATTGGTGGCTATACTGCGGTTTTCTACCGTGAATAAAAAAGGGCTTGGCTGGGTCAGCAAACTGATGTGACCCCTAAAAGTTAGACTTTATTGCGAAGTGGATTTTCCACTTCGCATTTTTCTTTTATGCTGCCAAGAGGCTGAGTCTGTATTCAACAGGACTCATCCATCCTAGTTTCTCTTTTATTCGTTGCTTGTTGTAATACTCTATATAGTTATCTATCGCTCCTTTAAGCTCGTCATAATTGTAATAAACTACTCCATAATACATTTCCTGTTTCATTATTCCAAAGAAGTTTTCCATAACTGAATTATCATGGCAATTTCCTTTTCTGGACATACTTTGAAAGATTCGATGTTCTTGTAATGTGTTAACATATACCTTCATCTGATAACCCCAGCCTTGATCTGAATGAAATGTTCTACGATATGGACAATCCGATGTGATTTCTATCGCAGCATTCATAGCATCCATTATATTTTTAGCAGATGGTGTTGGAGATACACCATAGCTTATAATTTCTCTATTACACAAATCCATAAATGGATCTAAATACAACTTTTTGATAATCATACGACCTTTAGAATCCACATCATAATATTTGAACTCAGTAGTGTCTGTTGTGATTTTTTGATGTGGGATTTTTGTATCAAAGCGTCTGCGCAATCGATTCGGAGCCATCTTACCTACTTTACCTTTATAGGAACTATACTTGCGGCTTTTTCTGGTAAAAGATGTAACTTGTAAGGATAGTTTCTGCATAATCCGTTGAACACGCTTCTTGTTCACAGAGTATCCTTGTCTGCGAAGCTCCCCTAGCATACGTCTGTAACCAAAGTCTTTATGAAACGAATGGATTTCCATGATTTTTTCTTCAAGTTCTTTACTAGGATTAACTTTGTCAAATCTTCTTTTTTGCCAGTACATGTAAGTTGCTTTTGAAAATCCAACAACTTCGAGAATATCTTTTAATTTGAAATCTCCTCGGAGGCTGTGGATGATTCTCGCTGTTTTTTCTGAAGAGCTTCCTCCTCTAAACGCAGCCTCCTCAATTCTTTTAAATAGGCATTCTCTATTCGTAATTTTAATAATTCATCTTCAAGCTGTTTTACATGCTCAGCGCTTGTATCTACAGGGGGAATGTCTGGTACAGACTGTACTTGTTTTTTCTTATTATTTGAATCCAACGATTTCTTACGACCTTTCTTCTTAGGTCTCAGAGCATCAGGTCCAGCAATTCTGAAATCATTTACCCATTTGGCAGGAAGTGCTGGATTATTAATTCCTTGTGATAAGGTTAACTCCTGAAAAGAGACTTCACTTGATAAATACAACTCTACCACATGAAGTTTAAATTCAAAAGAATATGTTTGATTTTTTCTGGAGCGCATTAATCCTTCATCACCGTATTCATGATATGCGCTAATCCACTTACGTAGCTGTGTGTTGGATCCTAGCCCATATTTGTTTGAAAGATAAGGGGTACCTCCATTTCCTTCCAAATACTCCGTTACAATTTTTTTCTTGAATTCAAAGCTATGTTTTGCCATGAAAAAACCGACCTCCCAATCGTTTGATTTTTGGTCTAACTTTTGGGGGTCGGTTCAAACTCTGCAACCTTTATATTACCATTATTCGGGGAACACCTGTATTATTACAGTTATTAATTATTTATAACCTGATTTTCACTGCAAGAAACACCAATGAAATATTGGTAGCCGGTATCTGTTTTGGTATTAACTCCGGAGCTTATGTTGCTGAAATTGTCAGAGCAGGTATCGAATCCATTGATAAGGGGCAGTACGAGGCAGGACGTTCCTTAGGCCTTAACAGCAGCCAGACCATGTTTATGATCATTATGCCCCAGGCAATTAAAAACATTCTGCCGGCACTTGGTAATGAATTCATTGTATTGATCAAAGAAACCTCAGTAGCAAGTATGATCGCAATAACAGATCTGACAAAGGCAGCCTCCTATATAGGCTCCAGAACCTGGGATTTATTACCACCATTATTTATTGCGGCAGTATTTTATCTGATAATCGTATTAGGGTTGACTAAGTTATTGAATTTATTTGAAAGGAGGATGGCACAAGGTGATAGAAATTAAGAATCTTACGAAACAATTTGGCTCTCAGGTGGTCCTTAATAATCTCTCCGAAACGATTCAAAAAGGAGAAAAGGTTGTTGTTATAGGACCTTCCGGTTCCGGTAAATCTACCTTCTTGCGATGCCTTAACCTCCTCGAGACACCAAACAGCGGTGAAATCTGGTTTGAGGGACAGAACATCCTGGATCCTAAAAACGATATTAACGTACTGCGTAGAAAAATGGGGATGGTTTTTCAGCAGTTTAATCTCTTTCCCCATAAGACGGTTAAAGAGAATATAACCCTGGCACCGGTTAAACTGGGGATAATGGGAAAAGAAGAAGCGGAGCAGAGGGCGCAGGAACTCCTTAAGCGTGTCGGATTGCCCGAAAAAGCAAACAGCTTTCCCAAGCAGCTTTCAGGAGGACAGAAACAGAGAATTGCCATAGCCAGAGCCCTGGCAATGAACCCGGATGTTATGCTCTTTGATGAGCCTACTTCTGCCCTTGACCCGGAAATGGTAGGCGAGGTACTGGAATTGATGAAGGAACTGGCAGAGGATGGAATGACTATGGTAGTGGTAACCCATGAGATGGGTTTTGCCAGAGAGGTAGGAACCAGAGTTCTTTTTATGGATCAGGGTTCTATTATGGAGCAAAATGAACCTCAGGCCTTTTTCCAAAATCCTGCTAATCCAAGGCTGAAAGAATTTTTATCTAAAGTGCTGTAATATCAGTTACTTTTATCGTTTTTCATAGCACATACTTCTAAATGATAAAATTACTCATTAAAAGTATTGACAAGACAGAATGTATTCTTTAGTATTTACTATATATTGATGTATTAATTAAAAAAGAATTGATTAACTACAAGATATATATCAATACTGAGAAGAGAGTCAGGAGGACATTCATGAGAGAAGAATGGAATGGTTTTACGCCCGGAAGCTGGACGACAGACGTTAACGTCAGAAGCTTCATTCAACATAATTATACACCCTACGAAGGAGACGGTTCCTTCCTAGCAGGAGCAACCGAGAAAACCAAGAAACTTTGGGATAAAGTTCTGGAATTAATGAAGGTGGAGACAGAGAAAGGTATTGTAGATGCAGAAACATCAAGACCTTCCACTATTACCACTTTTGATGCAGGATACCTGGATAAAGACAACGAAGTTATCGTAGGTTTTCAGACAGATAAGCCTTTAAAAAGAGGAATCATGCCTAACGGTGGTATTCGTGTTGTAAAAAGTGCCCTTGAGTCCTATGGATACACACTGGATTCAAGAACAGAAGAGGTTTACACCAACTTAAGAAAGACTCATAATGACGGTGTATTCGCAGCTTATACTGATTCTATGAAGAAAGCAAGACATACCGGTATTATTACAGGTCTTCCCGATGCATACGGCAGAGGTCGTATTATCGGAGATTACAGAAGAGTTGCTCTTTATGGTGTGGATTTCCTTATTCAGGAGAAAGTTGACCAGAAGAAACTCCTTGAGAGAAATACTCTGGAATCCCCTGAAATCCTGTTAAGAGAAGAAATCTCAGAGCAGATCAAAGCATTAAAAGAATTAAAGGCAATGGCTGCAAGATACGGGTTTGATATCAGCAACCCTGCAAAAAATTCCCTTGAGGCTACTCAGTGGACCTATTTTGCTTATCTTGGAGCTGTTAAGGAGCAGGACGGCGCTGCAATGAGCCTTGGCCGTGTAACGACCTTCCTTGATATCTACTATGAGCGTGATTTACAGAATGGTCTGATCACAGAAGAAGAGATTCAGGAAATCATGGATCATTTCGTTATGAAGTTACGTATGGTTCGTTTCTTACGTACACCTGCTTACAATGATTTATTCTCAGGAGATCCTACCTGGGTAACTGAAGCAATCGGTGGTATGGGTGTTGACGGACGTACTCTTGTAACAAAGAGCAGTTTCCGTGTTCTTCATACCTTATACAACTTAGGACCCGCTCCCGAACCCAATCTTACTGTACTTTGGTCAACCTTCTTACCTCAGGGCTTTAAGGATTTCTGTGCCAAGGTTTCCATTGACACAAGTTCTATCCAGTATGAGAGCGATGACATCATGAGAGATGTATGGGGCGATGATTATGCAATTGCCTGCTGTGTTTCTGCCATGAGAGTAGGTAAGCAGATGCAGTTTTTCGGAGCTCGTGCAAACCTTGCCAAAGCATTACTTTATGCTATCAACGGTGGTAAAGATGAGAAGACCGGTGAACAGGTAGGACCTATGTTTGAGCCTGTACGCGGTGATTATTTAGAGTATGATGAGTTAATCAGTAAATTCGACCAGACAATGGAATGGCTTGCTGAATTATATATCAATACCTTAAATGTAATTCACTATATGCATGATAAATACAACTATGAGCGTTTACAGATGGCTCTTCATGATATCTCAATTTTACGTACGGAAGCTTGCGGTATTGCAGGACTTTCTGTAGTAGCAGACTCCTTATCCGCAGTAAAGCACGCTAAGGTTAAGATTATCCGTAATGAAGAGGGTCTTGCAGTAGATTATGAGATCGAAGGCGAATATCCTGCATACGGTAACAACGATGACCGTGTAGATCAGATAGCAGTTGATATAGTTGAGAAATTTATGAATAAACTTCGTAAATTCAAGACTTACCGTGATGCAAAGCATACTCTTTCTGTATTAACAATTACTTCTAACGTTGTTTACGGTAAGAAGACAGGTAATACTCCTGATGGAAGAAAAGCTGGAGAGCCTTTTGCTCCCGGTGCTAACCCTATGCACGGAAGAGATAAGAAAGGTGCTGTTGCATCCATGGCATCTGTTGCAAAGCTTCCTTATAAGCATGCAGAAGATGGTATTTCCTATACCTTCTCTATTGTACCTAAGGCATTAGGTAAGGAGTCAGATGAAAGAGTAACAAACCTTGTAGGTTTATTAGATGGATATTTCTTCGATAAAGGTCACCATATCAATGTTAACGTATTTGACAGAGAGACATTATTAGATGCTATGGATCATCCTGAAAAGTATCCTCAGCTTACTATCCGTGTTTCCGGTTATGCCGTTAACTTCATCAAGCTGAGCAAAGAGCAGCAGTTAGATGTAATCAATCGTACTTTCCACGAGAGGTAATCAGAGATAACTGATTTCCAATTAACATTTATCTGTTAAAATGAGTAACTGTGGTCTTAGACCATCATTCATACAATGTATGAGGGGCTTGTTTCTGTTATTTAAATGCAAGGATTGTCTAAGGACGGACTTTGTGATTAAATAATAGTCTCAAGCCCCCTATCATGTATATGGAAAATGTGTTATTTTAGATATTCAATGATAAATTCACGAAAAATGAATACAGGAATATCATAAACATATTTGATATCTGAAAAAAAGCTTTAATAAAGAATTTTATATGTAAATTTAATTTGTACCTGTGGTTCAAACTGGCAGATTAGGAGAAAGGCATGGTAATAAATATGAGTGCAGATACGAACAAAACAAATGATAATAGCAAAAAAATAAAAGAAATTACAGGGCGTGTGCATTCCGTAGAAAGTTGCGGAACAGTGGATGGACCAGGAGTCCGCTTTGTTGTTTTTATGCAAGGATGTCCATTGCGTTGCCAGTTCTGTCATAACCCGGATACCTGGGATACGGGGACGGGAACAATCTATAAACCGGATAATCTTATGAATGAGATCAGGAGATACAAATCCTATATGGCCTTTTCAGGAGGAGGAGTCACTTTTACTGGCGGAGAACCCCTGCTTCAGGCAGACTTCATACTGGAAATGAGTAAGAGGTGCAAGGAAGAGGGAATTTCAGTAGCTATCGATACCTCAGGTTATATATTTACCGAGAAAGTAAAGGAAGTACTTAAGTATTCCGATCTGGTGCTGCTGGATATAAAGAATTTTGACCCAACAGTTTATAATAAAGTAACAGGTGTAGATTTAGCCCCCACCCTTAAATTTCTTGAGTATACCAAAGAAATCGGAATTAATACCTGGGTACGTTATGTATTGGTGCCGGGACTTACGGATAATATTGAGTCCATAAGAGCACTTGCGGAGCATTTAAAGAGTTACACTAATGTTTCAAAGATTGAGTTACTTCCTTTTCATAAAATGGGAGAGTATAAGTGGAAAGAGCTTGGGTATGAATATAAGCTGTTTGACACCAATGAGCCAGATAAAAAGCTTGTAGAAGAAGTAAAAGAAATTTTTAGGTCAACAGGAATACCTCTTGCCAATTAAAGGTTTTAAATACATTTGTAAGAAAGGTTTAATAGACATGGAGCTTTATAACAAATCAATCAAACTGATAAGCTCCATGACCTGACTTGTGATAGATTTCACAAAGAGAAGGTCATGGAGCTTTTTTTTATTTTATATTAAAATTTGTAAACATGAAATTTTTATAAACGTAAGTTCTTGTAAACATAAATTTTTGTAAACATAAGTTCTTATAAATATAAGTTCTTGTAAACATAAATTTTTGTAAATATAAGTTCTTATAAATATAAGTTCTTATAAACATAAATTCTTATAAACATAAGTTCTAATAAACATAAGTCCTTATAAATATAAGTTCTTATAAACATAAATTTCTTGTAAACATAAATTCTTGTAAACATAAATTTCTTATAAGCATAACTTCTTATAAACATAAGTTCTTATAAGCATAAATTCTTATAACATAAATTCTTCAATTACATGAGCTATGCCGTCTTCATCATTGGATAAGGTGATATAATCTGCCTTGCTCTTAACGATTTCTTGGGCATTTGCCATGGCTACGCCCATTCCTGCATACTCAATCATTGAGATATCATTAAAACCATCACCACAGCTTATCATTTGCTCTCTGGAAAGACCAAGATGATCCAGAAGCTTACCGAGAGAAAAGGCTTTATCAATATTCTTTGGCATAATTTCCAGGAAGAAAGGTTCTGAACGGTAGATATTTAATAAATCATTAAAATGTTCCTTTAACCCTGGCTCTATTTGCCGTAAGATGTCTGGATCTCCGGTCATCAGACATTTGTTTATATCAAATTGTATATAGGAAGGAAAATCATCGATTTGTTTAATGGGAATACCGTTTATTCGTGATTCGATCTCCATATATTTGTCAATTGGTGAGTCTGTGATAACACAGTCGCCTTCATAGGAAAGTATACCAACGTTATTTTCTTTTGCCTTATTATGAAGAAAAGGAAGATAATCCCGGTCTAAAACCTGCTGGAATATAATCTCCCCATTTGAACAGTCTATTATTTTGGCACCATTAAAGGATAAAATATAACCCCCATATTCAGCCAGCCTAAGCTTCTTAGCCAGGGGCAGAATACCGGGTGTTGGTCTTCCGGATGCCAGTACAACCTTATGTCCTCTTTCCTGTACAGTCATAATGGACTGATAGGTCTTATCAGAGATTTCTTTTTTTGAATTGGTCAATGTTCCGTCAATATCAAGAACCAATATTTCGTAAGCCATTTGAAGTCCTTTCTAACATATGCCTAAGCAGGCTGATAGCTGATGCATAGATTCTTACCCAAAGATTTACCCTGGTATAATGCCTGATCAGCGCAGGTTATATTTCTTTCAACAGAAAGTGTTCTGTCATATTGTATAATTCCGCCGGTAATCGTGCAGTGGAAGTATACTCCTTCAAAAACAAATGTATATCTTTCAACCTCCCTGCGAAGCTTATCCGCAATTTTCAAAGCATCATTCATACTTATATCCTGAAGGAATACAAGGAATTCTTCCCCACCCCATCTGCTTGCGGTATCTTCTTCCCTGAGAATAAGTCTGAATATATTAGAGATACTCACTAAAACCATATCACCGGCGGTGTGGCCGTAGGTATCATTAATCGTCTTAAAATTATCTACATCAAACAGAATTAAGGCAAACTCAGAATTATCAGACTCTACATAATTATGAAGCTCCTCCATAAAATATCTCCGGTTATAGAGCTTCGTCAGATAATCTGTTATGGCCATTTCTTTGAGTTCCTTCATTAAATGCTGAAGTTCTCGCTGGCTTTTTACATTCTGCATATGAACTTTGACACGAGCTTTCAACTCTTCCGGAATAAAGGGTTTGGAGACGTAATCTGCTGCACCTACTTCGAAGCCATGAAGTACTGACTCGGAATCGTTATTTCCGGTTATAAAAATAATTGGTATATCTTTGGTTTCCTGAAAGCTTTTAAGGATTTTGCAGGTTTCATAACCATCTATACCAGTCATCATGATATCCAGTAATATCAATGTAGGTCGGATATTCTTAGCAATAGATATACTTTCCTCACCAGAATGGGCAATAGATATGTGCAATGACGGGGATTCAAGTATATCCTTTATTATTGTACATATTATCTCACTGTCATCAACTACCAAGATGGTATCTTTCTCCATAATAAATCTCCTTGCAGAATCGAAATAGCAGTACTGGAACCAGTAACTAATTTAATATTAAAGCATTTTGGTGAAAATTTCAACTTAATATAATATAAAATAAGAAAAATGTTGAGGGTTTTAAGGAATCAGCAAATTATTAGTCAATTTAAGGCTTTTTGAAGGGGATTTTATAATAAAGGCTGCCTTGGATTACCGCAAGCAATGCGGCTTTCTAAGGCAGCCCATGAACCGGAAGTCGTGTGTACTAATTTAACTTAACAGCAGTACCGGAAACGGTAACCATCAGCATTCCATTATCAGCGCCTAAAACTTCATAGTCAACATCAACTGCAACTACAGCATCAGCACCTAAGCTTCTGGCACGATCCTCCATTTCTCTTAAAGCATTCTGGCGTGCCTGAATCAGCTCATCCTCATAAGTTGAAGAACGACCACCAAAGAAATTAGAGAGTCCTGCTGCAAAATCTTTAATAAAGTTAACACCGGAAATTACTTCTCCGAATACAATTCCTTTGTACTCTGTAATTGTTCTTCCTTCGACAGTATTAGTAGTAGTTATAATCATATTCTCTCCCATCTGCATGCATTGGCATGCGAACAAAATCGAGGGAGTGAAAGGGTCTCTCTTTCACTCATGCTCTTAAATAAATAACCCAACCAGGGATTGACTGATAACTTATTGTCAAACCTGACCCAGGGTGTACCAGAATGATTAATTAAAAATAAGATTAACCTCACTGGCATTTTTTATACTGTTAATAATATAGTATGATCTTTAGAGCATTATGAGAGATATATTAATATTGTATTAAAATAAATTATTCCTTAATATTCTGCTGTTTCATAGCACGTACTTTTAAAGAGAGACCGAAGAGATTAATAAAGCCTTCGGCATCTTTATGGTTGTAAAGTTCTCCGGTCGTAAAGGAAGCGATGCTTTCATTATAAAGTGAGTACTCTGAAGTAGTTCCCTGTTTAATGATATTTCCTTTATAGAGTTTGAGCTTTACTTCTCCGGTAACGTACTCCTGGGTGGAGTCTATGAAGGCTTGCAAAGCTTCTCTTAAAGGTGTAAACCATTTTCCTTCGTATACCACATCCGCATATTTATCGCCGATTCCCTTTTTATAAGCCAGAGTATCCCTGTCTAAAATAAGCTCCTCTAAAGCAGTATGGGCTTCCATTAAGATTGTTCCGCCAGGTGTTTCATATACACCGCGGGACTTCATGCCTACAACCCTGTTTTCAACGATATCTACAATCCCTATTCCATGTTTTCCGCCAATCTCATTAAGCTTTTCAATGATCTCAGAAGCCTTTAATGCTTTGCCGTTTAATGCGGCAGGAATACCTTTTTCAAAGGAGATGCTTACTGTTTCACCGGTATCAGGTGCTTTCTCAGGTGATACCCCAAGTACCAGAAGGTGGTCATAGTCGGGAGCGTTGGCAGGATCCTCAAGTTCTAAGCCTTCGTGGCTGATATGCCAGAGATTTCTGTCACGGCTGTAGCTGTTATCAGCGGAGAAGGGAAGATCGATGCCGTGGTTTTTGCAATATTCAATTTCCTCTTCACGGGAGGAAATATCCCAGATTCGCCAAGGCGCGATAATTTTAAGGTCAGGGGCCAAAGCTTTAATACCAAGTTCAAAACGAACCTGATCATTACCCTTACCGGTAGCTCCATGACAGATAGCAGTAGCATTCTCTATTCTGGCTATTTCAACAAGGCGTTTTGCAATAACGGGCCTTGCCATGGAAGTTCCTAATAAATACTTGTTTTCATATACAGCACCGGCTTTTACACAGGGAATAACAAAGTCATCTACAAATTCTTCTACCACATCTTCAATGTAGAGCTTTACAGCACCGGAAGCTTTCGCTCTTTCCTCCAGGCCGTCAAGTTCGTTACCCTGTCCTACATCTATGCATACGCATACAACATCATAATCATAGTTCTCTTTTAACCAGGGTATAATTACAGTGGTGTCAAGACCTCCGGAATAAGCTAATATTACTTTCTCTTTCATATATGTGTCCTCCTGTTTTTTGAATTAAATTATTATAAATATACATCAAAATGTTAAATTATGCAATAGTATTTTGAAGAAAAATATTTGAGTTAAGAAGGGGAGTTTTTTAACATGGGGACGGTGAATTGAAGAAAGCAGAAAGAACTCATGCTTCAATTCCAAGGCATAAGAAGTCCTAATTCTCTGAAGTCTTTGTGCTGGTCATAATCTAAAACAGATAACTCGCTTCGCTCAGACAATCTGTTTTAGATTATAGCACAAAACCTTCAGAGAAAAGGACTTCTAATACCTTTCCATAGGCGCATTCGTTCTTTCTGCTTTCTTCAATTCGCCTGAAACTATGTGGAAGCGTGGGGGATAATACTTATTTAAAACAATAAGAAGGTAAAGTGTAAGAACTGCGATAATGATAGGTGCTTAAGAGAGCCTTCATGAATGTATCGAATGGACAAACTATTGAGCCGGTGATATAATTGGCAAAAAAAGTTACAAACAGAATAATAAGATGAATAATCAGAAAAGAGGTTTCTATGTATAAGATTATACTGGCATCCGGTTCACCAAGAAGAAAAGAAATATTAACACAGGCTGGGGTAGATTTTGAAGTGATCGTGAGCAATGTTTCAGAAGAGTCTGATGAGAAAGATCCAGCATTACTGGTGGAAGATCTTGCTGCCATTAAGGCGGCAGCTATTGAGCAGGAAATAACAGCAGATTATGGAAAAGTTCTTATATTAAGTGCAGATACACTTGTATTTTTAGAGGGTATACCTTTGGGAAAACCGAAAGATAAAGAGGATGCATTCCGGATGTTGAGAAATCTTTCTGGCAGAGCCCATGAAGTTTATACAGGTGTTTCTGTTATCATAAAGGAAGCAGAAGGAGAAAGAAAGCAATTGATCTTTCATCAGAGAAGCATAGTAAAGGTTGCAGAGTTAACAGACAAGGAGATTGATAATTACCTGGCAACTGGAGAAGCCTTTGATAAAGCCGGTGCCTATGGGATTCAGGGTAGCTTTGCAATTCATATTGAAGGAATTGAGGGTGAATATTATAACATAGTCGGACTGCCTATTTCTAAAATCTATCATGAGCTTTTAAAGGAAGGTATTGATATCGTAAATAATTTTTAAGTTAGGTATTGCATAATAATTTATAGATGTGTATAATTATAAATCAGTTACAGGATATAATTCCTGAGATGAAGGCTTTAGGAAGCTTTCATATTTATATTATGCATTTATATTCTTCCAACAGACTAATGCAGGGTAAGGAGAAAATGCTTAAGGACATCACATGGAAGAGATATGTGGGAATGGAGGAAGTTATGGAAATTATAAAAGGAGGAGTAACTGCTCCCAAAGGATATAAAGCAGCGGGTATCTATGCAGGTATTAAGAAGAAGAAAAAAGATATGGCACTGGTGTACAGTACTGTATCTGCAAATGCCGCCGGAACTTTCACTACGAACCTGGTTAAGGCAGCTCCCGTCATCTGGGATATTAATATCGTGGAGAAATTTGGGAAAGGTCGTGCAGTGGTATTGAACAGCGGTGTAGCCAATGCCTGTACCGGTGAATTAGGAACCTTGAACAATGAAAAAATGGCTGTTTTTATGGCAGAGGAGCTTGGGCTTAAGAAAGAAGAAGTCTTAACTGCCTCAACAGGTGTTATCGGTAAACAGCTTCCCATTGATATAATCGGTGAGGGCTGCAAGCTTTTAGCGGCTAATATGGGTGAAGAGACAGAGTATGGTGATTTAGCGGCAGAAGCTATAATGACTACGGATACTTTTGCAAAGCAGTATGCAGTGTCTTTTGTTATTGATGGGATAACCGTCACCTTAGGGGGGATGGCAAAAGGTTCAGGTATGATCCATCCTAACATGGCGACCATGCTTGGTGTTATTACCACTGACCTTGCCATCAGCAAGGAGCTGCTGTTAACAGCCATCAGAGAGGATGTAAAGGACAGTTTTAATATGGTGTCCGTTGACAGGGATACCTCTACAAATGACTCTCTAATTATATTAGCCAACGGCCTTGCAGGGAATAAGGAAATCACAGCAGAAGATGGTAATTATAAGCTTTTTACTCAGGCACTTCGTAAGGTGACCACTGAATTATCAAAAATGATGGCAGCTGATGGTGAAGGTGCTACCAAATTATTTGAATGTACGGTTAAGGGTGCTGACAGCAAAGACCAGGCAGTAATCCTAAGCAAATCCATTATAACCTCTAACCTTGTAAAGACCGCCGTATACGGTAACGATGCCAACTGGGGCAGAATCCTTTGTGCTATGGGGTATGCAGGAGTAACTTTTGATCCGGATAAAGTTGATCTTTTTATAGAAAGCTCTGCCGGTACTCTTAAACTCGTCGAAAATGGAATGGCAACAGATTACAGTGAAGAGACCGCGACTGAAATATTAAAGCAAAAGGAAGTGAAAGCCATTGCAAATATTAAGAGCGGCTCTTGTGAAGCCACAGCCTGGGGCTGTGATCTTACAGACGGTTACATCAAAATAAACGCAGATTACCGTTCATAATATGTCCTGCAATAAATAACGGTAAAGGTTATAATATATGGTGCAATAAATAACAGTAAAGGCTATAATATGTCCTGCAATAAATAACAGTAAAGGCTATAATATGTCCTGCAATAAATAACAGTAAAGGTTATAATATGTCCTGAAATAAATAATTGCGAAGATTGTATCTTAGAAGAAACGTATCATAAAACGAAAGCAGACAGAGGCTTTCATCAGAAAGGAATATGCATATGGAACCCATGGATCAGATACTTATAAAAGCGCAGACCCTCATTGAAGCGCTTCCCTATATACAGAAATTTAATAAAAAGAAGGTTGTAGTTAAGTACGGCGGCAGTGCAATGCTTGATGAAGAGCTTCAGTTAAATGTGATAAAGGATGTGGCTCTGCTGAAGCTTATCGGAATGCAGCCTATCATCGTTCACGGTGGCGGAAAGGAAATTTCAAAGTGGGTGAGCCTGCTGGGACATGAATCCACTTTTGTAGAAGGCTTGCGTGTTACAGATGAGCAGACAATGGAAGTTGCGGAAATGGTCCTTGGCAAGGTAAATAAGAACCTGGTTCAGATGATTGAAAAGCTTGGAGTTAAAGCGGTTGGTATAACCGGTAAAGACGGCTCCACCCTGAAAGTGGAAAAGAGATATGTAAACGGTCAGGACATCGGATTTGTGGGAAATATTACGGAAGTTTCAGCTGACTTAATCAATACCCTTATTGATAACAATTTCATACCTGTTATTGCACCTATTGGGCTGGATGATGATTACCATGCTTATAATATCAATGCAGATGATGCGGCCTGTGCCGTTGCAACAGCTATTGGAGCTGAGAAACTGGCATTCCTTACTGATATAGAAGGCGTCTATACAGATCCGGCTGATAAAGATACACTAATCTCCGTACTGACCCTTGAAAAAGCAGATGAACTTATTCAGGAGGGTTTTATAGGAGGCGGAATGCTTCCCAAATTAAAGAATTGCATTGACGCAGTAAGGGGCGGAGTATCCAGAGTACATATACTGGACGGAAGAATGGAACACTGTCTGCTTCTGGAGTTCTTTACCAACAGGGGAATAGGAACTGCGATTATTAACAATGAAAGTATATTGTTTGAACATGAAATGTCGAAATAAAACCAAAAGTAAGCTTGAAAGAAATACACTTTCAACCGCAAATTTGTGCTGGGAATTCCTGGGCAAGAATTCAGATGAAACAATGTTTAAGCACAAAGTTTAAGCACAAAGTTTAAGCACAAAGTTTAAGCACAAAGTTTAAGCACAAAGTTTAATGCACAAAGTTTAATACACAAAGCTTAATGTACAAAATTTAATGCACAAAATTTAATGAACCAAAATTAAATGACAAAATTCAGATGTACAAAATACATATGCACAAAATTCAGATGCAGGGATGGAGGATAAGATGGAGGATTACATTAAGGAAGCCGAAGAACTGTTAATGCACACTTATTCCAGATATAAGATTATTCTGGATAAAGGAGAAGGTGTTTATCTGTATGATATTAACGGAAAGAGATATCTGGATTTTGGTGCCGGAATTGCAGTATTTGCTCTTGGCTACGGAAATGAAGAATACAATACTGTATTGAAGAACCAGATTGATAAGCTGCTGCATACCTCGAATTATTTCTACAATGTACCGTCAATTACAGCAGCAGATAAGTTAGCCAAAGCCTCGGGAATGGACAGAGTGTTCTTTACCAACAGCGGTACAGAAGCCATTGAAGGGGCTATAAAGCTGGCCAGAAAATATTATTATAAGAAGCACGGTACAGGCGATAGTCAGATTATAGCCCTGAACAATTCTTTTCACGGCAGGAGCATGGGGGCATTATCTGTAACAGGTCAGCCTAAGTACAGAGAAGCTTTTGAACCTCTCATTGGCGGAGTAGTATTTGCTGACCTGAATTCCATAGAGGATATAAAGAGTAAAATTAACGATAAAACCTGTGCAATCCTGCTGGAGCCCATTCAGGGAGAAGGTGGTGTAAATCCCGCCGGTTCAGAGTATCTGCAGTTTATCAGAAAGCTCTGTGATGAAAAGGATATTCTGCTGATCTTTGATGAAATTCAATGTGGTATGGGTAGAACCGGAGAAATGTTTGCCTGGCAGGGGTATGGCGTAAAGCCTGATATTTTAACCAGCGCGAAGGCTCTTGGCTGCGGTGTCCCCGTGGGAGCTTTTGCAGCAAATGAAAAGGCTGCTTCTGCATTTGAACCGGGAGATCATGGTACTACTTATGGCGGTAATCCTTTTACTGCAGCAGCTGTTAATGCGGTATTCGACCAGTACGAGAAACTTGATCTGCTTCATCATGTGAAGGAAGTATCCGTGTATCTGGAAGAGAAACTTGAGGAACTTGTTAAGTCCTATGAAGGAATCAAGGAGAGAAGAGGTAAAGGACTCTTACAGGGACTTGAGTTTCATTATCCTGTCAAAGAGATTATTGCCAAAGCAATGGAGGAACATCTGATACTCTTTTCAGCAGGCAATAATGTATTGAGATTTGTTCCACCTTTAATTATAACAACAGAACAGATTGATGAGATGATCGATATCCTGAAAAAAATCATTGAATAATGTGTAAATAATCCCATATCGGTAAAGACTAATTAATAGCAAAAGGGCTGTTGCATTCTTAACAATGTTGCGGTAAGAAGCCTTTTGGCTTTTCTTCACACACCGGCTGAAAGACACATTACCAATTTCGTGTGCTATAACTAATAAAAACAATTCGTTTTTAGCACACAAAATTGGTAACATGTCTTTCAGTTAGTGCAATAAAGGAAAGCCAAGAGGCTTATTTCCGCCTTACATTCATTTTGCAGCAGTCCTTTTTTTAAACACTTCTTAAAATTTACTGTTTTTCTGATAGAAGCAGTATGGATAAAGGAAAGGAAGAATTAGCGATATGGGATTATTCGGATTCTTAATGGCGATTATTTCAGGTGCTCTTATGAGTATTCAAGGAGTATTTAATACCGGTGTAACCAAACAGACAAGCGTATGGGTGGCTTCAAGCTTTGTTCAGTTTACTGCATTTATAGTCTGCATGATTGCCTGGTATGTAACAGGACGAGAGGGGAGCTTTTCAGGACTGTTTAAAATTGACAGCAAATATATGCTTCTGGGAGGTGCCATCGGAGCTTTTATCACTTTTACCGTTATAAAGAGTGTCGGTACTCTTGGACCGGCAAAAGCAATTATGGTAATTGTCACCTCCCAGCTCATTGTAGCATATCTTATTGAACTTCTTGGAATATTCGGAGCTGATAAGGTGGACTTTCAGTGGAGGAAGCTGATTGGTGTAATCCTTGTAATTGGTGGTATTTTAACCTTTAAATGGGAGTAATTTTTACGATTTTCTTAAACTTTTATTCTTTTCAAAATACCTATTGTAATCCAATTGGTAATTAGGTAGAATGATAACATGCAGATGTATTGAGGATACAGTTTGTAGGCCTTTCCTGAAAGGAAAGGTGTAAACATGAAATACAAAAAGTATATAAAAGCAGGTCTTATCGCTGTTTTTCTTATTCTGACCGGAGTTATCTACAGTTGTCAGAGAGCAGGAAGCAATCAGCAGAGCAGTACTCTAGGCACTCCGATTAATTTAGCAGAGGGCAGTTCACCAGAATCCCAAACAGACTTACAGGCAGAAACTCAGAAAGAAACCGGGGAAGCTGCAGAAGAAATACAGGAACAGGAGAGTGCTCCACAGCAGGAAACACAGATTTATTACGTGCATTTATGCGGTGCTGTAAGGAATCCTGGAGTTTATGAAGCAACAAAAGCTACCAGAGTATATGAGCTGGTTCAGTCAGCCGGAGGTTTTACGAAAGAGGCGGATGAGAATTATGTCAATCAGGCAGCAAATGTTGAAGATGGACAGCAGATATACATTCCTACCAGGGAAGAAGTTCAAAAAGGTAGCGAGAAGGTTACCCTTACAGGCAGAAATAGTACTGCCAGCCCAGATAATGCAGGAGAAGATACCAATAAGACAGGCAAAGTAAATATTAATACTGCAACAAAAAGTGAGCTGTGCACCCTGCCCGGAATAGGCGAGGTCAAGGCCGGCAGTATCATAGACTATAGGACAAACCACGGTGAGTTTCAAAGTATTGAAGAATTGAAGCAAATCGAAGGAATAAAAGATGCAGTTTATAATAAAATCAAGGATATGATAGAAGCAAAATAGGCATAAGCCTTTTGGAAAATGTGATTGGAATAGGTGATAAGCGTGGGAAAAAAAGTACTTGTTGTTGATGATGAGAAATTAATTGTAAAGGGAATCCGCTTCAGCCTTGAGCAGGACGGCATGGAAGTTGACTGTGCTTATGATGGGGAGGAAGCTCTGGAAGCAGCGAAGAAGAAGGAGTATGATGTGGTACTTTTGGATGTCATGCTGCCTGTTATGACCGGGTTTGAAGTATGTCAGCAGATCAGAGAGTTCTCAAGCATGCCGATTATCATGCTTACAGCCAAAGGTGATGATATGGATAAAATTCTTGGTCTGGAATACGGAGCAGATGATTATATTACGAAACCCTTTAATATACTTGAAGTCAAGGCCAGAATAAAAGCCATTATGCGCCGCAGCACCAAGCAGAACGCGGAAGTTCAGGCGAAGGTGGTAGTATTCGGCGATTTAAAGATAGACTGCGAGAGCAGAAGGGTATATGTAAATAACAAAGAAGTAAATTTAACTGCTAAAGAGTTTGATTTGCTGGAGCTATTAATCTTCAATCCCAACAAAGTCTACAGCAGGGAAAACTTACTGAATACCGTATGGGGATATGATTATCCCGGAGATGTCAGAACAGTGGATGTGCATATTAGAAGACTTCGTGAGAAGATAGAGGATAATCCAAGCGAACCTAAATATGTACATACAAAATGGGGTGTTGGCTATTTTTTCCAAAATTAAAGAAAAATTCTGGTTTATTAAAAGCATGAGAGTGCATGCACTCCTTGCACTTTTTATTATAGGAGTTATCCCTTTATTGTTCTTCTCCTGGGAGATCTTAAATACCTATGACAAGACAGCTTTGGAGCAAAAGAAATCGGAAATGCAGAGTCAGGGCAGTTCTTTAGCGAATCTTTTGACGTCTTCCGGTTATTTAACGGATTCTACGCTGGCAGAAGTGAATACAGAGATATTGCGTATTGCAAGCCTCTATGAAGGCCGTATCATGGTAATTGACAGTAAACTGAATATATTAAAGGACACCTACGGAATAGAAGATGGCAATATAATTATTTCAGAAGATGTAATAAAGTGCTTAAAAAGCAGCAATAGCATCTACCGCAGTAACGGGGATTATTATATAGAAATGATAGTGCCTATCACCTATTCCTCTGCCAAAGAGAATACAACCTCTAAGGAGAGCGTAGGTGTTGTTCTGATGAACTTTTCTACAAAAAATGTCCAGAGTATTCATACGGTATTGTATAGAAAAACAACAGTTCTTTTTGTTACGACTATCACATTAATTCTGGTATATGCATTTTTTTATTCCGGTGTCTTTACGAAACCTTTCCTGAATCTAAAGAAAGCAATCGGGCACCTGACAGAAGGGTATATGGATGATGAAGTCAAGGTGGACGGGTTTTATGAGGTACAGCAGATCTCCCAGTCCTTGAATCAGATGCTTCAGAGAATTAAGAATCTTGAAAATTCCAGACAGGAATTTGTGTCTAATGTATCCCACGAATTGAAGACTCCGCTGACTTCTGTAAAGGTTCTGGCCGATTCCCTTCTAATGCAGGAAGGTGCTTCTCCTGAACTATATAAAGAATTTCTGGTGGATATTGCGGAAGAGATAGAACGAGAGAATAAGATTATCAATGATTTGCTGGCCCTTGTCAAACTTGATAAAGCTGCCAGTGATATGAATATCAATGCTATTAAAATCAATGATTTACTGGAAGTGGTGTTAAAGCGGCTTCGTCCAATAGCAAAGAATAGTAATATTGAGTTGATTTATGAGAGTTACCGTCCGGTAATTGCCGAAGTGGATGAAGTAAAATTATCCCTGGCTTTCTCTAATCTCATTGAGAATGCGGTGAAGTACAATGTGGAAGATGGCTGGGTAAGAGTATCCTTAAATGCTGACCATAAATATTTCTACGTAAAGGTATCAGACTCAGGAATTGGAATTCCAGAGGAAGCCCAGGACTCCATTTTTGACCGTTTCTATCGTGTAGATAAGGCAAGGTCAAGAGGTACCGGTGGTACAGGTTTAGGACTTGCGATTACAAAGAATGCTGTCCATATGCATAAGGGGGCCATTAAGGTCTATAGCAAAGAAAATGAAGGCACCACCTTTACTGTACGTATTCCAATAAACTATATTGCATAAGAAAGACCAGCCTTCCAGGAATCATCATCATATTAACATTAGAAGGCAGTGTCAGAGCATTTGCAGAGCAGGTAAAAAGATGAATATATTCAAAGAAAGATCACTTGAAAATAGAATAGCTGAAAATCAAGCCTTACGGTATCACGTAACTTATCCCGCAAAGTGGAATGTCAAGGCCGGAAGAGGCAGAACCAGGTCAAACCCTTTCAGCAGAACGTGGAGAAAACATCCTTTGTTCTTTCTGTTTCTGGTTGTATTACTGCTGGCCGGATGCAGTGAAGGACAGGAGGACAAGAATAAGACTGCGGAGGAAGAGGGGCCTTTTGTATACTACATTGATAAATCAGAGACCAAAATAGTTCCTGTTAAATATACACCTACTGAAAATACCAAGGATAATCTTGTAAAAGAGTTTTTAGAGGTATTGTCAACGGAGTCTGACGATATAACCCTAAAGAGGGCAATACCGGAAGGACTGAGGATAAAAGCGACCTTTAGTGACAGTGGAGGACTCAGCCTTTATTTTAATGCTGCTTATAATAATTTGACGGGTATTACAGAAGTTCTAACCAGAGCGTGTATAATCAAAACTCTGTGTCAGATAAAGGGAGTAGAAGATATTGCTTTTTATGTTGACGGGTCACCGCTATATGGAACAAATGGAAAACCCATTAATTTTATGAAAGCAGATGATTTTATTGATGGCAGCGGTGCGGAAAACATTAATGTAACCATATATTATGCCAATGCAGCGGGAGACGGCTTAGTAGCTTCCAACCGTACTATTATATATACAGAGAACATACCGCCAATCGAAAAAGCCATTATTGACCAGCTGCTTAATGGACCGGAAATACCAAACGAGCCCGTTGATCCTACCATGAAAAAAAGTCTTCCTGCTGGAACAGAGTTGCTTAAGGTAACTACCAAAGATGGAATATGTTATGTGGATTTCAATGAAAAATTTCTGGATAAGGTTCCGGGAGTGAACCCAGAGGTAGTATTATATTCTGTAGTTAATTCCCTGGACGAATTATCAACTATAAACAAAGTACAATTTACAATAAACGGATCTCCCAAAAAGATCTTTCAGGACGATATTGCCTTTGACGGAGGCTTTGAGAGGAATCTGGATTTATTGGAAGAGGATAGGAGTGAAAGAAAATAATAAATTGAAAGGATGTCACGCCAGGATTCTTTCACTTCTTATTATTTGTGGCAGTATCGCAGGCAGGCCTGTGATATGCAATGGGTATAAATAATGAATACGAAGAGGCCGTTAGTCTGGCTTTTAGCATCATACCTGGCAGGGATTGGAATGTTTCAATTATCCCTGCCCTTAGTGTATGGAGGAAGCATAGTTTTAATGATAACAGTACTGTGGTGGTTGTTCCATAAGAAAGCACCAAAACAGCGTTTCTATAATTATTATTTTCTTCTGTTGCTGCCGGTTTTGTTCGCCACAGGATATCTGCGCATGGACCAACAAATAAAAGCACCTCCGGCGGATAAGGAATTTACCCTTAAAACCAATGCTATAGCAGAAGGGGTTATAAGCCTTGTAGAGGAAAATGATAACTATACAAGAATAACCCTAAAGAAATCCCAACTTTCCTTAGGTAATAACAATTATACAAATCTTAAACTACTGGTATATACAGATGAAGGAAAGAAATATATAATCGGAAACAAAGTCTATATCGCCGGTACGCTGATAAAATTTACCAAAGCCTCTAATCCCGGTCAATTCAATGAATATCTTTATTATCAATCTAAAAATTATGATTATAAATTCTATGCAGACTCTGCAGTCATATCCGGCGTAAAAACCAATTCTTATTATCAAACTCTTTACACTATCAGAAAACAGCTGACAGATACTTATTATAAATTATTACCAGAGAAAAATGCAGGTGTACTTACAGCTATGATGTTAGGTGATACCAGCTATCTGGAGGAGGACATAAAAGAATTATACCGTGAAAATGGCATCTCCCACATACTGGCAATTTCAGGCCTGCATATATCCTTGTTGGGCCTCACTCTTTATAAAATCTTTCGAAAAATACATATGCCGCTCTTTCCAGCCACGGCAATATCTTTATTTTTCTTATATTCTTATGGAATATTAACAGGCTTTAGTGTATCGACCAATAGAGCGGTTGTTATGATGACGGTATACATGGCAGCAGTTCTTGCCGGCAGAACCTATGACCTTTTATCCGGAATGGCAGCCAGTGCCCTGATAATTCTTCTGCAAAGCCCACTGGATATAACCAGTGCTGGTTTCCTGCTATCTTTTGGAGCAGTTATTGGTATTGGTACCGTTTATCCAGCTTTCTGTAAGGCATTATTAAAAGAGAAAAAGGCGGAGCAGAAAAAGCTATCACCGAATCTGAAGCTATCCTCTCGTGAGAACTTAAGGAGAATTTATGAAGAAACTATGTTTTACCTTTGGAATAACATATTAATTCAGACGCTATTATCCAGTTTAAGTGCACAGCTTATTCTTTTACCGGTGCTTTTATGGTTCTTTTATGAAATTCCTGTTTATTCTCCCATAATCAATCTCTTAATTATCCCGGTATCCTCCCTGTTAACAATTCTTGCTTTCCTTGCCGTACTAATAGGTTGTGTCAGTATTCCTGCCGGTGTATTTCTTATGGGAGGGGTTAATTATATCCTGGTATTTTATGAAGCTGTGTGCAGTATAGGTGCAAGTTTGCCAGGGAAAAGCATTCTGACAGGAAGACCGGGGGTGATAACCATAGCTTCCTTTCTCCTTCTGCTAACACTCTTTATCAGATGCAACAAGCAAAAAGGACGAAGAATAAGTCTGCTCCTTATGATACCTATGCTATTATTATTAATTCCACAACCGGCAAACAATCTTCAGGTGACCTTTCTGGATGTGGGACAGGGAGATGGAATCGTAATTCAGCTGCCGGGTAAGACAACAATTATGATAGACGGAGGAAGTTCCAGCGTAAAGAAGCTGTCAAAATACCGGTTGGAACCATTCTTAAAATATCAGGGAGTCAGTGTAATCGATTATGCCATTGTCACCCATGGTGACGCAGACCATTACTCAGGAGTCTTAGAATTCTTAGAGGAGGATTATAAGGGGAGTATACGAATAAAGAATCTATTATTACCGGGAGTAGATCTAAAGGATGAAACCTACGCTAACCTTATTAAGAAAGCAGGTAATTTAGGGGTAAGGATAGCTGTATTAAATACAGGAGGCACCTTAAGCCTTAAAGGCGTAAGTATCAAATGCCTATGGCCGGATAAGGATTTTGAATCAGGTGCAGATAAAAACAGTCATTCTGTTGTATTAAGCCTGAAGTACGGTGAATTTGATCTGCTGCTTACCGGTGATTTGGAGGGAGAAGGAGAGGAGCGGATTATTGAACATTTTACTGAAGCCGGTTCAACGGTAACTGCTTTAAACGGTTATGAGGTTCTAAAAGTTGCTCATCATGGCTCTAAGTATTCTACAAGCAGTGAATTTCTCAAGGTAGTATCACCATTATACTCGATTATCTCTAGTGGAATGGATAATTCTTATGGACATCCCCATGCAGAAACCGTTACAAGACTAAAGGAGAGTGGCAGCCAGATACTAAAAACTACTGATAGCGGAGCCATTACTATTATAACAGATGGCAAAAGTATGAAGCTGGAGGAGTGGCTTCGGTAAATAATTATATAGAAGATTTCATGAATAAATGTCAGTACCGTGAAATATAAGAATTTATTAAGAACTTTTTCCTGTTAGTAAACTGCCATTTATGTTATAATATACCTTATCGTAATTCTGTTAGATAATCGCAGAACCGGCAGTGAGTCATATTTCTGCCTGTTTCATTATGTGAGCATCCTGGATTTCATTTATCTGACAGAATACTTTTAATAGGGTATACCATTTAAAATGGCACGAAAAAAAGGAGGAAGGCAAGGTAAAGAAATGGATTTTTTAGAAATATTAAAAGTTATATTTTATGGAATTGTGGAAGGAATTACAGAATGGCTTCCTATCAGTAGTACTGGGCATATGATATTGGTTGAGAAGGTCATGCCGCTTAATGTAAGTTATGAATTTATGGAAATGTTCAGGGTGGTAATCCAGCTTGGAGCTATTTTTGCAGTTTTGGTTCTATATTGGAATAAGATCTTCCCTTTTCAACTAAAGGATAAAAATAAATCCATCATTAAAATGGATATTATGAATATGTGGTTTAAGATAGTGGTTGCTATTATACCTGCCGGTGTTATTGGCACCCTTTGGGATGATGATATTGACAGAATGTTCTACAATTATGTAACAGTTGCAGTAACTCTGATTGTTTATGGTATCCTTTTTATTTTTATTGAAAACAGGAACAAAAAGGGTAATTTTAAAATTACCAGCTTGCATCAGATAACTTATCAGACTGCTATTATCATAGGTTTATTTCAGGTTCTGGCTTTAATCCCCGGAACCTCCAGATCAGGGGCTACCATACTTGGTGCAATTTTAATTGGTGTATCCAGAGAAATAGCAGCTGAGTTCACATTTTTCCTGGCTATTCCCGTTATGTTTGGGGCAAGCTTAATAAAAATGATAAAGTTTGGATTTGACTTTTCCGGAAATGAGATTTTAGTACTTGTCCTGGGAATGCTGTCAGCTTTCGTGGTATCCATAATCGCAATCAAATTCCTTATGGGATATATCAAGAAGCATGACTTTAAAGCCTTTGGTATTTACCGTATTGTATTAGGTATTCTGGTATTGGCATATTTCCTGGTAATTCACTAATATAAAAAGTTAATGATTCTGGAATATAGGTATAGGCAAAGAAACGGTACAGAAGTATCGTTTCTTTTTTTGTAACAATAGAATTTTGTAACAATAAAATATGGGACGATTTATCATGTTAGAGTGACGAAATAGAAGACATGAATTCTTTCTGCTGCAGATGTTTTTAGAAAAAAATACCCTTTGCAGGGCAATATACACAACAGTAAAATATAAATAAAACCTATTGACAACAAAATACACAACTGCTATAATGAGTTTAACGTTAAACCAACAACGTACTATTTTTTTACATAACAAGTTTAACGTAAAACTATATAAGAACCTACAATAAGGAAGGGGAACATTTATGAAAAAAACGAAAAGACTTGTAAGTTTGCTCCTGTGTTTTTTACTGGTTGCAACCATGTTAGCTGGCTGTAAGAAAGATAACAACACAACAGACACCAGTTCTGACAACAACACTCCGGAAGCAACAAAAGAAGCAACAGCTACAGAAGCAGCAGCAACAGAAGCTCCTGCCGAGAACTTTGAACTTAAGCTTGGCATCTGGCCGGAGGACACTTTAACAGATGATATTAAGCTTCATGAAGGATATGTTAAGACTTTTAACGAGACACATCCTAATGTAGAGGTAGTACCCGCTTATTACAAATATGCAACTGATACCTTTGTTTCTCTTGCAGAATCAGGCAACCTGCCTACTATTTTTGAGACCTGGTATACAGAACCCCAGAAATTAATTAACGGTGGTTTCGTAGCAGATATCACAGAAGAGTTAAAAGCAAGAGGCTGGGATACAGCAATGAATCCCTCCATCCGCGAGCTGTTATCCAAAGATGGAAAGATCTATGGAATTCCCCGTGATGGTTATGCACTTGGTATGATGGTTAATATCGAGCTTTTTGAAGAAGCCGGTTTAGTAGATGAGAACGGATATCCTAAATATCCCAAGACTTGGGAAGAACTTGCCCAGACAGCTAAGATCATCAAAGAGAAGACAGGTCAGGCCGGCCTTTGCCTTTTAGCAAAGGATAATGCAGGCGGCTGGCATTTCAGTAATATTGCCTGGAACTTCGGTGCAACTTTAACACTTGAAAAAGACGGTAAATTCGTAGCAAATGTAAATTCTCCTGAAGCCATTGCAGCTATGGAATATGTAAAGTCCTTGAAATGGGAATATGACGTACTTACTCCCGATCCTACCAATGAAGATTGGGGAACTGGTTTTGTAAACTTAGGAACAGGAACAGCTGCTATGTACATAGCTGCCAACGATGCAGTAAATCAGCCTACACAGGTTAATGGCCTTCCAGCAGATAAACTTGCCATAGTGCCTATGCCTGCGGGTCCCGGAGGACAGTATTCCTTATCCGGCGGTACTCCTTACATGTTCTCAAAGGATGCTACACCTGAACAGATCAATGCTGCTCTTGATTACCTTGAGATCATGGGTAAAGCACCTGTTGCAACAGATGCTGCCATTGCCGGTATGAAAGCTGATGCTCAGAATAAGATTGATAACAATGTACCTGTAATCCCTCGTTTCCCTTGCTGGGTTGACCAGAAGGTACTGGATGCAGAAGCTGCTGTAACCAATGAATTCAATAACGTTGATATGAATCTGTTCAATGATTATTTCAATATCATTAAAACGGATGGTAATTTAAGACTGGAAGAGCCCGGTTCTGCTCAGGATTTATATTCTGAACTTACCAAAGTGCTTCAGGCGGTTATCACAGACAAGAATGCAGATGTAGCTTCCCTTATGCAGACTGCTAATGATAACTATCAGAAATTACTTGATGAAAATGTAAATAAATAGTAAACATAACTTAAACAAAGCTGATGGGGATCTTGTGTAAGATGCCCATCAGCTGCGATAAGACATTAATAACATAAGGAGGGCAGATAACGTGGCTGGAACGAAAAATGATATGGCAAAGAAAACACCAGGAGCTGGAATCAAGAAAAAAGATGTGACAGGATGGCTTATAATGCTGCCGACAATCCTCTTATTTGCATTTTTTGTGTGGGAGCCATTGATAGAAAGTATCCGACTCTCCCTTTATACTGCAAAAGGAATTCGTTTAATTGAGTTTGTAGGCTTTGAGAATTATGGTAAGGTAATCAGGCATCCTGATTTTCTTGCAGCTTTTTCCAACACATTTATCTATATTTTATGGTCACTGTTAATTGGTTTTGTGGTACCGATTATTATGGCATCCTTAATCACCGAAACAACTCATTTTAAGAGCTTTTTCAGAGTGGGTGTATATTTACCTAATATTATGCCGGGTCTTGCAACTGTTTTGATGTGGGGATTCTTTTTCCGTCCCGGTAACACAGGTGTTTTAAATATCTTATTGGACAAAATCGGAGTTGCTCCACAGGTATGGCTTACCAATCCTAAATGGACCATTCCGTTGATTGTTGCAGCTATGACCTGGAAAGGTGCAGGAGCTACTGCCTTAATCTATATGGCCGGTATATCCAATATCAATCCGGAGCTTTATGAAGCAGCAACTATAGATGGTGCGGGAATACTGAACCGTATGCGTTTTATTACCATTCCCAGTATCTTTGCTTTGGGCAAGACTATGCTGATTCTTCAGATTATTGCAGTATTCCAGATTATTTATGAACCGCTGGTTATGACCAATGGCGGTCCTAATAATGCAAGTATTTCTATTATGCAGCTGGTATACAATTATGCTTTCAGGGATTTCAATTATCCGATGGCAGCAGCTCTGTCTGTTATGATGAGCATTGTACTTATCATTTTAAGCGGTCTGTACTTTAAGCTTACCGCAACCAAAGAAGATTAGGGGGTGTTTGAATGTTTTTTGATAACTACAGAAAGAAAGAAGACGGTGTTGTCCGTTTTTATGACCTTCATTCCAAACGCACCAGAGCACTTATCATCATAATTTATCTGATATGCTTCGGTATTGTAATAACGTCCTTATTTCCGCCGGTCTGGGTATTTCTTGCCAGCTTTAAGGATATTAAAGAATTCAGAAGAAGCGCGACGATTCTGCCCTCTGTATTTGATTTCAGTGCCTATGCAAAGACCTGGAATGATTTGAAATTTGCGAGATATTATATTAATTCCTTTATCTCCGTAGGAGGAAGTGTCTTATGCGCAGTCATCTTTAATGGACTCATTGCTTATGCACTTGGAATCTTAAAACCAAAGGGTCATAAGCTTATCTTTGGCCTGGTAATGTGGAGCTTACTGATTCCAACCACTACCAGTGTCGTGGCTTTGTTTGTCAACATAAACAGAATCGGATTGAATCAATCCTTTTTACCGCTTTGGCTGTCTTTTGGAGCCAATGCCTTTTATGTCATATTATTTAAACAATTCTTTGAAAGTCTGCCAAAAGAAATCATTGAGGCAGCCAAGTTAGACGGATGCGGTTATCTGAGAACCTTTGCCAGTATCGTAGTTCCGCTGTCAAAGTCCATTGTTATGGTAGTGGTTATCTTTGCAATCAATGCTGCCTGGTCTGATTTCCTTCTGCCTTATCTGGTGTTAAACGGTTCGGGATTGGAAACGGTTATGGTAAGACTGTTCCTGTTCAGAACTTCTAATGCAACAGATGTGGAAGTACTGAGGGCAGTAGCATTTTCAATTATTCCTCCTATCATTTTATTCACATTATTCCAGAAACAAATAACAGAAGGTGCAGCAGCAGGAGCATTAAAGGGGTAGAGTATGGCAAAATCAGCAGATATTTATTATAAAGTACATCCATGGAAAATAATTGAGGAGGGCTTCAACAAGGAGTATGCCCTGGTGTCCGAATCCGTGTTTTCCCTGGGGAACGAATATATGGGAACCAGAGGCAGTTTTGAGGAGGGTTATTCCGGAAACAGTCTTATCGGAAATTATTTTAACGGAATTTATGAAGCAGCGCAGCTAGAGAAATCAGGGTATAAAGGAATTATTGACAGAACGGAGTTTATCGTAAATTCAGCGGACTGGTTATATACAAGGCTTGAAGCAGAAGGTGAGACGCTGGATCTTAATACCTCTGAAATTAGAGAGTTTTACAGAGAACTGGACCTTAAGAGTGGTGTCCTGAATAGATCCTTTGTCTGGGTGCTGGCCTCCGGTAAGGAATTAAAGCTGGAGTTTAAACGTTTCTTATCCATGAAAGAAGCAGAAACTGCGGTTCAAAAGATAACTGTTACACCTCTTAATTTTTCAGGGGAAATCAATCTTTTTTCCGGTATCGATTTTACACAGATTCACCATATGACCGGACGTTCCATGTGGAATGTGGTGTCAAAAACAGCAGAAGAAGAGTCCCTTAGTATGTTAGGGAATACCGTTAGTACGGATCAGGCACTCTTAACCAGCTGCAGATTCCTCTGTGAATATCAAAGCAAAGAAGATTATGAAGAAGAGAAGAAGCTCGTAAGAAAGTTTGTAATTGCCTTAGAGCAGGGAAAAGCTTTTGAATTCACTAAGCTTATCAGAAATATTACCAGAAAAGCAACAGAAGAGACTGACAAAGAAGCTTTTCAAAAGAAATGTGCAGAGAACCCATCTATACTGAAAGCACTTGATATCAGCATACTGGAAGAGGATAACCTTAACTGGTGGCGTAAGACCTGGCAGGAATCAGATATTGAAATTCTAGGCGATGAATTAAACCAGCAGGGTATCAGATATTGCATCTTCCAGATGCACCAGACCTATCACGGTGCGGATAAAGGAACAATTATCGGTGCCAAAGGACTGACTGGCGAAGCTTACAGCGGAAATACCTTCTGGGATACAGAGGCCTATTGTCTTCCTTTCTATATCTTTAACAATACACAGGCAGCGAAGCATCTGCTGGAATTCAGATACCTTACCTTAAAGGAAGCAATGGAGCGTGCCAAAGCACTTGATTGTAAAGGTGCTTTTTATCCCATAGCAACCATAACCGGCAGAGAATGCTGCTCCCTCTGGCAGCATGCAAGCCTTCAGCTCCAGGCTTCTACAGCTGTTGCCTACGGTTTCTGGCATTACGCGAATATAACCGGGGATGATGAATTTATCTTTGATAAGGGGCTGCCCGTACTGATAGAGGTCAGCAGGATGCTTGCCACCAGAGGTGACTGGAGTGGTGATGGTACCCGTTACGGCTTCTATGGAGTTATGGGACCCGATGAGTTCCAGATGATGGTTAATAATAATTGCTACACCAATTATATGGGAAAGAAAACCCTTGAATATACCCTGGATGTATTAAACAGATGCTCCTTAACAGCACCGGATAAGTATGGGGACATAACCGGAGACAGAAGGCTTACGGAAGATGAAATTGAGAACTTCCGCAAAATAGCAGAGCATATGTATATTCCCTATCAGACAGAGACAGAGATTTTTGAACAGCATGAAGGATATTTTAACCTGCCTCATGTGGATATTGATAAAATACCTATCGAAGAATTCCCGCTGTACCATCATTGGACCTACGACAGGATATATCGCAATGACATGTTAAAACAGCCGGATGTACTGATGTTGATGCTATTATATAACAGGGATTTTACAGAAGCACAATTACGAAGCAATTATGATTATTATGAGCCCAGATGTATCCATGAAAGCTCACTTTCACCCTCTGTTCATTCCATATTGGCAGCCCAGTTAAAGAAAGCGGAAGAGGCTTATAAATTCTTTGGCTTCGCAACCAGAATGGATCTGGATAACTATAACAGGAATACCGGAGAAGGGTTACATACTACATCCATAGCAGCAGCCTGGATGAACATTGTATATGGTTTTGGCGGTATGCGGTCAGATGGAAAAGAACTGGCGTTTGCTCCTTCTTTACCGGAACAGTGGCAGGGATATTCCTTTAAGATCCGTGTGAAAGAGGAAGTGGTAGCCGTAGCAATCGACAGGGAAAATATTAAGATTTCCTCAGATTCCGATACCGGTCTTAAAGTATTGATCTATGAGAAGGAACATGTCATTGGGCAAAAAGAAGTAACGGTTCCTATTATACATTAATAGCTTGGTGCTATAGGGCTGTACCAGGGAAGGAGTGATAAATAATAAATGAACTGGAATATTGAAGAACTTGGATATCAACCGGAGAAAGCAACGGGACTTGGAAACAAATTCTTAATCGGCAATGGTTATATGGGAATTCGGGGGACTTTGGAGGAATCAAGGAAGGATCAATTTCCCGCAGTCAATCTTTCCGGAATCTATGACCAGGTGGGAAACGGCTGGCGGGAACCCTTAAACGCACCCAATGGGTTATATACACGTCTCCTTATAGAAGGCAAGGAATACTGTCTTTCGGGAAAAGAACATAAAGCTCATAAGATGGAACTAGATTACAGGCATGGTATCTTTCGCAGAGAAACTGTCTTTGAGACAGCAAAAGGCAAGGTGGCCTTAAAAACAGAGCGATTTGCCAGTATGGCAGATAAACATCTTATTGCTTTAAAACTAACGTTAATACCTTCCTTTAACGGTGAAATTGAGATTATGACCGGTATTGATGGTGAGGTATGGGATATTAACGGTCCACATTATGACAGTGTGATTACAGGATTTACCGGAGACCTTATCTGTACAGTAGCAACAACCCATGAAAAACAGGATAAGGTAGCAGTTTATGAAGCCTTGGACATTTCTAATATTGCAGAACAATCCATAAAAGAGATGGACAGGACAGTCTTAAGGCATCTAAAACTGCAGGTTGCAGCAGAGAAGAGTTATACCTTCTTTAAATATATATCAGTCTATACCAGTCAGGATACAGCTGCGTATCAGGAAAAAGGAAAGCAGCTGGTATTGGCGGCAAAGGCCAAAGGATATGAAGCACTGTTTAACGAACATAAGGATAATTGGGAAAAGAAGTGGAGCAGATCAGAAGTAGAGATAGACGGTGATGACGAGGCTATGGAGGCCCTGAATTATTCTTTATATCATCTGCACAGCATTGCACCAGGACATTCTAAAAGTCTTTCTATTGCAGCCAGGGGCTTATCAGGGCAGACTTATAAGGGGGCAGTGTTCTGGGATACGGAAATGTTTATGCTGGATTTCTTCCTTTTTACAGAACCGGAAGTAGCAAAAACCTTGCTGAAATATCGAATTGATACCTTAAAAGGAGCGAAAGCAAAAGCCGCAGGTTATGGCTTTGACGGTGCCTTTTACGCCTGGGAAAGTCAGGAGGGCGGTTATGATGCCTGCTCTGACTATAATGTGACAGACGTATTTACCGGACGTCCCATGCGAACCTATTTTAAAGATAAACAGATTCATATATCTGCAGCCGTAGTTTACGGTATTATGCGCTATATACAATTTACCGGCAATAAGGAGCTGCTAAGAGAAGGCGGAGCAGAGGTAATTATAGAATGTGCCAAATTCTACTACAGTCTTTTGATTAAAAGGGTCAAGAGTGAGAAGTATGAGCTTTACGATGTTATCGGCCCGGATGAATACCATGAGCGGGTCAATAACAATGCCTATACCAACCGAATGGCAAAGCTTACTTTTGAGGCTGCCATAAAACTGCTGGAAGAAGATGCAGAGGATACAGTTGCAGAATCTGAGAAATCAAAGCTTTTAGAAAAGTTTCGTGATGCAGCCCTTCGTCTTTACATACCGCAGCCGGATGAGAAAACTGGTATTATAGAGCAATTTGACGGATATGAACAGTTGGAAGAGGTGTCCGTTGCTGAGGTAAAAGGAAGACTGCTCCATGAGAAGGAATACTGGGGAGGAGCTTATGGTGTGGCATCCCATACCAAGGTAATTAAACAGGCAGATGTTGTGACCATGATGAATTTATTTTCAGCTGAGTATGATATGGAAACCCTTTATAAGAACTGGGCTTATTATGAGCCGAGAACGGAGCATGGTTCTTCCTTAAGCGCCTGTATGTACTCCATGGTTGCCTGTAAGTGCAATATGCCGGATCAGGCATATCCTTTCTTCTTAAAATCAGCCAAAGCAGATTTGGGTGACGGAGGTAAACAGTGGGCCGGGTTAATATATATCGGAGGCACCCATCCTGCTGCCAGCGGAGGAGCTTATATGACGGCAGTGGAAGGATTTGCAGGACTTAAGCTTGAGAACGGGGAGCTGAAAGCGGAACCAAGGCTTCCTAAAACTTGGAATCATTTAAGGTTTAAGGTCAATTATCTGGGAGAGCTGTATCAGGTTACTGTAACGAAGGATAAAGCTGAAGTGGAGAAGATAAAAGCTTAGATGCAAACGGTTTGAGATAGTGTTTATTATTTATATTTTATTGATGAGGAAAAAGTTAAGTTAGAGGCGCTTTATAAAGCTGGATGGTAAAGAAAATTAAAGAGTCAAATTAAGGGGATGCGTTTATAAACATCCCCTTCTGATTAATTATAGAGTGATTTGACGCTCTCCCGTTCTACCAGATGAATTGGCAAAATCACTTCATTGTTAGGGAGAGGTTTGTTATCAAGCTTATCCATAAGGAAATAAACTGCCAGTTTTCCTTTTAAAGGAGCATCCTGATGGATGGTCGTAAGCATTGGCGACGTGAGCTGGCAAAGATTAATATCATCAAACCCCATTACGGAAATATCTTCAGGAATGATTTTACCGGCTTGTCTAAGACCTGCCATAATACCGGCAGCCAGAATATCCGCAGTTGCAAAAACTGCTGTAATGTCTTTCCGGACAGCAAGCTGCCTGCCAAGTTCAACAGTGGTAGCAGTATCAAGTTCCTGTTCAAAGATAAGGCTTTTGCGAAAAGGAATGGAGGCTTCCTTCAAAGCATCTTTATAACCCAGGAAACGTTCGTACACAACACCTTTCTCTTTGATAGTAGGGGAAGCAAAAGCAATGTCTTTGTGGCCTTTGTCAATGAGGTATCTGGTGGCAGTATAGCCTCCATCATAATCTTCAAGACCTACATTGCAAATGTTGGGATGTGATACATAACTGTCTATTAATACAACGGGTATCTTAAGACTGGTTAGTGCCTCGAAAAATTCATCCTGGAATACACCGGTACAAAAGAGCCCGTCTACATTCCAGTTATGTAGAAAATTCATCAGGTCTGAGGTGGTTTCCACTGTACGAAGCATTAAATAATAACCGTTTTCTCTCAGGGTTTTTTCAATAGAACCGATAAAGGCGGAATGAAAAGGGTCTTCTACGATACTTTCTTTTTTATTCGAAGTCAGGTGGCTGATCATTCCGATAACTTTAGAAGAGCTGGACACCAGTGCGCGAGCAGACATATTCGGAACATAACCCAGCTTATCTATGGCTTCGTTTATAAGGGTAATAGTTTCTGCTGATACACGTCCCGTCTTTCCGTGAATTACATTGGAGACAGTGGTGCAGCTTACCCCAACGGCCTGTGCAATATCTTTAATCGTGGTCATTTTCATGTTCCTTTCTATCACAAGTTTAATGTTAAACCAAAGTACAAACAGTTTAACATACCTGACCGGAAATGTACAGATTAAATAAATTGCACACCTTTGAGTTCTGCTGCCAGGCTTAAAAAGCACAATATCATAGAAGAAGCTGTGATTAGAAAAGGTCATGATTATGCAGGAAAAATATATAAAGACTCTGAAAGAAGAAATTTTAAGAAGTTATATGCATAACTCATAATGAGGAGAAATCAAAAGATTTTCAAGGATGTATAGGAATTTGTCATATAAATACAAAAGGAATAAAGGAGACGAAATTATGATAAAAGGAGTAATTTTTGATTTAGACGGTGTATTGGTATCAACCGATGAGCTTCATTTTAAAGCCTGGAAGATGCTGGCCGTGGAACTTGGTATAGATAAATTTACCAGAGAAGATAATAAGAAACAAAAGGGTGTCAGCAGAATGGAATCCTTGGAGGTGGTATTAAGCAAGGGCAGTAAGATCTACAGTAAGGAAATGAAAGAAGAGCTTGCAGAGAGAAAGAATAATTACTACAAGGAACTGCTAGAGGAACTGGATGAAAGAGCAATTCTTCCGGGAGTGACAGAATGCCTTAAGATGCTTAAAAGCAAGGGAATCCTTATTGGTATAGGTTCCGTAAGTAAAAATGCTCCACTTATTCTTGAGAAGACCGGACTAATGAAGTACATAGACAAGGTAAGCTGCGGGCTTGATATTACAAGGTCCAAACCTGATCCGGAGGTCTTTGAAGTAGCTGCCAATAAGCTGGGACTGAAATATGAGGACTGTCTGGTGGTTGAGGATTCCCTGGCTGGTATCGTAGCTGGTAAAGCAGCTCATATGAAGACTCTTGGCGTGGGAAGTGAATACGAGCAGTTACGGGCAGATTATGAAGCAACAGGTCTTGAGGCAGAGATAGACTGGAAAGCAATTCTTGAGGCTTAACAGACTGCTGTAGGAGAAGGAAATGTTTGCAGAAAGAGAAAAGCTACAAAATAAAAGCTATAAAATAAAAGCTATAAAATAAAAGCTATAAAAGAAAAAGCTACAAAAAAGCTCGGAAAAATAAAAGCTCAGAAAAATAAAAGCTCAGAAAAATAAAAGCTCGGAAAAATAAAAGCTCGGAAAAATAAAAAGCTCGGCAAGGTAAAAAGCTTGCAAAATAAAACGCTCAGCAAGGTAAAAAGCTCAACAAGATAAAAAAGCTCAACAAGATAAAAAACTTTGGCAAGATAAATAGCTTAAATAATTTAAATGCTCTCAAACAGCAAAAAGCTCAACAGGTTAAAAAATAGAAGGTTTAGCTGAAAGAAAATCTGAGAAAAGGTGCCACACATAATCTTTCGGCGAAATTTTGTGGCAGGGAGAGAGAATCTTCCTTAGGGGTGTCCAGATGGATAAGAAGAAAGCAATAACACTGATTCAATGGTTTCTAATCCTTGTATTGGTTGTTACAGCCGGAGTGGCAGGAAAAAACTTAAGAGACAGAAGTTTAGAGGTCAGTAAGATGATGAATTACGAGAATACAAAGCTGGTACTTTATGACGGACCTGAATCCTTAAAAGATGCAACAGCAGAGGACCTGGTCAGTGCCAGCGAAAAGGAGAGAAATTATGCTCTGCTGCATTGTACCGATACACAGGTAAAGGTTAATGGCAATGACTGTTATGTATATGATACCAATGTGAATCATTCCAGAGTATGGTATCAGAATTATATGCCGCCTCAGTCCAGAACACCTATAACCTATTTTGATTTTGAAGGTGCTGTTGAAATTCAGGTCACTCTTAAAGCGATGGAGCTGCAATCAGCAAAAATAAGTCCTTTAAGCAGTAATATAACACCGGTGGTAAACAAACAGGAAGGAACGGTTACCTTTACTGTGACAGAACCGGGTAATTATACAGTTACCTATAATGACTCACCGGAGCGTGCCCTTCATATCTTTGCTAATCCTATAGATACAGAGGCTCCCACAAAGAGCACGGATACCATCAAATACATAGGACCTGGGGAATGGAATATAGAAAATATCATCTTAGAGGATAACCAGACGTTATACCTGGCAGGAGGTGCAGTTGTTCACGGCATTATCAATGCCAATTATGCAAAGAATGTTAAAGTTGCCGGCAGAGGTATCTTAGACGGCTCCGGTTTTGAGGGCTGGATGGGAAAGACGGCTTATGTTCCTTTAAAATTCGATAACTGTGATGGGGTAACCTTGGAAGATATTATTGTCTTAAACCCCAATGCCTGGGTTTGTTCTGCAAAAAGTTCTGCCAATGGAATTATCGATGGTATAAGGATCATTTCCTCAAGACCTAATGGTGATGGAATAACACTGCAGTCTTGTACAAATTATCAGATATCCAATTGCTTTGTAAGAAGCTGGGATGATTCACTGGTGGTTAAGAATTATGAAGGAAGCTCTTCCAATATAACCTTTCAGAATATGCAGCTCTGGACCGATTTTGCCCAGTCTATGGAAATCGGTTACGAGACCAACAAAGGACAGGTGGAGGGGGTATCCATTACAGATATCAAATTTGATGGCATTACTATCCTGAACAATTACCATAAGCCTGTTATATCGGTACATAATGCAGATGATGCAGCAGTGAAAGCTATTACCTTTCAGAATATTACCGTAGAAAATGCACAGATGGGCTCAGGAGATGGGGATGAGATGCCTTATCTCATAGACCTGCATATACCAAAGACCTCTAATTGGACGTCAACCAAAGAAAGAGGAGTAATAGACGGAGTAACTATTGATAATGTAAAGGTGCTTTCCGGTAAGTTCAGCCCTTCCAGAATAGAAGGCTTTGATGAAAAACATAAGATCAGCAATATTTCCATTACTAATCTTGAAATCCTGGGTGAGAAAATTCTTGATTTTGAACAGGGAAAATTTGAGATAGACGCTGCTACCACAGAAAATCTGATAATTCGGTAGAGGTTCATAGGAATCTAGAAAGGTATGGTTAATAAGATGAAGATTATACGTCCTGTAGTAATAGTTCTGTTATTGGCAGTCAATATCTACCTGATTGGTTTTGCACCTGACAGTATAAAAGAGCCGTCAAAGGAATTAACCCCGGCAAATATTACCGTAATAAACACTATACAACAGACCGAGAGTATGGAGCATCCGGATTTTAAGAAAGCGGAATATGCATTGGTACTTCCGGAAGGCACCAATATAGCTCTAAAAAAGAAAGTAAAAGCCAGCAGCTTTGCGGATGTATATACACCCAGAAAAACAACGGATGGAATAGCAGTAGGAGTGTCTTACTGGGAGGGTAAACCGGATTACCCCAATTACCTTACAGTGGATTTAGAAAAGAAAGAGAAGTTTCAGGCAATCAGATTAGCTCTAAGCCCTATGGCGGTATGGGGGAAAAGAACCCAGACCATAGCTGTCAATATCAGTGATGACGGAGAAAATTTCACACCTCTGGCAGAAGCAAAGCAATATACCTTTGATCCGGATATGGGTAACGAAGCCCAATTGTTCTTTGATAATGCAGAAGCCAGATATGTACAGCTTGTTTTTACAGAAAATACCGGATCCGGCGGAGGTCAGCTGGCGGAATTTGAAGTCTACCAGAAATAAAGCACAGAGGGAGATAACGTGAAAGCACAAAGGAAGAACAGAGTTAACTACAGTATCAGAAAACGTCTGGTGCTAGGTTTTTTGATACCCGTTGTGTTTATAATAATATTGGGAGTAGTAAGCTTTTGGCTGGCATCCAGAGGTATGGTATCCAATTACATTAATTCCAGTAAAGTAAGCCTTAACATGATGGGAGAGTATTTTGATCTGGGTTTAACCAATATTTCCAGCAAAGCAATCGATATCATTACCGATGAAACCACTCAGAAGTATTACTCCAAATATTATTCCGGTAAACCGACAGATGAAATCAGCAGGTATAAAGAAATTCAGAAGAAGATACTGGCAGCTGTGGCAGCTGATAAGTCCATTGCAGATATCACGGTATTCGCAGACTACGGGCACCCGGTATCAACAGCAGGGACATTAAAGGACAGTTTGTATTCGGAATTTCTGGCCTCAGAGGACCACGCGGTTATTACGGGTGATGGAAAGGAACTGAACTGGATTGGAACACATCCGTACCTTGATACTGTTTTAAAAGTTAATACTTCGGATTACGGTATTTCATATATTAAGAAAATTACAAACTCTGCATATAAGCAGGTTGGTTACGTGGTTATTGATGTGGACAGAAGTTTTTTTACCGGCATCTTAAAGAAATCAGATTTTGGCAGCGGAAGTATTTCCGGTTTCGTAACTGCGGATGGAAAATGCATAGCGAACGGAGAAGAGAAAGCCGCTGAAGTTATAACTCAAAGTGCCTATTATAAGCAGGCTCTTAAGGGCAAGGAGGCCTCAGCAGCCGATTATGTAATATACAAGGAGAGTAAATACCTGTTTGTTTATACAAAATCAGCAGTAAGCAGCTCCCTGGTCTTTGCTTTAATACCTGAAAACCTGGTGACAGAGCAGGCAAATGCTGTGAAGATAGTAACCATATTGATTATGATATTGGCAGTAGTAATAGCACTGTTTGTAGGAATTTCTATTTCAGGCAGTATCAGTGCAGCGATTGGAAAAACCAATTATATTCTGGATGCAGCAGCTACAGGCAACCTAAGCCAGGAACTTAGATTAAAGAGAAAAGATGAGTTCAGGCTTTTGGCACAGAGCATTAATTCTATGTTTGAGGGAATGAGGACCTTGATCCGGGATATATTAAGGATAAGCAGACAGACAACAGAAATGTCCTCAAAGGTATCCAGGTCTTCTGAAATACTGGTAAATGCAACGAAAGACATTGCTTTGACAACAACGGAAATTGAAGAGGGTATATCCTCCCTGGCAAAGGATGCCCAGAATTGCTTTATCACTATGTCTGACCTGGCAGGGCTTATTGGTACACAGGAAAAAAACGCAGGAAATATCCAGGCGGTTGCAGGAGAAACAGAGGATACTTTAAGAAAAGGCCTTGAAAATATGGAGGCGCTGAATCGAAAGCAAAGAGACACCTCTGAGATTACCAGAGCAGTCATCAACAATATAACGGCTCTGGAGAAACAGTCAGCTGCTATTATTAACATAGTAGAAGCTATCAATGAGATAGCAGAGCAAACAAGACTGCTCTCTTTAAATGCCTCAATAGAAGCGGCCAGAGCCGGCGCCTACGGAAAGGGTTTTTCTATTGTGGCAGATGAGATAAGAAAGCTTTCAGACCAGTCTTCCTTAGAGGCGGGCAGAATCGCCGCTATCGTTGCCGGAATACAAAAGAGTACTGCGGATACAGCCAGAGTGGCCACAAAAGCAGATGATATTGTATTGAAGCAGGAAAGAACCCTTAAGGAGACAACAGAAGGTTTTCGTGGTATCCGGTCCCATGTAACCAGGCTTACAGAAAGCTTAAATGAGATCACAACAGGCCTTGCAAGAATTGGTGAACTGAAAAGTGAGACACTAGGTGCTGTGGAAAGTATTTCAGCTACCCTTGAAGAGACCTCAGCCGCTTCTGCACAGTTAGGGGATACCGCAAATGAACAGTTAAAAGCAGTGGAGGATTTGAAGAACACCGTAGAAGAACTTAACAAAGAAGCTGTAAGAATGGAAAGCTCTGTTAAGATGTTTAGACTTTCCTAAAAAACTCATCTCCAATTTCAAGGCATAAGAAGTCCTTATTCACTGAAAATTTTGCTTTTAACGTATTATAGAACAGATAACTCCCTCAAACATTCTGTCCTGTAATATAGCAAAAATGTCCAGAGAAAAAGGCCTTCTAATGCTTTTTTTCATAGGCGTGGATTCGTTCTTCTGTTTATATAATTTTCTGTACTCATATGGATACAAATTTTCTGGGAATTGATATTATTTCTCATATAAGTACTTGACAGATGGAGAAGAATGATGTATTTTTATCCTGTAGACACCCCACGGGGGTGTGGTAGTAGAATTTTACCGGGAATTAAAATGAATTATAAAAGCCATTGCTTTCTATATCATGCTTTACAAGATTCCGGGAATAATAAAAAGAAAGGACATCGCAGCAACCTGCGACAGGAGAGGTTTTATTATGAGTCAAAAATTCACTGTTACGGGAATGACCTGTTCGGCCTGCTCAGCGGCAGTTGAGAAGAGTGTTAAGAATGTGCAGGGGGTAAGCTCTGTAGTTGTTAATCTTCTTGGTAACAGCATGCTGGTAGACTACGATAAGGAGGTCACCAACGAAAATACCATAATCCAGTCTGTTGAGAATGCAGGCTATCATGCTTCCTTGTTTGTAAAAGGACAGGAGGCGGCAGGCACCGAGAAAACTGAGAACAGAGTGCAGTCAGAACTAAAGGAAATGAAATTCCGTATCATTGTATCTGCAATCTTTCTGATACCTTTGCTTTACATTGCAATGGGACATATGTTTAAGTTTCCTCTGCCAGGTTTTCTCCATGGAGATAAGAATGCAGTAACCTTTGCATTTATACAGTTTCTGCTGACCCTGCCTATCCTGTATGTTAACAGGAAGTATTTCCAGGTAGGCTTTAAGACGCTCTTTAAGGGACACCCCAATATGGACTCCCTCATTGCCATTGGCTCCGGTGCAGCGGTAGTGTACGGAGTGTTCGCCATATTTATGATTGGCTATGGCCTTGGACATATGGATATGGATGCAGTTATGAAATACTCCATGGATCTTTATTTTGAGTCAGCAGCAACTATCTTAACCCTTATAACCCTCGGTAAATTCCTTGAAGCAAGATCGAAAGGCAAGACTTCTGAGGCTATCAGTAAACTGATGGATTTGTCACCTAAGACAGCAATGGTCATAAGAAATGGGGAAGAGAAAGAAATTCCCATTGAAGAGGTAGTGATCGGGGATATCCTGGCTGTTCGTCCGGGGCAGAGCGTGCCGGTAGACGGTATTATCACAGAAGGCAGTACAGCAATTGACCAGTCAGCCCTCACCGGTGAGAGCATACCTGTAGAGAAGCTTCCCGGCGATAAGGTTATCGGTGCTACCATAAATAAGACCGGTTTCTTTAAATTCCGGGCAGAAAAAGTTGGAAATGACACTACACTGGCACAGATTATCCAGCTTGTGGAGGATGCCAATTCCTCAAAGGCACCAATTGCCAAGCTGGCCGATAAGATCAGCGGAATCTTTGTTCCGGTAGTAATCAGTATTGCAGTTCTGGCTACTATTATCTGGCTGTTAACCGGTGCGACCTTTGAGTTTGCATTATCCATAGGTATTGCAGTGCTGGTTATATCCTGCCCCTGTGCCCTTGGCCTTGCAACACCTGTTGCTATCATGGTAGGCACCGGAAAAGGTGCCACTAACGGAATATTGATCAAATCCGCAGAAGCACTGGAAATAGCTCATAAGGTCAATACGGTAATTCTTGATAAAACCGGTACCATAACAGAAGGTAAACCAAGAGTAACAGATATTGTTACGGCAGCAGGAATTACGGAAGAAGAGCTGTTACAGGCAGCAGCAGCCATTGAGAAGCCCTCGGAACATCCATTAGCAGAAGCTATCCTGGAGAAAGCCAAAGAAAAAGGCATTAGATATGAGGACGTCAATGAATTCAAAGCTGTATCAGGAAGAGGCATATTGGCTAAAATAGGCGGAGAAGATTATTACTCCGGAAACCTTGCTTTAATGAAGGAGCAGGGAATTGACACATCTAAGCTTGAACAGAAGGCAGATGCTTTTTCTGAAAACGGTAAAACACCTCTTTATTTTGCAAAGGACAATGCACTTCTGGGAGTTATTGCAGTAGCCGATGTTGTGAAACCTACCAGTAAGGCAGCCATAGAGGAATTAAAAGCTCTGGGCATTGATGTTGTAATGCTGACCGGTGATAATAAGAAGACCGCTGAAGCAATCAGAAAACAGCTTCATATAGACCGAGTAGTTGCAGAGGTACTTCCTCAGGACAAAGAAAGTGAAGTCAGAAAACTTCAGGAAAAAGGTAAAAAAGTAGCCATGATAGGCGATGGTATCAACGATGCTCCTGCCCTTGCAAGAGCGGATGTAGGTATCGCGATTGGTGCCGGTACGGATATCGCCATTGAATCAGCGGATATCGTATTAATGAAAAGTGATCTGCTGGATGCAGTTACTGCCATTGAGCTTAGTAAAGCAACCATTAAGAATATCAAAGAGAATCTTTTCTGGGCATTTTTCTACAATACTATTGGCATACCATTGGCAGCAGGTGTATTTTATGGTATACTTGAATGGAAACTAAATCCTATGTTTGCGGCAGCAGCTATGAGCTTAAGTTCCGTTTGTGTTGTAACCAATGCTTTAAGGCTTCGTTTCTTTAAGCCTAAGAGAAGAAAGATTGTTTAAAATAAATAAACTGAAGGCTTTGGTATTTAAGCTATCACATTTTATTATATGTCTAAATAGTAGGAAATTAAGTAGTAATTGAATAGTAAATAACCAGAATTCAACTTATAAAGTTTTTATAATTGGGATAAATATAAATTCAGAAAGGTAAGCCGCCTTTGGGTTCCTAAGCCAAAGGGTATGCGGCATTGGTATAAGAATGAAAAAAGTCATGAAAATTGAAGGTATGTCCTGCGGTCATTGCCAGGCAAGAGTAGAGAAAGCATTAAGTGCCATTAATGGAGTAAATGCAAAGGTTAATCTTGGAAAGAAAGAAGCCGTAATTGAATTTTCTTCCGATATCAGCGATGATGTATTCATTAATGCTGTAACAGAAGCAGGCTATGAAGTAGTTTCCGTAGCAGAGAAAAAAGGACTTTTTGGCAGATAAGAAAGAGGTTGTTATGAAAGCTGATAAAGATAAGATTACACGTCTGTTAAAAACTGCCAGGGGGCAGATAGACGGCCTTTTAAAGATGGTGGAAGACGACAGATATTGTATAGATATCTCAAACCAGCTGTCGGCTACCCAGGCTATCCTGCAAAAGGTAAATAATGAAATCATCCAATCCCACTTAAAGAGCTGCGTCAAAGACAGCTTTGATACAGGTTCCGAAGAAGATAAGGATGAAAAAATTGAAGAAATCGTAAAATTACTCGATAAACTATCAAAGTAGAAGATATCATTAATGCAGTAAATAACAGGGTCATTCAATAGGATTATTCTATATTGAATGACCCTGATTCTCAGAGAACAATATACTTTAATCAGCCATGAATAATTAGAATCCCGTATCAGGTGGTATAATTCATATCTGTCATATATCGATTGTTATTAGTTGCTCACTCAGATCATAAGTTTTATTAGACGAGCTGATGCTTTTATTTTCGAGTACAGGCAAGGTGGATAAATAGAAGAATGAATGCGCCTATGGAAATGTATTAGAAGACCTTTTCTCGGATGATTTTGTGCTATATTATCAAACGGATTGTTTGAGCGCAGCGAGTTATCCGTTTGATAATATGTCAAGCACAAGATCATCCGAGAATTAGGACTTCTTATACATTGGAATTGAAGCATGAATTCTTCTATTTATCCACCTTGCCGTCCCATTGTGCAATAAAATTTTTCTTTTACAATTCTATTATTATTTAACAGCAAATTTCTTGCATGATTCTTAAGAAAACAACAAATTATAATGAATATAATACGTATTCATTAAGTTATTCTTAAATTTAAAAAATCCATTTTCTTTTTACAAAAAGCTGTGATATAATTGTTCGAGATTTACAAAAAACTTAACTAATCTAAATATTCCGTTTTCATTTCCTTGAAAGCAGAATATCATTTTGTTTCATACAGGAGCGTAGGGATGGATAATCAGGAGAAAGCCGGCAATCAGGGGAAAAAGATTTCTACAAATAACAATTGGGATAATTATTCCGGGGGGCTGAACGCTGCAGCCAGTTATAATGAGGAAGATGATTTTATGCAGGAAATAAAAGCTTCTTTGGCACAGCAGATCAGTACGGAGATGGAGGATAACGATACGGATACCACAAATAATATACCGAAAAAGGGAAAATTTCCAAAAGGACTTAAGATATTTGCAATAGTATTTTCAACTATTATGTTAGCACTTTTATTATTGGTACTGACACCGGGGGGACAAAAGCTCTTATTTACTATTGCTGGTAATTATATCTATAATAAACTGGATTACGAAGATATCAATCAACCAGTGGATAATGGTACAAATACCAATGTAGTACCTACTCAGGCACCGGTTAAAGTAGAAAAAGACGTTATAAACATTCTTCTTATTGGTGTAGAAGAGATCGGTGGTGCTTCCAATACAGACTCCCTGATGATAGCTTCCATGAATACAAAGGATAAATCCGTAAAGCTCACTTCAATAATGAGAGATTTATACGTTGAGATACCGGGACATGATAATAATAAGATTAATGCCACCTACGCAATTGGTGGAATGGAGCTTTTATATCAGACAATCAGCAGAGACTTCGGAATTGATATCGATGGATATGTAAAAGTTAATTTTGAAGCTTTCGAGAAAATAGTCGATCTGGTCGGTGGAGTAGATGTAACTCTTACTTCCAAGGAGGCATATTACCTAAACACTACCAATTATATTTCAAATCCTGCATACCGTAATGTTCATGAAGGTACACAAACTATGAACGGTAATCAGGCGCTAGGTTACTGCAGAGTTCGTAAGGTATCAACAGGTACAGAAAATAATGACTTCGGAAGAACACAAAGACAAAGAGCAGTTCTTAACAGTATTTTTGACAAAGTGAAGGATATGGATGTATTTAGTTTAGTAGGCCTAATGGATAAGTTTCTTACACAGGTTGATATTGACACTGACATAACCAATTCAGAATTTAATAATTACCTGCAATTAGGTGTTAGCTTAAAATTAAAAGAACTTGAGAATTATAGAATACCTTCTGATGGTAATTACGGCTCACAACGTGTACAGATAGGAAAATATAATGTGGATGTATTGGTTCCTACGGATTGGGAAGCAACCAGAGCGGAAATCCATGAGTTTATCTATGGAAGTGACAGCAGTGATACCGCAGATAATGGCACTGCAGGGACCAGTGATAGCACTTCAGTAACCCCTACAGAATAATAAATAAATAAATAGTGTGTTTTAATGTCAATGAAATACCGTTGTAACGTTTCAGATAATAGAAAGGTTATAACGGTATTTTTAGATTAATAATGAGGTTATTCAATTCAGTAATTATATAGTCAAAGTATATAAAGCGGATAAAGCATATTAGCTGGTATATAACACAGGCGGAGGGATTCTATGAGTAAAACAGGTATATACAGACACTTTAAAGGCAACTATTATGAAGTTTTAGGACTGGCAACTGATGATGCAAATGAAACACTGGTATTTTACCGGCAAATGTATGAGCCCTTTGGTTTTTGGCTGCGTCCGAAGGATATGTTCTTTGGAGAGAAAGATACAGAACAAGGAAAAGTAAAGAGATTTAAAAAAATCGGAGAGAGTATGGAAAATATTATGAGTAATACAGATATATCGAGTTTAAGGATAAGACATTCTGAAAGGGAAGATTTATATCAAATTCGTAGTTGGAATGAAGTGGATGGGTGCTTTGAAGTAAGTAATCTAGGGTGAGAGAGTAGAACATGAATATTTCGTGTTTATTATATAATAAAACCGAAACAGTTACATATAGTGGCAGAAAAAAATAAATTAATAGTATTTATATGGAATATGCTAACGAATTCTGCAATACGATTTTGTTTGACTATCAGAATAAATATAATTAAAATCAAAGTCGAAGACAAGTTCTTCCGGTTTGGCGCTAACTGCATATTTACTTAATCGATTAAGACTTATAACGAGGGAATTATAAATAATTTTTGAAAGGAGAGTTGTAGATGTTTCATAACAAAATATTTAAATTGTTCAGTACGGTAGGGCTCATATTCGTATTTGTCCTAACTGCGCTGTTTGGTATCAGGAACTCCGCTAAGGCAGACAGTTTGTGGAGTGACATCTATAGTCCCAGCAATTATGCGAATCCTTATGCGAAGGACAGGATCATAGTTGCATTAAAGAAGGGCGCCGACTACATGGTAATGCAGGAGAAAGAGGGATTAACTTTTGAGCGTAATTTATCCTCTGAGGACAGTCAATATGAAATTGTGCTGTATTCTGTTAAGGATAAGTCTGCTGAAGGTGTAATTGATGCAATTAACGCAGTAAGAAGTGATTCTTCTGTTGTCTATGCAGAGCCGGACTACTATGTAACCGCAATTGGAACGGTTCCTAATGATCCCAGTTATTCCAAACTCTATGGATTGACGAAAATCAGTGCGCCTAATGCATGGGATACCCATACAGGGGCAAAAAATGTTGTAGTTGGTGTCATCGATTCCGGTGTTCAGTACACACATCCGGATCTCGCTTCTAATATATGGGTAAATCCTGGTGAAATTGCGGGAAATGGAATAGATGATGACAACAACGGATATGTAGATGATGTATACGGCTGGAATTTTGTAAGCAACAATAATAATCCATTAGATGATAATGGACATGGAACACATGTAGCAGGAACCATCGGCGCTGTTGGTAATAACGGAACCGGTGTTGTTGGCGTTACATGGAATACACAGATTGCTGCCTTGAAGTTCCTTGATTCAACCGGCGGTGGTTACACCTCTGATGCCATATTGGCAATCAATTATGCTAAGAAAATGGGATTTGCTATCCTGAATAACAGCTGGGGCGGCGGCGGTTACAGCTCAAGTCTGAAAAGTGTTATTGATGCTTACAGTGGTTTGTTTGTAGCAGCTGCAGGAAATAATGGAACCAATAATGACAGCTCTGCTTCCTATCCTGCAAGCTATACTTCAGCTAATATTATTGCAGTAGCAGCTACTACCAGTACAGATGCCAGAGCAAGCTACAGCAATTACGGAAAGACAAGCGTTGACTTAGGCGCACCGGGGGATGCTATCTATAGTACATATAAGGGAAGCAGTTATGCAACCCTTAGTGGCACTTCAATGGCCACGCCGCATGTTGCAGGAGCGGCAGCATTACTCAAATCTTATAAAACATCTCTTACCACTGCACAGCTAAAAGCAGCTATATTAAACAATGTAGATGCCGTTACCAGCTTGAATAACCTGACTGTGACAGGCGGAAGATTAAACGTTGCCAAGAGTTTAGAGGCAATCAAGTAACTCTTTTATCTATTTATTAAAGAAAATCCGGCAAGAAATTGCCGGATTTTTTTGTGCTGATATAGCAATATCTATATACCCTATTCTATAATTACTGGCATAAGTATTACAGTGGAAGATATAGTTGACTTGAAGGAAATTCTGGTGTATGATAAAATAGATATTTAGATAATTATCTAAATATCTATTTTATCTGAAAGGAGACTATATATAATGCTTCAGATTATTAATTTCAGTAAAAGCTATAATGGATCGAAGAAGGCTGTAGAGGATCTTTCCCTTACCGTTAATTCCGGTGATATCTACGGTTTCATAGGGCATAACGGAGCAGGTAAGACAACTACACTTAAGGCTATTTCAGGGATTTTAGACTTTGAAGACGGAGATATAATTATAGATGGTATATCCATAAGGAAGGATGCTTATACCTGTAAGAAAAAGATGGCATATATACCGGATAACCCGGATATTTACGAACATCTGACGGGAGAAGGTTATTTAAAGTTCATAGGTGATGTCTATGAAGTTCCCAAGGAATTACGAGTTAAGCGTATTGAAGAATATGGAGAGGAGTTTGAACTGTTATCCGTTTTAGGCGATTCCATCGGTTCTTATTCCCACGGTATGAAGCAAAAGCTGGTACTAATATCTGCTTTTCTTCATAAACCTAAGCTGCTGCTTTTGGATGAACCCTTTGTAGGGCTGGACCCTAAAGCAGCCCATACCCTAAAAAAGCTTATGAAAGATCTTTGTGAGGAAGGCAGTGCAATCTTCTTCTCCACTCACGTTCTGGAAGTAGCTGAAAAACTGTGTAATAACATAGCGGTAATAAAAGGCGGAAAGCTAATAGCCAGTGGAAATACAGAAGAGGTAAAAGGAACGAGCAGTTTAGAAGAGGTATTTCTGGAAATGACCAAGGAATAAGGAGGGCTTATTATGCGAGAATTTAAGATTTTAATAAGGCTAGTCTTAACCCAGTTTCCTAATGTCTTTGATCTGTCCTTTGCTAAAATAGGTAAAAACAAGAAGAATACAAGCAAGGCTTTTAAGTTCATAATACCTGCTGCCTTCCTGCTCTTATGCCTGTTCTCCTTTTCCTACAGTTATGGAATGGGATATGGATTACAGATGGCAGGAAGAGTTGATATGCTTATGGAACTGGCTGCATTAACAGCTTCTGCCGCTATTTTCTTTACCAGTATATATAAGATCAGAGGTATACTTTTTGATTTTAAGGATTTTGATTTTGTTATGTCGCTGCCGTTTAAATTCACTACAGTGGTTATCAGCAGATTGCTTTTACTCTACCTGATAAATCTGCCGACAGTACTTATAATTATGGGACCGGCAGGAGTTGCCTATTGTATGTTGACAGGATGGGATGGCATATCTTTACTTATGAACCTTGGGGGAGCACTTCTTTTACCTTTCCTGCCTATCACCGGTGCAGCGGCAGTAGGTACGATAATAGCCTTTATAGCACAGGGATTTCGAAAGAGCAAGGTTATAAACATAATATTAATATTTGCTGCACTAATTGGATTTATGGTGGCTTCTTTTTCTCTGAATTCTTCGGGAAACAGATCTGCTCTGGCAGCAGCAGCTGGGAACATCAGCAGTGTTTATCCACCGGCAGTTTTTTATGAGAAGGGAATATGGGAGAAGGACCTGGTATATCTGCTGTTGTTTTTATTTGTTTCAGTTGGAAGTCTTATCTTATTTTTACTGGTATTCACAAAATATTTTCTGAGATTGAATACGCTGCTCCTTAAAAAAGCTCCCTCCAGAGGTTATAAAACCGGTAAGATAAAGGGTGGGACACCCTTTCAGGCCTTGTTTATGAAGGAACTTAAGAGATATTTTGCATCTGTAAATTATGTCCTGAATACCGGTTTTGGACCGGTGTTGTTAACGGTAATAAGTATTGCACAGCTATTTTTAAGGCCCGAGCAGTTGGAGGGGCTTCTTGGAATGGAAGGTTCTATTAATTACCTTAAACATTTTCTTCCTCAGTTTATTGCTTTTTGTATTGCAACGACTTGTATCAGTGCAAGCTCCTTATCTCTTGAAGGAAAGAATCTATGGCTGATAAAATCATTGCCGGTTACAGCCAAAACTATCTTTAATAGTAAGATAGCCTTAAATCTGGTAATGACAATACCTTTTTGTATTCTTGACGGAATACTGCTGGCAATTGGCTTAAAGCTGGGATTATCAGAAGTTTTAGCACTGCTGATACTGCCGGTAGCAATAAGCTTTTATACCTCAGTAGCCGGTATATATTTTAATCTGCTATTGCCTAAGCTTGACTGGAATACAGAAATTGCTGTAGTAAAGCAGGGTATAGCTGTTATGGTTACTATGTTCACTGGGGGGGGATTAGTGATGCTTCCGGTGGTTACAGCTTTTTTCCTGCCTGGCATAAACTCACTGGCTGCAATGGGTATTTCTTCGGTACTGATATTTATCATAACGGGTATTCTATATACCTCACTTCAGAAAACAGGTCAGAAGAAGCTTATGCTGTTAGGGAGTAACTAGACTCTATTGCCTGTCTGATTATTAGCAGAAGAAAACTTGCTCCGGTACCGCCTTGAAGAACATTAAGTGTTAAACGATAGATGAAGGAAATCAAATGTATCATGAAAAGAGGTTGCAATGAATGATGTGTTTAAAGCCCTGTCCGACTCAACCAGGCGAAAAATACTGGAGTTATTGGCAAAAAGGGATATGAATGCGGGAGAGATTGCAGATTATTTTAATATCAGCAAACCTTCCATAAGCCATCATCTTTCTATACTTAAAAATGCAGATTTGATATGCGATGAGAGAAAGGGACAAAATATTGTATATTCTTTGAATACAACTGTATTTCAGGATGTAGTAAGATGGTTTTTTGATATAACAAAGAGTGACGGAGAGGAAGAGAAGAGCAATGAGTAAAAAAGGACAGATAATATTATGGATTATTACACTGGTATCCTTTGCAGGAATTCTGGCAGTGTATCATAAACTTCCTGACAGAGTTCCAATTCATTGGAACAGCAGCTGGGAGGTAGACGGTACCGCAGGTAAGAATAAGATGTTTCTTATCGGAGCTGTACCGGCACTTGCTAACGGTTTATTCTATCTGCTTCCTATTATTGATCCAAGAAGAAAGAATTACGATGCTAAAACATATGGTCTAATGAGGGCGGTTATTGTTCTTTTGTTCGTCTTTCTATCCTGGGCGACAGTAGTAACTGCTTTGGATCTGGGGATAAATGATAAATTGCTGTTATCAGTTATAATCGGTATAGCCTTTATTGCGATGGGGAATTATCTGCCGAAGGTAAAGAGTAATTTCTTTGTTGGAATAAAAAACCCCTGGGCCTTGTCTGACCCAACTATCTGGAGAAAAACGCATAAGGTGGGCGGTTATTTCTTTTTTATTATTGGGTTGTTAATGCTCCCCATGGGAGTAATTGACACTCCCCTGTACAGTAACCTTGTTATATGGGTGCTGCTGATAGGTATTATTGCGGTGAATATCTATTCTTATATACTGTACAGGAAGAACTTTAGAGCTTAGCGAGTTATATCTATATATCATTTTCCTCTGTATCATACCACTTGCTTCAAATAACCAGCAGTTTAATGCACTGAATTTTTGTTATATCGAGAATTTTATGGAATAAAAATATTTGAGAATGAACTACAAGATACTAAAAAAAGAGCAGTTGAGGTGTATTGTGTGATGCGCTCCTGTAAGTTAGGTCTAAGACCTAATTTATGGGAGGCAGCGCACTGTATACATTTTCAACTGCTTTTTTATTATATTAATATTTTAGTCCATACTTATCAACAGGTTTATACTAGGCTACAGATTCCTATTTGTTTCGGATTAATACTTTCTTGCAGCTACTTAATTACAGTTCTGCAAATTAAACTATGATGTATGATTAGAGGCTGTTTAAAAAATTTTCATTGAATAAGATAGCGTCCTTCATAGCTTCCGTACCCGGTGCACCTTTTGTGTTACGCTTTTCTACACAGGTCTTTAAAGATATGGCATCATAGATATCAGCTTCAAATACCGGTGAAATAGCTTTGAATTCCTCCAGGCTTAAGTCATCCAGTGAGACCCCTTTGCTTATACAGTATATTACCAGCTGACCGATTATACCATGGGCATCTCGGAAAGGAACACCATGATTAACAAGGTAATCAGCCGCATCTGTTGCATTGGTAAATCCGCCTTTGGCACTTGAGGCCATTTTATCCCGGTTAAAGACTGTAGTCTGCAGCATATCTGTAAACAGCTTTATGCAGCCTTTTACCGTATCGATGGCGTCAAAAGTCAGTTCCTTGTCCTCCTGCATGTCTTTATTATAAGCAAGGGGAAGCCCTTTCATAGTGGTCAGCAGGGATACCAGGCTTCCGTATACCCTTCCGGTCTTACCTCTTATAAGTTCGGCAATATCAGGGTTTTTCTTCTGAGGCATTATGCTGCTTCCGGTAGAATAGGCATCGTCCAGCTCAATAAACTGGTATTCATTAGAATTCCATATAATGATTTCCTCACAGAAACGGCTTAGATGCATCATAATAATAGAGAAGGCACTTAAACTCTCTATCAGATAATCCCTGTCTGAAACCGAGTCCATACTGTTATTGGTTGCACCACTAAAACCCAGGAGTTCTGCGGAATATTCCCGGTCCAGAGGATAGGTAGTTCCGGCCAGTGCCCCTGCTCCTAAAGGTGAATAATTAAGTCGTTCGATTATGTCTGTCAGTCGCAGATAATCCCTTTTAAACATTTCAAAATATGCCCCTGCATGATGAGCTAAGGTAACGGGCTGTGCTTTCTGAAGGTGGGTAAAACCAGGCATATAAGTATCAAGGTGCTCTTTCATAAGCTTTAGAAGTACATTTAAGAGTTCTTTTGTAAGTTCCTTGATACTTAACAATTCCTTCCTGGTGTATAACTTCATATCAAGGGCAACCTGATCATTACGGCTTCTGCCGGTATGGAGTTTCTTACCGATATCGCCGGTTCGATCTATAAGGATTGATTCTACGAAGCTGTGAATATCTTCTTTTGATTCATCAAAAAGTAGTTTTCCCTCTTTTATTTCAAGCTTTATAATTTCTAATTCTTTTATAATAGTATCCTTTTCCAGTTCACTAAGGATTCCCTGTTTGGCCAGCATGGTTATATGGGCTATACTGCCTTCTATGTCTTCTTTATAGAACTTGCTGTCAAAGGAGAGGGATGCGTTGAAATTATGGACCAATTCATTTGTTTCTTTTGTAAAACGTCCGCCCCAGAGCTTCATGGTAGTACCTCGTCTTTCTTTATTTGTATTTGATAATTTTAATTAATTATACAATAAATATTATAAATATACAAGGGCGATTCAAGGGTTGTACTGAAAAATTTAGTGTGTACTAAAAAATAGTAGTAATGCCTTTAAGATTAGCAATATACTTATAAATGAATTAAGCGCCAATCAGTAGCTTACCTTGATTAATTTGGTGAAAATTATTGGTCATTATCCTGTACTACTTTACGTAAAGTTCACTCAATTCAGCACCTGTTATTTACATATGGAAGTGCTGGTGCATAAAAATACTCTGGAATGGATAATTGTTGAAATATAACTGTCTGGGTATAACGTTACCTGTGATAAAGTAGCAATTTGTGATCTTGATAGAGTGAAAGATAGATCAAAAATAGAATTCAGGAGTGCTGCTTTACATTTTTTGTCTGTACAGCAGCACTCCTGTCTAATGAATTATTGTGTTTTATTTCAATCAACAATAAGAGCTTTATTTAATCTAATTGATACAGCTTAGTATATTTATCGGTAAGATATGCAACAAAATAATCAGCATTCAGGTCTTCCTGCATCATATCAGTCAGAAGCTCAGAGGTATTTTTTGTAGCTCCGTACTTGTGGATATGTTCCTTTAAGAAATCAAGAATAGGCTTTAAGTTTCCAAGGCGTAAGGTTTCTTCTACAGGAATTTCTTTTTCCATATGACTGTATATCTGGGCGGAGATGGCACTTCCTAATGCATAGGAAGGGAAGTAGCCGAAGCTTCCGCCGGCCCAGTGGATATCCTGCAGGATTCCTTCTCCGTCGTGGGAAGGTTCTATTCCTAAGTATTCCTTGTATTTTTTATTCCAGATTGCAGGTAATTCGTTAACCGATATATCTCCTTCAAATATCATTTTTTCGATTTCATAACGGATAATTACATGCAATGAATAGGATAATTCATCTGCTTCTGTACGAATAAGACCCGTTTCGGATTTATTGATTCCGGCTATGAACTGATCCAAGGATATATCCTTTAATTGCTCGGGAAAGGTCTCTTGCAGTTTGGGATAAACGGGAGTCCAGAAGGCTTTGCTTCTTCCCAGCATATTTTCAAAGAAGCGGGACTGAGACTCATGAATTCCCATGGAACTGCCGCCGCCTACAGGAGTTAAGGAGATATCATCCGCTATGTTCATTTCATAAATACCATGTCCGCTTTCATGGATTACGGAAAAAATGGAACTCTCAAGGTTGTTGGAATGAATATGGGTGGTTATACGGACATCTTTATTATGAAGGTTGGTGGTAAAGGGATGGGCACTTTCTGCAAGAACACCCCTTGAATAATCATATCCTACATAAGCGCTGATAAATCTGGCGAACTCTAACTGTTTCTCTTTATCGAACTCCTTATAATTATAGGATTTATCAATAAGGTCCTTTTTCTCTTCAACCTTTTTCATAAGGGGTACCAGGGATTCTTTAATTTTATTAAAGAAGATATCCAGTTTATCCATGGAAAAGCCTTCTTCATAGTCGTTAAGCAGGATATCATAAAGTTTTTCATCACCTTTTTTACGATAAGAAGCGAATTTTTTCTGATATTTGATGATTTCATCCAGTGTAGGGGCAAATTCCTCAAAAGCTTTATTTTTCTTAGCCCTTGACCAGATTCCGGGAGCCATTGCGGTTAGCTCGCTGTAGGCTCTGTATTCTTCCGGAGGAATGGACTCCATCTGTTCGTAGGATTTCTTTAAATTTTTTACGATTGCTTTCTGATTGAAGTCAAGTTTACTCCATTCGGCTTCTTCTGAGAGGACCTTCAGCAGGTCTTTTACTTCATCATTTATTAGGGTTTTGAAGTATTCAGTGGATATAACGCCAATTGCTTTTGAGGTGTTCTCTGCTGCACTTTCTGGTGCCAGGGTTTCATTATCCCACTCAAATAAGGTAAGGGCCTGACGAAAGGCCATTTGTTTTTCAATATATAAGCTTAATTTATCATATGCCTGACTCATAATAACATCTCCTTTAACTATTAATATTTTCCAGTATAACATAATTATTATTAAGTTCAACTGGTATTCTGTATAAAACATATAAGAAAGGGATAATCTGGAATAGACGGCACCAATTTCGTATATCATATGATTACCGTGCAAAATAAAATATATTCAGGTGCGAATAAGTACGGTATTGAATTATCAACCGTAAAGTAACAGATAATAGCAGAGTGTGTTTAAAATTATTGTAGCGTTCAGAATGTTCGTTACAGTACATCAATTTTTTAAAATACCTCAGAGAGCTGTGAGAGATGTAAGTTTGATTAAGTTTTTTAGTAAAAACAAGAATCAATATATTGGAAAGGAGTTAGTTATGAAGAAGCATTTTGAGATTGAGAAAGTAATAGGAAGGGAAATACTGGATTCCAGAGGAAATCCTACAGTAGAGGTTGAGGTGCTCTTAGCAGACGGAAGCCTTGGCAGAGCGGCAGTACCCTCAGGAGCCTCTACAGGAGCTTTTGAAGCAGTGGAACTCAGGGATAACGACAAAAAGAGATACTTAGGCAACGGTGTAAAAAAAGCAGTGGACAATGTAAATAAAGTTATAGCAAAAGAAATAACAGGTATGAATGCCCTTAACCAGGTAGAAATTGACCGTAAGATGATTGAAGCTGACGGCACAGACAACAAGGGGAAATTAGGTGCTAATGCTATTCTTGGTGCTTCCCTGGCAACTGCCAAAGCAGCTGCCCAGTCCTTACATCTTCCTCTCTACCAGTACATCGGCGGCGTCAATGCCAAGGTGCTGCCGGTTCCCATGATGAATATTATTAATGGCGGAAAGCATGCGGATTCCAGTTTAAATATACAGGAATTTATGATTATGCCAATCGGTGCGAAATGTTTCTCAGAGGGACTTGAGTGGAGCACAACAGTGTTTCACACCTTGAAGAAATTATTAAAGAGCCAGGGCTTTGTCACAGCAGTAGGAGATGAGGGCGGATTCGCACCTAAGTTCGGCAGTGATGAAGAGGCCCTGAATTATATCGTAAGGGCAATAGGGGAAGCCGGTTATGAGTCAGGTAAGGATTTCTGCATTGCTATGGATGTTGCTTCTACCGAAATGTACGAAGAAGCAAAAAAAGCAGGCCGGGAAGGAGAGTACCTCTTCTGGAAAGCAGGAGAATATAAAAGTGTTGATACCATGATTGACTATTTGGAGGACTTATGCAACAGATACCCTATTATGTCCATTGAAGACGGTCTTGCAGAAGAAGATTTTAATGGCTGGGAGAAGCTGACGAAAAGACTTGGAAGCCGTATACAGCTGGTAGGTGATGATTTATTCGTTACCAATACCAAAAGAATCGAAAAAGGTATCGACAGAAACATCTCTAATTCTGTTCTTATAAAATTCAATCAGATCGGAACCTTAACAGAGACATTGGAGGCCATTGAAATGGCCAAAAATAACAAATGGACAGCAATCGTATCCCATCGTTCCGGTGAAACAGAAGACGTTACCCTGGCAGATATCGCAGTGGCAACCAATGCCGGGCAGATCAAGACAGGAGCACCATCAAGAAGTGACAGGGTTGCAAAATATAACAGGCTGCTAAGAATAGAAGAACAGTTAGGCGATATCAGTGTATATCCCGGAAAGAAGTGCTTTCAGATATAAATAGAATAAGAGGGGCTGCTGCAATTAAGCAATGTAGCGGTAAGAAGTTTCTTACCACGTTACATTTATATGCAGCAGCCTCTCTTTTTATTGATAGAAGCATTACTTTAAGGGAACGGAGTAAACCTGACTTACATTACAGCGAACCCCCTTGATTATGTTACCGCTTACTAACTTATGTGCATCCCTGGGGCATAAATCTACATCCATGGTATAAATGAGATGGTCGTAGATGGTACTGATAAATAGCATACTGTCATCATAGGGAGCAAGATCTCTTCTTTTACGCAATTCGTATGCATCCATAATTATCACCCTTCTTATCTTAAGAAATAATTGTATACTTCCTTCATTTAATGACATTATAACCGTTCATCCTACATATTTCAATCACCCTGTGTAATATTTACTACCTTATTTTCTACCCTTTTGTATTTCTACCACAACAATTGGAAGAAATGACAATACCAGGACCAGAGACCATTGTGCCGGGGTCAAAGGCACTACCTTAAAAATATCAGCCAGAGGTTTTACTGAAATAACAATTATCTGCAGGAAAGCACAGATAAAGAAAGAAAGCAGCAGTTTCATATTGGAGAACAGGCCAATCTTTGTAAGGGAATGCTCACTTCTCATGTTAAAGGAATGGAACAGCTGTGACAGACTTAATACTGCAAATGCCATGGTTCTTCCGATATAGGGAGTTGTCATCGCTGCTAATTCAACAGTTTTTGTTCCTTTTATGACACCGCCCGGGAGGCTGGCACTGTCAAAGAAACGAATACCGATTATAAAAGCAAGAAGTGCCAGAGTGCCGATTAAGATACCTTCCGTTATAATCTTAAAGGCAAGACCATCTGCGAACATACCTTTATCTGGCGGTATTGGTTTCTTCTTCATAATATCCTTATCTGCAGGCTCTACTCCAAGCGATATTGCCGGTAATGAATCTGTAACCAGATTAACCCACAGCAGCTGAACTGCCACTAAGGGAGAAGGAAGACCAAAGAGGATAGCGGCAAAAATGGTTAGGATTTCACCAACGTTACAGGATAAGAGGAAATGTACGGATTTTATGATATTATCATAAATTCCTCTGCCTTCTTTCACCGCAGAGACAATGGTAGCAAAGTTGTCATCGGTCAGAATCATATCTGCTGCATTTTTTGCCACGTCTGTACCGGAGATACCCATAGCACAGCCTATATCAGCTGCTTTTAAGGCAGGAGCATCATTGACTCCGTCACCAGTCATGGCAACTACTTCACCCCTTGCCTGGAAAGCCTTAACGATTCGAACCTTATGTTCTGGTGATACCCTGGCAAAAACCCGGTAATCCCTTATTTTTTCAATTAATTCCTCCTGAGACAGCCTGGAGAGCTCCGCCCCTGTCATAGCACCTGATTGAAAGGCAGAAGGGGAGGAGGAGAGATTTCCGGTAAATTCTGCTGCTCTTAATTTGGGAAGGGGTGCCTCCTTTGATAATATACCCAGGTCTTTTGCAATGGCGCAGGCAGTGCTGACATGATCTCCGGTTATCATTACGGGAGTTATTCCGGCCAGCTGGCAGGTGTAAACCGCATCCCTGACTTCCGGTCTTGGCGGATCAATCATTCCGATCAGGCCTGCAAAGGTAAGACCCTGTTCTAAGTTCTGCTGCTTATTTTTTCCTGATACACTGTAGGTTTTAAGTCTTTCAGGCAGGGAGCTGCCGGCGGGATAATCTTTGTAGGCTACAGCGATTACGCGTAAAGCTTTGCCGGTCATACTTTCATTAAGGCGTATCAGCTGATCCTTTAATACCTGTGTCAAGGGAAGTTCTTTCCCCTTATCCACATTGCTGCATTCTGACAGAAGGATATCGAAGGCACCTTTTGTAATCTGTCTGTAACCTCCGTCAGGCATTTTATGTACAGTCGTCATCTGCTTTCTGACTGAATCAAAGGGGATTTCAAATACTCTTGGATGTGTGAGGTCTAACTGAGCTTTTATGAGTCCTGTTTGGTGGGCTGCCATTACCAGGGCATTTTCTGTAGGCTCTCCGGTTACGGATACGGACTGGTGCTTTCCTTTACCGGTTATCTGTAAGATGGTATCATTACAGAGACTTGCCAGAGTAAGCAGCTGTTTGCCGCCTGGGCTATCCGGCAGTTCTTTTCCTTTTGAAGTGCAGATTTCAGTTACTGTCATCTTATTCTGAGTAAGGGTACCTGTTTTATCAGAACAGATAACAGTAGCACTGCCCAGAGTCTCCACTGCGGGAAGCTTACGGATAACTGCATTTTTTCTAGCCATACGCTGTACACCCAGGGATAACATGATGGTTACGATTGCAGGCAGGCCTTCCGGGATTGCGGCGACCGCCAGGCTAACGGAGGTCATGAACATCTCAAATACCGGCCTGCTCTTTAAGATACCGATAAAGAAAATAATAATACAGATAACCAGGGCGGCGATACCAAGGGTCTTTCCCGTTGAAGCGAGTCTTTTCTGAAGGGGGGTCAGAGGAGTCTCATCCTCCATAATAAGCTTTGCAATATGTCCCACCTCTGTATGCATACCTGTTGCCGTAACCACAGCAGTACCTCTTCCATAGGTAACAATACCTGTTGCGGCTACCATATTAATACGCTCAGCCGGCAAAATATCTTCTTTTAGAAGTACCTCTGCATCTTTTTCAATAGGATGGGATTCCCCGGTAAGGGAAGCTTCATCAATTTTAAGATTTACGGAGGTTAAAAGCCTTGCATCTGCCGGAACGAAATGACCAGTTTCAAGATATATAAGATCACCGGGAACCAGTTCCTTGGCATCCACACTTTCCAGAAGGTCATCTCGCATAACAAGTGCTGTAGGTGCGGACATTTTTTGGAGAGCTTCCAGAGATTTTTCTGCTTTGCTTTCCTGTAAAACCCCCAGTATGGCATTTAAGGTGATAATAAAAATGATGATTGCCGGTTCTACGAAATCCAGTTCACCATGCAATAAGGATACAAAAAAAGAAATCAGTGCGGCAAAAATCAAGGTTAAGATCATAAAATCCTTGAACTGGCTGATGAAGCGTAAGAACAGTGGTTTTTTCTTTTTTGCTTCAAGAACGTTAAGGCCATATTTTTTTTGTCTTTTCAAAGCTTCTTTTTTTGACAGTCCTGAAAGTCCAGAGTCCAATTCCCGCAGGACCGCTTCTTTTGTAATACTGTGCCAATTGGTCGTCATTTTTTAACACCTATTGCATATCCCGAATTATGGACATGGGGATTTTGCTCCTTTCTCAATTACTTCTATAAGCTGAAATTCATTCCCTGCAAAGCTTCCATCTGAGTACTTTAATACATACAGAATCAAAGGGGGGAAGGAAGCAGAGAGGTCAAAAAGATGAAATACAGCTTATTTATACTCTGTGTCAAATTAATTATATGATAAGCTTCTTACTTTTATTTCTATGGAAAAAACTGTTTGTGATTACATGGATTTATAAGGGGAGCAATGGCTATAGTAGCTATTCAGTTATTCATACATAAATTAGTCAGGATTATAAGTGAGAGTATTTCATGCTTTTATATGATAAATCTACGCGTTTCTATTAACATTAACATAAAAGAATGGTATAATTTAGCTTATGTTTGTTTAAAAGCAATCATTAGTTGGCAGAATATTAGAACTACGATAATATGGTTCCTGCATAATATGCTGTATATGCCAACTTAAGGTGTGTTGTAACTCCTTGTATCTTTCTGATTGTCCCAATTTGCGGCATTCAAACACACCATAGCGAGAACAAAGAAATGAGGTAGTATATGGGAAATATCAAACATTTTTTCAGGCCGTACAAAAAGCTTCTCATAATAGGACCTGCTTTTAAATTAATGGAAGCAATCTTAGAGCTGCTTCTTCCTTTTTTTATGTCCAAGGTTATTGATGTGGGTCTTAAAAACGGAGATAAAGCTTATGTATGGAAAATGGGCATGATCATGCTCATAACTGCAATAGTCGGAGTAGTTTGCGCTCTTATTTGTCAGTACAGTGCGTCCTTAGTGTCCCAGGGTATGGGTACTGATATAAGAAATGCATTATTTAAGCATATGGAAACACTCTCAGGAAAGGAACAGGATAAATTCGGAACCTCTTCTTTGGTAAACCGTATAACCAATGATGTAAACCAGATTCAGCTGGCAGTGGCAATGTTTATAAGGCTGGTAATCCGTGCACCCTTTCTGTGCATCGGCGGGCTTATAATGTCCTTTGTACTGGATGTGAGCTTATCGCTTATCTTACTTATTGTAATACCGGTGTTCATACTGATCCTGTATTATACCATGAAAAAATCCATACCTTTATATGGAAACGTACAGAAGAAACTGGATGAGATATCTTTGAAATTAAGGGAGAATTTAAGCGGCGTCAGGGTTATCAGAGCTTTTGCCAGAAAGGACAGGGAGAAAGAGCGCTTTGACAGGATTAACAATGAATATGCCGTTAATGCCGTTAAAGTAGGAAAAATATCTGCCATGCTGAATCCTCTGACAAGTGTTGTACTTAATTTTGCCATTGTGGCTATCATATGGGCTGGAGCCGTAAGGGTAAATAATGGGCTAATGGAAACCGGTGAGGTAATTGCAATTGTAGGTTATGTGACGCAGATATTAGCTGCAATGATTGTTATCTCCAATCTGGTTGTAATCTTTACAAAGGCCTATGCCAGTGCAGGAAGAATAAATGAGGTTCTTGGAACTCAGACCAGCATAACAAATCCTGAAAAGACCCAGGAGCTGGTAGTTGATGAAAGTATACCGGCAGTAGAATTTAATTCTGTGTTTTTTGCATATAAAGAGAATTCGGATAATATAAAAGATACAAGCAGTTATGCTCTGGCAGATATATCCTTTCGTATCATGAAAGGGGAATCCTTTGGTGTTATCGGAGGTACCGGTTCCGGTAAGTCTACGGTGATCAACCTTATACCGAGATTCTATGATAATCAGAAGGGCAGCGTAAAAGTCTTCGGCAAAGAAGTAAAGAACTATAATCTTAACAAATTGCGGGAAATCATCGGCCTGGTGCCGCAAAAATCGGTATTAATAACTGGAACTATCGCGGATAACCTTCGTTGGGGTAAGGAGAATGCTCCTTTAGAAGAGCTTAAAAAGGCAGCTGCCATTGCCCAGGCAGAGGAATTTATTAACAAGCTTCCGGAAGGGTATGATACACCCATCAGAAGAGGTGGAGTAAATGTCTCAGGCGGACAGAGACAGAGACTTGCCATAGCCAGAGCCTTGGTAAAGAAACCGGAAATACTGATATTGGACGACAGTTTCAGTGCATTGGATTATGCTACTGATGCAGCTCTTCGAAAAGCTCTGAAGGAAAAAGCAAAAGATACCACGGTAATCATAATATCCCAGCGAGCAAGCACTCTGAGAAATTGTGATTCCATACTGGTACTCAATGAAGGTGAAACTGTTGGACTGGGAACTCATGAGGAACTGTTGAGAACCTGTGAAGTATACCAGGAAATCTGCCGCTCACAGGAAGTGGCAGGGGTTAATGAGTAAAAAACATTTCACAAGGAACTTTGCACCTGTGGTTCAAAGTTTACCGGCTGTGAGAAAGGCATGGTTATTAATTTGAAGAAAACAACAATAAAAAGATTATGGGGCTATATCGGTAAAAGTAAGAAGCTTCTGGTAGTTGCGTTTCTTTTCTCATTATTTGGCAATACCATGGCGGTATTTACGCCGCTGCTAATGGGAAAGGCAATCGATAATATTATGGGAACCGGAACCGTTGATTTTGGCGGTCTGCGTAATATACTGCTGGTTCTGGTAATTTTATATGTTATCAGCAGTTTCTTCCAATGGCTGATGTCTGTAATCAGTAATATAGCAGCGAACAATACTGTGAGGGATTTGCGTAAAGATGCCTTCTATAAGCTGAACAGATTACCTGTCAACTATTACGACAGACATTCCCATGGAGATGTAATCAGCAGGCTTACCAATGACATCGATGCCATTACGGACGGCTTATTTCAGGGAATAACACAGATTATGACTTCTGTGGTAATAATCATCGGAAGTTTTATCTTTATGATGATTATAAGTCCGGTAATTACCCTGGCAATTATAATAGTAACACCCTTATGTTTCTTTATTGCCTCTTTTATTGCAAAGCATTCCAGGCAGATGTTCGCCAGGCAGTCCAGACTGACAGGGGAGCTTAACGGATATGCAGAAGAAATCATAGAGAATCAGAAACTGGTTATTGCTTTTGGATATGAAAACAAAGCCATGGAGAACTTCGGAGCTATGAACAGCAGTCTTTATGAAGCCGGACAGAAGGCTCAGTGGTACTCTTCCTTAACCAATCCTACCACAAGACTTGTAAATAATATTGCCTATGTCATGGTAACCGTAATGGGTGGACTCTTAAGTCTTGCAGGTAATCTGTCTGTGGGTAATATTGCAAGTTTCTTGACTTACTCAAACCAATTTGCGAAACCTATTAATGAAATTACGGCAGTGGCATCACAGATACAGGCTGCTTTTGCTTCTGCTGACAGAATTTTTGCACTTATGGATGAGGAAGAGGAGGTTACTGCAAAGGAACCGGTGGTTGAATTAAAGGATTGCCAGGGGAATGTGGAATTCAACAATGTGTATTTCTCCTATAAGAAAGAAGTTCCCTTAATCCAGAATTTTAATCTGAAGGTGGAAAAGGGCAGCATGGTTGCAATTGTGGGACCTACAGGCTCCGGTAAGACCACACTGGTCAATCTTTTAATGCGTTTTTATGAATTAAACAGCGGGAAGATCTTTATTGACGGTAAGGACATCAGCCATATGGATAAGGATAATCTCCGAAAATCAATTGGTATGGTATTACAGGAGAGTTGGCTTACCAGTGGCACCATTGCAGAAAATATAGCATATGGGCGTACGGATGTAACCCAGGAGGAAATTGTAGAAGCTGCCAAAGCAGTAAAAGCACATGGATTTATAATGAGGCTGCCTGAAGGCTATGATACGGTAATTGAAGAGGATGGAAGAAACCTTTCCCAGGGTCAGAAACAGCTGCTTACGATAGCCAGAGTACTTATCATAGATCCTCCTATGCTGATTCTGGATGAAGCAACCAGCAGTATTGATACCAGAACCGAAATCAAGATTCAGGAAGCTTTCTTAAAGATGATGGAGGGAAGAACAAGCTTCGTAATTGCACATCGTTTATCTACCATAAAAGAAGCTGATACAATACTTGTACTGAATAACGGTAACATAGTAGAACAGGGAAATCATAAGGAGCTTCTTGCAGAAAAAGGATTCTACTATAACCTGTACCAATCCCAGTTTTCGTCTTAATAGATTTGAAACAGTTTTGCCATATGATTAACACAAAATTTGCTTATGTTAGCAGTACCCGATTGTGCCAATTAATGGCAGTCGATTAAAGGAAAGGAGTTAGAACCGCTTAAAATTATGCTAATCTTTCGCATCTATTTTTATTGATGCGTATGAGACATATGGAGGAATGAGGTAGTTAATGACATATTCATTGAAAACAATACGAAAGATTGTTATCTTAAGCATTGCATCACTTTTAATAGGTCTTTTTACAAACGGAGTACGGGCGGAAGCGAAAGTGGATTATCCGTACTATATAAAGGTTAATAAACAACAGAATGTTGTTACAGTATACGGAAAAGATGAAAATGGAAAATATACGGTACCTGTACGAGCAATGGTATGCTCGGTAGGAGCTGATACTCCTTTAGGTGTCTTTAAGACTCCGGTTAAGTACAGATGGAAACTTCTTATGGGAGATGTTTGGGGGCAGTATTCAACAAGAATCGTAAGAGGTATTTTATTCCATTCCGTTTGGTATTACAAAATGGATGCATCTACACTTTCAGCAACCCAGTATAACAAACTGGGTACAACAGCTTCTCATGGCTGCGTACGCTTAACCGTTGAGGATGCGAAATGGATCTATGATAATTGTCCTATAGGTACTACTGTTGAGATTTATAATGGGAAGGATCCGGGACCTTTAGGCAAACCCGTTGCTGCAAAACTTCCTGTCGGTACCGGCTGGGACCCTACAGATCCGAATGTCAACAACCCTTATAACAAGAAAGGTCCGGTTATCACTGGTGTTAAGAGTAAATCTGTTGAATGGGGCTCCAAGGTTGATCTTTATGAGGGAATTAAGGCTGTTTCCACTACAGGGACAGATATAACAGAGGATATTAAGGCTGTTGGAAAGATTGACACCTATACAGCCGGAAAGTATAAAGTCAGCTATACGATAAAAGATCTGCTGGGAAAAGAAACAACAAAAACTGCGACCATTACAGTGAAACAGAGCAAAGATGCCCCTGTAATCAAAGGCATTGCCGACAAAATTGAAGGTACGGATACCGTTATTAACAGAGCTTATGCATTAAAAGGAGTATCAGCATTTCTTTCCGTTAAGAAGCTTCCTGCCAAGGATATAAAAGTAACAATTACCAAAGCAGATGATGGCTCCTATAAACTTGCTTACAGTGTAAAGGCAGAAAACAAAAAAACGGCCAAAGCTGTTGCTACTGTCTTTGTAGATAATGAAGCGCCGGTATTAACAGGTGTCAATCATCGTACAATTACAAAAGAACAGCTTGCGGCAGGTGATAAAGAGATTCTTAAGCTGGCAAAAGAAGGTGTCTCAGTAGCTGATAATTATACAGCCCTTACAAATAAGGATATCAAGATTACAGTCCAGCCAATTGAAGACTATGCATACTTTGTAAATTATGAAGTAGCCGATAAATATGGTAATGTTACGAAAGAGACTGTTCAGTATACTTATTTTGAAGGTGTACGTATAGAAGGTGCTGCTAACAGATATGATTTACCAGCAAATACCACGATGGAGGATATCTCTTCGCTTTCTAATGTAAAAGCTTACAGGGAAGACGGCACGGAGTGCACAGATCAGTTAATGGTAGGCATTACCTATATCGATGATAAGACTTATGAAATAACTTACAGCATGGATTTGCCGGAGGGCAGGGAGATTTCTGTTACCTGTTATTATTATCTGACGGCAGCAGCTTCACTTAGCTCCGTCACAAACTAAATAATATGAATAACCCCTCTTGAAAGAGGAACCCATTGCAATTGACTTTACTGGTAAAAACTGGTATAGTGTGAAAATGAATTATGGATTCCTGAACAGGAGGGGTTATTTTATGAGTGAAATAACAGGCACAAGAGCAATTACAAGTGAAGAATTAAAGAAATACAAAAAAGCCATACCGGAGCAATATGCAGAAGAGATGTTTGCAACGGGCTGCATGACCAAAGAAGAGGCCTATACAATTGCTAAGGACAATATTGACCACCTTCTGCCAGAGGGAAGGATTCGTGAAGATTATCATATGGAAGTAATGATTGATCAAAGTATGGAAGTTGGTTTTGTATGGTATGGACAAAGAGAAATCTCAGGTTATCAAGTTGTTTATATTTATGATCTGGAAGTTTATAATAAGTACCGCAGAAAGGGTTATGGCGATAAGATAATGAATTTTCTGGAGGATTATGCGAAAAATAAAGGGATAGAGAAGATAGTATTGAATGTTTTTCTTCACAATAAGGGAGCAGTTGCATTATATGATAAGCATGGATATAGCTCCCTGGCAAGCGATAGCGGCCAGAGCATAATGGTAAAAGATCTGATAGCAACAGCATAGATGAATAAATAAAAAGCCTGAAGAAGCAAGGGCTAGATTCCTTGCTTCTTCAGGCTTTTACAAGCTTAGCGGAAGTTTTTAGACATTTTTTTAATCATTTCTACTTTTTGCTTATCGGCAGGGGACATGTCTTGTGTCAGTATATCCACTAACAGGTCATTCTCTTCTTTGGTAAACGTTAAATTCATTGCCTTTAGCTGGGTATTAGCTTTTACCAGCAGAGGAACAACCTTATCCTGGGATTTGCCCTCAGCTTCTTTGGAAAGATCAACTAGTATAGCCAGTTTTCTGGGATCAATGTTTTTCATTGCCGGGTGATTCATCCAATTTAAATTATTCACACTTATTCCTCCATAAAATTAATTTTCCTGCATCATATTAAACATCATACTTAAGTTATCAAAGGTACTCTTTTGCTCCGGTGACAGCATTGTACTAAGAAGCTCCATCATATTAGGATTTAAACCTGAACCGAAACCATTGTTTGATTCAGTGTTGTTAGTATTATTTTCAGTATTGTTCTCTGTAGTCTCAGCCTGGGAAGCCATCATACTGGAAAGAGCAGAGTAGGTTTCAAACATATTTTTCATATTCATAAAGTTCAGAATACTGTCAATAATCTGTCTCTCTCTTGCATAACATACCTTTCGGATGCTGTTCAATAATGCAACAATATCAATGTTCTGCCTTTGAAAGCTAAATGCAGAAACACGGTCTTTGCTTCTGACTGACTGCAGGGTGTCCATTAGCTCAGTGGTCTGTATAATCAGACTTGCGGATTCCTGTGTTTCATTATCAAGATGCGGAAATGCAGCCTTCATGATATCTAACATATGCTTTAAATTATTTTCGTTAGGCGGCAGTTCTTCAGAACCAGATTCGTGGGGTTCATTAGAAGCAGTAGAATCAAAGTCAGCAGCCCCGGCTTGTGAACTGCTTTCTGTGCTTTCAGGATTATCCTGATATGTAAAATCAAAGCCATTGTTATAAGCATTATTACTGTCATATGCACCATCGTCAGCAGAAATATCATCTGATGCATTATTACCGGCGGAGTTATTATTATAAGCGGATGTATTCTTAAAACCGGATGCAGCAGGGTTTACAGCTCCGTTAAAATATCCGTATGGATATCCGCTACCATGATTTCCGGTATTGTAATTCCCAACAGAGTTAATGGTATTATTTTCAGGAGATGATGCACTGCCTGCTGTATTTGGATTGTTAACCTTATCAGCATCCTCGTTGTTAAAAGAATTAGTCATACCGTAACCTTCCATAGCTTCTCCATTTCTTATTTATCATTATACTATATTCAAATACAGGAAAAATATAACCACAGGGGATGCTATTTAAGACAAGCAGAGAACAAAAAAGAGGTAACAAAAAGCTATGGAACGCCCAGTGCGGCATAAGTGTTTTAAGCAGACTCTAGGTGGTAAACTTAGAGATTTCCTGCTGTAATCTTTGCATGTTGTTTCTGGAATCATTTACTTTATTCAGAACTTCAGCAGACATACTATTTATATCGGTTACCTTGTTAGCTATTTCAGCAGTGCCCTCGGCACCTTCACTGGCGGCTGCGGATACACCGTCAATGGTTTCGAGCATATGGCTTACGTTTTCTGAAAGGTTACTGGCAGCCTGGTAGAAATTCTTAACTAAAGTATCAACAAAAGAAGCATCTTCACTGTACTTCTCCATAATATCCAGAAAGGAAGTATAATCATTGCGTACATTTGTATCCATAAAGGTCAGTAGAGACTTGGAGTTCACTGCCAGATTATCAACGGACAGGGTCACCTTATCTGTAATACCTTGTATTTCTTCTACCGCATTTTTGGATTCCTCCGCCAGCTTTCGTATCTCCTCGGCAACCACGGAAAAGCCTTTCCCGGCTTCCCCGGCCCTGGCAGCTTCGATGGCGGCATTTAATGCCAGGAGGTTGGTCTGATTTGTAATCTGCATAATAGACTCTGATAATACATTGATCTGCTGTACAATCTTGGATTCCTCGATGGAAAGTCTTAGTTTGCCATTGACCTCTTCTAACAGGTTATAGGTTTCCTCCTGTGAGAGTCTGATTCGGGACTTTACATCAGCTGCCCGGCGGCTGATTTCATTTACTTTCTCAGCGCCTTCAGCAGTTTTGGAGGCTATAGCATGAACGGTATTTTCTATTTCCATAGCAGAGCTGGTCATTTCTTCACTGGAGGCAGCTGTTTCCTCCATTCCGGCTGACAATTCCTCCGTAGTTGCTGAGATATCTTCAATGGTACTGCTTAAGGATAACATATTTGTCTGAACCTCGGCTACCAGATTATCGGTACCGGCAGAATAGTGACTGACATTCTCAATGATTCCCCTGATATTCCCGATGAATTTATTTATGCTGATGGCCAGCTGGTTGATTTCATCTTTGGTTTTAATATGTATTGTCTGGGTCAAATCTCCACCTTGCTCGGCAAGAGTATTTAATTCTCTTTTTAAGATATTCAGAGGTTTAAGAATTGACCGGATAATGAAGAAAACCATCACAAGGCTAATGACGGATAGTGCGAGAATTACGATTATACTGTTTCTTGCTGCGCTTTGGTATAAATCATTACTGGATTTCGTTTCTTTTGTGGCAGCAGTTTTATTATAATCAACTAACTTTGACAAAAGAGCGGAGATTGTGTCAAAGGCTGTTTTTGAATCATTATTCATAAGTTCCAAGGCAGAAGCAGTATCCTGATTTCTGCTATAGCTTATGGCTTTATCATGGAGGGCTATATAGCTTTGCCAGCTTGTTATTATCTGATTGTATAGTATTTCATAATTGGAAGTTCTGATATACTTTTTATATTCTTCTAATTTCTCATTGATCTGATCTTTTCTTGCATTTAAATCTTTTTCCACTTCGAGTTTTGAGGATAGTACGTCATTAAGGATATGATTATATTCCTGAATCCTGTAGTTAGAGGTCATGGTATTGAGATCTTCGGAGATGATAATCCCGGGTAGCAGCTCTTCATTCATTATAAGAGATTTGTCATTCATTGAATTCATCACATATATAAAATAGGCACTGAGGATTATAAGCATTATGAGAATACCTATAATAAGAAAAATTAGTTTACTTTTGATTGTCTTTAGCAAGTTGTTACCTCCGGTGTGTGAGTCGTTATAAATAGAAGCATTTTATAATTCACTCTGAATTTTATCATGGCTGTAAGAAGTATAGAATTTAATGAGTTAATTAACGAAAGTTCATAATAAAAAAAAGGAGGGGTAATAAAAACCCCGTCCTCATTAATGGGGATAGTTTAGATGATCCTCATCTATTCCATCTAGTATTTCTTTTACAAATTTATCGGCAAGATATTTTGCCATATTCAAGTTCATATCAAGGTAGTTACCGCAGTTAAATGCAGCGGCTCCGGGAACCTCACCGGTAAAATCCCGTATGAAAGTATACATTTCTGTAATCAAAGGGACAACATCTTTCGAAGTATAATCCCCTGCCAGTATCAGGTAGAAGCCTGTACGACAGCCCATAGGTCCAAAATAAATCGTATTATCCTTATATTCAGGATGATTTCTTAAAAATGTTGCACCCAGATGCTCGATGGTATGGATCTCAGCAGTATTCATAACCGGCTCATAATTGGGTCTGGTCATACGTATGTCAAATGTGGTAAGGGCCGTGTCACCTGCTTTGTCTTTTCTTGATACGTAAATACCCGGCAGCAACCTTAGGTGGTCTATGGTAAAGCTTGCAATTTGCTCCATAATACTCTCTCCTTCAGTTAATAAATTTTGACTTATTATAACATAGATAGGATGCAGTTAAAAGTAAAAAATTTTCTTTACGAAAAGTAGTATACTACAAAGGATTTATCAGATATAATAAAAGCATAAGAACAACCTCATGCATGTCATAAGCCTGCTTGTGATATTGCTTAAATAAAATGATTTGAAATCCAACGCATTTTACTACACAAGAAAGGCCTTTCTCACTAGAGAGGCAGTAACAGTTTGAAGGAGAGCATTATGGCGGACAGTATAATATTTGATTTAGATGGAACACTATGGGATGCAACAGACGGAGCAGCAGTAGTATGGCAGGCTGAAGCTGCAAAATATGGTGAGGTTAAGGATGTTATAACAGCTGATAATTTAAAAGCTCTATATGGACGGCCTTTAGAAGAAATAGCAGTCAAGCTGCTTCCTGGTGCCAAGACAGAGACAGCCCTTGCTATTATGAGAGAGAGCGTTATCAAACAATGTCCTTACCTTGAGAAGGACGGAGGTATATTGTACCCTGGATTAATCAGTACCTTAAAAGAGCTTAAGAAGAGCTATAAGCTCTTTATCGTAAGCAATTGTGAGGAGGGATATATCCAGTGTTTTCTGAATGCTCATAAACTGTGGGATATCTTTGAGGATTTCGAATATCCAGGCAGAAGCGGTAAATTAAAAGCTGACAACATAAGGCTTGTAATCGAGAGAAATAACTTGCAGTCACCGGTATATTTAGGTGATACTGAGGGAGATTATGCAGCTGCACAGAAAGCGGGGATACCGTTTATCTATGCCAGATATGGTTTCGGTGACGTAAAGGGCTACGACAAAGCTATCGATAGTTTTGCTGAGCTGTTGAATAATATTTAATATTGACTTTCGTTTGCTCCATGGAGTATACTGAATACAGAAAAAGAAAAGCCGATGATTAAGAGTAGTAAGCAGAAGCATCTGTTATCAGAGAGCTGTCGCAGGGTGGAAGACAGCAGCAGAATCTGTATGAATGGACTTATAGGCTCGGGAGGAAAGGAACGATTCCAAGTAATGCCCGACGGGGTCTTCAGCCGTTATCAATGAAGCATATATTTTTGTATATGGATTGAGCGGGCGCTAGTGCGCCAAACCGGGTGGTACCGCAGAAGTGAACATGACTTTTGTCCCAGTGATATTACGAGAGTAGTATTCTGTGACAGAGGTCTTTTTTTGTAAAAGAAATAACATCCTGGTAATAGGAGTAGCACCTGGTAATAGGAGTAGCACCTGGTAATAGAAATAGCGCCTATTACGTAAAAAGGACTGCCGGGTGAAGAGCACATGCACACATAAGGAAATGTTGTGCTATGATGACAGGGTTTCAGCGCATGAGTCAGGAAAGTCGGACTCTTGTTCTATAGCAGTAAGAAATTTTTAGAGAATGAAAAGTAAGCGGAGGTAAATATTAATGTTAGACGGAAAGAAAGTACTATTTAGCGGAATGCAGGCAACGGGGAATATTACCCTGGGAAATTATATGGGAGCTCTAAAGAATTGGATTGATTTGAACAATGATGATAGTTACCAGTGTTTTAACTGTGTGGTTGATTTGCATTCCTTAACAGTAAGACAGGACCCGGCAGAGCTTCGTAAGAGAGCGAGAACGCTTCTAAGCCTTTATATTGCTGCCGGTCTGGATCCCGTTAAGAACTGTATTTACTATCAGTCACATGTGTCCGGTCATGCAGAGCTAAGCTGGATCTTAAACTGCTTTACTTATATGGGAGAATTAAACCGTATGACACAGTTTAAAGATAAGTCAGCAAAACACGCCGACAATATTAATGCCGGCCTCTTTACTTATCCTGTTCTTATGGCAGCAGATATCCTGTTGTTCCAGACAGATGTTGTACCTGTAGGTGCAGACCAGAAACAGCATCTTGAAATAACAAGAGATATTGCTGAACGTTTCAATGGGGTATACGGAGAGGTATTTACCATTCCTGAGCCTTATATCGGTAAAGTAGGTGCCAAAATCATGAGCCTTCAGGAGCCGGATAAGAAAATGTCCAAATCCGATGAGAATGTTAATGCTACCATTTATCTTATGGACGACCCGGATACAGTTATTCGTAAGTTTAAGAGAGCAGTTACCGATTCTGACAATGAAATACGTTATACCGATGAGAAACCAGGAATCAAGAATCTTATTGATATCTATTCCTCAGTTACGAATAAAACGTCTGGAGAAGTTGAAAGAGAATTTGACGGCAAAGGTTATGGAGAGTTCAAACTTGCAGTAGGGGAAGCCGTTAACAGTGTATTGGTGCCAATCCATCAGAGAATGGATGAACTGTCAAAGGATAAAGCCTATATAGACGGAATTATAAAAGAAAACAGCGATAAAGCCAACTATTTCGCAACGAAAACACTTCGTAAGGTACAGAAAAAAATTGGCTTGCCTGAAAGAGTACGATAACTTTTATTTGAAGGAAAGGCTGTTTGTATATGAATATAATTTTTTTGGAAACAGATACCTTAGGAGATGACGTTGATTTATCGGTCTTTGAAACCTTAGGAGAGGTAACAAAATATAATAAAAGTGAACCTTTGCTTAATAGTGAGAGAATTAAGGAAGCAGACATCCTTGTGGTGAACAAGATTCCAATGAATGAAGAGAATCTAAAAGCTGCTGTTAATCTAAAGCTGATATGTATTACAGGTACCGGAACCAATATTGTTGATTTTCCTTATGTGAACAGCAGGGGTATAGCAGTAGCAAATGTAAAGGGATATTCAACACAGTCTGTAGTACAGCATACCTTTGCTCTTTTATTTTACCTTTATGAGAAATTATGTCATTATGATAACTTTGTCAAATCCGGCGGATATGTAAGCAGTGATATTTTCAGCTGTTTCGATGAGAAGTTCAATGAACTATATGAAAAGACCTGGGGTATAATAGGCTTGGGCAATATCGGAAAAGGAGTTGCCTCCATTGCCAAAGCTTTCGGCTGCAGGGTAATCTATTACTCAACCTCCGGCAGGAATCTGAATGGGGAATATGAGAGAGTTGATTTTGATACTTTGCTAAAGGAATCTGATATTATATCAATTCATGCACCGTTAAATAAGGATACGGAAAATCTAATTGGAGAAGAAGCCCTTAATAAGATGAAACCTAGTGCAATATTATTAAATCTTGGCAGAGGACCTATTATTGACGAAGCTGCCCTCTGTAAAGCGTTATCGAATGACCGGATTGCAGGTGCGGGGCTTGATGTATTAAGACAGGAGCCGATGGCGGCGGATAATCCTCTGCTTGCTATTCAGGACAGCAAAAAGCTCATAATAACTCCGCATATAGCCTGGGCTACGGTAGAGGCCAGGAGAAGATGTGTGGCTGAAGTATATGAGAATATGAAGGCATTCTTAAAGGGTGAGGATAGGAATATTGTAAAGGAATAAATAACTCAATTGAAGTTTTTCTTTGTGATTCCTGTGTTTGGAATAATTTGAATGGCAAAAGGGTGGTCTGTCACAAGGGGACGGCTAAATTGCGCAAACCAGAAGAACTCATGCTTCGATTTCAAGGTATAAGAAGTCCTAATTCTCTGGATTTTTTGTGCTTGACATCTTCTAAAACAGATAACTCGCTTCGCTCAAACAATCTGTTTTAGAAGATAGCACAAAATATCCAGAGAAAAGTACTTCTAATACCTTTCCATAGGCGCATTCATTCTTCTGGTTTGCGCAATTTGCCTGAAATCGAATGGGAATAATATATTTGTTGATTTAAAATCTTTTGAAAAGCGGATAGACGATGAATCCATATTATGGGAATAATATATTTGTTGAATTAAATTATGAAGTATCTATATCTGTAAATAAAGAAAGGACAAATGAATGTGATATTTTTCATTCATTTGCCCTTTTTATTTAGGCTTTGTGTCAATAGTGGGAGTGTGTCAACAAATATACTTCAAACATTTATTATAGAATCTTTATTAATTGGGAGTAGGTTAGGGGATCCGTTATTAATTTTTACCTACTGGGTAGATTTTACTTCATTCCATTTCTGAATGTAGAGAGCGTCCATATCTTCACCAAGATAATGATAGGTGGAGCAGCGGTCCAGTATATCGGAAGGAGGGAATGCCACTGCACTGTTTTTGATATCTTCGTCCTGGATTAATTCTCTGGCGGCTTTGTTTGGTGTGGAGTATGTTATATATTCGAAATTCTTTAATGCGATTTCCGGTTCACACATAAAGTTAATCCATTTCTCTGCATATTCTTTATTTGGTGCGTTCTTGGGTATTACCCAGCCGTCGATCCATACATTGGAGCCTTCTTTGGGAACAACATATTCCAGATCCGGATTCTCTCTTTGGGTAAAGATAGCTTCCCCGGAGTAGATTACACCAATTGGATTGTCTCCGCCAATCATTTTATCTCTTACCTGATCTACTACATAAGCATCAACCATTGGTTTCTGTGATTGCAACAATGCTTTTGCTTCCTCTAACTGAGCTTCATCTGTAGTATTTATGGAGTAACCGAGGTAACTTAAAGCAATGGCAAATGCATCTCTTACACTGTTTATCATAAGGATGTCACCGTTGTAACCATTTCGCTCAATGAAATCTTTGTCAAAGAGAGCTGCCCAGCTGTCAATGGGTTCCTTAATCATGGTTTTGTTATACAATAGACCTACTGTTCCCCAGCAATAAGGTACGCTGTATTTATTTCCGGGATCGAACTCTGCAGCACTTTTTAGATAAGCAGGATCGATATTGGAGATATTGGGAACATTGTCATAATTGATTTCAGCAAGTAGATCTTCCTCAATCATCTTTTGAATCATATAGTCAGAAGGACATACGACATCGTATTTAACGGAGCCGTTTTTGATTACCGGATACATATCCTCATTCTGTTCAAAATATTTCAATACAACCTTGATTCCCGTTTCCTTCTCAAAGAGGTCCACTACATCGGGATCAATGTATTCGCCCCAGTTGTAAACATAAATCTTCTCCCCACTTCCGCTTGAACAGCCGGTCAGAGTAGCAGTTCCTGTTAGGATCAGTGTGCATAAAAGCAGTAGTGCTAGCATTCTTTTCATAGTTTATGACCATTGCATATCGCAGGCTGGCCGCGATATTGCCACAATAATAAGGAGTGAAAGAATCTCAATGTGGCATCCTTTCAATTTATAATTTTCTTTCACTCTTTTCTTCACTGATGCGATATATTGATTGGCAGCAATTATTATGCCTTGCCAAGAGTCTTTCCTGTATTATCCCTGTCATTTCTTCGGTTGATTAAAACCAGCAGAATCAGAATACTTACAAACAGCAGAGTAGACAACGCATACATTTCCGGTTTGATGCCCTTGCGTACTTCCGTATATATAATGGTGGACAAGGTATCAACACCGGCGCCATTGGTAAAATAGGTGATTACAAAATCGTCCAGTGACATGGTAAAGGCTAATAAGAAGCCTGAAAATATTCCGGGGAATATATCCGGAAGTATAATTTTAAAGAAGGCATAGGACTTGGTAGCTCCAAGATCCAGTGCGGCTTCGTACAGACTGACATTCTGTCTGGCAAGCCTTGGCATAACACTTAATATTACATAAGGAATATTAAAGGTTATATGGGAAAGTAACACACTGGAAAAACTTAAGGGATAGCTTAATGCAATAAACAAAAGCATTAACGAAATACCGGTTACGATATCTGCATTCATCATGGGAATGTTGGAGATACCAAGTAAGATTGTTCTTGGTACCTTTTTCATGTTATTGATGGCAAGACAGGCGCATGTGCCGATTATGGCAGCTATCAGGGCAGATAGAAAGGCTATAATCAAAGTGTTTGTCAGTGCCTCCATAATAGCTTGATCCTGAAACAGACTGTTATACCAGCTTAAGGTAAAGCCGCCCCATTTGGAACGGGATTTTGATTTGTTAAAGGATAAAACTATTAATATAAAGATTGGTGCATATAAAAATAATAGTATGAGCCCTAAATAAAATCGGGACAGAAATTTCTTTATCATATCTTCGTGCCCTCCGATTCTTTGTCATATTTGGCAAGCACAGCCATACTTAAGAAGATGAACACCATAAGCACCAGAGAAAGACCGGAACCGGTATGCCAGTTATTAACCGTCTTAAATTGCTGTTCTATAATATTTCCAATTAACACTACCTTACTGCCGCCCAGGATATCTGAAATAACAAAGGTGGTGAGAGAAGGAACAAAAACCATGGTAATACCGCTGACTACACCGGGCAAAGTCATAGGCAGTATGATTTTTATAAAAGTTACAAAAGAATTAGCACCTAAATCTCTGGCTGCATTGACATAATCATCACTTATCTTTGCAAGGGAATTATAAATAGGCAGTATCATAAAGGGGAGAAAATTATAAACCATACCGAATATAATTGCTCCCGGCGTATTGATCAAATCCAGTGCAGGCAGATGGAAAAACTTAAGCAGGGTATTGATAACACCCGTCTTCTCCAGTATATTCTGCCAGGCCAGTGTCCTGAGCAGAAAGTTCATCCACATAGGAAGTATAAATATCATAATAATAAAGGAATTATTCTTTAATTTCATCCCATGGAGTATCAGGGAGAGAGGATAAGCAAGGATAAGGCATATCACTGTACTGATAATGGACAGCTCAAGGGAAAGCCACAGGGCTTTCAGATTAATTGGATCCATAATCAGAGCCAGATTACTTAAGGTAAGACCTCCCTCTTTGGCGGTAAATCCATAGTATATTATGATAAATAGCGGAACAATCACAAATATACCCATCCAAAGTGCATATGGATAGGAGAGCCATTTCTTAGTTTTCATCCGGTGTCACTGCCTCCTCATCCTCAGATTGAGGTTTGTTCATAATATGAATATCAAAGGGATCTACTTTAATGCCTACGTTACTCCCCACAGGGCATAGATCTGTACTGTGAACCAGCCACTCATGTCCGCATGCAAGAACTTCCATTTCATAATGTACACCCTTAAAGATCAGGGAAGTAACCACACCGTTAAGAATTCCTTCTGTTTCTTTGACAAGATCGATATCCTCCGGTCTGATAACCACGTCTACGGGCTGATTCTTTCCAAAGCCTTTATCCACACAGGCGAATTTGGAACCGAGTATACTTACAAGTCCATCCTCTATCATTGTTGAGGAGATAATATTACTTTCACCGATAAAGTCTGCTACAAAGGCATTCTTGGGCTCGTTGTATATCATTTCAGGAGTACCCACCTGCTGGATATAACCCTGGTTCATGACTACAATTGTATCAGACATGGTCAGGGCTTCCTCCTGGTCGTGAGTAACATAGATAAAGGTTATTCCAAGCTCATTCTTAAGTCGAATAAGTTCGTATTGCATATCCTGGCGCAGTTTTAAGTCCAATGCGCCTAAGGGTTCATCCAGGAGAAGTACCTTTGGTTCATTTACGATTGCTCTGGCTATGGCTATACGCTGTTGCTGGCCGCCGCTTAAGGAATCAGGGGTACGATTCTCAAAACCTTCAAGGTTAACCAGCTTTAAGGCGTATTTTATCTTATCCTGTATGTAGGCTTTGCTTTTCTTCTTTATTTTTAATCCAAAAGCAATGTTTTCTGAAATAGACATATGAGGGAAAAGAGCATACTTCTGAAATACGGTATTTAACTGTCTTTCATTGGGAGGCAGTTTGGTAATATCTTTTCCGTCAAAAAGGACTTTACCGCTGTCGGGATTTTCGAAGCCTCCAATAATACGAAGAGTAGTGGTCTTACCGCAGCCGCTTGGGCCTAACAGAGTTAAGAATTCATTTTCCTTTATATAAAGATCCAGATTGTCCAGAACAACATTGTTGTCAAATTTCTTGGTTATGCCTATCAAATCAATAAGTTTATCGCCAGACATGATAAATCCTCCTGAGTTTATTGTAAAAGTAAAGTACGTTTCACACCAGTTTGATAAAACCATACATCGTTTTGGTATGATTTTAAGTTAAAAGCTTGGTGGTGTGGATATCCACAATAGACTGGCGCCTTGCTTATCGGAAGCAGAGATATAATGATTCTTGCCAGCTTTATAATAAAAGGATTCGCCCTTTTTTGCTTTATAGGTTTTGTTCCCTATATGAAGAACAATACTGCCGTTTAATACATATCCGAATTCTTCACCTTCGTGGGGATTGTCGGGATAAGTAGAGCCGCCGGGTTCCAAGGTCAGGAGAATGGGTTCCAGCATGTTCTTTTGCGCATTTGGGATGATCCATTGGATACAGTTCTTAAGTTCCGGATCAATTTTCTCAAAATAATCACTTTTCTTAAATACTACCTGTTCTGTTGAGGTATCGGAAAAGAACTCTTCCAGATTGGTTCCAAGACACTGTAAAATATCAACTAAGGTAGCTATGGAGGGACTGGTCAAATCTCTTTCCAACTGGGAAATAAAACCCTTTGAGAGCTCCGCCCGGTCTGCTAATTCTTCTTGGGTCAGATTCTTTTGTACTCGAAGTTCCTTGATTTTTTCACCGATTTTCATCCTGTGCTCCTTAATAAAATTAAACTCAAAGTTTAGTGTTGCTAAACAGCATAATCATTATTATACACAGAATTAATGTCCTGTCAATGGCTTATTTATTTTTATACAGGAAAATGAATAGTAACAGAAAAAAGCTTCCTAAACCCTTACAAATACTGTATGCATAAAAACGGCAAACTGTATATCAGAGGTTTAGGAAGCTCTTAAATAAGTGTATTTTATAAATGCAAAAATCAATGTATAAATGTCCGAAATATTAGGATCTGTTTAATCCCATGGACATACGGGAAAGTATCTTATAAATTTCTCTTCCGAGGCTAACGGCAACAACTGTAGTTACCAGATCTTTTGCCAGCATTAAAGGAACGGAAGGCAATAACCAGGTGCCCGTTATCTGATAATAGAACAGAAGCCCCATAACATGGCAAATCAGCAAACCTATGATGCTAAAGAAGATACCTAAATGGTAGGATTTCCTGCTTCCAAGACCAGTGAGAAAGACCATGGGAAGGAAACCGAACAGATAACCGCCGGTAGGTCCGACCAATGCGTCGATACCTCCGCCAAAGTTAGCAAATACAGGAATACCAATCGTACCGATAAGAAGATAAAGGAATACGGACAGGAAACCTGATTTTTTACCAAGGATGGTACCAATAAGAACAATACCAAAGGTCTGAAGGGTGACCGGTATACCTCCCGGAAGCATAAAAGATATCTGGGACAGTACCGCAAGGATCGCAGTAAAAAGCGCGATTTGAACCATTTCCTGAGTTGTCAGGAATTTTCTTTTCATAATTACTCCCATCTGCGTGTTCTTCCACGCGTACAAAATCAAGAGGACTGAAAGTGCTTTGCTTTCACTCATTACTCTCCCTGCTGTTACCTGAAAAATTTAATAATAGAATCCATTCTGGAAGTAATACTTACAAACAGCATGTCTACTAAGGTAACAGCTGCCATGGATTCTACAACAACGACAGCTCTGGGAACAATAACCGGATCGTGGCGGCCTTTAATATTTATACTGATATTCTCACCGGCTTTATTAATCGTTCTCTGAGTCTGTGCAATAGAGGCTGTAGGTTTTACGGCAGCCCGGAATACGATTTCCGAACCATCGCTTATACCACCGAGGATACCACCTGCATTATTGGTTAATTTGCTGATTTTTCCATCCTCCGTGTATATAAAGGGGTCATTGTTCTGTGCACCGGTTTTTTGAGCAGCCGAGAAACCTGAACCGAATTCAATTGCTTTTATGGCACCTATGGATAGGATAGCTTTTCCAAGGTTAGCATCTAACTTGTCAAAGACCGGTTCTCCTATACCAGCCGGAACACCGGAGATTATACATTCAATTACACCGCCTATGGAATTCTGTTCCTCCATCTTCTCCTGCATGAGAGCCTCAGCGGCAACAGAGGCTTCAAGGTCTGGCATAAAGAAAGGACTTAAAGGAATGTTATCTCTGTTGCATTTGGTATAATCAATGTTAATATTACCGATTGATTTGGTATAGGCGCAAAGGCTGATACCAAGCTCCTTCAGAATAGCAGAAGCAATTGCTCCAGCAGCAACTCTGCCGATCGTTTCTCTTCCGGAGGATCTGCCGCCGCCTCTATAGTCCCGGAAGCCATACTTGGAATCATAAGTATAATCTGAATGACCTGGACGGTAAAAGCCGGCTATTTCAGAGTAATCCATGGAGATCTGATTCGTATTGAGAACAGCAAGGGATATTGGAGTACCTGTAGTTTTTCCTTCAAAGACACCGGACAATATCTTAACCGTATCTGCTTCATTTCTTGGAGTAGCATATTTGGTCTGACCCGGGCGTCTTCTGTCAAGAAAAGCCTGAATAGTTTCTTCCTCAAGAGGAAGCCCTGCAGGGCAGCCATCTATAACAACACCTATTCCTGAACCGTGGGACTCTCCCCAGGTAGTTATGCGAAACATTGATCCAAACGTTGAACCTGCCATATAAAACCTCTTTCCGATTTATATTTTTTTATTTCTTATAAAGCTTTACTTGCTTAAGAGTTTTACACGTTAACGTAAAAAACTTGAATGAATTTATATAAGTATATAAGAAAACTATTTGTTAATCAATATCTTTTGAGGACATTTTAAAAATACAATTCATATATTGTAATGATTGGTAAAAAAATAGCTTGAGAATAATTTACCTGAGGTACCAGGAGGAACGTCTTTTATTCTTAAACCATCTTTAAATTCTTATAAAATCTAAGATTTATAATCCCAGCTGTTTTAGGGCGTTCTATACAAAGTGAAGGAAGCCTGATATGGAAAGGCTAAATTCAACTTATGTAATAGTATAATTTACAAGGAGGTTACTATGCCAAATTATTATTATGCAAACAGAGGTAATGACAACCAAAAGGCAAAAAGTATGCAGGATAACGGGATTAATCCGGGTTATTCATATATAGACAAGAAGAATGAGAGGGTTGAAAAATCATCAAGAGATTTGGTTATAGATGGAAATTCAGTTTATGAAATAGATCCGGACTGTTATGAACGAGTAAGACAGAACAGGCATAATGGAAGACAGGACTGGAATCGAAGATAGAACGAAAAAAAGCTGCCGTAAGGCAGCTTTTTTTCTGTTTGATGTAGCTTCTAACTGATAAAGAATAATTAGAAGGAGTTTCCGCATAAGCAAAGGATTAAGATGATCCAAATGATTGAGCCGCATCCGTCATTGCCGCATCCGCATCCATTGTTACCAAAGCCGCCACCAAAGAATCCGTTACCACCGCCACAGCAGCAAAGTAAAAGGAGAATAAGAATCCATGAACTATTATTGCCACATCCGGAACCGCAGTTAGTTGCTGTTAAATCACTCATGTAAGAGCCTCCTATTTGTTATTACAATGTATCATATGAATCTGAGCTTGCCCTATTTCCTATATTTATAGAAGAAATTGTTGTGTTTTTCCGACAGAAAATTACAGAATTGCATTGTCTTTTACAGAGATACTGAAGATTAAGCCCAGAATGTAGAGAAAGGCTTGTAAAGTTTAAGTTGTCTCAGTAGTTCCCTATTGTTATAATATGGGTAATTTATGATAAAGATTAAAATTTGTGCCTGCCTCCCAAAGATTGCAGGCTAATAGAAAGGTATGGTTATATATGAGAATATTGGCGGAAGAATCAATGGCATTAATTGTTGATATACAGGAAAAGCTGCTTCCTGTGATTAAGGATAGTGAAGAGTGTGTAAGAAATGTTAAGCTCTTGCTGGAGGGCTTTAAGCTGCTTCAAATCCCCTTTATCATAACACAGCAGTATACCAGAGGTTTGGGTATGACAATACCGGAAATCCGGGACATGGTGGATAACTTTCATTATCTGGATAAAATAAGTTTCAGCTGCTATGAGGACAGCAGAATAAAAGAAGAGATAGATAAACTGCAAAAGAAGAATATAATTTTGTGCGGTGCAGAGGCGCATATCTGTGTACAACAAACGGCCATAGATTTAAGGGCAGCCGGTTATAATGTAATTGCCGTTACAAATTGTATCGGATCAAGAAAAACCGAAGATAAAGCAGCTGCACTAAAACGTTATGAATATGAAGGTATCATGGTTGCTACTTATGAATCCCTATTATTCGAATTAACAAGAAAGGCTGGCAGTGATACCTTTAAAGCCATCTCCGCCCTGATAAAATAAATGGAATAATCTCCTTTTCTTACTAATATAAATAATCGGAATTTCTTTTTTGAATTTCATCAGAAGCAGCTTCATCTTTGTGCAGCATAAGGATGATAGGAACACTTATTTTATCCGTATAATAATTCTTATAGTGAAACATTTCAGTTTTTACGGGAAAAAGCAATTAAAAGTCTCTCTAAAATGCATGACTTGGAATGATATGAGATAATTGCATGAGAAAATACCTGTTTATAAATAATAATAAAGAAAATGATAATTATTATTGAAATTCAAATGAAAATGAAGTATAATATAGTCAGATTTTAGAAAAGGAGGAGAACTATGTACAATTTATTAGTAGGCGGTGCAGCAGGTCAGGGTATTGACACCACTGTTGCAATTCTGGAGAAGCTATTAAAGCACTCCGGTTATTATATTTACACCACCAGGGATTTTATGTCCCGTGTACGCGGCGGCCACAATTTTTCTATGATCCGTTTTGGAACCGAGAAGATCAATTCTCACAGTGACAGAATTGATGGTATTATTGCATTAAATGATGAAACCATTCATCTGCATAAAGATAAACTAACTGAGAAGGGATTTATCCTGTGTGACAGCAGCTTGGAATACACTGACGACAGAATAATCAAGCTGGATATGGATAAGAAGGCAAAGGAGCTTGGAAATCTAAGGGCATCAGGCAGTATTGCTATTGGTGCTATATTAAAGCTTTTTGGTGAACCGTTTACATACGTGGAAGAAGTTATGCCACGAGTCATAAAGAAAGATTTTTTAGAAGTTAATCTAAAGGCAATCCAGATTGGATATGACAGCGTTGAACCTGTCTTTGAACATTTGGAAGGACCCTTTAAAGATTATATGCTGATTTCCGGCAGTAAGGCAGTAGGACTGGGAGCAGTTGCCGGCGGACTTAAATTCTATTCGGCTTATCCCATGTCACCTTCCACAGCAGTAATGGAATATCTGGCTTTTATCGGTAATGTCTCAGGGGTCCTGGTAGAGCAGGCAGAGGATGAAATTGCGGCAATCAATATGGCCCTTGGTGCTTCCTATGCGGGAGCCAGAGCAATGACTGGTACCAGTGGCGGAGGTTTCTGTTTAAAAGTGGAGGCTTTAGGCTTTTCCGGTATAGCAGAGATTCCCCTGGTAGTAATAGATGTACAAAGGCCGGGGCCTGCAACAGGGCTTCCCACCAGAACCGAGCAGAGTGATCTAAAATTTGTAATCTCTGCAGCACAGGGTGAGTTCCCTCGTATGGTTATAGCCCTTAGAAATCATGAAGATTCCTTCTATCAAACAATCAGAGCGCTGAATCTGGCGGAAAAATATCAGATACCTGTAATCCTTTTAAGTGATCAATATCTTGGTGACACTACAGCTTGCGTAAAACCCTATAGCCTTGATGATATTACACTGACAGAACCTGCAAAAGAAGCAGAAGGGGAGTATTTACGTTATCGTATTACAGAGGACGGTATCTCTCCAAGACTTATACCCGGATTAACCGAACATCTGGTAACAGCAGACAGTGACGAACATGATGAAAGAGGCTGGATAACAGAATCTGCTGATGTCAGAAATAATATGATGGATAAGAGAATGAGGAAGCTAAAAGGACTGACCCTGGAATTACAGGAACCGGAATTTATCGGTGAAGAAGACTGCAAGGTACTGCTCCTTGGCTGGGGTTCTACCTATGGTCCTATAAGCGAAGCCGTTAACCGCTTAAACCGGTCGGGAAAAGGAAGTTATGGTGCATTGGTATTCGGTGATATCTATCCCCTGCCCAAAAAGAATCTTGAAAAGTATTCCAAAGGAAGAACCTTAATAAATGTGGAACAGAATGCCACCGGACAGCTGGCATCCCTTATCAGGGAACAGACCGGCATCAGCTGTGACAGGAGTATATTAAAATATGACGGCAGACAGATTTCCGGTGAAGAGATAGAATCACAGGTACTGGAAGGAGGTCTTGACTGATATGGGAAAATTTACAACCTACGAAACAGCCTGGTGCCCCGGCTGCGGCAATTTTGCCATTTTAAATAGTTTAAAAACGGCCTTGGAAGAGCTTGATAAAGATCCAAAAGATGTACTGATGGTAGCCGGAATCGGTCAGGCAGCAAAAACACCTCAGTATATCAGCGCTAACAGTTTCTGCGGACTTCACGGAAGGGCTTTACCGGCTGCAGTTGCTGCCAAGATAGCCAATGAAAAACTAACAGTTATCGTGGATTCCGGAGACGGTGACTCCTATGGTGAAGGAGGAAACCACTTCATACATAACATAAGAAGAAATGTAAATATTACACATTTTGTACATGATAATCAAATCTATGGACTTACCAAAGGCCAGGCATCCCCTACCAGTAAGGAAGGTCATGTTACTGAAGTACAGACGGATGGAAGTATGAATACTCCTTTAAATCCTGTATTAATGGCAATAGCTGCCGGTGCAGGTTTTGTAGCCAGAGGTTTCAGCGGTGATGCAAAACAGCTGGTAACCCTTATGAAGGAAGCCATTTCTTATCCTGGCTATGCATTTGTGGATATTCTGCAGCCGTGTATCAGCTTTAATAAGATCAATACCTTTGCTTACTACAAGAGTAAAGTTTCACCACTGGGAGAAGAATACGACCCCACTAATAAAGCAGCGGCAATTATGACTGCAATGGAAGGCGAAGAAAGAATTCCCACCGGTATAATCTATAGAGAAGATAAACTGGATTTTCATAGAAAGCATAACCTTTTAAAAGACGGCAAGACTTTAATTGAACAGGAGAGGAATACAAAAGTTATTGAGGCCTTAATCAACCGATTTGTATAAAGCTCGTTTAACTTATAGAATATGGTTAATTATATAAATTGTAATACTGTGGTTAGATAGTGTGTTCAGTAAAAAAAGCAGGGATACACCTAAGCTTAGCAGAATTCTCTGGTGAAACCGGCATGGATATTATGCAGAATTTATATGAGATTTCAGCAGGGATTATGATAAGCTTAGGAGTAGACCTACTTTTTAAATAAATTCCTAAGGAGGTTAGAAATGGCAGTTAAAAATGCAATGACAAGTGATTTTCTTCATTCCGCTTACGGTGGAGAGAGCATGGCCCATATGAGGTATTTGACCTGGGGAACCATGGCTGAGAAAGAGGGCTTTCCTAACATAGCTAAGCTGTTTGAGGCCATAGCTTATGCAGAAAGGGTACATGCAAATAATCACTTCAAGGAGATTGGAGGAGATACTGCTGATGCTACCGTAGTTGCCGGAGCAGTATTCGGAACAGGAAAAACAGTGGATAATCTGCAGGGAGCAATTAATGGAGAGCTTCATGAGGTGGATCAAATGTATCCAGTGTATCTGAATGCAGCAGAATTTCAGGAAGAAAAGGGAGCACAAAGATCCTTCCATTTAGCGCTGGAAGCAGAAAAAATACACGCAGAACTGTTCAAACAGGCTCAGGACGCTGCAAAAGGCGGACAGGATATCAAACTGGAATCTGTATATGTCTGTCCAATCTGCGGACATACAGTCCTTGACGGTGCACCTGATAAATGTCCAGTATGCGGTGCCAAACAGGAATTATACAAGAGGTTCTGATCCGGCTATTTCACAAAGCAGAACGCCCTGTTTTACAGTTGTCCTGTTGCACCTTAGGAATGTAACTGTGATAAGAGCTTGAAATAATGCCTTATTGTCACAAGCAATCCTATTCCGCAGAGTGGAACCCTCGGCCCCGTAAAGCAATTATGCATATAAACCAAGAGTATGGCAGAACTTACCATGAATTAAGAGAGACAATGTTATGAAAGAACGTGTCTGCTTAATACATGGTAGATTCTGCCATACCTGTTATTGGAGAAGTCTTTTTATATTTAACAGACCCCAGCCCTGCTTAGACCAGGGATAACCAAGGTCAATGGCGCAGTCCCGCAGTTTCAGTTTAACGTCTTTGTTGCTTAAAGACGGATATACAGAAAGTAAAAGAGCGATAGCACCGGTAACAATGGGGGTAGCCATGGAGGTGCCGCTCTTAACTGTATACATTAGGTTAGTATAATCATTTCTGGGATTATTAAGAACATTGTATCTGTATCTTTGGTAATTCTTCATGGTACCACAGGATACAATATTAGATCCGGGTGCCACGATATCTGGCTTTTTCACACAGGAGGCTGTAGGACCCCTTCCTGAATAATCCATGGTTTTGTTTCCAAAGAGTTCAACGGTTATTCTGTCATCGGAAGAGCCAACGGTAATTACCTTTCGGCTGATACCGGGAGTTGAAATGGACATGGGACTGGGACCATTGTTACCGGCAGCTACCACCACTACAATACCCGCATCCCACACAGCATTTACACCCTTAACCAACAGCGAATTTTCATCGGCATTGTCTTTTGTCGTTGTACCAACTGAAATATTTACGACTCTTATATTGTGTTTTACTTTATTATCAATTATCCACTGTAATCCTGCCAGTACATCCGAAATATTACCGTCACCTTTCTGATCCAGTACTTTTATTCCGATCAGATCACATTTCGGGGCTATGCCTGTATATTTACCATTTGATAAAAAGCCGCTGCCGCCTATAATTCCTGAGACATGACTGCCGTGGCCGTTATCGTCATAAGGCTCAATTCTCCCGTGAATCAAATCATGAAAAGCTTTTATTCTATTTTTCCCTTCTGTAAAATCTTTGTGCATACAGATGCCGGTATCTACAACTGCAACTCCTACATTTTCACCTGTAATATTTCTTTCGTGTGCCCAGTTTAAATCTATGATATCGGCTACACGGTTCATTTGAGCGGTTATGTGTGTATCCAGTTCATAACTCCAAAGGTGATTCTCTGATTGGAGATTACTTAAAGCATCCGGTGCCACCTCAACAACATAAGAGTCAATCATAGGCAATTTATATTTGAGCTTACCCATTGAAGCAATTTCATTGTAATTGTTCTCGTAATCACTGCAGCGTACAATTATCTGTACTCTTTCCTGTTTATTCATAGCAGCCATTCTTTCCTTACAGTCTTAGTAATTTTATGAGGATTCCTCTTGTCTTTATGACGAATATCAATTAAACCATTGCATTTTTCTGTCAAAGGTTTAAAATATAGAGGGAAATGTAATTATATGGTATAACAAAAGCCTTAAATATCTAAAGGCTGACATGTCTTATGAAAGAAAGAGGTAAGTTAATGAGAAAAATAAAGAAGCTGGCTGCACTCATAATAATTCCGGCTCTGTTAATAACAGGATTTTTAAGAACCCAGACAATTGCTGCCACAGAAACCTCAGTAACGGAAGAGACAGAGCCTGCCACTGAGGCTGAGACCAATAGCCAGACCAGGACTGTAATAGAGAAACAGTACGGAATCCTTACTGCAGATGCAAAAGGCATCTATACCTTATGGGATTTCTCCAAGGATACTGACGGGAGAATAGAAACCACTGACAAAGGGAACATCATGATTCCTTTGAAGAAAACAACGGCACAGATAGCAGACCTTAAATTCACCTATAATAAAGCAACAAAAAAGGCAACTGTTACTAATACTGTGAATAAAAAGAAAATAATTTTTACCCTGGACAGCAGTACTTTTTACTACTATTCCTCCTCCAAGGCAAAAGGGATAAAAAAGACCATGGCTTCGCCCATGTATATCTCCAAGGAAAGTAAAGCAGTTATGGTACATATGGCAGCTCTTAAATGGGTTCTTTTAAAAACTCAAGGTGTTAAATCCTATAAAGTATCTGATATGCAGACAAAAGGGTATGATACCACTGCATTAAGCGGAGTTATAGTATACAATCCATATGACAAAGTCACCAGCCTTGTTGAAGCCTCCAAAGTAAGCAATCTGGGGAGGACAGTAAAAGTAACCATACCGGAAGGTTATTCAGTGCCTCAGGTATTTACGCTTCTGGTCAGGAAAGGAGTGTGTGCCTCAGAGAAAGTATTGTATAGAGCTATGGAGGAGTATGATTTTAGAAATTATTCTTTAATTGCTGGGCTGGAGGATAACCCTGACCGTTGTTACCTGCTGGAAGGATATTTATATCCTGATACCTATGAGTTCTACCGATTGAGCAAAGGAGAAGATGCCATAGGCAGGTTTTTACAGAATGGAAACGGAAAAATAACAGAAGCTGATAGGCAAAAGGCAGCGGAGCTTGGGTTGACTGTGAACCAGGTGCTGACCATTGCTTCACTGGTGGAAAAAGAGGGAAAGGATAAAGAAACAAAATACAACATATCCTCCGTAATTCATAACCGGTTAAAGATAAACAAGAAACTGCAATTAGATGCGAGTATCCATTACGTGGAAAAATATATAAAACCATATATAGACGGGGATATCAACCGTTACAACAGCTTTTACAATACCTATAAATGCCCGGCTTTGCCCGCAGGACCAATCTGTAATCCGGGCAGAGAAGCAATCAATGCGGCACTTAACCCGCCTCAGACCGATTATCTTTATTTCCATAGTGATGAGCAAAAAAATTATTACTTTTCCAAGGAGTATCATAATCAATAAGATATCTCCATACAAACTCCACAAAGTAATGGTATTATAAGGTATCATTTTATGGAGTGGAGGAGAAAATTATTAAAAAGAAACAGTTATCTATTAAAAACATAACTACAGTTGCAATCGGTGCAGTTTTGTTGTTTCTGCTCATTGTCTTTGTAGTAAAGAACGGATCAAAGGGAGCTGATACTGACAAAGGGGAAGAAGTACAAAGCGCTGGAATAACTCTCAACGATAATAGTGACATTGTTATTGATACGTCAAAAATAACGGACAAAGCATCTTTTTTTGAAACAGAAGCCGGTGGTTTGACAGTAGGTTTATTTGCAGTCAAAGCAAGTGACGGAACCATTAGAACTGCCTTTAACACTTGTCAGGTGTGTAACGGCAGCCCTTATGCCTATTTTGAACAAAAAGGTGACAACTTCCAATGTCAGAACTGTAAGAATGTCTTCCCTACAGACAAAATAGCCCAGGAACGTGGCGGCTGTAACCCGGTCCCCATCCTTGAAGAACAAAGAACCGAGAGCAATGGTGAAATTATTATCTCTTCCGCATTAGTAGAGGAGAATTCCATACGATTCCAGAATTGGAAACAATATTAAGAATTTGTAAAGGATTTTATTTTTAGAAGGACTGCTTGACAGGTGATTCTGTCGAAAGCAGTCCTTTTGTTTTACATAGAATTTACAATCCCGCCATAATGGGTTTACACGAGATTGATAGATTTAGCTTAACAGATGACAGGTTAATGGAGGATGTATGAAAAATACAAAGGAAAAGAAGTATGTTAACATGAAAAAGAAAGTTAGGTTTAAATCTATTAAAAATATTATAAATCAGATATATAATATGCCTATCGGCAGAAGGCTCAAGTTCACCTTTGGCTGTATGGGGGCAGTAATGTTATTAATGGTCATTGTCTCGCTGGTTAATATTATGTCCTTAAGAAACATGACCAATGAGTTTCATTCACAGATCTATCAAACCGAAGAGAAAGTAATAAAAGCTCAGGTTTCTATGAAAATCATTGAAAATAATATTTACCGCAGCTATATTACACAGAATAAAGAACTTTGCGGTAAATATATTGAAGAATCTGAACAGCAATATGATTTACTGGAAGCGTACATAACAGACTTGTCCATCATTCCTGCAATAAATAATGGAGAGCAGAAGAAGATCTTAGAAAGCTTACAGTTAGAATTAGGAAAAGGAACACGTTACAGAGAACAGATTCTTTCCAGTGCCAGAGAATTCGACCAGAAGAAAATCTATAGCATTTATAAAAATGATTACGTCCCCATTCACAGTCATATGGTGGAAGAGTTAGAAGAGCTGGAAGCTTTTACAGCCACATATGCCAAGCATTATATGAACAGTATAAACATAAAAGTAGTCGTAAGTATTGTTTTATTCTTACTGCTCTTAATTGTCGGCGTCTTAAGCTGTATGAGAATACTGTCTAAGACAATAAAAAGTATTATTCATCCCGTTGATAATATTATGGTCGTTATGAATGAAATGGCAGCAGGTAATTTAGAGGTAGATCTCCAATATTCATCTACGGATGAAATGGGCAGTCTGTGTCAGGGAATTACACAAACCATAGACAAGCTTAAAAATTATATTAACAACATAACATATGTAGTAAGAGAATTGGAGCAAAAAAACCTGGCGGTTTCTGTAGGCATAGAATATGAAGGTAATTTTACTCCCATTAAATCATCTCTTGAAAATACGATATTATCCCTTAAAAATGTAATTGAGGCGATATCAACTGCTGCTGAGGGAATTTCCTTAGGGTCCGCCCAGATCGCAGTGACGGCAAAGACAGTAGCAGACGGAAGTGTAGAGCAGAATAACCGGATAAATAATCTGGTAGGCGAAGTAGAAGCAATTGTTGATATGATTAATATAAATACGGACCAGACGAAAAATGTAACAGGCCTTTCTGAAACAGCGGTAACTGCTGCAAGGGAAGGTAACAACAGTATGAGAAAAGTACTGGAAGCCATGGGAAGCATTGAACAGAGATCAGGTGAAATCTCACAGGTCATTTCGGTGATTGAACAGATTGCAGAACAGACAAATCTCTTATCCTTAAATGCTTCCATTGAAGCCTCCAGGGCAGGGGAAAACGGAAGAGGATTTGGGGTTGTAGCATCTGAGATAGGTAAACTTGCAGCCAGATGTACCCAGGCAGTGCAGTCAACTTCAGGGTTGATTAACAGTACAGTCAGTGCGATTCATTATGGGTCCCAGATGGCGAACAATACGGCAGGGAACTTTGAGCGTATCGTAAAAGTTTCTGAGGAGACAAATTATGTAATGGAAAAACTGGCACATAATACAAAAGCAGTTCAGAATGAGTTACAAAAGACACATGTGTTCCTGAAAGATATTACTCCCATAATAGAAAAAAATGCAGCTGCCGCTCAGGAGAGTGCAGCTATGAGTGAGGAATTTATTATGCAGGCGGACAAACTGGAAAAGTATATAAAGGAATATTCACTGGCATAGCAAAAAACTGGAACAAAACAGCGTATCTATCATATTTATATGGTAGGAAGCATAGAAAGCTTCCTTTATACTAATTGTCAGGGTTACCTGGCAATTGGACATAATGCAGGAAAGGAGCTTTATGCATGAACGCTGGTTTTAATTCATCTGAGTTCGATAAATCAGGAAGGCGTCAAAGGGATGATAAATCTAATATTTCAGTAGCTAATTATAACAATGGCTGGAATAATGGTCGACCCGGTGACTTTAACGGGCAGGGCCAGCCTTGTCCGCCGCCTCCATCCCCACCGAAACCTTGTCCGCCTCCTCCCGGACCTCCCGGACCTCCTGGACCTCCCGGACCTCCCGGACAGACCGGCCCACAAGGCCCATCAGGCCCGCAAGGTCCAATGGGACCAACAGGACCTAGAGGACCCGCAGGACCCGCAGGCCCCCCTGGACAACAAGGTCCCGCAGGAGCTACCGGAGCAACCGGATCAACAGGTCCAGCAGGAGCACCAGGAGAGATTGGACCTACTGGTCCTCAAGGTGAACAGGGACCTATTGGTTTAACGGGAGCAACAGGAGCCACAGGTCCGCAGGGACCCCAGGGAGTACAAGGAGAAGCAGGTCCTGAAGGTCCCCAAGGAGAAGCAGGTCCGGCAGGAGCACAAGGCCCGGCAGGAGCTACTGGACCACAAGGTCTTCAAGGAGAAGCAGGCCCGGCAGGTCCGGCAGGAACAACGGGAGCTACAGGCCCACAAGGTCCGGCAGGAGCTACAGGTCCACAAGGCCCACAAGGTTTACAAGGTCCGGCAGGCCCTCAGGGAGAAACAGGAGCCACGGGAGCCACAGGTCCTATTGGCCCTCAGGGAGAGCAGGGAGTAGCAGGCCCGCCCGGAGCAACCGGAGCCACAGGAGCCCAAGGTCCGGCAGGAGCCACAGGTCCACAGGGTCCTCAAGGTTTACAAGGTCCGGCAGGTCCCCAAGGTGAAACAGGAGCCACAGGAGCTACAGGTCCTATTGGTCCCCAGGGAGAACAGGGAGTAGCAGGCCCGCCCGGAGCAACCGGAGCAACAGGAGCCCAAGGTCCGGCAGGAGCAACAGGTCCCGCAGGTCCTCAGGGTGAACAAGGAGTAGCAGGTCCGGCAGGAACAACGGGAGCAACCGGAGCACAGGGTCCCGCAGGAGCTACAGGGCCACAGGGTCCTCAAGGTTTACAAGGTCCGGCAGGTCCCCAAGGTGAAACAGGAGCCACAGGAGCTACAGGTCCTATCGGTCCCCAGGGAGAACAGGGAGTAGCAGGCCCGCCCGGAGCAACCGGAGCAACGGGAGCCCAAGGTCCGGCAGGAGCAACAGGTCCCGCAGGTCCCCAGGGAGAACAGGGAGTAGCAGGTCCGGCAGGAACAACGGGAGCAACCGGAGCACAGGGTCCGGCAGGAGCAACAGGTCCCGCAGGTCCCCAGGGAGAGCAGGGTGAAGCAGGTCCGGCAGGAGCCACGGGAGCCACGGGAGCCACAGGTCCCCAAGGTCCGGCAGGAGCAACAGGTCCCGCAGGTCCCCAGGGAGAGCAGGGAGTAGCAGGTCCGGCAGGAGCCACGGGAGCCACAGGTGCTCAAGGTCCGGCAGGAGCAACAGGTCCCCAAGGTCCCCAGGGAGAGCAGGGAGTAGCAGGTCCGGCAGGAGCCACGGGAGCTACAGGAGCCACAGGTGCTCAAGGTCCGGCAGGAGCAACAGGTCCCGCAGGTCCCCAGGGAGAACAGGGAGAAGCAGGTCCGGCAGGAGCCACGGGAGCCACAGGTCCCCAAGGTCCGGCAGGAGCCACAGGTCCCGCAGGTCCCCAGGGAGAACAGGGAGAAGCAGGTCCGGCAGGAGCCACGGGAGCCACAGGTCCCCAAGGTCCGGCAGGAGCAACAGGTCCCGCAGGCCCTCAGGGAGAAGCAGGTCCGGCAGGCCCGCAAGGTGTAGCAGGTCCGGCAGGAGCTACAGGCCCGCAAGGTCCAACGGGAGCCACAGGTCCTCAAGGCCCACAAGGTCCACAAGGTCCGCAAGGCCCAATTGGTCCCGCAGGTATCAATTCTTATGTTTTCCGCTATAGTACCAATTCTGACAGAACTATTGCTGGTGGTGCAGAGTTTGTATTTGATAGTGGTAATGTTCCGAGTACGCCTGTTGGTATTCTACTTCCCAATACTACTGATACAGTATTAACGGAGGCAGGCGATTATCTGGTTATATTCGAAGCAAATGTATTAGGAACACTCACTTCTGTTTCTATTAATCTTAACGGTTTACCCGTTCCCGGAGGTACAACAGGTGATACCGCGACTACTATCAGGGTGGAAATAACAGCTATTGTTCAGGTAACTACTGTACCAGCAACAATAACAGTAACAAATGACTCATTTATTTCCATCACATTCCCGGATCTTGCGCCAGGAAGTGTAGTTGCATCACTTACTATCCTTAAATTATCATAAATTAAAAGGCGTCCGGTTCAGAGGACGCCTTTTCTTTTTATTTAAATAGGAAAAAATAAGATTTTGTCAAATTTAATATATCGAAAAATGTCTTAATTAATGAACATATAGCAATATCTGTCATATATTAAATTAGGATTTCAAAATCCTGATTTATATAGAAAGGAGTTTTTGCATGAGTAGTAAAGATTCGTCAAAAAACAAATCCTTTACTGACAGCCAAGACGACACTATTGTAAGTGCTATGAACTATAATCCATGGAATCCATGTTGTAAGCCAAACCACTGTCCACCCGAACCACCCGGACCGCCCGGACCGCCCGGACCTCCTGGACCGCCCGGACCAAGAGGCCCGCAAGGCCCACAAGGACCGCAAGGAGCTACAGGACCTAGAGGCCCGCAAGGCCCAGTAGGACCACAAGGCCCAATAGGAGCCACGGGACCACAAGGACCGACCGGAGCCACCGGAGCCACCGGAGCCACCGGAGCCACGGGAGCCACGGGAGCTACAGGAGCAACAGGACCGCAAGGACCAGTAGGAGCTACAGGACCACAAGGACCAGTAGGAGCCACGGGACCACAAGGACCGACCGGAGCCACCGGAGCCACCGGAGCTACCGGAGCAACAGGAGCCACGGGACCGCAAGGACCTGCTGGAGCAGCTGGAGCCACTGGAGCCACAGGACCGCAAGGACCTGCCGGAGCCACCGGAGCCACAGGAGCAACGGGAGCCACCGGAGCAACAGGACCCGCCGGAGCAGCTGGAGCCACTGGAGCCACAGGAGCCACAGGACCCGCCGGAGCAGCTGGAGCCACAGGAGCCACAGGAGCCACAGGACCGCAGGGACCTGCCGGAGCCACTGGAGCAACGGGAGCCACAGGACCGCAAGGACCCGCTGGAGCAACGGGAGCCACAGGACCGCAGGGACCTGCCGGAGCCACTGGAGCCACGGGAGCCACAGGACCGCAAGGACCCGCTGGAGCAACCGGAGCCACCGGAGCCACAGGAGCTACTGGGGCAACAGGAGCAGCTGGAACACCTGGTGGTGCTGCAATTATTCCTTATGCGTCTGGTAATGTAGTTGCCTTAACTACTATTCTCGGTGGTTTAGTTGGAACGACAGCCGCAGTAGGCTTTGGAAGTTCAGCTACTGGAATTCAAATACTGAATGGTGTAATTGATACAACAAACATTAATAATTTTGCTTTCTCTGTACCAAGAAACGGCACAATTAGTTCCTTAGCAGCATACTTTAGTGTGGATGCCGCAATCAGTCTAATTGGTACGTCTGTTCAGATAACAGCTCAGCTTTATAGAACAGTTGCAGTTAACAATGCCTTCACACCAATACCCGGAGCTGTAGTTCAGCTTGCTCCTACCTTAACCGGTATTATCTCCATCGGTGACAGAGTAAGTGGAATTACCTCAGGATTAGCAATACCGGTAACTGCAGGCACAAGATTACTTCTTATTTTCTCTGCTTCAGTAGTATCAGGAACAGGAATTGCAACCAGTATAGTTGGTTATGCAAGTGCTGGACTTGGAATTATCTAAAGTAGAATAAAGACCTCCTATTAGATAAGGAAGGAGATATCTGCCGAGGGATTGAGAAATTAATTCATCCAGGTGGATATCTCCTTCTTTATTATACAATGACCTTTGATGTAGAAACGATTGTGAGATTGACAGCTAGCAACCATACTGTTATACTAGTATACAAGATGAAAAGGAGGATTTTATAATGATAATGACCTTACGTTGGTTTGGCAAAAAATATGATTCTGTTACCCTGGAGCAAATACGGCAGATACCCGGAGTTGAAGGTGTTATAACAACTTTATATGATATTCCTGCCGGAGAGATATGGCCCATCGAAAGGATAAGGGATTTACAGGAGGAAGTTGAAAAGAGCGGTTTGAAGATAATAGGAATTGAAAGTGTAAATATTCATGATTCTATTAAAACCGGTAATGCTAACCGTGATTATTATATTGATAACTATATTGAGACCCTGAAGAATCTTGGAGAATGCGGTATAAAGATGATATGCTATAATTTTATGCCTGTATTCGACTGGACCCGTTCTGAACTTGCAAAATTAAGGGAGGACGGCTCAACTGTATTATCCTACGATCAGGAAATGATAGATACTATCGACCCTGCTAAAATGTTTTCTGAATTGGATAAGAGCAGCAATGGTTTTATTCTGCCAGGCTGGGAGCCTGAAAGACTTGAAAGGGTTAAAGAACTCTTTGAAGAGTATAAGCATGTGGATAATGATATCCTGTTTGAGAATCTTGTATACTTCTTAAATCGTATTAAGCCTGTATGCAAGCAGTACGGAATACATATGGCGATTCATCCGGATGATCCTGCATGGCCCGTATTTAACCTGCCTCGAATCGTTACCGGCAAGGAGGCAATTCTGAGACTGCTAAATGCAGTAGATGAGGAGTTTAATGGAATAACACTCTGCACCGGCTCCCTAGGATCTAATATCAATAATGATATTTGTGATATAATAAAGGCAGCTAAAGGAAGAATTCATTTTGCACATTTAAGAAACATCAAGCATCTGGCACCTGGCAAATTCGATGAAGCAGCACACTTATCCAGTGATGGCTCTCTTGATATGTATGCCATAACAAAGACTCTATATGAATCCGGATTTGACGGACCGGTCCGTTCAGACCATGGAAGAGCAATCTGGGGAGAAGTATCCATGCCCGGGTATGGTCTATATGACAGAGCACTTGGTACTTGCTATTTAAATGGGCTTTTTGAAGCTATTGCAAAGGAAAAGGCATAAGTTGATTCCGATTATATGGAGGAAAAAGGTATTATGAGATTATCCTACGAAGGTTTAAAAAATAGGGATGAATGGAAACGGGAAGGATACCGTCTGCCACAATTTAATATTGAAAGAATGCTGGCAGAAACAGCTAAGGGTCCGGAATGGATACATTTTGGAGGCGGCAATATATTCAGGGCTTTTCCGGCAGCAGTCAGTCAGAAGCTGTTAGATGAGGGAATACTAAAGACCGGTATTATCGTTGCGGAAGGTTTCGATTATGAAATTATTGAAAAAGCTTACAGACAGTATGATAATCTTAGTATCCTGGCCACTCTGTGCCCGGATGGAAGTATTGAAAAGACGGTAATTGCCAGTGTAGCTGAATCTCTTTGTATGAACAGTAACTCACAGGATTGGAACAGGCTGACTGAGATCTTTAAAGCTCCGACACTGAAAATAGCTTCATTTACCATCACGGAAAAGGGCTACAGCCTGGTAGACCAAAGCAGAGAATTTACGCAGGATATATTAGCAGATTTTGAGCATGGACCTGTTTGTCCCATAAGCTATATGGGAAAGCTTACGGCATTATGTTATGAGAGATTCAGGGCTGGGGGCTTACCACTTACTCTGGTTAGTATGGACAACTGCTCTCACAATGGAACGAAATTAAAGGAAGCTGTAACATGTATTACTAAAAAGTGGATTGAGGGCGGTAAAGCGGAGCCTCAGTTTTTAGCTTTCATGACGGATAAAGTTACATACCCATGGTCCATGATTGATAAGATTACGCCAAGGCCAGCATCGGAGGTAGAAGAGCATTTAAAGGCTACCGGACTGGAAGACCTGCAGACCTATATAACCTCAAGGAATACCTACTGTGCGCCTTTCGTCAATGCAGAAGAACCTCAATACCTGGTAATAGAAGATGATTTTGCCGGAGAAAGGCTTGCCCTTGATAAAGGCGGAATTATATTTACCAGTCGTGAAACGGTTGATAAAGTTGAACGAATGAAGGTATGTACCTGTCTGAATCCTCTCCATACCGCATTGGCTATATTTGGATGCCTGCTGGGGTATAATAAAATCAGTGACGAAATGAAGGACGAGGATTTGAAAGCACTTGTATACCGATTAGGCTATAAAGAAGGACTTCCGGTAGTAGAAAATCCGGGAATTATAAAGCCGGAACAGTTTCTTGAGGAAGTACTTACAAAACGCCTGCCTAACCCTTTTATTCCCGACTCACCTCAAAGAATTGCTACGGATACATCCTTAAAACTAAGTATACGCTTTGGAGAAACAATTAAAGCGTACCTTAAGAAAGACGGGCAGGTATCCTTGAGCCTTATTCCATTGGTCCTTGCAGGCTGGTGCCGCTATTTAACGGAACTTGATGATAAGGGAGAGGCATATACCTTAAGTCCGGATCCAATCCTTGCATCACTTACTCCTGTATTCCGTAACATAAAATTAGGTGGGACAGGGGATATTCACAGTCAGATAAGCGGAGTTCTAAGAAGAGAAGACATCTTTGGAGTAGATCTTTATGAAGCAGGTTTGGGTAGACAGGTAGAAGAGTATTTTGGTAAAATGATGAAAGGACCCGGCGCGGTTCGTAATACATTAAAAGATATTCTAAGCTAAGGAGTCTGCATGATAATATTAGAGAGAAATAACAGGGAGACAGCAAGTGATTATGCTTTAAGAGTAATACGGTATAACATTGTATCGTTGAATTTGGTTCCGGGCAGCCTGGTTAGTGAAAATGAATTGGCAAAGGAGCTTGGAATCAGCAGAACACCGATAAGAGAAGCATTAATCGAACTTAGTAAGATTAAGCTGGTTGAAATATATCCGCAAAAAGGCAGCTGTATTTCTCTCATTAATCATCAATTGGTAGAAGAAGCAAGGTCTGTACGATTGCTCTTAGAAAGTGCAATAGTGGAAGAAGCATGTGAACTGGCAAGTTCCAAAGACATTCTATTGCTGGAGGAAAATATCAGGCTGCTGGAGATGTATCAGGGAAAAAACTATGAGGATAAGCAGCTGAAACTGGATAATGAATTTCATGAGCTATTGTTTACCATCTGTAATAAGCAATTTACTTACAACCTGCTGACTGGAATGATGACTCATTTTGACAGAGTGAGGCGATTGAGCTTATCCGTTGTCAGGGATTCAAAAATACTGGCAGACCACAAGAATTTGGTAGATTCCATCAAAAGGAAAGACAGTCAGGTTGCAAGAGAGATCATAACAAAACATTTATCACGCTATCAGCTGGATGAAGAAGAATTGCGAAAAAACTATGGGGATTATTTTAAAAACCAGCCTTCTGTGTTATAATAGGTACTGCAAAAAACTGCCGGATGAAATTCTGTCCGGCAGTTTAAATTCAAACATTATATCGGAATATTACATTAGGAAAGAAGGTAGCGGTATGTCAAATACATCAAAACAAAAGGTAATATACCTTGCGGGAGGTTGTTTCTGGGGAACTGAAAAATACCTCTCAAGTGTACAAGGAGTATTAGAAACCAATGTAGGTTACGCTAACGGTAATACAGAGAATCCCTCTTATGAGGAAGTCTGCCATAAAAATACCGGACATGCAGAAACAGTTAAAGTAGTCTATGATACAGAAATAATCGATTTGGATTTTATTTTGAAATTATACTATGATGTTATAAACCCTACGTCAGTAAATAAACAAGGTGAAGATGAAGGCTCTCAGTATCGAACCGGAATCTATTATGAAACAGAAGAAGATGTACCGGTAATTAAAGCATCCCTGCTTGAACTTCAGAAACAATATGAGAAACCAATTGCAATAGAAGTACAACCCATAAGAAATTACTATCTGGCAGAAGAATATCATCAGAAGTATCTGGACAAGAATCCTACCGGCTATTGCCATATAAGACCTGATAAATTCGAAAAAGCAAGACAGGCAGTAAAACAGAATTAATTCATAAAATATCATAAAGCATTCATAAAATTCTGCAAAAGCTCAAATCCTAATAATGAAACTTAATGATAATTGTTCTCAAAAGCACAATTGACAAAATTAGTTGTCAAAGGATACAATGTGTTATGAGAATCATTATCAATAAATCATTTTGTTGCTTAAGCAGGAGATTAAATATGAGTGAGGACATTTTTTTAAAAGGAGAAGACAGAACCGGTTCCTATGTGGCATTTTCATTAGCTAATTGCTGCATGCCTGCCTTGTTAAAGTCAAAACCCTCTAATCTGGTCTGCTTTCGAAAGTGCTATATAGACAGCCGGGTAAATTTTTTTAAAGCGCTAATCAAAGAATGCGAAGGATTTGGCTGCAATGCAAGAGTGCTGTGCGAATGTGAAAAAGCCATCTATATTATAATATATGATAAACAAATGCTGCTGGAGGTAATACAGAATAATATCGAAAATCCTCTTTTAGCCTTAAACGGCTATGGAAGCGGCTGTCCTTATCTTCACAAGGCACTAACCCGCCTGGGCGAACGATACGGCAGTTACCGCAAATGCAGAGAATCAGGACAGAATGAGGATTTCCCACATGAAATAGGAATTATGCTGGGTTATCCGGTAACTGATGTTGAAGAGTATATTAAAAACAATGGTGAGAACTATGTAATGTGTGGCTATTGGAAAGTGTATCACAATGCAGAGGAAGCTATCAGAGTATTTGATCGGTTTACAAAAATACGAAAAGAAGCGATGGAGCTGTTTTATGCTGGAAGACCTTTAAAAGAGATGATAAGTTGAGAATAAAAAATGAGGATTATAACTATAAAGGGCAGTTTGTCACAAGGGGACGGAAAACAGCACAAACCAGAAAAAACTCATGCTTCAATTCCAAGGCATAAGAAGTCCTAATTCTCTGATTATTTTGTGTCTGGCATATTATAAACCAGATAACTCGCTTCGCTCAGACAATCTGCTTTATAATATAGCACAAAATATTCAGAGAAAAGGACTTCTAATGCCTTTCCATAGGCGCATTCGTTCTTTCTGGTTTGTGCTATTTTCCTGTACTCGTATTGAAGTAAGCTTTTTATAGAAAAAATTAATCTAGGTTTTGTGTCTTAGCTGGAGTGGGATTTTTTAGTTCTACTCTTTTATTATATTTTATTTAGATATTTAATTGAGAGCCCTGTTAGATAATGATATAAATACATATAATTTTAGGCGGATGAACATTAGCCATCCTGATAAACTTAAGATTATACTAAAAAATATGCTGATAAAACTTTATAAGATATAAACCATTTATTATTGCGCATTTGGAAGAAAGTATTGGTATTTTCTTGTGGATTGTAATCAAGGAATTCGTTATTTCATTTTATGCCACCTGTATTTTTATGAGTTCTATTTGGCTGAATTACAGTCAAACTTGCTAATTTTCTAATAAGATAATAAATTATATTATTAAACGAATTCTCCTTTTTTAGGTGAATATTGACCAGTAATTTCGATAATATTTCCATCTGGGTCTGTTAGTTGAAAATAATAATAGGGGCTTACATTGTTAATATATTTAATTTTGGTCAGTTTGTCACTTATATGCAATTGCTCTATTCTATTTCTCTCTTTTTCTAAATTTTCTGACCAGAGATTTAATACAAACTTATGTGTATTATCAGCATCTGCAATTGAAACTAAGTTATCAAATTCTTCTACATATTCCCCTTTGCGTACTGTTAAACCTGGATTCAAGGCATCAAAGTAACCATTTAATATTGAAATGTTTTGTCCGTCGAAATGAAACTGAGCAAACCTTTGCATATTCTGAACACTTACCGGCATTTCTAATATCTTTTCATAAAACTGAATTGACTTATTATAATCCTTTACTATCAGATAAACTGAACCTAAATGCATATGTACCTCCTCGAATATAAGAATATTAATAATCATTACCTAAGCGGTCTATCTTTGAATTGTTTTTGTCCGTACTTCAATTGGTTCACTTACACTATCTAGACGAGAGTTCTCTTTCTAAATAAATCTTTATCTTGTTTAATTTTTTCAGCCATTAAAACCAATAAAAATAATTGGTTATATAGTTAGTTGCTACACCTTTAAAACGCTAATCCGCTTTTGAGGTTACTATGCAGTGAGTTCATATGATTAATTTGATAAAACCAATTCTTATGCCTTCCCCGTTTTTAATTCTTACATGTCTAACACAAAGTCCATAGAGAACTTGATATTTGTCAATGGAATATCGTCATTGAAGCTATTACTACAATGCATGATTCTTTGAGAACTTGATATTTGTTAATGGAATAGCGTCATAAAGCTATTACTAACAATGTATGATTCTTTGAGAACTTGATATTTGTCAATGGAATATCGTCATTGAAGCTATTACTAACAATGTATGATTCTTTGAGAACTTGATATTTGTTAATGGAATAGCGTCATAAAGCTATTACTAACAATGTATGATTCTTTGAGAACTTGATATTTGTCAATGGAATATCGTCATTGAAGCTATTATTAACAATGTATGATTCTTTGAGAACTTGATATTTGTTAATGGAATACCCCATAAAGCAGATATATCCAAATTAATTACTGGTAAAGATTGCATAGTAGAATCTGCAGATTCTATTATATCATGATAAGAACATATGTTCAATGCCATTTGATATCATTTAAATCATTTAATAACATAATATCAACTGATATTATCTAACAGAGCTTATAATAAAAAGGAAATCCTATTTACATAGAAGTGTTTCCAGTATTGCTAAACATACATCTGCACTTATAAGCGCTCAAATCTACAGATTTATCTCAATAATGTAAACAATTATCCAATATCAATACCCAGATGATTTCGGCTTCTAGTTAGCCATTTTCTATTGAAGAGTTCCTTAATGACACTTAAATGACAGAAACTGTGACCAGGCAAGATTATACCATGTTTGAGCGCACAGCCTTACATATAGAAAACCTGACAGCGAGTTTGGTATAATCTTGCCTTCCGGGAACAGTTACTGGCATTTTAGTGTCATTTGGAACTCTGAACGAGAAATGGCTAACTAGAAGCCGTAATCATCGTCCATTGCCAAAGAAAACCGTCAGACACAATCAATCCCTGAAATATTCTAACCTCAAAAGATTTGAAAGCCACAATTGACAGTTCAGATTTTTGATGTTATCATAATTCAGGCTAATAAAGACATTAGTTTTGAAAGAACGGAGCAGGAAATGTTAAATCAATTTTCGAGAACAGAACTTTTATTTGGCAATGAGGGCATGGAGAAATTACAGAATGCACGAGTTGCTATATTTGGTATAGGCGGTGTGGGCGGATACACAGCAGAAGCACTTGCCAGAAGCGGCGTAGGAACCTTTGATTTATTTGATGATGATAAAGTATGCTTAACGAATATAAACCGGCAGATAATTGCGACAAGAAAAACGGTTGGTAAATACAAAGTTGAAGTAATGAAAGACAGGATATTGGAGATCAATCCTCAGGCAGTGGTACATACACATCAGACCTTTTACACACCTGAAGTAGCTGATCAATATGATTTTTCTGAATACACTTATGTTGTAGATGCAATAGATACCGTTACCGGAAAGATTGAACTGGTATTAAGAGCACAAAAATGTAATGTTCCTATTATAAGTTGTATGGGAGCCGGAAATAAGCTGGATCCAACCAGATTTGAAGTAACAGATATATATAAGACCAGCGTCTGCCCCCTTGCCAAAGTAATGAGAAAAGAGTTAAAGGTAAGAGGTGTTAAGAAGCTGAAGGTTGTTTATTCCAAAGAACCTGCAAGAAAACCGTTGGAGGATATGTCTATCAGCTGCAGAAGCAACTGTATATGTCCTCCCGGAGCACAGCGCAAATGCACGGACAGAAGGCAGATTCCAGGAAGTAATGCTTTTGTACCTTCTGTTGCCGGACTGATAATAGCGGGAGAAATTATAAAAGATTTGACCGGAATAAGATAATATAACTGTTAAGATAATTTAACTGCAGTATGCCCTTTGGGTGTACTGCAGTTTTTTTATGGTTATCTTTTTCTTAGGAGTGGGAAGATTTCGGAATACTAACAGAAACATAATTTGAAATGTTATCGAAGAGAGGTCTTCTCATATCACTTCAATAGATGGATCTATAGAAAAATAATCTGAAATGTTATTTACAGCAATGGTGAATTCACAGTTGAACCAGAAATAATATGTCTATCAAATTTGCAGAAATCACTTAAATTGTCTGAATTGTAAAATGAATTTAAACAATTAAACATAGTTATTTGCTTTATAAGAAAATTGTTGTTAACTATAGCGAAATCAGTCAATATGTGTTATAATAAGTAAAATTACATTATATGGAATTGGATTGAAGGGGAATTTATGCATAAGATAAGGACGTTCTTAGGTATTATAATCTGCTTACTGCTGACTTTTGCACCCATTAATTTATCTGGGAAATCACCTGTTTTCTTGGCTGCCGGGAATGAGGAGAAGAGGAATATTCTGTATATTAGCTCTTATAATGAGAATTTTCTAAGTGTACCTGATCAGATTGAAGGAATTCGTTCTGTTTTAAGTACAGAGGAATACAATGTGGATCTGGAATTTATGGATTCAAAACGTTTTGTTTCGTATAATAGCAGACAATTATTCCATGACCTGATAAAATACAAAATAGAACATTTGCCTCCTTATGATGGTATTATAGTGGGGGATGACTATGCCCTGCAGTTTGCTATAGATTATCAGGAGGAACTGTTTGCAGATATCCCAATTGTATTTCTGGGCGTAAATGATACAAACAGGGTAAAAGAAGCAGAAGATATTCCATACATAACCGGTGTGGTGGAAGAGCTGTCTATCAAAGAAAATATACAACTGGGTATTTCACTTAATAAAGCTGCCAGGAGGATAGTGGCTATTGTGGATGATACCCTGACCGGTATTGGTGACAAAGTACAGTATTATTCTTTGGAGGATCAATTCCCGGAATTGAAATTTGAACATATCAATGTTTCGGACTACACCTTTGCAGAAGTGGAGAATCAAGTCAGCAGGATTGATGATGACACAATACTTCTGTATTTAAGTATGTACACTGATAAGACAGGTGCCAATTTAACAATACCTGAAGCTTCCAGAGCATTAAGCAGAGCGGCAAGAGTTCCCATACTGCGTGCGGAAGTGGGAGGAATCGGTGAAGGCATCCTGGGCGGTAAAATGATTTCCTATTATGATTCAGGCGCAATCGCAGCCAAACTTCTTACAAAAGTCTTTGGAGGTACTCCCATAGACTCAATCCCAATCATTCACGAAAGTCCTAATAATTATATAATCGATTATAATGTTTTAAAAAAATTCGATATACCCATGAGGTTACTTCCGGCTGATACACAGATTATAGGGCGTAAACAATCCTTTATAGAACTACATCCGGTTCTCACCGGAAATATAGTCTTAATTTTTTCACTGTCAGCGTTGGTTATTATTCTATTGACCTCAGATAATATCAGAAGAAGGAGAATGGACAAGATCCTGCAGGAGAGTCATGAGGAATTGGTGCAGACTTATGAGGAATTAACTGCTTCGGAGGAGGAATTAAGACTTCAGTATGAGATATCACAAAAACATATGGAAGAGATGGAAATCCTGAATCAGAAGTATGGTATTGCAGTTGACAGTACAGGCTGTGCAGTATGGGAGTATGATGTAACCTTAAGAACCTTATTAATTACCGAAGAGTTTTTGTATCCATTGAATCCAAAGCTGGCAGAGATTAAGGATATCGATATCCTTCTTGATAATATGCTGTGCCAGGAAGGTAAGAATCTTGTACTATCAGAGTATAACAGATATTTAAACGGAGAAACCGATAAGATATATATTGAATTATCCTTACATAATGCAAATAATGAAAAAATCTGGGTAATGTTAAGCGGTAAAGGTGTATTTGACCTGCAAGGGAATGTAATGTCCTTAAATGGTTTACTAATTGATATTACAAAGATAAAGGAGCAGGAGGAATATATCAAGTACCTGGCAGGAAATGATTATCTTACGAAACTGCCTAACCGTATGAGCTTTATGGAGAAGCTGGAGGGCCATTTAAAAGACAATTCCAATGGAGCAGTCCTTTTACTGGATATTGATAATTTCAAGACAATAAATGATACCCTGGGACATTTAAACGGTGACAGGCTGTTAACTGTCATAGCGGATAGAATCAACAGCCTTGTAGACGATAGTTTAAAGGCATATCGTTTCGGCGGAGATGAATTCCTTATACTGATTACCGGTGTGAAGAGTGAAGAAGCTGTAGAGGTCTATCTGAATAAGCTTAGGAAGTTATTTAATGAACCGATTAGTTTGCTTGGTAAAGAACATCTTGTAAGCTTTAGTGCCGGTATTACCTTCTTTCCCAAAGACAGCAGGGATATGGAGCGGCTGCTTATCAATGTTGATACTGCAATGTATTATGTGAAGGACAACGGAAAAGGCAGTTGCATGTTCTATAGTGACAGCATATTTGAAGATATCAGAAGCAAAGCAGAAATAGAAGATATCTTAAGAGGAGCACTCAAAGAAGACGGATTTAAATTACTATATCAGCCACAGATAAATGTTGACACCGGAGAAATTGACGAATTTGAAGCTCTGCTCAGGCTGAAGAACAGGAACTTATCCCCTGCCCGGTTCATTGAAATTGCTGAATTGAGCGGTTTAATAATTGATATAGGAAGATGGGTCACAAAGGAAGTAATCCGGCAAATGGCAGAATGGAGGCATAAAGGGTATCCCTTAAAGCCTGTTGCCATTAATTTCTCAGGTAAACAGTTAAATGATAAAGAATACATATCATTTTTGAGTAATACACTTAAAATGTATAACATTAATCCCAAATACATAGAAATCGAAATTACAGAAAGCATTTTAATGGAGGAAACAGATAATACACTTGCTTTTCTTAACCAGCTGAAGGAAATGGGACTTAAGATTGCAATGGATGACTTCGGAACCGGTTATTCTTCCCTTAACTATCTTACCTTTATTCCTGTTGACAAAATCAAACTGGATAAATCTCTTTGCGAGAAGTTTATTAATATGGACAACAGCAGGGTTATAAGCAGTCTTATCAGCCTTGTTCATAGTCTGAATCTGATAATTACTGCTGAAGGGATTGAAGAGCCTTATCAGTATTACCGTTTAAAAGAAGGCGGATGCGACTTGATTCAGGGTTACATATTCAGTAAACCTGTTTCTTGCCAGGAAGTTGAAGAAATTTATAATGACAATTTCTTAAGCAGAATTTTATTATAGTAATTTCATAATGAAATAGTAGTTTTACAACTGCTGCAAATGGACTGATTTATTATCGGAAAATGGCAGCAGTTTTTTTGTTATGTCAAAGAACTTACTAATACATTTTTTTAAAGAGGAAATGGTTAACATTGTATATTTTCAAGGTATTTGGTTAATTTATAACTGTATTGCTATATAAGTTTTTAACCAGGTTGTGAGGAAACTTTTTACAGAATTATTTAAGTGTTCCTACACACCTGATTTATTAAAAAATACATTGTAAAGGAGAACCAAATGCAGGACAGGAAAGAAAACTCTTTAAATTCGGAAAAGAATAAGAGACTTGATACGATCAGCGCAACCAACAGTGAAGAAACAGCTGCATGGGCAAATGAAGAGAAAATTGTCAAACACAGCCAGGTATCAATTCCCTCAGAGTATGAGGTGGAAAAGGCAAAGAACTGGGTAGACAACGGAAGCCAGTTATAAATTATCAAAACAGAGCATTGAGGATTACTAAATTCAGGAAAGAGGTTATAAATGGCTAAAACAATAATGACGATGGATGGTAATTCAGCAGCAGCTTATGCAGCTTATGCTTTTACCGATGTAGCAGCAATCTATCCCATAACTCCCTCCACCAGTATGGCAGAGGTTACCGATGACTGGTCAGCAAAGGGAAGAAAGAATATTTTCGGGCAGGAAGTAAACGTAGTGGAAATGCAATCGGAAGCCGGTGCTGCCGGTGCTTTCCATGGATCCCTTCAGGCCGGTGCCTTAACAACAACCTTCACAGCATCCCAGGGATTATTACTTATGATACCAAATATGTATAAAGCAGCAGGCGAATTATTGCCGGGTGTTTTTCATGTAAGTGCAAGAGCCATTGCCACACATGCGCTTAGTATTTTTGGTGATCATCAGGATGTTATGGCAGTAAGGCAGACAGGGTGTCCAATGTTAGCAAGCGGTTCTGTTCAGGAAGTAATGGATCTGGCACCTGTAGCTCATCTGTCAGCGATAAAAGGGCGTCTCCCTTTTGTACACTTTTTTGATGGTTTTCGTACCTCTCATGAAATACAGAAGGTAGAGGCACTTGATTATGAGGACTACGCTTCCCTCCTTGATTACAAGGCTTTAAAGGAATTCAGAGACAGAGCCTTATCTCCCAATCATCCGGTTACCAGGGGAACAGCCCAGAACCCGGATATTTATTTTCAGGGAAGAGAGTCCGCCAATCAATATTATGAGAATATTGTACCCATTGTAGAAGAATATCTGGGCAAAATGGGTGAGCTTACCGGACGAAAATATGGTCTCTTTGATTATTATGGTGCAGCAGATGCAGAATATGTAATAATAGCTATGGGCTCAGTAACCCAAACAATTGAAGAAACTATAGATTATCACAATAAAAATGGAGAGAAGTATGGACTTATAAAGGTTCATCTATTCCGTCCTTTTAGTGCAAAGCACTTCCTAAGCTGTCTTCCTTCAACTGCAAAAAAGGTTGCGGTTCTGGAAAGAACAAAAGAGCCAGGAGCTCTGTATGAGCCATTATACCTGGATATCAGTGCAAGCCTGGCAGACAGCAAGACTAAGCCTGAAATCATCGGAGGCAGATTCGGTCTGGGTTCTAAAGATACGACCCCTGCTGATATCACTGCAGTTTATGAGAATCTGAAGCAGGCTTCACCAAAAGACCATTTTACCATCGGAATTACCGATGATGTGACGGACACCTCTCTTCCGGAAGTGAAAAGATTTTCTACAGAACCTTCTGACAGAAAAGCATGTAAATTCTGGGGTCTGGGTTCAGATGGTACGGTAGGTGCAAACAAGCAGGCAATTATGATAATCGGTAACTCAACAGACTATAATGTACAGGCTTATTTTGATTATGATTCCAAAAAGTCAGGCGGTATTACCATGTCTCACTTAAGATTTGGAAAGACTAAGATAAAGTCTACCTATCTGGTGGTCCATGCGGATTATGTGGCATGTCATAATCAATCCTATGTAAATAAATATGATATGCTAAGCGATATCAAACCCGGTGGAATATTCGTACTGAACTGTAAATGGAAGGACGATGAACTGGAGGAGATGCTGCCTGCAGGGCTTAAAAGAGATCTGGCTGAGAAAAATATCCGCTTCTATACTATAGATGCCGTAAGCATTGCCGGTGAAATCGGACTTGGAAATCGTATTAACATGATCATGCAGGGAGCCTTCTTTAAGCTCATCGACATCCTGCCGGAAGATGTATTTACGAAAGAATTAAAGGCAGCCGCCGCCTATTCCTATGGAAAGAAGGGTGAGCAGGTTGTTGCCATGAACCATGAAGCGATTGACCGGGGTGTAAAAGGGGTTCATGAAGTAAAGGTACCGGAACACTGGAAGAATGCTTCCGATAAGGTTGCAAATCCTGTGGATGAACCTGAATTCGTTAAAAATATCATGCGTCCAATGCAGGAGTTAAAAGGAAATGAGCTTCCTGTCAGTGCTTTTAAAGGAAGAGAAGACGGTACCTTCCCCAATGGCTCCACTGCTTTTGAAAAACGTGGAATTGCAGTTAATGTACCGGAGTGGATCAGTGAAAATTGCATTCAGTGTAATCAATGCTCCTATGTATGCCCTCATGCGGTTATAAGACCCTTCCTGATGACAGAGGAGGAAATGCAGAATGCACCTGAACATTATGTTGCTTTAAAAGCCACCGGTAAAGGATATGAAAATTACAGATTCCGCATTCAGGTCAGCACCATGGATTGTACGGGCTGCGGAAACTGCGCAGATATTTGCCCGGCTAAGGAAAAGGCACTGGTAATGAAACCTATTGATTCCCAGACAGAGGTTCAGGTGCCGAACTGGAAATATGCTTTTTATGAAGTAGGCCATAAAAACAATCTGTCTTATGGAAACACATTTAAAGAAAGCCAGTTTAAGCAGCCTTTGATGGAATTTTCCGGAGCCTGTGCAGGCTGTGGTGAAACACCGTATATTAAATTGATCACCCAGCTCTTCGGAGACAGAATGATGATTGCCAATGCTACAGGCTGTTCTTCAATTTGGGGTGCTTCAGCACCAAGTACTGCCTATACAGCTAACAGGGAAGGAAAAGGTCCTGCCTGGGCAAATTCTCTCTTTGAGGATAATGCGGAATACGGTTTTGGTATGTACCTTGGTAACAGGCAGATACGTGCCAAGCTGGAAGGACTTATGAAGGAACTACTGGAAACTGGCCTTGAGGAAAATGTAAAAGAGCTTATCAACGACTGGATTCATTATAAGCAGGACGGAGAAATCAGTAAATCTGCCAGTGAAAAGCTTGTAAACGCACTCACAGAATATAAAACGCCGGATGAAGATAAGAAAAAAATTATTGATGAGATTCTGGAAAAGAAGGATTATCTTGTTAAAAGATCTCACTGGATCGTAGGAGGCGATGGCTGGGCTTATGATATCGGCTATGGCGGTCTTGATCAGGTGCTGTCTTCCGGTGAAGATATCAATGTACTGGTCTTTGATACAGAAGTATACTCCAATACCGGCGGGCAGGCTTCCAAATCCACACCTGCAGCAGCAGTAGCCAAGTTCGCTGCTTCCGGTAAGAAATCCGGTAAGAAGGATCTTGGCAGAATGATGATGACTTATGGCAACGTATATGTTGCACAGGTAGGTATCAATGCCGATAATAACCAGTTATATAAGGCGGTAAGAGAAGCTGAAAGTTATAAAGGACCTTCACTGATTATTGCTTATTCACCCTGTATCAGCCATGGTATGAAAGTAGGTATGGGTAAGAGTATGGCCACCATTAAGGAAGCAGTAAAAGCCGGTTACTGGCATTTGTACCGTTATAACCCCGACCTGAAAAAAGATAATAAAAATCCTTTTATCCTGGATTCCAAAGCACCAACAGGCAGTTTCAGAGAATTTATAATGGGACAGGTTCGTTACAGCTCCCTGGCTAAGGCATATCCCGAGATAGCAGAGGAATTATTCCAGAAAGCAGAGGAACAGGCCAAGGAACGATATGAAATCTATAAGAATATGTCAGAACTGACCAAGATTTAATTGTTATATTTGGGTCTGTCTGAAAACTGCCTGTGCCGGGCTGTTCCACTTTGTGGGAGGTAATTTGCGAAAAACAGCAAGGCGCGATTTTGGGGACGTAGTGGTGTTACGTTCCCAAAATTGCAATGCAGAATACCGCAAAGTGGGGTCTTCAGAACGGTACAATGGGTTTTCAGACACACCCTGGCTGGAATAAGTTTTTGAAGCTTTTATGAGAGAAAGCAATAAAACGAAATCTACTTATATAATAAAAGGATAAAAACCGATGTTTCAGCAATTGCAAAATGCAGCAGCTGAAACATCGGTTTTTATAAATAACAAGGAAAAATTTACTGTTTATTTTCGGATATGATCTTGAATTTAACTGAATCTTGTATTTACCTGTATTGTGCTTATGCACATGTAAAAATGGAATCAAATGTGCTCAAAATAATGAATAATTATAAACCAGAAACCTTGACAGAAGGCATAATGGTATAGTATAACTGCATATGTTGTAACTTTTTGCAGTATTAAAGCATGTGATGAAAATTTGATTAATTAGTAAAAAAAGCGCTTGACAAATCTATAGAAAGGTAGTATAAATTATTCATATAAATCATATCAGATAAGTATGAAATGAATTTCAACTACAAAGGTGAAGGTATGATTCAGGTAAAACAGCTTACAAAAGAATTTTCCATAGCGAAGAATAAGAAGCTGACCGTTCTGAAAAATATCAGTCTGGATATTGAGGATGGAGATATATTTGGAATAATCGGTATGAGCGGAGCAGGAAAAAGTACATTTATCCGTTGTCTGAACCTATTAGAGAGGCCGACAAAGGGAACCATAGTAATCGATGGGGTAGAGATTACAAGAAAAAAAGGAAGAGAATTAAATTCCCTTCGAAAAAATATTGGAATGATATTTCAAAACTTTAATCTGCTAATGCAGAAAAATGTTGCAAGAAATATATCCTTTGGCCTTGAAATCACAGGTATTAATGAGTTTAAGATTCCGGGTATGGCTGATAAGGATTATAAGAAGCTTGGATATTTTAAGAAGAGAACACTAAAGAAAAAAGAAATAGAACGCAGAGTAGATGAACTGTTAAAGCTGGTAGATTTAGAGGAGAAGAAATACGAATATCCTGCTAAATTAAGCGGCGGACAAAGACAGAGAGTAGCAATAGCCAGAGCCCTGGCCACCAGCCCGTCTATTCTGTTGTGTGATGAAGCAACCTCCGCACTTGACAGCAGAACAACAGAATCCATTTTAAAACTGTTGAAAAAAATAAATGAAGAGACTGGTGTAACAATTGTTATGATAACACATGAGATGAATGTGGTACAAAAGATATGTAACAAGGTTGCAGTACTGGATAAGTCAGAAATTGTAGCAATCGGTAATACCCAGGCAGTATTTGGCGATACCTCTTCAAAAATAGTTGCACAGTTACTAGGGGGAGGGGAAGAATAATGCAATTTCAGGATTTTATCATACAATTTGGAAATACGTTAAGAACCTTATATACCGATTATGGAACAATGATAGGGCAAGGTGTCCTGGAGACTTTATTCATGACATTTACCTCCATTGCAGTTGCATACATACTGGGGATTCCTATCGGGATAGTGACAGAGGTAACAAGGAAGGGCGGTATTTATCCCATTCCGGCTTTAAATGGGTTTTTAGGTTTTATCATTAATATAGGCAGATCCATCCCCTTCATCATTTTACTGGTTTTTGTAATGCCGGTTACAAGGCAGATTGCAGGAACAACAATAGGACCCAAAGCAGCAACTGTTCCATTAATAATAGCAGCAACACCTTTTGTTGCCAGAATGGTTGAAAGTTCCTTAAGAGAAGTAGATGGAGGAGTTATAGAAGCAGCAAAGGCAATGGGAGCCAACACCAGACAGATAATTTATAAAGTGCTGCTGCCGGAAGCAAGACCTTCCCTGATCATGGGAGCATCACTTGCCACCATCACTTTAGTAGGCTACACAGCTATGGCCGGAGTCGTTGGCGGCAGGGGGCTTGGTGATATCGCATTAAGATATGGCTACTACAGATATCAGCCCGATGTCATGATTGTTACCATAATACTACTGGTAATTATGGTACAGATAATCCAGAGCATAGGGCATTCAATATCAAAGAAGATTGATAAAAGAGGAAAAGGAGAGAATTGATTTATGAAAAAAGTGAAAAAACTATCTGCATTTGCTTTAAGTCTGTTACTGGCGGGAGCTCTTTTAGCAGGCTGCGGAACAAAGAATAATACTACCGGCTCTTCTGATAATGCTACAGCAGAACCTACCCAGGCAGAAGCAACGGAAGCAGCAGAACCTACTACAGAAGCAGAAGCTACACCGGCTGAGTTAACAGAAATTATCGTAGGGGCAACTGTTGAGCCACACGCTACCATCTTAAATTCTGACGCAGTCAAAAATGCTTTAGCTGAGCAGGGATATTCTATTAAAGTAGTAGAGTATACAGATTACATTCAGCCTAATTCAGCCACAGAAGACGGCAGCCTTGATGCGAACTTCTTCCAGCATGTACCTTATCTGGATGATTTCAATTCCAAAAATGGAACACATTTAGTAGCAGTTTCCAACATTCATTTTGAACCACTTGGTTTATATCCAGGCAAGACAAAGTCATTAGATGCTTTACCTGATAAAGCACAGATTGCAGTTCCTAATGATACAACAAATGAAGCAAGAGCTTTATTATTATTAGAAAAAGCAGGTCTAATCAAGTTAAAAGAAAATATTGGACTTGAAGCAACCGTTAAAGATATTACAGAGAATCCTAAGAACTTACAGTTCTATGAAATTGAAGCAGCTCAGACAGCGAAAGTACTTCAGGATGTTGATTTATCCGTTATCAATGGTAACTATGCTCTGACAGAAGGCCTTTCTGCCGCAAAAGATGCACTTTTAGTTGAGGATGCTTCTTCAGATGCTGCCAAGACTTATGCAAACGTAATCGTTGTAAAAGAAGGCAATGAAGAATCTGATAAGACCAAAGCGTTAATAAAAGCAGTTACATCAGAAGAAACCAAGAAGTTCATTGAAGAGCAGTGGCAGGGTGCTGTAGTACCTGTATTCTAAAACGCAAGATTAATTTCATAAATATTTTGTAGAACCAGCCGGAATATTTCCTGAATATTCCGGCTGGTTTTATCATTTTTAGGATTGTTTTGTCAAAAATAAAAAGGTATAATGAGATAGTTACTACGAACTTTTGAAAGGATAAGCGCTGTCAATCCGCGCAAATTAACTATGAAGATACGATATAAAATATCAGTTGCTTCTGCAGCAGTATTACTAAGTTTTATTATTTTTGTCGGTGTGTTTTTTCGAATGACCGTAAAAGATGTAATAGTAGAAGAGATTTATGATAAACTGTCAGGTAACTCTGCCCTGGGCTTGATGCTTCTGGACAGTAAGATCTCCGGTAACTGGCATGTGGAGGGAGATGACCTTTATAAAGGGGAAACCCTTATGAATGACAACACGGAAATACTGGATGCAATCTCCGGAAAGACAGATAATATGTACACGGTTTTTGCAGGAGACACAAGGGTGACCACCACCATAACCGATAAGAACGGCAACAGGGTAGTAGGTACCAAGGCTTCTGATAATGTAGCACAAAAGGTTATAAGAGAAAATACGGAATATAAAGGGGAAGCCCTGGTATTAGAGAAAAAAGCCTATGCCTATTATGTGCCTTTATATGATGAAAACAATCAGGTAGTAGGAATGTGGTACTGTGGTGTATTTGCACAGGATCTCAATGAACATATATTACAGAAATCAATTCATATCCTGGCTATCCTGGGAGTAATGCTGGTTCTGGGATTAATCGTATCCTATGTACTTGGAGAAATCATATCCAAAGGATTTGTTAAGATCAAAGAGAGCATGGCAAGAATTGAGAACGGTGATCTGACCGGTATCTTTTCAGGCAAACAGATTCTTAGAAGAGATGAGTCCGGTGATATTAACAGATCCTTTTTGCAAATGCAGAAAAATATCAGCCGAATGATGGAGAGTATTCATACTGAGAGCAGTAAAATAAAAGAATCAATTGACTATATGGTGGCAAGTTCAAATAATGTATATGAAGATATTGAAAATATCTCCGCTACGACAGAAGAACTTTCAGCAGGAATGGAAGAAACAGCAGCTTCTGTTCAGGAAATTGGCTATACTGCTACAGAAATAGAGAAGGAGATATCAAACGTTGCAGGAAAGTTAGACAATGGAATAACCCTGTCAAACGAGATCAAAGGAAGAGCAGACGATCTAAAGCAAGCTGCCCTGTCTTCCCAGCAAACAGCAGTAACTGCCTATGAAGGTGCTAATAAGAGGCTGCGCCAGTCCATAGAAAAAACGAAAGCCATTGAAGAAATCAAATCCTTGTCTCAAACCATACTATCCATAACGTCACAGACGAACCTGCTGGCATTGAATGCCTCTATTGAATCAGCAAGAGCAGGGGAGGCTGGAAAAGGGTTTGCGGTAGTTGCCGAACAGATACGTATATTGGCAGAAGATTCAAAATCTGCTGTATCTAAGATTGAAAATATTACAACCTTAGTTGCTGATGCCGTAAATGAACTGGTTGTTGACTCTCAGAATATACTGTCCTTTGTTGATAATCAGGTAATTAAGGATTATGAAAATACTGTTCGTATAGGTGAGCAGTATGATGTTGATGCCGGTACTGTAAAGGCTATGGTAGCTGAAATAAAAGACTCCACTCAGATTTTAAAGGAATCCATTCAATATATAAAAACAGCTATTGATGAAGTGACCTTAGCTACAAATGAAGGAGCGAAGGGAGCAACAGATATTGCAGAAAAATCCTCCTCCATAGCAGAGAAGACTTCAGAGGTACTGCAGCAGGCGAAGCTGAATGAAGAAAGTGCAGCAAAATTAAATGAACATGTTGGTTTCTTTAAAATTAAATAGTTAAGATAAGGATATAGCCATAACAGGCTATAGATAGAAATTGAGAGAAAAAAGAATACCCTGTAAGCTGGAACAGTTTTCATAAAAATGTCCGGCCTGCAGGGTATTTTATTATACCTGTACGGATAATTTAGGCAGTATTTGAGCTGTTGAAGTACTTGAAGTGCAAAGCTTATTTAATTCCTGGGGTTTAGGAGGGTACTTACTAACTTAATTGAATTTATAAAGCTCAGATTTCAAGTTCGATTTTATACTTATCAAGCCAGTAATTTATCTGCAGTAAGTAAGCCAGCATCTGAGGGCCAGCCATTAATTGACCAAACCAGGGTTTACCATAATCAGAAGGGGTCGAAAGGAAAGCCTCCACTTTCTTTCTGTCAATAAGCCGGTTAACCGGAGAGGAGGGATTATTCAGTACTTCCGTTAATCTTTCTGCAAGAATTGCTTCATAATGGGGATTGTAGGTTTTGGGATAAGGACTCTTTCTGCGGTATAATACCTCATCCGGCAGCAGTCCTTTGGCGGCTTCGCGCAGCAGATGCTTTACTACACCGTCTTTGCATTTTATGTCCCAGGGCACATTCCACACATAATCCAGTATTCGATGATCCGCAAGAGGGACTCTGGCCTCCAAACCAGAGAACATACTGGTTCTGTCCATACGATCCAGCAGTGTTGCCATAAACCATTTTATATTTAGATATGAGATTTCCCTTCGTCTGCTTTCCTCTGCATTATCTGATGAGAGTCTTGGTGTTTCTGCAACGGAGGCTTCATAGGTCTTATTGATATAATCCTCCAGATTTAATAGTTGAAGCAGGTCATCCTGTAAGAGCTGTTTTCTGGGCTCGATATTTCTGGACCAGGGGAAGGCTGCAGTTTCAAAGGCTTCTTTGCTGTGGAACCAGGGGTATCCGCCAAAGATTTCATCCGCACATACAAGATAACAGCCATAGACATAATTTAATTAATCTTTACAGGAAGCTTTGGATACATCACGATTTGGAAGTCTTCAGGTGATCCAGCTTTGTCCTTGGTATATTCAATTTTTTCTACAATCTCCTTAAGCAATTCATTCTTTTGCGCTGCACTTGGCAAAGATTCATAAACATCAAGAAGATGTCTTATTTTTGGCATTAATTGATTTGATGCAGTCTCCATTTCAATATATCGGGAAAGTTTAGATTCTATTGATATCTTTGATTCATTAGCACTATTTATTCGTTCTGATAAGTTTTGCGATCTTTCCAGAAACTGTTCAGTGGAATACACTCCTTGCTCCAAGAGATCAAAAATGTTTATCTGCTGCTTGTTCAACGTAGCTATTTCTTCATTTATTGATTTCAAGGATTTTTCTATAACAGTTCGATTTATATCAGGTTCTATTTTTTGCTGATCCAATTCTACTGTATATCGATCGTACCAAGATTTTATGGTGCCAAGTATCTTATCTTCAATGTAATTAAATGCTGATCCTACATTTTTGCAACCTCTTGCATGACAAACGATATAATCTTTTTTTCTATGATTTCCAACCGTTGAACCTTTTCGAAGAACTGTTTTACGACCGCATATCCCGCAGACAATAATTCCTGCGAATGGGTTTTTTATCTGATTTTTATATCCAACGGGTGCAGGAGGGGCCATAGCAATAAATTCTTGCGCTCTAGCGAACACTTCTTCACTTACAATTGCTTCATGTAATCCATTCACAAGTACATATTCTTCATTCCGGGGGCGGCTAACTACCGGCTCTCCGTTAATTATTTGTTTTTGGTTTGCACGCCAATTCCACCTTATTTTACCTGCGTATACTGGGTTAATTAATATGTCTCGTATTGTGGATTTTACCCAATAGTCTTTTCTTGAAGGAGGTATATGCATCTCGTTTAGTGTTCGAGCTATCTGTTCTATACCTAAACGTCTTTTCTCATCGAATTCATCTATTATTCCTTCTGTGTATAGTGAAAATATCAGCTTTACGATATTGGCTTGTTCAGGAATGACTTCCAGAGTATTTCCTTTATCCCCTAGTATCTTTGCTATTTTATACCCATAAGCTGGTCTTGATCCTACAAATTTGCCTTCTTTTGCGGCGGCTACGCGTCCTCCTTGAAGTCTGCGGTTAATGGTCTTATATTCTCGGCGCGACATGAATAAACCAAACTCAAAGTATTCTTCATCGAATTCATTATTTGGATCATAGGTCTTAAGAGGGGTAATAATCTTTGTGTTAGAAACTTTAAATGCCTGTGCAACAATACCCTGGTCAATGGTATCTCCACGAGCCAATCGCTCCACCTCTACTACAAGTACGCCGGCCCAGATTCCAGATTCAACCTCAGACAGTAACTTTTGCATATCTGGACGAGAGGCAATAGAATCTCCGGATACAATTTCACGGTATATCTTTGTTATATTCAACTTCATTTTTTTTGACAATTCAAGTAACATCTTTTCGTGTCGAAGAAGAGTTTCGCCCTCTCCATGTGATTCAGCTTCAACGTCTGCTCTGGATTTCCTTAGATACATCACATAATTTTGCATATTAATTTCTCCCCCTTGATTATCTTAATGAGTCTATACAAAACGGTTGATTTATGTATTTTTTCTGACATAATAGTAACTCTAGAACATTTCTATATTCTAACCCTTTTCTTTTACATTCATAATAGATATCAATACGTTCTTTTTGGGCCAACCATATTTCGTGAGATTTCTCATATACGGAAACTCCATACATTCTATTCATTGTTTTAATACGTTTCTCAGCAGCACTAATAGAAACACCAAATATTTCTACTATATCCTCAGCGGTAATTCTTCTATGCTGACTCGCAGTCATATATAGGGTGTAATCAGGCATGAAGAGCTGAGATGCAAAAAAATGAGCTTCGATTTCTTCGATATCTCCGTCGTATGTATGCCCCAAATATATGTGCCCAATTTCATGAGCGAGTGTCCAGTTTCGATGTTTTGAATGTCTAATATCATCATTATACAGAACTATATAATAATTAGCTTTATTATCATATATAGTACATCCATCTCGCAGTGCTTGGTTTTCAGAGGATACAAAACGTGATAGAGGAGTATTTGTCAAGTCACTATAGTTCTGAATAGAATCAAATAAAATATTCTTATCATAATTTAAATTACGTATATTTAATATACGATTTGATATATCCTGCTTATGTAATAGCTTAGTAGCTTCTTTTGTGCATCTTGCGAAGTCAGGTTTTCTCAATACTTACTCCTTTTTTATTCCTTTAGCCTTAAGATATAAGTCTATAGTGGATTCGAATAAATTTACGATATCGTCTTTATCATCATCAGATACATCTCCAGCTTTTCTACAGAGCATTATCAGCCTACGCTCGGTATCATTCTTAGCAACAACTTTAGATAGATCTTCATTCATAGCATCTTTATCGCGCGCTTTTTTAAAAGCCTCAAACTTTGCAATATCCCCATCAAATTGAGGGGGGATATAGTCATCATACAAATCGTATTTTGCTAACAGGGTAAAATAATCAGTACCTAGTGCAGATGCTATGTCATCAAATATATCTTCTCTGATAGGTTCGTCTAAGACTTCGTAATTATATAAGTCTGTATCAGGAATTCCGACGAGTTGGGCCAGCTCTCCCTGTGAAATCCCCTGATTAATTCGTTCTTCTTGAATTACGTGTCCCATCTCTTCAACGAAACTACTTCCCATTAAGTAGTCCAATGTTATGCCAAAATAGTCGCATACTTTTTTAGCTAAATCGGGTCTTGCTAGTGATTCATTTTTCTTCCAAGTACTTATAGTGGATGAGTTCACGCCCGAATCCTTACAGAATTTATAAGGTGTAATACCGCGCTTAGCGCATAGCTTTTCGAATATTTCGTACATAAAGGTTCCTCTCTAAAAAAAAATCTCGGCAACACGAAATAAACTATTGACTAGCTCGGTATGCTGTGCTATACTTCAAGCATAGCTCGTGATAATGAGCTAACAAATAGATTAATCGCAACTATAGTTCGGTTTGATGATATAACTCGTTTGGCAAACATAGTATATCACTAAACCGAGGTATAAGCAAGTATTTTTTAAGAAAGGAGAGTAATTTTATGGGAAAATTGTATTCCTGTGATGAAGTTGCTGAACGATATTCTGTCCAGGTAATAACGGTCTGGGATTGGATTCGTAAAAAGAAACTTCCTGCATTAAAAATAGGCAGGGAATATCGCGTGAGTGATGACGATATAAAAGCGTTCGAAACTAAATGTAGGACTATTCAGGAGGGAGCAAATTGAAAATAAAAACGGAACTCTGGTCAAACCATAAAATCCGCTTTGTAGAAAAGGATGGGGAATGGTGGGCAGTTCTTGCTGATGTAGCGGCAGCGCTCGATTTAGCAGCCAAAAGGATAAATGAAAGACTCCCAAAGGATGTCGTTTCAAAGGACACCCTTCCTACTACTGGTGGTCCGCAGATAATGCTTATTGTAAATGAATATGGCATTTATGAAGCCGTATTTGAAAGCCGGAAGAAAGAGGCTAAAGAGTTTAAACGGTGGGTTTATGAAATGCTAAAAAGTCTCCGTCAGTCCTCTGGTATTGAAGGATTCCAGGTATTCCGGATGCTAGACAAAGAACATCAGAAAGAAGCAATGGGAAAACTCAATCAGGCATTAAGGAAACCGGTACAGGTAGATTTCATCAAGGCAAATACCATAGCCAATAAAGCAGTTTCCAATATGTATGGTTACCCTAAGATGATCAAGAAGGATAGCATGACTCCTGAAATGTTAGTGGACAGGCAACCAATTCTGGAGGACACAGTAAATCTCATGAGCTTAACAGATAAATATGGTATGGATTTATCAGTGAGCCAGAGTATTTACAATGGATTAAATAACAAGAAAACAGGGTAATACCCGTCAAGAAGTACAACCAGGTACACATAAGATATAGCATGGGAGGTGATAAGATATGGCAGTGGTGAAGGATTATTATGACGGGAATACCCATATTATTATTAAGGATGACTTTATTGTATCACCAGAGGAACAGAAAAAAATTCTAAAAAGGTGTGGTGCTATAGCTGCCAGACAGTATTACAGCGGAGTAAAAGAACGATTATCTGATGATAAAACCGCTTAGGCGGTATACGAGGGACAAGCTTCAAAGTGAAAGGAGAAACGCATGTTTAAACAAGACAATACATATAAGGTCCAGGGGGCTGCATGGCTGGGAGTTTCATTGGCCGTTACAGTGACAGTTATTACAACAGGGTCTGCATGGCCGTTAATTGCCTTACTAATACCTTTGTTAGTCGGCGGTGGATCCAATGAAAAGAAGGATTAAAGGAGGTGAGAGAATGAAAAGACAAGAGCAATTAATTATTCCGCAGGAGCTAAAAACAATTGAAGTTGATGTTGAGAAGAAGATTTTCAAGATTAATGGAAAAGAATTCGGTAAAGATTGTACAGGATTCCGTATTACTTGCATACCAGGAAGTTGGTCAATTCAAGCTGATGTAGATACTACAGTTCATTTTGTAGAATATGACAGCAAGGGAGAAAAGAAATCTGACCAGTCCTATAAAAGGAATGGCCAGGATGATTACTAATTATGTGGTAGAGCGGAATATACCTCAGCTGCAATTGTTATAAGAGTAGGGATTGAAGAAATTGTGCCTTTTAATATTTTCTTCCAAGTTTTATCTTCTCTTATTTTGGCAATGACATCATGGCCCAGGGGAGTAAGATCATTAATCTTAAATTCACCCCATATATTTTCAATTCCGTCAATCAAGCCACTGTCTTTACATTGTGATAAGTGATACATAATTTCATCATGATTATACTTAGACAGTAAAGAAAAATCACCAGGTGATTCGTACACCATTTCTTTATGGTAGCCTGTGTTTTCTTCCGCAGTAAGCAATATGTCACGAACACAATCAGGATTAAACTTCATAAGGAGCATTCTCCTTTCATAGTATATTCCGGTGCCAGCCGGTACTTATATTATAGGAGAAAAATGGAACTAAAACAAGAATAAAGGAGGAAAAAACTTGAACAGTGAAACGGTTACTATAGAAGATTGCCTGGATAATTATGAAAAGAAAGGCAAAGCAACTGTTATAAATGACGGACAAGTCATAGGATTCATCAAGGAAAATTAGTTGTATATGGCTATATAGGCCGTTACATATAAAATCTTGGGAAAGGAGGAAGAGCAACTATGAAAATAGGAGAAAAGGTTAAGGTTATCAGGCCGGGATATGAAGAGAGAACCTGGTTAAAAAAAGGTATCGTTGGAGTAATTATGCGGAATTCAGAATTTAACAATGGCTCTAATTGGGATGTGTTTAGTGTTAAATTTGATAATGTTACTGCTCCGGTAGGCGACATAAATCTTAATACCGATGGTACATATGATATGTTTAGAGATCAGCTGGAAGTTGTAGAGGCAGACTCATGAGGTCCCGTTGTTGTACCTGCGGAGGCTATTGGAATATAAGTATTTGGCAGGAGATACCGAAAACAGGTTATGTGTGCCCATATTGTAACAAGAAAGGAGGAAACCATGAACGAAATAGTCGTATGGTCAAGAAAAACAGCCATTCAAGAAATCATCAAAAAGATAGAAAGTCTTCAGGAAGAAATTAAAAACCTTAATGAAGAGTCTACGGAATTAGAACTTAAGAAAGCTTATCATAACCACGGAATTGCTCAAGGTTACATATTGTGTCTCAAGGAACAAGAAATCGAATATCCGGATTACGGTCGATTGCTTACAAGGCAGATAAGGCTTTCAGAGAGAATTAAGGAGCTGCAAGAAAAAAGGACCCTTGGTACTGCGAATACCGAAAGGTCCAGATAACAAATAAACCATAGCCTTATTATAAGGCAGAACTAGGAGGAATGCAAGTATGCAATATGTAAGAAAAATTGATGAAGTGGGAAGAATCGTTATCCCGATAGAGATTAGAAGAGCTGCAGGTATTGAAAACAGAGATTACCTTGATATGACCTTTGAAAATGGAGTATTAAAGCTAAGTAAGGGAAGAGGTAGACGTACTGACGAGTTAGGTAGATTTACGATTCCTAAAGAAATCCGCCGTACCAATGACTGGAGTATTGGACAAGCTATGGACATTTCCATAGATGGAAACATAATCTGCATCCGGAAGTTTGGTTGTGAATGGTGTGAGGAGACAGAAGATCTGATTGAGGTGGATGGACATAAGCTCTGCCGTAAGTGTGCGGAGAAAGTTAGTGCTGCCATTAAACAGGAGGCGCTGGTCTGATGGAGTATGTTCCTGATAATTATGACCAGTTCTTAATCCGTGAAGTGCAGTTATCTAAAAAAGAACAGGAGGAAGATAATGAGCAGTTTATACCAGATAACAGAGAATTATGATGCCGTTCTAAATATGCTCTACGATGAGGAAATGGACGAGCAGACTATATTAGATACCCTTGAGTCTATAGAGGGGGAATTTGAGGATAAAGCAGACGGATATGCCAAGCTTTATAAAACTCTTAAGTATGATGCGGATACAATACAGACTGAAATAGACCGTTTACGTTCTAGGCTGAATACCTTTGAGAACAGAGCGCAGTCTCTTAAAGACACTCTTGAAGCTAATATGAAGCAGATTGGCAAAACCAAGTTCAAGACTACTTTATTTAGTTTTGGCATCCAGAAAAACGGTGGTAAGCAGCCGCTTAAGATTGATGCCTTAGATGTTAATACCATTCCGGCTGAGTATCTTATTCCACAGGATCCATTACCAAACAACGAGAAAATCAGAGAGCTGCTTGAAAAACAGAAGGTTGCCTGGGCACATCTTGAACCACGAGGCGAAAGCCTGCGTATACGTTAGGAGGTACATATGCTGCATAGGCACTGCACTAAAAAACTTAAAGCCTTACATATGCTTGATCAATTATTAAATGGGCACAAAGGTTTTGCTGCTGGAGGGTGTTTTAAAGACCTACTGAATGGAAAACCGGTAAAGGATATAGATATTTATTTTAGGAATCAAAAAGACTATGACGACGCGGTTGGTTGTTTTAATCATAACCCAGATTACGAATTATTTTATCAAAATGATAATGTAAAAGCTTATAAAGCTATAAAGCAAGGGTTCTCAATTGAGTTATGTCATAAAATTTTTGGTTCACCAGAAGAGATCCTGAATCAGTTTGATTTTACCATAACCAAATTTGCATACTTCAAAGAGATAATCCACTCCAGTGATTTTCCATTTGGAGAAGGGGAGGACAAAGAAGAATATACTGCTGTTTATGATGATAACTTCTTTGAACATCTATTTCTAAAATTATTAATTATTGATGATCAAATCCCTTACCCGAAATCAACATTTGAGAGAATGTTGCGGTATCAGAGATATGGATTCACACCTGACAAACAGACTATTAACAAGTTATGTTCAGCTATAAGCAAAACTCCAATAGCTGAATCTGACGATGAAGATTTTTATTAAGGAGGTACATATGTTTATTAATTCATCACATTTAAGAAAGCTTATGACCACTGCCTATAAGGGCGGTGGTGTCCGGATTGGTTATATTGATGAAGGATATGTGATTTTTGGGGGTAAATGGGGTGTTTGGCTTGATGTAAACTTTATTCCGAATAAAGTCAAAGCCGTTATTATGGAGCTGGCTGGTACACTTCCGGAAGAAGGGACGTTATTCTCAGTAAGCAAAGAGCGTCCAATGCCACAGCTTGAAATGGATATACACAACCATGCCCATATAAATATCCTTCAGCGTGAAGCAAAATATCCCGTAACTGTCACTGATGTGTTATTGGACAAGAAGCACAGTTTATATAGCTTGTTACAGGTTAATGCTGACAAAAGACTTATTCTGATGGATATGAATCTTATGAATCTGATTGATCTTAGTGAGATTGATTATGACCAGGAGAGCCTGCCGGCAGGACCCTGTACGGGTATGAGTCAGGGTATGTTCTTCTGGCGAAATGCTACCACAACTTTATTACTGCTTGGTGAGGCTGCTAAAACCGACAACACCTTGATAGCAGTACTTTCTGCCATCGACTTTGAACAGGAGGCGAATAAATAATGGGATTACCTGTATTAATTATAGGGAAGTCGGGCAGTGGAAAAAGCGCAAGTCTTAGGAATTTTAATGAAGGTTTAGCCCTGATTAATGTTCTTGGTAAACCACTTCCCTTTAAATCAAAGATTCCTAAGGTGGTTACAGATGATTACCAGCAAATCATGAAGCAGTTGTTTAATAAGGCTTTCAAGAGCTTTGTAATTGATGATGCTGGCTACCTCATTACCAACCATTTTATGAGCAAGCACAGTTCGACTGGGGGAGGAAATGCAGTATTTAGCCTCTACAACGACTTGGGGGATTACTTCTGGAACTTGATTCAGTTTGTTATCCGGAAACTGCCGGCAGACAGAATAGTTTATTTTATTATGCATGAGGATATAAACGACTTCGGAGATATCCGGCCTAAAACCATTGGAAAGCTTCTGGATGAAAAGGTGTGCGTAGAGGGAATGTTTACAATCGTCCTAAGATGTGTAAGTGAAAATAATGTTCATAAATTCATTACACAATCAGATGCCGGGGCAGTAAGCAAATCCCCTATGGGAATGTTTGAAACACTGGAAATAGATAATGATTTAAAATTCGTAGATGATTCTATTAGGGAATATTACGAACTTGACAAGGAGGATACAAATAATGCAGAAACCAAATGATTATGATAATGTCCAGGCTTATGGGGATTTTATTCCCCTGAAGCTTGGAGGGCATATCTGCAAGATAATGCAGGTAAAGGAAACTACATCAAAGGCTGGTAAAGAAATGCTGGAAATCAGCCTTGATATTGCAGAAGGTGATCAGAAGGATTACTTTGCACAGCAGTACAAATCTGATACCAGGGAAAACAAGAAGTGGGGATGTGTTGTTTATCAGCTCGTTAAGGATAACGATGGAAACACAAGTAAGGGATTTAAAACCTTTATAACATCTGCCGAAAACTCAAATTCTGGCTTTAAGGTTGCATGGGGAAACAATTTTGCTGCCTGCTTTAAAGGAAAGCTTATCGGCGGTGTTTTTGGCCGCGAGCAGTATTTGAATTCTTATTGTGAAAAAAAGTTCGCTACAAAATGTGTTCAGTTCCGCAGCATAGAATCAATTCGCAATGGTGTGGATATTCCTGAAGATAAGCTTCTTCCTGAAAGCCAGGATAATGGTTATGGTCCCGGATACACTCCAAGTACTATAGGCGATGGATTTATGAATATTCCAAATGGGCTGGAAGAAGAACTACCATTTATGTCTTAGGGGTGATTATTTGACCAGGGATGAGCTAAAAGCAACGGTTACAATGAAGGAAGTTCTGCATCGTAACGGACTTATTGTAAATAGGAACGGGTTTATATCATGCCCGTTCCATATTGAAAAAACTGCTTCCATGAAGATATATAATGATTCATTTTATTGTTTTGGTTGCGGAGCCAAAGGAGATATCTTTGATATGGAAATGCATCTGAATGGGTGTAATTTCCGTACAGCTTTTGAATTGCTTGGAGGCGCTGATAAGCCGTCTTGGCGGACTACTGTAATTGCAAATAAGGCAAGAAAAGCAAGGAATGAAGCAGAACAAGTAAGGCATTCGAATGCCATGAGGATGCGCAGCATTCAGTTACATATTACAGCTTATCGCAATATAATTGCTGCTGAACATCCATTTTCGGACCTTTGGTGCTCCTGTGTTAATAAATTGCAGTATCAGGAATACCTATTAGAAACTGTATTGGAGTTGGATAAATGATTAATATAGCAGAACTTAATAAAGAGACTATCCTAAATGATGAAATTTTCTTTGAACTCTATGAAGAAAAAGATCCGATTCTGCATGCAACGCTTACAGTTGATCTTATGGCCAAAGCAAAGTCGCTTGGAGTAAAGCAGTTATTTGATATAAAGTACAAGGCTTTTGCTAAATCTAAACGTAGCTTTACACTTAAAATCGGAGGTAATTATACGGACTTTGAAGGGGAGTATCCTCAAATGTATGCCGGTGGCTGGACCGCGAACGAAGAAGGCATTACCATTCTTACGAACTTTGGAGAAAAGACAGCCTGCAGCCATCCCATTCTACCAGTAAAATCGCTGATCAATGCAGAGACCGGATATATTAAAACGATACTTGCTTTTAAAGTCCGAAACCGGTGGAAAGAAATCATCGTAGATAAAGAAGTCATGTCCTCCAGTAACCGGATTACTGGATTATCAAAATATGGGGTCAGAGTCACCAGTGAGAATGCCAGGGCGCTTGTACAGTATTTGGCTGACATTGAAAGCATGAATGATTCTGCTATACCAGAACAGTTATCTACTTCAAAATTAGGCTGGCTCAATAATAATTTTATTCCATATGATGAGAGCGTAATTTTTGATAATGAGGATAACCTATCCGGTGCTTTTAAGAGCATTCAGAGCAATGGATCCTACACGAAATGGCTGGAATTGATGCATAAAATTAGGCAGAGTGATCGATTAGAGCCTAAGATTTATTTGGCAGGAGCTTTTGCAAGTCCTTTATTACATAAATTTAATGCTTTGCCCTTTATTATTAACACTCATGGTAAGACCGGTAAGGGAAAAACAGTAGCTTTAATGGTTGCGACTTCGGTTTGGGCGGATCCGACAGAGGGTAAGTATTGGATAAAATCAAAGGCAAATGAAATAGCTCTGGAGGCAAGGTTGGACTTTCTTAATCATTTACCTTTAGCCATTGATGATTTTTCAGAGATCCAGAAGAAAATGAAAGACGATTTTTCTGGATATGTATATAGTTTATGTTCCGGCGGCGGTAAGGAGCGTTCTAATGTCAATATAGGGCTGCAGAGACAGAGATACTGGAAGAATGTTATCCTTACGAACTCGGAACGCTCTTTAATCAGCGAAACGATGCAAGGAGGAGCCATCAATCGAATAATCGAATTTGAAAGCGAAGAAGGAAGTATCTTTGGCAACATATCAGAGTCAGCTGCCGTGGTAAGTACCGTAAAAGAACATTATGGTTATGCTGGCAAAGAGTTTATAGAAATTATAACCGACATGGACCCAAAGGAGCTAAAGGCTATACAGAAAAATTTCCAGGATCGTATTTATGCAAAGGCCATAGAGCTGGGAATTGAAAAAGAGGATAAACAGATCTTACCTATGTCTATTCTTCTTACAGCTGACAAAATTGCAACAGAGCAAATCTTTGAGGATGACAGGTATCTTGATTTTGATACATGCTTTAATATTCTAAAAAATAAAGAAGAGGTATCAGAGGAAGAGCGGGCCTATAGTTTTATCATGTCGGATATAGCAATTCATCACAATAATTTCGTCCCAGACATATATGGCAGCTATAAAGGTGAAGTATGGGGATTTATTGAGCGTGGATATGTATACATAGAGCCAAATGTCTTTAAAAGTATGTGCGATAGGGGCAACTTCTCCAGTAAATCTTTTCTTACCTGGGCGGATCGGAACGGTCTATTATTAAAAGATAATGATCGTGGGGGAACCAGAATGGAGAAAAGCAAGAAGGTTAACGGTAAAAAATCAAGATTCAATGTCATAAAATGAATGACGAAGAAAGTGAGGAGTCATTGAAAATACTGAATTTGTACCGGTTAATGAACAGATGGAATTACCATTTGAATTAACAGCGGTTCCCAGTTCCCAAGTTCCCAAGGAAATGCACGTCTATAATACTCTGGGTGTGTGTCAATAAATACATACACACACTAACCTTTATATAGAAAAGTTAAAAATGTGGGGAACCGGGGGAACCAGTACCGCAACCCATTGATTTTACTATATTTTATCGGTTCCCCAATTGGTACCCCAAAAGAAAAAATATTGGGAACTGGGGGAACTCAATAGGAGGCATCTTGAAATTAAATAATAAAAAAGCTGGAACAGATTTTGAGCATTCATTTGTACAGACTCTTTCAAAACATGGTTTCTGGGTACATAAGTTACAGGATAACAAGAATGGACAGCCTTTTGATGTAATAGCAGCCAGAGCAGGAGAGACTTATATATTTGATTGTAAAGACTGTAAGAATGATATCTTTCCTTTGTCCAGGATTGAAGAAAATCAATACAATGCAATGACGCTCTGGCAGAAATGTGGAAACCATGAAGGGTTATTTGCAATGAATACCAGCAAGGGAATAAGGATTATTTCATTGG
>NZ_JNLE01000004.1 GCF_000702945.1 Clostridium sp. KNHs205 | reverse complement strand
AAACAGGGATTCTACGCTTTGATAGAATTTTAAGTTCATCTTGTAAAGTAATATTAATAAGGCTTAAAGGGTATGATTCTTTGGAATCATACCCTTTATTTTATGTTCTCCGTTGCTATATTAAGGTATATTCAATGATTACAAAAGAAATTTTACCAATCTGGAAATGCATATAATCACAGTATTAATAAGCGGGATATTCCTGTAGACTGATAAGGTCTCCTGGCACAAGTCAATGCAATTACGTTTATCAGAGCAGGAAAACTATAATAATATTATATACTAATAAATAGTCAGAGTGTAAAAGATATATTTTGTATTACATTAAAATAAGGAGTATAATACAGCTGTAAAATAACATAAACCTAAGCAATGAATAGGTTTCTGACTGAAAGTTTCAGAGGGAACAGGATTAAACGAAATGAAGAGCTTTATAGATAAAATTTTTATCTTGAAATAAGCTATGACCCAGGAAAGGAGAATTGGAAAAGAGAAAAGGATTTGTAAATGGGATAAAGAGATAAAACAATATCTGCCTATAGATTTTATCTGCAAGAAGATAAAATGCTTAATAAGGGAATTAAGTATTTATATATCTTATTTATATGCAAATGCTGAGTAATTATATTGCTAATTGTTAAAAATGCAAGATATATACTTTTAGACAGCAATATATACAGATTGATTAGCATAAAATCATAACACCAAATTATCTACGGAAAGACGGATGTTAAAGAAATAAATAATATAATTAATCTGTTTTTTAGAAAATCAGTTTGTCGGATTATATAGTTAAAATTAAAGGAATAAATAATTAATCAAAATTGAGTAAAAGGACAATATTCAGCTGAACTTAAGTGTATTCATTTGTAAGACACCATGTTTAAATTTTTATGGCTATCAATATGGTACTCCCATGAATGCTCAGCTAATATAGAATGGGTTTCGTATATGAAAAAAGAAAAACCAAAGGTAGTTGAGAAAGACACAGACCAAATATATGAGGAATTGATCAATCTGATGCAAAGTACCCAGTGTATGACAATTACTGCATCTAAGGTTGAGATGTATAAGAATATTGCAGATCAGTTTGCAGAACTGAAGAATTTTCAGGAATCGGAAGCCTATGCAGAGAAATGCAGACAATTAGCTCAGGAGACGGAAAAGGAATTAAAAAAACTGGCATATGAAAAAGCACAGATAATTATGGACAAAGCCAGGAGTGTATCTGAGTATAAGGCGGCAGCAGAGGAGTTTAAGAAAGCCAGCGGGTATAATAATGCCGATACATTGGCAGCACAATGCGAAGATCTAAGTGCAAAGATTGAAAACAAAAGTATTAAGAAAAGTCTGATTCAAAAAATTAGTATAATAGCAGGTATTCTGATTTTGATATTGATCTCTATTCTTCCTTTCAGCAGATATTATGCAGCAAATACCCTTTTGTTTTTAAGAGCTTATCCGGCGGCAGCTAAAATATATGATAAATTAGGTGATTATAAAGCCAGCGAAACTAAGTGGAAGAAAAGTCAATATATGATTGGGCAGAATCTATATAAGGAAGAGGATTATAAAGGTGCTGCCAAAGCCTTTTCTTCAGCAGAAGATTATAAAGACAGTGAAGAAAAGGAAGTATTCATGATCAAACGGATACTACAAAAGGAAGAGCCGGGTGATACCGTTATGATAGGTGGTTATAACTGGATAATATTGAATAAATCAGAAGATAAAGCATTACTTATAAAGAAAGTTGCACTGGAAAAAAGAGCATACAATATAAACGCTGCCTCCATAACCTGGGAAAATTCCACCCTTCGGCAGTTTCTTAATAATGACTTTCTCCTTCAGACCTTCACAGAGAGTGAACGGAATAATATCCTCCAAAGTAATAACGAAAACAGCAAATCGGCTTATGGAACTGACGGAGGAAACAACACTCTGGATTCTGTCTTTTTGTTAAGTGCAATGGAAGCGAATGAGTACCAAAATCTTCTAAAGGGGTTTAAAAACAGCAGCTGGCTGCGTTCTCCCGGCTACTCGCAAAACAGCGCGGCATTTATGACAGAGAAAGGAACCGTGATGGACTATGGCTATATGGTAACTTCAGAAGAATTCACCGTCCATCCTGTGCTTTGGTTTAATATCAAATAAAGATGGTTAGAGTGAAATTATAATACATGAAAAGAGGAATTAGACGACTGGTTTAATTCCTCTTTTTATTGTGCGCCTGGCGGCGCACGTTTCTAATGGGTGAAAGTCCCTAGTCTGCCCTAGTAGTGGGAAAGACACAGCCAAGACCAAGGGTGTCGTGGGTGACTGCGAATCTGAAGGAAGGTGGAGGCAAATCTCTGGTCTGACGAACAGAAATCACATCAGGCTACAGTTAAGGATAAGACTGCAATACAAGTTAAAGTCCAATAACTACTCGGAATTAACTGTAGTAAATGTGGCAGATGGATGGAGAGAAAGAAACGTGTGGTACCCAGGGAGATCTCGTCAGCAAGTGAAAACAGAGTATGAAACTTGTAGTAACAACGAATGACGAGAAGTCAGCCGAGGTCATAGTACCATTTCAGTTGCAAATGATATGGGAAGGACTGAACTTTAGGAGGTACAAGCAATGAAAGTAACTGATAGTAGATTTAAGAACAGACAACTTCATATGGAAGACTATCTGCAAATGGTATCTGCGGAACAGAAAGAGGATGCAGAAGTGTTCGACTACGGGAAGATTACTGAAAAGAGCGGTATCATCACAAACTATTGGATGAATAATCTCTTGGAATTGATTTTGCGAAAAGATAACCTCAACAAGGCATATAAGCGAGTGAAATCAAATAAAGGAGCAGGTGGAACAGATGGAATGCAGGTGGATGAACTTCTGCCCTACTTAAAGGAAAACCAAGACACCTTAATTCAAGAGATAAAGGGAGGCAGATTTAAGCCAAACCCAGTTCGAAGGGTAGAAATACCAAAAGAAACAAAAGGTGAGTTCAGAAAGCTTGGAGTTCCAACCGTGGTTGACCGAGTTATCCAACAAGCAATCATACAAGAACTAACGCCTATCTACGAGGAGCAGTTCTCAGAAAACAGTTTTGGTTTTCAGCCGAAAAAAGGTGCACATGATGCACTGAAACAATGCCAAAAGAATGTAAACGAAGGCTACGTATATGTGGTTGATATGGATTTGGAAAAGTTCTTTGATACCGTATGCCAGAGTAAGCTGATTGAGGTATTGGGAAGAACCATCAAAGATGGCAGAGTTATCTCTTTGATACATAAATACCTCAATGCTGGAGTGATAACAAAAGGGGTGTTTGAGAAAACAGAGGTCGGCATGCCACAAGGTGGACCATTAAGTCCATTGCTAAGTAATATCATGCTAAATGAGTTGGACAAGGAACTTGAAAGCAGAGGACATAGGTTTGTCCGATACGCAGATGATTGCATGATTTTCTGTAAAAGCAAAAAGAGTGCAGAAAGAACCTTGGAAAACATCATACCATTCATTGAGAAAAGGCTATTTCTGAAAGTGAATAGGAAGAAAACGCAAGTCGCGCACATCAGTAAAGTTAAATATCTTGGATATACATTCTATAGATATAGAGGTAAATGCAGATTTAGAGTACATCCGAAATCCGTAACAAAGATGAAAGACGCAATACGAAATCTGACAGACCGAAACAATGGCATGAGCAACACAGCGAGAGAAGATAAATACCAACAGTTTGTGAGAGGATGGATAGAGTACTTTAAACTCGCAGATATGAAGAATCTTCTAAAAGGCATAGATGAATGGGCTAGACGCAGAATACGAGCGGTCTATTGGAAACAGTGGAAGAAAATCAAGACAAAGTACAGAATGCTTAGAGCCATAGGATGTGAGCATTGGAGAGCCAAAGAACTTGCCTGTAGTAGAAAAGGGTACTGGCGCATGGCGCAAGTGCTGAACCAGATATTTTCTAATAAAATAATAGCCAAGCTAGGATATACATCCATGCTTGACTATTATCTGATAGTTTATGAAAACTAAAGAACCGCCGTATACGGAACCGTACGTACGGTGGTGTGGGAGGTCGGTAGATAAAATAATTATCTACCTCCTACCCGATTAGAATTTGTTCAGAATGAAAAGTTATAATTTATTTTACATAAGATGGAGGTTATAACACTTTTACCATATTCCATAAAGAGATAAGAAATTAAGCATCAATACATAAGGTAATAATCTTTAGAGAAAAAGTAGGTGATGAGAAAGAATTTAATTCCAAAACTATAAAAAGCAAAGAAATAAGGAGGAAATGAATGAAGAATATGTTTCAGAAAATCAAGAAATTTTTAGTTGTAATCTTGATTTTAAGTCTTATATCCAATATACCCCTTCAGGGATTTGGGTTAGGTAACGTAAAGGCAGAACATAATCCGGATCTGGGAAATATATTTACCCAGGTGGTAATGACCAAGACTGCCAATCCTGAGGATTTGCTGCCTCTGGATAAACCGTTGGAAATTACGGAGAGTACTGAAGTGGGATTAATGTTTTACTGGAAAATTCCAGATGAAAAGGAATTGCTAAGCGGTGATTATGCCCAGGTTAAGATTCCAGATGTATTTAAGCCCATTGCAACTGCATCCGGTAATTTAATCGCCTCAGATGGCTATACGGTGATAGGTACCTTCCTCTTTGATAAGGATACGGGATATCTTAAACTGCAATTTAACGAAGTACTGCAGGACGGCGGAGATTATGAGGAAGAAAGAAGCGGAACAGTAGGAATCATGCTTAAGTTTGATCTTACGAAATTTGAAGAAGATACTACTCAGCTTGTTCAGTTTGAGTATATGGAGAGTTTGAATTTCAGCTTGACCGTTAAGCCTGCAAGCGGGACCGATCTTATAACAAAAACTGAAACCCATGAAGCTCTTAATGCCAAAGAAGTTACCTGGACGGTTGATGTGAACACCGCTCTTGAGGATATTGACAATGCAATATTTAAGGATACCATACCGGCAGGCCTTCAGCTGATAGAAGACAGCGTTAAAATATATCCGCTTTCTGTAGGATATTACGGGGACTTGACTCCCGGTGCAGAAAGTCCGGTGACACCGGTAATTGAAGAAAATGGATTTTCTGTGTCGTTGGGGCAAATAAAAGGGAAAGCGTACCGTATAGTATACAAAACAAAAATTACAAGCTATGCACAGACCTCATATACAAATAATGCCGTATTATATAACGGAGAGACAGAGCTTGACAACGCTTGGATTTAAGGTTACCATTACGAAAAATCCTCAAGATCCTTATGTTATCGAGTATACAACGAAGGTAGATGGACTTTCTAAAGCGAACTACGGCAATAAGGCTACTGTAATAAAGGGTGCCTCATCTGCATCATATGAAGCGAAGGTTTCATATCCGGATTACAATAATTTTGTTGAGAAAGCGGCAACAGATGTAGATTCTAATATGAAGGTATACCCGGATGATGAAATTAACTGGAAAGTGGCCCTGAATAAGAGTCTTTCAGAAGTACAGAATGCAATATTTACTGACGTTATTAGCAGTGGTCATGTATATTTAAATGACAGCCTTAAAGTGTATAAAATCACCAATATAAACACCGGAACGAGAGAAATCGTAGATCCTGCCTCCGGTGAGTATACCTTAATCAGTGTAGCAGGCAGCAGTGCCGGAGAATGGAACCTAACGGTTATCTTTAACGGTACGATAACTTCCAAGTACGAAATAGAGTATAAGACGGTAGTAACTGCTAAAACCGGAGTAATCAAAAATTCCGCGAAACTGACAGGAACAGGAGTGTCAAAGACCAGCAGTGCCAATAATGGTTCAGGCTTCACAGTTACTCAGACAGCCTTTGGTACAGGCGGAGGAACCACCAATAAAGGAAAGATAACCATTAATAAAAGGGATAAGGATACGGGAGCTCTCATAACTTCTTCAAATGCCGAATTTGAGCTTTATTATTACCTGAATGGTACAAAGACCGTTATCAGCGGCAGCAGCCAGCAGACGACTAACGGCATCCTTGTTTATCAGGGCTTATCCTACAGAACCTATTATTTAAGGGAACTGACAGCCCCCGGGGGGTATTATTCAAACGATACGGAATATGAAATAACGGTCAACTCCACAAATAAAAACGTCGTAAAAGACATTATTAATGAAGCGAAAAAAGGAATCAAGGTAGTTAAGGTAGATTTGGATCAAAGCGGCAAGAAGCTGGGAGGGGCCAAATTCAAACTAGTAAAGGTTGAGTCTGACAGTACAGAAACTGTTATAGAGGAAAAAACAACCAGTATAAATGGAGAGCTGCTGTTTAACGGATTGGAATATGGAAATTACAAGCTAATAGAAACAGCGGCACCAAACGGTTATCAGTTACCCATAGAGGTAGAATCAGAAGTTATTGAAATTAAATCTGAGACTGTGAATCCGTTGGTCTTTACAATCAAAAACGAAAGCAAGAAGTCCTTAAAGGTAGTTAAAGAGGATAAGGATGTGAGTTCAAAGAAGCTGTCCGGAGCTGTATTTAAGCTGTATGATTCTGCTAATCAGCAAATCGGTGATACCTACTCCAGTGACAGCAATGGAATATTAGTGATTCCCGGACTTGTAAACGGTACCTACAAATTAGTTGAAATAACTGCACCGGATGGTTATCAGCTGCCTCCGGATACAGAAACTACAATAGTAATAGATGCAGCCGCTGATCAATCCTCCGATGGCAGCCAGGACAATATAATTACAAAAGTTATTAATAATGAAAGCAAAAAGTCATTAAAAGTAGTAAAGGAGGATAAGGAAGACAGTTCTAAGAAATTATCAGGAGCTGTATTCAAGCTTTATGATTCCGCTAACCAGCAAATCGGTGATACCTACTCCAGTGACAGCAATGGAATATTAACGATTCCGGGCCTTGTAAATGGAACTTACAAATTAGTAGAAATAACCGCGCCGGCTGGTTATCAGCTGCCAAAGATACAGAAACTACTATAGTAATAGATGCAGCGGCTGATAAATCCTCCGATGGCAGCCTGGACAATATAATTACAAAAGTTATTAAAAATGCATCTCTTAAGACAATTAAAATTATCAAAGTTGATTCAGAAGAACCTGATAAGACGCTTGAAGGAGCAGAATTCAAGCTTTATGATGCAGACAATGTACTTATTGGTACTTATACGACAGACAGCAAAGGTGAGATTATAATATCAGGACTGAAGGTCGGCAGCTACAGACTGGTTTGAGACCAAAGCACCAGAAGGCTATAAACTCCCCGACAATCCTTTTACCTTCATTGAGATAACCCATGATACGGATTATGATACGATACTGCCTTCCATTGGTAATGAAATCTACCGTTCCATCAAGATTATAAAGGTTGATGCAGAAGATGAAGGAACTGTGTTAAAAAATGCGGAATTTGAGTTATGGAAAGACGGTAAAAAGGTAGCTGACAACATTATGACGGATGATAATGGAATTGCTATTATCCCCAATCTGCTGCTTGGTAATTATAAACTGATAGAAATCAATGCTCCGGAAGGGTATATAATGCCAACTGCCAATGAAACAGATATACAGATAAAGGTTGGTTCTCCTTTGCAGATACCAGTAACAATAGAAAATGATATCCTCAGAACGCTGATTATTCGCAAGCTGGACAGAAGTGATAAAACAAAATTACTGGAAGGCGCAGAGTTCACAGTAACAGCTCCGGATGGTACCACAGAAACCCTTAAGACCGGAAACGACGGAACAGCAGTGCTTACCGGGCTTAAGTTCGGAAAGTATCTGGTGAAGGAGACGAAAGCTCCTCAGGGGTATATATTGGATGCCAGGACAAATACAATAATGATAGACAATACCAGTATTGTATTTACTGTTGAAGTGGAAAACCAGCTATACATACCTGATCCTATTATTATTACACCCGGACAGCCAGGTACACCAACTCGACGCCTACACAGACACCAACTCCTACACCAACACCGAGTGTGACACCGGCACCTACTAATACGCCAACCCCCAACGATCAATCCCGAAGGCCAACGCCAACCAGGGAACCAGTTATTGAAATCACCCCGGAAAACACACCAAAGGTGGGACGGTAAAGTACCTGACGGTGGCAAACCTACTATAACGAAGAAACCCGACAACGAAAAGACTACCGTTTGATAAAGATGGAAATTGGAGTTATATACCGGATAAGGACTTTACAGGGAAAGACGAATTTACAATAGTAATAGAGCATCCCGACGGAACGGAAGAAGGAAGTACTCATAGAGATTGATGTAAATGAAATTCCCCGAGGCGGGTGTCACGGGAGATTCTGAACCGGAAGACCCTGAAAAAGGAGTTAAAGTTCCTAAGACTGGAGAGGAGTTTCCTATTGGTCTATTACCCGTTGCATAATTGGTATTGCGGCTGGTGGTATCGCATTTATAAGAGGTAAGAAAAAAGAAGAAATTGAATAAGAACTCCAAATAGTAATAAACAATGCCATTGATTGAAGCAGAAATAGTTGTCTCAATCAGTGGCATTTATTTTTTTATAGGAAATTCTAATAAGTTAGAATAATAAAACATCCTGTATATCTATGTGCTGAAAGGAAATATAAAATCTAGTCAAATTTACTATACCAAATTATAACAGCCTGTGTTATAATGTCGTCATAAGATATACGTCATATTTCTACAAAATATTTATTTTGAAACTTGTAGATGCTCGGTGCTTTCCACCGATAAAGGCAAAACCAGTGAAAGCTGGTGACGCAAAGCTAGAGGGCCTTAACTTATGCAGAGCATAAGCTGGCAGCCAGTTACCGAAAGGGGAGTTTTTTGTGTATAATTTTTTAAGAAAAAGTATGTTGTTCGTATTAATAGCAGTATTTTTAATAAGTGCAGCAGGATAT
>NZ_JNLE01000003.1:4645000-4697956 GCF_000702945.1 Clostridium sp. KNHs205 | reverse complement strand
GAATACCGAAAGGTCCAGATAACAAATAAACCATAGCCTTATTATAAGGCAGAACTAGGAGGAATGCAAGTATGCAATATGTAAGAAAAATTGATGAAGTGGGAAGAATCGTTATCCCGATAGAGATTAGAAGAGCTGCAGGTATTGAAAACAGAGATTACCTTGATATGACCTTTGAAAATGGAGTATTAAAGCTAAGTAAGGGAAGAGGTAGACGTACTGACGAGTTAGGTAGATTTACGATTCCTAAAGAAATCCGCCGTACCAATGACTGGAGTATTGGACAAGCTATGGACATTTCCATAGATGGAAACATAATCTGCATCCGGAAGTTTGGTTGTGAATGGTGTGAGGAGACAGAAGATCTGATTGAGGTGGATGGACATAAGCTCTGCCGTAAGTGTGCGGAGAAAGTTAGTGCTGCCATTAAACAGGAGGCGTGGTCTGATGGAGTATGTTCCTGATAATATGACCAGTTCTTAATCCGTGGAAGTGCAGTTATCTAAAAAAGAACAGGAGGAAGTAATGAGCAGTTTATACCAGATAACAGAGATTATGATGCCGTTCTAAATATGCCTACGATGAGGAAATGGGACGAGCACTATATTAGATACCCTTGAGTCTATAGAGGGGAATTGAGATAAAGCAGACGGATATGCCAAGCTTTATAAAACTCTTAAGTATGATGCGGATACAATACAGACTGAAATAGACCGTTTACGTCTAGGCTGAATACCTTTGAGAACAGAGCGCAGTCTCTTAAAGACACTCTTGAAGCTAATATGAAGCAGATTGGCAAACCAAGTTCAAGACTACTTTATTTAGTTTTGGCATCCAGAAAAACGGTGTAAGCAGCCGCTTAAGATTGATCCTTAGATGTTAATACCATTCCGGCTGAGTATCTTATTCCACAGGATCCATTACCAAACAACGAGAAAATCAGAGAGCTGCTTGAAAAACAGAGTTGCCTGGGCACATCTTGAACCACGAGGCGAAGCCTGCGTATACGTTAGGAGGTACATATGCTGCATAGGCACTGCACTAAAAAACTTAAAGCCTTACATATGCTGATCAATTATTAAATGGCACAAAGGTTTTGCTGCTGGAGGGTGTTTTAAAGACCTACTGAATGGAAAACCGGTAAAAGGATATAGATATTTATTTTAGGAATCAAAAAGACTATGACGACGCGGTTGTTGTTTTAATCATAACCCAGATTACGAATTATTTTATCAAAATGATAATGTAAAAGCTTATAAAAGCTATAAAGCAAGGGTTCTCAATTGAGTTATGTCATAAAATTTTTGGTCACCAGAAGAGATCCTGAATCAGTTTGATTTTACCATAACCAAATTTGCATACTTCAAAGAGATAATCCACTCCAGTGATTTTCCATTTGGAGAAGGGGAGGACAAAGAAGAATATACTGCTGTTTATGATGATAACTTCTTTGAACATCTATTTCTAAAATTATTAATTATTGATGATCAATCCCTTACCCGAAATCAACATTTGAGAGAATGTTGCGGTATCAGAGATATGGATTCACACCTGACAAACAGACTATTAACAAGTTATGTTCAGCTATAAGCAAAACTCCAATAGCTGAATCTGACGATGAAGATTTTATTAAGGAGGTACATATGTTTATTAATTCATCACATTTAAGAAAGCTTATGACCACTGCCTATAAGGGCGGTGGTGTCCGGATTGGTTATATTGATGAAGGATATGTGATTTTTGGGGTAAATGGGGTGTTTGGCTTGATGTAAACTTTATTCCGAATAAAGTCAAAGCCGTTATTATGGAGCTGGCTGGTACACTTCCGGAAGAAGGGACGTTATTCTCAGTAAGCAAAGAGCGTCCAATGCCACAGCTTGAAATGGATATACACAACCATGCCCATATAAATATCCTTCAGCGTGAAGCAAAATATCCCGTAACTGTCACTGATGTGTTATTGGACAAGAAGCACAGTTTATATAGCTTGTTACAGGTTAATGCTGACAAAAGACTTATTCTGATGGATATGAATCTTATGAATCTGATTGATCTTAGTGAGATTGATTATGACCAGGAGAGCCTGCCGGCAGGACCCTGTACGGGTATGAGTCAGGGTATGTTCTTCTGGCGAAATGCTACCACAACTTTATTACTGCTTGGTGAGGCTGCTAAAACCGACAACACCTTGATAGCAGTACTTTCTGCCATCGACTTTGAACAGGAGGCGAATAAATAATGGGATTACCTGTATTAATTATAGGGAAGTCGGGCAGTGGAAAAAGCGCAAGTCTTAGGAATTTTAATGAAGGTTTAGCCCTGATTAATGTTCTTGGTAAACCACTTCCTTTAAATCAAAGATTCCTAAGGTGGTTACAGATGATTACCAGCAAATCATGAAGCAGTTGTTTAATAAGGCTTTCAAGAGCTTTGTAATTGATGATGCTGGCTACCTCATTACCAACCATTTTATGAGCAAGCACAGTTCGACTGGGGGAGGAAATGCAGTATTTAGCCTCTACAACGACTTGGGGGATTACTTCTGGAACTTGATTCAGTTTGTTATCCGGAAACTGCCGGCAGACAGAATAGTTTATTTTATTATGCATGAGGATATAAACGACTTCGGAGATATCCGGCCTAAAACCATTGGAAAGCTTCTGGATGAAAAGGTGTGCGTAGAGGGAATGTTTACAATCGTCCTAAGATGTGTAAGTGAAAATAATGTTCATAAATTCATTACACAATCAGATGCCGGGGCAGTAAGCAAATCCCCTATGGGAATGTTTGAAACACTGGAAATAGATAATGATTTAAAATTCGTAGATGATTCTATTAGGGAATATTACGAACTTGACAAGGAGGATACAAATAATGCAGAAACCAAATGATTATGATAATGTCCAGGCTTATGGGGATTTTATTCCCCTGAAGCTTGGAGGGCATATCTGCAAGATAATGCAGGTAAAGGAAACTACATCAAAGGCTGGTAAAGAAATGCTGGAAATCAGCCTTGATATTGCAGAAGGTGATCAGAAGGATTACTTTGCACAGCAGTACAAATCTGATACCAGGGAAAACAAGAAGTGGGGATGTGTTGTTTATCAGCTCGTTAAGGATAACGATGGAAACACAAGTAAGGGATTTAAAACCTTTATAACATCTGCCGAAAACTCAAATTCTGGCTTTAAGGTTGCATGGGGAAACAATTTTGCTGCCTGCTTTAAAGGAAAGCTTATCGGCGGTGTTTTTGGCCGCGAGCAGTATTTGAATTCTTATTGTGAAAAAAAGTTCGCTACAAAATGTGTTCAGTTCCGCAGCATAGAATCAATTCGCAATGGTGTGGATATTCCTGAAGATAAGCTTCTTCCTGAAAGCCAGGATAATGGTTATGGTCCCGGATACACTCCAAGTACTATAGGCGATGGATTTATGAATATTCCAAATGGGCTGGAAGAAGAACTACCATTTATGTCTTAGGGGTGATTATTTGACCAGGGATGAGCTAAAAGCAACGGTTACAATGAAGGAAGTTCTGCATCGTAACGGACTTATTGTAAATAGGAACGGGTTTATATCATGCCCGTTCCATATTGAAAAAACTGCTTCCATGAAGATATATAATGATTCATTTTATTGTTTTGGTTGCGGAGCCAAAGGAGATATCTTTGATATGGAAATGCATCTGAATGGGTGTAATTTCCGTACAGCTTTTGAATTGCTTGGAGGCGCTGATAAGCCGTCTTGGCGGACTACTGTAATTGCAAATAAGGCAAGAAAAGCAAGGAATGAAGCAGAACAAGTAAGGCATTCGAATGCCATGAGGATGCGCAGCATTCAGTTACATATTACAGCTTATCGCAATATAATTGCTGCTGAACATCCATTTTCGGACCTTTGGTGCTCCTGTGTTAATAAATTGCAGTATCAGGAATACCTATTAGAAACTGTATTGGAGTTGGATAAATGATTAATATAGCAGAACTTAATAAAGAGACTATCCTAAATGATGAAATTTTCTTTGAACTCTATGAAGAAAAAGATCCGATTCTGCATGCAACGCTTACAGTTGATCTTATGGCCAAAGCAAAGTCGCTTGGAGTAAAGCAGTTATTTGATATAAAGTACAAGGCTTTTGCTAAATCTAAACGTAGCTTTACACTTAAAATCGGAGGTAATTATACGGACTTTGAAGGGGAGTATCCTCAAATGTATGCCGGTGGCTGGACCGCGAACGAAGAAGGCATTACCATTCTTACGAACTTTGGAGAAAAGACAGCCTGCAGCCATCCCATTCTACCAGTAAAATCGCTGATCAATGCAGAGACCGGATATATTAAAACGATACTTGCTTTTAAAGTCCGAAACCGGTGGAAAGAAATCATCGTAGATAAAGAAGTCATGTCCTCCAGTAACCGGATTACTGGATTATCAAAATATGGGGTCAGAGTCACCAGTGAGAATGCCAGGGCGCTTGTACAGTATTTGGCTGACATTGAAAGCATGAATGATTCTGCTATACCAGAACAGTTATCTACTTCAAAATTAGGCTGGCTCAATAATAATTTTATTCCATATGATGAGAGCGTAATTTTTGATAATGAGGATAACCTATCCGGTGCTTTTAAGAGCATTCAGAGCAATGGATCCTACACGAAATGGCTGGAATTGATGCATAAAATTAGGCAGAGTGATCGATTAGAGCCTAAGATTTATTTGGCAGGAGCTTTTGCAAGTCCTTTATTACATAAATTTAATGCTTTGCCCTTTATTATTAACACTCATGGTAAGACCGGTAAGGGAAAAACAGTAGCTTTAATGGTTGCGACTTCGGTTTGGGCGGATCCGACAGAGGGTAAGTATTGGATAAAATCAAAGGCAAATGAAATAGCTCTGGAGGCAAGGTTGGACTTTCTTAATCATTTACCTTTAGCCATTGATGATTTTTCAGAGATCCAGAAGAAAATGAAAGACGATTTTTCTGGATATGTATATAGTTTATGTTCCGGCGGCGGTAAGGAGCGTTCTAATGTCAATATAGGGCTGCAGAGACAGAGATACTGGAAGAATGTTATCCTTACGAACTCGGAACGCTCTTTAATCAGCGAAACGATGCAAGGAGGAGCCATCAATCGAATAATCGAATTTGAAAGCGAAGAAGGAAGTATCTTTGGCAACATATCAGAGTCAGCTGCCGTGGTAAGTACCGTAAAAGAACATTATGGTTATGCTGGCAAAGAGTTTATAGAAATTATAACCGACATGGACCCAAAGGAGCTAAAGGCTATACAGAAAAATTTCCAGGATCGTATTTATGCAAAGGCCATAGAGCTGGGAATTGAAAAAGAGGATAAACAGATCTTACCTATGTCTATTCTTCTTACAGCTGACAAAATTGCAACAGAGCAAATCTTTGAGGATGACAGGTATCTTGATTTTGATACATGCTTTAATATTCTAAAAAATAAAGAAGAGGTATCAGAGGAAGAGCGGGCCTATAGTTTTATCATGTCGGATATAGCAATTCATCACAATAATTTCGTCCCAGACATATATGGCAGCTATAAAGGTGAAGTATGGGGATTTATTGAGCGTGGATATGTATACATAGAGCCAAATGTCTTTAAAAGTATGTGCGATAGGGGCAACTTCTCCAGTAAATCTTTTCTTACCTGGGCGGATCGGAACGGTCTATTATTAAAAGATAATGATCGTGGGGGAACCAGAATGGAGAAAAGCAAGAAGGTTAACGGTAAAAAATCAAGATTCAATGTCATAAAAATGAATGACGAAGAAAGTGAGGAAGTCATTGAAAATACTGAATTTGTACCGGTTAATGAACAGATGGAATTACCATTTGATTAACAGCGGTTCCCCAGTTCCCCAAGTTCCCCAAGGAAATGCACGTCTATAATACTCTGGGTGTGTGTCAATAAATACATACACACACTAACCTTTATATAGAAAAGTTAAAAATGTGGGGAACCGGGGGAACCAGTACCGCAACCCATTGATTTTACTATATTTTATCGGTTCCCCAATTGGTACCCCAAAGAAAAAATATTGGGAACTGGGGGAACTCAATAGGAGGCATCTTGAAATTAAATAATAAAAAAGCTGGAACAGATTTTGAGCATTCATTTGTACAGACTCTTTCAAAACATGGTTTCTGGGTACATAAGTTACAGGATAACAAGAATGGACAGCCTTTTGATGTAATAGCAGCCAGAGCAGGAGAGACTTATATATTTGATTGTAAAGACTGTAAGAATGATATCTTTCCTTTGTCCAGGATTGAAGAAAATCAATACAATGCAATGACGCTCTGGCAGAAATGTGGAAACCATGAAGGGTTATTTGCAATGAATACCAGCAAGGGAATAAGGATTATTTCATTGGAAGTGCTTGAGTTTCTTAAGAGTAAGAATATCAAGGTAGTAAATAAAAATGATTTACTCTGGTATTCAACACCGCTTTCTAAATGGTTGGAGGGACTAAATGCAGGTAATTATAAGCAATGAGTTAACTATAAAGGATCCTTCTTCTACTTTGGTTAAATGGGTACAAGAAAATCTGATAATAAAGAACCCTGATTATCAGAAAAAGAGAAGAATGGGTCTTTGGACAGGTAATACACCGGAGTTTATATCTTTGTATCAAGTAGATGGGAGTAGTCTTATATTGCCAGTTGGTGCAGGGAAGCATATTAAACAGTTTGTAAAAGGAGCTGACTTTAAACAAGACCTTGCTAATAATACGCCAATCAACTATCAAGCAGATATACCTTTGTATGAATATCAGGAGCCGGCAGTTACCGGTATGGTTAAGGCTGGGTGCGGCATACTGCAATCCCCTTGCGGATCAGGAAAGACTCAAATGGGAATTGCTTTAGCTGCCAAGATAGGGCGGAAAACCTTATGGATTACCCATACGGCGGATCTGTTAAATCAGTCTTATGACAGAGCTGCCATGTATATGGATAAAACCCTTTTGGGTAGAATCACTGAAGGTAAGATGCATATCGGTACAGGAATTACCTTTGCTACTGTGCAGACTCTTACCAAGATGGATCTACAGCAATACAAGTATACCTGGGATGTCATTATTGTGGATGAGGTGCAAAGACTTGCTGGTACACCTACTCAGGTGACTATGTTCTCCAGAGTTATGAATACCCTGGCTGCCAGGTATAAATACGGGCTTTCAGCTACGGTACATAGAGGAGATGGACTCATTAAATCAACTTTTGCCATTGTCGGGGATATTGCTTATACGGTACCAGAGGACGCTGTTGCAGATAAAACGATGCAAATCACTATCCAGAAATGTAATACCGGTGTAAAGGTCAGTGAGGAATGCCTGGATACTGATGGGACATTGATTTACAGTGAGCTTATGAATTATCTGGTATGTAGCCAGGAAAGGAATTATCTGATAGTGGAACAGCTTAAAGCAAATAAGGATCATAGTAATTTGATTCTTTCTGACAGGTTGGAACACCTTGAAATACTCATGAATATGTTGGCTTCACCGGATGCCGTCATGATTAATGGGAAAATGACCAGTAAGAAAGCCAAGGGTGAGCGGATAAGAGCCTTAGATGATATGAGAACCGGTAAAAAGAAATATTTATTTGCTTCTTACTCCTTAGCTAAGGAAGGATTGGACATTCCTTGTCTGGACAGGTTATACCTTGCTACTCCGAAGAAAGATTATGCGGTTGTTGTTCAGAGCATTGGACGTATCGGGCGAATAAGCCAAGGAAAGATAGATGCTATATGCTATGACTATGTCGATGATATACAGTTCTGTGAGAATCAGTATAAAAAGCGTAAGACACATTACAGAAAGAAAGGGTGCCTGATTCATGACTGATGTGAAAGGGATATTTCATAATACATTTACACTCTACAAGGCTTATCTAAATGAGGAATTATTCCAGAATATTGTGAAATATATTTTTGCAGTTGATTCAAATTTGGTTCCTAGAATTCTTACAGACACTTATAGCTTTTACCTGAAATGGAAAGGGACCGGCTTTAGTGAGCAGATGGTAGCGGAGGCCAGGGAACTCAGCCGGAAGCATGGAGATAATGATCTGGTAAGACATATCACGGTGGATCTGTGTACCATCATTGAGCAGGGAGGGAAACATTGAATTTTAATACGCAATATTACAAAGGGATTCCTCTTAATCTTATTGATCGCCGATATGGAAAACGTAAGGCAATGAGGTATACCGTAAACGGAACTAATCAAAATGTATGGATACCGATTAAGCACTTGGATAATGACGGGGGTATCCGTCAAAATGAGAATATAGATTATGTATTCCGGAAGGCACAAAGACAGCTTGAAATAGCAGGTATTACACAGGCAATTGCAGGGATTAAGAAAGGAGCGCATTCATGACAAATGCTGAAAAGATTGTAAGTGATATTGATGTTCTGGTAGATCTGATTTATCAGGCGGATGATATCGGCCCCAGTATCTGCAAGGCGGATTTTAACGATGCGGACGAGTTAGTTAATTGCCCATACCCTGATGATAATGGTTGTAGGAAATGTATTAAGGATTGGCTAATGAAGGAGGTTGACTAATGAAATTAGTTTACACAGTTGAGATTGACGACGAAATATATAGCTTGGATGGGCTGCTTGAGCTTCTAAACGAAACTGTAAACAGTACTACAGATTGCATGGTACTAAAGAGCAGGATAGAATCTTCGGACGAAATCTGCGAAACAGGAGACTGGGAGGATGACTAATGGCCAAGATAAATAAAGAGCAGCGTCTGCACCTTGACGGTATGTCATTTGCCTTAAGGGTAGCGAAGAACGGTGGCGTAGAAGCGCTTGAGAGGGAAATAAATTATCGGGGGTTGCATGATGCTCCACTAAATATAAGTCAATCAGAACTTACCCAGGTGGCTAGAATTAGAGCAAGGGAAGAATTAATGATTGTAGCTACCGCCCTGGCAGAAACCGTCACACAGGACATGAAATTACCTCCCAGTGTAGCAATGGAGTTTCTTCGTAAGTTCAATGATAAAGTAGATTTGTTTCGGTATGATCAGGATGCTCTAAGGAAAGCACAAGCTAAGTTAGACAGTATGTATGCACTTAACGATATGGTTAGAAAATTTAACGAGGAGGATTAGGTTATGTTAAGAGAGGAAGTATTGAACAGTTCAAGAGAACTGGTAAATAAAATTTATGAGAAAATGAATGTAATTGAAATCTGTGATTCAGTGGCAGAAAAGGTAAAGAACTTAGATGTATGCTTTAATGATCCGGATGGTAAGCAGGTAGTTTCTTTGGATGGAATACTTACTGCTGATCAGCTGACAGTTATCAGAGATGGGATAATTGATAAGATTTACGATAATGCTGCAATTGCACAATCCTTCCTGGAGAAGCTTAACCGGAAGCCGGCAACAGTAAACCCAGTATTCGAGGAGGCTGTCCAGGATATGGAAAAATCGTCTAAAGGTAAAGCCAGCGGCAGAAAGTCAATAGATCTTGATATCGACCAGGTTAAGGAACTATATGTAAATCAGGGGCTATCTTTCCGGAAAGTAGCCGATCAGTGTGGCTGCTCAGAGAATACGGTTCGTAATTTCGCCATGAAGCATAATATCACCCGAGAAGCTTCGGAGCCGGTTGGATATCCTGTTATGACAGTTGAAGCAGTTCGTAAGGTTTACACAGACGGTTCCATGAGTCTAGCGGATACTGCTAAATACTTTGGGATAGAATCAACTAAGTTACATACCTTTATCGAAAAGAATAATCTCAAGAAGGTAGTGGTTAAGCCTAAGGATCCTTTCATGGATGCTAACAAAATGGGCAAGGATGAGTTTAAGCGCCAGATGCTTGCAGGAAAAAAATAGGTGAAATATGAGAACACTTTTAAGATACCCAGGGAGTAAGCAGCGGATAGCTCCCTGGATTATAGGCCAGATGCCGAAGCATCACAGTTACTTAGAGCCTTATTGCGGAGGGATTAACGTTTTGATGAATAAGGAGCCTTCCAGGATAGAAACCATAAATGACCTGGATGATGATGTGATAAATCTCTTCCGAGTGATACAGGATTCCGGTACCAGAGAGGAGTTAATCAGAAAGATAGTCCTTACACCATATGCAAGAGTGGCTTATGACAATGCCTTTCCGGATAATACGGATGAACTGGATCCAGTAGAGAGGGCAAAGAACTTTCTTATTCGGTCTGGTATGGGCTATGGCTTCCGGTTATGTGAGAAAACAGGCTGGAAGCGTGATGTATATGCAAGAGAAGCAGCTTATGCAGTTCGGTACTGGAATGATATGCCGGAAGTAATCACAGCGGCAGCACAGCGGCTTAAGATGGTACAGATAGAACACAGGCCGGCTGTAGAGATTATCAAGGCTTTTAACCACAGTAATGTTTTGATATATAATGACCCGCCTTATCTATTTTCTACGAGGTCAAGGAAAATGTATAAGCACGAAATGGGCACAGACGCAGAACATATTGAGATGTTGGAAACACTACTGCAACACACTGGGCCTGTAATGCTTTCAGGATATGACAATGAGATTTACAATACATATCTGGTAGGCTGGCGAAAGGAATCTATTCCTGCAAGAGCAGAGCGGTCATTACCAAGGACTGAATATCTTTGGATGAATTTTTAGGAGGAATAAGGATATGAAAAAATTCTTTTGTGACATTTGTGAAAAAGAAATTGCACCAGGTAGTCATAGAAAAACATTAGTGGAAACAGAACAGATACTTGAACTTGCGGAGATAACAGATATCTGTAGTGACTGCCTGGATAAAGTGGAGCGGATACCCTGGTATGATGTTATCCGGGAGAAAATCAAACGGACTTCTTAAGACACAGGAGTGGCCAGCAGGTTATCCTGCTGAGAGGAAAGGATGTATTATGTTGAACATAAAAGAGTTTGTAAAAGAAGTTGGAAAAAATTCGATAGTCCACGGTTGGTGGGAGGAAGAGAGAAGCTTCGGTGAATTAATAGCACTGTGTCATTCAGAGTTATCGGAGGCTCTGGAAGAATTTCGGAACGGAAAGAAACCGGATGAAACTTATTATACATGTAAAGCACCCAAAGATACTCTGATTATCTGCCAACTTGATGAAGTGACAACGTGTAAAGGCTGTATGTATGCAAAGCCTGAGGGTATACCTACAGAGCTGGCAGATGTTGTTATTCGGGTATTTGATATGTGTCACCATTATGGGATTGATATTGAATCCATGTTGTTGGAGAAACATGAGTTTAATAAGCGTAGACCATATAAACACGGTGGTAAGGTTATTTAAGGAGGGGATAATATTGAATCAGCAAACAGCAGACGATTTAATTGAAAAAGCGGTTAAGAAAGCCATTAAAGAATACAGCAATGAGCAGAAGGCGAAGAGTAGAAAGAAGGCCTTGCATAATACTAAATTACTGCTAAAGAATTATCATAAGATCCAGGAGAGCATCGAGGAAGGTGTGTCTGAGGCTATGCAGCTTGAGCAGGAGTATCTTGTGTTGAATGAATCAGATGAATTGTACATTGAAAGCATCAAAAGAAGTAAGCTTAGAAGTCTTGTAATTATCACCAATGTTGACAAGGCCTTAGCATCTATTCAGGAAGAATGCAAACGAAAGGGAGTCCCTGAAAAATACAGTGCTTTTACTGACTGTATGTTAAATGGCAAGACCTATGATGAAGCTGCAGAAGGGTATTATACTTGCAAGCAGACAATAGGTAGATGGGTAACAGATTTAACAAAAGAGGTAAGTATCAGGCTTTTCGGGGTAGAGGGGATAGACTTCCTGTGAGATACCAATGCGATAAAGACGTGATTTACGCGTTATATTTCCCTATGTTATCATTAGAGTGGAAGGTTTGAACAGATACCAAGCTTCCTCCTGTGGCTGCCGGTTGTCAAAGGCCGGTGGCTTGTTCTTAAAAGATTCATAAAATCAATACTCTTTAAAAACACTCAAATATGAGTGTTTTTTTGTTGAAAGCATAATAAAATAGGTATATAATGTAAAAAAAGATTTATGCGGAGGAGTATAATGAATATTAATAAATTTGAGAATCTTAAAATTGAGAAGGTTATAATTCATCAAATTTACAAAAGAGAGCATCCAAGTAGAATTATTACACCATTTTATAATGACGAATGTAGTTCATTGGATGATGATGCCCTTGATGTGTTGAAACAAAGGATAACCAAAGCCTTGAGTCATAAATCTAACGCTATTCAGATGGAATTTTCAAGCAGTAATATGTTTTCACCTATAAGAGATTTTTGGAAATCTGATATGTCAGATGAAGAATTTATTGCTTTTTCTATCGAAGCTACTTTTAAGCTGGCTGAAGCACAGACCTCTCGCGCTTATCCAGGGGGGATAGTGGTAGTTGTAAAGGGAACGGTTCAGCAGATTAATAAACCCTTTTTAGCCATTATTAAAGCTGAAAAGCAAAAAGGATTTACTGCACAAGAGACAAACGGTAAAATGATTCTTAAATTTTTTAATGATTTATTACTAACACCTCATCAAAAATTACAAAAGATAGGTTTTTTTATTAATAATGCTGTTGCAGGTAGGGAAATAGAAGCCAGAGATATTGATTCATTTGTGTTTGATAGTAATACTAATTCGTCAATATCAGTATCTAAGGCCACATATTTTTATAGTGTGTATCTGGGACTGGATTTTAAGAAAGACAGTGATGTATTAACAAATAAGTTCTTTGAAGCAACTAAACTATATATAAATTCGCTGGACGTTAGCTCTGATACAAAAATAGATTTAGGGACAGCCTTACTATCATATCTGAAAGTGGATGTTTCTAGATTTGTAAATGCCGAAGATTTCGCAGAAAGATATTTTGAGGAACCAGAATTAAAAGATTCATATATAAAATTTGTTGAGCAAAAGGAAGTCCCTTTATCAAATATTAGAAAGAATCTTTCAATGATTGGAGATAAACTAAAAACAAGAAATATTAACTTTAGTAATTCTGTGAAATTACAAGTTCCGGTCGATGACTTTAGTGAAATTGTAGATATTAATGAATTAGAAGGTGGGAAAACTTCCATTATTATTCAAGGTAAAGTACTCAATGAAAAATAAATTAAGTATGGATGAATTTAAGGAGTTATATATTAGTGAAATCCCTATGTATAAGGCATGGGGTGAGTATGTTAAGACCTATATATTAGAGGGTTTGATAGATTTAGAAATTGATAAAGATAAAATAATAAAAATACCAGTAGAACCGAGAATAAAGGCTATAGATTCTATAATAGAAAAAGCATTTATTAGAAAAAGTTATGAAGATCCTTATAACATGATAACTGATAAAGTTGGTATTAGATTTGTTGTTTTATTAGAATCTCAAATAAAAATTATTAAAGCCTTAATTGAAGATAATGAGAATTGGGATTATTCTGAAGATGTTGATTATATAAAGAATAAAACTGAGACTCCGGAATTATTTACATATCAATCCGTGCATTATATTGTTAGAAATAGGAATGAATTAACTTTTAATGAATATAATATTACTCAAGGAACACCTTGTGAAATTCAAGTAAGGACATTAGAACAGCATGCTTATGCAGAAATATCCCATGATATGATTTATAAGAAAAATGCAAATATTAATAGTGAGGTAAAAAGATTTTTAGCTAGAAGTATGGCATTAAACGAAGCAACTGATGATTTATTTGAGAGGGTATATACCTTGATGGAAAAGGAGAAAATTAAATATTATAAATTTACAAATGCTTTTAAAACATATATTGATTTTAATAATATGAGTGAAAAAATAAATAAATCACTTTATGATATGGTTGAAGAAATAGTAAACAACCATAATATCTCAGTTGAACAAGTACAGAATTTTATTGTAAGCAAACCATTCATAACGGAAAATATCACACTAAAATCATCTAGATATATTATTTATCAACAACCAATAATATATTTGATTTATTATCTGGCGAAAAGTCATAGTAGTGAATTGATTGAAAGTTGGGATCTTACAGAGGATTTATTAGCTCCTGTATTTTCTGATTTAGGGATATCATATGGAGAATATTAGATATTAACAAGCATCCTTCGGGGTGCTTTTTCTATACCCAAAACGACGAATGTGAGGTGATGAAGCTTGGCAAGGGCGCCGGATGAAAGATATGATAAAGCATATGAGCTATTTAAGAACGGCATGAAATTAGTTGAGATTGCAAATCAACTAAATCTTCCGGAGGGCACTGTTCGCCGGTGGAAGAGTACTCATAAATGGGATAGCGAACGTTCGGATACTAAAAGCGAACGCTCGGATAGAAAGAAAGGCGGTCAGCCAGGTAATAAGAATGCTACAGGACCGCCAGAAAATAAAAATGCAGAAAAGCATGGTTTCTTCTCGAAGTATCTTCCGGAAGAGACCTTTTCTATTATCCAGGAGATACAGCAAAAAGATCCGTTGGATATCCTGTGGGAAAATATACAGATTGCTTATGCTGCTATAGTAAGGGCACAACGGATAGCTTACGTAAAGGATGAAAAGGATAATACCATTATCAAGTCCGGTTTTAAAGCTGGAAAGATTATAGGAGAGGATTATCTGGTACAGACTGCGATAGATAAGCAATCAAAGTTTATGCAGGCCCAGGCCAGGGCTCAGAGTGAATTGAGGTCCCTAATTAAGCAATACGATGAAATGCTACATAACAATTGGGACAGAGCCACGGAAGAACAAAAGCTGCGCATAGAAAAACTCAAAGTTGATGTTAATAAATCCACCGGTAAAGGAAATGAGGATGAACTTAATAAGCTGGATGAGATGTTAGCAGAAATAAAGAAACAGGCAGGTGGTACAAGTTGATACTAAGTCCTAAACAGATGGAGTTTGTAGCTAATGCTAATCATCGTTATAATGTCAAAACCGGCGCTACCCGTTCTGGTAAGTCATATATGGACAATCTTTATACCATCCCAGGCAGAATCAGAGAGAGACAGGGCAAGGATGGTCTTAATGCCCTTATAGGAGTATCGAAAGGCACTATAGAGCGTAATATTTTACAGCCCATGAGAGAAATTTATGGATCTAGGTTAATAGGTGATATTGGTTCTGATAATATTGTTGACCTCTTTGGTGATTCGGCGTATTGCCTTGGAGCAGAAAAGGTTAGTCAGGTAGCAAAGCTTAGAGGTTCTTCTCTCAAATATGTGTATGGTGATGAGGTTGCAGAGTGGAATCAACAAGTATTTGAGCTGCTTAAATCTCGTATGGATAAGTCATATAGCTGCTTTGATGGTGCTTGCAATCCGGATAATCCTAATCACTGGTTTAAAAAGTTCCTTGATTCCGATGCTGATATCTACTGCCAAAAATACACCATATTTGATAACCCGTATTTACCGCCTGAATTCGTCGAAAACCTGTGTAATGAATATAAAGGTACTGTTTACTATGACAGGTACATAAGAGGCCTGTGGGTGGCTGCTGAGGGCGCTGTATACAAATTGTTTAATGATGCCCAAGCACAGTTAATAAATCCCTTTAAGCTCACGGAAAAGCCCAAAAGCCTTATGGAGATAAACATCGGGGTGGATTTTGGTGGATCTGGTTCTGGTCATGCTTTTGTAGCTACTGGATATGGCAGAGGGTATACAAGTCTGATAGGATTAGCATCCGAATGGATAGACTGCAGCAAGAATGATATAGATCCTGAAAAACTTGGACAATTGTTTGTAGACTTTTGTCTCAAGGTGCTTAACATCTATGGCTTTATAACTCAAGTGAATTGTGACAGCGCAGAGCAGACCCTTATAAGCGGTCTCAGGAGTACAGCCAGAAAGTCAGGATTAGGTTGGCTAAGAATAAATAATGCATTAAAGACAGCGGTAAATGACCGGATACGTTTTACACAGCGTATGATGGGACAAGGCCGCTTTTATTATGTCCCAGAACACTGTAAGAGTTTAGAACTTGCACTATGTGGGGCTCTCTGGAATCCTAAGAATCTAACGGAGGATGAGCGCCTGGATGATGGCACAAGTGACATTGATACACTGGACGGATTTGAATATGGATTTGAAAGGGACATTAGCCGGTTCATCCGGTACGAATAGAGGTGAGAAGATGAAGTATAGCAAAATGGTTGAATGCCTGAATAAACTTGTAGCGGAAAAGAGTCTAAAGCTGGACGGTATTAATGTATCCCCTATTATGCAGAATGCAATTGAATTATGGGACTTAATGTACAGCAATAGAGCACCTTGGCTAAGTAAAGGGCAAGAATCTGCAGGGATTCCTGCATCAGTGGCCAGTGAGATTGCAAGGCTGGTTACTCTGGAACTTAAATCAGAAGTCACAGGGGAAAGTGATAGAGCCAAATACATTAATACCATATACCAGAATGTTCTTACAGATTTAAGAAAACAGGTAGAGTATGGATGCGCTAAAGGAAGCATGGTATTTAAACCTTATCCTTCCAATGGTACTATAGCAGTTCAGTATAATGCTGCTGACAGTTTTTACCCGATTACTTTTGACAGTAACGGAAATATTACACAATGCGCATTTACAGAGCAATTCACGAGAGGGAAAGAAATATATACCAGAGTAGAATTACACTCCCTCACGAATATGGGGGTGCAGGTATATAACTTTGCATACTTAAGTAAAACCGGTGCAAATCTTGGTAGCCCGGTATCGCTTAAAACGGTGAAGCAGTGGGAAGATATAGAGCCTCAGGGACTATTAGAGGGGGCTGATAAACTGACAATAGGCTTTTTCAAGGTCCCTGTTGCAAACAATATTGATGCGGATAGCCCTCTTGGTGTATCAGTATTCAGCCGATCAGCAAGGCATATCAAGGTTGCAGATAAGCGGTATAATCAGATTGATTGGGAATACGACAGCAAAGAAGCAGCCATCCATATAGCAACTTCCTTGCTTAAGTATAATAAGGATCAAGATAAGTTTGAGTATCCTGGAGGCAGAGAACGGCTTTATCGCAATATGGAATACAATACTGGAGCAAATGATAAGCCTTTAATCGAACCTTACAGCCCAGATATTCGAGATGAATCTTATTATCATGGGTATAACCAGCAGTTACGCAAGATAGAGTTTGATAGTGGCCTTGCCTATGGCACCTTATCGGATATACAAGAAGTAGAAAAAACAGCAGAGGAGATAAAAGCCAGCAAACAAAGATCATACGCTACTGTGTCTGATATACAGCAGGCCTTACAAAGAGCATTAATTGACTTGATAAAAGCTATAGATTTCTGGGTGAGCGCTGAGAATCTTGTTCCTGCTGGATCCTATGAAACTACTTTTGATTGGGATGATAGCATAATAACCGATAATGCACTTGAAAGAGAACAGGACAGGAAAGATGTTGCTATGGGGGTTATGCCACACTGGGAATACCGCATGAAATGGTATGGTGAAACTGAGGAACAGGCAAAGAAAATGATACCGGATAGAGCAGAGGTTGATTTGTAAAGGAGGAATAGAGAAATATTCATAAGCAAGAAGCAATATAAAGAGTTAGAAAAAGAAGTGCTGACCTTGATGGACAAGTTCAAAGCCAGCATGAAATATCAATCGGAGTAAGATCCGAAAGAAACCCCAATAACTTGGTCATAAAAAATGACAAGGTAAGGAAATTTAGTGGTTGGTGCTGATGATGACTTTAATGTGACATCTGTTAAAACAAAGAAACCATCATCTCCATCAAGAGAAACACCTTTTTTAATATTGTTTGATATACGATATTCTGATGCTTTTTTTTTCAGAAAATTTGCATAGTCCGGTATAGCAACATTTTCTTCATAACGAAAAGGTTTACCGGAAATTATTCCTGCAGATGTGACGACAAACATTAATTCATCTTCTGCATATTGAATACCGCTGTATTCTTGCAATATAAATTTTTTTAAAGTGGGAAATCCCATAATATATCTCCTTTCTCATATGTACTTGGCTACTGCAATAGCCTCTAAGGAGATTGTACCACAATATAACATAATATTCCATAAAAGGTTGTGATTAGATGCTTACACCGGCAGAACTTGAAAAAGCTCCAATAGAGATACAAAAGCTCATGATTGATTTGGCTATGCGTATTATGGAGGATGTAGTTGACCGGATACATATGATTGACAGCATATCCAGGACTACTGACTATGAAATATACCAATTGAGCCGACTAGGTTTATCCAGCAGTACTATCCGCAAAGCTATCCAGTCCACATTACTGAAGGCAGATTCCGAGATTGATAAAATCTATGACGAAGTTATTAAGGAAGGCTACGAAAGGGATGAAACGATTTATAAGGCCACCGGTAAACCATTTACCCGATTTGAAGATAATAAACCTGTTCAGCAACTCATAGAAGCCATTAAACGGCAGACAAAGGCGGATATGGTAAATATAACGCAAACAACCGCCGTCAGGGTTACGAATAATGGTAGATCAGAGTATCAAGCCGTACCTGATTACCTGAAGCAAAAGCTTGATAAAACAGTAATGGAGATTGCTTCTGGTGCTTTTGATTATAACAAAGTGGTATCAGATACCATTAAGGAAATGACCAAATCAGGCATTCGGGCAATAGAGTATGAGAGTGGACATCATAACCGAGTAGAGGTTGCCGTAAGAAATGCAGTCATGACAGGGCTAAGTCAGGTAACGAACCAGATTAATGAAATGAATGCTGAAGCTCTTGGAACTGAACACTTTGAAATCAGCTGGCATGGAACTGCAAGGCCTACCCATCAGCTATGGCAGGGAAGAGTATACAGCAAACAAGAGCTTGAAACAGTATGTGGACTTGGAACTGTAACCGGTCTTTGCGGAGTTAATTGTTATCATTCATACTATCCTTTTATCCCTGGCATATCTAAGCGGATCTACACTGACGAGCAGCTGGACGAGATGAACCGCAAAGAAAGCGAAAAGAAGAATTATAAAGGCAGGGAATACAACTCCTATGAAGCCACGCAGCGTCAGCGGTATCTTGAAACCCTTATGAGAAAGCAAAGGCAGGATATACAGCTAGGTAGGTCAGCTGGTCTTCCTGACGATATTATTGCTGTAGATAAAGCTTTATATCACAGTACGATGCAGGAGTACATTGATTTTTCTAAACAGATGGAATTGCCACAGCAAAGAGAAAGAATATACCGTGATGGATTAGGGAGGGTAGGATGACAAAAATAACAGAACTGTACCAAGATGGTTATTTGATTGGCTTCCGGGTGGAGGGACATGCGAATTATTCCATTCCCGGGCGTGATATTGTATGTGCAGCTGTATCCATGCTAACAAGCAATACAGTAAATACACTGTCTGAGCTTGCTGAGATTAATCCATTTGTTATGGAAAGTGATGCATATATAGAATTTGCCGTAGCAAACATAGGGAGTGTTATCGTAAGGACACTGTTATCAGCGGCTAAAATTGGGTATCGAAGCATTGCAGAGCGGTATCCAGACAATGTAATGATAATGGATGAAAAGAGATCTATCAATATCGTTTAAGACGTACGTTAACGTCTTATTTTTATGTCCGAAATGACGTAAAACTAAACTCACCGGGCGCTGACCCGTAAAAAGCGTAATGAGAGGATGATAATATGCAAAGAAAATTCTTAAAAGACATGGGACTGACAGATGAACAGATAGAACAGATCATGAAAGAAAATGGAAATGACATTACTCGTGAACAGGGAGTTGCAAACACGTATAAAACACAGCTCGAAGATGTACAGGAAAAACTTAAGGCATTTGACGGTGTGGACATTAAAGATCTTCAAGGCAAGATAAGCACGCTTACGAATGACTTAAACACCACAAAGGCAACTTATGAGAACCAGATATCCGATATGCAGTTTACCGCAGCTCTGGAAGGTAAAGTATCTGCTCTAAAACCAAGGAATAGTAAGGCTGTTATGGCTTTGCTGGACATGGAGAATCTTAAGAAATCTAAAAATCAAGATACAGATATTACTGCAGCTCTGGAAGCTCTAAAAAAGGATAACGGATATCTTTTTGAGGAATCAAAGGCCAATCCAAGAGTGGTAACCGGTAATCAGACAACTACCGACAATACAGATAAGAAAGCAGCTGCTAACGAAGCTTTTAGATCTCTGTTTAAGTCGGAATAATTAAGAAAGAGTGAGGTAATATAAATGAACAGAAATGGAAAATTAGCAATGAAGTTGCAGAGATTTGCAACCAGTATTGTAAACAGAGAAGATGCGGAGGCAATTATAAGAGAACAGATTGTTGAAGCTATTGCCCAGGATACACCCAAATCATCTACCTTTATGGCCTTGGCTAAGAAACTACCTAATATGACATCCAAGCAGACCAGAATCAGGGTGCTCGACTTCCTTCCTACGGCTTATTGGGTAAATGGCGATACCGGGATGAAACAGACATCTCGCCAGGCCTGGGATAATGTATGGCTTACAGCTGCAGAGCTGGCGGTTATCGTGCCTATTCCGGAAGCTGTACTTGATGATGCAGAGTTTGATATCATGGGCGAAGTTACTCCCCGTGTTATTGAAGCAATTGGACAGCGTGTAGATGCTGCTACGATCTTTGGAGAGAACCGGCCGGCAGAATGGCAGAATGATATAATCACTCTGGCCAGACAGTCTGGTAACAATGTCTCTTTAGGTTCCAGTCCTGATTATTATGCGAAGATTCTTGCAGAGGACGGTGTCTTTTCCAAGATTGAGGATGATGGCTATTCTGTATCTGGTGTAATTGCATCCACGAATATGAAAGCAAAGCTTAGAGGTCTGCGTGATGATTCCGGACAGCCTTTATTTAATAAGGTGATGCAAGGTGCTACTCAGTATGCGCTGGATGGAGCTCCTATGTACTTCCCTGACAATGGATCCTTTAACAATTCTATTGCTCAGATGGTTGTTGGTGATTTTGCAAAAGCTGTATATGCTATCAGACAGGATATCACAGTAAAGATCCTTACAGAGGGAGTTATCCAGGATCCTGTTACCAAGGAGATTGTATACAACCTTGCACAGCAGGATATGATTGCTCTCCGTGTTGTGTTCCGTATGGGCTGGGCTTTACCTAATCCTGCAACTCGTATCGATGAAGATAGAGTGGGGTGTCCTTTTGCTTATCTGGAGCCAGCAACACCTGTTACAACCAGAGCAGTAACATTTACTGTAAAAGATAATGCTGAAACACCTGTCAATATTGCTGATGCCAGAGTGAATGTAAATGGATCCAATATCAAGACCAATGCATCTGGCCAGGCAGTATTTAATCTAAGAGCTGGTACATATCCTTACAATGTAACCCTTAAGGGATATACTAAAGTTTCCGGAACTGTTACGGTTGCAGAGTCTGCCGTTGCACAGGCTGTGACAATGATTAAAGAATAAGACTAAGGAGGCGGTACCAGTGAATTATGCTGATTACGAGTATTATACTGATACATACAAAGGGGCGGTCCTGGATACCGCCTCTTTTGAACGGTATGCCAGAAATGCCACAGTTTACATGAAAATGCTTACCTTTAACAGGGTTGATGACAGTAATATTCCGGATGAAGTAAAGATGTGCTGCTGTGAGGTAGCTGAAAAGAATTATGAAGCTGATAAGAGCAGACATGTAGGCATATCGTCAGAAAAAGTTGGTGACTACTCTGTGACTTATGAAAACAACGCCAATATTGATATGAAACTTGCTAAAGATTGCAATGAGGTTATACAAAAATGGCTACTTATGACCGGTTTACTGTATAGGGGGTATTATTAGTGTTCACAAATGCTGATTGTACTATCTATTTTAATCGGGATGGAAAGTATATCCGTCAGGCTGTAGAAGATATTTATTGGCAGGATTCTAAGCAAGCAAATGTGCTTAAAACCGGAATGTCCACCGCTGATGCAGTAAAGATTATGATACCGGCATCCAGTGCAGATATATCAGAGTTTACAGCCGGTAAAGATCTTATCGTTAAGGGGATTATTCCATTTGAGTTTGATAATACCAATAGCCAGACGATTTCTGTGAGCTTAAAATCTTTAAATGCATCCCATAAGGTGTTTACTATTCAGAGTGCAGACGATAAGCGTTACGGTAGCGAGCATATGCGGCACTGGGACTTATCTGGAAAGTAGGAGTCATATGGGTTTTAAGGGTAAATTAGAAATGGTCCCTGTCAGCGCCATCCTGAAAGAAAGAGGACTGGAACCAGGTGGAAGGGTACAAAAATTTGTAGACGCTGAATGTATCCGCCTTATGGCACCGTATACGCCTTATTTAAATGGTGCGCTTGAGGACAGTGCTACTCTTAGCACAGTAATAGGCAGCGGAGAGATTAAGCAGGAAACCCCTTATGCCAGGTATCAGTATTATGGGGAGATTTTCGGGCCCAACATACCAATATTTGAAAACGGCATACTAATGGGTTTTATTTCTCGCAAGGGAGTAAAGAAACAGCCTACAGGTAGACCACTAACATACAATAAGTCCAAGCACCCTAAAGCAGGTAAGATGTGGTTTGAAAGAATGAAAGCTGATAACAAAGAGGATATCCTTTGGGGGGCTGGAAAGGTGGCAAGAACAAAATGAACATAATTGAAGTAGTGCAGCATACGTTGTCTGAATTCCCAAAGATAGCTGAGCTTAATAATGGTGTTGACATTGATTTTACGGAACAGGATGCCGGGAACTGCGGATTGTATCCCACTGGTGACCAATTACTGAAAGAAGATATAATCGGGAATCAGGATCGGCAGCATAATTTTATACTGAATGCTAAGTTTCAGTCGTTTACTGATTATGACAGGCTTGCAAACAGTAGCTTCCTGTTGGACTTGGCTTACTGGATGGAACATACAGCCACAGGGCAGGAGATTGAAGTAACTATAAATGATAAAACTGTAACCGGTACCCTTAACAAATTAAGCAGTGCCAATGGTATGCTGTACGGATTTGACAGTGAGAACTTATCTGCTCCAGTAACATACCAGTTACAGATTTATGCTAAATACAGATTGGAGGCTTTTTAGTGAAAATAGAAAGAAAGTTCCTTGCACATTACATTGATTCTTCCTTAACAGCAACGCCTGCGTATGCAAGGCTGGGTAAAGATCTAGAAGAGTTAACTATCGAAATGAATGCTGAGGTAAACAGCACACAGAACATACTGGGAGAGACCAGTAAAAGCATAAGCAGCTATGAAGCGCAGTCTTCAGTAGAACCGTTCTACGCAGATCCGGCAGACCCTATCCATCCCAGACTGCAGAAAATCATCGACGAAAGACTGGTGCTGGATAACTTAAAAACAACAGTGTTAGAAGTGCATCTTTGGGAAGAGGATGAAGAAACTCCTGGAACATTTGTGGCGTACAGAGAAGATGCACTAATCGAAATTGCTTCCTATGGTGGCGACAATACCGGTTACCAGATTAGTTTTAACGTGCATCATGTAGGCAACAGGGTAAAAGGTACTTTTGTAGCATCTACAAAGACTTTTACTGCGGCAGCGTAATTAGTGGGGCGGTTATAATACCGCTCCTTTTTAAGGAGGAAACATGCAAAATCTTAATTTTGATGAAGGTTACAAAGAGTTTAGTATAAACAATGATGAATCCAGGGTGATCCGTTTTAATCCATCTGATTACGGTCTTCTGAATCGATTTTCTGATGCAAGGAAAGCAATTATAAAAGCGGTTGAAGACCTGCAGGAAAACATAAAGCTAAGACCGGACGGGAATCCCCTAGAAGAGTTTGAGGGAGCAGCTGATCTGGTTAGAAAACTTACCGGTATGATTAATGAACAGGTAAACTATATCTTTAACTCCAATGTTGCACAAGCGGCTTTTGGTAACCAGTCCCCTGTTAGTACTGTTAAAGGCAAATTCCTCTTTGAACAGTTTCTTGACGCTGCAGGTCCTCACATTGAAAAGGAAATCGAGACAGAACAGAAGGCCAGCCAGAAGCGTATGCAGAAATATACCGGGCAGGTGAAGGGGAATTGATTGGACAACTTCCCAAAAACTTAATAGTTAATGGTGTACAGAGAGCTATCAGGAGTGATTTCCGGGTGGCTCTTTTGATTTTCCAAGCTTATGCGGATCCAGAGCTAACAGACCAAGAAAAGTCAAAAGTAATGCTTGACTGTTTGTATGAGGATTCAGATTCTTTTACCCAAGAAGATTACCTTGAGGCGGTTGAACAGGCAGTTTGGTTTTTGGATGGTGGCCGTAAAATCGATGAAGATAAGAATGCTAAAAAGGTCTTAGATTGGGAACAGGATGAGCAGCTCATATTTCCTGCGATCAACAAAGTGGCCAGTCGCGAAGTAAGGGCGGTTGAGTATCTGCACTGGTGGACATTCCTTGGATTTTTTAATGAGATTGGAGAGGGTCTCTTAAGCACTGTTATAGGTATTCGGCAAAAGAAGAGTAAGGGTAAGAAATTGGAGAAATATGAACAGGAATTTTACAGGGATAATAAGCGCTTGATTGACCTTGATACCCGTTATTCCGAAGCTGAAAAAGCAGAGATAGAGCGTCTTAACAAATTACTTGAGTAGGAGGGAGGTGTAAGTAATGGCTGATGGCTCTTTGATATTTGATACAAAAATAGATACAGACGGAGCCGAACAGGATGCCGGGACTCTTAAAACAGTACTGGAAAGATTGATTAGCTCTATCGAAGGCCTCGCAAAGACAGTAGATAGTGCCATAAACTCTATTAGCTTTAACAAGGTTGATTCCGGGCTACAGCAGGTTGAACAAGGGGCAAAGGAAGCCGAAGGAGCAGTTGAACAAATGGCCTCTGGCACAAATAACGCTATGGCTAAAGCAGAAACGAGTGCTCAAAGTCTTGAGAATGCTATGGACCAGATAACTATAACCCGGTGGGATGCAACAGAAGCTGCAGCCAGTGATCTGGCAGACTCTATAGAAGAGGTTGTGCAGCCAGCTAAAGAAGTCCAGGCAGTCATGGACGATATCGTCCCAGATAGTGTGGCTCCTGAGATACAGCAAACAAGCGAAAATGCGTCGATGCTTCGTAACACTCTGAACCTGCTAAAACAGGCAGCGAGTGATTTACCAGGCCTTTTTTCCAGAGCTGGAAAAGGTATAAAGTCCTCCTTGGCTGGCGATGGCTCTAACCAGGGAATAAAGAATATGGTAGATCAAATTGACCGCTATAAAGAACGTTTGCATTCCCTAGAATCTCAAGGGTATTATTTTGGAGACAGAGAGTATGATGAGGCTTATGCAGAATTGCAGAGGCTTACAAAAGGTCTTAACAGTTATAAGTCTTCCCTTGCCCAGGCAGGTAATCAAAAAGGGTTTTCAAAGGCTTTAAGCAGTATCTCAGGCGCAGTACATAAGGTGATACCAGTATTAAAGAAAATGGGAAGTATAGCAGCTTCGGTATTTGGAAAGTTAGGTAAGGCTGTATTATCCGCCGGTAAAGGAATAGGTTCTCTTCTTTCAAGACTCGGTAAGATGGGCGGTCTTTTTAAGCAGAATAATAAGAATGCGAAAGGCTTTAGTGTTGGAATCGGCCAGGCTTTAAAGTCCATACTTCTATACCAGGGTCTTAGTAAAATTTTAAGCGGTATAGGAAATGTACTGAAATCTACTGTTATGACAAATGATACTTTTGTATCAAGTCTTTCCAAAGTTAAAGGTAATCTTTACACGGCCTTTGAACCGATTACATCCGCTGTTATGCCGGTACTGAATGCCCTCATGGAAGTGCTTGTAAGGGTTACCGGTTATCTGGCACAGTTTACTTCTATGCTCTTTGGGAAAACAGTACAGTCCAGCCAGGCAGCAGCGGCGGCACAGTACGAACAGGCACAAGCCTTGGATGATACTGCCAAAGCAGCCAAAGGGGCTAATAAGCAGTTATCCTCTATTGATAAGCTTAATAACTCCACTGACAGCGGATCTGGGTCGGATAGTAGTGCTGCAGCTCCTGATTTCACAAGTGATATAAAAACCTCTGAGGCTGTCTCTGACTTTGTAAGACAGTTAAAAGAGGCTTGGGCTAATGCAGATTTTACCGAGGTTGGCAAAACAATAGCAAGTGGTCTTAATAAGGCCATGCAGGGGATTGATTGGTCTGGGATACAGGGCACCGCTGATAAAATTGCTAAGAGTATAGCCACTTTGATTAACGGATTTGCGCAGGAGCTGGACTGGTCTACTCTTGGAAGTACCTTAGGAAATGGTATAAATACAGCAATAGGGTTTGCAAATACACTTGTAAAAACTCTTGATTGGAAGACCATAGGAAAAGGAATAGGTACCGCCATAGATGGCATGATTAAAACCATCGATTGGGATAAGCTGGGCGAAACATTCGGTACTTTCTATTCCGGTATATTTAGGGCCATTGACAATGTAATAATTTCCATTGACTGGGCAACCGCTGGAAAAAAGATAGGTGGCGGCGTACAGACTGCAATTAAGAGTATAGACTGGCCAGGTATCGGGAAGGTGTTTTCGGATTCCTTTAACTCTATATCATCCTTCATAACCAATTTTTACAAATCGGTTGACTGGGTAGGGTTTGGCAGTAATATAGCTTCCAGTATAAATGCAGCCATAAGAAATACTGACTGGAAGAAAGTCGGAGAGGCTATTGCAAATGTGCTTAACATTGCTATTGATACAGCCTATGGTTTTATATCGGATTTTGATTGGAAAGAGTTTGGACAGAGCATTGCGGATTCTATAAATGGATTCATGGAAAAAACCAATTGGAAAAAGCTTGCGAAAGGTGCATCGAAGTTGGTAACCGGCCTATTAGATTCTATCGTTACCGCCATAAAAGAAATTGACTGGAGGAACATAGGTAATACGATAGGGGATATGATTGTTGAAATTGATTGGGCAGGGATAGCGGAAGGAGTCATTGACCTACTTGTGGAAGCTTTTAATGGTTTGGTATCCTTAATATTCGGAATCGGCGAAACAATCGGCGAAAATATCATGGATGGCTTAAAGGATGGTATAACCTTAAGTGATATCATAAAGAATGCAGGAACCTGGATCAAGAAACATATCTTTAATCCCATCGTAAACAACATTAAAGAATTGTTTGGTATACACAGTCCCAGTACCGTTATGGCTGAAATCGGTAAGTTTTTTATGCAGGGACTTGGAAACGGAGTTCAGTCACTTGTAGGAGATGTTAAGACAAAGTTCTCTAAATTGACAACTGATATAAAGGGATTCTTTACAGGGCTACCGGATTGGTTTGGAAGTAAGTTTACGGATTCTTTAAATAAGATTAAAGAAGTGTTTAGTGCAACCGCTATGAAGACGCATTTCGATGATGTATGGACAAACATAAAAAAATCTTTTAGCCATGTGTCTAGCTGGTTTGAAGACACTTTCTCTAAAGCTTGGAAAGCTGTTAAAGACGTTTTTTCCACTGGAGGCAAGGTATATGATGGAATTAAAGAGGGGATCGCAGATACTTTCAGCGCAGTAGTAAATAAGTTAATTGATGGAATTAATGTAATTATTGCCGTTCCATTCAATAAAATAAATGGAATGCTCAACGCCATTCGTGACGCTGGTGTTGGTGCGATAAAGCCGTTTCAAGGGCTATGGGGATATAATCCACTATCAGTTCCCAGCATACCAAAGCTTGCTACCGGAACCGTTGTTCCTGCTAACTATGGTAATTTCCTGGCTACGCTTGGAGATAACCGAAGGGAACCCGAAATTGTATCCCCATTATCCACGATGAAACAAGCTCTGCGTGAAGAACTAGCAGCAAACGGTGGATCCGGAAACATGATGCATGTAACGATTACCCTACCTAACGGAAAAGTACTCTTAGATACAATAGTCCAAGCAGAAAAAGAGAATTATAATGCAACCGGCAAGGCTGTATTTGTACATTAAGGAGGTGTGTTATGACAGGTAACGGTTATGTTTTAAAAGTTGACGGCACCATATTCCCTAATGCGCTCCTTGCTCGTGGAGGGTACAGGAACACGCCTAACCGTAGACAGGATAAGAACAGCTACACTGACGGCAAGGGGATAACGCGTAGGAATATCTTACCCGTAAAAAGGACTACCAGTAAGCTTAAGACGATTGACCTAACCTATGGCCAGAAGCTTATTGTCCAGTTTTTTTTCCTAAATCGAGATTACGTTCCTGCTGAGCGTTGGAATGATGAAACGAACAGCTATGAATATGGTGTTTGCTATGTTCCTGATATTGAATATGTAGTAGATAAGATTGACGACGATGGAAACTTTTACTATGAGGGAATGGAAATTGAATTTATAGCATACGGGGAGGAGCCGCAGTGATAGATATATCAACAGAGTTAAAAAACAAGTTACGAAACGATATTCTTCCTCTGGTCCCTTCCAATGTTGAAAAGGATTTAATAATACATTTTCCAGTCCTTGGCCTGACCATAGAAACAGATCAAATCGTGGAAGATAGCTTTTCATTAGAGGAAGCACTCTGTAGCAGTGAAGATCTTGTTTTTGGATCCTGTGAATCTTCTTTAATAAGAATTACAGTTGCAGACGTAACTCAGGACTTAAAAGGTCAGGAGTTCACCGTGACTCAGGTTGTCGAGGGCGAATCTATCCCGCTTGGTACTTACTGGGTGTTTAGCTGTAAAAAACAAGATGATTTAAGGTTTAAGGATGTAGTAGCATACGATAAATTAAAATACACTGATACAGACGTTGCTTCATGGTATAACGGACTGACATTTCCTTTAACACTGGCTGCCTTTCGGGGCAGCCTTTTAAGTTATCTTGATATAGAGGAAGAGGAAAGGCATCTCCCAAATGATAATATGACGGTCGAGAAAACGATAGATCCGGTACAGCTTAAGGCAAGAGATGTATTGCAGGCCAGCGAAGAGATAAACGGTGCATTCGGACGAATAAGTCGATACGGAAAGTTTAAGCATGTTATCTTAGAACCCAATTACGGCCTTTATCCTGCAGATAATCTTTATCCTTCCGATGATCTTTATCCGGTAGATGAAAATGATACGACTTTCTTCCAGGAGGGTACCGAGGCTGTAAACATATCGGTTGCCATGCGGTCAGGTATCCGTTTTGAAGAGTATACCGTAAAAGAGATAGATAAGCTCCAAATACGCCAAGAGGAAGGCGATATCGGCGCTATAGTGGGTACCGGTACAAATGCATATGTCATACAAGGAAACTTCCTGGTATTCGGTAAATCCGCGGAAGAATTAGAAACAATAGCTATTAACGCCTTTGGTAATATGCAGAAAAGACCCTACAGACCATTTGAAAGTCAGAATATTGGATTACCTTATGTCGAGGTAGGCGATACAGCCTCTTTTGAACAGAGCGACACTGTCTCAGGATACATCCTTAAAAGGAATCTTACCGGTATACAGGCTCTCAGGGATACTTTTTCGGCGGAGGGTAATGAGGAAAGAGAACAGAATTTTAGTCTTAACACACAGGTAATTCAGCTCCTTGGCAAGTCCAATGTATTGAAGCGGACCGTAGAAGAAATGTCTATTACCATAACGGATATGGGAGCCGGTTTACAGAGTCAGATCACACAGACAGCCGGACAGCTGCAGACACAGATCACGGATACTAAGAATAATCTTGAAAGTCAGATATCTCAGACTGCTACAAGTATTACACAGCAGGTTACTGATGTTAACAATAACCTTCAAGGGCAGATTGATGTACAGGCTGGGCAAATAGCTCTAAAGGTGGATACTGCAGGTGTCATAGCAGCCATAAACTTATCAGGTGGCGGTGTCAAAATTGAAGGGACTAAAATAGACTTAGTTTCCAATGCAGTGTCAATTGTGGGTAAATTGTATCTGAACCTTAATGATAATGACACGGCTGTATATGCAGTATCTTCTGGCGGTACAAGCAATGTTGTTTCTTTTAAGAATACCACTAATGAATCAGGAAGTTACCAAGCGGTTGTTATAGGTGATACCTCTGAAAAGACAGCTGTCTACGGTGATACGGTAGTGAACATGGGCAGGATAGTATCCATCCAAGCTACTAGCAGCAGTGGTTATGTAGGTTTATCTGCTACCAGGTCAGGTGGTTCAAGTTACTCCATGTACTGGAATGGACAATACCTTTACCCTCTAACATCGGATTGTTATATTGGAGGTCCTGGTACCGGATCCTTGAATTACTGGAACGGATTATATACCAGAGGGTTTTATCATCACAGTTCCGGTACGCTTGGTTTCTTTGGTGCAACTCAGCGGAGTAAGCAAACAATACCTACCATTTCAACGTCGAGCACACTTGCAAATGTTATAGATGCCTATAACAATCTGGTGAATGCATTAAAAAACTACGGGCTAGTATAGGAGGATGAATGGATAATTTATCGATAATAGAGTATAAGAAAAAATTAACGAAAGCTGTTGAGACTATCGGCAATGAATCTGGTTTGCCGGTTATCGTGCAGAGTATGTGTATGGCTGAGATCCTTAACCAATTAAACGCGATAGTGCAGAATTGTGTACAGATGGAGCAGGAACAAGCGCAAAAGGAAGGTGATAAGGTTGGCTAAAAGGTACACCAGAGTAAATTTTCAGAATAGACCTTCAGTAGCAACACCCGTCAATGATATAAATCTTAACACGATGGATAAAGGTATCAACGATCTGGATAATGCTATAGTTGATTTGGAAAATGCCGTAGGTAATTTGGAAAATGCAAATACAAATATTCTTACATCACTGACGGATATAAACAATAATATTAAATATACCCTTGCTGATACTACGAAGGGGTTAAATAAAATATATACCACGGGGGCCTTAGGGGTAAAAATAGTGAGTTATTCAGCAGGAGACGTAGGTGCTCCTAGTGCTTACTGGGGAATATGCCTGTGTAAAGGTAGCGCATCTGCAAATGCACAGATAGCAATAGACTCCACAGGAACAACATATGAAAGAATGTATACAAGTGGAAGTCCAAGCTGGAACAGACTCTTAAGAAATACAGATTTAGCCAACACAGACACCGTTAATGATTCGAACAAACCTTTAGGCGCTAATGTCGGATATACACTTGGGCAGGAGATTGATGTTATTAATGGAAAAATTAGTGGTTCATCATTAGTTACTGATTTAAACACTGTTGTTACAGCAGGCATATACTCAGTCTATGTAGGTGCCACAAATACACCAGTTGACGCATACGGAATATTAACAGTAAAAACTGCTGATTATGGTCACTGGGTGTTCCAAGAATTTATTACAACTGCCGGTGCAAAATATAGCCGCAGAAACATCAACTCAACTGGGTGGTTCCCTTGGGCATAAGGAAAGGATAAACTATGGAAAAATTAATAATCGGAAACACAGAATTTGACCTTGTACCGATGGGGATATCAGAAGATGCCCAAAGGAAAACAAGGTCTTTTAAAGTTGTTAAAAGTATGGAGTTTGACCCCATGCTTCTAATAATCCGTGAGGGACTAGAAAAAAAGATTACCCATATCGGAAATGATGGGCAACCGGCAGCAGTTTATTCGGACTGTATAAGCCTTAAAAGAATGGCAGCAGAATACGGTACAGAGATAGACGGAGAGCCACAGGATACATACTTAATCGAATTAAGTACAGATGCCAGTATTGGAGAAATGAGAGCCTTACAGAGTGCTATGACTATACAGCAAGCAATGAGCGATACGGCCGTAGCTGAGATTACAATCCTTATAGCGTCTATGATAAAAGAGGAGGAAATAGCATAATGAATTTTACGGAAGATAATGCATTAGTACAAACATGGGTAAGGGTGGTTAAGAATGGGCAGTACGAAAAAGAGCAGGTTCCTAACATTGGTAACCTTAGGGATATTGTTAACAGTGTTCTGGAAGCTAAAGCTTAGAAAGGCGGTGTTACTTATGGTGTTTACACCAAATAGTTCAATCGTTAAGATATGGGTTAGCTTAGTATTGGCAGGGACATACCAGCGCGAAGATGTTCCAAAGCTTTATAACTTACAGGAAGTAGTCTGGAGTATACTGGACAGTTTAGTATAGAGGGGCAAAAAGGCTCCTCTTTTTATTATTGAGAGGATGGTATAAAATGGATAAATTATTTAATTCAATCAGTTTAGCCCTTGGAATGGTGGGCGGAATTATATGCAGTTGGTTAGGAGGGTTTGACCTTTTACTTAAAACTATTATTGTGCTCGTTATACTGGATTATGCAACCGGCGTAATTAAAGGAATCTATGAGAAAAAGCTATCCTCTGAAATAGGATTCAGAGGTATTCTGAAAAAGATTATGATTTTTATAGTAATAACAACAGCTTGGACAATCCAGAAGTTGCTGGGTGAAGCCATTGCCTTAAGAGAGATTGTTATAATGTTCTTCATTGTGAATGAAGCCCTTAGCCTTCTTGAAAACGCTGCTGTGCTAATACCCATACCACCCAAACTTAAAGAAACATTATTACAGCTCAGAGATAAGGAGGACTCCAAGAATGAGTAATACAGACCAATGCAGAGATATAAAAGAACTTAATCCATTAGTACAAGTTATGCTAAACCTTGCCCTGGAAGATATTAAGAGACAGGGCATTAACCCTCTTGTGGTGGAGACATACCGCCCATTAGAGCGTCAGCGTTATTTGTACTGCCAGGGACGCACGATATCAGAGTGTACAGCAGCAGGGATAACAAAGACTTTCGCAACGGCTCACAGCGCTCCTAAAGCTTCCAAGGTGACGTGGACTTTAAACAGTATACATATACAGCGTAAAGCCGTGGACGTCGTTCCACAGCGTAAGGTATCAGGCAAGATGACAGCTATCTGGGACAGCCAGGATAAAGAGACTAAAGCCATTATAAGTACAATGCTTAAGTATGGTTTTGAACCCGGAGCGAACTGGAAGGATAACCCGGATTCTCCTCACTTCCAGGTAAAAGGGGACTTTGAAAGTCTTTTTTATAAAGGCCATACAACCTATTATGTCACTATGGCAGTGCAAATAGCCCTTAACAAGAAGATAGGAGCAGGATTGGTAACGGACGGAATATGGGGAGATAAAACAACGGCAGCTGTTAATAAGTTCCGTGTACAGAATCTCTGGATCCAGAATGGTAAGCTAGGAGCTACAGCGTTAAAGAAGTTATTGGGATAAAATAAGAAAAACCCCGGGCATAGAACACCCGGGGTAATCCCCTCTGTAAATAATTATAACATAGATGCGTAAACAGTAAATGGACGGTTATGTCCAAATATATTAGGTTTAATACAGTAAACCCATCAATTCATACATTTCATCGTTAAAAGATTCATACTTGAATTCATAGGTTTCATCAGTTGCCCTTGGAGTTTCCTCCTTGATTCTATTATAAAGATAGTCTGCTTCAGTTCTAAGGGCCTTCCATGTAGATTTAAAGTCAGAATATTCACTGTTACTTAAACTTTTCACAAAATTATCATATAAATATACTTTCTTCATATATGATTCAGCGTTTTTAATCGATTTTTCAACATCTAATTTTCTGCCGGTAGCACTTGTCCCATCTTCAATATAATGGTATATATCACAAAAGCTATCGTTCCAAATTCCAACAACCCAGTTGTAACTTTCTACCTTCATATAATCAACATCATACTTAACAGTTACTTTACAGGTATATGATTTATTTCCCACTTTAGCGATTACATTAGCTTTACCACCAAACATAGCAGTAACCTTTCCTGAGGAGGACACCTTGACAATATTGGAATCACTGCTTGACCATTTCACTTTTTTAGTTGTTCCAACTAACTTTAAATCTACTGAATCCCCTGCAAATAAAGAAACTTTTGTCTTATTAAGTTTTATAGTTGCGGCACTTACGGTCTGTACAGGTCCGGCCAGAGAAAATATAAGTGCCAGGGTTAATAACAAAGATAAATACTTTTTCATATACTCCTCCTATGTGTAATATTATGTAATTATTATGGAGTATATTTCCTATGATGTCAAATTAAATAATCCCCCAGAGGGGATGGTTCTGGGGGATTAAATATAAATTGTCGCTTGCTCCTACGACTAGAACAAGTATATTGTAATACATATTCTGTAAAATATCAAGGCTTTATAACCCACTTATGTTCACGCGTGAAAAACATAAGCTCTATGCTTCGGCCATCGTCTAATTTGCAGAGGTAGTCTATCGTTGCAATACCGGCATAGTTGCGGTCTTGCTGCAGCTTAACATCTGTTACTTTATGATTAATTAGCTTATGCTTTTCATCCTCCAAGCGCACATAGGAAGGAGTTATATTACCTTGATGGTCAAATATTGCAATTACATCTATAGGGATATTCATAGGTTAGTACCTCACGGTTTAATAAATCTAATTATACAGAACAAACGTTCTCTTGTAAATGAAAAGACGAAATAACTGTGTATAATAAAGTAACTTCCTATTATAATGTATATATTACTTGTAATGGATGTTAACATATATGTACGTATTCATCCGCACATTCTCCTGTAAGTGTAACCTTATTGAATTTCTTTACCTCACTGCAAAAATATAGCAGGGAGGAATCCACATCTGCCATACCGGGAAGGTCTTTTGCATCCACTGCTTTATACAAGGCATCTGCAAGTTTAAAATTATCACATTCCAGATAAGTATGTTTGGTATTAAAATGCTTTACCATCAAATCGACATAAGGTCTGTCTCTGGAGGGTTGAAAATCATTTGCCTTAAAGTATTGATCATTTCCGGCAAAGTCAAAGGAAAAGGTATTAAGCTGTTCGCCTCTTTTGGCAAGCTCAGAAGCACAAACGGCAGTAACGATACTGCTGTCTACACCGCCGGAGAGAAAAGTACAGATAGGAATATCAGAGATCATCTGTCGGATTATAGAATCCTTTAGCAAAATAGCGGTCTTTTCAACGGTTTCTTCATAAGAATCCGTATGGGGCCGGCTTACTAATTTCCAATACTGATATTCTTTCATCCCGTCTCTGGTATATACATTATAATATCCGGGAAGTACCTCCTTACAGCCTTTGAATACACCTTTTCCATATGTTCTAGCAGGGCCGATTCCAAAGACCTCACACAGCCCTTCCTTGTCTATTATAGGTCTGATGCCAGGATATTCAAATAAAACCTTGAGCTCAGAGCCGAAAATCAATGCATTGCCTGTATTGGTATAAAAAAGGGGTTTGATACCCAATCGGTCTCTGAAGATACTTAAGGTTTCCTGATAGGAATCCCAGATTGCAAATGCAAAGATTCCGTTTAATTCTTTCACAAACTCATTTCCATATTCGATAATTCCCACCAGAATAACTTCTGTATCACTGGTAGTCTTAAAACGCCAGCCTTTGATTTCCAAGTCTTCTCTAAGCTCACTGGTGTTATAGAGTTCTCCGTTATATATAATTGTATAGGAGCGATTACCGATTTTTCTGGTCATTGGCTGCTTACCGTTTGCCAGGTCGATTATAGATAGCCTGGCGTGAGCAAAGCCCGCGTGCTCTTCCAGCATAAAACCGTCCTCATCGGGACCTCTGTGCTTAATACTGTTCTTCATGTTAGCCAGAGTCTCCTGCCATTTGGCAGACTCCTTAGAGTAATTTTCCTTGAAGCTGCAAAAACCTGCTATTCCGCACAATTCTGCCACCATCCTTACATTTATAGATATCTGCTAGTTATTCTATGCAAGCCTTAAGGCAATGATACTTAAGGCCGGATAAAAGTAATTGCACTGTCTTGTTTTTAAATGACAGATGATTTATAATGATGGAGTATAAAGTGTTAAAAAATCGAAATATTAAGATAAATGCGGTAATTTATTAACTTAAGGAGGAAGGTTATGAAAGGTACAGTAGTATCGTCTTGGGTGGAATCATGCAGGAAGCTGTATGGCAATGATATTGTCAATAAAGCATTAAAAGAATTCAACCTTACAAGCGAGCATATTTTTACACCTTTTGAAGATGTGGAAGACAGAGTTGCCAGAGGAATCATAGACCACATAGGAAATCAGCTGGGTAAAACAACCAAAGAAATATGGAATACCATGGGAGAGGAGAATATAAAGACCTTTAGTAAGAACTACCCTGGTTTCTTCCGGCATGAGTCTGCTTATCAGTTCCTGAAATCTATGAACGATGTCCATATCATTGTTATGAAACGCTTCCGAGGTGCAAAACCTCCTCTTCTCGACGTAGAAACAATATCATCACATGAAATTTTATTTACTTACCGGTCAAAAAGAGGTATGGTGGATTATCTTATTGGTCTCACAAATGGTGCAATCAAGCATTTTAACGAAAATGCCCAAATTGAAATTCTGTATCAGAATGAAGAAGAGACACAGCTTAAACTGACTTTTGAAAGAGAAATTCAATCCACTAAGAAGTATCGTGCCAACAGATTTCTGTCTTTTGGATTTATTAAGAATACTGCCGTAAAGTCCTCTATTGTAAATACCGCTGCTGTTACCGTGACCTCTCTGTTATTATCCCAAGGTATACTAAAAACAGGCATACTTGCTCTTGTTGCTTTCTGTTTCTCTATTTTGTCAGCTTCTTATCTTAATCGTCCAAGCCGGATGATCATGAAGGAATTAAAGAACTTAAGCGAGCGTAAATTCGTAGAAACCATCCAGCTTAAGACAAAGGATGAATACGAGACTTATATGGAACATATAAACGAGATAAAGAGAAACATCCAGAAGGACTTTATCGGTTTTAATGCTATTGTTGATGAGCTGTATACCTTTAATAAATCTGTGTCTGATATTGCCGGGACCATGATGAATACCTCCGATGATATTACGGTTGTGCTGGATCAGGTAGCCCAGGCAGCAGTAACCCAGGCTGAGGATACTACAAAGGCTATCAGTGTCCTGGATGATAGTGTACAGAATGTAACAACAATCTCTAATGAAGGACAGCAGAATAAGACCCAGATTGAAGAAGCAGTACTTGGAATTGAAGACAGCTTTAAGAATGTTCAGGCGACTGCTTCCCAGATTGCGGATGTCCTGTATAGTTTCAGTAATATCAAAAAAGAAAGTACGGATCTAAAGAATAATGCCGATGCGATCACTCAGATTGTGCTTATTGTAGCCTCAATAGCCAAGCAGATTAACCTGCTGGCATTAAATGCATCGATAGAAGCCGCCAGAGCTGGTGAGGCCGGAAAAGGTTTTACCGTAGTAGCAGAAGAAGTAAGAAAGCTGTCAGAGGAAACCAATAAAGCGGTTAAGCAGATTAATGAGAGCCTTATGGGCTTTGTTTCCAGTATAGGAATAGTCGTTGAAGGAATTGATACTCAGTACACGGTTCTGGAAAATGAAAATACCAAGCTTTCGGATGCGGTTACGAAATCAAATCAGATGAACCAGAGATTAAAGGTAGTATCCCAGCTTTTAATAAAGAATTCAACTGAATTGAAGTCAGAAGCAGATAACATTTCAGACCTGTTTGACGGAATACAGAATCTTGCGGCTATAGCAGAAGAGAATTCCGCATCTACACAGGAAGCCAATTCCAATGTTACGGTTTATGTTGAACAGATAAAGAAACTTAACGACCAGATTACAGTATTTGATACCATGATTCAGAACTTCCAGGAAGACCTGGGAAATTATATCATCTAAAGATTTATACCAAAAGAAAAATTCTTATCCAAAGCAAATGCACCTCCAAAAGGTCAGACAGATCTTTTGGAGGTGCATTTTATTATGGGAAACTATTTTCTTATTTGGTAAAATGGGTTCCGGCTCTGCCGTGAACAGCATCCAGTGCTTTCTCAATGGGAGCAATAATAGCTTCTCTGTTATCATCGGAGCCTGTGATGAATTCTATTGCTGCTTTAATCTTAGGCAGCATTGATCCGGATTCAAAAATATCTTCTTTTATATAATCTTCGGCTTCTGCAACAGATATGGTATCAAGGGGGCGGGCATCAGGCTTGCCAAAACCATAATATACTTTATCAACACCGGTTAAGAACAGAAGGGTATCAGCTTTCACACCCTCAGCCAGTAGCTTTGCAGTTGCATCCTTTTCTATAACTGCGCTGGCACCCTTTAAATTAGTACCCTGCTCCAGCACAGGAATACCGCCGCCACCGGAGGCAATAACCAGATGATTCGCCTCTAAGAGTGCTTTTACGGAATCAATTTCATATATTTCCAGAGGATTTGGTGAAGCAATTATTCTGCGGTAGCCCTTGTCCTGCTTCACTACATGGTTGCCTTTCTGCTGTTCCTTTTCCGCCTCTTCTTCGGTCATATATCTGCCAATGACTTTCGTAGGATTAGCAAAAGCCTCATCAAAAGGGTCTACTTTAACCTGTGTGATAAGAGTTACCACCGGTTTATATAAACCTCGGTTTAACAGTTCTGTACGCAGTATGTTCTGAAGATCATAACCCATATAACCCTGGCTTAAGGAACTGCAGACTGACATGGGAGGTGCAGTGTACTGGTTATCAAGTCTTGCAAATTCAGTCATTGCAGTATGAAGCATTCCGACCTGGGGACCATTACTGTGAGTTATTACAATATCATAATTATCTTCAATTAAGTCAGCAATTGCTTTGGCCGCTTTCTTAATTGCTTTTTGCTGTTCCGGAAAAGTTTCGGCAAACGCATCTCTGCCTAATACAACTACCATTCTTTTTTTAGGCATATTATTACCTCTTTCATAGGTTATTTCACTAAGAATCCCAGCTCTGTGAGCAGAAAGAATTCCTGTAATTGCAATTATAAGCTGAAGTGAGATATGAAATAATGCAATCAACTTATATAGATAATTCAAATTATATAATAATACAGCCTAAAAGGAAAGTGTAAATTAGACTTTGTACAAGGCCTTACATGAAGGAATTACAAATAAATAAACAGATGAGCCTGGCTGTAGTTTACTGCAGTAACGTGATAATTCATTATCTGTTTACATTGTAAAATTTTTTTCTTGACAACACAGGTATAATTGTATACAATAAGACAAATTGAAAAAGTTAAAACTATTAGGAATGAGGAGCAGAGCAATGGAAAACAGGAAAGTATTTATGAACCGTCAGAATAACCTGCTTCAGCTGGAGGAACACTTATATACTCTGGTTGATGTCGGCGAACCAAATGTTTTCAGGAATTTATTTCCTTATGATGAGGTCCCTAAAATAGCTTTTAATGACAGAATAGTGCCTCATAATTTTCCGGAAGAGATATGGATTACGGATACTACCTTCCGTGATGGACAGCAATCCAGAGCTCCTTATTCCACCGAACAGATTGTTACCATATTTGATTATTTACATAGACTTGGAGGTCCCAAAGGAATTATACGCCAGAGTGAATTCTTCCTGTACAGCAAGAAGGACAGGGATGCAGTGTATAAATGTATGGAGAAGGGATACCAGTTCCCGGAGGTCACCTCCTGGATTCGAGCCAGCAAGAAGGATTTTCAGCTGGTGAAGGATATCGGTATGAAAGAAACCGGAATACTGGTAAGCTGTTCTGATTATCACATCTTTTATAAGATGAAGATGACCAGAAGAGAAGCCATGAACCACTATCTGAATATTGTTCAGGAATGTCTTGAGACCGGTGTTGCGCCCAGATGTCATCTGGAGGATATTACGCGCTCAGATATCCATGGTTTTGTTATACCTTTTTGTATGGAATTAATGAAGCTGGGAGAAAAATACCGTATACCGGTTAAAATCAGAGCCTGTGATACCATGGGGTATGGAGTTAATTTCTCCGGTGCTGTTATACCAAGGTCTGTACAGGGCATCATCTATGGTCTCTTAACCCATGGAGGGGTACCTTCGCACCTGATAGAATGGCATGGGCACAATGATTTTTATAAGGCAGTTACCAATTCTACGACTGCCTGGTTATATGGAGCCTGCGGTATTAACTGTTCCCTTTTCGGTATCGGAGAACGTACCGGTAATACGCCTTTGGAGGCCATGGTCTTTGAGTATGCTCAGCTCAAAGGTACCTTAGACGGTATGGACACTACCGTTATTACTGAGCTGGCAGATTATTTTACAAAAGAAATCGGCTACAAGATTCCTCCCAGAACACCTTTTGTCGGAAAGAACTTTAATGTTACAAGAGCAGGAATTCATGCAGACGGACTATTGAAAAATGAGGAAATATATAATATATTTGATACGGAGAAATTTTTAAACAGGCCTGCATTGGTTGCAGTATCCAATACTTCAGGGCTTGCCGGTATCGCCCATTGGATTAATACTTACTTTAAACTTAAGGGAGATGAAATCGTTGACAAGAATGACCCTCTTGTGATTAAAGTAAAAGAATGGGTAGATGAGGAATATGACAGCGGACGTGTAACGGTAATTACAGATGAAGAGTTGATCGGAGTAATTACAGACATCAGAGAAAACCGGTTGTAAATTCCTACTGATAAGCCATCACAGGAATTTAGATCTGCATTGTATGGTACTACCATTCGAATGCTTCAATAGAAACTTATTAACATGCAAAAGAAAGGCACGGTGTAAGATGACAGAGTTTATACAGGCGGCGAAAGAAAAATTCGGGAAATTATTAGAAGAGCAGCTGGCGCGGGTTGAGGTAATGAAGAATCAGGCGGATTTTGTGAACTATAAAGAGCTTGAAACCATAGCAATCGGCGTATGCGGAGGAGACGGTATAGGCCCTGCCATAACAGGTCAGGCACAAAGAGTGCTGGAGTTCCTGTTAAGTGAAGAAGTGAAAAAAGGAAAAGTAACCTTTAAGACCATTGATGGATTAACCATTGAGCATAGGGCAGAAAAATTACAGGCGATTCCTGATGATGTGCTTGCAGAGCTCAAAGAATGCAATGTAATTCTAAAAGGACCTACAACAACACCAAGAAAAGGCGATCCCTGGCCCAATGTTGAGAGTGCCAATGTAGCTATGAGAAAAGAACTGGACCTCTTTGCCAATATGCGGCCTGTACGTATTCCTGAGCAGGGAATTGACTGGACCTTTTTCCGTGAAAATACAGAAGGTGCATATGCAGTAGGCAGTAAGGGTTTTCCTGTAACAGAGGATCTGGCAGTTGACTTTACAGTGGTTACCAGTCAGGGAACCGAAAGAATTATCAGAGCTGCCTTTGAATACGCAAAAGCAAATAATAAAACCAAAGTAACTGCAGTAACCAAGGCAAATATCATTAAGACAACAGATGGTAAATTCCTTGATACCTTTAAGGAAATTGCAAAAGAGTATCCGGATATTGAGGCAGATGACTGGTATATTGATATTATGACAGCGAAGCTGGTAGATGAAAAGAGAAGAAAAGATTTTCAGGTACTGGTATTGCCTAATCTCTACGGAGACATTCTCACAGATGAAGCAGCAGAATTTCAAGGCGGTGTGGGAACTGCCGGCAGTGCCAATATCGGTAAGCAGTATGCTATGTTTGAAGCAATCCACGGATCAGCACCCAGAATGGTGGATGAAGGAAGAGATATCTATGCAGATCCCTGCAGTGTAATCCGTGCAGGTGCTATGCTCTTATCACATATAGGGTACCAGAATGAAGCAGATAAGCTCTATAAAGCGCTTGATATCTGTACCATCACCGAGAAGAAACTGGTCATTACAGGAAGAAATACCGGAGCAACCAGTGCTGAATTTGCCGATTACCTAATGGAGACCATTGAAAAGCTTTAGGAGGAATTTTGTGGACGAAAAAGATGTTCATAAGGAAAATACGGATAAATATTCCCTTCGAGGCAGAGTGTTTACAAAGATCAGGGAAGATATACTATCAGGAAAATATAAACAGAATGACGAACTAAAAGAGACCACAATCGGACAGGAACTTGGGGTCAGCCGTACACCGGTCAGAGAAGCATTACGTCAGCTTGAACTGGAAGGGCTGGTAAACATAGTACCCAATAAAGGTGCTTATGTGAATGGCATTTCAGAAAAAGATATCCATGATATTTATATTATCCGGTCTTATCTGGAGGGACTTTGTGCCAAATGGGCATGTGAATACATTACCAAAGAACAGATAGATGAGCTGGAGGAAGTTGTATATTTGTCTGAATTTCACGCTAAGAAAGAACATCACGAACAGATAGTGGAGTTGGACAATAAGTTTCATCAATTGATTTATGAAGCCTCCAACAGTAAGATTTTAAATCATATACTTTCTGATTTTCATCATTATGTGCAAAGAATACGAAAGATAACCCTGGCCTCGGATTTACGGGCAGCAAATTCCAATAAGGAACACACCGCCATATTGGACGCTATCCGTCAAAGAGATGGTGATAAGGCAGAAATGCTTGCTCACGAACATATTATGAATACCATCAAGAACATAAGTGAGAGAGGGCTGTAAGAAGAAGCACAGGCAGCAGGTGACTGAAACAGACCTTCACCATATGAAATTTAATATAGCTGCATTTAAACCGCCTTTGTAAATATTTGCAAAGACGGTTTAAGTGTATTTTGTAACTTTAAGGAATTACCGCTGATAAGGAGATACGAATGGGATTATTTAATTTATTTAACCGAAAGGTAGAAGAAAAGCAGCAGTTTGATGACTTTAGCATGATGTTGGCAATACCGAAGGAAGAAGATGATATAAAAGAACCTGAAATCATCATAAACCGTCTTGGTGATATTCCAGAAATCAGTATATTGTCCAGGAAAATGCAGGATTATAAAATTGAGGTTGTAATTGAATACAAGAAAAATGAGTATCCGTTGATTTTCTATCCGGATAGTTTTGCTTTACCGGATTTCTACAGACAGCAGCATCTGTTCCCTGATGTTGACATACATAAGCTTGAGAGAGCAGAATCCGGATTAATGATAGAAATGCTTTTTGGGGATGACAGTTTAGAGTCCTATCACTTGCAGTTAAAAATCGCAAATGGAATAATACCTGATATTCTGGCACTGCTTGATATCAGCTCAGAGAAGATTCTGTCCGGCAGATGGGTAGCCATGGCGGCAAGCTCAGATGTACCGCCGGCACCTCGTTATATTTATACCGTTCAGGCAGTATCCGATGAAGACCATGTCTGGCTGCATTCCCATGGATTATCACGTTGTGGCATCACTGAATTGGAGGTACTGAATTCTACCAGAGATACCTATAATAATCATTATAACATCATTGAAACCGCTGCCAACCGGCTGCTGGAAGCAGAAGAACCTTTAAAGCACAAGGAACCCCTTTATCTTGCAAGATTATCAGAGGAGGATTACCTGGTTATAACTCTGATACCCTGGGAAGAAGCTGTTAAAGGTTATGCTGCAGATATGTTGGGGGGAAGAAGAGACAGGGAGGAGAGTCATAACAGAAATACCAGTGCTGTCTTTGTTTATCCAACGGAGGAGGATTATAAAAAGAAGAAATACAAGCCCGTATCTATTTATGATGAGATACTGAAAGATAATCCAATCTATATGATCTCCAACAACGAAACAAATAGAATGAGAGCTTTGGCACTGGAGCGGATTAATTATGTCAGAGAGGCAATAACCTCAGAAGAGAATCAGATACTTGTAAAAATTGGACTGACAGTTGATGATGAGCATAAAACCGAGGATAATTTCCATGAGCATATCTGGTTTGAACTTCTTGAAATTACAGAGGACCAGGTCAGGGGAACACTTACCCAGGAGCCCTATTACGTTAAGGATATGCATACCGGCAGTGAAGGGACTTATAAGATAGAAGATATAACAGACTGGCTGATCTTTACACCTGAACGGAGACTGTCTCCGGATGATGCATACTTACTGGAAGATTAACAGGAGGATTTGAGCATAAGTTTCGGTGAAAGGATTTCCAATACCTTTCACAGGTGTACTTATTCTTTCTGTTCATGGAATCTGCCTGTACTCATATGGAAGCAAAGCTTACTAAGCCTTTGAGTTTAATATCATGTTATAAGAAAGAATACAATAAGAACGCTCCCGGTATATGTATTGCAGGTTACCAATTTCAACATATAAACCGGGAGCAGTTCTTGTTATAATAGATTATCAAGATTTCTATGATATGACAATCTCTTTTACAGGGGTGATGTTATTTATACATAACAATATTCACAATAAAACATTATAGGGCACTAATTCTACTCAGCCAGTTCTTCCCAGAGTACCATGAGTTCCTCCAATCTGGCTTCCAGGGTCTTTTTCTCTGTAGTAAGCTTTATAAGTTCGCTGGAATTGGTATAGATGTCCTCATTGGTCAATAGTTCATCAATTTCTTCGTTCCGAAGCTCTAGCTTTTGTATTTCTTCTTCTGTTCTCTTTAAATCATTCTGACGTTTACGTATCTTAGCCTGTTCTTCTTTCTGCTGTTTCCAATCCTGTTTCGTGTCAGACTCTTCAGAATCCTTGTCTTTTTGGGAAAAAAACGTATTGTTAGCAATAGTACCAGGTGTTAGTTCATCTTTCTTTTCCAGGTAATAATCGTAATTACCAATATAATTAACCAGCCTATTACCGGTTAAATCCATAATTCTGGTAGCAGTCTTATTGATGAAATAACGGTCATGTGATACATATAAGACGGTTCCTGAATAATTATTAATTGCATTTTCAAGGATTTCCTTGGAGGTGATATCCAAGTGGTTGGTAGGCTCATCCAGAATCAAAAGGTTAGCTTCTGAGAGCATAAGCTTTGCAAGGGAAACACGTCCTTTTTCACCACCGCTGATATCTTTAATTCGCTTGAACACATCATCTCCGGTAAAGAGAAAAGCAGCCAGAATATTACGGATGGCAGTATTATCCATATTAGGATAAGCATCACCTAATTCGTCAAAAAGAGTCTTGTCAGAATCAAGCACCTGATGTTCCTGATCGTAATATCCGATTTTTACCTTGGAGCCTAAGGTTACTTTTCCGGAGTCAGCAGGAATGATCTCATTAATAATTTTCAGTAAAGTGGTCTTACCGGTTCCGTTATTTCCAATAATAGATACCTTTTCACTTCTTTTTATCTCAAAGTTCAGATTATCAAATAACTTTAAATTGCCAAAGGATTTTGCAAGTTCTTCAACTCGCAGCACATCATTTCCACTGATTACAGAAGGCTCCAGGTTAATATGCATCTGGGGCTCATAGGTAACCGGTTTATCCAGGCGCTCCACTTTATCTAACATCTTTTCACGGCTTTCAGCCCTGCGAATAGATTTCTCACGGTTAAAGGAACGAAGCTTGGCAATTACTTCTTCCTGATGCCTTATTTCCCTTTGCTGATTGAGATAATGCTTTAACATGGCATCCCGCAGCATAGCTTTTTTATCGGCATAAGCTGTGTAGTTACCATCATAAGAAACTGCTTTGCCCTGTTCCAACTCGACGACCTTTGTTACAACTTTATCAAGAAAATAACGATCATGGGCTATTACAACAACAGAACCCTGATAATTAACCAGAAAGTTTTCAAGCCAGGCAATGGATTCCATATCAAGATGATTGGTAGGCTCATCCAGAAGAATTAACTCAGGTTTGCTTAAGAGCAGTTTACCCAAGGCAACACGTGTCTTCTGGCCACCTGATAATGTAGTAACGGGTTTTGAGAAGTCTTCTTCAGCAAAACCTAACCCTTTTAAGATACCAATAACCTCACTTTTATAAGCATAGCCATTCTTCAGTTCAAATTCATGATTTAATCTTGTATAGGCAGAGAGCATCTGCTCCAGTTCGGTGCCGGAAGCTCCCTTCATGGATTCTTCCAGCTGGCGAACCCTGGTTTCTATATCAATAACATCCTGTTTAACGGTCAATATTTCATCATAAATGGAATTTTCAGAGGAGAGTCCCTGATGCTGTGCAAGATAACCTACACTGCAGCCCTTTGCAAATATAATCTCTCCGTCGTCCGGTGCCAGTTCTCCCATAATAATCTTAAAGAGAGTAGATTTTCCCGCACCGTTAATACCGATAACAGCGGCTTTTTCCCTTTCGTTTACATGGAAAGAAACATTGTTAAGAATCTGGTCTGTTCCAAAGCTTTTAGAAATATTTCTGCATGCTAAAATCATTTCAAATTACCTTTCTCTTTGGATTTCTATTTAGAATGATAAAGGAATGCCTGTAAAAAGTCAAGTAATTGACATGTCCCATATATGGCAAAACCTTAGACCATTGCCTTAAAGAAGGACAATGCAATTGCCGCGAGGTCTCAATGTGATATCTCAATAGGAAACTCAATTGATAATCAAAGCATTTTATGAAAATATACTGCTTAAGGTAATAAGTAAGATAAAAAACTTGAAATAGTGCCCATATCAATGCTATTATGGAAAAAAAGTGACTGTTTCAGACTGCGGGAAGGTTGTCATATACAGCGCAGGTACTATTATAAGCCAAATATGAAAGGGGTTTACATATGAGCAAGACATTTTTTAAGGATTTTAAATGGTTAAATGAAAGCAGTATTCGGTATACAAAAGAAGGAATTATGATAAAAGCACCCGGGCAGAGTGATTTCTTCCGTGGTACGGGAGTATTTGTGCGCGATAATGCTCCTTTTTATTATACAGAGATTTTTGGTGATTTTGTGTTTAGAGCTAAGGTATCCCATGCTTTTCAGGATACCTTTGATGCAGCAACAATTATGTTAATGGAGAATGAAAGCATCTGGGCTAAGGCCTGCTTTGAGAAGACGGATTTTGACACCAATGCAGTTGTCAGTGTTGTAACGAATCCACTGTCTGATGATGCGAACGGCTGTAATATACAAGGGAATGAGGTGTGGCTTCAGGCAGCCAGGGTAGGAGATACTTTCGCCTTTCATTATTCTTTGGATGGTATAAAATTTGATATGATGCGTTATTTTATTCTACCGGTTAGTCAGACTATCAAAGTTGGTTTGGTGGCGCAGGCACCAATCGGAAAAGGCGGAGAACGATATTTTGAGAAAATAACACTGGAGCACAGAACGGTTCTAAATATAAGAGCCGGCAGATAAATTGAGGGAATATAAGAAAACCCACAAAGGAATCAGCATTTGACAAATAAATATCATTCACATATAATATCTTAGTAGAAAGCTATATTCAGGAGTTATTTAAGTTATATTAAGTATTTGTAAAATCCATTATGTTAAAATACATAAATACTGTATTTTAACACAGGAAGAGCAGATGATACTTTACTTAATACATTCCTTTAAACATAAGAAAAGTCAAAAGCAGGTTAATGAATATATGCATATACTAGTTTTAATTTGCTATATTGAATTACCTGCTTTCAGTTATAAAAAATAAAGGAGGGTCAGAAGTGCAAGGGAAAGAAATTTCATTAGCAGTAATACAGCGCTTACCCAGATATTACCGTTACTTGGGAGAACTGCTGGAAAATGACGTGGTACGTATTTCATCTAAGGAATTAAGTGAGAGGATGAAGGTTACTGCCTCCCAGATAAGGCAGGATTTGAACAATTTTGGCGGGTTCGGGCAGCAGGGGTACGGATATAATGTTGAATATTTGTATACTGAGATCGGAAAAATATTAGGACTTGACAGAAAGTACAATGTAATTATTATAGGAGCGGGTAATTTAGGACAGGCTTTGGCAAACTACGGTGATTTTGAGAGAAGAGGTTTTATGATTAAAGGTATCTTTGATGTTAACCCAAGATTGGAAGGAATATCAATCAGGGGAACTCAGATACAGATGATGGATGAACTGGAAGAGTTTGTGAAAGATAATAAGGTTCATATAGCCGCACTGACCATACCAAAGATAAAGGCACCACAGACAGCAAAAGAAATAGTTGCCTTAGGTATTAAAGCTATTTGGAATTTTGCACCGGTAGACTTAAATCTCCCCTCAGATGTCATAGTAGAGAATGTACATCTGGCAGAAAGTCTTATGAGATTATCCTATACCCTAAAAGATTTGGAAGAGTCCCAAGGTATTACGGAAGAAGACATTTCATCCGATAATAATTAAAACGGACACAAAAGCGAAAGCTTGCACCAGAAATGGGGTATAAGTATACATGAGAAAAAAAGAAGAAATTAACTTTGAAAAAATCTTTAAGGGTAAGAAAATACCCATAGTTGTATTGGATGAACGCTGGCATCAGCTGTTTCCGGATTATGATAAACCTGCCCACATCAGAGCAATGGAAAATAAGCTGGATGAGCTGATGAAACAGCAAGGCAAACTTACTAATGACTTAAAGGATTATAAAAAGATAAAAAATCAGCTGATGGGTGAGATTATTACCCACATGGATGTAAATGACACTAAGTTAGGGAAAGCCAAGGAAAAGAAACTTGATCAGAACCAGAGACTAATAAGGGAGATTGGCGACAAAGTAAAAGACTCAGAGAATGAACTTGTTGATCTGCCTTATCAAATTAAGGCAGCTAACGAAGCCTTAATTATAGAAAGTTCGCAAGTCTGCTATAAACGGCTTAGTGAGAACACAGAGAAAATCAATGAGATCAATAAGTGGATTCAAAACATCAGAGAGCAGCTGAAAATAAAAATCCTGGAGAAACAGGATATGGAAATGAAAAATGCAGATATCTATAATTACATGCATGATCTGCTGGGACCGGAACTATTGCAGGAACTGGACGAAGAGATAAAAAGGAATCAATAGCATGATTGTTGGCATCGGTACGGATTTAATTGAAATCGAAAGAGTCATGAAAGCCTGTGAGCGGGAACATTTCTGCAGGAGAGTCTTTACTCCGAAAGAATTAGAGCTTGCTCAGAAAGACAGAAGAAAGCTTGCCGGAAATTTTGCTGTGAAAGAAGCAGTTGTTAAAATGCTGGGTCTGGGTTTTCGAGGGATTCATCCTTCAGATATAGAAGTATTGCGGGATGAATACGGAAAACCTTATGTGAATTTATTTAAAGGGGCCAAAGAGGCTGCCAATAAAATCCATTGTCAAAGGATACTGGTAACTATTACAAATACAAAGGAATTTGCCAGTGCTTTTGCTGTTGGAGAAAGCATTAATTCTTAGAATTAAGAAAATACGTAGATAGGTATTCAGAAAGTCAAGTATATAAAAGAGGTTTATATGAAATATCTGGTCAAGCGTAATGAAATGCAGGAAATTGACAGGAAGACCATTGAAGAAATGGGAATACCTGCTATTGTTTTAATGGAGCGTGCTGCCTTAACGGTAGCAGAAGTTATTGAAGAATATATCCAAAATTCAAGCTGTGACAAAGATAATAAACTGAAAATACTTGCTATATGCGGTACAGGGAATAATGGAGCTGATGGAATTGCAGCTGCCAGGATTCTAACCTGTAAAGGGTATAAAGCAACAATATATGTGGTGGGTGACAGGAATAAGGCATCCGCCTTGTTTTTGCAGCAATTAGAAATTGCTGCCAATTTCGGCGTTGAAATAGTTAGCAATATTGATACCCCGGAATATACTATTGATGAAAACACGATTCTTATAGACGCCATCTTTGGCATAGGATTAAATAAAGATATCCAGGGTGAATATAAGAATATAATAGATAAATTAAACAGATTAAAGAAAAGAAAGGTTTTTGCTGTTGATGTTCCTTCAGGAATATCAGCCGATACCGGATTTCCTTTAGGAACAGCAGTGAAGTCAGACTATACAATAACCTTCGGATACCCTAAGTTAGGTCTTGTACTGTTTCCCGGATGTGAATATGCGGGGATAATAACGGTTGCGGACATTGGTTTTGCGGCACCTGAACTTCTTAAGCTACCCTTTCATCACTATACTTTTAATAAGGAAGATTTAAAATTAATACCCAATAGAAAAGCCTATTCAAATAAAGGAACTTATGGAAAGATTCTGGTTATTGCCGGTTCAGAAGATATGTCAGGAGCAGCTTATTTTTCTGCCAAGGCAGCATACCGTATGGGAGCCGGTTTAGTCAAGATATTGACCAATGAGAAGAATAGGATAATTTTGCAGACCATATTACCGGAAGCTCTCTTAAATACTTATTCTGATGGGGAACTTAAACCCAGGGATGTGAATACTCTAAAAGAAGAGCTTAAATGGGCGGATACAGTAGTTATTGGACCTGGTATTGGAAGAAGTACACAGGCAGAGAGGTTATTGCAGCTAGTAATTGAGGAGGTAAAGGTACCTGTTGTTATTGACGGTGATGCCCTCTGGCTGCTTGGCCAAAAAGCAACAAATTTCGTGAAAGAACAGGATTTTTCACCGGGAAATTCTGAATTAATGAAAGCGGAAATAATGGAAGAAAAGCAGGCCGCTGATAGAATAACAATTCTTAAGAATCTTCTGCCTGACAGAACCATACTTACGCCACATTTAAAAGAACTAAGCTATTTGCTTAATATTCCTGTAAAATGGCTTCAGAACAACCTGTTAAAGGCAGCCGATCTATGTACCTTAGATAACAATATAGTATATACAATAAAAGATGCCAGAACCATTGTGGCGGAAAAGGAAAGCAGATATATTAATTTGTCCGGAAATAACGGTATGGCTACCGGCGGTTCCGGTGATGTACTAACCGGGATTATAGCAGGACTGTTAGGCCAGGGTTTGACAGAGGCAAAAGCAGCAGCCCTTGGCGTATACCTGCATGGTTTAGCCGGTGACCTTGCGGCCGAAGAATCTGGTCAGCACTCTGTAATGGCAGATGATATAATCAATCACATTTCAGCGGTAATAAAGTTAAAGGAATTTACTGCAGATATGAATGGAGGAACCTATGACAGCAGGAAATATAGACCTGACATCAATTGAAGAATTTAATTCAAAATATTACAGAGCATCAGCAAATATTGATCTGGATGCAATCTGCAGCAATATAAATAATACAAGAAAAATATTACGTCCTGAGACAAAACTTATGGTTATCTTAAAGGCTGACGGGTATGGCCATGGTGCTGTACCTATAGCGAAAGCTCTTTCCGAGATGGCTGTAGACAGTTTTGGTATTGCAATTCTGGAAGAAGGAATTGAATTAAGGAAGGCAGGAATTAAAAAACCTCTTCTGGTACTGGGTTATACCCCTAAAGGCCAATATAAAAAGCTGGTAGAACATGATATAACGCAGACAATTTTTCAATACAGCACAGCAAAGGATCTGTCAGAAGAAGCTTTAAACCAGGGAAAAACAGCTAAGATTCACATTAAGATAGATACGGGAATGACAAGAATCGGTTTCTTCGATGATGCTCTTAGTATTGATGAAATAAAGAAAATATCGGAGCTTAAGGGAATAGAAATAGAAGGTATTTTTTCTCATTTTGCCTGTGCGGATGAAACGGATAAGACCTCAGCCAACAGTCAGTTAAGAAAATTTCTAACCTTTGTGGAAGAACTAAAACAAGAAGGTATTAATATCCCCATAAGGCACATAGCAAATAGTGCCGGTATTATCGATATGCCGGAGGCTCAGTTGGATATGGTACGAAGCGGTATTTCAACCTATGGGCTTTATCCCTCAAAAGAAGTAAATAAAGATGTGCTGGAACTAAAGCCAGCAATGGAGATCAAATCTCATGTAAGCTATGTGAAGGAAGTTGAAGCCGGAATAGGGGTTAGTTATGGAAGTACATATGTAACCTCTAAAAAAACAAAGATTGCTACGATTCCGGTAGGATACGGAGATGGTTACCCCAGGCAGCTTTCCTCAAAGGGGAGAGTTCTGATTCATGGTATGTCTGCACCAATTATAGGAAGAGTGTGTATGGATCAGTTCATGGTGGACGTAACAGGTATTCCGGGGGTAGAACAAGGCGATGCCGTAACCCTTATCGGAAGAGATAGGGATGAGTTTATATCTGTTGAGGAAGTGGCAGACATGTCATATTCCTTCAATTATGAATTTATTTGTAATGTAGGCAAGCGAATCCCGCGTATATATTATCGTAATAATAAATTATGGAATATCGGAATATAAAACAGAAAGATAAGATTGTAAGATAGATTTAAAAAGAGAAAACAAAAATTAACAGAAATAATCACGTTAAGAGAATATTTTATGGAATACACCGGTCAGAATTGGGAAATAATAAGACTAAAGCCATAAAATGGAGAGTGAGAAAAGTGATTATTAAACGCGGAGATATTTTTTATGCAGATCTAAGGCCTGTCATCGGGTCGGAGCAGGGCGGTGTTAGGCCAGTCTTAATAATACAAAACGATACAGGCAATAAGCATAGTCCTACTGTTATCTGTGCAGCCATAACCTCTAAAATGAATAAAGCCAAACTCCCTACACATGTGGAGATTGATGCAGATAAATATGGAATAATAAAAGATTCTGTTATTTTACTGGAACAGGTAAGGACCATTGATAAATCGAGGTTAAAAGAAAAAGTATGTCATCTGGATCAAGACGTGCTAAAAAAAATAAATAGGGCGCTGTTAATTAGTTTTGCATTGGATACATACATGAAACCGGAATAAGAAACAAGAAAAGAGAAGAAAGCAAAAAAGCAGAGACAAAAGCAAAAAAGAGAAGAAAACAAAAAAAGAGAAGAAAACAAAAAAAGAGAAGAAACAAAAAAAGAGAAGAAACAAAAAAAGAGAAGAAACAAAAAAAGAGAAAAAATAAAGAAACCAGGAACAATCTATATAGGTCAGTCCCATAAGTCCAATCAAAGTTACTCGGATTGGAGTTATAGGATTGATCTGTTTTTTATTTGATGGCTTAAGATAAGTTTAGAGGTCGTTTAGAATTTTTTTGCGTTTTTCATTAAATTCATCATTAGTAATAAGCCCCTTATTCAATAAATTTTGCAGTTCATTTAATCTATACTCAGGAGTTATATTATTAGCGTGGGTTTCTGAGGTATCATCGATAAAGATTTCATGGGATGGAATACCTCTATCGGAAAAAGCATTATATCCATGAGAAACCGTAATAATTATTGCTATTAAAGTCCATAACACTCCAAATATT
>NZ_JNLE01000003.1:977500-4640000 GCF_000702945.1 Clostridium sp. KNHs205 | reverse complement strand
CGTGGAGGGATAAGAAGAGAGAATGCCGGAATGAGTAGCGAGATGAAAGTGAGAATCTTTCAGGCCGAATATCTAAGGTTTCCAGAGTAAAGCTGATCTGCTCTGGGTAAGTCGGGACCTAAGGCGAGGTCGAAAGACGTAGTCGATGGACAACAGGTTGAGATTCCTGTACCTTATAAAAACAGAACTGTGGGGACGCAGAGACAAAGTCAGAGCCGGGTGAGGAATACCCGGTACAAGCGAGGTACCAGTGGAGCAGGAAAATCCGTTCCACAATGGGAAGACGTGATGTGGACCGAAATATAAGTAGGGAAGCTGATGGAGGCACTGCCAAGAAAAGCCGCTATTGTTTTTTATAAGCCCGTACCGTAAACCGACACAGGTGGATGAGGAGAGAATCCTAAGGCCGACGGGAGAAGCATTGTTAAGGAACTCGGCAAAATGACCCCGTAACTTCGGGAGAAGGGGTGCCTGTAGAAATACAGGCCGCAGAGAATTGGCCCAAGCAACTGTTTAGCAAAAACACAGGTCTATGCAAAACCGTAAGGTGAAGTATATGGGCTGACGCCTGCCCGGTGCTGGAAGGTTAAGGGGAGATGTTAGGGGTAACCCGAAGCGTTGAACTTAAGCCCCAGTAAACGGCGGCCGTAACTATAACGGTCCTAAGGTAGCGAAATTCCTTGTCGGGTAAGTTCCGACCCGCACGAAAGGCGTAATGATTTGGGCACTGTCTCGACAATGCACCCGGTGAAATTGAAATACCAGTGAAGATGCTGGTTACCTGCGCCAGGACGGAAAGACCCCATGGAGCTTTACTCTAGCTTGATACTGGGATTCGGTATTGCATGCACAGGATAGGTGGGAGGCTAAGAAGCGGTGACTCCGGTTGCCGCAGAGCCGTTGTTGGGATACCACCCTTGCAGTACTGGGTTTCTAACATGTGCCCGTGATCCGGGCAGTGGACAATGTCAGGTGGGGAGTTTGACTGGGGCGGTCGCCTCCGAAAGGGTATCGGAGGCGCTCAAAGGTCCTCTCAGGATGGACGGAAACCATCCGAAGAGTGCAAAGGCATAAGAGGGCTTGACTGCGACACCGACGGGTGGAGCAGGTACGAAAGTAGGACTTAGTGATCCGGTGGTATAAAGTGGGATTGCCATCGCTCAACGGATAAAAGCTACCCTGGGGATAACAGGCTTATCACTCCCAAGAGTTCACATCGACGGAGTGGTTTGGCACCTCGATGTCGGCTCATCGCATCCTGGGGCTGTATTAGGTCCCAAGGGTTGGGCTGTTCGCCCATTAAAGCGGTACGCGAGCTGGGTTCAGAACGTCGTGAGACAGTTCGGTCCCTATCCGGCGCGGGCGTAGGATATTTGAGAGGAGCTGACCTTAGTACGAGAGGACCGGGTTGGACTGACCTCTGGTGTATCGGTTGCACTGCCAAGTGCATGGCCGAGTAGCCAAGTCGGGACGGGATAAACGCTGAAGGCATCTAAGCGTGAAGCCCCCCTTAAGATAAGATATCCCATGCGAATGCAGTAAGACCCCTGAAAGACGATCAGGTGGATAGGTTAGAGGTGGAAGTGCAGTAATGCATGCAGCTGACTAATACTAATAGGTCGAGGGCTTGACCTAAGATTAGATGGAATCAAAAAGTGTGTAGTTTTGAAGATACAATTTATATTAAAAAGTTGTATTAAAACAATAAATTTGTTTTAATACAACTTTTTTGTTGTCTAGTAGAGATTATTTTAGCTGGATCAAAATTTCTTGTTATTATCTACCAAAGTTATAATCTTCTTTAGCAGAAGGCTTTTTACACTTGTTTATTTAAGGTCATTAAGTGTAATATATTAGAAAAGATCACAAAAGCGAGGGGATTATTATAATGGGGATAATGACTATTGAAGAAAAAATGAAATTAGTTATTGATTTGGCTGAAGAAGGTATGAAACAAGGAGAACTACCTATTGCTTCAATAATTTACTCTGGTAATGATATCATAGCGCAGGCTTACACTACTGAGAATGCATCTGGAAGATATTTAGTACATGCAGAATTACAGGCTTTATTAGTAATGGATAGTTTAAAATATTCATATAAAGTCCGAAGAGAGATGCAGCTATTTACCAACCTGGAACCCTGCATGATGTGTTTAGGTGCAATAATGCATTCATTTGTTGGTGAAATATATTATTCCATAGAATCTCCTACGGACGGCGGAGTGGTGTGGATGGAAAAAACATGGGCTGATTATCATACGGAATATTCCTTTAAACCTCCTGTTGTATATAAAGGTATCTTAGAGAAAGAAAGTAGGAATTTATTTAAGCGATATATAGATATCAATCCTTCCGGCCGTCTTCATGATTGGGTTAAAACACTAATCGGATAATATCTTGCGATTGACTTAAGCTGTCTAAAATATCTAAAATACATAAGATCATCTGTTACTTTACCGGATAAAAATACTACTTTCCAATAAATGTAAATTAAAGTATAATGTAATTACTACACATATAGATAAACCCCAACCGTTGCTTGTTTGTCTATATAGTAGTAATAAGAAGAGAGGTATATATAATTATTGGAGGTGGATGCATGAACAGAAAGAAATTAACAGCAATAATGACAGTGTTGGCATTGCTGATAACTGGAGTGAGTTTTTATGCACCAAGTGAAAAGGCAAATGCTTATGGTAATCTGATTTATGATGATTTTGAAGACAGCTTAGACGGTTGGGGTCCAAGAGGCTCAGATGCTGAAGTGGTAGCTTTAAGTTCAGAAGAGGCTTATTCAGGGGAGAGCAGCCTTAAAGTATCAAATCGGACAAATACCTGGCACGGAGCAACATGTGACAAAACAAATGATCTTACACTTGGTGAAACCTATGTATTTGGAATTTGGTTAAAATATGTAGGAAATGCTTATGCAAGTACATACAAATTTAACCTTCAACTGCAATATAATGATGGTGTCAGTGATCAATACAAAACTATAAAATCTGCCACTGTAAATAAAGGAAGCTGGACCTATCTGGAGGGTGAATATACAATACCGACGGATGCAACCAATGTGTTTATTTATGTAGAGTCTGAATATAAGACATCTGCGGGGGCTCAGGATTTAATGGATTTCTATGTGGACGATTTTAAAGCAACACCAGCAGTCCTGCCTGAGATTGAGAAAAATATAGCTAGTCTTAAAGATGTATTTGCACCATATTTTGGTATTGGTGCAGCTGCAACAGCAAACGAAATAGCCCCGGCTCCAGCAAAAGAGCTGGTTAAGAAACATTATAATCTTTTAACCATAGGAAATGAATTAAAACCAGATGCTGTATTGGATTACAATGCTACAATAGCTTATATGAATGATAATCCCGGTGATCAGGTAAATCCACAGGTAAATCTGAGAGCGGCAAGAACGTTGCTTGAATTTGCGAGAGATAATAACATACCGGTAAGAGGACATACCCTGGTATGGCATGCTCAGACTCCGGATTGGTTCTTTAAGGAGAATTATTCAACAGCAACGGATGCATCATGGGCTTCTAAGGAAGTTATGCTGTCAAGACTTGAGAACTATATTAAGAATCTTATGAACCTGATTAAAGCAACCTATCCTACAGTGAAATTTTATGCCTGGGATGTTGTAAATGAGGCAGTAGATCCTAATACTGCTACGGGTATGAGAAATCCTGGTTCCAATAATACAACTTCAGGTAATTCTCCCTGGATGCAAACAGTTGGATCAGATTTTATCGTAAAAGCTTTTGAATATGCAAGGAAATATGCTCCCGCAGGCTGCAAACTATTTTACAATGATTATAACGAATATGAATCTAAGAAGAGCAGCTTTATATTTGATATCTTAAAAGACTTGAGAGAAAAAAATCTGGTTGACGGTATGGGAATGCAATCTCACTGGACTATGGATTATCCAAGTCTTAGTATGTTTGAAACCGCTGCAAGGAAATATAATACCTTAGGAATTGAATTACAACTTACTGAACTGGACATCAAACAACCGGACGGAAGTAGTACGGCTCTGACAAATCAGGCAGCCCGTTATAAACTGTTGATTGATAAAGTGGTTAATCTTAAGAAAGAAGGATTAAATATAACAGCAGTAATTTTCTGGGGAATTACTGATGCAACCAGCTGGCTTGGCGGTTATCCTTTATTGTTTGATGCGACATATAAGGCAAAACCTGCATTTTATTCTATAATTAAGGATTGGGATACAGGGGTAACAGCTACCCCGACATCTACCCCAACAGTCACCCCAACAGTCACTCCAACAGTTACTCCGACAGTTACCCCAACAAGTACGCCGACTGTTACGCCGACAGTAACCCCGACGGTTACACCAACAGGGGAACCGGTAGTGGGAATTCCCGTAGTTGAGGTAAGCACAGCTAATAATGGAAATTATATAAGCCAGAAATATACGGTATCCGCTACACAAGGTACCATTGATGTTTCTAAAGTATCAATAACTTTTACTGGAACAGGCATGAGTGACAAGGAGCAAAATTTTTGGTGTGATCATGCTGCACTAAAATTATCTGTTTCACCTTTCTATAAATCCTTGAATGGTTACGTGACGGGTAATATAAGTAATAAGGTATTGACCATAAGTATCAGTAAGAGTGAAGAATTGGCTGCAGGTACTGGAAATCTATCTATTGAAATACGCTTTGCCAAGACGGATTGGTCAACCTATGATGCAATCACAAATCAGGTATTAAAGGTTTACTATAATGGAAAATTAGTTGAGTAACTGTTAATAAGTTTAGAGTATTGGTTGAAATGTTAATAATTAGGAGAAAATAGAGCCTGTAGACAGTATAGTTTTCTGTGTACAGGCTCTTCTTGGGTTTCAATATATAAAAAATGAATATAAGTAACAGTGTTCCCACTATATAGGTAATTAACACTATTTGTATAATAAGTTTGAATTTTGTAGAAATTTATACTATAATATGATTATCCATATCGGAGAAAGTAAATTACAACGTAAGGGAAAGAGCTTAAGGGAGGAATAATAATGGAAACTGGAGTTTTGTTGGAAAGCGGAACTAACGAGTTGGAAATACTAGAGTTTAAAATCGGTGATAACTTTTATGGAATAAATGTGGCAAAGGTTAGAGAAATATTACCATACCAAAAACCCACACCAATCCCCAATGCCCACCCCTATCTGGAAGGTATCTTTATGCCAAGAGAAGATATCATTACTCTGATTGATCTGTCTAAAGCTCTTCATGCCCCTGAGATGAATAATATAGAAGGGCATATGAATATTATTACTAATTTCAATAAATTAAACATAGCTTTTCATGTTCACGGTGTTGTCGGTATTCACCGTGTTTCCTGGGAGGATATCAATAAACCGGATCAGACTATAAATGCTTCTGCAACCGGTATTTTAAAATGGAATAATAAGCTGATTGTTATTCTGGATTTTGAAAGAATCATAACAGATATTAACCCTGAAACAGGCTTAAAGATGTCTGATATTACTCACCTTGATAAACGTGAAAGAAATGACATACCCATTATGGTGGTGGAAGATTCACCTTTACTAGGCAAGTTAATTAGTGAGTTCCTTGCTAAGGCTGGCTATTCAAATATTTTAATGAAGGAAAATGGTGCAGAAGCCTGGGAGGCAATCCAAAATTTCAAAAATGATGGAATATTAAATGACAAGGCCAGATGTATCATTACAGATATAGAAATGCCCCAAATGGACGGGCATCATCTTACTAAACTGATAAAATCAGATAAAGATTTAAAACATTTGCCTGTCATCATATTTTCATCCCTGATCAATGCCGAAATGAGAGTAAAAGGCAGTTCAGTGGGAGCAGATGCACAGATTACCAAACCGGAGATTGGGACACTAATTGAAGTAATTGATGGTTTAGTGAGCAAATAGTCGGGGTTTAGAAATTTAAGTTTCTTGCCGATATTAATGTTATGAGAACCTTTACGCAAGGTACAGCCTGATTAATCAGAGAATATTGTAGCATGAGAAAGGCCTAATTATACATGAAGGATGAGAAAGATATATTTAACAATAATGGGGATTCAAAAAAAGATGAATTAAATAATGATGATATCTTCAGCCGATTAGATGACAATTCTGAGATGGAAGATGCGGACGATGATCTTCTGGCTTTATTGGACATGATATCTGCCCAGGATGAGATGCAAAAAGGCGGTAATAGTGATTATGCCTCTTCCAAGGAGCCTCCTAAAAAGCCAGCCCAAGAGGAAGAACCTATCTTTTCATTAGATGATTTTGACCTGGAAACTAGCGGTTTGGATATGGCTGGTATGGATACTTTCGAGCCGGAGCCGGAAAATGAGACAGTCGATAGCTTTGAAGCAGATAAGATTCTTACAGCACAAGAGCTAAAATCAGAAACCAAAGAAAAAAGTCTTGATAATATGGGAGATGTATTTTCTGATGCATTAAGTGCCATGGATCGTTTGGAGGATGAAGAACTTCCTGTTACAGAGACTGCTGAGACTGAGAAGAAACCTGGTTTCTTTCAAAGGCTTTTTGGAAAAGCAGACAAAAAAGACAAATCAGCTATAAAAGAAGACTCAAAACTATCAAAAGAGGATAAGAAGAAGGCTAAAGCAAAAGAAAAGGAAGCTGCCAAAAAGAAAGCAGCGAAGGAAAAGGCTGAGAAGGCCAAAGCTGCCAAAGCTCAGGCTAAGAAGCCGGAACCGGAACCCTTATCTCCAGAAGAGAAAGCAAAGCAAGAAAAAGCAAAAGAAGCAAAAGCTAAAAAGGCAGCTGCTAAAGCTGATAAGAAAAAAGCGGCAGATGCAAAAAAAGTTGAGAAGAAAAAGGCTGCCACTGATAAAGCAGCTATAAAAGCAGAGAAGAAGAAAGCCAAAGCCGAACTAAATCCGCCTGATCCGGAGGATAATATTAAACTAAATCCTCTCGGTATTGTGTTTATAATGACTTTCTTTATACTCATTGCAGGGGTTGTAATAATAGGAACGAATACTTACTCTTATAATCTGGGAATAAAGAATGCCAGTATCAGCTACTCCAGAGGCAGATATATGGAAGCATATAATAGTATCTATGGCCTTAATGTCAAAGAGAAAGATGCCGCAACATATGATAAAATCATAACGACTATGTATGTATATAAGCAATTAAATTCCTATTACAATTATACGGAACTTCAGAAAAAACCGGAAGCATTGGATTCCTTGCTGAAAGGACTTAACAGATATGATACGCATATTGAGCACGCAACTGAGCTTGGTATAGAAAAGAACCTGGGTTCTATTAAGAAGCTGATCCTAAAGGAACTAAAGGAGAATTATGGGATGACAGAAAAACAAGCAAAATCATTAAATGCTATTTCTGATCATACAAAGTATAGTCTGGAAGTAATTAATTTAGCAAGTGATAAAAAATAACATATTAATAGAATGTATTCTTTTTAATAAAATGTATTCTTTATTTATTAGTAAATGCCATGAGCTGCTTAAATGTAGCACATGGCATTTGTTAATAATTATTACACTTCAGATATTGAGCCTTATACAAATATGCACCAGCGAACTCCAAATTTATCAATTATATCTGCCATAAGCGGACTATAATCACATTTGCTCAACGGATAAAGAATCTTTGCTCCAACTTTGATTGAAGCATAAATTTTTTGAACAATAGCTTCCTTTCTCTCCCCAAAGTGCAAGCAGAACATCATAGTATTGCCTGAAACAGTATTTACTTCATTTAATTCGCTCACTGCTATTATTTGGCCAAAAACATCCAGCTCAGAGTGCATTAATGTTCCGTCTGAATTATAATAGCTACATATTAACTCAGCATCAAATACATTTTTATAAAACTCAAGAGCCTGATTACTTCTCTTAACAAAAACCTGCATCATAGACCTGTACATTAATCTTCCCCCGATAATTTAAATGTAAAATTGAATTTCCTCTGTGTTTTAATTTATATTGGATTATTTATTTACATGTGTAATTACAAAAAAAAGATACATGTGGATGATATATATTATAGATTAGATCTTATCATTATATCAATATTTTTATTCTTATATAAGAAAGCTTTTAATAAACTTGACATATTAAGATGGGATTGATAATATAAGAATAAATATGTATATACATGTAAAAATAAATATAAATTATTAATTGATGAGCAACATTATTATACTTATTTAATTAATTCTCTTTGAGCTAAATATATATGAATAAATACTAAAGAGAACTGACTGAATCACAAAAAGTGCGAATCAGATTAATTTTCAAATATATATGTATATACATGAAAAATGAAACTAATTGATAAGGAGAGGAAGTTGATGAATCAATCCCAATAAAACAGGAATTCAAGTAAAATCAGAATAGTAGAAGCGACATAAGTAAGTAGAATACCAAAGAAGAAAAAGGCCGTGATACAAGGAGTAGATAAAAAATACAGAGATAAAAGGCAGAGATAAATGACAGAGATAAAAGACGAAGATACCAAACAAAGACAAAAGGCCATGATACAAGGAGGAGAAAAAAATATAGAGATAAAAGGCAGAGATAAATGACAGAGATAAAAGACGAAGATATCAGACGAAGATACCAGACAAAGACAAAAAAGACCATGATACAAGGAGGAGAAAACGGCAGAGATAAAAGATGAAGATACCAGACAAAGACAAAAGGCCATAAAAAAGGTGGTAATAATAGACGAAAATACCAGGCAAAGATAATAGGAAAATATAAAGGACAAAGATTGTAGACTGAGAAACTAACAAAAAGGAAAGGTGTTAATATGTATAGTATAGAACAGTTAATAGAGCAGAAAGCATTAAACTTAGGTTTTGAAAAATGCGGTATCATCTCAACGGACCGAATGAAGGGTTATAATGAGAAGTTTAAGGAACGGTTGGATAAAGTAAAAGAATCTGAGCCCTTTTATGAGGGGCAGAAAAGACTACTTAAATTTCAATCTGATTATCCTTGGGCAAAATCCATTATTGTTATCACTATACCTTATTCAAAATATAACGTGCCGGAGGAATTAGAAGGTCATATCGGTAAGTCCTATCTTTATGACATAAGAATAGATGAGAATTCAGACGAAAATAAAAATCGTAATGAATTCGAAAGGTTTATGGAGTCACTTGGGTTGAAAATAGCAGCAAATCATAAATTCGGTATAGTAGGTATGAGATGGGCTGCTTTGGAGGCCGGGCTTGGTGTCATAAGAAGAAACAATTTCTTTTACTCAGAGTCTGGTTCCTGGGTTCATCTTGAAGCTTGGATTACGGACAGAGAAATGGAACTGTGTCATGTAACAGATATTAAACCCTGTCCCTCTGGATGTAACCGCTGCGTAAATGCCTGCCCTACAAAATCATTAACAGAGGGGTATACCATGAACCCACTGAAATGTATATCATTTCTTACGACCTTTGGTGGGAGGAATCTTCACACTGAACCCCTGGCAGAGCAGTTTGGAGAATGTATTTATGGATGTGATATATGTCAGGACGTCTGCCCGATGAACCACAAGAAATGGAAGGGAGGGAAAAGCTTCAACGGTTTGGCTGAATTAGCCTCGTCACTTACTGCAGAAGGTATTATGAATATGAAGGAAGACTTTTACAGGAATAGGATTCAACCTAAATTCTTCTACCTGACTGCTGAGGAACTATGGAAATGGCAGGTAAATGTCTTGAACTTCATGAATAATCAGTATAAGGAAGGTTACAGGGAGCTGATTATAAAAGCCTGCAATAGTGAATATGAAAAAGTAAGAGAAATGGCTGAGTATATCTGTAGGAAGCGGAGACTGACAATTGATAATGGTGTTGACATGGACTGATATCTATTTTAAGATAAGAATGTCTATAATTAATGACCATTAGTATATACTCAATAATATATGCCAAATAATACATGCCAAATAATACATGCTAAATAATATATGCCAAATAATATATGCCAAATAATATATGCTAAATAATATATGCCAAATAATATATGCCAAATAATACATGTCAAATAATATATGCCAAATAATATATGCCAAATAATACATGTCAAATAATATATGCCAGATAATACATGCCCAATATAATACATTACCATTATTAATGACCCAATAATACATTACTATTAATATTACCGTAGTGTTTTCATTAATTAGTAGGAGCAAAGAAATGAATAAAATAACTGACAATAATTTTAAATTGCATGAGTGTGCATGCCGAAACCTCCGAATGACCACCAGAGTGATAACACAATATTATGATAAAGCCTTACAGCCGGCAGGAATTAAATCTGCTCAATATTCCTTATTAAATGACATATCAGATAAAGAAGAAGGGATATCGGTAAACGAACTAGCAGAACATGCCATGATGGATCAGACAACAGTTACCCGGAATATAGAGCTGCTTCGCAGGAATGGATTGGTTAAAGTTGAAACAGAAGAAAAGGACTCCAGAAAAAAAAGGATTACAGTAAGTACGGAAGGGAAAGCTGTACTGGCAGCTGCATTGCCATTGTGGAAAGAGGCCCAGGCAGAATTGGAGCAGACTGTTGGAATAGAGGAATACGAAAACTTTCTTAAAACCCTGTCTGTTCTAAAGAAGATGAAGTGAGCCTATACCTTAGAATGCATAAAATTTCTTTTGGACTTGTATTTATGAATATGCTATTATAGAATCATGACTATATTAGTTAATTAATAAAAGAGCTGATCAGAAGAACATTCACGGAAAGGACAAAGACATGATAGCTATCATTGATTATGATGCAGGCAATTTAAAGAGTGTGGAAAAGGCTCTGCAATACCTGGGAGAAGAAACAGTAGTAACAAGGGACAAAGAGGTAATATTGGCAGCGGACAAAGTTATCTTACCTGGTGTAGGAGCTTTTGGCGATGCTATGAAAAAACTTCATTATTTTCATCTGGTGGATGTTATCAAAGAGGCAGCAGCCAGTGGTAAACCTTTCCTTGGTATCTGTCTGGGACTTCAGCTGATGTTTGAGTCCAGTGAAGAAGCACCGGGTGTTGAAGGCTTAGGTATTTTAAAGGGGAAGGTAGTACTGATACCGGACACACCTGGCCTTAAGATTCCTCATATGGGATGGAATTCTCTTGAGGTAAATACTAAAACAAGATTGTTTAAGGGCATCGAACAGCAATCCTATGTATATTTTGTGCACTCTTTTTATCTGAAGGCAGAAGTAGAAGCGGAAGTGGCTGCAGCTACTGAATACGGCGTTCATATTCATGCAGCAGTGGAAAAGGGCAATATCTTTGCCTGCCAATTCCATCCTGAAAAAAGCGGTGAAGTCGGACTTAAAATACTGAAAAATTTTGCAGGAATATAGGAGGCCAGAATGTATACTAAACGAATAATCCCGTGTCTGGATGTACATAACGGACGAGTTGTAAAAGGTATTAATTTTGTAAATTTAAGAGATGCTGGTGACCCGGTGGAAATTGGGAAGGCATATGATAAAGCAGGTGCTGACGAGCTGGTGTTTTTGGATATAACAGCTTCTTCGGATGCAAGGGATATAAAGCTTGATATGGTAAGAAGAGTGGCTGAGACTGTCTTTATTCCTTTTACTGTAGGTGGTGGAATCAGAAGTATAGAAGATTTTAAAGCAATTCTAAGAGAAGGCGCTGATAAAATAGCAGTAAACACAGCAGCCATCCTAAACCCCAATCTTATTTCAGAAGCTGCGGAGAAGTTCGGGCGTCAGTGTGTGGTAGTTGCAATGGATGCAAAAAAAAGGCCGGATGGCTCAGGCTGGAATATCTATAAAAACGGTGGCAGAGTAGATATGGGCATTGATGCGGTTGAGTGGGCTATGCAGGCGGATAAGCTTGGAGCAGGAGAGATTCTGTTAACCAGTATGGATTGTGACGGAACCAAAGATGGTTATGATTTAGAGCTTACCAGAATTATCTCTGATAATGTATCTATTCCGGTTATAGCATCCGGAGGAGCAGGAAAGAAAGAACATTTTCTGGAAGCATTAACAAAGGGAAAAGCAGATGCTGTATTAGCAGCATCACTGTTTCATTATAAAGAGCTGGAAATCAGAGATTTAAAAGATTATCTGGCAGAAAACGATATAAGTGTCAGAAGGGACTAAAGATATGAGTGGAATTACAAATGACTGGCTTAAGGCTATTGGCGGAGAATTTCAGAAACCTTATTATTCTAATCTATACCGCTTTGTGAAAGAAGAATATGGATGTTACGAAATATTTCCCAAGTCAGAGGATATTTTCAATGCATTTCATCTTACTCCTTTAAGTGAAGTAAAGGTGGTTATACTGGGACAGGATCCCTACCATAATGTCAATCAGGCCCACGGACTGTGTTTTTCCGTTAAGCCGGAAGTTGATATACCGCCTTCACTCCTTAACATCTATAAGGAACTCCAGGATGATATGGGACTAAACGTTCCTAATAACGGATATTTGGTAAAGTGGGCAAGTCAGGGTGTGCTAATGCTGAATACTGTTCTGACTGTAAGGGCACATCAGGCCAACTCACATCAGGGCAGAGGCTGGGAGGAATTTACCGATGCTGTAATTCATGCTGTAAACGCAGAAAACAGGCCTATTGTATTCCTTCTTTGGGGAAGACCGGCTGGACTAAAGAAATCCATGCTGACTAATCCAAAACATCTAATATTAGAAGCACCCCATCCAAGTCCACTTTCCGCTTACAGAGGTTTCTTTGGTTGTAAGCATTTTAGTAAGACCAACGACTTCTTAAAGGCGAATGGGCTTGCTGCAATTGACTGGCAGATTGAAGATGTTTAATTAAAGATAAGCTACATAAAGGAATCAGGCTGAAATAATAGATATGCTAGCTCTATGAAAACGATACTACATAAAGTACATATAGCAAACGAAATATATTTACAAAGGCTCTCCAATGTCAGTAATGCCATTGAAGAGCCTTCTTATGTTATTGCATTTTTCTCTGCTCATAGAAAAGGTTGTCTTCAACTATCAGGTCTGCCATTGAAAGCACCACCATGTACTTAAGCGCTTTTGTAAGAGTACTCATAAGACTATTGAGACAAAAAAGAAAGAAAACCCCTCCCCTCATGAAGGATGGGGAAGGGTAGTAGAGTCCAGCGTAGACATTTTAATCAGAATGTTGTGAAATAGTTATATGCTGCTAAGATAAAATAAGGTTTATTGAGGAAGGTTTATGCAGATATAAAATACAATTAAACCGCCAGATCTCTCTTTGCATAAAACTTATAAGTACCCCAAATGATAAAAACTGAAAGAAGCAGCGTCAGGACAACAATAATAATGTTTAACCCATTCCCATTAATTATTTCCGGATAGCTGAAATATTTAAAGGGAGAAAGGATATTAAGAAAGTTTAAGCTGTCTGTCAAATCTGTAATCTTAGCAACAAAATATGCGGCTATTACCATACCGGAGGCAATGGAACCGGTTGCCTTTGTTTTCTTTTTTATTGATGCTAAAAGAGCACCAAAGGCTAAGAATAGGACCTGGAGTATCAGCATACTGATTAACAGCCAGACTATAACTGGTGTAATCTCACTTCCGCCGTCAAAGGAAGCAACAATAAGCAGAGAAGAAATCAAAGTTACTGCATTTAAGACAAGAAGATTAATTGCTGCGCTTAGAAGCTTTGCCGTAAGGATAGCTTTTCTTGACACCGGTTTAGCCATTAAAAACTCAGTTGTTTTGTCTCTTTCTTCTTTTGCAATGATACTGTTTCCGAGTAAAACGGCATGAATAGCCAGAGTTATTGCAATATAGGTAAAAAGAAAGGCATAGAATCCGCTCAGGGTCTTTACATCAAAGGAAGAAAAACCAAACAAAGCTTTCATAGTATGGGGCATCTTATCAAAAATATCACTGCTATCACCGCCGGCTGTGTAAGCCGTATACTTACCCATGCCGCTTATTACCAATAATGCCATGGATATACTCCAGATAAGCAGTGATTTACGATTGGATTTCATTTCGTGTTTAAATATATTCATATCTGCTCCTTTCACCATTCCATCAGCTGACAGCATGGATATCCTTTCTTACAAATAAAATATAACTGACAGTAATGGATATTACTGTTACAGCTAACCCCGTTAAGAAATAGGACAATTCATAACTTCTGTTCTGGATAATGTATACAATATCAAAGTACTTAAAGGGGGTAAAATAACGCACGATATTTCCATGTTCACCGGTTGTAAGTAAGGAACCTGCCAGGTATAAGCCAAAAACGATACCTAAAGACAGTGGTAATACTGTTTTGAGTTTTCGAAAGAAAACAGAAATAACAAGTCCCAGGGAAAAGAAAATTATCTGAACGGACAGTAGTGTTAAATTTATCAAAAGAAATGTTCCGAATTCAAAATCTTCTTGTTTTACTAAAGTAGCCAGGAGGAAAGAACTACCAAAAAATACCGTATTTGTTATTATCAGCAGCAGAAAGGCGGCAGTTAGCTTAGCAGTTATGACAGTGGTTCTGGATATTGGTTTCACAAAGAGAAAATCAGCAGTTCTTTCTCTTGATTCCTTTGTAAGCAGAGAAAGCCCCAGATTCATAGCTTGAATAGCACCACCTAATAAAACAAAGGAAAAGATCATGGAATAATAACCAAATAGGGAGGTCAGATAATCAATCTGGATTCCCAGCATCTCACGTATGGTAGGTGAATAATTTGCAAGCAGGTTTTTGTATTCCTCGCCGTCCTGTGCGATTAGTGGAAACATGGACAAGTAAAGAGCAGCCAGGGCAATCAGTGAAAGAATCCAGATAATTGTACTCTTTCGCTGGCTTTTTAACTCAAAACCTATAATATTCATATTTTTAATCCTCCTTTGCATAATAATGCAGAAAGATTTCTTCCAGATCCGGTTCGGTAATGGATATGTTCCTAAGGTCCAGTTCTGCTATTTTCCTTAAAATATCATTCAGATTACCCTTAAATATAAAGTCTGCAGTATTTTCTTTCACCTTGAGATCATTGATACCGGGCACTTTGAAGCCACCTAAATCCATTGTTGTTCTGGCCTCCAGGTGAACTCTCTTATAGCTGTTTTCTGAAAGACTGCTCATCTTCTCGAGTTTAATAAGCTTACCGTCTTTAATAAAAGCTACACGACTGCACAATCTCTGAACTTCACTTAAAATATGGGAAGAAAAGAAGATGGTAGCTCCCTTTTTATTTTCTTCTTCCATCAGCTCAAAGAATTTCTGCTGCATCAGAGGGTCAAGGCCGCTGGTTGGTTCATCCAGGATAATCAGCTTTGGTTCGTGGAGAAGACCCTGTACGATTCCGACTTTTTTCTTATTCCCAAAGGAAAGATCCTCTATTTTCTTCTTAAGATCCAAATCCATGATCTTAGCAAGCTCCTGGATTCTTTTGCTGCAGTCTTTTTTATAAAAACTGGCTGAATATTCAAGCAAATCAATGACTTTCATATTATCATAATAGAATACTTCAGAAGGAAGATAACCCAGTTCTTTTCTTACTTCAGGATTCGCAGTGCAGTTCTTTCCGAAAATAGCTGCGGTTCCAGAATCAGGATAGATAAGACCTAAAAGGGTTCTGATGGTAGTTGATTTGCCGGCTCCGTTTGGTCCGATAAAGCCGAATATCTCGCCTTCCGTAACCTGGAAGGATACATCCCTGATCCCTCTGGAATTGCCATAGCTTTTTGTTAAATTATTAATTTCTATAACATTCATAATTACCTCCTCTTTCCCCGTTATAACGGAAGAAATCTAATATAAGAAGCCTGATGGGCTTACTGAAAAATTAATGGCAGAAAGCGATAATTGCCTATTAAGGTATAAAATGATAGAATTACTGAAATGTTATAATCAGAACAGGTAACCAACGTAATTCTACTTATATAAATTTGCTTTCAGTATATCCATGCATCTGTAATACTCCTGGCAGCGGGCTTCTAAATCTGCATAATTATTCGTTGAGAACTCTTTTGCAAAACCCTCAGCCATCCAGATAAGCATTTTCATAACTAGCTTAACGTCAACATCTTCTTTGAATTTCGAAATATCCATATTCTCAAATGCTATATGGTTCCGGTAAATCTCGCCTTCTGCCAAAATTAGTTTTATATCATTTCTGACTGCAGGGTCTTCTTCAAAATAGATATTTGTTAAAAAGGCTGGTATGGCTGCATATTGCTTCATTACCGCAATCTTAACATCAGAAGCTAAAATTATACGGTCAAAAAAATCTGTAACGCTCTCATCAAAATTAGATTTGATTTCGTTTATCAGAAGATCACTGCAAAATCGAACCAGGTAAAGATACATATCTTTTTTTGTCCCAAAGTAGTGAAAAACCATTGCCTTTGAAATACCAGCTTCAGCGGCAATATCGCTTACAGATGCTTTTTTATAAGTGTGTGCGCCAAATACTTTTAAAGCCGCCTCTAGGATTTTCTGCTGCTTTTCCTCTGGCAGATTCGTGAAATTCTCCATCGTTAACCTCGTTATATCTGTAATATAGTAAAATTATTAGTAGCGTTCCACCGATTCAGTTAATATTGTTATAGTTCCGTAAACCGATTCGGTTAATGCTATTATAGTTCTATAAACCGATTCGGTCAATAGGAAAAATTAAATATTTTATAAATTTTGTACTTGACAAATCAAAAAATGCTCCCTATAATAGCCTTAATTTCATACAAACAAAAAGCTGTGATAAGAAGAAGTAATAATCAGTAATCCATACAGAAAGCAACCGGTTGATGAGAGGTGCATGGCAATCTGAATATGAATACATCTTTGAGCTGCGCACCGAACAATTAAAGTAGGCTGCGACGTAACCTGCACACGTTATCGTGCTAGAGTATAACCCATCATGAATGGAGTACTCGAAGAGGTAAGCAATGTGAATTGTTTATAAATTAAAGGTGGTAACACGGGATATATGCTCTCGTCCTTTTTAGAAGGATGTGGGCTTTTTTTACGTTCTGGGAAAGTTTTTTTATAAACAGTGCTTATCTCATAAATATTAAATGAGAAAGGACAGAAAAAATGATATCCGTTGAAGAGCAGATGAAAATCATAGCCAAAGGGGCTAAAGAAATCGTAGGAGAGGAGGATTTAAGGAATAAGCTAAAGAGAGCAGTAGAGCAGAATAAGGGACTTACAATAAAACTTGGACTTGACCCCAGTGCTCCGGACATTCACCTGGGACATAGTGTAGTACTGCGTAAGATCAGGCAGATGCAGGATATGGGGCATAAGGCTGTAATCGTCATTGGTGATTTTACCGGAAGAATCGGGGACCCTACCGGCAAATCCAAAGGCAGAGCGGCACTAAGTGAAGAAGAAGTTAAAGAGAATGCCAGAACCTATACGGATCAGATATTTGAAATCATGGACCGAGAAAAGACTGAAGTGGTATTTAACAGCAGCTGGCTGAAAGAACTTAATTTTGAAGAAGTCATACGTCTGGCCTCCTCTGTAACAGTTGCAAGGATATTGGAACGGGATGACTTTACAGAAAGATATAAGAACAATATTCCAATCGGGCTTCATGAATTTTTCTATCCCCTCATGCAGGCATATGATTCTGTTGCTCTGAATGCGGATATTGAAATAGGAGGAACTGATCAGACCTTCAACATTCTTATGGGACGAAGCCTTTTAAAGTGGAGGGGCAAGGAACCTCAGGCTGCTGTCTTTCTTCCTATTCTGGAAGGACTTGACGGGGTGGAGAAGATGAGTAAGAGCCTCGGCAACTACATCGGTATTCATGAAGATGCCAGAGTTATGTTTAAGAAAGTAATGGAAGTGCCGGATGATTTGATTATCAGATACTTTGAACTTGTTACAGATGAACATCCGGACAGGATAGCAGCGCTGCAGGAAGAGTTGGAGAAAGGAGCTAATCCAAGAGATATCAAATACGAGCTTGCAAGGGTAATAACAACCCTCTATCACAGAGACAAGGCGGCAGAGGCCGAAACCTATTATCTGGAAGCTTTTCATAAAAAAGGCATACCGGATCAGATCCCTGAACTGACCATAGAGCTTGATAAAGATACCCTTGCAGGTGTCATTCCCTTACTTGTGCAGGGAAAATATGTACAGAGCGGCAGTGAATTCAGAAGACTGTTGTCGCAGGGAGGCATTTCTATAAATGGTGAGCTACTTACCACCCAGGAACTTGATAGAGTTCTGGCTTGCCAGGATGTTTTAAAAATAGGTAAAAAGAAGTTTCTTCGGATCGTTAAATAACAAACTGCCATTCTTCCAAAAATAAAAGAGTGTTGATCAGTTGTGTAAATAAGATATCTGATGGGGTGTTAAGTAAGGTTTTAGCCTTTGAAAGGCGATAGCGGATAGTATTCTGATGCTGGAACATTTCCATGGAAGCAGCTTTTATATCCCAGTTACATTTGTTTAAGGTCCTTAAGGTTCCTGTAAGATCTGAATGGTTTTCGGTATCATGGCGGTTTAGCTTATCCATTAGTGTATGATAGTATTCCATGGCAGATTTATTCTCTGTCAGAGGCAGCAGGAAATGATACAATCCCAAGGCTGAGCTTAACATCTCTGGCACCCCTGTGAAACGGGCGGTAAGAGCAGAGTAGATGCTTTTTCGAATACTCAGGTCTAACTGATCCAAGGGATGATAAGTGTCACAGATACCGGTATAATATTGCTCCCTGTCAATGTACAGGGAGTTAAGCAAATAGGACAAGGCTTTCTCAGCCTGAGAATAGATAGGTGCTTTGTCATAATAGTAAATGAGCAGAAACCCTTTTTTGTATTTTGCTAAGAAGTAAGGCGGCAGGGTGGGGTTCTTCCCTCTTTGATACTGAAGTTGATTAAAGGTACGAAATATTTGATTCTCTCCTTCCGGTTCTTTCCGAAGCAAATATAAAGTGGCAGTATTTGCTCCGAGATCAGTGCTCAGCTCCTTGGCATGGGAGAGGACCTCAGGGGGAGTTAAAGAGGTGTTGAGAAGCTTTTGTATTTTTTCTTCATGATAATAATACCTTTGCTTTGACTTTATGTAGTCGTATACATTAATAACAATATCCTCCATGTACACATCGGAAAATAGAAAGACTGGTATATTTCTCTCTTCTGCAAGACGGATACAGGCAGGAGGCAATTCCTTAAAATAGACAGTCTTTACACCAATTCCGGATACATCACGTTCCATCAGATGTTGAAAAGCATCATAAATATAATCTATATGGTCTTTCGCAAAAAACAGAGAGGTTAGTACAAAGTCCCCTTTGTTAAAATCATTATAATTATTTTCGATACTTTCATATTCCAATATAACTACATTGGATATTGTCTTAGTCAGCCCTTCTTCCCCTGCAATAAGGTTAAATCTATCAAATATATTAAGGTGAAGTAATTCAGATAATTGTATCATATCATATGACCTTTCTGGGGAATGTTTGATAATTACCTGTGCTTGGGGTTTATCTATCTGGAGGCGGTAATGACCAAAAAACCATATTATATAATAATTCTTATGTGTTCTATTATGCTAAGTAATTTTTACTATGTCAATAATTAAGTCTTGTAAAAATTACAAGGACACAGAAGGATTTTCATAAGATGAACAGTGGCGGTGACCGGTTCGTAATTATATAATACCTATATCAGAAATTATATAAACACCATATATAGGTTGGAGGAAGGGCTTAATCTTTGTAAAAGGATAAATCCTATTTCAGATAGTATTTCGTTTATGGAAGGCCGGGAAGAAGCCATCTTATATAGATTTATAAAATAGCGAGGATGCTTAATATATAAGCATCCTTTTTTTGTTCACCAAAACTTGTTCTGTGGAGTAGACTATTTCTGAGTGGCTGTTAGAGAAAAAATCAGGGAGGGAATTCATGTTCGATGAAATCAGGGAGTTAACAAAAAAGCTGGTAGCTATACCAAGCATCAATACTACTGTTGGTGAAAGAGAAATTGCACTGTATATCAAAGATTATCTGAGCGAAATCCCATATTTTCAGAAACATCCGGATTATATCATACTACAGGAATTAGAGAAGGATTATTATGACCGATTGAATGTCTTTGCTTACATTAAAGGTGAGAAAACAGAATCTAAGGATACGGTACTTCTGCATGGGCATATAGATACAGTTGGCATAGAGGATTACAAGGGGCTTAAAGATTATGCCTTTGATACCGTGAAACTGGCAGAGAAGCTTACAGAAATGGAGCTGCCAGAAGAAGTATTGAAGGATCTGCACTCGGGAGATTATATGTTTGGCAGGGGAGCCTGTGACATGAAAAGCGGTGATGCGGTATTTCTTGTACTCTTAAAGAAACTAAGTGAGCATCCTGAAAAGTTAAAAGGGAATATTTTATTATCTCTGAATCCTGTGGAGGAGAATCTCCATACAGGTATTATCGAAGCCCTTAAGGTGTTAAAGGATTTGAAGGAAAAGGAAGGCTTTGAATATAAACTGGCTGTCAACAATGATTTTATCTGTCCTTTGTTTCCGGGAGACAGAAGAAGATATATCTATACCGGTACAGTCGGTAAACTTCTTCCCTGTTTCTATATACAGGGCAAGGAAACACATGTAGGGCAATGCTTCGAAGGGTTTGACGCTTCCATGGCAGCCTCCATGCTGGTAAATGAAATAAATCTGAATACAGAGTATTGCGACGGATATGACGGTGAATATACCTTACCGCCTTCTGTTTTAAAAATAAAAGATCTTAAGACCTGGTATAATGTTCAAACAGCAGATGGTGCTTTTGTGTACTTTAATTATTTTGTTCATAACAGTACAGTGGAAGAAATCATCAAAAAACTAAAAGGTGCTGCCGGAAGGGTACTTGCGGAATTAGTCAGCAAATATAACCTGGAATATAAGAAGTATTGTATGCTATCCGGAATGGCGTATAAAGAGATAGCTTATGACTGGGAGGTATTGGAGTATCAGGAACTTTACGAACTGGCACGAATGGAATTCCCGGGAGACCTGGAGGAATATCTGAGAATAATTACTGATTCAGAACTTTTGGAGGGGACGGATAAACGGGATATCCCTCTTCGCCTTACCAGGGAGCTAATGACGATTGCCAAAAAGAAAAATCCAGCTATGGTCCTATTTTTTGCAGCGCCTTACTGCCCGCATAATCTTCTGAAAGAAGAGGGAGCAGAAGAAAGGCTGGTTCAGGAAATTGGAGAAATTGCAAAAAGAATTGGAGCAGAATATAAGGAGGATTATAAACTGCTGAAATTTTTTCCAAGTCTCTCAGACAGCAGTTATTTAAAATCAGATGATTCTCAGGAATCGGTTGAACATCTCATTCACAATTTCCCCCAGTTCGAACAATTGTATCCACTTCCGGTAGAAGCCATAAGGGAGCTGAATATCCCCTGTGTTAATTTTGGGTGTTACGGAAAGGATGCTCATAAGTGGACGGAAAGAGTATTCATGCCCTATTCCTTTCGAGTTCTGCCTCAACTGATACTGGAGACTATTAAGTATTATCTGATGTGATGGCATTGCTTTTTAGCAGGCAGAAAATCCAAAAAAAGAAATCATACAGAGGCAGGGAATCAGTTCCCGTAAAAAAAGGAGGCAGTTATGTTTGTTAAGAACGGAACAGGGTTACTGAAAAAGGTTCTTTTATCAAGACCCACCTATTTAAAACCTGCACCAATTAATGAGATTGCAAAGAAGTGGGAGAAGAGCCGGCTTGATAGAGATCTGATGGAGGAAGAACATCAACAGTTTATCAAAGCCTATAGAGAAAATGGAATTGAGGTTGAATTGCTAAAAGCCGAGGAAAGCAGACCTAATGCGGTGTTTTCAAGAGATTTCGGTGGTTGTGTCAGAGAAGGATATATCCTTGGGAGATTCAAGGAACCTATTCGTTATCAGGAGCGTGAAAGTTATAAACAGAAAATGGAGGAATTGGGAGTACCATTAATTGCCGAGGTGAAGGAGGGATACTTTGAAGGAGGAGATTTTGCATTTCTGAGAGAAGATCTGCTTGCCTTGGGGATGGCTGCCAGAACGGATAGGAAAGGTGCTTCAGAAATCAGTGAAAAGCTCAGGGAATATGGATACCGTATCCTTACTGTGCCTTTAAAAGAGAAGTATCTGCATTTGGATATGTGTTTTAACCTTGTTGATGAGAATTTTGCGGTTGCCTGTACTTCGGTGCTGCCGGAGGAGTTTATAAATAAGCTTAAAGAGCTGTCAATAAATATTATTGAAGTCTCAGAGGAGTCCATCTTTACCCATGGATGCAATCTGCAAAGTCTGGGGGATAAAAAGGTATTCTCATTAAAGCAGAATGGTAAGGTGAATGAGGCATTGGCTGCCAAAGGTATGACGGTAATTGAGCTTGATATTACTGAAATTCTGAAGGCAGGAGGAGGACCTCACTGTATGACCTTTCCTTTAAGCAGAATTTAAAGGAGGAATTGTTATGAGTAATTTTTTTGACGGCAGATACAAAGAGATGGAAGCATATGTTCCCGGAGAGCAGCCTGCTGACCGTAAATATATAAAGTTAAATGCCAATGAAACGTCAATGCCGCCATCACCAAAGGTATTAGAAGCAGTAAATTCAGAAGAAATCCTTGGCATGGGCTTATACTCAGACCCTTATTGCACAAAGTTAAGAGAGGCTATTGCAGGGGTATATGGTGTGGAAGCTGATCAGGTATTTGTGAGTAATGGCTCCGATGAAGTACTTAGCTTCTGTTTTTTAAGCTTTTTCGGTAAATCCAGTAAAATCTGTTTTCCGGATATCACTTATTATTTCTACCACACTTATTCTAAGACCTTTGGTCTTGATGCCCTTGAGATACCCTTAAGAGAGGATTTTACCATAGATATCAAGGATTATATCAACACGGACAGACATATAATTATTGCAAATCCCAACGCGCCAACGGGATACCGGCTTTCAAGAAGCGATTTAAGAGAGATAATTTCTGCTAAGAAAGAACGTCTTGTGATTGTTGATGAAGCTTATGTGGATTATGGAAATGAATCCTGTATAGAGCTCATAAAAGATTTTCATAATCTTATTGTTATTCAGACCTTCTCAAAATCCAGGAATCTTGCCGGATTAAGACTTGGTTTTGCAGTAGCCTCAAAGGAAATTATTGAAGATATGAACAAGATTAAATTTACCTTTAACCCTTATAATCTAAATGCTCTGACATTAGCAGCGGGAACAGCGGCAATTCTTGACACCGGATATTATAAGAACTGTATAGAAGAGACCATTCGTATAAGAGAAGAAACAGCAGAAAGCCTTCGGGCAAGAGGCTTCTATGTGATGAAAACCCATACAAATTTTCTGTTTGTAAAGCATGATAAAATCCATGCTTCGGATTATTATGTAAAGTTGAAGGAAGAAGGTATTCTTACCAGATATTTCAATAGTGAAAGAATAAAAGACTTTCTTAGAATTACGGTAGGGACCAAAGCGGAAATGGATGAAGTAATAAGAGCCACGGAGAAAATCTTAGCAGGTTATTAAGAAAAACATCTGCTAACTTGCATTGATGCAGATTACAAGAAAGAAATCAACCATAGATACAGTCAGGAGGATGGAAATGAATATACTCATTTGTGACAGCAAAGAAGAGCTGAGCCTGTTGGAGCAGTCAGATATAAATATGATACGGGAGAACCTGCCGGATTGTAATGTGGAGCTCTATCCTTATGCCAATAAGAAGGAATTTCTTGAAAAGATTGAGAAAGCAGAGGCACTCTTAACAGCATTTCTGCCTGTTGACGCTGAAGTTCTCAGAAAAGCTGTTAAGCTTAAAGTTATTTGTATAATGGCCTCCGGCTATAATAATATTGATATTGTTGAAGCTAAAAGGCGTGGAATTGCTGTTTGTACGGCAGCAGACTACTGTACCCAGGAGGTAGCAGACCATACCATGGCACTGCTTTTGGCGCTTATTAGAAATCTAAAACATTATGAAAGGGATATCGAGGAGAGAAAGATATGGAATTATGGAACTGTTCCGGGAGGATTAAGACTTGCGGACAGTGTTCTGGCCATTTACGGATTTGGGAAAATAGGCAAAGCAGTGGCTCAGAGAGCCTTGGCCTTTGGCGTTAAGGTCTTGGTAAAGGATCCATATATAACAGCAGAAACCGCGAAAGCACATGGGGTTCTTCTGGCAGAGGAAACTTATATAAAAGAACATGCTCATATAATAAGTAATCATATGGCGCCTGCTATTGAAAATAAAAACTATTTTAATCTGAATTATTTCAAGGAGCTGAAACAGCAGCCTATCTTCTTGAATTTAGGAAGAGGAGAGACCGTTGATGAGGAAGCTCTGACGAAGGCTTTGGATATAGGGTATATAAGTGGTGCAGGCCTTGATGTACTAAAGGATGAACCACCTGTACTTGAGTATAATCCGCTGTTATACAGGGAGAATATAATCATTACGCCGCACAGTGCTTTTTATTCAGGGACTTCTATTATGGCACTTAAAAATATTAGCTGCATGAATTTGATAAACTATCTAAAGGGAAATTATTCAGCCATAAAAGGAAGAGTAGTATAATTTGGGTAGGAAGTCTTTTATTTGCATAAAGATAAATTTCAAAGAGTTTTAAACTGAAACATATACTAACAAATACATTCTAAATAAAAATATAGAGATCAAAAGCCAAGATAGAAAATGTAAAGCCTGGAGTAAAACTGAGAGGAGATACTGAAAGGAGAGACTAAGAGATAGATTTAAATTGTAATAATTATATGACTATGAAAAGAAGGTTTATTATCGTTTTTACCTCTTTAAAATAAAAGTTGCCGGTATAAGAATCAGTAAATGTTCTACTGATATTATACCGGCAGTTTTTATTTATTTAACAACGTCTTAAATTACATTCCTGTATCAAGACTGGTCTTTGCAGATACTGGGATCTGTTTGTGATTACTCTGAACTTCCGCCTGATGAACCGTAGTTTTCTCCAGGTTTTTAACTGCTGTTGAGAGCATTAATTTAATTCGGTTAAGCTGATTTACTTCACTGGCTCCGGGATCATAATCAACGGCAACAATGTTGGATTCCGGATATCTTTGTCTCAACTCTTTGATTACACCTTTTCCAACAATGTGATTGGGCAGGCAGGCAAAGGGTTGTGTACATACAATGTTGTTTACGCCGGAGTGAATCAGTTCTACCATTTCACCTGTTAAGAACCAGCCTTCACCGGTCTGATTACCAACAGAAACAATGGGAGAAGCATAATCTGCCAGTGTTTTGATAGGAACCGGAGGTGTAAAGCGCTTGCTCTTTTCGAGGCATATCTTAGCTTCCTTACGGCAGAGTTCAACCGCCTGAATAAGAATATTGCTTATGGTAGCGGAGGATTTCTTAAAGCCCAGGTATTCTGCCTTAAAGCTGGAATTGTGGAAGGAGTACATAAAGAAATCGATTAAATCCGGAACCACAGCTTCTGCTCCTTCTGCTTCCAGTAAATCCACCAGATAGTTATTGGCAGCAGGTAAGAACTTAACGAGGATTTCTCCAACGATACCAACTCTTGGTTTACGGATATCGTTCAGAGGCAGATTATCGAAATCTTCGATGATACCACGAATGTTCTTTTTAAATTCTCCCCATTTTCCATTGGCAACTGATATCTTACATCTTTCGTTCCATTTCTCATGCAGTGCGTTAGCAGAACCGGGTACCGCTTCGTAAGGCCTTGTGCGGTATAAGACTCTAAGGAATACATCTCCGTAAACCAAAGCCTGCACCGCACTCATAAGCAGTTTGGGAGTATACTTCATACCGGGATTTTTCTCAAGTCCGGATACACTTAAAGAGATTACCGGAATTTGAGACATACCTGCTTTTTCTAGAGCTCTTCTGATAAAGTTGATATAATTGGTTGCCCGGCAGCCGCCGCCGGTCTGGGTAATCATGACGCCTACTTTGTTCACATCATACTTACCGGAGAGGAGTGCATCCATTATCTGCCCTACCACCATCAGGGAAGGATAGCAGGCATCGTTATTAACATATTTTAATCCCACATCAACGGCAGTACGGTTATCATTGGGAAGTATCTCTACATTGTAACCACCTGCCTTTAGGGCACTCTGTAAGATGTCAAAATGGATAGGTGACATCTGAGGGCAGAGCAGGGTATAATCCTTACGCATTTCTTCTGTAAATACAACTCTGTTAAAGGCATCGGAGACAATAGGAACCTCACAGGAGGTCTTCTTTCTGTCCCTGTCATTTACAGCAGAGAGAAGAGAGCGGACTCTGATTCTGGCAGCACCTAAATTATTTACTTCATCAATCTTTAAAACGGTATAAACCTTGCCGGATTTGGTTAGAATATCATTAACCATATCTGTAGTAACAGCATCCAGGCCACAGCCAAAGGAATTCAGCTGTATAAGCTCCAGATTCGGCATGGTTTTCGCATAGGAGGCAGCAGCATAAAGCCTTGAATGGTACATCCACTGATCTACTGCAACCAGAGGTCTGTCAACTTTACCTAAGTGGGAAATAGAATCCTCTGTTAATACTGCTACACCATAGGAATTAATTAACTCAGGAATACCATGATTGATTTCCGGATCAATGTGGTAAGGGCGTCCGGCCAGGACAATACCTTTTTTACCGTTTTCAACGAGATAAGCGATTGTCTCTTCGCCTTTTCTCTTAATATCTTCCCTTTTGGCCTCAAGCTCAGCCCAGGCTTTGGTAACTGCAGCCTTTATTTCCTTATCCGTTGCACCTGCGATTTCTTTCATAACCTTAAGCAGACGCTTCTTTAAGATTTCTTCATTCTCAAAGGACATGAAAGGATTCTCGTAGCGGATATTTCCAGCCTTCAATTCTTCTACATTGTTCTTGATGTTTTCACTGTAGGAGGCAACAATGGGGCAGTTATAATGATTATTGGCACCTGGCACCTCACAGCGTTCATAAGGAACACTTGGATAGAAGATAAAATCCACACCCTGTTTGATGAGCCACATAATGTGACCGTGAGCCAGTTTGGCGGGATAGCATTCTGATTCGCTGGGGATGGATTCAATACCCATTTCATAAATCTTTCTGGTAGATTCGGGAGAGAGGATTACACGGTAACCTAACTCGGTAAATAATGTATACCAGAAGGGATAATTTTCATACATATTTAAGACTCTTGGTATACCTACAACACCTCTTGGAGCTTTCTCAAGGGGAAGGGGTTCGTAGGAGAAAAGGGTCTTTAACTTATATTCAAATAAATTCGGGATGTTATCTTTATTCTTAACCTTACCAAGTCCCTTCTCGCAGCGGTTACCACTGATAAACTGTCTTCCTCCGGTAAAACGGTTGATGGTCAGCTGGCAGTTGTTGGTACAGGCACGGCATCGGGTCATGGAGGATTCTATTTTTAAATCATTGATCTGGTCCAGGGTGAGGAGTGTTGTCTCCTGCCCTTCATAATGTTCTCTTGCAATAAGAGCTGCACCAAAGGCCCCCATAATTCCGGAGATATCAGGTCTTACCGGTTCACAGCCGGTTAAAAGCTCGAAGCTTCTTAGAACTGCTTCATTATAGAAAGTACCGCCCTGGACTACTACATGCTCTCCTAAATCCTTAGGATCAGTAATTTTAATAACCTTAAAAATAGCATTCTTAATTACGGAATAGGCAAGACCGGAGGAAATATCAGCTACCTGCGCGCCTTCCTTCTGTGCCTGCTTTACCTTGGAATTCATAAATACCGTACATCTGGAACCTAAATCAACCGGATTCTTGGCAAAAAGGGCTACTTTTGCAAAATCAGCTACTTCATAATTTAAGGATTTGGCAAAGGTTTCAATAAAGGAACCACAACCGGAGGAACAAGCTTCGTTTAGCATGATACTGTCAACAGTGTTATTCTTTATCTTAATACATTTCATATCCTGACCGCCGATGTCCATGATACAGTCAACCTTAGGGTCAAAGAAAGCAGCAGCGTGATAGTGGGCAACGGTTTCTACTTCTCCTTCATCCAGCATAAGTGCTGACTTAATGAGGGCTTCACCATAACCCGTTGAACAGGAACGTATAATATTGGCACCTTCCGGCAGAAGGGAATAAATCTCCTTTATGGACTTTATCGCAGTTTTTAAGGGACTTCCGTTGTTGTTGCTGTAAAAGGAATAAAGAAGAGAGCCGTCGTCTCCGACTAATGCAACCTTTGTGGTAGTAGAGCCGGCATCAATTCCTAAAAAGCAATTACCCTGGTAAGTACTTAAGTCGCCTTTCTTAACGGCTTGTCTGGAATGACGTTCTTTGAATTCATCATAGGCAGCTTCATCTACAAAGAGAGGGGCCATACGGTTTACTTCAAAATCCATGGTAATACCCTTAGATAATTTCCCGATAAGATTGCTTAAGGCCTCAATTGTTTCGTATTTGCTGTTCATGGCTGCGCCGGTTGCCGCAAAAAGATGGGAGTGCTCAGGTGCTATTATGTTTTCCTCTGAAAGATCCAGGGTTCGGATAAAAGCATTCTTTAGTTCTGTTAAGAAGTGGAGAGGGCCACCCAGGAAGGCAACATTACCTCTGATGGGTTTTCCGCAGGCAAGACCACTGATTGTCTGGTTAACAACTGCCTGAAAGATAGAAGCGGATAAATCCGGCTTGGTTGCTCCGTCGTTAATTAAGGGCTGAATATCAGACTTTGCAAAAACTCCGCATCTTGCGGCAATTGGATAAATAGATTTATATTCTTTCGCGTACTCATTGAGTCCGGAAGCATCCGTGTTCAATAGGGTAGCCATCTGGTCAATAAAAGAGCCGGTACCGCCTGCGCAGATACCATTCATTCGCTGCTCGATACCACCTGTAAAATATATAATTTTGGCGTCTTCACCGCCGAGTTCTATTGCAACATCTGTTTGGGGAGCGAAATCCTGCAGGGAAGTAGATACGGCAACAACCTCTTGAACAAATGGAATTCCAAGATGTTTCGATATGGTGAGACCACCGGAACCGGTTATCACTGGTGCTACTTTCATGTCGCCAAGCTGTTCAGTTGCATTCCTTAGCAGCTTAGCCAAAACGTCCTGAATATTTGCGTAATGCCTTGCATACTCAGAAAACAGGATCTTATTTTCTGTATTTAATACCGCCACTTTTACGGTAGTGGAGCCTATATCGATTCCTAAAGTGTATGGTTTTTTGTAATCGCTCAAACGGTTTACCTCCTTACAAGAATTGTAACACTATAATATATGAGAGGAATGAAAAATGATTACAACCTCATATAGCGTAATTCCGATAAGCTATATTATACGACACAAAAATGTGAAGTTCAACACCCGAATTTATCCTAATTACTAATAATGGTAATGAATACTAAATAATAACAAAACAAGTGTGGATTTACCGTAACAACTCCCATAGTTTTTTAATATAATATAAGGAAACGAAACGTTAAGAAACCACTCCTTAAGTAATAATGATTACTGAGATTGGTGTGGAAGGAAGGATTATGAATTTCAGAGAATACAGTTGCATGAATTATGTAATTGGTCAAGGGGATACCCTTTATAGTATCACTAGAGAATATAATGTTCCGCTGCCTCTTATCTTAAGACTGAATCCTTTTGTTGATATATATAATCTCCAGGTGGGAGATGAAATTTGTATACCTGTAATTGAAGGATTCAGTGATGATACCGTATTTGAGTATGTTGTTGAAGACGGAGATTCCTTACAGATAATAATGGATAAATTCGGTGTCGATTTGCAGGATATAACAAGAAATAATAATCTGAATCAGATAATGCTGCAGCCGGGAAGCACTCTTAAGATACCCAGTCATGACGTTTAACTATTATAGGGCCGTTGCAAAATAAATGTATGGCGGTAAGAAGTTCGTGACTTTCCTGTAATTCACTGCTTGAAAGACATGTTGCCGATCTTGTGTGTTAACAATTTTGTACGATTATAGCACACAAAATAGGTAAGGTGTCTTTCAGCCGGTGTATGGAGGAAAGTCAGGATGCTTCTTATTGCAATATTGTTTAAGATGCAGCAGCCCTTTTTTACTTTGAGGAAAAAATTTTGATAATTTTCTGAAAAATTACCAATCATATTACCAGTACTGCTTTGTATAAGTTTTGATAAATAACAGTGCATTAATTTTATCAAAACTTATGTAAGGCACTACTGACTCCTGTAGCAATTGTCGTTCGACTTCCTCCGCACTGTGGTTCATGAAATTTTAAGAATTTTCATCTTTCTTTTCAAGTTTTTTATTTGACATTAAATATGAGAAAACATATAATGTAGTGGACACCAGATAACAACTATACAAAGATGCTTTTGGTATCGAAACAATAAGAAAGGACGTAAACACCGTATGGAAGCGGGACCCAGTTGTGAGTATCGACGATTAAAACCAAATAACGCACTGTACGGGGCAGTTTAGCAGTTCTTAAACTTCTTCTGCTTTGCCGTGCAGTAGAAGGAGTGTATCATGATTGAAATTTTGAAGACATTTGAAGACGGCACACGCTATCTTGACGCTACCGAACCAGGCTGCTGGGTGGTTATGACAGACCCATCAGCAACAGAATTACTTGAAATATCAGAAACCTGTCATATTGACATCGATCATTTGAGAGCCCCTCTGGATGAAGAGGAACGTTCAAGAATTGAAGTGGAGGATGATTATACACTAATCCTTGTAGACATCCCCACAATGGAAGAAAGAAATAATAAGGACAGGTATGTAACCATACCTCTTGCTATTATTGTTGCGAAAGATTTAATAGTTACCGTCTGCCTGGAAGAGACAAAAGTATTAAAAGGTTTTATGGATGGCAGGGTAAGGGATTTCTACACCTTTAAGAAAACAAGATTTATTCTGCAGATTTTGTACAAGAATGCTTCCGTATTCTTACAGTACTTAAGAATCATAGATAGAAAAAGTGAACAAATTGAACATAAGCTGCATATTTCCACTAAGAACAGTGAATTGATAGATCTTCTCGAATTGGAAAAGAGTCTTGTATATTTCACAACTTCCCTGAGATCCAATGAGGTTGTTCTTGAGAAGATGTTAAAGATTGACACGATCAAACAGTATCCTGAGGATACGGAACTGTTAGAAGATGTTATTATTGAGAATAAACAGGCTATTGAGATGGCGAACATATACAGCGGAATCTTAAGCGGAACCATGGATGCTTTTGCTTCTGTCATATCAAATAATCTGAATATTGTAATGAAATTCCTTGCAACTGTAACAATTGTTATGTCAATTCCTACGATGATCGCCAGCTTTTTTGGTATGAATGTAGGCGGAATACCCGGTGAGAATTCGGGTTTTGGATTTATTCTGATTATTGTATTTACCTTGTTGGTAACTTTTATTATAGCAATGGTATTTCGTAAGAAGGATTTATTCTAGATAAAAATCAAAGGATGTGAATGGATGAATTTGCTGAATAAACTGGAGCGTAAATATGGGAGATATGCTATTCATAATCTGATGCTGTATATATCCATATTATATGGTACCGGATTTGTTATTAATCAGATCAACCCTTATTTTTATATGCAGTATCTGATGTTGGATATTGAGAAGATACTTCACGGAGAAGTATGGCGTATTGTTACTTTCCTGATACAGCCGCAGTTTAATAATCTTCTGTATGCTGTTATTGGTATTTATTTTTACTACTGGATTGGTTCAACCCTGGAAAGAGCCTGGGGAGCATTCCGATTTAATCTGTACTATTTAAGTGGAATGTTATTGAATGTTTTGGCGGTTGTTGTTATATTCCTTGTGACCGGTAACAGTGAGTTTCTTGGAATGCAGTACATCAATTACGCTATGTTCCTGGCTTTTGCAGTGTTGTTTCCCGATGTTCAGATATTATTGTTTTTTATAATACCAATAAAAATAAAATACATTGCATATCTTGATGCAGTATTTATTGCAATAAGTCTGATACAGTATTTTTCGGCCGGTAATTATTTTATGTGTCTTGCTATTCTGCTAGCACTGGGTAATTTTATCTTCTTCTTTATGACAAGCAGGAATTACAGAAGGTTTTCTCCGGGAGAAGTCAAGAGAAAACGTAATTTTAAGAGTCAGGTGAGAAGCGGACAGCAGGGCAACAATGTAGTCGACTTTAATGGAAGAAAGAAAATCACCAGGCATAAATGCGCTGTCTGTGGAAGAACAGAATTAGATGATGAGAATCTTGAGTTCCGTTTCTGCTCCAAGTGTGATGGCAATTACGAATACTGTATGGATCATCTGTTTACACATGAACATGTTAAAAAGCCGGATGGCGATAGCAACTAAATACCATAAATACGATTCGCACAGACAGATAGAAGTTAATGACTAATTATCTGTCTGTTTTTATAATCATAAATTTATATTTAGGAGGAAATATGGCGTTATTACATGTTGATTTCTTTTCGGATGTTTTAGGGATGTGTATGCAGATGGATGTAATCCTGCCTCAGCAGACAAAGGGGCAGATTGGGATGGAAGGAAGAAAGAGCGGGGGGAAAATACCTACCTTGTATCTTCTTCATGGTATGAGTGATGATCATACAATATGGCAGAGAAGGACTTCCATTGAACGTTATGTTAGTGAATTGGGGATTGCAGTTGTAATGCCCACCACTCATCTGGGCTGGTATACGAATATGGCCTGGGGAAACAGGTACCAGACATACATATCAAAAGAATTACCTGAAATTTGCCGTTCGTTTTTTAATAATCTGTCGGAGAAAAGAGAAGATAATTATGCGGCAGGATTGTCAATGGGCGGCTACGGAGCCTTAAAGCTTGGTTTGTCTGCTTCTGAGAGCTTTGGTTATGCTGCCTCCTTATCCGGTGGATTGGACGTTGTGCAGCTATGCAATAAATTAGAAACAGAAGAAGAAAAGCATTTCTGGCAGGGAATCTTTGGTCCCATAGACCAGATTGAAAACAGCACCAATGACCTGTTTGCTGAAGCAGTCAGACTAAAGGAATCCGGTAAACCCCTGCCAAAGCTCTACATGTGGTGTGGGACGGAGGATTTTCTTTATGACCATAATGTGAAAATGAAAGCTCATCTTACGAAATTGGGATATGATTTAAGGTATGAAGAAGGACCTGGAGATCACCAATGGAAATACTGGGATGAAAACATCCAGAATGTTTTGAAATGGCTTATGGAGAACAGACGAAATAATCAATAAACCATCCGGGGGCTTAAGCAGTTAAAGCCCCTTTCCTCTAATTTATTTGCAGAGGACTGGTTTAATTACGGAATAATTGGTATAATGTAGAAAGGCAAAAAGCTTTATGAAAGAACCAGGAGGAAATAGCGAGAATGAATAAGCATTTAAGGGCAGTATGCAAAGATATTGAGAGAGGAAAAGAGCTTGACAGAAATCTGCCTGTATTTACAAATCAACTTATTAATATTTACAATCAGTATGCAGAAGTGAAATTCACCATACATTACTATACATTTTATGAATATTACGCTGAAAGTTATCCGGAGGGATGGGAAGAAGAAGGATTGTTAAAAGAGTTTAACAATCTGTTAAAGGAATATTACTTAAAAGGTGAAGCTGGTCTTAAGACCGAGGAAGGAATTGAGAAGCTGAACAGCCTCAGAAACAGCTGCATTAAGAAGATGCAGGTGCTGACTGCTTATACTGACATCTTTCAGGTATTTGAATATGTACTGAACCGAATCGAATACCGCTTTAAGGAGATAACTGATGATATTTCAGATGAAGATTTCTCAAGTAAAGCCATTTCTTATATATTTGATACCCAGGATAATGTTATAGTTAATAGTAAAATCAAAGAAGTCCTTGGGCAGCTTCCTATCAGAATGACCAGGCAAAAATACTTTGAACTTTTAAAGAACAGTATTTCGGTTTATAAAGATGGTGATATAAGTTCTCTGGAGAGCTTTCTGTATATGATAAGAACCTGTTCCATGCTGTACAATACAGAGGAAATGAAGGAATATCCTTATCTCATGAATTTGAGAAAAGAATTTATTGATGAGAATTACAAGGATATTACGAAAGAACGTTATGAGGAACTGACGAAATTACTGGAAGAATCAGCAGAATATATCAACAAAAGAGTAGATTATTACTTTGGTCTTCAGGAGTGTATCAATAATCTGTATGTTATGTTATTGTCCTCACCCTATATTTATATGGAAGGCGGATATAAGCTTGAGAATTTAAAAGGTGAGATGAAATACCTCATTCTGCCCCAGGACAGAGATAAATTAAGGTATATTATAGATGGGATTAATACCAAGTTCCTGGAAGAGAAATTAACAGCATTGAGCGAAGAACTGGAGGAGAAGCTCTCTTATACGGAAGGGAAACAAGAAATATTAATAGATGAGGTAAGTCAGTTAGAGGCTTATCTTCCGGAAATTAACAGCAGGTACGGAGAACTTCTGGAAAGTATGATGTTGGGCAGAGTATTTTCCTGTTTACTGCTGTCTGAGAAGCTGCTCTCCAGCAGTCTGTTTATAGACCTTAATAAAGCAGAGAGCAAGGATAAAGTGGATGATGCGCTTATAAGCAAAACCCAGGAAGAGGTCTTAAAAGAGCTTGGTGATTTATTTGCGGGAAGTGAACGTTCAGTTGTTAGGGCTGTTATGGCAAATACTCTTTCTAAACTTCCGGTGTTTTTTAAGAATCAGGCAGAGATTAAGGAATTTATCGAAAACAGCCTGGATCAGTGCCAGGATAAGGCTGAGAAAACAGCCTGTATACGTATTATACAGTCATTTTTTGAGAATTAAACTGTATTTTTCCAATATAACTGTGGTATAATGTACACGTTAGAGGGATTATTCCAGAAAAAACCAGGAATCATAAGTAGAAAGGCATGGTTATATATATGATTAAATGGGCGGACAAGCTTTATCTTGGTGATAGTATCCATTCACGAAAGGAAAAGGTTATGAGGTCGTTGGAAAACGGCAAGATTACCTTTGCTGTTTATCTGATAACCCATGCCTCCAACAGAGATAATCTGTTGGATATCATAAATGCCAATGAACTAAGCTTTCCTTACTACCAAAAGAAAGAATGTGTGGTTATCGGCCTGGCCGGTTCAGCAAGCGAGGCAAAGGAATTGGTAACGGACATGATTGAAGAAATATACCGTAATACCGGAGATTTTAAGGTAAGGGAATATTTCCAATAACAGCTTTATTATAGGAGGAACCGAGAATATATGCTCCACATTGTTTTACTGGTGTTAAAAATAATAGGTATAATTCTTGCCTCCCTTTTAGGCTTACTGATTGCTCTGATCCTGATTGTTTTGCTTGTACCTATCCGATATAAATTAAAAGCAGAGTACCATGATCAGCTGAAAGCCGCAGCAAGAGTTTCCTGGCTGTTAAGGATAATCTCGTTTTCAGCTGAATATAATACAAAAGACTTTGCATTAACGGACAGTTTGGTAAATACTGAAGAAGCAGAAATCAATTTGCGAATGAGATTAAGGATTTTTGGAAGAATAATATATGACAGCAATCGTAAGAAAGAAGACATACCGGAGAAAGATAAGAAGGTGCGTTTTTCCTTTAAAAGGAGAACTCGTACTATAAAAGAAGAAGTTCATTCCCAGGATGAAAAAGTGAATGATGACAACAGCTTAAAGAAGCCCGAGCCATCCTTGATGGCTGATAATGCGTCAAGGAATATATCGGATAAAGCTACCAGAGCCGAATTGACAAGAATATCCCGCGCTGAAGCCGAGGCGGTTACCGGATCGGTTGAGGAGGAAGATACTAACCTTAGTTCAGAAACAATCCAGTTAAGTAAGAATAATCCGATGGACCAGGCAGCAGCTGAGGAAGAACAGGGGCTGAAGACTGATTCAGATAAAATATTTGAAATTGAAATACAGGAAAATGAAAAAAAGCTAAAAGATATAGAGAATAAAGAGATAAAACAATTAGATATAAAACAAACAGATACAAGACAAAAAGATATTAAGAAAATAGATATACAGCAAATAGGTATAGAGCAAAATGAAACAGTACTAAAAGAAAAGCAAAACGGTATCGAAGACTCCCGGGAGCAAATGAAAGAAAAAGGGATTTTCAACGCTTTCAAAAGGTTCTTCCATAAGTTAAAAAGTATATTTATCAAAATCAAAGACTTTTTTACCGGTATAAAACTTAAAACGGATAATATAACTGATAAATTCAAACAATTATATGATAAATACAGTCTGGTGAAAGTTTTCTTCCAGGATGAGAATAATAAGCTTGGATTAAAATATGGATACAACAATTTAAAGGGAATATTAAGGCATATCAAACCCAGAAAGGTCATAGCCAATATAGAATTTGGTACAGGAGACCCAAGTTCCACCGGACAGATACTTGGAGTAGCAGCTGCATTTATGGGAATATACGGTAACTCCGTAAAGATTATTCCGGACTTTGAAAATGAAGTAATAAAAGGAGACTTTTACTGCAGAGGAAGAATACAGTCTTTGATTCTGCTGATAATAGGCATAAAGGTTATACGTAATCGTAATATCAAAACACTGATCAAAAACTTTCAAACATTGAAGGAGGAATTTTAATGGCAGATAACAATTTTAATAACACAGTTGAATCTCTATTTAAAGGAATGGATAGTTTCATAACAACGAAGACCGTAGTAGGTGATGCGGTAAAATTTGACGACGGCACGATTATCCTGCCTCTGGTAGATGTTAGCTTCGGAGTAGGTGCAGGTGCTTTTTCAAAAGATTCCGGCAAAAGCAATGCCGGCGGTGGTATGGGTGGTAAGATTACTCCCAGTGCGGTATTGGTAATCCAAAACGGTTCCACAAGACTTGTCAATGTCAAGAATCAGGACAGCGTAACCAAAATTCTTGATTTAGTACCGGATGTTCTCAATAAGTTCAAAAAAGAAAAACCCGTGGAAGATGTAACAGATAAGGTAAATGAAGCATTAAAAAAGCAATCAAATTTAAATGAGTAAAAATTCTGCTTGCATTATAGCTTTTCATCTGTTAAAATAGTTTTTGTTTGCAGGTCCATCAGGCGTTGCCTGAAGACTTAGAATATACCTAGGGAGGTGCTTTTAATGGCTAAATGTGCAATTTGTGAAAAAAGTGCTCACTTTGGAAATGCTGTGAGTCATTCTCATAGAAGATCAAATAAGATGTGGAAGGCTAATGTTAAGTCTGTTAAGATTCTGGTTAACGGTGCAGCAAAGAAAACTTATGTGTGTACTTCATGTCTGAGATCTGGTAAAGTGGAACGTGCATAGTACTTATTAATTAGGACCTCCGGACAACCGTTGGTCCCGATTTTTATCACTTTGTATCAAATGCATAAGAAAATAAGCCTGCTGGTAACAGCAGGCTTATTTTCTGTCTATATCAGATGAATTTATTAATACCTGACGTTTCTTTAACAGGCAAATAAATTGTATCCAAGTATAAGAAGCAGGATAATAATGCATACGGCTATGACACCATTTGTGATAAACAACATAATAGTCATACCTACAGCTATCCAGAAAAGGATAAAACCAATCATTCTCTTCATAGGCTAACCTCATTTAACAAATAAGAAGTACGGAAAAGTACTGTGAATAGTAATTTATAGCTTATATTAGCCAATATATGCATATAATTTTTTCTTTATATTATAATTAGAAAAAATTATGGCATAATATAACTAATAATAACAAAGTGAATTTTGATTGAGCTTTCGGAGGGCTTTTGGTGCAAAAGAGCATTATATAAAAAATAGCGTACATAGAGCCTTATGAATAAAATTAGTATTCCATTTTACTTAAAAAAAGGTTATAATAGAAAGGAATGGAAGAGTGAATAGATAGCTTACCATTGGCTTTTGCTTTGTGAGTATTTGCCATGGTTAAAATTAATAGAATGGAGGATTCCAATGAAGGGACATATGAATACAAAAATCGGTGAAGTATCAATAGATAACGATGTGCTTGCTAAGTATGCGGGTTCATCAGCAGTTGAGTGTTTTGGTGTAGTAGGCATGGCATCTGTCAACATGAAGGATGGACTTGTAAAACTTCTGATGCGGGAAAGTTTGAAGCATGGTGTAAACATTTTGCTGGAAGATAATAAAATAATTATTGATTTGCATATCATTGTATCTTATGGAGTAAGTATTTCGGCTGTAGCTGAGAACTTAATCAGTAATGTTAAATACAAGGTAGAAGAATTTACCGGTATGGAAGTTATTAAAATAAATATTTTTGTCGAAGGCGTAAGAGTCATAGACTAGCGGAGAATTACTGTTAAGGAGGAATAAATTTGTGGTTATTAATAATATAGATGCCAATATGCTCCGGAAGATGTTTTTATCGGGAGCAAAAAGCATTGAAGCAAAGAAAGAATATATCAACGAACTGAATGTATTTCCTGTACCGGATGGTGATACTGGTACCAACATGACATTGACCATTATGTCTGCGGCACGTGATGTAAGCCAAATGGAGAACCCTACAATGGAAGGTCTGTCCAAAGCTATTTCAAGCGGATCCCTAAGAGGTGCCAGAGGTAATTCAGGCGTTATCCTGTCTCAGTTATGCAGAGGTTTTTGCAAGGAAATCAAAGATTACCAGGAGCTTAACACACAGACGCTGGCAACAGCTGCTTCTAAAGCGGTTGAGACTGCATATAAGGCAGTTATGAAGCCTAAGGAAGGAACTATTCTTACAGTAGCCAGAGGCGGTGCTGAGAAAGCTGCAGCTCTTGCGGCAGAAACTGATGATATTGAATATTTTTGCAGTGAGATCATAAAACATATGGAAGAAGTACTTGCACATACACCTGATCTGCTGCCTGTATTAAAAGAAGCAGGAGTAGTAGACTCCGGCGGCCAGGGACTCCTTGAAATAATAAAGGGTGCATATGATGCGCTTCTTGGTAAGGAGATAGATTTTGACCAGGCTCCAGGCAGTGAGCATGGAAATGCTGCCAGCGGCTCAGAAACACCTGTTAACAGAGAAAATATTGATACTGCCAATATTAAATTCGGTTACTGTACTGAATTTATTATAATGCTTGAAAAAGAATATAATGAGAAAACCGACTTGGAATTTAAATCATATCTTGAGTCTATTGGTGATTCCCTGGTAGTTGTATCAGATGATGAGATTGTCAAGGTTCATGTACATACCAATGATCCTGGACTTGCCATTCAGAAAGCGTTAACCTTTGGGTCACTTTCCCGAATGAAGATCGATAACATGAGGGAAGAACACCATGAAAGACTGATAAAAGATGCCGAAAATCTTGCTAAGAAGCAGGCTGAGGAAAAGAAAGTAAAAGAACAGGTGAAGGAACAGCCTGCCAAGGAAGTTGGTTTTATCTCAGTTTCCATCGGAGAAGGAATCAATGAAATCTTTAAAGGTCTGGGAGTTGACTATATTATAGCCGGCGGACAGACAATGAATCCCAGTACTGAAGATATGCTAAATGCAATTGAAGCTGTTAATGCTAAGAATATCTTTATCCTTCCCAATAACAGCAACATTATCCTGGCAGCACAGCAGGCAAAAGAGCTTACTCAGGATAAGAATATTATTGTTATTCCTACAAAAACAGTGCCTCAGGGTATTACAGCAATAATAAATTATGTCCATGATAAGACAGCAGAGGAAAATGAAACCCGTATGACTGCAGAAATGCAGAAAGTAAAGAGTGGACAGGTAACTTATGCGGTAAGGGATACGAATCTGGACGGAAAAGAAATCAAGCAGGGGAATATCATGGGTCTTGATGAGAAGACGATTCTTGCCGTGGGCACTGATATTGAAGAAACTACCTTTGGACTGGTAAGCGGCCTGACAGATGATGATTCTGAATTGATTAGCCTCTATTATGGTGAAGAAATAACGGAGGAGACTGCTGAAGCTTTAGCAGAGCGTATACGAGAAGCCTTCCCGCAAGCTGATGTAGAAGTTCATTTTGGTGGTCAGCCTATTTATTACTATGTACTGTCAGTAGAATAAGAGATGTAAGCTTCATCCTCTGGTTCATAATATATTATAATAAGGTTCTTGAAGCTTTTGTAAGGCCAGCCTGTCAGGCTTAGACTTACTGGCTGCAGGAACCTTTTTTACACATTATGATGTGAGCATAAGATGGATAGTTTTTTACAAAGGGGACGGCAAATTGTACAATACAAAAAGAACTCATGTTTCGATTCCAAGGCATAAGAAGTCCTAATTCTCTGGATATTTTATGCTTGACATATTACAAAACAGATAACTCGCTACGCATGAGTACACTATGTGTACTCAGACAATCTGTTTTATAATATAGCATAAAATATCCAGAGAAAAGGACTTCTAATGCCTTTCCATAGGCACATTCGTTTCTTTTTGTATTGAACAATTCGCCTGAAATTGGATGGAAACAAGGCTTTTAATGCTCGATTTTTTTGGTTATAATTCCATGATTACGTCTGTTTATATTAACCTATAATAATGATGATGATGATAGAGCATGAAAAGGGTTATGTAATAGTATATGAGGGAAAAACCAACGAAAGAGAGAGCTTTAAAAGATATAGAAAAAAGGTTTAAACCAAAATTGTTTATTTTTATATTACAGAGCCTTATATTGCTTGGGCCTTATGTGAATTTTTTCTTGATTGTACTCAATAAGAATGATAAGGAACTGATTAAAATTGGAATAGCAATAGGAATCACCCTGCCTTTATTAACGCTTAATTGGGTTTTGTATTTCTGGCTTAGAAAAGATTATAAGTCTAATGCAAAGGAAGTATTTGAGATAGATATAAAATCGAAAGAAGACGGGAGTAAGTGAATTCTTGAAAAGCATAATTCACATCCTGATTTAAATGTGTGCTAAAGCACACGGACGGGAGTAAGTGAATTCTTGAAAAGCATAATTCACATCCTGATTTAAATGTGTGCTAAAGCACACGGACGGGAGTAAGTGAATTCTTGAAAAGCATAATTCACATCCTGATTTAAATGTGTGCTAAAGCACACGGACGGGAGTAAGTGAATTCTTGAAAAGCATAATTCACATCCTGATTTAAATGTGTGCTTTAGCACACAGATGGGAGTTTTATGAATAATCTTAAACTTAATGATTCTGTTTCCTCTGTGAAAGGGATTGGTGAAAAGACAGAACAGGGTCTGGCAAAATTAGCTGTTTTTACTGTGGCCGATCTCATAAGGCATTATCCCAGAGATTATGATGCTTACGAGCCGCCAAAACCTATTGAATCCCTGGAAGAAGGGGAGAAAGCTGCCATTGAGGCGTCTGTAATCACTACACCGCTGGTGAAGCAGGTGAGAAACTTGAAAATAATTGGCGTGAGGGTAAAGGATGCCAGCGGTACCATCAACATCAGCTGGTTTAATATGCCCTTTCTTAAGAACCGCCTCAGATCCGGCTACCATTACATATTCAGAGGAAAGGTCATAAGAAAAAATGGTGTTCTTGTTATTGAGCAGCCTGAGATCTATACAAGAGATGAGTACCGGACGAAAATGAATATTTTACAGCCTGTGTATCCCTTAACAGATGGAATCACCAATAATCTCCTGACGAAATCTATTAAGTATGCTCTTTCTGCCGTAGAGGATACCGGAGAGTATCTGCCGAAAAGGATTATAAAAGAATATAAACTGATGAATGGTAAGAATGCATTAATGGAAGTGCATTTTCCCAAAGACAGGGAGCTTCTTGGTGAAGCCAGAAGAAGGCTTATTTTTGACGAATTCTTTCAATTTACTTTGGCTTTAGCCCATGTAAAGGAAAGTAAGACAGGATGGGATAATAATTATGTTTTAACGGAACGGGAGGGAGTTACAGATTATCTTAATAAGCTCCCCTATAAGCTTACAAATGCTCAGAACAGAGTGTGGGGAGAGATACAGAAAGATCTGGAATCCAAGCATTCCATGAATCGCCTGGTGCAGGGAGATGTAGGCTCCGGTAAGACTATTCTTGCGGCTCTGTCCCTTCTGTTAACTGCACTGAACGGTTACCAGGGCTGCCTTATGGTCCCAACAGAAGTTCTTGCGAAACAGCATTTTGAAAGTATCTGTGAGTCCTTTAGGAACTATGGGGTCAATACAGTTCTCTTAACCGGCTCCATGACTGCAGCCACGAAGAGGGGTGTTTATGAGAGTATCAAAAGCGGTGAAGCCCAGATAATAATAGGAACCCATGCTTTGATACAGGAAAAGGCGGAATACAGGAATTTGGCACTGGTGGTAACCGATGAACAGCACCGATTTGGTGTGAGGCAAAGAGAAACATTATCGGATAAAGGAAACCATCCTCACGTACTGGTTATGAGTGCAACGCCTATTCCAAGAACCCTTGCGATTATTCTTTATGGAGACCTGGACATTTCCTTGGTGGACGAGCTGCCGGCAGGCAGAAACCCTATTAAAAATTGTGTGGTTGATACAGGGTACAGAAGTACTGCTTACCGTCTTATAGGCAATCAGATAAAGGAAGGTCATCAGGCTTATGTAATCTGTCCTATGGTGGAGGAAAGTGAGGCAATTGAGGCCGAAAATGTTATTGAGTATACGGAGAAGCTAAGAGAAGCCATTGCTTTTGCAAATATAGATTATCTTCATGGGAAAATGAAACCCCAGGAGAAAAATGATATAATGGAGCGTTTTACAAAAGGCGAGATACAGGTGCTGGTATCAACTACTGTAGTAGAGGTAGGAGTAAATGTTCCCAATGCTACGGTTATGATGGTTGAGAATGCAGAACGTTTCGGTTTGGCCCAGCTTCATCAGTTAAGAGGAAGAGTAGGACGCGGTAATGCCCAATCTTATTGTATCCTGGTATGTGGCAGAGCGGGAAAGGATATCAGAAAAAGGCTTGAGATATTAAACCAATCCAATGACGGCTTCTATATAGCCGGTGAGGATCTTAAACTTCGTGGCCCTGGTGATATGTTTGGTATCAGGCAAAGCGGTGAGATGGAATTTAAATTAGGCGATATCTATCAGGATGCCAAAGTGTTAATGGAAGCCAATGAAGCTGCAAAACAGCTGACAAAAGAAGAACTGGAAACCATACTTACAGATGCTCTTGAACTAAAGGTAAAGCTGGAGACATTTAAAGGCGGAACCTTATAATTTTGCCTCTTTTTATTTTGATAGTGATATTGTATAATATTTCTATATAAGTTTAATTTTAGTATCGGTGCAATGAGTTTCAAACACACCCTGACAGTTACTACTGGCGATACAGCTAAGGGAGAGACATATATGCGCAGCAGTTATTCAACGGAAACCTTATACGGGATTGGTAATGAAAATTACAATAACCTGAACCTTCTTTGTTCTTTGCTTTTAAGGGAAGGCTATTGGGAGACGCCGGAAAGCGTCATCCATAAGAGCATTGAAGAGGTACTTGACCTATATATTCAGGCCGTGGCCGTTTCATTATGCAATACCTGTAACCTGCTTACGAAAGAGGAGACGAGCTATATCCTTAGAGTAACGAAAAAGGATATGTTAGGCTTTGAGACAGAAGGAAATAAAGAAGAGAAATTGACAGATGCTGCACAAAGGGTTATGAAATCACCACCCATCCTGCTTCAGCTATGCAATCTTTATGATATTGAGAAGAAAGATAGTCTGGCAGCACAGTTTACAGATTCCTTGTTTAACATCCTTCTCTCACTAACAGATTTAAGTCATGCCAGAAACAGGGATACTGCCTCTTTTTTAATGGCATATTACAAAAGGATAAGTGTATTTTACAGCAATGGAAATGATATTTACCGAATGAGTGAGCGGGAAGTATTTCGTAAGATCAACAGTGAAGAATTCAACGCCACACCATTATATCTAAAGACCTTTAACCGGGCAGCAGGAGAAGAGGATTACCAAAGAAAGAGAGATACACTAAGAAATATACAACAGATAAATCATGGTACAGACCCAGGAGATTTCTTAAAGCGAAAGGATAATACCCGGCAAGCGGTATTAATAGACAATCCGTTAGCCCAGACTGAGACAGAAGCAGAAGAAGCACAAGATTGCAGGTTATCGGAGCTGTTAACAGAATTAGAAGCATTGATTGGCCTGTCCAATGTTAAAAAGGAAATTAACTCCCTTATTAATCTCATAAAAATGAAGAGTATCAGGGAAGAGTATGGAATGCCTGCAATGAACCTCTCCTATCATATGGTCTATACAGGAAATCCTGGAACCGGTAAGACCACCATAGCCAGACTTATGGCTGAAATTTATAAAGAGTTAGGTATCCTAAGCAAAGGAAATCTGGTTGAGACTGACAGAAGCGGTCTTGTAGCAGGATATGTGGGACAAACTGCCCTTAAGGTTAAGGAAGTGGTAGAGGAAGCCTTGGGAGGAGTACTTTTTATCGATGAAGCCTACTCTCTTGCAGGAAATGAACTTACCGGGGATTTTGGAAAAGAAGCAGTGGATGCATTGGTGAAGCTGATGGAGGATAACAGGGATAATCTGGTGGTTATTGTAGCCGGCTATACAGAGGAGATGAGAACCTTCCTTAAATCAAATACCGGACTAATATCAAGATTTAACAGGTTTATCGACTTTCCTGACTATACCACTGATGAATTGACAGCAATTCTTACGTTAATGGCTAAGAATGCTGGATTAAGCATGGAAGAAGAGGCAGTAACATACGTAAAAAAATATCTAAGCACTTTAGATAAATTAAATACGAAAGAATTTGGCAATGCCAGAGGAATACGTAATATCTTTGAGAAAATTCTGGTTAATCAGGCAAACCGCCTGATATCCAGTACAAAACCTGCAAAAGAGCAGGTAGAGACCATCACACTGGCAGATGTCACTAATATAGAATAAGAGAAAATAAAAGGAGTAGCGTATGAAATATAAGTATGTTGTAGTAGGTGCAGGGCTGGCTGGATTGACAGCGGCAGAGCGTATAGCCGAAGTACTGGACGAAGAGGTACTGGTTATTGAAAAAAGGAATCACATTGGTGGAAATGTGTATGATTCCTATGATGAAGAGGGAATATTAATCCATAACTACGGACCGCATATTTTTCATACAAATGATAAGGAAGTTTTCGAATACTTAAGCCGGTTTACTCCCTGGCATCATTTTTGGCACAGAGTACTGACTTATGTAGACGGTAATTTGGTTCCGATGCCTATAACAGTTGAGACCATCAATAAGATATACAACTTAAACCTTAGCTGCTTTGATGTGGAGGAGTTCTTAAAAAAACAAGCAGTTTCCATGGACGAGGTATCTACCAGTAAAGATGTGGCGCTCAGTAAAGTCGGAGAAGATCTTTATAAAAAAATCTTTGAAAATTATACAAGAAAGCAATGGGGAGTTGACCCGGCAGAATTAGATACTTCTGTTATATCCAGAATTCCCATACGTGCAAACCGTGATACCAGATATTTCAATGATACTTATCAGGGGATGCCGAAATACGGATATGCAAAGATGTGCCAGAATATGATCAGTAATAAGAAAATCAAAGTGATGCTTAATACAGATTATAAGGAAATTATCAAAGACCTGGAGTATGATAAGTTGATTTACACCGGACCTACGGATTACTTCTACGATTATAAACATGGCAAAATGGCATACAGAAGCATTGATTTCCAGTTTGAAACCTATTCCAGGGAAGAATACCAGGAAGCACCGGTAGTAAACTATCCCAATGACTATGATTTTACCAGGATAACTGAATTTAAGAAACTTACAGGACAGGAACATAAAAAGACCACTATCTTAAAAGAATTCCCAACCAGTGAAGGTGAGCCCTATTATCCTTTCCCTACGAAAGAGTATCAGGAACAGTTCAGGCTTTATCAGGCAGAGATGAAGAAAGAAGAAAAGGTAGTATTTCTTGGAAGACTGGCAGAATATCGTTATTATAATATGGATGGAGTGGTAAGGCGCGTATTAAATGCCTTTGGAGGAGGTTTCCGTGGATAAGCTGTTTATAGTCATACCGGCATATAATGAGGAAGCGAATATCGTTAATGTAATTGATGAATGGTATCAGGTAGTTCAACGAGCAGGAGACGGCAGCAGACTGGTTATTATCGATGACGGCAGCAAAGACAGAACCTATGAGATGATGAAGGAAGCCTCAAAAGAAAGAGAGGCTTTCCTGCCACTAACAAAACCAAACGGAGGACATGGGGCAACCATTCTTTATGGGTATAATTATGCTATTAAGGAAGGTGCTGACTATATCTTTCAAACAGACTCAGACGGACAGACACTGCCGGAAGAATTCTGGCAGTTCTGGGAAGACAGAAAAAATCATGACATGATTATCGGTTACCGTAAAGGCAGGCAGGATGGCTTCTCCAGGGTCTTTGTAACCAAGACTTTGAAATTAGTGCTACAGTTGGTATTCCGTGTAAATATAAAAGATGCCAACACACCTTTTCGTTTGATGGAGAGTAAAACCTTACAGGAAAATATAAAGCTTATCCCGGAAAACTATAATCTGTCCAATGTTATCATTTCAGTTATCTATGCGAAAAAACATAAAAAGGTCAAATATGTACCTATCACCTTCCGGCCAAGACAGGGCGGTGTAAATTCTATAAATATGAAAAAAATCTTTCGAATCGGCAAACAGGCAGTAAAAGATTTTTCATCCATAAACAAGTATATTCACTAAAGATTCTATTGCTGTTACTACACATTGTGCATCAAAAAAGACACCAGATACCAGTTAAACACATTAATAAAATGATAATTCAGATATACGAATATTCTTAGAGGAGCAGACGATAGATGGAGGATAGAAAGAAAGGGATAGGAAATATCCTTTATACAGTACTTATAATAGCCTTGATGTTCATTACATTTTTAGCGGGACACATGTTGTTAGGCGAAGATTTTACCTCTTTTTTTAAATGGTGGGCTGTACTCTTCCTGATCGGTATGGTTTTTCTGCCGATGTCAGGAAAAGTATTTCAAGGATTTCACGATAATGGCTATTTATTTTCAAAAACAATAGGAATTGCCTTAACAGGTTATCTTGTGTGGTTGCTGTCATCACTAAGGATACTGAAATTTACTTCTGCATCCTGTGTTATAGTACTTATTATTCTGCTGGCAGTTAATGCAGTAATAATAGTCAGAACTAAAAACAGGAAAGTTACCTTTGAGCCGGATACAGTTAAGTCCATCCTTTCAGAGGAATTACTGTTTTTAATATTCTTTTTGATCTGGACCTATATAAGAGGTTTTAAACCGGAAGCTCATGGAACAGAAAAATTTATGGACTACGGTTTTATGGCCTCCATGATGAGATCAGATTATATGCCGCCCAGTGATATGTGGTTTGCCGGCGGTACTATTAATTACTATTATGTTGGACAGTTTCTGGCAACTTTCCTTACAAAGTTATCTTTTGTAAGAGCAAATGAAGGTTATAATCTTATGCTAATGACCCTGGCGGCTTTTGGTTTTATGCTTCCATTCTCCATTGCATATAATATGACCCTGCATTATTTTAAGGACAAGCAGATAAAGGGCAGGAACAGGGCACGTCTGGCAGGTATACTATCCGGAGCAGGTGTATCACTTGCCGGAAATATGCATTTTGTACTATTCTATTGGGTTGTTCCTGGAATTCGTTCTTTTTTTGGAATAACGGGAGACTTTAAAGACTATTGGTTTCCGAACTCCACCAGATACATTGGTTATAACCCTGATACCAACGATAAGACCATTCATGAGTATCCAAGTTACTCTTTTATACTTGGAGATCTCCATGCTCATGTATTGAACATAATGTTTGTATTAACAGTAACGGCTGTTTTATTTGCCTGGCTGCTTAAAAGAAGGAGCTTGAAACAGGAAGATAAGGCAGGAAATAACAACAGAAACAGCAAAGAGAACTACCTGGCAATCTTAAAAGAGGTGATTAACCCTCATACCCTTTTGATCGGTTTCTTTATTGGTATATTTCATACTACAAATTTCTGGGACTATCCTATTTACTTTGTAGTAGCAGGAGCTGTTATCTTATTCTATAATCTGGATTATCATAACTTTAAACTAAAAGCACTTTGGATAACAGCCCTTCAGGGAGCAGCTATCATAATATTATCTAAAATAACAGCCTTACCCTTTACGTTGAATTTCGACCAGATTTCCACGGAAATCAGCCTGGCTGAGACCCATACCCCCTTTTATCAGCTGCTTATACTCTGGGGCTTGCCGGCAGCTCTGATAATCGGCTTGTTAATCGAACTAATAATGGCAAACAACAGGAGACAGAAGCTGTTACTGGAGGAAATCTGTAAAACAAATGGTACCTTAGTACCTGATGACAGAAAGGAAAAGCAGCAGCTTATTGAGAGCTATACCGGTAATCAGAAAGAACACTATACCGGAATAAAAGCCTTTCTAAAGAACCTTACGATTTCTGATTTATTTGGTATTACACTTGGACTATGTGCAATTGGCCTGGTTCTGATTCCGGAATTGATCTATGTAAGAGATATTTATACAGGAGATTATAAAAGAGCCAATACCATGTTTAAGTTAACCTACCAGGCATTTATCCTGTTCGGAACCTGTTCCGGTTTTATCTTTTCGAAATTTCTGCATAGACCTATCTTTACCTGGCAGAAGAAGTTTACAATTGTAACCCTGGTCTTGTTCCTATGTACCCTATGGTATAGTGAGGTATCCATAAAAGCCTGGTATGGCAATGTTTTTGACAAGGAAAAGTATAAAGGCCTTGATGCCATTGCCTTTATGGAAGAATCAATGCCGGACGACTACGAGGCTGTTAAATGGCTCAATGAAAATGTTACGGGAACACCTGTGGTTCTGGAAGCAAATGGTGACAGCTATTCCGATAATGAACGTATATCCATGGCAACAGGTCTTCCGACGGTTTTAGGCTGGTATGTCCACGAATGGTTATGGAGAGGTGATACTTCCATCCTGGAAGAGAGAATCGCCGATATAAAAACCCTATATACAACGGTAGATATTAATGAGGCAAAGCAGATTATCGACAAGTATAACATCGAATATATCTATGTTGGAGAACTTGAGAAGGAAAAATTCCCTGAAATGAACCCTGAGATTGTAAAGAATCTAGGCGAACTGGTCATGGAATGGCCGGAAAGAGATGATAAGCTTTATGAATCCTTCTTGGTTAAAGTATCTGATTAAAGATCTAAACAAGAAAACTTATAATATGCAATGGTTGAGTGGAAATTAGAAAGCAATTTCCACTCTTGGTTAATTGCTCAAGACTCAAGGACAGTTAAGTGTGAGAAAAAAGACTTTCTATAACTTTTTATCTATGCAGTACTGCAAGAATATTTGCAGTATTCATGGTGTTAGTGTGAATTATTGAAATACAATTCTTACCCTGCTTACAGCAGTGCCACATCTGCAGTCAGATACGGCATGCAGCGTCAGCAAAGGTGTGATTTTAAAAATGATTTCAGGCTAATTGTACAAAAGAGAAAGAACGAATGCGCCTATGGAAAGGCATTAGAAGTCCTTTTCTCTGAAGGTTTTGTGCTATAATCTAAAACAGATTGTCTGAGCGAAGCGAGTTATCTGTTTTAGATTATGACCAGCACAAAAACTTCAGAGAATTAGGACTTCTTATGCCTTGGAATTGAAGCATGAGTTCTTTCTCTTTTGTACAATAAGCCGTCCATCGCCAAAAACTCACCCTTAGCCATCAATTAATATTTAAAATTATATTTTATATAAAACAAATTACCGCATCATAATATAGCAAAAATTACCTGAGTATTTCTATTGTTTCGGAACATAATATTAGTGTAACAAACAACAACAAAGAATTATCTGATGCCCCAAAGGGCAGAACAGATAAGAGAAAATGGAGGAGTTTATTATGTCAAGAAACAGAGCAGAAGTGCCTCAGGCAAAAGAAGCTTTAGACAGATTTAAGTATGAAGTGGCAAACGAAATCGGTGTACCTTTAAAACAGGGTTACAACGGAGATTTAACTTCTTACCAGAACGGTAGCGTTGGTGGTATGATGGTTAAAAAGATGATTGCCGAACAGGAAAAGAGAATGTCTGGCCAGCAGTAATATAGAAGATTGAAGGAAGGGTCAGTAGTTATAATATAACAAAGGGTTATATTATAACTACAACCCTTCTTTCTTTTATTGATTATTTCAGGAATTTAAGGTAGAATAATAAAAGCATCAATACTCACTAGGAAACTTGTACTAGGGGGTAAAATTGGGTTGACAAAAGAAGATAATAATATACAATAATATTAGATATTTTAATGAATTACAGCGATATTTCGCCGTTATTCATGTTTACAGGAGTAATTTATATGAGAGTTATAGCAGGCAAAGCCAAGAGAATAATGCTACAGACCATTGAAGGTCTTGAGACAAGACCTACAACAGACCGGATAAAGGAGACTCTGTTTAATATGGTGAACAACAGGTTGGCTGACTGCGATTTTCTGGATTTATTCAGCGGCAGCGGAGCCATTGGCATCGAAGCTTTAAGCAGGGGCGCAGCATCCGCTGTTTTTGTTGAAAATAATAAAAATGCTATGGACTGCATCAAACGTAATCTTATTGCGACAAAACTATCGGATAAAGGGCAGCAGCTATTAATGGATGCTGTTTCTGCAATCAGAGCGTTGGAAGTGCAGGGGAAAGTATTTGATATAATTTTCATGGATCCGCCTTATGATCATATGCTGGAGAAACAGGTGCTCACTGCTCTTATGAATTCGGGTATTATTTATTGTGATACTCTGATTATCGTAGAAGCTTCTAAGGAGACAAGCTTTGATTATATTGAAGATACTCCTTTTCAAATAACAAAAGAGAAAATATATAAGACGAATAAACATGTTTTTATAGAGATGAAATAACCCTGAAAGTAGGGCATTCAAAAGAAAATCAGGCAGTACTGTTAAGAAAAGAGGATATTATGAGAATTGGGATCTATCCGGGAAGTTTTGATCCGGTTACCTTTGGACACATAGACATCATTAGACGCGCATCAAAATTAGTGGATCTCTTAATAATCGGTGTATTAACAAATAGCAGTAAAACCCCTTTATTTACAACTGAGGAACGTATTGAATTCCTTAAAATAACAACAAAGGATATCAGCAATGTTCAGATTGAAGGATATATGGGACTGTTAGTAGATTATGCCAATGAGAAAAAAGCTGAAGTAATATTCAGAGGTCTAAGAGCAGTAACGGATTTTGAGTATGAACTGCAGCTGGCACAGACAAACCATATATTGAACCCCAAAGTAGATACGGTATTTCTGACTACCAGTGTAGAATATGCCTATCTGAGTTCCAGTACGGTTAAGGAAATTGCCAGATACGGCGGTAATATCGAGAAGTTTGTTCCAGCTCCCATTGCTTTGGCAATTAATGATAAATATCAAGAGTTAAGGAGAATTTAGTATGGGTGCCAGCAGAATAGAGCAATTAATTGAAGATATCTATGAATTTGTGGAAAGCTGCAGAATGCAGCCGCTTTCATCCACAAAAGTAATAGTTCCAAAAGATGAGCTATATGATCTATTAGATGAATTACGCTTAAGGACACCGGATGAAATTAAGCGATATCAGAAAATCATTGCAAACAGAGATGCTATAATCGCTGATGCAGAAGAAAAGGCAGCTGCTATTCTTGCAGAGGCCGGTGAAAGAGCCAATTCACTGCTGGATGAAAGTGAAATAATGCAGCAGGCTTATTATCAGGCAGATTCCCTTGTAAAGAATGCATCGGAGGAAGGCAGCCGTATAATAAATGAAGCCAATGAAGATGCACTTCAGATACGACAGGGAGCACTTGCATATACTGCAGATATGCTTACAGATGCTGAAGCAGCTATACAGAATGCTTATGAGAGCAGTAAAACAAAATATGAGAATCTTTTAAATGCTTTAAGAGGAAATCTTGATATTCTTGCCAGTAACAAAAGAGAACTGGTCAGTGAGCCTTCCCCTCAGGAGACAGCCTATAGGCAAGAGGCAGCACAGACCAGAGAAAATGCAGAACAAGATGATTATGATGATGACTATGAATTTGATGAAAACACCTTTCTAAAAGGTATTGACTAATAATTTAATCATAGCTGTTGTCAGTAGTCTGCATATTTACGAGATTTGTACATAAAGGATTACCATAAATAAAGCGATGAACATATGCAGCACCTTTTGAATAAAATATGTACGAATGGATAGCCTTGTATTACTGATAACACTGTTGGTTTGTGCCAGACCGGACAAACCGCCAAAAGCAGTTATCATTGTAATCAGGGCTATCTTTAGGTCCATAGAAAGTGGGGCAGTACTTATTTTATTTATACCGGTAGTGATTTCAAGAAATCCTAATAGAATCAGTTTAAAGGGGCTGCTGCCTGTAAGGGTATCAGTAATTATCTGAGCTGCAATGGAAAAGAGAATAACATAACCTCCAACCCGGGTTATAATATCAAAGGCATCCATTATACTATTGTCCAGTTTTTTCATATCGAAGTGATTACTGCTCTTTGGCACGTCAGCGGTATCCATACTTAAGGCGGATACGGACCTGTGCAGAAAGGGAAGATGCTGCCATAGCATGGTAGCAATCAGTGCTGAGGAATAGAGAATCAGCAATAGGATAAAGCGGATTCCCGGTTTATTAAGCTGTGACAGGGAAATATAACTCATTATAAACATCGGACTTGCATTGTTGCATAAACCCAAAAGGTATTGGCCTTCGTTTTCGCTGAGTTCACCTCTCTCAAGCATATCTGCGGTGGTTTTGGCACCAACTGGTATTCCGGATAAAAAACCGATCAGAACCGGATAACATCCGTTTTTTGTAACCTTAAAGATTCGATGAAATACAGGATATAAGATACGGCTTAAGGGCACAGTAATTCTCATTCGGACAATCAGATTGGATAATATCATAAATGGCAGCAATGTTGGAAGCAGTGTGTTGAACCAGAGCATAAGTCCTTTTTTTGCCCCTAGATAGGAGGAAGTGGGAAATATAAGGAGGAAAGCAAGAAATACTAATATTCCGGCTTTCGGTAAATTTCTTTTAATATAATTTTTTTTTGAGCTCATTTAGATTATGTTAGATTTAAGATCTAGCCTTTCCTTCAAGTGTTAATATAATCTATTTGACATGCAGTAGGTATATGCCATGAATTAAATTTCATCTGTAAAAAAGGTATTATTTACCGTGGATTCTATGTTATAATAGAGGGCGGAAAACTTATGAGCATAAAACTTATAAGCATAAAACTTATAAGCATAATACTTATAAGCATGGTACTTATAAGCATAATCCTTTCATGGATAAGCAATAAGATTCATGTAATTGATTAAAGAATATATTTACTCATTGTTTTTGAAATTACCGCATCTGCAATCAGATGCAGTAAGAAGTGAAAATAGGAATTAAAAGTGATTGTGGTTTGGTTAGATGGGACGGTAATGGGAGCCAGTGTAAAAACCAGAAAGCAATTTTTTAATGTGATTGGTGCGCACAAGGCGCTAAATGGTTAGAGTGAAATAAAGTGAGTTTCACAAAATATATGATTGCGGCTCAAAGCTTGCAGGGAAAAGAAAGGTATGGTTATTAATATGGCACAGACTAAACTCAAGAAACGAAGTGAAATTGAACAAGGGGATAAATGGGCAATTGAAGATCTTTTTGAAACAGATGAGTTATGGAAAAAGGAATATAACGTAACAAAAGAAGAAGTAGAAAAAATAAAAGGCTATCAGGGAAAACTGTCACAGTCCGGGAAACAGCTGTATGAGTTTTTGAAGCTCCAGGATGAGATATCCTATCACCTGGAGAGGGTTTACGTATATGCCAATCAGAAATACCATGAAGATACAGGAAATGCTCTATACCAGGGATTCGCTGACCAGGCAGGGAATCTGGCTGTAGCCTTTGATTCTGCAACCTCCTTTGCCAATGCAGAAATCTTATCAATACCTGAGGAGATTCTTGAGAACTTTCTAAAGAATACACCGGATTTATCTCAGTACAGATTTGCATTAAATGAAATAATTCGTAATAAACCTCATACACTTAGCGGCGAGATGGAGGAACTCCTGGCAGAAGCTGGGGACATGGCTTCTTCACCTCAGACCATATTCTCGATGTTTAATAATGCTGATATTAAGTTCCCATCAATTGAAGATGAGGAAGGAAATCAGGTGGAAATTACCCATGGCAGATTTATTGCTTTTCTGGAGAGTGCTGACCCCAGAGTAAGAAGAGATGCTTTTAAAAATCTCTATGCTACCTATATGAAGAATAAGAATACCCTTGCAGCAATATACAGTGCTAATGTTAAGAAAGATGCTTTCTTTGCAAAAGCCAGAAAATTCCCGTCTGCTATGGCTATGAAGCTGTATGGAAGCAATATACCTGCGGAAGTGTATAAGAATCTGATAGAATCCGTACATGAAAAAATGCCGCTTATGCACCGTTATGTAGCTTTAAGGAAGAAGCTAATGGGTGTTGAGGAATTGCATATGTATGACTTATATACACCTATCATTAAAGATGTGGACACCAAATACAGCTTTGAGGAAGCAAAAGAGCTTGTTGTTAAAGGTCTTGAACCTTTAGGCGAGCGTTACAGAAAAGTCCTGCTGGAAGGGTTTAATGACAGATGGATCGATATCTATGAGAACGAAGGCAAAAGAAGCGGCGCTTATTCCTGGGGAGCTTATGGAACTCACCCCTATGTTCTGCTGAATTATAACGGAAGCCTTGACAATGTATTTACCTTAGCTCATGAAATGGGGCATGCGCTTCACAGCTACTTCTCTGATAATGCGCAGCCTATAACTTATGCCGGATATAAGATCTTTGTGGCAGAGGTTGCCTCTACCTGTAATGAAGCTCTTCTGATGGAATACCTGCTGTCAAAAACAGAAGATAAGAAACAGAAGGCATACCTTATCAATCATTTCCTGGAGCAGTTCCGTACAACGCTGTACCGACAGACTATGTTTGCGGAGTTTGAGATGCTGGTGCATGAGAAAGCTTTTAAAGGGGAAGCGTTAACTGCCGAGAATTTAAGTGCCCAGTACAAAGAGCTGGTAAGTCTGTATTATGGCAAAGATATCGTGGTAGATGACGAAATTGCTTATGAATGGGCAAGAATACCGCATTTTTATACCGCTTTTTATGTGTATCAGTATGCAACAGGTTATTCTGCAGCTATAGCTCTTTCCAGAAAGATATTAAAGGAAGGCGACAAAGCAGTTGAGGACTATATCGGCAAGTTCCTTCAGGGAGGAAGTTCCGATTATCCAATCGAGCTGTTAAAGAAGGCTGGTGTTGATATGAGCAGCAGAGAGCCGGTTATACAGGCACTTAATTTATTTGAAGAATTACTGGATGAAATGGAAAAATTAGTGGATTAATCAGATACAGGGAATCATATTGCAGGAGGTTACTCCTGCAATATGATTCCCTGCTTGTATTCACTCTTTGGTAAAATACCAAATTTATTATAGATTACTTCATTATACAATGCTGCGGCAAATAAATCTTCCTTCAGCATTTTCTGTGCAGTCTCTTCCAGCTTATCTGCAGTTCCTCCTACCTTTGTAATAAGCGGTAGCTTACTCTTCTTAGCCATGGCGCGCAGGAGCGGAGAAGAACTTTTTCTGATACCAAGAATTCTGGCGTATTGGGCGTAACCTTCTGCTTTGTACAGTTTCATGGAGTCCTCGGTGATATTAAGCACTATATGCAGCAGGGAGCGGTTGATTCTGGTCATTGTCCACTGTCTGGATTTCATCTCCTTGGCAGCTTCCAGGAAAGTCATACCGGGCCTGTTCAGACCGGCAATACGGTTAGCCAGATCAGGGGTCACATCCAGATACTTCGTTAAGGATTTGTTGTTTTCTGTCATTAATTTGTATTGGAGCAGAAGGGAAAAATCGTCTTCTGTAACTGGCCAGGTTTTTTCATAGGAGTCTTTTAAAAATGGGTAGGCTTCTGAAGGGACATGCTGCATTAATGCAGACAGTCCAATACCTTCTTTTAACGCTTTTCTGATAGCAGTAGCACTGCTGATAACGGAATCCTTGCCTTCATTTAGAGCTTCCTTGTGATAACCGGCGGAAACCCGTTTAATTGTAAAAGGAATAATGGGACTTTGCAGGGTATGAATCGCCTTAATGTATTCCATTCCTAATATATTATTTGGTGAGACCAGGAAAGAGGCATCCTTATCAGGCATAAAGGGTAGAAGTGCTTCCATTCTGGCTTGTGGAAAAGTCCTGCCTTCTTTTAAGGCTTCGTTAAGCTTGGTTTTAAACAATGGAGGTTCTGTCTCAAGAATTTTAGATGCTTCCTCCAAAAGACTGATACTTCCGCACTCACTGCCAAAACACAAGGAATCTACAACTCCTATGCCGTTCAGCAGGGATACAGCCCCCATGGAAAAATATTCTGCACTGCTGCTGGCAAAGGATACAGGCAGTTCCAGTACCAGATCTGCTCCGCAGGCCAGGGCCATCTGTGTCCGGGTGTATTTATCCAGAAAAGCCGGAGCACCTCTTTGTACATAATTACCGCTCATGACCACGACACAGTAATCGGCGCCGGTTTCTTTCCTGGCTTCTTTTATATGATAAAAATGCCCGTTATGGAAGGGATTATATTCGGTAATTAAACCAACAACTTTCATGCAGACCTCATACTTTCAACTTTTATATATCTACTATAGATGAAAAAAGACTTTATGTAAAGAGCTATAAGGTTCGTTTATATATAGCCTTATGTTTAACCAGAATTTAACAAAATTTTCAAAAAATGATGCACAACTGAGAAGTAATTGGTATAATAAGGATGGAATACAGTAAACTGGGGGGTAATATGATTAAAATTGCGCTATGTGATGATCAAACAGACGAGCTTGCTATGCTTGACAATGTCATTAAGCAATACGGTAATGAGAGAGAGTTATCGCTTAAAACCTTTTTATTCCGAAGGGGTGAAGAACTTCTGACTTCCTGGGAAGAATTTGACATTGTGTTTCTGGATATTTATATGGGTGGAATTGATGGAATGGAAACAGCGAAGAGTATCCGAAAAAAGGATAAGCAGGTGGAAATCATCTTTATAACCAGCCATATAGGTCTTACGAAAGAAGCTTTATCCGTTCATGCCTTTGAATATCTGGACAAGCCTGTCAGCAAGGAAATGATTTATAAGCAGATGAATGAGGTGCTTGAGAAGCTTACACAAAACAAGCCAAGTTATGCCAGAAAGAAAGAGATGGTGGAAATTAACACCGGCAAGAGTACCATGCGGTTTGCAGTGGAGGATATCTTTTATTTTGAAAGGAATGACCGTAAGATAAAGGTTGTTACCTCAAAAGGTAATTATATAGTCAATGAAACCATATCTTCTTTAGAGGAGAAATTTCGCCAATATGATTTTGTGATGCCTCATCAGAGCTTTGTGGTTAACATTAATCACATGCAGGATTATTTTAAAGACGAAATAATAATGACAAATTTTGATGTTATCCCGGTTGCTCAGAAAAGATCCTCTGAATTTAAACGGGTTATGAGGGATTTCCTTCAAAAACAAATGGAAAGGAACCTATAATAGGTAATCGGATAGGGATTAGTATGAATGAGGTAATTTATATAGTGGGGTTATTTTTGTCCAGTTTCGTTTCAGTACATATCATAATGGACTTTATGGGAACATTGTTTGAGAAGAATAGGGCAAGATGGGTTTATATAATGATAGAAACGTTATTTGTTCTCTTGCTGGCAGGAGTGAATGCCTTTCTCAACGCATGGCTTAACCTGATAACAGTATTCGGATTAACCGTTATCCTGGCAGTCAGAATGTATAAGGGAAAAGTAATGCATACACTTTTGTTTACAGTAATACTGCTAATAGGCATGAGTGCTTGTGAATCCATTGGTATTCTGATACTTCACAGTATTTATAATATGTCGGATATAGTAATTGAATCAGACAGACTTAAAAATTTCTATGATATGACCATCAGTCAATTGATTGTAATCTTTATCAGCCACATGGTCTTACTGCGATATGCAAAGAAGAAGGATATCAGCCATCTTAGCAGACGTCAGTATCTGTTCACATTTATTTATGCTTTTTTTAGTGTGCTGAATATCTATAGTCTTTCCATACTAATGAAAGATATTAAAAGTCAATCGGCTATCATATGCGTAATGATTACCTGTGTAGGGATAGTGGTTATTAATATTTATTTTCTTAACATCCTGGAACATGAATCGGAAAATAACCGTTTGATTTATGAGAACAAACTCTTCGGTCAGCAGTCCAAGATGCAGTATCAGTATTATGATGCACTGGAACTGCAATACAGGGAGTCCTTAAGTATCATTCATGATGTCAAAAGACATATACGCTCTATAGAAGAACTGTATATGCACCAGGAAACAGGAGCAGCCAGGGAATATGCCATAACAATAAATAACCGCCTGGATGCTTTCCGCCTCAACGAGTATACTACCAACCGTATGCTGAATATCATCCTTAATGATAAGATAAAGCTGGCGGAAAATAACAAAATAGAGTTCCAATGTAAAATAGATGAGATCGATCTGAGTTTTATTGATAATATGGATCTTACGACCATATTTGCCAATCTGCTTGATAATGCCATTGAAGCCTGCGCCAGGTTAAGCAGTGGAAGAATCATCAATTTAAAAGTTGGCTCCTTTAATAATCTGGTTGCAATAACCATAAAGAATCCAATGATAGAGAATCCGGATAATAACTCACATATCAGCATCATAGAGCATTACCGAAGGGCAGAACATGCGGGGATAGGAATTCCTAATGTTGTTAAAGTAGTAGAGAAGTATAAGGGAGACTTTAATATACAGAAAGAAGAAGGTATGTATTCCTGCAGTATAGTGTTATCTAAGAAGGGGAAGAGGGTATAGCTTTTAGGACAAGTAGAATAGACAAAAAACATGTCGATTAGACACAGCTACTTGATTTTACATACGGCCAATTTATAATAAAAGATAAAAGTAAACAGGTTTTTATGAATCGGAGGGGAGATTCTGGTGTTGGATAAGGCAGCTGTCAGTCTGGTTGACCGGCTGATAAAGAAGGGTATCATAAAAGAGCAGGAGTCTGAACTGTACCTTTTTGGTATAGAAACAGCTATGCTTAAAGTTCTGCATTTACTTACATACATAGTTATGGGAGTTCTCATTGGGGAACTTCCCGGGCTTCTCTTATTTCTTGCTGTCTTTATACCATTAAGGGAGTATTCAGGTGGTTATCATGCCTCCACGAAGCTTAAATGTTATATTGTGTCCTGTTTGACTGTGTTATCCATGCTTCTGCTGATAAAGCTGTGTAATGAGAATTTCTATTTATCCAGCGTGTATCTGGCGTCCTTGTCCAGTGCCATCCTGCTCTTTTTAATTCCGGTGGAAACCGCCTCAAGACCTATAGATGATTCGGAGAAAATATATTACAAGAGCAAAGCAGGTTTTATTATTGTTTTACTTCTGACAATAACACTTTTTTTATACATGACAGATCAGATAGCTTTAAGTTTTGTTATTGCTTTAAGTTTGTTCTTTGAAATGATAGCTGCTTTTGCCGGTAAATTAATATTTATAATAGAAAAAAAGTCATCAGAATAGAATGTTAGTATCAATTAATACTTATAAAATGTAGAATAGACATAAAACATGTAGAATAGACAAGGTATATTGTATTAATATGAAATATTTACTATAATAATTTTGTAATCAGGAATCGCTTTTAAGATTAATAAGGAGGTTTATTATGAAGATCCAGGTTGAGAAGAAAGTATTAAACGCAGTTTCAAAAATAGCTATTGGTAATGCCAAAAAGTCAGCTAATTCTGCTTGCGTATTTTTCGGCTACCAGGCTAAACTTCCAGAATCAGTAAAAGAGCTTAGAAGATTCTAATTGCTGCAAATTTCACTCCTACAATTTAATTTTGCAACAAAGATACTGTTAGTCCATTAGGCCTAACAGTATCTTTTTTTGCATGGAAATATTTTATGTGCCCTTGCCAGTCCGCTGTGACTGTGTTACTATTACCTAAGAAAATGTAGTAATATAGTATATTATATCGTGATGTGTCGTATAAGGGAAAAGGGCTGACTGTATGGATGTTATTGGAAATAAAGAGATGATAAATATATTGCGCAAGACTCTGAATCTGATGGACAACAGATTGATGAATCATGGAGAAAGAGTCGGATATATTTTTTACAAAATGTTATCCTGCGAAAATAAGTATAGCGAGGATGAACTTAGGATATATACACTTGTGGGGCTGCTTCATGACATCGGAGCCTTTCGTGAAGATGATATAAAGGATATGATTCAGTTAGAGGCTAATAAGAATTTTGAACATTCCATTTATGGTTATCTGTTCTTAAAATATCTGTCGCCTTTAAGTGATTTTGCTGAAATAGTACTTTATCATCATACAGATTATTTTAATATTAAACAAAATCTGACACCGCTCAAAGAGCTGGGTAATTATCTGAAACTGGCAGACAGAGTGGATGTTATACTCTCATATTATGATGAGAAGGATATTATCAGGCTTCTTAATGAAAAGTCTGAAATAAAATATTCTAAAAAAGCAATTCAATTATTCATAAAAGCAAACAGTACATATAATGTAATAGAACATACGAAGGACAGGTCATATACGGGGGAATTGAACAGGATTCTGGAAGGCATCAAAATGACAGCAGGGGAAAAGGACAAGTACCTCAATATGCTGGCTTATTCCATTGATTTCCGAAGTGAACATACAGTAATGCATACAATAACAACCGTCAGCCTTGCAGACGAGATTGGCAGGCTCATGGGTTTACCGAAAGAGGATCAGATTAACCTGCATTATGGTGCTCTGCTGCACGATATAGGAAAAATTTCCACACCCCTTAATATTCTGGAGTCTCCCGGAAGGCTGACAGGAGAAGAAATGGCCGTTATGAGAAGACACGTAAAGGATACCTATGAGATACTAAACGGTTATATTAAGGAAGAAATTGTTGAGATAGCAGCAAGACATCATGAAAAGCTGGACGGCTCAGGCTACTTCCGAAAGCTTAAGGGAGAACAGCTGACACTTCCACAACGGATTCTTGGAGTTGCAGATATTGTAAGTGCTCTTTACGGTGTAAGAAGCTATAAGAAAGCCTATGACAAAGAAACAATAATACGCATAATCAAGACAGAAGCAGATGGCGGTAAAGTATGCCGGGAGACGGTAGATTGCCTTGTGTCTAATTATGATGAAATAATAAAAAATGTAGAACAAAATTCGAGAAATTCTTTAGAGATGTATAATGAACTGAAAATTAACTTTAATGGTTATTATAATACCTTTGAAAACTGGGAATAATGGGATGCATACTATAAATACTACAAAACTACTTCAAAATAAACGATAAAAATGATTGAATTTGTTACTTGTAACTAAAAAAGTTTTAGACTATAATGTATGCTGAGGTATTATATGCTCAATTCCCATGGAATAATATACCTGGCAGGTGTATATCTATTTGGACAAGAGTATCAAACATATGTTTTTGTATTACGAAAGGAGAATTTTGTAATGGGATTCATTGAAACTATTAAAGAGAGGGCAAAACAGAATAAAAAGACCATAGTTTTGCCTGAGACTAGCGACAGAAGAACTCTGGAAGCTGCCGCAAAGATTCTGGAAGAAGAAATTGCTAATATTATTCTGGTAGGTAATGAAGAGGAGATAAAGAAAGGTGCAGAAGGCCTTGATTTGTCGAAAGCTGCAATCATAGATCCTCATACAACAGAAAAACTGGCAGGTTATATTGATCTTCTTGTAGAGCTAAGAAAGAGTAAAGGAATGACACCGGAAGCCGCAAAGGAAAGTCTTACATCAGACTATCTTACTTTCGGCGTTACCATGGTTAAGGCAGGAGATGCTGACGGTATGGTAGCAGGTGCTATTAACGCAACCGCTAATGTTTTAAGACCTTCCCTTCAAATATTAAAAACAGCACCCGGAACGAAATTAGTTTCTGCATTCTTTGTAATGGTTGTACCTAATTGTGAATATGGTGCAAATGGTACGTTTATCTTCTCCGATTCTGGATTAAATCAAAATCCCAATGCTGAAGAACTGTCTGCAATTGCAGGAAGCTCCGCAAAAAGCTTTCAGCTTCTGGTTGGTGAGGAACCAGTTGTTGCCATGCTTTCCCATTCAACAAAAGGCAGTGCGAAACATGCAGATGTTGATAAGGTAGTAGAAGCAACTAAGCTTGCGAAGGAAGCATATCCTGATATTAAGATTGATGGTGAGTATCAGCTGGATGCTGCAATAGTTCCAAGTGTTGGAGCACAGAAAGCACCCGGAAGTGACATTGCAGGAAAAGCTAATGTTTTGATTTTCCCTGACCTGGATGCAGGTAATATCGGCTACAAGCTTACACAAAGACTTGCAAAAGCAGAAGCTTATGGTCCTATTACACAGGGTATTGCAAAACCTGTCAACGATTTATCCAGAGGCTGCAGTGCTGAAGATATCGTAGGTGTAATTGCTATTACCGCTGTTCAGGCAGCTGCTAACTAAGAATCGGAAATACAGCTGAATTAGTTTTTATACCTGTCCAAGCATAAGAAGTACCATATGTTCTAGGGCTTAGTACTTACAGGGAAAACGAAATTCTACTTATAAAACATAGGAAACTACAAGAAGGAGAACAAGTATGAAAATATTAGTTGTAAACTGCGGAAGCTCATCCCTTAAATATCAGTTAATTGACTCTGTAACAGAAAAAGCACTGGCAGTAGGTATTTGTGAAAGAATCGGAATTGATGGAAGACTGGTTCACACACCTGCCGGCGGTGAGAAAATAAAAATGGACGCTGACATGAAGGATCATGAAGCTGCTATTAAATATGTACTGGATGCACTTACAAACAGTGAGTATGGTGTTATCAAATCTCTTGATGAAATCGGAGCAGTCGGACACCGTGTGGTTCATGGCGGTGAGAAATTTGCATCCTCAACTGTTATTACAGAAGAAGTTATTGCAGGAATAGAAGAGTGCAACGACCTGGCACCTCTCCATAACCCTGCAAATCTTATTGGTATTCGTGCCTGCCAGAACCTGATACCAGGCGTTCCTATGGTAGCTGTATTTGATACTGCCTTCCACCAGACTATGCCTCAGAAAGCGTATCTGTATGGTCTTCCTTATGAATATTATTCAAACTACAAAATCAGAAGATACGGTTTCCACGGAACCAGTCACAGCTTTGTAGCAAAAAGAGCAGTTCAGTTATTAGGACTTGATCCGAATAATTCCAAAGTAATCGTTTGCCACCTTGGTAACGGATCCAGTGTTACAGCTGTATTAAACGGTAAATCCGTAGATACCAGCATGGGACTTACTCCTCTTGAAGGTCTTATTATGGGTACAAGAAGCGGAAGTATTGATCCCGCAATCATCGAATACCTGATGAATAAAGAAAATATGACACTTGAGCAGGTAATGGAAGTGTTAAATAAGAAGTCCGGTGTACTTGGACTTTCCGGAATCTCCAGCGATTTCAGAGACTTAGAGGATGCTACAGCTTTAGGTAATGAGAAAGCAATTCTTGCAGTAGATGTTTTCAATTATCATGTTGCTAAAACAATCGGTTCTTATGTAGCCGCAATGAATGGTGTTGATGCAATCGTATTTACAGCGGGACTTGGTGAGAATGACAAGGCAGTAAGAAAAGGAACAATCAGCTATCTTGGCTATTTAGGAGTAACCCTTAACGAAGAGAACAACAATACAAGAGGAAAAGAAATTGAACTTTCAACTCCTGAATCTAAGGTTAAGGTATATATCATTCCTACAAATGAAGAACTTGCAATTGCAAGAGAGACTGTTGAACTTTTAGCATAAACATAACCCGAAACGACATAATATTCCATAAATATATTCGAAAAAATAAAAATATCCGTTGACAAAAGCTATATCACTGATTATAATGGTAACAGTGCGAATTTTCGAAGATAGGAGATTGCTATGTTAATTAATTTGTCTGAGATTATGTCTGTCAAGGGCAATATCGTTTCTATACAAGCTCCCATCGAAACAGAGGAATTCTGTATAGAAGGTATTAACTATCCTTTGACTGAGAAGGAACCGGTGGACTTAACCATAACCCATTTAGGAGACCGGAAAGTTGAGCTGGAAGGCAGCATAAAGATTTCTCTTTTAATTCCGTGCAGTAGATGCCTTAAAGACGTAGAAACACCCTTCAATCTGACATTTTCCAAGGAATTGGATTTTATGAAGGATTCAGAGGAACGGATTAAGGAATTGGACGAAACAAATTATATTAGTGAATATAATCTGGATGTAGATTTACTGGTCTATGACGAAATTCTAATAGACTTTCCCATGAAGGTTCTGTGTGACGAGAATTGTAAAGGCTTTTGCAAGGTATGCGGTTCCGATCTGAACAGAGGGACTTGTACTTGTGAGAAACAGGATTTGGATCCCAGAATGTCAGTAATCCGCGATATATTCAATAATTTTAAGGAGGTGTAATCATGGGAGCTATCTGTCCGAAGAATAAATCTTCCAAAGCAAGAAGAGACAGCCGTAGAGCAAACTGGAAAATGTCTGCACCTAATTTAGTTAAGTGCAGCAAGTGCGGCGAATTAATGATGCCTCACAGAGTATGTAAAGCTTGTGGTTCTTATAACAAGAAAGAAATCATTCCTGTAGAACAGTAGTGAAAAATCAAGGCCCTGGGATTTTCCAGGAGCCTTTTTTTTGCGATTACACAGATTTTACACCAATGCTGCCTGTCAGGGATTGCTAATAAACCCTTGCTGCTGACAGGCAGGTAGAGTATACTGATATAAGAATACAAATGAACAAAGGAGAAGCTGAATTGACGCAGAAAATAATCGGGGGTTTTCTGATATTAATATCTATATTGGGAGTGCTGGGGAATCGCGGGAATATAGTAGAAAGTCTGCCTGTTGCAATCCTTTTCACTGTTATAGCACTGGTTTTGATTATAAAAAAACCAAGAAGTAATGTTGAACGGGAAATTCTAAGTTTGCACAAAGAAACTCTTATTAGTGCACTCCATTATTCGGGGCTTTCCCTTCCGAATAATATGGCTTGCTACATACGTTTTGAGAATGATGGTTTTCGTTTTAGTGGAAGTGGTGTTGAATATAAATTAACCTTTGATAAAATAACTGAAATAAAGATTTTAAGTCATGTCAGGAGTATCAGAAACAATTTAAAATACGCTGATCATCTTAGTATCAGCTATCTTAATAATGGCGTCTTACATACGATTAAATTTGAATTATTAAATAATAAATCAAAAGTTAAAGCGTGGATTAAAATCTTCAATGAAGATTTTAAGCAATCAGGGGTTAACTCCTTTTATCTCTGATAAAATAACTGATATAATTGTGAATGAGTATATAATGATCCTGTTATACTATTTATTGTAACATAAAACAATTAAGCAGGAGGTCATAATATGGCAGAGAATAAAATGAAAAGTACTAAAAATAATAAAAAAGAAGACGGAACCTTTCATTCCAAACACATTAAACACGATCCGCAGGCCGAGAGTGCACGTGCGGTGTTTGGACTTTCAGGAGACAATTATCAAAACAATAAGAAATAATAAAAATAAGACCTTCAGGCAAACCTGAAAGGTCTCATTTTTATTTTTGTCCGATTAGTTTCCTCCCGGACCGTCTCTTCTTTCGGATTCATCTGAATTTACTACAGATGTCCTGTCTAATGTGTGGGTGTCCTTCATGGATGAATCCGTATTGGTGTTTACTTCGCTTACAGTACTGGTTTGATTCATACTTGCAGCCTTATTTTTAGTACTGTTTTTTGAACCGCTATTTTTCGTGTTTGCCATAGATAAACTCCTTCTGAGACTTTATTTACATTCATATTTGAACGGTTCATTTCGTCGTTTGATTTAATGAACAAAAATAGTATAACCGAAGTTCAGGAGAGTTATGTGTGCTTTGACATTATATTCGAAAAAAGTCTTTCATATAATTTATCAGGCCTTTTGCTGTAGTAATTACTTCTTCAAGGGATTGCTTCTCTAAGTCTTCTGCTTCTATGTAAGATATTCTGTCAGAATAATTTTTTTTAAAGCAGGTCCCGGTATGGTCTTCGCCCACTGGTATAAAACGGCTTTGTTTCTTAATGTAACAATTAGCAGGTTTGGCTTTCTGGCGGTACTCCTTATCTACATACTGGGCAACGCTTTTATGAATTGCTGTATCCTCTAATGGAAGGTAGAAATAATCCGATGCCGGTGATAAGTGGTATTTTAATGTGCCATTATAGATGGGCAGATGAAGTCGCAGGGTGTCTTTGCTGAACTCTGCTGTTAGCTCCATTGCTTCAAGGTATTCCAATCCCTTTTTCAGGGAACCCTTTTCTTTTACAGAGCAGTTTATTGTTATAGAAAGAGGATAAGTAATGGGCATCTTGAATTCTATAACTGTTAAAGTATCTGTTATAAAGAGATGATAAGCAAGGGGAGTATAAACTGCTGACAGAAAATCAGCTTTAAAGGTATCGCAGTAATACAGCATATCTGATATAGGAAGCAGATTTATGACATCCTCTCCATTGTGCAGGAGCAGAATATCCCTTAGACTTTGTGAGTCGGGAGTATCCTGGTTACTGACTGAATTTGCAGAAGCAGACAGCTGCCCGGATTTTATTTTCATATTTTCATAAATTAGCCTTCCCACATAACTGGAATAGATGGGGATTAATTCTTCACCGGAGTAGGTATCTTTCCTTTTGAGCTTTAAATATTCCTCAATGGATTTTAATTTCAAGCTTTCCAGAGAAAGAAACTTCTTAAGCGGTTGTATCAGCTTATACAGGTCAACACTTTCCAGGTGGGAAAATGGATCTGCAAGACCATACAATTCTGCCTTTTTCTGCAGAAAGGGTATATCAAAGCCGCTGCCATTGTAGTGTATTATCCGTTTAAAGGATTTTATAAACGCCTCAAATTCAGCTATCAGCTGAGATTCCTTGTTAGGTTCTTCGTTAAGCCACTGTATTAAATGCCATGACCCCTTCTTATAATAAATACTGCCAATAAGATAAACATAGGAGGTTTTTGGTGAAAACCCTGTGGTTTCAATGTCGAAGAATATGATATCTTCTAAGGTATAAGGTTCATGCAGCGGATAGGTATATGCTGCTTGGATTGTACTGTGTTGTATATGCATATAAACCTCGATTCTAAAATAAAATATACTGGTTTTAATAAGAATATTGTATCATAACCTGTCAGGTTTACAAGCAGGGAATCTTTTGGCAGTTCGACAAAAACTGCTGCCGGAAAGAATATCAGAACAGGTAATGACAGGGCTCAGGGCAAAATTTATCTAGGTTTTCTTTGCCAGTTATGTTACAATGGTCTTAATTACATTTTGGTACAAGGGTGGATGCCATGTTTGATCTAAAAATATTCGGAGTTGATTTACTGCATATTTTGTATAATTTTTTCGCATATTCTTTTATCGGCTGGATTTATGAAAGTACGCTGGTATCTGTGAGAAAGAAGTCTTTTGTGAATCGTGGATTTGTTAATGGTCCGGTTATTCCAATTTACGGAGTAGGCGCAACTATCATATACATATTCTTCTGGCAGATAAGAACACAATACTTAATAATTTTCTTTGGCGGAATGATATTAGCCAGTATGCTGGAGTATTTTACTTCCTGGATTATGGAGGTTCTTTTTCATGCAAGATGGTGGGATTACAGTGATAAATTATTTAATATAAAAGGCAGAGTATGCCTGCTTGCAGGAACTGCCTGGGGATTTATGTCTCTTTTAGAAATCGGAGTACTGCAGCCGAGAGTTGTCCGTGTTTATGAGGCAATTCCCCGTGTTACAGGTATTTATGTTGTATCCATTGCACTATTATTGTTCATAATAGATATGTGGATCACAATAGTTCAGACCCTCAAGCTGGATCGCATTTTTGCAGAATTGCTCCATATAAAAGAAGAATTTACTGACTATATTGAAAGAACCAGAATTTACGAGACAAAAGAAGAGCTTAAGAAAAGGCTCTCGGGATACCGAATCTCCGAAATGGCTGATAAAATCAGACAATTTATGGACGAGAACAAGGAAAAGCTTTTGGAGAGAAATCATTATCTGGAAGATTTTGATTTTAAATCTCTTAGACAGGATATTGAAGTTCAGGCGAAAGATTATCTCTCAAGAATTCAGTCGATGATCGGCTCGGGAAATCCGATACAAAGACGACTTTTACGTGCCTTCCCCGATATAAAGGTAATTGCCCGTATTAGAAAAGGAGAACAACTTGCTTCAGACACCAGAGAAGTTGCAGCAGCAGAGACTGCCGGAAGTCTGGAAGGAGTTAACAACAGGTGGAAAGACATGAGTGCAAATGACAACATTATAGGTTCAACAAAGAGCTATTTAAGCGGAATCCTAAGAGTTTCCCTGGTGGGAATTCTGGTATTGATCCAGATGGTATTGATAGTAATGCTGGGGTATTGGGTAAGCGGCTCTGTTTACATTTATATTTTTATAGAAGTAGCCAGTATCTTTATCATAGTGGGGTTGGTTAATGACAACCGTAACTCCTCCTATAAGATATCCTGGATATGTATTATTTTACTGCTTCCCGTTACAGGGCATATAATGTATGCCTTATGGGGAAAGTCAGGATCAACTCAGAAAATTGAAAAGAAAATCATGGCATGTATTCAGCACGGTAATACCTTCCTGCATTATAATGAGGAAAATGCAAAAAGTTATGCCCTGAAATACCCTACAAAAAGCAGAATGTCAAAATATATGGAATCTCAGAATTTCCCGCTGTTTAAGAATAACAGTGTTTCCTATTATCCAATGGGAGAGGATACCTTTGAGGCTATTTTTAAAGACATCGAAGAAGCCAGCCAGTTTATCTTTATTAATTTCTTTATAGTAGGGGAAGGGGTACTTTGGGAAAGAATGCATACTCTGCTGCTTAAGAAAAAGAGTCAGGGTGTAGAGATAAAATTTATGTATGATGACTTTGGCGCAACCCTCCGTACCTCACCAAATTTCCGTAGAAATCTGGAGGCGGAAGGAATTGAGACAGCAGTATTTAATCCTATTCATAAATATACCGATAAGCTGTATATGAATTACAGAAGCCATCAAAAGATCCTTGTAATTGATGGTAATATCGGGTATACCGGGGGTATGAATCTGGCAGATGAGTATGTTAATCTCATAGAGCGTTTCGGCAAATGGAAGGACAATGCTGTCAGAGTGGAGGGGGAGGCAGTTTGGGGCCTTACTGTTACCTTCCTGCAGATGTGGGAAATCTCAAAAAGCGGTGAGTGGATGGATTATAATCCGTATCGCCCTACAAAGGTGTTCCCCGAGAATGATGTTTATTGTCACGTTATTTCTGACGGACCTGCCAACAGACCCAACAATCCTATCGAAAGTATCTATAAGCAAATTATTCACTATGCAAAGAAGTATGTTTATATAACCACTCCTTATCTGGTAATAGAGGATGATATGAAGCAGGCACTGATAGAAGCAGCAAAAAGCGGTGTGGATGTACGTATCATTACACCGAATATACCGGATAAAAAGAATGTTAAGAAACTTACAAATTATAACTATGGGCAGCTTTTAGAGGGTGGAGTAAAAATCTATGAGTATACACCCGGATTTATACATGCCAAGACTATCATTAACGAGGACTGTGGTATCGTGGGTACCATAAATATGGATTACCGCAGCTTCTTTCTGCATTATGAATGTGGTTTATGGATGTGCAACAGAGATATAATAGACAACATAAAGGAAGACCTGATTGCTACCATGGGAATCAGTCATGAATTTACCTATGAGGAATGGAAACATCGTCCCTGGTTACTAAAACTTAATCAGAGATTCTTAAATTTATTTTCTACCTTAATGTAATTGCAGGAGGCACTGATGAAGACAGTTAGTTTAAATGGAACATGGAAGATGAAGATAAACGGAGAAAATGTATATGGGATAGGCAGTGAGTATATGTCTGCTAAAGTTCCCGGTTCTGTTTATGGGACCCTTCTTTCCTTAGGTAAGATGCCGGATCCTTTTTATAGGGATAATGAGTTGGATGCCCTTAAACTTATGGAGAAGGATTTTACTTATGAGACTGAATTTAACCTGGAGAAAGAAATTCTTGAGAGTGATGGCTTGCTGCTTCGCTTTGACGGAATAGACACCCTGGGTGAAATATATCTTAATGAAAGCTTTCTGGGAAAATGTTATAATATGCACCGTATCTGGGAATTTGATATGAAAGAACTGGCTAAAGAGGGGACGAATCGGTTAAGGATTGAATTATTCTCTCCCACCAGATATATCAAAGAGGAACAGGAAAAGTGTTACACCGGCGGCAGCGGTGATTGTATGGAGGGGTTTCCACATATCAGAAAAGCCCACTGTATGTTCGGCTGGGATTGGGGTCCAAGACTTCCTGATGCAGGTATTTTCAGGGATGTTAAAATCCTGTCCATTAAGGAATGCCGTTTTGATGAAGTTTATGTAAAACAGCAGCATGCAAAGGATAAGGTGATTCTTGATATAGACTGGAGTCTTGAACTGTTTGGCAAAGAGCTGGCTCAGAAGGTAACCTTTCAGGCAGTTAGTATGGAGGGAGAAATCTATCCCCAGAAAGAAGACGGCACCATTGAGATTAATAATCCAAGCTTATGGTGGCCAAATGGTTACGGCAAGCAGCCTTTATATACCATAAGGGGCGAGATTAGTAATGATAAAGGTGAAATACTTGATATCTGGGAGAAAAGAATCGGTCTTCGCACCTTAACTGTTAAAAATGAAAAGGATCAATGGGGGGAGAGTTTCTGCCATGTGGTTAATGGTGTAGCTGTATTTGCCATGGGTGCGGACTATATTCCGGAGGATAATATTCTTGGAAGGGTTACTCCGTCAAGAACCGAAAGGCTCTTAAAGGATTGCATCGAAGCTAATCACAATACCATTCGTATCTGGGGCGGCGGATACTACCCGGATGATTATTTCTTTGATCTCTGTGATGAGCTGGGATTAATGGTATGGGTGGATTTTATGTATGCCTGTGCCAGCTATGAGTTAAATGATGAATTCGAAGAGAACATAACACAAGAGACCATAGATAATGTTATCCGTATCAGACATCATGCAAGTCTTGCAGTCTGGTGCGGAAATAATGAAATGGAGACCCAGGTGCAGGACAAGGTATGGAAGCCTTCTCCCAAGCAGGTACTGGATTATATTAAGATTTTTGAGTATATCATTCCAAAGATAGTAAAGGAATATGATCCGGTAACCTTTTACTGGCCCTCCTCGCCTTCCTCAGGCGGTAATTTCATAGACTCCTGGAATCCGGATAAAGGAGATACCCATTACTGGGATGTATGGCATGGAAATAAACCCTTTTCAGAATATAGGAAATTTCATTTCCGTTATGCCTCAGAATTCGGTTTTCAGTCTTTTCCCTGTATACAGACCATTGAAAGCTTTACAGAGAAAAAGGACAGGAATATCTTTTCCAGGGTTATGGAGATGCATCAGAGAAATACGGCTGCCAATGGTAAGATATTAAATTATATCTCCGATAATTACCTCTATCCCAAGGATTTCGACCATTTAATCTATACATCCCAGTTGCTGCAGGCGGATGCCATCCGTTATGGAGTAGAACATTGGAGAAGGCACAGGGGAAGATGTATGGGAGCTATCGTGTGGCAGCTTAATGACATCTGGCCTGTAGCTTCCTGGTCAAGTATCGACTATTACGGACGCTGGAAAGCACTGCATTATTACGAGAAACGTTTTTTTGCTCCTGTAATGATCTCCTGTGAAGAAGAAGGGGAGATGACCCAGAGGCCTCACTGTATTGAGGAACCTCATGACATTGAAAAATCAGCTAAATTAAATATAGCCAACGAAACCATGTCAGACATTACAGGAAAGGTAAGCTGGGCACTCAGAAATCCAAAAGCGGAAATCCTGCAAAAGGGAGAGGAAACAGTTACAGTACCTGCCCTGACCAGCATATGGCTTGATAAACTTGATTTTAGTAAATATGATGAGCTGAGCAGTTACCTGACTTTTGAATTTGTAATGGAAGAGAAGGTTATCTCCAGAGGCAGTTGTCTCTTTACGGCACCAAAGCACTTTGAATTCGAAAATCCCTGTCTTACAGCCCGGGTGCAGGGAAATAGTCTGATAGTAAATGCAAAAACCTATGCAAAAAGTGTTGAAATATCCAATGCAGAAGGTGATTTAAAACTTTCTGATAATTATTTTGATGTCAACGGAGAGGAAGTATGGGTCGAAGTACTTTCAGGAAGTACAAAAGAACTGAAGATACGTTCTGTATATGATATTGGAGAATAGAAATAGATGCAGTTCGAGAGAACCGGGATATCTAAATGAAAAAATATAACAGAAAAAAAGGCTGATACAGATACAACGTGCCTGTATCAGTCAATCTGATAAATAGCACAAATAGTAAGAACAAGGAATCAGGAGCAATAAATAAAATCAAAAAACTTAATTCAACTAAGATTAAGGCAGGAAGAATAGGTATGATAGCATATATAAAAGGTGAGCTTGCAATGGTTTCAGAGGAAGGAATTGTAGTGGAAGCCGGTGGATTGGGTTACGACGTTAAGATGCCCATATCCAGTTTGAGTAACCTGCCTCGCTTAGGCAGTATGGTTACTGTATATACATATTTACACGTAAGGGAAGATTATGTGGGCTTATTCGGATTCCTTACCCAGGAAGACTTAAAAATATTTAAATTATTGATAACAGTAAATGGAATAGGACCCAAAGGTGCACTTGGAATACTTTCCTCCATTACACCCGATGACCTGAGATTTGCCGTACTCTCAGATGATGTCAAGACCATTGCCAAAGCCCCCGGAATCGGAACAAAAACAGCGGGAAAACTGATACTGGAGTTAAAAGATAAGCTGAAATTAAGCGAGGCCTTTGAAGAAAGGTTATTAAACAACCTGGGAGAAGGAAATTCACTTACCAATGATAAGAATAAACTTCACGAAGTAAGAAAAGAAGCAATAGAGGCACTGGTAGCACTTGGATATTCACCGGCAGAAGCGGCGAAAACGGTGGGAAGTGTAGAAATAACAGAGAACCTGACAGTGGAGGATGTGCTTAAGCTGTCCTTAAAGAATATAAGTTTTTAAGGCGGGATATCAATGGAAAAACGTATTATAACAACTGATTTAACCGATGAAGATAAGAAAATTGAAAATTCCCTGAGACCTCAGATGCTGACAGATTATATCGGACAAGGAAAAGCAAAAGCAAACCTTAAGGTATATATAGAAGCAGCCAGGCAAAGAGGTGAATCATTAGACCATGTACTATTCTATGGACCTCCAGGACTCGGTAAGACAACCCTTGCGGGTATTATCGCCAATGAAATGTCAGTAGATATGAAGGTAACCTCAGGTCCGGCTATTGAAAAACCCGGTGAAATGGCAGCAATCTTAAGTAATCTAAAAGAAGGCGATGTCTTATTTGTAGACGAAATCCACCGGCTGAACCGCCAGGTAGAAGAGCTGATGTACCCGGCTATGGAGGATTATGCAATCGATATCGTAATAGGAAAAGGTGCAGCAGCCAAATCAATACGCCTTGAGCTGCCCAAATTCACCCTGGTAGGAGCTACCACCAGAGCCGGAATGCTGACCCCTCCTTTAAGAGACCGGTTCGGAGTAGTAAGCCGTCTGGAATTCTATACAAACGATGAACTAAAAGAAATTATCTGCCGCTCCGCAAAAGTCTTAAAAGTAGATATAGACGATGAAGGAGCCTACGAACTGGCCCGTCGTTCAAGAGGTACCCCAAGACTGGCCAACAGACTCTTAAAGCGGGTACGTGACTTCGCCCAGGTGAAATACGACGGACATATAACCAAAGAAGTGGCAGATTTTGCACTGGACTTACTGGAAGTAGACAAACTTGGTCTGGACAACATGGATAGGGCAATCATACTGTCAATGATCGAGAAATTCAACGGCGGTCCGGTAGGAATAGAAACGGTTGCGGCAACTCTGGGGGAGGATCCGGGGACCATTGAAGAAGTATATGAACCTTACCTTGTACAAAATGGGTTGATTCTTAGGACTCCCAGAGGCCGTATGGTTTCGGGGGAGGCTTATCGGCATTTTGGACTGCCTGAAAAGGGGCAGGAATAAAAAGGGGAGGGTGTTTCGCAAGGGGACGGCAAATTGCGCAAAGCAGAAAGAACTCATGCTTCGATTCCAAGGCATAAGAAGTCCTAATTTATCTGGAGATTTTGTGCTTGACATAATATAAAGTAGATAACTCGCTTCGCTCAAACAATCTACTTTATATTATAGCACAAAATCTCCAGATAAAAGGACTTCTAATGCCTTTCCATAGGCGCATTCGTTCTTTCTGCTTTGTGCAATTTGCCTGTGCTCGTATGGAAATATGCCTTTGATGTTTTAATCTTAAGTATAATTGTAAATCATTAAAAATTTGATAAAGTATTTTAGTATCATATATAGAAGAATGTATCATATTTGGAAAATGTATCATATCTAGAAAAATATATCATATTTAAATAAAAATATCATATGAATATTGGCTTAAACATCGATAAGTATATGATTAGGCAGACTTAAAGCTATCAAGAATTAATGAATCAATATAAATCAATATGTATATATATTGCTAATAACCAGATGAGTTTGGCTTACCTTTAGGCATTTTCTATTGAAGGGTTCCTAATGACACTTAAATGGCAGCAACTGTGACTAGGCATAATTATACCACTGTTTGAGCTCAAAACCTTACGCTGAGATAACGGTACAGCGAGTTTGGTATAATTCTGCCTGCCAGGAACAGTTGCTGCCATTTTAGTGGAATTTGGGACCCTGAACAAGAAATGCATAAAGGTAAGCCAAACTCATCGTCCGCCGCCATAGACCACCACCCAGCCATTTCTTACCCCTGCATTCCCTCAAGAAGTACTTGCCTTACACCATTTGTTATATTATAATGGAACAAATAGTAGGAAATACAAGGAAGGTATGCTGTTCCCGAAAGGTTCAGACAAAAGAGGCTGCTCCATGAATAAGATGAACAATATCGAAGTCATAATAAACAACAAAAAGTATACTTTGCGCGGATATGAGAGTGAAGAGTATCTTCAAAAAGTGGCATCTTATATTAATAACAAAAATAGTGATTTCAAAAAGCAGGATTTTTATAAATTACTGGACTCTGAGATGAAAAGTATCCTTATGGAAATCAATATAGCAGATGATTATTTTAAGGTCAGAGAACAGGCAAAAGAAATCGAGCAGGAAAATGAAGAGAAAGCCAAAGAAATCTTTGAATTAAAACATGAACTGGTGTCTCTGAATACAAAACTTGCTGAAGCAGAAAAATTGATAGCGTCTCTTAAAGATGAACTCAATGAGAATCAGAAGAAGATAATAAGACTGGAAACAGAATTAGGTAATAAAAACAGAAATACCAAAGGATAACTATGAGGCTGCTGCTAAATGGAGGACAAGGCTCCATCAATGCATCAGCCTGTTTTATTCAGGTTAGAAGCTGATAGATTTACGATATCCCGGGAATAGAGAAGGATATTTGGAAAGGAAATTATGAACAGAGTAGAAATATTGGCACCGGCGGGTTCCATGGACAGCCTGAAGGCAGCGGTGAATGCAGGCTGTGATGCTGTTTATGTGGGAGGAACCAGATTTGGAGCCAGAGCTTATGCAGACAATTTTACAACGGATACCATGAAGGAGGCAATAGACCTGGTACACCTTTATGGTAAGAACATTTACCTTACAGTGAATACCTTGCTAAAGAACAAGGAGCTTGAAAAAGAGCTGTTTGATTATATAAAAACATATTACGAACACGGAATAGATGCGGTTATTGTTCAGGATTCTGGAGTGCTTCATTTTCTCCATGAGCACTTTCCGGAGCTGCCGCTTCATGCCAGTACTCAAATGTCCCTGACTATGGGAGAGGGGGCTATGATATTAAAAGCAACAGGAGTGACCAGAGTAGTAAATGCCCGGGAATTGAATCTGCAGGAGATAAGGTCCATAAAAGATTCTACTGGTTTGGAGGTGGAATCCTTTGTGCATGGAGCTCTATGCTACTGTTATTCCGGTAAATGCCTCTTAAGCAGTATGATTGGAGGCAGGAGCGGTAACCGTGGAAGATGTGCACAGCCCTGCAGAATGCCCTATCAGTTAAAAATTGATGGACAGGATAGAGGAAACGGCTATTATCTAAGTCCAAAGGATATTGAAACTTTGGCTTTGCTGCCGAAAATGATACAAGCAGGTATCGATTCCTTTAAAATTGAAGGAAGGATGAAAGGTCCTGAATATACAGCCATTGTTACTTCCATCTACCGCAAGTACAGGGACTTATACTATGACCTGGGAGCTCAAGGTTATGAAAGCTATGAGAAAAGCCATACTGCAGAATTGGCAGGTGATATTCGGAATCTGTCAGATATTTATAACAGGGGAGGTTTTTCGAAAGGTTATTATGAAATGCATGGCGGAATCTCCATGCTTACCACCAACCGCCCGAATCACAGTGGTTTGCCGGTGGGAAAGCTTATTAAAGTAACAGATTCGCAAATGGTTATAGAGTTGCAGGAAGACATCAATGCACAGGATATACTGGAAGTACGTAATAAGAATGAAGCATTGTATGAATTTACTGTAAAAACCGGTGAAAACAAAGGAGGTAAAATTACCTCTAATTATAAAAGGGGAATAAAACTCCAGAAGGGATACCCGGTGTATCGAACCAGGAATAATCTTCTCCTTGGAAGTATCAGAGAAGAGTATCTTGAAAAACAGACAAAACTGCCGGTAAGAGGCGTGTTTACAGCACAAGTGGGCAGTCCCATGAAGCTTTCTTTAAACTGCTATGACAATGAGATACAGGTCTATGGAGATACTCCTCAGGAGGCACAGAGTCAGCCCATAACAGAGGACAAGCTGGTAAAACAGTTGGATAAATTAGGTGATACCAACTTTTATCTGGAAGACCTGAAAGTAGAGTTAAGGGGAAATCTATTTATACCCGTGGGAAAACTCAATGAATTAAGGCGGCTTGGAGTCGAAGAGCTGCTAAGAAATATAAAGGAAAGTTACCGTAGAAATGAAGTTAAGGAGTATGGATATACTGCTTATTACGGGAAACGGGCAGAGGAACCCTTGTATGTATCTGTACTGGTTCAGACAGAGGAGCAATTAAGGGCGGCACTTAAATCCAAGGAAGTAACAGAAATTATGCTTGAAAGTGACATAACACCTCTTCCTGATCTGCTGAACCTGACAAGGGAAATAGTGCAAAAAGGTAAGAAAGCTGTTATTGCGCTTCCTTTTGTGCTAAGAAGCATAACCTATGAGTTACTGTTACAGAATAAATCCATATTGGAAGACAATACTATAAATGGATTTCTTATAAGGAATCTGGAAGAATATGAACTGGTAAAATGCAAATTAGAGACTGAGAAACGAATAATAGGTGATTATTGTCTTTATGCCATGAACCGTAGTGCAGGAGAATATTATGCATCCCTGGGAGTTGAAGCTATTACTGCTCCTTATGAGCTGAATTACCAGGAGCTCAGAGAAATATCCGATATTTATCACTATATCACGGTATATTCTAAGCTGCCGGTAATGATTTCAGCACAATGCCTGTACCTTACAGAGGCAGGCCGGGATAAGCTTAAGGACAATAGCAGCAGTGAAGCATGTTCCCTAAGAGATGCGGGGAAGGCTGTTCTTACGGACCGTTTGGGAAATGGTTTTCCCATAGCAAGACATTGCAGGGATTGTTATAATGTAATCTATAACAGCAAACCTTTATCGCTTTTATCCTGCGAAGAGGAAGTAAAGACTCTTAAGCCTTCTGCTGTACGGCTTGATTTTACAGAGGAATCAGAAAAAGAAGCAGAGGACTTGCTGGAGCAATATATAGATGCTTATCTAAAGGGGATACACAGAACCGAGAAGGGGTCTGATTATACCAGAGGACATTTTAAGAGAGGGATTGACTAAAATAACAATTCCTTATTGTGTAACACCAAATATAGGAAGATATCCATAAAATAAGAAGAAGGAAAGGACGGTGATTTGAGGATGGTCAATCTGCTTTCGGAAATATCCAAATATATGATAATCGTATTAGTTGCCATGTATACCTTCCTGTCCTACAGAGTACTGGGTATTTCCGATAAAGCCAGGCAGGGAAGTATTTATACTAATATGAAATTTTTACTGTTCCTTTTTCATTTTGTCAGCTATTCTATCATTTATATAAACCAAAAGAGCAACTGGATAATCATAATCTATGCTTTGGAGGTCCTTACTCTGATTATGGTTTTTGGCTTCTATCAATGGGTATATGTAAATCTGTCTAAACCACTTTTATATAATATGGTGTTTATGCTGATTACAGGTTATATTATGATAACCAGATTATCGGCGAAGACAGAATATGATAAGGCTTTTAAGCAGTTGATTATTGCCTCGGGTGCTTTGCTGCTATGCCTTGTAATCCCGCTTCTGATTGATAAGATAGATTATCTGAAACGTCTGGGCTGGATTTATGGAGCCTTGGGAATCCTCCTTCTATTAGTGGTACTATTCTGGGGAACCGAGAATTACGGGGCTACCAACTGGATAAGAATTAAGGGTGTAAGCTTCCAGCCTTCAGAATTTGTAAAGATTCTGTTTGTGTTCTGTTTTGCCTCTCTATTGTCAAAGAGGAAGGATTTTCGGTATATAGTAGTTGTAACGGGACTGGCGGCACTTCATGTGTTGATTCTGGTAGCAGAAAAAGATTTGGGCGGTGCCTTGATCTTCTTCCTCACCTATCTGATGATGCTGTATGCAGCAACAGCTAAGCCCCTGTATCTTGGAGCAGGTTTAGTGGCAGGAAGTCTGGCAGCAGTCCTTGCCTATAAGTTCTTCTCCCATGTCAGGGTGAGGGTCATGGCCTGGAAGGATCCCTGGGCACTTATTGACAGAGAGGGATATCAGGTGTCACAATCCCTGTTTGCCATAGGTACGGGGGGCTGGTTTGGAATGGGTTTGACGAAGGGTCTCCCTACCAGTATTCCGGTAGCGGACAGTGACTTTATTTTCTCTGCCATTTCAGAAGAAATGGGTGGTTTCTTTGCACTGTGCCTGGTACTGATCTGCTTGAATTATTTTATACTGACTATTAACATAGCTATGAAATTTGAAAATCAGTTCTATAAACTTATTGCACTGGGATTTGGTGTCATGTATGCGTTTCAGGTATTCCTTTCACTGGGAGGTGTTACGAAACTGATTCCTTCCACGGGAGTGACCCTTCCTTTTGTTAGCTACGGAGGCAGTTCCGTACTAAGTTGTGTAATTATGTTCAGTGTGACACAGGGACTTTATGTACTGAGTCAGGATAGGAATGAAGATGGAAAAAGAAGAAAAGGTAAAAAAGAAAAAGAAATCTCAGGAAAACAAAACTCCAAAAAAGAGTCCGTTATCTGAAAAGCACAGGCTTCTTATAAGGGGTAATAAAAACAAAAAAAATATTCTTAAATCTGATGAAAGCATTGAAGCTGCAGATAATACTACGGGAAAAGGAAAGAGTAAAGAGAATAAGAACAGGGAAATCATTTTTATAACCTATGTATTTGCAGGACTTTTTCTTCTGGTTATCGGGTATTATGCCAATTTTATGATAAGAGACAGCAGTGAAGTTATCAATAATCCTTATAATAAGAGGCAGGATCTGTTGGCAGAACAGATTATCAGAGGAGATATACTCTCATCGGACGGCAAGGTTCTGGCCCATACTTTAGTAGATTCCGAGGGGGTAGAGACAAGGGATTATCCCTTTAAGAATATCTACGCCCATGTTGTGGGAAGATTTTCGAAAGGCAGAACGGGCCTTGAGTCTTCGGAAAATTTTCACATGCTGACTTCTCATACCAATACCATCAGTAAGATTGTAAAGGAGCTATCCGGCAGCAAAAATATCGGTGACAGCATTGTGACTACCCTGGATACAAGAATACAGGAAGCAGCATATAATGCCCTTGGCAATAACCGGGGAGCGGTGGTGGTCATGGAACCTTCCTCCGGTAAAATAATTGCCATGGTATCAAAGCCGGATTATGATCCCAATACCATTAATGATACCTGGGAGGAGCTTACCAAGGAGGATTCAAAAGACGGTGATAAGGATTCTTCGCTGGTTAACCGTGCGGCACAAGGTCTTTATCCTCCCGGTTCTACCTTTAAAATACTGACGGCACTTGAATATGTCAGAGAAAATCCTGATTATGAAAATTATGAATATAACTGTACCGGTAAAGATGTATTTAACAGTGTAACCATCAACTGTTATCACAACAATGCCCATGGACATGTGGACCTTAAAACCTCTCTGGCCAAATCCTGCAACTCGTCCTTTGCCAATATAGGAACCACCTTGAATATGACAGCATTTCGAAAGCTGTGTGACAGCTTTTTGTTCAATCAGAGTATACCTGTTGACATGGTTTATAATAAAAGCAGCTTTGTATTGAACGGTAAAACGGCAAAAGATCAGATTCCTCAGACTGTTATCGGACAGGGACAAACCCAGATCACGCCTCTTCACAATGCCCTCATCGTATCTGCCATAGCCAATGGGGGCGTTATGATGAAGCCTTATGTCGTAGACAGCATTGAAAGTCAGAGTGGTGAAACCGTAAAGAAATATCTGCCTGAAATGTATAAGACAGCAATGACTCCGGAAGAAGCCGAAATACTTACCACTTTTATGAATGCAACTGTAGAAAGCGGAACAGCTGCAGCCCTTAAAAATTCCAGATACTCTGTGGCTGGCAAAACCGGTTCTGCCGAATATATGGAAGGAAAGCCGGCACATGCCTGGTTCGTTGGGTTTGCGCCTGCAGAAAAGCCTGAAATTGCAGTAAGTATCATTGTCGAGAGCGTAGGAACCGGAAGTGATTATGCTGTTCCTATAGCAGAAAAAATTTTTGAAGCGTATTTTAAATCCAAATAGGAAATAATTACAGTAGAGTCCTGCTGATTCACGTTTATATCATAATAATATTATATATGTTTGTTAGTATTGCATAAATATTTGTTGAACAATTATATAATATGATGTATACTTGAAACAGATATTTGACACACCATAATACAGGAGGAATTGCGATGATTGAAGCAACGAGCTGTGGCGGTGTAGTTATTTTCAGAGGAAAGATTTTACTACTGTATAAGAACTATAAAAACAAATACGAAGGTTGGGTTCTGCCGAAAGGAACTGTGGAGGAAGGAGAAGAGTATAAGGAGACAGCCATACGTGAAGTGAAAGAAGAAACAGGGACGGATGCTTCTATAATCAAATATATTGGCAAAAGCCAATATACATTCAGTACACCACAGAATACAGTAATAAAGGATGTTCATTGGTATTTAATGATGTCTGATAGCTATTACAGCAAACCGCAAAGAGAAGAATATTTTATGGATTCCGGATATTATAAATTCCATGAGGCGTATCACATGTTGAAATTCTCTAATGAGAAACAGATATTAGAGCGTGCTTATAATGAATACCTGGATTTAAAGAAGAGTAATTTGTGGGGTAACAAAAAATACTTCTAACCGGGTATTATTATAACTTATTGGGCGTGGGTGATTGATCAGGACGGAATAAACTAAGAGAGAAGGGCAGTAAAAAAGCTGTCTGTTCTCTCTTTTTTATGTGATTTTTTATGAAATAGAATAATTCCGTCCTGCCAGATAATATTTTCTTACTTTTTCCTTAAAGTTCCGGTTGATTATTGTAAATATATAGTTAATTTTTTATAATAATATTACAAACATGAGCAGACAGAAAGAATCAGGAGGAGGAACTCTTAAACGGTAGTTGAAAGTTGTTTTTCAACGATTTCTGAAATATCATGGCGAGGAATGATATTTGGAAAAGGAGTATTTATGAAAAAAAACCGGTTAATAATAGTTATGTTTATGGCTGTATTGGTACTGTTTGCAGGTTGTGCATCAAAAAGTGATACAGGGTATTCCTATGATACCAATAGTCTTGAAGCACCGGCTGGGGATAAGAGTGGGGGAAATGCAGGAGTTAAGGGAGAACAGCCAAGGGTAGAAACGACAGCTGTTAATCCGGAAGAGGCAAAAGCAGAAGGGGAAAGTGAATTAAATGATTCTGCAAGAAAGCTCATAAGAAAAATATCGATTGAATATGAAACCCTTGCGTTTGAAGATTCTGTCAAGCTGGTGACGGAAGAACTGAAAAAGGCCGGAGGATATATTGAGAATTCCAGAATACATGGAAATGTAATGGATAAGAGCAGTTCCAGATATGCGGAATATGTCATGCGAATTCCCGTGGAAAAGGCGGATGACTTTATCAGTATGGCTGGGGAAAACATGAATCAGGTAAGCCGTAATGATTCCTCGGAAGATGTAACTTTGGAATATGTTGATACCGAAAGCGAAGTAAAGGCACTTGAAATTCAACAGGAAAGACTGCTGGCACTCCTTGAAAAGGCAGATAAGATTGAAGATATCATAGCACTGGAAGAAAGACTTGGTACGGTGCGTTATCAATTGGAGCAGAATGCCTCTATTATACGAACCTATGATAATCTGGTTGAGTATGCAACCATAACACTTAGCATCGATGAAGTAATACGCATTACACCGCCGGAACCCAAAAGTGATTGGGACAGGATGACAACAGGTTTTAAGAATACGCTGGTTAATATCCGTGATGGATTTGTTGAATTCTTTATATGGTTTGTAATTAATCTTCCTTATCTGCTTTTCTGGGGAGTTATCGTCGGTGGAGCGATTTTTATCTTTCTTAAAAAAAGCAAAAGACTGGGTAATAAGAAAAGAAGTCAGTCAGAAGAATTGAAAGAAGATATAAATGATGAACCGAAAAAAGAATCGAAGGAATAGCCGAAAGAAGAATAGAAATCGAACCGAAGGAATAGCCGAAAGAAGAATAGAAACCGAACCGAAGGAATAGCCGAAAGAAGAATAGAAACCGAACCGAAGGAATAGCCGAAAGAAGAGTAGAAACCGAACCGAAGGAATAGCCGAAAGAAGAATAGAAACCGAACCGAAGGAATAGTCAGAAGAAGAATAAAAAAAGAAAGCAGAAATGAAATAAGATATTTAAGAAGAAATTTTGATACGAAATGGCAATAATATGAGAGAAAAATGAAAATTAGCAAATTATGCTTGCCATTCTTAGTGGAGTGTGTTATAATTCATATGCTAAATTGCACGTATGTTGATTTCTGGCCCGGTGCCTGTTAGGTCTGTCAGAAAAATGATACATACGGAAGTAGACAACCAATTGGAGGTAAATTATGAGCGTTATATCAATGAAACAGTTATTAGAAGCAGGTGTGCATTTCGGACACCAGACAAGAAGATGGAACCCTAAGATGGCTGAGTACATCTACACAGAAAGAAACGGAATCTACATCATCGACCTGCAGAAATCCGTAGGTAAAGTAGATGAGGCTTATTATGCAATCAAAGATATCGTTGCAGATGGCGGAAAAGTTCTTTTTGTAGGAACTAAGAAACAGGCTCAGGATTCCGTTAAGTCCGAAGCAGAGCGTTGCGGAATGCATTATGTAAATGAGAGATGGTTAGGTGGTATGTTAACAAACTACAAGACTATCCAGAGCAGAATTGCAAGATTAAAACAGATTGAGACTATGTCCCAGGATGGTACTTTCGAAGTTCTTCCCAAGAAAGAAGTTATCGAGTTAAAGAAAGAGTGGGAGAAATTAGAGAAGAACCTTGGCGGCATTAAGAATATGAAGAATATCCCCGATGCTATCTTTGTTGTAGATCCTAAGAAAGAAAGAATCTGCGTACAGGAAGCTCACGCTTTAGGTATTCCTTTAATCGGTATTGCTGATACCAACTGTGATCCTGAAGAACTTGATTATGTAATTCCCGGAAATGATGATGCGATCAGAGCAGTTAAATTAATCGTTGCTAAAATGGCAGATGCAGTTATCGAAGCTAACCAGGGTGTTCAGATGACAGACAATTCCGAAGCAGCTGAAGTTGAAGCAGCAGAAGAAAGTTCTGAAGAGTTCGTAGAAGCATAAAGATAAATTATAACGGAGGAATACAATAATGGCTATTACAGCAGCAATGGTTAAAGATTTAAGAGATATGACCGGAGCAGGCATGATGGATTGTAAGAAAGCTCTTGCCGCAACCGATGGAGATATGGATAAAGCAGTTGAGTTCTTAAGAGAAAAAGGACTTGCAGCAGCAGAGAAAAAAGCCGGCAGAATTGCAGCTGAAGGTGTTTGCGAAACAGCAGTAGCAGAAGGCGGAAAAGTTGCAGCAATCGTTGAAGTTAACAGTGAGACAGACTTCGTAGCTAAGAATGAAACATTCAGAAACTTTGTAACAGCTGTTGTTAATCAGGTTATTACATCTGACAGCACAGATACAGAGAGCTTTTTAGCTGAGAAGTGGGCACTTGATTCTTCTAAGACAGTAAAAGAAGAGTTATCCAGCCAGATCGCTATTATCGGCGAGAACATGAATATCAGAAGATTCCAGAAGGTTGTTGCTGAGAACGGTTTTGTTGAGTCTTATATCCATGGCGGCGGAAGAATCGGTGTATTAGTTGAATTAGAGACTTCTGTATACAATGAAGTAACAAGAGAGGCAGCTAAGAATGTAGCAATGCAGATTGCAGCTATCGCTCCTAAATATGTTCAGAGAACTGAGATTCCCGCTGATTACATCGAGCATGAGAGAGAAATCTTAAAAGCTCAGGCTATGAACGAGAACACCGGTAAACCTGAAAACATCATTGAGAAGATGATTGAAGGCCGTTTAAACAAAGAATTAAAAGAAATCTGTCTTGTAGATCAGGTTTATGTTAAAGATGGTGATTTAACAGTTCAGAAATATATTGATTCAGTAGCAAAAGAAGTAGGCGCTCCTGTTGCAATCAAGAGCTTCGTACGTTTTGAAACTGGCGAAGGAATCGAGAAAAAAACCGAGAACTTTGCAGAAGAAGTTGCAAAACAGATGGGACAGTAATTTCATAATTTTAAATAGTGCTAAACCGCCGAAAAACTAGTGTTTTCGGCGGTTTTCTTGCGTTTTAGGGTATCGTAAAATATCGCAGGTTTTTGGGGGAAGTTGGTAAAATTCCGTACCAACTTTAGCTCGGTGAAGTTTGCATCTTACTTATAAAATTAGCATCTTTCTTATATTCTAGGAGTGTAATTATTTATAAGCTAATAATGATAGATTCAGTGTAGATAGAGACAAGGTGTATTTACGCCAATCGGCTGAGGGAGGCAGTTATATTGATCTATAGTTTAAAATGAATAAAGGTTACTTGAGATGTAAAAGTTTTTCTTTTGTGCTTTTTCTATGTGAGTTATTGAAAAAATTTGAATTTGAAGTAGTAAAAATTACATTTGCAGGAACACATGTTTGGTGTATAATGTTCTGTATAGATAGAAGAAAACAGATGTTATTTTAGGATGATTATGGTATAATATACATAATTTAGAAAAGGTGATATTATGAATAAAAAACAAAGAGTAAAATATTGCCTCAATGATGAAATATATGTTTTATGGATTGACGAGATTTTTGGTTTAGCTAAAGTATATTTCATCGAAGAAGATAAGGAAAGAGTAATTGGGCTCAAATTGATTTCAGATAAGCCTTATATTGAAAAGTCCTTAAATATTAGCATGTTGGCAGGAGGATTTAAATGAATTTAAGTTTCTTCGGGGATAATATGGATGGCGAATCATGGGAAAAGTTATGTGATGATTGTTATCGGATACGATATCAAGAGGATGGATATCAAAAGGTACCAGCTACAACAAATGGTGACGCGGGTATTGAAGGTTTTACCAACGATTTAGTATATCAGTGTTACTACCCAGAAGGTGAATATTCAGATCAACTTTGGTACGAAAAACTGAGAGATAAATTAACTAAAGATATTGGCAAATTTGTAAATCAAGAGTATGCTGTAAAATTGAAAAGTTTAGGTGTTAAAAATATTAAAGAATGGCATCTGGTCATACCTTCATACCGGGATAAAAGAATTATAGAACATGCAAAAATAAAAAGTGATGTGGTAATTGAAACGAAGAAAACGGATTCAGAACTATATTCCTATATTAACGATGGTTTTTCGATAAAGATTAAGGTTGCTGATGATTTTAAAATTGAGATGACCAGGCTTATAAGAAATTCCTGTTTGGATGTAAAATTGAATATGGCAATTAAAGATGCTGATATTGATTTGAGTAAATGTGAATCTGTCAAGGTTGAAAATATTAAGCGTAAAGTAAAGGCTGTAATGGGAGAGATTAGTGAACAAGATAAACATTACATAGAATTAGTAAATATTTATGTTGAGTATTATATGCGAGGAATTGAATTGCTTAAAATTTTTAGCACAGATTTTCCAGAAGTATATGGTGACATAAATGAGTTACTTCTTGCATACAAGAAGAAAGTATATTCTAGAACCTTATTTAATCCGGACAAGAGTATGAATGCTACAATATTTAATGAGATTCTAGCGGAATTTGGAGCAAGGCTAGAACAGGAATTTAGATACCTATCATTTGCGTCTGTAACGGAATTGCAGCATGATATGATTGCAGGGTGGCTTGCTGACTGTTCAATGGAATTTAGGTGACATTATGAATGAAAAATTTCTTATGACTGATACAGTTATTTTTGATGCAAAACCGGATGCAGTGCCATATAAATATAGAATTAGTTATAAAATGGGGCAATTCTGTATGATTCTTGCCATTTGTAGCGATGGTTCAAGTTGTTCATTTTTAAAAATACAAATGATATCAAATGCATTAAATGATAAGGAAGCAGAAACGAAATTGCTTGACTTTTGCAATGATAATAATCTTTTTTTTGCATCAGCTATTCGATTTGACCCGGCAGTTAATCGAGTTTTAGGTTATGCAGTGGCAGATGGGATGGTAAAACAACTTGTCAAAGGTACATACAAACTTACAGATAAGGGAAAAGAATTTGTAAAAAAGATAAAATCAGATAAAGACTTGATGATAAAAGAAATTAAGTTTTTAGAGAAGGTAAAGAATAAACTGTCCGAAGATAAAATATCCGAATTAATGGATATGTGGAGGTATGCTGATGTTGGAAATCGGAAGACTTAAGATAACAATTATAACAGACAATGGTACGTATGGATTTGATCAGAAATTTGAAAAAGGATTAAATTTTATTGCAAGTAATGATAATACTTGTGGGAAGAGTTCCATTCTTGAGGCAATATATTATTGTCTTGGCTTTGAAGAAATCATTGGCGGACAAACTGAAAAAGTTTTGACACCTGTTTATAAAAGTAGCATTAAGGATGAAGATGATGAGTATACAGTCCTACAGTCAAGTATATTACTCGAAATATCCAATGGTCATGATGTTGTTACTGTTTTGCGTTGTGCTAAGATGGAAAATCGAAAAAGTAAATTAGTAACTGTATTTTATAGTACAATGGATAAAATTTATGCTGTAGATACAGATAAGGATGATATGTATGTCCATTCACAAAATGCAGCGCAGCATGAAAAAGGGTTTCATGCATTTTTAGAAAAGTTTATCGGCATGCCATTGCCTATTGTGGCAACAACAGATTCATCTGACAGAAAGTTATATTTACAACTAATTTTTTCGGGTATGTTTATAGAACAAAAGCGTGGGTGGTCAGATTTATTTTCAGCAATGCCGTATCTTGGAATAAAAGAATCTAAAAAAAGAATAGTCGAATATATAATTGGCTTAAATACCTTGTCAAATGAAAAAAAGAAGAATGAATTGGTTAATGACGAGAGAGTAATCCGCCAGGAATGGGGGAGCGCAATTAGAGAAATCAACGCAATATGTTATCGTGAGAATTGTTTTGTTAAGGGAATACCCATGGAGCCAGAGGTAGTAGAAATCGGCATAAACACAGTGGCCAACATTTTTAAAAATGTAAATGGGGGTATAGCACTTGATGACTATATAATTGATTTACAGGATAAATATAATAAATTGAATTCTGTTGAACCCAAAGTAGTTGATAATTATGATGATATTGAAACTGAATTAAAATTAACAGAAGAAGCAATTGGGGAATTAGAAGAAAAACAGAGAGAAGCTTACCGGAAATTTATGGCTGAGAACTTAGCCATTAAGAAGTTGAGTGAAAATTTAGAAACAATTAAAGTTGATATTAGTAATAATAAAGATGCAAAAAAACTGAGAGATCTTGGTTCCGAAATAGATATTCTTACTTTAAAAAATGTTTGTCCTGTATGTCATCAACAGATACAAGATGCATTATTTCCAAATCAGGATGAATATGTATTTATGTCCATAGATGAAAATATAAGGCATTTAAGTGCACAAGAACAGGTTTTTGTATATGCTTTAGAAAGTCATAAAAATAGTAAAGCACAATTAGATGCATTTTTGAGTGAGATTCAATCAAAATTAGCCACATTAAATAGATTAGCGAAATCTTTAAGAAATGATATATATGCGGTTGATGATGAATTTGCAGAGAGTATCGTATATAAAAAAATAGAAATTTCCAAGGAAATTGAGGATTTAGAAAAACTTCAAAGTGAACTGGGAATCGTATTTTGTAGGATTGATAATTTATCTGACAGATGGAAAAAATATTTGGAAGAAAAGGAAAAAACACCTAAGAGAAAGTTCACATCCGAGGATGATGGTAAACTAATAACCTTAAGAGATAGCTTTGTGGAGAATCTTCGTAATTTTGGATATAAAAGTTTATCAACAATGGAACAAATAGAAATATCAAAAGATTCGTATCTTCCAGTAAGAGAAAATTTTGATATGAAATTTGATTCGTCAGCAAGTGATAATATACGTGCTATTTGGGCGTTTACTATAGCTTTAATGCAAACGTCTATCACCAAGAGAGGCAACCATCCGAATATATTGATGTTTGATGAACCTGATCAGCATAGTATTGTAATGAAGGATTTGAAGAGTTTCTTTGACACAATTGTTGGAATGAAGTTAGGTCAAACAATAGTAGCTATAACTATTAAAGATAGGGATACCCAACAAGCAATAGAAACATTAGATAAAAAATCGTATAATATGATTAGGATTGAAAAAAGAGCATTTGCAAAAATGCAGGAATAGATTGTTATGAGCATTAAGAAAAGGTGTTACCATACTGGTCAAAATTTCACATGGATTTTATCCTGATTACAGAAATAAAAAACGTGTAAAAATATAGGAAGATACCCAATTAAGGTATTTCCTTTATATTCCCTAAATATAAAAGTAGATAATCAGGTTATCTGAGATATCCTTTAATAAAATAGAAGATATAAATAAATGATTAAGTGGCTGTTGCAAAATGAATGTATAGGTATCTTACCTCTATACGGTTCAAATTGTAACAGCCACTTCTGTAATGCGATTATTTTCGACTTTTGCAAACTGCATTGAAAATTACTAAATATGTAAAATATCTTGCATAATAACAAAAAAAGGTATAATATGGTATAAAATACCATATAAAACTTGCGGCTTACGGTATTATATTGATGGTGTCTAAGGCTCATGAAGATTAAACTAGTGGATTATACTGTGAAAAAAGCAGAGGGCACAGAAATCAAACTATAAAGTTAAGGAGTTTAGATAGGATTATGAATAGCCTGGATAAGCGAAAATGTTATTGGACAAACCTGTTATATTGGACAAACCTGTTAAAAGAAGATATACGGCATTGGAGATACCAACTGATTTTAAAAGTTTTTCTGAGAAGTCAGGAAATATCTCTTATACAAGTGTATATAGGAAAGTGCGCAGGTATTAGAAACTCCACATAAGGTAGCTTTGATCTATGGTGAGCATACCATGACTTATCAGGAAGTGAACAGGGAAGCCAACAAGGTTGCACATTGCCTTAGAAAGGAAGGGGTGAAACCGGAGGATTTTGTTGCGATTATTGCTGAGAGAAGTCTTGAGATGGTTGTTGGAATCTATGGAATCATAAAGAGTGGTGCAGCTTATGTTCCAATGGACCCTGTTTACCCAAAAGAGCGATTGCCAAATTGCAGGAAATAGTAGAAGTTATGAATAAAGTCAGAGTCCGCTGGTTTCTAATAGATTATAAAGATGGATTTGATGATTCAGTTCATAGGAGGTTTTGCAATAACTTATTGAGGAGCTGCAAAACCTGAAAGAACAAGAATTACCTGTTGTAACCAACCTATATAAACTTATGGCTCAAGAGCTCAAGGATTGATTTGTTCAGTTATTTTAAAATAATGCCGGCATTTAAGCCTGCACAGATAGGGGAGATATTATGATTATAAAAGATAAGATAAGAAAATTACATTGCAATAGTACCATAAATGACCTATTGGACCTATTTAAGAAGGATGATACATGTGAAGTGGTATATCTGGAAGATGATAATAAGATTATTGGTGAGATATCCTATGATAAAGTGGAGCAGCTGCTAGAGGAAGGCGATGGTTTAAAAGGAAATTTGAAATCTTTGGCAGAGCGAACTTGTACAGCTGACTTTAATGGATTTACGGAAGAGGAAACAGAATATGAAATTGTTAGAAAATTTATAGCCGAAAAAGAACTGCGCTATTTATTGGTACTAAAAGAGGATGGAACACCCCTTTATTTTGTCGTGGACGAATCAAGATTTCAAAGAATAAAGAATCAGACCCGAATCACTTTAGAATATCTTAAAGAATTGGAGATTGTTTTTGACAGTATTTTCAACTTCTATTTAACCTATCATAATTACAAAAAAATTGCCTTCTTACCAGATGAAATGAGTGAACAGGTATATAAAATGCTTACTGATACGAATTGGATTGTGTTATTGGAGAAAAAGGAATTTCAGGAAAGTGATTTTGATATCATACTGGGAGCGGATAAAGTTTCTGCCAAAAGTAGTAACTTTGTATCCTGGTATCAGCTGCTGGTGCTATTGTATGATAGCATCTACAATGTATACAAAAAAGAAGATAATATGTTGACGGAAGCTTTAAAAAAGATATTGCCTTCTAATTTATGTATACTGCGTTGTCCCCTGGTTATGGATGTAGAGCAGAAAACAGAACGGGAAGCCCTTCTGGCAATGCATACAGTGCAGGACAAAGAATGGTTTCGATCCCAGGAAGGAATCCAGGTATTTTGCGATGGACTAAAAGATTATGACGGAAAAAAGATTAATGAGATGATGGATTTTCAATTTATTGGAAACCATACGGGAGTTCATAATATTGATGTCAGAAACTCTATGCTGAATATTATAGATGGAATCCGGTTTACGTCGGACACGCCTTTTGTGTATAACCGGACAATTCATATGTTTGGCCCGAGTACCTTGTTTGGAGTAGGTGTTGAGGATAAACATACGATATCCAGTTATGTACAAAGATATGTAAATCAGAAGTTTCCGGATAAAAAAATTCGAGTGGTTAATCACGGTGTACCAAGGGCAGATGATATTGACATAGCCAGACTTATTCGCAGCACACCAGTGAAATCTGCTGATATGATAGTTATAGTATACAGCAGATTGGAAGAAAAACATAATATCCGATTTGCTTTTGAAAAGATAAAATATCTTGATGCCCATCAAATATTTCAAAGACCTCATGATATGGGTGAAATCTTTTTAGATACGACACACTGGAACCATAAACCAAATGCCAAAATCAGTGAATTCCTGGTTGAGGAATTTTTGGGAGATTGCATTCTGAATGATAACGGTATATATGATAATGCCCAAAAGAAACAGGTGATTCATAATGCATTTTATACCAAGCTGTCCCAAGATAAAGAATTTCTAAAAAGTATAGAGGAATTAAAACAATACCGTTTTCAGAATTCAAAAAAGACGGGTTGTATTATCATGAATGCGAATCCTTTTACCCTGGGACATCGGGGACTGGTAGAAATGTCACTAAAGCACGTTGAGAATCTATATGTTTTTGTAGTGCAGGAAGATAGATCATATTTTTCTTTTAAAGACCGGTTTGCTATGGTAAGGGAAGGCTGTAAAGACTTAGAAAATGTAAAGGTACTGCCAACAGGAAATGTTATGGCTTCGGCAGCATTGTTTCCTGAATATTTCCAACGGGAACAAATTAAAAAAGAGGTGAAATTTGATATAAGCAAGGATATCACAGTAATGGCAGGGTTCATAGCACCGACACTGAATATTACCATGCGGTTTATGGGAACAGAGCCAATATGTCCAATCACAAGCCAGCTTGTGCAGCACACACAAGAGTTACTTCCGTATTACGGAGTACAATTGGTAATATTTGATCGGATTGAAAAAGAAAACGAACCAATTAGTGCGTCCTCCGTTCGAAAATATCTGAAGGAAAAGAATGAGGAAGCAATGAAGAAAATTGTACCTGCAACTACCTATGAATATTTAATCAATAACTTTATGGTGAAAGAAGAGGTAACTGAATGAACCAATATATACTCCATAAGCATAATAAGTCATAGCTGCAGATGATGATTCTAGTGGTTATAGGTGTACTTACATAAAGGTAACTTTCACTTATTATGATACGAAATATCTAACTCTTGTGAGGATTATCAATTCATCAAGAGCCAAAGCCATAAGCATATACTTCAAAGGGTGAAAAAAGTGAAGGGCGTATTCGTACAAGAAATAGTGGAAATTAACTAGTGTTTATCTTATAATGCTTATAGGCTTATAAATCTTTAGGTGAGATAAAGATTTAATCAGAAAGTAATCAAAGGAAGAGTTATTGGTGGCACAATATGAATTGGAATGAATTATTATCATTAGAAACCCAAGTTGAAAGAGAGAAAGAACCTGAAACGTTTGAAAAGTATCCCATAAGTGATTTGGAAAAGGATTATAAATCTATTATATCCAGCGCAGCATTTAGGAGATTACAGGATAAGACACAGGTATTTCCGTTGGATAAAAGTGACTTTGTCAGAACTAGATTAACACACTCCATTGAGGTTTCTACAATTGCAAGGCAGCTGGGAATAATGATAACCAGAAATACGACTCCCTATTTGCAGGAATTTTTTAAAAATAACAGTGAAGTTACGGATGAAATACCTGTAATATTATCCTGTGCGGGATTGTTACATGATATTGGAAATCCGCCTTTTGGGCACTTTGGTGAAGTGGTTATTGGTGAGTGGTTTAAGAAAGAATTTAAAAATGACAATTTCAGCTACAAAGGAAGGCCTGTTGGAGAAGTTCTGCATAAACAGATGCGATTAGATCTGGAGAATTTTGAAGGTAATGCCCAGGCATTAAGAATTCTGTCTAAAGTAATGAACAGGCAGGAAGGTTATGAAGTAAATTTAACTTATGGTGTAGTAAATACACTTATAAAATATCCAACCTCCTCTTTAGAGTATAATTCTGAGGATGAGGATATAAAGAAGCATAAACTCGGATATTTTTATTCTGAAAAAAGTACAATTGACCTGATTTCTTCTGTAACAGGAACCAAGAAGGATAAAGAATATGTACGCCACCCTCTTGTATACTTAATGGAGGCGGCTGATGATATAGCATATTCAACTGCTGATTTAGAAGATGCAGTGAAGAAAGGCTTACTTACTACAGAGCAGTTTATTGAATATTTTGATAGAGAGATTATGGAAATCACTAATCCTTTTCACAAGAAATATTCTCAAGAGTTAATTGATGACTTAAAAAAGCGTATGGATGATAGCAGCAGAAGTGTGGAAAAAGACCTGATTGCTTTTCAGAAGTGGATGGAACGTGTAAGAATGTGGTTGATGTATGCAGCAGCCTATAGATTCTCGAAAAGCTATGACGACATTATGGAGGGGGTATTTAAGAAGGATTTATTCGATGATACGAACCACCAGGAATCAATACGAATTCTAAAAGGGGCAATGAGTGAATTTGTATATGATAATAAAGGAATCTTAAAATTGGAATTATCAGCTAAAAAAATTATTAGTTCTTTACTGGATGATTTTGTTTATGCAACGTTGCATTGGCAAGCAGAAAGCAATAAATCAGAGGAAGCTGAATATAAGTTATCCAAAGCAGATAAGAAGCTTATAAATATTATCTCTTCAAATTATAAAGAAGATTATTTGTGCGCAAAAACTGATGATGAAGCTGAAAATTTATATTTAAGATTTCTTATGGTTACAGATTACATTAGTGGTATGACGGATTCTTATGCAAAAAACCTTTACCAGGAGTTAAATGGAATTTAGCTCTTACCGTTAGATTGTGAAGTGATACTGAAGTAGGTAGGATGTTTGACGATGCAGGTACAGCACAGTTTATATCAAAATCTTAAAAAAGGATTTTGCGAAAGCCAACTATGATTGGCAATGCTGCTAGTATTTATACATTTAAAACAATTTATAAAATGGGAAACTGCTTATAATAAAGGCAATATATTGATTCGTCCTTATAAAAGAGTATAATCACATATTTATCGAAATGACATATGATATTGTAAGATAGAAATGTGAGGAGACTGTACGTTGGACGATAGTAATGCTTTCAACAAACAGGGTCATTATAATGACGAGTCTTTAACGGATGATGAGGTTTTATCCAGTAAAGAATTTGTAATTCCGCCTTCAGGTCCTAATAATCAGGGACCTGGCATCGGACCTGGACCAGATCAGAGAGGACCAGGCCAAGGACCAGGGCCGAGACCACCACAGCCGGGACCAGGGCCAGGACCAAGACCGCCGATGCCAGGGCCGGGACCAGGACCGAGACCACCACAGCCGGGACCAGGACCGAGACCACCACAGCCGGGACCGGGACCAGGACCGAGACCACCACAGCCGGGACCAGGACCGAGACCACCACAGCCGGGACCAGGACCGAGACCACCACAGCCGGGACCGGGACCAGGGCCAGGCCCAAGACCACCGATGCCAGGACCGGGGCCAGGCCCAAGACCGCCGATACCGGGACCAGGGCCAGGACCAAGACCAGGGCCAGGCCCAAGACCACCACAGCCTATGATACCACCCCCTAATTTTATTCCGGAATTACCGAGTAATACAGCAGGGCCGGAAGCTTTCCGATTAGGTGGACAGATTGGTGGCGGTAATTTATGGATATGTTTATTCCGAAATACCTTTATGTGGTTGATAAACGGAAATAGTTTCTGGTTTTATCCTACCTTTATCGGAAGGAATCATGTTGAAGGCTTCCGGTGGAGAAGGAATACATGGGTTTATGAACGTATCAATTTAAGGTTAATATTCTTTTTCCTATGTTTTTAAAAGGTAGTTGAATAAAATAGTAAGCTTGTGCTTCTAAATAATAGCCAGTCAATTTTTGACTGGCTATTTGCATAGTGCCATATATAATGACTGCAATGGTGAAAAGAATGGTTAATGTTATTTAATGTCTGTGAGTGGAAGATGTTACCAGATGCTTTTGTTGATATGCTCAACATTTCTCATACTAAGAAAAACACTGTATTTCACGGTGTTTTTTTAAGTTTAGGGAAAAATAGGGATTTGCATTCTGTAGGTCAATAGTACTAACCCTGTTTCTTTTAATTTTCGATATAATATGATAGAATATAACAAAAAGGGGTTTATAAGGGAGACTTAAACAACAATGGACGACACCCGTAGGGAGATATTAAATAATATCCGCAGAAAAAAACGTGTCAAACGCTTAAGACAAGCTATAATCATAGCGATAATCTGCAGTATTTTACTACCAACAATACTTTGTGTTGTTTTATTTAATAGAATTAATACTTTAGAGAAGAAAATCAATCAACTGGCAGCTGGAAAATCCAGCTCACAGGAACAATCAGAGAAAATAGAAAAAAATTTGTATTATCAGGCAGAAGATTATTCATCTTCACTTGAAGAATCGGAGAAAAACAGTTATAATGAGGAAGAGATATCTGCCGCCGCCAAACAAGGGGATATAGCTGCTTCTGATAATACTGCTGGGACATTTGCTGAGAAGTCTGGTAACAAGACAATTAGCAACTATGCAGCAGGTGCAGATGTGACAGAAAAGCCCTCCGGAAGCAATACTTCGACTAAAAATACCGGTAAACAGATCCCTGAGAATCAGGGGAATAATAAGAAAACTGATGAAATAAAGGTTAGTGAAAAGGACAGGAAAAAGTATGAAGGGAAAGAAATTTACCTGACTTTTGATGATGGCCCCAGTAGCAATACCAGTGAGATATTAGATCTTTTAGCTGAGTATCAGGTTAAGGCAACCTTTTTTGTAATTGGTAAGACAGATGAACAATCCAAGGAATTATATAGGAGAATAGTCGAGGAAGGGCATTCCATAGGTATGCACTCCTATTCTCATGACTATAAACAGATATATAAATCTCAGAAAGCTTTTGAGACTGATTTCAAACAAATAAAGAAATTGATATATGATACAACCGGTGTAATGACTGATCTCTACCGTTTTCCTGGAGGAAGCGGGAATACAGTCAGCGGTGCAGATATGTCCATCTTTATTCGTTTTCTTGGCAAGGAAAAAGTGAATTATTACGATTGGAATGTTGCAAGTGGTGATGCGACAGGTGTTGATTATTCACCTGAACAATTATCCGAAAATGTGCTTGAGGGTATTGCAGACCATACAAGGTCCATCGTTTTATTACATGATACAGATAGGAAAGGGAATACAGTCACATCCCTTAAAACCCTGCTTAGTACGCTCACACAATGTGATGCAAAGCTTCTGAAATTAGATAATACTGTTAAACCTATACAGCAAGTTAGGAGTAGTTCATCAGAACTTAACAATAAGTAATTACATAGGAGGAATCTTAAATGGGCTTTTTTAAGGATTTTAAAGATGATTTATCACAGGCAGTGAATGAACTGTTACCGGAAGAAGTTTTAGAAAGTGATAAAGAAGGAAATACTTCTGAAGAGAAGGACAATGTTCTGAAGGTTGAAGGAGAAGAATCTGTTATAGCAACCGAAGGTACTGTACAGACAGATGCCAGTGCAGAGTCAGTTGAAACAAGTGAAGAAGACAATGTTGATAAAGAGTTATTGGAAGCTTTGTTAACAAACGAAACAGATGTAGAAGAAGTGAAGAGCCAGGAGCTTGCAGCTGCATTAAGTGAAGAGGAAATTGAAGACAAGGACACCGCAAACGCTGATGAGGTAACCGTTATTGCTAAAAGCACTGTTTTAAGCGGTAACTTAAGTACAGATGGTTCCCTTGAAGTAATCGGAACAATTAAAGGTGATATTGACTGCAAAGGTAAGTTGTCGGTAATTGGTAAAGTTACTGGTAATTGTTCGGCAGCAGAAGTATATATTGGGGCAAAACGATTCGAAGGCGCTATCAGCAGTGAAGGTAATGTAAGAATCGGACTCGGTACAGTAATCATCGGTGACGTACTTGGTACAGAGTGTTACATAGCCGGTGCGGTGAAAGGCGATGTGGATATTAATGGTCCTGTCGTAATTGATTCCTCCGCTGTTATTAAAGGAAACATCAAGGCTGCTTCCATCCAGATTAACAACGGAGCTGTAATCGATGGATTCTGCTCACTGTCTTATGCGTCCGTTAATATTGATAATATTTTTGAATAACTGGAGGTATATTAAATGAACAGATATAAAAGAGTCTTACTGAAATTAAGCGGAGAGGCTCTGGCCGGCGATAAAAAAACTGGGTTTGATGAAGCTACCTGTATAAAGGTTGCTAATCAGGTAAAACAGCTGGTGCAGGAAGGCATCCAGGTTGGTATTGTCATTGGTGGAGGTAACTTCTGGAGAGGAAGGACCAGTGAAACGATTGACCGTACAAAAGCTGATCAGATAGGTATGCTGGCAACTGTTATGAATTGTATCTATGTTTCGGAAATCTTCCGGTTTGTAGGCATGAAGACTCAGATACTTACACCTTTTGAATGTGGTTCAATGACAAAGCTTTTTTCCAAGGACAGAGCAAATAAATATCTGGATAAAGGTATGGTTGTTTTTCTTGCAGGCGGTACAGGACATCCGTATTTTTCAACAGATACCGGTGTAGTATTACGGGCAGTTGAATTGGAAGCTGATATCATCTTAATGGCAAAAGCAGTGGATGGTGTTTATGACAGTGATCCGAGAACGAATCCTGATGCAAAGAAGTATGATGAAATCAGTATTCAGGAAGCTCTCGATAAAAAACTTGCTGTTGTGGATTTATCGGCAACCGTATTAAGCATGGAAAATAAAATGCCTATGCTTGTGTTTGCATTAGAAAAAGAAGACAGTATCATCAAAGCTGTCAGGGGTGAATCTGACGGAACAATCGTTACAGCTTAACAGGCTGTGAATTTAATAAAGTTATTATAATGATAGGAGATACATTTATGGATGCTAGATTGGAACAATACGAAAGCAAAATGACGAAAACACTGGATAATCTGAGAGAGGAATTTTCAACAATTCGTGCAGGAAGAGCAAACCCTCATTTGCTTGACAAGCTTAGAGTGGACTATTATGGTACCCCCTCAGCCCTGCAGTCAGTAGCTAATATCTCAGTTCCTGAACCCAGAGTCATTCAGATTCAGCCATGGGAGAGTAAACTGATAAAGGATATTGAAAAGGCTATTATTGCTTCTGACTTAGGCCTGACACCTAATAATGACGGAAAAGTTATCAGATTGGTATTTCCTGAGCTTACAGAGGAAAGAAGAAAAGATCTGGTTAAGGATGTTAAGAAGAAATCAGAAAATGCAAAAGTTGCTATCCGCAATATCAGAAGAGATGCCAATGACACAATAAAGAAGCTGAATAAAAACAGTGAAATTTCCGAAGATGAAGTTAAGGTATTAGAAGACAGCATTCAGAAAACCACAGATAAATTCATTGTTGATGTAGATAAACTTACAGAAGACAAATCAAAAGAAATACTTACAGTATAATAATATGATATTGACAAGGACTGCTCCAAAATTCAAAGAAAACTCTTGGTAATTACAAAAGTTTCTGGATCTTTGAAGCAGTCTTTTTCAGTTGGAGGTCTCCAAGGGGGATATTAATTTGGATTATAAAATACCAAGACATGTGGCAATTATATTAGATGGAAACGGTCGTTGGGCGAAGAAAAGAATGATGCCCAGAAATTACGGGCATGTACAGGGAAGCAAAACAGTTGAAAACATTTGTGAAGAAGCATATAATATGGGAGTGGAATATCTTACCGTATATGCTTTTTCGACAGAAAACTGGAAAAGACCAAAAGATGAAGTTGAGGCCTTAATGAAACTTCTGCGAAGTTATCTGAAGAATTGTCAGAAGACCAGCAGTAAGAATAATATGAAGGTAAGAGTGCTGGGAGAATTAACTGGCCTGTCTGAAGAAATCAGAAAGAGCATTTATGAACTGGAGGAAGTTTCCTCTAAAAATACAGGGCTAAATTTCCAGGTTGCCCTTAATTATGGCGGAAGAGATGAAATCGTAAGAGCAGTAAAAAAGCTGGCCTTAGATTACAAAGAGAATAAGTTTGAGGTATCGAATATTGATGCAGATCTATTTTCAGGTTATCTGGATACCAGAGGAATACCGGACCCCGATTTATTAATACGAACCAGCGGTGAAACAAGAATATCCAATTTCCTTTTATGGCAGTTAGCCTATACGGAATTTTATTTTACAGATACTTTATGGCCGGATTTTAACCGGGAAGAGTTAAGAAAAGCTATTGAATATTATAGCAACAGAGACAGAAAATATGGTGGAATTAAGGAAGATTGAATACTAGGAGGTAACACATGTTTTGGGTAAGATTTCGCAGTTCGGTCATACTAATGGTTATAACCCTGGCGGTAATCCTGTTGGGAGGAGATGCGTTATTTGCTGTGGTTCTAGCCATATCTATCATTGGTATGACAGAGTTGTATAAAACAGTGAACCTTCAAAAGTCACCCATAGGTTTTGCCGGATATGGGGCGGCAATATTATATTTTGGTTTGATACGATTTGGTTTGGGAGAATATCAGCCCTTTTTGTTTATTGGCTTTTTATTGGTATTAATGTTGGTATATGTATTTTCTTATCCAAAGTTCCGAACAGAAGAAGTTACGATAGCATTTTTTGGTTTGTTCTATGTTGCGGTAATGTTAAGTTATATTTACCAGGTAAGAATTGCTGATAACGGATCCTATCTGGTATGGCTTATATTTATTGGTGCATGGGGATCAGATACCTGCGCATATTGTGTGGGAATGTTATTTGGAAAACATAAAGGTTTTATGAAGCTAAGCCCTAAAAAATCAATTGAGGGTTGCATTGGAGGTGTACTGGGAGCTGCATTGCTTGGGGCCTTGTATGCAATTATCGTAAAAAACCGTTTGGGGAATTTTGAAAATCCCTGGCTTACCTTTGGATTGATTTCCGGTGCTGCAAGTATTATCTCACAATTAGGTGATTTGGCAGCTTCAGCAATTAAGAGAAATCATGATATCAAAGATTATGGGACACTAATACCGGGACACGGTGGAATTTTAGACCGTTTTGACAGTATTATTTTTGTTGCTCCCATAGTATATTTTCTCTCTGTAATTGTGTAGGCATATGAGCTTAAAAGTGCAGCAAAGAGAACTGCCTTTTATCGGAAATTTAAGGTGCAATTTCCGATAAGTTATATTATAGAAACAAAAAAGCATGTTTCTATAATCGGATGGCGGCAGCAAAGAGAGCTGCCTTTTATCGGAAATTTAAGGTGCAATTTCCGATAAGTTATATTATAGAAACAAAGAGCGTGTTTCTATAATCGGATGGACGGCAGCAAGAGAGCTGCCTTTTATCGGAAATTTAAGGTGCAATTTCCGATAAGTTATATTATAATAACATCAGCAGTTATAAAAACAACAGCAATGAAAGAGGTTATCATGAAGTATATATCCATTCTGGGGTCAACAGGATCAGTCGGAACACAAACACTGGAAGTGGTTCGGGAGAATCCGGATATTAAGGTAGTTGCCCTGGCAGCTAACAGCAGTATTGCATTGCTGGAGGAACAGATCAGAGAATTTGCACCTTCCATAGTGGCAGTGTATGACGAGGTACTGGCTAAAGAGCTGGCAAGCCGGGTGAAGGATACGAAGGTGTCCGTTCTTGCGGGTATGGATGGACTGATAGCATGCAGTACGATAGCAGAAGCTGAAACAGTTGTCACAGCGTTGGTCGGGATGATTGGGATAACTCCGACCATCGAAGCCATTAAGGCCGGAAAGGATATTGCCCTTGCGAATAAGGAAACACTTGTTACAGCTGGTCATATCATAATGCCTTTGGCAAAAAGCTGTAATGTACATATTCTTCCTGTTGACAGTGAGCATTCTGCCATATATCAGGCATTAAACGGTGAAGGGAATAATGCAGTTGAACGTATTATCCTAACTGCTTCCGGTGGGCCCTTTAGAGGAAAAAAGAAAGAAGACTTAAAAAATATCCAGGTGGAAGATGCTTTGAAGCATCCTAACTGGACGATGGGCAGAAAGATTACCATTGATTCTTCAACTATGGTAAATAAAGGTCTTGAGGTTATAGAAGCAAAATGGTTATTTGATGTGGAATTGGAGAAAATACAAGTAGTTATACAACCTCAGAGCATCATTCACTCCGCGGTTGAATTTTTAGACGGCAGTATAATTGCACAGATGGGTATGCCTGATATGAAATTGCCGATTCAATATGCTCTTTTTTATCCTTTAAGACGTCAGCTTAAAGGTGAGAGACTCGATTTGTTTAAATTGGAAAGACTAGATTTCTATGAGCCGGATTACGATACATTTGAGGGACTTAAACTGGCCTACAGGGCAGCAGAAACAGGGGGAAGCATGCCAACTGTATACAATGCAGCCAATGAATTTGCAGTTGCCAAATTTCTGAACAGAGAAATAGCTTATATGGATATAACAGATTTCATCAGAGAAGCTATGGATGCTCATCAATACAGGGAAAATCCTAATGTTAATGAGATTCTGTCCACTGAAGCAGAGACTTATGAATTCCTGAAACACAGACTGCATAAATAGATGAGACAAAAATTATTCATTTTCTGATACAGTCAACAATAAATATGGTGTAAGCACACTTAGTTAGGAGTAAGCATGAACATAATTATAGCAATAGTAGTATTCAGTGTCCTAATTGTTATCCATGAACTCGGACATTTTCTGCTGGCAAAGTCTAATGGTATTTATGTTACAGAATTTTCAATAGGTATGGGACCAAGAATTCTATCAATGGTTAAGACACCAAAAGGTTACCGGTTGAGAGGTCTTCTGTCACCCGGTGATTTTGCAGCAGCTAACAGGGAGTTGGAAGCAACAATCTATTCCATAAAGATTCTTCCTATCGGCGGATCATGTATGATGCTTGGAGAAGATGATACCGTAGAGGATGAGAGAGCTTTTAATAAGAAAGGTGTATGGGCCAGAATATCAGTTATTCTGGCAGGACCAATTTTCAATTTTATTTTAGCTTTTATCCTTGCTTTGATTATTGTGGGAATGCAGGGATATGACCCTGCCAAAATCGCATCTGTTAAAACACCTGCAGTAGAAGCAGGATTGCAAGAAGGTGATGTGATTACTCAGATTAATGGTAAGAATATAGACCTTTCAAGAGAGCTTAGGATGTATCTGTATGTAAATCCTCTTAGTGAAGCAGGAGTCGACATCACCTATAAAAGAGACGGAGAGGTTCATAAAACTACTGTGGACCCGGTTTTTGTAAAAACCTATATGTTGGGATTTTATTATGCAGACGGTACCAAGCCCATGATAAGAGAGCTGATGGAAGGTTATCCAATGGAGAAAGCCGGATTCAAAGCAGGGGATGTCATCACTGGTATCAATGGAGTAGCAGTTGCTACAAGAGATGAACTAATGGCATACCTGAAAGAAAATCCGTTATCAGATAAAGCAATTACCGTATCTTTCTTACGTGATGGTGCTGAGAATACAGTTTCAGTTACACCGGAACTCTCAGGACAGGGTTATGACCTTGGTCTTTCGCTGGATGGCAGCATAGTTAAGGTTAGTGGCCTGGATGTTATCAAATACAGTTATATTGAAGTGAAGTATTCTATTGTCAGTACCATTGATAGTATTGGTTTGTTAATCAGACAAAAAGTATCGGCTGATGAGCTGGCAGGTCCGGTTGGTATAGTTGGTATGATAGGAGACATCGTACAAGGTACAAAAGACAGTGGTTTTACAGCAGTCTTTTTAAGTCTTGCAAGTTTCAGTATTCTTCTTAGCGCTAACTTAGGCGTTATGAATCTTCTGCCTATTCCGGCTTTGGATGGCGGCAGGCTGGTATTCCTGGTGATAGAAGTATTCAGAGGAAAACCTATGGACCAGACCAAAGAGGGAATCGTGCATATGATTGGTTTCATAGCTTTGATGATTCTTATGGTATTTGTAGTATTTAATGATTTAAGCCGTATATTCTAATTGTTAGGATCTGCAACTAGTACAGCAGTAGATCATTGTTGAATTTTAGAAGGGCTGCTGCTAATTTAATTTCGCAGCAGCCCTCTTTTTATGGTATAGTAACTCTTATTAGCATATGTTAAATCCTGGTATAGAGTAATTCTGCCTTCTGGAAGACTTGCGGTATGGTTAGGTATAAGGTATAATAAAGTTCATTTTCTATTTACTTAACAATATACTGGCAGCAGGTAACGGCGAAGTTGTCAGATATGGTTATTCTAAAAATGAGAATGGTTTATATAGTGGAAGATGTGTTTGGACATCTTTATTTCATGTGCGCTGTTGCACACGGACAGGAGTTTATATGAGAAAAGAGACAAAAGTTATAAGGATAGGTAATAAAGTTATCGGCGGAGGCAATCCGATCCTTATTCAGTCTATGACAAATACAAAGACAGAAGATATTGCAGCAACCATAGAACAGATTAATAAACTGGAGGCTGCAGGCTGTGATATCATACGTTGTGCGGTGCCTACCATGGAGGCAGCAGAAGCTATAAAAGAAATCAAGAAAAGTATACATATCCCACTGGTTGCGGATATCCATTTTGATTACCGGCTAGCTATTGCTGCAATAGAAAATGGTGCGGATAAGGTAAGGATAAATCCAGGCAACATAGGTGGAACGGAGAAATTAAAAGCTGTGGTGGAGGTTGCAAAGCTTAAGAATATTCCAATCAGAGTAGGAGTAAACAGCGGTTCCCTTGAAAGAGAACTTGTGGAGAAATATGGAGGGGTAACGCCGGAGGGACTGGTGGAGAGTGCACTGGATAAGGTTCATGCCATAGAGGCCATGGGTTATGATAATCTGGTAATCAGTATAAAATCTTCCGATGTGCTAATGTGTATCAAAGCTCATGAATTGATTGCGGATAAGAGCAGCTATCCCCTGCATGTGGGTATTACAGAATCCGGAACCTTGTTATCGGGAAATATCAAATCAGCGGTGGGGCTTGGCGTTATGTTATATGAAGGTATCGGTGATACCATCAGAGTATCTCTGACCGGTGACCCCGTAGAAGAAGTAAAATCAGCGAAACTGATACTGAAAGCCCTTGGTCTTAGAAAAGGCGGTGTTGAACTGGTATCCTGCCCTACCTGTGGAAGAACCCAGATTGATCTGATAGGCCTTGCAGGACAAGTAGAAGAAATGATACAGGAATTCGATCTGGATATAAAAGTTGCTGTTATGGGCTGTGCTGTTAATGGACCCGGTGAGGCGAAAGAAGCAGATATCGGAATTGCCGGAGGCCGGGGGAAGGAATTCTGATTAAAAAAGGCAAGGTCATAAAAAAAGTCCCTGAAGATAAACTGTTAGAGACCTTACGGGAAGAGTTACTGGCAATGAAAGCAGCTTTGTAATAAGTTCAGCAATTTAGCAGGAAAGAGGCGTAACACATGGGAATGCTTTTTTTTGAAGTGTTCGATCAGCTATATGATATTCCGGAGGAGTACGCTAACCTTTTTAAAGAGGTTACCGTAGAAAAGGTCTGTGTTTCCAAATCAAAGGCTGAAATAAAAATTTATTTGGACAGCAGCAGACTGATCCAGCGCAGAGATATTAAGAAAATGGAACAGCTGGTTAAACAAAGATTATTTTCATCTACACCGGACGCTGTCTGCTTTCAGGAAAATTATCATCTGTCGGCACAATATACTCCTAAGAATCTTTTTGATGCATATAAAGAGAGTATTTTTACGGAATTCAGGGAACGAAGTATTCTGGAATACAATATCTTTGAGCTGTCAGAAATTAATTTTGAGGACAACAAGATAATCTTTACTTGTGAAGATAATTTTCTAATAAGAAGAGTAGCACCTGATTTTCAAAAGCATTTAACTTATATTTATGAGAAATTCAATCTGAAGGTGGCTGTCATATTTGATTATTATGAACCGGCGGTCAAAGAGAAGCAGCAAACCTACGAATTTGTTAAGGTAGCAGGTGTTACGGTGAGTGATGACCAGGAGGAAGAAAATGAAGCAAGTGTCAATCATGGAAGTAATAATGACAGTCAGGCCCTGGAACCGGCCAATGATAAAGCTGTTAAAGCTGTAAAAGAAGAAAACAAAAGCGAAAAGAGTAAGAGCGGCGGTTTTCATTTCGGTGATAAAGAAAAGCCTAAATATACTCCCAAAAAGGTCATAAACGATCCGGATATTATCTTTGGAAGAGGTTTTGAAGGCGAGGCAATACCTATAGCTGACATCCAGGATGAGATTGGTGAGGTAGTAATCAGAGGTCAGATTTTAAATACAGAAGCCAGAGAACTCAGAAATGAAAAGACACTATTCATATTTACGATTACGGATTTTACAGACTCTATCTCTGCAAAATTATTCTTAAAAACAGAAGAAGCAGCAGAAGTGACCAGTGTTATTAAAAAGGGGAAATTCTTTAAGTTAAAGGGTATGGCCTTACTTGATAAATATGACAGAGAAGTGTCCTTAAGCTCCATTGTAGGTATTAAAACAATTCCTTCCTTTACCGTAAAACGAATGGATACCAGCATTGAAAAACGTGTTGAGCTTCATGCCCATACAATGATGAGCGATATGGACGCTGTTGTGGATGCCAAAGATTTAGTAAAGAGGGCATTTGAATGGGGACATAAAGCAATTGCAATAACAGATCACGGTGTGGTACAGTCTTTCCCGGAAGCCAATCATGCTCTAAGTAAGTGGGATTATCCGGAGTCTGAGTGGGAAAGATTAAAGGAATTTAAAGTTATTTATGGTGTTGAAGCCTATCTGGTCGATGATTTGAAAGAAATCGTCGTTCATCCGAGAGGACAGACATTATCGGATACATATGTGGTGTTTGATATTGAAACCACCGGTTTTGGACCGGTTAAAGACAAAATTATTGAAATTGGTGCTGTTAAAGTAAAAGATGGCATTGTTATTGATAAATTCAGTACTTTTATTAATCCGGAAATACCCATTCCTCAGAGAATAGAAGAACTGACAGGTATAAATGATGACATGGTTATCGGGTATCCGACAATAGATGCTATCTTGCCGGAGTTTCTTAACTTCTGTGAAGGAACAGTTCTCGTAGCCCATAACGCTTCCTTCGATGTGAGTTTTATTCATAAAAAAGCGGAAGCTCTTGGAATTAATACAGATTTTACTGTAATTGATACAGTGGGAATGGCCAGAATGCTGTTACCTAACCTCAATAATTATAAACTTAATACAGTTGCCAAAACATTGAGCATATCACTGGAGAATCATCACAGGGCAGTTGATGATGCAGGAGCAACAGCAGAAATATTTATGAAATTTCTTCCTATGTTAAATGAAAAAGGTGTTACGGTATTGGATGAAATCAATCCGCTTGGCAAGCTTACACCGGATGCTATCAAGAAACTGCCGACTTACCATGCAATTATTCTGGCACAGAGTGATGTGGGAAGAGTGAATCTGTATAAGCTTATCTCTTTATCACATATAGATTACTATCAGAAGAGACCGCGTATTCCTAAAAGCTTATTTATGGAGAACAGGGAAGGCCTGATTATTGGCTCTGCCTGTGAAGCGGGTGAACTATACCAGGCGATACTAAGGGAGCAGCCCCAGGAGGAAATAAATAAACTGGCAGAGTTTTATGATTATCTTGAAATCCAGCCCTTGGGCAATAATGAATTTATGATTGAAAGTGAGAAAATCAACATAAATTCCATGGAAGAAATTATGGATATAAATCGTCGGATCGTCAGGCTTGGTGAAGAGTTCAACAAACCGGTAGTGGCTACCTGTGATGTGCATTTCATGGATCCGGAGGATGAAATCTACCGAAGAATCCTGTTGTATGGAAAAGGAATGAAAGACGCAGATAACCAGGCACCTTTGTTCTTTCGCACCACGGAAGAGATGTTAGAGGAATTTGCTTACCTGGGACGAGAGAAGGCATATGAAGTGGTTGTAACCAATACCAATCTGGTTGCAGACAGAATTGAGAAGATATCTCCGGTGCGGCCGGATAAATGCCCTCCGGTAATTGAGGATTCCGATAAGACCCTTAGAGATATCTGCTATAACAAAGCTCATTCCATGTATGGTCCCAATCTGCCAAGGCAGGTTGAAGAAAGACTGGAGCATGAACTTCGCTCTATTATAACCAACGGTTTTGCCGTTATGTATATCATTGCCCAGAAACTGGTATGGAAATCCAATGAAGACGGTTATCTGGTAGGTTCCAGAGGTTCTGTTGGTTCCTCCTTTGTTGCGACCATGTCCGGTATAACGGAAGTTAATCCTTTGGCGGCACATTATTATTGCAGTCACTGTTATTATTCGGATTTCGAGTCCGAGGAAGTAAGAGCTTATGCAGGCAGCAGCGGCTGTGATATGCCGGATAAAGCCTGCCCGGTATGCGGGAATCCATTAAGTAAAGATGGACATGATATCCCCTTTGAGACCTTCCTTGGCTTTAACGGCGATAAAGAACCGGATATCGATCTTAACTTCTCCGGAGAATATCAGAGTAAGGCACATGATTATACGGAGGTTATCTTTGGTGAAGGCCATACCTTCAGAGCGGGGACTATTGGTACCCTGGCTGATAAGACCGCCTATGGTTTTGTCCTTAAATATTACGAAGAGCATAACCAGCATAGAAGAAAAGCAGAGATTGAACGTATTGTTGGCGGCTGTGTCGGTGTAAGGCGGACCACCGGGCAGCACCCTGGAGGAATTATCGTACTTCCCCATGGGGAAGAAATCTATTCCTTTACCCCGGTACAGCGCCCCGCAAATGATATGACTACCAAAACCATCACCACTCATTTTGACTACCATTCCATTGATCATAACCTATTAAAGCTTGATATACTGGGACACGACGATCCGACTATGATTCGTATGTTAGAAGATCTTACGGGAGTAGATGCCAAAGGGATAAGACTGGATGAGGAGAAGGTGCTTTCACTTTTTGACAACCTGAGTGCCTTAGGGATCAAGCCAGAGGATTTAGGAGGCTGTGACCTTGGCTGCCTTGGTGTTCCGGAGTTTGGTACGGACTTCGTTATGCAGATGCTTCGTGATACAAAACCAAAGAACTTTTCGGATCTGGTGAGAATCTCCGGATTATCCCATGGGACGGATGTATGGCTTAACAATGCCCAGACCCTTATAACAGAAGGAAAATGTACTCTTGGTTCTGCGATTTGTACCCGTGATGATATTATGACCTATTTAATCAATACCGGTGTGGACAGCGGCCATTCCTTTAAAATAATGGAGAGTGTACGTAAGGGCAAGGGTCTGACGGCAGAAATGGAAGAGGAGATGCTTGCAGCCGGAGTTCCTGATTGGTATATCTGGTCCTGTAAAAGGATTAAATATATGTTCCCTAAAGCCCATGCGGCGGCTTACGTTATGATGGCTTTCCGTATTGCATATTTTAAGGTATATTATCCTTTGGCTTATTATGCAGCATATTTCTCAATACGTGCCTCTGCCTTTAACTATGAATTGATGTGCCTTGGCAGAGAACGCCTGGAACGGCATATGGCAGATTATAAGAGAAGAGGAAATGAGTTAAGCAAGAAAGAACAGGATACCTATAAAGACATGAAGATAGTTCAGGAGATGTATGCAAGAGGATATCAGTTTGTACCCATTGATATTTATTCGGCAAAAGCTCATCATTTTCAGATTGTAGACGATAAACTGATGCCTTCCTTAAGTACTATAGACGGCTTGGGGGATAAGGCAGCCGACGCGGTAGTAGAAGCTGCTAAAAATGGTAAATTCCTCTCCCGGGATGATTTCAGAAGTCGTTGCAAGGTAAGTACCACAGTAGTAGATTTAATGAATGATTTAGGGTTATTTGGAGATCTTCCGGAGAGCAATCAGATATCTTTAATGGATTTTCTTCAATAAATGTTCTGATCCATGGCTTTTAAGCAGCATTAACAGCTGTTTTAAGCCATGGGTTTTTTATTACTATTTTTCAGTTGTCTATGGGTTAAAAATAAGTTGTAAAGTGCAATAAGAAGAGCGATTACTACAATAAGAGAAGCACTTATGGTGAGATTGGCAGTTATAAAGTCAGTGAAATAGTTTATCCCCACCAGTAGAATTCCAAGGATACAAAGAAACATACCTGTACGTGTAAAAATAAGAGCTTTTTTCATTATAAACCCAGCCTTTCGCAGCTTAATGCCATTGATTCAATATTGAAATTGACTATTCCAAATAAATACACATATATAAAGAATACCATTATATGGAATGAAATGCAAATGATTTCATATTCTGAGGCTCCGCTTATGCTGTTTGTTAAAAAAGCTGTAATTGAATAACAGTAGTATCTGTATCGCTGAATCAGCCTTTTTGATTTTATTGACAAAGAACTAATATCTGCTTATAATAAGTTACTAGTGGACTTATATATGTTGGATTATGTTTATTTTTCGGAATAAACTAAAACTTGACTTATATAGCAATATGATAAAACATAAATGAAATAAGAACCATTATTTATACACAGGAGGCAAATAGTGTGAAGGCTTACGGAGTAAATGAACTGAGAAAGATGTTCCTGGACTTTTTTGAAAGCAAAGGTCATCTAAAAATGGACAGCTTTTCTTTGGTTCCCCAGAATGACAAAAGTTTATTATTAATCAATTCAGGTATGGCACCTTTAAAACCATATTTTACAGGTCAGGAGTTACCGCCAAGAAACCGTGTAACCACCTGCCAGAAATGTATTCGTACCGGTGATATAGAGAATGTAGGTAAAACTGCAAGACATGGTACATTTTTTGAAATGTTAGGAAACTTCTCTTTTGGCGATTATTTTAAAACAGAAGCTATTCATTGGTCCTGGGAGTTCTTAACAGAGGTTGTTGGTATTGATCCTGACAGATTATATCCTTCCGTATATGAAGAAGATGATGAAGCTTTTGAAATTTGGAATAAAGAAATTGGTATTGCACCGGAGAGAATATTCCGTTTCGGTAAGAAAGATAATTTCTGGGAGCATGGTGCTGGCCCTTGTGGTCCCTGTTCTGAGATTTATTATGACCGCGGTGAGAAATATGGATGCCATAGTGCAGATTGTACGGTAGGCTGTGATTGTGACCGTTATATTGAAGTATGGAATAATGTATTTACTCAGTTTGAGAGTGATGGTAACGGTAAATATACAGAGCTGGTTCAGAAAAATATTGATACCGGTATGGGACTTGAAAGACTTGCAACAGTAACACAGGATGTAGATTCCATATTTGATGTAGATACGATTAAAGCCCTTCGCGATAAGGTATGTGAAGTAGCAGGTGTTACTTATAAGAAAGACCCTAAGACAGATATATCCATTCGTCTGATTACCGATCATATTCGTTCTGTGACTTTTATGATCTCTGATGGTATTATACCTTCTAATGAAGGCAGAGGCTACGTTCTTCGCAGACTTTTAAGACGTGCGGCACGCCATGGAAGGCTTCTTGGTATCAAGGACCGTTTCCTTGCAACCTTGAGCACTACTGTAATTACTGAATCCAAAGACGGTTATCCGGAATTGGAGGAGAAAAAAGACTATATCTTAAAGCTTCTTACCATTGAAGAAGATAACTTTAATAAAACCATTGATCAGGGACTTAAACTTCTTTCAGATCTGGAAGAAGGCCTTGTAAAGGACAAGAAGAATATTCTTTCCGGAGAGGATGCCTTCAAACTCTATGATACCTATGGATTCCCTCTTGACTTAACAAAGGAAATCCTTGAAGAAAAGGGTTTTGCAATCGATGAAGAAGGTTTTGCAGCAGCGATGAATGTCCAGAGAGAAACTGCCAGAAGTGCCCGTGCTGTTACAAATTACATGGGAGCTGATGAGACCGTTTATTTACAGTTAAATCCCGGACTTACTTCAGCTTTTGTGGGATATGAGAAGGATGAAGCAGATTCCACAATTAATGCCCTTACAACCGAAACAGAGGTTGTTACAGAGCTGGTAGCAGGTCAGAGAGGTACAATCTTTACAGCGGAAACTCCTTTTTATGCAACCAGTGGCGGTCAGGCAGCAGATGCCGGGCTTATTACAACTGCCGATGCAGAATTTGAAGTAGAAGATACCATCAAACTTCAGGGCGGTAAAATCGGTCATGTAGGTGTTGTAACAAAAGGTATGTTTAAAGTGAATGAAACCGTTCACCTTGCTATCAGTAAGGATAAGAGAGGTGATACCAGAAAGAACCACAGTGCTACACACTTACTTCAGAAGGCACTTCGTCTTGTACTTGGCTCCCACGTTGAGCAGGCTGGTTCCTTTGTAAATGAAGAGAGACTGCGCTTTGACTTTACGCATTTTTCTGCTCTTACAAAAGAAGAAATCAGTAAAGTAGAAGCTTTGGTAAATGAACAGATACAATCTGCCTTGCCTGTAAATACCAATATTATGACCATAGAAGAAGCTAAGAAGACCGGAGCTATGGCGTTGTTCGGTGAAAAATACGGGGACAGTGTAAGAGTCGTAACCATGGGTGAGTTCAGCAAAGAGCTTTGCGGTGGTACCCATGTTGCCAATACCAGTTCTATCCTTATTTTTAAAATTATCTCAGAAACAGGAGTTGCTGCCGGTGTAAGACGTATTGAAGCTCTTACCGGTAAAGGCGTATTCAATTTCTATGAAGAGCTTGAAAGTGAGCTTATTAAAGCTTCCAGAACAGCCAAGACAGAACCTGCACAGCTTTCAGCCAAAATTGAAGGTCTTCAGGAGGAAATTAAGGCACTGCAGTCTGAAAATGAGAAGTTAAAGAATAAACTTGCCAAAGATGCGCTGGGAGATGTTATGAATCAGGTAAAAGAAGTAAGTGGTGTGAAACTTCTTGCTGCCAGAGTGGAGGGTGTTGATGTCAACAACCTTAGAAATCTTGGTGACCAGTTAAAAGATAAATTAGGTGAAGGCGTGATAATTCTGGCTTCCCCTGTGGAGGATAAAGTTAACCTTATTGTTATGGTTACAGATACAGCTATTGCAAAAGGTGCTCATGCAGGTAATCTTATCAAAGAGCTTGCTGTACTCGTAGGCGGAGGCGGCGGCGGTCGTCCAAATCTTGCACAGGCCGGCGGAAAAAATCCAGCAGGTATTGACGCATTGATTGAAGCAGCGCCTAAGGTGCTTGGAAAACAGATACAATAGAAATAATGGCTTTGTCTGGGGAGATTCTGAACCGGACAAGGCCATTTTTTATGGGAAAGGGTTTGAAGGTCAAAAGTAAGTTTTTCGCAAGGGGACGGCGAATGGCACAAAGCAGAAAGAACTCATGCTTCAATTCCAAGGTATAAGAAGTCCGGACCTCTAATACCTTTCCATAGGCGCATTCGTTCTTTCTGCTTTGTGCCATTCGCCTGACTTCATTGAGAAGAGAGGCTTTTTATACTTGATTTGTTATTGGAAAATGCTTCTGGTTATTGTCACTATAATGATATAACATTAGCACAAGAGTTTTTGTTTTTGTAAGTGGGGATTTTTAACGAAAGCTTATCTTATGCTATCGTTATACGCAACAGACAATAAGAGTTATTACACAGCAGACAGTAAGAGTATTACGCAGCAGACAGTAAGAGTTATTACGCAGCAGTCAGCAAGAGTATTACGCAGCTGGACAATAAGAGTATTACGTAGCAGACAGTAAGAGTATTACGCAGCAGATATTAAGAGTGTTACACAACTGACAGAATGAGTTTCATAACTGATAAAAAGAGCGTTACACAGCTGACATTAAGGTTGTTGCTTTGCTGCATTAAGAGGTGGTTGACAAAGATATAAATTTACAATAATATTTTATTTGGGACAGAAAGCATTCTATAGGAGAAAAAAATTACATACTGTCCGTTTTACGGAGGATATGAGTGAAAGATTGGCACTTTCACTCCCTTGATTTTGTACACACGATAAAATACGCAGATGGGAGTATAAAGTGAAAGTAGATTATAATATCAAGAGGGTCAACAAGTTTAATGTATTGCTAATATGGGGATTGTCTACAATACTGACGGGACAGGCTTTTGTTTCAGTGGGAACAGATTATGGTATTAAGGTACTTATTGCTACCTATGCGGCAGTTGTATTTTCCACTTTGATTGGGTTTATCAGCAACAGATTACCGGTTATGGAGAATGTCTGCGGTGTTTTGATTCCTTTCTCCGTTGTTTTGTCAGCCAGCTTTCTTTGCCATATAATGGACGGGGCAATAACCATGAGAGTGTTCCTTATATATACCGGAACTTTTGCAATGGCAACTTTATATTTCAAGAGATCGGTACTTCTTTCCTTCGGGGGATTATTTAATATATTTATTATAACATTTTTTATCTTTGATCCACAGGGGTTATTAGGTGATTCCCATTCGATAACAGAATTTATTACAAGAATTTTTTGCTTGAATTTAATGATGTTTATATTTTTCTTTCTTACAAAATGGGGCGGCGGTTATATTGATTCGGCTCTGTTAAAAGAAAAGGAAGCTCTTTTGATGGCAAAAAGACTGGAGGAAACCCTATCTGTCATTGAGAAAAATACACAGCAGTTGGATGATTCCGTTGCCAAGGCATACAAACATATGCAATCCATTGAAATGGTCAGCGGTCAAACAACCCAGGTAGTAGATAAAATAGCGGATGGGGTGTCAAAAGAAGCGGAGAGTACCAGCAATATAGCAGGAAAGGCAGCTGTTGCTACAGCAGTTGTAAAAGAAACAAAAGAAATATCCCTAAGAGCAATGAACTATTCCTGTGAAATGAAGGATATCATACGTAAAAATTCTGAGGGTATTGATGAAATGCTTCAGAATATGCAGACTGTTGAAAATGCAGTAGGTACTGCTATGGGTACCGTTGTAGATCTGCAGACCAGTATGGAGCAGATTAATCAGTTTATGTCAAATATCACAGCGATTGCCAGACAAACGAACCTTCTTGCCTTGAATGCAGCCATTGAGGCTGCCAGAGCAGGGGACGCTGGTAAAGGTTTTGCAGTTGTAGCAGAGGAGGTTAGAGACCTTGCTGAAATGAGTTCGACTACAGTAAAAGAAGTGCTGCTGGTAGTCGACAAGCTGACTGAAGCAGCGGTTCAGACATATGATAAAGTACTTGATGGTAAAGAAGCTGTAACCGCAGGTACAGATAAGATTGTTGAAGTAAAAGAGCGCTTTGATGTACTTGAGGAAAATTCCATGAATATAAATAATGAAATAACAGAGCAGGATATTAAAATTACAGAGATTAATAATACCTTTGCATCTATTTTATTAGAACTGGAAAATATATCATCACTATCGGCAGACCATGCTGCATCTACAGAAGAGATACTTGCATCTATGGAAGAACAGAATCAAAGTATTCGAATAACCAATGAAGAAATGTCTGCTATGAGTGAATTGAGTGAGAATCTTCGCAATCAATTAAAGAAGTGATTAAACAGATTAAAGGAATAAAATTTAATCGAAAAGTGTTGTAAACACTGGTATTATAAGATATTACATAAGCACAGCAGGACGGTAAAGTGTTAGTCACAGCGAAAGTAATTGTTCGAATATTAAAAAATATATTGACAAAACATTAAGTAACCAATATAATTATCCTAGTGCTATTCAAAAATATACCCAAACAGTTGTATAGGCACAATACACAACTGGAGGGAGGTTAGGTGTGAGACTATGTCAAATGTTATTGTAAAAGATAATGAGACTTTAGATAGTGCTCTACGTAGATTCAAGAGAAACTGTGCGAAGGCAGGCATTCAGCAGGAAATCCGTAAAAGAGAGCATTATGAGAAGCCGAGCGTAAGACGTAAGAAGAAGTCAGAAGCTGCTCGTAAGCGTAAATTCAAATAAGTAGAATATCTAGTAGATTTATCTGCTTAAATAACCCTTGAACAGGAGTTCAGGGGTTTTTATTTTGTCCAAAAACTTTAATCATTTTATCATAAGCAGCAGACATGCATAGCAGCAAAGAAGCTGTCTTTTATCAGAAATATGAAAAGCAAACGCTATAAGTTATATGCTTAGCAAAAAAGAAGCTGCTTTTTATCAGAAATATGAAAAGCAAACTCTGTAAGTTATATGCACGGCTGCAAAGGCGCTACCTTTTATCAGAAATATGAAAAGCAAACTCTGTAAGTTATATGCACGGCTGCAAAAGGCGCTGCCTTTTATCAGAAATATGAAAAGCAAACCCTGTAAGTTATATGCACGGCTGCAAAAGGCGCTGCCTTTTATCAGAAATAAAAAAAGCAATTTCTGATAGGTTATATATACGGCTGTAAAAGGCGCTGCCTTTTATCAGAAATTAAAAAGCAATTTCTGATAAGTTATATTATACGTATATCTCTGCCATTTTACCCATATATTCTATCATAATCCAGAATAATATGGAGTCTTTGAGATGCAGCATAAATTCAAATCAAAGCATGATAAAAACAAAGAGAGCTTAAATAAAGAGCTTTACAGCCATATAAATAAAAGTAAGAAGAAAGAAGAAGCAGAAAGGAGAACTTTCCTTGAGTCGGTTTCTGAAAGGTTGAAACTGCCTTCTGATATTCTCGCGGGTGCCCCTATAGTAACTGCTATGGGAAGAAGCGAGGTATGTATCGAGAATTATAAAGGCATACTTGAATATAATGATAAGCTGATCAAGATTCTGTCCAAAGTTGGTACCATTCGTATTGAAGGTAAGAATTTGAATATTTCATATTTTACAAATGACGAAATGCGTATAACCGGACTGGTATCCGCCATAACATATATAACACAGAAAGACTCCTAGTACATAACCTTTAAGTAGAAGCAGTCTATGAAACCAGAAGGGAAACATAAACTGTGTAAAAATGAAAAGATGTAATAACAATATCGGAGGGTGTCAGATGGTATTATTGTTTATTCGTTGGCTGCAGGGATATCTGTTGATACGGTTAAAGGGTATGTCTACGGAACGTTTTATAAATCTTTGCAGTAATCGTTTTATTTTCTTGTGGGATCTTAAGGTTACAGATAATGAGTATGAATTTAAAATCAGACTGAAAGATTATTATAAGCTGAAACCTTTTGCCAGAAAAACAGGTACACTTCCCTATATACGAAAAAGATATGGTCTGCCTTTTATCATACATACTTATAGAAAAAGAAGCGGATATGTAGCTGGTTTTCTTCTTTTTGCAGTTATACTATACATATTATCCCTGTTTATTTGGGATATTAATGTTTCGGGTGGATATACCTATACGCAGGAAGCGATGGTTAAATTCCTAAAGAACAATGAGATATACCCGGGACTTCAAAAAAAGCATATTAACAGTCAGGCAATTGAAGATCTTATAAGGCACAGCTATAATGACATAGGCTGGGTATCTGCAGAAATAAAAGGTACAAGGCTGATTATTAAGATCACTGAGACAAATATGCCGGCACCCGCTGTAACAGCTACAGAGAACTGCCATATCGTCGCCTCTAAGGATTGCATTATATCTCAGATAGTCACTCGAACCGGAGATCCTTTGGTGGGTATTGGAGATGTAGTAAAAAAAGGTGATATAATTGTATCCGGAGTGGTTAATATTATAGGTGATAATGAAACCCTGGTTCGAAAAGAACCGGTTATAGCAGATGCTGATATTATCGGTAAGACCTTTTATGAATATAATGACAAATTTTCCCTTAATTATATTGATAAGATTTATACTGGCAGTGAGAAGAAGTCCTATAGTTTATCATTTTTCCTGAAAAAAATAAATTTATACAGACCTAGAATTCCCTATGACAAGTATGATATAATTGGGAATGAGTTTACGCTTCATTTAAATGATGAATTCTATCTTCCTGTTTCACTGACAGCAAACCGTTACCTGGCATATAATGAAGAAAAGAAAAAATACACAGAAGCGGAAGCAAAAGCATTAGCAGAATTAAAATTAAAAAGATTTATAAAGAAATTAGAAGAAAATAATGTTATAATACTGGAAAATAATGTTGAAATAGCCGTGAAAGGGAATGTCTGTACAGCAAATGGCAAACTTGTGGTATTAGAATCCGTGAAAGATTTTAAAGCTATTGATGACAGTGAGTGGAGGATTATTGATACGGATGAGTCTGATAGAAACGATAATTGATGTGCCTCTTGAGCATGAAAAAAATGTATTCGGCCAGTTCGATGCCTATGTAAAGATGATTGAAAGAACTCTTAGTGTAACTATTATAGTCCGTGACAGCGAGATTAAACTAATCGGAGAAAATGATAATGTAGCCAAAGCAAAAAGTGTTTTTATGAATCTGCTGGAATTATCCAAGAGAGGGAATATTATAACAGAACAAAATGTCAGTTATGCCCTGTCCCTTAGTCAGGATAACAAAGAAGCAGCTATAGTAGAGATTGATCAGGATCTTATTTGCCATACCATATCCGGTAAACCGATAAAACCAAAAACCTTGGGACAGAAGGCATATGTTGATCTTATCAGAAAGAAAATGATCACTTTCGGAGTGGGTCCTGCAGGTACCGGTAAGACCTACCTTGCAATGGCAATGGCGGTAACTGCTTTTAAGAATGACGATGTAAGTAAAATCATTCTTACCAGACCGGCAATTGAAGCAGGAGAGAAATTAGGCTTCCTTCCAGGAGATTTGCAGAGTAAGGTTGACCCTTACCTGAGGCCTCTTTATGATGCGCTGTATCAGATTATGGGAGCAGAAGGATATCTTAAGAATACAGAAAAAGGGTTAATAGAAGTTGCCCCTCTGGCATATATGAGAGGGCGAACCTTAGAAAATGCCTTTATTATTCTGGATGAAGCTCAGAATACCACACCGGCACAGATGAAGATGTTCTTAACCCGTATAGGCTTTGGTTCCAAAGTCGTAATAACCGGCGACTTATCCCAGAAGGATCTGCCTACCGGAACCCAGTCCGGATTAGATGTAGCACTAAAGGTGTTAAATAAGATTGATGACATTGGTTTTGCTTATTTAAGCGGGCAGGATGTCGTAAGGCATCCTCTTGTGCAGAAAATTGTTATGGCATATGAGAGCTATGAAAGTAAAATAAATAAAACTGAGCTGAAAAGTGAAAAATATGCAAAGAGAGGACCGAAAGGGACCCTTGCCAGAAATACAGAAAAGCCATACCGAAGAAAAAGACAGAGCTAATACTGCCGGACAAAGCAGGTGAATAGGTGAAGATATGACATCTGATAAGAAACGAAGTAACGGTAAACATGATGGAATGCCAATATATCTGATGGCAGCTATAGTTGCTATAGCAGCACTATCAGTGGCATTTCATATTCATGTACCGCTCATAAGCATTGTTAGAGGAAGTATTTATGCAGTTCTTATTGTAATACTGCTTATCTTGTATATAGACAGTATCAAAGAGAAAGACAGATACAGTTCCCGCATTTCAGAAATTTTTATAGGAACTGTTATGGTATCGCTGCCTGGAATAGTATTTTTAAGGACAGATTTCATGCCTCTTTTGTTAACTGGTGTAGTATTTACCACAGTATTATTAAAGAAAGAAGCAGGCATTTTTTATACCATTGTTCAATTTCTATTCCTGTATGGAGCCAGTCTGGCCTCCTTGGAAGACAGTATTTTTTTGCTGGTAACAGGTATTCTGATCAGCCTGTTGACGGTGTACAGGGTTAACTTCATACAGCTTATCTATAAAGTAGCTCTGGTTTTATCCTTTGATGTTATCATGCTTTTGATAAATTGTAATTTTGTTGTGAAGGATTTGTTAAACCTGCACAGCTTACTAACACTGAGTTCTGTTTTGGCAGCCATTGCCCTTGGTGAAACAATGGGATTCATTTATCTGAAAAGATTAAATGAGGCGGCAAGCCAGGATAAAACCGTAAGTAAGAAACCTACAGTTGAAGAGATAATAAAAGAGGACTTTGTTCTCTGCAGAATGTTAAAGGAGTCGGACAAGCTTTATGAACACTCCAGTCAGATAGCTGTAATATCAGAGCAGGCAGCGGCTGTAGCGGGCTTGGATAAGAGGATAGCCAAAGCAGGCGGGCTGTATCATGAAATTGGAAAGCTTAAGGGTAAGGATTATGTGGCAGAAGGGTTAGCTTTAGCAAAGACCTATCAGCTTCCTGAAGCTGTTACCAATATCATAGCCTCACATAACCTGAAAACAGACAGGCCCACATCACCGGAAGGGGCATTGGTAATGTTTACGGTAAGCCTGGTGGCAGCGAAGGAATATTTCCTTACAGATAAAAAAGAGGAACAGACAAAAGAAGAGCTGGCTGAGCTTATGGAGAAATTTACAAGCAACTTATTTACCATGCGGCTGGAGAAGGAAAGCTTGATGAATTCAGGATTAACAGTGAAGCAGTACATACAGCTGAAGAAGTTCTTTCTGAACTATTTTACACAGAAGGAGGCACCAATTGACACTGAATATTGAATATGAAACAGAGATCAAATTAGAAATAGATTATGAAACCATTATTTCAAAAGTAGTGGATATGGCAATGGATACAGAGGATTGTCCCTATGAAGCTGAACTAAATGTTATTCTGACCGATAATGAGGAAATAAAAAATATAAATAAAAGCTATAGAGAGGTAGATGCTCCTACGGATGTCTTATCATTTCCCATGGTCGATTATGAAACACCGGCGGACTTTTCTCATCTGGAAGACAATTCTGACGATTATTTCAACCCGGAAACCGGTGAACTGCTCTTAGGAGATATCATAGTTTCTGTTGAAAAGGTTACGGCACAGGCTCAGGAATATGGACATTCCAAGGAAAGAGAGCTGGGCTTTCTGATTGCCCACAGTATGCTTCATTTGTTCGGTTATGATCATATGGAGGAAGAAGAGCGCAGGATAATGGAAGAGAAACAGCGTATAATACTTGATAAGCTGGGAATTACGAGGGAAATGCTATGAGAAAATTTTTGCTATTGGCAGTACTGGCAGTGGTCTTGATTGCGGGCTGCAGTAAGAAGGATAAAGGTGATTCAGAGATAACTCCAACTCCTGCTCCAACAGAAGCTGCTACGGATACCCCTTCTCCTACGGCAACTCCAACAGAAGCTGTGGAAAATCATGACGGTGAGATGAAGAGTCTGCTTACGGGCTTATGGGTGCCGGAGGAGGTTGGTAAATTAAGACCTTATGCGGTAATGTTAAATAATATTGAATATGCATCCCCGCAAAGCGGAACAGAAGAAGCTTCTATTCTTTATGAAGCTCTGGCTGAGGGCGGTATTACAAGGTTAATGGGGATATATGAGGAACTAAATGAAAAGAGAATCGGTTCTGTCCGCAGTGCAAGACATTACTTTGTAAGTGTGGCAGATGAATATAATGCGATCTATGTACACTACGGCGAAACAACTTATGCTACGAAAAAGATCAAAGAGTTGGGTATTGATAATTTAAGTGGTTTAACAGGTATCGGAGAAACCGTATTCTACAGAGATACTTCTATAAAAGCCCCTCACAATGCCTTTGCCTCAAAAGAAGGTATCTTAAAAGGAACTGCTGCAAAAGGTTATAGGACAGAATACAGTTCAGATTACGAAGGCCATTTTAAATTCTATGAGAAAGATACAGATTTAGTAAACGGCGAGGAGATTAATAAGGTGGAGCTTGGTTTTTCCAGCCTTTCCATACCTTATCTCACTTATGACAAAGAATCAAAGAGTTATTTACGATTCCAGTTTGATAAAGCTCATATTGATAAGAACACAGGCAAGCAGCTTGCCTATAAGAATATTATCGTACAGCTTGTAAAGGAATGGAATAAAGATAAAAACGGATATCAGACCATGGATATTGAAAATGCTGAAGGTAAAGGTTATTATATTACAAATGGACAAGCCGTGGATATAACCTGGAAGAAAAATGAGAGTACCAAGAAGATGAGGTATTATGACAAAGCAGGAGAAGAGCTTACCATAAATCCCGGTAAAACCTATATAGCATTGTTTCCTGTAGACAGGGAAGACCATATAAATATGCTGAAGTAATTGAAAAAGCTTGGCTTATTTAGAAATAAATTGAAAGGTTTTAAATTGAAATGGAATCAAATAATGGTGCTTACCAAGGAACAAAGCGTAAACAAGAAAGCAAAAGCAGCAACTTTTTAGTTCAGGGGAGTATTCTGGCAGCTACCTCACTGATTGCCAGAATTATAGGAGTAGTCTACCGGATACCGTTAACCAACCTAATCGGGGATGAAGGAATGGGGTATTATGGATATGCATTTAATATCTATAATATTGCACTTATATTATCATCCTACAGCCTTCCGCTGGCAGTATCCAAGCTGGTAGCAGCCAGAGATGCAAAGAAACAGTATCGCAATTCCTATATGGTGTTTATGTGCTCCTTAGGTTTTGCAATAGCAGCAGGAACCTTGTTCTCCCTGATAATTTATTTTGGTGCTGATTTTCTGGCAGGAACCTTCTTTAATCTGCCGGCGGTGGCTATACCTTTAAAGGTACTGGCACCTACCATACTGGTGTTTGCCATCATGGGTGTTTTAAGAGGATTCTTTCAAGGGAAGAAAACAATGCTGCCAACCTCGTTTTCACAGATTGTTGAGCAGATCGTAAATGCTGTAATAAGTGTTGCAGCTGCTGCATATTTGATGCATAGTCACAGTGCTTCACAGAAAATAGCAGCCTATGGAGCAGCAGGCGGTACCCTCGGTACATTAATTGGTGCCATTGTTTCCCTTTTATTCCTGGCATTTATATTTGCATTATATAAGCCTATTGTTGATAAGCAATTAAGAAGGGATATAGGAGCTTCAAAAGAAACGGTGAAAGAAATATTTGGAGCTTTGGGAATTACTGTATTGCCGGTTATATTAAGTCAGACCGTATATCAGATCAGTTCTCTTCTGGATGGTTCTGTATTTTCCTATGTACTGGACGGAAAAGGGTTTAATGATATTCAGCGTTCTGAACTATGGGGCATCTATTCCAATAAGTACAATATGCTTATTAATGTTCCCATATCCATAGCAACTGCCATGGCAGCAGCTATTGTTCCAAGCATCGTAACCTCCAGAGAAGAAGGAGCTAATCTGGTAGTGAAGGAAAAGGTTCACGATACCTTAAAATTTAATATGTTAATTGCAATACCAAGTGCTTTCGGTTTAGCGGCTTTGGCGTCACCTATCCTTAGATTATTGTTAAAGGATGCCAACCTGCTTCCCGCAAGAATGCTTACCATAGGTTCCATTGCGGTTGTTTTTTATGCCTTTTCTACACTTACCAATGCGGTTCTGCAAGGAATCAATAGAATGAGGCTTCCTGTTATTCATTCTGTCATAGCTTTAGGTATACATATTATCGTTCTGTATTTACTGCTGCAGTTTACCGGACTGGGTGCTTATGCACTGGTAATCAGTAATATTGTATTTGCCTTAGTCGTCAGTATTTTAAATTGGATTTCGGTAGCTAGACTGTTAAGCTATAAACAGGAGATTAAGAAGACTTTTATTATTCCTACAGGCTGTTCGATCTTCATGGCAGGAGTTGCCTATCTGGTATACTGGGTTAGTTATAATACTGTTAAGAGCAATACCATCAGCACTCTGCTGGCTATTATATTTGCGGTAATTGTTTACGGTGTGCTTCTGCTTGTATTTAAAGCAGTAACAGAAACTGAACTCGTTAAGATGCCTATGGGAAGAACATTGGCACGGATTGCAGTAAAGCTTCATCTTTTATAGTCCAATCCTTTTGCAACATGTATAAACCTGTTTTTACGGTGAATACTTATTGCAAAGGAGTGATATCAGTGAGATATAAAAAAGCAGTTACCTATTTCCTGACTTTTTCAGCTATAGCGTGCATGTTTACTGCCACCTATTATTTCAGCTATAAACAAGCTTTAAGAGACTTTAACGAAAGTTCGGTAGAACGCAATAATGATTTGATTAAAGAACTGGAGAAGCAGGGATATTTGACAAATACTGTGAAACAGGGCGATACAAAAACAAATGATCAAGGAGCTTCAAGTGATACAGAGGATGGGCAGGAGGATGCCGAAGCAGCCAGTGCAATAGCGGATACAGTCTTACCTTCTACCCAGTATACTTTGCAGACCTATGATATGAAATCAGGGCAGCTTAGTGAAGAAGAGCTTCCCACACCAAGTTATCTGATTGGTCTTACGAGAGACGAGGTTGTTACTTACTTAACAGATTATCAGGCGGATTTATCATTAAATGAATTTGAAAAAGGGTTGATATCTTTTGAACTGATATCCTTTTCAAAAGATTCGATTATTCTCCGTAAAACGTACAATTCGGATTCCGTAGAGTACAAATATTACTTAAAGGCAGTTAATGGATATATTGTAGCCTATTACGGTGACCAGAAGACAGTGTACGATTATACTGGTGTGGCTGTTGAAAATCTTCCCCTGGAGGACAGGCTTCATCTGGAAAAGGGTATATTTATCAAAGATCTTGATGAATTATATGCTGTATTAGAGAACTATTCAAGCTAATAAGGATGATAATCAGGTTTCTCATCGGTTTGCGTTGAGAGTGCTATTACGGAAAGCGCTGCCTGACCAGTAACAACTGCAGCCGGTGATAAAAGGCTTATGAACAAAGCAGGATTCTCCTGGTATTGATTTGTATTCACAATAAAGTTGCCGGCTGATATCGTTATAGGTGTATTTCCACAAGTGTTAAATGGTTTATAGATTCTGAATATTTCAACTGTCTGGTTATTGCACGTTAAGCAAACGGCGATTTCCAGATTTTTTTTTGCGGTTGTATTCAACCATAGGATGTTAATATTTACAGAGATTGAATAAGAGGCATTGCGTTCTAAAAAGATATAGCAGCCATCTGAAGATATCTTGTTATTACAATTACAGGATTGATAATCCTGTGTCCATATAAAAGGTGCTTTACAATTCCAGGTAAAATCTCTCTGCCGCTCTTTATAAGAGGATAAACAGGTAGTGATATTGCAAATTGGCCCTGGTATACCTTGCGGTCCTCTGGGACCTGTAGCACCAGTATTACCCATTGCTCCTTTTGCTCCTCGTGGCCCGGGAAAACCTGTAGCACCTCTGGCACCAGTAGCTCCGGTGACACCAGCAGGCCCGGTTGCGCCTGTAACTCCTTTGGGTCCGTAAGGCCCCTGGGGACCTGTATCACCTTTGGGGCCGGTAGCTCCAGTGGGTCCGGTAGCCCCCGTGGCTCCGGTAGGACCTATAGGTCCCTGTGGGCCGATTTCGCCTTTAGGGCCAGTAGCTCCAGTAGAGCCGGTAACCCCCGTGGCTCCAGTAGGACCGATAGGGCCTTGTGGACCAATTTCACCTTTAGGGCCGGTAGCCCCAGCTGGTCCGACAGAACCAGTAGCCCCGGTAGAACCGATAGGACCAATAGGACCTTGCGTACCCGTATCGCCTTTAGCCCCAGTAGCTCCGGTAGCCCCAGTAGCCCCGATAGAACCGGTAGCCCCCGTAGGCCTGACAGGCCCTTGTGCTCCGGTAGAGCCTTTAGGTCCTGTAGCTCCAGCTGGTCCAGTTTCACCTTTTATTCCTTTAGGTCCTCTGGGACCGGTGGCACCGGTTTGTCCGGCGGGGCCAGTAGCTCCAGCTGGCCCGGTAGGAGCGATTTCTTCACACATAACATCTAATACCCGCTCCATTTTGTTCTTTAGGAAAATCTGTAGTTGCATTAACACATCAATTAAAGATTCTACACTTTTATTAACGCAAAGAATATCCTCAATAGTGGCACTGTCACCTGTGTTTTTCTGAAGGTCATTTATAACATATTGTATTTTTTCGCCTTCTGCATTAATGATATGGCTCAGTCCTACTTCTTCTAAAGCAATGGAGGCCAGAATCATGGTAAGAGCCTTCTCCCGGGTGATATCAGGACTGATATCCGGAAAATTAGGAATGGACATCTACACCCTCCTTTCTATAATATAATCTTACAGAGCAGACAGCTTCTTCTGTAAATATTCCTGGTTTCTTATGGCCTGAACAGAATCGGGTTTCTGTTTTAAAGCTCTTTTGTTAAACTGAAGTGCTTTTTTATAATCACCTAAACGGTCGTAGCAGACAGCGCATTCGATAAGAGGAATATATGCCCAGCAGTCAGGCTGCAGAAAACCCCAGCAATTTTTGGGTTTCTTTAAGGTCAGAATAAATTGAAACCAGTAGATAGCCCTTTCATATTCTTCTTTTTCCTGATAGTGATAGCCGATTTGACAGCAAACTTCAGCACGAGGGGTGTCATAAAGAAAGCTCTTAAAGAGACTGGTAAGAGCGAGTTTATCAAGATTTAATTGAAAATAGCATTTGGCCATGTCACTGCAGGCAGCGATATTGTCTTCGACCCAACCCATACCTGTATCCAGAAATAGCTCATATTGGTTGATAGCTTCTTTTAATCTGTTATGGTCTTTTAACTCTCTGGCGTAATAGTAAATTCCTCTTGGAGAAAGATAACCTTTTTCTTTTAGATGCTTCTCGTATATTTTAATGTTGCGGCTGCTTTTAACGGCTGCTTCCGGTTTTTTACCATGAATAATACGGATACTGCTTTCAGATACTGGTCCGCTGGTAGCAAGATATTCATGTACGGGTTCATTCCATTGAAAGTTGCAGCTTTTTTTGGTCAGACGTTCACGGTAATAAGAGAAAGTCTCATTGCCTTTATAATCTAAGCCTGTTACATATTTCATCATGATAGCATTGTAATCGGTGGTCATATTCTTCTTTAATTTTTTAAGTTTTATGGCATCCTCAGGCAGCAGGAAATCATCTGCATCAAGCCATAAAATATATTCCATGGTCGCAAGCTCATAGGAATAGTTTCTGGCTGCAGAAAAATCATCTATCCATTTAAAATCATACACCTTATCCGTATAAAGTGAACAGATTTCCTTGGTTTTATCTTTGGAGCCGGTATCCACTATTATAATCTCATCCACAATGCTGGAAACTGAATTCAGGCATCTTCTGATATTTCTTTCTTCGTTTTTAACAATCATAGCCAGGCTTATTGTTACCATTGTACGTCCTTAAAAAATATTATTGTTACATTATATGGTGAAATCACCTGGAAGTGAATGCAAAATTGAAAAAACTTATATTTTGTAAAACTTTTTGGTAACCATTACAGGCTATGGACATAAAATGGTATAAATCCTATTGATTGAAGGATAGTCAGATGTCTACTGTAAGTCTTTGTATGATAGTAAGAAATGAAGAAGAGTATATTGAAGCTTGTCTTGAGAGTGTAAAACATCTGGTTGATGAGATTATAATCCTGGACACCGGTTCTACTGACCGGACGAAGGAACTTTGTTCCCATTATACGGATCAGGTATATGAAGCAGAGTGGCAGGAGGATTTTAGTCTGGCAAGAAATCAATGTATCGAGAAGGCTACCTGTGACTGGATATTATGGCTGGATGCAGATGAGAGACTGATTCTAAAGGACCGTAAACTTTTGCAGCAAAAGTTATCAAAGAAACGCTGTAAATCGTACACAGTCAGAATGCTGCATTTTATGAACTCTATGGAGGAGGGAAAAGGCCGGTATTATATATCATATCATATCAGGCTGTTTCAAAGAAAAGCTGGATATCAATTTCAGGGAATCATTCATGAGAAATTGGTGGACAGGAAAGGAAATGAACTCCAATCGAAAGAAATTACCGATGTTATAGAGCTGTATCATTATGGATATACAGAGCTTCATCTGAAGGAGAAAAGTATCAGGAACTTAAGCCTCTGTCTGAAGGCTAAGGAAAATGACAGGGAAAATCCGTGGCTGGATTATCATATAGCAGCTGAATTGTACCGCTTAGGGGATATGAAGAAATCTCTTGAATTTATTAACTTCTCCATATTAGGATTTTTATCTAAGGGTAAAGTGCCCCCATCATATTTATATAATCTAAAATATGATCTTTTGATAACATGTGGTAACACGGAAAATGTAAATGAGGGGATTGAAAGAGCCATCAGTTTATTTCCGGATTATGTAGAACTTCATTTTTACAGAGGAATTGTATTGTTCAGGTTAAATCTATATAAGGAAGCAGTGAAAGCCTTTTCTTACTGTATTCTTTTAGGAGAGGATAACCCGAATTATCTTATAAAATACGGCAGCGGTACTTTTCTTGCCTATTATTATATGGGTGAGGCGTATAGGATGTGCGGAGAAAAGGAGTATGCATTGGAAGCCTACAGGCAGGCATTACTTTACCAGACTGAATTTCCAGAAGCCGAAGAACGGCTTAAGGAATATACGGCTTAAGAGTGATAATCACGACCTGATTAGTTTATGGAAAATTCACTCTTTATATTAACTGCATAAAAGCAGATTTCTGCTATATGCAAATATTATCAAAATAAGGGGGATTTAAAATGTCTCAGCCCAGTTTTCCTGTCATAAGCCCCGCTTTCACAAGGGAAGATGTTATAAATCAGATATTGTCTTCCATTGCTATGGAAGAGTTGCGATTAAGTCATATTATTAATACAGAAGGAGAAAAGTTACAATATATTATTGGAACCCTGCCAGGTATTCCGGGACCGGGTGCAATAGTAGAAGATGTTCTGGCAGCCAATGACAGTGTTCGTAATATGATTGATGCCATATTCCAAAACCAATTATTGTATAAGAGTAAGATGCAGAGTGCATTGGCATCTTCTGAAATGCAGGGACCTACGGGAGCAACAGGTGACTCTGTTATAATTGGACTAAGTAAGTGAAACAGCTATATCAAAGGGTTTTCGCTAATCTTAGTCCAATTTTTTTATACCCTATTTACCTATTACCCAACCCAATTTTATTTATGTGGAGGACACAGCAAAGCCACAAGGCATACTTAATATAAATGTGATGAAAGGCTTTTTATTTGACGATTATTCTTTATTTTATAGATGGCCGGGGGCGGAGTCCATTTGCGGACCCCTTGAACTACTCATGTAAACTGGTATAATAGCGTAAATACTATACTACTTTTACTACCTGGTGTGTCTAATATAGCATAGGAACAAATTGCTTGGATGTTGGGGCTTTTTTCTCTCCTGTTTTTGGTGCTTAACATAAATTTTATAGAGTGTAGCAATTTATAGTGCTTCTTCGGAAAAGTTTTAAATTTTTAGGTTAACATGCAGAAAAGGGAATTACCATCCGGTGATACAGAATCACCTTTTTTTGGTATATTTAATTCTAAGAAACGGTAATTTTTTAGGCTTTGACGATGAGCGATCCTATTAGTTTTTAATTCAATAAATAAAGGTTGAATGGTTTATATTAAATAGAGTATAATTATCTATTATATTATTGGGAAAATGTGGAGGAGAATAACATGTGTAAGGTAATTTTCCAATCGATAAAAAGTAATGAATTAGCAATAGTAAGCAAACAAATTAGTAATAGCTATAAAGTAGCTTATAAAGGACTAATGAATGAAGAGTATTTGTTAACTTTAACTGACGAACATTGGATTGATATATTGCAAAATAGTATATCCAGAGGAGATTCATGTCTTGTTGCAAAAGATAATGATAAAATAATTGGAACAGCGGTTTTCGGAAAGACAGATGGTGGAGTGAGTTCGGAAAATGCTATACTCCATGCTATTTATTTAACCCCTCAATATATTGGTTATGGAGTAGGACATGGACTTTATACTGAAGTCGAGAAAGCTATGAAAGTAAAAAACTATAAATATTGTATTTTGGAAGTTTTGTCATCGAATAACCATGCCATAGATTTTTATTTGAAACATGGTTTTAAGAAAACTGGGGATTTTAGGGTGGAAGAAAACGGAATGATTTTACAATGTGATACCATGCAAAAATGTATAATTTAAAGTTTAAAACTTTCAGATATTAGTGAGCAAGAAATTCATGAACTTAGTTTTTTATGAGTTCTGAAAAAACGTAAAAAATTAGGAGGTTAATTAATAAAGAAGATAAAATAAGATCTCTAATTGGAGATTTATTAATTAGAACTGTATTAATCCTGAATTATTCATGGTGATGTAGAAAAAAATAATCTACCCACCGATTTATCATTGTAGCTCATTTTTGTTGATAGATTAATGAATTCACCATTAAAAAAGGGTAGAAAATCCCTGTAGTATCCACAATTATCATTTTGAGCTATCAAGGTTCATCATTAGGTTATTCCAACTTTGGAAGTAGTCTGATATTATTCAATGTTTCGATAAATGCTTCCTTATAAGGGCAACTACTACAAAGTTTGAATGTAATATATCTTGCTGAGTGAACCATCTTAGCTGCGATTTTCAACAACTTCAGCCGAACCGTATCTATTTGAAATTTCCTCATAGACGGTGGAAGTACGAGACGACGAAACCAGTTGAAAATATTATAGACCAGTACCGAAATCTGCATTCTATTGGAGTTTATAAGCATGCTGCTAGACATGGTATCCATGTCAAAACCACTTTTGGATTCCTTGATAAAGTTCTCCATTTTGCCACGGTTACAATAGAATCGTATGATTTCTGTTGGTTTTAAATCCATGTTTGTTACGATGAATGTGTGCATATACACAAGCTGGTTTGCTGGTTTTTCAATCTTTACGATAACACGTCTAGTTTGCCCCCAGCTTGCAGCTGCATAACGGAATTCACCATATACTACGGCATAATCCACCTTATTATCCGCAGTAATCTCATCTAATTCTTTCTCAAGAGATTCTGTCAGATTTTTTAGCGTTTCATTTACTTTGAGGCGGATGGCATAGGAAGTACCATTGGTCTCCAACAACTCAAATAACTCTGGACACGCAAAGCCACTGTCTCCACGAAGATAAAGAGCTACCTCAGGATAATCTTCTAGGTACTCCATCAACAGAGGCTTCAAAAACTGACAGCAATCAGTGGAGGTATAAACTGCACCAGGTCTGAGCATAGCCTTTAACAAGTCACCAGTCAAACCATCATAGCAGAGAAGAGGATGATATCCATGATTCGAGTAATGGTAGTTGAAGCCTTCACCCTCCTGATTTCCAAAGGTATCAAACAGGGTGGAATCAATATCAAATAGCACCATATCCGGCTTACGGATGGAATATATTTTCTTACGAATAAAGATATAAAATCCAGTCCATTTGCATCAGCGTAATGTCATCCATTCGGTTGAAAAAGCGTGACATTGTAGGTTGTGAAGCCAAAGAATCCTTATCGAGCAAAGTTGTAAAAATAGGGTCAGTGGTCAGCTCATCCGAATCATCATCAGTAAAGTAGCCTGCTAACTGCTGATACATTTTCTGTAGCAGGTTTTCGCCATCCTTGTGGATACGAAGAGTCTTATCATTGGTCTGAAAATGCTGTTCAATCAGCTTGTCGAGACCGATTTTGCAGATAAATTCTTTGAGTAAGAGCATCCCTGCATCGGAGGATAAATCGCCTCCATCAAAATTTATTTTAATCTTACTATTGCTTTCGGAACGAAGTGCCATTAAACTAGACATAAGGGTTTCTCCTTTGTGTTGATGTTTGTTGTGGTGACTACATTTTAACAAAGTTGAAACTCTTTTTCTATTGTTTTGACTTCACTTTTTAGGTGAAAGTAATAAATAGATGAAAATACAGTAACTATGCGGTGCGACACACCGTTAGATGAGTTATCATGAATAATTCAGGATTAATGATATATTTACATAAAATAATCAACCGGTATTGGAAAAAAATGTGTTATAATCATAATATAATAAGTCCTTATATGAGTATGTAGATTTCTAAAATCTGCGATCGTAAAAGTGATGAAATACAAATACATCAAGTGTTCACTTAATCCTCATAAGTATTGTAATTACAATACATGTGAGGATTTTTGGATTGGGCATTAATACAACCGGTGGTGAACAGCAGGTGGTGAACGGTGATTTGGAAGGGATGTAATATGATTAAAGTATTTTTAGTGGAAGATGAGGTTGTTATTCGGGATAGTATACATAAAATTATTCCCTGGGGGGAATATGGGTATGAGCTGGCTGGAGAGGCTGGGGATGGAGAGTTAGCCCTTCCTTTAATACGAAAAATCAAGCCGGATGTACTAATAACAGATATAAGGATGCCCTTTATGGATGGACTGGCCTTAAGCGAGCTGGTTAAGAAAGAACTTCCGGCAACGAAAATTGTAATAATAAGCGGATATGATGATTTTGAATATGCCAGACAGGCAATATCAATCGGTGTAGAACGGTATCTGTTAAAACCAATTACCCGGAGCAGTTTTCTGGAGGTTTTAAAAGATATCATGAAAAAATATGAGGAAGAGAAGCTGCAAAGAATTTACTTTGAGAAATTCAAAGCCGAGCTTCAGGAATATGAACAGCATTCCAGAAGGGATTTTTTTGATACGCTGGTAACAGGAAGTGATAATATTCAGGCAATCTATCAAAAGGCAGAAAAACTGCAAATCGATATTGCGGCACAAAGCTATAATATCATTCTGTTTTCTGTTAATTCCAGAAAGGAGAATCAGATTTTTCCTGATATCTATACAAAAGAGACGGCAAAACTGCAAAGCTCTCTGGAACAGTTATTTCATGAAGCAGAGGACTGTATATTGTTCCGTAACCAGCTCTTTAGCTATGCAGTGTTGGTTAAGGGGGATAAGGAAATACAGGAGAAGACAAATGGATGTGTATACAGGCTGCAGGAATTTTTTAACAGGGTAAGCAAGGAAATCGACTGGTTTATTTGCGCTGGAAAAGCAGTGGAGCGTCTGAGTCAGCTTCCGGAGAGCTATAAAGAGGCTATGCATAATTTTGCCCTGCGATATCTGAATAAATTTCGCTTGCCAGCAATAGAGGAAATAAGCAGGGGAACTGAGGAATCAGAAGCTATGGATATAAGGAATATTGATGCCAATGTCCTGAACCCGGAAGTCATACATAATTTCTTAAGTCATGCTCTTGTCAATGAAGTAAATGATTTTGTAAAAGATTATTTCCAGATGATCGGGGAGGAAGCATTAAAGTCTAAAATATTCAGGCAGTATATACTTTTGAATATTCATTTCAGTACAGTTTCTTTTATTCAGAAATTAGGATTTAAAAAAGAAGAATTTAAAAGTTATATTCCCCTTATTTGCACAGAAGGAATAATGTCAATGCAGAAGGGCTCAGAGATTATTACTGAGATCCTGCGAATAGCAATACAACTGCGGGAAGAGAGTGTCAGATGCAGGTATAAGAGCGTACTTGAGGTGGCACTGGCGTTTATTCAGGATAACTATACTGATGACATGTTATCTCTAAACAAAGTCGCTTGTGCAGCAAATGTCAGCGCAAACCATTTCAGTGCGCTGTTCAGCCAGGAAATGAAGAAGACCTTTATCGAATATTTGACAGAACTACGAATGAATAAAGCGAAACAGCTCCTTCGCTGTACCGATATGCGTTCCGGTGAGATTGCCCTGGAGATAGGATATAAGGATTCTCATTATTTCAGCTTTCTATTTCGAAAGACACAGGGGCTGACACCAAGTGATTACCGTAACCAAAAGGGAGGAAGCTGATGAAGCATCAGATGAAAAGAACGAGAATTCAAGCGCCAAAGACAAGCCTTGATAAGAAATTACGGCATATTGTATTGATAATGCTTTTACCCCTTGTGCTCTGGATGCTGTTGTCCCTGTTGATAATCAGATATTATGAAATGCAGTATACCCAGATTACCTATAATGTGAATGTCAGCAGTAAATTTAATATGGACTTTAAAAATACCATTGACTTAAAGATGTATCACTATACTGTTGGAAGCAAGCAGCAGGCTACACTTCCCACACAGGATGTAGAGGATGCCATTGACCTCGCTGCTTCCTTAAGACGGACAACCTATCGGAAGGAAAGCAGACGTACCTTACAAAACATACTGGATTATTGCGATAATCTGGAGAAGAAGATGTTTATGATTGCAGAGACAAAAAACTACGACAGCCGACAGCAGCAGCTGGAGAATAATATCTATGTTCTGACCCGCCTCATACAAGCTAAAATGATTGATTATATCTATTATGAAGCCGGATATATGACCACCCTGGAGCAGAAAATGACAAAGGATATCCGTACAGTAACGCTGCTTGCCATTTTATTTGTGTGCCAGACTGTAATCTTTCTGTCTTACTACGGGCTGCGGTTCTCTAAAAGCATAACGGAACCAATCAGCAGATTGTGCTGCAATGTCAGGCTTGTTGGCGAAGGAGAATTCTCTGTACCGCAAATTGATACAGGATATGCAGAAATAGAACAGTTGAACTCTGGCATTCAGCAAATGGCAAGCCGAATAGATATCCTGCTGGATAATGTGAAGAAGGAAGAGAAGCTTCAGCACAAAACACAGCTGCAGCTTCTTCAGGCGCAGATAAATCCTCATTTTTTATACAATACACTGGATACCATTGTATGGCTTGTGGAGTCAGAGCAGAACGAGCCGGCTGTAACCATGTTAACGAATCTGTCGGTATTTTTCAGGACCATTTTATCAAAGGGTAATGATATCATCAGTCTGGAAGAAGAAATTAAGCATACCCGCAGTTATCTGGATATACAAAAAATCAGATACCAGGATATCCTGGAATATGACATCCGGCTTCCGGAGGAACTCAATACTGTTCTGGTACCCAAGCTGACCTTGCAGCCTCTGGCAGAAAATGCACTATATCATGGTGTAAAGGAGAAAAGGGGAAAGAGTACCATTCTTATTGATTGCAAGCGGTCGGGAGAAGAGGTGATACTTACAGTTACAGATGATGGCATTGGCATGCAGCCAGATAAATTAAATGCTGTCAGAACTGCACTGGAGAGTTCAGAACATATCGGATTCGGCCTTTTGGCGGTACATGAGCGAATAAAACTATATTTTGGAAATGCCTTCGGAGTATCGATCTCTTCAGAGTATGGCAGCGGAACAACTGTTAAAGTGTGTATTCCCCAAATAAATCAACTTTCTTCGTAAAATAATTACCTCCACAGGATAATCAGTAAATATTCCAACGAAAATCGTAAGATAATAAATGGGAAAATTCGGATAGCTATATATAATTGTATATATCAACAGGAAGTGTATAAGACTTCATGTACCGTACATAGCGTGTTCAGAATGGTGCATTGGGTTCTCGGGCACATCCTGACAAGAAAGAGGAGGATATATGATGTTAAAAAGGTTTACAGCAGTTTTAATGATTTTCTGCCTGGTTTTTGTATTGGCAGCCTGCGGGGATAAGAAGGAAGCCACACCAAGTGATTCTTCTTCTGCAAAAGATTTGGTAACAGTAGGTTTTTCACAGGTAGGAGCGGAATCTGACTGGCGTACTGCCAATACAGAGTCCATGAAATCCACCTTCAGTGAAGCTAATGGTTTTGAACTGATCTTTGACGATGCACAGCAAAAACAAGATAACCAGATAGCAGCAATTCGTAATTTCATACAGCAGGAAGTTGATTACATAGTATTGGCACCGGTTACTGAGACAGGCTGGGATACCGTATTGCAGGAGGCAAAAGATGCAGGAATTCCGGTAATCATTGTTGACCGTATGGTGGATGTATCCGATGACAGCCTGTATACAGCCTGGGTGGGTTCTAATTTTGAACTGGAAGGCAAGAAAGCGGCAGGCTGGCTGGATGCGTATTTAAAGGCAGCAGGTAAAGGAGAAGAGGAAGTAAATATTGTAGATATTCAAGGTACAATCGGTGCATCTGCCCAGATAGGACGTACTGCCGGCTTAGAAGCAGCGGTCTCTGGACACAGCAACTGGAAGCTGCTTGCCAAAGTAAGCGGTGAATTTACGCAGGCAAAGGGACAGGAGGTCATGGAATCCCTGCTGAAGCAATATGGAGACCAGATTGATGTTGTTTACTGCGAGAATGACAATGAAGCTTTTGGCGCAATTGATGCCATTGAAGCAGCAGGTTATAAAGTAGGCAGTGACGGAGATATAATTGTTATGTCCTTTGACAGTACCAATGCCGGTTTAACAGATACCTTAAGTGGTAAAATAGCCGTAAATACAGAATGCAATCCTCTTCATGGTCCCCGTGTACAGGAAATAATAGAGACACTTCAAAAGGGTGGAACCGTTGACAAGCAGAAATTTGTAGATGAAGGAATATTCTCCTATGATAATTCTGTTACCAGTATAAAGGTAGACGGAACGGATTATCCGGTAACACAGGTGACGGAGGAAGTTATAAAAGCCCGTTCCTACTAAATAAAGTGCAGTTTAAGGTGCGGTATGGTTGATTCATGGGGATGGACGGTATCGCACCTTTTCGTTTGAGTAAAGCAAAGTTAAGGTCAGTAAATCCGTACTGCCTTGTGTAAACAGCGAGTGTTGAATTAAGTGTATGCAAGGAAGTACCAGTGTAAACGAAAGCAGGTGCAAAAGTTAGAATGGGTCCTGAGAGTATTGTAATCATGAAGGATATCAGTAAGAGTTTCCCTGGTGTAAAAGCTCTGTCACATGTAAACTTTACCTTGCGAAAAGGGGAGATTCATGGGCTGATGGGAGAGAATGGTGCCGGTAAATCTACCTTGATCAAGGTTCTGACCGGTGTATATGAGCTGGATACAGGGGAAATACATATGCAGGGAAAGGAGAACCCGGTCATCATTCATTCTCCAAAAGAAGCTCAGGAAAACGGAATCAGTACGGTGTATCAGGAGGTGAATTTATGTCCTAACCTTACAGTGGCTGAAAATTTATTTCTTGGCAGAGAACCGAAAAGAGCTGGTCTTATTCATTGGAAAACCATAAATCAAAAAGCTGAACTTCTTTTGAATAAGCTTGGCATCATGGTGTCTCCTTTAAAGCTCCTAAAGGATTGCTCCATTGCAATTCAGCAGATGGTCGCCATAGCCAGGGCTATGGATATGAAATGCAGAGTGTTAATTTTAGACGAACCTACCTCTTCCCTGGATGAAGAGGAAGTAATGAGGCTTTTTCAATTAATGAACCACTTGAAGGAGGAAGGAACAGGTATCATCTTTGTAACTCATTTTCTGGAGCAGGTCTATACTGTCTGCGATCGCATAACTGTACTAAGAAACGGAGAACTGGTTGGAGAATATGAGATAAAACAGCTGCCCAGAGTACAATTAGTGGCAAAGATGATGGGGAAAGACTTTGACGAGCTTGCAGATATAAAAGGGGAGCAGGCGGAGTATAAAAGAGAAGAAACGCCAATAATTGAAGCCGAACAGCTGGTACATGAAGGAAGCATAAAACCCTTTGACCTGTCTGTACACAAAGGTGAAGTTATAGGACTGACGGGACTCCTGGGATCAGGGCGCTCCGAGCTGGTTCGCACCGTATATGGTGCCGATAAAGCTGACGGAGGTAAGCTTAAAGTGAATGGAAAAGCCGTAAATATAAATTCACCTCTTGATGCCATGAAGCTGGGAATGGGATACTTACCGGAGGACAGAAAAGGAGAGGGTATTCTTAAGGACTTATCCCTGCGGGAGAATATTATTATAGCCTTACAGGCAAAAAGGGGTATGCTAAAACCTATGAGCCGAAAAGAAATGGAAGAGGCAGCTGATAAATATATGGATATTCTGCAGATTAAGGCAGCCAACAGGGAAACTCCCATAAAGAATCTCTCGGGAGGCAATCAGCAGAAGGTTATACTGGGAAGATGGCTGCTGACCAATCCGGAATATCTGATTCTGGATGAACCTACACGGGGCATTGATATAGGTACGAAAACCGAAATTCAAAAACTGGTATTAAAGCTTGCAGAGGAAGGCAAGGCTGTAACTTTTATTTCCTCGGAAATTGAAGAAATGCTAAGAACCTGTTCCAGGATGATCGTAATGCGGGATGGCAGGAAGGTAGGAGAGCTTAGCGGCAGTGAACTTAGTCAGGAGACTATCATGAAAACCATTGCAGGAGGTGAGAAGGCAGATGAGATATAAGATAAAAATCCTTACGGGGCATCGGCTGTTTATGCCTTTTTTATGCCTGGCAGTAGTTTTACTGGTAAATGTTTTAAAAACTCCGGCCTTCTTTCAGATTTCCATGAATAACGGTGTTTTTTACGGTTATATGGTGGATATTATAAACCGTGGTTCTGAACTGGTAATACTTGCAATCGGAATGACGCTGGTAACAGCAGCCTCCGGCGGACAGGATATCAGCGTCGGGGCAGTAATGGCTGTGGCTGCGGCATTATGCTGTCAGATTCTTTCCGGTGGGAAGGTATCCACAAATATTTTTGAGAATCCACTGCTTCTGGCTATGCTGGCAGCCTTGGCTGCAGCTCTTCTGTGCGGTGCCTTTAACGGTTTTTTGGTGGCAAAACTACATATTCAGCCCATGGTCGCTACATTAATATTATTTACGGCAGGCAGAGGAATAGCCCAGTTAATTACGAGGGGTCAGATAACCTACATACGTGTGGACAGCTATAAGGTTTTAGGCGGCTATATCGGAAAATGCCCCATACCTACACCAGTATTTATGAGTATGGCAGCTGTAATTCTTATTGCAGTAGTTGTTAAAAAGACAGCTCTTGGCCTTTATATTGAAAGTGTTGGGGTTAATGCATCTGCTTCCAGACTGGTAGGCTTAAACTCCTCTTTGATCAAATTCCTGACTTATGTACTTTGCGGTGTTTTAGCAGGTTTTGCTGGTATAATTGCTTCCAGCCGTATCTATTCAGCTGATGCAAATAACATAGGCCTGTATATGGAAATGGATGCTATTCTTGCAGTAGCTTTAGGGGGGAATATTTTAAGCGGAGGTAAATTCAGCCTGATAGGTTCGGTAATCGGTGCTTATACCATTCAGGCACTGACCACTACTCTTTACGCCATGAATGTATCCGCTGACCAGCTGCCCGTATACAAAGCGGTTGTGGTTATTACCATAGTAGTGCTGCAAAGTCCCGTTTTCAGAAAATTCATGGGAAACCATAAACGGAATGCATTTCGAAAAAGGGAAGAAAGGCATGGTTACTAATATGGTAAAATCTAAAAATAAAAGTAAGCTTCAAAGCAATACCTTCCTCTTATTTATAACGATAGGACTCTTTCTGGTAATGTATGCAGCCGGAATGCTTCTTTATCAGGATAAAGGCTTCGCGAAACCTCAGATGTTCTTAAATCTTTTTATTTCCAATGCAGGACTTATCGTGATAGCCTGCGGTATGACTTTGGTTATGATAACAGGCGGTATTGATATTTCTGTGGGTTCAGTTACTGCCCTGGTCTGCATGACAGCAGCTTATTTCATGGAAAAAAAGGGGGCCACTACCTATACAGCTTTGGCAATGGCTTTAGTTATCGGAATTCTCTTTGGACTGGTACAGGGATATTTGATAGCCTATCTGGAAATACAGCCATTTATCGTAACACTGGGAGGCATGTTCTTTGGCCGGGGTATGACTGCAGTGGTCAGTACCGAGATGATATCAATTCAGAATGATTTATTTATGAAGTGGGCCAACTATAAGATCTATATGCCCTTTGGGACTGTAAATAAAAAGGGTGTCTACCAGGCGGCTTATATCTATCCTACAGTATTAATTGCAATAGCAATTGTAGTGGGAATTACTATAATGCTTAAATATACGAAATTTGGGCGTAAGCTTTATGCAATCGGCGGGAATCAGCAGAGTGCTTTAATGATGGGAATTAATGTGAGAAAAACAAAACTTCAGGCTTATGTTCTGGAGGGTTTTCTGGCAGGGCTTGGTGGTTTTCTCTTCTGTCTTAACAGCAGTGCAGGTTTTGTGGAACAGGCAAAAGGAATGGAAATGGATGCAATTTCAGCGGCTGTTATAGGCGGTACTCTTCTTAGCGGCGGTGTGGGTACGGTTGTGGGAACTTTATTCGGGGTATTAATAAAAGGAACCATTACAAGTCTCATAACAACCCAGGGAACCTTATCCAGCTGGTGGGTAAGAATAGTATTATCGGCACTGCTTTGCTTCTTTATTATATTGCAATCGGTAATTGCATCAGCTAAAAGGAAGAGAAAAAAGTTTTCGGTATTTGGCGGGAGTGATACCTTTAAAGCGTTTAAACAGCTTAATAAAGTAACTTAAATCATTAAAACCGCAGGCATAGGCAATCTCAGTTATGGTGTCCTCCGATGACAGCAGCTGGCAGCAGGCTCTCTCAATACGGTAATTGTTCAGATATTCAAAAGGGCTTTTGTGAGTCATTTCCTGAAAAAAACGGCAGAAATATTTAGGAGACATACCGGCAGCTTTTGAAAGCTGCTCCAGGGTCAGACTGGTTTGATAGGAATCCTCCATAAGTTCCAGAACCTGTTTCATCAAATGAATTCTTTTGTGGTTTCTTTGTGTTTCGGAGTCCGTAGAATAATAATGGTTTTTCGTAATACTTCCAAGTATCAGATATAAAAGTCCCTGGGTAATTAACTCATAACCCGGGGCTTTTTCTTTTAAGGTATCAAAAAGACAGTCCAGATGCTGCTTTAATAAAAGCTGCTCTGTATGATTTATATTCTGTAAGGCATTCATGCTTTGTAAGGTATTCATATTTTGTATGGTAGTCAAGTTCTGTAAGCTATCCATGTTCTGTAAGGTATTCATATTCTGTACGGTATTCATGTCTTTTGAGTTATCCATATTTTGTAATCCATTTAAATTCTGCAAGGCATTTAAATTCTGCAAGGCATTTATATTCTGTAAGTTATTTAAATTCTCTGTATTATCTAAATTCTCTGAATTGTTAATTTTATTCTCAGAGGGAGCAGCTGGATAATATTCATTAATCAGATAGGTATGATTCATGATTTCTTTAATGTAACGATTACAGGCGTTATCTTTTTTCACAAGCATGTTCATGTCAAAAACAACGCATTGATAGATGCAGTCTGTGGGAGTACCCCCATGAAGGGTACCACTGTTCAGAAACAGGATATCCCCTTTCTTTGCCAAATGCTCCCTTTCGTCCAGAGTAACAACGAAGCAGCCTTCTAAAATACGAATAATTTCATATTCCATATGCCAATGGTAAGACATTATGTATTGTGGATGATTCTGATCGACATGATAGAATTCTATTGGAAAATCAAAGGTTCCTCTTTGTTTGCTTTCATTGTAGCCCAGTTTCTGCATAAAACCTCCAATGTGAATATCGTTATATTTTTTGCTATTATAACACAAGTATCTGATTACCAGCAACCGTATAATGAAATTACAATATTACATGCGAGAATAGTGAGTATTTGTATGCCGCAAAAAAGCGGCAGAAGGAGGTTAATTATGGCTAAAAACAGATTGATTGGGGATTATCCGGTAATCGGAATCAGACCGACTATCGACGGAAGAAGAGGTGCCTTAGGAGTAAGAGAATCTCTGGAAGAACAGACCATGAATATGGCAAAGGCAGCAGCAAAACTATTTGAAGAGAATATCAAATATTCCAATGGCGAGCCTGTGAAAGTTATTATTGCGGATACTACCATTGGACGTGTTGCAGAAGCAGCAGCCTGTGCAGATAAATTCAAAAAGGCAGGTGTAGACATTACCCTGACTGTAACTCCCTGCTGGTGTTATGGCTCCGAAACCATGGATATGGATACCAATACAATAAAAGGAGTATGGGGCTTTAATGGTACGGAAAGACCCGGTGCAGTGTATCTTGCAGCTGTTCTGGCAGGTCATGCACAGAAGGGACTTCCGGCATTTGGAATCTATGGGCATGATGTCCAGGATGCTACCGACACGGAGATACCGGAGGATGTAAAAGAGAAGCTGCTCCGTTTCGGACGTGCTTCCGTTGCCGCAGCAACTATGAGGGGCAAATCCTATCTTCAGATCGGTTCTATCTGTATGGGTATAGCAGGATCTATTATTGACACGGATTTCTTCGAAGAATACTTAGGGATGAGAGTGGAATCTGTTGATGAAGTTGAAATAATCCGCAGAATGATGGAAGAAATATATGATAAGGCTGAGTATGAAAAAGCGCTTGCCTGGACAAAAGAACACTGCAAGGAAGGCTTTGATAAGAATCCGGAGGAATTACGTAAATCACCGGAAGAAAAAGAGAAGGATTGGGAATTTGTTGTTAAGATGATGTGTATCATAAAAGACTTATTTAACGGAAATCCCAACCTGCCTGATTATGCAAAAGAAGAAAGTGTAGGTCATAACGCCATTGCAGGCGGTTTCCAGGGGCAGAGACAGTGGACGGATTTCTATCCCAATTGTGATTTCCCGGAATCTTTGTTGAATTCCTCTTTCGACTGGGAGGGTGCAAGAGAACCTTACATATTAGCTACTGAAAATGATACCTTAAATGGCGTTGGTATGCTCTTTGGCAAACTTCTTACCAATACCCCTCAGATTTTTGCGGATGTAAGGACTTATTGGAGTCCTGAGGCAGTTAAGAAAGCTACCGGTTATGAACTGGAAGGTATTGCGGCAGAATCCAAAGGATTTATCCATCTGATTAACTCCGGTGCTGCCTGCATTGATGCCTGCGGTGAGATAAAAGATGCTGACGGCAATGGTATAATGAAACCCTTCTGGGAAATGACAGAGGCAGATCAGGAAGCCTGCTTAAAGGCAACTACCTGGAATGCGGCAGATACAGGATATTTCAGAGGCGGCGGTTACTCCTCCAGATTCTTGACCAGAAGTGAAATGCCGGTAACCATGGTTCGTATAAATCTGGTAAAAGGCATAGGTCCTGTACTTCAGCTGGCAGAAGGTTATACCGTTAATCTGCCCGAAGAGGTATCTGATAAATTGTGGAAGAGAACAGATTACACCTGGCCCTGTACCTGGTTTGCTCCAAGACTTACGGGTAAAGGTGCATTTACCTCTGCTTATGATGTAATGAATAATTGGGGAGCCAACCATGGTGCTATCAGTTATGGACATATCGGTGCAGATATAATAACCTTGTGCTCTATCTTAAGAATTCCTGTTAATATGCACAATGTCCCTGAAGAAAAGATCTTCCGTCCTGCGGTATGGAGTGCTTTCGGCATGGATAAGGAAGGACAGGATTACAGAGCCTGCCAGAATTTCGGACCTTTGTATAAGTAAAAGGAATCATGGTGTGTCATGGTACACAGAAGGAGTTTTATGAAGAAGGTTATTGCGTTTGACCTTGGGGCCTCAAGCGGCAGGGCTATGGTCGGTGAACTTTCAGATAACAGGATTACTATCAGGGAAATCCATCGATTCTTAAATGAACCGGTGTTAATCAGAGGAACTCTATATTGGGATGTTCTAAGACTCTTTCATGAAATGAAACAGGGGTTAGTAAAAGCCAAGGCTGAGGGTGAGATCACCAGTCTTGGAGTAGATACCTGGGGAGTGGATTTCGGACTCCTTGATGGAAAAGGAAGGCTGCTTGAGAACCCGGTTCATTACCGGGATTTAAGAACAAAAGGTATGCTAAAGGCAGCGGAAGAAAGAATCAGCCTGGAGGAACTTTACCATATTACAGGTAATCAGCTGATGGAGATAAATACAGCATTCCAGCTTCTTTCCCTGGTATCTGATAAAGATACTTTGGATAGAGCAGATACTCTGCTGCTTATGCCGGATTTATTCAACTATCTGTTTACAGGAAAAAGATATGCCGAATATTCCATAGCTTCTACCACACAATTATTAGATGCGAAAGAGAGAAAGTGGTCTGAGGAAGTTATAAAAGCCTTGGGAATTTCAGAAACCCTGCTGCCGGAGATAATACCCAGCGGTACTATTATTGGTTCAATAACAGATGAGATCAAAGAAGAATTAAATGTAGCATCCATAAATGTGACAGCAGTAGCAGGACATGATACCCAGAGTGCATTGGTTGCTGTACCTGCCAGAGAGAAAGATTTCCTGTTTATAAGCTGCGGCACCTGGTCTTTAATGGGGACAGAACTGGATAGTCCTCTGATAGATGAGAAGTCCGCCGGATATAATTTCACCAATGAAGGAGGTTTCGGAGGTAAGATATCCTATTTAAAAAATCTCACCGGTTTATGGCTGGTTCAGGAGAGCAGACGCTGGTGGGAGAAGGAGGGGACCTCCTACAGCTTTTCAGAGTTAGAGAAAATGGCTGAAAGTACAGAAGCTTTTCAGAGCTTTATAGATACGGACAGTGAAGAATTTGCATTGCCCGGAAATCTTCCGGAGCGTATTCGGGAATATTGCAGAAAGACCGGACAGAAGGTTCCTGAAACACCGGGAGAGATCGTGCGCTGCATCAATGAAAGCCTTTCCTTCAGATATCGGACGGTGATGGAGGAAATAGCAGATTGTACCGGCTTGACCTATGACAGACTTTATATGGTAGGTGGAGGAATCAACAGTAAATTACTATGCAGGATGACTGCCTGTGCCTGTAAGAAAGAAGTGGTTGCCGGACCTTCGGAAGCTACGGTCTATGGAAACATAGCCCTTCAGTTAATTGCTGCAGGAGAAATAGAAAACCTTACAGCAGCAAGAAGCATTATCGGTCAGTCCGCAGAAATCAGTATTTATCAGCCAATGGAACAGGAAAGCTGGGAGGCTGCATACCAACGCTATAAGGCGGTAACAGGTTAAGGAGGAATAAATTATGCTAAAAGGGATTCCGCCAATTTTATCTCCGGAACTGTTAAAGGTTCTCTGTGAGATGGGGCATAGTGACAGAATAGTAATATCAGACGGTAATTTTCCGGCCCAGTCAATGGGTAAGGACAGTATTGTAATACGTTTAGACGGCCATGGTGTACCAGAGATTTTAGATGCCATACTCACGGTTTTCCCGCTGGATACTTATGTTGAAAAACCGGTAACACTAATGGAAAAAGTAAAAGGTGATACTGTTTTAACTCCTATCTGGAACACCTATGAGACAATTGTAGAAAAGCATGATGCCAGAGGCAGCGATACCATTGGGCAAATGGAGAGATTTGCCTTTTATGATTCCGCAAGAACGGCCTATGCAATAGTGGCAACAGGAGAGAAGGCCTTATATGCCAATATCATGCTGCAAAAAGGCGTAATTTAATAACATAGGGTTGTAACAAAAGATACTCAAAAAGATACTCATAATATAAGAGTGGCTGCTGCAATATATAATAATGCAACAGCCGCTTGTGTTATTTCTTTACGCCATTCCGAAGCATTTCGATTGCTTCTTCAATTCTTTTATCTCTGGTTTCTATTTTCTTAGCACTGATAATCCAATCCGTAAATTTCTTCTGATTGCTGTAAGAAAGTGCCTTAAAAAAATCCCCCGCTTTCGTTTCATTATCCAGAAGCTTCTCAAATTCCTCCGGTAATTCAAGAATACGTTCTGCCTCATCTTTTTGTAATTTTACATGAATGGTATCTCCGGGGTTTTTACCGATAGCTTCTCTTACCTTCTGATTCAACCCAAGAAAATGGCAGGAATGCCCCATTTTAGCCAGAGAACCTCTGTACTCATAACCGTCAAAATAAGCCAGTACCTTAACCTGTCCCCTGGTACCGAATTCCTGTTCCACATCAAAGGGAAATTCAATATAAGCTGAGTTAAGTGTTTCATGTTTTATAAGTAAAGCATCGAATTCATAAATCTTCATAGTGCCTCATCTTTCTTATGGTAGTTGTTACAAAACTTTAGGTTCTGTGTTATGACTTACAGTATTTCTTGATTTATTATATATATTCTATTCATATCAATCAAGCCTTTACTAAGTTTTAATAAGAATGGAATCCATTGACAATCATAAAGCAATCCTATATATTAATTGTAAATTGATGTAAAGGAATAACTGTTTAATGAAAAATTCATATCATAGTAAATTAATAGCTGGAATGTTGGTAGTTCTTTTAACAGTAATCATACTGGCCTGGTTTATATACAATAATCTGGGATTATATCCTATGAGAAATCTGCCAATATCCCAAATAGAGTCAATCACAATATATTCCTTGCCTTTAGAAAAGGAAGTTTTGTCTGAAGATGAAAAGATACAATTATTAAGTTATCTTAAAAGGGTAGAGTTAAAGGGGAAAGGAACTCAGGAATTTAAGGACTATACCGGGTGCAAGTTTTTAATGTTTCAACTAAATATGAAAGATTCCTCAAATATAGATTTTGCAGCAAGTAATCCGTTCTATATTATTAACATAGAAAAAGGCTATAAAGCAGATTATGAGCTATGTGATAAAATAAATCAATTATATTTCAGCATGCTCGATAATCATTTTAAATAATACATAACGAATATGTAAGTAGTTATTTGGCCTGAATGGAGCTATATGAAAATGAAAGGAGAATATAAATGCCTTTTTTATCCTTATTTATGTTATTAATTGTCACTTTTATAAGTATTCCTTTATACAGTCTTTTTATCTATACTCTGGTTCTGGCTATCAAAGCCCTTAAGCTATATATCGAAAAAAACAGCCATATATAAAGCTCTTAAACCATCTATTAAAATTATCACACTAATATCTGAGTATCGATGCACCTGTCTTTTCAACATTTCAGGCAATTAGCAGAACCTGGAAAGAATGAATGCGCCTATGGAAATGTATTAGAAGTCCTTTTCTCTGAAGCATTTGTGCTATAGCCTCAAACAGATTGTCTGAGCGAAGCGAGTTATCTGTTTGAGGCTATGTCCAGCACAAAAGCATCAGAGAAATTAGGACTTCTTATACATTGGAATGAGTGCATGAATTCTTTCCAGGTTCTGCTAATTGCCGTCCCCTTGTTAGAACCTGTCCCTTTCACCATCCAAATCTTTTCATACATCTCCATACTTAAAATTAATAATAACACCCAGTCCCACATAATTTTTACTTCCTAAAAGAAAAACAGAAATTAAGTTTTAGTGTTGTTAAAATAATAAATAATGTGTATAATTAAGAAAAATATAGTACATTTTAGGAGGTCATTTAGCGTGACAGAGGATTATTCACCGAAGAAAATTGAAAAAAAGTGGCAGGACATCTGGGAAAAGAGCAATGCTTTTAAGACCGGAATAGACAAAAGTAAGCCAAAATACTACGCCCTTGTTGAGTTTCCTTATCCTTCAGGACAGGGACTGCATGTAGGCCATCCAAGACCTTATACTGCACTTGATATCATTGCAAGGAAGAGAAGACTGGAAGGTTATAATGTGCTATACCCTATGGGCTGGGACGCCTTCGGACTTCCTACTGAAAATTATGCCATCAAGAATAAAATTCATCCAAGGATAGTAACGGATAATAATATAAAGCATTTCAAAGAACAGCTTCAGTCTCTGGGTTATTCCTTTGACTGGGAGAGAGAGATCAACACAACAGATCCGAACTACTATAAATGGACACAATGGATCTTCCTTAAATTATTTGAAAAAGGGCTGGCCTACAAAGCAGAGATGCCAATTAATTGGTGTACCTCCTGTCAGGTTGGACTTGCAAATGAGGAAGTGGTAAACGGGGTGTGTGAACGCTGCGGCAGTGAAGTCGTACACAAGGTTAAGAGTCAGTGGATGTTAAAGATCACTGCTTATGCAGACCGTTTAATCGATGATCTTGACCTGGTAGATTATGCAGACCGTATCAAGAATCAGCAGAAGAACTGGATTGGCCGTTCAGAAGGTGCCGAAATAGATTTTAAATTGGTGGGAGCAGACGAAACCCTTAAGATCTTTACCACAAGACCTGATACTTTATTTGGTGCTACTTATATGGTAATCTCACCCGAACATGGTTTATTGGATAAATACCAGAGCAATATCGAGAACTGGGAAGAAGTTACTGCCTACAGAGAAGCAGCAGCCAAGAAATCAGACTTTGAAAGAGCTGAGCTTGCCAAAGACAAAACTGGTGTTGAGGTCAAAGGAATTACCGCTGTTAATCCTGTTACAGGGAAAGAAGTACCTGTCTGGATTTCTGATTATGTCCTTATGACCTACGGAACGGGTGCTATTATGGCAGTTCCTGCACATGATACAAGAGACTGGGAATTCGCCAGGAAATTCGGGCTTTCTATAATACCCGTAATTGAAGGCGGTAACGTAGAAGAGGAAGCCTTTACTGATTATAACGGAAAATTAATTAATTCTGATTTCTTAAATGGCTTAATGGTTACAGAAGCCAAGAAACGTATGACTGAGTGGGTAGAAGAAAAAGGGATCGGTAAGAAGACCGTAAATTTTAAATTAAGAGACTGGGTATTCTCAAGACAGAGATACTGGGGAGAACCTATTCCTCTGGTTCACTGTGAGAAATGCGGTTTTGTGCCCGTTCCTGAAAGTGAATTACCGCTGCTGCTGCCTGAAACAGAAAGCTATGAACCTGGAGAAAATGGTGAATCCCCTATTGCCCGTATGACAGACTGGGTTGAGACTACCTGCCCTAATTGCGGCGGACATGCTCACAGGGAGACAGATACCATGCCTCAGTGGGCAGGTTCCTCCTGGTATTTCCTTCGTTATATCGATCCTGACAATATGGATGCTTTTGCTTCCAAGGAAGCTCTGGATTACTGGCTGCCTGTTGATTGGTACAACGGCGGTATGGAGCATACCACACTTCATCTTTTATACTCAAGATTCTGGCATAAATTCCTTTATGATTTAGGATTAGTCAGTGAGCCGGAACCTTACAGAAAGAGAACCTCCCATGGTATGATTCTTGGTGAGAACGGTGAGAAGATGTCCAAATCCAGAGGAAATGTAATTAACCCGGATGATATCGTAAATGAATTTGGTGCAGACACACTTCGTACTTATGAGATGTTCATCGGTGCATTTGAATTAAGTGCTGCCTGGTCTAATGATGGTGTAAAGGGCTGCCGTAGATTCCTTGAGAGAGTATGGAAGCTGCAGGATCTTGTAACCGAAGAGAAGGGATATTCAAAAGAATTAGAGATTAAGATGCATCAGACCATTAAGAAAGTCAGCCTGGACTTTGAAGGCCTCAAATTCAATACGGCTGTTGCTGCATTAATGTCCTTAATTAACGATTTTAATAAGGTTGGTAAAATAACGAAGGCTGAGTACCGTACCTTCCTGATCCTGTTAAATCCTGTAGCACCTCATATGACAGAAGAACTCTGGAGCCTGGCTGGCTTTGAAGGTAATCTGTTTGAGACTACCTGGCCGATATGGGAAGAAGAGAAAACCATAGAAAGTCAGTTGGAAATAGCTGTTCAGGTAAATGGTAAGTTAAAAGCTACAGTATTGATAAATAGGGGAGAAGAACAGGATACTGTAAAGGAAAAAGTAATGGGAACCGAAACCGTTACTCAATTCCTTGAAGGAAAAACTATAGTGAAAGAAATATATGTTAAAGATAAAATTTATAATATTGTAGTTCGTTAGTATATAAAACATGTTTAAATGAGAAAATACCTCTAAAGGTATCAAGTTAAGCAGGTTATCGGAGGGGACATGAAGAAAGTTTTAATTGCTGACGATGCTATATTTATGAGAAAAGTATTGGCAGATATACTTGAGAAAAATGGCTACGAGGTAGTAGGTGAAGCTTCTAATGGAAGAGATGCTGTAGAGAAGTATCTTTTGCTGAAACCTGAATTTGTGACGATGGATATAACAATGCCTGGAATGGATGGGATAGAAGCCCTTCAGACTATAAAAAGAATTGACAAGAACTGTAAGGTTATAATGGTATCGGCCATGGGACAGGAAGAAATGATCAATGATTCCATCCGTGCCGGTGCCAAAGGATTTATTGTGAAGCCTTTCAGAGAAGGTGATGTTCTGCAGCAAGTGAAAAAGCTTAATTTTCTCTAATAAAATTCAGATAAAAAAGCTTACACAGATGACTTATGGTCGTCGGTGTAAGCCTTTTTTGATAGAAGCTGTTTTACTTTTTGGGTTCCATCGTTGCCTGCTCTATTTCTAAGTTATTTCGTGAAGCCAGCGTTTAACCTGGGATTTAACTTTATCTTTTTCTTCCTTGGAAGGATCTGCGAAAGAGATGGTTCCAATTACGGTATTGTCTTTTAATTCTGCGGCCAGTTTGTCAAAGCATTTATCTGCACCACCGCCTGCATGGCAGGCAAAGAAGGCCAGCTGCTTGTCTTTTATGGACACCTGCTCCAGAAAAGAAGCGATAGGAGGTGAATACGAACTTGCCCAGATCGGAGTTCCGATAAAAATTGTATCGTAATTGGATAAATCCGGCAGGTCATTTACCAGTTTGGGCTTCTCATGGAAAAGAACGCTCTTTCCACCCCAAAAGAATTTGGTTAAACCTCCTTTGGGTATTTCTTTGTCCGGCTTTAACTCTATACAATCGGAATCTAATTCTTCTGCCAGGATGTCAGCAATGATCTTGGTGTTTCCTTCCAGAGAATAGAAAACAACTAATGTGTTCATCCTTTGCTCCTTTCTTAGTAATATTAGGTTGAACTAAGTACTTGTACATTTTAATAAAGCGGTATAAGCTGCATTTAAGCTCTTTACTTTTTATTTTTAGAGAGAATAATAAGTTCATCTAATACAACTCTTATAGTGATAATGGCCTATGTATGTTGTCTAACTGATATCTTATGCTAAAAGCTTTCTTTTGTCAAGAATATGTTAATTTATGGAACGGTAAGCCGGCAGGCTCTGGCATTGCGGTAATCACATTAAGGCAGCGCATGGCTTCTCACGTGTTTGCAAGGTGAATAGCGTTATGATATAATATTCCTCAGAGCTTTAATTGGCCAGAGATAAAGGTGTGCCCGGCACACAGATTGGAATTAGTATGGATATATATCAAATAGGCATCAGCCATAAAACTGCTCCGGTAGATATCAGAGAACAGCTTGCGTTTTCCGGAAGTGAAAAAGAAGAGTACTTAAGCCTGGTTAAGAAAGAAGAAAATATCGGGGAGTGTGTATTAATAACTACCTGCAACCGGACAGAAATATATGTTACAGGGGATAAAGCAGCAGCTGACAGGGCTATGGAACTGATGGCTGCGTATAAAGGTCTGGATCTAAAGGATTTAAAGAAATATTTTCTCCGTTATGAGGGAGAAGGAGCGGTAAAGCATCTGATGACCGTTGCCAGTGGCCTGGATTCTATGGTGATGGGAGAAGATGAAATTCTTGGGCAGGTAAAGAGAGATTATGGACAGGCATATGAGGGCGGAAATACCTCGTATCTGTTAAATACCCTGTTTCGTGAAGCAATTTCCTGTTCAAAAGCAGTAAAGACAGAAACCAGACTGTCAAAAACTCCGGTTTCTGTGGGAACATTAACCGCCAAGGAAGTTATAACCTTTCAGGCAGATGAGTTGCAGGTTAAAAAGGTTCTGATAATAGGCATATCCGGTAAGATGGGAAGCATCGTGATGAAGAATCTTTACGGAACACCGGGTATTGCTATAGCAGGTACTGTTAGAAATCACATGTCAGGAGATGATGTCGAAACTCAGTTTACAGGGATAAAATATTATGACTACAAGGACCGGTACGAGGCAATAAAAGACGCGGATGTTATTATCAGTGCTACCCAGAGCCCTCATTATACCATTACCTTTAAGGAGCTTGAAAACGCCCTGACTGATAGGAAGAAAAGATTATTTATAGATCTTGCTGTTCCAAGAGATGTTGATAAGGACATCAGAGGTATGGAAGGAATTCAATTAATAGATATGGATTACTTTGAGGAACTGGCAGAGGAAAATAATAAGGTGAAAGAAGAAGAAGCTGTAATCGCTCGTAAGATTATAGATAAAAGAACAGATGAGTTCTTGAAGACAGTGATATTTCATGGATTTTTACCTGAGCTTGAACGAATTAAGGGTAATCTGAAAGAGACTTCCTTAGAAACCTTGTTATACCATATGAAAAGTCATGTCAACAGAGAAGAGCTTGAAACCCTCCTAAGGAGCCTGGAGCTTGCGGCGGAGGAACTAAAGCCATACGGCAAAAGGAGGGACCGGTAATGGCGTATTTTCCTATGTTTGTAGAGCTGAGGGGTAAAAAATGTCTTATAATCGGCGGTGGCAAGGTAGCCCTTAGAAAAGCTGTTGCTTTACTTGACTTTGAAGCCGGTCTGACAATTGTTGCAAGCAGAATTATTCCGGAATTTATAGAGCTGGAAGCTAATCATAGACCTTTAGTGGAAATAATAGAGAGAGACTATAAAGAAGAGGATTTACAGGAAGCCTTTTTGGTAATTGCAGCAACGGATGATAAAGAACTGAACAGAAGGATTTCTGTTGATTGCAAGACAAAAGGAATACCGGTTAATGTTGTGGATGTAAAAGAAGAATGCAGCTTTATTTTTCCAGCTTATGTGCGGAAAAAATCCATTACGGTGGGAATCACCTCCTCCGGTAACAGTCCGGTGCTGACACAGCAGATTAAAAAGACGGTGGAGAAGAACCTGCCGGATTATATAGGACTCTTATCAGATAAAATGGGAAATGCCAGAAAGCTGGTCAAAAGTGAATTTCACACAGAACGGGAAAGAAAACAGGTGTATATAAGAATGGCAGAAATCGGTGAGAAGAAAAAAGGTAATCTTACCGAAGAAGACATTTATGATATCATTGAAGAAATGAAAAAAGAATTACATCAGGACAGTAGTGACATAAAATAAGATAATTTGGAATTGTATATGTAATATAATATATTTATAGGGGTAGAAATTGTCTTTCTGATTTAATTAACATTCCGTATTTCTTATATTGGCAATGACGCAAATCAATTAGCGTTATGCATCTACGTTAGATTGAAAGAAAATAATGATAGGAAAGGTTGCCACAAAGAGATTCTTTCACTCTTTTTAATAGTGGCAGTACCGCATTATATCCGCGGTATGCAATAGGTGTATGGATGAAGAAGCTCAGGGTAGGAACACGAAAGAGTAAACTTGCACTGGTCCAGACAGAAACAGTAATAGCAGAGCTGAAAAGCCTTAGGCCTGATCTGGAGTTTGAGATTGTTCCCTTAAGTACACTGGGAGACAGAATTCAAAGCGTAGCACTTACTCATTTTGGAGGAAAGGGAGCTTTTGTAGCTGAACTTGAAGAGGCCATGTTAAAGGGCGATATTGATCTTGCTGTACATAGTGCCAAGGATCTGCCTTTATCCTTTCCGAAAGGGCTGGATATTATAGGTGTCTCTAAAAGAGAGGATCCAAGGGATGTATTGGTTACCCGTGCCGGTGAAGCTCTTAAGGAGAAGGCGGTTATTGGAACCGGAAGCCCCAGAAGAAAGCTTCAGCTGGAAGCGGATACTCCTTATGTTGCCAGGGAACTCAGAGGGAATGTAAACACCAGACTTGGCAAACTTTCAGCAGGTGAATATGAGGGGCTGCTGCTGGCAGCAGCAGGACTTAAGAGACTGCAGGCAGATAATCTTTCGGAGTATGATTTTAAGTATTTAGAACCGGAAAGCTTTATACCGGCAGCTGGACAGGGAATCATAGCTGTGGAGGGAAGAACAGAACAGGCATTATGTGATCTATTAGGCAGCTGGTCTGATAAAGAAGCCAGAGAAGCATTCGAAGCTGAAAGAGAAGTCATTAAACTCCTTGGAGCCGACTGTACTACACCTTTAGGTGTCTATGCGGAAATAGAGAAAGAGAACATGACAATCCATGCCATCTTTGGTAATGGTGAAAAGGCCATTCGTGTTAAAAAAGCAGGATTATCAAAGGATAGAATTATTCTGGCAGGTGAAGTGACGGATGAATTAAAAAGAGCAAGCTTAATACAGCCGGAATAGGAGGAGTGACGATGGATGGAAATAAAAATGCCAAAGGGAAAGTATATCTTATAGGTGCAGGGCCTGGTGATCCTGAGCTTATAACCCTAAAGGGTGAGAGGCTCTTAAAGAATTGCGAGGCAGTGGTATATGACAGACTGATACCGGAGTCGCTGCTTTACCTGGTACCGGAAAACTGTGAAAAAATTGATGTTGGCAAAACTCCGGGAGGAATTTCTGTCCCTCAGGAGGATATTAATCGTATACTTGTACGAAAAGCAGAGGAAGGAAAGAAAGTCGTTCGATTAAAAGGCGGCGATCCTTTTGTTTTTGGAAGAGGCGGAGAAGAAATACTTGCATTGCAGAAAGCCGGCATCGACTTTGAAGTGGTACCGGGTATCAGTTCATCCTTATCAGCCCCGGCACTGGGCGGAATTCCTGTTACCCACCGAAACGTAAGCAGGAGCTTTCATGTAATAACCGGTCATCGGGACAAGGAGGAAGAAGACTGGGATTTTAAAAACCTTGCGAAAGTCGAGGGAACTTTAATCTTTCTCATGGGTATGGAGAGCATTAAGACCATTACTGCAGAATTGATAAAAGAAGGCAAGGACAGTAATACTCCGGCTGCAGTCATTTCAAATGCCGCCAGGGATAATCAGATAACCGTCAGAGGAACCTTGGGGACCATCTCTGAAATAGCCAGCGGCAGAAATATAAAGGCACCTGCCGTTATAGTGATTGGTGAAACAGCAGCATATCGTTTCTTATCCGGCAGGAAAGGCAGCCTGTCCGGTGTTCGAATTGGTATAACCGGAACAGAAAGCTTTGTGAGAAAGCTCTCAGATGCCTTAAGGGAAGAGGATGCAGCAGTGATAAATTTTGGCTTTCTGACGGTTAAAAAGCATACCAAATCATTGGAATTTAAAGAACTTATTTCCAGATTATTTGAGTATACCTGGCTTATATTTACCAGCAATAATGGAGTTCAGATATTTTTTGATGCATTAAAGGAAGAAAAAATAGATTTCAGACGTTTAGCAGCTTTTAAAATTGCTGCGGTAGGACAGGGAACAGCCGATGCTATAGCAAGTTTTGGCTTTACGCCGGATTATGTTTCAGAGAAAGGCAATGGTGGGGCACTTGCAGGAGAACTGCTTCCATTTCTGACAGAACAGGACAGATTATTACTTCTTCGGGCAGGGAATGCATCGGGAGACATGACAATCGTACTAAAGAATAATCATGTAGTATTCGAGGACTTTCCTTTATATAGCCTGGTTCCGGAGGAATATAAGAAACAGAGAGTCCTAAAAGAGATTTCGGATGCAGACTATCTTATATTTGCCAGCAGCCTGGGAGTGAAAGAATTTTATCATGAACTGCCGGAGAATCTGAAAAGATCCATTAAAGCTAAACTTGTATGTATGGGTGAGGCTACCAAGGACAGATTAAAAGCCCTTGGTAATTCAGAAATATTACAGGCAGAGAAAACAAGCATATCCTCACTTGTACAGACTGTAGTGAGGGATTATGCTGTTAATAAAGAGGATGCAGAATGATCAGACGAAGAAGATTAAGAGTAAGTGAAAATATCAGGGCTATGGTGCAGGAAAACAGCTTAAGAATAGCAGAACTGGTATATCCTATATTTGTAATAGAAGGAAATAATATAAAGAATCCCATAAACTCCATGCCGGGAATCTATCAATACTCCATAGACAGATTAGGAGAAGAGCTGGAAAGAGTCAGAGCTTGCGGAATCAAGAGTGTATTACTGTTTGGGATTCCGGAGCATAAGGATGAGATTGGAAGCGAAGCCTATAACGAAGAGGGTATCATTCAAAGGGCAATCAGGTATATCAAAGTTAACTGCAGTGAACTGACGGTAATTGCTGATATCTGTCTTTGTGAATACACTGACCATGGTCATTGCGGAATCGTAAGAGAGGGACAGGTAATCAATGATGACACTCTGTTATTATTATCAAAAGCTGCGGTAACCTGTGCAATGGCAGGAGCTGATATGATAGCACCTTCTGATATGATGGACGGGCATGTTGAGGCCATTCGGGGAGCGTTGGATGAAGAAGGTTTTGTGAATACTCCTATAATGGCCTACAGTGCAAAATTTGCTTCCGGTTATTACGCTCCTTTCAGAGAGGCAGCGCACTCTGCTCCGGGCTTTGGAGACAGAAAGACTTATCAGATGGATTATGCCAATGGCAGGGAAGCTGTGAGAGAGATAGAAGATGATATCAGGGAAGGTGCAGATATTATTATGGTAAAGCCTGCACTTGCCTATCTGGATGTTGTTCAGTCAGCAGCACAAACGGGTTACCCGGTTGCGGTGTATAATGTCAGTGGTGAATATGCTATGGTAAAAGCTGCTGCGGCACTTGGATATCTGGATGAGAGAAAAGTGGTCTTAGAGAACCTTATGGCAATGAAACGGGCAGGTGCCAATATTATTATAACCTACCATGCACTTGATGCTGCCAGGTGGTTAAGTGAGTGATCTGGTATAAGTGTGAAGGAGGAGATTATGTGCCCTGTCAGCGATTAATGGAGGCAGAAAGACAGAAACGACGCAGGAGGGCATACCGCATCGGCATGTTTGACAGAGTGAAAGAAAATAAATAGATTGAAAGGATGCCACATAGAGGTTCTTTCACTCCTTATTATTTGTGGCAGTATCGCAGGCCAGCCTGCGATATGCAAGGGGTATAAAGTATGAAAGATCAGGAATCGCAGAAGCTTTATGAAGAAGCGCTGAAATATATGCCCGGTGGAGTCAACAGTCCTGTCAGGGCTTTTCGTCAGGTGAATCGTAACCCGCTGTTTATTGAGAAAGGAAAGGGCAGTCGTATTTATGATGCAGACGGTAATGAATTTATAGATTATGTAGGTTCCTACGGACCGCTGATTCTGGGACATGCCAGAGAAGAGGTGGTGGAGGCCGTGAGAGAAGCAGCAGCCTGCGGGCTTACCTTTGGTGCTCCCACCAGACGTGAAATACGCCTTACAGAATTGATTCAGGAATGCGTTCCTTCAATGGAAATGGTGAGACTTGTAAACTCAGGAACGGAAGCAGTTATGAGCGCACTCAGGCTTGCCAGAGGTTATACGGGACGTAAAAAGATTATTAAGTTCACCGGTTGCTATCATGGTCATTCAGACGGACTTTTGGCAAAAGCAGGCTCCGGCTTATTAACCCAGGCTCTGCCGGATAGTCTTGGAGTGCCAAAAGCATTTACGAAACATACTCTTCTGGCTGATTATAACGATACAGAAGGAGTAAAAGAATTATTTCATAAATATAAAGGAGAGATTGCTGCAGTAATTGTTGAGCCGGTAGCAGCCAATATGGGTGTTGTACCTCCGGAAGGGGATTTCCTCTCTTTTCTGCGGAAAATAACAGAGGATAACGGAAGCCTTCTGGTATTTGACGAGGTAATTACCGGTTTCAGACTGGCTTTAGGCGGTGCTCAGGAATATTTCCATATAAAACCTGACCTTACATCTTTGGGTAAGATCGTGGGAGGCGGAATGCCTATAGGGGCATATGGCGGAAGAAGAGAAATCATGGAGAAAATAGCTCCCTTAGGACCGGTATATCAGGCTGGTACCCTCTCCGGCAATCCTCTGTCAACAGCTGCAGGTATTAAGACCCTCGAGCTGCTAAAGAGTTCTCAGGGGTTATATGAGGAACTGGCAGCGAAGGGAGAGCTGTTAAAGAACAGAATCCAGACTGCAGGTAAAGAAAGCATCAGAGTGAATTCTATCGGTTCCTTGTTATGTATTTATTTTGCAGATGGAGAAATAAGAGATTACAACAGTGCTTTAACTGCCAGAGTAAAGGATTATGCAGTATTTTTTGAGTATCTGTTAGAGAACGGAATCTATGCGGCACCTTCTCAATTCGAGGCTATGTTCCTATCAGGAGCTCATACTGCAGAGGATGTTGAATATACGGCACAGACAATAGAAAAGTATTTTGATTCTATATAGTAAAGACAGGAGGCATGGCCAATGAGTGGAATATATATAGTCGGAGGAGGAGCCTCAGGACTTTTTGCAGCTATTTGTGCTGCAAGAAGAAATAAAAAGGTCACGATACTGGAACACAAGGACAAGCCGGGGAAGAAAATTCTTGCAACAGGTAATGGGAAATGCAATTATACCAATCTGGTTCAGAAGGAAGAGTGCTACCGCAGCAGTAATCCGGCTTTTGCCGGGGAAGTTATAAGGGCTTTTGATGTTAATGCTACCGTTGATTTTTTTAAGGAGATTGGCATATATCCCCTGGATAGGAATGGATATCTGTACCCTAATTCAGGACAGGCAGCATCTGTTCTTGAGGTGTTATTACTGGAAGCGGAGAGAACCGGTGTTACGATTGAATGTAATGCACATGTGCAGAAAATCGATAAGAATCTTGCTATCTATATGGCGGATAGAAAATACCAGGCAGAGGGAATTATCCTGGCAGCAGGAGGGAAGGCAGCTCCTGCCCATGGCTCGGATGGGAGCGGCCTTTCAATCGCCCGTGAATTAGGACATAACATTCTCACACCTTTACCGGCACTTGTACAGTTAAAATCAGGAGAGAAATACTTTAAGACACTCTCAGGTGTCAGAACAGAAGCAGAAGTCAGACTGTTTATTGATAAACAGATGAAAGCATTTGAAAAAGGTGAGGTTTTACTTGCTGACTATGGATTGTCCGGAATTCCGGTAATGCAGATAAGCCGTTATGCAGCAGAAGCGCTTAGCAGAGGCAGTAAAGTAACAGCAGTACTTGATTTTCTCCCGTTTCTTTCGAAGGAAGAATTAAAAGAAATGCTGTATTTCAGATTAAAGCGTAATGCGAAAGAAACCCTGGAGGAAGCTTTTCTGGGACTTCTAAACAAAAAGCTTGCCTATGTTGCAATAAAGGAGAGCAAATTAGATCCTTACCATAGGATGAAGGATATAAAAGATTCTCAGCTGACTCAGCTTGTGAATCAGTTAAAGGAATGGAAAGTACCCATAACAGACACACATTCCTTTGAACATGCCCAGGTAATGGCAGGGGGAATTGACACAAAGGAAATTAATCCTGTATCCATGGAATCAAAGCTAATAAAAGGACTTTACTTTGCAGGGGAGATTGTGGACGTTGACGGTACCTGCGGTGGGTATAACCTGCAATGGGCATGGTCCAGCGGTCATGCGGCGGGGACTCATATATAAGCAGCTCCTTAGGGCAGAAAAAAGAGGTAAATAATGTTACAAATATCCCAGTTAAAATTAAGAGTCGGTCATAGTTCAGGGGATTTATATAAACTGGCGGCAAAAACCTTAAAGATAACAGAGCAGGAAATACAACAGCTTGTTATAACAAAGAAATCCATTGATGCCAGAAAAGAAGATATATTTTATGTCTATCAGGTAGAGGTACAGATAGCAGCTGAAGAGAAAAAACTTGCAAAACTGAAGGCACCAAACGTAACCATAGCAAAAGCCGCCGGATATGATTTTAAACCCTCCGGTTTAAATAAGCTTTCCTCACGACCTGTTATAGCCGGATTTGGTCCTGCCGGATTATTCTGTGGGTTAATGCTTGCAAGGAACGGATACAATCCCATAATCCTGGAACGTGGAGAAGCGGTTGACAGCCGTGTTAAATCAGTTGAAGAATTCTGGAAAAGTGAAAAGCTCAATAAAGAGTCAAATGTGCAATTTGGTGAAGGCGGAGCAGGAACCTTTTCTGATGGGAAGCTGAATACCCTTGTTAAAGACAAATGGGGAAGAAATCAGGAAGTTCTAAAGATTCTTGCCGAGCATGGAGCACCGGAGGAAATCTTATACCTTAACAAACCTCATATTGGCACGGATAAATTAAGAGACGTGGTAAAAGCCATCAGGGAGGAAATAAAAAGCCTTGGAGGTGAAGTCAGGTTCAATACCTGCCTTACGGATATACAGACTGAAAAAGGAACGATAACAGGAGTAGAACTAAACCATGAGGAATTTCTTCCCTGTGATTGTCTGGTACTGGCTTTAGGACACAGTGCAAGGGATACCTTTAAGCTTCTTTGGGAGAAGAAAATGAAACTGACACCGAAATCCTTTGCCATTGGACTTCGTATGGAACACCCACAGATCCTTATCAGCCGGAACCAGTATGGTAACCGGTACACAGAACTTCCTCCTGCAGACTATAAACTGACCCACAATGCTATAAATGGCAGGGGAATTTACTCCTTTTGCATGTGCCCCGGAGGGTTTGTTGTAAATGCTTCCTCGGAAGAAGGACGCCTTGCAGTAAATGGTATGAGTAATCATGCCAGAGATGAAAGGAATGCAAACAGTGCCTTGATCGTAACGGTTACTCCTCAAGATTTTAAGGAAACGGTACTGAAAGACGGACAGGCATTTAATGAGATGTACGGAGGAGTCAATGCTGAGGAGAATCCTATGATAGGTGTTGAATTTCAAAGGATCTGGGAAGGGAAAGCTTATGAAGCCGGAAAAGGGCGTATACCGGTGCAGCTCTATGGTGATTTCAAACATAACAGGGCAGGCAGCGGCTTTGGCAGCATAACGCCTAATACCAAAGGTGATTATAATCTGGCAAACCTTAGGGAGTGTCTGCCGGAATATGTATCTACTGCACTAATAGACGGAATTCAGGCTTTTGAGAGAAGAGTCGAAGGTTTTTCCAATGAAGAGGCGGTTTTAGCCGGGGTCGAGACAAGAACCTCTTCTCCACTTCGAATGGAACGGGATGAATTTTTTGAAGCCAGTATAAAAGGTATATATCCCTGTGGTGAAGGTGCTGGCTACGCCGGCGGAATCACCTCTGCGGCAATTGACGGAATCAAGGTATTTGAAGCTATTGCCTCCAAATATAAGGCAAATTAAGCATATAATTAGAATCAAGTGGAATTATATGTATTCTATAGGAGCAGCGTGGTAAAGGAATACAGTGATTTTTAACAAAATATACAAAGCTGATATTTACACCGCATGGAAATTAATGTACAATAATAATAATTGTTATGAATATTAAGAGGGGCTGTCATCATAGAGAGGGAATAAGCCTCGGGGAAGGATGAATCACAGGTGTCTTTAAGAGAACTGTTAAAGGATAAGAAAAGGATTGTTATAAAGATTGGATCATCTTCATTGACTCATGAAGAAACAGGACGTATCAACCTCTCTAAAATGGAGAAATTAGTACGTATACTGACAGATATCAGAAATCAGGGAAAAGACGTTATATTAGTATCTTCCGGAGCTATTGCTGTAGGCAAGGAGACTTTAGGGCTGCAAAAGAGGCCAACTGAGAAAGTAGAGAAGCAGGCTTGCGCAGCAGTCGGTCAGGCAAGGCTGATGATGGTATATCAGAAGTTATTTGCGGAATACAACCAGATTCCGGCACAGATATTAATGACCAAATATACAATGATTAATGACATCAGCAGGGTAAATGCTTCTAATACCTTTGAAGAATTGTTCCGAAAAGGCGTTATCCCAATTGTAAATGAAAACGATACTGTTTCTACCGATGAGCTAGAATTTGGTGATAATGATACTCTGTCCGCAATTGTTACTGCGCTGATACATGCTGACCTCTTAATACTGCTGTCTGATATAGACGGACTCTATACGGATGATCCGAAGAAAAATCCCCAGGCTGAGTTTATAGATTATGTTGAGCATATCGATACGAATCTGAATAACATGGCGAAGGAGTCCTCCTCTTTAGTAGGTACAGGCGGTATGGCAACAAAGATCAGTGCTGCCAAGATTGCTACAGCTTCCGGTGCAGACATGGTAATAGCCAATGGCGAGGATGTCAGTGTAATCAGTGCTATTGTAAGCGGAGAAAATAAAGGTACCTTCTTTAAGGCTCATAGAGATGAAAAGTTTATATTACTGGACTATATCAGTACAAAGCAATACTCAAAATAAGAAATAGATTATATTAATAAACAGCAATAAGTTTATAGAACGCATAAAGAAGAGGAATACAAATGGAAGATTCAAAATTGACAAGAATAAATGAATTATATAAAAAATCACAGGAAACAGGTCTGACAGCAGAAGAAAAAGAAGAGCAGGTAAAACTTCGCGGCGAATATATTCAATCTGTCAGAAATAACTTAAGAGGTACGCTTAATCAGATAAGTATCTTAAATCCTGACGGGACTGTAACTGAGCTATCAAAGAAGGATAAACATTAATGATAAAAGAAGAAATAAGGCAGGAAATCAGAAGGCAGAAAGCTTCCCTTTCAAAGGAGGTAATTGACCTGCAGAGCAGTTTGATCAGAGAGCAGTTCCTGGCGTTAAAAGAGTATAAGGAGAGCAGCCAGGTAATACTCTATGCAGCATTTAACCAGGAGGTTAATACACTGCCATTAATCAGGCAGGCACTCCTTGACGGTAAAAAAGTAGCACTCCCGCGAGTCATGAAGGAAAACATTGAATTTTATTATATCAGCTCTATTTCTGAGCTGGAAGAAAGCTCTTTTGGAATTCCGGAGCCGGAACCTGTTGATATCCTTCAATTAGAGGAGGGCAGGAATTTAATTTTAGTACCGGGTCTGGCCTTTGACAAACTGGGGAATCGAATAGGTTACGGAAAAAGTTATTATGACAGGTATTTTGGAGCTCACAAGGAATCCTTTCTTAAGGTTTGTTTTGCCTATGAATTTCAGGTGTATGAGGAAATACCTTTTGAAGCTCATGATGTAAAAATAGATATTCTAATAACAGAAGATACTGTGTTAAGAATATCAAACAGATGATTTAATTCAGATATTGTTTAGTTGTATACGTTAATATAAGCTCAGATGAAACAGTTGATATTGTAATAACAGGCAGTTGTGCATGCCCTCACTTATTGTGCTGACCTGACCACTTCCGATTTGCGGAAGCCAGGTTTGCATTGTTAGGAGCCCAGCGTCAAAGATCCGTGCTGTTACTGGCAAAGTGGCTTACACAAGCTGGATACCCGGTACGGCACAAGCAAAACAAAATCAAATATATGTAATCGATTGTTCAGCTACAGGTGTATTTCTGATAATCTATAAACATAAAAGTAGAAAGGGTGATTTCATGGAGTTAGTAGAGATAGGACAAAAGGCAAAAAAAGCAGCAACCAGTCTAAATACTCTCAGTCAGGAAAAGAAAATTGCCGGATTGAAAGCAGCAGCCCAGGCATTAAAAAGTCACACGGATAAAATACTTCATGCTAATTCTTCAGACGTAGATAATGCCAAAGTAAATGGTATGACGGATGCACTTATTGACAGGCTACGGTTAACAGAAGCCAGAATTGAAGCTATGGCACAGGGGCTTATTGATATTGCAGCCTTAGAGGATCCTGTCGGTGAAGTCTTATCCATGAAAGAAAGACCAAACGGACTGTTGATTGGACAAAAAAGGGTTCCAATGGGGGTTATCGGTATTATCTATGAATCCAGACCAAATGTAACAGCAGATGCTTTTGGTTTATGTTTTAAAACCGGTAATGCAGTAATATTAAGAGGCGGAAGCGATGCAATTCATTCCAATACTGCCATAGTTGATGTTATCAGGGAAGCGCTTGCTAATACTGGTATAACGGAAGATGCCATACAGCTGGTTATGGATATCAGCAGAGAAACTGCTAAACAGTTGATGTGCTTGAATAAATATATCGATCTCTTAATACCCAGAGGCGGTGCAGGCCTTATTAAAACAGTAGTAGAAAACAGTACCATCCCGGTAATTGAGACAGGAACCGGCAACTGCCACGTATTTGTGGATGAAACTGCCGATTTTGAAATGGCACTAAATATAATACACAATGCCAAGACACAGCGTCTGGGTGTCTGTAATGCCTGTGAGTCACTGGTAGTGCACAGCAGGATAAAAGATGCATTTATTCCGGCTTTATATGAAATGTTAAAAGAGAATCAGGTGGTTATCAGAGGAGATGAAATTTCCAGAGAAATTTGTCCAAGTATAGAAGCGGCAACTGAGGAAGATTATGCTGCGGAATACCTGGACAGAATTATATCCTTAAGAGTCGTGGATTCCATTGAGGAAGCCATAGAGCATATAAATCAATACAATACAGGTCATTCTGAGGCAATTATTACAAAGGATTATAACAATTCCATGAAATTTCTTAACGAGATAGATGCAGCAGCAGTTTATGTCAATGCGTCAACCCGTTTTACCGATGGTGCAGAGTTTGGGTTTGGAGCAGAAATCGGAATCAGTACTCAGAAACTCCATGCCAGAGGGCCTATGGGACTTCTTGCTTTAACCTCTACGAAATATATTATTTTCGGCAGCGGACAAATAAGACCCTAAGGAAAAGGGTTGCATAAGAAAACAAAACGAATTAAGCTGCCTATGGAATTTGATTTATCAGGGCGTGTCAGAAGATTTTCCTATAAGAAGACACATTCCGATAAATCCAGTTGCATAGGCATTTTAGCAGTCAGTGATAATTCAATTTCATTACATTCGAAGAGGGGCAGATATGAATAAGCTGGAAAGACTGTTACATAAGGCAAAGAAACTACAGGAGCCTGGAGCGGGCACTGTTCAGGAATATAATGAGACTCTGTTGGATTTAGGACGCCAGGTATTGAATCTTTATGTTAAAGGCAAATTAAATATTGAAAAGAACAGTGTCTGTAAAATCCGAGACGAGGATGAATTAAATCTCAGCAGCTTTGTGAAAGAAGCAGGGAAATATCCGCCTGCAGGAAAAGACCGTGAAATTGATGAGTGCAGATTTACAGAAGCTATAGCACATTGCCATTTGGATTTATCAAAGGTGACGGAAGAAGCAGCCGGTAACAGATATCATGTTACCTACAATTATTATCGTGGTGATAATAATCCCAGAGGAGTGCCGGCAGCACTTGCAGATTTGATTTTGAGAGTATTTCGAATATGTAATTATTATGATATTGATATTGAGACAGTTATTAATGAAAAACATGAACATTATAAAAAGAATTTAATTGAAAATAAGTATTTGCATTGATAGGGGAGAAAATTAAAGTTGTATATTCAGGATAGTATTGGTAGAACTGATATGATGGACAAATATATAACTTACATTATATAATTTAACATACTAATATACAGTAGACTGACAGCATGTTATAATTTACCTGTATAATAATTAATAAGGGGAAGAAAGTTGGAAAAAAACAGAAGATATTTCGTTTTATTTATTGCCATGGTATTATTTTATAGCTGGAGCAGCCTGACACCACATGCTAATGCAGCAGCTAAAGTAACAAAAATTGCTCAGTCCTATATTGAGGATACAGAAAACAGCAGACTGCGGAGTGTTATAAAAGGTTATACCAAAGCAGGAAAGCTTGTGTGGACCTACAAAACAGGCTGGGCAGTTCAGACGGAATTAGAAACCATATCTTCCTATTTTCAAAAGGGAAGTATTGTATATCTTGTGGTTGAGGGTAAAGTTATTGCATTAAACAAGAATACTGGCAAGGTACTTTGGAAAACAAAAAGTATAGCAGGAGCTTCTGTACATTATGCATTCGATAAAAAAGGTGTTTTGTACATTGGAGGATATGAGGGGCCTGATGTTGTGGCAATTGATAAAAAAGGTAAGATTCTATGGCAGGTTGCTGATGCTTCAAAAGGGAAAGCTTATTGGCCTTATAAAATCAATTTGTTGTCGGATAAGATAGAAGTTGCATATGAAAGTGATTCGGATTATGAAGGAAGAGCATATGTGGATTACAGCGGTAAGATATTGAATTATAAAGAAGTCATAAGGGACAATGAATAAAAGAAAGAGAAGCTGAGGAAATCACCCCTCGGCTTTTCTTTGTATTTCTTGTTCCCTTTGTGAAGATGTGATATAGTTTGATTAAGATATGATAAATTAAATATATCCTATAATGGATAAATTTAAGCTGGATATAAGCTTAATACTAAAAATTATATATGGCAGTAAGGTGCAAATCTGATTTTTACTGTGAAAGGATGAGGGCATTATGTTAATATCATTATTTCTGATAATTTTATATTTAACAATTGGTTTTACATTTTTTCGATTGGCTGTTTATTTTGGTAAGAAGATATTCCGTTTCCATAAGTTGCTTGTCTATCTGAAGAGAAGTATCTCAAGAATAAGATACAGATTTATTAAATAATGTCTGTAAGTGATTTTCTGGTTTTTCCGTCATTATACTGCCTGCTATGTTTTGAGTTACTTGTTCCGTTTTGATTACATGAGTATTGTATTTTTGGCCTGCATAAGATATAATTTTATGATGCGGCACCAGATAAATGTATATTGAAAGTTGAGAATATGGAATGAGCAGTGTACTTATGAACCTTGATGAATTTGATTTAAATAGCAAAGAACCCATAACCGAGCCTGAGCGCCAGTATTATTTCATGGCAAAATGCAGGGAATGGGTAAGAAATAAAGAGAAAGAAATTAACCGCCCCCTTACTTTTTCAGTAGTTACCTTTGGATGTCAGATGAATGCCAAGGACTCAGAGAAGCTGGCAGGAATCCTGGAGCAGATAGGTTATCATCAGATAGAAGGGGAAGAAGCTGATTTTGTAGTTTACAATACCTGTACCGTAAGGGAGAATGCCAATACCCGCGTTTATGGCAGACTTGGATATTTGAACAGCTTAAAGAGAAAGAATCCCAATATGATGATTGCCCTTTGCGGCTGCATGATGCAGGAGGATGCAGTTGTTGATAAGATAAAGAAGAGCTATCGTTTCGTAGATATGATATTCGGTACCCATAATATCTTTAAGATGGCAGAACTTATGCATACCAGAATACACAGTAAGACCATGATAATTGATATCTGGAAAGATACCAATCTGATTGTGGAGGATCTGCCCAGTGAGAGAAAGTATCGGTTTAAAGCAGGTGTAAATATCATGTATGGCTGCAACAATTTTTGCAGCTACTGTATTGTACCTTATGTCAGAGGCAGGGAGAGAAGCAGAAATCCCGAGGATATTGTAAAGGAAGTCAAAGAACTGGTGGCTGACGGCGTAATAGAAATTATGCTGCTTGGTCAGAATGTTAACTCCTATGGAAAAAGCCTTGAGGAGAAGACCACCTTTGCGGGTCTGCTTAAGCTCTTAGAGGAAGTAGAAGGGCTTGAGAGAATAAGGTTTATGACCTCTCATCCTAAGGATTTATCCGATGAATTGATTGAGGTGATGAAGAATTCAAAGAAGATCTGTAAGCATCTTCATTTACCAGTTCAGGCCGGCAGCACCAATGTACTAAAAAAGATGAACAGAAGTTATACCAAGGAAGATTACCTAAGTCTGGTTGACAGGATAAAGACAGCCATGCCTGATATATCCCTTACTACAGATATTATTATTGGTTTTCCGGGTGAGACTGAGGAGGATTTTTTAGAAACCCTGGAGGTAGTGGAAAAAGTGCGTTATGACAGTGCTTACACCTTCCTTTATTCCAAACGTTCTGGTACTCCTGCTTCTGTAATGGAGAATCAGGTAGAAGAACTGGTGGCCAAGGATCGTTTTGACAGATTGTTAAAGGTGGTTCAGAAAATCTCCTCCGAAATGACAGCAAGAGTAGCAGGCAATGTGGAAGAAGTACTGGTAGAAGAGATAAACGGACAGGACCCCTCTCTTATGACCGGAAGGCTCAGCAATAATATTCTTGTACATTTTAAAGGGTCAGAGGAACAGATTGGTAAAATAGTAAAGGTTAAGCTAGCCCAGTGTAAAGGATTTTATTATCTGGGAGAACTATGTAATTGATATAAATCTTTGATACCTTTTAGAGTATAAAAATACCTTACTTTGAGCATTTTTATACTCTGAGAGGGAAGCAAAATCAATTGTATGGTGTAGGATGTGCAGGATATTAAATAAAAGCATATAAGATAAGTTGGATTATAGTTTTTTACTTTTTCAGGTTATTGGAACTAAAAAGTCGATAAACTTAATTCAACTTATTTATCTTTCTGAAAATATGTTTAATAAATATAACAGAAGTTTTTTATATTACAGGAAAAAAATATCCTTTCATAGAATGTCAGCAAAAATATATGAAAGCAATGAAGGGTTTTAGGTTATTGTGTCTAATTTCGGTGGAATTTGACATAATGCATAAAAATTTAATGGGGATACTTGACATACTCATGAAAACAGTATAAAATTTATATGTTGTATATTTGTACAATGAAAATTCAATAAGGAGGTGCTCCAGTGCCGATACCAGTTTGGGTAATAATATCTATTATTGCAACCTCGGCCATCGTTGTTCCTCTTGTCTGGAAACTTGCTATTTCCTACCATGTTAAGGTTGTAGAAGCCAAGATAGGTACTGCAGAAGAAAAAGCAAGGGAAATCATAGATGAAGCTTTAAAAACAGCTGAAACTAAGAAAAGAGAAGCCTTACTTGAAGCAAAGGAAGAGTCATTAAAGACTAAGAATGAGTTAGAGAAGGAAACGAAGGAAAGACGAGCAGAAGTTCAACGTTATGAAAAAAGGGTTCTGTCCAAGGAAGAAACCTTAGACAGGAAAATCGAAGCACTCGAGAAGAAAGAATCCAGACTCTCTGCAAAAGAGGCTGAACTTGACAAAATCAAGGCAGAAGCTGAAGAGCTTCATGCAAGACAGCTGCAGGAATTGGAGAAGATTTCAGGACTTACCTCCGAACAAGCGAAAGAATATCTTTTAAAGACAGTTGAAGACGAAGTTAAGCATGAAACTGCAATGTTAGTTAAGGAACTTGAAAGCAAAGCAAAAGAAGAAGCAGACAAAAAAGCAAAGGATTATGTTGTTACTGCAATACAGAAATGCGCAGCAGATCATGTGGCAGAAACTACCATATCCGTTGTACAGCTTCCAAATGATGAGATGAAAGGAAGAATTATCGGAAGGGAAGGAAGGAATATTCGTACTCTTGAAACCCTTACAGGTGTTGATCTTATAATTGATGATACCCCTGAAGCTGTAATTCTATCCGGATTTGACCCTATCAGAAGAGAAGTGGCAAGAATTGCCCTTGAAAAGCTGATTGTGGACGGACGAATCCATCCAGCAAGAATTGAAGAGATGGTGGAAAAAGCTCAAAAAGAAGTTGAAGTCATGATTCGAGAAGAAGGTGAAGCAGCAACTCTTGAAGTTGGTGTTCATGGAATTCATCCTGAACTTGTCAGACTTCTCGGTAAGATGAAGTTTAGAACAAGTTACGGACAAAATGCTTTAAAACATTCTATAGAAGTTGCCCAATTATCCGGATTACTTGCCGGTGAGATAGGCGTTGATATCAGAATGGCAAAGAGAGCCGGATTACTGCATGATATTGGTAAATCTGTTGACCATGAAATGGAAGGCTCACATATTCAAATCGGTGTTGATTTGTGCAGAAAGTATAAGGAATCTGCAATTGTAATTAATGCAGTAGAATCCCATCACGGTGATGTGGAACCTGAATCATTGATTGCGTGCATCGTACAGGCTGCGGACACCATTTCGGCTGCGAGACCAGGTGCCAGAAGAGAAACATTAGAAACATACACAAACAGATTGAAGCAATTAGAAGATATCTCCAATAGCTTTAAGGGAGTAGATAAGTCATTTGCGATACAAGCAGGCAGAGAAGTACGTATTATGGTAGTGCCAGATCAGATATCTGATGCAGACATGATATTACTTGCCCGTGACATATCAAAGCAAATTGAGTCTGAGCTGGAGTATCCGGGTCAGATTAAGGTCAATGTAATCAGAGAATCACGAGTGACAGATTACGCAAAATAATGAATAGTTATTAAGATGGCCGAAATTCCTGATACAGGAATTTCGCCATCTTTTTTTGAAATGATATAGTTTAATACTTTAACTTGATGAAATGAGAAAATGAAAGCATTAGTATCTGGAAGTAGGAAGCAGGGACATCTCACATCCTGATTTGTAGTATTATCTGAAAGCAGAACAGAAGTGGTGTACAATGGGAGTTAGTGTGAAATAAAGGGCATGCCACACTTCTTATTTGGGCAGTATGCAAGAGGACTTGTATGCACCGGTTTTAGTGGGGAATTTTAAATACACAATTCCCGCCCTGATTTGTAGCGGTATCGCAGGGAGGCTTGCGGTATGTTTGTGTGTAAGTTTGTTATTTGATAGATTATGTGATATTATAAATAAACACGTCCTGATAAAATAGTCAGGATAGCAGGGAATGGAACCAGGAGGATTACAATGGATAAAATAGGATTTATAGGTGTCGGTAATATGGGATTACCAATGCTTATGGGAGCTGTAAGGGTGTTTGGTAAGGAATCTCTTCTGTTTAACTGTGTAAGAGCTGAAAGAAAAGAATTCATAAACCAAAAGACCGGAGTAAATTTTGTAAATAACAACAAGGAATTGGTTCAGTCCTGTAAATATATTGTATTAGCTGTTAAACCTCAGTTCTTTCATGAGGTTTATGCTGATATCAGGGACAGTCTGACAAAGGAGCATATCTTGATTTCTGCAGCGGCAGGTATTACAATTGCTGCTATGAAAGAGGCACTCGGTGATTCTGTCAGGGTTGTTCGCTCCATGCCAAATACTCCCGCACTTGTAGGAGAAGGAATGACAGCAGTCTGCTATTCCAAGGATGAATACACTAAGGCTGAAAAGGAGCTGCTTCATAGGTTCTTTGAAGCTTTTGGTAAATACGAGGAGTTTGAGGAAAGCTTTATAAATGCTATAATCTGTGCCAGCGGCAGTTCTCCGGCATACGTTTATATGTTTATTGAAGCATTGGCAGACAGTGCGGTAAAGTATGGGATTCCAAGAGAGAAGGCATACAAGCTGACGGCTCAGGCAGTATTGGGAGCAGCAAAGATGGTACTGGAAACTGGGGAGCACCCCGGAAAATTAAAGGATCAGGTATGCTCACCAGGTGGAACCACAATTGCTGCAGTAGAAGCTTTGGAGGAATTCGGATTCCGTAATGCGGTAATGAAAGCTACGGATGCCTGCTATGAAAAGGCGGTAGCTCTTAGTAAATAAAATAGTGAAAGTGCTGGTGCTTTAATATGAAGGCGGGCTGCCAGTGAAATGAAATTACGCTCGGCAGGTTTTTCTGTTAGCGGTATAGCAGGTAATAGCCTTGATTTATGAATGCAGACCAGTTTTAAGTTGTCGTGTGCCAAAGCACACAGATGGGAGTAAATATGGATAACGAATATAAGCGTTTAAAGAGGACACCGGTGCATAAAGGGCATATCATAGATGTGTATACAGATACTATGGGACTGCCAAGCGGAAAGACAGCTGATTGGGATTTTATCAGCCATAAGGGGGCTGCTGCTATTGTCCCGGTTACAGAGGATGGCAAAATTATTATGGTCAGACAATACAGGAATGCTGTGGAAAAATATACCCTTGAGATTCCGGCCGGAGGCCTGAACCCCGGAGAAGATATGAAAACCTGTGCCGGAAGGGAGTTAGAGGAGGAGACGGGTTACAGATCAGAACAGATAGAGCATTTATTTGATCTATATACGACGGTTGCCTTCTGCAATGAGAAAATAGGGATCTATTATACAGAGCATTTAATTCCTTCAAAGCAGAACCCGGATGAAGATGAATTTGTATCGGTGGAAAGCTATACAGTAGAGGAGCTGGTCAATTTTATATTTACAGGGCAGATTGAAGACGCTAAAACTATTGCAGCCATTTTGGCTTATAAAACCAAAAGAAATAAATAACTTATCTATGCCGGCTTATATGCCGGCATTTTTTTTGTATAAGCTTCATATGTTATCTTATAGACGTTGGCACAGGTGTAATTATGGATTTTGTGAAACAGCAATTGCGCAGACTGGGAGAAGTAAAGGCTGGTCTGCTGTTAATGGCAATAGGAGCTGTTCTCGGTATAATATTCGCAAGAGTATTTAAGAGCTTCTATCAGGGGAATATAAATATATTGGATAAAGATTATTTATATCAGATAAGGACAGCCTCCATTGATTATAAGCTATTATTAAAATATGTTTATTGGGATCTTTTTAAGAATTTTATCCTCTTTTGGATGGTATGTGTAACCTCTCTTGGTATTCCTTTTATATGCCTTTGCCTGGTTTATATAGGGTTTCAGGGTAGTTTTTTTATTTCGGTAATACTTATGGAATATCATTTTAAGGGATTGTTATTGATATTTGGTTACACCTTCCCTCAATATCTGATTTACATACCGGTTGCTTTGATTTCCCTTCGATGCGCATTTTGGCTCTGCAAGAGTCTGCGATATGACATGACAAGTAAGAAAGGAAAGAGAGAGAAAATAGGAAAATATATGTTTCTGGTAATATTACTGGGGATGGTTCTGGCGCTGGGAGGTCTGTCGGAGGCTTATATAGGTTCCTATATAATCAGGAAAATACTGTATTTCTTTTGAGATGGGAGTGCAGGGGAGTAATTTGACTGATTTTCCAAAATAAAAGTTCTTAACTGGCAATAGATCAAAACTAAAATAAGCAGAGGTTATAGATGCAGCATTAAATCTATAGCCTCATGTATTTTTAAATAAATATTTTAGACAAATGTAAAAAAAGAATTGACTTTTATTTTAGGCAAGTGTAAAATATCATTACAACTGTTAAAATAAGGATTTTGATTTTGTTGTTAATAACATAGCAGCAAGAAAGACAGAAGGAAATAAGCAGACAGATAAGCAGACAGAAGAAGACAAGCAGACAGAAGAAGACAAGCAGACAGAAGAAGACAAGCAGACAGAAGAAGACAAGCAGACAGAAGAAGACAAGCAGACAGAAGAGGACAAGAAGACAGAAGAGGACAAGAAGACAGAAGAGGATAAGCAGACAGAAGAGGACAAGCAGACAGAAGAGGACAAGCAGACAGAAGAGGACAAGCAGACAGAAGAAGACAAGCAGACAGAAGAGGACAAGCAGACAGAAGAGGACAAGCAGACAGAAGAAGACAAGCAGATAAAAGAGGACAAGAGACAGAAGAAGATAAGCAGATAGAAGTAAGATGAAGAAAGAAGTAGATATGCAAACAATAGCTGATTTACAGATAGAGGAGAATGCAGAAAAACAGTAGATTGTAGAATAAAGTAAGCTTGTAGAAGGCTGGATGATATGAAAGACAGTAGAAAAAACAGTGAAAAAGATAGTGAAAAAGACAGTAGAAAAACAGCAGAAAAGACAGCAGAAAGAGAGGCTATAATGAAAGACATAAAGAAACTACCGGAGGCAGAATTTGAAATAATGAAAGTTATCTGGATGAATGAACCACCTATTACAACTAATATAATTATGGAGCAGTTGGGTAATCTCCGTGGGTGGAAAGCACCGACAATTATTTCTTTGATGCTTAGATTGGTAGAGAAAGGTTTTCTTAAGACAGAAAAGAATGGCAAGGAACGAACATACTTTCCTTTAATCACCAGAGAAGAATATCTTAAACTGGAAACAGGAAATTTTATGAAAAATTATCATGAGAACTCTTTTCTTAGTCTCGTCAATACCCTCTATGATGATAAGAAGGTTAATGACAAGGATCTGGAGGAATTAATGGAGTGGGTAAAGAGCAGGAGGAAATAGCATGGAGAGGATTTTGAATTTATTAGTGGGAAACTCAGCTGCCATGTCCTTGCTAATTATTTGCTTTCTTATCATAACTCCACGATTGATAACTAAATACCGTGCTAAATGGATCTATTATTCCTGGCTGTTTCTTGTTATAGGTTTAGTTGTACCCTTTCGTATTCATTTTGAAATTATGGTTGAACGTCCCTCTAACGAACCCATATATATTTATAGCTATCCACCAGATAATGAGCAGGATATATATCTAAGTGAAGGAAAAGAGGCAGAGAGTGTAAGCATCCCCTGGTATCAAATTATAGGGAGTGTATGGCTTGTTGGTTTTATTAGCTTTATCCTGTACCAGGGACGAAGGCATTACCGATTTACAAAGCTGCTAAGACGTTGGGGAGAGGAGGATAAAGATTCAGAGCAATATATACAGCTGCAGAAGCTAAGCCGGGATATGGGAATAACAAAACCGGTCAGATTACTGATTAGTCCATGTATTTCAAGTCCCATGCAGATAGGATTTGTAAATCCGGTTTTATTAATTCCTGCCCTGGAATTATCTGATAAAGAGCTTTCTCTGGTATTGAGGCATGAGCTGATTCATTTTGTACGAAAGGATCTATGGTATAAAGGCTTGGTGCTGATAGCAACAGCAATCAACTGGTTTAATCCACTGGTATACATAATGGGAAAAGTAATCGCAGAGCAATGTGAACTTTCCTGTGATTATGAAGTAGTTAAAGGGTCAGATACCGAGAGTAGAATACGGTATTGTGAAACTATTATAGGAATGATGCAGGGGCATTCTAAAGCGGAGCCGGTATTTTCGGCCAACTTATCAAATGGTATGAAGGGGATAAAACAAAGAATCCATTCCATTATGGATGGTAGTGAGAAGAAAACAGGTGCAGTTATTATTGCAATGACCTTATTCGGAATCATACTGACTGGAATTGATTTTAATACTACAACGGTAGAAACAGTAATCGCTATAACCACGGATATAACTGAGACAGGAGAAGACGGAGAAATTGGTTACAGCTCAGAAAGCAGTTATTATTACAGACAGGCAGATTAAGTAATTCAAAGATAGGGATTCAAGTTATAAGTAATTTAATAAAAAAAGAGAGATTTATAAATAAAAATAAAAATTTCTAATATAGAAAGGGGTTTATAATGGATATCGCAATTAGTCAGATCAATAAAATCTATCCTGGAGGGAAAAAGGCTCTTAATGATGTTGCCATTGAGATGAAAAGTCCCAATCTGATTGGGTTGGTTGGACCAAATGGTGCCGGCAAGTCAACACTTATGAAACTGCTGGTAGCTGAATTGCTGCCTACTTCCGGCAATATAACAGTTAATGGAGTAGAATTACTCAGAAATGAAAAGCAGTTGAAAGCATCCTTAGGTTATCTTCCTCAGACCTTCGGTTTATATGATGAGCTCACAGTATATCAGTTTTTGGATTATATGGCTGCTTTAAAAGGAATTAAGAATAGTAAGGAAGCTATTAATGAAGCTATAAGGGAAACGAATCTGGAGGAGAAAAGAAAAGCAAAGATTAAAACGCTCTCAGGTGGACAAAGGCAACGTGTTGGTATCGCTCAGGCATTCCTTGGCAATCCTGATTTACTCATATTTGATGAACCTACGGTAGGACTTGATCCGGAGGAAAGAATAAATTTCCGTAATTTATTTTCAAGAAAAGCAGAGGATAAAATTGTAATATTATCTACTCATATTATCGAAGATGTCCAGTCAATCTGTAACCGGCTGATTGTATTGCATGAAGGCAGAATTCGATATGACGGAACACCGGAGCAGCTAATCCTGATGGCTTGGGAGCATGTGGGTGTCTTGGAAGAAGGTAAGAAAGAAGAGCATGGGGATTACCATATAACAACCCGTATCAATACTGCAAATGGGGTGAAATGCCGTATAGTTGCTAAGGAATTGCCTCCGGAGGCCAAGCAAACCGAGCCGACTTTAGAGGATGCATATATGTATCTGATTACCAGAGAGGATGTGGATATATGAACTTTTTGACCTATCTGAAAGTTGAAACCGGGAGAATCTTTCGTACCAGATTTACCTGGTGTATTCTGCTTCTTACTGTTCTTACTCCGCTGGCAGGGTATTTTCTCTACAAACCTTCAAATACCTTAATGAGATCAGCGGCTTATATTGCAAACCCCGCACTGGCAGGCGCATTTGGAGGTGCTTTTCTATTTGCGATATTAGCTCTTTATGAATTTGATATGGTACATAGAAACAGAACCGCCGTGATAACAGACAGCATCGTATCACCGGTGCTGTTAAATGTGGTAAGGATGACCTCACTTATAATAGCTGCAATAGTATGTGGTATTTTCTTAACAATCCTGTATCTGCCCTATACAGTAATTGTTCTTGGCTCTGTGTTCCGGTTGTCCTTATATTTAAAGTGCTTCTGGTTTGTCACAGTTCCAGCCTATATCATTACTGTTTTGGCGGTTACGGGAATATATCAAATAGTAAGGCGGGTGGATGTAAGCTTCCTTGTTTTTTTTATCTTTGCCTGTGCTAATTTAACGGGATTAATGTATAACAGCTTTATCTTACGTTGGATTAACCCTGTAATACCCGTACTTTCGGATGATTTTGGAAACAGCTATGTTCTGATGATGGTGCTGTATAACAGAATTTTCTGGCTTCTCTTACTTGGCGGCGGATGGATATTTTCATTATTATGTGTTCGAAGATACGCAAAAGGCTTACCTGGTTCCCTGATTACTAACAGCAAAAAGATACTGTTGCCATTTATGTCAGTTGTTATGATTGCAGGTGCTGTCTATTTATATACCGGACAGCCTTTTATTGACAACAGCCCTCTTGAAATAAACTATGATGCCTATAATAAACTGGTCTATAACGAGGAAATACAGTTAAAGAAATATTATGTTCACATAACGCCGGATATAAAAAGCGGACAACAGCAGGGGGTACAGACACTTCAATTAATTAATGACAGCGGTCAGGAACAGGTGGGTATGATATCTGTTAATCCCGGTTATAAGATTCTAAAGATAACTGCCAATACGAAAGCTATCGATTATACTGATCTTGAAGATGATGATTTAAATCAGAAGCAAATCAGGTTTACTCTGCCAAAGGACAAAGAAATAGAGCTGGTGATTGAATATGGAGGCTTTCCTAAGCTATGGAGTATTGAAGAAATCTTTCCCGGACAAACAGAAATTAGCAAGGATTACATATTTCTTGTAAATCAGGATTTCGCTCCCATCCCAGGCTTTTATGGTGGGGAGGAAACCATAGCGGACATTACAGTGCCTTCAGATCTGATACCCGTTACTGCCGGGGATACCATAGAAGTGCTTCAGGAAAATAAGGATGGTACAACAACCTGGCGAAGCAGCGGTGGAGGTACTGTTTGGCATCTTTATGCTGCAGAGTATGATGTTAAGCATATTGAAGCTGCCGGAGCCAAGATTGATTTTTACTACAGTGCCAAACATAAAGCTGCCATGGAGCGTGTTAATATAGAAGATACATTAAAGGAAGTCTTTGAATACTGCAGTAAACATTATGGGGCCTTTCCTTTTATTACGGAAGAACATCCCTTTAAGCTGGTGGAACTCACCGCTTATATGGGAGGCGGATTTGCCATGGACGGTATAAGTGTAATGGATGAGAACTGTTTCAGTGAAGAAGGTTTGGGAGACCCTTTGAAAGGAGCTTCAGGCAATGAAGTTATGGCACATGAAATCATACATCAGTGGTGGGGGCTTGGAAAGATGTTTCCTTGGGATAATGAAAGCGGATGGTCCAGTGAAGGACTGACGGTTTATACCACCTACCGGTTAATGAAGGAAAAGTATGGTGAGGAGTATGCCAGGAAACATTATGTTAAGGTGTGGGAAAAGGAAGTATCAGATTACTACCTGAATTTCTACCACAGAAATCCTGAATATTTAGATAAACTGCCGGAAACCTATCAGGCAAGGATTAAAAACTCTAAAACTACCGTTATGAATTACTGTGAAATTCCACTTAAGATTCTTAAGGCCGAAGAGCTGGTAGGGGGAGAGGATAAAATGGATCAGATACTGGCAGAAATATTTAGGAATTCTAACCAGCCGGAACTGAGCTATCAGGAGTTTCTTGATGCCTGCGGTCTGACAAAGGAGGACTTAAACCTTGATTAAAATATTTGGATATGAAGCAAAACGGCTGCTGTGGAACAAGTTCTATATAATACTTTTTGCAATTACTTTATTTAATGGCTGGTACACTTTATTTGGTGAAGTAATAATGGGAATATCAAATACAGCACCTTTCTCACCCTGGAGCTTTGGTTATTATCTGGCGCAGGTAATGCCTGTTCAATTAATCTGTACCTTATTTTTTGTTACCTATATCTATTCGGCTAAAGAAAAACGTGTCCAGCGGTTAACGCTGGCAACCTCAATAGATACTGTAAAGTACATGCTGGTCCGCATTGCTGTTATTGGAATCGGGTATCTGCTTTTATGCATAGGTGTCCTTATACTTGGTCTTGCCTTTTATGCTGTGGTATTCCAATTAAATGACTTTTCGGCGTTTCTGATGCCGGCCCTTGTGATACTGGTTCCACCCGTAATATTCGTATTGGGAATCGGATTAATAGCCGGAAGGATTCACAACAGTCTTGTTTATGGATTGATGGCAGTAATTTTTATTATCAGTTCCATTGGTTTACCCTATGCCGTGGATTTAATAGGCGGAGGAGTCTTCCTTCGTTATCCGATTGCTATAGGAGCGCTGGACCCGGCGTTTACACTGCCAATGTCATTTGTATTAGGCAGAATAGGTTATACGGCAATCGGACTGGTATTAATTTGCTACAGCTGTATGGCTGAATTTAAGAGAACGTAGTGGTATTCATACACTTTCTCCTTTGAGCCATCTGACAATAATATTATTTATTACCTTAATCTCTTTAGAGAGCATACAAATGAAGATAACCGCAAAGAACTGTAATTTTTGATTTGCAATTCCCAAAACTAGCAATTATAATGATAATAATAGGACATACGTTATATCATTTCGTTAAAGGAGAATTGCTGTATGAAGGCTGCCCTGCAGGAATTTATTACATATATGACAGAGGTTAAGAATGCAAGTGTAAACACCTGTCTTTCTTACAAAAATGATTTGACCAAACTGGTCAATTATATGTATAAGCAAAATATTACGGAAGAAGATAAGATCAGCGAAACCAGTTTAAATTCCTACGTCCTGACTCTGGAAAAGGAAGGTTTGTCACCAGCTACGGTTTCTAGAAATATCGCTTCTATTAAAGCATTTATCTTATACCTTATCAAGCATGGTAAAATGAAACATGACCCCACAGAGAGAATGAAGCCTCCTAAGATTGAGAAGAAACCCCATACTTCCCTGTCAACGGAGGAAGTGAACGGACTTCTGGAACAGCCCAATATCAATACCATAAAAGGTATGAGAGATAAGGCCATGCTGGAACTCTTATATGCTACAGGTATCAGGGTAACGGAACTTATATCGATCAAACTGGAGGATCTGAATCTCAAGAACAGATTTCTAAGATGTGCCGGTGCCAAAAAAGAAAGGCTGATACCTTTCGGAAATATGGCAAAGCATGCTCTTGAGAATTATTTCAGCTTTGGGAGACCGAATTTAGTAGGAAGTGTAAGTACGGATTTTCTCTTTACGAACCTTTCCGGAGAGCCTATGAGCCGTCAGGGATTTTGGAAGCTGCTTAAGAGCTATGGGAAAAATGCCGGAATAACCATGGAAATAACACCGCAGATTCTAAGGAACTCTTTTGCTGCACATATGATTGAAAATGGAGCGGATTTAAGAAGTATTCAGGAATTTTTGGGTCATGCGGATATCTCCACTACACAATTCTATTTACAGAGCGGGGAACGGAAGCTGACGAAAGTATATACAGATACCCATCCAAGGGCTTAAACGAAGAGCTTTAATAGAATTACCAAGGATAGTTCAAGGGATTCCTGCATATGTAAGGATATCAATATGAAAAGGCTGCTGTTTTAAAACAGTATTTGCAAGCAAGTTGGTACATAGAATTAAATATTAATATAAAAAAGGCTGCTGTTTTAAACAAAGCAGGAAGATATTTATTAAGTATCTGCCTGTTTACCTGGTTTAAAGCAGCAGCTTTGTGTATTATTATGCAGTTTTATTACAGAACCTCAATTGACTGAATTAATAATTAGATATGTTCGGCTATTGTGTAAATCAGCTTTTCGGATTCAGTCCATCCCAGGCAGGCATCGGTAATGGATTTTCCATAGGTGTGTTCTGATACCTTTTGATTTCCGGGCTCAATATAGCTTTCGATCATAACGCCCTTTACCAGCTTGGAGATATCCGGGTTCACAGCTCTGCTGTGCAGGATTTCCTTAACGATACGGGGCTGCTCGAAATACAGCTTGTTGGAGTTGGCATGGTTTGCGTCTATAATGGCAGCAGGATAAGTGAGCTCTCTTTCGTTATACATTTCAAGCAGGTGTATCAAATCTTCATAGTGATAATTGGTAATAGCCTGTCCGTGTTTGTTGACAGCACCTCTTAATATACAATGTGCAAGAGGATTACCCGTGGTTTTCACCTCATAGGCACGGTAGAGGAAGGTGTGGGAAGCTTGTGCCGCAACACAGGAATTTAACATGACGGATAAATCTCCGCTGGTGGGATTCTTCATACCGGCAGGGCAGTCAATACCGCTGATGGTAAGACGGTGCTGCTGGTTTTCTACGGAACGTGCACCTACAGCCACATAAGAGAGGATATCCTCCACATAAGGCCAGTTCTCCGGATAAAGCATTTCGTCAGCTGCGGTAAGACCGGTCTCTTTAATTGCCCTTAAGTGTATTTTTCTCATGGCTATAAGGCCTTCCTGCAAGTCCGGCTTCTTTTCGGGATCGGGCTGATGGGCAATGCCCTTGTAACCTTCTCCGGTAGTACGGGGTTTATTGGTATAGATTCTTGGTATCAGAATTAACTTGTCCTTAACCTTCTCCTGCACTTTGGCAAGTCTGTTAATGTAATCGCAGACAGAATCTTCATTATCAGCAGAGCAAGGTCCTATAATTACTATAAATTTATCGGATTTCTCCATGAAAACGTCTTTGATCTCTTGGTCTCTTTCTGCTTTAGCAAGTCGTTCCTGTTCTGTCAGAGAATAAGTACTCAGTAGTTCGGCAGGAGATATAACTTCTTTTCGGTAATCGAAACTCATAATAATGCTCCTTTGCGTATAGTAGTCAAAACTTATTATAGAGCATTGTATCTTTTTTTGAAAGCCAAGTCAACAAAATTTATAAATATGCAAAGACCTAAAGGTAATGCAATTCATCCGGTCATATATATTTATTATCTTCATTTATCTGGTGTGTGTATTTTTAAGGTTTGATGTGTGTATTTTTAAGGTTTAAGTTGAATAATACCATTTAAAAGAATATAATAATAAGTAACCTTTTAAATTGTGTAGGCTAATGCTTTGTTGTTTTCATACACATCCTGGCGATTGGAAAAAAAGAAATTTAATTTAATAGATGGAACCCGATGGAGGAAATTGTTATGAATATGTATGACCTTATTACAAAAAAGAAAAATGGACAGGTTTTGACCGAAGATGAAATTACATTTATCGTAGATGGTTTTACAAAAGGAAGTATCCCTGATTATCAGATGTCAGCATTTTTAATGGCAGTATGCTTAAAAGGCATGAACAAGGAGGAGACCATAGCGTTGACCATGGCTATGGCAGCCAGCGGAGATATGTTAGACCTTTCAGAAATTGAAGGAGTTAAGGTGGATAAACATAGTACCGGTGGAGTGGGAGATAAGACTTCCATGGTCCTTTCTCCTATGGTAGCGTCACTGGGGATTCCGGTTGCCAAGATGTCAGGCAGGGGCTTAGGGCATACAGGCGGTACCATTGACAAGCTGGAGAGCTTTGAAGGATTTTCAACAGCTATTCCAACGGAACAGTTTATTGCCAATGTTAACCGTATGAAGATGGCAATTGTAGGACAGACTGCTAACCTGGCTCCGGCGGATAAAAAAATTTATGCCTTAAGAGATGTTACAGCCACGGTGGACAACATTTCTTTAATAGCCAGCAGTATCATGAGTAAAAAGATTGCCTCCGGTGCGGATGTAATCGTTCTGGATGTAAAGACCGGCAGCGGAGCATTTATGAAGACATTGGATGAATCCATTGCCTTAGCTCAGGCTATGGTGGAAATCGGTAATGGTGTAGGCAGAGAGACTTTTGCAGTAATTACAGATATGAATGAGCCCCTGGGAAATGCTGTGGGTAATTCCATCGAAGTGAAAGAAGCCATTGATACCTTAAATGGTAAGGGGCCGAAGGACCTTCTGGAAGTAAGCTTAACTCTTGGAAGTTATATGGTTTATGGTGCCGGTAAAGCCGCAACGGTAGAAGAAGCAAGAAAAGCCTTGGAAGCTACCATAACCGACCATACAGCCTTGGATAAATTTGCAGAATTTGTACGTGCTCAGGGTGGTGACGACAGTTCTGTATATAATACTGATAAATTCCCCAAAGCATCCATAATAGAAGAAGTTAAGGCTCCTTCAGATGGTTATGTTGCCTCTATTATAACGGATGAAATCGGAATGACTTCCCTGGTTTTAGGTGGTGGAAGAGAAACTAAGGACAGCGAAATTGATTTAGCAGTTGGTATTGAGATCGTTAAGAAAATCGGTGATAAGATCAATAAAGGAGATACTCTTGCAGTGCTTTACGGCAATATTCCTGAGAAGGTTCAGGCAGCAAGGCAAAGGCTTCTTGGGGCTTATGTTATAGGCTCACAGCAGGTAGAGCCGGTGAAGTATATTTACGGTATTGTTACCAGAGACGGACTGAAATTGTTCTGATAGATAAAAGGAGAGTCATAGATGGAGGACAAAAGGGGACCCGCAGCCGGACAGTTATTTTTTAACAAAGATATGAAACTACTTCAATTTATTTTGCTTGCCACTGATAAGGATAGCCAGAAGGAGATTGCGGTGTATCAGGATTTGACAGGGGACTACAAGGTTTATGCCAAAGAGCTAAGCAGCTTTCTTATGGAAATGACTCCTTATTCTGTAGAACTGCCTGAAGCAGAACAGAAGATTGTTTCAGAATACACTCAGCCAGCTGCCAAATTCCATACAGAACCAACAGCCCGGTCCAATGAGGTGAAAGAGATGGAAGAGATTAAGACAAGGCAGGAGGATAATGAAGCTGTGAGCCCTGTTCTTCTTGCGTTTCTTGACGCTGACACCTATGAGGAGAAGCTGAATGTTCTGGTTGGAAGCCGTAAGAACCTTACTGACAGGATTGTGAATCATATGGCAATCTCTATGGATTGTATTATAGAAGACGGCGATATAGAAGATAGAATAAACAATCTTATCTACTGTCTGAAGACCCATGCCAGATTTGAAGACAAGAGACTTCGGTAAGGTTAGCACCCTTTTTATACAATAAGCATATGATACTCTTAGGCACAAAAGCATACAGGATGGTGTCTTAAGGAGTTGAAGAGCTTGCATTATATAAAACTTAGAATGAATAGCAATGTCTCGCAATATAAGAATCATGTGCATGAAGTGCAGGGTTATGTGAAGATGGCTGAAGATAAGCATTATCACAAATATTCTTTTGTAACCGGTGAGGCTGTTTATACGGCTAATGGTGAACATTATCATGAAATTGCCTTTCATACGGATAATGCAGAGGGACATTTTCACACTTTTGAGGGAAAGACTTATAGGGCTGTACCCATGGGTGACAGACATGTACATTACCTGGAAGGGTATACCTCTAACGAGAATGGACACAGACATGGCTTTCGTCTGGTTACATTAATGAATAATCCCACTGACATTTTATAGGAGCATATTGAAGACAGGTAATCTTTGAGTGAATTTTTACATGTGTTCTTACATTTTATATAGATCGATTGCTATTTTGTTGTTCAGAAAGAATAAAATAATAATATCAGCAGAGGGTATGCCCGGAGCCTTGAAGTATAGCTCTGGGCTTTTACTATAAAAATAATTTTATGGGTTAAAGATACCAAAATCAGTAGGCGTTAACTTCTGATCTTTTAGATATAATTTAGGATTTTTATCCAACCTTTTTTCTGTGCGTACTGGTCCTATGATAAAACTCATAGGTTTATCGCAAAAAACTACAAATTTCTATTGCATATTAACTAATAATATGATAATATAAGTTTGTTCAAAAACATAATAGTAAAACGACGTGTTACTGGTAGTGCAGGCAAGATCGGAATGAAGTGCAGAATGGATAGTAGTCTATCCATTTATACTCATACTTCATTTGGATCTTTTTTTGTGCGTTTATTTCTCTAACCGGCCATTAGCGAAATAAGAATTTACCTATGAAAGGAAAACTTATGGATTACAATAGAATAGCAAAAGATATTCTGGACAATGTGGGAGGTTCCTCCAATGTTAAGGACCTGACCCATTGCTTTACCAGATTAAGATTTGTGTTAAAGGATTCTAAAAAGGCTAATAAAGAAATTATTGAACATTTGGAAGGTGTTATCTCCGTAGTAGAAAGCGGCGGACAATTTCAGGTGGTGTTGGGAGCAAAAGTAACAAAAGTATTTGATGCAATGATTCCTATGGTATCCCTGGAAGAAGGCGACAGTGATAACTCTGCTCAGACTAAGGGAAACATTTGGAACAGATTGTTAATTGCGGTTTCCAATATGTTTACTCCTATGGTTCCGGCTATTGCAGCTTCCGGTTTGATGAAGGGTTTTCTTACAATTGCCAAGATCATTATTGCAAATAATGGCGGTGACATTACGACAAACCAGACTTATATACTGTTACTTGGTGCAACGGATGCTATTTTTTATTTTATGCCCTTAATCCTTGCTTATAGCTGTGCTAAAGTCTTTAAAGCAAATGAGTTTATTGCAATGGCTCTTGGTGGAACGATGTGTTACCCGGCTATTGTGGCACTTATGACCGGAGAAGCGGCAGTCAGCATGTTTGGTATTGAAATTACGAAAGCCAACTACGCCTCCTCTGTTATACCAATTATAATCGGTGTATTTATTTTATCTTATATACAGAAATTCCTGGAGAAAGTGATACCGGAGGTGCTTAAGATCATTCTGGTTCCGGGAATATCATTATTTGTTATGGTTCCGGCAACCTTTATGGTATTTGGACCTATTGGTATCTACATTGGTAATGCTATAAATTTCCTGTACACAGGAATGATGGATATCAGCCCCATTTTATGCGGAGCTTTTATTGGCGGTATGTGGTGTGTATTCGTTGTCTTTGGTGCTCATAGAGCTTTACTTCCTATCGGTATCAACGATGTTGCTCAATATGGACACCAGAACCTTCTGGCTTTTGCCGGTGCCGCCAATTTCTCACAAGGTGGAGCAGCTTTAGGAGTAATGCTTAAATCAAGAGACAAAAACCTTAAAACAGTTGCTGCGTCATCCACGATTTCAGCGGTACTTTGCGGTATTACAGAGCCTGCTATTTACGGCTGTAATTTAAGATTAAAGAGACCAATGGTTTGCGCTATCATATGCGGTGCCATCGGTGGTGCCATAATGGGCGCCGGAGGCGTTTACGGTGATGCCTTTGCCAATAATGGTGTTATGACCTTAGCAACCTATGCAGCATTTGGTCTTACCAAATTCTTATTTTATTTAGTGGGCATCGGAGTAGCCTTTTTTGGTGCAGCAATCTTGACTTACCTGGTAGGTTTTGAAGATATAGGAACAGTGAGTAAATCAAAAAAAGAAAAAGTAATTGCTGTTGATTCCGTTGCAGCTAAACACGCAGATATTGCTATTGCTTCTCCTGTAGAAGGCAAAGCGGTTTCTTTAGCTGCTGTAAATGATGAGGTTTTCTCTTCAGAAGCCCTGGGAAAAGGAATTGCAATCATCCCGGAAAAAGGTGAAGTAGTGGCACCTGCTGACTGTACTGTTTTAATGGTTTACCCTACTTTGCATGCACTGGGATTAAAATTAGACAGTGGGGCAGAATTGATAATACATGTGGGTATTGATACCGTGAATCTGGAAGGCAGGTATTTTAAGAAGCACGTGGAAGAAGGAGCTCATGTAAGTAAAGGTACAAAACTAATATCTTTTGATATTAATAAGTTAAAAGAAGCAGGCTTTGACACAATTGTTCCGGTTATCGTAAGTAATACGGATGAGTATTCCTTTGTTTCCGGTATGGAAGCAGAACATGCAAATATAAATAAAGATGTCATAAGCCTTGGCAATTAGTATAAATAAAGATGTCATATTGCATGTTATGTTTCTTCTCTCTTCCAGACAAAGACACCAGGACAGTTCTTTTTAAGTCTGGAAGAGAAAAAACGAAAGTTCAACTATACTATGAGTAAAAGAAAATACGATTAAGAAAGGTGCCGAAATAAGATTCTTTCACTCTTTTTAAATGGCAGTATCGCAGGGAAACCTGCGATGCAAAATGGTATACAATATGAATAAACAATTCCCGGATAATTTCTTATGGGGGGCATCCTCTTCTGCCTTTCAGATTGAAGGCGGATGGGAGGAAGACGGCAAAGGAAAGACAGTAGCAGACTATAATTCCTTTAAGCGTTCCCATATTCAGGCAGACAGTAAAGTAGCCAGTGACTTTTATCATCATTGGAGAGAAGATATTTTACTAATGAAAGAACTTGGACTTAAAATCTATCGTTTTTCTATCTCCTGGGCAAGAATCATACCCGATGGAGATGGCGGGGTCAATCCCAAAGGTCTGGAGTTCTATAATCAGGTTATTGATTTTCTTCTGGAAAATGATATTATGCCTTTTGTTACGCTGTATCATTTTGACCTTCCTTATGCTCTGGTGGAAAAATACAATGGCTGGGAATCCAGAGACTGTGTATTTGCGTTTGAACGATATACCCGTGTATGCTTTGAAGCTTTCGGTGACAGGGTGAAGTACTGGCAGGTGCATAACGAACAGAATTTGATGATTCGTGTTGATGAACGTATGAATATCTATGAAACGGATGCCTATAAAGCAGATAAAATGAGAGCACAGATGGATTACCATATGTTCCTGGCGCATGCTCTGGCAGTAAAAGCCTGCCATCAGATTGTTTCTGAGGGTAAGATAGGGCCGGCAGTATCCTCTACCTGTACTTATCCTTACAGCAATAAACCGGAAGATGTCTGGGCTGCCAGAATGAATGACTACTTTAAGACAAATTATTGTCTTGATATTCACTTCACAGGAGAGTATCCTGGATACTATATGCGTTATTTAAAAGAAAGAAATATTATCCCGTTTATGGAAGAAGGGGATAAAGAAATTCTGAAAAGCGGAAAGATGGATTATATAGCACTTAACTACTATAGAACCTTATGTGCCAGATATCTACCTGTTGATGATGAAAACCCAATTGGAAGCAGAATCTGCCGGACAAATGAAGTGGATTTTGATCAGTATGGATACTTCAGGGATGAGAAAAATACGAACCTCCTTGCCAGTGAGTACGGTGCTCAGATAGATCCTATGGGACTCAGGATCGTTTTAAATGAATATTACGGACGTTATAGACTGCCCTTAATTGTAACAGAGAACGGCCTGGGAGCAGCTGATACCCTGACAGAAGATGGTAAGGTACATGATGACTACCGTATATCATACCTTAGGGATCATGTTAAGGCATGTGCTCTTGCCATTGAAGACGGTGTTGAAATGCTTGGATATTCTCCCTGGTCAGTGATGGATCTGCTAAGCTCACATCAAGGATTTAAGAAACGCTATGGTTTTATTTATGTGGATAGAAATGACCAGGATATCAAAGACTTAAAGCGTATAAAGAAAGACAGTTTCCATTGGTATAAACAAGTCATAGAGATGAATGGGGAAGTGCTGTAAAGAACAGAAAGCATGGGTGTAGAAATGCGTGTTATAAAGGTATTGAATAATTCATTAATACTTGCGCTGGATGATGTAGGTCATGAAATTATTCTGATGGGCAAAGGTATTGGGTTTAACAAAGCCATAGGTTATCAGCTGAAAAAGGATGAAATAGAAAAGGTCTTTGTTATGAAAGACAGAGAAACTTCAAAAAATGTAATGCGTCTGGCTTCAGAGATTGACAGTACTTTTTTTGAACTGGCAAAGACAATTATTGATTATGCAGTAGATAATTATCAGATGGAATTAATGGAACATATCTATCTGTCTTTGACGGATCATTTATCCTTTGTAGTGAAAAGAATGGAGAAGGGTATCATTCTGGAGAATTTCTATCTTTCTGAAATGAAGAAATTCAGTCCCAATGAATATCAGGTGGGTATATTTGCGTTACAGCTGATAAATGAAAAGCTGAAACTGGAACTTCCTGTTGATGAAGCTGGAAACATAGCATTTCATTTTATCAATGCACAGCACAATAATCCTTATAATGCCAACAATCGTATTATAACAGAAACCCTGAAGGACATTCTGGATATTGTGAAATATAATTTTATACTTTGCTATGATGAAGACAGCATTGCATATTCCAGATTTACGACACATTTGAGACTTTTCGCCCAGAGGCTGCTTACAGACTGCCAGATGCCGGAGGAAGCAAATGACCTTTTGTATAATCAAATAATATCCAATTGCAAAAAGGAATATGCCTGTGTGAAGAAGGTTGGAAAATATATTCAGGAGAGATTCCAGACAGCCCTGACGGCTACAGAAGAATTGTATCTTACAATACATATTCACAGGGTATTGGGAGAGTACAATCAAAAAAGAGGAGGTACAACTGAAATTTAGCCCGCTAAAGCGGACAAATAAGAGTTTATATGATAAACTTTTAATATCTTGAAATAAATGTTCGTTAAAAAGTGGACGGATTGGAGCTATAAGGTGAAGAAAATCTCAAAATCTCAGGAAATAATATTCCTGGCAATGGTATCGTTATTCTGGTTTGCACAATATGTCTACATGCCATATCAGACCATGTATTTAACGGCTTATGGAGTTACAAGCAGTTTTGTGGGTGTAGTAATAGGCGCATATGGAATATCACAATTGCTGCTTCGTTTTCCGGTAGGGTTAATGGCTGATTCGGCAGGACGGCATAAGCTGTTTATTGTGACAGGTGCATTGGCAGCAGGAATGGCTTCCCTTATAAGAATTTTTTGGCCTGGTGGCGCAGGATTTCTGGCGGCAAACCTTTTATCCGGTCTTGCTTCCTCCATGTGGATCTCTTTTATGGTATTCTATACCAATTGCTATGTAGATAATCAGCAGCAGACTGCAACCAGCCGTATTATTCTCTTTAATAATGTTGGTATTCTTCTTGGATTTGTCACCAGTACGGTGCTCTATGACTGGCTGGGTATGCAAATGATCTGTATATTAAGTTTTGCAGCAGGTGGCCTTGCATTTTGTCTGGGACTGATGATTAAGGAACCAAAGGAAAAGCATGAAACAATAGCTGTGGGTAATTTGGTAAAGATATGTTTGAATAAACGGATTTGGATGTTTGCATTTATTGCTCTGATCCAGCAAGGAATTCAATTGTCAACGACTATGTCTTTCACTTCCCAGATATTGAAAGATTTAGGAGCAACAGGAGCTAAGATAGGACTGGCTTCCATTGTCTATATGATATCTGCTGTAGGATTCTCGGGATTTGCCTCCTCTAAGTGCTGTGTTAAGAGAGGACCAAGGTTTTGGATACCTTTGGTGTTGATAATAATAGCGTTGTACTGTATCCTGGTACCAAGCGTAAATTCTGTTCCTGTTATTTTCCTGCTTCAGATATTACCTGGTATGTCTACGGGAATTCTTTTTTCCTTTGCAACCTCAGAAGCCATGAAAGAGGTGCCAAAGGAGAAAAAATCAACTGCTATGGGATTCTTTCAGGCATTTTATGCTATAGGTATGACACTTTTTCCTATTCTAACGGGGGATGTGGCTTCCAGATATAATATACGGGCTGCATATTTCTTATTGGCTGGAATTGCTGTTATGGGCTGTTTTTTTGTATTATATTTTTACATATCGAAAAATAAGTTAGAGAAGGGTTGTTAGGCACTCAATAAAAGACTGGAAGAAGTCCTTTGATATTTCTGTAATGACTGGGTAAAAGACAGGTTATCGATTAGATGTGCTAATTGGGTACGATTTATTGTACGGTTTTAGCATGGGAAATCGATATCCTGTCTTTTGGACGTTGTATGGTGGAAGCTCAGAGGGCTTCTTTTATTGGTTCAATTTTAATTATAAGCTTTTTTCCTGGATTGCTCTTATACTAACTGAAAGCAATATGTCCGTTATAGATAATTAAAACCAGTTGACAATTAACATGGGTATAAGCTATTATTTTAATATGTTTAGAAATTTATAAAATATTTTAATATTATACAAATGTTATGCAGAAGAATTATTTTAATTGTTATTTTGCAACAGAATGAGAGGGAATTTATGAACAGAGATAATTTTAAAGAAACCTATTATAACAAACCCTTAATAACAGAGAGGGCTGATCCTTATGTATATCTGCATAGTGATGGGTATTATTACTTCACTGCTTCTGTACCTGCCTATGATAAGATTATACTTCGCAAAGCCAAGGAACTGAAAGGACTTGCAGCAGCTGAGGAGCATGTAATATGGAACAAACATGAAAGCGGTCTGATGAGCTACCATATATGGGCACCGGAGCTTCATTACATAGACGGTAACTGGTACATCTATTTTGCAGCCGGTGAGAAAGAGGATATCTGGCGTATCAGACCCTATGTACTGACCTGTAAAGAGGCTGATCCTGCGACTGGCAGCTGGGAGGAACTTGGTCCGATGCAGTGTGCCGATGAGGATGAGTTCTCCTTCCGTTCCTTTTCCCTGGATGCAACGGTATTTGAAAACAACGGCAGGAATTATTATGTCTGGGCTGAAAAAGTAGGTGTTGGCAAGATGATATCCAATCTTTATATCGCTGAATTAGAAACACCCTGGAAATTAAAAACGGTTCAGGTGCTCTTAACAACCCCGGATTACAGTTGGGAAAGGGTGGGTTACTGGGTAGACGAAGGCCCGGCGGTATTAAAACGCGATAACCGGATTTTCCTTACCTTTTCTTCCAGTGCTACAGGAGAATGTTATTGTGTGGGGATGCTTTATGCAGATGCAGATTCAGACTTATTAGATCCTGTATCCTGGAGGAAACTGAATAAACCTGTGCTGGTTTCTGATAGAGAAAAAGGAGTATTCGGTCCTGGTCATAACAGCTTCACGAAATCGGAAGATGGAACAAAAGATATTATGGTATTCCATGCCAGACAGTATGACGAGATAATCGGTGACAGTTTAAGAGATCCGGGAAGAAATGCAATGCTGCTGGAAGTAAAGTGGGATGATAATAACATGCCTGTATTTTCCTTAGAGAATAAAATAAATCCTTAGAATAAGCTGTTAAAGAAAGCTGCAAATTATACTGGTATTAATAAAGGCTGCTGCATTTAATATAAGTATAACGGAGGAAACTCCATGACTTAAGTTATATGTAGCAGTCTTTCTATTTGGTTGAAGCCGTAATTCTGATTATAAACCGGTAGCTAAAGGAAGGTTATCCTCCTGAGGACTGAAATGGATCCGTACATTCATATTCTGATTATAATTGCCGAAGTTTCTGCCGAATATGGTTAATCCACCTACGTGTTCAGAGTCTTCCTTAACGGATAAGCGGAATTTAATGGTGCTCTTATAGTCAAAATTAAATTCCTTCAAAGAGATATTTGATATCTGAATACCGTCAAGATATGTGCCGGTATTATTTATTGTAATATTTTTAAGCATTCCGTATTGATTCCAGTTGTTATACCACCAGTCAGGTGTGAAGATTCCTTTGACATCACCGAAATCTCCGGGACTGGTCCACATACCGATAGTGGTACCGTTTAAGGAAAAATAGATATCAGAAGGCCAGACATTGTTAATACCAGGAGCCTCTGAACTAAGTTCGGCTGAGATAGATATCTGATCGATTTTCTGGTACGCAGGAACAAAATTGGGAATCACATATTCTACATAACCCTTTGTAAACCATAAAATATCTGAATCCACTCTGCCGGGATGAGCAAAGTATCTGGGATCGTCTACTTCACCAATAAGCTGGGAGGCAGTAGCAAGTCCGCAGGTGGGATAAATCTGAAAATCTGTATAATGACCTACACGTATCTCAGTTTCATAAATATTCTTTCTGTATTCTTCGGTCTCGAATTCGATAAGTATCTTATCCAGATAAACCATGCATTTCTTCTGATTGCCATGACCGGCTGATTCATTGACAATGGAGACGATTCCGCAATCCTCCAGCTTTTTGATATGGCTTGTCAGTGCACCGTTGGTAATATTTAAGCTGGTAGCCAGCTCATTCATATTCATGCCTTTGTTTTTCAGTAACAATTTAATAATGGTGATTCTCACATCGGAACCAAGTGCTTTAAAAACATCCAGGCCTTCATCCAGGGTTTTAATGTGCAGCATATAGTTTATTATCCTCCTTTGGTTATCTGCCTATAACCTTTTCTATGTTTGTGAGGACACTAAGAGGGGCCTTGCAAACATAGAAAAGACTACAATTACTTACATATACTGGATCCGATTCGTAAACAATAAAAACTCACGTTATCCGCAATGATTAAGTAAATTATATTGTAAAATCTAAAATAAATCAAGTTATCCTATTGAGAGTTCCTAAATGTTATTAAGACTAATCTTTCAACGGAAGAATGCCCTTTCTTTAATTCTATAGTTTAAGTGTTTTAAAGGATTTTACATTTAATGGAAACGCAGAAAATATAAAATGTTTAGTTGCAATTAAAATAGTTTATTCCAAAGTCAATAAAACGGTTCTGTAACAGGTTTCAAATTATAGAAGGAGCAGATGGGGTAATCATGTAAGGATTGAAGGAGCTTACATGCAATACAGTCCGGAGACAGAATATTACTATATAATCTTAAGTTTTGGCGGTCTTGCTTCCAATGTATTTCCTGATATTTCATACCAGATTTGAAGCAAAGGAGAAGGGCATGAAGTAAGAGTAAGAGCTTATCAGATGCACATGAATGAAGATGGTTGGCCGGTGGTACTCTTATTAATTTAATGGTAAATGGATTCCGGTAATATAAAGCCCTGCCGGGTGGAATGCAAAAACGCGCTTTCACTAATGTGACAGCGCGCCATTGCCAGAGTCTGATAAAAAGGTTTCTTTGTTCTATCTGTAAATTGATTTATGATTTATTTTCTTAAACCTGAGTTAGGCTCTGTAGAGCTGCCTTATGGAAGCTCACAGACTGGCTGCTGTCATCCAGAGGGCTGTAGTGAATTCTCACTTTTATGTCCTGGTTATAATTACCGAAGTTTCGCCCGAAAATCGTTAACCCGCCTACATGCTCTGCATCATCGGGAATTGCAAGCCTGAATTTGATATTGCTACCGTAATTTAAGCTCAGATCCTTTAAACATACCTCGGAGATCTGAAGACCGTCAATAAAGGTTCCGCTCTCGTTTATAACGATTAGTTTTAACAAGCCATACTGATTCCAGTTAGGATACCACCAGTCAGGAGTAAAGATTCCCTTCACATCACCGAAATCTCCTGGACTGGTCCAGGTTCCAAGGCAAATGTCATTCAGGTAAAAATGGATATCGGAAGGCCAGGCATCATTAATACCGGGAGCTTCTGAGCTTAATTCTGCTGAAATGGTAATTTGGTCTATTTTTTGAGAAATCGGTATGAAATTCGGTATCACATATTCCACAAAGCCGCGTGTAAACCATAGGATATCACTGTCTACACGGCTTGGATGTGCAAAGTATCTGGCATCATCCACTTCGCCGATGAGCTGGGCGGAAGTAGCCAGACCGCAGGTGGGAAACACCTGATAACCGGAATAATGACCGATTTTTATTTCTGTTTCGTAAATGTTTTTCTTGTTTTCTTCGCTTTCCAATTCTACTAAAATCTTGTCCAGGTGGACCATACATTTCTTTTGATTACCGTGGCCTGCTGATTCACTGACAATAGAGACTATTCCGCAGTCCTCCAATTTCTTAATATGGCTGGTCAAAGCACCATTGGTGATATTTAAGCCGGCGGCCAGTTCGTTCATATTCATACCTTTATTTTTAATTAAAAGCTTTATGATAGAAATTCTGACTTCAGAGCCGAGAGCTTTAAACACATCCAGACCTTCATCCAGTGTTTTTATATGCAGCATGCATGATGCCTCCCTTTTATCAAGTATTAAAATATTATAAAGTAAAAACTAAAATAAATCAATAGTAAAGTAAAAAGTAAAACAATGGTAGAATATATGTAATCATATAGAATAAAATAAATAATAAAGACTAAGTTGTAAAATGTGCACAAAAAATATAATTTAATTATTGACATATAGGAATTATGTATATATAATTAAAAACAAGTTTATATAAATCTAAAATATTTTAGAACAAAAATGAACTGTAGTAAAAACTAAAATAATTTAGATGAAGTATTCAGATGTCAAGTTTCCATTAGCAAAAACAATAATGTATGGAGGGACTAGGAATGAGGCGCAAGAAGTTAAGCCGTTTTATTGCTTTGACAGTTATGACTGCCGTCATGTCCGGCAGTATAACCGGCTTTGCAAAAAAGGAAAACAGTCAGGAGACAGCAGGTACTTCCGCAAATGCAGAATACACCAATGATATGATTGGAAGAAATTATACGGTTGTCAGTCAAAATTACACCTATAGCGCATATAAGGGAGAAAAACAGGAATTTTCCATGGAAGAAGCCTATGTAGAAGGCTCAGGCGGCAGTCTGGTGACGGATACCTATCAATACAGAAATAAGGTGCTTAATCTAAAGATTGGTGAAACCGGTTCTTTTCTAATTGATGCGCCGGAGGATGCAGTTTACTGTATCAGCTTTGACTATCTGAATGATTCGGATTCCATACTGCCTGTTCAGATGACTCTTTCCGTCAACGGAGAAGTCCCTTTTTACGAAGCAAGCCGTCTGGTATTTGAAAATACCTGGGTGGACAAAGGTGAGATCAGCTACGACCGGTATGGTAATGAGCTTGTATCCGTTCCGGATAAATTAGTCCGTTGGGAAAATAAATACATAATGGATGCCAGTTACCGTTATTCCACACCTTTGGCAGTAGAACTTAAAAAAGGGGAAAACCAGTTAGACCTGACCGTATCGGAAGGGAGCATCCTCCTCGGAAATATCTATCTGGAAGCAGAACCCCAGGTTTTGGAGGAGGTACAAAGGGAACCGGCTGAGGGGAATAATCTGATTATCGTAGAAGCAGAAGATGCTGCTTACCGTAACGATTCCTCCATCAGGCCAAGTTCTGAATTCGATACAGCCCTGACTCCTTATAAGACTTCCAATAAGGTTCTTAATATTTTAGACGGTGCTTCCTTTAAAGAGGCAGGACAGTCGGTAACCTATGAATTCAACACAGAGCAGGCAGGCTGGTATAATATCGGCTTTGCCTATAAACAATCGGATAAAGCGGATTTTCCGGTGTTTGCGGATATCCTGATTGACGGAAAACTTCTGGAAACACTATTTAAGGCCTATCCCTTTGCTTACACCAGAAGCTATAAGAATATGACGGTAAAGAATGAGAACAAGGACAATGCTTCTGTTTATCTGGAGGCAGGACCCCATACCCTGACCCTGACCATAAACGGTGATAATACAAGAAATGTATTGGAGACCGTAGACCGTATTATGAGTGAGATTAACGATCTTGCCCTTGAAATTACAAAAGTGGCGGGTAAGAACAAAGACAAGTACAGGGATCTTAATTTGGTAAAATACATACCTGATGTACAGGAAAGGCTGATAAACTGGGCAGAGCAGTTAGAAGCATTACAGGACGGTGTAAAAATATATAATCCGAAGGTTAAGAAAATTGCCGCTTTTTCACCTTTAAGTGTTGCCTCCAGCCGCTTACGAAGCCTTGCCAAGGAGCCAAACAACATTCCATACAGAATCAACGAACTGGCACAGAGTACCAACTCCGTTACACAGTATCTGGCAAACCTTATCGATACAGTGAATCGTAATGCTTTAAGTCTTGACAAAATCTATATTTATCAGGAGGATGCGAAACTTCCCAAAGGAGCAGGTTTCTTTAAAAGCATTTATTTAAATGTTTCAAGATTTTTCTCCTCCTTTACCAATCAGGCTTATTCTTCCGCAAGTGTGGATAAAGAACATCTGCAGGTATGGGTAAACCGCTCCAGGCAGCATGTGGAAATTCTGCAGAAGATGATTGATGAAGAGTTTACACCAACGACCGGGATCAAAGTGGACGTCTCCATTATGCCGGATCAGAACAAGCTGGTGCTTGCCAATGCTTCCGGAGAAGCACCTGATGTTGCTGCATCCATAAATTATTCCATACCCTTTGAACTTGGTATCAGAGGTGCCATAAAGGACCTGACGGAATTTGAGGATTACAGGGAGGTTTTATCCAGAAGTACGGAAGGACTTTTAATCCCTTCTGTCATAGGAGATGGTATCTATGCAGTGCCGGAGACCATAAATTTCTGGGTTTTATATTACAGAACAGATATTTTAAATAAATTAGGCCTGGAGGTGCCAAATACCATTCAGGAGGTAAAGGAAATGTTACCGGAACTTCAGATGAGAGGATTAAACTTCTATTATCCCACTGCCGGTATGTCATCATTAAAGACCTTTCATGGAACTACACCGCTCTTATTTCAATATGGTGCTTCACTTTATGGTAAGACTGCCGGTGATACCATGGTCAACAGCGACAAGGCAATGAAAGGACTAACGGAGCTGACAGAGTTATTTACCATCTATAATCTGCCGGCAGATGTTCCGAGCTTTTATCAGCATTTCAGGAACGGAGATATGCCAATCGGAATTGCTGAGTATAACATGTATAACCTCCTTACCAATGCCGCACCGGAAATAGCAAATTCCTGGGATATCGCTTTGGTACCAGGTGTGGAGGATGAGAGCGGAGAAGTCAAACGTTATGCTTCCGGTGGTGCTGAGAGCTGTGTAATTTTTAACAGTACGAAAGAGCGTGAAGAAATGGCCTGGGAATATCTGAAATGGTGGACGGATAAAGAGACACAGGTAGAGTTCGGTCAGACCCTGCAGGTTACCTATGGTGATGAATATATCTGGAATACTGCCAATACGGAAGCCTTTAACGAGCTCCCCTGGAAATCGGAAGACAAGAAGGTCATTCTGGAGCAGACAGAATGGATGCTGGAAGCTCCAAGAATCCTGGGAACCTATATGGTAGAGCGTGAACTGAGCAATTCCTATAACAAAGTAGTAATAGACGGTAAAGATCTGAGAACTACCATTGATTCTTCCGTAAAAAGAATTGACAGGGAAACAGAGCGAAAGCTGATGGAATTCGGGTACCTGTCAGAGGACGGCACAGTTCTTAAGGAATATGCAGTGCCGGATATCGAGACTGTACGACAGATATTGTCAGGACAGGAAAGCGGGACACAAGAATAAAAGAAAGGCATTAATGGTATAGAGATGAAAAAAAGAAGTAAAATTGCCAGAAAAGAATATGGTAACAAGCAGGCCTATGTATTTTTAGGACCATACCTGATACTGTTTATAATATTTATCGTCGTTCCCATCGCCATTGCTATTGGATTATCCTTTACCAATTTTAATACACTGGAAAAACCGAATTTCGTAGGTTTCATGAATTACATAACCCTTTTGACCAAAGATGAGATATTTATGCAATATGTATTGCCCAATACAGTGACCTATGCCCTAATCGTCGGCCCCGGAGGATATGCTCTGTCCTTTTTGCTGGCTTGGGCATTGGCACAGCTCTCACCGGGACCGAGAACCATACTGGCATTGATTTTATACTCCCCTTCTATAACCGCCGGTGTTGCCATGACCTCTCTTTGGAAGATATTATTCAGCGGGGATCAGACAGGTTATATTAATGCCTGGCTGATCAATGCCGGTATTCTCACAGAACCCATCCGCTGGCTGACGGATGTCCGCTTCCTGCTTCCGATTATTATTCTTATCGGTTTATGGAGCAGTATGGGGGTTGGTTTTCTGGCTATTCTGGCAGGTATCTTAAATTCAGACGAAAGCCTGTATGAAGCAGCTGCAATTGACGGTGTCAAGAATCGTTTTCAGGAAATGATTTATATAACAATCCCTACTATGAAACCTCAGATGCTCTTTGCAGCGGTTATGACTATTGTAGGAGCTTTTCAAAACGGTGCAATCGGAGTGCAGCTGGCAGGAGCCAATCCAACGCCGGGATATGCAGGACAGCTCATCGTAAACCACATCGAGGATTATGGCTTTATCCGTTATGAAATGGGATATGCTGCGGCTGTATCCGTAGTGCTGTTAGGAATCGTTTATCTATTCTCCACAGTTTCCAAGCGGTTATTTCAGTCAGAGTAGAGAGGAGGAGTAAAGAATGGCCAGATACAAAGGCAGCAGGATAAATCCGAAGAAATTTGAAAGAGGACAGATCAAGATCATACTTATGGTTTTACCCCTTGCTCTGTTTATGTTATTTCCTATTATATTTATATTTTGTCACGCCTTCAAACCCATGGATGAATTGTTTGCTTATCCTCCCAGATTTTTTGTATCAAGACCCAGTCTTGATAATTTTGAAAATCTGTTTCGGACAGCAAGGACATCCGGTATACCCTTAAGCCGGTATGTATTTAATACTGTATTTGTTACTGTACTGGTAGTGCTGGGATCAGTGGTTCTTTCCACCATGGCGGGTTTTGCTTTATCAAAACTCCGCTTTAAGGGAAAATTTGCAATTATGGAACTTAACAATGCTGCACTGATGTTCGTTCCCATTGCAGTTATGATTCCAAGATATTTGACCATCAATACACTTGGGATTACAAATACCTATCTTGCACACATCCTGCCTCTGATTTCCATGCCGGTATGTCTGTTCCTTATTAAACAGTTCATTGACCAGGTTCCGGATGCCTTAATTGAAGCTGCCTATATTGACGGAGCCAGTGATTTCAGAGTATATAGAAAAATTATTCTTCCGCTGATCAGACCTGCAATTGCAACAGGAGCTCTCCTGGCTTTCCAGCAGGTATGGGGAGATCTCCAGAGCTCTACTTATTATATCAGCAATGACGGACTGCGGACTCTGGCCTTTTATATGAGTACCTTGACCAGCGCCACCAGCAGTAATACCATTGCTGGTCAGGGTATGGCAGCAGCAGCCTCACTGATTATGTTTATTCCGAACCTTATTCTGTTTATCATACTGCAGCGTAACGTAATGAACACAATGGCACATTCGGGTATTAAATAGAGAGGATAAGAAGTGGAGGAGATTGTATTATGTGTAATAAATTGCTGCGAAGAGGCCTGAAACAAAAATTAGTACTTCTTTCCCTGTGCCTGATTATATGCATGTGGCTGCCTGGGATAACGGTGTTTGCAGAAACACCTTATAAGACCTTTACCCAGGATGGCTACGGCAGAATCGTGGAAACCCAGACTGCCTATGTGCCCCTTTCATCCATCACAAAAGTCGGAGACCTGTCCTTTAAAGGGGCAATGGATATGAAAATCCTGGGGGATGAGATATACATAGCCGATACGGAAGGCAAAAGAGTGCTGGTATCCGACATGGAGGGTAATTTCCTTCGGGTATACGGAGAAGGTACCTTGAAAACTCCTACGGGTATCTTTGTTACAGCTGACAAGACGTTGTATGTAGCTGACAAGGAAGCGGGAAAAGTTGTTATTTTTAACAATGCTGATGAGGTTATCAAAGAGTATACGAAACCGGAACATCCTCTCTATGGTGAGGAGATGGCCTTCAAACCACAGAAAATTGCAGTGGATTCCAAGGGTATCATGTATATCATCTGCGAAGGTAATACCAACGGTATTGTGCAGATAAGCCCCACAGAAGGGGGAACCTTCTTAGGGTACTTTGGTACCAATATGACTTCCACCAGTTTACTGGACATTTTCAGAAGAATCGTACTTACCGATGAACAGTTAGCAAAGCTGCCGAAGAATCTGCCTCCTACTCCTAACAATCTGATGATTGATAAGAAGGGTATGGTATATACCACTACCCAGGGAGTCGGTACGTATTCTTTAAAGAAACTGAATGTAGCCGGTAAGAATCTGCTGGAACCGGATAGCTATGATCTATTGCCTACAGCAGTAACAGTGGGAAATTACGAAAATATCTATATGCTGTCAGAAGACGGTTATGTGTACGAATATAACAAGAACGGCAGTACCCTGTTTATATTCGGGGGAAAGGATTCGGGACGCCTTAGAATCGGACTATTCCAAAAAGCCGCAGCTATCGGAGTAGACAAAAATAATCGTCTCTATGTACTGGACCAGGAGAAAAACGAGATTCAGGTATTTGAGACCACGGAATTTACTGACCTTGTTCATGAAGCACTATATCTGTATCAGAATGGTGAATATACCAAAAGCAAGGAGCCATTAAACCGTATCCTGGATATGAACAGCCTGTTCGATTATGCAAACATGGCAATGGGTCAGGCTTATCTGCAGGAAGAAAATTATACTCTGGCTTTGAAATATTTTAGAATGGCAAAGGACTTTCAGGGATATTCCGATGCATTTTGGGAAGTTAGAAATGTATGGCTGAATAAGAATCTGATTCCCGGTGTTGGAATACTGCTTGGACTCTTTTTCCTGAGGAAGGGAGTTAAGTACCTGCAAAAGAAACGGAAGACCTTTTCCTCTGCACTAGCCCTTAAGGATAAGCTATTTCATAAACCCCTCATAGGCAGATTGAATTATACAAGGTATTTTATGAAACATCCAATAGACGGCTGTTATGGTGTGAGAAGAGAAGCGAAAGCTTCATATGCCAGTGCGAATATCCTGCTGGCAGTGTTTATGGTAGTGTATCTGGTGAACAAGTATGCTACCGGCTTTATACTGAAAACGGTGATGGACGGCAGATATGATATCTTTACTGATGTGCTGTATCTGCTTGGAATTTTTCTTCTTATGACAGCCTGTACCTATCTGATCAGTACCATAAATGACGGCGAAGGTACCTTTAAACAGTTATATACGGCATTTGTATATGCACTCGGACCTTACATGATAATAAAACCTCTGGTTGTAATTATAAGTAATATCATTACTTATAATGAGGTATTCCTGGTGAGGTTTTCTAACTTCTGTATGTATACCTGGGTGATTATACTGCTGTTCTTAGCGGTAAAGGAAATTAATAATTACACAGTAAAAGAAACCGTTAAGGTTATTCTTCTTACCTTTTTCTGTGCACTGATTGCAGCGTTATTGTTATTTATCCTGTATGTATTAGTGTCTCAGGTAAAAGATTTCGCGCAGGCAATTTACGGAGAGGTGGTGTATCGGCTTGAATAAAAAGATAAGAAAGAACAAAAAGCAGGCGGTTGTTATAGCTGCTTGTGCATTGCTTGCAGTCTGCTCTGTCAGTGCATTGCTTTCAAAGCAGATAAAAGCAGTATCCGGTAGTTCTGACAGTGTTTTGCAAAGTACCTCCTATACTGCCAGTGAGACACTAAAACTTTCTGATAACAGCAAGGTCAAATCGGATTACTCCGCCTCAGGACAGGTAACAGATGAGGTGATTGTGAACAATCCCGGTAATACCTTGAAGGGACATCAGCTGATAGCAGAAAATAATAATTATCAGATGTATTTTAAAGAAGAAGCTCTGTCTATTATTATCCGTGACAAAAAAACCGGTGCAGTTATGGAATCCATTGTGGAAGAGGATGACGGTAAAAGTAATGCTGCCTGGCAGTCTTTTATGAAATCCGGTGTAGTACTTCAGGTGTTAAAAGGAATAAATATTGTTCCTACTACCGTGGATATACGAAAGGCCGAGAAGGAGGTCACTCTCAAGGAGGACGGTTTTCTTGCTAAAGTATCCTTAAAAGAGTACGGTATTAAGTTCCAGCTGGAAGTAACTCTTACAGAGGATGGTTATACGGCGGAAATTCCCTCTGATTCCATTGAAGAAACCTCTGAGGAGTATAAAATCGGTGAAATCTATGTGTACCCTTTCTTAGGCAATACCTATTTAGGGGAACGAAAGGGATATATGTTCATCCCTGACGGAAACGGAGCTTTAATCTATCTGGAGGATAATGAAGGAAGATTCTCCTCCAACTTCTCCCAGTATGTTTATGGAATGAATGCAGGTCTTGATGAAGCCTATACCTTATCCCTGCTTTGGGGTGAATATCAAAGTGTAAATGAAGCTGAAAAGATTATGGCTCCGGTGTTTGGTATGGTACATACGGATTCTGGAATGGGGTATCTGGGAATTATCGAAAGCGGTGACTACAGTGCCAAGATAGAAGCTTATCCCAATGGAGCTTACACAGATTATAACTGGATCTGTTCTAAATTCGTGCTGAGGCAGATCTACACACAGCCTACGGGTAACAAAGAAGGCTCTGTGGTTACAAGACAGGCAAAACGTAATGAATTTGACATCCGTATCCATTACCGTTTTGTATCCGGTGAGAAAGCTGATTATACCGGTCTGGCATTAAGCTACAGAGAATATCTGCTGAATGCCGGTGAGCTTGTTAAAAAAGAGGATGATTTTAAGATAAGGCTGGATTTTTTAGGAATTGACAAAGAGAACTGGCTGATCTTCAAACGAAATGTCACCATGACAACCGTTGATAATATCCGTTCCATGTATCAGGATTTAAGAGCAGAGGGGGTTACCGATATCTTTACTGTCTATAAAGGCTGGCAGAAAGGCGGAATCAATGCAGTACCGGTTACTTCCTATAAAGCAGACGGAGATATCGGTGGTACGAAAGCACTGACGAAGCTTATCAGGGAGTCCAAAGAGCAGGGAATTGATATCTATCTTGCACAGGATGCACTCAGGATTAATCCAGCCCTGCGAAATGCCAACTTTAATATTATGAAACAGATTACCAAGAGGGTTTATCAGGAAAATTCCTATAAGGATGTATTTAGCAGTTTTCGTTATTTAACACCTTCACGAACAGCAGAGACTCTTAGAACCTCCGCTGCTTCCTATAAGAAGAGTGAGATTAAGAATCTTATGTTAAGCGGTATCAGTAACATCCTGTTTACTTATTCAAATAAAGGAACGGTATATTCCAGAGTGAATACTGCTGGCAGCTATGAGGCTGCAGTAAAGGAGCTGGATACGGACTTTAGTCTGGTACTGGAAAAACCTTTCGAGTTCCTGTGGAAATATTCTGACGGTATCAATGAGATGCCGGCAGCCTCCTCTAATTATATCTTTACGGATGAAGAGGTTCCTTTTCTATCCATTGTATTTAAGGGAGTGCTGCCTATGTATTCGGAATACATTAACTTCGAGGCAAATAAGCAGGAATTTTTCTTAAAGCTTGCAGAGATGGGAATCAACCCCTCCTTCTACATAACCTATGAAGATCCTGCAGGTTTACAGTATACCAATTCCTCCGACTTATACAGCTCCAAGTATAGTGTATACAAGGAATACATCCTTTCCTATTACAAAGAGCTGAAAGAGGTCCATGATAAAACAGAGGGAGCTATGATAACGGACCACAAACAGTATGCAAATGGCCTGACAGTTGTTACCTATGACAACGACATAAAGGTATATGTAAATTATAGTACAACCGCTGCAATCCAGGCAGATGGCTATGAGATAGAGCCCATGTCCTTTAAGGTAGGTGAGCCGTAATGAAGAAGAACAGAAAAAGTAAGTTAAAAAGAAGAGAATCCCTGATGGGGTATGTATTTGTAGCACCCTGGATGTTAGGAGCATTGGTCTTTCTGATTGTTCCTTTGATACAGTCCTTTTACTACAGTTTGCAGAATGTCAAAATTACACCAAAGGGCAGAGTCTTTCAATTTATCAAGTTTCAGAATTATACGGATATCTTTCGATTAGATCCTTTATTCCTGGAGGACCTTACCGGTTATCTGCTGGATACCCTGTTATCCGTACCGGTTATCGTGGTGTTCTCCTTGATTATAGCAATGCTGTTAAATGGAAAGATGAAAGGTAAGGGACTCTTTCGAACAATCTATTTCCTGCCGGTTATCGTAGTGAGCGGACCGGTTATGGCCCAGCTGGCCGATCAGGGAGCTGCCAGCATCCCGGCCATGAATGTAACTGCCATTACCTCCATATTGGGCGACCTGCTGCCGAATTTTCTGGTAGAACCCATAGCAGGGCTGTTTAACAACATGATTATGGTGCTTTGGTACTCCGGGGTGCAGATACTCATATTCCTGGCGGCCATTCAAAAGATTGACAGTACACTTTATGAAGCGGCTAAGATAGACGGTGGTTCCGGCTGGGAATGCTTCTGGAAGATAACCCTGCCCACAATCAAACCGATGATCCTTCTCAATGCAGTTTATACCGTAATCTTTCTGTCCAATAACGAACAGAATGTAATCATAACCTCAATCTACAATGATATGTTCGCAATAAACAGAGGTTATGGCTTTGCTTCCGCTAAAGCCTGGGTATATTCCCTGGTAGTATGCCTTCTGGTAATTTTCATTGCATTACTATTAAGGAATAAAAAAGATAATTACATAACAGAAGTGAAAAAAGAAAAGAAACGGCTTCAGAAGCTTGAGAAGGAAAGGCGTCAGTTAAGGAACAGGCAGGCAAGACGCAGAAAAGGCTTAAAAAGGGAGGGAAGCAATTGAAAACGAATAAGCTGAAACTAAACGATAAAGTCAACTTTGTGGCTCCCAAACTTAATAAGGATAAGCTGAAAAAATATATGATGGGTTCCAAGGACAGACAGGGCTTCCTGCCTATGCTGATTAAATATATCCTGTTAATCGGTATTGGTTTTGTATATCTTTATCCTTTGCTATATATGATCAGCACCAGCCTTATGTCCCTGGATGATTTGCTGGATGCTTCTATCAAATGGATTCCTTCACAATTTTATTTGGGAAATTATAAGAATGCCTTTAAGGTTATGAATTTCTGGAATTCACTAAAGGACAGTATAATCCTTGCCGGACTGCCCACACTGCTGCAGGTTGCCACCTGTGCGGTGATAGGCTATGGTTTTGCAAGGTTTGAATTCAGGGGTAAGAAAATCATGCTGGCAATCCTGATATTTTCCTTTATATTGCCGGCACAGGTTACCATGATGCCTACCTATGTACTGTTTACCAATCTTAAACTGATTGGAACGCTCCATGCCTTTAATCTTCCGGCCTTACTTGGGCAGGGAATTAAAGCACAGATTTTTATTCTGATTTTTTATCAGTTTTTTAAACAAGTGCCCCAGGCATTAATTGAAGCTGCCCATATCGACGGTGCTGGTTATTTCAGGTCCTTTTTCAGAATCTCCCTGCCGTCGGCAGCACCGGCTATACTTGTAGTATTTTTATTTTCCATTGTATGGTACTGGAATGAATCTTATTTAACAACGCTGTTTATATCCGGAAAGGGAACCAGCAGTGCCAATGCCTGGACCTCCCTTGTAGTAGAGTTAAAGAACTTTGAGAGTATCTATGAACAATATAATCAGGGTAGTCAGCAGCAATTGGGGAATATCAACGAATCCATAAAAATGGCAGGCACCATGTTAAGTATTCTGCCGCTGTTACTGATGTATGTCTTCCTGCAAAAGTATTTTGTAGAGAGTATCGACCGTACAGGAATCACAGGAGAATAATGAAGCGAAAGCTTCTATTCTAATAAATGGATAAACAAAAAAGGAGGATGTTTTAAATGCAAAACATGAAAAAGGTATTAAGTCTTTTACTTGTACTTACTATGGTTATTTCAATGGCTGCCTGCAGCTCAGGTAACAAAAATACCACTGGCGGACAAAATGGTGTGGAAGTAAGTACAAACAATGGGGGAAATGATGCAGAAACTACACCGGCAGAAGGGGATGGTGAAGCTGCAGCTGCTGAAAAGTCCTTACCGCCAATGACAACGGATGAAATAACATTAACTTATGTATCCTGGGAGAATGAAGTTCTGACGAAATACCTGGCAGAACAGTTTATGAAGAAGTATCCCAATATCAAGGTAGAAGTAGTTACCCTTGCTTTGGATGGTTACAATGATTCCTTGTTAAATCTGGTAGCTACGGGTCAGATGCCTGATGCCTTCTGGATTTTAGGTGAGTGTGATTTTGCTATTAACAATCAGCTTTTAGGTGATATGACAGAGTATTGGGAGAATGATCCGGAAGCAGATAATGTTCTTACAACCATAAATGATGGAAAATTCGGATATTACGGAACAGATAAGAAATGGGCAACTCCCGTTAAATTCTTCCCTGAAGTAGTATTTGCCAACAAGACAGTATTTGATAAATTAAATGTAGAAATGCCTTCCACTGACTGGACCTGGGAGGATATGGTTGAATCCATTAAGAAGATGACAGTTCCCGAGCAGGGAATGTACGGCTTTAACCAGTACAGAACTATGGTAACCTGGTATCCTGTTGCCTCCGATGATAATGTATGGGGTGAGTTCGGATGGGACGGTACTAAGTTTGACATGACAAACTGGGCTGACGGACTTAATATGCAGGCTGAGCTTATCAATGGAAAATATCATGCTCCCGCTTTTGATTCAGATGAAGCAGAAGCAGCATTCGGTGACAGAACCATGTGGGCTGCTTACTCCGGTAAGGTTGCTTATCAGTTCGATGCATGGTGGACTTTCAATAACTTATTTGCTACACAGGAATACTTAGATCTTGGTCTTGTTTATGTTCCTTACAATGTACCCAGAGCAAAAGGAACAACAAGCAGCCACTCCATGGGAACTCTTGACTTTGGCGGAATTTCTTCTGCTACTGAACATCCAAGAGAAGCCTATGAGTTGTTAAAATTCATGAACTGGAACGAAGAAGGCTGGATGGCGAAGCTGGATGCCTACAGTACACTGTCAAATGCTGACGGCACAAAGCTTTCCATGGATGCACTACCTATTACTTTAAGTACTGCAGTTTGGGATAAAGTGAGAACCTTCTTCCCCGGAGCAGACGATGCTTACGGAAGAGGACCATATTTTGATGCTTTCCTTGCAAATTGCAAAGAACCCATACCTTATGGCGGAACAATTATACCGGGATTTGGTACCTTTATTGCAGAAGGATATGCAGGTGCTGAGAATGAGGTATTAAACAATGGGGTGAATGCTCATGACCTTGCACCGGATCTGACAGAAAAAGCAAATGCGGCAAATGCAGCGGCGATGGAAGTTCTTAAGGCGCAATAAAGAGAAATGAGTTAGATGCAAGGGGATTCTGTAAGGGGTAGGAGTAGTAAAAAATGCTACACTGGTAGAATTTGATTGGGTGAGTGGCGAAAGGGTTGGTTTTTCACAAGGGGACGGCGAATTGTACAAAGCAGAAAGAACTCATGCTTCGATTCCAAGGGATAAGAAGTCCTAATTCTCTGAATATTTTGTGCTGCGGCAATTTTTTGCATATAAAGTTAATAAGTTAGGGCAAGTACTCACTCATTATAGAAGCCTGTTACCGCATTTCGGACAATATATAAAATCAGAACTGCATTGATATCCACAGCGTGAGCAGCGCAAATCTCCGTCATAATTACTCTGATGTACGGTGTTAATCAGGTCTTCATCTGTTAAGGTAACCTCTTCTCCTCTGGCTATTTTCTTCCCTAAATCCTTATTCAGCAAATATACGGAACCACAGCAGGCAGCAGTGGCATAATATTTGACATTCCAGCGGAATATCGGAAGAAAGAACAGAGTGAAGTGAGTATAAGTCATAAAGACCTCCAGCCTGCCGAATTTACCGCAGACCTTACAAACCATGGTTTGATGAAAGGACAGTCTTTTTTCTCCTTGTGAAATACCCATAATAAAGAACATAATAGTATTATTCCTTTCCGGTCAATGTTGCAGTACTTTGGTTGATTTAATTTCGATGTAGTGCTTATAAGTATTTTTAGTATAACATAATCAGATGTTTAATGCTATTTACAATTCCTTTATAAGATGGGGGAATTTTAGGTTTTGGAAGTGTACGAAAACCCGGCTTGCTCTTTGTCCGTTTTTGTTCGGAGAAGAACCCTTATTCCACTAAAACTGCAGAAATTGCTTAAGGCAGTCTGGAATAAACCAAACTCGCGTATATTTGGTTGTGACAGCGGGAGCGTGTTGTACGCTCAGACAGTGGTTTATTCTGGACTTGGCGCAATTCCTGCAGTTTAAGAGGAGAGTTTAAATTATAAATATGTTGCATTTATTAAACTTGCTCCATCAAGTGAGATAGAAAAAAATAAAATAATAATAAAAAGCAGGGAAGAAGTACAACAGGAGATTGCTAATGGTGAGTTGGACTTTGGTTAATAGTTATCTAAGAATACTTCAAACTTCAAGGTTCTAAGGGTCATAGTCAGAGCAAGAAGAGTCAGATGATTTGGAGTTCTGTTTAGCAGTTATGTATTGAGGGATTCCTTATGACACTTAAGTGGCAGAAACTGTGACTAGAAGCAGCAGTGCCACTGTCTGAGCACGATAACCTGGAACCACCGAAGTGTAAACAGCGAGTTTGGCACTGCTGCTTCTGCCAGGAACAGTTACTGGCACTTTAGTGGAATTAGGAAGCACGAACAACATAACGGATAAACAGAACTCCAAATCATCGTCCGCAGCCACAACCTAACCCTTAGTTCTATACCAGTATACCCCTTGACAACCTTTTACACACCTTTTGTATTGTGATAAATTTAATTTTATGTTAAACTGTTTATCAGTTTACAATAGGACATGTATTGCCATATATGTCAGAATGCGAGGAATTCATGTCAGAGCAGATAAGTACCAAGGAAAAAATCGTTAATGCAGCCTGGGAGCTGTTTCATATAAAAAGTTACGAGGATACAACAGTGGAGGATATTATTGCAGCTGCCGGAACATCTAAAGGGACCTTTTATTATTATTTTGAACGGAAAGATTCTTTGCTGGATACGCTGGCTACCATTTTTGACCGGAGATATGAGCAGCTGGAGAAGGAGATGTCTGCTGACCTAAGCAGCTATGATAAACTTTTGTTTATGAATTATGAGATGCATCAGTTTATTGAGAAGAACATTGATGTGGATTTACTTTCTTCCTTGTATTCCACGCAGCTTATCTCCAAGGGACAGTCAAACTTATTGGACCAGAACAGAATGTATTATAAACTAGTGACGGATATCATGGAGGAAGGGCAGAAACTTGGACAGATTACAAAAGATAAATCTGTCAGGGAACTGACAAAATACTATTCTCTCTGTGAGCGGGCTTTAATATCTGACTGGTGCCTTAGCAAAGGAAGCTATTCCCTGACTCAATATAGCAAAGACTTTTTACCATTTATGCTGGAAACTATCAGAGCAGATAAATAAAAAGCAGAAAATAAAAAACAGATAAATAAAATACGGAAAAGACAACAGAAAAGATAACAGAAAAGATAACAGGAAAAGGCAGCAGCTACTTTTGAAATACTCATATGGTTAGAAGGATGCAGGTTCTACAGGATATGTATTATTTGATTCATATACACTTACAAGGAAACCTGCTTTTTATATCAAACAAACAGAAATATTATGACTCCACTTATGGGAAATTTATAAATTGACAAAAAATATATGAGAAATTATAATTTAGACTATAGTTTGAAATGTGGTATATAAAACTGTTATATATAGAATTATTGCAGATGTTTTTATTGTGGCGAGGCAGTCATTTAGATGAGCTGATGCCACTTTTTTTATAATCACGTAAGTTTTTATTGTGGAAAGCTTTGGTTAATGATATTGTAACCTTAACAATTTATATAACGGCTGCACACAGCGCTTATTTTAAGGTTTTATATTGTTATTCTGGGATAGGGCTATCATATCAGAAAGGAAGAAAAAGCCTTTGCTTTGATTAACAGTTATATTCTTAATTATATTTTAATGAAATAACCCTGTTACAATGGGTGAAATAGTATATTATTCTTTGTACAAGGTATAAAAAGTACAGAAAGGAAATGGTATGAAATTAGGATTTATCGGTTGCGGTAATATGGCAGTGGCTATGATTGGAGGCATAACGGCTAATGGGATCTGCAGTGCAGAAGATATTTTTGCTTCAGATACTTATGCACCGGCACTGGAAAAAGCCAGGCATCAATTACAGATTAAGGTCAGCAGTGATAACAAGACTGTAGTAAATGAAGCAGATATCCTGTTTTTAGCGGTAAAACCTCAATATTATGAAGCGGTGATTAATGAAATCAAAGATTATATTAAGGATAATCAGATTATAGTAACCATAGCACCCGGTAAAACCCTTGCCTGGTTGTCAGAAACCTTTGGAAGGTCATTAAAAGTTATCCGCTGTATGCCTAATACTCCTGCGCTGGTGGGTGAAGGTATAACCGGAGTCTGCAGCAATGACCTGGTAACAGCAAAAGAACTGGAGCAGGTGTGCGGGATTCTAAGAGGGTTTGGTAAGGTTGAGGTATTACCTGAGAAATTGATGGATGTTGTTGTAGCTGTAAGCGGTAGTTCACCGGCTTATGTATTTATGTTTATCGAAGCAATGGCAGATGCAGCTGTAGCAGATGGAATGCCAAGAGCCCAGGCATACCAGTTTGCTGCACAGGCAGTGTATGGAAGTGCTAAAATGGTTCTTGAAACAGGCAAACATCCCGGTGAATTAAAAGATATGGTATGCTCTCCGGGGGGTACTACCATAGAGGCTGTCAGAGTACTGGAGCAAAAGGGTTTTCGCAGTGCTGTAGTTGAAGCCATGAAAGCCTGCACCAATAAATCGAAAGGACTTTAAAAGATGAAATTTGAAAATGTGGATGTAGTAAAAGAGGCAAATGTATATTTTGACGGAAAGGTTACCAGCCGGACAATTTATTTTAAGAATGGAGAGAGAAAAACTCTGGGATTTATGCTGGCAGGTGAGTATGAATTTGCTACCGGAGCTGAGGAACTGATGGAAGTCCTGGGAGGAGAAATGGATATCTGTCTGCCAGGAGAATCCTCCTATACCACTTACAAAACAGGAGAAAATTTTGTAGTTCCGGCTGACTCCAAGTTCAAGATTATTGTAAGAACCTACAGTGATTACTGTTGTTCTTATAAAGAAGCTGCGAAATAGCCATAAGCTCCATTTTCCACTTCCAGTAACATCCTTCATCCATTTACTGTGCAGTGCCTCTCACACCTAACACCTGAAACTAAATAATGGAAATAATGGGAGTACACAGATAATTGAGGATTTTGTTTTGGCGTTTTGTATCGAAAGGCTCCATATGACACTTAAGTGACAGCAGCCGTGACTAGCGAAAAAAGTGCCAGTGTCTGAGCAGCAGCAAACTACCAAAGCCTCAGCGTTCCAGCGAGTTTGGCACTTTTTCCGCTTCCCAGGAACAGCTGCTGTCGCTTTAGTGTCATACGGAGCATTGAGCAACAAAACGAAAAAACAAAATCCTCAATTATCGTCCGTTTCCCCAACATCTCTTTCTGTATTTCATTCTCCATTTGTCCTGCACAACTCCTCAGCCGACATTGACAAGGAAAATCCAGTGTTATATAATGAATAAAAGTATGGGTATTCTATTACCTTGAGATAAAGCCCGTCCGGGTAAGCTTGGATGGGCTTTTCTGTTGGAAAATACAAGGAAGCCCAAAGTATGGTATAGGAGTATTTCCCTTTCATATATTATAATAATTCAGCCGTAGAGCAGGGCTATGTAGGAGGTATTTATGCAGCTTAAGAAAATGTTGGAAAAAACTGAATATACACTGGTAAGAGGGACTTTGGATACGGAAATTCTGGAACTGGTATATGATTCCAGAAAAGTAAAGCCAGGTTCCGTTTTTGTATGTATCAAAGGCTTTAAAATTGACGGGCATGATTTTGCCAGGGAGGTTACAGAAAAAGGAGCTAAAGTTCTTGTGGTTTCCCAGGAGGTGGAAGTTGACGGAGAAGTTACGGTAATCCGTGTTGAGGATACCAGACGGGCACTGGCGGAGCTTTCAGCTGCCTACTTTGACCACCCGGCGGCAAAGCTTAAGACCATAGGTATCACCGGAACCAAAGGTAAAACCACCACCTCCTATATGGTGCGTTCCATCCTGGAAAATGCAGGTATCAAGACAGGACTTCTGGGAACCATAGAAGTCATTATTGGAGACAATGTCATACCGGCAGCCAATACAACCCCTGAATCCTATCAGATTCAGGAATACTTTGCAAAAATGGTTGAAGAGGGTTGCGAAGCAGTGGTAATGGAGGTTTCTTCACAGGGATTAATGCTCTCAAGAGTTGGCGGCTTTACCTTTGATTACGGTATCTTTACAAATATTGAGCCGGATCATATCGGTCCTGATGAACACAAGGATTTTGAAGAATATATGGCTTGCAAGGGGCTTCTCTTTAAACAGTGCCTGGTGGGAATTGCCAATGCAGATGATACCCATATGGAGGAGGTATTAAAGGGACATACCTGTAAGCTTGAAACTTACAGTCTGGAGAAAGAAGCAGACTTAATGGCCTGCAACATAAACCTTCACACTATGGATGGAAGCCTTGGTGTGAATTATGATCTGAAAGGGCTGTTGAACTACTCCGTTCACTTAAATCTGCCGGGTAAATTCAATGTTTATAATTCACTGACTGCAATTGCCATCTGCAGGCATTTCGGTATCAGTGAAGAGAATATAAAGAAGGCACTTTTATCCGTTAAAGTAAAGGGAAGAGTTGAGCCGGTTACCATATCCTCAAAGTTTTCCATGATGATAGATTATGCCCATAATGCCATGTCCTTAAAAAGCCTCCTTACTACCATTAAGGAATATGAACCCAAAAGACTGATATGCCTCTTTGGCTGCGGTGGTAACCGTTCAAAGTTAAGAAGGTATGAGATGGGTGAAATTTCCTCAAACCTTGCAGATCTTACCATTGTAACCTCTGATAATCCTAGATTTGAAGAACCGGAGGAAATCTTAAAGGATATCATAACCGGCGTAAAGAAAGGTCCGGGAGAATATATTGCAATCATAGACAGAAAAGAAGCTATCAAATATTGTATTGAAAATGCCATAGCCGGTGATGTTATTATTCTTGCTGGTAAAGGTCATGAAGATTATCAGGAAATTAAAGGCGTAAAATACAAGATGGATGAAAGAGATCTGATTCGTCAGGCTGTTGATGAAATAAAAGCAGAAGGCAAGGTTATCCTATAGACCGGGAATGGAGAAATAAAATGAATGAAATAAATATAAAAGAAATCGTTCTTGCTACGAAAGGGACACTTCTTTGGGGAAAAGCTGATATCAATATTTCTGAGGTATTGACAAATTCCGGGAAGGCAGTAGCAGGTTCTCTCTTTGTACCTATCGTTGGTGAGAGAGTGGACGGACATGACTACATTCAGGATGCTTTTTTACATGGAGCAGCAGCCTGCCTGTCACACAAGGAATTACCGGAAGTGGAAGGCAGAGCCTGCATTCTGGTAGAAGATACCTTACAGGCGTTACAGGCACTTGGCACCTACTACAGGGAGAAATATCCCATTCCCGTGATTGGGATTACCGGCAGCGTTGGAAAGACCACTACAAAGGAAATGGTTGCGGTTGCCCTGGAGGTATCCCGTAAAGTATTAAAGACCGAAGGAAATATGAACAGCCAGGTAGGGCTTCCCTTAATGATGCTTAAGCTTAAGAAGGAGCATGAACTTGGTGTAATAGAGATGGGAATGAGTGAAGAAGGTGAAATGGCAAGACTTTGTAACATTGCCCAGCCGGAAGCAGCGGTTATGACCAACATCGGTGTATCCCATATAGCCCAGTTAAAAACCAGGGAAAATATCAGAAAAGAAAAAATGAATATTATCAATTCCTTCTTAAAAGGCAATGTTCTGGTTTTAAATGGAGATGATGATCTGCTGGGAGAAGCTGCCCGGGTATGGGAAAAAAGAGATACCGGTATTGACCTGTCTCCTCTCACAGCCGAAAAGCTGAAAGAATGCCAGGTAATAACCTATGGTATTCAGGGCAGCTATGATTTTATGGCTTCTGATATAAAAACCATAGCAGAGGAGACTACCTTCCTGGTTACTTATCCAAAGACGAAAAAAGATTTAAAAATAGATATTCTGTCTGAGAAGCTTGTGCCTGACAGCAGAAAAGTTACAGAAACTGTCACAGAGGAAGTTGCTCTAATGGTACCTGGTATTCACAATGTCTATAATGCGCTGGCAGCTTTGGCCATAGCCTGGAATTATGGAATCCCTGTAAGCAGAGCAAAAGAAGGACTTAAAAATTACAGACCCATTGCCATGAGAGGGCAGATTTCAAGCTTTAATGGGATTAAAGTAATCGATGATTCCTACAATGCGAGTCCTGATTCCATGAAAAGTGGTATAGGTGTCTTAAAAGAACTGGATAATGTAACAAGGCGTATTGCAGTTCTGGCTGATGTAAAGGAACTGGGAGAAATCTCACAGCAAAGCCATTATGAAGTGGGTGAATATATTGCCCAGGTAAAGCTTGACTGTGTTGTTACCGTAGGAACAGAAGCCCGCTATATCGCAAAAGCAATTAAGGATAAGAAAGCACAGATTGAGACCCATTCCTTTGATAATAATGAAGAAGCTGTAAGTTTTCTTAAAGGTTACTTAAAGAATGGAGATGGTGTTCTGGTAAAAGGCTCCAGAGGCATGAAGACCGACGAGATAGTAAAAAATCTGTTACAATAAGAAGAACGATGAGATAATCTGTTACAATAAATAGAAGAAACACAGGAAGGTGGTGGTAAGGTGATGAAATATGCAGATATCATAGTTGACATTTCTCATGAAGATCTGGATCGTACCTATCAGTACCTGATACCCGAAGCGCTTCGAGACCGTGCTTTAATCGGTGCCCAGGTGCTCATCCCCTTCGGAAAAGGAAACAGACAGATAAAGGGATATATTACCGGCTTGTCCGATAAAGCGAAATGGAAGGAAGAGGCTATAAAGCCGATTACTTCTCTGGCGGAGGATACGCTGATGATAGAAGGTCAGCTTATCAGCCTGGCAGCCTGGATGCGGAACACATTTGGTTCTACCATGAATGAAGCACTTAAAACAGTGATTCCTGTTAAAAAGACCGTTAAGCAAAAAGAAGATAAGAAGATTAAGGTGCTTCTGTCTGTAGTGGAACTTAAAGAGGCACTGGAGACAGAGAAACGTAAAAATAATAAAGGCAGAGTCCGTTTAATAGAAGAGCTGTTAAAGGGCGAGTCACTGGATTATGAATATGTTAGAAATAAGCTGAATATAGCTCCCTCTACCATTAAGGATCTTGAGAAGCTGGGTATAATAAAGACAGAAGCCAATGTCTTATATCGAAATCCTGTCAGAGATTATAAGGTATCCGGGAAAACTGTAATACTTAGTGAGAAACAGCAGGAAATAGCGGATGATTTTATAAAGAATTACAGAGAAGGTATTCGTAGAACCTGCCTTTTATATGGTGTCACGGGCAGCGGTAAAACAGAAGTATATATAAATATAATAGAAGAAATGCTAAGACTTGGTAAACAGGTAATCGTACTGATACCTGAGATTTCTCTTACCTATCAGACAGTCATGAGGTTTTTTCAAAAATTTGGTGACCGTGTATCAATTATGAATTCAAAACTGTCCGGCGGGGAAAAATATGACCAGTATCTCAGAGCAAAAAACGGAGATATTGATATTATCATTGGACCCAGATCGGCTCTCTTCACCCCGTTTAAGAATCTTGGGCTCATAATTATGGATGAAGAGCATGAAGGAAGTTATAAAAGTGAAAATCCGCCGAAATATCATGCCAGAGAAACCGCCATTGAAAGAGCAAGGTTATCCGGAGCCAGTGTACTCTTAGGCTCTGCAACTCCTTCTCTGGAGTCCTATAAGAAAGCCCTGGAGGGCGAATATACCCTTTACCGTCTGGAAGCCAGAGAAGGTACAAGACAGATGCCCTCTATCTGGACCGAGGACTTAAGAGAAGAGTTAAAAGCCAGGAATAAATCCATATTCAGCAGAAGGCTGAAAGCCCTTATGGAAGACCGGTTGAAAAAGGGAGAGCAGATTATGCTGTTTATCAACCGCAGAGGTTATGCAGGGTTTATTTCCTGCAGAAGCTGTGGTTTTGTATTAAAATGCCCTCATTGCGATATTTCACTTACCTCCCATAACAATGGCAGGATGGTCTGCCATTACTGCGGGCATGAGGAGGATTACCCGAAAACCTGTCCCTCCTGCGGGTCAAAATATATTGCGGCTTTTGGCACCGGAACCCAGAAGGTAGAGGAAATGGTCAGGAAAGAATTTCCTTATGCCAGAATCCTTCGCATGGACATGGATACCACGAAAAAAAAGGGAGGTCATGAGGAAATACTTGCTGCCTTTTCCAATGGGCAGGCAGATATACTGGTTGGAACCCAGATGATTGTAAAAGGCCATGACTTTCCGAAAGTTACCCTGGTGGGCATCCTGGCAGCGGATTTATCCCTTCATGCAGCAGACTTTCGTGCATCGGAAAGGACTTTTCAGCTCCTGACACAGGCAGCAGGCAGAGCAGGAAGAGCAGAACTGCCGGGAGAAGTGGTGATACAGACCTACCAGCCGGAGCACCACAGCATTGTCTATGCCGGAAAAGGTGACTACGAAGGCTTTTATAAGCAGGAGATGCTGTTTCGCAAACTGATGGCGTATCCTCCGGCCTCTCATATTCTGGCAGTGCTTATTGCTTCAAAAGAAGAGGGAAAAGGAATAGAAGCGGCTGAGCTTTTAACCGACAGCTTAAAACAATGGGAAAAGGATGAGGAACTGAAAGAGCATCATATTATCGGACCTTCGCCGGCCAGTCTGTCAAAGGTCAATGATATTTACCGGTTCTGCTTATATATAAAGGAAGAAGATTATAACAGACTGATTACTGCAAAGGATTTTTTGGACGGTTTTTACCGTTTTTCTGATAAATTTCAAGGAATTGTCGTCCAATTTGACTTTGATCCGATGAACAGTTATTGATTTTCGGTATAAAAATAGGTAAAATAAAGGGGTATCTTAAAATTATTTATTAACGGTAGTTTTTGATTGAAGTGGCGAAGGGGGAGTTTTTCACAAGGGGACGGCAAATTGCACAAACCAGAAAAACCCCTGCTTCAATTCCAAGGCATAAGAAGTCCTAATTCTCTGGAAATTTTGTGCTTTGCATCTTCTCAAACAGATAACTCGCTGCGCTCAAACAATCTGTTTGAGAAGATAGCACAAAGTTTCCAGAGAAAAGGACTTCTAATGCCTTTTCATAGGCGCATTTGTTTTTCTGGTTTGCACAATTTGCCTGTACACGAAAGGGAAATATGGGAGTGGCACTTTAATTATTAATATATAATATAAGATAAAACATGTTTTTACGTAATAAATAAAATTCGTTAATTCTTGCATTTTTATAATTGAATTAGAAGGTTAGATTAACTTATTAAAACTTGTTTTATAGCTTAAAAGAGAGGATAATGGAAATGGCAATTCGCAATATTAGAAAAATCGGAGATTCCATCTTAAATAAGAGAGCAAAAGAAATTACGGAAATGACTCCGAAAATTAAGACTTTGATTCAGGATATGATAGATACCATGTATGACGCTTTCGGTGTGGGTCTTGCAGCCCCTCAGGTGGGTATTTTGAAACGTCTTATCGTTATTGATGTTTCAGAAGACGGTGATTCGCCTATAATACTTATAAATCCTGAAATATTAGAAACTGAGGGTGAGCAGGTGGGTGAAGAAGGCTGCCTTAGTGTTCCCGGAAAATCAGGGGTAGTAAAGAGACCCAACTATGCCAAGGTAAAAGCCCTGAATGAAAATATGGAAGAGATTATAGTAGAAGGAACAGAATTGTTGGCAAGGGCTCTTTGCCATGAGATCGATCATTTAAATGGCGAGCTGTATGTAGATAAGGTTATCGGAGAGCTTCATTCCATTACCGAAGAATAAAGGAGTACCAAACATGAATATTGTTTATATGGGAACACCGGAGATTGCAGCGGTTATCTTAAAATCTCTTCATGAAGCCGGTCATACGATTATAGCTGCTGTAACACAGCAGGATAAGCCTAAGGGAAGAGGCAATCAGGTGCAATTTCCGGCAGTGAAAGAAATGGCATTAAGTCTTAACATACCGGTATATCAGCCAAGACGGGTGAAGGAACCGGAATTTATTGAGGTTCTGAAGCAGTTAAATCCGGATGTGATTGTTGTAGCAGCCTTTGGACAAATCCTTTCAAAGGTTATTTTGGATCTTCCGAAATTCGGCTGTATTAATGTACATGCATCTTTACTTCCTAAATACAGGGGATCAGCACCTATTCAATGGAGTATTATTGAAGGAGAAGAAAAAACCGGTATTACAATTATGCATATGGATGAGGGAATTGATACCGGTGATATGATCAGCAAAAAAGAGATTACTCTTTCACCCAAAGAGACCTTTGGAACGTTGCATGATAAGCTGGCAGAAGCAGCAGGGCCTTTATTGATTCAGGCACTGGCTGATATCGAAGCCGGAAGAGCAACAAGAACCAAACAGGGGGACAGTAATTCAATCTATGCAAGGATTCTTGACAAATCTCTGGGGCATATTGATTTCTCCCAGCCGGCTGTTAAGATTGAAAGACTTATCAGGGGATTGAATCCATGGCCCAGTGCTTATACTTCCCTTGAAGGGAAAATGCTTAAGATCTGGGATGCAGATGTTGAGCCTGCGCAAGAAAATGGCGTACCAGGTGAAATTATCGCAGTAAGGAAAGATGCCATATTGGTTCAGACAGGGGATGGTATTCTTGCTGTAAAAGAATTGCAGTTAGAGGGAAAGAAAAGGATGACTGTAGAAAGCTTTTTGAGGGGATATGAAGTAAAAGCAAATATTGTTTTGCAATAAAGTCTAAAGAGCAGTTGCCATAACAGACAGATACTTTTACCAGAGTGTCTGATGTTGTAACTGTTTTAGAAAAGGAGGAATTGATATGTTTCCATATTTTTACAGACTGGATCCCACATATATTTTGGTTATAATAGGTGCCGTACTTGTACTGGGTGCCTCAGCTTTAGTGAATTTAACCTTCCGCAAATACTCTGCTGTCAGAAGCCTGTCAGGAATGACAGGAGCCCAGGCGGCCCAGCGAATCTTAAATCAGGCAGGTATCTATGACGTTACCATAGAACACATAGACGGTAAATTAACGGATCATTATGATCCGTCAAATAAAGTGCTGAGATTGTCTGACAGTGTATACGGTGATTCCTCAGTAGCAGCTATTGGTGTTGCCGCCCATGAGTGCGGTCATGCCATCCAGCACCAGCATGGTTATGTACCCCTTCGTCTGAGAACTGCTATCGTACCTCTTGCAAATTTTGGTTCGAAGATTTCCTGGCCTTTGATTATTTTAGGGGTTTTCTTAAGTATGTCCCAGACATTAATCTATGCCGGAATCATACTCTTTTCCTTTGCGGTATTATTCCAGATCGTAACCTTGCCTGTTGAGTTTAACGCTTCCAGGAGGGCGGTGAGGATATTGGATGATTCAGGGATTCTATATGGTGAAGAGGTGCAAATAACAAAGAAAGTTCTTGGCGCTGCAGCGCTTACCTATGTTGCAGGTGCAGCGGCATCCGTTCTGCAGCTGCTAAGGTTAATTAGAATATTCGGAGGCAATAACCGTGACTGATGCTAAAGTGGTTACAAGAAATACCAGGGAAATTGCTCTGGATATACTCATAGAGATTCTGGAAAAGGGAGATTTCAGCCATACGCTTCTTAACAGAACTTTAAAAACACATTCTGATCTTACCAAACAGGACAGAAGCTTTATAACCAGACTGGTGGAGGGGACCCTTGAGAGGCTGTTAACCCTGGACTTTTATATCAACAGTTATTCCAGTGTAAAAGTCGGGAAAATGAAGCCGTTGATAAGGACCCTTCTTCGTCTTTCTGTCTATCAGTTAAAATATATGAATCAGGTTCCGGACAGCGCTGTCTGCAATGAGGCAGTTAAGCTGGCTGGAAAACGGGGATTTAAGAGCCTTTCTGGTTTTATTAACGGAGTACTTAGAAATATAGCCAGAAATACCAAAGAAGATTACCATGCTCTCGAGAAGAAGGACCGGATAGGATTTCTGGAAGTGGCTTATTCAACACCTCGATGGATGATTGAGAAATGGCTTGAGGAATACTCTTATGAGACAGTAAAAGCTATGCTTTCAGCTCAGTTTGAAGAGAGCAGAGGAACTACTGTAAGGGTCAATCAGTCTGTTAATACCACAGAGGAATTATTAGAGATATTGCAGAAAGAAAATATAACAGCAGCAAAGGGCGATTATAATGATACGGCTCTGAAGCTGTCTGACTATGAAACCATGGATACAATCAAAGCCTTCACTGAAGGAAGATTTACGGTACAGGATGAGAGTTCCATGCTTATAGGGCTTATTTCCGGCATAAAAGCTGGTGATTATATTATTGATGTCTGTGCGGCACCGGGTGGTAAAGCCCTACATGCGGCAGATCTTCTCAATGGTACAGGTAAAGTAGATGCCAGGGACCTTACAGAATATAAGGTGGCCCTCATCAATGAGAACATTGCCAGAATGGGCTTTCACAACATAACAGCACGCTGTATGGATGCCAAAGAGCTGGACGGGGAAAGTATTGGGAAAGCGGATATCGTGATTGCCGACCTGCCTTGTTCAGGACTTGGTGTTATAGGAAAGAAACCTGACATAAAGTATAATATGACGGTAGAAAAACAAAAGGAACTGGTCAAGCTGCAACGAGAAATTTTAACGACAGTCAGCCGGTATGTTAAAGAGGAAGGAATCTTGATATATAGCACCTGTACCGTTAATAAGGATGAAAATCTGGATAATGTTGAATGGTTCGTTAAGAATTTTCCATTTCAATTAGAGAGTATTGAGAAATTCCTTCCGGAAAGTATCAGTTCTGAAACAAAAGAGAAGGGGTATTTACAATTAATACCCGGAATACACAATACAGACGGTTTTTTTATGGCAAGGCTTAAAAAAACAGGAATATCAAATCGATGATTTGATATTTACGTAGAGGATAGTTGAAAACCAAAAGCGTTTTCAACTACAAATTCAGGAATATCAAATCGAAGATTTGATATTCACGTAGAGGATAGTTGAAAACCAAAAGCGTTTTCAACTACAAATTCAGGAATATCAAATCGAAGATTTGATATTCACGTAGAGGATAGTTGAAAAACCAAAAGCGTTTTTCAACTACAAATTCAGGAATATCAAATCGAAGATTTGATATTCACGTAGAGGATAGTTGAATAACCAAAAGCGTTTTTCAACTACAAATTCAGGAATATCAAATCGAAGATTTGATATTCACGTAGAGGATAGTTGAAAACCAAAAGCGTTTTTCAACTACAAATTCAGGAATATCAAATCGAAGATTTGATATTCACGTAGAGGATAGTTGAAAACCAAAAGCGTTTTTCAACTACAAATTCAGGAATATCAAATCGAAGATTTGATATTCACGTAGAGGATAGTTGAAAACCAAAGGCATTTTTTCAACTACGGATTCAGGAATATCAAATCAAGCTTTGATATTCACGAAAGAGGTTAAAATGGACAAAACAGATATAAAATCCTTAAATCTGGAGGAATTAAAGAGCTTTATAACAAAAGCCGGTGAGAAACCTTTCAGAGCTTCACAAATATACGAATGGCTGCATGTAAAACTGGCCTGGGATTTTGAAGAGATGACTAACGTTTCTAAGACTTTGAGGACATACCTGACGGAGAATGCCGACCTTAAGAAGCTGACCCTTGTCAGGACCCTTACTTCTAAAACCGGTGAAACCTCTAAGTTCTTATTTCAGTTAGAGGATGGAAACCTTTTAGAATGTGTACTTATGAAATATCATCACGGAAACAGTGTATGCATCTCCTCCCAGGTGGGCTGTAAGATGGGCTGCAGATTCTGTGCCTCGACATTAAATGGCTTTGAGAGAAATCTCACTGCTTCTGAAATGTTGAATCAGATATATATGGTACAGAGGATAACCGGTGAAAGAGTTTCTAATGTGGTGGTTATGGGAACGGGGGAACCCCTTGATAATTACGACAATCTGGTTTCCTTCATTAAGATTTTAACAGATGATAAGGGGCTTCATATCAGCCAGAGAAACATAACGGTATCAACCTGCGGACTGGCAGATAGGATCAGGCAGTTGGCGGATGAGGAGCTGCAAATAACGCTGGCGCTCTCTCTCCATGCCTCAAACGATACAACAAGAAAAGAGCTGATGCCCATAGCAAACCGGTATTCCATCGCTGAGGTGTTGGCAGCCTGTGATTATTATTTCGAAAAAACCGGCAGACGAATGACCTTCGAATACAGTCTGATAGCCGGAGAGAATGATAAAGAGGAGCAGGCAAAGGAACTGGCAAAGCTGTTAAAGGGTAAAAATGCACACGTGAATCTTATTCCGGTTAACCCGATTAAAGAGCGTAATTACAAGCAATCACAGGTCGAAAGTATCCATAAATTCAAATTAATACTTGAAAAATACGGAATAAATGTTACTATTAGAAGAGAAATGGGAACAGATATAGACGCTGCCTGTGGACAATTAAGAAAAAGTTACATGGAAGAAACTTCCGGTTAAAACCGAAAGGAAGTTAAGGAGGTGCAGACATGAAATCATTTTCGATAACAGATACAGGAATAGCAAGGCTTGTCAATCAGGACTATGTTTATGCCAATGAGGATGGAATTGGTGAACTACCGAATTTATTTATTGTTGCCGATGGCGTGGGAGGACACAATGCCGGCGATTATGCCTCCAGATTCTGTGTAGAGACATTTACTGAAATAATCGAAAGAACAGAGGTCAGCCAACCTGTGGGAGCCATTTCCCAGGGTATTCTGTTAACAAATGAGAGACTGTTAAAGGAAGCTGATTCAAAACCAGAATTAAAAGGTATGGGAACTACCTTCGTAGTAGCAACCGTTATAAATAACAACCTTTATGTAGCAAATATTGGTGACAGCCGCTTATATTTAATCAGGAATAAGAACATAAAGCAGATTACTGAGGATCATTCCTTCGTTGAGGAAATGGTGAGAAACGGTGAAATAGAACGGGATAAAGCACGTTTTCATCCCAATAAGAATATTATCACAAGAGCACTTGGAGCCGGTGAGTCAGTAATACCGGATTACTTCGAGGTGGAATTAAGTCCTGAGGATGTGGTGCTAATGTGCTCTGACGGTCTTTCCAATATGATGGATGATATGGATATTCTGTCAGTTGTGAATCGTTATAATGAGGATATAGAAAGTGCCTGTTTGGAACTTGTAAACAAAGCCAATGAAAACGGCGGAAAAGACAATATTTCCGTGGTTATGCTAAAATTGTAAGAAGAGGTGAGAACATGTTAAAACCGGGTATGTATATCAGCGACCGCTACGAAATAATAGACAAAGTAGGTTCCGGTGGTATGGCAGATGTTTATAAAGCCAAGTGCCATCGGTTAAACCGTTATGTAGCTATTAAAGTTCTTAAACCGGAATTCAGTGATGACACGAATTTTGTTAAGAAATTCAGAGGAGAAGCTCAATCTGCAGCAGGTTTGTCCCACCCAAATATCGTAAGTGTATATGATGTAGGAGAAGATAACGGCCTATATTATATTGTAATGGAATTGGTTGAGGGTATCACTTTAAAGCACTTTGTCGAAAGAAAAGGTAAGCTGGAAGTGAAAGAAGCTGTGGGCATTGCCATACAGATAGCAATGGGTATGGAAGCGGCTCATTTAAATCATATTATCCATAGAGATATCAAACCCCAGAATATCATTATTTCTAAAGAAGGTAAAGTTAAGGTTACTGATTTCGGTATTGCAAAAGCCACCAACTCCAATACGATTACCTCAAATGCAATGGGTTCTGTACATTATCTTTCACCGGAGCAGGCAAGAGGCGGCTACAGTGATGAGAAAAGTGATATTTATTCACTTGGTATAACCATGTATGAAATGTTGTCCGGAGAAGTGCCTTTTGTCGGAGACAATACAGTTTCTGTAGCTCTATTGCACATACAGGGGGAAGCTATTCCTTTAAGGGAGATTGACCCGTCCATACCGCCAAGTATTGAAAAGATAATTCAAAAATGTATGCAGAAGAAACCTGAGAGAAGGTATCTATCAGCATCCGAACTGATAACGGATTTAAAGCGTTCCATTTCTAATCCTAATGGGGACTTTGTAGTGATTCCGGCAGCAGGTGTCTCTGATTCACCAACCATAACTATTTCAGAGGATGAAGTAAGCCACATTAAAACTGCGTCTACCCAACCTGGCAGAAATACAGGAAATCTGGAAGGAAAAACTACCAATACCAACCCTGACCTAAAGCATACCTCGACTAATTTGAATTCCAAAACCAAAGAGGAGGACGAGGAGGATATTGATCAGGTTGATCCAAGAGTGGAGAAGATTATATTTATCGGTTCCATTGTAGCCGGTGTTATACTGGTCATTTTGATTATTTTCTTTGTCATAAATATATTCCATCTCTTCCCGGGGAATAAAGACAACAATCTTCCGTCAGACGAAATAACAGCTACTGTTACACCTTCCGCTGAACCCACAGATGAAGCAGTTACAACTGTTATTATGCCTTCCGTTGTAGGCTATTCCTTAGCGGATGCTGAAAAGAGACTGTATGCGAAATCAGAGGATCTGCAGATTACAACAGATGAGAAGACCTCCGATAAATATGAAAAAGGTATGGTTATGGAACAGTACCCGGCTTCAGAAGCTGAAATAGACAGCGACGGTGAAGTAAAGCTGGTTGTAAGTTTGGGACCGGAGACCTTCCCTCTTCCTGATGTATATAATCTAGGTGATAGTCAGGCTTCTACGACATTAACTGACAGCGGCCTTGTAATAAAACATGAATATGCTTTTGATGATAATATTGTTGAGGGTAATGTTATCTCAACAGAACCTGTTAAAGGAACTTCGGTTAAAAAGGGAGATACAATCATATTAATTATGAGTAAGGGACCTGAGAAGACCAATGTTGTAGTACCGGATGTAAGAGACTTCAGTAAAGCAGATGCCATCGCCAAGTTAAAGGAAAATAACCTGGTAGAAGGAAGTATTACGGAGGATTACTCTGACACTTATGCAAAAGGAAAGGTAATGGGACAGAGTAAGAGCGGCGGCTCTGAAGTGACCAGAGGAACTGCTATTGACCTTGTAATCAGTTTAGGACCTGATTCAAGACCGACCTCCTATACAGGTTCTGTAACAATTGATGAAAATCCTTTTGATTACCCGGGAGACAGCGGTATTGTACTGTTCCAGATGTTCCAGAACGGAAAAACCACTGATTTAGAGAAGAGAACAATGAACTACGACAGTTTTCCTGTTACACTTCCCATAACCAGCAGCAGCGGTTCTGATGCAACAGTATCCATGATGATAGGCAGAGATGCTGAAGAGGGTGACTCCGGAGCAGTATTAGAAGGCGGAAGATGGGTTGTTTATGAGGAATACGGAACCGCTTGGGATGTAGAATTTACGGCGGAGCGATAAGATGAAGGGAAAGATATTAAAAGGCATCGGCGGCTTTTATTATGTATTTACTGAGAAGGAACAACTTTATGAATGCAAGGCAAAAGGGATTTTTCGAAATCAGAATATCAAACCTCTGGTAGGAGATGACGTGGAGATGGACATTCTGGACGAGGAGATGAAAAAAGGTAATATCATTAATATCCTTGAACGGACAAATGACCTGATCCGGCCTGCTGTAGCTAATGTGGACCAGGCAATGATAATTTTTGCCGCCGCCAAGCCTGCCCCGAATCTAAATCTGCTGGATCGTTTTCTAATACTGATGCTTCAGCAGAAGGTTGAAACCATCATATGCTTTAACAAAACCGATGTGGTTTCAGAAAAAGAAATTTCCCTGTTAGAGGAAACTTACCGTAACTGTGGTTACAGGACATTGTTTACCAGCACCTTTACAGAGGAGGGAATAAACTCTGTAAAGGAATTACTGGCGCATAAGACTACTGTGCTTGCAGGACCTTCTGGCGTTGGCAAATCCTCTATCATTAATCTGCTGTCTCCGGAAGCTAATACAAAAACCGGTGAAATCAGCGAAAAGATACAAAGAGGTAAACATACCACCAGACACTCAGAGCTTATAGCTGTTGGAGATGAGACTTTTGTTATGGATACGCCGGGATTTAGTTCCCTTTATCTTGAAGGTCTGGAAAAAGATGAATTAAAGGAATTCTTTCCTGAATTTAAGCAATACGATTCACAATGCAGATTCTTAGGCTGTATGCATCTTAATGAACCGGACTGCAATGTAAAAGAAGCTTTGAAGAATGGCAAAATCAGTAAAATAAGGTATAAAAACTATAAAGATTTATTCGAAGAATTAAATAACAAAAAAAAGAAATTTTAGGGTGCATGTTAGCACCCTAAATGCCGCTAAACAGCGGTGGAATAAAGGACAGGACAGGGAATTCAATCGGAGTATTGGATATTCGGAAAAGAGGTTATTATGTATAAATTGGCACCTTCAATTTTGGCTGCCGACTTTTTTAGACTCGGTGAGTATATTAAGGAAGCAGAAGCGGCTGGAGTGGAATACCTTCACATTGATGTAATGGATGGGGAATTTGTTCCCAGTATTTCATTTGGAACTCCGATTATTAAATCCATAAGAAAGGAATCCGGGCTTGTCTTTGATGTCCATCTTATGGTAGAAGAACCCATACGTTATCTGGAGGATTTCAAGGAAGCGGGTGCTGACATCATCACTGTTCATGCAGAGGCTTGCAAACACCTTCACAGAACAGTTTCTAAAATTAAGGAACTGGGGTTAAGGGCTGGAGTTTCTCTGAATCCGGCAACACCTCTCTCTGCCCTTGAATATATTCTGGATGAAGTTGATATGATTCTTATCATGAGCGTAAATCCGGGTTATGGCGGACAGGCTTTCCTCCCTCTGTCACTGAACAAAATCAGAAGTTTGAAAAAAATTCTTGATGAGAAGCAATTGAAGGTTGATATTGAAGTTGACGGTGGAATCAGTGCTTCCAATGTAGAAGAAGTTATAAAAGCCGGGGCTAATGTTATTGTTGCAGGAACTGCGGTATTCGGAGGCAATATTACCGATAATGTAAATGCCTTTAAGGAGGTATTTCGTAAATTTGAAATAGGTTGATAAAGGTAAAGTTTATTTGACAAACCTGCTTATGAACAACTGATGAAGGATGTTCAATTAATTGTAAGGATGATATTGTGATGAGTGATGGAATACTTATAATCACTGGGGGTGAGATTACCTTCCCTTTTGTGAGGGATTATCTTGCCGGCAGAAGCTTTGATAAAGTGATTGCAGTAGATAAAGGACTTATGGCTGCACAACAGCTGAACCTTGCTGTGGATTATGCGGTAGGAGATTTTGATTCAGTTTCTGAGGAAGTCTTATCTTATTATAAGCAGTTAAGCGGTGTTCAGATTGTGGAATACAATCCCATGAAAGATGCTACTGATACGGAGCTTGCTCTTGATCTGGCTGTCTCCCTGGAACCGGAGAGAATTCTTTTGCTTGGTGCTACGGGAACCAGAGCGGATCATATGCTTGCTAACATAGGGCTGTTATATACGCCTTTAAAAAAGAAAATTAGAACGACTCTGATTGATAAAAATAATAAAATATATATGATAAACCATGATACGGTTTTATACCGTAACAAACTTCACGGTCCCAATGTATCCCTGCTACCCTTTACCGAGACAGTAGATAAGATTACTCTGAAGGGCTTTAAATATCCCCTTGATGAATATACCTTAAAGTTAGGCAGCAGTATTGGAATCAGTAATGAAGTAACGGAAGAAAGAGCAGAAATCATATTGGGATCTGGTATCCTTATCGTGATTGAAGCAAAAGACTGAAAGGAAGAAATATATGAAACTAGGTATAGTAGGTTTACCCAATGTAGGTAAAAGCACACTTTTTAATTCTCTCACAAAAGCAGGAGCGGAATCCGCGAATTATCCCTTTTGCACCATTGATCCTAATGTAGGAATTGTTGCAGTACCGGATGAAAGATTGAAAGTATTAGGTGATCTTTATCATACAGAAAAAATTGTTCCTGCTGCAATTGAATTTGTAGATATTGCAGGTCTTGTTAAGGGAGCTTCTAAAGGTGAAGGTCTTGGAAATCAGTTTCTCTCAAATATCAGAGAAGTGGATGCTATTGTCCATGTGGTTCGTTGCTTTGAAGACAGTAATATTATCCATGTTGATGGCAGCGTAGAGCCGTTAAGGGATATAGAGACTATCAATCTGGAATTAATTTTCTCGGATTTGGAGATAATTGAAAGAAGAATAGCAAGAACTTCAAAGGGTGCAAAAAATGATAAAACCCTTGCAAAAGAGCTGGAGCTTCTTGAAAGACTTAAAAGTCATCTGGAAGAAGGAAATCTTGCCAAGAGCTTTGAGGTTTCAGATGATGAAGAAGCTGTTCTTGTAACCTCATTTAACCTGCTTACCTATAAACCTGTTATCTATGCGGCTAATGTTAAAGAAGAGGATCTTTCCGATGATGGTGCAAATAATAACCAGGTAGCTCAGGTCAGAGAATTTGCAGCAAAGGAAGGTTCAGAAGTATTTGTTATCTGTGCACAGATAGAGCAGGAAATTGCTGAACTTGATGAGGAAGAAAAGAAAATGTTCTTAGAAGATCTGGGGCTTAAAGAATCCGGACTTGAGAAATTGATTGCAGCCAGCTATAACATTCTTGGACTGATCAGCTATCTGACTGCAGGCCCCAAAGAAACAAAGGCCTGGACCATTCAAAAAGGTACAAAAGCCCCTCAGGCGGCAGGTAAGATTCACTCAGATTTTGAACGAGGTTTTATACGTGCAGAAATCGTCAGCTATGCAAATCTTATTGAATGCGGTAACTTTAATCTTGCAAAGGAAAAAGGTCTGGTTCGTTCAGAAGGTAAAGAATACGTAGTTCAGGATGGAGATGTTGTTCTATTCCGGTTTAATGTTTAAGAAAGCGGTGATGTATGATGCTATTAGATGCTGGTACGAATATTAATTTTCCGAATCTGGGAATCAAACTTAATGATGTAGGCTCTTCTATTAATATATTTGGCTTTTCCATAGCATATTACGGTATTGCCATCGCCATCGGGATGGTGGTGGGTTATCTGGTAGCAGAATGGCAGGCTAAAAGAACCGGACAGAATAAAGATTTATATCTGGATTTTGCCTTATATGCAATTATACTGTCAGTAATAGGTGCGAGAGTTTATTATGTAATATTCAACTGGAATGAGTACAAAGATGCCCCTCTTCAGATATTAAATATACGAAATGGTGGTCTTGCAATCTATGGTGGTATCATAACTGCTGTTATTACTGCATTTGTCTATACAAAAATAAAGAAAATATCCTTTGGGCTTTTAGCTGACACAGCCGTTCTTGGACTTATAGCAGGACAGGTCATAGGCAGATGGGGAAATTTTTTTAACAGGGAGGCTTTTGGCGAGTATTCAAACGGATTATTTGCCATGCAGCTTAATCTGAAGGACGTCAGCAGTGACTACACTATGCCCGTAGCACAGCTGGCACAGAAATTTGCCGGTAAGGAACAGGCATACCAAAAGATATTGGAAATCAGAAACAATACTGTTAGTATAGAAGGGATTCCTTACATTCAGGTTCAACCCACTTTTTTATACGAATCTGTATGGAATCTGGTCCTGCTGATATTACTTATCCTTTATTCAAAGCATAAGAAATTCGATGGGGAAGTATTTCTGCTCTATTTATTTGGTTATGGTTTGGGGCGGTTGTGGATAGAAGGCTATCGTACAGATCAGTTATTTCTTTTTAATACACCTCTGGCTGTATCGCAGTTGTTGTCCGGAATCCTGGTTATAGCTGCGGCAGTTGTTATTGTGGCAATGAGACGTCGAAAAACAAAGAAAACTGTATAAAAATGCATAATATGATTTATGAAGAGTTAAAAGAGAATAGGACAATTTTCCTATTCTCTTTTTTTGTCCTTTTTAAAGCAAATCATGATACCTGTAATACCGGTTACACTAGATATTGTAGGTGATAAATAAAATTACACAAAATTACCAAAAAAAGTAAAATATGGAAGGTAAAAATATTCAGAAATGCTTGCCATATGAAGTAAAGTGGTATAAAATAGCCTTATAAGTGGTGCAAAGTGGTGGAAAGTGGTACTAAGTGGTGGACGGGTGGTGAGATTCATGTTCATGGGAGAGTATAACCATACGATTGATACAAAAGGACGAATTATAATGCCCTCTAAATTCAGAGATGAATTAGGAGATAATTTTGTAGTTACCCAAGGATTAGATGGGTGTCTTTTTGTATATCCTAATGAAGAATGGATGAATTTCGTCAACCAGCTGAAGAATCTTCCGGGTACTAAAGATGCCAGACAATTACAGCGATATTTTATGGCTGGGGCAGCTGATTGTGAAGTGGACAAGCAGGGCAGAGTATTAATACCTGCTAAATTAAGAGAAACGGCAGCTCTTGAAAAAGATATTGTATTTGTCGGTGTGCTAAGTAAGATTGAGATCTGGTCCAAAGAGAGATGGGATAGTAACAATAATTATGAAAATATGGATCAGGTAGCTGAGCATATGGCAGATTTCGGGTTAAGTTTTTAATATGGGAGATTTCAGAATGGATATGGAAAATAAACAAGTAGAATTTAAGCATATATCAGTACTGCTGCAGGAGACCATTGACATGTTAAATATCCGTGGAGACGGAATATATGTAGATGGAACTTTAGGCGGGGGCGGCCACTCCTATGAAATATGCAAAAGGCTTGAAAGCGGAGGCCGACTGATTGGTATTGATCAGGATGAAGCCGCTATACAAGCTGCCAGTTTGCGCCTTGAGAATTTTAAAGACAAGGTTACTATAATAAGAAGTAATTACGTCAACATGAAGAAGGTATTAGAAGAACAGGGAATCCATAAGGTAGACGGAATTATGCTGGATTTAGGTGTGTCCTCCCATCAGCTTGATACAACTGCCAGAGGTTTCTCCTATAAGGAAGATGCACCTTTGGACATGCGTATGGATACCAGAATGGATATCTCAGCAAAAGATATTGTTAACGGTTACAGTGAATTCGATTTATATCGTATTATCAGAGACTACGGTGAAGATAAATTTGCAAAAAATATTGCAAAACATATAGTTAGGATAAGAGAAGAGCAGCCTATTGAAACAACTGGTCAGCTGACAGAAGCAATCAAAGCTGCTATTCCTGCCAAGCTTCGTATGAACGGACATCCCGGCAAAAAGACTTTTCAGGCTATCAGGATAGAGTTGAATAAAGAACTTGAGGTATTAAGCAGTGCTCTTGAGGATATGATAAATCTGCTAAATGATAATGGAAGGCTATGTATCATAACTTTTCATTCTCTTGAAGATAGAATCGTTAAATCATTTTTCAGGAACAAAGAAAACCCATGTACCTGCCCGCCCAGTTTCCCGGTATGTGTTTGCGGAAATAAAAGTCTTGGAAAGGTAATAACACGAAAAGCATTATTGCCATCAGAAGAAGAAATATTAAATAACAAAAGATCAAAAAGCGCTAAACTCAGAGTGTTTGAGCGCCACATATAAAAGACAGAACCGAAAGACATAAAAGGGGGAGAATATAATGGAGGAGAATAAGCGAAAGTATAACCGGCAGAACAGTTATTATGACGGAAATGCGGTGAGAAAACTGCAGTACGCCGCACAGCCGGATGACGACAGAGAAGAAACCAGAAATGTTCCTAAGGTCAAACCAAAGCCGGCAGTCAGAAGAAGAGCAAAACGAAGACCGGCTATGAATTTGTTTTCTGTGTTTTTTCTTACAGCTGCCATCGGAATAACAGTTTATTCCTGTATTGGGTACTTGAATGTGCAGACACAAATAACCCAAAAGCATAATGAAATTGCTGTTCTTGAGCGCGACCTTGCGAAAATGCAGAATGATAATGACGCTAATCTGGCGAAAATCGATACTTCTATTGATTTGAAGTATATATATGAGTACGCTACCAGCAAATTGGGTATGGTCTATCCCGATGACAGTCAGGTAATATTGTATGAAAGCAATGTCAGTGACTATGTAAAACAATACAAAGACATACCGGAGGCAGAAGACAATTCCTTATTTGGCAAACTGAAGAAGTAAATTGAGACACGGTGTGACTGTATACATATTTCACACTTCTTATCGGAAGTATCCTATACTTACGTGGTACAACAGGAGTAGATTATGGCTAATCAAGGGATGAAGCAAAGAAGAACTAAAAAGATTAAGAAGTTTACAAATCGTATGAGCAGCAGATTACTTTTCGTTTTTTCTGTGGTACTGATATTTATGACAGTACTTATAGGCCGAATCGTGTATTTAAATCATACGGATGGTGTACGTTACGAAAAAAAAGTCCTTTCACAGCAGACTTACACAAGTACTACGATACCTTACCAGAGAGGAAGCATACTTGACCGAAATGGTACTGTATTAGCTTATAGTGAAAAGGTCTACAATGTTATCTTAGATGTTTATTACGCCTTATCCGAGAAAGAGTATGCGGAGCCGACAAAAAAAGCACTTGTTGATTCTTTTGAAGGTGTAACGGAAGAAAAAATCAATAAGCTTTATGAAGAGAAGAAGACCAGCAGGTACAGCATAATTCTAAAGAGCATATCCTATGAGGATATGGAAAAATTCAAAGAGCTTGCAAAAGCTGATGAAAATATTCAGGGCGTTTGGTTTGAAGAGGATTATAAACGCAAATACCCTTATGAAACTTTAGCATCCAGTGTCCTGGGCTTCACGACAAGCGATAATAATGGAAACTGGGGTATTGAGCAGTATTATAATGATACTTTAAATGGTACAAATGGCATTGAATTCGGATATATGGATTCAGAATTGAAATTAGAAAAGAATGTAAAACCCTCCATTAACGGTAATACGGTAGTGTCAACCATAGATGCTAATGTACAGAGAATTGTACAAGATCATATAAAAGCGTACATAAAAGAGTATGACCCGGATAATATGGGCGTCATTGTAATGAATCCTAACAATGGAGAGATTTTAGCAATGGCTTCAAATCAAGAATATGATTTAAACAAACCTACAGATCTTACACCTTTCTTTACAAAAGATGAAATAAAGGGTATGACGGAAGAAGAAAAGATGAACTTCTTAAATAATCTGTGGAGAAATTATACCATTAGTAATTCAATAGAGCCAGGTTCTACTTTTAAACCCTTTACTATAGCTGCTGCATTGGAAGAGAATCTGATAAAACCCAGCGATACTTTTTATTGTGATGGCGGGGAAAATATATTGGGGACTTTTGTAGGCTGTTCTAAGAGAGCAGGGCATGGTGAGATTACATTAACACAGGCACTGATGTTTTCCTGTAATGATGCGTTAATGCAGATCGTAGAAAAAGAAGGCACAAAATTATTTACAAGCTATCAGAAATATTTCGGATTTGGCGGAAGAACAGGAATTGATCTTCCTGGAGAAGATTCGGGAATTCTTTTTGCAAATGATAAATTATCCAAGCTTGACCTTGCGATCAGCAGTTTCGGACAGACTTTTACTGTAACTATGATTCAAATGGCAGCTGGTTATTCTTCTTTGGTAAATGGCGGATATTACTACGAACCCCATATTGTAAAAGAAGTATTGAACTCTGGTGGAAGTGTAGTATCCACCAATGACAAGAAGCTTGCAAAGTTATCAGTTTCAAGCACTACTTCTGACTTCTTAAAGGAAGCCTTGCTAAAGACAGTAAATGAAGGAACAGCTCATGGGGCAAAGGTAGCTGGTTATGAAATCGGAGGTAAAACTGGAACGGCACAGACCTATCCCAGAGCTGCCGAAGAAAAACTTTTGTCATTTATCGGAAGTGTTCCCGCAAACGACCCACAGTTAGTTGTTTATGTAGTCATACATAATCCTAAAAAAGTGGAAAAGTTAAAGCAGACCAGTGCACTGGCAACAGAAGAAGCAGGTGCAATAATGGCAGAGATTCTACCCCTTCTGGAGATTTATCCGGCGGCTGATGGTGCTGGAGCAGCAACTAACACTGGAAAAGGTACTGATAACGCAAACAAGGAAAGCACCGGGAATAAAGAAACCGCCGGGAATGCAGAAAACTCTGAGAACAGCTCTAATCAGGAAAACGGACAGGTAACCAATACCCAGGACAATGAAACACAGAGCAGTACTCAGGATACAGAACAAGAGACGGAAGATGGATTTCCTGTTGAAGGCAGTATAGATCCTCTGCCAAATGCAATAGGTGATAACACAGGAGATAATACAACTACTGCTGGTGATGCTGAATCACAAGATAATAATTCAGAGTAAAATTCTCCCGAGGTAATAAATATGGTTCTAAACTAAGCGTTTAGAAAATCTTCACTATTATATACAGAGACAACTTTCATCACATTGCTATTATTATACATAACCTATAAAGGATTGTCATAAAATGAAACAATCAGATAAATGGGGCATCCTTTATGGCAAGAAATAAAACCTTTAACCGCAGGAATGTATTTATAGTAGTAGCAGTAATTGTAATTGCTGCTACACTCCTTACAGTCAGGCTGGCATATTTAATGATTGCCAAATCAGCGGATTATGCTGAAAGAGCTCAGAAGCTTCATGAGAGGGAAAGAGCTATTAAAGCAGAAAGAGGAATAATCTATGACAGGAACGGAATTATTTTAGCAGATAATAAGCCTGTCAGTACCATATCCGTAATACATAGCCAGATTAAAGAACCTGAAAAGGTAATTAAGTTTCTCTCAGAAACCTTAGGCCTTAGTGAAGCCTATGTTCGTAAGAGAGTGGAGAAGAATTCTTCTATTGAAAGAGTAAAATCAAATGTAGATAAAACTTTAGCCGATAAAATCAGAGAATATGATTTAGATGGTGTTATGGTTGATGAAGACTACAAAAGATACTACCCCTATGGTGATTTGGCTTCCAAGGTAATAGGGTTCACAGGAGGAGATAATCAGGGTATTATTGGTCTGGAAGTCGAGTATGATGATTATTTAAAAGGTCTCGATGGTACCATACTAACCCTTACCACAGCATACGGAGTCGAGATAGATAACGCGGCAGAGGACAGAATTGAACCTGTTGCCGGAAAAGATCTGTATACCAGTATTGATGTTAATATACAAAAGTATGCCGAACAGGCAGCAATGAAAGTACTGGAAGCCAAAAATGCAAACAATGTTAAGATGATTCTGATGAATCCGCAAAATGGCGAAATCTATGCATGTGTTAATGTTCCTGAGTTTGATCTTAATGATCCTTATACTTTAACAGAATCTGCATTGAATGGCCTGGATGTTTCTACTTTAACAGATAAACAGAAAAATGACCTTCTTAATAACATGTGGAGAAATGCAAGTATCAGTGATACCTATGAACCTGGTTCAACTTTTAAAGTTGTTACTGCAACTGCAGCATTAGAAGAGAAGGTTGTTAAACTTACAGATAGATTTCACTGCCCGGGTTTCAAAATAGTGGAGGACCGCAGAATCCGCTGCCACAAGGCCGGCGGACATGGCAGTGAAGATTTTATAGATGGTATCAAGAACTCCTGTAACCCTGTGTTTATGGAAATTGGGGCAAGGGTGGGAGTAACCAATATGTATAAGTACTTTGACAGATTAGGATTGTTTCGTAAAACAGGTGTGGATCTTCCAGGTGAAGCAAAGTCTATTATGCATAAACCGGATAACGTAGGTGCGGTTGAATTGGCTACCATTTCCTTTGGACAGTCATTTCAGATAACTTCCCTGCAGCTATTAGTAGCTGCCAGTGCTATTGTAAATGGAGGGAAAATCGTAACACCTCACTTCGGTGTAGAAGTCAAAGGGAAAGATGGTACGGTAGTAAAGACTCTGAACTATGAGGAACAGGAGAATGCCGTATCGAAAGAAACCTCTGATTTAATGAAACAACTTCTTGAAACGGTTGTATCCGACGGTACCGGAAACCGTGCCTACCTGGCAGGTTATCATATTGGTGGAAAAACTGCAACCTCTGAGAAATTACCAAGAAGCAGCAACAAATACATATCATCATTTCTTGGCTTTGCTCCTGCCGATAATCCGCAGATCATCGGCATTGTTCTAATAGATGAACCGGAAGGCATATATTATGGCGGAACTATTGCAGCTCCTGTTATCGCTGAAGTATATGAAAATGCACTTCCTTACCTTGGTATCGAACCCGTATATACAGAGGATGAAATCAAGGAAAACAATATCGGAACAATGATAATGCCGGATTTAGCCGGGTTATCAAAAGCAGAGGTGAAGAAGCTTTTAAAAGACTATACTTTTAAAGAAGTATATTATGATGGTGAGGGAGAAAAGGTAAAAAGCCAATTTCCATTAAAAGGTGAAGAGATTAATAACAACAGTAACTTGATTCTGTATATGGAATAGCTTATAATAATCCGTGGTCGTACAAAGGAGAAACTGCATAAATTGAATGAAAACAGCTACGAAAGAGTGTTTTATTCAATTTATGTATAGGAATAAGAGTAATAGGCCATTGTACGGAGGAAACAAGAAATGGATTCTAGGCAACTAATGCCCGTTGTAATAGCTTTTGTTATTAGCTTAACTTTATGCCCTATCCTTATTCCATTTCTAAAGAGGCTTAAATGGGGGCAATATGTTAGAAGCAACGGTCCCAAAAGCCATCTGCGCAAAACAGGTACACCCACAATGGGGGGTATAGTTATCTTGCTTGGTATTGTATTAACATCAATCCTATACCTTAAAGATAATAAAGATATTATACCGGTTCTGTTTGCAACAGTGGGCTTTGGCTTAATCGGATTTCTGGATGATTATCTGAAGATTGTTATGAAAAGATCAATGGGACTAAAAGTCTGGCAGAAATTGTTAGGACAGATACTGGTAACAATAATTTTTGTGATTTATTTCACAAAACATACGGAAGTAGGAACTTCTGTATTAATACCCTTTACAGGCGGATTTGATGAAGGTTATTATCTGGAAATCGGTATATGGTTTATTCCGATGATGATCTTTATTATGCTTGGAGTCGTTAATGGAGCTAATTTTACTGACGGACTGGATGGTCTGGCTGCCAGTGTTACTTTGCAGATAACTACTTTTTTCTCTGTTGCAGCGATTGTGGTGGGCAGCAGCATATCACCGATAACCAATGCAGCAGCAGGCAGCCTGTTAGGGTTTCTGATATTTAACATATATCCGGCAAGGGTATTTATGGGGGATACCGGTTCTTTGGCATTAGGCGGTTTTGTGGCTGCTTCAGCTTTTATGCTGAAAATGCCGTTATTTCTGATAATTGTAGGTTTAATTTATCTCATTGAAGTAATTTCGGTAGTATTACAAATAGTATACTTTAGAATAACAGGGGGAAAGAGAATATTTAGAATGGCCCCTATTCACCATCATTTTGAACTATGTGGTTGGTCAGAAATGAAAGTAGTATCAGTATTTTCCATAGCAACTGCCCTTTGCTGTATTATTGCATTGCTTGGTATCTGACACAGCCAAAGAAAACATAAGGTGAAAACCGGATTACTACAGCAAGAAAGAAGGATTATATTAAGATGAAACTGGATAAGAAAACTGTATTGGTATTTGGTACCGGATTAAGCGGTATTTCAGCCGTTCGTTTCCTGGAGGATATAACTGATAAGATAATTGTATATGATACCAATGCCAGTCTGGATATAGAAACAATCAGAGAAAAGCTTACTGACTCTTTTACCGGAGAAATAGTATTAGGCGAACTGAAGGAGGAATATCTTGAGACGGTCAGTTTGGCTGTTCTCAGCCCTGGAGTTCCCACAGACCTTCCTGTTGTAAACAGAATCAGAGAAAAAAATATACCTGTCTGGGGTGAAGTAGAACTGGCATATTATAAAGCCAAAGGAAAAGTTGCTGCAATAACCGGAACAAATGGTAAAACTACCACTACCTCTTTGGTAGGTGATATTATGAAAGCATATTTCGAAGAGGTGTTTGTTGTCGGTAATATCGGTATACCATATACAGATATAGCCTGTAAGACTTCAGCGGCTTCTGTAACTGTAATTGAAATGAGCAGTTTTCAGCTGGAGACAATCGTAGATTTTAGACCTCAGGTCAGTGCAATCCTTAATATAACACCGGATCATCTTAACCGCCATCATACCATGGAAAACTACATTGCTGCAAAGTTAAATATAGCGAAAAATCAAGGTGCTGATGATGTATGCATATTGAATTACGAAGATGAAGTTTTAAGGGAAGCCGGTAAAGGATTAAAAACAAACGTATTGTATTTCAGCAGCCTTAGAAAGTTAGAGAAGGGAATATATCTGGAAGGTGACAATATAATATACAGTGATGGAAAGAATACAGAGACTGTCGTTGATGTTACTCAAATGAATATATTCGGAAGACATAATTATGAAAACACAATGGCTGCCATAGGAATCGCACTATCCCTTAAAGTGCCGGTAGAGGTTATCAACAAAGCAGTCAGAAACTTTGTTGCTGTGGAACACCGAATTGAATTCGTTACAACCAAAAATGGTGTGAAATATTATAACGATTCAAAAGGGACCAATCCCGATGCTTCCATTAAAGCCATTGAATCTATGCCTGCACCGACCTGCCTTATTGCAGGAGGGTATGACAAGGGTTCGGAATATGATGAGTGGCTGGAAGCCTTTAAGGGCAAGATAAAGGCTCTGGTGCTTATTGGCCAGACAAAGGATAAAATTGCAGAAACAGCCAGAAATCATGGCTTTCATGATATCTATATGACTGATAGTTTACAGGAAGCTGTGGAAACCTGCCACAGATTATCACAGGAAGGGGATTGTGTACTTCTGTCACCTGCCTGCGCGAGTTGGGATATGTTCCCTAATTATGAAGAAAGAGGCCGTCTCTTTAAAGAATACGTAAGAAATTTATAAGACAAGAATCAAAGTGAGGTCTGCATGACAAGGGAAGAGAGAGATAAAGGAAAATCCAGAAAACTTCATAGCTACTATGATTACAATCTGTTGTTTCTTACGATTTTTCTGGTGTGCTTTGGATTGGTTATGGTTTACAGCACCAGTTCCTATAATGCAGCCAGAAAATATTTAAATCCTGCATACTATCTGGAAAAACAAGGTGCCTTTGCAATTCTTGGAATCGTTGTAATGCTTATTGTTTCAAAGATTGATTACCGAATATATAAGCTTAAGTTTCCGGTTATAAAGCTAAGACCGGTTGTGGTATTATACTTTTTGTGTATCATCCTGCAAATTTGTGTTTTATTATTTGCCAAAGAGATAAATGGTTCAAAGAGATGGCTGTCCTTAGGACCCCTTGGAACCTTTCAGCCTTCTGAGCTTTCCAAAGTTGCCATAATTTTGTTTACAGCATATATTGTCTGTCTTTCACCGAAGCGGCTGGATAAGTTTACGGGGTTTTTACGAATAGCAGCATATGTTGTGCCGCTCATAGGACTGGTACTGTCTCAGAATTTTAGTACTGCGCTTGTAATGGGTCTGATTATGGTAGCCATATGTTTTGTGGCCAGTAGAAAGAAACTTTATTTTATTGTTTCTGGCGGTCTGATGGTTGCCATTGGTGCCATATTCATATTCTTTGTTAGTTACCGAAGTGAGAGAATTACAGTGTGGCTGAATGTAGAGACTCACGAGAAAGGTTACCAGATACTTCAAGGGCTCTATGCCATTGCCTCCGGCCGGATATTTGGTAAAGGCCTTGGAGAGAGTATGCAAAAGCTTGGTTTTATTCCGGAATCTCATAACGATATGATATTTGCGGTAATTTGTGAAGAACTTGGACTCTTTGGAGCAATAGCAGTAATTTTGCTCTTCGTCCTGGTTATCTGGAGGCTTTTTATAATTGCGGTAAATGCACCGGATCTTTTTGGTGGTCTAATAGCTACCGGTGTATTAACACATATAGCAGCACAGGTACTAATTAACATTGCAGTAGTTACCAATACAATTCCTTCTACAGGAATTCCTTTGCCCTTTATATCATACGGAGGAACATCGCTTCTTGTGTTGTTAACAGAAATGGGAATTGTATTAAGTGTATCCAATCAGATTAAGTATGAAAAATAACAGGTATTTGCTTCCCCTTTTGGCTGCAAGCACAAATATAATTAAATTACATATAGTAATACTATATTAGGTTTGAGGTGTACCATGGCATATATTGAAATTGTTGGTGGTAAACAGCTAAGCGGTGAAGTTAACATACAAGGTTCTAAAAATGCCGTATTACCAATTTTAGCAGCTACATTATTAATAAACGGTGTTACAAAGCTGAATCATTGTCCGAGAATTCTGGATGTGGAGCATATGATAGAGATTCTCATTGATATCGGTTGTACCGTTACCTGGGAAGGCTCCTCTATCATTGTTGATGCAAGAGGTTTATCAACAGATATCGTCCCAACGGATCTTGTCAAAAAGATGCGCTCTTCCATTATATTAATGGGAGCTCTTTTAGGAAGAACCCACAGCACAGTCATATCCTATCCTGGTGGCTGTACCATTGGTGCAAGACCTATCAATTTTCATTTGGAGGCTTTTAAACAGATGAATGTTGTTCTGGAAGAAGAGGACGGGCTGATTAAATGTGTGACAGATGGGATTAAAGGAGCCGATATTTATTTTCCTTCACCCAGCGTGGGAGCAACAGAGAATGTTATTCTTGCGGCAGTTTTAGGCAGTGGGAAGACCAGGATTTTTAATGCAGCCAGAGAGCCGGAAATTCTTGAATTGTGTAAATTCTTAATTTCTGCAGGAGCTAAGATATATGGTTCAGGTACCGGAAGAATTGAAATTGAAGGGGTTACAGCCTTGCATCAGACGGAATACACAGCACCATCTGATCGAATTGTAGCGGGTACTTACCTGGCAGCAGCTGCCGGTGCGGGAGGAGATGTTGTATTAAGAGGTTTAGGCTGCGGCAGTCTTTATGTAGTCATTCAGACCTTAAAGCGGATGGGAAGCCGTATTAAATGCTATGAGGATTCCATCTCTCTTCATTCCGATGGAACAGTAAGACCGGTACCGGAGATTATAACAGAACCATATCCCGGATTTCCTACGGATATGCAGTCACAAATCATGTCGGTGCTTATGAAAGCATCCGGTAACAGCAAAATAGTGGAAGAAATATTTGAAGGCAGATATCAGAATGTACCGGAACAGGCCAGATTTGGTGCGCAGATTTGTTTACAGGACAGAGTGGCGCATATAACAGGTGTTCCTGCTTTAAAAGCTTCTGAAGTATCCGCAGGTGAGTTAAGGGGGGGAGCAGCACTTGTGATAGCCGGTTTAATGGCAGAGGGTAAAACAATTGTTAAGAATCCATATCATATCCAGAGGGGATATGAGGATATATGCAGAGACTTAAGGGCTTTGGGGGCACAGATTGAATATAAAAATGAGTAACTGATGAGAAGTTTAAGGAGTTAAAATAATTGCCAGGAAGGATAAGGTGCTTTGAAAATGCGACAGGATAAAAACAGCAAAACGATATTTACCCCCCTGGGGAAACTGCTGCTGTTTGGCCTTTTTGTTTTTCTTGCGGTAATCCTGCTTTATATGACCTGTAATCTGAGGTCGGTTACGATAATCGGCAGCACCAATTATAGTGAAGATGAGTTAAAGCAGGAATTACTGACAAGTAAAACCGATAGCAATACCATACTTTTTTACCTGAGACTGATGTATGGCAAAAAGGAACCGATTCCCTTTGTTGAAAAGATTACAGCAACGATGGTGGACAGGCATACCGTTAAACTGCATGTCTATGAAAAACCGGTAATCGGCTGTATTCAGTATATGGGTAGTTATATGTATTTTGATAAAGATGGTATTGTCGTGGAAACTTCTCAGGAAAAACTTGAGGGAGTACCATTTATAACAGGGCTGAATTTTAACAGTTTTATACTGCACGATAAGATGGAAACAGAAAACCCGGAGCTTTTCCCGGTTATACTAAAGATTACTCAATTAATTCAGAAATTTGAACTGGACATCAATACCATTCAGTTTAACGAAGACTATGAGGTGACGTTAAAAAACGGACAGAGCATAGTGTTATTGGGGAAAAGGGATTCCTATGATGAGCAGATTGCAAACCTGAAGGGGCTATTGCCGACAGTACCTCAGAAAAACGGGAAGATTCTTTCCATTGACCTGAAGAATTATATGGAAGGTCAGGAAAAAATTGTTGCAAAGCCTGTCAAATAAAACGTTAAAAAAAGGTTGATTATTTAGTGGATTAAAGATATGATATTTATTAGAATAACCAGTCTTATATTACTAGAAGCTCAATGTTGAATAAGAAAATGGAATCGGATATAATTAATATAATTTTAGGTGTATAGTGAAGGAGGAAGTACCTTGCTTGAAATAAGAACGAGTGAAACAGAATCTACTGCAAAAATACTAGTTATCGGAGTAGGCGGAGCAGGAAATAATGCTGTAAATAGAATGGTTGAGCAGAATATCAAAGGTGTTGAATTTGTTTGTATCAATACGGACAAGCAGCATTTAAAGAATTGTAAGGCTCCTCAATGTGTTCAGATTGGTGAGAAGCTTACGAAAGGTCTTGGTGCAGGAGCTCAGCCGGAAATTGGAGCACAGGCGGCAGAAGAGAGCAAGGAAGAACTGATAGAGATAATCAAAGGTTCCGATATGGTATTTGTAACCTGCGGCATGGGCGGTGGAACTGGTACTGGAGCAGCACCGGTAGTTGCACAGATAGCAAAAGATATGGGAATCCTTACGGTAGGTATCGTAACGAAACCCTTTAAATTTGAAGCAAAAGCGCGTATGAACAATGCTCTTGGCGGCATTGAGCGGTTAAAAGAACATGTGGACACATTGATAGTGATTCCTAATGATAAATTAATGGAAATTGTAGACAGACGAACTACCATCCCTGATGCGCTTAAAAAGGCCGATGAGGTTCTTCAGCAAGGTGTCCAGGGTATTACGGATCTGATTAATGTACCAGGTCTTATTAATCTGGATTTTGCCGATGTTCAGACTGTCATGAAAGATAAAGGAGTTGCTCATATCGGTATTGGTATCGGAAAAGGAGACGATAAATGTATCAGTGCTGTTAACCAGGCCATTACCAGTCCTCTTCTTGAGACTACCATATCAGGAGCTTCCCATGTTATTATCAACATTTCCGGCGATATCAGTTTGATCGAAGTAAATGAGGCAGCAACCATGGTACAGGAGCTGGCTGGTGAAAATGCCAATATCATCTTTGGTGCTATGTATGATGATGCTAATACAGACTATGTTACCATTACGGTAATAGCAACCGGGCTTGACGGAGAGGCAGGCAGCAAAGGAGAAGCAAAAGGTCCCAGTTTCTTAAAACAACCAGCGACCAGACCTGATTATAAGTTTAATAATCAGCAGTCCCCTTTTGAAAAAGCACAGTCACAGGTGGCAGCTACTCAGTCTGCACCAACGTCTCCTTATTCTGGTACGCCTGCTCATTATCCAAGCAGAGATGCCAATGAAGTAGGAAGTATTAAAATACCAGAGTTTTTACAGAAAAACAAAAATCATAAGTAATTAAATAAAAGCTTAAAATAGCCTGTATTCGAGAAATCGGATACAGGCTATTTTTTTTATGAAATTTAACAATTCAGACTCATTGTTCTTAATTTCACCAGAAGCCCTGTACAATTAACATATATTTACAAAACAATAAATTTTATAACAGGATTATATATTATGTCGTTGAAATGGAGGGGATATTGTAAGTGAGAGTAAATGAAAACAGGTTCAACTATTCCAGTATTTGACAAATTAAACGGGCATTAACAGCTATAATAGGATTTATTATAAATGAAATGAGGGGGTGGCATTGTATTTAGACGTTTATGTTGATGTTATTTTTATCATAAATTTCATCATGGATTTTATTCTGTTAACAGTAGTAAAAAAAATACTAAGGTATACAGGTTCATCTATAAGATGCTGCCTGGGAGCTGCTGCAGGAGCTTTGGGAGCTTGTGTATTTGCGGTAATTCCGTATTTGAATCATTTAATTCAATTTTTAACTGCTTACATTTTGTTAAGCTGCCTGTTGGTTATGATATCATTTGGCAAAAGAAATCTAAAAGAATTTCTAAAAGCGGCAGGACTTCTTTACATAACCACCTTTTTTCTGGGTGGATTGCTGAACAGCCTGTATTATTATACCGGTTTTGGATATTACTTTAGAGAACTGATGCAGGGGAGATTGCTTTCAAAGCAGGGATATCAGCATTTTTATCTGGCAGTTTTGGCAGGGACTATCGGTTTGATTATTTTTATCAGCCTTTTAAAACGGCTTCGGTATAAGGAAACAGACTATTATAAGACAGAGCTTTATTTTAATGAAAGAACTGTTAAAGCTGTAGGATTTATGGATACCGGAAATTGCTTAAAAGACCCGTATTTCGGGAAACCGGTAATTGTAGCGGAATATACGGTGATTGAACCCTTATTGACGGATTCTCAGAATAATATGCTGTGTAATCTGTTCGACGATTTTAGTAATTGTACTTCTCTTTCTGGTATGAATCAGGAGGAAGTGCAACCGGGCGAATATCTTCCTCTTCGGATGATTCCTTTTCAATCAGTTGGTAAAAAGGGAATATTACCGGCAATTGTACTTGATAAAATCATCCTTTGGGAAGGGAAAGAAGAGACTGTCAGGGAAAAAGTTCTAACTGCCATTAGCAGGGAGGATGTATCCGTACGTAAGGATTATCAGATCATTTTACATAGGGAGGTTATGTGATGGAAAGGGAGGAAAGAGATTAATGCTGTTAAAAATAACAATCCCGAATAAGTTTACATTTCGGTTGATACCTGATTTCAGAAGTATTCTGTTTAACGGTCGCGGTGAGATACATTATATCGGCGGGGCTGAGGTTCTTCCTGCACCCCTTGATGCGGTCAGGGAAGCAGAAGAAATTGCGCGGCTTGGTACGGAAGATGATACCCAGGCTAAATCCATACTGGTAGAGCATAATCTCCGATTGGTTGTGTACATAGCTAAAAAATTTGATAATACAGGAGTAGGTGTTGAGGATTTGATTTCTATAGGAACCATAGGACTTATCAAAGCTATTAATACCTATAATCCGGATAAGAATATTAAGCTTGCTACCTATGCCTCCAGATGTATTGAGAATGAAATTCTCATGTATCTGAGAAGGAATAATAAGACGAAACTGGAAGTATCCATTGATGAACCCCTTAATGTGGATTGGGATGGCAACGAACTCCTGTTATCCGATATACTTGGTACGGAAGAGGATGTCATATATCGAAATATTGAAGAAGAAGTAGACAGAAAGCTTCTTGGTAAAGCTCTTTCAAAACTAAGTGAAAGAGAAAGAATCATTGTACAGCTGCGGTTCGGAATCAATACCGAGGACGGTAATGAAAGGACTCAAAAGGAGGTTGCAGATCTTCTGGGCATATCACAATCCTATATATCCAGATTAGAAAAAAAGATTATAAAGCGATTAAAAAAAGAAATGCTGCGTTTGGAATAATTAGATTTTTAAATTTAAGAAAAAAGGAAATTATTACATCCTGTTTAACCGTATAAAGATGCCTTTAATAGTGAATCATTTACTTATGCAAAGAGTAGAAATGGATAGAGAAAACTTCTATAATAATTGAAGTTATTTCTATGTATTTGAAGGATTTCAACATAGCACGTTTGTGTTATAAGAAATTTTTTTCTGCCCTGTATACATGTACTGTACACATGGATTTGTACATGAAGAAAAAATGATTTGGAGGTTTTCATATGGCTCTTTATAAGGTAGAAATATGCGGTGTTAATACATCTAAGTTGCCATTACTGAACAATAGTGAAAAGGAAGAATTATTTAAACGTATCCTAGAGGGAGATAAAGAGGCAAGAGAATTGTATATCAAGGGTAATCTGCGTCTTGTACTTAGTATAATTCAAAGGTTTTCTGGCAGTAATGAAAATGTTGATGATTTATTTCAGATCGGCTGCATTGGTCTTATGAAAGCAATTGATAATTTTGATATAACACAGAATGTGAAATTCTCCACCTATGCCGTTCCTATGATAATCGGTGAAATAAGAAGATATCTTAGAGATAATAACAGCATAAGGGTTAGCAGGTCTTTACGTGATACTGCGTATAAAGCTATTTACACGAAGGAAGCATTACTTAAGAAAAATGACAAAGAACCCACAGTTATGGAAATTGCTTCGGAAATCGGTATTTCAAAGGAAGATGTGGTTTATGCACTGGATGCCATTCAAAGCCCGGTATCCCTTTATGAGCCTGTTTATTCAGAAGGCGGAGATACCCTGTATATTATGGACCAGGTCAGCGACAAAAAGAATAAAGAGGAAAACTGGATTGAAGAGATTGCATTAAAAGAAGCCCTCTCAAAACTTACGGACAGGGAAAGAGGAATTATAGAACTTCGGTTTTATGAGGGTAAAACCCAGATGGAAGTAGCTAAAGAAATATGCATATCACAAGCACAGGTATCCAGGCTGGAAAAATCAGCACTGAAAAATATGAAAAATTATCTAAGTCAATAAATTAAGTTATGCACCTTAACAAAAATGGTAGTTTTGTTAGGGTGTATTTTTTTATATTTTGATATTGATTTTTATGGAAACCTCTAGTAAGCTATTAGAGCATTTTACAGAGGAGGAAATTAAGTTAATATGAAAAATAAAATATTTCAAAGCTTTGTACATATTTTAAGGATATCTCTGGTATTGTCTTTCATTCTCATATTATCCGGTTGTACAGTTGAGGTAAGTAACAATGATTCAAACAGCGATTTAAAGGTTATGTACCTGGATGTGGGACAGGGAGATGCTATATTGATACAGTCGCAGGGAGAAGCTATGCTTATTGACGCCGGTGAGAAGGAGCAAGGAAGCACTGTAACCGGTTATCTGGAGCAGGAAAATATTAAATCCCTTAAATATATTATCTGCACACATCCTCATAGTGACCATATCGGTGGTATGGCAGAGGTTATCAAGGAATATAATGCAGACGAGATATTTCTTGATAAACAAAAATATGACACAGAGACCTATAATAATTTAATCAGCCTGGTAGAGAAAAGGAATATAACCAAGACCTATCCCAAAGCAGGCGACACCTATAAGCTTGGTGGTTCTTCCTTTGAGTTTCTAACACCTCTCGGGAAGGATTATGGTGATAACACCAATAATTACTCTTTAGTGGTTAAGCTGACCAATGGTAAGAATTCTTTTCTGTTTACCGGTGATATGGAAGAAGAGGCAGAAAAAGATCTGCTATCGGAAGTCGGCGATCTGGAGTCAGATGTATTAAAAGTCGGACATCATGGATCTTTAACCAGCAGCAGTCTTGAATTCCTGAGAGCAGTAGATCCTGTTTATGCAGTTATTTCTGTTGGGAAAGATAATTCCTATGGTCATCCTTCCAGTATTACATTGGCCAATCTGGAGGATGAAGATGTGCAGGTGTACCGAACGGATGTAATGGGTACCGTTATAATAAGTAGTGATGGTAATAATATTTCAGTTAAAACAGAAGGTACATATGCAAAGCAAGCTTCTGAAAGCCCGGTTGAAGAGAATACTGACAATTTAACGGATGATCAGGATAAACCTTCTGATAAGAAATCAGAGGAATACGTATATGTAACAGAAAAAGGCTCCAAGTACCATAAAAAAGGCTGCCAGTACGTAAAGGATAACCGCAAAGCCATATTAATGGAAGAGGCAAAAGAAGAGGGCTATGAACCCTGCAGCGTCTGCAAACCTTAAGGAGAGTTTAAATATAAGCTGATTTTATAAGCACTTTTTCTGCATCAATATCAACAAGAATTACATCAGTGCCAATCTGCTTGATACAGTTATAATTTATTACATATTCCTGGTCTCTTCCTAAGAAACCCCAGATTTTACACGGACCCGGTACGATAATATGCGTTATAATGCCAGTATTAACATCGAATTCCAGGTCGCAGACAAAACCCAGTCTTTCTCCGTCTCTGCAGTTGATAACTTCTTTCTGTTTTAAATCACATAGTCTCATGGGGCCTCCTTTTTCAATTATTGACATATGAAGGTGGTATATTTTCAGCAGGTTACAGACAGGCATCAGAAAAACTATCTATCTTAATATATGAAAAAAGTAGTATTAAAATATCTTGACCGATTGAATATCTTTCAATATAATCAACTTAAAGAAGTTAGAGGGAAGGATAAGGTACAAATTATGAGATGTCCATTTTGCGGAGATGAGAATACAAGAGTTATTGACTCAAGACCGGCAGACGATGGAAGTTCTATTCGAAGAAGACGTCAATGTGATGAATGCTCAAAGCGTTTTACTACTTATGAAAAAGTAGAGACTATTCCTTTGGTGGTCATAAAGAAGGATAACAACCGTGAGCCTTATGACAGGTCGAAAATTGAAGCAGGTGTTTTTCGTTCCTGCCATAAAAGACCCATTTCCGTTGACCAGATGAAAGCACTGGTAGATGAAGTGGAGAATACCATATTTAATATGGAAGAAAAAGAAATTAAGAGTTCTGTTATCGGTGAAATTCTTATGGACAAGCTAAAGGATCTTGATGCGGTTGCTTATGTCAGATTTGCTTCGGTTTATCGTGAATTTAAGGATGTAAATACTTTTGTGGATGAACTTAAGAAGATATTAGATGCGAAACAAGGATAAACTCTAACGAATGCCGCAGAAGTGGATATATGAAGTGTAAGAGCAGCAGATAGCTGACAGAGTATTATATACTCCTGTGCTATCTGCTGTACTTTATTGTGAGGTAATTATTGCCAGAACCATGCTTTTTTGTTATAATCATCATGGATGATGCTTCTGCACCCCCGGAGAGAAAGGGAAAGGAGCAATATGTTTAGTAAAGTATACAGCGGAACAGTTTTGGGTATTGATAGCAGAAGAATTACTGTAGAAGCTGATATCAGTGACGGGCTGCCGGTTTTTGACCTTGTGGGATATCTTGGCTCCGAGGTCAGGGAAGCCAGGGAGCGGGTCCGTATTTCCTTAAAGAATTCCGGTTATCGTTTGCCGGCGAAACGAATAACCATTAATCTATCACCGGCTGATATGCGCAAGGAGGGAACGGCATTTGATCTTCCCATTGCCATATCTGTTCTTGCAGCCTTAGGTCTGCTCCTGGAAGAAAGTCTTAAAGATACCCTGTTTATAGGTGAGTTAAGTTTGAATGGAGAAGTAAAAAAAGTAAATGGAGTTCTGCCCATTGTGTACATGGCATACGAGCAGGGTTTTAAAAGATGTGTTGTACCCTCCTGTAATCTTAGGGAAGGCGCGGTAGTTAAAGGGATTGAAGTATATGGGGTGGATACCTTAACACAGGTGGCAGAATTCTTAAACGGAAAGCTGCATCTTGATCCCTGTATCTTACAGGCAGAGGACTTAAAACCAGGCAGGGAAGATACGCTATATGACTTTTCGGATATCGTTGGTCAGGAGCTGGCGAAAAGGGCAATTGAAATCGCTGCCTGTGGTATGCACAATATTCTTTTAATAGGACCACCCGGTTCCGGTAAGACAATGCTTGCCAGAAGGATTCCATCTATTCTTCCCGAACTTTCCTTTGAAGAAAGTCTTGAAATTTCTAAAATCTACAGCGTCTCAGGATTATTAGATAATAATCAGTCCTTGATTCTTAACCGCCCTTTTCGTTCCCCTCATCATACAATCACCACCACTGCGTTAACCGGAGGAGGAAGATTCCCGATGCCCGGAGAGATAAGCCTGGCTCATTTGGGTGTTCTTTTTTTGGATGAATTTCCTGAGTTTAACCGTAAAACCATCGAAATTCTCAGACAGCCACTGGAGGAAAATGAAATAACAATTACAAGACTGAACGGTACCTTTCGTTATCCGGCTAATCTGATGCTCTGTACGGCAATGAATCCATGCAATTGCGGTTATTATCCTGACAGGAATAAATGCCATTGCTCCTTGTCACAGGTGAGGAACTATCTTGGTAAGATCAGCCGCCCTCTTTTGGACAGAATAGACATTAGTATTGAAGTGCCACAGTCAGATTATAAGGACCTGAATAAGAAGGGTGGGAGAGAAACCTCTGCTATGATTAGGGAGCGGGTAATGAATGGAAGACTGGTCCAGACGGAGCGGTACAAAAAGGACCGGATACATTTTAATTCACAGCTTACCACCAGAATGCTCCAGGAATATTGTGTATTGGGCAAAAAGGAAGAGAAGTTGATGGAGGAGGCTTATATCAGATTAAACCTTAGTGCCAGAGCGTATCACAGGGTATTAAAGGTAGCCAGGACTATTGCGGATTTGGAGGGAAGCGAAAATATTAAAGAAAAGCATTTAAGTGAAGCCATCTGTTATCGCAGTATGGATAAGAAGTATTGGGAATAGTCTTAAGGATTTATGTTTAAGGAGGTTCAAATGACAAAAAAAGAATGCTGGTTCTGGTTATGCGGATTAGAGATAAGCCTAAAAAAGAAGAATTCAATATTATCCTTTTTTTCTTCCATTGAAGAGGTGTTTGCCGAAGATATAGAGGAATTTAAGAAGATATCGGAATTAAATGAAAAAGATCTGGAACGTATCAACAAAACCAGACAGGTGGATAAGGTGCAGGAAAGCTATGCTAAACTAAAAGAGAAAGACATATATTTTGTATCAATAGAGGAGGAAGTATATCCTGAAAAATTACGAAATATCTATGAGCCGCCACTTGGGTTATTCTATAAAGGAAAGCTTCCTGAGGAAGATAAAGTCCACATTGCAGTTGTCGGAGCAAGAAACTGCTCTGATTATGGGCGGGAAACAGCAGTATTATTTTCAAAAACTTTAGCAAGAGCCGGAATTGGAACCATCAGCGGACTTGCAGCAGGCATCGATGGTGCTGCCCATACAGGCAGTCTGGCGGCAGAAGGAGCAACTTATGCAGTTCTTGGGTGCGGGGTTGATATTTGCTATCCGATAGAGAATTTTAACATCTATTTAGCTACAGCTGCTAAAGGAGGAATTATCTCAGAGTACGTACAGGGAACAGGGCCAAGAGCATATCATTTTCCTATGAGGAATCGAATTATCAGCGGATTGGCAGATGGAATCCTTGTTGTGGAAGCCAGAGATAAAAGCGGTTCCTTAATAACGGTTGATTATGGTTTGGAGCAAGGCAGGAATATCTATGCAGTGCCGGGAAGACCGGGGGATTTACTCAGCAATGGATGTAACAATCTGCTTAAGATGGGGGCTAAATTATGTACGGAACCTGAGGATATACTAGAGGATTACATGGATTTCTGTAAAAATATACCTAAACTTACGAAAAAAAATGATAAATTACTTGAAGACGGGGAAAAAATAGTGTATGCTTGTTTAAGCCGTATCCCAAAACACCTGAACGATATAGCCTCAGAAACAGACCTGGCTATCGGAGAATTGGCTCAAATACTTTTTCAGTTGGAATGGAAGAATTTTATTAAACAAACCAGAGCAAATTATTATATAACAGATATCTGACGAAGGGAGCTTTATTGCCTGCTCTCCTTTGAAGAAAATAGAAATAGTTTACCAGATAGGGGAGTGCACATGAATCTAGTTATTGTTGAATCACCAGCAAAAGCTAAAACGATTAAAAAATTTTTAGGCGCTAACTACGAAGTGGTGGCTTCAAACGGACATGTTAGAGACTTACCAAAAAGTCAGCTGGGTATTGATACTACTAATGATTATGAACCGAAATATATAACCATAAGAGGCAAAGGAGATCTTCTGGCAAAGCTCAGAAAAGAAGTGAAAAAAGCAGATAAAATTTATCTTGCAACTGACCCTGACCGTGAAGGGGAGGCGATTTCCTGGCATCTTACGAAGACATTAAAGCTTGAAGATAGTGCCTGCAGCAGGATTACTTTTAACGAAATAACCAAAAATGCAGTAAAAGCCTCAATTAAACAGGCCAGAGATATTGATATGAATCTTGTGGATTCTCAGCAGACCAGAAGAATTCTTGACCGTATGGTGGGTTATAGTATAAGTCCTCTCCTTTGGGCAAAGGTAAAAAGAGGTCTGAGTGCCGGACGTGTTCAATCCGTTGCTCTCCGTATAATCTGCGACAGGGAAGATGAAATCAATGCTTTTTTACCGGAAGAGTACTGGTCACTGGAAGGCAGCTTTCAGGTAGAAGGTGAGAAAAAACCCCTGACAGCCAAATTAATTACTTCCTCCCTGGAAAAAAAGAGTATCGCTTCAGAAGAGGAATTAAATAAAATATTAAAAGACCTGGATAAAGCGGATTATAAGATTTCAGAAATTAAAAGAGGCGAAAGGCAGAAAAAACCGCCTCTGCCCTTTACTACCAGTACTTTGCAGCAGGAAGCTGCCAAGACTTTGAATTTCTCAACTTCTAAGACCATGCGGCTGGCACAGCAGCTTTATGAAGGTATTGATATCAAAGGCCATGGTACCATTGGTTTAATAACCTACTTAAGAACAGATTCCGTTCGTATATCCGAGGAAGCGGAGAACTTTGCCCGTGAGTTCATTGAGAAGAATTATGGCAGCAACTACAATACCGAAGCAGAAGATAAAAAGAATACCGGGAAGAAGATACAGGATGCCCATGAAGCAATCAGACCTACCTATACAGATTTAACACCGGTAATTGTAAAGGAATCCTTAAGCAGAGATTTATTCAGGCTTTACCAGCTTATATGGAAACGATTTGTAGGCAGCAGAATGGCGCCGGCCAGATATGAGACCATTAATGTTAAAATAGATGCAAAGGGATATAAGTTCAGTACCTCTGCATCCAAAATGATTTTTGACGGATATCTCAGCGTTTATTCGGAAGAAGAAGAAAATGAAAGCCATGCAATGCTAAAAGATATTACGGAAGAATCCAAAGTGAAGCTTCTGGAGTTCAATCCTTCTCAGCATTTTACTCAGGCTCCGCCTCACTATACAGAGGCTTCCCTGGTTAAGACACTGGAGGAACTGGGAATTGGAAGACCCAGTACTTATTCGCCTACTATTTCAACCATTTTAGCGAGAAGGTATATTGTTAAGGAGAATAAGAATCTCTATGTAACAGAGCTTGGTGAAGTTGTTAACAATATTATGAAGGAAGCTTTTTCAACAATTGTTGATGTAAACTTTACTGCTAACCTGGAGTCACTTCTGGATAAAGTGGAGGACGGCAGTGTCTATTGGAAGACTGTTGTCCGGAATTTCTACCCTGACCTGGATGAAGCAGTAAATAAAGCAAAGGATAGCCTGGAAGAAGTCAAGATAGAAGATGAGAAGACAGATATTATCTGTGAAGAATGCGGAAGAAATATGGTAATCAAATATGGTCCCCACGGAAAATTCTTAGCATGTCCAGGTTTTCCTGAATGCAGGAATACAAAACCATATCTTGAAAAAATCGGTGTAGTCTGCCCGTTATGTGGCAAGGATGTGGTTATTCGAAAGACAAAGAAAGGCCGTAAGTACTACGGATGCGAGAATAATCCGGAATGTGAATTTATGTCCTGGCAGAAACCTACGGATCAAAAATGCCCTAAATGTGGAAATGTGCTTATTGAAAAAGGTAATTCTTTGGTATGCCTCGATGATAAATGTGGCGGTATTGTTGTGAATAAATAAGAAATATATGAAAAACAGATATATTATATTAAAATGTGCGTCAAAAAGAAGAAATAACTATTGTTTTTATGAAAAAGGTATGATACTATTTATCTAATGTTAATACAACTTATCAGAAATAGTTCTTCTGGTTTCTGATAAAGGCAGTTTTGTTGCTGTCGTGTATCCAAGATTTAAATGACCGGTATCTTATATTGCGAATTAATTACTGGTTATTTAGAAGAATCAGATAAACAAGCGGGGGTACTGGGAGGTTATTTCATGAGTGTACAGTTGCTCGATAAGACGAGAAAGATTAATAAGCTATTACACAATAACAATTCTCACAAGGTAGTTTTTAATGATATCTGTGAAGTGTTAAGCGAGATTCTGGAATCAAATATTCTGGTAATCAGCAAAAAAGGTAAAGTTCTAGGTATTAAAAACAGAGAAGATATTGTAGAAATCAAGGAATTAATCAAAGATGCCGTAGGCGGTTACATCGACCAGATGTTAAATGAGCGTCTGCTTAATATTCTTTCTACCAAAGAGAATGTTAATCTATTGACACTTGGCTTTGAACTTGATACAGATATTAGCTACCAGGCAATTATCATTCCTATCGATATTGCAGGGGAGAGGCTTGGGACATTGTTTTTATATAAGAGCATAAAGCCTTATGATCTGGATGATATTATTCTCAGTGAATATGGTACCACAGTTGTTGGACTTGAAATGATGCGCTCTGTAAATGAAGAGAATGCAGAAGAGAGCCGTAAGGTCCAGATTGTTAAGTCGGCAATCAGTACATTGTCCTTTTCTGAATTGGAAGCAATTATTCACATCTTTGAAGAACTGGAAGGAAATGAAGGTATTCTGGTAGCAAGCAAGATTGCTGACAGGGTGGGTATAACCAGATCGGTGATTGTGAATGCCCTTCGTAAATTTGAAAGTGCCGGAGTTATTGAATCTCGTTCCTCCGGTATGAAAGGTACTTATATCAAAGTACTTAACGATGTTGTTTTCGATGAGCTTAAAAAGCTGAACAAGTAAATTATTGAAATATTACATTATTTTAACAAAATAGTTAGAAGATTAATAAAATGGATTTATAAATTGTATACAATTTATAAATCCATTTTTTATGCAATTTATTTGCTATATATGCAAAAATGTCGAAAATTAGGAGCACCAATTAACAGTATTCATAGGATTTAGACAAAAAGCTTTTCCGCATAAATAGTGCATTTGAGCTATATTTCGTATAATTTACAATATATGATATAATAGTACTAATTTATAAAAATTAGCTTGTTTTTTTGTCGTAATATATTTATAATTGAAGCTAGTTACGAGAGATGTGTGAGTTTGTTGAAGATATTCAGCTAAGTTTTCACACAATGCCCTTGCAAATCGCAAGCTGGCTTGCGGTACTGCTTGAATAATAAGTGTGAAATATATTTTTATTTCATACATTATCAAGTCGAAGAATTGATAAGCGGGAAAGAGGTAAGTATGATTAATTCAGATTTATTCAATTATGTGAACGTACTGAATAAGGCAGCGGATGCAATGTGGACAAGGGGCCAGTTGTTAGCCAATAACCTATCCAATGTCAGTACACCAGGATTTAAAAGACAGGATATCGAATTCCAGACTTATTTAGCCAATGCGCTCCAGGGACCTGGCAATCTCAACCAGAAAGTTGCTGGTATAGACTTGAAATCAATACAGCCGACCGTCTATACGGATAATTCGTCCTTAAGCTACAGACTGGACGGTAATAATGTTGATATAGATACGGAATCTGCTAAGATAGCAGAGAATCAAATTAACCATAGTGCTATGCTTGAAGCTATGTCTCACGAATTCAGCAGAATAAGAACAGCATTGTCTAATAATTAGGAGGAAGTTAAATGTCAGTTATTGATGCAATGAATATAAGTGCCAGCGGTATGACGGCACAAAGACTTCGGATGGATGTCATATCGCAAAATATTGCTAATGTCAATACTACAAGAGATGAAAATGGAAATGTGGTAAGACGTAAGATAGTAGTTTTTGAGGAACGTAACCAAAGTCCCTTTTCTAAAATTCTTGGGGGAAAGATAAATGAAGCGATGGGAAATGGCGTTAAGGTTACAGAGGTTAAAGAGGATACTACAACACCAATGAATGTTGTTTATGATCCGTCACATCCGGATGCCGATGAAGAAGGTTATGTAACTTATCCCAATATTAATACTGTAACTGAAATGGCAAATCTTATTGATGCATCCAGAGCTTATGATGCCAATGTTACAGCTTTTAACTCAATAAAAAGTATGGCATTAAAAGGATTGGAAGTAGGAAAATAACAGGGGGGACTAATTGATGGATATTACACTGCTTAATGGAATATCGGGTATAAATGCATATGGTGCTAATAATACAGGGGTGGAGAAGACCACAAGGAATGATGCGTTTGATAGTGTATTCCAATCTGCTCTTTCTATGTTAAAAGAAACAAACAATTTATCAAATGCTGCAAAAGAAGCTGAGGTTTCCTTTGCGTTAGGGCTGTCTAATAACACTTATGACCTTCAGGTTGCTCAGGAAAAAGCTAACCTGTCACTACAGTACACTGTTCAGGTGAGAAATAAGGTAATAGAAGCTTATAAAGAGATTATGAATCTCCAATTCTAATGATGGAACTGAAGGAGCTGTAATATGATTGACAGACTAAAGCAAGTACCGGTTCAGTTGCTTAACCAATGGAATAAATACACCAGCAAACAGAAAACGATTATTATCGGAGTTGTTGCTACTATTTTTCTGGCTCTTGTCATATTGGTTACCGTATTGAACAGGACTGAATATAAAGAGTTATTTACAGGCGAGAATAAAAAAGACGTCAGCACTATCGCAGGTCTGTTGAAAGATGAAGCAATCGCCTATAAATTAAGCAGTGATGGTATGACTATCGATGTGGATAAGGACAAATTCTCTGATGCACTTTTACTGGTGTACAGCAGTGATGTTCCCACAACCGGATTGACCATGGAGCAGTTGGTGAAGAATGATTTAAGTACCACCAACAGTGATCGTAATTTAAAGAACCATTTATACGTGCAGACAGAAATCAGAAATTACCTGATTAAAATGAAGGGTATTAAGGAGGCTCAGGTTACTTATGTGCCATCTGATACCACATACAGCGTTTTGACCGAAAAGCAGGATTTACCGGCCAGTGTGGCCTTGACCATAACAGATGAATTTGACGTTGCTAATGCTGCTGCTGTTGCAGAGTATGTAGCTGCGGCTATTGGAAATGAATCTACAGATAAAGTTAAGATTATAGATCAGAACGGAGCACTCTTATTTGGAGGTAAAGATGACCTTTACACGGGAAGTGCCAATTCTGTACTGGAATATAAAGAGAAGCTTCAAAACACCTATAATAACAATATTTACATGTTAATGTTAAAACTTGGTTATACAGATGTGCAGCCAATGTTCAATTGGAAGCTTAGTATGGATAAAGTTACTCAATTGTATAATGAAAAGATTCCAGCAGAAGGCCAGGATCAGGGTTTATATAGTGAGTATTATTCTTATGACACTAAGAACACCAATGAAACCAGCGGTGGCACCCCTGGAACAGACTCCAATGATGAAACATCTTATGAAGTTGATAACGGTACGGGAAGTGATTCTTCGTCCTCTACTGTACAAATTAAGTACCTCCCCAGTGAAAGGGTAACTAACACGGAATATGAAGTAGGTGCTGTAATACCGGAAGAATCTTCAGGAAGCATTGTTATGACAAAAGTTGTTACCGTTACCGAGGAAGAATTAAAGCTCAGAGGTGATCTTAATGGCAAGACCTTTGACCAGTATGTAATGGAAAACAAGGAACCTGTGAAAATAACTGTAGATGAAGAGGTTTATAATGCAGTTTCACTGGCAACAGGTATATCTACAGATAAAATTTCAATTATAGCATATCAGCAGTCAGTCTTTGTTCCTACACAAACGACTCCAAGAGACTGGTCCTTCTATCTGCAGATTCTTCTTGCAGTAGGTATAGTTGGTCTGTTGATATTTGTAGTATTTAAAGGAACAGCACCTGCGGAAGTTACAGAGCTTGAACCTGAACTTTCAGTAGAGCAGCTGTTAGCTACAACTAAGGAAAATCAATCATTAGAAGATATCGAGTTCAGCGAGAAGTCGGAAGCAAAGAAGATGATCGAGAAATTTGTGGACGAGAACCCGGATGCGGTAGCTCAGTTGCTGCGTAACTGGCTAAACGATGAATGGGGTTGATGGAGGGGAATATGTCAAAGAATTTAGAAATATCAGGCGTACAAAAAGCTGCAGTTCTCCTTATATCCTTAGGACCTGAGAAATCAGCAAGTATCTTTAAGCATTTAAAAGAAGATGAAATAGAGCAGTTAACACTGGAAATTGCAAATACCAGAAGTGTAAACCCCTCAACCAAGGAACAGGTTCTTGATGAATTTTATGAAATCTGTCTGGCGCAGCAATATATTGCAGAAGGCGGTATTGCGTATGCGAAGGAATTGCTGGAAAAAGCACTTGGTGAAGACAAAGCAAAAGATGTTATTGGTAAGCTGACAGCATCCTTGCAGGTTAGACCTTTTGAATTTGTCAGAAAAGCAGATGCAAGTCAGATGCTTAACTTTATACAGGATGAGCATCCTCAGACTATCGCGTTGATCCTTTCTTATTTATCCTCCGGTCAGGCGTCGGCTATTATCTCGGCACTTGCTCCTGATAAGCAGGCCGATGTTGCAAAACGTATAGCACAGATGGACCGAACATCACCTGATGTTATTAAGGAAGTGGAAAGAGTACTGGAACGTAAGTTATCCTCACTTGTTAATCAGGATTACACCATCGTCGGTGGTGTTGACTCTATCGTATCAATCTTAAATACTGTTGACAGAGGTACAGAGAAACACATTATGGAAACTCTGGAAATTGAAGAACCAGAATTAGCAGATGAGATCAGGAGAAAGATGTTTGTATTTGAAGATATCCTTACCCTGGATGATCGTTCGATTCAGAGAGTTCTTCGTGAGGTTGATAATAATGAATTAGCAGTTGCTTTAAAGGCTTCCAACGAAGAAGTACAGAATGTTGTATTTAACAACTTGTCAAAACGTCTTGCTGCAATGATCAGAGAGGATATGGAATTTATGGGCCCTGTTCGTCTGAAAGATGTTGAAGAAGCGCAGCAGAAGATTGTTAATATTATTAGAAAGTTAGAGGACTCCGCTGAGATTATTATTTCCAGGGGTGGAGGTGATGAGATAGTTGTCTAATCTTATTAAATCCAGATATGTAGCATTAACCGGGGAAAATAAGTTTGTAGTGGATTCTAATGAAAGAAGTGAAGAATTCCGCATTATCAATTTTGCAAACAGACCTCAGGTGCAGCTTATTAATAAGGAAGAAACTGCTGCAACTGCTGAAGGCTTCGTACCTGGTATAGATGCTCCTGTAATTGAAGAGGAAGAGCCTAAGTTAAGTGAAGAAGAACTAAGGATCCGTTTAGAGGATATGATAGCGAAGGCAGAGGAAGAAGCAGCTCTGATTCGCAGAATCGCAGAAGAAGAAAGCAGAGCCTATAGTAAGAAACTATATGAGGAAGCTGAAAGAAACGGTTATGAAGCAGGACTTCAAAGAGGAATGCAGGAAGCTCTCATAAAGCAGAAGGAATATGAGGAACTGAAGAGTAAACTTCTTGTAGAATATGAAGAAAAGGCAGCTTCATTGGAACCTGAATTTGCCGGGCTTATGGCAAAGCTAATAGAAAAAGTAACCAGTGTATCCATTGAAGATAAAACAGGTGTAATAACACATTTACTGCACAGAGCAATTTTACATGGAGATAACAGTAAATTTTACCATATAAAGGTATCGAAAGAGGATTATGAAGAGGTTCTGGCGTTTAAACCCAAATTGCTTGAAATTGTAAGCGACAGTATTGAATTGGATATAGCTGTTGACAAGAACCTCCTTCAGAACCAGTGTATTATAGACATGGAAACCGGTATCGTGGATTGCAGCCTTGATACACAGCTGGAAAATCTAAGAAAAGATATAATATTACTTTCAAATGACAATTTATAATATTTATTAAAGCATCCACTGATTACTGGGAAGTATTGATGACTTCATAAGCAAAAATGATATGCGGGAAAGAGGTTATATGAGTTTAGCTACCTTAAATAAATATGATATGTTGTTGGATAGGACTTATGAGAAGCAACTAGGGAAAGTAGTTAAAGTTGTAGGTCTTACAATCGAATCCATCGGACCTAAAGCGAATTTAAATGACCTTTGTATCATTGTTTCTTCAGATAAATCTCAGACTATTATGGCAGAGGTGGTAGGCTTTCGTGAAAATCGTATCCTGCTTATGCCTTATGATAGTATTGAAGGTGTGGGTGTCGGCAGCACTGTTGAATCTACGGGCAGACCGTTAAATGTTGCAGTAGGTGATGATCTGCTGGGCAAGACACTGGATGGCTTGGGAAGAACCATAGATAAGTCGGAACTGAAAGCTACAGCAGAGTATTCTGTTGAAGCTCAGCCTCCGGACCCGTTAATGCGAAAGATTATTGATGAGGTATTGCCCTTAGGCGTAAAAGCCGTGGATGGTATGATAACCGTCGGAAAGGGACAAAGAATAGGAATCTTTGCCGGTAGTGGTGTTGGTAAGAGTACTCTTATGGGGATGTTTGCAAGAAATACAAAAGCAGATATTAATGTTATTGCTCTTATCGGCGAGCGTGGCAGGGAAGTAAGAGAATTTTTGGAAAGAGATCTGGGAGAAGAAGGTATGCGGCGCTCAGTAGTTGTGGTAGCAACTTCTGATAAACCGGCTCTTATAAGAAATAAAGCAGCTAAAACAGCAACAGCTATTGCAGAGTATTTCAGGGACCAGGGTAAAGATGTTCTCTTTATGATGGACAACCTTACAAGATTTTCTATGGCTCAGCGTGAAATTGGTCTTGCCTCCGGTGAACCGCCTGTATCAAGAGGGTATCCGCCAAGTGTTTACTCGGAAATGCCCAAATTATTAGAACGGGCAGGGAACTCAGATAAGGGTTCCATTACAGGCCTATATGCAGTTTTGGTAGATGGAGACGATTTCAACGAACCAATCACCGATACTGCCAGAGGAATTCTTGACGGTCATATTATGCTGACCAGAAAGATGGCCAATAAGAACCATTATCCGGCAATTGATGTCCTGCAGAGTATATCCCGTGTTATGTCTGCAGTAGCAACTTCGGAGCATAAAGAAGCGGCAGGCAAGTTAAAGAATGTACTGGCCACCTATACAGAAGCAGAAGATTTAATAAACATAGGTGCTTATAAAAACGGCTCAAATAAAAATATAGATTATGCAATTACAAAAATAGAAGCGGTTAACAGCTTTTTAAGACAGGGTGTTGATGAGAAATTTGATTTTGGCACGATAACTGAGGAGCTTCTAAATTTATTTGAAGATTAATGTACTCGGGTCTCGCCGGGAAAGGTCGTTTAAATGGCAAAGTTTATTTATAAGATGGAGAATATCCTGGGCATCAAATATAAAATGGAAGATCAGGCGAAAACTGCATATGGGCACGCCAGAAGAAAACTAATGAAAGAGGAAGAAAAGCTGCTTCATTTGAGAAATTTATTAGATGAATATATAGATAGAAATAAAGAGTTAAGAATGAAGAAGCTTGATATAAAGAAGTTAAGGGAATATACAGAGGCTGCAGAATCCGTAAAGAAAGACATTAAATTGCAGGAACTGGCAGTAAAAAAAGCAGAACAGCAGGTTGAACTTGCAAGACAGAAATTAAATCTTGCAATGCTGGAAAGAAAAACCCATGAAAAGCTGAAGGAAAATGCAAAAGAAGTATTTTTCATGGAACTTGCTTCCGGGGAAAGAAAAGAAGTAGATGAGCTGGTAAGCTTTAAATATAATAATCCTACCAATTAGGAGGAATGGAAATGGCAAAGAAAAACGAAGGGGCAGAAGGCTCCGAGAAAGAAAGAAGTATAGGTAGCAGAATAATAGTTGCCTTAATTGTATTTTCTGTAATATTAATATGGCTGGTTGTATTTGCTCTTTTGGTTAAATTAGATGTTAATGGACTTGGTTCCTCTGTTCTCAGACCGTTAATTAAAGATATACCTGTAGTTAACAAGATTCTTCCTGAGGTTACAGAAGAGCAGATGGCATATGAAAATGATTACCCTTATACCTCCTTAGAAGAGGCGATAGACCGCATTAAAGAATTAGAGGGTGAAGTCGAGGATTTGACTGGCAGTAAAGAAGCCTCTGATAAGACGATAACTGACCAGCAGGCTGAAATTGAAAAACTCAAAGTTTATGAAGCAGACCAGGAAGCCTTTGAAGCCAGAGTAAAAGAATTTGATGAAAAAGTTGTATTTGCCGACCAGGCACCCAGTATAGAAGAGTATAAAGCTTATTATGAAAGCATAGACCCCGCTAATGCGGAAGAAATCTACAGACAGGTTGTAGAGCAGCTGCAGTATTCAGAAGCAATTAAAGAAAAGGCTGAGATATACAGAAAAATGAAGCCAGATGCAGCAGCGCAGATATTAGAAACTATGACAGCAGATATAGAGACAGTGGCACAAATGTTATTAAGTATGAGAGCTTCAGAAAGCTCTTCCATACTAGCTGCTATGGACACAACAGCTGCAGCAAAGATTACCAAGAAAATGATAGATATGGATGCTCAGCTGGCAGGTGATAACTAGGCTTAAGGTTTGTGCAGTCTCATTAAGATCAGGACTGCACCTGCTTAAGTATAAATATTAATAAAGAAAGGAGGAACTAAGTATGATGCAAAATGTTAAAGCAAATTTTACACAGATCTTTGCAGGTACAAGCAGCGGAAGTCCGGTAAAAAATACTTCAAAAACCAGTCAGAAGTCCTTTGATGATGTAATTGCCAGAAGCTTGAAAAACAATAAGGATAAACTGGAGAGTAATGGACCGGATGAAAAAGCTGCAGCTGTAAAAGAATCTTCAGATTCTTTGTCAGATAATAAGCAACCACAGAAAAAAGTACAAAATCAGGAGAATAAAGTATCGGGTAATGAAGCAGCCAATAATACTATTACTCCAAATACAGAAGATCCACAGAGTATTAATCAGCTTGATGAAGCAGCTGAAGTTGACAGCGGAAATACGGATGCAGCACAGTTATTAAATCTTCAGGATTTAGGACTGTCAACTATTGAAGATATTCTTAATGCAATAAAAAGCAGCATTCAGAAAAAGCTGGGTATTTCAGAAGAAGATATGGATAAAGCTCTGGAAGCCCTTGGATTTACTCCTTTAAATCTGCTGGATGTTAATAATCTGAAGCAATTTCTCTTACAGGTAAGCAACAATGATGATAGTATGGCTTTTTTGACCAATGAAGAGTTGGGAAATAACTTAAAAGAGCTGTTAAAGGTTTGCGATACCATCAAAGAACAATTTTCTATTTCGAAAGAGCAGCTTCCCCTCTTAACTCAACAAGCAGCAGAGATGAATACTGTCAATAGTACTATGAAAACAGACACTGCTGCTGAAAATTCTACAGGTCAGGAAGAGTTTGATATTACAGTTGTTAAATCAATTAATACAGAAACCGCTGTGAGTTCAGAGGGCAGTAAAAAATCCGGTGATGGTAAAGCTGAGCATAATTTATCAGCTTCAGAGCTTATGATTCAAAATCTTGCTGTTAATACGACTACACAAGATGTTGCTTTTAACGATCAGCTGGCCAGAACTCAGCAAATCAGAGAAATAACCAGCCAGATTTTAGAAGCTATCCGGATTAATATTAAACCCGAACAGACTTCTATGGAACTTCAGTTAAATCCTGAAAATCTTGGAAGAATCAATTTAACAGTTGTGGCAAAAGACGGAATTCTTACTGCTAAGTTTGTGACTGGAACTGAAACAGCAAAAGAAGCTATTGAGAGCCAGCTGCAGGTATTTAAAGAAAATTTAAACAACCAGGGCTTAAAAGTTGAAAACGTAGAAGTTACAGTATCCTATTCTGCTTTTGACCGCAAGAGTCAGGAATTTAGTGAGGGAAGCGGTAAAGAAGACCAGAGCAAGCAAAAGAATAAGCTGTTCAAGGATATCAGTCAGCTTAATGATACGTTCGCTGATACTGATGAGACAGAAGCCGCAGGTATAAACGGTCTGGATGAAAATACAAGCAGCATTAATTATACCGTATAAGTAAAAGAAGGAGGAAGCATGAGCGTTCTCGGAGTATCAAATGGTAAAGTTGTTGATACGAGTGCATCGACAACAACTAACACAACAGGAACTTCATCACTTGATAAAAATGCATTTTTACAGCTTTTAGTTACTCAGATGAAATATCAGGATCCTTTGAATCCAAGTACGGATACGCAATTTGTTCAGCAGTTGGCGACTTTCTCCCAGTTGGAGCAAATGCAAAATCTTAACCTAACGACTACCAATAATCAGGCTTTTGGTCTGGTGGGTATGGAGGTTGAAGTCAGTACAAAAGATTCCGCCGGGAAAGTTACCACAAAAACCGGTACAGTGGATTATGTAGTTATGAGTAATGGAACTGCAAAACTTGCTATTGATGGTAATTTATATACTCTTGATCAGGTTACGACAGTTCTTGACAGTACTTATGTGTTTGAAAAAGGACTCCCCTATATCACGAAAAAAGTTGATACAACTTTTGATAAAGAGAATCCTGAAGATATCAGCTTTACAGTAAATTTAGGATCCGGTAAAACAGTTGCAACGGATGTTGCGGTAATCATTAATAATAATGTTGTTGATTCTAAATATGTGAAGTTAGACGGAACCAAAGTAACAATCAGCAAAGAAGCCTTAGAAAAGCTGGAAAACGGTACTTACAAACCTACAATTATGTTTAATGATGCGAACTACACAGTAGTGTCAAATCAGATTTCGATAACGGTAAAAGGAACTGTAGAAGAAGAGCCTGATGAAACCGGAGATGGTTCCGGAGATGAAGGGGATGGCTCTGATGATACAGGAAAGACCGGTACAGAAGATTAAAATGGAGGAAGGAATGGATTCCTGAGCCAATATAACATAAGACTCAATAACTATTTACAGGATGCCCACATGGAGGTAGGCATAGAAAGAGGCTTATATGAATCAAATATCACAAACTAAATACTCTTCCATCGAGCAGATGACAGGACAACTGCTGAAGGGCAGACCGGTTAAGCAATCAAATCAGCAGGATACAAAGGTATCTTTTCAAAAGATTCTGGAAAGCCAGTATGTTGAACAAAATGCCGGTTTAAAATTTTCCAAGCATGCAAATGAAAGACTGCAGAGCAGAAATATCGATTTATCTGAGGAGCAGCTTGAAAAACTGACAGCAGGTACAAAGAAAGCACAGGAAAAAGGAATCTCAGAATCCTTAGTAGTAGTTGATAATATTGCTTTCATTGTTAATGTAAAGAACAGTACTGTTATAACCGCACTTGATGAAGGAGAGGACAAGATATTTACTAATATAGACGGTGCCGTAATTATGTAAATGCCGGACCTTAGGGAGGCATTAAGGTCCTTGACTGACAGAGAGGACAGGCACATTATAATAAGGAGGTCATTTCATTATGATGAGATCATTGTATTCCGGTATTTCCGGATTGAGTGTTCACCAGACAAAGATGGATGTAATCGGTAATAATATTGCAAACGTTAATACCGTTGGTTTTAAGGCCAGCAAAGTATCTTTTTCTGATGTATTCTATCAGACGATTCAAAGTGCTACAGGTCCTAATGAGTCAACAGGTGCTGCCGGGCAGAATGCCATGCAGATCGGTTTAGGAAGTACAGTTTCTTCTATTGTTTCATCCCCTACTAAAACAGGTGGAGCACAAAGAACAGACAATCCCTTTGATATTATGATAAACGGAGATTCTTTCTTTGTTGTAAATCAAGGTGGTACAAATTATTTCACAAAGGCTGGTAATTTTAAGGTTGATGCCAATGGTACCCTGGCTACCACAAGTGGTGGTACTGTAATGGGCTGGCAGGTTGATCCTAATGATCCCACAAAAACAGTAGCAGATGTAGTTTCACCTCTGAAAATTATGTCCCCAGAGAACTTGTATTCTACACCTATTGCAACAAGTGCAGCAACAATAAGCGGAAATATTGATAGTAAAGATACACAGCTTGCTATTGGTGGATCTGGAAAAACAATGAATATATCTTTCTATGATAGTTTGGGACAGAAATATAATGCAACAATAAAATTGATGCACAATACTACCGGTACAGCTCCAAATGTGACAGATGTTGATAATCAATATACTGTACAGCTTGTAGACGTATTGGATTCAAATGGAAAAAGTATCTACAAAACAGGATCAGGTACTACTGCAGATCCATATAAAGAGACATCAGTAAAACCTATAAGTTTTGGCGGTATTGACTATACTCTTGATACTGCAACAGGAAAGCTTAAAACATCTGGTGCATTACCGGTAGTTACATTTAATGCCTCCACTGGTGAATTTGTCAGCGCCATAGGTTCAGGTACAGATAATGGTACTGGCACAGACAGTAATAAGAGCTTGAATTTTTCAATTACGGATACATCCACAGCAGGAAGCCCCTTCCATAACATAACGGTAGATTTTTCCACGATTACCATGTTTGCAGGAAGCGGAAAAACCAATCTGGACTTTACACCTGGTGATCTTGAGAATAAAGGTGCAGGACGTAAAGCCGGTAATATGACAGGTCTTAGTGTGGACTCTGCTGGTAAAATCTATGGAACTTATGACAATGGTGATAACAGGCTGTTAGGTCAGATAGCTGTTGCATCCTTTTCAAATCCAGCTGGTCTTGAAGCGATTGGAGGAAATTTATTTGCTGAGACACAGAACTCAGGTAAGTTTGATGGAATTGGTAAGGATGTATCAAGTGACGGCGGCAGCTTTACCACCGGTGTTCTGGAAATGTCCAATGTAGACCTGGCATCTGAATTTACAGAAATGATAACAACCCAGAGAGGTTTCCAGGCCAACTCAAGAATTATTACAACCTCCGATACTTTATTAGAGGAGCTGATTAATCTCAAACGTTAAAAGTAAATGAACAAATGGCAGTGGTTTGTGGCTGCTGCCATTTGTACTTAAGACATCGATGGCATACAAACTCTAAGATATTTATCCCGATAATATATGCTTTACCGGAATGAAGGAGAAAAAATAATATGATTAATGTTACCAAATTAAGCGGTGTCGAAATCACACTGAACTGCGACTTAATCGAGACAATTGAAGAAGTACCGGAAACGGTTATTACACTTAACAATGGGAAAAAAATACTGGTAAAAGAGAGTAGACAAGATGTGACGAATCTTATAAAATATTACAAGAAAGAACTTTTTTCCCAATATTTTTCTTTGGATGACACGAAAAAAGACTAATAAGGTAGGTGAAAGATTTGAATTTATCATCCATTATAGGTTTGATGACCGGAATATTTTTAGTAGTTTTCGGTATTGCTTTTAATCAAACTACAATGAGTGTGCAATTTGGAACATTAGGTAACTTCTTTGATATACCATCGATTATTATAACGATAGGTGGTACTTTTACGACATTGCTGACAATGGAGAAAAACGTACAGAATTATTGGGCTAAGTTAAAATCCATTGGTTTAATATTTAAGAACCCCTCAAACAATGTAAATGAAACTATTGCTCGTATTATTGATTTATCTAACTCCGCAAGAAAAGAAGGTTTATTGTCTTTGGAGGAATCAGCTGGAAAATTAGGTGATGATTTTTTAAAAAGAGGAGTTATGTTAATTGTGGATGGTACTGACCCTGAACTTGTCCGTAAAATATTAGATACAGAGCTAAGTTATATTGAATCAAGACACAATGAGACAATTACATTTTGGAAAAGAATTGCATCAATGGGACCAGCCTGGGGTATGATCGGTACCTTAATCGGACTTGTAAATATGTTAAAGAACATGTCTGATGCATCAAGTATTGGCGGTGATATGGCAGTAGCATTAATTACAACTTTTTATGGCTCGGTATTAGCGAATTTGCTGGGTATTCCTATTGCTAATAAGCTTAAACTGCTGCATGATGTTGAGATTCAGGAAAAAGAATTAATGGTAGAAGGAATACTAAGTATTCAAGCTGGTGAAAACCCGACTATTATAGAAGAAAAACTGAAATCTTTTATTAAACCCTCTTTACGCAACGATAGAGAAAATGATGTGAGGGGTGACGCTGTTGAGTAGAAAGAGAATGGATGACAATGATGAAAATGATGCACCTTGGTTAAATACTTTTGCAGATTTGATGAATCTATTACTTTGCTTCTTTGTTTTGCTATTTGCAGCTTCTAATGTTGATTCAGATAAATATCAAGCTATTTCTGACTCTATGTCAAAGGGAATAGGAATTTTTTCTGGTATTAATACGCCCATTATAAACAATGATGATGGCAATAACATATCACATGGAACAAATGACGGAGGAAATAATGATTCTTTCATACCAAAGACTGAAAACTCATCTGGAACAGGTTCAAATGATCAACAGCTTACTGATGTTGAAAAACAGTTACGGCAGAAAAATAAAGAGCAAACCATGGAAATGTTTGAGGATATAAATAATCTGGCTGAGAAATATGACATTGATAATGATATTACGATTATACAAGATTCCAATTATCACTATGTAAAGATTTCAATAAGTGGGTCGATTCTATTCGACTCAGGAAAAGCAGAAATAAAAAAAGAAGCTATTCCACTTTTTAATAAATTAGGTGATGTTTTACAGAGTTATAAAAACTTTCACATAGAATTAGAAGGACATACCGATAATAGACCTATGAGAAGTAATGCATATCCGGATAATAATTGGTTGTCTTCTGCCAGAGCTTTAAACGCTGCAACTTATCTTATAAATGAAAAAGGTATAAGTCCTGACACCTTAAGCTGGTCAGGAAGAGGAGAATATGATCCGGTTGCCAGTAATTCCTCGGAAGAAGGAAGGGCAAAAAACAGGCGTGTTGAAATAAAAATTTATAATAAATATAATTAATACGTAAGGTAAATGCCCTTAGGGCAGATGGGAGACATTATGAAAAAGAACTTCTTAACGGTCATTATCCTAAGTTTGGGAATACTTAACATGATTCTTACTGCAGTCATTGTGTTTGCTGTAGTGCCAACAACAATGAGGACCAATGAGCTGATATCAAAGGTAGCAACTACGATTGATTTGGAAATCAATGGATCACCCGATAACAAATCGATTAGTATTGAAGATATCGAGAACTATAAATTAAGCAAAGATCTTACCATTAATCTAAAAAGGGGAACTGATAATGTATCACATTATGCGTTGGTCACTGCTTCGCTGTCACTGAATAAAACCTCAGAAGATTATGAAAGATTACAGCCACTGGTCTCAACAAATGAAACAAAGATAAATGAGTTTTTTCAAAATGAATTTTCAAAGTATACAATGGATCAGGTCGGGGAGAAAAAAGAAGAAATCAAAAATAGTGTCTTGGCCGAATTACAGCAATACTTCGAGTCAGAAGATTTTATAATCGGAGTCTCGATTGAATATGTTACACAGTAAACAATTTGATGATTTTAGTAGAAGTATGTGATATTATGGTATTGAGTAATCACCCCGGGAGGTAGTGGCAATGGGCGACGTCTTGTCTCAAAATGAGATTGACAACCTGCTTAAAGCATTAAGCAGTGGGGAATTGGATGCAGAAGAGTTTAAAGGCAGTGGCGAAAAAGTAGTAAAAAACTATGATTTTGCCAGACCCTCCAAGTTTTCAAAGGAACATCTTAGGACATTGGAAATTATATTTGAACATTATGGGAGATTGCTTTCTACAAATTTACCGGCCTATTTTCGTAAAAATGTCCAGATCGAAGTTGTAAGTTCAGAGGCAGTTGCCTATTCTGAGTTTAGCAACGCCCTTTCAAACCCTGTATTATTGGGAATAGTGGATTTTTCACCATTAGAGGGAAATATTATTATAGAAATTGCGGACAATCTAGGTTATGCAATGGTAGATCGTATGTTGGGCGGCACAGGAGTACCACTGGAGAAAGCACGAGATTTCACAGAGATTGAATTGATCATTATGGAAAGAATATTTAATCTGTGCACAAATCTCCTGAGTGAACCGTGGGATACAGTTGTGCATCTGGAGCCAAGACTGACAAGAATAGAAACAAATTCTCAGTTTGCTCAGATAATCGCACCCAGTGAGATGACTTCCATCATTACTATGAACATTAAGATAGGTAATGTAGAAGGAATGATGAATGTATGTCTGCCTTATGCATGTCTGGAAAGTGTTATAGATAAATTGAATACAAAATATTGGTTCTCAACGATGCAGGTTAAAGATGATGAGTCCTATAAAGAACTTATTGAGCTGGCAATTGCCAAAGCAAAAATTCCAATTAAAGCGATACTTGGAAAAAGTACAATTTCAGTAAATGATTTTCTTGGCCTGCAGGTAGGAGATATTATTAAGTTAAACACCAAAGTAGAAGATGAATTAGAAATCTATGTAGGTAATTTGGATAAATTCAAAGCATTGCCAGGTGCGTCTTCGGATGCTTATGCAGTGAGAATTTCATCAATAATCAGGGAGGAGTAATAATATGGATGGTATGTTATCTCAAGAAGAGATAAATGCACTTCTCAGTGGCATGAGTACAGACACTGGAAGCGCTGGTTCTGATGATGGTTCAAAGGTGCTGTCAGACGCAGAAAAAGATGCAATTGGTGAAATTTCCAATATAAGTATGGGAACAGCAGCAACCACCCTTTCATCATTAGTTAATCAAAAGGTTGTAATAACTACTCCGGTTGTTTCTTATGCAACCTGGAATGATTTAACGGAATCCTATGACAGACCATGCGTCTTTATTCAGATTTATTATAAAGATGGGCTGGATGGAAACAATATTCTTATTTTAAAAGAATCTGATGTAAAAATAATTACGGATTTGATGATGGGCGGTGACGGTACCAATATTACCGGACAATTATCTGAACTGCATCTTAGTGCTATCAGTGAGGCAATGAATCAGATGATGGGCTCCGCATCTACATCAATCTCAGCAATGTTGGAGAAAAGAGTTGATATAACCCCTCCGATTTCAACGTTAGTTGATCTGAATGAGTCAATAGACGGATCTGATATAGCACCTTTTCTAAAGGACACCTTTGTTAAAGTCTCCTTTAAAATGGAGATAGGAGACTTGGTCGACAGTGAGCTTATGCAGCTCTACCCTTTTCATCTTGCAAGAGAGCTTTATAGTAACTTTGTAAAAGGAGAGCAGAAACCAGAGCCTGAACCTCAGCCTGTAAAACAAGCTCAACCCGAACCTATGCCTGTAAATAATCAAGCTATGCCGACACAGCAGGCACAAATACCTTATCCGCAGATGCCGATGTACCAGGTGCCATATCCTGCACCGGATGTTAATGTAGCACCGGCTCAGTTTCAAACCTTTACAGTACCTCAACAGGTTACAAACCAGCCTGAGAATATAAATTTAATTATGGATGTTCCGTTGGAAGTAACTGTTGAACTAGGAAGAACAAACAAATCAATTAAGGAAATCTTAGACTTTACACCCGGGACTATTATCGAACTTAACAGGCTGGCAGGTGAACCTATTGATGTTCTTGTAAATGGTAAATTCGTAGCAAAGGGTGAGGTTGTAGTAATAGAAGAATCCTTCGGAATTAGAGTGACAGAGATAATAAAATAATAAAAACAGTTTGAAAAGCTGTTTATATCCTGTTAATATTATATTTATTGTATGAGGGATTTTGTTATCGGGTTATTAGTGATATTATCTATTATTTAAAACACACATGATAGGAGAATAAAAATGGGTAAGAGTATTTTAATATGTGACGATGCTGCTTTTATGAGAATGATGATTAAGGATATTTTAAGCAAGAATGGTTATACAATCGTTGGAGAAGCAGAGAATGGAGCAAAAGCGGTTGAAAAATATAATGAAACAAAACCGGATTTAGTGATGATGGATATAACCATGCCGGAGATGGATGGAATCCAGGCACTCAAAAAAATCAAAGCTCAAGATCCGTCAGCCAATATTATTATGTGCTCTGCAATGGGACAGCAGGCAATGGTTATTGAATCAATACAGTCAGGAGCAAAGGATTTCATAGTCAAACCCTTTCAGGCAGACAGAGTACTGGAAGCCGTTAAGAAGGCCGTGGGCTAATGAGTATATTTCTGGCTAAGATGTCGGATTCTAATAACGTCTTTCAGCTTATAGGTGTTACGTTTCTTTTCCTTTTTGTTTTGGTAATTACTTATGTAACCACCAAACTTATAGGCGGAATCAAAGCAGGTACTTTAACAGAGAGCAATTTTAAAGTAATAGATACTTATAAAGTTACTCAAAATAAATATATGCAGATTATAAAGATAGGATCTAAGTACTTTGTAATTGCTGTCTGTAAAGATACAATACAATTGATTACTGAACTGAAGGAAGAGGATATTGTACTAAAAGACAGAAGCAGTAAAGCCAATACCAGCTTTCAGGATATCCTGAAAGCAATTAAGAAACAAAACGAGAAAGTAGAAAATACAGGTGATAAGGCAACAGACTTGTCAACGTCCCAGGATTCTCTGGAGACATCAGATGAGAATCATCACCAATAAGGTTGGTATGCATGGAGACAAGGAATAGAAGGATATTGAAAAGACTGGTATGTATTATCTTTATTTTATTCATTACCGGTATATTAACCACTAAAATGGCTGTTCCTGTGCTTGCAGCACAGACTGATGGAACGACAGATACAAATACAACCAATAATACAGGTACCAGCACGGGAACTGATAATAATTTGAACGGCCAGATAGGGCCGTTTCAATTTAATCTGGATACTGGCTCAGATAATGGAGGTTTGACCTCCACACTTCAGATTATGCTGGTGATTACGCTGATTTCTCTGGCACCATCGATTTTAATTATGGTTACCTCATTTACCAGGATTATTATTGTACTGCACTTTGTAAGATCTGCACTGGGAACACAGACCACCCCACCGAATCAGGTGCTTATAGGACTTGCGTTATTCCTGACCTTCTTTATAATGTCACCGGTTTTTACAAATATTAATGACAATGCGATAAAACCGTTGACGGCAGGGGATATAACCCAGGAAGAAGCTTTTGAGGCAGGAATAAAACCTCTTAGAGACTTTATGTTGGATGAGGGCAATACCAGACCACAGGATTTAAGATTATTTATGGATATTGCGGAAATTGGTACAGTTGATAATTTAGATGAGATTCCTATAACAGTTGTTATACCTGCTTTTATTATAAGTGAACTAAGAGCTGCCTTTATCATTGGATTCTTAATCTATATACCCTTTATTATCATTGATATGGTAGTGGCCTCAACGCTTATGTCCATGGGTATGATGATGCTTCCTCCCACGACCATATCCATGCCCTTTAAGATATTGCTGTTTATCCTGGCAGATGGATGGAATCTGGTTATTGGTACACTTGTAAAGACCTTTTATTAGTAGAAAGCTGGTGGTTTTATGAATGAAAATATAGTAATTGATATTATCAGAGACGCGCTTTGGACCATTATTAAAGTATCGGCCCCCATGCTTTTGGTATCCCTGATTGTAGGTCTTGTAGTAAGTATTTTACAGACTATTACCTCTATACAGGAACAAACCCTCACATTTGTTCCTAAGTTTGTAGCAATATTCCTGGTAATCATGCTTTTTGGAAGTTGGATTATGACAGAAACAAGGGATTTCTTTATAGATTTAATGAATAATATGCAGTATTTTATTAGAAGTGTATGACATTTTCGATTAATGGATTCGATGCATTTTTATTAATTCTTGTGAGGATATCGGCATTTATTATCGTTGCCCCTTTTTTCAGTGTTTCAAATGTCCCTAGAAGAGTAAAAGCAGGATTTTCCTTTATGTTAGCAATTATCATTTTCCAGATAATTGACGTTAATATTGAATACAGCACGGTATATGGTTTTGCGGCTCTAATAGTAAAGGAAGCTCTTACTGGTTTGATTATCGGATTTTTTGCAAACTTAAGTTATTATATTATTAATTTTGCCGGACAGTTAATGGATATGGAGATAGGTTTTTCAATGGTTAATATATTTGACCCAATAGCAAATGTGCAGACCACTATAACCAGTAATCTTTATTCCTATTCGATCATGCTGATGCTTTTTGTTACTGATATGCATTTGTATATTATCAAAGCCTTTACGGATACGTACAGTATAATTGCTGTTGGACAAGCTGATATAAATCCCAATCTCTATCTTTTAATGGTTGATTTTATGAAAAATTATTTTATAATAGGTTTTCGTATTGTTCTTCCTATTTTTGCAGCAATGCTGATTGTAAATACTATCCTTGCAATTTTAGCCAAAGTTGCTCCGCAGATGAATATGTTTGTTATTGGTTTCCAATTGAAAATAATGACAGGTCTGTTAATACTTTTTCTGCTGACAAAGTTTTTACCAACAGTTTCAGGATTTATTTTTAATGAAATGATTGATATGATGAAAGCAGCAATTTATGCATTGAGATAATGATTTTTTGTGGGTTAAGGGAGGCATTGCATTGAATAGATTATTGGCCTATAATCTGCAGTTTTTTGCAGAAGGACCAGGCGAGAAAACCGAAGATCCTACCCCCAAAAAATTAGGTGATGCCAGAGAAGAAGGTCAGGTAGCCAGAAGTACGGATTTAATAACAGCTTCTGCATTGATTGCTTTATTTCTGACATTAAGAATTTTTGTCGGAAGAATAGGAAACCAGTTTATTGAAGCTTTTTATGAATTCTATGGTAATATTGTTAAGGTAACGGATGATGATTTCCATATAGTAACAGCAAATGCTCTTTTAAGAGAAAGTATTTATCGGATATTACTCATTTTGTTGCCTATATTTGTGATTGCAGTTATGGTAGTCATTGTTGTAAATGTTTTTCAGGTTAAATGGAAAGTAACTACGAAGCCATTAAAACCAAAACCGGATAAGTTTAACCCTATTAAGGGATTTAAGAAAATATTTTCCAAAGATAAATTGGTAGATACCTTAAAAGAAGTATTAAAAATATTAGCTATCATGTATATAGCATATAACACACTGATAGACTACAGCGGCGATTTACAAAAGCTTTACGATATGGAACTAATCCAGGCTGTTGAGTTTATTGGAGATATTGTAATAAAATTAGGTTTGAATATAAGTATAGTCTTTCTGATAATAGGAATGGCTGATTATATATATCAAAAGTTTAAGTTTAAAAAAGAAATGAGAATGTCCAAGCAAGAAGTGAAGGACGAATATAAGCAATCAGAAGGTGATCCTCATATTAAAGGAAAAATTAAAAATAAGATGAGGGAGATATCACAGAGGAGAATGATGCAGATGCTTCCGGAAGCGGATGTTGTCATTACGAATCCAACACATTTTGCAACAGCTATAAAATATGATAAGGATACCGGCGAAGCACCGGTTCTTGTTGCAAAAGGAGCTGATTTCCTGGCTCAGAAAATAAAAGAAGTTGCAAGAGAAAATCATATTGAGATCGTTGAAAATAAACCTCTGGCAAGAATGCTTTATTATAATGTTGAAATCGGTAATGAGATTCCGCCGGAATTATACCAGATGACAGCGGAAGTACTTGCTTATGTTTATAATCTTAAAAATAATACTTAGTCAGATAGAAACAAGGAGCTTTGTTTCTATAATCGGATGTACGGCAGTAAAACGCTGCCTTTTATCAGAAATTTGAAAAGTGATTTCTGATAAGCCATACTATATAAATTCAGGGGGCAATATCCATGAGAAAGACAGACATGGCTGTAGGTATTTACTTGCTGGCAGCAATTATATTCTTGATTATACCTATTCCTCATTTATTACTGGATATATTACTGGCACTTAATATATCTGTATCTATGATTGTTCTTTTTAATGCCTTATTTTCAAGAGAGGTATTAAATATGTCTGCATTTCCGACAATTCTGTTATTCACAACTATTTTCAGGGTTTCCTTAAATGTATCTGCCATGAGATTAATACTGAAAGATGGCGAGGCCGGTGGAGTAATACAGACTTTTGGTAACTTCGTAGGAGGCGGTGACGCTATTATCGGTATTATAGTATTTGTTATACTGATTCTGGTTCAGTTTATCGTCATCAATAAAGGATCTGAGCGTGTTGCCGAAGTAACAGCGAGATTTACTCTGGATGCGATGCCCGGTAAGCAGATGGCTATTGATGCGGATTTGAATACTGGTGCAATAAATGATATACAGGCGAAAGAAAGACGTGAAAAGATACAGCAGGAATCAAGCTTTTTCGGAGCAATGGATGGTGCTACCAAGTACGTTAAAGGTGATGCCATTGTTGGTCTTATCATTGTATTGATAAATTTTGTAGGCGGTTTAGCCATCGGCTCCTTCAGAGGCGGAATGGATATGACAGAGGCCTTCGATAAATATACAATTCTTACCATCGGTGAAGGACTTGTAAGTCAGATACCTTCTCTTCTTATTTCACTTTCAACCGGTATTATTGTTACAAAAGCTACAAAAGAAGCAGATATTGGAGATATCCTGGTTAAACAGTTATTCTCTATCCCTAAGGTTCTTTATATTGTAGGTGGTGCGTTAATATTCCTGGGTATCATGACACCTTTAAATGATCTGGTTTTCTGCGCTTATGGTGTGGTATTCATCATTTGTGGAAGGACCATTGCTGGCAGAATGGAAGTGGAAGATATTGAAAGTGCCGCTGCTATGGAAGAAGAAAGCGGAGACGAGATCAGAAGGCCTGAAAATGTGGTTAATCTCTTACAGGTAGATCCCATTGAACTGGAATTTGGTTATGGTATTATTCCTTTGGCAGATGTTAACCAGGGCGGTGACCTTCTCGACAGAGTTGTTTTAATACGTAGACAGATTGCCTTAGAGTTGGGCTGTGTTGTTCCGATAATACGATTAAGAGATAATATTCAGTTAAATCCCAATCAATATCTGGTAAAAATAAAAGGTATCCCAATTAGTGAAGGTGAAATACTTTTTGACCATTATATGGCAATGAATCCAGGTTATGTTGAAGAAGAAATCACAGGAATTCCTACCTTTGAGCCATCCTTCCATTTACCTGCCATTTGGATAACCGAAAATCAGAGGGAGAGGGCAGAATCTTTAGGTTATACAGTAGTAGATCCTCCGTCAATCATAGCTACTCACCTCACGGAAGTCATCAGAAGCCATATATTCGAGCTGCTGACCAGACAGGATGTACAAAATCTTATCAACAATATTCAGGAAGCAAATGGCACCCTTGTTCAGGAACTTGTACCAAAGCTGCTTAGTGTAGGTGAGATACAAAAAGTTCTGCAGAATCTATTAAAAGAAGGAATATCTATCAGAGATCTTATAACGATTTTTGAAACCCTTGCTGATTACGCACCAACTACAAGGGATACAGATGTACTTACGGAATATGTTCGTCAGAGCCTTAAAAGAGCAATAAGTAATAAATATTTCCCTTCATCTGAAGTTACCAGCGTAGTTACGCTGGATCCAAAGGTAGAGCAGGACATTATGGGAAGTGTAAAACAAACAGAACAGGGAGCTTATCTGACATTGGATCCCGAAAAAACCAGAGATATCATGGGTTCTGTGGAAGAAGAAATTCAAAAGCTGGAGAACATAGGAAAGAATCCGATTATTATAACTTCTCCTATTGTCAGAATGTATTTTAAAAAGTTAACACAGGATTATTTTAAAGATCTTATAGTAATATCCTATAATGAAATAGAATCAAATGTTGAATTACAATCGGTAGGGATGGTGACTGTATAGTGATTATTAAAAAATATCAGGCAGAAACAGAAACGGAAGCAATTCTTTTGGCTAAGAATGAGCTGGGTAAAGATGCCATCGTAATGAATATTAAAACCGTTTCGCCCAAAGGGGTGTACAGACTATTTCGTAAACCTTCCGTTGAGATAACAGCGGCAGTGGATGATACCGGCATATTATCAGGCGGAAAGAAAGAAGCTGAAAATACTCCCCCTAATATAAAACCGTCTTTTTTTACAAATACTTCTTTGGAAAGCAGCCTTGTTGAAAAGAATTCAACCTTAAAAAGCAATGCAGGCAGTTCTTTTGCAGAGGATGCTTCTGCTATTGAAAAAAAACTTAACAGTCTTCAGGAGCTGCTGGAGAAGCAAATGCTGGAACGACAGAACGAGAAAAAAGAACAAGAAGAAATAAAACAAAAAGATCCGGAAGAGCAAAAAAGAGAAGCTTGTATACAGCTTGTTTATGACCAGCTGCTAAGAAATGAAGTAGATGAAAAATTCGTAACCCAGCTGGTAGCGGAAATAGAAAATAAAATTACAAAAGATATTACAATTGATAATATATTATCCCATGTATATCAGAAAATCATATTAAAGCTTGGTCAGCCAAAAACCATCGAAGTGCAGGAAAATAAGTGTAAATTCATATTTTTTATTGGACCCACAGGGGTCGGTAAAACAACGACCATTGCAAAGATAGCTTCAGACTTGAAGTTAAACAGAAAGTTAAAGGTTGCAATGCTAACCTCCGATACCTATCGTATTGCAGCGGTTGATCAGTTAAGGACTTATGCAAATATTCTTGGGATTCCTATGAAAGTAATCTATACGGAAGAAGAGATGATAAGTGCCAGAGAAGAGCTTCTTGATTACGATATTGTACTTGTGGATACAGCAGGACGCTCACATAAGAATAGACAACAAAGAGATGATGTTGAAAGACTCCTTGGTACAGTAACAGAGGAAGAAAAAGAAATATATCTCGTTTTAAGTGCTACTACTAAATATAAAGATTTAATCCGCATTACAGAGAATTACTCTGAGATTACTAATTACCGCATAATTTTTACGAAATTGGACGAAACAATATCAGTAGGAAATATATTGAATATCAGGATGCTGACAAATGCTGAGCTTTCCTATGCCACTTGCGGACAGAATGTACCCGATGACATTGGTAAGATTGATACACAAGAAACTGCGAAGAAACTTTTAGGAGGTTTTGAGTAATGGATCAGGCAGAGCAGCTTCGAAATATTGTTAAAAAACAGAGTTTGCCTGATAAACTAGCCAGGGTAATAACAGTCACAAGCGGAAAAGGCGGTGTAGGTAAATCTAATTTAGCTGTTAATTTAGGTATTCAATTAACCCGATTAGGTAAGCGGGTTGTAATACTGGATGCTGATTTTGGACTTGCAAATGTCGAAGTTATGCTTGGTATAAGGCCAAAACACAATCTGGCAGATTTAATTTACGGAAATAAGACACTTCAGGAAATCATAACAAAAGGACCGGAAGATCTGATGTTCATATCAGGGGGGTCTGGAATACAGGAAATGTCTGATATTACGAAAGGACAACTAGACTTTCTTAACCGTAAACTATATGAATTAGATGAAATTGCCGATATAATTATAATAGACACAGGTGCAGGAATAACCGGCAGTGTATTGGAATTTGTTATTGCCAGTGAAGAAGTTCTGTTAGTAATAACTCCTGAGCCTACATCAATAACAGATGCATATGCCTTATTAAAGGTATTGAATAAGAAGCCGGAATTTAATTCGGAACAGACATCAATAAAGATGATTTCTAACCGGATCAATACACAGGAAGAAGGCCGCAGTTTATATAATAAGATGAATCTGGTGGTCGAAAAGTTTTTAACAGTTAAGCTGGAGTATCTGGGAGGAATACCACAGGATGCCAATGTTTCAAAAGCAGTCATGCAGCAGAAACCTTATTCCATCTTGTATCCTAATTCACCCTCTGCCAAAGCAGTATCGGCATTGGCTGCCTCAATCTGTAATGGAGTTCCGGTCAATAAACAGGAACGCAGAGGCTTTGCCAATTTATTTACAAGTCTGATTCATCGCAGGACAAACAAATAGTGGAGGTTAAAGCTATGGTAAGTGATGTTGTATCCATTGGGGATAAGGTTGAACTAAAAATATTAGACAGGGATGAAGAAAACGAGAAAGCCAGTTATAAAAGTAAGGTATTGGATTTTCCGGATTACAAATCTGCCATTATAACTATGCCAATTGTTAAGGGCAGAATAGTGCCTCTGTCTGTAGGTGACAGATACAGTTTACGTTTTTTTGCAAACAGTGGTTTATATGAATGTAAAGGGGTAGTTACGGACCGGTCAAATGATGATAATGTGTACATACTAACCATAGAGTTTACATCCGCACTGGAAAAGCACCAAAGAAGGAAATACTTTCGCCTGTCTTGTGTCTTAGATACAGAGTATTATATCGTAACAGAAGCAGAGCTGACGCTCAGGTATAAATTAAAGCAGGATGAGTTTAAAAGCCCGGAAGAGAAAGAAGCTTGTATTGAAGCACTGGAGCAATGCAAAAGAGATTGGCAGAATGGTATTATCGTAGATTTAAGTGGTGGTGGTGTAAGACTTACTTCAGAGAATCTACATGATATCGGTAGTTTTGTACAAATGAAGATTCAATTCGGGGTACCAGTAAAACTTAAGGCTGATTACGTCTCAGGAGTTATTATTTCCTCCGAAAAAATGACTAACCGGGTTGGGTTCTATGAGTATCGCCTGCAATTTAAAGAGGTTCTGAAAGAAGATAGAGAAGCAGTTATAAAATATATCTTTGAAGAAGAAATTCGACAAAGAGCGAAAGACAAGAATGCAGGCAGCAGATAGAATCTATTGAAAATGATATAAATATATAAGCAGAAGTATTTTATATATAAACTGAATTATGTTATATATAAGCAAAAGATATTAAAAATATCTTGATATGTAAGTAAGTGCTCTAAAGTGCACAGATGGGAGTTATAGGTTAAAATAACGACTATTCTTTCAACTACGGATTCAGGAATATTAAATCAAAGATTTGATGTTCACGAAAGGGGTTAATATGCAGAAAAAAGTTTTAATAGTTGATGACTCTGCACTCATGAGAAGGGTACTCTCTGATATAATAAATTCAGATCCTAGGTTTCACGTTTCAAAAGTTGCTGTTAACGGACTGGAGGCATTTATGTTATTAACACAGCATAAAGAAGTATATGATGCTGTGATTTTAGATATTAACATGCCTCAGATGAGCGGAATTGAACTATTAGAACAGCTTGAGCAGAAGAATATCAAAGCAACTATAATTATTGTCAGCACTTTGGCAAAAGAAGGAGCAAAAGAGACAATCAGAGCTTTAGAATTAGGCGCATTTGATTTTGTTACCAAACCGGAAAGCTTCTTTGAGGTAAAAAGTGATAAATTTAAAAATAAAATTGTAGCATGCCTTGAGGTTGCAACAAAACTGAATGGAACAAACATACGAGAAATACAAAGAGAAGACAGTTCTCTGAAATCCAACAGTTTTTACAAAACGGCTACAAATAGCAATATTTCTGTAAAGAATGAATCAATCAGTTCTTCTTCCTCAGCAATTCTTCCTAAGGTTTCCTCATTAAACAGAACAGGCAGAAAGTTAATAGCAATTGCATGTTCTACCGGTGGTCCAAAAGCATTACAGCAGGTTATTCCTAAACTCAGTGCCGCATTAGGCTGCAGTGTACTTATTGTACAGCATATGCCAGAAGGATTTACAGCTTCTCTGGCGAACAGATTGAATGAAATCAGTAATATAAGAGTGAAAGAAGCAGAACATTTGGAATCCCTTTCAGAAAATACAGCCTATATAGCAAAAGGCGGATATCAGATGCGGCTGACACGGGCAGACCTGAACAAAGAAGTGTTAACAGTTACACAGGAACCTGCAAAAAATGGTTTAAAGCCATGTGCTGATTATATGTATGAATCCATTGCAGATTCTGCGTATACTGACATCATCTGTGTGGTATTAACCGGAATGGGCAGCGACGGAACCTATGGTATAAAAAAACTAAAAGAAAAAAAGAACGTTTATGTAATTGCACAGGATGAAGCTACCAGCACAGTATATGGCATGCCAAAGGTCGTCAGAGATAATGGACTTGTCAATGAGGTAGTTCCATTGGAAAAAATAGCAGATGCAATACAAAAAAGTCTGGGGGTACAATAATATGGATGTGAGTCAATATCTTGAGATATTTATTGATGAAACAAAAGAACATTTACAGAGTTTAAACCAACAGTTATTAATATTGGAAACTGAACCGGAAAATAGTGAGACTATAAATGAAATATTCAGGGCAGCTCACTCTCTTAAAGGTATGGCTGGAACCATGGGCTTTAAGAGAATGCAGAGATTGACTCATGATATGGAAAATGTTTTTTCTGAAATCAGAAACGGCAAGATGGGTGTTACTGCGGAACTGGTTGATGTATTGTTTAAGGGCCTTGATGCGCTGGAAGGTTATTTAAGTAATATACAGGCAAGTGCTGATGAAGGAACTGAAGATTATGAAGATATCATACAACAGCTTAACAGCATCCTGAATGCAGGATTAGGCAAAGCTGCTGACGGAGTTAAGGAACAGGTTCAGGCAACACAGGCAGTCAGTGCAGCAGCAGTAGACACTGTTTCCGCTTCTACAGGAAAATACAAGGAATTACCCCTTGCAGAATATGAAAAAAACGCTATTGCAAAAGCGGACAAAGTCGGAGTACGTGCATATGGCATAACAGTTTTTGTGCAGGAATATTGTATATTAAAAGCCGCAAGAGCTTTCCTTGTATTCAAGGCTTTAGAAAGTTTGGGAGATGTAATCAAATCAAAACCCGAAGTACAGGATATCGAAGATGAGAAATTTGACCTTGATTTCAGTGTTGTACTTTTAACGAAAGAGGATATTGAGAAAGTAAGAAAAACAATTTTAAGCGTATCTGAAATCAAAGAAGTTTTTATAGAGCCGATTTATGTCACATCCTCAGAAGCAGCTGAAGAAAATGAAGCTGCTCAGCCAGAAGAAAAAGAATTAAGAAATAATAATCAGAATAAAACAGCAGCTCAAAGTACAGTTAAGCAGCAGAGTTCCAAACCTGTTGTAAACCGTTCGGTCCGCGTGGATATTGAAAAACTCGACGTACTTATGAATTTGGTAAGTGAGCTGATTATAGCAAAGAACGGCCTGGTTTCCATGAATACCGGAGAGAAAAGCTCTAAGACAGATTCCGGCTTCAATGAACAGATTGAATACCTTGAAAGAGTTACTACCAATCTTCATGAATCTGTAATGAAGGTTCGAATGGTTCCTATTGAAAGTGTATTAAACCGATTCCCTCGAATGATAAGAGATTTATCCAAATCCTTAAATAAGAAGATGGAACTCTATATGACAGGTGAGGAGACAGAATTAGACCGAACCGTTATAGATGAAATTGGTGATCCGCTGATGCATTTACTGCGTAATGCAGCAGACCATGGACTTGAAAGCAATGAAGAACGTGCGGCTAAAGGCAAACCTGCTGCAGGCTCTATCTATCTGGATGCTTATCAGGATGGAAATAACGTTGTAATTGAAGTCAGAGATGATGGTGCAGGCATCAATGTTGAAAAAGTTAAGAGAAAAGCGGTTGAAAAAGGGACTATTACAAATGAACAGGCAGAAGTAATGTCTGACAAAGAAATTATTGATTTGTTATTCAAACCCAGCTTCTCAACTGCAGAAGTTATTACGGATGTATCAGGCAGAGGAGTTGGTCTTGATGTTGTAAAGACAAAAATCGAAGCACTGGGCGGAGATATTGAAGCGAAAACAAAACTTGGAGCAGGAAGTAACTTCATAATCAGATTACCTCTTACCTTGGCCATTATACAGGCATTAATGGTAGAGCTTGGTTCTGAGAAGTATGCAATACCTCTTGGAAGTATTCAGACCATTGAAGACGTGGCCGCTTCTGACATAAAGTATGTACACTCCAAGGAAGTTATTAATCTGCGCGGAAATGTTATACCTTTACTTCGTTTAAATCAGATTCTGGATGTACCGGGTGATAAAGAAAACCAGGAGAACATGATTGTCGTTATTATATCAAAAGGGGACAGACTTGCTGGTCTTGTAGTGGATAATTTAATCGGACAGCAGGAAATTGTTATTAAGTCAATTGGTAAGTTTATTAATAATAATAAGATCATAGGCGGAGCTACCATACTTGGTGACGGTGAGGTTGCCCTGATTCTCGATGTTAATACGCTGGTCTAGAAGGAGGGGGTTCATATGGAAAATACAGTTAATGACGGAAAGCAATATATAGTAGTAAAAATAGGAATAGAGCAATATGGTATTGATATTAAATATATTGATAATATAGTTCGTATGCAAAGTATAACGAGAGTACCAAAAGCCCAGCATTATTTCAAAGGTGTTATCAATTTAAGAGGTGAGATCATTCCTGTAATGAGCCTTCGTTTAAAATTTGGATTGGAAGAGGATAAGATTACAGGTGCTTCCAGGATTATCATAATTAAATTTGATTCTCAATCAGCTGTGGGCATAATAGTAGATGAAGTAAAAGAAGTGGTTACATTAGATGACAGTATGGTGGAAAAAGTCACCAATAGTGCAGTTGAAGACAAAAATGGTTACCTCTCAGGAATAGGTAAACATAATGACAGCCTGATTTCTTTACTCAATATTAATGGGGTTATAGTGGAGAAAGAAACAGTATAAGGAGAGATAGCATTGCCAAATATTAATTTAGATAACATAGACAACATGCAATATGACGTTTTAAAAGAAATCGGAAATATTGGTGCAGGTAATGCTACAACTGCTTTATCCACTATGATAAACAGTAAGGTTGATATGAATGTACCAAAGGTGGATCTGCTCAATATTAAAGAACTTCCGGATATGCTTGGAGGTGCGGAGGAAATCGTTGTAGGAATCCTCATTACCCTGGAAGGCGAAATTAATGGTATGATGATGTTCATGATGGAACAGATGTCAGCCTGCCGTATAGTAAATATTCTTATGGGCAAATCTTCAAAGCTTGAGGATTTTACGGAAATGGAGTACTCAGCACTTAGAGAGATAGGAAATATCATTGCCGGAGCATACCTGTCCTCACTGTCAACCCTCACTGGTATTAAAATAAATGCCAGTATACCCTATATGTCCATTGACATGGCCGGTGCTATCTTAAGTGTACCAGCTATCGAATTTGGTAAGGTTGGTGATAAAGCACTTATTATTGAAACACAGTTTGTTAAAGATGATTCGGATGTCAATGGTTACTTTATCTTAATACCTACTTTGGAATCATACGATGTTATATTAAAATCCTTAGGATTATAGGTGATTATATGAGCGTAATGGTTAAAGTAGGAATGGCAGATATGAATGTATGCAGCTCACCAGATGCACTGACAACATTAGGACTAGGTTCATGTGTTGGAATTACCCTTTATGACTCTGTGAAAAAGACAGCAGGAATGGTTCATGTCATGCTGCCTGATAGTACAAAGATTAAGAATAATGAAAACACTGCTAAATTCGCAGATACTGGAATAGATGTGCTGATTGAGAAAATGGTTTCCATAGGAGCAAATAAGAACCGGCTGACAGCAAAAATTGCAGGCGGAGCCCAAATGTTTGCTTTTAACTCTAATAACGATATGTTACGTATCGGAGAACGAAATATTGAAGCCAGTAAACAAAAACTGGCATCCCTCGGAATTAAAATTATAGCTGAAGATACCGGTTTAAATTATGGTAGGACAATTGAATTTTATCCGGAGACGGGTGAGTTGTATGTTAAGTCAGTAGGTAAGCCGGTGAAGATTATCTGATTCTTTGGTACTCACAGAAGGAAGCTGTTTATTATGTACGTGTGCTAAAGCACGCAGATGGGAGTTTATATGAAAGACAGATATATAGCACCTGCAGTGATGCTTTTGGCAGGTGCAGTGATGAGTATTGTAAATATCATAAATCATGAAACACTTTTAGTAAGTCTCTGGAGAGTGTTTCTGGTGCTGATAGGATTCTTTATTCTGGGTAAGATAGCGGCAGCAGTCATCCGTAAAGCAACAAGTGAAAAACAGGCAGCAGATAAAAATATAGAGAATACAGAAGAAAATGCAGCAGCAGATAATTTAACAGAAGACGTGCTCAAAGAAGAAGTTGAACAAGTATAATTGGTGGCTTTTTTATTATACTAGATAAAAAAGGCGAAGTATTCAGTTGTCTTTAAAAATACGCAGAATTTCGAGTGAATCAGCTTAAAGTATATAATTTAAAAAGGCTGAGATATTCAGAATTTGGGGGATAATAGATGAACGCAGAGTACAAAATCAAACTTTGGGAGGATTACAGTAAGAACAAGACTTCTGAAGTGCGTGAAAGACTCATAACTGAATATGCTGGATTAGTAAAAGTTGTAGCTGGAAGGCTCAGTATGTATTTGGGTTACAATGTGGAATACGAAGATTTAGTTGGTTATGGAATATTTGGACTCATAGATGCGGTGGATAAATTTGATTACACCAAAGGTGTTAAATTTGAAACCTATGCCAGTTTCAGAATTAGGGGAGCAATACTGGATGAAATAAGGAAGATGGACTGGATACCAAGAACCTTGAGACAAAAGCAGCGTAAGATGGATACAGCATATCAGAAACTGGAAAGTGTTCTTGGAAGAGCCGCTACCGATGAAGAGATGGCAAATGAATTAGAACTATCTATGAAGGATTATGAGTTGTGGCAGAACCAGACGAATATATCCAATTTATTTTCCCTGGATGAGTTTCTGGAGCAGGGCAGCGAAAGTAATGTAGAGTCTAACTTAAGCTCTAATTATGAAACTCCTGAACAGATAACGGAAAGAAATGAATTAAAAACTATTCTGACGGATGCACTGGAAGTGTTGACTGAAAAAGAAAAAAAAGTAATTATCTTATACTACTACGAAGAGTTGACACTAAAAGAAATCAGCAATGTGCTTGAGGTATCTGAATCCAGAATATCGCAGCTGCATACCAAAGCACTGCAAAAGATGAGGCGAAAGCTTGGTTGTAATATAGAGTTATTGTTTATGACATAGCGTAGGGAGAAGAGTATGGTTAATAGGAACGGTTACTTTCAACTTGTTATTAAGGCGGATGGAACATACATCAGGTTAATACCGGGAAGATCTGACGGTAAAGCACTGGAATTCAATGATGTAGTAAATTATTTTAGCAAAATCCAATTGTATGATTATGATGTCAATGCTCTTGCGAGAGCAATCAATACGTCAAAAGATAAAATGATCGAAATTAAACTGACTCCAGCCATCTTCTCACAAGTTAATGAGCTTTTGGATGTCAGTATTTCACCAGACAGGATGTATGTGGAAGGATATTTTTATCCACCTGTAGTAGGCGGAAAAATGCTGACCAAGAATGATATACTGGATATTCTTAAACGTGCAGGTGTTAAATATGGTGTTATTGAAGATATTATAGATGCATATCTGATTAATCCAATATATAATGAAATGATAACACTGGCCAGAGGGTTAAAGCCCATTGAAGGTAAAGACGCAGAAATAATCTATTATTTCAACACAGATAAGACACTAAAACCAAAGGAAAAAGAAGACGGTACAGTAGATTTTCACCAGCTGGATATGATCAGCTCCATTAATAAAGGAGATTTACTTGCCGTTTTAGAGCCTGAAGTTTATGGAAAGCCTGGTATTGATGTTACAGGTAATGCAATTCCACCCAGAAAAGTAACAAAAAAAGTTCTAAAACACAGCAGAGATATCCATTTATCAGAGGATGGTCTTAAAATGTATTCTGATGTAAGCGGACATGTGGAATTAGTAAATGGAAAAGTATTTGTATCAAATACTTACGAGGTGTTGGCTGACGTGGATTCCTCTACAGGAGACATTGATTACGAAGGTAATGTTACGGTGAAAGGTAATGTTCGTGCAGGATATTCCATCAAAGCAAAAGGTGATATTATCGTAGATGGTGTTGTGGAAGGTGCAAGACTCTATGCTACCGGACAGATTGTCTTAAAACGGGGAATGCAGGGCATGAACAAAGGAATTATGGAAGCGGAAGGAAATATTATTTCTAAATTTTTTGAGAATGCCGTTGTTAAGTCCGGTGGGTATGTATCCACGGAAGCAATTTTACACAGTAAAATATCAGCAAGAGGCGATATTATAGTTGGTGGTAAGAAGGGCTTTATCACTGGTGGTGAAATAACTTCGGGAACCTCCATTACAGTAAAAACAGCCGGTTCCACTATGGGAACTTTCACTCAATTAGAAGTTGGTATCGATCCCAAAAAAGTGGAGCAATACAGGGAAGTGCAGAAAAGAATAGCTGCTATTGATGCAGATTTGGACAAGCTGCTGCCTATTATTGAAACCTATAAAAGGAAAATAAGTCAAGGCGAGAAACTTTCCCCGGAAAAATTAGAATACATCAGATTGGCTACCAATAACTGTATACAGTTACGAACTGAATATAAAGAGTGTCAGAATAAATTTGATATGCTTCGGGTAGAAATTGGAAACAGTGACGGTGGTTGGATCAAAGTAGAAAATGTTGCTTATCCAGGCGTTAAAATCGTTATATCCAATGTAAACTATCATGTAAAGACGGAAACTCATTACTCTAAATTTATCAGAGACAGAGCTGATATTAAGGTAGTTGGATTATAAAGGAGGTTGCCTTATGCCAATAACACCAATAGAAGTAGTTACAATGGCTCCTAAATCCCAGGAGGTATCTGGTTATAAGCATCAGGAAAGTCAGAAGCCTATAAATGATCAGATTGTTATACATAATAAAATTAACAGTGAAATAAAACACAACAGCCAACAACCTGTTAAAGCATTAAAAAGTGAAAATAAAGAATACCGATATGATGCGAAAGAAAAGGGAAATAATAGTTTTTTTGGTTCCAAGTCAAAAAAACAGAAAAAAGAAGAGTCAAAGGAAGAAAATAAGAAAACCAGATCCGGCTCTATCGATATCAGAATTTAACGGCTGGCAATAAACAGATATCATTATAAACCGGAGGACATAAAATGGGAACAGCAATAGTCCTTATAATCGTAGGAATTGCAATAATAATTATTAGTTGTTTTATGGTTGATAAAACAGATAAGAAGGGCAAGGATTTTGTGCTGAATACAGGTCTCGATGAAAAAGTTATGGATATAAGCGGACTGAAACAGCAGGTAGAAGAGATGTGTCAGGAGACCACGGAAGGATATCTATATAAAACTGAAAATCAGCTCAGCCAATTATCCAATGAAAAAATTATCGCCGTAAATGATTTTTCAGAACAGATCTTAGAAAAAATCAAGCTTAATCACGAAGAGGTTGTATTTTTGTATAATATGCTTGGTGAAAAAGAAGAAGAACTGAAAACTCTGATGAGAAATGCTGATAAACAGAAAAAAGTCATTGAAGAAGCCTCCGTTCGTTCTGAAACTGCAAAAGATACTAATGTATCAAAAAGCAAAAAAAATGTTTCTCAAGTGAAAGTGGAGCAAAAACAAACGTTAATCCCAGAAGATTCAGAAGCAAGCAGTAATTCTAATCAGAAGATACTGGAGCTTTATTCACAGGGCTTTTCCATTGTGGATATTTCAAAAGCACTGGAAATTGGACAGGGTGAAGTCAAGTTAGTAGTTGATCTGTATAAAGAAAATGCAAAGCAACAGTAAGAATTTTACAAGATAAGAGGAATGTATGAATCTAAAATATTATGTAAGAGGAATTGGTGTCGGCATACTTTTTTCAGCTGTTGTAATGTCTGTAGCATTTCATGGATCATCCAAGAATGGGCTTTCTGATGAGCAGATAATCGCAAGAGCAAAAGAGCTGGGTATGGTTGAGAGCAGTACGGTAAATTCACTGGATGATTTACTGGCTACTCCGACACCCACTGAAATCCCGCAGGAAAATGGTACAGAGGAATCAGACGAAGCGGAAGAAGTTCCAGTCACCGATGACAAAAAGGATGATATAAGCGAAGCACCGGAAAACTCTGATGATAGTAAAACTGACGATAAAAATGGAACTGATGCTATTACAGATGATAATAGTGCGCAGACAGGGGAAACAGGTACAGAAAATACTTCAGAAGCTAATGGAACCTCAAAGAACGATTCTGATACACCTGAAGAAAGTACAGAGGATACTGCAAAAGAAATCGTTATTACAGAAGGTATGTCCTCTGAAAAGGTTACTCGTATATTGAAAGAGAATGGTATAATTGAAGATGCTGGTGCTTTTAATCAATATCTAATAATAAATAATTACTCCAGAAAGATAAGGGTTGGTACTTATCATATCAAACCTTATACAACTTATAAAGATATAACGGATATGATAATCCATTAAGGGACAATTTCTTGCTCATGACGCAATTCCAACGATATGCACATGAGCTTTTTTGTAAAAAACCACATTTTTAGTTTCAATGGAGACTATCTCAAACAAAATATGTCTAAGAATGACAAAATTAGCGAAAAAAGCTTGCTTATTAATCAAATTAGTATATAATAAGAGTAGGTAATTATTCCTATTACCGGTCAAATATTAATATCATATTGTAAGATAAAGGCAAACCTGCCAAAAGGCAGAGACGCAAAGCCACGGGCCTAAGGCGAAAGCTATGGCAGCCGAGTTACCATGATAAGACTAGCCATGGCATTTTCAGGCTAGCTTTTCTTTTTATATAACTTGAATTAAGTTTTGCTTTCAGATTATTAAATAAAGCTTTGTTATTTATATATTTGAAAGCGGTTTAGAACTTACATCAACTTATATTGCCTTTACTGTTATTTTAAAATAAATATAAGATAGAGGAACACTATGGTACACATAAAAATTGCAGACATATCAGTCAGCCGAGGACAGGTAGTTTCCAGTCAAACGAAAAGTGTAATGCACACAGCAGAAAAAGAATACAGAAGTACGAGTACGGCTCTGTCGGAGAATAAGTGTAAGAAACAGGGAAGCAAGCATAACTGGCATAATACCATACTGCTTTCGCTGGACGCAATTCAGGATTTATTCCTTAAAACAGATTTATCAGGAGCGGACATGGATATGATCGTACTTTCCAGTCAATTGCCGGAATATGTTTCACCTGCAACTTCTGCCAAAATACATAATGTAATTGGCGGTAAGAAAGAATGTATCTGTTATGATGTTAATTCCAATGGTTGTGGAATGACCTTGGCTTTTGATCAGATTTCCAAATATATGACTATGAGCCCTCACATAAAACGTGCTCTTCTGATAGGTTGTGATTATATGAACATCGATACCCAAAATCAGGGAGATGCTGCATGTGCCGTTCTGTTAGAGAAAACCGATGAAGAAAGCGGTGTATGTGACGCACTAAGTATAGTTAGTCCGGATGATACAGATTCACCATTATTTCCCCACTGTGGTTTTTCAAATATGTTTCTGATAAAAGATGGAAATGATATGGAATTTTCCATTTATAAAAAGAAAATCTTTAATGTTGAAGCCTTGGAGGAGTCTATATCAACAATACTTTCAAGAAATTCTCTTACAATAGAAAAGATAAATATGTTTTGTTTCTCACAAAACAGCAAAGAAGGACTTGAGGTCATAAGAGAACGGATGGTAATAGATAAATCTGCCAGCCCTTATATTGGTGATGTTTACGGAGATACAGGTACGAGCAGTCCGTTTATAGCTCTCTATGAAGCCATGGAAAAGCAGCTAATCAGAAGAGGGGATTATTTTATGATTTGTGCTTTTGGCTGCAGTGCCCAGAATATAACCCTTCTTTGTAGATTTTAGTTTTGATATTTAGGAGTAATTTATAGAAATTATATAAGCTTATATATAATAACAGGTTACCCTGCGCATAAGCTTTCTGGGCGTATGACTGCATTATCTGGTTTAATCCAAATATTTGATTTTGCAATACTGCTTAAATTAAAATACAATACATTTAAAACTATGCACCTTATATACAGTGGGCTGTAAGCAGACTGTCATATGGAGAGTGCATTTTTTGTCTGTACAATTTCTTGATTTGATATGTGATTTGTGATACCATAAATTCGCATGATTATGTTAAGAACACAAAGGAGATGGCAGTATGGGATTAAATGAAACACCCTCCGCAGACCGTTTACATATAGGTTTTTTTGGTAAACGAAATGCCGGTAAATCAAGCTTGGTTAATAAAATTACAGGACAAGAGCTGTCAGTGGTTTCAGATGTAAAAGGAACAACTACAGATCCTGTTTATAAAGCAATGGAGCTGCTGCCATTAGGTCCGGTGATGATTATAGATACTCCTGGAATTGATGACGAAGGAGCTTTAGGGGAATTAAGAGTAAGAAGAACAAGACAGGTATTGAATAAGACCGATATCGCTATCTTAATAATTGATGCGCAGGCAGGGAAGTCAGCTACTGATATTGAGCTGATCAAGCTCTTTGAAGAGAAGAAGATTCCCTATCTATTGGCATACAATAAGGCTGATCTGCTTAAGGAAATACCAGCAGAGCAGTATGGTCAGAATGAAATCTTTGTAAGTGCGGTTACCGGCTTGAATATTGAAACAATTAAAAATATTGTTTCTAAAATAGTACCGACAGAAGATAGTAAGCTTCGAATAGTTGGTGATATTATACATCCATCAGATTTTGTTATATTAGTAGTACCCATAGATAAAGCGGCTCCGAAAGGGAGGCTTATACTACCTCAACAACAGACCATAAGGGATATCCTGGAGGCTGACGGAACGGCAATTGTAGTAAAAGAGTATGAACTGAAGGAAACCCTTGAGAATTTAGGGAAAAAGCCCAGTCTTGTAATAACCGACAGCCAGGTGTTTGCAAAGGTATCTGCTGATACACCAAAAGATATACCTCTTACCTCCTTTTCCATCTTATTTGCCAGGTATAAGGGTTTACTGCTGGAGGCCGTTAAGGGAGTGGCAGTTTTAGAGCAGCTTAAGGAGGGAGATAGAATACTTATCTGTGAAGGCTGTACTCATCATAGGCAATGTGATGATATTGGAACCGTAAAGCTTCCGCGCTGGATTAAGAACTATACCGGTAAAGAATTTCAGTTTGAATTTACTTCAGGAGGGCAGTTTCCGGAAGACTTAAGCCCGTACCAGCTGATTGTCCATTGCGGTGGCTGCATGCTGACGGAAAGAGAAGTGAAATATCGTCAAAAATGCAGTGTTGATCAAGGAATACCCATAACCAACTATGGAATACTGATAGCATATATGCAGGGAATCTTAAGACGAAGTCTTGAAATATTCCCGTCAATTCTTCAGGAAATACCGGAAGAGTTGTAGTATTTTAACCTGAATGGTGTGGTTGTGAATGATGATGGTCCTTTAAACAGTGCGCAGAAGCTGTAATAATTCTGGAACCAAGAGAAGAGGAATATGATAGAGAACATTCAAGAAAACAAAGATAGTATTGCAACTGAACACATACTCTATGGAACAGAAACAAAAAAAGCTGTCGGTAACTTTGCCCTGGATCATAAACAAACCAGTCTCAGGCTTATCCTTGCTCTGGTTAAAGTTAAGAAAGCTGCTGCAATCAGCTACCTGAAATTGGGGATAGGTGCTCCTGGTGTGTATGAAGGGATAATAAAAGCCTGCGACAGAATCCTTTCGGGGGGATATAGAGACCAGTTTCCGGTGGAGGCTCTGCAGGGTGGCGCAGGAACCTCCACAAATATGAATGTGAATGAAGTACTGGCTAATCTTGCTGAGATGCTTCTACGGGAGAGCGATGAAGGGTATCAGATAATGATACATCCTCTTGACGATGTAAACAGAGGTCAATCTACCAATGATGTTTATCCTACTGCACTCCGTATTGCCTCCATAGAATTGCTGCGGGAACTAAGTGATGGTTGCGCAAGTCTGCAGGAAGCGCTGCAAATCAAAGAACGGGAGCTGGAAGGAATCAAAAAGCTTGGAAGAACAGAGCTTATGGATGCTATACCTATTACCCTGGGGGGAGAATTCGGAGCATATGCCCAGGCAATTGCCAGAGACAGGTGGAGGCTTTATAAAGTAGAAGAGCGCCTAAGGCAGATAAATCTAGGTGGTACAGCCGTAGGAACTTCAGGAAATTCTGAACGAAAGTATCGGTTTCTGGTTATAGAAAATCTCCGTGAATTAACTGGAATGGGACTGGCAGCAGCAGAATATCCAATGGATATTACGCAGAACAATGACGTTTTTGTTGAGGTATCAGGACTCTTAAAGGCTTTGGCCGTAAATCTTATGAAGATATCAGGAGATCTAAGACTTATGAATTCCGGTCCATACGGAGGCATAGGTGAGATAAGATTAAAAGCCCTTCAGGCTGGCAGCTCCATTATGCCGGGAAAAGTTAATCCGGTCATACCGGAAATGGTAACTCAGATTGCTATGAAGGTAATGGCAAATGATTATGCAATCACTATGGCTGCTGCCCACGGAGAATTTGAACTAAATGCATTCCTTCCTTTAATAGCCGACAGCTTGCTGGAGAGTCTGGAACTTCTGATAAAGGCAGTAGAAATCTTCCGGTGTAATTGCATAGAAACTCTTCAGGCAAATAAGGACAGATGCGAAGAGTTATTGGATAAGTCTTATGCATTTGCTACAGCCTATACAGGAATGCTGGGATATGATAGAGTAAGTGAAGTGATTAAAGAGCATGAGGGAAATTCTGAATTAATAAGAGATACCTTAGAAATGCTGTTAAAAGAAAAAAATACTTAAATACGATAAATATAAAAGCCCACAGAGAGTGCTAAGGACTCTGTGGGTTTTTGTAATCACATGGATGGCCTCATTTTATTTAATCTGAACTATCTGCCTTGCTGTATAAAACCAAGTTCATTTCCATCAGGATCAGCGATAGTAAATTTTTTGTTGCCATAAGGCATTGTTTCTATTGCTTCAATAACAGTTACTCTGTCTTTTAATTGCTCCCATAGCTCATTAACGTTATCGACGTTAAAATTAAATCTTGCACTGGTTGTTCCTTTGCTGCTTACCGCAATTGCAAAAGTAGCACCTTCACCGCATTCAAAATCTGCATAGGACCAACTGTCATTAATATCTGCTCCTGTACATTCAAATCCAAGGATTTTTTCATACCATTCTATCGATTTATATAAATCAGAAACATTTGCTCTTACATGCGCCAATCTTGTTTTCATTACAATCCCTTCCCAATACATAAATCATCGATCTATTATATTATAGAATCATTTTCTAATTCATGATACCATATGTTTACGCATAAAAAAAGACATAACTTTCCATCAAGGAAAAGCTATGTCTTTTTTTACTGCCGGTGGTGGGACTCGAACCCACACGCCCTCACGGACAACGGATTTTGAGTCCGTCTCGTCTGCCAATTCCAACACACCGGCTGATTTTCGATACTGATATCAAAATGGTTGTCTTGAATCAGCGAAGATTATTCTACCATAATATGAAAATAAAAGCAAGACATATTTATATAAAAAAAATCAGTTTCTTTTCATTTCAGTAATAATAAACACAAACCCGTAAAATTTCTTTCCGGGTTTGTCCTGCTGTTTTTGAAAGTATAGTTGAAACATTATAAAAAAAAGGGTAAAATAAATAATTAAACAAATCTATCTGTAATTCAAAAAGAGTGCAACACCCGAAAGGTATGGTAAATAATGAACTGCATTGAAGTCCAAAGGCTTATGATGCCCTTTATTGATAACAAATTAAGTATGGAGCAATTGGAAGCGTTTATGCAGCATATCAGGTCCTGCCCCGATTGTATGGAGGAACTTGAGGTTCATTATATTCTGCTGACCGGTATGAGAAGACTGGATGCGGATAAGGAACTGTCAGATAACTTCCATGAAGACTTCATTGAATTATTGGGTGAATATGAAGAGAAGATCGTACACTATAAATTTGCCCACATAAGAAAACGAATTATTTTGATATTGGTAATAGCAGCTGCAGCAATCGCATCCAGTCTTCACCTTGGTGAAGTGGTGGAGGAGGTCTTAAAAGACGAGCCAAAGACCAGTACCTTTTATTCAGAAGAATTGTTTTTTCCGGACTTTGAAGGTAACAGGAGCAATGAGCTGACTTTTGTGCCAAGTGGTGTATTCCATGAGAAGATAATGGATAGACTGGATGATATTTATGCTTATCTTGTAATAGAAGATGAAGAAGGAGCCAAACTATTACAGGAGAAGTTCCCTGAGCATTTTCACAGCTCCAGTCCTTACAGAAAGCGCTGAAGCCTCATTTAGCGGGAAGCCCTTGTTGGCAAGGCTAAAAGGCAGGCATAATAGTATATTATAAAGGGTATCGGTATGAGATATCCGGAAATGAGGATTTTCCATGAGTAAGAAAATTGTTTTGATTGATGGGCACAGTATACTAAACAGAGCCTTTTATGCACTTCCGGTGTTATCCAATTCAGAAGGGCTGTACACTAACGGAGTATTGGGATTTTTAAATATCCTTTTTAAGATTCTGGATGAAGAGAAACCGGATTATCTTACCATAGCATTTGACGTGCATCAGCCAACCTTTCGTCATGAGATGTTTGCGGAGTATAAAGGTACCAGGAAATCCATGCCCGATGAATTGAGAGCACAGGTCCCTCTGTTAAAAGAGTTACTTAAAGCTATGAAGATTTCTGTTTTGGAAAAAGGCGGATATGAAGCAGATGACATATTAGGAACACTTGCTGTCAATGCAGAAAAGGATGGATATCAGGTCTCCCTGGTTTCAGGTGACAGAGATTTATTACAGCTGGCAACGGAAAATATTAAAATTCGTATCCCAAAGACTAAGAAGGGCGGTACTGAGATAGAAAATTATAACACCCAGGATGTAGTAGCTGCCTACGGTGTTACCCCCACAGAATTTATTGACTTAAAAGCACTGATGGGAGATACATCTGATAATATACCAGGCGTACCAGGAATAGGAGAAAAAACAGCCTCAAAGATTATTTCTGCTTTTGGTTCCATTGAAAATGCCTATGAGCATATATCGGAAGTCATGCCAAATAAAGCAAGAGAATCCATGATAAATAACAAGGAGCAGGCTTTTTTAAGTAAAACCCTTGCAACTATAAAAACTGATTGCGAACTGGATTACCAGATTGAACAAGCGGATTACTCGGAGATTTACAATCAGGAAGCCTATAGCTATTTTAAAAGGCTGGAGTTAAAGAGCCATTTTAACCGATTCGACCGTATAACCCTATCAAATACTGCAAGTTCAGAAGCAAAATCTGAGTCTCAGGTCGTAACAGATAGAGAAGAATTAGAGAAAATCCTTCAAAAGGCTGGCAAGCTATCCAAGGGAGAGTATATTGGTTTTTATCTTATTGCAGAAGCCGGGAAAGTATTGGGACTAGCTCTTAGCCTTGGAGAAAATGAGAATTATTTTATTCCGTCAGGTGCTGAACTTACAGAAGAGAAGATAGTAGAAGGGCTGAATAAGCTGCTGTTATCAAGGAAAGAAGCGGCTACCTTTCATTTAAAGGAACAGCTTTCCTATCTGGATGCCGGTATCAGAACCGGTATAACGGATTTATCAATTGCTGCGTATTTATTAAATCCGCTTCAATCCAGCTATGAATATGATGATGTAGCCAGAGATTTCTTAAAACTTACCATGGCATCAAGCAGTGAAGTTATAGGAAAAAGCTCACTTAAGGACTTTATTATAAATAAAACAGAGGAGAGTACTGCTTATTTCTCCAATCTTGCCTATACAGCTGCCAAAGCTGCACCTGTTATAGTAAAGGAATTGCAGAATAAAGGGATGGATAAGCTGTTTGATACAATTGAAATGCCCCTTGTCTATGCACTGTTCGACATGGAGCAACGAGGAGTAAAGGTTAACAGGGAAGAGTTAAAGGAATACGGTGATAAGTTAACCATAGGGATAGACAGACTGGAAGCGGAAATTTACAGTTTGGCAGGAGAAGAATTTAATATCAATTCACCGAAGCAGTTAGGAGTTATTCTATTCGAAAAGCTTCATCTGCCTTTCGGTAAGAAGACAAAGACCGGATATTCCACTTCAGCTGAGGTGCTTGATAAGCTTCGAATTGAACATCCGGTTGTTGAAAAGATTCTTGAATACCGCCAGCTGACGAAATTAAAATCCACTTATGCTGACGGGCTTGCCGGTTATATCGGTGAAGATGGCAGAATACACGGAAAATTTCATCAGACAATAGCTGCAACCGGCCGTCTCAGTAGTACGGAGCCAAATCTTCAGAATATTCCCATTCGAATGGAGTTAGGCAGGGAAATCAGAAAGGTATTTATTCCGGAAGAAGGCTTTATATTCCTGGACGCAGATTATTCTCAGATAGAACTCAGGGTACTGGCTCATATGTCAGGAGATGAGAGACTTATTGATGCATATAAGGAGGATCAGGATATACACCGCATTACAGCTTCTTTGGTATTTCATACTCCTTTTGAGGAGGTAACCTCAGAACAGAGAAGGAATGCCAAAGCCGTTAATTTCGGAATCGTATACGGTATCAGCTCCTTTGGACTGGGACAGGATTTAAATATATCAAGAAAAGAAGCAGAGGGCTATATTAACCGGTACTTCGATACCTATCCAGGGGTTAAGACCTTTCTGGATAACCTCGTAAAAGATGGAAAAGACGATGGATATGTTACTACTCTTTTCGGTAGAATCAGACCTATACCAGAACTTAGTTCCTCTAATTTTATGACACGTTCTTTTGGAGAAAGGGTAGCGATGAATTCACCTATTCAGGGAACTGCTGCAGATATTATTAAGATAGCTATGTTACGTGTGAATGACAGATTAAAGGAATTAAATCTCCGTTCTAGATTAATCCTGCAAATACACGATGAGCTTCTTATCGAGACCCACAAGGATGAAATAGATGAGGTAAGAGTGCTGTTGAAAGAGGAGATGCAGTCAGCAGCCAGTTTATCAGTGCCTCTTGAGGTAGATGTTAATGAAGGAAGCAACTGGTATGAAGCAAAATAACGGCCTTAAGGTAATCGGACTTACCGGCGGTATCGGAAGCGGTAAATCAGAAGCTGCAAAGATCTTGGCCGGGTCCTATGGAGCGTTTCTTTTAAATACCGACCGGATTGCCCATGACTTTATGGAAGTAGGCGGGATATCCTACCAGCTGGTTAAGGATTATTTCGGGGAAGGTATCCTAAATGAGAAGGGGCAAATAGACAGAGAGAAGCTTGGCAAAGAAGTTTATCAGAATGCTGAGAAACTTAAAATCCTCAACTCCTTTTCACATCCCTATGTTATGGACTATGTCAGAAATCTGATAAAGACAGAAAAAGAAAGAACTGAAAAATTATATTCTGTTATCTGTGTAGAAACTGCTTTACCAAGAGAAGCCGGACTGAAGGATTTTTCTGATTACATCTGGTATGTTACAGCAGATAAAAACATCAGGCAGGAGCGGTTGATTCATTCCAGGAATTTTACACCGGAAAAATTTGAGAAAATATTAGCCAATCAGTTTTCAGAGGATGAATATATAAAAAACAGTACCCATGTACTTTATAACAATGGCAGTATTGATGAGTTAAAACTTCAGATAGAGAAGCTGCTGAAAGAAGAAAACCTGGTATAAAAGCCGGTAAACAGAGAAGGCGGTACCGTTAAAAGACTCAACAGGATTTATTAATAGTTGTATCATACAGGAAGTAAGTATCTACCTTACGGAGGACACTAAGAATGGTAAACAAAAGATACCCGGAGCATTTGGTGTTTGGATTGGATATCGGAACCAGAAGTATTGTGGGAACGGTGGGTTATAAGGATGCGGAGCAATTTATAGTTGTAGCTCAATGTGTCAAAGAGCACGAAACCAGGGCCATGTTAGACGGGCAGATTCATGATATAAATAAAGTTGCAGAAACCATTGAAGAAGTGAAACAGGAACTTGAAGGACAGATAGGCAGGCGTCTTACGGATGTCTGCATCGCTGCGGCCGGACGTGTGCTAAAGACTGTAACTGTTTCTGCAGAATATGAATTCTCTGCCGAAACCATAGTGAAGGAAGAACACATACATTCTCTGGATCTGATTGGTGTAGAGAAGGCTTATGATACCTTGCGCCAGGAGATGAAGGAGGAAAAAATCCATTTCTACTGTGTCGGTTATTCAGTAATCCAGTATTACTTAAACGGTTATACAATCGGAAAACTGGAGGGGCATAAAGCCAACCGAATTGGTACAAATCTGATAGCAACCTTTCTTCCTGATGAAGTAATAGACAGTTTGTACTCAGCAGTTGAAAAGGCCGGTTTATATGTAGCGAACTTAACCTTAGAGCCTATAGCGGCTATTAATGTTGCCATTCCGGAAAAATTCCGGTTATTAAATATAGCAATGATAGACATTGGAGCGGGAACCTCTGATATTTCCATAACCAGAGATGGAAGTATCATAGCTTATGGCATGATTCCAAGAGCAGGAGATGAGATTACGGAGGCAGTTGTCAAAGAATATCTTGTGGATTTTAAAACTGCTGAAACCATAAAGCTTTCCTGTCTGAAGAAAAAAAAGGTTACATATAAGGATATCATGGGTATTTCCCATAAGCTAACCACTGAAGAGGTAATAGAAACCTTAAAACCGGTTATAAACAGCATGGCTGGCTGCATTGCCGAGAAGATTGTAGAGCTTAATGGAGGAAAACCGGTCAGTGCAGTCTTTTTGGTTGGCGGCGGCGGAAAGGTTCCTGGATTTACACAAACCCTGGCAGAAAAGCTGGAGCTTAACAAAGACAGAGTGGCACTTCGAGGAGAAGAAGTACTGGGTGAAGTAACGTTTCTGCAGGAAAACATTAAGAAAGATCCGCTGCTGGTTACACCAGTGGGTATATGCCTTAATTTTTATGATCAGAGAAATAATTTTATATTTGTTCAGGTTAACGGCGACAGAGTCAAACTTTACGATAACAGCAAACTGACAGTTGCAGATGCGGCAATGCAGATTGGATTGCCAAATGAGAACCTCTTTCCCAGGAGGGGAAAAGCTGTTAATTATACATTAAACGGTAATAAGCGTATGGCCAGAGGAGAACTGGGGGAAGCGGCTCAGATCAAGCTTAATGGAGAACTAGCAGGCTTAAGCAATACGATAGAACAGAATGATCTGATAGAAATCACAGAATCTACCGTTGGCGAGGATGCCAAAGTTATCGTTGGTGAATTACCTGAATATAAAAGCAGTATTACTTTTACCTTTAACGGCACCAGGATTATATGCCCTAAATTCGCAGAGGTTAATAAAGAACTCGTTACGGAGTTCTATGAGATAAAAGAAGGGGATGCGGTTGAAATCCTTAATTACTATACCTTGAATCAGGTACTTAAATTTATGGATATCGAGTATACCGGTACCATCTATATCAATAATATGCCTGCTGGTGAAGATGAAAAGATCTATGAGAATTTTTCTATCCGGTGTGAGATTTATGATTCCCTGGAAGCGAAAAGAGCTGCAGACAGACTGGAAGCAGAGTTTTTTAATAAAGATACCGGTAGTACTGATATTGATGAAGATTTTGACGACTGGGATGATAGCAGCTTGAAAACAGCTGCCAGCTTAAAAACAGCTGCCGGATTAGAAACAGCCACAAGCCTGGAAACAGTCGCAGGACTGGAAGCAGTCGCAGGACTGGAAGCAGCCACAAGCCTGGAAACAGTCGCAGGACTGGAAGCAGCCGCAGGACTGGAAACAGCCACAAGCCTGGAAGCAGCCGCAGGACTGAAAGCAGCTACAAGCCTAAAAACAGCTCCCAGTTTAGAAACGCCTGACAACAAAGTTAGTACCACTGCAGATAAAGAAAAGGAACTTTTTAAGGTTGGCGAAAACAGCAAGGTTAATACTTCAGAGGACGTTATTTATATAATTGTTAATAAAGAACCACTTAAGCTCTCCGGCAAAAAGCAGTATATCTTTGTTGATATTTTAGATTTCTATGCTTTTGATTTATCAAAGGCAGGTGGCTCAGAACTGGTCATTACCTTAAACGGAGAAAAAACAGAATTTACTGCACCTCTTAAAGATAAGGATATTGTAGAACTTTACTGGATGAAATAAATTTATTGACAAACCGGTTAGAATAAGGGATACTTTTCATGAGCTAAAGTTAATAATCGTGATAATGATAGACTAATTATGCAGAAAATTTAATTGTAATGAGATATTATACATTATTTACGGTGAAAACTGTAGAAAAATGCATAAATGGTAAAAACTAAACTTATATAGAAAAAAAGTTATAAATGCCACAAAGCGATTCCTTCTATTTCCGAATAAAGCCTGTGGGACAGAATGGAGTAAATTATGAAGTTATGCAGTTTATCAAGCGGCAGCAGCGGAAATTGTACCTACGTTGGCAGCGGTCATGCCAATATCTTAGTAGATGCAGGTATCAGCGGAAAGAGAATTGAATACGGCTTAAACTGTATAGAAATCAAACCGGCTGACTTAGAGGGGATATTAGTAACCCATGAACATTCGGATCATATTCAAGGCATCGGTGTTATGGCAAGACGATATCACACACCGATTTATGGGACAAAAGAGACGCTGCAGGCAATCTGCCGTATTAAGAGTATGGGAGAGATTCCGGCAGAATTGCTGCGTCCTGTTTTACCGGATGAAGGTTTTTATATAAATGATATATATGTGGAACCTTTTGCAACTTCTCACGATGCCGTTAATCCGGTGTGCTATACCTTTACGTCAGAGGGACATAAGATAGGTATGGCTACGGACCTTGGAGTATATGATGATTATATCGTCTCAAGGCTTTCCGGTTCTGAAATACTTCTTATGGAAGCCAATCATGATGAAAATATGCTTTTAGCAGGTGCATATCCTTATCATTTAAAACAGAGAATATTAGGCAACAGAGGGCATCTTTCCAATGAGAATTCCGGAAGGCTTCTGGCTAGAATATTACATGAGAAAATCAAATATATTACCCTTGCCCATTTAAGCAAAGAGAATAATTTTGAAGATCTGGCTTATGAGACCGTTAGAATTGAATTAAATAAAGCAATAGCAGATACGGCATTGACATTAAAGACGGATTCACTTTTAAGCGTAGCAAAAAGGGATATTCCCTCAGAAATGCTCTGCACCGGTTAGAGGTATAAGTATTGCCTTGCCGGTTTAAATATCTGCCGGTGATGTTAAGGAATATATATTATAGTATTATTTTCATTTGTTAAGCATAAATATCCGAAAATATGAGATTATCAGTGTGCATATGCACCTAAAGATATTCAATGTCCTGATTATATGAAGTGCAATTGGTGTACTAATGGGATATTTCAACAGTTTTGATTTTAAGGTGTGCTAAAGCACACAGATGGGAGCTAATATGAAGAAGACAATTATATCTGTTGTAGGAAAAGACCAAGTTGGAATTATTGCAAAAGTTTGTACTTATCTCGCAGGAAATAAAATCAATATAATGGATATTTCCCAGACAATCGTTCAGGGTTATTTTAATATGATGATGATAGTGGACGCGAATGAAGCAACTAAAAGCTTTGATATAATAGCCACAGAACTAGAGGAATTGGGGCAGGAAATCGGTGTTGTCATCAAAGCGCAGCATGAAGATATCTTCAACATGATGCACAGACTGTAAGTTGATACAAGATGCAAAACATGCTGTGCCTGGCTGGTCGGAGTTTTTAAATGGGACTGGCAGTACGCACCTTATGGTTGAAAGAAAATAATTGCCAAGAAAGGATGCCGCAAACCGATTTTTTCAACCTCATAACAAGTGGCAATGCTGCAGACAGCCTGCGGCAGGAAGAAAAATTATGATCGATATAAACGAGGTTATTGAAACCAATAAAATGATAGAGCAGGAGAATCTGGATGTCAGAACCATAACCCTGGGTATAAGCCTGTTGGATTGTGCTGATAATAATCTGGAGGTATTAAATCAGAAAATCTATGATAAAATAACAACTGTGGCAAAGGATCTGGTAGCTACCGGTAAAGCAATAGAGAGAGAATTTGGTATTCCTATTGTAAATAAGAGAATATCAGTAACTCCCATTGCTTTGGTAGGCAGCAGCGCCTGCAAGAACCCCGGGGATTATGTAACCATTGCAAAGACCCTGGATCGTGCCGCTACTGCAGTCGGAGTTAATTTTATCGGTGGTTATTCAGCACTGGTGTCAAAAGGAATGTCCACTGGTGACCGTAATCTCATAGAATCCATTCCTCAGGCCCTGGCTGAAACTGAAAGGGTTTGCTCTTCTGTTAATGTTGGTTCCACCAAAACCGGAATCGATATGGATGCAGTGAAGCTTTTAGGTGAAATTATCTTAGAAACAGCTGAATATACCAAAGAAAGAGATTCCATTGGTTGTGCAAAGCTGGTTATATTCTGTAATGCACCGGATGATAACCCTTTTATGGCAGGTGCTTTTCATGGTGTAACGGAAGGTGATGCCATAATAAACGTAGGTGTAAGCGGACCGGGAGTTGTTAAGAACGCATTAAGCCGTGTTAGAGGCGCTGATTTTGGAACACTGTGTGAAACAGTTAAGACCACTGCTTTTAAAATAACCAGAGTAGGTCAGCTGGTTGCACAGGAAGCCTCCAAAAGATTAAATATTCCTTTCGGCATAATTGACTTATCCCTGGCACCTACACCAGCTGTTGGTGACAGTATCGCTGAAATCTTTCAGGAAATGGGACTTGAACAGGCAGGAGCACCCGGAACTACAGCAGCTCTTGCTTTGTTAAACGACCAGGTTAAAAAAGGCGGTGTAATGGCGTCCTCTTATGTGGGAGGTTTAAGCGGTGCTTTTATTCCGGTAAGTGAAGACAGAGGAATGATCGAGGCAGTAGAATTAGGTGCACTAACTCTTGAGAAACTGGAAGCTATGACTTGCGTCTGCTCCGTTGGTCTGGATATGGTAGCAATACCTGGTGATACGAAAGCAACAACAATATCCGGTATCATTGCAGATGAAATGGCAATAGGAATGATCAATCAGAAGACCACCGCAGTCAGACTTATACCGGTTATTGGCAAAGGGGTAGGAGAAATGGTGGAATTCGGAGGTCTATTAGGATATGCGCCTGTTATGCCGGTTAATAACTTCAGCTGTGCAGATTTCATTAACCGGGGCGGAAGAATACCGGCACCTATTCATAGCTTTAAGAATTAATACTTAAGAAACAGGAATAGATTTTATATATAAATTAAAAGGATCTAAAACCGCCCTGCAAGGCGGAGGAAAGAGAGGCAGAAATGAACGAAACATTACAAAAGCTTGATTATAAAAAAGTATTTCATTACTTCAGTGAAATTTCAGCAGTCCCAAGAGGATCAAAGTACAACACTGCTATCAGCAATTATCTGGTAGAGCATGCAAAAGCGAAAGGTTATACTTATCGCCAGGATGAGTATGAAAATGTAGTACTGATCAAAGAGGCTACTCCCGGCTATGAGAATGCACCTGCACTTATATTACAGGGACATATGGATATGGTATGTGAGAAGACCAATGATTGCACCCATGATTTCTTAAAGGAAGGAATCGAACTTTTTGTAGATGGAGATTTCATTCATGCTGACAGAACCACATTAGGCGGTGATGATGGTATAGCAGTTGCTTATATTCTTGCTCTGTTTGATGATGAGACCTTGCAGCATCCAAGACTGGAAGCAATTATAACAACAGATGAAGAAGTAGGCATGGATGGAGCTATCGGTCTTGATGTTTCAGATTTACAAGGAAAATTATTATTAAACATTGATTCAGAGGAAGAGGGATATCTCCTTACCAGTTCAGCAGGAGGACTAACAGCTACCTGTGAGCTGCCTCTTAAAAGAACCTCTGAAAAAGGGCTCAAAGTAATCCTGACCATATCAGAATTAAAAGGCGGTCATTCCGGAGCAGAGATTCATAAGAATCGTGTAAATGCAACAAAATTAATGGCAAGGCTGTTATTTGAACTAAAAGAAGCTATGACCTTCTATCTGTTTGATTTAAACGGCGGCTTGAAAGACAATGCCATTCCAAGAGATGCAAAAGCAGAGATTATCATAGAAGAAGATGAATTTGATAGATTTACGGATATTATTAACGGACTGGCAAGCAAATATAAACATGAATATGTGACCAACGAACCGGATTTAACAGTAGGTTATATGAGAGGAGAGGAAGATAAATATAAAGTACTTCATCCTACCTCCTTTGAAAAGCTGCTATTCCTGTTGATAAATACCCCCAATGGTGTGCAGACAATGAGCAGTGATATACCGGGTCTTGTAGAAAGCTCACTTAACCTTGGAATTTTCCATCTGGAAGAAGAGAAAGCTATCATTTGTTTCTCTGTCCGCAGTTCAGTAAACAGCTATAAAGAATTTCTGAATAAAAAACTTAATTATATCTGTGAATTCCTGGGCGGTGAATATAATGTCAGAAGCCAGTATCCTGCATGGGAATATAAGAAAGATTCTGCTTTAAGAGAATATCTTGCCAAAGTTTATGAGGAAGAATATAAATCAGCGCCTAAGTTTGAGGCAATTCATGCCGGTCTTGAGTGCAGTTTCTTTGCTGAGAAGATTCCTGGCATAGATATGGTATCCTTAGGGCCAGATATGTGGGATATCCATACACCGAAAGAAAGATTAAGCTTATCCTCTACTATCAGAGTATACAAATATGTTGAAAAAGTAATCGAGGGAATGAAGAATCTATGAGTAAACGCAGAATGTACGGCCTCCTGGCCTTTATCATCTTTACCTTTAGCCTTCTGGCAGTTGTAATTATCTATGAAGTAGGTGATTTTTCATGGAATAATGAAGGGAAGAATAATTCCATAGTGGGAGACCGGAATTCTGGCAGCGAGGAGAATACAACAGAAATACCTAAACCCTCTGAACCGGAGGAATCTCAGGTATCAGAGGGGGCTGTTACGGAAGAGCCTAAACCCACAGTCACCGAAGAACCCTGGAAGGACATCACGATGCTGTTTACTGGTGATATCTATCTATCCGATGTTGTAGTTAATGCATACAAAGGAAAGGGTATTGAGGCTATTGTTGAAAAAGGGCTTCTTTCCGAAATGCAGGGCGCAGATCTTACCATGTCAAATCAGGAGTTTGCTTTTAGTACCGGCGGAACGGCAGCAGAGGATAAACAGTATACTTTTCGGGTAAATCCGGATTACATAACTGCTTTTCAGGATATGGGAATTGATATTGTTACCCTTGCCAATAACCATACCATGGATTTTGGGCTGACAGCTTTAGAAGATTCCTTTAATACCCTTAAAGGTGCAGGAATAGATTACGTCGGAGCAGGAAGTAATCTATCCGATGCAAGAAAGATACATTATACTGAAAACCAGGGAAAAACAATAGCTTTTCTGGCGGCCTCAAGAGTGATACCGGTTTATGAATGGAATGCAGCTGAAAATAAAGCCGGTTTATTTACCACTTATGATCCGACACTTTTATTGGAGGATATTAAAACGGCCAGCGATAACAGTGATTATGTGGTTGTTTACCTTCATTGGGGAATTGAGAGAGCGGAATTACCAAAAGATTATCAGCACTCCCTGGCAAAACAGTATATTGATGCCGGAGCAGATCTCGTTATCGGCAGCCACCCTCATGTACTTCAGGGAGTGGAATACTATAAAGGAAAACCAATTGTATATAGTCTTGGCAACTATATTTTTTACAGTAATATTCAAAGAACAGCAGTGTTAAAAATAACTCTGGATGAAGATATGAATACAAAGTTGCAGCTGCTTCCGGCTAAAGCAGAAAATGCCATGACAAAGCTTTTAAGTGATTCAGAAGAGATTTCACAATTCTATAAATACATGGAAAGTATTTCCTTTGGAGTTGGTTTTGATGAGGCTGGTTATGCTTATGAATTACAATAACTTAACATTATTTACAAAAGATTTTACAATCAAAGCGCCTCATGTTATAATACTCTGTGCCAGTATATGGAAATAAGTAATATAGGAGCCGCATATGCAGAGACCGGAATCAGAAACCGATATACATGAGGAATCAAATACAGAAGAGAGAACCAGGACATCCGCAGAGGATCACCTTGGAGCTAAGATACTAATCAGAAGCCAGGAAGATGAACTGTTAATGGATATCACTGACAGTCTTAAAGAGCAGGTGAATGCTGAATTAGACCAGAAAGAAGAGCCTCAGCTAAAATGTAAGAAGAGAAAAGTGCTTCGTGTTTTTCTCAGTACAGCCTGTCTGATGATAGCAGCTATCTTAATCCTTGTGCTGACACCTTTTGGGCAAGGACTTCTATATAAGGCAGTATCGGTATATGCTTATGGTAAGATGAATCATGATGATGGCAGTCTGCCGGCGGAAGAAGCAGCGACAGCTGCTGCAGAAGCTACTGTTACACCCACAGTGACCCTGACCCCGGAGCCTACAAAGCCAGAAGTAAAGCAGATAACTTATAATATACTCCTGTTGGGAGAAGAGGCAATAGAATCCGGAACAGCAAAAGGCAGAACGGATATTATGATGATAGCAACTCTGGACACAGAGGATAAGTGCATCAAACTAACCTCCCTGATGAGGGACATGTTGGTTGATATCCCGGGATACAAAGAAAATAAATTGAATACAGCTTATGAATATGGCGGCATTCCCCTTTTATACGACACTATCTACCAGAATTTTGGTGTTAAACTGGATGGTTATATGCTGGTTGGATTTGATGCATTTGAAGCAATCATCAATAAATTAGGGGGAGTAACTATAACCCTTACAGATAAAGAAGCGGAATATCTTAATACAACCAATTATATTTCGAAAGAGCAGTATCGAAATGTCTCAGCAGGAAGTCAATTGTTGAATGGTAATCAGGCATTAGGTTATTGCAGGGTACGTTATGTAGCAACAGGTGACCATGAACTGAATGATTTTGGCAGAACCTCCAGGCAGAGAGTTGTTTTAAATGCCATTTTTGATAAGTATAAAACCAAAAGTTTACCCGAGCTGGCTTTGATAGCAAATTCCCTGCTTTCTTATATAACCACTGACCTTACCCAGGAGGAATTTACAGCTTATTTACAGCTCCTGGCAGAGACGAAAAAGGGCGGGCTTCAGACTCTCAGAATACCTGCTGACAATACCTTTGAAGAAGGAACAGTGCGCGGTATGTCTGTACTGATCCCTGATAAATACGAAAATAGAAAATTACTGCAAGGTTTCATAAAGCAAGAAGTGAAAGAGTAATTTACTGATAATAATATAAGATGTCAAAATTCTGGGATATGGATATACTCAGGTTTTGGCATTTTTTATGGAATAGTTTCCTTAGACAGGCATATACTGTTAGGGATGTTTAACGAATCCGGTGATTTTATGAGAGACTATTTTACGAAAAGCAGACTTCATAAGATAAACGTGGAAAATAAGAGACGAATTGACAGGCATTCAAAAAACAGACATTCCTCTGGGAAAGTAACAGCCAATGAAATTTCAAAAGTAAGAGCTTATCCGGTGGCGCCAAGTCTAAAGAAATCTAACGGAAATGGTCTTGTAAAGAGGGAGGGTACAATCCTAAGCATTAACAAGATATGGACCCTGACAATACTTATTGTTGTGATTATCCTTCTCTCCAGGACAGTAAGCTTTCTTAATTCCTATTCCCTACAAAAGTCCTATCGAACTATTGTAAAGAATGGATTGGATTATGACTATTTTCGTGATATGCTGCTGCCGGAAGAGATCATAGGCAATATTAATACCGGCTTTTTAAAAGATGATGAACAACAGGTTGAGAGATGCTCCGGGTATGCCGCCATTCTAACCCTGTTAAAACAGAATGGTTTAATCAGAGGAGAAGAGGTATCCGTTAAAAAGGTAAGTTTTTACAGGGATAAACTTAAGGACTATACTGCTTTTGGGGAATTAATGGATTATTACAAGATTCTCTTTGCAGATCTTCAGGTATTTCCTCTGGATAGAGGAGAGGATAAATCAATTAAATATACTTTCGGAGATACCTGGAGCGAATTAAGGAATTATGGCGGTAATAGAAGACATGAAGGTACGGATATTTTCCCGGAGGAGAATGTAGTTGGTAAATACAGGGTGATCAGTGCTTCTGATGGTGTAGTTGAGAGGATTGGGTGGCTTGAAAAAGGAGGATACCGTGTAGGTATTAGAACTCCTCATGGAGCTTATCTGTATTATGCCCATTTGGATTCTTATGCTGAGAATCTGAAATTAGGGGATAGAGTCAAAGCCGGTGATTTTCTTGGGTTTATGGGAGATAGCGGGTATGGTACGGAAGGCACAAAAGGAATGTTTCCAGTGCATTTGCATTTTGGAATGTACATAGATGCGGTACCGGGAGAAATCAGTGTGAATCCTTACAGCACCATTTGCTACCTGGAAACAAAGCAATAGAGCAGATTGACTGGTCTATTTTATTTCCACAAAGAGGTAGTTTATGATATAATAAAGCGTAGAGAGGAATTTGGAGCTTGCTCCGTAATTCTGACCGGAGCACAAAATCTGCCTGTTTACCAGAGTTCCGCTGGAAGCTATAAGTAATGTGTATAAGCTATATAAAAAGTATAGTATAAAGATTAAAAAATTGGGGTTGTTATAACAGGAGGGATAAGAAAGTTATCTTAAAGAGGATGTTTCCTTATCCGGAAAGAGGTTTTCATGGAAATACAGTTATGGAGAGAAATACTTGATCCTTATGCACTTGCCGTGGAGGAGCTTGTAGTAAAATTCAATCATATAATTGAAGAATACAAGAAAAAGGGTGAATATTCTCCTATTGAGCAGGTCAATGGAAGAGTAAAGACGATTTCCAGTATCTTGGAGAAAGCACAGAAGAAGAGTATTCCGTTACCGGATATCGAAGAAATGATGGAGGATATAGCAGGAATCCGTATTATCTGTCAGTTTGTGGAGGATATCGAGAAAGTAGTTGAAATCATAAAAAAGCGTACGGACCTTGAGATAAAGAGTGAGAAGGATTATATCAACAATACAAAATCCAGTGGTTACAGAAGCTATCATATGATAATTTATTATAAAGTGGAGACATTAAAGGGAACGAAACAGGTGCAGGCGGAGATACAGATCAGAACTCTTGCTATGAATTTCTGGGCAACTATTGAGCATTCCCTGCAATATAAGTATAAAGAAAATATGCCGGAACAGATCAGGGCAAGGTTAAGCAAAGCAGCTGATGCCATTATATCCCTGGACCAGGAGATGTCCTCTGTCCGGGATGAAATAATGGATGCACAGAATTCGTTTAAGGTAAAAGCCAACATGGTAGCTGATATCCTGACAAATATACAGAATCTGTATAAGGTTGCCAACAAACGTGAGGTTGTTAAGATACAGGATGAATTCTTTCATATTTATGAAACAGGAGATTTGGAGCAATTAGAACGTTTTAACAGAGAGTTGGACAAAATATCAGAGGGTTATCGTGCGCAAAGCCTACGTTAAGTGAAAGAAATATACAGTGTATAATTCAAATTGGGACGACCAGAATAACGCCAGTATAGTACTAGATTAGAACTAGGATTTTGCAAACACACTCTGACCCAGGGACATAATAATTGGTTATAAAAAGCAAAAGCATTACAAGATTGGATATGAAGGAAGAGGTTAACATGAAATTACCACAGACATTTGAAGAACGCATGAGAAGCTTGCTTGGAGAGGAATATAGTGAGTATGAGAAAAGCCTGGAGCAAAAGCATTATAGCGGGCTTAGAGTAAATACTCTTAAGATAACACCGGAGGAATTTGAGAAGATTTCTCCTTTTAAGATAACAAGAATACCCTGGATAAGGAACGGGTATTACTACGATGCAGAAGAGCAACCGGCAAGGCATCCCTACTACTTTGCGGGTCTTTATTATATCCAGGAACCCAGTGCCATGACTCCGGCAAGTCTTTTACCGGTCACCCCGGGAGATAAGGTATTAGACCTTTGTGCTGCTCCAGGAGGGAAAAGTACAGAATTAGGAGCCAGATTACAGGGAAAAGGTCTGTTGGTATCAAATGACATCTCGAATTCCAGGGCGAAAGCTCTATTAAAGAATATTGAACTTTTTGGAATCCGTAACCCGGTTATCATCAGTGAAGCACCGGGTAAATTAACCGATTATTTTACAGAATATTTTGATAAGATTCTGGTGGACGCTCCATGTTCAGGAGAAGGAATGTTTCGTAAATCTCCTGCGATTATGAAGAATTGGGAGCAATACGGAGTTGAGTATTACAACAAACTGCAGAAGGAGATTATCCTGCAGGCAGCCAGAATGTTAAAACCTGGTGGCTATATGCTCTATTCCACCTGTACCTTTTCACCGGAAGAAAATGAAGGAACCATCTCTTATCTGCTGGATCAATTTCCGGAATTTCAAGTTGTTGACCCCCTTGTTATGAATACAGGAACGGATAATAATGAGGTAAGCAGCCATAAGGATTCTTCTGCAGGTCTGGTTTCTTATGAGGGATTCTCACATGGAAGACCTGACTGGGCAGATGGAAGAGAAGAACTTAAAAACTGCATCAGACTTTGGCCCCATAAGATAAAAGGAGAAGGACATTTTATTGCTCTTTTGCGAAAAGGAGAGTCAGAACCGGGACAAAGCTCGAATAGAGCAGGTAATTCCGTAAAAATCACCAGTGAGACAGAAGAATTTCTTAAGCATGTCCATATTCCAATTTCTGCAGAGAATCTGATGACAAAAGAGGACAGGCTTTACCTGTTGCCGGAAGGTTTACCGGATTTAAAGGGACTTCGCCTGCTGCGTCAGGGGCTGCTCCTTGGTGAGATGAAGAAAGGGCGTTTCGAGCCAAGCCAGGCTTTGGCAAGTGCTTTGACACCAGGTGATTTCAAAAAGGTCATAGACCTGCCGGGAAATAGTTCTGAAGCAATAAAATATTTAAAATGTGAAACCATAACTGCAGAAACCCAGTTTGGAGACGGTTATCACCTGGTTACTGCTGATTCCTATTCTCTCGGTTGGGGAAAATTATCGGGAAATTCTTTGAAGAATAAATATCTGCCTGGCTGGAGATGGATGTAGGGATAAAATTTACGATATAAACATTGGTTCAGAGGATAGAGGATAATATAGGAAAAGGATATATAACATTTTATATTGTCCTTAGAAAAGAAAGTTGTAATTGGAAAGGAAACATAGATGGGAGAATACCTTCGATTGGATAAATACCTGGCTGATATGGGAATCGGAACCAGAAGTGAGGTAAAGGGCTATATCAGAAAAGGAAGAGTGAAAGTCAATAAAGAGGTGGCGAAAGCTCCTGACTTAAAAATAACGGCTGAGGATTATGTTACCTTTGATGAACAGGTAATTTCCTATGTAAACACAGAGTATTATATGTTAAATAAACCAGGCGGAGTAGTATCAGCTACCAGGGACAAATTTGCCTCTACGGTTGTAGACCTTATAGAAGAAGGAAAACGAAAGGATCTATTTCCCGTTGGAAGGCTTGATAAGGATACGGAAGGGTTGTTATTAATTACCAACGATGGCGATTTGGCCCATCGGCTGCTATCACCGAAGAAACATGTGAGCAAGTGCTATTATGCAAGAGTTACAGGCAGGGTAGATGAGGAAGATATAAAAAGATTTCAGGATGGAATAAAGTTAGACGAGGAGCTTACAACTTTGCCGGCTGAGCTTAAGCTTATCAGTGCAGAAACAGGGGAATCTGAAGTGCTGGTTACCATCTTTGAAGGTAAGTTTCATCAGATTAAAAGGATGTTCGAAGCAGTAGGAAAGGAAGTTCTTTATCTGAAAAGGCTCAGTATGGGGGAATTAACATTGGATGAAGCTTTGGAGCCGGGGGAATACCGGGAGCTTACGGAAGCAGAAATTAAGCTTTTATATAACCAGACAATTTAAGGCGTTACGTAACAAAGGAAAGTTGCAGAGGAATGAAAATGATAAAAAATAAAGATATATTTCAACATATAAAAGCAGTTTTGTTTGATCTGGACGGGACATTAGTAGATTCCATGTGGCTGTGGGAGGATATAGACCGAGAGTACTTAAGCCGGTTTGATATAACATTGCCGGAGGATCTGCAGGATTTGATACAGGGTATGAGTTTTTCTGAAACTGCAGTTTATTTTAAGGAACGTTTCTTGATACCTCATTCTCTGGAGGAAATAAAGGCAGAGTGGAATGAAATGGCGTGGAAGAAATACGCAGAAGAAGTACCTCTTAAAGAAGGAGTACTATCGGTTCTGAAGGAACTGAGGAACAGAGGAATATCTATGGGGATAGCAACCAGCAACTCCAAAGAACTTGTGGAACTTGTAATCGGCAAGTTAGGGATAGCAGAATATTTCAGCTCCATTCGAACTTCCTGTGAGGTGGCAAAGGGTAAACCTTCTCCGGATATCTACCAGCTCGTGGCAGAAGACCTGGGAGCAGAACCGGCAGCATGTCTGGTATTTGAAGATATTATTGCTGGAATAATGGCAGGAAAGACTGCCGGTATGAAAGTTTGCAGTGTTTATGACAAAAAGTCTGAGGGAGATACAAAAAAGAAACAGGAGCTTTCTGATTATTATATCCATACCTTTTCGGAGCTGTTGAACATATAAGTTAAAGGAAAGTTTGTATACCTGTTAAGGTATTGTATATAGAGTCCTGAGGTTATATACTGATATAATACTTTAACTTAGATATAATACTTTAACTTATTTAGAAAGAGGAAAGAATGAAAACCATAGTAGCAGGAAAGAATGAAGCAGGGCAAAGACTGGACAAGCTGCTGCAAAAAACTCTGAACAAAGCACCAAAGAGTTTTATCTATAAAATGCTCCGAAAAAAGAACATTACCTTAAACGGAAAAAAAGCAGAGGGCTCTGAAATCGTTCAGCTTTCTGATGAAATTAAGCTGTTTTTAGCCGATGAGACCATAGATAAATTTACAGAAAGTTATGCTGCTTCCTTTAACACCATAGCAGAAACAGCCGGTAAAAAGGAAGCTGGCGGAATGAAAAGCGTTGAAAGTGTAAACCTACAGATTGTTTATGAGGACTCTGATATCGTATTAATAAACAAACCTGCAGGAATGCTTTCTCAGAAGGCAAAGGATACGGATGTTTCACTGGTAGAATACCTGATACAATACCTGTTAAAGAGTAACAGCCTTACACTGACGGAACTTAATACCTTTAAACCAGGTGTCTGCAACCGGCTGGACAGAAATACCAGTGGACTGGTGGCAGCAGGCAAGACCCTTCCGGGACTTCAGATACTTTCAGAAGTTTTCAGGGAACGAACTCTTGATAAATATTATCTGTGTCTGGTGAAGGGAGCTGTTAAGGAACAGAAAAAGATAACCGGTTATCTGTCTAAAAATGAGAAAACCAATCAGGTTACCATTCTGCAAAAGGAGACAGAAAGTTCTGATTATATTGAAACGGAATATACACCACTAATCAATAACAGTGAATATACATTATTAAAGGTAAAACTGATTACCGGTAAGACCCATCAGATTCGTGCGCATTTAAGCAGTATCGGTCATCCTGTTATAGGAGATGCAAAGTATGGTAATAAGTCCATTAATGACCGGTTCAGGAAGGAATTTAAATTGACTCATCAGCTTCTGCATTCTTATGAAATGAAGTTTCCAAAGAATATGGCAGGAGATTTTGCATATCTGTCCGGACATAAAGTGACTGCAGAGCTGCCTGAATACTTTGAAAATATTTTAAAGGTCTGCCTGGACTATAAAGGGAGGTTATAACATGCCCTCATGGAATTCAAGAGGTCTTAGGGGGTCTGCACTGGAGGAACTCATAAATCTTACAAATACCAGATACCGTGAGAAAAACCTGGCATTGATTCAAAAAATCCCCACCCCTATAACCCCAATAACGATTGATAAAGAAAACAGACATATAACCCTTGCCTATTTCGGTGAGAAAAGTACGGTGGATTATATCGGTACAGTGCAGGGAATACCCATATGCTTTGATGCCAAGGAGTGTGCAAGCGATACCTTTGCACTGCAGAATATCCATGAGCATCAGGTAGAGTTCATGAAGGATTTTGAGAAGCAGGGAGGTATTGCTTTTCTGCTTTTGTATTACTCAAAGAAAAACCATTATCATTATCTACCCTTGAAGGATTTACTGGCTTTCTGGAACCGTGCAAAAGAGGGGGGACGAAAGAGCTTTCGCTTTGAAGAGCTGGAGGCGGAGAATGCCATAGATTGCATTAACAGTATTTACATACATTATTTGGTGAATGTATCAAAGGATGCAGAAGCCAGAGATAATACATAGTAGAATTGAAATTATGATACCTTTTCGCGTATAAGAATACAAAGGAGTAGGTGAGTTGAAGTTGCCGCAAATATGGCAAAAGAAAAAGGTGGAGTAACATTAGAGTCAACAATTGAAGCAATAAGTATCTGTATGCCGGAATGGAATTTTAATAATCCAAGTAAAATGGAAGCATGGGATTTGGCTTCTGGTACATATGCAGAACAGGTATCTGGTGAAATAACTACATTATTTTTGAGGGGTAAAAAGATGAAGATTGCTAAGAAGCTTAATACCTTTTGCAAGAAGAGATGATGGTGGCGATATTGCTTGCCTTGAAGTTGGTAAAGGAAGTAGAGTTCAAATAATATATGATTTTGCTAGCGATGGTTATGAACAAAGTAAGGAGTACGAGTGTTTGGGATTGGTGCAAGGATGCTATGGACGAAATGATAAATGAGGATAAAAAATAAGAAATCTATAATGTGGTATTATTATAAAATAAATAATTTACATATATATGGACTTGTGTCTGCGTTATTGACACAAGTCCATATTTTTTAAAAAGTTTGGTTTCAGTAAACCAAGTTTTTATAGAATGTCTATATTATTTAAAAACCTATAAAAAGATACTATAAACAAAAATAAATGTCATATTGTTTCTGTAAGTAAAAAACATAAATTAAATAAAAACTCATACAAAAGCTTAAACAAAAGTTAAGTTATGGTATATAAAACACAGATTAAAAATATGGTGACATAGATTAATGAGATATTAATTCTCTTAAAATAAAGAGAATTAACATAAAATCATACAAATTGAAAGGGGATAAAAAAATGGCAGGAACCATTAGAATTACACCAGAAGAACTAAGAGAAGCAGCGAATTTTATCAAACAGAAACAGGATGCAATGACAGCAGATGCAAATGCATTAAATTCAAAAATCAATGAAATTGCAGCAAATTGGGAAGGTGCTGCTCAATCTGCATTTATCAGCGGATTTACTTACGACTTATGGCCGGTTCTGGACAAGACGATGCCTCAGATTCTTACTGGAATTCAAACGCAGTTAACGGAAACTGCAACTACGTTGGAGGAGACAGATAAGGCAATAGCTGATAAGCTAAAATTATAAAAATCCAATTGTAAAGAGGCTGCAGCAGGAAGGGGATGGCAACATAAAATCCTTTCCTACTGCAGCTTTTTCAGAATTTACAATAAGACTGTATATGCTTGGACAAAGGAAAATGAAATAGTGCGGATTAATAACATAGATAGGAATGAAGGAGGTATAAGATGTATTTCTGGGATTCGGTTGGTGATTTTTTTCATACATCGGACAATGAACGAAAAAGAGATGAATACAGCAAATTAGTTAATCTTTATAGTAAAGGGTATCAGTTTGCAGTAAATGCCGTTATAGATATGATAGAACAGGATATGATACTGGCAAGAGCATTACAGCGGGGGGAGGCGAAATGGTAAGACAACTGGGAAGAGAAATAATTGAGAAATACAACTGGCTGGAGAGAGCTAATATTACCATGGGATATTCTGCGAACCTCCTCTTTGACTTCGCTGATCTGGATGAGCTTTGCAAGGATATCGAAGAGGAACTGGACTCCCATTCCCTGGGGGCAGGCTTCTCTTCTCAAGGGCAGCGGATAGATGAATTCGTAGAACATAGAAGTGCGTTGTTAAGCTATACCAGTGATGTCTTATATGATATTGATGAATATCTGGAAAATCCACTTTATAAGGGATTCAATAATGCCGTGGATATGATGGCTGCCATTGATATGAGAAATGCAAAGACAGATAATACCATAGGGTTACAGGAACATACAAGTATGTATGTAGGCGCCGGAATGTATGATGAGGTTGAGGGGGATATGACCTCTCTTAACCTGGAGGATTTTATAGGTAGCCGTAATAAGAATAACAGTCTCACCAATTATCAGAAAGTAGATGATTTTGCGGATTTATTTGCAAAAGACTATGAAGATCTGGTAAATAATGATAAAATAGACCCAAGTAAAGTAACTTTGCAGGAGTATCTGGACAGCCTGGTATTAAAAGAATTTGCTCATAAAAAGGACGCCCCCTTCTGGAAGGAACTATTAGAATCGTTAAGCGAGATGACTGTCGTAATTCCCATTATTGAGGCAGCAACGGGTAAAACCCTTATAACAGGAGATTATCTAACAGGAGACGAACGAGCATTTAAGGTAGTATCAGGGGCAGTAAGCCTGGTGACCTTAGGATATGGAGCGGCAATTGCGAAAGGCGGTGGAATGGCTTTAGCCAAAATGTTTGCTGCAGATATCCTGGCTGAAGCGGTGTCAGGGTCAACCGTAATCGTTTGTGATAAAGCAGGTGTGCCTTCTGCGGTGACAGTTGCTCTGGCGATAGTGTTAGGTTCTACAACGGGAGTGATTGCGGATAAAGCATTGCTTAAGAACGGAATTAAGGTTACTGGGGTGGATGAGGTTGATAAAGCATTTAAGGGTGGCTCTGGATTTAAATTTAAGTTTTCAGAGATGACAGATGATGAGATTGCTAAAATAGTGAATGAATATAGGAGCAAATCTCCAATAGAAATACCAGAAAATGCAACTTATAAAGCAAAATCTATGAATGATGGTTATGAACAAATAACGTATAAATGGAATGATGGTAAATATAAAAATGAAGTAAGGTGGCATACAAGAACATCTGGGGCTCCTGTTGATCAAGGTAATACATGGGTTATAGAAAGAAAAATACCAGGTAATGGAGGAACTAAACCTTCAACTGAAATCTTAATAGGTGATGATGAATGGGTACCTGCTTATAAATGGTTTGAAGCAATAAAAGCAAGAAAAGCAGGTACTGCAACTCAGGAGCAAATCGAATTATTGGATAAAGGACATTGGAAGGAGTAGACCATGATTAACGAAAAATATTACGATGGATTTGAAGGAGAAGTGGAAGTACTATTTTATTATTATGATAATAAGGGGAATCAAAATGGTTTCAGAATTTGGCAAGGATATTTTGAAACTCTATTGTCTGGATGTTTTTTAGCTGAACCGCTTAATACAGGTTTACTTAAAAGCTATATAACTCAAGAAGGTTTTTATGAGGAAAAGCCTTGGAAGGTATTGGATAATAAGACTGTTATTAATGAACTTAGCCAATTTAGTACGAGTAATTTGGAAATTGAATCTCTAGATATGATTAGGGAAGTAGAAGAATTGAAAAATGATTTAGTTGAAGTTGTAAATGAAGCAATAAATAATCAATATCAGGTTTTGGTTGATTATGACTAAAGATTAATTGCTATGTATGAACTAGAGAAAACATATCGTATAATGTGAATAAGTGGAAAAAACAGTTAGTAGACAAAGTCTACTGGCTGTTTTTTAAAAATCATAGTAATAAATTTAATTATGGTTATATTTGAGGACTTCCAACTCCCTAAATCCCAGTCTCTTAATTCAAAATCATGGCTCTCACGAAGTGACGTAATCCATGATATGAATTAAGGGAATTTAGCGTAAAAATTTGCATTGGGTATACTATCGGATTTTTAGGTGTAGTTCCAATACTCTCATAGGAGTTAAGGTTACAGGGCTGGATGAGGTTGATGTAATAAAGGGTGGCAGTAAAGCTTTAGAGAATGTATTGCCAAATGTAGATATCGCTACTATAAATGCAAATAAATTAACTGAATATGCACTAAATCCTGAGCATCCAGTTGGTGGAAATAAGGCAAAAGTTTTTTGAAAGTGCATTAGGATATAATCAATCGAATGCTGATGATTTAATGAGACAAATATATGATAAATTACCAAGTAATAAAGCAGTTTTAGGAAAACTAGACCAATATAGACAACGATATACTGTGGATATACCGATTACAGGACCAAACGGAAATACGGTAAATGTTAGAACTGGTTGGATTATTAAAACTGATTCGAATGTTCCAGAGTTAACAACAATTTTTGTGAAAGATTGATTGGAGGATATAGATGAAATTTAAGGAATGTGACACTGTCAAAATCATGAAAGACTATGATGAAGGGATTAAAAAGGGGGAAATAGGTGTAGTGATTATGGTGTTTGAAAAACCAAATGAAGCCTATGAGGTTGAAGTTCTGGATGAGGACGGTTGCGTTAAAACACAATGTACTCTTTTACCAGAGGAATTAGAATTGGTATTATGATAGAAGATAACGCTTATATGAATTTAAATTATGGTTATTCTTTAGGACTTCCAGCTACCTAAATCCCTGTCTCTTAATTCAGAATATCTCTTAGGACAATATCTTGATAGAGAAACTAGAGAAATCAAAGAGAGAAAGAAATCTAAGAACTGTTATCAGACTCCCAAAAGTGTTAGAAAGAGTATCAGCAAAATGATGGATTTGATTCGGTACAATGCAACAGAGATAAGCTATTGTAAGTGGATTACTCTGACCTATGCTGATGCAATGACAGACCATGAAAGGTCTACGAAGATGGAAAAATGTTTCTCGCTGAATCTGCTTGATGGAGAGGTATTATATGAAGGAAAAGCGAAAGAAGGGATTGGCAATTTTTTGTTGACAGTTAGCAGGCATTGTATTATAATTGTTTCACATCTATATGCTAATGAATTATCACGTTACCATGTTAAAGTAATTGGAAAACTCTTAATAAAAAAAGAAATTTGTTTATATTAAAGATTAGAATTTAGGTTGATAAGAGTCTCATAAATTGGTAATATTTATTCATAAAGTTATTAATGATGGATGTAAAATTTGAGTAGAAAGAACAGGTATGTCAATGAAAGAGAAATTATTGCATACACCGGAAGGTGTCAGGGATATTTATAACCATGAATGTGAAAGAAAGCTAATTTTACAGGATAAGCTGCATCATGTTATGGGACTGCACGGTTTTCGTGATATTCAGACGCCTACCTTTGAATTTTTTGATATTTTCAGTCAGGAACGTGGGACTGTACCTCCAAAGGATATGTATAAATTTGTTGACAGAGACGGAAATACACTGGTCTTAAGACCGGATATCACTCCCTCCATTGCCAGGTGTGCTGCTAAATATTACAAAGATGAGTCCCTTCCCATTCGTTTATGCTATATGGGAAGTATTTTTATAAATAACACAAGTTATCAGGGAAAACTAAAAGAATTTACACAGCTTGGAGCAGAGCTGATCAACGATCCCTCTGTCAATGCAGATGCGGAAATGCTGGCCCTTACCATAGAATGTTTATTGGAGACCGGTCTTAAAGAGTTTCAGGTCGAGATCGGAGAAGCAGGCTTCTTCTATGGGCTGACGGAGGAAGCAGGTTTCAGTGAAGAGGAAGAAGCAGTGCTTCGAAATCTTATTGAAGAAAAGAATATGTTTGGTGTTGAGGAGCTTATTTCAGGAAAAGAAATTAGCAAAGAATTAAAGAAAGCTTTCCTGACTTTACCGGAGCTGTTTGGCTCTCTTGACAGACTTTCCGAAGCGAAAACACTGACAAAAAATGAAAAGGCTCTGAAAGCAATTCAAAGATTAGAAGAATTATACGAGATACTTACTATCTATGGATTGGAAAAATATATTACTTTTGACCTTGGTATGTTAAGCCAGTACAATTACTATACAGGAATCATATTCAGAGCATATACCTATGGTACCGGTGACATCATTGCCAGTGGAGGTCGATATGACAATCTGGTGGGACAGTTTGGGAAGGATGCATCGGCAATCGGTATAGCTATCCTGATGGATCAGTTAATGACAGCATTAATGAGACAGAAAATTACCATAAAGACGAAAACTGAGAATACACTTATATTGTATCGTAAGGAATTTATGAAGACTGCGATATTACTGGCCAATCAATTTCGCAGTCAGGATATGAATATTGAACTGCTTCAGGCAGAGAAGGAGCATGCCCTTTTTGCTTATGTAGATTATTGCAGACGAAGCAGCATTGGTGGCATTTTATTCTTTGATAAGGAGAACAGTGTTGAAGTTATAAATTGTCTTACCGGAGAGAGAAATACTGCTAATCTCAAAGAGTTTTTAAATAGTGAAAATATATCACTGTAATTTGAATTACAGGAACTGCCTTATAAACGATACAGGCTGGAGGATGCTGTATTATTGCGGCAGTATTACCACAAATTATAAAAAGAGGAATTTATCCTGATAGATATATTAATAGTAATGCTAGTGATGATTGATTGTAATAGAAAGGATACTGCAAGGAAAGTAATGTCTTTCCGCGGATATTGAGAAGAAGAAAACTCTATCTATCCGTATGCAGTACGTGAAGTGATGAGATACTTAACATTTGCTTTGGCCAAAGGCAGACTGGCAAAAAAGACAATGGAAATATTAGAGCAGGTGGGGTATACCTGTGAGGAAATGAAAGATCCGGATTCCAGAAAGCTGATTTTTGTAAACGAAGAACAGAAAATAAAAGTATTTCTGGCAAAAGCCAATGATGTTCCTACCTATGTGGAATATGGTGCTGCCGATATCGGTGTTGTAGGTAAAGATACCATTCTGGAAGAAGGACGCAAGCTTTATGAAGTCATAGACCTGGGAATCGGTAAATGCCGGATGTGCGTGGCAGGCCCGGCTTCGGCAAGAGAACTGCTGCAGCATGGAGAACTGATCCGTGTTGCAACAAAATATCCAGGCATCGCCAAAGACTATTTTTATAACAAAAAACATCAGACTGTTGAGATTATCAAATTAAACGGTTCCATTGAGCTGGCACCCATTGTTGGATTATCAGAAGTAATCGTAGATATCGTAGAAACCGGCTCAACCTTAAAGGAAAATGGACTGGAAGTACTGGAGGAAATCTGTACTCTCTCAGCCCGAATGGTAGTTAATCAGGTCAGCATGAAAATGGAACAGGAAAGAATCAATAAACTGATTACGGATTTAAGGGAAGTACTGGCTAGACAAAAATAAGAAAAAATGAGGTGGAAAGTATGAGAATAGCCAAATTAAACCAAGATATAAAAGAAGATATTCTTAAAAACCTGCTGAAAAGAAGCCCTAACCAGTATGAAACCTATGAAAAAGCAGTTGCTGAGATTATAGAAGCAGTAAAAGCACAGGGAGATAAGGCGGTTTTTGATTATACCAAACGTTTTGATAAAGCAGATCTTTATACAGCGGGTATCCGTGTTACAGAGAAAGAAATAGAGGAGGCTTACAGCCTTGTAGATCCTGAAATCATTCGGGTTATCAGAAGATCGGCAGAGAATATCCGGGTCTATCACAATAAGCAGAAACAGTACAGCTGGTTTGACAGTGAACCCAACGGTATTATTTTAGGACAGAAGGTTACCCCTCTGGCATCAGTAGGAGTATATGTTCCGGGAGGAAAAGCAGCATACCCATCTTCCGTATTAATGAATGTCATACCGGCAAAGGTGGCCGGAGTAGAGAAAATAGTAATGACAACTCCTCCGGATAAAGACGGTAAAATATATGCCGGTACTCTGGTAGCTGCAAAAGAAGCCGGTGTAACGGAAATCTATAAGGTGGGAGGTGCTCAGGCTATTGCAGCCCTTGCTCACGGAACGGAATCAATCCCTAAGGTTGATAAAATCGTTGGACCCGGAAATATCTATGTAGCACTGGCTAAGAAAGCAGTTTACGGACATGTAAGCATTGACTCCATTGCCGGACCAAGTGAAATCCTTGTACTTGCCGATGAAACTGCGAATCCCAGGTATGTGGCTGCTGACCTTTTATCTCAGGCAGAGCATGATGAGCTGGCAAGTGCCATTCTCATTACAACCAGCGAAGAACTTGCGAATAAGGTATCAGAAGAAGTAGATAAGTTTACCCAGGTCCTGTCAAGAAAAGAAATCATACAGAAATCCCTTGATAATTATGGTTATATACTAATTGCAGAAGATCTTGATGAAGCAGTGGATACAGCGAATGAAATCGCTTCAGAACACCTGGAAATCCTTACAAAGGATCCGTTTACCCTTATGACAAAGATTAAGAATGCGGGAGCCATCTTCCTGGGAGAATACAGCAGTGAGCCTCTTGGGGATTATTTTGCAGGACCTAATCATGTACTGCCGACCAATGGAACAGCGAAATTCTTTTCTCCCTTAAGTGTGGATGACTATATTAAGAAATCCAGTATTATCTCCTATACAAAAGAGGCCCTTCAGCCGGTATATGAAGATATCGTACGTTTTGCCAATGCAGAGGGTCTTACTGCCCATGCTAATTCTATCGCAGTACGTTTTGAACAGGGACAGAAGTAGTCAAGGACTATTAAAACATAAGTTTCAATGGCAGGAGAGCATACTATAACTATGTGAAAGTTATGTAAACGGAGAGCTGCAGGCAAGGAGAAGCTGTAACAGGCAGCAGATTGAGAGGTTGTAATGGAGAGAACGGTAAATATCAGCAGAAAAACGAAAGAAACGGATATTAATCTGACATTAAGTCTGGATGGCGGTGGTAATTCGGAGATAAAGACCGGAATCGGTTTCTTTGACCATATGCTGGAGGGTTTCGCCAGACACGGTTTTTTTGATTTGAAATTAAATACCATAGGCGACCTGTTTGTGGACGGACACCACACAGTGGAAGATACGGGAATTGTGCTTGGGCAGGCAATCAGGCAGGCCCTTGGAGATAAAAATGGAATTAGGAGATTTGGCAGCTCCATGCTCCCCATGGATGAAACATTGGTGCTTTGTGCTGTTGATTTATCCGGCAGACCCTATCTGGTCTGTGACTTGGGGGAACTGGCACCTGCAGTTGGAGAATTGGACACAGAACTTATTCAGGAGTTCTTTTATGCCATTTCCTACAGTGCGGGAATGAATCTTCATATTAAGAAAATACATGGCGGGAATACACATCATATTATTGAAGCGGCTTTTAAAGCCTTTGCCAAAGCTCTTGATGAAGCTTCGGCTTTTGATCCCAGAATTACTGGAGTATTGTCTACAAAGGGTATGGTAGAATAATATCTGAAAAGCGATGTTGAATTTGTACCCTGCCGCACTTCTTATTCAGACAGTGCCATAAACAGAGGTGTTGCAGTGAGGATAGGTGTTAATGTGAATTAATATAAATCAAATACACATCTTGATTTGTATGTGTGCCAAAGCACGCAGATGGGAGTTAGTATGTATAAGAAAATAGTACCTTGGCTGGTTTATGAAAAAGACAAAGCAGAGGATTTTATTAAAGCAGGAATTCATCATGAAGCCGCAGGAGCAGATGAACTTTATACCAGTGCCGAAACACAGGACTATTCCCTAAGTGAGGAATATTTAAAAGCAGTGTTGGAACTGGCAAAGCAAATTGACATTCCCATTCTTGTAAATATTTTTGCTGAGCGTTTTGAAGACGTAAAAAAAGCACTCTATACCGGTGCATATGCGGTAACCGTTAAAATAACCGATATTTATAAAATTAATACCAGAGCAGGTGCTGAAGCTGGAAATAAAGCAGTAAAAGAAGCAGTAGCCAGATTTGGTTGTGAAAAGCTGTACCTTGAAGTGGGAGACAATGAAGATGCTCAGACTGTCAAGGCGCTGACGTCTGAATTGGGTATAGACAGGCTATTACTTGTAGAAACAGATTCCGGTAATGACTTTAATGCCTATTGCAAGCAATTCACCGAAGGCTATCAGAAACATTTCATAAAAAGCGAGTCCTTAACAGTAGCGGATAAAACAGATTTGACAGCTTATCTGTCGGGAGATAAAATCGAAGGCCTCGTAGCAACCAATTTTGGGGGCAGGGATTTGCAAAGTGTTAAAAAGGATTTAAAAGAATACGGGATCTCTGTTAATACTTATGATAGCCGTATATCCTTCGCTGATATGAAATTAAATAGTGACGGACTGCTGCCGGTTGTTGTACAGGATTATAAGACAAAGGATGTGCTGATGGTTGCCTATATGAATGAGGAAGCCTTTTCACTTACCGTATCAACAGGAAGGATGACTTATTACAGCAGAAGCCGCAAAAAGCTATGGCTTAAAGGTGAAACTTCAGGTCATTTCCAATATGTCAAAGCTCTGACTCTGGATTGTGATAAAGATACCCTTTTAGCGAAGGTCAGACAGGTTGGCCCTGCCTGCCATACAGGAAGTCTTAGCTGTTTTTTTGAGGAAGCAGTTAAGAAACCCTATGATGACACCAATCCATCAACGGTCTTAAAGGATGTATATGATGTTATCCTGGATCGTAAGGAGCATCCAAAAGAGGGGTCTTACACGAATTATCTTTTTGACAAGGGAATAGATAAGATTCTAAAAAAATGCGGAGAAGAGGCAGCAGAAATAATCATTGCAGCTAAAAACCCCGATGCTGCAGAATTAAAATATGAGATTTCTGACTATTTATATCATCTCATGGTGCTTATGGCTCAGTGCGGATTGGACTGGAAAGATATTATGAAGGAACTCTCCCATAGAAGATAAGATTCAGATGCTTAAGAGTTCCGTCAGCAAGGGAACCATACCGGCTGGGTTAAGAGTATTATAACATTTGTATAAGTGTATATAGGGGGCAAATTTGGACTACAATAGTACCAGACCGGATTTTAAGCTAATTGGGAAATAATACTTGCTTTCTTGTTGACATAGTGATATAATAAGAAATTGAGAGTGTAAAAGTTTTGGAAAGAGTGGACGAAAGTCCACTCTTTGTATTTATAGAAAGGTTCAGGTGGGAAATGGCTAAGAAAGAAGATTACGAACAGAAGACAGAGAAGTTATTGGAGCCGATTATTGCAGAGCATCAATTTGAACTGGTGGATGTGGAATATGTAAAAGAAGGCAGCAACTGGTACTTAAGAGCTTATATAGATAAAGAAGGCGGAATAACAGTGGATGACTGCGAGATTGTCAGCAGAATCTTAAGTGATCTGCTGGATAAACATGATTTCATACCAGATGCCTATATCTTAGAGGTCAGCTCACCGGGCCTTGGCAGACAGCTGAAAAAAGAGAAAGACTTTAAGAGAAGCCTTGGTAAAGAAGTTGATGTAAAGCTTTACAAAGCAATTGAGAAGCAAAAGCAGTTTACTGGCATTTTAAAGGATTATAACGATGAAACAATAACTCTTGAGTTTGAAGAGGAAGAAACGCTTGCGATCCCAAGGCAGAATATATCCTTAATCCGCCTTGCGTTTGATTTTTGACAATGGACTATAAAGCAGGAGAAAAGAGGAGGATTCACAGAAAATGAACAATAACAAAGAGTTAATTGACGCATTAAATCAGATTGAAAGAGAAAAGGATATCAGTAAGGAAATTCTGCTGGAAGCCATGGAGAATTCACTAGTTGCGGCCTGTAAAAACCATTTCGGAAAAGCAGATAATATAAGGGTCAACATCAATCGTGATACCGGTGCGGTAAATGTCTATGCGGAGAGAGAAATCGTAGAGACTGTAACCGACCCTGTTACACAGATCAGTGTAGTCGAAGCCAGACTGAAATTCCCCAGAAATGATATCGGAGATGTTGTTAATGTGGAAGTAACTCCCAAGAATTTCGGACGTATTGCTGCTCAGAAGGCAAAACAGGTAGTAGTACAAAAAATAAGGGAAGAAGAGAGGAAAGTACTATTTAACCAGTATTACAGTAAAGAAAAAGATTTAGTAACCGGTATTGTACAACGCTATGTAGGAAATAATGTAAGTATTAACCTTGGTAAGGTAGATGCAGTTCTTACAGAGAATGAGCAGGTAAGAGGTGAGCATTTCAGACCCACTGACCGCATAAAGTTATATGTACTGGAAGTAAAGGATACTACAAAGGGACCTAAGATTACCGTGTCCAGAACTCATCCTGAATTGGTAAAAAGACTGTTTGAGTCAGAAGTTGCCGAAGTAAAGGATGGAACGGTAGAGATAAAGAGTATCTCAAGAGAAGCAGGTTCCAGAACTAAGATTGCAGTATATTCCAACAATGCGGATGTGGATCCTGTTGGTGCCTGTGTAGGTATCAACGGTGCGAGAGTAAATGCAATTGTCAGTGAGCTTAGGGGTGAGAAAATCGACATCATTAACTGGAGCGAAGATCCTGCTATTCTTATTGAGAATGCATTAAGTCCTGCAAAGGTCGTTGCGGTATCTGTTGACGAAGAAGAGAAAAGTGCCCGTGTAATCGTGCCTGATTATCAACTTTCCCTTGCAATCGGAAAAGAAGGTCAGAATGCACGTCTTGCAGCAAGACTGACCGGTTTTAAGATTGATATCAAGAGTGAAACACAGGCAGACGAAATCGGCTGGTAAACAGTTGGCACAAATAGTGCCAGGAAATTTTATCGCCGTAAACAGTTGAATGAAAGGAAAATATGGCAACAGTAAAAAAAATTCCCCAAAGGCAATGTATCGGCTGTGGTGAGATGAAGAATAAAAAAGAAATGATCCGTGTTATTAAAACACCGGAGGATATGATCATGCTCGATGTCACAGGCAAAAAGAACGGCAGAGGCGCGTATATGTGCAAGTCTTTAGATTGTTTTGCCAAGGCAGCAAAGAGCAAAGGCCTTGAAAGGTCCCTAAAAGTGAATATTCCGGCAGAGGTGTATGAGGAATTGAAAAAGGAGCTGAACGGACTTGGCATATGAAAAAAATAGAACAAAAGTATTATCTTATATCGGTTTGGCAACAAAAGCAGGTAAACTTTTAAGCGGCGAATTTCTTACGGAAAAAACCGTGAAAGAAGGAAAAGCAAAGCTTGTGATTGTAGCTGACGACTCGTCGGATAACACAAAAAAAATGTTTACCAATATGTGTACTTACTATAAAGTGCCGATTTACTTTTTTGGTGAAAAGACAGAACTTGGTCATGCTATTGGTAAAGAATTCAGGGCTTCCCTGGTTCTAACGGACAAAGGCCTGGCTGACATGGTAGAAAAGCAACTGAACATAAACAACGATGAAACATGTGAGAAACTGCAAACAAGCAGCGATGACATGAGTCATAATTAGTGGAGGTAGTAAGTATGGCTAAAATTAAAATATATGAACTTGCAAAAGAAATCAATGCACACAGTAAAGACATCGTAGGCTTTCTTAATGAGAAAGGTGTGGACGTCAAAAGCCACATGAGCAGCATCGAGGATAAGGAGATAGGCATGGTAAAAGGGCATTTTGCTCCGAAAGCAAATCAAGCTGAAAAACCTGCTTCAGTAGAGGCAGCAGCAATCAAGGAGGATAAGACGGAGACTGTCGCTTTTAACCAGGGTAACAAATCTCAGGGTGGTAATACATCAAACGGCTCTAACGGTCAAAGAACCGGTTCTTCTGAACACAACAATCAATACAACAACCGTTCCTCCTACCAGGGACAGAGAAATGACAGGGATGGAAACAGACCTTATCAGGGACAGAGAACAGGGGATAATGCAGGAAGACCTCAGCAGCAGGGACAAAGACCTGACAGAGAAGGTTTTACAAGATCCCAAGGTTCCAGATATGACAATAACCAGGGTGGAAACAGACCTTACCAGGGACAGAGACCTGACAATAATCAGAGATCTGATCAGGGACAAAGACCTGACAGAGAAGGCTTTACAAGAGCACAGGGTCAGAATTCAGGATACCGTCAGGGCGGACAGAATAACCAGAACCGTCCTTACAATAACAATCGTCCTCAAGGTCAGCCTTATCAGCAAGGGCAGGGTACTGGAGAAAGTACCGGACAGAATGACAGAGGCGGTTACAATCAGGGTTATAACAACAACGGAACAGGCGGAAACAGACCTTATAATAATAATGGCGGAAGCAGTTCTTATAATAATGGTGGAAACAGACCCTATAATAACAACGGTGGAAACAGCTCTTATAATAATGGCGGAAACAGACCCTATAACAATAATGGAACTGGTGGAAACAGACCTTATAACAACAATGGGACAGGTGGAAACAGACCTTATAACAATAATGGCGGAAACAGTTCTTATAACAACAACGGAACAGGTGGAAACAGACCTTATAATAACAATGGAACAGGCGGAAACAGACCTTATAACAACAATGGCGGAAGCAGTTCCTATAATAATAACGGAAGCGGACAGGGGCAATATAACCGTAACAATGACGGACAGAGCCGCCCTTACAATAATAACAGACCTAACAATGGTGGCGGACAAAGACCGGCGGGCAGCGGTAATGGTTTCAGACCCGGTGGAAATTATCAGGGCAGACCAGGCGGAAATCAATCCTATGACAGATTTGGCGGCATGAATAAGGATAAAGATGAAGTAAGTGGTGACAACAGAAAGAGAAGCACCAGCAGCAGAACAGATTCCACAAAGAAATTTGATGGACCTATCGGTATGTCAAGAAGTGATTCTGCTGGAACCAGAAACAGCAGGGCTAATAAAAATACTAAAAACACAAAAAGTAATTATGATAGAAATTTCGAAGATAACAGCAATGAAATTAAATTACCTAAAAAGGGACAATTCATTAAACCTAAGGTAGTTCAGCAGGATGCTAAAGAGGATGAAATCAAGACAATTGTAATTCCTGAAATTCTTACAATTAAAGAACTGGCTGACAAGATGAAGATGCCGGCAGCTACCCTTGTAAAGAAATTATTCCTTGCTGGAAAGATGGTTTCCATTAACCAGGAAATTACTTTCGAGGAAGCAGAAGAGATTGCCATTGAATATGAAATTATTGCTGAACATGAAGTTTTGGTGGATGTTATTGAAGAACTCTTAAAAGAAGAAGAAGAAGATACGGATAAATTAGAGAAGAGACCTCCTGTAGTGTGTGTTATGGGTCATGTTGACCACGGTAAGACTTCACTCCTTGATGCAATCAGAGAAACCCATGTAACCTCTCATGAAGCAGGCGGTATCACACAGCATATCGGTGCTTATGTGGTAGAGGTAAACGGCGAGAAGATAACCTTCCTTGATACTCCGGGTCATGAAGCTTTCACTTCTATGAGAATGCGTGGTGCACAGTCTACAGATATAGCAATTCTTGTAGTTGCTGCCGATGACGGTGTAATGCCCCAGACCATAGAGGCTATCAGCCATGCTAAAGCAGCAGGAATACAGATTATCGTTGCTATTAATAAGATAGATAAACCCAGTGCAAACATCGAACGTGTGAAACAGGAATTAACGGAATATGAACTGGTAGCAGAAGATTGGGGCGGTGATACTGTATTTGTACCTGTATCTGCTCATACAAGAGAAGGTATTGAACAGCTGCTTGAGATGATTGTATTAACCTCAGACTTGGTTGAGTTAAAAGCAAATCCCAACAGAAATGCCAGAGGTATTGTTATAGAGGCAGAGCTTGATAAGGGAAGAGGACCTGTTGCAACAGTTCTTATACAAAAAGGTACCCTTCATGTTGGAGATTCCATAGCGATAGGTTCGGCTTATGGTAAAGTCAGAGCAATGATGGATGATAAGGGTAGAAGAGTAGCAGAAGCAACACCTTCTACACCTGTTGAGATTCTTGGTTTAAATGAAGTACCTGCTGCCGGTGAGATTTTCATGGCAACTAATACAGAAAAAGAAGCAAGAGCTATCTCTGAAACTTATATTTCCCAGGGCAGAGAGAAACTTCTTGCTGATACCAAAGCAAAACTTTCCCTTGACGGTTTATTTTCACAGATTAAAGCTGGAAATGTAAAAGAACTGAATCTTATTATCAAAGCAGATGTTCAGGGTTCTGTTGAAGCTATGAAACAGAGTCTTGTAAAACTCAGCAATGATGAAGTTGCAGTCAGAGTAATTCACGGTGGTGTTGGTGCTATCAACGAATCCGATGTAAATCTCGCAAGTGCTTCCAATGCTATTATTATTGGATTTAACGTACGTCCTGATAATGTTGCAAAAGAAAAAGCAGACAGCGAGAAAGTAGATTTAAGACTTTACAGAGTTATTTATAATGCTATTGAGGATGTAGAGTCAGCTATGAAGGGTATGTTAGAGCCTATCTATGAAGAAAAAGTTATCGGTCATGCAGAAGTCCGTCAGGTATTTAAAGCTTCCGGCCTTGGTATCATTGCAGGTTCTTATGTACTTGATGGTAAGATTCAAAGAGGCAGCCTTGCAAGAATAACCAGGGAAGGTGAAAAGATATATGAAGGTTCCCTTGCGTCCTTAAAACGTTTCAAAGATGACGTGAAGGAAGTTGCTACCGGATATGAATGCGGTCTGGTATTTGAGAAATTTAATGATATCAAAGAATTTGACCAGGTAGAGCTGTATATCATGGAAGAAGTTCCGAGAAAATAATTATAACCGAAGTGATACTTCGTAAATAACCTTGCGCCATGGGGAGAGAAGAACAGGCTTAATCCTTATGGCGCAAAGTATAGGTTATATGTAAAAGTACTCAGACAGGAGATGGTGTGGAAATATAAAGCGATTTCCACTTCTCATGCTTCTTATTTGGGCTGTACCGCAAGTGTCTTGTGGTATGCCTAGATGTTAGATTGAAAAAACAAAAGACAGTTTTTTCAATTGCGAATTCAGGAATATCACATGAAAAATTTGATATTCACGAAAGGGGTTTATAATGAGAAAGAACAGCATTAAGAATACACGTATTAACGGCGAAGTTCAAAGAGAACTGAGTCAGTTAATAAACAGGGAAATTAAAGATCCAAGAATACATCCCATGACTACTGTAGTGGCAGTTGATGTAGCACCTGATTTAAAACATGCAAGGGTTTATATCAGTGTTCTTGGTAATGAAGAGGAACAAAAAAGCACACTTGCAGGGCTTAGAAGCGCAGCACCTTATATGAGAGGCCAGCTGGCAAAAACGGTAAACTTAAGAAATACCCCTGAGTTAACCTTTGTTATTGATCAGTCTATTGAGTATGGTGTGAATATGTCCCATCTTATCAATGAGGTTACAAAGGATTTAAAAACAGAGGAAGATATAAAAGAAGAGGAAGAAGAAAGCTAAATTGTATAGGCAAATGAAAGCTGGTATAGTATAATCAGCTTAATGAATACAGTTACAGGAACAGGGAGGTAAGTTGGATGGATTTGCTGAAAGAAGTGGGGAATGCAAGATCAATCGGAATAGCCGGGCATATGAGGCCGGACGGGGACTGTGCCGGTTCCTGTCTGGCCCTATACCGTTATTTAAGCCAGATTAAAAAAGATGCACAAATAGACCTTTATCTGGAACCCATAGCAGATAAATTACAAATTACAGAAGATTCCCTCAGAGTAAAACAGGAGAATGAAGAGGGAAGAATCTATGATGTCTTTATTTCACTGGACAGCGGAAGTATAGACAGACTTGGATTTGCAGAAGAATATTTTAAGAATTCTATCAAAACAATTAATATTGATCATCATATCAGCAACACGAACTTTGGACAGGTTAATTACGTGGCACATGATGCCAGCTCTACCTGTGAAGTATTATATGAGCTGATGGACAAGGATTATATTGATCTTTCCATAGCAAAAGCATTATATATGGGAATCATACATGATACCGGAGTCTTTAAACACAGCAATACCACCAAGAGAACGATGGAGATTGCAGGTGCTTTGATTGAAAAAGGAGTTCCCTTTTCCGATATGATAGATAATACCTTTTACCGAAAGGATTATCACCAGAATCAGGTACTTGGCAGATGTCTTCTGGAAAGTATCCTGCTGCTGAAGGGAAAATGCATCGTGTCCTGTGTAAGCAGAAAAATGATGGAGTTTTATGAAGTTCAGTCTGCAGATTTGGATGGCATTGTAGACCAGCTTCGTATAACCAAAGGAGTAGAAGTTGCTATTCTTATTTATGAGGCAGATATTCACGAGTATAAGGTCAGCTTAAGATCTAATGGCATAGTGGATGTGCGTAAGATTGCCGTTTACTTTGGTGGAGGCGGTCATATAATGGCAGCCGGCTGTACAATGAAAGGAACCCTTCATGATGTATTCAATAATCTGACACCTCACATTGAATATCAGCTGGAAAATAATGAAGGAACAGGAGCAGGTCTTTGATTAACGGAATTATCAATGTTTATAAAGAAAAAGGATATACCTCCCATGATGTAGTTGCAAAACTACGGGGAATATTAAAGCAAAAGAAAATCGGACATACTGGTACCTTGGATCCGGATGCAGAAGGTGTCCTGCCGGTCTGCCTTGGAAACGCTACAAAACTGTGTGATATACTGACAGACCGCAGTAAGACCTATCAGGCGGTGCTGCTCCTTGGTACTACTACGGATACCCAGGATATAACAGGAACAGTTTTATCACAGAGACCAGTAATGGCAGGGGAAGAAGAAATCAGAAAAGCTGTTCTTTCCTTTCAGGGTTCCTATGCTCAGATTCCTCCTATGTATTCTGCGTTAAAGATTGGTGGCAAGCGCCTCTATGAGCTGGCAAGAGAAGGGATAGAGGTTCCCAGAGAAGCCCGTAAGGTTGAGATACATAGTATTGAAATTGAAGAGCTTGACATCTTAACAGGGCAGGTAACAATAACAGTAGGTTGTTCCAAAGGCACCTATATAAGAACCCTGTGCCATGATATAGGAGAACAGCTCGGCTGCGGAGGTTGTATGAAAAGCCTGCTCCGTACCAGAGCCGGAGAGTTTCATATAAGTAAAAGCTTGAAAATAAATGAAATAGCAGATAAAATAAATGAGGGTAATCTGGACGAATATATAAAAAAAGCAGATGAAATGTTTGCCGGATATCCCGGAATTAATGTAAAGCAGGAATTTGATAAGCAGTTATATAACGGCAATTTCCTATCAGCTGATCAAATAATTCAAGAGGATATCGATATTTCTGCTGAAAGAATCAGAGTATATGACTGGCAGGGTAATTTTGTCGGACTATATGAAGGCCGTCCTGATGAAAGAATAATGAAACCTTATAAAATGTTTTTGTAGCATCAATACAGAGAAGATATTATTTTCATAGTAATTATGTAAATGGACGTAAGTGTGAAGGAGCATCCTCGCACAGAAGAATGCTAAAATGAGTACAGAGGGTACTCATATCATAGTTTCTTAAGAATTTGATGCCGAAAAAACAAACCGGCGTCTTGTCAGAAAGAGTGGAAGAAAATTTATTATTGAAAGGGTGCCACATTGAGCTTCTCTCACTCTATTTTATTAGTGGCAGTATCGCAGGCCTGCCTGCGGTATGCAATAGGTAGAAAGTATGGAATATATAGCAGGCAGAACGGATTTTGAATTAAAGAACAGTGCGGTTACTTTGGGTAAATTTGATGGATTGCATTCCGGTCATCAACTGCTCCTACAAAAAATCACAGAGCAGAAGAAAAACGGATTAAATGCAGTGGTGTTCACTTTTCTCTATCATCCCGGTAACCTGCTTTCAGATAGAGAAATGGAATTAATTTATACAGAAGATGAGAAGCAATGTATCATCGACCAGTATGGAGTCGATGTAATGATATCCTATCCGTTTACGGAAGAAACCAGATCAATGGAACCAGAGCATTTTATAGAAGAGATACTGGTAAAGAAACTGGATGCAAAATATATTGTGGTAGGCTCAGATTTCTGTTTTGGAAAGAATAGAAGAGGTAATACTGCAATGTTAGCAGAGTATGCCTCTAAATATAACTATAAACTCGAAGTTATTACCAAGAAAAAAAATGCTGATGAAGAGATCAGCAGCTCCTGTATCCGTAAGCAGATCAGTGAAGGAAACATGGAGAATGTAGTGAAACTTCTTGGAAGACCTTTTTCTGTAATGGGAGAGGTAATGCATGGACGTAAGATCGGCCGTACCATTGGTTTTCCCACTACAAATCTTATGCCTGACAAATCAAAGCTGCTGCCACCGGATGGAGTCTATGTATCCCTTACTACAATAGATGGGAAAGATTATCCCGGGATTACCAACATCGGACATAATCCTACAGTAGGCACGACTCCCGAGAAAAGGGTAGAGACTTTCCTCTTTGATTATGATCAGGAGCTATATGGTAAATTTATTCAGGTTTCTTTACTCAGCAGAACAAGAAAAGAAGAAACCTTTGGTTCTTTGGAAGAATTGAAAGCACAGATGGATATTGATCTGGCAGACGGAAGAAAGTATTTTTCAGATTTGGGGCTGCTTAAAGGATAAATTGATTGACAGGATGAAAGCAGAAGATGTTTTCATCCTTATTCTTTATCAGTTGTAATATACGGAAGATGGTATTACTTTGTATAAATTTTAGTTAAATCAATACCCACTGCTGCGTTTATCAACCAGCATGCATATCAATACACATTCATGAAAGGAGTTAATATGAAACCGATTCGTAACAGTGTTAAGGCAATTATTATCGAGAATGGGAAAGTATTATTGAATAAATGCGACTTTAATGATGGTAAAACGTCATATCTTTTTAGCGGAGGTGGACAAGAAATCGGTGAAACCTTCGTTGAGACCTTAAAACGTGAATGTCTGGAGGAATTGGGAGCACAGGTAAGCGTAGGAGAACTGGTTTGGGTTCGGGAATACATAGGGAAAAACCATCAGTTTGCGGAAAGTGACTCAGATATGCATCAAATAGAGTATTATTTTACCTGTAAACTTGAAACACCGGTAGACCTGTCAAAAGCAACGAATCTTGATACCGTACAGGTGGGAGTTGAGTGGCTGGACTTATCAAAGTTAAAAGAATACACCATATATCCTGCTGCAATGGCAGAATGTATGGATGAAAACGGTAAGATAATATCTCCAATATACGTGGGAGATGTTAATTAGACTGTTAGCTATTCAGTGATTCCAGTCCGGCATCCTTTTCTAGATATAACACCAAATTTCCCAGGCTTTATATTTAGAAAAGGCAGATTAAGATAGCTATAGTATGGTAACTTTGTCTATTCAAAGAGGTGAGAGGAGCATTCGGATACGCTTTAAGTAAGCAAAGAATCTTTTAATGCTTCATATAAAGCCTTGGTTCCTTCAAGGATATCTTTCTCTGCCAAATTGGCGTAACCTAAGAGAATACCCGGGATAGAATTCTTACCTGGATAAATGTAATGAACATCCAAACCGTATAACTTGATACTTTTTGATGCTGCAAGACTTATAAGTTCCTGTTCTGTCAGATTGGTCTTAAAATAAACCACCAGATGAAGTCCGGCATGTTCACCTTCAATGACAATGGAATCGCGAAAGATTTTTAATGCTTGCAGCAGCAGGTCATGTTTACTCTTATAGAGGGTCCTGATCTTATTCAGGTGGCGCTCAAAATAACCATCTGCTATAAAATGAGTTATGATATATTGATCTACACGGGAAACCGTTGAAGAAAATACTTTTAGATGGTTCTTATATAACTGGAGGAGCTGTTCCGGAAGTACCATATAGCCTACACGGATTGCAGGAGCAATAGCCCTTGAAAAGGTTCCGAGATAAATCACTTTCTCCAAGGAATCCATTCCTTTTAATGCAGGAATAGGTTTTCCTTTATAACGAAATTCACTGTCATGGTCATCCTCAATAATATAGCGCTCCTGTTTAGCAGCAGCCCAGGAAAGCAATTCCTGGCGTCGTTTTACAGGCATGACTACACCCAAAGGATACTGATGGGAGGGTGTAACATATACTACGTTGGCAGAAGCTTTTTGAAGCTTTTCTACCTGTATACCGTTCTGATCCAGTTCAATAGGAACTACAGGGTATTGCATATCTGTAAATATTTCATAAGCTCGTTTGTAGGTTGGATTTTCCATTGCAATAGCAGCAGAGTTATACCCTTCCTCTTTATCCCTGTATAACCAATAGAAAAGGCGGCAAAGAAGAAGGAGGAGATAATCTGTACCCGCACCTACAATAATCTGCTCAGGTGTGCAGACAACGCCTCTGGAGCTATACAAATATCCTGCTATGGAGGCTCTTAAGGTCTCATCACCCTGACTGTCCCCTAAGAGAAAAAGCTCGTTATTATATTCATTCATACAATCTCTGGAAAGTTTACGCCAGATATTATAGGGGAAACTTTTAATATCAATGGCAAAAGGAGAGAAATTATACTGATAGGTTTCCTTTACCTTTGGTTTAATATTTTGTACAGAAACAGGAGCAGTCTGAATAGATGCCAGGGAAGAGATTGCTGCAACATAAAACCCGCTTTTGGGGACCGCTTCTATATAACCTTCTGAAACTAGCTGAGAATACGCCATATCTACTGTATTGCGGCTGATATTAAGATGAGAGGCCAGATTTCTGGCAGAAGGAAGCTTATCATGTTCCTTTAATCTTCTGTCCTTGATTTCATTTTTCAGGTAAGAATAAATCTGTTCATACATAGGAACCTGGGCTTCCGTATCCAGCGGTATTGAAAACATGGGAAAATCTCCTTAAAATATGTAATATAGCTTTAATATAGCCTGCAAAAATCTTAATTATACCCTTTTTCCAGTATTTCGTAGCAATGCATGGGGTGCTTATACCGCATTCTGTTTATCTCCGTCTATATGAAATATTCCTATCTCTTTGTAATGGTCAATCTTGTAGTTCACTGTTTCCAGACTGTTTTGCAGTTCCTTCATCTGCTCCAGGATATGTTGTTTATGCAGAAGCAGAATATCCTTACGCGGCTCAACGGTTTCTTCGCCTTTCAGACATAGATTCATGAATTCTTTTATTTTTTCTATTGACATTCCCGAGTTCTTGAGACAACAGATTAAACCAATCCAGGAAATATCATCTTCAGAAAACTTGCGGATACCGGTGGGGGTTCGCTTCACCAAGGGAAGAAGCCCTTCTTTATCATAATATCTCAGAGTATATATGGATAGCCCGGTTCTGGCTGAAACTTGTTTGATTGTATACATAACGGATTCCTCCCGTAATTTAATAATCTGACTTAACCTTATCACAATCAAAATATACTGTCAACTATACTGGAGTGAATGCAAATGCCTCTATTGCCCGGACGAAGGGTTGGACACAAAAATCGCAGGTATAATAAAAACCATTGACCTAGAGTAGGCTCTATAGGATATACTAATTATATAACTCAAACTTCGCACATGGATTTTAGCTATGCACCTTGAAAATTCAATACCTGGCAGTAATTAAGTTGTCAATGTTCAGCTCGTTTTACGCTGCTAGTAAGCGTTCCTTTAGTACCGATGGAATCGCACTCATGAATGCATCCGTGAGTTCACAGATTTTTTCGTCTGATAGCTCACAATCATTTACAAGCAGTGCTCTGAACATTTGAAGCATCACTTGAAAGGCCTGAATCCATGTGATATCAGACAATTCGTCAGAAAAGTATAAGAATAACTCACCTAGAGAACGTTCATCCTTTGTTTCCCGATTCTCAACGGATAACATCATATATCTGGTGAAAACAACCGCTACATGGGCAGTCATTGCGTCATAAGAAAGTGAATGACATTCTTTGCTGAGTCTAAGATAACTTTTACAAATTTTAAAGAATACTTCGATATCCCATCGTTTTCCGTAAATGCGGATGATTTCATCCTCATCAATCGTTATGTCGGTGGAGATTATGCAGAGATATTCCTTACGATTGTTTTTATTCCGGACATAAATCACTTTAGCAGGTACGGTTTCTCCGTCTTTGATAACATCTACCATAACAGACAATAGGAATCGCGATTTACCACGACGCTTCTTATTCTGATTATAGATTTTCGGCAAGGATATATCTGTACCATTATAGCGGAAGAACATTTTTGGTGTCCTCTTAACCATAGCCACAACATCATAACCGATTTCCTTCACGGCATGTATTGTGCTAGGGGATGTAAACCAACTATCAAACAGGACATATTTTGCTGGAATGGATGCTATTTTGGCAGATTCCAACAGCTTCAACATGGCTTTCGTACCCTTGGTCATAGAAAGTTTACGACGTTTATATCCCGCTGTTCTTTTATCCAGTATTGCTGCTTCATTGATACGTTTTTTCTGTTTCTCGGAAGTCAGAAGAATGCTGTTAATTGGCAGAAATGTGCTTCCATCTGACCACCCGAGTGTCAGCATACGAAATCCGTAACGGTACGCATGTTTCGCATGGTCATATACTTTAGCAAGAAGTTCTACCTTCTTTGAACGGCTTCGCTCAAACATCGAGTCATCAATAATCAGGACATTTACCCTGTTCTCATCATTCAGAGGAAGAATGGCATCCCTGATGATTCTGGAACAAAGCACCGATGTGAAGCGAATCCAGTTGATATGAATCATCTTCATAAAACGATAGACAGTATCCTTGGCAAAGGTCGGAGTATTTCGTCCTGTCAACATGTTCATATACATGCTTCTATTTGAAAAAATCAAAAGAAATAGATACTGATAAATCTCGGTTACAGGAAATCCTTTCGTTTTATATGCGTTAGCAGCCTTGAGAGCCGATGAAAGATGAAATCTTGTAAAAAACTTTCTGATTGATGCAGAAATCTGGTTATCATTCTGGTTGTTTTGTGTTATACTTTTTGTCATAGCATGAACCTCCGATTGTTTGATTTTGTGTGGTAACTTAATTATAACAAAACCAGCGGTTTCATGCTATTTTTATGCCAGTTATTATTGAATTTTCAAGGTGCATAGGCACTTATTCAAGTGCGAAGTTTGAGTTATATAATAATAAAATTTATTCTTAAGGGGGTTCACAATGAATTACAGAAAGTTTGGAAACACAGGCGAAATGATTTCTGCTTTGGGGTTTGGATGTATGAGGCTGCCCGAATACGAAAAAGATGAAAAATGGTATATTGATGAAGACAAAGCTATACCGATGCTCCATAAGGCATATGAAAACGGGGTGAATTATTTTGATACAGCTCCGTATTACTGCCATCATAACAGTGAAATAACAGTCGGAAAGGCATTAAAGCCAATCAGGGAAAAGGTTATAATATCAACGAAGATGCCTGCTGATACCTGTAAAGAAACTGCTGATTACAGAAAGCGGTTGGAACAGAGTCTTCGTAAGCTGGACACGGATTATATTGATTTCTATCACTTTTGGGGATTAAGCAGAGAGGAATATGACAATGTCGTATTGAGATTAAATTTACTAGAGGAAGCAAAGCGTGCGAAAGAGGAAGGCTTGATTAAACATATATCCTTTAGTTTCCATGATAAACCGGAGCAAATCAAATATATTATCGATACAGCAGAAGAAAGAGGTGTTCCGATGGAGACCATGCTGGTTCAGTATAATCTTTTGGACAGAAGCAATGAAGAAATGATTCAGTATGCTGCTTCAAAAGGCTTAGGTGTTGTGGCAATGGGTCCTGTGGGAGGCGGAAGATTGGCTGCTCCAACAGATTTATATACGAAACTGACAGGTAAACCCTCCATTTCCACCTATGAACTTGCATTTAAATTTGTCCTTGGCAATCCTTATTTAAGCTGTGCCTTATCAGGTATGGGAACCATGGATATGGTGGAAAAGAACCTGGTTATCGGAAGCAGCAAGGAAAGTCTGACAGAAGATGAATGGGCTAAACTTGGAGAATCCGTTGAGAATCTGAAGAAATTCAGTGAGCTTTATTGCACCGGATGTGCCTACTGCCAGCCATGTCCTGCAGGTATTGATATACCGAAGATATTTAATTATTATACATATCATAATGTTTATGGATTAACGGAATATGCAAGGAACGAAATGGCAAACTATATAAAGAAAGACGGTAAAACCATAAGCAATTGCAAGGACTGCGGACTGTGTGAAAATAAATGTCCCCAGAGCTTAAAAATCAGAGATGAACTTAGAAGGGTAGAAGGAATTCTCTCAGGGGTTTGATAAGTCATCACAGATCTTGACAATATGCTAGCAGATAGAATTATGAAAGCTTACTAAGCTTGCTAAGTTTAAAAACTATGCTTAGCAGGTGTCCCGGAATTGTTTGAGCATTTAGCATAGAGAGTGAAAGAAAATCTGATATGGAAAGGCTGCCACGCAAAGATTCTTTCACTCTATATTATTAGTGGCAGTATCGCAGGCAGATCAGGTCTTGCGATAGGTAATGGTGTAGCTATGAAGATTCTTTTTATTGGTGGAACAGGAATTATCAGTACTGCGATTTCTAAAGCATTAGTTAAGGAAGGTCATGAATTATATCTGATAAACAGAGGAAATAAAAATGCAGAGTTGGAAGGACAGGCAAAGGTATTAATTGCTGATATAAATGAGGAAGATAAGGTTGCTGACTTAATAAAGGAGCATAACTTTGATGTAGTGGCAGATTTTATTGCTTTTGTACCTGCACAGCTTGAGAGAGATTACAGATTGTTTAAAGGAAAGACAAAGCAGTTTATATTTATCAGCTCAGCATCTGCCTATCAAAAGCCCCTCTCTGACTACCGGATTAACGAAGGGACACCCTTGTCAAATCCTTACTGGGAATATTCCAGAAACAAGATTGCCTGTGAAGATTATCTGATGAAATTATATCGCGAAGAAGGTTTCCCTGTAACGATTATCAGACCAAGCCATACCTATGACGAGAGAAGTGTACCCCTTGGAGTTCATGGGGTCAAGGGCAGTTATCAGGTTATTAAGCGAATGCTTGATGGGAAGAAGGTCATCATACATGGAGATGGTACTTCATTATGGACCATGACCCATAACAGTGATTTTGCCAAAGGTTTTGTTGGCTTATTGGGAAATATACACGCTATTGGTGAGGCTGTGCAGATAACCTCAGACGAATCACTTACCTGGAACCAGATTTATAAGGCTATAGCAGATGCACTGGGGGTGGAATTAAAAGCCTGCTATGTATCCTCAGAGTTCCTGGATGCAGCCAGTACAGAGGATTTTAGAGGGTCTCTAACAGGGGATAAAGCTAATACGGTTGTATTTGACAATACAAAGATCAAACGCCTGGTCCCTGGGTTTACTTGTACCAAGAGATTTGATCAGGGTGTAAAAGAGGTAATAGATCATGTTCTAAGTCACCCGGAATGCCAGAATGAAGATACTGAATTCGATGTGTGGTGTGATAAAGTAATCGCAGCATTGGAAAATGCAGTAAAGGAAATAAAAAAATAATTTAAAGATAAAATCCTACCTAAGCTAAGCAGATTAATATTAAATCTATAAAAAAATTTATAGATGGAAGGTTTTTAAAGAATTTATACAGAATAATTTATACGAAGAGAAGTTATACAAAAAGAATATACAAAAAGAAGTTATACAAAAAGAAGTTATATAAAATGAACTGTACCCCTTGTCAAGGACATTTAAAAAAAGAAAGGCACCTAATTTTTGGACACTTTCACTTAACTAGTACCTTGATTTTATACACTGTATTGTGGGGAGTATCCACAGTTTTAGATACAGCCCCTATGATGCCATGGTATTCTATGAAATTTATTGGTTTTTAGTATCTTTTAGTTCTGCTTTGACTCCAAGTTCCTCCGGTTTCTTAGCTATAGACGGCAAGGCAGGCACGTTTAAAACATCCAATGGATATTCGCCAGTGGTAACAAATTTGTAAAACTCATTCGGTGCAAGCTTTGCAAGATTCCATTGATAGCGCCGATTGTTGTAAAAATCCATGTAGTTATCAATGATGACTTGGACTTCGGCAAACTCGGTGCATCCAATAAGTTTTGCTTTGATGTGATCCTTCATATGTCCGAAGAAGCTTTCCTGTGGGGCATTATCCCAACAGTTGCCGCGACGTGACATTGATTGCCGAAGCTTTTTGTCATAAAGGATATTTATAAAACTGTGGCTAGTGTAGTGACAACCTTGATCACTGTGGACAATGGTTTCTGCATGTAGTGAAATTCCATGATCATCAACCAGTTTGTTAATTGTTTCAACTACGAAATCCACTTCCAGAGAGTCACTCAGCACATAGGAAAGTATCTGCTTGGTGAAAGCATCCAGGATAGTAGATAGATAAGCAAAGGTTCTGTTATAGGGGAGATAGGTTATATCAGTTAACAAAACCATTCTTTGACCATAACATTCGAACTCACGCTGAAGAAGGTTATCTGCGACAGAGCTGGTTTTTAGAGCCTTCGCCATTCTTTTATAAGGATTAGGGCCACGGTAAGGACAGGAGAGATGAAATTTATCCATCAACCTTCGAATCTTTTTAAGATTCATGATTACCGGCGGATCCATATGTATTAATGCCATATAGATGCCTCTGGCTCCTTTGGTATAGCCATGCATCTTGTAGGCAAGCAGGATCAGATCGAAATCTTCGTGATCCTTTTGTTCCTGAAGTTCACGAGTGGGAGCTGCTTTTACCCAGGCATAAAAACCACTCCGCGACACATTTGCTATGGAGCAAAGCTCCTTAACAGAAAGAGAATTATTGCTTAGCTGCATCGTACTGTAGATGATTTCGAAAACACAGGAAGAATCGTTCATAAGCCAAGCACCTACTTCTTTGTAGTTCTGATTGAGGAAATTTTTTTTAAAAACTCAACTTCCTGTTTCAGATAATCAACTTCATGCCTGAGCTGCATTAATTCATCTTTTTCAGATGTGGGTTTATCCGATGTCGATGTATTTGATTTTATCAATCTGTGAGAAGCGTAACCTTGGTGAAACCCACCGTGCTTTTTGTATTGTTCCTGAATGCGGTTAGCAATGCCCCCTATCCGGTTGCCAAGGAGTTCAGGATCATAACCATGATCTATTAGAATCTGCCTCGGAAATTCTCCTGCTTGGTATTCAGCGTGGAAGATTTCTTTAAACTTTTTGGTAAAGGATAATCGAGTCCTAGTAACGCTGTGAGTATATGGATTCTGACGTAGTAGCTGCATTTGCTCATCGGTAAACTGCTTTCTGCTCATGATATTCCTCCTGATCTGAATTAAGAATACCATGAACAAAAGGATGTGTCCAAGAAAAAGGAAACAATAAATGCACAGTGTCCATAATTAAGGATATATTTAGTAAGGATGTCTGAAAGACAGGTCTTCACTAAATAAAGTGTCCACGGTTATGGGTACATTATAAAAAGAATATATATAAAAAGAATATATACAAAAGAATATATACAAAAGAATATATACAAAAGAAATCCATACAGAAAGAAATTTATGCAGAAAGAAAGAGGCAGAAGTAAGAAATATGGAATTTATTAATGGTATAACCTTTGGATCCTTTGCATTAAAGGGAAGTTTTGAAAAAGCAGCAGCTAAGGAAAGCTTAGCAAAAATGAAAGAAAGGACAGGTGCAGATTTTGTAATCTTTGTACCCGCCGGTATGCAGGAAAAGGCTTACTCAGAAGAGATAGATTATACTTCTCATCATACTCTTTCCGGTGAAGAAGTAAAAGAAATGATCTATTATGCGAAAGACTTAGGACTTCGTGTTGCTTTGAAACCTACTGTTAACTGCCTGGATGGAACCTGGAGAGCTCATATTAACTTTTTTGATAATGAGGTGCACTGCGAACCTAAGTGGAGCAATTGGTTTAAGTCCTATACGGATTTCCAGCTGCATTTTGCACGTATTGCACAGGAAACCGGTTGTGAAATGTTTATTGCAGGCTGTGAGATGGTTATGTCCCAGAGAAGGGAAGCAGAATGGCGTAAACTAATCGGGGATATCAAAGAAGTATATCATGGCCTGGTATCATATAATACCGATAAATACCAGGAGGAACATGTAAGCTGGTGGGACTGTGTTGATATCATATCCTCCAGCGGATATTATCCCAAAGGACACTGGGAGCAGGAACTTGACCGTATTGAAAAAGTTGTAAAGAAGTTCGGTAAGCCCTTTTTCTTTGCAGAAGCTGGCTGTATGTCTACCTCAGGTTCAATGAATGTTCCAAATGACTGGAATGTAAAAGGAGAAGTTAATTTACAAGAGCAGGCAGATTGGTATCAGGAGATGTTTGAGACTGCCTCCAAAAGAGACTGGGTATCCGGTTTCGGTTTATGGGACTGGGCATGGCGGCAGTATCATGTTGAGGATGCAGATAAAGATGGCGGTTATGATATCTATGGTAAACCTGCTGAAAAGGTAGTGAAGGATTTTTATACCAGAAAGTAAATTGGTTAAATAGAAAATTATTAATAGGAAAGAGGGCATCTGCTATTGTTTCAGAACAGTTAATGGCTGGGACAAGGGATAGAGGATTAACAAAATGAATTTGTTTGAGGAGAAAGTATCAATTAGTGAAAATGAAGTTGACCAGGCAATAGCTTTTTGTATTGCTCAAGATAAAAAAATACTCCCGGATTTTACACATAAATTTAAAAAAGCATACAGTGTAGATAATTTCTATGAAGGTACAGAGAACAGAGATTGGACAACAGGTTTTTGGACAGGAGAACTATGGCTGGATTATGAGAATTCCAGGGATGAGGTGTTTAAAAAAGCTGCAAATATACAGATAGATTCATTTCTAAACCGTATTCAGCAACTGGAGGATGTGGACCATCATGACATGGGCTTTCTGTTTTCACCTTCCTGTGTTGCCGGTTATAAGTTAACCGGCAATGAAACCGGTAAGAAAGCAGCCTTGCTGGCAGCAGATCACTTAATCAGCCGCTACCATCCCATTGGTGAATATATTCAGGCCTGGGGAAGTATGGATAGTCCGGATAACTGCCGTTTAATCATAGATTGCTTGTTGAACCTGCCGCTGCTTTACTGGGCAAGTGAGATAACCGGCGACGGAAAATACAAGGAAATAGCAGAAAAACATATCCATACAGCTTTAAAGAATGTAATCAGGGAAGATTATTCTACCTGGCATACCTTTTATTTTGACTTGAATACCGGAGAACCTTCTCATGGTGCCACCTGTCAGGGATACCGGGATGGATCAGCTTGGGCAAGGGGACAAGCCTGGGGGATTTATGGAATTGCCCTTAGCTATGGTTATACCAGGAAGACAGAATATATTGACCTGTTCCGGAAGGTAACAGACTTTTTCTTAAAAGCTCTGCCGGAGGATATGGTGCCTTACTGGGATCTTGAGTTCAAAGAAGGTACAGAGCAGCCCAGAGATTCTTCTTCAGCGTCAATAGCAGCCTGTGGTATGCTGGAAATGGCTAAGTTTTTAGAGGAAGAGGAAAAGACTTATTATAACGGATTGGCTGGAAAAATTATTAAATCTCTTTATGATAATTACGCTGTGAAAGATCATGAAACCTCTAATGGTCTGGTACTTCACAGCACCTACTCTAACCGCTCACCATATAACACCTGTAATCATTATGGTGTAGACGAGTGTAATACCTGGGGAGATTATTTTTATCTGGAAGCGCTGACCAGGTTGAAAAAGGACTGGAAATTATATTGGTAGTCTGAAATATGTTGACAAATATTAAAAGATTGAAAATTTAATTGATGGAAATTAAAGTGATAAATAATTTAGTTTAGAATTTAAAGAATTGAAGATAAGAAAAAAAATTAGCAAAACGTATGAGTCGAGAAAAAGAAATGAAATGAAATGCAAATAGATATAGAAAAATATACAGAAATTAAAAATTAGAACTATAGAAAGAAGCTGCAGGTTCCTGCTTAGATTAAAAGGAACAAGGGCAGCTTCTTTCATTAAGTTACCGATAGATTTTCATACTAGAACGGGCTGATCACAACAGGCTGCAGCTGTTTACCTTCCAGTGCGCTTTCAATGGTGAGGGTAAGCAGATGAGTATGTGCTATCATGGATTTTGGTTTACCGTCTGGACTGTCCTGGCCGAAGGGCACGAAGTAGATGTTTTTCTGATTCAGAAGGTTGCCGATATTTTGCAGATTATTGCCAAGAGCATCATTGGTAGCAATAGAGATAACAAGTGGTTTATTATTACGAATATGAGCTTTTGCAGCCATGAGAACAGGTGTATCGGTAATACCGTTCGCCATTTTAGCCAGAGTATTTCCGGTACAGGGGATAACAGCCATAATATCGAACATATCTTTAGGTCCGATTGGTTCTGCATCTTCTATGGTTGTTATAGGAGTATGACCTGTAAGGTCCACAAGTCTTTTATAGAAATCCTCAGCCTTTCCAAAACGTGAGTCTATTTTCTGAGAGTTAAAGGAAAGAATGGGATATACATTTGCATCTTCTCTTAAAAGTTTCTCGATTTCTTCAAAGGTTTTATCAAAGGTACAAAAAGAACCGGTTAATGCAATACCGATATTTTTATTATGCAAAGACATATAAATACCTCACTTTCGGAAACAAAAGCTGCGGGTTACAATTGAACGAGCTTAAGTTCATCTAAATCACTTAATAAATATTGGGTTAAATAAGCCGCACTGGCTTTGGGAGCATATTTACCCGGCAATCCAAGAGACAATCTTGCATTGCGGGTTAGTTCTTTAGCGGCAGCAAAATCAACACCACCCGGTGCTGAAGCTATATCAATTATTACGACCTCATTTTTGGTTAGTTCCAGCAACTCTCTGTCAAGTACCATTGCAGGAATGGTATTAAAGATATAATCATATTGGGATATATTATCAGAAATTTCAGAAAGTGCTATTGCGCCAAAGGAAGAGGTCTTAGCCTGAGAAAGTGCAAGAGGGGATCTGGCTGCTATATCAATGTGTTCACATAGACCCTTTAATTTTTCACCAAGAGTTTTTGCGCATCTGCCATATCCTAGAATTAAGCAGTTGCTGCCATGAAGGTTTCCGCCGCTGTGAATGATTGCTTCTGCTATTGTACCTTCTGCAGTTGCAATGGTATTAAACAGTGTTACTTCTTCTTCCTCCATAAAATCATTGTAATAAATCTGGTTAATCTCACAAAATTCCTTAATAGTGTCTGTAAAACAACCACCATAGAGTTTATGGTCTTTTTTTAAGTGACTGCACAGAATTTCAGGGGTTAAATCCGGTTTGGAATCCAAGGATAAAATTTGGATACCATTTTTGGTAAAGGGAATGGGTGTAAGGATAACTTTACTGGAATCTATTGCTTGGGCTAAAGATTTCGCATGTTCTATGCCAGCCTTAATGCTAAGGTTTTCCAAGCCATATAAGAGCACGGAAAAACCTCTGGATACCAAATCCTCAGCCATAAAAACCTGCCTTAAATCCCCGCCGATAACGGCAAAATCGTAAGTCATAGGATTCATAAAGAGCCTCCCCAGGGAAGTAATAATGTTTTAGATGTTTCAATATATGGTATTTTCGGAAAAAAGTTCGTTTATCTGGGGAAGGTCTTTCGGTCAAATTGGAGGATAAATCGACATAAGAATAAGATAAAAAAGAAGAAAGAAACGAATTATAAGTTCGAGTATGAAAGACAGAATTAAGAGAATAAAAGATAGAATTAGACCTTGACAATAACAATTATTATGCATATACTAAACTTAAATTGAAAAGGCTATGAAGAGGGAAGTACTTTTTTGAAAGCTTACAGAGAGCTCCAGCTGGTGGGAAGGAGCAGTGGTAGAAAGACGAAACAAGCCTCGGAGCTGCATACGGATCGACTCTAATCTGTCGTGATGCTATGACGTGGGTTCACGTTACAGAACCGGAGTATGTTTGTACTTAAGGAGGTTAATATGGCGACATATTAGCAAAATAGGGTGGTACCGCGATAATTCGCCCCTGTAATAATTGCAGGAGGTGTTTTTTTATACTCTTTTTTAAGCTGTAGGATAGATAAATAAATATAAAACCCATTATAAACGGAGATTTTAGGATTATTGGATATTTTATTAGATTAGATGATTAATTCATTATTATTATTATTATTATTTATGAAAGGACGCTTCGATAATACTAAAAAAGTATTTAGCGGATTAACCTTTTTAAGCGAATAAAGTTTTTTCTTATCCAGTTATTAAAAGATATATTTATACATCTTAAACTTGGACAGAAAACAATTTAACAAAAATCAAGGTTAATAAGGTATAGTTGATGAAAAATTATGAAACCAGACCCGAGTTCCCTAAACGGGCAGTAATAACGGCAGGAATGCCATATGGAAATAAAGAGCTGCATTTCGGACATATAGGTGGTGTGTTTGTTCATGCAGATACGTTTGCCAGATTTTTAAGAGACAGGATCGGTGCGGAAAATGTTATATTTGTATCTGGTACAGACTGTTATGGTTCGCCCATCCTGGAAAGCTTCCGAAAACTAAAAGAAGAAAAAGGAGAAGCTTACAAGGAGACCATTGAAGACTATGTCAGAAAGAATCATAATCACCAGAAAGAAACCTTGAATGCATATGAAATCAGCTTAAACTTATATGCCGCATCCAGTCTTGACCGAGCCGGAGAGGTCCACAAAAAGGTATCAGAAGAAATATTTGAAACTCTGTATAAGAATGGTTATCTGGAAAAGCTGGCAACTCCTCAGTTTTTTGATCCTGATTTTGGTGTATTCCTAAACGGAAGACAGGTTGTGGGGAATTGTCCCATTGAAGGGTGCGCTTCTGAAAAAGCTTATGCGGATGAATGCTCTTTAGGACATCAGTATATGCCGAGTGAATTAATTAATCCAAGAAGTACTTTGTCAGGGAAAACTCCTGAGGTAAAAGAAGTAGGTAACTGGTACTTTAAGCTGGATGAATGCACTGAGTGGTTAACCGAATATGTAGCAAAAGAAAGAAAAGGGAATACCAGAAAATATATCTTAAAAACCATTGAAGAGTTCTTAAAGCCCCCTTGTATCTATGTGAAAAAAAGTGAGTTTGAGAGAACAGAAAACTCAGAAGAAGAATTAAACATATTGCTGCCTTCTCATGAATTATCGAAAGAAGATAATAAAGCTTCAGTAACGTATATATTTAAAGATTTGCAGGACAGAGATAAAGCAAGAGAAGTATTGAATACGAAAGGAATTCGCTTTCGAACCGGTAAGACTTTAGTGCCCTTTCGTCTATCCGGAAACATCAGCTGGGGTGTTCCGGTACCGGATAAAGAAGATATGCAGGGGCTGACTTTCTGGGTATGGCCGGAATCTCTTTGGGCACCAATTTCTTTTACCAGAACCTATCTGGAACAGATGGGGAAGGAACAGGAGGAATGGAGAAACTGGTGGGAAAGTAAAGATGCAGCAGTATATCAATTTATAGGTGAAGATAATATTTATTTTTATGGAAATGCTGAAATGGCCTTGTTTTCTGCTTTAAAGTCTACTTATGGAGAGAAAGCGGACATTGATCAATTTGTTCCACCTCATTTGATTGCCAACAGGCATATTTTATTCATGGATAAGAAGGCAGGAAGCAGTAGTGAGATTAAACCTCCAATGGCTAGAGAACTGCTGGATTTCTATACTCCTGAACAGTTAAGAATTCATTTCTTAAGCCTCGGTTTGGCCTCTAAGAGCGTAAGCTTTAAACCTCAGGTGTATCTCCCTGAAAATGAGAGAGAAGGTGTGGACCCGGTACTAAAGGAAGGAAATCTGCTTACCAATGTATTTAACAGGCTGGTACGTTCCTGCTTCTACACAGCCCAGAAATATTATGATTCAAAAATACCGGAGATTGCAATCAGCGAAGAGGTGCTAAAGGAATCAAAAGAAGCTGTTTTAACCTATGAGCGGCATATGTATAATCATGAATTTCACAGTCTTACTTATGTTTTGGACTCTTATATACGATTCATGAATAAATACTGGGTTAATAATATGAGAACAGCAGAAACGACGGATAATGATACACTACGAAAACAGGTATTGGCAGATTCACTATACGGCGTACGTATTGGTGTACTGCTGCTGCACCCCATTGCTCCCACAGGCTGTGAGAGGATCCGTGAATATCTGTCAGTAGATGAGAAGCTGTGGAATTGGGAATATGCATTTTCTGTTTTAAGTGATTTGGTAGCAGATAAGGCTAATCACAAGTTGAAATTCTTAGAACCTAGAGAGGATTTCTTTGAAAAACATGAGAAACAGTTAGAGGCTTAAATTATTAAATGAAAGGACTGCAGAGGATGTAAATTGGCGAATGAGTAATAATTGGTCCCCTCTTGACAGGGGATACATCAATTATACATCTGGCAGTCCTTTATTAGGCTTCATTTAACTTTTTAAGGAATTGATGTTATATTTGTGATGCTGGCATCACCCTGAATAGGCTTATAAATTTCAACCAGAGCAAAATAAGGTGTGCCATTCCCGCTTTTTGGTTCTGCGATAGTAAGGAAACGGTAGTTGGTGCCGTTAACTATCTGAGTAGCAACTGCTACGGGAATATAAAAGTAATCTTCCTCCTCATCCATGGTACGATAGAAGATATAAGACTCGTAAGGACTAATGTAAGCCTGATAATTCCAGCCTCCGGGCATTATAATTACCTCAAATGTTTTACTATAATATATGCAGTAGGAAATGGAATGACTAAGTTATGTATTGTACAGATAGTGATTTGGGTTATACGGACCAGTCATAGAAATCAATATTATGCCAATAAACAGGATATTCATTACCGTCATAGGTGAGGAGATGATAATCAATTATCATATCTTTTCTGTCGTTACGCTTACTCTCTTTAATGCTATGGCCAAAGTAAGTTCTAGGACCTGTAAAACGGCTGTCCAGGGTATATATGAACATATTGCCGTCATATTCAAGGATACTTTTGTTTGATAACTCAGGTAAATCAAAGCTATAGATAATTATTCTGATTTTGTCAGGGATACCATTGGAAGCATTGTCAATAAAAAGAAAGAAGCGTTCCATATTGTAGGGAAGAACGATACTTAAAACAACATCATTATTTTGTATGGCAGTTTCTATTGGGTATACCCTGGGTAATGAAATAATTTCTTCCTTGTGCCTGGTATGATAATCCATAAGGTACCTTGCGTGCTTTTTTACATTCTATGGCCTGGGACAAGATAATATGTGACTTTCCTTCAGGGGTATTAAATTGATTATAGAGGTTTCCGATTTTAAAAGATATAATATCAAATGAACATCGCTGGGATTCCCTGTCTGGCGAAATATTTTATGCGATATTAATAATTCTTATAATAATAATCAAAAAAATACCCCCGGGGGGATGATCCGGGGGTATTTCAATCCGATTTGCTATTACTTCTTTTACTCTAGACAATTGCATTATATTACATGTTGGGATAAATTGAAACAGTATTTTTGTCCTAGTGTTAATACCTCTTTACCATTGCTGATTTTTCTGTTATTCTTAATTGTTCTAATATATATTTAACACAACGCCTTGGTTTTTTGTGGGTTAGATAAAAGTACAGAGCTATTAAATACTGGTGAAGTTCGTTTTAAGAATACATTAGAGAAATATTAATAAAATGATTGATAGAATTGCTATCCTGACGGATAAAGTTTAATGAATACATTAGAGAAATCATAAGATACAGAAAGTATTGAGATGGGGCTAATTTATAAGTCTGTAATTAGTTAATGTTTTATTATGAATAAGATGAAAAGAAATAAGTCCCAATTTTGTTATAATAGTATTAATTAAAACTATTAGTGTATTAAAATGGAAACTATAACCAATGTAAAATAAGCTGTTAAATGTTAAAATTAGATTTGCATTGTAGGAGATGCATATAAATACTATACCTGTAAGGAGATTTACACGGGTTTAGTAAAGCTTCAATAACCCGGGGGTAATACCTCCGGGTTATCTTAATGTAGAATTCATGTTGTAATTTTAGAGTAGTTTTTAACTAAAAAAATAAAGGATTAACATTTTTTAAAGTTGATAGTTAAGTAATTATAGAAAAGTGATTAATAAAACATAAATACTATAAATATTTTGTGGGCAGGAGTACACACAGGAAACATATATAAAGGATATAATGAAAAGCCCGAAGGAATAGCCCCTCGGGCATATATAGTTTAGTTTGTATCGTTAGTATAAAAACTCAAAGCTGTATCTTCAAGATATACAGAGGGAGCTTTAAGCCGTACAGCTATCGTACAGAAGTCAGAAGCAGTATCGGTATAATAAACCATTCCGTATTTTCCCTTAGTAATCATTCCGGGTAGCCTATTGTATGACAAATCGGTAGTTGCAAGTGTATAGGAAGGATTTACAGCTGTTATAAATGATGGCTTCTGGTAATCTGGGATGCCATGATGGGGAGCTTTTAAGATACTGCATTCTCATAAGTTAATTTAAAGGTCAGAGAATCATTGTTAAAATTTGCAGGGACATCAGCAGGATCCATCCCCGGAACTATATAGGAATCCCACTTATTTAACCAAGTTACAGTAGTATTGCCATCTAATGTAAAGTTGGCGATTGGGTTTGTTCTGGTAGGGAATATCCATAATCCATCCCCGGAACCAAACAATTCGTTTGCCTTTGTTGCAACAGCTACCGTATCGTAATTCGATAAGTTGAATTCTTCAGAACTACGATTTAAATATCTTAAAATTCCATTGATAAACATAACATAATTCGTGCGCCGCTGTGGTGTCAATGTATTTAGTTGAGCAGAAGTGTACTTCCTACCATATATGTGATCAATTGTACCATTATGGTTTTTGATATAATCAATTACATTTAAAAAAGAACCGACATGGTCAACATCATAATGAGTAATGACTAAAGCCTTTAGATTGGTTACACTGCGTGATGATAGCATGTTAATTATTTTTGTGCTATCGGTTGAGAGGCCAGTATCAACAAGCATGAACTTGCCATTCTTACTAATTAAAAATGAGTCAGCTTCACCAATCCGTGCAGCGTCAACATATAGCGTAGTTGCTACAGTTATTGGAAGACTGGCAGATACTGTGATTGGCGCAACTAATAAAGAAGTCATGATAAATAAGCAGAGAAATTTTTGAATTTTTTTCATATGTACCACCTTTCCTTTAAAAAAGTTGACATAATTGACTGTTGATTACATATTAAATATCTCTATCCGGATCGATCTTTAACATATTACATATTTTAACATTAACTATAGTGGTAGTAAATAGAGATTTGTGCCTAATTCTGTAAAATAAATAAAGGTTCTTATCCTATTTAGCGTTTAACCAGTTAATTTATCATAATAAATGTTCCGGTTGTATCAGATTCTTATATTTCATTTCATACAATAGTTATCTTAATTTGAAATATTACTACAAAGGCTTCAGTCAGAGATGAATGCTGACCAATAAATTCCTAAAAGTCAAATCTAAGCAGATTTAATATTGAACTTATGCGTTATAAAAAATAGCTTGAAAATTGTGTTAATTTATGATATATTAATATTTGTTCGGGGCATTAGCGCAGTTGGGAGCGCACCACACTGGCAGTGTGGGGGTCAGGGGTTCAAGTCCCCTATGCTCCATCTTTAAAGAGTCAGTAATATTAAGGGTTATAGAGTTTGAAGTTATGAAAAAGCACTCAGGAATGGGTGCTTTTTTGTTTCGTATTATTACAAAATAGTCTACTGCTTATAAAACCTTTACAACTAATATGAATTAACCCTTTCTATAAAATTATATATAAATTTATATTTCCAAGTACAAATTCGAAGTTAGTGAAAAGCAGAAATGAAATACAATATATAAGCTTAATATTTTGACAATAAAATTCTTTAGTATATAATGGAATATAATAAAGTTAAATTTTTCTTAGGAGGACAAAGAATGAAAAAATTTATTTTAGGAGCCTTGATGTTTTCCTGGGGAATGGTAGGGGTAATAACCCTTACAATCATTATAGCTCTAAATCCATGGAATTATAATGGAATAGATGGAATAAAGGGGGCATTGCTTGGTATGGGTGTAAGTGTACCTTATATTATCTTCTGGATGTTAACCTTAGCAGGTATTTTTCTTTGTGTTACTGATATTTATCTTGATAATAAAAAACATAATTCTGGAATGTAATAAAAATATACTCGGGTAAAATTATATAATTAACATGGCTAATATATATTTCTTTAGTTGTCGGACATATAAAATGGTTATGAAAATATTAACCGAAAACACTATCAATTATTAAAGTAACGAAGGGATAAATATAATGAAGAAAAAAATATTTTACACAATATTTGGTTCCGCGATTCTTTTAATAATTATATTCGCAAATAAACCAAAGGTTATTAATGCATCAGACATAGTTACTATGGCACAAAGCAATTACTCATCGATAAAATTCAATGATAAAATAATTATCGCTGATGGGAATCAACAATATCTAATTGATGACTTCATACCGAAATTATCAAGATATACTCTTGAACCTTATAACGGTAATATAGATACTAATTATTCATATAGGACAGAAGTTAACGATAAGAAAGGAAATCAAATTATTATTTTAGATAATAAGTATATGATCGTAAATGATAATATATATGAAATAACAAATGGTGACATAGATTTTGACAAACTATTTTCATTTTATTTAGATTAGCAAACAAAGTAAAACAGCTGCCAACTATTATAAGCGTTGGCAGCTGTTTTGAGTTTTACTGGTTTAATTCTTTATAGCACCAAAACCAATCAAGGCAATTCAAGTCTGATTTTTGGGGATCATTTATACGTTCCACTAATTCATCATAGCTGCGAGGAGCTGGAACCATAACAGGTTTATCAGGCTGCCAGTTAGCAGGGGTTACCACCTTACAGCTGTCTGTTGTTTGCAGTGCAGTGAGGAGTCTTAATATTTCATATATATTTCGCCCATTTGTCAGAGGATATATGAGAATAGCACGAATAGTCTGATCGGGGTCAATAAAGTAAACATTCCGGACAGTTTCCTGTTTGCTGGCATCTGGTGCAATCATTCCATAGAGGGCTGCCACCTCAGCCATTCGGTCTGCTATAATTGGAAAAGGAATCTGAGTACCTGTTAATAAATAAATCTGATTAACCCAAGCCAGGTGAGAAGAGTTACTGTCAATACTTAAACCGATAAGTCTGGTATTCAACTCTTCAAATTGGTTATTCATTTGAGCGAAAGCTAAAAATTCAGTCGTACATACAGGTGTAAAGTCACCGGGATGGGAGAAAAGTATAACCCAATGGCCGGTGTAATCAGAGAGCTTCAATGTTCCATGTGTTGTTGCAGCAGTGAAATCGGGAGCTTTCATGCCTATGCTAATATTCATAATCTACCTGAACCATTAATTTCCTTGGTTTATTATATGCTAAATCAATGAAATATTAACACGATTCTTTCATGAAGATGTTATCTGCCTTATCCGAACGTGCTTGTTTTAAGTGTATTTTATATCATGTATTGTAAAAGTTGGGGGCCTAGTTAAAATATATAAATATTTATCATATTTAGTCATATACTGATAAAAAGTGGTTCGGGATTAACCTATGGATATATATGTTGTTCAAGAAGGAGACAGTATCTGGTCAATAGCTGAGAAATACGGTGTTTTACCAGAAAGATTGATATTGGATAATGGTTTGGTATACCCGTATAGTCTGATTATAGGACAGTCTATTGTGATAGCTTATGCAAAGCAGGTGCATATTGTTCAAGAGGGAGAGAATCTGCAAAGTATTGCCGATCTTTATAATGTGACAGTGTTGCAACTATATAAAAATAACCCTTATCTATCCGACAGGGATTATCTTTATGTTGGCGAAACTTTAATAATTTCCTATAATACAACCGGTAGTATAACAACAAATGGTTTTGGTTATGCATATATCAGGAAAGAAATCTTGATAAAAATCTTACCTAACTTAACTTATTTATCAATATTTAATTATACAACCATTGATCAGGGGAATATTATTACTTATGAAGATGATTCTGAAGTAATTCAAACAACCAAAGAGTATGGTGTTATTCCCCTGCTGATGCTTGCAACGCTAACCAGGCAAGGTGAGCCTGATATTGAAGCCGCCTACGAAGTGTTGTTAAATGAGGAATATCAAAAGAGCAATATAGAGCAATTCTTAAGTATTGTTAAAAGTAAAGGTTATGGCGGTGTAAATATTGTATTTAATAACCTGAATGTAAGTAATCAATCGTTGTATACTAACTTTATACGTAGAATATATGAACGCTTACAACAAGAGAACTTAATTTTTTTTATTACAATAAATCATGAGAGCAAGGATATAGATGGCAGCTTAATTGAGGAAGGAATTGATTATTCCCAATTCAGTGATTATGTGGATGCTATATTGTTTTTAAAATTCGTTTGGGGTACCAATAACAATCCCCCGGGTCCAGTCAGTAATATAAATAATATAAAGGCTATGACAGAATATATATTAACTAAGGTTCCCCGTGAAAAAGTAATTTTAGGAATCCCTATAATTGGATATGACTGGCAGCTCCCGTATATACCGGATAGATCTAGTGCCAGCTCACTTACAATAAATTCTGTTATGGCATTAGCTTATGATGTGGAGGCAGTAATTCTTTTTGATGAAGCGTCCCAAACTCCGTATTTTTATTATGAACAATATAATATCTCCATTCCGGCAAGGCATATAGTATGGTTTGTTGATGCAAGGAGTATTGCCGGGTTAAACAACATTATAAAAGAAAATTCAATTGCAGGAAGCGGAATATGGAACATAATGATTTACCATCCTCAGTTGTGGACTATTATCAATTCTCAGTTTGATATTGTAAAACGGACGTAAAAGTAAAAATCTTGATTGAGCTTAGCATGGAGGTGAATTTTATGATTATTACATTCAAAAAATATTATCAGTTACGGGGTTGGAATATTGTTTTTAAAAAAGATATGTAAATTATAGTTATCAGGATTTTCTATTTAGATACAATGATTATTTATGTTTTTATCAATTGATAATGGGGTTATTGTGGTGAGAGTACTATGATGATTGTCTGTTGCAAAATGAATGCAAAGCAGTAAGAAGCCTCTTGGCTTTCCTGTAATGCACTTTCTGAAAGATAGGTAAATGATTTTATGGCTAAAAGCGAATAAATTTTGTTCAATTATAGCAAACAAAGTCATTAATGTGTCTTTCAGCCGGTGTGTGGAGGAAAGCCAAGAGGTTTTTTGTCGCAACATTGTTTAAAATGCAACAGCCCCTTGGTTTATTATCGATTCAAAAAGCTTAGTTAATTGGAAGTTGAATATTGGTATATAATGAATTACAATTGCAGATATATACACTGAACGCAACTTAAGTGAATATCAGATCATCACAATCTGTCCATTAGTTATTTTCGGGGTCATATTTTTTGCTGTTAATTTTTTGTATCAACTAAGATATTTGGGATAGTTTACTCACTGCAGATAGTAAATCTATCAAGTGCAATTAATATTTTTTATGTGGCATATATTCTTCACAGAATGCCAGTGGATACTCTTATAAGAGACAGCGGTACATTAATGACAGTCTATCAAAAAGGAAGAATTGAATGATTACCTTTAACACTTCAGTGCCTTGCAAAGCGATATATTAAGAAAGTGTATAGACCCCAAAGTCTTCATTACCCCAAATGGCATGTTCGGAAAGCTGGATAACCATCGTCTTTAGAAAGAATGCCTGGACATCTATACTTATGATTCCTACCCGAATTTTGTCTACTGCTTAGAGGAAGACCCTAAAAATGACAGAAAATTAAATGACCGAAAATGGAGTAATAGTATGCATTTAGACTGGAATTATGCTTTGAAATATTCTATACTAAGAATTGATTAAGCAATTGACTTAGAAAGAAGGAACATGATTTGCCGGATTGTTATTATAGTGAAGGTGATATAAAACGGAAAATAAGAAATCTAAAAAAATTGGAAATGAGGTTAAGGTTCCATCAATTAGAATCCAATGGAGTCTACAAAGGCTGGGAAACCAGTAAATCTATTCCTAAAAAACTGGTTTGGGATGAATTTTTCTGCCTCCAGGATAACTGTAAAAATGTTAGATACAATATGAAAGACTTAATTACCTTAGATAGAGACGGACTTAAAAATGTAATCAGTCAGTTCTATTATGCAGTTTTCTATAGAAAATTTCAGGAAACGGGAATGTTGGATAGTAGTCTCTATGATCCGGATATACTGATGAAGATGGGGCTTCCAATTGATGCGGATGCCGGAGCCATCAAGAAGAGATTTCGTGAACTTGCGAAAGAATATCATCCCGATGCGGGAGGAACCAGTGAAAAGTTCGTTGAATTATTGGAGCAGATGAATTCCCTTCGCTTAAGAGATTAATTACAGATTTATATTTATCTGTTTGCCGTAATTCTTTCATCTTAAGGAGTAAACAACTGTTATTCAGTTACATAGACCGTGCAGCGCATTTTAATGCCGTCTTCAGCGGCATATATGTAAGCACGGCCTTTTTGTATTCCAGTAACATTTCCTTTTGCATCAACTGTGGCAATATTTGGGTTACTGGTGGACCAGGCCGGTAGATTGCCGGAGGATACTTTGGCATTGATTTTATTGCAGTTACCTTTTTTTATTGTGATTTCATAAGTATCCAGAGTGATTTCCGGCTGCTTTACAGTTACAGTGCAGCTTTTGCTGATTCCGCTGACGGTAGCAGTTATGATAGCAACACCATGTTTAAGAGCAGTTAAATTACCGTTTTCATCTACGGTTACGATGCTTTTCTTGTTAGATTTCCAGGTTGGTGTAAGCATGGAAGATACATCTGCCGTTAGGCTGAAAGTTTGGCTTCGGTACAACGAGAGGCTGGTTCGGCTAAGAGTTACTTTGGGTGATTTCACTGTTAGAGAGAAGGTAGAACTGGTTTTGTCAACAGTTGCTGTGATAACAGCTTTGCCTGGTTTTAACCCGGTTACTGTACCATTCTCGTCAATTACAGCCACACTTTTAGGAGTACACTTCCAGGTTACATTATTACCAGTAGAGGTTTTTGCAGATAATGCAAGTGATTCGCTTGCCTCAATTGAATTCTTTGATGCAAGGATAGCAATAGTTGTTTTACGGACTATAATCTTGCAGGAAGCTTCCGCTTTGTTGATTTTAGCTGTTATCTTTACAGTACCGGCACTTTTGGCAGTTATTTCACCATAGGTATTAACAGAAGCTATTTTCGAATCACTGCTTCTAAAGGTTGGCATACTTCCATCATGAGTAATAGCAAAGATTTGAAATTCCTCCCCAACATTAAGAGTCATTTCGTATTGAGTTAATAAGACAAAGGGGACTGGGCTGAAGGCACCTGCCTGAAGCTGCATAACTGGCAGAAAAAATAAAGAAATACACAATAGAACTGATATTAAGATTTTTTTCATTGGCTTATCATTCCCTTTCCATATCCGGATGGAAGGAATTACAGCAAACTAACAGTAGTTTAGCATTAATTACATCATTTGTAAATGAAAATTTCATATGTTAATAATATATTCTTTTAAAGATCACTTTTCGAATGAAGGTTTTAATCCCTGAAGCTAATAAACTTTATTAAGGAGACCCTATGAACACAAAGGATAACACAGAGCAAAATGAGAATTACGCCAAAGAGCTTCACAAAATCCTTAAATCCAATGAACAACTCTATAATGTTATTGAAAAAGCGGAGGGGCTTTTAAATATGCCATACTATATCGGTGCAGGCTGTATAACTCAGTCCGTATGGAATTATCTAAATGGCAATGAACCTATGTATGGAATAGAGGATCTGGATTTCGTATATTTTGATAAAAAGGATACTACATATGAAGGTGAAAACAATATAATTGAGCAGATCAAAGAGAGAATCGGAGATCAGAACATCCGTATAGACATTAAGAACCAGGCAAGAGTACACCTCTGGTATCAGCAGCATTTCGGATATGCTGTTGAGCCTTATAAATCCCTGGAGGAGGCTATTGATACATGGCCTACAACTGCATCAGCGGTTGGAGTGAGGCTGGAGTCAGGCATGTTAAAGATTTATGCACCTTTTGGCATGGGAGATATGTTTGCTCAGGTAGTGATTGCCAACAAAACTAGAATAACCAGAGAAATATATGAAAATAAGTCAAGGAAATGGGCAAGAAAATGGAACACCTTAAAAATTATGCCTTGGAATTACGAAGCAAAAATCCGTTAAATGATTCGTTTCATGAATCATTTAACGGATAGATAAAGATGCTTACGCCTTTATAAGCTTTTACTGGTTAAAGTATTTAAATAACGCCCTTGTTATCTTATGCGGTTACTTCTTTGTAATTCGCAGCAACTTTATTCCAGTCAGTAACATCGAAGAAAGCTTTTACATAGTCTACACGCAAATTTTTATATTTCAGATAATATGCATGTTCCCAGACATCAATACCAAGAATGGGTGTCCATTCACCTTTTGTCTCCATAATAGGATTATCCTGATTAGGAGAAGAAGTAACCTGTAAATCACCTGCTTTGTTAGCGGAAAGCCAAGCCCAGCCGGAACCGAAACGGGTAGTGGCAGCAGCGGTAAGTTTCTCCTTTAATACATCAAAACTACCAAAGTCTTTTGTAATCTGTTCAGCCAGTTTTCCTTCTGGCTGACCACCGCCTTTAGGAGACATGGTATCAAAATAAAGATTGTGATTATAGAAACCACCGCCGTTATTACGGATAGCATTTTTTTGTGCTTCATCAGTTAGGGTGTCTAAGGAAGTGAATATCTCCTCGATGGTCTTACCAGAAAGTTCGGGAGCCTTTTCTAATGCAGCATTTAAGTTATTGGTGTAAGTTGCATGATGTTTGCTGTAGTGAGTATTCATTGTCAACTCATCAATATGAGGTTCAAGGTCCTTAAAGTCATAGGATAATTCAATTTGTTTAAACATAATGGTTACACTCCTTTTAATTATTTTATATAGTACATTGTAATTCGGATTTGATAATGAATCTTATTATTATTTATCATGACTCTATTATGCCACATTATAAGATTGAATGCAATACAATTTTATAAAATTAATGATTAATTATTATCAATCAAAGTTAGTTTTTACAATTTTGATGTTTTTTATAACCTTTTTGGACATTTTGCTACAAGATCAAGACAGAATACGCATAAATATGACATTATAGTTCTTGACATAGAAATTTTGATTTATTAATATTTTATTAATACTATTAAAAGTGAAATAAATAAATTAACTACTGCGGCAGTTAATAAATAATGTGCATAGGAGGAGTATATATAGGATGCCGCTTTCTATATATACATTTTGCGGATGAGGTTATTAAAGGATCTATCAATTCGTGTGAAATTGGTTGCAAGTTTTTCGATTTTTTTAGTTTTTATAATTATTTTAGGTTTTATGGCCTCCGGAAGCGTTCGTAAGATTGCTGAAAACGGATCGCAGATGTACAGCTATAATCTCAAAAGCATTGATGTGCTTCATGAAATCAAAGAAAACAACTTAGAAATCAAAGCAAATCTGTTGGATGCGTTGTATGCTCAGAGTATGCAGACATCAAATCAGATACTTCCTATAATTGAAGAATTAAAGGCTGATAATGATCAGTTGATGGATACATATGAAAAGAATTTATTAAAGGCTGATAATAAAAAACTCTGGGATACTTATAAAGAGGAACTGGAGAAATACAGAGAATCCAGAAACCAGCTTATAAAATACATCTCACAAGGTAATACGGCAATGGCCAAAGGACTTATGGAAGAGAATGAAGTGAGCCGTGTTACTATGCAGGATCAGCTTAATCAATTGGTAAAAAGTAATCAGGACATAGCTGAGAGCAAAAATACCGAAAATAAAGCTTATGTTGCTATGCTTAATATCTTAACACTGGTAGTTTCCATTTTAGGTATTGTACTTGCAGCTTTCCTTGGGTTTGTTCTTTCCACATACATAACAAAATACCTTAAGCTGGGGCTTACCTTTGCTCAGGCTTTGGAAAATGGTGACCTGACCACTGAGATTAGTTCTGTAAGCAATGACGAACTGGGTAAATTAATTAATTCTTTAGGAAAAGCACAGGACAGAATGAGAAGTACCATGTCCAATATCATGGACAGAACCATGGAGGTTGCAGCATCAAGCCAGCAGCTGTCAGCTGCAATAGAAGAAGTATCAGCAACCTTTACAATAATAAATAATAATACAGAAAATATTGTAAGTGGCATTATAGATGTTAATACAGCCACAGAGGAATTAACTGCTACGATTGATCAGGTTAATTCAGGGGTTACCCAGCTGGCAACCAGTTCCTCAGACGGTAATATGCAATCAGTCACCATTAAGAACCGTGCAGTTAAGATTAAAGAAAACGGAATCAAATCCAAAGAACTTGCTGATAAACTATACGACCAAACAGAAGAGAAGATTCAAAAATCCATTGAAAATGCCAAGGTTGTAGAAGAGATCTCTGTAATTGCAAGTTCAATTGCATCCATAGCAGAACAAACGAATTTACTTTCACTGAATGCAGCCATTGAAGCTGCCAGAGCAGGTGAGCACGGCAGGGGATTTGCAGTAGTTGCAGATGAAATCAGAAGCCTGGCTGAGCAATCCACCGGTTATGTTAAGGATATTACAGAATTGGTTGAAAAAGTAATCAATTCCGTAAATGACCTAGCCGATAACTCCAGAGAAATCCTGGAATTTGTTGATAACAGAGTACGTGTCGATTATGATCTTCTTATTCAGACCGGTATAAATTATGAAAAAGATGCTATTTATGTAAATGGTTTATCACAGGATACGGCATCAATGTCAGAAGAGCTGAATGCCTCAACAGAAGAAATAAGTAGTGTAGTTCAAAGCATTGCTGCAAATATGGAAGGTACCGCTCAGAGCTCAGAAGAAATCCTAAGCAGTATGGATACAACCTCAAGATCCATCGATGACATGGCAAAAATGGCGCAGAGTCAGGCTAAAGTAGCTGACAGCCTTAATCAGGCAGTAGCTTTATTCAAACTTAATGCGTAATAAAAAATAGTTAAAATAAAGAGAGAAAAAGGGTAAAATTATAGTAAATAGGACCCTTTTTCTCTCTTTTTCTACATAATCTGCTTGTATTATAATGTAATCATGATATACTGATGTCAGATTGAATAATAAAGTATAAAGGGGAATTTATGAGATATCATAATCTGATGGAAAAAATAGTGGTTGTAAAATTAGATGAAATATGGGATAAGTTCGAAGGGTGTAAGTGTGACAGATGCCGTGATGATATTATTGCATGTGCTCTGAATAATACGACTCCTAAATATGTTGTTTCAGAAGAAGGGGAGCTGTATGCAAAAGCTGAAAGCCTCAATGCAGATTACGAGTTGGAATTGGTGAAGATAGTATCCAAGGCTATAAATGCAGTTAGTGCCAACCCCAGTCATTTACTGAAAGTATAACATTACAGGTATAAACTCATGTATATATCTGCAAACTATATAATCCCAGCGAATAAACAAAAGAAATAGAGCCGTTACCAGAAGCAACGGCTCTATTTCTTTCTATTATAAATCTGAACGGGTTAATTCAGATTCTTTCGTTCTTAAGCAAGAGTATTAACAGCTTTGCTTAAACGGGAAACTTTTCTTGAAGCAGTATTCTTATGATAAACACCTTTGGATGTTGCTTTATCAATTTCAGAAATAGCAGCAAGTAAGCTTGTCTTAGCAAGGTCTTTGTCACCGGCAGCCACGGCAGCATCAACTTTCTTTATAGTAGTCTTAACTTTAGACTTGATAGCTTTGTTTCTTAACGCTTTTGTTTCATTAACTAAAATACGCTTTTTAGCAGATTTAATGTTAGCCAAATCGTACACCTCCACAACTATGTTAAATTTTGAGTAATTTTTCAATCACATCAGTTCCTGGGAACTGGTTCTTGTTCCATTAAATCCGGACACGGACGTTCTAATGTAAACATACTATTATATAGTATTATAAAGCATATGTTATGTCAATACATAATTCCAAAAAAATTGCAAAAAATAAGTTTAAAAACATATAAGGAGGAATCATATCCGATGGATAAATTAAGCCTGCCAAGAACCGACCTTGCACTGGAGATCCGTGAAACTTTTCCCGAGGATGATGTAGAAATACAAGGTGTGATACTAAAAGAAGAGTACAATAAAAAAAGAGACATAAAGGTTACTACAGTAACAATCAAGGAAGAAAGAGGTGCCAAAGCAATGGGAAAACCTATTGGCAACTATATAACCATTGAAGCTGCTAATCTGGGAGATTCTGATGAGAGCTACCATGAACCCATCTCGAAGGAGATTGTAAAATATGTTCGTCAATTAGCCGGAAATATAGCCGGAAAGGAAATATTGGTAGCAGGACTAGGGAATAGAGATGTAACACCAGATGCTTTGGGACCACAAGTCGTGGAGAATTTATTAGTTACAAGACATTTAAAAGAGGAATATGGAAGTGAGTTTCTTACAAAGAACAAAATGGGAAATATCAGCGCTATAGCACCGGGGGTAATGGCCCAGACCGGAATGGAAACAAGTGAAATACTAAAAGGAATCATAAATGAGACCAAACCGAAACTAATAGTTGTAATCGATGCATTGGCGGCAAGAAGTGTAGACAGGGTAAATAAGACCATACAAATAACAGATACTGGAATCAGTCCCGGGTCCGGTGTGGGAAATAACAGAAAAGCTCTCAATAAGGAAAGTCTTGGCGTTGATGTAATTGCCGTAGGTATTCCTACAGTAGTAGATGCTGCAACGATTGTTAAGGATACGATGGAGCGTTTTATGCAAGGACAAGGCTTCAAAGAACAGGAAATCAACCAATTTACCAGTGAACTTGGAAGCCAGAGCATGAAAACAATGTTCGTTACACCTAAAAATATAGATGAAGCTGTAAAGCAAATGAGTTATACCATATCAGAAGCTTTGAATGAGTGCTTCGTATAAGAAGCATTTAGAAGTGTTCTTTTGATGGCTGATTAAGGTGAATCTGAAAATCAGAACAACAAAAGAGCACTTCGTTTTATCTGCTCAATATGAAATATAAGCAATATTTGATAACCAGAGGTCATCAGAACACAGGAAACCAGGACCGGCAAGGGCATGTCTTAAAAATTTCTTAAATATGGATGGATAAGTTATCAGAATCTCACTTACGGCATAAGATAAATAAGGTGTAATTATACAATGCTGTAAATGAAATGAGGAGTAAGGAATGAGAAGATATCGCTACAAGGCTGAAAGAATGTTTTTTATGACTCTCTGGTCAATTATACTTATATTAAGTTTTACGGTACTCATTAAGGGAATAAATGTACTTGGCAATAACGGCCTGGCGAAAACAAGTATATCACTGAAAGAAAAAGTAATAACCGTTATAAGCAATTATGTTTTGGAGAATCATAATTCCATATTCCAATATGTAAGAGATACCAGTGAAAACAGTAACAGCAGCTATGCCTTAAGCGGAATGATACATAGTTTCCCAATCAATGAATATGTTGCGAATGCCACTGAAACAGAAAGTGAGAAAAGTAATCAATACATAAATAATAATCCTTTGATTTATTCCGCTAAAGATAACACACTTTTAAGGTATGACGATTATTTAAAGCTTATTAAACAGGGTGTACATACCACTCAACAGACTTCAGGGAATACGGTTGCTGAAACATCAGAAGAACCCGGAGATGCAGTGGCAGTAGACTCTAAAGGAATCAACAGTACCATGCTGCCCATAGATATAATAAACGGAGAATTTTATCTGGAGGATGAAGGCACCAGCCACATAGATGATAGTCACAAACAGGCTATCAGCTTTGGAAATGGCGAACACTATACGCTGGAACAGCTGGAAAATAAGCATTTTTTATATAATAATTTTTACATAGTGGATGGTACCACATCAGTAAAAGACTCAATATTTGATGCAAAAGCAATGTTAGGAATGGATATGACATTAAAAACAAAAGAAGACAAGCCGCAAATACTGATATACCATACCCATTCCCAGGAAGCATTTGCAGACAGCAGGAGCGGAAAAGTAGCAGATACGGTAGTAGGTGTAGGCGAAGTACTGGCTGACATCCTAGAGACAGAGTATGGTTACAACGTAATTCATGACAAAACGAAATATGACATGATGGGAGGGTATCTGGACCGTAACCTTGCCTATAACTACGCAAAAGACGGTGTCACAAAGCTTTTAAAGAAAAATCCGACTGTGGAAGTAGTAATAGATCTCCATAGAGATGAGGGAAATAAAAGAGTAGTGAACCTAAACGGTGAAAAAGTTGCAAATATCATGCTCTTTAACGGACTAAGCCGTAACTCAAAAGGAGAAGACATAGCCAGTCTGTATAACCCCAATCTACAGGCAAACCTGGCCTTCAGCCTGCAGCTCCAGCTAAAGGGAAGAGAACTGTTCCCGGGGCTAATGTACAAGAACTACCTAAAAGGCTACCGCTTCAATCTGCATCTAAGAGAAAAATCAATCCTGGCAGAAGTAGGTACAGCCAAAAATACCGTACAGGAAGAAAAGAACTCCATGAAATATCTGGCAGAGGTACTTGACCAGGTACTGCAAGGTGAAGAATAAGCTAACAAAAGTGAAATCATAAAAATAAAGTAAAGAACGTTATAACCAATGTATAAAATCATAAGCAATCGGGTAACCTTAATGCCAATAAAACAGAGGAGCATGGCTTATAGGAAGGAATTTTCTATTGAAGGATACCTAATGACACTTAAATGGAAGCAGTTGTCCCTAGGAAAAATTATACCACTGTTTGAGCACACAGCCCTACACTCATAAGACCTTTCCAGCGAGTTTGGTATAATTTTTCCCGCACAAGGGACAGCTGCTGCCATTTTAGTGGAATTTGGTACCCTGAACAAGAAAATGGATTCCTATAAGCCATGCTCCTCGTCCGTTGCCAAAGACCTAATATTCACGTCCACTTACCCTCTCAAGTAATCTAATCTGCTTGTCACTCTCCTTTTCATATGCTATAATACCCATATTGACCGAAATTAGGAAAAAGGATCAACTCATTTTTGCAGGAGGAACTTAATAAATGATTGAACAAAGCAATATTCGCAATTTCTGCATCATTGCTCATATAGATCACGGCAAATCAACCCTTGCGGATCGTATTATAGAAAAGACAGGCCTGCTGACCAGCAGGGAAATGCAGGCACAGGTACTTGATAACATGGAACTTGAGAGGGAAAGAGGAATAACCATAAAAGCTCAGGCTGTCAGAACCGTATACAAGGCAAAGAACGGCGAAGAGTATATCTTTAACCTTATCGATACTCCGGGACATGTGGATTTCAACTATGAGGTATCCAGAAGCCTTGCAGCCTGTGAAGGTGCGATTCTGGTAGTGGATGCTGCGCAGGGAATTGAAGCGCAGACTCTTGCCAATGTATATCTGGCACTGGACCACAACCTGGATATTATGCCGGTTATCAATAAAATAGACTTACCCAGTGCGGAGCCTGAAAGGGTGAAAGCTGAGATTGAGGATGTAATAGGGCTGGAAGCACAGGATGCACCGCTGATTTCTGCAAAAATAGGACTTAACATTGAAGAAGTATTAGAACAGATCGTAACCAAAATAGCACCTCCCAAAGGAGATGTAACAGCTCCCTTGCAAGCATTGATCTTCGACTCAAAATATGATTCCTATAAAGGGGTTATTATTTTCTGCCGTGTCATGGAAGGAAAGATAACCAGAGATACCACTATAAAAATGATGGCAACCGGAGCAACCGCAGAGGTTGTTGAACTTGGAACCTTTGGTGCGGGACAATTTATCCCCTGTGAAGAACTCACAGCCGGCATGGTAGGTTATGTGACTGCAAGTTTAAAGAATGTACGTGATACCAGAGTAGGCGATACCGTAACTGATGCGACAAATCCCTGCAAGCAGGCACTGCCGGGCTATAAAAAGGTAAACTCCATGGTTTACTGCGGTATGTATCCCGCTGACGGTGCTAAGTATCCCGATTTAAGAGATGCTCTTGAGAAGCTTCAGTTAAATGATGCGGCTCTTCAATTTGAGCCGGAGACCTCTGCGGCCTTGGGATTTGGATTCCGATGCGGCTTTTTAGGCTTATTGCATCTTGAAATCATTCAGGAACGGTTAGAGAGAGAATATAACCTGGATATCGTAACAACAGCTCCGGGTGTTGTATATAAGGTTCATAAGACAGATGGTCAGATCCTTGAAATAACAAACCCCTCCAATTTACCCGACCCTTCTGAGATAGAGATGATGGAGGAGCCAATGGTAAGCGCAGAAATCATGGTTACCACAGAGTTTGTAGGTGCAATAATGAACCTATGCCAGGAGAGAAGAGGTATATATCTTGGTATGGAATACATGGAAACTACCAGAGCATTGTTAAAATATGATCTGCCTTTAAATGAAATTATCTATGACTTCTTTGATGCATTAAAGTCCAGATCTAAAGGTTATGCCTCCTTTGACTATGAAATGAAGGGATATGTACAGTCCGAACTTGTGAAACTGGATATTCTGATAAACAAAGAAGAAGTGGATGCTCTGTCCTTTATCGTACACGGGGAGTCAGCCTATGAACGTGGCAGGAAAATGTGCGGCAAGCTGAAGGAAGAGATTCCGAGACAGCTCTTTGAAATTCCCATTCAGGCAGCTATCGGCAGCAAGGTTATTGCCAGAGAAACTGTTAAAGCGATGAGAAAAGATGTACTTGCTAAATGTTACGGCGGTGATATATCACGTAAAAGAAAGCTGTTAGAGAAGCAAAAAGAAGGTAAGAAACGTATGCGCCAGGTGGGTAATGTAGAGATACCTCAGAAAGCCTTTATGAGTGTGTTGAAGCTGGATGAAGATTAGTAAGATTACCTTATAATTAGAAAATAATATATTAATAAAATTCTTCTGTTATTGTGATGTTATTTGGTTTTCTTTTTTTGATGGTTTATTATATGAACTGCTCTCAAAAAAGGATTATTCGGAACCAGCTTAGATCACATAATCAGAAGAATTTTTGATTAAAATATTAAATGCATATTTATTGCACTCAATATGCGCACAAACCGTGGAGGTTAACAGTTAAGTGGAAAAGAAAAAAGACTTGGGGTTATATATACACATACCTTTCTGCGAAAAAAAATGCAACTACTGTGATTTTCTATCAGCAGCAGCTGACCAGGGAACGAAAGCTGCTTATGTCGATGCTTTAATAAAGGAGATTGGCAGCTACAGATATTTAACTGAGGATTACAGGATCAGCACAATATTTATGGGAGGGGGAACACCCTCCACCTTAACGGAAGAAGAGCTGGTCCGTATCATGGAAACGGTAAAGGATGTTTTTCGAATAGAGGACCGATATCTTTCTGATGAGAAACATAGCAGTGGGTTACCAATGGAGGATTATATTGAGGCAACCATAGAAGTAAATCCTGGAACGGTGAGCAGGGAGAAGCTCCTTATATTAAAGGAAGCTGGATTAAACCGTATCAGTATGGGCCTTCAATCTGCTGATAACAAGGACTTAAAGCTCCTGGGCAGAATTCATACCTATGAAACATTTTTAGACACTTACATGGCGGCCCGGGAGGCGGGCTTTCAAAACATAAACATTGACCTTATGTCTGCTCTTCCCTGGCAGTCATTACAGGACTGGATGGAAGTATTAGAGAAGGTTATAAGCTTAAGACCGGAGCATATATCTGCCTATAGCCTTATAATAGAAGAAGGAACACCTTTTTATGAAAAATATTCCGAGGTTTCCTTTGATGATGAGCTGGACAGGACAATGTATTGGAGTACCGCAGAACGGCTTAAGGCTGCCGGATACGGACATTATGAGATTTCTAATTATGCCCTTATGAACAGGGAATGCAGACACAATATATCATACTGGATCAGAAAGAATTACCTGGGTGTGGGTCTGGGGGCATCCTCATTAATTGAAAATAAAAGATTTCATAAGGAAGAAGATCTAAAAAAGTATCTGGAGCAGGCAGGAATAGCAGACAGCCTTCCAAAAGATGTAGAACTGCTTGATAAGAAACAGCAGATGGAAGAGTTTATGTTTCTTGGCTTAAGGCTGATGGATGGAGTAAACACAGAAGAATTTCATAAGCTTTTTGGGACCTCCATTGAAAGTATTTATAGCTTACCCATTGAACAGTCTGTAAGAGAAGGACTTCTTTCAGAAGAAAACGGGCAGATTTTTCTAACCGCTAAAGGGATTGACTTAAGTAATACAGTTATGGCAAGATTTTTGCTCTAGGGCAGTATTTTTCAGCTTGATAAAGAGAAAACTACCCGAGTAAGTATTATATAAGTTGAAGTGAGAATTATGCATAAAATATTGGATTTTTTTGAAAATAGCACTTGACAAAGTAAAGCTTAAGTGCTATTTTATGTATAAAGATATTAGCACTCTATTGAAGTGAGTGCTAACAATCAAAGAGCAGGAGGGATTCGATGGAACTGGATGAAAGAAAATTGAAGATATTACAGGCTATTATCCGAAATTATCTGGAAACCGGTGAACCGGTAGGGTCAAGAACCATATCGAAATACACCGACCTGAATCTCAGCTCTGCCACTATTAGAAATGAAATGGCAGATTTGGAGGAGTTGGGATATATCATTCAACCCCATACCTCAGCCGGCAGAATACCTTCGGATAAAGGATACCGCTTATATGTGGATACCTTATTAGAAGATAAAACCCATGAAGTGGAAGAAATGAAGGAATTGATTCTTGAGAAGGCAGGTAAACTTGACCAGTTGTTAAAACAAGTGGCAAGGCTTTTGGCAGATAATACCAACTATACCACTCTGGTGACGAAGCCACAATACCGAAGCAAGAAGGTAAAGTTTATTCAGCTGACGGAAGTTGACGCAACACATATTCTTGCCGTTATTCTCGTTGAGGGTAATGTAGTTAAGAATAAGATCATTGAAGTAACCGAATGTCTGAATAAAGAAATTATATTAAAGCTTAATATTGTATTTAACACTTTCCTTCAGGGATTAGATCTTACAGAAATCAACATGTCCCTTATACAAAAGATGAAGGAACAGGCGGGGAACTACAATATGCTTGTCAGCCATATACTGGATGCCGTAGCAGAAGCAATCAGTGAAGAAGAAGATGTGGAGATCTTCACAAGCGGTGCCACCAATATATTGAAATACCCGGAATTAAGTGATGTTGATAAGGTAATGGAGTTAATAGACACCCTGGAAGAGAAGGAACAGCTTTCAGACATCATCATCAATAAACTGGAAGCTCCGGAATCAGGAGGCATACAGGTCTATATCGGCAGTGAGACACCGGTAAAGTCCATGAAGGATTGTTCCGTTGTTACTGCTACCTATCAGATAGAAGAAGGCGTATATGGCAAGATTGGTATTATAGGACCCAAGCGTATGGATTATGAGAGAGTAGTAAATATATTGCATACCCTTATGGCACAATTAGATGATATATTTAAGAAGAAGACTTAGCATAGTCTTAAAACCTAACAGAAGGAAAGGCGGTTTGTATAAGTGGAAGATAAAACAAATTCTATGGATGAAACCTTAAAAGACCAGGATATCAATCCTGATGTTTCAGAAGATACCTTAGAAAAAACGGAACAGGAATCTGACGTGGCAGCAGAGGATACAGACACTGCAGAAACAGTTGAAGAGACCGACGCAGAAGATACAGAAGAAGATGGAAAAGACGGACAGAAATCCGGAAAATCCTTCTTTCGAAAAGACAAGAAAGAGAAAAAAGATAAGAAAGACTTAAAGATTGATGAATTAAACGACAGACTGATTCGTAATATGGCTGAGTTCGATAATTTCAGAAAACGTTCCGAGAAAGAAAAATCTCAGATGTTTGAAATCGGAGCAAGAGATATCATTGAGAAAATACTTCCTGTCATCGATAATTTCGAACGCGGTCTGGGTGCCATTTCTGAAGAAGAAAGAGAAAGTGCTTTTGCGCAAGGTGTTGAAAAGATCTATAAGCAGATGTTCACAGCTCTTTCAGATGCAGGCTTAAAGCCTATAGAAGCAGTTGGCAAACCCTTTGATCCCAATTTCCATAATGCAGTGATGCATGCAGAAGATCCGGAACAGGGTGAGAACCTTGTAGCTGAAGAATTCCAAAAAGGATATACCTACAGGGATGTGGTAATCCGTCACAGTATGGTTAAAGTAGTAAACTAACGCAAGCAGCTAAGTGGGCTTATCTGGTTCACTTTCATAAATATTAATATATCAAGCAAAATAAAACACTTATAATAGAAGGAGGAAATTTATCATGGGTAAAATAATTGGAATCGATTTAGGTACCACAAACTCATGTGTAGCAGTAATGGAAGGCGGAAAGCCCGTAGTTATTGCAAATACAGAAGGAGCAAGAACAACTCCCTCCGTAGTAGCTTTTACAAAGACAGGAGAAAGACTGGCAGGTGAAGCTGCTAAACGTCAGGCAGTAACAAATTCAGATAAAACAATCTCTTCCATCAAGAGACATATGGGAACTGACTATAAAGTTACGATTGACGATAAAAAATATACACCTCAGGAAATTTCTGCAATGGTTCTTCAGAAATTAAAAGCGGATGCTGAAAGCTACCTGGGTGAAAAAGTAACAGAAGCGGTTATTACTGTTCCTGCTTACTTTAACGATGCTCAGAGACAGGCAACAAAGGATGCAGGTAAGATTGCAGGACTTGATGTTAAGAGAATTATTAACGAGCCTACAGCTGCAGCTTTGGCATATGGTCTTGATAACGAGCATGAGCAGAAAATTATGGTTTACGATTTAGGTGGTGGTACCTTCGACGTTTCCATCATTGAAATCGGCGATGGCGTTATTGAAGTATTAGCTACTTCCGGTGACAACCGTTTAGGTGGTGATGACTTCGATGATAAGATTACCAGATATATGATTGAAGAATTCAAGAAGACAGAAGGCGTTGACTTAAGTCTTGACAAGATGGCACTTCAGAGATTAAAAGAAGCAGCAGAGAAGGCTAAGAAAGAATTATCTTCTGCTACTACAACAAACATAAACCTTCCTTTCATCACTGCAACTGCAGAAGGTCCCAAGCACTTCGATATGAATTTAACAAGAGCTAAATTTGATGAGCTGACACATGACCTGGTTGAGAGAACAACAGTACCTGTTCAGAACGCATTAAGAGATGCAGGACTTACAGCTTCTGACCTTAAGAAAGTCCTTTTAGTAGGTGGTTCTACACGTATACCTGCTGTACAGGATAAAGTTAGACAGTTAACTGGCCAGGAAGCTTCCAAGACCTTAAATCCCGATGAATGTGTTGCTATCGGTGCTTCTATCCAGGGTGGTAAATTAGCAGGTGATGCCGGTGCAGGAGATATCCTTCTTCTTGATGTTACTCCACTGTCCTTAAGTATTGAGACAATGGGTGGTGTAGCAACCAGATTAATCGAGAGAAATACAACCATTCCTACTAAGAAGAGCCAGGTATTCTCAACAGCAGCTGATAATCAGAGCGCAGTTGATATTAACGTTGTACAGGGTGAAAGACAGTTTGCCAAAGACAACAAGAGCCTTGGACAATTCCGTCTGGATGGAATTCCACCAGCAAGAAGAGGTGTTCCTCAGATTGAAGTTACCTTTGATATTGATGCCAACGGTATCTTAAATGTATCAGCCAAGGATTTAGGAACAGGAAGAGAACAGCATATCACAATTACCGGTGGTTCTAACCTTTCTGATGCAGATATTGATAAGGCAGTAAAAGAAGCTGCTGAATATGAAGCACAGGATAAGAAACGTAAAGAAGCAGTAGAAGTTAGAAATGATGCAGATTCTATGATATTCCAGACTGAAAAGGCTTTAACTGAAGTTGGTGATAAGATCAATCCTGATGATAAGACTAAGGTTGAGGCTGACTTAAATCACTTAAAAGATTTACTTCAGAAATCCAATCCGGAAGTTATGTCCGATGGCGAAGTAGAAGATATCAAAGCTGCAAAAGAGAAATTAATGGAAAGTGCTCAGGCCTTATTTGCTAAGCTTTATGAGCAGTCACAGGGCGGTCCTGCACCTGATATGTCAGGGGCACAGGGCGGTGCAGATGCTTCTTACGGAGACGATGTAGTAGACGGTGACTACAGAGAAGTTTAATTATAATTGTTAGTTACAATACAGTCCTTTAAGTTTTTGCTTGACGATTGTATCATAATTCATTAAAATATGATTTGACTTGTCGAATCGGAGAAAATGCAAAAGTATTACAATAGGCAGTCGAAGGACTGCCTATTTCTCAATATAGAGAATAGAGGCTGTTTTATTTAGGAGGATGGATTAGAGCATGGCAGATAAACGTGATTATTATGAGGTCCTTGGATTGTCCAAGACTGCAACAGAGGATGAAATAAAGAAAGCATACAGACAGCTTGCCAAGAAGTATCATCCCGATGCGAATCCGGGGGATAAGGAGGCAGAAGTAAAGTTTAAAGAAGCTTCAGAGGCATATGCAGTATTAAGCGATGGAGATAAGAGAAGACAATACGACCAGTTCGGTCACTCTGCCTTTGACGGTGGAGCCGGTGGTGCCGGTGGATTTGATTTTACCAACATGGATATGGGGGATATCTTCGGAGATATTTTCGGGGATCTTTTTGGAGGTGGAAGAACCAGAAGAGCCAGTAACGGCCCCATGAAGGGACCTAATGTCCGTGCCGGTGTAAGAATCACCTTTGAAGAAGCAGTAACCGGAGTTGATAAAGAATTAGACATAAACTTAAAAGAAGAGTGTACTACTTGTGGCGGCTCCGGCGCAAAACCGGGAACCGGAACAGAGACCTGCAAAAAGTGCGGTGGTAAAGGCCAGGTAGTATATACCCAGCAATCCTTATTCGGTATGGTTAGAAATGTTCAGAGCTGTCCAGATTGTAACGGAACCGGTAAGGTAATTAAAGATAAATGTACCGTTTGTTATGGCAGCGGTTATGTGAACAGAAAGAAGAAAATCCAGGTATCCATCCCGGCAGGTATTGATAACGGACAAAGCATCCGTATCAGGGATAAGGGAGAACCGGGAGTTAATGGTGGCGAAAGAGGAGATCTGCTGGTTGAAATTACAGTGGCACGTCACCCTATATTCCAGAGACAGGAATATGATATCTTCTCAACTGCTCCTATTTCTTATGCAAAAGCTGCCCTTGGCGGTGATGTCAAGATCAGCACAGTAGACGGCGATGTACTTTATACTGTAAAACCCGGTACTCAGACAGATACCAAAGTAAGGCTCAGAGGAAAAGGTATTCCTACTCTTCGTAACAAACAGGTCAGAGGTGACCACTATGTAACGCTGGTAGTTCAGGTACCTACAAAACTCACAGCTGATCAGAAAGAACTGCTGCAGAAATTTGAGGAAGCAATGGAGGGTAAGAGCGAGCCAGAACCCCACGAAGGTGATAAGGAAAAAGAAAAAGGTAAGAAAAAATTTTTCGGAAAAGATAAATAAAATTATACAATAGCAGCATTTATCAGTACAACTAACAGCAATCTGCAAAGGAGCATGGCTGTGAGAGCGTATTGGAGAGATGCTGCTTAAGTCAGGAGAACAAGAAATGAAATGGGTAAAACTCACTCTTAAGACTCTCACAGAAGCTGTAGAGCTTGTAAGTGACATGCTGATGGAAATGGGAATAGAAGGAATAGAGATTCAGGATAATGTTCCCATAACCGAAAGAGAGCGGAAAGAGTTGTTTATAGACATTCTTCCGGAACTTGATGTATCCAATCATGAGGCATTCATCAGCTTCTATCTGGAGGAAGAAGCCGATGTTGATGCAACTGTGAACGCTGTAAAGGAAGGACTTGCAGAGGTATCACAATTTGTTGACACCGGCGCTGGTGAAATCGAGATCTCCGTGACAGAGGACCTTGACTGGATTAATAATTGGAAAGCTTTCTTTAAGCCTTTCCGTTTAGAGGATAATATCGTTATCAAACCAACCTGGGAAGTCCTGACGGATAAAAGGGAGGGAGATATTGTCATCGAACTGGATCCGGGAACTTCTTTTGGAACCGGTTCTCATGAGACGACCAAGCTGTGTATCCTGGCCTTGAGGAAATATTTAAAAGCCGGCATGCAGGTACTTGATGTAGGTTGTGGCAGCGGAATCCTCTCAATTATTGCATCCAGACTTGGAGCTGAAACTGTACTTGGAACAGATATAGACCCTCGTGCTGTGGAAGCCTCTGCAGAAAACACCGAAGTGAATGGGCTAACAAAGGAAAAGGTATCCTTTATAAGCGGTGATATTATATCTGATGAGGAAATTAAGAAAACTGCAGGATTCGAAAAATATGATATAGTAGTAGCAAATATCCTTGCAGATATCATTATCCCTTTATCGGGGAAAATTGGTGAACATCTTAAAAAAGGCGGACTTTTTATTAGTTCTGGAATTATCAATACAAAAAAGGAACAGGTGCTCACCGCAATAAAGAGCAATGGTTTTGAGGTACTCGGAGTGGAAGAGATGGGAGACTGGGTATCTGTAATTGCAGTAAAATAAGAGCTTTGATAAGGGAAGGGTTAAACACATGCACCGTTTTTATGTACAGGAGAATCAAATAAATAATGGGGCCGTAACCCTGACCGGAGAAGATGTTAATCACATAAAGAATGTCCTCCGAATGAAAGCCGGGGATGAAGTGGTTCTCTGCAATGGCAAAGGCAGGGATTACCATTGTGTCATAACGGAATTTCAAAAAGATGGAATAATACTTAAGGTAATCAAAGAGTGGGAGGCGGACACAGAATTAAGAGGTAAGATTTACCTCTTTCAAGGCCTGCCGAAAAAGGATAAAATGGAATTGATTATTCAAAAATCCGTAGAACTTGGAGTTTTTGAGATTGTCCCGGTTATGACCCGCAGAACTGTAGTTAAATTAGAAGACGAGAAGAAAGAGCGTAAAAAGCTTGAGAGATGGCAGGCAATTGCAGAAAGTGCAGCCAAACAGTCCCGCAGGGGGATTATACCTCGTGTAACGGAAGTATACTCCTTTAAAAAAGCTTTGGAGTATGCAGATAGTTTAAATATAAAGCTGATGCCCTATGAAAACGAAAAGGGTATATCCTACACGAAAGAAATCCTTAATCGTATCAGCAGCAATGAGAGTGTAGGAGTATTTATCGGTCCGGAAGGCGGATTTGATGAGAGCGAAGTGGAAGCGGCCAAAATAAATGGATTTATTCCTGTCAGCCTTGGGAAAAGAATTCTTCGTACTGAAACGGCAGGATTGACAGCTCTCTCTCTTTTGATGATGCAAATGGAAGGTGAATAATTAATTCGGATTAAGGAATGAGGTTTAAAATGGAGATATATTTGGACAATGCCGCAACTACCAGACCCTATGATTCTGTCCGAAGCATTATGATGGAGACCATGGATACAGCCTTTGGCAATCCTTCTTCTATGCACGGAAAGGGTTTTGAAGCGGAGAAATATGTAAAAGCAGCAACTGATATTATTGCAAAGAGCTTAAAGGCTGATCCCAAAGAAATTATATTTACTTCCGGAGGCACAGAAAGCAATAATCTTGCCTTAATAGGAACTGCTTCTGCGTTAAAAAGAAGAGGGAATCATATTATTACTACAATGATAGAGCATCCATCGGTACATAACCCTGTGTTGTTTTTGGAAGAAAACGGATACCGGGTAACTTATGTACCTGTTGATTCCATGGGGAGAATAAAAGAAGAAGAACTGCTGGGAGCCGTAGGGGAGGATACCATACTGGTTTCCTTTATGTATGTTAATAACGAAGTTGGTTCCGTTCAACTCATAAGTGAACTGAGCCGAAAAATAAAAGAAAAGAATCCTAATGTTTGTATACATGTAGATGCTATCCAGGCCTATGGAAAATTTCGAATTTATCCTGCCAGAGAAGGTATTGACTTACTCTCAGCCAGCGGACATAAAATCCATGGTCCAAAGGGTGTGGGCTTTTTGTATGTAAACAGTAAGGTTAAGATAAAACCTGTGTTATTTGGCGGGGGGCAGCAAAGGGGAATGCGCTCCGGAACAGAAAATGTACCGGGAATTGCAGGCTTTGGACAGGCAGTAAAAGAAGGCTTAAGCAGACAGGATGAAATCATAAAGAAGTTATACGAAATTAAAACATATTTCATTGATAGACTAAAAGAAATAGAAGGGACTTTTATAAATTGTCCTGCGGAGGATATCAAGGAGACAGCTCCGCATATTCTAAGTGTCAGCTTCGAAGGAATAAAGAGTGAAGTTCTTTTGCATGCTCTGGAGGATAAGGGGATTTATGTTTCAGCAGGCTCTGCCTGCGCTTCCAATCATCCGGGACTAAGCGGTACATTAAAAGCTGTGGGGTTAAGGAATGATTTACTGGATTCCACAATAAGATTCAGCTTCTCAGGATTTACAACCATAGAGGAGGCTGGACAGGCTATGGAGGCTTTAAAGGAACTGGTGCCGGTATTACGGAAATACAGCCGCCGTTAACAACCGGCAGCAGGAGGTATCACAAAAGTAAGAAAAGAACGCTGTAATAAATGAAAGATGAAACTTACGGTTAAAAGGGTTCTTATGGAACACACAGCCGGAAGCTGCTTTCAACAGATATAGTGCCGTTATACGGCAGAATGCGAGGATAATAATGTATAAAGCATTTTTGATAAAATATGCGGAAATCGGTATCAAAGGTAAAAACAGATATATTTTTGAGAATGCCTTAAAGGATCAGATAAAGAATTCCTTAAAGGATCTCGGGAATTTTCTTGTGTCAAAAGAACAGGGAAGAATCTATGTTGAATGCCCTGATGAATTTGATTACGAAGAATCAGTTGAGGCCTTAAAAACAGTATTTGGAATTGCCTGGATCTGTCCTGTCATGATAGTGGATACCATTGAATGGGAAGAGTTAAAAACCGCTGTAGGTGACTATGTTGATAAGAGATACCCTGACAGAAATTTTACCTTTAAGATGGAAGCAAAGAGAGCAGATAAGAATTATCCTCTGACAACACCTGAGATGTGTATGAAAATGGGTGGATACCTGCTGGATAGATTTCCGGAATTAAAGGTGGATGTTCACAATCCCCAGGTGCGTATCATGATTGAAGTCAGAACCCGTTCCTATGTGTATTCCGAAGTAATTCCAGGTCCCGGTGGTATGCCTGTGGGAACCAGCGGTAAAGCCATGCTCCTTCTTTCCGGTGGTATTGACAGTCCTGTAGCCGGTTATATGATTGCAAAAAGAGGCGTTGCAATCGATGCAGTGTATTTCCATGCCCCCCCGTATACCAGCGAAAGAGCCAAGCAGAAGGTAGTTGACCTGGCGAAGCTTATTTCACGCTATACCGGCCCTATTAAACTGCATGTAGTGAATTTTACAGATATTCAGCTCTATATCTATGAGAAATGCCCTCATGAAGAGCTTACCATTATTATGAGACGTTATATGATGCGTATTGCGGAGACGATTGCAGAAGAATCCGGCTGTCTCGGACTGATAACCGGTGAGAGTATCGGTCAGGTTGCAAGCCAGACTCTTCAGAGCCTTATGTCCACCAATGAAGTCTGCAATATGCCGGTATACCGTCCGTTAATCGCTTTTGACAAGCAGGATATCGTGACTATTTCGGAGAAGATAAATACCTATGAGACATCAATATTGCCTTACGAGGACTGCTGTACCATATTTGTGGCCAAGCATCCGGTAACAAAACCCAGTGCAAAGGTTATCCGTCATTCTGAAAAGCTTCTGGAGGAAAATATTGAAGCATTAACCAAAACGGCTCTGGAAACAACGGAAATTATTATGGTGAAGTAATATAAGCTTATAGGAATTGGAGCCTGATTTCTAATGAAAGGCAGTTCTTTTGCTACTGTGAAGCCGATTGTAGGAACAAGTTTTTGGATCCTATGAACCATTGAGATAACTTATAGAGAGTTCGTATTTGAATTCATAGGGACAGAGTATAGCAGTATAAATAATACTGCGTATAAATAATACTGCGTATAAATAATACTGCGTATAAATAATACTGCGTATAAATAATACTGCGTATAAATAATACTGCCATATAAATAATGCTGACGTAAAAATAAAACTGCTGCAGCCAGATTGACTGCAGCAGGATTTCTAAGGTATCTTAATAAGTATATGTACCGTTAGGAAGCTTCAACTCTGTGAGTTATTATATCACAAAATTGAGTATGTAGTTTGGAGGAATAAAAAGAGGATACCTAAGTATCCCCATTAAGTAACCCCTGACCTTTAATTATTCAACAATGTAAGGACTTAAAACGCTAAGAATCTTTTCTACGCTTTCTTCGTTATGAATATTTAAATCAATGGGTTTAGATAAATCCAAACTGAAAATACCCATGATTGATTTTGCGTCGATTACGTATCTTCCAGATACTAAATCAAAGTCAGTATCAAATTTAGTAACATCATTTACGAAAGATTTAACCTTATCAATTGAATTAAGAGAGATTTTGACTGTTTTCATATAAACTCCTCCTTTATAATGGATTTAACAGGAAAATATCAATTCATACTAATTGAGGTATAATATAAAAAGATATTAATCCTGAAAGATATGCTTTACCTGAATTGGTAACTTATCTTTATACAACTATATACTACAAAATCGTTATTTAAAAGTCAATATACAAAGTAAATAAAAAAATCCGCGGACAAGGACACTTTGCACTAAGAGGCAGCGGCATTTGTAAAACCTTATGCATATCATATAGAAAGACAGGGAATGGATATAGATGGATATTAGTAATTACGAGAAAAATAACCGAAAGACAGTTGCATTTCTTACTCTCGGCTGTAAAGTTAATTCCTACGAAACCCAGGGAATCAAAAAGCTTTTTGAAGAAGAGGATTACAGTGTAGTTGAATTTCATGAAAAAGCAGATGTTTATGTTATCAATACCTGTACAGTGACCAATATAGCAGACAGAAAATCACGCCAGATGCTTCATAAAGCCCGTAAAATGAACGAAGATGCCATTGTTATGGCAGTAGGCTGTTATGCTCAGGCTGCCGGTGAGCAGCTAAAGGAAGATGAAGCTATTGATATCGTGGTAGGAAATAACAGAAAAAAAGATATTATTAATATATTAAAAGCGTATATTGATGATAATACTATAGATAGTGTCATTGATATTTCAGGGAACATTGAGTATGAGGATCTGGAAATACTGGATGTATCCGAGAAGACCAGAGCATATATTAAGATTCAGGATGGCTGTAATCAATTCTGCTCCTATTGTATCATACCATATGCCAGAGGCAGAGTAAGAAGCAGATTCGCCAAGTCTATTTTAAGAGAAGCTAAGAATCTGGTAGAAAAAGGTTACCAGGAAATTGTCCTGACCGGAATTCACCTGTCCTCCTATGGAATAGATTTTAAGAAAGAAGGAGCCCTGGACACTGCTGATGTTAAAACAGCTGAGAAGGGTATACAGGAAGAAGAGACTGACGGACTGGAGGCTTTTATCAGGGAACCTGGAGATTATGAACCGGGAACCAATTATTATCTTCTGGAGCTGATAAAACAGTTAGATCAGATTGAAGGGCTTAAAAGAATCCGACTAGGTTCCTTAGAGCCGAGAATCGTAACTGAAAGCTTTGTAAAAGGCTTATCTGAACTGGAGACCATTTGCCCTCATTTTCATTTATCCCTGCAGAGCGGCTGTAACAGCACCTTAAAAAGGATGAATAGAAAGTATACCACTGAAGTATACTTAGAAAAGTGCCTTCTGTTAAGAAAATATTTTAATAATCCAGCTATAACAACGGATATAATTGTCGGATTTCCGGGTGAAACAGCAGAAGAATTTGAACAGACCAAAGAGTATCTGCGTAAAATTCAATTCGCCCAGATGCATGTATTCAAATTCTCGCCCAGAAAAGGGACCAGGGCTGCAAATATGACAGATCCGGTAAAAGAAGAAATAAAAGCAGAGAGAAGTAACGAACTGCTCCACCTTGCAGAAGAGATGTCAGATGCCTATAAAAGAAGCTTTATTGGCAATATAGAAAAACTTCTGGTAGAAGAAGAAACCGTAATCGAGGGAGAAACCTATCAGATCGGCCATAATGAAAGATACCTGAAATTGGCTGTAAAATCCCAAAAAAACCTTACAAATCAGATACTTTCAGTTAAGGTACAGGAATTTCTTAACAAAGAAATGATGTTTTGTGAAAGTATGGATTGAAATTTGTGAAGTTTTATATTAATATATAAGTAAATACATTGTGCGAAACAGTATCAGCAAAGGACGTGAAGTTATGCAGGAGATTAACAATACACAGTTTTTTAAGGTTCAAAAGGAAAATGAGATATCTGTAAGAGAGATTATTTCTGCCGTATATACAGCCATGACGGAGAAAGGCTATAATCCGGTTAATCAGATTGTTGGCTACATTATGTCCGGGGACCCTACCTACATAACCAATCATAATGGTGCCAGAAGTTTGATTATGAAAGTAGAACGTGATGAAATTCTGGAACAATTACTGAATGATTACATTGACCGTAACCTTAAATAATATGTCAGAAGCCAAAAAGCCCCTTTCTTAAGAGAGTAAGGGGCGTATTCGAACAGGAAGGATTATTATACTGATTTTGTATAATAAAATTTATACAGTATGAGAATTATGGGATTGGATTACGGCTCTGTAACAGTTGGAGTCGCAATTAGTGATGAACTGCTGATAACGGCACAAGGTATTGAGACCATTAATCGTAAGCAGGAAAATAAATTAAGGCAAACCTTAGCCAGAATTGAAGAATTGATTAAGGAATACAATGTTGATCGTATTGTTTTGGGTTACCCAAAGAATATGAATAATACCATTGGAGAGCGTGCATTGAAATCAGAAGAATTTTCAGAGATGTTAAAGCGAAGAACCGGACTGCCGGTAATTCTCTGGGATGAAAGACTGACTACAGCAGCAGCCAATCAGACTTTAATACTTGGTGATGTCAGAAGAGAAGACAGGAAGTCAGTAATTGATAAACTGGCAGCTGTACTGATACTTCAGGGATATCTGGACTATTTAAGCAATAAGCTTAAGTATGACCTGCCTGACTAACCTAATACAGGTACAACAGGAGTTGTAACATGGAAGAACAGAAAAATCAAGTGACCTTTATTACAGAAGATAATGAAGAAGTCCAGTTTAATGTGATTGAGCAGACAAAATTAAATGGATACACCTATCTACTGGTAACAGACTCTCAGAGCGAGGGGGATGACGGTGTGGCTTATATCTTAAAGGATATGTCTGCCGAAGGGGATGAAGCATCCCTATATACAATTGTAGAAGATGAAGAGGAAATGAATCTGATAGCTGATATATTTGAAGAGCTGTTAGAGGATATTGAATTTGAATCATAGATAATTAATCAGTTAACACGGGGATTATATAGAAATATTAATAATAAAATGTAATGAAAACGATATAAAGGTGCAATATTTAGTTAGATGAAAGATTTCAGCGATAATATTACTTATCTATGGAAGCGGAAAGGTGATTGAAAATGCCTGATAAAAAAGATCGGTTTAAAATGCTGTTAAAAGAGAAAGGCCTTAAGGTTACCACCCAGCGAGTTGATATATTGGAGGCCTTAGAGATGAGACCGGATAAGCATTTAACAGCTGAAGAAATTTACGAGATTGTAAAAGAGAAGAATCCGGATATCGGATTAGCTACAGTATACAGGACAATTCAGTTATTAGCTGAATTGAACCTTATTGATAAACTGAATTTAGGTGACGGGTTCATACGATATGAAATTGGCAATAGGGATGAGGACAGAAAAGGTCATCATCACCATCATCTGATATGTTTAAGTTGTGGAAATGTATTGACTTTCGAAGGAGATCTTTTGGATACCCTGGAAAATCAGATACAAAAATCCATGAGCTTTGAAGTAGTAGATCATGAGGTAAAGCTGTTCGGTTATTGCAAAGAATGCTCAGCTGAAAGAAAAAAAGAATAATCCTGTAAAATCAAATCTAATTAAATATTCCATGCACTTTAAATATAATGGACTTTATTACATAAACTAACCATTGGAGGTGCATTGTTTGAAAGAAGAAAACACAATAAAAAAGGGAGTCAAAGTTATCCCTTTAGGCGGATTAGAACAAATTGGTATGAACATCACTGCTTTTGAATATGAAGACAGTATAATAGTAGTAGATTGCGGTTTGTCCTTTCCGGAAGATGATATGCTGGGAATTGATTTGGTAATACCGGATGTTACTTATTTGAAAGAAAACATAAGCAAAGTAAAGGGTTTTGTCATTACTCACGGACATGAAGATCACATTGGATCTTTGCCGTATATCTTAAGGGATATTAACGTACCCATTTACGCTACAAAGCTTACCATCGGTATTATTGAAAATAAATTAAAAGAGCATAACTTATTAAAATCCACGAAACGAAAAGTAATAAAATACGGACAGTCCATAAATCTTGGTGTATTTCGTATTGAATTTATCAGAACCAATCACAGTATAGCAGATGCTGCTGCACTTGCTATCTTTACCCCCGCAGGACTTATTATCCATACGGGAGATTTTAAGGTTGATTATACGCCGGTATTCGGAAGCACAATCGATTTGCCCCGTTTTGCAGAGCTTGGTAAAAAAGGTGTACTTGCTCTTATGTGCGACAGTACCAATGTTGAAAGACCCGGGTATACCATGTCTGAGAAGACAGTTGGTAAGACCTTTGACAATATTTTTGCAGAAAATAATAAAAACAGAATTATTGTCGCCACCTTCGCTTCTAATGTTGACCGTATCCAGCAGATCATTAATTCAGCTGACAAGTATGGAAGAAAAGTAGTAGTTGAAGGACGTAGTATGGTAAATATTATAGCAACAGCATCAGAGCTTGGATATATTACCATGCCGAACAATATCATGATTGATATTGAGCAGATGAAAAACTATCCTGATGAGAAGCTTGTATTAATTACTACAGGCAGCCAGGGAGAAGCTATGGCAGCACTTCCCAGAATGGCAGCTTCAATTCATAAGAAGATATCCATTAAACCTGGTGATACAGTTATTTTCAGTTCTACCCCCATACCCGGAAATGAGAAATCAGTATTTAAGGTAATCAATGATCTCTCCATGAAGGGAGCAAAGGTTATTTTCCAGGATACCCACGTATCCGGTCATGCCTGCCAGGAAGAAATCAAGCTGATCTATGCGCTGACAAAACCTAAATATGCTATTCCTGTTCATGGTGAGTACAGACATCTCATTAAGCACAAGGAAGTTGCACAGGCTATGGGCGTTCCCAAGGACAATGTATTTGTTATTTCCTCCGGTGATGTATTAGAGCTTTCTGATGAGCGTGCAGGAGTAGTCGGCAAAGTTCCTGCTCAGGGTATCTTTGTTGATGGTCTTGGAGTTGGTGATGTAGGTAACATTGTATTACGTGACAGACAACATCTTTCTGAGAATGGTCTGCTCATAGTAGTAGTAACTCTGGAGAAATACACAAATCAGGTATTATCAGGCCCCGATATTGTATCCCGAGGTTTTGTATATGTAAGGGAATCTGAAAATCTGATGGACGAAGCCAGAAATGTGGTAAGCGATGCTTTGGAAAAATGCTTAAGCAAAAATACCACTGACTGGGGTAAGATGAAGAATGAAATAAAAGACTCCTTAAGTGATTATTTATGGAAGAAAACAAAACGTAATCCTATGATACTTCCTATTATCATGGAAGTGAACTAGGAAAGCTTTTAGGAGATAAAAAGGAGACAGTTTGAATGGCAGCTAAATCGACTACTTCCCGTGTTGCTTTGAAAGTAATCAGCACCATATTGAAGATCTTATTAAATGTATTATTTTATTCCATAGTAATTATTCTATTGATTAAAGTAAGCGGTATGGCACATGATTTCGGTTATCAGGTATTCGGAAAGGTGACAGCCTCAGAATCCCCCGGTCGTGATACGACGATACAGATCAAAAAAGGGGAATCAACCATGAACATTGCTGGCAAACTGGAATTATACGGTGTTATCGTTAATAAATATTCCTTTTTCTTAAAAGCTAAATTAAAAAAATACAATCTTATGCCAGGTACCTATGAGCTTAATACTTCTATGACTTATGATGAAATCTTCGATATACTGACTACACCGCATACGGAGGAAGAAGCAGACAGTGCAGGTGACGAAACCGGAGGAACTGGTAAGTAATAAATTACAGGACCAGTGCCAGCGCATAAGATAAGTTATAATCTGTATCATACAGGCGAGGAGTTTGCATTAGAAAAAAATGCAAGTTGAAATAAAGCCTGATAAAATATATAATGATAATAAGAGGCTGTCTTTCCTGATGATTTTTATGTCATTCAAGAAGAACAGCCTTTTAACAGGTAAAGGATTGGAGTACTTATGATAGTAGATGAACGTATTACAGCGTATATAAATTCCTTATGCAGTGAATTACCGCCTTATCTTGGTAAATTAGAAAAAGAGGCATTAAAAGAGGAAGTACCCATAATCAGAAAAGAAACCCAATCCCTGCTGCAATTTCTTATAGCTATGAAAAGACCTGCTCACATCCTGGAGGTGGGAACAGCGGTGGGTTTTTCCGCACTTTTAATGAGTGAATGTATGCCGGATAATTGTGATATCACAACCATAGAAAAAGTTGAAATCAGGCTGAGAAAAGCCAGAGAGAATCTCAAATCCAATGACAAAGCTTCAAGAATACGTCTTTTAGAAGGTGATGCTTTGGTTGTATTAAAAGATTTGGCAAAGGTTGAGGCAGGTTATTATGACATTATCTTTATGGATGCTGCCAAAGCACAGTATATGAATTATCTGCCGGAGGTCTTAAGACTTATGGCACCTGGCTGTCTATTGGTAACGGACAATGTATTGCAGGATGGAACAGTAGCTCAGTCAAGATATGGTATAACCAGGAGAGACAGAACGATCCACACCAGAATGAGGGAGTATCTGTATACCCTGACCCATTCGGAGGAATTAGATACTACCATATTATCCGTTGGTGACGGGGTTACGTTAAGTATAAAGAAATAAGAACTTTAGAACTGTAAATGAGGGTATCTCAACAGGTACCAGCTTGAATATCCGCCGTGAAATAAAGGAATACAGAATAACAGCATCATCTGATAGTACAATGTAAAGAAATATAACTTAAGGTATAACTTTCTCAGGATTAATAATATTCGCTTTAATGGAATTATCAATGAAATCAACTAAGGTGATGAGATAGAAAGCTCAAGATACGAAAGGAAATAAAGAACTATGATAATGGAAGATTTAGGATACAAAAAACCAGAACTCTTAATACCCGCCAGTAATTTAGAGGTGCTTAAGATTGCTGTATTATATGGAGCGGATGCAATTTATATAGGTGGTGAAATGTATGGTCTTCGTGCGAAAGCAAAGAACTTTTCACCAGAGGATATGAAAGCTGGCATTGAGTTTGCCCATGCTCGTGGAAAGAAAGTATATGTTACTGCGAATATAACAGCACATAATGAAGATCTCTCAGGCATTAGAAAATATTTTGAAGAGCTGAAGGAAATAAAACCCGATGCAGTTATTATTTCAGATCCGGGTGTATTTGAGATTGCACAGGAAGTTGCACCGGACATGGAACTGCACATAAGTACACAGGCTAATAATGTAAATTATGCCACCTATCGTTTCTGGCACCGCCTGGGGGCAAAAAGAGTAGTGTCTGCCAGAGAACTTTCTTTGGATGAAATCAAGCAAATCAGGGATAATATTCCGGAGGATTTGGAGATAGAGACATTTGTTCATGGAGCTATGTGTATGGCACATTCCGGCAGGTGTCTCCTCAGTAATTATTTTACGGGCAGAGATGCCAACCGTGGAGCATGTACCCATCCCTGCCGCTGGAAATACTATCTGGTGGAAGAAACAAGACCCGGTGAATATCTTCCCGTTGAGGAAAATGAGAGAGGAACGTATATCTTTAACTCTAAAGACCTGTGCATGATAGAATACATCCCGCATTTAGTGGATGCAGGAATAAACAGCCTTAAAGTGGAAGGAAGAATGAAGACTGCTCTTTATGTTGCCTCTGTTGCAAGAACATATCGTAAAGCCATTGATGACTTTTTTGAAAACCCAGCTCTTTATGAGAAGAATATTCCGTATTATAAAGAAGAGATATCAAAATGTACTTACAGACAGTTTACCACAGGATTCTTTTTTGGAAAGCCTGATTCAGATGCTCAGATCTATGATAACAATACCTATGTGAAAGAATATACTTATCTTGGAATTATCGGTGAGAAGAAGGAAGAAGGATATTATCGTCTGGAACAGAGAAATAAATTCTCTGTAGGTGATGAAATAGAAGTCATGAAACCCGACGGAAGAAATCTTCTGCTGACTGTTAAGGGAATTCATGATGAAAACGGTACAGAGATGGAAAGCTGTCCCCACCCTAAACAGGTAATTTATGTGAATCTTGGAGAAGGGCTTGAGGAGAATGACATTCTTCGCAGAAAAGAAGAGGAAACCAATAAATAATTTTCGAGGGAGGTTTCTTTTATTATAAATCATAAAAATAAATGTTGGAAATGTGTTTTTTATTTACACACCCCAACATTTATTATAGAAGCGTCTTTTAATCAGTGTAATACTGGACATCGGAGTTTCTTAAGATTTCAGCTTGTTAATACACTCTTATTTCAAAGATTCTGGCATGGCTGTCACCATGGGTCCCGGTAACCTTAACAAGGATTTTATCGCATATTACCGGGGTACTAAGCAAATGTTTCCGAAACCGGAGATAGTTGTTATCAACATGTTCGGAATATACCTGTTTGCCTTCCTTATAACATTCCAATTGATAGTCTTTCACCAGCGTAAAAGGAGGTCCTGGTATCTGATGCTTTTGCACGCGTTCGGACATGGAAATTGAGATTTCACGGCTCAGCTCGGAATCAAATTTTAAATGGAGGGCTGATAGTTTAATTGGTGCGGGGAATGTAAGGCTTAGCCATTCTCCTTCTTCCCCCATCTCATTTGAAATCCAGCAGTTGGTGAAAGCACCGGTTTTTCTGGATATCCCGTTAGTTATATTACAACAACTGCCATTATCCAAAGCGGAGGAACAGTGAATCAGAGCTTTCTCTGCCATATCCTGTTTATCTTCATTTTTAACTCCCGGAATATAGCAATCATCCTTTAGGAGTAATTGCTGTAATTCCCTGATGTGAGAGGATACGGCAGCCGGGCGTATTCCTTTTTCAATGGCCAGTGCTCCGGCTGTGCCCACTGCCTGACCAATTACCGCACAGGTCCCCATAACACGTGTAGAACCAAAGGCCATATGGGAAGCACTGATAATTCTGCCTGCCAGCATAAGATTATGAATGTCTTTTGCATAAAGGCTTTTGTAAGGAATGGTATAAGGTTTGTCGAGGTGAATATAATCCGTAGGCTCCAATTTGGCTTTCAGTCCGCCTGCTACATGCATATCCATAGGCCATCCCCCGTAAGCCACGGCATCCTCGAAAATACGTCCGGCTCTTAAATCCTGCTCTTTGAGTACATAATCACCTATAATCCTGCGGCTTTCACGTTTTCCGGGAAGAAAGCCTACCCAATCAAGGACATAATTGTCGGCCTTATGATCTCCCTTATTCTTAATATGGTCCCATACTCCATAAAGTGCTTTTAGAAGCTCATCACGGATTTCTTCACCATCTGACACTGTATCAAGGTCTTCTCCACCAAGTTCAATCCACCAGTAACCATAGGTAATCTCACCATGATCACGAAGCTTAAGTTCCTCCTCTGTATAGCTGTTTGCCCAAAAAGGCTTTTGAAAAGGAACCGGTTTTCCTGCATCAATTGCTCGAAACAACAGGGTGTTACCCATAGTTACCTGATCGGACTTCTCAGGTGCATGCTCTTCCTCAAACACAGCTTTACCCTCACGTCCACTCATATAACCGGCTCCGGAAAGATAAGCTAAAGTTCCGTCTCCGGTAGCATCAATGAAGAGCTGAGCCTTAAATTCCAGCAATTTTTCTGTTGTCAGCTGTACTGCTTTTATTTTTTTTATTTGATAATCTTTGACAGAAACCTCTGTCATGTGGGTATTCAGGTAGAGCTCGAGATTGTTTTCAAAATGGCATTTTTCCCATAGAATGGTATCAAATATTGAAAAGGACCACTGGGGATTGCGGTTTTTATTTTCCAGGAGTATTTCCTCCAGAATACCGGTCTCCCTGGCATCGGGTCTTTTACCATGGCAATCGGCACCGCATATATGCATCCGTATTTCAGAGCTGGCATTGCCACCCAGTACCGGTCGGTTATGGACCAGTGCGACAGAGGCTCCATGTCTTGCTGCTGCGATAGCGGCGCACACACCGGATATTCCTCCTCCTGCAATTACAATATCGTATTTCTTAACAATTGGCTGTTTGACCATACTGTACCTCCAGTTAATGATATCGCTAATTATAGCGAAATTACCAATGTTTTACCTTGAAAACACTGTAAGTAATCTTAAAAATTCTGCAAGGTTATTGCCAGAAAAGCAGAAATCGATTAGAATAAAATAAACGGGAGGGAGTAAATGGCCAGACAATCCTACATAGTATTAGCAGAATATCTAAAACAGATTGCAGCAGATTATGGGATACACATCTGTATCAATGATTTTTCAGGCTTTATCTTTCTTGATGAGGAATTGACAGAGCTTCTCCATCCCTATATGATTCACAGCAATCCCTATTGCATGCTGGTGAAATCGGATAAAGTCCTCTGGGACAAATGCCAGGAAATGAAGAAACCTATTGCAGAAAAATGCAGAAGAATTGGAAGTACCTTTTATGGCAGATGCCACGCTGGTGTGGAGGAATATATTCTGCCCATATTTTCCAATGCCCAGCTGATTGGAACAGTCCATGCAGGGGTTTTTTCTTCCTGTGAAAAAGACATCGAAAGCTCTGTGAAAGAGCTAGCCAGGATTTCTGGATTACAGGAACAGCTGCTTTTACAGGTGTATCAGGAATCTATAAGCAGGCAGGTACCGGAAGCTGATAAGATCAATAGCCTTTTAGGGATTGCTGCAGAGTATATCGGACGGATTTATAATGACTTTACCATAACGAATCCAAAGCTTCTCAGTCACATTCGCTTTAACTCCGGTGAAGATAATATCCTGGGGCATACATTGGATTATATTAAAAGAAATTACAAGGAGCAAATATCCGTACCTGAGGTGGCAAATTTCTGTCATTGCAGTGTTTCCTATATCAACCATACCTTTAAGAGAAGAATGAACGTAAATATAAGAGAATATATAAACCGGTTACGAGTGAATGCGGCAAAAACATATCTTACCGGAACCAGCCTGCCCATCAAGGAAGTGGCTTCTTGTGTAGGCTTCCATGATCCAAATTACTTTTGCAAAGTATTTACTGAAATATGCGGTATTCCCCCTTCCACATACAGAAAAGGGAAGGAATAGACAGGATAGTAAAATTAGTTATAAATACCTATGAAACAGGGTTTGATTTTATATGGCAGAGAAGGATGAAAATTAGATGGATAACAGAAAAGACCGGATACATTTGAAATTATATTTAACCATGATCTTTTGCGTAGTATTCGCTATTTTTTTGACTTCGACGATTCTTTATGTGAATTTTCAGTCCATCCTTATGAAGCACGAATACAAGGCAAGGCTTCAAAACATGGAAACAGAAAAGGCACGGATTACAAAATTGTCCAATCATGCCTTAAGCACAGCATATCAGATAATGAACGATGTATCGATAATGAAACTATTCGTATACGATAATATTTCTTCCTTTGATGAGAGCGCTGCTTTTCTTCAAATGCGCTATTACCTCACTTCAGTACCGGATATTGATTCAATCTATGTGTATAATAAAAACAACAATCGAATTTATAACGTAACAAACGAGTCGGAGCTGATGAAAGAGTGGAATCCGGATTATGATAAAAAGGATGATAATTTCTATGACAGTTCCGCGGTGGAAATATTGAATAACAGTGACAAGTATCTGCCCTTTATTCCGATTCCAAGATTTTACCCTTTGAATGAGGACAGTTTCAAATGTGTATACAGTTATATTATATATAAAACTTCGGTCAAGAATAAGGAAAGAGATGCAGTTCTTTTAAATCTTAACAAAGAATATCTTTTTCAGGGATTTGATAACCAGTCGGATAACATTAAACTGGTCATAGACCAGAACAATAAGGTAGTATATTCTAATTCCGATCATTTTATGGTGACAGAACAATTGCAGAATAGCTTTGACCAGGAAGGAATTATGGATGAAAGAGACTCCGGTTATTATTTAACAGATATAGACGGGGTGAAATCCGTCGTAATGTTTACCAGTAAGGATAAACACAACTGGCGGTATATCAGCATCGTATCATATGGAATGCTATTGGCTCAGGTAAACAGAATGCAGGCAATCAGTATATTAATAACTGCAATGATAGCTGCTGCCGGTATGCTTACTGCACATCTCTTTTCCAGGCGTCTGAGTATTCCAATAAAGAGCATGTCCAAAGACGTGAAAAAGCTCCAGCGGGAGAACCTAAAGCTTCATAAAGCTGTAAAAAACAGAAAAACAGCAGAGCTGTTAGAAAACGGTGGCTGGGACAGTAAAGGTAATAAGATGACCGGACAGGAATTCCTGTCCCTCATAGAAATGGAATGCTCAACAGTCAAAAAAATAGTTATTCTATGTATGTGTCCGGACAATTATCAAATTCTACTGGAAACCCAGGGAGTAGAAGCTTTAAAGTCCTATTTGTTTGCTGCCGCAAATATATTAAGTGAATTGCTGGGAGAAAGTACAAAGGTATTTCAACTGGACATGTGGAATGATAAAAACCTGCTATTCCTACAATGGGAGGACAACCTGTCTGCGGAAAACTTAAGGGAACATATTAGAAAGATGCAAGCCTGTGTCAGCGATTATTATGATATTAGCATCTCTGTTCTAGTCAGCAGTCCTGAAGCCGATTCGGATAGATTGTACAGTCTTTTTGAACAGGTAAAGGAGACTCTGGCCAGAAGTATTTTTTTTGGACCGGAATATGTTGTGTTTGCAGCAGAGATGGAAGTAAAAAGCGTTTCCCATTATGAGTATCCGGAGCAAAAAGAAAAACAGCTGTTGGAAAACCTTATGTCAGGCAAAGCAGCAGAAGCGAAGAAAAACTATGAAGAAATTATAACAGAAACCTATCAATATCCAATTATTATATACAATATGGTTATCAGCCGGCTGGTATTTGCAATAGACAAGGTCATTTCCACCCTTAAGAAAAATGGAAATGCTTCTTCTTTCTCAGGATATTTTGTGCTATCCAATCTGATACAGGAAACAGATAACATAACAGTACGAAATAATAAATTCTATGATTTATTCCAACACATTCAAAGTGAGCTGGAGAAAAGAAAGAGTGATAAACAGGAACTTCTGGTGGTAAAGATAAATGATATGATTGAGAAAGAATACACGGAAGCCTCTTTTTCTCTTGACTACCTGGCTGATTCCATCGGAATCTCCACAGCATATATGTGCAGGCTTTATAAGCTGTATACAGGGACAACAATTACAGACAGACTGAGCTTTCTTCGTATGAAGAAAGCCAGGGAGCTGCTGCTTGAGACGCAGCTATCGGTAAATGAGGTCGCTGAACGGGTCGGATATTCAAACGCTACTTATTTTTACCGGGTTTTTAAAAAAGAAAATGGTGTAACGCCAAAGGAATTTAGAAGAAAGTAATGATTTCAGGGGTTGCTGCCTTAGGTCAGCAGCCTCTTTTTTTGAGCTGTTTTTTACCAAAATCCACCTTGTTTTTATAAGAATCTTTACTTATTTGATGAAAATCACAAAATAATATAGTTATATCAAAATTGTTCATATACAAAAGCTATAAAAAGAGATGAAAAACAAGATTTGAAAGTATACAGGATTTTGAAATTATACTATCATGAGGCTAGTTCTACCTAGGGTGTGTCTGAAAACTCATTGCACCATTCTGAACGCCCCACTTTGCGGTATTCTGCGTTGCAATTTTGGGAACGTAGCACCACTACGCACCCAAAATCACGCCTTGCTGTTTTTCGCAAATTGTCTCCCACAAAGTGGAACATCCAGCCCGGCACAAGCAGTTTTCAGACACACCCTTGCATGAATTTCACTTAATTCTGCATCTGATATTCACACAGATATTATGTTGGGTCAATCAGCGTAGGTGCAGCTGCGCCTCGTGCCTCCGCTTTGCCTCAGTGAAAATATCAGGAAATGAAATTAAGTTAAATTTACAAAAGGCAGTACCAGCTTGACAGGCATGGAGGGTGTTGGAGACAGGAATGGAGGAAAGCAAAGTTTATTTAAAAGTATCGGTTTCAGTTATTGTTTGTGTTGTTATTGCTATTTTTATTACATCATCGATTCTTTACGTGAATTTTCAGTCCATCTTAATGAAACATGAATATGAAATCAATCTTGAAAAAATGGAAAGTGAGGAAGAACAAAGACTACAGCTTGCAAATATAGCTTTAAATACCCTGTATCAGATATACAACGACATTTCTGTTACAAAGCTGCTAACCTATGAAGCGGTCAGCTCCATAGATGAGAGTGCTGCTTTTTTGCAGCTGCGGCATTTTCTTGTGACAATACCGAATGTTGATTCTATCTATGTATATAACGGTAAGAAGGACAGAATCTATAATGTGTCTAATGAAAATGAGCTGATCAGACCCTGGAAAGCAGATTATTACACCAACGCTGATTTTTATGATACCTCAGCGGCTGCTATGATAGAAAACTGTACGGATTATGTTCCTTTTATCATGGTTCCAAGATATTATCAGGTCAACCAGCAGACTATAAAATGCGTTTATACGTATATTATGTATGATATCTTTAAGAACAGTAAAAAGAGAAATGTTATTATGCTGAATCTGGAATCAGAGTATTTATTTCCGGTAAAGAGAACGGAGTATCCAGGTACGGTATCGTTGGTAGTGGACGGCAGCGGGAAAGTAATCTATTCGAATTCCGGTAATTTCAAGGTCCTTGATAATGTAAAGGAGCAGCTGGATTATGATAATGTCCTTTCAAAAAAGAAATCAGGGTATTATCTAACGGAAATAAGCGGCAGCAAGTCTGTGGTGATATTTACGGATACGGATAAATTTGGATGGAGAAATATCAGCATTATTAGTTATAATGACCTGTTATCCCAGGTAAAGAAGCTTCAATCGGTAATCATAATCATAACCCTTATAATAGCAGGTGTCGGGCTGCTTGCCGCATTTATCTGGTCCTGGAGATTGGCAAATCCCATTCGTGTTATGTCAAAAGACATGAATATCCTCCTGCGGGAAAAACGCCAGGCAGAGTCTTTGACGAAAAGTATGAGGCTGAAGGAGCTGCTGGAAAATAACGGTCTGGAAAACGGGGGCCAGCGTAGGAACGGAGCAGATCTGTTATCTCTGTTAGGGCTGTCGCTTTCAAAAGAACAAAGACTGGTACTTATTTGCATAAAGGTGGATGATTATCAATATTTACTGGAAACCGCCAATTCCCAGCTGATAAATGCCTATAAATTTGCGGCAGTAAACATTCTGAACGAGTTAATGCAAAATAGTACCAATGGCTATTGCCTTAACATGAGCCTGGATAAAAATCTGCTGTTTACAGTCTGTGATGGAGAAGATACAACCAGTAAATTGGAAGAATACCTGCTCCATACCCAAAGACTGGTACAGGAATATTTTCAGATTACAATCTCTGTTGCAGTCAGTGAATTTACAGATGATCCGGATAAACTCTTTTACCAGTACGAGCAGATTGAAGAAGCACTGTCCCGAAGCATATTCTGGGAAAAGGGCAGTATTGTGCATTACAACCATATTAAGATCAAGGATGTCCAGAATTATGAATTTCCGGAAAGTAAAGAAAAGCAACTGATGGAATGCCTGACCCATGGGAAAGCCAGGGAAGCGGAGGATATTTATCTTGCAATTGTAAGGGAGACATATTCCTATCCGATTGTTATTTATAACATGGTCATAAGCCGTTTAATATTTATGATAACGAATGCAGTGAATTTAATTCAGAAGAACAGCTCTCTGCATTCGATTGCCAGTTCCGTGCTTTTGATGAATCTCCTGCAGGAATGTGACACTATAAAGGAAAGAAATGAGAAATTCAAAGAACTTTTCTGGCAGATTCAAAAGGATATGGAGAACAAAAAAAAGGATAAGCTGAGTCAGACTATCACAGAAATCCATCTGCTGATTGAGAAAGAATACCGGAATCCCCTTTTGTCCATTGAAATGCTGGCAGAAGAAATAGGGATGTCTACAGCTTATATGTGCCGGATTTATAAACAGTATACGGGTAATACCATTAACGATACACTTTTGGAGAAACGAATGGAACATGCCAGAATATTGCTTACGGAAAGTACCTTTTCTGTTGGTGAGATTGCGGAAAAAGTGGGGTTTAACGGCTCCACCTATTTTTACCGGGTGTTTAAAAAGTTAAACGGAGTAACTCCCAATGAATACCGAAGGAAATAGTAACAGTTCCTGAGGTTTCATAGATGAAGGATTGAAAATCAGCTCTGCTGATTTCTATGGATGCAAAGTACATACAGATAAGGCGGAGGCATAAGGTTGATAGAAAAATGATTACAGAAAGGATGCCACAATTGTTCTTTCAACCTGTACTAATTGTGGCTGTACCACAGAGCGGTCTGTGGTATGCAATGGACATAAAAATGAACAAAATTATAAAAGAAAATAATGTCGTTCTGACAGGCGGCAGTATGGAAAGCTCATACGGCCGAAAGCAGCTTGGTATTTGGAGCTCTGCGGCAATATCCCTGGTTACAGTGCTTTTGTTTGTATTGGTAAGAACCATACTAATCCGGGACCCGGCTCAGCTTCTTGCTGTACAGAAGCTTGATATGGCAGAGAAGGGGATGAATACAGGCTATAGCACTCTGACGATGCTTTCCTTTGTGCATAAAAGCGGAATCGGTACACAGGGAGCTTTTGCCATGGCTTTATTTGTTGTGACAGTGGCAATGCTTATACTAAATGGCAGGTTTATCTTAAAAGTACAAAAGTACAGCAGCGATGCAAATAATATTAAAATCTACGAAGCAGGGCAGTATGCTATGGCTTTCAACCTTCTTTTATGTTTGGGAGTGATTTCTTTTGGTATTTATTCCAATAAGGCTTTGGGCCTTACAAAGGTATTTGCACATTCGAACTTGATTTACCTGATCCTGATACTTTCAATTGCAGGATTTGCGGTAATTAAACAGCTGGAGGCACCTGAGCGGGCCAGATATAAAGAACCGGGATTTATAAAGGAGGTAAGAAAGAATTGGGTCTTGTTCGTCCTGCTTTTACCGGCAATTGTATACTTTGTGGTAAACAGTTATATTCCAATGGCCGGTGTCTACTTTGCTTTTGAAAAATTTAATTTCCGGGATGGCTTGTGGACCAGTCCCTTTGTCATGTTCAATAACTTTGAATACATCTGGAAAGCGGATCTGCCAAAGCTGGTTAAGAATACGGTACTTTACAATCTGGTATTTATTGTACTGGGACATATTTTTAAGATATTTACAGCTATCTTAATCAGCCAGGTTACCAATAAATTGTTTAAGAGACTGAATCAGACCCTTATATTCATGCCTCATTTTGTATCCTATGTTCTCTTAAACGTTATAGTTTATAACTTATTGACCTATGAAACCGGAGCAATTAATACCTTTCTGACTTCTATTGGGTTAGAGCGGATCGACTTCTATAATACTCCCGGTTACTGGCCCTTTATCATTGTATTCTTTGAATTGTGGAAAGGGGTAGGGTATGGCTCTGTAGTCTATCTGGCTGCCATTTTAGGAATCGACCGTACATATTATGAGGCAGCAGAGGTAGATGGAGCTAATGTATTTCAGCAGATTAGATTTATTACTCTGCCGTTAATAAAGACTACCTTTATTATACTGGTGTTATTTTCACTTGGAAATATTATGCGCGGTCATTTCGACTTATTCTATCAGACAGTGGGAAATAACGGGCTCTTATACAATTACACAGATATATTTGATACCTATGTGTATCGTTTAACAATGAGTAATCCTTTAAACAACGGTTTGGGAACGGCAGCTGGTCTCTTCCAGTCCATCTTTGGCTTTATCACCATTGTTATTACCAATTTTATCGTAAAGCGTAAAAATGAAGATTATGCCTTGTTCTAAGAAAGCTATAGAAAACATGAGACAGAAAGAACAAGAGTGAGAGAATGAACAGGAAAGGGAAATCACAGTGGATATAGGAATTAACAGGAGAAAAAAGACAGGAAAGATAAAGAAGTCAGGGTATACCATTACCTTTGATGTGATTGCTTATATATTTCTGACATTACTTGCAGCCGTTTGTATCCTGCCGTTTATATTGATTGTGTCAGGATCACTTACGGCGAACAGCACCATAATTCATGAGGGCTACAGCCTGCTGCCGAAGAAATTTTCACTGGATGCATATAAACTGATTTTGGAAAATCCGAAAGATATTCTGAATGCCTATAAGGTAACCATATTTGTGACAGTGGTTGGGACCGGGGTAGGCTTATTGATAACAACGGTAACAGCTTATGTCTTATCCAGAAAGGAATTCAAGTACAGAAACAGAATTTCCTTTATGATTTACTTTACCACCATATTCGGCGGGGGATTAATCCCCTGGTACATAACAATATCCAAAATACTTCATTTACATGGTACTTTAACGGCCCTTTGGCTGCCGGGAATCCTTTCCTCTTATAACATTATTCTAATGAGGACCTTTATCAAGAGCTCCGTTCCTGATGAAATGACAGAGGCAGCTAAAATTGACGGAGCAGGACATGTAACCATATTTGCAAGGATTGTTATGCCGGTCCTTGGACCCGCCCTTGCCACCATCGGTCTGTTTCTTGCCCTTGGTTATTGGAACAATTGGCTGAGCTCCTCGTTATTCATTAATGATACTGCAAAATATATGCTGCAGTTTTATCTGTATAATCTGTTAAACCGGGCTCAGGCAATCAGAGATCTGGCCTTAACGTCCGGTGTAGTACTGGAAGTACCCACAGAGTCAACGAAATTGGCGATGACTGTAATTGTAACCGGTCCGATTATTCTGCTGTATCCGTTCCTGCAGAAATATTTCGTATCTGGAATTACTGTTGGTGCAGTCAAGGGTTGATATTATTGCACAGATAGTGCTTAATATAAAATATAATATATTGGAGGAAAAGCAATGAAAAAAGTCATCAGCATTGTATTGATCTTTTGCATGATCCTGTCCTTTACAGGCTGCAAGGGAAATAATACGGCAAATGTAGCAGAGAAGGAAACTGCTGCCGGGGAAAACAACAGTCAAGCAAAGCAAGAGGAAAAGGAACCGGAGCCGGCTAAAGAAACATCCAATGATCCAAAAGTAAGGTATGACCTTTCACAGCCAGCTAATCTGGTGTTTTATCTGGTGGGTGATCCGGGTAAGGATTATCAGACCGTAGTTGACGAATTGAATAAATATTTATCCGAGAAAATAAATACAACCATTGAATTCCGTTTCACAACCTGGACGGACTGGTCCCAGAAGTATAATCTGGTACTTTCCTCCGGAGAACAATGCGATTTAATGTATGCTGCCGATTGGACCAGCTATAGCGCTCTGGCAAAAACCGGTGCTTTCTATGAACTTGATGAACTGCTGCCGGAATATGCACCTAATATCAGCAGCCTCATAGATCAGAGTATTCTTGATATGTGTAAAGTAGACGGTGCTCTTTACAGTGTACCGGCAGATCAGAAGACCTATGCAGCCACCGGTATCAGATACCGTGAGGATTTAAGAAAGAAATATGACCTGCCTGTTCCAAATACACTGGAGAATTTTGAAGCTTATATCAGCGGAATACAGAAGAATGAACCGGATCAGGGTTTGCTTTCTCCTATAACGGTAGCGAACAATTTTAATGAAGCTTTCTATATGAATTCCATTTTTGATTTAAAGTACAGTAAAGCAATTGCCAATTACGGTTTGATGGCAGCAATTGATACACCCACAGAAGTAATAGACTACTGGAGATCACCGGACTTTACTGAAGATATGAAATTACTGAAAAAATGGGCGGATATGGGCTTTTGGTCAAAGAGTTCCCTGTCTAAGACAGAGGAAGACAGCTTTGATGAAGGATTGATTGTAGCTTCCGTAGGTGGTATGAATCAGGATAAATGGATTGGCTCCTATAATGCTGCCAAAGAAAATCATCCGGATTGGGAGGTGGGTTATGTCTCTTACGGATTGGTGAACAATACCATTTCACCGGCATCTCCTCTGCAGAATGCAACAGTTGTCCCTCATAACTCAAAAGATCCGGCAAGAGCATTGATAGCACTTGACTTCTTAATGACAGATGAAACGGCAAACGATTTGGTGCAGTATGGGATACAGGGGAAACACTGGAATCTGGTGGAAGGAGAGTATTATGAGGAAATCAAGGATTCCGGTTTTAGCTATGAGAATATGAATACCTGGAACCTGAGAAACCATTTGATTAAAAAAGAAATGAAACCTACAGATGATACGGCTTACAAAGATATGATAACCTCATACGATGAAGCGGCAGCGAAAACAAAATGGCAGGGAAAGAGTATCAAAGTAGGCTTTATTGAAGATTACTCCTCCTATGAAATTGAAAGAGCCAATTTAAATTCCGTTATAGCCCAATATCTGACACCTATTCAGGCAGGCCTGGTGGAAGATGTGGAGGCATCCATCAGCGAGTTCTTAAAACAGGCAGATGCCGCCGGACTAAAGAAAATCCAGGATAGCTATAAAGAACAGTGGCTTGCTCATTGCGAAGAATTCGGTTACAAATAAGTAAGAATAAGGCCATGCTATTATGACCGGAGAATATTAAGAAACTTTGTGAACAACAGGTTAGAAGGCGGAGGCTGGCGGTATGAATATAAGATTTTCACAGGAAATACCAATAAACGAACAATATGAAGTAATTGTAGCAGGAGGAGGACCCTCTGGTTGTGCAGCTGCTATAGCAGCTGCCAGGGAGGGAGCCCGTGTACTGCTGATAGAAGTTGCCAATGCATTAGGAGGGATGGGAACCAGTGGGCTGGTACCCGCCTGGTGTCCCTTTTCCGACAGGACAAAGGTTGTATACCGGGGGATTGCACTGGAGGTATTTGAGAGAGCAAAGTCGGGTATGAGGCATGTTGGAGAGGAAGACTTAGATTGGGTGCCAATTGATCCGGAGGCCTTGAAAAGAGTCTATGATGAAATGGTTGTGGATGCTGGTGTAACTGTCCTTTTTTCCACACAGGTGATAGCAGCTCCTAAGACCCAGAAAAAGATAGATTATCTTGTAACAGCCAACAAAGCAGGAATCACGGCTTATAAAGGGAAAGTATACATTGATGGTACCGGGGATGCTGATATTGCTGCTATGGCAGGTTTGGATTTTGAGATTGGCGAGGAGGGCAGCCATAAAGTACAGCCGTCCACCCATTGCTTTATGATTACGAATGTAGATGATTATTATTATCGCAACTCACCTTTTCTGCATATGCAGAACCCGGATTGTGCCGCCTATGATATTGCCAGGTCAGAAAAATATCCGCTGGTAACGGATCCTCACTGCTGTAATTCCGTCATCGGACCCGGTGCCGTAGGTTTTAATGCGGGACATATATGGGAGGTCGATGGGACAGAGCCTTTCAGTGTTTCAAAAGCACTGATAAAAGGCAGGCAGCTGGCGTACCAATATCATCAGGGACTGAAAGAATATCTTCCGGAAGTGTTTGGAGGATCCTTTCTGGCTGCCACTGCCTCCTCAATGGGAATCAGAGAATCCAGACGAATAATAGGAGAATATAAACTTACCTTAACGGACTATAAAGAACGCCGCTCATTTCCGGATGAAATTGGCCGTAACTGCTATTTCCTGGACGTTCATCACGGTCTTGAGGAGAGGGAGAGCATCCTTAAAGGAGAAAAAAATGGGGAGGAAGGCTGGGAGGCATATGGTGACGGTGAATCTCATGGTATTCCTTACAGAAGCCTGATTCCCAAAAATATTGAAAATCTTCTCGTGGCAGGCAGGACCATTGCCTGTGAACATATCATACAGGGAAGTATAAGAGTAATGCCCGTATGTATGGTAACCGGACAGGCGGCTGGAACGGCTGCAAGGCTGGCAGCCAGGAACGGGGACATGGATGTAAGAGCAGTTGACATCAGAGAATTAAGGGAAATCCTAAAAAGAAATGGAGCATTCCTTAAGTAAAAAGAAGCTGCATAACTATTTACGCTTGGGATTTTTGGGAAACCACCCCTTTTCCACACGTTTTTCCTGTTCGAACAGCTCTTTGATGCTCCAAAAGCAGGAAAAGCCGGTTACGCCCAAAATTGCAGAGAAAAAGGTATGAGCAGTAAAATAAGAAGCGGACAGGAACAAGAGGCCAGTCAGGATAAATACAGGATAGATTCTCTTGGAGAAGTAATATTCTGCCTTAATTACAATGGGATGGAACAATCCAATCAGTAAAAAGGAGCATAAACCGATAAGTATTCCAATCACTGAGTATCACCTCGATTTCTTCTTTTATTGGATATATGATAGTTTTATTAATCATATACATAAAATTAGCTGTTGTAAAGAAAATATTCAGGTTATTCTATGAAAATAAAGAGATAATAAGAACTGATAAGTGTTTATGCCAGGTATACAGTAAATGCAGGAAGGTACTAACGGTAAAAAATCATAAATGTTATTAATTTTTGATATTACCTTGTTGCGTTTGCTGTAATACCTGATACTGTTTTACAGACAGAATGCATCTAAGGGTACAGTATAACGCTACAGCTAAAGCCTGCTTATGCAACGGCTTTTTTTATTTCCGGCATTAATTCTTATTTGATGAAAATAACCATGAATAAATCCGTAAGGCAGCTGCCGGGGCTGAAAGTTAGTGCTTTTTCTCAAGAACAGTACAGGTGCAGTTTCAGTTCTATAAAAGTCAGTTTTCAGTGTATAAGATAAGAGGTTCTACTTTACAGATAATCTATAAAACCTTATCGAAAATCACATTGATTTTTGTTTACAAACATGCTACAATGTAAACCGATTATGTAAGAGAAAGGTTGTGATGTTAGGGTTGGAGAAAAAGCTGGCTTTGTATGGCTTTAACAACCTCACAAAAACACTTAGCTTCAACATCTATGATGTTTGCTATGCAAAAAGTGAGAGAGAGCAAAAGGATTATATTGCATACATTGATGAACAATATAATTCCGAAAGATTAACAAAAATCTTATGTGATGTAACAGAGATGATTGGGGCACATATACTTAATATCTCGAAACAGGATTACGATCCTCAGGGTGCATCCGTAAATATTTTGATTGCAGAGGGAGATTTATCTTCAGAGCATATCGATGAATCATGCAACCAGGGTAAATATACGGATCATTTAAGAGACACGGTACATGCACACCTGGATAAAAGTCATGTTACAGTGCACACGTTTCCGGAGTATCATCCCGATAACTCCATATCCACTTTTCGTGTAGATATTGACGTATCTACCTGCGGCGAAATATCACCGCTTAATGCGCTGGATTATCTGATTGGTAGTTTTGACTCGGATATCATTACCATTGATTATAGAGTCAGGGGCTTTACCAGGGATGTTGAGGGCAAAAAATACTACATCGATCATGATATCACCTCAATTCAGGACTATATTGACGATGTAACACTGACCAAATACGACGCAATTGATGTGAATGTATATCAATCCAATATTTTTCACACAAAGATGCTCATTAAAGAAATCGAACTGCAGAATTATCTTTTTAATCTGGATGTGTATGAGTTGACTCCCAAGCACAGGCTTGAGATTACAAGCAACCTTCGCAAAGAGATGATTGAGATATTCAGCGGTATGAATATATATTAGTGAAGGAGGGAATGACATGAATTTACTCCTTCAGCAAAAAGCGCCTATTTTTGAAGCTTTGAAGAAGCATAAAGGGAACCGGGTAGTACCCTTTGATGTTCCCGGTCATAAAGGCGGAAGAGGAAACAAGGAGCTGACAGAATTTTTAGGTGAGAGCTGTATGAAGGTGGATGTGAACTCCATGAAACCTTTGGACAACCTTTGCCATCCCACTTCTGTAATTCGTGAAGCAGAGCAGATTGCAGCCGATGCTTTTGGAGCAGAGGCCGCCTTTTTTATTGTAAATGGTACTACCGCAGCGGTACAGGGAATGATTATGTCTGTTTGTAAAGCGGGCGATAAGATAATCATGCCCCGTAACGTTCATCGCAGTGCCATAAATGCATTGGTTGTATGCGGTGCAATACCGGTATATGTAAATCCCGGTGTAAATAAAGAACTTGGAATACCTCTTGGAATGTCCTTAGAGGATGTGAAGCAGGCAATTTTTGAGAATCCTGATGCTAAGGCAATTCTTGTGAATAATCCTACTTATTATGGCGTTTGCTCAGACCTTAGAGGAATTGTTTCCTTTGCCCATGAGCAGGGGGTCAAGGTATTGGTGGATGAGGCACACGGAACCCACTTTTATTTTGGTGACAATATGCCGGTTTCCGCTATGGCAGCAGGAGCTGATATGGCGGCTGTCAGTATGCACAAAACCGGAGGGTCACTGACACAGAGCTCTTTTCTTTTATGCGGGGAAACGATGAATCCCCACTATGTAAGACAGGTGCTTAATCTGACCCAGACCACCAGCGGTTCTTATCTTTTATTAGTATCACTGGATATTGCAAGAAAGAATCTAAGCCTCAACGGCAGAGAACTTTTTGCAAAAACCGTGGAATATGCAGAGTATGCAAGAACTGAAATAAATAAACTGGAAGGTTATTATGCCTTTGGTAATGAATTAATAGATTATAATTATATATTTGATTTTGACCCCACAAAGCTGTCTGTTCACACCAGAAATGTGGGACTGGCCGGTATTGAGGTCTATGACCTCTTAAGGGATGAATATGGTATCCAGATCGAATTCGGTGATATCAGTAATTTTCTTGCCATTATTTCTGCCGGCGACCGTGCTATGGAAATTGAGCGGCTGATTGCTTCTCTTTCTGAGATTAAGAGGCTTTATGGAAAAGAAGATCAATCTGGAATGTTTGACCATGAATACATTAATCCGGATGTGGTAATTGCACCTCAGCAGGCCTTTTACAGTGATAAGACACCCCTTCCCATTAAGAAAACAGTAGGTAAGATCTGCGGAGAATTTGTAATGTGTTATCCGCCAGGTATACCTATCCTGGCACCTGGTGAAAGAATTACGGGGGATATCGTTGATTATATTCTTTATGCCAAAGAGAAGGGCTGCCTTCTAACCGGTACAGAGGATATGGCAGTTAACAATATCAATGTAGTGGAGGTGTAAGGTTGAAAGAAATACAATTTCAACCGCAGATTTGTGCCAGCGAAATCCACGGCACAAATTCGGACGCACAATATGCATGTGCAGGAATGGAGTAAAAATGGAACTTTGGTATACGGAAAATCATACAGAGGAAGCACGTTTCTCAATTAAAATCGATAAACAGCTGGTAAGCTTACAAAGCGATTTTCAGCGAATTGATATTTTTGAGTCCAAAGAGTTTGGAAGGATTCTAACCTTGGACGGTTATCTTATGGTGACAGAAAAGGATGAATTTATTTATCACGATATGATAACCCATGTACCCATGGCCGTTAATCCGGACATTAAAAAGGTTCTGGTTATTGGTGCGGGAGATGGAGGAACAATCAGAGAACTTCTCCGTTATCAGGGAATACAGCACATTGATATGGTGGAGATAGATGAAGAGGTTGTTAAACTGTGTAAAGAATATCTTCCCCGTACAGCCTGCGGACTGACAGACCCTAAGGTACATTTATTCTTTGAAGACGGACTCAAATTTGTCAGGGGCAGAGAAGGTGAGTATGACCTTATTATTGTTGACTCAACAGATCCCTTCGGACCTGGTGAAGGTTTATTTACCAAAGAATTTTACGGTAACTGCTACAGAGCCCTGAAGGAGGACGGGATCCTTGTAAACCAGCATGAGAGTATGTATTACTCTTCTTATGCCGCCTCCATGATAAGAGCACATAAGAGAATACATGATACATTTCCTGTAGCCAGGATTTACCAGGCTCATATACCAACCTATCCGTCAGGTCACTGGCTTTTTGGATTTGCTTCCAAGAAATATGACCCGGTGAAGGATTTAAAAGCGGATGAATGGAATAAATTAGGGTTAAAAACCAGATATTATAATACGGAGCTCCATTTAGGTTCTTTTGCAATTCCGAATTATATTAAAGAGCAATTAAATGAGTCAGACTAATTATTAATTTAATATGTAGGAAAAAGTGAAAGGTACTAAAAATTTAAAAGCAGAAGTAAGTGAAAGCAGTAAATATAAGAGTAAGTAGCAAAAGCATAAATAATAATAGTTTAAGTATTTAAATGCTTAGGGTAAGTAATGAAATCTTAAGTATTATAAATTTAATGCATATGCGAAATAATGGAAAAAAGAGCCTTAGACTCAAAAGCAGATAAGATCATATAAAATCAATACAAATAAAATCAATACAAATAAAAAATTAATTCAGTGTATTTTATTCAATACATTTTACCTACACAAAGGAGGGCCTACTATGTCAAAAGCATTAATTATCGGTGCCGGTGGAGTTGCCGGAGTAGTAATCCATAAATGCTGCCAGAACCCCGAAGTATTTACAGAAATCCTTCTTGCAAGCAGAACTGTTTCCAAATGTGATGCCTACAAGGAAAAAATTGAGAAGGAACAGGGAAACAATCCCCTTTACGGAAAAGATCAGTTTACAAAAATTACAACAGCTCAGGTAGATGCTGATAATACACAGGAACTGATTGCGCTGATTGAAAGCTATAAACCGGATATTGTAATTAACGTTGCATTGCCTTATCAGGATCTTACTATTATGGATGCCTGCCTGGCAACAAAGACTGATTATCTGGATACAGCGAATTATGAGCCTCTGGATACAGCGAAATTTGAATACAAATGGCAGTGGGATTACAGGGAAAGATTTGAGAAAGCCGGCATTACAGCAGTACTTGGCTGCGGCTTTGACCCCGGTGTTACAGGTGTATTCTCCGCTTATGCCATGAAGCATGAATTTGATGAAATACATCAGATAGATATTTTGGATGCCAACGCAGGCGACCACGGATATCCTTTTGCTACTAATTTTAATCCCGAAATCAATATTCGTGAGGTTACTGCTAACGGCAGCTATTTCGAAAACGGCGAATTTATTGAAACAGAGCCTATGTCCATTAAGAGAGTGTATGATTTCCCTGAAATCGGCGAAAAGGATATGTACCTGTTACATCATGAAGAAATGGAATCCCTTGCTCTTAATATTAAAGGAATTAAGAAAATCCGTTTCTGGATGACCTTCTCTGAAAGGTACCTGACTCATTTAAGAGTATTGGAGAACGTAGGTATGACTTCAATCGAACCGATTGATTTCGAAGGAAAACAGATAGTACCCCTGCAGTTCTTAAAAGCAGTGCTTCCCGATCCTGCATCCTTAGGACCAAGAACAAAAGGTAAGACTAATATCGGCTGCATTTACCAGGGTGTAAAAGACGGAAAAGAAAAGAAGTATTATATATATAATGTATGTGACCATGAGGAATGCTACAAAGAAGTCGGTTCCCAGGCTATCTCTTACACAACCGGTGTACCTGCAATGATTGGTGCCATGATGGTATTAAAGGGACTTTGGAAGAAACCCGGCGTATTCAATGTTGAGGAGTTCAATCCCGATCCTTTTATGGAGGAATTAAATCGCTGCGGACTGCCTTGGAAAGAAACACATACACCTGATTTGGTGGATTAATGCACGGTAATCTTTATAATCAGATAATGATAAAGGGATCAGCACACTAGGTAAGCACAGTATTTTCAAAGAAGTTCAAGATGATATTCCCAGGAATTCATTTTGAACTTCTTCGTACATTGTTAAACCATACAGTTAGGTCTGAAAACTCATTTTACGGTTGTACGGCTCTGCTTTGTGTTATTTTGCGATGCGATATTGGATAATAATACTGACAGGGAATTAAATCCAGGTTGAAGTGCCTGTAAAGTAGAATACCAGCTTGGTTTGATTCTGCATTGGTGTAGCAGGCTTCCTGCCGCAGAACCGCTGCAGCTGCTTCTCCGTATTGCGCAGAGCCTGTTATATGCACTGATATTTAAAAAATTTATCCAGGACACAGTACCATTGAAATAAATATTTTAAAGAAAGGATGCCATACAGGAGGCTTTCCGTCTCTATAGGTATGGCAATACTGCTTTTGCAGTATAAATGGGTAGAAAATATGTCCGATGTATTAAACTTTGATCCGAAGAGCTTAAAAACACCGGTTTATATAATGGATGAGACTCTTCTGAAGAAAAATCTTGAAACACTTAAATATGTAATTGACAAAACAGGCTGCAAGATACTTCTTGCGCAAAAAGCCTTCTCCATGTTCTCAGTATATCCCCTGATTGGGAATTATCTGCAGGGAACCACTGCCAGCTCACTCTATGAGGCGAAGCTTGGAAGAGAAGAGATGGAGGGTGAAGTGCATATCTTTTCTCCCGCTTACAGAGAAGATGAAATGGAGGAGATTATTTCACTCAGCGACCATATTGTATTTAATTCTTTTACTCAATGGAAAAAGTACAGAGCTTTGGTTGAAGGCAGCGACAGGCATATCTCCTGCGGTATCCGTATCAATCCGGAATATTCTGAAATAGAGACGGATATGTATAATCCCTGCTTTACCGGTTCCAGAATGGGAGTAACCTTAGAGCAGTTTGAACCTGATGAGCTGAAAGGCATTGAAGGATTGCATTTTCATACAATGTGTGAGCAGAATTCCGATGTACTGAAACGAACCTTACAGGTAGTAGATGAGAAATTCGGCTCTTATATAGCAGGAATGAAGTGGATTAATTTCGGAGGCGGACACCACATAACCAGAAAAGATTATGATCTGGAAACACTGATTGAGAGCATTCTTTTTATCAAGAGTAAATACAACGTGGAAGTATATTTAGAGCCTGGTGAAGCAGTAGCTTTAAATACAGGTTTCCTGGTTGCCAGAGTCCTGGATACCTTAAAGAATGGTATGGATCTGGCTATTCTGGATACTTCTGCGGCCTGCCATATGCCCGATGTACTGGAAATGCCCTACAGGCCGGAGGTAATAGGTGCCGGCAAACCCGGAGAATATGCTTATACATACCGTCTGGGTGGTCCAACCTGTCTTTCCGGCGATGTGATTGGTGAATATTCCTTTAAGGAACCGCTGCAAGTAGGGGATACATTGGTTTTTTGTGATATGGGTCATTATACTATGGTAAAAAATAATACCTTTAACGGAATGGGACTTCCCTCCATTGCTTTATGGAGTCCGGATAAAGGCACACAGATTATTAAGGAGTTTGGTTATGAGGATTTCAAGATGAGGCTATCATAGGAATCAGTCTTATTTAAAATCTAGTTTATAAGCTACAGGCAGAGAATGGGTTGCAAAATTTTCTGCCTGTTTTTTATGCAATCAATTTGTCCTATTGACATGAGGTCTCATGTCGTAATATGCTGAAATAAGTAAGGTATGTTACTAGGATAATGATAAGGCTTAAATTGGGGATTCTAGTTGTAATAAGTATTATGTATGCAATAAGTATTATGTATGCGATAAGTATTATGTATGCGATAAGTATCATACATGCAATAGTATTACGAAATGTAATAAGTATAATGAAATGAAAGAAGGAGAATATTATGAGTGATAATATTATGAAATCGTATTTTGATGTACTGCCGTTATTAAAGGACCTGGTACAAGAAGATATAGCAGTTTCTATAACAGATAATGAGAAATTTCTGGCATATTGGCCAAACCAGATATTACCCTTACAGTTACAGGTTGGGGATGTAATTCAACAAGATGATCCCTTACGTCTGGCTATGAGAAACAAAAATGTTATCTCCCAGGTAGTTCCCAAAGAAGCTTTGGGAGTAGTGTTTCAGGCAATCTGTTATCCGATTATTGATGAAGAAGGTAAAGTGCTTGGAGCTGTAGGAATAGCTAAGAGCCTGGAGAAACGTTCTGAACTGCAAAATTCAACAGAGATAATTTTTAATTCTTTACAGCAGATTAATTCAAGCATCGAAGAGATTGCCTCCGGTTCCGTACAACTGAAAGGAACTATCTCAGAGGTAGTTAATACTACGAAAGCAGCAAAACAAAAGATTAATGATACAGATATGATCCTGTCAACAATTCAAAATATTGCGTCCCAGTCTAATCTCCTGGCACTAAATGCCGCTATCGAAGCAGCAAGAGCCGGAGAAGCTGGCAGAGGTTTCAGTGTAGTAGCAGATGAAGTCAGAAAGATGGCACAATCAAGTTCTGAATCCGCCAAGAAAGTATCCGCGACTTTAAGTGAGATCAAGAATTATATTGAAAAGATAGAACAGCAGATCCATAATTCCAATATCATAGCTGAATCCCAGGCAGCTTCCACGGAAGAAATCACTTCTGTAACAGATGAAGTAACCAATTCCTCAAGAACATTACGTGAACTTGCTAAAATCGTTTAAAGAGTTCGCTAAATTAATTAAGAACTATAACTGACTTTTTATTGTCAGGCTTTCAAGGTTATGACTATAAGATGAACTGTGTTCCATAATAAATGAGAAATTTATGGCAGAAGACAGATATTTTTCTTAAATCGTCGTATGAAAGAAAGCCTGACAATTTTAGTTATACTAATTTGTTATACTAAAGTGCCATGACAAATAGCTCCCTGATAATCATCTTGTTTTAACAGGATATCCTGTAACAGAAGTGCTGCTTCCGCCTTATTACCAAGTCCTATATTACCTAAAGCACGCAGATAATTGCAGTACTGTATGTTTCGTAATTGTATATTATCCTGAAATACTTCGATTTCCGGCAGTGACACTGCAAAGAAATCATAGGACACTTTATCAAATAAGTGTTTCTCACCATAGATTATTAACTGGTGATACGCTTTTAAGGCAGCATTTTCTCTTCCAAGAGCTTTATTTGCCAGACCCTGGTAGAAAATAAAATCAGATGGCTGATCGTTATAGTACAGTACACTTCCCGGTTCTGTTGGACCTGTTGCTGCAAGCTCGAAATATTTCTTTGCCTCTTCCTCCCTGCCCAGTTTACGATATGAAACACCTAAATAATAATGAGCTTCATTGTCCGGTACATTGGGTAGTTTACCTTCTCCCAGGTTCTCAGGATATTCAAGAGAAGCGGTTAACAAAGGCAATGCTTCTTCCGGCTTATTTGAATTTATTAAATTGACAGCAGATTGAATCAAAGCATATCGGTATTGGGAACTAACCTTTCCTTCCCCGCCTTCCCAGGGATGGAAACGATGGGAAGTCAGTGCTTTAATAGCCTCCTCATATCGTCCGGTACAATTAAGAAGTGTGATATAACGCAGGTATAGATCATCACGGGATTTTGTCACGGAAAGCTCTGATTCCAGCATTTTCAGACGTTCCTTTACCGGTATATTTGTCTTAGCTGACAATTGATCAAATTCCAGAAGAAATCTCGGATATTTACTATCAAGGCTAAGTGCTTTATTCATGGCTTTCAAGGCCTTTTGGTTATCATTTTCTTTGTTAAAGTAAGCAATAGCCAGGTTTCGGTATGCCATGGACAGAGATTCTTTTTGAGTGACAGCAGTTTCCCAGTGATAAACAGCCTGTTCATACTGTTTTTTATCATAAAGAAGATTTCCCAGGTAAAAATGTGCCATAGGAGCTATTTTTAGTAATTTGATTCCATGTTCTAAAATTTTAATTTCTTCAATCCGGTTAGGGAAACAGTAATCTCCGGGAAAGCCTTCCGCTTTTTCATATAAGGCAGCAGCTTCTTTCGTTAAGCCCAGTTTCTCTTTGGCATAACCTTGATAATAGTATAAAAGAGGATTATTGTCTTTGCATAAGGATAATATGTTTACCGCATCTTCATAGAGACCTGCTTTGAGGTAATCAAGGGACAGGGTAAGGTAATTGTGCGCTTCCTGGCGCATTCTCTCTATAAATAAAGTGAGAGAGTTATCCTGCAGGGCTTTTTCATAAATACAACCCATATATAAGGGATCTATTATAAGGCTTTCTCCCAGGAACATTTCATTATCTCTGGAGAGCTTACGGAGCAATGCAGCTTTCAGATTTCTGCTTTTCATATTATGCCAGTTGTGCAGCATGGATTTTTCTGCAAATTCCAGGGCTTCTTCATAACGGGCTTTTCTGGCAGACAGGCAGGAAAGCCAGTAGAAACCTGCACTCATGGTTTCAGCACTCCAGGTGGATTTATAAAAGGCATCGTAGGCCAGTTCTTCTTTATCTGCTGCAGCAAGGGCAAGACCCAGGTTGAAGTAGCACTCTCCGGAATAGGGATTAGGATTCTTCCAGGTCTGTTTCCTGATGGCTGCTTCAAAATAAGGGATACTTTCTTTATAAAAGCCCTGTTTATATAAGAGAAGGCCATATCCGTTATTTAATCGGATATCTGTAGCATCCCGTCTTAATCCTTCCAGGTAATAATCGGCAGGGTCATAAGTGGTATGGCGGTATTGTTCCAGATGAGAAGCAGCCAGATATAACTCTTCAAGAGATTTCATGTCAGCGGGAGCTTTCATGGGCTCGGCTGCTTCCGGAATAGGTTTTAACTCTTTTTCATACACCGAATAGCTTACAAGGGTCTTATTATTGCAGCTGACAGTTATATTGCAGTCCGTGAGCTTTTCAGGTGCTTTAAATACTACTGTAAGACATTTTTCGGGTGAAAGACTGACCGTGGTTTCTGATAATACCTGGTCACCGGCAGTCACCTTAACAGAGGACTGATTGTAAATACCGGTAGCATATACTTTTAAGATTGCCATACCCTCCTGGTCTTGCTCCAGGCTTACAGCAGCATCTTTGGTTGCATTACCAACCCTGCCTACACCCTTATAGGGCATAAAATACTGGACAAAGGTTTTCTCTTCGTGAGGTTTCAACCAGGTAAAATCAGGCTGGTTGTCTGTAAATACGCCAGTCATCAATTCGATATAAGGTCCGTCATTATCGGTGAGATTGTTATCCCAGGTTCTTCCGAAATCACCATTTCCCCAGGTCCATTGCTTCTTACCGGGAGAAAAATGATGATCTGCTACATGAAGCAGGCCGGCTTCTCTTTTCTCATCATAATTACCGATAAAGTCATAGTCAGAATGGGCAGCCATATAGGAAGTAGGTACTTTAACATTTTTATAACGTGAAATATCCACGCCGGCAGAATAGTCACATTTGTAATATTCACCTGTTGCAATAGGGAAGGTTGATACTGCACGTTTTCCATGATCCATTACCGCATTAACATCGGGAGGGAATACGGAGTAGGTATCGTCATTAACAGGCACGGCAGGATTAGCCCACCAAAGAAAGGTCTGCGGCAGATCTGTAGGATTATAGAGCTGTCCTTTTATTTCGATGTATGCTTTCTCTGGATAAAGTGTAATGGCTGCCATACCCTTGGTACCATACATTTTATCGATTTCGCTGATAAAAACCGTAGAAGAACCGTCCTGGCTCTCACAAAGGGAATAGTCTACCGGTGAATAAGTAGAGGGTCTGTGGTGCTGCGGCCAGTTAAATTCAATACCGCCGGAAATCCAGGGTCCGGTAAGACCAACCAGTGCCGGCTTGATCACGTGATTGTAATAGACAAAATCATATCCGTTGGTTTTGTCATAAGCACGGTGGATTCTGCCTCCTAGTTCCGGCAGAATCATAATTTTTAAATACTCATTTTCAAGAAATACAGCATTGTAGGTTACCTCTTCCTTTACATCTGATATCTTTTCTGTAACAGGCAGAGGATACACTTTGCCGGTACTTCCCTGGTAAGCCCTCCGCTCTAAGAATAGAGGACTTTTTTCTGGGGGATGTACTTTATAAGTAGGTATAATAATAACCTCTTCCCATATCTTAACTTTATTTTCTGAATACATAAGAATACTCCTTCCTGTTATCATAAGGGTTTGTAATTAAGCCTGTTTTGATTCTACCTTAAATAGGATACTCTTTAAATGACATATCGTAACAAAAGATGGACAATATTCCACCAATATGATATGGTTACGGTATGAGCATATTTGACGATAAAAAGAAAGATGGCTTCAAAGGAGAGCGAATGATCGTGATTCCTACAGAAGCCTTTAAAGATTATACGGAGCATCCTCAGATTAGAAGACTATACTTAACGGATGTAGGTTATTTTCCGCAGGCAGAACATCATTACCGGGAAAGGAAGGATGGAATAGAAGAGTACATTTTTATGTACTGTATGGAAGGCAGCGGAATAATAGAAATAGAGGGAAAAAAATATAGTCTTAAAGATAATGAGGCATTTTGTATTCCAAGACTCAAAGGACATAAATATTATGCTTGTTCTGAAAAGCCCTGGAGTATTCTTTGGGTGCATTTTAAGGGTGAGGATATCACCTATTACCCTCTGGAGGAATGTCTTACAATAAAGTTTGGCTCCAATCATGCCGGTAATCGTATGCTGTTTCTGTTTGAACTATTGTTCCGTGTATTGGACGGAAATTATACACTTGGTAATTTTATATATATTTCACAAGTACTATCCTTAATACTGGCTGAGGCATATAACCGGGAAAAACAGCATACGGCCCTGGACCAGAACAGACATGTAACCGACGTTATTAAGTATATGTACCAGCATATGAATGAAGAATTATCCCTGGAGCAGATAGTGGAAGAGTTTAATCTTTCAAAGAGTTATCTGAATGCTATATTTAATAAACATACCAGCCATTCGCCAATGGACTTTTATATTCAGCTTAAGATGAAAGAAGCCTGCAAACTGCTCCGTGCCACAGATACTTACATCTATGAAGTAGCGCTTAAATTAGGCTACAAGGACCAGTATTATTTTTCAAGAATATTTAAAAAGGTAGTAGGAATCTCACCAAAAGAATATAAAAATAGTGAATATTTTCATTTTGAGAAGGATGGCAGGCTGAATGGAAATAGAAGGTGAAATGAAAAAAGTACAGGCAAATGATAAATTTCTATAAAATATAATTTATTTCTTTTTTAGGAAAGGCACTTAATAACAGTAAGAGGCATAGATTAATTATAAACCCCTATTATTGAGGTGCTTTTGCAGTGAAATCTTTTCCAAAGCCACTAAGCGCCAAGGAAGAAACGGAAATCCTATGCCGTTGTATGGAAGGCAGCAAGGAAGCAAGGGATATCCTGATTGAACGTAATCTCCGCCTGGTAGCACATATTGTAAAGAAATACAATTCGGCGGATAGAGAAATAGATGATTTAATATCCATTGGCACAATTGGTTTAATAAAAGCAATCGATACCTTTGACCCGGATAAAGGAATACGGCTTGCCACCTATGCTTCAAGGTGTATAGATAATGAGTTGCTGATGATGTTAAGAAGCGGTAAACGACAGGCGAAAGAAGTTTATCTGTATGAACCTATAGGTTCCGATAAGGAAGGGCATGAAATCAATCTGCTGGATATTATTGAGAGCTCTGAATCAGACATTATCGAAGATATAGAATTACAGGGTAATGTTAAGCGTCTGTATGAATTGGTAAATAAGGTACTGAATAAAAGAGAGCGGCAGATTATTGAGATGCGGTACGGATTGAATTCACAGGAAGAGATTACACAAAGGGAGATAGCCAGTAAAATAGGTATTTCCAGGTCTTATGTCTCAAGAATAGAGAAAAAGGCATTAAAGAAATTAAGAGAATATTTTGATAAAGAATACCGGGATCCATATTGATGAATTAACATAAAAGAAAAGTGCTGTTTCCAAACTATTAATACCAGTCTGGAAACAGCACTTTTATATAGTTTGCAGCTTAAGAAATGCTATTGCATGTCAAGTGATGAAGATGCATTGCAGCAATCACGAGTAATTATGGATTTACTCTGCGAATCTCCTTAAAGACAAAGGGCTTTACTTCTTTATTGTTTAAGAGAGTTACTTCAGGAGCAGCAGTTGCTGAGCGATTAGGAAGCTCTGCCTCCGCTTCATTCAGATAGGCACCGGACCCCTCCACAAATTGATTCATGATCTCATTCATGCTATTGGAGAGCTTATCAAGGTTAAAGTTATATTCGGTCATTTTACTGTAGATATCTTCATTATCCGATAGATTTGCATGGAACTCCGTAGCATTCTTAAAGAATTCACGAACCATTTTGCTGTACTCATTCTGACGCTGTTCCATAAGTTCATTCATTCTGACACTGTTTTCATTGACCAGCTTATAAAATTCTCTCATCTGAGTGTGCATATAATCCATAACTTCTTTTCGCATTCTTGTCATATCCTTATAAGCCTGCAAGGTAACGGCAGTAGAGTGCTTCAGATTGTTCTCATTGGATTCTAAGGTATCTGCTGCAGCCTGCTCCTCATGGGAGGCAGCTGAGACAACAAGTTCCTCCTTCAGCTGATCGATTTCTATCCTGGCTTTATCCAGTTCTTCGGATGCGGCAATCAATTCATAGGATTTATCGGCAAGAGCTCTTTCCAGCAAAGCTTTATTTTCTTTCTCAGTATCTAACTGTGACTGTAAACTTTCCATAAAGGAATAATCCACTTTACTGTTTGCTTCAGCTGCGGCTGCATTTTGCAGCTGTAGTTCAGATAACTGTGCATTTAAGGTATCATTCTGCTGTTGTAAGAGATTGATTTGTTCTTTTAATTCGGAATTTATCTGAGTATAATCCGTTACTTCCTGTGAAAGTGAAGCTGTTTGGGAAATAAGCTCGTCCTTTTCCTCATTTAGCTGTTTGAGCTTTTCTTCAAGCTTCTTTAAATCAGCTTCTAGGAGATTTGCTTTTGCTCCATTGGTCTCATTATTCTTAACCTGAGTTTTTAGTGTTGTGATAGTTCCGTTCAAGCTTTCGTTTTCTTCACGAAGAGTATTTAACATAACATCAACCTCAGATATGCTATAACCAAATAAGCTTTTTTTCATAACAATTATCCCTCCGCTAAATTAGATTGGTTTAATTGGGTTACAATTATAACATCAATCAGTTATATTGATATATTTATAAATTAAATTCTTATTTCGCTTCATCGATTACTTTTATAATCTTATAATAAGTTATAATATTTGTCAACCAAAGACAAAAAATTCCATAAACTTCATTGGAAGGAAGCTGTAAATTTATGTTATATATTTGTGGTAATGTTAATTTACGGATAAAAGATAACTAATAAGCTTGGAAAATCCTGAAAAATATTTTCGGTAAGGAACATATGTCCGGTTAATGCGACATAAAATGATAAGTAAAGACTTTTAACTTAAAAAATCATGAAAAATTGTATTTGTAAATAGTCAATTAGGCTTGAAATCATAGAATATTTATATTATAGTTAGGTTCAGGATGAAATTGAAGTATTCTTTTACAGGAGTGAAATTTTAATATGAGCAGCATCCTAATTGTAGGAAGTTACGGTTCATTTACCAACGAACTGATAAATAAGTTTTATAAAGAAAATTGGCGTATTTATACATTAATCTGTAATAAAAAGCTTATTAAGCCTGCTCATGTGTTCGAACAATATGTGTTTAAATACGATAGTGACAGCGTAAGAACGCTTATAAACAGCAGCCGTCCGGATGTTATTCTTTTTACAGGTGCCTATGATCCATATTATAAATGGGAAGACGAGAGTGCAGTAGATGACTCCTTAAACTATGTGACAGGGCTCAGCAACCTGTTGATGAGCGCAGCAATGCTCGGTACAAGACATTTCATATATATATCGTCAGAAAAAGTTTTTGAGGATGAATATATCATTGATATCAAGGAGGATTTACAAACTTCACCCAACAGTGTGAAAGGGATGACAATATCACAGGGTGAGAACCTGGCAATGCATTTTAACCAGACCACGCAAATGGAAGTAAGTGTAATCAGATTAGCAGGTATGTATGGTATACCGGCAGACCGTAAAGCCTGCAGGGATATTTATTCAGGGATGTGTCTTAAAGCTCTGGTTTCAGGCCGCTTACAGGTAAATGCCAAGAAAGGGCTGTCAGCTTTGTTTGTAAAGGATGCAGTGGAAGGTTTATATCTTCTGGCTAAGGCACCAGAGAGAAAACATGTTATTTATCATATATCCTCCCTGGAAGAGGTGACGGAGGATATGGTAGCCAGGCTAATACAGGAAAAGCTGTCGAACCAGATAGATATTGTAGATCAGACAGTTGGCCTTAAAAGCAGGCTTATTCTGTCAAACAGCAGATTTCTTGAAGAGTTTCCGCTGGAAATCAGAAACAGCTATAAGGACATAATTCCACAGATTATTATGTACATGAACAGACATAAGAATTTGTTTTTGCATAGTGATGAGAAATATCAGGGCAAGGGGTTAGGGCATCGTGTACTCAGGGTACTAAAAAAAGCTTTTCCTTTCTTAGAAAGCCTGGTATTTTTTATACCTTTTTTTATCCTGAACAATCAATCTGTAGGGAATGATTATTTTGGCGGAATTAATTTCTATTTACTTTATGTACTTTTATTTGCAGTGATTCATGGCAGGCAGCAGGCTATTTTAGCTTCGCTGCTCAGTGTTATAGGTTATTGTTACCGGCAGTTATATTCAACCTCTGGCTTTTCCTTATTAATCGATATAAATACTTATATCTGGATTGCGCAAATATTTGTTGTAGGGCTTACAGTGGGACATCTAAAGGACAAGTTCCGGGATATGGAAGCCGATAAAAACGAGCAGATAGATTTTCTGTCAGAGCGGCTGAATGATATCACCGTAATTAACTCCAGCAATATAAAGATCAAGAACTATTATGCTGAAAAAATCATCAGCAGTACGGAAAGTATTGGCCGTATCTATGATATAACCTCAAGACTTGATAAGGCTGCTACAGGTGAGGTGCTGTTTGCCGCTTTGGATACCCTGTCAGAAATCATGAATACACCAAATGTATCAATATACCTGGTTTCAAATACCTCCTATTGCCGTCTTGCTACTGCCTCCAGTGAGAAGGCCCGTTCTCTGGGAAAATCAGTTTCCATGGGAACATACCATGTGATCTTTGATGTTCTGAAGGAAAAACAGGTATATATAAACCGTACTTTAGACAGTAATCTGCCAATGATGGCAAGTGCCTTATTTGATGAAAAGGGTAATATGAGAATTGTTATATTCCTGTGGGAGATTCCCTATGAACAGATGACCTTATATCAGGCGAATCTTCTTACTATTGTCGGAGCATTGGTTTATTCTGTGGTCGTACGGGATGCCGACTACCTGGATGCTCTGGCTTACCGACGTTTTATTCCGGATACAGCTATTTTACAGGAATCCGCTTACCACGAAATGCTGGAGATTTACAGACATGCTGCCAAGAAGGGTTATGCTGATTTATGTGAATTCTATGTTCATCCCGGAAATAAACCTCTGAAAGAGCTTAGCGGTACGATCAAACCTCTGCTTAGAGAGACGGATTATATTGGCGCAATGGCAGACGGAAGTCTGGCAATCCTTCTTACAAATACCAATGAGGCAGAATCAGTCTATGTAAGAAAACGTCTGGAAGAGAAGAATATTAAAACCTATCTGGAAAAGGAGCTATGAGAACAGTATGAATACAGCAGGACTTTGGCCTGTTCTGATAATTTTAGCAGGGAACTCCTTCCTGGCGGTTATCGTTTTTATCGCGGCCTTCTTTCAAAAAAAGGGACAGAAAAGCACTGCTTTTATGTTATCCTGGTTTCTGTTGATAGTACCGCTTTTTGGTCTTTTATATATAGTACTTGGTCAACTCTTTAAGTACTTGAACAGAAAGAAAAATGTTGATATGAGTGATATAAGCTTCAACCAGAACAGAGAGAAGCTTATTTTGCCGCCAGACAGTGAGACCGAGATGAATTACGTGCCGATACAGGATGCTATGGCTGTTTCTGATACGGCAAGCCTTCGAAGGCTGCTTCTTGATACCTTGAGAAACAACGCAAAGAAGACTGTTTCCAGCATAGCAGTTGCTATGAACAGCAGTGATACGGAAACCTCCCACTATGCGGCTTCTATTATACTGGATGCCCTGTCGGAATGCCGTTCCACAGCTCAGAATATGATTGATCAAATGCAGAAGCACCCGGAAGATGTTGAAATGAATCTGCTTACACTTGACTATATACATGAAATTCTTAATATGAAGATCATGAATGATATTGAGCAAAAATCATACATCTATATCATGGACAATGTTGCTGAGAATCTTTTTACACATAACCTCTGGTATATGACTGCTGCTCATTATCTGTGGATGACTGATTTTTTTATTTCTGTCAAAGATTATAATATGGCTGATAAATGGGTCACCAGAGCCGGTAAATACAGACCGGGGATGCTGGACACCTACAAGGCTTATTTACACCTGTATTTTGAACAGCAAAACAGAAACGCCTTCTTAACTTGCCTGAATGAATTAAGAGAGACGAGCATCATAGCAGATGAAGAAATAATGAACCTGTTCCGCTTATATGGCGGAAAGAACGGATAAGGTAGAAAGAAAAGGGACAATGGTTTCTAGGCGAAATTATTTTACGATTTTTATATTAATGTTAATGGTATTTGGAATGTTTATGTTTGCCGGTGTATCATCTAATTTACTGTCAGATACCTCCATCAATCCACAGGCAGGAGAGCGGGTTGCTATTAATGCCGGAGATACGATAACCGCTGATTCCCTGAACATGGATTCTATAAATACAGGACTGTCAGGAGAAGGCAGAGCAGTACTTAATCCGGATAAGAAACTGCAGGTCTCTATTCTGTCAGGGGGGATAGAGGATACGGTTTCAAAGGTGCTTATCCAGTGGTGCGTATATAATAAATATTTGTATAAGGTCTTTTATACCTTACCGGATACCACTGAAATGTCAGAGTATGAAGTGGTGCTATTTGGCGATTATGAGATAACAGCCAGTGATACCAATACTCTGTATTCTTATGCGGAATTGGGGAAGACCATGATTTTTACAAGACTGCCTGATTACCGGCTGTTAAGTGCTAACAGAAGACTGGCAGCTTTTTATGGTATCAGGGACAGTATTTCGGGTACTGTTACAGCGGATGGTATAAAGATATTTCCTGATTTTATGATTAATAAGGAAAGGATTTATCGAAAAGGTGATTATTTTGGTGAACTGGATGATACAGAAGTAAATATCCCCTATTATTCTCTGGCAGCAGGCTATGAGGTTTATTCTGTCGGGATTTTAGAGGATCAGGAGGAGCTTGGTATTGAAGATAAGAATTTACCGCCGCTGCTATGGCGGACAACAACCGGCAAATCCTTTGTGTGTGCAGTAAATTCTGAAATCTTTGACGGAATGACAATGCTTGGTGTACTGACCGGCTTTATGGCTCATCTGGGGGATTATTATGTATATCCGGTGGTAAATGCCCAGACCATTTCATTGATAAGTTATCCTTACTTTTCCAATGAGAATCAGGAGGTGATGCAGCAGCTCTACAGCAGAAACTCCGAAGGAGTCGCAAGAGATCTGCTGTGGCCGAATGTGGTACAGATATTAAAGAACTATGGCGGTTCTTACAGTTTTTTCGCTGCCACTCAATTGGATTACCTGGATGAGCTTGGACCAAAGAACGACTATATTGATTTTTATCTTCGGGAAATCGGCAAACTTCCCGGAAATATGGGACTTTCCTTAGGGCAGGTATCAGAAAGTGACAGAAAGGATATAATGGCAGAAAATGAAGATTTCTTCAAGAACAGCCTGCCTGATTATGTCTTTACCGCGCTTTATTCCGCGGACATTAGCAGGGAGGAACTAAAGGATAATCTTAAAAGTGATTTTTATAAGGATATAAGCCTTGTGATGTCTGACTATGAGGAGGGTGACAGTGTCTTGGAATTTTTAAAAGATAAGGTACTCTCAGTAAAATTCAATCTGAACGGATTTGAGCATGAAACCAAGGATGACCTGCGGATGAGCAGTATAGAAAATGTACTTGGTATGTGTAATATGAAAGTAGATATGACACGGGTCTTTTATCCCAGGGACAGCTCTGATGAATGGAATAATCTGAGTTTAAAATGGTCAAAAGGCAATACTTATTTTAGTGATTACAAAGCTTTTGATATGGTAACAGTCGGTGAGCTGGAAAACCGAGTCAGGCGTTTTCTGGCTTTGGATTACACACTTGAATACAATATGAATGATATTGCCATACAAATAGATAATTTTGAGGAAGAAGCTTATTTTATTCTTCGAACAAACAACAGGCGAATAGATCATGTTGATAACGCAACTGCTCTGGCGATTTCCGGAACAGCGTACCTGATCAAAGCTGAGGCAGCTGATGTAACGATTCATATGATCGAAGAAAATTTACTGAAAAAACCGGGAAACAATAAAACGATTCCCAGTAATCCGCAGTAGGAAATCATTTAGGTATGTCGAATTTTAAGAAGAAATTCATTAAGTGTTCAGTACAGCGAATTATAATAAAATGAAACAGGTCACTCTTCATAACTGCTAAATACCGCGTGATATATAACTGCTAAACGCCGATATATAAGTGCGGTAACGCAAAAGCCATAGACGTCAGTCAGAAGAAAAGCACCAAAACAGAAATAGAATAATATGTCAGGAAGGAGGTGCAGGCTTAAGTGAAGGTGTGTTTGATAGCCGAAGGCTGTTATCCCTATCTTGTTGGTGGTGTATCCAGTTGGATTCACAGTATTATTAAATTATTTCCCAACATTGAATTCAATCTTATAACAATTATAGCAGACCGAAGTATCAGCGGTAAATTTGCCTATCAGCTGCCGGACAATCTAACAGAGGTCCATGAAGTTTATTTACAGGATGTGGACTGGGTAGGTAAATATAATTATGGTAAGAAACCGGTAAAGCTTAAGAAAAAGGAAGAAGAAGCGCTAAAGAGCCTGATTATTGGAAAAGACATTGACTGGATGACTGTATTTAATATGTTCAACCGCAAGAATATTTCCATCAACCATCTGTTAATGAGTCCGCAGTTCCTGGAAATAACCAAGGAATATTATACTCTTCGGTTTTCTGATATTACTTTTTCTGATTTTTTATGGACTATGAGGTCAATCTATCTTCCGTTGTTTTTTGCACTGAAATGTATGCCTCCCAAGGCGGATATCTATCATTGTGTATCTACCGGATATGCAGGTATCATTGGCAGTAAGGCATTGTCCCTTTATTCAGGTGCCAGGCTGCTCATCAGTGAACATGGGATATATACCAGAGAGCGGGAGGAAGAGATAATAAAAGCTAAATGGGTGCAGGGAATCTATAAAACTATCTGGATAGAGCAGTTTCGCAAGATGTCCAGGTGTGCCTATTATTTTGCAGATCTGGTCACTTCACTTTTTGAACAGGCACATTCCCTGCAGATAGAGCTTGGCTGTCCGGAAGATAAGGCTCTTATAACACCAAATGGAATAGAAGTTAAGAATTTCGAGAATATACCGCTAAAAGAATCAGAGGACCCTTTTATAAATGTAGGAGCTATCCTTCGCATAACTCCTATAAAGGATGTCAAGACAATGATAAATGCCTTCTATTATGCCCATGAAAAGCAGCCAAGATTAAAATTGTGGATTATGGGACCCGATGATGAAGATGCAGAATATGTTGCTGACTGTCATGAACTGGTGAGAGCTTTGAATGCAGAAAATATAGTGTTTACCGGTAGTATTAAAACAACAGATTATATCGGAAAAATGGACATGACTATTCTGACCAGTATCAGTGAGGGGCAGCCCTTAACGATTCTGGAAGGGTTTGCAGCTAAAAAGCCCTGTATTGCTACCAATGTAGGAAACTGCCATGGTCTAATTTATGGGGAGAAGGATTCCTTTGGTGATGCAGGAATCGTTGTTTCTATTATGAACATTTCAGAGATCACCAGTGCAATCTTAAAGCTTGCCAATAATCCTGAGTTAGCGAAAAAGATGGGACAGAACGGATATAACCGCCTTATGGCTAAATATAGAAGTGTATATATGGAAGAAAACTACAAAAAAATATATAAGACACTGGCTGAAATGAGTGGTGTCACCTATACGGAAGAGGCCTTTATTCTTCAGAGTTAAATTAAATTACTATAAAATTAAGAATTAAATAAAGAGGTAATTCAAGTATGGCAGGTATTGGTGTTCAGCTAAATAAAATATTTGATAAACATACACTGACGTCATCCCTTTATGGCATAGGTTTTAGCTTTGTCTATACGATTGCTCCAATGCTGGTAGTCATTGGATGCCTGTTTGCCATGTACAGGGTATTGGGATTCGATGAGGTGGGATATCTGGAAAGGGAGACCTTTTCAACCAGTATCCTTTATATATTTATCTTCTCCCTATTAACCTCGGCACCTTTTAACTCTGTGCTTTCGAAATATCAGACAGACAGGATTTATGAGCAGCGGTATGAGGATATAAGGCCGTGTATCTATGTGGGAACCCTGTCTAATCTGACCCTCTCCTCCCTGCTGGCAATTCCCTTTTATATTTATGAAGCAATGGTGGGACAGGTGGAGATTTATTATGTATTTACCACTTATATGGCATATTTGGGTTTAACCCTGACTTTTTCTACAATGGTATATAATTCAATCTTAAAGCAGTATAAGAAAATTACCCTATACTTCGTCTGCTGTATGGTTCTTACTTTTCTGTTGTCCGTCATATTCAGATTTCTGCTTAAGTTTTCTGTTACTTACAGTATGTTACTGGCGATTGCCATGGGATTTTTGCTGATTGCTGCTCTGGAACTATCCAATGTCCTGAGGTATTTTCCGGCCAACAGCCATAATTACAAAGGAGTGCTGCAGTATTACAGAAAGTTCTGGCAGCTTATTGCTTCAAACTTTTTGTATACCCTGGGACTTTTTGTTCACAATTTTGTGTTTTGGACAACGCCTTCCAATCTGGTGGTACGCAACACTTATATCTGCAATCAGTCCTATGATATGGCCTCCTGCCTTGCCATGTTCACGAATATCTCTGCCAGCGTATTGTTTATATCCAGAGTCGAGATGCACTTTCATGACAGGTATAAGGAATACACAGAGGCGGTTATCGGCGGTAAATTAGACAGCATTGAAAAGGCGAAAAAGAGGATGTTCAGAGGGCTTTCCTCACAGCTATTGTCACTTGCCCATATTCAGTTTATTGTTTCAGTGATTGTTTATCTAATTGCAATTGTCATACTACCGATTATGGGTTTTGCAGGAATGATCATGGAAATATACCCGCAGCTGGCAGTTGGTTATTTCATATCTTTTCTCATGTATTCAGAGTTATTGTTTCTTTATTATTTTGATGATTTAAAAGGTGCCGTTCTTAATGGAGCTATTTTTGCCGGGGTTACTCTGGCCGGTTCTATTATAGCTACTAATTTATCAGCTCTCTGGTATGGCGTTGGGTTCACCACAGCTGCCTTTCTGGCTTTTACGTTTTCCTATTTCAGGCTGCGTTGGATTGAGAAGAATCTGGACAGTCATGTTTTCTGCCGGGGTACTGTCTTAAGACAGGTATATGATGATATGCCCGATGCAGTCGTATATAATGCTTATAAAAAAGTAAAGTAAATTATATAAGCAGGCTTCGCTCCATTCATAAAACACACATGGTTTTTGCAGCTGTAACTATAACTGTCATGGAATATGTAATAATTAACAGTTAAATTGTCAATGGTAATAAGAAAGCAAGAGTTATAAAGAGGTATTAATATACAAAAGCATAATAAAGACAACGGAGGAATCATATGTCAGTTTTATTACGGATTTTTATTTGTTTATCAGGCTTAGCGCTGATTTATATGGCAAGAAAAGCCAATATAGTCCGCAAGATGACGGAACGTCAAAGTCTATTCTGGATTATGGGAGGGTTAATCATAATTTTATTTGGGTTATTTCCTCAGCTGGTCTATTTCATATCGGACAGCTTTTCAGTAGAATACCCGCCATCCATTATATTTGCCATAGCTATTATCCTTGCAACCTATGGAATCTTCAGCTGTTACAGAACCAATGCGGAATTATCCGCAAGAGTTCAGGAGCTTGCCATGCAGGTCTCACTGCTGAATGAGGAAAACAGTCATTTAAAAGACATACTGATGAAGGAGATACCTGGTAACAATGAAAAATCCACTGGGGAGAATCATTTGACATGAAGAAAAAACTCTTGTTTGTCATTAATACCATGGGACGTGCCGGAGCCGAGACAGCACTTATTGAACTGTTAAAAAAGCTGGACTCCTTAAAAAGGTATGACTTATCCCTCTATGCAGTCATTCCCTGCGGTGAACTGTTTGCAAAAGTACCTGAGAATGTAAGAATCATTAATAAAGAGGTTAATACCGGTTCTTTGAATTCCGTTACCGGTCATAGTACAATTGTCAGAGAAATACTATTTTCTTTTTTCTATAAATTCACCGGATTTAAGTTAATGGGATATATGATAAAAAATATAAGAGAACAGAAGGCTTCCGGGAGAAAGCTTCAGTATGACAAGCTGTTGTGGAGACTTCTGGCAGACGGCAGGGCAGCCTCGGAAGGTGAATATGATCTGGCAGTGGCTTATATTGAAGGTGCTGCGGTATATTACCTGGCCGATAAGGTCAAAGCGAAACATAAGGCAGCATTTATTCATATCGATTATCAGAAAGCCGGTTATACGCCTTTTATGGATAAAGATTGTTATGGCCGGATGGATAATATATTTGTTGTATCCAATGAAGTGGGTGAAAAGTTCTGTAGTGTTTATCCCCAGTACAGAAAGAAAGTAAGGTTATTTCGAAATCTGTTAGATCAGGAAAACATCCGGAATAAGGCAGTTACAGGAACAGGTTTTACGGATGGCTTTCAGGGAATACGATTTGTGACAGTTGGCCGACTTCATTATCAGAAGGGCTATGATATTGCTATTGAAGTATTGGCAAAGCTTAGAAAAGCTGGATATAATATACGCTGGTATGTAATCGGAGAAGGAGCAGAAAGAAGAAATCTGGAGCTGCTGACTAAGAAGTATGGTGTCGAGGAATACTTTATCCTGATGGGAGCCAGAGATAATCCATACCCATATATGAAACAGGCGGATATCTATGTACATGCCACCCGTTTTGAAGGAAAGAGTATTGCTATTGAAGAAGCGCAGATACTGGGAAAGACAATTGTAGCTTCTGATTGTACCGGTAACCGGGAACAGATTAAATCAGGATATGACGGTGTCCTGGTGGAACTGAGTGCAGAGAATCTGGTGCGTGAACTTAAGAGAATCCTAAAGGAACCTGAATTACAGAAAGAATATGCAAAGCATGTATTGGAGAAACAGCTTGATTATCCTGAGGATCTGGAATTCATGCTTGCAATAATGAACGAGGAGAAGAGTAGATGAATAAAGTATTGATAATTGTTCCTGCATTTAACGAAGAAGCAAATATGGCAGCTTTATTTAATAATCTTTGTAAACCGGAGATAAGAAGTTTTGCAGATATCCTGGTAGTCAATGACGCCTCCAAAGACCAGACCGGATTTATTGCCAAAACCTACAGTGTTTCTGTAGTTACCCATGTATTTAATCTTGGTTATGGTTCCGCCCTGCAGGTAGGTTATAAATACGCCGTCCGACGAGGTTATGAATATGTCATACAAATAGATGCAGACGGTCAGCATAATATCTCGAATATTGCCCACATTTATCAATGCCTGACGACACCGGATGCCGAGGGCAGCCTGCCGGATATCGTTATTGGCTCCCGTTTTGTCGAAGGCAGCCAATCCTTTAAGATATCGGGGATTAAGAAAATCTCCCTCGGTATGTTTTCCTGGCTGATAAAAAAATTAACCGGTAAAACAATTACTGACCCCACGTCAGGATTACAGGGTTTAAATAAGAGAACATTTACATATTACTCGAAATATGGAAATTTCGATTATTTCTACCCAGATGCCAATATGATTATTCAAATGCTCTTATTAGGCTTTAAGGTTGAGGAGACAGCATCTGTTATGCATGAAAGAACAGCAGGTGTAAGTATGCATACAGGTCTGCTTAAACAGATGATATACATGATGATAATGCCGCTTAGTATCTGGACAGTTGTAAAAAGGATCAAAAGCGGATTACAGAAATTGTCATGAGGGACTTCTTATGCTGAGAAAAGGTGTTGAAAAGAAATTTAAGTGGATGCCTCTGCCTGGAACACAAAAGGCAGAAGCTCTGTATAATCCCTACTGCGGAATGTACAGAATTTATCGGTTTACAGCTGACTGTGACCAGCTTCAGCCGGATGGGATTCCTATAGAGAAGGTTCTTCCGGATATAAACCAGCAGTTGTGCCTTGTGGAAATAAATCTTCTTCCATATAATGAAGAATCATTGTCAGATGAGGCATTAAACATAATAAAGAGAATTTTTGAGCATTTCAGTAAACACAAAAAGCAGATGATAGTACGTTTTGTTTATGACCTTGAGGGAAAAGGCGTTTTAAATGAACCCAAAGATATCGCCGTAATACTTGGGCATATGGATCAGCTTTCACCTCTTCTTATAAGTTATACAGCTTCCATCTATATATTGCAGGGACTTTTTATAGGCAGCTGGGGGGAGATGCACAGTTCCCGTTATCTTAGTGAGAGGAATATGACACGCCTGGCAAAGCAGCTCTATGAATGTTCCGGTGAAAAAACCTATATAGCTTTGCGTTGTCCCAGCTTCTGGCGTATGATATTTCAGACATATCAGCCACTTGACAGCGATACAGCTTTTACCGGTATTCAAAAAGCCAGGTTTTCTCTTTACAATGATGGAATTATGGCATCGGATGCAGATTTCGGAACTTATGGAAGTATAAGTGCTTTGGAGTCCAAAACATATGGTGATAAATGGGTAAGGGACGATGAGCTTGAATTTCAATACAAACTTAACAGATATGTTCCTAACGGGGGAGAGGTTATCAATGAGTGTCCATATAACGATGTGCTGCCAGCGTTAGAGACTCTGAAAAAGATGAGAGTTTCTTATCTGCATAGTGAGTATGATGAGAAAGTCCTTGATAAATGGAAAAGAAGTCTGTCTGAATCTGACGGTGCCTTATGGAAGAAGAAGTCGGCTTATGAATTTATTGAAGCTCATATTGGGTACAGGTTCAGCATAGAGGAAGTAAATGTTTCCCTGTCAGCTGATAAGAGCAGCAGCCTGAAGGTAACCATAAAAATTCGTAACCTGGGATTTGCTCCCTGTTATCACAGATTTGATGTAAAAATAATTGTTCGAACTGCCTCCTACACGAAGGTTTATGAGTATCCGGTTGATACAGATACCAGCAGGTGGATGCCGAATGAAAAAGTAGAGTTTACAAGTATACTTTCTGCTGAGGAATGGGATCAGAATACCTATGTTCTGGGATTAAGTGTATATGATCCTCGTTCTGAACAGGTTATAAAGCTGGATAATACCTTCTCGGCACCGGATCATACGGGAGTATATAGATTAGGAAATTTAAGTTTGGGTAAAGGAAACAGGTTGTGAGAAAGGTATGGTCTTAAGTTTGGAAAAAGCAGTATTGAATGTTGTGATCATAGCCAGAAGGAATACTTCTCTTAGTATCTTACATGCTTTAAACAGTATTCTGAATCAAATATATACACCTATTAAAATTCTGGTTGTTGATGCCAATGAACCCAATAGTATATACAGCCTTGGCTTACAGGAAGATCTGTCAGCATATGCTGGTGTGGAATATCTGCAAATGGATCAGTTGCTTTCGCTGGCAGAGATAAGAAATTATATCCTTCATAAGGCAGAAGGGGAATATATTGCATTTCTAAGAAGTAACGATGCATGGGATTCTACCAAAGCCTTGCTTCAAATAGAGCAGCTTAAAAGTAATGGGAACGTAGCTGCTTCCTGCAGTGATGGTGTACTTATTGATAAAAGAAAGCAGCACATAGTAGTGGAACCACTGCTTGGAAATACTGCCTTTAACTCCGATAAATGGGTGCTTGACAATCCTGCCAAAATGTCAGCTCAGGTAATATATCGGACGCAGGCAGTAAGGGAGGCAGGTGGTTTCGACGGAGGATTTGAGAACTTTTGCGATGGAGATATGCTGCTGAGGCTTATAAAGAATTATAAGGTAATGATTACACCGGTATCTCTTTGTGAGTGCTCCATAACACCTGAAGAAGAATTGTATGACTTAAATAACTTCAGAGACGGTCAGAAGATTCTGTATAAATATATGGATTTCTTTTTGGTAAATAAACAAATGATGCAGATTTTTTATTTGCGGATGATTCATCTGGCAAAAACAAATTACCTGTGGCTGAATTATTTCGGATATATTATCATGTATTGCTTAAAGACACCTGGCAGTATGTTTTATTTACTGTTTCAGGCCCTTGGTAAACTGATGAAATATGTACTTAAGTGGTTAAGGAGGGCCTGTTCTTTAATTTTAAGCGAAAGGTTCCTTGCCAGGGATATAAACCTTATTCGAAAAGGAAAGCTTGGGAAAATAAAAGCCTTAAAAATGGTTGAAGCAGAAGAAGAAAAAAATGAAGAAGAGCAAGCACCAATTCAGTTCCCCTCTGCCAGGCGTTATAATGAAAAGAAATCTCTTGATTTTGTATTTGATCGCAAACTTACAAGTATCGTAATTCCGGAATATGTAACAGTTGTTAAAAAAAGCATGTTTTATGGCTGTAACCAGCTGGTTTCAGTTGAGATTCCCAATACTGTTTTGGAGATTCAGGCACATGCATTTCAAAATTGCAAGAAGCTGCGTCATGTTATATTGAAAGAAGGAAGCCGGCTGGGTAAAATCGGTGCATATGCTTTTGCCGGCTGTAGTTCCCTGGAAACCATAAGTCTGACCTCAGGTCTTGTAAGCATAGGACAAGGAGCTTTTGCAGAGTGCAGCTCCTTAAGACAATTGCTGTTTACCTATATGCATGACGGTATAGAGAAATCCACAAATGTATTTCCTTCAGCAATTGTTAAGCTTCACAGGTATACTTTCGCTGGCTGTTCAAGTCTTTTAGCAGTGGAATTTGGAGCTGACAGTATGCTTGAAATTGTGGAGGCCGGTGCATTTATGGGATGTGTTAAACTGCAGAAAATCCTGTTGACAGGTAAGGTGGTGACGATTGACAGTTATGCCTTTGCATATTGCAAACGTCTGGAAACAGCAGCCTTTCCCCATATTGATACGCTGAAATACATGGGAAGCGGAGTATTTACAGGCTGCGAAGCATTAGCCTATTTTCAATTGCCAAATCAGATTGAACGTATATATGAGCGTACCTTTTACGGCTGTGCCAGTCTTAAACTGGTCAAAATACCCAAAAAGGTACTTTCCATAAATCATCAGGCATTTGCTAAATGCACTGCTCTTGAAAGAGCAATAATATTAACAGGAGATATCGCCATTTCACCTACAGCCTTTGATAAACATACAGAGGTTCGGATACAAGAGAATGAGGACAGAGAGGCCGTTTCTGAGTGGTAATGTGAAGGATTGGAAGATATCATTCGCACTCTGATTTATCACAGTGCCACATCTGAAGCAGATGCGGCATATATGGGAGCTAAAGGAACAAAAGTATGGGTTCTGATATTAAAAAAAATTATGTATACAACGTTATATACCGTTTGTCAATTTGTATACTTCCCCTGGTAGTTACGCCTTATGTAGCCCGGGTACTGGGAGCGGAGCAGGTGGGCGTCTACACCTTTTCAAGTACAATTGCCTGTTATTTCATTATGTTTGGAAAGCTTGGGCTTGATAATTACGGCAACCGGAGTATAGCTGCCTGCAGAGAAAACATAGAGGAGAGAAGCCGGGTATTTTGGGGGATTTATATCCTGCAATTATGCACCTCAGTTATTTCGATTCTTATATTTGTTCTGCTGGTATTTACGGTTTTTAAAGAAGACCGCAGGGTGTACTTTATGCAGCTTATCTATGTAGCGTCCATATTATTTGACGTCAGCTGGTTTTTCTACGGTATGGAAAAATTTCGTATAACAACAATCAGGAGTCTGGTGTCCAGAACACTGATCATTGCTGGTGTTTATGCTTTTGTACATTCAGAAAAGGATTTATGGATCTATACAGGTGTTATGTCTGCCTGCTTTATGTTAGAGCAGGTTCAGCTGCTTCCTTTTATGTTTCGGCAGGTTAAATGGGTTCCGCTTAAGCGGGAAGATATCACCTGCCATATGGTACCAAATGCGAAGCTCTTTATTCCGCTTTTTGCATTAAGTATCTATAATTGGCTGGATAAAATAATGCTTGGGATTATCGTTAAGAGCACCACAGTGGTGGCTTTTTATGCTTTTGCGGAGAATATCATCAATCTTCCAAAGGGTATCTTATCTGCACTGGATACGGTTATGCTCCCCAGAATATCTAATCTGGTAGCGAACAACCGGAAGGAAGAAGGGGTGCAGAAGATGCGTAATTCCATCCGGTTCAATAGTTTTATATGCTGTGCTCTTTGCTTTGGGATAGCAGGTGTTGCTCCCAGCTTCGTACCATGGTTTTTCGGTGAGGAATATACACCGACAATTCTGCTAACCATGGAACTGGCCATGGTCATGATTCCCATGAGTGTGGTAAATGTAGTACAGACCCAGTACCTGATTCCTTTTCGCAGAGAGCATGTCTATATATGGTCAGTATCCCTGGGAGCAGTAACAAATATAGTACTGAATCTGATTTTAATACCTTTCTATGGTGCTTCAGGTGCAGTTATTGGTACCTTTGGAGCTGAGCTTATGGTATGTGCCTATCAGATTATCCATATAAGGGATGTATATAAATTCCGTCAGCTGTTTCAAGCACTGCTTCCCTTTATGCTTTGTGGCTTGCTGGAGTTTGCTGCTGTTTATCCTCTGACTGCTTTGTCAATAGAACCTTTCCCTAAGCTGCTTCTGCAGGTACTAGTTGGTGGAGCAGTTTATCTTACCAGTTGTGGAATATATTTAATTGGTATAAAAAAAGAATTCCGAAGTGTTGGAGATATTGTTAAAAGTTTTAAGCAGTAAATTGGTAAAGAGCATATTTAAGATTATTGCATACCTGAGGTAAGAGCATATTTAAGATTATTGCATATTTAAGGTAAGAGCATATTTAAGATTATTGCATATTTAAGGTAAGAGCATATTCAAAGTTATAACATATCTAAGTTTACATCATTATTATGTTAAAACATATTCAGGTTATTACTACTGTAAAGAGGATAAAACTATAAGTATATAGCTATACAGACGGGAAAAGAGGTGAGAATCATGATTGTTGATACGAGTGCCTATGTGTTATCCATGATATTAGTATTATTAAGCTGTATTGCAAGGGATTTTCTGATACCGCTCTTTGTTTGGAGAAAGTATCTTAAAAACAAGAGTTATGGCTTCCGGTTTTGGTTCTGTGTGCTGACACAAGCTGCATTACAGATTAATCTGGTACTGCTCCTTGGATTTTTGGATATTTGTAACCGCTATAACATAATTGCAGGTAATCTGCTGGTCTATCTCCTGATTTTATGGAATTACTCGGATAAAAGATTTTTTAAACAGTGTAAAGAAGTAACGGATGCTTTCTGGGATGCCTACAAAGAAGAAAGGTTTATTCGATTTACGGTACAGGAGTTTAAAGCACTGGTGAAAGCCTTAAAAAGATCAATTCTTCAGATGCCAATCTGGAAAACTTTAAGAAAAAACTGGCTGGAAGCAGGACTTTTAATATCCCTGGTAATTTATAATATCTGGTTTCTGACATATAATGTTTTACGTTATCATTGCTATCAGTTTTCAGATATCCCCATACATCAATCCTGGATTTATGACCTGGAGCAAGGGACTTTATTTTCAGACGGTATCTATCCCTTTGGTATGCATGCCATGGTATATATCATCCGTATAATCTTTGATTTAAATCTAAGGGAAATACTGTTGTATGCCGGTGCTTATCAGACCGTTCTGATGATGATTGGTTTGTATTTATTAGCGAAGGAAATTTTTTATGGTAAATATACGCCCATAACAGTGGTTCTTTTTATCAGTTTTATGCTGAATCAGGGCCGTTATGCTGCCTCTCTGCCCCAGGAGGCGGGAATGTACACTGTAATCGGTGTGGCTTATTTTATGATACGGTATCTGCGTAAGGACAGGCAGAAGCTCCTACTGGAAAAAGATTCACGGATACGCAGGTTCTTTCGTATAAACGCTTATATCAACAGAAGGTATATTGATTCCGATGCCTGCCTTTTAATTTTATGCGTAGCGCTTGTTATAGCTTATCATTTTTATACCGCAATTGCAGCTGTATTTCTGGTATTAGCAACGGGCATTGCCTTTATTCCACGAGTGTTTAAAAAGCAATATTTTATACCGCTTTTGTTCAGCGGTATTATGGGAGCTGTTATTGCAGTAATGCCCTTTGCCGCTTGTCTGGCTAAAGGTATACCTTTTCAGGAATCCATGGCATGGGCAACAAGTGTTATTGCAGATGAGGAATGGAATGGAAAAGGTTCGGATTATCAGCAGAGGTTAGAAGAAGCACAGGGTAAGGGAAATAATACAACAGGTGAAAATGGTTCAGAAACCAAAACGGAAGAAAACGGCGGTAAGGATAAAAAGATTCATGTAGACTATTCTGCCATGTCGGCTGTTGAGATAGTGAGGTATTTCTATAATGCAATGTTCAACTTCGGATTGCTTGCAATGTTTGGAGCCAGTGCTACCCGGTTAATGTTTTATAGTATATTCAGCGGCTTTCTCTGTGCGGTTATAATGCTATTCAGAAAGCAGACCAGAAACGTCGGGCATGTGTACATAGCGATCATACTTAATATGATAGTGTTATGTATTGTCGGAGCAGCAGAAGAGCTGGGATTTATTGAGTTAATTGCCGCAGCCAGAGCCTCAACCTTTGCAGAACCCTTCATTGGTCTCATTTTTATGCTGCCGGTTGATTTTGCTTTCCGGATTCTTGGCTTTTGGAAAAACCGGCATTATCAATTTGCCTTAAAGGGACTTTCTGCTGTTTTTTGCGGAGTTGCAGCAATCATGATTGTAGAGATGGGCTGGTATCATTCCTTTTTTGATGTTAACCAGGCTTATTATAATGAATCAGAGTATCTGCTACGTCATATTAAGAAATCTTACGAAAGAAATACCTATACCGTTGTTTCGCCCACTGATGAATATTATGATATTTTGGATTACGGCTACCATACGGAGTTATCAGAATTTATGGATATGGTCAATGGGAATAGTGAGGAATTTACCTTTCCCACTGAATATGTTTTCTTTTTCATTGAAAAAAAGGTGTTACAGGATTATACCTACGGACCGGTTAATGTGGATTTAAAATATGCGGCAATGGATTTTACATTTTTTGGAGATGCTCAGGACTATTATTTTCAACGTGCGGTTATAGAGTCACAGGCATTTTACTGGGCACAGAAAATATTGCAGATATATCCCAGGAATTTTAAAATCTACTATGAAGATGATATTTATGTAGCTTATATTTTGGAACAGAATACCTATAGTCCATATAATCTGAAGGTTGATTATCTGGCTGATTAAGCAGAAGAGATAAAGGCTAATGGGTGGAATGCTAAATAGAATACAGTTGGTTACAGGGAGGATAAAACGATGGAACTAAAGCAAAAATTATGTGTTGCCTATGCGGCAGATGATCGCTATACGAAATTTCTGGGTATTTCCATGCTGTCAATGTTTCAATCCAATAAAGACTTTCCGGAAATCGTAGTATTTATATTGGACTGTGGTATGAAGGAGCCAAATAAGGAAAAGCTTCAATCTATTGCAAAGGAATTTAAAAGAGAAATTCATTTTATGTCCATGGCAGCAGCAGTTACAGGACTAGAGCTTAATATGGGTTCCAGAAAGATATCCATTGCCTCTTATGCAAGACTGTTCCTGGCCTCTATTATTCCTGATAGTTATAACAGAATTCTTTATCTTGACTGTGATACCATAGTCCGTGACAATCTGATGGATTTCTGGGCTGTGGATCTGGAAGACTATCTGGTTGCCGGGGTTCGTGACACTGTGGACAGCTTCTTTTTAAAAAAGATTGGAATGAAACCTGATGAATATTATGTGAATGCAGGAACTATCCTGATTAATCTTAACAGCTGGCGTAAGGAAGGTCTGGAGAAAAAGTTTATTAATTTCATTAGAAAACATAACGGCAATGTTCCCCATCACGATCAGGGAACGATTAATGGTGTCTGCAGGAATAGGAAACGTATTATCTCACCAAGATTCAATGCCACAGCAAATATATATTCCTTTACAGCAAAGACAATAAAACATATCTATTTTTTAGACAGCTTCTATACGCAGGAGGAGCTTGATGAGGCTAAGAGAAATCCTGCTATTATTCACTTTACCACTGGCTTGGTGGGAAGGCCCTGGGAAGAAAACTGTACCCATCCAATGCAGGCAGAATATTTAAAGGCAGCCAAAGCATCTCCTTGGAAAGAGGAGCCGCTTCAACGTGACACCAGGAAGCTTTCTGTGAAGCTGTTTTCAAGCTTTTATAGACATGTGCCGCTTTTTGTCTCTGAAAATGTTTACAGATTTTTGAGTTTGTTGACACATGTTGGAGAATGACAGATATGGCAGATAATTATTTATGTACATTAAGGGGATAATAAGTTATACTGAAATGGACAAGATAATATTGGACATGCTTAATGTATTTAAATAAGAGCTATATTTTAAGATAAAGGAGTTCTCTGAATGAAAGACAACGTAAAGAGGTTGATAAAAAAATTTCTGAACCGTGAAATGGTTGTATATGCTATAGCCGGTGTGATGACCACCGCAGTTAATATGGTGACATACTACCTTTTATGTTATGGTGCAGTAATAAATCATCTGATCGCTAATATAATTGCCTGGATAATAGCCGTAACCTTTGCTTATTATGTGAATGCCGGCTGGGTATTTCGTGATAAACGAAACAGTATAAGAGATGAATCTGTTAAGATGATGAAATTCTTTCTGGCCAGGCTATTCTCTTTAGGAGTAGAGGAGGGAGGACTGCTGCTTTTTGTCACTCTGCTTCATTTTAACAACATGGCAGTGAAAGCAGGACTGGCTGTAGTTGTGATTATTTTAAATTATATCTGCAGTAAATTTTATGTTTTTAATGGAGACAAGAAGACAAATATAATGGACTCAGGTAGAGAAACGGCGAAATCCGTTATGAGCTTAAAATAGTATCCAGGAAGATAAGTTTAAAGAATGTTGAGGTAAAAGTTCCTAAAGAGATTTACAGTAAACAGATATAGTAGGGATGTTAAACAACTTCATAAAAGATATGTATTTTTATTTAGAGGCTTTCTATGATTAACTTAGATTATCATAGAAAGCCTTTTAGTTTGAACCGAAATGGAATTATCATATTTAGCACAATATCGTATATATCTAAATATTATAAAATAATAAATAAGATTATATTGACAATAATGTACGACGTACAGTATAATGAGATTAGAGGTGATGAAATGGATTCTATGGAAAACATTATTAATACGCTTACAGTTGAACTAAAAAGAGGTTCCCTCGTACTGATTGTACTAAGCCAGCTGAGAGAGAATGAATATGGATATTCGCTGGTTCAAAAACTGGAGGAGAAAAATGTACCAATTGAAGCAGGAACGCTATATCCGCTGTTACGCAGATTAGAGAAACAGAATCTGCTTATAAGTGAATGGGATACGAGTGAGAGCAGACCACGTAAATTCTATAAACTCAGTAATTTAGGAGAAGAAGTTTTTGTCAGGCTCAAAAATGAGTGGATTTCACTATCTAAACAGTTAGATACTGTTTTAAAGGAGAATAATGGCTATGAAAATGATTGATAAGTATGTATATGCTGTTACGAAATATTTACCGGTAGACAGCAGAGAAGATGTTGGGAAAGAACTTAGAGCCAATATTGAAGATATGCTTCCGGAGAATCCCACAGATGAGGACGTGTACAAGGTACTGGAGGAATTGGGAAGTCCAATGAAGCTGGCAGAAGAATACAATCACAATAAAAGGTACCTTATAGGACCTGCCTATTATGACCGCTATATTGAAACACTGAAAATTGTTATTGGTATATTTATTACTGTTTTTGTTGGTCTTGCAATTCTGTCCGGGGTATCTGATGCGGACAGTGCCAATTCAGTAAACGGATATCTGATTCCCATTATAGAAGATTTGGGTAGTTCCATTATTGAAGGTGCTTTACAAGGAGCTTTCTGGGTAACCTTGGTATTTTTCATAATGGAGAAGACCGGTTTTGATTCCGGCGATATACCATTGTTTCATAAGAAATGGTCTCCCGATGAGCTGGCAGATATTCCAACGAGTAACAGTGAGATTTCCAGAACAGATGCTGTTGTTTCTGTGTTTTTTACTGTACTTTTTACAGCCATAGTTTATTTTCGACCTCAGTCAATTGCCATCTATATAAGCAAAGGAATTGGCAGCAAGACAGAGGTTACGCCTTTATTTGATACAGATAGATTGAAAGTATATATACCGGTAATTCTTATTTTGGCGGTGGTTCAGATTGGATTGTTCGTTGTAAAGATGATAACAGGACATTGGAATAAAGCACTGGCTGTTTCCCAGGTAATCTATAATGTTTTAGGCTGTATTCTGGTGATTGTAATGTTGAAAGACAGTTTATTGTTTAACACAGCTTTTTTTACAAAAGTATTTAATATTTTTAAACCCTTCTCGGATCAGACCGTGTTAATGTGGGGTAATAAGATTATTTATGTAATAATCGCCATTAATATTATTCTTGTTGTTATGGAGAGTGTAAAGGTGTTATCCAAGGGATTAGGAAGAAGAAACTTTGTATAAGTATAACAGGTGAACAAAGAGTCTGGCTTGCCATACTCTGGCGCTGACAATCAGTAACGTAGCGGCATTCTTCCTTAAGTGCAGTAGGTGCATCCTGCAAGCAGGCTTTTTACAGAATAGATTTATACTCAATTACAGAAATAAACCGGATTAAATGAAATTATTCCATTTAATCCGGTTATTTATTTCCTTAAATTTTGGTAGACCAGTTGGAGCAGTCCCATACCTTCGTAGCAAAATCTTCATAGAATTCAGGCTCATGACATATAAGCAGGATACTGCCGCCATATTCCTTCAATGCCCGTTTCAGTTCCTCCTTGGCTTCTACATCCAAATGGTTTGTAGGCTCATCCAACAGCAGAAGATTGGTCTCCTGGTTGATTAGCTTACATAATCTTACTTTGGCTTGCTCGCCGCCGCTAAGAACGCGAACCAGACTCTCAATATGTTTTGTTGTTAAGCCGCATTTTGCCAATGCTGAACGTACTTCATACTGAGAATAGGAGGGAAATTCCTTCCATAACTCTTCAATACAGGTATTATTCTTTGCGCCTGTCATTTCCTGCTCAAAATAACCTTTGTAAAGATAATCACCTAAGGATACCTTTCCTTCAAGAGGAGGTATCAGTCCGATGATACTTTTTAATAAAGTAGTTTTGCCGATTCCGTTAGCTCCCTTTAAAACTACTTTATCACCGCGTTCCATGGTCAGGGTCAGAGGCTTGGATAAGGGCTCATCGTACCCGATTACAAGATGCTCTGTCTGGAAGATGAACCTGCCGGCTGCTCTGGCTTCCTTAAAATAAAATTCAGGCTTTGGTTTCTCTTTTGCAAGTTCGATAACATCCATCTTATCCAGCTTTTTCTGTCTGGACATGGCCATGTTCCTGGTGGAAACCCTGGCTTTATTTCTGGCAACAAAGTCCTGCAAATCATTGATTTCCTGCTGCTGTCTTTTATAAGCACTCTCAAGCTGTGCTTTTTTTACTTCATAAACTTCCAGGAATTTGTCATAGTCTCCCACATATCGGTTCAACTCAGCATTCTCCATATGATAGATTATATTAATAACGCTGTTTAAGAATGGTATATCATGAGAGATAAGGATAAAGGCGTTATCATATTCGTTTAAGTAACGCTTCAGCCATTCAATATGCACTGTATCCAGGTAGTTGGTAGGCTCGTCCAATAAGAGAATGTCCGGTTTCTCTAATAACAGCTTGCCTAATAAAACCTTGGTTCTCTGACCACCGCTTAATTCGGTTACATCCTTATCAAGACCGATAGTGTCAAGACCAAGTGCACGGCCAATTTCTTCTACCTTTGAATCTATAATATAGAAATTATTATTGTCAAGAGTCTCCTGTATGGTACCGAATTCCTCCATAATATTCATAAGGCTGTCCGGATCCGCATCAGCCATTAAATTACATAGATCATTCATTTTCTTCTCTAACTCAAAGAGATAGGAAAATGCAGATTTTAAGACTCCTCGGATGGTCATGCCTTTGTCCAGAACGGAATGCTGATCAAGATACCCCACTCTGACATTTTTGGCCCACTGAATATTGCCTTCATCCGGCATAAGTTTTCCGGTAACAATGTTCATGAAGGTGGATTTTCCTTCCCCATTGGCACCAACCAACCCGATATGTTCCCCTTTTAAAAGGCGGAAAGATACATTATTAAATATGGCCCTGTCACCAAATCCGTGAGTAAGATTCTCAACATTTAAAATACTCATAAGTACTCCTTGCAGATAATAAATTATTTATCAATAATCCAGTTGAGATTTTGTGCAATCTCAACTAAAAGTCACTTAATAAATTATACATATTTTTTTTACATTTTCAAGTAAAATAATAAATGCAGAACTGGTAAATTCTTTTCAAGATGGATATTATCTGATACAATATGGAGGGATGGTGGTTGGTTGGTGTAAGGGTATAAAATTTACATTTGCTTTACCAAACCTAAGTATGACAGTGTTACAATGGAGTTATCCTTTTAAATTGATATTAGCTGTGATTATAACTCTACAGCCGGTGTATTGTATATTTTCATACTGGAAGGATATTATATAGTTGGATAACAGGAGGCCATAGAATAGAGTGATAACTTATCGTGAAATTAAGAAAATACCTCAAATTAGAACATATATACAGAAAGCAGATGAAGCATTGGGGGCTCTGGGCTACACAGAGCACAGTTTCGCCCATGTGGGGATAGTAGCCGAGAAGGCAAGATATATTCTGTCTACTTTAGGGTATCCGGAGAGAACCATTGAGCTGGCTCAGATAGCAGCTTATATGCATGATATAGGCAATGTGGTAAACCGGGTAGACCACGCTCAGAGCGGAGCCGTTATGGCCTTTCGTATTCTGGACAGACAGGGTGTAGAGGCAGAGGATATCGCAGTGATAATCTCAGCCATTGGTAACCACGATGAAAGTACTGCCTTTCCCGTTAATGAGGTAGCGGCTGCCCTGATACTTGCGGATAAGACAGATGTACGCTATACCAGAGTCAGAAACCGTGACCTTGCAAGCTTTGATATCCATGACAGAGTTAATTATGCAGTTAAGGAAGCAGAAACGGTAATAAACGAGGAAAAGACCAAGCTTACCCTGAACCTGACCATTGATACTGAGTTTTCCTCTGTAATGGATTATTTTGAAATATTCTTAGATCGTATGGTATTGTGTAAAAAAGCAGCACAAAAACTGAACCTAAGATTTCAGCTTATTATAAATGGACAAAAGATTTTGTAAGCTAGAAGGGGCGTAATGGAAACTGAGAGAAAATTTTTATTGACCAGATTGCCGGAGGACTTATACCACTTTCCGGTTAAAAATATTGAACAGGGATATCTGTGCACCAATCCGGTAATCCGAATTCGCAGAAGCAATGATGATTATTATATGACTTACAAATCGCGGTTGAATGTAACAAAGGAAGATAGTGTAGCATTGGTTTGCGAAGAGGTAGAGCTGCCTTTGACAAAAGAGGCCTATTATCATTTGAGAGAGAAAACGGATTTAAGGCTTATAACCAAGAAACGGTACCTGATTCCACTGGAAGGTGGACTTACCTGTGAGCTTGACATATTTGAAGGAGAGCTAAAGGGATTAATCTTTGCTGAAGTAGAGTTTAAATCTGAAGAAGAAGCCGGAGAGTTTACACTGCCGGATTGGTTTGGCAAGGAAGTGACTTTTGATGACAGGTATAAGAATAATGTGTTAGCGCTGACTGAAAATCTTTCAGAACTTCAGCTTGAGGTATTAAATAACCTGAGTTAAGAGCTATTGATAATAAACCTGAGATTAACCTGAGGCCATAGGAATAGGAAACCTTGTAAAACAAAAGAAAGTGACTCTTAAGGTAAGATGTCACTTTCTTTTGTTATTCTGGTTTCACTGGTGTAGCGGTCCTGTTTTTTAAAACGAAGGACTGCATTAAACAGATCCCCGTCCAACTCTATATCAAAGGTCCCTTCCTGAATGGCTGCCAGACTCTTGGAAATGGATAATCCAAGACCGCTGCCTTCTGTATTTCTGGAAGAATCGCCTCTGACAAAACGCTCCATTAGCTCTTCTGAGCTGATATTTAATTTTGCTGCGGAAATATTCTTCACCGATACAACAGCCATGTCATCTTCAGTAAAGATGTTAATATAAGCTCTCGTTCCGCTTAAGGCATATTTGACTACATTGGAAAAAATATTCTCGATAATTCGATAGGTACTTCTTCCATCAGCCATGATATAGATAGGTTCCTGTGTTACGGTGAGTACAGGTTCTATCTTATGGTCGGAGAATTTATCTTCAAATTCACCCAGAGACTGTCTGACAAGTTCTACAAAATTTAAGCATTCCAGGTTCAGTACCAGTACACCGGAGGAGGCTTTAGAGGCTTCCACCAGATCTTCAATAAGAGTCTTTAAACGCCAGGTCTTCCCGGATAATACTTCCAGATATCCTTCTGCAGTTTCATTTTGCAGATTTTCTTTCTTTAGGAGATCCACATAATTAATAATAGAAGTAAGGGGTGTTTTAATATCATGGGATACATTTGCAATAAGTTCTGTTTTCAGTCTTTCGCTCTTAACCTTTTCCTCTACAGCAGCCGAAAAGCCTTCACTGATATTATTGATATCAATGGCCAGAGAGAGTGAAGGCTCATGCATCTTATCCACAGGTATCTTGTGCTTTAGATTACCATCTGCCAGCTTCTTTGTCTCACGGCTGATTATTTTAAAATCAATAACCTGTTTCATCAGGCCATAGAAGAGGAACAGATAACCGAAGATGCTCACCGTCAGGAAAAGAGGTGCGGGCCAAGGTGTCAGTTTATATCTGTAAATAATAAAACCTGTTACTTCTAAAGCTATAAAAAACAGAATTAGTGCGGCAAACCGGAAGGTAATACTTCTGCCGGCTATAAACTCCCGAATAAAATAACGCAGCTTCATACCAAAGAGGTTAAGATAAGAATTGGTGAAGAATACATTCTTTTTGAATCTTCGTATCAGACTCAGGAAACCAAATAAACTAAAAGGATAAAGAATCGTATAACCAACTCCAAGCAATATGGAATAGTCAAGACCAAAATCGTGCAGCAGATAGCGGCATAACTTAATATCCAGGAAATAGAGAAGGGTTATACCACTGACAATAAGTACCAGTCCGGTCTCGGTTCTTACATGGTCAAAGCCTATAAGTGTTATCTGATCGGATTTATTTGAATGTCCGGCAAAAAAGACTATCAAAATAAAAAAGACCAGAAGCAAAGCAAAGGATATGGGAACAGGATGCAGGGAATTCGTATAATTTCGATAAAGTGTATTAAAATGATGGTACATCGTACCGAATTCATCAGCTTTGTTTGGAAAATTATTAACAATGGTTGTACAGATAATATACTCACCCCGATTGGTCTCCGTTTCATCCTCGCTGTTTATGACAACTCCCCGGATGTAGTCCATTACCCAGGTTAAATTTTCATCATTTAGAAACTGGTAATTACGGTTTACATTGGTGGCATATTTTTCTGTCTCTGTATTAATGATCAGGTAGGCATTGTTTGTCTTTTTTACATGCTCCAGATATTCCTTCTGGGTCATTTTATCCTTACCCTCTTCGTTGGTCTTATATACTTTGTTTTCCAGGGCAGCAGAGGTATAAACAGCTCCTGTTTTTACATTTTTAACATAATACAGAAAATTACTGTTGGTTTGATTGAGTATGGCATTATAATAATCAAACTGTTCCTGTTCACTTTTATTGTTTGTATTCTTCTTTTTAGATTTGGGGTTGACCACTTCTTTTTCAAAAAGGGAGGAGATATCTGTTGAAGACGGATCGAACCCAATACTTCCGGAGTAGCCTTTTTCTCTGTAGTCTACATAAACGGCAACCCGCTCTACATATTTCAGATATTTATTCTGAAATTCAGAAGTCTCTTTAAAATCAGAAGTATTTGTAGTATAGGAATCAAGATATTTAAAAATATGATAAGTCCCAATGGTCAGGGTAAGACCTGACAGAAACAGGACAATATGTATCAATATTTTTATATACATTGAACCTTTAATTCTATTCATAAAGTATCGCAGCCTTTCTAAATGATTAGTATTTCTCCACCTTGTAGCCGATACCCCAGGCTACCTTTAGGTATTTGGGTTCCTTTGGATTGATCTCAATCTTTTCCCTGATATGACGTATATGCACCGCTACGATGTTGTCGGCACCATAAGAAGGCTCATTCCATATGAGTTCGTAGATTTCATTAATTGAGAATACTCTCCCTTTATTCTTAACCAGGAGTTTTAACAGGTTATATTCTATGGGAGTAAGCTTAATCAGCTCTCCGTCAACATAGACTTCCTTTCTGTCATCATTTACTACTAGGCCACCGGAGGAATAGATATTTTGTTCCTCTGATACAATGCTGCCAAGCTTTGTGTATCTTCGCAGGGCAGATTTGACCCTGGCTATTAGTTCCAGAGGATTGAAAGGTTTGGTAATGTAATCATCAGCACCGACATTAAGACCCAGCACCTTATCGCTGTCTTCGGATTTGGCAGTCAGTAATATGATAGGAAGAGTGCTGTTATTCTCCCGCAATTTCATAGTAACCCGGATGCCATCCATTTCAGGCATCATGATATCCAGAAGAACAAGATGGACTTCTGAGGCTTCAATTGTTTCCAGGGCCTGTATTCCGTTATAAGCTTTTATAATATTATAGCCTTCAGCACTAAGATAGATCTGTATGGCATCAACGATTTCTTTATCATCATCACAAACTAAAATGTTATACATATGAGCTCCCATCTGTGCGTACGAACGCACTTAAATATCAAGATATATAGAAAAGCGTTTAAATTTATTGTGTCCCCAATTGTGTGCTATACACACATACAAATTAAAATACAGTAGTAACGCTTTTCTTTCATGCCAACTTTTTATGCAGCTTGAAACTGTTATAGAAACAGCTGGCTGGATTCCCCGATTTTTATTATACCTTATTTTGTGTAAAACATCTAGTATTTATAATTTGGCATAAAGAATTACCGTTATTTTAGCTCTAGTATTTAGAAATTGGTAGAATGATTGTTAGAATGTTGAAACTTTGATTGATAAAAATATAACAACTGGATTATGGCAAATAGGAAAATTGTATAATATAACGACAAAATAACTGAGAGATTTTCAAAATTATATAAAAATGACCATTTAGCTGTATTTAAAGGAAAGGGGGTGGATTTTTTTGAAGAGATAATCTATAATGTAATTTACTAGAGCAAACTGCTGTGTAGAGATTGACAATTATTTAACATGAAGAGTTATGTTAAATGTATAAGTTTAACGGTATATAAAGATTGTAACTATATAAATTAAACTAAGTTTTCTTTGTGGGAATTTTCCTTTACATAACGGCTGTATTGACGATGGCAAAGAGATATTTTGATTTATATTTATAGAATGTTAACTTATTGCAACCTCACAGCGGATTTAATAATAATGCAGGAATTTTCTTGTACGGAGAGGCTCAGTAGGAGGAATAGGTAATGTACAAAATATTGAAAAAGGAAACCCTGGCACCGAATATTTACTTAATGGATATAGAGGCGAAAAGAGTTGCTAAATCTTGTTATCCAGGGCAGTTTGTAATTGTTAAGATGGATGAGAAGGGTGAACGTATTCCTTTGACCATATGCGACTATGATCGTGAAATTGGAAGCGTTACCATTGTATTTCAGGCTTTAGGTTCTTCAACCAAGCGTATGGCTGAGTATGAAGAAGGGGATGAGTTCAGGGATTTTGCTGGTCCTTTGGGAAGAAAATCCGAACTGATCGACGAACCCGAAGATGAACTTCGTAAGAAAAGCATTCTCTTTGTTGCAGGAGGTGTTGGTACTGCCCCTGTGTACCCTCAGGTTAAATGGATGAAAGAGCAGGGATATGATGTAGACTGCGTTATCGGAGCCAGAAATAAAGACCTTATAATCCTGGAAGACGAGATGAAGAAAGTTGCAAAGAATGTCTATGTGACAACCGATGACGGCTCCTACGGTTTTAAAGGAAATGTCAATGACTGCATTAAAGACCTTGTTAATAATCAGGGTAAACATTATGATCTGGTGATTGCTATCGGACCTGTTATCATGATGAAATTTGTCTGTATACTGACCAAAGAGCTTGGTATTCCTACTATTGTAAGTATGAATCCCATAATGGTAGACGGAACCGGTATGTGTGGTGCCTGCAGACTGACTGTTGGCGGCAAGGTTAAATTTGCCTGTGTAGATGGACCTGAATTTGACGGACATTTAGTGGATTTTGATGAATCCATGAAGAGACAGCAGATGTATAAGACTGTAGAAGGCAGAGCTATCTTAAAGGAAAAAGAAGGCGCAACCCACAAAGGGGGCGGCTGTGGCTGCAGTGATGACCCCGCAGACAGATAGGAGCTAAAGAGATGGACGTATTGAAGAAGACACCTGTAAGAGAGCAGGATGCCAAAGAAAGAGCACATAACTTCAAAGAAGTATGTTTAGGATATAACGATGATGAGGCGAAAGAAGAAGCCCTCAGATGTTTAAAATGTAAAAATGCCAAATGTATAGGCGGATGTCCTGTAAGTATCGATATTCCGGGCTTTATTAATCAGGTTGAGAAAGGCAATGTAGAGGAAGCTTACAAAGTTATTAGCAATTATTCCGCTCTGCCTGCCGTATGCGGACGTGTATGTCCTCAGGAATCCCAATGTGAAGAAAGATGTATCAGAGGTATTAAAGGAGAACCTATCTCCATTGGTAAATTAGAACGTTATGTAGCTGACTGGGCAAGAGAAAAAGGGATCAAACCTGAAATGCCTACAGAGCAGAAGAATAAAAAAGTTGCTGTTATCGGCTCCGGACCTGCCGGATTAACCTGTGCAGGAGATCTTGCAAAAGCCGGTTATGACGTAACTATCTTTGAAGCGCTTCATGAAGCTGGTGGAGTATTGGTTTACGGCATTCCTGAATTCCGTCTGCCGAAAGAGACAGTTGTTAAGAGTGAAATAGAAAATGTCAAAGCTCTTGGTGTTAAGATTGAAACCAATGTAGTAATCGGTAAATCCACCACCATCGACGAATTAATGGAAGAGGAAGGTTTTGAGGCTGTATTTATCGGATCAGGAGCAGGACTTCCTAAATTTATGGGAATCCCCGGAGAGAATGCCAATGGTGTATTCTCAGCCAATGAATACCTCACCAGAAACAACCTTATGAAGGCCTTTGAAGCCGGATATGATACCCCTATTGCGGCAGGACAGAGAGTAGCAGTAGTGGGCGGCGGTAATGTGGCAATGGATGCTGCCAGAACAGCACTGAGACTTGGAGCAGAGGTTTATGTTATCTATAGGAGAAGTGAAGAAGAACTTCCTGCCAGAGTTGAAGAAGTACATCATGCCAAAGAAGAAGGAATCATCTTTAAGTTCCTAACCAATCCTACAGAAATCCTTGTAGATGAAAATGGCTGGGTAAAGGGTATGAGATGTGAAGAAATGGAACTCTTAGAGCCGGATGCATCCGGCAGGAGAAGGCCTGTACCCAAAAAGGATTCTGAATTCGAGCTGCCGGTAGATACTGTAATCATGTCTCTTGGCACAAGCCCTAATCCTTTAATCTCATCAACAACGGAAGGTCTTGACCTGAATAAATATAATTGTATCGTAGCAGACGAAGAAACCGGAAAGACAACAAAAGAAGGTGTATTTGCCGGCGGAGATGCAGTTATCGGTGCAGCTACGGTTATCCTTGCCATGGGTGCCGGTAAGAAAGCAGCGAAAGCAATTGATGAATATTTAAGCAATAAAAAGTAATATATGCTATAAAATAGAAGATCTGTAATAAATGTTGGGGTATGTAAAATGAAATGCCTCTTAAAAGTTAGATTGTAAGTCTGACTTTTAGGAGCATATCAAAACATACTGCCAACATTTTTTCTGTTTAAGCATATCCGGAAAGAATAAGCTACTTTATTGTACTGAAGTATCTTTATACTTTCAGCCGTTATTATGCTGTAAGCTTTCAGAGTTTAGGAGGCAAAAATATCCTGACAGTCCGATAACCTTAAAATGAGGCATTGAATGATTGTGCAAACTGTGCAAAAAGTAAAAAAAGATTGCTATAAGAGCTGTTTGTTGGTATAATATGTTGTAAAACAGGCTCAATATAGAAGGAGAGCCCAAGAAAATTGGGGTACAAGAATGTTAATTGATATGATTAGTCTCGAGTTACAGGGAGGGGAGAAAGTATATGTATTACCTTACATAACAGGTAGTATGATATTTATTTCAACTGGTGTATGTGTACTTCTCCTAATCGTATTTGCAATCATCCATAATAGAAAGAGTAAAGCTTTCAAAACACTGGACGGACAGAAGAAGTATTTGGAAGAAGAATTTGATACTCTCGAAATTTCCTTTGAAGAAGCCGTTAATAACAAGAACCAATTGCAGACAAAGAATGAAGAACTAAGAAAAAGTAATGAGAAACTGAAGAAGTTAGCCTATACCGATCTGCTGACCCAGCTGCCGAACCGTTATGCACTGACGGAACTTCTGGATAATGTCATGTTAACACTGAGAAATGAAGAAGTTGTAGCATTAATGTATATCGATGTGGATGATTTTAAGCAGATTACTGATAATCTCGGACATTCCTATGGGGATGAGCTTTTGATAGATATAACCCACAGGCTGAAGCAGTCCATTGATGAGAACGATTTTCTGGCGAGACTTGGAAGTGATGAATTTATTATTCTGTCTCAGAACTTTACGGATATCGGTGAATACGAAGATAAATTAAAGAAGATTCTTAAAGTATTTGAATACCCATTTGTATTATCCTTAAAAGAATATTTTGTTACTGTAAGTATCGGTATCGCAATGGCACCAAAAGATGGAAAGACAACCCAGGTGCTGCTTAAGAATGCCGATTCTGCTATGTATTCAGCAAAAGTTACGGGTAAAAATACCTTTGCATATTTCAAGCCTGCTATGAATGAGAGGCTAATGGAGAAGATACAGAATCAATCGGAATTGAGACGCGCCATAGAAAAACGTGAATTTATCGTATACTATCAGCCTCAGATTGATCTTAATACAGACAAGATAACTGGATTTGAAGCATTGGTAAGATGGGATCATGCAGAAAAGGGAATTCTAAAACCCTCTGAATTCATATCCTTATCAGAAGAAACGGGACTTATTGTACCAATTGGTATTATTGTTATGGAAGAAGCTTTAAAACAGTTAAAGGAGTGGCAGGATAAAGGTTATACCGATTTAACCATGAGTATTAATGTCTCTGTCAGACAGTTAAAGGACAATGATTTCTATTCTAAAGTAAAAGAAGTGATTGAGCAGACAGGTGTAAATCCCGCAAACATTGAGCTGGAAATTACCGAATCAGCTGCTCTGCAGGAAAGTGAACATGCGAAGTCAGTCATAGAAGCCTTAAGTGAACTGGGTATTTCCTTTGCCCTGGATGACTTTGGTACCGGATATTCCTCAATGAATTATCTGAAGCTATATCCCATCAGCAGCATTAAGATGGATAAGAGCTTTTTGGATACACTCTTTACTGATGAGTTTAACAAGAGTATTATAGAGTCAACCATAGCACTGGTTCAAAGTATGAATCTTACTGTTACGGCAGAAGGTCTGGAAAGCAGTGAACAGGAGGAGTTCCTTAAAAGTGCAAGATGCAATAGAGCTCAGGGATTTTTATACAGTGAAGCATTGTCGGTGAATCAGGCAGAAGCATTTCTTATAAGCAATAAATAAAGAAGCGTATCTGGCTCATAAACTCCAGTAACTACAATATAAAGAATACTTATTCATTATAAAAGCATGGTGTATGAAACAGAGAAGCAGCTAATTAAATAAAATTGATCATAAATATGCTCCGCTTTATGATATATATTTGATATGCAAATATATGCCATGAAGCGGAGCATGTTTTCGTTAGAGCTTGTACTTTTAATTATACCATTATTATAATAACATCAGTTCTTCCTTTGCATAGTAGGCATATCGGAAGCATGCAGTACTCCTCGGCTGAAAAAGAAAAATAATACTGAAAGAATAATTTCCCATAAACTTAACAGAATAAGTCCAACACTTAAGGCATTTGCCGTATATGCAATTAATAAGGCGATGAATCCAGGTACCATTGTAAACATAATAAAGAGAAGATAGATAAACAATAAAAGTCCCTGGCTGATAATATTTTGAAAGATTCGCTGAGACAGCATATTGGCAGCAATCAGGTAAATGGAGAAACAGCTGCGTGCTATGGCGCATAACAAAGCAATAACCGGGTTCCAGTTTGTAAAAATCAGCGCAGGCAGGAACATAAGGAAACTCTCTAAAATATGTTTTAATATGATCTCACCGTTACTCCAGATAATTTTATTGAAGGAGGATTCCGGTATTAAATAAATGTAATGAGTGTAGAGCTCCTTTAAACCACGGCCGGTACCTATGAGAAAACATTGCAGGTAGAAGGAAGCAGCCAATATAATTAGCATGGTCATGCTTTCTTTGTTAAAATATGCAGCTATATTTGCACCTGCTATCATAAACAGTGAGCTGCCATCCAGTAAAGAAAAACGATTATTTCTTGAGGACTCCAAAAGATGCTTATATAATATTGCCTGGGCACCAATACCGGCCAAACGTTTATTCCCCTTGTTAACCTTCTTCGGAGTCTTGCTGACTGCATTGATATTACCTTCTGTAAGCGCTCTTTTCTTCTCGAAGGAAGTTTCGGTAGCCACTAATACATCCTCATAATAATCGGAATTATATAAGATAATTACAGCTATAAAAAAGATACCAAGAAGCAGAGTAAGTAAAATATTAAAACCTGCAGCTGCCATGTTTCCTGCCAGATAGGTTCTGAGACCTTCCGTAGTCCAGCCCACTATTGGCAGCAGCTTTAAACTGCCATCCTCAAGGATTGAAAAAAGAGTTTCTTTATAATCACCTATTTCCAGATATTTTCTAAGGTAACTAACAGCCAATACTAATATAGGCAATATTGCTATAACTTTAACTATCTTTTTACGGCGTTCATGCTGGTTGGTTATCATGTAAATAGCCAGAGACATAAATTCACAGATTAAAAGCGCTAATACATATGCACCGAAGAAAAGGAACAAATGGATGGTATTCAGGCCTAAGGAGGCAAAGGTGGTACCCTGCAGCAGTAAGAACAGTCCTCCGATAAGACTTTTTCCGGCCTGTGATAATATTCCGTAGCCAAGGATTTGCTTCGGGTTAACAGGTGCACCAAAGAGCAGATTAACATCGCTCATTTCAAAGAAACTGCTGCCAGAGGATAGACCCTTTGTTATACCGCCAAAGTAGAAAAACATCAGATAGACGGTAAAAAATACAAGGAGCCACTGGGGTTTGGCACTTGTTGGAAGTGCCGGAGGGTTTAATACGGTCAGCACTATGGAATACCCAAAGAACAGGATGAAAAATAGATATAATATAACCATAGAGGGCTTCCGTAGCATATTTTTGAATTTATTCTTTAAAGTTCTTGTTATTAAGAAAATTATACTGTTCACAATTACTCCCATCTGCGTTCTTAATTATTCTGCAGTTCAATATTTATTTACCTTCGGTTATGGAAAAGAACAAGGCCTCCAGACTGCTCTGGCTGTCCAGATCTTTTCGTCTTCTGCTCTCCATGATCCTTCCATCTTTCATAATATGTGTTGTGTCCCAAGTCTCTTCCATGCTGTCAATCATATGTGTGCTTATGATAATGGAAATCCCTTCGGTTTTCAATTCTGCAATAATTGATTTTAATTCTCTTATAGCATGTGGATCCAGTCCTACAAAAGGCTCATCAAATATTATTGCCTTGGGTTTGGGAAGGAGAGCACAACAGATACTGACTTTTTGCTGCATTCCTTTTGATAGTTCCTGTCCTAATTTGGTACGTTTATCAGCCAGCTCAAAACGGGTTAAGAGCTCTTCCGCATAATCCTCCCAATTTTTTAGACGATATGCTCTGGCAATAAATTGAAGGTGTTCCTCAACGGTAAGCATCGGGTACATAGCCGGTAGTTCCGGTACATAACCTAACTGTCTTTTCGCTTCTATACTATGGTTGTCATAACCGTTAATCATAATAGTACCGTCGAAACGCAAGAGTCCGCAGATACTTTTTATCAAGGTTGATTTTCCGGCACCGTTGGCACCCAGCAGCACCGTGATTTCCTTATCACCGGCTTCCAGGCTGATATCATTGCTTGCAATGGTTTTACCGTATTTTTTTGTTACATTTTTAACCTGTATCATAATGCCCCCTAAATATATTGAATTTATATAAGTTGTCGAGTGGAAAGAAGGATAACGGAAGATAGTCATATGGGAATATTATACATGAAAAAGTGCGCAAAGTATAGAGTGAGTTAAGATAAATCCATTCTTTCCTTGTATAATAAATCTATTTTCACCTTTGATTGTTCCGGCTCAGATAAATACCTCCTTTGTTATTTCTTTATATAATAAGTCACTTTTTTTATAGCTACAACCAATTCTGAGTTTCTATATGTAACATCGTTTTGACATTACATGTTACTAGAGCATTTTTTCAGTATTATCCTTGAAAGAAACTTGTCGGGTAAACCCAATGCGCCTGCTTTTTGTATACATGTTTGTTCATTCCTTCATTCTATTTCTTCTTTCATTGATTATTTGTACAATGCTTCCATATCAGTTATAATTAAGGATAAAGAGTGGAATAAGACAGATGGTTAAGTGGAAAAATTTGCAGTAATAAGAACTATAGGAATATTATTGAGGTTAATTTTATGGTAATTTGTTAATGATTTATAAAAATATGTGTTAGAAGTGAAATGTGACAAGAATTATAGAATCATATTGTAAATGTAATTATTGAAATAAAAAGTAAGACATTCAACTGTAGATAAACGAATTAATAGAGGATGAAATAATGAAAAACAAGAAACCGATACTTATATATTTAACCGTTTTTTATATACTAACAGAGTTGATTATCTATGTAAGCTTTATGACAGGAGATATGAACGGATCTCTGAAAATTACTACCATCACTTTGTTAAAATATATTTCTGTTCTGTTATGTTTTGTATATTCTGTAGTCGTTTCTATCCTGTTTCGGGAAAAGGATACAATAATTCTTGTTGCTGCTTTTTGTTTTACCGGCATATCAGATTATTTTTTACTTTTTACAGTCAGTTTTACTTTTGGGATGCTTTCATTTTCTATAGTACAGCTTATTTATCTCCTAAGACTTTGGTATCTGGATATAAATGAAGGAAAAAAAACAGTTTTATTCTATCGCTTATTGCTAAATTTTTTAATGTGGGCTGGAGTTTTATCTGTATTAAAGCTGCTGGGAATTCTAAATGGGAAGATAGAAATATCTGATAGACTGCTGCTTTACGTGGCTGGTTTTTATTTTATTACCATACTCCACAATGTTATAAGGTCTTTCATTCATATGAATAATTACAAGAGTTCAAAATCAATAATCTTTGCACTGGGTATGCTTTTATTTATTCTTTGTGATATTAACGTAGGTATTTATAATATGGAAGGTTTTATTACAATAAATCAGCAAGTTTTTCATAAGTTATACAGTTTCGCAGAAATAGCAATGTGGATGTTTTATTTACCGGCTCAGGTCTGTATAGCGTTAAGCGGCAGTGTTGTAAAGAAAGCAAGGGAAAAGTAAATCTGACGAAAAAGCGAAATGAATTTTGTGAAGAATTATTTCCATGAATTTCTTGAACAGTCTCTATTTATCTGTTATTATACTTTATAAGTTAAGTTCTTATTTCTGGGAGTGGTCTTAATCTTCTTATTCTATAATAATTATTATTAAGGAATCTAAAAATCATTAAAACGAAAATCATTAAAAATCATTAAAACGAACATTATAAAAAATCATTAAAACAAACACCATTAAAAATCATTAAAACGAGAAATCATTAAAACGAGAAATCATCAAAACGAAAATCATCACCAAAATTAAAGCAAAAAACCATCAAAGCTAAAAACGAAAAACCTCCATTCTATTGGTAGTAGTTTCTGTAGTTTACTATTCTGTTTATAAACAGCTCATTACTTCTAATGTTATCATATTTCATTTCCGTAAAACCAACCCAGACATTATTGACCTATTAATGCAAGAAACGGCTCAGGATAGTTCGAATTCCTTTGCTGTTTATTAATAAAACAAACAAAGGAGAATTTATATGCAGGGAAATCTGAAAAAGTTGGATTTCAGTTCATTTGCAGTACAACTGAAAGAACTTGTGAGTGCGCAGCTAGGTGAGGAATTTGAATTATATCTTCATACAGCTGCCAAAAATAATGGAGGACTAAGAGAAGGTATTGTAGTTAGGAAAAAAGAGGAACGGGTAACTCATAGCATTTATCTGGAGCTGTATTACAAAAAATACATAAAAAATGTGGAACTTGAGAATATTGCAGTGGAGTTTGTAGAGGCTTATAGTCAAGCTGCCCTAAATAATCTGCCGGAGGCAGAAGTGCTTGAGGATTTTAATAAGATTAGAGAAAATATATTCTTCCGGCTTGTTAACTATCAGAAAAATGAAGATGTTTTAAGAGATGTACCATTTCTGAAATTTCTTGATCTGGCTATTACATTTCATTGCCTGGTTCAGAATAAAAAGGATTATATCAGTTCATTAAGAATAACAAATCGTCATTTAGAAGGCTGGGGGATAAATATCAAAATACTGACAGAGGTTGCCAAAGATAATACACCTCGTATCTTTCCGGCATCAATCAGAACAATGGAGGAAATCCTTGGTGGTTTTTCCTTAGCAGCGGATAATATAAACCGTATGTATGTTATTTCTAATGGGACAGGTATTAATGGGGCAAGTTGCTTGCTGTACAAAGATGTAATTAATGTTTTGGCAGAAGAACTGAACGGTAATCTCTTTATCCTCCCAAGTAGTATTCACGAAATAATTGTTATTAAAGATGACGGATTTGTTGGGAAAGATGAGCTTGTTGATATGGTTAAGGATGTTAATCTAACACAGGTAGCAGAAGAAGATTTCTTATCAGATAGCGTCTATTATTATTCAGCAGATGAGCAGAGAATTATGAAAGCTTAATTTTACTATAAAAAATATATGAAAGTGAAAATTAGAGTGAAATTTTCATAATTCACATATATTTGTGCATCCTAAGTTTAATGATAATATGAGTATTCATTCCTAAGGAGAAGTAAATATATGGACTTAATAAAAATAGCAGTATTATCTTTAAGCTCAGCTGCGGTACTTTTTATATTAACGAAAATTATGGGTGACAGAGAAATGTCCGAGTTGAGTATGTTTGATTATATAACCAGTATAACGATAGGTTCCATTGCAGCGGAGATGGCAACATCACTGGAGGATGATTTTCGAAGACCATTATTAGCAATGGTTATTTATGGAGTAGTATGTTTTGTAATATCATTATTAACCTGTAAATCAATTAAACTTCGAAGATTTTTTGAAGGGCATTCTCTGATAATGTATCAGAATGGGAAACTTTATAATAAAAATATGTTGAAAGCAAAAATAGACGTGGATGAATTTTTGTCCATGTGCAGGGTTAACGGTTACTTTGACCTGAGTGAAATCCATACTGCAATTCTGGAGTCAAATGGTAAACTAAGTATACTTCCTATGGCAAAGAACAAACCGGTAACAGCTGAAGATCTAAATCTTAATCCGGAACAGAGTTTTCCTATGTCAAATGTAATAATAGACGGGAAAATATTAAAAAGCAATCTGCAATGGGCAGGAAAAAACGAAATTTGGCTGGAGAAACAACTTAGCGCCCAGGGTATCAAGGACATCAAAGAGGTAATGCTTGCAACCTGTGACAGCACGGACAGTCAGTTAAATATTTACGTTAAGCTGCCGGTGGTTTCTAAAAATGATATGTTTCAATAGATATATATAAAGAAAATCGTATCTCCAACCATTATCAAGTGCTTGGAGATACTTTTTTGTTAAAGCTATGAGAGTATAATGGCAGTAATCCTTTCGGCGAAGCAAAAGGCACTTGTTTGAAATATCTGTTGGCTTTATTCGAAATTCAAGTCAGTGTGACCGGTTCACTTGAAATATAAAAACAGAACATATATAATGGGTGAAAGGTTTTTATATTACATATTGCTTATCTTATTCAAGAAGCTGGCAAAAGCAGGAGGAAAGATGTCTAAGTTATATTTTAAATACGGCTGTATGAACAGCAGTAAATCTGCAAATTTATTAATGATAAAACATAATTATGAGGAACAGGGATTCAGAGTGTTACTCCTAAAACCTCAAATTGATGATAGAGACGGTCAGGATATTATTAAATCCAGAGTTGGTATCCAGAGTAAATGTATCACCCTTGGAAGCGACAGTTCCGTATATTCCTGTTACGACCCGGATAAAATTGATGTTGTCATGGTTGATGAAGCTCAGTTCTTAAGTGAAGAACAGGTTAATGAGCTGTATCAGATTTCGTTCCGTATTCCAGTTATGTGTTTTGGACTTCTAATCGACTTTACCCAACACTTATTTCCGGGCAGTAAACGTCTGGTAGAACTTTCGGAGAGCATACAGGAGATTAAAACAGTATGCAAATGCGGAAAGAAAGCTACCATCAATGCACGTTTTGATCAGAATGGGAGAGTAATGACAAAAGGTGAACAGATAGATATTGGTGGTAATGAAAAATATAGAGCCTTATGTAAAGAATGTTATGCGAGATTAGTGCGTGAAGCAAAAAAAGCCTTGTAAAATCAGAAATATAATCTACTGGTAAAGTGCTGAAAGGTAAATTTACTTTCAAAAATAATGCAGTAGTAAAAAGAGGAGGAGGACTCCTCTTTTTATTTTGCAATAAAAGTAAATATATGGTAAAATAGTCTTAAGATACTATCTGTGTTTTGTATAGTTTGATAGTATAGGGATTCGGCATAAAAACAGAAGTAAACAATAACACATCATTATGAGGAACTTGAGGAGTTGCCAACAAGAAAAGGAGAGGATAATTATGGGAGATTTATTACAGTATGTAGTAGTATTAGTAATGGCAATTTGCCTGGCAGTTGGTTATATCATTAAACATAGCCTGGATTTCATTCCAAACAAATACATACCTCTTATAATGGCTGTATTGGGTGTTACTTTAAATGTCTGGGTAAATGGCTGGAATTTTACACCAGAAATCTTATTGGGAGGATTAGCCAGTGGATTGGCAAGCACCGGAGCATTTGAAGCTGTCAGGAATCTTACTGAGAAAGAAGATGATAAATAATGGATATCATCCAAAAATACATGACCAAGAACCGATGTTATTCATCACCTGTTACCATTAATGTTAAAAAACTAGTGCTGCATTCCCTGGGGGTAGCACAGCCTGACTCAGATATTATCTTTAACAAGATGAACACGGACAGTTCCAGAATATCGGTTCATGGCTTTATAGAGGCAGATCGAATTATTCAGACATTACCCTGGAATTATAAGGGATGGCATGTTGGTTCAGGAAAAAAAGGCTCTTATAATAACTCTGCGATTGGTATTGAACTTTGTGAACCAAAAGGACACACTTATAATGGCGGAACAATGGTTGATTATAATGTGAGCGCTAATAAAGCATATTTTACCAAGGTATATAACAATGCAGTTCAGTTATTTGCCATGTTAAGTAAAGAGTTGGAGCTAGATCCGTTAAAAGATATTGTATGTCATTGTGAGGTATATTCTCTTGGTTATGGTTCAAATCATGCCGATGTTATGCAATGGTTTCCAAGACACAAGAAAACCATGGATACCTTCAGAGCGGATGTTAGAAAAGAAATAAATAATACTAAGTCTGCAGTAATGAAAAAGATATCATCTGCAAAAGAGACTGAATTAATACAGAAACAGCTTATATAAATTAAAGGGCACTCCTTCTGCTAAACGGAACGGGTGTCCTTTTGCTTGGTGCTTTTTTACTATTTCATTGCAAAATTACTGCAAAAAGGATAGGATAGAACCAAGGCCATTAACAATATGGATTATATAATAAATTTATTGAACGGGTCAGAGGGAAAGGTTAAATAAAAGGATATTCGTACATTAATATAAATTTTGTTGAGGTATTTAAAATGAATATAGTAAATAAAGGTACCTACTATTCAAATGACCAATTAGCTCAAATCATAAATAAAATGGCTTTAAAAGCATCACCAAAAGAGTTAATTATTTGTGAAAATAGAAAAGATATATTACCTTATATAAGAAGATTTAATATTACTGACAGACTCAGTATACTACTTGATATAACAATATGGGCTGGCAGGGTTGAAGGTATATATCTTGAAAAATCAGAAATCATAATAATTTTTGTATATAGCCAGACTGATGATGGATTGGATTATCAGAGTAAACAGCTTTATTCACTACATTCATTAGCTCATGAAATGAGACATGTCTGGCAGCAAAGAAATAACTTTACAAAAGATGTTGAAAAAGATGCCGACCACTTTGCTACAAAATTTATTAATACAAATAGCGAGTATATATCAAAAGTTATGAAATGGGAGGAGGAGTGGGAAGTAGAAGAGGAATAATAAAAAAATGATTCATTACTCAGGAAGGTGAAATGTTTTATGGGCTTTAAGAGGAGTAAAGGATTTGTAAAACCTAAAAAAGGCAACAAAAAATGCACCTAAAGGGACTCGACTTGTCAACAATAAAGCTGTAATGCTGATAAACACTAGGGTTTTAGATATAAAATAACAAGCTTGATTACAAAATGATTACAATTATTCAAAAAAATGATTTTAGGTTAAATCTTAGAATAAGGCTCTTACAAAATGTAGGGGTCTTATTTTAATGTTTAATATCCTTAATTAAGTATATACTTACGAGAATAAGTAAATAAGGAGTATTTTAATGGGAAAGGTTAAAAGTCAGGACTTAGACAAGTATAAAGACGAAGAATTATTACCCTTAAGAGTGTTAATGGATTTATTACCCTGGGGCTCTACAAAGACATGGTCAATGATAAGAAAGGGTGAACTACCATTTCTAATTAAAGTCGGAAAGTCTTATTTTTTCTATAAAAGTTCTTATATAGAATATTTTAAAAGTATGGAAGGAAGGGAAGTATAAATAAAAATATAAGGGATATCCCTTATATTTATAAATAGTATTGGCTTGGTTTAGATTGTTTAGACTGAATCTTATATAATTTTAACTTTACTTAGACTAATTATTTCATTAGTTATTTTTCTACAATAAAAATTGATAATCTTGAATAAGGACTTAATTGCTGCTTATGATGATTGATTGAGTTCTTATTTTAATGTTTAAATATGACTTTTTATTACATAATTATATTGCAAATATCTTCCATGTAATATAATATATATTAATATAATAGTCAGGTTTAATTATGAATCAGGTTGTAGGATTTTGATGGAATGGTATAGAGAAGTGGTAAAAAGGATGATATTTAATGTATAGATAATTTTTGAAATTAGATGAAAATATATGTTAAGTACTGGGACTCATTAATTTAAAAACATAGGAGTAGACATAGACAAATGCACTATTACGACGATGGAAGGAAAAACATTTAAAATAAAGCCTTATGATATGAGTACTACGGTGTCTTGGACACCCACTTCCACAATAGTTTATAATAAAAATGAATCTAGTTTAGAATATGAACCTAGTGGTCAAAAAGTAAAAATTATGTAAAATTGCGTTACAGCACCAAATATAAATATGATGTGTATTTGTGAGGAGATAAACAATGGAAAATACAGCGACTCATTTTGAATGTGAAGTAAAAGATTTAAGTTATTATACAATCGAAAGAGAAATATCAAATTACTTTAATATGGGTATACCTGATAATTCCAATATACCTCCTGAAATGAAAGAGGATTCTTGGGAAAATTGCATTTTGGTATGTACAGAAAAAAGTGGAGAGTTTTCAATAAGAAATTATAGATTAACAAATGGAAATATATTTTTAAGCGTAACTTTAAAAGGAAAGATACATAAAAGTTAAAAAAATAAACGATTTAAGATGTTGTTTATTGGTGAACGGAGAATTATAATGCTGTCTAGCGGAGTTGTAATAGTTATATATAAGTGAAAACTACACGAAACAATCAATTGAGATTATTTGAAAGGAAAAATAAAAATGGATGACTTTGAAAAAGAAGAAGAAAAATTAAGAATGCTGGAAGCAATGGATCGTAATTGTTGGGAAACTGAAACCGATAAAAACTCATCATATGAAGAGGTCAAAAAAAATTTTAAGGAAATGATAGAAGAATATGAAGCTATTGACGAAGAAATGTATTCAAACGGAAGAGACTATGATGCAGAAAATTCTGATGATTAGTTTATTCATGCTTGTTTAATTAAAAGAGGTTATTAAATGAAGAAAATTAAAGTAACGCTTGAAATAGAAGTTGACGAACACGAGTTAGAAGAGATGCTAAGTTCATAGAATGCATATGAGCAATTAACAGTCCAAGAGTATTTTGAATGCATGAGATTTAAAAAGCAAGGAGATAAGGTTATCTTTTCAAATGAAATAGAAGATTTCTATAACAATAACGAAGGATATTCAAATTGTATTAAAAATGTAAGTGTAGCCAGTATATACCTTGGAGAAGAATAAGCATTCCAAATGAACATTTTATAGTATAAAATCAAAGGAGAAAGTATTTAATGAAGAATAATGAGAAAATCAAGTATTTAGTTGTTGTTATTGATTCTAGGAGGTATCTCGTATTTAACCAGACAGCGATATTGATTGAAGATAATAATTCATTAGCGAAGTTTTTAGCTGACAATAAAGAAATTATTAAATCGTTTGATGTTGGGTTAGACTCTTTATTGTATTCAATCAATGATCAGTCTGGTTCAATTAGTATTAAATTAATATCCGGTAGCATTATAAAATATGTGAATGGAGTTCCAGTAAGCTTTGTCTCTGAAGATTTACCTACATTAGAGTACATTAACTCAGATAAATCACAAATTGATTATAATAAAAAAATTCAACTAGGATATGACAAAGAATCAGGTATTGAATTTCTAAAATAAAAAAGCTACACTGACGAGTCTTAAATAGACGAAACAGGGATTTATACTCATGTATGTGGTAGTAAAGTTAAAGTATCATTTATGCAAATGGAGGAATATATGACTGGATTAGAATTGGCTTTTGAAGAGGACATGAGATACATATGTAGAGAAGCTATTAAAATTGGATATAGACCAAGAGTGTTTGCCGAAATGCTTACAATAAAAGGAGGATTAATTACCGCTAAACAGTTAGTTATGCAAGATAATCCAACAGAAGGATTTACTAAGTTATATGAGAAAAATAGACTTGATTTAACTGCTGAAGCATTTATTATTAAAGCAAAATATAAAGAATTATTTACGGAAGAAGAAATACAGATTAGTTACAATAGACTAAAGGAATATGGATATAATATTGATTAATGACCAAGACATTACTCCAACGGGTAGTGTCTTTGTTTATGACCACAATATCCCTGTATACTTATATAGTTTGATACCTTAGAATATAAGCATAACAATTATATTCTGGAGACAATACATAATGGGAAAAGATTTAAAAGGAAAAGAACTTGGTGAAGGATTACGCCAAAGAAAAGACAAAGATATGGTTTTTCTTTCAGGGACATCAGAGGCCAATAATGCAGTAAATAAAAAATTACCAGATTTATTAAATATACATAATAATGTTGATTTGGCTAAGTTGCAATCATACTTACGTGAAACCTTCCCAAAAGAAAAATCTAAAATTATAAGTTATGGTTATCACGATGTAAATGCAATGGTTTTAACAGTACAAAATAATACTGCTTATGCTTATGATTTTAATCAGGAAATTGATTTTATCCCACAATGTAATAAAGCTCCTAAAGGGGAAGTTCAGTTAATAGTAAATGGAATTTATGGACAAAAAATCTATAATGAGGCTTTCAGGTTTTTCAATAACAGTACAAATTTTGCCTATAGAAAACCAGAATCTTATATTGAAATATATTCAAATATTTATTCCGAAGCGGTTGGAGGATATATACAAGTCTATGAAATGGACAGAAAAGGGGTCAAACTTTTGCAAGAAACACAACTTGAAGAACATGACCTTGAATATGTATTTATAGAAGAATCAACAGGCAGGCAATATGTTGAGAAATCAAAAGGATTTGACGCTAATTTAATGGCAGCTACGGGGACATTTGCCGGAGCTGTGACAGCTGGTCAGGTAATTGGTAGCGAAATAACCGGATCTACAATGACAGCATCTACAATTACGGGTTCAGATATAAATGGATCTAGATTTACGTCTTTTGGTTATCGTAATGGTATCCCACAAAAAACATTAATTGATAATGGGTACATAACAAGCAATTATATGAAAGTAAAACCTATGAATGAAACTACAAATGATTTTTCGGACGATTCAGCCGGATATACATTTATAGGGGCTAAACAGATAGGAATATATCATAATGGGGCTTTTCCTCTCTTAATAACAAATGGGGATATAATTTGTACTAGCATAGAAACAACATCTTCTTTAAAGGCTGATAATATCATATCTAACAAATTTAACGGGGTTTCAGTATTAGGAGATATCATAACAAGTTTTAATAAGAGTAATTATTCTTTTAATCCTGAATTTCATCGTCACGACACGTTATATAATGACTCTTTACAAACTGCGTTTTTCTCATCATCAGGTAATTTTGCAAATCGAAATGGTGGTGACTTAGGCTCTCCAACTTATAGATGGGGAACAGGTTACTTTGCTTCAGCTCCTTCAGTAACTTCAGATAGAGTCATGAAACATGATATTGAGGAATTACCAGAGATCTATAAGAAACTGATTCTTAAATTAAAACCTGTTAGATTTAAATATAATGACGGTTCCTCGGATCGTTTTCACACTGGTTTCATAAGCCAGGATGTAGAGACTGCTTTATTTGAATTAGGAATAGATACAAAAGATTTTGGTGGTTTTGTGAAGCATCCAGTGTACGAAAAAATCAATGAATTTGGTGAATATGATGTTAACAGTCCTATTACCGGATACCTTTATATGTTGAGATCAGAAGAATTTATATCCCCAGCTATTTCTGTAATTCAGCAACTTGATCAGAGAATTAATGATTTGGAACAGAAGTTAGCTAAAATATGAGAAATATAATAGAGAAAAAGGATTAAGGGTGTCTATTTAAAAGACACCGTTTCATTATGTAGGATATTAAGTGGATGCAAGAAAAACTTAATAAGGTAAATAAGCTTTATGAGATTCCTATTACAGGCGAACTTGACAGTAAGGCTAGAGTTTCAGTACTTATGTTTGTTGCCGGAAGATGATGGAACTGGGATTCTGCATCTGGGTTTAGTGTTGGATTAGCGAGTATCAAAATTTTAAATACACTTTAAAAAGTTGTTATGGGTTACATAATGATTGATAGTAAGAAATCAACTAATAGATAGGTATGTATCACATTCTTGTTATATAATGGTATTTATTGTATAATTAAGAAAAAAGGGTGGTATTTTAGAATCAATTTCAACAATTTATACAAAAATGATAAATGAGCATTATTGTGATTAATATAAAGCACACTATTCTCGTTAACACTTCATATTGATTTATCAAATAATTTTGTGGGGATTAAACTTATGGTAACCACTTACACTGATGTGTAGGTGCTTTGTGGATTTTATTTGTTGATACTGAGCTTAGTAATTGCTTCTCATTGGTATATATTGTATAATTATATAAAATGTATACATAGGAGGATTCAATGGAACCCAAGATTAGTAAAATACTTAAATCAATCGCTATTTTAGTATTAATTCTGTCAATAATTGGAGGTCTAGCTTATTTTATTATTTCTGTAAAAAATTATTTTAATTACAAAGAATTTCTAGATGGTGCTTCAATTTATGGTGGATCTTTTTTAGATAGTTATACTGAATATGGAAACTTAGCATATAGTGGTAAAATTGGAATTACATATTCTTTAATAATGATATTTTCAGGTGTTATTTCTTTCGCATTTATTTATGGATTTGGAGAGATAATCAGCTTGCTTGACTCAATCAATGATAAAATTAGCTCTAACAGTTATAAGAAAAGCAAAGCTGAAAACAAACCTGAAATATATAGTGATTCTAAGGCAGACTTATTAGCTTCTGCAAATGGAAATGCATCTACGTGGACATGTAAGAAATGTGGAAAATCAAACAGCTATGATAAAGTATATTGTCCTGAATGTGGTGAATACAAATAAACTACTAGTCCCATATACCCACTGAAACAGGCTACATAAAATGATAAACTACAATAGCATTGTAGGAGGTGCCGATGCTGTACTCTCAGGGGTGCAGCATTATTTATATCTTTTAATTGCCTTTATTATGGTATATAATGTAATAAAAATACATTACATCAGATAAAGGGGTTAAAATGGAGACTATATTAGGTTCTATTGTTACAATTTTAAGTGTTATCATTGGTGGGGTTATTACTTACTATGTTAGTAAAAGAGAAATTAAGCGTAATAAAAAGATTGAGGTCTACCTTGATTTTTTGAATGTTGCACAAGGGAGATATTATACGAAAACGCCTGAGTTAACTGAGGAATATATGAATGTTTTAAGAAAAATGTATCTAATCGCTAGCATTGAATTACTTAATGCAATTGAAAGTAGTGGATATATTCCCACAAAACAGAATGGCAAATACGAATGGCCAGAAAGTAATCCTGACAATATAGAACAACCATTGAAGTTAATTGTTATTGCTATGAGAAAAGATATAGGAGATTATAAGCGGAAATTAGAAGAATTTAACTACATAAATTTTTATCCGAAACCTAAAAAGTAAGTACTAAATAAATTACTTCGTTTTCCAAATCCAACCAAACGTTCTATCTTCCATCTCTTACCAGTTTGTCGTATAATAGGATATTATACCTAGGATGAGGGGAAGATATGGGGAAGTACACGCCTATTAAGTTATTGAGTTTCATAAGAGCTTGTTATATTGGTATTATTGGCAGTGAGTTTTTTGGAATTTTATCTAACTTTATAATGACTTTATTGATAACATTGCATACATTAGAGTACAAAGATAATCATAAATGGTGGACTAAGTTGTGGCTATTGATAATAGTATCATTGTTCATCGTTATCATAGAACAAGTTGCAAAACATCTGAAAAACAAATCGAATACTCTTTATCAGTTGTTAGAAGATGCCTACATTAGTCAAAAAAATTTGAATACTACTATCGCCACGAAAACATACAGACTTAATAAGGAAATAAATAATGTATTAAGAAAAAAAGTGAATAGAAATATTGATCAACTTAAAAATATAGCAGATTTTCAAACTTTATCATTCGAAATTTGTTTAAAGATATATTCCTTACTGTCTTATCACTCCGGGATTAATGATATACAAGTAACTATATTCCAAAGGTTTAATGAAAAAAATAATGGTCAATTTGTGAAAATGATTGCCTATTATAATAAAGATACGGCAATTCCTCCCTCTAGTTATTACACTACATTTCCTCTTTTCTCAAAAGAAAAAGAAAAGAGTCCACTTTTCACAACTATTTTTGAAGATGCTAATTCTAAACATATTTTACTGCATAATAAAAAATTGGTAAAAGAAAACTTTGTTTTACTAAATGGAAGTGAAAAACGTGAAGAAGAAATTTGTCAGTATATTGGAATACCTATAAAGACTAATAGAAATATTGTAGAATTAGTATTGCAAGTCGATATTTCTGGTGGAAAATTTGCCAGAACTAATAAGCAATTAAAGATTTTCTCTGATACAGTATTATGTCCATATGCTAATTTAATTCATTCATGTTATGAAAGAGATTTTGTATTCGACAAATTATATAAGCTGCTTGAGAAACATTCTTGATTGGAGGCTTAAATGAAATTAAAAATTACCAAAAAAAATATTAGATATGCTACTAAAAGCGACGATGATAATACTTTAATGGATTATTTGAATTCATATTATGAAGATTTTTATATGGACTATAGCAAGTTCAGGTTTGACGAAGAAAGTGTATCTGAAATGATACGTTCCTCTGTTAGAGAATATGAAATGTTTGAAGAGATGCAAAGAAAAAAAGAACTTGAAGAACGAAATATTACTGCTATATCAAATAGAATGCTGCATAGCTTTACTATTAAAAGCTTACTAAAAAAATTAATGAATTAATGTCAATTTATATAGCAAGCACTTTTCTACTCGGAGGGTGCTTTTTTGATTCAAAAAACTCATAAATATTATCGAAAACACAATATGTAGTATTGGAAATTCAATTTACTATTTTTATATATCAATATTTAGTTGACAATCTAATTTCCATATGATACCATATACAAGAACAGACGTTTGTGATTATAGAAAGGGGTTAGTATTGGCTCAGCTAAAGAAAATATCAAATAAAACTATTATTAGTAAAGAAGAAATGGTATTAATAAAAAACAGTGAAACGCCAAAAGACACAACGCTTTATGGAAATTTATATGATACTTTATTTGAAATGGAAGTTCTGACACAAGCTGAATTCAAAAGAAATAATATACTTGATTCTAAAGCTATATCCGTGCTAACTTCGAATAAAAAAATGTTGATTGACAATATAGTTCAAGAATGGTATTCCTATGATTACGGTTTATTTACTGAAAAAGAAATGAGATGCCAATTATGTAATCGTAAAAACATCTGGGTGCATTATATACGTAATAGAATTAATGGTAATGAATTACATGTTGGCTGTGAATGTGTTAAAAAATTCCCCAATATAGAAATATCTAGTAACATTCATAAGAAGCGGATTGATTTGACCAATAAATATCACGAAGATAAACGAAGAATAGAATTTGGAGATATAGAAATTGATGATCCAGATTTCATAATTAACTCAGAAAAAGATTTTAAAAACTTCGCTATAATGTTACCTTTAGATTTACATAATTCAATATCTAATACTATAAAAGACCTGTTTACTATTAAAAGGAACTACATAAAAAATGGTGGAGTTATTGATGATGTAAAAAGAAGATACAAAGAATTAATAATCCAATACAATAAGTTATGGAATGAAGCTAAGCTATTTTATCAACAAAATAAAAGTAAAAAATTAATTTGCAAAAAGGATATGTCTGAATGGTTATTAATCAATCATCCTCAAGTATGGGAAGAAGTTGCTACTAACAATAGTTTGTTTGACGAAGAAACTTTAGCATATGCATATTATAATCAATATGTAGCTAGATTTTTATCTGAATTTAAAAAGCATTTAAATAATGAGTCGATAAGTATAGTAAAGGTAGATGGTGATTCTTTATTATTTTATGTTGAAGATCAAAAGTACAGGAAACCTCTCTACTTCAAAATTAAGAATAAAGATTTTATGCAGAGTGTAGGACGACATTGTTTAGTATCATCAAAATATAAATTTTCAAGCAGCGACTTAATTAATGTTCACATCGATATTAATAACAATACATTCGAGGCACTATATAATAGAATGTCTAAAATCATGTATAACATAGGTTTTGATATTGATAAAGGGAATAGTTCCTGTTATTTTAAAAGGATATCCAAAATAATACACACATCCAATTGGTCTAGTAGGACTGTAACTTCTGAAATAGGTTATAAAAAGATAAAGGTAGATATATTTTATGAAAAGTGTACTCCATTAATTTTTTCTGAAGATAATGAAATTGAATTAGTCTTTAATAGATGGTATAACTTTTTTATATCACAAAAAAGCAAATGGATGTCTCAAGCAGATAAAGATGATTTAGAAAAGGAATCAGAAAAGACTTATTATTCCAAACAAAAGGAATTCGTTTAGAATCATATTATGTAATTTATATTAAGCACTCATTTTTTATTATATGGGTGCTTTTTTTGATGCAAAATTTTAAGAATGAAAGGATGATTCTGTCTTGTTCATCCGATAACTAATTACTGGGATTTAGCAAGTTAAGCTTGTTAAATCCTTTTTTCTATAGAAAGGATTCATGTGGAGAAGGAGTTTAAAATTTTGAATAGTAAGGATTTACAAGAAATGTTCGGATTCGGGAATACGAAAATGTCTCAGATACTAAATAGTAACGTGCTCCCCGTAACAAAGATAGGAAAGCAATGGTTTACAACTTCTGAACAGATGCAAGATTGGTTTAATAGAAATGCTGGTAAGGAAATCTCATTATAATATTGTACAGAATACGATTTTAGGATATTATATATTTAAACCTAAAGTCATTAATTCAATATTGTAATCACAAATAGGAGTGATAATAATATGGATAATGAAAATGCTAAAAAACGTGGTCATGGTGACGGCTGCATAACACAGCAAAAAGATGGTAGATGGGTTGCCAGAATTCAAATAGGTAAAACTCATGATGGTAAACCCAAAGTTAAAGCTTTATATGGTAAGACAGAGCCAGAGGTTAGAAAGAAATTAAGGGAATATAAGAAAGTAATGGCTCAGGGTATTAATGAAGCAATTAAAATGACCGTATCTCAATACATAGAAAGGTGGCTGATCAATTACAAACAAAACTCTTTAAAACCTGCTTCATATGATAGAATGGAGAGTGTGCTTAATAATTATATTAAAAATACTATTGGAATTTATCAGATGGGAAATCTTACGTCAAATGATACTCAGAAGTTGATAAATGAAAAAAGTAAAACATTATCATATTCCAGTGTTAAGAAAATTATAGAACTATTAAGACCTTGTTTTAAACATGCGGTTTTAGTAGGAGATCTGAATAAAAATCCGTGTGACGCTATATCACTTCCAAGACAAAGTTCTATGGTTGTTAAAACTAAAACCATTGATATTTTAACTGATACAGAGATAGATATTATTAGAAAATCGGCAGATCATATAACTGATAAAAAGTCCCATAAGCATAAACATGCTCCAGTATTTGTTCTTATATTAAATACAGGAATTCGTTGTGGTGAAGCTCTAGCTCTACAATGGTCTGATATTGATTTAGATAAAAATGTTATACATGTCAGTCGGAGTGCTAGTATCATAAAAAACAGATCAGTTACGGATGAATCATCTAATAAGACTCTGACTATCATAACTGATACGAAGACTGTAAATAGTGATAGGTATATTCCTATAAACAAGACTGCTCTAAATGCTCTTAATCAAATACGCGAATACAATAAATATTACGGCATATCAACTAATTATGTTGTATCAAATGATAAAGGTGAGATGGTTAATGAAAGGAATCTGCAAAGGACACTTGATAGGATATTATTGAACGGTATGGGTGAACATTATAAGCATCATGGCATTCATGCATTAAGACATACTATGGGGTCATTACTGTTATCAAAGGGGAAAGCAGATATTAAAGTGGTATCAGAAATATTGGGTCATAGCAATATAAATCTTACTTATAATAAATATATTCATATCATAAAAGAGCAGAAAGCCAAGGCTTTAGAGGGATTGGATATAATGTAATCTGATTACAAAATGATTACAAAACAAACGGTTTTTAATGAATCTAAGCGAATCTAAATGAAAAATGACGCTTCTTCAAATATAAGAAAAAAATCAAACAAATCCAGTAAAATCAGTACTTTCAAGCATTTGTTCCTCTCTAAAAAAGACAACAAAAAATGCACCTAAAGGGACTCGAACCCCCGACACGAAGCTTCGGAAGCTTCTGCTCTATCCACTGAGCTATAGATGCATAACCATATTTTACAATAAATATTGTATAAGGGCAAGCAATTTTTTAAATTTTTTGAAAAATTGAGAAAATGCCAAATTACACCATCAAATGTTACGTAATTATTAAATATGTTACAAAAGATAAAATTAAAGTATTGCAATTTTCTTAAATGTCTGCTATTATGGTACTTAGTTAATTAGTACTATTGATTGGTTCACTTTAAAGGAGATTATAATGAAACTTCGATATAAAAAGATAATAGCCATGGTAACTGTATGTACAATGGGGATTGGAATGATAACATTTTCGATAACAAGACAGGAACAGGATAAATCTACCGGAGTAGAAAATAAGGTAGAAAGTCTATCGGCAGATAAGTTAGAAGCCGCTGATATTGCAGACAGCTCTTCTGCAGATGTATCAGCGAAAGCAGCAGTTTCCGCAGCTTCACTGCTTCCCGGTGAAGACCTTTCACCTACCCCTACTGTAACAGAAGATTCTGAGGCAGAGTCTGATGTACTATTTGTGGCTAATAATCCTCTTGAGAAAAGCACTAACAAAGAGCTTAATACATTAATCAAAAAATATCTGAATGCTAAATTAGGCGGAAAAGTAGAAGATTTTAAGAATCTGGTAGATAATACTGACTTAATAGATATCAAAGATATCAACAGAAAAGCAAAGTATATTGATAAATATGAAAATATTGAATCTTATATCAAGACAGGACCTGAGGAAGGTTCATATGCAGTATATGTTTATTATGATCTGAAATTCTCTGGCATTGATACTGCAGCACCTGGAATGATTGAATATTATGTTAAGACCGGTGAAGACGGTAAATTGTATATAAACCTAAGCAAGAACAGTGCTGAAACTACCGAATATTTAAAGACCTTAAGAGAAGCACAGGATGTAGCAGAAATGATTAATTCTGTTGACACAAAATTTGAGAAAGTTCGTAAAAAAGATGAATCCTTAGCAGCCTTTTATACTAAACTTGAAGATTCAGCTAAGAATGTATCCTCTAATGAATAAATAATGTACTTATTTTAATTCATTCAGGTATATTTATGTAGTATATTAGATGCTGAATATTGAAAGAGAAAATTATTTTTCATCAAAGATTTTTATACTTATAAAGACTAAATTTTCAAAAATAATTATAGTGATTAATAACAGTGAAGATTGTATAAATGTAAGACATTTATGGCTTCGCTGTTATTTTTATGTGCTTGTACTTTTTTCCATGTACTGATATAATAAATTAGCATATTTTCCATCATAATAATGGAAGAAATCCAGCAATTACAAATAAATAATATAAGATTAGTTAGGAGCCACAATGGCAAAAAGAACAAAAAAATTACTGCAGACAGAAGATTATTCCGATAGCACAGATAGTATCAGGTTAAATCGGTTCCTAAGTGACACAGGAGCCTGTTCAAGACGTGAAGCGGACAGGCTTATAGAAGAAGGTCATGTAACGGTGGATGGAGTTAAGGCCGAGCTAGGCATGAAGATAACGAAAGATCAAACAATATTGCTTAAAGGGAAACCTGTTAAAAGAGAAGAAAAATTAGTTCTGATTGCTTTGAATAAACCAAGAGGAATTGTATGCACAACTGACAGGCGTGAAAAAGATAATGTCATAGATTTTCTGAAATTTGATAAAAGAATATATCCCATCGGAAGATTGGATAAGGACTCAGAGGGGCTGCTGTTACTTACGAATGACGGAAGCATAGTAAATAAAATTCTTCGAGGCGGTAATAATCACGAAAAAGAGTACGTAGTAACAGTTGATAAACCTTTGACTGCAGATTTTTTAAAGCAAATGGCAGAAGGAGTACCGATCCTGGATACGGTAACCAGACCTTGCACCATTAAAGCACTGGATAAATATACTTTTCAGATTATTTTAACCCAGGGATTAAACCGCCAGATAAGACGCATGTGTGAATATTTAGACTTTAGAGTTCAGACACTGAAGAGAACCCGTGTTATGAATATTCATTTAGGACACCTCCAAACAGGTGGATACCGCAATATAACAGAAAAAGAAATTACTGGTCTTACAGAAGCTATCAGGGATTCTGTTAATACAGCTGAGTCAAATTACGATAGTGTCAAAGAAGCCAGAAATGAACGAAATAACGTTGACGGAAAAGTAATTAAACACGATACCAGAAAAGATTCAAAATATGTAAATAAAAAAGATTATAAAACAGGTAATAAAACGAGTAATAAAGCAAGTAATAAAACAGAATATAATAAAGCTGTAGACAGGGACTATAAGAAAGCAGATAAACTGAAAGACAGTAAGGGATTTAGAAAAGAAGACAATAAAGTTTACAAAGCTTCAGACAATAAAAATTACAGAAAAGAAGACAATAAAAATTACAAAAAAGAAGAAAACAAAGATTATATAAAAGCAGATAAGAAAGAATATAAAAAGGAATACAGAAAAGATTATAAGAAAGAATTTAGTAAAGAGCCTCATAAGGATTTCAATACTGATGATAAGAAGGACTACAATGTAAACCACAAGAGTGGGAAAAAAGGTGATGGCAAAAAAGTTTATCGGAAGGATAACTTTAAAGAAAGGGATAATAACAGTAACCCTTCTAAAAACTCATTTTCTTCCACTTCTATAAACGGTAAATCAACGAAACAATCTGGTTCTAATAAGTCTAAAGGACAGAAGAGTAATGCATCAGAGTATTCATATCCAAAGACTGTAGCAAGGAATCACTACGAAAAAGCTACGGAACGAAAAAACAGATCATCAGGTCGAAGATGAAGTTATAACTTCAAGGCGCTAATAATTAATCATCATATATCGAGTGCCAATATTAATTTCTAAAATCTAAATGTAGTCGGAAGGGCATGTATATGAGTATGAAAGAAAAACTGGACAGGCAAAAGGAATTGGTTGTCCTGCTTAACGAAGCCGGAAGGGTATATGAGCAGGAAGACCGCGAAATCATGAGTAATTTTGAATATGATAAGCTTTATAATGAGTTGCTTGAGCTGGAACAGGAAACTCAGACAGTACTATCAAACAGCCCGACAATCAAAGTAGGGTATGAGGTGTTAAGCGAGCTGCCTAAGATGAGGCATGAATCCCAGATGCTTTCCCTTGACAAGACCAAAGAAACGGATACCTTAAAGGATTGGCTTGGAAATCAGAAGGGTTTGTTGTCATGGAAAATGGATGGCCTGACCATTGTGCTTACCTACAGAGAAGGTAAGCTTTTTCAGGCAGTTACCAGGGGAAACGGTGAGATTGGAGAAGTTGTCACCAATAATGCCAAAGTTTTTAAGAATTTACCCCACTCCATTCCATACACAGGGGAATTGGTATTAAGAGGTGAGGCAGTTATACGTTATTCCGATTTTGAGAAAGTAAATGCGCAAATACCGGAAACGGAAGCAAAATATAAAAATCCCAGAAACCTGTGCAGCGGCAGTGTCAGACAATTAAATAATGAGATAACTGCCAAACGTAATGTTCGTTATTATGGCTTTTCCCTGGTAAAGGCAGATAATATTAACCTATATGAGAATTCCAGGGAAAAACAGATGCAATGGCTGCAAAGCCTGGGATTTGATGTTGTTGAGAGTAAAGTGGTAACAGCTGAGAATCTTGAGGAAACAGTAGCCTGGTTTGCAGCACAGATTCCCACGATGGATGTTCCTTCTGATGGGCTGGTATTGACTTTTGACGATATAGCATATGGAAATTCCTTAGGTGCTACCTCTAAATTTCCCAGGGACTCCATTGCATTTAAATGGAGAGACGAGATCAGAGAGACTATTCTTCGGGAAATAGAATGGAGTGCATCAAGAACTGGACTGATTAACCCAATTGCAGTATTTGATCCGGTAGAACTGGAGGGAACAACCGTAAGCCGGGCAAGTCTCCATAACATTAGTATTATGGAAGGTCTTAAGCTTGGACTTGGTGACACCATAAAAGTATATAAAGCTAATATGATAATCCCCCAGGTGGCAGAGAATGTAACCCAGAGCGGTAACGTGACAGTACCGGATAAATGTCCGGTATGCGGGGAAGAAACCAGAATCAGGGAAGAAAATGATGTAAAGGTACTTTTTTGCAGCAATGAGGATTGCTTAGCCAAAAAGATAAAATCACTCACACATTTCGTAAGCCGGGATGCCATGAATATTGAAGGGCTTTCAGAAGCAACTATTGAGAAGTTCTTAAATATCGGTATCATTCATGAGGTTGCCGACCTTTTCCATTTGGAGCAGCACAAAGACATTATAACGGAAATGGAAGGCTTTGGATTGAAATCCTATCAGAACCTGTTAACCTCCATTGATAAAGCCAGAAATACAACAGTTCCAAGATTCCTGTACAGTCTTGGAATACCGGGAATCGGGCTTTCAACTGCCAAGCTTATATGTCGTGAGTACCAGTTTGACTTTGCGGCTATAAAGGCTGCTGATACTGAAAGGCTTACTGAAATAAACGGAGTTGGCGGAGTAATTGCTACCGCTTTCGTAGAGTTTATGAGAAAAGAAAGCAATACCCATATGATAGAGGATATATTAAAAGAAATAACCTTTGAAACTCAGGAAACGGAAAATACAATTTCTGTCTTCACAGGTAAGACCTTTGTTATAACGGGCTCACTGGAACAGTTTGAAAATCGTAATGCATTAAAGGATTTTCTGGAGGAACGGGGAGCTAAAGTTACAGGGTCAGTAACCGCTAAGACGGATTATCTGATTAATAATGATAACCTTTCAAATTCTTCCAAGAATAAAAAAGCGAAAGAGCTTGAAATACCGGTTATAACGGAAGCAGATTTATTGAAGATGGTAGAGTAGGAGTATGTTCACCTAACCTTAGCATTAATAGAATACTAAAGTAATACCTAGATTGTAATATAATAAGTAGAGATATAGAAGATTAAATAATACAAAACTGGTGACACTTCAAAGTGATGTGCTGGTTTTGTATTTTTTTATTGACAAAACATATGTTCCTTGTGTATTCTGTTACTACATAATTAATTATATCGAAGCTATACATTAGAAATCTAACTGTTTTTGTGTTTAAACATAAAGATATTTCGAGCTAAAGGTATTGAACTAAAGATGTCAAACGCCGTGATGTTTAAACGATTCTGATGATAATCCTGTTTTAGTCTAAAGTATTCAATTAATTGAAGCAAACTTAGCCAATAGACTAAACGCAGCATTTAAATAATAATAGAAAGGAATGCTTCTGCAAGGACAATTAATGGAAAATACCTGGAAAAGAAATGTATCAATATTTTTGGCTAGTCAGACGTTATCCCTATTTGGATCTTCTCTGGTACAATATGCGATAACCTGGTACATTACGCTAAATACTAAATCCGGAATAATGATGACCATATCAATTATTTGCGGTTTTCTTCCCACTTTTTTTCTCTCGCCCTTTACCGGAGTATGGGCCGACCGTTATAACCGAAAAATGCTTATTATGCTTTCTGACAGTCTTATAGCTGTATCCACCCTGATACTGGCTATTGTATTTTTGATGGGATATGATGCCTTTTGGATGATATTTTTAGTATCTGCTATCAGAGCGGTGGGGTCAGGTATTCAGACACCGGCAATCAACGCTTATCTGCCTCAGTTAGTACCGGAGGATAAGCTGCAGAAGGTAAATGCCACAAATGGAACCATTCAGTCAATGATAATGCTGATCTCTCCTATGTTAAGCGGAGCTTTGCTAAATGAAGCCGGAATTACTCCTATTTTCTTTATTGATGTAATCACAGCTGCACTTGCAGTTACAATATTACTGTTATTCTTAAAGGTACCTTATAAGAAAGGGGTCAGGGATTTACAAAATGTCTCTTATAAAGAAGACATGCTTATGGGGCTTAAATATGTCAGAAAACATGAATTTGTAAGGGAATTCTTTGTGTTCAGCGGATTTTTTATGTTCCTGGCAGCTCCTGTTGCCTTTTTAACTCCTTTACAGGTTGCCAGAAATTTCGGTGAGGAAGTATGGAGGCTTACGGGGATCGAGATCACCTTCTCTATTGGGATGATGGCAGGTGGAATATTAATGACTCAATGGGAGGGATTTAAGAATAAAATATATACAATGACCTTAGCCAGTGTGGTAATGGGTATATGTACCTTTGCTTTTGGATTTGTAAATATTTTCTGGATATATCTGTTCCTGATGGGTGTGTTTGGTTTCGTAATGCCTTTCTTTAATACGGTATCTACTGTAATGCTGCAGGTTAATGTTGAGGAGGAATACCTGGGAAGAGTCTTTGGTGTCTTCGGTATGATCAGCAGTGCTTTAATGCCTCTTAGTATGCTGATATTCGGCCCTTTGGCAGATACAATTGCCCTGGAAGGAATATTAATAGCTACCGGATTACTCTTATGCCTGGAAGGTTTTATGTTATCTACCAGGAAAGCTTTGTTAAGAGTAGGGGCACCGAAGGAAAGAATGACAGAAATACCTGTTGAAGGAGCAAATGAAGAAGCAATTGAAGAACTGATAGAAGAGTCCGAAGAAGGTCTGAAAGAAGAGCCCAAAGAGTTGTAGAGTAGATATAAAAGCCAACTTAATATATGGAATATGAGTAAATATGATTATTTCCATGTATTAAATAGTACATTGTATAAAAAAATATTTATATAATAAATTTAAGACACTAAATGAAATCTTAAATATATAACTGTGTAAATGATATTGATATAATGCACATGATATAAATTTAGTGTTACACTTGATATAATTTAGAATATTGACTTTATAGCGATAATATAGTATATTAAGTTAAAATAATAAAGGCTGAGAAAAGAAAAGTAAGCAATGGAAAATGTTACAGAGAGCTTTATATGGTGAGAATAAGCACAGAATACATTGCCCAAAATGGTCTTGGAGCCGCGTACCGACTACAGTATTTGTATAGGCTACGATGGGAGTGCCCATTACAGCACCAGAGTATCGAAGGTTTTCCGTACTCGCTAAGGTCTATATTGTGAGATATAGATAAATTAAGGTGGTAACACGAAGCATATGCTGTCGTCCTTGAAAATTATAAGTAGAGGAGGGGAGCTTTTTTTGTGTCCATTAGCAGGCGCAGCAAGGAATATAAATCTGAGTTAATATATAGAAAAATAATGTTTTAATATAGCAGGACCAAACTGCTTATAGTCAACCAAAATTGAACTGTAACGGAGCAAAAAAGAAAGAGGAGTAGGTGATAACATGCCAATTAAGGTACAGAGTGAACTGCCGGCTAAAAAAGTGCTGCAAGATGAAAATATATTTATTATGGATGAAGGAAGAGCTGTTCATCAGGATATTCGTCCTTTACGTATAGCAATATTGAATCTCATGCCTTTAAAGGAAGATACTGAGGTTCAAATTCTAAGAAGTCTGTCCAACACACCTCTTCAGGTGGATATCACTTTTTTATCAACAGGAACTTATGTTGGTAAAAATACAGCATCCAGTCATCTGGATCAATTCTACCTTACTTTTGATGATATCAAGCATCTGAAATTTGATGGCCTGATTATAACAGGAGCACCGGTTGAGCAGATGGAATTTGAGGAGGTTACTTATTGGGAGGAGCTTAAGACTATTATGGAATGGTCAAAGACAAATGTGACCTCTACCTTTCACATCTGTTGGGGAGCCCAGGCTGGTCTCTATTATCATTATGGGATACCAAAGATTTCATTGGAGGAAAAGCTTTTCGGTGTCTATAAGCATCATGTCTTAAATCGTAAGATACCTTTAATTAGAGGCTTTGATGATGTATTTTATGCACCACATTCCAGATATACAACAGTCTCTAAGGAAGAGATACAAAAGAAGCCGGAACTAACTGTATTGGCAGAATCCAAGGAAGCCGGAGTGTTTATTGTTATTGCGAAGGACGGAAGGCAGGTGTTTGTAACCGGCCACCCTGAATACGACCGGACTACTCTTGATAAGGAGTACAAGAGAGATGTCGATAAAGGTCTGGATATTGATTTACCGGAAAATTATTACACAGATGGGCTGACTTATGTAAGACCGGAGCTCACCTGGAGATCTCATGCCAATGCTTTGTATACGAATTGGTTAAACTATTACGTATATCAGGTGACGCCTTATGATCTGGATGAGATGCCTTTTGTATACGAAATTTAGCAGGTTGATATTAATTATAAAGAACTATTATATTAGATATAAAATTAGAGAGTGCTAAGACTCTCTTTTTTTATTTGCCTGAAAGCTATAAAAACTATTGGATCTTAAGTTATTTGAAATATATACATTAACAATTTAGAAACAATTCATAAACAAAATACAAATATCCATGGATTAAACTTGTCGAACAATTAATTACTGAACCAGAGAGAAAGGAGCTTTTCATAAATGAAAACAGGAAAGCAGCAGTATAGAAAAAAGGTCAAAAGGGTAGAAAAAAGTATCAGAAGTCAAATAATTGCAACAGGCCTATGCCCGCTAGTAATGATGTCTACATCCATTTCCATATTATCTCTCAGGGGAGTTGACCCTATGCTGATATCAAATATCATTGCCCTGGTGCTCCTGATAGGAATTGTTCAGTTACTCTATGTTGCGCATAGTATCGTGAAACCTATCCGTGTTGCGGAGGAGTGTATTATGCAGGCAGCTGAAGGCAGACTGGATTTTGATATAGATGAAAGAATAAGAAAACGCGGGGATGAGATTGGCTCTATGGCTGAATCCCTGGTTGGTTTAAGAGATAAATTAAAGGGCACTATGACTGATATCCAGGAAGTATCCCATAAGCTGTTAAGCTCCGAGGAGGTTATGGAAAGAATGGTGGTAGAAGCCAATTCAGTAACCGGTCAAATTGAGACAGCAGTAGAAAGGATTTCTAAGGATGCTAAAGATCAAAATATGGATATGAAAGAAGCCTCTGAGCATATTGAAAGAATTGGGCTTATGATAAGTAATGTCGTGAGCAGTGTGGAGCATCTGGAAGAAACCTCAGCAAAAATGAAGGAGGATGGCAATAAATCCAGCGAAATCATGGAGGATCTTGATAAATCCAATCAAAGAACCAATAATGCAATTGAGAGGATTAACCAGCAAGTACATTTAACCTATAACGCTTCTGTGCGAATCAACGATGTCATCCAGATGATAACCTCCATAGCTAAACAGACGGTTCTGCTTGCCTTAAATGCCAGCATAGAAGCAGCCAGGGCAGGAGAGCATGGCAAAGGATTTTCTGTAGTTGCTGAAGAAATCAGTCTTTTGGCAAATCAATCAAGTGCCTCTGCAAAAGAAATCGATACTATCATACGAGACCTGTCAACAGAATCAGGTAAAATGTTAGATATTATGAATGAGGTTCTCACAGATGTTGATAAACAGAAAGTAAAACTGATTGAGACCCAGGGACATTTTAGGAAAGTGAACGATGGAATTGGAGTAAACCTACAAGAAATTCTGGAAATCAGAACGCAAACTCAAATCTGTGATGCGGCAAAAGACAAGATTACAGAAGCGATTGAAGCCTTGCGGATGATATCCGAGGAAAGTGTCTATTCTACCAATAAGACCCAAGCATCTGTTACCGGTCTGAATCAAAATATAGGTGAGATTGCCGTTACTGCCTCACAATTAAAGGATTACGCAGAAACTCTGAATAATCAGATAAGGTATTTCTCAGTACAATAAAGTATAAGGCAATTGCCTCTTTTTTATGATATTATATATGCGGAGCGTACCATGAAGGATAAAAGGAAAATAAATATAATTCAATATGCCAAAGAGACAAGTATTTTCTTCAAAACACAGTACGGAAGCAAAATAAGCCGTTCCCTGCATATAACCGGTGCAGCCATAACCGTCAGTATTTTTATTGTGACAGGTAAGCTGATTATGGGAATATTATCGCTGTCTTTTTTCGCCTGTGCAAATGCGTTTTATTCAATTGGTATGATTGGTGCAAAAAGTATTGCCTTAACCGGAATCAGAAAAGCCAGTGACAAAAGTAAAGAATATCAATATTATCTTTGTTCCGGCACGGTACTTCTATTTTCAAGTCTTCTTTATATTCTTTATTCTATTCGGTTATTTTATAGCCCGATGACAGGCTCTTACCACATGATTGCCGCTTTGGGAATCACGGCTGTTACTTTTACAGAAATTGGATTGAACATAAGAGGTGTTATTGTAACCAGGCACAATAATACTTTGCTCATTCATGCAATTAAAATGATAAATCTATCTGCTTCACTGATAGCATTGGTATTAACACAGACCGCTTTATTATCTTTTACAGATAATGAAGCAGATCCTGTAGAAATCTCGAAGGCTAATGGCATAATAGGAATTCTAATGGGTACAGCAGCTGCTGTCATTGGTATATATATGATATGCAGAGTGAAAATGCTTAAAAATAAAGCTTAACATATAATAGGGAGGATAAAAATGATTAATATATTGGTAGTAGAAGATGATGCAGAATTAAACAGAATTGTCTGTACGTACCTTAACGACAGTGGTTTTCAGGCAAAAGGCTGCTTGAATGCCAACGCAGCCTATGAAGAAATGTATAATAATTTATATGAACTAATAGTGTCGGATATTATGATGCCGGAAATAGACGGGTTTGAGTTCGCAAGAACTGTACGTCAGGTTAACCGAACGATACCTATATTATTTATGTCTGCCAAAGATGATCTTCCTTCTAAACAAAAGGGATTTCAGCTTGGAATAGATGACTACATGGTCAAGCCTATTGTACTGGACGAGCTGTTGCTGCGATTAAGAGCGCTCCTTCGCAGGGCTAATATTGAAATGGAAAGAAAATTAACCATCGGAAATCTGACCTTGGATGCAGATGCTGTAACAGCAACCATTGGAGAGGAAGAGATTACAGTTACCACCAGAGAATTCAATATTTTATATAAGCTGCTGTCCTATCCAAAGAAGACCTTTTCCAGAGCACAGCTAATGGATGAATTTTGGGGAATCGATACAGATACAAGCCTTAGGGCAGTGGACGTTTATGTAACCAAACTAAGGGATAAGTTCTCAGTTTGTGATGGGTTTAAAATTGTGACAGTCCGGGGGATTGGTTACAAGGCGGTGTTGTCATGAACCAGGAAAGCAGACCTGCTCGTAAAAGAAGGAATTTTTTGAATGTCTTATTTATATTTTTTCCGACATTGTTATTTTTCTATTTAATAACAACGGCACAGTTCTTTATTTTGGGAGAGTACCTGGATTATCAGAATATTGCAGCTATTCATATGGTGCTAGTAATTGGTTTTTGGTTTCTTTGTGCATCGGTCTTTACCTATCTGACCCTGAGGCAGATCAACTACCGTTATGAGAAACCCATGAAGGCTTTTGCCAAAGCGACCAATCAGGTGGCAAACGGGGATTTTTCAGTATATGTACCACCGTTGCATACAGCAGATAAGATGGATTATCTGGATTATATGTTTCTTGATTTTAACAAAATGGTAGAAGAACTTGGAAGTATCGAGACTCTGAAAACGGATTTTATCTCAAATGTTTCCCATGAGATAAAGACACCAATCGCTGTTATACAGAATTATTCGGAATTCCTGCAGAAAGAATCAGTTTCGGAGGAACAGCGGTTAGAGTATGCCAAATCAATAGAAGAAGCTTCAAAACGTTTGTCCAATCTGATTACAAATATCTTAAAGCTTAATAAGCTTGAAAATCAAAAGATAAAACCAGAGGTCTTTGAATATGATATATGCAGACAATTAAGTGATTGTGTGATACAATTTGTTGATGTATGGGAACAGAAGAACATTGAATTTGATGCGGACTTGGAAGACCGGGCGATTATCCGTGCTGATGAAACACTGCTGGAACTAGTATGGAATAATCTTTTATCCAATGCCATTAAATTTACGGAGCAGGGAGGTACAGTTACCTTGAAGCAGAGCTCAACAGAGGACAGCATTATTGTAACAGTAACGGATACCGGATGTGGTATGGATGAAGACAGCATGAAACATATATTTGATAAATTCTACCAGGGGGATACATCCCACTCCAAGGAAGGAAATGGTCTGGGTCTTGCATTAACCTTACGCGTGCTGCAATTGCATGAAGGCACCATCAAGGTTAGCAGTATCCCAGGTAAAGGAACCACCTTTACGGTTACCTTGCCGGTGTTTCTTTCAGATAATGGGGAAGATGAAAGCTTACAGGAGGATATCTACCTATGACCGAGATTTTAAAAAGCAACCATGCCTTTATAGGTTATGAATATAAGGAAGTTATAACAAATGCAGAAAAGGTTTCTTTTCTCATTGATATATATGAAAATTTTGGCTGGATGGTGGATAAGAATGTAACACATACACTTACCGGGAGGCCCCCGAATCGCCATTCGAATGTTGTTCTGCGGTTAAAAAGGGACCGTAAAATAATGAACAAGATGGAACTAACCAGGCTGCAGCGAAACTTTGAATTTTGTATGAAGGATATTGACCAGCTGGAAAATTCAATAACCTCCAAGGCAACCATGTATGCATTGATTGTAGCGTTTATCGGAACAGCTTTTATGGCAGGTTCCGTATTTGCCGTAACAGCCGATCCGCCAAGAGTTGTATTATGTACTTTTCTTGCAGTACCTGCTTTTGCGGGCTGGATATTGCCTTATTTCATTTATAAGAAAGTCAAAAGAGAACGGGTAGAAAAAGTTACCCCCCTGATCGAAGAAACAAAAGATCAAATCTATGAGATATGCGAAAAGGGCAATAAACTGTTACATGACTGGAATAAAAAATAGTTAAAGCAATAGGACATATAACCTGATAACAACCGGTTATATGTCTTTTTGTTTGCCCGCCATGGGCGGGCTCTAATGGGTGAAAGTCCCAAGTGCGCCTAGGCAACGTGGAAGCACATAGCTGAACAACAAGGGTGTCCACCGTGAGGTGGAATCTGAAGGAAGTTGTAGGCAAACTCTTGGTCCGACGGACAGAAATCACATATAAGGCTCTGAAATACGGATAAGTTTGCAAAAGAAGATGAAGTCCAAAAGTTGCTGGAAGTAGGAGTAAATGTGGCGGATAGATGAGAGGAAAGAGCTCGCACCTTAATCGGGGAGGTCTCACAGCGGTATCATTTGCCGAGTAACAACGAACTGTGAGAAGTCAGCATAGTCCGTAGTAGCGAGGAAGTTTCTGTAATGGAAACGGAGCAAAGGGACGAACAATCAATCAGTTGAAGTAGGTTCCGACTTGTAGTAAACACAACATCTGTCGATGACGTCAAAGATGGTGGAAACGAACGGGACAGAAAGGAAACAACGCATGGACACAAATAGTCTAATGGAGCAGATATTAGCCAAAGATAATCTCAATAAGGCGTATCTGCAAGTCATACGAAACAAAGGAGCAGAGGGTGTGGACGGAATGGAGTACACAGAACTTGGTGAATACCTTTTGAAGAATGGCGAAACAATTAAAGAACAATTGCGGACACGAAAGTATAAACCGCAACCAGTAAGGCGTGTAGAGATACCAAAACCAGAAGGAGGAGTCAGGAAACTGGGAGTACCAACAGTAACGGACAGATTTGTTCAACAAGCAGTAGCACAGGTACTCACTCCGATATTCGAGGAACAGTTTCATGACCACAGCTACGGATTCAGACCGAGTCGTTGTGCCCAGCAGGCGGTGCTTACAGCGCTGGAAATGATGAACGATGGGCACAGTTGGATAGTGGACATTGACCTGGAAAAGTTCTTTGACACAGTAAATCATGACAAGCTGATGACAATAATAGGAAGAACAATCAAAGATGGAGATGTTATCTCGATAGTTCGAAAGTTCTTAGTTAGCGGAGTGATTATAGATGATGAATACGAGGATTCTATTGTAGGAACACCTCAAGGTGGAAATATTTCACCACTTTTAGCAAACATCATGTTAAATGAACTGGATAAGGAAATGGAATCAAGAGGATTGGATTTTGTCAGATATGCAGACGACTGTATTATTATGGTCGGAAGCGAACTGGCAGCTAGCAGAGTAATGAAAAGCATTTCAAAGTTCATAGAAGAGAAGCTTGGATTGAAGGTAAATGTTAGCAAGAGCAAGGTGGATAAACCAAAAGGAATAAAGTATCTGGGATTTGGATTTTACTATGACACATTTGCCAAACAGTATAAAGCTAAACCACACGCTAGTTCAGTTGCAAAGTTCAAGGCAAAAATGAAGAAATTTACTTGCCGAAGTTGGGGAGTTAACAATAAGCACAAAATAGAGAAGCTAAATCAGTTGATTCGAGGTTGGATAAATTACTTCAAAATCGGTAGTATGAAGAAACTATGCAAGAATTTTGATGGAACTATTAGATATAGGCTTCGCATGTGCATATGGAAACACTGGAAAACACCAAAGAATAGAGCAAAGAATCTAATAAAACTGGGAATACCTAAATGGGCGGCAAGACGAACCTCTTATGCAAAGGGATTTGCAAGAGTATGTCGAAGTTCAGATATAAGCCAAGCAATAAATAATGAGAGATTAGCCCAGTTTGGACTAATCTCAATGTTGGACTATTACATCGAAAGGTGTGTTACTTGTTAAGTTGATTGAACCGCCGTGTACCGAACGGTACGCACGGTGGTGTGAGAGGTCGAAATTTCTCTGTTAAGAGAAATTTCTCCTACTCGATTTATGCGAGAAAATTCTTCCTGGTAATAGGAAAGGTTATGATATGCTTTCATATAAAGCCCTGCCGGCTGGTGCATATGATACGCTCAAGGAGGATTGCTACTATTGTTGAAGCGTAACAATGCCTGAGTCTGGCAGGCAAAGACTCTTGGTTATCAGGTAGAAGCAGCAGGACAGCAATATATTTTATGTCTCTAATTAATGATTCTAAAACAGTACACAAACATTACGGAAATAAAAGACTGGTAAGTTAAAGCTATTATAAATAAAAACAACGGAGGTATAAATCATGAAGGAAGAGATAAAGGACAGAAACAATTTTGTAGGTTTTGAATACAAAGAAATTACTGTGAAGAAAACCATGCAGTCTGTCTATTTGGACAATTACAGGGATTTTGGATGGATTTCGGAAGGAGACAGTGTACCGGTAGGAAAGCCTGAGTATGTAACCCTTAAGTTTAAGCGTGATAGAAAAATTAGAAATAAAGCGGAGCTGACAAGACTGCAGAGACAGTTTGAGACTTACGTAACAGAAATTCTTTATCTGGAAGCTTTAAAGACCAGAAGAGCAGCAGCAACAGCTTTTGTGGTAGGAATTATTGGTACAGGATTCATCACGGGATCGGTATTTGCTGTAACAGCAGAGAATGTGGCAGCATGCGTTATTTTTGCAATTCCTGGTTTTATCGGATGGATTATACCCTACCTTTTATACAGAAATATAAAAAGAAAGAAAACTGAAAAAATAGACCCTCAGATTACTCAAAAATATGAGGAGCTCTATACGGTATGCGAAAGAGCAAATATGCTGCTGGAGTAATTAATATTATTCAAACAAAACAGAAGCAAAACAGAAACAATCCTTTCGTATACTTTTAACAACATCAGGAAGAATTCAGAATATGAAAAATAAGGAGATTATAGATTATGGCTAAATCAAAGCTGATCCAAGGGAATAAGAAAATTGAAGAAAACGTAGTCAACGATACAAAAAGATCGAAAGCGGTGTAGTTGAAGGATATAAAAAAATTGAAGAGGGTATCGTTGGTGGCTTTCATAAAATGTCAGACAGATTCGTGGATAATTATCTTACAAGAGAGGATGAATCCATTGAGGAGGCAAAAGAGAGACTTAAGGAAGAGCAGGCCCTCCGAGAAGAAATGAAAAAGCAGAAAAGAAATTAGAAAAAGTAGTAGTAAAGCTGTCATTCTGGATTTTATTCTGTCAGTAATTAAAGTAAATAAGTTAAAACAAATATAAATAGAGGAGTATGAGCATGAGAGCACAAGGAAAGAGTATTGTGGTAACCGGTGGAGGAAATGGAGTAGGAAGGGAATTGGTTTTACAGCTTCTTAAGAAGGGGGCAGCCGTTTATGCCGTTGATATAAATGAGGCAGCTTTAAAGGAGACCGTTAAGCTTGCAGGAAGCGAGAGTAAAAGATTATTTACTTATGTGGTTGATATATCTGATAAAGAGGCTGTATTTGCATTTGCAGAAAATGTAATAAAGGACCATGGTAAGGTAGATGGAATTATCAACAATGCAGGAATTATTCAACCCTTCATCTACTTAAATGAGCTGGAAATGGACCGTATTGAAAGGGTCCTGAATATAAACTTTTATGGGACATTATATATGGTAAAGGCTTTTTTACCCCACCTGCTAAAGCGGCCGGAAGCACATATAGTTAATGTATCCAGTATGGGAGGCTTCCTGCCGGTACCGGGTCAAAGCATATATGGTGCGTCAAAAGCTGCTGTAAAGCTTCTGACGGAAGGCTTATCCTCAGAGCTGGTTGATACAAAGGTCAAAGTGTCCGTTGTAATTCCCGGTGGTATTGCTACTGATATCAAGAAGAATTCTAATATATCTTATAATGTATCAAGCGAAAGCAGTAAATCCAAGATGGTCTTAACACCGGCAAAGGCAGCTGAGCTTATCATCAGGGCTATGGAGAGACAGAAACTACGTGCCTATATCGGTAAAGACTGCAAGCTAATGAATGGGTTATATAAATTGAATTCCTCTCTGGCTATGAAAATGATAAACAAAGTTATGGGTGCCAGTGAACATTAGTCTTAGTGAAAGAAAGATTAGTTTCTTTTATACATTTTATTGCTCATGGCAGCTGAAGGAGAGGTAAGAATGAAGAAAATTTGTGTTATTACAGGTGGAGGCAGCGGAATGGGACTTGCTGCAGCCAAATTAATTGGAAAAGATCATTTTATAATAATCAGCGGAAGAAGTTTAAAAAAATTGGAAAGCGCAGTACAAGAGCTAACGGGGGAAGGAATAGAAGCAGAAGCTTTTGCCTGTGATGTGGCAGAGGTTCATAGTGTTGAGAAGTTAGCCTGTTATGCAAAGGAAAAAGGGGAGGTTACAGCCGTTATCCATGCTGCCGGAATGTCTCCTCATATGGGGGAGGCGAAACAGATAATGGAGGTAAATGCACAGGGGACTATTAATATAAATAATGCTTTCTATAAAGTAATGAAACAGGGTTCCTGCATTATTGATGTTTCCTCCATGTCAGCCTATCTGACACCGAAAATTATCATGCCTGTCGGCTTGTATAAATACAGCGTGAAAGATCCTGTTCTGTTTATGAAAAAGATTATGAAATGGGTAAATTTATTTCCCAAGAAGGTAAGAGCGGGTGTTGCCTATGGAATTTCCAAACATTTTGTCATCTGGTTTGCAAAGCAGGACGCTGCAAGATTCGGACAGAAGGGAGCAAGAGTTCTATCGGTATCTCCAGGAAATTTCGAGACTCCCATGGGTGAACTGGAAAAAGAGGAGGCTGACGCTTATACAAAGTACTGTGCCATTAAACGAATCGGACAACCGGAGGAAATTGCCAGCCTCTTTGTTTACTGTGTCAGCCCGGAGGCCGGTTATCTGACAGGTGTTGATATTCTTTGTGATGGCGGACTGGTTGCCTCCGGAGTTAATCCGCTTAGGAAAAGAAGTTAAAAACGCAGGAGACGTCCAATTCTGTAAAACCTGGAAAATAGCGCGAATTAAGAAGATTAGGCTTGTTTTATGCGGTATTATGTAGTATAAATATTGTAATGGTAGTTGGACAAGTGAGAATGAGCTTAACTTGGCTTGACTGAAGAACCAATCTTAATGACAACTGTTATTAGGGTTGGTTTTTGCTTTTCACAGAGCTCTATCATGAGGGAAAGAAAGGGACCGAGGTGTTTGATGAAGGAAATTCTTGATGAAATTATTGAAAGACTATCGATTTTTCATGATATGTATACGTTTATCAGGATTATTGACCCTATTAATAGGAAATCTTATGTGAAACAGAAAGAAGAAGCTGAATATCAGTTTGTGGAAGGGCACTGTTATGATTTCTGGAAGAAGGGAAGACAGTGTGCCAACTGTTTGTCCAGGAGAACGTTAAAGACGAATAAATACGCATTTAAGCTTGAGATGAAGGAGGAAAGGCTGTTTCTTATACAGACTTATCCTGTTGAGCTTAATAACAAACATTATATTATAGAGATGTTAAAGGATGTTACGGATCAGGGAATGTTTATTAATGAGAAAGCTGACGAGTACCAGGAATTATCCGGGTACATTAAAAATCTGAATTCAAAAATCATTGAGGACCAGGTAACAGAAATATATAACCGAAGATTTTTGGAGGAACAGCTCCCCCTTGATTTAGAAAGAGCAAAAGCAGATTCAGATTCACTGGCTGTTATAATCGTAGATGTGGACAGATTTAAGCAGATAAATGATACCCAGGGACATCCTGCCGGTGACAGTATCTTAAAGCAGCTTTCCTCTATCTTTAAGGATTCTATCAGAGCTTCCTCGGACTGGATAGCAAGGTATGGAGGGGATGAATTTATTATCCTTTTATATCATGTAACAGAAGAGCAGGTGATTAAGATAACAGAGGATTTCAGAAGGCAGATTGAAGAAGCGGAATTTTCTTACGAAGATAAGGAGCTTCATTTTACCTGCAGCTTCGGCGTCTGTCTTGTAAATGGTGGTGATTATGATTATAACAGGATAATCGGTATTGCAGATGAAAGCCTATATGAAGCGAAACGAACCGGGAAAAACAAAGTTGTTATCAGAACGGACAATGGAGTCCATGATAATACGGTAAATTTTATTTGACACTTTATCTGGAGTATGGTAATATACATTCAACTTAAAAACAAAAGGCTGAGAAGAGAAATAGTATATTTCATTTATGTTTCAGAGAGAGGGTGGCTGGTGCGAATCCTTACAGACATGAAGTAGAAGCAGTCTCGGAGCTGTGAACCGAAGGGATTATGCTTAATCCGCAGTAGACTTCAACGGAATTCCACCGTTATAAGGAAAAAGTATCGGATATAATATTAATACATATCCCGTACTGATGAGTGCAGAATAACCCTGAATTTAGGTGGTAACACGGACTGAATAGTTCGCCCTAAGCTGATTTTTATCAGCTTAGGGCTTTTTTGTTTTTAAGGACTTAATTCCAAGAAAGGAGATACGCTATGACTGCAAGTGAGTTACGAAGACTGTATATCAGATTTTTTTTAGAAAGGGGGCATAAAGAGATAGCGTCAGCTTCACTTCTGCCGGATAATGATCCTACCGTGTTATTTACCACAGCGGGAATGCACCCTTTGGTACCTTACCTTTTAGGAGAAAAACACCCGTCGGGTAAAAGGCTTGTTAATGTACAGAAATGTGTAAGAACCGGAGATATAGATGAGGTAGGAGATGATACCCATCTGACATTTTTTGAAATGCTTGGAAACTGGTCCCTTGGAGATTATTCTAAAGATGAATCCATCTCTATGAGTTATGATTTTCTTACCAAGTCACTTCATATACCATCAGACAGACTGGCTGTTACAGTTTATGAAGGGGATGAACAGGTGCCAAAGGACCAGGAAGCTGCAAGTACATGGATCAGAAAAGGGCTTAAGAAAGAGCAGATATTTTACTATGGCAGAGAAGAAAACTGGTGGGGACCGGTTGGTGAGACAGGGCCTTGCGGACCGGATACGGAAATCTTCTATGATATGGGAGTGCCTGCCTGTTCACCCTCCTGCGGACCCAGCTGCTCCTGTGGAAAATACGTGGAGCTCTGGAATAATGTGTTTATGCAATACAATAAGAAAGCTGATGGTACTTTTGAGGAATTACAGCAGAAAAATGTTGATACGGGTATGGGGCTTGAAAGAGTGCTGACAGTGCTTAACGGTTGCAGGCATGTCTACGAAACAGAGCTTTTTATACCTGTAATATTGAAGTTAGAAGAGCTTCTGCGGCAGGAGAAGGGAGAAATGTCTGACAGGAACCTGAAAGTAGTCTGTGAGCATATACGAACTGTAACTTTTATATTAGGAGATTCAAGGAAAATAAAGCCCTCTAATACAGAACAAGGTTATATTGTCAGAAGACTAATAAGACGGATTATACGATTGCTAAAACAGGCGAAGGTAGAAAGGAATATCCTTAATGAACTGGCAGAGATAATCATAGATCAGTACGGAGATGTTTATGAAGAGCTGCAGCAAAATAAATTGTTTATTCTGGAACAGCTTGAGAGAGAGTACAATATCTTTTACAAGACCCTGGATACAGGACTTAAGATGGCTGAGAAGTATTTCGCAGAAGCAGCAGATAATAAAGTATTAAGCGGAGAGGTGGCATTTCGATTATACGATACCTTTGGATTTCCCATAGAGTTTACTGCAGAACTAGCCAACGAAAAAGGAATCCTGGTTGATATGGAAGCTTTTCAGGAGAAATTCCAGAAACATCAGGAGAAATCAAGGCAAGGAGCTGCGGGAAGATTTAAGGGTGGGTTGTCTGAACAAAGCGAAGTAACCGCCAGGCTGCATACAGCAACCCATTTGTTATACGGTGCCCTTCGAAGGGTACTTGGAAGTGAAGTAACAAGCAGAGGCAGTAATATTACAGATAAGAGATTAAGATTTGATTTTTCCTTCCATAGAAAACTCACAGAAGAGGAGCTGAGAGCAATAACAGAGGTTGTAAATGAAGCAATATCAAGGGATATTCCTGTAAGCTGTGTGGAAATGCCTTTAAACGAAGCCTTTCAGGAGGGAGCAATAGGATTATTTGAAAATAAATATGGTGATATGGTAAAAGTATATACCATACCAGACTATTCCAAGGAAATATGCGGAGGACCCCATGCCGGCAGGACTTCTGAGCTTAAAGCATTTCGTATCATAAAGGAAGAAGCTTCTTCGGCAGGTGTACGAAGAATAAAAGCAGTAATCGAACTATTATAATACCTTAACTATTTTTAGAATAATAGATTAGCGTTATCCTTTGCCTGCCTTGTGATAAAATAGTATCAAGATAGAGGCGATGGTATCAGAAATGATGCTTAACCTCTTCATGATGCTAAATTACAAGAGAGCAGGTAAGTAAAATGACAAGTACTGAAATGAAAGAACTATTGCCAAATTGGAAAATTGATGGGATGCCTGCATGGATAAGTAACAATTCCTGGGATATTACAGATGAGTATATCCTTAAGATATACGAAAAGCGGGAAGAATTAAAACGCAGTATTGTATTGTTGGAAGCTTTAAAGGATATTGGAATGCCTGTAGCAGAAATTGTTCCTGTAATAGAGGGGGATATGTATCTGGAAAGAGAGAGTGTTTATTACCTTATGACACGGAAACTGCCAGGTAGCATTCTAAACTTAAGGGAAGAGCCTGAGCAGATATACGGCCGGATGGGGAAAGTAATCGGAAAACTTCATGCTGCCCTACGGGAATTAGAAGCACATATAGATTTTTGGGATAACAGCCTTTTTTCAGAAATGAAAGGTTGGATACCGGAAAACTTATGTAAAAGCGACTGGAAATATATTGGGAAAAAAGACTATCAGGAAACGGTCAATACCCTGGCGGCTGTATATGAAGAGTTACCAAAACAGCTGATTCACAGGGATGTACACTTTGGTAACTTCTTGTTTGAACAGGGTGAATTTACCGGATATATAGATTTTGACCTTAGTCAGAAGAATATCCGTATATTTGATATTGCATATTTTCTTTCAGGGCTTCTTTGTGACGAAAAGAACTATGGAGCGGATAGAGAAAATTGGTTTAGTCTGGTTAAATGGGTAATAAATGGGTATGAAGAGTCAATGCCTTTAGAAACGGCAGAAAAAGTATATCTCAGCACAGTTATGGAATGTATTGAAATTTTATTTACAGGTTACTTTCTTTCTGTAGAGGAGGACAGACTGGCAAAGGATTCAGCTCAGCTTTTCTATTTTATTAAGGCTAACGCCAATAAAATAAGAGAGAAAGCTCTTGACTCTGACATTATGTAAGGGTTTATAATGAAACAAAAACGAGGTGTTGCAGTATGGCATTTGATTACAAAAAAGAATATAAAGAATTTTATCTGCCCTCTAAGAAACCGGAAATTATTGAAATTCCGCCTATGAACTTTCTTGCAGTCAGAGGAAGCGGTGATCCCAATGCAGAAGAGGGAGAGTATAAGAGAGCTATTAATCTTTTATATGGAATTGCGTATACCCTGAAAATGAGTTATAAGACAAGCTATAAAATTCAGGGGTTTTTTGAATATGTGGTACCGCCTCTGGAGGGATTTTGGTGGCTGGAGGGCATAAAGGGAATGGACTATACCCAAAAAGATAGATTTCAGTGGATTTCAGTTATTCGTCTTCCGGAGTTTATTGGGAAAGAGGACTTTGAATGGGCATTAAAGGAAGCTGCAAGAAAGAAAAAAGAAGACTTTTCTAAAGTTGAGTTCCTGCAGTATGACGAGGGTTTATGTGTACAATGTATGCATGTGGGGGCATTCGATGATGAACCGGCAACGGTTGAAGTGATGGATGAATTCATTAAGGCTGAAGGATATCTGAATGATATAACGGATACAAGGTATCATCATGAGATTTACTTAAGTGATTTTCGTAAATGTGCTCCTGAGAAACGAAAGACAGTCATCCGTCATCCAATCAAAAAGAACCGGTAAATGCCTGGTATATAAAAGGTGCTCTTGACAGCATATTACAACTACAGGTGGTTCAAACCTTTCTGATGCAGATCACTAATACAGAGATTGATAAGCAGTAAAAGATACTACCAAATGTTTTTGTAGAAAAACTTCTTAAAAAGTCGAAAAAATTCTTAATTCAATTACTGAACATACCAGTATAACGGAAAATATTGACTTTTGAAGAGAATACTGAGTCATTTAAAAGAAATTGTACCTTTCCGGTTGGCTAAACTTTCGTTTGCTATTAATTATATAATAACAGCAGAATTATGGTGTATTTTGGTATATAATTTGAATTGCAAAAAATTGTGAAATATAGTACAATTAGCCTATATTTTATAAGGGCAAACTTATCGAAAGATAGGGACGCAAAGCTTAGGGTCTAAATCTGTTAGCAGATATGACAGCCAGTTGCACTAAATATGATATTTTGCGGTCTAAGCTCGTTATAAATACGGGCTTTTTTTGCGTTTAATTTATTGTACGGGTGGTTTGTGATTTTGCAAAGATAAAATATGCCTTGAACTGCAAGGGAATTCCGTTTATTAGATACTGGCTTACTGTAAGCTATTTATAATACTAAATTGCTTACTAAAAAGAAACGGGTTTCATTTAGCTTATAACGGAGGTATAGAAGTATGAAAAATCTGAATAGTGATAATGTACTCCAAAAAGGGATACCGAAATTAAGCAATACCATAGGGATATCACTTGGGATAGCATTATTATCTGGGCTTGTTATGGCAATTATCATTGCTGTAAAAGATATGGAGGAGCTGTATGCCTCTTTAAAGGCGTCAGGGCTTTTATTTCTTTACTTTCTGTTATTGTTCTCCCTTGTTGTAAGCTTTGCAGGCAGTCTTATCTGTTACGGCAGAATCAGGCAATCCACTGCTGAGATTGCACATATAACCAACAGTGTCCATGCAGGCTTTATTAATTTTATTCTGGAGCAGGGGTATCAGATTACATATGCTAATACAAAGTTCTATCAAATAATAGGTTATCAGAAAACTGAAGTGGTGAAAAAGTATAACAATTGCTTTATAAGTTTTGTACATGAAGAAGATCAGCAGAAGATCACTGAACTTATAGACAGGTTCTGTCACGGTTCCTATATACAAACGGAAATACGAATATTCACTGAAAACAGAAATATAATAAATGTTCTTCTAAACGGTAATTTTATATTGGATAAGGATGGGAAAAAAACTCTCTCGGCTGTATTTGTTGATGTAACCGGTCTAAAGGAGATACAGAACAAGCTTATAATGGAAGAGGAAAGATATCGTATTGCCGCAGAAATATCCAATGATATATTGTTTGAATACAAAGTGGACAAGGACCTTATGGTATTTGCGGACAAGTACAAAGAGGTATATGGAAGGAGCCCTGTTATTGAGAACTTTACAGAGGTTGACAGCTATAAGTCAGAGATGGTTCATCCTGAGGATTACCAGGATCTAAAGATGTTTGCCCGTCTATTGCCCAGCGGTAAGGAGATGATGGAAGCGGAGTTCCGGATTAAGAATGCCGGCAGTGAATATATATGGTGCCACATCAGAGGCAAAACCATTTATGATGATAAGAAAGAAGCAGTAAGTGTTATTGGTAAGGTGGTAAATATCGATCTGCATAAAAAAGAGCTTCAAAAGCTTGAATATAAAGCCAAACGAGATTTACTAACGGGAGTGTATAATAAAATTACAACCAAAGAAATGATTGAGGATTTTCTGAAAAGAAAGAACAATCAGAAACACATACTTATGATGATAGATATTGATGATTTTAAGCATGTTAATGACAATTACGGTCATCTGGCCGGAGATAATATTCTGGTATTCCTTATTGATAAAATTAAGAGGATATTCGCCGGAGATATTATCGGGCGTATTGGCGGAGATGAATTTCTGGTCTTCATAGGAAACATATCTAATAAAGATAGTGTAATTGTTAAGGCAAAGAATCTGCTGCAAGCCCTCAGCTCGGTATATGTGGTAGATGGGCAGGAGGTCACGGTATCAGGAAGTATCGGAATATCGATGTATCCGGAAGATGGCACCACTTATACAGAGTTAATCCATTGTGCCGATAAAGCTCTATATACCGTAAAGGATGAGGGCAAGGGCAGTTATAAGCTATTTACATAGCTAATGTCATTTACATACCAATGTCATTTGCAAACTAAAGTCAGTTATATAATAAAGTCATATATATAGCATAAGTCATATATATAGCTAAAGTAATATACATAGTTAAAGTAATATACATAGCTAAAGTCAGTTACATAGTAAAGTCAGTTACATAGTAAAGTCCTTTACACAGTAAAGTCATATACATATCCTATAGTAATTTATGTAAATATAGTTATTGAAAATCTTCTGATTTGATAACATTAGCAAGATACATAAGAAGCAGGCTGGCGCAGGTCATAAGGATACATAGCAGCAGTACGGACTTAAGGCTTTGACTGGCGGCTGGTAAACGCAGGTAGAACTGATAGGTCAGATAACTGCACAAAGCAATAATTATACCGGGTTTTGCAATAACATCCGTTGCCTGAAAGGGAGGACGGATGTATTTTATTACAAGAAAGGTTCCGATAAGGGTCATAACCAGCTGACTTACAAGCAGACTGATAAGATATCCGTTAATACCCTGAACAGGTACTGCAAAAATTATAATGATTATCCGTACCACAAGTCCAATGACTGAGCCGGCAAAGGTAAGGCTTACCCGTCCGAGTCCGTTGATGATGCTGGTAAGAGTTGTGGTTATATATAGGAAGGGACACAGCCAGGCAAGAATCACCAGGAAATTACCCGCTGTTGTGTTGTGATATACCAGGGTCCCTAACTCTTTACCGAAAGTTATGAATACGGCAGTACTCATAATGCCGATCAGCAGGCTGTATTTGATGGTGATGGAAGAGGTTCTCTTAATAAGCGTATCATTACCGGAGGACTGAGCTTCTGATATAGTCGGCAGCAGCAATACCGATAAGGAATTGGTAATGGCTGAAGGAAAGAGAATAAAGGGGACAGACATTCCGTTTAAAATTCCAAAGATACTTAAGGCTTCTTCATTACTTAATCCATATTTTTTCAGCATGGAGGGAATCAATATTGCCTCCATGCTATGGAGAATACTTAAAAGAAGGCGGTTGGCAGTCAGAGGGACGCTCATTTTAACAAGGCTGGTAGTAAGTCCATCTCCTTTTGTCTTCATATAATCATTTCCGCCTTTGGCCATCTCTTCAAAAGAGGAGGAGAGATGCCTGATATTTCTTGAAGTCTTGCCAAGGAACATGGAGCCTACATTGTAGAGCTGTGAAGCAATTTCACCGAATACGATTCCAAGAACTGCAAGGTCACAGGTTACCTTAAGATCACCACCTCCGGCTGAAGCGGCGATGAAATATACGGCGCATACTCTGACAAGCTGCTCCAGCAGCTGGGTGACGGCTGGAATTGCCGCTTTTTTCAGACCGTAATAATACCCATTGATACAGGAGGTTATAGCACAGAAAGGAAAGCTGATAGCCAGTATTCGAAGTGAGGAGGCAGTGCTTTCTTCTCTTAGGATATGTATTGCCAGAAAGGATGCATAACGATATGTTAAAAAGGAAAGGATAAGTGCCAGGCCTACGGATATCACCCCGCCTCTTCGCAGTATTTTCATTATTCCGGGGTATCTTTGCTTACCAAGTTCATTGGCAACCAGAGTGGATATGGCAGTCTGAATTCCGGAAGCAAATATTGTGAAGCATATACCGTAAATAGGGAAAACCAGCTGGTATACTCCAAGTGCTTCGGCACCCATGGCGTTGGACAGAAAAATACGGTAGAAAAAACCCACAATTCGGGTTAGAAAGCTGGCAAAAGTAAGAACAAGGGTACCTTTAATCAGACTACTTTTGTTTTTTGTCATAAATGAATAACCTTTAACTTGTTTAATTCATATTAATATATTCAGTAATACAGGCAGAAAGAATAGAAAATAGAATATTGACTTTTGCTATCTCCAATGCTATGATATTTTTAATGTACACTATTTTACTCGGAAATAAAATAGTAGGGATTTGGCTGTTAATTAGAGAGGTGGTTCAATGAAATTATCTACGAAAGGAAGATATGGGCTGAGAGCGGTGGTCGATCTGGCTCTGAACGGCGAAAAAGAAGCAGTTGCTTTAAGTTCCGTTGCGGAAAGACAGGGTATCTCCATCAGCTATCTGGAACAGTTGATTGCCAAGCTGAAAAAGGCAGGTATCGTCAACAGTATCCGGGGTGCTCAGGGTGGCTATATTCTTGCTAAGAAACCGGAGGAAATCTCGGTAGGAGATATTCTGAGAGCCTTGGAAGGCGACTTAAATCCTGTGGATTGTGCAGAGCTTGAAGGCAGTAATAACTCCTGTGTCGGAGCGAATTTATGTGTAACAAAATATGTCTGGATGCGTATTAGTGATAGTATAAACAATACGGTGGATACTATGCTCCTCTCTGAATTAATCGATGAGGGCAGGCGTATAGCAGATGACACAGCTATAGAAGGCAAGGAACCACGTATAAAGCCTATATGCGGGCAATAAAGATATCAATAGGAGAAAATCAGATGGAAAAAAAGATTTATTTGGATAATGCAGCGACAACGAAAACCCGTCCTGCTGTAGTAGAGGCTATGCTGCCCTATTTTACGGAGTATTTCGGTAATCCTTCCAGTGTTTATGAATTTGCTACACAGAACAAAAAGGCTGTGGATGAAGCAAGAACTATCATATCAAAAGCTCTTAATGCGGAAAGCAATGAAATATACTTTACTGCCGGCGGAACGGAAGCAGACAACTGGGCTATTAAAGCCACAGCAGAAGCTTATGGAGATAAAGGAAACCATATCATAACCTCTAAAATTGAACACCATGCAATTCTTCATACCTGTGAAGCCCTTGAAAAGAAGGGTTTTGAAGTGACTTACCTGGATGTAGATGAAGACGGTGTTATTAAGCTGGAGGAATTAAAAAAAGCTATCAGGCCAACAACCATATTGATATCAATTATGGCTGCTAATAATGAAATCGGAACGATTCAGCCGATTAAAGAAATCGGTGAGCTAGCAAAAGAGAACAATGTACTTTTCCATACAGATGCGGTGCAGGCTTTCGGCCAGTTGGAGCTGGACGTGAAAGCTTTAAATATTGATATGCTCAGCGCCAGCGGACATAAATTGAACGGACCTAAGGGAATTGGCTTCTTATATATTAAGAAAGGTCTTAAATTAAGATCCTTTGTTCACGGCGGTGCCCAGGAGAGACAAAGACGTGCAGGAACAGAAAATGTACCTGGTATCGTAGGTTTTGGTAAAGCAGTAGAAATTGCTATGAATACATTAGAAGAACGTCAGAAGAAAGAAATTGAATTAAGGGATTATCTGATTGGAAGAGTGTTAAAAGAGGTGCCTTATGTAAGACTTAACGGACATAAGACAAACAGACTTCCCAACAATGCAAATTTTGCTTTCCAATTTATCGAAGGCGAATCTCTCTTAATCATGCTTGATATGCAGAATATTTGTGCTTCCAGCGGCTCTGCCTGTACCTCTGGTTCACTGGATCCTTCCCATGTTCTATTGGCTATCGGGCTGCCTCATGAAATTGCCCATGGTTCCTTACGTCTGACTCTTTGTGAAGATAACACAACTGAAGAGATGGATTACGTTGTTGATACAATTAAGGAAATTGTAGCAAAGCTGCGCTCTATGTCACCGTTATACGAAGATTTTCTTAAAAGTATGGCAAGATAAGTAATCAGTCAGGATTGCGGATGAATAATTAAAACAATAGAAAATGATGATAAAAGAATTCCTGGATGACATATATTAACAACAATAAGAGAAACAGGAAATAACGGAGGATTAAAATGTATAGTGAAAAAGTTATGGATCATTTCACCAATCCCAGAAATGTCGGAGAAATTGACAATGCAAGCGGAGTAGGTACCGTAGGAAATGCAAAATGCGGTGATATTATGCGTATCTATCTGGATATTGACGAAAATAAAATTATTCAGGATGTTAAATTCAAGACATTTGGATGCGGAGCTGCAGTTGCTACCAGCAGCATGGCAACAGAACTGGTTAAAGGAAAAGATATTCAGGAAGCACTAAAGATAACAAACAAAGCGGTTATGGATGCACTTGACGGGCTTCCGCCGGTTAAGGTTCACTGTTCACTGTTAGCAGAAGAGGCTATTCACGCAGCTCTTTGGGACTATGCAGAGAAGAATGGCATTGTGATAGAAGGTCTGGAAAAACCGAAATCCGATATCGGTGAAGAGGAACACACGGAAGAGTACTAGGAGGGTTATTTTGGACAAGAAAAAAGTAGTAGTCGGGATGTCCGGAGGGGTAGATTCCTCTGTAGCTGCTTATCTGCTGAAGGAAGCCGGTTATGATGTAATTGGTGTTACCATGCAGATCTGGCAGGATGAGGATATCTCAGCCCAGGAAGAAAGCGGTGGCTGTTGTGGCTTAAGTGCCGTTGATGATGCAAGAAGAGTAGCCTTTGCTTTGGATATTCCCTACTATGTCATGAATTTCAAAAATGAGTTTAAATGCGCTGTTATGGATTATTTTGTAAAAGAGTATAAGGAAGGAAACACACCCAATCCTTGTATTGCCTGCAACCGTTATGTGAAGTGGGAGTCACTCTTGAAAAGATCCCTTGATATCGGCGCTGACTATATAGCAACAGGGCATTATGCCAAGGTAGTACAGTTAGAAAACGGCAGATATACCTTGTGTAAATCTGTTACTGCGGAAAAAGACCAGACTTACGCTTTATATAATCTGACCCAGCATCAATTATCCCATACCCTGATGCCGGTGGGAAATTTTCATAAAGATGAGATCAGGGAGATGGCTAAGAAGATTAATTTAAGAATAGCTTCAAAGCCTGACAGCCAGGAAATCTGCTTTATACCGGATAAGGACTATGCAAAATTTATTGAGGAGTACACCGGAGAAGATTCAAAGCCCGGTAATTTTGTTACCACTGACGGTAAGGTTATCGGTAAACATAAAGGTATTATCCATTATACCATTGGACAGAGAAAAGGCTTGAACCTCGCCCTTGGTTACCCGGTATTTGTTGTGGACATCCGTCCTCAGAGCAATGAAGTAGTTATCGGTACCGGTGAGGAAGTATTTTCTGAAAAGCTGTATGCAAACAATCTGAATTTTATGTCCATAGAAGATTTGCAGGATGAGATGGAAGTAGACGTAAAGATACGATATAACCATAAAGGTACCAAGGCAACCATACGAAAGACCGGTGAAGATCTGGTGGAATGTGTATTTGCTGAACCGCAAAGAGCAGTAACACCCGGACAAGCTGTGGTATTTTATGATGGTGATTATGTTCTTGGCGGCGGAACCATTGTCAGAGCATAAAAAGTAATAGAAACCCCTGGGATACATTCTTTGTGTTCCAGGGCTTTTTTCTTATACCGGCATAAGCAACAGAGTGAATTTAAGCTTAAATAATTGGAAATAAGTGCCGAAATAATACCTGTAAAATATTGCTTGAGACAGAGACAATTTTTTAAAGTTGTTTAAATTAAATAGCAAACTACTATTTACGGGAGGATTAATTTTGGAAATTTATGGAATGTGGGTCAAAACAGGAAAGAACTGGCTGGGGGCTTATCGAAAGAAGTTGTTTATAGGAACCATCTGCAAGGTCATTCCAATCGTATTGCTATTTTTCATAGTGTTTGGAGTTATTATGTCGGCTATAGATGGTGATAAGGGAGAAGAGCTTATACAAGCTGGTATGACAGGACTTGGTTTCGGAGTTTTCATAAGTATTATATTCTTATTACTCCTCTTACCAGGATTAAGTACCAACAGGATGAGCAGAAATATGAAAAAGGCTGTTAAGCTATTAAATATGTCAGAGACAGAGCAGGAACAACTCGGAAGAGAGATGCTTGAAGCGGTGAAATATTCTGAAAATATTTTGGATTATGAACTGCTGGGGCCTAATTCCAATAAAACACCTGCACGTTTCATTCTTTCCCGTAACTATGCTTGTTTATGGGGGAGTAGTCCGTTGGTTATCCTGGTGCGACTAGCCGATGTTGCTCAAATAAGGGCGGAAACTGAAGAAAAGACCTCAACCACTTATGGTTCGCTAAGCAGTACCATGCACTTTTTGACGTTGTACACTGTGACCTATTATTATAAAGGATCAGAGAATCAGGACGGTGATACGGGGATGGGATTTTTTGACGAGAGTATAAGGGACAGGGTATTTGAAATGCTGAGTAACCGATCTTAGCTTGCTTAGGATAATACTGAATTAAATATATCGGGTCATCGAAAAACTGAACGGGTATGATATTCTTTGTATCATACCCGTATTCCAGTGTATCTTATTTGCAATTATATAAGGGTATTAGTATTGTAAGGTTAGTTTATTTTCCAAGTGGCAGAAGTATTGGCTTTTGTTCTTCAAATACAGAATAATATCGGAACCCTAACTCCAACAAAAGCTCCTCTGCTTTGTTAAAATCATATGCAAGATGCTCAGGTTTATGGGCATCGGAACCTATGGTAATTAACTCTCCCCCAAGTTCCTTATATCTTTTTATGATATCAGTATGCGGATGAGGGACTGTTAACTGATATTTGAAACCGGAAGTATTTATCTCGATACCTTTACCGCTTTCAATTATAGTTCTGAGCATTGTGTCAATAGTATCGGAATATTTCTTGTAGGTGAAATCTTCATTGGTACCGGGAGCATATCGTATCATATAATCCAGATGACCGTTAATGAGAAAACCTTTATAATTTCTGAGATTTTCAGTTATCTCCTCAAAATATAATCTGATTCCTTCTTCTTTCTTGTGAGTCTCCCAATAAACGGGAAGATAAGGATCTACTTTCTGGACCAGATGAGTAGAACCAAGTATAAAATCAAAAGGGTGGCTGTCGATCAGTTTTTGATAATCTTCGCCCAGATGGGGTTGAAGCCCAAGTTCAATTCCTTTTAGTATCTTTATTTTTCCCTGGTATTGTTCCTGTAATTCACAGAGCTTTCTAAAGTAACTGAAAGGTTCAAAGACAAAGGTATAGGTTGAGGTCATGGGGAAATCATAGTCCATGTGGTCTGTAAAACAGATTCTCTCCAGGCCAAGTTCAATTGCTCTATCAATTACGGATTCCATAGGTGCTTCGGAATCACTGGAAAAATCCGAATGAACGTGGTAGTCTGCTCTAATCATAAGATGCCTCCTTAATTGTGATAGGTTGTTCCTTTAATCTAATTCTTTCAGTCCGTCGATACCCGGTGTTACTACCATGGAATAGTTGGTATAATACACAACAAATCCTGGTTTGGCACCTCCCGGTTTCTTTACATTTTTCTTTTCAGTGTAGTCAATTTCCACTTTGTCATTGTCCCTGCCTTTGGAATAATAGGCTGCAAGCCTTGCGGCCTCTTCATAAGTACGGTCAGGAAGCTCGGCACCCCCTGTCTTTACAACCACGTGGGAGCCGGGGATTTTCTTGGAATGGAACCACCAGTCACCGCCAGTTGCAAATTTGAAGGTCAGTTCATCGTTCTGGTAATTGTTTTTACCTACATACATATGAAATCCGTCAGAAGAAACATAATGAAAGGGCTTGCTATTAACTTTCTTAGCGGTTTTAACTCTGCCGCCGTTTTTACTGCCGGGAGCTTTCACAAATTTACGTTTCATATAGCCGAATTCCACAAGCTCTTCTTTCAGAGCAGCCAGATCGTCTTCTGCAAGTGCTATATCTAGAGAAGTCTTTATGGAGTCCAAATGTTCCAAGTCGGATTTGGTTTCCTCCAGCAATGATGTGAGAGCATCATAGGTTCTTTTTAACTTATTATATTTTTCAAAATATTTTTTGGCATTTTCCGTGGTTGTCAGTGTATCGTCCAGAGGAATCGTAATCTCTTCATTGGTATAGTAATTCAATGCCTGAAAGGATTTGGAGCCGGGTTCTACCTGATAACCATAGGTATTGATCAGCTCACCATAAATGCGGTATTTATCTCTTTTATCAGTATCTTTTAACTGCTTTAACTGTAAATCATATTTTTTAGCGGTACGCTCCATGGCATTTGATATGATTTTCCGAAGATGTGTGGATTTCTGACGGATGCGGGATACGGTATTCTTGGAGGAATAAAAATGCTCCAATACCTTAGAGATAGAAGTCTCTTCCAGGGTTTCAAAGTCTTTATAACAGCTAAGTAAAAAGCAGGAGAATTCAACCGGCTCTTTGTCCTTATATACAATGTTTGGAGCAAAGTTTTCTTCCTTCAGGTCCTCTATCAGACGTTCAAAATTCTTGTACAGATGTAAACCGGCTTCCTCTGATAAGGTATTTGCAGGTGGTGCAGAATCTAAAGAAGCACGATGAATCAGCTCAGCGGCCATTAAGGGGCTGAAACCTGTAAGTTCTGTATAAATAGCTTTCTCCAGGGGCAGGGGTTTGGATAAGACATTTGCTTTCCAGTCTTCATAACTAAGTTCTTTTGGCTCATGCTTATCACCGGTTCTGGGTACCACATAGGGTCTTCCGGGAAGAACTTCTCTTACAGAACTGACCATATGAGAAATACGTTTAATACTGTCTACTATAATATCTTCAGCATCGCAGAAGATGATATTGCTGTGTTTGCCCATAATCTCTATAATAAGGTATTTAACACATAAATCACCCAGTTCATTTAAATGCTCGATTTTAATACGAATGATACGTTCCAGTCCCGGCTGCGTAATATCCAGAATCCTGGCACTATTTAAGTGTTTTCTTAAAAGCATGCAAAAGCCAGGTGCTACCATGGGGTTCTGCTTTGTTTCCTCTGTCAAATACACCAGAGGAAGGCTTGCATTTGCAGATAGATACAGTTTATAATTGTCTTTTTGTTTTTTTATGGTTAATACCAGTTCGTCTTTTTCCGGTTGAGATATCTTACTGATTCTTCCGTCAATCAGCTTCTCTTTTAATTCGGAAACAACACTGGCAATGACAAATCCGTCCAGAGCCATTCTTTTTCTCCTTCAATTGTAACCTTATTTAGATAACTACTGCTATTAAATATAGAGTTCTTTAAGTTCTGATTTTATTTAATTTGCAGTTTAATAAATAGAGTATACCATTTGATGGAACGTCATGCAACATGATGAAGCCTGTTTTACGCTAATTTTCCCATCGGATTGACGTAGGTGAGGAAAAACCTTACAATATTTATGCAATTATTTCTGTATTTAACATGAATTCAGGAATCTTAAAAATTATTGAAACACTTTTACAGATACAGAGTCTTATGTACAGGAGGTGAGAAAGTGACAGACTTCGGAGAAATATATAGAGTATACTTTTCTGATGTATACAAATATGTACTGTCTATAAGCAGAAACGAAGCAATTGCAGAAGAAGTTACACAGGAGACATTTTTTAAGGCAATGAGGAATATCGAGAAGTTTAACGGCAGCTGTAAATTATCTGTTTGGTTATGTCAGATTGCGAAAAATACTTATTTTACCCTGTCTCAGAAGCAGAAGCGTTATACCCATGACTTAACCGAAGAAGCTTATGAGGCTGAATTGGATATAGAAGCAGCATATCTGGATAAAGAAGCAGCCAAGCAGCTGCACGTGTTACTGCATAATCTCAGTGAACCACAGAAAGAGGTCTTTACCTTGCGTGTTTTTGGAGAATTGTCCTTTGCTCAGATCGGAGAACTCTTCGGAAAGACGGACAGTTGGGCAAGGCTGATCTTCTACAGAGCGAAAAAGCAATTACAGGAGGCGATAAAATGAAAATATCTTGTGAAATAATAAGAGATTTGCTGCCATTGTACCATGACGGCGTCTGCAGCATGGAAAGCAGGGGGTTAGTAGAAGAACATCTAACGGAGTGCGAAAGCTGCACCAGCGAACTGTTAGCTATGGATACGGTACTACCCATTAATAATGAAGAAAGCCAGTGGGATGATGCTAAGTCTGTAATTCAGTTATCAAAGAAATGGAAAAAGGGAATGCTAAGATCGCTGTTTAAAGGAATATTAAGTACTGCGATAGCTTTTACAATTCTTATCGTGATTCTTTATCTGTTTATGGATTTAAAAATAGTGGTCAATCCGTGAGGATAAGAGGGAGTAGAGTGTTATAGCATAATAAAAGGGCAGGCCATACCTTTCGTACAATTGATAGAATTTCATTATGTATCGAAGGATAACATAGGAATAGCGACAACTGTATGTCGCTATTTATAAAGTTCTATAATCTCATTGGCTTTCTTTATCAGTTCCATTTTTATTTCTTCCGGTTCCAGTACCTGTACCTTGTTGCCAAAACCCAATAGGAGAGAAAACCACATACGTTCAAAGGGCACATGAAGCTTTAATATGATATCTCCATTATCCAGTTCTGTAATCTCACCGTTGCTAAAGTATTCCAGTACCTGTATAACGATTTCTTTCCTGCATAGCAGACGAACAGTATGATAGACTCTTTTATCTGATTCCAGTTTATCTTTTAGAAGCTTTGATACCTCAGTATGCTTTACGGTAAAGGAACCGGGAACGGCTGCCAGATGTACTATTCTTGTTAATTTAAATAACCGGTAATCTTCTTTTGTCCTGCAATAAGCAAACAAATACCAGGAATACCACTGAAAGGTAAGCGCCAGGGGTTCAACTATTCGCTCTGATTCCGTCTGGCTCGAATCAATATAGCGGATAGTTAGCGGAACCTTATCAGTAATTGCTCTGTCAAAGGAGTATAAATACTCATCTGTATGTAAGCCTTCCCTGGAGGATGATAAATTGAGAAAGATATGCTGCTTTCTGTCCGGCAGCAGAGAAAGAGATTTCTCCAGAGTTGTGCGGACACTGTTATCTTTAAAAGCAGTAGTATATCCTTCCAGTGCAGTAATTATATTTAAGAAGTCCTCCTGAGCCGCAAGCTGCTTTACCAGCCTGAAGCCGTCTGTTATTTCATATCCTCCGTTTATACCGTAGGTGGAAATTATCGGTATGCCTGCTTGGTTAAGTATCTCTATGTCTCGCTGGATCGTGCGTTTTGACACCTCAAAGCGCTCAGCCAGTGTTGCTGCACTTACAATTTCACGATTTAACAGATATGTGGTTATGGCAATCAGTCTGTCGGTTTTCATAAGTTCCTCTTTCTTATTCTGTAGGTTACTGAAGTTCTGCAGTTTTATTATATGTAAAATATTTGATTCAGGCAATCAGTATTTAAATATGACAATATGGTGTCCGGTATCATGTGTTATAATGAATATAGAATTTATATTCAGAAGGAGGTCATTCATGGAAAAGAAAACAAATATACCAAACATCCAGCTGTCTACTATCGTATTGGATACCAATGATATGGAAGGCTTGGAGGATTTCTACATTCGATTGCTGGGATGGGAAAAGGCATTTTCGCAGGAAGGGGTATTCAGTGTTATACGGTCTGGAAAAGGTGGTGCGGAAATAGCATTCCAGAGTAACGAAGATTATGTCCCTCCTGTTTGGCCGGAAGAACCGGGTAAACAACAGCAGATGGTACATATGGATTTTACGGTAGGCGGAAAGGATTATCTGGAGAGTGCAGTACAACACGCAATTTCCTGTGGTGCGGTCTTAGCCAAAGATCAATGGTCTGACCAATGGGCAGTTCTGATAGATCCTGCAGGACATCCATTTTGTTTTGTGGTATAATAAAAAACAGATAAAAACTGTTGGTTTAAGGAGTGCGACTGAGGGGATATGAAGATTGACCGATTGCTTGGAATACTAACGATACTTTTGCAGAATGAACGTGTAAACGCGCCATATCTGGCGGCAAGATTCGAGGTGTCCCGCCGGACCATAGGTAGAGATGTAGATGCTCTTTGTCAGGCGGGAATACCCATTGTCACAAGGCAGGGGGAAGGTGGCGGTATTTCCATTGCAGAGGGTTATAAGCTGGATAAGAGCATACTCACTACAGATGAATTATCTGGAATCATTGCTGCCTTAAAGGGCATTGGAACGGTAACCGATACTTCACAGATAGAAAGGACGCTGGATAAGTTTTCTGTCTCTAAGGATGCGGTGTTTTCGCTGCAAGAACCAATTGTTATAGACCTTGCCTCCCATTACAGAGGCTCTCTGAGTCCAAAGATAAAAATGGTGAAGGAAGCGGTAATAAACCATCAGCTGATAGAATTTGATTATTATTATGAAAAGGGACTAAGCCATCGTCGTATTCAGCCGTACTATGTCATATTTCACTGGTCTGCCTGGTATGTGTTTGGATATTGTACTGCCAGAGAAGACTGGAGACTTTTTAAACTGGCAAGGTTGTGGGAACTAAAAATACTGCCGGAGACTTATGTTCAGCGGGAGATACCGGAGGATAAGAGGAATCTGAACGCTGTCTTTACAGATAATAATATTCTCAAAGCTCTCTTTGATTCCTCTGTCAGGTACCAGTTAATCGACGATTATGGCCTGTATTGTTATACCGAAACAGCGGAGGGAAAGCTGCTGTTTGAAGTAGGATATACCAACAAAGATTATATTTTAAAATGGCTCCTTGGATTCGGAGATAAAGTTAAGGTATTGGAACCATTAGTACTGGCAGAAGAATTAAAAGCAACTGCTCTTAAAATATTTCATAATTATTCTGGAACAGGACATTAGGATGTCCTGTTCTTTTTGTTATGATGCGAAGGAAGATAAAAGCAGTGTTTTTGTTAATTTTTTTGCGTGCTAAAAGCATGCAGACAGGAGAGGAATATGATTGATTCAAGATGCGGACTACATTGTAACGGTTGCCAATGGAAGGAGTCCCACGGATGCGGAGGGTGTATTGAAACCATGGGAAATCCTTTTCACGGAGAATGTCACATAGCCCGGTGTTGTCAGGGGAAAGGCCATACTCATTGCGGGGAGTGCGAAATCATTCCCTGCAGTAATTTATACCGGTATTCTTACCTGGATAAAGAACATGGAGACAATCCGGGAGGAGAAAGGGTGAAAGTCTGCCGCAGCCGGGTTATGGAAGAAGGAAAGAAAATTTATCAGAAGATTTTACTGACCTCTGCCGGTTTTGAGGATATGAAAGGGGAAGGAAAGCCGAATATTACTAACTGTTTTCTGAGACTGTTAGAAAAGGCTGTAGAAGAAGCAAAAGTACTTTTCATACCGGCAGCAGCTATTGAGGAGGAAGAACTTAAAATGGCAGACTGGTGTTACCGGGAACTGCTGCATATAGGAATATTACCGGAAAATATTCAGACCTATAATTTAGAATATGAGATTACTACCAAAGAAGCAATGTCCTATGATGTAATCTATTTTACAGGGGGTAATACCAGACACCTGCTGAAAGTTTTAAAGAGCAGCGGATTCTTCTCTATAGTAAAGAAACTGGCTTATCGCAATAAGCTGTTTGTAGGGGTCAGCGCAGGAAGTCTGATTGCAACACCTAATATTGCACATTCAAAAGAAGAGGAAACAGAAGGTCTGTGTCTTATTCAGGCTTATTTAAGTGTACATTGCGCAGCTGACAGCAGCCAGAGAAAAGACCTGCCGCTGCCCCATATCTGTCTGAAGGATAATCAGGCAATCCTTGTCACTGGTAATGAGTACCAGATAATTGAGGATTAGTCCCTTACTTTGTAAGAATCTGCTTCTTGTAATGAACAACTTATGCGTTTATAATATAATATACAAACTTTTCCGGACTATAGTATTCGTGCTGGAAGTAAACCATAAGAGTAAGGAGTGAAGTATGTGAAATTGCTCCATTTAGCCGATTTGCATATCGGAAAACGAGTAAACGAATTTAGTATGTTAGAAGATCAAAGATACATATTGGAACAGATAATAAAGATAGTCTTGGAAGAAAATACCGACGGAGTGCTGATAGCAGGTGATATATATGATAAAAGCATGCCCTCAGCTGAAGCTGTTGAACTTTTGGATAGTTTTTTAACGGAACTTAATAAAGCCGGACAAGCAGTCTTTATGATAAGCGGAAACCATGATTCTCCTGAAAGAATCGGCTTTGGAAGCCGTATAATGGAGAAGAATAATCTATATATAACAGGTGTTTATGATGGGAAACCGGGAAGAGTTGCCTTGACAGATGAACATGGGCCCCTGAACATATATATGCTTCCCTTTATCAAACCGGCAATGATCAGGCCTTACCACGAAACAGCACCGGAATCTTATGAAGAGGCGGTTAAGCTGGTTTTATCAGATTATCCGCTGGTTGCAGAAGAGAGAAATATTCTGCTTGCACATCAGTTTGTGATTAACGGATTACAGGAACCGGAACGCAGTGATTCGGAAAATATATCAGTAGGTGGTGTAGACCAGGTGGATATATCCGCCTTTGATAAATTTGATTATGTTGCACTGGGACATCTGCACCGGGCACAGAAAGTGGGGAGAGATACCATACGTTATGCCGGATCGCCCCTAAAATATTCCTTCTCGGAAGCTCGATATGTAAAATCCGTGTATTTACTGGAATGTGGAGCGAAGGGTGACATTAACATTCAAGCTAAACCACTTTATCCTCTCCATGACCTTCGTGAAATTAAAGGACCAATGAAGGAACTTCTTCTTATCGGAAAAGAAGCTACAGAAGGAGCGGAGGATTATATGCATGTTACCCTGACAGATGAAGAAGAAATATACGATGCCATCGGTCAGTTACGTCAGGTGTATCCCAACTTGATGCTTCTGGATTTTGAAAACAGCAGAAGCGGACAGGCTGTACATAGTTTTACGGCAGCTTCTTTAGAAGGAACAAGGAAAAATCCGATTGAATTATTTGATGAATTTTATCAAATACAGAATAATACAGAGCTTTCCTTTGAGCAAAAGGAAATAATAGCAGATATTATGGGCGAAGTTATAAATTAATATTGTGTCGTCCTTTCTCCCTCATAGTGGAACAGGGAGCTCGATGCCAACCAGCTGTATTCAAGCTTTTTTATTATACAAGTATCCTAACACACAGACAGGAGTCAGACATGAAACCATTAAAAATAGAAATGAGTGCCTTTGGTCCTTATGCAGATAAAGTGGAACTTGACCTTACACGACTTGGAAGTCAGGGTATTTTTCTGATAACCGGAGATACGGGAGCAGGTAAAACTACCATTTTTGATGCCATTGCTTTTGCACTCTTTGGCGAGGCAAGTGGTTCCATACGAACGGTTGATACCATGCGAAGTGATTTTGCACAGCCTGCTGTAAAAACTTATGTGTCACTTGACTTTCTGCATAAAGGTAAAGAGTATTCCATCCAGAGAAACCCCAGGTATGAAAGACCGAAGAAAAACGGTGAAGGAATTACCACAGAGTTTGCTGATGCTGTATTGACATTGCCGGGAGGCAATGTGGTAACGGGGTATAAAGAAGTTACAGGTAAGGTCTCAGATTTGCTCGGTATAAATTATAGACAGTATAAACAGATTGCAATGATTGCCCAGGGAGAATTTCTGCAGTTACTCCTGGCAGACAGTAAGGAGAGGGGAGAAATCTTCAGACGGGTATTTAATACTGAATTATATCAATCACTGCAGCGTTCACTAAAAGACAGGGAGAGGGAAGCAAGAAATAAATGCAGCAGTATAGAACAGAGCATCCTGCAGTATATCAGCGGAATCATTTTGCCCGAAAAGGAAGAGGGAACAATTCTTTCTGCTCTGAAAGAAAAGGCCTCCATACATAATGCAGCAGAGATCAGGGGTGAACTGGAAGCACTTATTATAAGAGAAAGAGAAGAACTTGCTTCTTTGCAGTTAGAGGCCAAAGAACTGCAAAGCCAGCAGGCGGAACAGATTAAAGTTATCACAGAAGCATCTTACAGCAATCAGCTTTTTAAGGAACTGGAAGGAACAAGAGTAAAAAAAGAAGAATTACAGAAAGAGTTACCATTTCATAAAGAAAGAAAGTTAAAGCTCCAACAGGCTGAAAAAGCTCTTTATACGATTTATCCCTATGAAATCAATTACCAAAAGGAAAAAGATGCTGTAAAAAAGCTCACAGAAAATATATCAAATCTGGAGAAAGAACTGGCAGCTAAAAACAATGCTCTGACTTCTGCAGAAGAAGTATATAAGGTTGAGACAGGGAAAGAAGCTGAAAGGGAAGAGCTGGTATCATCTATTGACCACCTGAAAAAACTGCTTCCTCAATATGATATAGCAGAAAGCCTTACCAAAGGGATACAGGATTTAACCTCTGTAAATGATAAAATAATAAATGACAATAAATTAATAGAAGAGAAACAGCAAAAGCTTAAAGAACAAATAAGTTTATTGACAGAGGAGTTAAGAACCCTGGAGGATATTGAGGTCAGATTAGCAGTATGTGAGCAAAATTTAAAAAATATAGAAGCTGAAATGAAAAATCTTCTTACTATTCAAAAATCCCTTGATAACATCACGAATCAGCACCAGATGTTTTTAAACCTCCAGGAGGCATTTGGGAAAGCGGACACAGAATATGAGGCAGCACACGAGCTCTTTACGGAAAAAGAAAGAGCCTTCTTTCGTGAGCAAGCCGGAATCCTTGCAAGAGGCCTGGTAGAAGGGACTCCCTGCCCGGTGTGCGGTTCCTTAAAACATCCCAGACAGGCGGTAACGGCAGAAGATGCCCCCAGTGAAGAAGAATTGAAAGAATTTCGTGAGAAGAGTGAAGCAGCCAGGCAGAGAATGCAGGAAATGAGTCAGTCTGCTGCTGCTAAACAGACAGAAGTCAGACTTGCAACAGAGCAGTTCCTTAGCGAAGCAAAGAAGTACTTTGAGGATATTTCGGAAGTCTTTAACAAAGGCGATATCAGTGTAGTCAACCTTAGAATCACTGATACACTTGATAAACAAAGACAAGAATTAAATAATACAAATACGGAATATCAGAAGCTTGAAAGTAAGATTATAAGAAAAACAACCTGTAAGGACATGCTTCAACGTTCGGAAAAGACTCTTGAAGAAAATGAGCAGACCCTGAAAGCAAATAACCAGTTGTACAATAATAATCTTACTGTGCTTTCTTCAAAAACCGGAGAATATAATGCCTTAAAGTCAACACTGGAGTATTCCGATAAAGAGAAAGCAGAAACTGCGCTATTGCTCTGGTCGGAAAAACTTCTCCTATTAAAAGAAACCTATAAAAAAGCAGAAGAATCCTATCATCTACTCCAAAAGGAAACAGAAGGCCTTCATACACTTGAAAAGGAAATGAAGATAAGACTGAAAGAAGATACAGAGTCTTTAAGGCAAGCCGAGAAAGCACTTATGGAGAAACTGGCAGACTGTGAGTTTGCAGATTTCGAGAACTATAGGTCTTATCTTATGACAGAAGTACAGATAAAAGAGTTAAGGAACAAAGTGGAAGAGTACCAGGATAGATTAAAGAACACGGAGAAAGACATTGAAAGACTGCTTCGGGAAACAGAGGGTAAGCAGATAACTGATATGACGCATCTGGAAGAAAGAAAAGCTGATATCGAAGCCAGAATAGCTGAGAAGGAAACAGCCATACAGGACATCATCTCAAGACTTGGCAGTAATATAAATACAGAGAATGCACTGCAAAAAGCCATAACCGGGTCTGAAACACTTCAAAAGGATTATCTGCAGCTATCCCTTCTGTCTAGGACTGCCAACGGTGAACTTGCAGGAAAGCAGAAGCTGGCCTTTGAGCAGTATATTCAGGCTACTTACTTTCATCAGATATTACAGGAAGCAAACAAACGTCTTAAGATCATGACCAACGGACGATATGAGCTGCTGCGCCGGGAAGAACCTCTGGATCTGCGTTCTCAGACAGGTCTTGAGATTAATGTGCTGGATTATTATACCGGCAGAACCAGGTCTGTTAAATCTCTTTCCGGAGGAGAAGCCTTTAAGGCTTCCCTGAGTTTGGCGTTAGGGCTGTCTGATGTGATACAAGGTCATGCGGGAGGAGTGGAGATAGATACACTGTTTATTGATGAAGGTTTTGGTGCACTGGATGGAGAATCCCTTGATCATGCTTTGCAAACTCTGACTGGATTAACACAGGGCGACCGTCTGGTAGGCATTATATCCCATGTCAGCGAATTAAAGGAGCGGATAGACAGGCAGATAATCATACAAAAGAGCAGTATAGGCAGCAGTATTCGTGTGGCAGTATAGCAGCAGTTGTGCTTGTAAGATAAATTGTGACAGGAAATAGCTTGAGGGGAAAGGAACAGAAGAATGGTAATCAGAAAATTATTCCGTAAATATAGATTATCACTAGTGGTAATACTTCTCCTGCTCCTGTGTTTCGGGCTTTATTGGGGAGACAATGCAATCAAAACCGACTATATAAGCATTTTTTCTAATAAGTTACCAGAAGCCTTTGAGGGGTTTAAGATACTTCAAATATCTGATCTGCATAACAAGGAATTTGGTAAAGACCAGGCTGTGCTGTTAAGGAACATAGAAAAGGCAGAACCGGACATTATTGTAGTTACAGGTGATTTAATTGACAGCCGCCGGACAAATATTGATAAAGCCATGGATTTTATCAGAGGAGCAGTAAAGCTTGCACCTGTATATTATGTAACCGGTAACCATGAAGGATTGACGGAGGAGTATTCTGAGCTTGAGCAGCAGCTGATACAAACAGGCGTGATACTGCTTAAAAATAAGTTAATCCAGCTTAAATATAAGGGAGCAGCAATTAGTATGGCAGGTATCAATGATCCTGTATATGAAATGGTAACCGGAAATTATAATGGATTCTCAGAAAAGCTGATTCTTGAAGAGCAGCTGGAGGGAATTAAAGAAGGCAGAACGGACAGATATACGGTTCTTCTTGCACATAGACCAGAGTTTATAGACACCTATGCGCAGTATGGGATAGACCTGGTTTTTTCGGGTCATGCCCACGGGGGACAGTTCAGGCTGCCCTTTATAGGCGGACTTATTGCACCTGGTCAGGGATTGTTCCCTAAATATACAAGCGGAAAATATAATAAAAAGAATACAACTGAAATTGTAAGCAGAGGACTGGGCAATAGTATAATTCCTCTCAGGGTCTTTAACAGACCGCAGATCCTTGTCTGTACTCTCTACAGTGGAAGTTCGGTACGATAGAAAGGTAAGGATAAGAGTCCTATGACAAATCAGGAAATAATAAGAATAGCAATGGAGCAGTCTGCGATTGATGCTAATTGCTCACCGGAGGATTTTACACAAAAAGAGAATAAGATAGTCTATTCACAGAATAATACAGCTGCCAGAAAGTATTTAAAACTGCCGCTTTATTGCAATTTAATATCTTATGGCAATAACATTGTTGCTTCTATAAACAAAGAAATTGAGGAGGTTGTCAGTGCATATATAGAAAAGTATCCCACGGAACACTGTTTCGAAACACCCAATATGCATGTCTTAAACGATGAACTCCAGAAAAGGGATATGAGAATCTGTCATATGGCAGAGTATTTTCTCCCGGATCTTAAGGTCCTAAAGGCATTACCCTGCAAGTATCCGCTAAAGGTTCTAACGGGAGAGGATTTCACAGACCTGTATAAAGAAGAATGGAGCAATGCTTTGTGTGAGGCCAGAAAAACTCTGGATGTGTTAGGGGTTGCGGCTTATGAAGGTGATAAGATCATTGGTCTGGCAGGCTGTTCGGCAGATTGCGATACTATGTGGCAGATTGGAATTGATGTATTGCCGGAATACAGAAGGCAGGGGATAGCAGCAGCACTGACAAGCCGTCTGGCAGTGGAGGTATTAGAACGTGGCAAGGTACCATTTTATTGCGCAGCCTGGTGCAACATACGGTCGGTGCGAAATGCTATCAAGAGTGGTTTTCGGCCTGCCTGGGTTGAGATGACAGCAAAAAGTACAGTACAGGTTGCCGAGATGAATAGATGATTCCAGACAGAATTGAAGCCTTAAGCCCAAGGTGTGCTGGCTTGTGAAAGGTAGGAGATACATATGATTATAAATATTATCTTATTTGAAGATTTTGAAACGCTGGATGTATTTGGTCCCGTAGAAATTCTCGGACATGGGAAGGATGTAGAATTGAATTTTCTCTCTCTGGAGGGAGGTCTTATAAAGAGCAGACAGGGAACAGAAATCGTTACCAAAGCTGTAGATATCAGTACCTATTCCGGTGTGTTTTTTCTACCTGGAGGTCAGGGAACCAGAAGCCTGGTTGACAATACGGAATTCATAGAACTAATAAAAGAAATGGCGGACAGATCAGAATACTGCCTGACAGTATGTACAGGGTCAGCATTGCTGGCTAAAACAGGAAGGTTAAATGGTAAAAGAGCTACATCAAATAAACGAGCCTTTGACTGGGTGGTAACAGTCAATCCGGAAGTAGACTGGGCAGGAAGAGCCCGTTGGGTAGTAGATGGTAAATATTATACTTCTTCCGGCGTTTCTGCAGGTATGGATATGTCTCTTGGATTTATACAGGATGTCTTTGGCATTGAGGCTGCAAGAGAAATTGCTGACAGGATAGAGTATACCTGGCACGAAGATAAAGAGGAAGATCCATTTGCAATATGACTTATGACTTAGCCTCCAGAAAGAGATACAGTCCTGGCAACATGGAAGTATGAAATAGAAGTCTCAGACAGGAGTGAATCTAAATGTTCAATCATTTCTGACGACACTAAATTAGGATTATGAAAATTAGCCGATAGAATGAAGAAAAGATTATACTATGATTGATAAAGTCCACTGATGATGCCTGTTCAGTGGACTTTATTATTTTATTGTAATAATCAGAATATAAAAAAATATACTAATAACAATATAGGTATTGTTAGGAGTTTGATGCTTTGTACTGGACATTCTATGATCAGAATCAAATGATTGAGGATAAAAACCTTGATGTAGTTATAATGACAATGCAGGCATTGGTTGATGTCATTATACCTCGTTCACCGGAGCTTGCCAGAGAGTTTGGCATGATTCAATATTATGGTGGTTTAGATGAATATGTTGATGAATATATGGTACTCACTCTTCAGAATCAGTATTTTCCGCTTGCAGCTTTTGCAGTGGACATACTGGATACGGTAGTTTATCTAAGAGGCACTGAGGAAGACAGTGAATACAAGCAGTTGTATCGTTTCTTTGAAGCGCCTGAGGAACTGCGCCTGGATGCTCTTGGATTTATTCGGGAATATGCCCAGTCACCTGAAAATATCCCTCCGATTCTATTAGATAGCGCGGATATGCTCATGGATATATACAGTATGCTGATTCGATTTCCTATGATGGGGTTTTATTCAGAATGGTCAGGATATGGCAGCACCAGGCTTTACCCGCCTTCGGAAAGGGTACTTCAATACCGTCCCGTTAGCTGGGAGCAGATTGATTACCCGGGACCTTCCTATGGGTACCATGCATTAAGGTCCTCAGAAAGTATTTATTTTAATATTGAATAAATAGCGATTGAATAAAAAGACATAAAGGAGATACATGGATGGATGCAGATGTTATAATTATTGGCTCCGGAGGAGGAGGAGGGGTTGCTGCCAAAGAACTGGGAGAGAAGGGATTAAAAGTCCTGGCACTGGATGCTGGCCCCTGGTATGGTAACAGTAAATGGCCTGAACCTAATACTGACAGAGGAGCAGTCAGCAGTTCTTCCTATGACGATTTAAGCATTGAGCTGCTGCGAAAGAATTTTACTTTACTGGAAGATGATATGAATGATTATGTAACCGGAAAATTCAGGTGGGGGCCTGCCGACCGAGAGAAGCCGCCATGGTTTCGTAAAATCATACAGGGAGGTTATATCTGGCAGAATGCAGGAATTGGAGGCAGTACTCTGCATTACTACGCCAACTGCCCCAGGGCTTACCCTCAATCAGTAAATAATATCTGGCCCATCTCTTATGATGAATTAATTCCTTATTATGAGAAAGTGGAGGCTGCCTTGCCGGTTGGTATCGGTGCCATGACCGCGAAAGAAGAATTATTTCTTTACTGTTTTAAAAATGCAGGATACAAGCCTATTACCGTACAGAATGTATCAGAACCGGGTTATCGCCTCCAGCCCAATGCAATCTTATCCCCTAACCCCAGAATAAATGATCCGGAATTTGATTTCGTTAATAATCAAAGCGTAGGTTGTACTTTAAAAGGGCATTGTGTAAATGGCTGTGCCACAGGGCCTTCTGTAGACAGTGTTGCAAAACGCACTACGCTGGTTAGCTATGTACCTCGGGCATTGCGTTCCGGAAACGTTGAAATCCGTCCGAATACCTTTGTTACGCGGATTCTTACAGAACAGGGTCCAGAGGGATTACAGGCTATGGGAGTTAAGTTCAGAGACACCTGGACAGGTGAAACCGGAGAGCTTACTGCAAAAGTAGTTGTAATGAGTGCCGGTGGTATTGAAACACCCCGTCTTTGGATGAATTCCGAGCTTCCTCTGAATCCCTGGGTTGGACGTGGTCTACTTAACCACTGGTTTGACAGTGTATCCGGTATTTTCGAAGAAGAGACCTTAATGAATATTCTTGGTGTCTCAGATATAAAACCTTTTGTTGGGCAGAACGCTGCTGCCCGTTTTGATTATCCCGGATACGGTGTAATAGAGGTATATGGCACCAGTCCCGGACTTTATGCCTCTATGGTATATGGCAGCAGTAATCAAGGTTTTCAGGGGCAGAACCTTAGAAGTGAAGAGGTGCCGTGGGATTATGAAGGAAATATTATTGGGGAACAGTTAAAAACATTTATGAGAGAATATAATAGGACATTGAGTCTGTTAATATTTACAGACGATGAAGTCAGACAGAGCAACAGTGTAACACTGGATCCTTTTCTAAAGGATGAGAATGGTTATATTCCTGTCGTCAATTACTCACCCAGTGCAAGAGATACAATGAAGCGTAATACCCTTGCAAAAATCGCAGCCGACATCCTAAGAAAAGCCGGAGCAAGAACAGTAATTCGTTCTAACTGGTCTCCTGGAGTATTTCTTCATATTATTAGTACCATGAGACTTGGATATGTAACAGATACTAATTGCGAAGCAAAACAGGTTAATCGATTATACATAGCAGACAATAGTGTATTATTTAACGGTCTTGGTGGTCCTAATCCAACATTGACCAATCAAGCAATGGCAACCCGGACGGCAGAAAAGATTGCGGAAAAATATTTCAGCTGATAAATAATTTAAACCCAGACAGGTTAGAAGGCGATTACCAAGGCTTTCTAACCTTTTTGTAAAGATTGAATATATTAATATTTTCTTTTACAGCAACTCTTGCAAAACTGCCAGAGGGTTTTGGGACAAGTATTTCTCTAACTATTCCTATACTATGACCAGAGAGATAGATCCTGATATGTTAGGAGTAATAGAGAGAGTTTAGTGGTTGCTTTATGAGAACTTAGTTGTTAAAATATAGAAAAGTGTTGAAAGGATGAGCGTTATGATTATAAAAGTGTTAAAACAGAAATTCACTGTTTGTAAGGTATTGGACGTATCGCTGATTCATTTCGCTGATGAATTCTTATTCATTGGAAAGACTGATGAGGAATTATCACTGGTCTGTACAACGGACCATGCGCCGGCGGACACCTTGGAGCGGGAAGATGGCTGGAGGGGATTTCGTATAGAGGGAGTATTAGACTTCTCACTGGTTGGCATCCTCAGTCAGATATCTGGTCTTCTAGCTGGAAATAATATTGGGATATTTGCTGTATCAACCTATAATACCGACTATATTTTAACCAAAGAAGAGAATTTTGACAGAGCCTTAACGGTACTAAAGGATTCCGGATACCACCTTGCTGTTGATTAAGAGTTATCGGAAGCTTTTGATACTGCGAAGGCTATTCGCTTAATAAAATAATATAAGGGAAAGAAGAAGGAGAAGATATGGAGAACAGGTACTGCGCTTTTTTAAGAGGAGTTAATGTGAAAGGGACTGCTATGAAGATGGACAGGCTGGCTGCTTCTTTCTCTGAGATGGGTTTTGATAATATTAAAACAATACAAGCTTCCGGTAACATCTTGTTTACCAATACTCATAATAAAAACCAGGAAGAATTAAAGTATATGCTTGAAGAGGGATTAAGCAGGTATTTTGACTATGAAGCCAATGTATTTATAAGAAATAAAAAGGAAATTGAAGAAATCGTAACAGCCTGCGGTAAAATACCCACACCGGAGGAATGCCATCACTATATACTGCTATGTGATAAGAAAGAGTATATGGAAGAACTTAAAGATATTTTCAAGGAGATATCACCAAGTTTACCGGAACAATTCCTTACCTATTCCTCGGAGGGAAATGCCCTGCCGGAAGCAGTCTGGATAGTACCAAAAGGTTCTACCTTATCCTCTGAATTTGGTGCAAAGGTTCTTGGCAGTAAGAAATACAAAAGTATATTTACTTCACGCAATAGAAACACTCTGGAGAAAGTCCAAAAATCTCTGTGATACCATTACGGAGAAATAAATGATAACACAATAAATTGACAAAAATAGTTGAATAGGGTGGATGAATGAAAAAATCAAAGGTATTAGGTGCTAATGAAGAATATGTACAGCAAACAATGAAATATGGAAGAACAGATGCACTGCTTGCATTCAGTATTTTTGTAGTTATGTTATTTTTATTTGGTTTAATGGGAACGGTTTTTGGTTATCTAGTTAATAAATTTAGAATAACAGAAACATCTATTTTTTATGCTACCGGGATTATTTCATTAATTTTGATTGCTCTTGTATTTTTGCTTTGTTTCATACGTAAGCAAGAATTTACCACAATAGGATTTGGTAAGACCTATGCTATAAAGTCTTTATGTATGGGCATTATGTTATTTATAATAGTTATTGCTTCAAAGGGAATTATTCCTGTTGTTTCTGGTTCAGGAATCCAAACGGATATTGGACTAATAGCCATGAAAACTATTTATTTTTTAGTTTTTGTGGCATTTATGGAAGAAATTATTATCAGGGGTTATATTGGAACAAGATTATATGGTTATTTTAGGAATAAGGGATTATCTATTATCATAGTTGGTCTTATGTTTTCTATTGAACATATACCATTTCAATTAATGTTTACACAGATGAATTTGTTAGAATACATAATTATGAATAGGCACTATTTGATTGGTTTAACTATTTTTCATTTTTTACTTCAATGGTTATATTCAAAGTATAATAGTATTATTGCTCCAACTATTTTTCATTTTATCTGGGATTTTATTAAGTGGTTTGTTATTAGTTAAATTCGTGATCTCATTATAGTATGAAAGTTAGTTTTAACTGAGCAAAGCAAGTTTTTATATATTTATAAAATAAATACTATGTATTTATTTAATTAAGGGGAAGGCAGGGGTTATAATATGCATCAGGATCTGGTGGAAGTATTTGAGAAAGTAGTTGCGATATTAAAGGAGGATTCCCGCTGTAAGGGAGGCTGGCATTATGGCTCCATCAGCAGGGGAGAACAGGATATGTATTCGGATTACGACCCGGTATTTCTGGTTTCTGACAAAGACTTCAAAGGATTTTCAGAGGATATACCGAAAATACTGAAAAGAGTGTGTGATGAACTGTTAATCTTCTGGGGTGAAAGCTTTAATGATGATTATTTTAAGAATTATTGCAGTGTTATGCGTGTTGGGGAGAATCTGCATCAGTTCGATTTTTTCATCATTAATGCTGATTATCCGGATGCCTGGATGTGCAGACAGCATTGTAAGGGCTGTACGGTTGAAAATATTATTTATGACAGAACAGGGGAAACCAAAGCTTTTCTTGAGCAGGGGTACCGGACGGACAACTATATACCGGATATAGTAAGAGCTATTGACACCTATTGGTTTCATGCAGAAATGTTAATTAAGTATTTTAAGAGAAATGACATATTCAAGCTTATTAAAAATATTGATGTCTTATTTCATGCTCATGTAGACCTGCTGTTAGGCAGGTATGATACCCTGGATTGGGGAGCCTGGGAGAGCAAGGTAAAATATTGTGTTCCACAAGAATTACAAGAACATCTGAAACTGTATTTTACCAATGCGGATACAGAAAGCCTGGAAGCTGCTGTCAGAAAGGCAATGGTTGTATTTCAACAGGATGCCGGGGAAATATGCAGGGAGAAAATGGTTCAGTATAATCATAATATTGGCAGCCAGGTAATGGATTATTTCAATAAGAGACTTTCATCATCTAATTGGTAAGTAATCCAGGCTACACAGCAATCGGAGGTTTTTTGTATGAATTTTGTTGAGACAAAGCCCAAAGACAACCCAGAGGCTATGGAATTATTGGAGGAACTGTCACAGGCTCTAATGAACATTACTGGTGCCAGCGGTCAGAATTCTTTTTCTCTTGAGGATATGGAGGAGGCCCGTTCCTGTTTTGTTCTGGCAATAAATCAGGACGGAAAAGCAGTGGGTTGTGGAGCCATAAGGGCAATCAGTAAGGAAATAGCTGAGGTTAAACGTGTGTATGCAAGGGAGAAAGGGCAGCATATTGGCACGGACATTCTTACATATCTGGAGGAAAGGGCTAAAAGCCTTGGGTTTATTGCTTTGTGGCTTGAGACCAGAGTTAAAAATAAGCAAGCTGTCAGTTTTTATTTAAAGAAAGGGTATGTTATACGTGAAAACTACGGAAAATACGCTGGAAATAAAGAAGCTGTCTGTTTCGAAAAGCTTTTATATAAATAGGATAAATTATATCTTGACTCTGCCGTTAGGTAATCGACTAATCTAATTTTAGAACTTAGAAGATAATACCCGTGTATAAGTAAGCCAGCTTTTACCTTACAAACATCAATTCATATCACAAGCCAGCTTGGGAAATTGCCTGAAAAAAGAAGTGTGAAATTATTGTGACGCAAACGTCGATGCATATTATAAGCCTGCTGGTGACTCGGTTGATAAGTGTTGTAAGTGTTTTAATTTCATGTAGTGCCTTCTAAGTCTAACTATGAAGAAAGAGAGGCTACAATGTGGAGGAACTTATTAAAATCAGAGAAGTATCCCTAAAGTATGACATTTCAGCCAGAACCCTGAGGTATTATGAAGATATGGGGTTAATCGACAGTATCCGCAGTGAGGACTATGCTTATCGTATGTACGATGACACTGCAATAAAGAGGCTGGAACAGATTTTAATACTAAGAAAGCTTAATGTCAGCATCAAAGATATTCAGAGAATATTTGTTACCGCGGATTCTTCGGTAGTACTGGAGATACTTGCTAAAAAAACACAAGGTATTGATGAAGAAGTTGCATTGCTTCATGAATTAAAAGATATTATCCAGCAATTTATTTATCAGATTGAGGCACTGAATTTCACAGACCCTGCAGATGTTAAATTGCTTTATGAAAAAGCAAAGGAAATTGAATGTAAGCTCGCAGAAAAAGAATATCAGGGTAATCCTGGCAGTCCAAACCCTGGACGTCAATCGGCAGACCGGATAAATGAGGCAGAGTCAGTGAAAGTAACAGAGAGTACAGCACAGAGGCTTAACTATGTCAATGAAAAATTAAAAAGAGGGCCGGAAGTGCGTATTATTGAATTGCCCAAATGCAGAATGGCTACGTCAGGATATGATACATTTGATCAGACACTGGGTAATTTTGATAAGTGGTGGCAGGATTATGATAAGAAACGTAAAGGGATATCATTTTCCCCTCTTGACTTTCTATGGTTTGAGGATGGGTACGGGGTGTGGTGGATGGCAGTTGAAAATGATGCTGTCAGTGAGGATACCGGTGGTTATGATATTATAGATTTTGAAGGCGGTATTTATGCGGCAGCAATCTCTGTTGATGGAGATGATGACATTAATGGCAGAGTTTACGAAGGAATCAAAAAGTGGGTAGAGACCAGCGGTTTTGAACTGGATGAGAGGAAAGGGCACAGGACTATGTGTCATATGATCATAACAGAGAATATCAAAAAAGGACTTGGATATGATCAGCTGGATATCTATGTACCTATCAAATTGAAGACAGTTTAAGCGGGAAAGGATGAGTTATGAAATACTGGATCAGCCATTGGGCAGCAATAAGACAGTTGGAACTAATCAGATATCCTCAGGAATTTACTGTACATCCTGACTTTCTTAAGTCAATGGAGATAAAAGAGCTACAGACAGCTTTTCGGGATATATGGAACATGTTCAGTAGTATTTATGAGGACATTAAAAATTCTCCTGAGGACTATAACCTTCCTTTATATGAGATAGAGAAGTATCGCTTTTATGACAGTCACGAAAGAAGAGCCAGGGAGGAAGTATATATCCCCTTGCAATTTCTCTTTCATCTTATAGCAGCAGGCAAACTGAACGAAAGCACACTGGAAGTTCAAAGGCAGGATTTACCTGCTCTAAATACAGGGAAAAGATATAAAGTAATTTTTATGAAGCTTAAAGAATTTGGTTTTGTAATTGATAATAAACCTATGCTAACTGACGAACAGATAACAATATCTTATCCGGACAACATAAATTGCTTAATTGTGCTAAAAATGATAGCAGATAAAGTTGCATCAGCAGGTAAAACTGCATCAGCAGATAAAGCTGCATTAGCGGATAAAGTTGCATCAGTAGATAAAGTTGTATCGGCAGATAAAGTTGCATTAGCGGATAAAGTTGCATCAGCAGATAAAGTTGCATCAGCAGGTAAAATTGCATCAGCAGATAAAGCTGCATCAGCGGATAAAGTTGCATCAGAAAATATAGTGGTATCAGTAGCTAAAACTGAAATGGCAGTTGGAAAACGAAGAATGCCTTATATCTATGATTTTTTACAATGCAATTACAGACTTCTGGAAGAAGCTGAGGATAACATTAGTTTTGGCAGAGGAATCGAAACTGTAGCGGATACTTTTCATTCAGAAAAAGAAAGGCAATTTGCTGTAGAATTTCATAAAACCTTAATGCAATCCGGGTATGAAGAAAATCTATGCGGAGGATGGGAAGGGCCTGCTATGGATTATTCGAAGAAGAAAGGCATCAGTCTCTTTCGTATATCCTCACATGAAACCAGGCTGATTCTGTACCTTCGTATAAGAAATGCTAAGCCCTGCATTACTTACCTGGAACAGTGTCCGGAAAAGGTAAGAGATATATTCAGACGTAGTGATAAAGGCTGTTCAAACCGGTCGAATGGTACCTGTAAGAAAGCGGTTGTGTATGAATTTGAGGGAGAGCAATACTGGCGTTGTGGTTGCTGTAATCCGGCATTCTATTTTGAAAAGCCAGATGTCAGGGATATCCCTCATTATTTAAAACTGGTGGAGCTGGGAGAAACCAGGAACTAGAAACTTGCCTATAAGTACATCTAATCCAGTGCTATAATTACATTATGCAGAATTATACACAATCTGTACAGCAGAAAATATCCATTATTCTATAATATAATCAGGAGGTGCGAAATGGATTGGCAAACAGGTATGAGTCAGGCGATTGATTATATTGAAAGAAATATAATGGAGGAGGTGGATTATAAAGAGGCGGCCAGATATACCGGATGTTCTGTTTGGGAATTTCAACGTATATTTTCCTTCCTCACACACTTATCTTTGGGGGAATATATTCGTGGCAGGAGGTTATCTTTAGCTGCTGCTGAACTTCAGGCAGAGGAAACGAAAATTATTGATGTTGCCTTGAAATACGGTTATGAATCCCATGCGGCTTTTTCCAGAGCATTTGCAAGATTCTATGGAATTACCCCTTCGGAAGCCAGAAATACAGACATTGTACTGAAAGCTTATCCTCAGCTTAACTTCCAAATAATGATGAATGAGAGGATTGAAGAGATGAAGAAGTATAGCAGCCGAGGTTATGTGGTAAGAGAAAATGGTCCTGTATATTTTACTGATGACATGGACAAAACCGTTAAATGGTTTGAGGAAGTATTGGGATGGTACGGAGATGTTGCAGCCAGGGACAGTGAAGGAGCCGGTGAATATGGTTGTGTATTTGATTACCCAGGTGAAGTAGCCGTTGCGCATATTGTTCCCTTTAGAGGTTTTCATCTGTTTAAGGGAGAAGCGGTAAAAGGAGTAGCAAGTTTCTTAATGGTAGAAGGACTTGATTCTTTGCATGGGCTCGTAAAGAAAAACGGCTGGGAGCAGATTTCTGATATCCTTGAACAGCCTTGGGGAAGCAAAGAATGCAGTATAACTACAATAGACGGAAGTATATTGCGATTTTTTGAGACTTATAAGTAACAATGTAAGGTAAATTAAGTTTATTTAATTGGACATAACCTCCTGTTTATATTACAATAACACACATATCACAGGCTGGCCTGGGATATTGCCCATAGGATAAGTGAAAAGTTATGCTCCAGTCCAATTATTTAGGGTGATAGGTTATTCTATAAGGATGTAAATTCACACAGAATTTAACGTATGATTCTTTTAGTCAGCGCAGCATATATAGAGCGATGTAGAATAAAAGAGAGCGTAGAATAAAAGAGCTGTATAGAATAAAAAGCTGCGTAGAATAATAGGGCGACGTAGCAGACATAGTATAAGAGAGCGGCGTAAAACAAAAGAACAACGTAGCATAAAAGAGCGCGCAGAATAAAACAGTGTGGTATAAGAATAACAGGGCAGTAAAATAAACAGGAGGATAAATATTATGGACAAAGCAGTGTTGTTGGTAGTTGATATTCAAACGGTTATTATGGAGGAACATCCTTATAATGAAGTAAATTTTCTTGAAGGTGTAAAAAAAATGATTGCTTTTGCCAGAGAAAAAGGGATGGAAGTAATCTATGTCAGACATAACGACGGACCTGGAAGTAATATGGAGTATGGCAGCAGAGAGTGGCAGATATATAGCGAGATTACACCCTTAGAGACGGACAAAATCATTGAGAAAAGGTATAACAGTGCTTTCCGGCAAACCGGTTTGAAGGATTACCTTGACAGTAAAGATATTAGTAAAATCTACCTTGTAGGTCTTCAAACCGAGTATTGTATCGATGCTACCTGCAAGTCTGCCTTTGAACAGGAATATGAAGTGATTATACCGGAGGGTACGAATTCAACCGTTGATAATCAGTTTATGACCGGAAAGCAGGTGTATGAATATTTCAATTTTGCCTTATGGAATAACAGATTTGCTAAAGTGATTCCATTAGAGGATATTTTGAACCAGTAAGTATTAAGAACCAACTATATCAAATAACTCATCTAAATTAGCAATGCTATAGGTACTTTTGATATCTGCTGAGGGTGCAGCAGAGTTCCTGTTGATCCAGCAGGTATCTATACCGGCCAGATTGCCTCCCTTTATATCACTGCTTAAGGAATCACCAATCATTAAAGTGTTCTTTGCATCAAAGTCTTTTACATGAGATTTTACATAATCAAAGAACTCCGCAGCCGGTTTCTGGTATCCAATTGCCTGAGAAGTAAAAATATCTTCAAAATAAGAGTATAAACCGGAAAGTTTTAAGCGCTTTATCTGAGTTTCTGTTACTCCGTTTGTTACGATGAACATACGGAAGGAACCTGATAGGCGCTTTATTAACCTATCCGCCCCTTCAATCATCTCATGGCCGTTTCCTAACAGTTCCCGGTAGTTTTGTTCCCAGAGCTTGCCGTCAGCCTTTTTACCAAGAGAGAATAAAGCATTTGAAAATCTGGTGTTTAATACCTCATCTAACAGAATCTCACCCTTCTCATATGCAGCCCAAAGCCTTTTATTAACACTTGAATAGGTATCAAAGACTTCCTTTGTAAAATCAATACCGTTATCTTCAAAGAGATGCTTTAAGGCAGATTGTTCATTGGCGGCGAAATCCAAAAGGGTATCATCCAGATCAAAGAGTAAAATCTTATAGTTCATAGTAAGCTCCTTATAATATCTGTTGATTTAAAACACATATAACTATAATATCAATTAAAGTATTTGTCAACGAAAGGGATTTACAGGGTAAAAATCTACAGTAACATTAATTAAGCAGATAATTTACAATAACATCGACTTTGCAGGTGTTATTTGTTACAATACTGTTGAATAAATAAGAGAATGGGAGACAGAGAGATATCATATGAAGCCAAAACAGATTCTTGTAATTGATGATGATGAAGATTTATCTTATATAATCTGCGATATGCTTTAGAATTATGGTTATAATGTCAGTAATGCAAATTTTGAAACAGAGTACTCAGCAATCACCCTGATATTACCGACTACCGTCATATGTACCTGTTTCTTTTTGGTTTCCTATCTATCCTCCGGAAAAGTAAAAGGGTGGAGGTCAGAGAACTGATAACTGAATAATAAAGATAAATGTGTGCATAAATAATGCAATTATAAGTTGTAAATAATGCAAATTTAAGAGTGATTGACAAATGTTCTCGCATTCAATACAATGAAAGCGAGAACATTTTCTATTTTAATCACTTTTAGGAAATGAATGCTATCTTCAATTTTAACTTTCTAGTGGCTGAAAAAACAGTCTTTCTAAACTATTATAGGACTATAGAACGGAGAATACATTATGACAGTGAGATTTGGAATTATCGGACTTGGCGGTATTGCAAACAGATTTGCAGGTGTTTTAAAAAATGCAGAGGGTACAAGCCTTAGGGCAGTTGCTTCAAGAGATATGAAAAGGTCTGAAGCATTTGCAAAGGAATATAATGCTGCAAAAGCATATGATAATTATGATGAATTATTACAAGATGAAGAGGTCGATATCGTTTATGTGGCATTAACCCATAATTTTCATTACGATATCATAAAAAAATGTATTATGCAGGGAAAGGCTGTACTCTGTGAAAAGCCTTTTGTTACCACTAAAAAAGATGCAGATGAATTGATTGAGCTGGCGAAAGAGAAAAATGTTCTTTTGATGGAAGCTATGTGGAGCAGATGTATCCCTGCCTTTAGAAAAGCAAGAGAATGGGTTGCTGGGGGACTTATCGGTAAACCACAGCTTGTACAGGCAGCTTTCTGTTTTCATATTCCTTTTGATGCGGAGCACAGGTTATTCAACCCGGAGCTTGCAGGGGGAAGTCTCTATGACGCAGGTGTATATCCCATTGAGTTTGCTACGGGTATATTAGGAGAGAATCCGGTAGAAGTAAGTGGAATTGCTCATAAATGTGCTACAGGAGTTGATGATTTTACAGTTATTAATCTTGGCTTTGCAAGCGGTGCCTTAGCATCTTTATCCTGCGGTCTGAATGCCAGAGTATCTCAGGATGCAATCGTCTATGGTACTGAAGGAAAAGTGGTAGTATACAATTTCCTGGGTGCTCACAAAGTTGAGAGATACAATGAGAACGGCGAATTGCTGGAGACCTTTGAAGAAGAATTTGAAGACGGATTTATATATGAAATCCAACATATCAGCGAACTTTTCCGCAATAAGAAAATTGAGAGCGACTATATTCCCTTAAAAGATACCAGTGCATGCGCAGGTATATTTGACAAACTTATAGAGAAATGGCAATAGAGTGTGGTAGAGATGGAAAGAGACATACTTCTTATTGGAAAAGGAAATACGGCGGAGATATATCAGTGGGAGGAGAATAAAATCCTAAAACTGTATTATAATTATATGCCCAAAGAAGCCGCCGATTGGGAATATAATATAACCAAACAGTTATCAGACAGGTATACCTTTCTTCCGAAAGCTTATGAAAAAGTCCAGAAAGAAGACCGGTATGGCGCTGTCTATGAAAAGATAGCAGGCAAGGCCATGCTGGGAGAGCTGTTTGGTAATCTGAAGGAATACAAGTATTATTGCCGTACGCTGGCAGGAATTCATAAAGATATACAAAGGAATATTGATTTTGAGTTTATTTCAGTGAAAGATAAGCTGCGAGGTGATATAGCCAGAGCAGAACATCTGACGGAGGCAGAAAAGACCCTGATTAATAACTATATGGACGGGCTGCCGGAAGGAAATAGATTGTGTCATTTCGATTTTCATCCGGATAATGTAATCCTTACTGACAAAGGTCCGATAACCATTGACTGGATGACTGCCTGTAAAGGTGAACCTGTCGCAGATGCTGCAAGAACTTTTATTATGCTGAAATACAGTGATATTCCTGAACCAAATCCTTTTAAAAAGAAACTCATCAGCTTCTTTCAGGGAAGGATGGCAGCCAGTTACTTAAAAGAATATTTAAAGATTACCAGATATCATATGGAGGATCTAAAGAAATGGGAACTTCCTGTAGCAGCGGCCAGATTATCTGAGAGAAGACCTGAAAGTGAAGCAAAGATACTAGCCAGGCTTATTCGGAGAAGGTTAAGAGATTAGAAAGCAAAAAATAGTAAGAAAAGAGTGAAAGAGCCATTATAAAAGAGTGAAAGAGCATTATTTGCAGGGAAGCAAATAGTGATTCTTTCACTCTAAATTATTTTGTTATTGTTAAAGGTTTTTCATAATTGTGCTTGGATATTAAAGGATACTATAAATTATAATTCTATGTTCGCTATAAATTAGGGATTATCTAGAAAGTATCCAGATAGTATCTGGTCTTGCCCTGGGTCTTATTTTTATATTCAATGGCAGTGACAGGACAGCCGCAGATACATGCCATACAATGGGTACACTTATTATTCCAGGCAGGCTTACTGCCTGACATTTCAATATTATTTAAGGGACATAGCTTTACACATTTACTGCAGCTTATACATTTATCTGTAGCATGAAATCCTTTTGCTTTAACCACCAGTCCATAAAAGGCAGTATTTACTAAACCACTCTTAACTTTAGCTTTTGCTGTAAAAGGGTCAAAAACTTTACCGTCCTGAATGTTTTCTGCAAGCTTAAGGATAAAAGGAGTACTTTTTTCAATAATCTCCTTAGCCACAGCTTTCTCTGGAGCGGAATACATTGTAATGTAGTTTTCCGGCATGATAATTTCTGCAAAACCTTGTAATTCAAAGCCTTTAAACTCACACAATTCCTTGATATAGCCTATGGCATTGGCTGTGTCATCACCGCAGGTCATAAGAAAATATACTTTTCTGCTGCCAGTAAATGTGGCAGAGCGGATGAACTCTGTAACGACACGGGGAATTCTCCAGGCATAAGTGGGACAGACAAAAACGAAGGGTTTATCAGGGGAGCTCAGTTCTTCTTTATTTCCTGTTTTCATCAGTTCATTCATTGAAATCAGATCATCTTTTGATTTCTCTGCAATTATCTTAGCCACATAACGGCTGTTCCCGGTACCGCTAAAATATAAAACCATATTCTTCACCTCTTGATCTTAAACTTATAAAGCGATTAATAAATTTTATCTTTTCCTGGTATAAATATTAGCTTTCATATTTGGAAGAGATAAAGAATTAAATCAATTTATATATATACTTTATTTCAGTTTATCTATTTTCATTCGGTAACTCCAGTTACCAATTTTTTTGCCATTTCGTGCAAGTGTCATTTCATGAAATTCATCAAAGCCATTCTTTTTATAAAAAAGCCGGTTCTGTTCCGTATTGGTGATAAGAGTCAGTAAACCACCGCCTCTTTTTTCAATATAAGGCTTAATACCTTCCTTTAGCATCTTACTTCCCAATCCTTGCCCCTGGCAAGAAGCAGATACTGCAAGTGTTTCAAGATACCATACTCGACCCGGCAGACTATGGCAAGCAGAACCAGCTTCCTGAGCCAGCTTCAGAAATCCCCAAGTGTTAAAAATTCCACCTGTAAGTAATGCCTTAATTCCACCCGCACTCACATAATCCATTAATCCAAGTTCCTGTTTATCGGGAGTCTTTAATAATGCGGCAGACAGAATCTTATTATCATTAACTCCGACTAAGATGACATGCTTTTTATAATAAGCTTTGACAGCAGTGCTTAATATGCTGTGCAGGAATTTAAATTGTCTCTCTCTGTTTTTTATATACATCTTGAAGAAACCATAATCTTGAAAAGATACCGTTAATAGAACTGCAATTTCTCCAAGCTCGGCTTTTCTTGCTTTTCTGTATTCCATCATTTCATGTCCTCCATATACAACTATTGATAAATGTACATGTGTATATTATACTTAAATCAAACAATAGTCACAATGTGCAATGAATATGAAAGTGTTCAAAGATAAACACTTCGTGTTAAATTGTACAGGAAAGGGACAGTTATGGAAGACAGAAGGGCAGTGAAAACAAAGCGTGCAATACGAAATGCATTTTTGGAGTTATTAAAGCAAAAGAGCATCAATAGGATCAGTGTTGTGGAGATATCAAAGCTTGCTGATTTAGGACGGGGGACATTTTATCTCCATTATAAGGATGTTTATGACCTGATGGAGCAACTTGAAAACGAACTGATTTATCATATTGAACTGTTCTATGACCAGTGCTATCCCTGTGATAACTCCATGAAAATACTTAATTTTACGGATAAATTAACCGAATACATGGAAACGAACCGTGAAGTATTTCTGGTGCTGGCCCGAATTGAAAATGGCGGCAGGACATTGGAAAAGATAAAGAATTTTTTCAATCATAAGTTACAGGCAGATAACTCCTGCTCTGTCACAGAAGCCGATAGGGTGGAGGTGATCTTTATTGTGGCAGGGGTATTCGGAGTGCTGGAAACCTGGTTATGGGAGGAGATGAAAATGCCCGGTAAAGCAGTCTCTGAACTGCTTCATAAACTGCTGTTAAAATTCGAATCTTGATATGTATCAAGTTCTTTGCCGTCTTTATAAAAACCTGTAATCAAAGTGAGGCCAAAGATAATCTGAGTTAAGTTAACGTAACCTCCGCCACTGCTTTGATACAGATAAATCAATGGAGCGCCAATTGTATTATTAAGAAAATCTATGTAACTGAAAATTATTAGATTTGATAGTGAAACATAAAAAGCCGGTAAACCAATTAGTAGAAGCTTCGGCAGATTACAATGCCATTTACCGCGCTTTTTAATTTGTTTGTAGAAGTGTTCCAGCCCCAGAACAAAGCCGATACAAATAAAAATTATGTAACTAAGTAAAAAGTACAGATGGTTAGGACGCCATTCAACACTGAAATAATGGGCCGATAATTTTCCAACAATGATAGACAGGACAAACAAAACGATTAAAAGTACTAAATAGATAAAATGCCGAATCCAACTCTTCATAAATAATACTCCTTTGATTAATAGAGTTTATAGTTTATATACAGCCTATCATAAAATAAAGTGAATTACCAGTTATGGGAATAAAATATTATTTCTCTGCGCAAGGTGCTTATAGCAGAGAGATTTACTCTCCCATGATTCCAATCTCCCTGTTTGTAGGAAGTGCTGCTAAATACATAGATGGTGAAATCCTCTGGTAGAATATTATAACCGGTATAAGAAATCATATTTTCAAAGAAGTTATTATCATAGTCCGAGGGGTCTAAAGTTTTACCACTCTTAAGAAATTCTTTCTCATATGCCGCAAGGTCTGTGGAGCCTGCCTTAAATCGAAGTGAGAAAATCTCACCACCCTGTAAGAAAGCAGGATTATAGTGAAATAATATATTTTTGGCATCTTCAGGAATAGTAGAAGGAAAATGCTCGATCTTGTAGTTTTGGGGATAACCATTAACTTTTAGTATTCTCTCATAAAATTTGGGATTATTATATTCAGTTGTAGCTGAATGCACAGATAGTATAAGAAAGAGGAACACCATAGGAATACTCAGAATAAGAGCCATAACAAAAGAAATCGCATTGGAAGTGGTTTTCTTAATCAGTTTCCTGGCTGTTACTTTATGGAGAATACCATAACACATGAAAGGCAGTAAGAACCCCAGGCCTTCGAAATAATAAGGTTCTACTGCATATGCGGTAACAAGATAAAAGAAGAACAGAAAGAAGAGTGCTGACAATAATGTAAATATCGCTGGTACAGGTGCTTGCCGGAAGAAGACTTTAATTCGTGGACGCATTCTCCTCCCCCCGCCACTCTAAGATATCCCCCGGTTGGCAATCCAGAGCTTTGCAGATTTTATCCAGAGTATCAATTTTAATTGCTTTTGCTTTTCCGTTCTTTAATATAGATATGTTGGCCATAGTGATACCAACTCTTTCCGAGAGTTCAGTAACACTCATTTTTCTCTTGGCCAGCATAACATCAATGTTTATTATAATCATATAAACAACCATGCCTTTCTCACAGACTTAAAACTTTGGGCTGCAGGCTCCTTTAAATGGTATACTCATTTTCTTCCTGCAGTTTTGCTGCTTTGTAAACCAGATGAGACAGAGCAGCGGAAGCCACAGTAATCGCAATACCTATAAACACAACAATTAAGGCTAAAAAGATAATGCCCGGATGACTCATATTCAGGAAAAAGAAAACCAGATTTCCCATGAAGAAATAAACGGTGTCGACAGCAGCAAGGAGAGATATAAACCGTAACTGTTCAGCATTTTTATTGCAGAAAGAGTTTTCCTTCCCAATTTCAGAGGCAATGCGATAACAGCAGATTAAAGTTAAATAACAGGGAACAGCAGATATCCATAAAAATATTATCCAGGGCCAATAAGCAAAAGAGTATTCCGGGTTACTCACAGAGATGCTTCGTCCCCATTCCGGAAATAAGAACAGGTATAAAAAAATACCGCAGATACCTGTACCAAAAACGATAACCTTTAACCATTTGGCAAATTTTTGACTATTCATTTTAACAACCATGCCTTTCTCTTAGCCTGTAAACCTGGTCCACAGGCACAAATTTACGCGTGAATAAATTGTCTATAAACCTTCACGCTATATTCTATAGAAACTAAGTTCTTCTATAACCTTTTATTTCACTTTTGAGGTATTCGTATGTAAAGGAAATTATCTGTTGTATGTGAGAGATGCTGATATTTTTATTACACGAACTCTAATTAATACAATTAAATTTATCGCATTGAATTATAAACAATAATCATAAATCAAATGAATTTGATTATAAATGTAACTTTTTACTTAGAACCCTGCATTACGGTTTCAATACCTTCTTCTCAGTTGCAGTACCTGCATCTTTCTATAAATAACCCAAGCATAATTAGAAACATCACTTACTAGATTAAAGATGAAACTCGCTTTCCAGTTAAGTATAATAATTGCAAACTGCATTTTAGTTACAAAAGTGGCATCTCGTGTTACATATAACCCCTATTGTAGATATTATAAAACTTATCAATGGATAAGTCAATAGATATCAATAAATATTTATTGTGATACGATAAAGAATAATAGGAAGGAGAGGATAGTGAATCATGTAATATTACTTGTAAATCAAGACGCCATTTGGTAAGTCGTGAGATACCAAATAAAAGCAGCTAATGAGGATTAAATTTGCAAAGGAAATACCTCTTATCAAAATTAATGCAGTAAAAGAAGCAAAATGCAGGCAAAAACAAGAATAAAGATAGAATATTATTTTATAGACAGCAATTGCCGGGTATGTAATAGAGAAGGCAGGAGATATCAAAATACAATTGTATGCTTGACATACAATCGTATTATATGTATACTAGGCATACAAATAATAAAAGGAGGTGAATCCTATGCATAAGCCCAAAGAAAATCCTGGACTATATTTTAATATACTGCATCAGAAGAGAGTAGCAGAATTACTACTGGCAGCAATTCGCTTTGACCTGTTCTCATATCTTGAAAGCTATACCTCACCTAAGGCTGTTTCCTTGCATACCGGTCTTAACGAGCGTAATTTACAGCTGGTACTCAATGCGCTGTCAGCTGCAGGATTCCTTGAAAAGTCAGGTGAACAATACCGAAATACAACCCAGAGTAATGAATTTTTAAACAAAGCCAGTGCGGTTTATATCGGTGAAACAATTCTTTACAGAGAGAAAATGATGTCACTTTCAAATTTGGAGGAACGCTTAAAGAATGGTCCGGATCAAATTATTCAGTCAAATAATAAAGGGGTTGAAGTTTATGACTTTTATGAAGCGGCACGGGTTGGGATTCCGGAAATGTATACAGGGCGTGTTCAGTCTTTTGTAAGAAATGTAAAAGGAGTCTTCTGTCAGGCCTCTCCGCAAATGGTACTCGATCTTGGTGGAGGTAATGGCGTTATGACCATGGAACTCTTAGAGGAATATCCTGCTTGCAGAGGGGTTATATTTGAACATCCAAGTGTTGCACAGCTTCCGAGGCAGCTGGCAGCTGAGAGAAAACTGACAAATCGTATTGAAGTCAGAGAGGGAGACTTTAACCTTGACCATTTAGGCACCGGATATGATTTGATTCTGGCTTCCGGAATACTGGATTTTGCGAAGGATCATCTGGAGGAGGTTGTGGAAAAGTTAGCGAAAGCTCTGACCCCGGCGGGTATCTTATATTTGGTGACCAATGAGATAACAGAGGATTTTCAGGCACCTCCCCAGAGCATACTGGGATGGCTTTCAAGTCATCTGGACGGTCTGGATCTGCTGCTTAGTGCCAATACAATAAAAACTCAGCTTACGAAACATAATTTTGTTAAGATTAATGAAATTGAGTTAGATGGTGCCTATAGCAGTCTGCAAGGCGAATTTTACAGAAAAGGGAGTAGGATATAAATGGAAATGCTGCAAACAGATATCATTAATGAATTTATTAAGATGACAGAACGTATTGCCAATGGCAAAATTAACACCTTGGAGCTTGGACCAGAGGGCATGACTTTCTACCGTGGTGAAATTCATATGATTAAGATGGTTGGAGATCAGCCGGGAATCTTTATTTCAGAAATGGCCCGTAATTTTAATATCACCCGTGCAGTGGTCGCCAAAACAGTGCGAAAGTTGGAGGAGAGAGGTTTTCTTAACAAGATAGAGGACGTAGAGGATAAAAAGAGAATATGCTTATTCTTAACAGAGAAAGGTCAGAGAGCTTATTTGCTGCATAAAGCTTATCATGAGAAATATGACAGCCCACTATTTAATTATTTGGGAGAGCTTAATGAACATGAACTTAAAGTGATACAGGAATTTCTAAAACATGCCAACAGCTTGGTAGAAAATCATTTTTAGTCAATTTTACTAGAATAAACGCCCGGATTTTAAGGGGAGTAAAGCTGCGTTTCTAATATAGCAATTGTAGTATACCTTAAAGTGGTGCGGTCGAACTGTTGATTATTTTCAATCGAGCTATAACGTGTGATATGCAGGAGGTTAATATTGAAAGAAGACAACTTAAAGGATAAAATTATTGTAGTTGGCGGGTATGGACATGTGGGTCAGATCTTATGCAAAGAGTTGGGAGAGCTGTATCCGGGGAAAGTATATGCAGCAGGGAGAAGTTATAAGAAAGCAGAGGAATTTACCGGAAAGACAAATAATAAAGTGTTCCCGATGCAGCTTGATACAGAGTCAGCAGCAGGTATCAGTCAGATTGAAGAGGCAAAGGTAATAGTAATGTGTTTGGACCAAAAGAACACGGACTTTGTGCGCCTGTGTCTTAATCTGGGTATTCATTATGTGGATATAACAGCTAATGCAGACTTTCATAAAAAGATAGAGGAGCTAAGGGATATGGCTGTAGTAAATAAAGCGACAGCCTTACTTAGTGTAGGACTGACACCTGGAATCAGTAACCTCTTAGCAGCAAAAGCCTGTGAAGATATGGATGAATCGGATTCAGTGGATATCGCAGTAATGCTCGGTTTGGGGGACAAACATGGGAGAGCTGCCATTGAGTGGACAATAGATAATATGTATCATAATTTCTCAATAATGGAAAATGGAAAACGAACTGAGGTTAAAAGTTTTACAGAAGGCAAAGCTTTTGATTTTGGCGAAGGACTTGGCAGAAAGAAAGCCTATCGTTTTAATTTCTCCGATCAGCACAGTCTTTTAAACACCCTGAAAGTACCATTTATTAAAACGAGACTATGTTTTGATTCTGACTTGAGTACAAGGTTCTTTTTTATAATGAAAAGAACAGGTATATTTAAGCTTTTGAAATATAAAAGAATCTATAATGGTATGGTAAAGCTAATTTCAGGTTTTAAAATGGGCAGCGACAAATTTGCATTAAAAGTTGAAGCCAGTGGTAGAAAAGCAGGTAATAACATAAAAACAGAAGTATTTTTCAGTGGCAGGATAGAAGCAGATATGACCGCAAAGGCCGCTGCAGCTGTGACAAAAGAATTGTATACTTTTGATTACCCTTACGGAATATTTCATATTAATGAGCTTTTTACAATCGATATCTTACCAAAGCAGGTAAGGGACAAAATAATATTTAAGTCTTGAAGCAGTTAATGACATAAGAAATTCAGGTTTATTATTACAAGAAAAGCAGCTGATATAGTGAATAATAACCATAGGATTCCAGTCTCTTATTGAATATACTATTCTTATGCGCTGCACCATCTTCTTCCTTTATCTATCCCAGTACAATAAGCAGTTACTGATATTAAAGGAAGTTTACCTGGAGCAGTACTTGTTAACAGAGTTTCTTTGACTAATTCTGGAAAGTGCTATATAATAAGTGGGACAGGTTATTCATTCTTAGTAACTCTGATATTTATTACATTACACAGGAAATGAATGTGAGAAGGAGCATTAAATGGAAGCGGATAAGATGGAATTTGATGAAATACTTACGAAATTTGCAGAATCAGGGTGGGATGTTATTGAAGAACCCTCCAGAGCATGGCTTGAAGGTAAGGGAGACAAAGAAGAACTCATTGCTGCCATAATGCAGGCTGACAGTGAATGCGGCAGCTGCGGCTGTGAGTTCGACCCGCTTTACAAGAGGGCCTTGGTACTGGCACAGGAAATCAATTGATTTAATGGAGTTAAACAAATGACAAAGAAAAAAATAGTAACCTTGATGTTATCAGGAATACTCTTAGGAGTATTTCTGATAATAAGAAGCACTTGTGAAAATATAACAGTATCTGCAGCAGAGACAGTAAAGACTTATACCGTCTCATTAGATCCCCAGGGGGGGACTGTAAATGGTGAATCCCTGCCGGTAACTATTGGAAGTACCTATGGTACTTTACCTGTTCCGACAAAAACCAATTATGTATTTAAAGGCTGGTATACGTTTCCTTCAGCCGGAACCCTGGTTTATGCTGACAAAAAGGTCATAATTGCAAAAGATCATACCCTTTATGCCCATTGGAATGGAAAAGAATTCGAAATTACCCTGGACTTAAATGGTGGCGGTGACAGTAAAAAAGCAACTGTCCGGTACGGCTCCAAATATTTAAACCAGTTACCCGTTCCGGTTAGGAAAGAATATGAATTCACCGGCTGGTATACCGGCAAAAGCGGTGGGGATAAAATTACAGCTGCCTCTGTATATCAGGACAATAAACTTAAGAAGCTTTATGCTCAGTGGAAATTAAAAGTTCTAAAGGTTACTTTTGTAGGCTTTAACGGGGAGTCCTATGAGTTGGATGTTACCTGTACGAAAGCCTTTGGAACCTTACCTGTACCCAAAAGAGAGGGCTATACCTTCAAGGGATGGTTTACCTGGGCTGATTATTCTGATTCCACTGCAACTCCCATAAAGAGTACTACCATGGTCACGGAAAAGACTCCGCTGAAATTTTTTGCAAGGTGGTATTAGTAAAGCGAACCTATGTATTACAGGATGAATATTTAAGAATAGTTAATATGACATACAGATGTCAGGTATAGTGTGCTAATCTGGTATAAAAAAGGAGTAACACATGAATCTGCAACATATTGTAAAAGAAGCTTTCGAAGTAATCGGAAAAGAAGGAACTGTAACAGATGCAGATCAGCAGATTATTTGAAATCGTATATATACTTCTTGATAAAAAGTCCATAACAGCAGGAGAACTGGCAGAACGGTTTGAAGTATCGGTTCGTACGATTTATCGTGATATCGAAAGCTTATCCGTGGCAGGAATACCAATCTACGCAGAACGGGGGAAAAAGGGCGGAATCAGGCTGATGGATAATTATATCCTGAATAAATCCGTACTTTCTGAACAGGAGAAAAAAGAAATACTGGCAGCATTAAATGGGCTGGTACAGACAAGGGCAGCAGATTATTCGGCACTAAATAAACTGACCTCCTTTTTTGGTACACAAAGTGCTGATGAGAGTAACTGGGTTTCCATAGATTTCTCTGATTGGAGCGGTAAGAAGCAGGCATTTCTGGAACTCTTAAAGACAAGCATCCTGAATTGTCAGGTACTTACTTTTTCCTACTTTAATTCATCGGGAGTACAGTCTGAACGAACCGTTTATCCAATCCAGCTTTGGTTTAAGGCCAGAACCTGGTATCTGAAAGCCTTCTGTATGGATAAAAAAGCTTTTAGAACCTTTCGCTTAACGCGTATTAGAAATGCAAGGACAACCGGAGATACCTTTAAAAGAGAAGAGCTTTTAAGAGAAGTTCATTTAACGGCTACGCAGACTGAACAAAAAGATACTATTGCTACAGGCACTGCCGGTTATTCAGAAATAATACAGGGTGTCCCCGTTGAATTTAAACTCTGGGTCCAAAGAGAGATGGCTTACAGGATTTATGATGAATTTGAGGAAGAAGAGATTAGCGAACTGGAAAGCGGAGACTTTTTAATTCGGGGATATTATCCAATGGATAACTGGGTGTATGGTATAATATTGTCTTTTGGTGATAAAGCAAAGGTTATGAGTCCTGATTCACTCAGGGAAGAGATATCAGCTATGGGAAAAAGAATTATGGAGCAAAACCTTAAGAATCAGACAGTGGATAAAAGCTAAGAAGCCAATGGAGAAAGCTTAAGAAAGGTTTAAGGAAAAAGATTTGCTTTCCACCTCTTTGAGTGATACAATTTAGTCTGTATTTCACGAAATACAGTAAAGATTGACATATAGAGGATGAACAAATGAAGATCAAGAATGACTCAAGGGTGAGTATTACAGAGGGGGTTATATGGAAGCAGTTGCTGGCGTATTTCTTCCCTCTATTATTTGGAACTTTTTTTCAGCAGCTTTATAATACCATTGATGCAGTAGTAGTCGGGCGATATGTCGGAAAAGAAGCTCTCTCTGCCGTAGGCGGAGCTACCGGTGCCTTAATCAATGTACTAATAGGATTCTTTATCGGAATATCCTCAGGAGCTACGGTGATTATATCCCAGTATTATGGCGGGAAAAAGAAAGAAGAAGTAAGCAGGTCTGTCCATACAGCCATTGCATTGGCTGTTGTAGGTGGGCTTTTTATTATGGTTATTGGTCTGATTGCCTCTCCTTTGGCGCTTAAGCTCATGGGAACACCACCGGAGGTTTATAAGGATGCACTGATCTTTATACGTGTTTATTTTCTGGGTACGGTATTTAATATAGTATATAATATGGCAGCAGGAATCCTAAGAGCTATCGGCGATTCCAAAAGGCCTCTGTATTTTCTGATTGCAAGCTGCGGTGTTAATATAATACTTGATTTGATATTTGTTGTTCTTTTTCACTGGGGAGTTGCAGGAGCAGCGGCAGCTACCGTAATTGCTCAATTAGTTAGTGCAGTTCTTGTTTGCAAGGTACTTATGAAGACAGAGGAGTGCTACAAATTGTATCCTCTTCAAGTACATTTTCATAAAGACATCTTAAAAAGAATCATACATATAGGACTACCAACAGGAGCACAATCCTTAATGTATACCACCTCTAATCTATTCATACAGTCCAGTATGAATGCTTTTGGTTTAAATGTATTGGCCGCCTGGGCAGCTTATGGTAAGATAGATGGTATATTCTGGATGATCATGAACTCCTTTGGTGTTTCTGTAACTACTTTTGTCGGACAGAATTATGGAGCAGGCAAACAGGCAAGGGTCTCAAAGGGAATCCGTGTATGTTTGAGTTTTGCTATGATTTCAGCTGTATTCTTAAGTCTGATTTTAAGTATATTTGCGGCAGATATTATAGGGATATTTAATAATGATACAGAGGTCATAAAGGAAGGACTTTTAATATTGCATTTCCTGGTGCCAACTTATTGTACCTATGTACTGATAGAGATATTATCGGGAGCGTTAAGGGGAATGGGTCAATCGGTAATGCCTTTTATACTTACTCTTTTTGGTGTTTGCGTATTAAGGGTCATCTGGCTTCTGACAGCAGCTCCGGCATTTCATGATGTCAGGGCAGTAATCTTTTGCTATCCTCTGACCTGGACCTTTACCTCGATTTTATATATAATCTATTTCCTGTACTTTAAGAAAAAATACGGTTTTATCAATAACAACATATAAGCAACTATAAGTATGCAGAAATGTTAACTGCAGGTGGTGGTTCTGCAGGAATTGTTATGATATCCTTTTACTGTAAGAATCAAAAGGATCGGAGAGTTAAAGAAAACCATGAATTTTCAGGAAAAACTTATATTACTAAGAAAGAAATTTAAAATGTCCCAGGAAGACCTGGCTGAAAAGGTGGAACTGTCAAGGCAGGCAATTGCAAAATGGGAGACAGGAAAATCCCTGCCGGATATCAACAACTTAATAGCTTTGAGCAGAATATTCGGTATATCAATAGATAGTATGATCAAATCCGAAGAAGGTGACTGTACCATTCTCTTCGACAAAGAAGATATCCTTGAAAGTGATAAAATGCTAGATTTTCTGTTACGGGCGAAAAAAGCAGCTTATGCCGGTTATGGACCGGAAGGTTCACCTTCAAGGCCATCGTCTCATGATATCGTTTATGAAGAAGGCAAGTATTATTATTATGATACTTATCTTGGCGGAGAAAAATTCGCAGGTGAAGAAGGAGTCTGGATTAGTAATAACCCTGTATGGGCAATGAACTATTCGGGCAGGGTTCTTAGTCAGGAGTTTTCAGGAGATTTTCTGAAGAGGGCTTTATCGCACCCTTCAAAGGAGTTGCCTTACAGAGGACCCCTGCTGTTTACCGAGGAGGAGTATACTTATCATTCCGCAAATATAGGTGATATAAACTGGTTTCAGGGAACAGAGGAAATCTTCTATCAAGGAATCAAGGTGTATGAATGTGTTTTTCATGGTGGTGCCATACGCTAGATAAGTGGGAGCAGTCTGTTACAGTAAATATAGTGTATACGAAAAGGTGGTGCCTGAGCGGGAGCGTTTGATGAATCAGGGTTTACTGACTGGAATTGAATAGGGAGAGTTGCTTTGGCCCCAACGGTGAAAATCGGTGGGGTTTTCTTTTGCTTCTGGTTTTCATATGAATTTTTTTGGGAATTCACGGTTTTCTAAACGAATAATTTGGGGTATAATATTCATCTGAATAGCGATATTAAAGGGGTAGTGATTGATGAATCAGGAAATAGAAGGTTCACTTAGCATAAAATATAAACTATATGATGAAAAAGCAGTAGTTCTCTCCTGTACCGGAACAGAAAGGTATGTAAGAATTCCTGAGGACATAAATGGCAAGCCGATTGTTAGCATTGGTCCATACAGTTTTTCTTCACCTGAAGATAATATCAGGAAATTGAATGAGCAAGAAATTTATGAGTATGAAATAGAGGGGATGGATACCCCTTTAAGCGTAAAAGAGACTATTAAAGGAAAGAAGCTTCAAGTAATCTATCTGCCAGGGCATTTAGAACGGATAGGAGAATATGCTTTCTATAACTGCACAGAACTTGAACATATAAATCTGGGGGAAGGGGGTATTGATTTCGGAAACGGTGCTTTTATGAATTGTGACAGTCTAAAGGAACTGACCTTTCGAACAAAATGTGATTCCCCAACAGGGCTGGCTGGGTTTTTGAGGGAGATACAAAGCGAGCTGACCGTTACTTTTGAGGGAAAAGATGAGAAAGCAGTATTTATCTTTCCGGAATACTATGAAGAATCTGTAGAGAACACGCCTGCACGAGTTTTTCACTATCAGATACATGGTGCCGGATATCGTTACCGGCAATGCCTTGAGAATGGAATTCTGAATATATCTCAATATGATATGTTGTTTCAGGCACCAGAAATACAAAACGAAAGCAGAACCGCATTATCTATTGCCTTGTGCCGCCTGAACTATCCGGCAGGTTTGTCAGAACATTATAAACAGCTGTATATTAAGTACCTGCGATTACATAAGGAGGATACTATCATCAGGTATCTTGAGGAAAACAATACAAAAGGTCTTTCTTCTCTGAAACTGGAAGACATACTAACCAGGGATATGATGGATTTTGCCTTAAAAGCCTCTATCCGTCTGAAGCAGCCGGAATGTACTGCCGTTTTATTGAGTTTAGGCGAAGAAAGCAGAAAAGCGGCTGATCATAAATTTGATTTGTAAAAAGGAGAAAAAGGCATGGGTATAGAGGAAAAGAAAGAAACTTCCGGTGTTCAGATTTTATCTTCTGCCAGAACAGAATTAACAGTATATATGCGGTATTTGGATCTTGCTCTAAGTGCCCTTAGGTTTGAGGCGAAAGAGGAAATACGGCTGGTGGGTACGGATGGTATTTCCCTGTATTATGAACCCTCCCTTCTGCAGGAGGTATACCAAAAAGGACGAATATGGGTTAACCGCATATATCTCCATCAGATACTGCATTGTATCTACAAACATCCCTTTAGACCCTATGGCAGCAATAAGAGGCTGTGGGATATCAGCTGTGATATCGCGATGGAATATATGATCGACAGCTTTCGTTATTATTGTGTAAGAATGGCAGGGAGCAGATACCGCAGGCAATTCTATGAGAATCTGAAAGCAAAGCTTAAGCTGCCTACTGCACAGGCAATATACAATCTCCTGGAAAAGACTGAAATGTCAGATAGGGAGTATCAGCAGCTGGAATATGAATTTCGTATAGATGATCATTCCTTCTGGCAGGAAAATGAAGAAACCCAGGTTCCGATGCCTGGTACACCGGAGAAGAAATGGGAAGATATCAATGAGAAGTTACAAACGAATCTGGAAACCCAGGCGCAGGATATGGCAGAGGACGTGGAAGGTTTTCTGGAGCAGCTTCAGGTGGAGAATCGTAAGAAATATGATTATAGGGATTTTCTGCGAAAATTTTCTGTGATGAAAGAAGAATCGGTGGTAGATACGGATTCCTTTGACTTAAGCTTTTATACTTATGGATTAAGCTTATATGGTAATCTGCCTTTGATTGAATATCAGGAAACCAGAGAAAGCAGGAAAATCGAAGAATTCGTAATAGCGGTGGACACCTCAATGTCCTGTTCCGGAGAATTGGTGCAGGAGTTTCTGATGCAGACCTATAAGGTATTAAAGGAGACAGAGAGTTTCTTTCGTAAGACCAGCATACATATATTACAATGTGATGAGACCATACAATCCGATGTGCTGATCAGCAATCAGGAGCAGTTAATCGGTTATATGGAACATCTTGAATTAAAAGGCGGCGGAGGTACGGACTTTAGACCGGTTTTTGCCTATGTTGAGAAATTGATTGAAGAAAAAGCCTTTAAGCATCTGAAAGGATTGTTATATTTTACTGACGGTAAAGGCATATATCCCAGAAAAAAACCACCTTATGCTACAGCTTTCGTATTTTTATCAGAGAATTATGAGGATACAGAAGTCCCTTCCTGGGCAATGAAACTGATTTTGGAGCCGGAAGACTTAAAAGGGAAGCAGGAAATGTAAGTGTGCCAAAGCACACAGATTGGAGTTATATGAATATCAAACGCGCAAAAGAAGAGATTATAAATACAGTTAAAGCCTATTTAAGCTGTGATGAAAATGGAAATTATAAAATAGCAGCCATGAGACAACGTCCAATTTTACTTATGGGACCTCCAGGTATAGGAAAAACACAGATTATGGAGCAGGTGGCAAGGGAATGTAATATTGCACTGGTTGCTTATACCATTACCCATCATACCAGGCAGAGTGCAGTTGGACTGCCCTTTATAGAAAAAAAGGAGTATGGCGGTAAGAATTATACAGTGACTGATTATTCCATGAGTGAGATCATAGCCTCCGTATATGAAAAACAGGAGAAAACCGGACTGTCCCAGGGAATCCTATTTATTGATGAAATCAACTGTGTATCTGAAACACTGGCACCAACCATGCTGCAATTCCTTCAATATAAAACCTTTGGTAATCAGAAGGTACCTGAGGGCTGGATAATTATAGCAGCTGGTAATCCTCCGGAGTATAACAAATCAGTAAGGGAATTTGACTCCGTAACCTTGGACAGAGTACGTAAAATAGAGATTGATCCGGATTTTGAGGTGTGGAAAGAATATGCTTATAAACAGGCAATTCATCCTGCAGTCATTCATTATCTGGATATACGCAGAGAGAATTTCTATCGATTTGAAACCACCCCCGATGGTGTATTCTTTTCAACTGCCAGAGGCTGGGAGGATTTATCCGAAATGTTAGTGGTTCTTGAAGAGCTTTCAATTCCCGTTGATGCAGAATTTGTTTATGAGTATATACAGCATGATAGAATTGCGAAAGATTTCTCCAATTACTATGAATTATATAATAAATACCGTAAGGATTATAAGATAGAAGAGATTCTACAGGGGAAATATTCCGATCATCTTCTTCATGGGTTGAAAATTGCACCATTTGATGAAAGATTGAATATGGTTGGATTGCTGCTTGGCAGACTTGGGCGTTCTTTCTTAGAGGCTGTAAGAACAGAAAGTTATATGGAAACCTTATTTGAGTCTTTAAAGGAATACCTGGAATTATTAACGTTAGACGGACAGAATCCCATAATACAGCTTAAGACACTCATTGAAAGCGAAGAGGAGAACTTACGCCATAGAAAAGAAGAAGGCCTCATTAACCGCAATGATGAAATTGTAATAAGAAAAAAACTTCATAGGCTTAAACAATACCTTGAAAATCTAAGAGGAAGGGACATCAATGCACAAACAGCCGGGGAGGTAGTCAAGGAGCTCTTTGCGGCAGATAAGGACAACAGAAATGCAGGTATCAAAAAGACCGGCAGTGAGCTTGAGAATACATTTATCTTCCTTGAAACGGCTTTTGGTGAAGGACAGGAGCTGGCTATTTTTGTAACAGAGCTTTCAGTGAATTATTACAGTGCCAGGTTTATAGCGGAGCATGGTTCAGATAAATATTATACTTACAATAAAAGTTTGTTGTTTGGAGAAAGACAGGAAGAAATTACAAGAAGTATGGAAAAATAAGCAAATGTGACATTTCTTCTAGGATATATTTACTAATTTGTCGATGTATGGTATTATGAAAAAAATCAGCACCAGATAAATACAGTATTAATTGTCTGGTATCGGCATTAGGATAGTAGGAGGAAAGCCTATGGACATATCAGAGAAATATAACCGAGCAATTCTTGAAAATATGATAAGTGGTTATGCGCTTCACAGTATCGTTACCGATGAAGACGGCAACCCGGTTGATTACAAATTCATTGATGTTAACAAAGCCTTTGAGGAATATACGGGCCTCAGTAAAGCGCAGGTAATCGGACGTACAATTCGGGAAGTAGAGCCCAGTATAAACGAAGATACAATGAATTGGATCGAGTTTTATGGTAAGGTAGCGCTTACAGGTGAGTCAGACAGCGTAGAGGATTATTCCAGGGCTTTTAACAGGTGGTACAGAGTAAATGCCTACTGTCCGGAGATTGGTTATTTTGCTGTGATTTTCATAGATATTACGGAACTAAAGCTGCAAGCTGACGCTCTGAGTGAAAAAAATAAAACCCTTACCCTGCTTGGTGCGGAAATTAAGACCAATGAGCAGCGGCTTAACAAAGCCCAGAAAATTGCCGGAGTCGGGAACTGGGAACTGGATCTTAAAGATTATACCTTGTGGGCGTCAGAGGAAGCATTCAGCATGTATGGTCTTGATCGGACGACTCCCTATATTCCTTTCCAGGTCGCAAAGAAAATTCCGCTTCCGGAGTACCGGGTAATTCTTGATGATGCGTTACAAAAGCTGCTGGAGGCCGATACTCCATATGATCTCATCTATGAAATAGAAACAAAAGAGAAGGAGAAGAGGTTCATCCATTCTCTTGCGGAAACAGAGAAAGATTCAGAGGGCAGACCCACTAAAGTGCTAGGGGTGATGCAGGATGTTACAAAGGATATTTTACGCGAGAAAGAGCTTAACAAGAAAAATGAAGAATTATCTTCACTTTATGAAGAAATACTGGCTTCCGAGGAGGAATTAAAACAGCAGAATGAGGTCCTGTTTCTAAAAAACGAGGAGATTACTGCCCTCTATGAAGAAGTGACAGCTCAGGAGGAAGAATTAAAGCATAATTACAACCAGTTGATTGAGAGCATGGAAAAGCTTAAGAAAAGTGAAGCAATCAACAGTCTGGTGCTTGAGGCTTCTGCAGAAGGTATATGGCACCTTGATGTAGCAAAAGATGAATATATGATATCACACAGATTTTTAGATGTATTAGGATATACGTCCAAAGATATCAAAAGTATTACTGACCTTCTGGATTTGATTCATCCGGAAGATAAAGACCGTGTAACCAGTTTTATGAAAGAACATTCCAATGGAATACTAGATAAGTTTGAGTCAGACTACCGGATTCGTTGCAAGGATGGTACTTATAAATGGGTAAAATCAACAGGTAAAATACTTTTTGACTGCAGCGGAGAACCTTATTTAATGGCAGGTTCTTTTCAGGATCTGACGAAATTGAAAGAGCAGCAGCTGGAGCTGGAGCATCTAGCCTATCACGATATATTAACGGATCTTCCTAACAGAAGCCTTTTTTTGCAGGAGCTTGAAAAAGCGCTGGCTGAGGCTGTGCAGAAGGATAAGATGCTCGCTGTAATTTTTATTGACCTGGATAATTTTAAGGATGTAAATGATACCTTTGGGCATAGTACGGGGGATAATCTGTTGCAATCTCTTGCAAGTCGATTAAAGGATTACATCAGAAAGCAGGATATCTTAACAAGGCTTGGCGGTGATGAATTTGCACTGATGATTACCGATATTAACAGTGAGGCGGAGGTTTTTGATTTCTGCCAGCGCATAAAGGATAAAATACTGGAGCCATTTTTATTTAATGGATATCGCTTTAATATCAGTCCCAGTATGGGAATAGCCATGTATCGCGGTAATGAGACCAATGGCGAAGAACTGCTTAAGAATGCAGATACTGCCATGTATCGGTCTAAAAACATTGGTAAGAATACCATACAGATGTTTCAGGATTATATGAGAACGGATATGCTTCACAGGATAACGGTTGAGAGTCATCTGCGCTCAGCTTTAAAAGATAATAAATTTACACTTCATTATCAGCCCCAGGTGTGTTTGCAGACCGGTCGGATAAGAGCCTTTGAAGCTTTGGTACGTTGGACGGATGAAGAGCTTGGAATAATCTCTCCTATGGAATTTATACCGGTTGCGGAAAGTGCAGGGCTAATAGTTCCCTTAGGTCAGTGGATTCTTGCAGAAGCATGCAAAGAAGCTCAGAGAATTAACAGTGAGGGTGAGAATATCCTCATTTCTGTTAATATTTCAGCAGTACAATTAAGGCAGCTGGATTTTGTAGAGCTTGTAAAAAGAATATTGCTTGAAACCGGATTAAGAGCAGAACTTTTGGAATTGGAAGTCACAGAAACTACCTTGATCAGCTCTTTTGAAACGACCATTGAAATGTTTGAAGAACTTAGAAAAATGGGAGTTAAGATATCACTGGATGATTTCGGTACGGGATATTCCTCCTTAAGCTACCTGAAAAAGCTCCCTATTGATACTTTAAAGATTGATCAGAGTTTTATAAAGGATCTGGACAAGGAATGTATTGAAAAAGAAATAACGGAATCCATAGTCTCCTTGGTACATAAATTAAACATCGAGGTTATTGCAGAAGGAGTGGAAACCGGTAAACAATTGGCTTATCTGATGCAATGCAAATGTGATAATATTCAGGGATATCTAATTAGTAAACCGGTACCGGCCCAGCATGCGAAAGATATTGTAGGCAGGAATTATAAAGCATATATGGGAGTTCATGTATAAGGAAAATGCAGCACATATGGGACCGCTGTCAGAATTAAATTGAAACATGAAAAAATCCTCCCATATTTTAATAATGTTATACCGCAATTATACCTACTGTTTTCGGGGATTAACAATAGGCAGATACCTGGTTTAGTATTGTAGTTTTATGTCAATGGAAAAAGGAAGTGTGAGTTTGAAGCAGAACAGCATAGGGCGGTTTATACATATATTACGTACGAGAAACAATATTTCGCAAGGCAGGCTAAGCAAAGGTTTATGCTCCATTGCGACATTATCCAGGATAGAATTGGGCGAGCGGATACCTGATAAATTTCTGATGGATGCATTGTTTCAAAGATTGGGGAAGTCTCCCGATAAATTTGAAGTGTTATTGGCAGAAAAAGATTATTTTCTCTATGAGCAGAGAAAAGAAATTGAAAAAGCGTTGTTTTATAAAGATTATGCTCTTGCGGAAAAATTACTTTTGGAATACCAGGATAAGAAGGAATGTAAAGGAAATCTGCATGAGCAGTTTGTATTAAAAGTAAGCGGAATATTAGACTATGAAGATAGAAATGACATTGATCAGGCTCTGGAAAAATTCCTGTCAGCACTAAAATGTACCCTTCCGAATTGGAAATACGGTGAGCTCAGAGGGCAGCTGTTAAGTCTTGAAGAAATTGATCTGTTTCTTCTGATTTCCATGTCATATGCAAAAAAGAATAAGACCTATGATGTTATAGTCAGGTTAAAAGAACTGATAGAATATATAGACAATGGTTATACCGATGAAGAAGAAAAAGTCAAAGTGTATCCCAAAGCAGCATATCTTCTGGTAAAGTTTTATATTAAGAGGGGAAATTATCTTTCAGCTGAGGATTTATGCGAGAAAGCAATTGATATCTTAACTTCAAACGGCGTAATCGTTGGTTTGGCGGACTTACTTCTATTATATGTAGAAATTCTCAATAAGAACGGCAAGGATGTAAAGGAAAAGAAAATAAGCCTGCAGTTGGCCTCCTTGTTAAAAGTCTATGATGAATATGATATAAAATTATTATTCCTATCCGATACCGCCATTATTGTTAAGAACATACAAAATGATATCTATCTAATGGGAGAATTAATAAAAGCTAACCGGGTTAAGGTAAAAATCAGCCAGGAGAATTTAAGCAGTGACATATGTGCAGCGGAATCCTTATCCAGAATAGAATCCGGCAAAAGAGCCCCCAGGAATAAGAATTATGAAGCGATTGCAGAACGGCTTGGTATCGAAAAGGATATTTATAACAGTACCATTGAGGCGGAGACCTATGATATTTTAGAGACGAAAAGAGATATTGACAGACTACTGTTTGGCCATCAGATTGAAAATGCATGGGCATCTTATATGAGACTTAAGAAGCTCCTGACGGCAAAAACCAACGAAAATAAGCAGTATCTTTCTTATTTGGAGGGGATTCTTCATTATCAGGCAAAGAAGATAGGTATTAAAACTGCACTTAATAAAATGGAGAAAGCTCTGGGCTATACGCTAAAAAACTATAAAGATAAAGCTGTATACAACTGCATACTCTCCAGGCAGGAAGCATTTATACTTAATCAGATTGCAATCCTCACCTTTGATACGGGGCAGAAGAAGCAGGCAATCGATATTCTGCTGTCAGTTTCGCAAAGTTATGAAAATAGTAAGATTGATCTGAAATATCATTCTGTCCAATACCTGTTAATCCTACAGAATCTGTCCATGTATCTGGAAGAAGACGACCAGTTGGAGGAGGCAATCCAAATATGTGACAAAGCAATAAAACTGGCCTTAAAATGTGCAAAAGGAAATTTTCTGTCCAGATTTATTACAAACAAAGCCTTTACTTTGGAAAGAATAGACATGGAGAACCAGACAGAGTTGTATGAAAAAACCTGCCGATTATATTATCAGCAGGCTTATTCATTGAGTGAGCTAATGAAAGACCCCTCTACCCATAGCATTGTAGGAGAATACTATAAGCTAAAGTATAATGAACCGGCAGATTCTCATTTAGAAACTACCGATTACTAGCATGGTTTACGAATCAAAGTTTTTGATTGTCTCTAGGAATAAATGATTTTATTAATAATTCTTAAGAAATTTTATAAGTTAATGTTACAGGAATAAGGGATAAGATAACATGACGTTATTGGAGAATTATCTGTAAATTTCTGTTTCATTTCGAAATATTACAGTATTTTCAACATTATTTCGTAAAATATAATCTAGTTAGAAAAAATATACAGGCTGATTTATGTTATATGCTTGATTTCATATGTTAAAATGCCTTATATTCCAGACTTTTTACTATTGGAAAAGAAAAAACTTATTACCAACTTATTTAATCAGAATTGTATGCATTTCTTGTTTTATTTAGAAAATTAAAAATGGGTATTATTTATGGTCTTATAGTTCAGAAATATCAAGTAAAAAAAGAAAGAATACTTACATTATTATTGCAGGATTGAAGAGTATCCCAGGCAAGGCTGGTAGTATTTCACACTTCTTGTCCTGGCAGCCACAAGGAAACTGTGGCAGGCAGTAGTGTTATGTAAATTCTTGAAAAGTATAAACCCTGGCTTATGACAGTGCCGCATCTGCAAGCAGATGCGGCATATAGAGGCAGGACAGCTATATTATAATTTATAGTTTAGAGATTCATTTAAACAGGCTTCGAGTAATATAGATGTCAGGCTGCCCACTAGGTTATTCACTAAGCAGCTGTATTATATCTGCTTCGATTTCTTCAGGAGCTACGGCAGGTGAATAGCGATTAAATACCATACCTTCTTTATCAAGGAGGAATTTTCCAAAATTCCATTTAATATCTGCGGCTTGTAGATCTGGGGTATATTTGCTTACTCTTTCTTCAAAAGCTTTAGAGGTATCGTTACCTTTATCAATTGGTGCTTCATTTTTTAACCAGGCATACAAAGGATGAGTGTTTTCACCGTTTACATCAATTTTAGCAAAACGGGGGAAGGTTGTTCCATAATTTAGCTGACAAAAGGAGTCTATTTCTTCATCTGTGCCGGGGGCTTGCTCTTTGAATTGATTACTGGGAAAATCAAGGATTTCAAAACCCTGTTTATGATATTTTTCATAAACTGCTTCAAGGGCTGTATATTGAGGTGTCAACCCGCATTGGGTAGCTGTGTTTACCACCAGCAATACTTTTCCTTTATATTGCTGTAGGTCAATTGCATTACCTTTCTTATCTTTCACATTAAAATCATAAAATTCCATAGTTAATCATCCTTTCATATTGGTTTGAATCAATTGCATTGTATACAATATATTATACCTTCAAGGTATACTTGCTGTCAATAGATTACTGTAATATAATATTATATATAGAATTGCATAAGATAACTTCGAAGTAAAGTATTATCAATAATGTTTAATAAAAGCATAATAAATAAAGTAGGATAGAAAGGCCGGATATTTGCTGACAGGCAGCGGCCGGTTAGGAGAAGGATGCACGAAGCAGTTAAACACTGCAGATTATTTGCAGGAATAGAAGAGAATGAATTAAACGAGCTTTTGATCTGCTGTAAAGCCAAAATATGCAGTTATCAGAAAAATGATTTTATTTTTTATCAGAAAGACAAACCGGAATATATTCACCTGTTGCTGGAGGGAGAAATATCCGTATGCCAGGATTCACCCTCCGGCAGAAGAAGCTTGGTAGCTGCCTTTAGTGATCCGGGAGATTTATTTGGAGAGGTGTATGCATTTTTGGACAAACAGGAATATGATTACTATTCTCTGGCAGCGACACCTGCAAAAGTATTATGGATGCCAAAAACCTTTCTTTATAAGAACTGCAGCAGTAATTGCGGTTTTCATACGATACTTACCCATAATATGCTGACAATCCTTGCGCAAAAGGCATATTTTCTTAATCAGAAACTGCAGTTTCTCTCAGGGGAAACCTTGCGCCATAAGATAGCTGCCTTTCTCCTGAAGCAAAACAAAGGGGATAATAAAATAAAATTGTCCATGAACCGAGAAGAAATGGCAGACTTTTTAGGTGTCACCAGACCTTCCTTATCAAGAGAATTCATGAAGATGAAGCAAGAGGGCCTAATTGATATAAAAGGGGATATGGTTACAATACTGCAAGAGGAGGAACTTGAAAACCTCTTTGGATAGCTCTTAAATATTAAATAAACATAAAATTAATAAAAAACCTCTAAAAAATTTATGTTTTACCTCTGGAAATTTAATATGGTTGTGATATACTATTCTACATTTGAAACTTACATAAAGGAAGAATACACATATGCGGCTACCATTATTTACAGAATTAGAACATGAGTTTAAAGAGTACAATTTTACAAAGTTTAGTAAGGACCTTATGGCTGGACTTACAGTAACAGCAGTTGCGTTGCCTCTTGCACTTGCCTTTGGCGTCTCCAGTGGAGCCGATGCAGCATCAGGTCTTATAACAGCCATAGTGGCAGGGCTAATCATCAGCTTTTTTTCCGGTGGCTTTTATCAGATTTCCGGGCCTACCGGAGCTATGGCAGCAATCTTAATGTCCATAATAGCTCAATATAAGATGCAGGGAGTATTTGTTGCAACTTTAATTGCAGGAATACTATTGTTGATTGCAGGAATATTACATTTGGGAAGGATTACTTCCTTTATTCCGGCACCGGTTATTACAGGCTTCACCTCTGGAATTGCTATTATAATTGCTTTGGGTCAGGTTGATAACTTCTTTGGAGTATATTCTCAGGGAACTACGGCCTTGGGTAAAGTCTTCAGCTATACGAAACTTGGTTTTTCACCTGACACTGCAACCTTATGTACAGGACTTTTTGTAATCCTTTTAATGGTCTTTTACCCAAAGAAGTGGAATAATATAGTTCCCGGGTCTCTCCTGGGTATCATTCTTGCCACCGGTGGAAGTCTTCTTCTGAACCTGGATATCAAAACGGTGGGAGAAATACCTCAGACACTTTTACCTGCCGAAAGGTTACATTTTGCAGGGATAACCTGGGAGCATATTGAAGGAGTATTTTCACCGGCTGTCAGTATTGCCATGTTATGTATGATTGAAAGTCTTCTTTGCGGCGCATCTGCCGGCAGAATGGCTGGAAAAGCCATGAACAGTGATCAGGAGCTTATTGCTCAAGGAATCGGGAATATAATTCTTCCCTTCTTCGGAGGAATACCTGCAACAGCAGCGATTGCCAGGACAAGCGTTGCCATAAAATCCGGAGCACAGACAAGGCTTACAGGTATCATCCATGCCATAGGCCTGCTCATAGCCATGTTCGTTTTAAGCCCTGTTATGTCTAAAATTCCTCTGGCAGCGTTAGCCGGAGTTCTGATTGTTACAGCCTTTAAAATGAATGAATGGTCTGCAATCAAATACATGTTTAAACATAAAATGAAAGGACCAGTACTAAAATATCTTATTACCATGATAGCAACTGTTGCGTTGGATCTTACTACAGCAATCCTGATTGGTGTTTTATTAGGTCTCTTTTTGTTTGTTATAAGAAGTGCGGCGATTCAGATAGCAGTAGAGGAGGTCGATCCTCTTAGAATCGGCAAAGAAGGGACTGATGTTAAAAGTTGGTGTGTTGTCTATGTAACCGGTCCTATGTTCTTTATGACGGCTGATTCCATTAAGAAAAAGCTGGAGGGTTTAAGTAATAGAGAAGTTGTTATACTATCATTAAGAGGTGTACCAATGGCTGATATTACTTCCGTAGGTATAATTATGGATTTTTGTAAAGAGGCGAAAGAAAATGGGAAATCGGTCTTGTTTTCATCAGTTCAGCCTTCTGTAATGAAAATTTTTGAGCAATCCGGACTTGTTGAGGCAGCTGGTGAAGAAGCATTTTACTTTAGCGTTGACAAGGTGTTATTAGAACTGCTCTAGAAATCAGAACCTTTAGGGTAGTACTTTAGAAATGAGCTCCCATATGCAGCAAAATTAAAATGAATAAAATGGAGTTAAAATGAATGCTACGGAGATGAAGTGTATGCTACGGAGATGAAGTGAATGCTATGGAGTTGAAGTGTATGCTACGTAGTTGAAGTGAATGCTATGGAGTTGAAGTGAATGCTACGGAGATGAAGTGAATGCAACGGAGTTGAAGTGAATGCTACGGAGATGAAGTGAATGCTACGGAGTTGAAATGAATGCAACGGTATTGAAATGAATGCAACGGTGTTGAAATGAATGCTACAGAGTTAAAATGAATGTACGGAATTAGATTTTATGAAATGCAACGGATGAAGATTATTAAAGGTAACGGCTTTAAATTAAGGAATATAACAGATTCAAATAGATATAACAGATTCAAATAAATAAAACAGATTCAAATAATAAATTGATTTACAAATGGTACAGACTGTGTTACAATAATATGCGTACGTTTATAACCGGTACCAGGATTTGGGACACTCCGACCTATATCTTAGTGCCAGGCGTTGAAAATATTAAGGAGGATTTATCCATGATTAGCAAAGAGAAAAAACAGGAAATTATTACAGCTTACGGAAGAACACCTGAGGATACAGGTTCACCTGAAGTTCAGATCGCACTTTTAACAGCAAGGATCACTGAGTTAACAGAGCATTTAAAAGTGAACCAGAAAGATCATCATTCAAGAAGAGGTCTTCTGAAAATGGTTGGTCAGAGAAGGGGTCTTCTTGCATACTTAAAGAAGACAGATATCGAAGGCTATCGTAAATTAATTGAACGTTTAGGTTTAAGAAAATAATAAAAGGAGCGGCTTAGCCGCTCTTTTTATTTGCTGAAATTTTCTGGGAAGATAGCAGACTATTCAGAATCATGCCAGTTATTATTAACAGAATTCCTGCAAAGCCTGTAAGGTCAGGAAGAGGATCCCCTAACAGTAGGATTCCTCCAAGGAGAGTAAAAAGAACTTCTCCTGATTGGGTTGATTCAACTACAGCGAGTTGTTTCTGATTATGCTTTACGTTATCCGTGGCTTTGAAAAACAGCAGAGTTGCAACAATTCCGGAAAATAGAGCCACTAAAAAACTCTGCAGCAGTTGAGAATTTGTTGGAAATCCCACATTTATAAAACCAAAGAGAGATAATAAACACCAGAATGGGAGGCTGCATAGAATCATACCATATACCCGTTCCAGGGTAGTAATTCTATCTTTACATAACTCCATCATTTTGCGATTCCCCAGAGGATATGCTGTGGCAGCCACCAGAATAGGAAGTAGAATCACAGTAAGCTTGTTATTTGAAGCTCCGCTCACATTCTGAAGCTGCAATAAGAAAACACCAGCCAGTATGATTCCGGCAGCAAACAGATTACGGTATGGAATTTTTTTACCAAAAAGGGGAGCGGTTATGATTCCCATTACAATGGTTATCTGCCAGGATGCGGCAATGAGCCAGGACTCTCCGTTATCACCGGCAAAGGCAAGGGGAGCATAAAAGAGTCCGAAGCCTATAATGCTCCATAGCATCCATTGTTTCCAGTGCATCCGTATTTCTGTATGTATGTTCTGGAAGCCATATTTTTGACGGATTACCAGAGCCATTATCGGAAAAGCAAACAGATAGCGTAAGCTGGCACTCCAGATCCAATTGCCGCCGGACAGGTTCATGCTTCTGTTAAGGATAAAGGTAAATGCGAAGAAGAAAGAACCTGCAATACCAAGTAAAAAAGCCTTTTTCATAAATTTTCTCCCAACTTCAGTTCATGAGATACATCGGATATAGCTGGCGGATAATAAATAATATTAATAATCTTACAGAGTATTTCAGAAGAATTACGATAGCTGTGAGGAAGGTCAGCACGGAAACGGAATGCCTGTTTCTCAGAAACTGAAACAACTTCCTGACCCAGTGAGAGTAAAAGACTGCCGGAGAGAACGAATACATATTCCTCTACGCCGTTCATATGTTTTTCTGAATGGTGAATACAGCCAGATTCGAATTCAATATAAAGCATTTCGATATTTTGAGCAGGATTATAGGGAAAAAGCTGATGGAGGCGCATTTTGCGGTTTTCTTCATAAACAGGTTTAGAACCCATAAAATCCATTAAAGTATAATCCTTTTTCTCTTCCTCCAGAAAATAAGTGATTGGAACTTTATAACCTGCGGAGATTTTCCATAAGGTAGTGATAGTAGGTATGGACTGCCCCCTTTCAATCTGACTGAGCATGGCCTTACTGATTTCTGTCAGTTCGGCTGCCTGATCCAGACTCAGATTCTTGTTTTGTCTTATAAATTTCATCCGTTCTGCAATAATCTGTTTTATCTCATTCATGTTAACCTCCTGTAATCTTAGTGTTTCCCGCAAAACAAATAAAGTAAAGCAGTAAATGATTGAAGCTGTATAGTGTAGCGGAAGATTGAAGCAGTAAACTATAGCAAAAAATTGAAGCTGTAAAGTGTAGCGGAAGATTGAAGCTGTAAACTATAGCAAAAAATTGAACAGTAAAATTAAAGTTGATATTTAAACTAAAAAAACATTAAGAAACATTATTTGATCATATGTAATAACGAATAATATATTATATAACGTATTCCGTTCGATAAAATATGTTATAACATATTTTATCTGTAGAATCAACCTAGTTATTGCTAAATTTAAAAAAGTAATATTATAATATAAATTATAACTGGAGCCCAAATAATCAACTGTAAGTAATTAAGTACTATTTCAGCTGCCAGGGCTCTGGAATCTTCCTTGGTTTTCAGACGCTTAATTTTTATGGTATTTCATAACTAATAATTCGTGTTGTAATGGATATCCATACAGAATAGAATGGATAACACAAATGCGGTTATGGAAATGACCTGTAAAACAAAGGAAGGTGGCATAATAAATGAAATTATGGTATAAACAGCCAGCAACAGTGTTTGAAGAAGCCCTGCCAATCGGCAATGGAAGGCTTGGGGGAATGGTATACGGAGGTATCAGAAAAGAGAGAATTTCTTTAAATGATGATACTTTATGGTCGGGATACCCAATGGATAAATCTGATGAGAAGACATTTCCTTATCTGGAGCAGGTAAGAGATGCTATTGATAAGAATGAGAAGACCAAAGCACAGGAACTATTATGGAAGCATATGATGACCACCTGGACAGAAAGCTATCAGCCTGTAGGTAACTTTATACTGATGATGCATCATGGTGATAAGGCTGAGAATTACAGGAGAGAACTGGATATAGAGAATGCTGTTGCAACTGCGTCTTATACAGCAGATGGAACAGCATATGAAAGAACTGCTTTTTGTTCCAATACAGACAACCTTATGGTTTTACATATCAAAGCAGATAAAAAGGGGCAGGTATCTCTGGAGGCTTTTCTTGAAAGTCTGCATCCTTGTAGTATAAGCTCAACCCAGATAGAGAAAGGTGAGCTGCTGCTTCTGGAAGGAAATGCTCCGGCCTATGCGGCTCCCAGTTATTATGAAACCGCCGAGCCGTTATTATATCAAAAGGAAGGAGAAATAGGTCTGGCTTTTAGTACAGGTGTGTTTCCCATTGTTAAAGGGGGAGAATACCGATATGAAGAAGGCAGGCTTATAGTGCAAAAGGCGGATACTGTAACTTTTATTATAAATACTGCTACGAATTATAATGGAATGGACATCGCACCAAAGGATAGCAGAATTGATTGCCGGCAGCTGCTTTTATCAAGGTTTGAGGCACTCCCGGTTTTTGATATATTAAAGCTTTATGAAACACATGTGAAAGATTATCACAGTTTATTTCATCGTGTCAGCCTCAAATTAGCAGGAGCCAGCAAAGAAAATCTTCCTCTTGACGAAAGGCTTAAGGCATATGAAGGGGATAAAAGTGATTATGGTCTGATATCTTTAATATTCCAGTATGGAAGATATTTATTGATATCAAGTTCAAGAAAAGGTTCTCAGCCTGCGAATCTTCAAGGTATCTGGAATGAACACCTTAGAGCACCCTGGAGCTCTAATTACACTCTTAATATTAATGCAGAAATGAATTATTGGTCTGCTGAGAATACTAATTTAAGTGAATGCCATGAGCCATTGCTTGATTACATTAAGAGGCTGGCTAAAAACGGAGCCAGGACAGCTGGCAAGAATTACAACAGCAGAGGCTGGTGTGCCCATCATAACTCAGACATTTGGGGACAGACAGAGGCCGTGGGTAAACTGTCCACAGATACCAACAGTGTCTGTTATGCTTTCTGGCCTCATGGGGGCAGCTGGTTAACGAGACATATCTGGGAACACTATGAATATACAAAAGACAGGGAATTTTTAAGAGAGTATCGAGAGGTAATTTACGGTGCTGCAGAATTTCTTCTGGATTATGCAGTTGAGCGTGATGGAAGAATCCTTTTGTATCCAACTACATCGCCGGAGAACAACTATGTTGAGAACGGAGAGAAACTGGCTGTATGCGCAGATAGTGCCATGGATATAGGAATGTATAAGGACATCCTTGGAATGTGTGCAGAAGTCACGGATATATTTATAGAAAAAGAAGAGCTGAAAAATCGTTGTCTTTCCATGCTTTGTAAACTACCGGAATACAAAGTGGGAAGTAAAGGACAGCTTCTGGAATGGGATAAGGAATATGAGGAAGCAGAGCCTCTTCACAGACATCTTTCTCTGTTATATGGTTTCTATCCTGCTAACAGTATAAATCACCAGGAGACGAAAGAGCTGATTCCTGCGGTTATAAATACCATGAAATTAAGGGGAGATGAAGCCACAGGCTGGGGTATCGCCTGGAAAATATGTGTTTGGGCAAGACTCAGGGACGGAGAACATACGAAGAAAGTGCTTGATAATGCCATTCGTTTTGTGGATATCCATGATAAGAGCCATACAGCAGGAGGCGGTGTTTATTTGAACCTGCTGGGAGCACATCCGCCTTTCCAGATAGACAGCAATTTTGGTATTACAGCGGGAATAGCGGAAATGCTTGTTCAGAGTCATGAAGGTGTGATAGAGTTATTACCGGCATTGCCAGCAGAATGGGGAACAGGTGAAGTAACCGGTTTGTGTGCAAAAGGAGGGCTTGAGATTGCAATAAGCTGGGAAAATGGAAAACTTAAGGAAGCACTTCTAAAAGCCAGGACTGATTTTACCGGAAAAGTAGCCTGGGAAAAGAAGCACATAAGTATCAGTCTGAAACAGGGTGAGACCTATATAATAGCCGGTGCTTAGGATAAATTAATCTGACTCTGACACAGGATTAGCAGAATAACCCAATCAAATTGACACCATATATTACAATACCCTAGATATAATTACTGATAATAAACCGGTGTCAATTGAGGGTTGTTTTTGATAAATTTAATTAACTTTTTAATGTGGGGCTGCTCCTGGCTGTTCTTATTGGTGGCCATCCCGATTTGCCGGTAAGAAGGAGGCGAAAGTGGAATAACTGACACATCCTCCCTGTTTCCCGCAATTACCAGACCGGACAGGATGCTGACCCCAATGCCATAGGATACCATGGATAATACCACTGGATCATCTACGGCAATGGCTTTTATCTCAGGCTGCACATGATATTTCTCCAAAAGATAACGTACGTCTTCGTCCTGGTTATAGGAAGGCATGATAAAGGGTACCTTATCCATGGCTTTAATAGGATATGCTTCCGGGTTATTCTGAGCTTCATTCCTTGGAACAACTGCATAGAGATAATCCCTGGCAATTGGATGAAAGCTGCACTTGTATTTTGAAAAGTAGGATAATAAGCATAGGTCCAGAGATTGTTCCTCTAAAGCTTTATATAATTCCGGCATGGAATCTACTTTAATATGAAAGGTGATATCTGCATTCCCTTTATTGAATTCTTTTATGATTCCGGGAAGCCAGTGCTTGGCTATACTGGTATAAGCTCCTAAACGAATCTGTTTTCTGTCAGCCAGTTTGCTGTTCTCTACTTCTTCATGAAGTTTTTTATCCAATCGAACCATATCCTGAAAGTAAGGTTTCAGCCTGTTAAATTCTGCAGTCGGCCGGATACCATAATGACCCCTTTCCAGGAGTTTCACATCCATTTCTTTCTCAATGGCATTCATCATGTGAACCAAACCGGAAGGAGTATACCCGTACTTCTCGCTGGTCTTTAATAAACTGCCGGTTTCCAGGGCATTCAGCAGAATCTCAACTTTTTTTGTATCCATAACGTTCCTCTTAGTTTTATTTCTGGGCTGTTCCAGATAGTCCCTTTCAAATTAGGAAAAAGTTTATATGAATGAATATAACATGATATTGTGAAAAAAATTAATATATTTATTATAAAGTGTCGCTTTACCTGTGTCAAATACATAAATATAATTAGTTTAACCGGAGAAAAATAAAACGAAGTAATAAGTAAGGAGATCTGGGATGAAACTATTACATATAGGCAAGAAAGGCAATCTGGAGCGTTATTCGGTGAAGGAAGATCAACTTCCTGAGTTTGAGCTGGTGGATTTGCCGGTGGGTTTACCGGAGAAAGAGTATCTTATGGCAGCAGGGGATGCGGACATCATCATTGCCGATGCCATGGCAAGAATAAGCAGCGAGCTCCTTTGCAGTATGCCGAAGCTTAAAATGCTTCATTCAGAAGGTGTTGGCTTTCAATATTTTGATCTGGAGGCTGCCCGTAAGCAGCAGATTTATGTTTGTAACTGCAAGGGTATGAATGCAATGGCAGTTGCTGAGCAAACTCTGCTATTGATGCTTGGAGCGCTTCGGGATGTGAAGAACAGTGACGATGCAGTACGAAAGGGAAAGCAGCTTGAAAAAAAAGAAGGGTATATGAAAACCGGGAACCTTTTGGAACTATCAGACTGCAAGGTGGGGCTGATTGGTTTTGGAGATATCGGTAAATGCGTGGCTGAGATCCTGAAGGCATTTCATGCGGAAGTATTTTATACTTCAAGATCCGGCAGAGACCTGGAAGCAGAGAAGCATTATCAGGTAAAGTATCTGGAGCTTTCAGAGCTTTTAAGGACCTGTAATATGATTAGTATTCACCTGCCCTTAAATGAAGATACCTTTGAGCTGATTAATGAAGAATTTATTAATAATATGAGAGATGGTTCCTTTCTTATCAACACTTCAAGAGGGGAGCTGATAAAGGGAAAAGCGTTGATTGAGGGGTTAAAATCCGGTAAGCTGGTAATGGCAGCCCTTGATACCATAGCAGGAGAGCCTGTACAAACGGATAATGAACTGCTGTGTCAGAAAGAAATACAGGATAAGTTATTATTCAGCCCCCATATCGGCGGTATTACTGCCTCCAGTTTCAAAAGAGGATACGGATTAATATGGGAGAATATCAGAAGAATCGCAGCAGGTGAAAAGCCGGAGAGAATCGTCTTGTCAGACTGGGATTTCAGGTTGTAAAGCCAGGGGGGACTTTCTATATCTTTCCGAAAGCTCTGGAGGAAGATGCAGCTGCCTTTTGCTTAAAGGCCAGAAAATATAATCTGATACTGGTGCCAAGTGATAATTTTGGTGTGTCAGGATATTTCAGAATGGCTTATTGCATTGATACAGAGAAAGTTCTCAGAAGTATAGAGGCTCTTGAAAGATTTGTAAAAGAAGAGTATGGTCACTGCCTTTTATAAGGTCTTTATAAATTGCAGGCCTTTAATTTAGAACCGCAGAATGAAGATGAGATTCTTAACAATCTGTCTTCTTCTGCGGTTTTTTTACAACTAAGAGAAGATACTAAGCAGGAGATTTATCCTGTTTTTATTTTTGTTTAGCAACATGTTATAGTTGATATTTTCCGGGGATAACATTATAATGCAGATAAATATGAAAACTAAGTCATTCAGCAGTTTGTGCAGAGGCTGTTTTCGCAGAAACAGTTATGGAGAGAAGCACAGAAACGAGGGAGATATGGAGATTAGTAAAATCTTTGAGAAACAAAAGGAATTCTTTCACACCAATAAGACAAAGAGTATACCATTTAGAAAAGCCATGTTAAAGAGGCTGCTTTTGGTTATTCATCAAAAAGAAGAGGAAATACTGGAAGCGATATATAAAGATCTGGGTAAATCCAGAGCTGAATCCTATATGGCTGAAATCAGTATAGTATACACGGAGATTAAGGAAGCGCTGAAAAATCTGGATAAATGGAGCCGCCCCCAAAGAGTAAGAGGTACCCTTGCTACTTTTCCGGCAAAGAATTATATCTACTCAGAGCCATACGGTGTAACCCTGATTCTTGCACCCTGGAATTATCCTTTCAATCTGTCACTGGCACCATTAGTCGGTGCAATGGCAGCAGGAAACTGTGCTGTGGTTAAATGCTCAAAAAGCAGTATTCATACGGCAAAGGTAATCAGACAGATACTAAACGAAACCTATCCGTCGAAATACATCTATTGTGCCGACCCGGGAATTGATTATGATGAAGTAGTTTATCAGAAATATGACTATATTTTCTTTACCGGAAGTCCTGCAGTCGGCAAAGTTATCATGAAAGCCGCAAGTGAGAACCTTACGCCTGTATCCTTAGAGCTTGGCGGTAAAAGTCCCTGTATAATTGATGAAACAGCTAACTTAAGATTAGCTGCCAAGCGTATAGTCTGGGGAAAGTTCTTAAATGCAGGCCAGACCTGTATTACCATAGACTATATCGTTGTAGATGAGAGGGTAAAGGAGACCTTTCTCCTATATTTACAGGAGGAAGTCAAAAAGCGTTATAAAGATGCTGAAAAAATGGATGGTTATCCGAATATAATAAGTACCCATCATTATGAACGGTTATGTAAACTTATTGATGAGGAAAAGGTAGTAATTGGAGGCAGAAGAAATGCCGAGAATAAAAAGATAGCACCAACAATATTACCGAAAGCAGATTTTGACCATGAGATTATGGAAGAAGAAATTTTTGGTCCCATACTGCCGGTCATAGGCTACACAGAGTTGGATAATATTATTAAAATAATTAAAGAAAGACCTAAACCCTTAGCCTGCTATATTTTTACAGAGAATAAAAAGACAGCTGATCGACTCATATCTGAAATTTCTTATGGAGGCGGCTGTGTTAACGATGTACTTCTGCATATTGCCAATCATCATATGCCATTTGGAGGAATTGGTTTCAGCGGTATGGGAGGATATCATGGAAAATACAGCTTTGAAACCTTCTCTCATAAGAAAAGTGTCATTGAGAATAAAACAAATATGGATATTCCTGTACGTTATGCTCCTTTCGATGAAAGAAAATTCAAGCTGTTAAAGCGTTTTCTGTAGACATTACTGTATTGATAATAAGGCATAGTTTCTCTTAGGTTTAATAATTATACAGGCATGCAAGGCTGATTTTCTAATGAGGTACCGATTCCATATGTATTGTCGAACAATCTATGTCCGATTTCTGCATATGGAATCGGCTTTTTTAATTTGCAATAATTCATACATCAGGTTGTATTTCGTCTTCTCATAATTGGCATATTAGTATCAAGGTGTATCGTATAGTTGACAGATGAAAAAAATAAGTATAAAATTAAGCCAATGAATTGCATACTATCTAAATGAAAACAATATATTTACGCAAGAGATTTATTTAATATATCGGAAACTATAATTTTGGTATCTTTTCATAAAGACTAGGTTATTCATAAAGATTAGGTTATTTATAAAGACTAGGTTATTCATAAGGACTAGGTTATTCATATGGACTAGGACCTATTCACAAAGACTAGATTATTTAAAAAAATTATAAGAAAAACAGTTATGGTATTTTGCAGCTAATAGCAGAGATGCTAATTTTATGTGCTTTGTTCGGCACTGAAAGGAGTTATTATGAAAATTGAAATATGGTCAGATTTTGCCTGCCCTTTTTGTTATTTGGGAAAGAGACGCCTTGAACTGGCATTAGAAGATTATGATAAAAAAGATGATGTGGAGATAAGCTTTCGAAGTTTTGAGCTTGATCCATCTGCAAAAAAGAAATATGATGAGAGCCTCCATGAGCTGATAGCTGGTAAATATGGGATTAGTGTGGAGGAAGCCAAAGCCTCTAACAGTCAGATCATCAGCCAGGCAAAAGAAGTGGGTCTTAACTATAATTTTGAAGATATTATACCAACCAATACCTTTGACGCACATCGCCTGACCCAGTATGCAAAAATCAAGGGGAAAGGGATGGAGCTTACAGAACGTATCTTCAAGGCATATTTTGAAGAGTCCTTAAACATCTCTGATCATCAGATATTATCAGGGCTGGCAGAAGAGGTTGGTCTCTCAAAGGAAGAGGCAATGGAAGTACTGGAAAGTGAAAAATACACAGAAGAAGTGAGACAGGATCAGAAATCTGCATCTCGATATGCTGTACGAGGGGTCCCTTATTTTCTAATAGATGACAAATATGCAGTATCAGGTGCTCAGCCTACAGAAACCTTTTTACAGGTATTAAGAAAATTAGGCTGAGCTATAGCTTAATTATAGAAATGTGTTGCTGCGGAATGAAAGGAGATTATTTAGATGGGTGACATTAGAAAAATAAAAAAGATTACAAAAGGTGAACCGGGTGTTGACGGAGCAGGAGTTAAACTGGTTCGTGTTATTGGTTACCGTGATACGAAAGACTATGACCCTTTCCTGATGATGGATGCATTTGATTCCTATAACCCGGAAGATTACGTAAAAGGTTTTCCCTGGCACCCTCACAGAGGTATTGAAACCATAACCTATTTGATTGAAGGAGAAATCGAACATCAGGACTCTTTGGGGAATATCGGAACTATTAAGAATGGAGACTGCCAATGGATGACTGCAGGTTCCGGAATCATACATCAGGAAATGCCGAAACCTTCCAAAAGAATGCTGGGTGCACAGATATGGCTTAATCTCCCTGCCAGGTATAAGATGGTATCACCTAAATACGGTGATATCAAGCATGAGGATATTCCGTTAATCAAAGAAGAGAATAGTACCGTCCGTATCATTGCCGGTGATTACAAAACCACCTCCGGAGCTTTCAAAGCAGAATATGTGAAAGCAACTTATCTGGATGTGGAGGTGGGGGCAAACAGCGAGTGGTATTACGAAACAGAAGAAGATTCCACATTGTTTTTGTATATTCTTAATGGAGAAGGAAGCTTTGAACCAGACAGCAAAGAAGAATATAAAGAAAAGCAGGCAGTCTTATTTGATAAAGGGAAAAGAGTATATGTAAAGAGCAAAGATAAGGGTATCAGATTTCTGTTACTTTCAGCGGAACCCTTAAAGGAACCAATTGCCTGGGGTGGACCTATTGTAATGAATACAAAGGATGAACTAAACCTTGCTTTCAGAGAACTGGACGAGGAACGCTTTATAAAGTAAGGCGGAATAAAATAATAATATTAATTTGTGGGCGGTAATGTACTATTTACCGCCCACTTTTTATGATAACTGCTTTATTAAAACTGCGTATTCTGGCAAGGAGTTATACGGAATCTTTAAATAAAGTTAAGTTAATGGACTTGTGTCAATAATGTAGACACAAAAAGTTTAACTTTTGATGCCGCTTAGGCAGCCTCATGAGCAGCCTGCGGAGTCAAATAATTAATGGCACCATGAATCCTTTTTCTATTGTACCAGGATTCAATATATTCAAATACGACCTTGCGGGCAGCATTGAAATCACTGTATTTATGATGATTGATCTCTTCCTTCTTTAGGACGGAATGGAAGGATTCAATACATGCATTATCATATGGATTTCCTTTTCGACTAAAGGAATGGATAATCCCTTTGAGAGACAGGTAATCCTCAAATATCTTACTGGTATACTGTGTGCCTAAATCGCTGTGCAGAAGAATGCCTTCCGTAACCTTTACATTTAAACATGCATTTTTAACTGCCTGCGTAGCCAATTCGGCTGTCATGGAAGTATCATAGGCATAACCAATGATTTTCTTGCTGTGAAGGTCCATGACGGAAGCTAGATAGGTCCATCCATCCCGTACTGTATGGATATAGGTAATGTCTGTACACCATTTTTGATTAATTCCAGTTGTACGAAAGTCACGGTTTAGGATGTTTTTCTTTTGGTCCGTCGTGATTCTTTCTGAGTGATATCGGAACTTCTTTATAACAATGGAACGAAGTCCCATATCAATCATATATCGTTGTACTCGTTTTAGGCTAATTGATTTACCTTGGCTGATCAGTACCTGGTGAATTTTAGGTGCACCATATCTGGCTTTGCTGTCAGTCCAGATTTTCTTGATTTCTGCCTTAAATTTATCGGCTTCTAGCTGTCGATTTGAAGGTACACGAACGAGAGCCTTATAATAGGTACTTCGAGGGAATTTCAAGGCTTTGCATATAAGCTTTACGGTATATTTGGTTTTGTATTTTTCGATGAAGGTAACGATTTCTTCTATCGTTTTCTTGCGAATATGGCAGTAGCTTTTTTTAAGATTTCATTTTCCATTTCAAGTTCAGCGATACGTTTTTTCATTTTCTCGTAGTCTTTAGAGTTAATTTCTTCTTTTTCTGATACTTTGACTGGAGATAGCTGCTTGATCCAACTATAAATCGTTACATTTGTGACACCATATTCACTACTCAAGTAGGAAACTGAGCTACCTGAATTATACAGATCAACAATCTGTTGTTTGAATTCTTCCGAATAACGGGTACCGTTCTTGGACATTGTTTAACACACACCTTTCTATGAAACATTTTATCGTGTTAAACTTTTCGTGTCCACACTTATATACTAACACCATTAATTATAAAAATTCTTTATTATAATTACTTATATAAATCATTAGTAAAGTTTTAGTAAAACTTTACTTGGGCGTATTGAAGAATAAAAGATGGTATGTTATAGTTTTTTTAGCAAAGGGAAAAAACATAAAGAATCTACATACTGAACTATTTAACAGAATGAGCATTTAAAATAACAAAATTATATCGAAAGATACAGGAATAAAGAAAGAGGAAAGAATGGCAACTATCAAAGAAATTGCAGAAAAAGCGAAAGTATCAATGGCAACGGTCTCAAGAGTATTGAATCTGGATGATACCATGGCTGTCAGCCCGGACACCAGACGTTTAATTATGGAGATTGCCCATCAGATGGGGTATGTACCTCCCAAACAAAGAAAAGCAAACGCAAGAAAAAGTATAACCATCGGAGTGGCTGATTGGAAAATTATTCAGGAAGGCTGGTCCAACTTTCGTTTATCCTCTCTTGGGTACCTGGCACAGACGATTACACAGGAGGTGGAGGTGCGTTTCGAAAGATTAAACAGTCATGCTTCCTCCAAGGTAGATGGTATCATTGCCTTTGGTGCCTTCAGTACAAAAGAAATCGATTTTCTGCACAGCCTTTCTTATCATATCGTATTTATCAATGCAGATAAAGAAGGATATCAGCATGACCAGATTATCATTGATTTCAGTCTGGGTATGCAGCAGATGGTGGATTTTCTCATAACAGAAAAGCAGTATAAACGAATTGGTTATATCGGGGGTGTTTATGAAAGTGATAATGTCAGAATCGGTTATCAGAGATTAGAGGCACTGACCCGCTATTTGAAAGAGTATGACAGCTTTTATCCTGAATTAATACATACGGGGGCCTTATCCTATGACAGCGGTTACAGTCTTGTGAAGGAGGTGTTGGAATCACAGGAACTTCCTGATGCCCTGCTTCTTGGTAATGACGCAATTGCAGAAGGTGCACTTGCAGCAATGGAGGAGGCTGGTCTTAGTATACCGGAGGACTTAGGAGTCGTTATCTATAACGATATCGAGACCTTAAAACCGAAATATCCTGATTATACTTCCATAAAGATGTATCCTGATTTTGTCTGGCAGACAGCAATAGAATTACTGATAGAAAGAATACTGAACAGACGTACACAGACTATGAAAATTATCATTCCGACAAGACTTTCTCTGGGTAAGAGCACCTGATGCAAAGCCTGTTGAAACAGAATAACAATATAAGAAGGGATGCCACAGCATTCTCAAGACTTTAGAATAGTGGCAGTATTGCGATAACAGCGATATCCAAAGGGGTTTTAGATGAAGAATTTAAGATTTATACATATGTCTGACCTGCATTACCGAAAGAATTATGCAGAACGCGGATTTGAAGCATTAATAGCAGCAAAGCAGCATCCACAGGATAACGTAATAAAGTGTCTCAGGAAGGAAAAATCTGAAGGTCTGGATTTTGTATTAATTACAGGCGATCTGACTCATGAAGGAGAAGCAGAGGATTACATTGCACTTCATAGGCTTTTAAAAGCTGAACTTGGAGAAATTCCATTTATCCTGCTCCCGGGCAATCATGACAGACTAGATGCTTACAAAGCTGCATTTGGACAGGATACAACGGAAGTATCGGTAGATTCCGTATATGATTTAAAAGGACTTAAGATTATTACACTGGATACCGGAAGATCAATAAACGGTGAAATAACAGAAAGTCAGACAGAATGGCTGTCTGAAGTCCTGAAACAACCGTCAGAGAGAGGATATCTCCTGGCACTTCACCATCCGCTGATTAACAATCAGGATGGCTTGCCTCCGGCCCTGCACCCGGACATATTTACAGAGCTTATTAAGAACAGCGATATTCTGGGGATTTTCTGCGGGCACACTCATCATAATTACATTGCACAGTTTGCCGGAAAGCCGTATTTTACAGCAGACTCCATGGCTTTCTCCATGGTTTCCACAGAAGATATGCTTATCTTTAAAGACTGTGCAGCTTACACTGTCATGGAACTAAGTGACAGGATTCTTTCTGCAGGAGTCAGGCAGGTGGTACCGGCTGTAGCCGATATCGCAAGCTTTTCTTCAGATAAATTATCACAACTTTTTAGCGAATGAAAGAGAGGAAAGAAGAATGAAAAAAAGAAGCCTTATGAAACGCTGCGTAGCCTTGTTGCTTGCAGGAATGATGCTTGTGGGAACTACTGCTTGTTCTAACGGCAAAACGGAAACCTCCAGCGAAGGGGGAAGCAAAAAATTAGACAAATTGACTGTTTACTTTGTTCCCTCAAGAGATCCCGATGAAATTGTAACTGCAACTGATCCCTTAAAAGGACTTTTAAAGGATGAACTTACCAAAGCCGGTTACGAGGTAGGTGAAGTAGATATTTCTGTAGGTACCAGCTATGAAGCAGTGGGTGAAGCACTTTCTGCAGGAACAGCGGATGTTGGATTTATCCCTGGTGGTACATATGTTTTGTATGATGACGGTGCAGATGTTATCTTAACAGCAACAAGAGCAGGTTTAAGCAAGGATTCCGCTGAAGCCAAAGACTGGAATGATGGACAGGCTACTGAAGCGAAAGATACCCAGGCAAATTATTACAGAGCTTTGATTATTACCGGTCCTACTGAGAAAGGAAAAGAGCTGGCGGATAAGGTGAATTCCGGTGCAGAACTTACCTTTGATGATCTTGCCGGAGCAAACTGGAGCGTAATGTCTTCTTCCTCATCAGCAGGTTATATTTATCCTTCCCTCTGGCTGCAGGATAAATTCAGCAAGAAGCTTACTGATCTTCCCAACCTTATTCAGGCAGATTCTTACGGAAGTTCCTTTGCACGTTTAGCCAACGGAGAAGCAGATGTACTTTTGGCTTATGCAGATGCGAGACGTGATTACGCTGAAAAATGGACTGCTGAATATGGCAGGAGCGCTTCTATCTGGGAAGAGACCAATGTAATCGGTGTTACTGATCCCATTTATAACGATACCATCAGTGTCAGCAAGAATTCAAAAATCATGACAGATGACTTAAAGGCTGCTTTACAGACTGCATTTATTAATATCGCAGGAACAGAAGAAGGAAAGAAAGTTATTGCAATTTACAGTCATGAAGGTTATGTGGCAGCAAAATCCACTGATTATGACAAAGAGCGTGCAGCTCAGGAATTAATTCAGAAATTAAATTCCGGTAACTAATCAGCGGTAGTTGGGGTTTCTTCAATCAAATCTTACATTCTCAGGCTATAGGTACATTAAATCAATCAGTACAGGAACGAAGCAGAATCCGTACAACTATATACCAGTACAGCCACATCAGTACGATTGTAGATCTGATCAATGTACATTTGTATCATAGAATAATCTGTAGAGAGAACAGAGTGCGTGCAGGGGTGTGCCGCACTCCTTTACAGCTTTATGAGAGTGCAAAACATAGCCTGTATTTTTTGTGATAATCAGATAATCAGCTATTTTTTACAGTTGTCCTATAACGGAGGTTTAACGTGATATTATTTGAACATGTAAATAAAACTTACAGTAACGGATTCCAGGCTTTAAAAGATGTAAATCTGACAATTGAGCAGGGAGAATTTGTTGCAATTATCGGACTTTCCGGTGCAGGAAAGTCTACTTTGATTCGTACCATTAACCGAATGCATGATATAACCGAAGGAACATTATTGGTTAATGAGGTGGAGGTTAACAGTTTAAAAGGTAAAAGTTTAAGAAAGTTCAGAAGGGGTATCGGTATGATATTCCAGTCTTTTAATCTGGTAACCCGTACAACAGTTTTAAAGAATGTTCTTACAGCAAAGGTACCTGATCTGCCTCTGTGGCGGGCGGTACTGGGAATTTTTCCGAAAAAGGACTATATTCAGGCTCTGGAAGCCCTTGAGCAGGTGGGAATACTTGACAAGGCCTTTTCCAGGGTGGACCAGTTGTCCGGAGGGCAGCAGCAGCGTGTTGCCCTTGCCAGAACACTGGCACAGAATCCTCAGATTATCCTTGCCGATGAACCGGTTGCCTCTCTTGATCCGGTAACAGCAAGACAGGTAATGCAGGATTTTAAGAAGATAAATAAAGAAATGAATATCAGTGTTCTTATTAACATACACCATGTTGAGCTTGCACTTAACTATGCCGACAGAGTTATCGGTATCAAGAATGGCAGTATTGTATTTGATGGAAGTGCGGAGGCTGTAACACCTGAGGTCTTAAGTGAAATATACGGAGGAAGGCTGGAGGAAGCAGTATGAAAAAATATCAGCTTTCAAACGGTAAAACCGTCGTAAAGCCCCGGTCTTATTTTCTTCCTGTAATATTTGCGGTAATTGTTTTCTTTATAATATCCTTAAAAGTAACCGGTTTTGATATGGAAAAGCTTCTTGACAGAGGGAAAGAGTTCTTTGTCATACTGGGGCAGATGGTCCCCCCTCAGGTATCTTATACAAAGAGCATATGGACACCTTTGCTCGATACGGTAAAAATGTCGTTGTTAGGGTCTATCATCGGATCGATTGCAGCAGTACCCTTTGCCGTCTGTGCTTCTACTAATATTATGCGCAGCAGAGTAGTAATTGCAGTAATCAGACTCCTGCTCAGTATCATCAGGACCCTACCGACCCTGGTTACAGCTTTGATAGCCACTTATATCTTTGGTCTTGGTACGCTGGCAGGTACAACTGCTATTGCTGTTTTTACCTTTGCTTATGTGGGAAAGATGCTCTATGAACAGATTGAAACAGTTGACATGGGAGCATTTGAAGCCATGGAGGCAATGGGCTGCAGCCGTTTCAGAGCTTTTACAGCGGCAGTATTTCCTCAGATTACACCAGGGTATTTATCCGTATGTCTCTTTTGCTTTGAAGGCAATGTAAGATACGCCTCAATCCTTGGATATGTAGGTGCCGGCGGACTGGGGCTGATCCTGAACGAAAAGATCGGCTGGCGTCAGTATGACAGTGTGGGTATGATTCTGATAATGCTGTTTGCTACGGTTCTGATTATTGAAAGCGTCAGTCATTATATTCGAAGCAAGCTGTCTTAAGATAAGGAGCAAGGAGAACCTAACATGGATTTAATTGAAAAACAATATAAAAACCGGCCCCAAAAATGGCTGTACCAGATGCTTACCCTGCTTATCGTTGTAATACTTATTGCCTGGTCCGGCAGTGCAGTTGAAATCAACGGAGGAAAGCAAACCGGCCTTACTATAGCTAAGAACATAATATTGGGTATTTTTCATCCGGATACAGAGCTGTTATTTAATTTCACAACAGATGGTGTTGCTTATCTGCTCTTTGAAACTGTTTGTATTGCCTTTCTTGGAACAATAGTAGGTGCAATACTGGCAATTCCCTTTTCCTTTCTGGCTGCCTCCAACATCGTGCCAAAACCAATAGCTTTCCTGGGACGGCTGTTCATTATGGCTGTTCGCACCGTACCTCCTTTTGTTTACGGCTTAATGTTCATACGTGTAACAGGACCGGGTGCTTTTACCGGACTTCTCACTATGTCGGTGTGCTCTATTGGTATGCTTACCAAGATGAATATTGAGACCATTGAAGATCTGGATGTCAGGATACTGGAATCCTTAGATGCGGCAGGCTGTAATACTTTTGAAAAGATTCGCTATGGAATCATGCCGCAATTGATTCCTAATTTCCTCTCAACAGCTATTTACCGCTTTGATATGAATATAAGGGATGCGGCGGTTCTGGGACTGGTAGGTGCAGGAGGAATCGGAGCACCATTAATGTTTGCAATGAGTTCTTACCGTTGGAATCAGGTGGGAGCAATTCTTGCCGGACTTATAATCCTTATTCTTGTAATTGAATTATTTTCAACGAAAGTAAGAGTAAAACTTACCAGAGGGTGAGTTGACTTAATACATATTTCTATAAAACAAAGGAGTTTTATTAATGCAAAAAATTTCAAAACCCATGGAACTAACAGGGGCTAAAAATGTCAGAGACCTTGGAGGCTACCAGACCAGGGAAGGTAAGGTTACAAAGTTCAATTCCCTTCTGCGTGCAGATGCTCTTCACCTTCTGACAGATGAAGACTGTAAGACACTATATGACTATGGAGTACGCTGTATCATAGACCTGCGTTCTGCAGAAGAAGCAGAGAGAGAGCCTGATAAGCTGCCGACGGTGTATTCAGAGGTAGAGTACCTTCATGTTCCCATACAGGATCATGTGCGTGCCAATCGTTATTCAGAGGAATTTCCCCCCAGCATGTGGGAATTATACCGCTGGCTGTTGGATGATAGTAAAGAAAGCTTTAGAATAATCTTTCAGACAATAGCAAAGTACCAGGATGCCTGCGTAATGTTTCATTGCTCCGGCGGAAAAGACCGGACCGGCACCATTGCCATGCTGCTGTTAAAGTTAGCGGGAGTTGATGATGCAACAATAATTGGAGATTACGCAGTTACCCAGGAATATATGAAAGAGGTCTTCCCCAGACAGGTTGCTGACCTGGAGGCAAGAGGGCTGATCGTACCTTATTATGTTATGGAATCACCCCCGGAAAATATGGAGAAGACGCTTCAATATCTGGAAGAGAAATATAATACTATTGAAGAATATTTTCAGGCTGTTGGATTTAATGAAGATGAAATAGCAGTATTACGTGCTAAACTAATATAGTTATGAAACAATCTTGATTATTATTGTTATGAAATAAAAGAAAAAAGAAAATACAATATATAATAAATTGCCGGATAGAAGTAAATATAGCTTCTATCCGGTTTTTATTTACATAGAAGTTTAAAATGATAAGCGAAAGAGAATTATCGCAGGATAAGCAACAGCAGGTAAGGAGATACCTGCAAAGTACTAAGCTGCTTTTTGCTTTGAACGTCTTTTCCTAATTACGACCAATTGAAGTATAGGGAACCGCTTAAGCTCTTCCTCATAATCACCCAGATTCAGTACTTTGAAAAAATAAATAAATGCACCTGCTGCTACAGCGAATATAACACCAATTCCGCAGGATATCCGGGGTGTTAGATGACCCGACAGGATTACTTTATCAATTAGTTGATAGCTTATTCTGGCTGTCAGACTCATTGCAATAGCACTGAGGAGGGGAATACAAAAAGTCTGTTTAATTTCCTGTACATATCCAAGGGTTTTATGGACTGCAGACAGATTTAAGATACAAATAGTCAGAGAGTAGAGGATAACAGTAGCTATCAGGGCATATATTTTTAAATCGGTAAACAGCAGTAGTGGGATTAAGACTGCCATATGAATCATTAAAGCGATAACGGAATTCTTAAGCGGCACATTTACTTTTCCAATTCCCTGTAAGGCGCCGTTCAGGACAGTTGATACTCCGTACAGAATTATAGAAACACTGCCGATTTGAAGCAGGTGAACTGCCAGAATATCAGTATTCGGAAATAGCAGATTAAGTATTGGCTCTGCTAATGCCCCAAGGCCAAAGGCAGCAGGAATTACAAACAGCATGGAGTATTTCATGCCGCTGTAAATTCTGTGCTTCACAACCTGGAATTCTTTTCTGGCGTAGGCAGTCGAAAGTACCGGAACCATAGCAGCAACCATAGAAGATGCAATTGCAATGGGAACATTGGCAAGTGGGGAGAACAAATTTTTAATCCAGCACAGGCTTATAAAGCTGCCGGTACTCAGTAGGTGTCAGACCTTCCTTCTTCTTAAACTGCCGTATAAAATGAAGATCACTTTCGTAACCACAGAAATCGGAAAGAGCCTTTATTGACATGTCAGTAGTAGTCAAATAAAACTTTGCTCTCTCTATTCTTGCCATAATGACCTCCTGCATACAGGAAATGTGATAGAGATCTTTATACAGGTGCTGAAAATAGGAAGTGCTCATGTGGACGGAAGCCGCCATCTCCTCCACAGTCCATTTTCTATGGGGGGTATTATGGATATCCAGACGAAGACGGTTCATAAGGTGATAATATTTATTATTTCCCATACTGGCAGGAAGAGCAGCAATCTGTGTATCCAGGCTGTACAATAGAATTCTCATAAGAGAATCCTGTAAGGCCTCCCGATGCGGGGAACCCCCATGATTTTCCTGTACCAACATACGAACAAAATTAGACAGGTAATTAATCTGAGGCAGATATACAGGCTGGTTCAGTGGTAGCCTTAATGTCTCCACCAGGGAAGGCTCATCCGTAAAATCGAAATGAATCCAGTCATCATTATAGTAGTCTTTGTGAGAACCGTAATGCATATAGGTATTACGGTCAAAGAGTATGGCCATATTTGGATTGGTAATCTCTATTGAACCATTTAATTCCAAAAAAGCCTCTGTCTTAACCAGAAGGAGTATGTAATTTGGAACCCCGGTCTTACGAATAATATGAAATTTTGTTTTATGTTTGGAATCATGTCCGCAATTGGTAACTTTAATCATAAAAACTCCTTGCTTATTGTTATAAGCAGAAAAAATAAGCTTGTTTTATTATAATGCATTGTCTGGATAAGTAAAAGATATTTAGAGGATTTATCTACAATAAAATTAATAACTATGTTAATACTATTAAATGTTATTAAAAGGACTTACTAAATGGTGGCAATTGTAATTGATAGTGTGCTAAAGGGGGATTCCCTAAATTGATTTTATTTTAAATAAGGTGCAAGCTACACAATTATTGAATTATAAAATAAAAATGAAACTAATGGGATAATTATAACCACAGAAGAAATGCCCTGAGGGATAGCACCTCAGGGCATTTCTTTATCATATGTCAGATATTCACACTGGTTTATAAATCAGTCTGCTTTCTTTATATTATGCCATCTTAGCAAGAATACTCTTTGCTACGCTGATACCGTTGGCGGATGCCTGCTGAAGACCTCTGGTAACAGAGGCACCGTCACCGATTGCACGAAGACCGGAAATACTGGTTTCAAAATCCTTATCAACAACCACCTTGTTGGAGTAGAATTTAACCTCGACACCATAAAGGAGTGTTTCATCACTTGCGATACCGGGAGTAACCTTATCAAGGGCAAGGATCATTTCCTTGATGTCTACCATAATACGATGAGGGAATACCAGGGATAAATCACCGGGAACCGCATCCTTTAAGGTGGGAATCAGATTGTTCCTGCAAAGTCTCTCTTCCGTGGTTCTTCTTCCTCTCTGGAAATCACCGAAGGTCTGAACAAGGATTCTGCCGTCACAGAGCATATTGCTTAACTGAGCGATGTATTTACCATACTCGATTGGTGTTTTAAAAGGTTTTGTAAAGTTCTTAGACACCAGGATAGCAAAGTTGGTATTGTTTGTCTTCATTTCTTTAGACTTATATGCATGACCATTAACAACGGCAAGACCATTTTCATAATATTCTGTTGCGACCTCTCCGGAAGGATTGGAGCAGAAGGTTCTTACCTTATCATCAAAGGTGGGAGTGTAGTACACAAGCTTTGCTTCATATAGATTCTTATTGAGGAATTCCATTACCTCATCACGAACCTCAACCCTGACACCGATATCTACAGTACCAACCCTGGTCTCAATACCATGGGACTGACAGATATGGCTGAACCAGTCGGAGCCTTCACGTCCGATAGCTGAAACAATTTCATCTGCATAATAAGTATTGCCATCGGCGCAAACAACAGCCTGTACCTTCTTGTCTTCAATAAGGATATCCTGTACCATGGTGTTGAATTTCATCTCCACACCGCTGGCTAAAAGGTGTTCCTGAAGTCTTGTATAAATTTTATAACCTTCTTCCGTTCCTAAATGACGGATGGGACATTCTATCAATTTAAGATTGGCATTAATAGCCCTTCTTCTGATTTCTCTGATTTCTTCGTCTTTATCAATGCCGTATACGCTTGTATCAGCACCGAAACTGAGGTAAATGTCATCGGATTCTTTTAATAATTCAATGGTTTTTTCATATCCTAATATATCAGGAAGATTTCCGCCGACATCCGGGGATAAGGAAAGTTTACCGTCGGAGAAAGCTCCGGCACCGGCAAAGCCTGTAGTAATGGAGCAGGGTTTACAGCCAACGCAATGTTTGGTTGTTCTCTTGGGACACATTCTTTTTTCGATTGGGCGGCCTTTTTCTACCATAAGTATTTTCAGGTCCTTTTTCTCTTTGATGAGTTCATAGGCACAAAAAATACCGGAAGGACCGGCACCGATAATTATTACGTCGTATTTCTGCATTAAAACACTCCTTTTGTGAGGTAAAAGTTTCAAATTGCCAGAGAAATTTTATCACATTAGGAAAGAGAGTGCAAGAAGATTCTGAAAGAAATATGGTATATCTTGTATATGGCTTATTTCCTATAACAATATCAGGTTATTTTAGGTACCAAATGAAAAATTTAGTAGTAATTTTAACTAATTAGTGCTATAATATAAGGAAGCAGGTTTTTTACTGTTCCATATGCCAGAGAGAGTATCCGAGACTTCTGAAAAGGGCATCAGTGTAAAAGGTATTGACAGGATGGTTTTTTCAGTAGTTTCGGAGCTTTGGCAAATCCACTATAATAAAGGAGATATTTCATGTACAAAAGTTTTTCCATGGAGCTTGCAGGAAGAACCCTTTCCGTAGACGTAGGCAGAGTAGCAGCTCAGGCAAACGGTGCAGCATTTATGCACTATGGCGATACTGTTGTTTTATCAACAGCAACAGCCTCTGATAAACCCAGAGAAGGAATAGATTTCTTCCCTTTGAGTGTTGAATATGAAGAGAAATTATATGCAGTTGGTAAAATTCCCGGAGGATTTATTAAAAGAGAAGGAAAAGCCTCTGATAATGCCATTCTGACCTCACGTGTTATCGACAGACCTATGAGACCTCTGTTCCCTAAGGATTACAGAAATGATGTAACCCTTAACAATCTTGTAATGTGCGTAGATCAGGATTGCAGTCCTGAGCTTACCGCTATGCTTGGTTCTGCTATCGCAACAGCGATATCTGATATTCCTTTTGACGGCCCTACTGCCTCTACCATGGTTGGTATGGTTGACGGAGAACTGGTATTTAATCCTACCAGTGCCCAGAGAGAGAAATCTACCTTAAGCTTAACAGTAGCTTCCACCAAAGAAAAAGTTATCATGATTGAAGCCGGTGCTGCAGAATTACCGGAAGATAAGATGATTGAAGCAATTTTTGCTGCTCATGAACTGAATCAGAAAGTTATTGCATTTATTGAGACCATCGTAGCTGAGTACGGAAAGCCCAAACATGATTACATCAAATGCGATACTCCAGCAGATCTCTATGAAGATATGGTTGCTTTTATTACACCTGAAGGCATGGAAGAAGCAGTATTTACTGATGTAAAGCAAGTTAGAGAAGAAAATATCCGTGTTATTACTGATAAGCTTGTAGAGCGTTATCAGGAAACACATCCGGAATGGCTTCCATTACTGGGAGAAGCTATTTATAAATTCCAGAAGAAGACAGTTCGTAAGATGATTTTAAAAGACAAGAAGCGTCCGGACGGCCGTGACATTAATCAGATCAGACATCTTGCGGCAGAAGTAGATATACTTCCAAGAACTCATGGTTCTGCTATGTTTACCAGAGGTCAGACTCAGGTGCTTACCATAACAACATTAGGAGCTCTTGCAGAAATCCAGAAGTTAGATGGTATCGATGAGAATGAAAAGACGAAGCGTTATATGCACCACTATAATTTCCCTTCTTACTCCGTAGGCGAGACAAGACCCTCCAGAGGACCCGGAAGACGTGAAATCGGTCATGGTGCCTTAGCTGAGAAGGCATTAGTACCTGTACTTCCTTCTGAGGAAGAATTCCCATATGCAATCCGTACCGTATCAGAAGTATTGGAGTCAAATGGTTCCACTTCTCAGGGAAGTATCTGTGCCTCCACCCTGTCCTTAATGGCAGCAGGTGTTCCTATTAAAAGTATGGTAGCAGGTATCTCTGTAGGTCTTGTAACCGGTGATACAGATGATGACTATATCATCCTTACGGATATTCAGGGACTTGAAGATTTCTTCGGAGACATGGACTTTAAGGTTGCAGGTACCCACAAGGGTATCACAGCTATCCAGATGGATATCAAGATTCACGGTCTTACCAGAGAAATTATTGAAAAAGCAATTTATCGTACAAAAGAAGCCAGAACTTATATCCTCAATGATATTATGGCTCCCTGTATCAGTGAACCTCGTGCAGAAGTTGGTCCTTATTCACCTAAGATTGTCCAGATTAAGATTGATCCTACAAAGATCGGTGATGTAGTTGGACAGAGAGGAAAGACCATTAACGCTATTATCGAGCTGACAGGAGTTAAGATTGATATTACCGATGACGGATCTGTATCTGTATGCGGTGTTGATGCTGAAAGTATTCAGAAGGCTATCAAATTAATTCAGACGATCACTACAGACTTTGAAGAAGGACAGATTTTTGAAGGTAAGGTAGTAAGTATTAAAGAATTTGGTGCTTTCCTTGAATTTGCTCCCGGCAAAGAGGGAATGGTTCATATCTCAAAGATCTCCAAGGAGAGAATTGACAAAGTAGAGGATGTTCTTTCACTTGGTGATATTGTTAAGGTAGTATGCCTTGGCAAAGATAAAATGGGAAGAATCAGCTTCAGTATCAAAGATGTAAAATAAAACTTTATAGAGATTGTTACGTAAGGAAAAGGCAGCCAGGAGAAACCAGCCAGCCTATTCCGGAGCGTAACAATCTTTTTTTGATTAACAGCGGATTTATAATAGGAATTACATGTTATTGACAAATCTTAAGACAGCTTTTATAATTTTACTCATTATCAATGCACCTGCTATATGGAGGCATAAAGAATTAAATAGTTTTGTTAATATGTATGCTATTAAAATATTGAACCTATTGGATCAAAGGAGCGAAAATTGAACGAGGAACTCTATACACCCCAGGAAGTAGCAGATATCTTAAGAATAAAAAAGAGCACCGTATATGAAATGATAAAACGGGGTGAATTTAAGTGCAAGAAAATCGGCAGACAGTTCCGTATCGGCAAAGCAGACCTTGATAATTATCTTAATAATAAACAGGATAATACCAAGAGGGTGGAGGCCGATATTACGGATACTATTACAGCTAATGCCCAGACAATTCCCAAGCAGGCAGCTTCCTTTGTAAAGGGAAGGACGGTTCCAGAAGATTACCATGGGATGGAAGAGCTGGACATGATGAAAGGGAAAAATATCATAATCTGCGGACAGGATATTTTACTGGAAGCCTTGTGTAATCATCTGGCTGCCAGACTTACTGAGACTGCTATTTTTCGTTCTTATAAAGGAAGCTATAACGGGTTATACGATCTGTATCAGGATAAAGTAGATGTGGCAACCGTTCATTTATGGGATGGTGATACCGGTGAATATAATAAAGAGTATGTACGAAGAATGCTGCCCGGAACACTTTACCGCCGTATTCATCTCGTATGCCGTACACAGGGTTTTTATGTCAGGAAGGGCAATCCCAAAGGGATTAAAGGTTTTTCTGATCTTACAAGAGAAGATGTAATAATGGTAAATCGTGAGAAGGGCAGCGGTACAAGAATATTATTGGATGAGCATCTGAGAAGGCTTGCAATTAACAAAGCTCAGATAAAAGGGTATAACAGGGAAGTGACCTCACATTTGGCTTGTGCAGGAGCAGTAGCAAGAGGAAGCTCAGATGTTTCACTTGGTATAGAAAGAGTAAGTAAGGAAATGGCTGGTTTATCATTCGTACCTATACAAACAGAAAGTTATGATCTGGTTGTTAAAGAAGAGGCATACCGGACTTTTTGGTTTAAAAATATACTTGAGATATTAAATTCAAAGGAATTTCAAGCAGAAGTAGACCACATGTCCGGTTATGACAGCTCAGATATGGGGAAATTACTGGAATAAAAGCACAGATAACTGAAATACTCATAAGGCATCTACCTTCTATCATTAGACTGACACGTTGCTTCATCTACTGTAATTGTATCGTTAAGTACATTACCGCAGGCGAAAACAGCAACGTGTTTTTTATACCTTTTTATACCAGAACGTTAAGCCCAACACAAGTGCTTAAACATAGTTGGCTTGGTCCTGTTTAGCTTGCATGCTGTAAAAGAATACTGATAATTTTTTATCAGTAAATTTATACACCACACTGGTGATGTCAATACTGAAATATTATAGTATTCCAGTTGGTATCCAAACTAAAAACCATAATAATTAACAAACTTAATAGAAAAAGGATAAAAAGAACTTGACATAGAATTATACCCTGTGTAAAATACAAGCAATACCAAACTAAACAGAATTAAACATAACAAGAATGAATTAAACTAAATTAAAATTATCATTCTAAATAATAATATAACTTAAGACAAAGGAGTCTAAGACAGGTATGGTCTTAGACTTTCTCTATTTTAAAGGCAGATTTGCAGTTATAGAGATGTACTGCATTTGCATATACAGTTTTTTCTTATAAGATAATGTAAAATGGAAGGAGAATTTTATGAAAAAATTAAAACATTTATTACTACTTACTGTTTTTTTGCTGGCTTTTTTAGCAGCAGGCTGCAGCGCTAAGAACGATTCCACCAGTACAAATAACACAGTAACACCGGATGCTACACAGGCAGCCGAAGTTTCGGAAGTACCGGAAGCTACAGAAACACCTGCTGCAGAACCTGTTAAAGAAGCAGAAAGCGTAGAACTTCTGATTGCGGCGGCAGCAAGCCTTCAAAATGCAATGGAGGAAATTAAACCACTTTATGAAGCTGCCAATAAAGGTGTTACCTTAACTTTCACTTTTGGCAGTTCTGGGTCATTGCAGGAACAGATTGAACAGGGGGCTCCGGTTGATGTATTTATGTCAGCCGCCTTAAAGCAGATGAAAGCATTAGAAGAGGGCGGATTAATTTTAGAGGGTTCCAAGAAAGAGCTGTTAGAGAATAAGGTGGTTCTGATTGTGCCCAATGACAGTACCCTTGATATAACAAGCTTTGAGGATATTACCAAAGCTGAAACCATAGCACTTGGAGATCCTGCCAGTGTTCCCGTGGGTCAATACTCTGAGGAAATCTTTACCTCCCTTGGTATGCTGGATAAGGTAAAAGAGAAAGCAACCTATGGAAAAGATGTTACAGAAGTACTTACCTGGATTGCTACAGGAAATGCGGATGCCGGTGTAGTTTATGCAACAGATGCAAAATCATCAGCAGATGTAAAGGTGGTAGCAGAAGCTCCAGAGGGAAGCGTATCGAAAGCGATTTATCCGGTAGCTGTTGTCAAGGATTCCAAAGTTCAGGATGCAGCAAAGACATTTGTTGATTACCTTGCCTCCGATGAGGCTATAGGAATCTTTGAGAAGTATGGTTTTATCGCTAATAAGTAATATTATAAAAAAATTGCCATACATAAGATGCTTAGTGTTATCCTTAAAGAGTAACTGATTGACAGGAAATAGAATATTACTCAACTTATTCATACAAAGGCGTTACAAAGATAATTAGTATTTGATAATTAGTATTTCTCGGAATTTTATACAAGGCTATTAAATAATTGACATAATCAGTTGCAAATAATCAGATATTCAATATAATTACAATTATGACTAACATTGGAAGGAGTAGATAGATGGATTGGTCACCGCTTCTTATTTCCATGAAGACCTCTATATTAGCCACAGCGATAACCTTTTTTATAGGTATTTACGCTGCGCATTCGGTGCTTAAGCTTAAAGGAAAGCTGCAATGGGTATTGGATGGATTATTTACCCTTCCTTTAGTATTACCTCCTACGGTAGCAGGATTCTTCCTGCTGCTGTTATTCGGAAAAAGAGGACCTCTTGGGAAGTTCCTGGCTCTGTTTGATATCAGAATCGTATTTTCCTGGTCAGCAACAGTAATTGCAGCGGTAGTAATTGCTTTTCCGCTAATGTACAGATCGGCTAAAGCTGCATTTGAACAGATTGACAAAAATGTTGTTTATGCCGGCAGAACCCTGGGGCTGTCAGAACGGAAAATATTCTGGTCTGTCATAATGCCGTTGGCGCTTCCGGGTATCATATCCGGCGGAATTCTTTCCTTTGCAAGAGCACTGGGGGAATTTGGTGCGACCTTAATGATTGCCGGTAACATAAAAGGTGTAACCCAAACCGTTCCGGTAGCCATTTATTCTGCAACGCAAGGAAATAAGATGGAACAGGCCATGTTGTGGGTTGCAATTATCGTAGTGATTTCTTTTGTGGTAGTATTCTTTATGAATTATCTGCCAGGCAGGAAACGATATACTGCAAAAGCTGTAAAGCAAAAGATTAGAGGATAACTATATGAGTTTATCAGTTGATATCACAAAAAAATTTAAAGATTTCTCCTTAAATGTCACTCTGGAAACTGCTGGTAACAGACTTGGGCTTCTGGGAGCTTCCGGCTGCGGAAAGAGCATGACGCTAAAATGCATTGCCGGAATCGAGAAACCGGACAAAGGAAGGATTGTTCTGAATGATAAAGTTCTATTCGATTCGGATAAGAAGATAAACCTTATTCCACAGAAACGTAAAGTCGGCTATCTTTTTCAGAATTATGCGCTCTTTCCTAATATGACAGTGGCTCAGAATATCGGTATCGGTATGAAAGATAAATGGAAGATAAAGCAGCCCAAGGTCATGGAAATGCTTGAATTATTTCATTTATCGGGACTTGAGAACCGGTACCCCGCTCAACTGTCTGGAGGGCAGCAGCAGCGGGTGGCACTGGCAAGGATATTTGCATATGAACCGGATGTATTAATGCTTGATGAACCGTTTTCCGCCTTGGATGCTTTCTTAAAAGAAAGTCTTCTGGAAGAACTTTTAGAGACCTTAAAAATGTATAAAGGTGATATTATCATTGTTTCACATAACAGAGATGAAATATACAGCCTGTGTGACAGACTTGCTATAATAGACAGCGGTGAACTAGTACAGGCAGGAGACACTGAGAAGATATTCAGCAATCCAAAAAGGCTTGCAGCAGCCAGACTTACCGGCTGTAAGAATATATCACCGATTAGAAAAATCAATGATTATACAGTGGAAGCGATTGACTGGGGAATTATCCTGCATACCGCCAAAAAGGTTACACAGGATACTGGCTATATCGGAATCCGTGCTCATGACTTACAACCGGCAGCTGAAATAAGTGAGAATTCATTTGCTGTTGAAAATTACAGAATAGTGGACAGCCCCTTTGAAAGAAATCTATTATGCAAAAGCGGCCTTGGAGAGATCTGGTGGAAAGTTAATGTGGATAAAATCAATTATCAGCTCCAGATGCAGGTACCGGAGTTTCTGACACTTCCCAAAGAAGCTTTGTTATTACTACAATAATTCAGGTTATTCTTATATGCCTCAGGGCAGTAAGATAACCTTTTTTTTAAGAGGATTGAAAGATCAACAGTTTGCTCATGATATACTGAAGAAAGATTATTGCTTAATAGACATATTCAGGTCATACTATTGTCATATAATAAATTGAATACGTTATAAAGTTGAAATAAACAAATTAATATAAGACAGTGAGGCGGAGATGAATCAGAACTTTAATTTGGAGGAGTATTTAAGCGGCGGGGTAGAAAGGTTAGTAAAGGATGCAATGAAAGGGACCTTGAAAAATCCCAGAGAAAGTGTGTTTCTGGCCGGATATTCTGTAAATGCTGCCAAAGCGGCAAAAACAAGACATGTATTTGAACAAAAAGGTGAACATATCCCACCTTTTCTGATTGCAAGTATTACCAATGTCTGCAATCTGCAATGTACCGGCTGTTATGCCAGAGCGAACAGCAGCTGCTCGGACAGAGAAGATAAAGACACACTTACTGCAGATGAATGGGGAGCTGTTTTTAAAGAAGCCAGAGAGCTTGGAATCTCTTTTATACTTCTGGCAGGGGGCGAGCCGATGGTAAGAAAGGATATCCTTGAGCAAGCTGCTATTTATAAGGAGATTATCTTTCCGGTATTCACCAATGGTACTGTTATTGAAGAGGAATATCTTCAGCTATTGGACCGTCATAGGAACCTGATTCCGGTGTTAAGTATGGAGGGGGAAGAAAATACTACGGACAGCAGACGAGGAAAAGGGATATATCAAAAAGTAATTAATGCAATGCTGGCTATGAAAAAGAAAGGAATATTGTTTGGAGCTTCCATTACTGTTACAAAAGAGAATAAAGAGGAAGTGACAACGGTAGATTTTCTTGCTAAGTTAAATGAGAAAGGATGCAGACTTGTATTTTATGTGGAGTATGTACCTGTATCAGACAATACTGAAGCTTTGGCCTTAGAGCAATCCGATAGAGTATATCTTGATAACAGGCTGAACAGTTTAAGAGAGTGCTTTCAGGATATGATATTCATTTCCTTTCCGGGCGATGAGGAAGCTGCCGGCGGATGTCTGGCTGCGGGAAGAGGTTTCTTTCATATTAACGCCAGGGGTGGTGCCGAACCTTGTCCATTTTCACCTTATTCGGACTGTAATGTAAAAGAGGCAGGATTAAGAGAGGCCTTAAAATCACCGCTGTTTGAGAAAATTAAAGATAATCACAGGCTGCTGACGGAGCATGTCGGCGGATGCGCGTTATTTGATCAAAAGGAGTTCATTGAAGCACTACTTTAAAAGTATAAATAATGTCCTTGCTTTGTATAACAGATAATGGTACTATAATGGAAAAGAACAGTTGTTCGGAAGTTGACTGGAGGAATACCATGAAGGAATATCATTTATCGAAGAAACAGGCAAGGACTTTACTTTTGCGTAAGCAGGGGTTAATCGGAGATTATCGGTTTTCAGGAGAGCAGGGAGTATACGATTATATCAGACAGGCAGGCTGTATCCAGTTTGATCCCGTTGATGTATGCGGTAAGAATCCGGAACTGGTCCTTCAGTCCAGAGTAGCAGGTTTTAAGAAAGATATGCTCTATAAACTGTTGTATGAAGACAGGACTTTAATTGATTATTTTGATAAGAATCTTTCCATCTTTCCAACGGAGGATTTTCGCTATTTCGAACGTACCAGAAGCCGGTTGAAGGATAATGCCTTGTTTCAGAGCCAGGTGGCTGAAGTTGTACCTGCAATTTTTGAAAAAATCAAGGAAAAAGGCATGGTCAGCTCCAAGGATATTAAAACCGGAAGCAAAGTAGACTGGTATTGGGGAATTGATACCAGTCTGACAAGGGTAGCACTTGAGAATTTATATTTTGCCGGTGAACTTATCATTCACCATAAGAAGGGTACCAATAAATATTATGCTTTGGCGAAAGATCACCTTGGAAAAGAGTACAAAAGAAAAGACCCCTTAAGAGACGATTATGAGCATTTTAAATGGAGAGTCCTCAGAAGGATAGCAGGGGTTGGCCTTTTGTGGAACCGCCCCTCTGATGCCTTTCTTGGAATCCGGTATTTGAAGGCTGGCGACAGGAACCGTATTTTTAGCGAATTATTGGAAAAAGGCAGGATTATAAGAATACATGTTGAAGATATGGAAGCTCCGCTTTATTGCCTGAAAGAAGATATAAAACTCATAAAAGAAGCGGATAGTGATTACCTAAGCAGAACAGAGTTTCTGGCACCTCTTGATAATATGTTATGGGATAGAAAATTGATTTCAGAATTATTTCATTTTGATTATAAATGGGAAATATATACTCCGGAGGATAAGCGGAAATATGGCTATTATGTACTTCCCATTCTGTCCGGAAATGAAATAATTGGAAGAGGTGAGCTTTCAGTTAACAGAAAGAATAAAATTCTGGAAGTGAAAAATATCTGGTTGGAAGAGGGAAAAGAATGGGAGGAATTCCAGAAACCCTTACAGGAAGCGGTTCGTCGCTTCGCTGAATTTAATTCGGCTGACGAAATTAATTACCATAAGGATTTTATTAAAAATACAGAAGGATAGCAGGAATGGATAGTTCTGGTATTACAAAATATGTAAATCCTCTGCAGCTTCATATTATTCGCTGTTGTATAATAGCAGTAATGATGATACAATTAATTTTATTGATTATCAGAAAGGTTGAAGTGAATGGTAAATACCAGGAAATTATCCAATGGAATAACAGTTGTAATGGAGACAATGCCTTATCTTAGAAGCGCTGCTCTTGGAATATGGGTTAAGGTGGGGTCCTCCAATGAAAATGAAAAAAATAACGGAATTTCACATATAATAGAACATATGCTCTTTAAAGGAACAACAACAAGAAACGCCAAGCAGATTGCAGATGAAATGGCCAGAATTGGCGGTGATATTAACGCTTATACCAGTAAAGAGTGCACCTCCTTTTATGCAGTCACTCTGGATGAACACCTGTCTGTTGCCATAGATATTTTAGGGGACATGCTGAATAATTCTCTGATTGATGAAAAAGCCTTAAAGAAAGAAAAGGGAGTTATAATAGAAGAAATTGATATGTATGATGATTCTCCGGAGGACCTTGTCCATGAGATGCTTCAATTGAAGGTGTGGGACAACCATCCCCTGGGTTATCAGATTTCCGGGTCAAAAGAAACTGTGAAAAATATTACCAGGGATGAAGTGCTGGCATTTATGGCAAAACATTACGTAAGCCAGAATATTGTAATTTCAGTATCGGGAAATTTTAAAGAAGAAGAAATTACAGAACTTTTAGAAAAGAATTTTGGCAAAATTCCTGAAGGTGAGAGAACAGAAGCATCCACAGCGCCCAGTTATGTGCCCACAGTCTATGTAAAAGAAAAGGATGTAGAACAGCTGCATTTAAATATTGCCTATGAATCCATCGTATCCGATGGTGAAGAGAAATATATTCTGACAGTTCTCAATTCCGTTTTTGGAGGAAGCATCAATTCCAGATTATTTCAGGAAATACGTGAGAATCTGGGACTTACCTATACCATTTACTCTTATGGTAGTTCTTATTCCAAGGCCGGACTTTTCCAGGTATATGGAGCTATGAACCCATCTCAGTTAAAGCCTGTCATTGATAATGTCTTTCAGATTGTAGAGGATATTAAAGAAAAAGGTATTACAGAAGAGGAACTTGCCATGTGCAAGGAGCAGATTAAGACTGAGCTTATTATGGGGGATGAGACCGCCAAAAACAGAATGAACAGTAATGGTAAGGCTATGCTGTTTAGAGGATATGTAATACCGCTGGAAGAAATTATTGAAAAAGTTAATAGTGTAACTATTGACCAGGTAAGGGAGTTTGCGGTAAAGTATCTAAAGAAAGAAAGTATCAGCATTTCCCTGGTAGGTAATCTGGAAGGCGTCGACCTTAAGGGATTAACTGCAAAACAATAATAAGATGAATACAATTACATTTATAATAGTTATATGCTGAAGCCCCTATTGGATAGATATCTAAGCGGATATTTATTTGATAGGGGTGAAAGCCTGATATGCCCCAATTCATAGGATATCTTTAACGGGTTTATATGTGAATTAATTGTAAATAACGCTGTAATATTGTATTTTATAGGAACAGGATTTATGATTCCTAATATAATAAAAACAGAAGTGCTGTTATTCCAGCTTGGATCTAAAGGAGGATTTGTTGTGCAAATAGATGTCAGTAACTTTCATGGGGCCTGCAGCTGTGGCAGAAGTCATGAAATATTCGTGAAAGAGATTCTGGTAGAAGAAAATGCGTTAAAGAAACTTCCCGAGAAATTAAGAAAGATTTATACAGGAGCTTATGCAGACATATCCGTAATCTGTGATACTAATACATATCAGGCAGCTGGAGAAGCTGTCGAGAAGTTGCTGCCTGGCTGTAATATGATTATATTGCCGGCTAAGGAGCTGCACGCTGACAATCACGGAGTGGCACTGGCAGAGAAAGGACTTAAGATTTCCCCAAATACAAAGTTGATTATAGCAGTAGGTTCTGGCACCATACATGATATTAGCAGATATCTGTCAAAGGATTACGGCTTAAACTTTGTATCTGTTCCTACTGCAGCCAGCGTAGACGGTTTTGTATCCACCGTATCTGCCATGACCTGGAATGGCTTGAAGAAAACTATGCCCGGTGTATCACCGGAGTTAGTGATTGCAGATACCAGAATTTTTTCAAAAGCACCTTACCGCCTGACTGCGTCCGGAATTTCTGACTTATTGGGAAAATACACCGCACTTACTGACTGGGAGATATCCCATATGGTAACCGGAGAGTATATCTGCCACCGTGTATGTGAACTTGAAATGACTGCTCTCAAAGAGGTCTGCAGCTGTATTGAAGATTTAAGAGGAAGCCTCGAGGAAGATAAGACTTTAAGAGCATATGAACAGCTTATGTATGCTCTGTTATTATCCGGTATAGCCATGCAGATGATCGGTAATTCAAGACCGGCTTCCGGTGCGGAACACCATATATCTCACCTTTGGGAGATGGAAGTAATAAATGGACCTTTAGATGCCTATCATGGAGAAAAAGTTTCCATAGGTCTGATGATCGTAGTACATACCTATCATAAAATAAAGAATGCAATCAAAAATGGCATTTGCAAAGTGATTCCTTATAAAGGAATGGAGCTTGAGGTGCTTCAGGAAACCTTTGGGAAAAAGGAGCTTTATGAAGGAATACTGGAAGAAAATACACCTGATCCGCTTGCTCTGGTTGACAGTGATAAATTAAACAGCCAGCTGCCTTCGATTGCAGGCGTGTTAGATCAGCTGCCTTCGGAGTCAGAACTGTTAAAACTTTTATCTGCTGCAGGCTGCAAAAAAGAAATGAAGGAAATTTCACTTGAAGAGAAATTGCTGCCGATTACTATTCGTTTAGCACCCTATGTCAGAAACCGGCTGACCTTCTTAAGATTATCAAAGCTATTTAAAATAAAAAATGAAACCTCAGATTAGTACTGAAATTATAGAGATTAGTAAAGAAATTATAGAGATTAGTAAAGAAATCATAGAGATTAATATAGAAATTATATAGATTAGTATAGAAATCATATAATAATTTGGATTATACATATGAGTAAAATCAACGTGTAGTAAACACCATTATGAATGACTCGGTGAACAATCTGGGATATAAATTATAACTTATTTTTAAAATTCGAAGAACAAAAAGATTAATCGTTATGAATAGCGGTTAATCTTTTTTGTTGTGCCAGAGCATTATATTTCTTTATAGAATTGGGAATATTAGATATATCGTGATTTTATCACTTAATTATTTTACCTAGAATTAATAAAAACAAAGCAAGGAGATACCAATGGAAAAGAACGAATCTAAAATAGAGAAAGAGAAGGAACAAAAAGAGAAAGAGGAATTAGATGACGGTAAGATCAGAGAGTTTGGTCAGACAACCCTCGTCAATGAAAAGAGAAAATCAAAAATTCATCTGCTGTCTGTAATTGGAGAGATAGAAGGACATGAATGCCTGCCTCAGCATAATAAAACTACAAAATATGAACATGTATTACCCCAGCTGGCCGCTATAGAAGACAGTGCGGATATAGATGGATTATTGATTCTGATAAATACAGTAGGCGGGGATGTAGAAGCAGGACTTGCTATTGCAGAAATGATAGCTTCCTTAAGTAAGCCAACGGTATCCCTGGTGCTTGGAGGAAGTCATTCCATAGGCGTACCTCTTGCTGTTTCAGCCCAATATAGTTTTATAGTACCTACAGCAACCATGATCATCCATCCCGTTCGTATGAATGGGACAGTAATCGGGGTGTCTCAGACCTATGACTATTTTGAAAAGATTCAGGACAGAATACTGAATTTTGTATCAACTCATTCTAAAATCGAAAAAGAAGACTTAAAACAGCTGATGCATAATACCAGCCAGTTAGCAAAAGATGTAGGATCAATATTAATTGGGCCGGAGACCGTGGATAAGGGAATTATTGATGAAGTAGGAGGCATTAAGGAGGCATTAAAGAAATTATATGAAATGTCAGGAAGAGGTGAAGAAATTTGATTTATTCGGTAACACCGCTGGAAAGAATCTACACAAGTAGAACACAGTCTGTATTAAATACCGGTAAAAATGATGGTAATAGCGAGAATGAGTCGACTGCTGTAGAAAGGTCTGATTTTGCTGTAGAACATGGTAAAGTTTATACCAGGCGAGAAGGGGACAGCTATATCATAGAAGGAATTCAGTCTACCGATATGGAGGATTATCTAAAGACGGAGTATACTCCGGGTAATAATTTTCCTTGCAACAAAGGTTGTTAAAGGGTATAATAATTTTATGAATTTTCCTGAAAGGGCATTTATTGGATAATCCGTGGATTGTCTGAGCATGTCCTTCAGGCAGGCTGTCAAGGGCTCAGGAAGAGCAGTTTAATACTCAATTCTTCCGGGTCTATTTTTTGAGTTTAGGGAGGGGTAGTTTTGGCTGCCGAAAAAAATACTAGAAAAAATTCTTCCGGTCAAAGATCCGGGAACAGGTCGAAAAGTACCGCAACCAGGAAGAAGGCTGCAAACAGCAGAAATGTACATAAAAGTAAAAGAAAAGATCCTGTAAAGGATATGTATAAAGATGAAATAGCACTGGTATCAAGCCTTGTATTATCACTGCTTCTGATTTTAAGCAATTTTGATCTGAGTGGTATTGTGGGTAAATGGATTAATAGTTTTACCTTCGGAATGTTTGGCTTTCTGGCATATTTACTGCCGTTCTTTTTATTTTTCTCCGTTGCATTCGGAATAGCCAACAGAGGAAACCGGACTGCCAGTGTAAAACTCATAACAAGCATATCCATAACAGTAGTGTTGGCAGCGATTCTTCAACTGCTAAAGCTAACTACCGGTAATGGGGAGAATATGACTTTAACCGAAATCTACCGGATATCCTATCATGAGAAAAATGGAGGAGGTCTGATTGGCGGATTACTGTTAAGTTTATTCTATCCGCTGTTTGGGGCTGTTGGCTCCTATGTGGTTCTTTTTGGGATTATGGTGGTTCTGATTGTAATATTTACAGGTAAGTCCATATTTAAACCTTTAGGTGCAAAAAGCGAAGCTGCACTTATGCAGATGAAGGAAATGAAACGTTTAAGGCAGGAGGCAGCTTCTGAAGCAGACTACGAAGAAGAGGAAGAAGCACCTGAACCGAAAAGAAAAGCAAGAATCATATCCTTTGCGAAAGATAAAGCTCAGAATGAGGTTAATGAAGAGGCAGTCCAAGGGATGAAAGAGGATGAGGGAGCTTCTGTTTCCAAACAAAAGCAGGGCCGGAAGAAAAAGAATGCCGATCAGAATAAAGAAGTGGTTGAAATGCAGGAGATTACACCGGTTAGTATCAATGATTTTCCCATTCAGCAGGCTGACATGGGCTTTATCCTGAAAGAAGAGAAAAATGATTTTACCATAAGCGGCATGACTTCTCCGGAAATCAATAAAGAACCGGAAGAGACTGGGCGTGCACAAGAACCGGATTACCTGGATACCTTTGATATAAGTGCTTATATGGATGATAGTACCACAGAGATAAAAGAAGAAAAAGAAACAGAAACAGTGAATGAACCAGTTATAATCGGACAGGCTGCTGACGGGGATTTCAATACGGAAACCTATGCAGCAGATACACAGGAAGTATTTACTGATAATATAACAGAAGTCGAGCCTCCAAAACCTGTTGCAGAAAAGCAGGCATTACAGGGAGAAGAAGATTTATCAGGTCTGTCTGATGAAATGAGCCGAAATCAACAGGTACCGGAGAAAGCATATGTATTTCCGCCTTTGGACCTGCTAGCCAGGCCAAAAGGCAATGCCAAAGGCATGTCAGAAAAAGATTTAAAGGAAACAGCTGCAAAACTGCAAAGTACCCTGGAGAGTTTTGGAGTTGGTGTTAAGGTTACGAATGTAAGCTGCGGTCCATCAGTTACAAGATATGAACTTCTTCCCGAGCAGGGGGTTAAGGTAAGCCGAATAACCGGACTGGCAGATGATATCAAGCTCAATCTTGCGGCAGCAGATATTCGTATTGAAGCACCTATTCCCGGTAAGGCAGCGGTTGGTATTGAAGTACCCAATAAAGATAATTCTACAGTTTTGTTCAGGGAATTATTAGATACAAAAGACTTTAAGGAACATCCTTCTGATATTGCTTTTGCAGTTGGTAAGGATATAGGCGGACAGACAATAGTAACAGATATAGGCAAAATGCCTCACCTATTAATAGCAGGTGCCACCGGCTCCGGTAAATCGGTATGTATAAATACCTTGATTATGAGTATTTTATATAAAGCAAAACCCTCAGACGTGAAGATGATCATGGTTGATCCCAAGGTAGTAGAATTAAGTGTCTACAATGGTATACCACATCTGCTTATACCGGTTGTTACCGACCCGAAGAAAGCTTCGGCTGCACTTAACTGGGCGGTAATGGAGATGACGGAGCGTTATAAGAAATTTGCCGATCTGGGTGTAAGAGATGTTAAGGGATATAATGAAAAGGTCGCTCAGGTGGAAGAATATCAGGATGAAAAATATCAGAAGCTTCCCCAGATTGTCATAATTGTAGACGAGCTTGCAGACCTTATGATGGTAGCACCCGGTGAAGTAGAAGATGCCATCTGCCGTTTGGCACAGATGGCACGTGCTGCGGGACTCCATCTGATTATTGCGACCCAGAGACCTTCCGTAAATGTCATTACCGGTCTTATTAAGGCTAATATCCCATCAAGAATAGCATTTTCTGTATCCTCAGCTATTGACTCCAGAACTATTATAGATGGTGCCGGTGCTGAAAAGCTTCTTGGTAAAGGTGATATGCTATTCTTCCCTTCCGGTTATCCGAAGCCGGTCCGGGTACAGGGAGCCTTCATCTCCGATAAAGAGGTAAGTGAAGTTGTTCGTTTCCTCACAGAGGAAAACAGCGGAGCTACATATAACGAAGATGTGGCAGATAAGATTGCTAATGCACAGGTAACGGAATCAGCCGGTGGAGCTGGCGGCGGCAGTGAAAGGGATGATTATTTCATTGAAGCCGGTAAATTTATAATAGATAAAGATAAAGCCTCAATCGGTATGCTTCAGAGAGTATATAAGATTGGCTTTAACAGGGCGGCAAGAATCATGGATCAGCTGGCAGAAGCCGGTGTGGTGGGACCTGAAGAAGGTACCAAACCCAGAAAGATTCTAATGTCCCTGGAGGAATTTGAACAATATGTGGACGAATACTACTAAAAGTTCTATAAAGGGCTGTCTCATAACCAATGAGTATCTTAATAATTCCAAATTTTCTGTGATTCATGAATGGTTTACGGAAAGTGCCAGGAAATATTTAATCGAGCTTAAGCTCAAGACAAATGCGGAAATTCCCATACTTCTTGGCGGTGATTCCGAACCTGAAGATTTGAAGGGATTGGATTTTGTACTATTCTGGGACAAAGATATCAGACTTGGTAAATTTCTTGAAGGGAAGGGCTTTAAGCTTTTTAATTCAGCAGATGCCATAGCTTTAAGTGATGATAAGAGCCTGACACATATGGCATTGGAACGAGTGGGTGTTCCTATGCCTAAAACGCTGATAGCGCCTATGACTTATGAAAATATTGGTTATACTAATCTGGATTTTCTCAAACAGGCAGAAGCTGTTATAGGGTATCCCTGTGTGGTAAAAGAATGTTTCGGCTCCTTTGGCCAACAGGTTTATCTGGCCGGTAACAGAGAGGAATTGCTTGAAATCACCAAGAAAATTGGTGGTAAACCTATGTTATTTCAGGAATTCATAGAGAACAGCAGAGGAAGAGATTTAAGACTCCAGGTAGTAGGAGATAAAGTCATCGCTTCTATGTACCGGTATTCTGATCAGGGAGATTTTCGTGCAAATATAACGGCAGGCGGAAAAATGAAACCCTATACCCCTACAAAAGCACAGGAGGACCTGGCGCTTTTATGCTGTAGGACACTGGGACTTGACTTTGCAGGTGTGGACCTCTTATTTGGTAATAACGGTGAGACACTTGTTTGTGAGGTAAATTCCAATGCACATTTTAAGAATATATATGAATGCACCGGAGTAAATGCTGCCGATGCTATTCTGGAACATATACTATTAAAAGGTTCGGAAGTTGATTTTAGAAATTGAAAGACTGTTTTTAACTGGGGTATGGCTGTAACCTGTATGTGCCACAGGACGTTACAATCGTTGAACTTTTATGAGATATAATAAGGTTTGATTTTTCAGCTTATGGTACTACATGCTTCGCATAGTATCATCCCAGAGTACCTGCAAAGTAAGGTGCGAAGAAATAATGGTACAATGAATCTTCGGACTCTCTGGTACTGTGTAAGCATAGGAACAGGATAGAAAGAGGTTATTATGACTGGGTGGCTAATCTATGGACAAAAGGATGCAGAAAAGAATAAGGGATACATAGAATTTTATAGAGCAGAAGGGAAGAACCTGGGGATTAATATTGAACTTATGTTTCGTGAGAACATAGAAGTAGGCATTAGAAATAATTCCTGGTTTATCCGATATGACGGCAAAGATTGTAGTAAACCTGACTTTGCTATTGTAAGAACTATTTACCCACTATTGAGCAGGCAACTTGAAAACCTTTTAATTCCTGTTTTTAATTCATCAGAAATTGCTCGTATCTGCAATGATAAAGCTAAAACATATCAAAGTGTTGCCGGGCTTTCGATTCCAATTATTGATACTACTTTTGTAGAAAACGCTGCGATTGGCAAGAGATTAGAGAATATCATAGAGCCAACGGTTATTAAAACTGTAAGCGGACATGGAGGAAGCCAGGTATACCTCTCCCTGCCAAAGTGTTCGCCTGTAATGCCGGATCCCTATAAAGAGATAAGACCCTCAGAAACTGCACGTGAGGAGATTCTTGCCGGCATAGGATATGAGGATTGTGTGATGCAGCCATTTGTTTCCGGCAGACAACAGGATCTGCGGGTTTATGTCATAGGAAAAGAGATAATTGCTGCTATTCTACGCACGTCGAATGATGGGTTTCGGGCAAATTTTTCTCTTGGCGGCAATGTCAGAGAATATGAACTATCAAGGGATGAAATAATTACGATTCGTAAGATCATTGATCATTTCGAATTCGGTATGGTAGGTATTGATTTTCTTATTGGTGATGAAGGGGAACTGATCTTTAATGAAATAGAGGATGTAGTGGGAGCCAGAATGCTATATCATTGTACGGATATAAACCTGGTAAGAAGATATCTTTTGTTTGTTATGGGTAGGTTGTAAAAAAGGTTGTAAAAAGCAGGTTTTCACAAGGGGACGGCAAGTTGTACCAACCAGGTTTTCGCAAGGGGACGGCAAGTTGTACCAACCAGAAAAACGCATGCTTCGATTTCAAGGTATAAGAAGTCCTAATTCTCTGGATAATTTATGCTTGACATGATATACAACAGATAACTCGCTTCGCTCAAACAATCTGTTGTATATCATAGCATAAATTATCCAGAGAAAAAGGACTTCTAATACCTTTCCATAGGCGCATTCGTTCTTTCTGGTTGGTACAACTTGCCTGCATTCATATGGGAACGGGATGTATGACATTTTAATCTTCTAAAATCTGGAAAAAATAAATCAAAGCCTTAAAACCTATTATTAAAATCTATAACTTAAAATCTAAAATCTAAAACCAATAACCTAAAACTTAAAACCTAAAACTTAAAATGTAAACCTTAAAACGTAAACCTAAACCCTATAACCTTAGACCTAAACCTTAAAATCTTAAAAATAAAGATATAATATAAAATTTATAAACTACTGATACTGCCTTGTGTATCCTCATTTATTACATTTTAAATAGCGGGGGTACAAATAATATAAATGTACAATGTAGTACTAATTGTGCTTATTGAAACCTCTGATGTCTCTTTAGATAGCAGAAGTTTATACAGAACGTAAAGGCGGTAATTCTTTAAAAGAATTACTTGACATTGTAAATATCCTGTGTTAATATTTCAACAATTTATAACACTTATGACAGGGGAAAATTGTACGGGTATTATCCGATACAACTGTGAATGAAGATGAATCCTTTAATGCTTACCTTACTGAATAGGGACGATGATATGCAGCGCTTATAGCTATGGTCAAGTGACCGTGGGTATAAGCGCTTGTTTCGCTTGTACCCACGGTAGCAGGATTCATTTATGATATCTTAATATATGCCACCCGGGTATTTTTATACTAAAATACCTGGGTGGCATTTTTTTTAAGGGGGTGATAGCATGCAGCATATAGATTATGCTGTAGGAGATTATACAGGAATTAAGAAAGAAGAGACCTGTGTTTTAATATTCCTAAAAGAACAATTTCAGAGAATAATAGTTAGAAATGTGTACTAGAAAAAAGTGATATGATAAGTATAAAACATATATTCACGTATATATAGCAAAATTCGTATTTGGATAGTTGACCATTCCTTCCAGTAAAAAGAATGTGCAATAAGAAAGTACAAATAAAAAGTGAAAAAGAAAGTACATTATACAAGGGTGTCTGAAAGACAGGTCTTCACTAAATAAAGTGTCCACGGTCATGGGTACAAATACAAAAAGCGAAAAAGGAAGTGCAAATAAAAAGCGAAAAAGGAAGTGCAAATAAAAAGCGAAAAAGGAAGTGCAAATAAAAAGTGAAAAAGGAAGTGCAAATAAAAAGCGAAAAAGGAAGTGCAAATAAAAAGTGAAAAAGGAAGTGCAAATAAAAAGCGAAAAAGGAAGTGCTATTAAAAATAAAAAAGGAAGTGCTATTAAAAAGTGAAAATAGAAAGTGTGCAAATAGAAACGTTAAAAGAATGCACAAAAAGGTACAATAAGAAGGTATGATATTAATGAGGAATAAATAACTATTTTATGCTATGGATTGTGGTATATATAATCATAAATTAAAATAATTTTCACGAAAGGGTTTCATATGAAGAATATAAACGGCAAAATCAATCAATTAATAGAGGAAAAAGAATTACAGAAAAAACTAGGAGAGACTGTAAGTTTTACTGGCTCTGTCTATAAAATTCGTAAAATGAGCGGTTTTTCATTTATTATAATCCGTACAGCAAGAAATCTGATTCAGGGTATTATGGAGACAAAGGAAGGAATTTATACGGATTTATGTGAGAATGCCTGTGTAAAGGTTACGGGACTTGTACGAAAGGAAGAAAGAGCTCATTCAGGCTTTGAGATTGACATTACGGAACTTGAAATATTGTCACTGCCTGCGGCTGAGCCTCCTGTTGTAATAAATAACAAAGAACTAAAAGCTTCACTGGAAACCAGGCTGGATTATCGGCCCTTTACTCTGAGAAATCAGAAAGAAAGGGCGGTGTTTAAGCTACAGGAAGGTTTTCTGGCAGGTGCAAGAGAGTTCTTAATGGCACAGAAGTTTACAGAGATACACAGTCCAAAGATTGTCTATTCCGGCGTTGAAGGCGGTGCCAATATGTTTAAACTGGACTACTTCGGCAGAGATGCTTATCTGGCACAGAGCCCTCAGGCTTATAAGCAGATGATGGTGGGCGTTTATGACAGAGTGTTTGAGATCGGTGCAGTTTACAGAGCTGAGAAGCATGATACTGCAAGGCATTTGAACGAATATATGGGACTTGACCTGGAAATGGGATATATCAATAACTTTGAGGAAATCATGGAAACAGAAACTGCCATGCTGCAAAGCGTTATGAATTATCTTGCGATCCACTACAAAGAGGAGCTGGAAATTCTTAAGGTGGAACTCCCTGTTATAAAGAGCATACCCTCTATAACCTTCCATGAAGCGAAGGATTGGATAAAGAAAGAGTATGGAAGAGAAATTAAGGATTATTATGATTTCGAGCCTGAAGAAGAAAAGCTCTTATGCCAGCTTGTTAAAGAAAATAATGGCAGTGAATTTGTATTCGTTACTCATTATCCTACTGCAAAAAGACCTTTTTATGCAATGGAAGAGGAGGGTGCACCAGAAGTAACCAAAAGTTTTGACTTACTATTTCGCGGCATAGAGGTAACGACCGGCGGACAGCGTATTCACGATTACAAGACACAGATTGAGAAGCTTAAGAAAAGAGAGATGAATCCGGAAGCTTTTGAAGGTTATCTGATGCTGCACAAATACGGGATTCCTCCTCATGGTGGTTTGGGTATGGGAGTGGAACGATTTACTATGAGCCTTTTAAATAAGACAAATGTCAGAGAAGCGGCTCTGTTTCCCAGAGATATAAATCGTCTGAATCCCTGAATCTATGTAAAACTACTTTGGGTGTTGAATCTGACTTGTTATTTAACCAGCTAACTTAACCAGCATAAGTAGTTTTACATTTCCGGGGTCATAGAATTTAAGGAATATATTACAAATTTTCAAGGGCAGTAAGGAATTCTTTCGGGTGATCAATAATTGTATCAGCCCCTTCCTTTTCAAGAAATTCCCGTCCTCTGAAACCCCAGGATACACCGATGCATTTAAGACCTGCATTATGACCGGTATGAACATCGACATCAGAGTCGCCTACAAAAACTGCCTGTGACTGTGTTGAACCTAATTCCTTAAGTGCTGTAAAGACAGAGTCAGGAGCAGGTTTTGTAGGTACACCTGCACGGTTACCGACAGCAACGGTGACATAATCAGAGAAATAAAGTTTGCATAAGTCTTTTACAGCACTGTCATATTTGTTAGAAATAACAGCTACTTTATAGCCTTTTTCTTTTAAATCCTTTAATAAAGGCATGATACCTTCATATGGTTGTGTCTTGGAATTAACATGAGCGGAATAGTACTCCTTATTCAGAGCCAGGCAGGCTGCTTTATCTTCTTCTGTAGTATCGGAAGGAACTGCTCTGTCAATGAGCTTTACAACTCCATTACCTATAAAATATTTTATTTCATCCAATGTTCTTTCCGGAAAATTTAATTTTCTTAAAGCATAATTAACGCCGTCAGCAATATCCTCTAAGGTATTTAACAGGGTTCCGTCCAGATCAAATAATATAGTATCTGTCATTACCTTTGCCTCCTTGGTAAATAATTAAATATTATAACCCTTTTTTAGAGTATGGTCAAAACAAATATATTAATAAAAGGACTTTGGAATTATAATGAATTAACCTCTTTTATTTCATTATGAATTTGTTATAATAGAAGCATTGAGAGTAGTTAATAAAACATAATCTACACCTTGCTTTGTGGCAGTGTTACATCTGCGGGCAGATACAGCTTGCAATGGAAGCCGGTGTGGAAATAAAATGCAATTGCCACTTATGGTTTAAGCGCGATAAAGTGCGAAGGGCGGTTAGGGCGTATAAGAAATGGAGGATTTATGTTAACAGATATTGAGATTGCACAACAGGCAGAGTTAAAGCACATAAGAGAAGTGGCTGGCTTATTGGATATAGCAGATGACGAACTGGATTACTATGGTAAATACAAAGCAAAATTTTCCGATGAACTTTGGAATAAGATCAAAAATAACAAAGACGGTAAACTTGTACTTGTTACTGCGATTAATCCTACACCTGCAGGTGAAGGAAAGACTACAACTTCCGTAGGTTTAGGACAAGCTCTGGTTAAACGAAATAAAAAAGCTGTAATTGCCTTAAGGGAGCCTTCTCTTGGACCCTGCTTTGGTGTAAAGGGTGGAGCTGCCGGCGGCGGTTATGCGCAGGTAGTACCCATGGAGGACTTAAACCTTCATTTTACGGGAGATTTTCATGCCATAACCTCAGCCAATAATCTGCTGGCAGCTATGATGGATAATCATATTCATCAGGGAAATGCTTTAAATCTTGATCCAAACCAGATAGTATGGAAGCGGTGTCTTGATATCAATGACCGTGTTCTTCGTAATATTGTTGTTGGACTTGGCAAGAAGACAGATGGTGTGGTTAGAGAGGATCACTTTGTTATAACCGTAGCCTCAGAAATCATGGCGATTTTATGTCTGGCAGATGATATGGACGATTTAAAGGCAAGGCTTTCCAGAATTATTGTGGGTTATACCTATGAAGGACAGCCTGTTACAGCAGGAGAATTAAAAGCAGTTGGAGCTATGGCAGCTCTTCTAAAGGATGCCATTAAACCTAATTTGATTCAGACACTTGAGAATACCCCTGCAATTGTTCATGGAGGACCTTTTGCCAATATCGCACATGGCTGTAACAGCGTAAGGGCTACAAAAACTGCTTTAAAACTGGCTGATATTGTAGTAACAGAGGCTGGTTTTGGTGCAGATCTCGGAGCAGAAAAATTCTTTGACATCAAATGTGTCAGTGCAGGACTTAAGCCGGATGCAGCAGTTCTGGTTGCAACCGTTCGCGCCTTAAAATATAACGGCGGTGTAGATAAGAAATACCTCAGTAATCCTGATTTAAGCGCTCTTAAAAACGGTATTGTAAATCTTGAAAAACATATGGAAAATCTCAAGAAATTCGGAGTTCCTGTTGTAGTAACCCTAAACCGTTTCTCTTCTGATTCTGATGAAGAACTTCAGTATGTTAAGGATTTCTGTTTAGAAAGAGGCTGTGATTTCGCACTTTCAGAAGTATGGGAAAAGGGAGGAGAAGGTGGACTTGCACTTGCAGATAAGGTTATAGAAATACTGAATACCAGGGAGAGTGAGTTTAAACCTTTATATACTCTTAATCAGCCGTTAAAGGGTAAAATTGAAGCAATTGCCAAAAACATCTATGGTGCAGGCACAGTAACTTATGATCCTCAGGCAGAGAAGATGCTTAAGAAAATAGAAGAAATGGGTTATGGAGAGGTACCTGTCTGTATGGCTAAGAATCAGTATTCCTTATCCGACGATGCTACAAAACTTGGAAGACCGGAGGGCTTTAACATAAATATCCGTGAAGTATATTTATCAGCTGGTGCAGGATTTGTAGTTGCTATAACCGGAACCGTTATGACAATGCCTGGATTACCTTTTGTACCTGCTGCAGAAGGAATCGATGTAAATGAGGCTGGGGTTATTACGGGGTTGTTTTAATAACAAAAATGTCGGGATCACTATAATTTACTGAAAATTGACTGTTATTGCAACCAGTGGATTAAGAGTTATAGTAGTAGTATAGTTGAGTTTTTTGTATTAACTTCACCAGGTATTTGCTTACATGTCTTGCTGACTGTTTTTAGATACTTGGTGAAGTATCAATTTATATAGCTGGTATTATGTTATCTATACTCCAATATTCTTATCATCTGTAGGCAATGCAGGAAGATATAGGTGGCGTTATGTTAATCTAAACTGGGTTATTAAGTAATATTAAGTGTAATTTCCCAAAGTCTCGGCTTAGCTATCATTAAGATTTGCTTATGCGTATTTTTTCGCAGCATTGTATGATATAATAATGCTAAAAATCAGATCGATACCTATTAGGATCATAGAAAAGATGAGACTTGAAACGTCTGAAAAAAATAACAGATTTCCAACAGTCATAACAATACCCATAATAATAAATGAAATACCCCCAAATCTCTGAGACTCTTTCCAGGTCTTTTCGTTCTTCATACTCCAAACGGTCCTTAAGCCCACTATACTGTTCATTTTGCATTTTGGCATATAATTACCAATAACCACGAAAATCAATCCGAAAACTGCAAACAATAACTTAAAAAGATCAACAGGCAGTTCCTTTAAATTCTCAACTGAATTGAAGGCACTGTAAAGCATAAATATGTTAATAATATGAAAGATTACAAGTGAGCAAATACCGGTGATTATAGTTACTCTTTCGTTATTATTATTGACTTTTTCCTCTTTTTTGCTGGAAGATCTTCCGAGAATCAGCATAAAATAACCAAAAGTTATAATAATGAATGGAATTATCAAAATTTCAAATTTACTCCCCATACGGTCGACTTTATTGGCACCGTTATAATGTACCGGTATGATGTCAGGAAGAAAGAACAGGCAGATTATTGTATAGACAAGGGGCAGAAACATTAATATATAATATAATTTTCTCAGTTTATTCATGTTGTTCCTCCTTTAAGTCAGTAAACCACATAATGATCTCATCTAATATGGTGGCATCCAGTTCATAATAAATAAAATTCTTGTATTTTGTCTCATAAATTAAGTCAGCTGTCTTCAATTTTTTCAAATGATAGGAGAGTGCAGCAGGTGTCAGATTCAAATTCTCAGCAATTTCACCAGCCGATAATTTTTCTTTCTTAAGCAGCTTCAGTATATCTCTTCTGACGGGTTCTGACAATGCGCTGAAAATTTCATGCAAACCCAAGAAACCACCTCGATCCTTTACTCGATTTAATTAATTCTATTTAAAAATAATTTTAATTAGATTATATATCTTTTTTCATTTTTTGTCACTAACTTTGTTATAATTTATGAAATACAATAATTTATCTGATAATAAAAGTCCTGTTTTAAGTTTAAGATGAACTCAGGATTTTATCAACAATAGAAAGAAGAAAGACGCCGGCATGTTCTGACCAGACCCAAAACAAGCCACACCAATATGCATTACTGGGCAGAGAATACCTGCGATGAGCAATTATAAAAATGTAGTAGAAGTCCTTTTGTCATAAGATTGTTATACTATTTCCGTAATCACTGCGTATATTTAGTTATAAAGCTATAATTGAGTTTATGAATGAGGCAGGAGGTTCAAAATGGAAATTGTAAAAGTAAATTTTGAGTATTCCGATGATGTAACTGTGATTAACAGGGAACAGTTTGACGTACATATGAGATTATATGAAGGTTATATCAATAAAATCAATGAGATAGACGCACTGTTACAGGCGGATACTGGTATTGATGAAGCGAATTCTACTTACAGTGAATTCCGGGGGATTAAAAGAGGAGAAACATTTGCATTAAATGGTGTAATCCTTCATGAACTATATTTTGAAAATATCGGTTCTTTAAATAATACACCCAATGAACAGGTGCGGCGTATGCTTTCCAGAGATTACGGAAGCTTTGATAACTGGATGGCACAGTTTGTTGCTACGGCGAAATCAAGCAGAGGCTGGGCTATTCTTTGTTATGACCCAAGATCAGATTCATTTCGTAATGACAGCTTGGATGCACATGATTATGGAAATATGTCAATGTCAATTCCTTTACTGGTATTAGATATGTATGAGCATGCTTATTTTCTACAGTATGCTGACAATAAGGTAGAATATATCAATCGATTTATGGAGAATATTGACTGGCAGGTGGTAGGTGAGAGAATGGAACTGCTGCAATAAAGGGTGGAAATGATAGGAAAATACTGATATACTAGATATAAATTCATTTATAAATACATAAAGAGAAGAGGAGGAAAGAAAATGGGATTTGTAAGAGGTATTTTCGGACCGGGACGAAAGGAAGTCTGGAGTGAGTTAAGCCGTTTGATAGGTGCGGATTATGTAGATGAAGGATTTTTTGGAAAGAACAAAGTGATGGCCCGTGTTAAGGAATGGACCATCACTTTGGATACCTATACTGTTTCCACCGGAAAAACCACCGTTACCTATACACGTATGAGAGCTCCCTATGTGAACAAAGATGGTATATGGTTTAAGATTTACAAATCAGGTTTTTTCAGTGAATTGGGTAAGCGGTTGGGAATGCAGGATATAGAAACCGGCTTTCCTGAATTTGATACGGAATACATAATCAAAGGAAATCATGAAGATAAAGTAAGGGAACTTTTTTCTAAGACCAGCATACAAAAACTCATTGAATTGCAGCCAAGATTCTGTCTGGAAGTAAAGGAGGATGAAGGCTGGTTTGGTGAGGATTTTCCAGAAGGGGTGGATGAGTTATATTTCAGTGTAGCCGGTGAAATTAGGGATATTGAGCTTTTGAAAGCTTTATTTGACCTATTTGCTGATGTTCTGGAATATATGTGTGAGATTGGTTCGGCATATGACAGCAATCCTAATTTAGAACTTAAATGAGATAGGATTAGTAACCACATTGTTCTGTTTCAAATTCATTATCTGAAAATACATAAGCTGTTTCCGATTGAAGAAAGCGTGCTGCATTTAAAGCTATCATCTGTGAAGGCACAGCGGTATTTCCATCCGGCAGAATAGGAGAGACCGAAAGGTCTGCAACTTTTAGATTAGCAGTTCCAAAGACATTAAGGTAACCATCGGTTACACCTTCTGTACTGTCGACTGCCATTCTGCACTGTCCGCCGTAATGATAGGCAGCAGAATAACTGGCTTTTATATAGGAGGACAGAATCCGGCGCTTTTCTTCCCGATCGGCTATGGTGAAAATATTTTCCGGGGGATAAACAATACGGTATATGCCCTCCGGGTCTATTTCTTTGGCAAGGTCAAAGATTTTACTTACCTTTATAAATTGATCCACCATGAATTCCAGATCATCTGCAGTTGTCAATGGATTCAGGCTGACTGTTGGATAAGCTGTGGGATCACTGGTATTAATAGTCATAAACCCTCTGCTGGAAGCATTTAAGTCGATTAATAGCAGGCTCATAATATTAGAAGATTTATCCCTGTCAAACCGCCAGTGATTTGTCAAAACCTCTTGTATTGGTAAAAAAACTGAGGTCGCAATGCCGATAAGCTGTAAACGGCGTGATCCCTCTGAATCTTCTGCAAATGCCCCTAAAGATATGGGCATATCCGGATCCGCGTCCATAATGGATAAAAGACGATCTGTATTAATTTCAATTCCCATACTTGCGTCAAAGTGTGACATAAAATTACGTCCTACGTTAGGGTTATCAACGACGGTTGTAACACCTGCAGCTTCCAGTTCTTCTCTGGCTCCGATACCGGAACGCTGCAATATTACGGAAGAAAAGATTCCGGCACTTAATATAACACCCTTTCTTGCGTAAGCTCTTTGGGTAATCCCATTTCTTATATATTCCACACCACAAGCAGTTGGTATCTTAAACTTAACCTGAAATAGTATCCGATTAACGGTTGTTTTTGTAAATATCACAAGACGTCTTGAATACATTCCGTATTCATCTGGTAGTACCAGATCTCCCTGAGTAACAACTGTAGCATTTAAATACCCTGTAGCTGTAGAAGAACGAAGATATTCATGGTTCATCCAACTTTGTGTAAATTGTGTTTTTGTAAAAGCGCAGCCTCCGATTCCGGTATTATAATCTTCAACAACCGGCACTTCATAAACGGTTGAGACTGCTTGTGCCAATATCTGATTTATACTTTTATCAGGAATATTCTGCTGCCTTATCTTTATTGGCCCATCATAACCTCTGAGTTCAGGTGTCTGACTTAAGCCATCATAAGTCTCATTTTCCATGAAAAGCTGATATACCTCCCTGTAACCCCAGGGAGCACCCGTTATTGCTTCCCATCTGTCAAAAAGTCCCTGACTGCCCCGAACGGCAAACATAGAGTTGGTTTCTGAACTGCCACCTATAACCCTGCCTCCGGAAAGAAGCAGTGATCTGTTTAATTGTTCTTCTGAATTGGTCAGGATTTGAAAGGAATACCTGTTATTGGATGAATTAAGGGAGGCATCAGCTATGGAAGCGCTGCTTAACTCGCTGCTGCGATTCTGACCGGCTTCAAGAACCAGTACGGAATTGGTATAACTATCTGTTAATTTCTTTGCAAGAACACCTCCGGCTGTTCCGCCTCCGATGATTATATAATCAAAAATCAGCTTTTCTGCCATATAATTCCTTCTCTGAAAACCTGCAGATTATTATTTTCAATAATAAAATAATATAAAGTAGGACCTGGGTAACAGATTTTAAAATTATTAATTATTTTATGCGTATATCAGATTTTGGTTATAAAGTTGAGAATTGTATTTAAGGAGGGTTACAGATAAAATAATTAATAGTAGTTCAAATATAATAGTTGGAATAAAATTATAAAAAACATATAGAAAAACATATAGAAAAACATATAGAAAAACAAAAGAACGTTATAAATTCAATTAATTAATGAAATTTAAGCTCTTTGATAATTTAATGAAAGTAAAAAATTAAGAATTTATTGACAAAGCAATAGTATAGCAGCATAATGATAATATCAAAAAGATAATAACAAACATTGAGATATATATGGAAAATGTAAAAAATTCTTAATAGCAATAAGTATACATTATTCGAAGAAAATACATCATTCGAGAAATACATCATTATATAAAATACATCATTTAAAATTAAACGATTCAAAGAAAATACAAAGCCTCAAAGAAATACATAGATACAAAGAAAAAACAAGGATGGTAACAGCCATGAAGAATCAAAATTTAAACCAGGAATTGCCCAGAGATAAAAGAGGATTAACGGAAGAAGAATTTCTGGCAGGATATAATCCCGCAAAATATGAAAGACCTTCTGTTACCGTGGATATGCTTATTTTTACTATAAGGGAGCAGGAAAAGAATAATTACAGGAAACTTCCGGAGAAGACCCTTAGCCTGTTACTTATTCAAAGGGGTGAGCATCCGCATCTTGGTAAATGGGCATTACCAGGAGGTTTTGTGGGTATGGAAGAGAATCTTGAAGATGCTGCATTAAGAGAGCTGGAGGAAGAGACGGGACTCAAAGATATTTACCTGGAACAGCTCTATACCTGGGGAGATGTTGGAAGAGATGCAAGAACCAGAGTAATCAGTACTTCTTACATGGCGTTAACAGACAGTAAATCCCTGGTGCCTAAGGCTTCGGATGACGCTGCAAATGCAGCCTGGTTCAGTGCAGAGCTTAAACTTAAGGAAGAAAAGAAAGAGAAATATGAAAATGGATATAAACTGAAGCAAACTTATAAACTTATACTTACAGGTGAGCAGGAAATTCTGTCTGCCGGTTATGAGATTACGAAAACAATAGGTAAAGGCACCATCCATACCGAAAGAAGACTTACGGAATCCAATGGCCTTGCATTTGATCATGGCAAGATTATTGCATATGCCATAGATAGGCTGCGCAATAAGGTTTTATACACGGATATCGCCTTTCATTTAATGCCGGAATATTTTACTCTTACGGAATTGCAGCAGGTTTATGAAGTGCTGCTGGATAAAGAATTATTAAAAGCTAATTTCAGAAGAAAGATAGCAGATATGGTACTGGAAACAGAGAAATACCGGACAGATGCAGGCCACAGACCCTCAAAACTTTATCAGTTTAACAGATATTGATTAATCACAGGCGCAGACCATTGCGCAGAAAGGCAGGTAATTATGACACTTGCAGCAAAGGAAAAATTACTGAAAGACAGTCAAAAAACTTTAAATGAAATCTATGATATGCTGTATTCTGCTAAAAGCATATCCTTACAGGAATTACAGTCAGATAAGACCGCTCTGATTATGGTTGATCTTATTAATGGTTTTACCAGAGAGGGAGCCCTGCAAAGCGCCAGAGTGGAAAGTATATTAAAGGAAGTGGTGAAGCTTCAGCAGGAAAGTATAGATAAGGGGTTTGAGATTTTGGCATTTGCAGATAGTCATAGTGAGGCTTCACCGGAATTTGAATCCTATCCAGTACATTGTTTAATGGGAACCAGTGAAGCTGAAGTTGTAACTGAATTGCAGCAGGCAGGCGGATATCAATTGATTCATAAGAACTCTACCAATGGTTTTCTGGAAGAGGAATTCCAAAAATGGTTATCCGAAAGACAGATAATTGATACATTTATTATAGTCGGAGACTGTACTGATATCTGTATTCAACAATTTGCCGTAACCTTAAAGTGCTGGTTTAACAAAGAGAATAAGAAAGCAAGAGTGCTGGTTCCCATAGACCTGGTAGAAACCTATGATCTTGGAAGCCATAATGGAGATCTGGTTCAATTGATGGCACTATACAATATGATAATAAATGGAGTAGAAGTGGTACGGAATATTAGCCTGGATATTCAGGAATAGGTTCTGATGAATAAACAAAAGGCGGTTTTTCAGCAACAGTTTATGAGGTATAGAATCCAGGGTTACTTACGAAAGGGTATATTATGAAAGACGAAGGAAAAAAACTGCAATCCCATGAATTAATTGAGAGGTTAAGAAGCGGTGAAAGGCAGGTTCTGCGGGAAGCCAGATGGCTGATGTATCTGGCAGTTACTGCTCAGGAGAATATTAATCTGGAAAGGCTGCATTCCATGGAAGAAAAAAGCAGCAGTTATATTTGCGATTATGTAGAACGTACGCTTTATATACTGGATAACCTTAAGGTACCTGAGTATATATCTTCCCTGGTTGAAGAGGTACTTATCTGGTCTGAAGTTGCAAAGGGTGGTACGGATTACTTTCGCAGACGCTGGCTGAAACAGGGTATAAACCTCTTTGTCCACAACAAAGGCTCAGCGGAAATATATCTAAAAGATGGAAAAGCAGAAGAAAGAGAAAAACATATAATTTATACTCTTATAAGCACTCATGGGTTGATTGGGCAGTACATCAGAGGAGAAGTTTCTCTTAAAGAGAATAAACCTTTGACTGAGTTGATTGACAGAAGGTTTGTAACTAAAGAGGAGCTGACCCTTATTTTAACAACCCTGAACCACTGTATCATATCAGCAGTAGATACTGAACTTTGGGAGCAAATTGAAGCAGAGGCAGTTGCGGCTATAAACCGTATCACAGCAGGTGATCTTGAAGATGATTATAATATACGTGAACGGTTGAAACGTCTTAGAAAGACATCAGTGCTAAACGGTGAGGACTTTACAGCAGCCTATGATAACCTGACGAAGGAGAATGAGGTATTAACTGCTCTTGAGAAATTGCTTAATAACAGGGACTTATGGTTTGTCGAAAGTGCACTGTATGACTTTACTCTGGAGGAATTCATAAAGATCTTTCTCCTTACCGGCAAAGAATTAAAGGATTCTGTTAAACACATCAGCTTTGAACCCCTTATGAAAGATATCTATTACCAGCATGAGGGTAAGAAGCGTATTAATATATACAAAAAACGCATACTGGAGCATTATCTGTCAGGTATGACGCTTGAAGAGATTCTTCTGGAAAAATACCGGGACAGTCCCCATGTTTCTCACAGAGTAAGCCTTTATAAGGAACTGGATGATACCCTTTTCTTTACCTTTGAATATTCTCCGGCAGGAGAGAAGCTGATTGAATTCTGTGTGGAGGCGGAGAAGGCCGATGTCCTTTATGAAAGTGCAATAATACTTCTCTTCGATCTCTTTGGTTTAAGAAAAGATAAATATGACAGATTCTATGAGGAAGAAACCTATTTAAGCACCATGAACCAGAGTATTGATTATAAGAAAATAATCTTAGAATATCTGAAAGGTGATAAAATCATTGATATTGGTCCCGGTGGCGGTGCCTTAATGGATCTGATTGAGGTAAATGCACCGGATAAACAGGTGATAGGAATTGATATTGCCCAGAACGTACTGGATAATCTAAAACGTAAGAAGCAGTTGGAAGGTAAGAAATGGGAGGTTATGTATGGAGATGCACTGAATCTAAGCCAGTATATGGAGAAGAACAGTGTGGATACCATAATCTTTTGTTCCATACTCCATGAGCTCTTCTCATATATTGAATACGAGGGAAAGAAGTTTAACTACGATACCCTTGCAGCGGCTTTTATAAGTGCCTTTGATGTACTAAAAACCGGAGGCAGAATTATAATACGTGATGGAATAATGACAGAAGAAGCTGAGGAACAGCGTATTATACGTTTTTTATCAAAGGACGGAATGGAATTCTTAAAGCGTTATGCAGAGGATTTTAAGGGCAGAGATATTAGTTATAAAGTCATCGGACATAATGAAGTAATACTTCCTGTAAATGATGCAATGGAGTTTCTTTTTACTTATACCTGGGGAGAAAAATCTTATATTCATGAAGTGAATGAGCAGTTTGGATATTTTACACCCTTGGGTTTTGAAAATTTTATTACAAAGGTCCTTGGTGATAAAGCGAAGATAATTGTTCAAAAACATTTTCTGCAAGAGGGATATACCATAGCACTGTCTCAGAAAATTGAATTTTATGATATAAACAGAAATACAGCAAAGCTTCCTGACAGTACCTGCCTGGTGGTAATTGAAAAGTTAAGATAGGGATTTATGACTTAAATATTATATACTGTTGTTTAGTTTTTTAGTCATATTAATCTAAAGTTTTGATTAAGCTCATAAAGTATGCGGTACGTGGGGATTAAAAGGAGCAGAAGTGGTAGAGTCAATAACTCTTTCCATGGTATACAATAGAGATAATATACCTGTATAAAATAGAAAACATACAGGGGTTTTGGGAATTTGCTCGAGTGAAGCTTAAAGCTTTTAAGGTAGATACAGGAGGATAAATGAAGCAGGAAACAGTCAGACTTGAACAGGCAAGAGAAATACTTAAAAAATATTTTGGATACAATAGTTTCAGACATGGACAGGAAAGGCTGGTGGGCAGCCTTCTGGAAGGGAAAGATGTACTTGGGGTAATGCCTACAGGAGCTGGTAAATCTATATGCTATCAGGTTCCGGGCATTCTGTTTCCGGGTGTTTCACTGGTAATCTCACCTTTAATCTCTCTTATGAAGGATCAGGTAGCAGCATTGAATGAAGCAGGTATTCATGCAGCTTATATCAACAGCTCCCTGTCTGCCAGGCAGGTAAGCCTTGCCCTCCAATATGCCAGAGAAGGTAAATATCAGATGATCTATGTGGCACCGGAGAGACTGGAAACACAGGAATTTCTTGACTTTGCATTAAATACGGAAATAGCCATGGTGGCTGTGGATGAAGCTCACTGTATCTCACAGTGGGGACAGGATTTCAGGCCGAGTTATCTTAAAATAATTCAATTTATCGAGTTACTGCCCAAACGGCCAATTCTCTGTGCTTTTACAGCTACAGCTACAAAAGAGGTTATGGAGGATATCAGCTGTATCCTAAAGCTTCAGGCTCCGGAAGTGGTTGTGACGGGTTTTGACAGAGAGAATCTCTTCTATGAAGTAAAAGCTCCGAAGGATAAAACAGCAGTTGTAATGGAATATTTGGAAAGTCACAGAAATCAATGTGGAATTATTTACTGCAATACCAGAAATAACGTAGAGGAGCTGTGGGAACTGATTAACAGAGAAGGCATTCTGACTGCTAAATACCATGCCGGATTGCCGGATGGTGAAAGAAATCAGAACCAGGAGGATTTTATATACGATCGGAAGCCTTTAATGATTGCAACCAATGCTTTTGGAATGGGTATTGATAAGTCAAATGTTCGGTTTGTCATTCATTATAATATGCCAAAGAATATGGAGAGCTATTATCAGGAGGCAGGGAGAGCAGGGCGTGATGGTGAACCTTCTGAATGCCTGCTATTATACAGCGGCAAGGATGTAGAAATCAATAAGTTCCTTATCGAAAAGGGTAATAACAATGAGGAAATAGATCCTTATGCAAAAGAACTTATCAAAGAGCGTGATATGGACCGGCTTAAGAAAATGACTTACTATTGCTTCACGAAAGACTGTTTACGGGAGTATATTCTAAATTATTTTGGTCAATACGGAGACAACGCCTGTGGTAACTGCTCAAACTGTATAACAGAATATGAAGAAACTGATGTAACGGAGCTTAGCAGGGATATTACGGGTTGTATTAAAGAAAGCGGACAAAGATACGGAGTTAATGTAATTATAGCGACCTTGCTTGGGAGCCGAGCAGCCAAATTAACGGCTAACAACATGGTCAATTCCAGCTATTATGCTAAACAATCCCATCATCAGGAAAGTTTCCTAAAGCAAGTGTTCAATAAACTGATAATAGATGAATACCTATTTGCAACAAGTGATAAGTACTCTGTGGTGAAGCTAAATCGTAAAGCTTTAAATCTTTTGGAGGGAGAAGCATCAATTATTATAAAGACCTCAAAAGCCAATGCCAGCCATCAAGATTCCGTCGATAAGAACTACGGCAAAACCAGAGGTTTGAAACGTTCAGAGGTTTTAAATTCCAAAGGACTGGATTTATTTGATCATTTAAGACAGATTCGAACAGCCATAGCAAGGGAAGAAGGCATGCCGCCTTACATTATCTTCTCAGATAAGACTCTGACAGACATGTGTGTAAAGTTACCTTTTAACAAAGAAGAAATGCTTAATGTAACAGGCGTTGGTGAGAACAAATACCAAAGATTCGGAGAAGAATTCATACAGGCTATTCTTGAATATACCAATGGCAGAAAAGAAACTTACGCTTACGAACAACCAGTAGAACCGGAAGCCGTAACAAAAAGTGCTGTGCGTACCAGAAAAGCAAAAGAAGAGTTCTATCTGACGGATGAAATGAAAAGCAATTTTATACCGGAAGAAAATCTTTCTATCAGTCAGTTTACAGATAAGCTAAATGAAATGCGGGATGAAACTGTAATGAAGAGACTTACTTCTGTCAGCATGACAACTTTACTAAAAGAAGAAGGGTACCTGGAGGAACGGTATAACAATCTTCTTGGAAGAAATGAAACCTTTCCCACGGAAAAAGGCAGGAAGGCAGGGATTATAACAGAAAGCCGATTAAGTCAGAAGGGTAATGAATATGAAGCTGTTGTATACAATACCCATGGGCAGAAACTTCTTTTAGCATTAGTGGATGAGCAAAAAATTCGGAGGCTATAAATAGATGTATATACAAAACAGAAATCTGATAATCAGAGATGCAGCTATAAAAGATGCCGAAATCCTGTGTCTTTGGTGGAATGATGGCAGGGTGATGGCACATGCCGGATTTCCTAATGGAATAGGTATCTCATTAGAAAAATTACAGAAGCAACTTGCTGTTCCTGAAGATAGTACAGTTAACCGCCTGATAATAGAAGCGGATAATAGAGCAATTGGTGAAATGAGTTATAGTAATACAGAAGATGGTGGTGCGGAAATAGGAATAAAAATATGTGATGAAACCCAACAGGAAAAGGGGTATGGACGAATATTATTATCCATGCTGATCAAAGAACTGTTCCGTACAGGGTATATCAAGATCTTGCTGGATACGAACCTTAATAATACAAGAGCCCAGCATATATATGAAAAACTGGGCTTTTCGAAGGTGAGAGTTAATAAGGATGTCTGGAAGGATCAGTTAGGAAGGTTACAAACCTCTGTTGATTATGAGCTGACCCAGGCAGATTTTATAGACTTTACCTAAACTGTGTCTGAAGCTGTTGTACCAGTTTGAACGTTCAGAAGGTTGCAATGAGCATTCAGACATGCTGCCTTAAGATATGTTACCTTAAGACGTGCTGTCTTATAACATTGTAAAAAGTATATAATGGTATTCGATTTTATGAACATGAGAAAAAATGGTGAAGATATTCTCTACAGGGAATGTATAATTATGGTAATGGCATTGCATAAATGTTTTGGTTTTTTTATTCACAGTTGAAATATATTACCTTGCTTTTGCAAACAATAAATCTTACATAGAAAGGGTGATGTTTTATGAGGAAAAGCAGATTTTTACTTAGGCGTGTATGGAGGGTTCGCCCGCAATAAAACCCTCCTGATTATTATAGGAGGTAAGTTAATGCTGATAGAAAGAATTGAAATACGTCCTTTTGGTTATGAGGATTTAAACAGATTTAAGGAAATGTTCTCCACTTATTTTCGAGAGGATTTTAAGATTGAAATTTCGGATGCTAAGATAAATTTTATATGCAATGAAATAGCAGAAAGTGTGACTAGAAAGATTACATGGATGGACATGCTTTTGGTTGATGGCAATTTGTCAGGTTTTATCTACTATCAAATCGATAATCCTGAAAGTGATTGGTGTGAACGGGAAGGTTGGGGATTTATTAGGGAAATCTATATTAATAGCAATATGAGAGGAAAAGGCCTGGGTACGAAACTAGTTGCTGGCGCTGAAAAGGAACTTTATAATAAAGGAGTCCGGTATATTTATCTGACCTCAGATGAAATGGGACAATTTTGGAATTTTTGCGGTTATAAGAAAACTGAGAAACTCAGTGATATAAATCATGACCCAATATACGAAAAATAAAAGACATCAAAAAATATCATTATCAAAAATATCACTAAAACAAAACGTTTCATTAATATTTACTTCATTATAATAAGAAAAACACTATGAGTATATCAATTTCTCATAGTGTTTTTTTGTCTGAAGACTTACTGTTTATGTTTAGGATCTCTTAAAAGCTTGTTCGCAATAAACGCAGCGATATACTCCTTTTCCTTTATCTGTAAGCTTAAAGATATGGGGAAGATCCTGCTCTATTGAGGTTATGCATCTTGGATTCTTACATTTGATAATGTTGGTTACCTTATCCGGCAGGTTCAGGTTTCTCTTTCTCTTAATCTCACCTTTTTCAATAATATTCACAGTGATATTTCTGTCCAGAACGCCCAATATATCCAGGTCCATATCCAGATTGCCATCTATTTTAATAATATCTTTTTTACCCATTTTATTGCTTTTGGCATTTTTAATAATAGCAACACTACAGTCCAGCTTCTCGAGATTAAGATAAGAATATATCTTCATCGCTCCGCCAGCCTCAATATGGTCAATTACGATTCCTTCATTTAAACCGCCGATATTAAGCATTAAGCCACCTCCAATAATTTCATGATCAAAGCCATTCTGACATATACGCCGAATTCAGCCTGCTTGAAATAAACTGCACGTTTATCGTTATCCACTTCCGTTGCAATTTCATTAACTCTTGGCAGTGGATGGAGTACCAGCATATCTTCCTTTGCCAGGGTCATTTTCTTGCTATCCAGAATAAAAGAGTCCTTTAAGCGTATATAATCCTCTTCATTAAAAAAGCGTTCCTTCTGCACCCTTGTCATATACAAAAGATCAAGGCTCGGTAGGACAGCTTCCAGATTCCTTACCTCTTCATAAGAATTTTCAGAAGTATCCAATACTTCTTCTCTTAGATAGGCAGGTATTTTCAGTTCATCAGGGGAGATTAAAACAAAGTGGATATTTTCATATCGTACAAGAGCATTAATGAGAGAGTGTACTGTTCTTCCGAATTTTAAGTCACCACAGAAACCAACAGTTAAATTATTAAGTCTGCCTTTTAATTTGGAAATGGTAAATAAATCCGTTAAAGTCTGGGTGGGATGATTGTGACCGCCGTCACCGGCATTGATTACTGGAATAGAAGAATAAGTAGAAGCAACTAAGGGAGCGCCTTCTTTGGGATGACGCATAGCACAGATATCAGCATAACTGGAGATAACCCGGATGGTATCGGCAACACTTTCACCTTTTGCTGCAGATGAAGAATCAGCAGATGAAAAACCTAAAACATTGCCGCCTAAGTTAAGCATTGCGGCTTCAAAACTTAATCTTGTTCTCGTACTTGGCTCATAGAAGAGAGTTGCCAGTTTCTTACCATGGCAGATATCCGAATAATTCTTTGGAGCATTAATAATATTGCCGGCTAATTCCAGGATATCCTCTAATTCTGTTACAGATAAGTCGAGGGGACTAATAAGATGTTTCATGACTACCTCCATTGACTGTTATATTTTCATTCAACTGATTATTATACTATATAGTCTTATAGATTACAACTTCAAAATTCTATATAAATCAGAAAAATATCTATCTAATGTTCAGGGAAAAATTCGCTATAAATAAGGAAAGAAGTTTCTGTCATCCTGGAAAGTCCATAAAAGGATAGTTTGGAAAGGACGCGAATTTAATAATAGTAATACTAGTTGACATAAAAAGGCAATTAGGAACTCTTCATAGAAAATAACTAATTTTATACAAGTTTCGCCTGGTTATTGAAATGGTTAACTTCATGGGGTTATTGTCTTTCGATTCGGACTTTTCATTAAAAATGTACAAGTTACCAAAAAAAGTAATGAGTAAATTGTATGATTGTATGGTGAAAATGCGAAGTGTTTCATTAAATATATATAAAAAAGTTGAAATATCCAATTGACAAATAGGATAGGGTGCTATATTATAGTTATATGAAATCGGTTACACACATTGTTGCATTGTACAAAATGATGAAGGCGAATTTTATCAAAATGTGTAATCGGTTGCATATTTATCAATAAGGAGGAAGGTTTATGATTAAAAAAGTAATGAAAAGATCAGTAGCGGTAATAGCCATCTTTTCAATGCTGGCAGCAGCAATGACTGGCTGCTCCAAAAAAGGTACGGAAGAAACAGTTAAGCCAACAGGAGAAGCTGTCACTGCCGAGCCGACAGAAACAGCTACACCTGCAGGAGAAGCAAAAGTCCTGCGTTGGGGAACACACTGGCAGGCAGGTCTGGATCCCAATTATCAGGATCCTACTACAGGGGAATACACGATGGATGAAGCCTCCAGACAGGCATCTTTAGCCGCATTACAGGCAGCAAAAGAACAGCTTAATGTAGATGTGGAATTTGTACAGTATGCAACAGATACAAGAAGTGAATTGATAACAAGTGTACTTGCAAATAATCCTGTTTGTGACATTGCAGTCCTTTGGGGTGGTTCAGAAAATACGATTTTATCACAGAACATTTTACAGCCTCTTGATGATTATGCGGATATGTTCTCTGATTCCGAGTATTCCTGGATGTTTTATGATAAGTTATATGGTCACAATTATTTCCTGACTTCCAAGCAGGCTTTTATTCCCAGATGGCCATTAGTATATAATGCAACCATGATAGAAAAAGTAGATTCCTTAAAAGACAGTGAAGGAAAAACCATCTATCCTACGGATCTTTTCCAGGATGGTAAGTGGACCTGGAGTGCCTTTAAAGATTATCTTTCAAAAATCCAGAGCTTTTATGCAAATACAAAAGCTCCAGACGGTACTGAATTTGATACTGTTAAAGCTTATGAGACAGATCACCGTTTTGCCGGACTTTCAGCTACCTTTGCAGCTGGCGGAGAAATTTATGGTGCCAACGGTTTAGCTGCTGATTCCAAAGAATCCTTAAAAGCAGTTGCATATGTAAAGGAGCTTATGGATGCGGGTGTATTAACAGAGTGCGGGCTTTATGACGATGGTTACACACCCAAGTGGTTACAGGGTTCCAATGATTTTGGTGCAGGTGCAACTGTATTTACAGACAGTGCTGACTGGATCATTGCCGGTGCAGCTTCTGCTGCAGCAGACAGAGGTGAATCCATTGGTATCGTTCCCTGGCCAAGACCCGATGATATGGCTGCTGATGACCCCAACTACAAACAGGTATTAACAGTTGGTGACAGTATGGGTATCTTAAAGGGTGTTGATGCTGAAACAACAAAACTTGCTCTTGAATTCTTAAAGGTATATTACAGTACATATTATAAGACCCTTGGCGGTGTTGACAGTGTTTCTGCCTATAAAGACAGTGCAGCAACTGCACAGGCTACTAATTTAGGCTTTGATATCTTTAATGAAACTTATGGCGATGACCTGTTAAAGACTTTCCAGTATATTGCGAATCAGACAGTACCCAATGACTACTCTGACCTTCTTGGTTTCCGTGTGGTTTGGGATGACATATTAGGTAAATCTTTTTACGGTGTTGATGGTTATGCATCCTATGATGTATCTATCGCAGCCAATAAGAACCTGTTTACAGAAAAAGCAGCTAATATGGAAGCGATTCTTTCCAGTGATGAGATCAGAGATAATATTGCTCCTTCAATTTCAGCGTCTACAGCACTTGTATTCCCCGTTGGAACAGATCCTAAGAGCGTTGCCTTCTCTGATTATGTATCCATTGAAGACGCGGTAGATGGTGTGCTTGATGCAACAACTGCAACTTATGACTATTCTGCAACTGACTTTACAAAGGTTGGAAGCTATGGCGACGGACTTAAGGTTAAGATGGCTGATAAATCTGGTAATGAAGGCAGCATGAACACAACAGTTATCGTATTTAATCCTGATAATAAAACTGCTCCTGTAGTTACACCTGTTGAAGGTTACCGTCAGATTAAACTGGATGAGGATGCTTCCAAGATCTCCTGGAAAGGTGATTTTATAGCAAGTGCACTGGATGCAGACGGACTGGATGTTTCTGCTAATATTGCAGCAGATATTTCAAGTCTTGATACCTCTACACCAGGAGATTATGATGTTGTGGTTACTGTAACAGACTTTGCAGGAAACAGCAGCGAAGTAACCTTAACTGTCACAGTTGGTGAAGCTGAGTAATTGTATAAGTTGAATCAAGCTTTTGTAACTTTTCAGGCATGAAGATACCATATACTCAAGTGTTTTGATACTTTAATAGAAAAAAGTTCAACTTAACATTTCTGAAGCGTAGATGTTGTATAAATGTATTGTATTTTGTATTACTCCATAAAATTGTAATACGATTTTTCCTAATTGGAGGAGAAAGACTTATACAGACTAAATACACAGTAATTTAAATTAAAATCTGGTTGCTGTAAATTAGCCCTTAAGATACTGCTGCAGTATCAGGCCGGTTTACAGCAACCGATTTATAGTGGAAGAGAGTGATTTATATTTATTTGCTAAATTTATCTGGAAAGGCACAGGTATCAGTATGAAATCGAAGAAGTCCTTGATAGTTCTCATAGTAGCCGTTCTTGTAGTAGCTGCAGCGGTTATTGCCGTGATTTTGAATAAGGATCATTCTAAGGGAATGAATGCAGTTCCAGCTTCAAATACCGTTGTTTATGACACCTCTTATAAGAATTATCTTGACCAGAATGGCTATGGCGGAACTACCCTGGAAGCCAGTCTGCAAATAGATCTTAAAGATTATCAGTCAACTGATGGAATGACGGCAGAAATTCAGGACAGCGGCCTTGTAACAGGCGACAGCGGTTCAATTACCTGGACTTTTACAGCCCAGGAAGAGGGTTTTTATAATCTAGAAATCGGGTATATCCCGCAGCCGGGTACTACTTCAGATATTCAGAGAAGGCTGCTGCTCAATGGAGAGGTCTGCTATGACGGACTGGAACAGGTGGTATTTAAACGTTTTTGGGCTGATGAAGCTATCAAGAGCAAAAATGGTAATGAAATAAGACCTAATACCAATGAAGTATATAAAGAAAGCAAAGTTTTCGTGGAGGATGCCAAGAGAAGAATAGGCGAACCCTATGTATTCTATTTGAAGAAAGGTATCAACACTTTAACCTTAGAAGCCATCAAGGAGCCTGTAGAATATACCTCTATTGAATTCAAAAAAGCGGAGAAAGCACCGGATTATGCATCGGTGATTGATTCCTTAAGGAACCAGTATCAGGTGTATGCAGGAGAGAATATCGTAGGTCAGGCGGAACGTTCTGAGGGCGGTACTTCTTATATTGAAAAAAATTCGTCTTCTATTAATATTCAGAAGAATTACTCTGATCCTTTATTGTATCCATATCACCCTTATAAGATTAAATATAATACCATAGGAGCAAATAACTGGAAACAGCCGGGTAATTCTATTTCCTGGGATGTCGTTGCTCCCAAAGAAGGGCTATATGAAATAACTTTTAAAGGAAGACAGAGTCTGAAGCGGGGAGTAACCTCCGTTAGAAGATTATACATAAATGGAACTGTTCCTTATGCGGAAATGAATGCCGTTAACTTTGACTACAGCAGTGATATGGTTAATTATACGGTATCACAGACCGATGGGACACCTTACCTCTTCTATTTGAAAGAAGGAACGAATACCCTTACCCTGGAATGCGTAATGGGTGATTTCGGAAGTGTTATCAATGATGTGGAAGAGAGTATGTATGCTTTAAATCAATTATATCTTAAAGTTACTCAGATTACCGGACAGACTCCGGACAAATTCATAGATTATCAGATTGCAAAGAAAATACCTGAGTTTCAGGAAATTATGAGCACCGAAGAAGTAAGACTGAATCAGATAATTGAAAAGCTGGTAGCTATCACCGGCGAGAAAGGTGAGAATACCAGTCTCCTTGAAAAGATGGCAGTCGAAGCCAAAGGTCTTGCTAAAAATCCTGAAAGCGTAATTGTGGAAGTTGCACAGCTTAAGGAAAATATCTCAGCTTTGGCAACCTGGCTGGTTAATATTTCGGAAATGCCTCTTGAGCTTGACAGCTTAATCCTGTCAGCCCCGGAAGCAAAGTTACCAAAAGCAAAGAGTAACTTTATAGAAGGAGCTTATTACGGTACAATCCGTTTCTTCTCCACCTTCTTTGCAAAGAGCAGCCAGATAAGCCAGTCGGAGAGCAGTTCCGATTCCAATACCATTAAGGTATGGATGGTAAATGGAGGATCGGCAACCAACGTACAATCTATCGGCCGTGAACAGGCACAGATCATTCAAAATCTTATAGATGAGAAATTTACACCGGAAACCAATATTAATATCGACCTTCAGCTAATCCCTGTTGATGTTGTATTAAGAGCTGCACTTGCAGGTAATAGCCCTGATGCTGTAATTGGTCTTAATCAGGCAACGTTACAGGACTTTGCAATGCGTGGAGCAGTAGTGGATCTGTCAAAGCTTGAGGGCTTTCAGGAAGCTACTGATAAGTATTATCAGAGTGAATTGGAAGCTGCCAGGTATCTGGATGGAATCTATGGTATTCCTGAGCAGGCAGATTTTATGATGCTTTTTACAAGGGATGATATCTTAAAAGCCGTTGGCGCCAAGGTACCAAAGACCTGGCAGGAGGTGAAAGATATTCTTCCGGCCTTAAAGAAAAATAATTATGAGTTCTTCCTTCCCAATGCTTCTGGAGCACCGAATTTCTATCCTTCTTTGGTATATCAGTTTGGCGGAGACTTATTTAAGGGTACCGGCAATGATTATGGTATCGCAAGTGATCTTGGAACAGATGCTGCCATGGAAGCATTTAAGACCTATACAGATTTCTTTACCAATTATGGTTTTAACCCTAATGTGGATTTCCCTACCAGGTTCCGTACCGGAGAAATGCCTATAGGTGTGGTTAAATATACTACCTATTGCCAGTTAGAGGTATTTGCACCGGAAATCAAAGGTCTTTGGTCTTTTACCACATTACCGGGTATAACGGATGATAACGGTCAAATAAATAATTCTTATGTTTTAGAGACCATTAACAGTGCAATCCTCAATACTTCTGATAGAAAAGAGGATACCTGGAAATTTATTAAATGGTGGACGGATACAGAAACACAGCTTCAGTATGCCAATACGGTAGAATCTGTTATGGGAACCTCTGCCCGTTATCCGGCTGCGGATCCGGAGGTTATTAAGAGATTACCCTGGAGTAACGCAGAACTTACTCAGATACTGGCGCAGTTTGAAGCTACGGAAGGAATACCTGCAGTTCCAGGTAACTATATGCTTACCAGAATGGTACTGTATTCCTTCAATAATGTTGTAGCAGAGGGTGCTAACCCAAGAGAGACCCTGTATCTTAACCTTAAGACCATTGATAAGGAGATTACCAATAAAAGGCGGGAATTCCATCTGTCTGTGGAAGAGTAGCAGACAACTTATCATTACGGTTTTTCAGCTATAAAAATTATGAAGGAGGAATTTCCTTGAAAAAGAATAAAGAGCCGTTTTCACTGGTATGGAAGCATCATAAATACAAGTATTTACTGATCGCACCTTTTGCTATTGTTTTCTTGGTATTTACTTTGATTCCTGTTGTCGTATCTATCGTATTGAGTTTTACATCCTTTAATATGGTAGAAGCACCAAGTTTTAACGGTCTGTCCAATTACATAAATCTGCTGGTCAGGGATGATGTATTCCTTATAGCCATCAAGAATACCTTGCTGTTTGCATTGATAACCGGACCAATCAGCTATATCATGTGCTTTCTCTTTGCCTGGATGATCAATGAGCTGCCCCCGGTGCCAAGATCTATTATAACACTGGTATTTTACGCACCTTCTATCTCCGGTAATGCCTATATGATCTGGAAGCTGATATTTTCCTCTGATACCTATGGATGGGCAAATGCCTGGCTGTTAAAGCTGGGATTTATACAGAGCCGTATCATGTGGTTTGAAACAGCGAAATACGTCATGCCGATTCTGATAGTAGTACAGCTGTGGTTAAGCCTTGGTGTCAGCTTCCTGGCTTTTATTGCCGGACTTCAGAATGTGGATAAATCCTGGTATGAAGCAGCTGCTGTAGAAGGTGTCAAGAACCGCTGGCAGGAGCTGTGGTATATCACCCTCCCGTCCATGAAACCTCAGCTGATGTTCGGTGCCGTTATGCAGATTACGGGATCCCTATCGGTTTCCCAGATATCCATCGATCTGGCAGGCTTCCCTTCTGTCAGCTATGCAGGCCATACCATACTGACACATTTACATGACTACGGAAATGTCAGATATGAGCTTGGTTATGCATGTACGATTGCAGTCGTTTTGTTTTTTATCATGCTTCTGTGCAATATCATTGTTCAGAAACTGCTTCGTAAATTAGGCTAATACGTGCGCTGTGGCGCGCAGATGGGAGTTAATAGAATGAAAAAATTATATAAATTTCTTGTATCAAAACTGCGTGCAAGAAAATTAAGAAGAAGAAACCGAAGCCTTATGGGAGATATGGGTCTTACACTGGTGCTTGCTTTCTTTGGTTTATTCAGCCTTTTCCCGCTTATATTCACTGTGGTAAATGCCTTTAAGCCATTAAGCGAAATATTCATTATACCTCCTAAGATGACGGTTGAGAATCCTACTCTGAATAACTTCTTTGATCTGGCAACGATAGTTGAGAGTTTTAATGTACCTTTGTCCAGATATATTTTTAATACCGGTATGATAACCTTTCTTGGTACCTTCGGAACGGTGCTGCTAGGTTCTATGGCTGCTTTTCCGCTGGCAAAATATACGTTTCCCGGTTCCAGGGCAATGAGTAACATCATCGTTTATGCACTTATGTTCAATGCTTCCGTAACAGCTATTCCCAATTACCTGATCATGAGCAGGCTTGGAATGATTGATACCTACTGGGCAGTTATCCTTCCGGCAGTAGGCTCTACCTTAGGACTCTACCTGATGAAGAACTTTATGGTGCAGATACCTGATGAAATGCTGGAAGCAGCCAAAATTGACGGTGCGGGGGAATTTAAGACCTACTGGAGTGTTGTTATGCCTTTGTGTAAGCCTGCCTGGATTACACTGGTTATCCTGTCCTTTCAGCAGATGTGGGGTACAACAGGCGGTGTATTTATCTATACGGAAGAATTAAAGCCGGTAACTTACGTGCTCCAGCAGCTGGTAAGCGGCGGTATATCCCGAACAGGCGTATCCTCAGCCATATCCTTTATCATGCTGTTGGTTCCTGTTTCGGTATTCGTGCTGTCCCAAAGCAATGTTATTGAAACTATGGCAACTTCCGGTGTGAAGGGTTAGGAGGAAATGTTACGATGAAGAAAAAAAGTTTACTAATCCTGCTGGTATTCCTGCTGGTGTTCCTTCCAACCAGAGTTTATGCTGCCGATGGTAAAAGTTATGATTATGATGGATATACCTATAATTACTGGGGAAATGCGGTAGAAAGTCCGGCGGCCTTCCAGCTTGATACTGTAATTGATGAAGCTGATATGGGGGGAATCAAAGTTCAGGGCTTTAATGATGTGGCTGCCAGTGCAGATGGTCATATATTCCTTGTGGATACCCTTGAGAGCAGAGTTAATATAACCGATCAGAACGGCAGTTTTATAAAATCCTTAAAGGTCATCCGGGATGCTGATAATAAAATCGTTATAGATGAGAGTGGTGCACAGCTGGTATTTAATGCTCCGGAAGGTGTATTTTACCAGGAGAAAAACAAAGAGCTTTATGTAGCGGATACAGGAGCGGAAAGAATTGTAGTCCTGGATGGCTCTGATTATACCTTAAAGCGGGTAATTAAGAAGCCGGAAAATATGGCAGGTGTCTCAGAATTCAGACCCTCTAAGATAGTTGTGGACAGTGCGGACAGAATCTATGTGGTTGTTCAGTCGAGCTATGAGGGAATCATTGAATTAAATCCGGATGGTACTTTTTCCAGATATTTTGGTGTCAATTCTCCTTCCGTAAATTTTCTGGACTATTTCTGGAAATCCATCTCCTCTGACAGACAGAAGGAGCAGATGAAGAAAACCTTTGCACCTGCTTTTAATAATGTGGCTTTGGATTCAGACGGTTTTGTTTATGCGGTTACCTTTGATGCAGCTGCGGAACATATGGTATTCCGTTTAAATTCCGGTGGAAAAAATGTCTTAAGAGAAGAAGGAAATACCTTTGTTATAGGTGATATTCACAAAATGAATCTGAATGAGCAGAGTCAGTTTGTTGATGTAGCAGTAAAAGATTATGGAACCTATGCGGTTTTAGATAAATACAAGGGAAGAATCTTTCTCTATGATTTTGACGGACAGCTTCTGAATGCCTTTGGCTCCATCGGAAAAACAAAAGGCTCCTTCTCAATGCCAACTGGTATTACCTGGTCAGGAGATAATCTGGTGGTTACAGACAGTGCTTTAAAATGTGCATATATACTGAAACCTACAGACTTTGGCAAAGCAGCCTTACAGGCAAGTAAGAGCTATTATTACGGCGATTGGGATGAAGCATTGTTACAGTTTGATAATATCCTTAAATTAAATGCTAATTATGAAGTGGCATATGTAGGTATCGGTAAGAACTATCTGATGAAGGATGATTTTGAAAAAGCCATGTATTACTTCAAACTTGGCAACAACCGTGAATTTTATTCCAAGGCCTATAACGGGCACAGAGGTGAAGTGTTGCAGGATAACTTCGGAATCATTGCTGTAATTTTCTTAGCTTTCATATCCCTTATTCTATATACGGAAGTAAGATATCATAAGAAGGAGAGTGGACATAAATGAAAAATAAGATTTTTAAAGAACAACTGCATTATTTAAAATATGCCATGTTCCACCCTTTTGACGGCTTCTATGAGATAAAATACAGGGGAAAAGGAAGTGCCCTTATAGCCTCTGTTATTCTGATACTTTATGGAATCATGCAATGTGTTTCCTATCAGTATACCGGTTTCGTTATGAATATGAATGCCATATTTCAAATGAACAGCATATCAATTTTTATTTCTGCCCTGTCTGTCTTCCTGCTCTTTACTGTGAGCAACTGGACAATTACCACCTTGTTTAATGGGAAAGGCAATATGAGAGATATCTATATTGTCTTAGGGTATTCTGTTGTTCCAATGCTGCTGCTTAACGGTTTGACCGTTTTTATCAGTAATTTTGTTATAACAGAAGAAGTTATTATATTAAGATCCCTGCAGGGAATCGGAGTGGTATGGTTTGTTTTTATCCTGTTGGCAGGCTTGTGCATTATTCATGAATATTCCTTTGCTGTTAATATCAAGACACTGCTGGCGACAGCCGTAGCTGCCTTTATTATCGTATTTTTAGGTATACTGTTCTTCTCGCTGATGGAGCGTATGTATTACTTTGTAATGACTGTTGCTCAGGAGATGGTTAGAAGGATTAATTGACAGTGCATAGTTTGCGACGCCGCATAAGTGGCATCATGTCGCTGGGATGTGTTTGAAAACCGCTTGTGCCATGCCGGGGTTTCGCTTTGTGAAAGCAAGGAGTGGTTTGGTTTCTCTAACACGGCCTAAGAGTGAAAGAAAATTTAAAGGAAAGGCTGCCACAATGAGCTTCTTTCACTCTTTCATAGTTGTGGCAGTATCGCAGGTCAGCCTGTGATATGCAATGGGTGTAAAACATGAAAGGATTAAGTGATATTGCGAACTTTTTAAAGCCTGTAACAGAAAAGCTCCGTAAGATATATGCCAGACATTTTGCCCGCAAGATGATTGCAACGGTTCTGATTCTGTGTTTAATTATCGGGTTATTGCGCTATATACCGGTGCTTGGTGTCAAGGCTAATATTCTGCCTCCGGCAGATAATGCAGAACTGGCAGCAGCAGGAGAGGAAATACCTCATACGGCTGGAGAGGTTCTGGTAGCAGAGAGTGACTCAAAACAGCTGTATATCAATGCCGAAACAATGAATCTGAAGGTGAAAGATAAGAATAACGGTAATTCCTGGTATTCAGCTGTCAACGGCAGCAGCCAGGCAGCAGAACTTGCACTTCTGACCATTTCCTATCTGGGCGAGGATAATAATCTTTATGAGTGGGATTCTTATACCTACTGTACCCAGCTGGGAAGTTATGTATTAAATAAAATTGAAAATGGTGTTCAGATTACCATGGACATCAATGAAGGTGAGTCAGAACGTTTTACAGAGTATTATCCCCAGAAAATGTCCGTTGACAGATTCGAGAATTTCTTTCTGGGCGGGATAAAGACTCTTGTTGATTCCGGTAAGACGGACCAGGCTACTGCTGATAAGTATAAAATGACCTTGGAACTGTTATACAAAAAGAGTATTACAGAAGAAGCTTATGCTGTCTCCTATAATGGAACACCTCCAAGGAGTGCGGTAAAACAGCTGATCAAACTGGCAGAATTATTGGGCTATACCAGAGATATGCTCATGGAAGACAGTACGGAGATGGGGCTTAGCGTAACCTTTGCAGAACCTGCACAGTTTAAGGTAGTTGCGGAAGCGGTACTTGAGGGAGATGATTTTGTATTCAGAGTTCCTACCCAGAAAATGGTCAGCGGAAATTCCTTCTATACCATCCAGAACTTAAAGGTGCTTCCCAATTTCGGGGCAGCAGCATCCAAGGACTATGAAGAAGGACATATTCTGGTACCGGATGGAGCGGGAGCGTTGTTTCAGTTTAATACCTTCAATGCAGCAGTGCCGGATTATATCAGACCGGTGTATGACAATGATTATTTAACGGATTATTATTTCGCGCCTGAATTTGGTGAAGAGCTTATGATGCCGGTATTTGGTATGACCTATGGTCCTATGGAGAATGCCTCCCATGGTTTCCTTGGAATTATCGAAAAAGGTGCTGAAACCTCATACATAAATGTTAAGCTTGGTTCCACTTCAAAAGACAGTGCCTCCTCCTATAATAAAGCCTTTGCATCTTTTGATGCCGCACAGTACAGCAGCGTTAAGGTGTATGGACCCTATAGTGATAACAAAGCCTCCTACCTGGTGGATACCGGTGTTCTGGACGTGGATTACACTATTCGTTACAAGCTATTTCCCGGTAAGGTCACCTATTATGACATGGCAAAAGCCTATCAGGAGTATCTGATGCAGCAGTGGGATGTGAAGGAGACAGCTTATCCGGAAAAAGCAAAATTATATCTGGACTTTCTTGGAGGAATTTCCTTAACCGAACGTTTTCTCGGCATACCTTATCAGTCCAGTTATTCTATGACTACTTATGAGGAAATGACAGACATATTAAATGACCTGCCGGACATGGATCTGGCGCTTAAGTACACAGGTTTCTTTAACGGAGGTTTTGAGAATAAGTTAAACAATAAAGCGAAACAGGTAGCTGCAAATGGGTCTGAGAAAGAATTTGAGAAACTGAAAGCTTTGACCAAGGAACGTAACGCTGATTTATTCCTGGAGGTTAATCTGGCAAAGGTATATGACAAAGGGAACGGTTTCAGGGCAAAGAAGCATGCGGTATATGATTACTCTAACACACCTGCTACCATGTATCGTTATCTGTTGTCCTTAGGAATATTAGATGGTTATACCGGTTTTGATGTGAATTATTTCTATCTCCTTTCACCCAGATATTTAAACGGTGTGGTGGATGATTTCTTAAAAAGTGCATCGGAATACGATAAACTCTCCATTTCTGACCTTGCACATTATAATCTTGCAGACTATCGTTTCAAGAAGAATGTATCGGTTTATGAAGCAGGTCGAATCGTAGACAGGAATCTGGAGAAAATCTCTGAAAGTCATGAGCTGTCTTTGGAAAATCCTATGATGAAGAATCTGGTATATGGTTCTTATGCCGAGGATATTTCAAGAGAGAGCAGTGACTATGCAACCTTTTATACAACCATACCTTTCAGGCAACTGGTGATGAATGGTCTGATACAGGTAACCACAGAAAATGTCAATATGTCCTCCAATAATCCGGCTTATTATGTACTACAGGCAGTTGAGCTGGGAGTATATCCAAAGTTTACCTTAACGGCTAAGAGTGATGATATCCTGCAGGAAAGCGCGTATTCCTATTATTACGCAACAGAGTATGAGAAACAGAAAGATACCATTAATCAGGTATACGAAGCATGCAAGACGGCCTGGGAGGAAATCGGAGACATGGAGATTACAGGTCATAAAATCCTTGGAGAAAATGTATTTCGTACGGAATATGCTTCCGGCGTTGCGGTTATTACCAACTATAACCTGCACACTGTGAACGTAAACGGTACTGATATACCAGCCCTTGGATATATTATTTCAGGAAATTAGGAGGAAAGAGGATGCGAAATATTTTTCCGTTAAAATACAAAACCAAAAGAAAGCTCAACGGCTTCCTCTATGTCCTGCCCTTTCTCATCGGTTTTTTATTATGTTTTGCCATACCGCTATTTAATACTGTAAGGTATTCCTTTAATACCGTAAGTGTAAATGACACCGGTGGTATGAAATTTGCCTACAGCGGTTTCAAAAATTATATTGATTTGTTTCAGAATGAAGTAACCACTACCGCACAGCCAATGATAAGGCTTTTTGCAGATCAGAATCTTTCCATACTCACCAATGTGCCCCTGATTGTAATCTTCAGTTTATTTATGGCACTTTTGGCGAATTTGAAATTCAAAGGAAGAGGGGTTGTAAGGGTTATCTACTTCCTGCCTATTATTTTCGGACTTGAGGTTGTAACAGATATGCTTGCCATAACCACCGGAGGTGAATGGGTCAAAGAAAGCTCCGGACTATTCAGCGAAAGTTATATCAGTTCCTTATTGATGCATTATACGAATATACCTAACAGCATTTTACTGCCGGTAATATCATATGTAGATAAGATCTTTGATGTACTTTCCCAATCCGGTGTACAGACCCTGATCTATCTGGCGGGACTTCAATCCATCAGTCCAAGCCTTTATGAGGTTGCTAAAATTGAAGGAGCTACCGGTTATGAGACCTTCTGGAAGGTTACCATACCCTCTATTATGCATATAACTTTATTTGTTACCGTTTATACTGTTGTGGATATGTTCTTAAAATCTCCTATTTCAGAAGAAGCCTACAGCTTTGCTTTTGAACAGAGTAAGATTGGAACCGGTTCTGCATTATCTGTAATTTACATATTAAATGTGCTCCTGGTTCTTGGAATTGTATTGTTGGTGTTAAGAAAGGTGGTAAAGAAATATGAAAAATAAGACTGAGAATGCCTCCTTTGGGCTTAAGGTATATCTGTTTCGCAAGAAATCAAAGAACATACTGCAGTCCGCCTTCCTTTTCTGTATTATTGTAGGTTTATGCTTTACGATTCTCTATCCTATCATACAGCTGATTCCTTCCATATTTTCTAACATTGAAGATCTGGGCAATCCGAATGTAATCTGGCTGCCTATGGAGTTCTCCATGACCAGCTTTAAGGCTGCCATTCGTTTTAGTATGCCGGAAGGTTTTATGACAATTGTTAAATCTGTTCTATATGCAGGTTTGATAATGGGTATACAGGTGTTTGTTTCAGCAATGGCAGGTTATTCCCTGGCAAGAGTGAAGTTCTTCGGACACAAATTTGTATTCTTTCTGGTTATCCTTGTATTTTTGGTTCCCAGACAGTCACTGTTGCTGGCACAGTATATCTATTATTCTCACTTTAATGCATTTGGTTTGCTGAAGTTTTTTACTGAGTCAGGTGAAATCAACCTGATCAACCAACCGGCAACGCTGTTTATGATTGCAATACTGGGTTTCGGTGTTCAGCAGAGTTTATTTGTTTTCATTTTCAGTCAGTTTTTTAAGAATATACCAAAAGAACTGGAAGAAGCTTCTCTTATTGATGGCTGCGGCTTCCATAAGACATATTTTAAGATTATGATACCCAATGCATTGCCTGCCATATCAACGGTAGCCGTATTATCCTTTGTTTGGAATTATGGAGATACCTACTTTACCAGCTACTTTAATAAGGATGGCCCTTATTTAAGTTCAAGTCTTGCAAGGGTATTTTCACCGGCAAACAAACAGTTTGTACTGGGGGCAGTAAAAGTATGGTTCGATGTACCGCTGGCAACAGATTTTGCTTTTGATGCCATTAAGCAGGCAGCTGTTCTGATTTTCCTTATACCTTTGCTGCTGGTGTACTTTGGTGCGCAGAAGTGGCTGGTGGAAAATCTCGAGAATTCCGGACTTGTTGGCTAAAGGTATCAATAATTTAAATAGTTTAAGCTCTTCCGGTTATAAGATGAAAGCAAACATTTATTATGCCTTATACCTGGAAGAGCAATAACAAAAAATGATTAATAGATGAGCATTCAAAACGATTTTTCAACTGGTACTGCATTGCATAAATAACGCTTTATAACAGCGCTTGAAATTTTACTGAGGCAAGGCGAAGGAATGAAGGGTAGCAGCTCCTGCGCTGATTGACGACAACCCAGTATCAGCGGAAATAGCAGGTGCTGAATTAAGTGATATTCTTGCAAGGCAGTTCCAGGATTCAGGAATACAACATCAAAGATTTCGTATTCACGAAAGGGGCTATTATGAGAAAAAGATGGGGTGTGGCAGTTGTCTGCCTGCTTGTTCTGTTAACCGGCTGCGGGAGAGGAGCGAATTCTCAAAGAACAGATGCTCCTGCTGCTGATAATATGTCACAGGAGGGGACAGCAGAATCTGAAACCAACAAAGAAAACAATGATATAACAGGGGGAGCTATAGAAGTGAAAATTAACTTATCAGAGAAACATCAGATAATTGAAAGCTTCGGCACCAGCGGCTGCTGGTGGTCACAATATGTAGGCGGTTGGGATAATGAATATAAGGATACCGGACGCTCCGTAAGGGATGAGATTGCCATGCTTTTATTTGACAGAGAGTATGGTATCGGACTTAGCAGTTATCGTTACAACCTCGGAGCAGGATCTGCTGACAGCGGTAAGGGTAAATACAATGACCCTCATAGAAGAGCACAGAGTTTTGAAACAGCGCCTTTTACCTATAACTGGAATAAGGATGCCAATGCTGTTTGGTTTATGAGAAAGGCTGTGGAACTGGGGGTAGAGGAAATTATTATGTTCAGTAACAGTCCGCTGGAACGTTTGACCATGAACGGAACTGCTCAGGTGACTAAGGGCAGTAAGGAGAACATCCTCCCTGAGAATTATGAGGATTTTGCCCGATATGTAATGGATGTGGCAGAGCATTTTGTAGAAGAAGGGATTCCCGTAAAATACATTTCTCCCATTAATGAACCACAATGGGAGTGGACTGAAGGCCAGGAAGGGTGTCATTACGAACCAGCTAAAATTCCCAAGCTATATCGTGCATTTTTAACGGAACTAAATAGCAGGCCGGCGTTAGAAGGTGTAGCGCTTTCCGGACCTGAGAGCGGGGAATGGAAGGGAGATGCTACTTTATATACCAGTGCCCTCTTAAATGACTCTGTTCTTGGATGTTACTTTGATACTATCGATAATCATTCCTACTGGTCAGATACCGCTTCAAAGGTTGCCTTTAAGAGATGGATGGACGCCAACTATCCTGAGGTTAAGCTGCGTATGAGTGAATGGTGTGAAATGGTAAACGGCTCTGATGTTACAATGGATTCCGCCTTTGAGCTTGCAAGAGTATTACAGGAGGATCTTACAGTACTCGATGTGGTATCCTGGCAGAACTGGGTAGGTGTAGCCCCCGGTGGTTACCGTGACGGACTTATTTATGTAAACGAAGGAAAGAAGACTCTGAACCCGTTAAAACGGTTATGGGGTTATGGCAATTACTCCAAATTTATACGGCCCGGTTATCAGAGGGTTGAGGTATCTGACAGTTCGCTGAAAGAATATAAACCCGTTGCTTTTACCGGTACCAATGATGAGGGGAAAAAGGAATTGGTGCTGGTAGTCATAAATGAGTCCGATGCAAATAAAAAACTTTTGCTTGATATTCAAGGGGCAGTAGAATATACTGATATAAGTGTATACGAAACCTCAGAAAGCAGTAATTTAGACAGAATAACCAATGAAAAATACGGCGTGGGAGATGCAGTTGAGGTCGGAAAGCAATCTATAACTACAATTATTTTGTCAGAGGGCTGGTGATTTCTATTTTAGATGGCAACGACATGCCGAAGCAATTAACCATTTATGATATTGCAAAGGAAGTTGGGGTCTCCGCAGCAACGGTTTCAAGAGCAATATCAGGAAGAGGTTATGTATCAGAAGCAAATAAATTGAAAATTATGGAACTGGTTCAGAAATATAATTTCAGGCCAAATACCTTTGCCCAGAATCTGCAGGCAGGGTTTACGAAAACCATCGGATATATAGTCCCCCACATTGGTAATATGTATTTTGCAAATGTATATTACGAATTTGAAAAATGGGCTTCCAGTCATGGATATATGACCATTCTGTTAAATGCCAAAGGTGATTACAATCTTGAGTCCAAATTCTTAAACTCCCTGAAGGAAAAACATGTAGACGGTATCGTCATGATGGGAGGGCGAATGGACGAGAGGAATCTTCCTGAGAATCATGTCAGGGAGATACAGGAGATGAGAAATATCGTCCCGGTTGTTTCCTGTGGTCCGGAAGCAGAACGTTTTGGCTGTAACGGTATTTATACCGATGATGTTAAAGGTGTGGAGGAATTACTTCTGTTCCTAAAATCCAGAGGTTATAAAAGGATTTGTTTTATCGGTGGAGGAGATCAGTACTATCCTTCCTATATCAAAAAGAAGACTGCTTACGCAGTTGGAGAGAAACTGGGACTTGATGTCTCGGTAAGATGGCTTACAGGCAATGACGTATTCAGCTTCAGTGCAGGTTATGACAGCCTGAAAATACTGATAGAGGAAGGCGGGCCTTTACCGGAAGTTATCTGTGGTATCAACGATTATGTTGCACTAGGAGCAGTTAACTGTGCTCTGGAGAGAGGACTGAAAATACCGGAGGATATAGCTGTCACCGGATTTGATGATGTCAGTATAACAACTATGACACCGGTTCATATAACATCCATCAGTCCAAGGTATGAGTACTTTGGTAAGAAGGTATTTAACAGCCTTCATAAGCTAATGCAAGCCAAGACCTTAACAACAGGTAAGACTTCTTTAATAAAACCTGAGATTATTATCAGAGGTAGTACGAGATAAGAGATTAGCCCTGTTTAAATTTGAGACAATATTACCCCATGTATTTGAGCAAATGCTTGCATCTTTGGATAGGATACAGAATTTTAAGCTTCTCCCAATATAGGTATCATCATAATACGTATATTGGGAAAAATAAAAGTTCTGTTCTATGTAAGAACGTGTATGAATAATTTACACGCTCAAGGGTGAAGTTTGGTAATGGTAGTCAGCTTATAAGAAACAGGGCTATTTTTTTATAAAATATATGTAATCGGTTACATAGTATTTTGACAAAAAGGAGACAAAAAATGTTATCTAACACAATAGAAATCAAGGATAAGTTTTATGTAAATGGTAAACCTGTGCAGATTATATCAGGTGCCATACACTATTTCAGAATCGTTCCGGAGTACTGGAGGGATCGCCTGGAGAAGTTAAAGGCTATGGGCTGCAATACGGTAGAAACCTATGTGCCCTGGAATCTTCATGAACCCCAAAAAGGAACTTATTGCTTTGAGGGGATTCTGGATATTAAGAAATTCTTAGAGCTTGCAGCTGAACTTGAATTATGGGTAATTTTCAGACCCTCCCCTTATATTTGCGCAGAATGGGAATTTGGCGGGCTTCCAGCCTGGCTCCTTGCAGAAGACGGAATGCGTTTTAGGAGCAGTCATCCCAGCTTTATGAAGCATACGGCTGATTATTATAAGAAACTCTTTGAGATTACAGCACCTTTACAGCTTCCCTTAGGAGGCCCAATCATATTGATTCAGATTGAAAACGAATATGGTTATTATGCAGATGATACAGCTTACCTGGAACAGATGAAACAGCTGATGGTTGATAACGGAGCCTGTGTCCCTTTTGTCACCTCGGACGGTCCCTGGGGAGATGCCTTGGAGTGCGGTAAGATAGAAGGTGTATTGCCCACAGGAAACTTCGGCTCCAAGATGAAGGAGCAGTTTGCGGTATTAAAAGAGCATACCAATGGCGGACCACTTATGTGCATGGAATTCTGGGTGGGCTGGTTTGATCATTGGGGTAATGGAGGACATAAAACCTCTAATATGGAGGAGAACTGCAAGGATTTAGACGAAGCCTTACAGTATGGTAATATTAACATCTACATGTTCATCGGTGGAACAAACTTCGGTTTTATGAACGGCTCTAATTATTATGATGAGCTTACGCCGGATGTAACCTCCTATGACTATGATGCTGTACTGACAGAGTGCGGTGATATTACACCTAAATACGAAGCGTTCAAGGAAATCATCGGTAAGTACGCAAAACTTCCGGAGATAGAATTCACCACAAAGATTGAGAAAAAAGCTTATGGAAAGCTTAGCTGTAAGGAAAAGGTAGGCTTGTTTGAAAGTCTTGAGGATATATCCGCACCTGTTACTGATTTATATCCAAAATCCATGGAAAAGCTCGGACAAAGCTATGGTTATACCTTATACCGTTCATCTCTTGTAAAAGAGAAAAAGCTGGAAAAAATTCGTTTATACAATGCAAACGACAGGGCAAAAATGTATATTTCACAGGAACCTGTTGCAACACTGTACGATAGAGAGCTGCTTACTGAACACGAGATATCTTATGATTTTGAAAAAGGCAGTTCTATTGATATTCTTATGGAGAATATGGGAAGAGTAAATTTTGGACCTTATCTGGATAAGCAGCGCAAAGGAATAGACGGAAGTGTTGTAATCAACGGTCATCAGCATATGAACTGGGAACACTATACCTTGCCCTTGGATAATCTTCATAAATTGGATTTTACCAAAGGCTTTAAAGAGCAGAAACCTGCTTTCTACCGCTTTGAGTTCCTGGCAGAAGAAAAAGGAGATACCTTTGTTGATATGGAAGGCTGGGGAAAAGGCTGCGTCTTTATAAACGGCTTTAACCTGGGACGCTTCTGGGAGATTGGACCTCAGAAGAGATTGTACCTGCCTGCGCCATTACTGAAAGACGGTATCAATGAAATTATCGTATTCGAGACAGAAGGAAAAGCATCGGAGGAGTTAGTCCTTTGTGATAAACCGGATCTGGGTTAATTAAATAAAAGCAAGCACTTTCCTTAAAAAGTTTCGCAATTTTTTTGGAAGGGCTTGCTTTCCTTTTATTTGCAGAAACAGCAGAGATAATTGAAATTTATTTAACGTTTAGTTACTTGTAAAGTCTTTTGGCGATTAACTGGCTGACTTCAATATTAAGATGAGTAAGAAGTCTATTATAATCTGTGATATAATCGATTTCCTTGCAGTTGGAGAACATGCTGAAAGAAGAAAAACAGCTTAAAGTAATTGGATTATTTTACCGATAATATTCCTATAAGCGTCATGGTCATGCAGCTTTGCAAACATAAGAATTATAAATTGCAGCTCTGGTAATATCAGATGACTTGTAATGGGAATGAGGGCAGGTATGAATATTAATTTAAGAAACAATAATGAAATTATAAATGCAAGTAAAAATATAAATAAAAGTACAAATATAGATTCAAGTACAAATAAAAGTACAAATACTAATACAAATGCAATTTTAAAAACAAAGAGTACAAAGAGACAAAATGCCAGAAGCAGCCTGAAAGCTGTATTAGATCAGCATAGAGAGGCTTTAAGGGTATCTCGTGCAGAAGATGAAGAGTCAGAGAAAAGAAAAGCAGAAAAGATCAGCCAAAAGCTTAATGCCGGTAAAAAGCTCACTGCCAGTGAGATGGATTTTCTGCGAAGAACCAATCCTGATATGTATATGAAAGCCTTGCGTATTCAAATGAAACGGGAGATGGTAGAAAATAGCCTTAAGAATTGTAAATCGAAAAAGGAAGTTGAAGAGGTAGCAGGTCTTCAATTAGGCATGATCAATGACAAGGATCCTGACCGGGAAGCTTTGACGAATGCTGTTAACGAGGTTGTGAAAGAATTTAAGAAAAGTGATAAGTATAAGAGCCTTCCGCAGGAAAGTGAAGAGAAGAGAGGCGGTAGATATGAAAGCCTTAACTCAGAGGAATATAACGGTAAAGGTGTTTTGAGAAAAGGAGATACAGCAGATTTTGATGTAAAGCTATAAGCTATTAAGGAATTTTTTACCTTTCAATCCATACAATAGTAATATAGGATTGTATGACAAACTTCGATTTTCACGTTTAACTGAAGCCGGAGGGAAGGTGGAATATGGAATATAATAATTCTTATAAGATTAAGAGCATGGCAGACTGGTTTAAAAAGAAAAAAGGTATGTATCCCTTCATTTCTCAAAGATTTGATAATTTACAGGTTGAGTGTTCCAATATTCTGAAAACAGAGGTTGCAGACCAAAGTGAATTTCCATATGCTGCAGAGATAATAAGTGAAGAGTTGACTGTACCCTGGGCAATAGATATTACAAAGGACGGAAGAATCTTTGTAACAGAGCGAATAGGTAACATCCGCCTGATTTATAAGGATAACAAAGGAGCTGAAACGATATATACCTTTACAGCTCCGTTTACCGCTCAGGGGGAGGGAGGATTACTGGGATTGGTATTGGACCCTGAATTTGATAACAATGGCTATTTCTATGTTATGTATACCTTCCAGGCAGAAGATAAATTCTATAACAGGGTAGTACGCATGCATTATGAAGAAGGAATTACAAGGGAAGACAGTATATTACTTGATAATATACCAGGTGGAAGAGGACATAACGGAGGCAGAATAAAGATTGGACCCGATAACTTACTTTATATAACAACCGGTGATGGTGATGTACCGGAATCAGCACAGAATCCTGAGCTTCTCTCCGGGAAAATTCTTCGTATAAATCTGGATGGCAGTATTCCTGTCGATAATCCTTTCCCTGGCTCTCCTGTATATGCCCTGGGTCTTCGAAATCCGCAAGGACTTGCCTGGAGTGAAGAGGGGGTCTTGTATGCTTCGGTTCACGGAAATTGGGGAAGAGATAAAATAAATATTATTGTACCCGGAGGAAATTATGGATGGCCTTTGACGGATGCGGAGGAGGATTTGTCAGAACAGGGCTTTCAAACCTCTGTCATCAGCAGTGAGACAGAGACCTGGGCACCATCGGGTATCACCTTTATAGAAGAAGGACCTTTAAAAGGCAGGTTACTGGTTTCTGCACTAAGAGGGATGGAAGTATTAGAAATGCTGCTATCGCCAGATGGTAAGCAGGTAGTACAGGTAATCCCGCGACTACAGAATCAATATGGAAGATTGAGAGAAGCCTTTAGCGCTGCTGACGGATCTGTGTATATAACTACCAGTAACCGGGATGGCAGGGAACAGCCTCGGGAAGGAGATGACAAAATTATCCGATTGGTACCTATAAATGAAGAATAGTATCTGTGGTAAAGGACTGTTGCATTTAAGTAATGTTGCGGCAAGAAGCTTCCTGGCCTTCCTTATACACACCAGCGAAAGACAATTAACCATTTTGTGATTTATAATTAAACAAAAATTATTTGCTTTAATCACACAAAACGGCTACGTATCTTTCAAGAAGTGCATTACAGGAAAATCAAGAAGCATCTTGCCGCTTTGTGTTTATTTTCAGGACAGCTCTTTTTGTGCTATTTTAAAAATGAGTAAAAAAAAGATAATTACAGAAAATAATAATGGTTTACTAAATGCAACTGTTAAAATGAATTTAGAATGTGAGGTTCCACATATGGAGAATATGAATGCAAATCAAACAGAGTTATCCTCTGTACTGCCTATGATGGCTCTAAGCGATATCCCTGAGAGTAAACCGGATGCAAAGGAAATTGTTGCACTGGTAAAGGACAGCGGGAAAGTTACCGGTTATCAGCTTTCTGATGGCCAAGTACTGAATAAAGAAGAAGGAGTGGAAGCAGCCAGACAGGGTGAAATCAAAGGAGTAGGAATTGCCACCCGGAAAGGGAATGAATATTTAAAATCTTTACCCGATGGCAAAGAGGAAAATAATTTGTCAAATCTTCCTTCAATTACAGATGAAAAGCTATCCTAAAAACAGTAATCACAAAAAGATAAGGTTTCTTAACAAAATATGTATAAAAGTCCTTTATCTAACAATAATAAATATGTCAGAGCATTATTATTGAATGAAAGGAACCATTGCTTTGTAATGGTAATAAGGTAATCTAAAATGAAAGCTAGTGTTAGTCCTGATCTTTGCATAAGCTGTGAATTATGCACAAACCTATGTCCCGACGTTTTTAGTATGGGTGATGACGGTTTTGCCCATGGTATAGACGATGAAATTCCGGCAGACAAGGAATCCGAAGCTGAAGATGCCAGAGACAGCTGTCCTACCAGTGCAATTGATATTGATTAATAACAGAAATAAAAGCAGCTGTTCGGTTCGAAATACTCAACCGGCAGCTGCTTATTTTTCTCATGTAAATATCCCTTTTATTCCTGAGCAATGGATTCCACAGCCTCGCCATCAGCTTCACTTCCTGCGAGAGAGGCTTTTTGTTTTTGCCCGGTTAAGAGAACACTGCTGGTAAATGCAGTAAATGGCGCTACCAGCACCAGACCAATGCTTCCGATAAAGGTATCAAGAATTTCTGCGGATACATATTTGTAATTCAATATATTATAGATTGGTGTACCTTGAGCCATAAATACCATTAACAGTGCAATATAACCTCCGGAATATGCAAGCAGGAGAGTGGTGGTCATGGTTCCCATGGCAGCACGTCCGACATTCATACCGGAGAGAAAAGCTTCTTTCCATTTCATTTCAGGTTTCTTAGAAATTACTTCTGTAATAGCCGAAGTAATATCAACAGCCAGGTCCATAACAGCACCGGAAGAGCCGATAAATATACTTGCCATAAATATTTTGGTAAGGTTCAGCCCTTCATATCCACTGTAAAGCAGACTTTCTGAATTTGGCATGATAGCACCATGTATCTTGTAACTTGTAGTAAACAGCATTCCAAGAATACAGGTTACGAGGATTCCAAGAGATGCACCGGAAATGGCAGCAAGGGCCTTTCGGTTGAAGCCAAATACAAGAGAAAGAATCAATACCGTAAGAAAAACAGTGATAAGAAGTCCGAAGTAAATCGGATTATGGCCGTTTAAATAAAAGGGGACTAAGACCTTCCAGATCATCAGGATGCTTGTAGCAAAGGAAATTAAGGCTCTAAAACCTGTTCCTCCTGCTACAACAATTAGCAAAATTGCAAATATTGCTGCCAGGAATACCTCCTTGCCTATACGGTAGTGATCGATAAGATTTACTGAGAGGATTTCGGAATCATTATAATTAATCACCACCAGAACTTTATCTCCGGGGGAGAAAATCTTATCGGTCTCCAGGGAGCCATTTAAGAGATTAAAACCTTCCACCTGCTGCCCTTTAAATTTTCCGCCTAATAATTCTACCACACAGGTCTGTTCACCGGAACGAATTAGTCCGGTATCGATGATATTTTTATTATCAACAGATATTACTCTTGCCGAGCTGCGGTCAGTGCCCTGATAAATAATAGCACCCTCGTAACCGGTAGGCAGTAGAATAAGGAATACCAAAACAATAATAGATATGAGTACCGGCAGATGGTAGGATAAGTTGTTATGGAAGTTACTTATGTATAACTTAAATTTATTATTAAAAGGCCTCATGGGAATTCCTTCCTCAATTCATAATTATATTATTTACTTAGGTTTAAAAAAATATTTGAATAATCTATCATGGATCTAATACCTGAATCTGAAAATCCATGTTCATGGAATCTGTATAAGTTGAAGTTCTTGAGTGCAAAATTCAAGAAAATAATAGCTTTAATTAAAAGCATGGTGAGATCAACTTAAGATATTATGTCTTGGAATAAGTCAATTTTGCTAAGACATAAGTGCATTTAGATAATTTACCAGATAACTTACAAGATTTATCGATTTACAAAGAAATGGATTACTGCTTGCAGGCATATCCTGCATATGGCATTTAAATGCGATTAACAATAAGTTTAACAGTAATCAGCAGTAATCCATTTCCTTTTTAAATGGCAGATGATATCTTATTGGAACAGGTATTATTTCACCTTCAGGAGACTTTCAAGATTAAAATAAATCTGTGTATTATCATAGTAGCCAGAGAAAAGATCCGCACCCTGACCTTGTGCAAATACACCTACAGGAAGCCCTGTATGGGCATAGGAGGAAAAATTAATACCGGATTTGTTATTCAGTATATGGGTAATTGTAACAGTCAGGGGCTCATAGGAGCCATAAAGGAGATATTCCTCGCTGTTTTCTGCACGTTTACCGCTTATGGTTTTTATATAAGCATCTTTTAATTTCTCATAATCGTAAGAGGTGAGTACCAGATCAGGATTGGTTTTGGCGCTGGAATCTTTGTCCGTTATAAGGCCAAAGTTCTTTTTGATATCCTGAAGAACTGTTTCAAAAGCAGTTCCGTTTTCTTTGTATTTCTTCACATAATCGGTATCAAATTTGGCATAGGAGAGTTTCTGATTGGACAGGTTGTCAAGGAAAGTATCATAATCTGTTCCTGCATAACCAATTGTCAGACCTCCGGTCTCATGATCTCCGGTTACGATGATTAAAGTATCATTTGGGTATTTTTTATAGAAAGCAATAGCTTCTGATACTGCATCATCAAGTGCAACGGTATCTGCTATAGTAGAACCGGCATCATTTGCATGACAGGCCCAGTCAATCTTACCGCCTTCCACCATCATAAAAAATCCTTTTTCGTTATAAAGGACATCAATGCCTTTCTTAACGTAGTCCTTTAACTTCCATTCACTGGATTTGGCATCGTTTGCATAGGAAAGTGAATTGCTGTCCGCCAGTGTCTCACCGATAATTATCGTCTTTCCATCGGAAGCTTTTACATTTACTGCCTCCTTTTGGGTTGTTACCACCTTGTAGCCTTTATCTTTTGCTACCTGATAAAGGCTGGTCTGAGGAGCATTCTTATTGTCTCCGTCAGGATTGATTAAAGCACCGCCTGCGAAATATTCAAAGCCACTGTTAACCATTTCAAGACCGATGGCATAATAGTTATTTCTGGAGGCCTGATGAGCATAGTAAGCAGCAGGAGTTGCATGATTTAAGTTAACGGAGGAGATGATACCAACCTTATAGCCTAACTGCTCTTTCACTTTTTCGGAGATAGTCTCATAAGATATTTTTTTGTTTTCGTCCATATTAATGGTTCCGCTGTAGGTCTTATGACCTGTTGAAAGTGAGGTGGCAGTAGAAGCGGAGTCGGGACAAAAAGAGGTGGAATCATAGGTAACAGCTGAACCTGCTACAGGGAATTTCATAAAATTCAGATATTTGTTACCGGTAAGGACTTTGGAATCCTTTTGCTGGTTAATGGCACCGAGGTAATCACTTGCTGCCTGAATCTGGGGATAGCTCATACCATCACCGATAAACATAAATACATACTTGGGGGCTTTAAGATTGGTTGCCTGTGTTTCTTTCTTGCTTCCGGCAGCAGTACTTTTTGCACTGTTAAAATCATTGGTGAATGCAAAGGATAAGAGAAGGACACCTGCCAGGGCACAGGCAGATATTCTCTTAAAGGTTTTATTCATCATACTTTCTTACTCCTTCTGGGCTTTCATAAGACCCATTTCCTATTTTTTAAAGTAACAGAACAAATCCTGTCCTAACATTAGCCTGCATGCATTTCCGGAGCCAATCTAAGAAGAACTGTTAATTCATAAATAACATAAGCAAACAAAAAAAACAATACACCATGGTAATATTTAACATTATGTTTACAGAGAGATTAAAATTTAACAATATCTGCATATAACCCCTTATCAATATAAAAACCTTTGATTAGTAATACAGAATACCTGGGAGTAATGTGAGCTTCTTTTTTTATCTAACTCTTATTACATGCCACAGCTGCCTGCCGTGTGGTATACCCAAGAAACAGAGTATGAAATAAGCTTTATGATAATCCGAACTAATCTTCAAATCTGTATATCCTCAAATAAAAAACTCCTTTGAAAATCTGTTGTGACAGCATACAGATAATCAAAGGAGGAAGTTCAATTAGAGATCAGCTTTATTAAATTTTAAGAATAAATGTCATAACTCAAAATAAGAAAATATTATCAGGTCTTCAGATTGGTAGTTTCCCGAAGGACTAAATCTGCTGAAAAGACTGTTCTGCCGGCAACATTTTCATTATTAAAGATACGCATTAAAGTCAGAACAGTTTGGATACATATAGTCTCTAACTTATTGTCAATAGAGGTCAGCTCCGGTTCACAGCATTTTGCAAGTTTGGAATTGTTATGTCCTACGATGGAAATATTTTTGGGAATAGCTAATTTCGTGGCTTTAGCAAATTTGACCGCCCCGATTGCAATTTCATCATCAGCAGCTATAATTCCGTTAAAGTGCCGGCCGCATTTATAGAGAGAAATAAGATAATTCTTAATATCAGTCACATCTCCGGAGCATTCATAAACCCGGTTCTGGTTTTCTATTTTGTTCTCTTGAATCGCCTGAAGAAATCCGTCTTTTTTCTGGATACCGCTGAAGGACATTAATCGGTATAAGAAAATAGGGTCTGAATAACCGCTCTTAATTAATTTATCTGTAATATCATAAACCGCCTGATGCTCATCGCACAGGATACAGAATATATTGGGAGCCTTCAGATAACCGTTGATCAGCATTACAGGTACCTGGTTGGCTGCTTCCAGAATATAATTATTGTCAGCAGCATTTTTTTCTACAAAATTTGATCCTACTAAAATAAGTGCATCTACCTTCTTTGATAAGAGCAGTTTCAGGCAATTTTCTTTGTCCTTTGGCTCATAGCCTGTACAGCACAAAATGGAGTTATAGCCATTATTTTTCAATTCCCGCTCTAAATAAAATACTGCATTGGCAAGATAGATATCAGATGAATCGGCACATAGGATACCGATGGTATTCATAGAGTTAAGCCCCAGACCCCTTGCATAAGCGTTCGGCATATAACCGCTTTCTTCTATTATGGATAACACTTTATTTCTGGTTTTTGTACTGACACTGGGACTGTTATTTAATACCCGGGATACAGTTGCGATGGAAACACCTGCTTTTTTTGAGATATCATATATATTCATGCCATACCCCTTTTCCTTTTTCAATCATTCGTTCTTAACTGATTGTAAGAACTTACATAGGTTTGATTATACAGATATTCTTAAAATATGGCAAGTAACAATTTTTTTCTGCTGCCGAGTTATGAATTATTACTTGACAAACAGATGTGTGAACGATAAAGTAATAATGTAAGCGCTTACATATGCAATAATTTATTTGAAACAAGGTGCTAATATCCCCACATGACAGCGTGTTGTTATATCCATTAGGAGATTTACTGAACACTGGCTGGCAGAAAAGAAAAAGATAAACGAGGTAGAGAGATGGTATTATTGGATGACAGTATTTCAAAGGCCAAAGACAGACCTGTAAAGGTCGTTCAGTTTGGCGAAGGTAATTTTTTGCGTGCATTTGTGGATTATATGATTGACGTTGCCAATGAAAAGGAGCTGTTTTATGGCAGCATAGTTATACTCAAGGCTATCGAATACGGAAACCTTGACATGTTCCATGAGCAGAAATACCAGTATACACTAACGCTGCGGGGTAAGCAGGAGGGTAAGGAGGTTAATGAAAGCCGAATTATCACCTCTGTAAAAGATGCAGTCAGCGTGTATGATGAGTATGAGAAATTTATCGGGCTTGCCAGAATAGAAACACTTAGATTTGTGGTATCGAATACCACTGAGGCAGGAATTGCTTTTGATGAAAAGGATTCTTTTGATGCACTGCCGCCTAAAACCTATCCGGCTAAATTGACGAAGTTCTTATTTGAAAGATACAAAGCTTTCTCAGGTGACAGGGAGAAAGGCTTAATTATTCTGCCTGTTGAGCTAATTGATGATAATGGTATCTTATTAAAAGAATATGTATTAAAATATGCCAGGATCTGGAGTCTGGAGGAGGACTTTATAACATGGCTTTTAGAAGCTTGTGTATTTTGCAGTACGCTGGTAGATCGGATTGTTACCGGTTATCCTAAAGATGAAGCAGAAGCTATCTGGGAGAAGCTTGGTTATCGGGATAATCTTCTTGTGACAGCAGAACCTTTTGGTTTATGGGTAATTGAAAGCGAAAAAGATATCAGTAAAGAACTGCCACTTGATAAGGCTGGACTCCCGGTTATTTTTACGGATAATCAAAAACCTTATAAACAGAGAAAGGTACGTATCTTAAATGGTGCCCATACCTCTTTTGTCCTGGCTTCTTATCTGGCTGGCAATGATTATGTATTAGAATCCATGAAAGATGAAGCAATACGTAACTTCATGCAGAAGGTAATCTATGAGGAGGTTATTCCTACACTGTCATTGCCCGAAGAGGAACTTAAAACATTTGCGGATTCGGTAATTGAGAGGTTTGAGAATCCACACATTAAGCATGCATTACTGTCAATATCCCTTAATTCCGTATCCAAGTGGAGAGCCCGCTGTCTGCCCAGTTTACTGGGATATTTTGAAAAATATAAATCCCTGCCTGAGCATCTGGTATTTTCCATAGCAGCTTTATTATCTTTCTATAGCAGTAGTGAATGGAAGGACGGCAGTTTAGTTGGAAGAAGAAATGGAGAAGGATATATTATTCAGGATGATAAGGAGGTGCTGGAGTTCTTTGCAGAGAATTCTGCCAAGGCCTCAAATGAATTGGTAAAATTGTACTTAAGCAACGCAGCCTTCCATGGACAGGATTTATCCCTTATACCTGCCCTAAGTGATAAAGTAACGGAATATCTGGAAAGCATGAAACAGAAGGGGATGAGAAAGAGCCTGGAAATCCTGGGATGATTCCTGATAATAAGTTGACTTTATAGTAGTACACGAGAATTAACCAGAATATTTAGCTTGTATTAAGTTGATTAATATCATGAAATAAGCTATAGAATTACGAAGAAACAATTTAATTGAAGACAGGATACAAAACATAATATAATGCAATAACAAATATTATCAAGTTAAAAATAACGAAATGATGCAATCAGATAAGACCAGATCATATATAACATAACAATCATTATAAAGCGAAATCAAATGAAAACAGCTGTCATCAAAGAAATTCTTGAATCGACCCCATATGTTAGACAAAAGTTTAACTTCAGGGGTCACATCAACTTTGATAACAGCTGTTTTAAGCATTTTAGTGCAACTCACTTGCCTAATCAATATTAGTAAGATTAGAACTGAAAGTATTTCTTCGCATTGTAATAGGAGATATCTTCAACAATTCCAGCTAACTGAGGCAGATCATTGGGATATTCTCCTTTTTCCACCCACTGGCCGATAAGGTCGCTAAGAATCCTGCGGAAGTACTCGTGTCTGGGGTAGGAGAGAAAACTTCTGGAATCAGTAAGCATTCCAACAAAAGCAGAGAGCAGTCCACTATTGGCCAGAGTAACCATCTGATCGGTCATACCGGTTTTATGATCATTAAACCACCAGGCAGAACCATGCTGGAGCTTACCTCGTACACTGCCATCCTGGAAACATCCAAGGACTGTTACGATAGCAGCGTTATCGTTGGGATTTAAAGAATAAACAATGGTTTTTGGCAGTTCATCTGTTTCATGAAGTGCATTTAGGTAATCAGCTAATTGAGAAGAAAAGCTAATATTATTAATACAGTCATAACCGGTATCAGGACCCAGAGAACGAAAGCTTCTTTTGTTGTTGTCTCTCTTGGTACCATAATGCAGCTGCATAACCCAGCCTGCTTCCTTGTAAGCCTTACCTACAAATACCATGAAAGCAGTTTTATACTGAAGGATTTCCTGCTCTGTTAAGGTATTACTGCTTAACTTTTTCTGAAAAATCTCTTCGATTTTCTCAGCTTCTGCAGGTATGTACATAACATATTCCAGTGCATGGTCGGAGATACAGCATCCCAAGGAGGTAAAGAAATCAATTCGGTTCTTTAGGGCGTCCTTCAGGGCTGCAAAGCTGTTGATTGAAATATTGCTAACGTCAGCAAGCTTTTGCAGATAGTCTGTAAAGTCAGGCTTTTCAATGTTTAAAGCTTTGTCCGGGCGAAAAGCAGGTAGCACTTTTATGGAAAAGGAGGAATCTTCTTTAATCTGTTTATGCCACTCCAGAGAATCAATGGGATCATCCGTCGTACATATGGTTTCTACATTGGACAGCTTCATCAGATTCCTTGCGCTAAATTCAGGGGAAGCCAGTTTTTCATTGCACAGATTCCATACTTCCTCTGCCGTGGATTCATTTAAAGCTCCGTAATAACCAAAGAATCTCTGGAGTTCCAGATGGCTCCAGTGGTATACAGGATTTCCGATAGCTCTTTGCAATGTCTTTGCCCAGCTTAAGAATTTATCGTAATCCGGTGCATCTCCGGTAATGTATGCTTCGTCTATTCCGTTTGCTCGCATAAGGCGCCATTTATAATGGTCTCCACCCAGCCATACCTGTGTAATGTTCCCGAACTGTTTATCTTCGGCAATTTCCTTTGGACTGATATGGCAGTGGTAATCGATAATAGGAAGCTTGGCCGCATACTGGTGATATAAGATTTTAGCGGTTTCTGTGGTTAAAAGAAAATCCTGATCCATAAATTTTTGCATGTTTATCCTCCTGCTTTGTTGTTTTAATTTCTACTTGTAAGTGCTTACATTTTAAATAAAACTTAAGAATTATTATAACATAGTTAAAAGTCAGGTGCAAGGGATGAATCGTTAAAATACCTAATTGACTTTATATTAATCCTGTATTAAACTAAATGTAAGAGCTTACATATAGTTATATTACAGAGGTTATGGATATGGGAGTAAAATCAGGAGTAACAATCCTAATAACTGGATGAAATGGAACAAAGAAGTAACGAAATTTTATTTATTACGAAATGTAACGGGATATAAAAGATCGGAGCAGGAAGCAGATTCCAGAAAAGAGGAGCTTTATGAAGGAATATATCAAAATTAATGAACAGGATAATGTGGTAGTTGCATTAAGAGATTTTAAAGAAGGGGACAGAATACAAGCTGGCACGATTGATCTCATAGTGAAAGAGGCCATTCCCTCCGGCCATAAAATCGCCCTTCAGTTTATTACAGAAGGAGAGAAGGTTATAAAATACGGTAATCCAATTGGTCTTGCCAAAGCAGATATTGAAGCAGGAACCTGGGTTCACACTCACAATATCAAGACCGGGCTTGGTGAATTCTGCTCCTACGTATACGAAAAAGACTATAAAGAATTAGAAAGCACCGAAGATGCCTATTTTAGAGGGTACCGAAGAAAAGATGGCAAGGTGGGTATTCGAAATGAAATATGGATTATTCCTACGGTAGGCTGTGTTAATAAGATAGCGGCGCTGCTGGAGAGAAAGGGTAATTCAATGTTGTCGGACAATGTGGAAAAGGTCTGTGCTTTCGAGCATCCCTATGGTTGTTCCCAGATGGGTGAGGACCAGGAAAACACGAAGAAAATATTGGCAGGACTTGTGAATCATCCCAATGCAGGAGGCGTTCTGGTGCTTGGGCTGGGTTGTGAGAACAGCGGTGTAGAACAGTTAAAGGAACACATCGGCAAATACGACGAGAACAGGGTGAAATTTCTTATCTGCCAGGAGGAAGAAGATGAAGTTGAGGCAGCGCTTAAACTGCTGAGTGGTCTGATAGAATATGCTTCCACTTTTGCAAGAGAAGAAATCCATGTAAAAGAGCTTATTATCGGACTGAAATGCGGAGGCAGCGACGGTTTTTCCGGTATTACTGCAAATCCGTTAGTGGGAGCCTTTTCGGATATTCTGATTTCAAAAGGCGGCACGACTATCTTAACAGAGGTCCCTGAGATGTTTGGAGCAGAGACTCTTCTGATGAGCCGTTGCAGAGAAGAAGGAACCTTTGATAAAACAGTTGCCATGATCAATGGTTTTAAAGATTATTATACTTCACATAATCAGACAATTTATGAAAATCCTTCTCCTGGAAATAAACAAGGCGGTATTTCAACTTTGGAAGACAAATCCCTGGGGTGTACGCAAAAATCGGGCAATGCACCAGTTTCTGATGTACTTCCTTACGGCTCGCCAGTTAAGAGTAAAGGCTTGAACCTTTTAACCGCACCCGGAAATGACCTGGTTGCCGCAACAGCCCTTGCTGCCTCAGGGGCCCATATTGTACTGTTTACCACCGGCAGGGGCACACCATTTGCATGTCCTGTACCAACAGTGAAAATATCCAGTAACTCAAAGCTTTATGAAAGAAAGAGCAATTGGATCGATTTTAATGCAGGGGTGTTACTGGAAGATGGTAAAATGGACAATATAGCCCAGAATTTATTCAGCTTTGTCCTTGACACTGCCTCCGGAAAAACGGTAAAATCTGAAATTGAAGGTTTCCACGATATGGCTGTGTGGAAGGATGGCGTAACTCTCTAAAATAGAGGAGATATTTTATATTTTTCCCAGATGAGTTTCAAACATCTCCATGAATGAGAACCTGAATCTGACTGTAAAACAGGCTAAATTACACTGGTACAGGATGGAACATTTTACCAGGCGCTGAATTGATATTAAAGTGCTGCTCTGTACCAGGTATGAATAAACCAATATAAAGGAGAATTAAAATGGCAAAAATTATTACTATGGGTGAAATCATGCTTCGTTTATCTACTCCAGGATTTCAGAAGTTTATCCAATCAGACAGTTTTGATGTTAATTATGGTGGAGGAGAAGCAAATGTAGCGGTTTCTCTTGCTAACTATGGACATAAGGCTTATTTTGTATCAAAAGTACCTAACAATCCCATTGGTGAGTGTGCAGTAGCAGCTTTAAGAAAATATAATGTTAACTGTGACCATGTTGCCAAAGGCGGTGAAAGACTAGGTATCTACTACCTTGAGACCGGTGCTTCCATGCGTGCTTCCAATGTAGTATATGACAGAGCGCATTCCTCCATTGCGGAAGCACAGGAGAAAGATTTCGATTTCGATGCTATTTTTGAAGGTGCTGACTGGTTCCATTTTACAGGTATCACACCCGCTGTCAGCGATAAAGCAGCAGAACTTACAGAGCTTGCCTTAAAAGCAGCGAAAGCTAAGGGCATCACTGTATCCGTAGACTTAAACTTCAGAAAGAAACTATGGTCTTCTGAAAAAGCTCAGAAAGTTATGTCAAATCTAATGCAGTACGTTGATGTATGCATCGGTAATGAAGAGGATGCAGAGAAAGTTCTGGGCTTTAAGCCAAGCGGTACCAATGTAACAAGCGGTGAACTGGAGCTGGCTGGTTATGAAGATATCTTTAAACAGATGATAGATAAATTTGGTTTCAAATATGTTATCAGCTCTTTAAGAGAGAGTTATTCAGCTTCTGATAACGGCTGGTCTGCCTGCATCTATGATGGAAAAGAGTTTTATCACAGCAAAAAGTATGAGGTACGTATCGTTGACCGTGTAGGCGGCGGTGATTCCTTTGCAGCCGGACTTATCTGCGGATTGGTGGAAGGAAAAGATATGAAGGCTTCTCTGGAATTCGCAGTTGCTGCTTCAGCGTTAAAGCACACTATCCCAGGAGACTTCAACCTGGTATCCAGAAGTGATGTAGAGGCCTTAGTGGGAGGAGATGCTTCCGGCAGAGTGCAGAGGTAATAGCACAAATCAAAGGTGGATGTGTGCCTGCGGGCTTAAGTCTGCAGGCTGTGAGAAAGGCATGGTATTAAATATGAAATTAGGTATTCGTGCCCATGATATGGAGCGAGCGCCGTTAGAGACTCTTGTGGCGAATATTAAAAATAAAGGGCTGACCTGTACCCAGTTGGCTTTAAGCAAAGTTATCGACACCTTTAATGTGGAAGCTGCTGCTCTCACACCGGGAATGGCATTTCATATCAGGGATATATTTGCAAAAAATCAGGTAGACATAGCAGTACTGGGCTGTTATCTTAACATGACGGATCCGGATGCGGCTTCTAGAGAGAAGATACATGATATCTATAAAGCACATATACGTTTTGCCAGACATTTAGGCTGTGGGATGGTAGGAACCGAAACCGGTGCAGTGAATTCTGCTTATGCTTTTGAGGAAGCCAATCACTCCAAAGAGGCACTTGACTGGTTAATAGAGAATGTTAAGAGAATTGTTGATTATGCGGAACGCATGGGTGTAATCTTTAGTATTGAACCCGTATATACCCACATTATGAGCAGCCTTGACAGAACTTATCAGGTACTTCAGGCGGTGAATTCACCAAATCTGCAGGTGATATTTGATCCGGTGAATATTCTGCATGCAGGTAACTACAAAGAACAGGATGATATTATCAAAGGTGCTTTTGAGTTGTTTGGAAAGAATATTGCTGCCATTCATGTTAAGGATTTTAAAATGGTGGGAGATACCTTCAAGCCCCTTCCCAGTGGTCAGGGGGATTTCAACTATGAGTTGTTATTCAAGCTGATCAAAGAGAAAAAGCCTTATATTCATATCCTAATGGAGGATACGACACCGGATAATGTATTTCAGGCTATTGGTTATCTAAAGAACATTTATTATGCAGATTAAGAATATTTAAGTTGATTAGGTGCTTTCAATTTTTACAAAAAGCTATTAAGATAATTATTAATTTATAGCTCTGTCAGATAATATTATTGTTATAAGAATATAAACGAAGGAGGGATAATTTTCCTCCTTAAGTTTGCTGTTGATATGTTGTGAATTAAGATGTCATACAGGATAATATACCAAATGACTAATAGAGCATATCAATAAATTTTCACGGTATGTAATTTTATCTTCTATCTCAATAATCCTTTTTTTTATCTTGCTATTCTATAAGCTCCTAATTGGTTAATAATCCAATCTGAAGGTTCCTATTCTTTTCGTACTGCTTTAAGATTTCCATTGCTATAGAAATTATGGTTTGAATATATATACATTCTGCTATAGGATATGGGTTAATTTTCCTGATGAATCAGAGCTTTTAATTTCCTGATTATTTACAAATTTCAACTAGTAGAAAAAAACGAAAGATAGTGTTAAAATAAGAAAATTTAAAAATAAATCTTGATTATTATTACTATAACTATTATGATATTGGGGTAGCTGTTTATTGGAATTTCTAATTCCTATTATTTATAAATCAAAATGTATAAACTCAACATCAGAAGAATCAGGGAGGGTTAAAACTCTTCCTGTAAATAAGCAGTTTCATAAGATCTGAAGCCGGAAACTGCAGCATAAAGGAGACGATAGAATGATAAAGCTTTTCGAAAAAGGTGCCTACGTCCTTAACGGCACAGAGGTATTTGATGAAAGAGAAGTAACAAGTGATTTACTGACAGCCAAAACCGGAGAAGTCTGTACGAAAGAAGAAGCAGCAAAACATACTCTGGCATATTCTATTTTAAAGGAACATAATACTTCCGGCAATATGGAGAAGTTAAAAATAAAATTTGATAAACTTACCTCACATGATATCACTTTTGTAGGAATCATACAGACTGCCAGAGCCAGCGGTTTAGAAAAGTTCCCGGTTCCTTATGTGCTTACCAACTGTCATAACAGTTTATGTGCGGTAGGTGGTACCATTAACGAAGATGACCACATGTTTGGACTTTCCTGTGCCAAGAAATACGGTGGAATCTATGTACCTCCTCATCAGGCAGTTATCCATCAATTTGCAAGAGAGATGCTTGCAGGCGGCGGTAAGATGATCTTAGGCTCTGACAGCCATACACGTTACGGTGCTCTGGGAACCATGGCAGTAGGAGAAGGCGGACCTGAGCTGGTAAAGCAGCTTTTAAACAGAACTTATGATATTAATATGCCTGGGGTTGTGGGTGTTTATCTAACCGGAGAGCCCAGAAAAGGTGTAGGTCCTCAGGATGTTGCCCTTGCAATTATCGGTGCAGTGTTTGAAAAAGGTTATGTTAACAATAAGATAATGGAATTTTTCGGAGATGGCGTAGGAAAATTATCTGTGGATTTCAGAATCGGAATCGATGTAATGACAACAGAAACTACCTGTTTATCCTCCGTCTGGACCACTGATTCTAAGGTAAAAGAATTCTATGAGATACATAACAGACCGGAAGATTACAAAGAACTTACTCTTGACAAAACCGTATATTATGATGGTCTGATCTATGTGGATTTGTCTGAGATAAAACCTATGATTGCAATGCCTTTTCATCCAAGTAATGTTTATACCATTGATGAACTGAATGAAAATCTGTATGATGTATTGTCAGAAGCAGAGAAGAAAGCAGCCATCAGCCTTGACAACAGCAATATTACATATAGTTTAAAGGAGAAAATAAGAAATAACAGACTTTATGTGGATCAGGGTGTTATTGCCGGATGTGCCGGCGGCGGCTTTGAGAATATCTGTGATGCAACGGATATCTTAAGAGGAAAATACATCGGTGCCGATGAGTTCTCCTTAAGTGTTTATCCTGCCAGCCAGCCTGTGTATATGGAACTTGTGAAGAACGGTTCCGTAGCCAGCTTGATGGAAACCGGTGCAACCATCAGAACAGCCTTCTGCGGTCCCTGTTTTGGTGCGGGAGATGTTCCTTCCAACAACAGCTTCAGTATCAGACATACAACCAGAAACTTCCCTAACAGAGAAGGCTCAAAGATCACCAGCGGTCAGATTGCTTCTGTAGCACTGATGGATGCCAGATCGATCGCTGCTACTGCAGCTAATAAAGGCTACCTGACTTCAGCAGAAAATATTGATACAGAATTCCTTAAGCCCAAATATTACTTTGACAGTAAGATTTATGATAACCGTGTCTATGATGGTACCAATAACCCGATTCCTGAAACAGACATCAAATTTGGTCCAGGAATCGTGGATTGGCCTGCCATGTCAGGGCTTACAGCGCATCTGGTATTAAAGGTTGTATCTGTAATTAAGGACCCTGTAACTACAACAGATGAACTTATTCCCTCCGGAGAGACTTCTTCCTATCGTTCTAATCCGTTAGGACTTGCTGAATTCACCCTTTCAAGAAAAGACCCGGCTTATGTGGGGCGTGCCAAAGAAATTCAGTTAGCAGAGAAAGCCAGAATTAAAGGAGAAAGCATCTTTGAAGCTTGTAAAGAATTAAAACCTATATACGAAGCAATTGAAAAAGTATTTAATATAGATCCTTTGCAGACGGAAATCGGCAGTGTAATTTACGCGGTTAAACCGGGAGACGGATCAGCCAGAGAACAGGCAGCAAGCTGTCAGAAGGTTCTTGGAGGCCTTGCAAACATCGCAAAAGAATACGCCACGAAGAGATACCGTTCAAATCTGATTAATTGGGGGATGCTTCCGTTTCTGTTACAGGAGGGAGAACTGCCCTTTGAAAATGGAGATTATCTGTTTATCAAAGATATAAAGAAAGCCATAGCACATAAGACTGCTGAAATAAAAGCCTATGTAGTAGGAAAAGGCATGAAAGAATTCACTCTAAGACTGGGAGAATTAACCGATGACGAAAGAGAGATAATTGAAAAAGGCTGTCTGATTAACTATTACAGAAGCGAAAATAATCGCTAATAGCAAATAATTGTACAGGAATAATTGAACCGGAAAAAACAGAGGCTCGTTTAGGAGATGTTTTTTCCGGTTTTTTTATTTTATTAATTTCTAAACATATCGACAATATATGAATGAAGTGCTATACTGCAAAAAAAACATGAAAGGAGGACCCCAAGCATGGATAATATTTTCAGTATGACTTGTAATTTGCAAAGGCGCAGCATAGTGCTACCTGTAAATTATTATACCATGATTGAAAACAGGATTCTTTCCTTATATAAGGGTTCTTCGTATTGCTTCTGTAGACAGGCTGTGGTAAAATATGAGATTGAATACCCATACTAGGAAATGTATAATCAGGAGTGAGTTTATGAATAAAATAATTGACGGTAAGATGATATCTGAGCAAATCAAAAATGAAGTAAAAGAAGAGACTGCAAGGTTAAAAGAGCAGGGAGTAACAGTTACCCTGGCGGTTGTTCAGGTGGGCAGTGACCCTGCCTCCGGTGTGTATGTTAAAAATAAAAAGAAAGCCTGTGAATATGTAGGCTTCGAATCACTTTCCTATGAATTAAAGGAAGATACCACCCAGGAAGAACTCCTTGCTTTAATTGGGGAACTGAATGAAAAGAAGGAAGTAAACGGAATTCTTGTTCAGCTTCCGTTACCTGAGCATATAAATGAGGATGTTATTATAAAGGCTATAACACCTGCAAAGGATGTAGATGGTTTTCATCCTGAAAATGTAGGATATTTAAGCACCGGACAGAAGGGCTTCGTATCCTGTACACCGGCTGGTGTAATTGAACTGCTGAAACGCTCCGGAATTTCTATTAGCGGGAAAGAGTGTGTGATAATTGGCAGGAGCAATATTGTAGGCAAACCCATGGCAGCTCTTTTGCTAAGGGAGGATGCAACCGTTACCATATGCCATTCAAGGACTCAGGATTTGAAGGCGGTAACAAAACGCGCGGATATTCTGGTGGCAGCACTTGGAAAACCTAAATTTATAACAAAAGATTATGTGAAGGAAGGCGCTGTTATAATAGATGTAGGTATTCACAGAGGTGCAGATAATAAGCTTTGTGGAGACGTTGACTTTGAAGATGTAATAGACCATATCAGTGCTATAACACCTGTTCCCGGAGGAGTTGGCCCCATGACTATTGCCATGCTGATGAGAAACTGTTTGGAGAGTGCAAAAAATAAGGTTCCACTGATATCATAAAAAGTGAAGAAGAAAGGTTGAACAATTATGACAGGCAGTAACCATATTATAAAGGACGGAACCAGTTATATGGTTCTGAAATATGAAGACAGTCCCTATGTGCCAGCAGATTTCTGTATTTATCCGGTATGGGAAAAGGATAAGAACTTTCAATACAGCGGAAATCTTGAGATAAAGGAGTACCAGTTGTATCTAAAGGATTTATCCGTCTTTTGTGACCGTAAATTCCCGGAAATCGGGGATATTAAACCCACAATCAGTGAGATAAGTTATGGTATTACCCATGCAAGTTACGAGGGAATCCATATACCGCTTAAATTCACCGGTGGTTTAATTGCCGGAAATGGACTAATAAAAGAATATGATACGGGCATGATTTGTTCAGGACGTTATTATGAACCAATGCATTGCTATCAGACAGTGGTAGAGCTGATCTTTCAGGACGGAAGACTGGTAACGGAAATAGATCATAGCAAAGCTATGGCAAGGATCAGAAAGAATCTGGATCTGGGACTGCGGTCTCTTGAAAAAGAAAGAGATGTAAAATGTATCAGGCATTTCATAAAAACTTCTTTTATAGGAGATTATGAACATCCGGGAAAACATAAGAAAATGAAACTTATTAATATCAATAACTATATTAAGAAACTCAAAAAAGTAACAGAATAATAAGGCATATTAAAAAGGTGTGTTCAAAAGCGGTATTTGCTTTTCGGACACACCTGTTTCGAAAGGGTGAAATATCACGTTAAATAATAATTTAAAATCTCATTATCTTACAATACTTGAGAAAGAAGATAAGGTTACTGCCAAAGAACTGAAAGAATTTTTAGCACTTTATGAAAAAGAGTCACAAGGCAGAATTATCTTTAGCCCAAACCACTTACTTGAGCTCTATTTATATCAATATTATATTGGCAGTGAAGGTTTTGAAATAACTGATATGAAAATGCATGTTTTATATCGGCTAATGGCGGATAAATACAGTAAAAAGGACAGGGTTCAGGAAGCAATTGAATTCTTTGAAAAATCACTGGCTGTTAATCCTTTGGAAATAGAGACCCGAAGCGGGTTAGCGAAAGTATACCGCAGAACCGGTAAGTGGGATTTGCTGTATAAAACAGCAGAGGAGTTGTATCCCTTTTGCTATACCACCAGTGATTTAAGCAGATATTATCGGATTCTCGGTGAGTATTATCTTGAAACCTACAAACCGGAAGTTTCAGTGGCAGCTTATACCTATAGTAATTTTTTCAACCAAACTGAAACTGCCGATAAAGAGATTCGGTTCCTGGAAAAAGCAATGAATAAGAAATTTGCATTTAATAATATACAAGACCTGCAGAATATTCTAATGAAAGAGGGTATCCCCTTGGGCGGAAAAAATGAAACCCTTGGTATCTTGTATAAGACAGGCATGCTGGAACTGGAAAAGAACAATACAGAATACGCCTGTTATCTTTTACTGTTTCTGTACCAGCTTACAAAGGATGAAGAAACAGGTGAAATATTAAAGAATTTCAACTTGGTTTAATCGAAAGCTCTAATAGCTGAAGAGCTGACTGTTGGATTATTAATGGTGAAAAGTCTGTTAATGAGCTAAGACTGACCTCACCTATATTTAATATAGGCAGAATGTTATTGATCAAAAGTAAAGAGGCATAAGCATGGGGGGTATTCTGATCCTCTGATTTCTGCCTGTTAAATTTAAGTAATAATTCTGCTGGAGCCGGATGATGAATTAGTTCGGTTAGCTTAGCCCGGTATTCAAGTTCCCAGCCGCTAAGCTCCGGGAAATCCCTGTAGTCTTTAAGGTGCCTTGCTTCATGTTTCAGGAAGCTCACCTGGAATGCAGGAGCATTTATATCAAATACACCGTTTGGAGGTACAATATAATAAAGCCCCTCGGGTTTGGCATATCCACCGGTGTGATATTTTCCGAAGGTAGCGAAATGAAGCCAGCTAAGCATAAGAAAATCTGAAAGAAAGAACACGTTAACATTTTCCCTGCCATCGCTTAAGTCAACTTCAAAGACCTCCTTTTCTGTATTTTTCCAGATATAAGGCCCCCAATAGGGAAGTGTTTGTCCCCCTAAGTAGTGATAACCCCTTTCCTCAAACAAAGGTGCAAGCAGATTTTCTATATTCTCCATATCGACCCCTTCATCTAAGGAAAGAATTTGAATTAAGGTGTCAGTCAAATATTTTTCAGCTTCCAGAAGAGGTGTACTGGTTAATACCTGGCGGTAGTACTCACAATAGCCGTTTAATATCTCTTCTAATAACAAGTCCTGTGTTTGAAAGTCATAACGTTGTTTTCCCCAGCAGAACCTTTTGTAATATTGCTCCCTTAATTCGCTTTCATCGGTAGCTGTATCCGGTTCCTGGTCTAAATAAGCTATAGCCTGTAAGACCTTACCCTGAATACAAAGGGTATAAAAATAATCATAATCCATAATTTTACCAATTCATCACCAAAGACCGCAGTGCTGATTAATAATAAGTGATGCTTATTTCAGGTACTGAATCAATATTTGGCAGTGACCCTTTCATTATTCTTAAATTATACAGCTATGTATGAATAGCCAGCTGCATATTCATATGATAAAGTAATAATTATGTAAATACTATCAAGCCGTCGTTGAATTAATCAAGCAGTAGTTGAAGAACAGCAGTATGTATAGATAATTAGTAATAAATGATAGAAATAAAAATGCGGACTCCGAAGAATCCGCATTATGACTTAAATTATTATTCTGTTATTTCATCTACAGTATTGTAGCTGGAACCGGCGCTGTAGGAGAAGCTAATGGAATCTTCAACATTATATTTAATAATTTGAGGGAATTTAGAAACATTAACATCAAAGATCTCATCATTTCCCTGGAGCAGTATATAATAGTGGGAATTTCCGTCTATAACCACATCGGAAATTTTACTGATATAACCGCTTATAGTAAGCTGAGCTCCGGTGTCTTCCGTAATGATATTGTCATCTTTTAATTTTGCCAGATATAACTTTTCACATTCCTTGATGGTTTCTGCAGTGGCAACGATCTGATACCTGGAGATATTAACCATAGCATAACTCTTAACAAGTCCGGCGGCATCTTTTAATGCAATAAAATAAGTGGGTTCCCCGCCAATATTTAAAAGAAGAGGAAAAGTAGCCGTATAACCAAGGTGCTGTACCTGACCCTCAGCAGAGGCCATAGCGGAGTATTCTTCCGCACCGGGAATAGGATAATATCTTGTCTCTGCTGTTCGCTGATTCATTAGGACAAAACCTACGTTGGATTCATCACCGCCTACTGAAGTAATACCGGTATATACCCAGACATCATCCTCCAGTGCCAGATAATTATAACCTTCCGTAGTTTTTAAGGAATCCTTCTGGCTGAAGACTGAGTTAAAATAACCATGTTTTAAGGTGCCGTAATAATTATACTGACTGATTAACAATTCAGCGGAATAAACACGGTCAACCCATTGGGGGACTTCGGAAACTTTATAATTGGTAAGATCACCTGTAACAGCATTTACAAGTATAACCCTGCCAACGGTTTCACCGCCGAACAAACCAATGGTATAATCCTTAACCGGGCATACCCAGTAAGGAACTCCTGCTTCATCGATTTCAAAATTATAGGAAGAAAACACATAAGTTGGATAATGGAATCTTAAATAACGGGGTAAATATCTGCCGAAGTGATCGGACATGGAGTATTTTATTCCTTCGGAAAGCTTAATAAGCTCCACATTTTCTGTTGCCATATCGATACGCATATAAGCAGGAATACCTTCACCTCTGTTTGTAAGCCATTTAATGGTATTACCGTATTCTAAAGGAGTAACACGGGTTGGCGCACCCTGATAGTTGATCTGGGTATAATTGTCTGCCACCTCAAACTGTGATACATATTCTGTTATGCTGCCCATCTTTCTGGAGCCTAAAAGACTTGCAGAATCTTTGTCCAGTACAGGGATCTCTGAATAAGAGATTTCTTCTATATCAGTCTTAAAGTCTCCTTCGTTAACCGTTAAAAGCTTCTGATATTTACCGGAGTTAATAATAGGAGAGGAAAGCAATGAGCCGGCAATATAAAATATAACTACGATTAATGTAATTCCGACGGATATCTTAACGGGCATTCCGGCAATCAAATCTTGAACTGAATTAACACTTCGGCTTTTGTTGGTGGCAAAACCAACGATGACAGTTAAGAGGATCAGCGCTGTTATCACAAATATCCAAAAACCATGAGAATGGATGTTTACAGCTGGAAGTGTTGCATAATAATAACAAAATACCAGAACAAAGAAGGATAATAATCCTATAATAATATTTCTTGTTTTTTTCATATTTCATAACCTTTCGTTTGATTTCTTCTATCTTAACAAATAAAGGATAAAAGTCAATTATAATCAGATTAAAATTTGCAAAAGATTAAATAAAAATAAAAAATGTTTCCTTTTCAGCAAAAAGCTGTTAAAATGTCAAAGGTAACATTTTAGTATACGAATATTTGGAGGTATGAATGAATATATTTTTTGTTTCGCTGGGTTGCGATAAGAATCTGGTGGACAGTGAGATAATGCTTGGAATAATTAAAGAATATGGTTTTACCATAACCGATGAGGAAGATAAAGCGGATATTATTATTGTAAATACCTGCTGCTTTATCAATGATGCAAAAGAAGAAAGTATTAATACTATCCTTGAAATGGGGCAGTATAAGAAAACAGGAATATTAAAGGGTCTTATTGTTACCGGATGTCTTGCACAGCGCTATAAAGAAGATATCTTAAATGAGATACCTGAAGTGGATGCGGTAGTCGGAACAAAGAGATATGAAGAAATAGCAACTGTTATTGAAGATGTATTAAATGGAAGCAAGTCCGTCAAAGTGGAAGAAACTGCCACAGAAAATATACAGACAGAAAAGCATAAACGTATTAATACTACTGGTGGTTACTTCTCCTATTTAAAGATCGCAGAGGGCTGCAATAAATACTGTACCTATTGTATCATTCCAAAAATCAGAGGCAATTATCAGAGCAGGCCAATGGAAGAAGTACTTGAAGAAGCAAAGGACCTGGCGGATAACGGGGTTAAAGAATTGATTCTGGTTGCCCAGGAAACAACACTTTACGGAAAAGACCTTTTCGGTGAAAAGAAACTTCCGGAGCTTTTAAGAGAACTATGTAAGATTGAAGGAATTGAATGGATTCGAATCCTTTACTGCTATCCTGAAGAAATCACCAAAGAACTGATAGAAGTAATCAAGACCGAAAAGAAAATCTGTCATTACCTTGATATGCCTATTCAGCATGCCAGTGATAATGTGTTAAAGAAAATGGGTAGAAAAACCAGTAAAGCAGAACTGATTCAGAAGGTAGCGGAACTTAGAAAAGAAATTCCCGATATTGCCCTTAGAACTACCTTGATAACAGGTTTTCCGGGAGAGACGGAAGAAGACCATGAAGAGCTGAAAAGCTTTGTGGAGGAAATGGGCTTTGACAGACTGGGGGTATTTACTTATTCAAAAGAAGAGGATACGCCTGCTGCTAAAATGCCCTCCCAGATAAAAAAAGCAGTAAAAGTAAAACGCCAGAAAGAAATTATGGCTTTACAGCAGAAAATTGCTTTTGAGAAAGCAGAGGAAAAAGTAGGTAACAGATTAAAAGTGCTTATTGAAGGTAAACTCCCGGAGGAAGCCATTGAGGAATATGGAATGGAAGCCGGGAACGTCTATATTGGAAGAACCTATATGGATGCTCCTAATGTGGATGGATATATTTTTGTACCTACAAGAGCAGAAATCATGTCGGGTGAAATCATTGAAGCTGTAGTTACCGATGCGAAAGGATATGATTTAATAGGAGAACTGGTTAACTAGTCAGCGCCTCACAGGCGGAAAGAACCGACGTTTATCAGAAATCAGAAAACAATTTCTGATAAACTAATTATACGAAGATCCGTATGTCAAAAGGGATACTCAGAAAAGAGGTTAGGCTGGAAAAAGAAAAGACTTTTTTCAACTACGGATTCAGGATAATAAAATCAAAAATTTAATAATAACGAAAGGAGTTAATATGAATCTGCCGAATAAAATAACAATAGCAAGGGCATGCATGATTCCTGTATTTTTGATTTTCTTTTTAGTACCAGGTATACCTGGCGGTAAAAATGTTGCAGGTGTAATTTTTATTATTGCATCCTTATCCGATGCACTTGATGGTTATCTTGCAAGAAAGCATAACCTGGTTACCAACTTTGGTAAGTTCGCAGACCCTCTTGCAGATAAACTCTTAGTCTGTGCTGCGCTTATCTGTTTTGTTGAGCTTAAGCTTGTACCGGCCTGGATTATAGTTGTAATTATTTCAAGAGAATTTATTATCAGTGGTTTCCGTCTGGTGGCATCTGATAATGGTGTAGTCATTGCTGCAAGTAACATTGCAAAATTTAAGACAACAGCTCAAATGATTATGGCGGTTTTACTGATATTCCATTTTGATAATCCCATCTTACTCGCTCTGGAACAGGTATTTATCTATCTGTCTCTTATATTGACCGTGGTATCTTTACTGGATTATCTGTACAAGAATAGAAAAGTTCTCACGGAACAAAAGTAGAAACATGATGCAGATGTGAATGAAAGTATATTAGAAAGGTTGCCACGATGTGAATCCTTCATGCTTTTCATTGTTGGCAGTATCGCAGACAAAGCTGCGGTATACAATGGGTATAAAATATGACAGTAGAACTAATCAGTGTAGGAACGGAAATACTTCTTGGAAACATTGTTAATACCAATGCAAGCTATCTGGCAGAAAGATGTGCTGCGCTGGGTTTGTCAAACTATTACCAAGTATCTGTCGGAGACAATGAGGACAGACTTACCCAGGTATTGTCACAGGCATTAAATAGAAGTGATGTGGTAATCTTAACAGGTGGTTTAGGTCCCACAGAAGATGATCTGACAAAGGAAGTAACTGCTAAAGTGTTAGAGAAAGAACTTTCTGTAGATTCTTTGGCGAAGGAAAGAATTGAAGAGTATTTTAAAGGCAGGGACAGGAAGGACATACCTGAAAACAACTGGAAACAGGCGGAAATAATAGAAGGCTCCCTTGTCTTGTACAATAATAATGGTACTGCACCTGGTCTGATTGTAAAAACAGAAGAAGGGAAGTCGGTTGTGTTGCTGCCTGGACCTCCGGGAGAATTGATTCCAATGTTTGAAGAGGCTGTCTTTCCTTATCTGAAAAGTCTTTCCCGGAATGTGCTATATTCTGAAATGGTTAAGGTCTGCGGTATTGGTGAGAGCAAAGCAGAACTTATGGTCAAGGATTTAATTACCGTTCAAACCAACCCAACCATTGCCACCTATGCCAAAAACGGTGAGGTTCATCTTCGTGTAACAGCACTTGCAGCTTCAGAAGATGAAGGGAAAATGTTAACGGCACCTCTGGTGGAAGAACTTAAGAAACGCTTCGGAGCTACTATCTATACAACAGAAGAGAAAGTATCCTTAGAAGAAGCAGTAATTAAGCTTCTGATAAAACACAAGCTGACCCTTGCCACCGCTGAGTCCTGTTCCGGTGGACTACTCTCCGGAAAGCTGGTGAATGTTTCAGGTGCTTCTGCAGTGTTTGAAGAAGGCTTTGTCACTTATTCTAACAAGGCAAAAATGAAATATCTGGGTGTTTCTGAAGAGACCCTGAAAGCTTTTGGTGCTGTCAGCAAAGAAACAGCAGCTGAGATGGCGCAAGGTGCCGGTAGAGCAGCAGAGAGTACTGCAGCATTGTCTGTGACTGGTATTGCCGGCCCTGATGGGGGAACTGAACTTAAACCTGTTGGTCTTGTGTATATTGGATGTTATCTTAATGGTAAAACTGAAGTCAGAGAGTACCATTTCAGAGGAAATCGCCAAAAGGTCAGAGAGTACACTGTTATCAGTGCTCTGGATTTCCTGCGGATGAGTATACTAAAAGAATATGAAAATAGTAATATATAGTAATTTACAATAAGTGGCGAATAAAGGAAAACAGTACAAAAAAACAGATAATTCTATTGCTTTAAAGATCATTGCTTAACAAATAACAAGGTTTTAACATAAAAATGACATACTTGGCCCATATATTATAAATGGAGTGAGTATAAATGCTATGCCTATGTTTGGTAATTCAGTAGGAGTGATTAGAATGAAAAATACTGCAGGGAAGCTTACTGTAATCCTGGTTTTATTTCTGATGGTTGTAACAACAGCGTGTACCAAAAGGGAAGATACAAAGGAGGATATAAAACCTTCTGTCAATACCATATTAACTCCCGAAGCAGGTACGGACCCAGAGACTAAAATTGGCGTTGCACCGGCTGCAACAAAAGAAATTCCTATTTATACGATTAATGAAAGCACGCAGGAAGTGGAGGCTGCAACAGCTGCTATAAACGAAGACACGGAAATTACACCGGAGCTTATAGTAGACCAGGTTATTGACTCCCTGGCTGAACGTTTAATCGATGTAGGAGTTGAAAGTGTAACAACTGAGAAGGATACTGTTATCGTTAGTTTTACAGGAGATACACCACCTGTTAGTAATGTAGATTTATCCGTTGAGACAACCATACTGGATTCTATTGCCCAGAGCCTGGTAGACAACCTGCCGGAATACCCTAAGGTAATATTCCGGGTTGCAGGAGAACCTTATCAATCCGCAAATCTGTCATATGATCTTAATGGTGTTTACCTGGACGGAAATAAATCAAAATAATAATTATCAGGGGCTGTTGCAATTTAAGTATCAGAGTTTTTGCAGCAGCCCCTTCAAAGATTTAATATTCGCAAAGAGGTTGGGTGAATTATTGAGAAGCATAATTCACATCCTTATTTGTGACAGTGCAGTATCTATAAGCAGATGCTGCATGCAATGGGAGCTGGGGCATGATTTAAGCACACCAAGGCATGAATGGAGATTAAAATGATTAATGGAAGTAACAGGATAATCGTGGTAGGTGCAGGCGCTGCCGGTATGATGGCTGCCGTATTTGCGGCAAGAAATGGCCATGATGTCCTTCTATTGGAGAAAAACGATAAAGCAGGCAAAAAACTCTACATTACCGGTAAAGGCCGGTGTAATATAACAAATGCATGTGACATGGAGGATTTGTTCAGTAATGTAATGAGCAATCCTAAATTCCTATATGGTGCTTTTTATGGCTATACGAACTACGATGTTATTGATTTTTTTGAACAGCTGGGATTAAAGACCAAAATTGAAAGAGGCGGCAGGGTGTTTCCGGAATCAGATAAATCCTCTGATGTAATCGGTGCACTTCTAAAAGAATTAAAACGGCTTCAGGTAGAAATAAGATATCAGTGTGAAGTTGAAGAAATATTGGCTGAAGACGGAAGGGCTAAAGGTGTCCTTTTAAAGAATACCAAAGAAAAGTTATACGCCGGTAAAATTATTGTTGCAACCGGAGGCCTGTCCTATCCTTCAACGGGATCCAACGGAGACGGCTACCGATTTGCAAAAGCAATGGGACATGCTGTAACCAAGCTGAATCCTTCTCTGGTGCCAATGAATATCCAGGAAATAGAGTTGGTGAAAGAACTGCAGGGCCTGGCTCTCAAAAATATTGAGATAACCGTAACCAGTCAGGGAAAAGCAATTTATTCTGATTTCGGTGAACTTCTCTTTACGCACTTTGGCGTCAGTGGTCCGGTAATTTTAAGTGCCAGCAGTTATTGCATCCCTCATATGGGCAATAAGGATCTTGTTCTTACCATAGATTTAAAGCCTGCTCTGACGAAAGAACAGCTGGATACAAGAATATTAAGAGATTTTGATGAATTTAAAAATAAACAATATAAGAATGCACTTGATCAGCTATTGCCACGAAAGCTGATTCAAGTTATAATAGCATTAAGCAAAATTGATCCGGAAAAGAAAGTCAATCTCATTACGAAAGAAGAAAGAAAGAGACTTATTGAAGTCTTAAAAGCAATGCCGCTTCATATCGACAGTCTCAGAGGTTATAATGAAGCTGTCATTACCAAAGGTGGAATTTCCATTAAAGAAATTAATCCTTCTACCATGGAATCAAAGCTTGTTTCGGGAGTATACTATATCGGAGAAGTACTGGATCTGGATGCGTTAACCGGTGGATTCAATCTTCAAATAGCCTGGTCAACAGCTTATATTGCAGGAAATGCAGTATAAATTATTGTTTAATAGTAGTAATAATAATCAAAAGAATAAAATTCATATAAATAGGAAGAAAACAGCATGCAAAACAAACAAAAGCATTACAGCATAGCAATAGACGGACCTGCAGGAGCGGGTAAAAGTACAATTGCAAAGCTTGTAGCAAAAGAATTGCAGTTTATATACGTGGATACTGGCGCAATGTACCGTGCCATGGGATTGTTGACATTAAAGGAAGGCATTGATGCCGAAAATGAAGAAGCGGTAGGCGTTTCCTGTAAAAAAGCAGAAGTCAGCCTGAAATATCAGGAGGGCAGACAGCAAATATATCTGAATGGTGAAAATGTTACAGACAGTATCCGAACAGAAGAAGCCGGAAAAATGGCCTCAGCCGTAGCCAAATTCAAGGCAGTCCGCGAAAAAATGGTTGATATTCAGAAAAAAATTGCAGATTCCGACCATATTATTATGGATGGAAGAGATATAGGTACTGTGGTACTTCCTTTTGCCGATTTAAAAATTTATCTGACAGCTGAAGTAGGAGTCAGAGCTGAAAGAAGATTTAAGGAATTGACGGAGAAGGGAATTTACTGTAATATAGAAGAAATAGAAAAAGATATTATAGCCAGGGATTATCAGGATATGAACAGAGAGGTATCTCCCTTAAGACAAGCAGAGGATGCTGTTCTTCTGGATTGTTCTTACCTTTCCATTGAAGAAGTGGCAGACGCTATTATTAAGCTGTTCAGAGAAAAATCGAACTGTTAGACCGGTTGTATAGAAAGAGGTTTCATTTGGAAAAGGTAGTTCTGGCTCGTACCGCTGGCTTTTGCTTCGGGGTAAAACGCGCGGTAGATGCCGTTTATAATGAAATTGAAAAAGGTGATAAGGTTTATACCTATGGACCTGTCATACATAATGAAGAAGTTATAAAGGACCTGGCTGAAAAAGGTGTAGAGCTGATTAAGTCAGATGAGGAATTAAAAGCATTGACAGAGGGTACAATAATTATACGCTCCCATGGTGTTTCCGAAAGAATTTACGACATTATAAAGCAGAACAATCTGAACATGGTTGATGCAACCTGTCCCTTTGTTCTTAAAATCCATAAAATAGTGAAAGAGCAGACAGAAGCCGGCCGTCATATCATTATTGTCGGCAGTGAAAAGCACCCGGAAGTACAAGGGATAATTGGCTGGTGTTTGAATAATTATACAGTTATAGAAAACAAGGAAGATGCTGAAAGCTTTGATTTATCTGGCAATTCCAAGGTTTGCATTGTCGCGCAGACGACAATTAACTACAATAATTTTCAAGATGTAGTTGAAATTATAACCGAAAAGGGTTATGATATAATTGTTTTAAATACAATATGTAATGCCACAAAAGAGCGCCAAACCGAGGCAAAAGAGCTTGCCAAGGCTTCTGACGCTATGATTGTAATTGGAGATATGCACAGTTCTAACACTCAGAAACTGTACGAAATATCTAAAGCTGAATGTGAAAATACTTACTATATACAGACACTGAAAGACCTGGATTTGGAGAAACTCAAATCTTTTCGTAGCGTAGGTATTACAGCAGGGGCATCAACCCCAAACAATATTATCAAGGAGGTTCATACTGCATGTCAGAAATGAGTTTTGAGCAATTATTGGAGGAATCATTAAAAACAATACAAAACGGAGAGGTTGTAGAGGGCACTGTAATACGTGTAAAAGAAGACGAGATCGTCTTAAATATAGGTTACAAAGCTGACGGAATCATTACCAGAAGTGAATATACCAACACACCGGGTGTTGACCTTACAACTGTCGTAAAAGAAGGAGATACTTTACAGGCTAAAGTATTAAAAGTAAATGACGGCGAAGGACAAGTTCTTTTAACCTATAAGAGACTGGCAGCCGAAAAAGGAAGCAAACGTTTAGAAGAAGCATTTAACAACAAAGAAGTACTTACAGCAAAAGTAACTGCAGTATTAGAAGGCGGATTAAGTGTAATTGTTGATGAAACAAGAGTATTTATCCCTGCCAGCCTTGTATCCGATGGATATGAGAAGAATCTTGAGAAATATGCAGGACAGGAAATCGAGTTCGTTATCTCTGAGTTCAATCCTAAGAAGAGAAGAATCATCGGTGACCGTAAGCAGCTAATCGTAGCTAAGAAACAAGCTTTACAGAAAGAACTGTTTGAAAGAATCAAACCGGGTATGACTGTAGAAGGAACAATAAAGAATGTAACTGATTTCGGTGCATTTATCGACTTAGGCGGTGCTGACGGCCTTCTTCATATCTCCGAGATGTCCTGGGGCAGAGTAGAAAACCCTAAAAAGGTATTCAAAGTTGGAGAGAACATCAAGGTTCTTATCAAAGATATCTCTGGAGAGAAAATTGCTCTCAGTCTGAAATTCGAAGATGAAAATCCCTGGATTAAAGCTTCTGAGAATTATGCCGTAGGCAATGTTGTAACAGGCAAAGTTGCAAGAATGACTGATTTCGGTGCATTCGTAGAATTAGAGCCAGGTGTAGATGCTCTTCTTCATGTATCTCAGATTTCCAGAGAGCACGTTGAAAAACCTTCTGATGTCTTAAAGATCGGTGAAGAAGTTACTGCAAGAGTAGTAGACTTTAATAACGATGAGAAGAAAATCAGCTTAAGTATCAAAGCATTGGATACAGCAGTTGAAGAAAGCAATGAAGCTGCTGAAGAAACATCTGCTGAATAATTGCAGGGATATCGGACTTTACTAAACAAAAGATAGGAGTGTCTTTGCTTGACGGATAACTATGAATCCTTTAAGACCCAAATTTATCAACTGACTAAAATAAACCTAAGTTTATATAAAGAACGTCAGATGAAAAGAAGAATTGATGCATTAATAGCGAAACATAAGATAGATTCCTATGACGCTTATGTAGAAACGATAAAGAAAAATCCTGTAATGTTCGAGGAATTCGTAAATTATCTTACTATCAATGTATCAGAATTTTACCGTAATCCAGAGCAGTGGGTTTTGTTAGAAAAGGAAGTACTGCCTTATCTTTTTGGTAAGTTCGGAAATAATCTGAAAATATGGAGTGCTACATGTTCAACAGGTGACGAACCTTATTCTCTTGTAATGCTGTTATCAAAATTCATGCCGCTTAACCGTATTAAGGTTATTGCCACTGACATTGATAAACAGATACTTGAGAAGGCAAGAATGGGTCTGTATAACATTAAGAGTCTGAAAGGGCTGCCAGATGAACTTCTGAAAAAGCATTTTACAGAAATCAACAGTACAACCTATCAGATATCCGACAGCATTAAAGCATGTGTTGAGTTCAGACAGCATAATCTTTTAAAGGATGATTATCCTTCCGGGTGTGATTTAATCGTGTGCCGAAATGTACTCATTTATTTCACAGAAGAAGCAAAGGATAGCATTTATAAGAATTTTAATGCAGCTCTGAAGAAAGATGCTATATTGTTTGTTGGTAGCACTGAACAGATTATACAGCCACAGAACCTGCAATTTGCCACTTATAAATCATTTTTCTATAAAAAGATATAGTACTTATCACATAAAGTGATATTTCAAGTCTGCAGGTAATTAAAATGACTCTGGAATATCACTTATTTTTTTCTTATTTTGTTGTTGATTTTTATAATGATATCTAGTATATTGTGTATAGATACTGACTGGGTAAAATTTTGAGACAATTCAGCCCCTTTGGTTTAAGCGATTTAAAACCTTTGGGCCAACTGGAGAGTTACAAATGAATAATTGAAAACCCAAGAAAAACAGTATAATAAGCTCATGGTTTGAGCTTAATGCTATGCGCAGATGGGAGCTGACTATGGAAAAAGTTGTGAGAATTGCAGTTGATGCAATGGGCGGTGACTATGCTCCGGCTCAAATTGTAAAAGGTGCTCTTGAAGCAGTAAATGAGAGAAAAGATATTAAGGTTATCTTAGTAGGGCAGGAAAATGCTATTCTTTCAGAGCTGAAGGGAATCAATTATGATAAGGAGCGTCTGACGGTTGTCCATGCAGAAGATGTGATAACCAACGATGAAGCCCCTGTTATGGCTATTCGGCGTAAGAAGAATTCTTCCATTGTAGTGGCTATGAACCTGGTGAAGAATGGTGAAGCAGATGCATTTGTTTCAGCGGGCAGTACAGGTGCGGTTTTAGTTGGCGGGCAATTGATAATTGGAAGAATAAAAGGTATAGACAGACCACCTTTAGCACCGGTTATTCCTACAGAAAGCGGAGTTTCTCTTCTGATTGACTGCGGTGCCAATGTTGATGCAAGACCTTCGCATTTGGTGCAGTTTGCAAAAATGGGTTCCGTTTACATGGAAAATGTCATCGGAATCAAAAATCCGAGAGTGGCCATTGTTAACATAGGCGCAGAGGAAGAAAAAGGAAATATGCTGGTAAAGGAAACCTTCCCTTTGCTTAAGAATTGTAATGACATAAATTTTATCGGCAGTATCGAAGCAAGAGAGATTCCAAAAGGCGGAGCAGACGTAATCGTATGTGAAGCTTTTGTTGGGAATGTAATTCTTAAATTATATGAAGGACTGGGCAGTACTTTAATCGGTAAAATAAAAGCAGGGTTAATGAGTACGACAAAGAGCAAAATTGGTGCTCTGTTATGTAAGCCTGCTTTAAAAGAGACGTTGAAATCTTTTGATGCATCTGCCTATGGCGGTGCACCCATGCTTGGTCTTAATGGTCTTGTTGTGAAAGCTCACGGCAATTCCACCAGCAATGAGATTAAGAATTCAATTATTCAATGTATTACTTTTACAGAGCAGAATATTAATGATAAAATCAGAATGCATCTGGAAGAAGAATAGAAAAGAAAGGTGAATATTATGGAATTTGAAAAATTACAAAAAATAATAAGCGAAGTTTTAAATGTAGATGAGGATGAAATAACAATGGAGACTACTTTCGTAGATGACTTAGGTGCTGACTCCCTTGATATCTTCCAAATCATCATGGGTATAGAAGAGGAATTCGACATTGAAATTGCCAATGAAGAAGCTGAGAACATAATAACTGTAAGTGATGCGGTAGAGCAAATCAAAAACGCACTGAATCAATAGATAGTTTAATAGCAATCATATTAAGCCCTTGGATAAGGGCTTAAGCTCTTATAAAGGGGATAAGCGCTTATAGAAGCCATAAGCTTTTATAAAGTGCGTAAACTCTTGCAGAGGGTATAAGCTCTTGCAGAAAGCTTAAGCTCTTGCAGAAGGCATAAGCTCTTGCAGAAGGCATAAACTCTTGCAGAAGGCATAAACTCTTGCAGAAGGCTTAAGCTCTTATAAAGAGTATAAGCTCATGTAAGGAGCATAAGTCCTTCCAATGGACTTATGCCCTTATTGAGGCTTTGCCTTTTAAAGGGCTATTTTAAAATATATAAAAAGAAATATAAGGAAATGGAGGACAAGAATGAATCGATCGGAAGAATTGATATTAGAAAAACTGAGAAAATTCGAAGATGCAATAGATTACCGCTTCAGAGACCGTATGATATTAAAACGAGCACTTACCCATAGCTCCTATGCCAACGAAAAAAGAGTCAGCAAGTTAGAAAATAACGAAAGACTGGAGTTTCTTGGTGATGCGGTATTGGAATTGATAACCAGTGAATTTCTATATGAGAATAATCCTAAAATGCCAGAGGGAGAACTTACAAAGTTAAGAGCCAGACTGGTATGTGAACAGACCCTTGCTAATTGTGCCATAGACATGAAGGTAGGAAATTACCTGCTTTTGGGAAAAGGGGAAGCTGCCACCGGCGGAAGGGAAAGATTTTCCATTCTATCCGATACAGTGGAGGCAATAATAGGTGCAATTTATATTGATGGTGGTTTTACTAATGCAAAAGAGTTTATTTTACGCTTCATTTTATCTGATATAGAAAATAAGAAGCTCTTTTTCGATAGCAAGACTATCTTACAGGAAATTGTCCAAAGTGAATACAAAGAACAGTTATCCTATGAGTTAATTAAAGAAGAAGGACCGGATCATAATAAGCAATTCACAGTAGTTGCACTTGTCAAGGATATGGAACTGGGTTCCGGCGTGGGCAGGACGAAGAAGGCTGCTGAACAGGAAGCCGCCTACGCATCCATCTTAAAGATTAATCGGAAAAAGAATCTCATTCCCCAGAATAGCAAAAATTAAAGGTCGGGAGAAACTATGTATCTTAAAAGTATTGAAGTCTATGGATTTAAATCCTTTGCCAATAAAATTATCTTTGAGTTTCATGATGGTATTACTGGAATTGTCGGCCCCAACGGCAGCGGTAAGAGTAATGTAGCCGATGCTGTAAGGTGGGTCTTAGGCGAACAAAGTGCTAAGCAGTTAAGAGGAGCCAGGATGGAGGATGTTATTTTCTCCGGAACGGAAACCAGAAAACCCCTGGGCTTTGCTTATGTGTCCCTGACAATAAATAATGAAGATCATAAACTGCCCATTGAATATGACGAAGTAACAGTGGCCAGAAGAGTATATCGCTCCGGTGAAAGTGAATATCTCTTAAATGGAAGTACCTGTCGTTTAAAAGATGTACAGGAACTGTTTCTCGATACTGGTATTGGTAAAGAAGGATACTCCATTATCGGACAGGGTCAGATCGAAAAGATACTAAGCGGAAAACCGGACGACAGAAGGGAACTCTTTGACGAAGCTGCCGGTATTGTTAAGTTTAAGAAGAGAAAGCTATCCGCACAGCATAATCTGGAGGAAGAACGCCTTAACTTAAGCAGAATCCAGGATATACTCTCTGAGATTGAGAAACAGGTAGGTCCTCTGGAGAAGCAATCAGCAGTGGCAAAAGAATATCTTAAGCTAAGGGATGAATTAAAAGAACTTGATATTCAGTTGTTCCTGTATGAGAATGAGAAAATGCAGGAAACAAAGAACCAGACCAATGAAAAACTGACGATTGCTACTGATAATTTAAATACTGCCAATGAAAAATCGGAGCATATTAAAGAAGAATTCTCCCTGTTAGAAAAAGAAATTGAAGAATTTAACGCTGCCTTAGAGGAACTTAAGGTGTCTCAAAGTAACACCCGTTTGAATCAGGAGAAAACCGAAGGTGAAATAAAGGTATTAAAAGAGCAGCTCTTATCCATTAAACAAAATGATGCTCATTATGAGACCAGGCTTACTGCCATAACAGAGGATATCAAGGCAAGGGCAGAAGAGCAGGAAAGTTACATAAAGCAAAAAAAAGAATTAGACCTGCTCATAGACAAGATGGATGAAAGTCAGTCTGTCAATGTATTGGAGTTAGAAGAGATTCGCAGCCGGATTAAGGAAGATACTGCCCTGGCTGAAAATCTACACGGTGAGATATTTGATTATCTTAATGAGAATTCCGGAATTAAAACGAATCTTCAGAGATATGAAACTATTCTGGAACAGAATAATATAAAGAAAACAGAACTTACCCAGAGAATTCTTCGTAATAAAAGTGAAGATGCGATAAATGATCAGGAAATCCAAAATGTCAGATTACAGATAGAAACTCTTGAGATGCAAAAGCAGGAAAACCTAAGGGAAACCAGCAAAGCGCAGGATAAAGTAACTGATTTTCGAAATAATCTTAAGGTAATAGAAGAGGAAATACAAAAGAAGCAGCGTGAGTATCAGACGGGAAGTTCCCAGCTGGAAGCCTTAAAAAACCTTACGGAACGATATGAAGGTTATGGCAATAGTATCCGAAGAATCATGGAGAAGAAAGATACCAAAGGTGTAATCGGAGTTGTTGCAGATATTATTAAGACAGAACCCAAATATGAAACAGCGGTAGAAACAGCCTTAGGCGGAAGTATTCAGAATATTGTTACAGATACGGAAACTACGGCAAAAGAACTGATTGATTATCTGAAGCAGAATAAATACGGACGTGCTACCTTTCTTCCTTTAACCAGTATTTCTGCAAAAGAAGCTTACGGTCAGCAAAGGTATTTAGAGGAAAAAGGTGTACTTGGTCTTGCCAATACGCTGGTCAAGACAGAAGAACGTTTTAAGGGCCTTATGCAGTATCTTCTCGGAAAAAGCCTTGTGGTAGACAATATTGACAATGCGTTGTTTATTGCCAGGAAATATAATTATACTTTGCGGATCATCACTCTGGACGGAGAGCTTTTAAGCCCTGGTGGTTCTTTGTCGGGAGGCGCTTATAAGAACTCCAGTAATCTGCTGAGCAGAAGACGTGAAATAGAAGATCTGGAAGAAAAAATTTCTGTATTAAAAACAGAAGTAATAAGTCAGAATCATAACCGGGAAGTAATTCTACAGGACATACAGGCAGCTTTAAGTGAGGTGGAGGAGAAAAAACAAGCTCTTCAGGAAATTCATCTTAGGGAAAATACCTTAAAGCTTCAGCTGTCACAGGCAGATAAAAAGAAACAGGAATTAAAGGCACTTTACGAAGAAATTACAAATGAAATAAATCAAATTGAAAATCAGAGTATAGAATTAAATAAAAATATTACAATTCTAAGAGACAGCCTTATTCTCAACGAAGAAAAGAGCAAGGAGAATGAACAAAGAATTGAAGAGATGAATCGGCAGCTGGAGGAAGTGAAGAAGCAGGAACAACTCTTAAATGAAAAGGTGTCCCAGGCAAAGGTTGAAATGTCAGCTTTTGACCAGAAAAACCAGCATTTGCTCGATAATATCAAAAGAATAAAGCGTGAGCTCGAAAAACTCTATGAAGAAGAAAACGGCATTAAACGTAATAGAGAGGCATCTCTGACCTCATACGATGAAAAATTAAACGCTATAAGCCTGGATGAAGAAAAAACAAGGAACTATAGTGAAGAAGTCAGTAAACTTGAAGAACAGATCAAGGAAATACAGGCAAAGAAAGACACGGTAACCTTAACTCATAAAAGCTTCTTTGATCGAAGGGAAGAACTCTCCAAGGAAATTATCAATCTGGATAAAGAGATTTTCCGTTTGAGCGGTCAGTTGGAAAGACTGGAAGAGCAGCTCAATGAGAAGAAAGATTATATGTGGGAGGAATATGAACTTACCCTGCATACTGCCCTTGAAACCTTGAATATAATATCAACAGAAAACATTGATTCTACCTTGGTGAAAAAGAGAATCGGTGAAGTTAAAGGTAGTATGAAAGGTCTCGGGGATGTAAATATTAATGCTATTGAAGATTATAAGAATCTTTCTGAACGTTACCTGTTCCTGAAGGGCCAAAAAGAAGATATAGAAAAAGCAGAAGATACCCTCATCCATATTATTGAAGAGCTGGATGAAGAAATGCGCAATCAGTTTAATGATAAATTTGCTCAGATAAAGGTACAGTTTTACCAGGTATTTAAAGAGCTATTCGGCGGCGGTCTGGCAACACTTGAATTAACAGAAGGTGAAGATGTACTTGAAGCAGGTATTATCATCACAAGCCAGCCACCGGGCAAGAAACTGCAGAATATGATGCAGCTATCAGGTGGAGAAAAAGCCTTAACAGCAATATCGCTGCTCTTTGCAATTCAGAATCTGAAGCCATCGCCTTTCTGTCTCCTGGATGAGATTGAAGCGGCTTTAGATGATGCCAATGTTAAACGCTTTGCCAAATATCTTCATAAACTGACCAAGGATACTCAGTTTATTATCATAACTCACAGAAGAGGAACCATGAATGCTGCGGATGTTCTATACGGTATTACCATGCAGGAAAAAGGTGTATCAACACTGGTATCCGTTAATCTGATTGAGAATGATTTAGAGAAATAAACAAATTGACGGAATTGTCACATGTAAATTAATATTTACGACAAATAAGATTTACGGCCATTAAGACAGATGGCCAGAAAAGAGGTAAGGATGGGAGAAAAAAAAGGCTTTTTTGGCAGATTGGTAGAAGGGCTTTCAAAGACAAGAAATAATATAGTTTCCGGTATTGAGTCTATTTTCAACGGTTTTTCCAGTATTGATGATGAGTTTTATGAAGAGCTGGAAGAAATACTTATCATGGCGGATATCGGTATCAATACAACCGGTTCCATTATAGCGGATCTAAAACAAAAAGTAAAAGAAGCAAAGATAAAAGAGCCTCAGGAATGCAAGGAACTCTTAAAAGAAAGCATCATGGATCAGATGAAGGTAAACGAAGCAGCTTATGACTTTGAGAACCAAAGGTCCATTGTGCTTCTGATCGGTGTAAACGGTGTAGGAAAAACCACCTCTGTAGGAAAGCTGGCAGGGCAGTTAAAAGATAAAGGTAAAAAAGTTATGGTTGCAGCAGCAGATACCTTCCGTGCCGCTGCCATAGAACAGCTCACTGAATGGGCTGATCGTGCCAAGGTCGAAATAATAGCGCAAAAAGAAGGGTCTGATCCGGCTGCTGTAATATATGATGCTGTAACCTCTGCAAAAGCTAAAAATACAGACGTATTAATCTGTGATACGGCAGGAAGGCTTCATAATAAGAAGAATCTTATGGAGGAGCTTAAAAAGATTGACAGGGTCATCACCAGAGAATATCCGGATGCTTACAGAGAGACCCTGATTGTTTTAGATGGTACAACTGGCCAGAATGCTCTTGCCCAAGCAAAGCAGTTTAAAGAAATTGCTGATATTACAGGTATTATTCTGACAAAGTTAGACGGAACAGCCAAAGGAGGTATTGCCATTGCTATCCAGGCTGAACTTGGCATACCGGTTAAATATATCGGTATCGGGGAACACATTGATGATTTACAGAAATTTAACGCAAGTGATTTTGTAAACGCACTGTTTAACTAAAAGGAGAATACAGAATGATGACATTGGATAAATTTGAAGAAGCTGCAGAAACCGTCAAAAGGGTCACATTAAGGACGAAATTAATATACAGCGATTATTTTTCGGACACCACCGGAAATAAGGTATTCTTAAAACCTGAAAATATGCAGTTTACCGGAGCCTATAAAGTTCGAGGAGCTTATTATAAGATCAGTACATTAAGCAAGGAAGACAGAGAAAAGGGGCTTATTACGGCATCTGCGGGAAATCATGCCCAAGGTGTTGCATATGCTGCTAAAATGTACGGAGCAAAGGCAATTATTGTTATGCCAACAACAACTCCTCTTATTAAGGTTAATCGTACCAAAGGTTACGGAGCAGAAGTTATCCTTCATGGAAATGTGTATGACGATGCCTGTCAGCATGCATTAAAGCTGGCAGAAGAGAAGGGATATACCTTTATCCATCCTTTTGATGACGAAGTTGTGGCTACCGGTCAGGGTACCATAGCAATGGAAATATTTCAGGAGCTTCCTACCGTTGACATCATTCTTGTTCCAATCGGCGGCGGCGGTCTTGCAGCCGGTGTCTCTACCCTTGCAAAGCTGCTAAATCCCAACATTAAAGTAATCGGTGTAGAACCTATAGGAGCTAATTGTATGCAGGAGTCCATTAAGGCAGGTCATGTTATTACCATTCCGCAGATAGAAACCATAGCTGACGGAACAGCGGTTAAGACCCCCGGCAGCAATATATTTCCGTATATTCAGAAAAATATCGATGAGATAATAGCAATAGATGACCGTGAGCTCATAGTGAGTTTTCTGGATATGATTGAGAATCATAAGATGGTGGTGGAGAATTCCGGTCTGTTGACTGTAGCAGCCCTTAAGCAATTAAATTGTACCGGCAAGAAAATCGTATCCATTTTAAGCGGTGGAAATATGGATGTAATAACTGTTTCTTCTGTAGTTCAACATGGACTTATACAAAGGGGCCGAATCTTTACAGTGTCTGTTTTATTGCCGGATCGTCCTGGTGAACTTGTAAATGTTGCCAATGTCATAGCAGCTGCTCAGGGAAACATCATTCGTTTAGACCATAATCAGTTCGTATCCATTAATCGAAACAGTGCTGTTGAACTTACTATTACCATGGAAAGCTTCGGACACGAACACAAGGAGGCAATTGTTCAGGCATTGAAGGATAAGGGTTACAATCCGCAGATTGTACAGCCTAAGAATACATATAACTAAGAACTGATTGCGTATAGTTTACTTAATTCAGAACGGTTATTTCTCAGATGCCGCATTGCCTTGGGGTAGCTATAGTATACCTGCTACTGCCAAGGAGGGTTTGCCTGGTGCATTCAGAGATTCAGCCAACCTGGATTTCCTGTTATTTATGTAAATCATGTGTCAGGAAGTATAAATTCTTTGGACTGATCTAAACATTATAATTGACTTGTACCATGGTTCCTTTAAATTCATTCTGGTAAGGAGTGAACAGCAGGGAATCATGGATTTTTTATTGGAGTGTAATAGTAAGATACATTGTAATTATGCTGGAACCCCATGTGAAGTAACGCTTGGAAAATTTTTTGAGGATAAAACGTAATACACAGAGTGTTTATAATATAGATTTGGTAGTAATTATGTAAGGATGTGTAAATACAGGTTTACAATTTTATATATTTCTGTTATGCTATATAAAAGCTTGTGTCATTGAACTGACTCAGGAGCTTTCTATTATATCTGCTTTGTTTATCTTAAATTCTGTTCTATCCGATTTTAATAATCATGAAACCTCCATAACAACAAAATGAAATGGTTCATACTATTATCTATTGGTTAATTTGGTAAAGTAATCTAAAAGAAAGGAGAACTGCTGTAATAAAATAAGAACAAAGAAATAAGAGTAAAAATAAGAACAAAGAAGTAAGAGCAAAATAAGAACAAAGAATAAGAGCAAAAATAAGAATAAATAAATAAGAGCAAAATAAGAACAAAGAAGTAAGAGCAAAAATAAGAACAAAGAAATAAGAGCAAAGAAATAAGAATTTAAGATTGACAAACTTTAAAAGATAAGCTATTATTAAAACAAGAACATAAGTTCGCATAAAGGAGAAAAAAGATGTCAAAAGAAGATAAGAGCAGAGCGCTGGAATCCGCATTGGCGCAGATTGAGAAACAGTACGGAAAAGGCTCCGTTATGAAACTTGGTGATACGGCTGCCCATATGAACATAGAAACTATACCCACCGGATCTATCAGCTTGGATGTTGCCCTTGGCTTAGGAGGAATACCAAAAGGAAGAATCGTTGAAATATATGGACCGGAATCCAGTGGTAAGACTACCGTTGCTCTTCACATGGTTGCAGAAGTGCAAAAAATTGGTGGAATTGCCGGATTTATCGATGCCGAGCATGCTTTGGATCCTGTCTATGCGAAGAGAATCGGAGTAGATATTGATAATCTCTACATATCCCAGCCTGACAATGGTGAACAGGCCTTAGAAATAACAGAAACAATGGTTCGTTCCGGCGCAGTGGATATTATCATTGTCGATTCTGTAGCCGCCTTGGTACCCAGGGCAGAAATTGATGGTGATATGGGTGATTCTCACGTGGGCTTACAAGCCAGATTAATGTCCCAGGCCCTTCGTAAATTAACGGCAGCTATCAGCAAATCCAATTGTATTGTAATCTTTATCAACCAGCTTCGTGAAAAAGTTGGTGTAATGTTTGGCAATCCTGAGACAACAACTGGTGGACGTGCTCTTAAGTTTTATTCTTCCATTCGATTGGATGTTCGTAAAATTGAAGCATTGAAGCAGGGCGGAGATATTGTTGGAAGCAGAACACGTATAAAAGTAGTTAAGAATAAGGTTGCACCTCCTTTTAAAGAAGCAGAATTTGATATCATGTTCGGACAGGGCATTTCCAGGGAAGGGGATGTTTTAGACCTTGCTTCCAATGAGAACATTGTCATTAAGAGTGGTGCATGGTATGCCTATAATGAGGCAAAGATTGGACAGGGGCGTGAGAATGCCAAATTATTTTTAAAAGAAAATCCTGAGATATTTGCTGAGATCGAGTTAAAAGTCAGAGATAAATATAATCTGTCTGTTGTATCAGCAGCAAATGCAAATACTAAGGAAACAGCTAAGGAAGCAGATGAGTAAAAATGATTATAACCCGACTGGAAAACACAGGTAAAAATAAAGTAAAGGTATATCTGGATGATAGGTATCGTTTTACTCTTTATGACAGAGAAATCAAGAAGTATGGTCTGATAGAAGAAGGTAATATGGCCGAGACACTTCTGAATGAACTATATAACACTGCCATAAAGAGAGCCAAACAAAAAGCTATGGCACTGCTTAAGCATATGGACCGGACAGAGGCAGAATTAAAAAGAAAGCTGGAAATGGCCGGATTCAGCGGAGATATTATACAAGAAGCCATTGGTTATGTTACCAGTTATCACTATATTGATGATTTACGTTATGCTTCCAGTTATGTAAGGTTGAGAAAGAGCAGTAAAAGTAAACGACAGATAATAGGTGAGCTACAACAAAAAGGGATATCAGGAATTGATATACAGGAAGCGCTTTCCAGTGAGTATGATAGTGAAGAGGAAGCAATTCAACGAGAAATTAATAAAAAGTTTTCAGATGTTAAAAGCCTGTCCAGAGAAGAACGGCAGAAGATAGCTGCCAAACTCTATCGAAAAGGTTATGGAATGGACTTGATCAGGCATTACATGAGTCTGGAATAACCTTGATTATATAAGTGCTATTAAGTTGACATTTGGATTTAAAATTATCAAATAAAGTAAAAAAACGAGCAAGTGGTTTTAACCACATGCTCGTTTTTGTATTTTGTATAATGATGATTCGAGTTAGATATGTATAATTATTTCATACTTTAAGTGTAATAAATGCATTATATATGCGCTTAAAATGCATTATTTTAAAATGAAGTATGCAAATTAATAGTGCGAAAACGGAAATGTATTATGAATATTCAATAATCCAAGATAAAAATAATATATCCTATCCATACAATATTGTAAATACTTTGAAAAATCAAGAGATTAGGATTAAATTTATCAATTTATATGTATATTATTGCATTTACAAACAAGATATGTTATGATGCAATTAAAGCATTATATATGCATAACAAAAAAATACAATATGCACCAATATGCACAATATTAAACGCAAAGGAGATAATATGGACATAAAAGGATTTACCTATGGATGGGATGGCAGAAGAGGAGATTATCTCACAAAAGAGGCAGAAAAGTCACAGGATCTGTTATTTGATATTGGAGTTAACTGGATGTGCCTGGCATTTCATGTTCACCAGAAAACTTTTTCTTCTACAGAAATATATTTTGACTATCGAAATACCTTATCTGATAGAGAAATTATCCACACCATAAACAGAGCACATGAAAGAGGTGTTAAGGTTTGCTTAAAGCCAGTTATTAACAGTGCAGATGGAGTATGGAGAGCATTAATTAATTTTCCGGATGGTGATATGTGGGGGAAGGATCATTACTGGGATACCTGGTTTGAATACTATACTGCTTTTTTGTGCCATTATGCTGAGATAGCAGCAGACACCGGCTGTGAGATGTTTTGTGTCGGCTGTGAAATGAGTGGTACGGAAAGAAAAGAAAAACATTGGAGAAATGCAATAGCAGAAGTTAAGAAGATTTATAAAGGACCTCTGGTATATAATGCAAACCATGGCAGAGAAAAGGAAGTAAGCTGGTTTGACAGCCTTGATTACATTGGCACCAGTGCTTACTATAAAGTTGGTAAGAAACCTGGAGAATCCAAGGAAAATATGAAACAGGAATGGCTGAAGGTAGCTGATCGTTTAAGGGAAGTGAGTGCATCCTTACAGAAACCTGTTATATTTATGGAGATTGGTATACGAAGTGCAAGTGGGTGCGCTATGATGCCTTGGGATTTTACTCATACAGAGTTCGAAAGAAGTGAAGAAGAGCAGGCAGCTTTCTATGATTCCTGCCTGGAGGTATTCTCCAAGGAAGATTGGTTTAGCGGTGTATTCTGGTGGGATTGGAGTACTGCAATTTATGATACCCAGGAAGAAGCTGATAAGGATATAGGATTTAACATTCACTTGAAAAAAGCGGAGGCTTCCTTAAAAGAGTGGTATCAGAAACTGTAATCAGTCAGTCTGCCAACAGACTGGTTATTATATAATTTTTAGATAGTTGAACTGATAACTTATGTCGAGCGTTTATCACATTATCTTATAGTCGAGAAATTTAAATAAAGAATTATTAAATAGAATTATTCAAAATTATAAGAAAAGAATTATAAGCAATGGTCCTATGTCAAGAACTATTGAGGAAGAATTATTAAGAAAGAATTATTGAGAAAGAATTATAGAGAGATATAAGTAAAGGAATAGTAAGAATTATAAAGAGATTATCTTAAGAAATATAAATAAAGTTGTTTTTAATAATTAATTTAAGGAGCAGCAGATTTCTATTACACAAGGCTAAGATTTATCGCCAATAGTTTATTAATGTTTGGTACATGGAAGATACAATTCTTGTTGGAACATATAAACTTTGACATGATTTTCAGCCAGTGTCTTTATAGAAGTTTGACTGCTCCTTCTGAATTTAAATTATATTAGAAGAGTCTTTCCAAGAAAGTTTTACTACAGGTACGAGATATCATCCCGGGAAGAGTTCGATCAGGCAGTATCTCGTGTTTAATCTATATGAATTGATTTACATTTCTTAGCTGAATATTCAGTATAAAATTAACCTTGAACATTCACAAATATCCTTATTAATTCTTATGCTCAAAAAGGCATATATTTTCATTAATAATCCATACAAATTTAGAGGTAAACATCAGGGGTGTCAGGATAAGCATTGCCCGGTATAAGCATTTTTCAGACCTGCTCTAAAAAAATGAAATTATAATGAAAGAAGTACTTGTAAAAAGTATAAATTATGCTACTATATATGAAAGAAAAGGAAGTTTAAGCGGTCATTATATCCTCAGAGGTATCCGTTAAGGTGAGAGATTATTAATTCTATACAAAAATCATGCAAAAGTTCAAGGAGGAATACATGAAAAAAAGCCTGCAGAATTTTACTACAGCTTCCTTCAAACGAAATATTTCCTCTTTCTTTCGGCCTGAAAATAATGCATTACTGATGTTTGCCGTAGAAGGAATGCTTTTTGCTATTGCTACGAATATCATGAACAATAATAATAACCTTTTTGCCTTGCGTCTGGGGGCTTCGGATGCTGAAATCAGTCTTGTTGCATCTATACCGCAATTTGTTGGGGTGATTGTCTTATTACCGCTTGGTATTCTTACGGATCGTATGAAAAATAAGAGAATGATGGTTTCATTATCTCTTATGGCTCTGGCTTTGTTCTATCTTTTTATCGGTTTTGTACCTTTTCTTGGCAGTTTCGCATTTCCTGTATTTATATTATTTCTATGTCTTTCCGTAGGCCCATTAACTGGTTATAATGCCTCCTGGCAAGCTTATTTTTCCGATGTAGTACCTTTTGAAAATAGAAACCGTATACTTACAGCCAGAACTGGAGGAATGTTCTTCTTTAACATAGCCTTGCCCCTTATCACAGGTGCCTTGCTGGCTTCAGCTGTTGGTACGGGAAGCAAAATCAGGATGCACCAGATCTTCTACTGGTTTGTAGCCGCGATCCTCATTATACAGGTAGTAACGGTAAGGAAGATAAAAGGGGGATATATTGAGAAGAAAGAGTCGATGTCTTTTGCAGACCTTGGAAGGGCCTTTAAGGAATTATTACACCATAAACCCTTTGTGAAATTTCTGGGAGGAGCATTATTCTTTTACTTATTCTGGCAAGCTGATTGGACCTTATATTTTCTTGGACAGGTAAATTATCTTAAGATGAATGAAGCCTGGTTAAGTTACGCTGCTATTGGAGCAGCACTTGCACAGTTTCTGACTATTGGTTTCTGGAGCAGGCTGAATGAAAGAAAGGGACCGAGATTTGGTGTGATCTTCGGAAATCTGGGACTTGCCTTATGCCCTTTGTGTATGATTATTTCAACCACTGTTCCCCTTGGTATCGGTCCGGTAGTTTTTCTTATATTGAATACTATCGCAAATCTGGCATTTGCCACAGTTCCCTTAAATATGCCTCAATACCTGTTGTCAGTGATACCGGAAAATAATAAGACTTTAAGCATCTCTATATATACTGTATTTATCACCTTAAGTAATGCTATTATGCCATTAGCAGGTGTTAAATTCTATCAGTTTATTGGCAATAACCTGTCCGCTTTCCGAAGGGTATTTGCAATATTACTGATTTTAAGAATCCTATCTTCGCTCCAATGGTATTTAAGCTATAAAAGTTATAAAAGGGAAATCAGTAATCAGGAATTAAATAATTAAATTGCCCAAGTATGAGCTGATGTTAACAAATGAAAGGAGAAGGATTAAATCCTGTATAATTATGAATAGCATAACAAAAAGTAATATTACGGAACAAACATTAAAAGCAATGGTGAACCTGGCATTTCCGCAAGCAGAACTGGTAGATGCGAAAGAATTAACAGAAGGATATTTTAATGCCGCATATCTAATTACTCTAAATGATGAAAGAGAGGTTATCTTAAAGATAGCTCCGCCGGAAGGTGTTCTTGTCATGACAAATGAAAAGGATATAATGAGGGCAGAAGTTGGCTGTATGGAACTGCTTTCAAAGCATCCTGATATACCCATGCCGAAAGTGCTATTCCATGATTTTTCTCACTCAATTTGTCCAAGCGATTATTTCTTTATGTCCAAGCTTAACGGAAAGAGCTTTAGCAGCATTCAGGAAGCTATGACAAAAGAGGAAAAGGATTTCATTGAGCGGCAAACAGGAAAATACAATGCTGCTATCAATCAGATAACCGGTAACGGATTCGGCTATTATAACAGTAGTGTAGCGGATTCTGACTGGTTTGATGTATTTAAAGGTTTTCTGGAGAAAATCTTTCAGGATGCAGAGAAAATCAGTCTGGATATTGGAATAGATTTTGAAAGCATAAGCAGGATGCTATTAATGCATAGGAATAGTTTTTTTGAGGTAACGACACCCAGATTAGTTCATTGGGATCTTTGGGCAGGTAATGTTTTTGTTGAGAATGATAAAATAACAGGTTTTATTGATTTTGAACGCTGTATATGGGGAGACGAGCTTTTGGAAGTTGGTTTCCGTTCTCATAATCAGAATCCGGCTTTTCTTGAAGGTTATGGCAAAAAGGGATTTACAGAAGCAGAAAAAGTTCGTATTTTATGGTACGATTTCTATCTGTTTGCAATAGCCTCACTGGAGAGTGATTTCAGAAAATATCCGGATAGAGGTATGTTCTACTGGGCAAAAGAGCAGTTGGAGAAAACCCTTGCAGCATTAAGAGCAGTTTAAATATAGCAGTAAGCCGAGCGATATGACATAGTAAATGGAGGTGAATTATTTTATGGTGAAACATATAATTTTTACAGCTTCTTTCTTGATTTCCTTGGCAGTGAATCTGCTCTGTTTAAATATGGGTATCTATAATATCCCGCAGCATTTATACTATATCCCTATTTTACTTGGTGTATTCTGGTATAAAAGAACAGGTATTTTACTGACCCTATTTACCTCTTGTACTTATATAGTGTCAGTTCTTCCATATGATCAGGATGGAGAATTGATATTAGCAGCAGTTGTACGATCTGCTATTTTCCTTAGTATCTCATTAATGGTTTACATCCTAAATACAAGAAATCTGAAAAATGAGAAGATCCTGTTTAAAAATATGGAAAGGCTGCATACTATTTTGCAGTCAATACGTGATGGGGTAATCGTTACAGATGTTTACGGTAATATAGAAATTATAAATCCGAAAGCGGAGGCAATATGTACTGTATCAGGTATCAACGCAATAAATAAACCTATTACTGAAGTACTTAATGTATATAGTGAAATCAATGAAAAAGTAATACTGCAAACACCTGATTGCCAGAATAATACTTGCACAATCCCCTTTTCTCAAAGTGGTTATATAATAGCAAATAACGGAAGTAAAAAAGAAGTTGAGATACATATAATGCCGGTTCTTCAGGCAGATGGGATGCAGACAGGTAATACAATTATTATACGAGACATAACAGAAAAGAAAAAGGATGAAAAGGAAATCCGGTTTCTTACTTATCACGATAAACTTGACCGGTCTTTATAACCGAAGGTATTTTGAACAGGCAGTAATTCAAATGGATGAACCGTCAAATTACCCTATTGCGATTATAATAGGTGATGTTAACGGATTAAAGCTTACCAACGATGCTTTTGGACATCTTGCCGGAGACAGACTCTTAGCTGCGGCTGCCGAATCCCTTCGCCGGGTTCTAAAGGATAAGGATGTTCTTGCGAGATGGGGCGGTGATGAATTTATCATGCTGCTTCCTAATACGGACATGGAAGAAGCAAACAGCATTATCCATGATATTAATCACGATAATAAAAAGACTTTTGTAGACAGTATTAATTTATCAATCTCTTTCGGTTACGCCGTGAAATATAATAATGGATATGATATGAGTATTGTCATGAAGCAGGCTGATGATATGATGTATAAGGAAAAACTGTCTATCAGCAGAAGTGTTAAGAACAGGACGGTAAATATCATCTTGCAGTCATTATATGTAAAGAATCCATCGGAAAGAGAACATTCTATGGGAGTCAGCCGCCTGGCGGACAAGCTGGGGGTTATTCTTGGTCTTGGTAATAGTGATATTATAGATTTGAGGGTCTTGGGACAGATACATGATGTAGGCAAGATAACCATAGAAGATGGGATATTAAATAAACCGGATAAATTAACAGAAGCTGAATACGAGATTGTTACCAGGCATTCAGAAAAAGGTTATCAAATAATAAAAGCATCGCCCGAACTGATGTATCTGGCGGAAGAAGTTCTGTCTCATCATGAAAGATATGATGGAACCGGTTATCCTAGAGGCCTGAAGAGAGAGGAAATTCCGAAATTGGCACGAATATTGGCAGTTGCAGATGCCATTGAAGCCATGCTGTCTGATAAGCCTTATCGAAAAGCGCTTACCATGGAACAGATTATACAAGAGTTAAGGGCGAATGCCGGTACTCAATTTGACCCGGAAGTTGTGGAAGCTTCTTTTAAGATACTAACAATTTAATTTCTGTTTTTTACTCTGACAGGTATAAAAAGGCCTTGATTTATGGCATTTTTATACCTGTCAGCCTTTGATTGGATGAAATTCAATGTATATAATTACTAACATATACGGATATTTATTTTAATAATCCTTGAAATTACCAGAAATTTATCCTATAATATAATAGGCAGAAAATTTGAATTTATTTTTATAAATGGAAGTAAATGGAGGGCAGAAGATGAACACGGCTAAACAATTGTCAGCAAGGGAACGAATTACCGCTCTTCTTGATGATAACAGTTTTGTAGAAATTGGTGCTTTGGTCACGAAAAGAAATACGGATTTTAATCTCAGTCAAAAGGAAATTTCTTCCGATGGTGTAATTACCGGATATGGAGTAATTGACGGAAATCCAGTATATGTATACAGCCAGGATAGCACTGCTGGAAGCGGTACCATTGGTGAAATGCATGCAAAAAAAATCACAGCAGTATATGATTTAGCACTTAAGGTGGGGGCACCGGTTATCGGAATAATCGACAGTGCCGGCTTAAGACTTCAGGAAGCCACTGATGCATTGAATGGTTTAGGAGAGATCTACCAGAAACAGACAATGGCGTCAGGTGTAATACCTCAAATAACCGCTATTTTAGGTCCATGCGGTGGAGGGCTTGCTGTATTAAGCGCCTTAAGTGATTTTTCGTTTATGACAGAAAATAATGGGCAGCTTTTTGTAAATTCACCTAACGCTTTGAAACAGAACTTTACAGCGAAATGTGATACGGCAGCAGCAAGATTTCAAGCGCAGGCAGGAAACATTGACTTTGTTGTAAAGGATGAAGCGGCTTTGCTGGAAAGTATCAGAAATCTGATTGTTTTACTGCCGGCTAATAACGAAGATGACGCATCCTATGATGAATGTCTGGATGACTTAAATCGTTTAATTCCGGAAGCTGTATTTGATAACAAAGATACATCGCACATACTGACTGAGATTTCCGATGACAATTACTTTGTAGAGATTAAGAAAGAGCATGCCAAAGAGATGGTTACCGGATTTATAAGATTAAATGGTGTAACCATAGGAGCTGTCGCGAATCGACGGGCCTGGGCAGAGGATTCCGGTGTTCTTTCAGCTGAGCATGATGGAACACTTACTGCAGAAGGATGTTTAAAAGCAGAGAGATTTATTCGTTTCTGTGACTCTTTCGGAATTCCGTTACTATCACTGACTGATGTTGAAGGATATAAAGCAGAGCTTAATCAGGAAACCATTATTGCAGCCGCAGCTGCTAAATTAACTTATGCCTTTGCTTCGGCTACAGTCGCGAAAGTAAATCTTATTATAGGGAAAGCTTTCGGCAGTGCTTATGTTACAATGAATTCCAGGCATATCGGTGCTGATATGGTATTTGCACTGAGCAGTGCTTCTATCGGTATGATGGATGAGAACCAGGCAGTAAGCATAATTTATGAAGGCGAAGAGGTTGATCTGAAAGAGAAAGCAAAGGAATATAAGGAACTTCAGTCCAATGCTGTTTCAGCGGCAAGACGTGGTTATGTGGATTCCATTATAGATAGAGCAACTTCACGTAAGCATTTAATCTATGCTTTTGAAATGCTCTTTACAAAGAGTGTACATGCTTCTTCCAAAAAGCATGGAACGGTTTAAAAGCTCGGTAAGTTGAAAATATAAACAGTTCAACTATGGATCCAGAAATATTAAACGAGAGATTTGATATCCTTTAAAGAAATAATATGAAAGCAATAACTAGGTACGGAAGTGACTTGGACCGTGCAGATAGGAGCAGACATGAGTTTATCAGGATTCTATGGGAACAGCCTTATACTTACAGCGGTTAATGGCTTTGGAGTTAAGGATCAGATTCCCGGTGAATATTTAGATACGGTTGTAATACTCGGTTTAGTCTTTACAGGCTTAATTCTGGTTGTTGGTATCCTTGGTATCATAAGACTTTTCATCGCTTTGACAAAAGCTATGTATAAAGGCAGCGATAACAGTGGGTCGAACAGAGCAGTTGATTCGGCTTCAGGTGCAGCAGCCATAAATAATAGTAATCCCGTGCAGATTAATCCTGCAAATGATCCTCAGCTGGTGGCGGTTATAACAGCCGCATTAATGGCTTCTTTGGAAGAGGTACCTGCTGACGGACTTGTAATCCGTTCGATACGTAGAAGATAATATCCAGAGCTTATTATAAGGAGGAAATAAATAATGAAAACTTATACAGTTACAGTTAATGGTATTGCATATGATGTTACAGTGGAAGAGACAACAGGCCGTCCGGCAAGAGCAGCGGCTCCCGTTTATGCAGCTCCGGCTCCGGTGGCAGCAACCCCTGCTCCGGCAGCTCAGACAACAGCCCCTGCAGCAGCGGAACCTGAACAGGAAGCAGCTCCCGCAGCGGTTACCGGTGGTTCCAATGGTAAGATTCCCGTTACTTCACCAATGCCCGGAAAAATTTTAGCTGTTAAAGCGTCCATTGGACAGTCTGTTAACAGAGGTGATGTATTACTGATTCTGGAAGCTATGAAAATGGAAAATGAAATTGTTGCACCGGAAGCCGGAACTGTAGCAAGTATTAATATTGGCGTTGGTGAAACGGTAGAATCCGGAACCTTACTTGCAACTTTAAACTAATAGAACTTGTGTAAAGGAGGCATACCGATGAACGAATTGCATAACGATTCGGGACAGATTAAAAGGCCTGTTAAAATAACCGAAACCATCCTGCGTGATGCTCATCAGTCACTCATAGCAACAAGAATGACTACTGAGCAGATGCTGCCAATTCTTGAAAAAATGGACAAAGTGGGATACCATGCGGTAGAATGCTGGGGAGGTGCTACCTTTGATGCATCCTTACGTTTTTTAAAGGAAGATCCCTGGGTTAGGCTTAGAAAATTAAGAGAAGGTTTCAAAAATACAAAACTTCAAATGTTGCTTCGCGGACAGAACCTGTTAGGTTACCGCCACTATGCAGATGATGTAGTAGAGTACTTTATTCAGAAATCCATTGCAAACGGAATCGACAATATACGTATCTTTGATGCGTTTAATGATATCAGAAACCTGGAAACAGCAGTGAAAGCAACAAAAAAAGAAAAAGGCCATGCTCAGATTGCAATCGCATTTACACTGGGAGAAGCTTATACTACAGGGTATTACACGGAACTGGCTAAGAAGCTCGAAGAGATGGGGGCGGACTCTTTATGCGTAAAGGATATGGCAGGGCTTCTTGTACCTTATGAAGCTTCCGAGTTAATCGGTGCTTTAAAGGAAGCCGTAAATATACCTATCGATATTCATACCCATTATACCAGCGGTGTGGCTGCAATGACCTATATGAAAGCAGTAGAAGCTGGTGCAGATATTATAGATACTGCAATGTCTCCTTTTGCTATGGGAACCAGCCAGCCGGCGACAGAAGTATTAGTTGAGACCTTCAAGGGAACTCCTTATGATACCGGTCTTGACCAGCAGTTATTAGCTGAAATTGCGGATTATTTCCGTCCGCTAAGGGATAATGCCATGGAGGAAGGAATCTTAAATCCCAAGGTAATGGGTGTGGAGATAAAAACTTTACTCTATCAGGTACCGGGAGGAATGTTATCCAATCTGATGTCCCAGTTAAAGGAACAGAAAGCAGAAGATAAATACTATCAGGTGCTGGAAGAGATACCAAGAGTAAGAAAAGATCTTGGTGAACCGCCATTGGTAACCCCCTCCAGCCAGATTGTCGGTACACAGGCTGTATTAAATGTTATAGCAGGTGAACGTTATAAAATGGTAACCAAAGAAACCAAAGCTATCCTTGCCGGTGAATACGGAAAAACCGTAAGACCTTTTGATGAAGAAGTCAGAAAAAAGGTTATAGGTGATGCTAAACCGATTGAGTGCCGTCCCGCAGATCTTCTGAAACCGGAACTGCCAGCGATGGAAGAAGCGGTTAAGGAATGGAAGCAGCAGGAGGAAGACGTCCTATCCTATGCACTATTTCCTCAGGTGGCCATGGAATTCTTTAAGTATCGTAAAGCGCAGGAAACAGGTGTAGATCCACTTTTTGCTGATTATCAGAATAAGGCATACCCGGTATAAATTATTAGGTATTCCGGCTGTAAAGAGTAATATTAAATAAACAAATCTTCAATCTCAACAGATAGACTGCTGAGCAATTTTCCTGAAATTGCAGCAGTCTATTTTGATGAAGAGATTCTATAATATTAGATGAAGCTGAGCTGAAATAAGCTTGAAGGAAAATAACATCAAGTAAAAAAGTAGATACAAGGAAAAATTAAATTAAATTTAAAACGGGATAGTAAATATATTCAGCAATTTAGATTTTGATTTGTAAGGCTTAGACAGGTTTGCATGAAAAATTATGTGGACTTTATTTTGTTAAGTAATAGCTGATGAAAGCTTTAGGATTTAAGTTGACGTTTTTCCCATTTGGATATAATATTGTGAGTGAGAATTTTAGTGATTGAGAGAATTTTAGTGATTGAAAATAAGAAGGAAGTGATGTATGGAAGCGATAAAGCCATATAAAAAAGGAGCTGCTTATTCCTATGCTCTGGGTGCTTTTCCTACCTATGAGCTAATAGCAGGAAAAAAAGAAAACATTACAGGTGTATATATCCATTCTCAGTATACTGATGAGGAGAAGATCAGGAATACCTGTAAAGAGAATAATATACCGGTGTTAAAAGACGATAAGCTTTTTTCAAAGGTTAGTGACAAAGAAAATTGTTACGTCATAGGTGTATTTAATAAGTATGAGGATACCCTGAACAGTGATGCTTCCCATATAGTGCTTGTCAACCCAAGTAATATGGGAAATCTGGGTACTATTTTAAGAACAGCCTTAGGACTTGGAATAAAGGACATGGCGATTATAACTCCCTGCGCGGATATATTTAATCCAAAGGTTATTCGGGCTTCTATGGGTGCCTTATTCAAAATGAGAGTCCAGTTGTTTTCCTCTTTCGAAGAGTATCGGAAGCTTAACAAGAAACAAGAGGTGTTCACCTTTATGTTAAATGGTGAAAATACCCTGGAGATACAGAACTGCCCGAAAGCTGAATTGTTTTCACTGGTCTTTGGTAATGAAGCAACAGGGCTGGATGATTCCTATCTGACAGCAGGGACAAGCGTTTGTATTCCCCAGTCGCCGGAGGTGGACTCCTTAAACATAACCATAGCAGTAGGAATCGGTACCTTTTTATTTACACATGTATAAGACTAATAAAGTTTATTCAACCTCTTTACCAGCTCAATTAATATTAATGATATTGCAAATTAACAGAAGCAGAAAGGTCGAACATTATGAGCAAGACAGAAATACGCATGGCTACCCTGGATGATGCCGAAGAAATATACGCTATTTATGAACCTTATATCCTAAATACAGTAGTTTCCTTCGAATATACAACAGTTCCCTTAGACAATTTTAAAGAAAGAATCAGAAAAATAACAAGTACCTATCCGTGGTTAGTATATACGGTGGATGGTGAAATAGCAGGCTATGCTTACTGTTCCCTTTACAGAGAAAGGGCCGCTTACAACTGGGACTGTGAATGCTCCGTATATATTAAGGATACCTATCATAAAAAGGGTATTGGAACGGCACTTTACAATGCACTTTTTCAACTTGCAAAAGCACAGGGACTTTATACGGTCTATTCTGTAATTTGTGTCCCAAATACCGGAAGTGTAGCACTTCATAAAAAATTCGGCTTTAAAGAAATCGGTATCTATGAAAAAACAGCATATAAATTCGGTGCCTGGAGAGACCTACTGGTAATGGAGAAGCATTTAAGAGAAGCAGAAGGAGAACCGGAAGCTGTCATAAAGCCATATGATCTGCCAAAGGAAGAGGTTAATAGGGTTTTACAAAATATCAGTGTTGATGTTATTAATATTTAATGCATATTATAAAGCATATGAATAAAACATTGAAAAAAACATCAAAAATTAAACATCAAACGAACATCAAAAACGAAACATCAAACGAAACATCAAAACGAACATCAAATAAAACATCAAATAAAACCTCAAAACGAACAATAAAATGAAATATCAGGATGAACATCAAAATGAAATACCAAAATGAAACATCAAAATAAATAAGGAAACTTTATGAAGAAAAAGAAAATTATCACTAGAGTTTTAATTATTCTTGCTGCTATTTTATTAATACTTGCAGGTACCTTTTTAATCTATGTCCTGCAATATTATAAGGCTGATGCAACAGCAGAGGATATTTACAGTACTTATTCTGAAAGCATTGAAGTTGGAAAAGACTACACAGTCTTTTACCCTGAGCCTGACAAGAATAAGAACAAAGGATTGATTTTCTATCCCGGCGGGAAAGTGGAGGAAACTGCTTATGCCCCGATTTTGAACAGACTTTCCGGCGAAGGCATCACCTGTGTATTGATAAAGATGCCTTTTCATCTGGCGGTATTTGATGTAAATGCTGCTGACGGAATAATAGAACAATTTCCGGAGATCACCAGCTGGTATATGGGTGGTCATTCCCTGGGGGGGGCAATGGCAAGCAGTTATGCTGTAGAACATTCAGAAGAGGTAGCCGGTCTCATACTGTTAGCAGCCTATCCTGTGAATAAGTCTGATATTCCGGCTGTTATAATCTATGGAAGCGAAGATAAGGTTCTTAACAGGGATAAACTGAAAGGACTAACAGGGTTAGTTGAAATTCAGGGCGGAAACCATGCTCAATTTGGAAATTATGGTTTTCAAAAAGGAGATGGAACAGCTTCTATCAGCGATGAAGAACAGCAGATAGAGACTGTACAAGCAATAGTTGATTTTTTAGCAAAAAAACCTTGACAAACCCTCTGTAATCATATATACTACCACCTGTAAAGAAAATTACTTTACAGGTGGTGTTTTTATGGAAAGCGCTGAAATCAATCAAAAACTTCAGGAAAAGGTATATTTATCTCTCCTGTTTGACTTTTATGGAGAACTTTTAAAGGACCATAACAAACAGATTTTTGAAGATTATATACTCAATGATCTTTCATTAGGAGAGATTGCCGCTTTGCAGGGAATCAGCAGACAAGGCGTATATGATATTGTTAAGAGAGGTTCAAAGCAATTAAACGATTGTGAGAAGAAACTGGGTCTCGCCCGTAAGTTCGAGTCCACCAGGCAGATAGCAGAAGAAATCCATTTGCTTGCGTGCCGGTTAAAGGATGAGTACAAAGACGAAGATTTGGATAACATTATAAGCCTGTCACGGAAGATGGTTAATGAATTATAACTAATATACGTAAATTAACAGACAAATTTAGATAAAAGATAGATAATAATGGGCAGGAGGTATCCGATGGCATTTGACAGCCTTTCTGAAAAACTGCAAAATGTATTTAAGAACTTAAGAGGCAAAGGCCGCCTGACAGAAGCGGATGTAGCCACAGCACTGAAGGAAGTTAAGATGGCTCTTTTAGAGGCAGATGTTAACTTCAAGGTAGTTAAGAATTTTATTAAGAATGTGCAGGAACGGGCCGTTGGACAGGATGTTATGACAAGCCTTACTCCTGGCCAGATGGTAATAAAGATTGTTAATGAAGAGATGGTAAATCTCATGGGTTCAGAGACTACAGAAATAGCCTTTAGGCCCGGAAATGAAATGACCATTATCCTTATGTGCGGTTTACAGGGTGCCGGTAAAACAACTACTACAGCAAAACTTGCCGGTAAATTCAAGGCAAAGGGCAAGCGGCCTTTACTGGTTGCCTGTGATATATACCGTCCGGCTGCTATTGAACAGCTGCAGATTAACGGGGATAAACAGGGAGTGCCTGTATTCTCCATGGGAAATAAGCATAAACCCGTTAATATAGCCAAAGCTGCTATTGAACATGCCAAAGACAACAGCATGAATGTGGTGATATTAGATACCGCAGGACGTCTTCATATAGATGAAGACATGATGAATGAGCTAATTGAAATTAAAGAGAACATACAGGTTCACCAGACTATCCTGGTTGTAGATTCCATGACTGGACAGGATGCCGTAAATGTTGCGGAGCATTTCCAGAGTAAGATTGGAATTGACGGTGTTATTTTAACAAAGCTTGATGGTGATACCAGAGGTGGTGCGGCTCTATCCATCAGAGCAGTAACCGGCCGTCCTATCCTGTATGCAGGTATGGGTGAGAAATTATCAGATTTAGAGCAGTTTTACCCTGACCGAATGGCTTCCCGTATACTTGGTATGGGTGATATACTGACCCTTATAGACAAAGCGCAGGCAGATTTTGATGAAGAAAAGGCTAAGCAGCTTGAGAAGAAGATCAAGAAGGCTGAGTTCGATTTTAATGATTATCTGGAACAGATGCAGCAGATTAAGAAAATGGGCGGTATCGGAGATATCCTTAAAATGATGCCCGGTATGGGTGGCAGCCAGATGAAAGATCTGGATTTTGACGAAAATGCTTTAAGTGGTGTGGAAGCAATTATCTATTCCATGACAAAGGCAGAGAGAGCCAATCCGGATATTTTAAATCCTTCCAGAAAGAAAAGGATTGCAATGGGAGCCGGTGTTGACATCAGTGAAGTAAACAGGTTGGTGAAAGGCTTTGAACAGTCCAAAAAGATGATGAAGCAAATGTCAGGAATGATGGGCTCTAAGGGCATGAAAAAAGGCAAGTTCAAACTGCCTTTCGGATTCTAGATTGTCAGGTTATAAACTTATAACTTTTCAATAATATATATTTAAAATTTCAAGGAGGTGAAATTACATGGCAGTAAAAATCAGATTAAGAAGAATGGGACAGAAAAAGGCTCCTTTCTATAGAATCGTTGTTTCAGATTCCAGATCACCTAGAGATGGAAGATTTATCGAGGAAATCGGTACTTATGATCCTACTAAAGAACCCAACGCTTTCAAAGTAAACGAAGAAGCAGCTAAGAAGTGGTTACAGAATGGTGCTCAGCCTACTGAAACAGTTGGTGATTTATTTAGAAAAGCAGGAATTACAAAATAATTTTCTGTTTAACATTTTTTGGGGATGATGGCATATTGCCGTAAATTCCGATTTATGGTATAATAGTTGTCACATTCCATTGGAGGTGTAGGGTAATGAAAGAATTAGTTAAAGTAATTGCTACATCACTCGTTGATCACCCTGAAGAAGTTGTTGTAACAGAAAAGGAAACCGACCAGTCCATTATTGTGGAGTTAAAGGTTGCACCTGAGGACATGGGGAAGGTCATCGGCAAACAAGGCCGAATAGCAAAATCCATTCGTACCGTTGTAAAAGCAGCAGCTGCAAAGGATGATAAAAAGGTAGTTGTTGAAATTCTTCAATAATAATATTTATGCCTTAAAGGACCCTGTCTGGATTAGGTGGTAGAAAGAAAAGCTCTGGAAAATAAATTTTTCCGGAGAATTCTTTCCTTATCCCTTACTTGCAAGGGTTCTTATTTTATTAAAAAATGTTATTATTACAAAGAAAATATGAACTGTTATTGCAAAGAAGCTGGCTTGTCTGGGATAACAGCAGGATTTTAGTATAGAATATACATAAATAATGGTTGCAGTATAATTGATAAGGAGTATCAATGGAAGATTATTTAAGAGTTGGGGTAATATCATCTACCCATGGAATTAAAGGTGAAGTGAAAGTATTTCCTACTACGGATGATATGGAGCGTTTTAAGCAATTAAAACAGGTGTTTTTGGATACTAAAAAGGAATATAAGGAACTTGAAATTGCAGGGGTCAAATTTTTTAAACAGTGGGCTATCCTGAAGTTTAAGGGAATTGATAATATAAATGATATAGAGAAATACAAAGGCTGCGATTTATTGGTTACAAGGGAAAATGCAGTGAAATTACAGGAGAATGAATTCTTTATCTGTGATATTCTGGATTCGGTTGTTGTTACCGAAGAAGGTGAAGAACTTGGTGTTTTAACAGATGTGCTGTCTACCGGTGCAAATGATGTCTATGTAGTTACCACCAAAGAAAAGAAAGAGATTCTTCTGCCATCCATTAAAGAATGTATTATTGATGTCGATGTAGAAAATAAAAAGATATTGGTACATTTAATGCCTGGATTAATATAAAATAATTTTGTGATGGAAAGACAATAAGAAAACAGGTTGGAAAATAGAAGCAGGAAGGTTTATCACATGAATTTTTATGTATTGACCCTTTTTCCGGAGATGATCAGACAGGGTCTGTCTGCCAGTATAATTGGACGGGCTGTGGAAAAAGGTATTCTTAAGTTAAATACGGTAGATATCAGAGATTTTTCGGAAAATAAACATAACAGAGTAGATGATTATCCTTATGGAGGCGGTGCAGGAATGGTCATGGCAGCCGGTCCGGTGGTAAGGGCTTATCGAACGGTGAAGGAAGAGATAGCTGCAGCAGGAAATGATGAGACTGCCGGAAATGAAAAGACACCCAGAGTGGTATACCTTACGCCTCAGGGAAAGGTATTTAACCAGTCTATGGCGGAAGATTTTGCAAAAGAAGAGAATTTAATTTTTCTTTGCGGTCATTATGAGGGAATTGATGAACGTGCCCTGGAAATGATCGTTACAGATAATGTTTCCATCGGAGATTATGTATTAACCGGAGGGGAACTGCCGTCTATGGTCATGATTGATGCAATCAGCAGACTGGTGCCGGGAGTTTTAAATAACGAAACTTCTGCTGAGTTTGAGACTTTTCAGGATAACCTGTTAGAGTACCCCCAATATACCAGGCCGGAAGAATTTGAAGGCAGGAAAGTACCTGAAGTGCTGTTATCCGGTCATCATGGCAAGGTTGAAGAGTGGAGAAGACAGCAATCTCTCCTTCGAACCATTAATAATCGTCCGGATTTAATGGAAAAGGCTATTTTGTCGGAGAAGGATAGAACTTATCTTAAAAAAATAAATCAATAAGGCTTATAATTTATATAATAAAAACATAAAATAGACATAAGTGTCTATTGACTACCAAGGTAGTCGAGTGTATTATCATAATAGATACACAGGCAGTAGAGGGGAGTACATTCAAACATATAAGTTGTACTTTGCCTGTGTGTCTGTTTTTTATTCTTGGACAAGTTTATATTTGGACAAGTATCATAAGATCATAATAATATATGGTTATTTTATTTGTTTGAATCAGGAATAAACAGCTGCATTTAGTAAATGAGAAAACTTCTTTTAAATAAAGAGAATTTACTTGCATTTTCTGGTGGAGCATGTTATAGTAAGTTGTTGTGAGATGGGATGGTCCTCTGATACAACGCCCATTAACAGGAGGTACAAGCTGTTTAACCGAGGCAAGGTATTAAGAACATCGAATTTAAGGAGGTCACATAAATGAATAACATTATTAAAGAAATCGAAGCTGCTCAGCTTAAAAGCGAAATCGCAGACTTCAACGTAGGCGATACTGTTAAAGTATATGCAAAAGTTAAAGAAGGTAATCGTGAAAGAACACAGGTTTTCGAAGGTACTGTTTTAAAGAGACAGAACGGTGGAGCCAGAGAGACATTTACTGTAAGAAAAGCATCTAACGGTATCGGCGTTGAGAAGACTTGGCCCCTGCATTCCCCTAGTGTTGAGAAGATCGAAGTTATCAGACACGGTAAGGTTAGAAGAGCTAAGTTAAATTATTTACGTGGCAGAGTAGGTAAGAAAGCTAAAGTTAAAGAAATCGTAAAATAATAACACGTAACCCAAAAAAACGGGAAGGGACAACTACTTATAGTATTGTCCCTTTTATTATCCTGTTTCATTAAACTTCCAATTGTTAAACATCGGATATTAAAAGAGAGGTTCCTATGAAATATGATTTTGAAAAAGAGGACAAGGGCCCGATAATAAAAAAAGTAATAATATCTCTGCTCATATGGTTCATTGAGATAGCCGCAGTTGTAGCACTGGCTTATTATATTACCCATTATGCGTTGGAAAAGACCTTAATGTCTGGTCAGTCTATGGAAAGTACCCTGAAAGATCAGGATAATATATTAATCAATAAATTTGCTTATGTATTTAGTGAACCTAAAAGATTTGACGTAATTGTATTTAAACAGTCGGATAAAGAACATAGCTATTTAAATATCAAAAGGGTTATTGGCCTTCCCGGTGAAACCGTCCGCATCATTGACGGAAAAGTATATATAGACGGTTCAGTACTTAAGGAACCTGTTAAAACGGAGGCTATTACCAATGCAGGATTGGCGGAGGAAGAAATCAAGCTGGATGAGAATGAATTCTTTGTCCTTGGAGATAACCGAAATAACAGTGAAGACAGCCGTTTTGCCAATATAGGAAACATTGTAACTGGAGACATTATAGGGAAAGCCTGGATTAGAGAAAATGGTTTTGCCTTTATAAATAAATTAAATACCGTAAAGGAGGAGGAATAATGCATTTTCAATGGTATCCCGGTCACATGTCGAAAGCAAAACGTGTGATGCAGGAAGATATGAAGCTAATTGACGTAGTCATCGAACTGGTTGATGCACGTATTCCGCTGAGCAGTAAAAATCCAGATATTAATCAGATTGCCGGTAATAAATCAAGGGTTATTCTGTTAAATAAATATGATTTGTCAGACGATGTTCAGAACCAGAAATGGAAGGAATATTTTGAGAGCCAGGGATATATAGCAGCACTTGTTAATTCCAAAAAGGGAGACGGAATCAGAAAGGTGAATGATGCCGTTATAACAGCCTGTAAAGCTAAAATCGAACGAGACAGAAAAAGAGGAATCCTGAACAGACCATTGCGTGCAATGGTTGTTGGTATTCCAAATGTGGGAAAATCTACCTTTATTAACAGCATCTCAGGTAAAGCATCTGCAAAAACGGGAAATAAACCCGGTGTAACAAAAGGCAAGCAATGGATTAAATTAAATAAATCCATTGAACTTTTAGATACGCCCGGTATTTTATGGCCGAAATTTGAGGATCAGAGAGTAGGTCTTCATCTTGCTTTAATTGGGTCAATAAGAGATGATATCTTAAACAGCTATTCCATGAGCCTTGATCTTATATCTTTTCTGACTACGTATTATAAGGGTGCCTTAACAGAGCGATATGGTATAACTGAAAGCGAAGATGCAGTAGAGAACCTTACAGCTATCGCAAAGAAAAGAGCCTGTTTATTAAAGGGCGGGGAATTGGATCTTGAAAAAGCCTCAGGTTTCCTGGTGGATGATTTCCGTAATGCGAAGCTTGGAAAGGTAACGCTTGAATTTCCGCCGGAAATCGAAAGTGAAACCCAGGGGGAAGAGAATGATAATTCCATAAGCGAATAATATAATGAAATAATCTTTTGGATTACACGGAAATCTGATATAATAGCCATATCACTTAATTGCCGATTACAAGAGATTGAAACAAAAGAGAAAGATGTTCAATCTTTCTCTTTTGTTTTATAAAACTGGGAGTATAGCATCTGAAAATAAATGACTGGCCTTAATTTACCTTAATGTAATAAGGTAAAAGCTGTTTAAAAGATTGGTGTTTAAAGAATTCAGGATTCTTAGTTATTTCCTTTCCTGGAATTGGAATTAAGCTGTATTACAAGAATATTAAATAAAATATTACATAAGAAAGTAAGTAAAGGAATGAGGTTATTTATTTATGGGAATGAGTATACAGGCTGTTAAAGAAGAATTTCTTCTGGCCAAAGAAGAGGAAATCGCCGATATGATTATTAAATATCAGGAGGATACAAGAACAGGTGTAAAAAGTCTTCTTGATAAGCACAGAAAGAGACTTGCTGCATTGGAAGAAGAGAAAAACAGAATATACGAGATGAATTCCTATGAGAGGAAATATAATGAATATACTTATGTCTGTGGTATTGATGAAGTAGGAAGAGGCCCTTTAGCAGGACCGGTTATGGCGGCAGCGGTCATTCTTCCAAAGAACTGCGACATCTTATATATAAATGATTCCAAGCAATTGACTGAGAAAATGAGAGAGAAGCTCTATGATGAAATCATGGAGAAAGCTATTGCAATCGGAGTGGGTTCTGTTCCGCCGGCTAAAATTGATGAAATTAATATTTTGCAGGCAACCTATGAAGCAATGCGTCAGGCTATCGGTAATTTGAAGGTAACTCCGGATATTCTTTTAAATGATGCCGTTACCATACCACAGGTACCAATAAAACAGGTTCCTATTATAAAAGGTGATGCAAAGAGTGTATCCATAGCGGCAGCCAGCATAATAGCAAAGGTAGCAAGAGACCGTATCATGACAGCTTATGATCAGATATTCCCCGCTTATGGCTTTGCTTCCAATAAAGGATATGGCTCAGGGGATCATATTGAGGCATTGAAAAAATTTGGTCCGACACCTTTACATAGAATGAGTTTTATAAAGAACTTCATCTGACACCCTTAAGGAATATAATGGGAGGAGTGATTTTAATGGATAATAAGAAGAATCCCGACAAACTTAATAAATCTGACAGCCTAAAGCACCAGGAATCAAAGGAGAGCAGTGATTCTGAATTTATGAATAAAACTGCAATAGCGCTGGGCTACAATGAAGAAGATGCGGCTCCCAGGATTATTGCTACCGGTAAGGGATTTCTGGCAGACAAGATTTTAAAAGGTGCCAGGCAAAATCAAATACCGGTACATGAGGATAGCAGACTGGCAGCAAGTTTATCAAAGCTGGATCTTGGGGATTATATCCCGCCTGAGTTATATGAAGTGGTCTCTGAGATTATGATTTTTGTAGATGATATGGATCGGATAAAATCTAAAGTAATGAAATAGCATTAGTGCGTATTTGGAAACGGCTTGAGGAGTTTTCAAATAAGCCCGGGGAAGAAGGGGTATCATTTATAACAAAAGAACTGTCGGAAATGAGAAAGAACAAATTGCTGCCGAGTATCTGAAAGCCGCCGGATATGTCATACTGGCTTCAAATTTCTTTAGCAGACATGGAGAAATCGATCTGATTGCCTTGGATAAGGAAGTACTTGTGTTTGTCGAAGTAAAGTTTCGCAGAGATTTAATAAGCGGTTCGCCTTTTGAAGCTGTGGATTTAAGAAAAACCAGGAATATAACGAAAGCAGCAAGATACTATATGTATAAGCATCAGATTTCTGAAGACACCCCTTGCCGGTTTGATGTAGTAGGGATAGTAGGAGACGAGATAACTCTGATTCAGAATGCTTTTGATGCTGTTATGTAATATTGTCTTTAATGCCCTTTGTTTATTAACGTGTGTCAGGACACACAGATAGGAGGAAGTGTTGTTGGAAAATAATCGGAATATCAAATTACATACAGATAAACAAACACCTTTTCTGACTTTTAATGTTTTGTCTGAGATACCATTTATCAGGCATGGATTTACCACCAGGCTTGGCGGAGTCAGTGAAGGCTGCTTTGAATCCTTAAACCTTTCCTATTCAGTGGGAGATGCGAAGGAAAAAGTAGATGAAAACTACCGAAGAATATGTGAAAGTCTGAAAATAAACCTTGAAGATGTGGTTGCCACTCATCAGGTACATAAAACAAATGTCAAAGTGGTTAAGGAAGCTGACAGAGGAAAAGGTTTGTTTTATCCCAGAGATTATGAGGATATTGATGGTCTTATAACAAATGTACCAGGAATCCCCCTTGCAACCTTTTATGCTGATTGCGTTCCTCTATATTTTGTAGATAAGAAAAACAAAGCCATAGGACTTAGCCACTCCGGCTGGAGGGGAACAGTAGGACGTATGGGACAGAAAACTCTGGAAGCTATGAAGGAGGAATTTGATACCGACCCTTCTGAGGTAACGGCCCTTATTGGTCCCTCCATCTGCAAAGATTGTTATGAAATCAGCATAGAAGTAGCTGAGGAATTTATAAGAGAATTTGAGCCGGAACTGAATGGGAATTTCGAGAGAATTCTTAAGAAAAACCCAGCCGGTAAATACCAGCTGGATTTATGGGAAGTAAACCGTATTGTTTTAACCTCTGCAGGAGTTGATAGCGGTAATATTCATATCAGCAATCTTTGTACCTGCTGTAATTCAGAACTTTTATTTTCACATAGGGCATCAAAAGGAAAGAGGGGAACCTTGGCTGCCTTTTTGATGCTGGATAAGTAAATCAATGATTATTCCGGTAGTTCTCCCTGTAATCGTTTAAACGCTGTCTTATCAGTGCACTGGAGTTCATGATACCGTCAACAGAGCAGTCATGGTTGAGGGTATCGATGATCAGGGAGAGATACTTACTGATATCCACGTTGGTATAATAAGGCTTATTAAGTACTTCTTCTGAAGTATGAATGAGATTGGAGGTATAAACTCTGTTTATTATACCTTTCTCATAAGCTTTATCAAAGTTATCAAAACCGCTGGTAAAGAGACCGAAGGTCGCAGCTATATAAATTCTTTCTGCTTTTCTTGCCTTTAATTCTGCGGCAACTTCTAATACGCTTTCACCGGAAGCAATCATGTCATCAACGATAAAAACGGATTTTCCTGCGACATCACCGCCTAAGAATTCATGAGCAATAATGGGATTCTTACCATTGCTGACTATGGAATAATCCCTTCTCTTATAGAACATACCCATATCCACACCTAAGATATTTGAGTAGAATACAGCTCTTGACATACCACCTACATCAGGACTTATTACCATCAGGTCTTCTTTTTCAATGGATATTCCATTTTCGGTATTAAGAAAGGCTTGAAGGAACTGATAAGAGGTATAGAAATTATCAAAGCCTTCTAAAGGAATTGCGTTTTGTACTCTGGCCTCATGGGCATCAAAGGTGATGATATTCTGAACCCCCATTTCTACCAATTCCTGAAGAGCTGTGGCACAGTCTAAGGATTCCAGATTGCTTCTTCTATCCTGACGGCCTTCATATAGGAAGGGAAGTATCACATTGATTCTTCTGGCTTTTCCATTGCAGGCATCTATAAGGCGTTTTAAGTCCTGAAAATGATCGTCCGGAGACATTCCGTTTTCTTCACCATAGAGATTATAAGTAAGACTATGGTTGCTGATATCAGCCAGTATAAAAAGGTCCATTCCGTGGATGGTCTCTTTTATGACACCCTTGGCTTCACCGGAACTAAAACGAGGTACTTGGGCATTAACCAGATAGCTGTCCTTATAATAGCCGGGAAAAGAGAGATTGTAATTATTTTTTTCCTCTTTGTTTCTGCGAGAAATAGAGATATGTTTATCGATTTTCTCAGCCAGAGGCTTAAAACCTTCCAGGGATATAATCTTTAAAGGGGCGATAGGGCTCTTCGTGGTATTCTCAGGCATTGCTTGTCCTCCTAAATTATGTCTGATACAGGATTATTGTGTTTATAATGTTATATTGAACGGATGTAAATTATTACTATATAAAATCACGCCTTTTAAGAGCATGAAAAACTTCAACCTATATAGTTATAGCATGGTAAAAATGGTAAGTCAACCGTTTTTAGGAGGCTGACTATATAAGTTACATTTTGAATTATTTCATTTTATGGAATTACAGCGCTTGATTATATGGTGTTTTATGAATAAAAAAGTTAAATGTTCCAGGTTGGGTGAAGTGTATATGAGATGTACCTTTATATTAAACTTCCAGATTTTATGCATTCATAAATAAAGTCATACCCGCACCATAAATATCATTAGGTCTGTTAATAAATCCGAATTTTTCATAAAATTCTTCCTTGCCCTTAGCAGCGACCAGAACAACCATGACCATATCTCCCTGGGATAAGGTGTTTTTTATATAATCCAGCATATCATCAAGAATTATTCGGCCTATACCATGTCCCTGGTAATTCTCATTTACAATAACATCTGCCAGATATGCAACATATCCTCCGTCACTGATTAACCGTGCCATACCAACAGTTTCTCCGTCATAAACCGCTGCAGTCAGATAATAGGTATTGTTAAGACCTCGTTGTGCCTGTGCTTCAGGAAGAGGCTTCCAATTTACACTCTCTCTTAAATCATTATATTCTCTCACAGTAAGGCTGTGTTTTAACTTGATGTCCATTTATAAATCACGCTGCTTTCTTAAGAAATTTGTTTATGGATGCATTTTTGAATGTGATTATGCATACATTTTGTAATTAATAATACATGAATTAAAATATGATTATGCACATACTTTGAATGTGATAATGCCGGTATTTAAAAAAGCTATTAATATATGCTTTTTTGTTTTGATTAATGCCGGCAATTTTGAAGTTGATCTATGCAGGCATTATTTGAAATTAACTTATGCAGGCATTTATGAAATTGCTTTATGCAAACATTTTTAATTTAATTTTGCAGATTTTTTTGTTGAATTTCTTAAGTTTTGCAGACTGACTCCTTTCTTTATGCATTTATCTTATTATGTACCTGTACTTTTGAGAATGTCAATATACTTAATAATGAAAAATTATTTGATAAATATTCCTCTTACTGATATACTATTTAAGGAGTAAATTTAAGAGAATAATTGTGACTTGCCTGAGCGGTAAGGGATTCTCTTTGCTGGTATATTGAAAGAACCTGCTGAAAATGCTTTACAAACGGAGATTTGTATTGTAAAATCAGACGGAAAATCTCTATATATAAGTTTCTATCAGTTTTGCCTATTCCAGGTAAAATGACTTGAATATCTGGCATTTTATTTCTGCAATAGTTCATAAATTTTATAGAACTTATAAGGATACCAGATAAATGACTAAGCTTATATAGGAATTGAACCTATAGTACCTTCATAAGATACAGTACCGTATACCCAAGTAACTGTTAAAAGGCAGAAGAGTAGTTTGGTTCAAGGATTATGACAAATAAAAGAGAGGAATTTTTATAAAATGAGTAAACCGATCGTTGCAATTGTCGGAAGGCCTAATGTTGGTAAATCGACGTTGTTTAATGCACTAGCTGGTGAAAGAATAGCTATCGTACAGGACTTCCCAGGAGTTACAAGGGATAGAATCTATGCGGATGTTACCTGGCTTGACAAACAGTTCACTATGATTGATACAGGCGGTATTGAGCCTCAGAGCAATGATGTACTGCTATCCTATATGAGGCAGCAGGCTGAAATTGCGATTCAGACAGCCGATGTCATTATGTTCCTGGTGGATGTAAGGCAGGGGCTTGTAGATGATGACTTTAAAGTAGCAGATATGTTAAGACGTTCTACCAAACCGGTCATTCTGGTAGTTAATAAGGTGGACAACTTTGATAAATTAATGCCTGATGTATATGAATTCTATAACCTTGGTATTGGTGACCCCCATCCGGTATCCGCATCATCCAAGCTTGGGCTTGGAGATATGCTGGATGAAGTAATCAGTCATTTTAATCCGGCGGATTTAAGGGAAGTAGAAGATGAACGCCCCCGTATTGCTATTGTAGGTAAACCTAATGTAGGTAAATCTTCTATTATTAATAAGCTGATTGGTGAGAACCGTGTAATCGTATCAGATATAGCAGGAACCACTCGCGATGCTATCGATACTCCGGTAAAATACCACGGAAAAGAATTTATATTTATTGATACAGCAGGCCTTCGAAGAAAGAGCAAGATTAAAGAAGAATTAGAGCGCTTTAGTATTGTAAGAACGGTATCTGCCGTAGAACGTGCAGATGTGGTTGTTCTGGTAATCGATGCCAAAGAAGGTGTAACAGAGCAGGATGCCAAAATTGCAGGAATTGCACACGAACGCGGCAAAGGTATCATTATTGCCGTTAACAAGTGGGATGCAATCGAGAAAGATGATAAGACCATCTATAAGCATACAAATGAGATAAAAGGGGTTCTTTCCTATATGCCCTATGCGGAGATGATATTCGTATCTGCACTTACCGGACAGCGTCTGAACAAACTTTTTGATCTCATAGAGCAGGTTATTCAGAATCAGAACTTAAGAATTGCAACCGGTGTCCTGAATGAAATTATGGCGGAAGCAGTTGCTCTTCAGCAGCCCCCTTCAGATAAGGGTAAACGCCTTAAGCTGTATTATATAACACAGGTATCCGTAAAACCGCCTACTTTTGTTATTTTTGTTAATGATAAAGAATTGATGCATTTTTCCTATACCAGATATATTGAGAATAAGATCAGGGAAGCCTTTGGTTTTTCCGGAACATCACTTAAATTTTTCATCAGGGAGCGAAAGGAAAAAGAATGATATGCTGCAAAGAATTATAATATGCTTGATTGTAGGATATTTGTGCGGCTGCTTTTCTACCAGCTATTTTATCGGAAAAGCAAACAATATTGACATCAGAAAATATGGAAGCGGTAATGCCGGAACAACAAATGCTTTAAGGACCTTAGGAATGAAAGCAGGTGTATTAACCTTTTTGGGAGATGCCTTAAAGGCTATCATTCCTATCCTTATTGTCAGCTTTCTGGTATTTCAGAATAGGGCAGATGTAAGCTTATTAGCACTGTATACTGGCTTTGGAGTTGTATTAGGTCATAATTTCCCTTTCTGGCTGAATTTCAAAGGCGGGAAGGGAATTGCAGCGACCAGCGGAGTTATGCTGGCTTTCGACTGGCGTTTAGGTTTGGTGGCATTTATCGTATTTTCATTATCTGTAGCTGTTACAAGGTATGTCTCCGTTGGGTCCTTATTGATTTCTCTCCTGTTTCCCGTTGGAGTTCTTATATTTTATCCGGGAAATATACATATGCTTGTGATCAGCTTTTTGTTTACGATATTAGCATTTGTAAAACACAGAGCAAACATCCAGAGGCTTATGAAAGGAACTGAAAATAAATTAGGACAAAAGATAAAAATAGAAGATAAGTAAGGGAGAAGTATCATGGCAAAGATAGGCATATTAGGTGCGGGTGCATGGGGTACTGCAATCGCAATATTGCTGGGTAATAACGGACATGAAGTGGTTTTATGGTCAGCGCTTAAAAATGAGGTTGAACAGCTCACAAATGACCGGGAACTAAAAGATAAACTTCCCGGTATCAAATTACCGGATAATGTACTCATAAGCGGTGATTTAAAGGCTTCCTGTGAAGGAAAAGAGTTAATTGTTTTCGCAGTTGCTTCTCCCTTTGTCAGAGCAACAGCAAACAATGCAAAAAACTATATCGTGAAGGATCAGATTATTGTTAATGTTGGTAAAGGTATTGAAGAGAATACCCTTGAGACTTTAACAGATATTATTAAAGAAGAGATCCCCCAGGCAGATGTGGCTGTGCTTTCTGGCCCCAGTCATGCGGAGGAGGTAAGCCGGACTATCCCTACTACCTGTGTAGTGGGAGCTGATTCTAAGGATACTGCTCATTTCATCCAGGATGTATTTATGAGTGAACGTTTTCGGGTTTATACCAGTCCTGATGTCATAGGAATTGAGCTGGGTGGTTCGATTAAGAATGTGATCGCACTTGCCGCAGGAATTGCTGACGGACTTGGTTTCGGTGATAATACAAAAGCTGCGTTAATGACAAGAGGAATAGCAGAAATCAGCCGTTTAGGTATCGCCATGGGCGGAAAGATGGAAACCTTTGCAGGACTTTCCGGAGTAGGTGATTTAATTGTTACCTGTACCAGCAAGCACAGCAGAAACCGTAATGCAGGTTACCTGATCGGACAGGGTTATACCATGGAAGAAGCAATGAAGGAAGTAAAACAGATAGTAGAAGGTGTGTATTCTGCAAAGGCTGCTCTGGCGCTGGCTAAGAAGTACAATGTGGAGATGCCTATCGTAGAGCAGGTTAACCTGGTGCTATTTGAGAATAAGCCTGCTATAGAAGCAGTTTCCGATCTTTTATTACGTGATAAGAGAAGAGAATACTCTGAGTTGGAGTGGAAGAAATAACACAGTTCATAGAATAATATGGTATGGCAGGAATTTTGCAGATAACCTCTGAGATTCCGGTCATACCATTTCTTATAGTATCTATTAAATATCATATTTCCTGATTAATCCTAAACCTATGGGGTGGGGACCGGTATGGGTTCCGATGGTAACTCCGATTCTGGCAACCGGTAATGTAATTTCTCTTCCCAGGGCTTTTTCCAGATCTCTTTTAAATTCTTCTGCCTCCTCCATATCAATCCCTGTTCCTACTACTATTTCATAATTATTTGAGTCTTCTTTCAATTTTATAAAATGTTCTTTTGCCAGTTCCAATAATTTAAGTTTGGCTTTCTTTCTGCTTCTTGTAATACCGGCAGGATAGATTTCACCTTCTTTTAAGATAATAAGTGGTTTAATACCCAGTGTATCACCGGCTAAGGTTAGCAGCTTGCCGATTCTGCCGCCCTTCTTAAGATAATCCATAGAGCCTATGGTAAAGATAATTCTTCCAGTGCTTTTAATCCGTTCCAGATGTTCTATTGCAGCTTCGTAGCTGATACCGTCCTGTAACATTCGTACAGCTTCTCTTACATAGATACCTTGCAGTACAGTATTTATATTTGAATCAATAACAGTTATCCTGGCATCGGGGTAGGTTTCTGATAATATCTCTTTTGCAGTTATTGCTGATTGATAGGAACCGCTGAATTTGGTGGTTATACAGATACAGATGACTGGAATATTTTCTGCTGCGTATTTTTTAAATACCTGTAAATAATCATCTATAGAAGGTAGAGAGCTTTTAGGATAGGCATGATCAGTAATCATACGGTTATAGAATTCTTCATGGTCTACTTCTATACCCTCTTTATAATAGTTTTCTCCGTCAAAAGACACGTAGAAAGGTATAATCTCAAGGTTGTTTTCTTTTGTATAATCCATAGGTAAATCGCAGGAACTATCACTTATAATTTGATATAGCATTTCATTCTACTTCCAATCATATGTATTTTTTTATTATGTAGTTTTTAAAACTACCATGATATTTTACCATAATATATCGAAAATAAAAGGGAAATATTCTTAAAAAAATCTAAAATATTTGAAGGTTGTAGATAGTTAATATAAAATTATCATTCAATATGTGTATAACGCTGGAATACAGGAGTTGCATTTTATTGAAATATGAATATTAAATACCTGAATAATTCCTGGAAAATTTAATGGTAGAAATATACAACACAAATCATTAAATGTAAGACACCTGCATATGTTTAATTATAACCGAAAGGAGGATGTGTATGTTGGAGCAATATTCGTCACCGGAATTTACATCAAGCCAGATATATGATGTTTATAATGATATTAAGGCTAGGACAGGCGGTGACATATACATAGGTGTGGTGGGGCCGGTAAGAACGGGGAAATCGACTTTTATTAAAAGATTTATGGACCTTCTGGTAATACCAAGCATCATTGACGTGCATAACAGAGAAAGGGCAATTGATGAGTTGCCGCAGAGTGCTGCCGGTAAGACCATAATGACCACCGAGCCTAAATTTATTCCCAAGGAAGCAGCCCAGATTCAACTGGGAGATGATACGAAAGTTAACATCCGTTTAATTGACTGTGTAGGGTTTATGGTAGATGGAGCTGCCGGACACATAGAAAACGAACAGGAACGTCTGGTCAAGACCCCTTGGTATGACTACGAGATACCATTTACCCAGGCTGCAGAAATCGGAACCCAAAAGGTAATAAACGACCATTCTACTATTGGAATTGTTGTAACTACAGACGGCAGTTTTGGTGATCTTGCAAGAGATAATTACATTTCGGCAGAAGAGAAGACTATCGGAGAATTAAAGAAATTAAAGAAACCTTTTATAGTGCTTCTTAATACCAACAGACCCTATTCGGAAACCAGTCAGAATCTGGCGGATGATATTGCCCAGAAGTATAATGTTACCTGTATGGCTGTTAACTGTGAGCAGCTGAGAAAAGAAGACATTAACCATATCATGACAAATATCCTCTCGGTATTTCCAGTATCGGAAATTAATTTCCATACACCAAAGTGGGCAGAGATGTTACCGGATGACCACTGGCTGAAACAGGATTTAATTGAATCCGTTAAACAATTGCTGAAACGCCTGACCTTAATCAGAGATGTAAGAAGCGAGAATATGCTTACAGACAGTAAGTTTGTTAACCGCTTCAAGATTGACAAGGTTGAGATGGAGAATGGTGCTGTTAAGGTATTTGTAGAGTTTGATGATGTTTATTACTACAATATCTTAAGCGATCTTATCGGAGTACCCATTGGTGATGAATATCAGCTTATCAGTACAATCAGAGAGCTGGCAAGTGTCAAGAAAGAGTACGCGAAAGTATCCGGAGCCTGTGAAGAAGTACGACATAAAGGATACGGAGTAGTCAATCCTGTGAAAGAAGAAATTCTTATTGAAGAGCCTGAAATCATGAAGCATGGTAATAAATACGGAGTGAAGATAAAGGCTACGGCGCCGTCTATTCACATGATCAAGGCAAACATAGAGACGGAAATTGCACCCATTGTAGGCAGTGAAGAACAGGCAAATGACTTAATCAATTACATACGTAAGAATTCCTCGGAGAATCCGGACGGAATATGGGAGACTAATATATACGGAAAATCCATTCAACAGCTGGTGGAGGAAGGTATTAATTCAAAAATCAGCAAGATGACCGATGACAGTCAGATTAAACTCCAGGAGACCATGCAGAAGATTATTAACGAAAGCAATGGCGGTATCATCTGTATCATTATCTGATAACCGATTTAAAGATCGTAATCCAGGAAGTGATATTTGCAGCTAAATCATGTATAAATTGATAGCTATATTGTAGGAGCATAAGGTGCATCTCAAATGTTAGTATTAGTCAGCTAACATTTGCAGGTGCATTTTTGATTTATTTCTTATGTTTCACAGTTAATATGTTACTAAAATTTTATATTTCAAAGTTCGTCATAATTCTACAAATAGAGAACGAACTTTCTGTTAATACCGAATATTATACGAATATTAATACCCAATAATGGAAATACTTACAATTAAATTATATATTTATAACAAAAGTAAGGCAAAGTGTTGACAAAAGTTTGAACTATTGCTATAATAACTCAGTAATAAATTTAATATATTTGTAACAACTTTAGTTGAATGGCAAATACATATTAAATGAGAGGGATAGCAAACAGGAGGAACCAAATGAACCATCGCACTACCAAATTCATAAAGATTTCATGCGTTTGTATCGCCGGTACTTTTTTATTTGCCTTAAATGCCAAGTATACCAGTGCGGAAACTGTCTATGGTGAACAACCATTAGCAGGTATCTCGGTAACCTTGGATAATTATTATAATTCCGGCAATATGGCAGCATCCTCTGAAATTACCATTGCTACATGGGAATCAAGTGTTGCTGCATACGACTATAGCAATTTGGGGATAGCGGATGTAGAGAATCATCTTAATATCCGTAAAGATGCTGGAGAAGATCAGAAAATTATTGCTAAATTACCTAAAAATGCAGGCTGTACTATAATTAATGAAGATAAAGACGGATGGGTTAAGATCAAATCCGGCAAAGTTACTGGATATGTTAAGAAGGAATTCTTAATTACAGGAGATAAAGCGGCTGCCCTTGCTAAGAAAGTAGGAAGTCTGGTTGCAACAGTAAACACACCAACCTTAAATGTAAGATCTGAAGCCAGCTTGTTAGCCGGTGTAGTAACCAGCGTTCCCATTGATGAGGAATTAGAAGTTACTTCTGTAACCACTGACTGGGTAAAAGTAAAGATTGATGCAGATGAAGGTTATGTTGCAAGACAATATATAGATTTATCCTATCAGCTGGAGAAGGCAGTATCAGTAGATGAATTGGCAGCAGGTGTTTCAGGTATAAGAGCACAGATGGTAGCTTATGCGAAGCAGTTCTTAGGTAACCCTTATGTATGGGGCGGCACAAGCCTTACAAACGGTACTGACTGTTCAGGATTTACCATGGGAATATATGCAAAATACGGCTATTATTTGCCCAGAGTTTCCAGAAGTCAGGCATATTCAGGTACCAGTGTAAACTCATCTAATTTAAAACCGGGTGATCTGGTATTCTACGGAAGTGGAAGTTATATTAATCATGTTGCCATGTATATAGGAAACGGGCAGGTTATTCATGCAAGTAATCCAAGAACTGGCATCAAGATTTCGAATATGTATTATCGTTCACCAATTAGAATGGTAAGAATTATAAATGATTAAAATATGCAATAATAATATAAGGGCTGCATACTGCAGCCCTTTTTTTAAGAAGATCTCTTGGAAAAATTAGCAAGATAAGTTAATTATTATCAATCACATACAGGATAGGTGGAGGCAAGGATGGAGATTATGATTACGATTCTCCTTATAACATTGGTATTTGTTATAAAGGGTGTTCATGATAAGAGAAAATGGTATAAAAATATCAAACTGGAGCTTAAAAACGAGTGGGGGAAGGTACCCAAAGAGGAATATACCTCGGAAAAGTTCAGATCCCTGGCTGCTTATTACAATACTTTAAAGAAACCGGAGGATGTAGATCACATTACCTGGAATGACAATAGTATGGATGAGATATTTATGCTCTTAAATCATACGGAAAGCGCTATCGGAGAAGAGTATTTATTTGCAATGCTGCATCAGCTGCAATTCGATAACAGTAAACTTATGGAACGGGAGAAGTTAATGAATTTCTTTGAAGAAAATCAAGAGACCCGTGTGTCGATGCAGTTTTCTTTATGGAAAATGGGTAAAATCAGCAGCATATCTGTATATGAGTATATCAACCGGCTTGAAGCAGTGGAGTCTTCCGGCAAATGGCCCCATATATTTATGGTTTCCAGCTTTTTAATTTCACTGGGACTTATAGCTGTTAATCCAGCTGTTGGAGGAACCTTATCTGTAATCTTATTTTTACACAATGTTTACCAGTATTACCGCACAAAAGGTAAAATCGAGGTATATTTTACAATTTGCGCTTATATCATCCGTCTTCTGGATGGAATAAATGATATGGCAGAGTTTGATAATCCGGAGCTCAAAGAATATACTGCAAAACTTAACAGCTCGAAAGCAGCATTTAAGCAGTTTCGCAGCGGTTCATTTCTAGTAGGGCTTAAAAGTGCCAGCGGCAATTTAAGTGATCTTATTCTTGACTACCTTAAGATAATTTTTCACATGGATCTTATAAAATTTTATTCAATGATTGATTGTTTTAAAGAAAATAGAAAGGCATTAAATGAAATATATGAAACAGTAGGACTCTTAGACAGCTGTATTGCAGCAGCTTCTTTCCGTAAGATGATGCCTTTTTATTCCATCCCTGAACTGGAACAGAAAAAGAAGCCTTTTATCGAAGCAGAGGAGGTATATCATCCTATGATCGAGAAGCCTGTCCTTAATTCCATTCATGCAAATGGCTCTGTTCTAATAACCGGCTCCAATGCTTCCGGTAAATCCACCTTCATAAAAACCCTGGCAATTAACGCTATCTTGGCGCAGACAATTAATACCTCCTTAAGCAGCTCCTATAAAGCTAGCTTTTTCCTGACTATGTCTTCTATGGCTCTGCAGGATAATCTGCAGGGAAATGAAAGTTATTACATTGTTGAAATTAAGTCTTTAAAACGGATTATGGATAAGACCAATGATAAGATACCGGTACTATGTTTTGTAGATGAAGTGTTAAGAGGAACCAATACTCTTGAGCGTATTGCTGCATCATCACAGATACTGTATCATTTAAGCAAGACCAACACCATCTGTTTTGCCGCCACTCATGATATTGAGCTGACTCATATATTAGAGAGCAGTTTTGCCAATTATCATTTTAAAGAACAAATTGCAGATAGAAATGTACTGTTTGATTATAAATTAATCAGAGGAAGAGCAGTTTCAAAAAATGCAATTAAACTTCTGGAAGTAATGGGATATCCAGAAGAGGTTACTGAAAAAGCAACAAGAAGTGCAGCATATTTTCTGAAAGAAGGCAAATGGACAAGTGTTTCATAATTAGCAGTGGAATAATCTATCATATTTGGTATTATACAGAATAGCATAGAAAACATAATAATTTGAATTCTAATAAATCAGCTCCAGTAGCTTCTGGCAGATAAAAGAAAGAAAACAATCTTTTGATTTCTTTCAATGCCGAAAATTACCGGAGCTTATTTCTGTCTTTTAAATCTTAAAAAAGATCACTAAAATAAATTCAAAAAAACTATTGACAAAGTTAGCCAGAAAAGTTATACTTACAAAAACATTACATATAATTCATATATGATAAGTAGGAATACTCAATCTGAGGGGTGAAACAGTGGATAGTGGAAAGAAACCTGCTAAGAGAAATTGCGTAGGAGAAAACGACATTCAAAGAATTGTAGAATTTATAGAATCCATACAATACGGATCTATTACGGTTGTAATTCAGGATGGGAAAATTGTACAGATTGAGAAAAATGAGAAAGTAAGAATGAAATAAGGGTTAAGTTGACCGGACAGCCGGAGGCTTAAGAAAACAGGTATATGTTTTCTTAGGCCCATTTTTGATTTAAGGCAGCATGACCTGTTCTGAAGTTTTTCCAGAGAATATGAAGTGAAAGGAGGTCAGGGTCAATTAATATTGATTACCGTACAAAAAGGAAGGAGAAAAGAATGTCCGCATCAGAGGAAAAAATAAAAGAGTATCTAAAAGCTAACCAAAGAATTGTACTGGCAACTGTTGATAAAGAGGGGAGTCCCGATGTTCGTATATTGGGGGGCTATGGAGTATCTGGTTATACCATATATTTTTCAACTTCTAAGTCCAGTAATAAGAATACACAGATTGACAGTAATAACAATATTGCGGCTCTGTTTCAACATGATAACCAGTTCATTTCAAAATATTTTAATGTAACAATTTATGGTGATGCACAGCTATTAGACAGCAACACAGAATTTGAGAAGGGAAGAGAAGTGATTCTGAATAAAAATCCGAATATCAAAATAACAGAGGATACTCATAATATTTATAAAATAGTTCCTAAAAAGCTAAAGGTTTTAGACTTTGGTGAATCAGATATTCAGGATAGAATTACCGTTATACAGCTATAATTCAGTGATTTGTTAAGAATAATAATTCTTACGCAGGTTGACCGGAAAACCGGAGACCATGTATCAGTATAATACTGTTCATGTGTCTCTTTTTTTATACAAAAATTAAATTGAACAGACATAGAAAGGAAGGATGCATTTTGGCAGATTTTATTGAACGCGCAAAATTTTCGTGTGCTCTGGGAGGAGCATTAACAACAATTGCAGGTCTTAACAGGGTAATTCCTATAGTCCATGCGGCAGGAGGATGTGCGGCAGCACTATCAGGAACTTATAATCTGGCGTCAGGTTATAGGGGAACCGGATATTGCGGCGGCACTATGATACCTACTACCAATATCTCTGAGAATAATATTGTCTTTGGCGGAGAAGACCGGTTGGAGGAACAGATAGAGAACTCACTGGAAATTCTCGATGCGGATCTTTTTATAGTAGTAACGGGATGTCAGGTGGAAATAATAGGGGATGATGCTGTAAGTGTGGCGAAACGTTTTAAAGAGAGAAACGTTATAGGTGCAAGCACACCAGGATTTTTAGGGAATACCTTCAAAGGTTATGATGCTGTTGTTAAGACCCTGATTAAGGATATTATTGAACCCTCTGTAATTAAAGAAGCGGCAACTGTTAATCTGCTGGGCACGGTTCCTGGCCATGATGTATTTTACCGTGGAAACCTGGATGAAATTAAACGGCTCTTAGGGTTGCTTGGAATAAAGGCAAATACCTTCTTTGGAACCGGGGATACCATTGCAGATATCAGAACTTATGGCAAAGCAAGCCTTAATATATTATTTACCGGCCAGGCAGGTGAAGAGTCTGCCGGGTTGTTTGAAGAACTCCATGGAACCCCTTATATAAAAGCAGATTTACCTGTTGGTCCTTCCGGTACGGAAACTTTCCTTTATCAGATAGGTGAGGCACTGGGAGTTGAGAAGGAACATATAGAAGCTGTAATTGAAACAGAAAAGAAGCATTATTATTCCTTTTTAGAGAGAATTGTTGATATATATTCTGATATTGATTTCCAACGGTATGTAGTCATAGCAGCAGACAGCTATTATGCTTATCCTTTAAGCAGATTTTTAGCCAATGATTTGGGCTGGATTCCTTTTATAACCTCCATTAATGATATAAATGAAGAAGAGGTACAGAAAGAATATGAGAAAAAGTTTGATAATCTGACTTCTGAAACCAGACCGAAAGTAGTCTTTGAACGAAATGCCGGTGAATTGATAAAGGAAGTTCGTAACAGCTGGCCCTATAACCACAATCAGAAATATTATGACGCTTTTGGTCCAGCTTTTGTAGTAGGAAGCGGAATCGAAAGAGGATTAGCAGAAAAACTTGGTGCGGGTTTCTTAGCTGTGGCATTTCCCGTCAGTAACAGAGTCGTATTAAGTAAAGGATATACAGGTTTTAAAGGCGGGTTGACTCTGGTTGAAGATCTGATCAGTGAACTGGTAGCTGCCAGATAATCAACATCTGTTACAGTCGGCAAATATATCAAGTATCTATATGAGAGCGGCATTGTCCGACTATTTTGAGCAGGTTTATTTATACCTTAATATGAAACTGATAAATAAGTTATCTTTAAATTATATAAATGGATTATGAGAAAGGAAGAATATCGATGGGAAATTATGCGGACAGTTTAACCTATAATTATCTAGGAGCCGATGCTCCACCGACCAGAGAAGAACGAATTGGTGCCTGTCATGCTTTCTGTGGTTCCTGCGGACAATTATCCGGAGGTATAAAATCTGGCTGTGCACAGCTGCAGAACAGAAAATTCTCTCAGAGCGGAGGATGTCAATTAACCCTTGCCGTTGGAATTGTCAGCAGCTTCACCAATGTAGTTATGATAGTTCATTCTCCTCTGGGATGCTGCTCCGGTTTTGTTGGCAGCGGCGGACTTAGGAAAACCATGAGAGCTTCTAAGGGTAAACCAAATGAAGATTTTATATGGCTCCATACCAATATGGATGAGTTGGATGTTGTCCAGGGCGGTATCGATAAATTAAGAAAAGCAGTGCTTTATGCAGAAAGTGAATATCATCCCGATGCGATTGTTATAGCCAACGGATGTGTACCTGGAATTATCGGCGACAATATCGATTCTCTCGTAACAGAACTAAAGGACCGTGTAGCAGCTAAAATTGTTCCAGTTCATTGTGAGGGCTTTAAGAGTAAATATGTAGCTTCCGGTTATGATTCCGCTTATCACGGAGTCCTAAAACATCTGATAGATCCTCCTGCCAAAGAAAACAGTGCAATCCCAGGAGCAGATGAAATAAGAGATATTAAGGACAAATACCGTATCAGCCGAACCGTCAATATCTTTAATGTTGGCTCCAATTCCAATGGGGATGAGGTTGAATTGTCAAGATTATTAAGTGCAATCGGGCTGATACCCAAGGTTCTGCCTCTTCACGCATCCATAGATGATCTTGCACATATTGGTGAGGCTGCCTTGAATGTAAGTATCTGCGCAACCCATGATGATTATCTTTTAGGTCATCTAAAGGAACGTTTTGGAACAGATTATTTAATTGATACCTTGCCAATTGGCATACGTAATACCAATAAGTGGCTGAGAAAGATTGCTGAATATTTTCATTTGGAAGAAGAAGCAGAGAAATTGATTGCTTTTGAAAATGCAGAATTAAAGAAAGCCCTGGAACCGTTAAAGGTTTCTCTTGCAGGCAAGAAGATCTTTGTCGGAGGCGGTGAGACCCGTATACTTACAACAGCTGAATTCTTTCGTTCTCTGGGTATGGAGCTGGTAGGTGTGAAAGCTCATAATGTGGACCGTTTTGTAGAAGACATCCTTGAGGATATGGAAGATCCGGAGCTGTTAGTAGAGGTGGGAGCAGGTCAGCCTGCAGAAGAGCTGAATTTATTAAAGAAATTAAAACCAGATTTATACGTTGGGCATCTAAATGCAAATGGCTGGGTGAGTAAGCTTGGTATCCCTAACTTCCCCCTCTTTGGCCAGACTCTTAATTACATGGGGTATTCAGGTGCTTTCGAATTAGCCAGAAAAGCGGCTAAGATTCTTAAAAACACCAATTTTGTTAAGAATGTCTCTGCCAATGTGTCCTTGCCCCTGGCAGAAAGCTGGTATGCGAAGGATCCCACGGAAAATATAAAGGAAGCGGTAAATTATTAAACAGGGGGAAGTAGAATGAGCAGAATTGTAGAAAATCTGACAGATCTGATAGGAGATACACCAATATTAAAGCCGCTGGCTTTTTCAAAACTGGCGAAAATAGCAGATGCCAATCTGCTGTTGAAACTGGAATATTTCAATCCCTTAGGCAGCGTAAAGGACCGTATTGCTTATTCCATGATTACCGATGCAGAGGAAAAAGGTCTGCTTCATAAAGATTCCGTGCTGATTGAACCCTCCAGCGGTAATACCGGTGTAGGCCTGGCTTTTGTTGCAGCAGCCAAGGGCTATAAACTCATAATTACCATGCCTGATACTATGAGTATTGAGCGCAGAACACTTTTGACAGCACTGGGTGCCAATCTGGTACTGACACCCGGAAGTCTTGGTATGAAAGGCGCCATTAGAAAAGCAGAAGAACTTCATATACAGACACCGGGCAGTATCATATTACAGCAGTTTGATAATCCTTCGAATCCTAAAATACATAAGCTTACAACAGGACCGGAAATATGGGAGGCAACCGGCGGTAAAATCGATATTCTGGTAGCGGGTGTAGGTACCGGTGGAACCGTAACCGGAACAGGAGCTTACCTGAAAGAAAAAAATCCGGAGATAAAGATCATAGCAGTAGAGCCGGATGCATCACCGGTCCTCTCCGGCGGTAATCCAAATCCTCATAAAATACAGGGTATCGGTGCAGGTTTCGTACCCTCTGTTCTGGATACAAAAATAATTGATGAGATCTACCGGGTAAGGAACGAGGAAGCTATCGATACAGCAAGGGCACTTGCAAGAGAAGAGGGGCTTTTGGTGGGTATATCCTCCGGAGCTGCCGCCTTTGCTGCAGCTTTCGTTGCAAAAAGGCCTGAAAATGCCGGGAAGACAGTTCTTGCTATTTTGCCGGATACCGGTGAAAGATATCTTTCCACAGAATTGTTTAATACAGTACCTGAGGAGAAAAGCCGCATTTGGTATAAACAAGAATAGAAAGTTGAAGTGAACTTTATGAAATATCGAATTGCAATCGGAACGAAGGATGGAAGCAATATAACGGAACATTTTGGCGGATGCAGCCGTTTTCAGATTCTTGAGATCAATCAGGAGGACGATAGTATCAATTTTATTGAAGACCGGATTACCGGTCATCAGGAATCCTGCGGTGTTCATCAGGAGGTAGTTATCAGAGAGAAGATAGATGCCTTAAAGGATTGTCAGCTGGTACTGGTCAAGCAAATCGGAGTTCAATCGGAAAAGCTGCTGATACATTACGGAATCGTACCTCTGCAGAATCAGGGTGCAATCAATCAGGCACTTAAAAAAATTATTACCTTTTATAAAAAACATCAGTTTTATAGGTGAAGGAGGAGGGGTCTTCACCTATAAACAGATACATTTATACTTAAAGATATGCAGAATCATATTATTGGAGGAAATTATGTCAGACGAGTTACAGGAAGCAAATGTAATAACTCCGGACTTAAAACTATCAGAAAAGATTTATGCCGAGAATAAAATACATTTTGATTATCGAACAGTGATACCAAGCGTTGGCCTGCTGATTGCACTGATTACAGAAGTAGTTGTACCAAATCATAGAGAAGCAAAATACAGTGATTTAACAAATCTAAGAAGCGTACTTTTTGTAGCCCTGGCCATATCATTAGCCGTTTTGCTGCTCTCTTTGTTTTTTGCCAGACTCCGTGAAAAATATTCTTCTCAGGGATGGTTTATCGGTGGGGTAGGGGTTTTTGTAACGATCTTAAACCTGGTAACGGTTAAGACACATTTGCTGCCTCAATTATACTTTCCAAGCTTAAGCAGAGTTTTTAATGTGTATATAGAGGACAGGGAATTTTTATTAACCTGTATTACAAGTTCCTTCTCCTTATTGGTAGAAGGTTTGCTGGTGGGAACCGTATTAGGTGTGGTAACAGGAATATTGGTAGGTTGGAGCAAGGGGTGGAATTATTGGATTTACCCTATCATCCGTATCCTGGGACCGATTCCTTCCTCCACCTGGATTCCCCTTGCACTTATTGTATTCCCTGGCCCAAGGTGGGCAGCTGTATTTCTTATTGCTTTCGGTGTATGGTTTCAGATAACCATTTTAACTAGTTCCGGTATACAGGCTACTAAAAAATCCTATTTTGAAGTGTCATCAACCTTAGGAGCCAGTAATTTTCAGAATTTAATTCACATTGCTATCCCGGATGCCCTGCCCTCTATCTTTTTAGGTTTCTTTAATGCAACCTGCAGTTCCTTTGTTGCGTTAATGGCAGCTGAAATGATGGGAGTCAAATCAGGTCTTGGCTGGTATATCAACTGGCAGAAGGAAATGATTGCTTATCCAAATGTGTATGCCGGTCTAATTCTAATAGCAGGTTTTTGCTATCTGTTTATCACTCTTCAGTTTAAGGTAAGGGATAAATTATTGAAATGGCAGAAGGGAGTAATTAAATGGTAACAGAAAGCAGCACTGAAAAACAAACCGGAAACATTAAGGCAGTTAATGTATCCAAAGAGTTTATAAACACTGACGGAAACAAAACCGTTGCACTTAAAAATCTTGATACGGAAATAAAACCAGGAGAATTCGTGTGTCTTATCGGGCCATCCGGCTGCGGAAAATCAACTTTTCTCAGACTGGTGGCCGGGCTTAATCCGCCGACGGAAGGAGAAATCTATCTGGACGGAAATCCCATTAACGGACCAGGTTATGAAAGAGGGCTGGTATTTCAGGATCCAACATTATTTCCCTGGCTTACTATCTATGATAATGTGGCATATGGTTTGAAAATAAGAGGTGTTTATAAGGAACAGAAAGAGGAGGTGTCAGAATTTATCCGCCTGGTGGGACTTAAGGGATTTGAGAAGTCCTATCCCCATCAGTTGTCGGGAGGTATGGCACAGCGTGCCAGCCTTGCAAGGGCATTGGTGAATCATCCCAAGGTATTGCTGCTGGATGAACCCTTAGGAGCTCTGGATGCCTTTACCAGAATGAATATGCAGGATGAAATCCTTCGTATCTGGAAAGAGCGCGGCACTACCATGCTGATGGTAACCCATGATGTAGATGAAGCTATTTATTTAAGCGACCGCGTCTTTGTAATGACGCCCAGACCGGCAAAAGTAGAGGAGATAATCAATGTGGAGATTGGCAGGAATGAAACCTATGGAAGACAGAGAAACAGCGTGGATTTCTTGAATTTTCGTTCCAGGATTCTGCAAATACTTGATTTTACCGGAAAAGTACAAACACCGGAGTTCTATTTATAGGTAAGTACATAAAGGATATAAAAGAACTGCCGGCAAGGAGATTCATCAGAAAAAAATTTAGCATTGAATATGGAAATGTGAAGAAAATTATCATCTATGGAAAATTATTTGTATGACGGAGGAATTTTATGAAAAAGAAAGAAAAGGCAAGGATACTTGTAAGTCTTTTATTGGTCACTGTATTGGTGCTTACCGGATGCTCCGGAGGAACGAAGAATAAAGAGACAGAGGGGACAGCAGTAACCACTACAGTAACAGCTACAGAAACACCTACTCCAACAGAAGCCGCTGAAAGTGCTGCAGAAACACCCACAACAGAAGCCGTTAGTACAGCAGCTGGCGAAGAATTAGAAGATGGAGTTATAAAAATTCTTTACGGTGCAGGACTTTGCGGTATTCCCATCCACATTGCCAAACAGCTTCAGTTCTTTGAAGCGGAAGGTTTAAAAGAAGGAGTTGACTACACCTATGTGACCTCCAGTACCAGCGGTGTAGAAATGCTTTCTACCAAACAGGCAGATGTTTCCTTTGGTCTGGTAGCAGCCATGTTAGCGCCTCTTGACAATGGCTTGGAAGCCAAAACAGTACTTGGTGTGCATACAGGCTGTATCCAGCTTCTTGCAGGAAATAATTCCGGTATTACAAGCCTGGAAGGGTTAAAGGGAAAGAGAATCGGTGTTGAAAACCTTGCTACCTCACCTCACATTGTTGCCCAGCGAGCCCTGGCAAGTGTTGGAATAGGTTCTACCGGCAGTAATATGGAAGTGGAGTTTGTAGTGTTTCCCAAGGCAGACCTTCCGGTAGCACTTAAGGAGGGTAAAGTAGATGCAATTGCAATCGGTGATCCTCAGGCTTCTATTCTAGTAAGTGATGGTGACGGAGTATCAATCTTTAACTCTGCTACCTCAGAACTCTTAAAGGATGAATATTGCTGTTCTTTATGGGTTAGAAATGAAATAATAGAAAAACTTCCAAAGAAACTTGCCAAAGTAGTTACAGCCATTCAGAAAGCCTCTGTCTGGATTGACCAGAACAAAGATCTTGCTGCTGAAATTCAGCTGGATAATGAGTGGCTGGTAGGAGATCTTGCAGTTGATCAGAGAACCCTTGCTGATTACAAGTATCTGCCATCTGTTAGCGGTGTGGAAACAGCCCTTACCAGAAATATTCTGGATATGAAAGAGCTGGGTTTGATTCGTAAGGATACTGATGCAGATACCTTAGCTAAAAACAGCTTTATCAGACTGGAAGGTGTTGAAGATGAAATTACTGGTACGATAGAAGCACCTATTGATCCTGCCTCTCAGCTAAAGTAAAACTGTAAATAGGATATTTAACAGCCAGAGAAGCGAAAAGAAAATTAAAACTATGGCGTTGGTGAATGTCTATGTCTGGGGAGAAAGAGTGAAAGAGTGAAAGAAAATAATAAATTGAAAGGATGTCACGCCAGGATTCTTTCACTCCTTATTATTTGTGGCAGTATCGCAGGTCGGCCTGCGATATGCAATGGGTATAAATTATGAAAAATCGTATAGCTACAGCTATCATACTGGGAATATCAGGATTGTTATTTATAACAGGTCCCCGTTCTATCTTTAAAGTCTGCTCTTCAGAAGAGATGGTCATGAATTGCCATTGGACTATACAGGCAGAAATAGGAATTGGTATTCTGTTAATTGTTACAGGGGGGCTCTATCTGTTTGCTGCCGGCCTTAATACCAGACTATTCTTATTATTGCAATCAGCTGCAATTTTTCTAATAGGTATCTTAATACCGGCAGTACTGATCGGTGGTTGTAAGAGCAAGGATATGGCTTGTCAGAGCCTTACATTCCCGGCACTTTATTTAATATCGGCCTTAGGCCTCCTTTATATTACTGGTACTGTTTTATATTTGTTTGGCAGAATTAGGCAGATACAACAATAAGCTGAACAGTGAAATATCTAAATCCATTATGAGATGCAAAGGGTATATAATATGAAGAGAAAATCAAAGGGTAATATCCGCGGTAACCTCCGCTATAGCCATATCCTCCTGCAAAACCTAAAAAGGAAAATGAGCAGAACCATTTTGTTGTCTTCCTTCTTATTTATTATGATATTTACCATCTTCTTATCTGCCAATATACTCTATAGCATGAAAGAGGGACTTAACAGCACCGTGAACCGTACCGGTGCTGATATCCTTCTGGTGCCGGAGGATTATGTAAGTTCAGTAAAAGATGCACTGTTTCTTGGCCAGCCTAGTACGATTTATTTCGATAAGTCCCTGGAGCAAAAGGCATCACAGGTGGAAGGGGTAGAGAAGGTGAGTTCACAGCTGTTTCTTGCTACCATCTATAACAGTCCCTGCTGTGACGAGGCGGTACAAATGATTGCTTACAATCCGGATACCGATTTTTTAGTGCAGCCTTGGATATCCAAACAGTTAAACGGTAATCTGCCTGATGGTGAAATTGTTGTTGGCAGTAAGCTTTCCTACAAAAAAGGAGATTCTGCAACTTTTCTCGGTCGGGATTTTAAAGTGGCCGGAAAATTAAAAGAAACCGGAATGGGTTATGATAACAGTGTATTCTTAAACTTCAATACTGCCCAGGTACTTCTGGAGGAACCCATTGTTAAAAATTATCTTGCAGTTGGAAATAGAGAAAATGTAATTTCGCTGATAACAATAAAGATAAACGAAGATGCCGAAGCTGATAAAGTTGCTGCCGGACTGAAAAAAATATATAAAGAGGATGGTGTCAGCGTTCAGACTTCCGGAAAGCTGGTGGAAGGAATTGCAGTGACTCTAAGCCGCTTTACCTCCTATTTTATTATATTTGGAATCCTGTTAGTATCCTTTACAGTTCTTGCATTGATCAGTATCTTTTCCCTGTCTATTAATGAGAGAAAGAGAGAATACGGTATAATTCAGAGTTTGGGTGGAAGCAAAGGTAAAATACTCCAGTTGATTATTGGAGAGGCTGCGGCAGTTGGAATCCTTGGAAGTGTATCCGCAAGTATAATTGCTACGATGGTGGTAAGCTTATTTCATAATTACATTTCTCTGAAGCTAAAGCTTCCTTACCTGAGTCCCGGTATTGCCGGACTTTTGGGATTAACCCTGTTAGCTATACTGCTGTCCGTATTGACCGGAGTAATTGCAGCAGCTATCAGTGCGATATCTCTATACAGAACAGAAACCTATACGCTGATAAGGGAGAATGAATAATGCTGGAATTAAAGAATATTACAAAACATTATAAGCATTCTGCTACCGGAGAAGCAGCAGTGAATAATGTATCGCTAAAGATTTATGAAGGAGAATTTCTGACTATAATTGGTCCTTCCGGCAGCGGCAAGAGTACATTGCTTTCTATAATTGCAGGACTGTTAAAACCTTCCGGCGGGGTGGTTTATTATAATTCAGGGGAAATTGTAAATGAGAACTTAAAGAAAGCCAGTACAGCGGCAGGTATTAGTTTCCTTATGCAGGGACAGAGCCTGTTGTCTAATTTTACCGTTGAAGATAATCTTTATTATCCGATTTATCTGTCAGGTAATAAGGGGAATTATAGGGAAAGGGCAGAAGAGGTCCTGAAACTTGTAGGGCTCTTGGAAGCAATGAATTCTTATCCTGCCAGACTATCGGGAGGAGAAATCAGGAGAGCTGCAATTGCAAGAGCCTTAATGCTAAAACCTCAAATTCTTATAGCAGATGAGCCAACCAGTAATCTGGACAGGGAAAATGCCAGTAAAGTAATGGAACTTTTTAAAGCTATAAATGATGATGGTACAACAGTAGTGATCAGTACTCACGATGAGAGCTTTTTAACATTGAGCGATAGTGTATATAGAATGAACAAAGGAATACTTAAGGTTGTAAACAAGATTGCTTGAGAAGAAATGGCTTGAGAAGAAAGAAATGCTTGAGAAGAAATGGCATGAAAAGAAATGAATAGGAAAGTATGAAAAGATACAGGAGTATATGAACTCCCAGTATCTTTTTTTTCATAAGGGTGACATTTTAGCAAAAAAAATGTTATAATATCTTTTATTGGACTAGATAGTACCTGAATAATCATTGCTTTAAAAGTGAAATGCCTGCCAGCGCAAGCATTTTAATTACACGCCAGGGCTAGGTTTTAGAACTAAATCTTTTTAAACGCTTGATTTATTCCTGTTCAAAAACAAAGATAGGGGTTTATATGCAGATAAGGAATATAACACTAAAAGATACAGATGAATTTATTGCCTTTCAGTTGAGACTGGATGAAGAAACTGAGTATATGATGTATGAGCCGGGAGAGAGAAAGCCTCAAAGAGACAGAACAGAAGCTTTAATCAGGGGAGCGATGGACGGGGATAACTTCCTTATGGTTATAGAAGATAAGGACAAGCTGTGGGGTTATATTTCTGCAGAAAGAGGCGGCTTAAACAGAATACGTCATACAGCTTATATTGTGACGGGTATATGTACCGGCTATCGAAATCAGGGTATAGGAACCAAATTTTTTAATGAGCTGGATAAATGGGCTGAACAGAATAAGATAAGCCGCTTGGAATTGACCGTCATGTGCCATAATGAGACTGCAGTTGGTCTATACGAAAAAAAAGGATTCCGGAAGGAAGGAATTAAGAAAAATTCAATGCTTGTTAATGGGAGCTATGTAGATGAGTATTATATGGCGAAATTACTATAAAGTACATAAAGATGATAGATAAGACTGCTAAGCAGAAGCAGAATTATGAGTGTTGATAAAGCGCTGATTTGATAAGAATTATACACCTTAAATGAGAAAGGAAAATAAACATGCTAAAAATAGAGCATATTCATGTCATGAATCTGGAAAATGCTATAAGAGGAGCTAGAAATCCCATGAACAGCTGGGAGAAGAGTGACAGTTCTTATAATGAAAAAGGAGAATACATACTGGGAAGCAATGATTTTTCCCTTGCAGTCAGATTGTGCAGAGCAGGAACCGATCATAGAAAATATCTGCGTCAGGTGTTCGTTTCCATGGATATCACAGCACCGCTTTACTGGTGGAAGGAATTTGATACTTATAAAATAGGTACAACAGCCAACTCAACCAGTACCATGCACAAAATTCACTGTAAACCATTTGAAATCTCTGATTTCAGTACGGATCATCTGGCAGAAGAAGCAAAGCTTGTATTCGGTCATCTTATGGAGGAATTGGAGGCTCTTCGTCTGAAATTTCTTGAGACCAAGGATAAAAATTATTGGTATAGTATTATACAGCTGCTTCCTTCCGGTTATAATCAGATGAGAACCGTTACCTTAAATTATGAGAATCTTATAAATATTTATAATGCCAGAAAGAACCACAAGCTGATGGAATGGCATGTTTTCTGCGACTATGTCAGAGAACTTCCCTACAGTGAGGATTTGATAACCTGGGAAAAGAGGGCAGAATGAAAGTAACAATATATACGGATGGAGCAGCCAGAGGCAATCCGGACGGACCGGGCGGTTACGGAACCATAATCAGTTATATCGATCCGGCGGGAACAGAGCACATCCGTGAATACTCCGGCGGTTTTAAGAAGACTACCAATAACCGTATGGAACTTATGGCTGCCATTGTTGGCCTGGAAGCTCTGAATAAATCCTGCGAAGTGACTTTGTATTCAGATTCCCAGTACCTGGTGAAGGCCTTTAACGAGCATTGGTTGGAGGGCTGGATAAAAAAAGGCTGGAAAAGAGGAAAAAATGAACCGGTCAAAAATGTAGACCTATGGAAAAGAATGCTAAAGGCCATGGAGCCTCATAAGGTTACTTTTGTTTGGGTAAAAGGTCATGACGGTCATCCTCAGAATGAAAGATGCGATGTACTTGCTACCAGTGCTGCGGATGGAAATGATCTTGCTGATGATACCATAGAATTATAAATAATATTAATTGTTTTAGGAAGGAACAAAGGATATGGCTGAATTGACTCCAATGATGCAGCAATATGTTGAAATAAAGGGACAATATAAGGATTGTATTCTTTTTTACCGTTTGGGAGATTTCTATGAAATGTTCTTTGAAGATGCTGTTACCTGTGCCAAAGAACTTGAAATAACCCTGACAGGTAAAAATGTCGGACAGGAAGAAAGAGCACCAATGTGTGGTATCCCTTACCATGCAGTGGAAAATTATCTGTCAAGGCTAATTGCAAAAGGGTATAAGGTTGCTATCTGTGAACAGGTAGAAGATCCTAAAGCCTCAAAAGGTATTGTAAAAAGAGAGGTTATCAGGATTGTAACACCTGGAACCAATTTAAATGCCCAGTCATTAGAAGAAGGCAAGAATAACTTTTTAATGGGTATTGTACATACAGTAAATGCTTACGGAATTGCAACGGTAGATATTACTACCGGTGATTTCTTTGTTACTGAAGTGGATTCCGAGCGTAAACTCATTGATGAAATTAATAAATATGCACCTTCTGAGATAATCTGCAACAGCACCTTTATGGTCAGTGGATTTGATATTGCGGACTTAAGAAACCGTTTGAATATTTCTTTATCTGACCTGGAACCCTGGTATTTTGAAGAAGAGGCTTGTGTGAAGGCAATAAAAGAGCAGTTTAAGGTTTCTAACCTGGGAGGTCTTGGCCTTGGAGATTATTCCATTGGAATAACTGCCGCCGGTGCAGTTATGTTATACCTGCATGAAACCCAGAAGAACTCGCTTTCCCACCTTACACACATTATTCCCTATGTGACCAGCCGTTATATGATTCTTGACAGTTCCACCAGAAGAAACCTGGAGTTAGTAGAAACTCTGCGTGAAAAGCAGAAGAGAGGTTCACTGCTGTGGGTGCTGGATAAAACAAAGACAGCTATGGGAGCAAGACTTTTAAGAAGCTATATTGAACAGCCCCTTATAGAGAAAGAGAGTATTACAGACAGACTGGACGCCTTGGAGGAATTAAATGAGTCTGCTATTACCAGGGAAGAGATCCGGGAATACCTGAATGCAATCTATGACCTGGAAAGACTTATCAGCCGTATAAGCTATAAAAGTGCAGGACCAAGAGATTTAATTGCCTTTAAGAACTCCTTAGCTATGATTCCGCCTATAAAAATGCTTCTTGAGACCTCTGCCTGCAGCCTCCTAAAAGAAATCTTTCTTGAATTAGATCCTTTAGAGGATCTGTTTAAACTCATTGATGAAGGTATTGAAGAGGAACCGCCAATTGCTGTCAAGGAAGGCGGTATTATCAAAGATGGTTATCATGAGGATGTGGATAAGCTTCGTAAGGCGAAATCAGAAGGGAAGAACTGGCTGGCGGATCTTGAGACCAGAGAACGGGATAAAACCGGTATTAAAAATCTTAAAATAAAATTCAACCGTGTTTTCGGTTATTATCTGGAAGTAACCAATTCCTACCAGAATCTGGTTCCGGAGAACTGGATCAGAAAACAGACCCTGGCAAATGCAGAACGGTATACCACACCTGAGTTAAAGGAACTGGAAGATGTAATCCTCGGAGCGGAAGATAAATTATATTCACTGGAATATGAGTTATTCAGCGAAATCCGGGATACGATTTCACGGGAAGTCCAGAGAATTCAGCGGACGGCAAAGGGACTTGCCAAAATTGATGTCTATACCTCCCTGGCTTATGTATCTGAACGAAACCGTTTTATACGTCCGGTTATCAACGAAGAAGGAATCATAGACATAAAGGACGGCAGACATCCGGTAGTAGAGCAGATGATAACCGGAGATATGTTTGTAGCCAATGATACCTATCTTAATAACAAAGATAAGCGTATCTCTATTATTACTGGTCCTAACATGGCGGGTAAATCAACTTATATGAGACAGACCGCTCTGATTGTACTTATGGCTCAGATTGGCTGTTTCATTCCTGCCTCTTATGGAAATATCGGTATTGCTGACAGAATCTTTACCAGGGTAGGAGCTTCTGATGACCTGGCTTCCGGTCAGAGTACCTTTATGGTGGAGATGACAGAAGTAGCCAATATTCTTCGAAATGCCACGAAAAACAGTCTTTTGATATTGGATGAAATCGGCAGGGGAACCAGCACCTTTGACGGTCTTGGTATCGCCTGGGCGGTAGTGGAACACATTGCCAATCCAAAGCTGTTAGGCGCGAAGACTCTATTTGCTACCCATTATCATGAACTTACAGAACTGGAAGGTAAGATAGATAGTGTAAATAATTACTGCATTGCCGTAAAAGAGCAGGGAGAAGATATCATCTTCCTGAGAAAAATCATCTCCGGCGGAGCAGACAAAAGTTATGGTATTCAGGTTGCGAAGCTGGCAGGAGTTCCAGATAATGTATTAAAAAGAGCAAGGGATATTGTAGATGAACTTAGTATTAATGACATTACCGATAAAGCGAAAGCAATGAAAGCAGTTAATATCAGTGAAGGTACTGAGAGAGAAGAACTGCAGGAAATTGCAGTCAGCGACGAACATACTTATGGTCATCCTAAGAACAAAGGTTATAGAAAAGGCAAAGACCTGGAGAATCAGATTTCATTGTTTGACTACAAGCTGGTGCCTGATTTTACGGAAGAGATTAAAGAGTTGAACCTTAATACAATGACTCCCATGGATGCTCTGAATTATCTTTATAAACTACAGGAAAAGGTGAAATACTCCTGACAACCTTCTGCGATACTCACAGGGGTGACCAACAAGAGAAAGGTAGGTGAGAATATATGCCTAAAATAACAGTTCTGGATGAAGCTACCATAAACCAGATAGCTGCCGGAGAAGTGATTGAGAGACCCTCAGCGGTAGTGAAGGAGTTAGTGGAGAATTCCATAGATGCAGGTTCTACGGTAATAACCGTTGAAATCAAAGAAGGCGGTATCAGTTTCCTGCGTATAACGGATAATGGCTCCGGTATAGAAGAAGGAGATATGCCTTATGTATTTCTCCGCCATTCCACCAGTAAGATCAGAACCGCTGACGACCTTTTACGTATAACAAGTCTTGGTTTTCGAGGTGAGGCTTTATCCAGTATTGCAGCAGTAGCACAGGTGGAACTGGTGACTAAGACCTCAGAAAGCTTTACCGGAATAAGGTATCTCATTGATGGCGGAGTCGAAAAGGGCTTGGAACATATCGGCTGTCCGGAAGGTACCACCTTTATAATCAGAAATCTGTTTTTCAATACACCAGCCAGAAAGAAGTTCTTAAAATCTGCAGTAACAGAGGCGGGGTATATTCAGGATTTTATGGAGAGAATTGCTATATCCCATCCTCAGATCTCTTTTAAATTCATTGTCAACGGACAGGTTAAGCTCCACACCTCCGGAAACAATAATCAAAAAGATGTTATTTACCATATCTTTGGCAGGGATATTACCTCTCATCTGATTTCGGTAAAAGGGGAAGAGGGAGAGCTTACCCTATCCGGGTTTATTGCAAAGCCAGCCATATCGAGAGGTAACAGAAATTACGAAAACTACTTTATTAATGGCAGATTCGTAAAAAATCCTATTATCTACAAAGCCATAGAGGAAGCTTTTAAGCCCTACATAATGCTACACCGGTATCCGTTTACTGCATTGATGCTGACCATCGACACAGAGCTGATTGATGTAAATGTACATCCTGCAAAATTAGAGGTGCGTTTCAAAAACGGAGAGGAACTTTACCGGTTTATTTATAACACCATAAGGAATACTTTAGAGGGCAGGGACTTAATTACAGAAGTACACCTTACAAAAGAGGATAAAGCCAGAAAGATAGAACAAAAACTGCCGGAACCCTTCGAAGTAAAAAGACGGCAGGAGGAAGGACTTACCTACAAAGCACCACAAAAGCCCTCCTCATTTTCCTATGATAAAAATAATAATAGTCCGATTAATTCAGTTCTGAAAGAGGCAGTAAAAGCAACTGAAATCGGTCAGTTAAAATCCTATGTGGATACAGCACCCTCCATATTATTGGAGAATAAAGCACGACTTCAGGAAGCCAGTGCAGGAACAGCAGAAAACACCATTGTTTATAGGGAAGAGGCAGCTGTTGTTCCTCAAATGGAGAAGACAGAACAAAACTATAATTTAACAGAAGATAACGTTGCTGCCAACCAACCCGCACCACCAGCAGGTACAGTTATACCAGCAGCTGCATCTCAAAATTCTGACAGCGAAAATACAAAAGATATTAACATAGATAGCAATTTTCAGAAACCTGAAACCAATGGAGTATACGAACAGTTAGCTTTCTTATCGGAAAAGGCGGTAACGGAGCATAAGATAATTGGTCAGCTATTCAATACCTATTGGATTATTGAATACGGAGACAAGATGTTCCTGATTGATCAGCATGCAGCCCATGAAAAGGTTCTGTATGAGCGTATTGTAAAGAAGTTAAAAGAAAAGGAACATTTTTCACAGCAGTTAATGCCACCCATTATCTTATCACTAAATATCAGAGAAAGAGATGCACTGCTTCACAATATGAAATACCTTGAAGAAGCGGGTTTTGAATTCGAGGAGTTTGGCGGTAAGGAATATGCAGTACGTGCGGTACCGGGAGATTTATACAACCTGGTCCATTATGATATATTAATTGAGATCATTGATGGACTTACTGAAGAAGGCTATAACAATACACCGGAAATCATACTGGATAAGATAGCCTCCATGTCCTGTAAGGCAGCGGTTAAGGGAAGTCATAAACTATCCGTAGAAGAAGCCAGAGCTTTGATTGAACAACTTCTGACCCTTGAGAATCCATATAATTGTCCTCACGGAAGACCGGTTATTATCTCCATGAGTAAATATGAGGTGGAAAGAAAATTCAAGCGAATCGTATAGAGAATAAATACAGGAGAAAGCGAAATTATGAAAAAGCCTTTGATTATCCTGACAGGACCAACGGCAGTGGGAAAGACCGAGCTTTCCATAAAGCTTGCAAAAGCTGTAGAGGGTGAAATTATCAGTGCCGATTCCATGCAGGTGTACAAACATATGGATATAGGTACTGCGAAGATAAAACCGTCAGATATGCAGGGCGTCACCCATTATCTTATTGATGAATTGGAACCGGAAGAAGACTTTAATGTAGTCAGATTTCAGGAGTATGCGCTTAAGTATATGGAGGACATCTATAAAAGGGGTAAACTGCCCATCCTTGTGGGCGGGACCGGTTTCTATATACAGGCGGTATTAAACGGAATTGATTTTAAAGAGGCAAAAGAGGATAATGCATACAGGGATAGTCTACTTATACAGGCAGCAGAAAAGGGTGCAGATTACCTTTACGACCAACTTAAGAAAGTTGATCCGGAAGCTGCAAAAGCCATTCACCCAAACAATGTGAAACGTGTTATCCGTGCCCTTGAATATCATAATCAGACCGGGGATTTAATCTCTGCCCACAATGAAGAACAAAAGCAGAAAGATTCACCTTATAACTTCTGCTATTTTGTATTAAACCGTGACAGAAAGGTCCTTTATGACAGAATCAATAAAAGAGTTGATCTGATGGTAGAAGAAGGGCTTGTGGATGAGGTGAAGAGCCTGCTGGACAAAGGCTGCACCGGTAATATGGTTTCCATGCAGGGACTTGGTTATAAAGAAATTATCAGTTATATTAACGGCAGCTGCAGTCTGAGTGAAGCAATCAATAGTATCAAACAGGAAACAAGGCACTTTGCCAAACGGCAGATTACCTGGTTTAAACGGGAGAAAGAAGTAATCTGGGTACAGAAAGAAGATTACCAGGATGATGAAGATATCTTAAAAGCCCTGCTTTCACAAATAAAGGATAAGGGTATTGTAAAATAAGAAAGGCAAAGGGCAGATAAGTCATGAAGCAGGAACTGGAAAAGATTTATAAGGAGTTTTCTATAGAGCCGTCTATATTAAAACTTGGAAAAGAAACAGAAGAGAAACTTAAAGAAAGATTTGATGAAATCGATCTTATAGCAGAATATAATCAGTTAAAAGTAATAAAGGCTTTTCAGGAGAATCGTGTCAGCGATATACATTTTGCTGCTACCACAGGTTATGGTTATAACGACCTGGGCAGAGATACCATAGAAAGTGTCTATGCCTCAGTATTTCATACAGAAGCAGCACTTGTAAGACCTCAGCTGATCAGCGGTACTCATGCTCTCAGCACCGCGTTGTCAGGAAATTTAAGACCCGGAGATGAGATTTTATCACCTGTTGGAAAACCCTATGATACCCTGGAAGGAGTTATCGGAATCGGGGAAGACAGCAGTACAGATGGCTTAAAAGGAGCAAGGTTAACCGGATCATTGAGAGAATACGGAATTACCTATGCGCAGGTAGACTTATTAGAGAATGGTGAATACGATTATGAAGGCATAAAAAATGCCATCAACGAGAGAACCAGGCTGATTACCATTCAGCGTTCCAAGGGTTATGCAACCAGACCTACCTTATCTGTAAAACGTATCGGTGAATTGATCGCCTTTATAAAAGCTATTAAGCCCGAAGTTATCTGTATGGTGGATAATTGCTATGGTGAGTTTGTAGAAACCATCGAGCCTACAGATGTAGGCGCTGATCTGGTAGTAGGCTCATTGATTAAAAATCCGGGAGGCGGTCTTGCACCTATCGGAGGATACATTGCCGGTAAAGAAGAATATGTGGAGAATGCGGCTTTCCGCCTGACAGCACCCGGACTTGGCAAAGAAGTAGGTGCTACCCTTGGTATTAACAGCCAGTTGTTCCAGGGCTTGTTCCTGGCACCCCAGGTGGTGTCCGGAGCGTTAAAGGGAGCTATCTTTGCAGCGAATATTTATGAGAAATTAGGTTTTGCTGTTGTTCCTAACGGCAGCGAATCCAGACATGACATTATTCAGGCAGTGACACTTGGCACCAGAGAAGGAGTAATTGCTTTCTGCCGTGGAATCCAGGCAGCAGCACCTGTTGACAGTTATGTGGTTCCGGAGCCTTGGGCAATGCCTGGATATACCTGTGATGTAATCATGGCAGCAGGAGCTTTCATTCAGGGAGCAAGTATCGAACTTAGTGCAGATGCACCGGTGAAACCACCCTATAATGTATATTTTCAGGGAGGGCTGACCTGGTATCATGCCAAATTCGGAATTCTCATGTCTGTACAGAAAATGTATGAAGAAGGTCTTATAACCTTATAAATTATATTATTCTATTGGTGTATACAAAATCAGTATTATATGTTAGAATATAGGGGAAATTTTTGTAGTGGAGGTACAAGTCCGATGTCCAGATTCAATGCTAAGGATACAGGTGTATTATTGATCGTACTGTTAGCCGGTGTGGTCCTGGGTGGCTTCATAGGTTATCTTACAAGGGATATCCCCTATCTGTCATGGCTTAATTATGGACAGCAATTCGGCATCGGAAGTGCCGGACAAAATGGTGTAGTAAAGGTAAATTTGGGTGTATTGGTCGTAAGCTTCGGCTTATCCATTAAAATAACCATTGGCGGTATTATTGGCATAATTCTGGCAATAATATTATACCGTAAGCTTTAAAGGTTCTAAGCATCCTGCTTTTCCCGGAGAGAGAAGGTAGGAGGATAAATGACAGGTAAATATTATACCCTGAAAGACATGCCTGCATCGGAACAACCCTATGAAAAATGTGAAAGATCAGGTCCGGGGGCACTTTCAGATGCTGAACTTCTGGCAGTTATTATACGCTCGGGTTCAACAGGAGAGCGTGTTGTAGATGTGGCGTCCAGGGTACTTTCTTTTTCGGCTGCCTATCCGGGACTTATAGGCTTAAACCATATGAGTCTGAAGGATTTAACATCGATTAAAGGGATAGGCCGTGTAAAGGCGATACAGCTTTTGTGTGTGACAGAATTAACAAAAAGAATGTCTAAGGCAACCAATGAAAAGAGGTTATCACTGATAACTCCCGAAGCGGTTGCCAGTTACTATATGCAGGAAATGAGGCATCTTGCGCGAGAGGTTGTTTATCTTATCATGATGGATGCCAAGAGCAGAATACTAAAGGATATGATAATATCAACCGGTACAGTAAGCAGTTCCCTGCTCTCACCCCGGGAGATTTTTTTGAATGCACTTAAATACGAAGCAGTTAATATCATACTTCTTCATAACCATCCCAGTGGGGACCCAACCCCCAGCAGGGAAGATATCCAAACAACACATCGAATGAAAGAAGCCGGTAATTTAATGGGAATTCGGCTTATGGATCATATAATTATTGGGGATAATAGGTATATAAGCCTTGCAGAACAGGGTTATATTTAGGAAAGGAAAACATTGCAGAGACAGAATCCCTAATAGAAGAATAAGAATACAATTGCAATGAGAAATAAAAAATGTCAGGAAAAACATATGGAATAGACTTTGGTACCAGTACCATTAAAATATACCGAAAAAATGACGGAGTTGTGGTAGATGAAAAAAACATCATCGCAGTAGAAGGCAGGAAAAAGGTAATTGCTGTAGGAAATGAAGCGTTTGAAATGCATGGAAAGGCACCGGCTAATATCAATGTGAGCTATCCTGTAAAATACGGGGTAATAGCAGATATTAACAATATGCTTGAGCTGATTAACTATACCTTTAAAGGGCTTAACAAAAGAGGAGGTATGAGGGCAGCTTCTGTACTCATCGCTACGCCCACAGATATTACAGAAGTAGAAAAAAGAGCTTTCTATGATCTGATTGCAAGCTCACAGGTTAAGCCGAAATCGATTAAAATTGTGGAAAAGCCTATTGCAGATGCAGTAGGTATCGGTCTTGACGTTAACAACGCCAAAGGTGTTATGGTGGTAGACATCGGTGCAGATACTACAGAGGTATCCATAATGTCCTTGGGCGGTATTGTTATCAGCAAGCTTATTCCTATTGGAGGAAACAGGCTGGACGAATCTATCAGGTCTACGGTTAAGAAGACCTACAATCTGGTAATTGGTGATAGAACTGCTGAAACCATCAAAAAAGAATTGGCAACTGCTTCTCCTATGGAAGAAAAGACTATAAAAGCTTATGGCAGGAATGTGGTAACAGGCCTGCCTACAGAAGTTGATATCAGTTCTTCCTTCGTTTATGAATCTATCATTGAGTACATTTATTCCATTATAGATGCAATCCGTATTATTCTGGAAAGAACCCCGCCGGAAATTTCTTCTGATATCATTGACTCCGGTATCTATGTAACCGGTGGTTCCTCTGCCATTAAAGGCTTGGATGTCCTTTTAGCAAAGGAAACCGGACTTAAGATTAATATCTGTAATGATTCAGCGAACACTGTAGTAAACGGACTGGGAAAAATAATCGAAGATGCGAACCTGAAAGAATTGGCAAGTCCATTAAAAGAGGCTGCAATAAAAGGGTAATGTATTTTTAAAGTAAGCAAGGGAGCTATTCAATATGAAAAGGAGAACAGGTTTTTCCATTAATCCGAAGCATCTCTTTATCGGAGGTGTAGTATTATGTCTAATACTAATGTTTATATCATTCCGCTACAGTGAAATCTTATTACCTGTAAAAGGAGCAATCGGTTATGTAGTGACACCCATGCAGAAAGGTATTAATTCCGTTGGAAAAGCCATTGCTGACCAGGGGGATAAGTTTGTCAGTATGAACGACCTGCTAAGTGAAAACGAAGATTTGAAACAGCAGTTGTCTGAGATTACTTATGAAAATAAAATATTACTGCAGGACAAATATGAGCTGGACCGGTACCGTGATCTATATAAGCTCGACAAAAAATATGCCGATTATCCTAAGGTAGGTGCAAGAGTTATCGGAAGGGACCCTAACGATTACTGGTACAGCAGCTTTAAAATCGATAAAGGTACGGATGATGGTATTGCAGTGGATATGAATGTTATTTCCGGCAATGGATTAGTGGGTATCATAGTTGAAGCTCACAAGAATTATTCTATTGTTCGTTCTATAATTGATGATTCCAGTAATGTCTTTGGAATGTTCATCAAGACCTCAGATACCTGTGTGGTTAGCGGAGGGATGGAAGCATATAGCAACGGTGTTATCGATGTATCTTTAATTGGAAAAGACGCGAAGGTAGCTGATGGTTATGAAGTTGTTACCTCTGCTATCAGCCCGAAATACCTGCAGGGAATACTTATAGGTTATATCACGGAAATACAGTTAGAGCCCAATAACCTGACAAAAACAGCAAAATTGATTCCGGCAGTTGATTTCAGCAGACTGGATGAGGTACTTATAATAACCGAATTAAAAGAGGAATTGAAGGATTGATAGATAGGAGTTAAAGTGAAACGATTCGTAATAGTAATGGCTGAAATATTAATATGCTTTTTATTACAGACGACGGTATTCCAATGGCTTTCCCTTGCCAGAGTGGTTCCTAATCTTCTTCTGATACTTACAGTTTCGTCGGGATTAATGAAAGGAAGAAGAGAAGGGCTATTAACCGGATTCCTTTGCGGTCTGTTTATTGATTTGTGTTATGGCGGTATCGTCGGACTATATGCACTGATCTTTATGACAATTGGATATCTGAATGGGTTCTGCTACAAGATATTTGTAAAAGAGAACCTTACGATACCTGTAATACTTGTTGGAATTAGTGATCTGATTTACTTTTTTTTCTACTATGTATTCGAATACTTACTGAGAGGCAGATTAAACATAGGATTTTATTTTTTCCATAAAGGTCTGCCGGAGCTGATTTATACAGTGATTATATCTGTCTTTTTGTATAAGCTGCTGAACATAATCCGAATTAAGACAGAGAAAAAGGAAGAGGAGGAGGCGTTTTAAATGTTGGATATTATATGGGAAAAGATAAAACAGGTATTCACCTCCAGAATGTTTCCGGTTACAATAATATTTCTGTCACTTATTGCTGTCCTGATCAGCAGAATGTATACCCTCCAGATCATTAAGGGGGATCAATATGAAGAAATCTCCCAAGTCAGAGAAACGAGAGAGCGTGAGATTAAAAGTACCAGGGGTAATATTTATGACGTTAAAGGCAAACTTCTTGCCTACAATGAGATTAGTTACTCGGTTGTACTGGAAAACATATCGAAGATTGCTTCCAATGAAGAACTAAATAAAATGCTGTTCCATTTAATTACCATTTTAGAGAAGTATGACAATACCATAGAAAATAACTTTGGAATAGCTCTCAATGAGGAGGGAAAGCTGTACTTTACCGTAAAAGAAACTGCTGAGTTGCGTTTTAAGATGAATGTATACGGTAAATCAAATATCAATAAACTTTCCGAAGAACAGGTAAAAGCTACTCCTGACGAAGTATTTGACTATCTTAGAAACGGTGATAAAAGTGTTGCCATGTTTAAGATCTCGAATGATTATACAATGGAAGAAGCCCTGAAGATAATGGCACTTCGTTATGCTATATTTAGTAACTGGCCGGCATATAATCAGATTATTATTGCTTCTAAAGTCAGTGATGAAACCGTAGCTGCTATTTATGAAAACAGCTCCGAATTACCGGGGGTGGAGATTAAGCAGCAATCTTACCGTGTATATAATGACAGTATCTACAATGCACATATTATTGGTTATACCGGACTTGTCAATGATACGGAAATGCAGAGCATGGGAGATGATTCCGGCTATAACACTTCTGATATGATTGGTAAACTAGGGGTGGAAAAGGTTTTTGAAGAAGAACTTGCCGGAACGAAAGGTATTGAAACCATATCGGTTAATTCTTCGGGTAAATATCTTGAGACCATTAAAAGGACAGAACCGGTTGCTGGCAAGGATGTCTATCTGACCATAGACAGCGATCTTCAAAAAGCTTATTATAAAATAATAGAGAGAGTTCTGGCTGGTATTCTGCTCTCTAAGATAAATAACAGTACAAATGCGGGAACCAGAGGTGAATCTGCGAAAGATATTAAGATTCCTATCTATGATGTTTATTTTGCTTTGATTAACAACAGTGTTATAGATGTCAATAGCTTTAAGGCAGACGATGCAACCAATCTGGAAAAGCAGGTGTACAATAAATACACTGATAAAAGAGACGATGTATTAAAGGAACTGAAATCAAAGCTCTCCAGCAGCTCTGATGCATTGAATTCAAATGTATCTGAGGCAATGGCAGATTATCTGGATTATATCTATGCCAAACTGAAAAGTGAAGGAATTCTTATAACCAAACAAAGCGATATTAAAGACGGAACTTCTCTTTTGGCACCTGTTGATACCAGTGATGACACTTATATAAAATATACGGAAGATAAAATCAGTTTGAGCAAATTTCTTCAGTATGCCTTGTCTAAGAATTGGGTGGACTTAGAGAAATTGGAGGTTGGAAGCAGCTATTACAGCACAGATGAGTTATATGAAATACTTGTTAAGCATGTAATGGATTCGCTGGTGGATGATTTGGCTTTCCAGAAGAAAATATACAAAGAACTGGTATACTCCTATAAATTAACAGGAACTGAAATTTGTCTTTTATTATTTGACCAAGGTGTGTTAAAATATAATAAGGAAGATATCACCAAATTAGAGAACAATACAGTATCAGCTTATTCCTTTATTACAGAAAAGATACGTAATATTGAAATAACTCCTGCACAACTAGCCCTTGATCCTTGCAGTGCCTCAGTTGTAATAACGGATACGAAAACCGGTGAAGTAAGAGCAATGGTATCTTATCCCAGCTATGATAATAATTATTTTGCAAATAAAATAGATTATCAATACTATACCAAGGTAAATGCTGACTTATCCCAACCTACCATATCAAGAGCTACCAAGCAGAAAACAGCTCCCGGATCTACCTTTAAGATGGTTACCTCAATTGCTGCACTGGAAGAGGGCGTTTTAGGTCCTCAGGAAACTGTTTATGATGAGGTTGTTTTCAATAAAGTAACCTATCAGCCACCAAAAGACTGGTCGACCTCCAGCCATGGTAAAGTAAACGTCACCACGGCACTGGAAGTATCCTGTAACTATTTCTTCTATGAAATGGGATGGCGTTTAAGTCTGAATGGAAATGATTCTAATAAGACTGCCATCGGGCTTGAAAAGTTATCAAAATATGCTACTTTACTGGGCCTAAATAAGAAATCAGGAATTGAGCTTGAAGAAGCTGAACCAAAGAGTTCCGATATGGATGCAGTCCGCTCTGCCATTGGACAGGGTACGAACAATTATACTCCAGTACAGTTAGCCAGATATGTGACTACTGTTGCCACAGGAGGAACCTCCTATAAGCTTACCCTTTTAAGCAAGGTAGTTGATAAAAATGGTAAGGTCCTGGATAAAAATGAACTTGAGAAGGATAAGAAGAATAAGGAAGATAAGGAAAGTAAAAACAAGCAGGAAGAGGAAAATAGCAAGACTGAGCATATTGACTCAATAAGCAGTACTTACTGGAATCTTGTACATGAAGGTATGTATAAGGTTGCAAACGGTAGCAGAAGTTCAGTGTCCTACCTGTTTAAGGATTTTCCTGTGACAGTTGCAGGTAAGACTGGTACAGCCCAGGAAAGCCGTTCAAGAGGTAATCATGCGTTATTTGCTTCTTATGGTCCTTATGAAGATCCTGAAATTTCTATGATTGCTGTAATACCTAATGGTTATGCCTCCAGCAACGCTGTTGAACTGAGCAAGAATTTATACGGCTATTACTTTAATGTAGATGGCTTTACAGATCCAGAGGGAAAAGCTATTATGCCGGAATCCCAGACAACATCCTTTACTGACTAAACCAAAACAACGGCAGTGTCTTTGGTTTTGGTTTATCAGTGTGTTTTATAAGTTAAGTTATCAGGAGGTGTTTATGAACAACCCAGTTATTATAAAAGGCAATAAATATGGTATAATAGTTGTATTAGACAGTGATATGGACTATGAAAGCTTAAGAGAAAAAATAGCAGAAAAATTTCGGGAATCCGCAAAATTTTTTGATAAAGCTCAGATGGCTCTGAGCTTTGAGGGGAGAAAGCTGACCAACGAACAGCAAAGGGATGTTCTTAATATCATTGCAGAAGAGACTATGCTTCATGTAGTTTGTGTAATTGAAGATGACCCGGGACAGGAAGAAAAGTTCAAAAAAGCATTGGATGAAAAGCTGATGGAATTGTCTAATGCCAGCGGACAGTTCTATAAAGGAAATCTTCGTTCCGGACAGGTACTTGAGTCTGAGACAAGTATAATTGTAATTGGAGATATTAATCCAGGAGCCAGAATCGTATCAAAAGGAAATATCATTGTACTTGGCTCCTTAAAGGGAAGTGTCTTTGCCGGTGCCTCGGGTAATAACAACTCTTTTGTAGTTGCTCTTGATATGAATCCTGTTCAGATTCGAATAGCAGATACCATTGCAAGATCTCCGGACAAGCCGGAAAAAACAGCAGCGAAAGAAACCAAAATTGCTTTTTTGGAAGATGGAAATATCTATATAGAGCCTTTGAGTAAAGAGGTTATAAATGATATAAACTTATAATAAGTTTTTGGAGGATAATTTAATGGGTGAAGTAATAGTAATAACATCCGGCAAGGGTGGAGTAGGTAAGACAACAACAACAGCCAATGTAGGAACAGGCCTTGCAAAGCTTGATAAGAAAGTAATCTTGATCGATACAGATATAGGTCTCAGAAATCTGGATGTTGTTATGGGCTTAGAGAACCGGATCGTTTATAACCTGGTGGACGTAATAGAAGGTAATTGCCGAGTGAAGCAGGCGCTTATAAAAGATAAGAGATATCCTAATCTGTATCTGTTGCCTTCAGCACAAACAAGAGATAAAACAGCAGTTACTCCGGAACAGATGAAGAAACTTGCAGATGAACTGAGAGATGAATTTGATTACATAATAATGGACTGCCCCGCAGGTATTGAACAGGGATTTAAAAACGCAATTGCAGGCGCGGACAGAGCATTAGTGGTTACTACCCCTGAAGTATCAGCTGTAAGGGATGCTGACCGTATTATCGGTCTCTTAGAGGCCAATGAAATGAAGCAGACACATTTAATAGTAAACCGCTTAAGACCTGATATGGTTAAGAGAGGTGATATGATGTCCAGTGAAGATGTTGTGGAGATACTTGCCATCAGCCTAATCGGTGTCGTACCCGATGATGAGAATATCGTTATCTCAACCAATCAGGGAGAACCTTTGGTTGGCACCAGTACATTAGCTGGACAGGCTTATATGAATATCTGCCGCAGAATTTTAGGGGAGGAAGTTCCATTCCTTGATTTAAAGGGAAAACAGGGACTGTTTAACTGGCTGGCTAACTTACTAAAGAAGAATTAGGGAGAGGAGTATTAAAATGGGATTAGCTGATTTTTTCAAAAAAAAGACTTCAAGCGGTGTTGCAAAAGATCGTCTGAAGCTGGTGCTTGTCTCAGACAGGGCAGGATGTTCACCGGAATTAATGGAACAGATCAAGAACGATATAATTGCCGTTATTTCCAGGTATGTAGAAATTGACACTGAAGGACTGGATATTAAGATTACCCAGACAGAGTCTGAAGGTAATAATGGGACTGTACCTGCGTTGTTTGCAAATATTCCTATAAGAGATATGAAGTCCAATAAATAATTGTAAAGTTAGGGTAAAAATATGTTTCCATTTAAAAAGTACAGTATAAGCAACTATGATTTCAGCATAATGACTTTGGTAATTATTCTAAGCAGTATTGGAATATACCTGGTCCGAATTGTTAATGAGGCCTTTTTCTTAAAGCATTTAATGGGTCTTGTTCTTGGTGTTTTCATACTGGTATTTGTATCCCTGGTAGATTACCATTTTATCAGCCAATTCTATATTATACTATACTTTATAAATCTGATACTCCTGGCAGCTGTTAGGCTGATAGGAGTTGAGCACTACAGCGCAAAGAGATGGCTTGATTTAAAAGTATTTGAATTTCAGCCATCTGAGTTAACGAAGATTATACTTATCATTTTTATGGCAAAACTCTTAGTGATATTTAAAGAGAAGATGAATAAATTTTATGTATTTTTCTTATTAACAGCACTTATCGGGATTCCAACTTTTTTAGTTTTCATACAACCACATTTATCTACAACTCTTGTTATTCTGTTTATTTTTGCTATAATGATATTTGTAGGAGGATTAAGCCTTAAAATAATTCTGCCAATCCTGTTGGTTACCATACCGATTGTAGCCGGAACTTTATGGGGGATTCAGAATCATTACGATATCTTCTTCCTGACGGATTATCATCAGAACAGAATTGAAGCTTATCTGAACCCGGAGGCAGACACCTCCTCTGATACCTTATACCAGCAGGAGAATTCTGTTGAGGTTATCGGATCGGGTAAGTTAACTGGAAAGCTATTTTCAGAAGGCAAAGATGCCATCCAAAGCGACACCTACGTTCCGGTAGCTGAAAGTGATTTTATTTTTTCAGTTGCCAGTGAAAGCCTTGGATTTTTAGGCAGCTGTGCTATAATAGTGCTATTATCAATTATCATTTTTAAGTGTCTTATTATAGCAAGCCATGCGCCTGACAGATTGGGACGTATGATTGCTACAGGGATTTCTGCTATGTTTGTGTTTCAGATGTTTGTCAATATCGGTGTTGCAACTGCTATACTGCCTAATACCGGTATTCCGCTGCCTTTTGTCAGTTACGGATTAAGTTCCATGATGAGCAGCATGATATCCATCGGAATCATAATCAATATAAATTTACAGAGAAAATATAGAAGGGGGTAACACCACACATGAATATTGGTATGATAGCACATGATGCAAAGAAAAAATTAATGCAGAATTTTTGTATCGCATATCGAGGTATATTAAATAAGCATGAGCTTTATGCAACCGGAACCACCGGTAGATTAATCGAGGAAGTAACAAACTTAAATATCCATAAATATCTGGCAGGTCACTTAGGCGGTGAACAGCAGATGGGTGCTCAGATTGAGCATAATCAGATGGATTTAGTGATTTTTTTAAGAGATCCCCTTTCACCAAAATCCCACGAACCCGATGTTAACACTGTAGTAAGGCTTTGTGATACACATAATATCCCCTTGGCTACCAATTTAGCATCAGCCGAATTAATGATAAAGGCTCTTGACAGAGGTGACCTTGACTGGCGTGAAATATTACGCTCTTGATATGAAAGCTGATAAGACAATGAAGAAAAAACTGTTTTGTATTGTAGTGTCTGTTTCACTGCTCACTGGATGCAGCAGCAAAGAAAATCTTGCGCTACCCTTTTCAGATACTGCTGAAACGAATCAGGTATATGCAAATTATACCGATGAGTTAAGCAGTGATCAATCTGATTTTTTTGCATCTGAGCTTGTAGTAATACCGGACGAACTAAATCACATGTCGGATTCTGCTATAACGGCAGAATCTTCTTTAATTGTCAATGATACGGATAATGATGTGATTTTTGCCAATAATGTATATGAGAGGTTATATCCAGCCAGTCTTACGAAACTGATTACTGCACTGGTAGTGCTGGAAGAAGGTAACCTGGAGGATACTGTAACAGTAAGCTATAATGCTTCCCATATAACGGAAAGCGGAGCTAAGTTATGCGGGCTGAAAGAAGGAGACACCATTAAATTAAAGGATCTTCTTTACGCGTTTCTTATTTATTCCGGAAATGACGCTGGTATTGCTATCGCAGAGCATGTAGGAGGTACAGTGGGCGAATTTGCAAAAATGATGAATAAAGCTGCCAAAGATGCAGGTGCGGTTCATTCAAACTTTGTCAATCCCCATGGATTACATGACGATAATCACTATACCACTGCATACGATTTGTATCTGATATTTCACCAGTTGGTGAAGTATGATGAATTTCTTTCTATTATTAAAACTACGGAATATACTGTAACATATGAAGATGTTTCCAAAGAATCAGTAACGAAGACCTTTCTTACCACCAACCGTTATCTTAAAGGGACAGAGAATGCACCAGAGGGAATAACAGTAGTAGGCGGAAAGACAGGAACGACCAGTAAGGCAGGTAACTGCCTCATTTTGTATAGCCAGGATAAAGATAATAAAGATTATATCTCCCTTATTTTGAAAGCAGACAGCGGTAACAGTCTTTTCACACAAATGACAGATTTACTGAAAATGATTAAATGACCGATTGTATATTATAGGAACATAAAGCTGTTCATAGGAACATAAGGCTGTTTCTATAATCGGATGGATGGCGGAAAAGCACCGCCTTTTATCAGAAATTTGAAATGTAATTTCTGATAAGGTATATTATGGTTGTGCTTTAGGTGAAAATATACTATAATAAAACTGTATTAAGGAATTATTTATAAGTTTTCACCTAATTAAATACACATCTTAAGGAGGAGATTACAATGATACAGATAATAGCAGGCGAAAAAGGTAAAGGCAAGACCAAAATACTGATCGAAAAAGCTAATCTGGCAGCAAGAGAAGCGAAAGGCAATGTAGTTTATCTGGATAAGAACAATAAGCATATGTATGAGCTTAGCAACAGGATAAGGCTTATTAATGTGAAAGATTATTGTATTGAGAATCCCAGCGAATTTATTGGTTTCTTATGCGGTCTTGTATCACAGGATCATGATCTGGAAGCAGTTTTTCTGGATAGTTTTCTAACCATCGCCTTTATTGAAGGTGATCTCTTAACTCCCACCTTAAAGAAAATTGAGAAAATTTCAAAAGAATATGATGTGGATTTTACCCTGAGCATTTCCATGGCGGAACATGCTTTTCCTGAATTAATGAGAGAAAATATAGCAGTAGCTTTATAAAATATACACAAAATAGGAGGCAGGTTATGATTAACCTGCCTCCTATTTTTACGCTCATCGTTATTATTCGCTGCGAAGTCTTCCGAAATAACTCAGAGCATACAAACCTGCAATACCTACCAGAGCGTAAATAATTCTGGACACTACTGTCATGTCACCAAATATCACTCTTACAAGGTCAAATCCCAAGAAGCCGATAAGACCCCAGTTGATGGCGCCGATGATAACAAGCGTCAATGCGATATAATCTAATGTTTTCACTTGATTACCTCCTTCTTGCATTCAATATTGTTTCCAATTATGTACAAAATATTCTTAATGAAAAATATAGGTGTTTACATTTTATATTTATATAAAATATGAGTCTAAAAATATTAATTTAGGGCTTTCATTCTTCTCTGGTAGAAAGTATAATAGATAAAGATATATAGAAGTTAAATTAAGATTTTTTACCACTTACAAACATAAAAGATTGCATATAATCAAAATGTTCTATAACAGGAAGAGGAAAATGATAGAATTTAACTTGTATAGAAGAGTAGAAGATTTCAATAGCGGATTTTGATTAATTTTTATGCAGAATAAAGGTAAAATAAAATGTAATCAGTTCGTTAATAGAAATCAGAGGGGGTTATAATTTGAGTTCTGATAAAAAAGTTACTAAATTCAGAAGAGCCAGAACAATCAATATAGGATTCATAATATTTTTTATTATCTTTGTCTATGTGATTGTTAATATTTATATCTACTTCACCAGTGAGCATTTAACCATATATGAGGTGAAGGAAGGTTCAGCTGCTGATGACTTTGTATTGGACGGGATTATTTTTAGAGATGAGAAGATTGTAAGTACAGATACTGCCGGGTATATAAATTATTATCATCGTGATGGAGAACGTGTTGCTAAGAATTCAGTGGTTTATTCCGTTGATGAAGGTAACGCTTATGCAGAAGAATTAGCTGCTGATAATACCAATACTTCAATATCTTCAGATGATTCCTTGGCTATCAAAAATGAAATAACAGATTTTCAGAAGGATTATGACAGCGGAGATTTTACATATGTTTATCAATTAAAAGAAGAACTTAAGAATTCCTCCATGCAGATCTACAATGACAGTATGCTCACGAACTTAAAGACTTTAATGAAGGATAAAACAGCTTCGTTAAAAGTGGCAAAAAGTGATACAAGCGGTGTGATATGTTATTATACAGATGGATATGAAAATCTGAGTGCAGATTCCGCTACCTCAGCTACTTTTGATAAGAGTGCCTATCAGAAGACACAGCTTCGGACCAACAAGCTGCAGAATAAGGGAAATTCGGTTTACAAGATAATAACAAGTGATAATTGGAGTATCCTTTATCTTCTAAATGAAGAACAATATAATAAGATAAAAGACAACGAAAAAGTTACTATAATTTTCACCTCAGATGGACTGAAGCAAACACTGCCGGTTAAGATATTTCAGAAAGGCAATGATTATTATGCCCAGGTAACCTTAACACGCTATATGCCAAGGTATATCAACCAAAGATTTATTTCTACGGAAATTGTTATAAATTCAGCAGAAGGCTTAAAGATACCGGTTACTTCCATTGTTGAGAAGAAGTTCTATCAGGTTCCACTTTCCTATTTTAGAAAAGGCGGGGATTCCAACAAGGAGGGATTAACCCGTGTTATCACCTCTTCTGATGGAGGCAATGAGAAAACCACCCATGAATTTATAGCCACGGATATCTATTATCAGGATGAAGAATATGCCTATGTTGACACGAATCTTTTCGGAACAAGAGATATGATAATCGGGGAAGACGAAAAGGATACTTTTATCTTGGACAAGACGGAGGTTTTTAAAGGAGTCTTTAATGTAAATAAAGGATATGCGGTTTTCCGGCAGATTGAAATACTTTATCAAAATGAAGAATACTGTATCGTCAAGAAAAATACAGTTAACGGACTTTCTGTATATGACCATATAGCTTTAGATAGCAGTACGGCAACAGAACAAGCTTTAATATATTAATGAAAATATAGCATAATAATAAAGCTACTTAAAATCAATCAGGAAAGGATGACATAATTTTGAGTTCTGAAGCAATCAGAAAAAATCTTGAGGAAGTTGAATTAAGAATAAATGCCGCCTGTACCAGAGCCGGCAGGAAACGAAATGATGTAACTTTAATCGCAGTCAGTAAGACAAAGCCTGTTCCGGACATTGAAGTTGCTATCAAGGAAGGAATAGGAGTATTTGGAGAAAACAAAGTACAAGAATTGACAGAAAAGTATGAGGTTCTCCCGAAAGAATTACAATGGCATTTAATTGGTCATCTTCAGACAAATAAAGTCAAATATATTGTGGATAAAGCAGTGCTCATACATTCGGTTGATACCTATAAACTGGCACAGCAGATACAAAAAGAAGCAGAGAAAAAAGATATCGTCAGCAATATTCTTATAGAGGTAAATGTTGCCAGAGAAGAGAGCAAATACGGGGTTTTAGAAGAGAATCTATTGCCATTGATAACAGAAATTTCTAAACTTCCGAATGTTCGGATATGCGGTTTAATGACAATTGCCCCCAATGTGGATGAACCTGAAAAAAACAGAAAGTATTTTAGAAAATTGCGACAATTAAATGTTGACATAAAAATGAAAAACATTGATAATGTTACTATGGATGTGCTCTCAATGGGAATGACAGGGGATTACGAAGTCGCCATTGAAGAAGGAGCAACAATGGTCCGGGTAGGAACAGGTATTTTCGGGGAACGTAATTATACAAGCCTTTAGGGGCGACATAATTACAGATAGGAGACAAGGAGCATGGAAAATATATTTAAAAGTATTTTAGATTCACTAAAGCTTACTGAAGATGAATATGAAGATGACGATTTTGATGAAAAAGAATATAAGCGTGCAGAAAGACAAGAAAAGAAAGCGGTAAAAAACGCCTATCAGCCTGCCTATGAAACAGAAATGCCTTCCCAAACCGTCAATAATGTGTTGAATGAGGCAAGAAAAGAAAGGCAGATGAAGATGGAAAGGGACAAGTCCGGTCCAAGTAAGGTGGTTCCTATAAGGACAAGCCCCAAAGGATTTGAGGTTTGTATCATGAAACCCGGTACATTTGAAGATTCTCAGGAAATCTGTGATATGCTTTTATCAGGAAGAGCTGCTGTAATTAACCTGGAAGGACTGGATGTTGATCTGGCCCAGCGTATTATGGATTTTATATCAGGTGCGGTGTATTCCTTAAACGGTAAATTGCATCAGATATCAGGTTTTATTTTTATCATATCACCGGAGTCCGTGGACATATCCGGAGATTATGCAGATATACTACAGAATAATGGCTTCGAAGTGCCTACACTAAATAAGGATTTCTAATAATGGTTCAAACTATATATTCAACCTTTTATATGTTTTTTGTAGTATTGCAGGTAATACTGCTACTATTTATGGTATCCTCCTGGTTTAATGGGGGAGAAAAATTCAAAAATCTTTTGTCCTTGTTAATTGAGCCGATTTTAACACCGGTGCGCTTTCTGCTGAAATATTCTATTTTCAGCAATCCTGCCGCTGATTTATCACCTTTGATCAGTTTTGTGTTAATCATGTTTTTACAGGATTTCTTTGTAAAATTATTAAACGGGAGCTAAGATGAACACGGATAAAGAAGATAATCTATTAAAGAAGCGGTTAATGGAGCTGGCAAGAACTGCTTATAATAAGAACATAAATACTTATACTGATTTTCTTACACTGCATGATATCAGTATTTTTCATAGTATAAAACCGGAATTACCAAATGTAAATCATGAGCTTTTCGGCGGGTTTGAAACTGCGGAAAGGAAAATTCTATGCTTTTGCGGAGATTCCTCCGTGAAAGCTTTTTCCGATTATATTGCCTGTATAAAGATTCTCCCTAATAATAAGAAATTCAGTGATGAATTCAGTCACAGAGACTTTTTGGGTTCTATCATGAATCTGGGAATTGAGAGAGGCAAAATAGGGGATATTCTGGTTAAGGAAAAAGAAGGTTTTGTATATTGTGAATCAAGAATAGGAAATTTTCTGGCAGATAACTTAGAGAAGATAAAACATACAAAAGTAAACTGCGAAGTAATTTACGGGGACTTACCTGATTTCCCGCCGGATTTCAAGGAAATCCGGGGCAGTATAGCCTCGCCAAGACTGGATGCAGTCATTGCGCTGGCCTTTCAATCCTCCAGGAGCAGCATATTGTCATTAATAGCGGGAGGTAAGGTCTATGTTGATGGAAGGCTTATAGAAAGTAACAGCTATCAGTTAAAAGAAAATGAAACTGTATCCGTGAGAGGTCACGGGAAATTTATTTATAAAGGACTTGAGAATCAGACGAAAAAAGGACGGTATTATGTATCGTTATTAAAATACATTTAGGAGGGGAAAGTTATGATAACACCGATTGAACTGCAAAGTAAAACTTTTAAATCAGGTATTGGATATGACAAAAAGGATGTAGAAGGTTTTATATCTGAATTGCAGAAAAGTTATGAAACCATGTACAAAGAAAACATGGAATTAAATGATAGGGTTAATACTTTAAATGAAGGTATTAATTATTATAAATCTATCGAAAAGACCCTTCAAAAAGCGCTGCTGCTTGCAGAACAGGCGGCAGAGGATACAAAAGAAGCAGCCAGAAAACAGGCGAAAGCAATTGAAGATGAAGCGAACGGTAAGGCACAGCTGATTATATCAGAAAGCTATAAAGAAGTTGTAATGCTGAAACAACAGACAATAAAATTGGTTCAGCAATATGAGGCTTTCAAGACACAATTTAAACATCTTGCAGCTGCACAGACAGAGCTTCTGGAAAGTGAAGCCTTTAGAATACATACGGACGATCTTGACCTGTCCCTGGAAAATGTCGGAGCAGTTATCTCCAATAAACAGGCTGCAGTAACCTTAGAGCCTGCAGAGCAGACCGACAGAGAGGATAAACCAAAGGATACGGGTGTAACGGCGGAAGAGCTGGAGGCATTTGAATTCTTTCACTCCTCAGAAGCATAACATAAAAGCGGCTTTACGCAAATTAATGCCTGCGGACAGCGTTTGCAGGATTGAGAAAGGCATGGTTCGTATGATGCAGAATACCAATCGTATTACAATTAAGAAAGATAATACGCCTATCTATGATATTGTTCTTGCAGAAGATTATAACCCTTTTCTGAAAGAATTAGAAGCACTTAAACTGGAAGGCAGAAAGGTTTGTATTGTTACTGATTCGAATGTCAGTAAGCTTCACTTAAATAACCTGTTAGAAATCGTAAAAGATTATGCAAGAGTTGTTGAAACCTTTACCTTTCCGGCTGGAGAGGACAGTAAAACCCTGGCGACAGTAGAGCTCTTATATGAGAAATTAATACAATCCAATTTTGACAGAAATGACATGCTTTTTGCCTTAGGCGGTGGAGTGGTAGGTGATCTTACCGGATATGCTGCAGCAACCTATTTAAGAGGCATAGCCTTCCTGCAGATACCTACGACCCTCTTAGCCTGTGTTGACAGCAGTATAGGCGGTAAAACAGGTGTTGATTTTAAAGCTTATAAGAATATGGTAGGTGCTTTTCATCAGCCAAGGCTGGTATATATTAACCTTGCTCATCTTAATACCCTGGATAACAGACAATTCTGTAATGGAATGGGTGAAGTTATAAAGCATGGTTTAATCAGGGATATAGAGTATTATGAATGGCTTAAGGGCAACAGGGAGGCTATTTTAAAAAGAGATCCCCAGGCCTTAAAAGAAATGGTACTGCGCTCCTGTAAAATCAAACAAATGGTAGTCGAAATCGATCCTACAGAGAAAGGTGTCAGAGCATTATTGAATTTCGGTCATACACTGGGGCATTCCATTGAAAGATTAATGGAGTTTAAATTATTGCATGGAGAATGCGTATCCATTGGTATGGTCTCGGCAGCTTACCTTTCTCAGGTACATGGCTATCTTAACAAAGACGATGTAACAGAAATTACAGAAACATTAAGCTCTTTCAATTTGCCCGTTAACTTAACGGATACGGATATTCCTTCTGAAGAATTTTTAAGGGTATGCTTTCATGATAAGAAAGTAGATGGAAATCTGATTAAATTTATTTTGTTAAAAGAAAAAGGAAATGCAGTGATTGACACATCGGTAAGCAGAGAGGATATTCTGGAGGCTGTGAACTGTATTAAAAAAACGAAATTATCGGAGGCAATATGCGAAAATTAAGACATCTGTTATATCTTATCCTGCTAATCGGATTCGACCAGTTCACAAAATACCTGGTAGTACAAAATCTGCAGGATAACCCATTTATCTTAATCCCTAAAGTTTTTCAGCTTACCTATCATGAAAATGATGGTGCAGTTTGGGGCATATTAAGCGGACGAACAATTTTTCTGGTACTTATGGCAGTTATATTATTGAGTTTTATGGTATTTATCTATATAAAAGTACCCAATGAGAAAAGATATAATGCGCTTCATATAATCCTTATATTTATCTGTGCAGGAGCAGTTGGTAATCTCTTGGATCGAATCCTTAAAGGTTATGTAGTGGACTTCTTATACTTTGAACTCATTGATTTCCCTATCTTCAATGTAGCAGATTGCTATATAACCATATCCTCTGTCCTGTTGGTGCTTTTGGGGTTATTTTATTATAAGGATGAAGATTTTGCTTTCCTTACCCTTAAAAATACTAAAGCAGTTACGGCAACCGGTGGTGATGCTGGTGAGAAGGCTGTTGAGAAAGACAAACCGGAAGATTCTCAGACTGAGGAAAAGGAAGAGGACCAAATCAGATAACGAGTATTTTAAGCTATTATACTAGTAATATTGCAAGAAATCCTGCGGTATGTATTAGAGTCTAAAAATACAATTAGATTACTATATAATTGCTAAATACATTAATTAGAAATAAGAAAGTGGAATCTCATGAATGATGAAATACTGGACTTCTTTGTGGAGCAGGAGGAAGGCGGTCTGAGAATTGACCGTTATCTTGCAGAAGCTCAGGAGGATTTGACCCGTTCCTATCTGCAAAAGCTTATAGCAGAAGGCAGGGTAAAGGTCAATGAGAACACAGTTAAAGCAAATTACAAAGTTAATGATGGAGATATGATTAAATTGATACTTCCGCCTCCGGTGGATTTAGATCTGAAACCGGAGAATATACCTTTAGATATTGTGTATGAAGACAAAGATATCATAATAATCAATAAAAGAAAAGGGATGGTAGTACATCCTGCAGCTGGTCATTATTCGAATACTTTGGTAAATGCTTTGCTGTATCATTGCAAAGATGAGCTCTCCGGCATAAACGGCATATTGCGTCCCGGAATTGTTCACCGTATTGATATGAATACAACAGGAGTTCTGGTTGCCTGTAAAAATGATAAAGCGCACCAATGCATAGCTGAACAGCTTAAAGTGCACTCCATAACCAGAAAATACAATGCAGTTGTCTTTCAGCCCTTTAAAGAGCTTACAGGGACTGTAGAAGCTCCAATCGGACGCCATCCTGTAGATAGAAAAAAGATGGCTGTCAATCACAAAAATGGAAAACATGCAGTTACACATTACCAGCTCCTCGAGAATTTAGGAGGACGGTATGCACATATAGAATGTACCCTGGAAACAGGCAGAACACACCAGATAAGAGTTCATATGGCCAGTATTGGTCATCCACTCCTTGGAGATGAACTATACAGCAATAATAAAAGTAATTTCAGCCTGGAAGGGCAGGCTTTGCACGCTCGGGTTTTGGGATTTATACATCCTGCAACTGGAGCATATGTAGAATTTGAAGCCCCTCTTCCTGCTTATTATGAAGAACTTCTTAATAAATTAAGAAGATAAACAATGATAAGGAGTAAGCTTTGAAACGAAAATTATTCGCTCAACTTAAAATCTGGAAAGAATCCTTACAAAAGAAACCATTAATACTAACCGGAGCCAAAGGAACAGGTAAAACATACCTTGCATTAACCCTGGCAAAGGACTTTTACAAAAGATATATCTATATAAATTACGAATTACAGGCAGACAAAGACAAATTGGCTGCCTGTTTTGAACGTTTTCAGTTAACCGGTGCAACTTCAGAACTTACTGCTTTAGAAGGAACATGGGAGGACGGTAATGACAATGGTCTTTTTATTGTAGATGATATGATCTGTACAGAGGAAATCCTTGGGGTTATTAGTAAAATCAGCAAGCTTTACCCCAGCTGGGATATTTTAATGATATCCGGATATTCCCAAACAGCTACCTGTATGATAAATAAATACACAACACTAAAGCTGTATCCTATGGATTTTGATGAATTTCTTTCTGCTGCCGGACATGAATGGTATATAGAAATGATAGAGGAGTCTGTTAATAAGAATAGCAGTCTGCCACAGATTTTTCATGAGGAGCTGGTAAATCTCTTTGAGACCTACCTAATTGTGGGAGGCTTACCGGCGGCTGTGAATGAGTACATAAATAACGAAAATACAGAGAATATAACACAAATACACAGGGACATACTTTATTCTTATTTCTATGAAACTGATATGAAAGAAGAAAGCTGTGCTCTAAAGGTCAGACAGTTACTCTTTACACTGCCGCAACAATTGTCAAAGCGTAATAAAAAGTTCCAATTTAACCAAATCAGAAAAGGAGCTACGGAGAATCAATACAAAGATAGCCTGACCTTTATTAAAAGCAGTTTTTGTGGAATGATATGTCCAAGGATTACGGATGATAGGATCAGCAGTTATGAAACCGGGGAGGTTAATTACGATTTTTCTGCATTCAAGCTATATCTTTTTGACATAGGATTATATCATTCTCTGTCAAAAATTACAGGCTGTGAAGTAAAGGAAGGCTTTCGGGAAGGTCTGATTGAAAGTTATATCGCACAAGTATTAACAGGTGCCAATATACCCTTTGGTTACTGGGAGACAGCTTCAGGGTCCCATTCCCTGTTTTTGTTAAGGGCAGCTTTTAAGAACGACTTTCCTGTTTTACCGCTGGAAATAAGAACGAAACTACAAAAGCGATCAAAACTTTTAGGTGCTCTGAAAGATAAGCAGCCTAAGATCAATCAAATGCTGGTGACCACAGATGAATTCAGCAATGATGAAGCCTCAAGAAATATTATCCCCCTATATGGAGTTAAAAATATCATTGACAACTTGATTCTATTTAGATAGAATAATGATAATGGTAAAAACTACTAGTGTAGATTTTGAACAGAGCCTAATTGCAACGACATTCGACAGTTGTAGACTTTCCATACTGCAATCAGTCAAATATAGTCAAAAATCAACTTATAAGCCATTTAACCTGCTTATTCAGGCAGTTCGATAAGCGGGTTTGCTTTATGCGTGAGTAGTACGGATTAAAGGCATAATTTGCACACAAGATTTTATCGGCTGAATCTCCAGTATGGATTTGAGCTGGGTTGAGGACAGCATAAGGAATAGTACAACATTAAAAACCTTTAAATTACAATAATAAACCTGTTAATACACTTTGATTCTACAAATGTAGTGTGTAAGCAATCATCCTTTTTCAATCCTAATAGAAGAATCCAATGCAGGAAGCTTTATCAGGATTTCATATAGATCTCTTACTATATTTAAGCACAAAAAACTAAAGTGCAGATTGGAGCAAGAATGAATGAAATACGTCTACATGAAGGAGAATTAAATATTATGGAGCTTTTATGGTCCAATAAGGTTTTGGCCGCAAAGGATATCTCCAAAATAATTAAAGAATACATAGGCTGGGAAAAGAATACTACCTACACCGTAATCAAGCGTCTGATTGATAAAGGTGTCGTGAAAAGAGAAGATCCAGGTTTCTTATGCCGGGCAACTATTTCAAAGAGAACAGTGCAGAACACAGAAACCCAGGCATTACTCAATAAGTTTTACAACGGTTCTTTATGTAACTTTTTTACGGATTACTTAAAAAACCAAAAATTAGGTGCCGGAGAGCTGCTGGAGTTAGAGCGGATAATAAGTGAACAGAAGCTTTGATTGAGAACCATTATCAATGTAACTTAGTCACATACGAAATATTATTTTACGTTTAAAATACCTTTATAATTTACACATATTTGATGGATAATAAACAATAATTGTGTTTATTTGAAAGGAGCACTATATGCAAGAGATTAAGATTTTTTCTCCCCTTGATAACAGTCTTTTAGGTTCCGTTAAGTCAATGTCGAAGGAAGAAGTAGATAAAGAAGTAGGAAAAGCGAAAGAAGCTTTCTATAGTTGGAAAGAAATGCCCTTAAGCCAAAGAGCGGATATTATGTATAAGGCCGCAGACCTTCTGGTTGAAAATACAAAGAAACTTGCGGATTTACTCATGATGGAAGTTGGCAAGGATCAAAAGAGTGCTGCATCAGAAGTGACCAGAACAGCTGATTTTATTCGTTTTACAGCAGATACAGCTAAAAGTATCCATGGAGAAAGTATCCAGGGGGATACATTTTCCGGCTTTAGCAAAGAAAAAATAGCAATGGTTACAAGAGAACCGGTAGGCGTTGTACTTGCCATCTCACCCTTTAATTATCCTATCAATCTGGCAGCTTCTAAGATAGCGCCTGCACTTATTTCCGGTAATACGGTGGTTTTTAAGCCAGCAACAACCGGAAGTCTTTGCGGAATAGAACTTGCAAAGCTATTTATGGAAGCCGGACTTCCGGAAGGGGCATTAACAGTTGTCACAGGAAAAGGCAGTGAGATTGGAGATTATATTGTAACCCATCAGGATATTAATTTTATTAACTTTACCGGAAGTACCGAAGTCGGCCTCGATATTTCAGGAAAAGTTCATATGGTACCGCTGCTTATGGAACTTGGAGGAAAGGATGCAGCAATTGTTCTTAAAGATGCCGATTTAGAATTTGCAGCTAAGAATATCGTTGCAGGAGCCTTTTCCTATTCAGGACAGCGTTGTACAGCGGTTAAAAGGATTCTTGTATTAGAAGACGTAGCAGATGAGTTAATTAATTATCTGAAAATTGAAATTGAAAAGCTTACAGTTGGAAACCCCTTAAACGTCCAGGCAGATGTAGTGCCGCTGATCAGTGAAAAAGCTGCAGATTTTGTTTGGGAGCTTATTGAAGATGCAAAGCAGAAAGGTGCTAAGCTTATTATTGGAGGCACACGTGAAGGCACCCTGTTATATCCTACCTTATTTGACGAAGTAACGGAGGATATGCGAATTGCCTGGGAAGAACCATTCGGTCCTGTACTCCCGATTCTTCGTGTTAAGACGGTGGACGAAGCCGTTCATCTGGCAAATAAATCTGAATATGGTCTTCAAAGTTCTGTATTTACTGAGAATCTAACAGATGCCTTTCATGTGGCAGGAAAGTTGGAGGTAGGAACCGTACACATTAATAATAAAACAGAGCGTGGACCTGATCATTTTCCTTTCCTGGGTGTTAAAAAATCCGGTATCGGAACCCAGGGAATACGTTATTCCATAGAAGCAATGACAAGAGTGAAAGCAACTGTAATCAACCTGAACAGATAACAAGATCAAAGTATCTGTTTTGTGGTGTATGAAGCCTATGGAAACAAGGTGATTAACATTTGAATAATCTCATCAAGTGCACATACATTATAAAATTCTAGTTTTTTACCTTTTGACCACATCTATAATTTGTAATATATTTTATTTATAATTTTCAAGATTTATAGAATAAAATAAGAAATCCATGATATTTTAATCAGGTCTTTATGAATACCCGGTTAAAAGATCATGGATTTTGCAAATTAAATATATCTGCATACTGATTGATCTAATATTTGTAATTCTTTAAAAAATCAGCGATATCTTTTCTGCCCCCAGTTATACTGCCCTGAACCATTTCCTGGCTGCCGCCGCCTCGTCCCTGAAAGCTTTTATTCAATTCTGCTCCGATAGGTCTGACATCCATAGCTTTCGCACACAAAATGTAACGGTATTCAATTGTTTCATCTGTCTCCAATATAGAAGAATCTTTTGCAGAGGGAATAAAGATACCAACAAATCCATTTCTGCGTTCTTTCACAAGGTTCGCGTAATTCCTTAATTGATTATCCTGTATTTCGTAATCAAATAAGGAATAGGGTTCCTCTCCTGAAGGTATTGAAGCTGCTTTATAACTTAACAGCTTTACTGAAAGTGTTGCAAGCTTCGCTTCTAGAGATAATTTCTCGTCCTTGAGCCGTTTGACAGCTTCATCGGTTTCATAGATTTTAGCTGAAAGAGTAACCGATATATTCTGGATATTCTTTTCTTTCTTGTTGTAATCGGTTAAAGCCCGTTTTCCACATTGAAGTTCAAGTCTCGTTCCTCCTTTGTAATTTTGATAGGAGGTTACTTTTATAAGTCCTACCTCACCTGTAGACTTAACATGGGGAGCACAGCAGGCACAGGTATCTACACCATTAATGGTTACTATCCGGATTGCACCTGACAATTCCTTTTTGCTGCGGTAGTTCAGGGAATTTAAGGTTTCTTTGTCCGGATAAACAGCAATAACCGGTATATTCTGAAATACAGCATCATTTGCCAGTTCCTCAATACGTCTGATGTCTTCTTCTGTAAAGGTTCCGCTAAAATCAACTGTAACAGTATCTGCCTCCAGGTGAAAACCAACATTATCATAACCCAAAGTCTTATAAACTAATCCAGATAAGATGTGTTCCCCCGTATGCTGCTGCATAAAATCAAATCTTCTCGACTTATTTATGGAACCGTTGATTACCTCCCCCTCTGACAAGGGTGATGTTAAAGTGTGATAGATAATTTCATTCTTTTCCTGTACATCAATAACCGGGATACCATTTAAGGTACCCGTATCAGAGGCCTGTCCACCACCTTCCGGAAAGAAAGCTGTGGCAGAAAGTATAACTTCGTATAAGGTTTCCTGGCTGTCATTTTGTTTCTCAGTACAGGAGATTACAGTAGCCGAAAAGTCAGACAAATAACTGTCTTCATCATATAATTTAACCGTATTAGTTGACATAAATAAACCTGTTACCGCAGTATTAATGCGATATTGCCACAATCTATAATGAAAGTATGATGGGATTTATATGTGGCAGCCTTTCTATTTGTATTTTTTTACTCTTAAAAGAAGTATATCCTTGGATATAAGTATTTCTCTATATAAGTTTACTTGCTGCTTACTAAGCTCAATGTGTCAAAAGACTTAATATTCAACCCTTTATACATGATAGAGTGAAACTTAATCATACAACTTATATAACACATTATTTAACTAAATAATATGCTTCCGAGTTTATAATTATCTTAGATTGCGTCGGATAGCAGTGCAAATACAGAAAGAATATATCCTGGAATGATAAGCAATTTTCATTTTATCAGTTTCAAATGGTTTTTACCAGTACTTTGTTTCGGTAATTAACCGCTGAAACCCTTGACAGTATTTCATGGATTTTGTGTATTATAATCAAGCTCAAAATGGAGTAGTCTGTAAAATAAGTTTACACGAAATAAGAAACGGAGCCTGTTATGCTATATACTATATATCTTGTATATCTATATTAAGACTTTATGGTTTTATCTTAACCAGAATACTTAAAAATTCAGGTCTCAAAAACCCGCTTCCATATGGTTTCAGGCGAATAGTACATAACAGAAAGAACGAATGTGCCTATGGAAAGGTATTAGAAGTCCTTTTCTCTGAAGATTTTGTGCTATAATGTAAAGCAGATTGTCTGAGCGAAGCGAGTTATCTGTTTTACATTATGTCAAGCACAAAATATTCAAAGAAATTAGGACTTCTTATACCTTGGAATTGAAGCATGAGTTCTTTCTGTTATGTGCTATTCGCCGTCCCCTTGTAAAAAACTAACCCTCTGATACATAAAAATAACAATTCTCATAACTATCTGCTAAATAACACAAAACAACTTACGAATATTCTATACTAAGAAAATACTTGCATTAACGAAAAAATAGTCTTATCATAAGTATGCAATTAAAACAAGCAAAATGTGATTACATATATATTCACGATGACAACACTGGATAACATAGGAGATAAGAAATGGCCAGATTTTTTAACAGGAAACCCATAGAACTGCTTGCTCCCGCAGGTAATTTTGAAATATTCAAGGAAGTGATACAATTGGATTGCGATGCCGTTTATTTTGGTGGTAAGAACCTGAATATGCGTCTTCATCGCAAGGATTATAATTTCTCTGATGCAGAGCTTGAAGAAGCTGTAAAGCTTGCACATTCCTTGGGCAAGAAAGCATATATCACTGTAAATAATCTCTATGGCGACCAAGAGCTCTCTGAGCTAAAAAGTTTTCTTATAAAACTGGAAGGGTATAAGCCGGACGCACTAATTGTACAGGATCTAAGCGTAATTGCTTTAATAAAGGAATTAGCACTGGAGCTGACAGTACATGCCTCTGTAATGATGAATATTCATAATCAGCAGAGCATATATGCCTTAAAGGATTTGGGAGTAACAAGAGTAGTAATTTCCAGAGAGGCCTCCCTTACCTACAGCAAATATCTGGCTGATACAACACAGATGGAAATAGAATATTTTATTCATGGTGATATGTGTATTGCTCATGGCGGGCAATGTCTTTACAGCGGAATATTATTTGGACAGAGCTCTAACCGTGGCCGCTGCTTAAAACCATGCAGATGGAGCTTTAATATACACCAGGACGGTATGGATTACCAAACAGAGTTTCCCATGGCTGTAAAAGATATGTCCATGTATGAGCATATACCGGAATTAATCGAAGGCGGTGTTACCTCCTTCAAAATTGAAGGCCGTATGCGAGATATCGGCTATCTCAAAATGATTATTGGAACTTATGCAGATGCAATTGACCGATATATTAAGGATCCTATCTGCTATGACAGGAAAAAGGATTCTGAATTATTGAAGGAAAATCGTAAGCGGGATACCTCACCGGCTTACGCCTTTGGCAGACCCGGTCTTAGTAATATCAATACCAGATATGAAGGTACAGGAACTCTCTTTAGCAGCGGAAAGGTATTCAGCACTGCAACTGAGGAACGTGAAATAACCGAAGAGAAGCTTGAAAAGATTACCCAGGAACTTAAAAGCTATAGCAAAAACAATACAGAGAAAGCGAAGCTAAAGGTTAAAGTAAATAACATTACTCAGGCACAAATATGTCTGGAGGCAGGCGTTGATGCTATATATCTCTCAGGGGATGTTTTCCTTCCAGACAGGCCTTTTTCAAGGTATGAGATAGAGGAACTGGTTTCCGGGAAGGGGAATACGGAGATATACCTTGGTATGCCTCATATGACCTTTGACATGCAGTTTGAACAGTATGGACAGCTTATGGCTTCAGGACTCCCTGTAGACGGACTGCTTGCGACAAATATTGGAGGTATACGTACATTTAAAGAAAAGAATCTAATTGGTGATTACCCCTTAAATATCTTAAATTATGCAGCTGCAGGCTTCTATGAGAAAATGGGTCTGAACAGGTTCACAATAACACCGGAAGCAACTCTTCCTGAAGCTATGGAGCTTATTAACCTGGCAGGCTCAAAAGCCGAATTAATAGTTTATGGTTCTCCAACAGTAATGTATATGGAGCATGATCTTTATGATAATGTGGAAAAAGACAGAGAAGGGCTTTTGTATCTGGTTGATGAAAAAGGGTTTAAACATCCTGTTTATAAGGACCAGTATGGAAGAAACCATATGGTTTTATATAAAAATCTCTGTTATCTGCCTATTCTGAAAGGACTCTATGAAGGCGGATTATTAAATTTCCGTATTGAGGCAGCGCATTTAAGCAAGAAAGAACTAAAACATGTAATTACTATCTATAAGAAAGCCTTGTCTGATCTTAATAACTGTAATAATTTATATCATGAGATCAAAACCGAAGGAACCGGATTCACTCTGGGGATTTTCGGTTTGTAAAGCTGTGTGAAATTAGCAAATATGTATTCTGATCTGTACCTGTGCACAAGTAACAGTTAATAAGACAAGTAACTGTTAATAAGAAAGGTTTGGTTATTTAATGTATAATTCTGAAGAAGTATTACAGATGCGTAAAGACTATCTGATGCCCTGCCTGGGGTATTTTTATAAAAATCCTCCGGTATTTACAAGAGGGGAAATGCAATATCTCTACGACAATCAGGGAAAAAAATATCTGGATTTTTTTGCCGGAGTTTCAGTAATGAATTGCGGGCATAGCAATCCTGCAATTATAAATAAAGTAATAGAGCAGTTAACGAACCTGCAGCACGTAACCAATGTATATCTTACGGAACCGGTAGTGGAACTAGCCAAAAGGCTAAGTGAAGTACTTCCGGGTAACCTTAATAATTCCTTCTTCTGTATGTCCGGTTCGGAAGCAAATGAAGGTGCAATGCTCCTGGCAAGAATTTATACAGGGAAGAAGAAGTTTATTGCATTAAGTAACAGTCTTCACGGAAGAACTCATCTTACAATGTCAGCTACGGCGATACCAATGTGGAGAGGAGATCCATTTCTTGATGACGACTTTTACTTTGTATCCAATTCTCCCGAAAAGACCCTGTCAGAAATAAAAAATATTGTAAAGGAAGATTCCGATATAGCAGCTTTTATTTTTGAGCCAATTCAGGGAAATGGTGGTATAATAACACCGCCTGAAGGATATTTCAAAGAGATTCAGAAACTGCTGAAGGAACATGGAATTTTAATGATCTGTGATGAAATCCAGACAGGCTTTGCCCGTACCGGAACGATGTTTGCAATTGAGCAATATGGAATCGTACCCGATATCATGACTATGTCAAAAGCCTTAGGAAACGGAATTCCTGCCGCCGCCTTTTCTACAACACCGGAGATAGCTGCCCGTTTTACGGCACCTTCCGCATCGACACTTGGCGGTAATCCGGTATCCTGTGCTGCTGCTTTAGGAGTGCTTCATTATATCACAGAGAAAGATTTATGCAGTCGTGCCAAAACACTAGGTGAAAGGTTATTTGGTAAACTATTGGACTTGAAGGAAAAATACCCAATTATAAGTGATGTAAGAGGTAAAGGGCTGATGCTGGGGGTGGAGCTATGTACTGTTGAAAAGGAACCGTTGCCTGAATTAACCGATGCTATTCTGGAGCGGTTAAAGGACGAGGGAATAATACTTGGAAAGAACGGATTATACCGGAATGTACTTGCTTTTCAGCCACCGCTGGTAATAGAAGAAGCTGACATTGATTTCTTAATAGAGAAATTAGAGGAAGCCCTGGCACTTAGCTGGAATAACCAGGTTTAATTCCAGGATAGAGAATAGCTTTTGGGGTATTCCATCCGCAAAAATGTTTATTGCTTCTGGAGTAGAATGAGTAATTAGGTATTAAATATTACTTTGATTTTTAAATTGCAAAAAATAAATAGGGTGTATCAGAAGACTTCTTTTATTTTCTGATATACCCTATTACTTAAATAATTAGAGGAAACGATAAAATAAAATCTGCAGCAAATTTTAGCTATTAATTAATTTAATGAAATTAATAACTCAAGTATTTCATCACACCAGGACAGAACAGCTTGAGCATTTAAGATTCCATAACGTAAAGGTGCATAGAGATAGAGTTTTCTCTCGGGTGTAATCTCTTTAATACCTTTTTCTAAACTTTCAGCTACTGCCTGATATTCCTTCAGGCGACTAAGATGTTGTTGTCTGTATTCAGTTATCATTTTAATAACTTCTGACCTTGGAAGATTGCTGGCAAAGGTCAGTTTTAACATAAATTCCGATCTGACTGGCTGTTGAACGGGAGGTTCAGCCAACCATTTCAGGAATTCTTCACGCCCGGAGCTTGTTATCGTATAAACTTTTTTTCTGGGAGAAGAAGATTCTTCTGTTTGAATCAATTTCTCAGACAATAGTTGATTTAATACCGGATAAATATGCCCGAAATTCTCATTCCAGAAATTTGAGATGACAGTATCGCAGTATTTTTTGATATCATAACCGGTACCGGAATGAATGCTTAGAATTCCAAGTATAGCATAACGAGTTTTATTTTTGATAGCCATTATTCCTCCAATTTAACTTATAGCAGAGGAGCCTTATGACTCCTCCGATTTATTTGAGTTTATTTTACAGTTGAACAAATACATTTAAGTAACGATGTTTATTATTAGAGTATATCAGTCTGATATAAATGTCAAGAAGAATTCCAGCTGGTTTTATTACAGAAAATGGTCATACTTTAAGTAAATGAAAGCAACCGCATATTATTAATCACATTCGTGAGTTATCCAAACACCTGAAAGTAATTAAAAACACTGTAATTTATCAAATTACCCGTAAGTAATAAAAGGAACTCGTAAATAATATAAACAAAGTAAGCTTTAGAAACACCGCAAAATATTAATATTCTGCACCATATATTATTTGACTTGCTTTTATCTATAAATACAAATATACTATTTAGTGGGTATAGTAATTTCCAACAATTAAATAATTTTATGAATTATAAGTGAAATGAGAAAAGTTATTGTACCCTTTGAATTCTGAGACAAATATCAAAAAAATAAAACTTAGCGTTGACAATTAATGGTTCATATGCTAAACTGTTTTAGTGTGCCGCACAGCGAGGTTCTAAATCTTTATAATTTATCAAATTAATTTGATTTCTCATAGAGATACCATAGCTGGCGAGTAATGATAATAGGAGGTGTGCCATATGTACGCAATTATTGCAACAGGTGGTAAACAGTACAAAGTAGCCGAAGGCGATATCATTAAAGTAGAGAAGCTTGGTGTAGAAGCTGGAGCAACTTATACCTTTGACCAGGTACTTGTAGTAAACAATGGTTCTTTAGTAGTCGGTGAGCCTACAGTAGCAGGAGCAACTGTAACTGCATCCGTAGTTGAAGATGGTAAGAACAAGAAAGTTGTTGTTTATCGCTACAAGAGAAAGACCGGATATCACAAGAAAAACGGTCACAGACAGCCATATACCAAGGTTAAGATTGAAAAAATCAACGCATAACTTCAGGGTTAGGTTATGATAACTATATCCGTATATAAAGATGCAGACGGTAAGCTTACAGGCTTTCGCAGTACAGGACATGCTGGTTTCGCAGAAAGCGGACAGGACATAGTTTGTGCAGCGGTATCAGCACTGATAATAAATACCGTGAATTCTATTGAGACTTTTACATCAGATACCTTTCAATTGAAAGAAGATGAGAAAAAGGGAATGATAGATTTTAAGATTGTTTCAAAACCTGGTAATGAATCCACTTTGTTATTGAATTCTCTGCTTCTGGGACTAAATGGAATCAGAGAAGATTACGGAAAGCAGTATATTAAATTTGTTTAGCGGGGTATCCTGCGACATATATTCAAGGAGGTGTAGGTTATGTTAAAAATGAACCTTCAGTTTTTCGCTCATAAAAAGGGTGTTGGTTCTACCAAGAACGGCAGAGATTCCGAGTCCAAGAGATTAGGAGCTAAAAGAGCAGACGGACAGTTCGTACTGGCTGGTAACATTCTTTACAGACAGCGTGGCACAAAGATTCATCCCGGTGTTAATGTAGGACGCGGCGGCGATGATACCTTATTTGCATTAGTTGATGGTGTTGTTCGTTTCGAAAGAAAAGGCAGAGACAAGAAACAGGCTTCTGTTTATCCAGTAGAATCCAAATAAGATGAAACTTTAGGACCCCAGATTCTTGATTAATTCATGAATGTGGGGTTTATTCATGATATAGGAATATCTGCTCATAATAAAGATATTCGGAAAAGAGGTGAAAAAAATGTTTGCAGATAGTGCAAAAATATATATTCGTTCAGGTAAAGGCGGCGACGGGCATGTAAGTTTTCGAAGAGAAATTTTCGTTCCAGCCGGCGGACCCGATGGCGGTGATGGCGGAAAAGGCGGCGATTTAATATTTGAGGTGGATGATAATCTGAATACCCTGACAGATTACCGTTTTATCAAAAAATATTCAGCTGAAGACGGTGAGAGTGGCGGTAAGAAGAATTGCCACGGTAAAAATGGAGCAGATTTGGTTCTGAAGGTGCCGGAAGGAACTGTAATTAAAGATACGGAATCCGGTAAAGTCATTGCTGATATGTCCCATGGCAACCGCAGAGAGGTTATCCTAAAAGGAGGCAGAGGCGGCAAAGGAAATCAGCATTATGCCACAGCAACCATGCAGGTGCCGAAATATGCACAGCCCGGACAAAAAGCAAGAGATCTTAATGTTACGCTGGAATTAAAGGTTATTGCTGATGTAGGTCTGGTAGGTTTCCCTAATGTTGGTAAATCCACCTTCTTATCCCGTGTAACCAATGCAAAGCCTAAGATAGCCAACTATCATTTTACTACCTTAAATCCCAACTTGGGAGTTGTAGATCTGGAGAATGGAAATGGTTTTGTAATAGCCGACATACCTGGACTTATTGAAGGTGCTTCCCAGGGAATCGGGCTTGGGCACGAGTTCTTACGCCATATAGAACGTACAAAAGTAATTGTTCATATGGTGGATGCAGCCGGAGTAGAAGGAAGAGATCCTTTAGCGGACATCGAGACAATCAACAGCGAATTAAAGGCCTATAATGAAGAACTCTCAGGTAAACCACAGGTAATAGCTGCTAATAAACTGGACATCCTTTACGGTGAAGAGGAAGAACAGGCAGTCAATTTATTAAAAGAAACCTTTGAACCACAAGGCATAAAAGTATTTCCTATCTCTGCTGTCAGCGGTAAGGGAGTCAGAGAATTATTATTCTATGTGAAAGAGCTGCTTGACAGCCTTCCTTCTGAACCCTTAATATTTGAGAAAGAGTTTGATCTTGATAATATGGATTTTGGTAATGAACCATATACCGTAGTGAAAGAAGACGAACATCTCTTTGTTGTAGAAGGACCCAGAATTGAAAGAATGCTTGGTTATACCAATCTTGATTCTGAAAAAGGCTTTGAATTCTTCCAGCGTTTCCTGAAAGAAAACGGAATTCTGGACGAGCTTGAGGCACTTGATATTGAAGAAGGCGATACTGTTAAGATGTATGGCCTGCAATTTGATTATTATAAGTAAAATATCAGCATAAAGACAATTTATTTACGACTGATAAAAAGTATCCAAACAAAGCTTGGTACTTTAAGAAAGCCTGCAGGCAAAGTTTGCAGGTTGTGAGAAAGGCATGGTATTAATATGACAAGTAAACAAAGATCCTATCTGAAAGGTCTTGCCATGAATATCGATTCCGTATTTCAAGTAGGTAAATCAAGCCTCACACCGGAGCTTACCCAAGGTCTGGAAGAGGTACTTGAAACAAGGGAACTTATAAAGGTAACTGTACTGAAAAACTGCCTGGACGATCCCCGTGAAATTGCGCAGGTAGTTGCAGAACGTACCCATTCTGAAGTAGTTCAGGTAATAGGAAAGAAATTTGTTCTCTACAGAGAATCAAAAACCAAGAAAAAGATTGAACTGCCAAAAGAAGCAAAAGGAAAGAAAGAATAAATAGTAACCGTTTTGACTATCAGAAGAGAGGCATGGCTTATGAAAGTAGGAATTATGGGCGGAACTTTTAATCCCATTCATATGGCGCATTTGATACTGGCACAAAGCTCTTTGGAACAGCTGGGGCTACAAAAAATTCTATTTATGCCCTCGAAGAGACCGCCTCATAAGCGAAATGACTTGATAGCAGATGACAAACACAGAGAGAAAATGGTGGAGCTGGCCATTCAGAATAACTCCTCTTTTGAATTGTCAAGAATGGAGTTGTTAAGAGAGGGTACCACCTACACCTCAGATACCTTACAGCAGTTAACCCAGGATAATCCGGATATAACCTATTATTTTATAATGGGTGCAGATTCCCTGTTCCAGTTGGAAAACTGGTGGGAACCGGAGGTAATACTGAAACTTGCCCATATTGTGGCAGCTGTAAGGGGGCAGGAGACAAGAGAAGAATTAAAAGCTCAGGCAGAGCATCTGACTGCAAAGTTTCATGCTAATATTCATATACTGAATACACCTTATCTGGATATTGCCTCTCATGAATTAAGAGATAAGCTATCAAAAGGGAACTCTATTCGATATATGGTTCCTGAGGCAGTATATGAATATATCAGGGAGCATCAGCTTTATACAGGAAAAGAGCAGAAAAATGATGGAAAATTTGTTTCAGTTGGAGAAGAGATTAGGTGAGATACTGCCAAGAAAAAGGTTTATGCATTCAATGGGAGTAATGACCACGGCCTTTTCCATGGCAATTACCTTTAAAGAAGATTACGAAAAGGCTGCCATCGCAGGATTAATGCATGATTGTGCAAAATACATGACAGGTGAGGAAATGCTTTTGGAATGTTATAAGAATAACATTCCTGTTAAACCGGTAGAAAGGCTTAAGCCCGACCTGCTTCATGCCAAATTAGGAGCATTCTACGCGAAAAATGTATATAATATTGTAGATGAGGAAATCCTTTCTGCTATTACCTGGCATACAACCGGTAAACCGGATATGTCAAAGCTTGAAAAGATTATATTCGTAGCCGATTATATAGAGCCAAATCGATCCTCATCCACTATTCCTGAGTTGGACTGCATTCGAAAATTATCCTTTCAAAATCTGGAGGATGCCGTATGTAAGATCTTAGGCGATACCGTAAGATATCTTGAGCAAAGTGGTTTTGCCATTGATGAAACAACAGCATTAACCTATGATTATTATAAAGGAAATTATGTGAAGTAAAGGAGTATTAATGAATACAGCAAAAGAAATCGCAAAATTGACCTATAAAGCTTTAGACGATAAAAAAGCAGAAGATATAAAAGTTATTGAAATCGGTAATATTACTGTTATAGCAGACTATTTTATCATTGCCAACGGAACCAACTCTTCACAGGTTCAGGCTTTGGTTGATAATGTAATGGAAGAGTTATCTAAGAACGGACATGAACCAAAGAGAATTGAAGGTGTCAGATCTGCAAGCTGGATCTTAATGGATTACGGCGATGTAGTTGTTCATATCTTTTCAAAAGAAGACCGCCTTTTCTACGACTTAGAGCGTATCTGGAGAGATGGAAAGGTAGTTGAGAAAGAACAGCTGTTTATTTAGTAAATAAAAAATATATGTGGTACTATTAATACAGGTACTGTATGTTACTTCCAGAATTGGTTTCTGGCAGTAACATACAGTACCTTTTTTCGTGGAGTTTTTTCTGGTCTTAAAGTTCCCAAAGTTTATTTTCTTCATACTATAGAATAAAAGGGTTTACCATGATAAACTCTTGCACTTAAATTTTATCGGTGCATTTATTGAGACTTCCTAAGCATAGTCAGCTAGTAATCTAAAAAGTAACGCAGAAAGGAACGGTATAGAATGGATTTTACAGTCAAAGATGTACTTCGGCTTATCAGGAGATATTTCATCCTGATATCAGTATGTACGTTTGCAGGCCTTTCTCTCAGTTTTCTTGTTAACAAATTTATGATTGACAAGACTTATACAGCTTCAGCTTCATTTTACGTAAGTACAGCAGACAGTACCCTCACAAATTTGTCTGAGTTGGATTATGCTCAGAAAATAGCAGAAACCTATATCAATTTTTTAAATACGAGACAGTTCTTCCTAAAAGTCATTGAATTAAGTGATCTTCCCTATACCATGCAGGAGCTGCAAGCCATGACAACCATAAGTACCATTCGGAATACGGAAATATTCAGTATCACATTAACCAGTAAGAACCCGGATGATTCCTATAACCTAGTCAAAAGTATGGAAACAGTAGCTCCCCTGTTAATTAAAAATATAAAGTCCAATGTAATTATCAGTGTAGTTGACCCAGTGGCATATCCCACCAGCCCCTCCGGTCCCAATACTCTGTTAAATACATTACTGGGAGGAATTGTTACAGGATTTGGAGTATTTATTTTAGTTATATTAAAGGAAATACTTAACATTAAGGTAGCAAATCAGGGAGATTTGCTGAAACATTATGACATTCCGCTTCTGGGCAGTATACCTCATACCTCTGGAAAAGCTAACTATACAAGAGGTATTAGAAATTCAACTTTTTTTAAAATTTTAGCTGAAAGATTTGGATATAATGAAACTGTAAGTACAACACTAAATGATGAAAGTACATTTCTGGTATCGGAAAGTTATAAAGCTTTGCGTACAAATCTTAGATTTTCAGTTCGAAAAGATGGTTGTAAAAAGATACTGATAACCAGCCCGGCACCGGAGGATGGAAAAAGCACTACCAGCATTAATCTATCCATAGTTCTGTCACAGGCAGGCAATAAAGTTCTATTGATTGACTGTGACCTAAGAAAAGGCAGAACTCATCACTTTTTTAAAGCAAAAAGTTCCCCAGGTCTCAGTGATTGCCTTTCAAATATGAATACTACGAGAGAAGTAATCCAAACAACACCCTATAATAATCTTTATAGCATACCCATGGGGTCAATTCCTCCAAACCCTTCTGAACTCTTAGGCAGCAAGCAAATGGAAGCACTAATAAAAGAGCTGGAAAGTGAATATGATTATATTATATTAGATACGCCTCCGGTGAATGTAGTAGCCGATTCACTTAGTTTTATTAAGAATACAGACGGAGCCATACTTGTAATCAGAGAAGGAAAGACTTCCTATCCGGAAATCGAAAATGTATTGATGAAATACCGATATGCAAAAGCGAATATCCTCGGCTTTGTTTTAAATGGTGTATCGGTGAAGGAATTGGGGATTAATAAATCCAAATACTACTATTACCACAGATCTGAAGGCAATAAATAGGAGATAGGCAGTAGAAGTGACAAGCGATTATGAATCCTCGGATTAATTAACAATTGCGTAATATTATACGCAGGAATGGAGGTAATAATGATTGATATGCACACACACATACTGCCTGGTATAGATGACGGAGCCACTACCCAGGAAGAAGCCATAATGCTGACGGAATATCTGCATAGGCAGCAGGTTACGCAAGCTGTCTGCACACCGCATTTTTATCCCATGGAAGGAACCATGGAGAATTTTCTGCTAAACCGTTCAAAAGCTATGGAGGCAGTAAATCACAGTAAGATACATTTAATAGCTGGAAGTGAGACCTATCTGCATAGGTATCTATTCCACTACACGGATTTAAAACCCTTATGTATAGAGAATACAAACTATCTTCTGTTGGAATTCCCTGATATGAAGGTATGGAATATGGAGTACATGAATGACCTTGATGAAATAATCGGATACTATAATATTAATCCCATAATTGCTCATATAGACCGTTACAGGCCACTTATGAGAAGCAAGAAGCTTTTAAAAGTACTGAAACAAAAAGGATGCCTTCTACAGTTAAATGTTTCGGCCTTATCAGATTCTGGTACCAGGAGGAGAGCATTAAAACTAATAGAAGAGGAATATGTAGATTTGTTGGGAAGTGACTGCCATAATTTATCCTACAGGCCTCCTAATATTAAGGAGGCCCAGAAAATTATCTTTCATAAATTAGGTGAAAATACCTGGGATAAATTAATGATTAATGCTAAGAAAGTAATTGAGCCAAAAACTATCCTGGAGACACCAAAGGTTCTTGAATCCATAACAGTGATTGAGCCAATAAAGGTTTAAAACATGCGGAACAGACCAATAACTTTACCCAGAATCTCTAATTCCTTCAGAATAATAGGTTCCATGGTATCATTTTCTGGCTGAAGGCGATAATAATCCTTTTCTTTATAGAAGGTCTTTACAGTAACGGAGTCTTCAATTAAAGCTACTACGAAGTCTCCGTTCACTGCGTGAGACTGCTTCTGGACAAGAATCTGGTCACCGTCGAAAATTCCGGCATTTATCATGCTCTCGCCTTTCACTTTAAGCATAAAGGTTTCTTCGTTAGGCATATATTCTGTTGGTATAGGGAAATATCCTTCAATATTCTCAACAGCAAGTATAGGCTGTCCGGCTGTAATTGTTCCTACGATCGGTACGCTGACCATCTCTCTTTTCGCCAGATTAAAAGTGTCATCAGTTATTTCTATGGCCCTTGGTTTTGACGGATCTCGTCTTATGTAGCCATTCTTCTCCAATGTTTCAAGATGGGAATGAACGGAGGAAGTGGATTTTAACTTAACTGCTTCACATATCTCCCTAACGGCAGGCGGATAACCCTTAGATAAAGTCTGGCTTTTTAGATATTCCAGAATCTCTCTTTGTTTAGGACTGATTTTACCATAACTCATTATATTTCCTCCATTAATAGCTTGCATTCTAATATTCTATTTGTATGAAAAATTCTTTTACTTTCATTGTCATCATTATAACACGATTTTTCTGGAAATGCAAAACTTATGTTCGCTTCTTTGTAAAAATTGCTAGAAAATTAAAAAAATATCGTTGACAAACAAATGTTTGGGTATTATAATCAGGATAACAAAACAAATGTTCGCAACATATGTTCGTTTTATTGTTCGGTGTAATATAAGACAAGCCCGTAAGAAACGAAATAGCTGCACTTTCTTTATCAATAAGATAAGTATAACAGGAGGATCATATTATGAACCAGATGTCATTATCCTTATTAAACAGCCCGTTTTTATTGCTTTATAATCACATTAAGTCTAAGAGGAATTACCTTGTATTGTCTGGATTCTGTATAGCTGTTATATTGGTAATATCACTTCTTTTGTTATCGACAAATGTAAATGCAGAGAAGCTGCAGAGCTCAACTAAACATATAACCAGTATTCAGATAGAGAAAGGTGATACTTTATGGAGTATCGCAAGTCAATACATAACAGATGATTACGATAATATGAATGAATATATCAAAGAGATAAAGAAGACAAACGGTCTTACCTCAGACACCATTCACGAAGGTAAGTATCTTGTAATACCATACTATGCACAAGGGGAATAGGTTTATTAAAACCCATGAACCGTCTTGTTCCTTCAAAATACACCACTATAAGAACTGCCGCAAGAAGTTGTCTATGATAATATCTATCTATGACAAAGAGCTTGCGGCAGTTTCTTTTTGTGGCAAAAAGCTGGTTTTGTCATACTATTGAAATAGGGAAGAACCCTTTTTAAATAAATTATGGATAGTGAGGTATAGGTTATGAGTTTGGCTGAAGATTTATCCGAAAGAAAAGAAAGTCTGGCCGTCATAGGATTGGGGTATGTAGGTATGCCCCTGGCCCTGGCTTTCTCAAAAACATATAATGTTATCGGTTTTGACATTAGTGCTGAGGTTATTAATAAATATAGAAATGGAATAGATCCAACCAAAGAAGTAGGGAATAAAGCCATTCAGGAAGCTAACATAGAATTCACATATGATGAAGAAAAACTTAAGGAGGCAAAATTTCATATTATTGCTGTACCTACACCAGTTAATATTCACAAGACACCGGATCTTGCACCTGTTGAAGCAGCCAGTGAAATAGTCGGCAGGAATTTAAAAAAGGGTTCTATTATTGTATATGAATCCACTGTTTACCCAGGCGTAACGGAAGAGGTGTGTGTACCTATATTGAACAGAGCTTCCGGAATGATCTGCGGCAAAGATTTTAAAGTGGGATATTCACCAGAACGAATTAATCCCGGAGATAAGGTTCACCGTCTTGAGAATATCAGAAAGATTGTATCTGGTATGGATGAGGAAACCTTACAGGAGGTCGCAGCAGTTTATGAAGAAATTATTGAAGCGGGTGTTGTAAGAGTAAGCAGCATTAAGGTTGCAGAAGCCGCTAAGGTGGTTGAGAACAGCCAGAGAGATATTAATATAGCGTTTATGAACGAACTGGCAATGGTGTTTGACCGTATGCAGATAGATACAAAGGAAGTGATTGAAGCAATGAGTACCAAATGGAACGCTCTTAGCTTTTATCCGGGGCTTGTAGGAGGGCATTGTATCGGTGTGGATCCTTATTATTTTATATATGAAGCTGAACGTTTAGGCTATCATTCACAGATTATTCTGTCCGGCAGAAAGATAAATGACGGTATGGGTGAATTTGTAGCAGATAATATTATAAAGAAACTGATACTGACAAATAAACCGGTTAAGAACAGTAAAGTTGTAATTTTAGGTATTACCTTCAAGGAAAACTGTCCGGATATCAGAAATACGAAAGTATTGGATATAATAGATAAACTTAGGGAATATGGCTTAGATCCCATAATTACCGATCCCCTGGCAGACAAGGCTGAAACCAAACGCCATTATAATATCGAGCTTATCGACAGGCAGGATATCAAGGAAGCGGATTGCCTGGTATTTGCTGTAGCACATGACGAATATTTAAGATTAACGGAAAATGAAATTAAAGACATGTATACAGCCGGAAGTGCAGAGGAAAAGGTGATTATAGATGTAAAAGGAATACTTGATAAAAATAAATGGAGCTCTGAAGGCTACCAATTTTGGAGACTATAAAATGGCAGGGGATAAGGTTCTGATTATCGGTAAATACGGTTTTATAGGCAGTTCCCTGGCTGAATGGCTGCGAAGAAATGCATATGCTGTAACAAGTGTCTCCGCCAGAAATGAAGAATGGCGAACACTAGACCTGTCCGAGTATAAAACTATTATCAATGCTTCTGGTATCGCTCATAGGAAAGAAGAAAGAAAAAACAGAAGTATATACTATCAGGTAAACAGAGATCAGGTACTGGAATCAGCAAAGAAAGCTAAAGCAAACGGAGTTAGCCAGTATATTTACATCAGCAGTATGAATGTTTACGGAGATACCGGAAAAACAGTTAACAGAAATACCTCCATTAAGCCTGACAGCCTCTATGGCAAGAGTAAACGGGAAGGAGAAACCGCTATATTAGCTTTAGAGGATAGTAATTTTAGTATAGCAATTATAAGACCGCCGGTTGTATATGGCTATGGCTGTAAAGGAAATATACGAATCCTGCTGAAAGCCGCAAAATACCTTTTTATTTTTCCGTGCTATCCTAATCGGCGCAGTATGGTTGACATAATAAATTTATGTGAACTGATTCGAATTATCATTGATAAAAATGACAGAGGAATATACCATCCTCAAAATAAAGATTATATTTCAACCTGGAAAATGCTTCAGACCATTGCGTCCTACAATGGGAGGAAAATCCACCCCATAAAAGTCTTTAATCCGATTATTACCTTTTTAATACCCAAGGTAGGCTTTATCAAAAAAATTTTTGGTGATGACTGCTACGAAAGAGATTTATCAGATTATGAAAACTTTGATTACTGTATTAGAGGATATGAGGAATCAATTAAAGAAATGGTAGAAAAAGAAAATTCTTCGAAGATATAACTCTGAAGATCTGTCAAATCAGAGAGTGCTTTAAAGATTTAGTTACAAGCAACTGTAAATTCTGTAACATGTTATTGAATAAAAAAACAGGCCCATGAGGACCTGTTTTTTTATTTAGGTATCTCTGCGAAGTCTGCAAAGCAGCCATCCGGCAAAACCAGCGATAACACCCAGGATAGCACCCACTATAAGGGCGAGAAGGATATATCTTCTTGTAAACTGCAAGCAGTCAAAGGATGCATTTAAAATTGAGAAATTCGTAATGTCCTTGAAAACAAACAGTCCGAAAATATTTATCCAATAGATAATTAAACTAAAAATCAGGGATGTGTAAATGCTGCTGGTTTTATGACAGAAAGCGATTAGTCGGAAGATTCTGTCGGCAAAAATACCGGGTACAATAATGATTAAAAACATCGTAAAAATATCCAAACCTATAAATGGCATTTAAATTCCAGCTCCTCTCTAAACTTTGATTCATTGGGTAAAAAAGCTACCATGTAGTTTCCTAATATCTTATGCGCTTAAAATCCAAATGTTACTTAAATCGACAGATTTTAATGCATCAGCATGCCTCATTTTGTCACAATGAGATTCATAAGGAATATATTAATACTAGTAAGGGTAAAGGGGGTGATCCGGTTGAAGGGTTATGTGGCAGGAGCAGGTAATAAACCGTTCTCCATTACAAGTGAATTACTGGGACGAAAACCGGTTTACTTTGCAGAAGAGAAAGATGAGAATTATCTAAAGGATAAGGTGATTCTTGTAACAGGCGGTGGCGGAACCATAGGCTCGGAAGTCTGCCGGCAAGCTGCTAAGAGCAAACCGAAACAACTTATCATATTAGATAATTACGAGAATACAACATATGAACTGCAGCAGGAATTAAGCAGTATGATAAAAAATCTGGACCTGAAGGTGGAGATAGCTTCCGTTCAGGATATTGCTGCTATTGATCATATCTTCAATAAATATCATCCTCAACTGGTATTCCATGCAGCCGCCCATAAACACGTTCCATTAATGGAAGATTGCCCGGCAGAGGCAATCAAAAACAATATTTTTGGAACCTACAATGTTGTGATGGCCGCAAGAACATATAAAACAGAGAAATTTGTATTGATATCTACGGATAAAGCAGTTAATCCCACAAATATCATGGGAGCCAGTAAAAGATTCTGTGAAATGATACTTCAGAGTATGAAATTTTGTAAAGAGACCAGATTTGCAGCGGTAAGATTCGGTAATGTTCTAGGTTCAAACGGTTCCGTCATTCCTCTGTTTCAGACACAGATAGCCAGAGGAGGTCCGGTTACCGTAACTGATAAAAAGGTTACACGTTATTTTATGACAGTAGAAGAGGCTGCATCCCTGGTACTAAAAGCAGGAGAAATGGCCAGAAGCTCTGAAATTTATATACTGGATATGGGAAATCCAATCAGTATTTTAAAGTTAGCGGAGGATCTGATAAAGCTTAACGGTTATATTCCTTACAGTGATATCGAGATAGTTGAAACCGGTTTAAGACCAGGAGAAAAGTTGTACGAAGAGATTTTGACAAATAGAGATGAACTCATTGCAACGGTTAATCATAAGATATTTATTGAAAAACAAGAAGAAATAGGGCTGCCCTGTATATTAAATTCCATGAAGCAGTTAAAGGAAGCAATAGAGTCAGATTCAGCAGAAATAATCAGAGAAACCTTAAAGACCATTGTACCAACCTTTAAAGATCCTGAGACAATCAATGGATAATGGAAGTAATACAGTTTAAGTTATGCAATTAATAGGAATAAGCAGCCAAAGCAGAGGCCAGACAGGTATGAACTATTTATTTGTTGTTGCACATCCTGACGATGAAGTGCTGGGAGCAGGTGCTTTCATTCATAAAATTACTGCAGAGGGAAACAAAGCAGAAGTCTGCATACTATGCGGTGAAGCCGGAGCGAGAAAAAATCGTCCCGGGATACAGAAACTTTATAAGGATATCGTAAGTTGCTGCCGTATTCTTGGAGTTCATAAGGTCTATCTTGGCAAGTTTCCCAACATAGAATTTAACACGGTTCCTCATCTTAAACTTGTAAAATTCATTGAAGAAATCTTGACAGTAACACAGGCTGATATGGTGTTTACTCATCATCCGGCTGATATGAATAATGACCATTATTATACCTCAATTGCCTGCCAGGCGGCAGTAAGATTGTTTCAGAGAAAAGAAAACATAAAACCATTAAAAGAACTGCTTTATATGGAGATTCCTTCTTCAACAGAATGGAATCTAAATCCAACACTTCCTCCCTTTACTCCCAATGTTTTTGTGGAGGTAAAAGAAGAGGGTATCGATACAAAAATTAAAGCACTATCCCAATATGAAGGGGTTATGCGTCCTTACCCCCACCCTCGCAGTGAAGAAGCAATAAAAGGTTTAGCAGCATATCGTGGCAGCCAGGCAGGACTACTACTGGCAGAAGCCTTTGAAGGTGCTTTTCGAAGAATATTTTAAAGAGTATAAACCGTTTGAAGAAATGACTTAAAAGCATAAAGAGGCAGTAAGCAGCAGACGGGAGGTAATTCTGGTTGTTATGACAGGCATCTATGAAAGATATATGAAACAAAAGCTTGAGAAGTCAGTAAGTGCAGTACTTTTAATCCTATTCTGGCCTTTACTTCTCATAATAGCAGTCAGTATTAAGTTAGAAGATGGAGGAAAAGTTATCTTTACCCAATCCAGGCTTGGTAAAGATAAAAAACCGTTTAAAATATATAAATTCAGAACAATGAAAGAAAATCATGAAAATCCTGATACAAGAGCATACCAGGGAGATTCCAGGATAACACCTATCGGTAGAATACTTAGAAAAACCAGTTTAGATGAACTTCCTCAACTTTTTAATATCTTAAAAGGAGATATGGCAATAGTTGGCCCCAGACCCATTCTGGAAGAAGAAGCAGAATTTAAAATAGAAGGTTATTCTTATGATAAGCGGTTTTCTGTACTTCCTGGCTTATTTTGCTCCATAGATATGAAATACCGGGCAAAAGCGGATAGAGAGAAGCAATTTAGAATGGATGTTGCTTATGTTGAAAATATCACATTAAAAAGTGACTTTATTATCGTTATAAAGACTGCAGTAACAGTGCTTAAAGGAAGTAATGTATATGCTGACCCGCAGGACAGATAACCTCTGGTCCTGTTTGGCGGCGGAAAGAGGTAAGCATGAGAATCGCTATCCATCAGCCGGATTATATTCCCTATCTGGGTCATTTTTATAAGATATCCAAAGCTGATCTGTTTGTATATCTGGATGATGTTCAGTTTTCCAATAATAATATGCATCATAGAAATGATATTAAGACTCCGCAGGGAAGAAAAAGGCTGACGATTCCTTTAGATTATCATTTTAAGGATAATATTAACAAGGTACGTACAAAAGATGAAATGGGCTGGAAAGAAAAGCATCTGGCTCTTATAACTGCCAATTATAAACACTGTAAGTATTATAATGATATCTTTCCTATGATAAAAGAACTGCTGCTTGCCAAATATGAAAGTCTTGCAGATATGAATATAACAATAAACCGTTTCATCCTGGCAGGCTTCGGACTAAGAACTGCTATTGTAAAGTCATCGGAATTAAATATCCATAGCGTAAAAGAAGAGCGGATTCTGGATATCTGCTCATTGCTCCATGCAAACGAATACTATTCAGGACTTGGTGCAAAGAATTATCAAAAGAGTGAGAACTTTGAGAAAAAAGGAATTACTCTGACCTATACGGATTATAAGCCCTTCTACTATCCGCAGCAATGGGGGGCTTTTGAAGAGAATCTGTCAGTATTGGATTTTCTGTTTTCCTGCGGTTTTGATTGGAACAGAGTGCTGGAGGAGAGGAAAAAATGAAGATTATCGTCGCAGCCAGTTTTGGACCCTCTCTGACAAATTTCAGAGGAGATTTCATTAAGGAAATGGTTAATGCAGGCAATGAAGTGACCTGTATTTCCATTGAGAGTACGGAGGATATGAAAGCGCAAGTAGAGAAATTAGGCTCTGATTATATATCAACAGGAGGCAGCAGAACAGGTACTGGTATTATAGAGAACCTTAAGCTTTTCTGGAGTTATATAAGGATAATCAAGAGAATAAAACCGGATATCTGTTTCTTATATATGGCTAAACCTATTGTATTCGGAGGAATTGCTTCGATATTCCTAAGGGTCAGAAAGATATATCCCTTCGTAACCGGTCTTGAAACAGCCTTTTACGGGAAAGGAATTAATAATTTACTTATTCGCAGGATATTGTGCGGCTTCTACCGGATTATCTTTCATTTCAGTAAGACCTGTTTCTTTATGAATCAGGATGACTATGACAGAATGATATCCATGAGATTAATAAGAAGAGGCAAAGGTGTTCTGGTCAATGGCTCAGGAGTTAATATGAACTATTTTTCAAAGCTTCCCCTGCCGGAGAAGGCTTGTATTCTTATGACTGCCAGGCTGGTAGAGGGAAAAGGAATCAGAGAATACTTTAAGGCAGCCTTCCAGTTAAAAAGGAAATACGAAGGTATTGAATTTCTGCTGGTTGGCGGTCTGGATGAACATAAAGAAGCAATCAGTGAGGAAGAGCTTAAGCACCTTCTGTCGGAAGGTGCGGTTACTTATTGTGGTTACGCAGAAGATGTCAGGCCTTATCTTAACCGTTGTTCCATATTTGTATTACCATCCTATCATGAAGGTAACGGTAAGAGTATTGTTGAAGCAATGGCAGCCGGCCGGCCAATAGTTACAACCGATGTTCCAGGCTGCAGAGAAACGGTGGTTGACGGGTATAACGGCTTTCTGGTCAAAGCCAGGGACAGTGAAGCACTAGCCAAAGGGTTGGAGCTTCTGATTCAGAACGGAAAACTTCGTGAAGTTATGGGAGAGTACTCCTATCAGTTGTGTAAGGAGAAGTTTGAAGTAAAACACATAAATAAAATACTGCTTACAGAGATGGGACTGCTGCAAAAAGAATAGTGTACGATAACAACTGGTACTGCTTCAAGGCAGAACTGGAATCAATAGAAGGAGGGAGCTATGAAAAGAGTAATTTTGGGTTTATATTACAGCCTCCCGGTGTTTCTTCAGAACGCTGCAATCAGCCTGTACGGCCTTGTTCTTTATTTCAGCAGGTATTCAGGTGATTACAAGAAATATCGTAAGCTTTTTGTAAGCCGTAAACATCTAAACTTAAGAGAGGAAAGGCATATACAGAACAAGAGATTTTTAAAACTGCTGTCTTATGCTGTTGAGAATAGTCCCTTTTACAAAGAGTTTTATAAGGGAATCTCTCTGAAGGAGATTAAATCAGCTGAGGATATCCATAGGTTACCGATTCTGACGAAGGATATTCTAAGGGATAATATCGAGCGTATCTATACCATACCAAATTACAGAAGCTTAACCTTTCATACCGGTGGAACTACGGGTATTCCGGTAAAGGTCAGAAAGAGAAAGCAGGATGTTCAGCAGAGAATGGCATATTTGGATGCTTATAAACAAAGCTTTGGTTTTACCAGCAATAAAATGAGGGCAGCACGATTTACAGGAAGAAAGATAGTAAAGGATAAACCAGCAAAACCAGTATTCTGGAGAAATAATTATACCTTACGGCAAAGGCTTTATTCCACCTATCATCTTTCGGAAGAGAACCTGTTATTGTATGTGAAAGATTTAAACCGTTATAAACCTCAATCCATTGAAGGTTTTGTTTCTGCAATCTATACTGTTGCCAAATACATGGAAGAGAAGGGGTTAAAGCCTGAATTTATACCAAAAGCAGTATTTACAACCTCAGAAACCGTACTTCCTTATCACAGAGAAACCATAGAAAAAGTTTTTGGCTGTCCCTTAACCGATCAATATGCCTCCAATGAAGGAGCACCCTTTATTATACAATGTCCCTTTGGAGCATACCATGAAGCAATAGATACCGGAATCTTTGAACATATTCCGGCTAAGGAGGGTACAAGAATTCTGGTTACGGGTTTTGATACCTTTGGTACACCTTTAATACGGTATGACATTGGAGATGTGATTAGTGAGGGAGGAGAGAAATGTCCCTGCGGCAGTGTTCATCCGGTTATAAAGAGAATCGAAGGAAGAGAAGCAGATTTCATTACCACAAAAGGCGGTACTTTCAGCCAGGTTCAGCTATCCTATCTGGTAAGCAGTCTGCATTCACATATAAAGCAGATGCAGTTTCAGCTTAAGAGTGACGGTTCCCTTATCATCCTGTGCCAGCCGGTAAGGAACAAACTGAACAGAAAAGACACGGGAATAGTTGAAAAGAATATAAGAGAATTTCTTGGACAGGAGACAGTGTTTACGTTAGAGTTTACAGACAATATCAGCAGGACCGCCAGCGGAAAATACAGACTTATTCTAAAGGACGAACAAAATTAACACATTTAATGAAATAAATATAAGGAGGTTATATGGAAGAAAAGGTATTGGTAAGTGTCATCATACCGGTTTATCAAGCCGAAAAATACCTTCTGCGCTGTGTGCAGAGTGTAAGAGAACAAACCTATAAAAATCTTGAAATCTTATTAATAGATGACGGGTCCACAGACAAAAGTCCTGTCATCTGCGAGAATTTGGCATTACTGGACAAAAGAATAACTACTGTACATCAGAAAAACGGTGGAATATCAGCTGCAAGAAACAAAGGACTTCAACTTGCAAAGGGTACGTATATTACATTTTTAGATAGTGATGACTTTCTTCATCACCAATTTATTAAGTATCTGCTGTGGTTATGTCTGAAAAATAAAGCACAGATTGCAGAAGCCAGAATGGCTACTGGGTCGGCTTCTGATTTTTTTGGCGTTAAGGTAAAGGGTGCTATGCATGTCTATGACAGGAAACAGGCCATTTTAAGCAGAAAAATGAAATCCGGAGTTGCCGGTAAGCTTTACCGGAGAGAGCTTTTTAATGAGCTGGAATTTCCGGTAAGTGATCATTTTAATTATGAGGATGAGGCTCTTGTTTATCAATTAACCTATCGTTGTGAACGAGTAGTCTATTCTGAAAAGCCGCTTTATTATTGCTATCAGAACCAGCAGAGTGTAACCAGAAATGATAATCCGTATAAATCTACGGATTTCTATGGAGTACTTACGGACAGGATTCAGTTTTTTATGGAAATCGACAAGGAGCTATTAGAGCACTCCTATGAGTATTTCTGTATAAACCTCATACGGTTTTATATTATCTGTAAAAGTGATCCCAACAATAAGAATGATATGGAAGCCCTTCTTAAGCTGTACGAGAAGATGTACTTTAAGGCATTGTACAGCAGTGTTACCCCAATTACCTACAAGCTGATGTTTACTTGCTTTTATCTGTCCCCGGAGCTTAGCGCGCGAATTGCCAATATGATTTTGCTGCCTGTAAAAAAGAGATTTAAGAGGTGACTTTCAACGAAGGGAGGTGGTTACCATGAATTTATTACTTCTGACAGAAGAAGCCTGGAATGATAAAATGTATCCCAATAATGTAATGACTAATTGGTTTGGGAATTATGATGATAACCTTGCAAATATTTACCTGGCTTCCGGTTCACCATATAATTCCTGTTGCAGCCAATATTTTCAATTAACGGATAAAATGGCTGTAACCAGCAGATTCATGAAAAAGAACAAAGGTAAGTGGTTAATCAACCGTACCTTTTCAGAAAAAGGGACAAAAGCCGGTGCTGTTGTAAAGGTAAATAGCAGTGGAAGGAGCCTTAGGTATCTTAAGTATCTGAAAGCGGCAGCAGGCGGGCCAATGAGATTGCTGCGGGATTTTGTCTGGTTACACAGCAAATGGGAGGGAACACTCCTTACTGATTTTCTGGCAGCTTATAAACCGGATGTTATTTTCAGTCTGCGGTTTTACTCAAGACGGATGCTTTACATGGAGAAGCTGCTTCATGAAATGACAGGAGCTCCTGTAGTAGTATTTACGGGAGACGACGAATACTCCTTAAAGCAGCTTAATCTGTCACCCTTTTATTGGGGGCGGAAGCTATTGTTTCGGCAGGAATTAAGAAGAAATGCTATGTTTTATGAAAAATTCTATACCCTTTCCTTAGCTCAGTCAAAGAAAATATCAGAAGAATTGGGTGTTGCAAGCGAAGTACTTTATAAAGGAGGAGAGTTTCCTGAAAAATTTACCCCTAAGGCTGTTTCCACCCCTGTCAGAATCGTATACGCCGGAAGACTGTACTGTAACCGTGACAAAATACTAATGGCAATAGCAAAGGCATTATCAGAAATTAATAAAGACGAAATTAAAATGATTCTTCACATATATACAAAGGATAGTTTCAGTAAGAAGCAATCCAGATTGCTGGAGGAGAATAATGCCGTAGTTCTTAAAGGATTTATTACTGCAGACAGATTGAAGGAAGTATATAAGGAAGCAGATATTGCACTTCATGCAGAAAGTTTTGATATCAGGTACCGGTGGCTTTTAAGATATTCCTTTTCTACCAAAATCGTTGACTGCCTTGGCTCCACTTGTGCTGTGCTGGCGGTAGGACATAGCGAAAATGAGGGAATAAGGTATTTAAGAAGGAACCGTGGAGCAATATGTATTCAAAGAAAAAGAGAAATTTACCCAGTGCTGTCACAAATAGCACGTCATCCCGATAGAATAACATTATATCAAAAAAAAGCCTGGGAGCTGGGGGTAAAAGCACATCGAATCGAAGCTGTAAGAAACAAGCTTAATTCTGCGCTTACCTCTATTGCCAAAAAGTAAGTTATAATAGCTGGTGCTTTCAGTTTACAGGCTGTGGGAAAGGTATGGTTTCATGAAGATTCTGGTGACTGGGCACAGTGGATTTTTAGGGCGAAATCTCATAGAGGCCCTTAAATCCTCCGGGCAGGAACAGCATAAGATTTACACTTATGATAAATCAGATTCACTGGATAAGTTAGAGGAGTATACTAAGGACTGTGATTTTGTATTTCACCTTGCTGCTGTCCATCGTCCGGACAGAAAAGAAGAGTTTCTGGAAGTAAATCTTGAATTCTTTAAGACACTGTTAGCATATCTGCAGAAATATCATAATCCCAGCCCGGTACTGTATACCTCCTCCATTCAGGCAGCTCAGGATACAGATTATGCCAGGAGTAAACGATTAGCAGAAGAAGCCTTAGCAACACATGGGCGTATTAACAACAGCAGAACGATTATCTACCGTCTTACCAATACCTTTGGAAAGTGGGCAAAACCCTGTGCTCATTCTGTAGTAGCTACCTTTTGTTATCTTGTAGCCAGAGATCAGGAAATCACAATTCATAATCCGGATACGGTGATGAATTTTTACTATATAGATGATGTGATAACTTCTTTTCTCAGACATTTAAAGGAAGAAGTGCCTCCTAAAGAAGACGGTTATTATCGTTTAGAGGAGGATTGCCTTTATAGTATCACCTTAAAGGAACTTGCAGAAATAATAACCGGTTTTCGATTACAGAGACAAGGGCAATATTTGCCTGCTGTAGGTGACAGCCTGGTCAAGAGACTTTACAGTACTTATTTAAGTTATCTGCCCCTTACGGAGCTTGCAGTGCCTTTACCCGCTCATTCAGATAGCAGAGGAAGCTTTATGGAAATCTTCAAAACGGACAATAGGGGGCAGTTTTCCTTAAACATTACCAAACCCGGAATCAAGAAGGGGGAACATTACCACAACACGAAATGTGAGAGGTTCCTTGTTATTTCCGGTACAGCAAAGATACAGCTTCGCAGAACCGATTCCGATGAAATTACAGAGTATTACCTCACAGGGGAAGAACCAAGGTTCCTGGAGATTCCGCCGGGTGTCACCCATAATCTGATTAATACAGGTGATACAGACCTATATACACTTATATGGGCCAATGAAGTATTTGATTCATTAAATCCGGATACTTATTTTTGTCCCGTTATTCCTTCGGTATAGAGAGCATGTGAAACTCATTTCAGTTATCAAACGTCCTAAAGATATTCAGTTCAGCAGAAATAGAAGGGAGAGGCCTATGTTTGCAGATAAAGTACTGCTTATTACCGGAGGAACCGGTTCTTTCGGCAATGCAGTCCTGGACCGTTTCTTGGATAGCGACATCGGTGAGATCAGGATATTTTCAAGAGATGAAAAGAAACAGGACGATATGAGGCATCAATACCATTCGCCTAAAATCAAGTATTATATCGGAGATGTGAGATCTCCCAGTACCTTAAAGGAAGCCTTTTATGGTGTTGATTACGTCTTTCACAGTGCAGCACTTAAACAGGTGCCTTCCTGCGAATTTTTTCCCATGGAGGCAGTTAAAACCAATATAATAGGCACAGATAATGTTCTGAATGCAGCAATAGAAGCCGGGGTGAAAAAGGTTATCTGCCTTTCTACAGACAAAGCAGCTTATCCCATAAATGCTATGGGTACCTCAAAGGCTATGATGGAGAAGGTAATGGTTGCAAAGGCCAGAATGCTCTCAGAAGATAAAATTCAGATATGTGGTACCCGCTATGGTAATGTAGCTTGTTCCAGAGGTTCGGTAATTCCTCTTTTTGTAGAGCAGATAAAGGCTGGTGAACCCCTTACTGTTACCGAACCGGAAATGACCAGATTTATAATGACTCTGGAAGAGGCAGTAGAGCTTGTGGTTTTCGCTTTTGAATTTGGAAGCAGCGGAGATATCCTGGTACAAAAAGCACCTGCCTGCACCGTAAAGACCCTGGCCTTAGCACTATGTGAATTGTTTTCTTATAAAGAAGGAATTAAAATAATCGGCATGCGTCATGGGGAAAAGATGTATGAAACGCTCTTAACCAGAGAAGAGAGCCGTTTTGCCAAGGATATGGGTAATTACTACTGTATCCCTCCGGATAACAGAGACTTAAATTATGACAGCTATATGACCAAAGGAATGAAGAAGAAAAGAGTGAAGGAATTTAATTCGGATAACGCTAATCAGTTAGGGGTTAAGGAAATGCAGGAAAAATTATTAACGATACCTTATATCCAGAAGGAACTTTCCAAATACAAAGAAGTTTAAAGGATATTTGCTCTGCTAAAGGAATAGAATGGTAGAAAGTATGGTTAGGGCGTATTTGAAAACTCATTGTATCGTTATGAGTTTTCAAGAACACCCAGGTTAAGGACAGCTATGAAAGTTCTCGTAACAGGCGCAGGCGGTTTTCTTGGCAGTCATTTGATATCCGCCCTGCAAGAGATGAAAGAGATTATACTACTGGAATGCTATCATAGCACCGAAGAAGCTGCACTTTGGGATTATCTTTCTGAATGCGACTTTATCTATCATCTTGCAGGTGTGAATCGGCCATTAAATGAAGCAGATTTTATAGAGGGAAATATTGAATTCACCAGAAAGCTTACAGGATATTTAGAGGCCTGTAAAAGGAACTGCCCGGTGCTGTATGCATCCTCCGTTCATGCACAAAGCGGTACACCCTACGGTATCAGTAAAAAAGCAGCTGAAGACCTGTTAAGTGATTATCAGAACACTACAGGAGGACAGGTTTATATCTATCGGCTTACAAATATCTTCGGTTCAAAAGCCAGACCGAATTATAATTCCGTTGTTGCTACCTTCTGCTATAATATCTCCCATGGACTGCCAATAACCATTCATGACAGAAACACCAGACTGACGCTGTGTTATGTTGAAGATGTGGTAGAGGAGTTTCTTCAATTGCTTAAACCGAAGGATTCCATAGAGAGGAAATACTATTCCATAACAAAGGAATACGAGATAAACCTGGGAGTACTTGCTGAAACCTTGTATTCCTTCTCGAAAGGCAGGAGGCTGGAGGAATGTAAGACAGATCTTGAAAAAAAGTTATATGCTACTTACAGCAGTTACAGCTGCTCTGAGCCTGTTTCGGATACGTATGGAGGTAAGGATGAAAGTTCTTCTGATTAATGAAGTTTACGGAATATTAAGTACCGGCAGAACGGTAAAAGAACTGAGTGAAGGTATAATAAGACAGGGGGATGAATGTCTTATAGCAACTGCCTATGGTATGAAGGATAAGGAAGAGATTAGAAAGATGCGCAGGAAAGGGCACTACATTATTGGATTCCTGGCGGACAGAAAGCTCCATGCCCTCTGTTCTAGAATAACCGGTCTGCAAGGTTATTTCTCACATATTCCTACCCTGGGTCTGTTAAGATACATAAAGAAAAAGAAACCGGATATCGTACAGCTTGAAAATGTTCATGGTAATTATCTTAATTTAAATATGCTGCTTAATTTTTTGGCAAAAGAAGATATCCCGACAGTTTTATTATTACATGACTGCTGGTTCTATACCGGCAGGTGCACGCACTATACTGTCAACGGATGTTATCAGTGGCGGGAAGAATGTAAGAAATGTCCCAATAACAGGAATACTCCTCCAAGCTGGTTCTTTGACCGTTGTAACAAAATGTGGAAGGATAAAAAAGAAAATTTTCAAAAAATTAACAAACTTGCAGTTGTCGGAGTGTCCGACTGGATTACCAACCAGGCTAAATGCTCTTTTTTAAAAGATGCGTGCCTGATTAAGCGAATTTATAATTGGATTGACTTTGATAATTTTAAACCAATGGATTCCGCGGATATCAGAAAGGATCTGCAATTGGAGGACAAATTCGTAATTTTATCCGTAGCTTCCCTATGGGATAATACGAAAGGGCTGAAAGGTTTTCTTAAACTGGCGGAAAAACTGCAGGAAGAAGCTCAAAGGAAAGCGGGAAATGCGGATTATAAAGAATGTGTGCTGCTTATGGTGGGAAGTATTCCGGAGGATACGGAGGTACCAAATAATGTACAGCTAATTCCAAGAACCAACAGTCTTGTAAGCCTTGCAAGGCTTTATAATGCTGCTGATGTATATATTTCCTTGTCGAAAGAGGAATCCTTCGGTAAGACCATCGCCGAAGCACTTGCCTGCGGAACACCGGCTATTACTTTTTCTGCTACTGCCTTACCGGAATTGGTAGGTAAGAACTGCGGATATCTTGTAGCGGACAATACACTGAGAAGTGTTTATAAAGGCCTCTGTAAGATTAGAAGCAAAGGAAAGGCTTTTTATTCAGAAGCCTGTACAGACTATGCCAGAAGATATTTTTCAATGGAAGAGAATGTGAAGGAGTATCAAAATGTTTACAAAAGGCTGATTACTAAAACACCTTGAAAAAGCAAATTGAAAATAAACTTATACTATTAAGACAGACACTATTTACTTTTCTGCACATATCCTAACAAAGGAGTGATAAACAGGGAGGTATTATATGCTTGTATATATTTTTTTGCTGTCGATGCTTGCTTTTTCAGCTTTGTTTACGCTCAGAAAACCGGTTTATGAGAAGGAGTCAGTAACCGGAAAAAATGTTCCGGTACTCTTTTTTTCCTGTGTCTTAATCTATCTTGTGATGATATTAAAAGCCTCTCTTACCGGTGATTATAGCAGATACGCAGATAATTTTTATGATTCGGTAAATAGAACTATTGAGTTTTATTGGGAACGTAAGATTGATCCGGGTTTTTATATTTTTACGAAGATTATAGGTGAAATTAACTACAGTTCCGTTTTCTACTTTGCTGTGACCTCAGCAATTATGTGCATCAGTCTGTTTATTTTTATCAGACGATATGGTGATTATAAGAGATATGCCATATATTTCTATCTTACTATAGGTCTCTTTGCTTTTACACTTGCCGGTCTTCGACAAGCACTTGCAATGTCTATCTGTTTATTTGCTTATGAAGCTGCAAGAAAAAAGAAGCTTATTCCATTTCTTTTACTTATCGCATTAGCCTATCCCTTCCATAAATCTGCGCTATTGTTTATACCTGCCTTTTTCATAGCACAGGTTCCCTGGAAAAAGAAATACCATCTGATTATTCTGGCAGTTTATGCTGCCATCGGACTTTCATTTACCAGAATTCATTCAATGGTTGCTAATTGGCTGGGCTATGATTACAGTATTGAGCAAACCGGAAATGGCGGCATATTTTTATTAATATTGCTGCTTATTGGATTCCTTGGAATCATCTATCGAAAAGAGCTATTTGAACGTTACAACGACAGTGTATTTTTTTTGAATATGCATATGGCCGTAATTCTTATCTGGCTGTTACGAATGTTCACCAGAACTGTGGAAAGACCAGCGCTGTACTATTTGTACGCAAGTATTATACTAATGGACCGCATCCTGTCTTTGAAGAGTGAAAATGCAGATAAAGAAAATACAAGGAAATGTCTTGTATTACTATCGGTGGTATTCTTTGGGTTATTGTTTATTTACAGAACCTTAAGGGATGGCAATCTTGTGCCGTATATATGGATTTTCGATATTTAATCAAATATTAAATAGTGGTGTCTGGAGGGGTATAATTGAAAGAATCAAAAATTGATATTGCTGTATTAATGATATTCTTTGCACGGCCTGCTAACTTTGAAAAGGTCTTTGAAGTTGTGAAAGAAGCAAGACCATCAAAGCTGTACCTGTATCAGGACGGTCCGAGAAAAGGAAGGGCAGATGATCTCTCCGGCATTATTAAATGCAGGGCAATAGCCTTTGATATTGATTGGAACTGTGAAATACATACGTATTTTCAAAGTGAGAATATGGGCTGTGATCCTTCCGAATATATAGCTCAGAAGTGGATGTTTCAAACCGAAGAGTATGGAATCGTATTAGAGGATGACGATGTTCCGTCCTTAAGTTTCTTCCCTTTCTGCAAGGAATTGCTGATAAAATATAAGGACGATGAAAGAATAAACATGATCTGCGGTATGAATAATACCGGCGTCTGTGAATATACCCCTTATGATTATCTGTTTACAACCTCCGGCTCCATCTGTGGCTGGGCTTCCTGGAAAAGGGTAGTTGACACCTGGGACGGGGAGTACTCCATCTTAAAAGACCCTTATAATCTATTGCAATTAAAGAGTTATATGGATACTTTCACTGATGGAAGCAGTCTGGTTAAGAATTTGAAGCTGCACCGCAATTCAGGGATACCTCATTATGAGTCAATATTAGGTTCCAGCATGCATTTAAATCACAGACTTAATATTGTGCCTTCTAAAAACATGATTTCCAATATCGGAATATCAGCAGATGCTACCCATTCTGTTGCAGACATTCGAATGATACCGGGTGGAATCCGAAGAATATTTTACATGGAAACCTATGAACTTGAATTTCCTTTAAAACATCCTCCTTATGTATTAGAAGATTATGAATTTTTAAACCGCATCGACAGAATTATGGGCAGAGGTCACCCTCTCATTCGATTGTACCGTAAGTTCTTAAGTATAATCCTTCGTTTAAAATACAAGGATTACAAAGGATTAAAGCAGAGTATACTCAGTAAATTTAAAAGAAAATCTAAACTAAAATAAACAATCAATTATTTCTTGAAGCATATTAAGTATCAGAAAGCGGTGAGTGGCATGATTGTGATAAATGAAACGGAAAGTGCCAGACAGATAAAGGCTGGTGCAATTCTAGGTTATCTCACCATTGGAGTTAATCTTCTGGCAGGATTAATCTATACACCTTGGATAATACGGAATCTGGGACAGGATAATTATGGCCTTTACACCTTATCAGTATCCATAATCAGTATACTGGTTATGGACTTTGGTCTTGGAGCTGCTGTTACCCGTTTTCTCTCATTATACAATTCCAAAAATGATCAGGAGGCTATTAATAATCTTCTGGGTATTATTTATAAACTGTTTATCTTTCTGGATTTTATCATCCTTCTGGTGCTTGCCGTTGCATATTTTAATATAGGCAGTATCTATAAGGAACTATCTCCCGCAGAGATTGAGAAGCTGAAGGTAATCTTTATTATATCCTCCTGTTACAGTTTGTTGTCTTTTCCTTTTGGAACCCTAAACGGTATCTTAACCTCCTATGAGAAATTCATACCTTTAAAAATCAGCGAACTCCTTGCCAAAATTCTTAATATGGGGTTAATCTTTGGTGCGCTGCAGATGGGGTATGGACTTAATGTTTTAGTGATTGTCAACGCGGTTACCGGTGGAATAAGTATTTTATTAAAGCTTGTGTTTGTAAAGAAATACACCTTTATCAAAGTGAACTTTCGTTATAAAGCAAAGAAAATAACCCGCGAGATTTTTCAGTTTTCCATATGGACGACAGTTATTTCCATAGCACAAAGATTTATCTACAACATTATCCCCAGTATTCTTGGTATATACAGCGGTGCTGTCAGCATCTCAGTCTTTGGTGCTTCTGCCACCATTGAAGGAATGGTTTACACCTTTGCTACTGCAATTAACGGCTTGTTTCTGCCAAAGGTATCGAGGATCCTGAATGAGAAAAACCGAGAGGATAATCTGTTGAATCTTATGGTAAAGGTAGGAAGAATTCAGCTTATTCTCATTGGAATGATCTTTACCGGCTTTCTGGCTGTTGGCAGGGATTTCATAGGCTTCTGGCTGGGAAGCGGATTTCGTAATGCATATATCTGTATTCTCCTTCTGGTATTGCCCAGTGTAATTGAACTGCCTCAGCACATTGCAGTATTAACAGTTACAGCCTCAGGAATGGTTAAGATGCAGTCCATCGTCTATACCATAATGGCAGGTATTAATATCCTCTTTTCCATGCTGTTAACCAGAGAATATCAGGAAATCGGTGCAGCAGTCTCTGTATGTATTGCCTACCTCTTTCGCACAGCAGCAATGAATGTGGTATATCATAAAAAGCTTAATATCAATATCCCTGTTTTCTTCCGGGAATGTTTTGGACGATTATGTCTTCCGTTGGGAATTTCCCTGGCAGCAGCTGTTTTTATAGCATTTCTACCTGGTGGTAAAATAATGCTGTTTCTGGCAAAAGGTGCAGCCATGGTAGTTATCTATCTGGGTGTTTTCTGGATTTGCGGACTTAATACTTTTGAAAAGGGACTATTCTTATCTGTTTGTAAGAGGGGTATTGGCAAGTAAAGATAAATAAATGCTTCGGCTATTGAAAGGATTGTATTTATGAAAACCAGACTGGCAGTTATTATTCTTCATTATAAAAATTATAAAGAAACCATAGACTGTATCAACAGTGCACTTAAGCAAAAAGGATCAGGGTATGAAATTGTAGTAGTGGATAACGGTTCAGGGGATAATTCCCTTAAGAAGCTTAAGAGAGAATTTGCAGGGACAGCACATATTACCTTTAAAAGGTTAAAAGAAAACAAAGGGTTTGCCCGTGGAAACAACGCAGGTATCCGTTATGCAAGAACTTATCTGGGAGCAGAGAACTGTTTTGTGTGTAATAGCGATATCGTATTTGAGGAGACTCTTTTTGAGGAATTATTAGCTACGGCAGTAAGAGGAGTTGGTGTCATTTCACCGGCAGTTTATGACAGGGAATACCACCCTCAGCCAATCTCAGTTAATACCAGCAATCCATATGCCTTAATGCTTTTCAGTTTTCTTTATATTCATTACCGTAGTGTCATTGACAGGATGAAAGAAAGATTATATGAATTGCCCTTTCTGCCGGTTTTATTTTCAGGCTTGACTGCCTCTGCAGATCCTTCTGAGCCTTTGGCGGGAACTGAAACGAAACAGAATACCTATTGTATACAGGGATGTGCTTTTCTTCTGACGAAGGAATTCTTCAGTCATTATGATAAACTATATCCCAAAACCTTTCTTTACAGTGAAGAACTGAATTTGGCCGTTTATCTGAAAAAGGCGGGTCTTAAAGGAATTATTGCAGATACCTCACCGGTAATTCATAAGGGAGGGCAATCGTCTTATAGTCAGAATAACAAGGAAAGACTCCTGATGCGGAGAGAATATGCAAAGAAGAGTCTTTTAAAATCGCTTCCCTTGCTCTTATTACCTTACACAAGAATAAGAAGAATATAGCTAATGGAGGATATCCGATTATGAAACGGTTGAAATTAATGACAATTTTAGGAACCAGACCTGAAATTATTAGACTTTCACAAATCATAAAGAAAAGTGACAGCTATTTCGATCATATCCTGGTTCATACGGGACAGAACTGGGACTATGCTTTGAATCAGATATTCTTTGAAGATCTATCCTTAAGGTCACCGGATGTATATCTGGATGCAGTGGGAGATAACCTTGGAGGCACCATAGGAAATATAATCTCCAAAAGCTATGAGCTGATGCTGACAGAAAAACCGGAGGCCCTTTTAATTCTGGGGGATACGAACTCGGCTCTTTCAGCAATTGCTGCAAAAAGATTAAAGATTCCCGTTTTTCATATGGAAGCGGGCAACCGATGCTATGATGAGAATCTGCCGGAAGAAATCAACCGCCGGATCGTAGACCATATTGCGGATGTGAATCTTTGCTACAGCGAACAGTCAAGAAGATATCTCCATGGTGAAGGCATACCTAAGGACAGGTGTTTTGTAACCGGCTCCCCTATGGCAGAAGTGCTGTCAGCAAACCGTGTAAATATTGAGAATTCAAAGATATGTGAGAAGCTGGGGTTATCTGAACAGCAGTATATCGTTCTGTCAGCCCACAGAGAAGAGAACATAGATAATGAGAAAAATTTCTTTGAACTTATGAAATCCGTTAATGCACTTGCTGAGACCTATAACATACCTGTAATCTATTCCACACATCCAAGATCTGCAGGTTTTATAGAGAAGCGGCAGTTTCATTTTCATCCAAAGGTAAGATCCTTAAAACCTTTTTCCTTTTCAGACTATAATTATCTGCAATATCATTCCTTCTGTACGGTATCCGACAGCGGGACCTTACCGGAGGAAGCTGCCTATTTTAAGTCATTTCCTGCTGTTTGTATCAGAACCTCTACAGAAAGACCGGAAGCCTTAGAAAAAGGAGCATTTATACTGGGTTCCATATCTTCTGAGGAGGTATTACAGGCTGTAGATCTTGCAGTCACCATGACAGACAGAGAGGAAAAGATTAGTCCGGTACCTGATTATACGGATGAAAATGTGAGCACGAAGGTAATTAAGATTATACAGAGTTATACCGGTATCATTAACCGTATGGTCTGGAGAAAGGATTCATAAGACAGGACGGGTTTTATTTCTGTTGTAACTTGTAATACCCACTCATATAATCTATAATAAAAAGCAAGAATAAGATAAGAAAATGAATCAAATAGGAACGAGTGGATTACAAATGGCAGAATATATTAATGAACTTTTAGAATCGTATGGGATTAATTCCAGATTATCCTCATACCTGACAACGGGAATAATGATAGTACTTATTGTAGTGATCAGCACTTTGCTGTATATTACAGCAAAGAAAATATTATTAAAGGTGCAGGCAGGTCTGGCTGCAAGAAGCAAATCAAAATGGAGCGATATCTTAATCAATAATAAGGTATTGGAACGGCTTATACGTATTGTCCCTGCTATTACCGTGCATGCCTTTGCGCCCGCCTTTCCGGCTTATCAGATAATGATACAGCGAATGGTATTTTGTTATATTGTTTTTGTTATCCTGTTAACCCTTGATAAATTCCTTGATACAGCAGATGAGTTGTATCAGACTTTTGAAGTATCAAAGGTCAGGCCAATTAAAGGATATCTGCAGGTAGTAAAAATTATAGCTTATGTTATAGGCATTATAATAGTAATTGGAGTGCTGCTAAACCGTTCTCCCTGGATCTTATTAGGCAGTATCGGTGCTGCATCCGCAGTGCTTTTACTGGTATTCCAGAATTCCATTTTAGGTTTTGTAGCAGGTATTCAGTTAACCTCCAATAATATGCTCCAGATAGGCGATTGGATAGAAATGCCTAAATACGGTGCAGACGGAGAAGTAACAGAACTTTCTCTCCATACAGTCAAAATCAGAAATTGGGATAAAACCATTACAACCATACCTACTTATGCAATGGTAACAGAATCCTTTAAAAACTGGAAGGGTATGCAGGAAGCAGGCGGAAGAAGAATTAAGCGCTCCATATCCATAGATATGACAAGCATAAGGTTCTGTGACGAGGAGATGATTGGGAAATATAGCCATATTCAATATATCAGCGAATATCTGGAGAAGAAACACAAGGAAATAGAAGAGTATAACAAGCTTAACGGAATAGATCCAGTAAATATGGTTAATGGCAGACATCTGACCAATATCGGTACCTTCCGGGCATATATTGACAGTTATCTGAAACACCATCCCAAGGTTCATAAGGGTATGACCTGTATGGCCCGGCAGCTGGAGCCGACAGACAATGGACTGCCTATTGAGATCTATGTATTTATTAATGATACAGCCTGGGCAAATTATGAGACCGCACAGGCAGATATATTTGATCATATAATGGCTGTTATACCGGAATTCGATTTAAGAATATTTCAGAATCCAACAGGCTATGATTTTAGGAAAATTTAAAATCAGCTGTATTAATAGTGGCGAAAAAGATAGCTAACCATGATTTGGTAGAGGTAGCTATCTTTTTTATTATGCGGATTTAAGTATGCTTATCCATCACTTTTTACAATAAAATATTAATGATACCAATTATACAATAGTAATTTGCAAATGCATATTATTTGCATTTATATTGACAAGCTTGAAATAAAAATATATAATCTCTAAATACTATACACAAAATAACTGCATTTCAAGGCAGCAGTTTATGAGAAAGGCATGGTTATAAATATGGCAAAATGTAAATATACCGGTAAATCCGTAATGTTTGGCAATAAGGTAAGTCACTCTGACAGAAAAACAAAACGCATGCAGAAACCAAATCTGAAGAAGATAAAAATCATTGTAAACGGTACCCAAAAGAAAGTTTGGATATCTACAACTGCACTAAAATCAGGATTAGTAACACGAGCATAAACAGGAGGCAAAAATGCAAAAACCAGTAACCATAATAACCGGTTATCTTGGCTCCGGTAAAACAACAGTTATGAACGAGCTGCTAAAGTCACATGCAAATAAAAAGCTTGCTGTGATAGTAAATGATATGGGCAGCATTAATCTGGATGCAGATATATTAAAGAAAAGCAGCGCAGTACATAGGGAAGAAAAAATGATAGAATTACATGACGGCTGTATCTGTTGTACTTTGCGGGAAGAATTCATGGAGCAGATCGAACAGTTATCCAATACCAAAGAGATAGAAGCAATACTGGTTGAAGCTTCAGGAATCAGCAATCCAGTCTCACTGGCTGAAAGCTTCCTTCAGTATGGAGATATAAATGAAAATTCTTCTGTATACTTAAATTCCCTTGTTACGGTAGTTGATGCAGACAGAATCTATACAGAATTTCTGGTGAAAATGGAAGATTTGCAGGAAGCAAAGGAAGGTATGGAAGCTGATACAGAAGAAGATCCGGATATAATAAATCTGGTAATGGATCAGATTGAGTTCTGTAATCTTATTATATTAAACAAATGTGATTTACTGAATTCAGAAGAGCTCGACCAGGTAAAAACAGTCATAAGAAGGTTGCAGCCGGAAGCGGATATCATTGAAACCGTTCGGGGAAAAGTAGATGCCGACCTGATTTTTCATGAGAAGCGTTTTGATTATGAGAAAGTAAACAATTCCTCCGCTATTCAAAAGGCACTTTTGAGGGAATCAAAAGCTGATGAAGGTGAGCAGAAGGAATATGGGATTAATTCATTTGTGTATGAACAAAGAAATCCTTTTGATTATAATGCCTTCATAGAATTTTTGGAACTTTACTATCCCACAGATATTATTCGGGCAAAGGGATATATCTGGTTCTCGGATGATGACATACATGTACAGCTTTTTGAACAGGCGGGAAGAAATTCATCGATAACAGAAGTGTCAAACTGGATAGCAGCTTTTCCTCCGGAGGAGCAGAAGGAAGTATTTAAAGAATATCCCGAAGTCCTGACGGAATGGGATGATATACTCGGAGATAGGATGAATCAGATTGTATTTATAGGAAAAGAGATGAATATAGAAAATATCAGAGATCAGCTGGATGGTTGTACAGTCAGTTATACTCCCCTCGTAGTATAACTCCGCAACTTTCGTTATCTTAGCTCCGGTGAAACATCAAAGATACATTCCAGGCCATGGCGAATTTCATCTAACCACATAAATTCACCCTTTTTGATACACCAGGTTACCTCTTGTCCCAGAAACATATAAGAGGCTGCCCGGAATAAAGTGAGGGCATCATTTCTATTTCTGAACTGACCGGCTTCCTGCCCTTTTTTAATTATCATAACTACAACATTGGTCAATTCCTCTCGAAAATCGTAACTTCCATAATCTACTTTCAGATTACATGTGAGCATCTGACTCATGAAGTCTGTACCGAACTTACTGGCTTCTTTGATTAGACTTTCAAAGCAGATCAGCAGCTGATCCCAGTAATTATCTTTGGACAGAATAGAAATTAGATGTTTTGTGATGTTCTTAGTGACTGCATCATGAAAATTGAGGATGGCATCCTCTTTGGACTTCAGATGATAATAAAAGGCAGTTTTGGAGATATCACAGGCATTACAGATATCAAGTACGGTTACATTTTTATAACCATTCTTAAGAAAGAGTTGATTCGCTGTTTCTATGATAATATCCCTGGTTATTTTATCAGACATATTCCCTCCCCAGTATATATACATTAATAATACTAGTATCATTAATGCAATTTATGTTTCCTATATCATACCATAAATATTTAGGAAATTCTATATTGACAAGAATATAACAATAAGAATTAACGTTATAAACGTCCCTTATTCCGGTAGTTATTTAGTTCTGCTAAAGCTTTATGAGAGATTAAAACCAACTGCAGCCACATAATAATAAAATTTATAATTGACATAATAAGGTATATGTTTTATGATGTAATTGTTGCATCGAGGCAATGGTAGAATTCCATTGCCTTTTTGCATACAGACACTGGTTTCTGCAGAAGGTTTTAAGAAATTTCAAGAAATTAATATATATTTATAGTAAATACTGTGTTTTACCAATCTGTCAATTGAAAATGGAGAGTATATGTTTGATAAATTGAAAGAGAGACAATTACATAGAATTAATTAAGAGGCACCTCATAATGAGGTGCCTCTTTTAACTTTATTGTGATAAAGCATTAGTAATATAAATTATTTAAATTTCAACGCTTATTATAAATTATTTGGAGGTTCATATGGAAGCTGTACTGATTAACGGAAGTAGTTTAACCCTTGAGGAGGTAGAGAAGGTATGCAGGCATAATGCACCGGTAATACTTGCTCCGGAACAGGAGAAGAAAGTTGTAGAATCCCGGTGCGTCGTTGATAAACTGGTGGAAGAGGGGCAGGTGGTATATGGTGTCACTACAGGATTTGGAATGTTCTGTAACCAGGTAATTTCAAAAAGCGAATCCAAAAAGTTACAACGTAATCTGATTATTTCACATGCAGTGGGTGCCGGTAATAATCTGAACCGTGATGTTGTAAGAGGAATAATGCTGCTGCGTGTTAATAATCTGGTAAAAGGATATTCAGGTGCAAGACTGGAAACCATTAATACACTTATTCAAATGCTGAATGCAGGTGTAACGCCCCTTATTCCGGAAAAAGGTTCTCTTGGTGCAAGCGGTGATCTGGTTCCTCTGGCGCATATGGTACTGCCCATGATCGGAATGGGCAAAGCAGAATACAAAGGGCAAATATATCATGGTGCTCAGGCAATGGAGCTTGCTAATATACCTATCATTGAGCTGACAGAAAAAGAAGGCCTTGCACTTATTAACGGTACACAGGTAATGACCGCAATTGGAGCACTTACCGTGTTTGATGCCATGAATCTGCTTAAGATATCTGATGTTGCTGCAGCTCTGAGCTATGAAGCACAGAATGGTATAATCAATGCCTTGGATCCCAGACTTCATGAGGTTAGACCTCATAAGGGGCAAATTGATACGGCAGCTTTACTTTGTACTCTGTTAAAGAACAGTAAAAATGTAACGGAGCAGGGAGAAATCAGAGTACAGGATGCCTACTCCCTCCGCTGTATTCCTCAGGTTCATGGAGCCAGTAAAGACGCACTTCATTATGTCAAAGAAAAAATAGAAATAGAGATGAATTCTGTGACGGATAATCCCATAATATTTACGGATACGGAAGAAGGCATCTCCGGCGGTAACTTCCATGGTCAGCCAATGGCTATAAGCTTTGATTTTCTGGGAATTGCAATTGCTGAGCTTGCAAATATCTCAGAACGGCGAATTGAGAGAATGGTTAATTCCTCACTAAGTGGTCTGCCTTCCTTTCTCATAGAAAAAGGCGGCGTAAATTCTGGCTTTATGATTGTACAGTATACTGCAGCCGCACTGGTGTCAGAAAATAAAGTACTAGCTCATCCGGCAAGTGTTGACAGCATACCTTCCTCAGCAAATCAGGAGGATCATGTGAGCATGGGAACTATTGCAGCCAGAAAAGCAATGAGTATTATGGAGAATGTACGAAGAGTGCTTGCAATTGAATTAATGTGTGCCTGCCAGGCAATTGACCTTCGCGGAGACAGAGGTCTGGGCATAGGAACGGGTGCGGCTTATGCCCTGATCCGTGAAAAAGTAGAAAAACTGGATGAGGACAGACCGCTTTATGAAGACATTAATAATTGTGAGAATCTGATTATAGACGGTTCTCTGGTATCCGCTGTAGAGGAAAAAGTCGGAGTTCTTGCGGTTTAACTCTTTTCTTGCATTGACATAGGAATATTTGAACAATAAGGTATGACATAAATAAATATACTTTAAAGAGGTCAAGGGGTCACTTATATATAAGCTCACACTTAAATTTCATATAACAGAAGCTGAACTGCTTTGCTGTAGAATGGAGGACTATGGAAAATAAAAAAATAACGGATGCCATGAAAATTAAACTGGAGGCTGTATTACCTGAATATCCGGTTTTTAAAGAGGGTGTAAGACGTGCGCCGAGAAGAGAGCTGACACTTAATGAAAGGGAAATCAAGCTAGCCTTAAAAAATGCGCTGCGCTATATACCGGATTCACTGCATGAGGTCCTGGCTCCTGAATTCTTAGAAGAACTGAGAACCAGAGGAAGAATCTACGGTTACCGTTTTATGCCTAAAGAACGGATCTACGGAAAGCCTATGGAAGAATATAAGGGGCGATGCCTGGAAGGGAAGGCCTTTCAGGTGATGATAGATAATAACCTGGATCATGAGGTGGCACTTTATCCGTATGAATTGGTTACCTATGGTGAGACGGGGCAGGTTTGTCAGAATTGGATGCAGTACCAGTTGATTAAAAAATATCTGGAGGAGCTGACAGAGGAACAGACTCTGGTTGTAATGTCCGGTCATCCAATGGGAGTATTTCATTCTCATAAAACAAGCCCAAGAGTAATTATAACCAACGGACTGATGGTCGGAATGTACGATAATCCTGCAGACTGGACAAAAGCTGCCGCTATGGGAGTAAGCAATTACGGACAGATGACAGCTGGAGGCTGGATGTACATAGGCCCGCAGGGGATTGTCCACGGTACCTATAATACACTGTTAAATGCAGGGCGAAAGGTCCTTGGAATTTCCGGTGAAGAAGACCTAAAAGGCCATCTGTTTGTCACCTCCGGCCTTGGAGGGATGAGCGGAGCACAGCCCAAGGCCATTGAAATAGCCGGTGGTGTAGGCATTATCGCGGAAGTGGATGCAACCAGGATAAATACACGCCTTGAACAGGGCTGGATATCCAGAGTGACCGGAAATACGGAAGAAGCCTTCTCGCTGGCACAGGATTATCTTGCTCACAAACAGAGCATCTCTATTGCTTATCACGGTAATGTTATCGATTTACTGGAATATGCAGTAGAGAAGCATATCCAGATTGAATTACTTTCCGACCAGACATCCTGTCATGTGCCATATGACGGCGGTTACTGCCCTCAGGGACTGACCTTTGAACAGCGGACGGAGCTATTGAGTACGGACAAAGAACATTTTAAGGCTTTGGTCGATCAGTCCCTGAAAAAGCATTTCCACCTTATAAAGACCTTAACAGATAGAGGAACTTATTTCTTTGATTACGGAAATGCCTTTATGAAAGCCGTATTTGATGCCGGTATAACAGAAATCGCCAAGAACGGAAAGGATACCAGCGAAGGGTTTATATTCCCTTCGTATGTTGAGGATATCATGGGTCCCATGCTATTTGATTACGGCTATGGTCCTTTCCGCTGGTGCTGCTTAAGCGGTAAGCCAGAGGATTTAATAAAGACCGATGCAGCAGCTATGGAAATGATAGATCCTAATCGACGGGGACAGGACAGGGATAATTACATCTGGATTCGTGATGCCGGAAAGAATAATCTGGTAGTCGGAACCCAGTGCAGAATTCTGTATCAGGATGCTTTTGGCAGACGTGATATTGCTCTTAAATTCAATCAAATGGTTAAAGATAACATAATTGGACCGGTTATGCTTGGAAGGGATCATCATGATACCGGCGGAACAGACTCTCCTTTCAGAGAGACCTCCAGTGTTTATGACGGAAGCAATATAACCGCTGATATGGCAATACAATGTTATGCCGGGAATGCAGCCAGAGGAATGAGTCTTGTTGCCCTTCATAACGGAGGTGGTGTCGGTATCGGCAAATCCATAAACGGAGGTTTTGGATTGATTTTAGACGGCAGTGAGAGAGTGGATGAGATCATCCGGGCAGCTATTCCCTGGGATACCATGATAGGAGTATCCAGAAGAAGCTGGGGCAGATGTGAGAATTCCATGGAAACCGCAGCCGAATACAATGAAGTCATGGAGGGAAAGGATCATATTACACTTCCTTACCTTGCAGATGATAAGCTTATTGATAAACTGCTTGAAGACAGCAGGAGCTTAAATTAAGAAGTGGGAGAGGTAAGCATGAATTATATCATTCGAAATGCCGCTGAACTTGTAACCTGCGCCGGAGGGGTTAAGGCTGGCAAGGATATGAACAATATCGGAATAATCAAGGATGGCGCAGTAATCATAGAAAACGGAAGAATCACAGCGGTTGGAACGACGGAAGAGCTGGATAGAAGAGATACAACGGGTTATGACGTTATTGATGCCTGCGGGAAAGCTGTGTTACCTGGTTTTGTAGACTCACACACTCATTTTATCTTTGGAGGGTATCGTGCAGAGGAATTCTCCTGGAGACTTGGTGGTGAAAGCTACATGGAGATCATGAAAAAAGGCGGAGGAATTGCTGCTTCTGTAACTTCTACCAGAGAAGCCGGACGAGAGGAATTACTTCAGGCTGGAATGAAAAGACTTGATAAGATGATGGAGATGGGTATTACGACTGTGGAAGGAAAAAGCGGTTATGGCCTTAATAAAGCTACAGAATTACAACAGCTTGAGGTAATGAAAGAACTAAACCGTATTCATCCCATGGACATTGTAGCAACCTTCCTTGGACCACACAGCGTACCAAAGGAATATAAAGGAATGGAAATGAAATTTCTTGATTATATGCTGCAGGAAGTAATGCCGGTCGTAAAAAAGTCAGAGCTTGCCAGGTTCGCGGATATTTTCTGTGAGAAGAATGTCTTTTCAGCCGAACAGTCTGAGTATTATCTGAAATCAGCAAAGGCTATGGGCTTTGAGCTTAAGATTCATGCAGACGAAATGTCTGACCTTGGCGGAGCAGCACTGGCAGCCAGAATGAACTGTATCTCAGCAGATCACCTGCTGAAAGCCTCAGAGGAAGGGATACAGAGGCTTTCAGAACAGGGAGTAATTACAACCTTACTGCCGGCTACTGCCTTTTGCCTGAAGGAGGAATATGCCAGAGCAAGAGAAATGATAAATGCTGGATGTGCGGTTGCTTTGGCTTCAGACTTTAATCCGGGCAGCTGTTTTACCTATTCCATACCCTTATTGATTTCTCTGGCTTGTATCTATATGAACATGACCATTGAAGAAACTATTTCAGCCTTAACCATAAACGGAGCCGCTGCGCTTGGCCTCCAGGAAACTACAGGCAGTCTTGAAACAGGTAAAAAAGCAGACATTATTATGTTAGAATATCCGTCCATACATTTTCTTCCCTATCATACCGGTATTAATCTGGTAGAGATGGTTATGAAAGATGGCAAAATCATAAGGAGGCAATAGACCAGCAAATGAAAATAAACCTGGAACGACTGGAGAAGAATCTGAAGGAATTGTCGCAGTTCGGACGAAATGAAGACGGCGGCATTGACCGTTCACTGGGTAGTGAGGCTGAGGAAGAGGCAAGAAGCTGGCTGCTTGAAAAGGCTCTGGATATGGGAGCGACCATTAAGATTGATGCAATGGCTAATATATGGATTAACTGGAAAACAACCAACTGCGATAATAAACCAATCACTCTTGGCTCACATCATGATGCAGTACCAGACGGCGGAATGTACGACGGTGCTTTAGGAGTGCTGATGGGGCTTGAAATAATGCAGACCTTAAAAGAGAACCGGGTGCCGCTTAAACATCCACTTCAGGTAGTATCCTTTACTGCAGAGGAACCCAATCCTTTTAATATTTCAACTATGGGAAGCAGAGGAGTAACAGGTAAACTTACTTTAGAACAGCTGCAGGCTTCCAGACATCTTATAACCGGTGAAAGCCTTACGGCTGCATTAAAACGTGCCGGCGGAAATGTTCAGGGATTGCTTAAAGCGCAGTTAGGAAAGGATGATATGGCAGCCTTTCTTGAATGCCATATCGAACAGGGGCGAAACCTCTATGACAACCAGCTTTCTGCCGGAACGGTATCTAAAATCACAGGAATATACAGAGAATTAATTACAGTGAAAGGTGAAGCTAATCATGGGGGAACCACACTTATGAACCACAGACATGATGCATTTCTGGCAGCAGCTCAAGCCGCTTTAGCAGTTGAAGAGACAGCGAAAGCATTAAACCGCAGGGATGTGGTCGCTACAGTCGGCTGGTTGGAGGTTAACCCGAATTCTGCCAATATTATATCCGGTAACACAAAGTTTATAATGGAATTTCGCTTTCCCGCGGAGCTGGTCAAACAGCAGATGCTTCAAAGTATAGATAAGGAATTTTTTGTAATTGAGAATAACCGTGGAATTAGCTTTCGCCGTGAGATTATCCTGGATCAGGCACCTGCGCCAATGGATGAAGGGATAATGAAAATCATAGGGGAAGAAATATCTAAAGAACAGGCGCCTCTGTCAACGGTAGCAGAAGAAAGCAGTGGTCTGGAATTTATTGATCATGTTCCAGTGCTTGTCAGTATGGCAGGTCATGATGCAGTACATATGTCAGGTATTACGAAAACCGGCATGATTTTTGTACAGAGCATTGAGGGGAAGAGTCATTGCAGAGAAGAAAAAACAAATAGCAAGGATATTGAAATTGCAGGAAATGCACTGCTAAATGCAGTTCTTAGACTGGATAAGGAGCTAAAACATGAAAACCTTAATTAGACCCAAATTAGTATATTACAAGGGCACTTTTCAGGAGAATATTTCTGTCTTAATAGAAGACGGGACAATTGTACAAATCGGTGATGTATTGGATATCAGGCTTAAGCATACACCGGAACAGGAGTTGATATGGGAGAACATGGTTATGTTACCAGGAACGGTAAATGTACATAATCACAGCTTTCAAAGTCTGTTAAGAGGGCTGGCGGTTGGAAAGCCCTTCTTAGAATGGCGTGATAAGGCCTTATACCGGATTTCTCCTTTACTAAGCCCTGAGGATATCTATGTAGGAGCGCTGCTGGCATTTGGGGAAATGATGAAATACGGTGTTACCTGTGTTTCTGATTTCTTCTACCTGCATAATAACGGACTTGAGGGTGATATGGCAATTATACAGGCTGCAAAGGATATCGGAATCCGTCTGGTGCTTGCCAGAACCATGTATGATTGGACGGGTGCTCCCAAAGGTTACATAGAGACTGTCCCGGAAGCCGTTATGAATACCAGATATCTGGCAAAACAGTATAATAATACTGCAGATGCAATGACAACTATACTACCGGCTCCTCATAGTCTTCATGCTGCCACACCGGAGATGATACAGGCCGGACATGCTTTGGCACAGGAGCTTGGAACTAAATTTCATATCCATGTAGCGGAGGAACCCTTTGAAGTAAAGGAAGTGTTGGATAAGTACCAGCTGCGTCCGGTTGAATATTTTGAGAAGCTCGGCGTGCTGGATGATAAGATGGTTATGGTGCATGCTGTATGGTTGAATGACAGAGAGAAAGAACTGATGGCTGCAAATAGAGCCAGTCTTGCGTATTGTCCCTCCAGTAACATGTTTTTGGCTGATGGTGTTACAGACATTGCGTGGATGACAGAAGCAGGAATTAATATTGGGTTGGGCAGCGATGGTGCCTGCAGCAATAACCGTATCAGTGTGTTTGAGGAAATGCGCATGGCTTCCCTTTTACAAAAGGTCACGAAATTAAATGCTCTTTTGATTGACAGTGAACAAGCTTATAATATGGGAACCATTAACGGAGGTACCCTTTTAGACCTTCCCATCGGAGAAATCAATGAAGGCTATAAAGCCGACCTCTTAGGAGTGGACCTAACAGATATTTCGCTGCAGCCTTATTTCTCGGACTACGAACAGCTCCTGCCCAATATTGTTTATTCCATGCAGCCTACAGCTATAAAGGAGGTTATCGTAAATGGACACCAAACTGTTCATAAAGGGAAATTATCCACTATGGAAGAGGGTGATATCGTAAAGCAGGTCTCAGCTTTAAGCAGTAGAATCTATACGGCGGTAAGATCTTCTTATTAGATAACAGCATATCTGTAAATCTATTGTTACGTTGCATAATACCGACACAAAATGCCATATATCGACATATAAATATAATGCCTGGAATTATATCCTGACTACTTTAGATACATTCTGAGGGTTTGATTAAATGCTTATAATGGGCTGGGAGTCCGCTTTTTGGGGTAGACAAGGCTTGATTTTGGGTTGCATTTCCAAAATATCTGTAAAGTATATTCCAAAGCAGGCCGTCAGAACGGTAGGGTGATTTTCGAACACGTTTCAGATATCGTAGAAAATATCAGGCAAAACTTCTATCAATATTGACATTAGGAGGTATTTATGGCAAAAGTAGAGCTAGACCCTTTATTAATACCAAAGTATGTTAATCCATTATTTATACCGCCTGCCTATAAACCTGTTGTTGTAAAGGACCCAAAAACAGGAAAAGAGATTAGTCACAATTATACCATTACAATGAGCCAATTTACGCAACAGATATTGCCAAAGAAATTCCCCAAAACCACAGTTTGGGGGTTTGAAGGAAAAGTTACAGATCCCAAAAGCGGTAAAACCCATTATCAGCATAGTTCACCTGGGGCTACCATAAAGGCAGTAAAAGGAATACCGGTTAATGTACAATGGGTGAATGCTATTACAGAACCAAATCTCTTTGCAGTAGATCCAACCCTCCATTGGGCTAATCCTAATAATATGCCAATGCCGGAACCACCCTTTCTTCCCTATCCGGAGGGTTATCCACTGGCTCAGAGTCCGACACCTCTTGTTGTGCACGTTCATGGTGCAGAAGTAAGATCGGACTCCGATGGTTTTCCGGATTCCTGGTTTACGGCAGGAGAAGAGAAAACTGGAAGTACCTTTACGAAATCACGTTATTCCTATCCCAATGAGCAGGAAGCTGCCACATTATGGTACCACGATCATACCTTAGGGTTGACTAGACTTAATGTGTATGCAGGTCTGGCTGGTTTTTACCTTATAAATGATCCGAAGAATAGTTTATCTGAGTATCTTCCGTCAGGAGAATACGATGTTCCGCTTGTGATACAGGATAGATCCTTTTATGATGATGGTTCCCTTTTATATCCCAGTAACGGAATAAATACGCAGTTACACCCGTATTGGCGTCCGGCTTTTGTGGGTAATACCATTATGGTAAATGGAAGAGTATGGCCAAATTTCAAGGTTGAACCAAGACAATACCGTTTTAGGTTATTAAATGGCTCAAACAGCAGAATCTATAAATTTAAACTATCCAATAATCAGTCCTTTACCCAGATAAGTTCAGATGGCGGATTGCTGCCTCAGCCGGTAGAATTAACAGAACTCCTCTTAGCACCTGCAGAGCGTGCGGATATAATAGTTGATTTCTCCAGGCTTGCTGCCGGAGAATCTATCATTCTTGAAAACATTGCTAATACACCCTTTCCTAACGGTGCTCCGGCAGATCCTGAAACCGTAGGACAGATTATGAAGTTTACCATATCAGATAAATGTCCTACTGAACCCAAGAAATTACCGGATAAATTAAATATAATACCAAAGTTAATTCCTAATGTGCTTAATACAACGGTAACCTTAAATGTAGCAGTTGACTCAACGGGACTATCAGCGCTTCTCTTAAACGGCCAGATGTGGCATGCTCCTGTTTCAGAAGAGGCTATTATCGGCTCCACCGTGGAATGGGAGATTGTGAATATGACCAATGGAGCGCATCCCATTCATATACACCTGATCCAGTTCCTTATAAAAAACAGACAGAATTATGATTCTGTGAAATATGCAGAAGAATGGACAAAGCTTAACGGAACTCCGCCATTGGAAAATCCAACGGTTTCACTGTCCCCGGAGCCTTATCTTCAAGGAGAGCCCATCGAGCCGCCTCTTAACGAGACAGGATGGAAGGATACTGTATTGGTTATGCCAAATCAGGTAACAAGACTACTGATTAGATATGCGCCTCAGGAAGCCAAAGAAAAAGATGCAAGACCTTGTGTAAATCTGTTTCCTTTTGACCCAGGTTACGGACCCGGCTATGTTTGGCATTGTCATATAATAGATCATGAAGATAATGATATGATGAGACCCTATAAGGTGGTGCCTTGTATTGGTTGTGATATTCAAATAGATAAAATGAAATAAACTTCAGCTGTTGCTTGTGGCAACAGCTTTATATATTTTAGTATATTCATAAAAACAGGTTGAATTGATATAAAGTGAATAGAAAAGAATTAAATCTTTTATAAATAAAAATTACATAATATGACATATACAGCATAATTTGTAAGAAATGCGTAACAGTATTCGACATTTTTCATATTATATAATGTAATATAAATTAAGGAGGATTTTATAATGGATAACATCGTTCAACCTGCTGCCCCGGAAGAAGAATTAATTCCTTGTGAGAAAACTTGCCCGACCAGTGCATTTCAATTAGCAACAGTTTGTGTTCCGATTACTGTAGTTCCTTATGCAAAAGCTGGAATTCCTACAACCACTTGTTATGGCGAACCCTATGTTTCTCCAGGTAAAAAGGAATGCTGTGGCCGTCCTAATGGTACCTGTTCATTTACTTTAAGCCAGAAAATACTCGTTGAAGTACCGGTTGTTTTCGGTGCAAAAGCAGTTGTTGGAAATACTTCCGTTGATTGTGATTGTGTAAGTGCCAAGGATTTGATCATAAAAGATAATTATACAGAGGAAGAGACGGAATTAGCATAGACACTATAAGATTTTACCAATATACACATTTCCCCCAGGTATGAAAATGCCATGTATTCCTGCCTTTTTACACCTGGAGAAGAAAAGAATAATCAATTATATAATTGCTATCGTATTGGATGCATATGCTGCCACCAATACGATTTTCATTTTATTCAGTACTTACAAACATAGCATCTTTTTTATTCACTGTCATCAGAAGAATCCTTAACCTCATTATCTGATAAAGGAACCTTTTGTAATTTTGGATTCTTACCACAGAAGATAACAAGTGCAATTCCAAACAGGAACAAAAATATGGCAATAAACTGGGAGGTAGATAATACTCCGATATGTCCTCGTACCAGATCACCGCGGAAGAATTCAAGAATGAACCTGCCGGCACTGTAGAATATCAGATAGAAGCCTGCAATCTGTCCATCTGCCTTCACCCGTTTGGATAGGAAGACCAATACTGCAAAGTGCAAGAAATTAAGTCCGCTGGAAAGTGGCTGCGTCGGAATAAGTGCTACATCATTTGGCGCGAATTTGGATTCATGAAAAATAATATGAAAGAAGCTTTCAGTGTCATTTCCATAACAGCAGCCTGCAAAAGTACAGCCTACACGGCCGAAGGCCTGGGCTAAAGCAATGGAAGGCATTACGAGATCAAAATATTTTAAGAATTCTAATTTTTTAATACGACAGAAGATAAAACCGCCCAGGATACCGCCTATAATACCGCCATATACAACAAAACCTTCAGATACATTCAGTAGAATTGAAGGGTCAGCTGCGATTTCTTTCAGCTGTGTAAGTATGTAGAGAAGCTTCGCACCAAGAATGCCTCCTCCCAGACACCACCAGAAAAGTGCAAAAATCAATTCGTGCTTTAAGCCAAGTCTTTTCGCACGAAATTCTGAAACCAGATAAGCTGCGAAAGCACCGATGGCAATCATAAGTCCGTAACCGTATACGGTAAAAGGACCTATCGTGAATAGTTCATTTCTCATGAGTTATGAATCCTTTCTTCATTCCATTATAATTTCTGCATATAATGTTTTAATTGTGATATATGTATATATTTTCATTATAAAACATGGTAATTATTTTGTATACATAAAAATACAGATATAGGAATGCTTTATAAAATCTATAGCCCTTTATTTGTTCTTAACAAATTTACATTGATTTATACCATAAAAAATAGTAATATTATAACATTGGAGTTCATCTTATTACAGCGGCTTCAATATAAGGGTGCAACCAGGATAATACATATACTAATTACCACATGACAGGGTATTAAAGCTGTAAGAGAACATTCCATACATATGGCTCTCATGAATGTGGTAACAAAATGATAATTACATAATAACGAGAGATTAAATAAATAAGCTGTTAGAGCTCAACATACAGAGGTATGGACTTTAGATTTTGGGGGTCCTATGAATACCGTGAAAATATCGGAAATGATTAATAATTGATAAGAGAGGCATACATAATGAAAGACAACAAGACTTATCTGCAGGTAAAGGGTGGGAAAGCGCTTCGTGGAGAAATAGAAATCAGCGGTTCAAAGAACTCAATATTGGCATTAATTCCGGCAATGTGTTTAGGGGAAGGTGAAGGGGTACTTACACATATCTCTGAAATTTCAGATGTAGAAGCTATGAGAGGAATATTAGCAGAAATCGGACTGGAAATGATCAGTTATAATAACACAGTGAAGATAAGCGGGAATATGACTTATTCGGAATTGAGTAAACGCTATGTTACAAAAATACGAGCCTCCAACCTTTTTCTTGGTGTATTATTAGCCAGATTCGGTAAAGCAGTGGTACCCTTATCCGGAGGAGATAAGATTGGTAACCGACCAATCGACATCCATTTATATGTATTTAATAAATTTGGAATTCGTACTGATATAATAGATGGTTACGTCAAATGTGAAGCAACTGTATTTCCTTACAAGGGCCAGGAGATCTTCTTAAGATTTCCGAGTGTAGGTGCAACGGAAAATGCCATGCTGGTTGCCAGTGCCGCGGAAAGCGAAACTGTCATTTATAATGCTGCCATGGAACCGGAGATTGTAGATATGGCAATTCTGTTAAGTTCAATGGGTGTTAAAATAACCGGAGCCGGTACACCTGTGATACGGATTAAGCCAAATGCAGCCATCTTGCAAAGGACAGTACATGAAGTCATTCCCGACCGCCTGGAAGTCGGAACCTTTCTGTTTATGATTGCGGCTACAAAAGGTAAGGCTTTATTAAAGAACGTAATCCCTGAACATGTAATATCTGTAATTACGATTTTGTCTGATTCCGGTGCAGTAATTAATGCAAGAGAAAATAATATCTTTATTGATGCTACTAATTGTGAGCTTCAGGCAATTAATGTTGAAGCGTTGCCATTTCCCGGCTTCCCCACAGATTTGCAGCCCTTTGCTACGGTTTATTCCTTGAGCTGTAACGGTAAATCCTCTGTTAAGGATGCTGTTTTTCCGGTAAGATTTAACCACTTGTATGAAATCAGTAAAATGGGGATGGATTATGAAAGTATGCACTCACAGGTAATTATAAATGGTATTCAGAAACTGGCAGGAGCAACCATGAAGGGTACTGATATTAGAATGTGTGCAGCACTAGTTATGGCAGCTCTGCTGGCTGAAGGTGAATCCAAGATTTATGGCTTGGAGCATATCTTAAGAGGTTACGATAATTTCTTCTTAAAGCTTCTTGCTCTTGGAGCAGACATTTCCCTTATGAACAAAGGTGTCCCTGAGTTAATTGTCAGCCAGAATGCTTATAGCGGTTAAGTATATAATAGCAGCTTAAGGAGAGGTCTTATTAATTGCATAATACATAATTATAGGAGAAAAGATTCCTATGATTGATAGTACATAATTTATATGAATAGTAAATAAGCTTTCTATGAAACAGTATAAATAAGCTTTCTATGAAACAGAAAATAATTTTGCTGCGAAATAGTAAATAAGCTTTCTGTGAAATAGTTGAAATTCATCTTAAAAAATGTTATGCTACTAAGGATATATTAAATAACATAACATAATTATAAATTCAATAATATAACTGCAATTTAGTAAATAATATATGAGAGCTTATTCCTATAAGCTCTTTTTTAACGAGTACGAAAGTGCTTTACCTAAAATACTAACACACAGACAGGAGCAATTATGATTAAAGCAGATAACTTTTCCTTCTCTTTTCCGGATAAGGAATTATATAAGAATATTTCATTTACATTAGAGGAAGGCCAGCATTGTGCTTTTATAGGCACCAGCGGCAGCGGAAAAAGTACTTTATTAAACATTCTGATGGATCCGGATAAATATATGTTCGATGGAAAATTAGAAATTGCTCCCGATTGCCGCATTGGTTATGTAAGCCAGTTCTCACAGCTTGACAAAGCAAACGAAATCACTGTCTTTGAATATATTGCAGAGAATTTCATTAAACTCCAAAATGAAATAACCGCCATATGTACCGAAATGGAAACCTCTGAAAACCTGGATGCTTTGCTTTTACAGTATCAGGAAAAGCTGGATACCTTTGAAGCCATTGGAGGTGATGATTATGAAAATATCATTAATAAGAAACTAAACCTGGCTAATTTAAGTAAACATGAAAACCTGATAGTTTCAAAATTAAGCGGCGGAGAGTTTAAGCTGATTCAGGTAATAAAAGAAATGCTTACCAGCCCTGAATTAATGATTATGGATGAGCCGGATGCTTTCCTGGACTTTGATAATCTGAATTCCCTTAAGAACCTTATAAACTCGCATAAAGGAATAATGCTTATTATTACCCATAACAGATATCTGTTGAATCATTGTTTTAATAAAATCATTCATCTTGAAAATAAAGAGTTACAGGAATTTGACGGCAGTTATGTTGAATATAATTTCTCACTGCTTCAGACTAAAATAGAATTGCAGGAACTGGCAGCAGCGGATACAGAAGAGATTGAAAGAAATGAGATGATTATCGACAAACTAAGAGCCATTGCAACTGTTCATACAGAAGCTGCCAGAGGAAAAGCCTTACATGCCAGAGTTAAAGTATTGGAAAGACTGGAAGCCCGCAGAATCAAAGCTCCTTTTGTTGAAATCAAAGAACCGGTAATAGATCTTGTAGCAAATGATGTAGTGGAAGATACCATTGCCTTAAAGGTTGAGAATTACAGTGCGGCCTTTCAAGAGATTCTTTTAGAGAATGTAAGCTTTGAGATAAAATCATCGGATAAAGTGGCGCTTATTGGTTCGAACGGAACAGGTAAGACAACATTACTTCGTGACATATACAGAAATAATAATGATGCCATAAAGGTTTCTGACACTGCTAAAATGGCATTTTTATCTCAGCTGCAAGGTGAGATGCTTCAGGAGAATAATACAGTACTGGAAGAATTCTTTGAACTAGGCTTTCAAACCCAGGAGGAGATAAAGCAGCATATTCTAAACTATGGCTTTGGTGAAGAGGTCCTTACACAAAAGATTGGTCTTTTATCCGGCGGTGAAAAGAATATGCTCCAGTTAGCTAAGATATCTGTCGGCAGATCTAACCTCCTGCTACTTGATGAGCCCACCAGCCACCTGGACACTTATTCTCAGATTGCATTGGAAAAAGCAATAAAAGATTATAAAGGTGCCGTGCTGATGATATCTCATGATTACTACACCATAGCAAATTGTGTGGATTATATATTAATAATTGAGGATAAGACCATAAGGAAGATGAGCATGCGTAAATTCAGAAAGATGATTTATGCAAATCATTTTGATAAAGACTATCTTGCGATAGAAGAGAAGAAGAAAGCTGTTGAGACAAAGATAGAAGCAGCTCTGAAGAACACAGATTTTGAGCAGGCAAAGGTATTGGCAGAAGAGTTGGAGGAACTGGTTAAACAGTTATAAAAATCTTCTCAGGAGATACAGATTCTGCCCCTGTTTTGATAGATGCATTAAAAAGAGTAGCAAGGGACACTGCAAAATAAATGTTAAGTGGTAAGAAGCCTCTTGGCTTTCCAATAATGCACCGCCTGAAAGACATATTGCCGTTTTGTGTGCTAAAAGCGAACAATTTTTGTACGATTATAGCAAATAAAATTGGTAAGATGTCTTTTGCCGGTGTGTGGAGGAAAGCCAAGAGGCTTTTTAACGCAACATTGTATAAAGTGCAGCAGTCTCTTTAAATGGATTAATATGTTAACTTTCTTTAACAGTCCGATTTGTGTGCAACTTTTATTAAAAATTATATGGCACATACATAACAATGCCTATATGGTATCCTAAGCTTAAGGGGATCTGATACATTATTAATACAATCGGTTTATGAAAGTGAGGATATTATGATGAAACAAAAATATACAGAAATTAATTCAAAGACCTGGGATAAATGGTCAGAAAATAACTGTGAATAGTCCATACCGATTACACAGGAGGAATATCAAAAGGCGAAAACAGGAGAATGGGGTGTATATCTGACACCCTGCATAACAGTCCCCCATGAATGGTTCGGAAGCCTGAAGAATAAGAAACTGCTTGGATTAGCAAGCGGTGGAGGGCAGCAGATGCCTCTGTTTTCAGCACTGGGAGCAGAATGTACTATCTTTGATTACTCTGACCGGCAGTTAGCAGCGGAAAGAATGGTGGCCGAAAGAGAGGGCTACAATATCAGAATTATAAAAGGGGATATGACGAACCCACTCCCCTTTGAAGATGGTTCCTTTGATATAATTTTTCATCCCGTATCTAACTGCTATATTGAGCATATTCAGCCTGTTTGGAATGAATGCTACCGGATTCTGAAAAAGGGTGGAATTCTATTAGCCGGATTTGCAAATGATATATGCTTTTTGTTTGAGGAGGAGGCTCCTTTAACCGTTGTTAACAAACTTCCGTTTAATCCCTTAAAAATGGAACAGCATAAATATGACAGGATGGCTGATCATTATGAAGGTATTCAATTCAGCCATAGTATGGAGGAGCAGATTGGAGGCCAGTTAAAGGCTGGTTTTACTTTGACAGACCTGTATGAGGACAGGGACAGACCAGGTGGATCAGCCATTCGTGAATACACCCCTCAATATATGGCAACCAGGGCGATTAAGCAAAGATAAAGTTAGCTGCTTTCTGATTATAAGCGCAAAACAGAGGAGAGTTTCGTATATGAGTGATGATAAAAATTTTTATTTATTTAATAAAACCATAAATGGCAATAATTCATGGGCAGAACTATTTCAGTCTGTTAGTATATTTAAGCCGTTAATCGAAGCTATATTTAAAATACATGATCTTGAAGCAGGTGAAATTGAAAACCTCACCCCTGGGACAAATGCAGTCTTTCGCATCCATAATAAGGTCATAAAAATATTTGCACCAATTGAATCTGGGTATAATACCGGCTCAGATTATGCAATTGAACTATCTTCACTAAAACATGCAAACGATGTGCAAATTCCTGCGCCATTATTGCTGCATGCAGGTGAGATGAACGACAGATACCTTTTTCACTATATTATAATGGAGTTCATTAGCGGAAAAGATGCTGAACATAAATTAAAGATGTATCAAACCCTGCAAAAAAGAAACTTTGCGTTCAAACTAAAAGAAATAACAAGTAAATTAAATACAAAAGTTCAATATACGGAAATTCCCATATTAGCACTGGCAGATATACAAAACAGTAAAAGCTGGAGCGACTTCCCTGATATTTTCTGTCGGGACAGATTAGCATATATTCAGGACAGATTAGAAAATAAGCTTCCTGATTTCGTATATACACATGGTGATTTGACAGGCGAAAATATGATTATTGATGAAAAGGAGGAAATCTATATAATAGATTTTGCCGACAGCCGTGTTGCTCCTTATTTTTATGAGTGGCCGCCAATTGTCTTTGCATTATTCGGATGTGACCAGATAATGATGGAAGCATACTTTGGAGATTATCACAAGGACGAGTTCTATGATACCTTAACTCTTAGTTTAGTTATTCATGAATTCGGTTCAAATATACTGGGACAAATCTGCAAATTACATAACATTGCACCTGACTCTATCCTCGATATGACGGATCTTAAATTACTGCTGAGAAAATGTGTGGAAAGTGGAAAGACAAAAGTCAGATAGTCAAATTATAGTCAAAAGATAAAGCGCTATATAAATAAGCTGATTTTCTTTAGGCACAGTTATGATTGGATAATACTTATTCTTTATATTATATGTTCCACTGGGCGAGCAGATAGAGCCATTAAGAGGATATAATACTCCTTTCAAAGCAATTATGCTGTAATTAAGTGCAGGCTGTGGCATAATTAATCTGCGCAAGGCAGAAAGGAGCTTGAACTTGGATTATATTATTGCAGAGAAAATATTAAGAATTTTATACCAATAAAGTACAACTGGTTAAAACTGAAAAAAGCGAATGAGTATAGTGGAGGAAGACTATGAAAAAGACACTTAAAATAACAGGTAAAGTATTGCTGGGTATTTTGCTGACTCTTATTGGATTAATATTAATCTCAGCCATAACACATAACATTTTGAAATCAATTGAAAAAAATAAATATAAAATCGGTCAGACAATAACTGTAGATGGTAAAAAAATGCAGGCATATGTGACCGGACAAGGAGATAAAACAATCGTTTTACTCAGTGGTTTAGGGACGGCTTCACCAATTATAGATTTTATGCCTCTTGCGGATAGATTAAGTGAAGATTATAAGGTTGTAATTCTTGAAGGTTTTGGATATGGCTTTAGCGATACAACAAAAGAGGCAAGATCCAATGAGAATATTGTAAATGAGATTAGGACAGCGCTGAAAGAGCTGCAAATAGGGGGGCCCTATATATTGATGCCTCACTCTATATCAGGTATTTATTCACTGTATTATGCAATGAATTATCCGAATGAGGTGGAAGCAATTATCGGTATTGATGAGTCTGTACCGAATCAAACGAAAATCAATAGAGACCCTGATATGTCACCTGCTCTAACTTTACTTAATAATTTGGGTATCATAAGGGATATTACTTACCTATTGCCAAGTACTGATGATGGAATGAACCAAAATAATTATTATACAAAAGAACAATTGAAAATAAAAAAGATGGCAACTGCCTGGAATAGTGTAAATGTCTCTGTGATAAATGAGTTTAATATGGTAAATGCAAATGCAAAAGAATTATACGACGTGAAATATCCATATGACCTGCCTGTAATATCATTTTTAGTAGATGATATAGAAGGCAATGATCCTGAGTGGATTCCGCTTCATGAAGAATTAATTTCGAACACTGAAATACAAAAGATTGAAATTCTTAGCGGAACCCATTATTTACATTGGACTAATGCTGATAAAATTGCCGATATGACAAAAGAGTTTATAACTAAGTATATAAAATAGGAGCTATATTAGCAATATATTTTAAGAGAAGGAGTGTCATTACCACTCCTTCTCTTAAAATATTTTTGATTATTTGCTAAAGGGTGTCATCACAGCGGATTTATGGGGTTCAACTCTCTCTCAACCTAACCTTACCTGCCGCACTTCTTCTTCTGGAATCTTCGATAGCAGCATAATGCTTCTTCGTTGTATTAACATCCTTATGTCCCAAAACATCCGCTACCAGGTAGATATCACCGGTTTCACGGTACAGGCTGGTACCATAGGTGCTTCTCAGTTTATGAGGGGTAATGCGCTTTAAGCTGGTAACCAGGGAGGAGTATTTCTTGACCAGATTTTCAACGGACTTAACACTGATCCTTTTCTTTTGAAGAGACAGAAAAAGGGCTTCTTCACTACCGGTTTCCGGTATGATGCTCTCTCTTTCCAGGAGATAGATTTCCAAGGCCTCCCTTACCTCTTCACCAAAATAGATGATTGATTCCGATCCGCCTTTTCGTTTGATTTTAATACCGTCATTATGGAAATCCACATCATTTATATCAAGCCCTACACACTCAGACACTCGGATTCCTGTACCTAATAGAAGAGTAATCAGGGCCAGATCCCTTTTCTTGGTTTTCTCATGATATTTTAATTGCTGTTTTGTCATCTTTTCACCGGATTCTATCTGATCCAGAAGCCGTGCCACTTCATCAATATCAAGTCTTATGATTTCCTTCCCGTGCAATTTTGGGATATTCACCAGGGCAGCAGGATTTGTTGTAATCATTTCTTTCTTAAAATAATAATTATAGAAGCTTCTTAGTGAGATAAGCTTTCTTTTCTTGCCGTTTTCCTGATTTAAATGTTCCATATCCCCTTTCTTATAATAGGAGAGATAGTCCAGGTATTCCTCCAGATCAATAGCCTTGATCTGATCCAGTACCTCCAACTTAATATCCTTAACAGCCAGGTTCTTAAAAGCCGGATTGCTGAAAATTAGGAATTCAAAAAATACCCGGATATCATATGCATAAGCGATTCTTGTTAAAGAGGAGGTGGTAGGTTCGATTCCTCTGAAGAAATCCTTGCAGAAAGGAGGAAGTTCATCCAACACCTTTCGCAGACGTTTGGTATTGTATATGTTCATTTTGTCATGATAAGTATGTTCTGCCATAGTCAAACACCTCTGTAATTAAATTCTCATATTCATTCTTAGTTTTGTCTAAAGTATACCATGTATTAGGCAAAATGACCATAAAATTCATTAATAACAAAAAAATGACATAATTTTAACACGTTTACACATTAAGGTATAAGAGGATGAAAGTTAGGTCTGTATTACATTTTTTCAGGGTTTTTTCTTCATTTGCAATCTGAAAAGTATACAGCCTGCTTTAAGTATCGTGATAAGAAAATTGTATAGAATTACTTGCATTATATTATAGCATTAAAATAATCCGATTTGTTTTTATTGCGAGTAATGATTGCTACGTTTCATTGTAATTCGAAAGATTTATATCAGATGCGCAAATATTTAATGAGGGAGGGATGAAATAGATTAAGGTAACCTGATAACTCAACTGTCTTACAAGCTATTTAATACCAGATGGCAGATAGGACAGAACTTGCATATTTGATATTTATAATGTCATGGCAAATAAACAGATGTTCGGATACATAGGATTAAACTGTCTGAACGATTGTCAATATACAGAAGGAAGATAGAAATATGGTCAAATTAAGAAACAACTGGAAATTGATAGGTATTCTGGCGCTGGTTCTTATATGTCTGCCCTTTACAGAAGTATCGGCGGCATCCAAACTGAACCTGTATCTATACAGTACAAAGAAGAATCTGGTCTACACCAGTACACAAGCCAAATATACTTTTAATGGTAAGACCATTAATATGAAGGACACACCAGGTATTATTATTGAAGGAACTTCACTGGCTTCCTTTCTCGATGTTTTTGTTAATTCGGGAATCGGCCTAAAGTACTCCTACAACAAATCGAAAGGTGTTCTTACCCTGTCACAAAATGATAAAAAATTAGTACTGACAGAGGGCAGTAAGACAGCAGTGCTGAATGGGAAAAAAGTTACAATGTCCCAGGCACCTACAAAAATAACCTTTAAAGATAACAAAAAAACAAAATACATGGTTCCGGTCACTTTTGTAGCTGAAAGCTTTGGTTATGTATATACCTGGAATTCAAGTACTGCTACCGGTGAAATCACCAGTCCCATGAATCTATCCTATAACGGCAGTAAAGTCGCTTACACAGGAACCAAAGGTGCTGTTACCATTGATAAGAAAAAGGTTGATGTCAGTGACATGCCTAGTATTATTGTTAATAATACCGCACTGCTTCAAGCTTATAAAGTATTTTCATCTTCCTCCATTAAGGCTGATTATAACTTCGATAAGTCAACCGGGGTACTTACTTTATCCAACAGTACTACGAAAGTTGTACTGACTATGGGTAAGAAAACTGCATATGTTAACGGGAAAGCCAGAACAATGGACACCGCTCCTTTACTCGTAACCAATCTGGATACAAAGGTGGCATATGTAATGGTTCCGGGCAGTTTTGTTGCTTCTTATCTGGGTTATGATTATAAGTGGGATTCTGCATCTAAAACTTCAAATTTAACAAAGAGTAAGATCGTAACCCTGCCGGATTCAGGAAACGGCGGCCCTGAATTAAGTGATGACCCTATACCTGATACTACAACCTTTAGCTGGGGTATTGCCGCTTCCAACCTTGAGGAATACACGAAATTAAGCAATTTAGGAAATGCGCTTGAAGTATCACAGGATACACAGCAAAGTTCATACATAACAGGAATTACGAAAGTGGAATCCACCGCAAACAGTGAAACCTATGCAATAAGCGGAACTTCTCCCTTTAGTAAATCAACACTTACCAAACAGGATACTCAGCTTACCTTACATATCAATAATGCTACGGGTAATAATCAGACACTGTCCTTGGGCGGCAGTCTTGCAAGCCTTGTAACACTTAGCGCTGACACTACTGATACAACAGCCTTTAATTTAGTATTTTCCCTTGCTGAGCAGGAGCTTAAGTATGAATTATCCTTATCCTCAGACAGCTGCACACTGTATGTTAAGCTTTATCGTAACTATATCAATCTTATTACAGCAGGAGTTTCCTCCGGTGAGGAATTCTTACAGATATCCGGTATGAAAGATCTGAAAGTAGATTTAACCGAATCAGGCAATATGGTTACTCTGCAATTTCCTTCTACCGTAAATGGTATTGGAACTAATAACATTCAGACCAATCTTGCAGCATTGAAAGCAGTTACCAGTTCAACGGCAGGCAATACTTCTGTAATAACTTTTGAAAAGAACTCAAATGCCGGTTACCGTGTTGAACAGAATGGTACCTCTTATAAAATAATCTTTGAAATAGAGGTAACCACCGGTTATTCCATCGAGTTCAAGCTTCCGTCAGATTTATCCTTTTCTGATATTACCTCGGAAGATCAGTATTATAAGAACAGGATATTAATTCAGTTACCCGGTGACAGAACAGATTTCTTTAATCAGAATCCCGTTGCCTGGTCTGATAATATCATTAATAAGCTGGGGCTTCTGGTAGAAGGCGGTAAGACTAAGATTGTTATTGATACTGCTACATTGCAAGGCTATAAGCTCACTGATCTGGGTAATAACAAAGTAGGTATAACCCTTGGTAATCCAAAAGATATCTATAAGAATATAGTAGTTCTGGATGCAGGTCATGGCGGTACTGATCCAGGTGCCGTACGAAGCTTAAACGGTAAGACCATATATGAGAAAGATCTGAATTATAAAATTATGTATGAACTTACCAGACAGTACTTTAACAGCCCTGATTCAGAAGTAAAGGCTTATTATTCCAGATATGACGATACAAAGGTAAACCTCTACGACAGAGCAGCTTTTGCTGATCTTGTAGGCGCGGATATGTTTGTAAGTCTTCATATGAATGCCAATACAAAGAGCGATCCAAAGGGAACAGAAATCTATTATTACAGTGCAAATACCTCTAAGAACTCAGCGGGACTTAACAGTAAGACCCTGGCAACCCTGGTTCTTAATTCTATGACCGATAAGCTGGAAACTCAGAAGCGTTATATCTCCAGTCAGAATCTGGTCGTTACAAGAGAGACCAATGTTCCTGCTATTCTGATAGAGCTTGGCTTTATGTCAAACAAGAGTGATTTAACCCTGTTAACAAACAGTGATTTTCAGAATAGAGCTGCATTAGCAATATATGAAAGTATTTGTGAAGTGTTTGATGCTTATCCCACAGGCCGATAACAGGTAAGATGGACACAAGAAGGGCTGTTGCAGATAATGCAGCAGCCCTTCTTATACGACCGACAAGATAAGACAGAATGCAACAGGTTAAAATCAATTTTTGGCTGGAAATCGAATTCAGCAGGATATAACAGATTCCAACAGGTTAAATCATCCTGCCAAATTAAGTATTACTGTTAGGGAGTAAGAATGATTAATGTGCCAACGCACAGATGGGAGTTAATATGCTACGAAGGATTAAAACGAAATATATATGGGCTTTGTTAATACTCTTTTCAGTAAGCAGCTTGCTGCTTCATAAGAGTACTGCTTTGGCTGCGGCAGATAAAACAGCACCTAAATTAACGGTAACAGCAAGTACAAAAGAACCGACGAACGGTAAAGTAAAGGTAACGGCAAAAGCAACAGATACTTCCGGTATTAAATCGCTTAAATGGGCTAGCGGTAAAAGAACAGCAGCCTATTTTAAAACAGCAGGCACTGCTCTAAAAATCAATTCAAAGGGTGCTGCATCCGTTTCTTTCTCCGCAAATAAAACCTATACCTTTTATGCGCTGGATAAAGCGGGAAATGCTACCGTCAAGACCATAACCATATCAAATATTGATACCCTTGAGCCTGAACTTGCAATTACACTAAGTACCTCAAAAGTTACAAAGGGAAATGTTGTTTTATCTCTTAAGGTAACGGAAGAAGGTAAAGGTATCAAGAGTCTTCAATATATGACAGGCAATAGGAAAGCAGAGAACTTTACTGAGACTGCCAAGGAAATTGTCCTTAAAAATTCAACAACAGAGGATGCTCAAGAAGATGTCTATACATACACCGGAAAATTAACGGTAACACGAAATAATACCATTACCTTTTTATTAAAGGATTTAGCCGGTAACACAGTTCTTAAAACTGTGAAGATAAGTAATATTGATAAGACAGCACCTGTATTTTCCTATACTTTAAGTACGCTGAATCCAACAAACAAAAGTGTAGAAGTAACTGTAAAAGGTGAAGATAAGGAATCTGGTATAGCTTCTGTTTATTATATGTCCGGAGCAAAAACCTCTGCTGATTTTACAGAAGGAGCCTACGAGACAGCTGCACTTAACGAAGACGGTACAGGAACCTTTACTGCAGCTGCAAACGGGACTTTTACAGTACTTTTAAAGGATAAAGCCGGTAATGAAACCATTGATTCGGTACAGATTACAAATATTGATGTTACAAAACCCACTTTAAGCCTGTCCTCCTCCGTTATGAATCAAAAAGCAACTGTAACCTACAGTGCAAAAGATGCATCGGGAATTGGTATGGTCAAATTCTTAAAAGGCAGCAATACTTCCGTATCCTCAGCTAAATGGGATACTGCAAAGGATATTACTGTTGCTAAGAGCTTTACTGCTACAGGGTCAGGTACCTATAGTGTTTTGGTAGAAGATAAGGCCGGTAATCGTGTTATAAAGACGATTGAAATACAGTTGGAGCTTAAAGCTGTCTGGATTTCATATCTGGAATTTGCAAACTATGGCAAGAATGGTTTTACAAAGGCTACCTTTGAGAAAACAATCGATACCATGTTTGATAATGTTGTAGATCTTAAAATGAATGCTGTTGTAGTACAGGTACGTCCTTTCGGTGATGCAATGTATCCTTCCGCTTATTTCCCCTGGTCAAAATATGCGTCAGGAACCCAGGGTACCAGCCCGGGATTTGATCCACTGGCTTATATGGTAGAAGCAGCTCATAAGAGAGGTCTTGCCTTCCACGCATGGCTTAATCCTTACAGAGTTACCACAGGAAGTACAGACTACTCCAAGCTGGCAAAAGATAACCCTGCCAGAGTATGGAAAGAAGATAAAGATTCCTCTAATGACAGAAACGTTCTTTCCTTTAATAATAATCTCTATTATAATCCTGCAGTAAAAGAAGTTCAGGATTTGATTGTTAACGGTATTAAAGAAATTGTTACGAATTATGATGTAGATGGTATTCATTTTGATGATTATTTCTACCCTGCGCTTGGAAGCAATTATAAGAAGAATTTCGATTCACAGGAATATGAAGCTTACGCTGAGATCTGCAAAAAGAACAATGTTACTCCAATGACAATTGCTAACTGGAGAAGATATAATGTCAACACCATGGTAAGAAATGCTTACAGTACAATTAAGAAGATTGATAAGAATGTAGAATTCGGTATCAGCCCGGGTGGTTTCATTGATTCTCTGGCAAGTGATCAGTCTTATTATGTAGATGTTAAGACCTGGTTGTCTTCCGATGGATATGTTGATTATATCTGCCCTCAGCTTTACTGGACCTTCTCACATGCTACTTATCCCTATGACAAGATTCTTAAGACATGGCTGTCCTACCGAACCAGTTCTACGGTTAGGGTATATGTAGGAATTGCAACCTACAGATCCGGTTCCAATCTTGAAAAAGACTGGCTGAATGATCCTAATGTTCTAAAGGATATGGTGGAATATGGAAGGGATACAGGACTAGTGGATGGTTATATGTTCTTCCGATATGAATTCTTTTATAATAAGACGACCAAACCAGGGGTTGATCTGATGCTAGAGATATTATAGGAAGTAACTAAAGACCAGAGTTGGTCTGAAGTTATAGAGATTATAGGAAGTAGCAAAAGACCAGATTTGATCTGATGTTCTAGAGATTTTTAGGAAGTAATACAAAAACCAGCTTCTCCAAGTGTATAACTAAAACACAAGGCATGGTAATTGATTGAATTTATAATAATAAAAAGGTACCACAATTCCAACAGGAGTTTGTGATACCTTTTTTATTTTAACTGCCATTCTCTCTTAAAAGGAGCATTAAAATATGGCATAGAAAATTATAAAACTATTAACGTAGATAATTTTCCCTTTTTATATTAAAATAGACTAAAATATATCATGTACATAAGAGTTATACAATCCTTTGAGAGTAAAAATACAGGAATGCAGAGTGAAGCATAAGGGAAATAAGGAGAACACAACAAATGAGAATATTATATGGAACAGGTAACCAGGGAAAACTATCTTCTATGAGAAGAGCGCTTAAAAATCTGGAGGTGGAGATTGTAGGATTAAAAGATCTAAACTGCGACCTTCCACAAGTAGAGGAAACAGGAAAGAATCCTCTGGAAAATGCAAGAATAAAGGCATATGCTTATTACAAAGCGTTTCAGACACCTGTATTTTCCTGCGATTCAGGTTTGTACCTAAGAGGGATACCTGAGGAATATCAACCAGGTGTCCATGTAAGAAGAATAAATGATATAGAATTAAGTGATAACGAAATGCTTGCATATTACAGCAATCTGGCAGCTAAATTCGGGAGATTGCCGGCACGTTACCAGAACGCGATCTGCTTTATATTGGATAAAGATCATGTATATGAGAGTATGGACGATACATTATCCGGTGAAGAATTCTTTTTGGTAGAGAAACCTCATATCAGAAGAGAACCGGGATTTCCATTAGACAGCATTTCTGTACATAAAGTTACCGGACAGTATTATTACGATATGGAGGCTGTTGATGCTGCCGATGAACTGGCACTTGACAATGGCTTTTATAAGTTTTTCAGAAGTATCTTCAGTGAAGTGAAGACATTATAATTATAAGTCATACTATACCTAAGGGTGATGAAACTTAAATAATGTTAAGCAAATATATAAATCCGCCTAATAATATATTGATATTTAATCCAAGTATTTTCAAATATGCAAGTGCATGGTAATATTACTTAAAAAAGGAGAGCTGCATATGGATGATATTGATATAGGAATTTTAAGTGAACTAAAGAAGAATGGAAGAGCCTCAGCTTCCGAAATCAGCAGAAAAGTAAGCCTTTCTATTCCGGCGGTTGCAGAAAGAATCAGAAAACTGGAACAGTCAGGTATTATAGAACAATATACAATTAAAGTAAGCCGTTTCAAAACAGGTAATAAACTTCTTGCCTTTATATTCGTTAATATTGATAAAAATGAAAATATCGATAACTTCAGAAGCACTATCGTAAAACATAATTGTGTCCTCGAATGTCATCATGTTGCTGGTGAATATGATTATTTACTGAAAGTAATCTTAGAAGATACGGAAGCTCTGGAGTATTTCTTAACCAGTATCCTGAAGAAAATCAAAGGTGTTGATAGCTCAAACACAATTATCTCATTGACTACACTGAAAGAAGAAATGAATATTTAGATTGTAAGGAGCTATTGATATGATATTAAAAGGTCTTAAATTTGGTATGTTACTGCAGTTATCTATTGGACCAATGTGTTTGATGGTGTTTCAAACCTCATCCACCAATGGATTTCTCAGCAGTCTGAATCTTGTAGTGGCAATTGCTTTAATTGATGCATGCTACATTGGTTTGTCCGGTATTGGTATAGCAACAGTACTCCGCAGAGAGGGGATTCAGGTGTTCATGAAAATCTTTGGGTGCCTTATTCTAATCCTTTTTGGACTGAATACTTTGTCCGGCTCCTTTGATATAGCTATTCTACCAAAGCTTGCATTGTTTTCTAATGTTTCAAGCCGGAATCTATTTCTTCAGGGATTACTGCTAACCGCATCAAATCCACTTACAATCCTTTTCTGGAGTGGTATGTTTACTACGCAGTTATTAGAAAATCACTGGAATAAAAAGCAGCTGTTTGAATTTGCAGCCGGTTGTGTATTAGCTACTTTAAGCTTTCTTACCTGTATTGCGATTTTAGGAAGTCTAATCGGTAGATTTCTGCCGTATCTGGTAATACAGATCCTTAATGGAGTAGTGGGTATCTTTTTAATATTCTTTGGTATAAAGATGCTTTTCAGGAAAGAGAAGGAGAAGCAAGCAGAAGGATAATAAATGTCTAATCTCTCACCTTGACTTTAAGTGCTTTTAGTGATAATATATGGAAAAATCAAACAAGATGACGAAGAAAGTAAGGATATTCTGAAAGTTACAGAGAGCCGTGGCAGCTGAGAAACGGTACCGACAGGAATAACCCCAAAATCACTTCCGATTGGCAGTTCGAAAGCTTTAGCCGGTAGACACTGACGGTTTTCCGCCGTTATACGGAACGCATATGTTGGTATGTCGTAACAGGTGAATGTACTTTTAGCTCTCATCCTCTTACGGATGGGAGCTTTTTTGTATTCCTCCCTTCGAAATCCAGACCTATGCGACAGAAGGGAGGTGAAAAGGGCATGAAAAATGCCGTTCTTATCCTAAGACCATTTCAGGATTTTAATTGTTTGTACCGTGAAGATTCTTGTGGCTGCATGGCAATATAATATGAAATCTGTTTGCCCACAACATCCCGGTAATATATCAGGTTGAAAAGTGAGGTTATGAAATGGAAAAGGAATACTTTATTTGGACGAATGCATATGGTTTTACTGAAAATGAGAAAGAAATCTTAAACTGGTGGGAAGAGGAGAAAATTTTTCAAAAGCTAAAAGCTAAAAATAAAAATGGTCATAAATACCGTTTCATTGATGGTCCCATTACTGCAAATAATCCCATGGGAATTCATCATGTCTGGGGCAGAACCTTAAAAGATACTTTTCTTCGTTTTAAGGCAATGAATGGGTTTGAGAGCCATTACCGAAACGGTTTTGACGGTCAGGGGTTATGGGTTGAGGTTGAAGTAGAAAAAGAACTTAAGTTTGAAGCGAAAAAAGATATTGAAACCTATGGTATTGATAAATTCTCTCAAAGGTGTATAGAGCGGGTAGAACGTTGTGCCGGTATTATAACAGACCAGTCGAAACGCTTAGGCCAATGGATGGATTGGGAGAATTCCTACTACACCCATAAAGATGAGAATATCACAGGCATCTGGACTTTTTTAAAGACTTGTTCTGATCATGGATGGATAAAGAAGATACACCGTCCCATGCCCTGGTGTCCACGCTGCGGAACCTCATTATCTGAACATGAAATGACCGGTTCCTACAAGGAACTTGAACATGAAGCTGTATTTGCAAGGCTTCCTTTAAAGGACAACGAAGCAGATATCCTTGTCTGGACCACAACTCCCTGGACACTGGCTGCCAATACCGCATTGGCAGTGAATAAAGATCTGGATTATGTGCTTGTGCAGTTAGACGAAGGAAGACCCTTATGGATGGGAAAGAATTACTATAATAGAAAATACTCTTGTGAAGGTAAAAATGAATGTGTCAGAATACTGGAAGAAGTAAAAGGTGACATTCTCTGCGGTTTGCAATATGAGACCTTTTTTCCGGAAATAGAAGCGCAGAAGAATTTGCTGCACAAGATTGTGTTGTGGGAAGAAGTGACAGAAGGTGATGGCTGTCAGGTAGTTCATATAGCTCCCGGCTGTGGTGCAGAAGACTATGGGTTAGGAGTAACAGAGGACCTTCCTAAAATTGTTCCAATAGACGAAACAGGCATCTTCTATAAGAACTTTGGTTTCCTTAAGGGAAAAGAAGCAAAAACTATAAGAGCAGAAGTATTTCAGGAACTGAAGCTCAGAGGTAAACTCCATTACACCCATAAGCATAAACACAGTTACCCTGTATGCTGGCGCTGTAAAGAGGAGGTATTATTTCGTCTCGTAGACGAATGGGCAATCGATGTAGAAGAAATACGTCCCAAACTTCTTGAGAATACAGGAAAAGTAACCTGGAATCCGCCTTACCAGGAGAAACGCATGACAGATTGGCTCCTTAATATGGGGGACTGGTGTATTTCCAGAAGCCGTTATTACGGACTGCCATTGCCTATCTATGAATGCAGATGTGGAACTGTTACTGTGATAGGTTCACGAAAGGAACTGAAGGAGAAAGCTGTTCAGAAAGCTTTGGTGGATGAATTACCTCATCTGCACAGACCCTGGATCGATGCTATCGCTATAAGCTGCCCTCATTGTAATAAGGAAGTATCCCGAATAAAACAGGTTGGAGATGTATGGCTGGATGCCGGAATCGTGCCCTTTTCCACTATGAGATATTTTGAGGACAGAGACTATTGGAAATCCTATTTTCCTGCCGAATGTGTTATTGAAATGAAGGAGCAGATTCGTTTATGGTTTTATTCCATGCTGTTTATGAGCACTGTTCTTACAGGTGAACCGCCATATGAGCAGGTAAGCACGTATGGTATGGTGACGGCAGAAGACGGCAGTAAATTCTCCAAAACCGGGTTCATGATACGATTTGATGAGGCAGCAGATGCAATCGGTGCAGATGCCTCCCGCTATCTTTTTGCTCAGACACCTATTGCTAACGATGTTCGTTTCGGTTACAATCTTGGGGAAGAGTGTAAACGTAAACTGTTAAACTTCTATAATATTGCTGTATTTTTTACCACCTATGCTGAAATCGATCATCCCTTTATAGATTTAAGGACTTTACAGAACCTACCACTGGACTTATCCGATAAATGGCTGATGTCAACCATATCAACCGTTATCAGGGAGACAGAGAAAGGTTACAATGAATATAACACCAAGGATGTTTTACAACAATTCGAAAAAGCAGTAGACGATATCTCCAATTTCTATATACGCATAAACCGGAAAAGATATTGGAAAGAAGGGGCTACGGACGATAAAAAGGCTGCTTATACGGTACTTTTTTATTGTCTGAAGACACTCACACAAATTGCCGCACCTATCCTCCCTTTTCTTACAGAGTATATCTGGCAGTGTGTTATCAGAAGATATTCCGAGGCAGAGGAGTCCGTACATTTAAGTATATGGCCGAAAGCACAGGAACAGTGGATAACAGAAGGAATTCCATTACTTCCTATGGTACAAAATACACGGGACCTTTTAAGTTTATCCTTAAAGATCAGAAATGAAAAGAAGCTGAAAGTAAAGCAGAAACTGGAGTGTGCTTATCTTTGGTTCGAGGATTTATCTGACCGCCCCAATTCCTATTTTGAAAACATCTTAAAAACCGAGATGAACGTGAATCGGATTGAATATACAGAAGTTCTTACTGATTTCAGGCAGCCTGTCATAAAACTAAACTTTAGAGAAGCCGGCCAGATACTAAAGGGTGAATTAAATACCGTAAATAACATACTAAAAGAACTTTCTTATAAGCAGACAGATGAAATTGTTCAAAAGCTATTAAAGGGAGAAAATGTAAGACTTCCAGGTATTCACCAGCCTCTTGAAGCCGGAATCTTTTCAATCGAGTATGATGACAAAGCTTCACTGGGGGTAGCTGTTCAATATAATCTTGGTATTGCCCTGGATATAAATATCACTGAGAGCCTTAAACAGGAAGGGCTTCTTCGTATGCTTCTAAGACAATGCCAGGTTGCAAGGAAAAAGGCAGGTTATCGGGTCAGTGATAAAATATATTTGAAAGTAGATTGCAGCAAAGATCTGCAAGGCCTTATAAGCAGAGAAAAAGCAATGTTTGAAAGTGAGCTGCTGGCTTCCCTGACTACGGATTTCATACCTGATTACAGTGAGGATATCTTACTGGATAATTATCATTTTACAATCAATCTTAAACTAATAAATAACTGATTTAATTACAAATGTATGTTACCGGATAAACTAAGCTGCTTATCCGGTAATATATAACCGTTAACTGTAATTGTAATTTGAAAGTAATTTATAGCTTTTTGGATAGCAGTAGATTACTTTCAAATAAAATAATATCATAGCCGCAGAATGGGAGATTCCTTTATGACTACATCAGATATCATAGTACAGCTAAATCATTGCTATCCGCTGAAATTTTCGAGTGTGGAGCTGCTGCGGGAAGGTGGTTCCAGGACATATTGTGCATGGTGTGACAACGAAAAATATTTCTTAAAAGTTATTCCTTTTGCTTTTGGTGATTCTGCCAAGCAATCTATTGATATTTTATTATATCTTGAAAAGAATAGATTTCCTTCCCCTTCTGTAATTAAAACAAATAGTGGTCAGGCATATGTTGAAGGGCAGGACAAAGAGAATATTCTTGTCTTATTTGACCATCTGGAGGGTGAAGAACCGGAGGCAGATGATAATTTAGAATTAACAGGGGAGCTGATTGGTAAACTCCATCATCTAATGGGAGCTTACAAGGTAAGTCTTCCCGAGCATAACAAAGAATACTTTATTGACCGTTACATACATTTACTAAAACAAATGGATTATGAGGAAGATAAGCTAAACAACTTCCGTGAATATGGGGATTATCTCTGGAGCAGGGTGGAAAACCTCCCCCGGGGGTTCTGCCATGGAGATCTGCATCCGGGTAATCTATTAAAGACATCTAAAGGTAATTATTATATATTAGACTTTGATACCGCTTCCTATGCCTTTCCACTATATGATTGTGTGTTATTCTGCAACAGGACAAACTATTTTGATTATGAGGAGGAGGGGCTGCTTCGATCTAAGAAAGCATTTCAGTCCTTTTTAAAGGGTTACAGCAGGTATTCTATTCTTAGTGCAGAGGAAATAAATTCCTTTAATAATCTGCTGGCAATATATCATTATCAGCTGCAGGCTACTATTATTGAAATTTATGGTAAAAATTGTGTTGATGAAGACTTTCTTGACAGGCAGCTTGATTGGTTAATGCGCTGGCGCAAGCAGTGTGAGAGAGAAGAAAAGAGTGCCATTAATTAAAAGACATAAAAGACAATAATGGTAAATAAATTATGCGTTTTTTTAACTATGGATTAAGGAAAATTCAAGATATCTGATATTTTCGAAAGGAGTCAAAATGGTATATAATGAGGAGTTTTGGGCAGCCTTGGACAGCTTGGTAGAGCGATCAGAAATAATAATCGATCGGCCCAAGGGTACCATCCATCCAAAGTACCCTGACTTGTTGTATAAGGTGGATTACGGTTTTTTAAAAGGAACTTCTTCTATGGATGGCAACGAAATAGATGTCTGGCGTGGAAGTGATTCAGCAGAATATGCAGATGCTATTATATGTACTGTTGATTTGATGAAAAGAGATTCAGAAATCAAGATACTTATAGGCTGCAATGAGGAAGAAAAAGAAAAAATCTATCAGACACATAATTCCTCCAAGTATATGAAAGGTATTATGATACGCAGATAGGGGCTAACTCTAAACCGTTAATAAAAATATCAACATTCACTATATGGGGCTTCCTGCTGTTACATTGCTTAAAAAGTACTAGCCCCTTATATCAGCTTTACAACTCATTTTGCAGTAAAGCTTTCTATCCCTATCTTATAGGTTCATATTCAGCATTTATCAGCTTCACTATAGATATGTATGGTATTCTTTACTGTCTTTGCCGCATATAATGCCTGGTCTGCATTAACGATAAGCCTAGCCGAATCCATGTGCTTATAAAAACCGGAGATTCCGATACTGGCTGTCAGTTTAATATTTTCCATATTTTCAAAACTTACTGCCTGAAGGTCTGTGCTGATCTTTTCACAGGTCTTAACGGTATCTTCAACGGAAGAGTTCGGAAACAAAATACAGAATTCGTCCCCGCCATATCGAAAAGGGATTGCGTCTGTACAGTTTTTCTTTAAAATACGTCCCATCCGCTTAAGGCATTCATCACCAAATATATGCCCGAAGGAATCGTTTAAGGTTTTAAAATTATCGATATCAAGCATAACAAAAATGCAGCTATTATCAGAAGTATCAGTATCCATATCTTTTATAGTATCATGTAAAGCTCTGCGGTTATAAATACCTGTCAGTTCATCCATCTGCAGTTTTTTCTGCAGCTGCTGCCTTTCCAGTTCTTTTTGAATACTGGCAGCATTTTTCTCGCGCTCAAAGCGAATGACAACCATACTTACAGTAGAAAAGGCAAGCAGTATAAATAAAGAAATAAGAAAATCGACTAATCTGATAGAATCTTCAAAGATATTAACTTTGTCCATATCCCATGTAATAAATAATTCCGATGTAACCATACCCACCATGCTCAAAGCAGAAGTTATAACGGTAAGATGATAATCAGCATAAATAATAGTTAGCATAATAGGAAGGGCAAAGATAAAATATAGTGCTGAAAAGGCTACATGTACAGTAAACAGCACAAAACATATAACTACAAATAATAGAGAAATGATATAAACCTTATGTACTTGAGAAATTGTCTTTGAACGTATTACAATAAAATTAATCAGGATGCAAATAAAATTAACGGAAAAGGGAACAAGGATGAATTTAAATATAAACATCGGAACGGTGGTGTTTAGATATTCAGAATTACACATAATGTATCCCAAAGCTAATTCTACGAAAAAGGAAAAAATAAATAATCCAACGGAAGTCTTAAAATGAAGTTCCAGCCACTTACTGTCAATGCGGTTATATTCTATTTGTATTTCTTTTTCCATTTCACTGATATGCGTATTTTCCATAATGCTCCTTATGTTAGCAGTCATCTTTTTGATAACAATTCGTACTACTTTTTTGTCATAATAATACCAGAATATGCAAAATAAATCAATTCTTGGTAACTTGTTATTTTAATAACAAAGTATATGTGCCGGGAACTCATTATCTATTTATCTGTCACAAAAAACATAATCAATAGTGATATTGCTGGAGAGATCCAGATATAAATAGTATAGCCGGGAATAAACAAGAGTCTGCTTCGATTTATGGTTTTTAAAACCTATTTTCTTGACATTATTAAAATAGCAGGATATAATATGAGTGAATAAAATAAAATTCATTCATTTAGGTGATTTATGGAGGTACACCAGTGGAAGATAAAAAAACATTGATTTATAACTGCGCAAAAGAATTATTCAGCTCAAATGGCTTTAAAGATACAAATATATCTGTAATAACAAAAAAAGCTGGAATGGCAGTTGGGACTTTTTATAATTATTATTCCTCCAAAGAAAAACTGTTTATGGATATCTTCCTGGAAGAAAACGCGAAACTTAAGAAATCCTGTCTTCAGTCACTGGACCTGAATCAGAATCCATTGATTGTCGTAAAACAGATGCTGAAACTCAATACAGAGGGGATACGAGGGAATCCGATTTTGAAAGAATGGTATAACAGAAGTGTATTTGAAAAACTTGAGCAGGTATATCGAGAAGAAAATGGCCTGGATTCAGTAGATTTCTTATACGGCAGTTTTCTCGAGCTGGTAGACCTCTGGCAGGAACAAGGAAAAATGAGAAAAGACATCGACAGCAAAATGATTATGATGATCTTTGCAGCAATTACTAACATTGATACACATAAAGAAGAAATAGGGTTTGAATATTTTCCGGAGCTTTTAGAGCATATGACGGAACTTATAATGAATAGCCTTATGGACTGCTCCAACTGATTTTAACAGGAGCAGTATTTTTTATAAGAGAAATGAACGAATAACAAAATATTCATTCATATATTAAAAGGGAGGATCATTAAATGGATAAACCAGAAAAATCAAAACCAATCAAACCAAAAAGCCTTCATATCAACATAGTTGAGAATGGTAAAGAAACAACCGATGTATCAATTCCTTTTTTTCTTGTTAAAATGGGAATGAAATTCGCTCAAAAGGAAGTAAAAGGAGATGATTTAAAAATGCTTGAGGAGGTTGATCTGGACAGTATTATTGATGCATTAAACAATGGTGATCTTTCACTTCCCTGTACCTTAATTGATGTGGAGGAAGCTGATAAAAATAAACATGTGACAATAACGCTGCAATAATATATCAGAATTAATAATTATAAAAGGGAGAGACGTAAATGATAAAATCAAAAGAAAACAAGAAGAAAATTCGCCTTTGGCATATTATTTTAATAATACTGTTAGTTCTGGTCCTTGGTGGTATTACAGCCGTATGGGCAGATAGCAAAGAACGGAATGAACTGGCAGCCCTGACCATTGAAAATATAGACTTTTCGCATTTAAAAGATGGAGTTTATGTTGGGGAATATATTGGAACAAAAGGACATTTCAGAGATGCCACAGTAGAATTGACCATAGAAGATGGTGAAATGCAAAAGATCAGAATACTGAAAGGAGCTGTGGATGACAAAGGCAACCCAACAGAATTATCAAAAGGTGTTACCATATTAGATTTATTTCAAAAGGTAAAGAAAGCACAATCTTTACAGGTGGATGCCATCAGTGGTGCGACACTTACATCAAAAGCTCATCTAAAAGCGCTGGAGGATGCATTAAAGAAAGCAAAAGATGAAAATTAAAGGAGGTTTATATGAAAGCAATTATTATTTCTTATTCTTACACAGGTAATAATGAAGCACTGGCAGAAGCAGTTGCCAAGGAATTATCCCTAAAACATTATAAAGTAACTACCTCAAAGCCTATGTCAATGCGGGCTATTATTTTAGATATGATGTTTTCCCGGATACCTAAAGTAGATCCACTTCCGGCTATAACAGGAGAATATGATTTTGTACTTTTTTTCGGGCCAGTCTGGATGGGGCAGACAGCTTCACCGCTGCGGGCATATCTAAATAATCTAAAACGCAATCCCAAACCCTATGGTTTTATTTCTATAAGCGGAGGAGCAGATGGTGGAAATCCGAAACTGGCTCAAGAACTCTTAAAGAGAACAGGCAGTCAGCCTGTAATACTTCTGGATCAACATTTATCAGAAATATTGCCGGTAAGTTCTCAGGTTACCAGAAAAGAAACTTCCTCCTACAAGATAGGTGAAGCAGACTTAAAACAACTTACAAAAAATACACTGGAAATTGTAAACAGAGTTCTCTAAAAGAAATTATTTGACAATTCAACTCCCAAATGTTAACATTACAAAAAATGAAAGGATCTGAAAATATGAATCATTACTTTACCAATCAAATCAGACGCAGATATAGATACCTGCTCGTGTGATTATGCTATATAAGCATAGTTACAGGAGTACTTGTCTTGTATCTATGCGGTTTGTGGAGAGTCATATTTCAGAAACTTGAACCGTAATAGAAGGGTTTAGTCCCGGTCTATTGCGGTTTTTTTATTTCGAAGGAGGAGATTTACCATGCAGAAAATAATCAGCAAACACATTGCAGCATGCATACCGGAATTAACAGAAACTAGTATACTATCACTTCTTGAGGTTCCACCGGATTTTAATCTTGGCGATTATGCATTTCCATGTTTCTCACTAGCAAAGCAGCTCCATAAAAGCCCTGTAAAAATTGCAGAAGCATTAAGGGAAAAGTTAGACAGTCAGCATGATACGAGGTTTCAGAAAGTGGAAGCAGTAAAAGGCTATCTAAATATCTATGTAAATAAGACATATGTTATTGAACAGGTAATGGAACAGATAATGAAGGATACTCTCTTATCTCAGGATATTGGGCAGGGTAGAACAATTTGTCTGGATTATTCCTCCCCTAATATTGCAAAGAAGTTCCATATAGGACATTTAAGAACTACCATTATTGGCAACTCCCTATCAAAAATCTATCAAAAATTAGGATACAAGGTTGTTCGAATTAATCATTTGGGAGATTGGGGCACACAATTTGGTAAACTAATAGTCGCTTATCAGAAGTGGAGCAGCAAAGAAAAAATTCAGGAAGAGGGTATTGATGAATTAATTCGTATATATGTGAAATTTCATAAAGAGGCAAAAAAAGAGCCTGCCTTAATTGAGGAAGCAAGAAATTGGTTTGTTAAGATGGAACAAAAGGATGAGGAAGCTTTAGACATCTGGAAATGGTTCATGGATATCAGTATGGTAGAATTTAAATACATTTATAACCTGCTGAAAGTCGAATTTGATTATTATACCGGAGAAAGCTTTTATCAAGATATGATTCCTGTGGTTCTAAAACAGTTAAATGAAAAAAATCTGTTAACCTTAAGTGATGGTGCACAGATAGTAGATTTAAGCTCCGAACAGCTGCCACCTTGTCTTATCGCTAAGAAAGACGGGAGTTCTATCTATCCCACCAGGGATATAGCTGCCGCAATCTACAGAAAAGATGCCTACGGTTTCTCTAAATGCATCTATGTTACAGGAGCAGAGCAGGTGCTGCATTTCAATCAGGTATTCAAGGTATTGGATAAGCTGGGGTATTCCTGGAGTAAGTCCCTGGTGCATGTCCCCTATGGTTTAGTCAGCATGTCAGGAGAGAAATTATCAACACGTACCGGTAACATCATATATGCTAGAGAGCTTCTGTTAGAATCGATAGAGCGAGCCCAAAAAGCAATTGAAATTAAGAATCCAGTTTTACCGGATAAAGTAAAAACTGCAGAACAGGTAGGAATTGGTGCAATTATATTTCATGATTTATTTACGCAAAGAATTAAAAATATAGATTTTAAATGGGAGGAAGTATTAAGCTTTGAAGGAGCTTCAGGACCATATATTCAATACACCTATGCAAGGGCTAAGAGTATCTTGCGAAAAAATAAGGATTATTCAGCTGATTTAGATATTGATTTTAATGTGCTGTCAGAGGAACACAGCTATCAACTGATTAAAGGATTTAGTAATTATACGGATACAGTCTTAAAAGCAGCAGAGAATTATGAACCTAGTATGATAGCCCGGTATGTACTTAATCTGGCACAGGATTTTAATAAATTTTATCATAAATGCCCTATTAATCAATCAGACAATAATATAAAAAATGCTCGGTTACTGCTTGTATACGGAGTACAAAAATTAATAGGCGAAGCTATGTCATTACTGGGCATAGAGTGTCCGGAAGAGATGTAAAAAAATATGAAAAATGATAACACATCAATCTCCGGCTTCATATATTAATATATATCATATAACTCAAGCTTTCGCCTCCCTATTTGGGTTTACCTATATAAATCTATATATGAACAGACAGTGTATTTTTATGCATGTGGTCGGGTCTCCAATTAGAGACAGTGGAAATTTATCCATGGGACAATTTTATATAATTGTTCCCATGGATTTTTTCTACCTATACATAATAAACAGAGAGGAATAATCCATGGAAAAGAATAAGTTTAAAAGGGTTCAAAGATGCCTTTTTCTAATACTCCTGATAAACTGGCTGGTTGCATTACTGAAGATTCTGATAGGTGCAATTTCAAGAAGCACAAGTGTGACAGCGGACGGACTCCATTCACTTTCCGATGGTATGTCTAATATTGTAGGGCTGATTGGAACAGGTATGGCAGCGAAACCAGAAGACAGAGAGCATCCTTATGGTCATAATAAATATGAGACTCTCTCCGGATTATTTATTGCAGTTATGCTCTTTTGGGTAGGCTTAAGAGTTCTTATAAATGCTATACAGGTATTAAGAAATCCTATAAAGCCTGAGATTTCTCTTTTAAGCCTTCTGGTATTATTTCTCACCTTGGTGATCAACTTTTTTGTGTCAATGGGTGAATATAGAGAAGGCAGGAAACTCGGCAGCTTGATTCTTATTTCAGATTCTATTCATACCAGAAGTGACATTTACATTTCTCTCGGCGTTTTATTTACCGCTGTTGGTATAAAGCTTGGGTTGCCTAATATTATTGATCCCATTCTTTCACTTATTGTATCCGGCTTTATCTTATATAGTGCATATGAAGTAGGAAAGAATAACTGTAACATTCTTCTTGACAGGGTAGTGGTAGATACAGAGGAAATCAGAAAAATCGTAATGAGTTTTGAAGAAGTGAAAGACACTCACAAGATACGAAGCAGGGGAAGTATTGAGAATCTGTATATTGATATGCATATACTGGTGGAACCCTGTCTGAATATACTAGAGACCCACAAACTGGTTCACGAGATAGAAAATGCCATTAGATCTCATATGAATCAGAGCGCACAGGTAAATGTACATCTTGAACCCTATATAGCAGAAAATACTTATTAAACTTTTATAAAAAACAAATGATCAAGTGAATTAATATTTTATCAACTACTCAGCGCATTTGTTGTAAAATGTGAAAATATTTGACAAACGATAACTATTGAGATAGTATACATTTATTACAATATTAATGTAAATGTTACTTCAACTACACCTAGTACCGATGAAAAAAATCATATAGGTAAGGTATTGATAAAAAGGAGAGAGATTATGGTTAGAAAATTTAAAATTTTATCTATATCTTTTAGTATTTTGGCATTGGTAATGGTTTTTAATTTTAACAGAAATAATGAAGAAATTAATGAAAATTCATTTAATATTAATGTAACTAAAGATAATAATGTAATCGGAAATAAAAGCAATATATCTGCAGTATATGTTGATGGTTATAACACTTTAAATGAATTAGCAGCAGCATCTGGTTTAGTTGTCAAAGGAACTGCAGGATCAGTAATTGAATATAGAAAATTAGGTACGGTTACTGAATTTAATATTGAAGAAAGTGTACAAGGTACTGATAATAAGGTTATTAAAATAATTCAACTTAATGATAGTAAACTAATCGAAACAGGAAAAGAATATGTTCTGGTGTTAGATAAAGACAATGAAAATAACACATATAATATTTTGGGTGGAAATCAAGGAATATTTGAAGAGAGTAATGGAAAAATAATTACTTATAATGATTCATATGATGAAATCATAGATATCTCAGAAAGCAAGAGCAATAACAAGATTTCTGAGGATAACTTGTATCAAGTATTGGATATTTTTTCAAAGTATATAAATAATTAAAAAATATTGAATAGGATTGATTTCTAATATATAAAAGATTCTTAGTAAGGAACCTTTTTTTGTAAATTTTAGAATATAGTTTAATCAAATTATTTATTAATCTTTTTCTTATAATTTCTACTCTTATACTTATTCTCTATAACTGAAGCAGTTAAAGAGAATGGCTTCAAGCCAAATAAGTCTTTTATATAATTAACGAACAGTTAATGAACATTCAAAAAAATATTCCAAAACTAAACTGATAATTAATTCTGTGGTCTGTGTAATTGCATAATAATTGTTAAAAAACTTAAATACCTTATGCTGATACAATTCTCTATATTCATATTGACATTATAGGATATATTGTATATAATCTCGAATAACATAATTCAATGATTTCATGTCTAATCTGTAAGCTGTTTATATAATATAATAAATACAAAATATTTGCTAGCTGTTATAGAGGAGGTCTTTCATTATGACATTAAAGGAAATTGCCAAGCGTGCAGGGGTATCAGTTTCCACCGTTTCCCGTATTATAAATTCAGAAGATGGTAATTTTGCACGTAAGGAAATACGCGATAAAGTGTGGGAGATCATCAGGGAGACGGAATATGTCCCTAATCAGACAGCCATCGAGCTAAAGCAGAACAAAAATAGTAAAGTAAAAGTACCGTTAACAATAACCTGTATCCTTGGAAGAACCAGGAATTTAGAAGATAATCCATTCTTTGCGCAGGTTGCCCGGGCTGTTGAGCAAAAAGCCCTCAGCTTAGGTTATGTGGTTTCTTTATCCTATTCAGTGTTGGATATAACCAATCTGGACCTGCTCAAGAAAATTGAATCTGTAAAAACAGATGGTGCAATTGTTATTGGACGTTTTGAAATGGGAACGATTAAATTCTTGAAATCCCATTATAAAAACATCGTTTATGTTGGCCGTAATGTAATAGATGCCGATCTGGATCAGGTAATTTGTGATGGTTATGAAGCGACCCGTGAGGCCCTTAATTACTTGATCCAATGCGGACATAAAAGAATAGGTTATATCGGTGAGACGGTTAATGAAGCCCGCTATAATGCATACATAAATATTGCGTCAAAAAAGAAGCTGGAATATGACAACAGTATCGTCTGTTCCTGTCCCCAGAACGGAGCCGGTGGATATCAAGGTGCAGATATGCTATTAAAGAAAGCGAAACCATTACCCACCGCAGTATTCTGCGCTACAGACGTTACAGCAATTGCAGCGATCCGCCGTTTTACAGAAGCAGGAATAAAGATTCCAGACGATATATCTGTTATCGGTATGGATGATATTGAGCTTGCAGGATATGTGTCGCCAATGCTGACCACCATTGGAATGCCCAAATCCGAATTGGGTAATATTGCTGTGCAGACACTTGTCAACCGCATTAATAAAAATCATAAATTGCCCATGAAAATATTTCTTCCCTATAAATTAGCAATCAGAGAGAGTGTTGCAAAGCATATTTAAGAACGAGCACAAAGCTTGTATATACGACATTGCAGTTCTTTCCAATTATCGTAACCATGGTTTGGCCAAATATATGATACAACGTGCTTTAACAATAGCTAAACAAAAGCTTTTCACCTATGACTTAAAAATTATAAAACGATTTACATAAATAAGGTTAATGCTAATACATATTTTCATTTTAAAACAAAAAAAGCGGATTCTAAGCTATTATATAGTTTAGAGTCTGCTTTTTTGTCGTCACTTAGATTTTAAAATGCAGGATTTATGCATGTTAACAGCTACGCAAACGTTTTACCTATTTAGTGTTGCATAACTATTACTTCTAAAGTATAATCATAAATCATAGTAATCATATATGAATTAAAAATTTATTTTGGTCAGAAGCTGTTGTCTTTGACTTATCAGCAATAGTCAATAGCAGGCTTCATGAAGGAGGAAAGGAGTATTTATGAAAATCAGAAAACTGTTTACTTTCGGATTAACAATGGCATTAGTAACGGGGGTATTGGCCGGTTGTGGCGACAAGAGTAAGGATGCGGATGCATCAAGTTCAAAATCAGTGGAAATTACTAATGTATCTTACGATCCTACCAGAGAGTTTTATGAAGCCTATAACAAAGAATTCGCAAAATACTGGAAAGATAAGACCGGACAGGAGGTTACAGTAGTGCCATCCCATGGAGGCTCCGGAAAGCAGGCGCGTTCTGTTATTGAAGGTAATGAAGCAGATGTTGTTACCCTGGCACTGGGCTATGATATTACTGCTATAGAAGAAGCCGGACTTATTGAAGCCGGATGGCAGAGTGAATTTGAAAATAATAGTTCTCCTTATACTTCGACTATAGTATTCCTGGTTCGCAAAGACAATCCAAAACAAATAAATGATTGGGATGACCTGATAAGAGAGGACGTTAAAATTATCACTCCCAATCCTAAGACCTCCGGTGGTGCCAGATGGAATTACCTGGCTGCCTGGGGATATGCTGATAAAACCTATAACCACGATGAAACACAGATAAAGGATTACATTAAGAAGCTTTTCCAGAACGTATTGGTACTGGATTCCGGTGCCAGAGGTGCAACCACTACTTTTGTTGAAAATGGTCAGGGCGATGTACTCTTAGCCTGGGAAAATGAAGCTTACCTTTCTATTAAGGAACATCCCGAGGAATATGAAATTATTACACCAAGCATAAGCATCCTGGCAGAACCTCCTGTAGCCCTTGTGGATAAGGTGGTAGATGACAGAGGAACAAGAGAAGTTGCTACAGCTTACCTTGAATATCTGTATTCTGATGCAGGACAGAAGCTGGCAGGAGAGAACTATTACAGACCTACGAATCCAGAAATATTAAAGGAATTCAAAGATGTTTTCAACCTTGATCTGGAACTGTTAACTATTGATGACTCGTTATTCGGTGGTTGGAAGCAGGCACAGGAAAAACATTTTGACGACGGTGGAATATTTGATCAAATATATACCGGTGAATGATAAATTTAAATGGAGGCCTTAAGACCTATGAAACGTCGTAAAAGAAAGCAGGTAATCCCTGGATTTGGAATTTCTATGGGAGTCACCTTAACCTTACTCAGCTTAGTTGTACTGATTCCAATGGCTTCACTGGTACTTAATGCCTCTACAATGGGAATACATACTTTTCTCGATACGGTTACGGACAAACGAATTGTCTCCGGTTATGTAGTAAGCTTTTCCTGTTCCCTTATTGCCGCAATTATCAATGCTGTTTTTGGTGTGATATTAGCCTGGGTACTTGTGCGGTATGAATTTCCCTTTAAGAGATTGATAGACGGGCTTATTGAACTTCCCTTTGCTCTGCCAACAGCTGTTGCCGGTATCGCCCTTACCACCCTTTATTCCGACAAAGGAATAATAGGAAAACTTCTGGGAGTATTGGGAATAAAGGTCTCTTATACCAAGCTTGGAATCATTGTTGCTATGGTATTTATAGGAATACCTTTTGTAGTAAGAACCATACAGCCGGTACTTGAAGATCTGGACCCCCAGTACGAAGAAGCAGCCAATGTTCTAGGAGCCAGCAAAGCGAAAATATTTTTTCGTATAGTATTTCCGGAGATCAGACCGGCACTGCTTACGGGGTTTGGTCTTGCTTTTGCAAGAGCTGTAGGGGAATACGGCAGCGTTGTCTTTATAGCAGGAAACATACCCTTTAAGACAGAAATCGCTCCGCTCCTGATAATGAGTAAATTAGAGCAGTTCAACTATGACGGTGCGAATGCCATAGCCTTAGTGATGCTGGCGGTTTCCTTTATTATCTTATTTGCCATTAACTCAGTGCAGGTATATGCCAATAAATTCACCAGGGAATAGAAAGGAGCCGTCATATGCAAAAAACTCAGCAGAAGGAATCAAAGTTCATACCGATTTTTCTGATTACCATAAGTATTCTGTTCTTGATTATTATGTTAATCATGCCCTTGGTGGTTGTAATTACGGAAGCCTTAAGAAGCGGTATTGAAGTATATAAGAAGGCAGTATTTGATACCTATACCATTAAGGCTCTTCTCTTAACTTTGGAGGCCACTTTGGCTGCAGTGGCAGTAAATACAGTATTTGGACTGTTTGCAGCCTGGACAGTAACGAAATATCAATTCAGGAAGAAAAAACTGCTAACAACTTTAATAGACATTCCCTTTGCAATTTCCCCTATCATTGCAGGCCTGATATTTATTCTTACCTTTGGGCGAATCGGATGGACTCATGGCATACTGACAGCTCTGGATATCAAAATTGTCTTTGCAGTTCCAGGAGTTATCCTTGGTACCGTTTTCGTAACCTTTCCCTTTATATCAAGAGAGATTATACCGGTTCTTAATGCACAGGGCTCTGATCAGGAAGAAGCTGCAGCCATTATGGGAGCAGGAGCCTTTCGTATCTTTCGCAGGATTACCTTTCCACAGATCAAATGGGCATTTCTATATGGAGTTGTATTATGTACTGCCCGGGCAATGGGGGAATTCGGAGCAGTATCTGTCCTCTCGGGACATTTAAGGGGCAAGACGATAACCTTACCCCTGCAGGTTGAAATATTCTTCAGCGAATTTAACTTTACCGCAGCTTTTGCTGTATCCTCAATACTGGTAATTTTAGCGGTAATCATATTAATTATCAGAAATATTCTGGAATATAAAATGAAGAAGGCGGGTGTCTGAAATGCATGTAGAAATGAAAAACATAAATAAAACCTTCGGTGATTTTAAAGCCTCCGATAATATCAGCTTCGGCATTGAGAAGGGTAAGCTTATCGGTTTACTTGGTCCCAGCGGAAGCGGAAAGACAACCATTCTTCGTATGCTGGCAGGTCTTGAATATCCGGACTCCGGTGATATCTTTATCAACGGCAGCCGTGTCAATGATCTGCCGGCCAGTAAAAGGGGTATCGGTTTCGTATTTCAGAATTATGCCTTATTTCGTTACATGACGGTACATGACAATATTGCCTTCGGTCTTGAGATTCAGAAGAAGAATAAGAAGGAATGCAAGGAAAGGGTGGAGGAATTACTGTCACTCATCGGACTTGAGGGGTTAGGTAATCGTTATCCCCACCAGCTCTCCGGCGGACAGAAGCAAAGAGTTGCTTTTGCAAGAGCTCTGGCACCCAATCCTCAGCTGCTTTTGTTAGATGAACCCTTTGCAGCCATTGATGCCAAGGTAAGGCAGGAACTTAGAAGCTGGCTGAAAGAGACTATCAACAAGGTTGGCATAACAAGTATCTTTGTTACCCATGACCAGGATGAAGCCATCGAAGTAGCTGATGAAATAATTATAACAAACAAAGGAAGAATCGAACAAAAAGGTTCTCCTCTGGATATTTATCGTAATCCCGAAACCCTCTTTGTAGCAGAGTTTGTAGGTCAGTCATCACTCTTAGATGATTACAGCAAACTCATCGGCTTCGAAGGAGCACAGAGTGGTTCAAAAGCCATAATCCGTCCGGAATTTATAAAAGTCAGCAGAAAAGAAGAAGCTCTTCTCTATCCGAATTCCGTAGAAGGTGGGATTGTTGAGAAAGTTTCCTTTCGTGGAAGCTACTCAGAAATAAAGATAAGAGTGAAGGATTATCAGCTCACCGCCACCAGATCCTTAGAGGAAGTTCCATTAAGTCCGGGGGAAGAGGTAAATGTACTGATTTACCGTTTGTTTACCTTTGGTGAGCAAGGCAGTCTGGTTTTGGAAAACAAAGCAATAGAAGATAAGAACCCTATCTATATATAACATTTTCTAGTTCTTGTTTTGACCATATCTTGGCGGGGGTACAGATTGAAGGGACTTTGATAAATATTCACGGAGGATTTCATGAGAAAAGAATTAAAGCTAAAACAGCTTACTACAGATATATTGATAATCGGCGGAGGAACCGCAGGCTGTTATGCAGCTCTTACCGTCAGGGAACATTCCGATGCCACCGTTCTTATAGCGGAAAAAGCGAATATCAAACGCAGCGGATGTCTGGCAGCCGGTGTAAATGCCATCAATGCCTATATTGTGAAAGACAGAACACCGGAAGACTATGTAGATTATGCTAAAAAAGATGCGGACAATATTGTCAGGGAAGATCTCTTGCTTACCATGTCCCAGGGGCTTAACAGGGTTACTAAGAGGCTTGAGGACCTTGGACTTATCATACTTAAGGATGAGCAGGGGGAATATGTAGCCAGAGGTAACCGAAACATTAAAATAAACGGAGAAAATATCAAACCAATTCTGGCAGATGCCGTTAGCAGCCTGGAAGATGTTGAAATATTAAACCGGGTAAATGTTACGGATTATATTATAAAGGATAACCGGATTCTTGGGGCTTTTGCTTTTAGTATAGATAAGGAAATATTCTATGAAATAAGAGCTGATAAGGTTATTTGTGCAACAGGTGGTGCCGCAGGATTATATCGGCCTAATAATCCCGGATTCTCAAGACATAAGATGTGGTATCCTCCCTTTAATACCGGCGCCGGATATGCTATGGGAATACGTGCCGGAGCAGAGATGACAACCTTTGAAATGAGATTCATTGCCTTGAGATGTAAGGATACTATCGCTCCTACAGGAACCATCGCACAAGGCGTAGGTGCCAGACAGGTGAATTCATTAGGAGAAATTTATGAAACAAAATACGGAATTACAACCTCTGAACGTGTATACGGTACGGTGAAGGAGAATCTTGAAGGCAGAGGTCCTTGTTATCTCAGAACGGAAGGAATCACCTCCGTACAGGATGATGAACTCAAAAAAGCCTACCTTAACATGGCCCCCAGCCAGACCTTAAAGTGGATAGAGGCCGGGAAAAACCCCAGTCAGCAAAATGTAGAAATCGAAGGAACCGAACCCTATATTGTAGGCGGGCATACGGCCAGTGGGTACTGGGTGGATACAAAGAGACGTACTACCATAGAAGGCTTATACGCCGCAGGAGATGTGGCCGGCGGATGTCCTCAGAAATATGTAACCGGTGCTTTGGTGGAAGGGGAAATTGCTGCTCTGGCAGCACTTGAGGATAGAAAAGAAGAGGAAAAAGCCAGGAAATCTACGGCTGCAGTCACAACAGAAAAACATTTTCAAGGGACTGAACAGGATATATTAACTAAAAACAGTCCATTTAATTCCTGTTCTTCCTTCAATAGCTATGAAACCTCGGAAGAACTTCATCCTGCAAATGAAAAACTTCAAGAGCTGGAAGCCATCTTAAATTATGAAAATCCTGTCTTTACAATAGAGCAACTGGAGGAAGCCATGCAAAAGGTAATGGATACTTATGCCGGTGGTATATCAAATAACTATCAGTTCAATGAGAAACAGCTTGCCATTGCAGACGAGAAAATAGACCAGCTTATTGAGCTTAGCAGTCATATCCATGCAGAGGATATGCATGAATTAATGTTTGCCTATGAGTTAAAGGAGCGGCTGGTGCTTGCGAAATCCGTCATAGCTCACTTAAGTGCAAGAAAAGAAACCAGATGGCACAGTTTTGCAGAGAACCTGGATTATCCGGATAAGAAGGATGAATGGCTGAAATATGTGAATTCCAGACTGGTTGACGGCGAACTTAAAATAATCTACAGAGAATTAGTAGGACGGGAGGATATATATGAGCATAGCCATTCGTAAAGAGAGCTGCACCGGCTGCAGAAAATGTATGCAGGTATGTCCCGGAAGTCTGATTAAACTGACAGAGGATAAAAAAGCCTATATCAAATATCCCAAAGACTGCTGGGGATGTTCCTCCTGCTTAAAGGAATGCAGCTTTGGGGCTATATCCTTTTATCTTGGTGCAGACATAGGTGGCATGGGCAGCAAGCTGCTTACCAGTATTGAAGGAGATATCGTCCACTGGCAAATCGAGAAGACTAACGGTGACCTCTCTGTAATTGATGTAAACCGTAAAGATTCCAACCAATATTAAGGCAAAGAGAAACAGGAGGATATACAGATGAGTGAATTAACACATCTTGATGAGTTAGAAGCTGAAGCAATCTTTTGTATCAGAGAGGTTGCAGCAGAATGTGAGAAACCGGTAATGTTATATTCCATCGGCAAAGACAGCTCGGTAATGTTGCATCTTGCCATGAAGGCATTTTATCCGGAGAAGCCCCCGTTTCCTTTTATGCACATCGATACCACCTGGAAGTTCAGGGAAATGACAGAGTTTCGCGATCGTAAAGCAAAGGAGCTGGGTATTGAAATGATCGTACACAGCAACCAGGAGGGTATTGACCAGGGAATCAATCCCTTTGAGCATGGTTCCGCTTACACAGATATCATGAAGACACAGGCTTTAAAGCAGGGTTTGAAGAAATACGGCTTTACGGCAGCTTTTGGCGGCGGACGCCGCGATGAAGAAAAGTCCCGTGCAAAGGAGAGAATCTTTTCTTTTCGAAATGAAGCCCAGGCCTGGGATCCTAAGAATCAGCGCCCTGAAATGTGGAAGCTCTATAACACTAAGATCAACAAAGGTGAGAGCATGCGTGTTTTCCCTATATCCAACTGGACGGAAAAGGATATTTGGCAGTACATACAGCGTGAAAATATTGATATCGTATCCCTTTATTATGCCAAAGAACGCCCTGTAGTCTACCGCGACGGCAATATTATTATGGTAGATGATGACCGTTTAAAGCTATTGCCGGGAGAACAGGTAGAATATAAAACCGTACGTTTTCGTACCCTTGGGTGCTATCCCTTAACTGGTGGTTGTGAATCAACAGCTGTTACATTGGATGAAATCATAGATGAAACCTTGAGTGCCGTTTCCTCAGAAAGAACCAGCAGAGTGATAGACAATGAGGCTGCCGGCAGCATGGAGAGAAGAAAAAGGGAGGGATATTTCTAGATGAAGGGCTTATTAAAGTTTATTACCTGCGGAAGCGTGGATGACGGAAAATCTACTCTTATCGGACATATATTATACGATTCCAAGCTCTTATATACGGATCAGGAAAAAGCGCTGGAATTAGATTCCAAGGTAGGCAGCAGGGAAGGCGCAATCGATTATTCCCTCCTTCTAGACGGGCTGATGGCGGAAAGGGAACAGGGTATTACTATTGATGTTGCCTATCGTTACTTTACCACTGACAACCGCAGCTTTATTGTTGCAGATACCCCCGGCCATGAGGAATATACAAGAAATATGGCTGTTGGTGCTTCCTTTGCAGATTTATCAATTATTTTAGTGGATGCGAAGCAGGGTGTTCTTGTACAGACCAGAAGACATGCCAGAATCTGTTCCTTAATGGGTATCAGACATTTCGTATTTGCTGTAAACAAAATGGATTTAATTCGCTATAGCAAAGAACGCTTTGAGGAGATTGCAGCTGAAATCAAGCAATTAACCTCCGAGCTTTCTCTTGAGAATGTTAAGATAATACCTATTTCTGCCACGGAGGGAGATAACCTTACCAAGAATTCAAAGAATATAACCTGGTATACAGAGGAACCTCTGCTTACCTATCTTGAAAATGTAGACACTGTAAATTCAGCCGAAGAAGATGGCTTTTATATGCCTGTTCAGAGAGTGTGCAGGCCTAATCATACCTTTCGTGGTTTTCAGGGACAGATTGAAGCCGGTACCATTAAGGTCGGTGATGAGCTGATCACACTTCCAAGCAATGAAAAGGCTATTGTCAAGAGCATTCATATTACTGACAGGGAAGCAGACCAGGCAATCAAAGGGCAGCCGGTTACCATTCAGCTTAATAAAGAAGTAGATGTATCAAGAGGCTGTGTATTAACAAAGAATGCAGGCCTTACCACCAGCAAAACACTGACAGCTACCCTTTTATGGATGGACGATGCAGAACTTACTCCGGATAAGAATTACTTTGTAAAAATCGGCACAAAATTAATACCTGGTGTAGTTACCGGTATCCGTTATAAAATAGATGTTAATTCCGGCGAACATAAGCCTGCTGCCCTTTTAAAGAAAAATGAGATTGCAGTATGTGACATCGTTCTTGCGGAGAAAATTGTTGCTGATAGATTCCATGCCCATAAAACTTTGGGAGAATTAATATTAATAGACCGCATTACAAATATGACATCTGCCTGCGGTGTAATAGAAGAACTTGATAAAGAAAGCAATTCAATTGAAGACAGTGCGACTTTTATATATGAGAATATTAGGGCAAGAGGAGATATCTTCGAGGAATTCTATTATAACCTGGAAAGCCTTAACATATCAAAGTTAAAACCTGAAAACAGGTTATACACCTTGGGAGATGTTATTCCGGTTAAAGGTGAAAGCTATCATTATCCCGAAAACTTCGATATCCTTGTGCTTCGCGACTGGACTGTTATTAAGATCAGAGACTCTAAAATAGAAGCAATTAAGTCCATAGATGATTTCCATTTTTCCGGTGTCCCTCTAATTAACGGCAGAGGTTTCTCCATTCAGGCAACAACGGCTGAAGAAGCAGAACAATTCTTAAAGGAATATAAGGCTTCAGAAGGTAAAAACGAGCTGGAATTTACTAAAAAGTGGATTGTATTTGAAACCTACAGAAGTATTGTCTTTAACAGTAATTTCTGGGTTATTTAATCTCATTAGGAGAATGTTAATCTGTCAAAATAGTATATTTTTTAAAGATAATGACATGAATTATATGGAGTTATCATACTTAATAACATATTAATCTATACTCATTTTCAACCGGTTCTGTACTGTTAAGTGAATCATCAAGGTTCTCTTAAGAGTACAAAGGACCGGTTATTTTTACTTTACACTAACCACCATTTTGTTTTTGCATTGGGATTATTTTCTCTTATCTATAGCATGTCATCCATACCGCAAAGCCTTGTAACCTCCGGAGTAAGAAGTGTGAAATTTATTCCTTTCCACACTAACCCATCCCGTCCTTAAACGCGTTCCAAACAAAAATCACTTTCTGATTTCCACATTACCTCTCAGCCAGCATTTTGGGCATCTTACTACCCATAAACGGTATTACACCTCTGAGCCGTTGATAATTTCATTTTCGTTAAGTACAATGAGATAAATTAAATTGAGAGGCGGAACATAACGAATGGAATCGGTTATCGAAGTAAAACATTTGAAAAAACACTTTAAAGATATCAAAGCTGTTGATGATATCAGCTTTAGGGTTTTGCAAGGTGAATTATATGGTTTTCTTGGTGTGAACGGCGCAGGTAAATCAACTACTATCAATATACTGTGCACACTATTAGACAAATTAGAAGGTGAAGTAAATATCTGCGGTTTAACATTAGGGAAGGAAGATGAAGAAATACGAAGAAAAATCGGTGTTGTCTTTCAGGAGAATTCCCTGGATGATATGATAACCATTAAAGAAAATCTGCTTATCAGAGGGAGTCTGTATCACAAGGATAATAAAATATTAAAAAGACATCTTGATTCTGTAAGTGAAATTCTTCATATCGGAGATTTACTAAACCGCCAGTTCGGTAAATTATCAGGGGGACAAAAAAGGCGTTGTGAAATTGCCAGAGCTCTTATGAACACTCCTGAAATTCTGTTTCTTGACGAACCTACTACAGGACTTGATCCTCAGACAAGGTTGAATGTATGGGAGTGTATTGAGGCCTTAAGAAGAGAGAATAAAATGACTGTATTTCTTACCACTCATTATATGGAGGAAGCTGCGAAAGCTAATCATATAGCTATTATGGAAGCAGGTCACATTGCAGCACAGGGGACCCCTTATGAATTAAAAGAGCAATTCACAAAGGATATAGTGAAGCTGTTCTCAGAAAAACCAGAGCTTGTCATTTCTTACCTCAACTCCAGAAATTATACCTTTAGATCCAAAAGCAACCATATTGAGGTGGAGGTAGAGAATACCATCAGCAGTTTAGAGCTGTTACATGATTTAAAAGACGAGTTAAATGCCTGTGAGATCCTTCAGGGCACCATGGATGACGTTTTCTTAAATATTACAGGCCGTACTTTACAATAAAGGTTCAGGAGGAGAGAAATAAATGACTTTGGTAAGATTGGTACAAAGAAATATACTGGTATATACAAGAGACCGCTCAAATGTGTTCTTTTCCCTATTGTCCATGTTGATTATCATTGGGCTTATGGCTATTTTTCTTGGGAACTTAAATGTGGAAAGCATTGTTGACCTGTTAAGTGAAACCGGTGAAAGAAATGTTGCAGCAGACAGAGAAAATGCTGAAAATTTGGTTTTATTATGGACATTAGCTGGTATAATCGTAGTAAATGCACTGACCATTACACTGGCAATGGCGGGAATTATGGTTGAAGACGAGGAGAAAAAAAGACTCCATAGCTTTTTCGTAGCTCCGGTGAGACGTTCAGTTCTTGTTCTGGGTTACATCATAGCTGCGTTTATTATGGGTGTTATCATGTGCCTGTTCACCTTAATACTGGGGGAAGGTTTTGTATTACTTACTGGAGGTACCTTATTAAGTCTGGCAAGCTTGACAGAAGTATTGTTCTTTATTATATTAATTGTATTTATGGCCTCAAGTTTAGTATTCCTTATAACAAATTTCGTCCATACTACAAGTGCTTTTGCCGGTTTGAGCACCATAATCGGTACCCTGGCGGGATTTCTGGCTGCAATTTATCTGCCGATGGGAGCATTGCCTGCATCCATCCAGAACAGTCTCAAAGTGTTTCCGCTATTACATGGCTGTTCTTTAGTACGTGAAGCTTTTACAAAAGAGATGCTTCAGGTAACCTTTGCAGGCTGTCCTGAGGAAATGATTAATGGTTATAAAGAGTATATGGGAATAAACATAAAATGGGGAGAAACTTTAATTGGTGATTCCGGAAAAATTGCTTTTTTGATAGTCAGTGGTATTGTATTTATCTTAATAGCAGCTTTTATTCAAAAAAGAAGAAATACCGTTAGCAGGTAGGAGACGCAACCATGAAAATTATTATCGAGGACTTTGTAGTGTTTTGGGATTTTACCAGGTGAGTCATAGTATTAATTATTACAATTATCTTAAACTTGGATTTTATTGCCATGTTATGCTTGTATCTCTGAAATGTAATTGGTATTATTATAAAGGGATACATACATTCATATACTAAATCCAATAAATAAATAGAGATAGGAGACAACGATGGATAAATTTACCTTTTCGGCATTACAATATGAAAGACCGGACTTTGATAAATTTGAACAGGAACTTAACCTGTTAACGGAGCAGGTGAACGGTGCTGCTTCGTATGCTGAGGTTCAAAATGCGCTTCAAAAACTAGAAGAAATAAATGCTCCTGTAGATACAATGAAAACGATTGCTTTTATTCGTAATACCCTTGATACTACTGATGAATTTTACGAGAAGGAAGTAGAATTTATTGATGAGAGGTCTGCTGAGCTTGGTACAGCTCAAACGGGACTTTTTAAAGCTCTTATTGCAAGCAGCTTTGCAGAGGATATTAACAGGGAATACGGGAAAGAGCTTTTAACCGCACTTCAAAGAAGTGTAGATCAGTTTAAAGATGAGATTATACCTTTCTTGCAGAAAGAGGGTAAACTTACTCAGCAATATCAAAAGCTCATGGCAACTGCTAAGATTCCTTTCGAAGGCCAGACTTTAAATCTGTATGGCGTACAGAAATATTTTGAAAATCCTGACAGGAATTTAAGAAAGGCTGCTTTTAAGGCTTACTCCGACTTCTATCATAGTAACGAAGAAGAGATGGAAGATATCTTTAGCCAGCTGATACAGATCAGAAATGAAATGGGAAAAGCCCTGGGTTATGAGAATTTCATTCCCTTAGGCTATAAAAAGCAGGAACGCAGTGATTACGGCGTGAAGGAAGTTGCTGCTTTCCGTGAGCAGGTAAGAAAAGAAATCGTACCTCTTTGTACGAAACTCTATGAAGCACAGAAAAAACGTATTGGTGTAGAAGAGCTTAAAGTCTTTGACGAGAAATTCATCTTCCCTGACGGAAATGCAGAACCCATCGGTGATGACGATTATCTGGTAAAAGAAGCTCAGAAGATGTACCATGATCTCAGTCCTGAAACTGCTGAATTTATTGACTTTATGATAGATCATGAATTAATGGATCTTAAGAATAAACCGGGTAAAGCATCTACCGGTTATATGACGACTCTTCCTTACTATAAAGCACCTTATGTGTTTTCCTGCTTTAACCACACTATTTTCGACATGCAGGTATTAACCCATGAGTTAGGCCATGCATTTGCCGGTTATGAAGCTATGAGAGAGCAGAAAACCTTCCTGTATCACATGGGTGGTACGGATATTGCAGAAATTCATTCCATGTCCATGGAGCAGTTCTCTTATCCTTATGCAGAGCAATTTTTCGGAGCTGCAGCGGATAAATTCCGCTTTGCACATCTTCAGGAAGCAATGACTTTTGTACCCTTTGGTGTAGCAGTGGATGAATTCCAGCATATCGTCTACGAGCATCCGGAGCTTACTCCCAAGGAAAGAACCCTGGAATGGCATAAGTTAGAAGAGAAATACATGCCCTGGCGTAAGTATGAGAATGATGAGTTTATGGAAAGAGGCGGTTTCTGGTATCATAAACTGCATATCTTCCTGTATCCTTTCTATTACATCAATTATACTCTTACCACAATGGGTGCTATGGAATTTAAGAAACGTTACCTGGAGAATAAAGAGCAGGCATGGCAGGATTATTTGAATCTCTGCAAAGCCGGCTCCAGCAAGAGCTATCTGGAATTGCTGAAAGTGGCTAACCTTTCTGTTCCTTTTGAAGAGGGTAGTGTAGCCAGGGCTATCTCCAGCGCAAAGGAAATATTGTTAAACGAAATTGAGAAGATGGAAGCAAAGTAGAAGTTTGAATAAGGAAAATAATGTGAAAAATGTATTTGTTGAAGGAATTCCCGGCAGCGGAAAGAGTACCTTGCTAGGCAAGCTTCAGGAAAGCTTGCCTGCGTATAATTTCTACCGGGAAGGAGATATATCACCTGTTGACCTGGCATGGTGTTCTTATCTGTCAATAACCCAGTATGAGAAATTGCTGAAAGAATGGCCTCAATTTAGTAGCATTATAAATGCGAATTCCGTCCGGGAAGAGGGGTATTATATCACTCCCTATACCAGAATTCATGGAGATAATCATGAGTTTTATAGTTATATGGAGAAATATGAAATTTATGGCGGTCGCAGAAACATCAATGAGTTTCATGATATTGTACAAAGAAGATACCGGAGTTTTAAAGGGGCAGGAAATATTTTTGAATGTGCCTTTTTCCAAAATATAATTGAAGAGCTGATGTTATATGCTGAATACAGTGATGATAAAATAATAGCTTTTTACAAGGAACTGGTATCAAATATCAATATTGATAATTTTCTGATAATACGTTTGCTCTGTGATGACATCAATGGAAGTCTTGAACAAATTAGAAAAGAACGTATTAATGACCAGGGAGAAGAGATTTGGTATAATCTCATGCTGGGTTATTTAAAGCAATCACCTTATGGAAAGTCTCACGGTATAAATGATTTTGAAGATATTATAAGTCATTTTAAAAGAAGAATAAAATTGGAAGAAAGAATTTTAAATGAGTTACTGCCGTATAAATTTATTGATGTGAAAAGCAAGGATTATCAACTGGATGAAATTCTCACTTTTCTGAACAGGTAAATTAACTGATCTTGTGTGACTTGTATGATAGCGATATACAGCAGTATTGATTAGAAAAATTAACTCAAGAGCAGACTGAAAATGGGCATTTTAGCCATTTTACATTTCTGTTCTTGAGTTAATATGGAATAATTACTTTTTGCTTCCCCAGACACAGACATTTTCCCCTAAGGCTGTAAAAGTCATAACAATTCTATGTTTATTTTCTGTTGCCTGTTTTATAAATTTTCCTTTATATTCAACCCCATCAATGACAATTGCCATATCGGAGGTTCCTTCTTTATAGCTCCAGGTTCCGGTTAATTCTCCTGAAACTGTACCATCATCATTTAACGAAATATTCTTATTCTCTGCAATTCCTGCTACAATGGTACCATAATCATGATAAAAGGTATTGGGAGTGTGTACTATGAACTCGTAGCTTCCAGTCATCTCTTCTTTAGAATAGCCGCCTTCTGCCAGTGTTTCCCCAGAATATTCATAGGGAGCTGCAATCAGCCAGCCATCTTCATTAACAAAAAGCTGCTGAACACGTACCTGATGTGCTTCTTTTATTCCGTTTTTTCCACCTGCAAAGCGGGTATGGTATACTAATAAAATTTTGCCATCATCGTCTGTAAAGACTGAATTATGTCCTTGTGCAACATGGGTGTCATAATTACCTGAAAACTGATAGCTTCCCATTAATCTGATACCAATTTTGGTAGTAAGATTGTTCATATTCCTTTTATATACAGCTGATTCACCGTTTTGATCCACATATGGGCCGGTAATATCTTTTGAACGGAATACCCGCATCTGATAGCCATCTTCAGCACTCAGTCCGCCATAGGATACAAAGAGGTAATAATAACCACCGGATTTCAATATGTAGGGACCTTCACCGGACACCGCATTTCCGCCTGCTATTTTATAGCCATAATATTCATCTGAAACATTCTTTTCTGTGGTATAGGTATAACTATAATCTCTTAATCCGGTCTCAGCATCTAGTTTCAGCATGTAGATTCCCCCAAACCAGGAGCCGAAACTCATCCAAAGGTTTCCTTCGTCATCATATCGCAGATTAGGATCGATTGCATTTATTTTTGTATCATTTATTGACTGATACCTGGATATGTCTGCCTTGTCACCTAAGACCTTGTAGACATCTGTTTTTTCAACGGGATGAGAGGTAGTATTAAAACCTGAATAAACAACAGCTCCAGCATACTCATAAGGCCCATCTATTTTGTCCGCTGTCAGAAGAGCAATAACGGAATTCCAGTCATCACCATTAACACTCATATAGAGACAGTATTTTTTCATTGTTTCGTTGTAAATCACATCGGGAGCCCATAAATTACCATTTAAATTCGGATTGGAATCTGTTCTGCAATAGTCTTTCCAAAGCTCACCTAATAACTTATTGTAATCTGAATTAATATTGTTCTTATACGTTGACCAGTGCATCAGATCATCACTTTTAGCCCAAGCCATATGAGAACCAAATATATAATAGCTGCCATCAGCTTTAATAACCGAAGGATCATGAACTGATACCCTGGTATAAGTAACATCGGCTATTTCTGCCGGTTCTAACTCTTCAGCTACTTGAGTAGGTGCCGGTGTTGGAGTTTGAGCTTCCGTTGTAGCCGGCTGCTGCGGTTCTTGCGTAACTGCCTCATTCACATTGTCCTTGTTCTTGCAGCCACTTAAAAGCAGTACAGAAGTAAAAATAGATATAATACTAAGTTTTAAAATTTCCTTTCTCATAGCCTTCTCCTTTGGCGTAAAGTTTCTAAATATAAACAGTAATAAGATATTGAGGGACCAATTTTAACAAATAGATGATTTGGAAGTAGCAGGGAAAATAAATCAAAAATCATTATGCAATATATAAATTATTTAATATACATGATTCTAAATTATTCAATATACTATAATGTAAAATAATTTATTAATATGTGAATTTATATTACAATCTTATTACGTATTATATATTTTACAATTAGCATATCATGAAATAGGCAATATTTCAATTGATATATTCATATAATTTATTTAAAACTAAAATAATTTATTTATAAATAAATATGATTCAATCAGATTATGAAATTATTAATGATACGACAAAGACTGGACTTTAAGGCTTGCAAATATCATAAACATACTATTTTAATCAAAAAATTATCTTTACTAAGATAGCTAAGGACGTAAATAAGTATAATTTGATGTTACGTATGCTGGGGAATTATCATTTGCGTGATAATCTTTATGTATTGTTTTCTGTTCAAAATATGATACTTCCCTTTTGGATAGTATCTGTCATGAAAGTGCGTACTACCTTTTTTTATCTGTTCATTATATAATAAATTTAATATAAGTAAGTGAGGAAAAGGTTATGTAAAATTGAATACTTACATAGAAATCATTGTTAACCAAATATATTCTTCTGGAGGAATTTCTTATGTTAAAAGTATATAACTCTCTGCAGATAAAAAATATTGTACTTAAAAATCGTATTGTAATGGCACCAATGGTGCGCTTTGGTTATACTGGTCAACAGGGAATCATGAGTGAAAAACTTCTGCAGCATTATTTAAATTATGCAGATAAAGGAATTGGACTAATTATTAGTCAGGCGCTTACTGTAACCCCTGGCGCCAAGGTATCAGATCGTGCAGGGGCTTATTCTGATGAGCATATAGGATATTTAAGGGAATTAGCCAAGGAATATCATAAAAATGATACTGTTTTTCTTGCACAGCTTGCCTTTCCGGGGTTTGGTTTTTACGATACAGAAACAGGAGATGTCAACGAACTGACTATAAATGAATTGGAGCGGATAAGGGATCAGTTCATTAATGCTGCCAGAATATGCAGGGATGCCGGATTGGATGGGATAGAATTACATGGAGCGCATACTTATTTTCTTAACATGATGGCGTCAGAGCTGGCAAATAAACGTACCGATAGATACGGTGGAGGTATAACCGGAAGATTAACATTAGTAAAAGAAATCATAGAAGGAATAAAGTCTTTCTCAGATGATAATTTTATCCTTGCATACAGGATGGGATGGGGGGAAAGCCTGGAAATTGATACAGCGACTGCTCAGGCACTGGAAGATTTGGGAATTGATCTGCTTCATGTGTCTGCCGGAATACCACAGGACAGAAGGCTCCAGCTGCCAGATGATTTCTCCTTCAATGACATTGTTTACACCGGCAGTTACGTCAAAGAACATGTCAATATTCCAGTTATCGTTGTTAATGATATAAAAACTCTGGACAGAGGCAATACACTGATAGAAAGCAATTTAACTGATTTAGTGGCATATGGAAAGCCGTTTTTAGCAGATGAAAGCTTTGTGATAAATTCATCCGGCAACCTTAATTTTAAATCATGTATGGAATGTCGTAAATGTCAATGGTTTATCGATGGAGAAAAATGTCCTGCAAGAAAGAAACCAGATAATTTAAAGAAACCCATATATCAATAAGTCTTCATATTAATATATTTTACTATTTCACTAGACAAGGATAAATAAATTGAAATAATGACAGGCATAAGAGTATTAAAAACGTAATTATTCATTCGCTGGGATAATAACTATTAGAGTCAATAAACTGACCTTAGGCTTAATGGGTGGTTAATTGGCTCTTTTTTTGAAAATCTAGCCTTTTAGTTTTTTCCTATAATCGGTAGGAGACATTCCCATTATTTTATGAAAAAGCCTTGAAAAAATAAAAGGAATCATTGATTCCTTCATCCGTCTGCTTGTTCCTATTTATCTGATTCAACCCATAGATCTTCTCCCAATTTTTAATTTAATAGTTCAAAAGTTTAGCCAAAAAGTTCATAACTAAAAAGTTACATAAAAAGTTCATTTTACTATTTTACTAAAAAGTTCATAAAAAGTTCATTTTACAGCAAACCTTACAAACCTTAAATGAAGTTCATAAAAACACTTGACCTAAAGTTAGGTTTAGGTAGTAATATACCAATATGTTATTTATACTGTTACCTCAAGAAAGATATAAGTTACAGCATGAATACATGAAAAAACTTGATTAGAGGTGATGAGATTGGCAGATTTAGAGGAATTCAAAGCAACTGCAGTATTTGCTATGGGCGACGAAAATAAAATGTTTGAGCAGTACTTTACAGGAAGAAGCTATTTGAACATGTTGTCCAAAGAAAGAGTAGGAATATTTAATGTTACTTTTGAACCGGGCTGCCGCAACAACTGGCATATACATCATAAAGGTGGTCAGATTTTATTATGTACGGCAGGCAGAGGATATTATCAGGAATGGGGTAAAGAACCCCAGGAGCTGCATCCAGGCGATGTAATCAATATTCCTCCGGAAGTAAAACACTGGCATGGGGCTGCGCCTGACAGCTGGTTTTCCCATCTTGCTATTGAAGTACCAGCAGAAGGTGCAACCAACGAATGGTTTGAAGCAGTAGAAGCAAAGGAATACAGTAAGCTAAGCTAGGCAGTGCAGATAAGAAAGAGATCTAACCATACAAATACAGACAGCTTTTTAAAAGTATTGTGAAAGAAAAAAGAAAAAAGGAGAACCTTATGAATTTAGATTTTAGATATCAGAATCCCACTACCATATATTTTGGGAAAGAAGCATTAGACAATTTAAGCATTGAGCTTAAAGCTTATGGAGATACCATTATGCTCGCCTACGGAAAAGGAGCTATCAAAAAAAGTGGGCTTTACGACCAGGTTATTTCAATTCTAAAGGAAAGCGGCAAAACCATTGTGGAATTGTCAGGTATCATGGCAAATCCAACCTATGAAAAAGTCCTGGAGGGAGCAGCGCTTGTACGAGCTCATAAGGTAGATTTGATTCTGGCGGTAGGCGGCGGATCAGTTATTGACTGTGCCAAAGCAATATCAGTCGCTGCATACTGTGAAGGTGATGCATGGGAACGTTACTGGCTGAAGTTTGAACCGGTTGATAATAAGGTTGTACCCATTGCATCAATATTAACACTTGCAGGAACCGGATCTGAGATGAACGGAGGCTCTGTAATTACCAACGAAAATATGAAACTGAAGATGGGTCGGGTATTTCCTTCAACAATGAATCCCCAATTTTCAATTCTTAATCCGGAATATACCTTTACCTTACCTGTTTATCAGATGGTAAGCGGTATTTTTGATATGATGTCCCATCTGATGGAGTCGTATTTCTCAGGCGAAGATGATGTCACTACGGATTATTTGATTGAAGGACTTCTTCGTTCCATCATCCACAGTGCTAAAATAGCAGTAAAAGACCCCAAAAACTATGAAGCCAGAAGTAATCTCATGTGGAGTTCCACCCTTGCCATGAACCCCATTATGGGACTTGGGAAGTCTCAGGACTGGGAAGTTCATATGATTGAACATCAGCTTGGAGCTTATACGGATTGTGCCCACGGTATGGGACTTGCAGCAATTTCCCTTCCGTATTACCGCTATATCTATAAATATGGTCTGGATAAGTTTGTACGTTTTGCTACACAGGTTTGGGGTGTAGCGGCAACAGGTAAAACAAAGGATACCATTGCCTTGGAAGGTATCAGTTCTATGGAAGAATTCCTGAAAGAATGTGGTATTGTAACAAATATAAAAGAACTTGGAGCTACGGAAGAAATGCTTCCTCTTATAGCAAATTCCACAGTTCTTACAGGCGGATATAAAGTTCTTACAGCTGATGAAGTATTAGAAATCTTAAAGACTGCCTATGTAGCATAACAGCTATTTCATACCATTGGATAACTACTTAAACATAAGCTTAAGTAGTTATCTGCTTATTATGATTACTATTTTGCTCCAGAAATTTCATTGCCAGTTCTTCCTTTAGTCCCGGATCATTCGTGGTGCCTCTTTCTTTAGCAAGTCTGTAATACTCACATTTGTAATTCACACGGTCCAGGGCAGCCTGTAGCAGCGCGATTTGCTGCTCTGTTTTTTCCTTCTGCTCAAGGAAAAGGTTATATCGCATGCTAATCGTAGCGTCGCCTTCTTCGCACCATTCGAAAAACTGTTTAATATCCTTTAGTTGCATACCGGTTGTTTTTAAACATTCAATCATTTTAAGGCATTCGATATCTGTGTCATCAAAAACACGGATATTTCCGGAAGTTCTGTTTACAAGAGGGAGCAGTCCTTCTTTATCATAATAACGCAAAGTGGATATGGATATATTTAGCATTTCAGCCACATCGCCAATAGAGTAAGCCATTGTTAATCCTCCTTAATAAATAAAATATTACAATATTACCCCAAAAAATATTGCCTAAAAAATACGAAGAAATTTGTATTTTTTATTAACCTGGAGTTAGGTTGAGGTTATGCGATAAATTTATCATACTTTATTATGTGTGATTTTTCAAGAAAATTAGTAATTAATAAGGAGGATTTTAAATCTTACAGCAATAGCAGCAGATTAAATAGTATGGAAATTATATTACTTTCAAAATTACGGTTATGAAAAAGCAATAAAATTACGAAATATAAGGTGAAGCATAAAATGTTCATAGAGAAAATCAATTCACCAGCAGATATGATACTATAAAGGACAGTTTAAAAGGTACTTTACAATATAGTGTAAGCTCTGGTCAGAGAATATTTATGAATACATTAAGCTGCAACTGAGAAAAGCACCTTGCAAGGGAGGTAATTATGTTAAAGAAAATGTTACTGGTAATCGTTTGCATTCTTATGATGCTACCCCCAATAACTGCTGATGCCCAGACCTATACTTCCCAAGATGAAGTTTACCGTATTATCAGAAAGAATCTGCTGGCTCATAAAGAGCAGTTTACTATTGAGATGAATATTGAGGTAATGAATAAAATCGGTAAAAATACAGATCTGCTGGATAAAGCAGCTGCATTAGATTATAAAAGCACCTCCAAAGATGGCGATTACCTTAGATTTTCAGTAAGTCAATGGTCTTCGCATTGGCAGTGGTACACCAATGGTAAGACTGCCGTATTGGACTTCAGTGCCACCTACAGGACCACCTTAAAGCAGGAGAAAGAACTGGATACAGAGATAAAACGGGTTATTAAGGCTTTGAAACTCACTGATAAAAGTGATTATACAAAGGTTAAAAGAATACACGATTACATTATAAAAAAGACGGTATATGATCAATCCCTGGAAAATCATACCGCTTACAATACCTTAATCGAAAAAACAGCAGTATGTGATGGTTATTCTCTGGCAGCTTATCGTTTATTAACAGTTGCCGGTATTGAGAGCAGGGTTATAACCGGCTTGGCCAATGGCGGCTCTCATTCCTGGAACATAGTTAAAATCAATAACAAATGGTATAACCTGGACCTGACCTGGGACGATCCTATAACAGATACTGGTGAACAGATATTAACCTATGATTATTTTCTGAAGAATGACAGCGATTTCAAGAATCACAAAAGAGATGCAAAATACCGTACAAGTGCCTTTATAAAAAAATATCCTATAGCCAAGGAAAGTTATAAGCTGGCAAATTAAACTGCAAAAGTATAAAACCGCCAAAATCCCTTAGTGTATTAAAGTTAAGGGATTTTGGCTTTTATAATATAACAAAAAGAGTATCATTTAGCTTTATTGCTGTCAGAAAATTGGAGAAGCTGTGAATCATCAAATTTAGTTTGATACCTCAGCCGTAAAATGGTATATTTAAACCATAAAGTATCACAGGGTCAAGGAGGCATAATGTTATTTAAGGAAACATCAGATAAGCATCTACCAACAATTATATTATTACATGGAGGCGGATTATCGTATTGGTCTTTACAATCCGTAATCAACAAACTGCAATCAAATTTTCATGTCGTTACCCCTATTATTGAAGGTCATGGTGAGAATGGTACTGAAGAATTTGTCAGCATCCAGGACTCTGCAGAAAAGCTCATAAGCTATATTGATAGAAACTTTAATGGAAAGGTATTTGCCATAGGCGGGCTGTCCATCGGAGCCCAGATTGTTACAGAGGTTCTTTCACAGCGTACTGAAATAGCAGAATATGCGATTATTGAAAGTGCGCTGGTCTATCCGATTAAAGCAACAGCGGCTTTGACAATCCCAACGTATAAGCTTTTTTATGGATTAGTTAAGAAAAAATGGTTTTCTAAAATGCAGGCAAAATCTCTCTGTGTCCCTGACGATATGTTCGAACGGTATTATCAGGACAGTTTAAAGATTACGAAGCAATCCCTGATTAATATTACCTTAAGCAACGGTAATTTTCATTTAAAAAACAGTATTTCAAATACATCATCAAAGGTTCTTATAATCGTTGGCGAAGGCGAGATTGGTATTATGAAAAAATCTGCCAGACGATTACAGGAAGTGATTAGAAATAGTGAACTTTATATAGCTCCTGCAATGAAGCATGGTGAACTCAGCCTGGTGTATCCGGATAAATATGTGGAAATACTTAAATCCTTCTTTGATTAGCTGATGATATGATATAGTGTTAAAGATGTGTAATTATAACTTCTCTTAAGCAATCTCACATATTCCCAATATTACGAAGGATTAATTTCCTTATATACTGCTTATTAGTGTTAAGTCTTATAAAATTTAATAAATCTACGTGAGTTTATATAAAATATAGGAGCGATGCTTTCATTTTCTGAGAGACATGGCTCCTATATTTGCTGTAACAGGCATGATTCCTGTATTTGTTACATATATTACCGCTTTACATAAGAACACTTGTTTGTTATAGTATATCCAAACGTATGTTCTTTCTGGAGGTGCAAATGGAAAAAATAATATTTCATATAGATGTTAATTCAGCATTTTTAAGCTGGGAAGCTGTGTATCGTATTAATCGCTTAGGGAGCAGGGAAGATCTAAGAGAACAGATATCTGCTGTAGGTGGAGACGTTAGTAAGAGACATGGCATTATACTGGCAAAATCAATTTCTGCCAAAGGTTATGGTATAAAAACTGGAGAGAGCGTCTTGGAAGCTTTACAGAAATGTCCTAAACTTATCCTGGTTCCGCCCAACTATAATCTGTACGAAAGTTCATCAGCTGCCTTTATTAAGATACTACGCAGGTATTCACCTGATGTTGAGCAATATTCAATTGATGAAGCTTTTGTAGATATGACCGGTACTATGGGATTATGGGGAGCTCCCCTTGAAATTGCTAGCTATATTAAGGATCAAATCAGAAGGGAACTTGGCTTTACCGTTAACATCGGTATTTCAAACAATAAGATACTGGCTAAAATGGCATCAGATTTCAAGAAGCCGGATAAAGTTCATACTCTTTTTCCTGAGGAAATCAAAGATAAAATGTGGCCTCTGCCGGTATCAGAGCTTTTCTTTGTAGGAAGGGCAACCAGCAGGAAATTATTTAATCTTGGCATTAAGACTATAGGAGAATTAGCAAATACAGATCCCGGCATATTGAGGAGTCATATGAATAAACACGGCGAAGTTATCTGGGCTTTTGCAAATGGTATAGATCTGTCAGGGGTTCAATCCACTCCGCCGGCAAATAAAGGCTATGGAAATAGTACAACGATACCACATGATGTTACAAAAGCAGAAGATGCCAGGATGGTTCTCCTAGCCTTAGCTGAAACTGTATCCGCCAGATTAAGGAAAGATAATGTGAAAGCAGAAGTTATCTCAGTTGGCATTAAAGATTACAACTTTAATTACGCTTCTCATCAAACTGTTCTGATGACTGCAACAAATATAACCAAAGAAATTCACAAAATTGCTTGTATGCTTTTTGATGAGCTATGGGATGGTACTCCCATAAGACATCTTGGTATTCATACTTCAAGAATCAAAGATTATGACACCGGCAGGCAATTATGTATTTTTGATACGGAAGATTATGAGAAGCTTGAGTATGCAGATTTAATGGTTGATACTCTGAGGAACAGATATGGGATAGATACTGTGCAAAGAGCCGTATTCATTCAAAGTCCCATTGATCACATGTCTGGCGGAATAACCAGAGAGAAAAGAACTGTGGACTATAGTAAATTGAAAATCAGCAATAATTAAGGAGTTGAGCTAAATGTCTTGTTTTGGTATAGGTATAAATAATAACGCTCCGGATGAAGGGAATATTAAAGGAACCAGAATAGAAATTGCCTGTGCCTGCTGGTTCACGAGTAAAGGAATGACGACCCCTTTCCTGATAAAATACATGGATGAGAATGGTGAAATACAAAGTATCAGAAATATTAGGGTCAATTATATGGAAAGTAAGAACTATTCTGGACTGTCTTCTTTAGAATACGACTGTACAATAATTAATCAGGATATTATTATGTACGTGAAATTAATATACTTCAAAGAGGATAATAAATGGGTTATGGTTATCAAGTAGCTGCAGGAAATTATCGTAATTTTATTGAATTAGAAGCAGAAGTTTATTATAATATTATTACTACCAGAGGGTGGAGGACAGGTTATGAACAAAGAAGATCAAGTCTTAATAGGTTTCAGGGACATATATAACAAGATGGTTTGGCTTAACAAGTATAAGATGGAAGATAGTCTTAAGGATTACAAATCTTCCGAAGTACATTGCATTGAATACATTGGAAAAAATAATGATTCCAACGTTACAAAACTTGCAGAATCCCTTTATATGACCAGAAGTGCCATAAGTAAAATAATGAAAAGGCTCATGAGTAAGGGGATAATTGAAAGTTATCAGAAGCCTGAGAACAAAAAAGAAATTTATTTCTGTCTTTCGGAGCAAGGGAAGGAAGTTTATAAAATCCACGAAGATTTGCACCAGGAGTTTAGAGAGCGGGACAAAGCCGTCTTTGAGCAGATTAGCCAGGAGCAATATGACATTATGCTTAACTTTATAGATAAGTATAGCAGGCACTTAGATGAAGAAATAAAGAAACAGGGTATCGATATCAAAGAAGAGAAATTTAATTAATATATTTGCGTTAACAGGCAGCCATATTCTATGAAGAGAGGCTGCTTTTTTATTACTTGAATTTTGTTGACAAGGAAACAAAAATATGCTAGGATTATAAATGTTTCCGAGGAAACAAAATACAGAAGAGTTAATTTTGTTTCTGTCAGATAAAATTTTATTCTATAAAAGGGGGAATTATAATGTTCTCAATCAAATCACAAAAGAACACAAATCAAACCATTGATAAGAAGGCATTTATATTTGGACTTATGTCTGTATTCCTTTGCGGAATAGGCTTCAGTATCATAACACCAGTCGTCCCATTCTTAGTAGAGCCATATATAAAGAATCCAGAGAATCAAGCGATTGTTGTTACACTTCTGACTGCTATTTACGCTGTATGTGTATTCTTTGCCGCTCCGGGGCTAGGAGCATTAAGCGACAGGTTTGGCCGTCGTCCGTTACTCTTAATATGTCTATTGGGTTCTGCTGCGGGATACTTAGTTTTTGGCATAGGAGGGGCATTATGGGTACTATTTGCCGGGCGTATTATAGAAGGAATAACAGGTGGCAGTATTAGTACTATCTTCGCATATTTTGCGGACATCACACCCAGAGAACAGAGAACAAAATACTTTGGTTGGATTAGTGCAGCTGCAGGTGTAGGGGCTGCCATTGGACCAACCTTTGGAGGGCTGCTTGCCAGGTTTGGCTATTCGGTACCTATGTATTTTGGTGCTGGTATTACTTTATTAAATCTTCTTTATGGTTTCTTCTTTATGCCGGAAAGCCTCCAAAAGGATAACAGACTGAAAAAGATAACCTTAGTAAGACTGAACCCTTTCACACAGCTGGTAAGCATACTTTCTATCAAAGGTTTAAAAAGGCTCCTGATATCAGCATTTTTAATATGGTTGCCCAATGGCTCCTTACAGGCAGTATTTTCACAATTTACAATTGATACGTTCAATTGGGCACCTGTGATAATCGGACTTATGTTTTCAATTATGGGCATACAAGACATTATTTCACAAGGCTTTATTATGCCAAAACTTTTAATAAAGCTTAGTGATGCGCAGATAGCAATCCTTGGTATGTGTTCAGAAATAGTCGGTTATGGACTTATTGCAGCGTCAGCATTGTTTTCATTCTTTCCTTTTATTATTGCGGGAATGTTTATATTTGGATTTGGTGATTCAATCTTCGGACCTTCCTTTAATGGGATGCTTTCTAAGTCTGTCAATTCCAATGAACAAGGAAGAGTACAGGGCGGAAGCCAATCCATTCAGGCTTTGGCAAGAATAATAGGTCCACTGGTCGGAGGGAAGATCTATGTAACATTTGGACATGCTTCCCCTGCCTTTATGGGTATGATCTTAATAGCAGCTGCAATCCCGGTTTTGTATAAGGAAATAAAATAAAGTGTTTGATAATTCGTCAGAACAAACCTATTCTATTAGGAATATTGTATTGGTTAACAATCCTAATTTAAATAAGAACAGTTTCCTGCTTCTCAGAAGAAACGAGATAATTGGAAACTGTTCAAATAATAACTTATGTCGTTTATCTTTTATTAAGTTTAATCAGCCTGCAGCAAGGTCCTGCTTATTACCACTGTTTTTTACATAGGTTATGTGATTATTGTTTCGATATCATATTGTGAATTAATAATCAACCACAGCTGCGTAAAATACGTCATTATATTCCAGATTGAGATACCTGGGAAATTATTCACAATTACAAGGTCTAACAGTGCGTCAATAGTTCTTGCATCAACAAACCATACAACATACTTTCTGGGGATATCAACACCAAGAAAATATTCAAAATGAGGATTTTGAGATATTTCATCAAATTGAATTTTGGAACCTGTAGTTAAAGCCAGCTCAATTGCAGCATCATAAGTAATGGCATTTGCTCTGGTTATACCGATTAAATAGGGAAGCAGCCATGAATAACCGATTACCGGCAGTCCGATATTCATCTTATCCCTGGGAATTAAGGTTATTAAATAATCTATAAACAGCTGTAAAGTACTTAAAGATAAAACCGGTGTAGGCGGGCCAAAATAATACCCCCAATTATAGTTCATAATAACCATCTGATTTGCCTCTTTCGCAATCTCTGAATAATTAATTTTTTCAAAGGATACTTCGTTATTTTCTACATCAACCACCGGAGAAATGGAAATAAAAACTGCATACCCTTCACTGTTCAACCGTTCAGCCATTATCCTGGCAAACCTGTTATAGATTTCTACAATATCACCTATTATATATGACAATATAAAGCTTACACCATAAAAGCCTTTTCTTTTTAGTACGGCTAAAATATTTTCTGCATATCTTTTAACATTATCCTCGTTAAATAGAATATTATAAACATCCTCATCACTTCCAACACCTTCAAAAGATAAGGAAGAGATCAGCATCAAAGGAGCTACCTTATAGACCTTTGTAAGTTGTAATATCTCTTCATCATTGGGTTCAATTACATCAGCATTTCTCGTCAGTCTATAACCGAAAATGGTTAAAAAGGTAAGAAACGGTAAGGTTTTTCTTAATACCGCTATATCTATAAATGGATTAGCATAACCGTTAGTGGTTATCTTTCCCTTCTTTTCGCCGTAACTAATAACCAAAGATTCACCTGGAAATAAAAATTCTCTGTCTGATATAAAGGGGTTATTCCTTAATAATTCTATAATTGTGACATTATTTGCAAAAGCAATACCAGCCAGTGTATCGCCCTCTTGAACCATATAGGTAGCTTGGGGATACACAATAACTATACATTGTCCCTCAACCAGGTTATTCGGATTTTGTATTCCATTATTAATTATTAAACTGTCTATGGAGATTCCATAGCTCTCAGCTATAGATGTAAGTGTATCACCCAATTGTACGACATGTATAATCATACTTATTTCTCCGCGAAAATTCCTATTTAATTATATGATAGAATATCAGTGATATTATTAAACTCCATAGCCTTTAATAAATTTTAGATTAGAATCAACGAAAATTGCTTCTGCATCTATATTTATCCCTGTAGATATATGATATTCCTTATAAATAAATCACTTAATATAACACTTTGTGATGTTTTATTATAATGAATCCTTGTTGCAGATATTTTCCTTATACCATGAAGCGTAAAATTGCAAATAAAAGAGAGTCGCTTATTGAGTGTAGTGACCCAATTGATTTTTTGTTATCGGTCCCATAAATTATACAGAAGCATGGCATTAAAAAATTATGTCTATTTGTAATATTATCCAGAAAATGATATATTTAAACTAATCTTTTTATTAGTAGGATTTTCGAAAAATATACGATATATTGCATATGAAAACAATTGGGGGTATTGTCTGATGGAAATTAATCAAAGAGTAATTACACAAGAACTGCAAAAACTAATCAAACGAGGTTTTACTAACACAGAGACATGTTCTGTAAAAATTAGAGATATTGTTATTGATAAATCGGATAATGATAAAATAATAGAGAAAAATATTGCAGATGCGGTAAAGCAGAGTTATCACGATGTATTGAGTGATATTGATTTGACCATAACTATAAAAATATCACCTTATGATACAATTTCATCTGATACATATAGAAAGATGCTGGGGAAGTACGGAATCACCAAAGACAGCTATTTAGGCTTTACTTATGTAAAGGAGCACCAACTTTACCGCATAATATTAAAAAATGGAATGCGATATGATATGGGCTTTGAATTTATACAAGATGAAACAGCTACTATGATTACTTACGATGAAGCCTCCCTGGGTTCTTTTGAGGATGATAACAGTACTGATTGGCCCCTGGAAAATGCCGATAGATTTTGGTTTATACAGATTCAGGCTTTGGCAAAGCTATATCGTGACGATTATCTCATTGCTGATCATTTGGCTAACACGAATATCAATGATACGCTGGTTCTGCAAATGATGTTAAGGGATAAAGAGTACAATACGAATATTCATCGGTATGGGTATCGAGATACCTTACAATATCTCCAAAATCAGGAGAACAAGTGCCCTTATTGTAAATATGATGAAGTATTTAATAGGATTGCAGAGAAGCTGCATCAGGGATCTATTGCCTTTGACCAGTTGGCAAAACAAATGAATCCGAAATACATGGTAAGACAAGAGTATTATTTTGAAATATGGAAGTGTTATGATAGGGAACTGCTTCGGAAAACTAAACATATGCACAACTGGGAAATTGAGGTATAATCTTTTTGTGTTAAATAGAGATATTAGGTTACGACGAATAAACGAGAAGTATCCTTAATCATACGGAGGTAAAGTTGATGAAAAATTCTTTTTCAGAGGTAAAAATATTTCAGGTCAAACCAGACAAATTAGAAGAGTTCGAAAAACTTATAACCATTATAGCAGATGAACAGAAACAAAAGGACGGATGTATTGATATCAAATATGTTAAACGTTTTTTTACTTTAGATGAAATTGGAAACCCGCCAAGAGAGTTAACAAAAATTGTGAAATGCGTAAAGTATTTTTCTTATTGGGAATTTGATAATAAAGAGAATTATGGAAAAGCTATCAATTGGTTCTTTAAGGCATATGGAAAAGAGGTACAGAAATTATTGATTATGCCTTTTGATATAAACTGTGGAAATTCAGTTTATTAATATTTTTGTAGTAGCATGAGCGTCCTTCCTTCACAAATTAGAAAAGAGGTATAATAGTGTTAATACAGATTTTTTGTTTGGTTATATGTGTCACATCATTACTGATATTGAGAATACACGATGCTTTTGGACTCCGGCAAGACTTTCCAATGATGATATTTATCAAAGGGCTTATTTAAAAGACTGTACAGAGATCGATTCAATATTGTTAAATACATATATTAACGCAGATGAACTTTGGACTTTGTTGGAAGCCTCAAACAAACATTGTCTTAAAGACCTTTATTCCCTTGAGGATAATTCTATAATGATAGAAAAAATGAAATCAGAGATTTATTATAATAGGTATCCAACCCCAGGTTATACTCCAAGTTCTTTTACAATACCTAAGGTTTCTAAATTTATGGATGAGGTTATCGGCAAAATATTGATGTATAAGCAGTCTATGTTTGACAAGGATTAAGTATGTTGTGATTATAATCTAAGATATATATTATATTTCATATAATCTAAAGGAGCTGACAATGATTCTTTGTTATATTTATGAAGGGATGGCTGATTTCGAGATTACTTTACTATTACACCGCTTAAGAAATACAGGAAATAAGCAAATAGTAACCATTGCAGCTACGAAAGAGTGCGTATTAGCACAGTCTGGTCTTTACATTAGACCGGAAAAATTAATCTCTGAAATAACAGATATTACAGAAGCTGAAGCGTTGATTATACCCGGTGGACAAGTAAATAACGAGCAAAATGAAGTCTGTGAATTGGTAAAACGTATGTCACTGGCAAATAAATTAATTGCTGCCATCTGTTTTGGACCACAATTCTTAGGACGAGCCGGTGTTTTAGATCACTATAACTTTACCACATCCTGTTCTGAAGATAAGATCAAGCAGTTGGGGATTAAAGATCCTTATTATAGACCAAATTACAAGGAAGCCCGGGTTGTTGAAGACAGAAATATAATAACAGCCAAGGGATATGCTTTTATCGATTTTACCATGGCTGTGTGCATTTATTTAAATATATTCGAATCAGAAGAACAGTTGCAGGAGCAACTTGGACGTATGAAAGAAGAAGGATAGACTTATTAGCCCTTTAAACTTAAATGTTTGAGGGGTTTTTTCATTACTTTCATTATATAGACGTTACAGCAAACTCAACTGGAAATCGAATGGCGTATTCGGTTGAAAGTATGGCAAAATACTTTTACCCAAATATTTTGCAGTTTCTGACTTTTTTGAATTATCAGTGGCAGTGGCAATTGCTATATTCGGACTAACTTACCCGGTAGTCCTTGCCTGTACGGTAGGTGTATTAACAGAGGTTCCTGTAATGCTTTTACTCGTGAAGTTTATTAATAAAACAAAGCATTGGTTCCCGCAGCCGGCAGTAAATTAAAAAGCATGGCTCTTCACCAAGCCAGCAGCAAAATAAAAGCATGGCTCTTCCTTCAGCCGGCAGCAATTAAAAGCTTGACTCTTCCTTTGGGGGAGGTGTTATACTTTTTGTAAACCGATAGTATAGAAGGTGCAGAAAGGGGAAGGAACAGTATAATGGAAAATATGATTAAAATACATGAAATAACTTCAAGATATGACATAACAGCCAGGTCACTCCGTTATTATGAAGACATGGGACTGATACACAGTGTGCGGAGCGAGGATTATGCATATCGGATGTATGACGAGACTACCCTAACAAAACTTGAGCAGATATTGATCTTGAGAAAGCTTAACATCAGCATAAAAGACATTCAGCGTATTTTCAACGCATCCGGCTCAGAGATAGTTTTAGAAGTCCTAGGTAAAAAGGTGCAAAGCATAGAGGATGAGGTTACGCTTTTAAATGAGCTAAAAGAGATAGTTTTAGAATTTATCCATGAAATTGAAGAAATAAACTTCAATAATTCATCCCATATTAAACTGCTGTTTGATAAAGCGAAGGTGGTTGAAGATCATCTGACCAAGGTTGATTATATTGGAAAACCATCTAATATCGGCCGTTTTGTAGAAGTAACGCAAAAGCTCGAAAAAAAGCCGGATATAAGAGTCATTGAATTACCTGCCTGCAGAATGGTGACTTCTGGTGTGAAACAGGGGAATAACCATAAAAGATTTGATAAAATGTGGGGTAAACTTGATGCAAAGAGAAAGGATCGTTTTTTTCCGAGAGACTTTATGTGGTGGGATAAGGAGAATAATGGCCCTGTTTGGTGGTATGCTGTTGAGGATTGGGTTACAGACGCTGATACGAATGGTTTTAAGTTTGTGGATTTTGAGGGTGGCATGTATGCGACTGCAATTGTGCCTGACTTTGATTACAATGAGGCTTTGCGGGCATACAATGGTATTAAGGATTGGATCACAAAACATCAAAGCTTTGTGCTGGACGAAAGATCAGGACACGAAACCATGTGGCATGTTGTCGCTCCTGATATTACAAGTTTTTTGGGATATAGGCAGGTTGAATATTTCTTTCCGATTTGTATAAAGGAAGATTGTACAGAACAATAGTACCTATGATTCTGCATAAGTAATCATTACCTATTATTTTTATTAGAATCAGCAATGTGAGATAGCACTGATTAACTATAACAGAGGAGTAATCAGTGCTATATTTTGGTAATCGATGTGATTAATTGTTTAACAAACAGATTTAACCTGGTTAATTGGTTCTTTAATTATAACAATTACCAATAGTTCTTCCAGCAATATATAAAATTAACCTAGTTACTTCTTCCGGTGATTTCAAACAGTCTGTAAGAATCCATTCTTTTAGAAGTCTTACTGTTCCATATTGGACATACGATGCAATGGCCTTCTTTTCTTCCAAATCCAGGTTCTCTGGTAAATGTTTAATGACCATATGATCAAATTGCGGTAACGAGATTGTGATGTGGGTGAGTAGGTCATAATTATCTTGATTTAATATAAGTTTCGCAAATTCCAGATTATCTTTCATATATTGCAGGACCTGAGTCAGACATTCATCAATATTCTTACCTGCTGCAAGGTCATTCATAACGGTAAATGACGTGTTTTGAATATACATGTCAGCAATTTCATTTAATACATCATATTGGCTTCCATAGTGATTATAGAATGTAGTGCGATTAATTTCCGCAACCTGGCATAATTCACGAATGGATATTTTATTAATATTACGGGTTTTTAACATGTTTATTAAAGCCTCACGAAGCAAGCGTTTTGTTAACATAACCCTTTGACTGGCATTTGTTTTTTCTGACATAGACCCTCCATTGAATTCGACATTTTGAAAACATCTGTCGGTTGTAAAATAGACAGATGTTGATATTATTATAATGTACCAATGAGGAAAGTCAACGAAGAGGAGAGGTTTAAATGAAAAGTAAGACGAAAAAAATATTAAAAGTAACCATAGTGTTCATTATGCTTTTGACAATATTTATAGCCGGTTATGAAATCAAAGAAAATATTCGGATTAATAAAATTGTGAAATCACATAAAATAGAGCGAGGCGCAGAGCAAAACAATGTTGTAAACAGCAAGGATGCCAATGCTTCTGAACATATCAGGACAGCAGTTCAGCAGATTATGATAGGAACAATGTGTAATAATTACGATAATGCTTTACAGACATTACTTAATATTAAAAATGCTGGTTATGATTCTATCGAATTGAATGATTTTATGATTCACAAGTCTTCAATGCTTGTAAAACTAATGACTAAGTTCTCAGGAATGCCTATCGGTAATGGTGGAAAGCTTGATTGGCCCAAGTTGATTAAAGAAAGCGGATTAAAGGTCATAAGTATACACAGCGACCTGGGGAGCATTGAGAATGATGCGAAAGCGATAGCCGAGGAAGCGAAAAATTTTGGAACAGATACTGTTGTTATTACTGGTATGTATAAATTTGATTACAGTAGTTCAGATGACGTAAAAGAACTTGCCAGGCGTCTGAATCATGCTGGAAAAGCACTGTCGGAAGAAGGAATACGACTTTTATATCATAACCATAATTGTGAACTGCAAAAGGTTACCCCAGAAAAAACGGCTTACGATATAATAATTGAAGAAACAGAGCCTGCATATGTCAATTTCGAGTTTGATAGTTACTGGATGACTGATGGTGGTGCCAATGTTCCGGCTTTAATGGAAAAACTGGGAAGCCGAATGAAACTATGGCATATTAATGACCGGGGTTATACTAAATCTGGTCCTTATATGACACCAATTCTGAAAGAAAATGCTACTGAACTGGGATCGGGAAATATGGATCTTGATACACTCTCGGCTATTGCTATCAAAAATGGTGTAGAAGGGGTTGTATTAGAAACTCATAAAAATTGGGTAGATAAGGATCCAATTAAGAGCTTCCAGGTTAGTGCAAAATATATCCAGGAGAGATTTGAGGTAAAAAAATAATTTCAAAGGAAAAGAATTCTTTGTCTGTATAATTTGAAATATTACCCATTAAATGCTATAATTGCATTAATTGTGAATAATGGAAGTGCAATTAATGGATGAAGTTGCTTCAATGCGTGCAAGTGAGGAGCTGTTGAATTTTTTCCAAAGGTATTGAATGTCCTTTTGTAGCTATTCATGGTAAAAACGACCCTCATCCATGGAAAGGCGTTAAAATACCTTTAGAAAATCGATTGAACGAATTTAAATATCCCATCCGTTATTTGGGGAACTGAAATATGATGACTACGAGGGATATATAACTAAAACAATTAAATCACTTGGACATAAATAGAAAATAAGAGGATTTTAACGAGATCTAAAATATGTTGGCATAAAAAGGAGATATAGCGTCCAGAGAAGGTTTTATAAAAGGTTTTTTTGATTTTCGCAATGATGATTATCGTGACGTTATTGTCAATTCTTTTTCTGAATCAAAAATTCTATTAAGGTATGGTAAAGAAGTAAATATCGATGATGTTTCAAAAATAGAAGAATTAATTTAGTGAAATGAAAATCTAAGTTTATCATTGGGAGAGTCCTACACACACATTATTTTTCTTGTGTTAAACTATTCATAAGAGTACAATAAGTAGTGTAAAAAGCAAATATTCAAAAAAAATTGTGATAAATCATGTAAGACATAAAGGAATACAGGAATGAGAATATTATTGGTTGAGGATGATATAGAAATTAGCGAAATGCTAAAGGGGTATTTACAGGCCAATGACTTTGAAGTCATAGTAGCTTATGATGGTGAGGAAGGCTGTGATGCCTTTTTATTACAGTCTTTTGATCTGGTATTATTGGATCTTATGATACCGAAACGAAATGGAATGGAAGTAATGAAGATTATTCGTGCACAAAGTATCGTGCCTATAATTATAATGTCAGCGAAAGATACGGACTCAGATAAGTCTCTGGGACTTGGACTTGGTGCGGATGATTACATAACCAAACCATTTTCAGTGACAGAAGTTTTAGCACGGATTAAAGCAAATATTAGGCGTTCAACACAGTACGTGACACAGCAGAGATTGGATGAACCTACAGAGCTGTCCATGGGAGGACTTACACTGAATCTTGAGACCTATTCTGTTACCAAAGGAGATGAGCTCCTTGAATTGACTGCTAAAGAATTTACAATATTGAAATTATTAATGGAAAACCCAGGGAGAGTATATACAAAAGCACAGCTGTATTCTCTGGTGTGGCAGGATAATTATTTTGGAGATGAAAATGCTGTAAATGTGCATATAAGCCGCCTTCGGACAAAGATTGAGGAAAATCCCAGAGAACCTAAATATATTCAGACAGTGTGGGGAATAGGGTATAAATTTGGAAATCTAAAGGAGTAAGGATATGCTGATATATATCTTATTAACAACTCTGGTTTTGATTTCTTCAATACTTGTCAAGGAAATGATTGAGAAAAGAAAAATTCTGCAACAGTTACATGGTATTACTTCTGATTTAGAAGAGATTCTTAGTAATGATACAGATGAAAAGATAATGTTATTTACAGATGAGAAAAAAATCAGTGCGTTAATTGAACAATTGAACAGAGCATTAGAAGTCAGTCAGAAGGTCAGGATAGATTACCGAAAACTGGATCTGAAATCGAAATATATGCTGTCCAATATATCCCATGATTTAAAAACACCCTTGACGGTAATACAGGGGTATCTTGAAATAATGACAATGGATGAAAATAATAATGCAAAAATGCTTAACAAAGTGACAGCCAAGACCAATCAGTTAATGGAATTGATGGACAAATTTTTTACTCTGGCTAAAATTGAGGCAGGGGATATAGACCTGACGAAAACCACCATTCAATTATGTGAATTCTGCCGTACCACCATTATTGATTTTTATGAGATCTTAATAGAAAATGAATTTCAGGTAGATATTCAGATACCGGAAAAAGAAATTCAGGTGTTTTCGAATGAGGATGCTCTAAAGAGGATATTGAATAACTTAATCACGAATGCAATTCGCTACGGAAATGAGGGTAAATACTTGGGGGTGGTAATACAGGAGAAGGAAAAAGAGATTATTATTGAAGTTATTGACAAGGGCAGAGGGATAAATAAATCAGAGACTGAACGAATTTTCGACCGCTTATATACGATGGATGATTCAAGAAATCAGCTGATTCAGGGCAACGGCCTGGGGTTAACCATTGTAAAAGAACTTGCTGAGAAAATTAATGCAAAAATTCATGTAGAAAGCGAAGCACATGTAAGAACTGCATTTATTCTTACATTGGAAAAGATTGATTATTAATAAAATTCCCAAGAAAGAAATTCGTAAGAATTATTCAAGAGTTTTGAAAAATCTGAATGCTATATTTATATGGAATAATAAAAAGGAGAAAAAGTATGGCATATCTTTTAACTACGAATAACCTTACAAAAAGTGTTAATGGTAAATTGATAATATCAAATTTGAACATGCATATTACAAAAGGTGAGATTTACGGGTTTTTGGGACCAAATGGTTCAGGAAAAACAACAACAATGAAAATGTTATTAAATCTATGGAAACCAACATCAGGCGAGATTATTGCATTTGATCAGAAATTAATGCCAGATTCTTATGAATTATTGAAAAGAATAGGAAGTATAATAGAGTTTCCGACCTTTTATGAAGACCTCAGTGCAGAAGAAAATCTGAAATTTCATTGTGAATACATGGGATACTATAGTCCTCAAAGTATAGAACAGGCACTTAATATGCTCTCTCTGGAGGAAAATAAGAAAAAGAAAGTAAAGGAATTTTCCTTAGGAATGAAACAGCGGTTAGGCATTGCAAGAGCAATACTTACAAAACCGGAATTTTTGATTTTAGATGAGCCTACAAATGGCCTTGATCCGGCTGGTATGAAGCAAATAAGGGATCTTCTTACGATGCTTTGCCAGCAATATGGAATAACAATTTTAATCTCAAGTCATATGTTGTCGGAAATTGAAAATATAGCTCATACCATTGGAATAATACATCATGGTAAAATGATAAAAGAAATATCAATGAAAGAGATAACAGATATGGGCATTGAGTATATTGAGATTTCTACTCTAGAGATAAAGAAGGCTGCGTATGTGCTGGCGGAGAAACTGAATTTGCACAATATTAAAATTATTGAGGACAACCGAATCAGGATTTATGATAAAAAGATAAAACCGGAAGAAGTATCTCGTGTTTTTGTAGAAAACAAAGTCTCAGTGCATGAGCTGAATATAAAAGCCGAATCCTTGGAGGATTATTTTCTGAAGTTAACAGGGGAGGGTAAATAAATGTGGAAATTAATGAAATTAGAATGGAAAAAAAACAAAACCTCTAAATATATCGTTAGTGCTATTATTATCATTGCATTAATTGGATTATTTATGTTCGCACAGTGTTATCTTGGAATTGCTAATGATGAGTCTACGGGAGTACCGGATGCAGTCCCAGGTATGGAAACGATGGCTGTTCAGATAGAACTATTTACGAACCTTTGCTTTCTTATATATACGGCGGCGATGATGTCGACCTTTATCATTACACCCTATAAGAATAACACTATGAATCTGATGTTTTGTTATCCCATTAAGCGTAAGAAAATCGTACTTTCACAAATGTTAGCTGTCTGGCTGTTTTCCTTTTGTGCCCTGCTCCTTGGTAAACTGCTAATATATACACTTCTATATACCACAGCCGGTAATATGAAAGCTTATTTTCTTTTAGGATATAACATGGCAAGTGTAAGTTTTTATTTACAGATTATTTTGAAATCTATAATTACTGTTTCCCTTGGTTTTATTGCACTTTTTGTCGGTAAAGGAATGAAATCTTCAAAAGCAGCAATTATTACATCATTTTTATTGTTCATAGTTATGAATGGCAGCGTTGGTGATTTTACTCTGCGAGACAATTCTATAGTCCCTGTTTTACTGATTTCAGCTTCACTCATTTGTGCATATCTTTCAGTACATAAGCTGGAGGTAAAGGATCTGAAATAAATGCTGTTATATTAGTAAAAAGTAAAATAGGAATTTGATGTTTTTGTTGGTGGCTGAAATATAACATAAAAGTGATTTCTGTTTATTTAATTACATTTGTAACACATGTATTTTAATCCTAAAAAAACTAAAAAGTACCCCCATGATTAATAAAGGTGACTAGATGTACAAAGACAAATTAGTAGAAGGTATTCATATTAAGGTTATTGGTGATAGTTTTGCAGCTGGTGCAGGTAGTTCCATGAGTTATGAAACAGAAGACCTAGTATTTGAAAATAATGGAAATAAATTCTTTGGTAGAGTGGCACCAAACAGTTGGTGGGGCTTATTAGGAAAATACCTACAAGATACTTATACAGAATGCACTATTGAAAATAAAGGATGTGGAGGTGCATTTTCGTATCAGATAAATAAGTATCTTGATTCACTAATAGCATACGAGGATAACTTAGTATTAGTGTTCATGGGATTAAATGACCGCAAATTAAAAAATGGCATGGAAGAATTAGAGACTAATCTTGAATGCATTATTGATAAATTGACTAGTCAAGGGAAAATGGTAGCAATATTAACCCCAACACCATCAGTATATAGTAATGAGTATTATCCGAATAGAATTCATCATACTGAAAATGTTGTTAGTGTTTTACGTGATGTAGCAAATAGAAAAAATAAACCAATAATAGATAATTACCAGTATGTTATTGAATATCTTCAAAGAACCCACTTGAAAATTGAAGATATAATTTATGGTGATGGATGCAGGAATGATGGCTTACATCCATCAGATGATGTTCAGAAATTGATGTTTCAAAATCTAATACAAACGTTACAAATCTAATTAATGTAAATAATTATTTTTTTATTCAGGTGGTAATTCCATCTAGAATAATGATTTCAAGAAATTACTGTGAAAACAAAGAAGTAATTTAGGATTATGCTGCCAATCATATTGCATTTAAAAAGAAGAAAACTAGTACAAAAAGGAGCGTCACAATAATGGAATTTACAAAACTCAAAAATAGTCTAAAGTGCTTAGGGTATACCGTAAGTGAATTTAATAATGCTGAAGAAGCAACTAAGTATTTAGCTAATCAACTGAGTGATAGAACTATTGGAATTGGAGGTTCAGTTACTGTAGAAGAAATGAAACTGTATGATGCACTGGTGTCTCATAATGATGTGTATTGGCATATGCGATTACCTGAAAACATGAGTGCCATGGAAGTAAGAAAGAGAGCAAATCTGTCAGATTTTTATATTTCCTCGGTAAATGGAATTGCCGAAACAGGAGAAATCATCAATATAGATAATACTGGAAATCGTGTATCAGCAATCAGTTTTGGACATGATAAAGTTTATTTAATTATTGGTGAAAATAAAATAGCTTCAAGTTATGAAGAGGCCTTAGATAGAGCAAGAAATATCGCCGCACCCCTTAATGCCAAACGTTTAGGCGTAAAAACACCATGTGCAATAAAAGGTGATAAATGTTATGATTGTAAAAGCCCGCAAAGAATATGCAGAAATTTTTCTGTACTATGGGAGAAACCTACAGGGAGTGAATATGAAGTTATATTAATTCATGAAAAGCTTGGATATTAGATTTATTAGTAAATTCTACCAAGGTTAAATCAACTAAATGGAAGAATGAAGAAAATAGGACAGTTATATTTATATCATGCATATTAAGTCTCGGTACAGTGCTGTTTACTTCCATGTCATACACTTTATACAGTCAAAGCTACTTGATGGTGGATAAAGAACAGTCTTATGATGTAATGTTTAAAGAATCAGATTCTATGAATTATCTTAAAGGTATAGATTATAATGCAATACTTGCAGAATCGGATACAGAGCTGATAAAAATGATACCTTGAATATTGTATATCTGGAAGCTTCGGACATTGTTACAGAAAGTCAAAGACCCAACCCATGGGTTCCTCTAGCCTCCGTAAAAGAGTACAATCAAATATTTAACAGTAACTATTCTGTAGAATCCGGCACTGCAATGATAGTCACTTATGATAGTGTAAAGAACAATGGAAAAGAGATTTTTGGTGATAATATTCAGTTAAAAGATAATCAACAATCCTATTCATTTAAGAAATCAAATACTGAACATAATAAGATTTTTTATAGATATGCTTTTGGACAGCCTGTATTAATTCTTGTGAATGAGGAAGATTATTCCAAGTTTTATGGGAATATGGAGGGTATCAATAAAGGTAAGATTCATTTGTATAAATATGGCGATTGGACGAAAAGCGGTGAAGCTGTAGAAAAATTGAGCGAAGCATTCGCATTGTCTTATGGTTACTGGAATAATATCCAGCCACAGGAAGTACAAAGTATAAATCAGAAGTTTTATGGATTTGAGGTGATTTCTAAGTACCAGCAATATGAACATAATAAACAAGTAGGAGGATTTGCTTTATTTATTATGTCCTTTATCAGCATACTTTTTGTTGCAGCCATATGTGTTCTGGTTTATTTTAAGGTTTTGTCTGACTGGGAAGCTGACAAAAAGAAAATATTTATTTTATCAACTGTAGGCATAACATCTAAACAGGTAAGGAACTATCTGTATGGAAAACTTAGAATGATTATGGTAGCACCTATCCTATTAGGTAGTCTTATAGCTATAGGTTTTTGTCTTTCACTTAACATTGGAAACACTCTGGAATGGGAGATTCCGGTTTCATCTGTTCTCCATAATTCTTTCACGGTCGCTGTATTGTATTGGGGGGGTATATTACTCTATTATGCAGTATTGAAGACTCACTATCAAAGATCACTAATGCATCTCGTATAACAGGTACTCTTTATATACTGTGTAGGAGATCTATGACGAATAGCTATAATGTAATTCCAAATACAGGAGGACATAAATGAATAATATAAATATACTTCCAAGTGGAGGTGAAGATGCAAATTACGTACGGTACGAAATAATTAAATTTAATTCCAATCACGCACCAGATGGTCGTTATGAGGAAGTAAATTTATAGATTGATAATCAAAAAATATTTTGACGTGAGAGGCACTTTCACGTCTTTTTTTTGGGTTATCGATGAATAAATATAAACCGATAGGAAGATAATTGAAAATGAAAAACGATTATTAATTTAGAGAACGTCCATTAGATGCAGGAGATTAATATGGTTACTAAAATAAATTTAGACGAAGTAACAATAACCGAATTAAATAAGCTTATAAAAGATAAAACCTTCTCTATAAAAGAGATTGTTTCACATTATTTGGAGCAAATTGAAGCTTACGATAAAGGAATTAATGGATTAAATTCTATCCTTGAGATAAATTCTGATGCTATGAGTTTAGCAGAGGAGCTGGATGAAAAAAATCTGGTTGATTCTGGTTTGTTATACGGGGTACCTATTTTACTAAAAGACAATATCAATACAGCAGATCGGTTGCACACATCCGCAGGATCACTGGCACTGGGAGATTCAAGAGCAGGAGTGGACGCTGAGATTGTTAAAATATTGAGAAATAAAGGTGCTGTTATTCTTGGCAAAACAAATATGACGGAATTAGCTAATAATATGACGAAAGGAATGCCTAACGGATATAGCTCCAGAGGAGGAATTGTAAAATCACCATATGTTTTAGGGGAAAGCCCCGCAGGCTCTAGTACTGGTTCGGGAGTTGCAGTAGCAGCTAATCTATGCATGGCGGCCTTTGGCACAGATACTTCAGGCTCCATCATTTCACCCGGTATAAAGAATGGTATTGTTGGGTATCGTCCAAGTAAAGGGGCCTTAAGCATAAAGGGGATTATACCTACAAGCTTTACCCTTGATATGGTTGGGCCCATGACAAGAACCGTTAAAGATGCAATTATTATTTTTAATGAAATATCAGCTGATAAAATATACTTTGCAGAAAAGGCAAATCTTAAAGGGACTGTAATAGGTTTTGATCAAGCTGCTATAGATAATATGACGCAGGAAGAAGAAAAAAAGGCAAACGGTATTCTATATAAACTAAAGGAAGCTGGTGCGATCCTAAAACAAATGTATCTCAGAACTTTTCCGAATAAAGAGATTGATATCATTAAAAAATATGAGTTTAAGCACGCCATGAATGAATATTTCGCAGAATTACCACAAGAAAATAGAATAAGTAATTTAATGGAATTAATCGATTATAACAACACTCATAAAGAAGAAACCTTAAGATATGGTCAGATACTATTGGAAGATGCCCAGAATAATACCTCCGGAGAAATGACTGAAGCAGTATACCTGGATACATTAAAAGATCTAGAGAACACTAAGCTATATGTAAAAGACCAGCTAAAGGATATTAATGTATGTATTGCCTTCAATAATCACCCCATTGTACAATATACAGGTTTACCGGCGATTACCGTACCCTGTGGGTTATATAATGATGGAATGCCCTTTGGAATAAATATCATCGCTCAAACAGATGAAGAATTATTAAATATTGCTTATGCAATAGAGCAAATAGCAGGCAGAAGAGTGAAACCTAAATTTATTGGGTATTAAGGAACCAGACGCTTATAAGGAATAAGGAAATTGTCATAACTGTAGGTGAAATAACAATCCCTATTCCAAATAAGAAGTGCAAGCAGGTACTGTCAAAGGCACTTGGCAGCCGGACTGTTATGAGCGGCAGCATCAGCAGAGCGAAAATGATCCTTCACAGAGCCTGCACCCTAATATTCGGCTATGAGAGAGCCGGGAATGACAATTTATGTAGTTATTCCCGGCTCTTTTTCTGTTAAAAAACAGGAGGGAAGATGAGAAGTTAGACAGTAAGTATCCGGTCTGACAGTCGTTCCCCCTCCCTTTTCTAGAGATTGTATTCAATTATAAAAAATAAAAAATGTAGGAAACGAAAAGGAGTTTGAGATTGAGCTATCTGTGGATTTTGCTTCGGAGATAAAAAGGATGAGTGTGAGCTAATTTTTTTACACTGGAAATATAACAAGTAAATAAATGAAAACAAAGTAAAAATATGTATATAGTAATAAGATTATGCTCAGTTTATTATATAAATAAAGGAAGCTGATATGCGTGGTCTTTTTTTGTAATCGTCTTAAATTGTAACCCATGCGCCATAGAGAGAATTTATGTTGGGCAGTTAAATGGTTTCGAAATAAAAAAAGTTTGAAGAGGGGTAAGAGGTTTTTCGAAGCAGGTTAAATTGCTTTGCTTTTACATATGTATCATAAATATCTAAGTTGCATAAGCCCCGTGATATAAATGGCTGTAGCAATTCGAATGCGAAATTGGAAAAGTAACTATATTCACGTGTCGAACTCAACAGACTTACGATAAAACAAGCAAAATTAATGTTCAGCTTTGTTGAACGCCAACTTGATTTATGAGAGAGGTAATGTAGGCTCCGATATTAACTGCTAAATAAAATATTAACTTATCCGGATTGGTGCACAAATTTGGACAAGATATATTTATATTTTAAGAATGCAAAGTAAAGGAGTTTTCCATACATTAAAACAATAAAAATAGGAGGTTACCATCATGCGTAAAAAGTCAATTGCCTTTTTAATAACGATGATTATGTTAATTATGTTATGTATTCCACAGTCAATTCCTTTTGCAGCGGATGCAGGTATCAAAGTTCAGCTTGTTAATGGTACTACATCGGCAGCATCTAACACAATCGCTCCAAAGTTTAAAGTAGTTAATACTGGTAGTTCCCCGATAAATCTCGCAAATTTTACATTAAGGTATTACTATACCGTAGATAGCGAGAAGCAGCAAAATTTCTGGTGCGACAGCTCTGGAATGATGAGCGGTGCGAACTATATAGATGTTACAAAGAATGTAACGGGTAAGTTTGTAACAATGAGTACAACTGCGCAAGATACAGACTTTTATCTTGAAGTAGGTTTCAGCAGCAGTACAGGAAACCTTGTTGCGGGATCCTCCTTAGAGGTTCAAACCAGAATAACAAGGTCTGATTGGAGTAATTACGACCAGTCAAATGACTATTCTTTTAACTCTTCTGCTTCAAATTATGTAGATTGGGAAAAAGTTACTGCTTACATGAATGGGACTCTGGTATGGGGTAATGAACCCGGAGGTCAGATGCCCACGCCAACAACAACACCAACAGTAACACCTACAGCAACACCTACAGTAACACCCACAGCAACACCTACAGTAACACCTACAGCAACACCTACAGTAACACCAACACCGTCAAATAAATTGGAAGTAACTATAGGTACAATCACCGGTAATGCAGGAGATACAGTAACGGTACCTATCAGCTTTGCAAATGTGGCGAAGGTGAACAATGTAGGAACCTGCAACTTTTATGTGAATTATGATGCGAATTTGCTGGAGGCAGCATCGGTAACTGCAGGGGATATTATAACAAACGCAGGGGCTAATTTCGACAGCTATATCAATAACGGAACCATCAGCTTCCTCTTCCTTGATAACACCATCGGCAGCGAGCTGATCGCCAAGGATGGAACCTTTGCTGCGATCACATTTAAATTAAAAGGTGCTTCTGGTTCGACGTCATCTTTGACAGTGAAGACAGGTGGTGCTTTCGGTGATGGCAGCATGAAGAAGATCACAGATATTAAGTTTACTGATGGAAGCGTAAAAATCAACTAATCAATATTGGGTGATATCCCTGTTGATGGACAGAAGAACCATGGCAGTAAGTGTTATCCGAAACAGAATATGGAAATGCGAGTGTAGATACAACAAGACTATACCTTGATGAAAATGTATCTTCTTGAGTCAATTAAGGATTTTTCCGAACAAAATTACCTTATTCTCTTTAAAGATCATATTCGCTATAAGTGATTCTTCCAGTTGAGAAATCGCACTTACCTAACGGAGGAGGAAGCTTAGGAAGCGTATGTGGGTCATTCTGAAATAAGTTAGATTGATCTACAAAAAGTAGCAAAAGATGCGGTTAATTGTCGGTATTAATCGCATCTTTTGGACTATCTTAGATTTGAATGCAGGTCGGCCTTTAGCGGCAAGTGTTAAAAGTCGTGCACTTTAATCATTCTGCCGTGTATCTCCCCCTTTGGGATATCGGCGGTTTAAAGGATAAGTTTATTTTATTATACACAATAAGGGAGTGAAAGGGGGGATGTGAAAACTTAAAGAGAAGCAATACGAGTGCAGTGTACTTACTAAAAATGAAGGAGGTTAGGTTGAAAAATAAATTTTTCAACCGCAAGTTTGTGCTTGCGCTCCACAAACTTGGTATGCGCAAAGAGCGTGCGCAAGAATAGAGGTTAAAATGATAACGTAACGATGAATTAATCTAAAGGTAGGTTTTCTGTTAAGTAACCAAAAAAGAAAGGGGAAATTAAAATGGAATCAAAAACCTTAATGAAAGAAATAAGCAGGAAATTGAGACGAACATTTTCCATTCTCGTTGTACTTCTTGCTGTACTTCTCGCAATACCTGTATGCCAAGCGGCGGCGGAAACGCTCCCAGCCCTTCCGCCGTCAGGCTATGACCAAGTCAAGAGCAACATTCCACACGGTCAGGTCAGCTATATTACTTATCAGTCCACGGCGACAAACAGCCAGCGGAAGGCAAGAATTTACCTGCCTCCAGGGTATTCAACGAACAACAAATACAGCGTCATGTATTTATTGCATGGCATCGGCGGGAATGAAGACGAGTGGTACAACAACGGTGCACCGAATGTCATTCTTGACAATCTCATTGCTGCCGGTAATATTCAACCCTTTATCCTTGTATTACCAAACGGGAATGCGACGGGAACGGGAGTATCGGATGGTTGGGAGAATTTCACGAAAGATTTGATCAATTCTCTTGTACCCTATATTGAATCACACTATTCCGTTTATGCTGATGCTAAGCACCGGGCGATTGCCGGCCTTTCACAGGGTGGCGCCCAATCGCTGAATATCGGGTTGCCGAACGTGGATAAATTCCCCTATATCGGTGGCTTTTCCTCCTCGCCCATCACCAAACAGGTTAACCAGCTGTTTCCTGACGGAGGGACTAAGGTTAAGGCGAATTTAAAACTGCTGTTTCTCTCCTGCGGAACCGCAGATGGCCTTATATCCAATAACAATAGGGTAAGAGATTATTGCAAGTCCAATAATATTCCCTATACTGAATGGCTCCTCCAGGGTAACGGCCATGATTGGAGCGTGTGGAAGCCAAGCCTGTGGAATTTTGCCCAGATGGCGTGCGCAGCAGGATTTACGGATCAGACCACACCAACATCAACGCCTACTCCAACGCCAACCCCTGGCCCGAGATCGGCCTTTACACAGATTGAAGCGGAAAGTTTCGAAAACCAGTCGGGAGTTCAAACCGAAACCTGTACCGAAGGCGGAGAGAATGTCGGGTATATCGAGAATGGGGATTATGTAGTTTACAACAATATCGATTTCGGCAGCGGTGCGGCAAAGTTTCAGGCCAGAGTAGCCAGCGCCACCAACGGAGGGAATATTGAGATCAGGCTGGATAGTATTACCGGCACTTTGATCGGAACTTGTCCGGTTGCAGGAACCGGCAGTTGGCAGACTTGGACCGATGTTATGAGCAATGTCAGCGGGGCAAGCGGAAAACATAACGTTTATCTGAAATTTACAGGCGGGAGCGGATACCTATTCAACCTGAACTGGTTCAAATTTGCTACAGGAAGTAATCCGGGTAGCTTGGGTGATTTAAACTCCGATGGGACAATTGACACATTAGATTTCATGTCGATGAAACAATACCTTTTGGGATTGGAAACCCTTAGTAATCCAACTTTGGCAGATTTAGATGCGAGTGGCAGCGTCGATGCCCTTGATTATTCGCTGCTCAAACAATATTTACTGGGTATTATAAATACGTTTCCAGGACAAATTACAACACCTACACCTACATCCACACCTACTCCGACACCCACAAACCCTCCAGTTTCGCCAACACCAACACCAAGCAGCGATTCCTTATTGAATTCAAATGGAAGACTATTCGGGAATTCGGGTGCTGCTGTAAACTCCAGCCAATTGAATAATGCGTCAACACTTGCGGCTATAAAAACCCAGTATAACAGCATTACCATGGAAAACGAGATGAAGCCGGAGGCGGTTCTCTCATCCAATCTCATCTCGGTAGCTCAGGCGAAATCTAACGGATACTATATTCCTTCAAACTATACGGAGAGTACAGTACCTACATTTAATTTCAATACGATAGATTCTGTCATGAAAATTTGCGCTAACAATGGATTGAAACTTCGTGCCCATACGCTGGTATGGCATGCACAGACACCGGATTGGTTCTTCAAGACAGGCTACAGTGGAAGCGGAGCCTATGTAAGCCAGACAGTCATGGATGCCAGAATGGAAATGTATATAAAAACCTATATGAACCATGTACACAAGAGCAATTACGGAAGTGTAGTATATGCCTGGGATGTAGTAAATGAATACTTGCATGCAGGCTCCAACGGTGGTTGGGCAAGAATATATGGTTCAAATTTAGGAACATCACCTTCCTATGTAAAGAAGGCATTCCAATTTGCACGTGAATGCTTGGATTCCAATGGGTTAACCGGCAAAGTCAGCCTATTTTATAACGATTACAATGAATATGAAGTAGCGGATCAGATTGTTTCCATGATTAAATTCATCAATTCAGAGAAAAAGCTCTGTGATGGTGTTGGTATGCAATCCCACCTGGATACAGGCTATCCATCCATGTCCCTATACAAATCCGCCATGCAGAAATTCATGAATGCAGGATTGGAAATGCAGATTACGGAGCTTGATGTGACCAATACTTCGGATAGTGTACAGGCGACCTATGTTTACGATTTGATGTCTGCTATCATTTCAGCGAAAAAAGCGGGCGCAAATATTACAGGTGTTACCTGGTGGGGTCTGTATGACAGCATATCCTGGCGTTCTTCACAAAAGCCGCTGCTCTTTAGTGCCTTGAATACTCCGAAAGCTTCTTATAATAAATCGCTGCAGGCGTTTAAAGATGCCGGATACTAAAAGGTATCCTAGATTTTAGGCTCAATAGTGGCTATTCATCCTGACACTAGAGGCAAAGTGCTCTTCTAATAATGGAATGCCCTTTACCTCTAGTGGTATATTCTCATGGACATAACCTGGGCTCAGAGATTACGGAGTGTCCTATTTAAAAAGGGAGGTAATAATTATGAAACAATGGATAAAAAAGAGTTTTATAGTGATTATCGGGTTGGTTTTAATAGTATTATCCTTTGGTTCTGTAGTGAATGCAGCGCCGAACGTCAATCCGACATGGTATGTAGACGCACGAGTGATTAATCACAGACAAGCGGTTCCATATGATTATTACGCGGCGAAAGACCCGACGATCGTTTACTACGGAGGCAAATACCATGTGTTTTACACCGGTGCAAATCAAAGCGGAGGCTGGCAGATGCTTTATACATCCGCCAGCACGATTCCCGAACTAAAAAACGCGCCTCGTACCTATATGAGTAAAATCGGCGAAAGCTATTTCTGCGCACCGGAAGTATTTTATTTTGAACCTCAGAAATTATGGTATCTCGTCTACCAGGATGGAACTTATGGGGCAGCCTATTCCACAACGACAAATATAGCGGATCCCAATTCGTGGTCCGGACCGAAATCCTTTGGCATATCCGGGAACATGGGATGGGATTATTACATTATCTGCGACGATGCCTATGCCTATATGTACAACACACCCGATAACGGCTCGGGCAATCTGTATGTGCGCAAGACATCCTTAGCGAACTTTCCGAAGGGCTTTAGTGCACCTACAGTTGCTATATCCAACACTTTTGAAGGTTCAGAGGTCTATAAATCACTTGCCGACGGTAAATACTATCTGCTGGTCGAAGACCAGAAAGACGGCCGGTACTACGAATTATGGACGTCATCAAACGCCGGGGGACCATGGACGCAGGTTGCCGAGAAATGGGCATGGCGCGGTAATCTTTCTTACAATGCAGACAAGTGGACCACCAACGTTTCCCACGGTGAATTGATCCGAGCAGGATATAACCAGAAACTCGAGATTAATGACATCAACAAAGTTGATTTCCTTATTCAGGGAACTACCAACACATCAGGGGAATATCAAAAGATTATCTGGGATCTAGGTGTCATCAGAAATTACACCGGCAGTACACCTACTCCAACTACGACACCCACTCCAACCCCTGATCCGAGATCAGCTTATACACAGATCGAAGCGGAGAGCTATAATGATCAGTCGGGAATCCAGACTGAAACCTGTACCGAAGGCGGAGAGAATGTCGGGTATATCGAGAATGGGGATTATGTAGTTTACAACAATATCGATTTCGGCAGCGGTGCGGCAAAGTTTCAGGCAAGAGTAGCCAGCGCCACCAACGGTGGGAATATTGAGATCAGGCTGGATAGTATTACCGGCACTTTGATCGGAACTTGTCCGGTTGCAGGAACCAGCGATTGGCAGACTTGGACCGATGTAATGAGCAGTGTCAACGGGGCAAGCGGAAAACATAACGTTTATCTGAAATTTACAGGCGGGAGCGGATACCTATTCAACCTGAACTGGTTCAAATTTGCTACAGGAAGTAATCCGGGAAGCTTGGGTGATTTAAACTCCGATGGGACAATAGATTCAACAGATTTAATGTCGATGAAAAAACACCTTTTGGGAGTGGAAACCCTTAGTAATCCAACACTGGCTGATTTAGATGCGAGTGGCGGCGTCGATGCACTTGATTTTTCACTGCTCAAACAATATTTACTGGGTATTATAAATACTTTCCCCGGACAAAATCCCACACCTACGCCGACGGCAACTCCAACTCCAAGTGCTGCTAAATTCCACTGTTTTCTGTTATTAGGTCAATCCAATATGGCAGGTTATGCTTTAGCGCAAGCTTCTGATAAAGTGGAAGATTCCCGTGTGCTGGTACTGGGGTATGATAATAATGCTGCACTCGGACGGGTAACCGATCAGTGGGATGTGGCATCTCCACCCCTTCATGCTTCCTGGCTTGATGCAATCGGTCCTGGAGACTGGTTTGGCAAGACCATGATACAGAAAGTCCCAGCGGGTGATACGATCGGACTGATACCCTGCGCCATCAGCGGTGAAAAAATCGAGACATTTATGAAGTCGGGAGGTACCAAATATAATTGGATTATCAACCGTGCAAAACTAGCACAGCAAAAGGGAGGCGTCATTGAAGGCATTATTTTCCACCAGGGTGAATCCAACAGCGGCGACCCGAGTTGGCCCGGCAAAGTAAAAACACTGGTGGAAGATCTTAGAAAAGATCTGAACCTGGGGAATGTTCCTTTCCTCGCCGGTGAACTGCTTTACAGTGGTCCTTGTGCAGGTCACAATACGTTGGTAAACCAACTGCCTTCCCTGATTACGAATTGCTCGGTAGTCTCTGCAAGTGGTCTGGTAGTAGACTCTGGCGATACACAATACCGTCTCCATTTTAGTCATGATTCATCAGTTACCCTAGGCAAGCGATATGCTGAAAAAATGATTCAAGCCCTCGGCTGGTGAGTTGGCATGTAAAATAAAAAACCAGGAGGAAACGGGTATGTTAAAAAAGAAGGTTTCCAAAAGAAGCATTTCGTTAATTCTCTCTTTGATAACTGTATTATATGTATTTTGGAGGAAATGGTGAGGGGAATACAGGGTAATCAAGCTGGGTAGTGATATGATCTGTGTTAACGGGTCAGCGTCGCAGATTGTAGCTCCGCGTTTCTTTGAGGTTTCCTACATGCATAAGTACAATGGGAAATATTACTTTTCCTATTCTACGGATTTTTCCCAAGGGGCTGCTAAGATAGACTATATGATGAGTGACAATCCAATGACAGAATTCCAATACAAAGGGACTGTATTGCCGAATTCTCCTCAAAATGAAGGCAACAATAACCATCAGTCCATATTCTCATTTAAGGGAAATTGGTACATTGCTTACCACAATAGGGCTCTTGCGATAGCGAATGGTGCTTCTTCAGGTGATGCAAGAACATACCAAAGAAGTGTGGGTCTGGATCAAGTCTGTATGCTATTTCCTTCCAAAATGAGCCTGATTATGCATCAGATTGGACGTGGTGGACTCCAGCGGAAATGCTTAACTTTATGAAAAAAAATGATGGATCAATTAATTGAAAAGGTAATATTTAAGGAGGTTTTAGTATGTTAAGTAGTTGGAGACGAAAAAGCGGCTTTAGATTTAATAAAGCGATTGCTTTTTTATTGATATTGTGTCTATCGCTTTCGCAAATGGTTTTCGTATATGCCTGGCAGTCTGACAATGAAGACGGCACATTTAAAAACCCGATATTATACGCTGACTATCCAGATCCCAGTATAATCAGGGTTGGTAATGATTTTTATTTAGCCAGTTCCACCTTTGTCAATGTACCGGGTCTGGTTATTTTAAAATCTCAAGATCTGGTTAACTGGGAAATTGCCGGTCATTGCATTACCTCATTCACCGGCAATAATGCGTATAATATGCAGGGCGGAGTTAAATACGGCGGGGGATGTTTTGCTCCTTCTATCGCGTATAAGAACGGTACGTTTTATGTGGTGGTTACTATTAACGGCGAAAATACCCGTATTTATTATGCCAAAGATGTAGCGGGCCCATGGAATTACAATCAATTGAGCGGCAGTTATTTTGATCCTGCTTTATTTATTGAGGATGACGGAACTCCCTATCTGGCCTATGGCGGAGCCTGGCAAAACCAGATCAGTATGATACAGTTGAATTCGAGCTTAAGTACTACAACGGGGTCATCGCGGACAATTTTTTCTTACAATAATGTTGAAGGTTCACATATAGCGAAACATAATGGCAAATATTATTTATTTAACGCTGTGCCGGCACAAAGATTAGTATGCTCCCGGGCATCGAATATCTGGGGGCCTTATGGTGAAACTACTACCCTGTGTACGGCCGGAAAAGGCGGACATCAGGGAGGTATTGTTGATTTGCCCGATGGAAGTTACTGGGGTTATCTTCATCAGGATGACGGTGCAATCGGCCGCCCTACCAGAATCTGCCCTATTACCTGGCAGAATGACTGGCCAATGTTCGGCAGACCAAGACATATAGGTGAGGTTGAATCGACTTATACCAAACCAATTCAAAATAAACCTGTCAAGGTACCGGCAGCTTCAGATGAATTTAATGGCAGTACTTTAGGACTTCAGTGGATGTGGAATCATAATCCGGATAATTCAAAATGGTCCCTGACCGGATCTGCCTTAAGACTAAAAGCTACTACGGCTTCCGATTTTTGGCATGCCAGAAACAGTTTAACTCAAAAAGGCCAGGGTCTGACAAGTTCCGGCACTATTAAAATTGATTGCAGTGCCATGCAGCCTGGAGATATATGCGGATTGGGAATGTTAGGCGATCCGCGCGGTTATATTGCTGTGACCAAGGATCCTAAGCGCATAATAATGTCGGAGGAAGATAGCGTAAAGGCAACTGTTAATAATATAACTGCAAATATTTTATATTTCCGGATAGAAATGAATTTTAGTAACAAGCAAGCCAAGTTTTATTGGAAAGATGATAGTAGAGATTGGCAACAGCTTGGAACCTCAATAACGATGGGCTTTGATTGGCAGTATGGAACTTTCCAAGGTGAACAGTATGCTATTATGAATTTTAATCCTTCCGGAAGTTCAGGCCATATGGATGTTGACTGGTTCAGATTAAATGATGTACCGGGTAGCAACACTCCGACTCCTACCACGACCCCCAGCCCTACTCCGACCCCTAGCCCAAGATCGGCCTTTACACAGATCGAAGCAGAGAGTTACGACAACCAGTCAGGAATCCAAACTGAAACCTGTATAGAAGGCGGGGAGAATGTCGGTTATATTGAAAATGGAGATTATGTTGTATACAACAATGTCGATTTCGGCAGCGGTGCGGCAGGCTTCCAGGCTAGAACAGCCAGCGCCACCAGCGGAGGCAATATTGAGATCAGGCTCGATAGTCTTACCGGTCCTTTAGTAGGGACTTGTGCAGTCTCAGGAACTGGCAATTGGCAGACTTGGACTAATACAACATGCAGTGTTAGCGGGGTAAGCGGGAAACATGATCTATACCTGAAATTTACGGGAGGAAGCGGATACTTATTTAACTTAAACTGGTTCAAATTTACCAGTGGAGGTGTAACTCCCACACCGACATCTACTCCCCAATACCCGGTTGGAGACCTTAATGGAGATGCGAGTGTGGATACAACAGACTATGGGTTGATGAAAATGTATCTCCTTGGATCCATGAAGGATTTTCCTGTAGAAAATGACCTTGCCACAGGGGATATAAATCTTGACGGGGTCATTGATGCACTCGATTTTGCCGTTTTTAAAATGTACCTGCTGGGTGATATTCCGAAATTACCTTATTCGCTTTTAAGATAGTGTAATCTAATCATACTGCTGTGTATCTTTTTTGGGATACCGGGCGATATAAAAGAGAGGGGAAATAAAAATGAGACTAAAAAACTTAATGAATGAAATTGGCAGGAAAATAGTACCAGCTTTTTTCTTTCTTATAGTACTTTTGGCAATGCCTTTAAAACCCATGGCGGCGGCAGCGCTCCCAACCTTGCCGCCAACTGGATATGACCAAGCCAGAAACAACATTTCACACGGGCAGGTCAACAGCATTACTTATCAATCATCAGCGACAAACAGCCAGAGGAAGGCGAGAATTTACCTGCCTCCAGGTTATTCAACAAGCAGCAAATACAGCGTCCTGTATTTATTGCACGGTTACGGCGGGAGTGAAGGTGATTGGTTTACAGGCGGAGGCGCAGCCAATGTCATTATGGACAATCTTATTGCCGACGGCAATGTTCAGCCATTTATCATTGTAACACCAAATGCTAATACATCATCAATATCTGATGATAAGCTTCCGGATGATATACTCAACAGCCTTATACCATACATCGATTCACACTATTCCGTTTATACTGACCGCCTTCACAGAGCAATTGCCGGTCTTTCGTATGGTGGTCCGCAATCCTATAATATTGGGTGTACAAATATGAACAAATTCGCCTATGTAGGAGGTTTTTCAGGCGGTGGACCTGTTGCCTATCCGACCAGTAAGTTGTTTCCAGATCCGGCAGCTACCCGTCAGCAGATGAAGCTATTGTTCCTTTGTATTGGAACCAATGATAATTTATCTTACAGTGACGGCATAGCTAATTTTTGTAAGAGCAATAATATCCCTTGCACCTATTATCAAATTCCAGGAAGAGGTCACGATTGGACTGTTTGGAAACCAAGCTTGTGGAACTTTTCACAAATGGCGTGTGCGAATGGATTTACGGATTATGGAACCCCAACCCCAACTCCTGGCCCGAGATCGGCATTCACACAGATCGAAGCAGAGAGTTACGACAGCCAGTCGGGAATCCAAACCGAAACTTGTAACGAAGGCGGACAGAATATCGGGTATATTGAGAATGGGGATTATGCAATCTACAACAATATCGATTTCGGCAATGGTGCAGAAAGCTTTCAGGCTAGAGCAGCCAGTGCCACCAGCGGAGGGAATATTGAGATCAGGCTGGATAGTCTTACCGGGACTTTGATAGGGACTTGTCCGGTTGCCGGGACAGGGAATTGGCAGACTTGGGCGGCTGCAACGTGCAAAGTTAGAGGGGTGAGCGGAAAGCATGACTTATATCTGAAATTTACGGGAGGAAGCGGATACTTATTCAACCTGAACTGGTTTAAATTTGGTACAGGAAGCAATTCAGAAAGCTTGGGTGATTTAAATTCCGATGGGAAATAAACTCCATTGATTTAGTGTCGATGAAAAAACACCTTTTAGGATTAGAGACGATTGGAAATCCAACATTGGCTGATTTAGATGCGAGTGGTACCGTTGACGCACTCGATTTTTCACTGCTCAAACAATATTTACTCGGTATTATAATGACGTTCCCTGGATAAAGTGCGGTATAAACTACCGGCGATTTGACATCGTTTGTTCGATTGGCCATTCGAAACAAGAATGGTCAATATATTCCCAATACGTCCTGCAGGATGGCATACATCCTACAATCTTTTTTGGTTTTTCCGGTACTCCAATACTGGATATTAGCAAGAAAAAGGATTCTACTACTGCGGATGTATTAGGAAATGAGCTGGAAGGCGCGAGGTACACGGTTGCTTGATGGTATGCCTGATAAAAATGTACTTGGTTGTGACAGCATTCCACAGTCTACCTACAAGGATAAAGAATTAAGAAGAGCAGTAGCGTCGGATAATCAAATCCTATACAAAGATGATTACTGAGCATTTGGATTGGATTTTTACCGGTGTATTTTATGATGCAGGAAAAAGCGGTTTAAGGAGGAGTGGAAGAACTGGACTGGACAAAATGCTAAAGAAGGTGGCAAAAGGGAAAATTGATTATATCATAACAAAATCCATCAGTAGAGTATCAAGAGATACAGTAGAAGTTATAAAAATAGTGAGATATCTGCGTGAAAGGAGTATAAATATGTATTTGAAAATGAAATTTGAATTACACTTAGGAGCATGCTTGCACAGGATGAAAGTAGAAATACCAGCGAAACATTCAGTGGGGTTTTCAACGAAAATTTGAAAGAGGTGATATCTTTACGAAATATAAGAATTTTATGGGGTATACCTGTGTTAATGGCGAAATTGCTATTGTTCCAGAGCAGGCTGAGGTTGTAAGAAAAATATTTGAATTGTACTTACAGTTCTTATCATTCAGACAAATAAAAGCTTATCTAGAGACAATGTAAATTAAGACTGTTACGGGTAATGGTCTTGGGATTCGACAACCATTCGTCCCAGCCGGTCACTTGCTTTCCCTATTGTTTCAGCAACAGCTGTTTACTCAAATAACTTCCATAGAACAATATAAAAACCCAAAATCCTAAATTACTTAATATGCTCATACGTATTCTCCATATGTTAATACGATCTGTAAGTTCTAATCCGTCATGTAACATAAATATTCACTTCGGAATCAATTTCACCCATAATTATATCAATAATGGTTTATTCTCTCTGAACGGTTAACAGGTCAGTTACCAATCCTGCAAAAGAATTGTTATTCATGGATACTTATCTGAAATGCATTGTAAAAATATGTATATGGCGGTATAATATTACTGGCATCCAAAGTGGCTAGAAACTAAGAGACACATAAATCAGGTATACCATCAGAAGATTCTTATGCAGCGGCTGAATAAAGCAGCTACAATCATTAATTAATCCCCTTTTTCTTAATATTAGTTTATCAGCAAAAAAATCATGACCAGAATAGGGGATGAAAATCTCATTCTGCTAACAAGGCATCTTAGTGAATACAAAAATTAAAAATACAAGGGCTCATTCTAAATTCATTCATAACATATGGAGCCGAACTTATTTCTAAAAAGGGATAATCAATGGATATCCTTTTTATCAGCTTTTAAAAAACTGAACATGAACAAACATAATTATATGGTTAATGTAACTGTCATGATTATGCTGGTGTTAACTTTGAAAAGTACACTTATGTGCAATAAGTAAGAATTGGGGGTGATTAAAATTATCAACTGTCATCGGCTTGTTAAACTGGTAGATGACTTGTTAGGTTTTACAGATTTCTATATTTAATTGGGGGAGCAATAGGCAATATTAAATATCAAAATACCGAGGGGGTATAAATATGTACAGATTACTGATTGTGGATGAGGAAGAATTTATTGTAAATGGGTTATATGAAGTATTTATAAACAGAGAAAATATGGATTTAGATGTCTATAAGGCATATTCAGGCGAAGAAGCAATAAAATGGCTGAACAGAACCAGAATTGATATCGTGCTTACAGGTATTAGAATTCCTGAGATTGATGGTTTGCAATTGCGGGATGTAATATATAGGAATTGGCCTCAATGCAGGGTTATATTTCTTACCCGTTATAATGAATATAAATATATATATAAAGTAAATCAGCCCAATGGCATAAGTTATATCAGAAAAACAGAAAAACACGAGAAACTGATAAAGGCTGTTGAAAATGCCATTAATGACATACAGAATGGAATAAACATAGAGAAATTGATCCATACGGCTAACGAACAGATGAATATGGCACTTGAGTTATTTCAGAAGGACTTCTTATTACATTTGCTCCATGAAGATCCGCCAGCAAATATAACGAGGTCCCAATTTGAACAACTTGAAATTTCAATGAATCCGGACAAGCCGGTATTATTGCTATTGGGTCATGTTGACAATTTTCCAACTGATTTATCCTATAGCAGCAAAATGCAATACCTGTATTCCGTAAGACTAATGATTGACCAGTATCTGAGCACCAGGGTTACAAGTGTCTGTGTAATGGACGAAAGTTATAGATTTGTTTTGTTCCTGCAACCGAAGGATTTACTTAAAATAAGCCAGCTTCAAACAGAACTGATAGCTGATTATAAAAAAACGATTTCATTCCTGAAAGGGACCCTTGAGGTGATTCAGTCTGTGTGCCGTGAGTCTCTGGATACCTCCATCAGTTTTGTATTAAGTGGTGAACCCTGCAGGTGGGAGCACCTATCAAAAAAATATTATTCTCTGAGTCAATTACTGAATTACCGAATCGGCACAAATATAGAAATGCTATTAGTAGATAATGAACTTAAAAGCGATATTATCAATACCAGTTCGGAGGTGCCTGAACTGGAAGCCGATATCAAAGTACTGGAGCTGATGATTAGGCAGCAAGGAATGGAAATCATTGAATTATATCTTGAGTCAGGACAAAAGGACAAGTTTTTTGAAACCTTAACAGAATGGGTAATACCTTTAAAATTAATGAAGAGTAAAAACAGCAATGCAGCTATAGAAGCCTATTATAGGATTTCCTTAACTCTTTTGTCTTATATCAACCGCTGCAAGCTTACTGAAAAAATCGCCTTCCACCTCGATCAGAATAGACTGATGCGGATCGATAAATTTGAATCCTGGGAAGAGGCGGTAGCATATCTATATCAACTATCTGATCTGATTTTCTCTCTTCAGAGCGAAGAGCAAAAAAAGAGAGCATATAAAGCAATCAGCTATATACAAAAATTCATTGAGAAGCATATGGATGAAGATCTTTCTCTGGTAAGACTTGCAGAGCAGGTCTTTTTAAACCCGTCTTACCTATCCAGACTTTACAAACAGGTCATGGGGGTTAACATTTCTGAATACATAGATAGTGTCCGGATAAAAAGAGCGAAGGAACTATTGGAAAATGAAAATGTTAAAATCTACGAAGTTGCTAAAATGGTCGGTTACGAAACAGCAGCCTCCTTTACAAGATTTTTTAGGAAAGCTACCGGTCGTTCACCACAAGAATATCATAATGAAGTATTATCAAGCAAACATGAGTAATGCTGGTAAGGTAAGAAGATACCTTCTGAATTATCTTTCTTGTAGAGCTATTAATACGGTGGTTTTTACATATGGTTGGCACGGTGAGAGAAAGGAAATTTATAAAAGCGTAATAGAAAAAATTAGAAATGATTGTATAGAGTTCAATGAAACTATTATTTTTCTAAAATGTACAATGGATGAAAATATAAAGCGTACAATCAAGGACGGTAGGGACGAAATGCGAATTAAAAGAGGAATGGAAATGACATTCTCCTTTAACTAGTTTTGTCGTTTTTATCAGATAATAATGTAGATAATATTATCGTATATAATTTGTAATATTATCCATAAAGTGATATATTGGAAATACATATTATAGCAATAATAGGATGTTCATCTGGATTGTTGATTTTGGATAAAAGCAAACTGAGAAGTTATGATACTTCTCATTAAGTTTAGAGGTCATGCGTAGTACATAGACAAATAATATGAAAGAGAGAAGTTAAATGTTTGAAAGAATTAAAGTTAAGAAATTGAATGATCATATTTATCTGATGGATGATGGTGGCGAAGCTACTGGTTATTTGGTAGTAGGAGACAAAAAGGCTTTAGTTATAGATACAATGAACGGATATGAGAATGTGTATGATGTGGTTCGTACTTTGACAGATTTGCCTCTCATGGTAGTAAATACTCATGGACACTGTGACCATATATTTGGGAATGTATTTTTTGACGAGGCGTATATGAATCCAGATGATAGTGAGGTTGCGAAAGAACATATGGCGTTTCAGGAATTCGTTGAATCTTGTAAGAAAAACAATTTATATATGCCACCATTTAAACCTATTAAGGATGGTGATGTTATTGACCTTGGTGGGCTAACGCTTGATATTATATCGTTACCTGGACATACGCCTGGAGGTATCTGCCTTTTACTAAAAGAGGATAGAATTTTGTTTACAGGGGATGGTATTAACCATGGACTTTGGATGCAGCTTAATGAAAGTAAAATGTTAAAGGACTTATTGAATAATCTCGATAAAATTATGTATGTGACGAAAGAGGCTGATTATATTCTACATGGTCATGCACAAGAAGTGGACAATATTTCTTTGTTAACTGCATTAAGAGATGGTGTTGCTGATTTAATAGAAACCAAAGGCGAAGGTGATAAGGACTATGAATGGTTTGGTGGAGTAGACAAACAACATCTTTTTGGAGATGGAAAGAGTGCTATTTGCTACTCAATCGATAAACTCTAAAACTGATAGTGTGTTATGCAACAAAATAAGTAACTTCTTTTTCTTGTACTGAAAGAAAAGAAAGCAGGTCTGGCTTTACTTTTGACTTCTGGGTACAATACAACAATGGAAAACAGAATTCAAAGAATATCCCATCTATATTCTGATTGAATATACAAATAGTATTATTGAGTTATATTAAATATCTAAATGTAGATTAAATAAATAAGGTTATACTCTGTAAATTTAGATTTATGGGTACAACAAATGATTAAAGTCTCAATTTTATAACACCACGATATGAAGTTGAGACTTTTATAAAAATAATAGTTGCAAGATGCAACTGTTGTATGTTAATATAGTTATGAGGTGATAGAAATGGAAAACCAAGGAAATAATACATTAAGAGAACTTTTAAGAATTTTAGTAAGAGATTTAGGTATTTTAGAAAAAAGTGATGCCTCTTGCTGCGGTATAAGTATAGCCCAGTGTCATGCTATTGTTGAGATTGGTAGAAGAGGAAAAATAACCTTAGTAGAGTTAGCTGATTTATTGGGACTGGATAAAAGTACTATGAGCCGAACAATAAACAATCTTGTAGAAGCTGATCTTGTACTTAGGGAACTGGATACAGAAAATAGACGGTATGTAATCATTCAGTTAACGGATAATGGAAGAACTGTGTTTAAAAACACAGAGGAGAATATGAATAGCTATTTTCAAAGCGTTTTTAGAACCATTCCGGAGGATAAAAGGAATCAGGTATTAGAAAGCCTACAACTACTAGCAAGTGCAGTTGAAGCAAGCAGGTGTTGCTAAATATTTTATAAGATGAAAGACAATAAGAGGTGCTTGTATGTCGAAAAGCAAAAAGGATGAAATTAAAGAATATTATGGTGGTATCGCCAGGAAAGTAAGTTAAGGAAAGGATAACTCTTGCGGATGTGGAGAATCATGCTGTGGTGATACTGCTAAGGAATCTGTACTTTATTCAGAGGAATTTATCAAAGGGTTGCCAGTGGAAGCGATTGATGCATCCTTGGGCTGTGCAAATCCCTTGTTGCTAGCTAACTTACAACCGGGTGAAGTTGTATTAGATTTAGGTAGTGGCGGAGGTATAGATGTACTTATCTCCTCGAGATATGTTGGAGAAACCGGAAAAGTATATGGCCTTGACATGACGGATGACATGCTAAATTTAGCAAACCAAAATAAAGAAAAAAGCGATGCTAAAAATGTCGAGTTCATAAAAGGTTACATAGAAGATATCCCTCTGAAGGATGAGTCCGTTCATGTTGTTACCTCTAATTGTGTAATTAATCTAACAGAAAGCAAAGAAGCTGCACTAGGAGAAAGCCTTTCGAGTATTAAAAGAAGGAGGAAGGCTAGCAATAGCTGATATAGTACAACTAAAAGCTGTCCCGGATGAGATCAAAGAAAATATACAACTATGGGTAGGCTGTATTTCCGGAGCATTAACAGTTGATGATTATAAAAGAATTCTCAATCAAGTAGGTTTTAAAGAAATTGAGATTACTCCAGTTAATATATACACAAAAGAAGTTATGAAAGACATTGCTGAATCAAAAAAACTTGGTGATATCTATTCACAAATAGATGGATCCGTACTTGACGGTGCATTTGCCGGCGCCCATGTTAAGGCATATAAATAAGGAGACTAAGAAGATGGACTATATTTTAGATGAGATGAAGGATACAGATTGGGACCAGGTTGCTGCTATCTACACAGAAGGAATCAGTACGAAAATAGCAACATTTCAAAATTCAACACCAAGTTGGGAAGAGTGGAATAATGGACATAACAAAGAATGCCGATTAGTTGCAAGAAAAGGAGATAAAATTCTTGGATGGGCAGCATTATCTCCTGTTTCTAGCCGGTGTGTATATGCAGGTGTGGCTGAACTTAGTATCTACATATCTCCTGAATGTCGTGGACAGAAAGTTGGAACAGAACTGCTAAGTGGGCTTATTAGATTATCTGAAGAAAATGGTTATTGGACATTGCAATCAGGAATAATTCGAGAGAATATTGCAAGCCTAAACTTACATAAAAAATGTGGTTTCAGAGAGATTGGTTATAGAGAAAAACTTGGTATGATGGATAATGGTAAATGGCATGATGTTGTATTAGTAGAAAGAAGAAGTAACAAAGTAGGCAACTAATTGGAACTAATCGTCTTAAGATAGACTGCAAGGGCAGTCTATTTTTTATTATTCATATTGACAAATATCGATATGAGTAATATAATCAACATATCGATAAGAATAGATATGAGGTGATACTATGGATAAAATATATGAATATGAACAAAATGCTACTGTATTTAAAGCCTTGTGTGACCCCAATAGATTAATGATAATTGATCTATTAAAAAGCGGAGAAAAATGTGCTTGCGATTTATTAGAGGTAATGCATATATCCCAATCAACTTTATCTCATCATATGAAACTTTTATGTGAGTCGGGATTAATTAATTGTAGAAGAGAAGGTAAGTGGATGTATTATTCGCTTAGTCAGAAAGGATTTGCGAAAGCAAATAGTTTATTACAAGACATCATGCAAGCAGCTGTATTACTTGATATGGAAGTAACCTGTGATTGCGACTAATGAAGGAGGAATATCAATGCGTATTATTATCATTGGTGCCGTAGCGGCCGGAACATCTGCTGCAGCGAAAGCCAGAAGAAACAGTGAAGAAGCAGAAATAATTATATATGAAAAGGATAACTTTATATCTTACTCCGGTTGTGGAATGCCTTATTATATTGGGGGAGAGATTGAAAGTGCTGATGCACTAACTCCACGTGACCCTGCTTTCTTTAAAAGTAAATATAACGTAGATATCTATACACTTCATGGAGTTTTGTCTATCCATCCAGAAGAGAAAAAAATTGAGATTAGAAACCTTTTAACAGATGAGGTGTTCAACGATAATTACGATAAACTGGTGCTGGCAACAGGAGCAAGAGCTGTTATTCCGCCAATAAAAGGTACAGACTTTAAACATGTATTCTCATTACGCAACATAAATGATATGAATCGTATTAAGGAATATATCAATAGCTATCATCCTCAATCTACAGTGATTGTTGGCACAGGATTTATTGGACTTGAAGTGTGTGAAAACCTAAAGAGTCTTGGAATTAACATAACATTAATAGAAAGATTACCACAGGTCACGCCAGGGTTAGATCCAGATATGGCTGTTTATGTTGAAGAACATTTAAGAGATAAAGAGATTTCCGTGATGACAGATATCTCCGTGAAAGAGATTTTTGAAAACCATGTTATATTATCAGATGATACGAGACTTACAGCTGATATGGTCCTACTTTTTACAGGGGTCCGGCCCAATATTGAACTAGCAAAAGCGGCAGGTATAGAACTTGGAGAAACGGGTGCTATTAAAGTAAACCGCAAAATGGAGACCAACCGAAAAAATATTTATGCCTGTGGTGATTGTATAGAACAATTTCATGTTGTGACAGGTAAACCGGTTTACAGACCTTTAGGCTCTACCGCCAATAAGACCGGTAGAATTGCTGGCGATAGCATGACAGGAGGTAATCTCGAATTTCAAGGAGTACTCGGAACTGGAATCTTTAAAATATTTGATTTGACAGTAGCACAAACGGGTCTTTCAGAACGTGAAGCTCATGAACTAGGTTATGATGTAGTCGTATGCCATAATATAAAACCGAATAAACCGGAATACATGGGCGGCAAAGAAATGGTAATCAAGGGGATTGCGGATAAGGCAACCGGCAGACTTCTTGGTGTTCAAATCATTGGATATGAGGGTGTTGATAAAAGGATTGATGTATTTGTCACAGCCATTTCTTTTAAAGCGAAAGTAGAAGACCTGTTCCATTTAGATTTAGCTTATGCTCCCCCTTTTTCAACAACAAAAGATCCTGTAATGTACACCGGCATGATTCTTGATAATGCAATTCACAAAGGCAGACCTTTGTTGACTGCACAGGGATTAGATGAGTTGATTGAATCCGGTGAGAAGTATACTTTGATTGATGCTAGAGTAGTCACACAGTATGAAAAGAACCATATTGAATCGGCAAAGAGTATTCCACATTCAAAATTAAGAAGCGAATTACCAGACATAGAACAAGAAGAAGTAGTAGTAACTTACTGTAATAAAGGTGTGACAGGTAATGCAGCCCAAAACATTCTCATGGGCAGAGGATTAAAAAAAGTATATAACCTATCTGGAGGCCAGAAGCAGTACAGTAAAACACACTCTAAAAGCAAAAAATAAATAAAAATTATTAAGTATTATAACAAAAGTTTTTTATTAGCATATATATGCATATATGCGCATATGCTCATGTATCTAAGAAACAGGAAGGAAAATACCATGGTAGAAATCTTTAAGGCTTTATCTGAAGAAAGTAGATTACGTATTCTGTCGTTGATATTGGAAGATGAATTGTGTGTCTGTGAAATTGAATCATCTCTTAGAATGACTCAATCGAATGCCTCGCGTCATTTGTCAGCATTGAAAAGGAGCGGAATACTCGACAGTTATAAAAATGCTCAATGGACCTATTACCGCTTAAATAAAGACTTTATCCAGGAAAACAAAGCGCTATGGGAATATCTGAAGCAAAAGCTTATCGAACTTCCAACCTTTTCATCAGATCAGGAAGCATATCAGAAATGCAAGACACAAGGCTTATGCAATTGTAATAAACAACCTCATAAAAGGAGTTAGAGAAATGAAAAAAGAAAAAGCACAAGGTATCGAGTTTTTTGAAAAATACCTTTCAGTTTGGGTATTGCTCTGTATGGTATCAGGTATATTGATTGGACGATTTTTACCTGGTGTTCCTGAAGTATTAAACAAAATGCAGTTTGCTGGGCAAAACATTCCCATTGCAGTACTTATTTGGATTATGATTTATCCAATGATGATGAAGATTGATTTTCAGGCATTAAAAAATGTTGGTAAACATCCATTGGGTATCGTAATATCCAGCGGTAGTAGTTGGTTGATTAAACCTTTTTTGATGTTTGGGCTTGCATCACTATTCTTTCTTGTAATATTTAAAGCATTGATACCTGCAGGTTTAGCACAAGATTTTGTTACAGGCGCAGTTCTATTAGGTACAGCTCCGTGTACTGCAATGGTATTTGTATGGAGCAATTTGACAAAAGGAGATCCGGCACATACTCTTGTACAGGTATCGGTAAACGATCTTCTTATATTGATACTTTTTGTACCGTTAGTTCAATTCTTGTTAGGTGTGAACAATGTACAGATTCCTTGGGATACGCTTATATTTTCCATCGTATTATTTGTAGTAGTTCCGTTAATTGGTGGCTTTCTTACACGAGCTTTAATGATAAAGAAGAAAGGCTTAGAATACTTCAACGAAAAATTTGTTACCAAATTTGATGGTATCACGACTTTGGGATTGTTATTGACTCTAATAATTATCTTTACATTCCAGGGAGATATCATTTTAGAACAGCCATTATATGTTCTATTAATAGCCGTACCGCTTATATTACAAAATGTTATTTCGGCCACTTTTACATATCAGATATGCAAATGGACAAAACAACCCCATAACATTGCAGCACCTGCAGCTCTGATTGCAGCTTCTGATTTTTTTGAATTATCAGTGGCAGTAGCAATTGCAATTTTCGGACCAACTTCCCCGGTAGTGCTTGCCTGTACAGTAGGCGTGCTGACTGAGGTTCCTGTTATGCTTTTACTCGTGAAGTTTGTTAATAAAACGAAACATTGGTTCCCGCAACCAATAACCAATTATTAATTAGAAAAAATGACTATTTACGAACCGTAAATTTGCTGTTCAACCGGTCTTTGTGAAGTAAGTGTTGACCCTAATTACTGCGAATTTCAACTGTATTAAATAAATTTAAAAAGATGGTGTTCATGAGTTTAAGTCATATAGACGAACAAGAAGAGCTGAAGAAATAATCAAGAAGAGGTTCTTGCAAATGCAAGAGAGACAATGGCAAAAGATGATATTGCCTATCTTCAAAAACTAAATTATAAGAGTAAAAACAAAATTTTTCATAATTATTCTCATATATAGAAAATGAATTAAATTTGGTTCCATAGCACATAAAATGAAATAAATATGGTTCACAAAGAAACTATGATCCATATTTATTTCATTAATTATATAAGATATCTAGAGTAATATAAGATAAAAAGAGTACAGTATTAAGTTGTGAATTTAAATAATTGATATTATTAACCAAATATCATTTGACTCTATTTTTGGGGTTATAAAATTTATATTTAGGATCAGTCATACAACGTAGTATTACACCCTCAACTATTCGCAAAACGCAAGTTTAACGAATAGTTGAGGCGATTTCTTATAAGAAGGGGTAATCCAGTATAATTTTGGCTTTTTAATACATGATTAAATTTTTAGTATCAAACTGTTTAATAACTTAATTACAGACAAATTAATATACTATCTCTTTTTTTATATGCAAACAATCTTTTGCTTTTTTCTTTTAGCTTTGATATTTTTCTCCAATATTGTATGAATAACAATTTACCAAACAATACTCTGAAATAAAAATAATCATACTATATTATAACACATTTCCAGACGCACAATATGTACCAATGCCGCCTTTTATTAAAGTCAAGTTATGCAATTATATTCACATAAGCTTTTCACTCAATCCTTTATAATTCAAAAAATTAACTCGTTTTTAGTATTTTATACTTTACTTTAATACAATCCTTTAAAGAATTTTTGTGTTTTATAGATATCCAATATTAAATCGATAATTTAAAGAATTCCACGTATTATAAACCATATATAACCAAAAATTCTATATCATAAATATGTACTTTTTTATTACAATTTATACATTGTTAAATAATTAACATTGATATTTTGTTTCTATACCCTTTATTCGCAATCATATAATAATAAATCTCTTATACAAAACGTAATTATTTTCTACATAATATTCAGAAATAATATCTGCACTATAGAAACTCCTCTTTACAGTACAGTTTTGCATTTTTACTGATTCTGCAAAGGGAGCTAATTATTACCACTAACAATATATATTGTAACCATTAAAATTAAAATAAACTCTCCTTAAATACTATATACCATTGCAATTACACCATTAATATTACCAACTCTATTTCCTTAATACCAGAACATACCCGTATTTTTCTATTACTCTGATACTTCTAATAGCTTCTCCAGCAGATAGTCTAATTGAATTCCTGAAGAATATATATCAATATCATAGAAAAGTGTATAATCAATCGGTATTATATGATTTGCCTGAACAGCGGGAATTGACTGCCAAACTGGGTTATCTTCTAACTCATTCAGTTCACCACTGAATATAATATAATCGCCGGCATATTCATTAATAACTTCAAGTGAAACATCATGGTATTGGTCTTTGCCTATGATTTCATTCTGTATAATCTCGGGAGCTTTAAATCCCATGTGGCTGTAAATCAGATCTCCACCACGTCCCCACTTATCGCCGTATGCCCATACACCGCCATTGTCACTGCCTTCAAATATACTAAAGGTTTTGTCCATAATTCCTTTTTCTGAAAGCTGTTTCTTGGCATCTTCTATTTTCAGATTAAAATCTGTTAATATCTTGACTGCATCTGCTTCTTTATTTAGAACCTTTCCAAGAAAGGTAATTCTTTCCTCCATACTGAGCTCTGTAAACGGAATAATTATGGTAGGAGCAATTTTTGATACTTTGTCGTACTGCTCTTCGTTTACTACAAGAATTAAATCCGGCTCATATGTCATAATATCTTCTGATTCAAAGCTTGCCCATACAGGAAGATCGGCAACTTCTTTTTCATAAGCGGTTCCGGTTGCATCATAGGTTGCAACTGGCTTAACCCCCAAAGCAAGTACATCACCCATTCCATAGGTGGCTATTACCCTCTCAGGGTTTGCCGGTACCTCGATATCTCCTTTAACGGTGCTTATAGTCCTTGTGCTGGTTTCTGTCTCTGTGTCCTTTATTGCTTCGGTTGCTGCTGCCTGAGTGGGGCTTGTTTCTGTCCCTTTTGTATTAACAGGTGTTCCATTACTGCAGGCAGAAAGCAGTATCACCATTGAAAGCGCTGCGGCAGCTAAGGTCTTATTCTTCATTTGCTTTAACATGTAAACATCTCCTTCTTTTCTGAGTTTGCCATGACTAACTTGGCCTTTCTCATTATAGGAATAGGAGGATGCATTTTCCATGGAGAAATCGTTCCGATAACTTGGTATTTTCGCTCTATAATCTCTGGGGGTCATCCCCGTAGTTTTTAGAAATAACTTACTGAAATAAAATTCATCCGGAAAACCACAGGCAGTCGCAATACTTCGTATAGGCAGACTGCTGCTATGCAGTAACTTACGGGCTGATAGCATTCTTGCATTGGTTAAATACTCCTGAGGACTTTCTCCATATTCATTTTTGAAACATCTGCGTAAGTGGCTGTCACTTATCCCAAACACTGACGCTATGGATTGAATGGAAACTGATTCGCGGAAATGTTCATCTATGTACCTTTTCGTCATTGAGACAACATCAGGCTGAAGTACATTTACTTTGCCCTGTTCAAGTTCTCTGTAAATCTCATACACTAATTGATAGAAGGCTGTCTTTTCATAGAAGCGCTCCAAGGGACTGGGCTGCTTCCATACTTCATACATTCTGCAAAGTAATTCCGAGATAAAAACAGGATTATTCGGCGTAAATCCATACTGCTGCCTAAATGGATTCGTTTGTTCCAGTAATCTGTTAATCTCTTTTTTATGTGTAACCGGCTCACTGTAACGATACAATACCAGATAGTACTCCAGCCATACCTCCATAGGTCGAAGGGATAACTCCATCCCTTTCCCCACATGACACAGTCCGAAATTCTCCGAGCAGTAAGAAGTCTCCTCTATCAATATCTCCGCTTTTCTTCCGGCAGTAAATAAAAAGGCACTGGCAGGAAGTCGATACCGGAGTATTGGATCTTCTGGTGTGATTAGCCTGTGTCGGATATCTAAAAGAGAGATATTAACCTGCTCCCATATACGCAATGCACAGGTAAGACTCTCCTGTGTAAAAATAGATGGCTTCTGTTCTTCTCTGTTCACAACAACAGTTCCTCCATAAATATAAGATAAAATAATACCTTTAGTTAGATAACTCTAACATATTATAGCATCTTATATTATTTTTGTATATGGAAGTAATACTAAAACTGTTTTTTATCCTTGAATTCTCAGTCTTTTATTAAGTCAACAGACCAGTCAAATCCGTAACTGACATGAAAGGTGTCCCGGAAATTTCCTAAACTAATAGCTATTCCAGCCTTCATCAGTTCATTGGTATAAATCAGGGATTTACCCCTTTCAACAAAACCAAATGTTTTAACAAAAGGAAGCTTCTCTTGATAAACCACAATATCTTTATGCCTGATGATTACCTTTAACACATCCCCATAATCAAAGCCTTGTTGAAGCATCTCCGCCACTGGTATATTACTCCACAAATTCCCGAAGTTGGGATCACTGCTTTCTAATATTCCTGCTGCCTTATTTGCGGTAATTACCGGCTTAGGTATATGATGTATAACAATATCCTCAACAGGATAAGCCGGACCGACTTCCTCATATGAAATGATACCGCTGGCAAGTTTTGCAGCACAGTAACCGAATAAATCCCTACCATGAAATACGCTGGTACCTAACGTTGTTTGAAGCCGGTTAACGGTCTCGTCAATTTCTCTGACCTCTTCAATACCTGCATATTCCTTCATATGGGTTAATGTACCGTTATCCGGTGTTACGATATAATAGCCATCTTTTGTCTTTGCAATGCAGGCTTTTCTTGCAGTACCTACCCCCGGATCCACTACCGAAACGAAAATAGTTCCCTTCGGCCAAAAACCAACCGACTGATAAAGGCGGTAAGAAGCACTCCAGGTATCAAAATGAGGAATTTCATGGGTTCCGTCAAAGATCTCTAAGCTGCGGTCTACTGTTTTAACGACACCGTACATGGAACACACGGCACCTTCTTTATAAGTAAAGTCTGTCTGGAAAACTAAAATTGGTTTTTCCATAGTTTGTATCCTTTCTTTCTATCAAATGCCACCTTTTCTTAACTCTTAGATGACTTTAACCTTTAATAAAAGGTATTTAATACTCTAGTATCTTGAAATACCCATATGAAAGAATAGCATATTTTTTTGTTATTCGGCTAGAGTAAATTAATACATGAGTATTTTTATATATTAATGAATAAATATTCTCCTGTATACTCCTGCATATTTGCCAAGGTATATTTCTTTTGATCCGAACAAATCCCAAGGTATATTTCCTTTGATCCGAACAGATTAAAACACAGTAATAAAATCTCCCCAGGAAACATGTAATTCTTTATACAACCCACAAATTCATTTGGGTAAATTTGAACTCAATTTTCGTAACAGTTCTTTAAATGTAGAAATTTCATATTGGTCAAAAAAGGTATATATTCATATCATAAACTTACTGATAGAATTCTGTCCTGCGTAGTTTGAAATAGGGTCTCTCGCTACGTATAATACTGCTTTGCTTCAAATCAATGTCACAATACAGGATTTCTTCGGCTTCTCCTGCTTTTATCAGAGTATTGCCAATGGGATCGGCAACAAGGGATTGTCCGGCGAAATACATATTATCTTCTTTTCCCACCCGGTTACACATAGCGATATAGACACTGCTCTGCATTGCCTGAACCCTTACCTCCCATTCAAAGAGCTCCATGGGCTCACCGATTGTATTGGCTGTGGGTATTAAAATAAGTTCTGCTCCCAGAGCTGCACAGGTACGAATACTTTCAGGCAGATGTCTGTCAAAGCAGATTACAATACCAACCTTGCCAAAAGGAGTGTCATATACCTTAAAGCCATCATCTGAAGGCGTATAATAATCCTGTTCATAAAAATTTTCACATTGCGTTATATGTACCATCTTGGATATTCCCAAAAGCTTTCCGGTATTATCAATCATTAAGGAGGCATCATAATTGTGTCCCTTTTCCTTTAGATAAAAATTAGGTGACAGGAATATCCCTAATTCCCGGCTCTTGTTTCTGAGTTCGGTAACAAAGGGATGATTTATTTCAAGTGCCTGCGGCTCCATGTCCAGTCCCTGATACTGAGGAAAGAAAGGCGTGAATTGGAGCTCCGGAAAGAATATCATATCTGCTTTATTTACTGCTGCTTCCTCCATAACAGAAAGCGCTTTGTGCAGATTTCTCTCGCTGTCATTATTCATTTTCATTTGTGCTAAGGCCAGTCTCATTCTTCTTATTACCTCCTGAAGTTGAATTAATTTTTTGAAAAAGTAGTAATCCCAGAATTATAATGGTTCCTCCCAGGAAGGTTGCCTTGGTAGGGGTTTCTCCAATCATTAGAAAACCAATTAATGCAGCAATAAAAGGTGTAACGAACATAAAATTTGTAACATCGGAGGTTTTTACAGCCAGGGATAATCCTTTTGCCCACCAGATATATGCCAGACAGCTTGGGAAAATTCCCAGAAACAAAATTACCGGCAACTGATACGTTGGTGCGTGTAATACCTGATTACCTGCTTTGGGCAGAAAGAAAAGCAGCAATATGGTTCCTCCGAATATATTATAGGCAGTGGCCTGAAGAGCGGTATACTTCCTGAGGTAATATCTTTGAAATAAATTATAGCAGCTAATACAAAATGCCGCACCCAGCATCCAAAATACACCTTTGTTCATGGTAAATACACCATCCCAAAGGGTCAGTATCAGTATTCCGATGAATTCCACCGATATTGCAAGCCACCCTTTCAGCTTAATCTTTTCTTTGTAGAAAATACCTGCTAATAATGCAGTAATAACCGGTGCTGTGGCAATAAGAATACTGCCTGTAGCTGATGTCAGTGTTTTCTGTGCCTGATTAAACACCTGCATGTAAATAGTAAAACCTAATGCTCCTGATAGGAAGAATTTCGGTATATCTTTAATCTCCGGGAGTCCAATTTTAAGAAACACCCCTATTATAAGAAGGCAGACAGAAGCTACCAGGTAACGTAATAATCCCAAAGTATCCCCGGTAAAATGTTTTAGAGCAATTTTAGTAAGTGAAAATGCAGATGCCCATAATATAATTGTTCCAAGAGCATAAAGTTTTGCTTTTTTTTGGTCATTCATAGTTGTCATTAATGTAGTTTCCAGTTGTATATTCAAACAGGAGACCTCATACAGCCTTTCTTATGTATTGGTTACTGCTTCTTTTAATGTATACTGCTCAGGCCAGCTAATGTATTAATTTAATAATAAACATAAAGTTTCTACATACACTGCCAATTATATTAAATGTTTAATAGCAATTTATGATAAGTAATATATCATAATAAATTACCGAACTCAATAAATTTTCTTTTGAATAGATAAATTTATGCCTAATATACGAACCTTCATCAAGATATCAAAAAGCTGTTATATTATTTGGTAATAAACTAATACCCTGCCAGCATGGAGTATAATAGCACGATCCTTGTTGCTGGCAGGGTATGTATAATAATTCTTAGTACAATTTGATCATGAAAGCCTTCCGCTTTTATACTAGTCTACCTTTTTATACAGATTGACATCTCCTGGTTTTTCCATCAGATACTTAAACTGAACCATAGCTTCTTTAAAATGGTCTGCAGACATATGCTGCTCCAAGGCCTCTTTGTTTTCCCATTCCTCAATAAAGGTAAAGATGTTTGAATCGGTTAAATCCTGAAATACATCATAAGCGATACAGCCTTTATCTTTGCTATTTGTATCCTTTACCAATTGACCGGCCAATGTAACGAACTCATCTACTTTATCTGACTTGATATAATTCTTCGCTACTACTTTAATCATAGTATGTCTCCTCTGTTCTAGTAATATAAACACTAATTCGAATATAGATTTTAAGCTGAGTAAATCTTATATCAGAAATATTTGTATATACAACTATATATATCATGAATCATTATTCCTGTCAATTGGCTCTTCCAATGAAAGTTCTAATTCATATTACAAGATTAGATGCTATACGGTTTATACTCAGAAGCTCTACTAAGAATGATTATTAAAGCTACTATATTATTTTGAATTCTGAATTATGAAGATGTTTAATATGTTTAAGCTTTTAAATTCTGCAATCCTTTAATATTATCAATATTTTTCAGATGGTAAGCTTCTCCATCCTGACCTTTAATAGTAACCTCTGACAGGGTCAGCTTCTCTACATTTTGAATAAATACTCCCAAACGGCTTGTTTCCTCAAGGTCATCCATCATATCCGGATATCCCTTTATAGCCTTTTCGTCAAACTGAACAGTTACATTCTCAAATTGCAGCTCTTCAATTTTTCTCTCCGGTAAACCATATATATAGACAGCTGCCACATGGCAGTTGATACAATCGATATTATGGAAGGCAAGCTTTTTGATTACCGGTGTTCTTTCATCTACTGGATATGCTGCCTTGTTTTGTACATAGTCTGAATGCCCATCCGGATCACAGAAGTAAAAGCAGTTTATAACAATGGGAGTCATTACACCGTCCATTCGTATATTATCGAATACGATATTATCAATTATTGCATCCTCTCCTCTGCCTCTCCTGGTTTTTACACGCAGTCCTCTGTCCGTATGAAGAAAAAGGCAGTCTCTGACAGTTATATTTCTGACACCACCTGCATTCTCACTTCCTATTGTTACCGAACCATGTCCATCCTGCATACAGCATTGTCGAATGGTTATATTTTGAGAAGGCGTTTTAAACTTTCTGCCAAAATAAATCTTGCCGGATTTAATTGCAATACAATCGTCTCCAACACTAAAGAATACCCCTGTGATTTCAACATTATTACAGGATTCCGGATTCAGAGCATCCGTATTGGGTGAATTCTTAGGATTTAATATACTTAATCTGATAAACTTAAGTTCTGAACAGAAATAAGGATGCAGGGTCCAGCTGGGGCTATTAATTAATACTACCCCTTCGATTACGATATTCTTGCAATTACTTAAGAATATCAGCCTTGGCCGATAGGCCATGTTCTTTTCCTTAGGCTTATCCCACCAGTTGGTTATGTCCGCATTACCGTCAATCTCTCCCTGTCCGTATATTACTACATTTTCCAGGTTCATACCCTGAATAACTGCAGAAAACATGGTCAAGGGATTTCCCTCCCAGGTTCCCAGGTAGCAGGTATCCTCTTCATCATAGCTCTGTATGCGTCCGGGTATTATGGGCCGTTTTTCTCTTTCGGTAAAGGCCTTTAAGATGGCTCCTTTTCCTAATTCCAGTTTTATATTACTCTTTAGGAATAAAGTAGTAATACGATAGGTTCCTGCCGGAATAAAGATTCTTCCGTCTATTGGACAGGACATAATCGCAGCTTGTATAAAGCAGGTGTCATCAGAGATTCCATCTCCTTTCGCCCCAAAATCCCTGACATCTAAACTAAAGGATTCCTTCTCTGTCTGAAAAAATATACTGCTTTCACTCTGCTCACTTTTAACCGTAAGCTTATACCTGCTATCAGGTTTTAATTCGTATATGCCGTTTATGACCCGTTCTGTATTTCCGTATTCCTTATCATTTAAAAAGAACCTATAATTTTTATTGGTATAAAATACTCCACCCTCTTGTATTTCAAACACGGCACTTCTTGCTGTCTTGAAAAGTATTTGAAGTTCCAAATCTCTGCCTCCTAAGCGAATTCTTACGTCAGGTTATTTATGCAGCATTTTGATTTGCGCATAAGTCATCATTAAGGCACCGATACCCTTCCTGTCATCCTCCACAATGGGTTCAGAAAGGTAATAGAGGATACTCCCATCTCGTCTTGTATCACTTTCGGGACCAAGTCCTGCAACGGAGCAAATGCCTGTAAGTTTTATTGTTCCGTCTTCTTCTCTCAAGCGGTTATTAACGATAGATTCAAAAATTTCAACACCGGACGACAGATATTTCTCTTTAAGAAGCGCACCTAAAGAACAGCCTTTTAAAATAGCATAAGAAATCATAGTAGACCCGGAAGTTTCAAGATAATTTCCCGGAACCTCCGGATGATCTATTACCTGATAGAACATCTTACTAGCAGGATCCTGATATTTTAAGATACCCTTTACCCCTTCTCTTAAAAGCTCCTCAAGGATTACATACTGTTCAAAAACCATTTCATTCATCTCACTAAGTACATCAGTGAGTGCCATCAGATACCAGCCAAGTGCACGAATCCAGAAATTCGCTGATCTTCCTGTTTCTTTATCCGCCCAGAATATGGTCTTAGACTCATCGCAGCCATGATAATACAGTTCTTTTTCTTTATCAAACAAGAATTTTCTGGCAGCTACAAACTGGTCTATGATATCATTATAATTCTTCATATTATTAAATTTTGTTTCATACATCATATAGAAGGGAAGCGCCATGTATAACCCGTCCAGCCATACCTGATCCGGGTAGATTGCCTTATGCCAGAAACTACCGCTTTTTGTTCGGGGTTGTTTTCTGATCTGTTCCATCAGAACTTCGATGGCATTCTTATACTTTTCTTCTCCCGTCCAGGAATAAGCATTGAATAATACTTTTCCGGAATTTATATTATCAAGATTATATTTGCTAATGTCATAGCCCTTAATAGTGCCATCCTCAGCAATGAACTGATCCAGATAATCCAACACGAATTGTTTATAACGTTCCTCTTTTGTGGCTTGATATAAATAAGCGCACCCAATTAAGACACAGCCGTCTTCATACTTCCATATATTATCTGACTTGGGAAAATTATCAAGAACTTGTGTAATATATTTATCTATTAGCATACTATCCTCTTTTCTTATTCCTTTACAGCACCCATATTGATTCCTTTTACAAAGTACTTTTGTAAGAAAGGATACAGAATCATAAAGGGTATGATGGCTACCATAATAGCAGCACTTTTAACGGTGTTCTGATATACACCTGCCGAGGAGGCAGCTGCCAGAGAGGTATCTTCAATAATAAGATTACGAAGCATTACCTGAAAATTTCTTAAATTAGCATCTGATATGTAAATGGTAAAGTTGGTATACTCATTCCAATAACTAACTGCAAACATCAAACCGATGGAGGCAAGGGCAGCCTTTGATAAGGGTAATATTACAGAGAGGAAAATTCTCACTGGGGAGCAGCCGTCAATGGAGGCGGCGTCAAATAGACTGTTAGGAATTCCCTCGAAAAAGTTCCTCATTAATACAGTATTATAGACATTTAAGCTGGCTGGAAGAATAATTGCCCATAAGCTGTTTATTAAATGATAATCCCTCATAGCCAGATAAGTAGGAACCATACCACCATGGAATATCATGGTAAAAAGTAACAGATAACTCAAAAAGGTTCTTCCCGGCATCTCATACTGCATCAATACATAACCTGCTATGGTGGATACTGCAAGCCCCAGCAATGTTCCGACTAATGTAACGTAGACAGATACAAGAAAGGGTTTATAAAGTGCAACTGTTGATACAATAATCTTGTAACCGCTTATTACCGGCTTATTGGGCCAAAGGTTAATACCGTAATTGGCCGTCGCATCAATAGAATCTACAAATATTTTTAATAAGGGCACAACGGTTACCAATGTTATTAAAATAAATATAATATAAATTAAAAGATTAATATTTAAGATATTTTTGATTTTCCGCTTCTTATAATAACTGCTGTTTTGATTCATCCTATTTTCCTCTTATTCCGCCGCTTTTAACGGCATTAAGTCTCCAGGTAGCTGTGTATACTTAAAGCAATAGACAGCCTGACCTTATAAAATTCCTCTTCCGCGTACTTTCTTGCTGGTATGGTTGCACAGTAATACCAGGATACACCCTATTACCGATGAAAAGAGACCAACTGCTGTAGTATAACCGAAATTGGGAAGAGGTGTCGTCAGAGTCTGCCGGTAGATATAAGTCTGGAGAACATCTGCCACATCATAAACCTTCGGACTATATAATACGAATACCGATTCAAAGAGATTCATAATCTTAGCCAGATTGAGAATTAATACGATAATGATTGTCTGGGCAAGGCTGGGCAAGGTAATAAAACGCATTTTATCCCATCTGTTTGCTCCGTCAATGGCAGCTGCCTCATAAAGCTGAGGATCTATTCCTGTTAAGGTAGCAAGGAATATGATAGTCCCCCAACCTGTTTCCTTCCAGATATTTACTACATAATAAACCTTACGCCACCAGCCGCTTTCAGCCATAAAATAAATGGGTTTATCAATGATTCCGATTTGAATCAATACTTCATTCATAAATCCATGCTGGGGTGAAAGGATAATAGAAAAGATGGATGCAACTACCACCCAGGAAAGAAAATGGGGCAGATATATAAGTGTCTGGAAGAATTTCTTTGCTGCCAGATTTGCTACTTCATTTAATAAAAGGGAAACGACTACAGATACGAAGGTGGTTAAAACCAGCTTCGTAGTACTGATGATAATAGTGTTTTTAAAAGCAACCCAAAACTGGTGATTGGAGAAAAGTTCTTCAAAATTAGCAAAACCTTTGAAATTCGGTCCTTTAAATGGTGTATATTCAAAAAATGCAAACCGTATTCCAAGCATGGGATAGTAAAAAAACATTAGTGACAATATGATTACAGGAATAATCATGATATAAAACCAACGGTATTTCCATATATTTTTAAACCTGCTGTTTCCTTTTAGCTGTTTCGTTGTTAATTTCATAGATATCCTTCCGTCTTTAATGTAACAGGGACTGAGAATAAACACTTGTCAGTATTCATATTCAACAGTCCCTGTAAAGTCTGCAATCTGTTATTTACTGTTTAACTCTGCTACGATAGAATCAGATAATGCCCCCTGCTCTTTCTCGTATTGAGCAATTCCGTCTTCTACAGACATATCACCGGTTACCACCTTAGATACAATGATGCTTCTTGCATCTAAGAGAGTGGCCATATAGGCGGACATGGTTTCTGTAGGTACAATCAGCGGAGCAATCTTACTGTTAGCCTGGAATAACTCAGCGGAGGTCTTAACACGCTCATCCCTTATGGAGTATAAAGGATCTTCCCACTGTCTTGTGGTTAATACAGGATCAATATGCGCTGATAAGAAGGTATTATCCGGAACTTCCGGATCAGGAAGCTGCTTGTAGGTTCCGCTTGCATCCTTTTCATAATGAACGCCTTCTACACCATAAGTCCATAACATCTGTCCGTCACCACCATCAACCATGGATTCAATAAGATATTTAAATACACCTTCAGGATTCTTGCTGGCACTGGTAATAGCCCATACCGGCGGCTGTCTTTCAATATAATTGCCTAACTCAGCAATAGGAGGAAGTGCAGTAAGCTTTGCATCGGGATAGGTTGACTGAACATTCTGTTCCAGTGTCATATTCCATTTTCCTGCCCAGTAGGTAAATACACCTGTATTGCCTGCATAGAACTTATCACGGCAGGCTGAAGTGGTATTAGTTGCAACTTCCATATCAATATAACCTTTACTGTATGCATCTTTTAATCTGCCAAGAGCATCAGCATTTGCAGTTTCCCTGAATCCATCTGCCCAGGTTCCGTCGGCTTTCTGATAGAAATCAGGATAAGCATTCTGCCAGAACTCAGGTAAATAATTGGTATAAGGAATTTCAGGTCCAATGATACCTGCGGCAGTAACACCATAAGTGTCTTTTTTACCGTTGCCATCAGGATCATCTTCTGTAAATGCACGAAGCATCTCTATGTACTGATCGTATGTAGTAGGAACAGGAAGACCTAAATTATCCAGCCAGTCCTGCCTTACATAAGTAATACAGCCGTTACCGCTGGCAGGTGCAAAGCCATACAGAGAACCATCAATTTTAAGTGCTTCAATATTAGCTTCTTTCATCTGACCGGAAGCTTTGGCAGCTGAATTGTTCCAAGCTTCTGACATATCCCAAAGTGCTCCTTGTGTAGCGTAAGCAGTATATAACTGGTTACTTAAAATTAAAGCATCGGGGACAGAATCACTGGTAAAAGCAAGTGCGACCTGATCACTGTAAGTGTTATGGTCAGGCTGGATGATAACCAGTTCTACACCTGTGATTTCTTTGAATCTTGCAGCAAAAGCATCCTGGCCGGAAGCTTTATCAAGCAGTGTTCCATCTACCATAATCGTAATCTTATCCGGTTTTGTTACTTCCTCTGTACCGGCAGCTTCTGTAGCTGCTGCCTCCTTATCCCCGCTGTCAGTATTACTGTCTGACTTACCTGCATTACTATTGTCTGAGGTGGAAACGGAATTTGAATTGTTTCCGTCCTTTCCGCATCCGGCTAATGCAACCGGGAATAACACTGTCAAAAGAATTAAACCTGTTGTCAGTATTTTTTTTGCTAAACTTCTTCTCATATAACAAATACCCTCCTTGATTTTATGCAATATCGAAATTATTCTCTCTTTGATATTGCCGTTTAAGAATTATATGTTTTTTGTCTCTTAAACTGGTTTCATCATAGCCTTTTTTATGTACTTTTAACAAGGAACAATATTTATTTTAGGGGATACATTATTTGTGGTTCGTCATTATTGCTTATAAAACCCGCATAAAACCTGCTCTTTTGTATACAAAAGCAAATCGTCTTTTTGCAGTATTTTAGACCAGTCTGCTCTTTCTCCCCTGATAAATCCACCTGCTCCTTTTCCCTTGGAACCATATTCGGCAAAATAAACCGTATCCCGTGCATCAATTTTTCCCCAGTCAGACCAGCCTTCTGTTTTGATATGCTCACCTAAATCACAGTCAATCAACACAACCCGCCCAAAATTTCTCCAGGGTCTGCCAAGATAAACGGAATCAGGAGGGCAATCTCCGGTAAACCGACAACAGTAAAATACATAACCATACAGACTTTCCCTTGTAGTAGACGGTGCAGTAACATAACCATATACCATATTTTCTGTCATTTCTCTGTCTCTGTTATTTCTGGAAAAAAGCTCACAGTTATCAAAATAAGCAGTGGAGCTGCCGAAAATAAAATCTACATCCCCTTCAATATAGCAGCCCTTAAAATAATGCCTTTTATGGATTCTGGGACTCGTCTCTTTGGGCCCTTTAAAGCCGCCAGGCTGAAGGGGAAAAGGCGGCAGCGGACCGGTAAAAACCGTATCCTGGGAAGCCAGAATACGGCAATTATTAATTTCAATATAATCTCCCTCCAAATACAAAGCAATTGCCTGACCCACAAGTCCTCCGGCCCCGGCAGTATTCTGAATCGTCAGGTTTTTTATGGTAACATTATCTGAATCCACCATTAAAACAGATGTACCAAAGGTACCAAGGGGTTCTCCGGTACTGTCCTGCTTCTTCGCATAATCATCATAGCAGATAATCGTCTTCTCCGGTGATGTTCCTTCAAGTGTAAGAAATGGTGTTGTAATCACTAGCTTTTCTTTATATATTCCCTCCCCAATAAAAATTGTGGCTGTTGCATTCTCTCTATTGTCAATTGCTACTGTTGCTTCCTTTCTCTTATCGATCGCTTCCAGGGCTTCACCAATAGTAGTAAAATCACCGTTCCCATCTTTTGAGACTACAATTTTCATAGTAATATCCTCGTTTCTGTCTTATTCAATAAGCCTTAGCGTGTAAAATAATCTGAGCTGAATTAATTTGCATCCCTTGATAAACTTTCTGCTCTTATAAAGTTTAAATCTCTTCCGTATATAAAGTGCAATTATACGCTGCCTTAATATCCGGAAGAGAAATCTTATAACTCTGCTTAAATAGAAAACTAATTAACCTATACAGCCATTTAATAGCTTCATAACACATTAATAAATTAATAATTTTTTTATAGTGTTATTTTCATAGTGTTCTTTCTATTTTATACCAGGCTTTGTGGTTGTTCAAATGCTTCAAACCCATAAGGTACCTCCGTATAGGAAGGCTGGGTTCTAAGTGCTGCCGGATTCGTTCCGATAACTCTTTTAAATGCCCGTCTAAAGGATACACAATTGGTATATCCTGTCTTTTCAGCTATATCATTAACATTCATATCCGTTCCCTGAAGCAGATTAACAGCTTGCTGTATACGGATATTCTCCAGATAGTCTGAGAAGTTCTGATTCGTAACTTTCTTAAACTGCAGGGAGAAATAACTTTCTGAAATATTGAATTCCTGGGAAATCTTACTTAAAGATAAGGTGCTGTCACTATAATTCTCCTGAATATAGTCCTGTATCTTTTCAATGAGTCCCTGCTGTCTTTGCCTCAGCACGTAGATTTGGCATAATTCCCTGGCAATATCCTCGATGAGTTCAAAGCTTTTCTTCTGATTGAATTTCTCATCCAAATCACTTATCTTATCCGACTCAAAATTGTTCGGCAGCATAAAACGTATCTTAAGCAGTGTATTTCTAATGTCTGAAAGCAGCCATTTGCTCATGGTAATGGATAGGGAACGTTCCACGAAATTCTCCAGATAGATATTCTTGAGCAGGCTAAGCATCTGATTTTCTTTACCGTTTGTAATAAATTGCAGGAGCTGGCTTTCCATTTCAATGGTATAACTGTATTGATCCATATCCTTATTGATTTCATGATATAACTGAAGAATATGCTCCGGCCCGGCGTATCTAAGCGCCTCCATAGCATGTTGTGATGCCTGCCAGGTCTGATAGAGATTTGTAAAAGCCTCACTGATGCCGCCATATATTACAAGTGATAAGGTATCCTTAAGCTCACGATATGCTTTGTGAAATTGTATTCTTGCCCTGTCATAAAAAGCGGTGTCAGCACAATTATCCCCTGCCCCTTCTGCCTGGGAATTCATCTGGATAAGTACAGCATAGGACTGAAAATCAGCTTCATATAACAATACCCTGTCCTCAAAATTTCTCTCCAGCACCTCTTTTATAATCTCCTGAAAGCTGTTTTTGTTTTGGGCAAAATCATCTATATAGAATTCCAGCTCATTCAGATAGACCCCCAGATATAATACCAGGTAATTACTGTTTTCGTTATTGAGATTTAATACCTTGGCAATCTGTTCCGTTTCAATGGGAGTATCGGAAAGACCTTTCATCAATCTTGAGAGATATGCTGAGAATATGATAGGTCTCTGATGTTCTAGGGTCTCCTGCAAAGTAATCTTCTTATCAATCAGCAAATTAACATAATGGTCGATGGAATAGATAACATCCCTTTCCTTTACTTTCAATGTTCCTTCTTCACCTGAGAAAGAATTCATAAGCCTTGACTCCAACTGCTTAATAGGTTTGAGATTCTTCCAACTTAGGAGCACTAACAGAAACAAACCAATCGCAAGGACTAAAATAATTGCAGCCCAGTATATTCGCTGAATAAAAGCCAGATTGTGGAATACCATGGTAGAAGGCTGCACAAGATAATAGCTCCACAGATTGTTATTGGAGGATACTCTGGTTATAAGCATTTTTTCATGATTTAACGTAGTATAGCCGGTATTTTTATTTTCTTTTAATAGATTAGTTGTATCTAGTATAGCCATTTCAGAAAAAGAAGAGGTTGATAAACGGAATATCTCCCTGCCGCTGCTATCGGTAATACTTAAGAAACCAGTATCATAGGTATTAATTCCTGCAAATAAATCTTTGAAATAATTTTTGTTGATACGGTAGCATATGGTGACCGGTGCCTTTGTATAATTTCTATAAATGGACATAGGGTATGTATATAGCAGAAAATCATCCCTTACATCGGTATATTTCTTTAGACTCTGTGGTTTTCCATAAGCTGCTGTGTCTGTCAGCAAGGCGAGATATTCCTGGTAATACTCTTTCTTATACCTTTTATTATATTGATAGTACAGGATACTTTTCTCAAATTCATTGGCGGAAAGCACGTAATCCGTCTCATAGAAATAAAGAAAGACATCCTCAAAGAAAGTCATATTCTGTATGGATAATAAATTTTGCAGGCTTTTTTTAGCATCCCAGGCTTGAAGATAATAATTGTGGTCTGTTGTACTGTTATGCATTAATTTAACGATTTCTGCATTATTGGATATTTGAGAATTGATGGAAGACATGATCTTAAAACTGTTGTCCACATCGGTAACAGCCTTCTCAAGATTCACCTGATTTTCCTTCAGTAAATCTTTCTTAACGTTGTTAATACTGTAATAGTACATAATTAAACCCAGTATCAGAATAATGACAAGAAGAAAACTATAAGAACAGACCAGACGCAGCAAAAAACGGTCATTATACTTCTCTTTGAATATACTCTTACGTGAATTTCCTCTTTGTTCATCCATTGTAATCCCCCCTCACAGATAGATGTTTGTATAAAATCTTATCACAAATAAATAAAAGCTGTAATTTATATGTAAATACTTACATTATTATCTTACTAATTATTAACAAATTAGTCAATGGTTTTTCACCTGTTTTCGTTTTATTTACTAAATCGGTTTATAATTTTAATAGAATCACTGATATTAAGCGGTGTTAACATGTACTACTTGTACAATTAAGGCAGAATAGTAATATTAAGAATTCTTGAGAAATACATGATTTTTATACTCAAAGCTCTGTTTGCTAATTCAGATTGAAAATATATGTTTGAAATTTTAATAGTAAGACATATTCTGTTAATTATTCAATTTACCAGTTATAATGAAAGCACTTACATACTTTTTATTATAAGAAATTATTAGTATTTTTCATTTTCTTTTTAAACCAATATACCATCTTTTTCAAAGGATATTATATAAAATCTAATCAAAAGGATAATAAGGATATTAATTAAGAATTAAAAATAGAAAAAGAAGAACAAATCAATAATTTAGGCATCGGAAACTGTTAGAATGGCTAATTATAAATAAGAGCATTCTAACAGTTTCTGATGCCTGAATTATAAATAAGAGCATTCTTTAAGGCCTTACATCTTTGCATTATGAATACTCTTATTTTTACATATACAATTATTTAAAAATCACTATGTAGCTGCGCTGAATATATTCTTTTCATTGATATGGTAAAATTTCAAATTTAATTAAAATCTGTCATTTCAAAGTATTCAAATTGAACCCTTCCTTTACCGCAGTTATCATCCGCTATTGCAAAAATACCTGTTCTGACGCCAACCCAGACAGCTCCTTCAGGAGTGAATCTCTTTGTCGGAGCGCTCCAGGCTTCCTCATGGATTTTATACCTGAATTCACAGTATTCATCCGGATAAAATGTCTGGCTTAGACAGATACTGCTGCAATTATTAATTACAACTTCCTTTTTTATGATTTCCCTGCGGCTTTCTCCTTCACCTTCTGATTCCAGATAAATCAACTTGGTCTCCAGTTCATTTTTCTCTATACATAGAGCCGCATATTGATTACCTATAATTACAATACCGCTTCTGCCATTGGTAAGTTCACTGATATCAAGCTTTGTTTCAGCCCGAAAGGATAGCCTGTCGATTTTCCTGGTCAATACATTTGCACTGTTCCACAATAGAGCAGTAGTCTCATTCGTAGTATTAACGGGATACAGTACCAGAGAACCAGGTATTTCTGTTAGAGAAAAAAACTCCTTTTTGTAATTAGCCATCCATTGCCAGGGAAGTGAAAGCTCAGAGGCTGAAAAATCCTCAGCTGCCCAATACTCCTTTAAGTAATCTGGCGGCACCTCTAAAGGTTTTCTGTATTCCTTAACCGGCTCTCCGATGCCATCGCTGTTACTGTCAATTCCAATAACAGGCCAGCCGTCTGACCAGTTAACAGGCTGCAGGTGAGGTATTCTTCCGTAAGCTCCTTTTTGCTGAAAATGAAGAAACCATTCCTCTCCCTCCTGTGTATCTACAAGACCTCCCTGATGAGGACCGTTAATGTCTGTATCTCCCTGCTGCAATACAATTTTTTCTTCATAAGGACCATAGATGGAGGGACTTCTTAATACAGTCTGCCAGCCGTATTTTACTCCACCGGCAGGTGCAAATATATAATAGAATCCATTCTTTTTATAGACTTTGGGGCCTTCGATTGTCGGCTGAGTTAATGTGCCGTCATAAATAATTCTGTCTTCTCCCAATAGCTGATCTCCAGCTTCATTTAATTCAAAGATAGCCAGTTTGCTCTTGATACCGGCTCGGCTGTTTGCATATGCATGAACCAGGTATCCCCTGCCATCCTCTTCCCAAAACGGACAGGTATCAATTAACCCTTTGCCTTGCTTAAGGCACACCGGAGGCGCCCATTCTTTAAGAGGGTCCATTGTACTGGTCATAAATATTCCTTCGTCAGGCATTCCAAAATAAATATAGAATCTGTTCTTATGAAATCGTATGCTTGGAGCCCAAATACCTTTTGCATGTGCAGGCTTTTCGTAATCTTTATAGGGAAGACAGCGTACGGCATAATTCACCAGCTTCCAGTTTACAAGATCTTTAGATATCATTATTGGGAGTCCAGGCATAAAGTTGAAACTGGATGCTGTCATGTAATAGGTATCTCCTACCCTGATTACATCGGGATCTGAGTAATCCTCGTAGAGTAAGGGGTTTTGATAACTGCCGTTTTGTAAATCCGCTCTTCTAAGAGGCGGTACTACTTGTTTTATTGAATTCATTATATCCTCCTGTTAATTTTTGATTTTATTGCTATATAAACCCTCATTTTGTGTTTATGAGATATTACTTACTAAACAACACAAAATTCATAAAATAACTGCTGGAAATTTTCCTCACATAGCTTGTCCCGGTAATGTAAAAATGCTACAATAAATCAAAAATGTAATAACCAATGGAGACCTTATGAATACCTTTTATCAAAACAACAAGGATGCTTTTCGATGTTATCAATCCATTAATCTGACCTATCCTTCGCATTTACATAAACAGCTGGAAATTCTGTTTGTATTATCCGGCTCAATTACCGTAACCATCGAGAATAAAAGCTCTGTCCTTAATGAGGGTGATATGTCAGTCTGTTTTCCTAATACGATACACAGCCTTTGTACCCCTGATAGCAGCCGTATTATCATATTGATTTTTGACAGGTATCTTTTGGATATACCAGGAATCGATTTATCCTCGGCAAAACCTGTTAATCCCTTCCTCCAGAACAATATACTTCACAAAGATATTCCCTATTGCCTGCAGGGTATGCTGGATTTAAGGGAATCCTTTGAATCCCGGCATCTTGACACAAAGCAAAAGGCCTATCTCTCTTTAACCATGTGCCGGCTGCTGGAGATACTTACCTTTGATAAAACCTCATCCCGGTCTGACAGCTATTCTGCTGACCTGGAATTGGTCCATAATGCACTGGTAATCATTGATAATCATTATAACGAGCCCCTTACACTTAGCCTGGTAGCTGAACGGCTAAATACCAGCAAATATTATCTGTCGCGTTCCTTTAACAAGCAGCTTAAAATATCCTTTCAGCAATACCTGAACCGTCAGCGATTGCAGGAGGCACAGTATCTGCTGGAGAATACCCGGTTTACAGTAACAGAAGTTTCATTTCAGACAGGCTTTGAGAGTATGCGTACCTTTTACCGCGTTTTTCAAGAGGTATATAAGATGTCACCAACTGCTTACCGTAATAAAAGCTGTGAAAGACTTACCAATATGTAGATATCATAACTCCAGAGATTTAAATATTCATGCCAAAATGATATTATATTATGCCATTTCTTGCAGCTGTCATTTGTTAGTCTCCTGCTACTTTATTATCACCGGTATTCTGCTGAATATAGGAAAGCAGTCCTAACATTATTCCATAGGCAACCTTTTCCTGATAGTCATCCGCCAGCAATAAAGCTGCTTCTTTTCGATTGGAGAGAAAGCCGCACTCTACTATGACCAACGGACATTTTGAATTTATAAGCATGTAATAGGAACTGTTTGCTTTGGCAACCCTGTGATTGCCGTCCTTTAAGGTATTTTTAGCGTAATCCTGAATGGTTTCTGCCAGCAGCTTCCCCTTTTCTGAACCCTGGTAATAGAATACCTGCAAGCCTTTGATAGCCTCCTGTGAGAAACTATTCTGATGGATACTGACAGCTAAAAGCGCATCCGTAGTATTTATTATTTTCACACGGTTTCTCATATCAGACCGCTTCTTATCCGAAGCATTTTTGCTGTAAAGCCCAATGTCATCTTCTCTGGTCATTATAACCTTAATTCCTTTATCCTCTAATAGTGATTTGAGTTTTAAGGAGATGCTTAAGTTTATATCCTTTTCCAATGCCTTATTAACTCCAATTTTACCAGGGTCAAAACCGCCATGCCCAGGATCAAGCACAATTGTTACCGGATCGGATTTGTTCAATAATTTCTGAACCAGATTTATTCCATTATTATAAAAAAGGGTTAATATGGCTAATGTTAAACATATTGCCACTACTGTAATAAGCTTTTTTTTCATGTCAGCACACCTAAAATTATTATATATAATCTTATGTCAGCGTTTTTGATATAAGTCATAATCTTATGTCAGCGTTTTTAATATAAGTCTGACAGCAGTTATATTAATAAAAAGCTTCTAATCTTATATATCAAAAAAGAGATTCAGAACATAGAAAACAGTCTGAATCCCTTATCGGTTATGCCAATAACTTTTATTCCAATACCTTTTATTATGACAACGCTGTTACTTATTTATTACCCGTTATCTGCTCCGCTGCTTCCTGCCTGTTGGTATCTTTTGAATCCTCACAGCAACTGTGTTTATTACCTCGAAGCATCATAAATATCATTAGTCCCATCATTACCGGGCAAATAAATGGAGCCACATAACCTAATATTCGAGACGCTGCAGGACTGATCCTGGCAATATAAGGTAACAGTGAAAGGATGAGTATAGGTAACCCACAGCACAATACCATATGAAGCATATGTTTACCAGGTGAATGCTTTGCAGATTTCACTCCATGATTATTTTCATGGTTTTTATTTTTTAATATTCCCATTTTAAATACTCCTGTTTTAATATTTTCTTTGAGAATAGTATAATTAAGTTATATGGAGTTTTTATGTAGATGAGCAAATATTCTCCTTCGCTACAGTCCTTTTAAAAGAATAGCGCAGTTTTACTGCGCCATTCTTAATAAAATATTCGATTTATTCTTTTGTAAAAATGCGTCACCCGTTATCCAGTTATTTATCTGACAACAAAGTTGATTAATCTTCCTTTGGCATAGATTGTCTTAAGAATATTTTTATCTCTAATCTCCTGTTCAATCTCTTTCCGTTTCAGTGCCAAATCCTTAATTGTCTCTTCCGAAGCATCTGCTTCAACCTGTATTCTGCATCTGTTCTTACTATTAATCTGAATAACGAGCTCTATTGTCTTGCCGGTCAATTTATCCCTTTTATATTCCGGCCAGCTGCTGTCAAAAATTGACGTCTTATTACCAAGTATCTCCCAGATTTCCTCTGAATAATGAGGTGCAAAAGGGGATATCAGTCTTATGAAATCCGTCAGGATATCAAGTTCAAAGACCGTATTGCGGCTTTCTTTCCTTTGATATTCTGCTATGGCATTTCGAAATTCCATTAAACGGGCTATTGCCGTGTTAAATTGAAATCTTTCCACATCCTCTGTAACAGCTTTGATTGTTCTGTGACGGATAGTATCAAGCTCAGACTCCCCTTCCCCTTTGTCTGACTTGGCAGTTTCCAGATAACATTCAATTATCCTGTTCATTTTATCAAAGAAACTTCCAATTGATTTTATTCCAGCATCACTCCAGGGACCGCCTTCCAGATAGGAGAAGCCAAAAGCCAGATACGTACGGAAGACATCTGCACCGTACTGTTCTATATATTCATCCGGAGATACTGTATTTCCTTTGGATTTGCTCATCTTCTGACCATCACTGCCCAGAATAATCCCCTGATGCACCAAATTCAGAAAAGGTTCATCCCCTTCTGTATATCCCATGTCTCTCAATGCTTTATATATAAATCTGGCATACAGTAAATGCATGGCAGCATGTTCTATTCCGCCTATATATTTATCTACCGCCATGAGCTGTTTCATTTTACCCATATCCCAGGGGTTTTGAACATTATGTGGATCAATATATCTTAAGTAATACCAGGAAGAACAAACAAAGGTGTCAAGGGTATCTGTTTCACGAACAGCAGGACCTTTGCAACAAGGACAGGTGGTATGCTTGAATTCTTCATGCTGTGCCAACGGGGATTTGCCGCCTGGTACAAAATCAACATCAAAAGGCAGTTCAACGGGAAGGTCATTTTCAGGAACCGGTACAATACCACATTTTTCGCAGTATATAATGGGTATCGGTGCTCCCCAGTACCGTTGTCTAGACACCAGCCAGTCACGTAATCGATAATTTTTCTTACGTCTTCCTTTGTCTGTTGAAATTAGTTCCTCTGCAATTACCTCTTTCGCTGTATCAGAATCCTGTCCGGTATAGGCACCACTGTTAATAAGAACACCTTTATCCGTAAAGGGCAGCCCTACAGTATGAGCCTTATCAATACTCTTTATTACTTCTATAACTGGCAGCTGATATTTAACTGCAAACTCATAATCCCTTTCATCATGAGCCGGTACAGCCATAACAGCCCCTGTTCCGTATGAGCCCATAACATAGTCACTGATCCAAACCGGAAGCTTCTCTCCTGTAATAGGATGAATACAATATGCACCGGTAAATTCACCTGTCTTCTCTTTTGTTAAGGAGGTCCTGTCTATTTCTGTTAAAAATGCTGTCCTCTGCTGATATTCCTCTACAGACTTTTTCTGCTGGGGGGTAGTTATTGTATTTACAAGGGGATGTTCCGGGGCAAGCACCAGATAAGTTACTCCCATCAGTGTTTCTACACGGGTTGTATACACCTCGATGATACCGGCAAAACCTTCAACTGCAAATTTCACTTCCGTTCCGCTGCTTCTGCCAATCCAGTTTCTTTGAATAGCCTTTGTTTTGGCAGGCCAGTTAAGAGAATCCAACCCCTCTAAGAGTTCATCTGCGTAATCTGTAATTTTAAAGAACCATTGCGTCAGTTCTTTTTGTTCTACCTTAGTGCTGCAACGTTCACACGAGCCATTAATAACCTGTTCATTAGCCAGAACAGTATTACAGCCAGGACACCAATTTACCGGAGCCTCTTTGCGATAGGCAAGACCTCTTTTATAGAGCTGTAAAAATATCCATTGAGTCCATTTATAATACTCTGGTTCACAGGTTTTAATTTCATAATCCCAATCATAAGTAGCGCCAATGGTTCTTAATTGCTTTTCCATGGTCTTTATGTTGGCTTCAGTTGATATCTTAGGGTGAACTCCCGTCTGAATGGCATAATTCTCTGCCGGCAGGCCAAAAGCATCAAAGCCCATGGGATGAAAGACCTGATACCCCTGCATTCGTTTCATTCTGCCCCAAATATCAGAAAGGCCGAAGTTCCACCAATGCCCCAAATGAAGTTTTGCTCCTGAGGGATATGAGAACATTTCCAGTAAATATAATTTTTCCTTTTCAGATTCCGGATTAAATTTATATAACCCGGAAGTTTCCCAGTTACTTTGCCATTTGGCATCAGTTTCTTTTGAGTAAGCGATACCCATTTATAACTCCTTTCTATAAGCATTCACAGGTTTTCCCTATAAATGAATAAAGTCTCCCTTTCTCATTTCAGAGACGAAGGGAGACTTTCGCGGTACCACTCTAATTCATGCAGCTGCATGCACTCAATTTGATACAGGTTTATTGGTTAAGAAATAAAAAAACTTCTATCTCAAAAAAGAGACAGAAGTTAACTGTTATACCACTCTTAATAATCGATACCAATAAAGCTCTATATCTATCCCCTCTAACGGTGGGCTTCCGGCTTAACCTACTAAATCGTTCAGTCAGCTACTCCAAGGTGAGTTCACCATGCTCTAATTCTTGTTTCGCACCCTCCAACAAGTCTCTGGTAATTATACTATGGTTAATAATCCTTCTCAACGTATTTGCTTTTTTATTGACACATCATAACACTGGTTCTTAGAAAGGTCAAGTACTATTTGATATGCATTTTATTATTATCAATATCATTGTGAGGAATCATACTAAGAATATATGCTCTCATGGTTTCCAGTGCTTCTACCTGATCGGCAGCAATCCACAATTTATATCCTCTGGAATTCTCAATCTGCTCCTTTATAAGTCCTGTGGTTCCCCTGAAATAATTCAGATTTAATAATTTCATTGTTTCCGCCATATATCCGGCTTCAATCACTGTATACAAGCCGGTCTCAGCTACGACATTATAGGCTTTCGTAAAAGAAGCATTGGTAAAGAAGTCTTCTGAGTATGCAGAGAAATTAAGAAGATTTTCATCTGTTTTTCCATTTTCCCTGGCCCAGCCCTCAACATCAACTCTATCCGTTCTGTAATCAAAACCGCGTTCCGGTGAATAATTTAAAACACCGTATTGAAATGGATACATTACCATAGAGCTGGAAGCAATATCATATATCCTGTTCTCTTCCTCCCCGTTGAATTTAATATCCTGAATATGTAAATGTCCGCTAAAAACCAGATTAAGTCCATTATCTCTGAAGGTATTTTCAACATTTATGTGGTTATCAAGGGTAAATCCATAGTGTATTCTGGAACTGTGATTATAAAGATTATGATGCATAACCGTCACAATACGTGCATTTTTCTCTTTTGCCAGCTTACTGCACTTTTCAATCCACTTTAAGGTATCTTCACCCAGCTCTCCGTTGGTAACGGGAGTGTTGGTCTTATCATTCAGATAATACTCACAGGTATCCAGCATCAGCAGCCATACATCCTCCGAAGGGGCGGCGAGATAACTAAGTGAATAATTATCTCTTGAAATTGCCTCACCGAAACCGAAATCTTTATAGATGTCTTTGAACTCCGAGGAATCCACCGAAGGTACTTTAAATTTCTTATCTTCACTAAAACCTCTTGCCCAGGGATTTGAGATATCGTGGTTTCCGGGTATTACATAGATGCTTGTTCCGGAAGCTTCTTCTATTTCCTTAAATTTCTCTGCAAGTGCCAAATGACTTTCCTTCTCACCGTTGGTAGTCAGATCCCCGCTTACTATAAGTATATCGGGTTTTTCTTTTTCCACTTCACTTCCAAAGGCACTGACTATTTCGTCTATGTAATTTAATTGTCTTCCATCTCCGGTCTTCCAGTATTTCTGAAAGGCACTGCCGTTATCATGTACCGAATCTGCTATGTAATGAATATCAGTAGTTATATACATGGAGAGGTCCGTACCTGATTCGATGGGGATTGGCCTGTTACTGCTACAGGCAGTACCCATAAGAGATAATAATATAAATATTAGTATGAATGATGACAGCAGCAGTTTCTTAGGATGATAAGACATATTACATGCTCCTTTGATATATTTATTATGACAATGCAGCCCCAGCCACTGGTAATTAAAATATTTTACCCTTAAAGTCTTTTTGAGGCTCCATATATTTTACTTTTTTGCAATTAGGACACCTTATGATCTTACCCTCTACAGCATTCTGAGATAGGAGCATTTTCAGTAAAGATGGCTTGAATTCATGATAGCAAACCGGACACTTAAAATGTTCATGAAGATAGAAATATCGTAAACGGAATATCATATAAATTATGCAAATAATTAATAAGAAAAAAGCTATATACATTATTATTATACCTGGATTCTTATTCATATGCACCTTTCCTGATAAACAAATAGAAATTATAAGTTGAAATTAGTTTCTTAACCGTTTACAGGTGTAAAAATGCACTTATATGAGCATTATTACACCTGCAAAAAAGAAACAACAAAATTATCTTAGATATTATTATAAAGTTTAGCAAAGGTTAATGTATTCATATATATACATTAAAGTATAGATTCCTGTTCCTATCTGTATTAATCTGTAAGATCTGCAAAAGTTCCTTGTATAAATTCCATCAAAACAAAGGGTTCTACAACCATCTGGCATCCTCTTACTCCCGCACTGACAATCACAGCATCGAATAGCTGTGCGGTTTCATCCATAAAGGTCTGGTATTTCTTCTTCATACCAACAGGTGAACAACCGCCTCTTATATAACCGGTCAATCCCAGAAGGTCCTTTTGAGGGACCATTTCTATCTTCTTCTCACCGGTTATAAGGGCAGCTTTTTTCAAATTAAGTTCCTCTTTTACCGGAATGCAGAATACATATATCTCTGCTTTTCCCTTCGCCACCAGAGTCTTAAAGACCTGTTCCGGAGGAACACCCAGCTGGGCAGCTACATGTTCGCCGGATAAATTATTCTCATCAGGCTTATATTCATAGGTTTCATATGGTATACCGGCTTGTTCTAACAGTCTTACAGCATTTGTTTTATTCTTCCCTGATTTGTTCATAAAGAGGTTTGCGCACCTTCTTTCTTGTCACTTCCACCAGATTAAGAGCTGTCATGTCGACTAACACAGTTTTTACCGGATCTTTCTTCAGATATTCGGCAAAAGCATGCATTAAATTACTCTTAGCACTTTTATCCTCCATATCAATAAAGTCCACTATGATAATTCCTGAAAGATTACGGAGCCTGATCTGTTTTGCAATTTCCTCCGCTGCTTCCAGGTTCAATTTCAAAAAGGTTTCCTGTACCTGCCTTTTACCATAAATTGCTTTCCCTGTATTTACATCTATGACGGTTAAAGCTTCTGTAGGCTCAATAATTATTGTACCCCCGGATTTTAACCATACCTTTTTCTTCAGGGCATTCTCAAGCCCTGAATCAATACTGTATAGCTTCTTTAAAGATAACAGGGGATCCTCATAAAACTTAAGCTTTGAGCTGTCTTCTTTCTGATAATGCTTCAGATAACCGGATATTTCCTCATATAGATTCTTATCATCGGTAATAATCTCTGTCAGAGTTTCTGATAATCCGTCCCGTATATCACAAAGATAACCGGGTAAGGTCTTATGGATCAAAGAGAAAGGAGTCTTATATCTGGCATGCTCTAAGGTTTCACCATAGAGCTTAATAAGTGTCTGAGCCTCCAGTCTTAAGACTTCATCGTCAATGTTTACGGCATTTGTTCTTATAATAAAGCCATATTCCTCGTGCCTGAAGTCTTCCATCAGAGCTTTTAAACGTTTTCTTTCACTTTCATCAACAATCTTACCGGAGATTCCGATAAGATTGTTGCCGTGGGTCAGTACCAGATATTTTCCTGTAAAGTTCAGGTTTGTAATTGCCACCGGTGCTTTCGTCTTTACATCTGCCTTTGATATTTGAACCAGTACTTCATCATCAACTACCAGCTTATTGTTTTTCTTCGGATTGATAAATACAGGATTTTTAAGTTCAGCTAATGAAAGGTAGCACATTTTGCCTTTTTCATACTCTACAAAAGCAGCTGCGATATTAGCTACAATGTTCTTCACCTTACCAATATAGATGTTTCCGAGAATATTGTCTTCTTTTATGCTGAAGGCATTAACCTGAATCATCTCTTTCTCATTGTGTAAACTAGAGAGAATCCTGTCCGCATCCTTGGTAATTATAAGTTTATGTTTCATTTTACACCTCTGATAAGGGTACGAAGGATTTTTCTTCTGAAGCACTTTCCTGGTACAATTCATAACGGTGAATCTGGAAAGCATATTCATTGAATTCAATTCCGGCAAAGGCTGCAAAGGCTTCAAAAATCAGTTCCGGTTTAAGGTTATTAACACTGCCGGAGGATAGTTTAAGATATACCTTAATACCGTTATCATAACTTTCCGCCAGATCATTAGTATCAGAATGATTTACAAAGAATTCCTGAGGGGTATAACTATAGGAATAAATAAAAGGTCTTATATCCGTTTCAATTTCACTTTTCTTTGTTTTTTTGAGTATTACGATTTCTTCTTTTGCCATGAACTCTGTGAATTTCTGCCTGAATTCTTCCGCTGACAGGAAATCATAACCGTCCTTTAAGGATACCAGATAATCTGCAGCTGCAACACTTGCCATTGCATTTTTAAAGCCTTCCGGCAGCATAACCATATCTGTTACTTTAATAAACTCGTTCATGGCTGCATTTAATTTGTCCAATACCACGGATTTCTCCTCAAGAGTATTAAAGGATACATCTACGTACTCTGACTGGCTGGTCAGTCCTACTCCAAGAGGAGAAGCAAAGGACATAATCTGATGAGGATTAAAGCCCTGTGAATATTCAACATCAAGTTCTGCTCTTCTTACAGCTTTTTGAAAAAATCTCATGATATCCAGATGCCCGATGAATTTTACGGGACCTGTCTTTACAAATTTCATACGTACCATCATTCTGCACTTACCTCCTGCTCTCTTGTTTCAAAGCAGATACCGCCGCCAAATACTGTAGCTCCGCAAGCGGAACAAGCCATTTTACAGTTGGGAGTAAGCTTTGCTTCTTTCGCCTGTTTGTACTCTCTGGCGAGGAATGCCTTTGTAATACCGGCATCAATAAAATCCCAGGGCAGTATTTCATCTATTTCTCTTTCCCTGCAGGTATAGAAATCTATGTCAATACCAGTAGCAGCAATGGCTTTTTCCCATTTATCGTTGTCATAGAATTCTGACCAGGAATCAAAGAGACAGCCTTCCTTATAAGCTGCCAGTAAAGCCTGTCCGACCCTTCTGTCACCTCTGGCAAATACACCTTCTAAAACGCTTAATTCTGCTTCATGCCAATTATATTTGATACTTTTCTTGTTTAATTGTTCATTGAACTTGGAACGGAGGAAATGCTGTTTGTTTAAGTATTCCTTTGCAGTATCCATTCTTGACCACTGAAAGGGAGTAAAGGGTTTTGGCACAAAGAAAGAAGTACTGGCAGTAATGCCAATCTTTCCGTTTCTCTGATCCTTTGGAAGGGTGTAGTATTCTCTTGCAATCTTATCGGAAAGAATAGCAATTCCTTCAATATCCTCTTCATTTTCCGTGGGCAGGCCAAGCATAAAATACAACTTTACTCTGTTCCAGCCACCTTTAAAGGCTTCCATTGCACCATTTAGTATGGTTTCTTCTGTAAGTCCTTTATTGATAACATCTCTAAGTCTCTGGGAACCGGCTTCCGGAGCAAAGGTCAGAGAGCTTTTCTTAACATCCTGGACTTTGCTCATAACATCCAAAGCAAAGGCATCAATACGAAGAGAAGGCAAGGATATGTTAACTTTCTGTTTACCACATTCTTCAATCAGGAAATATACCAGTTCCTGTAAGCCTGAAAAGTCGCTGGAGCTTAAGGAACTTAAGGAAATCTCTTCATGACCGGTAGCTTTGAGCATTTCCGTTGCATACTCTTTTAAGAAGTCCATACTTCGTTCTCTAACCGGACGATACACCATACCGGCCTGGCAGAAACGGCAGCCTCTGATACAACCTCTTTGGATCTCCAGTACCACCCTGTCCTGGGTAGCTCTGATATAGGGAACCAAAGGTTTCTTGGGATAATAGGTGTTCTCGAGTTTCATTTCGACCTGCTTTTTGATCTTATCTTTTGCATGGTCATTATTTTTCCGAAAGCTTTCAATGGTCCCGTCTTCCTTGTAAGTTACATCATACAAGGAGGGGACATAGATTCCGTCAATTTGTGCAACCTTCTCCAGGTACTCCTTACGGCTTCCTCCCTGTTGCTTGTGCTCCTTGTAAAGGTCTAAGAGCTGGTCATAAACAGTCTCACCCTCACCGATATAAAAGAAATCAAAGAAATCCGCTAGAGGCTCCGGATTATAAGTGCAGGGGCCTCCGCCTAATACAAAAGGATCCTCTTCGGTTCTGTCTTTTGCCAGCAAAGGTATACCGGACAGATCCAGAATCTGCAGAACATTGGTATAACACATTTCATATTGAAGAGTTATACCCAGAAAATCAAATTTCTTTATGGGCTCCTGTGATTCCAAGGCAAACAGAGGGATCTTCTTCTCTCTCATTATCTTGTCCAGATCGGGCCAGGGTGAGTATACTCTTTCGCAATAAGTATCTTCCCTGCGGTTAAACATATCGTATAGAATCTGTATTCCCAAGTGAGACATTCCAATTTCATATACATCGGGAAAACACATACAGAATCTGATATCAACTGCATTTGTATCTTTTATGACCATATTCGTTTCATTGCCGATGTATCTGGCAGGCTTGTCTATGGTCATTAGAATTTCATCTGATAAAGCCAGTTTTTTCATTTTATTCTCCATTCCTTTACATGCATTTTGTGCATCAGAATTTGTGCTGGGGATTTCGCAGGCACAAATATGCGGTTTGAAATTATATTTCAACCTTACACCTACTGCATATCGCCGATATACCAGCAACACTGCCATAAATAATAAGAGCGAAAGAATTTTAGTATGGCAGCCTTTCAATAATAAATTTTCATTCACTCTTTTCTTAGAAAAACACATTGGTTTACATAATATAATTATGTGAATCAATGTGCTGTTTATAGCTTACAAACCATTATAGACTATGACTTGTAAAAATACAATCTATTTTAAACACTGGTAAAATGGAACATTGAATGAAAATGAATAAAAAAAGGGAAGGCAGACCTGACTATATACAGCTGCCTTTCCTTTGACTTTTGCCTTGAATAAAGTATATTAATTATAGCAAAATACTTATTTTTAGAAATAATCTACTGGCGTAATTTATCCAGGAAAGTGACAAAGAAATTCTGTGCCTCTTCCACCCCAACATTATCAGAAACCAGTTCTTCAATTTGCTTAACATTTACTTCCTTGATACTAAAATCAAACTGATCCATTAGAATTACTGTTAGAAACAGTAAACATGCGCAAATCAGACGAACCAGGAAGAGTTTCATATTAACTGTCTGTCCGGGCCTGTCGGTTGGTACGTCAACTCCGGCCGGATAGAATTCTTCCCGCATCAGCTTTTCCTTGTTCTTATATGCCGTATGTACTTTTCCATTTAAGTTCCCAGATTGATTTCTTGAACAACTTTCTCTTGCTAATTTTATGTACTCCGCTCTGTTAGGGATCATAAATTCTTCCTGTTTATCCATATCCTCATCCTTTCTTATAAGAATGCCAAACCACTGTTTAGGGCTAGTACAGCGTTTTAGTCCATTTTTTTATAAACGCTTTCTAGAGTTCATCCAGCCTAGAACATTGTATTCCTTATGGTGACTATCTTAGAACAGAAAGTATCTAACTTCCTTAAAAATATGCTTTAGCTTATAACTATGGTTGGTGTCTTATATTATAACTGTTGCTAATCGTTATTTTACATAGAACTTCTATCGGTAAACCTGGAATTTTTAGAATATTATCTATTGCCTGCAATAGGTTTTTCTGATATAGTATCTTCAAGTCAAAAACAAATATAGCAGAGTAGGATTTCGTGCGTTAAGTGTCATCGGAACGGGGAGTTGTCCGGTGGACGAAAAGGTAAAACTTGCGGTACGAAATTCGCATCCCGCTGCTACATGACAGGTTCTGCCTTCTCAATGTAGCATAAGTTTTTGCGACTATTAAGAAAAGGAGGTAGTACTATGTTCATTTTTAAGACATTGAAAGAATCTTCACAGGAACTCAAGAAGCTGAATACTCTGATAACCTGCTCTTTATTGCTGGCTATTTGTGTTGTTTTAGGACTTTTAGGTACCGTAATGTTAGGTCAGTTTATACGTATCAGCTTCAATTATCTGCCCATAGCCTTAGGCAGTATGCTCTTTGGCCCTGTTGCAGGAAGCATTTTGGGTGCGTTAAGCGATATACTCAATTACATTCTGGCACCGAAAGGACCCTTTTATCCCGGTTTTACCATTAATGCAATTATTACCGGGTTAATTTATGGTTTTGGTTTCTACCGTAAAAGGATCACAATTAAGAGGATTGCATTCATCAAAGTAATACTTGTAATTTGTGTTGATATCCTGTTAAGTACTTATTGGCTCTCAGACCTTTACGGTCAGGCATTCCTTGCGCTCTTACCCATGAGAGCATTAAAGAGTATCATCATGCTCCCCATTGATGTTGCTATGCTTTATTTTGTACTTACAAGATTACCGGCATTATTAAAGATCAACCGAAAAGAAAGCCTATAATATTTAATAAAAATAATATTTAATAATCGAGTAGGAGAAAATTTCTCTAGTTGAGAAATTTTCGACCTCTCACACCACCGCTCATGCGGTTCCGCAAGCGGCGGTTCAATCAACTTAACAAGTACACTTTTCAGAATAGTAATCTAACATTGAGACTAATCCAAATCGGGTTAGTCTCTCTTTTGTTATCGCTACATTCATTGCACCTCTCTGACATACAAACGCAATTCTAGCACCTGTGTATGCTGTTGAGAATGCCCATGCGCGACTAATACCGAGCTTAATAAGGTTCTTCGCTCTGTTCTGTGGGGTTTTCCAGTGTTTCCAGATACACATACGAAGTCGAAATCTCATACTCTTATCCAGTATTCCACACAGTTTCTTCATGCTCCCGATTTTGAAATAGTTTATCCATCCTCGAATAAGCTGATTCAGTTTCTTCACTTTATAATCGTTACCGACTCCCCAACTTCGACAAGTTAACTGCTTCATTCTTGCCTTGAACTTCGCTACTGACTTTGCGTGTGGTTTGGCTTTATATTGCTTGGCAAATGAGTCATAATAAAATCCAAATCCAAGATACTTGATACCTTTCGGCTTATCCACCTTGCTCTTGCTGACATTTACTTTTAATCCAAGTATTTTTTCTATAAATTTTGAAATGCTTTTCATTACTCGGTTTGCTGCCAGTTCACTTCCGACCATGATAATACAATCATCAGCGTATCTTACAAAATCCAGACTTCTTTGTTCCATTTCCTTATCCAGTTCATTAAGCATGATATTTGCCAACAGCGGTGATATATTTCCTCCTTGTGGTGTTCCAATAATGGAGTCCTCATACTCATCATCAATCATGACTCCGCTGACTAAGAATTTTCGAATGATAGAAATAACGTCTCCATCCTCAATTGTTCTTCCGATAATCGTCATCAGCTTGTCATGATTTACTGTGTCAAAGAACTTTTCAAGGTCAATATCGACAATCCAGCTGTGTCCCTCATTCATCATTTCTAATGCTGTCAGGACTGCTTGCTGTGCACACCGATTGGGTCTGAAACCATAGCTGTGGTCGTGAAAGTGTTTCTCAAAGATTGGAGTGAGCACCTGTGTTACTGCCTGCTGGACAAATCTGTCTGTTACCGTTGGTACACCTAGGTTTCTGACTCCTCCTTCTGGTTTTGGTATCTCCACACGTCTTACTGGTTGCGGTTTATATTTTCTCGTCCGCAACTGCTCCTTGATGATTTCGCCGTTCTGCGAAAGGTACTCACCCAGTTCTGTATACTCCATTCCGTCTACTCCTGCGGCACCTTTGTTTCGTACGACTTGCAGATATGCTGTATTAAGATTATCTTTGCTTAATATCTGCTCCATTAGACTACTTGTGTCCATGCGTTGTTTCCTTTCTGTCCCGTTTGCCTCTGCCATCTTTGACGTTATCGACAGATGTTGCTTTTGGCTACAAGTCGGAACCTACTTCAACTGATTAATTGTTCACCCCTTCGCTCCATCCCCATTACAGAGACTTCTTCACTACTATGGGCTATGCTGACTTCTCACAGTTCGTTGTTACTCGGCTGATGAAACCGCTGTGAGACCTCCCCGCGTAAGGTACGAACTCTTTCCCTCCATATATCTGCCGCATTTACTTTGTTCCTACAAATGTGATAGTTATTAGACTTTGCTTCATTTTGCAAGCTTATCTCTCGGAACCCAGCCTTTTATGCGATTTCTGTTCGTCAGACCAGAGGTTTGTCTACAGCTTCTTTCAGATTAAACCTCACGGTTTACACCCTTGCTGTTCAACTATACACTTCCCACTATCTGGGTGTGCTAGGGACTTGCACCCTTAAGAGCCCGCCCATGGCGGGCACACAAAAATAAGACCGCGAAAACCATATATGGCTGACGCGGTCTTTAATATATTTATTATATAGCCTTTTTTCTACCCTTATTTCGTAACTTTTACCGGCTTTATAAATCCCTCTTCACTGAACTCCAGTCTGTCAAGGCAGGTCTCACGATTATATCCCTCTTCTCCGGGATGCTGTCCAAGTGGTGTGCAGAATCTGTGATAAGCAATAAGGTACTCATCCTTGTCCGGTTCCTTAAAGATGATATGATGACCGGTTCCCAGAATACCCTTATCTGCATCCTTTGTAAGAATTGGATATTTGTATTCAATAGGACCATAAATGCTCGAAGCTATACCATAATTTACATGATAGTTTTCACTTCCGGTATCGTCACAGGACCAGGTGAAATGATAAATTCCGTCTCTTTTAACTGCCATAATAGCTTCTCTGAAATCATAGGCACCTTCCAGTTCCTTTATAGTTCCAGGTACCAGGCTTATCATGTCTTCACCCAGCTGCGCAATAACAGCGCCGCCATTCCCTAATAGAATATATGCACTGCCATCCTCCTCTGTAAAAATAGAAGGATCAATAGTCTGACTAATTGAAATATCTTCCGCTGCCAAGACTTCTGGTGTAATCAAAGGCTCTGACTGTGCAGTAAAAGGTCCGGCAGGATGACTTGCTACCGCAACGCCGATACAGGATACATTGTCTGTTCTTTTGGCACAGAAGTAATAATAGTATTTTCCGTTTCTTTCTGCAATGGCAGGTGCCCAGGCACTTCCTACAGACCAGGGAACCTGCTCTGAGGCTACATCTATAATTACACCTTCGTCCGTCCAGTTGACCTTATCTATGGATGAAAATACTTTGAATTTTGTCCCTGACCATCCGGTAAAACCGTCGCTGGTAGGATAAAGATAATACCTGTCACCGGCTTTAAGCATATCAGGATCAGCGTATAACCCATCTAATACCGGGTTAGCACAATCATAGGTCTTTATAAGCTGTTCATACTCTTCTGCTGTCAGATTAAGGATAGAACCATGCCTTTTCTTGTTAGCTCCCATATGGTATTCTTCTGTCTTTAAAGTCCTGAAGTCTCCCCTTGCAAAGTCCTTGGTAAATAAAGGCATATAACCGCCATTGGTAGCAAACTGATCAACCATCAGGCACCACTCATCTGAGCCGTTAATAGGAAAAGCTGCGGGACCTTCCACACCAAAGATATTATCAAGTGCTTCGGAAGCAACCGGGGTAAAAGGACCATCGATCAGATCCGGACACTTGTCCATGGTTATGTTCTTGGTAGTCTCATCTTTTGATATACGGTAATAATACTCTTTGTCTTTGATGATTGTGGTATCGATTACATGATTGTCTTTTTCAATGTATTTCACTGCTTTTGTAAAGGTTATAAAATCCTTTGTTAAGGAACAGTATATTCTTTGTTTTGCCTTAGCTTCTCCTGCTTCTCTTACCATGGAAGCCCAGAATACCAGATATTCTCCGGTCTTATCATTATATATTGCTTCCGGTGCCCATACACAGCCGGCTTCCGGTAACCCTACCTCCACCATACGCGGCTCGGCCCAGTTAACAAGGTCTTCGGATTCCCATATTAGAATGTTTCTGCTGCCGGAATACTGTGCAACTTCCCAGCCCTTACCGTTTGCTATTCTAAGGTCTGTAGCGATGATATAATATTTATCTCCCTCTGCAGAACGAATAATAAAAGGATCCCTTGCCCCTTTTTCACCTGCATTTGAAGTAAGTACCGGTCTGTTCCTATTCAAATCTTTCCAGTGTAAACCGTCTTCACTGACAGAAAAATATATCTGTTCCCCATTCTCATGCTCTCCTGTAAAATGAACAAACAGGTAGCCTTTGTATGCCTTTTCCATTTTATCCTCCAATCGCACCTTTGCGCACTCAAATCAGAAGTGGAAATTATTCTATTTCCATCTATCTGCTTTTGTTAACATCCAATTTTAAATCCGGCTTTTGCTTTACTAATAATACCGGATTACAAACCTGTTGTATATCTGGCTTTAGCTTTTCTAATGTTTCAAACAAATGCCGTTATGTCTAAAATACTTTACATATAAATAAACTATAACAAATTCAGCGGCAAAGTCAATACAAAATATACTATATATGCTGACTGTTAGTTTTCATTTAGCAGGAAAAAAAGCTTGGATATAAGGCGTTCCTACAGTTGAAAGGGGATAAAATCTTGATTCAGCGTTTTATTAAATTGTTTGATAATCATGAAAACCTGCTGCTTATATGTACATGCAGGAGCATAATTATAAGGCAATTTGTGAATTTATCTTAATACAAGCCTTGAAACAATTGAAAATCTCCTTCTTTTCATATATAATGTTACTAATTACTTAAAGGAGGAATATATAAAATGTCAGAGAATGTTTATGATATTTTATTGGAGCGTGGGTTTATCGAACAAACTACCCACGAACAGGAAATAAGAGAATTATTAGGGAAGGAAAAAGTAACCTTTTATATAGGCTTTGATGCAACGGCAGACAGTTTAACAGCAGGACACTTTTTAACCGTAATGGCTATGATGCATATGCAGCGTGCCGGACACAAACCTATTGCTTTATTAGGCGGCGGAACCACAATGATCGGTGACCCATCCGGTAAATCCGACATGCGTTCCATTATGACCAAAGAAACTATTCAGCATAACGCGGATTGCTTCTATAAACAGCTTTCACAATTTATCGATTTCGATAACGACAATGCAATCCTTGCAAATAATGCGGACTGGCTGTTAAATCTTAACTATGTAGAATTCTTAAGAGAGGTTGGTGTACACTTCTCCGTTAATAAGATGCTAACAGCAGAATGCTATAAGCAGAGAATGGAGAAAGGTCTTACCTTCTTCGAATTCAACTACATGATTATGCAGTCTTACGACTTCTTAAAGCTAAATCAAATGTATAACTGTACGCTACAGCTTGGTGGTAATGACCAGTGGTCCAATATCTTAGGCGGTGTAGACTTAATCCGCAGAAAAGAACAAAAGCCTGCTTTCGGTCTTACCTTTAAACTCTTAACCACCAGCGAAGGTATCAAAATGGGTAAAACCATGAAAGGTGCCGTTTGGTTAGATCCTGCCAAGACCTCCCCTTATGAGTTCTATCAATACTGGAGAAACATTGAGGATGTAAAGGTTGAGGAATGCTTAGGACTTCTTACTTTCCTTCCTATGGATGAAGTACGCCGACTTGGTGCTCTTAAGGATGCAGAAATCAACCATGCGAAAGATGTTCTGGCTTATGAAATTACGAAATTGGTTCATGGCGAAGAAGAAGCTGTTAAAGCCAGAGAAGCCTCAAAAGCATTATTTGGCGGTGGATTAAAATCTGATGATATTCCTACAACCTTCTATAAAGAAGATCAGTTTGCCCAGGGTATTGATTTAATCACGCTTATGGTAGACGGTAAATTAGCCTCCTCCCGTTCTGATGCAAGAAGAAATATCCAGCAGGGTGGCGTAACTGTTAATGACGAGAAAGTAATTGAATTTGACAAAGTGTTTACTGCTAACGACCTTGATTCCGATGGAATGCTGCTTATCAGAAAAGGTAAAAAAGCATACCATGCATTTAAAATTGAAGCATAAAAAATATCTATCCCTTAGGAGGTAACGTCTATGCCCTGGTGTCCTGAATGCAAATCAGAATATATTGACGGCTTCACCACCTGCAATACCTGTGGTGTGCCACTTGTTGACAACCTTGAGGAGACAGAAGAAACCATAGAATTCCTGGATACGAAAAAGGAATCCTTTGCAAAGAAATTTATTCAGTTTCTGGAATACTCCAACATTAAAAATGCTTCATATCAATACAAAGAGGAAGAAGCTTCCTATGCTATAATGATTCTTAAAAAGGATCAGAAACAGGTTAAGAAATTGTATGACGCTTTCTATGCTGTCGAAGCGGAAAAAACTTTAAAAGCCGCAGCAATGAAAGATGTCAGAGAAACTGCAGATAATGAGGAGTCTTCCGAGATCAAGGAAACTGAAACTGCTTACGATGATATTACCGGTGATGAGTCTGAGGAAATTTATGAGGATTTAGAAGACTCAGAGGAGGATATACCAGAAGAACTCTTCGCACAGGAGGAAGTTCAGGGAATTTTTGAAAGTGCAAGACCTGCCGTTGCAGAATCTGCTACTTATGTAAAAAAAGAAGAACAATACAGAGATTTAAGCTCTTCTGCCGTTACTTTCCTGGTAGTATCTGTACTTGGTCTGGTTGGTGTTGTATTAAATGCTCTGGGTGTAATTACAATCATATCAGGTCTGTTGTCTTACCTGGTTATGAGCGCTGTGTTTATTGCTTTCTTTATTATCGGTATAACTACCTATAGTAAGAGCAAAAAGGTAGAAAAAGAAATCAGTCAAGAAAATAACTTGACAGATGCAATTATTGACTGGTTAGATTCCAATGTCACAGAAGAAAAGGTTAATAGTTTTGCTAACAGTTCTGCTGCTGCAGAAGTTCAATTCCTTCAGAAGCTTGAGAAAATGAAAGCTCTTGTTGTGACACAATTCGGAGAAATGGATGATAAGTATCTGGACAGATTAATGGAAGAATACTATAACGATCATTTTGATGAAGCAGTTAATGAAGAATAAACAGTAGTAATCAGAGGGTATAACAAGCATATAAAACTTGTTATACCCTCTTCCTTTGTCTTTAGGAGCTCTAAGATTCCCTGTAATCACTAAATTGGCTAATGGCAACTGCATATTAACTAATATAAAATTGCAGATTGGATATTGGTTATTTAAATAATATTAGCTGAAAATATCCTCCAGCTCTTCTTTCGTAAGAGAATTAATAAACACCTCCTGTGACTGTATTACAGAATCAGACAGGTTTTTCTTCTTAAGCTGAAGTTTATATATCTTCTCTTCTATCGTACCTTTGGTTATCAGTTTAATTACATGTACTGAATTCATCTGCCCAATGCGGTAGGCTCTGTCAGTTGCCTGGTCTTCCACTGCCGGATTCCACCAGGGGTCATAATGAATTACAGTATCCGCTCCCGTTAAATTAAGCCCCGTACCACCGGCCTTTAAGGATATCAGGAATACTTCTCCTTCTCCTTGATTAAAGCGTTTGACAAATTCATTGCGTTCCTTAACTTTTGTTGAACCTTCCAGGTAGAAGCTTTTGATGTTACTTTTCTCAAGTTCATTCTCTATGAGAGATAACATGGAGGTAAACTGGGAGAATACCAGAATTCGGTGGCCGTTGGCCAGACAGTCCGTTATAATTTCCATCAGCAGCTCCAGTTTACCGCTGCCTCCGGAATAATTCTCAATAAAGGTGCCGGGATGGCAGCAAATCTGTCTCAGCCTGGTAAGGGCCGCCAGGATTTTCAGCTTGCTCTTTTGCAGGCCTTTCTCCTGTATTTCCAGATTAATCTCATTTTTAGCATTCTCAACATATGCCATATAGATTTTTTTCTGCTCATCCAGCATATCCGTAAGCATTTTGGTCTCTACCTTATCCGGCAGTTCAAGAAGTACATCCTTTTTCATTCGTCTTAGGATAAAGGGAAGGATTCTTTTATTTAAATCCTCTAATACCCCTTCCTCTTCCCGCATTATTGGTTTTTCATATTGATTCACAAATCTTGCATGATGGAATAAATAATCCGGCATTATGAAATCAAAGATTGACCACAACTCTGACAAGGAATTCTCTATGGGAGTACCGGTTAAAGCAAAACGGTGTTCCGCTTCTAGTAATTTTACTGATTTGGCATTAAGGGAATCAGCATTTTTAATATACTGAGCCTCATCGATAAATACTGTATGGAAACAATGTTTTTGATAGAAATTAATGTCCCTGCGGATTAAGGGATAAGAGGTTATAAGTACATCCGTCTCTTCATTATTTTCTATCATTTCCTGTCTTTCCTTCGGATTACCGGTTACGACTGTAGTACGCAGCATCGGCGCAAAATTCTCTATTTCGTCCTGCCAGTTATAGGTCAAAGAGGAGGGGCATACTATAAGGAATTTCTTTTCAGGTTCAATTTCTTTAATGGCAGCAATAAAGACAATGGTCTGCAAAGTTTTACCAAGACCCATATCGTCAGCTAAGATACCGCCAAGCTGATTGTTTGAGAGGGTTCTAAGCCATTTATAACCGATTACCTGATAACTCCTAAGCTCGGCTTGTATTCCCTTCGGTATTTCGTATTCAATACTGTTGGGATTAATAATCGCTTCTACCAGACGATTAAAGCTATCCGATTTAACTACCTGATATTTACTGGTACTCAGAACATTATTCAGATAGATAGCAGAGCTCTTTGGAATATTGACAGTCTCCCCGTTCATATCACCGGCAACGCCAAGGTTATTAAGGATTTCCCAGATACCGGAGATATTTTCATCCTCAAGATTGATAAAGCTTCCGTCTTTTAAACGGTAATATTTCTTCTTTAAACGGAAGGAGCGGAACATGTCCTTTAATTCTTCACCGGGAATTTCCTCGTAATTCAGATCCATTTCCAGCAGATTCAAGCCATTGCTTACTCTTAAACCGGCTTTCATGTTACCTGGAGTCTTAATACCAATCTTTTTGAAAGTTTCGGAATAATATAATTCACAGAACTCCGCCAGTTCCTTGATGGAGCCGGTTAGAAACTGATAGATTTCATCATCGTTTCTCATGACAAAACCATGCTGCTTCGGCTGAAAACCAAGCTTCTCCAGGAATTCTATGCAGTTCTCCTCTTTTGCAGGCTGTCTTACAATAATAAAATTGTCTATGGGTGCATTGTCAAAGGCATTAAATTCGTAGGTACCATAGCGGAATTTAAGCTCCGCATGGACATTGTTCTTATTCCTGTCCAAATAAACAACAGGTTCCAGATCCGCAACGATAAAACGGTCTTTAATTTCTTTTGGTACGTTTAATTTCAAGGTCTCAGTAATTCGAGGCAAAACAGACTCTAAGAATTTATTCTTATTCTGTCCCTTAAACATCAAGGGTTCCTTATTTATACCAAGGTTGTTGTAAAAGGGAAGATAATTGTTTAAGAAACGCTTACTTGGTTTGTACAGACAGTCCTTAAAAAATAACAATTCTCCAGACTGCATTACAGGGATAACACCGCTGCCTTCCGCATAATCCATAACAATTCCATCTTCTATCAGGGATAAATCATAATTGAGAACCGGATTGTCCTGGGTAAATACTACATCCTCATAAGTCTTTCCGTACAGATCCAGAGTAAATTTCATTCCCTCCATAAGGTTTAAGAGCCTGAGCAGCATATTTTTTGTAAGCATGACATTGGTCTTTGAAAACAGCCTGGAGTAGAACAGCTTGTCTATACCTTCCTGTATCTCATAGATTTCCATTATATAATCCAGTATCTTCTGTGACTGCTTGTCAAATTTACTTTCACCGGGTAAGAACTTAAATTCCTTACCTATAATAATTGCTTCTTTGTTGTACATATCAGACAGGAATTTCTTTGCTGTCTGGACTTTGTAATAATGATGATTTCCCACTCGAAGGGATAACATGGCGGCATTCATATCATTTCTTATAATATTCGGAATTGATAATGTCGGCTTGATATGAAAGGTCTCACCTTTCGTTATAGCATCTTCCTGATTATTGAAATAACCAAGTATCTGGTATACTAATTTCTCTTCCGGACTTTCCGGTTCCTCCATTAAGGAACGTTCCACATAATTGAGCACGAAAAACAGGGCAGCAACCACATGGCGGCAAGCCCCGTTATCTTTTATGTGTTCCGGACAATTACATTTATTATCAAAGGACCCGTCCTCGAAAACCTGGATTACAACCTGATATTCAAAGGTATCCTTAACAGTAATACGATATTGATTTTTATGGGCTGACCAGGTCGCGTTCACAATGCAGTTCTGTTTATAGTCCTGCAAGCCTCTTGCATATACCGTTTCACTGGCGGCCAAATTTCTGATTCCCATTCTGGATAACCGTATCATTTCAGACTCCTTCTTCTGTCCATTCTTTGCATCCCTATATTATAACACATAACAAAATACTTTGTTAAGTATTATCCGCTGAAATTCCAAAGAAAAAACGAAAAAAAGAGCTTTATTTTCCACTAAAAGGATTCCGTACAATATTCTGATATGGTATTATTATTTGTACTGTTCTCAAGAACATGTTGTCTGTCCTTTAACATCAAAGTAATTCCCCTTGCCAGGCTAACAAATAAACCAACGAATGGTATCAGCATAAGTCCTACTTTTTCACTTCCGATAACTATATAATATAATTCCCATACAAAAAATAACAACGACAGCACAGCATATAGAAAGCCTATTTTTAAGGTATGATATTTACAGGCTTTTTGAGCCATGATTTGCCTTTTCGCAATTCCTTCATTCTGTGTATCTTGGCATGCGTACAAATCAGGATGTTGAAAAACGTCTTTTTGTTTTTTCACACGAGTTCCCCCTTTTGCTTTCCTATGTATATTAGACGAAGCAAAAGGAGAAAAAGTTTCAGAATTTCGTCACAAAAATGAAATATTTTTGACATAGTTTTTAAAATGGTAATAAAAAGTATCATTTTATGCATTGCCATAAGCTGTATAACTTATCAATACAATATGTAAGATCAATCTCTTCAACAGTATTTTTCGTTAGTATAGGAATTTCGGCAATCAGATCATCGCCAATATAATACTTTGCAGTACCGACTTCCGTGTCACACATAATTGGTGCTTTTAATAGTGCTGGCAGTGTATAATCAATTTTGACCTTTTCTCCCTCTCTCATGAGAAGTGAAATGTCTCCCTCATAATAAAGATTGGCATATTTTTCTTTTCCCTTTACTACTGCTACCGGATCGAATTGCTTATCGGCATAGAATACCTGCTGTATTTCGTAATTATTTACGCCATAATCCATTAAGGATTTGGTATCTGCCCATTTATAATTTTTATGAGGAGGCCATCCGGAGCCTAATACGGAAGAGACAAAGGTCTTCCCGTTTCTTTGCACTGCACCTACAAAGCAATAACCAGCTTTTCCTGTAAATCCGGTCTTTATGCCAATAGCTCCATTATATATGGTTAGGAACCTGTCTTTATTGTTTACTGAGAACCCTCTTCCTTTGTTTATTTCTGAGAATTGCCAGGAAGGGGTATTAATAATCTTAACGAAGGTTTCATTTTCAATGGCATAGCTGGCAATTCTGGACAGCTCTACGGCAGTCGTATAATGACCGACGGCATCTAACCCGTTAGGAGTTACAAAATTTGTGTGCTCACAACCCAATTCTTTCGCTTTGGCATTCATCATCATTGCAAAACATTCCACCGAACCACCTACATGTTCTGCAATTGCAACTGCCACATCATTGTGGGATTCAAGCATCAGAGAATATAATAAATCCCTCAGATAAAATTTTTCACCGGCCACAGCATTTAATTGTACATCAGGCATACTGGCAGCATATTTAGAAATAGTAACCACATCGTCAAGATTAGCATTCTCTAATGCAATGATACAGGTCATTATTTTTGTAGTACTGGCCATGGGAAGTTCTTCGTAACCATTCTTTTCATAGAGAACCCTGCCATTGCTGGCATCAACCAGAGCGGCAGCTTTGGCAGTGAGACTGGACTTCTTTATTCCTTCTTCCTCGGTTACAGAATCCGTTTCTGATTTATCCGTTTCTCCTTGATTTTCCTGCTTGATTTTATCAATTTCCTGAGCAGTTAACCCGTCATCTGCTGATTTATTCTTTTTGCTGTTTTGATTATTTATTTCCTTTAAAACAACCCTGTCTTCCGTTAATTGCTGCAATACGCTTTCATATTGTGCTGCAGAAAATACCAGGATTACAATAAACGCTGCAGCAATTCCTATAATACGATTTTTCATATCGGAAAGCATCCTATGATGTACTTATCATTATTCTATTGCATGCACTTCGAGGATATCCCATATTTTATAAGAAAATAAGCCGGACGAGATTATTTTTATGACCTTTCTTTTATGTTGCATTTATGTTTTTGGTTTTATTACTTCAATAAAAATGATAATGCATTATAAAAAGCATGCCCCAGTATTCAACACAAAAGCGAACCGGTCTGCAGATCTAAAATTCCTATGACAATTCCATAAATCAAGGCTGTTACTGTTTGTTCAAAGATAAAGAATACACAAATAGTACTTTCTTATTTTGATAAATTGATAAAGCAAAATAAGAAAATTATTACCGCAGATATAATAAATTTAACCATATGATGAGATAAATTAAGTTTCCCGTGGAGTTTGTAGCCATTTAATATGGAGGCTATATGTATTAATATAAGTCCTAAACTTAAAAGGATTACATAAGGTAAGAACAACTTAAGAATTGCCAGGGATGACAGAAGGGTTAATATACCTCCTGTTATCATTAGTATTTTTTCCTTGGTTACACTTGCCCCCTTATCCCCGGAACTTTTTAAGGAAGCAAATATCAGCAAAAGACTGTATATTGTAACAAATACTATATATATACTCTTAATTAGCATCCCTTACCTCCTCTTATTCCGAATGATATCTGACAGCCAGTTCTCCGCATAGATTAGCCTGTAACAATTTGACCAGTTCCTCATAATTATCCGTACAGCCAATAGCCCACATAAGCTTTGTATAAACAGCTTCTGTAGTCATATCAAAGGCTGATAGGATACCATTTTTCTTAGCTGTCATACCTACCTCATAGGTATCCAGATTAACACCGTCGTAAACACACTGGGTAGCCATGATTACAGGTATTTTCTTGCTGACGAGCTGATCGATCTTAGCCATCAAGTCCTTATTGTCTACAGGCATACCTCCAAGACCATAGCCTTCAATAATAACCCCCTGGTATCCGCCCTGCATGATATAATCTATTAGTGAAGAATCAATCCCCGGAACCATTTTCAGAACAAATATTTTAGGGATTTGCTTATTCCTTCGGTCCGGTATTATTATATCTTCAATTTTCTCAGCTTCCTTCATCACCGTGTATTCATGGGTAATAAATAATTTATTATCCTTTATTATTCCAACATATGGATAATTACAGCTGATGTAGGCATCTCTATTGAGGGAACTTCTCTTGTAAGCTCTTGTCCCATTTATCACTTTGTCATGGAATACTACAACTACACCTTTTAATCTATCATCACCGGCTACTATAACCGCATCCCTGAGATTCTTGCCGCCATCACTATCCTTATAAGATAATGGAATCTGGGAACCGGTCAGTACAATAGGTTTACCCACTCCGGCAAATAAATAGGAAAGCATTGCAGCACTGTAAGACATGGTATCTGTTCCATGCAGTATTACGATACCGTCATACTTATCGATGCTTTTCTTTATGGAATCCTTCACAATGTACCAGTCCTCCGGCACAATATTGCTGCTGTCCTTATAAAAGACTGCTTCAATGTCTATGATATATTCACCTGATAACTTTAATAATTTTTCATAGAGAAGTCCTGATACATCTTCCCTGCTTGGGCTTAATCCCCCCGCTGTCATAAAACTTAATATGGTTCCGCCTGTTGTTAGAACAAGTACCCTTTTCAAGGTCTTTCCCTCGCTTCTGCTTTATTTAATAACTCAATACTTAAAATGTATTATATGCCAAGGGTTATTGATTTGCAATTAATTAATTTCTGTTTTATATAACTGCATCTAAGAAATGCATGGTGAGTTAAGAAATGATCACATAAATGGTCACATTTCAAAGAGGATATACTCATATTCTTAAGCTAAAACTTTTTATACCACAGAAGTAACAGTTATACTTCATTGATACCTTTTTAATAAAAGACCAATAATAGCATTAAAAAGGATGATACTATTAAATATAGGGTTATTATCTTTCTATCATTTAAAAATATGCTAAGTTATTATATTTGACCATGATTATATGCCGTGTATATACCATTTTAATCCATATAATTGCACCAAAAACATAATTCAAGGTATACCTAATAATTTCATAAGAGAATCTTAAGGTTTCATAAGAGCTCTTTAAAACACGTGGGCATATCCATCTGCTATAATAGGAGCATAAGTTGTATGGAGCTTTATCCTTGCTTGAGTAAATTAAGATGTATTAGGTTTATTTCTTTTTATTAGGAAGCAGAGAAGCTGACATTCAATTTATATATGCAAAAATAAATATAGGGCTATCTTACATATTAGTTATCACTGTCTGTATTCCATTCATATCTATATTTGTTTTATATTTATATGTGAGCATTATAGCACAGATGGAGTAATGTAAATTATTGAAAGGATAATTAAAAACCCTGATTTGTGTCAGTACCACATCTGCAAGCAGATGCAGCATGTAATGAGAACCAGTGTATTAGAAGTAAGCAACTACTGTATTTGTGTGATGTGTTAAAGTGCGAAATGATAGTTAGTTTGAGAGCAAGGAACTGTTTTCAACTACTGATTCAGGAATATCAAATCGAAGATTTCATATTCGCGAAAGAGGTTATATTATGAAGAAAATTAAACTGGAGAATAAGAATATACATAAAGGAAATCTCATTCTTGTAAATGAGGAGCATCCTATAGAAGAAAAATATGCAGCCAATGACACTGCACTGGTTGGAATCGATTTCTGGAATCAGAATATACTGTTAGATTATGTAGCTGCAAAAGAACTCTCCCACCTTTTAACAGAATTAGAATGCGGCAATGATATCATACCGGTTAAAGGTTATGAAAACACCGCATCCGTTCATCCAATTAAGGATAGTGAACACAGTACAGGTCTTGCTGTTGACTTGTCTGCAAATATTATTAATAAGACCTCGATGATGTCCGGTTTTCCAAAGAAAGGAGTCTGCAAGGAGTTTCGAAATATTGCCTCAAAACATGGATTTATTGAACGCTATCCGAAAGCCAAAGAGGATGTTACAGGTGTAGAATACCAACCCGGCCACTTTCGTTATGTAGGCTACCCCCATTCAATTATCATGGAGGAGCTGGATATTACCATGGAAGAATATCTGAAAGTAATCGAAGATTATTCCTCTAATAATAAGACTTTAAGCTATCGGGATAAAGACAATCTCTATGAAATCTACAAAGTAAAAGCAGATACAAATGAATCTACAGTTGTAGAAATGCCGGATAATATCCCTTTTACCGTTAGCGGAAACAACATTGACGGCTTTATAATGACTCTAAAAAAAAGAGTCAGCCTTAATCTGTTTGCAAAGCAACGGAAAGTAATAATTTAACCCTGTTAATCTGATTGACCTGTGAAATTCCGGGATCATAATCGATAGGCATAATATTTGCCGACGGATACTTCTCTTTTAATACCTTAAACATGCCTCTCCCGGTAATATGGTTTGGCAGGCAGGCAAGGGGCTGGACACAGAGAATATTGGGCACTCCATTTTCCAGGTTGTGTATCATCTCTGCGGTTATCAGCCACCCTTCCCCTGTCTGGTTACCAAGGGAGAGAAACTCCTCAGCCTTTCCTGCTAACTCCTGAATGGAGGACGGCGGCAGGAAACGGCTGCTTTTTTTCAGTTCTTTTACAATAGTCTTGCGGTAATAGGATATATATTGAATTCCAAGACTACAGGCATTCATCGTGGTTTTCTTGCCGCTGAGATAACGGTGTTTGAATTTGGAATTATAGAGGGAATAGAAAAAGAAGTCCAGGAAATCCGGAAGCACCACTTCTGCTCCACCCTCCTCCAGGGTCTTAATAATATCATCGTTGGCCATTGGGTGATATTTTGCAAGTATTTCTCCCACTATGGCAACCTTTGGCTTGCGGGCATCTGTTACCGGAATTGCTTCAAAGGCTTTCACAATGTCAGTTACATTCTGATCAAATTGAAGTTTACTCCTGTTTCTGACATTTATCTTAACTCTTTCTTTCCATAATTCAAAGACAGTCTGCGAAGCTCCTTTATCTATTTCATATGGCCGGGTGCCATAAAGCAGTCTCATAAACAAATCACCGTAGATTACTGCCATCATCATTCTTTTCACAAATACCGGTGAAAGGTGGAATCCAGGCTGTTCATCCAAACCGGCTACGTTTAAGGAAATGATAGGTACCTTTTCAAAACCTGCCTGTCTTAATCCAAGCTTTAAGAAGGACATATAATTCGTAGCCCTGCAGCCTCCACCTGTCTGACTGACTATGACTGAGGTGTTATCAAGGTCATATTTACCTGATTTTAATGCTCCGACTATCTGACCGATTATGAGCACTGCCGGATAGCAGGCGTCATTATTCACATAACGAAGTCCTTCTTCTATGGCTCCATTGTCTTTATCCGGAAGTACCTCCATCCGGTATCCGGAGGCATGGGCGGCTTCTCTGATCAATTCAAAATGAATTGGTGCCATTTGAGGTGCAAGAATGGTATGAGCTTTGCGGTTTTCTTTGGTAAAGGGCTTTTTCTGGTATCCATAATTATAACTTTCAGTAATTACGCTGCTTTTCTTCCGCTCTTCTGATGCTGCTATCAGCGAACGGATACGGATCCTGGCTGCGCCTAAATTGGCACCTTCATCAATTTTAATCAGGGTATATTGCTTTCCCATGGAATTTAAGATTTCAATTAACTGGTCTGCAGTAACAGAATCCAGGCCGCAGCCAAAGGAATTCAGCTGAACAAATTCAAGGCCTTCTATCTGTCCCAAGGCTTCCGCTGCCCTGTAAAGCCTTGAATTAAATGCCCATTGGTCCACTACGCGAAGCTTGGAACGCAACGGAACCAGATGGGAAATACTGTCCTCCGTCAACACTCCAAGACCATAGCTTTCTATCATCTCCGGAATACCATGATGGATTTCCGGATCCACATGATAAGGTTTACCACAAAGAACAATACCCTGCTTACCATTCTTCAAAAGATAAGCAACGGCTTCTTCTCCTTTGCGTCGGATATCCTCCTTAAAGGCTTCGAATTCTTTCCTTCCTCTCATTACTGCTTCTTTTACCTCCTTAAGAGGTATCTGGTATTCCTCCTTTAGTACTTCATACATATTTTTAGCCAGCTGGTTATCATCATTCATATTTAGAAAGGGTGAGATGAAAGTAACACCTTTGGCAGCTTCAATATTATTCTTAAGTACTTCTCCATAGGATATAACAATAGGGCAATTAAAACAGTTATCTGCATCTTCATATTCTTTTTTTTCATATACCACAGAGGGATAAAAAATGGTATCGATTCCTTTTTCAACCAGGTCAATGATATGGCCATGTGTTAACTTTGCAGGGTAACATACAGAATCGGCTGGAATACTGTCCATTCCTTTCTGATATATCTCCTTTGAGGAAGGGGAGGATAATACTACCCGAAACCCTAAGAAGGACAATAAAGTAAACCAGAAAGGATAGCTTTCATACATATTAAGAGCTCTGGGTATGCCAAGGGTTCCTCTAACCGCCGATTCTTTTGAAAGGGGTTTATAAGCAAAGAGTTTCTTGTATTTATAAGCATAGAGATTAGGAATCCTGTCTTTCGTACCATTAATCTTTCCTAAGCCTTTTTCGCAGCGGTTACCGGTAATGTATACCTGATCCTGTCCAAGGTGATTAATGGTTAATAGACAATTATTGCTACAATGCCGGCATCTGGTGTTATCGGTCTGTATACGGAAGTCGGTGAGCTGTTCTTTGCCTATTAAAGTACTTCTGTGTCCTGCCTGATAAGTATCCCTGGCAAGAAGAGCTGCACCATAAGCACCCATAAGTCCTGCTATTTTGGGGCGTAATACTTCCCTTCCTGTAACCGCTTCAAAGCATCGGAGGACAGAATCGTTCAGAAAGGTTCCGCCTTGTACCACAATGTGTTTGCCCAGTTCCTTTTCATCTCTTAGCTTAATAACCTTATAGAGGGCATTCTTGATAACAGAATAAGAGAGTCCGGCAGAAAGGTCTGAAACTTCAGCTCCTTCCTTCTGCGCCTGCTTCACCTTTGAATTCATGAATACTGTACACTTGGTTCCAAGATCCACTGGCTCCTTTGAATACAACCCAAGGCTTGCAAATTCGCTGATGGAAAGATTCAGTGACTGAGCAAAGCTCTCTAAGAAGGACCCACAGCCTGAGGAGCAGGCTTCATTCAGCAGGATATTGTCTACTCGCCCGTCCTTTAGCCTTAAACATTTCATATCCTGCCCGCCAATATCCAGAATAAAATCCGCTTTTGGTTCAAAGTGCCTCGCCCCTCTTAGATGTGCGATAGTTTCGATTTCACTCATATCCAGATGAAAAGCACGCTTTATAAGCTCTTCACCGTATCCGGTAACACAGCCACCGCTGATAGTTACATCCAAAGGTAACTGGTCATAAATCTCTTTTAATAAAGCAGCTGTTTTTATAACCGGGTCCCCGGCAGATTTGGTATAATAATCGTTTAGCAGTTCTCCGCCGTTTCCAATAAGAACTGCTTTTAGTGTGGTAGAACCTGCATCAATCCCAAGATATACATTACCCGTATATTCTGCAAGGGGCATTCGTTTACAATCACACTTTTCATGACGTTTAAGAAATTTCTCGTAATCCTCAGAGGAGGTGAATAATGGTGCAAGGGTGTTGGTTTCTTTGCTCTGTTTTAAGGCTTGTAATCTTTCTTCCAGATCCTTTAAGTTAATAATTTCTTCGGTTTCAAATTTCTTTTCCTTTAAGAGCAGAGCTCCGCCAATAGCGGGAAAGAATAATCCATCAGCAGGCAGAAAAACCTCCTCGGGATTTAGTGTTTCTATAAATCTTTTTCTAAGCTCCGACAAAAAATAAAGGGGACCTCCAAGAAAGGCAATTTTCCCTTTAATAGGCTTACCCCAGGACAGACCTGTTGTAGTCTGATTAACCACCGCCTGAAAAATGGAGGCTGCAATGTCTTCTTTTCTGGCTCCGTCATTTAACAGTGGCTGAATATCTGTTTTGGCAAATACACCGCATCTGGAGGCAATGGGATAGATGGTATGGGCTTTGGCGGCATATTCATTTAAGCCTGCAGCATCTGTATGAAAGAGTGCCGCCATCTGATCAATAAAGGAACCTGTCCCACCGGCACAGCTGTTATTCATGCGCTGTTCAGTAACCGGTTTTAAGTAAGTAACTTTGGCATCTTCTCCTCCGAGTTCTATTACCGTATCTGTCTGGGGAAGATATGTCTTAACAGCCTTTGTGCAGGCGATAACCTCCTGTTCAAAAGGCAGAGAAAGCCATCTGGACATGGATAATCCGCCGGAGCCTGTTATGATTACCTTGCAGGGGATGTCGCCCATGTGGGTTCTGCAAAGGGAAACCACCGATTGAATGGTGTTCTTTAGGTCGGACAGGTGTCTTTTGTATTCTTTATACAGAATACGGTTTTCTTCGTCTAATACTGCTATCTTAATCGTAGTTGATCCTATATCCAATCCGATTCTGTAATAATCTGATATTCTGTTCATGAAAATAACCTCCGAATTTCCTGTTCACTAATTATCGCCTGAAAACAGCTTTTACTTTATTAACATAAAGTCTTCTATAATTATGAACAGAAATTCGGAGGTCATTCATTTCTAAGTAAATCTATTACAATCATTAATATGCTGCTGATTGTATAATTATAAGATTCTTACTGGTTTTTTAGTAAAGAGCTGTTAACATATTGCTTTTATCAATATGAATATAACTGATTTTCTGAGATGTTACATCAAAATAAGCTTTTCCTTCTATACATAATTTTGAGTTATGCTGATTCTTACCGGTAAAGCCTATATAAACACGAAAGGTATAATGCCCTGTACTATCTTTATCTTTGCTTATTTCAATATCTTTCAGAGACAGCTTACATCCGGATTTTAATGCTTCAAAGCAGGTCATGGATAAACGCTGCCTTACAAAGGAATCATATCCGTCTACAGTGAAGTAGTCATTAAAAGCTTCCATTTCCTTCACCGGAAAAGCCTGTGTTCCATTCCACTTGCTGGCTGTTATTGCCTCCTGCATTGCCTGCCAGTTATCGTACATTTGAATCATATTCTGGTCCGGTTCAAAGATACGTATTATGACCTCTTTCAGAACGGCTTTATCATTCTTCTCGGCAGACTTTGCGGTATATGGAAAAATACCGTTGGTAATGAATACAATTAAAATAAATAGCTGTGCAAATACCAAAAATCTGATTTTATTTTTATTCCTGTTATATATTTTCATATCAACACCCGTGCCTTTCTCACAATGAAACAATCACAGTTTCGATACAAATTTATTTGTTGGTTGTTTTATGCTAAATATTATATCCACTTTTGGCTATTATACTCATTTTAGGTTCAAAAAACAAAACAAAGATTTTTGTTGAAATCACGCGAAATAAATGTTAACATATGTCGGAGTGCTCATTTCAGCCCTTTAGATATGGCTGTACCTGTCACTGAATCAGAACTTATGAAAGGATGTTAACAATTAATGTCAACACAATCCACACAATCTTCCATTGCAAATCCGGGACCCCTTGGTCTTCTTGGATTTGGTATGACTACCTGTCTGTTAAATCTACATAATGCAGGTTTTATTCCCTTATCCATTGTTATTGTTGCAATGGGCTTTGCATTGGGCGGCGCTGCACAGATTATTGCAGGCATCATGGAATTTAAGAAGGGAAACACCTTTGGTGCCACTGCATTTACGGCATACGGCTTTTTCTGGTGGTCATTGATCCTTATCTGGACCAATCCTATGTCCCTTACAAATACCGCAGATAAAACCAGTATGGGATTTTATCTGGGCTTATGGGGTGTATTTACACTCTTTATGTTTATTGGAACCTTAAAACATAACCGCATTACACAGATCGTATTCGGTTCACTTACTGTACTATTCTTCCTTTTAAGTGCAGCTAATTTTACAGGTTCTGAAGCGATTCATACAGTAGCAGGTTATGTAGGAATCTTCTGTGGACTTTCTGCAATCTACAATGCAATGGCACAGATAATAAATGCAGAATTTGGGAAAACTATCATGCCTGTTTAATTACTTTCTGCTATTCAGGTAAAAAGTTAAATGCAATGGAATGGAGGTAATCATGGAAAAACAGATACACGATATATTTAACGATGATATTCTTAAGAAAGCTGCCGGACTCTACGATATGGACAACGAAAGCCTAAAGAAAATCGGAGGTTTTGAGAATTATGTGTACGGTTATAGCTTAAAAGACAAAGAGTATATTCTTCGAATTACTCATAGCTCTCACAGAACAATAGGTATGATGAATGCTGAATTGCACTGGGTTAATTATCTGTCCCTCATGGGTGCTGATGTCAGTCAGCCTATAGCATCTAAAAACGGCTTTTTAGTTGAAAAAATACCGTCAGGATCGGATGATTACTTCCTGACCTCAGCATTTGAAAAAGCACCTGGTAATCACGTAAGACCCCAAGATAAAACAGATACTCTTTATGAAGAATGGGGTCGTTGTATCGGTAAACTTCATCGGCTTACCAAAACCTATGAAGCTGATAAAGCTTATCCCTTAAGGCCTTCCTGGTATGAAGACCCTGTCTTTTATAAAGCAAAGGATTATCTTCTTCCGGAAGATTATTTTATTGCTGATAAACTCTTTCAATTGACAGAAAGCATAAAAAAACTGCCTAAAGATAAGGACAGTTATGGTTTAATCCATACAGACGTTCATTCCGGAAACTTTTTTGTAGATAACGGTAAGATTACAGTCTTTGATTTTGATGACAGTTCCTACCAATATTTTATCAGTGATATTGCTATTGCTCTGTTTTATACAATGCTTAATATAGAGGATGTGAAGGAACGAATAGCTCATTCCTATAACTTCTTAAATAACTTTCTAAAAGGATATCGTAAAGAAAATGCACTGGCGGATTTCTGGCTTGATACACTTCCGGACTTTTTAAAATTAAGGGAACTTGAGTTATATGTGGTAGTCTATAGAAGCTGCGATATGAATAATCCCGGTCCTTGGGAAGCGAATTACATGAAGAACCGCAAAAAGCTGATAAGCAAGAACATCCCCTTTATAGGGGAGGAACTTGATTTTTCTTCACTTTACAGTGATCGTATGTAATAAAACATATATTGCTGAACAATGCCGGCATATCCTTTGTATCTATCGGTTTCAAATTGATTGTCATATATATCCTTTAAGATCCGTTCAATCCAGACATCAATTGGAAAAGCATCAATTTGATGAAGTCCGTATAAGGCTACACAATTTGCAACCTTGATGCCGACTCCCGGCAATTTCATCAGTTCTTTTACAGCCTCCTCAAAGTTAAGATTTGGGAGGCTGTTTAAATTAATGTCTCCATTTATAACAGCTATAGCTGTTCCTCTCACGTATTCATCCCTGTATCCTAAACCAGTTTCTCTTAAGGATTCTTTACTTGCCTTTGATAATACCTCTGCTGTAGGGAAGGTATAATAAACATTGCCTGTAGAAGTATCCTTTCGTTCCTCTCCAAACTTCAGGGATAGTTCCTCTACACAGCGTTTTATTGCAGGTATACTTTTTCTCTGAGAAATGATAAAGGTTATAAGTATTTCAAAAAGCTCCTGTTTCAGAATTCTAAGACCATAGCCGTACTCAGCTGCTTTTCTTAAGAATTCATCCTCACCGGAAAAAAGTGTGCCTACAACCTCTTCATAATCATAGTTCAAATCAAAGTATTCTTTCCAGAATTCTTCATATTCTCCTGAACCACAGGATAGTTCAACTCGTTTAATGTCCAGTTGTTTTAGGTGCAAATATCTGTTTCCTGCAATCAGCGAAAATTCAGAATCATTTAGTCTGTTCATTCGAAAACACTGACCGGAGGAAGCTATGTGTTCTAATATAAAATTACTGTTCTCAATTATCAATTATATGTCCTCAAATCTCATTAATATCATGCCACTACACGTGTAGAAAACAGGTATTAGCAGTAATGTAATCCAATCATTTCGAACACTACAGGAGTAGAATTCCAGCTTATTCCTCTCTTGATATACAAATCCTTACTAATAAATCATTATGAAATGATAAAATTACTTATTACAACGTAATCTATATATATTTTAGTCGTTTATTGTAAAATTTGCAACTACATGGCTTAAATTACCGGATATTTCATTTTCTTTTTCTATTAATCCTCAAAAGCTCTTTTATTTATTATATTTATTCCTCCAGCTGCTTTACACATTCACTCATGGAATTTGTGAACTCTTCATCAGAGGAATTTTTAAATATCAATAGATCATCGACTGTTTCAATATCATCTAATTCCGTAGGTATATTAAAATTACAGCCTGCAATATACTCATCCCAGTGTTCCAATTTCCAGGTATCTCTGTCTGAGTTTCGTCTGATCATACGTTGTTTACAGACTTCAATACTAGTTTCAACCCATACGACCACTAACCTTGCATTTTTCTCCCGCAGTTTCTCTTTTAAGTCTTTCATATAAGCTTTATCTCTGATTTCTCTGGTAAAAGGTGCATTAATCAACGCGATATCATCATAATCCAGTGCCTCCAATGCTAAAGCCACTATGGTCTCATATTCGTAATTCCGTATATTTTCTTCAAAGAAATCAGAGCTTCTATTATATTCCTCTCCTGCTACTTTAAATATTTGTTTTGAAAGCAATATCAAAGTATCTTTATCCAGATAGACCACATGCTTTAAGGCCTTGCTGAGTTCCTTTGATACAAAGGTTTTACCGCAAGCCGGTGGTGAAGTGACCAATATTAACTTTTTCATTTATACTCCCATCTGTGCACTTAGGCACTAAAGAATTTTTTAAATAATAATGATAGTAATTTTACCTCAAATTCTATTATATGGCAATACCTGTACTAGACTGGATAGAACAATACTATAAAGTGAGAATAATTCTTAAATTTACTTAGTGTACATTTCCATTAGGAAAAATATATAGTATAATAGCAATACGCAAAGCTATAACTGTTTAGGACAAATTTACTTGATGTAGATGGCTATGGATGAGAATCAAAGCATTTTCTAAATCCTCTCTTCTCTTATCTGGATACCCCCTCCAAAGGAACAGATGATAGCCATAAGCGAAAACAGGAGTTAATTATGATTAAAAGGCCGCAAAAATTCTACAATTACATAAGGTTCTTTTCAGCAGTTATTTTTGTTCTGTGCCTGTTATATATTGGAAATGAGTTACTGCTAAAGCCCTATCTGTCTAATAAGGCTGTTAATGAAGCCAGAACTCTCTATGCCGCTGGTAAAGAAGATGCAATGGCGGCAGATGGAGCAACAACTGAAAGCCTGATAACACCTGCATTATCATCTGATGCGGATACACTTGCAAATAACTCTGAAAATGCATCGTCTGAAGAACAATATGATAATCAAGGAAGACTTCTTGAATTCACTCAATTGTTAGCCCTTAATGAAGATGTGAAAGGATGGCTTACTGTTGGCGGAACCAATATTGACTATCCGGTCCTTCAATCGGGTAAAGAGGACCCTGAATATTATCTTTATAGGAATATCAACAGAGAGAATGATAAAGCAGGCAGTCTCTTTCTTAATACAGGCTCCGTACTGGAGGAAAATGCAAAGAACCTTGTAATCTATGGACACAATATGAAATCAACAAATAATATGTTCCACCAGCTGTTAAAGTATGATAAACTGTCATTTTATAAAGAACATCCCTATATTAACTTTGACAGTATCTATAAAAAAGGACAGTGGAAAATAATTGCTGTAATAAAAGCAGATGCCGATACTGATAATACTTTCTTTAACTTTATAAGAACCTCCTTCACCGGAGATGCTGATTTTCTTGAATATATCTATGAATTACGTATCAGATCTATCTATAATATTCCGGTTGATGCAAATGAAAAGGACGAACTGCTGACATTGGTAACCTGTTCTTATGAGGTGGACAATTACAGAACTGTTGTTGTTGCCAGAAAATTAAGGGTTGAAGAAGCACTTACAGTCGATATTCAAAAAGCAGTTGATAATCCCCTCCCGCTCTATCCAAACAACTGGTATACCTATTACGGCGGAGCAAAACCCATTATTCCTACTTTCAAAGAAGCCTTAGAAGCAGGAAAAATTCAATGGTATTCACAAAAGTAATAATAATTATCATTTGGTTAAAAACTATCACAAGTGGTAAAAAATACAGCTTAAAGGAACGAATTATTATGAATATATTCAATGACTTTTTCATGATCCGATGTTATAATATAACATAACTTTTTACCGAATATTCAAAAGAGCTGGTGACCTATGGAAAACACAACAAACAAGCAAGATAACGGTAAGCCTTCTGCTTTTAAACGCATAAAGACCTATTACCTTACACATATAAAGTATAACCCTTCTGCAACAACCATCAAAATATCTTTGCTGTATTTTATTTTTGGAATTTTATGGATTGTTTTTTCTGGTAGAATAATCTACATGATATCAGATGATATAAGGATAATAAAGAATTTCGAATTTTATAAAGGCAGTTTCTTTGTAATCTTATCCACTGGTGTTATTTCGATTCTGATATATCATGGTGTTTCCAATTATGAGAAAGCAAAAGTAAAGATTCATGAGAATCTGCTGGATTTAAATGAATCTCACAAGGAAACTATCAGATTAAAGGAAGAATTAAAGACACTAGCCTGTACCGATACCTTAACTTCCATGCCAAATAAATTTGCCTTCGAAAACAGGATGGAACAGCTGATTGATGAGAATATGATAACTGGAACCTCCTTTGCGTTCCTGTATCTGGACATTGATAATTTTAAACATATCAATGATACAGTGGGACATGATGCAGGGGATTTTTTCTTGGTGGAATTTGGACGACAGCTTACGGAAAGTCTGTCAGATTATGATATTTCTGCAAGAGTCGGTGGTGATGAATTCGCCGTACTGCTGCAATTAGATGGCAATAAAAGCAAAACAGAGGATATTCTTAATGAACTTGCTGCTAAATTAAGGCGTATCTGGGTTATTAATGAACATGAGTTTTTTATTACTTTCAGCGTAGGTCTGACGGTATTTCCAAGAGACGGTATAACTACTATAAAATTATTACAGAATGCTGATCTGGCTATGTACTCTGTGAAGGAAACCTCCAAGGATAATTATTCTTATTATAGCTATGAAATTGAAACTGCTAATCGCAAGCGAATTGCAATGATCAATTCCTTGCGAATGGCAGTTATCAATAAAGAATTCAGCCTTTTATACCAGCCTATTACCACTTTGACCACTGATACCATCTGTGGCGTGGAGGCACTAATTCGTTGGAATCATCCTGTTAGCGGTTTTATCCCGCCGTCGGATTTTATACCTCTTGCAGAAGAAAGCGGTTTGATTACGGAAATTGATAAATGGGTACTAAGTGAGGCATTGAAGCAGAAAAAAATATGGGAGGACAGTGGGTATCCTCCCATTAAAATTTCTATTAATATCTCCGGTCATAGCCTGCGATGGAAAGGACTCGCCGGAGAGATACGGCACCAACTGAACATTACAGGGGTAAAGCCAAGTGAAGTTCTCTTTGAAGTTACAGAGACTTCCCTTATTGAAGACATGGATACCTCTGTCGAATTATTGAAGTCTCTTCGTGATATGGGTGTTAGAATAGCACTGGATGATTTTGGAATAGGGTACTCTTCCCTTACTTATCTGAAAAAGCTCCCCATTGATATAGTAAAGCTTGATCGTTCCTTTGTAAATGAGATTACCAACCAGGAGCATACTGATATTATAGTAGAAACAATCATACGTCTTGCCCATGATCTGGATTTAAAGATTACAGCGGAAGGTATTGAAACCTCCAATCAAAGGCAATACCTCGCAAATCTTCTATGCGATTTCGGGCAGGGCTATTACTACAGTAAACCCGTTACCAGCAAGATAATTGAAAATACATGGTTTCACTGAAACGGCACTTTTTCTGCAAATAACACACCAAGTGTCTTCGGACCGTATTGACTGTGAAAGTTACTTCACGCAATTTATTGTATATGGAAATCTACTGTAAGATTTACTGTCAGCTCTTTTAAGAATTCCTTTTGCTTATCGCGGTAATTTAACCAGATACTTCGATCCCGGTAACCTGTCATTCGGTATAAATTAATGAAATCAATACCATTGCCCAGACTTATTGCTTTTATTGTGGTTCCGATATTATCTCTGACATAGGAATTGCATTCCTCTTCAATTCTCTCAATAGTGTCACTCTTACTTTCATCCTGTTGCTGTTGTGCACCTTTCTGAATAGACGCATATCCTTCTACCAACATGGACAGGTAAGGTTTTCCTGCTTCTTCGTAAAATTCCATAGTACGTATAAGCCTGTTTATTTTTATAACATACTTAGGAGGTCCGTCTTTTTCATCCGGCGGCAGATACAGGATTTTATTTTTACCAAAACCGCTGGCATAATAAATGAAATCACTTTCTTTTTCATTTGCAAGATAGTTGATTGATCCCTCTGAGAAGATTCCAAGGCCGGATACAACTACCTTCTTGTCAGCATTTTTAAGCACCGGAATAATTACGCTTAAATCACCTTCATTTCTTGCCAGAATCAAATCGCCTATATCTATTTCTTTAATACCGTTGTTTCTTAAATTAACTCTGCTTAACTGGGACAGATAATCACCAATTCCTCCTTCAACATCACCATTTAGCTCAATAATGCTCTTCGCGGTACTATCTGAGAGAAATACTAATGTATTGCGTCCGATTTCATACTTATTCTCTACATAGGAGAGAAAGGATGACATAATCTCTTGGTTTTTTGTTATGCTTTCTCCAAGTATTATCGTTTTAAGCTGGCTGAAATCAAGTCGTTTATTATTTTCTCTCCCATAATCTTCTTCTATTTCGGAGAAATCTTTGTTCTTAAAATTCAAGGTTAGTTTCTTTGGGTCTTCCGCACCCTGCTCTGTAAGTGCTTTTAAATCCGGAAGGATATAATAAACCTCTAACATATCCTCACCCAGTATATCAATTCCAACAGCCTGTATAAAGTTCCTGTCTTCTATTTCTGTCATATCACTGCAGCCTGTTAAGGTAAAGCCGGTAAGGGATATAAATAAAACTAAGATCGTATTGGCAACAACTTTTCTATTGATAAATTTCTTCAACTTACCAGTACCTGCCACCAGTAAGGGTATTATGATGGATTGAGGCATCCCAATGTACATCATATATTTCTTAAAATACATAAAAAACTGTTCTGTTTCAATTGGTATGACGGAGGCTCCAAAGACTAGTAGTATAAATGGCACCAATAAATAGTTGCGGTTGGATAGTTTCGTAATATGTCCGGTAATATAACTTAAATAATAGAATAACCCACCGGTTAAGGTAAAGATTCCAAGAAGCCATAAAGAAAGTATAAACGCATCCTGTCTCTGCAGAAAGCCACCGGGCAGCCTTACCATCTGGAAAGTATAAATTGCTGACCACAGTTTGCCGCCTGTTTCGATTCTGCCTAACATACCCATTGTAACTATATACATAAGGATATTTAATATTCCGGTTATTGTAAGTGCTTTTGCAACATAACTGTAGAGCTTCTTCCCTCTCTTAATATCTCCTTGTCTAAAGTGTATCAAAGGTATGGAAAATATCATCAATTCCAAAGCACTATAAGCGATAAGGATTTGATAACTGCCAAACCCTATATCTTCAAAACTCTCCGTGAAAAGAGGTGTAAGATTACCCGGATCAACTTTACGCAGTCCTAAAAGCAAAAAGAGGAAGATTGGTACAATTACCAGAAAGAAAATTACTTCTGTAATCCTTGCTCTTACTTCTAACCCTTTTGAAGCGGCATAGGCAGAAACGATTAAAAGAAACAAAATGATAATTCTGTTATCGGTATCAGCCAATAAGGTCTGGTTAATAATCTGCCCGAACAGCCGTGCAGAGAATACAAGGCAGAAAAAGAGCTTAATAATGTATGGTATACCTACAAAAAAGGTCACGAACCTTCCAAAATTATCATCACAGAAATTAAGATAACGTCCACCTGTCTGTCTGCATAGATAAAGAATTACATAACCATAAAGAAAAGCATATAGTGTTCCCAGGCAAATTGAGAGCAAACCATCCCTTCCCGCCGCACCTGCCGCAATATTAGGTATCACTATTCCGGATACGCTGAAAAGTTCAAATATAAGAAGCCTGTTAAACTGTCTTAAAGATATCTTATCGTTTTCTGCAAACATTATTACTCCGCTCCCTTCTCCTTATTATCATCGTTTTCATTGGTAACCAGCCGGGTTCTTTCGTCTTTCATGGCAAATAAGGGGCGTCTCTTAAGGTTTCGAAAAGGGAACCGCACCATTCCATCCTTTGTATCGGAGCCCTGATTGATTCCTGAAGCAGCAAAAGGAACCAGATAAGGAATGCCAAAGCTTTTTAATCCGCCCAGATGTATCAGTAACAAAATAACTCCCATGATAAATCCGAAAAGCCCCAGGAAAGATGATAAGATCAAAATAAAATACCGAACTATTCGAAAGGCAGAAGCAAAAGGCTCATTGGGAACCGTAAATGCAGAGATTGCTGTTAAGGCAATTACAATAACGACAATTGGGCTGACAATATTGGCATTTACTGCTGCATCACCGATAATCAAGCCACCAACGATACCAAGAGTTCCGCCCATAGGCCCGGGCAATCTGATACCGGCTTCCAATAACATCTGAAAACTGATTTCCATAATAATTACTTCCACCAGCACCGAAAAAGGAACACCACCTCTGGCAGCTGCAAAGGACAAGGCCATGGCAGGGGATAAAAGTTCTGCATTAAAGTTAATTACTGCCACATAAAGTCCGGGTAAGGCAATGGTTATAAATGCACCTATATAACGGAGAAGCCTTAAAAAGGTAGCTACTTCCCATCTGGTATAGGCATCGTCAGAAGCCTGGAAAAAGGAATTTAAGGTGGTGGGCAGCAACAGTACAATAGGTGAATTATCCACGATTAGAACGACTCTGCCTTCCAAAATAGCGGAGGCTGCTTTATCAGGCCTTTCTGTGGATTGGAATTCCGGAAAGGGAGAATAGGTATTGCGTTCAGTAAGCTGTTCCAACATTCCGCTGTCAAATATACCGTCAATTGTATATTTCTTTAATCTGCGTTCAATTTCTGCTACTACTTCCGGTCTTGCTACTCCTTCCAGATAGCAGATAGCTACATCAGTAGCAGTTCTTGTACCCACTTTCGTCTGTTTTATCTTAAGATTTGTATCTTTTATTCTTCTTCTTAACAACACCCGGTTTATAAAGAAAGCTTCACTAAAACTTTCTTTGGAGCCTCTCACAGCAACTTCGTTTTCACTGGTGGGAACACCACGGTTGGGCATTTTTCTTACAGATACTTTAAGTGCCTTATCATAGCCGTCTACCAGTATAATAGTATCACCCGAAAGTATCTGCCCTACTATCTCTGGAATTGTAGATACTTCGGTTAGATCTACTGTCTGAATACCCTTTTCCTTGATATATTCAAATTGCCCTGTGGCAGGCATATCCTCCAAATCCCTGAATATCTGCTGAAGAGTATTCATTTCAAGTAATTCTTTGTCAATCATGTTGTCAACATAGATAACATATATATCCACCATATTAACGGAACCCACACTCAGTTTTCTCTTTACCACATCGGCACAGTCCTCGAACAATGCGCAGAGGGTATCTATATTTTCATCCAGTTTCTTGGAAAAAAGTGCCGTTATGCGGTTATAATCGTCATGCAAAAGGGTCATTTATGCCTCCTTAGGTTTTCATCATTTTCATATATCTGGTATTATATCCAAAGATACGCTGATTACTCAGAAGGTCATTAATTTGCTGAAGTCAAAAATAAAAAAGCTGTCGGATTTTCAAAGTCAATTACTTTGAGAAAATCCTGCAGCTTCTGCAAGTTAGCACCTGAGTGTGTTTGAAGGATACATGTGCCGGGTTTATAAAACCAGCCTCTTTCCTTCTTATAAGGTACTTTTATATATTATATATCAAGTTTTAGCTGAACCTCTTCCTCGGCTTCCAGCTTAAAGTCTTCCACCTTATCTGTAGCAATAACCGGCAGATCCTCTAAGGAATGAATTCCAAAACTTCTTAAGAATTCCTCTGTTGTACCAAAGAGAATTGGGCGTCCCGGTGCATCCATTCTGCCTACTTCACCCACCAGACTATACTCAATGAGTTTATTAACAGCATGATCGGACTTTACTCCTCTTATTGCTTCAATCTCCAGTTTTGTTATAGGCTGCTTGTAGGCGATGATAGATAAGGTTTCTAACAAAACATCTGTCAGAATGTGCTTCTTCGGCACATGTGTAATCTTTATCAGATAATCATAAAGCTGAGTTTTGGTACATAACTGAAAAGAATCGTCTAATTCAATAATTTGAATACCTCTCTCTTCAGCGCTATATTCATCCATCATGGAATGCACAATTTTACGAATGGTATCTTTATCATGCCCTAAAGCTGCAGATAACCTATCCAGTTCCACAGCCTCGCCCATGGTAAACAGAATGGCTTCTATAGCTGCCTTCACCTGATTAATTTCCATTATAACCTCTTTTCTGTGTATCCGGCCTGGTACCGGCTACCTCACACTACCACTTCTTTATATGTAATCATAATATCATCAAATAGATTGTCTTGCTGAATATGGATCTCACCTGTCTTCATAAGTTCAAGTATTCCAAGGAACGTAACAATGATTTCAATCTTATCCCTCTGCCCCATGAGCAGCTGATAAAAGGAAAAAGTCTTATGCAATCTGGCATACTTTTGAATTTCATCCATTTTATCAGAGAGATTACCTTCTTCTTTTTCAATACGTCCGAATTTACTACGAATAGGGTCAATCTTATCCACCTGCCGCTTTATAACAGTTTCAAAAATACGATGCAGCTTGGCAAGGGTTAAGTCTGAAAGAAGAAGTGAAACATCCACTTTCTCCTCATAACTCTTAATTTCCTCCGGAATACTTGGATTCTTATAGAATGCTCGTCCTGCATCCAGTTCACGGTCTTTTAGTTCCAAAGAAATATATTTATACATCTTATATTCCAAAAGTCTTTCAACCAGTTCCTGTCTCGGATCCTCTTCTTCTTTTCCAAGTTTTTCATCCTTTGGCAGAAGCATTTTTGATTTTATGTTCAAAAGGGTAGCTGCCATAACCAAAAACTCGCTCATGACATTCAAGTCCTTTGTTTCCATATGATTTACATAATCCAGATACTGTTCCGTTATAAGAGCAATCGGAATGTCATGAATGTTCACCTTATTTTTTTCAATAAGATGTAATAACAGATCCAGTGGACCTTCAAAGACTTCCAGCTTAAATGAAATATCCATATATACCTCTCGTGGCAGAATTAAATACGAATTAAATAATAATACAAATCTAATACACTAAAATATCAGCAGCAAACCCTTACTAAGGTTGTCCGCAATTTGCAGAATAAATAATATAATGCTGATAGATACATCGTACAGAAATCCAAAGATAATAGTAAATATCAATAATACCTTAATAAAATAATCATTTTTAATAATTGTAAAATATCTTGAGGGTGATTTCGCAGCTATACATAAACCCATATCAAAGGTCGATACAGGAAATAAATTAATCAGCAGCATGCTAAAACTGATAAGTGCAGTATATATTACACTCATCTGATATAACAGCGTGGGTATACTGTCATTTGAATTAATGGTGAGCTGTGCCGTAAAATCACCTGAAAGATAGAGGTAAATCATACTTGCTGCAAATACAAGGAACAGACTGGAGAATCCGCAGATTCCAAGCATCAGATTACTCTTTCTGTTCTTAAGCCTGTACATATAGGGCTTAGAAAAACCAATCTGGTTGGTGAAACAGAATAGCATACCTATGGGATCAATATATTGATATATTTTATATATATTTCTCTTTTTTTTAGGATCCTGATTGGGATTTAATCTGTTATATAATAAGGCTTTCGGAAACTCATGAAGTATCATTACGACACAACCTGCTATAAAAGAAGCCAAAAGCCTTATTAACTCAATTCTCATAAATGTATTTCCTCCTGCTTTTTGCATTTTACCATAGATGTTTCTATATAAGTTGATTTCGTTTCCCTTAACTGCATAAGACAAGAATGAATATTCAGTACTTTAAAGCCTGGGAGATATAAGTAAATTTACTTATTTTGTTCTATATTTTGTTTTACTTTTAGTATTACAGTCATTAATTCCGGTCTGTTACCAATACGGAATTTTAAGGTATGAAGTCCCAGACCTCTGGATATCAGCATGGTACAATCACCAGTTTCAAATCGTCCGGCATCGTATTTCGGAAAGAACCTGTATTGGGGAGACAGCATTCCTCCTAAAAAAGGAAGCCTTATAATACCACCATGAACATGCCCTGAAATAACCAGATCCGCTCCATATGCAACATAATCAGTAAAATACATTGGATTATGGGCAATCAATATATTATAACATTGCCTGTCACATTTTCCTACTGATTTTTCAATATAATCTTCCGGCATTATAACTTTTTTGTATTTACCATAGTAGGGTTTTCCAATGGATAAACCTGTAATCCTGATATCTTCACCTTTTCTTCTTAAGGTTATTTTCTCATTATCAAGAAACATAATGCCTTCTTTTTTTAAGTTCTTTTCATATTCCCTGTATAGCTTTGCATATTCCTCCTGCTGGGAAGCAAGACTTTGCTCATGATTCCCCATCCCATAATAGATTGGATATTTCTTTGATAGACTTTTAAGCAGTGAGTATGCTGTTTCGTATTTATTTTTTGCTTTTCGTACCAGCATATCTCCGGCAACCAGTATGAAGTCCGGTTTGACCTGGTCTATCTGCTTTTTTAATATCTCATTGTTCTTACCATAACTGTAGTTATGTAAATCTGCTATAATAACGATCCGGCAGCCGTCAAAGGAAACGGGTATTTTATCTGAACTTATTATTTCTTCTGTGATTTCAGGTCTTAGATTCCTCAGGTATTCAATCAGTAAAAGGAGTAGAATTATGACTCCAATTATTTTAAGCATTCAAACCCTCATTTCATTCATTATATATATTTACGAACTTTAAGTCTATATTTACTGTCTTACATTCATTAAGCCTTTCTTTGGTTTTCCATAAAAAGGATAGACCGCCAGAAAGCCTGTTATCAATTATAACACAGACTTCCTCTGCGGTCTATAGTTTAAAAAACCTGTAGCTGTACTCATTTTGTCGGATTATATATAACGGTTTTTTCTTATAGTAATAATTTCTTAAAAGCAGCTTTAAAATAATCTTTAAATTTTGCTTCAGCAATGTTTTCAGCTGCTACGATATCAACTTTTCCAAGGGTCTTGCCATCCAACTGATACGTAACCTCTCCCACTTTGTCATTCTCTTTAACAGGTGCTGAAACACTTTCATTTATAGTTACTGTTTTCGTGATTTCGGCAGGATTTGTTCCTTTCAGACACAGATATGAAAACTTATCATTTACGCGGTAATTCAAAGTGTCTGCCACACCTTTTTTAACAGGTATGGGTGTGACAGCCAGATCCGTATTCTCATCGGAATAAATACTGCAGTTCGCGAAGCCATAATCCATCATCTTAGCCGCTTCTCTAAAACGCACCTTTGTTTCCGGTGCAGCCATTACTACTGCTATCATATCCATTCCATCTCTTTTGGCAGTTGCTGAAAAACAGTACTTGGCCAGACTGGTAGAACCGGTTTTAAGGCCTGTGATTCCATTATAACTCTTAATCAGTTTATTTGTATTGGTAAGTCCGAACTCGCTCTGACCTTTTTTAGTGGTATGAGTTATGGTATCCATCCAGACTGTAGAATACTCACTGATTTGCGGATATTTGGTTATCAATTCTCTGGACATTAAGGCAACATCATAGGCAGTAGAATAATGATTATCGACATCCAGACCGCAGCTGTTAACAAAGTTGGTATTGTTCATACCAAGTTCCTTTGCTTTGGCATTCATCATATTTACAAAGGATTCTTCCGAGCCTGCTATGTACTCTGCCATTGCTACCGAAGCATCATTGGCACTGGCTATACTGATGCATTTTATCATCGTGTTTACGTCCTGGGTTTCAAATGGTTCCAGATAAACCTGAGATCCCCCCATTGAGGCTGCATATTCACTGACGGAAACCTGGTCCTCTAATTTAATCTTACCAGATGCCAATGCTTCGAATATAAGCAGTAAGGTCATTATCTTAGTGATACTGGCCGGATTTCTTTTTTGATCTTTGTTCTTCTCATAAATGATTGTTCCAGTTGAGCCTTCGATAAGAACTGCAGATTCAGAGGAAATATCAAGAGCGGCTGCATCTGCCGTTGCCGCGGCATTCTGATTACTTGTATTCTGGTTATTCTGTGTGTTTTGATCACTTTTCTGTTCCTGATTATTTTCTGTATCCTGATTATTCTGTGCCTCCTGACTCTTTTGCGTATCCTGTGAGGTCTCTGCATAAGTATTTAATCCCTGCCCATAAGAGAAGAGAAGTACAGTAATCAATACAAAGCAAATGAGCCTTGTATATAATTTGGACCTTTTACCAGCTCCAGGGGATAAATTAAAGAAAAGTTTCATACTAACTCCTTTCGTGAATATCAAATCTTGAATTTGATATTACTGAATACGTAGTTGAAAAAATCGCCTTATCTTTTTCAACTAATGCCTGACTGTGTGACTTGACACACATTTATACAAGCTGAATCCTGTTTTTCCTTTTCTTTGCTTAAATATCTGCTTTCAGCTGACAAAGGAAAAAACGTTCTTCAACTTATATAATTTCTCTAGTCCATATCCTATTTGTATATTATTAGTATGAAACTCTTATTTTTAGACCAACTTTATTCACTTCTAAGGGCATCTATGGGGTTTAGTTTTGCAGCTTTATTGGCAGGCATAAACCCGAAACCCACACCAATTGCTGCGGATACGGAAAATGCCAGTATTATGGCACTTTTTGATGGATATGCTTCCAGCCCGAAAGCAGTTCCAATGTTAGTGGTTGCAACCCAGCCAAGCAGAATCCCCATTGTACCTCCCAGTATACTAATGGTTGCTGCTTCCATGACAAACTGTAAGAGAATATCTTTTTTCTTAGCTCCCAGAGATTTTCTGATACCAATTTCTTTTGTTCTTTCCACGACGGATACAAGCATAATATTCATAATACCGATACCGGCAACCAGCAAAGAAATACCCGCAATACCTCCCAGTATGGAGCCTAACATATTCGTCATATCCGTAACAGTCTCAAGAAGTTGAGCCATGGTAGAAATGGTATAAAGATCCTCATCTTTCATGATATCATAAAGATAATTATCAAGCAGTTCTTTGCATTCATTTACTTTATCATCAGAGGCAGCCGCAAAGGAATAGCTGGAAATACCGGTACTGCCCATTCTTACAGCGTTTGAGTAAGGAATATACACACAGTCATCTGCAGATCCCTCTTCCGAATCCGCTTCCTCTTCTTTTATACCTACTATTGTATAAACAGAACCGTTGATACGGATATTATCTCCGGTTTTTACTGAACCGTCAAAGAGCTCGTTGGCTATATAGGTTCCGATAACGGCTCCTTTATATCTGTTTTTTATATCTGCATAACTGATAAATCTTCCGGAGGACATTTTAAAGTCATTTAAATCTGCATAATCCTCACCTATTCCTGTAACGGTTGAGGTTATAGAGGTGGTTCCGTTTTTTAAGGTATACCGTCCTGTTACTGTAGGTGTTACCCCTTTAAAATAACTGTTGTTTTCCTTTACAAAGTCATAAACTTCGTCAACCTCCACATATCTGGTATCTGTATTGGTTACGGTTACTGTCAGCATATTGGTTCCCATGCCGGAAAAGGTGGAAAGCACATAATTGGTTACACCGTTCATTAAACCCATAAGAGTAATAACTGAGGTAACACCGATAATCATACCAAGCATTGTCAGAAATGAACGCAGTTTATTCCCCACAATACTTCTGATGGCAAGCTTAAAAGTCTGAAATATACTCATGTATGATTCCTCCTGTAGTCCTCGGTACTGCCATCAAAATCGATTTTCCCATCCTTTAAGGTTACTACTCTGTTCGCTTCCAGGGCAATAGACTGGTCATGGGTTATCAGCACTATGGTATTACCTTCTTGATTAAGCTGTTTTAAGAAGTCAAGGACTTCTCTGCTGGTTTTGGAATCCAGAGCTCCCGTAGGTTCATCGGCAAGTATCAAAGAAGGATTTCCAACCAGTGCCCTTGCTATAGAGCCTCTTTGCTGCTGGCCTCCGGAGAGCTGATTGGGATAATTCTTCCATTTATCCCTTATCCCAACTCTCTCCAATGCCCCAAGGGCCAGTTCTTTCCTCTGCTTTCTGGAGACTCCCGCATATAACAGCGGGAGTTCTACATTTTCCAGTAAGGTTTGTCTGGCAAGAAGATTATATTGCTGAAATATAAAACCAATGGTTTTATTTCTGATTTCTGCCAGTTCGTCACCTCTTAAAGTACTGACATCCTCTCCGTTTAAAATATACTGGCCTTTTGTTGGTACATCCAAAGCTCCGATAATATTCATTATGGTAGATTTGCCACTGCCGGATTTACCGACGATGGCAACAAACTCACCACTGAATATCGTTAAGTTGATACCATCATTGGCTCTTACTTCCGTATTGCCCATTTCATATATTTTATAAATATCTATCAGTTTTATTAATGGATCGTTCATAGGGCAATACCTCCTTATCTGCCGCCTCCGCCAAATGAGCCGCCACCAATGCTGCCTTGACCACCCTGACTTCCTCTGCCGCTTCCGCCGCTGGTTCCACCCTGCCAATTGCCGCCTTGACCACCGCCAGGCATCCCTTGGCCACCTTCAATATTAAACATACCGGGCATCATAGTCTGTGTCTCACCGGAGCTGTTTCTCTGAACATAGACCTCATCATTTGCAGTAAGGCCGCTCTTAATCTCAATATAATCTCCATCTGTAAGCCCGGTTTCGACCTGAACAGCCTTAAAGCCATCCGGTATATTGCTTGCAAATAGGTTTTCTTTTGATGATTGGTCTGCCTCTTCAGCGTCTTCTGCTTTTGTATTACCGGTGGCTGCCGCTGTAGCGTCTTTTACATATACAACATCTCCGCGCATTAAAGCATCAGCAGGTATTGCAAGTACTCCTTCTGCTTTTTCAATAACAATCTCACCGGTTACATTCATTCCAGGAAGCAGTTCACCTACCTCATCAATTCTTACGGTAACGGGATATTGGGTTACACCGCCGCTAGTCGTACTCTCAAGGCTGATGTTAGTTACAACTCCATGTATTTCAGTATTTTCCAGAGCATCGGCTGTAATATTGACCTCCTGGTTAACAGCGACGGATTTTACATCCAGCTCATCTACATACATCTCAAATGTAACGGAAGAAAGATCATATATTACACAAAGACTGCTTTGTGAATTAATCGTATCACCTTCCAGTGCATCCTTTCGGATAACCTTACCGGAAATTGGAGCGGTTATGCTGTAATCGGTTTTGGTATCTATTACTTCCTCCAGAGAACTTTCAGCATCTTCAATGCTTTCTTTTGCACTTTCAACGGAGTCAGCCATATTTTCCATAGAGTCTTTGGCATTCTCAACAGCTTTTTCATAGGATTCTAATTGGTCACTATAGGTTTCTTTATCCAATACACCTATGGTTTCGCCCTCTGTGACCTTATCTCCTTCTTTGACCAGAAGCTTTGAAATCTCACCGGCTTTATCCGCTGTGATTACACTGTCTTCTAAAACCTTAAAAGTACCTTCTTCACTGGAGGAAAGACTGCCAATGGTTGCTGCAGCCATAGTTGTTGTAGTAATACCGCCCGGATTCTTTACTTTAATGGTAACTTTCTTCACAAGACGGTTTCCGCTTAAGACCTCTTCCACACTGCTGATCTTTGTTACAGTACCCTTTAAATTTTCCGTACTGTCTTCTATACTAATGGAAGCACTCTTTCCTACCAAGGATGAGGTAACGTCGGAAGAGTTAAAATAAATATCAAGGAGCATATAGCTGTTATCATAGATTTTTGCAAGCTGACTGCCTTTTTGTACGGTATCACCTTCTTTTACCATAAGCTCCGTTATGATGCCACCGGCAGCAGAGGTAAGGCTTAAATCCTTATATTTCGCTGCTGCTTCCTTATAATCACTTTGTGCTTCTTCATAACTTGCTTTTGCTTTATCGTAATTATCAACTGCTTTATCGTAATTTTTTTCAGCTCTGGTAACAGAAGTCCTGGCAGTTTCAATTTTTTTATCCAGCGTATCAGTTGTGATCTGGTATAGTACCTGCCCTTCCTTTACTTCCTCCCCTTCTTCAAATTCTGCAGATATCACTTCACCTTCAACCAGCGTTTTAACGTCATATGTATTAAGCGGTTGAATCGTACCAGAGGAAGTTAATACATTCTGAATATCTCTGGTCTCAACCTTTGCGGTTTGAACCGTATTCTCAGAATCAGACTTTCTAACCTTACCGGCAATGAATTTCTGGTATCCAATTATTACAACTACAGCAACTATAATTAAAATAATTATTATCTTAATCAGTTTTTTTCTTCTATTTTTCTTTCTGTTGGTTAAACTGTTTCCTTGTTCTGTTTTTACTTTCTTAAACAGGCTCATCTTCTATCCTCCTAAACCGGTGTCAGTTATTCTGCGTTTTGGGCAATAATTACTCGCACACGTCCTCCCAGGGCTGTGCTCTTATCATAATAAGCAGTCAATTTATATTTTGTTAAGTTGGACACCTTGCTTAATGTTGTCTGAGAGTAATCTGCTCCATCATAAAAATAAACCTGTAATTTCTCAGACAGAAGGTACTTAGCGGATGAATCCTGAATATAAGTGGTTCCTACAGACTTAACAACCGTAGATACCAGATTCATAGTTGAGGAAATTTCTGTTCCGTTCAATAAGAAGCCTAAAGGACCTGAATCCACTGGGATAAAGTCAGAAGAAGAAGCTGTACCGGATTTACCGTTCAGCAGATATTGATAGGTAAAGGTAGAACCGGAACCACTCTTAAGTCCAAGATTTATACCGTATTCATAGAGATCTCCGCTGGCATTGTTAAGTATAAGCTCCGTAATTTCGTTTCTGGTATTTAATTTGTAATAGATTACATTACCGGAGGATATCATCGCACCTGCAAGACGATTGGAATACAGAGAGTTATAGGAACCATTCTTATAATCTAATATCTTAACACCGGAGGACAGTTTGTAGTCACCCAGCGAAGTTCCGTCTGCTGAAAAGGATACACTGGAAGGCAAGGCAATCACAGGTGTATAGGAAGCAGCTGTGGAAACTCCGCCGGTATAAGTTATTCGAACCAGCTGTCCGGTTGTGTAACTTATACTGGAACTGTCATAATCCTGTTCAAAGGTACCACCACTTGCATCTACCACTGTCATATACGCGGTGTTAACATACTCTCCTTTTGTATTTGTTACAGAATGACGTCCGGTTGATATTACCAGGCCGGTTACATCCACATTAAGTTCATCCAGGCCCAGAACATATACCACTGTATTGTCGTTTCCGAGTAAAAGGGTTACCGTATCACCGGTTTTAAAGGTGCCGCCTGAGGCTAACTGTTCTTTGGCAGCTGATGTACTTAGAGTATATTGTGTACCGGCTACGGTTACCGAATCCGGCACCAGTGAATTTGTACCTACAGACTGTATTGAACCGGTTACTTTCGTGTCATAGACCCAAAGGGTTTTCTGGCTTTGAGAGTAATAAACAACGTCATACTGATCAATGGCAGTTAAGCTGGAGGTCTTATCGTTCTTATAAAATTTCGCCTGTGCTAAAGAGAAAGGAATCTGAGCTTTCCAGTCATCTTTTACAATAACAGGTCCCTTTAAGGCAGAGCTTACCAGTGTAAGATAATTAATTTCACCGCTTGAATCCACGGTATAGCCCAATGAACTTCCATATACTTTTCCCTCTTTGTTTGTAGTGGTTAACACATTGTAAAAAAGGTTACTGCAGTCATTTCTTGTTAACGCTTGAGCGGCAGTTTTTGCAATATTTTCATTCATTCCTTTGCTGGTATATAATTTCAGCATTCCTGTATAGACATTCCCTGTAAAATCTGTATTAGTGTAGCCCAGTAATTTTACTACCCCATATACAGCTTCTTTTAAGGTAACTGATTGAGACGGTTTAAAGGAACCGTTTATGTAACCGGACATATAGCCCTGTTCAATTACAGCTTGTATGTAACCGGCAGCCCAGTGACTTTTTTTCACGTCACTGAAGAGAGATACATTTGCTTCAGCTGTTATGTAATCTTTTTTAGCGGATAAATTTATCAGCATTTGAGCAAACTCTGCTCTTGATACTTTCGCCGTTAAAGCATTACTGCTGCCTTTATCCGTTTTCATAATTCCAAGTTCATTAATGACTTTCTGTGCATTACTGCTGTCCGCCTTAACAGATACTGCAGGGTAAGCCGTTGCTGCCAGTATTGCAGCAATAAGTATAACCATAAGTAGTTTTCGATGCATTGGATGTCTCCTTTTTCATTCAACTTAAATAGTATCAATCAGTAAAATACACTCTAATTCTAAAAACAAACAGTGATTTTTCTGTGAAGAAACGGTGAATTTTTTAAGGATAAATTAAGAATTTTGAAAGCTTACTGTAATAAAAACGTAAATAATTAAGAAAATAAATCCAGTGATCCTTTGGTATCTTAAAATTTTAATATTATTTTCACTTTTCCTTGCTACTATATAGGTTGAATTTTTTTATATACTTTCATGATGCTTTATTGGCAGCAGGTTTCGTCCTTGCAGGGATTTTTAGAAGAGAATGTGTAAAATTAATATATAAATAAGTGTTACTACATGAATCAAGGAGGTATGATATGCGAGTTTTAGTTGTTGAAGATGAAAAAGATTTAAATAGAGTAATAACCAAGAAATTAAAAATAGAAGTACTAATGAAGATTCTGAGTATAATGACAGCAATGCCGATCAATATATCTACGAGATCAGCTTTATCCATAATGGTCTGGAGTATGAATTTGATATTAATGGAGTAGATAAAAAAATATTAAATTCCGAGGTTGAATCCTGGATGTAATAACACTCCAGAGGTATATAACAAGCAATTAAGCTAGAATAATTCCCAGAATTAACTTGCCTGATTGTCAAAATAGGAGCTTATACTGAAATTACCCAAAAGGTATGCTTTTATCAACCATTAGGGATAATTGCAGTATAATGCTCCTATTTACATTCTTTTTATTTTATTCTAACCTGACAGGTTAAGACTTTACCATCAACCTTAGCGTAGATTATAACCCTGCCTTTTGATTTGGCAGTAATTTTGCCAAATCTGCTAACTGTGGCAATCTTTTTATTGCCGCTGTACCATTTTACCTTGCCGTTTGGACCTTTTATATAAAGTCTTGCTGACCTGCCTTTTGTAAGTGTTAGTCTGGTCTTGCTCATAGCCACTACTTTAACACGACATTTAAGTTCTTTATCACTATACCTTACTCTTATTATCGTTGTACCCGGCCTGTAAGCGGTTACTGTACCAAAAAGACTGACATCAGCAACCTTAATATCTGTGGAGGAATACGAGACTCTGGTATTCAGTCTGTAAGTGTAGAGGCTGAATTCATCACCTTTTCTTAAGGTGATGTCTTCAATATTCAAACGTGCATTAAAAGGATCGAAAAGATTTGTTCTATAAAAAATGGAAGTATGTGGTATTATCAAATACCAGAGCAACGCTGCAAAAGCTATATAATAAATAATTGAGACAGGTCCCTGAAAACGAAACAAGCGAAGGAAAAGCTTCTTCATCTTTCATTCCTTTTCGCTTTTTACTATATACTATTCCAGAAGCCCGAATTTATTCAACGGCCATACACGAAGGATAGCCTTGCCGCCAATATCTTTCTTATGAACAGGCCCTACCTCTTCATATCGGCTGTCAAAGCTGACTTTCCTGTTATCACCCATAACGAAATATTCATCATCTGCCAAGGTAATTGGGTTAGCTGCCATACCAGCTTTCGTTATTGGATCTTTACCATAATTCTCTTTCAGTATCTCTCCATTGATATAGATATCCTTGCCCTTAATCTGGACTGTCTCACCGGGAAGCCCAATAATACGTTTTATATAATACTCTTTCTCTTCTCTGCCGTATGGATAGAATACAACGATATCAAACCTTTTTAAGTTATCGAAGTGGTAACTTATCTTCTCTACCATAAGCTGATCTCTGTCCTGCAGGGTATCTTCCATGGAAGGACCGTCTACAATGGTTTTCTGTATAATAAATGTAGGTATGACATACAGGCAGAAGATGAATAAGAGTGCATAAAAAATAAAATCTTTAATAATTGTTGTCTTAGAAGACTTCTTTTCTTTCTTATTTTCTTCCTGGAGGTTATTATCCGATTCTTCCTTTCCTTTTACGGAAACATCTTTATCTTCGTATTTCTCTTCCTTCATATCAGTATTCCTTCCATCCCATTGATTCTACTGGTGTCTTAGCACACCGAAATCATCAAGGGGCCATATTCTGACCCAGGCCCTGCCTAAAATACTATTTCTATGAACTACACCTACAACAGGATTTCTGCTGTCTTTGCTGTTATTTCGATTATCACCTAATACAAAATACTCATCCGCATTAAGTGTAATAGGCTCCGCTGCAATACCAGCCTCTTCAATGAGAGCATTCCCATAATCCTCGGTTAATATTTCATTGTTAATATAAATATCACTGCCTATGATCTGAACAGTCTCACCAGGCAGACCAATTATTCGCTTTATGTAAAAAGTGTTCTTTTCTTCCGTATATGGTCTGAAGACTACAATATCATATCTCTGTGGATCGCCGGTTTCATAGGATATCTTCTCCAGAATGAGATGATCTTCATTATGGAGGGTTCCTTCCATTGAGCTCCCACTTACTTCAATCTGCTGACCGACAAAATTATGTACCAATAATACAGCTGCAATGATTATGGCAAAATATATGAGCATATCCCGGATATCCTTGCCATAGGAAGATTTCTCACCATTGGTTGCTGATTTTTTACCTTCCCTCTTATTATCTGTATCAAGTTCTTCCTTTACTTTATCATTTGAACTTACGTCTGTTTCGTTCTCTATTTCATCTGCAGTTAATGCAGCTGCAGTTTCATTCCTGTCGTATTTTAATTCTTCATCCATTTTTTTAACAGCTCCCGTAAATAAAAACACTCCCGCTTTTCTTCCTGTATGCCTAGTATTATAACCGGACATGAGAAAAAAAACGAGAATGCTCATATGATTTATTCGGATTTGCTTTCCTTTCCCGCGTCTTCATCATTCAGTATTTTTACTTTTGACTGATACATTTCTTCCACAGCAATGGATAAGGGCTTAGAGGTTGCTGTACGAACCATGGCATCGGAGCCGCTGATTAACTGTCTTGCTCTTTTTGCTGTTGCAAGTACGATGGAATAACGGCTGTTTACAACCGGCTGTTCGCCTGGTTCTACGTCACTGTTTACTACTTTCATTAAATCGGTATAAGATGGATGTAACATTTTTATTTCCGCCTTTCAATTTGTAGTTATGCTTTATACTTAATCATTATTTTCTTCCCTGGAATTTATTCGATTTGCTATGGTATCGGGAAGCAGAGAGGATAATATCAAATGACCGCTGTCCATTACCAGCACGGCTTTGGTCTTTCTTCCGCAGGTTGCATCAATAGCATTGCCTGTATCTTTTGCATTTTGCACCAATCTCTTTATAGGGGCTGCTTCAGGACTGATAATACCGACTATTTTATTAGAGTTTACCACATTTCCAAAACCAATATTAATTAATCGATTCATTTTCCTTCCCCACTATAATTACTCTATATTTTGAATCTGTTCTCTGATTTTCTCTATTTCTGTCTTTAAATCAATGGCCATATTGGTAATATCAATATTATTGGCCTTTGATAAGATAGTATTCGCTTCTCTGTTCATTTCCTGTGCTATGAAATCCAGTCTTCTGCCGACTTCTTCTCCCTGCTTTAAACAGGAAAGCATATTTTCAATATGACTTTTCAGTCTCACAGTTTCTTCATCCACACAGATTTTATCTGCAAAAATAGTAACTTCAGTAGCAAGAATGCTCTCATCTATCTTGGTATCACCTAAAAGCTCTTCTACCTTATTTCTCAGCTTATCACGATATTCATTAAGAATCTGCGGTGACATGCCTTCTATGGTGTGAACAACCTGTAACATGGCATTCAGCTTATCACACAGGTCACGGCTTAGGTTCTCACCTTCCTGACTGCGGGATTCCACTAATTGAATACTTGCTCCGGTTACTGCCTCTTCAATAAGGTGCCACAATTCCTGTTCATCGGATTCCTCTTCCTCTAAGGTTAAGACTTCCGGATAATTCGATAACAAGGAAACCGAAATATCATCTTTCACCTCAAAGGTCTCTGCCATTTTCTTAAGACTGTCATAATACTCTTTGGCAATAGCTTCATTGTATTTCACACAGACATTGTTACTTTTCAGCTCTTCAAAACTAATAAACACGTCAGCCTTACCGCGGCTAATGTATTTCTTTAAAATACTTCGAATCCCAGCCTCATAAAAGCTCAGTTTTTTCGGTATCTTGACATTAATATCCAGGTACCTGTGGTTAACTGCTTTCATCTCTACAACTACTTTGCGTTCTGCATCTGCCTTTTCACAACGCCCGAAGCCAGTCATACTCTTTAACATGTTTTCACGTTCTTTCATTATTCATTTTTCATTATTGCCTTTTTAAGGCATTACAACTAATTATAATGGAAACGGGGGTACAAGTCAAGGTTTGAATTTGGAATATTAGGGGGTGTTGTGGCAACGGACGATGATTAGGCGGGCTGTTTATTCATTTTGCTGTTCGAGAACCCTTATTCCACTAAAGCGCCAAAAACTGTTCTTGGCAGGCTATACAGTGCCAAACTCGCTGTAACTTTATGGCAGGGTATAGCTGCCAAGCTCAAACAGTGGCACTGTATATCCTATTCACAGTTTCTGGCGCTTAAGTGTCATAAGGAACCTCTCAATGCAAAACGCCTAAACAGCCCGCCTAATCATCTGTGTATCTGCTAAATTACTATAAACTGGGCCAATAAACAGGACTGATATTAACTCATTATCGGTATCGGTCATTATCAAGTATTCTTTTGATATTCCAGATAGATTTTTTCTTATACTATATTATCTTTATTCCTTCTTTGACTAATAATTTAAGCCCTTTGTAAACTGAAATTAAACTAAATAAACATTATTGGATGTATCTGTGTTATGATTTAATCGCCAACCTTATTAGTATAACTTGTTATATCAATTTGCGGATTAATATTTCTTAATAATAGAATGATTTATGCCTCGAATCGAGAGCCATGTTTTAATATAATATAAGTACGCAGGCAAAATACACACCTCAGAAAGAACGAATGCGCCTATGGAAAGGTATTAGAAGTCCTTTTCACTGAAGCTTTTGTGCTATATTAAAACAGATTGTTTGAGCGCAAGCGAGTTATCTGTTTTATAATATGTCCAGCACAAAAACTTCAGTGAATTAGGACTTCTTATACCTTGTAATCGAAGCATTCGTCTTTCTGAGGTGTGTATTTTGCCGTCCCCTTGTAATAAACTTACTTTCGACTCCCAAATCCTATAATGCTATACGATCCCCTTCATTCTGAATTTAAACTCCAGTTTTTTGGTTACATCCAGCAAATACTCATCATGGGTTTTGGAGCCCCAGCTGTCATCACCTGCTATACCCATCTGCATTTTTGACATCCGAAGGACTGTATAATGTACCTGGGGAAGTTCATAGGCATGTCTTGCATTTTCCAGTTCATGCGGTGTATAAGGGAGTGCCGAAAATTCAATATTGTCTCCGCTGATTATTAGTCCTTTTCCGGTATGGTCTGTGATGTTAGCATATCTTACACCGGTTTTGTTTCCGCATTCCTGAGGTACCAGGTATTTGGCCATGTTATCCTGAACTTTATTTTGATAGATTCCAAGACGTGCTCCTTTTTTGCGGTCTGCATAATTTTCTTCAGGACCCATTCCATACCACTCAAGGTTATCATAATCGGCTGATAATTTCATGATTACACCAAACTCCGGCATATCCTTTAGTTCTACAACCGGATCATACGATAAGGTTACCTCTATTGTTCCGTCAGAAAATACCTCATAACCAAGGTTACAGGAGGTTATGGGCATAGTGTGCAGGTAATAGGTATAGGTTACGACTGCAGAATCCTTCTTTTCTTCAAGCTTAGGGTTATCAGTATTTACGCTGCCCTCTGGATTCTGAAGTGATTGATAGAGGCTTGCCAGCTTCCACTGTCTGTAGCGGAAGGGCATCTTACTGCCGTTATCGTTATCTGTAGGAGCTCTCCAGAAATTTGGTCTTGGAATATCCTTCAGCATTTCTCTTCCGGCAAATTTATAAGAGGATAGTCCCATATCCCTGGAAAATAATACCTCAAAGTTCTCTCCTTTTACACCGATGTTAGATATACCCTTTATTACCTTTATTGTCCCTATGATAGGTTGTTCTTGTTCTTTAATTTTATAAACATTCTGTCCAAAGGCTACTTCATGCCCGGTCTGTGCCCACCTGGTATCCTGTTTTAAGCAAAAGCTTACAGTTACAGTATATTCCCCCGGGGTCTCATATTCTTTTATCGGAAGCTCATATACAGCTTCTGTTAAAGGCTCTATGTTTGTTAGCATGACTGTTTCTTCTGTTAGTTTTCCGTTTTTTAAGAGAGATACTGTACAGTTATATTCTGAGGTATTTGTAAATAAGCTCTTATTCTTTATGGTTGCTTTATTTTTTTCTACGTGAATACTGATATTCTGATAGTTGAATTTAACTTCCTGCATTTTAGGAGAAGGTGTTCTGTCTCCATAGACGATTCCGTTTCCACTAAAATTATAGTCACTTGGCCTGTCGTCAAAATCACCGCCAAAGGCCTGAAACTCTTTACCATAGCGGTCTTTCTTTAAGATACTCTGATCGATATAATCCCAGATAAATCCTCCCTGATATAAGGGGTCTGTATCTGTCAGATCTGTGTATTTATGCATGGCTCCACAGGAGTTTCCCATAGCATGTGTATATTCACAGCAGATAAAAGGCTTGTCTCTGTGTTCTGCCAGGAACTTTTTGATAGCTTCTACGGAAGGGTACATCTGACTTTCCATATCACTGGTCTCAGGATATCTGCGATCGTTAACGATTCCTTCATAGTGTACCAGTCTGGTTCTATCAAGGGCTCGGAATTTCTCAGACATCTTATAGATATTCACTCCTCCGAAGGATTCATTGCCACAGGACCAAATGAGGATAGCCGGATGATTCTTGTCTCTTTGATAGACGGAATTTACCCGGTCAAGCAATACTTCAAGCCATTCGGGATGGTCTCCAGGTATGATAGTATCAAGTGAACCTCTGTTACTTAAATACAACTGCCAGGTGCCATGGGTCTCCAGATTGGTCTCATCTATCAGGTATAAACCGTATTCATCACAGAGTTCGTAGAGTCTTGAGCTGTTAGGATAATGGCTGGTTCGAATGGCATTGATATTATTCTGCTTCATCGTAATAATGTCCAGGAGCATTTCCTCTTCTGATACAACCCTGCCGGAACGGCAGCTGAATTCATGGCGGTTCACCCCTTTAAAAACAATTCGTTTTCCGTTTAAATGCATGATGGAATTCTTCATTTCAAACTGTCTGAAACCTACTTTTTGAACGATAACTTCCTGTATATTGCCATTGCTGTCTTTTATATTTAAATGCAGCTCGTATAGATTCGGATTTTCTGCACTCCAAAGCTTCGGTTCTCTTACTGGTATGGTAATGAGCATATCTTCTTTTATGGTTTCTCTGCTGTTTACCAGCTGAGTGCCGTCCCTTGACAGGCTGATTTCTGCAGTACCTTCTGTTTGACCGGTAATCTTAAGGCTGATTACCAGCTCGGCATTGGTATAATTATCTTTGAGCAGTGTCTCAACTTTCAAATCCGACACATGGATTTCAGGAATGCTATACAGGTATACGTCTCGGAATATACCAGAGAAACGGAAGAAATCCTGATCCTCCAGCCAGCTGCTGCTGGTCCATTTAAATACCTGTACCGCCAGTTTATTTTCCCCTGTTTTCAGATTTTCTGTAAGTTCAAATTCTGAAGGGGTAAAGGTATCCTCGCTGTAGCCTATATATTTACCATTAAGCCAGACTGCGAAACCGCTTTCAACACCTTGAAAAGAAATAAAAGTACGATTTTGCTTCATATTAGACGGTACATTAAAATATTTTACATAACTTGCTGTTGGATTGAACTCCACCGGAATTTCGCCTGGTTTTATTTCCTCGTGTCCATCCCAGGGATATTGAATATTTACATATTGAGGGCTGTCGTAGCCTTCCATCTGAATATGTGCAGGAACCTTGATATCCTCCCAGGTCTTACAATTATATTCTTCCTTTTCAAAGCCTTTGATAAATAATTCAAGATTTTGGGCATAATGAAACTTCCAGAGTCCGTTTAAATTATATTTATAACTGGACACTCCTTCTAAAACTTCCTCCTCAGATGCATAATACTTATGGTCGGAGTGTGCCCTAATACGGTTCTCCGCAAAGAATTCCGGATTTTTTAATTTACTGTAATCGAATTCCATAATTTCCTCTCATTCTGCTTCCTTTATCGGTATACACAATAACGGTAATAATCAAAGGTCAGCTTCTATAATTCATTACTATTATATCCCGTTAAAAGTTTTATTTCCATGTATTAAATACAGTTTGACTTGTCAAATTATATACAGATTCATTTTTACTTCTTCTATTACCATTTGTCAGTACAATGATTTACTTTACTAATATATCTCACTGCTCCCTGAGTAAGTTTCTATAAAATATATAACCGATTATCATTAATTGAAATATCAAGAGATTTTCAGTTCTCTTTTAACACTTCACCATGAATATGCACTCTTCCCCCATCAGGGCAGATACTGTCAAAGCACTTAGTTCTTTCATTACCATAATCCAGCTCTCCACCATTAAGCAGTGTATATACATTAGGATAAATTAAATGCCATAACTCATGGCATAAGGGAGGACATATATCTGTTACAAGGAATACATCTCCCTGCTTATGATAACCGCTTCTGCAGGAGGATTTTGTTATTGTTAATTTCACTTTATCCATCTTAACCTCACGTAAATATCTGAACTTCAATCTTTTGTTCCTAAACTCGTAGTTACCAGACAAGCTTTTACTCTTCAACCTGATTTTTTTATTATCTGTTGTTTTACTTTTATGGAGTTTTCAAAGAATATTAGGATCCCTAATATCATACTTATTTTTCAAATGCCTCTGTGAGCTTATCATAAAGCTTACGGTCCAATATACTATAATAACCGTTACTTCCGTTCTGAAGAACACTTATATCATCTTCTATTAAGTAAGCATAATAGCTATTTTTTATATCTATATCTGTAAACACTTTATGTATTGCATAACATTCATCAATTTTAGTTATATCTTCCCCTTGCCAAGCTGCCGATTTTAACAGTCCGTTTAGTATAACTGCTTCGACTAACTCAATTTCTTCCTTTGATAATTCGTCATTGGTTTCATTATTTTTGCCGTATTTCATTCTATTGATTTCATACCTTGTTTCTACAGCTTGGGTAAGAGGGTCTGCTAATGAAATATAAGTTGCGGACAGCTTCTTATAATCTGCCTTTGCTATTCTATATACGGCCAGGTAGGGTTCTTCCAGATAATAAGAATTCTTATATTTGTATAGATAAATAATCTGGTTTTCAGAAGGCATTTTTATATTTATTTTAAAATAGCTCTTTGTTAACGGGGTATCCTGTACAGATGATTGTAAAGATTTTCTTGCCCCCGCCAGCAGTTTAAGAATATTACTAATAACCTGTTTATCATTAACTTCAACATTACCTTTATCTGTACCCTCCTTAACAAATGACAGGTACAGTACCTTTACATCTCCACTATCTGGGAGTATTATTCTCTGATAAAAACCTGTAGAAGTAATAATAACAAATAATATTCCAAATAAACACAATAATATAGCGGCTGTTTTAATAACTTTAGCCTTAGGAAATCTAAACCGTCTCACTTAGAAACCTCCTCCTGAACCCATAGGGTTAAAGTGCTGCTTCAAAAAAGATGAAGCCTGTAATTATTCACCGTCATAATAATCTGCTTCCTCTGCAATACGGTAGACTTTATCGATACCTTTCCCCCATATTCCTATCTTTCCCGAATCAGGATATATTGCCACATCCACATCATTATAGGAATCAAAATCCATATACACCAATACTTCTGTATCTGATGCATTTGTTAATTTGTGAGCTCCCTTTTCATCAGCAGGAAAAAACAAAAAATCTCCCGCAGATACAAGCTTCTCTCCTAAAGGAGTTTTCAGTAATCCGATTCCGCTAATAATATAGAAGGATTCTTCATTTTTCGTATGGTAATGATAAGGATATGCAGCTTGACCTGGTGGTATTTCATAGAGGGATACGGCACTTTGCTCCCCATACCCCTTTGGCACCAGTTCTCGTTTCAAGTACTCATACCCAATATGCTCGTTCTTGTGTTTTGGTGTTACTTCCGCTGCTTTAATATGAATAATATCACTCATAGCCTACTCTCCTTAGGTTATAGTTAAAATTCATTAAAATACTCTTCTGTTATAAAAATACTCTTCTGTTATAGCTTAAATAAAATAAATATTCTCTTGTGTTATAGTTAAAAATACAAAGAATATTCTCCTTCCGGAAATTCTGATTGCAGTCCCAGAATACGAGGCCAAAGATTCTCACCTGCTATGATATATCCCATAATCATGCCGATATGCATATCCAGATGCCTGTGTTGTGCAAGAATTAGATGAAACCTTGTATAAGGACATTTTTCCGGGTATTCCAGAAGCTTTACATCATTTAAAGTCTGAAGATAAGCGGTTATTTTCACTTTTACCTTGCCATAATAATCCTTAAGTAACTCTCTTGACAGATACCCCTTGGTCTCAGCATCCAAATCATTTAAACCAGGCTTATGAAACTCTGGTTCTTCATAACTTAAAGGATTTATATACCACATATCCAGTGAATGAAGCGTATGATATACATGCTTCCATAAGGGCATATCACAATATAGCTTATCCCAGTAGGCATCAGGAATACTGTCAATAACATTATTAAGACTCCACAGGGTTCTGTTTGTTTGATCCTTGACAGCGTCTATATAGCTTGCGGAGAATTTCATGTTCGGCTCCTATCTGTGTACTTTAGCACACTTAGAAAATGTGTGAATTAAAATATTCTATCTGTGTGCTTATGCACACTTAGAAAATGTGTTAATATAAATATTATTATCTACTGCCTATAATATACCATATACTACCAATGATGTCGAATCAAACACCACAACTTTACATAACTTCTGAAAAATAATAGGAATTCAAGAGATATTCTTCCTGGTATTTACAGGATAACTGCCACAGATATTTCTTTAGTCCATTCAACGATAATTTTCCTGCTTTATAATTACTGCATCTTTTTCCGAAAGCTATCTTTTCCTTTTCATCAGCACATTCTTTAAAATACCCCCAGACATGCAAAGCAGCATTGAGCCCGTTGCCGGTTATAATCTCCTGTTCCATAGCATGATCTAAGTACTTATAGAACTCAACTGCATTATACTCCTCTTTCACCTTCAACAGCTGCCTTATATGATTATAGTCTTTCGGTGATTTTTCAAGAACAAGGTATTTATAGCGGCTCCATTCCCTTTCTAATAAATTGACAGAAGGTTTTGTAGCAACGATATTGCAGCATTTAATTGCTGATAAATTCTTATCCTTTACCTCAAGCATTATATCAATATCCTCTCTGTTAAGCCGCTGGCAGAAGTCCATAAAAATTTCGCCATCAATAGTATCTGAATGAGAACCCGGCTTCTTATTTGGATGCTGATCTGAGTAATGTATTTTCTGGGGTCCGTCAGCCTGCTTCCAGGTTGCCTGACATAAGTTAATCCACTTAATCTCGTCATAATTCCCGCTGCTTGGATTGATCTTATTGTGAAGATTATCAAAAATAACGGGTGCACCGACCTTTTCCCCGATGTTTAGTACTTCTTCTATTCGAAATATCCTGTCATCATTTTCCAATACTAAACGATCTTTCAGATGTTCACCAAGATTTTTGAAATTATTAATAAATCTCTGTATGGCTTCTTGTCTGTCATTATAAGCACCGCCTATATGAAGCACCAGTTTATTCTTCTTATCCATCCCCAAAGCCTTTAAGATTTTTGTATGGTATTCCAGATCTTCTATTGCCCTTTTTACCACGTCCTCTGATGGTGAATTAAGCACCGTATATTGTCCGGGATGCAAAGAAACCCGCATATTGCTTTGCCTGATCTTATCCCCCAGCAAATCAAACTTTTCTTCGTATAGTTTCCACCATTCTAATTTATTTGCCGGACTAGAGCCAAATGGAATCAGGTCTGAAGTAATTCGAAATAACCTGATTCCTGAAAATATATTATAATCCAGAATCCTCTCAAGGGATTCCAGGTTATGTGAGATAATGCTTCTTAGATTGGTTTCATCTGCATTTCTAAGGATACAGCTCTTAAAGTCTGTTCCCGGTATACCTATAGTCTGACAAGCATAACCTATTCTCATCGTTTCACCTAATGTACCTTACTAATAATGGTACAGCAACCTTTCCATGAGCTTATTTTCAATTTATACAGGTTTTAATTCCAGGGTTTTATTATTCCAAGCTTAAACTAATCTTTGACAAGCTAGTAAGCCTGGTACAAATTTTAATATATCTGACTATCAGCCGTGTATTAACTTTGTGATTTGGTTTACAAACTCAGGTGTTGCATGCCAAGCTTGTAAACCAATGACATTGGTGATTCAGTATAATGTTTCTGTAATTCTAAACCCCATGTAACAATTTAATTTTTACAGTATTAGGATACCATTAAATATCTGAATTTAAATCCTTAAAGGAAAACAAATTGTTCATAATTATCTCCTTACCAAGAGTCCTGTCATCTTCTACAACTTTGATGGTTAATTTGGACATAATATTGCTGTCCAATAATATCCTTTCCATTTCAAAGCGATGTTCAAATAAATCCACACATCCAAAGTCTTAATCTCTTCATATTTCCTCCATTGTCTTTATGCCCCCGGTTAAAATGACTCAGGCATTTTCTCTGTTCTCCATTCCATAAATATATTAATTTTCAACCAAGCTGTTCATTCCTTTTTTTGCTTCCTTCACCTGCCGGTACTGCCAGAAGGCAGTTTCAAATATTCCTCTTCCTTCTGTTAAAGTAAATAATACTACAGAAAAATCTTTACAGGCTTCTAAGGTTACTTTGCCTTTCATAATCATTTCCGTCTGAGTATACTCTGTCTCTTCCATTAGGGCATCCATACGTACCAATTCTGTTATAATTCTTTTCTCATAGCCCTGGGGTGCTGTCAGTGTATATTTCATAACTGGTTCCATGGTACAGGTCCCGATTTCTTTTAACGCCTGATAAATTATCCTTTCGGCAAGCTTTCTGTAATCCGCAGGCGTGCTGTTAACACTGTCATAATCAGAATACATGAAAGTAACCTTGGTATCTACCACTTCACCGTAAATTCCTTTTCTTATACCCTTTTCAACGCCTTCCGCTACAGCGTTTTGAAAAGATTTACTCAGATCTCCAAAGGACACTCTATTCTCATACTGATATCCGCTGCCTTCTGCCAGGGGTTCCAATGTCAAGCCTACTCCGGCTGCCAATAGATTTCCGGGGCTGTAGATTGGAACGATACAAGTTACTTTATCCATTGGTTTATCTTTTTTAACGGTTGAAACACTATCAAATTCTGTTTCCAGCTGAAATCGTTCTTTTAAAAGAGACTGTAAAATCTCTCTTTGCAGATTTCCAAAGAGCTTTAACTTGATTTCTTCTGTTTCTTCATCAATACTCAGATCCAGATAAGAATCCTCCATAGCTAGTTTTTGCAGAGCCTCTAAAAGTTCTCTTCTATTGGCTGCAGGAATTGGTCTTACACCGACTTTCAGCAATGGTTCTGTCTGGGATAGCATAGGTAATTTAATCCGTTCACCAATCCAGTCACCGCTATTAAGTTCCTTTGCATCCATAATTACTGCCACATCCCCAGCAGTTATTGAATTTTTCGGAACTAACCTTCCCTTCTCCAATCCGAAAAGATTACGGATAATTATATCCTGGCTGTCTCTCTCAACACAGGTCCTTTGTCTTAGAATAAGTTCCCCTGAAAACACACGGATAAAGGTGAGTTTATGATTATGGTCATCAAATAATACTTTGTATACATAGGCAGATAATTGCTGTTTATTATCAACCCTTGGCATAAACCATTTCCCCACTGCCTCCATAAGCTCTGAGATACCTATATTCTGAAGAGCAGTACCATGATAAACAGGATAAAGTTTACCATAGCGATTACGGGATCTTATAACTTTCTCATACTCTTCTTGTGTAACTTCTTCTCCGTCCATATATTTTTCCAGCAGTTTTTCAGACTGTACAATAATCTGTTCTGAAAATTCTGTATCACTGTATTTTCTAGGAAGGATTTCATAGGTCTGTTCAACAGCTCCATAACTGTATCTGACCTCCTGCATCAAAAGAAAATGTTCTGACAACTGCTGTTTTATCTGTTCGTAGACCTCTGTTAAATCAACGCCTATTCGGTCTATTTTATTTATAAATAAAATAGCCGGTATTTTCATTTGCTGTATTTTATGAAAGATGGCACGTGTCTGCGGTTGTACGCCTTCCTTTGCTGAAATAACCAGAATCACTCCATCAAGTACTGACAGAGATCTCTCCACTTCTGCAATAAAGTCCATATGTCCAGGAGTGTCAATCAGATTGATTTTATTCTCTTCTATCATAAAAGACACTGTTGCTGAACGGATTGTCATTCCTCGCTGTTTTTCCAGTTCCATGGAATCTGTAGTTGTTGTTCCATTATCAACATTACCCATGAAATTTTTAATTCCGCTATGATATAGAAAACCTTCTGTTACTGTTGTCTTACCGGCATCTACATGTGCCATTATACCTATATTTAATATTTTCATTATGATCACCTTTTCTTCTTAGCGATTGTTTCAGTTTGCCAAAACAACCCTATCTGTTTAATTCAGGTAATCAGCAGCTTCCCTTCTGAGAACGGGCGGGTCGCCTGACATAGGTAATCTTGATAATTTTAAGCGCAAAAAACCACAGTCATCGACTGTGGTCAAATAATTTACTATCATAAATTAATTATTAATATACATAACCATTAATAATTAGCTAAAGACAAGTACCAAGGTCGGCTGATTGCATCTTTATTATTCTGTTCTCGGAATTATTAAGCTTACGCATATTTAAATCAGCCTCCTTTTTTTAATCTATTTTAATTTATACAATATAAAACCACAAAAGTCAACTATAAATTTCCATTTTAAGTATTCTTATATCCAATAAACACTTCAATTATATTCAGATAAACACTTCAATTATATTCAGATAAACACTTCAATTATACTGAATGATGTCTTTTAGTGCTATCTCTTTTTCTATATGTTCTTCTTTTTTCGTTACCCAGGAGGTCTGAATTTTAGCTGTTTTAAAGTACTCGATAATACCGTTCTTATCTAATCCTTTCGTATACATAACGAAATCATACTGATACAAGACAATATTCTTGTTGTCCTGTTTTGTATTGCTGCCATACCAGTACCTGGTTTCATCCTTGGACCGGAGTATAGCCGGTATGTCAGGAATAGATAGGTTTCTGCTGACAATGTTATCACTTTGTTTGAATTCAAAGGAAAAATTAACCTTCTTGAAGTCTTGAATTTGAGGATTGTTAAGTCCTGTTGTACCTACAGAATCATATTCTTCCTCGGACAAATCTGTTACATGAAAGCTCACATTTATTTCAGGGTCTTCAACAGGACTTTTAAACATAAGCATGGACATTAACATTAGCAGTAAAATACCTGCAATAAAAGTATTCAAATATTTATTCAAATGCTTGTTTAAAAACTTATCTTTATTATCTGCATGCATAAGTATTCCTCCCAATTGCATAAAGAGTTTTTATTTATTTTACATTATCAGTATTATAGTTTCAACCAGACATTTACAGTATTTTCTCTTCAATCAAATAACAATTACATGTCGTATTATGTCACAATATAGAAGTTCAAATCATAGAATATTAATGCATCAAATAAAAAATGGAGGAACATTAATGAGTGATTTTGACAGCTTGAAACCCCCAAAGGATGATAAAAAAGATGATAAAAAGGAAGATAACGTGGTTTTTAAACATGACAAAGACGGACTTTCTATTTACATCACTATTTACAATACGAATAATAATGCAAATGAAGGCAGTGAAGCCGGTCTGAATCAGAGAGCCTCTGAAGGTGGTCAGATTTCCGGTAAAGAAGGTCAGAATGCAAACCAGGGTGGCCAGATTGCAGAAAAATGCGGTCAGAATGCTAACCAGGACGGCGAAGTAAAATCCGAGAATTGTGGTAGTGAATTAGAAGAAAATGACTCGAAAAAGCCTTATCCCGACAAACCTCACCCTGACAAACCTTACCCTGATAAACCCTATCCCGATAAACCTTATCCCGATAAACCTTACAACTGTTAGATATCAGGAAGTAAGATGAATAATTATAAAAGACGTATTTCAACCTACACTCTTTAGTCGGTCTGCAATACGTCCTTTTTTCGTTTAACTACATTTAATTTATTAGTGTTTACTGCTGAGTGCTAAAATTATCCGGTAATCATCTGGCATAACAGTATCTTCGGCAATAATATTGGCTTTTTCAAATCCGCATTTGCTGCATTTATGCAGTATTTGATAGCCTTTCTGGCTGTTATGGATGAGCTTTACAGGCTTCATGATCCCACCGCAATCACTGCTTCTGTCACCTGGCATATTATCAACATGCAAGGAATGCAGACAGTGAGGGCAGTGATTCCTGTAACTGCCGTTTGATAAGGGCAGAACCTTTCTGCCGCAATTCATACATATAAAAGATATATTTTCTGTTCTTCTGCTCACACCGAACCCTCCTAATATTTGATTTCAAATATTAAAAAGGCGGGGTTCTGTTTGTTCTCTATTTATTCTTCGGGCTTGATAAAAGTATTGACCTATTCTCCGTCATTCTCTGGAAACAACGAATACTTCTGCCTCCTGCTTCAAAAGGACCTCTTTCATCCCTTTATCCGAACTATTACCGACTTTATGTTTTTGTATCGGTCAATGTATGGCGGTCTTAACCACCATCCGGCAGTAGGTGTATCTGGAATCTCACCGAACTCGGCGTCATCCCCCGTTAGTATGTGAAATGAAAACAGGTAGTACTCTTGTTCATAATACCTCCTTACTTTGTTTAGCTGAGTAATAACTTAACAGATATATATGTCTATTCCTCTGTATTATGAAATCTCGTCTCAGCTTCTGCTTATAGTAACTGATTATAACATTTCTTTGTCTATCTGTATCGGTAAGAAACTAATATAACTAAATTATACTTAAGTGTTAAAATGCAACACTATAATGCAATTATTTATCTAACTTGATTTTTGCAAAAGCATCTGCAAATGCTGTATTAAGAGGTAACTGTTCCTCTTTCTTGGCCTGATTCATATATTTTACCACATCTTTTTTACTGACACCGGCACCTTCCTTTTTACGACGGTCCTGAAAAGCAGCCAGTTTCTCTTTGTGACCGCAGGCACATACAAAAGTTTGAGCATCTCCCTGTCCAACCAGTTCCATACGTTTATGACATACCGGACATCTGGCATTACTGGTTCTTGCAATTGTCTCTCTATGTCCGCATTCACGGTCCTGGCATACCAGCATCCTGCTATTCTTTCCGTTAACCGCAAGGAGATTCTTACCGCAGACCGGACACTTTTTATTCGTCAGATTGTCATGCCTGAATTTACCTTCTCCGTCTTTGATTTCAGCTACAATTTCTTTTGTATATGCTGTCATCTCATTCATCAAATCCTGTTTCTTTAAGCTTCCTTTTGCAATTTTTGCAAGCTTCATTTCAAGGGAGGCTGTAAGCTCCGGTTTCTTTAGATCCTCCGGTACCAGCTCCAGCAGCTGCTTTCCCTTAGAGGTTATAAGGATGTCTTTCCCCTTTTTCTCCATCAAAAAGGAGTTAAACAGTTTCTCTATGATATCAGCTCTTGTAGCTACTGTTCCAAGTCCGCCGGTTTCACCCAGCGTTTTAACAAGTTCTTTGTCCTTTTGCTCAAGAAAATGAACAGGATTCTCCATAGCGGAAAGTAGTGTTGCTTCGTTAAAAGGTGCTGGGGGTTTTGTTTTTCCTTCTGTCTTAACAAACACAATAGCTTTTAAGGTATCATTTTTATTCACTTTCGGTAAACTTTCATTTTCTTTGTCATCCTCGGATGTGTTATCATAAACCTCTTTGTAACCCAGATTTTTTGTAATTTTACCCTTTGCTGTAAATTCTTCATTCTCTATCTTTACTTTAATTGAGGCTTCTTCATATTCGTAAGGAGGATATAATACCGCCAGAAATCTTCTAACTACCAAATCATAAATCTTTCGTTCATCGGAACTCATATTTTCCAGATTCACATACTGCTCCGTGGGGATAATTGCATGGTGATCGTTTACTTTCTGATTATCAACAAAGGAAGAATTAGCCGATATTGGCTTCCTCGTTAATACAGCAGCTAATTTCTTATAAGGTCCTGTACTGACAGACTCCAGTCTTTCCTTTAAAGTTCCTACTATATCTGTTGTCAGATATCTGGAATCTGTTCGGGGATATGTTAAGACCTTATGATTTTCATATAAACGCTGCATGATATTTAAGGTTTCTTTTGCAGAGAAATCAAAGCGCAGGTTAGCGTCTCTTTGCAGCTCTGTCAAATCATATAATCCTGGGGAATAAGACTTTTTAAGGGTTGTATTTACCTCTGTAACCACTCCTTCTTTTCCCTCCAGCTTCCTTAAAAGTTCCTCTATTCTATTCTTATCACCTGTGGTACTATTTTGAGTCTTTGAATCTCTCCAGGTAAGTGTCATACCGTTTACCTTACCCGTCAGTCCATAATAGGGAACAGGCTTAAACTGTCTGATATCCTCTTCTCTTTTTGCTATCATGGCAAGAGTAGGTGTCTGAACACGGCCGCAGGAAAGGCTGGCATTGTATTTGCAGGTAAGTGCTCTTGTTGCATTCATACCAACGATCCAGTCTGATTCAGCCCTAGCTACAGCTGCATGATAGAGGTTCTCATATTCTCTTCCGTCTTTTAAATGAGCAAATCCTTCTCTGATTGCTTTATCCGTAACGGAGGATATCCATAATCTCTTAACCGGCTTTTTGCTGCCAGCTTTTTCAAGAATCCATCTTGCAACAAGCTCTCCTTCACGTCCTGCATCGGTAGCTATAATAATATCAGTTACATCTTTTCTATGAAGCTGGGTCTTTACCGTGTGATATTGCTTGCCGGTCTGTTTCATTACCACCAGTTCAAATTTCTGGGGCAGCATGGGCAGATGATCCATTCTCCATTCCTTGTATTTAACATCGTATTCCTCGGGATCTGCCAAGGTTACAAGATGTCCCAATCCCCAGGTAACAATATATTTATCACCCTCTAAAGCACCATTCAGATTCTTAGAACATTTTAAAACTCTTGCAATATCTCTTCCTACAGAAGGCTTTTCTGCAATTACTAATGATTTCATGTCTGACTCCTATCTGTCTTATCTAATAGGAACCATTATGTTAATAACAGTCCCTTTTATAACTATTGATTTTATTCCCATATATTTTAACATAAAATAACCAATAAGTCTTCTCTGACTGTTATTAACCTTAATAAAATAAAAAAGGATACATACGATGCTTCTGTACATACCCTTTTTTACGGCACTAAACATGTTTAAGTTATCAAGTCTGTCTTCTACCTTTTATTTTTTTCTTTTTCGTATTTACTATTTATAACTTGCATGAGTGTAAATCTATTGTTGTCTTTCCATCTTCTGGGATAATCTTAAGATAATCGGTAATTGAAACAGATTTTAACGTATCACCAGCCTGTCTTTTTAGCTGCTTATATTGCTTAATATATCGTTAATAGTTCTTCATTAAAATCAGAAGGAAATATAATTCCTGTTTTTTCTCTTGCTTCTGTTAACAACTCGCTGACCATCAAGCTGTGTTCAAGTATTTGATAACTCTCTTGTAATTTATTTTCTGCTATCATCTTTTCAAATGTAAGAAATTCATTTACCATGCGATGTGTATGCTTATTCTCATTTATTGATGTATTTTCCCCATTGTTTAGCAGAACTTCGAAGCCTTCACATACATTGGCGGGAGAGCTTTGATGTATACATCCCTTATCTCCCTGAATATTATAGGCAATGGGAGCTTTACAATCTTTAGCACCGATGCAGGTGCATTTAAAGGTATCATAATCTAAAATCAATATTCCGGAGGTATCGATCCCCCTTTCAATATTAGGATAATAAGCAATATCTTTAGGTCTTCCAAACAGAGCAGTTACATAGTGAAGATTGTAGATATTGATATCCATCAGCGCTCCGCCTGACTGCGCCGGGTCAAATGCCGGCAGTATGACCCCTTCTTTAAAGCTGTCATACCTTTTTGAGTACTGGGAATAATTACATTGAACAATTTTAACATTACCTATAGAAGGTAACATTTCTCGTATTTTCATAAAGTTTGGCAGATATAAGGTCGTGATGGCCTCAAGAAGAAAAAGCTTCTTCTCTCGCGCTATTCTGCCAAGCTCAAGAGCTTCTTTGTAATTTGTGGTTATGGGCTTTTCCAAAATAACATTTTTACCCGCTTCCAAAGCTCTTAAGGTATATATATAGTGCAGACTATTGGTGACTGCAACATATACCGTATCAATTGAGCTATTAAGAAACTCCTCGTAATCAAAATACACATTGTCTATGTTGTTCGCTCCAGCCAGCTCCATAACCTTCTTTTCGCTGGTTTTTCTGCCGCATATGGCGGACACTTCTGTATTGTGCAGAAATGGTGCTATGGACAGGAATTCCTGCACTATCATTCCTGAACCTGCAATTCCTAATTTCATTATTTGACCTTTAATTCTCACATACCAGTCTGTGAGACTGCCACATGAAGTGTAAATATTAATGTGGCTTCCTTTCGATTATTATTTTACTTACTCAGTTAGAGATAAGGGACTCTTTTCAGTGTAAAGCCCATTTAAGTTATAAGACCTGTTACAAGTCTAAAGCTTACTTCTACATGTAACAGACACATAAAAGAATTACTTGTAAATAAACAAATGAAATTGGCTGGCATTTGGTATTTATATTTCCTCATTTCCATGTTACCTAGTCATGTCGTTCATCCATATTATCATAGGTTTCACAGAATCTTGCAGCAAAAGCAGGCTCTTCTCCGCCTGCATACAGATGAGAAATATCTCCAAAGGAGCCCATTCTAAAATAAGCTATTCCTTTTCTCCGTTCTTCAGTGATGAGTGTAGTTACTGAGGTAGGTGCAGCACAGAAGCCATGCCATAAAACCATGGGTGAGATTCCCAGCAGATGGCCTAACATTACACATTCAACTCCAAAATGGCAGAACAGAACTATTGAATCAGTATTCGCTCTTACTGCCCGGTATATTTTGCCTTCACGCTCATAACCATGTTTCTTAAGAATTTCGTCAAGTCCTGAATATACCCGCATTGCTTCTTCATAGACATGTCCCTTCTTCATAATCTCTGCTGTATGCCATAGCTGTTTGTCATAGAATTCATTAACTGCTGTCCAGTCAGCCGGAAGCCAGTCCCAGGGAACTCTTTCTTCTCCTGTGTTAACATCCAGTATTGGAGCATGAAATTCTCTTAGCCAGGGAAGGACTTCTGCCTCTCGCTTTAGCTTATTTAAGGTTATGGAAGCAGTATCTTTTGCCCGTCCTAACGGTGATACGTAGAAAGCATTAATATCCATTGGCAGTATCCTGTTTGATAGAAGCTCTGCTTCTATCCAGCCTTTTTTTGTAAGAGAATCTATCGAATAATCGGGATCTCCATGTCGAATTATAATTAGTTTCATTATTTCCTCTCGTTCTGCCGCTAATAGCAGCAAGTCTTTTGGATGAACTTTGTAAAGATTTTATTTTATACTTATTTAGAATTGTATCTGTAATAATAGCTTTTAAATATTTTTTACTTATTATGATGTAAGCTAATTAATTATTACTTATTCTAAGTATAATTTAAAATCTATAAACTTACAACTGTACTCTATCATTTAAATCTAAGGTACGTATAACTGATTCGGAAGTAGCACTCTGCGGATATATTACTTCCCCATATATGCTCATGGTGTATTTATCATACCAATATTTTGCAAGAATATCAGGGTCATCTATACCGCCAGTATCTGATTTTAGAAATAATCCTAAAATAATATGTCCTACAAATATTCCTTTTAATACTAATTCCTTCTCAAGACTTAAGATATAACTTCTAAGACCGGCTTTAGCAATACTTGCATCTGCCATTTGAGGGTTGGGATAAACAGCTGAGAGACCGGAAGTAAATAACAAGGCCCCGCTTTTTTTCTCTAACATAACAGGCAACACTTCATTAATACAATGAATTGCTCCAAGAACATTACCTGTAAATGTATCTTTAACTTGTTCAGCAGTTAAACTAAGCACCGGAGATGGGGCATAATGATCTATTCTCGGGCTAAATTCTAATATATCAATATTACCATATATAGAATAGATTTCATTAATGACTTCACTGATTTGATTTTTTTCGTAGATGTCAGCACTATAATAAGCTGCTTTTATGTTATGTTTCTGTAGCTCCACAGTCATCTCAATCAATTTACTTTCATTACGGGCAATTAGTATAACTTGATAGCCATTCCCACCAAATTGCCGGGCCAAAGACATACCAAGTAATCTTCCTGCGCCTACAATTACCATAGTTTTCAACAGTATAGCCTCCTTTAATACATGTAATTAACAATTTACAGATTTCACAAGCTTGCTTATAATGATTATAAACTAAAATAACTAAATCGTAAGTACGCACATTTTTGTGCCCTGTTATGAGGAGATAATATGAGCATAATTTATGAAGGTAATTGTCCAATTATATACGCATTGAATATTATTGGAGGTAAATGGAAGCTACCGCTGTTATGGCATCTGGCTAATTCCAAACAAGGTATACGTTATAATGAATTAAAAAGAAAAGTAGTTGGAATAACTAATATTATGTTGACAAGAGCATTAAGAGAGCTGGAGGAGGATAATATTGTAAAACGTGTCCAGTATTCTGAAAATCCTCCTCACGTTGTATATTACTTAACGAAGCAAGGGGAATTGCTTATACCATCTCTGTTAGATATAAAAGAATGGGGTTTAGTTCTTCAGAAGCATGAAGAAAATGAATAAATACTCTTTTTTATTACTTATAATAATATAAAGCTCCAAATAGGTGTAGTAATTAAGGAAGCTAAGGTTGAGAAAATAACCAGATTAGTAGCAAAAGCTGCATCTCCATTGTATTTAGAGGCAAGAATACTGGTTGTTGCTCCGGCAGGCATTGCAGCCAAAAGCACACAAACGCCTGTTACAAGTGAATCTATATGTAATAAATAACAGGGTATATACACAAGAACCGGTATTGCAATAAGCCGGATTACTGTAAAGAGGAATACTCGTTTATCAAACATTTGTTTTATATTAATATCTGCCAGAATCATTCCTATGATCATCATTGAGAGTGCCGTATTACAGCTGCTTAAGGTTAAGAGGGAGGATTCCAGATATACGGGCAAGCTGATTTGCGAAATCATTAGCATAATACCAAGAATACAGGCGATGATACACGGATGGGTAATTACCTTTTTGACTAATGTTTTCTTATCCGGTGATTCGGTAAATACGGATATTCCGGCTGACCACATAACAATCCGCTGGGGTATCAGATAGATGGAGGCCAGTGTCAGCCCCATAGTACCAAATACTCCTTCTGCTACCGGATTTCCCAGAAAACCAGCATTTGAACAGATTGTACCGTATTGGAGACATTTCTTCTTTGGGGGTTCTATTTTATTGTACAGTAAATGACCAAGCATTGTGCAGACAAGCTGTATAAGTACCGATATGATAAGTACACCTGCAAAAGTTACAAGGATGCTTGCCGAGAATTCTACCATAAAAGATTTAATGATATTACAGGGAAGTATTAAATACAATACCAAGTCTGTAATATTTTCCTGCCCCTGAGCTCCAATGATACCCTTTTTCTTTAAGATAACACCAGCAGCTACCATTGTGAACATGGTAAACTGCAGATTAATCAATTGCTGCATCTGATTCGCTTCTTTCTGCCTGAATATTATTTGAATGTTTTTTATTGTACCTTTATTTATAGAATTAGTCAAATCAACATATTCATATTTTGGGTATTGTCAGTCAGATATAAAAAAGGCAGCTGAAAATCCTGTTGGATCCAGTGCCTGTTTTAATAATCTATTCTAATCTTAGATTTCGGAATAACAAACGCCAACTGTACCGGGGCCGCAATATACTCCCACGATAGCACTTATCTGACCTATAAGGTATACATTCCTGATACGAGGATTCCTACGTAATTTTTCACATACCTTAAGGGCTTCTTCCTCTACATTACCGTGAATGACATAGGCATCGCAGCTGTTCTTATCACTGATTTTCTCTCCTAATTCTATTAACCGGTTAATGGATTTCACTCTTCCCCTTATTTTTTCACAGGTATAACATTGCCCGAATTCATCATCAAAGCTTACAATAGGTTTTATATTCAGGATATCTCCTATTGTACCGGGAATTTTGCCGATTCTCCCGCCTTTTATGGCATATTCCAAGGTTCCGAATACAAAATACAAGCGCAGTTTCTTTTTCATGTCGGGAATCTGCTTTACGATTTCATCAAATTCCTTACCCGCTCTGATTAATTCGCCACATTTTTTAAGAATAATACCCTGTATTACAGAAGTGGATTTGGTGTCGTACATAAAGGTCTTGATGTTTTTGAATTCTTTACTTATTAAATCTACTGCATTTACTGTTCCTGATATACCGCTGGAAATATTGATGGATATAACATGGGTATAATTTTCCTTTTCCAGTTTTTTATATAGGTTCTCAATGTCCTCCATGGATGGCTGGGAGGATTTCGGAATTTCTGTCTTCATATTGACATAGACTTCTACTGGTGTAATATCGATACCGTCGGTAAATTCTCGTTCCTTATATAGTATCTTAAAAGGAAGGACATGTATCTGGTATTTCTTAATGGTCTCCTCGTCTATATCACAGGCAGAATCTGTAATTAATGCAATCTTCTCCATATAAAACTCCTTCCCGATAATAGAGAATACATAGTTACAACATTCATTATTGCCAGATATAACCGGTATTAGTACTAAAGTTGTGTTATGTAGTTATCATAACCAGATTAGCACGTAATTTTAATCTTATCAACAAGAAAATAATCGGCAGTAGTAATATGTCATTGGAAAGCCATTGAACAGCTGCATCCTGAAACCGAAGTATGGGAAACACATACTCCTTATTTTGAAAAGAGGAATATTCATTTTTATGTAAATAAATGCGGATTTCATATTGTGGAATTCTATAATCCATTTCATCCTATGCCTCATAAACCAAGCAAGGAGGTAGCAGGAGGCGAGTACTTTTTTCATTTTGAAAAGAAAATGAAATGAACAATATCAGAAAGAAGCTGATCATAATAACAAAGAAAAGTAAGATAGCTGGATAGCCAAAGATTATCAGGCATACTATGAATAAGTGTTAGTGGAGATACTCTTATAAAGGCAGTATCTCCAACGAACACAATCAACAGGAATATGGTTTTTCGCCTCAAACATACAATCCCTTAATTAAGTTTAACTTCACATATCATCTTCCTCATCTTCAAAATCTGAATCGTCGTCCTCATCGAAGTCATCAAAATCTTCGTCGTCTCTCCATTCATTTAGATAAGAATAATCCTCCTCTATATCAACAAAATCTTCATCTGATAAATCATCTATTTCATCTTCATCATACATACTCTCTACCCTCCTTCTTTTTATATGTATATATTTTTAGAAGAAATTCTACGGTATTAATTTAGCTGTATTACAACTATTTTATGCATGATAAATTCAAAGTTTTAACATTTTTACAAATACTTTGTAATTAATTACAAATTTATTGGATTCTAATTGTACCTGCTGCTGACTCAGCTTGAGACATCGAATACATTAAAATTATAGGAATATCTTATTAATAAGATAACTAATATGAAATAGAAAAGCCTCTGCTTTCGTATTAATCTGTAAGTTATTGCCCTTATCAAAAAAGAAGCAGGCTTTTTACATGATTATTACAAAAAGCCAGAGGCTTTTCCAGATTAATTGTTTATAGGACTAATACTTTATTCACTAAAATTTGCTCTTACTGTGTCGCCGATTGCATTTAAGAGACTCTTAGTTTTATCCGTTGTATCCTGGCTTAATTCCCAGATCATAATACCGCCTACATTATCGCATGCCCATTGAGTCTTCTTCTTTATGGTAGGTATACCGTTATAGTATGCTTCCATACCATTTATCATAGAAGTATCTGTATTGTAAGCCTGAGGATTAACTGCAAGTATTTCGGCGTAAGAAGCCCAAGAGGGTCTGCCGTAGAAAGGAACGCCAAGAACTACCTTCTCAGCAGGCATATGTCTGGTATTCTTCCAATATTCAGCTGACTTAACAGCAAACTCATAAGTGGAATGCCTGTCTCCGTCTCCGCCGTCATAAGCCATAACGTTAAACCAGTCTACTACGCTGATTACCTTATCAGTTTGTCCGGCAGAATCCCAATAAATTACACCTTCCGGTGTTACACCGCTTAACACGGCAGCAGTTAACAGCATGTTATTCTTATTAAGCTCACTTCTTAAATAAACCATCAAAGCCTCATACTGGTTTTTACTTGTGCCATCTGCTCTTGGATGCTCCCAGTCCATATCCACACCATCAAAACCATATTGCTTTGCCATAGCAACGATGGCATCACCGAACTTCTTAATTTTTTCAGGTGTACTGGTAGCTGACATAAAGGTAGCTTCCAATGGAGTTCCGTTGTAGGACCAGCCACCAATGGCAAGGAGGACTTTAACACCCTTCTGGTGTGCCTGGCTGATGATCTGTACGGCAGCTGAAGAATTCTCCAGTGGCAGCAAAGCTCCATCGCTGGTTGGAATGGCAAAAGCGTAATTTATATGTGTAAGGTTATTATACTGTATTGTGTTAATCTTATCGGGCTGCCAGCTTGGATAATAGCCAACTACCTTAAATCCTGTAACAGGCTCTCCAGGGCCGCCTGGGTCCGTTGTTCCGGTAAGAAAGGACCACTTCTGAGCATCAGTTCCGTTATCCGTATACTGCTGAACAGCGGTTCCATCTGCTGTTGCTGAACCTTTAACATCCATAACAAGTCCGCTCACTTTGGAAGTTACCTTGTAATAACCGTCTCCGGTGCTTTTAATCTGCCATCTCTGAGCATCTGTTCCGTTGTCATTCCATTGCTGGAGCTGTACACCGCTGGTTACAGAGCTATTGGGAATATCCAGAACTTTACCGCTATGTACCGCTGTTATCTTATAATAGCCGTCTGCCTGTTTTTCTACTTTAAATTGCTGATTTGTAACGGATGAATCTGTCCAGATTTGAAGCTTTGCTCCATCTGCCGTTGATTTATCAGCGATATCCAGTAGCTTACCGCTGATCTTACTTGATATACGATAGGTTCCGTCAGCAATTCCAGGTGTTTCAGGATTTCCGGATACCAGTTCCCAAACAGCTGCTACTCCGGGTGTTTCTCCCTGTGTCCACCATTTTGCTTTATACACAGCTCCATTATAGGTTACATAACTTCCGCCGGTATATGCTTTACCTGCATTCCAGGTTTCATAATTACCGCCGTTGGCAGACACCAGTTCCCAAACAGATGCCACTCCGGGTGTTTCTCCCTGTGTCCACCATTTCGCCTTATAATCAGCTCCGTTATAAGAAACCATGTCACCGGCTACATAAACCTTGGCACTGTCCCAAGCTTGAAAGGTACTGGCAGATACGGAAAAAGAGCCGATACCTCCCGGCAGGATACCATTTGTTCCGGGCAGAACAGTTGTTATGAAAAGCGCTGCAAGTGTTAATATAACCACACCCAGGAGCTTCCTACTTTTTTTAATCATATAATTCCCCCTTCTTATTTTAATTCATTTTTACCAGCCAACTCTGATTATCAGACCCTTTGGATCTCCTACCTCCAGATAAGAGGCCTGTCCGTTTACATCATCGTAGCAGAAACCATATGCCAGTCCGTCGATACTGTGATCGTGCCAGAATTTTGCGTAATAATTGGCAGGAGCAGCTTTATAGTACTTGGAAGGATTGTTCCAGTCCGCGGTATTTCCATACACATGTCTGTTAAGAGCAGCGCAAACTTCAGCATTACTGGCCTCACCGATCCCGAGTAAAATATCTCTGGTTGGTATGCTTGAATACCCCGCGAAATAATTCGCATAGGTTCCGCCTGTATTAAATGGTCCGCTGATAGGGCAAACGATTCGATAAGGAGCCTGCAGGGTTCCCAAAGACTTGAATTCTGCAGGAACTTCATTCTGATACTTGGTAAACAGGCCTGCTCTGGTTTCAGATTCCAGTTCTCCTACTGTCCGGTCATAATTACCAGCTTTATTTACAAGCCTGTGCTGAACCGGGAACCCAAACTGATCCACTCTTGTGGTATTACCGTGATATCCGGCATCATCTACCGTAAATTCTACAAAATCAAAATAAATGTTACGGTTAGGGTCCGTGGGATTATTGATATCCGGGCCGGCAAAACCATCATTGTATGTTTTAATATAGCAAGGTGAGCCTACACTGAGGAACATCCTTCCGGAGGTTATTTTCGGAAGATTCACCCAGGAGGTTTCACTTACTTTGTGATAGATATTAGCATAATTTATTCCGTTTTTGGTCAGATGTCCCGCCGCATCATTAAGTGCTGCAGAAATTGGAATAAGATTACCGGAAAGATCCAGATAGCACCATGCACCGGTAGCCGGATTTTTTCCGATTACACCCCAGTATATTTGACTGTCTGAATAAGCACCTCCGGTACCATTCATAACCTTCACACTGACTCCGCCTCCAGAAGGATTTGGTATGGAGGACGCAGCTATTGAATAAATGGAATTACCCGTTCCTCCACTGGAATCCCCTACCAAAGTAAAGGACCATCTCTGTGCATCGGTTCCGTTGTCTGTATACTGTTGTACTACAGCACCATCTGTGGTCTGTGAGCTTCGCACATCCATGGCCAGTCCGCTGACTTTAGAGATTACTTTGTAATATCCTCCTCCAGTATCTATTATGCTAAAGCGCTGAGCACTGGTGCCGTTATCCGTCCATTGCTGCAATTGCACACTGTTACTCAGAGAACTGCTCGGTACATCCAGAACCAGTCCGCTGTGTACTGCGGTTATTTTATAGTATCCATCGGATTGTTTCTCTAACTTAAACTGTTGATTCGTTGTATTACTATTACTCCATTGTTGTACTTTAGCTCCGGCAGCGGTTGACTTATCCGTAATATCAAGAACTTTCCCGCTGACTTTGCTGGTTATCCTATAAATCCCCCCGTTTTTTAGTCCGGCTGCTTGTCCTGAGTAGGTATAAGTTGAAGTGTCATAAGCTGGGGTGCCATTGTTATAGGTAAAGAAATATTCAATAACAGAGCCTGTAGTCCATTGAACGCTCTGCTCATACCTTGCTGCCCCTGAATTATAGGACATTCTCAGGTTCTGCTGATCACCTGAGTTCACTTTGTAATGAATATCCACCCAGGTTGTATTTACGGTTGACTTAAACCAAATTACCGCATTGCTGCCGGAAACATCTACTCCCTGCGTAAAGTCTGCTGCTGAGACTTTCATTGAGAGCAGCATCGAAAACATCAATACCAAAACTAAGCCGCATTTAAGCAATTTCTTTGTCATAGCTTCCCTTTCCTTTCTTATTGATATGACTTCTTATACTGACTTCAAGCAACATCAAATGTTTTGGTTTTTTATTATTTCTGTTCACTCCTCCCCTCATTAACTTTTGTTAAAAATATACAAAAGTCACACCTACAACTATAATTTCGGTGATTTAGAAGAATATGTAAATGTATAATCTTGTGATTATTTGCTTATTTTTGTTTTATGTAAATTAATGGGGTCTGATTCGTCCAAATAAAGGCTGATATTTAGTGATGTTTACCTTATTACGACTAATAAACCAACTATTTTTAAGCAGAAAATACGAACTTTTCAACTACTTTATGAAATTAATGGTAATTATCACATACTTTTTAAATTTTATATTGCTTATTTTGGAAATAAATGTTATCCTGTATTTGAAATGTAAGCTCTTACATATTTATTTATTATCAGGAAGTATATTTGTTAAATTTGTCTTATAAAAGGCAATCCAATACCTATATTTATCAAATATCTTATGTGATTATTATATCTCTTTATATGTAAGCTCTTTCAATCTATGCTTGGAATATTTTTATAGAACTTTTCTACACATATTTACAATTGGCTTTCAAGGATGTGAAGAACTTTTAAATAATTGATTTATTTCTAAGGATAGTATTATCTGACTTTCAGCTTAAATGATATATACATGATTATGAGGATGAAGGAACCTGCGGAATTTATTTTATTTATGAAAGGAGGCGCAGAAGAAAATTATTGAGGAGGTATTTAGCGTCTATAGAACATATGTCTAAACTGGTAAAGAAAGGAGGCTCTTTTTTAATAATACCAAAATCATATGTTTTAAAGAAAATAAAAGGAGGTAAATAATTATGAAGTGTATCAAACGTATTAAAAGTATTATACTTTGTTTGGCTCTGGGGTTTTCTTTGCTTTATGTACTAACACCGATGGTCCCCGTAGATGCCGCAACCACAGTAGTTCACAATTTCACTACCAGCGGGACAAGCAGTTCTTTCTTTTCGATTACCGGTAACCTGTCCACCTCAAAAGGCACAGTCACTTACAATGGCCTGACTCTTACCCAATGCCTGAAAATTGAATCATCAACAAACATCACCTTTAACACCACCGGATCCTCAACCTTAAAATTAGTATTTAATAATGAAAATAATACAAGAATTAAGGTTGACGGAACAAACTATGCCATGACAAACGGTATTGTCAGTGTATCTCTGGGAGCAGGCTCTCATACCATTGCAAAGACCGATGTTGCAAATCTGTATTATATTGAACTGACAACAGATGGAGGAACTACACCTACAGTTACGCCAACTCCAACCGTAACCCCTACGGTAACACCCACTCCTACTACGCCTCCCGCATCCGGAGATATCATTCTTACTCCCAGCGGTTCCATGACCTTGCAGCAGGCAATCAATACCGTTCAACCAGGAAAAGCAATTTATCTGAAAGCTGGATCATATACATATTCCAGTACAATTGTTATTGCTGAAGGGAATAACGGTACTTCAAGCGCAATGAAAAAAATATACGCTTACGGAGATGGCGTTCCTACAGTGGATTTCTCTGCTATGTCCGAGAATTCTTCTAACAGAGGAATTGTATTAGCAGCAAATTACTGGCATATCAAAGGTATCACAATCAAAGGAGCCGGTGACAATGGAATGCTTCTGGCAGGACACAATAATACAATTGAGAATTGTACTTTCAGAGAAAATCATGATACCGGACTACAACTATCAAGATATAATACCTCTTATAATTCAATTAGCCAATGGCCCAGCAATAATCTGATTATTGGCTGCCTGTCTACAGAAAATGTTGATTCAGGCCGTGAAGATGCAGACGGATTTGCAGCTAAGTTAACCTGTGGTCAAGGAAACAGATTTGAGAATTGTACAGCTATTTATAATTGTGATGACGGATGGGATTTATATACCAAATCCGACACTGGCCCGATAGGTGTTGTAACTATGGTTAATTGCGAAGCCTCCTATAATGGTAAATTTACAGATGGTTCCCTTACCGGTGGAGACGGAAACGGCTTTAAACTTGGGGATGACACCGCTTCTGTTCCACATGTGCTAAGAAACTGCAAAGCCAATTACAATGCGAAACACGGATATACCGGAAACGGAAATCCTGCAACTTTAGTTATGGATAACTGTACCGGTACGGGTAATGGTGGCAAATTGTTTGACAGAATAAACTAGTACTTCTATCTGCTATAATTAACAGTTTGCAGAAATAGGGGTAACCCAGCTTACATTCATCCTAAAATTCTACTTACCACTAAGCAGGTAATTAATTATGTGAGTTGGTGATTAATTTGTGGATTGGTAATTAATAATGTGAGTTGGTGATTAATTTTATAAGCTGCCTGTGTTAAATAATTAATCTAACAGACTTTTCTGGCAATATTTACAGCCTGCAACCTTTCATTTCCAGGTTACAGGCTGTTAGTGATATATACCGCATGGCTCTTCTTCTTATTGGTTCATAAGCTTTCTTAATGCCTGTTAATAAGCTAATTCCTATATTTTTTAATTTGAATTTCCTGAAGCTTAAGCATTGTATTTCTCTGCCTTATTTACCCCTAAACTCACTGGGCGTACATCCGCAATGAGCTTTAAATATCCTGTTGAAGTGGCAGATATTCTGAAAACCGGAATCAAATGCTGCCTGGTTGATAGTAACAGTATCATTCTTCATAAGGTACTGTGCTTTTTGCAGCCTTGCCTGAATCAGCTCCTTTTTCGGAGTGCTATGAAAGAACAGTTCATAATATTTGTATAACTGACTTTTCCCAATATTGAGCATTCCACACATTTTTTCTATGTCCCAGGGCTCCTCACAATTTGCTAACACCTGTTGTCTGAGACTAAGTAGTTCAGGATATATATTTTCTTTATGTTCAACCGGGATAGCCTCCCGCAGTTTACCCCGGTGCAAAAGTATCATCAGCTGATGTATATATAAATCAATCATTTCCTCTGATTGTGACAGCTTATTTATAAATTCCTGGTAAATCTTTTTAAGCAGCCAGTTAAGCTCATCTGTATTGTCCGGATAAAAAATTCTATTTTGTAGTATTTCATATTTCTTAATCTCCTCTTCCTTGCAGAAGAAATGCATATAACTATTAAAGAATTCATTATCTGCCTGATAATGCTGATAGATGCCGGGTGTGTATAAAATACAGGCTCCGGATTTCACCTTTACCTGTCCATGATTCTGAAAATAGAAGGTCATCGGTGATAAAGTTAATAGAAAAAGGTAGCTGGCAGTACCAGCAGGCCGCAAAATTATATCTTTGTCCGGGTTATGTGTGTGATATCCACAATAATCAATTGTTATCATCGTTTCTCTCCTCTTTAACTTTGGAAAATCCTATGAAACTATAAGTAAAGCATATTTATTATCGGAAGAAAAGTCAATACATTAAGAAATTAGGTTAATTTCTTTTTATCATAGCCTGTTATAATTTAGATAAAATATATGATTAAAAAAGGAGTTATTAAAATGAGAAAATCGAAAGTAAGTATCGACAAACATTTTATTGTAGGGGATATTGATAAACGTATCTATGGTTCTTTTATTGAACATCTGGGACGTGCTGTGTATGAAGGAATTTATCAGCCAGGAAGTCCCTTTGCTGACGAACAGGGTCTTAGAAAGGATGTTATTAACCTAATACAACAGCTGAATGTTCCCATTGTTCGTTATCCCGGCGGAAATTTCGTATCAGGTTATCATTGGGAGGATGGTGTGGGACCTAAAAGCGAACGCCCCGAGAAGATAGATCTTGCCTGGAACGTAATTGAAACAAATCAATTTGGCCTTAATGAGTTTATGGATTGGGCTGGCAAAGCAGGCACAACCCCGATGATGGCTGTCAACCTTGGAACCCGTGGGGTGGATGACGCAAAGAACATAGTTGAATACTGTAATTTAAAAGGCGGCAGCTATTACAGTGATTTAAGAAGAAAACACGGATACGAGCAGCCCCATGATATAAAGCTCTGGTGTCTGGGAAATGAAATGGATGGTCCCTGGCAGATGGGACATAAGACTGCAATGGAATATGGAAGAATTGCTTCAGAGGCAGGCCGTATCATGAAAATGGTGGATCCTTCCATAGAACTGGTTGCCTGCGGAAGCTCCTCTCTTAATATGGAAACCTTCGGTACCTGGGAAGATACCGTACTTACTGAATGCTATGATCAGGTGGATTATCTTTCTTTGCATCAATATTACGGAAATGAAGCCGAGGATACACCTGCATTTCTTGCAAACACTGTTGCAATGGAGAATTTTATCAGTTCAGTAATCTCCATCTGCGATGCTGTAAAAGCTAAAAAACGCAGAAGCAAGACCATCAACCTTTCTTTCGACGAATGGAATGTATGGTATCATTCCAGGAAACAGGATGAAAAATTGGAGCGATGGTGCAAGGCTCCTCATCAGCTGGAAGACATCTATAATTTTGAAGATGCACTTTTGGTAGCGGGTATGATGATTACCATGCTGCGCCATGCAGACCGTGTCAAAATAGCCTGCCTGGCACAGCTTGTTAATGTTATTGCCCCTATTATGACCTCCGATACCGGTGCCTGGAAGCAAACCATCTTCTATCCTTTTGCTCTAATCAGTAATCACGGTACCGGAACAGTGTTAAATACGGTTATAGATACCCCTGTGTACGAGAGCGTTCACGGTGATGCGCCTTATCTGGATTGTTTAAGCATTATGAATGAAGATAATGAAACCCTTACATTCTTTGCATTGAACAAAGACCTTGATTCACCGATGGAAGTAACCTGTGATTTACGCCAGTTTAAAGACTACAAGATCAAAGAGCATTGGGCCTTAAGCCATCCTGATTTAAAGGCAATCAATACAGAAGAATTTCCGGATAATGTGGCTCCTGTCAGATCAGACAGTGCTAAAATTGATAATGGGATTCTGGAAGCTGTATTAGGGGATAAGAGTTTTCATGTAATTGTACTTGGTAAATAATTTTAATTATGCATTAGCTCGAAAGGAATGTTTTTCACAAAGGGGACGGGGAATTGCAGTAAACAGGAAGAACTCATGCTTCAATTTCAAGGTATAAGAAGTCCTAATTCTCTGAAGACTTTGTGCTGGGCATACTGTAAAACAGATAACTCGCTACGCTCAGACAATCTGTTTTACAGTATAGCACAAAGTCTTCAGAGAAAAGGACTTCTAATACCTTTCCATAGGCACATTCGTTCTTCCTGTTTACTGCAATTCCCCTGAAATCCTTTTGAAGTATGGTTTTTTACACTTATCTTAATTAATAAATTTGTAAATTTATGTTGAACTGTAAAGAATTAATTAAACCTTATGTACACATTTAGCTACCAAGAGAAACAGCAGAACGAATTTATAAACTAGCTTATTAATTAATCCCTCTGTTCAAATTAAACCTTAAAGAATTAAGTAAGCCAAATTTACATTGGAGTCCTAATTAACTGCATTAGTTATTAACTGCTAAGGTACTAATAACCTTGTTCACAAGTTCTAAGTGAAGCAATGGATAGGTAAGATTACTTGGTATCTCAGAAAAAAATTCTATTCTTTCAATTTCTGAATCAGGTAATTCATCAAACTCTTTTATTTCAGCGTAAAAAAGCATCGCATACCTTGATAATGAATATGTACATATTGGTATAATATCAAAGCTCTTTGCTCCTGTTTCTTCAAATAATTCTCTTTTCGCCGTATCAAAAATCGACTCATTTTCTTCTCTATGTCCTCCTGGTACCTCCCATGTATCCCTATCCTTATGCCTGCATAATACCCATTTGCCTTTGAACTTGGATACAATTACAGCAGCGAATAACAAAGAATCCTCAATTTCTTCAATTCCATAGAATTTTACTTCCATTAAATCACCTCATTTTGGTTAAATTGGCTTTCCTTTTAACACGAGGACATAACTGACCAAGCCTGTCCGTTGACATAATTTATACCATTCTTTTGTAAGATATCTCATAGGATGTTCTCCTGCAGATTCATGTATTTATATTATAGCTACAGATATAATAGTTATAATTTTACAAGTATCATGCTTTATTATCTTGGGCACAGAGGCAGAAAGGATGTCCGGCTGGATCTATCATAGTGACCCATTCATTTCCGCCAAATTCTGATTCTGTTTTCCTGGCTCCTAAAGCTTGAGCATATTCTACTGCATCAGAAACATTTGGAACCTGAAAGTCGAAATGCATTTGTTTTTGCTGTTTTCCCTCTTCCTCAGGCCAGGTAGGTGGGACATAATCCTCCTCTTGAATGAATAAAAATACGATTCCATCTTTACTCAATGCAGGACGTCCAAACATTATGCTTTTTTCCCAGCCAAGTAATTTATGATAAAATTCACACAGACTCTGTTCATCGTCACAATCCACCATTATATTTCCCAGACGTATTCCGTTTAACATAGTTACTCCTTTCTAATGCTGCTTATACTATAAGCTATCTTATTACCATTAACTCTGTATGCCATCTTTTAGTAATCAATTACAAATACCTTCCCATAGTACACCATTTTATTCCATATTTCAATCTGATTTTCATTAAGCGTTTTCCTGGTCAGGAATTATCAGGTTAATACCTTCCTTCCATACGAATCCCTTCCCCGTATAAATGTGACCGTAAACTTGACTGTAACTCTTGCTTCCTTTCACTAACTCATTTTTTTGACTTTTAGAAGTTTTTTTGAAAGGACCTAAAAGCAATTTGAATTATCCTGTCTAAATATCGTAAATATCCCCTGTCACTACTACTGAATAATTAATTCTTCAGCCTTTAGGAGTTTTATCACATCAGAAAAACTGTTATCCCTTCCGCATACTGCCATTTTATAATCCGGATCAAGCTTATATTGTTTAAAGCTATAATTCCTTGGATCCTCTTTGGATTTAAAGATTATATCCCCTGAATGAATACGAAAGGAAAAGGAGTTAAGCGGAATCGAAAGCCCTTTTCCCACTGCCTTAATATAAGCCTCTTTCAAGGTCCATAATTCATAAAAATAAGATAAACGTTCTGAAGCCTCCCTTTGCATCAGCTCCTGATATTCCTCCTGGCTAAAGAAACGCTTTGCAATATCAAGCTCTATTGGTTGAACTTGTTCAACATCAATACCGACAGGTAACCTATGGACAGCACATACAATCCAATCTCCTGCATGAGAGGTATTAAAGCAGAAATCCTGCTGCAGTTTTAAAGCGGGTTTACCATACTCATTGTATTCAAATTCAATATCTTCATTTTTTCGTCCTAATTTGTCAGTTATTATCCGTCTGACCAAGACATCACTGATTAAGGAACGCTGGGCATCCTGGATTCTGTGAAATCTTCCGATTCTATCCCGCTTCTCCCCGGATACATTACTTAAAAGCAGCTGATATACATCCTGCGGTAATTGGTGTTTTAAATTTACAGCAAAAATTTCAATCATATTCTCCTACCTTTATCTGATTATATATACTGAACCAAGCTTTTGATTATAAAGTAACCTTAAAGAGCAATTTTTTAAAATGATCATAGGCTGACAGTAATTGCTGTACTTTATAAGGCAGCTTTTTCGCTTAAATTAATTCTTGTAAGATTTTCTTTAGCGTCTGACTCTTACCAACATTTCCGGGGAAGATTATATAGGGTATTCCCGGAAATCGGCTATTTTCATCTGTTTTCCAAACAGGAATTCCCGGCTGAATCTGACCTAACACATATGCCTTGCGAACCTTTAGTGCTTTCACCCCGATGTCACTGGAGGTAATTCCACCCTTTGCAATAACAAATTCCGGAACTGTACCCAGTTCAGATACCAGCTTAAGTACCGATTCAGAAATCTTTACAGATCTCATAAGTGCATTTTCTTTCGTATCCTTTTCAAGGGTCAGTAATTTGCGTTTCGTATAGGTAACAACTGTTTTACCTTCCTCTATCAATGCTTTACTAAGTGCTGTAACCCGTTTTACCTCTTCCTCCAACCTGTTCTCCAGTACCAGATCCGAATTAAATTCCAGAAATTCCAGCTCCTGCATATCCTTTAAAGCTTCCAGCTGTGCGGTTGTCTTCTTTGTATGGGAGCCTATAACCACAATACCGCCTCTTTTTAAAGGTGCAGTAATCATATCCCCTTTTCGGAGTAAAGGCTGATCAGATATTCCGCCTATAACCTTTACAAAATCAGCGGCAGTTCGGAACAGATAATGCCTTCCCTCCTTAATTGCACGGTACAGGGCAACGCAGAAAGTTTCCAGGCAACCTGAATCTATGGCATTAACTATGACCTTCCCAAAACCTTTTACACCAAGCAGCGTCTCCTCTATTGCCTCCAGATTGACACCTTGAAGTTGGTCTAAGCTGACAGATTTCACTTCCTCTGCAAGGTAAGCACCACCTGTTTTTTCTTCGATATATTCACAAAGATTGGAGCGGGTATAACCAAAGGTTTTATCTCTGGCAAATTCTGTATCAGCTGCAGGTATAAGCTCATCTTCATATTTGACATAATGTACATTGTCAATGGTATACCTTCCACCAGCTTTAAAAAAGGGAATCAAGATTTCTCCGTCTACCTTAATATCCAGTCCTTTTTCCAGCTCTTCTTTCAGAAGACAGGTTTCAAGGGGATAATGCCCTCTTAAGGTAGAGTCTCCCCGGCTGATAATCTGAAAACTCATTCCTGTTTCCTGGGATGCTTTCATAATGTTTTGCGCAATTTCAATATGTACCAGTGTGGTCTGCTGCTCTGTCATAGCCCGTGAGTTGGTCAGAATATAAAAAACTCTGTCTTCGCTTAAAAATCCCTCAAGAATACTTTCATAATTCCAATCCGTGTAAACAAAAACATCATGAACTGCCTGAACACCGGTGGGATCATCATCCAATACTATAATTTTTAGCTTATTACTCTCGATTTCCTTTGTTAGTAAATCAGCTACTTTACTATTCTTATATTCACTATGCTGGTATTTCTTTTCAACTTCTGCCAATATCAAACGTTCCAAGGAAGCCTCCTAACTTAATAACCAAACGATAATTTAAGGATTCATTATTTCACAGGATAAGCTACGGGAAGCCATATTCTCATTTCACCATATCCCCTGTTGTCCCAGGCAAAATATGGAATCAAGCGAACCGGCAATTTACGGATTCCTTCATAATGTAGCGTTTGATATAATGCATTGCGATTATAATCTACCCTGTTATGTGCATACAACTCGCCTTCTAAAACCTGAATTTCCCTTCCTGCAATTTCAAAGGATTTCTCTTCAAATCTGGTATCAGGAGTAATCAACAGGTCATCCAGCGTCTCTATATCTGCGTCATTGGATTCCACGCAATATACTAAGGGACCTTTCTCAACTGCCACCTGATTACTGTTTTCTTCCACTAAAGGATGGGAAACAGTCAGGCGAGCTGCCATCTCAAAATATACTTCGATTTCTGCACCCTCAAGCTGATTAAGCTCTACCGGGATAAAGGTATTGGCATCTTTCTTTGATAAGCTTCGCTTCGCTCCGTCAGAAAGAGTAATGAATCCGTTTTCTGCCCAACTGGGAATACGGATGTTAATAATAGCTCTGCCATCCTTATTAACCTTAGTGATTTTAAATTTGATTGCACCTTCATAAGGGTAATTGGTTTCCTGTAAAAACTCAAAATCCGTACCGTTATCCAGTCTGATATGCGCTTTATTAGCTCCATACATGCCAAGATATATCGAATCCTCAGATACGGAATAAGCATATTCATAGCTCTGTGCCAGATTACGTGCCAGGTTCGGAGGACAGCAATAGCTGGTTATGTATTCCGTTCTTTCCAGAGACCATACCATTTCAAATTCCAGCTTCTTTGCTCTTCTTAACATATTCTCGTAAAAATAACGTTTCCCGTCCAGACTGACAGCGGCCAGATTTACATTAAGCATGGTTCTTTCAATGATATCCAAATACTCAGCCTTTTGTTCTATATTAAACATACGATAAGCCCACATAACCAGACCAATGTTAGCACAGGTCTCATTATAAGCAGTGATGTTGGGCAGCTGATACTCATAGCCAAAGGACTGATGGGTTTTCTGGTCCTTAAAGAAATTACCATAGGGGGATACGCCGTTATACAATGCACCACATCCGTTGGTAAGATACAGTTTGTGCTTTAATAAATCCTCCCATACTCTGTGCAGCATATCCTTATAGTCTTCATCTCCAAGCTCTACGTACAGATCTGCTACACCGCTGTAGAGGTAATTGGAGCGTACGGCATGTCCAACAATTTTTTCATGCTGCTTTAGGGGTATTCTGTCCTGGTTATCATCCGTACCGTCTTTTACGGAATCTCTAAGCTCAATAGCCAGCTTCGCAAGTTCCAGATACTTATTGTCTTCTGTTGTACGGTACATCTCAATCAGTCCCATATAGTGGGAGGGGCATACTGCCGTCTGTACTTCACCGGTTCTGGCAGCTTCCTGATACAGCTCATAGAGATAATCTGCGGTCTTCTTCGCTATCTTCATAAAATTATCCTTGCCGGTAATTCTATAATGAAGACATGCACAAGTGAATAAATGACCGAAATTATATACTTCAAAATCATTGATGTCACCCATACGGGATATTCCGTTACTGTTCATTTCACCGATAATCTGTTTGGTGGACAGGTAACCGTCAGGCTGCTGGGCACGACTGATTAAATCAATATATTCCTCAATCTCATTTAAGAGTTTCTGGTTATTATTTTTAGTGGCTGTGTATAAAGCTGCCTCCATCCATTTATAGAAATCACCGTCTCCAAAGACAGTACCACTATGTTCTCCCTGTGCATCTCCCGCGCAAATCTTAAAGTTTTCAACTACGTGGCTGATATCCTTGGAATCAAACATATGCTTTAGCTGTGGTACAGTAGCCTCTGCACAGATTTTAAAGCTTTCTGACCATAAACCTCCGGTCCATTCAACAGCATCAAAAGGCAGGGATGATACTTTCGCGTAGGGTGATTTTTTTGTATTTGTTAACATAGATACCTCCATTCTGCCTTAGGCAGTTTATATGATTCAGGTCAAAAGTATACTGTTGTCTCAATAACAAAGCAAACTTTCATTCTTCAGAAATTATTTCTTTCAAATCGAATTTAAATATTAGCTTTGTTTTGTCTCAAGTTTTTTACAAAAGTCCCTTTTGTATTAATGCTTCCTTTAATGCTATTGCACCGTAACGGGGACTGGAAACAACCGGCATATTGCAGGTCTTTGCAAGCAATTCCTCACAATATGCCATGGAACCCTGACATAACAGAATAACATCGGTTTCCTTCATAATTTCAGAAGCTTTGCTTAACATAAGGCTTTTGAATTCCTCCTGATTCGCTCCAAAAGCATCGATTAATCCATCCACCAGTGTGACTTGTTGTCCTAATTCTCTTGCTACACGCTTCACAGTGTTCTTTGTAGGCTCAAGGGTTGTCGGAAGGGTTGCCAGTATACCGATGCGGCCGGCTTTCTTCGCTGCTATTCTGACAGCATCCTTACACATTTCTTCGTCAATTCTGACAATGGGAATGCCCATATATTTTGCCAGGTCCTGGCTTGCATCAGCCACTTCACCTACAGAGGAGCAAAGATTAAGAATTGCCTCCGCTCCGTCAGCTACTGCATTCATATACAGGGTAACCAGCTTACCAGCTGCCGTTGCGGTCACATATCCTGCTTCTCTGGTTTCTGCTAATATAGAAGGATCCTTGTAGCTTAATAACTCAACGCCTTCACCGATATTTTTTTTCACTTCCTGCTCTACCATGTCAATCAGTTCAGGAGTTGTACTTGTATAAACTAATCCAATCTTCATAACTACCTCCCTGTTATTCTCACTAAATGTCTTGTAAATCGCAGTCTCTGCAATTATGTTTTACTGGTGATATTGATATAAAAGCTCTAAATGAACGTTTCTTCTGTATAGCTTTCGGCCTGAACAAGCCGCTAAGCTAAAATCAATACATCGGAAGGGAAAATTTGAACTTTTCCGCTATAAAACTTATCATCCAGCAGATTCTTATATGTTGCTGTTTTAAGATCAATCACTCCTGTGTTTGTGCCATGATTGATAATAAATATAAATTTACCGTTTTCATTTGTTCTGGTGGTAATCTCTATATCTCCTTCAAATTCAAATACAGAGGACAGCTTTGCATTTTCACATATCTCCTCAACCAAACCGTTTAAATAAGCTTCTTCTACCTGAGTTCCCAGATAATAAGCTTTACCTTTACCGTATTGATTTACAGTAACAGCCGGCATTCCTGTATAAAAATCACTGCTATAAGCTGCCAGCACCTCTGCACTGTCAGTATGTAATACATCACATAGGAAGCTGCACATATATTCCTGGCTGCCTGTATTAATTCCAGTCATTTTTATTGTATTCTTCTCTGTCGGATACAGGGCATCCACTTCCTCGACCCATACCCCCAGGACCTCACGAAGCTGTCCGGGATACGCCCCGAAGATACAGCGGTCATTCTCGTCCACATACCCTGACATATAGGTGGCAATTAAAGTACCCCCGGCTTTTACAAACTGTTCCAGCCTTTCAGCCACCCCTTCTTTGGTCATATAGAGTAAAGGAGCTATAATTACCTTATAATTTGAGAAATCGGTGCTTTGTTTGATAATATCTACCGGTACATTCTGATAATAGAAAGGTTTATAATAGTAATGAACCTGCTCCAGATAGTTCATATCCTTTGTCGGTCCGCTGGTAAGTTCTAAGGACCACCAGTTATCCCAATCAAAAATAATACCTGTCTGGGATTGTGTTCTGGCATTCACAAAGGTATTGTCAAGTTTTTTAAGTTCCTGGCCAATCTCTGCACATTCCCTGAATATCCTGGTATCTTCACTTCCATTATGTGAAACAAAAGCTCCATGGAATTTCTCCTGTCCGCCAACAGATTGCCGAAGCTGAAAATAAAGACAACTGTCTGAGCCATGAGCCAGACCCTGATATGCAATTTTTCGAATTTCACCGGGACGCTTCAATTTGTTATAAGGCTGCCAATTCTGTTGATTGGGTGATTGCTCCACTACCAAAAAGGATTTACCATCCTTGGTGGCACGCATAATGTTATGCTTCAAGGCAGGAAAACTTCGTTCATCCGTAGGTGCAGGATAGTTATCCCAGCCTGCATAGTCCATCTGAGGGACCATTTCGAATTGGTTTAATTTTTTGATATAACCTGATATGTTTGAAAAAACAGGTAAATGTGGGGTTGCTTTTTTTAATATCTTTGCTTCATTGTTATAACAATCTATGGTAGAGGCTGTAACAAACCTCATATAATCCAGTTGAATAGCAGGATTAAAACGATAGTCGTCATTTAATTCTGTGGGCAGCATTATTTCCTCAAAGGAGGTCAGGGTTCTTCCCCAAAAGGAAGTCGTCCACTTATCATTGAGATTCTCAATTGTCTGATACCGTTCCTTTAACCAGCTGCGGAATTTCTTCTGGCAGTTATCACAATAGCAATAGGTTCCATACTCATTTGCAACATGCCAGCCAAGAAGTCCCTGGTAATTCTTATAACGTTCTGCCATAATTGTTGCAATAGCAGCAGCTCTCTCTCTGTATTTCTCACTGTTCACACAGAAAAATACTCTCATGCCATGGGTTCTCTTACGTCCGGCAATATCCACCGGCAGAACCTCCGGATATTTCCTGGACATCCAGGCCGGCTGCGCACAGGTCGGTGTCGCCATAATCACACGAATTCTATTGTTCCATAGTTTATCTAATATCTTATCCAGCCACTCAAACTGATAAACTCCTTCTTCCGGTTCAAGCTTTGCCCAGGAAAACACCGGTAGTGTTACAGTATTAACCCCTGCTTTAGAGAACAGCTCCATATCTCTGTCTATTGTTGCTTCATCCCATTGATCCGGATTATAGTCACCCCCGAACAGGACAAAAGAATTCTTTATATTATCCATTATTTACTCCTCTTATATCTTATATAAAAGGTTATTACATGGAATGGCCTTTCACACTCTGTCGTTCTACCAAAGCCGTTTTCATCTCTATTTTCTGGATACCTTCCGATTTGCCCTCTATTTTACTTACCAGAGAATTAACAGCAACACAGCCGATTGCATATTTAGGTGTCTGTATTGTTGTCAGGGGAGGGTCCATCATACTTGATATGGATATATCATCAAATCCAACAATGGAAATGTCCTCCGGAATCCGATATCCATTTTCACGAAGAACACGAATTGCCCAAATAGCTATAATATCATTATCTGCAAAAAAAGCAGTGGGCATATTCTTCATGGCACCGAGATGCTCTTTAAGCTCCAGATAAGCTGCATCACCACCGGCAGAGGTGAATTCCACTATGTTGTCTTCGTTTATCTTAAGATGATTCTCTCTGCTCGAACGAAGGAAACCATAATAGCGCTCTACGAAATTATTCGCATTACCTTCTACATGTAAATAACCTATCTCTCTATGTCCCCTGGAAACGAGATGTGATACAGCCAGGTCAACTCCCTGTTCATTGTTGATCGCCACACTGTCCAGATCTTCACTTCCCATGTAATTATCAATAATAACAGTAGGTACATGCATATCGGTAAAAAGTTTCATCTGTTCTTCTACCATCTCTGTTGCCAGCAATAGAAGTCCTTCAATCTGCTCTTCTTTGATTTTTTCAACATCCGAAGCGATGGACTTGCTGTCTGAGTAGGTAATCATCAGCTTGTAACCACAGTTCTTTACCTGATACTCTACACCTTCTATAATACCGGTAAAAATCTGAGAAAAATAAGGAGATGCTTCTGCCTTTGTACCATTTTTCCGGTATACAAGGAAAAGTATCTTTTTCTCTTCAACAGTATCCGGTAATAAATCTTCATAACCGAACTCTTTTAACGCACTAAATACTTTATTTCTGGTAGCTTCACTGACACCGGGTTTATTATTTAAAACCAGTGAAACACTAGCAGGTGAAATTCCCAGCAACTTTGCTAATTCCTTTGATTTTACAGCCATATTTCATCTCCTAAATTCAACTAAATATTTTAAATAATTTTAGCATTTAATTTAGACCCTGTCTACTGAAACCCGATTTAAAATTAGCAAATTATTTTACAGAACCAAGTATTCCTTCAACAAATTGCTTCTGGAGCAGGAAAAATACCAGTATTGTCGGTAACGTTGAGATTACAATTCCCACCATGATAACTCCATAATCAGGAGTAAAACCGGCAGCAAGATTCGCAACTGTTAGCGGTAATGTGAATTTGGAATTACTTTGTAATGCAATCAACGGCCACATATAGTTATTCCAGCTAGCCATAAAAGCAAAGATAGCCGCAGCTGCATAGGTTGATTTCATCATCGGAACAAAGATTCTGAAGAAAATCTGAAATTCCTTACAGCCATCCACTCTTGCAGCCTGTATGGTCTCAAAAGGAAAAGCATGTGTGTTTTGTTTAAAGAAGAAAACTAAAAACGGAGCACCCAGAGCCGGCAGTATAATACATAAATAACTATTCAGCAGCCCAATCTGAGCAAACATACGAAACATGGGAATAATTCTGGCTGCAAAAGGAACCATCATAGATGCAATCAGCACCATAAACAATATCTCTCTTGCCTTGGAGGGAAACATAACAAATGCATAACCGGCCAGGGAACATATAATAATGGAAGCTATGGTAACAACAACTGCCAGGTGCAGGGAATTCAGAAAGGCTCTGCCGATATCTGCCGCTGCAAAGGCCTTTTCAATATTATGAAACAAAGCAGCGCCAAAGGAAAGCTTACCCATGGTAATATCCTTTGATTCATTTGTTATACTTATTATCATCCAGAGAAACGGAGAGATGGAAACAAATGATACGATGATTAAAATAATATGCTTAAACAAATAAGTTAATTTTTTCATTTTTCCCTTAACACTCCTTTCTGGACAACAGTAATAACGCCGACTATAATAAATACTGCGTAGGAAACTGCTGCTGCATATCCATAACTGGGAACAAAGTTAAAGGATAAATCATATATGTACTCGGAGATGGTACGAGTCGCATTACCCGGTCCACCATTGGTAAGGTTTACAACTTCATCAAATAATTGCAGAGTTGAATTAAGCGCCATGATACTAGTCAGGAAAACAATAGGCTTTAAAAGTGGTACAGTAATTTTCGTAAAGGAATGGAAAGAGTTACAGCCATCAATTTGTGCTGCCTCATAGATGGAGCCTTCAATGTTTTGCAGAGCTGATAGATAAAAAATCATGTAGTAGCCTGTATACCGCCAGATCAGTGCTATGATGATTACCGCTTTAGCCCACGAGGCATCCAGGACAAAGGCTATAGGTGCATCAATGAGATTTAACTTTACCAGCATATTATTGACAAAACCATCAACAGAGAAAATATTCTTGAACAAAATGGAATAGGATACCATGGAGGTTACACAAGGAAGGAAAATACAGGTCCTGTATATACCTCTCCCTTTCAGCCGAGGGTCATTCAGCAGCACTGCAAATATCAATGACAGCAACAGCATTATTGGTATTTGTATAACCGCATACAACAAGGTATTGCCAACTACAGTCCAAAAGGTTGAATCGCGAAACATTCTTTCATAGTTTGCCAATCCATTAAAGGTAAGATTAGCACCTTTTCCTGTTTTAAGAGATAGGAAGAATGCTTGAAGCATAGGAATATAGCTAAATATCAGTATGAAAAATGCTGCCAGAAAAATCATTGACCAGGCAACGATAGTAATTCTTTTTTTCTTGTTCATTAAATCCTCCTATATCAGCCGAATATTAGTTTTATCCTCTTCCAAGTATAAAAGGCTTTATAAAATATCTTTTTATACTTTAAAGAGAATAAAAAGACTTTATTAAATGGCTTTTTATATTTGGAAGAGGTAATGTTTCATTCAACCCTCCTGTTCTATTCCTGTACTGTCTGGTTAAACTGTTCTTCTGCTTGTTTTAAGCTGGAATCAATATCCTTACCGTCTAAGATGTCAGGCATTACAGCAAGTAATGCTCCCTGAGCTTCTGCGGAGTATGCTCCGTTGTTAACTGCGGGAATTTCTGCAATCCAGCTGGCAAGAATCTGGTTGATCTTTGTATTTGAGAAGAAAGGATCTTCTTTATCATAAGCCGCTACGGTAGAAGCGGGTAAATAAGTTGCCATGATATTCTTCTGCTCAACTAAAGTATTGTAAAGCTCTGTACTGCCGCCAAATGTCTTAGCAAAGAAATCTGCCGCAACATCAGCATTCTTTCCATCTGCTAATATATACCAGCTGGAACCACCCTGATTGGATTTATTGGTTGCACCATCAATGCTTAACTTAGGAACAGGAGCTACCTTCCATAAACCACTCTGATCTGCTGCTGCCTTAATTGTGGAGGCAATCCAGGAACCACGGATAACGCAGGCCACTTCACCACCGTTAATAGCACCTGCAAAACCGGTCCAGTCACTGGCTACTTTAACAAAATCACTGGCATTAAACTGTTTGAAAATATCGATACATTCCTTTAAAGCAGTGTTATTAACAAAGTTTGCCTTACCTGCATCGTCGGTATACCAGGTACCTGCTGACTGTAGCATAATCTGGAACTCTGAGATATCATTGGGATTATAGGTCTGAAGTAAATGACCTTTCTCTTTCAATTTCTTACCAAGCTCGATATATTCAGCCCAGGTTAAATCCTGCATATCCTCGTCAGTGTATCCGGCTTCCTGAATATAATCGGTACGGTAGAATAATCCGGCAACACCGGTATCAAAAGGCACACCATAACCAACGCCGTCATAAGATACAGCTGATTTCTTATAGCTGGCAAAATCATTGTAATTTATTACATCATCCATTGCCTTGAAAGCTCCGGGATAAGACATCAGATACCCCTGGGCTGCAAGATCACTAATGATGACCACATCAGGAAGGTCTTCTTTTACTCCTGAGGCTAATACCGTATGTATCTTCTGAAGAGCATCAGCTTTTGCCATCTCAACAAAATTTACAGTTGCACCTTCATATAATTCGTCTGCTGCCTGTAAAGCTGCACCATTAAAATTAACATCCCATCCCCATACGGTTATTTCTACTGGTTCGGCTGCAGGAGAATCTGTTGGATCTTCTGTTTTAGGAGCATCTGTTGCTGCATCTTCTGTCTTAGTGTCAACCGGCTTATTTACCTCATTGTTTTTCGTGCTGCATCCTGTAAACACAGAAGCTACTAATGCGGTAGCCAGAAGTAAAGATAATACTTTTCGTTTCATAAACTCCTCCATTATTTAGTTTTACTAAATTAATCTAAATATCATTTAGTTGATATTTATTTGTATTATAATGCAGGCTATAAAACATGTCAATATTTCTATACATATTGCTTATTTTATTCCACATATTCTAATTTAATTATACATTTATCACATTTAAAGTGACTTTTTATTTATACCCAAACTTAATAATTTATTATTTATTTAGTGTAATTTCTAAATTTCTTTACAAAGATTTAGTTTTACATAAAAAAAGCCTATACGCAAATATTTCACAGAAAATGCGACTATAGACATTAAAATGGTAATTTATCATTAATCGAGCAGCAGGGAAGCGTTAATTTCTAAATCTGTTCTCTTATATCACAGCGTAAATTGAAATATAAAAAATATTGACTCTCCACTTACAGGAGGATTGAATCAATTACTCATTCGCGATGTAAAAAAGAGGATTTACCAAAGCTTAAAGTTATAACAGTCAACACCTGGAACAGGCAACACCTGAAAACTAGAGAGATTGACGGAAAGTTTCAACAGCCTTGCCAGGAATAAAAGAGAAAAACAGCCTTTCTATGCAGTCATAGAAAAGGCTGTTTTTACTAATATCAATGCTGGCAGTTTCCTTTGTCCTTTAAATAGTCTTTTTCTTATTTTTAAGTGTAAGTGATATCCCAATCCCAACAGCAGCAATAATGGCAGATGCAATAAACATATGGGTATATCCCTGATTCAAAACACTTTGAAAAGTCTTTTCAAGCTCAGAAGACATCTCACTAATTACAGGTAATACATATGTCTGTGCTTTCTCCGGAAGAAACTGCTTGAAAATATCCGTTAATTGGCTGACGATTGTTGTTACATCAGCATTTTGAAGAGATGCAAAAAGTTTTCCATTGCTGCTTCCTCCGCTGGTACTCATAGCAGGAATCATATCTGCACCGCCAGCTTTCACAAAACCGTCCTTTAAGGTCTGCATCAGTTCAGTTTGAATATTTTTACTGGCATTTATGATAAACCCAATCATAAAACCTGGCGAAATTGTTACTCCGATGGAACGAATCAGGGACATGGTTGCAAGAGCTGTTGCTCCCTCTTCTTCCTTTACCGCACCTAAAATCAGATAATTCAGAGGAGGTCCCATGATAAATCCGACTCCAAATCCCATAAACGCGATACCAATTAATACTGTAATAAATGTTAAGGTCTTTGCCGCAAGCAAGCCTAAGATCAAAGTCCCTGCTACTGTACAGGCAAAGCCCAGAATGAGTACAAGCTTAGCACCCTTTTTATCCAGGAGTTTACCGCTTAGAGGAGATGCCACACCGGAAAATACCGCCAGCAAGGTTACCAGATAACCACCGGAACCCGTTTTTAATTTCAAGGTGTTTTCTGCAAACTGCGGCATATAAACCATTCCCATCATACCAATTCCCACAACAAAGGCAATAATAAAAATAGTTACTATCTCACGGTTCTTAAAGTATTTGATGGACAAAACAGGGTCGGCTGCCCTTTTTTCCACCAGAATAAAAACAGGGATCAATAGAATAAAAGCTATTAGGAACGGAAATACATTTTTTTGCTGTAAACTATCACCAACTGCAAAAAAATCAATATTAGTCAAGGCATATAACAAACTGGCAACAAGGGCAGCTAACAGGAGTGCGCCAAGAATATCCAGTTTATTTTTGACCGCCATCTTAGATTCCTCCATGGCACTTGATAAAAACAGTGTTAAAATACAGATGGGAACGTTAATAAAGAAAATAAAACCCCAGTGGTCCTGTCCGGCGATATCAATAATTGTACTGCCAAGAGTTGGTCCCACAATTGTGGCCACGCCATAAACCGCACCAACCAACCCTAAGGCAGTGCCTCTTTTTTCAGGCGGAAAAGACTGACCGATTACCGTTGTTGCAATAGGCAGAATACCGCCTGCTCCAATAGCCTGAATTACTCTGGCTAAAAGCAAAAAAGTAAAATCACCATAGAAGTTACTAAACCCGCAAAGAGCAGAACCAATACCAAAGACAGCAATACCGAAAATATACATCTTTTTTCTGCCGATAATATCTGATAACTTGGAACTAATAGGCATGGAAACCGCATAAACCAGAGTGTAAATTGTAATCATCCAGGCTCCTACACCTTTTGATACGGAAAAACTGTTCTGAATGATTTCTCTTGCCGGGGATACAATCCCATTATCAATTGCCCCCATGAAAATTCCCAATAAAAATAAAATTAAAATCAATGTGGTATGTTTTTTCTGCACCATACTATGACCCTTTCTGAACATTGTTCATTTAAATACTAAAAAAATTAAGTTTCTCCTATAGTAAGCGCTCTATAGGAGATAACTTTTTAAAATCAATTCAAAAGTTTCATATTTAAATTGTTTCATTTGTGCAATCAACATAAAATTCTGGACAATAAAACTAGCGAGCTCTCTGTCATTGATTTCCTGATTATCTGCACTTCCTTTCTTTTCCTTATGGCTAATTATGGCTTTCTCCAGGATATCAACAAACAAATCAACAACTTCCTGTTTTTGCTTATGATGTTCTTTCGTCATTCCCTTTTCATTGCTGTTTAATTTGAGCCAGGTATCTTTAAAGATATCAATAAAAGACTCTAAAATGGTATAAATTTTCTTAAACTTTGCAAATAACTCACAGTCCTCCTGCTCTACCTGCTGGATTGCAGCAACAAATTCTAACCAGTATTGGTACATCAATTCGGACATTAGAGTATCTTTCGTGGGAAAATAATTATAGATTGTACCGACTGCAATCCCAGACGCTTTTGCTACTTCCCGCATGCTTAACTTTCTATAGCCTTTTGAGAGAATAATTACTTTTGCTTCTTTTAGGATTGTTTCTTTTAAATCATCGTATATCTTTGGCATGTTATCTCCCTTTATGAACTATGTTCATAATAACTCTAATCTATTGATTTTGCAAGAATTTGCGAAGAAATTTTTTTCGCAAATTTTTTTGAAGAAATATTGTATTTAATCCTTTGTCAGATTAATAAAGTTTTAAGCCATCAAATATACAATTCAGACCTTTTTAAAAGGTTTCATAACAGAGACTTTTAGAAAAAGTAATAGAACGTTCTAGTGGCTACACCCCCAAACCTCAGTAAACTAGACAGATAAAGTACTCATGTTTTTCGGCAGGGGATACACCACTAAGGGTCATACCCATCTCCACATTGTCCACCAGACTTAGATGGGATATGAGGTTATAACACTATTTTATTTTATACTTAGTATTTAATAAATGCCAACATTTCCTCTCTTGTCATTATTTGGTTTCCAAATGGATGGATTCATGTACTTTGCATACTTAACTTTTTCTTTATCAATATACATGGAATCACCAATAGTCATAGTATAATCAGGAATACCATCTTTGGTTTCTTTAAAGAATTTCTCGAAGTCATTCTCATCCATCTCTCCTGCAAGGAAATCATTCCAGAAATTTTTATGGCTGGCAAAGGTAAGATTCTCATCTTTGTCAAATCTATTCAGAAAACCCATTACCTCCTGATACTGCGATGCATCTGTGAATTTGATTTCCCACATATTATCTTCTTCTCCATTCGGACCGTATTTTCTGCAAAAGATTCCTTCCTCGGTATAGCAGGTTATGTACCAGGTTTTCTCTTCATTTTTATTTTCGGTAGGATACGTGCATTTACTGGTTTCTGATACCAGATACTCTATGGCAGATTCTGATACTTCATCTGTTTTATCCGTATCCGTTACACTTTTGATATCTGCTATCGTACTTATATCCGACTTACTCTCTGCCAACTCTTTCTTTGCCTCGTTTTCTTTCTCAATCACAGAACGAATTGCCTCTTGAATGGAATCAAATTTCTCCAAAAGCTTATCCCATTCTTTCTCCGTATAGGTCTGTCCACCAATCTGATAAGTCGGCTCTGTATCACCATTTTGAATTTTTATATATATCTCATTGATTTTAACATGGAGTTTTTGCATCATTTCTTCTCTTGTAAGCGGCTTATTATCAGATGAGTCCTCTTCCGTTGAATCTGTAATGGTAGAATTTTCACTGTCCGCTATATCTACTGTCGTTTTAAATTGATGGAACATGGCAAGCAATTTATTTCCATCCTGATACTGATTATAAGCTCCGGCAGAAAGGTAATTATCCATCATTTTAGTCACAATACCTTCCCAGTTAAACTTTGTATTAACAAATGAATCTGTTCCATTAAGTCCACTGCAATATCCATTATCCTGTGCATTCAGGCTAAAATATTTTAGTTTTTGATAGGAGCCAAAGGTTCCACCGTCACTGATTCCTTTATCATCCGCATAGCTGCACAATGCAAACATCTCAAGCTGAGATGCATTTCTTGGGTCAACATCATTAATATGGACATTATAAGAAACTATTTTTCCTCCATAATTGGATGTCACCTGTACAATCGGGTCGTCCTCTGTAGATTCTGCCGCATACTGTGCACGCATTCCATATGTAATATTGTAGCCTTCCTCCGGTATCATAGTAAGACCTAATATTTTGCTATCATTATTTTCTTCGGTCAATTCGGATGCCGAAGAAATATTTCCATAAAAATTATCTACGGTTGTTTGTCTTGTTTTCTGATAGAAGCTACTCTGATATGAATAGCCTGTTTCTACTCCTGCAATAGCCATAACTCATTACTCCTTTCCGCAGTTCTTCTGTCAGTCAGAACTGCCCGCTTTCCAGAAAAGGTCCAAGCGGTCATATTTTTTCTTTTCTGAATATATATATCAAACTATCTAACGCATACGCATCACCTCCTCAAAATGCATAAAAATAAAATGGACAGAAAACTAATTTAAAAAAGTTCGCTGTCCATAGCTTCTCTATTCATCCATATATTATATATCGGCATCTGTCTCTCTTTACTTTAATGCCATAGTATGTTTTACAGATATCAACTGTTTTCTAGCTTTTGGAATTTGTATACCTATTTTTAGGTTCTAATAGTTCTAATACATGGCCGCGATAGATTTTGCTCCTACAATCCTGCTGCAAAGGTCGTCTAACAGTTTTATATAACAGACGATATTCCAGAAGTAAATAGCATATCTATCAAGTTATCTGGTAATTCTTTTATATTTTCCGGCAATGTTCTGTTAAAATAGCTGAAATTGAGGTTATGTCTCCAATTACTTGTTCAATGTGAAATTTATTCATTTTAGTGTTTGCCATTCTTATACTTAATACTGCTATCATATTTCCGGTTTTATTAAATGCGGTGGAGGTTCACGCCTATGGCGGCTATTTAACGACAAATTCATGTCTTCCAGATGAAATATCCGAAAAGATGAATATGGTGGAAGCTTTGAAAACAGAAAGCATTTCCTAAATGAAATCATTGACGGAATACAATCAGAATTAGGTAAGAGCTTTCCTTTAATTGTAAAATACACACCATGCCATTTTCTTCCTGTAGAATACGGCTACCGTGGAATGGAAGAAGGAATTCGGATAGCAAAATGGTTGGAAACGAAAGGAGTACATGCCCTTTATGAAACAATGGTTGTTAGAAAAAAAAGCGGAACAAGAACAGAATCGTAAGTTATGTGGACGTTCCTACAACAAGAAATACATAGAGTATTTATGTGTAGACAGTATGGGAGACCTTATAAAACCAAACTATATTTCAACTACATTTCCGAAAATCCTGAAGCAGAACAACTTAAGACATATCCGTTTTCATGATTTACGTCATACCTGCGCAGCACTATTGGCTGCAAGCGGAGTTAGAATTGAAGACATCATGGCTTGGCTTGGACATAGCGATATTAAAATTACTTCGGACTTCTATCTCCATCTGGAGTTTACTTCAAAGCTATCCTCAGCCAAATCTTTGGTTCAGACCTTTCAGCCGCAAATTATACAGCAGCCAGTTTCACCTGAGTCTTCTCAGGAAGAACAAATCGTTCAATTGCAACAACAGATTCAACGCCTACAGCTTCAATTACAAATGAATGGTATGCAGCCAATCATTGGAATGCCCGTTTTATCAGGTCAGGAAATGTTAAAAGCTGTCAACGTATAATTGACAGCTTTTAACTAACGGAGAGTTAGGGGTTCGAACCCTAGAGACCTTTTAAGGTCTATGGCTTTTCGAGAGCCACACCTTCAACCACTCGGACAACTCTCCATATATTTCATACTACTATTCTATTCATTTTTCTTGATTTGTCAAGCCACGGAAAATGGACGGAACAGCAGGACGGAACAACTATAAATTAAGTTTTTAAAAAAATGATTAATAAATTAAGTTTTTAAAAAAATGATTAAGCATAAATCTTTCAATGCATTTAATAATTATGCAGCACTGAATTTAACAATAATCAATTCTACAGCGATGGTATCTTGCATTCTTCCGGTTTTCACCTGTTCTTCTGTATCAATACAGGAGGTTAAAGCCTCTTTAAGAGTCTTCTCTGTATAATTACGGCATTGACTTACATATTTCGTGATTGTAAAAGGCATTAATCCTGTCTTTTCTGCAATCCTGTTATTCTGAAAGCCTAGAGCCAATAAGCTCTTGACCTGTAACAGTATATTGAACTGCCTGGATATAAGATACATGATGGACATTGGTTTTTCTTTTAGTGCCAACAGATCATAATAAAGCTCCAGTGCCTGTTTCTGCTTCTTATTACCAATTGCCTCGACCATCTGAAAGATCTTTCCGGATATTTGTGCGGTGCATACCTCTTCGATATCCTGAATGGTTATAATCTCTCTCTCACCGGAATAACAGACAAGTTTTTCTATCTCATTGCTGATGTTGTCCATGTCTGTACCGGTCTTACTTAGAAGATATAATATGCTCTCTTCTGTAATCTTCTTTTGATCCTGCTTAAGCAAAGAAGCAATCCACAGCTTAAGATTGGCTTCATCCATGGCATTCATTTCTGAAATGGTTCCGTTATCTTTTACTGCTTTATACAAACGATTTCTTTTGTCAACCTCTGCTTCTACAAATATAATGTGTGTGGTTTCAGGTATTTGCTTTATATAATCCGCCAAATCATTCTGACTTTTAAATAAACCACTGTTTTCAATTATTATCAGACGTTTATCATTGAAAAAAGGAAGAGTCTCTGCTGCCTCCTTCACTTTCACCGTATCTACTCCTTTTCCTTCAAAATATGAGTAGTTCATATCATCCTCGCCAGGTAATATTGCTGTTTTCAACTTATCCTTATAGAGGCGCTTCAGATAATTCTCCGTACCGTATAAGAGATAAACCGGTTTAAATTGTGAAAGTCTGATATGTTCTTTAATATTCTTCATATTGCACCTATGCTTTTCGCAACCCAATTCAAGCACTACTCATGTAGAAAGAAATGACTGCCTGTTAAAATAACAATTTAAGTAGTTTGCTGACATCTGGGTATCCATCTGTCATAAAACTGCTTCATGTTTTGGTTATTGACAACCTAATATATTTTACTAAGAATTGCCGTTATTGGCAAGAACTATTTTATTGTTTGTGGTAAATAATATAAATTTTATAATCCTTTCTACAGAGTGTTCCACTTAATAGTACCAAGCATCCGGAACTATACTCCATAGCACACAAGTTTTTCATTTAACCAATAGGTTGAAAAATTGAATCGCTTAATATCTTCCATTAGACAAACTGGGAAGAATACATCTGATAATAATAGCCTCTGGTCTCCATTAATTCACCGTGTTTTCCCTGTTCTACCACATTTCCATCATTGACGACTAATATCAGATCAGCATTTTTAATCGTGGACAGTCTATGGGCTATGACAAAGCAGGTTTTATCCTCCATAAGCTTTCGCATGGCTGCCTGTATCTGAATCTCCGTTCTGGTATCTACGTTTGAAGTAGCTTCATCCAGAATTAGTATCTTTGAATCCATCAGCATGGCTCTGGCAATGGTTAGGAGCTGTTTTTGCCCTTTGGACATATTAATTCCATCTTCGTCCAGAATTGTATCATACCCAGCCGGCAGTTTCTTTATATAAGAGTGTATCTTTGCTGCTTTGGCCGCTTCTATTACTTCTTCCCTTGTGGCATTTTCTTTACCATAAGCTATATTCTCAAATACGGTACCATGGAATACCCAGGTATCCTGCAATACCATGGAATAAGCTTTACGCAGGCTCTGCCTGGATACGTCTCTGATATTTTGTCCGTCTATGGTTATATCACCGCTGTTAATATCATAAAACCGCATTAAGAGGTTTATTATTGTTGTTTTTCCCGCGCCGGTTGGTCCAACAATTGCTATGAGATTACCTTCCTTCGCCTCCATATTCAGTTTCTTTAATATAATCCTGTCTTTCATGTAACCAAAGGTAACATCTTTTAGGATGACTTTACCCTTCTCTACATTCAGTTCACTTGCTCCCAATCTGTCCGCTTTTTCTGATTCTTCGTCAAGAATTTTAAAGACTCTTTCTGCTGCAGCGGCAGCAGATTGAAGTTCACTGACAATATTAGCAGCTTCATTAATAGGACCTGAGAACTTTCTTGAATACAGAATGAAAGAGGATATACTTCCCAGACTTAAATGTCCCAGTAAGAATAACACTGCTCCAAAAACCGTTACAAGAGATAAGGATAAATTATTAATAAAATTTACGGTGGGACCAACTATGCTACTGTAGTAGTCCGCATTAAAATATGCCTCAACAGCTTCATCATTGATGTGGTCAAATTTATCCTGTACTACTTCTTCTCTGGCATATGCTCTTATTGTCTTCTGTCCGGATACCATCTCTTCTACAAAACCGTTCAGGTTTCCAAGTTTCTCTGAACGGGTGCTGTACAGAGGCCGAACTTTTCCTGACATGTAACGGGTATACCAAATAGATAAAGGAATGGTCACCAACATAACAAGTACCATAACAGGAGATATCATAATCATCATAATAAGAGAACCGATTACAGTTATTACACTGGCCATTATCTGTACTACATCTGTAGATAGAGACGTACTAATGACATCTATATCATAGGATATACGGCTGATAATATCTCCTGCCTGCTTGGTATCATAATAATTAACAGGAAGTTCTGTCAGCTTGGCAAAAACATCGTCTCTCATTCTTTTCGTAACCTTTTGGCTGATACGCAGCATTAGAATACTTAAAAGATAAGAGAAAAAGACTGAGATGATATAGAGCAGCATCATTAAACTACAATAGTAGAACACCTTCTCAAAGATTACTTTTCCTTTTCCGGGTTCAATTGCATCAATTGCATAACCAGAAAGCATCGGTCCGATAAGTGCCAGTATATTTCCTGTGATAGTCAGAAGCAATGCCAGTACTATCCGCCGCTTTTCCTGTATCAGATATTTGCTGAGTCGTTTTACTACTTTCTTTGCATCTCTTGGTTTCGCTTTATTTTCCTGGTCTTTTTCATTTTGCTTATAGGATCTTTCTGTATCATTTTGTAACTTTAAGTTATTTTTAGAATCGGTTTCACCGGATTCTGTTAATTTATTTAATTTACCTTCTGCATCCAGCTTTCCTTCTGCTTCTGGTTTTCCTTCTGCTTCCAGTATTCCTTTTGCTTCCAGCTTTCCTTCCACTTCCGGCTTCCCTTTCTTCCACTTCAAGTTCCTTCTTGAACTGGGAGAATCATCCTCTTTGTTTTTCTTCACAGACATATTTCCTCGCATTCCGCTGCAGTTTATTGCAGCTTAAAAACTATGAAAGAAGCTTAAAATACTCCCAGGCTTATAAAGCTCCGACAGATTTGGCATCATTCTCCCATTTGTGACTGATATATCTCATTGTATACAGGGCAATTCAACAGAAGTTCTTCATGGTTTCCATAACCAATCATTCTGCCCTCTTCCATAACAATTATATGGTCCATATTCATAATAGAACTGATTCTCTGGGCTATCATAATAGTTGTGGTGTTCTGATAATTCTCTCGCAGCGCAGTTCTGAGTGCCGCATCGGTTTTATAGTCTAAGGCACTGGAGGAATCATCAAGCACCAGAATTTCCGGACTGGCAGCAAGCGCTCTTGCAATGAGCAGTCTTTGTTTCTGACCGCCGCTCAGGTTAGCACCTTTTACTGCCGCTTCGTAATCAAAACCTTTCTTCTCGCCACTTACCAGCTGGTTAATAAATTCCGCTGCCTGTGCATCTTCTGCGGCTTCCTTTAATCTGCCAACAGATATACCGCGGTTAAAGTCAATATTTCCTCCAATGGTATCAGCAAATATCATATCATTTTGAAATACCACACCAAATTTGCTTCTCAAGTCCTGCAGGGAATAGCTTTTAACATTTTTACCCTTTATGTAGATACCACCTTTATCTGTATCATAAAAGCGTAACAATAAATTTATCAAGGTTGTTTTACCGGAACCAGTTGCTCCAATAATACCCAGAGATTCACCTGTCTTAATACTGAAATCAATGTTTTCTACATTAATAGAATCGTCATCTTCTGCCTCTTCCTCTCTTCTTTGAGGATAGGTAAAGGTAACTCCCCTGAAGGAAACATGTATATTTTCAGCTTCTGAAGTCCCATATGCTTCTTTTTCTGTCAGCGCTTCTTCAGGCTTCAGTTCTTCTCTAGCATTTAAAACTTCAAATATTCTGTCAGCAGAAGCATTTGCCTTTGAAATGCCTACAAAAATTCTGGTAATCATAAGCATTGCATTCAGAATCATTGTGAAGTAGGACAGAAAAGCTACAATCTTACCAACCTCAGAGGCACCGCTGTTTACCCTGTAAGCACCTGCTATTATAACGAGGGTCAGACCACCATTAAGCAGCAGGTTCATAACGGGATTAATCACTGCCATCGTTGCTCCTGCCTTAAATTCATTGGCAGCTACCTGGTCATTTGCCCTGTGAAATCTCTCTTTTTCATATCCTGATTTGGAAAGTGCTTTGATAACACGTATTCCGTTAACATTCTCTCTTACTACCCGCACCATTCTATCCGCTGCACTCTGGCTTTTGGAATAAAGAGGGATTCCCTTTTTGGAAACCACATATACACAGAAGGCCAGCAAAGGTAGAATTCCTACAAGTATCAGCGTTAGTACCGGTTCCAATGTAAAGGTCAGAATCATACCTCCCACAAGGATAATCGGTGCTCTGACACCTAGCCTTTGCATCATACCGACCATCTGATGAATATTGTAGGTATCTGAAGTCATTCTGGATACCAGGGACGGAATCGATAAATAATCCACCTGTGAACCGGAAAGCTGCTGTATTTTAAGGAACAAATCATGTCTTAATTTCTTTACGGTATCTCCGGCAACTCTGGACGCCATACGATTAGCTGTTATATTAAATTGTCTTGCACCTACCGACAGGAGAAGCATTAAGACGCCCCATAGCAGAATATATTTTACTTCTTTTAAAGGAATGACCTCATCAATAATATAGGCCAGCACCCAGGGAAGTCCCAAATCCATAAAAGTACCTGCAACTTTTATGATAAACCCCATAAGCATTCGCAGCCCATAAGGTTTTAAATATGTAATGATATGCTTCATACTATCCCCCTTTCGTGATCAGGTTAACTACCCTTCACGCCCTGGCGTGTTCAAATAAAAAGTGGATTGCTTTCTTCTTTCCGCACTAATATCAATGCTTATCGCAATTGAAGGTACGGTACTTCCCAAATAAGAAGTGTGAACTGTCCACCACTATTTTGCTCCTGGACTAGAAAGGCGCACAAAAAATCCGCCCCTTTTCAAAGCGGATTATATGTATCCTTTAAGTAATTAACGAAATTCTATTGTGCCGTTTTCTGCATCCATACTTTCAATGATAGCCAAAGATTCAAGTCTTACACCCATACTACGAATCATATCTCCACCATTTTGGAAGCCCTTTTCTATTACTATTCCGATGCCTTCTACCGTTGCTCCTGCACTGCGTACAATATCTATCAACCCTGCAAGTGCACAACCGTTAGCCAGGAAATCATCAATAATTAGAACTCTGTCTTCGGGACTTATGAATTTTTTAGAAACAATAACATCGTAGGTTTTCTTATGAGTAAAAGATTCGATTTTCGTTGAATATACATCACCATCGATATTTATGCTCTGGGCTTTCTTTGCAAATACTACAGGTGCGTTGAAATATTGTGCGGTTATACAGGCAATACCGATACCGGATGCCTCTATGGTAAGTATTTTATTTATGGAGTATTCTGAGAAGATTCGTTTAAACTCTTTTCCGATTTCATTGAATAGCTCAATATCCATCTGATGATTCAAAAAATTATCCACTTTAAGTACATTTCCGCTCTTTACGTTGCCGTCTGATATAATTCTGTCCTGTAATAATTTCATTTTCTTTTGCCTTTCTATTTCATCCCGTGTTTTTTTGCTCTTGAAAGCGCTTTTTAATAATTATACAGGATTGTAAAAGGGATTACAATTATTTTTCAGGTATTTTATAATTTTTTTACACCTATGCTATTACAGTAATAATTTACGCTTATAAATCCTTCTGTAAAATATATTGTTATTTAATTACATTTCAATTTGTGTACCTCTACTTAGATAATTCCCATGGATTCCCTGCCAAAAGGTACATACCGGTGTGGCTTGCTTCGGATCAGCTCTATAGCGTTATTCCCTTACCAAAATAAGGTATTTCAATAATAACCTCTATTTTATGAAATAAGCAGCCATAACAGAACGAATATCCAGAATATTTCCATCCTATAGGCAATACATTAAAGTAACATAATTTATACAGGTGTAAAAAGATGACAAACATTCATACTTTTATGAACCCTACCGACACCCAGAGGTATCAGATGCTATCAAATTCCTTGAAAGGGGCAGGGAGATCCGAAGATCTGTACAATATAATTGAACTGTTAAATCCACCGCCTGACATTAATACCTACATAGAACCCGGTGGGTTAAAGAAAGTCAGGATAGGTATAATTGGTGCAGGACTTGCTGGTCTGGCAGCTGCCTTTGAGCTTCGTAAGACCGGAGCAGACATTACGGTTTTTGAAGCTAATGAAGAACGTATAGGCGGCAGAGTCTATACCTATTATTTTGACAGAAGCAGAAACTATTATGGAGAGTTCGGTGCTATGCGAATACCAGTCTCTCATGGTACTACCTGGCATTATATTAACCTCTTTAATCTAATGACAGTTCCCTCCTCCCAGGGAATGCCTAATAATTTCATTTATGTCCATAATACCAGAACCCGCAAAGATCCCGAGGGGGCAAATATTATGGAGTATCTTTATCCTCTGTATAATCTTACACCTGCCGAAAGAAATACTCCCTGGAATCAGTTGAATGATTACGCATTTTCCAGTCTGTTAAAGGAACTCTCTCCCGATACCAGAAAAGAACTTCTTCAGATATTACCGTACTATTCTCCTCAAATTCTTCCCTATATCAATCAAAGTGTCCGGCAGATTCTTGAGGATCTCGGTTTGAGTCAGGATGCAATAACCCTTCTTGCCAGTGTAAATTCACTGACAGGTGACACTCTTGCGGCAAACTATTTCGAAACGCTCAGTGAAGAATATTCCATGGATTATGCCAACGTCTATCGTATCTCCGGAGGAATGGAATATCTCCCCTATGCTTTTTATAACTCTTTAACGAATCTCACTCCTGATGAGTATACCATTAGTAAAGAGGATCTTGGAAACTGCCAGGTTAATATGGGGTATTACGTTAATGGAATATATCAGCTGGAAGACAATAAGGTTTTACTGAGATACAATACCCCAGGTTTAAGAAATCAGACCGAAGAATTTGATTACATCATTTGCGCCATCCCTTTTTCTCTGCTTAGAACCTTTGATATAAAACCCTTCTTTACCAATCAGAAGATGCAGGCTATCAGAGAATTGAACTATTATAATTCCTTAAAAGCCTCTTTTTTAAGCAAAAGACGTTTTTGGGAAGAAGATACTGATTACGGAAGAATGAACGGAGGTTTTTCTGCTACTGATCTGCCCATCCGAACTATCTTTTACCCTACGGACCATCTTGCCTGTTTAGAGGAATGGGGCTGTACACCAAACGAACCGGGAGTATTTACTGCTTCGTATAACATAGGACTGGATGCTGTTCGAGTTGGTGCTTTCCCTGAAGAGCAGCGGTTTTCCTATATTAAGAGAAATGTAGAAGAAGTTCATGGTCTCCCGGAAGATTATTTAAACAGATTGATTACGGGACACAAAACGGTTAATTGGAATGAAGAGCCTTTTGCCAAAGGTGCTTTTGCTACCAATCTCCCAGGCCAACTGCTTAATTTCGGTTATGATATGCTGTTACCGGAATATAACAACCGTGTATTCTTTGCCGGTGAGCACACCTCTTCCAAACACGGCTGGATGCAGGGTGCACTCTACAGCGGAATGTTTGCTGCAAATTGCCTGGCTTATAATTCCTACCAATAAATTAATTATTAATTGTAAACTCAAACCTGTTTTAATATGCTTCTATTGCTGTAACAAACAAGTACTTTCCGTAATATATTGTAACAAACCAGTATCGAGGTCCCGGATGTTACATTCTAATCAATTGGAGGCTCTCTGCCCTATCGGCGCTTATCCTCCCGGCAATCTAAGTGAATCAACGAATGAGATTGGTCAGGCATACAATCTGCTTGAAATACAGCAGATTGTATATCAATACGGTGCTTTGTTATCTGTAATCCCTTCCGGTCAGTTAATACCGCAGCCACCGCCTGCTCCAACGGTAAATTCGGACAATGCCCCTGACACACCTTCGCCCTCCGCTAATTGCTTACTGGAGCACTGGTCCATTATCAGTTTGATACCATCTTCTCCTTATTACCAGGGGCCTCGTCAATTTTACTTCTTTCTTACAGGGGCAAGTATTTTTGGCATGTCAGGGTTTTTATATATCACTCAACTGCCTACTCAATTCCCTGTTTATGTATTTATTCCATTATCCAATATTTCAGGAATCAATTGCTACACTTAGTTGTAAGCAGCAAAAAACATAGAGGACCAAAGCCCTCTATGCTAATCCTATGTTATTCATACAGACAGGGTGCAATCTCTGCGCTGTCCATGTTTTCAGCATTATACCACTGGCATCCGGTATCCACATCTTCTACCTTCTCACCTTTGGCTGCTGCTACTGCAAGTTTCACGGCATTGTAACCGATGGATACGGGATCCTGTGTTACAGAACCATAAAACACACCAGACTTTACGGCATCCAGCTGCAAAGCACCGGAGTCAAAACCAACGGCAATCACTTTATCTGCTCCCAGCTTGTTCATGCCTTCATTGGCATTAATAATACATTTCGCTGCAAACTCATTGGAGCCATAGATACCGATTAAATCCTCTTTATTCAGAAGTGTTAGGGCTTCTGTCTTACCAGCATTGTCAGTAACTTCAGTAGGTATTCTAATTTCAATAACAACCTTTGCTCCTTCAACTTTACGGCTGTATTTGTCATGACCTTCAACAGAGGATTTATCTTCACCAATGAGGGCAGACATTTTTTCTGCAAAACCTGCAGTTCTTTGTGTTATAGACTCGGAATTAGCTTCCTGAGCTACTACACCGATGCGTACTGTTTCTGCCGGGTCTGTTACTTTATCCTTAATGGCTTCATACATTTTTTCGGCAGCAAGTTCTCCTGCCTTATAGTTATCCGTTGCAGCATTAGCAGCAACTGCGCCTTCCGGAGCACCGGGAACACCGGAATCAAATCCGATGATAGGTATCTTTTTGGATTGTGCATTTGCTATGGAATCAATTGCTGCGCTGGTATCAAGTGCTGCCAGACATATTGCGCTGGGATTTTTGTTTATGGCATTGTTCAGCTGTTCAACCTGTGCTGCAATAGCTCCTTCTCCTTCAGGTCCTACAAAGTTTGTTGTAACACCGAATTCTGCGGCTGCTTTTTCCGTTCCTTTTAATACTGCCTGCCAGAAATCATGCTGGAAACCCTTTGCAACAATTTCTACTGTCATTTTTCCGCCGGAAGCTTCTGTTCCTCCGCTGGTCTGGGAAGTGTTTTCTTTACTGCATCCCGTTAATAAGGTACCCATTAGAAACACTGCTGCAATCCCCATTGCTGCTACCCTTTTTAAGTACATAAAATATCCTCCTTATATGTGGCTATTTATTATTATCTCCGGGTATGTATGCTCCTAATAGCACTTTCCCAGGAGGTAAGTAATCCTGATACTCTTTTATCCTTGCTTCTGCTCTTAATACTCTGCAATTCATGTAAGTCATAGTTTTCTATCTTTTGGTTTTAGCCTGCTTTTCACACCGTCAGAGGCGGACTATAGTATGAATAACACTATCTGGTCTTTTTCTTTATTCGGTTGCGAACATCTGCATATACAGCTATTATTAATACGATACCGGTTATAAACAGCTGATAGTGAGGCTGTAATCCGATAAAGGGAAGTCCAACCTTGAGCACGCTCATAATAAATACACCGATCAATGTTCCTGCAACAGAACCAACACCACCTGCCAGTGAGGTTCCGCCGATTACAACACCTGCAATGGCATCCAGTTCAAAGCCATTACCTGTTCCCGGCTGTACGGTTGAATAAATAGCTACATAAGATACTGCTGCAATTCCCGCAAAGGTACCACTGATTACATAGGCAATGGTCTCCCACTTCATGATGTTTACACCGGATAATCTGGTAGCTTCTTTGTTACTGCCCAGAGCCAGTATGTATCGACCTGTTTTTGTTTTCGTAAGTATTACAGCCATGATTACAGCTGCTCCTATAAGTAACAGAAAACCTGAAGGGAATCCAGTTTCAAGACCTCCTATGGGTCCGGTACGGAATAAGGATTTATACCAGCCGTCTTCATTGGTTCTTAGCGGAAAGGTAATACTCTTTGTACCTGTTATGATAGAGCCAAGGCCTCTGGTTACCATCATGGTACCAAGGGTTGCAATAAAAGCCGGAAGCTTTAAGACAGATACCATGAGACCGTTAACCAATCCGAAAGCTGCTCCAATTAATACAATGGCGATTAAGGCCAAAGGAAGAGGCAGGCCAAGCTCATAAAGAACTCCTCCCATTAAGGCTGAACATACCATTACCGTACCGATGGACAGATCAATACCACCGGTTATGATGACAAATGTAACACCGATTGCCAGAAAACCTATATAATATGAAGAATCGAAGATACTGATCAATGTATTGGAGCTTCGAAAGGGCTGGCTGAATATGGCGAAAAAGATATATATTACTATTAAAGCAAGTACTGCAATTAATTTCTGTGTTCCTATATGTTTAATGATAGATTTAAAGGAATTGATTTCTTTTTTCTCTGTTGGTTTCATAATTTACTGATTCCTTTCTTTTCTTAAAGTTGCAGCATGCATAATTTTCTCCTGGCTGGCCTCTTCTATCATGAACTCTCCGGCTATTCTTCCTTCACACATAACCAGTATACGATCGCTCATACGGAGGATTTCAGGTAATTCAGAGGAGATCATTATAATGGATTTACCCTGATTTACCAGATTGTTCATGAGCGCATAGATTTCGCTTTTGGCTCCTACATCAATTCCTCTGGTCGGTTCATCAAAGATAAGTATTTCACTGTCTTTTAGCAGCCATTTGGCTATTACCACCTTTTGCTGGTTACCCCCTGAAAGATTAACTACCAGCTGTTCCACGGAAGGTGTTTTCGTCTTAAGCATTTCTACATACTTTTGAGCATCCTTTCGGATTCTTCTGTCATGAATAAACTGTCCGGAACAGTATTTCTCCAGTGCTGCCATAACAGAATTATCTGCAACCGTCTTTTCTACAATAATTCCGTATCGTTTACGGTCCTCTGATAAATATCCGATTCCGGCTTTTACTGCATCACAGGGATTATTAATAGTAACTTTCTGTCCCTTTATGTAGATTTCTCCGCTGTCTATTGGGTCTGCTCCAAATAATGCCCTTGCGGTTTCCGTTCTTCCTGAGCCCATAAGACCGGCAATACCAAGTATTTCACCTTTTCTTAACGAAAAGCTTACGTCCCGTACCATTTTACCGGCATTCAGGTTCTTCACCTTAAGTACCACAGGTGCATCATTAGCTACATTGCTGGTTTCTTTGGGGTCTTCATAGATAACCCTGCCTACCATCCGGCTTATGATATCATCTTTCGTACACTTATCTGAAATCAGGGTGTCTACATACTCACCATCTCTCATAATGGTTACCCGGTCGGTTATTTGCTTGATTTCATCCATTCGATGTGATATATATACAATCCCAAGACCTTTTTCCCTTAATTCCCTGATGATCTTAAAGAGTTCTGTTATCTCTGTATCTGTCAGGGCGGCTGTAGGCTCATCAAAGACAATGACTTTGGACTCTGCTGAAATCGCTTTTGCTATTTCTACCATCTGCTGTTTTCCTACGGTGAGATTCCCCATAGTCTCCTTGGGATTAATGGAAATATTTAATTTCTCAAAAAGTATCTGCGCCTGTCTGTTATTTTCTTTATCATCAATAAATCTGCCTTTGGTATTTTCTTTGCCAATGAACAGGTTCTGAGCAACGGTAAGATGGTTCATCATATTAAGCTCCTGATGAACGATTACAATACCAGCATCCTGTGCTTCTTTCGGATTCTTAAATTCTATCTCCCTGCCCTCGAACCTGACAATTCCAGCATCCTTTGCGTGGATTCCTGTCAGAATCTTCATCAGGGTTGATTTCCCAGCGCCATTCTCACCCATAAGTGCATGAACCTCTCCTGCCCGGACTTCGAGGTTCGCTCCTCTTAAAGCGCTGACGCCGGAAAAGGCTTTATCGATTCTTTCCATGGAAATTAATACTTTCTCCATACATTCACCTTCCAATATGCTTTCTGTTCTTTTGTTTTTGCTTCTGTAAGCACATTATATTTTCTTTCCGGGAACATTTTAATAGAGAATTCTATATAAAAAGGTTAAAATCTTACTTTCCTAAGATTTTAACCTTTTTATACTATTGATATTATTCATTTTTTTAGAAACTGTACGAAATAACTCTGCGTCCTAAAGAGAGAATTATGAGTAATTAATCAAAAGGGAATAACAGCTTTTGATTTAAGCTGGTATACATATTATCTTTTGTGATTAAAGTGGAACCGGAATCTATAACCCTGTCTGTCTTTTCACCTTTTATAAGCTTAATCGCACTTTCCACACCAAGGTATCCCATATTGAAGGATTTCTGAATTACAATCGCTTCATATATTCCTTCCTCCAGATATTTTATCTGTTCGGTAGCATTATCAAAACCAATGACTTTGATTGATTTCTCCAGTCCCATTTCTTTAATAGCTGCTCCGGCTCCGACTGATGCATACTGGTTCAAACCAGCAATTACTGATATATCAGGATGCTTCTTAACCATTTCCTTTGTTAGTTCCTTGGCCTTTTCCGTGTCGGAATCGCAGTAAGTTATCTCTGCAATCTTATCTTTGTCATCTGTAAGTCCCATTCTTATGCCGTTTTCACGGTCAATGGCTGTGGAGGTTCCTTTTACATGACTGATAATCCCTATTTCCTTACCATCTTTTAACAGCCGCTTCATCAGGGCACCCATACGGATTCCAGCTTTATAATTATCCGTTGCTATCACTGCGTCAGCAAAATCCCCCTGGACAGTTGAGTCTATGAGCACAAGCCTTATATTGTTAGCAATCACTGCTTTGGCAGAATCAACGGTTTTGATATAATCGGCTGCAGCCAGGACAATGGCTCCGGGTTTTCTATTAATCGCTTCTTCGATTAATTGGTTCTGGGTGCTGTAATCATCCTCCTTCTCAGCTCCCCAGATAACAATCTGCGCATTGTATTCCATTGCAGCTAAGTTAGCCCCCTCCATAACAGACTGCCAGAAACCATTATTCTCATCAAGACTCTTAACAATACAGATAATTTCCATCGGCTTTTCTTTGTGCAGCATTATCTTGTAAAGAAAGATTCCGCTACACAGAAACAGTATTATCAAAGCAATTATCCGAGGGTATTGAAAGAACTTTTTCTTCTTATTCGTTATTTCAAAACTCTTCATCCGGTACACCCCCCTCCACTTTCGGCAGATAAATGCTTACAGTAGTACCGATACCGGGAGTACTTTCATACTGTAAGCCGTATTTCTCACCATAATAAAGCTTCAACCTGCGATTAACATTTTCCACGGCTACTCCGTTACTCTTACCGGACTTATCCTTTTTATCAAATATGTGCTTTAAGGTATCTTCCTCCATACCGATTCCATTATCAATAACCTGTAAAAGGATACCATCCATGGTTTCTTCTCCACGTATTATTACCGTTCCTTTTGTTTCCCTGTATTTAATGCCATGATAAATGGCATTCTCCACCAGGGGCTGAAGAATTAACTTTACCATGCGGCAGGAGTATATCATCGGATCAACCTCGATTTCAAAGGATAGTTGATCTCTGTAACGCATTTTCTGGATGATAAGATAACTTCTGGCATAATCCACTTCATTCTCTATGGTGACAAATTCCACTTCATTACTGATACTCTGCCGCAGCAGCTTAGCAAGGGTTGCCGTCATTATTACCACTTCTTTATTATTTCCTCCCTCCCCCATCCATACGATAGAATCCAGGGTATTATATAGGAAGTGAGGATTTATCTGGGCCTGTAAGGCTCTGAGCTCCAGCTTATACTTTTCCTTCTGGCTTCTGCTCTTATCCTTCATAAGGTTCTGGAGCTCATCGGTCATGGCATAGAAGGACTTATGAAGCATTCCAATCTCTCCGTCCCCCCAATCCTTTCGAGGCACTTTATCAAAGCTTCCTTTTTCTACTTCCTTCATGGAATTCCTTAAATCCGTGATTGGTCTTGTCAGCTTATTTGAGAAAAGTACTGCTATTATAAGAGCTCCCAATAGTAACATCAGAGCGCTTTCCAGATAAATACTCTGGGTGGCCTGTCTGCCTGGAAACAATTCATTAATATTTGCCACTCCCACTACAGTCCACCCGGTCTTTTCAGAAGTAGACATGGTATAGAGCTTTTCTTCACCTTCTACAGTTGTTATGAAGTGATCTTTTTTGCAGGTGAGGATTTCTCCGATTTTTTCTTTTCTAAGCCCGGTATAAATAAGCTGCTGCTTCGGATGATAGATAATCTCTCCCTGACTGTCAATAAGGAAGATATATCCTTTGTTTCCCATTTTAATATTCTGGCAAAGCTTTGTAATAGAACTGTAATTCAGATCTACCAGCAGTGCACCGAGAATCTTTCCGGTTTCTTTTGTGCGGATTGCTTTACTTAAGGTTACAACCCATTTGTAATCATCAGAAATAACATTTTGAACATGGGAAGAGGATAATACACGTCTGCCATTGCCTTCTATGGCTTTCTTATACCAGGTCATTTCCTTGATGTCCACATTGCGGTTGAGCATTTGGGTACCATGATTTAAGGCAAATTTATCATTTTCACCGTAGACAACAATGTTATAAATATCTTCTCTCATACTAAGGATCGTTTCAAATTGTGACAGCATCCTGGAATATAATTCTGTATCCTTTTCACTATAGGGTGCTGTCGACAGATACTCCCTTACATCCATATTAGTCACCAGCAAGGTTGAGATATTTTCCATGTAGCTGATATAGGCATCAATATCTGCATTCACCTGTCCGATTACTTGTTTTGTATATTCTGTGGAATTCTCAATAACTGCCTTTCTGGTAACATTCAAAGAGATTCCAAGAAACAAAAACACCGCACACAGAATCAGCAGGGAAAATAAGAATATCATATTCATCCGGATACTCTTAAAGGGCTGCAGCAATCTGCCAAACCTTTTCCCAAGCAGTGCTTCTGTGTCAGGCTTAAACATGTAGTCTTCCTTCCTTTCTTGCGTACTCCTTCGGTGTCAGGCCGGTAATCTTTTTAAAGGTTATGGCAAAGTAATGGGGATCTGCATAACCTGCCTTCTCTGCAATTTCATATACCTTCAGTGTAGTATTGGAAAGGAGCTCCCTGGCAGCTTTCATTCTCCGCTTGGTTAAGGCTTCGATAAACGTTTCACCGGTGTAGCGTTTAAAAATGGTACTGAAATAACTCATGCTGATTGCAAGATCACTGCACATGGACTGCAGGGTTAAGTCTTCATCCATATAATGTTCTTCAATATATTCTACCGCAATAATCGCCTGCTTCTTGCTGAAGCTATCCCTTTGTTCTGCTAAAATCTCTCCGATATAATAACAATACTCACAAAGGAGCTTCTCCACCTCCTCAAGGGTTTTCATGGTGTACAAAAGTCTTAAAAGATTATTCTGCCGTTCGGTAATTTCCTCGTCGGTAAGATTCAAACTGTCCACCAGATTATTCAGAGCCACCATAATGTTCTGCACGCAGATATATATCCTGGCAGAAGACAGAACCAGTTTTCGCAATCTGGATACAATCTCTTTCAGGCTTTCAGCAATTTCAGCTTTACTGTTCAGCTTAACTGCCAGAGTAAGTTTTCTGATATCATCACTAATTTCAATATTTCTGACCTGATCCATTTCTACAAAATCTTTGATAAAAAGTACTCTGTCCTGCCCATATAGAAATCGATATTCCAGTGCATTCACTGCTCCTTCGTAGGATTTATGTACCTTATAAAGCAGATTGACGGGACTACCGATTCCCAGTGTTACCCCTAACCCAAAATACTCCTTCATCATCCCTTTACTGTCATCATATACTTTTTGCAGCTTCTCCAATAGGAATACTTCTGAAATGCCTGACATAAGAAGGGTCGTATTGTTCTGCAAATCCTGAAATACCAGTAGTTTATCGTCTGCAGAAGTCATCTCTTCCAATATATTGAAAAGAATAAATTCCGGCAGATCCCCGGCAGCTTCCGGCATAGAGTTAAGAAAGTCTTCCGTATGCTCTGCTACCATAAGGGCAATCATATAGCATTCACCGCTGATATCCCGGTGCAGCTCCCTTAGCTTCTCATGGAGTTTCTCCTCCGGCTGTTGTTTATGCATCCCCTTGACCAGTTGGTTTAAATATCTGGAACGTAATATTGGAAGATTCTTCTGATAAGAATCCGTAAGTTTGTGAAGACTCTCTTTCTTCTTTCGTTCTTCACTGATTGTTTCTTTTACTCTTAAGAGAATCTCATTTAACTCAGCTACCGTAACAGGCTTAAGTACATATTCTACCACCTGGTACTTAACCGCCGTCTTTGCATATTCAAATTCATTATATCCGCTTAATATAATCGTCCTGGTATCTGTATGCTTTTCGTAGATATATCTGGCAAGCTCCAGTCCGTCAACAAAAGGCATGCAGATATCCGTTATTACCAATTCAACCTTATGTATTGCTAGAAATTCCATTGCTTCCTTGCCATTCTTACAGGTTCCAGCCAAATGATACCCAAGCTCTTCCCATTTCATGTTGGTACTTATGGCGTCACGAACCAAAGCCTCATCATCCACCAGTAATACTTCAAACATAATAAACCTCCAAAATCTTTCCCCGTTGTAATATTTCTAATACCAGTCTCCATTATTACCTTATAACACTTTTAGGCATTCTTCAATAAAAATGTAGAGAAATCCATACAGATTACCGAAAATTATGTTCATAACGTTGCTTTTCTTTGTTTTTCCTTCTGATTATTTATAATATTTGCCATATGCTTATACGCAAAAACAAAATTCAACAGGCTTTATTGCCTAAAACCTTTTTTCAAAACCAAACCCTTATTTAAGAATTTAGTATTTTCATATTACCCAACCACTTTTATTTTATAAGTGGTAGCAAAAAAAAGAGGGACTTGTTTTCCCTCCTTTTAGCAATTTCCTCGCATTATACTTTTAAAAATATGTTACCAATCATTCGTTATATGTTCATAAAAATTACAGTTACCTGTAATCGTAAAGCCATGTATTTTAAGCTTTCCTCACTGCTTCTTTCATCTCCCTGACATAATCAGCTACAGGTTTTATGCTGTCCTTACCATATTGTGAAATGATTTTCACAATTGCACTGCCAACAATAGCTCCATCAGAGACAGCTGCAAATTCCCTTGCCTGGTCAGGTGTTGAGATTCCAAAGCCTACGGCGCAGGGTGTAGAGGTTACCTCGCGTACCATGGAAATCATGGAGCTGATATCAGTCTTGATTTCCGACCTTACACCTGTTACCCCCATAGAAGAAACACAGTAAATGAAGCCTGTTGCCTGTTCTGCTATCATACGGATTCGGTCATTAGAGGTGGGGGCAATCAGGGAAATCAAATCCACTCCATATTTTAAACAATCCACTTCCAGCTCTTCCTTCTCTTCAAAGGGCAGATCCGGAACAATAATTCCATCTATACCGCATTCCACACACCTTTTAAAGAATCTGTCCTTACCATAGGTATAAATTGGATTGATATAAGTCAGATAAACCAGCGGTACACTTACCTTTCCTCTTACTCCTTTTACCATATCAAAGAGCTTATCCGTGGTACAACCTGCAGATAATGCTCTTTCGTTTGCTTCCTGAATAACTGCGCCTTCCGCAATTGGATCAGAGAAAGGAATTCCAATTTCTATAAGGTCTGCTCCTGCTGCTTCCATTGCAACAATTAATTTTTCTGTGGTTTCCAGGTCAGGATCTCCTCCTGTTACAAAACTGATAAATGCTTTTCCCTGCTTAAATGCATTCTGAATTCTACTCATGAATATTTACCCCCCTGTATCTTGCGATTGCAGCTACATCCTTATCACCACGTCCGGATATATTGATTACTATTATTTTCTCCTTGTCCATTTTCGGTGCTAATTTTCTTGCATAGGCAACAGCATGTGCACTTTCAATGGCAGGAATAATTCCTTCTGTCCGTGACAGATATTCAAAAGCTTTAACCGCCTCTTCATCTGTAACAGGTACATAGGAGGCTCTTCCTGTCTTATAAAGCATGGCATGCTCCGGACCGATTCCAGGATAGTCAAGGCCGGCGGATATGGAGTAAACCGGCGCTATCTGTCCGTCTTCATCCTGACAAAAGATAGACTTCATGCCATGGAAGATCCCTTCCGTACCGTTTGCAATCGTCGCCGCATTCTTAGGGTTGTCAACACCAAGACCGGCAGCCTCACATCCAATGAGCTGAACTTCAGAATCTTCTATGAATTCATAGAAGGCACCCATAGCATTGCTGCCGCCGCCAACACAGGCGATTACCGCATACGGAAGCCTGCCCTCCTTTTCCTTGAGCTGGCTCTTGATCTCCCTGCCTATGATTTTCTGAAAGTCCCTTACTATTGTAGGAAAGGGATGAGGACCCATTACTGAGCCAAGAACATACAGAGTGTCGTCTACCCTTCTGGTCCATTCCCTCATGGTCTCATTTACAGCATCCTTTAAGGTCTGGGTACCGCTGGTCACAGGATGTACCCTGGCTCCTAAGAGTTCCATTCGGTATACATTCAATACCTGTCTGTCCGTGTCTTCCTTGCCCATAAAAATATCACATTCAAGTCCCATAAGTGCTGCTGCCGTTGCTGTTGCCACACCATGCTGCCCGGCTCCTGTTTCTGCAATAACCCTGGTCTTACCCATTTTTTTTGCAAGAAGCACCTGCCCTAATACATTATTGATCTTATGGGAACCGGTATGATTCAAATCCTCTCTTTTCAGATATATCTTTGCACCACCCAGATCTTTTGTCATCTTTTCTGCATAATATAGCCTTGACGGCCTTCCTGCATATTCACGGTATAATGTCTCCAGCTCTGACACATAACCCGGATCATTTTTATAATATTCATAGGCTTTTTCCACCTCTGCTACTGCATTCATAAGAGTTTCCGGAACATACTGACCTCCGAACTCACCAAATCTGCCTTTTTTCATTGTTCTACCCTGATACGCCTTTAACCGTTCGTTGTAACAAAACTAAGGACGCATCTGCCGCTTTTTAAAGCTGTAAACTAAATTGCGGTATCCTTTCTATTTTATTTTCTTTCTGTTATATTTTCTTATATTTTCTTTCTTTTATATTTCATTCTATTACAATTCTTTCAACTACAATTCTTTCAACTAAGCAATTTGTATATAATGAGTTTGCAACTTTATATATACAAACATCAGATACACCTGCTTTTTCTTAAATATATCTTATATACTTTAATACAGTTTCTATTTTCTGTTTTTATTTTTTGTAAGCAATTATGTTCCACTGCTATATTATATCTCTAATTATACTGCCTCTAAATACAATTCTATAGCCCGGTTATTTCTTTAATTTTCAGTTCTACCTGCTTGCCCGTACTGCTGCAATAAATTCCATTACCTTTTTTTCATTTTTATAACCTTTTGTTTCCACTCCGCTGCTAATATCCACACAATAGGGATGCAGCATTTCAATAGCCTTGGTTACATTACAGCTATTCAATCCACCAGCCAGATAAAATCTCCCAAAATCCTCCGGTACTATATTCCAGTCAAAGGTTTTTCCTATACCGCCGTAATGTTCAGCAGAATAAGTATCAAGAAGAAAATAATCTGCCGGTAACTTTCGGCCATTGTTAATATCCTCTTCCTTAGTCGCTCTAAGTGCTTTTATAATTGGTACAGCTTCCTTTATCCTACTTCGCAGAGTATTCATGTAATTCTCATCCTCATCTCCATGAAGTTGAATGCCATTGATTATCTCAGCTTTAACCAAAGCTGCAATTTCCTCAATAGGAGCATTGACAAATACTCCAACAGAAAGAATTCTCTCATCCAACTTACTTTTCAACCTATGAGCTTCTTCCCTTGTGATTTTCCGTTTACTGTCAGCGAATACAAATCCGATGTAATCCGGAAGATATTTATTTACTATCTGAATGTCTTCCTCTCTCCGCAAACCGCAGATCTTAACCTTTGTCATTAGATATCCCCTCTAAGTTCAGCCAGCGCAGCTTTTTTATCGCAGCTTTTCATAAAAGTCTCGCCAATAAGAACACCATTTACACCAGCTTCCTTTAATACTTTCATATCATCAGCGGTCTTAATTCCGCTTTCTGCAACAAAAAGGATATTCTCAGGCACTAGTTTTCTTAGTTTTTCACTGGTTCTGATATCTACCTCAAAGGTCTTTAAATCTCTGTTGTTAACGCCAATAATAGCAGCTCGTGCCTTTACCGCCATAAAAACCTCTGCTTCATCGTGTGCTTCCACCAGCGCAGAAAGCCCCAGTTCACGGCTTAGGTTAAGATATTCTTCCAGTTCTTTCTGACTTAAAATGGCACATATCAACAGGATTGCATCTGCACCAAGGGTTTTCGCCTGATATATCTGGTAGGCATCCACAATAAAATCTTTTCTTAAAAGGGGTATGGATACCACTTTTCTTATTTCAGTTAAGTAATTATCACTGCCAAGAAAAAAATCCGGTTCCGTTAATACTGATATACAGCCTGCACCAGCTTTTTCATATTCTTTTGCAATGTCTGCATAAGGGAAATCTTCTGCCATGACACCTTTAGAAGGGGAGGCTTTTTTCACTTCACAAATAAATGTTATATCCTCTGTTCTTAATGCTGCTTCAAATGGAAAACCGGTATCTACAGGCAGCTTAAGTGCCTCCTTTTGCATCACTTCAAAAGAGACTCTTTCCTTATCCTTTTCTACCCTTATTTTTGTTGCTGCTACAATGTTGTCCAGAATCATATTCCTGTCTCCTCTGTCTAATTGTTTGAGAGGCTTATAAATTCCTCCAGCTGCCTCATTGCCTTACCGCTGTCAATGGTATCTTCCGCCAGCTTCACCGCTTCCTTAAAGCTGATATTATCCTTTACAATATAGATACATGCGGCAGTATTTAAGACTACTGCATCTCGCTTCGGTCCCTTTTCACCTGCCAGAATTGCCTTTGCAATTTCTGCATTTTCTGACGGACCTCCGCCTACCAGGTCCTCTTTTTTACATTTATTTAGTCCGAACTGCTCCGGTTCCAATACATAGGTGGTAAGCTTTCCATCCCTGATTTCACAGCAATAGGTCGGTGCACTTAAGGATATCTCATCTATTCCATCTCTGCCATGTACTACCATCGCCCGTTTCACACCAAGCTTATTTAATACCTGTGCAAGAGGTTCTACCAGCTTCTCATCAAAGACTCCAAGAAGCTGCATATTCGCACCTGCAGGATTGGAAAGCGGTCCTAGAATATTAAAAATTGTGCGTATTCCCAGCTCCCTTCTGACAGGGGCCACATATTTCATAGCAGTATGATAGGTCTGCGCAAACATAAAACAGATTCCGATCTCCGAGAGAATTTCTGCGTTTTTTGCAGGGCTTATCATAATGTTGACCCCCAGGGCTTCTAAAACATCTGCCGCACCGCATTTACTGGAAACACTACGGTTTCCGTGTTTAGCGACCGGTATTCCTGCCGCTGATACTACAAGGGCTGAAGTGGTGGAGATATTAAAGGTAAAGGCTTCATCTCCTCCGGTTCCTACAATCTCCAATACATCCATATTGTGAAGAAGCCTGACACAGTGTTTTCTCATCCCGGCTGCACTTGCAGTAATTTCTTCAATGGTTTCCCCTTTCATACGAAGAGCTGTCAGATAAGCTCCGATGTGGATATCCGATGCTTCACCGCTCATGATTTCATCCATAACACTCTCCGCAGTTTCATAGGGCAGGTCTTCCTTACAGGTTAACTTATAGATTGCTTCCTTGATCATCCTTTCTCCTCCTTAATGGTCTGTTCCTACATTTGCATTAGCCTTTTGTTCCTGTACCTTATATAAACTTAATTTTTCTACATCCGCTGTTTTCACTAATGGTTGCGTATTCGTCAACGACGTAAGGGGTTCATTATATATTCAGAAAATTTTCCATCATTATTCTTCCCTTTGGTGTCAAAACTGATTCCGGATGAAACTGTACTCCGTATATTTCATAATCCCTGTGTTTTACTGCCATAATGTCACCATCAGCTGCATTTGCAATTACTTGCAGTTCTTCTGGCAAAGTCCGCTGCTCTGCTGCCAGAGAATGATACCGTCCCACCAGCACTTCCTCCTCCAGTCCTTGGAATAAGGCACTTTTTGTATCAAGCCTAACCTTGCTCTGCTTGCCATGCATCAGGGTATCAGCATAAGTAATGGTACCCCCAAAAGCTTCACAAATTCCCTGATGACCTAAGCATACACCGAGAATCGGATAAATTCCCTTGAGAGCTCTGACTGCTTCCTCACAGATTCCTGCCTCCATGGGTCTTCCGGGACCGGGAGATAATATGATGTGGCTTGGATGAAGTTCTTTAATATCCTCTATGGTCAGTTCATCATTACGCACTACTTTAATTTCTTCTGCCTCCTGACCCTTTATAACACCCAGATGGTTCATTTGGTTCAATTGAAGGTCTCTTTCCTTTAAAATAGCTCCGATCAATTGAACCAGATTATAAGAAAAACTGTCGTAATTATCAATCAATAGTATCATAGTTCCTGCACCTCCCCTGCTTGTTTGATGGCCTCTATTACTGCTCCTGCTTTATTGGCACATTCTTCATATTCCAGCTCTGGTACACTGTCAGCAACCACTCCTGCTCCCGCCTGGACATATACCATATCGCCTTTTTTAACGGCTGTACGGATAGCAATACATACATCCAGATTACCCGAAAAATCAAGATAACCAATGGCTCCGCCATATACACCTCTGGCCTCAGCTTCCAGTTCATCTATAATCTCACAGGCTCTGAACTTAGGCGCACCGGACAGGGTTCCTGCCGGTAACAGAGCACTGATGGTATCACAGCTATCTTTCTCCTGTCTCAGGGTACCGGTCACTACAGAGGCTATATGCATTACCTTTGAAAACCTGTGTATCTGCATATAATTCTCAACTTTAACGCTGCCGTATTCAGCTATTCGCCCTACATCATTCCTTGCCAGATCTACTAACATATTGTGTTCGGATAATTCTTTTTCATCTGCCAGCAGTTCTCTCTCCAGCCTGTCATCCTCTTCTTTTGTTTTACCCCTTGGCCTGGTACCTGCTACCGGAAAGGTGGTAAGCTTTCCATTCTCCAATTTGATCATAGTTTCCGGTGAGACACCTGCAATCTGTAAATCCTCACTCTGGATAAAATACATATAGGGTGATGGGTTTGTTGTACGAAGGACTCTGTAAGCATTCAAGAGGCTTCCTTTATATTCCGCTTCAAACCTTCTTGATATAACACCCTGAAAAATATCTCCTTCTCTGATATACTGCCTTGTTCTTTCAACCATTTCAAGATATCTCTCTTTTGAGGTATTACACTTGAATTCACCAATGCTTGCCGGTTTTAGCTTAGAAAGCTTTACCGGTGCAAAAATCTTTTCTCTCATATCCTCGATATCAGCAAGGGCTTTTTCGTAGCCATTTTTTCCTTCAGCACTGCGATAATTGGCAATTAGTAAAATCTTTTGTTTTAAATGATCAAAAACAATTACCTTATCAAAGAGTGAAAGATCATAATCATTAAAATCACTTTTCTTTAAGTTCAGTTTTGGTTCTGTATAACCAATCATCTCATAAGAGAAATAGCCGACCAATCCCCCGGTAAAGGTGGGTAACCCTTCAATTCTTGGTGCTTTATACTCCATAAGCAGCTTCCTGAGTGCATCAAATGGCGTTTCTTTCAAAGCTTCAGCAATATTGCCGGTTTTCTTCGTAACAATATTGTTCTTACAAGAAAGACGTATAGATGGATTCTGTCCCAGAAAGGAATATCTTCCGAAGTGTTCTCCACCTTCCACACTCTCTAACAGAAAGTAATTATCGCCTGCCTGTGCCAGTTTTTGCAGAAGAATAATAGGTGTAATCATATCCGAGAGTGTTTCCCTGCAAACAGGTATAATGCTGTAATCCTTCTCATATTGCTCCAGTTCTTCATAAACAGTTTTCATAAACTCCTCCTTCATAAGGTTCCTGATTATTAACAGGTTCCTATACCGATAAGTCCGGTATTTTAAAATAAGGTTCCCAATTACTGCCAGATACAAACCATGTGATTTCAGGAAAAAAGCAATAAAAAAAGCCCTCATCCCTACTCTAAAAGGGACAAAGACTACGCTCTGCGGTACCACCCAAATTGATGCTGTTGCATCCACTCTGTTTGTATACTATCATATACACCTCGTTGATAACGGTTGAGGTTCCCGTTGACGTCTACTTGCAAATATATTCACTGCTTTCGAGCCACCCTCACAAGTCCATTCAGTAATCTCTGCTCTGCCGCTCTTCCACCATTAAGCGACTCTCTGTAAGGCATTTCTTTACTTACTTCTCTTGTTCATCGGTTTATTCGTTTAATTTTCTTAAGTATATTCAATTTGTATCTATTTGTCAATATAATTTTTATACAAAATAATGATAAAAAACAACCTGATAAATCTACATTCATTTACTTATGATTTAGTCTTTTGCTTTTTACTTTTTGGTTTTACCAAATCATAACTTTCTAAAATCATACGCTTAATATCTTCCTCCGGAATTACACCATCCAGAATCAGGGAATTCCAGTGATCCTTGTTCATATGATAAGCCGGAACCACTGACGGCCAGGCATTGCGCCAAAATTCTATCCATTCTGTATCAACTTTTACATTTACCCATATGTTTTCATACCTTTCATATATACAGGCAAACATCTTTTTATTCCCTTTGCACCTCATCACTGTCCAGTTAGAATCATGAAAAGGGTAATCCTCATATACCTCTTCCAATGATTTGCAATATTTGATTACTTCTTCTCTTGTTCTCAATTATGCCTCCCAGTTTTTCTATTAATATATTTATTTCCTATTGCTATCTCATAAATAATCATCATAACAATCCCGCCGAAAAAGAAAGAGAAAGTCATGACCAGACCAGCACTTTTTTCTCCGGTTTTTATTAATAACACTCCCATCATAATCTGAAGAATGCCGTACCCCATTATCAATCTTCCTACAGCTTTATTGTATGCTTTTAAGTCATTTATTTCCTCTTTACCAGGGGCTTTAATATTTGAATAGATGCCTGCGGGTTTCTTACTCTTTCCAGCAATAATACCTAATACTACAAATATTAAGCCAAGAAACCAACAACTAATTGAGATTATCATTTCGTACCTCCTGTATATTCAAATAATTTAGTTACTTTATTATACCACAAAGTTTTAAAAAACGATACCATCATACTTATACTCAACCATATATTTCTCCACGTGGTATATATTGTAAATAATTATTTAACGTGGTATCCTATTTGTAATACTAAATTCAATGGGAGGTTATATAGTAAATGAATAAAGGGAAACTAAAGTTACTTAGCATTATACTGCTAGTCTTGTTGGTGTTATCTGCTTGCGGTAAAAATAATGCAAATACAAATGAAGAGGTTATTTCTACAAGCAATGGCAACTCTAAGAATTCTCCTGCAACCAATACAGTTACTGAGCCCGCAGCAGAGCCTTCAACTGAAGCTACGCCCAGTATTACAGCAGAGGCAGCACCAACAAAAGAAGGAGAAACTCAAGTAACCGGAAGTCCTTCTCCAATACGTGATATTCCTTCCATCAAGCTGGTGAAAGAAATAAAAATTGGCTGGAATCTGGGAAATACAATGGATGCCACCGGCGGATCCGGACTTTCCTCTGAGACTTCCTGGGGTAATCCTAAGACAGACAAAGCCATGATTGATGCGATTAAACAAGGAGGCTTTAACACTCTTAGGATCCCGACTACCTGGGAAAAACATCTTGGAGCAGCACCGGATTATGTCATTGATAATGCCTGGCTTGACAGAGTTCAGGAGATTGTCGATTATGGCATTGAAAATGGCATGTTTGTTATTTTGAACCTTCATCATGAAGAATGGCTTTTCCCTTCTTATGACAATGAAGCTGCAGCAATAGATATTTTGACAAAGGTCTGGAAGCAGATTGCAGGCCGTTTCCAGAACTATGATGAGCATTTAATTTTTGAGGGATTAAATGAGCCACGTCAAAAAGGTACAGCCAATGAGTGGAATGGCGGAGATAAAGAAGGCCAGGAAGTCGTAAATCATTTCAATGAAGCATTTGTTAACACCATCCGCAGTTCAGGAGGCAACAATCCCTTAAGACATCTAATGATCCCCCCATATGCAGCCACCTCTTCTACCTCTGCCTGGGATAACTTTAATTTACCAAAGGACGATAAAATCATAGTGTCCATTCATGCTTATACACCTTATGATTTTGCCTTAAATACTGCCGGAACTTCTAAGTGGAGTCTTAATAACAAATCGGATACTGGTGCGATTACAAGCTTAATGGACAACATAGACCGCTATTTTCTCTCTAAAGGATACCCTGTCATACTCGGAGAATTCGGCGCTGTTAACAAAGACAATCTGGAGCAACGTACAGCCTGGGCAAACTTCTATGTAAAGTCAGCGAATGAAAAGGGTATTCCCTGTATCTGGTGGGATAACGGTGCCGTAAGCGGCAGCGGTGAGCTGTTTGGGTTGCTCAATAGAAGAACACATAGCTTCCATTATCCCGAAATTGTTGAAGCCTTAATGAGTGGTCTGGAATAAACATAACAGAAAGTAACTTCAAGATCAAAACACTTAAAGAATAGCAAAACACTTAAAGAATAGTAAAACACTTAAAGAATAGTAAAATACTTAAAGAATAGTAAAATACTTAAAGATAAGCAAGACATTTAAAGAGTAGCAAAACACTTAAAGAGTAGCAAAGCACTTAAAGATAAGCAAGACATTTAAAGAATAGCAAAACACTTAAAGATAAGCAAACGCAGAAATCCTCAGCTATATCACATGAGATATTCCATATTAATTATATTAGCAGATGTATTAGAAAAAGTAACATCAGAATTTCCTTATTAATAACTTTCATTAGAGCTAATCCTCAGAAAGAACTTATTCAAAAATAACAGACAAAAATAGCAAAAATAGCAGAATACACTTTGTAGTAATAAAAGGTGGAATAACAAAATCAAATTCCACCTTTTACCATTTCATTAATGTAATTTTTCGATTAGTTTCATTTTCTTTGCAATTATTCTTTTATGCTTTTTCATCTTAAACTATTTATTAGTTATGCTTTTTATGCTATTTATTCGTTACGCTATTTATTCGTTAAGCTATTTGTTTGTATTCTATTTATTCTTAATGCCATTTATTCCTTCCTCATACTCAAAGGGTTCTTCACAGGAATAAATTTCATCGAAAAATCCCCGGTAGAGAATATCTTCTTCCATGCATTTGATATCATAAGCCAACAATTCATCAATTTTTAACTCTTCCTCCTGGTACAGCAGCACCTCAAAAGTATCAATTATACCTTCGATAAGTGTAACCTGTATAAACAAAGGCAATTTATCCAACATAGAATCTTCTATTTGCATCTCTGAACGATAGCCTCTGAGAACTGTTTCAAAATATTCGGCCATAAATTTCTTGCGCTTACTTACCTCCGGTTCAAATTGCACCCAACCTACTCCATGTACCCAGAGATTAGCAAGTTCGTACATATACCAGCAGTAACAGGAATTATCAAAATCATAAACAGTTATATTCCCCGTATTGTAATCTATCATAAAATTACCATCACTGTAGTCAAAATGTACCATACCAAAAGTCTCATGGCTCTGGTCCAATTCTTCCAAAGTCTTCAGATATCCCGTCATCTTCTCTTTTAGCAAAGTATAAGAGTCGGGTATGAGTTTATTGATATAATCAGCATTGTATTTATCGAAGAAGCTATACCGTCTATGAACAGGAGTATAATCCATTGATAATTGATGCAGCTTTCCAAGCACCTTACCGCAGTTGTAAAAATATTCACTTAGAGGAACCCCTTCTCTGTACTGATAATTATTGTCTGCCAGCTGCATTCCCTTTGCTTTAGCAAACAGGCTTACATAAAAGGTATGACCCTTGACAGTAATCTCTTCCACAAGATTCCCTTTTTCTGAACTAAGTACATTCGAGACACTGCCCCCATTTTCAAATAGATATCTGATATATTCTGTTTCCCCTAATATATCCTTAAGGCTTCTGTCCTTTAAATATATGATTCTGATAATTTTAGCCTCTCCAGCTTCGATCTCACAGTTGTATGCGATATTTCTGCCTCCAACATGTGCTTTAATATGTGTAATTTCATATCCCTCCAAACCATATCTCTCAATTATTAAGGGAAGCAAATCAGCAGCGTAGGTTCTAATAACTTCATTATAGGTCATAATATCCCTCTTTTCTCTTAGTTAATATTTTCTCATCAATCCTTCGTGTAACGCTGTTGGTATAGGGTTTAAAGTACTTGTTCCAAAACCTGTAAGCAGTGGGATTAAAACTTTCATAATCCACTCCAAGCTGCTGATAACCTTCCCTGGCAAACTCCTCCATCACGGCATTTAACAAGTTCTGAATAATTCCCTCACCTCGTCTTTTCGGCAGACAATATGCACCGCAAATACTCATCATATCAGTATTCTCAGTAACAAAATTCTCTCCCCCATGCATCACTTCAATATATGCAATGATTTCCTCTTCCTCAAACCCAGCATATATTATCGAATTTCTCATTTCAGCTCTTGAAAGCCAACTTTGAAATTCTTGCTCTGATGAATAAAGGAAGCAGGGACTTTCACTTAAATGAATAGACAGTTGTTCCCGTAAAGGTCTGATTTTAGGAATGTCTCCTTGTTCTAACCGCTTAATTGTTATTTTGGTACTTTGAATGTCTGCTATTTTTTCCATATTTCTGATTGCATCTATGCATCTTAAACCAAAACCATAGGTGAAAAATGCTTTTTTTACCTGCTCATCATGAGCATAAAGTGAAATTGTATGATAAGTAATATCCTGCTTTATCCAATTTTCTGCTGCCTTTTGATATAGCAAACGGTAAATCAGTTCTTTATCACCTCCCAATGCACCATGGCCATGGAGAGGTGAAAAGATTCCCCTTGCTTTTGTTCCAAAAGCATTCTCCCAAGGCTCATAACAGCAAAGAAATCCAAGCAGACGCTCACCTTCTAAAGCTGCCACACCCAGGTTATTGTCTGCCAAATCTGACAAGTCCGGAATAATAGTATTCTCCGGAAGACTTAAAACGAATTGCCTTTCCTCTTTGTAATTCTGTTTTACCAGGCTCATTGCCTGTTCTAAATACTTATTTGTAAAATTTGTAAGAATCATTTTGTAATAACCTCCATAAGCGGTTTAGCGCTCCAATCAAAAAAATAAATTGCCTTATTTTCACACTCCCCCTTTTTTCTTCTGCCGTTCTCTTATCTTAATAGCTACATGCTGCTGATCTTTCTTTCGCAAATAGGCTGCTTTATTATCAACAAAGGCAGTTTCTTTTGTTAAGGACTGATAGCTTGCCCAACGCTCCTTGGTCAGAGCTCCGTTCTTCATTGCTGCTTTTATCGCGCAACCAGGTTCACTTTGATGCTTACAATCTGAAAATCTGCATTGTCCTACGTATTGTTCTACATCCGAAAAGCTTTCGCTTAACCCTTCGGAAACATTCCACATACCAAGTTCACGCATACCGGGAGTATCAATAATAATCACGCCGCTGTCCAATCTGATCAACTGACGGTGGGTAGTTGTGTGTCTTCCTTTGCTGTCATCTTCACGAATTTCATTAACGGACATCACCTCTTTGCCCGCTAACACATTGACAAGACTTGATTTTCCAACACCGGAAGATCCTAGAAATACAATGGTCTTACCTTTCTCAAGATAATCTGTAAGTCCCTCTATTCCGTATCCAGTTTTGGCACTGACTGCGTGAACCTCTACCCTTGGAGCAGTTTTTCTGGCTAAAGCTAGGTAATCTGAAAAGTCTTCTGCCAGATCTGCCTTTGTCAGAACTACAACAGGCTTTGCCCCTGACTGCCATGCCTGGGTTAAATATCTCTCCAATCGTTTAGGATTCAGATCGTGGTTAAGAGATTGCATGATAAATACATAGTCAAAATTAGCAGCTACCGTCTGCTCTTTAATGGTTTTTACATATCCTGCAGCATGCCCAGAGAAATCATTTCTGGAAAACTTTGAAATGCGTTTTAAGGTCTTTAAGATAAGACTGTCTCCCAGCTTATTGTACTGAATCTCTACAAAATCACCTGTGGTAGGGAATTCCTCCGTGCAATTATTGTAATAGACACTGGCTTTTAGTTTTGCAAAGCATTCGCCCTGCTCCGTAATAAGGGTATAACTTTCTTTATGCACAGCAGTAACTCTTGCATAAATCCCCTGTGAGTTCGCTAAATAATATTCCGGCATAAAGCCGTAGTCTGTTAACTTCATATTTCCTCCGATAATGGTTTGTACTGTTTGTTTCGTTGTTAAAGTAATCGTAACTATCACTCCTTTCTGTTAAAAAAAGGCGCAAAAATACCGCAGCAAGCAGCCGTTCATGGCTGATACTGCGGTTGATCTGGCAAAATTGCATAAAAATAACACACCCTAAAGTGTGCTGACATCATTGCATATATTGCGAAACAAAAGCTTCAGTGTTCACGAAAGGTTACTTTTTGGCACACTGAAAAAAAGGGTACATTCCCTATGCAATCAGCGCTGCGCCCATATTCAGTTTTATATTACAGATACCTCAGATAAAGTATTCTTTTTCATTTAATAAACTCCTTTCGTTTCTGAAAAACAGAATTAATAAACATATATTACCATGCTTTTCGTAATAATTCAACTCCAATTTTATATTGATACGACTTTTTATATTGAAATATATACTTTTATATCAATACTTAAGAAATTAAATATAAGTTCCTGCTTGTGGCAATTCTACAATTAGGCATGCCACAAGCCAGGAACTTATTCGTTTCGTCCATTAAAACTTATTTTCTTTTACCTCTTGTTCTTACATCAAAAGCTACCGCAATGATAAAGATGACACCTTTAACAATATACTGGAACGATACATCCACACCCATAAGGTTCATACCGTTGGTCAGGGACATGATTACAAGTGCACCGATTATTGTATTGGTAACTCTTCCGATACCTCCGTTTACAGAAACACCGCCGATGTAGGAAGATGCAATGGCATCCAGCTCGAAGCCTAGTCCCGCCTGAGGAGAAGCGGAGGAAAGCCTTGAAGTATACAGGATTCCTGCAAGTGCTGCAAGCATACTCATGGAAGCAAAGGCAAAGAAAGTAATCTTCTTAACATTTACACCTGAAAGCTCTGCCGCTTCAGCATTACCGCCGATTCCATAAATATATCTGCCGAGTTTCGTCTTATTTAACATAAAGTTATAGATAACCAGAACAATTCCAACGATTACAGCGGTCCAGGGAATACCTTTATAGCCTGCTAACATGGTAACTATAACAATAATGATAATTGAAATAAACACGATCTTTGATAAAAATATTGGAGTGGAGCTTACTTCAAAATTGTATTTCTGCATATTGTTTCTGGCTTTAATCTGGCTGTAGGTCATAAGCACAACAGCAGCAATACCGATTATAATGGTTAGGATATGAATACTTCCACCAGATATAATGTCCGGAATGAAACCGTTTGATAAAGCCTTAAAGGTCGGATCATCAACAATAATGGTTCCTGTGCCTTGGGTTACTAATGACAGAAGTCCTCTAAAGATGAACATACCTGCTAAAGTAGTTACGAAAGCTGGAACACCAATTTTTGCAACCAGAAAGCCCTGGTAGATGCCGACTGCAATACCAAGACATAGGATGATTGGTATTACTACCCAGACGTTTAATCCGCTCTTCATTAGAATTGCAGCAACTGCTCCCAAAAATCCGGCAACATAACCTACTGACAAATCTATATGCTTAATAATAAGAATAATAGTCATACCAATAGCAAGCACTGCCACATAACCCGTCTGATTAATAAGATCCGTTAAATTTCTGGAGGACAGGAACAAACCATTCGTCCTGAATCCAAAAAAGATGAAGATTACCACCAAAGCAATATACATTGCATAATCTCTTACATTGCTTTTGAGCATGGTTCCTATCTCACTGCCCAGGGATATCTTTGTCTTTGTGTTTTCTTTCATACGTATACCTCCTTTACCCCTCTTTATACTCTTGTGGCCATTGCCATGACTTTTTGCTCAGTTGCTTCTTCTGCAGTGACTTCCCCTGTTATGGTTCCTTCAGACATAACATAGATTCTGTCACTCATACCGAGTACCTCAAGAAGCTCAGAAGAAATCATGATAATACTCATACCCTGTTCTACCAGTCGATTCATTAAGGAATAAATCTCAAATTTTGCACCTACGTCAATTCCTCTGGTAGGCTCATCCAGTATCAATACTTTAGGACCGACAAAAAGCCATTTTGCCAGGGATACTTTCTGTTGATTTCCACCGCTTAGATTTCCTACAATCTGTTTGATTGATGGAGCCTTTATACCAATGGATTTCTTAAAATCATTTGCAACGTTGATTTCTTCGTTTTCGTTAATAACCAGACCCTCTGTCAGCTTTCCGAGGTTGGCTATGGTGGTGTTGTATTTAATGTCCTGGATCAGTACAAGACCGTTGCCTTTTCTGTCCTCTGTAACATAGGCAATTCCTGCATCCATGGCAGCTTTGGGGTGGTTTAAACGCTTCTCGGCTCCGTTTATTTTAATTTGACCATTTGTTATCTTATAACCTGGTGTATTACCAAAGACACTTAAGGCGAACTCCGTTCTTCCTGCACCCATAAGGCCTGCAATACCTACAATTTCACCCTTACGAACATTTATATTAACATCATGGAGAATTTCCCTGTCTGATTCCGGATCATATACCGTCCAGTTCTTTACCTCCAGGCATACCTCACCGTCCTGGTACTTTTCCCTTTTCGGATAGATATTTTCGATTTCTCTTCCCACCATATACTTGATGATTTCCTGTTCTGTAATCTTCTGTTCTTTCGCATCCATGGAACAGATAGTGGAGCCATCTCTTAAAACAGTAACCGTGTCGGCTATGGAAACAATCTCTTTTAATTTGTGGGATATCATAATGCTTGTTACCCCCTGCTCTTTTAATTCTCTTAAAAGATCCAGCAGGTTGGCACTGTCATCCTCATTTAAAGCAGCTGTAGGTTCATCCAGAATTAGAAGCTTTACATTTTTACTCAAGGCTTTGGCGATCTCCACCAATTGCCTGTTACCTACGCCCAGATCCTTGATTTTTGTGGAAGGATTGATATTCAGTCTTACTTTCTTCAGCATTTTTGCTGCTTCAACGATGGTCTGGTTCCAATTAATGACCTTACCTTCCATTATTTCGTGACCAAAATAAATGTTCTCGTACACACTAAGTTCAGGAATCAACGCCAATTCCTGATAAATAATGGCTATTCCTGCACTTTCACTGTCTGCTATTGATTTAAACTGCACTGTTTCATTGTTATAAACTATATCACCGCCATAGGTGCCGTAAGGGTATACCCCTGATAATACCTTCATGAGGGTGGACTTGCCGGCTCCGTTTTCACCGACAAGGCAATGAATCTCACCGCGCTGCACTTTGAAATTCACATTGCTCAAAGCTTTCACACCGGGAAACTCCTTGACAATATTCCGCATTTCTAAAATATAGTCACTCATTTTTTCACCCATCTTTCTGTTCTGATTTTCGTTCTGGTTGTTGCTTCTTCTATATCTTCTTTTAATTCCTTATTTATGCTACAAATTTATGTTGGACTGGTTGAAAATAGTGATTTGCCTTTGTATTAACGCCGTATCACTTGACCAGTAATAAACTCAGTCAATAAAATACCGGTAAAAGGAAGGGTGTATAATTTACATTAAGGTCTTTTTATACTGCCATGCCTTTTACCGGTTAAATCAGATTATTTTAATCCTGTAAAATCAGACTCTTTATAATATCCGGAATCGATTAATGCTTCTTTTACATTATCCTTTGTAACAACGATGATAGGTGTCTGTTTTGCTTTTACATCAACTTTCTCATTGTTATAAGTTGAATCTGTCTGAGGCTCTTTACCTTCCATAACTGTGATTGCCATACCCATAGCATCACTGGCAAGTGTACGTGTATCTTTAAATACTGTCATGGACTGCTTTCCATCGATTACATACTGTACGGATGCTTTTTCACTATCCTGACCTGTAATGAAATATTCAGAAACATCGGAATCAGCTGCGAAAACATCTGCGATGGAACGTGCTGTACCGTCATTAGGAGCTAAAACGTAACATTTTCCTTTATCTGCTGCACTTACTGCTGTTAAATGTGCTTCAGCCTTGGATTTTGCTTCATTGAAATCCCAGTTCGTGGTTACCTGTCCGATAATAGCAGCCAGCTGATCACGGGTAAGTTCTTTGCTGCCCTGAACTCCGGTTGCTTCAGCGGAATTCTTTATAACGAAGGTTCCGTCAGCGATCTTAGGCTGTAAAATGTTCCATGCACCCTGGAAGAAAAGGAATGCGTTGTTATCTGTAGCTGCTCCTGCATACAGGTAAAGGGGGTTACCCTGACCGGTAGCATTATCAGCTAAATACTTACCCATTGCTTCACCTACTGCAACACTGTCAAAGGTTACATAATAATCAACTGCATCTGTTCCTGTAATTAATCTGTCATATGCGATTACAGTTACGCCTGCTGCTTTTGCTGCTTCTACACTGGCAGCAGCTGCTGCACCGTCATGTGCACAGATGATCAATACTTTGATTCCTTTAGCTATTAAGGTTTCAACATTTGTTTTCTCATTTGCTGAAGATCCCTGGCTGAATAATACTTCTACTGAATAGTTTGTATCTTTGATAACAGACTCGAATTTCTCCTTATCCTGAAGCCATCTTGGTTCATCCTTGGTAGGAAGAACGATTCCTACGTCTACTTTTCCTTTACCGCTTGTACTTGTGCTGCCCCCGCTGCATCCTGCCAGTGAAAATACCATCACCATACAAAGAAGTACTGCCAACATTTTTTTCATAAATACAATCCGCCCTTCTAATATTATATAGTTTTAGCAATTGCATCCCGCACTCACTTTTTGCGGTGTGCTCTGCCGTTTCGTTACACCTATATGTTACAATATACAAATATTTTTAACAATGAACTGTATTGTTGTATATTATTACTATATTGCGGTATTGTTTTGTTTTAAAAGGATGAATGATATTATTTTGCTTTCCTATTTTTTATTGAGCAAAATTTTACTATTACCCTTTTTCAAAATTAGATAATAAACAAAAGTAAGCGCTGGAACTAGCAAGAATTATAAAATATAATATTAGAGTCATATAGAATTGTAAAAATTTCAGAAGTAATTAAAAAAAACAACTCCTTCAACTAAAAAGTAAGAAAAGAGTTGTTCATGCATTTATTTTCATCATGCTCTGGTTTTATTTATAAACATTCAAAATGAGCCTTTTATTTCGGGGTACATTTTAGATATAGAATACTGCCGTCACTACAACGACAGTTTTGTTTTACCATTAGTAATTTGTCATTTTATAAACCAGCTAAGTTCCACAACAAAATACTCTCCTTCAAACCTGGCTTCGATGGACCCTTTCATCTTCTCAACCAAAAGCTTAGTTATGGTCAGTCCCAAGCCAGTGCTATGATTACTCCGTGACTGATCTCCCGTATAAAAACGTTCAAATATATTCCTCAGCTCATTTTCTGTCAGTTTGTTCTTATCATTTATAAACTTGATGACACACTGGTTCTCTCTGATAAACTGTTTCAGTATGAACTTCTCATCCCCATATTTTAGCGCGTTCTGTATAAGATTATTTAACACTCTTCCAAACTGAATCCTGTCAGCAATAATATAAGTGTCCATCTCCCCAAGCTCGACAGATACCTCCATGTGTTTTTTATCAAACTCATGATAATAGGCTACTAGGGTATCCGTAAGCATTCCTTTGACTTTTATAACCTCCGGTTCCATTGGATAATCATTGGCTTCCAAACGGGAAATTTCATAAAAATTCTCAATAAATCCCTGTAACAGCCGTGCTCTGTTTCTGATAATTCCAAGATACTCTTCCTGCTCCTTTAGGGAAGCACTGTCCTGGACTAAATCCAGATAACCCAGTATTGAAGTAAGTGGTGTTCTTAAGTCATGGGAGATGTTCTCAATCTCCTGCCGTATTTTCGTCTCGTTAAGCTGGTAAACTATTCTTTCCTTCTGCCTTGCTGTATATATGGTATTGATTTTAAAGAAAAGCTTTTCAAGTCTTGGAATCGTTGGTATTCCTTTTAATTGTCTGTTTCTCTCAGGGTTCTTCTCTATCTCATCCATTTGATTTGCCGCTTCGGATAAGGCCTTAAACAGTAAGAAAAGGTAAGCAATAAGAAAAATTATGATAAATACTAAAACCATTAAAATATAATTCAATTTGCTTACCTCCGTTCTGTTACTTAATTTCTTTCTTTTTAAACAATACAAAACCTATTACAGAAACAATAATTATCTCAACGCAAGCTATTAGCCAGTAGTACCCATACCCGTTTCTTCCTCCCCATAAAAGTATGGGCTGAAACTTTTCCATATCAAATCCAAGATAATAAATCATATTCCATGGAAGAAGCTTTGCCAGTTCCATAAAAAATGTAAATTTCATACCTAACATATTGCATACTAAAGGGAATGCCAGGAGTAATCCCACGGAAGCTGCATTACTTGCCCCTGTACTCTCAATAGTAAATAAAAAACTGTTGGTAATTGCTATAGCAACTAAGAATAATGGAAACGCTGCCGCACAAGCTTTTAGCAGAAGCAACATATAGTCCACACCGGAATTGTCAAGGAGCAGGTAAGCAAAGCCGATATCTAAGGCTCCAATAATTACAAAAGCCAGGATGGAATATACAACTTCAACTATTAACTTGCCAAAAAATATATCACCTCTGGAAATACCGTAGGATACACTGTTCTTCATGGTATGATTTGTATGCTCATTTCCAAAAACCATGGCTGTTATTGCTATACATAAGATAAACACTATAGGAAAATTACTGTAGAACATACTTAAGGCAAACTTTGTCGTTGCATAAGGAAAGTTTTTCTCGGAAGCCTTTACCATTGTCAGGACTACATTGGAACTGACTAATAAACCTGAACACAGCAAAATAAAAAGATAGGTCCATTTATTGCGAAAAATGCGGAAATATTCACTTTTAATATAACTAATCATTACTTTCTCCTCCCACCAGCTGTATAAAATAATTCTCAAGATTAATCTCCTTCACCATCAGGGACAGAAGGCCTATGCCGTTTGTAACAGCCAGTTCACTAATCTTTTTCGGTTGATCGAGATACTCATAAATATGAATAGCATAATCCGGTGTTAACTTGTAGGAGTGGCAATTTAATTTCGTTTCTAAAAGAGCGGTCATTCGCTCTACATTGTCTACTTTAAGTTCAATATATTTATTGCATTCCTTGGATAAGTCTTCTGCCGAGAGCTGCTTTATTAATTTACCGTTATCAATAAAACCATAATAATTAACAAGATTTGAAAGTTCACTTAATATATGACTGGATATTACTATTGTAATGTTCTTTTCCTGATTGAGTTTAAAAAGAAGATTACGGATTTCAACGATACCGAAAGGGTCAAGACCATTAATCGGCTCATCCAGTAAGAGTAACTCCGGTCTGTTCATAAGTGCCAGGGCAAGTCCCAGTCTCTGTTTCATACCTAAGGAATAACTCTTATATTTTTTATTGGCGGCCTCTGTAAGACCGACTTCCTCCAAAGCCTCCGCAACACATTGCTTGCCGGGAATACCTCTTTGTATACGGTAATATTCCAGATTGTCTTTACCTGACATATAGGAATAGAAACTAGGGGTTTCAATAATCGCACCGATTCTTTTCCTCTCCTTGCATAAATCTGCTTCTGTACTTGCACCAAACAGTACCATCCCACCTTCTGTTGCATAAGACTGCCCTGTAATCATACGGAGTAAGGTAGTCTTACCCGCACCGTTCTTTCCTACAATTCCATAAATCTGCCCCTGCTTAACTTCCAGATTGATATCACTCACTGCAGCTATATTATTATATTTTTTCGTAAGATTTCTTGTAGCTAATATTACTTCCTGCACTTTATTGCTCCTCTCTATTCTTTCTCTCTTGATTCTTCCATTGGAAACTGTCTTGTTTACAGTAATCAGTATACTTATCTGATTTAAACAAGTACTTAAAAAAGTTTAAAGAAAGTATAAAGATGCAAAATAGTGCTAAGCTTTCCTTATAAAGCAGTATCCAGCTTAAATCCAATACCCCAAACGGTTTTAATATAAGAATCCTCATCAAAGTCTTTAATTTTCTTACGTATATTACTGATATGGACATTAATCGTATTATCCTCACCATAATATCCACTCTTCCAGATATCCTGATAAAGCTGTTCTTTTGTAAAAACCCGTTCCGGATACTTTAATAGCAGGTTTAGAATTTCGTATTCATGAGAAGTAAGTCCGATAAGATTTCCTTTTACAAAGACTTCCCTGGAAACAGGTCTCATCGTCAATTGCTTAAACGAAATCTCATTCTTATCAGGAATCTTAACTGCAAAATCCCTGCTCCTCCTAAGAAGAGCATCCACCCTGGCAAGAACCTCCTCTCTCTCAAAAGGTTTTACAAGATAATCATCCGCACCCGATTTTAACAGCTTCACTCTATCTTCCAAGGCACTCTTAGCCGAAATAATCATAATAGGAACAAAAGAAGATTTTCTGATATCAGCGACCAGCTCCTCCCCATTTATACCGGGAAGCATCAAATCCAGCAGAATTAAGTCAAAGGACTTCACCGACAGCAGAAGCTTCGCCTCCGATCCCGAAAAAGCAGCTGTCGTCTCATAATTCTCTTTCTCAAGATATCTGCATAAAATCCTGTTAATATCCGCATCGTCTTCAACCACTAAAATATGTGCCATCTATGTATCCTCCCAAATTACCAATAAACAAATGATAAATAGTTCATGAAATCCTCTGTAAATTCATAAATCATAGAATTTCTGACTAATCCATCCTTCCAAACTTATATAAATGAATACTATCATATTCCTCTTTATCTTTTTCCTTATAAACACCAAGTACATTTAAAACAATATTTATAGCCATATCCCCTTCTGGTTTACTAAAAATTCATTATTTTTTCATCCCAAATATATTTATTTCGCATCAATTGCAATTATATACAAGTTGAATACAGTTGATCAACCTCAATCCATACAGACTTTCATATAGCAAATAACCAGATGATTTAAAGCTCTGTTTAAGAATTTTGTATTGAGAGGTTCCATATGACACTTAAGCTGCAGAAACTGTGAAAAGGTGCAACAGTGCCACTGTCTGAGCTCAAAAACCTTTCACGACCACAAAGCAGCAGCGAGTTTGGCACTGTTGTACCTGCTATGAACAGCTTCTGCCGCTTTAGTGGAATATGGGTTCTCGAATAACAAAATGAATAAACAGAGCTTTAAATCATCGTCCGCTGCCACAACCTATATCATTTCACAAAAAGTTCAATTCCCATTCTTTATTCTGTCTGATAAACATCCTCATACAAATGAAATCCATCTTTGATAACCGTTTCATCAATATTATCCTTTGTCACAGCCTGAACCCCTATATAAATATACGGTACCTTATAATTTCCATCATCAATATAACCGTCACTCTGAATCTCATCTCCATTCTTTAAAGCAATGCAGACCTCAACAGTTTTTTCCACCAGATCCTTTATGGGCTTATAAACAGTAAGTGCCTGTTTCCCTGTAACGATTCTCTGGCAGGCAACCAGATCTGCATCCTGGCCGGTAACCTGTACCTGCTCTGCTATCTGCGCCTCAGACAGAGCATCAATTGCTCCCCAGGCCAGGGAATCATTACCGCAGATTACTGCCTTTACTTTATCTTTATAGCTTTTCAGCTCTTCTCTCATAAAATCATAAGCACTTTCTCTGATCCAGCCATCAATCCAGGTCTGATCCAGAATTTCAATATCGCCTTTGTCTATAAAGGGCTGCAATACAGACATTGCCCCCTCATAAAGCATCTTGCTGTTGCTGTCGTTTTCAGAACCGCCAAGTATAATATACCCGCCCCGGGGAACATTTTCCGTCAGATATTCAGCCATAATCTGCCCCACCTGGTGATTATCAAAGGATATATAGACATCTACATTGCTATTTGACACCAGTCTGTCATAAGAGATGACCGGTACCTTCTCTTCTTTGGCCGCTTTTACACATTTTGCTTCTGATACACTGTCATTTGGTGCTATTACAAGCACATCAATTCCCTGGCTCAGCATGGTTTTAACCTGTTCATATTGTAAATCAGAATCCTTGTTGGCATTATTTACGATTACTTCGATACCTTCCTGCTCCGCTTTCGAAATGAAGATATCCCTGTCCCTGATCCATCTGTCTTCCATCAGTGTCCCAAGAGAAAACCCAACCACAATCTTATCATCCTTTTCAGGCCGTATATCCTTCTCTGTTCGTTTTTCACATCCCGTTCCTGACATCAATAACGTTAAAACAAGGATAAAACTCAAAGCTCTTCCCCATAAGTGCTTCTTCATCCTTATACCTCCTCCTTAATTCCCAAACAGTTTTTTATATTCTGTGGGAGTGACACCGGTTACCTTTTTAAATATCTTTGAAAAATAGTTCGGTTCCATATAGCCTGTCATATAACAGACATCCTTAATGGAATATTCATCCTTTCGCAGCAGTTCCTTTGCCTTATCCATACGAATTTCTGTCAGTCTGTCGCTGAAATTAATACCTGCCTCTTCTTTATAGAACCTGCTGAAATAATAAGGACTTAAATTTACTTCTCTGGCTACCTCCTCTAAAGAAATTTCTCTGGCGAAATTCATCTCCATATAACGGTTCGCTTTTTCAATTATAGTATTTGCCTTAAGCTGTCTTCCTTCTGCCAGACGCTTAACTGTTCGTTCCAGGAAACTCCTGCTGATTGCGTAAAGTACTTCCTTTTGTTCCGTCCCGATAATATCCTTTAATACATCATAATAATTACCTGCTGCATTTTTCCAGCGGGCAGCAAAGCCTGTTACCAGCCCAATCATGCTGTTTTTGATACTTTCAAAGCTCATGGAATTATCTCTGGTCATCCGGTTAAATACCTCTTCAAAGGTCACCAGTACTCCCTCTTCTTCCTGCTCTGCTGCATGAAGATAGATCTCTTCCAACTGTTCTTCATAATCACTTTCTGAGTACTCAACCCTGTCCAGTATATCATCAACATGGAGAATCTGCGCTTCTTTACTTTCTTTTTCACCGGTTAATACCCCCAGAGCAAACAGGGATTCCTGATAGGATTTCCTGGCTTCTTCAATAGAGCTGTAATACCGGCCGATACCAATATAGATATCCGGATAGATTCTTATTGCTCTCTCGAGTATTCTTCCTGCTTCCTCAACGGAATGCTTCTTAAGCTCATATTCTTCAGCGTCATTCTCCTCAAAAACATATACAATAATACGGTTAAGCATAATTGGTCCAACAATGGCTTTAAGCCTTGACTGTATGATTTTCTTATATTCGCCGTACATTTTATCGCCGTATACACCGGCACCGATTTTGTTCTCTATCTTTCTGCTCTTTTTCTGACCTAATTCAATTGCCATTACATAACCGCTGCCTTTTGGTATGCCAAAGAGCTGGCAGTAGTTCTTAAGTTCCTCCGCTCCGCCGTTATAAAGACACAATGAATTCATAAAGCCGTTCTCCAGAACAGGAATTATCATCTCCATTCTTTCCTGCTGTTCCAGATTCTTCTGAATATTCTGCTTGCGGACACGAATCTGCTCCAGAGTAATTGCCATGGTCTCCTTTAGCTTTGCTTCCTTAACAGGTTTTAGCAGATACTCCACAACGCCCAGTGCTACTGCTTCCACAGCATAATCAAAATAATCAAAGGCAGAAATGACAATAAAACTCACATTGGAATTAGAGGCTTTTATTTGCTTTATTGCCTCTAAGCCGTTGATACCGGGCATATTTATATCCATTATAATAATATCCGGATGGAGATTGTAAGCCTTTTCAATTGCATCTTTTCCCGAGCGTGCACTGCCTACGATTTCTATTTCTTCAAAATTCCTGTTTAGCATATATATAACAGACTCTGCTGCTATGGGTTCATCATCAACTACTAATACTTTATACATCCTGTTAACCTCTTTCGTGAATATCAAATCTTTGATCTGACATTCCTGAATCTGTAGTTGAAAACGCTTTTTCTTTTTTCAACCTAAACTTATACCTGCCACTGTTATCTTTAGATAAAGCTCAAAAAGAAATGTGAGCAGAAATTATTTCTGATTTCCAAAACAGCTACATGCAGTTTACCGTTTAATTACCAACGGCTACATTTCTTCCTCTCTGCGATTTACAAAAGGCAGTGACAAAATAACTTTGGTTACCCCGTCTTTACTAATGATATTCATAACATTATAATCATCGTAAAACAGCCTCAGTCTTTTTAACACATTATCCATTCCGATACCGGTGGTATGACCTTTTTGCTTTTCGTTTTTCTCATGTTTCCATTTACGGTTCAGAATCAGCTGAATTGCTTCCTCGGGGAAATGATCACCGGAATTGGAGACTATAATTATTACTCTCTCCTTTTCTTTTCGAACGCTTAATTCAATGATTCCTCCCTCTTCCAGTTTGCTGATTCCATGGATATAGGCATTTTCTGTCAGTGGCTGAAGAGTCATTCTTGGGATTATAAAATCCTTTATCTCCGGATCCTCCGGAATGTCCGTGCGAAATTCGATGAAATCACCAAACCTGGTAGTTAATAAGCTCATATATGCCATAACATTGTTCACTTCATCGGATAAAGTCGCATTATAGTCCAGACCCTTTAAGTTATACCGAAAAATATCCGCGAAATTTTCAAGGTATTCACAAGTCACACTGTCTCCCTGAAGCATGGCTACCTTTGCTCCAATATTGATAGAATTGAAGATGAAATGTGGATTGACCTGAGACTGCAGTGCCAGCAGCTCCGCTTCATGCAGGGCATTTTTCATCTTGAGATTATCATATTTCTCCTGGATTAGTACTCTTTCAAGTCTTTCTTTTTCCTTCAGCTCATTGATATATTTCTTAATACTTCTGGTCATTTTACCAAAAGCCCTGTATAGTACCCTTATCTCACTGCTGGTGCCTTCCTCCGATATATCCACTTCAAAATTACCGGAGGATACTTCCTTGGCATAAGCTGACAATTTTGTGATCGGTCTTGTGATCTCATAACTGAACAGAACGATTAGCACAAGAATCAGTGCAAAACTTATGCCAAACATGGCATAACTTAGAATTGAACTTTTATCAGCTTCTCTTCGTATATCAATATATTTTTCAGCACTGTCGCTTAAATCAGTACTCATAATTTCCTTGATATAACTGCCGATGTAATTATATTCTTTTACTGCCTGCTGATAACCGGCAGTGTAATCACTTATTTTACGGTTTCTTTTGTCAACAATGGTTTCATCCAGTATTTTAAGATAATGATCGATCATACCTGTAAGATTTGTTATCCTTACACCACGGTCTGTATAGTCGGTATCCGCTTTTAAAATACTGTTATTGTAACTGATAGAATTGCTGTGATTATAAAAGGACTGAAGACTGTCTGAACTTCTGGTGGATAAATAGACCTCAAGATCACTTTGTATCTCATCCACTTCCTTGTACAAAGCAGTTAGCTCCTGGCTCTTATTCAGCAGATCAGTCATATCCTGCATCAACATTTGGGAGGAGATGTAATTATACAAGCCCACCAATATGGTAATAGCGGTCGCCAGCAGAAAGAAACTGGTAAGTTTGGTGCGGTAGGACAGATCTATTCTTTCCTTGCCGCTGACTTTAATGCTTAATTTACGGTATATTTTATTACTTCCTTTTCTGTCTGCTTTACCTCTTTCTTTCATTCCTCACCTGCCTGTCCTGTAATCTGATTATTATAATCAGCCACATTAGAGGCATCTATGGTATAAAGCGGTGTACTCTTATAGTCACTGATCTGCACACCGTTTAATACCTGCGCCAGCTGTTTCACTGTATAATACCCAATCTCATAAGCATTGGGGCATACTGTTCCATAGACAACCCCTCTTTCAACATAATCAAGGGTTAGAGGCATACTGCCGTAACCTACAAGCTTAATATCTCCTACCAGATTGTTATCTACCAATACCTGTGCAACACCGGGTGTGCTTTTTTCGTCAAGGCATATAATGACATCTGCATCCTTATGTTTTGAAATAATCGAGTAAGTCACTTTCTCTGCATCAAACATATTTTGCTTTAAGGTATAGATTTCTTCCAGCTGTACATCATTTACAGAAAAAGCCTCTGTAATCCCCTGTATACTTAAATTTCTGTACAGTACATCTCCTTCTTCTCCGGCTTCATTCATTATAACTACTGCTTTCGCACCTTTACCCACTGCCTCCGCTGCCATCTTACCAGCCATTGAACCGATAGTATAACTGTTTGAGGCTACTGTTGGTACCCCTGATATGTTATAACTGTCATTCTCATATACCACCAGAGGAATACCTTTTACTCTTGCTTCCTCTGCAATCTCACCGGTTCCGATAGCATCAGCGGGTTTTAAGGCAATTCCGTCAACCCCTGCATAGATACCCTTCTCAACAGCGTCCTGTATCACTTCACCGTCTTTACCGGTGATAGGTACAAATTCAGTATGAACTTTCATTTCTTCCGAAGCATCCTTTGCACCGTCTTTGAAATTAGTCCAAAAGTATTCGTCCGTATTCTGAACAAGTATCTGTATATGAAACCTGGCATCATTTTTATTGCTGATTGCATCGTTACTCTTATCGTCTCTGAATAAAAGCTGCCCAAACATAACCAGAAGAAACAGGAGCATGCCAAACAATAAGCCAAATATTCCCCGTAACATTTTCACTTTTGCGCCCTTCCTTCTATCTGAATCTACAGCGAGCCCTTCCTTCTCTCAAGCTGTCTGTCATTACTCCCTGCTCATAATGTATGGCTTGAAATCCTCCGTATCCACACAGAAGGCACCGGAGAATTGCTTAAGAATTTCATCAAAAACCCCACGTATTAATGTACTGTCCTCACTAACGGTTACTGTAAATACAGTTACAAACCCATGTTGATTCATAAATGCAATATCCTCTTTACTTTTGAACCCACCTGCCAAACCTTCAAAATCAATACTGTTTTTATCTCCCATTTCCAGAGCAAGTATATTCAGTTCCTCCCACAAATCCAATTCTCCAAGGTTTAGGGGCTGTAAATGCTGCGCTATATCTTTTGCTGTTACTTCCTGTTTACTCATAAAAAACCAATCGGTTATAGCTGCAGAGTTGCTGCTTTTTTTATTACTATTGCTTTTTGATAATTTATTACCGGTAGTATTCGTTTTGCTTATGCCAGCTTTTTTTGTGCTATATTCTACTTTTTTTTCGTTGTTTGATTCTCGTAAGGCTTCTGTTTTATTCGTTTTCTTTTTTATCATTTCCGTTCATTCCCTCTCTTAATTTCCTTCACAATAATACTGCTTGTACTTTTTCTTCATTATACTACTATTCTGGTAAAAGAGAAAGTCCTTTACTTACCGTCTGAAGTGGCTTTTAGTATCATATTCTCCATTGAGATTTTTTTTATTTATATGTTATACTATTATTGATACTATAAGTTGCCCTATATAGCATTAATAACCAGGCCTTTTTATAAACGGAAGAGGCAAACTGAAATTCAACTTATAGAATGAAAGATTCTTATGCAAATTTGTTGATCAGGAAATCTAAGGTGTGTCTGAGAACTACTTTTACTGTGCTGGAGGCTCCATTTCGTGGGATAAATTCGTACAATGCAGCAAATCGCGAGATGATGTATTGTGCTATGTTCCCTGAATTACTGCCAAGAATACCGCAAAGTGAGTTATTCAGTTCAGTACTATGAATTTTCAGACATGTCCTAATCAGACGGAGGTAGAAAATGTACTACAAGCAATACGGTAATACTGATATGAAAGTATCTGCCATAGGCATGGGTTGTATGCGCTATGACGATGAGGATGTAAAAGAAGAACTCTACGAAAAATGTTCAGAAGTTGTTTTATATGCCCATGAAAAAGGCATAAACTATTTTGATACTGCACCTTTTTATTGTAATGATAAAAGTGAAATGATAACAGGACTTGCACTATCCCAACTGCCCAGAGACAGCTACTACATATCTTCCAAGACCAATCTGGGTACCATAGGAGGAAAAAGTACCAGAGATGCTTTTCGCAGCAGGCTTGAAACTACCTTAAGCAGATTAAAAGTGGATTATCTTGACTTTTATCATCTGTGGTGTGTTCTGAATCTGAACTCTTTTGAAAGCCAGTGTGAGTCTCTTTATGGTTTCTTTGAAGAGGCAAAAAGTGAAGGACTTATTCGAAACATTGTTTTTTCTTCTCATATGCAGGGGAATGAACTTGAGGATGCTGTTGCCGCTGATAAATTCAGGGGAATGTTAATTGGGTATAACGCTTTAAACTATCGTTTTCGTCAAACCGGTATTACAGCTGCTCATGAAAAAGGTATGGGTGTAGTTGTAATGAACCCCTTAGGCGGCGGTTTAATTCCTAATAATCCCAAAACCTTCGAATACCTTGCCGAGGGGACTGATCTGACGGTTGCACAGGCTGCCCTTAACTTTGTGGCATCCCATAAGGAAATCACCATAACCCTTTCCGGATGTACTACCAAAGAACATGTGGATGATGCCTGTAAGGCAGTAGAAAATCTGAAGGAAAGGCCTGCAAAGGAAATCTTTGAGGAATATGAAAATAAAGGCGTTGCCTTAAATAACCTTTGCACCGGCTGTGCTTATTGCAAACACTGTCCAAAAGATATAGATATTCCTAAATTCATGGATGCCTATAATGAAAAACTTCTCGGAAATAATATGTACGACAGAATTAACTATCATTGGCATATACCTGTAGAAATGGCAGCTGAATGTATTAAATGCGGAAAATGTGAAAAGTTATGTACCCAGCACTTACCCATTATTGACCGTCTGGCTGAAATTTCAAAAGGAGCTTAAGACAGCTCTTTGTTGAATGTTCAACCTATAAAATCCATGGATCACGTTATGGCTAAATAACCAGTCTAAACGTTGATACATGGATTTTTCTAAATAACAAAAATGTATAAGTTCACTTTTGAGAATATAATTTCAAAGTATTATTATTTAATACAATTGATATATTAAAGAAGCTTCACAGTACAATTTTAAGAGCCATCACCACACAATTTAAAGAGGCTACTGTTTAATTATAAAAACTTCACTGTATAATCTTACAGAAGCTTCTCAATTTCTTTTATCTTACTTACAGCCATATCATAACCATGGCGGTAATTCTTTTCCAGGGTATCCAAATCTTTTTCCAGGCTTTCAATTGGGTATTCAGGTCTTAATATTACAGCTTTTCCTTGCTTTTCGAGCTCTTCACAAAATGCAACGGTTTCATTATACATTTTGGGCCTGTCTCTTAATACCTCTACCATTGCAGGATATTTATTACGCAGCATCCTCATAGCAATCTTACTGTCGTTTCCCAGTATTCTTTGATAACCCTTTGGTCTTGTCAATATAATAAGATTTTTCTCATTGCCGTCAGCAATAGCTTTTCTAATAGGTATGGAATCAGTGAGTCCACCATCATAATACAGATTTTCTTTCCAATTAATCGCTGGAAAGAACATTGGCATAGCACAGGTGGCCTGTAATACAGTACATTTCTTATCCGTATCTTTACCATCCAAATATTCGACTTTTCCGGTATTGGCATTGGTTACACCCACCACCACTTTTCCGTCGTATTGGTTAAAGGTATCCCAATCAAAAGGATGTAGCTTATTAGGTATTTCATCGTAAACGAAGTCCAGTCCAAAGAGACTTTTGTATTTAATTAAATTTCTTGTACCTATATATCGCTTGTCTTTTCTGAAGTTAAGAAGTATATCCAGGTTCCTGCCTTTTTGTTTAGACACATAGGAATACCCAAAGCTTATGCCAGCTGAAACACCGATGCAGTAGGGAAACAAAATTTCATGTTCTAATAAAGCATCCATAATACCGGCACTGAATATAGGGCGGAAGGTTCCGCCTTCTAAAATGATTCCAGACATTTAAGTCACTCCTTTGCTTATAGTATTGTTATCTTTTAACATAAAGTATAACAGAATGGCAATGAATTAACAATGTTTGGAATTCACAGTAATTTCTTAATCAGCAGTTCAAAAATTGTCTTTCTTACTTTTCTTTTCGTTTATAGCTGTTATTTACCCGTTCAAATAAACCTTCTTCTACCATATATTTACGCAAGGTACAAAAGTCATCATGAAAATCCGCCAATATAAGATTGACTTCTTTCTCTTTATATTCTCTTTTATATTCAAATCTATCTGCCAGCTTATTTAGAATTATCTTACGTTTCTCCTTTTGCACCGGTATGCTTTTAAGTTTCCCTCTCTCAAAGAAGCTGTTGATAATTTTGTTCCGATATTTCAGCTCCCTCTCCATTTCAGCTTCATTTTCAGTAGCTTTACTTAATATCAGTTCCTCCAGTGTATTACCAAACACCTCCCTATTCACGTGGTATATCATATAGTATTGCTCTTTCTCAGAAGTCACCAGCCCGCTGTCCATTAATTTCTTTAAATGAAAAGATACTGTTGGAGGTGTCAGATCAAGCCTTTCTGCCAGAAGTTCTACATACATGGGTTCCTTGACCAGGTTTTTTACAATCTGAAGCCTGGATTTATCAGAGAGACATTTTAATAACTTGATAACCTGCTCTTCTGTCATAACTCTGCTCCTTCTAAACTTTGTAGAAACAGAGACTTAATAGCGGCAGCTGTTTCAAGTTTAATCGTTTCAATTAATCTGTCTTCTGTAATGTCATGATTTTCTGCGAAGGAAAGTTTTTCTTTCCATGGCATACTTATCCTCTCAATACAGGCAAGATACTCGGTCTTTAGTCCTGTCATATAATTTGAATCATAAAAATCTCTTTCCTTATCCAATTTATTAATGCTGGCCTGTAAACAGGAGAGAAAGATGTTATAGACATTCAGTCTGATTTTTTCAAAAACCGCCTCATCCTCCCGGTTATCTTTCTGCAAATAATTAACATTGGATATGATTCTCTCTTTTTCTTCTTCCATCACTTTGCGGTACTTTGTGATTTCTGTACTTTTCAATACCTCCATGTTGCCTCCGTTCCAACTTTTTTATAATTTGTATTTAAATTTTAGGGTGCTATTAATATCTACGGCCATAAATACCTAATAAATATGCACTTGACCATTCGCACCGAGCACCCGACGGGTGGCATGGGGTCGGGAACCCCATGCCACCCAGCAAGGTTAACAACACTCCTTAATTGATTTTTAAAGTAATTGAGAAATTACTGTCATTATAATCACGCAATTACAATAAGTCAATATATTTTTATAAACATCTAATCAAATAACGAATGAAAATTAGTATTCACTTCTTCCATATACATTTATTGAAACATTCATAAATCATAATATTCATAAATCATAATTCAAAGTTATAAGGCTTGTTTCTCTATGAGTGCAGGTATATTCCACAAAACACAAAGAACGAATACACCTATATAGATTAATGCTATCGCAAGGAAAAGCAAATTAATAAAAAGAAAGTTGAGCATATACAGAAAAAGGATTTTGCTCCATAGACACCTGATCTATTTTGCAAAACCCCTTACTATTATTTTAGAACTAATTATTATTACACTAGCTTCTCAATTACACTAGCCTCTCTATTACACTACGCTTCTATCTGTTACCAACTTCCGTATCACTTGCGGATACATTGCTATGTTCCTTGATATAGGCTATGATTTCATCAAATTTGGTGAAGGCCAGACCGACATAACTATCTGCTGAACCATAGTAAATGGCAATCTTTCCAGACTCTGAATCATGAATGGTAGCACAAGGAAAAATTACATTGGGAACAAATCCTCTCTCTTCATACCACTCCTCCGGCGTAAGCAGGAAGGTCTCACAACGATACTTTACGATGGAGGGATTCTCAAGATCCAGAATTGCTCCGCCAATGCTGTATACATAGCCATTACAGGTACCGCTTACCCCATGGTAGAACAAAAGCCAACCTTCACTGGTCTCAATAGGAGTTGCACCGCTGCCAATTTTTAAGGATTCCCACCAGTTACTGCCTCTTCCCATAACATGTCTGTGTTTACCCCAAAAAGTGAGATCCGGACTTTCACTAACAAAGATATCACCAAAAGGTGTATGCCCGCTGTCAGAGGGTCTGCTTAACATAACAAAATTTCCGTTGATTTTCCGGGGAAACAGCACTGCATTTCGATTATAAGGCAGAAATGGATTTTCCACTCTTTCAAAGCTTTCAAAATCCTTTGTTTTAGCCATACCGATTGCCGCACCGTAAAAATCCTGACACCAAATGATGTAATAGGTATCCTCTACCTTTACCAGTCTTGGGTCATAGGCATATAGCGGCATAAAGGATTTACCCTCACTATCCACAAAAGGTATTTTATTCTCATCAAAATCCCAGTGAATGGCATCCTTACTTCTACCCAGGTAGATATAAGGAATACCGTTCGTCTGCTCACCGCGGAAAACACCAATAAATTCATCCCCATAAGGCATGACCGCACTGTTAAATATTCTGGCAACGCCTTTTACGGGATTACGTCCAATGATTGGATTTTCTGTATATCTCCAAACCGGGGCATCCTTTAACCCTGCCGGACGTTCCTGCCAGGGAACATTTGGCACCGCAGGAGCTATCATTTTTAAATCGCTCATAAATTCCTCCATTCTACCTTTTTACAGGGCGGCACCCCGCCCTGTAATTTCTATTTGTATACGGCAGCGCAGCCGCTGCTTTATCAGAAATTTAACTACTGTTTCCGATATAATAAATTACTTACTTAAAATAGGCATCAAGTGCATCCTGTACCTGCTGTTTATAGGTTTCCTGGAACTGTGCAGGTGTGGTCTCCCCTTTGATCAGAGAGTGAAGATCGTAAGAGATACCCAGCTGATTCCAAAGCTCAAAGGTTTCTCTTCTGCCGACATCTTCCATAATGGAGAAATTCTCATTCTGTAAGGTTTCATCAGAAGCAGTAACTGCATACCACCAATACAGAGTCTCTTCATCATCTCGAACAGAAGTATCTCCGTCATACCAGTTCCACATATCATAAAGCACGTTGTAAACTGTTTCCGGATCTTTTACCCCTGCAGGTATAATATAGTATTCACCTGCTGATACTTTACCGGCATTGGTATCCTTATTACCGGAAGGACCTACCGGCCACTGAACATAGGCCGTATCAAATGCAAGGGTAGAGCCGTTTGCACCTGAGTAGTCATAATCTGCCTTATCTGCTGCAATCCATGCTGCAATAGGAAAGAAACCGATATTTCCTTCACGGTACTGTCCCCTCATGGTGGTAGCGTCGTCGCCGCTTTCAAAATCATAAGGATAGGCAACATTATATACATTGTACATATCTGACATCATCTGCAGAGCTTCACCCGTTGCCGCAGAAGAAAGCTCCTCTTTTTTGGTTGCCGCAACATGTGCACCGTTACTCATAAGCAGCTGCTCGAAGGTCTCATTTTGGAAACCGCAATAGCCATATTGATCTGTCTGACCGTCTCCATCCGAATCCTTTGTCAGTACCTTACAATATTCGATGAATTTATCCCAGGTCCACTCTCCTCGCTCATATAATTTTCTGGGATCTTCCAGGTTATTATCTTCCAGCATCTGTATATTAAAGCCTAAGGGATAGGTTGCTTCTATCGTAGAAGCTGCTTCTACCCTCTTTAGCAGTGTCGCTTTACCGTCACCCAGATCCAGGTAAGTTATATTCTTTTGTGTGGTAAAGAGATCGTTATCCGCCGGAAGAACAGTTTTCATATCAGTAGCCAGACCGTTAAGTGCTGCCGGTATACCAAACGCCAGCTCTACCAGGTAAATATCACAATCAGGTGTACCTGCAAGAATGGAATTATTAATAGATTCCTGAACTCCTGCATAAGTCAGGTTTTTCCAGAAGAAATCTACATTGTATTTATCATGAATCTTTTTTACATTATCAAATTTCAAATGTGCTACATCCAAACCTGAATACGAGGGATCATCCTCTACGGACTTATGGGAACTGTCATAGTATTGTATCCACCAGGTACCAATATTGATTGTTCTTTTTTCACCAGTATTGTTCACAGGTTCTGTTGTAGGTACTTCTGTGGCACTTTCTGTGACTTCGCTGCTGGAGGGAGTGTCTTTCTCAGTCTTTTTACTGCATCCAAACATTGATACGACCATCATAACAGATAAGCAAAGAGCTATTACTTTTTTCAAATTTTTCATTATTCCATATCCTCCTTCAATGTCCCCTTGTCTTGCCATTATTTAGCGGCCTGGCCTACGCTTACGCTGTATACTTCCCAGGGCGTATCCGATTCACATTGCATCACAGTTCCCCAGGTGGATTTGTCTTCTCCGCAGAACTTTGCAATCTGTTCATAGGTTATTTGAGCAATTCCATCACTGTTTGCTGCCTGCCCATTGGTACCATCACCAACTCTCATCCAGCCTGCCGCCGCTCCCGGCATTACCAGCCACAGTTTTCCTGATTCACTGGTGTATTTAACAGAAACTACTGAACCTGGTACTAAGGCATCCAGGATTTCCTGAGGCATATCAAAGCCATTTTGAGCCCAGGCATCTGCTTTGCAGGCGAAATCTTTAAATTCCACCACATTGTTCAGCATGTTCATGGCAGAAGCTGTTCCTACCCTTACACCATATACTTCCCAGGGCGTATCGGATTCGCACTGCATTGTAAGACCCCAGGCAGACTTATCCTCACCGCAGAATTCTGCAATCTGTTCGTAGGTAATGTAACTCTTGCCATTATAACTTACAGCTGAACCATTGGTACCATCACCAACTCTCATCCAGCCAGCGGCTGCTCCGGGTATTACTAACCACAGCTTGCCGGATTCACTGGTATAACTTACTTCAACAACGGAACCAGGTACCAGGGCATCTACAATTTCCTGGGGCATGTCAAAACCACTCTGTGCCCAGGCATCTGCTTTGCAGGCGAAATCTTTGAATTCCACCGGATTGGATAAACCATATACCGTTGATTTTGTGCCAACCTTCACACTGTAAACTTCCCAGGCACCGGAAGCCTCACATTGCATGGTAGTACCCCAGGCAGCTTTGTCTTCTCCGCAGAACTCAGCTATCTGCTCATAGGTAATCTGCGCAACGTTTTTAGAGTTGTTAATATAAGCTTTACTATTGGTACCATCTCCGACTCTCATCCAACCTGCAGCTGCTCCGGGAATAACCAGCCACATATCACCATTTTCACTGGTATACTCAATTTCCACTACAGAACCGGGTACCAAAGCATCGATTATTTCCTTCGGCATTTCAAAACCGTTCTGTGCCCAGCCGGCTCCCGTACAAGCAAATCCTTCAAAGTTCACGGCATTTGTAACTGCTGCCAGATTGGACAGATCGATACCTGTACTTTCAAAGCCTTTGGGCGGAGCAAAAGCAACTGAGCTGTTTGCTGTCAATACATTACCGGAAGCATCCAGGAAACGGATATCATCGATATACATGGTAGCATTTCCATTTCCTTCTGTTACGCCATTATCTGTCTTAAGGCATATAATAAAGATATTGCCGGCATCTGCTATGAACTCTTTTCCGGTATCCAGCTTCGCAACTGCTTTGTTTGGATTTTTGGTATCCAGATATACAGACCAGTCATATTTGGTCTCTTCAAGCTTTTCACCGGTCCAGGTAAGAATATTTCCGGAAGAAGCACTGAAACTGCCGTTACCATATGCTGTTCCGATAGTCATCTCCAAAGCAGCCACTTTCGTAACATCAGCTCCCAGCAGGCTGGTAGCATCAAATCCAACATAAGGAACCTTTCCCTCCATATTCTTTACCTGCAGAGCTTTACTTCCGTTGTAATCTACAATTGACAGTTCCGAATTATCTGCATCAGCAGACTGGGTATACAAAGAAACAAACCCCATATTACCGTCTTCAAAATCCAGGCTTGCCGTTACCGTTTCCTGAACAGGCTCTGTCTCCGGTTCCGGTGTAGAGGTCACTTCCTGAACAATCTCGTTCTTTACATCTGCATCCGTTTTCTTCGTACCGTCACCTTTACAGCCCACCAAAGCCAAAGCCATGGTGCCCACCAGCAGGCAGGCTAAAATTTTTTTGTTCTTCACCTTTTTCACTCCTCCTTTTAAGATAAAAGTTAATAGCTTCCAGGCAAGAGAAAACTACCCCACAATACCGCTTCTCTCCACACCCTCTATAAAGTATCTCTGTAGTAACAGATAGATAATCAATATAGGCAAGATAACTAATATAATGCCGGCATTCAGATATAATTCCTGTATGGCTGTATCCAGGATCTTATAATCGTTTGCTATGGTTGCCTGCAAAATAGAGATCTTTTTACTGATTACCACATCCTCACTAATCAAAAATAACTTCGCAAAAAAAGTATCATTGAACTGCCATACCATTGAGAACACTGCTACGGTTATGACAGCCGGTGTAGCGTTTACCAGCATAATCTTAAAATAGGTATACCAAACGCCTGCACCATCTACAAATGCTGCCTCCTCTATTTCCTTGGGAAGCCCTCTGAAAAATTGATTGAAGATATAAATATATAAACCTGACCTCAACCCGCACCCCAGAGCTGTCATAATATACATAGGGACCGGGGTACCCATGAGGTTAATCGACGAACCTGTTAGTGCAGTGGCAATGCCAAATGGATCAAACTGTCGGAAGGTTATGTATAACGGCAACATAATTGTGTGTACAGGGATAACGATCATCACCACCACACAGCCAAACAAAAGCTTCTTAAAAGGAAAATCAAATCTTGCAAAACCATATCCCACCATAGAGCATACAAGAATTTGCAGCAGCATCAGGGATAAGGTGTAAAGGAGATCCCTTGCCATGGTAGGCAGATAATCAAGGGACTCATAAACAAGCCGGTACCTTTCCAGCGTTGGAAATTGCGGTAATACAAATACCATTGGATTGTAAGCATCCCGATCTGAGGAAATGGAGTTTACTATCATGCCGATGACTGGCGACAGGATTACATATCCAACTCCAATCAATATGGCAATTCTTGATACACTGATCAGGAACTTCTTTACATTACTAAGAAGGCTTTTACCCTGATCTTTGTCACTTGCTATAGCTTTAAGCCTAAGGAAACCATCTGTTAAGGCAGAATTTTTTATCATGATATGCTTCTCCTTTCCTCAATTGTAGTAGAAAGTACGCTTCTGTATCAGCCCGCAGACTGTTACCAGAATAATACAGGTGATTATGGTTGATACCAGACTGAAGACACTGCTCAGTCCATAGTTAAATTCGTTAAATGCTGTTTTATAGGCCAGATCAACCACTCCGCTTTCCGTGAAGCTGTCTACTATGGTGTATACCACGTTGGTTATGATATGTGGCATTACCATAGGAAAAGTAATCTTCCAAAAGGTTTCATATCCGGTAGCCCCTTCAATCTTTGCCACCTCGTACATAGAACCCGGTATGGACTGCAATGCAGCAATAAAGATTATTATCTGCACACCGGAAGCTGCAATGATATCATTGATACGGGCAACAGCAGTTATAATATAACCGATTAACGTCACCGGAAGACCCAGATTCATGAACATATCGATAAAAAAGTCCATATCCAGAGCAAGGGTAGAGCCGGCTGAGGCAGATGACGATAACATCTCTGCTGCCTGGGACGAAATTCCCCCTTGCATCATCTGAGCAGATAATTCCATGGCTGCGGTAATTGCTCCGGAGTTCAGGATAATTGGCAGAAAGAAAATCGCTCTTACAATGGTTCTTCCCTTAAATTTTTTGTTGAGCAGTATTGCCATAAATAAGCTGAAAAAAGTAATTAATGGAACATCCACCAGCATATCCAGTACTGAAGTCGTAAGTATCTGTTTAAAAGTGCCGTGGACACGGAAGGCATAGCGGAAGTTCTCCCAGCCGACATTTGTAAGACTGTAACCGCCATTCACCGCATCCATATTTAGTTCAGAAAAGGCAAACTGTCCTGCCAGAAGTATGGATCTCACATAAAAGACCAGAAATCCCACAAACCAGGGCAGAATAAATAAAAGTCCTGTCATCTTTCGTTTTTGGAGAAGCGTCATTCTTTTTTTTCCATTCATTTCGTCCCCTCCAATCTATAGCCTTTTGCCGGTATCTCATACCCATCTGTCAGCTGTACTTCATCACTGTAGTTGATATAGATTACGGTGCCATTGTCATAAGTAACCTTTCTTACACCGTTTGAGAGAATTTCATGATTCTGCATCACAGAACCCCTTACCTGGCTTAATGGTTCGTTTACCTGCTTGTATATTGCAATTGCATCTGCCTTCCAAACTCCGAAAGTAGTCGCATAATACCTGTTTAAACCGGTATTCTTCATCTTGTTTGACTCTTCCCAGGTGAAAATATAATGAGGCGCAGCACCACTTTCAATCATTTTAAGTACGGTTTCCTTCATACCTTCCTTGTCCTCATAATTTAACAGCTCTGTAGAATAGGGAATACTACCGTGCAGAATCATTTCATAAAGAGGAATCCGTTCATCTACAATGAGGAAATTATTCTGTTCAATGGGTACATTAATAATATCTGAACTATACCCAAAGCTATAATCATTGGCACTATTGGTCATGAGCTTCTTACCCGTACCTTTTAATAGGTCAAGCTGTCCCAACACCACTTTTAGGGCTTCTTCCCTGTCGATTATATTCCTACGTTTTTTGTCTGAATAAACTATATTTCCAAGATCTCTTAAGGAGATACCCTCTATATCATAAGCATTCATTTCTTCAGCAAATTTGCTCACGTATCTGGGCAGATATCTGGGAGAGAGCAAATTGTATACTGTCTCCATATATCCAAGACTTGAAGTGCTTCTTAAGGTTGCAGGATTTACCTGCCCTAAGGCTACCACATATCCTGCTCCGTAATACTTAGAAGCCTCTGCATTATAGTTAAAATCCTTATCTGCATAGGTTATCTGTTGTAAGGCAACATCGGCGTATAACCTTCCGCCATTTTTTTTCAGGGTTTTGCTCAGGTTTTCTAACTCTGATTTCCCTCCAAGTTTCCCTGGAATCTTTATCTTGTCAGCTGTATTATGATAATACCCGCCGTTAAACCAACCTTGCAGATTCATCACCTGGTTGTTTATTCCCTGAGCTGAAAGTTCCTCAGATATCCTGGCAGCCTGATCAAAAGTAGTCATGGAAAAGGTATGCAGATACTGTTTTCCAAGAAAATGAGCCGTTTCCTTTACACCGCTGATAACATCATAATAAAAAGGAATATCTCCCGTTTGAGAGCCCGGAGTAAGTACTCCTTCAGCTATCAGCTTTTCTCTGTAATAACCTGCAAGGCCTGCATAACCCTTATATTCTTCTGTCAGGAAGGTATACATTACTTCCAGATTGGCATCATATAGTTCTGGCTCCAGTACTAATACGTCCTGGCTGGTATTTCCAAACATCCTGAGATTATCGGCTGTACGAAGCACAAAGGTTGGATATGCATAGTTATATTCGTTATATACACCGGAAATTCCGGCTGTTATCACTGAAAGACTTGCTCCGCTTTCAATGGTTGCAAGGACAGAGGACTTCTCTCTGCAAATTCCAAACAACGGTAGTTTAGCACTTATACTGTTCTCTGTAGTCGTATAATTTGCAGCCAACGGATCAATGTCATAGACATATTGCGAATAAGAGGCTGCTGCAATCTTGCCGTTATTAAAATCAATCAAAGAACCGGAACCATTTGGTACAACCATATAACCATTTTCTGTTGTATTCGCAGCTGCCATATAACGCAGTAACTGAATCCGGTATATAGAACCGCCGCCATATTCCTCAATTGCAGACACTGGAATGGATACCTTTAAGCCATCTTCCGTAAGCCTGTATTCCAAAGGAATCTGAAAGGAAATCGGAAGAATGGTTTCAACCCCTGCAAGTTCCATCTGTTCTTCATAATCCTCATTCGTCCAGCCAATATTAGCAAGCCATTCCTGAATTTTTTTGATAGTTTTCGGATTCTTCTTAACAACTCCGTTAAGTTCAAGCATACCCTTTGTAGCAGTACTTTCTATGTAATATCTTTCTAAGGAAACAGAATCCTTCTCAGAAAGCTTTCCTCTGATTTCCTCCAACTTTTCCCGGGTAATATATATTGGGATGATACCGGTTTTGCTGCTATTGAAATCCCCCAGACGATAGATGTAACGAAGACCATTTTTAAGGCTTTCAACGGTTATCTGTCCTTTTTCTACCGCCATGCTGTAGGAATCATAGGTACCGGATTTCACTTCCGGATTATAATAATTTACGATTAATTGGGATTTCAGATAATTCATATTGGCATCATTAGCGATACCATCCTCCTCCGCATCGGTCGGATTGGAGTAACTTATTTCTCCATTTCTCTTATCATAGATTGCAACGGCAGCGGTGGCAGTATCCGTATACAGCTTTAAATATTCATTTTCACATACCAGTTCCATTCCTGGTACGTCTGTTTTATTTTCTTTCACCGGTTGGTACTCTTCTCCGGTTTCATAATCGTAACTTGTCAGATAATCCCTGTACTTGTCGTAAGCCAGGTAATGAATGGCATAATAGATCAGATAGATTATTCCAACTACCAGTACAGTACTCAAGATACAAAGCACGATTTTCTTTATCAGGCTGAAGGGCCGACGGTTTTGCTTCTTTATTAAAGTCTTCATGCTTACGCCTCCTAAGTTCTAAATATTATCTCTGTGTAGATACTCCGAATAAATGTCACTACCATGCCCAGAAGATTTGATAACAGCAACAGCAGAAAGATGATTACCAGCATAGCTAAAAAGGTGATAAATAAGGTACCTAAGGTTTTTCCCAAAGAATAGTTATGTACCTGCATAATACCAATCAGCATTAAAAGGATACCGAATGCAATTCCTCCCCCCAGGAGCAATACATAGAAAGGCTGTTCATCATCAGCAATGAACCAGCTGATTAAGGTACCGGCAGCCAGCACCGTGCTCATGGGTACCGTACTGTAGCCGACTGCTATAGCTATATCCTTCATTCTGCCCTCACCGTTCATCAGACATGTCACAGACCAGTTGCTGACACATATCAAGGCATAAAAGGCAAGGACACCTAAAAATTCGTAATAACTATCCACGGATCTGGGATCTATATCACTTACCACAAAACTGGCAAGTAAACGGTTTGCACTAAAACAAGCGGAAAACAGGATTACCATAAGTATTGCAAGGGGAACACTTCCTCTATTTTCATGGCGAATCCAATAGTAGCCGTCCATGGGATGAGAAATGGTGTAAAACATATAATTCCATTTTTCTTTTGAAAAATATTTACCCATTTATGTTAACCCCCTTCTTTCTATTCCTTACATATTTAAAGCCTTTTAAACCAACGATGAGTACTGCAATGCCAGTAAGAAAATAACTTGCATTATCTATCAGAACACTATTACGAAATCGCTTATAGGCTATGGAATAGTAGTCACGGTTCATACCAAGTCTTAGATATTTCATTGCCAGGTCATAATCCCCTGCCGTAAGATAAGCTTTTCCGATACCTGTATTGGCAAGTTCATTATTCTCATCAAGTTCCAGCACTCTGCGCCATAAAGCCACAGCCTCTGCTTCGTTGCCGTCAAAACGAAGTGCTACTGCTTCATCGATGAGCCTTCCGTATTCCGTTACTGAAAAGCATATAATTTCTCCTCTATTGGCATCAAGGACTGCAAGATTCCCTCCAATGTCCTCCACAGCCACAGGCATGGAGAATGTGCCTTCCTGAGTGCCCAGGCCGCCAAAAATATAAAGCAGATTTCCTTCATGGTCATAGGTAATAATACGTCCTCTCTTACGGTCCAGGCAGGAATATATGCCATTATCCCTGTAAACTACATCTGTAAACTGAGAAGGTCCTGAATAATCTGTAGAACCGGCAATCCAAAGATCACCTCCCACATTTTTATTGGCACCTTTTTTTATGACATCTTCACCTTTGGGATTTAATCTTCTAACCCCCTGCACACCTGTAGAGTCGATATTGGATGCGTATACAAACCCCTCCGGATCGATGTCAATGCCGGTAAACTCTGTGGGTATATATAACTGCTGCTTGGAACGCTCTTCTTTTGTTGCAATTCTCTTCCAGAATTTCTCCCAGAGACTTATTTCAACCTTTATGGTACCAAAGAAGCTTGAAAAATTACCGTCTGCTTCAAATACCATAATGCCCTCGAACATATTTTGAGCAATAACATAGATTCTGTCTGCATAATCAACCGTTATTTTTAGCGGTATAAAGACATAACCTTCTTCTAAGCTCTCTGACTGAGGATTCTCTACAATCTTAACCAAAGTACCATCCTGGTTCAGCACAACGATCCGGCGGTTTTGGGAATCTGCTATGTATATCTGTCCTTTTTCGGAAACACTGACACCATAGGGTTGATTAAAGGTATCCTCTTTTCCGCCGTTATTAAAGGACGTTATAACATTTACAGCTTTTTTCATATCCTTATCCAACACAACAATCCGGTTATTCCCCGTATCAGCCACATAGACCCTGCCATCGCTTGTCTGGCAGATATCCTGGGGTGTTAGAAACTTTCCCACAGCCACTCCCTGATAAGTCAGCTGCTCCCCGCGTATGGTTCCAGCCGGAACAAAGGCTGCCGGAGTAAAATGGACATATTCGCGGTAATCGTAATTATAGGTATCATAGGGAAGTTTGGAAGCCTTAACTTCTTCTCCTGCAAAAACCGTAAGCAGGAGCACAGTCAGACATAGGGATATGATCTTGTGTGATATTCTAATATGTTTCATCCTTTACACCCCCTATTAATCTTTCATTCCGGATGATGTCATAGTTTCCAGGATATTCTTCTGACATATAAGGAAAAATGTTATGGGAACTGCGGCAATTATAAAGGTTACTGCAGCCGCGGCTCCTGCTCTTGCCATTCCGCCTGCAGAAATCTGCTGTAAGGCAAATTGCAGAGGCTTAAGACTCTCATCTCGAAGGAAAGTACTGCCGGTATTTCCCCACATCTGCTGAAACTGAAAGATAGCTAGCGTAAGCCAGGCAGGCTTCACATTCGGCATTACGATCCTCCAATAAATCTGCCATTCGCTTGCACCATCAAGTCTGGCGGATTCCATAAGAGAATCCGGAAGCTGTTCCATAAACTGCTTCATCAGGTAAAGGCCCATACCGAAAGAACAGGCAGGCAGAATCAATGCCCAGTAGCTGTTATTGATATGGAGCCAGGAAATGATCATATACTGAGGTGTCTGGGTTACTGTCCAGGAAAACATCATAGACAGCACTACCAGATGAAATAGTAAATTCTTTCCCGGAAAATCATGCTTAGCAAGAGGATAGGCTGCCAGGGATGCAATAATTACATGCCCAAGCATTCCTCCGCCTGTGATAATAACCGTATTTAATATGTATCTTGAGAATGGAACCCAGGAATCATTCATTAAGGTAAATAAGTCAGAAATATTTACCAGGGTTGGGTTCCTCACAAATATTTTTGGTGGAAATTGATATAACTCATCCAAGGGTTTTAAGAAATTGTTGATTACCATGATAAGCGGCAGCATCATTGCCACACCACAGACAGCCATAATGAAAAATAATAAGGAATTACCTGCCATGGAGCGATTCAACCGCTTTTCTCTTGGCCTGAATAAACGTAATTTCAGCTTCTTCATCATTCTCCTACCCTCCTTAATCCCTTCTGTACCAGCAAGTTCGTACCTATCATCAAAAGAAACAGTACCGTTGCAATTGCAGAGGCATACCCCATCTCAAAACGTACCGTACCATAATCAAGCAAATGGGTAACTACTGTAGTTCCGGAGTAGTTAACGGAAGGATTACCTGCCAGCTGTATGGAGACGTCTGCTATGGCAAAGGATTGTGTGATCTGCATTACCGCACCGAACATAAGCTGAGGCTTCATGGCAGGTAATGTCACATACCACAGCTCCTGCCAGCGATTTTTAACCCCATCCAGTGCTGCTGCTTCATAAAGAGATTTATCTACGGTCTGAAGACCTGCTATAAAAGCCAGGAAGCCCGTTCCAAGACTTAACCAAAGCTGTACCACGATCAGGAAAGGAAGCACATATTTTTCTGTCTTCATCCATACGATTGCCTGATCCAAAATACCAAGATCCATAAGCAGACCGTTTAAATATCCGTACCGGTCTCCTGACAGAATCAAGGCCCACACCACATAGGCATTACCGCAGATACTTGGTGCATAAAAGATTAAGGTCAGAAAAGCACGCAGCCAGCCTTTGAACTCATTAATTATCCATGCAAATAAAAGACAAAGAAAATAACTTACTGGACCGGTGATTACAGCCAGTATTAGTGTATTCTTTAAGGATTTTAAGAATATATCATCCTCAAGGAAAAGCTTTATGTAATTCTTCCAGCCTATGAATTCCGGCAGCTCCAGCATATTATAATATGTAAAGCTAAAGGCAATACTCATAACCACCGGAAGCACAGTAAAGAAGAAAAATAATATAAAGTAGGGAGCCAGCATCAGATAAGAAGCTTTGCTCTTTTTAATCCGGTATCTCAAAGTTCCTTGTTTTCTTGCTATTTCCAGAGCCTTCTGGGATACATTTACCTGGGAATTATTATTATGTTCAGTCATCTCTTTCCCTCCGTTATTTTCTCTTGCCATCCAGTTCAAGCTCTTCCCGTTTGTATGTAATCTCCGCATTTACATAGATGATCTTATCCATCAGTTCTTCTCTTGGCAAAGCTGTATCCGTATTGGTTACCACCTTAAAAAATGCATTGTAAACATTTCGCCAGGAATAATAACCACCAGGTACCTGGGGAATACCTTTCACCCATTTCATGGATTCCTGTAAAGCCTCGAAATCATCCACAGGCCAGGGCATATTTAAAAAGGCTTCATAATTGGCTGTCGGAACTCTCGCTGCAGAACCCATCAGCCCCTCCATTTCACGGCCATACTGAGTCTGTGTATCCTCACTGGTCCACCATTTCAAGAATTCCCAGCTAGCCTCTGGATTTACGGTATCTGCCATAATCATACTGGCAAGGCCAGTGCTTGCTACGGAATGATCCACTGTACCATCCGCTTTTACAGTTCCGGGTATCTGGGTAAAGCTCCAGAGCCCTGCTATATCCGGCGCCGATACTGCAAAATTATTGTAGGTGGTGTAATCCGCTATCATAATCGGACACTCACCGGTACGGAAACGTTCTTCCACGCTGGTTTCCTTATCCAGTTTATAATCCGTATAATATTCGCAGAAATCCTTAAAGGTATTTACTGCTGTGTCAGAATCCAGCGCAGATGCCGCTCCATTCTCTGTGTAATAGGCCCCGCCATTCTGATAGAGCATTGATGCAAATATCTGTTCCGTAGGCAGCATACCAAATTCCATCTGATTCTTGGCAAGGACAGCCATTGCAACCTTTACCTCTTCCCAGGTAGAAGGAACTTTCATTCCAATCTCGGCCAAAATATCCTTCCGGTAGAACATAACCGGATAAGTGATGGTCTCCGGTAAAGCATAAACACCATCTTCATAAGTAAACTGAGTAGTTGCCGCAGCTAAGAACCTTGAAAGGATTTCATCAGCATCCTTAAACTGCTTAAGATCAAGTACTGCATTACGGATTCCGTAGTTGACCGGTGTATCATTTCCGGTGTTCAGCACAGCTCCTGCAGCACCGTTGGTATTTGCTACCTGGATAGCTACATCCGGCCCCTCTCCCACCAGCGTCGCCTTTAGCAGAGTCGACATATCCACCAGCTGTACATTCACACTGATTCCCGACTCATTGGTAAAGCTTTCATCAATCAATGACTTTATAACATTGGCCTGATCACGTCCTGAACCAATCCATAAGGTAATGGACTGGGTTCCCTGCACCTTATCATCAGTTACGCTTCCTATGGAGTTGTAATCAACTATAAAGGAATAAAATAACCGCTTTATTTCAAATGCAGCCTTATCAAGGAAGGAATCCCCGTGGTAGGTATTTTTTTGATCTGGTGAATAGATATTGATACGGTCTACCTGCAGGGGCTGATTAATCGCCTGAGTTATCCAATTGCCCAAGGCTCTTACATTTATCTTATAAGCTGTAATAACTCTTACAAAATATTCTTCGTCTTCAATGAGCTTATCCAGCTGGTCCCGCATGGTCAAAAGTACGGCTTTCTTATCCGTATTTTTTCCTGCTACTTTTGAAAGCTCGTCAATTGCCTGGTTCAGCGTATCCCTTGCCGCTGTAAGCTTGCCCTTCAACTCCGGCAGAACTGCTGACAGCTGATAATCACGATAGGTATCCGGTTTAACACCAATTACCTTTATCACCTGTCTGTATATGCTGTTAAGCTGCTGTACAGAATCCCTGACAAGACCCACGACCTCCGAAAATTCACCCAATACGACTTCCATCCGAAGACTATGCTGTCCTTCTGACAGATAGAAGCGATAAGCCTTATTCTCTTTATCAGACAGCACATCTTCTCTCCAATCCTGGCTGTAATCAAAAGCATAAGCGGACATTTCCTGAAAGGGAACAGCTCCATCTATGGTAATACGCCTGGAAACATGAACACCTCTGGAAAGACTCTGTTTATCATACAGGGATATGTAATAATACCCGCTCTTCGGAACTGTAAACTCCCATTCAATCCATTGCCCCACTAGCCTCCAGGAATTCCCGCCAATGGTATTGTTAAGCAGTTCTTTGGAACTGGAGGGAGAAACCGCAGGGGATGACTGATCCTGTTTTGGGTAGAGCATCTGTGATGATGTCTTTGTGGCATATTCAGCTTCTATCCGTATATTGGTATCACTTGTATCCTTACCGCCCTTAGAATCCCATTCAGCTTTTATATCCTCATAGGATTTTGTGATACCTTCATTATTAAGTACCAATTTACGGATTAACATAGGCTCCTTTAAAGAAATCACAGAAATTGTATGACTGCCCTTTTCAAGGTAAATGGATAAGGCTTCTGTTATATAGCCGTTACTGTCATACAAATATCTGCTCTGCCATTCCGGTACCTCAATACTTTGTGGTTTTACATCATTCCCCTGATTATCCTTCTCCCAATTTTTTATAGTAACACCAGCTTCATTTATAGAAGAATCTTTTACATAGGTGCTCCATACTCTGGGGAAGGAAAGTAAGGCCATTTCCTCAAAGGGAAGCTTTCCGTCGATAAATATGCTGCGTTCTATGTCTGAGTTCTTGCCCTCTACCGGGTAATAAACTACAGAGAGATTATATAATCCGGTTTCCGCTACCTCTGCCTCAAACTCTATAAGGGAATCCTCCCCCGTAAGAACACTGGCACCTTCCATGCCTTCATAATTCTTGTGTATTTCAGGTTCAGCAATTTTATTGTTCTCTTCATATCTTACATAATTTTCTGCCATAACCTCGATTGTCCGGTCAGGTCTATGAGCCTCTTCATGCTCCTCCATATAGACCTTATAGGAGGGTATGGAAGTATCAATATTATAGGTACTGATAACATCATCAAATTCGTCCATTGTCATCTCTGTCTTTGCAAAGCTCTTTACTTCTCCTATTAGAAACAGAGGCAGTAAGACTACAACTGTTAAAAATAGTGCCATGATTCTTTTACAGGTTGCCCTGGATATCATATTTACTACTCCTTCCGCCGCCCCCGGCTGTTATTTTTCCCCTTTACCACTGTCGCTACTGCGGATTTCATATGTACTTAAGTCAGGCAGATCATCTTTGGACAGAACATCTTTATCTTCATATACCTTTTTAATTATTGACTCCTCTGTATACTGCTCGCTTAAGGTGAAAATCGCAGTATTTTTTGCAACAAATTCGCCTTGCCAGGTACACCACATGCCCCACATTGCTCCATCCCGCCTTGCAAGATCCGGATCAAAAAGACATCCATTTTCCGTAAGATATACCATCTTCCTCTCCTTGCTATAATTCTTCACTGCATTCAGATAGGAAGATATCTGTGAGGTATAGACTTTCTCTCCAGGGTAGATATCCTCACCGATTATATCTACATATTCATCCCCTGGATACCACTCTGCATCCTGTCCGTTCCACACCCAAATAAGATTATTCAGTCCATATTCTCCTGTAAGTCTTTCGTAAAGCAGAATGTATAGCTTCTTATAAGCTTCCGGTCCGGATGCTCCCCACCAGAACCAGCCACCACTCGCTTCATGGAGAGGTCTCCAGAGAATCGGAACTCCTGCTTCTTTTAATATTAAAAGCTGTTCAGCAATAGCATCAATGTCCTTCATCAGCAGTTCATATCCCTGGGTATCCTCTCCATTCATAATCTTTTCCAGATTAATATCAGTGGAATCCGCATAAAATCCCCGGTACCATTCTCCTGTCAGATATTTTGAGGGTGCGTTCCAGTGCCAGCAGAAAGTAACGATACCTCCGGTCTCCCAAAAATCCATTGCATAATCTGTAGCATAACCCTTGCTTCCATTTTCTGCTCTGGAAGGTGTATATTCAATAAAATCCAGTCCCAGTACTGCCGGTGTCTTACCGGTAACCTTTTTTATAATCTGAAATTCTTTTCCAAACTGCCCTGTATCACAAAACTGTCCGGAGAGAAATTTTTTACCATAAATATCACATAAATAACTATATAACCTCTTAGTTTCCTCTGAAGCATTCTTATCAGACAGTTCTGCCTTAACCTTATAAATTGAGGAATCTATTGGTTCTGCAGTGAGAATTTCAAGAGAATCCAGCCATATATAACCCCAATATTTTGAAAGACTGATTCTATGTTCTCCTGCCGCCAGATATACCCTTGTTAAATAAGCATCTGTAAAATCTTCCGCTTCAACAAACACTGTTCCCAGCCGTTCACCATCTACACTAACATAATTGTGCTTTTCTCCGCCTTTACTTGCACTTCTGAAATTCAAATCATAAAAACCATCTTTCTGGATGGTAACTGTAAAGGTACAGGTATCTGCATCCTCTTCAAACCCCTCTATGTATCCGTTTCCCGAATACCCCTCCATTATCGGATTGGAAACCACCTTAACATTACCGCTCCAGGCAGCCTCTTCTGCTTCGTAAACTCCCACTGTTTCCTGAACAAAGGTACTAACAGTTTCCCCCTTATCTCTCTGTTCCGCATTCTTTCCGGCAGTATTACTACTATCAGCAGTGCACCCTGTGGCCATAACGGCCAAAACAGCTGCGGTGATTAAAAATACAGCCTTCTTTCTCTTTTTCATAATTCACTCCTCAAGCCTAAAACTAACATATCATTTTAAAGGCATTTTGCTGGTTTGTCTTAGTCTTACCTTTTAAGGTTCAAACTTTGATTTTTATTGTATGAATTTTCATTGATGGAGTTGTTGCTATAATTTTGTCATAGGATTGTGCCAGTCGATTTTTATTACAATTATGTTCTTGCTTTTTAGTTAAAATTGAGTCTCTTAATTTTTGGTCGGTAGAATTATGCTCTTGATTTTGTCTTAGAATTATGCCCTTGATTTTTGTCCTAGAATTGTGTCTCTTGATTTTGCAATTTGATTTATGCTCTTGATTTTGTCCTTAGATTTTTGTCCTTGATTTTTGTCTTAGAATTACGTCGTTTGATTTTGCAGGTAGAATTATGCCCTTGATTTTTGTCTTAGAATTGTGTCTCTTGATTTTGCAGTTTGATTTATGCTCTTGATTTTGCCCTTAGATTTTTGTCCTTGATTTTTGTCTTAGAAATGTCTATTGATTTTGTTGTTTATTTTACTCTTGATTTTGTCCTTAGATTTTGTCCTTGATTTTGTCGTTTGATTTATGTCCTTGATTTATGTCCTTGATTTGACTTAAATTTATGTCCTTGATTTTTGTCTTTAGAAATGTGCCATTTAATTTTTGTTGGTAGAATTGTGTCTCTTAATTCTAGTCCTTATTATCGATTTCAATTTCCTGTCATTAGAATTTATCTAGTTAATTTTTGAAATTAGTATTATGTTTTTACTTTTTTTCTTTAGCATACCTCATTTTTTATAGTTAAATTTTATCTATTAATTATATTAATTTAAGTTATTTAATCTTTTTTTACTTTCATTTACCCTGAATAATTATTTTCTAACTTATATGTTAATATTACTATATAATCCTTATTACTTCAATACATATTATACATTTTGTCAGTTTGGCTAAATATCCCTCTGTTTCATTGTGCATAATGACTTACGTAAATCATTTCAAAGTATTTAATATGTCGTTTTTTCTCGTTTTTCATCTGTTTATTAAATGGTTAAAAATCCTAATTTACTTTTTTAGCCATTTACTTTATTTTTTTACTTTCTTTTAGCTTGTCCATATTAGCCGAATGTATTTAATAAATTTCTTATTACCCATAGACTCGTTAAATGATTTTTCTGACTTAGCTAATTTATAAAGTTACCCCAGTGACTTATCCTATTCTTGTAATCGGGTAGGAGGTAGATAATTATTTTATCTACCGACCTCCCACACCACCGTACGTACGGTTCCGTATACGGCGGTTCTTTAGTTTTCATAAACTATCAGATAATAGTCAAGCATGGATGTATATCCTAGCTTGGCTATTATTTTATTAGAAAATATCTGGTTCAGCACTTGCGCCATGCGCCAGTACCCTTTTCTACTACAGGCAAGTTCTTTGGCTCTCCAATGCTCACATCCTATGGCTCTAAGCATTCTGTACTTTGTCTTGATTTTCTTCCACTGTTTCCAATAGACCGCTCGTATTCTGCGTCTAGCCCATTCATCTATGCCTTTTAGAAGATTCTTCATATCTGCGAGTTTAAAGTACTCTATCCATCCTCTCACAAACTGTTGGTATTTATCTTCTCTCGCTGTGTTGCTCATGCCATTGTTTCGGTCTGTCAGATTTCGTATTGCGTCTTTCATCTTTGTTACGGATTTCGGATGTACTCTAAATCTGCATTTACCTCTATATCTATAGAATGTATATCCAAGATATTTAACTTTACTGATGTGCGCGACTTGCGTTTTCTTCCTATTCACTTTCAGAAATAGCCTTTTCTCAATGAATGGTATGATGTTTTCCAAGGTTCTTTCTGCACTCTTTTTGCTTTTACAGAAAATCATGCAATCATCTGCGTATCGGACAAACCTATGTCCTCTGCTTTCAAGTTCCTTGTCCAACTCATTTAGCATGATATTACTTAGCAATGGACTTAATGGTCCACCTTGTGGCATGCCGACCTCTGTTTTCTCAAACACCCCTTTTGTTATCACTCCAGCATTGAGGTATTTATGTATCAAAGAGATAACTCTGCCATCTTTGATGGTTCTTCCCAATACCTCAATCAGCTTACTCTGGCATACGGTATCAAAGAACTTTTCCAAATCCATATCAACCACATATACGTAGCCTTCGTTTACATTCTTTTGGCATTGTTTCAGTGCATCATGTGCACCTTTTTTCGGCTGAAAACCAAAACTGTTTTCTGAGAACTGCTCCTCGTAGATAGGCGTTAGTTCTTGTATGATTGCTTGTTGGATAACTCGGTCAACCACGGTTGGAACTCCAAGCTTTCTGAACTCGCCTTTTGTTTCTTTTGGTATTTCTACCCTTCGAACTGGGTTTGGCTTAAATCTGCCTCCCTTTATCTCTTGAATTAAGGTGTCTTGGTTTTCCTTTAAGTAGGGCAGAAGTTCATCCACCTGCATTCCATCCGTTCCACCTGCTCCTTTATTTGATTTCACTCGCTTATATGCCTTGTTGAGGTTATCTTTTCGCAAAATCAATTCCAAGAGATTATTCATCCAATAGTTTGTGATGATACCGCTCTTTTCAGTAATCTTCCCGTAGTCGAACACTTCTGCATCCTCTTTCTGTTCCGCAGATACCATTTGCAGATAGTCTTCCATATGAAGTTGTCTGTTCTTAAATCTACTATCAGTTACTTTCATTGCTTGTACCTCCTAAAGTTCAGTCCTTCCCATATCATTTGCAACTGAAATGGTACTATGACCTCGGCTGACTTCTCGTCATTCGTTGTTACTACAAGTTTCATACTCTGTTTTCACTTGCTGACGAGATCTCCCTGGGTACCACACGTTTCTTTCTCTCCATCCATCTGCCACATTTACTACAGTTAATTCCGAGTAGTTATTGGACTTTAACTTGTATTGCAGTCTTATCCTTAACTGTAGCCTGATGTGATTTCTGTTCGTCAGACCAGAGATTTGCCTCCACCTTCCTTCAGATTCGCAGTCACCCACGACACCCTTGGTCTTGGCTGTGTCTTTCCCACTACTAGGGCAGACTAGGGACTTTCACCCATTAGAAACGTGCGCCGCCAGGCGCACAATAAAAAAACAGACAATTCAACACTTGTCTGTTTTTTCACATAACAGTATATCAGGAAATCAATAATACCAAAATCACAAAAGCTTCTCCTGTAGATCCAGTCTTCTTTTTACTCGTTTAACTAGATGTCTAGTGTCACACTTGTACCACCTTTAATTTCCAGTACTTTGCCGTTTACACTAATCCAGACAGAATCATAGGAAGGATTATATACCTTATCTCCGCCTACTGTAAAACGAAGCCTGTCAGCTGCCTCCATGTAATCCACTATTTCTATATTGGTAGCATACCATATATCCTCTCTGCCCCCCACCAGTTCGCAGAATTCTTCCATCAGTTCCCAGTTGTTATCAATTGTAAACTCATAACTGTGCCCCCATACATACATCATATAAAGGTATTGTGTCTTAAAGAGACCACAGAATTCCTTACCAAGCTGAAGCAGATTATGATTATGGTGACAGGTAGCTTTCCACTCGTAGTAATCAGAAGGTAGTGCAAAACCATCTGAATTTCCGACAATTCTAGCGTAACGAATTCCCATTGAAGGCAGAAGCTTTTTTATTGGTTCTGAATAGGAGCCATTGGGATATGATAATCCTCTGACCGGATAGCCCATTATTTCCTCTAATTCCTTCCTGTCCTTTAGTACCTGTAAGGCAACCTGCTCTATTGGAGAACGGGAAATGGTCGGATGAGTACTGGTATGTGCTGATACCTCGTGACCTCGGTAAAGTTCTATGTACTCTGATGAAGGAATGTATTGTTCTCCATCCAGTCCTGAATTCAAATGAAAAGAACCTTTGATACCATAACGGTTAAATATTGATATAAGCTTTCGGTCCTCTAATTTTCCGTCATCATAACTCATGGTTAAAACTTTATGTTTTCCTTTCGGGTAACAAATATAGATATTTTTAAGTACCTGACTGTCCACTTTTTCTTTCCCCAATCTTTCTTATATTCTTTTTTCCGCTGTTCATGATTCCTGTCGTTTCATGATTCCTGCCACTTCATGATTCCTGCTGCATCACTGTTCCTGCTGCTTCATAGTTCGGTATTGCCTGGGTGACATATTATATTTTTCTCTGAATATCTTATGAAAATAGCTGGTATTGTCATATCCAACTGCTGATATGATATCATTAACCGAAAGCGTCGTGTTTCCAAGCAACTCTACTGCTTTCTGAAAACGTTTACGCTGCAAAAGTTCTTTATAGGTATAACCTGTACTCCGTTTGACAAGTCTGCTAAGCAGATATATCGGTTGATTTAAGTCCTTTGCCAGTACTGTCAGATTGCTGTCCCGATAATTTTCTTCTATATGGCGTAATACTGATAATGTAAGATAATTATCATATGGATCATCCTCCACCTGCTCAATTTTATCCGTGTAATTTAAGAGCTGAAGGAATAATAACCCCATGGTAGTCTGATTAATCTTTCTCTTGTTGACCTGCTCATTTAATATAGACCATATCATATTTTCAATAAGATTCTGAACCGGCAGGACATCTGCTACCTTAAAGTACATATAACCTGCGGTTTTATTGTCCTGTCTCAGAGAGTCCACCAGAAAATTCTTCAGCAGATTCTCTCCATCCAGCATCTGAAAAGCTACATCAAAGAATTCTGTGAGAACTATGAAGTTAATGGCAATATCCTCTAAACCTGCAGGGAGTATTTCCTGGTATGCATTCTGATTCAGAAACAGCATATCTCCCTGATTTAGAACCACCTTACTGTTGTCATTGATAATGTGGGTAGTACTGCCGCTTACCATATAGATAATTTCGATATAATTATGTTTATGCTTCGGAAAATGTACAAACCGGGTATGTGTCCTGACATCGATGAGTTTGCCTTTGGCAAGCATCTTCTTACTGTCAATGACAAAATCCTTTTCACTGGTATACAGATCTCTAGCTACCGTACTGTTTCCGGATAAGATATTCTGTTCTTCTTCTGTTATTTCTTTTAATTTATCTAACAGTTCCTGGTGAATGATGCCCACTTCCTTCCCAAAAAATATTAACCTAAAGCAACATCTAAGGTCATCATGATCATAAACCCTATAGCAAAACCAATGGTACCGATATTGGAATGCTCTCCTTCCGAAGCTTCCGGTATCAATTCTTCAACCACCACATAAATCATTGCCCCTGCTGCAAAGGATAGTAAATAAGGCAGCACAGGAACTACCAGACCCGTCAGGAGAATTGTTATCAAGGCAGCAATAGGTTCTACAATACCAGAGGACATACCATATAGGAATGCTTTTCCCCTGCTGGTTCCTTCACTCTTAAGCGGAAGGGAAATGATCGCTCCTTCCGGAACATTCTGAATAGCGATACCGATTGCCAATGCCATAGCTCCGGCAAAGGTAATGTCAGTATTTCCCTGCATCAATCCCGCAAATACCACACCTACTGCCATTCCCTCCGGAATATTATGAAGGGTTACAGCCAGCACCAGCATAGTGGTTTTCTTAAAGGTTGTACTGATTCCCTCTGGCTCTTCCCTGTCAAGGTGCAAATGGGGAACAATTTTATCTAATATCAGTAAAAAGGCAATACCTAATCCAAATCCTGTTATTGCCGGCACAAATGATAGTTTTCCCATATCCTCTGACATGTCAATTGCCGGAATTAGCAGCGACCAAACAGAAGCAGCCACCATTACACCTGAAGCAAATCCCAGGAGTATTTTTTGAACCAATGGATTGATTCGATTCTTAAGCAGGAACACAAAGGCTGAACCCAGAGTTGTTCCTATAAAAGGAATTAAAATTCCCAATGAAATAGTATTCATAATAAATCACCTTTCTAAAATAAAAATCTTAACATATGCATTTCTTTCACTTCTTTATAATAGATTTCTTAAATATGACCTCTTTATTTAATAAGACCGGTAGACATTGTCTGAATAATCAAATTCAAAACCTTTTTTTCGATATAAATTATATGCCTTTTCATTTCTTGCATCCAAATCCAGATAAAAGTAATTCAAGTGCTCCCTTTTCAAAGTTCTTGATAGTTTGGAAAGTATAAAATCCAGGAGTTCACTTCCATAACCTTTCTTTTGCTCTGATTTCGCTACCGCGATATACTCAATTCGCCCATATCCAAGTTCCTCAAACCATATCCATATTATAGCGCCAGCTACATTATCATCATGCAATAAATAAGCCATATCATATCCCTGTTCAAGATATTCATACAAACTATCAACATCTTCTTCCACCCAATCCACCAGTGTTTCTTTAAAGAGTTTGTCAATTTGAAGAAGTATATCTGTAGCTTCTCTTGATGCAGAACAAATAACTTTATCCAGTTTCATAGTATAAGGCTTATTTTGATACAGCTTCATCTTCATGGATATATGAGAGGAAGATAGTTTGAAACCATTTTCTTCTAATACCTTACAGAGCAGTGTATTTTCCTTTAATACATCAAAGGAGATAAGTTTCTCTTTATATTTATACATATATCTAAGCTGGTTTATACTCTCGAGTATATTTTCATATGTATAATACTTGTTTTTCATAACAGGGCCAATGATTATTCCTCTTTGTACATCAATTTCCATAAATCCGATAATACCTAGATTCTCATCCCTGTCTTTTATCAAATAAAAACAATCATTTATCTTTTGATTGTTTTCATTCATTTCATTTTCCACATCCTTTAGATCTCCGCGGGGAAAGCCAAATCCCAGATTATTATGGCTGTAACTGAGCTTCAGCATTTCATTCAGAAAGCTGTGGTCGATATCAGTAATATTACTCAAGTACATATAAATCTACCTCATGAATTGAATTAAATTTTTTATTACAAATCATATTAAAAAAATTACTCATCTTCTATTATAGTAAATAAAGGGAAAAAGCGCAAACATTCTTAAAAAAACTCCTGGGTTTTTATCTATACCCCGGAGTTTCCTGCATTTCTCAAAAATATTAAAATCCTATTGCATAAGATATTGCCTTAGTTCCGCAAGTCCTTCACCGGTAACTGCGCTTACATAGAAAATCCGTTGACAGCCTGCCAGTTTTAACCATTCTCCCGCTCTGGCACAGTTAGCCTCCCATTTGTCTATTTGAGTCACGATACCTATTACTTCTCTGTTAACAAGGCTGGTTATGTTGGGACTGAACAGGGAATAATCCTCAGTAGCACCGAGCAGCAGCCCGACTACGTCTGCTTCATAAGCGTAGAGCGCCAGTGCACTTGCAAGAGATTTTGTCTGAGCATATTCACCGGGTGTATCAATCAGCATATCCATATAATCTGTTGCCTGAGTTTTGGCATATTGAAGCTTCTCACCCTTTAACGCCTGGGTAAGAGTTGTTTTACCACTTTCGCTTCTTCCGATCAATATCAGCTTTTTCATGTTCTGGTAAGCTCACATACGGAAAAATTTAATTTCTCCACCGCATAATCCAGTATCGCTTTCAGAGAAGCCTCTACTTCCGAAACACTTCCAGTCACAATCAGAGTACCGCTGAAACGATCAACAAACCCCAGCTCCACACCAGAGGTCTTAATCGCAATATCTCCTGCTATTATAGCTGTTTCACTGGGAGATACAGTAAGAATACCTATAGCTGCTTTCTGATAATCTATTTCAGGATTCAGACCCAGCTTTTTGTACAGAACCTGATCCGGTCCTGCAATAATATGCGCCAGTGTAATCTGTTTGCCGGGAACGATTTCCTGAATGATTCTCATTTTATTGTCATTGGATATCATATCCTGAAAATTCATCTGCTTCTCCTCCCTTATCCGCCAATCTGACAATTAAGACCTGTTTTTAATGCAGCCTGGAGCAGTTCCTCCATGGTTTCGTTACTTAAAGGCTCAGCATGCTGCATCTTATATACCCTGCCAAGTCCGGTATACTTATCCTGACCTAATCTATGATAGGGCAGCAGGTGTAAATCAGTAACTCCCGGAAGTGATTTTGCAAACTCTGCTATTTCACTTATTTCCTTGACTGTCGCATTAAATTCCGGGATTACCGGTATACGGATAACCAGGCGGGTCCCTTCTCTAGCTTTACTCTTTTCCGCTAGCTTTCTGGCATTTTCAAGTATCAGATCATTGGGTCTTCCGGTATATTCTTCATGTTTAACCGAATCCATATGTTTTATGTCCATCAGATAGACATCCAGCCAGGGCAGGTATCTCTCGATTACAGAGAACTCGGAATAACCTGTACTTTCCATAGCTGTATTTATACCATATTCCCTTGCCGTTTTCAGCAATTCCACCGCAAAGTCCGGCTGACAGAGAGCTTCGCCTCCGGAAAGGGTAAGCCCTCCACCGGATCTTCTGTAATAAGGAAGGTCCTTCATAACCTCTTCCATTACTTCTTCTACGGTTACATCTTTTCCAATAACCTTTGGCTTTCCGTCCACCATCATGGTCTCAATCCCATATTCCTGAGATTCCGGATTACAGCACCATCTGCATCTTAAATAACATCCCTTCAGAAACACAATGGTACGTATGCCGGGTCCGTCATGAATGGAAAATCTCTGTATATCGAATATTCTTCCCGTCATTATATTTCCTTTCGTGAATATCAAACTTTGATTTGATATTCCTGAATCCAACCAAATCCCCTTTTCCGGTATGCTCTGGTGCTTTTATCTGTTAGAGAGCATCTTCTTACAATTTCTTTATCCCGGAAATCCCTGTTCTGTTCTGGCGATAATATCATCCTGCAGCGATCTGGACAATGTCGTAAACAACGCACTGTAACCAGCAACTCTGACTACCAGATTTTTATAGTTCTCAGGATTCTTCTGTGCATCCATCAGGGTATCACGGCTAACTACGTTAAATTGCATGTGACTTCCCTTCTGATCAAAATATGCTCTTATCAGTGAAATAAAGTTATCGATTCCTCTGACACCGCTGAGAGCAGAGGGATGGAACTTCTGATTGAATAAAGTACCGTTAGAGGCAATAAAATGATCTAATTTAGCAACGGAGTTAGCTGCCGCAGTAGGTCCGTGGGTATCTCTTCCGGAAGCCGGAGATACACCATCAGCAATTGGAGTACAGCTTAATCTTCCATCAGGGGTAGCTCCGGTCTGAGCCCCTAAAGGAACATTGGCTGATACGGGGTATAGTCCGGCCTGATAAGAACCACCTCTTGGATTCTTAAAATTCTCCATAGGTTTCGTATAGGTATAGGCTATCTCCCTGGCAAAGAGATCGACATCTTCTATGTCATTACCGAACTTGGGCAGCTGGTTTATATCACTTAACAGTTGCTCCCATCTGTTTCCCTGCACTTCTGAAGCTCCGTCTTTTAAAGTAACTGCAAGGATTTCTTTTATCTCTTTTTCTCCGACCTTAACTCCCTGCTCCAGCAGTTTTTTTACAACAGCTTTTGTTGTTTCTTCTGCTTCTGAAGCGGATATTTTTACTGCTTCAGAGGAGGATGTTTCATGTCCAAAATTACTATCCATGGCATTTTTAAAATCAGCAAGGGTATATTTCTTTTGCTCAAATACCAGTTTCTTAATGGCATAAAGAGAATCCGTCATATTTGCAATACCAAAACCCTGCGGTCCGGTAAAGTTATAGATGGCTCCGCCTTCCTGTACGCTTTTTCCTCTTCCGATGCAATCCTCCACCATGGAAGAAAGATAAGGCAGTGGGCATCTTTCACTATGTGCAAGATCAATGGAGTTATCTGCATTCACCAATAGCTCTATCATATAATTCATTTGCTGTTTATAAGCCTCAAAGAGTTCCTCAAAAGAGTTCATCTCTTCTACTTCACCGGTAGGTACACCAACCAATACGCCATTGTCTCTGCCATTATGGAAGGCAAATTCCAAAGGACGTAGCATATTAAAGAAAGCAGCATCATGCCAGCCGTCAGTCTTACCGGCTTTTTGGGGTTCCACACAGCCAATGATATTGTACTCTCTGGCATCTGCTAGGCTCAGCCCTCTGTTTACCAGGGAGGGTATCACTACCTCATCATTATAGTAAGCCGGAAGCCCGATACCTGTTCTGGTAAGCTTCGCAGCTTTTACCAGAAATTCATGAGGTGTCTTATTCCATACTCTGACGGACAATGACGGCTGAGGGAGCATTACATGCATGGAGGCTTCTATGCTCATATAGGAAAGATCATTTGTAACATCAATACCTTCTCTGTTCTGACCACCTGCTATCAGATTCTGGAACAGACTATAGCCTGCAAATCCTTCCGCAGAAGCTGCATCTCTAACTTTATTCAGATCATTTAACTTGACCCAGATGCAATCCATCAGTTCCTGGGCAAATTCTATGTTTATTTTTCCTTCTTTCAGATCCTTCTCATAATACGGATACATATATTGATCAAATCTTCCGGGGGATATGGAATGTCCGCTTGATTCCACCTGCAAAAGCATCTGAACAAACCAGAAGGACTGGCAGGCTTCATAAAAGGAAGTAGCACTGTATCTCGGAACTCTGCTGCAGTTTTTAGCTATCTGAAGCAATTCTTCTCTTCGCTTTATATCCTGGCAGGCCGCTGCTTCTTCTTTTGCCAGTACAGCATAACGTTCGGCATAGAGACAGGCTGCTTCACAGCTTAGAATAACAGCTTTTAGAAATTCACTGCGTTTTCCATAATCCATATCGGATACCTTCAGTTCTGCTAATGCTTTTACCGCTTCTCCTTTAATACCTTCATAACCTTTTTCCAATACTTTTTCATAGGCTACTGTAACGTGACCTACACCATTATAGAAATAGTTTCCGGGGGTAAATACATTATGTTCCATGGCAAGCTTTGTTTCCGGTGCCATATAGGAGGTTGCCAGTTCACTGGTTGTTTTACCTTCCCAGTATGTATAAACATTTCTTAAGGTCTCTTTTGTATCCTCTGCTATATAAAAAGGATCTGCGCTTCTCTTTTCAATGGTATCAAATTCCTCCAGCAGCCACTGATAGGAGAACTCAGGAAATACCTGACAGCCCCTTGGTGCTTTGGTAGCACTACCTGCTATCAGCTCTAAAGGACGTATGGTAATAGGAATGTTCTTTAATATATGATAAAATGCTTTTGCTCTTCTTCTGATAATCGGTTCCCCTTCGGTACTTTTATAGCTTTCAGTAAGAAGAACTGCCCTGTCAGCTTCAATTTCCGGCATTGAGGCATACAAATTCTCTATAAGCATTGAAATACGTGGGCTTTTTACAATTTCTTTTGAAGGATGAAAGCCTTCTCTATCCTTTACATTATTCATGCCAATACCCATTGCTTACTGCCTTAAAGGCAGACATAGCAAGCAACCTATCCTTTCTATATTGTTTATATAATACCTTCTTACTTCCTGACAGTATTCTTATAACATCCTGCCAGTATTTTTATAACCTCATTGCAGGATCGTGATTCTTATTAAATCTCTTCACTGTTTTTATTGCCTTCTATTAGAAAACTGTAATTCAAAACTTATATAGTAGAAACAGATAATACTTTGAAAGAAAAATTACAGTGTTTTTATTCATATTTAAGTGAAATTTTAGTTGACTGAAATACCTGTTTCCAGGTATCAGCAGGTTCTTTGTCTGTAATAACATAGTCCAGATTATCCAGCCCGCCAATACGGGTAAAGGATATCTTGTCAAATTTCGAGGAGTCAGCAGCAAGTATCCTGGTACTGGCTGATTCCAGCATAAGCTTCTTAATCTGGGCTTCCATCTCATTTGAATCGGTTATACCCCGTTCCATATCAAGACCTTTGCAGGAAATAACCGCTTTATCCACATGGTAATTCTCCAGCATTTTTTCTGCCTGATAACCCACCAGCGAAAGTGAACCTTCCTTCAGCATCCCACCGGTAGACAGCACTTTCCAGCCTGCTACTTCGGATAATTCAAGAAGAATTTCAATGGAATTGGTAATCAAGGTAATATTCTTTTTGTTTTTAAGATGTTTCGCCGCATAGACAGCAGTAGAACTGGCATCCATCATAATGTGATCCCCGTCCTCGATCATAGAACATATAATATCTGCAATATATTCCTTATTGGATACATTGGCTTTCTTTCTTACGGTAAAAGGTAAATCTACATTAAAACTTTCATTCAGTATTGCTCCGCCATAAGTTTTTCTGGCAAAGCCTTCTTTTTCAAGCTTCTCCAGATCCCTTCTGATGGTTTCCTCTGTCACTTCAAAAGCTGAACTCAAATCACTTACTACAACTCTCTTATCCCTCTGCAATATTTCTAATATCTGATTTCTTCTTTCTATTGCAAGCATTGTCTTCTACCTACTCTCTTTTATAATTAGCACATCTGTGTACTTTAACACGCTGCCTTTTTATTGGTATTTTAATAGAAATTTTAGATAAGTTCTATTATAAACAAGTTCATAAGAAGTTGTAAAGTAACTGTTCTGTTGTTTCTTTTGAATTATAGCTATATGATACTCTCACACAGCTTCCTGTCAGGATTTGCAATAATTGCGGAATCAAGCAGCATGGCTGATTCACTGACAGCCGCTTTTGCTTTTTCAATGGCAGCTTCTACTGCTGCTATCTCACCAGTTAACAGCATGTAGGATTTTCCGCACATCCCCCTGGCAATTCTTAGTTCAATCAGTGTAACCTCTGCGGATTTAGCTGCTTCATCTGCTGCTACTATAATAGAAGCGGCGGAAAAAGTCTCAAGAATCCCAAGTGCCTTTATATTTTCAACTGAGGCTGCTCCATAGATGGCAGCAAATATGGAATCATGAGGATTTCCAAGTACGAAACTGTCAATTAAGTGTTCCCTGTATTTAAGCCTGGCGGCTTCAATAGAAGCTTTAACCGCAGACAGCTCGCCTTTTAACAGGATTATATATTTACCGGGACATACCGTCTGAGCTTCCAGGATTTCTACCTGTGCTGTTTTTAACATGGTATCTGCGGCAAGAAGTCCCGTGGATACTGTCTTGTATTCTACCATTCCGATTGCCTTGCTCATAACGTTTACATCCTCTCATTACTGTTTCGTATTATTATGTAATCCTCTGTTACTTCGATTACCTCACCATCTACGGAAGAATGGACCGGCAGGGAAAGCTTATCTTCTACTGCATCAGCAATCTTACTGCCGTATTTTACAGTATCCCCTTTCTTTACCTTCGGTACCGCTTTTACACCAATATGCTGAGCCATTTTTATCTTAACGAGTTCTGCCTGAAGTAAGGTATCCACTAAAGGTGCTTCTAGATTATACTCCGTTAACCCGATTCTTGCTGTAAGCCTCTCCATAGGTATTTTACGGTATTCTCTCAATGATAAGGGTTCTTTGTATTTTACTTCTTTATCCGGTGTAACACCTTTGCCCCTTAAACCATTCTTATACTGGGTTATCAGCCTTCTGGGAGACAGCTCCTGTGGACAGGCATATAGCTCACAGATACCGCAGGAACAGCAATAAAAAGTATGAAGAAATGGACTCAGGTCCTTTAGCGCAGCACCGGCACCGCTGGTGGCTGACCGCATAAACAGATGAGGTGTTATGGGGTGACCAAGGAGATTCCTGGGACATAAATCTGTGCACATTTCACATTGACAGCATACAGACATCGCCCTCTTCATATCAATAGAAACATCGGAGAGCATTCTTTGAACCAGTTTGTGATTTCTGTCCAGCACAAGGATGGCATTGGTCGTCTTGGTAACACAGCCATAAGAAGAAACCACGCTGCCAGTCATGGGCCCTCCCATAACAAAGACCGGAGATTTTACCGTTATCTCTCCTGCTGCCTTAAGGACTTCTCTTACTTCCATACCGATAGGTGCTAAAACTGTTTTAGGAGCAGTAACTTCTCCGGCTATTGTAAGGTATTTTGTATTCACAGGTCCTTTATTTTTTAAAGCCTTATGAATATTGAAAATCGTTTCAACATTAAATACAGCAACACCTTTCTGAATAGGTAGGCCACCAGGCGGAATTGTTATACCAAGGGTTTCATGTATCAGGACTACTTCATCTCCCATGGGATAAACTTCCGGAAGAAGTTTCACTTCAATCTTCGGATAAGAAGGCCTGTTAGCCTGCAAAGCCTCAACTGTCCCTTTGTAAGCTTCCTTCACGGCAATTACTGTTCTCTTCGCCTCTAAAACTTCGCCAATCAAAGCAAAGGTTTCCATGATTTCATAAGCATATTTTTCAAGGAGCTGTCTGTGGACCTTTAGCAAAGGCTCACATTCTGCACAGTTTAAAAGGATTGCTTCTGCCCGTTTATCAAGTTTGGCATAGGTGGGAAAACCTGCGCCACCTGCACCTGCCACTCCATGCTCTTTTACAATACCGATAAGTTCCTGTATTTCCATGCTGAAATTACTCCAATCCAATTCCGTCGTCTACAATACCTACTATAGCTGCATCCACCGGTGCACTTTCCATACGGCATCCGATGCGGGCACCGCTGCCCTTTACCACCAGAACAACTTCCCCAATACCTGCTCCTACATTATCAATGGCCACGAACCTTCCGCTTTCCTCCATTTTGTCAAAGGGTTCCACAATAAGGAACTTACAGCCTATGAGGTTCTCATTTTTTCTGGTTGCTACCAGGGAACCAACTACTTTGCCGACTATCATACAAACTCCCATCTGCGTGCTTTCACACACGTACAAATCAGGATGCAACCACTTTCCAGGATTTTAGGGTGTATTTAAATTGCTTTTGCTATCCCCAGCCTGATTTGATATTCCTGACTGTCTTACTTTATTATAATTGCGGAATCGCCTGTTGCGATGCCTGCTGCATTTGCTTCATCTGTGTCTATATGCATTTCCAGTGTATAACTTGCATCTACCCGGATTGTCACATGGTTAAAGGTTGTTCCTCTTTCATTATCCGCTTTAACTGACACCACCTGACCATTTACAACTCCTGCTGCTTTTGCATCTGCCGGAGCCATATGGATGTGGCGTTTGGCAACAATACAGCCTTCCTCCAGATAAACAGCACCTTTTGGTCCTACAATGGAAATCGGTGCAGAACCTTTTATATCACCGGATTCTTTAATCGGTGCTTTGATTCCAAGTTTGATGGCATCGGTTTTTGATATTTCAACCTGGGAGATTTTCCTGACAGGTCCTAATATCCTTACATTTTCCATTGCTCTCAGTTTGTAACCCACAATAGTAACCAGCTCATTTGAGGCGTATTGGCCTCCCATAAGTTCCTTTTTCTTTGTCAGCTCATAGCCTTTTCCAAAGAGTACCTCCACATGCTCCTGGGTCAGATGTACATGCCTTGCAGAAACACCTATAGGTACGGAATAATCGGTCTCGGAATCATTTTCCTTCATTGCTTTTAATACCATAGCGGTTATTAATTCTACGTCTTTTTCTTCCAAAGGATCCACCTGCTCTTTTAATGATTCGTGTTAAGGACAGGAGCCGATGTTCTTTATGACATCTGCTCCTGCTTACCCTGCATTTTCTCGTATACCTTACTGCTGCCGTTTCCTTTTAAGTAATGGTTTGTTTCCGATTACTTTAATGCAGGAAGAATTTTCTCAACATCTGTATGAGGTCTGGGAATTACGTGTGTAGCTACCAGCTCACCAAGTTTGGAAGCACTGCTTGCACCAGACTCAACTGCTGCCTTAACTGCACCTACATCTCCTCTTACCATAACACTTACTAATCCGGAACCGATTTTCTCAGTTCCAACCAATGTAACATTAGCTGCTTTTAACATTGCATCAGCTGCTTCAATTGCTGCTACTAAACCTCTTGTTTCTACCATTCCTAATGCTTCCTGTGCCATTTTGACCTCCCTTACAGCGGTTTCCGCTGTATCATTAATTTTTATTTTTTCTGTTTCCTTTATTGCACTAGCTTTTTCTGCTTTTTCTGCTTCTTTTGTTTCTGCGGTATTGCTTTCTAAGATATTGCTCTCTGTTGTCACCGCTTTATCTGTTGCATCTGTTGCTTTCGCATCAGCTGTCATTACTACCTCAACCGTTTTTCCGGCTTCAGTAGTTTTACCAGTTTCGGCAGCCGTTTTTTTATCAGCTGTTTTTCCAGACTTACGGCTTCTGGATTTGGTCTTTTCTGAGCTGATATCATTTTCTTCTGGTCTGTTTGTTTCTGCCATGACTACCCCTTATCTTTACTGTTTGTTCAGTCTGGCTGCACTGATGTTAACCATTCGAATGGTTTCTTCATGGGGATTAGGAATAACGGCATGCACGCAAGGTTTCATAGCTGTCTTTGCGGCAGTTTCCACGGCATGGGATACTGCTGATACATCTCCCTGCACGATTATGGTTACCAATCGCCCTCCAAGCTTCCTCTCCCATGTTACGAATTCCACATCGGCAGTCTTAAGCATCACATCCAACGCCTCTATAGCAGCTGTTACGCTGGGAATTTCAATAAATCCTAATGATCGCATCATTGGCTCCCATCTGCGTGCCTTGACACGCGTTCAAAATCTGGGGGAGTGAAAAGTGATTTTCTTTCACCCTTACCTCTTTCACTAAATCTCTGATCAGATTATTAAATCTTATCAGATCATAAAATCCTATCAGATTATAAAATCTTTCAGATTATAAAATCTTATCAGATTTTAGGAAGTATTTTCTCAACATCTGTATGAGGTCTGGGAATTACATGAACTGCTACCAGTTCACCTAATCTTGCTGCTGCATTTGCACCAACTTCAGTAGCTGCCTTAACTGCTCCTACATCACCTCTAACCAATACAGTTACAAGACCTGAGCCGATCTTCTCTGTTCCAACCAGTACAACCTCTGCTGCCTTAACCATTGCATCTGCTGCTTCAATCGCTGCTGTAAGTCCTCTTGTTTCAACCATTCCTAATGCTTCCTGAGCCATTTTGATATCCTCCTGTTTTATAAGTTTCATTTCAACTATCAATTATTTTATATTTGAATTAGATTTTACATATTAATTAAAATGCTATAATGTTCTTTGCTCCCATTCCATGCCGCAACTGCTTTCAGATGTGGCACTCACTGTCACAAATCAGGGTATAAATTATAAACTCAATAATTTTCACGACCCTTTTACATTTTAGCTTTTATCCAAGCCATTTAATGAGAGCATTTTCTCAGTTCCGTCTTCCGGGTTTGCGATCACATGTTTTGTAATTACACCGGATACTGCATTAGCGGCAGCTTCAGCAGCTTCCACTGCTGCTCTGACATCCTCCACCTTACCGCGGAATTTCACCATAACAATTAAGGGCACCGGGAGATTATCTGCATTAGCCGGCTTATTACGGTCAAAGGTCTCCAGAATAACATTAGCAGCTTTACAGCCGGCATCGCCTGCTACAAAAGCAGCAACCAATCCGTACACCTCTATCATGCCTACGGCCATCGCCATTTTGCTACCACCCTTTCTTATGCCTCATTGATCACGGCTATTTTTAAGCCTTCCATTTTCAGATTAGTGATAAAACCTTCGTTAATCTGATCCAGTGGATATTTGTGGGTAATCAGCTTGTTAAGAGGAATACCGATTCCTTTTGCTCTCTTGATGAAATCAAAAGTTGTAGCATAATCTCTTAAGGTATACACCCAGGAGCCAACGGTAGTGATTTCCTTCGCACAGATATCAAAGTGAGGATTTATCGTAGCGTCACCGCCGTTGATGAAGAAACCAAGTTCACAAAGACCGCCGCCATTACGGATAAATTTGTATATATTAGAATGTCCTGCCGGAGAGCCTGTGCACTGGAATGCGAAATCTGCCAGATACCCGCCAAAAGCCTCTTTTACTCCCTCAGCCAGCTCTTCTGCGCCTTTGTAATTCTTAAAGTTTACACTACTTTCTGCTCCCATTTCTTTTGCAAAAGCAAGTCGCTTATCCTCTCCGTCTACTGCAACGATATTCTCGATACCCATTGTACGAAGAACAGCGATACATATTAAACCGATAGGTCCGCAGCCCTGAACCACAACACGGCTGTTAAATCTTAATATGCCTGTGGTCTTGGCTCTTTCTACTGCATGAATCAATACAGCACAAGGCTCAATGAGAATTCTGGATTCCAGATCCAGATCGCTTACGTTAAATACGGTAGAACCGCCTCTTATAATGATGTAATCAGAAAACCATCCGTTTAAATGTATGTCGTCATCGGGCAGAAGACCATAAACATCCGCTCCGCCTACATTCTGTTTGTTCAAATCGAACATGGTGATATCCGGATTATCTTTAAAGATCATACAGGTTACTACCTTATCACCAACCTTAAGAGATTTGCCCGCACTGTCTTTCTTAACATTTTTTCCGATTTTTACGATTTCACCGGTGCCTTCATGTCCTAATACAACAGGAATTAAGGCGAAAGGATCTCTCTTATATTCATGGGCGTCCGTTCCGCAGATACCGCAGCCCTCAACCTTTACCAGGATGTCATCATCTCCCAGCTCAGGAATAGGATATTCTTTCAGTTCTATATTTTCCAGTTTTGTAAGTACTGCAACTTTAGCAGTCTTAGGAATACTGCCAGCCTTAGCAGGAACTCCTGCCTTACTGTCCGCTTTCTTATCGCTGGTCATCTCTGCCAGTACCTGTCTTACAATGTCTTCAATGTTCAAATTCTCCATTGTATCTCCTCCTGCTTTCAATATACAAATCCATTAACGGATACAAAGGCTGTCTGCCATAACACAACGTCTTTGTTTGGTAAAGGTACGGGCGGAGGTAAGTCCTTCTCCTGTTCTGCTGGCTATGGTAAAGGTGCAGAAGCCTTCTCCGCCGAAGCCAAGAGCTGCGTAAGAAGGTGCATTTTTTACAAAGATAGCCGTATCTACTGCTTTTCCGAACCTTGTCAGATTGTCTACATTCTTAGAATGCATATGTGCGGAATGACGATTGCCATGCTCCAGCCACACAGCTTTTTCAATGGCATCATCAATATCCTTTGCTCTTACGATACCCAGTATAGGCATCATCAGCTCTTCTGCAATTAAAGGATGTTCTTTCTCACCTTCAAAGATGATACAGCGGATATTCTCAGGTGTTTCAATACCAATCATGGAAAGTATTGTTCTGGCATCCTTACCTACGCATTTACGATTCAGTCTGTTATCCTTAAGTACCACTGCAGTTAATTTTTCCTGTTCTTCTTTGGAGATTACATAGCAGCCGTTTTCAATGAGATAATGCAATAATTCATCCATAATCTTACCAACTGCAACGACCTCTTTCTCAGCAATACAGGGAAGATTGTTATCAAAAGTACATCCGTTAACAATGTCCATTGCAGCTTTTCTGATATCAGCTGTTTCGTCTACCAGAACAGGCGGATTACCTGCTCCTGCGCCTATTCCCCTTTTTCCGGAGGAAAGCACTGTCGTAACAACCCCCGGACCGCCGGTAGCTACTATCAGAGGGATATTCTGATGCTTCATCATGATATCTCCGGAAGCTAAGGTAGGTTTTACAACAGATACCGCTATGTTATCCGGACCGCCGGCTTCCCTGGAGGCTTCATTTACCATATGTACTGCCAGGTTTGATACGCCGATTGCCGCCGGATGGGGGTTGAATACCACGGTATTTCCTCCCGCTATCATCCCGATACTGTTGCAGAGAATGGTCTCACTTGGATTGGTACAGGGAGTAATGGCTCCGATTACACCAAAGGGTCCCATCTCTACAAGTGTAAGTCCTCTGTCTCCGGACCAGGCTACTGTTGAAATATCCTCTGTACCCGGAGTCTTTTCTGCTAACAACTGATGTTTTAAAATCTTATGTCCTACATTTCCCATTCCGGTTTCTTCCACACCCATGCGGGCAAAGAGCTCAGCATTTTCCAGGGTTTTTTTACGAATATTAGAAATGATTTTCTCTCTGGAATCCATGGAAAGCTGCTGCATAACCTTTTGAGCTTTGATTGACGCTCCGATAGCATCGTTCATTTCTGTAAATATTCCCGACAGCTTCTGCTCTTCTTTGTTACTGGCTTCCATCTGCAGAAGGACTTTTCTTACAATGTCCTTCACTTGTGCTTCCTTTAAATTCACGAAAAAGCCTCCTTAAATTTTTCTTTTCCGTAAGCAGCAAGAGCCGCATCCTGACTTTCCGTCCCTCCGCTGACACCCAGGCCGCCAAGAAGGTTCTCCTTAATAACCAATGGTTCTCCTCCTCCGAAAATAACTATCCTGCCTTCATTTGTATGCTGTATTCCATAAAGCTCACCGCCCGGCTGACTTAACGTCTTCAACTGCATCGTAGACATTTTAAGGGCTGCGCTGGTGTAGGCTTTGTTTAAGGCAATATCAAAACTTGCAATATAGGAATCATTCATGGCATGAACCGCGATTGTTCTGGCCCCCTTATCTGCCACAGCGATAACTGCTGCGACTCCAATTCTTTCCGCTTCTCTTTCTATTTCTTCAATGAGAAACTTGGCATGGGATAAGGAAATCCTCTCCGGAATCTTACCAGTACCTGCCGGGTCCTTTAGAACTGCCTTTGAAATAGTCTTTGAAATCTGCTTTTCCCTTATTGGTTGTATGGAAAGTCCTGCTTCATCAACGGCTTTTCTTACGGCATCCATAACGGCTGTTTCTACCATATGGGCTCTGGCATTACCCACCTCTTGCAAAGCTCCTGCAAGGAAAGTATTCACTGCTTCGTTCCCGCAGTACTCCATTACATTCGTGATTCTTTCTTTTAGAAAATTAAGCTCTTTATATGTCCTGCCAAGTTGTGTGCTGTCCTGCCCGTTGGTATTTATATTGCGGTTTTTGTTAATTACTTTATCTTCCATACTAACACCCATGCTTACCGCAAGCTTACTTGCAGTGCTTTTCAAATTGAGTATTATTTCAGTCCTAACTGTTCCATAACTTTCTTTGTAATATCAGCTACAAGCTGGCTGGAATCCACTTCTGCTGTTCCGTGATTTCCGCAGTTACCATGGCAGTTTGCCTTGCCGTCTTTATTATTCTGGCAAAGGTTTGCAGGATGTTTGCCGGTCATTCCGAACTGTCTGCGGATCTCGTATAATCTCTGTACCTGGGAATCGGATAACTCTTTTGGTCCTCCAAGCTGCTTGGAGATATAAAGAAGTTTCGCATAGAACTCAACGGATTCCATCTTATGGTAAGCATTCAGTAAGGAATCTCCGAAAGTTAAAGCTCCATGATTCTCTAACAATACCGCATCATAATAAGGGAGGTATTTAGATACTGCATCAGGAATTTCTTCTGTTGAAGGAGTACCATACTCTGCGATAGGTACGCAGCCTAAGGTTATAACAGCTTCAGGCATAATAGGCTGAGTTAAAGGAATTCCTGCTATTGCAAAACCTGTAGCATACATAGGATGTGCATGAACAACAGAGGTAACATCGGGTCTTTCTTTATATACACGCATGTGCATCTTGATTTCAGATGAAGGCTTGAAATTACCATTTGCCTGAATCACTTTTCCTTCTTTATCAACCTTACATATGTATTCCGGTGTCATAAAGCCCTTACTTACACCGGTAGGTGTACATAAGAATTCGTTGTCACTTATCTTAACAGATATGTTGCCGTCATTGGCTGCAACCATTCCTCTGTTATAGATTCTTTTACCTATTTCGCAAATTTCCTTTTTGATTTCGTACTCTGACATCATAGTGCAATCTCCTTTAATTATGTGGTATTTATTTGTTTTATGTGCATTTACCTGTATTGTATCACTGCAAAACCAGCAAGTCAATATTAATATATTGGTTTTTAGCAATATTATGTTGTTTTTATTTGTTTTTAGCATCCATAATACAAGGTTTTTACAATTAAAGTAAGTGACTATTTACCAAATCACTATTACGCAACTTAAAACCACAATTTTCAAACAAAAAAACACACTGGTTTCAACTCCATTACGTGGTTTTTCGTAATTATATTTGATGCTTTATCTATTTAAATTGCTGCATTAATGAAATCTACCTTTCTGGAGCTAAATCAAAAAGGCTGCTCAGTTAACATGCGCGTACTATGGCATCATATACCGAAAGGTAATATCTAACCTTACATAACGCAAACAAGTTAATCAAAACAGCCTATCATAAATATTGGGTTTACATTAAAAAGTGTGGGCAAACTGATTTCTGTGAAATTCAAATATAAAGTAATCAAAAAACATTTTAACTTATATTGTATTTACTTTTTTATTAATATACTGATTTCCATTCATCAATATTAGCAGGCTCAAATTTAAAGGGTGCGCCAAGAAGTACTTCTGTACCACCATCCTGAGCAGAAATAACTTCATAGGAACCTAAAGTTCCGGCTTCGAATTTATCCCCCTGTGCTCCGGTGATATCACCTTTTACCAGTGCGATTGAAGCATAAGCAGCAAGTCCGCCTACATCGATAGGATTCCATAAATACATCCAGGGACAGGAACCATTTGCAATGTATTCTGCCATTTCACTGGGAAGACCCAGTCCGGTTACGGATACTTTACCAATTAAACCTTTGTCAGTCACTACTTTGGCCGCAGCCATAATACCTACTGTTGTAGGTGCGATAATAGCTTTTAAGTCAGGATAATTCTTAAGTAAAGCTTCTGTTTCATCCACTGATTTCTGGAATTCATCATCACCATAAGCAATCTTTACAAGATCAAGACCAGAGTAATCCCCTTCTTCCAGCTCTTTCTTCATCCATTCAATCCAGGTATTCTGATTTGCAGCCTGGCTTGTGGCACTGAGGATAGCAATCTGTCCGCTTCCGCCTACCATTTCTTTGGTTGCCTGAATCAGGGTACGTCCTATTTTCTCACTATCCGCCTGGTTAATGTGAACCATACGGCTGTTGGAGTTAACTGCTGCATCCAGAGATAATACTTTGATTCCTTCCTTCATGGCTTTTTTCAGAGCCGGTTCTAAGGCGTCAAAGTCATTTCCTGCAATCGCAATAGCATCAACCTTCTGTGAAATCAACTCATTAATCATGGTAATCTGTGCTTCAGCTGTTGCTGATTCGGGAGCTTTGATTATGGCTTTTGCTCCGGCTGCTTCGATTACTTCTTTAAATCCAGCACTTTCTTTTTCGTTGTAAGGATTTCCGGCGCTTTTAACCAGAATTGCAAAGTTTTTACCTGCAACTGAATCAGCAGGTGTATTCGGGTCCCCAGCGGATGTACCGGTTTCTTTATTTCCGCAGGCTGTAAATACAGTTGCTGTCAGGGCAAGAGTCAGAACCAGTGACAATACCTTCTTCATTTTTTTCATACCTAAACCTCCAATAATTTTTTATACATTAATAGCTTTTGCCAAAAAGCAGCTGCTATATGTAACAGAATAAGAAAGAATATTCCTGTAACAAAGGAATGTTATAAAGATAACTTTTTTATACTTCTCCGTTTGTTTTCTTTTGAAAGAATCTGCCTAAATTTAATTTTGGAATCATAACCGCACCAATCAAAAGAGTACCAATGATAATTAACATCACCTGAGAACTTACATTAATTAACCCCAATCCGTATCTTAAGAAACCAATTATGAAAATAGAAATAACCGCTCCGATAAATCTTCCTTTTCCACCACTGGTAGAAACTCCTCCAAGTACTACCATGGCAATTGCATCCAGCTCATATGCCATAGCAATATTAGGTCTTGTGCTGCCCATACGGGAAGTCAGAAAGATTGCTGTTACCGCTGCCATTGTACCTGTAACGGTGTAGATGATCAAGCGGGTTTTATCTACCTGAATTCCAGTATATCTGCTGGCTACTCTGTTGCTGCCGATTGCAAACACACGTCTTCCAAAAGTAGTTTTATGTAGTACAACCCCGAATACCACAGCTAATACCACAAATACTATCAGCATATAGGGTATGCTTCCAATAGAACCCCAGTAGATTTCACTGAACCAGCCGGGAAAATTACCGGCAGCCTGATCCTTTAAGATCATGGTAGCGATACCCCTATAGAGAATCTGTGTACCAAGGGTTACGATCATCGGCGCCAGTTCTTTAAAGCGTGTCAGTATAAAACCATTAATAAATCCGCAAAGTGTTCCTGTTAAGAGACAAATGATAACAGCAAGGTGCATAGGCACTCCAAGACTGTTATAGGTTACTCCCATTACTACGGAAGATAAAGCTACGGTAGCGCCTACTGAAATGTCAATCTCTCCAAGCACCAGTATAAATACCATAGGCAGCGCCAGAAAGGCTTTCTCCAAAAAGGAGGAAGTTGCATTCAGCAAGCCGTCACCATTCATATAATAAGGGGATAAATTGGCATTCATAATATTGATACCAATAAACAATACTACCAGAAACCACTCCCACTGCAAGAAAAACTTCTTAAAAGAAAACTTCTGCTCTCCGCTAATAACTCTGTTTGATTTACCCATGATTAAAGTTCCCTCCTCTTCAGATTTTTCTTATCGATGGATCTCTGTGATATAGTGTTTATGATTATAGCCACGATAATTACCAGTCCCTTTATAGCATCCTGCCAGAAGGGTGAGATATTGATCAAAGGCAGCGCATTATTCAAAATACCCAGTGTTACCGTTCCTAATATTACACCAAATACGGTTCCTTTACCGCCGTTTAAGCTTACACCACCGATAACACAGGCAGCAATAATGTCAATTTCAAATCCAGTTGCTGCATCTCCCTGAGCAGAGGCATATTTGGAAATCCACATAACACCTACCAGTCCGGACAAGGCACCCATCAGGGAATATACCAATATATTGATTTTCTCAATATTAATACCGCTGACCTTTGCAGCTTCCACATTGCTTCCAACAGCATAAATCATTCTTCCGGTTCTGGTAAATTTAATAAAATAAGCAAATATTATGTAGATTACAACAGCCACTACGATCATATTGTTGATTCCCAGAAACTTTCCCGTTGCAAAAGCTTTCAGACCGTTTGGCAGCTGGTAAGCGGCAACCCATTGATTGTCAGCAATAAGATATGTAGCCCCTCTGTAAGCATTCATTAGACCCATGGTGGCAATAATGGGAATTACCTTGCCCTTTGCAACAATAACACCAATTAACATTCCGCAGGCACAGCCTACGAATACTCCCAATAAAAAGGATACTGGTGTCGGGATTTCCGGATGGGCTCTTAAAAGTAAGGCTACTGCCATTCCTGAAAATGCGATGGTAGACCCAATGGAGATATCGATTCCTCCAATTAAGAGAACACACATCATACCGATTGCCAGGATACCCATCATTGTTGCATTGGTAATCATATCATTTAAATTGGTCAAGGATAAGAAGCTGTGGTTTCTTGCCTGGATAAATACGGCAAGAACAATTAGTATGATAACCAGACTCATTTCTCTTGTACTGGTTAATTTCTTTAGATTCCATTTATTTTTTTCCATTGCCTGTCACCTTTCCCGTTAATCACAATGGCAGACTTTTGCCATGCCTTTTTCCAGAATACTTTCCTGGGTCGCTTCACCGCGTTTGAATTCTCCTGTTACCCTGCCGTCACACATAACCACAATTCGGTCTGACATACCAAGTATCTCAGGCATTTCTGATGATACCATAATGATAGCGTAACCCTGAGAAGCCAGTTCTCCCATAATCTCATAGATAGCGGCTTTTGCTCCTACATCCACACCTTTTGTGGGTTCATCCAGAATCAGAACCTTCAGATCAGATGCCAGCAATTTTGCCACTACTACTTTCTGCTGATTACCACCGGAAAGGGAGCTGGCCTTGTCAAATATGGTCACAGCCTTTGTGTCTACCTTCTCTGCCAGCTTCTTTCCAAGCTCACGTTCTTTCTTATCATTTAAGATTCCTTTTCTGGTCAGGCTGTTAATAACCGGCAGCGTAATATTCTGTCCGATTCCCCAATCCAGAATAAGCCCTTGCCGCTGCCTGTCTTCCGGAAGATATCCGATACCCAGTTTCATAGCCTCCAGCGGGTTTTTCGTATGGATTTCTTTACCATTGAGAAAAATGCTGCCTTCATCAATTGCTTCCACTCCAAAGATGGATTCACAGACTTCTGTACGTCCGGCTCCCACAAGTCCTGTAAATCCAAGAATTTCTCCTTTTCTTACCTGAAAGGAAACGTCTTTAAAAAATCCTGTACGGCTGATGTTATTCACCTGCAAGACTACCTCACCGGGAGTTATTTCAGGCTTGGGAAACAGCTGGTTGATTTCTCTTCCTACCATGGCTATGATCAGATCCTCGTTGCTGATCTCATCCACATTGTATGAGCCGATATATTTGGAATCCCGGAAAACGGTAACTCTGGTAGCCAGTCTGTACATATCCTCAAATCTGTGAGAGATGAAGATGATGGAGGCTCCTTCATCCCTTAACTTCTCTGCTATTTTATACAATTCTTCGCTTTCCCTTTTGGTAAGGGCTGCGGTAGGTTCATCCATAATAATAATCTTGGCATTCATGGAAAGTGCTTTTGCGATTTCCACCATCTGCTGCTGGGCAACACTCAGACTCCCCATTTCCGCAGTGGCATCAAAATCTGCACACAATTCTTTTAACAGGGCATTTGCTTCTCTATGCATCTGTTTCCATAGAATTCTTCCGGTTCCCTTCTGTACTTTCTCATGGCCCATAAAGATATTTTCGGTTACAGATAAATGAGGATAGGCTGTAACATGCTGATAGATTGCCGCAATTCCTGCTGCCTGAGCTTCCTTGGGATTTTTAAAGTTTACTTCCCTGCCGTCTAAAAACATGCTGCCCTTTTCCGCTTTATGTACCCCTGTAATCACTTTGATAAAAGTAGATTTACCCGCTCCGTTCTCTCCCATCAGTGCATGGATTTCACCTTTTTTCAGCTGAAAGTGCACATCATCTAAGGCTTTTATGCCCGGAAATATTTTTGTTATTCCTCTCAGTTCAAGAACATAATCAGACATGTTCATTTCTCCTTCCCCTATGACAGAATGCTCCGTCTGTGATTTCATAACACAAACTCTGTTACCGTCATATTTAGCTGATACTTAACTTCTATACATTCATCATATCCTCCAATAGTCCTAAAGCCTATGGTAAAATATTTTGATTTGGGTATTATCTTACTGTCTTTCAAATTTTTTATGGTTTTATGAACATATTTGTGGTATTTTACTTTCATTGTTCTTATTTCTTTCTACACATACAACACAAAACAACTTTTTCCAGGTCTGTTTTATTGCAATATGCCATTAATTTTGTTACAATTCAACTATAGTCCAGTGTGCTGATATAAAGTTGCTGGCATGCAGTGAGAGCTAGTGTTAATTAAAAAATATAATATATGTTTCTATGGGGTAATCAACAGAAAGGCTGGTTTACATGAAAATACTGATCGTGGACGATGAGGTTCTTACCAGGGAAGGTATTATTTCTAACATCGATTGGGACAGATTAGGTATAGATGAGATTTATGAGGCAGATGACGGCTACCACGGTTTAGAAATGGCCAGGCTTTATAATCCCGATATCATCTTAAGTGATGTCAGGATGCCGCGGATGAACGGTATAGATATGGCACGGGAGCTGCATAAGCTTCTGCCGGCCTCCAGTATTATCTTTATGAGCGGTTACTCTGATAAGGAGTACTTAAAAGAGGCAATTAAGCTAAAAGCTGTAAGTTATGTAGAAAAACCTATCGATGCTTCAGAAATAGAAAGTTCTATTCAAAGCGCTCTTGAGGAACAGGCTGTTACATACAACAATCTGATACGTGCAGATTATCACAGTAAATATTTCAAAGGTAAATTAGGTCTTAAGATTATCTACCCGGTTTCAAAAGAAAACCTGCCGGAATATACAAAACAGTTTGAGGAGTTAGGTTACGAAATAAAGCCAGGTGTTGAATTTACCACTTTAATCATTACTTTAAAGTCACCTGTTTCAAATATCTCCGACCAGCAGGCCAACGATCTTTACGCCAAACTAAAGGAATTATCTGACTTTTATAAGTTAAACCACATTCCTGCCATTAAAAATGATGAGTATATTATTGTTCATTTTTTTGCAAATAAATCCATAGAAGCTTCCATCTCATATATTTGCAGCCATTTAGCAGGATACCTCAAAAAAGATTTTCATTTCTATATTGCTGTCGGCAAAACGGTAAGGGGACTTAAAAACGTATATGAGTCATACAACCAGGCTGTTGCTCTGCTGCAGAGTTCTTTCTTCTATGAATATAACAGCATTATAGGACAAGAGATAAATACTGCACAGAGAGCTTTGGATCAGTCTCTTTATACCAAATTCTGTGAAGCCTTGCAGCAGTTAAAGGAAGAAAGCGCCATACAGGCTGTAGAAGGTATTTACCGCCAATACAGGAACAGTCAGCATATCCTGCCTGGTATTGCAAAGGACATGTACTATAAGCTCTTTGCCACTCTGATACAAACTGCCTCCAAGCTCCATATTCCTGATTTCTATGAAAGCGACAGTGTTGCTGTTCTGGACTTTATATCCAGAGACAAGAACTTAATCGAACTTCATGAATTACTCACTGATAAAATACATCTTCTTTTTGCAGCGGCAGATAGCAGTCAGGAGGAAAATCCCACTGTTCATACCATAAAAGAATTTATCAGTAAACATTATAATAATGAAAATCTGTCCGTAAAAGATATCAGCGAACACGTCTATCTGTCCTCCACCTATGTATGTACTTTGTTCAAAAACGAAACCGGCAAGACATTAAACCAGTACCTTACAGAATTCAGAATAGAAAAAGCAAAAGATATGTTAAGAGATCCCAAATATAAAATATCCGACATATCAATAAAGACTGGATACAGTGACGGGAATTATTTCAGTAAGACATTCAAGAAAATCGTGGAGCTATCTCCATCAGAATACAGGGAGCGGTTTGGAAGATGATAAAAGGTCTTAAGAAAGTACTTCGTTATTATTCCACCGATATGAAATTAAACCATAAGCTTTTGATTTCCCACCTTATTTTAATACTGGCTCCTATATTAATTATTTCTGCGCTGTTTTACAGTCAGCTTTTTTCGATTATCGTGGCAAATACCAAAGATACAGAATTAAGTCTTGCCAGAGAAACTGCTAATAATATCGAAAACACCATTGAAGATGTGAGGAATGTTTCCAATGAGATCGTAAGCAATGATACCTTTACAAAACTGTTGACCTATAACAGGGAGGACGTTAATCTGAAAGATAATTCGAAATATTATAACGAAATCCTCTCCTTTACCCAGTATGTAAATTCCCTGATAGATGGAATTAAGGTAACTGATATCAAAATATATCTCAGTACCCCTTATGAAGATATTTATGATAATCCTAAACTTAGCGGGGATATTATAAAACCCATAAGCAAAATTCAAAATTCCTACTGGCACGGAATCTTTGCCAGTACCAGTAAGCGGCTCCTCTTCTGCCCTTCCCTCTATCTAACCAGCGAAGAAGAAGCAAAATCAGGGCAAATTTCCTTAGTCCGTAAATTGGTAAATAACGAACAGCAGGAGGCTGCCTACGTCAGTGTTTATTTAAACAAATCCTATATAAATTCTATGTTAAAGGAATATACCACTCTTTCAGAAAGCGCAAAGTATATCGTAAACGAACGGGATGCACTGGTAGCCTCTTCCGATGTTAATCTTGTGGGAAAATATCTGGTATATTACGAAGATATCCCCCCTTTAGTACCGGATACCAATAAATTTGTAACCAAGTATTTTTCCTCGGAGCGATGTTATATTTCCTATAGAGAGATTAGCGGAGCCGGCTGGTATATGCTGTCCGTAATACCAATAAACAGTATCTGGTCAGAGAATAAGCTTCTGATTTTGGAGTTTCTAACCGCTTATGTAGCTATATTGGTATTTGCCTGTATTGTTTCACTCTCCCTGTCCAACTCCATTGTGGGCCGTATTTCATCTGTCATTGATAAGATGAGATCTGTAAAAACAGGCAAACCCACTCCCTTAGACAGCCCTACGGAACATGATGAAATCGGAGATTTAATAGAAACCTATAATTATATGGTCACAGAAATAACCCATCTGTCCGAAGAACAAGTAAGAACTGCCAGTGAATTAAGAACTGCGGAATTCAAAGCATTGCAGGCACAAATTAATCCCCATTTCTTATACAATACTCTGGATATGATAAACTGGTTATCTAAAAAAGGGGAGAACGAAGAAGTATCTGCTGCTATCCTTGCACTTTCCAAGTTCTATAAAATGACTTTAAGCAAAGGTAATATTGTTGTTACAATTGAAGAGGAGCTGGAGCATGTTTCTCTTTACATCAAGCTTCAAAATATGCGGTATAACAATAAAATTCATTATACCGCTGACATTCCGGATAACATTCTGGATTACACCATACCTAAGATTATCTTTCAGCCGGTGGTGGAAAATGCCATTCAACATGGTATTTTCGGCAAAGAGTCCAAAGAAGGAAATATTGTCATAACCGGATGGCTGGAGGCGGATATCCTGGTATTTCTCATCTCTGATGATGGTATTGGTATCTCGGAAGACAAGATACAAGACCTATTAGCCGGTAAAATCAAGAGTTCTTCCGGCAGTGGTGTGGGAATTGTCAATACGCATAATCGGCTTCAGTTGTTCTATGATACGAATTTCGGTTTATCCTATCGAAGCAGACTAGGTGAATATACAGAAATAGAAATCCGCATACCTGCTATCAGAAAGGAGAGCTAATAAATTTAAGTCTAAATATCACAGGTATTATCAAAGAACTGGGATTCCCCTTTCACCCCTTCCACTCCTTTCGGAATTGAAGGGGTGTCATATTTTCACGGTCTTTAAACAAATGAATGAAATGGCTTACATGATTCATTCCGGTTATATAAGTTATTTCATTAATCGTATAATCTGAGTATTTCAACAATTCCTTCGCATAGGTTAATCTGGCAGAAATAAGGTATTCATTTACTGTTATTCCCGTATGGTACTTGAACTCCTTTGCAAGATAGAACTTGCTGATATTAACTTTTGCGGCAAGTTTCTCAAGAGACAGATTTTCCGTGAAATTCTTATCGATATATTTCATAGTCTCTTTTACATGGTCAGGAACCAGAATGGAAACCGCATTGTGGCTGTTCTTCTGGATCAGTATTTCGGTAAGGAGGTTAACAATTAAGTTCGAAGTCAGGATTTCTGCTGATGGAAGCTTCTTCTGATTAACAGCTATTATTCTTCTAATAGTACTTTCAACTAAAAATTTATCCTGTATCTCTAAAATAGTGAAATTCTCTTTTACATATTCTTCATAATATCCCAAAGCATTGTTGCCATTAAAATGCAGCCATAAAAATTCCCATTCCCCCTCTCTTACCGCTTCATAGCTATGGGGATTCATGCAATTAATAAACATGCAGCTACCTTCTGTCAGGCTGTAAGCAGCATTTTCGTATTTTAACAGCCCCTTTCCAGATATGGTATAGATAATCAGAAAGGAATTTAAGTTGGCCCGCTCTGTAAAATAAGGGTGTGTAGTCTTAAAATATCCCGTTTCCTGCACATAGTAGTAGATTGATTTCGCTGTCTGGCCAGGTGTTAGAATAAGCCTCACAGAATCAGCAGACCAGGTCATATTTAAACTTTCATGATATTTTGATATTTTCATTTTCTGAACTCTTTCTGATTTTTATGAAATAATAAAAATTTAATGCATGTGAAATGCCTGCTTGCAGTGTATTAAAATCCAGAAGATTTCAAAACACCAAGATAATGCTATTATTGAACAATATATTCTAATGTTATTATCATTATATCGATATATAATCACATTGTAAAGCTATTACCCATATACAATATACCGCAATTATTATCACAGTAAAATGTTATCACAGCAAATGTAACCACAGCAAATGTAATCGCAGCAAATGCTATCACAGCAAATGATATCACAGCAAATGCTATCGCTGCAAATGCTGTCGCTGCAAACAAAAAGTGAAAGGAGATTTTTAATGAGAAAAATAAAAGAGACAAAAAAACCCCGTATAGGTATCTACACTATGGGATTAAAAACCTACTGGGCTCAGTTTGAAGGTCTAAGAGAAAGAATTACAGGATACGGTGAATTTATTTCCGAGAAAATTAAAGCTATGAATGCTGAAGTTTTCTTCTATGGTTTGGTAGATTGTGAGGAAGAAGGGGTAAAAGCCGGTGAATATTTTAACAGCCATCAGGTGGATCTGATCTTTGCTCATTCCGGGACCTATGTAACCAGTGCCTCTGTACTTCCAGTTCACAGGATATGTAAGGCATTAACAATAATTCTAAATCTTCAGCCTGCAGCTCAAATCAACTATGAAAAGACTACCACCGGGGAGTGGCTAGCCTTTTGCGGTGCCTGCCCGGTACCGGAATTGTCCAATGCCTTTCACCGCTCTGATATCAGATTCAGCATTATAAACGGTTTGCTGGGTCTTACTGAGACACCGAAAATCTCGCTGACGAATGAAGTAACCATCCAAAGACCAGAGGCTGTTAAAGCCTGGAAGGAAATAGAAGAATGGGTATGTGCAGCTGGTGTGAAAAGCGGTCTCTCCTACTCCCGTTTTGGTTTTCTCGGAAATAACTACAGCGGTATGTTAGACTTATACAGTGATTTTACCATGCTGCAGAGTCAGACCGGCATACATATTGAACTTCTGGAAATGTGTGATTTAAAAGAAATGTCAGACCAGGTGACCCAGGAGGAAATTCTGCAAAAAGAAAGAGAGATAGCGGATTTTTTTATTATCACTGATGATATATCAGCAGATCCTATGGCAAAGAAACCCACAAAAGAACAGCTTTTCTGGTCTGCAAAAGTTGCAGCCGCTCAGGAACGGCTGATAAAGAAACATAACCTGGATGGTCTTGCCTATTATTACCATGGCGCCCCGGGTAATGATTATGAAGCTTTGCAGGGAGGATTTATTGTTGGTCATTCTTTATTAACTGCCAAAGGAATCCCTTGTGCAGGTGAAGGTGATCTTAAGACCTGTATTGCCATGAAAATATGCGATATGGCAGGAAAAGGCGGCAGCTTTTGTGAAATTGTCGTAACAGACTACGAAGAGGGAACCATTCTCTTAGGCCATGACGGACCCTTTCATCTGGCAATTGCCGAAGGTAAACCTCTTCTTCGTGGTTTAGGTGTTTATCACGGCAAGCAAGGCACCGGTGTATCCGTTGAAGCAAAAGTTAAGACCGGTGAAATAACCAATCTTGCCTGTACTCAGACCATAGACGGAAAATTAAAATTTATTATTACAGAAGCAGAAAGCGTAAATGGTAAAATTATGACCATTGGCAATACACAGACTCCGGTGAAGTTCAAAAAAGATCCGGATGCTTATATGGAAGAATGGTTTTTAGAAGCTCCAACCCACCATTTTGCAATGAGTATAGGTCATAACGGCAGTTTATTCGATAAAATTGGTAAGCTCCTTGGTATTCATACAGTAACGCTGAATAAATAGATTATTTCAGAGTGTTTTAAACACAAAGCTTAATACCCCATCCTTTAAACTATAGGTTATTTGTATGCAATTAATCAGAGACAACAAAACTTCTTTTTTATCATTTAATAAGCTAATAACCTACGACTCTTTCATGAATAAATAGGTTGTTCAATAGCTGTTTACTTTCTTCCATATATTATTCTTGATTTTCATTGACATTACTTATACTTTTTGATAACATAGTGTCGAACATTTGAATAAATATTAAATTGTTTTCTAGGGTTCCGTAATAATTCATTATTAGTCTGGTCCAAGAGAAAACGCACAAAATATTATTTGTGTACACGGAAGGATAAAAGCCTGGGAGTTATAAAATACTCTCAGGCTATTTTTTTGTCTCAAAGAAGGAGGAAAACATAATGTGGGGATTATTAATTTCAACGATTATTACAAGTGCAGTAGACAGTCTGAATCCCATTGCCATAACCCAGCAATTTGTGCTTCAGGGTATGGTTAAAAAACCAAAACACATCTGGTATTTCATTATACCAACGGGTGTAGTAAACCTTGCCAGCGGCTATCTTGCTTATTATGGATTTATCTCATTAATAGGCGATTATTTTAATAAACTGATTGACAGACACGGAAGAACCGTATTTACTCTGGAACTGCTTCTTGGGATTGCTTTTCTTATTGGTGTTTGCTATATCCTTCAAAATGCAAAGATCGATTCTTTAAAAAAGCAAATCAGATTGATACAATCAGGTGAAGCAACTGACCACGACGAAGAGGAAGCCGCAAGTAAAATTAAATCCGTGTCTCCTCTCGCTCTGATTGCTTTAGGTGTTGGAGCTACAATATCAGAATTAACAACTGCTCTGCCTTATTTTGCTTTTCTGGCTATTTTGTTCAGTAACCCGGTATCTCTCCTGGAAGTAACCATCTTACTGGTTGTATATAATTTAATTTATATGTCTCCGTTAATGGCCTTATATTTTGTATATGTAAAAGCACAGGATAAGTTTGACTTACTTTATACTCTTATCAAAAAGCAGATAACTAAATGCTCCAATATTTTGGCTCCAACTGTTGTCGGTGCTATTGGATTATTTCTTGTATTTCATGCAATATCCCTTCTGCTAAAATAAACGTGCCTTTAGGCTACTTATTTTTTCGATAGCATAACCTCTGTCAAACGCGTTCAAAATCACTGAAGCTCCATGCAATACTGAAGATATCTGCTATGGTTTCTACCCAGATATTGCCGCTGCTGTCAATCTATCCTATGGCGTTATTATAGCCTTAGGAATAGACATTCAAAGAAAGTGGATTATTTACCTGTCCCTCATAGCTGTCCTCGTTAATAAACCTTTCCAAAAACGGATTACGATACCTTTTTTGCCCTCAGATAGTACAGATATAGTATAGATCCGACTTTTCATCAATTTATCCCTTCTGGTAATTATAATAACGGGCTTACAATCATCTCTGAAAAGAGGGTAGAATGAATACCCTCTTTTCAGATTATCCTACATGTCTATTCAGTATTAAAGTGTTGATAACTTCATTGCTTCCCTTATTGCTTTTGCAATTTCTCCTTCTTTTGGATTCAATCCCAATCGGATTGCTTTATCCACCATAGAACAATATCCTTGTCGAGATTCTTTTTTCGTAGGTGTTATTCTATATCCTTCATCAACATTCCAAAAGAAAAAAATAAGCCTCCTTTCTTTTACTGCCCTGGAATATCCTTTTATATTTAAAAACTTTTCAATTGGAGTTGTTTTATTTTCATCATCTGGCACGATGCTAAAACACTGATCCATTGATTGATAGATTGCTTTTTCTAATTCTTCATCCGTATATGGATTTAATAGTTGAACCGGCAAATCCAAAATAACTGTTACTTCCCATTTTAATGAAAGACCTGTTGGAAAAATAATTAAATTATCATCAGGGTCTGCATAAATCGACAATTTTCTATAAAGATATTCCATGCTATACCACTCCTATTTAATAATTCTAGTATAATGTCCACTGGACTATCCAGGCTGGAAGCATACTTGATTGTCTGCTGCAATTGAGTAAACTGACTTTTTGTCATTTCAACCGCTGGTATGGCTAATTCCAGATATCTTTTGGTATAAGCTGTTATTACTTTTGTATCTCTCCATCTTTTCTCTATAAATCCAGCTAAAGAATCAATATACTCTGCAATACTGAAGATATCTGCTATGGTTTCTACCCGGATTTTGCCGCTGCTGTCAATCTATCCTATGGCGTTATTATAGCCTTAGGAATAGACATTCAAAGAAAGTGGATTATTTACCTGTCCCTCATAGCTGTCCTCATTAATAAACCTTCCCAAAAACGGATTACGATACCTTTTTTGCCCTCAGATAGTACAGATATATTACATATCCGTCTTTTCATCAATTTATCCCTTCTGGTCATTATAATAACAGACTTACAATCAGCTCTGAAAAGAGGGTGGAATGAATACCCTCTTTTCAGATTATCCTACATGTCTATTCAGTATTAAAGTGTTGATAACTTCATTGCTTCCCTTATTGCTTTTGCAATTTCTCCTTCTCTTGGATTCAATCCCAATCGAATTGCTTTATCCACCATAGAACAATAACCTTGCCGAGATTCTTTTTTCGTAGGTGTTATTCTATATCCTTCATCAACATTCCAGAAAAAGGATATAAATCTTCTTTCTTTTACTGTTTTTGCATATCCTTTTATCTTTAATAATTTCTCTATAGGGGTTACTTTATCATTGTCATCAGGTATAATGCTAAAGCAAAGATCCATTGCCTGGAAAATCACCTTTTCCAATTCTTCATCTGTATAGGGATTAAAAAGCTGAACAGGTATGTCAAGGTCAACCGTTGTCCCTCTTGTTGGTGAATTACCCGTTGGAAAAATAATCAAATTATCGTTAAGGTCTGCATAGATTGTTACATAGCGATATAGATATTCCATATTTATGTCTCCTATTTAATAATTCTCAGTATAATTTCGACTGGATTTTCTAAATCAGAAGCATACTTTATAGCTTTCTGCAACTGAGTAAACTGGCTTTTCGTCATTTCAACCGCAGGTATAGCTAATTCCAGATATCTTTTGGTATCAGCACCGGTAACTATACTTTTACCTCCCCAATCTTTCTCTACAAATCCTGACAACGAATCAATATACCCTTTCAATGTAGAATACATTCTATTCCCCTTATTATAGGTCTTAGCCGTAATATCCATTGATTTAATACTGGTTATTGATTCGGCATAACCCTTTATGCCTTTTACTGCTTTATCAATTACCGGAAAGTTAGTCCCCCAGCCACCTAACATTTTTTCGATAGCATAACCTCTGTCAAACGCCTTCATCGCCCATACGCCGGTTCAGAAAATATGGGTGGAGTTACTTCGTAGCTGTCCTCATTAATAAACTGTCCCTAAGCCAGATCATAATTCTTTTCTATCCCATAGGTGTTTAATTATGGGTTTACCTTTATCTAAGAAAAGAGGGTAGAATGAATACCCTCTTTTCAAATTATTTTGCATACATTCGCTTGATTAGGGTGTTGATAACTTCATTGCTTCCCGTATTGCTTTTGCAATTTCCTCTTCTTTCGGATTCATCCCTAAGCGAAATTCCTTCTCATCTATTGAACTATATCCCTGACGTGGTATTTTTTGGGAAGGTGTTATAATATATCCTTCATCAACATTCCAAAAGAAAAAAATAAGCCTTCTTTCTTTTACTGCCCTGGAATATCCTTTTATATTTAGAAACTTTTCAATTGGCGTTGTTTTATCTTCATCATCTGGTATTATACTAAAGCAGAGGTCCATTGCTTTATAGATACTCTTTTCCAATTCTTCGTCTGTATAAGGATATAAAAGTTGTATCGGTAAATTCAGAATTACTGTTGCACCTTCTCTTTTTGGTGATTCACCTGTTGGAAAAATAATTAAATTATCGTTAGGATCTGCATAAATTGATAAATTCCTATAAAGGTATTCCATGATATATCTCTCCTATTTTATAATTCTAAGTATAATTTCCACTGGATTATCCAAGCTGGAAGCATACTTTATTGCCTGCTGCAATTGAGTAAATTGGCTTTTTGTCATTTCAACCGCAGGTATAGCTAACTCTCTCTTCTTATTATTTCCTAATATTTGTCTGACTAAGGTGTCGACAATTTCATAGCTTCTCTTATTGCCTTTGCAATTTCACCTTCTTTTGGATTCATCCCTAAACGAAATGATTTATCCACCATATGACAATACCCTTGCCTTGGTACTTTTTTTGTTGGTGTTATTATATAGCCTTCATCAATATCCCAAAGAAAAGAAATAAATCTTCTTTCCTTTACCGCTCTAGAATATCCTTTTATCTTTAATAATTTTTCAATAGGAGTTACTTTATCTTCATCATCTGGTATAACGCTAAAGCACTCATCCATTATTTGGTAAATCATTCGTTCTAATTCTTGATCTGTATAAGGTTGCAAAAGCTGAACTGCCAAATCAAGATCAACAGTTGTACCTCTAGTTGGCGAGCACCCCGTTGGAATAATTATTAAATTATTCTGTGGGTCAGCGTATATAGATACATAGCGATATAGATATTCCATATTATATATTCCTTTCTATTTTATAATTCTAAGAATAATTTCCACTGGATTTTCCAAGCTTGAAGCATACTTTATAGCCTGCTGCAACTGTGTAAATTGACTCTTTGTCATCTCAACAGCTGGAATTGCTAATTCTAGATATCTCTTGGTACCAGTCCCTGCAGATATTGTTTCCTTTGCCCAAGTTTTAGTAGTAAAACTTGATAAAGAATCAATATACCCTTTTAATGTAGAATACATTCTATTCCCTTTATTATAGGTCTTGGCCGTAATATCCATGGACTTAATACTAGTTATTGATTCAGCATAACGCTTTACCCCTTTTACCGCTTTATCAATTACCGGAAAGTTAGTCCCCCAGCCACCTAACATTTTTTCGATAGCATAACCTCTGTCAAACGCCTTCATCGCCCATACACCGGTTTTTTCAAAATCGTCAGCTTTTGCCAAAATCTTGGCACCAGCCTTCAAGCCCTTGGCGGTATACGAACCTGGTACATAGGGTACAATAGTTGCCGCTACATCCCATGCCAGGTATCCAAAGTTAGACCAGCTTGGATTTTTAACAAAATCATTTAGACTCCATGCAATACTAAAGATATCCGCTATAGTTTCTACCGGAATATTACCGCTGCTGTCAATATATCCTATAGGGTTATTATAGCCGTAGGCATAAACATTCAGAGAAAGTGGATTGTTAACCTGCCCTTCATAGCTGTCCTCATTGATAAACCGTCCCAAAGCCGGATCATAATACCTTGCTTTAAGGTAGTACAAACCTGTTTCTTCGTCATACACCTCTCCCGCATACTTAAACGGATTACTTATAATTTCAGAATTTTCCAGTGTATTCCCCCACTCGTCATACTTATAATTATTAACCACATTTCCGTTTCTGTCAACTATCTGGACAACATCTCCATGACCGTTATACAGATAATAATATTCTCCACCAGCTGTCTCTTTTTTGGCAAGAACCCTATCCGCCCCCCATATATAGTTTGCCGTTATGACTGACGAATTTTCAGCTTCCGCTACAAGTCTTCCTGACAGATCATAAATATACAACTCGGAACCCGCAGCTGTATACTTCCCTGCCCTTAGTCCGTCCGCATAATAATCCATCGTTGTTATTACCGTCTCCTGTAACTTATGGATTGCAGTCCCTGTTACTATATTTATCTTTTGCTTCTCATCCTTTTCATATCCCACTATGGAGCTGATAGCTCCTCCTGATACCGTCACCGCAGAACCCGTTATAGTATTCTCTTCTGTCGTTAATCCATCTGCCGTATTCCCAGCAAGCGCTATTGCATTACCTTTTGTGACAGATTTTAAATTATTCTGCATATCATAGGTATATTCTGTTTCCGCAAGATTAAGGTCAAACCATGCACTGCTTAAGGTTAACCGATTCCCCCGCAGATCATAGGTATATATGGTGTTAGTGCTATTTCCGGCTTCTGGTTGTATTTCAATTAACCGGTTTAGTTTGTCATATACATAGGTCTTTACCGTAGAATCTTCCTGAACTGTTATGATATTACCGTTGGCATCATAGGTATAGGAATAATCGGATAATACCATACTGTTCTTTTTATTTGTAACGGAAACAAGCCTGCCGATAGCATTGTAGGCATATTCCGTTGTTAGCAGAGAACCGTCATTCAGCTTCGGATAGGTTAACTTTTTTAATTTTCCATCAGGATAGTACTCATAAGTGGCATTTTCAGAATCCAACGAGCTTAAGGCAGTCAAGCCGTTGGTCTGCACCTGGGTAAGCCTTCCACTTATATATCCGTAATTAGTATAGAAATAATTGCTGTCAAATACTCCTATTCCCAGACTTTTTATGTTCCCTGTATCATCGTATTGCAGTTTCAGGCTAGAGGTAATGTTCCCCGTGTACACATTCTTTTGAATAACTTGTCCGCTCTGGTCATAGAAATAGTGACTTTGGGCACTAGGCGTGCCATTCTCATATTTCAGTTCATCAAAATATCCAAAAGGATTGCGGTAGGTATACCTGTATTCACGAGTGGAAGTATAATCCGCCCCAATCTGTAAAGACGAATTTAATTGATTCAGCTCATCGTATGATAAAATATTTATATTACCGTTTCTGTCTGTGGAACGTGTATTCAGCCCCAGCTCATTGTAGAAGTTAGTAGCTGACTCTCCTGAAGTATCGGCCTTGCCTGTCATATTTCCAAGCTCATCATAGGTCTTTTCATATATGGTTACAGGCATTATGCTGCTTTCATTATCTTTCAATGTTACAACTGCTATTTCTCCTAATGCATTATAGTTTACAGCAGTAATCTGGTTAATCGCATCCTTTACCCTTATTATCTGATTCAGCTCGTCATATTGATAGCTCTTGGTATACCCGTCTTCATTCACATTCCGCTTTGGGTCGGTATACGCAATAAGATTACCTGCAATATCATATTGGTATAATTCTGACAGCTCTCCGGTTAATACCGGCCAATTTTCATATACCGTTCTTGAGACAATCCTTCCAAACTGGTCGAGTGATACCGCCAGATAATTTTCTTTATAAGTATTAATTCCAGGATTTGTACGGTAAGCTGCTATATTATCTTTCGCTACAAAATAACTCTTTATTTGATTGCTTTTTATTTCATAATCCGATACATATAAGTTACCCAAAGCATCAATATTTTCATTGTTCTCGCCCCACGGATTATAAAAAGCCGTTACCATATTCCCTTCTGCATCCACGGAAGCTATGACTCGCATCATAGAGTCATAGTTATAGCTTGCCGTATTTACCCATCTGGAGTCACGAAAAGACTGACTGTTTCTCAGATTCCCATAGACATCGTACAGTTCGTTTTTAATATTGTAAAAGGACTGGGAGCCGTCAATATTGCTGTAACGTGTATAAGATTCTACGGTAGTTCCATATAAATAACCGTTTCCATCCAGATAATCCAGATTAAACGCATTGGTATAGGAATACTCTTCCGTAACCGTATAATATTCTCCGTAATTATTACTAAACCCCGGTAATTGTTTGGAAACCAGCCTGCCAAGTTTATCATAAATATAGGAAGTGGTTTTATAATCATTATCTGTCTCTGTCCGTACAAGCCCTAACAGCATATCATAGGTCTTACCCGTTCTGGTCTGGGTAGCATTTCCCCATTCATCCGTATAATAGCTGATTATTTCTTTTGGGTAGGCATAGCCCGTTTCACTGCCATATATGTATTTCGTTTTAGCCTCTTTCCCCGCTTCAAGGGGTTTTGTAAATTCTTCTATCTGGTTACCAAATGCGTCAGTATAGTAGTGATAATTAGTTATTTCCCCTTTTGCATTTATCTGACTTTGTAATCTTCCCGAGGAATCATAGTTGTAACTCTCAGTTAAGAGTTTTGTGTCATTCTGAAACGACTGTTTTTTTGTTACAAAATACGGAAATAAAGAGTTCTCATAATAATATGTAGTTGTATATTTTATCTTCGTATTTGCATCATTATATTGTACAGCAGTCAGAGGTAATGTGGACGAACTTAAACCGCCCCATTCCGTATATGCCATTCCCATATAAAGCGTTGATGCCAGGGTCCCGTCACCGGCATATTCTGTTAGTTCAGTTTTAGTAGGTTTAAACTTATAATTACTGTCAAACTCAAGATTCTTAACAACTTTCTTCTCATTGTTAGACACAGAACTTTCCTTTTGTATTTGTTGTTTAACCCCATTAAAAGTATATTTTGTTTTTAAGCCATTTAATGCAGTTGATTCAGTCCAGAACTCATAGGTTTCCGGCGTAACTTCTTCGCCTGAATAAGCAGGATATCCGGTATAATCACCCGAATAAGTATAATCTATTCTATTATAATTACCGTTCCAATCAAGAGGTGTCTGACTACCGGCATCCAGTTTTTGAAACTGATCATACCTTGCTTTTATTCTATAGGCATCCGTTAAACCTTCTGTGCCAAGATTCCTCAATACCTTTTCATATTCATAACGAGTTTTGGTTCCTGCATAAATTATACTCCCCAATAAATATCGATCAGCCGATGCTGAGGAATCGGTTAACGCTTTTGTACTATAAGAATACCGTTCATTGGGATGACTGTTATTATTATAATTATAGTAATCTTCATAGTAGGTTATTCTGCCTATAGGATCAATAACCTTAAACAGAATAGGATATGTATAAGTATCAATAACAACTCCATTATCAGTAGCTTCTTTTGTCAGAAAATAACGTTCATAGGTAATATTTATTTGCTCTGTCTCTCCCGGTGCAGTTACAGTTAATATGATATTGTTACCCGCATAATTAAAGTTAATGATTCTACCTGTACTATCCTCAATTTGGCTGATAAAAGGATATGTTTTGTCATAAACCTGCATATTTACATGTTTAAACTTAATCTGATTACCGAACCTATCTTTAATCCCTAATATTCTTCCATCTGCAGCAAAATATTCAACCGTTTTATCGGAACGAATAAATTTGTATTTGGAGGATACGTTGTCTCCGTTGATATAAGAGCCATTATCTTCTACAAACTTAACATCCTTACCTTCGTATCCATCAAGATTTGTACCGCTAGTATCATTGGTTCCGATTACTTTATATACCGCTCCGGTTTCATCATGGTAGTACATATATTTTTGTCCGTTGTAATCCTCTAACTGGACGGATGGAAAAGAAAGGGACCAGCCTGCTCCCAAATTATACCTTGTTTTGTAATAACTGTATTTATCAGGATAATTTTTCGTTGTTATTGTATAGTCCGTATAATAGGTTATGCTTGTCTGCTCATAAATTCTTACAGGTATACAATTAACTACATTATCCCTATAATATATATACACATCCGCTGCATCATCATAGTTCGTGAAGGTCCCTATTGTATTGGTATAAGTTGTTCCGTTACTTTCATTAAAAAACAATACCAGCACTACATATCCCGTATATGTTTGTGTATAAGAACTTGATGAAGAGGTAACAGAAACCTTTTTCTCAAATTCATCCTGAGCGGAATTGTATACTCTTCCAATAGATAAATCCAAGCCATCTTTGCCGGGTAATGAAAGGTCTGTTTCCTGTATAAGTAAATTTCCTGTAATGGGATCAATGGTTTCAACAGTATTGCTTCTATTGGCATACTTGGGATTATTAATTTGATTTATGCTCTGCTGTGTTACTACCCCATTTAAATACCCTTCAAGAGCATTAATATCAACTTCTGCATAACAAGTATTTCCAGTTGCTAATAACATGACTCCCATTAAAAATATGGTACAGAGTAAATTCTTCAATTTTCTTTTCATGCTCTTATCACCTCTCTATTCTCCACTGCTGTTGCCCTTAAGGTATCCTTTCATCAATTCTTTTACAGGCTTTCCGGTTTTTTTAGCTAATTCTTCAAATTTTGGAATTAATTCAGCAGGTATACTTTCCGTTTCTAAATCCGATAGTTGATATTTCTTTTTATCATCCTGAGATATCTGATTTTCATTTGCTGTCACAATAGGTTTTTCAAATAATTTACTACCACTTTTTAGATAAGCAGTAACCAAATCATCCGTTATCTTTCTATTGTTTATCTCAGCATAGACTATAAGATTGGTAATATCTGATTCTTTTACTTTTTTACTTTTTAGTTTCTCATACTCTTTCGGGTACGTTTTCTTAAATTCCTCCACCACCTTCTTCCGGTTGGTTTCCAGTATCTCATTTTTTATCTGATTAAGGGACTTTCCTGTGGATTCTTTTTTCTCCAGAAGAGTCTTCGGCTCAATACCTGTTTCATTTCCAATTTTGTCTGCCTCAAAAATATCCTCTACCGTATACCCCTCCAGCAGCATTGATTTCACTTCATCCTCACTGATGTTATATATATCCGGTGTTCCGGGATTTAAGGTACTTTTTGTACCCTTATATAATATCTCTTCGTTATTATCTGATGTTATCAAACTATTATCAGAATATATATTTTTTCTGTTATTAACCTCCGGCTCGATTTCAGCCAAGTTCAAGGATGGTAATGTATTAATACCACTATTATCAAGGCTGGTATCATATTTTTTCTCAGTGAACTTATTTGTATTTATTTGCGAATAACCAGTTATATAACTGCCAAAACTGGATGCAAGTATTCCTATACATAAGGTGAATGCTATTATTTTTTTATTTCTCATTTTATCCTCCATTAGCTCATTAGTTATCTGAAATCTTACAATAATAAATTTCAATTTGCAGGTCTTATACGTGTGAGGTTACCGTTTTTATCATACTCTAAATATGCCTTTATAACTCCATTATTAAGAATACATATAAGTCTACCCTTAGAATCATATTCATACGTAATATCCATTGCTTCATTACTTTGATCATTACTTTGTATGATAAATGAATGTATGAACTTCTCCCTTCCTATTTCTCCACCAATCATAAGTATTTTCTCATCTAACACAAAGGCATTAAACAAATATTGTGGAGTAGACAATATGTCAGAGCAAATCCTCCAGCTATTCGTATCCGGATTATATTCTTCTATAGAATCCAATGCATCAATACCATCAAATCCACCAATTGCATATATCTTACCGTTATATGCAATAAGGTCTAAATAGCTTCTTGGTGCGGTCATGGATGCCACATTTTCCCATTCTCCTGTTAAAGGGTCATACATCTCCATCGTATTATCATCTTTACCTCCCGCAACATAAATCTTACCATTCAAAACTGCCGAACCAAATTTATCAGCTCTTGTAGTTAGCATACTTTTTCTACCTTCAAATTTATTGCTTACTGGATTATACACATCCATTACATCTACAGGTACTCCTTCATTCCCTCCGATTATATAAATTAAACCGTCTATTACTTCTATGCAAAAATCATACTTTACAGACAAATAGAACCCCGTTTTATAGATCCATGTGTCAGTTACAGGGTTATACTCTTCTATAGCAACAACTTCATCTTTTGTTAGTCCACCAAGAGCATACAATCTGTCATTCACTACAGCCAGTGCCACAGGTGATTTTGATTGCACCAGACTTGCTTTCTTTGTCCATATATTAGTATTAGGATTGTATTGATAAAGTTCTGTCCCATTCACTACATAAATTAACCCCTGCATAGTTGCTGATGCATTATATTCATCACTGGTAAATGGAAACTTAGTTAAAGTATTCCATTCTGTTATATTACCTCCACTAACACCTATCGACATAGTTGCCACTATTGAATTATCCGTATTCACTTTCGTATTATTATTCATTTTTGTCAGATTTTCATCTGATATTTTTTTATCCATATGTACTACTGATGTAGCGTCATTATAAGCTTCTGAAGAATTCGCTGCTATAGATGCAGTAATTTTCGGGTTTTTAGATGCCAAAAATAAAAAAACGACAACTAAAAGCAAAATAACCATTATTTTTCTTTTCAATATATAAATCCTCCTTTAAATAGTATATTATAACATATTATCCCATATATTAACATTTGTCAATAATTAGTATTTCATATTAAAATTAAATTATAAATAAAAAAGCTCTGCTGTTTACCAATTTTTTATTGATAAACAGCAGAGCTATAAATCTCTTAAATAATAAATTATTAATTTCTCTTGGATAAAATTTCTGCTTCATATGCCGTAACTTCAGCAAACCAGTCTTCTCTTTCAGGTACTCCGTTAGTCTCACAGAAATAGTTCCAAACATCACCGAAAGGATAGAATTTTAATTCTTCCTGTAACATCATAAGCTCTGTAAACTTATTTTCATTCTGAAGGGATGCCAGCTTTTCATTAGGCAGCAAGGTAGCATAAAGCAGTGATTTCAACATATTTCTCATACCAACTACCCAGGCAGAAACACGGTTGATACTGGCATCAAAGAAATCCAATCCGATCAATACTCTGTCCAGTGCATCGCAGCGTACAATTTCTTTTGCAATTTCCTTGGTTTCATCATCAAAGAGTACCACATGATCGCTGTCCCATCTGATTGGTCTGGTTACATGAAGAGCTAATTTATCAGAGAATAACAGCATGGAAGGTATTTTATCGGATACAACCTCAGTAGGATGATAATGACCATTGTCCAACAGGCAGAGTATGTCATTTTTTGCTGCATAACTCATATAAAACTCATGGGAACCTACTGTACACGCCTCAAGTCCAATACCAAATACTTTGGATTCAACTGCTACATATACTTTGGATTTATCGTAAGGTGTTGCGATTATCTGATCCAGGGAATCCTTCAGTCTTGCTCTGGGGCTTAATCTGTCAGCAGGAATATCCTTAAAACCATCGGGAATCCAGATATTTAATAAACAGTGTGTGTTAAGCTCTGTTGCAAAATATTCTGCTATCTTAATGCAGGCAATCCCATGATTGATCCAGAACTTTCTGATATCCTCCTTCTCGCTGGATAAGGTAAGTCCATCTGCCTTAGGATGAGCAAAGTAAGTAGGATTGAAGTCAAGGCCAAGACCTCTTTTCTTAGCAAATTCCACCCATTTAGCGAAGTGCTTTGGCTCAAGCTTATCTCTGTCGACTTCTTCACCGGGTTCAAAAATAGCATAGTTGGCATGTAGATTAATACGGTGTTTTCCAGGAATCAGGCTTAAGGTCTTGTCGATATCAGCCATTAATTCCTCTGGTGTTCTAGCTTTACCAGGATAATTACCAGTTGCCTGAATACCTCCGGATAACTGAGTAGCCCCTTCAAAGCCGTTAACATCATCTCCCTGCCAGCAGTGCATGGAAATTGAAGTTCCAAGCACTTTCTTAATCGCTTCATCTGTATCTACACCTAATCTTTTATAAATTTCTCTTGCAGATTCATATCTCTGTTTTGTAGTCATAGCTTTTCTCCTTATAATAAGAAATAAAATATTAATTGATTATTATATTAAATATTGAATAACCTTAGTTGTAAAATTCTCTTAGCGTTGCTTTCATAAGCAATAATATTACTTGTCAATCATTGCTTATCATTAAATACTTGAATTGAAAACTCGAACACCAAAGGAATCATAAACACATTTTCTTGCTTCTATAATATCTTCAAATACCTCAGCCTTTAACATCTGTGCTAATATATTGCCCAGCGCCGTCGCCTCAGAAGGTCCTGCACAAACGTCTTTGCTTGTATAATCAGCTGTCAGCTGATTCAGATAATCTGCATTGGAACCGCCGCCTACTATATGTATGCGCTTGAAGCTTCTTCCGGTTAGTGCTTCTATTTCCTTAACAGCACTGCTATAGCTGGCAGCAAGACTGTTATAGATGCAGGCAGCCAGCTCTCCAACTGTCTCCGGTACTTTCTGCCCGGATTCTTTTAAGTAGTCTTTGATAGCCTGGGTCATATTGGCCGGTGCCAGGAATTCCTGAGCATTTACATCAACGATGGAAGGGAAGGAACTGCTTTTTTCAGCCATAGCACACAGCTCTGCAAAGGAGTACTTATCCTCCAGCTCATGTCTTACTGACTGAATCATCCATAAGCCCATAATATTTTTCAGATAGCGGAATCGGTAATCATAACCACCTTCGTTGGTAAAATTTGCAATTCTGCTTTCTTCTCTGCAGTCAGCTTCCATCCTCTCGATGCCAATTAAGGACCAGGTACCGGAGCTGATATACAGGTAATCATCATCGGAAGCCGGCACTGCCAGAACTGCAGAACCCGTATCATGAGTAGCAGGCAGTACTATCTCACAGTCAAAGCCAACCTCTTCCTGTATCTCCCTGCGAAGATTGCCAAGAGAGGTTTTCGGTAAGGAAATCTTCTGAAAGATTTCTTTTTTAATGCCTAATTTGTCAAGCAGGGCATAATCCCAGTCCTTTGTAACAGGATTTACCAACTGACCGGTAGTTGCGTTGGTATATTCCTGCGCTTTCTTACCTGTAAGCAGAAAATGAAAATAATCCGGAATCATTAACAAAGCTTCTGCCTTTTGGAGTATTTCAGGTCTTTGGGTCTTTACTGCTGTTAACTGATATATTGTGTTAAAAATCTGTTTCTGAATACCAGTTCTGTGATATAGCTCCTCCTCCTTAATTACCTTATACACTTCCTCATCCATACCTGCTGTTCTTTTGTCACGGTATCCAACGGTAGGTCCGAGAACTTTGTCTTCGGAATCCAAAAGAACAAAATCCACTCCCCAGGTGTCAACGCCCATACTTACCGGTATTTTACCTGCTGTTTTGCACTTCTTCAGACCGTTAAGGATTTCCTGAAACAACCGGTTCAGATCCCAGCATAAATACCCGTCTTTTTCAATAAGTCCATTCTCAAATCGGTAGATTTCTTCCAATTGAAGCTTTCCATTGTCCAATGAACCCAGAATATGTCTGCCTCCGGAAGCACCGATATCAACCGCCAAATAATAGTTTTGCATTACTGTAACCATGCCTTTCTCATAACCTGCTCCTTTTCGTTGCAGGAATAATTATGGGTGTGAAATATGTTGTATTTATACTGTAATTATAACTTGATTCCCGCCATCTGATAAGGACGTGATTCAAAAAATTTTACGTCCTTATTTGCAGCTTATAAAGAAATACTTTGAATATCAAATTATTATTGACAGAAAGCTTATGCTCTGCTAAAATATCATTACTTTGATATTCAAAGTATTAGAATATACTGAAATTGCAAATACTCAGGATATACCTTTATGTAAAGGAGTCATATGAATCAATACAAAGAAGAGTTAAATACCTTTCTGGTAGAAATTTTTCATGATATTCTTCGCCTGGAAGAAACTGCACTTGCAAAAGACGACTTTAAAAACCTCTCAGTACATGAAATGCATGTCATAGAGGCAGTATATGACGGCAACAAAGAAGGCCTTTATTCCATGAGCGACATAGCTGCAAGGCTGATGGTAACAGCCAGTACTCTCACTACCTCTGTTAAAACCTTAGAACAGAAAGGCTATTTAAAACGCGAAAAGCAGCTCAGCGATAAAAGGTTTGTAAAGGTCTGTCCAACGGATTTAGGCCTGAAAGCCTACAGCTGCCATAAGGATTTTCACCAACGCCTTGTAGACGGGGTTGCTGAAAAATTAAAGGAGGATGAGCTTAGAACACTTACTACTGCTCTCTCTACACTCCATCAATTCTTTCAAAGTCCAAAGGAGGACCAATGAGTATAAAAATATTAACTGATTCAACTTCCGATATTAGTAAAGAACTTGCAAAAGAGCTGGATATAACCCTTGTACCGCTTCGGGTTATTTTTGAAAATGAGGATTATCTGGATGGGGTAGATATAACCATTGATCAATTTTACGAAAGATTAGTGAAAGCGAAAGTACTTCCTACAACCAGCCAGCCCACACCTGAACAGTTCCTGCCCTATTATGAAGCAGCACGGGATAATGGTGACACCTTGATTGTAATTACCGTCGCCTCAAAGTTAAGCGGTACTTACCAAAGTGCCCAGATAGCTAAGGATATCGTTGATTACACAGACATTCATATTATTGACAGCGAGACTGTTACTCTTGGACTTCAGCTATTAGTCCGCGAAGCGTTAGCTCTGCGAGAAAGAGGATTGTCCGGTGATGCTATTGCCAAAGAGCTGGAAGCTGTAAAGAAGAACATCCGTCTGTTGGCTTTAGTAGAAAGTCTTGAATATTTGAAAAAAGGCGGCCGCTTATCCAGTGTAAGTGCCTTTGCAGGCGGGCTGTTAAATATTAAACCAATCATCGAAGTCAAGGATGGTTTGGTAGGTGTTGCAGGTAAAGCAAGGGGTCTGACCGGTGCATATAAGAAGCTTGCAGAACTCATAACCTTAAATGAAATAGATTTAAATCGTGAAATCTGTATAGGATATTCTGCCGGTAAGGATACAATGAACGGTTTTCTGGAGCATTCTCAACATGACCTTGGTATTCAGAGCTTCTTTGAAAGTCCTATCGGCTCTGTTGTAGGTACTCATGCCGGCCCAGGAGCCTGCGGTATTGCTTTCTTTACCAGAAATTAATTCCAGTCTAAAACTGACAGTTTGAAAGTTTTTCGCACCGAGCACCCGACGGGTGGCATGGGGTCGGGACCCCATGCTACCCTGTAATTACCAGTTCCTCTCCTACGGTTAAAGTATTTTTATCTGTAATGCTTGGGGTTAGGCGCCGCAATTGCAGTACACTAGATCCATTATTTTCTGTAATACCTGGGATAGTTTCTCCCTCTTTAGCTATATACGTTCTACTGGGCGGTACAATTATAATAGCCTGCCCTATTGTAATATTCGGCGTCAGATTATTGTCTATAATTAGTCTTAAAAGTGAGATATTATTTTACTCCGCTATAGTTGAAAGCGTTTCCCCGCCTTGAAATACATGTATTATATGGTCGTTCCTTTTACTAATATATGCAATGCTTTTAATAATTCAAACCACTTCTATTATCCAGAATTCATGGAATTATGCAGATTGATTGCAGCTTTAATTATTTGTCTCATTGACTTATCCTCTATAAAATGATAATATAGCGTAGTAACTTTCAGTTCTTTTTGATATAATATTTATCGCACAGAAAGGAGTGAAACGCATATAATACTTACATATGGTAACCATTAACCGAACCAACCCAGGGTTCTTACAACAGAAATGTTTAAAATTAGCGCCATGTACCTCTTTGGGTAATTATTCAGAGGTTAACGAGGTAGGGAGTCAGCGAAATCTTCGGCGGATGCTCTCTCATAGGCTTGGCTGTGTGAATTGCTGAAAAAACCTCCGGGTAACCGGAAAACAACAGCGGCAATACCAAGATAATTGAATTAGGAAATAGAAATCTGGTAATCTTATAGTTATACATCTTTAACTTTAAGATAATACCGGCTTGCTCTTTCTGCGAATTCATAAATATCCGAACTTTGAAAACAGAATAAAGGAGAATTAATATGTGTGGAATTATTGGATTTACCGGTTACGCTGATGCAAAAAAGGTTATGATTGACGGTCTTACTGCTTTGGAATACAGAGGTTATGACAGTGCCGGAATTGCTTTCTTTGAAGAAAATGGTATCAAAACCCTTAAAACCATCGGGAAAGTATCTGTTCTGGCAGACAAGGTAGCGAAGGAAAGAGAAACGAAAGCATCAGAAAGTACCTGTGGTATCGGTCACACCAGATGGGCAACTCATGGAGGTGTAACTGATACCAACGCACATCCTCATACTTCCGGAAAAGTTACGCTTATTCACAACGGTATTATTGAAAACTATCGTGAACTGGAGCTCCGTTTAAAAGAAACCGGCAGAATTCCCGTATCTCAGACAGATACAGAAATTGCTGCTCTTCTTATTGACAGCCTTTATGACGGTGATGCAATAAAGACGATTAAAAATGCAGTCGAATTACTTGAAGGTGCATATGCTTTCTGTATTATGTTTGCAGACCAGCCGGATGTTATCTACAGCCTTAGAAACAGCAGTCCGTTAGTAGCCTGCCACACCAAAGAAGGTTCTATAATAGCTTCTGACATGGTTGCACTTATTGACTATTCAAAGGACTATTTTGTAGTACCGGAAATGCATGTGGTGATTCTTAAAAGGGACAGTATTTCATTAACTGATTTGGAGGGTAATGAAGTTAGCCCTCGTATGCTGCATGTGAACTGGGATATGACTGCTGCCAAAAAAGGCGGTTATCCTCATTTTATGCTAAAAGAAATTCATGAACAGCCGGATTCTCTTCGTAATACTATCCTTCCAAGAATTCAGAATAAACTTCCGGATTTTACAGCTGACAATATTCCGGATTCCCTCTTTGAAGGTATCTCAAGAATTATTATAACAGCCTGCGGAACTGCTATGCATGCAGGTCTTATCGGTAAGGTAATACTTGAGAGACTGCTTAGATTCCCGGTTACAGTAGAAATCGCCTCAGAGTTCCGTTATCAGGACCCTATCATTGATAAATCCACCCTGGTTATCACCATTTCACAATCCGGTGAAACAGCTGATACCCTGGCAGCTTTAAAACTTGCGAAAGAATATGGTGCTTCCACTCTTTCAATTGTAAATGTGAAAGGTTCTTCTATTGCAAGAGAAAGCGATTATGTACTCTATACCCATGCAGGCCCTGAAATAGCTGTAGCCAGTACAAAAGCCTATACCGCTCAGGTATCTTGCCTTTATCTGCTAGCCTTTCGCTTTGCTTATGCAACCGGTAAGCTCGAAAAAGAAGCCTGCATCGAAGAAATGCATGAACTCTTGAATATAATACCTGCACTGGAGGAGACTATTTCTCAGGATAAGACTATCGAAGAAATCAGCAAACAGTTAATTGAGAAGGAAGATTTATTCTTTATCGGCAGAGGTCTTGATTATGCTCTCTCCTGTGAAGGCTCCATTAAGTTAAAAGAAATAAGCTACATCCATTCAGAGGCATATGCTGCAGGTGAGCTAAAGCACGGCACACTTTCCCTGGTTACAGAAGGTATTCCTGTAGTAGCACTTGCAACCCAGCAAAAGGTTTACTCCAAAATGATCTCTAACATTCGGGAGGTTAAGGCAAGAAATGCATTTGTAGTATTAATCACGATGAAGGGGCAGGAAGCAGAACCTTCCATTTATGATTATCACATTACCTTACCGGAGGTCAAGGATACTTACGCTCCTTTCCTGGCAGCAATAGTATTACAGCTTCTGGCTTACTATACCTCTTTGCACAGAGGCTTAAATGTAGATCAGCCCAGAAACCTTGCTAAATCTGTAACTGTGGAATAAAACAATTAATGTAAAATAAACACCAGGTATTCGCTTTCATTTATATTCAATAAAAAACCGATTCAATTAGATTTAAGTGCTTCTTGTCAAATAGACAGGAATTCTTATCTCCTAATTGTATCGGTTTTTTTATCTGAGTATTCTAATTCATGATGATGCACTATCAGTTAATTCATTTTTCCTATTTCTGGTACAAACCTTAAGCTGAACTGATTGTTCGAAATTGTTACTTATTTAAATGATTATACAAGCTCAACATATTCATAGCTTTCGTACATCGCCTAGAATACCTATATTACCTGTAAGTTGGATAGACTTCGAACAGCTGACAAATGGTATTATAGATAGCATATGCTGCATTTTCCTGAAAAACTTCATCTGTCAGCTGTGACAGTTCGCTCTTATTAGACATATATCCAAGCTCTATAAGAACTGCAGGAACTTTCGCTGCTCTGGTTACAACTAATTTCTTGCTGGAAATATAACGTTTATTTGTCCCTAACTGCTCTGTCAGATTATCAAGTATAAAATTGGCCAGTATTTTACTGTCCAAGCCTGAGGCCGTACGGTTGGTATTGGTACTGGTATAGTATATTTCGGTTCCTTTCGGTTCACTTTTTGTATTTGCGTTCATATGCAGACTTACGAAAATATCCGCATTTACCAGATCAGCAATTGCAGGCCTCTCATAAAGCCCCAGGGAGGAGTCATCTGTTCTGGTATAATATACTTTAACCGGTGAATCCGGGCTGTTAAAGTATTTTTCAGCAAGTTCATAAAGAATCTTAAGGTTTAAATCTTTCTCATAAACCGTCTTACCATTAATGGAGCGGGCTGCACCAGGTGCTGAACCCCCATGACCGGGATCCAGTACAACAATATTCTGATAGATATCCCTGGGGTTACCAAGTGTAACGGTAACTACTCCATTTCCCTGATCCTCCAGCCGGAACCCCTGCAAAGCAGCTGTATCGATTATGATCTGAGTCTCCCCTCCAATTTCCAAAAGACCTGCCGTGTTGATTACATCATCAGACCAACTAACGGGATACTGATTGTAATAAGAAGCCCACTCACCTGGAATCTTAATAATAATACGATTTTTCAGATACTGATCTTCTGTGGTAAGTTCACTGTAAGACACTCCATCCGGAAGATTAAAACGCAGGGAATATTCACCGCCAATACCACTACTCTCTTTGTAAAACACTACCATACAGGTATTGCCGTTTTGTTCTACACGGTATTTTGACTTGGAATTCTTAACAAAGTTAATTACTGTGTTATTCCCAAGAGCAGAGGTCGTAACAGATTTTATAGCAGATAATGAGGTCTGGATACTATTATCTCCTGTACCGTTAACAGTGGAGGAAAATTGCAAGGTTACTGTATCTCCCGTCTCGTTAACCTGAGCCTTAAGACCCTTTAATCCGGTTATCTTAAGGTATTCATTCCCCTGTGAAACTCCGGCTTCTATCCGGCTTAATATATTTCTGTAAAGCTTTACATATAAGATACAGCCATCGGCAGACTGAGATAATTCATACTTTAAGCCAGTTTCTGAAAGGCTAAAACCAATATTAACTGCCGTAGCTGCCGTAGTATCCATATTGGCTGTTACACTTTGAGCAAGTAATCCGTTTGCGTAAAAGGTCTGATAATTTGTGGAAGCATTGTTAATATGCAGATTGAGTAATCCGTTATTATTTGTCAGAGCCGCTTTACTAAAAGGCAGGTTTCCATATATAGCATAGGTCTCACTGTTTGCAGTACTGTCTGATTTTGTAATTGCTGTAATATAAGAAGCTGCACTTTTATCCTGCGATACTTCTGCTGTTTCAGTCAATGCATTTAACTTGTTATATTCCTCAGTAAGTGCTGCTGATAAATCCCAATGAAAAGCAATACTGTCGGGTACAGGTGTTTCCGGTGAACCAGTTCCCCCTGTAGTATCCGTATCAGGAATTGGAATAATCTCACTCTTTGTCAATACTGAGGTTTTAGAGGTGGCATTCCATTTATAGTCGTAGCCCAGGCTGGCTGCAACAAAGCTTCCTGGAACCATAATATAATCTGTACTATTATCCAGATTGGTTATAAGCAGCGGTGCTGTATCCATGGTTCTTTCTCTTCCGTTAACAATAGCAGTTTTCTGTCCCATGGTCAGCACCACTTCTGTACTGTCTTTTGTAAGGGTTAAAACACCGGATACTTTATCATATTGATATTCTGCACCAACTAAGGATTCTGAAAACACTTTAACCCCTTGGACCAGAGTCGTATTATTCATGATTATTCCCGGCATGTCACTAACATCAATATCTTCCCCATCAACACTCACAAGTCCTCTGGTTCCTGTGTAGTTCACTTCTTTTCCGTTGTATGAAATATGTAAAGGATTCGTTATGCATCCGGTTACGGTACTGTTACTCCAGGTATACACATAACCAAAACTGTTGGCAACAAATTCAACAGGCACCAGAAACTTTATCTTACCCGATTCCTTAAACTTAACTTTTACTGCCGCTTGGGGCATCGTCACTTTCTTACTGTTTAATAATGCTGTTTTGCTGCCAGCTGTAAGAACAAGTTTCGTCTTGCCTGATGACAGGGTCAGTACACCTTTTTTATCACTATAGGAAGCCGTCAATCCAATAGGTGACTTTACAAACACCTCAAGATAGGAGGCTATGGATGTTCCGTCTATAATAACTCCGGGGATTCCCTTCATATCAATGTTGTTTCCGTCAAAGCTGTATTTAACCTGTTTGCCTGTATATTTAAGAGTCTTTTTGGTATTGTAAAAATATACGTTTAACTGGGATGCTGCCGAAACCTCTGTAATAGGTATGAACAGCAGAATCAATGTCAATAATCCCAGTATACTCAATTTGCTGATAGTATTCTTCATCTTACTCCCCTTTATCTTAGTTATTGCTGTGGTGTCAATTACATAAAACATCACAGATTACATCATACTAAATGAGCGTTATTAGTTCCTTTCATTAATGGTTTAATTAAATTTTCATTTTACATTTCATTTCCTTACTCTGTTTTGCTTAGTCTTTCGTTTATATGAATCAGACAGCCTGGGAACTCAGTATTCGATTTAGTTCTATTTCGACAGAAAAACCACCATAGGGACTGTTTCCAATATTTACTCTGCCATGATGGGCAGCAATAATCTGTTTTACAATCAGCAATCCCAAGCCATGTCTCTGTTCAGTTGTATTGTCATCACAGACCATATAATGTGGTGCATTATTTAAGCTAATAAGTGTATTCTTATCTGCTCCTTTTCCGTCATCTTCTACTTTGATCAGACAATGTCCCTGCCTCTCTTCTACTGAGACATAGATACTGCAGCCCTCTTCATTGTGATTTATAGAGTTCTGAATCAGATTAGCAATTGCTCTTTTAAACAACGCCTTGTCACCTTCTATCATACAGATGTTTAAATCCTCTTCTGTAGTCCAAATAACAGGATACTCTGCTAATTCCAGATTCATAAAGTCCACAACCGCCTGACGGACTATTGCTACTGCATTGATATTCTCGAGATTTACCGGCTGCATATTATATTCAAGCTTTGAGGCCAGATTCAGATCCTGTATCAGATTCTTCATCCGCTCACTTTGGTGTCTTATAACAGCAGCCTTCTTCCTTGTCTCTAACGGAAGTTTTATATCCTCCTCCAACTGTCCTGCATATCCCATCACCATGGAGAGGGGTGTTCTGATATCATGGGATACTCCTGCAATCCAATTAGCACGTGCGGTATCTTTCTTTTTCAGCTGATTGTTTTTGACCTTTAGCACCTCCGAAGTACGGTTGATATTTGCTGCAACTTCAGACATTACCCCTTTTTCAGGTAAATACACTCCCTTTTCTTCAGGCAAATCTTGAATTCCTGTCAAAAGGGGATTTAAGGATTTAATCAGTTTTGTATTAGCAAAGAAATAAATCAGGAATATAATCATGATATTTCCTGCCAAAACACACAGAAATATCTGGGGCAGATGTGCAATAAAATCATAATCCCAGCTGTTGTACATATGTTTCCAATAGCTTGTTTTTGGAAAACCAACAACGGTAAGACCTTCCGTTCCTTTTCCCGTAAAGGTTGGATAATCCTTTAAATAACCTCTGGTTAAGGACGCGATATCTGAGAGGGTAAATTCCTTTGGGACCTCTTCCGGTAAGTTATCTGTGTGCCAGATTATTTTATGTGAATTGTCATCAATAAGAATTGCCCATGCTCTGTTCTTCACAAGCTTTTCCGCCATCTCAGAGGATAGGGTATAGTCACCTGATTTCCGCAGCGTAATTGCCTTAGCGGTCTGACTTGCCACCAGCCAGGGCGAATCACCTTTATTCTGCTGTATCCCAATTATTACAAGCACCAGTATATTAAATACCAGGAGCAGAAAACTGGTTAATACCAATAGTCCAAGGAAACGCCTGATAAGTTTGGGTATACTTTTCATCACCCTTTATTCTCATCTCCCCTCTGTAAGCAATTTATATCCAAGCCCCTTTATAGTTATAAGAGACTGCGGTTTCGAAGGGTTCTCTTCTATCTTTTCCCGGATTCTTCTTATATGTGCCATTAAGGAATTTTCATAACCGAAAGGATTTTCTCCCCAGGCAGCTTCACAAAGAGCATCAATGGTCACAATTCTTCCTGTATTACGGTACAGGACCTGAAGTAATTCATATTCCTTTGCTGTTAATGGAATAGATTCCTCCTTCTTTCTAACAACGGCTCTTTCAAAATCAATTTCACTGCCAGACAGCTTAATCAGTGGTTTCTCATACTTATAACTCCTGCGAAGTATTGCATTTATTCTAAATAAAAGTTCCTTGGGAAGAAAAGGTTTCACCACATAATCATCGGCGCCGAGCCCAAACCCTCTGAAACGATCCTCTTCTTCTCCTCTTGCTGTTAAGAAAAGGACCGGATAATCCCCGGATTTCTTTAATTGCTGCAGCAGTTCAAAACCATCTCCATCAGCCAGCATAACGTCAAGTACTGCCAATTCAGGCTGTACCTTGGCGGCTGTCTGCACTGCTTCCTTTACACTGTTTGCAGTGTGAATATTTTGATAGCCCTCCTCTTGTAAAATGGACACTAGCATATATATAAGTTCCTGTTCATCATCGACTAACAGGATACGTTTTTGTTTAAGGAATTCGTATTCCATCAGTTCTCCTTCAGTATTTATACTTTAATTATAAAATAATGATGTACAAATTTCAGCTTTTTTAAGCTCCCATTTAATTATACCACAGATTATGGATAATTTATCTTTAAAACAAAATTGTAAGGTAATTGTAAGGATATGAGAAGGTTGCTACAAGGTTGATGTTATAGACTTAAGATGTAATCAGAAAGGAGTCAATTTATGAATATTATTGAAACAAATAATCTTACCAAGAGTTATACCGGTTTTACAGCCGTTTCAAAGGTAAACCTTCACATCAAAAAAGGTTCCATTTATGGTTTCCTGGGTCCCAACGGTGCAGGCAAATCTACTACAATGAAAATGTTGCTGGGACTTATAAAACCCACAAGCGGGTCTTTTTCCATTGACGGCATGAACTACTCCAATGACCGTCTCAAAATCCTGAAGCAAATAGGTTCCTTTATTGAAGCTCCCGCCTTCTACGGCAATCTTACCGGTGAAGAAAATTTATATATCCTGCAAAAAATATTGGGCCTTCCAAAGAGTAGTGTAGAAGAAGCTTTGGAACTAACAGGACTTACGAAATACCGTAACAGACTTGCAAGAAAATATTCCTTAGGAATGAAGCAACGGCTTGGCCTTGCAAGTGCATTAATTGGAAGACCGCCCATTCTTATATTGGATGAACCAACCAACGGGTTAGACCCTGTAGGTATACACGAGATAAGAACCCTTATCCGCAGCCTGCCTCAGAAATTTGATTGTACTGTCTTAGTTTCTTCCCATCTGCTCTTTGAAATTGAACAAATTGCTGATGATATTGGTATACTTAATCACGGTAATGTTCTTTTTGAAGGAACCCTGGAAGAATTGAAAACAGATGCCAGGTCAAAAGGTTTTCCCACTGAGAATCTGGAAGACACCTTCCTTGCTATAATAGACGAGGATAACAGGAAAAGGAGTAACATTTTATGAGTCTCCTCATTGAATTCAAAAAACTGAAACGAACAGGCTTTATACCCGCTGTTCTTATAGGAGGAATCTTAGCTTCTGCTATTCCATTGGCAAATATGTTCTTTCGCTCCAATATATATCTGGAACGTTCAGAAGCACCCTTACAGATACTTTTATCAGCTAATTGGAATCCTGTAGCATTATTGAATCAGTTACTTATGATAGCGGCTGCCTGCATCCTGTACCAGATCGAATACGCGGACAATGGCAGGGATAAGATGGAAACTTTACCAATGGGACAGGGTTATGCTTTTATACATAAATTCATCCTGTTAGGCTTGTCCTATACAATTCTTCTGCTAATGGAAGCGGCAGCTCTTATAATCTGCACCGCAAAATGGTTTACTATAAATGAAGAATTTTATCCTGAACTGCTTAGTAACCTCGGCTTTTTAATAATTCTTGCAATGCCTTCAGCGGCTCTCATGACTGTTATTTCATCTGCCTGCAGGAATATGTGGGTTTCCTTAGGCATTGGAGTAATTCTCCTGTTTACTGCTAATGTTATACCTTCTTCCGGTTATCCGCTTTCTATATTTCCATTTTCCCTTCCTTTTCGTCAGGTCTATCTGACAAAAGCTGCGGAAATCAGCGGATACCTGTGTATCAGCCTTGCGGAAACAGTTGTTTTTATACTTTCAGGGGTTCTTTATAACAGAATAAGGAGGAGGCTGCAGTGACATTTATTGAATTAATCGGAATTGAATTACAAAAAATCAAACGCTCCAAAATATTATTGATACTCATACTGCCTGCTATTATTCTTTGGATACCGGCAATAGCCAATGCAGGTCTTAATTTTCATTATCAAAAAGAAGGAATCTCTCCGGAAAACTCTTTTCTTATACAGACTCTTCTGGGTTTTGCCTGGTTTATGTATCCGGCCGGCATGGTAATTAATACCGTTCTTTTAACTCAGACAGAAAGAGGCAACAGAGGTATTGTTAAGATGCTGTCATTGCCCATAAACAGAAGGCAGTTATGCCTTGCCAAATTTATCCTTCTGTTGATACTGGCAGCTGCACAGATTTCTATTGCGACATTATTGTATTTTCCAAGTGCTTTGCTGGCTTCACATATTCAGGATTATAACTTCCTTCTCTCCCCGCTGTTGGTATGGAAGGAGGCTGGACTACTTTTTATAGCTTCCTTACCAATGGCAGCTGTTTTCTGGTTGTTTGCTGTGTGTATACGTACTCCTGTGTTTGCAATCGGAACCGGATTGGCTTCTATTGTACCTTCTATTATTTTGATAAATAGTAAGGTATGGTTTATCTACCCTATGTGTTACCCCTTCTATGTAATAACCACTGAATACGGAAAACTGGCAAGTAACTTTGATACCTTTTCTTTGACTTTATTTCCCTGGATTCCTGTAGCTATTGCTCTGCTGGTTATAAGTACGGGTATTTCCTGTCTTTTATTTGGAAGAAGAGAGAACCAGTAGTATTTCTCAAATAAATTTATGTATTTATTCAAAATTTTATTGATTGAATCAGAAAAGAGGCGCTATGAATAAGAAAAAGATAATTACTGGATTATGTACCCTGATGCTGTTTATACCCTGGACTTTGATTGCTCTAAGGAGCAATGAATGGGCACTGAAATCACCTACAGCGGAAATCATGATAGGCAGTTATTCCGCTTTTATGGTTTTTTCCGGAATCTTTACTACTTTTAATTATATGAAAAATGAAATCCAGAATTTCATTATGAAAATTTGTCTTATAATAAATGGATTGTATGGAGTCGTTGGTGCTGCTGCTTTGCTGTTAATGATTGTCTAGTTATTATTATAAAATTTCTCTATTTTCATAATAAAAAACAGCCACTATGAAAGAGGGTACTGCTAAATGTCCAAAACTAATCATTTAGCAGTACCCTTTTCTATTTCAGGTATGAAGATTTTTCTCTAAAAAAACACCTTTTATAGCTTTCTACACCTCTCTGTGTATAGTCAGATAATCCCAGATACTAAATTCTTCGTTGTCTTTCTCTGCCTGCAGCCTTATAGTTACCTGTTTCTTACCAGCTATTAAATTCTCAGGAATCTTAAAGCTTTTACGAACCAATCGTTCTTCCTCTTCATTACCTATAACATACTTAGCTAAAAGCTCGCCATCAATAGTTATAAGGACTGTTCTTCCGGAATCCCATTTGTGAAAACCTGCGGCCAATATATTTACCGCTTCGGGATCTACCTCCATTCGGTAACTGAGCCAGCCTTTGGCTTTGATCACACGTCCGACAAATCCCAACCGCTCTCCATTGTGTGTAAATTCACTTTCAATATTATGGGAAAGTTCATACTGATCATTGCTGACAGGTACTCTGTCTACTACAGCTTGTTCAAACCTCTCCTTCTCTTTCTCAGCATTGATCTGTGCTGCCATTTCCGAAGAATTTTCACCATAAAGCTTCCAGTAGATTCCGTATCTTTCTTCATATTGCTTATAATGAGGTGTGAATATTAATTTATCATCCTCATCGGTACCTTTCAGCTTAAATACCATCTTACCATCTTCTTTTAGCAGATTTTCAGTGAGATGATCAAGCCATTCTTTAAGTTCACCCTTAATAACGATGTAGTCCTTAATCTCAAATTCTTTTAATGGAATATCAACTGCTACGCCTGTCTGCCTGATCTTCATTTCTGCTTTTCCAAGTGCAGCACTTAATACAACCGGTCCATAAGCAAAGGCATATACATTGGGGTTATCAGGCAAGGAGACTGCTCTTACTGCTATAGGAAACTCGAGGGAAATCGTATCCTCTGATTTCCAAGCTTCCTCAAGAACAATATACTTATTCTCTTGTGATGTAAAGAAAGGGGTTCCGTTTACACTGCCCCTAATTTCCCCTCTTACCCATTCAGGGATTCGTATTTTAAGGGCAAATCGGTTGTTTTCCTCCCCTGTGGATACTATCTTTATATTAACTTCATTGCTTTCCGGAAGGTTAGCACATTGGATTAGTCTGATACCTTTCTCCTCCCAGCTGATTTCAGAGTTCACAAATCGGTTAATATAAAGGCTGTTTTCCTTGTAATAATAAATTCCATCATTTAATTTCGTGAAATTCTCCATTCCCGTTCCCGTACAGCACCAGAATTTATCAAAGGGGGTTCCGTATACTTTAAAAAAGCCAGTGGCCATGGGCTGGAAGTAGGTGGTCATTCCGGTTTCCGGGTTCTGTGAGGACAGTATAGAGTTTATATGTGTTCTTTCATAGAAGTCAGCATATTTTCTTTCTCCCGTTGCCTGAAACAGCAGCTTTGACAGCTTCAGCATGTTATAGGAATTACAGGTCTCACAATTACAGTTGGTTCTCTCTTTATCAAGGATATCCGGAAGACCAAAATGTTCCCACTCGCTGTTGCCTCCGGTGATATAAGTATGATGCTCTGTTACCATATCCCAAAAGCTTTGTGCTGCTTTCAGGTAGAATTCCTCTCCTTCCCCAAGAACCATATATCGATTTAAAGCACCGATTATTTTCGGTATCGTGGTATTGGCATGTTTATTATTTAATATATCCCTGCCCTCAGCCATTGCCTCAAACAAAGGAAGCTCGTCAAAGCTATGAGCAGCAGCCAGATGTTCTGCTTTCCCTGTTACCTTATACAGTTCATACAGGGCATCATTCATACCGCCATATTCCACGGATAATACTCTCTGTTGTAATTCTTCTGACCAGGCGGAGGTTCTCTTATAGATCCAGTCGCCTAATGCAGAGGCTGTCTCAAAAGCCTCTTTGGATTCTGTTGTATTATAAACAGAGATAATTCCTGCCAGAATCTTATGCATGGTATACCAGGGTACCCAGGCAGGTTTTCGGTTTTCCACCCGGTCAAACAGTTCTTCGGAAGAAGCAAATAAAAAACCGTCCTCTGTCTGGCAGTTTTTTAACTCAGAAACCAGATAAGCCAGTTTATCCTTTATTTCCTCAGAACCTGTGTTTTCATAAGCTTGAGCAAGTGCAGTAAGATAATGTCCCAGGGTATGTCCCTGTATCTCCGTACTTTCCCAGCCAGGATATCTCTCCGCTTTTCCTTTTTTCCCTTGTCTTTCATAGAAGCCGGCAAGCAGCTTATCCGGTTCCAGTGCATTAAGGTATTCCAGCTCTTTCTTCAAAGCGTTATTACTATAGGTATCGGTTAGCTTTATCTTATCCAGTTTAAAAGCCTTAATTTCAGGTGTTCGTTTTCTGTCAGCCATGTTCATGTATCTGTCTCCTCCGTAAGAATTCAATATCTAAGTACTCTCATTATAACAACTATGAATCCTGGAGAAAATGGCAGAATACTCGATTAGGTGTCATTTCGTTATATATAGTATAGATATGTTGCAATTAACTTATTTGTATTTAATATAACCGGTCCAATATAATAGCCGTTTCTACATATATTATTTACTTTTCAGCTATATTCCTATATAATTTTACTATACATATCTTTCTGTCATTTATTATGCTTTATAAAGAAAGTTAGGTTTGGTGTAATTTCGTTAGGTTGCAGAAGGATATTGGGTTTTGAATAAAATTAAGCCTGGAATGTTGAATTTTATTCCTATGAAATGTTGTATCTAAGAGCTATATTCAGAAAAGAGGTTACTATGGAGATTTTTGAATTTGATGTCAGAGAACCTTTAGCTTATCACTATACGGGAAAGTTTAAAGCCCCATCTCCTGAGTGGAAACACAATGTCATTCCCCTAAATGAATATGAATTATTTGTTATTACAGAAGGTTGTCTCTATATCGCTGACAATAATGGGCGTTATACCGTCAAAAAAGGGGAGCATTTATTACTTACACCAACACAGAATAATATGCGTACAGGGTTTCAGCCCTCGGACTGCAGTTTTTACTGGCTTCACTTCCGGGCTCCTCATGGGATAATAAAGAGAGAAAATGATAAAGACTTTCAGCACGACCCTCAAAAAATATATATACCTCTTCAGGGTATTTTACCTGCTGCTGAGAAGGTTATTATACTGATGAAGCAGCTGCAGGATTCCATTCGCTCAAACTATGAACCGAACTTTATCAACTATACGACGACTATTATTTTATGTGAGATTTATAATCAGTTTTTCCCTAAGAAAACCGCATATATATCTGATTCCAACCGTCAGATTTATAATGATATCATTGATTATATCAGGCTTACCATCTATAGAAATATTAAAGTATCTGATATTGCAGAGCATTTTGGTTACAATGAGAAGTATCTCTCCCATCTATTCAGTACCATAGAAGGTCTGCCATTAAAGCAATATATCCTAAAGGAGAAAATGGATCAGGCGAAATATATGCTGACAGATACCAATGATACCATTAATCAGATTGCTGCCTCTTTAAGTTTTACAGATAACCATAACTTTATGAAGGCTTTCAAGAAAATAGCCGGATTTACTCCCACTGAATATAGAAATGCATATTCCAAGAGACTGCTATATGATAAATAAATAAAAGTTCACAGGAAGCTCAAAAGATTAAAGCCATAAATGTACTGCAGTGATATACACGGCTGTACAATTATGGCTTTTAGTCAATATTTTATATGGGTTCGTACTTCAACTGATGTGTTAACCGGCTATTTAGCTATCCCTTTACAGCTCCATTTGTTAATCCGCTGTAAATCTGCTTCTGGGCTAATATAAAAATAATAAGTGCAGGTATCATAGTAATCAATACACCGGCACAGATATAATTATACTGGCTGCCTAAGGGTCCCGTAAAAGTAAAAAGGGAAGTTGATACGGTAACAAGTGTTGTTTTCGTCTGCAGGTAGAGGTTAGACATATAATATTCATTATAGGTACCAACCCCTTTTAAGATCATTACCGTAATAATAGCAGGTTTTAATAAGGGCAGTAATATTTTAAAGAATACACCAAAATAGGTGGCTCCATCCATGATAGCTGATTCATCCAGCGAAAGGGGTATATTCTCAAAAAACTGAATGAAGATATAGATTCCGATAACATCCGCTCCCATTAACAGTATCATATAACCCGGCAGTGAATTAATGAGATTTAACTTATACATTATCTGATAAACTGTTACCTGGGTTGCAATTCCCGGAATCAATGTTGCAAAAAGGAACAGATTACGCAGCAGGTTGTTGCCCGGAAACGAAAACCGGTTAAGTATATAAGCCAGCATGGTTCCAAACATAATGGAACCTGCCAGTACAACGACCAGTACAAGAGCTGAATTAAAAAAAGCAACATTCATATTGGCTTTCTGCCAGGCAATCTGAAAATTATCAAAGTACCCCCAACTCTCCGGCAAAGTCATTACATTGGTGGATCTATATTCGCTGTCAGTTTTAAACGCTGTAATAACACAGACTACTATAGGAAGTATCGATATAAAAGCCATAAGGATAAGAGAGGCGTATTTTATCAGAACTCGCAGGAAATATCCAAATCTCTGAACGAAGGTCATTTTGAACCCTCCTTTTTACCCAATTTTCTTGCTGTTTTTTTAGATACATCACTGTCATTATCACCGGCAAGTGAAAATCCGACTCTCTGTAATATCGTTACAATAACAATAATTATCATTAGAAATACAGCCATAGCCGAAGCAAGACCTACCTTCTGATACCTATGGGCGATGTTGTGCATCATCAGGAAATAGGTGGAGGTACCAAAAGTTCCTCCCGTAATAACAAAAGGAGGTTCGAAGGCACTTAATGAACCAGTAATGGATAGTATCAGATTAAGCATGATTATTGTTTGAATACTGGGCATGATGATATATCGAAACTGCTGCCATCTATTTGCTCCGTCAAGTCCGGAGGCTTCATACAAATCATTATCCACGGACATGATAGCTCCAATGAATAACACCATATTCTGCCCCATATAACGCCAGATTGACGTAGCTGCCAGAGAGTAGTTATTGATTTTCGTATCTTTCAGCCAATAAGGCAGACTGTCTGTGGAGAAACCAATCCAGGACAGAACCGTATCAAGAACAAAGCCTCTGGTATAAAAGAACTTAAAAATAAATCCTACTGCAATTCCGCATACCAGATAGGGGAAAAAGATTGCACCTTTAAAAAAGCCTCCGGCCTTGGTCTTAAAGCTTAATAAGGTGGCAAAATAAAGTGCAAGAGCTAACTGTATTATGGATGCTCCCATATAATACAAACTTAGCTTAAAGGTCTGAAGTATATCCTTTCTCGTCAATACCTCCATATAATTATCTAATCCCACAAACGTTCTGCTTCCAATATATTTCATATCATATAAACTAAACCGTATCATATTAAAAAACGGCAGATAAGTAAAGGTAAACAGCAAAAGCACCGGTATGAACATAAAGCTTATTATAATAATCATTCTCTGTACTTTTCTTCTGCCCAGCCATTTTTTCAGGCTAAATGGTTCTTTTGGTGTTAGAGACCCTGCATCACTCATTGATACCCTCCTGTCAACAGAAAACTTTTGCAAAAGTACGGACTTAGCCGCCTTTTGCAAAAGCACTTTCTTTATGAAATTTTTAAGAATTATTCGTTAACTTTGATATCCAGTTCCTTCTGAGTATCTGTCCATTTTGTATTCCATTCATCAATAATATCTTTCAGAGGCGTACCGCTAAGCGCAGCTTCAACAACTGCCTGAACATGGGTATTATCAGCATTTAAACCAACCTCTGATTTTGTATTGAGATCATTAAAAAGTGTCTCTTCACCAGCAGGAGCCGGATTATCAACTACTAATTCTACATCCTTAAAGGCATCAAGCACTGCAGGATACTCAGCCCCCTTTACAATAGGAATACCACCCTCATCATAAGCAAAATTAGATTTTTCAGTTAACCATTTAACATAGAGCAAGGAAGCGATTTTATTGTCATCAGAAGATTTCGCATTGATTCCGTAGCAATAATCAGGTCCTGCAGATGCGTATTGCTTTCCATTTACTGAGATGGGGAAGGGCATATAACCGATATCTTCAGCATTATCGCCTGCCTGCTGCATCTGAACCACTGCCCAGGAGCCGAGCACCATGGTTCCGATTTCACCTCTGTTAATCATACCTTTACTGCCTTCCCAGTCTGTCGTCGTGGGATCTTCTTCAACCAGACCTCTTTTTACAGCTTCATACAGTGTGTAATATACTGCATAAGGTCCTGTCTGGTCACCTCTGTCAGTGAAAGGGTTATTTCCATGGACCAATTTATTATTCATAAAATCAGGATCGCCTGTTGCTGAACCGCCAATATATGCATCCCAGGCACCCATAGTCCAGCCGGCAGCAAAATTCGTATATAAAGGAATCGCTTTTGTTTTATCTTTGATTTTCTTAAGAGCGTCCAGGAATTCGTCAGGTGTCTTTGGAAGGTCTTTTATACCTGCATCAGAAAATACTTTTTTATTATAAACTACACCTTGGGCATTACCGGTGGAAGCAATACCATATACCTGACCATCTAAGGCAAAATTATTGATAAATTCATAATTCGCACCTATTTTATCTGTAGTACCAAAGGACTGGAAAAGATTCGGTAATTCTTTCTTATCTACTGTGGTGGGAATCATCATGATATCACCCCAGTTACCGGTGGTAAGTCTTATGGTAACATCATCTGCATAGTTAGTAACTGCTTCATATTCTATCTTTATGTTTGGATAGAGTTTTTGAAATTCAGTAATATAATCTTTGAACTTGGTATCTACGATATCGGTTCTGTGAGTTAATACTTTGATAGTAGCGGATAGATCTTTATAATCTTCTCCCAGCTTAACAGCATCAATTGTTGGTATTCCATTGCCTGTATTGTTGTTATTACCTGTTGTACTTGTAGGAGTCGGAGTAGTGTTATTGTTGTTTCCCTGGTTTTTATTACCACAGGCTGCAAGTGAAAACACCATTACGGCAACTAACATTACACAAACAAATTGTTTCAAGAAAATTTTCTTCATTACGATGTAACCTCCCTTGGTTAGGTAATTTTAAGTTATCGATAACTTATAGTAATCTAAATACAAATATTCTTATATAAAGATTCTCTCCTATATTTTGGCTTATTTTTTTTCAAATATACATATACTGTAAATTTTAAACACCATAAGCAGTAGGAATTTTTTCTTAATTACTATCTAATCAAAATAAAAAAATATACGTATAATCATAAAAGAGAGCCAAGGCTCTCTTTTATGATTATACGTATGATATAAAATAATGAAGCTTTACAATAAGCAAAATTCACCATGTACTTATTAGCTATTTATTTTTTTAACAGAATCCCTGATAATAAGCTTTCCATTTATTACCACTCTTCCTATTCTGTAATTATCTCTCTCTATTTTGCTGATAATTGCCTCAACTGCCTGCTCTGACATCGCTTGGATATCAACCTCAACCGTTGTCAGCTTCGGACTTGAAAGCGTTGCATAGATGTAATTGTCAAAACCTACAACAGATATATCTTCTGGAACCTTATAACCCTTTTTCTTTAATTTATTAATTAACAGATAAGCAACACCATCATTATTACAGACAAATGCTGTTGGCATCTTTTCCGGAAACTCTATATTTATATAGGAACCTTCATCACTGCGGTCTGCCAACACCCACTCTTCCCTTAATTTGATTCCATTGGAAAGCAGGGATTTGTAATAACCAAGATATCTGTCGAGAATACTGCTGGTGGATAAGATATTGCCCACAAATGCAATGTCTTTATGTCCCTGCGCTATCAGATGATTCGTCATAATAAAAGATCCATAAAAACTGTCACTGACCACAGAATCGATTTCAAGCAGTTCATCATAGAAATCCAGGAATACCAATGGTATAGCCATACTGTTTATAAGACTTACATACTCAAAGCTCATCTGTCCAAGTACTATTACACCGTCAACCTTATTATTCTGGATAACATTAGGCAACAGCAGCTTTTTCTCTGTATCACGGGTTATAATTTCCATGATTCCATAGTAGCCTACCTTTGACAGAGCTTTGATAACACTCTGGTACATCTTAAGATAGAATGCATCACCATCGTCCCGGATAAACCTGTCCGCTACGATTATACCAACATTATAGCTCTTGCCTTCTTTCATGTTTTTAGCAAGTGTATTATAACGGTATCCCATTTCCTCCGAGAGCTTTTTGATTTTATCCTTTAACTCTTCGCTCACTCCATCTTTATCTGATAGTGCTTTTGAGACCGTAACAGTACTAATATTCAATCTTTGAGCAATATCCTTCATAGTTACGTTCTTCATATAACCCTCCGTTTTATTATCCGCATCCTGATATAAATTATAGCGTTTTTTCGAAGGATAATCAATGTGAAAACATACTAAATTTAGCTAATATTTTGTTAACATTAACTAATTTTAAGTAACTATATTAATTATACTTTTTTATTGAACTAATCAGACAACATCCAGAAACTATTTATTCGTATTTTACATCCTGGAGAAAAAGTCCCCTGGCTTCAGCAGTTTCGCCGGCTTTATTTCTCTCGCCGCTTAACAGGATTTCATCCAGATACTCAGGTACAATCTTACCTTCACCGATTTCCATTAAGGTTCCGGCTATGATTCTTGCCATATTAGGCCAGAAGTCATCTGCTTCCATAATAATGTCCACTGAATTGATATCTGATTTAATCTGAATATTCTTCATTACTCTGACCGTTGACTTCTTCATTCGTCTATTATCAGAGAATGCTTTAAAATCATGCTCTCCCACCAGCTTTTCTGCAGCTTTTCTCATAAGTGATACATCCAGCTTATGAAAACAATAATAGTTGTATTTTCGATCGAAAACAGAAGGTACTTCACCCATCGTTATTTTATAAACATATTGAAACGCCTTTGCATTAAAACTGCTGTGGAATCGGTCCGGTACCTCAAATACCTCCAATACAGCAATATCTCTTGGCAGATAACGGTTCAAATAATGCTTGATCTCATATAACTTCATATCTGAATTAGTCTTAAAATTGGCTATCTGTCCATAGGCATGAACACCTGCTTCCGTTCTTGCTGCACCAATTACCTCGACCTTTTCATTTTCCATTTTACTAAGTATACTTTCCAGCTTGTCCTGAATCGTTATACTTTTATTATTTCCAGGCTGCTTCTGCCAGCCGTCATACCTCGAACCATCATACTCCAGTACCAGTTTAATATTGCGCATCAAAAAATATTCCTCTCTTTTCTCATATATGCTCCGGTAATGCCGGATTTCATTCTATCTTACATTATTATATAATTATAGGTAAAAGTAAATAGAGAATATAAAGATATTGCCGATTAAGCCTACAGCAATCGTACATATATTGTACGCTTCTGTACACAAAATCGGCAAGTATCTTTCAGACAGTACAAGAATAGACGGTTAGCAAGCCTCAGCCAGCCTTTCATTCATTTTGCATCAATCTATGTTGCATTTATTTCGCCTTTACTGTAACCCCCGAAGGCATGCTAAAATCTGTAAATAAACTTCTATAGCTTTTTAATACTTTCTTCGGTACATAGATAACACCTTTTGCATTGATATCTTCAAACACACAAGGGTATGGCATAACCGGCGCTGTATTGCTCTTAAAGGTTGCTTTTACAAGTCCCGAGTGAGCAAAAGCGCAGCCGCGGATTTCTTTTACAGTAGCAGGTATAATTACCTCTTTTAATCCTTTGTTTACACTAAAGGCATATGCTCCTATGACCTTGATCTTACTGTCTACTGTAATCTTACCTGTAGCAGATGGATAAGATAACAGGGTGGTTCCCGCCTTATCAAGCAGCATGGAATTTCTTGCTGAGAAATTAGGATTCTTAGCATCTACCTTAAAGGCTACAAGGTTTTTACTGCCGGTAAAGGCAGTTGAAGAAATATCGGTGACTGTGCTTGGTAATGATACAGATACCAATCTTGATACCATATAAAAAGCACTTTCGTCAACGGAAGTAACATTATATTTCTTACCGTTGATTGTAACTACTGCAGGTATGGTAACCTTTACAGGCAGTTTCTCATTTACCTGGTTATTTGCTACTGCCACTGTACCGTTAGCAGTCTCACTGGCATCCTTTGTAATACGGTAATTGATATTATCGACATTTACAAGGCTGTTATAATACTGAATGAAACCAACTTTTGTAGGTTTAACAGCCGACTGGACATTAACCCGGATTGTATATACTTTTGTTGTTGCTTTATTTCTTACTGCAGCCATAAGAACAGCTTTTCCTGTTTTCTTGGCAAAAATAATACCATTTGCATCTACGCTGATATAGGTAGGTGTGGACACATGATATTCAACAGAAGCACCTTCCGGAAGATTTTTAATCTCAACAGAAGTTATCTGTCCAGCTGTGGCTGTTATTGTCTCCGGAACACTGATTTCTTTGGGAATGCTTGGAGTACTGCTGTTTCCGGTATCCGTCTGTCCTTCTGTTGCTGCAGTAGTGTATACAACACCATAAGTGGAAAATCTATCCGTCTCAAATTGTAACTGAGTACCGTTATTAATAACAGTTGTAGGCATATTCTCGCTTACACCTGCATGGTATCTGACAACCTGATAGTTATAACCCATCCTATAAGAAGCAGGTATGTCTATCATGATAGTTACCGGTTCCTGGGTATTGGATATTTCCGAATCATTCTCAAATCCATCATAAGTAACAGTTTTTATCAGAGTTGCATCAAAGAAAAAGCTTGTACTATTTCCAAATAACCCATCTACATATGCTTTCAATGCATCTTTTTCTTCTGTTTTCTGGGGTTCACGGATTAACAGCAGAACCTTGATGGAAGAAACGTTTCCATCTGCAACATCAGCCGAGATATCAACTGTATTCAGAAGATTACTGTTTCCAACAGATGCAGTTACTGCTGTAGTATCAACCTTAATCTCTGCCTTTAAATCTTTATCCAGCTTCTTAATCTTTAAGGTATAGCTGTTGTTATCACTAAATTTAACCGTTACGGAAGGGTTTGCTTTCGTACTGTCGTATGTAACTTTAATCCTTAGCGGATTATTTAAAAGTTCAACTTCACAATCTGTGCCTGATACATCGATGTTTTCTGCTGCAGCATTCAATACGGGTAATATATAAAGTACACCGTCTTCTGAATAAACAGTAAAGGTCTTCTCTTCTTCTGAATCAGGTATTACCTGAGGATAGCTGGTTACATTATCAATAATCTGATAAGCCTCACATCTTAGAATCTTAACATCATCCTCTGTTGTTGTATTATCTTTTTTAGCAGTTGTAAAAGACCAGGTACTCTTAGAACCGAATTCAGCCATTGCATTATTTGTTACACTCTTAATAAAGTTTGTGTCAAGTTTAATATAATAACCGGTTTCATAGTCTAAAGTCTTTGGAAGTTCAACAGTTACTTTGTTACCATTAACCTTAACTTTATTGTTACTGCTGTGGATATCTGTATATTTCTTTCCGGTGTTGGAATTATAAACTGTTAGATATCCATTTCCTTTCACAACATTCTCACTTGCTTTAAAGCTTACAAGGGTATTAACAGAAGCATTTACTTCGCCGTTAACAGGTGATATGATATCTGCAATATAAGGTATTGTACCAACATAAGTAAAGGGTCCTAAATATCCGCTGCTTTCGTTGCCTGCTGCATCTACTGCTTTATAATGGATATAATAAGTCCCGTCTTCCGGGAAGGTGAATTTAACATCAGGTGCTGTGCCTTCAATCCACTTTTCTGTATCAGAAGGAGTTTCTGTGGATTTTGTGATAATCACTTTATAAGCAATTGGTTCATTGCTTCCTTCGTCATGAAAGCTTATAACTATTTCTTTGTCACCGGTGGTTACATCGTTACTGATACTAGCGGTAACAGAAGGTCCAGTTATATCTGCATAGGTGAAAGGCCCGATAATTCCTGTAGTGGTATTCTTTTCATTATCCTGTGCATAATAATGGATATAGTAAGTACCGTTCTCTTTAAACTTCACTTCTCTTTGCACCGCTTCGCTGTACTCAGACCAACCTTCTGCGTCCGTTACTACAGGCTCAGCACTTGTACTGATATATACCTTCTGCTTTTTAATTCCGCTGCTGTCTGTAAAGGTTAATACTACTTTTCCTACCTCAATGGTTGAGCCGGCAGGTATATTGCTGCTTACAGCCGGGCCGGTAGAATCCTTATAAGTAATAGGTCCTAAAGTACCCTGACCAATATTGCCAGCATTATCAATTGCTTCATAATGAATATAGTATATTCCTACTCCTGGTAATAATACGGTACGTGTAAGATCACTGCCCGGTGCCAGCCAGACAGTTTCTTCGGATATCTCAGAGCTTGTATCAACACTGACCATCTGGGACTTTAATCCACTGCCACCTGCATCCTTAAAGGTAAGTACTACTTTATTATCTCCTATCGTTGCGTTGTCCGCAACATTAGCTACTGCTACAGGTGCAGTCTTATCATCGATTACTTCAACAGTTCTTGCAAAGACTTCTGAAGTACCATTTACACTGGTAACCTTAAGACTAATCTTGTAAGTTCCTGCCGGATCGCTGCTAAAGTCAATAACCTGGCTGGTTATTGCACTTCCTGTTACAGTTCCTGCATAAATTTCCTTTTCAAAAGGCACACCATTTCTTGTCACTGTATAGGTACCAGTGACCTCTTCACCATAAATATCATAACTTTTCTCTGTTAAGACAAGGGTGTTCTTAATTCCTTTTATCAGCGTTGCTTCTGATAATTCGAAATCTGCAAATGGCCTGAGCTTAATCAATGAATCTTTTTCTTCATCATAATATTTATAACTGTAACTTATCTGTCTGGTATAAGGACTGCTGACAGCTCCATTTAAGTCCGTTACAATCAGTGATACCAAATAACGATGATCAGGTTCAATAACTGTAATCGGTGAAGCTGAAATCACCCAGGCAGGGTTCTCAGCAGATAAATCAATGTACTTCCAGACTGTCTTAGTGGTATCCAGACCGAATCCATCTGGATCATATGATAAATCATTGTAAGTTACAGCAGCACCTGTTGCAACCGTCACATCTCCAACTGTCTCAACGGTAACCATGTCCGGTGCAGTTCCTGCTTCCTGTGAAGTACCTTCCTCTCCCGGTTCTTCTACTGCAGTACCGGTTATTGCAGGACCGCTGACAGTAGCTGTAAAGTAAGCAACGGGCTGTCTGTGAGCTATTATGGTACGCAGTAACACACCTTCATAATAGATTTCATATTTACCCGGCAGACTAAAATCACACTTCAGGTCTGACATTGAAATATTGCTCTTACTGTAGATACCTTCCGGATTACTAAAGCCATCTATGCTATGAACTATTTTCCATCTTCCTTCAGGCCAATTTTCATCGGCTGTATCTGTAGCTGACGCCCCATTAACATTAATCCGTACACTTTCTGAAGTTAGTACATAAGCTGCTCCTGCTTCATCTGACACCAGTCTTGGCTGATTATCCTGCAGAATTTTTTCTGCAATGGCAGTAATCTGCTTATCATAGGTATCTGTATCCACATTATTTACATTTACAAAGCCGCCTCTTGAATCATTTAATCCAATAAAGTCCTCTGTCTGCTTCTCATTGGTATCACTACCCCAGCCAATGTATGTAACATCATCATTGTTTAAACGGTTGATGATTTCGTACTCTGTCTGAATATCATTAAGATCTTCGATAACTTCCTCATTCAGATTAACAATATATCTTGAAGTTTTAGGATTCCACTCAGGCTCTGTGATAACTTCCTTTAATGTTTTTGCTTTTTCTGTTGACATTGTAAGATTCTTTAAAGCCAGACTGGTGGGCAAACTGCAACCATGTGCCCGGTAACTGGATAAAGGCCCAAATCCGAAAGAAGAAGCCTTTTCAAAACCAACCATAGTAGCCCCATTATTGTTTCCGTTCTGGGTCCAACTTACAATATTCGAATCATCTAAGTCATCTTTAATTTCAGCTGTACTTCCTTTATACCATACTTTAACATTAGAAGGCTGTGCTTCAATTTTAATTTTACGGTATTTAACATTTGATGAATAAACTGAAGAAGATGCCAGTTTCTTAAAACCAGCTGAATCTATTATTCCTGGATTATTTAAATGATGTAAGCCTTTCGTACTTAAATCATCAAATTTATACAGGGCAATCTCCTGACCTCTGCCATCCTGGCCATACTGCAGGAATAACAGATAACCTGACATCTTTTGTGTATTATCTGAGTAATTACCTGTCATAGTCGTATTGAACAAAAATCCCACACCATCCAAGGCATCGTAAGCTTCATTTTCTACAATATCAAACTGAAATGTTTTCGTAGTAGGGTCACTGTTCTCCAGATACATAAAATCTTTGTATGCTGATGAGCCATATCCTGTAAAGAACAAATCTGCTCCCTTGTTCGTAGCTTCTAAATGACTGAGATTTTTATAGTAGGGGTGACTCCCCTGTTCATTATTACTTTCTGTCTGTTCTGTATAATTGTGGTCTGCATCGCTAATGACCGGTGATCCAAAAGTATGATCATAAACCCACCAGTTAAAGCTACTGTTGCTGGTACTTACGGATTGTGATTCCAACTCAGATATATTAATATCCTCCGCAGGGATCTGCCCCAGTTCTAATAATTTTGCTTTTAAATCTTTTGAAAAACCGGAGTAGTCAACATTTGTAGTTCCTACAGCCAGGGCTACATCGATTTTCTTGTTGACTGTCACAGTAACTGCCGGATTTGTATCAGTTTGTGCACTTACAGTAACATGACTATTTGAGATTAATCCAACCAGCAGGGCAATAATCAGGCAAATAGCAATTCTTCTTTTCTTCATTCACATTCTCCTTTCTTTTCTCCTGATAACCCATACAAATATATTCCGCCAATTCAACAGAAAAATAATATATACTACAGGCTTCGACATATTATACCAATTATATCTTACAAAAATCTTACATAGGCCATATAGCCTATAAGCCCAAAAAAATCCGTTAAGGATAGCTTCAAACTATCCCTAACGGACTTAAAAATACCCTAAACTATATCTCTCATGATACATTAACCTTAAAATCTAACGCTTTGATGGTTCCAAAAATCAGCCAATTAATTCCCCCTGTATCTGTAAATCCATATATTTAACAAAACGCTTATCTATATCCAGGTTCAAATCATTTTTCATAATCTTGGCATATTTATGAAAAAGTGATTTATATTTTTCTTTCTTTTCTAATTCTATGTAGAAACCCAGTAATTCTTCATAACCACGGCTAGACAAAGAGTTAATACTTATCAGCTTTTTCAATATGCTCTCGTATTTATCAGCAGATACATTTTTATAGTATTCGGCCATTGAGAGCATTATCTCTTCCATCTGAATTTCGACCCATTCGCTGATTTCATTTGTCCAGTCTGTATCCATATTGGTAAAGACCTCACCATGGTACATTCCGGTAAGCCGTTCTGCCTCCTGTAGGTTCTCCTCTGTTATTATGCCGTTGCTTCTTACGAAAACATTCAAGTCATATAAATCACAAATACCTCTTTTTATAAATACTTCAAAATCCTTATTAAACTTAAAATAAGTTTCATCAATACCATAACTGCACAAGGCAGCTTTCAGCCTGGAAACTGTCACATAAAAATTATTCCGGTCCAATCCCTCTTTTCCCGTGAATAATAATGACATTAATTCATCCCGGTAAATGGCTTTATTAGCCTTACATATAAGATAAGTCAATAATTCTTTTGTCTTAGTCGTAGGAAACTTCATTGCTTCTTTTCCACTGCAGGTTACTTCGAATTTGCCAAAACACTTCATCTGAAATATCTGGTTACTGCTGCACTTTTCCCTTTCCAAAGTCAAAAGCATATATTGTCTCTTAATGCTGTCCATCATCCTTGTAATTTGTCTGTCTGTAACAGGTTTTAGCAGGTAATCCATTGGATGAACCTGAAAACTTTCAATTGCATACTCAGAAAATGCAGTTATAAATACAATTATAACATCGGGTAAACGGCTTTTTATACTTTGTGCCAGTTTTAGTCCATTTAGTTCCGGCATCTCAATATCGACAAACAAGATATCGGGTTTGTCTATTTCTATATTATTTAAAGCCAGTAGCGGATTGGTATAGGCAGCCGCTATTTCCACCTCATGTTTTTTCAGAAAATAGCAAAGTAAATCAATGGAATGTTTCTCATCATCAACGATTATTACCCTCAATCCCCAGTTTCCTCCTTCGCAACTACGAATAGCACACCTAAATCATATATCACATTTGCTCCTGATGCAAGTACCACTAAAAAATAATTTGCAATCCATATATCATGCCCCTTCGTTTGACCGGAGATAACACATTTAAAGGGACTGCCCTCTAAGCACTTATGTACTTAGCGGCAGTCCCATATTGGATGAATATATATTCTAGCTGGTGTAATTATACTTCAAATAATAAATCTCCGTAAGTAGGTACCGGCCAAAGCTCTTTATCAACGATTAATTCCAGCTCATCAATAGGAGTTCTTAAAGTACTCATAGCAGGGAATACAACGTTTTTAAAGTATACAGCCTGATCCTGACCTTCTTTTTCTGCAGCTTCTGTTACTACTTCCTGTAATTTACCAAGTGCAGCTTTTGCAGAAGCCAAAAGTGTAGAAGTGTCTTTTAACAAACTCTCCTGAACGGATACGTCTGCATCGGGAACTGCAGCCTTAATGGAATTAATGGAGCCTGCAAGGCCTGTAGCATATTTGATAGCAGCCGGAAGGAAAAGCTTGCTTGCCATTTCAATCATAGTCTTTGCTTCAATGTTGATAGTTTTTGAATAAGCTTCAAATTCAATTTCTGCACGAGAATGAAGTTCAACTTCTGATAAAATGTTATATTTACCAAATACCTTGATAGCTTTCTCAGTAGTCATAGCAGGAATTGCTTCAACGAAGGATTTTAAATTAGGAAGTCCTCTTCTTTCAGCTTCAGCCACCCACTCATCTGAGTAACCGTTACCATTGAAGATGATTCTCTGATGCTCTGTTAAAGTCTTCTTGATTAAGTCATGCACGGCAATATCGAAATCAGCTGCGCCAGCAAGCTCATCTGCAAATCTTCCTAATACATCTGCTACAATAGCATTTAAGGTTGTGTTAGGACCAGCGATGGACATGGAGGAACCAACCATTCTGAACTCAAATTTATTACCGGTGAAAGCAAAAGGTGATGTACGGTTTCTATCAGTTGCATCCTTCTTTAATTCAGGAAGTGTATGAACGCCAGTATTTAACTTACCGCCCTGTTTGCTGGTCTTAGCATCACCAGTCTCAACAAGCTGTTTAACAACGTCTTCCAACTGCTCTCCAAGGAAGATAGAGATAATAGCCGGAGGAGCTTCGTTAGCACCTAATCTGTGATCATTTCCTACATTAGAAGCAGAAAGACGAAGTAAATCTGCATTCTCATCAACAGCTTTGATGATAGCGGAAAGGAATAACAGGAACTGAATGTTCTCATGAGGTGTCTTTCCGGGATCTAAGAGATTCTTTCCGGTATCTGTAACGATAGACCAGTTGTCATGTTTACCGGAACCGTTAACACCTGCAAAAGGCTTCTCGTGAAGCAGGCAAACAAGACCGTGACGGTTAGCAACCTTCTTCATTGTCTCCATTACTAACTGATTGTGATCAGTAGCAATATTAGCAGTGGAATAAATAGGTGCTAATTCATGCTGTGCAGGAGCAACTTCGTTATGCTGTGTCTTAGCTAAGATACCAAGCTTCCAGCATTCTTCATTAACTTCCTTCATGAATGCAGCAATTCTTTCCTTTAAGCTTCCGAAGTAGTGATCTTCCATTTCCTGACCCTTAGGAGGCTGAGCTCCGAATAAGGTTCTTCCGGAGAAGATAAGGTCGGGTCTCTTTAAGTATTTTGCTTTATCTACAATAAAATATTCCTGCTCGGGACCTACGGAGCAAGATACGGATTTAACTTCATCATGTCCGAATAATTTAAGTAAACGTACTGCCTGATCGCTTACTGCTTCCATGGAGCGAAGAAGAGGTGTCTTCTTATCAAGAGCTTCGCCGGTATAGGAACAGAATGCGGTAGGGATGCAAAGGGTAACACCGGAAGCATCTTCTCTTAAGAAAGCGGGAGAAGTACAATCCCAAGCGGTATATCCTCTTGCTTCAAAGGTTGCTCTTAATCCGCCGGAGGGGAATGAGGATGCATCGGGCTCACCTTTGATTAATTCTTTGCCGGAAAATTCAAGTATGATTTTACCATCGGAAGTAGGGCTGATAAAGGAATCATGTTTTTCAGCAGTGATACCTGTCATAGGCTGGAACCAATGGGTATAATGGGTTGCACCTCTTTCGATTGCCCAGTCCTTCATAGCATTAGCAACAACATCAGCTACTGCAGGATCCAGTTCCTCTCCATTCTTGATTGTTTTCTTTAAAGCGGCGTAAACTTTCTTGGGTAAACGTTCTATCATGGTTGCCTCATTAAAAACATCAACGCCAAAGATTTCAGTCAATTTCTCTGCCATAAAAATCTCCTTCCATACATTTATATTTTTGTTCTTTAACATATTTATTATGGATACAAATACAGTAGACCAGTACATATACGTTAAAAAAATTATGTAATCCACACCAGTACTTGTATAAAAAAAGCGTCCCCAAAAAAGCTGGGAACGTCTTTGCTCCGGCATAAATTTTGCCTATAGATAAAATACCACTTTTTCATAAAAAAGAAAAGCCCTTTTTTGAATTTTTTTTAGTTTTTTATGAATAAGTTTAAAAAGTGCTTAAAATACTGGCAAAATCTCTATACCATCTTAACCTGTTTTTCATCGAATTCCTTCTTTATGGTCTCTAGAAGTTCGCATTTACAGGTGAAATAATCTTCCGATTTAACCCATGCCCTGATTCCCATACTGATGCTGCCGGCATCAAAACTATTTATAAATACTAAATTAGAGGCGTCTTTTATTACATATTTATTCTTCTCTAAAATATCCTCCAATATAATCCTGATCCGTTCTACCTCTTCTGTGCGGTCCACAGCTACCGTAATATCAAGTCTGCGTTTCACTTCGTTGGTGGAATTTACGATATTAGCATTGGATAAAGCACCATTTGGCATAACAACGAGCCTGTTATCCGCTGTCAGCATTTTTGTATAAAAGATATCTATGGAAATGACTTTTCCTTCATTCCCCAGATGAGTTATGTTATCACCAACTTTGAAAGGGCGAAGCAGCAGGATAATCACACCGCCAGCAAAGTTTGAAAGTCCGCCCTGTAAAGCCAGACCGATACTTAACCCTGCTGATCCTAATACTGCAACCAGGCTGGCATCTTTTACTCCAAAGATCTGAACCAGAATGATCCAGGTAAGTATTATATAAAGGATTGCCCGGATAAAGGCCAGCAGAAAGCCTTTCACTCCTGCTTCCATCTTTCCTCTTATAAATGCCTTTTCAAACATTCCAAGTAACACTTTAATAACTTTCTTCCCAATAAAAATAACGATTAAAGCAATCAGAATATTAATAACAAATTCGAAGCCGCTGCTGATAAGACTCTTCCAGATATTATCTAAGGTAGTTACTACATCTTGTTTCATCGTTGTCAGGATTTTTTCCATTCAAATCAATCCTTTCTGCGTATTTTCAATAATCTGTTTTGTATATAATATATTGCTTATTTCATCTTTTTCTTCTTAACTGCTGCTTCTGTCTCTTCACAGGTAAAAATACTGATCCCCAAAGGCGGTACCACAACAGAAAGGGAATCCTTTCTTCCGTCAGCACCGGTATGCCTGGACTGTTTTACTCTCTTGTTAACATTACCCTGTCCGCCAAACCGGACATAATCACTGTTAAAGATCTCTTTGTATTTCCCCTGGATAGGCACTCCAATAAGAAAATGCTCATACACAACCGGTGTAAAATTACAAATTATCAGCAGGGTATCGCTGCTCTTATCTGTCTTTCTTATAAACGCTATAATACTGTGATCAGCATCCAGACAACTGATCCACTCAAAGCCTCTGTCCTCAAAATCAAAAGCATAAAGTGCCGGATACTTTTTATACAAACGATTTAGTTCCTTGACATATAAGTTAAGGGAAGCATTCCGCTCTTCCTTTAAAAGTTCCCAATCGATTTCTTTCTTTTCGTCCCATTCGCTAAATTGGGCAAACTCCTGTCCCATAAACAGCAGCTTTTTACCGGGATGGCACATCATAAATCCATAAGTGACTCTGAGATTTGCAAATTTATGTTCAATTGTACCTGGCATTTTGTTTATCATGGAGCCTTTGCCATGAACTACTTCATCATGGGACAGCACCAGTATGAATTTCTCACTGAAAGCATAAACCAGGCTAAAGGTAAGCTCGCCATGTCTGCCTTTCCGGAATAATGGATCGCTTTTCATATAACCGGTAAAATCATTCATCCAGCCCAGATTCCATTTCATATGGAATCCCAGTCCATCCTCTTTTAAATCTCCTGTTACTTTAGGCCAGGCGGTTGATTCTTCGGCAATTAATAAACTGCCGTCTTTTCTCTTCTTGACTATAGAATTTAGATGCTTTAACATTTCCATTGCTTCCAGGTTCTCATTGCCGCCATATTTATTAGCAACCCATTCTCCATGGTTTTTCCCATAATCCAGATATAGCATGGAGGCAACCGCATCCATACGAATTCCGTCAACATGGTATTTCTCTATCCAGAAAAGGGCATTGGCAATAAGGAATAAAGAAACCTGCGGTCTTCCGTAATTGTAAATCAGAGTCCCCCAGTGAGGATGGCTTCCCTGTCTGGGATCCAAGTGCTCATAAAGGCAGGTACCGTCAAAATTAGCCAGACCAAAGCTGTCCCTTGGAAAATGAGCCGGTACCCAGTCCAGAATCACACCAATCCCCTGATTGTGAAGATAGTCCATGAAATACATGAAATCCTCCGGCGTACCATACCGGGAAGTAGGTGCATAGTACCCTGTGACCTGATACCCCCAGGAGCCATCAAAAGGATGCTCCATTACCGGCATCAATTCCACATGGGTATACCCCATCTCTTTTACATAATCTGAAATGATTGGTGCCAGTTCCCGGTAATTATAAAATTCTCTGTTATCTCCATTACCGGCATCAGGCTTTTTAAAAGAACCCAGATGCAGTTCGTAGATGTTAATGGGACTTTTACGGTAATCTGATCGTTTACGGGTTTCCAGCCAGTTCTCATCAGACCATGTAAACTGATTCAGATCATAAACAATGGAGGCAGTATCTGGCCTTAGCTGGGCTCTTGAGGCGTAAGGGTCGGCCTTCATAACTACCATTCCGCCTTTGACTTTTATTTCATATTTATAGAGTTCTCCCGTTGTTAAACCGGGAATAAATAGTTCAAAAATACCGGAGTCCTTTAACCGCTTCATGGGATGTCTTCTTCCATCCCATGCATTAAAGTCCCCGACAACACTTACTCTGACGGCATTTGGTGCCCAAACTGCAAAATGCACGCCTGAAACGCCGTCAATATCCTTTGGATGAGCACCAAGTTTATCGTATATGGTATAATGTATGCCCTTTGTAAAGCTGCTTAAATCCGCTTCCGTAAGTACCTGACCAAAAGAATAAGGATCATATAACTCCATTACTGTATCGTTATCATAAGTCACAAGAAGAGTATATGAAGCTGTTTTTTTCAAATTTGGAATCAAAACAGCATAAAAACCATCCTCTTCCATTGTCATGGTATATTCCTTGCCGTTTTTTTTAAGCTTGACTTTAACTAATTTTGCGGTAGGTAAATAGGCTTGTATAAGAAGTCCCCTGTCTGTAATATGGGGGCCAAGAATATTCTGGGGCTGGTCCTCCTCCGAATAAACGATTGCTTCAATCCCCGCCCAATCCATTAAATCATAAAGCACATCCTCCATAAGTAAAAACCCTCCGTACCCTTTATTTTCTTATTCCAGATACCATTCATCTACTCCGGTATTTTCTTCCTCGTCCTCTTTCTTAGGCATATATTTTTTAAATACTCTTTCCATCAGGAAGGATATGAGCAATGCACATACTGCCGGTACAAATACAACAGTAAAAGCAAATAGATACACCAACAGTGCAAAAAACAACACAATAATAATCATAAGTATCGTACTCGGCAGATGTCTGATTGCCATAAAGAAAGATGTTTTGAATAATTGCTTTACACTTGTCTTAAACCTGGACAATACCGGGAACACATATATACTTATGCTTAAGAGTATAAAAAACATACCCGTAAATATACTGAACAATATTGCACCTGCTGTTGATTGCTGTACTTTTGCATAATTCCAGTCAAATGCCAGAATTAATGCCGCAGCTGTTATTATCAGTCCGCTTATTAAGCCCTGCTTGAAATTTGCCTTAAAGGCTTTAAAATACTCTCGTGCTATATAGCCTCTGTCTCTTCTTAAGGACTTGGCAGTGGCATAATAAAGTGCGGTCAGCGCCGGTCCGATCGTAAATAACGGAATACAGGTTACCAGAAATATAATACTTAAAAAAATTGCATCTACGATCTTGTTCAATCCGGTAAAAATAGGATTATCAACATTAAAAATACTGCTCATCAGTTATCTCCTTATACTCGCCTATTTGTTTTTATTAAAAGATGATCTTATTACGTAAAAACTGGATTTTTTCTTTTGTAAGACTGATTTTTCACTACTAAATCTGTATTTCATTTTTGTGCAGCACGTTATAGCTGCTTATTGCCATGCAATTTATTATTCTGATTAAACCATTTATTGTTAACAAATTATTTTTCTTATAAAACATATATTGTTGAACAAGTTATTGTTCTGATTAAGTATTTATTATTGAACAAATTTTTGTTCTTATTAAGCCATTATTATTGAACAAATTTTTGTTCTGATTAAGCCATTATTATTAAACAAATTTTTGTTCTGATTAAGCCATTATTATTGAACAAATTTTTGTTCTGATTAAGCTATTTATTATTGAACAAATTTTTGTTCTGATTAAGCTATTTATTATTGAACAAATTCTTGTTCTGATTAAGCTATTTATTATTGAACAAATTCTTGTTCTGATTAAGCCATTTATACCCGACTATTTAAAATAACTGCTTACATATGGGAAGTAATTAGCTCAATATTTCCCTGGATTGAATATTCACCATAACCAAAAGGCAGGATAAAATGGTCTCCTTTTTTTATTTCTTTTCCGTCTATTTTACCTTCACCTTCTATTACACTGAGTATTGTAAAAGGCTCTGACTGGGTAAAGCTTGTACTGCCATTAACTTTAATCCTATCCACAGTATAGTAATCACAACGAACCAGCTCTTCGATTTCACCATCAGAAACCACGGTTTTCTTTCTTTCCGTATCCTTTAACTGCTGAGGGCAGGTTATAACATCAATACTCTTGTCAATATGAAGTTCTCTGGGTTTTCCATTCTGTAATCTGCCGTAATCATACAGTCTGTAGGTAATGTCACTGTTCTGCTGGGTTTCAAGAATCACTGTTCCTGCTTTTATGGCGTGTACGGTTCCCGGCTCAATCTGAAAGAAATCACCTTTTTTAATGGGAATGACCCTGATAAGCTCCTCCCAACGGTTATCTCTGATCATCTCAGTCAGTTCGTCCTTGTTCTCTGCATTATGCCCGATAACAATTTGTCCATCTTCTTCGCAATTAAGAATATACCAGCATTCGGTCTTACCTAAAGATCCATTTTCAAACTCTTTAGCATAAATATCATCCGGATGTACCTGAATGCTCAAATCCTGCTTAGCATCAATAATCTTTACCAGAAGCGGAAATACCTCTCCGGATACATTACCGAAAAGCTCACGGTGCTGTTCCCACAGGCTGCTCAAGGTCATGCCTTTATACTCTCCTGTCTTTACAGTACAATCGCCGTTTGTATGGGCGCTGACTGCCCAGCACTCACCTGTATTGTCACTGGGGATTTCATAATGAAAATCTGTCCTGAGTCTGTTCCCTCCCCATATCATTTCTTTAAATACCGGTTCTAAAAATAGTATATCTTTCATAACTGCCTCCTAAAAATAAGTATAAGCCTATGTTTATATTACCACAAATACGGAGCTTAAAAAAGTGAAAATTCTCTAAAAATATTGATTCTTGCACACAAATCCATACATATTGCCAGCTTAACCGAGATTCAGCCTTAATTAAGGGTGAGAAAATATCTTATATACCTGCATTTAATAGTATACCCTTCTTACTTGCTTTGAGAAAGTATCTATTGTATTATATTAACAGGGAGAGTGTTAGCAGAAAATGGATAACTTTTTATTAGATTGTTTCGGGTGTTTACAGAAAGAGAGGTAACCATGAAGAGACAAAAATAAATTTATCTTGCATCATATTTTTTCTACCTATTATCATTCTTTTTATTATAACCTGGAAAGGCTATACGAATGAACTAAAGGAGCATGGCAAACCTGGCTCCTCATATATAAAGGGAATATATTATACAGCTGGAGGCAGTAACCTTATTGTTATTACAGAAACAAATAGTTTTGAACATTTATCAGTTAGCTTATTGGATGCTTCTTCCGGTAAACTGCTTTGGGAGAAAAACATAAAAGCAAATGTTTTTGGATTATTGCCCCATTTAACCTATCATAACGATTCGCTTTTACTTCCGACTTATAACAATGATTCAGGCTTACAATTAAACCTGGTTTCAGAGGATGAAATTAAGGAATTGACAGAAGGAGGTCTTCTGGTCCAGGATTATCTGACAGGCGGCTTAGAAGTCTGGCGCAACCGGCTGCTTATAGCCGGAGATACCGGAGGCCCTGAACAATATTTTGCTCAGGCCTATAAGGGTAAATTTCTGAAACTGGATCTGACAGCTTCTGATTTGTTTCCGTCACGGCCAACAGCGATTAACTTTGTAACAGACCTTAGAAATGAATATCCCTTTCCTCTCCTTGAAGTTAACTTAAAGGACGGACGAATTGCCCATATGGAGGGGTTTCTGCAGCAGGAAATACTTCCACAAATACGGGTTGCAGATACAGCTGAAGGTACCTTTAGCGCCAGAGACGAAGCCGCCTTACAGTTTATCAGCAATAGTGAGCCATATAAAACCCAACTGATTCACGAACAATCTGAATATCCGGGAGAAGCCTATTTTTATGATGCTGTTACACAAGAAAATGGCAAAACCCTGGCAACTCCAAATACAGTGTATCAAGCCCGGGTATTCCCATTAAACGAGAATGAAACGCTGATAGCAGGTTCTACCACCCCAGATGAGCTGGACGGCAAAGTGAACGGTTATCTGTATAACGAAGAAAAAGGAGATTTTACAGCTGTCTCTTCCATGCTCAGTCAGTTGAGTTATGAAGAAATAACCGACCCAGATACAGGGTTTTATAAAGAAACCGGCAGTAAAATCTTATATTTTTCACATAGCACTGACAGGGCTGGCTGGTTAGATGTCTCAAACAACAAGGTTGAACTCCTTTCCTCCTCACAGTTAAATGACTGGATGTTTAAACCCTCTTTAACAGGAATATGGAGGTACCTGACAGAGAATGTTGCGCTTGCTGTTAATCTGGCTATATGGCTCATGCTTTTCCTTGTGGCATTTTTATTCCTACTGATTGCTCCTTCTTTATCCAAACTGCGTATGAAACGTCTTCTTAGCGGTATATTAGCTACCGCTGAAATTATAGAACTGTCGGAAACCGGCACATATATAAACGAACAGCCGTTGGTACGCCTCACTGTACGTTTCGAAGATAACGGTCAAATAATTGAAAGGGAAGTGAAAATGCTTGTTTCCATCCTTGAGCCGCCTCAGAGAGGTGAACAGGTTCTTATCAGCTATGACCGAAGAAAGAAAAAAGCTTCCCTTATTACCAAGCAGGAAGCAGAAGAACTTCATCGTAAAAAGGAAGGACCTTCGTCTTATTGAGTAAAAAATTAGGTTCTATAATAAATATAACAAAGAGCCAAAAATTAAGCCGGATTTATACTGCTGACCCCTGGGGTTTTCGTATAAATCCGGCAATTATTTTATTCTATAGAGTTTAACATTGCTACTATCAGATCAGCTGCATCCTGACGTGTAAGTGAGTCGCTGGGGCGAAGCTTGTTATCAGAACCGGGCAGTAAGATCTTTAATCCGTAAGCTATTGCTGCATAACCCATATCAGACTGGCTGATAGAAGCCTGATCGGAAATATTAACAGAATAAATACCGGAAATGGCTGCTGCTTTTTCCAGACCAAGAAGCTGTACTGCAAATTTAGCTGCATTCAACCTGCTGACTGTACTTCCGGTAAGTTTATATTTTGAAGAATTATAGTAGAAATTAGCTTTCTCTATAAAGTTTAACAACTCCTCAGCTGTAATTGCCTGGGTAGGTTTATAAAGTCCGCCGTCAAACCCAATTCCCATATTTGCAAGAATTTTAATATTTCTGGCAGAAGAATTGCCATCTATATCGGTATAAGTGTAAAGTCCTGTAGGTTTCACATATTCCTTTCCTTCATAGTCAAGCTGTTTTCCTGTAAAAGGTGAGAAATATTCAGGAGCAATATCTGTACGGTATACAAGTCTTACAGAAGGAGTCTGAGTATAAACAGCATCGGAAGCAGCTGTATTTTTAGCAGAGGTGATGCTATTCTCATAATACACTTCATAAATCAGTCTGTAACCTTCATTGGCAATATAGTTGGTAAAAGCCTTATCAGCTGAGATGATATTATTAGGTGCTTCAAAGGTAATATTCTTATCCCAGTTATATCCAAAGGAATATACTTTTCCAGTAACACCGTCAACTGCTCCGTTTATATTGTTTGCAGCATAAGCAATTCCTTCATTTACTCTCTGATAGTTATAGCTGTAGCCGCCATATACAGGTTTGGTATCTTTGTATGCTATTACATAATCATCGAAACTTCCGGTATATTCTGTGTTCTTAAAGTAGTCCGGAACCTGCTCTTTTATAAAGCTCTCAAGAGCAGTCTTACCTTGTTTCTGTGTATATTTTACTTTAACGCTATCCCATTGTTCTTTTGTGGTGTCGTAATAGTTTTTCGTACTGGAATGATAGGAAATGATTTTACCGGTTTTTGCATCTACAACAGCATAGGCATATGCCCGGTAAGTATCATTTGAACCCTCTTTAGCTTCTCTGGGATCTGTGAAATTAATATTCCATACATAAGCGGCATCGCTGCTATCACTATTACTCTTATAAAGATTAGCGGTAACTGATGTCATATTCTTATCGAAAAGCAGCTTAGTATTATTCTTAATAGCTTTAATTGCATTTGTTTTGGTGATAAGTCCTTTGATACTGTCAATTTCATTTATTTCCTCAGGAGTGAAACCTGCACCTGCATCTTTTGCAGAACTTTCTGCTGTGGCTTGATTTGAACTGTCAGTCAGCCATTGATTCTGCGTAGTATAGACCTTGCCGGATACTGCATCTACTGCGATATAAGAATTATCGGGGCTATATACCAAAAAGGCTTTAACGCTGCTGCTTTTACCGTCTGCACTCTTTACATAAGCACTCTGATAGGATAAAGTCATTTTTATATTCTTACCGATTTTTGCTGCTGCATCATCCTTTGTGATCTTAACTGTCGATCCGGGAATAGACACATCATACAGCCAGTTAGCAGAATAATTCGTTACTTCACCTGTCTGATAGTTAACGGCTACGCTAACTGTGTTATCCGGCATAGGAATGCCATTCTCAACTCTTTGATACTGATAGGTATAAGTGCCATTGTAAGAGGAAGCTGATGAGGTTTCCGTATATTGAAGCTTACCTGCTATATCGGAGGCAATGGACTTGATAAAAGTATCTGCTTTGGACTTTAATTCATCCTGAAGATAAACCGGTTTATAGGATTTATCCGTATTATAAGAATAATTAGAAATACGTCCTTTTGAATCACTGTTTACATAGATGGTTTTGCTGCCGTCCTTATTGGACCAGGACAGATTCCAAACATATGAATTCCCGCTTCCTGAGTAATAATTATAGGAAAACTTTGATAACTCTGAAGGAACGGTTATTTTACTTTTTACAGCTGTTATTATCTTCTCTAGTTCTGCAGAAGATGCAGTTGCTTCTGAATCAACACCTGCTGCCTTAGTGGCTATAGTTTGAATTGTATTATTAGAAGCTAATGTGCTGGCATCTGCCTTTAAAAAGGGTGCCGGAAGTGTACTAACGATAAGGGCACTTGTTAAGATTACAGTCCCTATTTTCTTTGATATCATAAAAATTCCTCCTTTACTATAATCTCTTTCAATTTCCTTGTTCAACCATTAGACGATGCAAATAATGGTATGGTTCCATTATTTTTCTAAATAATGAAAAAATTTATTTTTATGATTAAATCTTAGAGTTTTAGGAGTAATTGATACCATATAAAGTCACATTGTACTTATATCTTGTGAATAAATAAACCGCTTCTAAGCTTTGGTTCAAACCAGGTAGACTTTGGAGGCATTAGCTCTCCTGCATCGGATACGGCCATTAACTCTTTGATTCCAGTAGGGTACAGAGAAAAAGCAACCTTCATATCCTCTGAAACTCTTCTCTCCAACTCAGCAAGTCCTCTTATTCCTCCTACGAAATCTATCCTTTTATCACTTCGGGGATCTTTTATACCCAGTATATTTTCAAGCAGGTTATCCTGCAGCAAGGATACGTCTAAACCTGCAACCGGATCATCATCTTTTCGATAATCATTTTTAATGACCAGCTTATACCATTTATTTTCCAGATACATTCCATATTCACCTTTTTCTTTTGGTGCATATGCTTTACTGCCCAGCTCCTCGAGGGTAAAATACTCGGTTGTCTTTTTAAGAAATTCCTCTTCCGTATAACCATTTAAATCCTTTACCACCCTGTTATATGGCATAATGAGAAGTTCTTCTGCCGGAAAAAGTACAGACAAAAAGAAATTAAACTCTTCTTTACCGTTATATTCCGGTTGTTCCTCTCTTCTTTTTAAGCCTACTTTTACAGCAGATGCTGCTCTATGATGACCATCTGCAATATAAACAGCAGGTATCTGTTCAAATTCTTCTTTCATGTTGTTTACAACTTCTTCTTGATCCAGTTTCCAGATATTATGGCTAATACCATCTGCTGAAGTAAAGCCATAGAGCTTTTCTTCCAGCTTTTTGCTGTCAATAAGCTCTTTCACTCTGTCAGAGTTCCGGTAAGTCAGAAAAATTGGGCCGGTTTGAGCATTGCACCTGTCAATATGATTTATTCTGTCAAGTTCCTTGTCTGTTCTGGTATTCTCATGACGTTTTATTACACCGCTCACATAATCATCAACAGAAGCACAAGCTACAAGGCCAGTCTGGCTTCTTCCCTCCATTATAAGCTCATAGATATAGAAACATTCTTTTTCCTCTGTAACAAATTCACCGTTTTTTAGCATTTCTTCCAGTAAATCCTTTGCTTTCTCATATACAGCAGTATCATAGGTGGAAACATGATCCGGAAAATTCGTTTCTGCCCTGTCTATCCTAAGAAAAGAATGAGGTTCTTTTGCTATTTCCGCTTTAGCCTCCTCACGGTTATAAACATCATAAGGCAGCGCAGCTATTTTTTCAGCCAGGTCTTTCTCAGGTCTTATTGCTTTAAATGGTTTTATCCTTGCCATAGATTTTACCTCCTGGTAATAAATATTTTTTATGTTTATTTTTCAGATAAAATGCCTGTTTTTAATAGCCCGGAACGTTTAATCCTGTTCAAAAAAGGCTAATACCAGAAGTATCTTGATATCCTCTGGCATTAACCTGTCTGTCAACTATTATTCAGAGTATTATGACAAGGTCCTTACCTTTAGTACTCCGTCAATACTTTGAAGTTTATCTGCAAATCCATTTTCAATGGTGCCTTCAATATCAATAACTGTATAGGCATAATCGCCTTTACTTTTGTTGATAAGGTTGGAGATATTGATATTTTCAGCTGAAAATACTCCTGTAAACTGTGAGAGCATATTGGGAATATTCTTGTGATTAATTGTAACCCTGGTCCCTCCGGTAAAGGTTCCGGCATCACAATCCGGATAATTTACGGAATTTTTTATAATTCCATGTTCCATATAATCCTTAATCTGTTTAACAGCCATTACCGCACAGTTATCCTCTGACTCTTCCGTGGAAGCACCCAGATGGGGAATAGCAATTACTCCTTCCATTCCAGCTGTCTTCTCATTGGGGAAATCCGTTACATAGGAGGATACCTTGCCGGATTTTAAGGCTTCTTCCATATCCTCATCATTCACCAGCAGATCTCTTGCAAAGTTTAGTATTACAACGCCATCCTTGCATTTTGACAGAGTTTCCTTGTTAATCATTTTCTTTGTATCCTCTATTAAAGGTACATGAAGTGTAATATAATCGCATTCTCTATAAATATCTTCTTTGGATTTTACAGCGATGATATCCCTGGATAAATTCCAGGCATGTTCAACTGATATATAAGGGTCACATCCATATACCTGCATCCCTAAACGATTCGCTGCATTAGCAACCAGGACTCCGATAGCTCCAAGTCCGATAACACCAAGCTTCTTGCCCTGGATTTCTTTCCCGGCAAACTTTGCTTTGCCTTTCTCCACCAGTTTAGCAACTTCCTGCTCCTCTTTGATGGTCTGAACCCAGTTGATACCACCCACGATATTTCTGGAAGCCAGCATAAGTCCCGCTATTACAAGTTCCTTAACACCGTTGGCATTTGCTCCAGGTGTATTAAAAACTACAATACCGTCAGCAGCACATTTATCAAGAGGAATATTATTAACTCCTGCCCCTGCTCTGGCGATGGCTTTGATACCTTCAGGAAGTTCCAGCTCATGCATGGAAGCGCTTCTAACAAGAACAGCATCTGCCGCGTCCAGGCTGTCTTCTTTCTTATAATCCTCTGTAAAAAGGTTAAGTCCTATTGCAGCTATGGGGTTGAGGCAATTATATTTAAATTTTGACATAAGCACTCCTTTTTTATTTAAAATTTCTCGCTTCAAAATCCTTCATGAATTCAACCAGTTTCTGAACACCTTCAATAGGCATTGCATTATAGATACTTGCACGCATGCCGCCTACGCTTCTGTGCCCTTTTAAGTTCTCAAAGCCAGCTGCCTTCGCTTCTTTCACGAATTTGGCATCCAGTTCTTCATCCCCGGTAACGAAAGGAACATTCATAAGAGAGCGGTCTTCTTTTACAACGGTACCCTTAAAGAGTTTACTCTCATCCAGGTAATCATAAAGCACTGCTGCTTTCTTTTCATTCAGTTCTTTCATTGCCTCCAGGCCACCAAGCTTCTTAAGCCATTTGAAGACTTTACCGCAGATATAGATTCCATAAGCAGGAGGTGTATTATACAGAGATTCATTGTCTGCATGAATCTTATATTTTAACATAGTAGGTGTTCCAGGAAGGGTATCCTCTGTAATTAGATCTTCTCTGATAATAACGATAACAACACCGGCAGGTCCTACGTTCTTCTGTACGCCGCCGTAAATAAGTCCGTATTTCGAAACATCCACAGGCTCTGACAGAAAACAGGAGGATACGTCAGCAACCAGAGGTTTTCCTTTGGTATTCGGAAGAGTCTTGAACTTGGTTCCGTAAATAGTATTATTCTCACATATGTAAACATAGTCTGCATCTTCACTGACAGGTAGATCTGAGCAGTCAGGAATATAAGAGAAAGTCTTATCCTCAGAGGATGCTATCTTGTTCGCAGTTCCGTAAATCTTAGCCTCCTGGAAGGCTTTCTTAGCCCACTGACCGGTAACAATGTAGTCTGCAACTTTGTTCTTCATTAAGTTCATGGGAATCATTGCAAACTGCTGTGAAGCACCACCCTGTAAGAAAAGCACCTTATAATTATCAGGGATGTTCATAAGCTCCCTAAGGTCTGCTTCTGCCTCATGTATTATTGTCTCATAGGGTTTGGATCTATGACTCATCTCCATAACCGACATTCCGGTTCCTCTGTAGTCTAACATCTCTTCTGCTGCTTCTCTTAGTACTTCCTCCGGTAACACCGCCGGGCCTGCTGAAAAATTATAAACTCTTGCCACTTAAATATCCTCCTTATATATTCAGTCAGAGCACGGAAATTGAGCTCCTTTGCTCTGCCAGATTTACGCTTGACCACTTTAATCCATTACATTATAAAACTTAGTTAAAATATAGTCAATATATTATTAAAAAACAGATATTTCCAAATATTGTTACAACATATGAATTACATATAAGTTGAATGATTTAATCTTCGGAAATATCTGTTTTTGCTTATTTATTATTTGCTTTTAGGTCTTCTTCAGTAAAGACTTCTTCTATTGCTGCTCCTGGTGCAACCATGGGCCACACTTTGTCATCACTTTCAATAATACAGTCTATTACAACGGGAATATTCAGAGAAATTGCTTCCCTCATAACTCCTTCTATTTCTTCTTTTTTAGTAACCCGATAAGCCTTTGCTCCCATAGCCTCAGCCAGTTTCACAAAGTCCACGCTATCAGATAACGTTGTGTAGGAATATCTTTCCCCGTAGAACAGCGACTGCCATTGTCTGACCATTCCCAGTACATGATTATTAAATATAACCTGAATAACAGGAATATTGTATCTGGTGGCCGTAGCAATTTCGTTCATGTTCATACGGAAACATCCGTCACCGGCAATATTTATTACTACTTTATCAGGGTTGGCTACTTTGGCTCCGATACAGGCACCGAGTCCGTAGCCCATGGTTCCAAGGCCGCCTGAGGTTATAAAGGTTCTGGGATTTTTATATTTAAAATACTGGGCCGACCACATCTGATGCTGGCCTACTTCTGTAGTTATGATTGCATCTCCGCCTGTTATCTCATATAATTTCTCCAGAATATAGGGTCCGGTAAGTCCGCTTTCACGGTATTTCAAGGGATACTTTTCCTTCATGGCAAGTACATGATCAATCCACTCTTCATGCTTCTGATCAGAAAGTTTCTCATTGAGAGCCTTTAATACTTCTTTGATATCACCTATCAGCGCATGATGAACAAGTACATTCTTATTAATTTCTGCCGCATCGATATCTATTTGAAGTATTTTGGCATTTCTCGCAAAACGTGCTGTATTACCGGTTACTCTGTCACTGAATCTGGAGCCGATAGTTATTAAGAGATCACATTCCGTAACACTTAAATTAGCAGTCTTTGTTCCATGCATGCCAAGCATTCCGGTATAATAAGGGTCATCTCCGCTGAAGGCACCTTTACCCATTAATGTATCCGTAACCGGAGCATCCGTCTTTCTTACGAACTCCCTTACTTCTTCATAAGCGTCGGATATTACAGCTCCACCGCCTACAAAGACTACAGGTCGCTTAGAATTTTCGATAAGCTCTAAAGCACCTTCAATATCTTCGGTAGTAAAGGTATTATTTATTCGTTCTATTACCGGTGGTTCTACTCTTAAATATTCTGCCTTGTTAGCAGTAACATCCTTTGCGATGTCTACCAGCACAGGTCCCGGTCTTCCAGTCTGCGCAATTAAAAATGCTTTCCTTAAGGTATCTGCAAGCTGGGTTACATCCTTTACGATAAAGTTATGTTTGGTTACAGGCATGGTAATACCTGCAATATCAACTTCCTGAAAACTATCCTTGCCAAGAAGATTAACTGCTACATTTCCTGTGATTGCAACCATAGGTACTGAATCCATATATGCTGTTGCAATACCGGTAACCAGATTCGTTGCGCCCGGTCCGCTGGTAGCTAAGCATACACCTACTTTTCCGGTGGATCTTGCATAACCGTCTGCTGCGTGGGAGGCTCCCTGCTCATGGGAGGTTAATATATGCCGTATTTCATCCTGATGTCTGTATAATTCATCGTAGATATTTAAAACAGCTCCTCCGGGGTACCCGAATATGGTATCCACTCCCTGCTCCTTTAAACATTCTACTAATATCTGTGATCCTGTTAACTGCATTCTACACCTCTCTATTTAGCCTAATCGTGATTTTCCAAGTAAATGGTGCTTGTTCTTTTTCTTACTTAGAATTTACCCGGTACCTCTAATATAGCGCCTCTGCTGGCTGAAGTTACCATAGCAGTATATCTTGCCAGGTAACCTGAGGTTACTTTGGGTTGTTTTGGCTGCCATTTTTCTCTTCGTTTATTAAGTTCTTCTTCAGAAACTGCAACATTTAAAACATTGGCTGTAATATCTATCTGAATAATATCGCCTTCTTCGATTAGGGCAATATTTCCGCCTACTGCTGCTTCGGGGCATACATGTCCGATACTTGCTCCTCTGGAAGCACCGGAAAATCTTCCATCAGTTATCAGAGCTACGCTGGAGCCAAGCCCCATGCCCATAATTGCAGAGGTTGGATTAAGCATCTCTCTCATACCAGGGCCGCCTTTTGGACCTTCATAACGAATAACTACAACATCCCCGGGATTGATCTTGCCGCCTTTAATTGCAACGATGGCATCGTCTTCACAATCAAATACTCTTGCTGGTCCTTCATGCTTAAGCATCTCAGGAGCTACAGCGGAACGTTTTACTACAGCGGAATCTGTAGCCAGGTTACCTTTTAGGACAGCAATTCCACCTGTTTCACTATATGGATTATCTATGCTTCTTATAACCTCTGTATCCAGGTTTATACAGTGTTCTATATTTTCTCCCACTGTTTTGCCGGTTACTGTAATCAGATCGGTATACAGCAGGTCTTTCTTGTTTAATTCATTCATTACAGCGTATACACCGCCGGCTTCATTCAGATCTTCCATATATATGTGGCCTGCCGGTGCCAGATGGCATAGATTCGGTGTCTTTGCACTGATTTCATTGGCAAGCTCAAGATTTAAGTCCACTCCTGCCTCATGTGCTATGGCAGGTAAATGAAGCATACTGTTGGTAGAACAGCCAAGTGCCATATCCACTGTCAGAGCGTTTAGGAATGCTTCCTTCACCATAATGTCTTTGGGTCTGATATTCTTCTCAAGTAGTTCCATGATCTTCATGCCTGCCTGCTTCGCAAGGCGGATTCTTTCGGAATATACTGCTGGTATTGTACCGTTACCTTTTAACCCCATTCCAAGTACTTCTGTAAGGCAATTCATACTGTTTGCCGTATACATACCGGAACAGGAACCTGCTGTAGGACACACCTTACAGGCATATTCCTCTACATCCTCTTCTGACATCTTTCCTGCGCTGTAAGCTCCAACCGCTTCAAACATACTGGAGAGACTTGTCTTCTCACCCTTGACTCTTCCAGCAAGCATAGGCCCACCGCTTACAAAGATAGTTGGGATATTGACTCTGGCAGCTGCCATTAAAAGTCCCGGTACATTCTTATCACAGTTTGGTACCATTACAAGAGCATCGAAAGCATGTGCCATTGCCATGGCTTCGGTGGAGTCAGCTATTAAATCTCTGGTAACAAGGGAATATCTCATTCCTGTATGTCCCATGGATATTCCGTCGCATACAGCAATTGCCGGAAACACGATAGGGGTACCGCCTGCCATTGCAACTCCCATCTTAACTGCATCCACAATCTTGTCCAGATTCATATGACCCGGTACAATCTCATTGTAAGAGCTGACGATACCAATAAGAGGCCTGCTTAGTTCTTCCTTGGTAATGCCTAAGGCATTAAAAAGCGATCTATGGGGTGCTTGTTGTATTCCTGTTTTCACTGAGTCACTGTTCATAGCAATACCACCTTTTCTCTAATTTGACGCTGTAATGTATAAAATTACGGTGTTTCCGTATATAATAACTTAATTTAAATAAAAAATCAATACAAAAATCTTTATTAAGACAACTTTAGGAAGGGGCTCAGTTAATATTATTATCTGCCCCTTCGTTTCAAAACTTCTGGAGTCTGCATATTCCCTTACATATAAGCACAAAAAAGAAGTATCTGCCAAAAGGTATTGTAGCCACCCTTGGTAAATACTTCGTAATGTTTGAGTTAATTCAATTATTTTGAATTTTCCTGTGTTGCATATATTTCCACAATTTTTAATAAAATTTCAACAACTTTCTCCATGGATTGTACGGGTATATATTCATACCTGCCGTGAAAGTTGCTGCCGCCGGTGCAGATATTGGGGCAAGGCAGACCCATATAGGATAATCTGGCACCATCCGTACCTCCGCGGATGGGAACAACAATAGGTGTAACCCCTAATTCCTCCATAGCACGTCTTGCATTATCAATTAAGTGCATATGAGGTTCAACCTTTTCTTTCATATTATAATAGGAATCCTTGACTTCAACTGTAAAGGTTCCATCCCCGTATTTCTCATTAAGGTATTCGCCGATTTTTAAGAATCTTGCTTTCTTGGCTTCGAACTGTGCTTTATCATGATCACGGATAATATATACAGCCCTTGCAGAGTCTACGGTTCCCTCAAGTGCATTTAACATATAAAAGCCCTCATAATTCTCTGTATGCATCGGGTCTTCATGAGCAGGAAGCATATTCTGAAATTCCATGGCAAGGAGCAGGGCATTCACCATCTTATTTTTGGCGGAACCGGGATGAATACTCCTGCCTTGAATTTGTAATTTTCCGGAGGCTGCATTGAAGTTCTCATATTCAATCTCACCTAATTCGCCGCCGTCAACAGTATAGGCAAAATCTGCGCCAAAACCTTCCACGTCAAAGAAGTCTACACCTCTTCCTACTTCTTCATCCGGAGTAAAGCCAATCTGAATGGTTCCATGCTCTATTTCGGGATGTGTCAGAAGTGTTTCCGCAAGAGTCATAATTTCAGCAACACCGGCTTTGTCATCTGCGCCTAAGAGAGTGGTTCCGTCTGTTACGATTAAGTCTTTTCCCTTGGAAAAAGTTAAGCTGGGATAGTCAATAGGGTTCATTTTTATATTCAGGTCTTTGTTCAGTACAATTTCACCGCCGTCATAATTCTTGATAATCTGCGGTTTAACATTTGCTCCGCTGATTGCATTGGATGTATCCATATGAGATACAAAACCAATTACAGGAAGCTTTTTGTCAGTATTAGCCGGTATGGTGGCATATACATAGCAATTATCGGACAGTCTTACATTGGAAGCTCCGATTTCCTTTAATTCCTTTACGAGGAGCTTCGCCAGATTTCTTTGTTTCTCTGTGCTGGGTACGGCCTCTACATCATCCTGGGATTGGGTATCAACTTTTACATATTCTAAAAATCTGTCAATTACATTTTTCATAATTTACACCTTTGTATATCACAGTCAGACTGTGATACTGCCGCAGAACTTATTTATACAGAGTGGTTCATCTGTAAGCGGCAACCTTTCTTCTATTATTTTTACATAAAAGCTTTTGATTCTGATACGATTTGTCGCTGATATGCATCTGTCTGTGAGGACAGAATTCAATAGTTGATATAATATTTTACCTGTACATGTCATAAAACTAATACAAGCATTCCGATTGTAATTATTACACCACCTAAAATGGTTTTGGCATTGAGAGGTTCACCGAGAAATAAAAATGCAAGAATCATAGTTATGACAACGCTGAATTTGTCAACAGGAACAACTTTGGAAGCCTCTCCTATTTGCAGTGCTTTGAAATAGCATAACCAAGAAAGCCCCGTTGCTATACCGGATAAAATAAGAAATATCCAACTCTTTTGTGTTATATCAGGTATTTCTTTATATTTACCTGTCAGGAAAACTATAAGCCAAGCCATAATTAGTACTACAATGGTTCTAACAGCAGTGCCTACATTGGAATTCACGTTCTTCATACCGGTTTTCGCAAGGATTGAGGTTAATGCTGCAAAAAAAGCTGACAATAATGCGTAAAAAATCCACATTTTACTATCTCCTTTCTCTGTTCTATTGTATACAAAAGAGTTAAAATTCTCAAGTATTATTTTGTATGTAATAAATTGGTACAAAACTTTGTTCCGTCTCAATTAATTAAATCCCAATTAAATTCATTTTAACTCCATCTCAAACTCAATTTCATGCTTTATTGGAATTCCCTCAAAGCCAAATTGAGGAATCTGAGGTTTGATTTCTCTTGATTTTTCAATTGCATTATGATACAAGGCAGTAAAATCAAATCCTCGCTTTTGATAAAACCGCATGGCAGACGTATTATCATTTGTTGTTATCAAAAAGATCCTCCTGCAACTGTTAACTTTGGCATGACTTATAACAGCATTAAGTAAAGAAGTGCCAACCCCTCTATTTTCTTTGAAGCTGTCAAGGGATATAACTTCACATTCCAAACCTTGAATAAAATATGTTATTATACCAATAAGAGAATCATTTTCCATGGCAGCATAACCGTCCAGCTCTTCTGTATTGTAAATCATACCTCTGGTTACAATGATAGAACTGCCCCAATTTTCAATTATCGCAGCTGTTACAGCTTTACGTATGCCTTTATCTATTTTTATTAGTTCCATACAAACCTCCTTCTCCCTAACTAATTGCTAATCGTTATATTTTACTGCTTTTGCCGAGAAGCCGGCATAGCCTTCTTCAAATACTGTCCTTAACCCCTGTATGCCATTCTTTTGCCAGCATTCCACTAAGTAAAGCATTCCGCTCATACAGGCAAATTTATCAAAGTAATTGCCATAAACAGCATCATACAGATATTTTTCCTGTTCTTGTTTATCTGTTGCTTTAAGTGCTTCTTGCATCTTTCGTCCGGTGGCTTCTTTTACTTTATTCCATCGCTCCTCTTTCCAGTCAATGGAATCGATGTCTTTATCTTCAAAAGAAACCAAATGAGCAAAACCTTCATGAAAAGTGTTGGCATCAAGATTAGTAAGGTAACATTCACTTTTTGTATCCTCATCAATACCAGTAACTGTCTCACCTATACAGATATGACACAGTTCATGGGTTAATAAATTATGTATAACCGACCTCATATTACATTTCCCCTCATATTTAACCCATAAACCAAGGTCCAGAATGACATGATTACACCCATCTGGAGCTTTTAGCACAGTAGCATCATTAGGCTCAGGAAACCCTACTATAAGATTAATTGTTACCTCACCGATTATACGCTTCCATTCCGGAAAAATCGCTTCCCATATATTTAGATTACAAGGAATAAAATTCTCTATGATTTCTCTGATTTGCGAATAGATTCTACTCACAGCTTCAATATGGTCCTTGTCGTAGGATGGCTCCTGATAACAATAGCCTTCTTTTAAAAAGTACCAGTTTTCTGAAAATATATCAACTGATTTCCTGTCTATATATGCTTTTACAATAGCTGATTCTAATTTCATCTTTTTCCTCCCTTGTATATCCAAATTTTCGTCTTAATATTCCTGTAGCAATTATTTAAAATCAAGTTTTATTTCACACTGAAATCATATTAATTATAATTACCACTACGCAATACTTCTATAAAGTAATAATTGAACCGGCTCAACCATTCTTTGAGTAATTTTTTATTTTTAGTACCTATGTTAAATTATTGTAATATATAGTATAATAATGTATACTGCTTTATTTAACATATTAGATATCATTATTTAAAGGAGGCTCTGTTATGTTATTTATCTTTTTAAGCATTTGGATTTTTATTGCTCTTCCTCTGTTAATGGCATTAGTATGCATATCTATGACCAGTTCAATAAGAGATAACCGTAATAAAAGTGCAGGCTATAGAACGACAGCTTCTATGAAATCCCGAAATAACTGGAATATGGCTAATAGAACCTTTGGTTACTGCTCATTAATTGTCGCCTTCTTAAACCTGGTGGCTGTAATTCTGACATATAAAGTACTTATTCCACAGAAACTGATAGATAACGGAATCCAGAGTTTTTATATTAATCTTATAGTTTTTATTTTAGGTGTTTCAGGATCCATTATTTTTACTGAACTACAGTTAAAAAAACATAAAAAATCTGATTTGGAATAAATTTAAAAATCTGTTATGGAGGAATCTTATGGATATTACAAAACCAATTCATATTGCTTACTTCAGTGGGACCGGCGGTACCGCACTGGTGGTTGAAGCATTAAAAAATACACTACTTAACAAAGGGCAGAAAGTCACAACAACAGATATAAGCAAAAATAAATTCAAAGAGGTGAAAGATGATTTTCTAATAATTATCTATCCTGTATATGCCTTTAACGCTCCCAAGCCTATTGAGAAATGGCTGGAACGTATATCTCAGGTACATAAAAGCTCTCATGCTGCTGTCATTTCCGTATCCGGTGGCGGTGAAATATCTCCTAATACTTCCTGCCGTAGAAGGGTAATCAGATTGTTAGAGCAGAAAAATTATGTGGTTCGTTACGAATCTATGGTCGTTATGCCCAGCAATTTTGCAGTCGCTTATGATGAGGTGGTTTCTGCTATGTTATTAAGGGCACTACCATTAAAAGTTAACGAAATAGCCAACGAAATACTCTCTGGTAAATTATACCGAAAGAATCCACTGGTAATTGATCGTTTATTTTCTCGTTTAGGGCTAATGGAGAGATTATTTTCTGGTAAAATCTTTGGTAAAAATCTTAAGACAACTGATGGTTGTACTGGTTGTTCCTGGTGCAGCAAACAATGTCCAACAGGAAATATCAGTATTTCCAAGAATAAACCAGTATTTCATGATAAATGCGTCCTTTGTATGCGTTGTATTTATGGTTGTCCCCATAACTCTATTGTTCCGGGAATCGGTAAATTTATTGTCTTAAAGAACGGATATAATCTGAAAGAAATCTCTGCCAATACAGCTTATTTAAAGGTATTTCCACCGGTAAAAAGCATAACAAAGGGGATATTGTTAATCGGTGTTCGAAAATATCTTGAAAAATATTATCTATAATTTAGAAATAGTTATGTATCCGCACGTTTAATTATCAGCTTAATATCAAAGGAATAGAGGAAGGATAGAAAGAACACAAACAACTGGAGGGTATAAATAACCAGCCTCTCGGACAGTCCCAGTATATTAAGCTGCAATCCCATACCTATGGGATTGGTTGCCCCAAATATAGTTATAAGGAATGCTGTTAAGAGGCAGATTCGTCCCAGAATTTTTAGCTTGTCTTTTTTCAGGTAGCCGAAGGCAATTATAAAAATCGAGAGAATCGTTGTAAATACCACTATTACCGTAACGATAATATGCATCATATTCTGAAAGTTCATTTCATTTTTATTGCCTGTTAGAGGGAATAGGTTGTAACCAACAACTGTCGTGACTGCCATAACAAAAAACAGGATATAACCTATCCGGGTAACTATATGATTTTCTTTCCAGGTTCGCAGAATCATTCCTAAAGTAAATACCAGAAAACACACTCCATAAATCAATGTGAATACTCTCAATAAATCTGCATTGGGTGCACCATCTGCAGTCAGAGAACTAATATCTGTTGTTATTGGATTATATTCTTTCCATAACATTTGTCCTAAAAATACATGCAGAAAATAAAAGAAAGCACTTATCATGCCTAAAGGCATAAGCAATTTAATAATTTTCATAATATTCCTTTCCATACTTGAAGTATCCTTACTATCTTTTGTTCACAAATATGATAATTATTTCTGTTAGTAACTTTAGGGACTGTTATACAACAGCACTTACATAATAATTATTTTTACAATAATTTATTGGATAGATCGTGTTACTTTCTTTGTATTATAGTTCATAGTAAAATATAGAACAATATGTATAAGTTAAAAAGCGTAATTTTAGGATTATCCCTTAATCACGCCTTTTTTTAGATAATATATATATATTTATTTTTTCAAAGTCAATCATTAATCTTTAATTTCTTAGTGAATATATTGCTATTTACCCCTGCATCAATGGTCGCAATATAACGTATATAATCATTCATTGTAGTTTCTATAGCTTTTTCAGCCCTATAATACACCGGGTATTGTACGGCATTTTTCTGAATATCACTGCCAAGAGTTATATATTTTATTTCTTCATCATCTACCGGCGAGAAATTATTTATCTCATATTGATCTGCAGATGTAAAACCAAAGAGAAGAATTCTGCCATTTTCCCTTCCCGCAACCAGAAAGGATACCTTACTATCCTCAATTCCTTTTGCAAGTTCACACAGGTCATAGATAACTGTTGTAGGCTTTAATGTATTAATATCAACATTTGACTCTTCTGCTAATCTACGATATTCATTCAGGATAAACTCGCAGTCCTCTATCATTCCAATATATCCTACGATACAATCGTCATTAAGATATATTATTTTCTCATAATCTTCAGATGTTATTTCACTGGTTTCAAAATCAAGCGCAGTTCCATCACACTTTACAACTACTCTATTCATGTTTGCTACAGCCATTACAATACTCATTTTTATCTCCTTAGTTTACGCTGTTCTTTTGCGATTTTAAGTATTATTCATATCATATATGATGATTTCAATGATTTCAATGTTTGCAGGGATCTTAATTTATATTCCATTTATATTATAAATCAGATATATAGTATAATATTATTTTCTTTGTATTATGGAGAAGTATAATGCCAGAATAAGAACAGGCATCAATAAAATTCCACAAATAAGCAAGATAGTATTGGTATATTCCACCAGCTTAAAAATCTATTAGTTTTTTTAATTGCTTTTTCCCAATATTATGGGTTATTACCTTCTTTTTGCCTTTTGGATCAACAGAAGTGATAATCTGATGCCCGGTAATGCAATTAGTATCAATGATTTTACATTCTCCTGTGTTCACATTTTCAGACAGTTCTGTTTTACCGATTAGATACCAATCTTTGTTTTGATAACGAAATCGATAGGTATAACCCCATCTCCAGGCGCTTCCTCCATAAAAAGAAATAACCACAGAACCTCTATTATACTCTATTCCGTCAAAGGGATCTCCTAATACGCCTCCCTCTCCTTCTCTCATTATCAGATTGGCTGACTGAACGGCCAGTTTAAAAGAACCATCTTTTTTTTGTAATATAATAAATAAGACTCTTGGCTTGCCTATCCCTTCCTCTTCCTCATTATCAGTATAATCCCCTGTATATTCAATTACTGCTGCAATATCTTTTAATTTGTCTTTATTTAAATCTCCCTTAACCTTACTGACTAACTTCCAATCTTTCGGAATAAAATCATCCAATTTATTTCCGGAAGCTTGTATTTGAATATCTGTTGGTTTACTTGTTTTACTTTCAGCTGACACAATCTTATCATTTAAGCAATATAATGTAAATAATGTAATAATTATTAAAAGTACCCTTTTTCTAAACATATCCATTCCCTCTCTCATTATACATAACATATTTAGCATATGCTATAAATCGAAAAAAACTATCTTAACAAAACTCACAATGAATTTATAAAATATAAAGGAGAATATCGGCTTTTCAATTAATTATTTCAATTAAGTATAAAAATTGCGTAATCCACAGAAAACCTTGATTTTCTTGGATTACGCTCATATTATTCTTAAATATTCAATTATACTCTCTTTAAGTATTCACCAGTTCTTGTATCAATACTGATCTTGTCGCCTTCTTCAACGAATAAAGGAACATAAACAGTTGCTCCGGTTTCAACTACGGCAGGCTTTGTAGCACCCTGAGCAGTGTCTCCTTTAAAACCTGGTTCAGTGCTTGTAATAACAAGCTCTACGAATAACTGAGGCTCGATTGCAAATACTTGTCCGTTATGGGAAAGCATCTTAACCATATCGTTCTCTTTTACAAATTTTAAAGAATCTCCAACAGATTCTTCGTTAAGAGCAAACTGGTCAAATGTGTTTACATCCATAAAGTTATAAAGCTCTCCGTCATTGTATAAGTACTGCATATCAGAACGTTCAATGTGAGCCTGAGGACACTTCTCAGTAGGTCTGAAAGTTCTCTCTATAACACCACCACTCTTAATATTTCTAAGCTTTGTACGAACGAAAGCAGCTCCCTTTCCGGGTTTTACGTGCTGAAATTCAATTACCTGGTAAACATTATTATCTAATTCGATAGTTAAGCCATTTCTAAAATCGCCTGCTGATACCATAAATGATATTTTCCTCCTTAAATTAACTACACTATAGTTTATCTTATTAATCAATTTTTTTCAACTATTTTTTATAAAAGCGTAAAAAAACGTACAATTAGAACGATTTCGTATATTAGCTATTTTACCAAAGATAATATTGCATCAATCGCTAACAGATAACCTTTCAGTCCAAGCCCCACTATCTGACCGGTACACACTGGAGCCGTTACAGATATATGCCTGAATTCTTCCCGTTTGTGTACGTTAGATATATGTACCTCAATAATTGGCACAGTAATAGAAGCCAGTGCATCTCTAATAGCATAACTGTAATGAGTATACGCACCGGGGTTAATAATTATACCCTGTGTCCCGTCAAAATATGCTTCCTGGATGCGGTCAATAATATTTCCTTCCGTATTGCTCTGAAAGATATCAACAGTTATGTTCTCGCTTATAGCTTTTTCCTGTATAAGGGACTTTAAATAACTGTAATCCTCAGCTCCATATACGGTTTTCTCCCGAATACCCAAAAAGTTCAGATTGGGACCGTTAATAACCAGCAGTTTCATTGTAACTGTTCCTCCTGTTTGCTCTGTCCATTAAATACTTTCCAGAATGCTGTTAACTACTTCCAGCAGATTTTTACCCTCTGTTACTATCTTTATATGTGCTGCTTCTTCGTAACGGGGCAGGCGGTAGTCATACAAGGCTTCCATTCGATTGGAGCCCTCCTTATCCACCAGCAAGGGTCTTGTAGTATCGCTCTTTAGCCTTGCTGCCAGTACTTCCTTGGATGCCTCCAGGTAGATGACCGTCCCAAGCTCTTTTAACAAATCGGCATTTCCAGGTGTTATTGGCAAACCTCCACCCACGGATAAAACTGTTCTCTGTAATATACCCACGAAATCTCTGACAGTTTCTGTCTCCATTCGCCGAAACACTTCTTCTCCCTGGGTTTCAAATATCCTGCTGACCGGTTGCCCTTGCTTCTGTTCAATGTACTTGTCCGTATCCAGAAAATCATACCCAAGTCTCTTCGCAAGCTGTTGTCCAGCTGTTGTTTTACCGCAGCCCATAAACCCTATCAGTATTATGTTATTCATATGTTCTCTTTCTATATATTTGACTAACAATTCTCTTCTCTTCAGTATAAATAAGCCTTAATAAATTTATTATTTTTATGCTGGAAAGAAATTACTATACTAGTCCAAATCATACATATTTCATTTTTTATGAATATATTTTCTCTTTTTGTGAAAGTTTTTATAAAAAAATAATACGACTTTCTCCAGATAACGCTTAAGAATTATCTGAATCTCTATGTCCTCCCCAACAGGCTTGACAAAATAACTCTTAAGGCCAACCCTTCTTGCTCCATACACATCCGTGAATAATTGATCTCCCACAAATACAGTATTCTTCAGATTAGTTCCCAGAACTTTAACACCTTTTAAATATCCGGTTCTGGCAGGTTTATTTGCTTTAAATACGTAACTTTGATGGAGATCTTTATTAAATCGCTTTACTCTTTCTTCACTGTTATTGGATATAAAACAGACTTTAAAGCCTAACTCCACCAACTCTTTTATCAGTTGCTTAGCTTTATCATCCGCATCTTTACCATGTTCAACAAGTGTATTGTCTATATCGAATAGAATCCCCCTGTACCCTTTCTTATATAGGTCAGCGTAATCTATTGCATAAGCGGAATCCGCAGATTCATCCGGGTAAAAAATATGAATCATGTTATCCTCTCTTTCCGATTTCAGCAATTGGTTTTTCCATTGCTTTTCTCACAATTATATCAGATATGAATAGTTGTTGGCAAGACTCCTATTACGTTATATTCAGGTTGTGAAGCTATTGTAAATAATATTCATTTACAACCATAAAAACGGACGAATGATTCCTGGCTGGAATTCAATTCGTCCATTTTTAAATGCCTTATTATAATAAATTCTTGTTACATCTGGTTCTTCTGATATCAATACTTGTTTTATCTGCTTCTTATTACGTCTACTTCCTGTTATATCTACTTCTTGTTATATTCGCTTCTTGTTATATTCACTTCTTGCTATATTCACTTCTTGTTATATTCGCTTCTTGTTATATTCACTTCTTGTTATATTCACTTCTTGTTATATTCACTTCTTGTTACATCTGCTTACGAATATTATTAACTACGTTTCGAACTGGTAATATGAGTGGTGAGGAAACAGATAGTTCATCTATTCCCATATCAATAAATGTTTCCGTCATCGTAAGCTCAGCACCTAGTTCTCCGCAGATGCCTACCCAGCAGCCTTCTTTGTGTCCATTGTTGATTACCATTTGAATCATTTTAAGAACTGCCGGATGGCAGGCGTCATAGAGGGCATCCAGTTTAGGGTTCTGGCGGTCAAGAGCCAATGTATATTGTGTCAGGTCATTTGTACCGATACTGAAGAAACTCACTTCTTTCGCCAGAACATCACTTTCCATAACTGCCGCAGGAGTCTCTATCATAATCCCCTGTTCTATTTCACCATAAGCGATTCCCTGTTCCGTCAGCTCCTTCTGCACCTCACTTACAATGGCTTTGATCTGCTTTACTTCCTCTACAGATATTATCATGGGATACATCACTGCTAAATTGCCATATATACTTGCTCTGAGCAAAGCTCTTAACTGGGTTTTGAAGATATCCGTTCTGTCAAGGCATATTCTGATGGCTCTGTAACCCATGGCTGGATTTTCTTCTTTTTCCAGATTGAAATAAGCGATCTGCTTATCTGCTCCGATATCCAATGTACGGATAATAACCTTCTTACCTCCCATTTTTTCAAGAACGCTGCGATAGGCATTGAACTGCTCTTCTTCTGTGGGATAAGTATTTTTCTCAAGATATAGGAATTCACTTCGAAACAGACCGATTCCTTCTGCATCATTTTCAAGGACAGCGGATACATCCTCTACACTTCCGATGTTGGCATAGAGCTTTATCTTTCTTCCGTCTAAAGTCTTTGTCTCCTGGCCTTTAAGCTTCTGCAGACTCCTGCTGCTCTCTATATCCTCCTGTTGTTTCTTTCTCATCTCTGACAGTATTTCATCATTGGGCTCTATAATCAGCGTACCTGAATAACCGTCCAGAACAGCCATTTTACCGTTTAATTCTAAGACAGCAGGGATACCTGTCAGAGCAGGAATATTCATTGTCCTTGCTAAAATCGCGGTGTGGGAATTAACAGACCCCAGTTCTGTAAGAAATCCGAGTATCCTGGATTTATCCATTTGTACTGTTTCGCTGGGGGACAAGTCTTTTGCCAGAATAATAGCAGGTTCTTTCCAGGTATCTTTATTGGCTTGTTTGTTTAATAAGCAGGAAATTATTCTTTCAGAAATATCCTTTATATCAATAGCTCTCGCTTTAAAATATTCATCTTCCATTTCGGCAAACATCTTTGAGAAGTTATCGCCTGTTCGATCAACTGCATATTCAGCATTCACTTTTTCCTGAGATATCAAATTTAACACAGAGCCGATATAATCCTCATCTTCCAACATCATAGCATGCACTTCAAAAATAGCTGCACTCTCTTCACCGGCTTCTTTTAAAGCTTTTTGATAAAGCACCTGAAGTTCCTCTACTGCCTGCTCTTTAGCTTGTCTAAAGCGTATGAGTTCCTTATTCTCATCCTCAATCTGTTCTTTTTTAATTACATGTGCTTCTTTTTCATAATAGAATATTTTTCCAATGGCAATACCATTATAAATTGACTTTCCATTATAACTCTTCATCTATCTGCCTTTCATAATCCGTATTTGCTGCAATCTGCAGATATCTTATAAATTTGCTTTAAAATATTCTTCCAGTCTCTCTATTGCCAATTCTTCATCTGTTCCTTCAGCAGTAATTGTTACGGTGGCAGCATTTTTTACTCCCAGTGACATAACTGCCATCAATTTTTTTAAGTCTGCGGTTTTTCCTTCTGCTTCAATTGTTACTGCTGCCTCAAGGTCTTTAACAAGCTTAACAAGCTGACCGGCAGGTCTTGCATGGATACCTATTGAGTCTGTTATTACATAATCGAATTTTTTCATGATAAATTCCTAACATAGTATTTACTATGCCCGCTTACTATGCGGCCTTTCTTATTGTCAATAAAATTTTTAGTCAGTCTTCAGCTAAATTACTGCCGTTCGTCTCAATCACTTCCTTATACCAATCAAAACTTTTCTTTTTATACCTATTCAAAGTACCTGTACCGTCTTCGTTACGGTCCACATAGATGAAACCATATCTTTTTTTCATTTGAGCCGTTGAGGCACTGACTACATCAATGCACCCCCAGGAAACATACCCCATAACATCAACACCATCCTGCAGTGCTTTTTCAACTTCCTTCAAATGATCTCTCAGATATGCTATCCGGTAATCATCTTCTATTTTACAAACACCATGTTCAAGCTTAATTAATTCATCCGTTGCACCCAGCCCGTTTTCTGCAATAAACAAGGGCTTCTGATATCTGTCATAAAAATAATTAAGGGTATATCGTAATCCTACCGGATCAATCTGCCACCCCCATTCGCTTTCCTGCAGATAAGGATTACTGACCCCTGAGGTCAGATTCCCTTTTCCTTTTTTGTACTGTGAAATATCAGCAGCAGTACATTTACTCATGTAGTAGCTAAAAGATATAAAGTCAACGGTATTGGTGAGGATATCCTCATCTCCCGGTTCCATTTCAAGCTTAATATTCTTTCTTTCCCATAACTTCTTAATATAGGAAGGATAAGAACCTCTTGCCTGGACATCCGCAAAGAACATGCAATCCCTGTCCCCCGTCATCATTGCAATCATATCCATTGGCAGGGGTGTCATGGGATAATTCAAAGCACCAAGCACCATGCATCCCATCTTGGCATCCGGTATTATCTCACGAAGCAGCTTAACTCCCAAGGCACTGGCAACAAATTCGTGATGAGCGGTCTGATACATATCCTGTTCTGTATATTTTTCTTTCGGTGTTAGAACTCCCGCCCCCATAAATGGAAAATGCCTGACTGAATTTATCTCATTAAAGGTCATCCAATATTTCACTTTATCCCTGTACCTCTGAAACACTGTTCTGCAATATCTTTCAAAAAATATAATTAATTTTCTGTTTCTCCAGCCGTTATATTTTTTTGCCAGATGTAATGGTGTTTCATAATGAGAAAGCGTTACCATAGGCTCTATTCCATAGGAAAGACAGGTATCAAAAACCTTGTCATAGAAAGCAAGTCCTTCTTCATTTGGCTGCTCCTCATCCCCTTGAGGAAAAATACGGCTCCAGGCGATAGACATTCTTAATACTTTAAAACCCATCTCAGCAAAAAGTCTGATATCCTCCGGATACCTGTGGTAAAAATCAATACCTGTCAGCTTCAGATTATCGGCTGTAGGTTCTTCTGTGATTGGACCCATAACCCCCTTAGGCATAACATCCTGTATGGATAAACCTTTTCCGCCTTCTGCGTAAGCACCTTCGCATTGATTTGCAGCAATGGCTCCTCCCCATAAAAATTTCTTCGGAAAACTCATTGTAAAGCTGCCTCCTTTCTGTATCTAAGTTAAACCTTTCCAAGCAATAAAGTATAAATAACTTGTTTATTGCTTGGAAAGGCTATAAACTTCCTTTTCATTAAGGTAAAATAGTTAGAAAATCCTCCTTTGCTCTGACAGTTTCCTTAACCGTTGCCAGCACCTCCAGATAATCCTCTGTATTACTAACAATTATCGGAGTCGTTATATCATAACCCGCTTTTTTGATACCGTCCATATCAAATTCCAGCAGCAGCTGTCCTTTGGCAATTCTTTCTCCCTGTTTCACTTTAGCTTCATAGAATTTTCCGCCAAGCTCAACAGTATCGATACCTACATGAATCAGTATTTCAACACCTTCATCACTAACAAGTCCAATAGCATGTTTTGTTTCAAATACTGTCTCTACTCTGCCGTTAACAGGTGCATAAACCTTACCTTCCACAGGAAGTATTGCAGCACCTTTTCCTAAAATGCCCTGAGAGAAGGCTTCATCAGAAACCTCAGACAGACTAATCGTCTGACCGCTTAAGGGTGCAGCAAGTATTAATTTCTCTTTTATAAGAGGTTTTACTTCCTTTTTATTTACTGCATTCACTTCCTCTGCATTCACTTCCCCTGTTTTCATTTCAACAGGGTCCTTAAATCCCAGTATCAGAGTTGCGATAACTGTTACTGCCATGGAAATCAGTATTGTAATACAAGCATTAATAAGATTCATAAAACCCTCACCGCCGATATAAACCGGAAGTGCCAGAAGGCCTGCAGTTGTGGAAGAAAAGGTATGAATACCGGTTATGCCTGCATAAAGGCCTGCACAACCACCACCAATCATTGCAGCATATAATGGCTTCTTATACTTTAAGTTGACACCATAAAGGGCTGGTTCTGTAATACCCATTAATCCAGTAAACCCAGCAGAAAGACCTAACTGTTTAAGTTCTTTGTTCTTAGATTTTAAACCCACGACAATAGAGGAAGTTCCCTGTGCAATATTTGAGGCTAACATACCAGGTCCTAAGATTGTTCCATAACCCAATGTTGCATACTGAATTGACTGAATGGGAGCAAAGCAGTAATGCATTCCTGTCATAACAAAGAAAGGACATAAGGTACCCATAATGAGAGGAATTACCCAACCAGCATAGTCATTTAAGAAGTTAAAGCCGACTGCTAAAATCTGTCCGATCAGGTTACCGATAGGTCCTGCGATAAATAACGCGATTAAACCGGTAAGGATAATGGTAATCAGAGGTGCTAAGAACACCTTCACAGCTGGAAAGGAATATTTATTAGCAACAGGCTCTATCTTTGATTGCACCCATACGATCAAAAGGATAGGAATTACACTTCCGCCATAAGAGATTGCTAAAATCGGTAAAAAGCCAAATATGGTAAAATACTTTAAGCTAATGGTATTCCCATTAAATATGTTAATAATCAATTCCTGCGCTTCTATACCCGTAAAGCTGGAATGAAGCAATACGCCGGCTAATACAGCTGCAATATATGGTGAACACTTGAAGCGCTTGGCTGCTGAAATTGCCAGAATAAAGGGCATAAAGGAAAAGAGCGCATCAGCAAAGGCAAAAAATACTTTATAAGTATTACTGTCATTTGTAATTACTCCCAACGCCACGCATAATGCCAATAAAGCTTTGATCATACCGGAACCGGCTAAGGCAGGAATAACCGGTGTAAAGATTGCGGTTAATGTTCCAAAAAAGCTGTTGATTATTCCAGTCTTTTCGGCTTCTCCACTGGTTTCAGCATTATCATCAAAATGTCCGAGCTTCTTAATCTCCTCGCAGACATGGCTTACGTCTGTGCCAATGATTATCTGAAACTGTCCGTTTTTAGTAACGGCACCCTGTACACCTTTCAGATTTTTAATAGCTTCTACATTTGCTTTCTTGGAATCTTTTAACTGGAAACGAAGCCGTGTCATACAATTTGTAACACTTATTACATTTTCCTGTCCGCCGACATATTTAAGAATTTCGGCTGCTAAGTTGGTATAGTTCATAATATCCCCTTTCGTGAACATCAAATCTTGGGATTTAATATTCCTGAATATGCAGTAAAAAACAGTCTTTATTTTTTTACTATCCTCTTTTTTGAATGTCCAATCTATGATTGATTATTCTTTAATTTATAAATCTATATAAAAAGACCCGGAGGAAAACAGCGTTTACAGTAAATTCTTAAACTTACCCTGCTGCTATCTCCGGGTCTTGCTGAACCTAATCATAACAATCCCTATAACCATAACCATTGTGCTTTACGCTTTACTTACCTATCTATATATTCGTAATATCACGCTCAAAAATCTAATCCACTTTATTTACTACTCTTGAAATATGAATTGTCAGATATAACAACTCATCTGAACTTAACACATATCCGAATTTATCCTTTATAAACCTGCCAACCTCCAGCACACATTCATATTCCTTCTTGTACTTATTAATCACCAGCTCCAGAACATCCTTATCCCCTTCCGGATAATTTGTATTATTTAAGATTCTCTGTGCAAAGAATTTTAAATGAGTTATATATCGATAATAATTTAAGGAATTTTCATCGTATTCTATCTTGAAATAATCTTTCACAATATTTGAGATTTCCTGCATTATTTCCGTTAACTTTATGGCTGTAGCCTTGCCTTCACCTATTTCTGCATTTACAAAATGTAAGGCTATATGAGCAGCTTCATCTTCAGGTAATTGAATCCCTGTATTCTCTTTAATAAGTTCTAAGGCAGATGTTCCAATGGAGAATTCATCCTTGTAGAAGCGTTTGATATCATGAAGGAGCGGGTTCCTGACATAGATACCGCTTCTGGCATTCTCAATTGCATTGGATATATGGTCCGGTAAGGAGATGTAAATGGTATCAACCAGTTTTTTACCATATTTTACTTTGGCATCTTCAATTATCTGCTGGGAATACAAAATGCATTCCATAGAGATATTATTTACCAGCTCTACAAACTGGCTGATTACCTTATCGTCTGTGGGAGCAAATTTCTTTTCTATTTTCGATTCATCAACTGTATCACCTCTGGCTTTTTGAAATCCCAAACCTGATCCCAGCAGCACATATTCCTGCTGTTTCTCATTCCTTGCCACAATTGAATTATTATTTAATATACGTACGATCTTCATAACTGCCTACTTTCTGTCCAACTATATCAGGGAATTCCGTTCATTCCTCCTTAAGAAGTCTGGGGTTGTAATCAGATTAAAACTGTTCCAGCTAATACACACTCTCTTCCTAAACTTAGTAAATAAAAAAAGACAAGAAATACACCTATAGATGTAAGTCTTGCCTGATTGAACAGTAACAAACTTTGAATGTAAAGTTATTATAATAGAATTATTAAACTTTTACCATTGACACTTCTCATAAAAATAATCTTGAATTTTTGTATACATTTCACACAACTTATTTCAAAATATCCTGACACATCAGTATCAATAACTACTCTCTTTGAGCTTATTATTTAATTTTATTGTATATTTTACTTTCCAGGCCCGACACAAGTAGTTTCAGTCTCTCTCTGCCAGAAAACATGGATTTTTATGTAATGTATGGTATAAATAGTCTTTCCATGTTAAAATAAAAGCTAAATTTATTTGTTGATTTATAACATCTCTGTCTTATAGATAGAAGGCATTGATAATAAAATTGAACCGGAGGTTACTATGAAATTACATGTATTAGAAAATGATGAATTAACTTTAAAAATTCATGAAGCAGGAGCAGAGTTGACTGCAATATCCGATAGAAAAAACGGAAAGGATTATTTATGGAATGCAGATCCTGCCTTTTGGAAGCGTTCTTCTCCTGTTCTTTTCCCTTTTGTAGGAAGCCTAAAGGATAAGAGCTATAACTATAATGGCATTGATTATCCTATGTCACAACATGGTTTTGCCAGAGACATGGATTTTCGTATATCTGATAAAAATGAGAATTCTATCACTTTTACCCTGGAAGCTACAGAAGCCACCCTGAAAGAATATCCCTTCCCTTTTATCCTTAACATAAGCTACACCTTGACAGCCAGAGAAATCGAAGTTGCCTGGGAGGTCATCAATAACGGGAATGATACCATGTATTTCTCAATTGGTGCCCATCCTGCCTTTTTTTGTCCTTTAAACAAAGAAGGCCGCCAGGAAGACTACTATTTTGCCTTCGATCATAAAGCTCCTTTAATTATAACCAAAATCAACGAACATGGACTGGCCGTAACAACAGAAGAACCTGGCTTACTCTCTACAGATCAGGGAATTCTGCCTATCAGTTCACATCTTTTTGATAATGATGCTCTTATAATTGAAAAAAACCAGTGCCATAGAGTATCTCTTTTAAAACCCGATAAGACCCCCTATATTACTGTTGCCTTTGATGCTCCTTTGTTCGGTCTCTGGTCACCTGCCGGTAAAAATGCACCTTTTGTATGTATTGAACCCTGGTACGGCAGATGTGATTCAGATAATTTCAATGGCTCCTTGGAAGAACGTAAATGGGGTAATAAATTAGAAGTTAGCAAAAGCTTTAACGCGTCATATACTATAACAATCGGGTAAATAGATACCAGCGATTATTATCAGCGAATATCCAAAGTAAAATCAGTGTGTCTCCAAATCATAAGCTGGGAGTTCGGTGTAAAATCAAAAGACTGTTTTTCAACTACGTATTCAGGAATATCAAATCCCAAGATTTGATGTTCACGAAAGGAGTTAAAATGAGAATCCCTGTTATAGGAGTTACCCCCCACTACGAACCTGATAATAATAAGCTTTGCATAGCTTCCATGTATTTGGAAGCTATTTTGGATGCAGGTGGTGTTCCTCTCCTGCTTCCCCTGAAAGCAAATGAAGAAGCACTAAAGACAGCAGTTTCGGTTTGTGATGGTTTCCTTTTTACAGGCGGCCCGGATATCGATCCCTTCCGCTTCGGTGAGGAAACCCTTGAGGAATGTGATGTAGTGTACCCTGACAGAGATCAGATGGAAGAAACTATTTTTAATCTTGTAATTAGTACCGGCAAGCCTGTATTTGGTATCTGCCGCGGAATACAAGTACTTAATGTATTCTTTGGAGGCACCTTATTTCAGGATATTGCTGCTCAATTCCAAAGGGAGTTAAATCTATGCCATTCTCAGAAATCCGGTCGCACAGTACTTTCACATACTGTAACAATCGAAAGGGATTCTCTCCTTTATGATATTCTTCAGGAAGATACCTTAATGGTAAACAGCTTTCATCATCAGGGAATCAAAGATGTGGCTCCTGAGTTGAATGTAGCTGCAAGGTCGAGGGATGGACTGGTAGAAGCTGTATATTTAAGAGACCACCCTTTCTTTCTTGCCGTCCAATGGCATCCGGAGCATCTCTTCCGTGTAAATGAAGGTGCAAAGAAGCTGTTTACAGCTTTTGTAGATGCCAGCCGGTAATTATTTATGCAAGAATAACTGTACTGCATTAGGTAAATTTCTTTTATTATCAGTATCTGATATCAGTACTCAAAAAGGGAAAGAGAAGAAGGCGTAGCGGTTCCAGTAACAAGAATGCTACGCCTGCCTATTAAAAACAGATTAAGACACAGAAGCCTCCTAGCCTGACGTTCTTCTATACAGCTGAAAAAAATGAATTATATAATTTTGCTTTCATAATACTCGGCATGTTAACAGTAATTGCAGAATATCCAAATTCTCTCCGTAGAATCTGTAAGCACTTCATTCACTGCACACTTTCTTTTTTTCTGCTCCCAACAAAAATCAAATAACTGATATAAAATGCTGCCATACTAAAGGGTAGTATCATAATAGATATCCTTAGTCCATAACTATCCACCAATTTGCCAAATGCCATATTAAAGACAATGTCAAATATGGTGGCAAGGCTGATAACTGCACCTGTTGCTGTAGCTATCCTGTCTTCCTCATAAAACAGACGTATCATAAGTACCAGAGTAGGATAAAGTATTGATATCCCAAGGCCTGACAAGCTTAACAGCATAATTCCCGTCTTACCTGACAGAATCCCTGTTATATAACCTACGGTACCTACTCCTCCAAAAAGTGTAATGCTCTTCTTCACTCCTAATTTTTGTACAACCGGTGCAAATAAAAGCCTTCCAAGGGTAATCCCGCCAAAAAACAAAGACAGATACGCAGAAGCGTGCCCGGAGGATAACCCAAGCTCATTTATTCCGTAAAGAAGCAGCCAGTTAAGTATTCCATGCTCTGCAATAAAATAAAAGCCAAAGATTAAGGTTAGGCTCCAAAAAATCGGTGCTTTCAATATTCCCTTATATGATATTTTCTTTCTGCCTTCCTGCCTGACCTCCGGAATATCCGCTGTCAGCAGGAAAACTGCCCCAACCACTGCAAGTACAGCAAGAAACAGATTGATTCCCTGCCAGGAAGAGTAGTTCCCTGTAAGCTTTCCGCCAAAATTCTGGCTGGTACTGGTCCCAATCCCCTGAACGAAGAAAAGAATATTCACTATCATCCCCGGCGAAGCCGCAAAAACAGCAGGTACCAGGATATTAATAGTAGTATTAATAAGCGTAGAGGCTCCCATACAGAAAAACATACCAAGCAACAACAGAACATAATCATCTGTAAAGATAAATAGAGCCGCTCCGCACAGCCAAATGCTTACTATAGCCAGCAGAGCCTTTTTCTTGTGATACCTGTCAACAAAAGCCCCTCCAAAAAACAGAAATATAAGATTACCCAGGTAACTTACGGTAATTATCAATGAAATCTGAAAGGCCGACAGCTCAAAATGTTCACGAAACATTACAGCAAAGATTCCTCGCAGGCTGTCACTTGCCCCCATTACAATCATAATTATCATAAAACTTATAAATACGACCGCTTTTTTTCTCATAGCTTCATAACCCTATCTTTTTCCATATCTTCTGTTATTTCCAACAGAAAAAGGATTGCCAGTGCCTGTCCGTAGGGCATGGAACGGATTGCTATTTCTTTATAGAACTGCTTGTTTACTCTTCCCATGGCAGTTCCGTAGGAGACTTGTTTCACGACACCCTCATCGGTGATATTTAGAAGAATGGATTCCAAGGCTTTGTATGCACATTTTTTATAACTATCGTCAATAAGTCCAAGGTGTACTGACTTTAAGATTCCATAAGCAAAACCACAGGTAGCACTGGTTTCTGTATACGAGGTATTATCATCTATTAAAGTATGCCACATACCGCTTGTTCCCTGGTATTTTGCCAAGGCTTCCACCTGTGCTTTTAATGCCTCCAGAAGAAATCGCTGTATACTGCCTTCACAATCCACCATATGTAAAAATTCCGGAATTGCAATTGTCACCCAGCAATTCCCCCTGCCCCACAAGGCTTCCACAAAATTATGGTTTCCATGAAAGGTCCAGCCATGATACCATAAACCGGTCTTTTTATCGGCCAGATACTTTATATGTAATAAAAACTGATATTTGGCTTCTTCTATATATTCAGGTTTATTTGAGATTCTTCCATAATTGGCAAGAAAAAGCACTGTCATAACCAGGGTATCATCCCAGAGTTCCTGATCATTTAAGGTATCAGAAGTAATGTGCTGAAAACCTCCTTCTTTGGTTTTTGGCAGCTCATTCATTATCCACTCTGCCCATTCAGCACAGACTGTATGGAACACAGGGTTTCCTGTGTACTCGGCTGCATAAGATAAAGTCAGCATCGGAGCGCAGGTATTAATATTCTTAGAAGGAAGTCCGCTATCAATCCGCTCGTTATAATATTTCAAAATCAACTCCAGATACTCCTCTTCTTTGGTCTTTTCAAACAACTTCCAAAATCCAAAAAGTCCAATCCCCTGTGTCCATTCCCAGTACCGGTACCTTGTAATATCGTCCCCGGCAAGATTCCTGGATTTCATATTTGACAGAAAATCCGTATCATCCTCATATAGCACTTTTTGAAAGCTCTCTATCAGCACATTTAATTTTGTTTGTATTAATGTTTCTTCCTTAAGCATTGAATATATCCTTTCATCTGTCTCCTAATTTTATATACCTGGCTTGTTAAGATTAGTATAACAATTAATTGCACCTAAAACTATGCTTCTTTTGCGTATTTTACCATTTATATTGCATTTATTGCTTTTATGCAATATACTTTTTATAAGAAATTATAATGTACCTTAGAATCTTATTTGAAAGGAACTGAAATAATGCTGTTAGAAAATCTGATTCTTTATGAAAAATGTCATTTGGTAGAAATAAACCATCCGGAGGACCCATTTTTTTATTTCTTTGATTATGATGACCGTTCCTATAGCATTAATATGGAATTTCAGCATTTTCACAGGTTTTATGAGCTTTGTATCTTTCTTGACCAATCTGCTGACCATATCATAGAGGGTGATATTTATGACCTGCAATTTGGTGATATTGTAGCCTTAAAACCTTCCCTGTTACATAAGACCCAATATCCTCATGGTACACCAAAGAAACGTCTTATTATTAATTTCAATCTGCCTATGGAACTGGAGGGTATTGCAAAGGATCTTACTGCTTTATTTTCCATTTTCGAAAGAAACGTTCCTATCTATCGGTTCGAAGGCTCCTATAAAGAAGACCTCTTCAAAACCCTTAATGATATCTTCATACTATCAAAGAAAAAGACCCCCATTAACAATCTGCTGATTCATACCAAGTTCATGGAATTCCTGACAAAGCTCTATCTCTATCAGGATCAGAATATCTATGTTGTACATTCCTCTGCAGATAATCTGACCAACAAGATATATTCCATTACCTCCTATATCCATGAACATTACGGAGAATCTTTGTCACTTGATTTCTTGTCTTCCCGGTTCTATATAAGCAGTTATTACTTGTCACACCAATTTAAAAAGATTACCGGCTTCACCTTAAACAGCTATATTCAGATGACCAGAATAAGAAACGCCCAACAGCTGCTGCTGTCTACCGATACCAGGATAACGGATATCTCAGAGTCCTGCGGGTTTGCAAGTTTCTCGCAGTTCAACCGTACTTTTCGGAAATACTGTGGACTTTCGCCATCAAGATACCGGACGGACAAGGATGCAAAGGCTATGGTTTCTTTTCGTATTACAGAATGAAGCTGGTTGATTGGAGGCAAAAGACAGGTTGGTCACAAGGGGACGGTGATTTGCAGCAGACAGAAAGATTCATGCTTCGATTTCAAGGTATAAGAAGTCCTAATTCTCTGAAGCTTCTGTGCCTGACATATCATCAAACAGATAACTCGCTATGCTCAAACAATCTGTTTGATGATATAGCACAGAAACTTCAGAGAAAAGGACTTCTAATACCTTTCAATAGGCGCATTCATTCTTTCTGCCTGCTGCAAATCGCCTGTTTATTGGTGGTAACAGGTTTTTTGAACAATTTTTAGTATTGGGGTTTTTAGTTTTTATTATTTAATCAGTTTTTTCCTTTTTAAACGGAAGGTTTTTATTTCGAAGGGTTTAAGGGTAAAGGTAAAGGTATTATCCTTTTCCTCTATTTTAACTTTTTGCTCATTAGAACTTAATTCTTTAGTATTTATTAATTCAGTAGTATTTATAGGCTCAGCTTTTCTTATGGACTCGAAAGCGCTTATATAATCAGCTTTATTTATGGATTTGGTATTTATCGTTCCGACAGTGTTTAATGGTTTTGTATTATCTAGCCGTTCAACTGAACTGAAGGATTCTTCGGAATTAAAGAATTCAGTAATACTTGCTGGTTCTGCAGAATTTATGTCACATGAAATCATATCTTCTTCCATGAGATTGCATTCAGTTATCTGCCAGGAACTAAAGAGTGGAGATTGTATACTGGTGTTACTCCGTTTGCCGTAGGCCTCATATATTCTTAGAATTATATCTTCTGATACCTCTGCCTTTTTCACCGTATCAAGGATTACATTATCAGAAGCTGTAGAAAATAATGACCAGGCTTTCCTGCTGCCTGCTTTCAAATGTCTGATTTCTCTCGTATAGGGCGGGCAGTTCAATGCATAGGCATTCTGAAGTACTCTTCCTTTTCTATAATCACCCTGATGCGGTAATAGGGAATAGGTAAATCTGTGAACCTCCTGATCGGCCTCGGGATATGGATATATACCGGATTTAATCAGGGTTATTCCGATTACAGACTCATGGATGTCATAGCCGTATTTACAATCATTTAGAACAGCTACACCATAATCCGCTTCGGAGACATCCGCCCATTTATGTGCGCACACTTCAAATTTTGCTTCTTCCCAGCTGGTATTCGTGTGAGTTGGACGTTCTACATTTCCGTATTGTATTTCATAAGTTGCTTTGTCAGTCATAATATCCATTGGAAATACTGCTTTTAACAACTGCTGGGATTCTTTCCAGTCTGCTATAGTTTCAAAATCTATTCTTCTCGCGTCTGGATACAAGATCATTCTCTGACTGATGACTGAGTTTTGGTAGTTTCTTATTATCTTAATACAGGTTCGCACATTTCCGTTTTCTGTAACAGTAACACTTGTTTTCTCATCCATGGTCCAGAATTTTTCTCTATAGGTTGAATCGATATTCCAGGCATCATACTCTGAGGGTCGGTCATCAAATACCCGGAGCTCATTTGCTTTCTTTCCTTTTGGAACCAATTCCCTGCCTGCTTCTTTATCATAGAGGGATATAATCTCCCCTTGGTCATTAAGCTGAATCTGATAGAAAGGTGTATGTATTGCTTTCCCCTGGATAGTGATTGGAGTGATTATATCCTCCTGATTCTTTATGTGATTATCTATAGAGGGGACTTTATCCAATACCAGAAAACCCTTTGCCGGTAAGTTCTTCACACGGCATATAAAACTGCCCTCCTCTGTCTTCTGCACCGTCAGACTTTCACCATAAGCAAATATTCTAAACGGGTAAGCACTATATGTTTGTGATACTGGGTCAGGTAAATTTATGATATTATCTCTCTTAAAGCCTAATTGGTTAAATACAAGAAGAGATTGGTTATCTGAATATCTATTTGAATATCTGTTTTCCTCCAGCTGTCCGGCTAATGGCCGGGCAACATGTTTTAATAACTTTTCACTACCGTTTATTTTTTTATTTAGATTGTCTATATCTTGTATAACATGTTTTTGATTTTGTTTGTCGTGAGAATCTGGGGTAATATTTGGTATAATATCTGGTGTAATATCTGTCTGAATATCCGCTCCGCTCCCTTCAGCATCAGTTTCCAGCCAATGGGTTATACATTGTAATCCACGGTTAATCAATCCTTCCGTTATACTTAGAACTTCCTGGTACTGCTCTTGTGAATCCTCATAGACTTCCTTTATTGATGAGCCTGGAAGGATATCATGAAACTGATTCAGCAGTATTAGCTTCCAGGCTTTTTCAAGTTCCTCTGCCGGATAGGGATTACTGCCCTTGATTACTAGTGCAATCACATTAAGAAGCTCCGCATCCTGAATTTTGAATTCACAAAGTCTGTTATAACGCTTATTTCTTGCCATGGAGGTATAGGTACCCCGATGGGTTTCAAGGTAGAGTTCACCACTCCATTTCGGAATATTTTTTCCTCTAAGTTCACTTTCAAGCAGTTCGAAGTACTCTCGTACAAAGGTTTGCTTTGTCACCGGGCAGCCAGGAAGACCTCTCTCCATACGCCTTGATTCCTCCAGCATCTCTGAAGTTGGTCCGCCTCCTCCGTCACCATACCCGTAACAGGTCAGTACCTCCTGTACCAGATTCTTATTGCCGAACCGCTGCCAGGTTCCCATAACCTGACTTGCATTCTGACGTCCGTTGTAGGTAGTGCTGATATCAGGCTTTTTATTCAGTTCCGGATAGGTATCATAATCCCTGGTGGTTATAAAATAAGTCAACACTTCTGATCCGTCAATACCTTTCCACAGCATAACATCATTGGGAATTCGATTGTATTCGTTCCAGGCTATTTTTGTGGTCATAAAATAACGAATTCCTGATTTTTTCATAATCTGCGGCAAGGCAGCGCTGTAACCAAATACATCCGGCAGCCATAATACAACATTCTCTGCTTTTCCAAACTCCTCTTTAAAGAACTTCTTTCCATAAAGTATCTGGCGTACAAAGGATTCACCGGAAATCAAATTGCAGTCTGCTTCCAGCCACATTGCTCCTTCCGTTTCCCAGCGTCCTTCTTTTACCCGGTTCTTGATTTCTTCATATACCTGGGGACAGTCTTCTTTTACAAATTCATAAAGCTGGGGCTGGCTGGACATAAACTTATATTCAGGGTAACGTTCCATCAGATATAGTACTGTCTTAAAGCTGCGAAGGGCTTTTTCTCTGGTCTGCTTTAGCTGCCATTTCCAAGCCACATCAATGTGAGTATGACCGATACTGTGTACTGTTACTGCCTTTTTACTACAAAGCTTCTCATAATAGTTCCTGTGTATGTAATTTAACGCATTGGTAACAGAACGAAAGAAATCCTCACTGTCTCTTCGTAAATCCAGCAGATTTACTGTCTCAGACAATAGCTGAACCGTTTTGATCCGCTCCAGACTATCCGCTCTCAGGCACACTGCTGTATTATAAGGTACCTTCATGTCATAGTATAATTCTTCAACTTCTTTATTTCTGATATAATAAGACACTTCAAAATACATAGAGGGTTTATCACTGTTGGAATACCCATAGAACCCCAAATTGAAATGCTGACCTTCAAGTGCACTTTCCGTCAATATTACCTCCTGGTGATTCATATCCATGGCACATTTCAGTTCACCATTTATATACACCAGAAATTGAGGATTGTCTGTATCCCAGATGTTATCAGCACCAGTTCGAAGGCTTAAAGCTATACTCTTCCCCTGAAAGTCCTTAGGCAGATTAAGCTCTGCCTGAAAACAGCAGTGGAGATCTTTACCACCCCAATAGCTTCCGCCGTAAAAATCGCTCCACTCACTGGTATCTTCAACCACTGCCTGTCGATCATAATATTCTACCTGCTTCATCTTAAACTCCTTAACAGGAGTCACCTTAGAATGACGTTTCTGCTTTAACAGCTCCAAGGCATTACAAATTCGTTTCATTTGATCTGATATCTGGCTGTCCAAAGGATCCAATTCTATCCCCCCTAACCTTTCAACTTAAGAGTGATGGTTTTCTCGCAGGGTGTATACTCATTCAGAAATATGGTAAAGCCTTCTGTATTTTCTTCTTCCCCTGAGTAATGTCCTTTAAAACTATGGCTGCCAAAACCAGGTCCAAGTATAAACTGTCTTCCCTTATGCTCTATCTCCAGATAACCTGACTTCAATATCATATCGGCACCCTTTTCTGCTTTCATATATATTGCTTCGTTTTCCAATATGGCACCTGAAGGTATGCAGACCTCCAGTCTTAAAGGCAGCCCCTCCAATCCTTCTGCACGCATCCCCATCTCCAGGCCATCTGATAATTCTCTTATGGTTACTGTCATATTGATTTCACTATTTTTTAATATCTCTCTTTTTGTGTGGTCCATTTTCCACCAGTCACTGGTACCGGTATAATTCTTAAAAGGTTGGTAATACCAACCTTCAGCCACAGCTGTAAGAATAAATTCCTTATCCTTTACCGTCAGGTTCTGGGGTATAAAGTTTCTGACAGAGCCGTAACTTTCTCCGATTTTAATATAAATTTGTGTATCTCCTGCTTTCAGAAATAAAAATGCACTCTTATTGTTGATTATGGTATAAGCGAACTTTTCTGTCTTTACCCTCATAACACCTGCTTCCCGGTAGAATTTACGATATTCTTTGAGAAAACCATAGTCTTTAAACTGATAATTCATCATCTCATCATGAAGCATTAAGATATGAAGGCAATCAGGGGCGAGTCCTCCCCGTTCCAGATTGTCCCTGATCAGCTTATGGGCAGCTCCGTCAAAGCTTTGGTTGTAAGTAAGGCTGGTCATATAAAGGTACTGGTAAAAATATTTATCCGCATAATCAGACTTTCCCTGATCCTGTCTGGTTGAATTCTGTGTAAAGATAGTATCATCCGGGTCTATAAAGGTTAACATCATATGAAGATTTCTTATGGCATACCCCAGATATTTTTCTTCTCTGGTTTCTTCATACATAGCTATCATGGCATTATTAACTACTGCATTGTAATTACCCGTAGAACGTTCTGCATATTCGCCGTCCTCGTTACCATCAATTCCTTCTGCAAGGTACTCACCGGCTCTGGTTCTATACAGTTCTGCCTTTAAAGGTTCCTCTGTCAGCCCGGCTCCCTGAAGCAAAGCTGCACATATTGCCCACCTGTGATTTGGCGTATGAAAACCTCCTGAGACTATGGTTTCTAACGCTTTCGTTATTACACTGAGGTATTTATCCTTTATGGTCTCTGTGCTGTTATTCCTGTCATATTTTAATAGAATTCGATATGCAGCAATAAGCCGTTTAAAGCAAAAGGCCGTATCTGCAGCAGATTTGAAATTACAGGAGGGGTAATCAAATCCCCCATCTTCTCTCTGGCAGTTTATGACGAAATCCATTGCCAGATTTACAGCGGCTAATAATTCTTCATTGTGATAATACTTACTGTCTTGATTAAAATATACCGATACCGCAGTGGTCAGTACATATATCGTCGGCTTTGCCTCTATAATATCTCCTTTAAGCCCCCCAAAATCAGGTCTTCCTGAAACCTTCACCTGATTCCTCAGAAACTCTGATACTCTTTTATCCGCTGACCGGACAATATGCATCTTATATCTTTCCATTTTTATCACTCTCCTATATCTGCGTATCTTCGTATTCTTTCTATCTGCTTATTAATTCTCCCCGGGATGGAATCAGATAACTGCTGCCAAGGCATCAGAAGGTCATCTTTTATATTCCTATCCTCAAACTCCAGGGTGGGTATAAATCCATATTTCTCCCGGATAAAGCCTTTTACCAATGTGTCCATTATAACTCCTCCACCCGCTCAATGAAAATAGGGTTTGTTATTGCCATGTTCGTGCAATCACTTTCTGCCTGAAAGAATATCCAGCAGACCTCCTCCAGGGAATACTCAGAAAGTGTAAAGCTGTAATCAAAGCAGCCATTTATGTCGCTGGTTTCTTTCAAGGATATAAGCTCTTTCATATTACCGTTTCTATAGAGATTAACCCGTTCTAAAGGACGGTTTGACAGAAGCTTTAAGTTAATATCTGCTGTTTTTTTATGCAATTTATAAGTACTGCCAGGATACGTTCCCTCAATATCCGGTATCAGGACAGGTCCGTTGGTTAGATAACTCCTCCCTTTTCTAAGACTGTCAAGTAGGTTAAGTTCTGTCTTCTCTCCAGCCAGATAAACATAAGTCCTGACGCCTCCGCTGCCAAGATTACTTTTAGCCCATTTTTCGAATACTGTCAATTCTTTCTTGCAAAGACTGAGAAAACTTTCTGACAGGGGACGTATACCCTCCGGCAGTTCAAGTCTGCAATCTCTTATAAGGTTTTCCAACCATCTTATTTTACCGTATAGTAGTATGTAATCATTGGCTAAAATATTGTGAGTATCGCTGCCTGCTGTAGCCGGCAGATAGATTCCCCGCTCCAATAAATCCAGCCAGAAGTGAAAAGCCTTATGATTGGTCGTTCCTGGATACATTGGATTGGAGCCGTTCCAGATTTCCATCGTATCAAAAATGGAAATAATATCATTAAAAGCAGGATTCCAGCTAATGGCTCTGCTGTGGTCTCTTGGATGATTAATCTGCGATAAACCTCCTGCTTCTCTGATACAATCTGTTATCCGGATAAATTCTTCTCTCAGATATTTATCGTTTCTATGTTTATCATCTGGTATTTGATAAATAATATCTTCTTTAACGCCCAAAGACATTACATGACCATTTGAAGTTGATATTTCCTTTGATACCAGCGGAGTGAACTCTTCAGTTCCGGTTTGCTCCCAATCTGCATGATTTAAGGTGTTATGATGGTCGCTTAAAGCCCCAAAGGTCAGTCCTGATGCCCTCATTGACTGTGACACCTCCCTGGGACTTTCCACTACAGGATCTGTTCCGCCGTAAACCGGGCTGCTGTATATGCTGTGATGGTGCAGATCACCGCTATACCAGCCCTTTTCCCTCAGGTTAACAATAGGTGCCAGCTTTCGTAATACTGTAGTGGTTCTATCCGTTTCTATGACAAGTTTCTGGTAATAGACTGGATATTCAGAACCTTTTGTGATTTCCAGGTGGTATAGTCCGGCTGGGTAGCTCTTCTCTAATATCCCCTGCTCATTGGTCATCTCCCTGTACATGCGCAATTCCCCATTATCCAGATAATTATCAGTAATTTTTCCTTCACCAATTGAAGGAAATAACTTAACCTGACAAAGGAGCCCTTCTCCTTGTTCCCCTACTGTTTTTAGCTTTAGGCTTCCTTTCCCTTTATTTCTGAGCTTTTCCTCATAATTAAATCTATTATATACAGCAAGCCCTTCCAACCATAATATTAATTCCGTAAGTTTACTGCTATTCATCTCCTTAGCCTGAAAATCCTGATTATCGGCAGTTCCCCAGGCCATATCAGCTAAGATTGATAAGAATTTAGATTCCTTTGACATGATGTACCTCTTTTCTGCAAAACAATGAGACAGCATCTGCCGCCTCATTGTTATTCCATTTATTACTTACCTGCGACATTTTCCTGATAATAGGTTCGCCGGTCATCAAATACCTTTTCAAGTCCGGCTTTTACAAGTCTATCATATTCTGATACCTGAAGTGAATCAAATTCACTGGCAGGGCAGCTGATTAATTTATAAACATATTCGATGGACATGGTTTTCAGGTTAGAAATATAAGTTGCCTCTGATTCCAGCACAACCGGATAAGTAGGATACAGATACATATCCGTATTCATAACATCGTAAAGATTATTGTACCAGTCCGTTGTAGCCCAATCACTTCCTGTAGACCAGGCAGCAACTACGCCTTCTTTGTTATTTACATACTCAAGATGGTCATTCACAATGTTATAATCTCCCAGATTTCCGGGATATCCGGCTTCATTCAGTTCCTCCTCTTTTAAATACAGAGGAACTCCGGCTTCATCTCTTGTGTGATCGGGCGAATAAGCTACATTTTCTGCATTTACAGGATCAGCCAGCCAGTTTAGGTATTTCACGCAGGCACCTGCTTTGGCCGAACTGGTTTCAGGTACCATAATATACATACCATATAAGGGTTCTGTAGGATTCAGGTAATTTCCTTCCGGTGTGTCAAAGCAGTTCAAGGGAACCAGTTCTGCATTTTCAACATTGGATTTTAATACCGGAATCCATCCGAAAGGATTGGTACTGTCTACCAGAATGAAACCCGCATTTCCTGCTGTAACGTCCTGAACAAAGATATCATTGCTGGTATCTGTTGCAAAGTCAGGAGTTATCAGCCCTTCATTATACAGGGCATTCATCTGTCTGATCCCATTAACAGCACCGTCTGCAAATATCTTAAAATTCTCAGAATATACATAAGCATCTTCCTCTGATAAAGCAGGTACATAGGAGCCGATAAAATTCAGATAGAACATTTCCGTATCCGATGTGCCGCCCATTGCCCAGGGAATTACTTTACTTACATTGCCGGGATTCTTCTCTTTAAATGCTTTTAGTGCCTGAAATAGTTCTTCTTTGTTGGTGGGAACCTTCATGCCAAGAGCATCCAGCCAATCCTTTCTGATATATCCCACATGTCTTGGAACCTGTAATCCTCTTCTTTTCATAATTGCATACTGCTTCCCATCGAGCTGTCCCATGTACTGAATGTTTCCAATAGTCTCGTTAATGGTTCCACCGTTACTGGCCAAAGCCTCTGTTAAGTCAGCAAGTCCTCCGTTTGATGCATAATTACCGAAAATACTCTGGTCATAAGTGAATACGATATCAGGAGCATTCCCGCCTGCCATCATAACATTTAACTTATCATCAGAACCTGATCTGGGGACAGCCATATAGGTCACTTTGACATTGCATTCTGCCAGTACCTGCTCCTGTATCCATTTTGTCAACGCATTTTCTTCATTTGTTGTTCCCGGTGCTGCTGTTCCGCGGTCCCATATCATAACTTTAATTTCTTCCGTTTTGCCATCCCCTTTGGCTTCGGTACTTTCATTTTTAGCAGCAGCGTCGGTGGGGGTTGAATTGTTATTTGATTTTGAACCACAACCGGTAAGCATTGCTGCAATTAAGAGTAAGCCAGTAAATTTCATAAAACTCTTATTAAACATACTTTTCCTCCATTTACATATTGTTTTTGCTAAATTTATATTAACCGCTTATGATACGGTTAAAATACTCCTCTGCGCGCTAGCCTTTTACAGCTCCTAACATGATTCCCTTGGTAAAATACTTCTGAATAAAGGGATATGCAATCATCATGGGGGTCATGGATATAACGATACTGGCAGATTTGATGTTGTCGGCAATCAGCTGAGAGGTCTTTCCTTCTTCCAGGGATATCTTAACAGAATCTATCATTTGTTTTAGTTTCATCTGAACGGTATAAAGTTCTGAATTATTTATGTAATACAATACATCGCTGATACCGTTCCAGCGGCTTACTGCATAAAAAAGACTTAAGGTGGCTACTGCCGGAACCGCTAAAGGTATGGCTATCTTAAACAGGGATTTCCACTGGGAGCAGCCGTCAATATAAGCGGATTCATACAGCGAGCTGTCAATTCCCCGGAAGAAACTTCTCATTATTATCAGGTTATAAGCACTTAAAGCACCCGGTATTATCAATGCCCAGACAGTATCAATCAGCCCCAGGCTTTTTACATTCAAGTAATTTGGTATGGTACCGGGATCAAAATACATCGTCAGAACAAACAATGTCATAATAAATCCACCGCCTCTTAAGCCCTTCTTAGATAAAGGATAAGCAGCTAAAATTGTCATGGTCATGCACACTGCGGTATATCCGGCAGTCAATAATATAGTAAATAGAAATGAGTTTACAAAGTTACTGTTTCCAAACACCTTCTGGTAAGCTTCAAAGGTGAGCTGAACAGGATAGACCAGCACTTTACCGGAGAGAATCGCTCCTTTGGAACTTAGAGAAACTGCAAGTACACGCAGGATAGGAATTAAAGTTATAATTGTTATTATGACAAACAGGGCTCCTGCAACAGCTTGAAATACCATAGATGATTTACTCTTAACCTCGCTCATTATATAACTCCTTCCTCTCCGATTTTCTTAGCAATTGTATTTACGGCCAGAATCAAACTTACGCCAACTACTGACTGAAATAATCCCACTGCAGTAGCAAAATCAAAACGAGCAGACTGTAAGCCCACAGAATATACATAGGTACTGATTACATTGGCTGCATCCTTAACCATTGTATTGGACATCATAAAAGGTCTGTCAAAACCGATTGACACTACCTGTCCCAAGCTCATGATCAGCATTACGGATATGGTTCCTTTAATTTGAGGTATAGTTACTGACCAGATTCTTTTTAATCTGCCCGCACCATCAATATAAGCAGCTTCGCTTAAACTTGGGTCGGTACTTGTAAGTGCAGCAAGATAGATAATCAGACCGTAGCCGGCTCCGTGCCAGACACCCGAAATCCAGTATACGATCCGCCATATCCAGGGTACTGTAAGAAATTCTATGGTATTTCCGCCTAGAGAAGTTATAACGCTGTTAATCAATCCGCTGCCTGAACACAACTGTGCAACAATACCGGATATAATAACCCAGGAAAAAAAATTAGGCAGGTATAGGATTAACTGGGTTGACTTCTTGATAACCTTACTGTTCAGCTCATATAGAAATAAAGCCAGGATAATCGGTATGGGAAATCCGATTATAATATCGCCAAAATTCAATATTAGGGTATTCTTAAGTGCAAGCCAGAAATCCATGGATGAAAATGTCTCTTCAAAATGGCTGAAGCCAATCCAGGGACTGTCCATTATTCCTTTAAATACATTAAACTTCTTAAAAGCAACTATGGTTCCAAACATAGGCCTATATTTAAAAAGTGCCAAATATATCAATGGCAAAACCAACATCAGATAAAGCTGATAATTATTTCTCAAATAATTTATGACAGATACAGTTCTTCTTTTCTTCACTTTACTTTTGAATACGGACTTGCCCTTCATATTATTGCCTCCTGCTTCTTGTTCATTTACAGTTTGATTATAACAAGCCGGAGTATCCATATCTATGCTTTAATTGCTTTTATTTCAGCTTTATATTGCATTTATTGCGTTTTATATGTTTATATTGTTGCTATTATATTCACTATTTAAAATATTTTTATATATTTTGTACATCAAAAAAAACGATTGAAATAAAATAATGGAATAGCGAGGAGCTGCTGCTAATACTCATTATTTTATCTCAACCGTTTTATATATAAATTAAATAAATTTTTAATCTGCAATTGCAGAAATCTCTATCTTTTCATATCTTTTTAGCTTATGCCAGTGAATGTTTAAATGTATCTTACAAGGTTACTTCTATGAATCTGTCTGGATCTATTGTATTTAATGAAGAGTGTTTACATCAGCTTTAAACATTTATTATATACCTTTATTGACTTAATTATCGTTACTAAGATGTAGCATTGCTGCTCCAATGAGTCCGGCATCATTATTAAGAGTTGCTATAACAATTTCCGGCTGCTTTTTGGAGGTCCTGGAATAACTTTCTTTCTTAATAATCTCCTTAAGCGGTCCAACAAGTGCATCTCCCGCATTACTGATTCCGCCGCCGATGCAGATGATATCCGGCTGAAAAATATTAATAATATTTATAACACCGGCTCCAAGATAGATAATAAAGTTCTCAAGTACCTTCTCTGCTGTTTTATCACCTTGTGAAACACCCTGGAACAATGTCTTACCTTCAACCTTACTTAATTCTCCCTGGCAAAGTTCCCAAAGTACAGATGCCTTATTTTCACTCATAGCTTCCCTGGTCTGTTCCACAAGTGCAGTTGCGGATGCATAAACTTCAAAACATCCTCTGCGGCCGCAGTTACAGTATTTCCCGTCTGCTTTGATAACCATATGTCCCAGCTCACCAGCTGCATAATTGATACCTTCAAAGATTTTCCCATTCAGGATGATACCACCCCCTACACCAGTTCCAAGAGTAATCATAACCATGGAATCAGAACCCCTGGCTGAGCCTGCAAGATATTCACCCCAGGCAGCTGCATTGGCATCATTGTCAAAGAATACTTTCGTACCCTCAAATGCAGCAGTAATAACCGGTAAGAAGGGTTCATCACTAAAGGCAAGGTTGTTAGCAAACTCAATCATACCGGTATCCCAGTTTGCTGTGCCCGGAACACCTACACCAACCGATTCTATATCTGAAAGTTTCAATTTATTTCTTAATAGAATTTGATCAGCAAGGGAACGCATATCTGTGATTAGTTCCTCAGAGGTACCTCCTGCTCTTGTAGGAATACTATCCTTATCCAGTAATTTGTATTCTTCATCCACCAGTCCTACAACCAGATTAGTCCCTCCCAAATCGATTCCCAAAAAGTACTTCATTCCTTAAATCCTCCTCTTCCTTCACCGGTTACAGCTTTTTTCCGGTGTCACGAGCTATGCTGTCCGTCCGTATAAGTATTTCAGACTTTCAATATTTTGAAGGAACTCATAAAAAACTTCTTGAATTATCTTGTTTAAGTATAAAGAAGAAGTCTTCAAAAAACTATGTAATAATTGTCCAAATAACGTACATACATTGTGATTATTGCTTTTATTTACATTATTAGGCTTATTTTAGATAGGCTTATTCAAGATAGGCTTATGTAAAATAGACTTATATAAGATAAACTTATGTAAAATAGGCCTATGTAAAATAGTCCTATGTAAAATAGACTTATACAAGATAAACTTATGTAAGATAAGCTAAAAAAAAGATTTGTAAAGAAAGACATATTGCCTTACTACTTTTACCTCCCCTGGTTTCTCTGAGGCATTCGGTTATATGTCTTTCTTTATTCAGTTTTCTATTAATTATTAAGCATACCAACAGCTTGCTCTCTGCTTCTTATCTTTTCTTAGCAAACTTCTGGCCCTGTTTCTTATTTCCCTTGTTACTGTCCTTCATTAAGACAGATCGGTTGTTTGTCATACCGGACTTTTGCGTTCCCCTGTTCTTAACCGTCTGATTATTAACAGTGTGCTGCTTAGCAGATTGATTTTTAACCCCTTGATTCTTGCTCGGTTGATTCTTGCTCTGCTGGTTCTTGCTCTGTTGGTTCCTTGCAGGTTGAATCTTCTCCTGCTGATACTTTGCAGCTTGGTTCTTCTCCTGTTGATTTTTACCTGACTGGTTCTTTGTTTGCTGATTCTTTGAGGCTCTGCTGCCTGTCTGCTGCCTGTTTTCTGTGCTTCTTCCTCTGGACTGCCCTTGTTTGTCAGAGCCTTTCTCTTTTCTAGCTCCTGAATAGGCATTACCTCGGGGTTTGATAAGGCAATTTTTATCAAAGCCGATTAAATCCCGCCTTCCAGCCAAAGTCAGTGCTTCCTCCACAAGATCATAGTTCTTGGGATTACGATATTGAATCAATGCTCTCTGCATAGCTTTCTCATGAGGTGTCTTTGGTACATAGACCTGCTTTAAGTTTCTGGGATCCAGGCCGGTATAGTACATACAGGTGGATATGGTGGAGGGTGTAGGATAGAAATCCTGTACCTGCTCCGGCATATATCCTAAATCTCTTAAATACTCAGCCAGAGCAATTGCCTCTTTTATAGTGGAACCAGGGTGTGAGGACATGAGATAAGGTACTACGAACTGCTTCTTACCCAGTTCTTCATTTGTCTTCTTATACTTCTTTTTGAAATCCTCGTACACCGCATTTTTCGGTTTACCCATCAGATCAAGTACGCTGTCACTAATATGTTCCGGAGCAACTTTAAGCTGTCCGCTTATATGATGCTCACAAAGCTCTTTCATAAAGGTCTCATCCTTATCCGCTATAAGATAATCAAATCGTATACCGGAACGGATAAATACTTTCTTAACCCCCGGGAGTTCTCTAAGCTTCTTCAACAATGAAAGATAATCCTTATGATCTACCTTCAAGTTCTTACAGGGTGTGGGGAAAAGGCACTGCTTATTCACACAGGCACCTTTGGTGTTCTGCTTTTCACAGGCAGTATGCCGGAAATTAGCTGTAGGTCCGCCGATATCATTAATATAACCCTTAAAATCCTTGTCCCATATAAGATGGTTCGCCTCAGCCATAATGGATTCATGACTTCTGGTTTGAATAATCCTTCCCTGATGAAAGGTAAGGGCACAGAAACTGCAGCCGCCAAAACATCCCCTGTTGCTGACTAAGGAGAATTTCAATTCCTCAATTGCTGGAATTCCGCCTAAAGGAATATAGGAAGGATGGTAATCTCTCATATAGGGAAGAGAATATACACGGTCCATTTCTGCCTGGGTCAGTGGCTTTGCCGGAGGATTCTGAACTACATACTCTGTCTCTTTATATTTCTCCACCAGCCTTTTACCGGAATAGGGATCCGTATTGCAGTATTGTATATTAAAACTTTTTGCAAACTCCAATTTACTTTTCACAATCTCCGCATAATCCGGGAGATTCTCTGCATCATAGACAGAATCAAGGCTTCTGGCTTTATAGACTGTACCATTTATAAAGGTAATATCAGAAACAGCCAGTCCACTGTCTAAGGCTTCTGCTATTTCTACAATGGATCGTTCTCCCATACCGTAGGACAATAAATCCGCCTGGGAATCCAGCAGAATAGAACGTTTTACTGTATCACTCCAGTAATCATAATGTCCCAGCCTTCTTAAGCTGGCTTCTATTCCGCCTATGATAATAGGCGCATTCTTATAAACCTTACGTATGAGATTACTGTAGCATATGGTAGCTCTGTCGGGGCGTTTTCCCATAACGCCTCCGGGAGTATAGTAATCCATATTTCTCTTCTTTTTAGCAACGGTGTAATGGTTAACCATGGTATCCATATTGCCACCGCTTACCAAAAAGCCAAGTCTTGGCTCTCCTAGAATCTGTATACTCTTTTCATTTTTCCAGTCAGGCTGCGCAATGATGCCTACCTTAAATCCATTACTCTCCAGAACCCTGCTTATAATAGCCGGTCCAAAGGAGTGATGGTCAACGTAGGCATCCCCTGTAATGTATACGAAATCACACTGTTCCCAGCCTCTTTTATCCATGTCTTCTCTGCAAATAGGTAAAAAATCTTTTATCATCTATATCCTCGCTTATTATCGGGTATTTCATCAGCTTTCATGTTTTATATGACGCCTACTAAGTATACCCCACTTTTAAGCGTTCGTCGACAACTTTATTTATGAATTCGCCGGTAAATCGCAGTATTTGTCCGAATATCAATAATCTGTCAGCAAAAAGACTGCCATTGTATTTTGTTATTTCTGAATAAGTATTTATATAATTACTGAATAACGCAATAATTAGACTTCATCTGGTAATACTAAAATAAAAAAGGAGTAATAATTATGGATAAGAACTATTATGAGAATTATTCAATTGCATCCATATCCAGTGAAGATGTACAGGCAATTACAACCTTAGAAAACGAGCTTAGTAGGAAAACGGAAAGTCCCGTGGTTTTAATTGCCTATCAGCCCATTGCCGGTCAATCAAAAGAAGAGGACACTTAAATTTACAAAATAAAAGCTCCGTACTTTCCTGTTTCTTTCACGGAAAGTAACGGAGCTAGGGCGTATATGAAAATCAGCTTCTATTCACCGGCAGCCATCAATTCTTTCTCATTTTCATCAATTACCTTTTGCTGAATATCTCCCGGCGCCTGCTCATAACGGTTGAATTCATAGGAAAAGTCACCTGCACCACCGGTCATGGATCTTAAGTCTGTGGAATATCCATAAAGCTCTGACAGAGGAATGTCGGCTGTTATTTCCTGTTTTCCTAAGGCTTCAGGATTCATACCAAGTACTCTTCCTCTTCGCTTATTCAAGTCCCCCATAATATCACCGGTATATTTATCAGGTACCAGCACCTTAAGTGTTGCAATAGGCTCTAAAAGAATGGGTGAAGCCGAGAGAAAACCCTGTTTAAAAGCCTGAATCGTCGCCATTTTAAAAGCCATTTCAGAAGAATCTACGGGATGATAGGAGCCGTCAACTAAAGTAGCCTTTAACCCTACTACCGGATACCCTGCCAAAGGACCTTTTAAAACGCATTCTGCAATACCTTTTTCTACTGCCGGAAAGTAATTTCTTGGAACTGAGCCGCCAAAAATCTTCTCCTCGAATACATAGGGTTCTTCTGTATTACCGGAAGGCTCGAATTCAATATGCACATCTCCGTATTGCCCATGTCCCCCTGATTGTTTCTTATATTTACCCTGTACTCTGATTTTCTTACGCAGAGTTTCACGGTAAGGAACCTTGGGTTTCATAATTTCTATTTCAACTTTGTATTTATTAAATAACTTTGTTACTGCAATCTCAAGCTGCTGATCCCCGATACCATAGAGCAGCGTCTGTCTGTTCTCCTTATCATTAACCACTTTTAAGGTAAGGTCTTCATCCATAAGTTTTGCAAGGGCTTGTGACACTTTATCGTCATCCCCTTTATTTTTCGTTTTGAATCTTTGGGAGGTATAAGGAACCGGCATCACCGGTTTATCAAATAATACAGGGAAAGCTTTGGTTGAAAGAGTATCTCCGGTTACGGTATTGCTTAGTTTACCGATAGCACCGATATCTCCGGCATGAAGTTCATTCACTTCAATTTGCTCTTTTCCTCTCAGGATATACAGACGGGATATTTTCTCCTCTGCTTCTCTTTCTGCATTGAAAATAGACGAATCCGATTTCAGAACACCGGAACAGATTTTTATCAGTGAGAATTTGCCGATAAAAGGATCGGCAATGGTCTTAAATACCTTGGCTGACATAGGCAGTTCTTCTTTATAATCTGCCTGAAAGGGGGCACCGGTTTTTACTGCTGTTCCTTTACACTCTCTTTTTACCGGTGCCGGGAAATACTTTTCTATTGCCTGTAATAACATGGCAGGTCCCTGGGCATTGATACCGGAACCCATTAACACTGGAACCACATTTCCACCTATTACATTATCTCTTAAGGCGGAGGATATTTCTTCTGCAGTGAATTCTTCTCCGGAAAAATATTTCTCCATCAGCTCTTCACTGGTTTCTGCAACAGAATCTAATAAGGTTTCTCTGAATTTATTTAAATTCTCTATGGAATAATCGGGGATGTCACACTCCTCGTATTTGCCCATAGAGGTGAATCTTCTTCCTGCCATTTTAACAACATTAACAAAACCAACAAATTTTTCATTTTCCCTGATGGGTATATGAAAGGGCGCTATCCTTTTGCCGTAACGGTTGGTAAGCTCCTCAACTACCTGTCTGTAACTGGCATTGTCATCATCCATATCTGTAACAAAAAACATCCTGGAAAGGTTATACTTCTCACAATATTCCCACGCTTTTACGGTACCTACTTCCACACCTGCTTTGGCCGATATCACAATAACTGCAGCATCAGCAGCAAGGAGTCCTTCTTCTGTTTCTCCCGCAAAGTCAAAATAACCGGGGGTATCCAATATATTAATCTTTGTATCCTCATAGACAATGGGGATAACAGAAGTGCTGATAGAAAAAAGTCTTTTGATCTCTTCCTTATCATAATCGCTAATGGTATTACCTTCTTCTACTTTTCCCTGACGCTTTGTGATTCCTGCTGAAAAAGCCATAGCTTCTGCCAAAGTAGTCTTACCGCAGCCACCATGGCCTAACAAAACAACGTTACGAATTTTTTCCGAAGTGTAAACATTCATTCTTTTTTCCTCCATTGCTATTTTTTTATAAATATATATAAGATGAACTCAGTCTTTTCAGGTATATGTAACATTTACCTGAAACACTTTTTATTCAAGCAAAAAAACTTCATTCAGCTTACATTGTATTATAGCTATATTTTACTAAAATTAGTCTGATTTTACAACTACTTTATATGTAATTGACATTATTATTGAATTGTTATATATTTTTTATCAGCACATTCAATATCAAAACGTCTTTTTACAGCTATTTTTTCTTTTATTCTACAAATTTGTAAACGAAATCAAGCTCTTCTTCTACTATATGTATAGAAATCACATATATACCTTGCTTTTCCACCTTATTTACACTTTAATCCGTTACGCTTTAAACTGTTACACTTTAATGTTTTGCAGTATTGACATAGAAGGTGGTTAGGAGTACAATAGGCAGGAACGAATAACTATAACTGTTCATTGCTCAAGACAGTATAATTAAGCTTTGCTAACACAGAGCAAGTATCCTGCCCGCAGAGCTGATGAACAGAAGGATAAAACATTTAAACGGAGGCAGTATATGATTATCGTTATGAAACCAAATGCAAAACAGGAGTCCATTGATAATATTATCAGAATAATTGAGGAGAAGGGGCTCACACCCCATTTGTCAGCAGGCAATGAAGTTACTATTATAGGTGTTGTAGGAGACAAATCCAGATTGCAGGACCAGAACCTGGAAATTGCTGAGGATGTTGACCGTGTAGTACCTGTAACTGAAAGCTATAAACTTGCTAACAAAAAATTCCATCCCGAACCCAGTGTCGTAAGAGTAGGTAATGCTACAATCGGTGGCGATGAGCTGGTGATAATGTCCGGTCCCTGTGCCGTAGAGAGCAGGGAACAGCTCTTTGAAACTGCTCACGCAATCAAAAAGGCAGGTGCTCAGATTCTTAGGGGCGGCGCTTACAAACCCCGAACTTCACCGTATGCATTCCAGGGACTGGAGGAGGAAGGTCTTAAGTTCATGAAAGAAGCCAGGGAAGAAACCGGACTTGCTGTTGTGTGCGAAGTTACCAGTCTTGCTGCCATTGAAGCTGCTGTAAAATACGTAGATATGCTCCAGATCGGTGCCAGAAACATGCAGAACTTCTATCTGCTGAAGGAAGCAGGTAAAACCGGACTTCCGGTATTATTAAAACGAGGCTTATCTGCTACCATTGATGAGTGGCTTAATGCTGCAGAATATATTATTGCAGAGGGAAATCCAAATGTGGTATTATGTGAAAGAGGTATCAGAACTTTTGAAACTGCTACCCGTAATACTCTTGATATCAGCGCCGTACCGGTTATAAAGGCCAAAAGCCATCTTCCTATTATCGTAGATCCAAGTCATGCCTGCGGAGTAAGAAGCTATGTGAAACCACTTTCCATGAGTGCTGTTGCGGTAGGGGCAGACGGTCTTATGGTGGAAACCCATCCAAACCCTGCAATCGCTTTATCTGACGGTCCTCAGTCTCTCACATTCCCTCAATTTGATAAACTTTGTGAAGAGCTCCGTCCCCTTGCGGCCTTAATGGGCAAAAAATTCTAAATACGGAGAATCCTATGAACGACTCTATCGTTGGCTTTATCGGCTTTGGATTGATAGGTGGCTCTCTGGCACATGCCTTAAGAGAGCAGAATCCAAAGCAGAAATTAATAGCCTATCATTATAATAAAGAAAAACTTAATACCGGTCTGTCGGCAGCTCTCTCAGAAGGTGTACTTAGTGATGTAGTCTATGACTTGGAAGAATTAAAGGACTGTGATCTTCTCTTTTTGTGCGCCCCTGTATTATCAAATATTGCTTATCTTGCCTCTATCAAAAATATTGTGAAACCTGAATGTATCATAACTGATGTAGGCAGTGTAAAAGGAAATATCTGCGCTGAAGCAGTAAGACTTAATATAGGACATCAGTTTATAGGCGGTCATCCAATGGCAGGCTCTGAGAAAACCGGCTATGCTAATTCCAGCAGCCTGTTATTAGAAAATGCCTATTATATCTTAACGCCTACTGCAGATACTTGTGAATCGATTAAAACACAGCTTTTTGAGCTGATAAAATCCCTTGGTTCTATTCCGTTGTTCCTTAAACCCGATGAACACGATGATATAACAGCTGCAATCAGTCATGTACCCCACATTATCGCTTCCGGTCTGGTCAATACGGTAAAAACGGCTGACAAAGAGGATAAAATGAAATTACTTGCTGCAGGCGGCTTTAAGGATATTACCAGAATCGCCTCCTCATCTCCCGTTATGTGGCAGAATATCTGTCTCACGAACACAGACAGTATTCTGCATTTTCTGGAATCTTACATCACAAATTTAGAAGATATTAGAACTGCTCTCCTGGAACAAAAGGAAGCTGCTATTTTTGATTTCTTTAAGGAAGCCGGTGACTACAGAGATTCCATTCCGGCCACTTCCCATGGACTGCTTAACAAAGTCTATGAATTGTACCTGGATATTATGGATGAGACAGGTGCTATCGCTACCATTGCAACTTTACTGGCAACCAATCAGATCAGTCTTAAGAATATCGGGATTATTCATAATCGGGAATTTGAGCAAGGTGTTCTGCGAATAGAATTCTATAGTCAGAATTCCTGCGATGTGGCTTCTGTACTGCTTCGCAGACATAACTATATTGTGTATGAGCGTTAAAAGTCGGTAAAGTAATTTTCGTGACAATATGAATCAGTACTTTTCTTCTTTGATGAGATTATATATAATTAATAATCAGGATATTAAACATAACAATTATTGCAACCGGAGGTCAATATGATAATAACACGTTCTAAAAGTTTAAAAGGCAGTATACAGGTTCCCGGCGATAAATCCATCTCTCACCGCAGCGTTATGTTCGGTGCTCTTGCAAACGGTACAACAGAGGTGACGAATTTTTTAGAAGGTGCGGACTGTCTGTCCACTATAAGCTGTTTTCGCAGAATGGGTATACATATTGAACATACCAAAGGAAATACTTCTGTTCTTGTACGAGGTAAAGGATTAAGAGGGCTAAAGGCACCTGAGGGTATGCTGGATGTTGGTAACAGCGGAACTACCATGCGCCTTATGTCCGGAATCTTATCCGGCCAGCCTTTTGAAACAACCATAACCGGAGATGCCTCTATACAGAAACGTCCTATGGGCAGAGTTATAGAACCCTTGTCTCTAATGGGTGCAAATATCAGCAGTTTATCCGGAAACGGTCTTGCTCCTCTGTTAATAACACCGGTCAGCAGTGGACTGCGAGGTATCAGCTACGTTTCGAAGGTTGCATCTGCACAGGTGAAATCTTCTATTCTACTGGCAGGACTTTACGCTGAAGGTCCCACTTCCGTAACTGAACCCTATGTTTCAAGAAATCATACTGAAATTATGTTAAAAAGCATGGGTGCAGCTATTATTTCTAACGCTACCACTGTTACATTACAGCCTGGTACAGAGCTTACAGGAAACCGTATTGAGGTACCTGGAGATATTTCTTCTGCCGCTTATTTTATTGCTGCAGGCCTTTTAGTACCCGGCTCTGAAATTCTCATTAAGAATATAGGCATTAATCCTACCAGGGATGGAATTATACGGGTGATGAAAGCTATGGGAGCTGATTTTGAGATTCTTGACATCCGTAATACAGATTCAGAAGCTGCTGCCGATATACTTGTACGCCATAGTAACTTAAAAGCAACAGAAATTGGCGGAGATATTATTCCAACTCTGATCGATGAGATTCCCGTTATAGCAGTTATGGCTTGTTTTGCTGAAGGTACCACAATAATTCGGGATGCTGCCGAGCTGAAAGTAAAAGAATCCAACCGAATTGATGTTATGGTCAAGAATCTGTCTCTCTTAGGTGCTAAGGTACAGGCAACGGAGGATGGTATGATAATAACTGGAGGAACCCCCTTAAAAGGAAATACCATAGATAGTATGGACGACCATCGAATTGCCATGTCCTTTGCCATTGCAGGCTTATTGGCTGAAGGGGAAACCAGTATTCTGAATGCTGACTGCGTGAATATCTCATATCCCGGCTTTTATGATGATCTGAAGAAATTAGCAGAATGAGAATATCTATAACATACTCTTTTTAATTTACATAGGTTCTATGATTAATGTTGCAGGTATGATTTACATAAGTAAATATCTAATATAGAACCAGCATACTATAACTGCCGGACATTCCAATTAAATATTGTTGGAATATCCGGCAGCTTTATTATACATGAAAAACAGTAGCACCTAAGAAATAAGCTTGGCGTATCTAAATAGTACAGAGCTAAGCGATAAACTTGGCATCTCCAAATAATAAGAGCTAAGCTATAAACATAGCATCTCCAAAGCTAAAAAATCGATATCGTTCCTTTACTGCTTTTTCATAAGCTGTCATTATATTATCTCTTCCGGCTAATGCAGAAACTAACATCATCAAGGTAGACTCCGGAAGATGAAAGTTTGTAATCAAACCATCCAGAACCTTAAAACGGTAACCGGGATAAATAAAGATTGTTGTGTCTCCGCTACCTGGATGAAGGATACCATTCTCATCCGATGCAGATTCTACGGTACGGCAACTTGTTGTACCCACACATATAATTCTGCCGCCTTTCTTTTTCGTCTCATTTATAATTGCTGCTGCTTCCTCTGTAACCTGATAGAACTCTGAATGCATATGATGTTCCAGTACATTATCAACTTTGACCGGACGAAAAGTACCAAGCCCCACATGAAGAGTAACATTGGCTACTGATATACCCATCTGTTCAATCTGCTCTAATAGTTCTTTTGTAAAGTGCAGTCCTGCGGTTGGTGCGGCAGCAGAGCCTTCTTCTTTGGCATAAACTGTCTGATAACGGTTCTTATCCTCTAATTGATGGGTAATATAAGGGGGAAGGGGCATTTCACCAAGCTTATCCAGTATCTCTTCAAATATTCCATCATACTGAAACTGAACCAAGCGATTGCCGTCCTCCAGCTGATCAATAATCTCTCCGGTTAAAATACCGTTCCCAAAGCTTATCTTTGTACCTGTCCTTGCTTTTTTACCGGGTTTGACAAGAGTCTCCCAAATATCATTTTCTCTGCGTTTTAACAGGAGGAGTTCTATTCTGGCACCAGGTATTTTGGATTCGCTGCTTTCTCCTTCATGGATTTTCTCACCCAACAGTCTTGCAGGAATAACCTTGGTATTATTAATTACCAGGCAGTCTCCCTCTCTCAAATAATCTGTAATCTGTTTAAAGATTTTATGTTCAATCTCACCTGTATTCTTATTCAGCACCATCAGTCTTGAACCAGAACGATCTTCAAGGGGGTCCTGTGCAATAAGTTCTTCCGGTAAATCATAATTGAAATCCTGTGTCTTCATGTTTACGCCTGCCTCATACCACAATTATTTCAATGGATTAAGACTTTTACGGCATCCTTTCTGTAATCTGCTTAACCTGTTAGTTAATCCTCTTCTGTAATTTCTGTTCTGTCATAGTCATCTAAAAAGCTGTGAGGAACCTGATGCTTCTGATAACCGATCATAGTGTCCAGATTGACATTATGGATACTCCTGAATATATTCATATCAATAACACTGCTTGTCTGTCTGAATTTCTTTACCAGTTCTTTCATTTCCTGGCGTTTGGAGCCCATACCATTGTCTCCAAGCATACAGTTTTCTGTCAGCCTGCAGGCACACTGTATGAAATTAAGATTATTGTATTTCTTCCAAGCCAGGATATCGGCTTCTTTCACCATATATAGAGGACGTATTAACTCCATTCCTTCATAGTTTGTGCTATGAAGCTTAGGCATCATACCTTTCATCTGTCCGCTGTAGAGCATGCTCATTAATACGGTTTCGATAACATCATCAAAATGATGTCCTAAGGCTATCTTATTGCAGCCTAATTCCTTCGCATGCTTGTAGAGATATCCCCTTCTCATTTTAGCACACAGATAACAGGGTGAATCCGGAACTGAAGCAACAACCTCAAAGATATTACTGTTAAATACAGTAATCGGGATATTCAGATATTCCGCATTATCCAGTATTATCTGTCTATTATAAGGATTGTACCCCGGATCCATTACCATAAATACAAGGTCAAAGTGGACTTTGCCATGTTTCTTAAGCTCCTGCATACATTTTGCAAGAAGCATGGAATCCTTACCGCCGGATATACATACTGCAATCTTGTCCCCTTCACTGATCAACTGATAATCATTTACCGCAGTAATAAATTTTCTCCAGATTTCCTTGCGGAATCTTTTTATAATACTTCTCTCAATATCTATATATTTATCCATTATTCCTCTTTTCTAACTTGCCATTTACTCTATTCATTAGGTCCAATTCTTCAGTACCTATATTTTAAACTCTTATTAATTGCCTCTTTTGTTGTTATTGATTCTTCTTTTTTGTTGTCTCTTATTTTTTTGCCTCTTGCTTTTGTTGCCTCTTATTTTTGTTGCCCCTTATTTTTGTTGTCTCCCATTTTTGTTGTCTCCTATTTTTGTTGTCTCCTATTTTTGTGTCTTTTATTTTTGTGTATCTTATTTACTGGAGAGTCAAAAGTTCTGGTTGACTTTTCTGTTTCATACTATTTCAGGAAAATTGCAAAAAAACAGAAGAACGAATACGCCTATGGAAAGGTATTAGAAGTCCTTTTTCTGAATATTTTGTGCTATCTTATCAAACAGATTGTTTGAGTGAAGCGAGTTATCTGTTTGATAAGATGTCCAGCATAAAATATTCAGAAAATTAGGAATTCTTATACCTTGGAATGAAGCATGAGTGCTTCTGTTTTTTTGCAATTTTCCGTCCGTATGATGAGAAAAGAGAACTTTTGACTCTCCAGTTATTTATTGCTGTTTCTTATTATTTGTTGTTTCTTATTTATTAACTTCATTGCTGGTAGTTATCCTAATTTTTTAATGCAGCTTCAAACACCTCAAGGAATGTATCAATCTCCTCCTCTGTTGTCAAATGGCTTAAACTGACACGCAGAGTGGCAAGGGAGAGCTTCTTGTCCTTTGTCATGGCATACACGGGTTTGGATACGGTATTAACAGCACAGCAGGCTGATTTGGTCGCAACGAAGATATCCTTTTCATTAAGTGCTGACTGAAGCATATTGGTGTTTATGTTTTTCATACTGATATTTAATATATAGGGGGAACTATTCTCAGGAGTGTTAATAACAATGTTCTTATTACCTTCAAAGGCCTTACGGAGTTTTCTATTCAGATATACAACACTGTCTCTGTATTGGTCAATGTTTCCTGTAGTTAATTCTATTGCCTTTTCTAAAGAAACTGCCAGAGCAAGAGCCGGTGTTCCGCTTCGAAAGCTCGTAGTACTTAATCCACCATGTATCAGTGGCTCCAGCATCACATTCTCTTTTTTGAGTAATAATCCAATCCCTGTCAATCCGTAGATTTTATGACCGGAACAGGTAAGCAAATCCATGTGCTCAAAAGCTACCGGAATTTTCCCCACTGCCTGGGTTGCATCAACATGAAGGAAACAGTGTGGTTTTTGCTTGACTATTTCATATATCTTATCAATAGGCTGAATAACACCTATCTCACTGTCTACAATAGCCAATGATACTAAGATGGTATCCTCTCTTAAAAGTTCTCTTAGATGCTCTAAATCAATTTCACCGGTTTTGGTGACATTAACAAAATCTATTTCAAAGCCTTCATTTTGTAGCGCTGCTGCCGGTCCTGTTACGGAGGCATGCTCTAAAAAGGAAGTTATGATATGTTTACCATATCTCTGATAACTTTTTGCAACACCTTTAATCGCATGATTATTGGATTCACTGGCCCCTGAGGTATATATTAATTCTTCCGGTCTAGCAGACAGCATACTGGCAATATGAGCTGTAGCTTCCTCCATTCTCTTCTTTGCCTCAAGACCAAGTGCATGGGGTGAGTTGGGATTCCCCGGATACTGAAGTGCTGCATCCCCAAATGCTTTCAAAACTTCTGCATCAAGGGGGGTATGGGCTGCATAATCTAAATATATCATTGTAACCTCTTTTCTTCTATCAAAATATATTCTTACGCATTCAAATAATAGTCTAAGTATAAATAATCCTACTATGTTATCTTTGTTATGACTAACTGACAACATACGAGATTTATCATACTTTTACTAATGAGTTTTGTCAATCCCAATGGAGATAAATCTCTTATTGGTATAAACCAATTAATCAATCATTCAGTACTTTCAAACAAATGTTCTGCAAATACGCACAAGCATCCAATAAAAACTTAGTTCAATTAATGACATTATATTCATAAGAACATTATATTTCATGGTTTGTTTATCAAAATTTACAAAATTTTTATAAATCTATTGCATTATCTTCAAAAGCATAGTATATTATGAAGAAAAAAGAAGAAAGGGTGAATAAAATGAATTTTACTCATATTAGTGGCGCATCCGAGCATCATAATAATGAATTCGAGCATATTAAGGAAACTATTTTTAGGTTATGTATCGGTGATATTCCCTTCACTTCCGTTGATAAGCCCGTTACTCTTGATTATAAAAACAGAGAAGTTCTTTTATTAATAGAGGGTGAACTATTAGGTAGTGTTCCATTTGAAATCATTTATTTTGATATAAAGAGAAAACAATTGGAAGTTAAGGATTATGCTCATGCTATTGCCGAACTCATAAGAGAAGAAATCAGTAAGTTAACTGTTGTTGAAACAGCTCTTGCATAGCAAGTAAAATGCGCCCTGTATACAGGCGCATTTTTATATACTATTCTATCTTTTTTGTATCTGGTATTTTCTATCTGAAAGCCTTCATTAGGCTTTTTTTATTACCTTCAGTTAGATACAGACTGTAAATATTGTGAAGATACTTCTCGTTACGAAATAATATATACTCAGAGCCTGTTACCTTAAAGCCCAAACTTTCTGCCAGCCGTATAGCTTTCGTATTATCAACGGAAATTATAGCACGTATTTCTTTAACTCTCATAATTTCATCAGCATATGCAATTATTTCTTTTAAGGCTTCTTGCATATAACCCTTTCCCCAGTACTCTTCTCTCAGATCATATCCAATATCGATTATTCCTGCATTCTTATTCCAGCAATGAAATCCGCAGGTTCCCATTTTTGAGTTATCAGTTGTACGGATTATAATCCAGCGATGCTGTAATCGCGGTTCAGGGTGGATATAGAAATCTATGATTTCATCAGCCTGCTCAGGCTTTGTCAAAGGCTCTGCATCAAACAGGTATCTATTAACTATATCATTTGAAAATTGATGGAATATAAAATCCCTGTCTTCCGTTTCTACGTTTCTTAAAAGCAGTCTATCCGTTTCCAAGTTCTTAAACATTATACCTCCCAAACTCCCGTAGCTTACTATCCGCCTGCAGATAGTTCTCAGCCATAAATCATTATATTTATACTTCCATATATTCATGCGGCTTTTCAGGCAGTGTCACAGTTATGCCTGCTCTACTGCCTGAATAGTAAAGAAATTATACACTGACTTTCTTATCTAACATCCATGCTGTTGTGATATAGGCAATGATTGTTACAACTGCATGAAACAGTATTCCTGCCACCAAAAAAGTTTCGTTATTTGAATTGATACCTAAAGCATACATTAAAAAGTCTTCAAACTTACCTATGGCAATAATCATTATGAAAAAGATTGCAAAACTAATTAAGCTTTTTCCTTTCTTATCTGCCAGGAAGGTACTGCTCAAAGTAATGGAAAGATAAGAAAGTGTAATTATTGTTATCCATGTAATCAGGACCACTAAAATAACCAGAATCAAATATTTATAATCCAGATGAATATTAAACTGCAAATTAACAAATTCCTTGAACGCTCTATTGATTTCATTTAAAGATGAATATTTTCCCAGTAAGACTACACCATCTATTAGAAACAATAAGGCGAAGGCGAGACCGGATAACATTATTTGCAGAGCCGAACTTACCACCTTTGCACCAATAATCGAATAAGTGGTATTGGGTGTAAGAAAGAGCATGTAACTGTGTTTTTGCTTAAGATCGCTCTGAAAGGTCATAATAGACTCAAAAGCTATAAAAAATAAAGCTCCTATTGTAAACATACTAAGTAATCCAAGAGCGAGTCCTATAGTTTCACCTTTATCCATAAAAAATCCTGTAAAAAACATGATTTCACCAAGTAATGCTATTGCTAAAATTATTATCTTGGAAAATGCCTGCTTTCTCAATTCATATTTCATTAACTTTAACATAATTTCCTCCATCCTTGCGTACCTATACGCTTTATATGCCAATTCTATGGCTATCTATATTTAAGTACTGCATTTTCTTTCTTTAACACTTAATTAAGCGTAAATCTCTTTGTATAATTCTACGATAGACTTCTTATGTGTCTCCCTTAACTCCTCTGCATCGCCTTCCAGGACTACCGTTCCATTCTTTATAAAGACTGCATTATCTACAACAGATTCTAACTCATCAACCAGATGTGTCGAGATTAGAATGGTATTGTTATCACTCATAGCTTCCAGTATTGTTGTCATAATCTTTTCCCTTGATATAATATCAATACCGTTAAGCGGTTCATCCAGCATATAAAGGTCTGATTTACGGGCAAGAGTTGCGGCAAGCTTTAACTTGGCTGCCAGACCGGAGGATAGTGACTTTGCATGGTCCTTCTTATTTAAATCCATTCTAACCAGTAGCTCCTCATACCTCTTCATATCAAAGTCTTCAAAGAAATCCTGATAGTATTTACCTACATCATCTATGGTCATATAATTATAGAAAAATGGTTCAGTTGACATATATGCTACCTTCTTTTTTGATTCTACTCCGATTGGATTCCCCATAAAGGTGATACTTCCGCTGGTGGGTTTTACAAGACCGGCTGCCATTTTCATAAATGTGGTTTTTCCGCTGCCATTAGGTCCTAGAAGTGCGTATATCTTACCTCTCTCTATATCAAGATTTAAATTATCTACTGCGACCTTTGACATGTATTTCTTTCTTAAATTACTGCATTGCAAAAACATATGAATTCCTCCTATTATTTCATTAAGATTAAATAACTTATTCCTTGTATTAAAGCCCGTGGTATCTTTTATTTCATATTAGTTGGTATACCGTTCATCCAAGAGACTCATTATTTCCTGTTTCTGAATTCCCAATATCTTCATTCCGCTGATGAACTGTTCCAATAATTCATTCGCCATATCTTTCCTGATGCTTATAATTTTCTCCTTCTCCTCTGTTACAAAGGTACCAAGTCCTCTCTTTGTAAAGCAGATTTCCTGTAGCTCCAGTTCGCGGTAAATACGACTGGCTGTATTAGGGTTTATCTTATACTTTAATGCCATATCTCTGCCTGATTGCAATTTATCACCAGGTTTAAGTACTCCTGTAACGATGTCTTTCTTAATATCCTGAATAACCTGAATATATATTGGGATATTATTATCAAATTCCATATTTACCTCTTTTCTTCAACCATAATAATGTTGATTCCATTATAAATAAATGATAGCACCCGCCCTCTTAATAATTTGTGTTACTAGTGAACTATCTTTATAGTACACTAGTATTATATTTCTGTCAATAGTATTTAAGTTTATTTTTTCTCAAGTTTTATAACCTGAATAATTTTTATTAATTTTTATCAGTGATAATGTTTTATACTACAAAAAAGCTGTCTAATATTCTTCCTGACAGCTAATAGATATGACTTAGTTGTCATATCATAGTTGCAGAAAGCTCATTAAACAGCTTAATTTTTTATTCTTATTATCTATATCCTGATTATCTTTATCTCTATGTATCCTTTGTTAAATTATTGTCGCATCTTCTTAAGAGTTACCTTACAATTTAACTTCCACAGCAAGGATAAAAGCTACTTTAATGCTGAAATTAAGAAATATTTCGCTTATTACAATGATATTTACAAGCTGTGTTGGGACAACTGCAGCTGCTGTATACTTCCTCTTCACAGTAATCACTTTCATCATTCTGGCTTTTGATCAATACTGTTATATTTTCAACATCCTCAACGCCTTGAGCTGCTAACATTTTCTGCAGTTCTGTAAACCATAACCCTTTTTGTACTTTTAGGGTTTTATTGTTGTTTTCATCTATATAAAGTGTCTGTTCTTCTTTTAAGTTCAGATTTTTATAGTCAATTTGATATAAGTTCTTTCTGTTTATAACACCCAGATCTTCGAGGGTTTTAACCATACGGTAAACCGTTGCAATACCTACTGTAGAATCCTTTTTTACTGCTTTATAATAAATCTCTTTACAACTGGAGCATTCATCCTCCAAAATTACATCAATTAATAATCTTCTCTGTTCTGTAATACGAAATTTCTTTTTTCTCAATTCGTTTATAATAATTTCTCTTTTATGAATCTTGGCTAAGATAGTTTCTGATTCGATTGCTGCATTCATGACTGATATCCCCCTTTACAAGTGGTTTAGAGCAAAGGGCCTTTTATCTGCGCTTGCTTGATAAAAGGCCTATTGCCAATATTCCTACGTCTATTGTTTCAGTTGATACCTTATTTATTGCAAGAATCAGTTGCTTTACTGCAGCCGGAACAGCCGCATCCGCAGCCAGCACCTTCTTTTTTGGATTTCAGTGTTTTAAACCCGGCAAATCCAATGCCGCCAAAAACAATAGCTCCAACTACGATGTTTGCAATTATAGTTCCCATATGAACCTCTTTTCCGGATAAACAGTTATTGTTTATCCTATATAAACAAAATTAACAGTGTAGGAAAATATTTTTATGCATTTACTGTTTTCTTTGCCTTCTTGTCTTTACTTACAGAGGGTTTGCGAACCAGTAAATAAATTAATATAATAGCTAAAAGTAATCCAACAGCGGTTCCAATATTAAAACCATTTCCGGAAACGAAATTTCCGATCTGGAACACTATAGTTGATACAATATATGCAAGAACTGTCTGATAGCCTACAGCAAATAATGTCCATCTGTTTGAACCCATCTCGCTTCGGTTAGCTCCAATTGCTGCAAAACAAGGTGCACATAAGAGATTGAATATTAAAAAGCTGTATGCAGATAACTGTGTAAATTCACTCTGCATATTCTTCCAGAACTCTCCGCCATCTTCAGCAACTTCTGCAAAACCGTATAAAATACCAAAAGTACCAACAACATTTTCTTTTGCAATAAGTCCTGTTACAGATGCAACTGCTGCTTTCCATTCACCCCATCCAAGCGGAATGAAAATAGGAGCAATTACCCTTCCGATACCTGCAAGAATGGAATCTTCAATATCAACCATCTGGAACTTCCAGTTGAAAGTACTTAAGAACCAAACTAAAACAGTAGCCAGCAGAATTACTGTAGTAGCTTTTTTAACGAAATGCTTGGTTCTATCCCAAACATGAATTAATATACCTTTAATACCAGGAAGATGGTATGCAGGAAGTTCCATAATAAAAGGTGCCGGATCTCCTGAAAATATTCTGGTTTTCTTTAATACAATACCGGAAAAAACAATAGCAGCCATTCCTACGAAATAGGCAGAAGGAGCAACCCAGGAGGATTCAGGGAATAATGCACCTGCAATAAGTGCTATAATCGGAAGCTTGGCACTGCAGGGGATAAATGTTGTAGTAATAATTGTCATTCTGCGGTCATGTTCATTTTCAATAGTACGTGTAGCCATAATACCGGGAACACCACAACCTGTACCAATAAGCATAGGTATGAAAGATTTACCGGATAAACCGAATTTACGGAATATACGATCCATTATGAAGGCAATTCTTGACATATATCCGCAGTCTTCTAAGAATGCCAGACACAGGAATAAAACCATCATCTGAGGCAGGAAACCAAGGACAGCACCAACACCGGCAACAATACCATCTAGGATCAGGGAATTCAGCCAATCAGCAGTACCAAGAGTCTCAAGAAGATTATTGATAGCTGTAGGTATCCAATCACCGAACAAGGTGTCATTTACCCAATCTGTTGCCATACCGCCGATTGTATTAATAGAAATAAAATATACTAAAAACATAACAACTGCAAAAATAGGAAGTGCAAGCCATCTATTGGTCACAATTTCATCTATTTTATCAGTTGCACTCTTTTTTGAGGTATTCTTTTTATGAACTGCTTGTTTAACAACTTTACCTATGTAGGAATAGCGTTCATTGGTTATGATACTTTCACCGTCATCTTTAAGCTTGTTCTCGCAATCCTGTACAATTTCCATAACAGCTTTTAAGGTACGGTCATCTAAAGCTAAGGATTCTAATACTTTCTCATCCTGTTCAAAAAGTTTGACAGCAAGCCAGCGTTCATTGGTACTATCCACTTTTCCTTTAATAATTTCTTCTATCTTAGCAAGTGCATCCTCTACCTCTTTTGAAAAACTGTGCTTTGGTGTTGCAGCTGCCTTTGCTTTTGCAAGCTCTACTGCTTTCTGAGCAACCTCTTTGGACCCGATTCCTTTCAGGGCAGAAGTCTCAACAACAGTACAGCCTAACATTTCTTCCAGTTTCTTAAGGTCAATGGTATCTCCGTTCTTACGGACAACATCGATCATATTAAGAGCCATTACAACCGGAATACCAATCTCAAGTAGCTGTGTGCTTAGATAAAGGTTACGTTCTATGTTAGATGCATCAATTATATTAATTATGGCATCCGGCTTATCATTAATAAGATAGTTTCTGGAAACAACTTCTTCAAGAGTGTATGGAGATAGGGAATAAATACCAGGTAAGTCCTGGATAACAACATCTTTCTGTCCTCTTAGAGTACCTTCCTTTTTTTCTACCGTTACGCCCGGCCAGTTTCCGACATACTGTGAACTACCTGTCAAATCATTGAACATGGTAGTTTTACCACAGTTGGGATTACCTGCTAAAGCAATTTTGACTGTCATTTTCAATTTCCTCCCGTAATAAAGCTCTTATCCTATTACTTGCTGACTTCAATCTGTGCAGCCTCATCTTTTCTAAGACTTAATTCATAACCTCTGATATTAATCTCTATAGGATCCCCTAAAGGTGCTATCTTAACTACCTTAACATCTACACCACGGGTAATACCCATATCCATGATTCGGCGCTTCAGTGGTCCTTTCTCACCTATACTTAATACTGTTCCCGTCTCGCCGGGCTTTAAATCCCTCAAAGTCATTTCCTTTTCCTCCTAAGCTACCATGATTTTGGTTGCCAGATTTTTATTAATTGCTACCCTGACACCTTTTACCATAATGATAAAACCGCTGTCATTTTCTGATAACAATTTAACACTTTCACCTTTAACAAAACCCAAATCCTGCAAATGGCGCTTGATATCGTCCTTGCCTGTAAAGTCCACTATAACCTTTGTCTCTCCAATTCCAGCAAATGCTAGTGACATACTACCACACTTCTTTATCCATTATGAAAGCCATTATCATTTGTATAATATTATATGCTCATTGATTTTGCTTGTCAACGACATATTGTATTCAATTGAAAATAAATATCATTTTTAGTAGTATTTTCAACTGATAATAATCTAACAGTTACAATTATTACTTTTCATCCACATAATAATAAAGAAGAAACTCCTCTTTTCTGAGGTTACAAGATTATAGAATACTTGCCGTTTCTCCTTTATTCGCAGATTATGTGATATATGCTTCATGTTATTTAGCCAAAAGCTCAGACTGTATAAACAAATAACAAGATCTTATCAAATGATTATCGTATTAATTCAATTTACCTAACAGATAATTAATAAATTGCTGCGCTGTTCTTCCGGAACGTCCTCCATGATTCATTTCCCATCTGCTGGCTTCCAGGGTAAGCTCCTCTTCATTTAGCTGTATCTGCGGATGCTTCTCAGCCAGGCCTTTTACTATATCAAAAAATCCTCTCTGGTCAGGTTTGGAATAATTAATTGTAATACCAAAGCGCGCAACCAAAGATAGCTTCTCCTGCATGGTATCACTTCTGTGAAGCTCATCCTTTGACATATCAGACCTGTCACTCCAGGTCTCACGTATTAAATGTCTTCTGTTAGAGGTTGCATAAATCAGTACATTATCGGGTTTTATCTCCAGTCCGCCTTCAATGACTGCTTTTAGATATTTGTATTCGATTTCAAATTCCTCGAAAGATAAATCATCCATATAGATAATGAACTTATAGTTTCTGTTTTTGATTTCCGCTATAACTGAAGACAGGTATTGAAACTGATGTTTATATATTTCTATAATTCGAAGCCCCTGATTGTAGTATTCATTCAGGATAGCTTTAATGCTGGAGGATTTGCCTGTACCACTGTCTCCGTAAAGCAGGCAGTTATTTGCCTTTCTTCCTTGTACAAAGGCTTTTGTATTCTCAATAAGTTTCTTCTTTTGCAGTTCATAGCCAATCAAATCATTAAGATGTGATTCATCGGTATTAAAGATAGGAATAATATTCGGCTCATTCTGCTTTTCCTGTATGCGAAACGCCTTATTCAGTCCGAATTTTCCAACACCATAATCTTTATAAAAGTTAGTAACCACATGCAGGAGCTCTTGTTCACCGGAAGCCTCTGCAATCGCTTCTGAAAGCAATTTTATTTTGTCACTTACACTTTTATTATAACGCCTCTCGTTTTTCACAATTGCCTGGTAGTTGGTAATAGTCGTGAAGCAGTTAATCTCAAGACGTTCTTCCACTGAGTTAAAATCATACTCGGACAGCTGTTTAAATATCATAAGATCCGAAACAGCAAATACATTAACGGAACCTTCCAGGGTACCTTTCTTCTCACAGCTGATGCTAAAGGGATTCTCACTGACTGCCAGTAAATAAGCCAGGTAATTCTGCCACAGGTTCTTATCAAAACCATAATCGGTAGCCAGAACCAGCAGCTGGTTAATCTGCTCATAAATCTCACTGATAAACTTTTCTTTTGCTTCAGGCGAAACCGTTGCCGGAAATTCATCATCCAGTCTTTTTATTATATCAGCCAATGTAAAGAGAATCGTATTCTCTTTTGCATGCCTGTAGATAATGAGTTTAGCCGTAAATTGATACATCATCTTACCTCCTGTATAAGTATTTATACCCTCTTTTTAGAGCATATCCTGCCGAATCCTTCTGTTCCGGTACAGCTCTGCTTACTTTAATAATTAGTTATTATACCACATCAAATCCGAAACATGTTTATAGCTTCATTTAAATCCTTTGAATTCTCCGCCAATACTAAGGATGCTTCCTCCAGTGCTTTCACCGAGGCATTCTGTACATGTACCGTATCTTCAACCATCTCAGAAGCTGCCAGGGTCTGCTGTGAGATTGCTGAAATACTTTCAACAGCATTGAGTGTTCCGCCTCTTGCTGATTCCATGTTAGATACATTCTGTCCAATAACCTCCAGGCTGTTTGCCAGCTTCTGGATTCCATCTCCAATGTTCCTAAAGGTTGTAATAGTATTCTCAACAATGCCGTTCTGTTTGCTGACAATCTGCTCCGCATCCTTTGCAATACTTACAGTATCTGTAGTCTGTTGGATTATATCATTGATAACACTGTTTATTTCACCAGCAGCTTTTATGGATTGCTCTGCAAGCTTTCTTATCTCATCGGCTACTACTGCAAAGCCTCTCCCTGCTTCTCCTGCTCTTGCAGCTTCAATGGAGGCATTAAGTGCCAGGAGATTGGTCTGATCTGCTATTTCATTGATAACCTGTATGATTCTTTCAATGGAATGTGATTTCTGCTCTAACGCAGTGATATTATTCATAACAAATCTGGTAATATCATTGGTGGCTTCTGACTGTTTTGATAGCTCTTCCATGGTGCCGATACCCTTAATTATCATATCATTAGAGTTTTCGGCAATAATCTCGATTTCTTCGATACTGGTATTAACAGTCTTGATTTTCTCAGACAGCTCATCCATTTGTACAAGGCAGTTTTGAGAATCCTGTGCCTGCCCCGATATACCATGTCCAATCTCATTAATCGATATTGAGATTTCACTGCTGGCAGCGGCTATGTTCTCTGAAGCTTTTAAGACATTGTCTGCTGATTCGGACACCAGCCTGCTCACATTAGTAACTTTTAATATGAGTTTTCTCATATTATTTATCATGTCTTTTGTATTTCCCGCCAGAATGATAAACTCATCCCTGTGTTTATGCTCCATGGATACAGTAAAATCTCCTTCTGCCAGTTGTTTAAGGCTTCGATTAATATGTTTAAGGCTTAAGGCGATTCCTTGTGAGAGAAATGCTGCAATAAGGACAGCAATTACAGCTGCTGCCGCTACAATTATCGTGGTAAAGGACTTAATGCTGTCTGCCTGTTCCATAAAGCTGGCTTTTGGAATTAAAGCACACAAAACTACTCCCGTTCCTGCTATTTTATTATATAAGAAAAGATACTCCTTCCCATCATAAGTAACATAATTCTGTCCTTTAGCCGCAGCTCCTGAAACTGCAGTCTGATAATATTTCTCTGTAGTAAAATGAAACTCTTCTTTGCTGCTACCTAAGGATATCGCAGATGTTTCATTTTTCTTATCTGCGCCTGCTTTAATCAGCATTTCATTACCATCGGCTGTAACAACCCCTACTATACTGTCCTTTCCAAAATCCAGATCTTTCAGGAAGCTGTTAATCTCTCTTTTCTTTATGTCTATTATAATAACGCCTTCATCAATTTGAAATTTCTGAACCAGTGCAAAAGCGTAATCCTCTGTTTTGGTGCCTAATTTTTCGTCTATTATAGGATGACTTCCTATCCAGAAATGATCAATTTTTGTATCAGATATCTTTGCAAAAATGGGATCATTTTTAAGCTCATTATAAAATCCTTCCGCAGAACGGTTAGAGCTGGTGGCAACCTGACTATGAGCTTTGGGAATAATATGTATGTCTTCAATCATTGATTCAGAGTCGGCTTTCTTGACCAGATCTGTACTTAGACTCTGTATATATGCTTTCTTGTTAAAATCATCGGTAAAATTCTGATTCTGAATATAATAATAGATTCCAGTATCTTTTGTATACAATGAGGCTATAGATTCTACCCCTTTAAAACCATAATCCAGATATTTAGCAGCCATCTTCATTGTATTTTCTGTGGATTTCTCATAATTGCTTACCAATCCGTCCGAGGCTTTCCAATATGATAATAATCCAAGTCCTATTATGAAAAAGATTGGAATTGCAAATCCTATAATCAACTTAAAGCGTATCCCCATTAACTTTTTGTTTTCCTTAACACTTATCCTCTTACTGCTCTCTTTTTTCTTGCCTTTGATATGTTGACTTCGTTTCATAATAACCCCTTTCGTGAATATCAAACTGAAAATTTGATATTCCTGAATTCGTTGATGAAAAAACATACTTTTTTCAACCTGATTCCCATCAGTGCGCCTTCTCACACATTCAGATCAATATAATGAAAACCAGCTTTTACAACCTGAGCCAACTGCCAAGTCTTCCATTCTTCCACAGATTAACGCTTTATAGCTTTATTATAAAAAAGTGTCGACAGGCTACTCAATAAGAGTGGCCTCATCGACACACCAAATTTTACATCAATTTTTTATGAAATGCAAGTTAAAATCTCCAAAAATGACAGACAAAATACTACTTATTTCTACATTCTTTCCGGAGACTCAAAACCTAATAAATCGATACCGGTTTCAAGTATACCTTTTATCAAAGTTATTAAAGCTATCCAGGATTTTTGCTTCTCCTTATCCTCTTCAGCAAGAATCTTGTTCTCATGATAGAAGCTGTTAAATGCGTTAGCTACTCCATAGAGATACTGACAAATCTTATGAGGTGCATACTCATTACCGGCTGTTTCTACTACATCATTAAATCTTGAAGCCTCTAACATCAGATTTATCTCAGAAAGAGTTTTGCCGGGGATAAGTGCCTCTGTTGTTACACTGTCATTACCGTATTTCTGAATAATGGATTTGATACGCACAATTGTATAGAGTAAGTAAGGGCCAGTATTTCCTTCAAAGGAAATAAAACGCTCCAGATCAAAGATATAGTCCTTGGAAGCCTGGTTTGAAAGATCTCCATATTTTAATGCTGCCAGTCCAACAATCTTTGAAATAGCTTCTGCTTCCTGCCTGTCCATCTCTCTGTTTTCAAGCATTTTTTCAAGAACTGCATTGCTGATATTGCTGATAAGATTCTCAAGACGCATAACACCGCCATCACGAGTCTTAAAAGGTTTACCGTCTTTTCCGTTCATTGTACCAAATCCAAGGAAAGTAAGTTTTGTTTCTTCCTCAACCAGTTTGGTTTTCTTAGCGCAACGGAAAACCGTCTCAAAATATAGTTCCTGTCTCTTATCTACTACATAAAGGATTTCATCAGGAGCAAATAATTCCATTCTTTCCACCATAGTAGCAAGATCAGTTGTATTGTAAAGAGTACCACCGTCAGATTTCAGTATCATACAAGGAGGCATTTCTTTGGTATCTGACTCTTCTTTTACATCGACAACCAAAGCGCCCTCACTGATTCTTGCATAATTATGCTCTTTCAGATATTCCACCATGCCCGGTATATAACTCTGCGCATCACTTTCCTTCTTCCAGAGGTCGAAATCCACCAGCAGGTTATCATAATTCTTTTTCAGATCCTCTATGGATACATTCAGGATGTGCTGCCATAGGGCAAGATACCCTGGATTTCCGTTTTGAAGTTCTACCGTAGCTGCTTTCGCTGCTTCTCTGAACTCATCATTTTCCTTGGAATAAGCGCTTGCTGCCGGATATATCTGCTCCAGCTCACTGATTGTAAAAGGTGCTTCTTTCGGATATTCACCTTCGTAATCCTTTTTAAAATATACTAATTCCGGCTGATCCAGCTTAATCTTCATCATTATAAGACCAATCTGCAGTCCCCAGTCACCCAGATGCACATCTCCAATAACATTATGGCCTAAAAAGCGGTCAATACGTTTAATGCTTTCTCCGATAATTGCCGGACGTAAGTGGCCTACATGAAGAGGTTTGGCGACATTGGCACCGCCGTAATCTATAACGATAGTTTTCGGTTTATCGGTTTTCTCACAGCCATACTGATTCTCCCTGGACAGCTGTTTTAAATAACCGGTTATGAACTCACTGGTTAAAACAATATTAATAAAGCCGGGTGCCACTGCCTCTATCTTCTCATAGGAATTGCTTTTTGACAGTACTTCTACTACTTCTCCTGCTATTGCAAGAGGTGCTTTCTTGTAGACTTTAGCTGCTGCCAGTGCACCGTTGCATTGATATTGACATAAATCAGGTCTGTTAGAAAGTGTAACAAAGCCGTACTTATTCTCATAACCACAGCTTTCAAATGCCTCCATAACTTCCTTCCCTATGATATCAATTAATTTTTGCATTTTTTGTCCTCCGTTAAAGCATTACATAGATTCCAGAATAGATATTTCTATTCATGGTCATTAAAAAATACTTTATCATAATTACTTGTTCCTGTAAATAACTATTCATAAAATAACAAAAACAAGCCGTATCTGCATATGCTGCCGGCTTATTTTTGTCTTGCTATATTCTAAATTCATATCAGCTTTTACGGTTCATTGGGAACTATAATTGCTGCAATCAAATAAATCCAGATACCTGCTGAGGCACCGAAAAATGCAAGCAATACAAAAACCAGTCTGACTATTGTGGGATCCACCTTCAAATAATCAGCTGCTCCGCCGCATACTCCCGCAATCATTCTGTTACTTCTGGAACGGTATAATCTCTTATCCTCCATATTCTGTACCCTGCCGCATATTTATTGCCAGTCTTTTGCCTTTCGTATTCCGGCTGCTGGGAGACTGCGGCATTTCCTTTCTTATTTTATATTATTATATAAATTTTATATTGTATAAAATCTGCTGCAGCAATATAGTATTGACAGCACCATGCTTTTAATTTATTAGCTTTATTATACCATATATTTCTTTAGATAATGCACCTAGATTCAAATTGCTCTAACAGTTATAAATTTTTTGAACATCAGTCTATATCCATATCTATGCCGCCTAAATCACAGGATAAAATCATATTGTTTGCTGCTTTGCTCTTTTGTGTTATCTGGGTATTGATACCGCTGTATCTATCACCGTTTAATGAAAGAGAGCCAAGTTTACAATTAATGGAGTAATCATAGTCTTCTTTATCACCTTCAAGATCTAAATCAATGTAACCCATAGAGGAACTAATTTTACTCTCACCTGTTATGACTCCGTCAATATCTACACTGCCTACAGTACATTCGATTTTGGCATTATGGATAACTGCTTCACTTATTTTAAGATTACCTGCGGCAACTTCATAAGTAGATTTCGTATCAATATGCAATTCGTCTATGATAATGGAACCGGCACCTACGGATAACTTACCAATATTAGCAGAGAGCCTATCTGCGTTGATAAGACCTGCTTCAACGGTTAGATCAATTTCCTTTGCAATAAAATCTTCCGGCAAGGTGATATTGACTTCAACCGCATCGGTTCTCCTTTCCATATCATCAAGATCAATGTCAACTCCAAATACACTTAAGGTCCCGGCATCCCCGGAGGAACTGCTCCTCTCCCTGATAATCCATTTACCATCCTTTACTTCACTGACTATCCTGTTCTCACCATTATCACTTACATCAATAGAAAAGGTATCCCCTTCTCTTATCCGGAGCTTTCCAGCCAGCATATTTATTTCAAGTTCACTTATACCTTCGTAAGTAATGGGATATCCCGATGCTGTCTCCTTATTGTCAATGGAAGCAGCTTCTTTGAGATACTCTTTTGATTCTGCATCACCTTTATAATCTGATCTACCACTGCTATCCTCATAATCATCATCAAAATCTTTACTATTATCATTGTAATAATCTTCATCTACCCAATGAAACCAACCATTTACCAGATTAAAATTAACCTTATTCCACTTGGCATATACCTGATTATCCATGCTAAAGGCTACCACTCCCAAAATGAGGCCTATTGCTATAGCTCCTCCGGCAATTCGGAATAGATTTTTCAAAAATACCTTCATGAGTATACCCTCCTTTTTTGGAAAATCTTGTTCCAAATCATCTTAATCCAATTAAATACAGCAGGTATTGCTTTCCCTGCTATCCAGATAGTGGCAATAGCAAAGAGTATTCCCACACCAAGAACTATAAATCCGCCCCCAGTTAAGCTTAAGCCCAGAGCTGGTGAGATGGATAATTGCAATACTCCTGATATAGCAAGAACAATACCAGTAATCAGTAGTGCAACAGATACGGCAAAAAATGCTATCCAGATACTGAAAATCGCAGCAACTGCTGCAACAAATAATCCAAATATTGTTGCTGCTACCGGAATTGCCATTGGAATAGCAAAGAATAAGAGAATAATTAAAAGTATGGTATTTCCGGTACTATGCTTGTTCTTAAAGTCTTTTGCGCTGCTATTTTTGTAGTTACTCTTATTATTTTTGTTAGAATCACTATTGCCTGCCGTAGTGCTTCTATCACTGCTATTAGTGCCGGTATCTTTATCGTTTCTTATATATCTGCTGAAAACCGGTAAATTGGGCTTTTCCTGATAAGCATTATGGTAACCGTTTTCAGAAAAGTATCCTTCCTCCGTACTTCCATACTCAAGGGATTTTTTGATACTGTCTGCTACTTCCTTCGGAGACCCTAATTCCCTGATAACAGTTTCTTCCTCTTCCAGTCCTGCTTCGTCAAAATAATTTCGATAGAACTCAAGAGCTTCATTTCTTTCCTCTTCCGGAATATCCACCAGCAGATATCCCAGCTCTTGTATAAACTCATTCTTTGTCATGAGACTTCCACCCCCACAAAAATGTTATTAATCTTAGCCGCGTAAATCTTCCATTCCTTTATATAAAGTTTTAATTGGGCTTTCCCTTTATCCGTAATCTTGTAATATCTTCTGTTCCGGCCGTCAAATGCCTGATCATAGACCTCCAGACAATCCTCTTTCTGAAGTCGTCTGAGTACCGGGTACAGGGTGGACTCCGATATTTCAATAACCTGGCGGATATCCTGGGTTATTTTATAGCCATAGGTACCTTCCTGATCTTTGGATACTATACCAAGAACAATGGCATCCAGTAAAGCTGCTCCTGTATTAAATACCATGATAACTTCTTCCTTTCTGACAGAATTCAAAAATAACCATTCATTAAATACTCATAATATATCAATTTATATAATACTGAATATATTATATTATCCAATCCGCTATATTATATGTCGTATAATATTGTTTGATAAATAAAATATAAACAATCACAAAGGAATTGTCAAGAAAAATTTGTGTTCTAATGTTATTTTAATAAAAGCCTTATAATAATAGTAACTATACAGCAGGTTTTGTACAAAAAAAGAAGCACAACAGCTATACTGCCGCACTTCTTATTACATTAATTTACAACCATGAATTAAAAATTCAAGGCCTATTTTCCATTGGATTTCAGGTAAATTGTAAAAACCAGAAAGAACGAATGCGCCTATGGAAAGGTATTAGACAATATGTAGTGACCACACATTTGCACCATCGTGGATTTACCTATATACTATTACTTGTTAAGAATAATGGTGATAGGAATTACCGCATACAAAAGGAGGCCACTACAATGAATAGTATAGTTTATATCGGAATGGATGTCCATAAGGAAAGTTACAACCTTTGCTGCTACAGATTTGAGGAGGATAAACTTCAGTACCACCAAAAGATAGCTCCTGATTATAGGCAGGTTCTAAAATATCTGGAGCAGGTAAGGGCTCGTTTTACAGACGATGTAACCTTTGTTTGTGGATATGAAGCAGGATGTCTTGGCTATACGTTATATCATCAGCTGACAGACCATGGTGTTAAATGTATCATACTAGCACCGACAACCATGGGAATAACTAATACAAACCGGGTTAAAACAGATAAAAAGGATGCAGGTAATATAGCCAGATGCCTCGCATTTCACACCTATAGTGCGGTGCATATACCAACGGAAGAGGACGAAGCGGTAAAGGAATATCTCCGTATGCGTGACGATAACAAGAAAGCATTAAAAATCGTAAAACAACAGATTCTGGCGTTGGTTCTCCGGCAAGGGTTTCATTTTACAGAGGGTAAAAACTACTGGACCCTTAAGCATATAGATTGGTTAAAATCTTTAAATCTGGGTGGCCTTATACAAGAAAGTCTGGAGGAATATTTTATTACCTACGAATATCTTACCGATAAAATTGCAAGGTTTGACCAAAGAATAGAGGAACTGGCTTGCGGTGAGAGGTATCAGGAAAAAGTGAAGAAGCTTCGTTGTTTTATAGGTGTAAAAACACATACGGCATTATCTGTTGTAGTTGAGACAGGCGATTTTGTGCGATTCGCCAAAGCAGAAAAATATGCTGCCTACCTGGGACTTGTACCCGGGGAAGATTCCAGTGGAGAAAAGCAGAAACGAATAGGTATTACCAAAGCTGGAAATTCTCATATCAGAAAGCTTTTAGTAGAATCGGCACAAAGTTATACAAGAGGTGCCATCGGACATAAGTCGTTAGATCTAAAGAGAAGACAGAAGGGAAATTCTGCACAAGTAATAGCCTATGCAGATAAAGCGAACGAAAGACTCCGAAGGAAGTTTTACAGGATGACATTAAAAAATAACACGAATCGAAATGTAGCAGCAACAGCAGTCGCTAGAGAATTAGCTTGTTTCATATGGGGTCTGATGACAGATCACATGGCATAAAAAGAGATATGTTATCTGGCAACTCCGGTCAAGGCTGCTTCGCACCGCTAAAGCGGCAAGAGACCTTGACAGGAGCCGCCGGATAACATGCAGGGTAGTTAAGCAGATGTAAGGCAGACTATGTCAGCTTTCCATCTGCCCAACCAACGACTGAGGACATATGGAAGAAGCTTTAGAAAACATTTATGGTTCGAGTTATCTACGGGACTTCTATGTGACATTGTAATAAAATACTTTGATTCACGCCATTAGACAGTAGAACTCACGGCGGACCATTGACCTGTGGTAACCAATCCACGTATAACAGAGTGGTCAAAGCCGGAAGCTGTTACGTCTAAGGCTTTTTCCATATGCTCTCAGACATTGGAAAACCCAAAAGTGATTTCTTCAAAATTTACACTTGACAAAAGTCACTACATAACAGAAGTCCTTTTCTCTGGATATTTTGTGCTATATAATAAAACAGATTGTCTGAGCGCAGCGAGTTTCTGTTTTATTATATGTCAAGCACAAAATATCCAGAGAATTAGGACTTCTTATACCTTGGAATCGAAGCATGAGTTTTTTCTGGTTTGTACAATTTACCGTCCCCCTGCGAAAAACCATCTTTCAATTACAAAGCCCACACAAAGCACAAGCACTTGGTGCCGCTGCCATTCCTCCAAGAGCAGTCTCCCTAAGCTCACCCGGAAGCCCCTTCCCAACACGGTACATAACATTAACCGCTTCGTCAAAGGGCACTACATTACGAATTCCGCTCAAAGCCAGCTCTGCTGATATTAAAGCATTAGATACCCCTATTGCATTTCTCTGCTGGCAAGGTGCCTCCACCAGACCACCGATTGGGTCACAAACCAGGCCCAGAAGATTAGAGATTGCACTGGTAGCAGCATGAAGACTGCTCTCAGGGCTTCCCCCCAGCAGCTCTGTAACCGCTGATGCTGCCATGGCAGATGCACTGCCAACCTCTGCCTGACAACCACCTTCTGCTCCGGCAATGGTTGCATTATAGGTTATCAGATATCCGATAGCACCTGCATGGAACAGGGCCATGATCATTTGTTTATCCGAAAAGCCATACTCCTCCTGCATTGCAAGAAAGGTACCAGGTATTACTCCGGAAGCGCCTGCCGTTGGTGCAGCAACAATCAGTCCCATGGAACTGTTGACTTCAAGAACACCCATAGCATAGGATATTGCCTTTGACATAAGTCCTCCGCAAGCTGAAGGATCACCGGACATTCTTCTTTGTGTCAGTTTTAAAGCTTCACCGCCAATTAAGCCTCCCATGGATTTAAGCTTTCTGGTAAGTGCATCTTTGGCAGCTGCCTTCATAATATTCCAGGAATGTTCCATTCTTAAAAATACCGTGTCCCTGTCAGTCTGACTAATCTCCATTTCTCTTAGAAGCATAACTTCAGAAATGGGAATTTGATTCTCCTTGCACAATTGAAGCAGCACTTTTCCTGTTTTAAATTCCATCTTCTGTTAGTCTCCTACTCTTTATAGCTTTTCAATGAGAAAGGCTTGATATATATTGGGTAATTCTTCTATTTCATCTATTACTGCTTCTTCAATAATATCATCTGCTTCAATTATGGAATAAGCAATAGCACCTTTGTTTTCCCTGTATAACTTCATAAATGCAATATTAATTGAAAATTGCCCCAGAATATGAGTAACTGCTGCCACCACACCCGGTAAATCTCTGTGCTTGATCACAAGCGTATAATAATCACCGGACAGATCTATCTCCACACCGTTGATTTTCTTAAGTTCTGCTCTTCCGCCACCAACGGAGATACCGGTAACGGAGGTTTCTTCTCCCTTTTCATCAATTATAAGAATGTCAACCGTATTAGGATGAAGATCCTTCTCTTCCTTGTTTATGATGAAATCATAGGATAATCCGGCAACCTCTGCATAATGAAAAGATTCTTTAATCCTTCCATCCTCTGTATCATATCCCAAAATTCCTGCTACCAAAGCTCTGTCCGTACCATGCCCTCTATATGTCATGGCAAAGGATCCATACAGCGTAAAGACTACCTGTTTAATAGGATTTTTCACCATATTAGCAGCAAGTCTTGCTATTCTTAGGGCTCCCGCAGTGTGGGAACTTGAAGGCCCTATCATATTTGGGCCGATTATATCAAATACACTGATTTCTTTCGATGAATACATATGAACACCTTTCATATTCAAGCCGTTAAATAAGCTATCTGTTTGATTTCTGCAATAATAATTTAAGTATAGCACAAAATGCCAGAAATTAATACAGCATACCTAACGATAATCACAGCTAATACAGGATGTAATTGCTTGAAAATACCAGGTAAGCTTGGTTTGTAATCATGAGTTATTTATTGAAAAGTCCTTCATGGCACTTAAGTGGCTGTAAATCTACCTGGTTAAAAAATTATAGTCTGAGCATTTTATAATGGGTTTTTATTTATTCAACTGCACGGTATAATTTCAGTCTTATTCATTTGATTTATAAAGCATACACGAAAAAATACCCCTTCATTTTCATTAACCGAAAACTTCAGGGGTATCTCTATACAACGAGATAACATTTGTGATGCATTAAACTTTGGGATTTAATTATTAAAATTTAATAATTCGGTAATATGTCCTTGCGGTAAACTTATAAACACATACATAAATTACAGCAAATATCACACCTGAACCAATGATGCAGACAGTTGAAAGCATTGTATCAAACAAGTAGAAGGATTCAAGCATTTTTAGTATCATATGTCTGGCAGCGCTAAGATGAAGCACTGCTGCTGCAAGAGGAAGGAAGAATACCAGCAGGATCTGCCTGCTTATGGTTTTTTTCACTTCCTTATCATCCATCCCTACTTTCTGAAGTATTTCATATCTTTCTCTATCGTCATAACCTTCTGAAACCTGCTTAAAATAAATAATCAGAACGGTTGCACATAAGAACATGATAGTAAAGAAAATCCCAAGAAAGAGTAATCCTCCGAAAAGGCTGTAATCCTCCTGACGTCTTAAGTCAATGGAAGATATTGAAATTGTTTTGTCTTCTGCAGCACTTACTATTTTCTCTTTAAGACTGTAGGTAAAGTCCAGCAGATCTTTTCCATTTCCTTCCATATTCAGAACGAACTTATAGCTCTTAGTATCATCCCACTTTTGCTGATAAATATTCTCAAGGAGCTTTTCAGCACTTTGTTCATCAGCTGTAACAAGGAATATATCTGTAACGGGAGTATTTTTTCCTATGTTAAAGACTGTATCACTTAAAGTATCCTTTATAACATAATCCTTACCGAAGGTTTTCGTATCTATTACTTCAAGATTCTCTTTATCCGTTACTAATAATACCTCATTATCTGCAAGTTCCCGGTTATCACCGGTTACAGCGATGTATTCTGCTAAAGGAACCACTTGCAGTCCACGAATGTGTGACCATAGTTCATACATGGGGATATTCCTGTCAATTTCAGGACTATTGTAGGGTAATATCCTACCATTAAGCAAAAACACAGAAGAAGTAGCCCTATAGTACTTATATAAATCACGAATCTTTATTCCTTTTTCACTGGCTTCCTTTTCAATAATATCATTTATGCTGTTTATCTTCTCCTCTGATAGCTGGTCGTGTACCATAATCTCAAGGTCATTTGGATTATTGTACTTTAACATATCCTCCTGTCCCAGATAAAGAGCAACACAGGTGGAAATTGTAACGAGAACCATGGTTGAAAGAATACAGATATTAGCCAAACCTGCAGCATTCTGCTTCATACGGTGGAATAATCCGGAGATTGCAATAAAATTATTTGCTTTATAGTAGAATTTCTTCCTGTTCTTTAACCTCTTTAAAACAAACTGGCTTCCGGCCTGGAACAGTAAGTTCGTAGCCACTATAACCATAATAACAGCAACAAAAAATTGATTAAGAGCTGCACCGCCATTTTTTACGGTATTCGCCATATAATAAGCTGCAATCAATAAAGCTGTTCCTATCATGGTCTTTAACAGGACAAATCGCACTTTCTTTTCACCAACCTGCCCTCCTTTTAACAAATCAATGGGGTTAGCAGTCCTTACTTGTATGAAATTAAATGCTGTGGTTAAGACGAATATAATCGCAAACAACACTGTAGTTATTGAAAAAGGTTGCCAGTTTAAGGAAAAATGGCTGTCAGGAGACACCTTTAAAGTTTTCAGCAGCAATAAAAATATCAGATTTCCGAACACACAACTGGATACAATACCAAGTACCAGGGATATAAAGCTTAATATAAAGTTCTCAAAGATAATAATACGGCTTATATGTCTTTTCTCAAGACCCAGTATTCCATAAAGTCCGAATTCTTTCTTTCTTCTTTTTATCAGGAAACTGTTGATATATAACATGAATATGATCGTGGTTATACTCATTATGATCATACCTAAGGCAAACATTGTCTTTATATTGTCTTTTTCCGGAACATTTTTTAACCCGTCAGTTGTCATAAGGGTGACTACCATAAAATAAATGGCGGAAAAGATAATATAGGATACGGCATAAGGAACATACATCCCTTTGTCTCTTCTTAAGTTAGCAGCTGCCATTCGTAAGTAAAAGTTCTTAGCCAATGTCAGCACCTCCCTCTGACAGCACTGACAGGTTAGAGACTATTTTATCAAAGAATTCTTTCTTGCTATCCGTACCTTTATATACCTGACTAAAAAGCTCCCCGTCTTTAATGAACAGAACTCTTCCTGCATAGCTTGCTGCCATGGCACTATGGGTTACCATAAGAATTGTCTGGCCATTCTTGTTCAGTTCTTCGAAGAGAGAAAGTACCAGTGTAGAAGCTTTCGAGTCCAAAGCACCGGTAGGTTCATCTGCCAGTATCAATTTGGGGTTGGTTATAACTGCTCTGGCCATAGCCGTTCTTTGCTTCTCTCCACCAGATACTTCATAAGGGAATTTCTCCAGGAGTTTCTCTATCCCAAGCCGCTTTACAAGAGGCAGAAGCCTTTCTTCCATTGACTCTACTGTTTCTCCCGAAAGTACCAATGGAAGAAGGATATTGTCTTTAACCGAGAAATTATCTAATAGATTAAAATCCTGAAATACAAACCCCAGATTTGTTCTTCGAAAGGCTGACAATTCTCTGTCCTTTATTACAGAAAGTCCCTTCCCCTCCAGATAGACCTCTCCGGAAGTAGGTTTATCCAAAGATGCTATAATATTGAGCAAGGTAGTCTTACCGGAACCGGAAGCTCCCATAATAGCAATGAACTCACCTTTTGCTATGTCAAAGCTGACATCATTCAAGGCATTGACTTTCTGTCCGCCTAATCTGGTGCTGTATACTTTTTTAAGATTTTGAACCTGTAATAATTCCATGTTGATCCTGCCTTTCATTTTACTGCTGTTTTTATTTCGTTAAATTCACAATCCAGAATTTAGCTGTTCTTATGCATTAATTATAACGAAAGGCTTCTCCTGTTTCCATCGATTAACATTACATATATAAATTTAAACTTACAATCTTGTCACATTTATAAGTTTCGGACACACCTTAATCAAATATTTCAACGGGGTTTTCGGGAAATTCAAGAATAGCTTTTGTACCTAACCCAAGCTTTGATTTGATTACAATACGGATTGAAATGGCATCCGCAACCTTCTTTGATAAATACAGGCCGATACCACTGGCTTTTTTATCCAGCCTGCCATTATAACCGGTGTAGCCTTTCTCAAATATCCTCTCAAGGTCCTCCGGTCTGATACCAATACCCGTATCTTCTATTACCAGTTTGTTTGCATCCGTATAGATTGCTATTCCACCTTTATTCGTATATTTGATTGCATTTGACAATAGCTGTTCGATTATAAAAGAAATCCACTTACTGTCTGTTAATGCAAAAAAGCTGGAAGGTTCAATGGTTACGCTTAATTTCTTATTAATAAAAAGTGAGGCATACTTTTTTATACTTGTCCTTACTATTTCTATAAGTTCATATTCTCGGATTACAAGGTCGGAAGCCAGATTCTTAATCTTTACATATTGCAGTGCCATTTCAACATATTGTTCTATCTTAAACAACTCTCCTTCTATAATCCTGTTATCCAGAGAACTCCGGCTGTTTTTTATTGTTAGTTCCATAGCTGCTATAGGAGTCTTGATCTGATGCATCCACATAGTATAATACTCCATCTGCTCGCGGTAATCCTTCTCCATGGCCAGCAGGTTCGTTTTCATATCATTATAAAGGTTCGTAATTATGTCCTGATAGCTTAATTCCAGCGCATTAGAAGAAAGGGGCAGCTCCATAGGTTCCAGCTTTTTATTCTCTATTATAACCTTTAACCTTCTCCATCTCTTCTGATAGAAATAAATATCAATTCCAAAATAAATCAGTACAATAAAGGAAAAGAGCATCAATGCATAAAGGATGGATATCAGTTCATGATCATAAAGAAAGCTGACCAAGGGAAATATAATCCATAATATCAGCAACAGCAATATAAGATTAATGCGGTACTTAAGATAATCCTTAATCATGAATCATATACCCCATACCTTTCTTGGTCTGTACAAAATCTGTTAAATCCATATCCTCCAGTTTCTTTCGTAAACGGTTTACATTCACAGTCAGGGTATTGTCATCTACAAAACAATCGCTGTTCCACAGGCACTCCATAATTTCTTCCCGCAATACCACCCGATTCTTATTCTCCATTAGAAGTTTCATTATCTTAAATTCATTTCTGGTAAGCTCTATAACCCGTCCGGCTGTTTCCAGACAGGTATCTGCTAAATTAAGTGATACCCCTTTTATATCCAGTGTTTTACTCTCCACGTAATAATCATAGGTTCTTCTTAGAAGTGCCTGTATCTTAACCACCACCACATCCATGGAAAAGGGTTTGGTGATATAATCATCCCCACCCAGATTCATAGCCATTACCAAATCCAGATTCTCTGTATGTGAGGTTAAGAATATGATTGGCACCTTTGATTTCTTCCTGATCTCACTGCACCAGTAAAAGCCGTTATAAAAGGGCAGGGAAATATCCAGAAGAATTAAATGGGGAGACAGCTCTAAAACCGTCTCAGCCACTTTATTAAAGTCTGAAACACACACCGCCTGAAAACCCCATTTAACCAGATTCTCCCGCAACAAGGAAGCTATGGTCATATCATCTTCCACTATCAGAATGTTATACATGTCCTATCCTTCATCTCTTTCACAATATAAATTATTACCGTCTGTTGTCAGTCTCACTGCCTGTACTGCTGTAATTGCCTTTCTGCTGTCACTTTCCTCTTTTTCAAAGGGATGACAGAAGTAAAACAGATATGCTTCATCACCAATTACCAGTACATCCCCATGATGACCGATTCCGGTATCCATTAGTTTCACGCCTGGTTTCTCTAAGATATCAGCCTTACAGCGATTCCAACGGGTAAAATCTTCTGACCGGTATACCCCCAAGCCTTTCCAGAAATCCGTAATCATCCATTTCACACCGCCAAACTCAAAGACATTGGCACCTTCATGGGAACAGTCACTTATTTCTTCTCCTGTCACTTCCCAGTGATACAGATCCCTGCTTATGGCAGCATAGGTATGACTGTCATGATTTTCATCCTTGTACCATAATTTAAACAGGCCATCTTCTACTTCATAGACACAGGCATCAATTACCCTCTTGGAAGAAAGCTCTATTTCACCAGCATATTTCCACTCCCATAGATTACCTGCCGTATAATGCAGCATTCTTCTTTCATAATTCCAGTCTGTTGGTATACCGGCTATATAGGATACATACATATGATACTCACCCAACGCATAAATGATTTCCGGTGCCCAGAAGGTATTGTGCCCAGGTTCAATATCAAGTCCCGGCAATGTTCCTCTATACAGCCATTTCATTAAATCCTTTGAGGAAGCAACTCCTATCTTGGAGCCATGAATGCTGGATACACCTATTTGTACAGAAGCAGACCTTCTCTGGGTATAGAACATATAATAACATTCCTCTTCTCTGTTCCAGATTACTACCGGATCAGTTGCACCATCGTAAATTGGATCTCTGAATAAGGGGGATGGAAATTCCGTAATTTTCATATAACTCCTTTCGTAAATGACAAGCTGACTATTAGTGCCTTCCCGATGCTTGTACTGAGAACAGGCAGTATTAGGGCTTAAAATATTATACCAAATTGTAAATCTAACTATAAAATATGTCAATGTTTCTATGTAATTACATGGTTGTCAGCTACCTTAAGCCTGAATTCCAAAGGAAAGTTATGTTTCTAATATGATTTCCCAAATTTGTAAATATTCTATAGATAATTGTTAATAAATGCTATATAATTATACTATACATATAAAATATTTAAAGTATAAAAACTTAAATAACTGGAATAAGTCTAACACCGGTGTTCTAATTAGTGCTATACAATATGAAAGATACCGGGATAATTCGATGGCCGAAGGCCATAGCAGAGCAGGAAATATCATTAATACAAGGATGATCTTATAAAGAATGAATTTACTGAAAGGAGATTGTTTATGCAGTATGTACGTGTTATTGATTTTCCCAGATTAAAGGTGGTGAGTTCAGGTCCTATCACCACAATGGAGGAGTTTGATAAATTTGATCGCTGGTGGTCGGCGATTGACTCCAAGGATTACATAACTCCCCGGGACTTTATGCTGTACAACGAACAAGAAAATTATATGGAATGGATCTTTGCAGTACCAAAGGATTGTTACGATTTTGGCGACTATGCTCTTACCGAATTCCCCGGCGGTCTTTATGCTGCTGTAACCTCAAAAGATACAGAAGAGGACTGTAAATCAGCAAAAGAAGAAATCAGTAAATGGATTAATGACAGTAAATGTTTCGAACTTTCTACTCCCTGCAATGACAAAATAACAAGGTATACCATGTCACATATTGTAACACCTCGAATCTTTAAGAAAAGAATGGGCTATCATCTTACAGATACCTTTGTCCCTATAATAGCAAAATAAAAGTCAGCAAATATATCTTGCAATAGGCGCCAGATACCAATTGTAATAGTTGAGAAACAAAAGAATAAAAAAGCTTCACCATGTAAACCAATATTAGTTAGTTTAAGTTTTTAAACCTTTAATAATAAAAGACATATCTATTTTACCCCTGATGTGGCAGTGAGATATGTCTTTTATGTTAAAGCCTCTATTGGTATTATATCAAGGATTACTAATTCACGAAATAACAGTATGGGGTTTACTATTTATTTTGCAGCTTCCAGTCCCTTATGAAATACTAACCTTCTGGCCTTCAAATTATCTCTTACTTATTAATATAATGGATAAATCCTTCAAAAGCTTTCTGGCCTTCAGCATTTCGTTTATAGACTCCCGCATGCTCTAACACCTTCATAAATACTATACCGATTTCCTGTCGAAGGATTTCTTCTATATTATCAGCAGTAACCGAAGGGTACTTGGGCAGGAATTCTTCCATCCATATCTTATGCTTATAGATAGCCTCCTCCTCTAAGATAGCTCTTCCGGACAGGATTGCTTCACGAAGCTCTTCCATCTCATCCTTCAAGCGTGCCGGAAGTACAGCAAGACCCATTACTTCTATAAGTCCGATATTCTCTTTCTTAATGTGATGCAGCTCACCATGAGGGTGGTAGACCCCAAGAGGATGCTCCTCTGTTGTTACATTATTTCGAAGCACCAGGTCAAATTCATATAATCCATTTTTCTTTCTGGCTATTGGTGTAATTGTGTTATGAGGTTCTAATTCCTTACCAGCTTTCATCAGTCCTTCCGCTTCTGCTGCAGTTAGAAGTTTTCCCTCTAAATCTGAGAAGGCATATACGAAAGCGCTTTCATCAGTATAACTTCTCCAGGCCTTTAAGATATGGTCACCCAATTCCACTAGTTCCTCAGGTTCTTCACCGCGAAGCCTGATAACAGACATAGGCCACTTAACAATCCCTGCCTGAACCTTCTCATATCCTTTTATTTTAAATTCTTTCTCAACGGGTGCCTTAGCCATTGCAAATTCATAATTACCGCCCTGGAAATGGTCATGGGTAAGAATGGAGCCGCCTACAATTGGAAGATCTGCATTAGATCCAACAAAGTAATGAGGAAATAATTTTACAAAATCAAAGAGTTTCTGAAAAGCCAGTTTATCGACCTTCATAGGGGTATGTTCACTATTTAATACAATACAGTGTTCGTTGTAATACACATAGGGTGAATACTGAAAACCAAAGCCCTGCTTATTAATAGTAATGGGTATTATTCTATGATTCTGTCTGGCAGGATGATCTACTCTTCCGGCATAACCTTCGTTTTCCACACAGAGGAGACACTTAGGGTATCCGCTCTGTTTCTTTAACTTGGCTTCTGCTATGGCCTTTGGATCTTTCTCAGGTTTAGACAGATTAATGGTTATATCCATATCGCCGTATTCGGTTTCCGTTACCCATTTGATATCCTTAATAATCCGGTATCTTCTGATATAATCGGAGTCCTGGCTGAGTTTGTAGTAATAGTCCGTAGCTTTTTTAGGGTCTTCCCTGTAAAGACTGTTAAATGTATTAATTACTTGGGAGGGTGAAGGAACCAGAAGTCCCATTACCTTTGTATCGAACAAATCTCTGTAAACGATACTGTCGCTTTTTAATAAACCTTTTTCAACGGCGAAATTAAGAATTCCCTCTAATATCTCTTCTAGATCCATATCAGTGGTATCCTTATCAGGCTCTTCATACTCCTCAAGCTCCAGGACCTCCAAAAGCTTATTTATGGTATAGTACTTATCCTGCTTCTCAATTAAACCTGCAGCCAATGCATACTCAGTCAATGCTTTTATATATTCATTAATCATATTTTACACCCATTGCATATCACAGAGAAACCTGCGATACTGCCATAAATAAAACGAACAAAAGAATTTTCCGGCAACCTTTCATTTTCTAATTTTCTTTCGTTCTTACTTAGGGTACGTCTGAAAACCCATTGCACGTTCTGAACACTCAGCACAGCACAAGCAATCTTCAGATACCCTAATATGCACTATAAACATAACTGTTTATTTTGTCTTATAACCCTCTGGATGACTCAGGTGCCACTTCCAGGCAGTTGCAATGATTTCCTTAACATCTTCAAATTCAGGTTTCCAGCCAAGGATTTTTTTCGCTTTTTCACTGGAGGCAATTAGTTTGGCAGGATCTCCTGCTCTTCTGGGGGTTATAACAGCTGGTATATTAGAGTCTGTTACTTCTTCTGCAGCTTCAACGATTTCCTTAACGGTAAAACCAACGCCGTTACCCAGGTTAAAGATATCACTTTCTCCACCCTTTACCAGATAATCTACAGCCAGGATATGAGCCTGTGCTAAGTCCGTTACATGAATATAATCTCTTACACAGGTACCATCTTTTGTATCATAATCATCACCATAGATATTTATGGCTTCTCTTTTCTTATTGGGAACCTGAAGAACAAGAGGAATTAAATGAGTTTCCGGATTGTGAGCCTCACCGATTTCACCGCTCTTATGTGCACCGCAGGCATTAAAGTAACGAAGTGATACATATTTTAGTCCATGGGCTTTATCCGTCCATTTGAACATCTTCTCCATGGAAAGCTTGGTCTCGCCATAGCAATTGGTAGGCTCTGTCTTATCAGTTTCCAGAATGGGAACTTTTTCAGGCTCTCCGTAGGTTGCAGCAGTTGAAGAAAATACAATCTTCTTCACATCATGCGCTATCATGGATTCTAAGAGTACCTTCGTGCCGTTCAGGTTATTATCGTAGTATTTAAGAGGATTGGTCATGCTCTCTCCAACCAGTGAGTTGGCAGCAAAATGAATTACCGCATCAATTTTCTCCTTCTCAAATACCTTGTCAACGAATTCTCTGTTACGGATATCCCCCTGATAGAATCTGGCTTTCGGATGAACAGCTTCTTTATAGCCGGTTTCCAGATTATCTACGATTACCACATCTTCGCCTTTGTCAATTAATTCATACACTGTGTGGGAACCAATATAGCCGGCTCCACCTAATACTAAAACTGTCATACTTTACCTCACATTCCTCCGCCCTTATGCGGCATACGCTTTTAAACGAGATCAATTTTATTCTATTCCTTATAACCTTACAGGGCCATCTCCCACTTCAACTACATAGAAATCAGCCTTATAACCGATTTTATCTTCATAGATTTTACCGACATTTTCGATAAAGGCATCAACATATGCGTTTTCTACGATACTTACCGTACATCCCCCAAAACCAGCTCCTGTCATACGAGCTCCGATTACTCCTTCCTGTGCCCAGGAAGCTTCTACAAGTGTATCAAGCTCTATACCTGTAACTTCGTAGTCATCTCTTAAAGATACATGAGAAGCATTCATCAGTTCTCCAAACAAGGATATATTTCCAGCTTCCAAGGCTTTTACTGCCTTGACAGTTCTTTGATTTTCATACACTGCATGTTTTGCACGCTGTGTACGGATGGGATCACCGATTAAATCTTTGTTCTTTTCAAATTCTTCTTCTGTAAGTTCACCAAGAGATTTAATGTCCAGCTTGGTCTGCAGAGCTGCAAGAGCATCTTCACATTCCTGTCTTCTCTCGTTGTATTTGGAATCGCCAAGTCCTCTTTTCTTGTTGCTGCAGGCGATAACAATCTTTGCATTCTCAAGTTTGATCGGTGCATACTCATAAGCCAGATCGCTGGTATCCAGGAATATGGCATGATCTTTTTTGCCCATTGCAATGGCAAACTGATCCATGATACCGCAATTAACACCAATAAAGTTGTTTTCGGCATACTGGCTTACCAAAGCGATATCTATCAGGCTGATATCCAGTCCGAAAAGCTCTTTTGCAATAAAACCTGTAAGCACTTCCACAGACGCAGAGGAGGATAATCCGGAGGCATTTGGTATATTACCGAAATATAAGAGATCCATACCTTCATCTATTACGAATCCTCTTTCCTGCAGAGTCTTAATAACTCCCTTAGGGTAATTAGCCCAGTCATCTTTCTTATCGTAGGTAAGGCCTTCAAGTGATACGCTGATTACTCCAAGCTCTTTAAAGTTCAGGGAATAGAATCTTAGTACCTTCTCTCCGTTTTTTCTTGCTGCTCCGTAAGTACCTATGGTCAGTGCACAGGGAAACACATGTCCGCCGTTATAATCTGTATGCTCTCCAATTAAATTAACTCTACCCGGAGCAAAAAACAGTTCCGGTTCACTGCCTCCAAATACTTCCTGAAAACTTGATAATAATTCCTTCTTCATTGTAAACTCCTATCTGTATGCTCCAGCACACTTAAAATCAGGCTCTTATCTCCTGTTATTTATTAATATCAAATTGTTTTATAATGCCCTTCTGCTTTTTTCCTGCTTAAAACAATCTGCAAGACTTGCACTTAATATCAAAAAACCAGTTTCATTCTAATATCCTGCTGATAATCTCCAAAGCCATTTCCAAATAAATTAACACCGCCTACATGGACCGCATCTTCTTTAATACCAAGTCTTACGGATATATAAGCGTTGGCAGCCAGTTCATATGTGTCGATTGTTCTATTATTAACCGGCATATCATCAATAAAGGTTCCCTCCTCTGATAATTTCCAGGTCTTTAAAACTCCAAACTGGGAATTTTTATCAGGCCACCAGGCAGGGTTGTATTTACCTCTTCTTCCCCCAAAATCTCCCGGACAAGTCCAGGTACCTGCTTCAATACCGTTAATCCACAGTGTAATATCAGAAGGATAGTTTAGATTAAACTCATGATCTTCGGAACACAATTCCATGGATATCTCCATACGTTTAATCTGTCTGCTGGTCAGCAGATAATTAGGGAAACGATACTCCACATATCCTTTACCAAACCATAAAAGTTTGGCACCGGTTCGACCCGGATTATAGAAACACCTGGGTTCATCCTCCTCATCGATATGGTTCTTCTCATTTACAATGCCACAGGTTGGCTCCACATAATAGTCAACAAAATTGCCTATGGGCATATTTATAACTTCCGAATCCTCTTCCCGGTTAGTTTCCATGTTCAGTTCCAGAGATCTTAATTCTCTTTTGCATATTTTCATAGAACCTCTTACTGCCGGAACCAGTTCCGTTGCTATGAGTCCAGCCTCTTCCAACAGCTTAACATGTGTTGCAGCAGAAGACTGAGGAAGATTTAGCTGCTCTGCTATTTCATTGATGTTATAATTACCTCTGCACAAAAGCTTTAATATTTCCAGCCTTATTTCTGCTGACAAGGCCTTGGCAGTAAGTGCCATTTTTTCTGTATCATCTAAATCAAGCCTGATAATTTTACTCAATATCACTGCTCCTTTTATATCACGATTTTTGATATAAACTTGTTTTTCTGTTATAAATATAATATCATAGTTTAATGAAAAATAAAAGTATTTAGAACTAGTTTGCAACATTTTAACAAAAAAATTTATTAAACTTTTCTTTTATTCTCTCCAATAGGCTTTAACACTGCCTTTCTATAGAATCAAAAAAAAGCCGGTAGTATTATTATACTCACGGCTAGCAAAAATTTATCGGCTTTCCTTCAAAATGCTGGTTCTGAATTATGTGTAATATAAATGCAAGTCGTAACAGGAACAAAAAGCTGGTAATTTATTTATTGTATATACCCATAACCCCAATCTCTGTTGGGGTATTTCATATCCCGCCTTCTGACAGCATTGATCATCAAACTATTTTTAATGGCAGCTGTAGTCACAAACCGGCTGTCATTTTGGCTTAATCCTTCTTGCAGCAGTCCCGCACAGATTCCCGCTGCATATGCAACTGCCAGACAGGTTCCTGAAATCGGTATTATGGTATTATGAAGGGTCGGGGCAAGAAGATTTATACCAGGTGCCGTAATCGTGGGCTTCGGCAGATTCATGGAAGTAAAACCTCTGCCGGTAAATGGGGCAAGAGTAATATTAACCGGCTCATAGGCACTGATTGTTATGGGAAAATCGGCGTTCCCAGGGCCGGAGATGGTTGTATAGGGGTCGGCATTATAAAAAAATGTCTCTTCTGAAATAAAGTTTCTTATAGGCAGCCACATATGAAATTCTGTTTCCAGATTATCTGTACCGGATACGATAAACTGCCAGACACCATCTGTCATATTACGAAACCGGAACATGATAAGCTGCTGTTCTGAGTATGCCTCACTATTATAACTATCTATAAAAACCACCATATCATGATACATGATACTTATATTTCTTTGAGAAGCAAAATCAGACTTCAGGTCATATATAATTTCACCGTTTGGTGCTATAAGCCTTACATTGAGCAGACTCGGAAGAACTCCCCACATTTCTGCCGTGAAATTTTTATCTTCTTTCCCGACATTTAAGTATACCGTATCGGAGTTGAAAGGCGGGGTCAGCAACCTGAAATAATGATGGCTTTGATCCCCTTCATTGCCTGACGCCAGCAGGATACAGATTCCAGGTTTATTGGTGTTTTCATTAATGTAGTTACATATGATATCTTCCCCTTTATGAGAACCTTGGGAAGAACTTAACCCCAAACAGATAACAACGGGTTTTTGCAGTCTTTCTGATGCTCTGATCAGATATTCAATCCCCATCATTAGATCATTTTGCTGAAAGCAAACCTCATCTTTTGGAATTCCGTAGAAATCCATCAAATAACTTTTTGCTTGTTTCAATTTCACAACAGCAAGACTGGCTCCCGGCACTACTCCCAAAACATCAATAATATTATCCGATAACCCTGTAGCAACTCCTGCCATCGCAGTGCCTTCCCCAACCAAATCAATAGACGGAACAATATCCAATGGATTATTGGAAGCCAAAGCCCTATTGATCTCGGCTGCTGTATATTCAGTACCGTAATAAAAATCTTTGGGATAATTATTACTTACAATTGTCTGATCCCAGATCAGTTCAATTTTCGTTGTATTATCCTCTCTTATAAAGATCTGATTCCGGTAGTCTATACCCGTATCTATAATCCCAATTACAATTCCAGCACCTGAATTTTCACTGGTATTTACGCTATGTGCACTGACTCCTTCTGCTCTGCCCGTAAGAAAAGCGGTAAGACCGAAACATTTGGGCAAGATATGATAACCGAATTCCTGAACTGCATTTTCATTAAAATCCTTAACCGGTATGTGCACCACTGCGTAATTCTCATTTATCAGATTATAAGTATACTCATGATAGCGTTCAAAAAACTGCAGATTATTATTGTATTCCACAACCAAATCAGCAAATGCCTCACTTATTATCGTATGTCTTTCCCACTCATTCATATCATACCGGCTCCTTGGCATGGCTTAATTCTTAACAGCTTAGAATTATGCAATAATTACTACTAACTTATGTTGGTGTTCTGTATATGTTTCGTTAAAACTGACTTTTTAAGAAATTTGCCGGTTTTGAGAACAATACGCTATCAGAGAAACCCAGAGTTACGCAGGCAGAACCGGCAAAACTTTTAAAGGCAGCTTAACTTAACGTCTGCCATCTCTTACAATTAAAGTGCTATAACCCATCTGTCTTAAGACTTCCTCTTCCCTGGCAGCTTCATCCAGATCACTAAACCTGCCCGTGATTACAGCATAAACCTCACCCTGTCTTATGATATCAGCCGGTATATCGTTCTCCATCAAATTTCTGATCAAGTTGTTGGCATTATTAATATCATTGAACAAACCAAGCTGAATGTGATAAATCGCTTGTTCACCATTTTCACCTTCTCTGTATTCTGTATCTGTTTCAGATTCTTCATTCATACCGCTATTATCCTGGTTGTTACGTTCCTGACCTCTTCCATTCCGGGTATTCCCATTCCCGTTCTCTTCATTTTGATAATTTCTGTTCTGTGAACTGCCATTTCTGCCATTATTGTTCTGATAATTTCCGTTCTGTGAACTGCTGTTATTTCTGCCAGTATCGTTCTGGTAATTTTCATTCTGATAATTACCATTCTGGGTATTTCCGTTATACATATCCTCATCGCTATAAGTGTCATCCTCTGAATACCCTTCATCAACGTCCGCATTCCCATCAAGAGTATCCATAATCGCTGCTGCTATTGCATACGCAATCTCATCAAATCTTTCATCAAACAGAGCATTATCTGAATCTGTATTAATAAATCCCACTTCAACTAATACAGCCGGCATATCTGTTCTTCGCAGAACTGCCAGATCTGTTCTAACTGTTATACCAAGGTCTGAAAACCCAACCTCCTCCAGTTCCTGATTGATATTTGCCGCAAGCACAGCCGAAGGATCCTCCATATCATATACAAGCGATTGCACCCCGCTGTAAGTATTGGGTGTAGGGCTTGAATTTCTGTGAATAGAAACGAAATAATCTGCACCTTCCTGATTAGCCATATATGCTCTTTCCAAGGGTGATACATAGACATCCTCTACTCTGGTATACAGTACGTCCACTCCGTTGTTATTAAGTATTTCACCTATTTCCAGTGTCAGGTCAAGGTTATCGTGTTTTTCCATACGCCCAAAATATACTGCCCCGTTGTCATATCCGCCATGTCCGGCATCCAAAATTATTCGACTAGCCATAGATAGCCTCAAAGTATTCTTTTAACCTATCATATGCCACTGCCAAGTCCCTTGTTACTCTTACGGAAATCAGGAAGTTAGATCGTAATACTCTTTTTATATTTTTTTCCTTTTATAAAGGAACCTGCCAATCAGTAATTTTCTCCAATCGGGTAGGAGGTAGATAATTATTTTATCTACCGACCTCCCACACCACCGTACGTACGGTTCCGTATACGGCGGTTCTTTAGTTTTCATAAACTATCAGATAATAGTCAAGCATGGATGTATATCCTAGCTTGGCTATTATTTTATTAGAAAATATCTGGTTCAGCACTTGCGCCATGCGCCAGTACCCTTTTCTACTACAGGCAAGTTCTTTGGCTCTCCAATGCTCACATCCTATGGCTCTAAGCATTCTGTACTTTGTCTTGATTTTCTTCCACTGTTTCCAATAGACCGCTCGTATTCTGCGTCTAGCCCATTCATCTATGCCTTTTAGAAGATTCTTCATATCTGCGAGTTTAAAGTACTCTATCCATCCTCTCACAAACTGTTGGTATTTATCTTCTCTCGCTGTGTTGCTCATGCCATTGTTTCGGTCTGTCAGATTTCGTATTGCGTCTTTCATCTTTGTTACGGATTTCGGATGTACTCTAAATCTGCATTTACCTCTATATCTATAGAATGTATATCCAAGATATTTAACTTTACTGATGTGCGCGACTTGCGTTTTCTTCCTATTCACTTTCAGAAATAGCCTTTTCTCAATGAATGGTATGATGTTTTCCAAGGTTCTTTCTGCACTCTTTTTGCTTTTACAGAAAATCATGCAATCATCTGCGTATCGGACAAACCTATGTCCTCTGCTTTCAAGTTCCTTGTCCAACTCATTTAGCATGATATTACTTAGCAATGGACTTAATGGTCCACCTTGTGGCATGCCGACCTCTGTTTTCTTAAACACCCCTTTTGTTATCACTCCAGCATTGAGGTATTTATGTATCAAAGAGATAACTCTGCCATCTTTGATGGTTCTTCCCAATACCTCAATCAGCTTACTCTGGCATACGGTATCAAAGAACTTTTCCAAATCCATATCAACCACATATACGTAGCCTTCGTTTACATTCTTTTGGCATTGTTTCAGTGCATCATGTGCACCTTTTTTCGGCTGAAAACCAAAACTGTTTTCTGAGAACTGCTCCTCGTAGATAGGCGTTAGTTCTTGTATGATTGCTTGTTGGATAACTCGGTCAACCACGGTTGGAACTCCAAGCTTTCTGAACTCACCTTTTGTTTCTTTTGGTATTTCTACCCTTCGAACTGGGTTTGGCTTAAATCTGCCTCCCTTTATCTCTTGAATTAAGGTGTCTTGGTTTTCCTTTAAGTAGGGCAGAAGTTCATCCACCTGCATTCCATCCGTTCCACCTGCTCCTTTATTTGATTTCACTCGCTTATATGCCTTGTTGAGGTTATCTTTTCGCAAAATCAATTCCAAGAGATTATTCATCCAATAGTTTGTGATGATACCGCTCTTTTCAGTAATCTTCCCGTAGTCGAACACTTCTGCATCCTCTTTCTGTTCCGCAGATACCATTTGCAGATAGTCTTCCATATGAAGTTGTCTGTTCTTAAATCTACTATCAGTTACTTTCATTGCTTGTACCTCCTAAAGTTCAGTCCTTCCCATATCATTTGCAACTGAAATGGTACTATGACCTCGGCTGACTTCTCGTCATTCGTTGTTACTACAAGTTTCATACTCTGTTTTCACTTGCTGACGAGATCTCCCTGGGTACCACACGTTTCTTTCTCTCCATCCATCTGCCACATTTACTACAGTTAATTCCGAGTAGTTATTGGACTTTAACTTGTATTGCAGTCTTATCCTTAACTGTAGCCTGATGTGATTTCTGTTCGTCAGACCAGAGATTTGCCTCCACCTTCCTTCAGATTCGCAGTCACCCACGACACCCTTGGTCTTGGCTGTGTCTTTCCCACTACTAGGGCAGACTAGGGACTTTCACCCATTAGAAACGTGCGCCGCCAGGCGCACAACAGCAACGCAGCACCAACATTTGCCGGTGCTGCGTTCTTATATCTTCTTATAATGATAATCATATTGTTCTGCAATGACAAATCCGAAAGTTTTATACAGCTGCAAGGCTTCCCCACTTTCACTTTCAACCTGCAGAACCACCCTTTCTCTTCCCATAGCCTTTAGTGCTGATATAGCCCATACAAGAAAGACTTTACCATAACCTTCTCCCCGGTACCGTTCTCTGATACCAAAACCATAGACGGAGGCATCCTTGCTTCCAAGATGAAGACTTATAGTTCCAATAGCTGTTCCTTTTAAACACAGAAGAAAGGTCAGTGTATCTGAAGCTTTAAGTGAGAGTTCCAGCATTTCCTGTACAGTATCCTGCTCCCACTTAAATATTTCCCTGAATACTTCTATTCCCTCCATAAGGTTATTCCCAGTTAGCTGTTCTACCGTGAAGTTCTCCGGAAGCCCCTCTTTATAGTCCCTGTCAGATTTTATAGCATATGACATCAAATAGTCCGATCTGCCTGCCTTTGCTCTGAATGCTTCTGCACAAGCCTTACCGGTAATACTCTTATTTTCAACGACTAATACTGCAATGGAAATATGAAATTTCTTAAGCTCCTTAACAGCCTTGCCATAAAGAGATTTAAAATAACCCTGCCTTCTGTGGGAAGGCAGGGTATAGGCTGATATCTCGGCTTCATCCGGAAAAGGTTGATATAGAATCAGGGCACTTATGAGTACTTCCTTCTGATAGAAGCAATAGTAACTCTTAAGTTCGGGATAATAATTGTCACCCTCCTCCAAAACCGGCAGCCGCTTAAGTTTGTCATAATCATTGCAGGCAGTAATCAGTTGATTGATATCTTCCCTTTGCTTTTCATTCAAAGTGTGAAGTGTAATAATCGACATATACTCCCGCCTTTATTAATAATGGTTTCCCGCAATATGAACTTTAATAATATTCGTCGTACCGGAAGTTCTAAGAGGAACACCTGCTGTAATAACTGTTAACTCACCATGTTTTAAATAGCCTTTTTCTTCTACAGTAGCTACAGCATGCTCAAATAAAACAAAGGTATCCTGCTCTTCTTTGATCAAGAGAGGTTTAACGCCCCAGGACAAATTAAGCTGTCTGCAAACATGATTTTCAGTAGTACATCCGATAATAGTGCATGCCGGACGGTATTTGGAGATCATTCTGGCAGTCTGTCCGGATTGGGTAACTGTTATAATCATTGCTGCATTCAAATCATGAGCTGTAGTACAGGTTGCATGAGATATGGCATCTGTAATACTTGGATTCTCTTCTGTCTCCAGTAAACGGAAACGTTTCTTATAATCGATATCCTGCTCGGTACGAATAGCAATACGTACCATTGTCTTAAGGGAATCCACAGGATATAATCCTGCTGCAGTCTCACCGGACAACATAATGGCGCTGGTGCCATCATAAATAGCATTGGCAACGTCAGTAGATTCTGCTCTGGTAGGTCTTGGATTCTTCATCATGGAATCAAGCATCTGAGTTGCTGTAATTACCTGTTTACCGGCGTTGTATACCTTCTTGATAATCATCTTCTGAATAACAGGAACATCCTCTAAAGGTATCTCAACACCCATATCTCCTCTGGCAATCATAATACCGTCGGCAGCTTCAATTATCTCATCGATGTTTTCAACGCCTTCCATATTTTCGATTTTGGCAATAATGTTAGTTCCTGTATGTTTGTACTCTGCAAAAATCTTACGAATCTCCATAATATCTGCTGCACTTCTTGTAAAAGAAGCTGCAATAAAATCATATCCTTTTTCAATAGCAAATATGATATCATCTCTATCCTTAGGGCTGATAAAGGGCATTGTAAGCTTTGTGCCGGGAACGTTAACTCCCTTATTGTCAGAAATTGAACCGTCATTTTGAACTGTACAGATGATATCTGTCTCAGTAAGGCTTTCAACTGTCATACCTACCAGACCGTCATCAATCAGAATGGTAGCTCCTACACTTATGTCTTTTACCAGATGCTCATAATTTATATAAACAATATCCTGTGTTCCTTCTATTTGTCTGGTTGTCAAAGTGAATGTTTGTCCCTTTACCAGGCTTACCTTTTTATCTGCAAATTTTCCGATACGAATCTCAGGTCCTTTTGTATCCAGCAGAGCCGCTATGGGAATATCCAATTCCTCCCTGATTTGTCTTAATCGAACCAAACGGCCATAATGCTCCTCATGGTCAGCATGTGAGAAGTTAAATCTTGCACAGTCCATACCAGCAAGAGCCAATTCTCTCATTACATCACCCTTATCCGTTGATGGGCCTAATGTACAGATTATTTTGGTCTTTCTCATACCTTAATCCTCCTTGTGAATTTTTTAATTATTTCAAATCACCCTGGATACAGATTACATTTCCACGAAATCACCTAATTTTTTCTGTTGAAAATATTCTGCATAAGCGGAATCTTAATTTTATCATCTTCCTGTACCACACATGAAATCTCTATGGCATATTAACGTTGAAAATGAGGTTATCATAAAATTCTTCTTATAAAATCCCTGCGTCCCTTAACCCACGGGAATAATAATACACCATTTTCCATAATAAATCTACAGAAAATTTATATATTATCTTAATTAATAGAGTATTTTACATAAGTCTTTTTGTCTATACAAGAAATCTACAAAGAATTTACTGACTTCTTACTCTTTCCTAACATTTCATACAATGGTATATTTTCCCCATAATTAGTATGTTTGTTATATTTTTAACTATCCATGCAGGACATTTTAAAAACTCACCTGTATTTTGTTAAATACCTCCAGATAGTACCTCCTGATAACTGTTTATTTCTGATGAGTAAAACAATAAATCAATCAGCTTATATAACTTAAAATTCTCTCGTAAATATATCGCTGTGCTCCAGAAGACTCTCTACCGTATCAAAGCCTAAACGATGCAGCAGTTCAATTACATAAGGATTATCAATGGGAGTGGGGTAAGCCGCACTGTCTCCATACTCATTAACATGTTTTCGTCCCTCTTCCCTGTCAATCATAACCTTAGGGCCGCCTACACAGCCGCCTACACAACCCATTCCTTCAAAAAAATTCGCATTTCCATTTCCCTCCAGCAGCTCATTGATCATCTGCTTACAGGACGGTACCCCGTCTGCCTGCCTGGTTTTCACGTGAATTTTCCTATCCGGATTCAGACGCTCTACTGTACCCTTTACCGCCTCACTAACCCCGCCGGTTCTGGCATAGATTCTGCCCGCTCTTGAGGAATGATCCTTCTCACTCTCTTCCATTTTACCTGGGTCAATACCTGCATACTCAAAAATATCCTGAACCTCCTGAAAGGTAAGGACAAAATCAACCGCATCACTGATATCCTTTTCTCTTGCTTCTGCCTTCTTGGCAATACAAGGTCCGATAAATATAGTGATTGCCTCCGGATGCAGTACTTTAATGGTTCGTCCGCAGGCTACCATGGGAGAAACTGCTCCCGGTACATGGGGCATAAGATCTTTATAGACTCTTCTAATCATGCCTATCCACATAGGACAGCAGCAGCTGGTCAGCTGATAATCCTTTTCAGACAGAATATTTTTATCGAATTCCAATGCTTCTTTTAAGGTTAGTATATCAGCAAATAAAGCCACTTCTATCATTCCCTCAAACCCTAAATACTTAAAAGCATTTCTAAGTTTACCGGGTGTTACCTCTTCGTTAAACTGGCCTAAAAATGCAGGTGCTATCAAGGCATACACAGGGCCTTTTGCCTCATGGATCGCCGTCAGGGCAGGAAGTACATCCTTGCTGGCAGTCAGCTTATCAGCCTTACAGGCATCAACACAGGCACAGCAGCCGGCACATAGCTCTTTATCAATTATCAGTTTTCCGTTCTCATCTTTTTTGATTGCTTCAAATATACAACTGTCTACGCAGGCGGAAGGCTTATCCGGAGGACAGGAACATTCACCAAAATGCAATATAGGAGGATATTTCTTTGGATTTAACAGGCAATCCAATTGATGGGGATCATACTCATCAAAATTTATATCTTTTTCCTTACCATCAACATATTCCTTCGTTAGCTTACGATACATATCATCAAATCTAGTCATAGAACACCTCACTTTTCATAGTCATTATTTTTGCCAAAAACTTGTAGAATAACCAAAATGCCATAAAAAGATGCAAATTGCATGCTTCTATGGCATTATCCTACTAATTATATTATTATCAAGTTATGTTATAGCGACCATTCAGTCAGTGAAAGCTTATTCATTGTCCTTATTTATCGTCTCTGACAGAGTGTGCCAGCCCAATACTGCACATTTGACTCTGGCAGGCATGTGGGATATGTCCTTAAGTGCAATGGCATCCTCCAGTATCTCAAGCTCCTCCTCATTTTTAATTTCATTTTTTATCATACCGGTAAAGGTCTGCGAAAGTAAATCCGCTTCTTTAAGACTTTTACCTTTAATCAAGTCTATCATAATTGATGCAGAGGCCTGGGATATAGCACATCCACTGCCTACAAAGGAGGCATCTTCTATGATACCGTCTTTAATTTTTAATTCCAGCTCAATCTCATCACCACAGCTTGGGTTGATGCCCCGTTTGGTCCTGTCAGGATGTTCAAGATGATGCTTGTTATGATTGGAATTCGCATGTTCCCTTAAAATTTCCGAATATACATTTTCAATTCCCAAGGCCAAGCCACCCCCTGACTTTCTTTAAGCTCGTTATAAACAAATCAATATCTTCTTTGGTATTGTAAAAATAGAAAGATACCCTGCAGGTAGCTGCCGCACCCAAATACCTCATGAAAGGCTGAGCACAGTGATGACCTGCCCGAATACAGACACCATCTGCATTTAATAAGGATGAAACATCGTGAGGATGCACCTCTTGAACATTAAATGATATTACACCGCTTCTGTCGACTGCTGTATATTTTTCGCCATATATAGTAACATAAGGTAATTCCCTCAATCTGTCAAGAGCATAAGAGGTAAGAGCTTCTTCTATTTCTCGTATTTTATCGTATCCTGTCTCTTTGAGATATCCGATTGCTGCTCTAAGACCTATGGCTCCTCCCACATTTGGCGTTCCCGCTTCAAATTTCTGAGGTAAAGGTGCAAAGGTCGACTCCTGTTCTGATACGAAATCAATCATCTCCCCTCCGGTAAGAAAAGGAGGCATTTCCTCCAGAAGTGCTTTTTTTCCGTAGAGTACTCCTATTCCCATGGGACCAAGCATCTTATGTCCGGAAAAGACTGCAAAATCTGCATTAAGTTCAGTTACATCCAGTGGATAATGAGGAATGCTCTGGGCACAGTCAATAACGGTTACAGCACCTACACTATGTGCTTTTTCAATTATTTTTTTAACAGGATAAACCGCACCGGTTACATTTGACACATAGGCAAAAGCTACGATTTTGGTTTTAGCTGTTATCTTTTCTTCAATCTCCTCATCCTTTAGACGCCCCTGTTCATCTGTATAGAGATACTTTAATACTGCATTTTTTTCTTTTGCAAGCTGCTGCCAGGGAATCAAATTGCTGTGATGTTCGGAGATGGGAATAAGAATTTCATCCCCTTCCTTAATATTGCTTTTGCCATAACTGTAGGCTATAAGGTTTAGGCTTTCCGTTGCGTTTCGTGTAAATATGATTTCCGCAGAATCTTTTGCTTTTATAAAATCTGCAACTGCTTTTCTTGCCTCTTCATACTCAAATGTCGCTTTCTCACTGATATCGTACAGACCTCTATAGGGATTGGCATTGTATTCTTTATAATATTCTTCCACGGCTTTTAAGACAGGCTCCGGCTTCTGGGTAGTAGCCGCATTATCAAGATAAACCAGCGGTTTTTCACCCTTGCCTTTTAATAATGGGAAGTCATTGATATACACATTACTGCAGGCTGCTGACATGGCTCATCCTCTCCTTCACATAATTTTTAACTTTTTCCTTTAATTCTTCTGTAGGGATGTTTTTAAGAGCCGGATGAAACCAGGCTTCCAGCATCAGCTTTTTCGCTTCGGTTTCACTTAAGCCTCTGGACATCATATAAAAGAGCTTATCCTCATCTATTTTTCCGCTGTTCGCCGCATGCTTTCCGGATACATTTTCCTCTCCGCATAAAATCAAAGGCACAGATACATTCTTAATGGTTTTATCAAAGAGCAGAGTATATTCACCTTCTGCACCTTCCGCTCCGGCAGCTCCTCTTTTAAAGTCAATTGTACCTCTGAATATTTTCCTGCTGCTATCCAGTAATGCTCCGTTAATATTCATCTCACTCTTGGAATTTTTGCCATAATGATTGACCACATAATTAAAATCCAGGGAACGGTTCTTATCACCAAAATAAATGGTATCTACCTGGAACTCGCTGTCATCACCCTTTAGATCCGCCTGAATACCGCTGGCCAGATAACCAGCACCTAATTCGCACTGGGTAATTCTTACCTTTCCGCCGTCCTTGCATTCTGCTCCGATATTGCTCAGATGTATGCCGGAATCCGGCAGCAGCTGTATCTGTATAAGGTTTATCAAGGCATTCCTGCCGGCCATAAGATATAATAAACCGCCATGAAATAACGGCTCTTCTTCTCTTCCTTCATAAGTAAGCACCAGGGTTATTTCACTTCCCTCTTCTGCCATAATGAATATCTCTTCTGCCAGAGCGGCGTTCTCTTTGTCCAGCAAATTATTTAGATACAGAGGCTTTGATAATTTCTTACCCTTTGGGCAGGTTAAGGTTAGCTTTCTATTCCGGTTATTTCTTATAAATTCTTCTGCATTTTCACCCATTCCGGTCTGAGGAATTTTCTGAATTGAATAAGTATTATCTTTTGTTATTACAAGCTGATCAAGGTTCTCTCCTGTCAGCTCAGAGGTCTTTACAGGTTTAATATCCGGAATTTCCTGCTTGATATTTAATTCATTTACACCCAGCCAACGAAAAGTCTTCATTGGCAGTTTATTGGTATCTTTTAATTCCAGTATCATCGTTTTCCCCATTTCCGCGCTGCTTTTTCATCCCGATAGTTTATGTGTCCAGCGCAGACACAAACTTTTATCTATCCTATACTGCCTTCCATTTCAAGACGTATCAGCTGATTCATTTCCAGTGCATATTCCAAAGGAAGCTCTTTGGCTATAGGTTCAGCGAAGCCGCTTACAATCATGGCTCTGGCATCCGCTTCACTTAAGCCTCTGCTCATAAGATAAAAAATCGTATCATCGCTGATCCTGCCTATTTTGGCCTCATGTCCGATATCAACATTATCATTACGAATATCCATAACCGGTATGGTATCAGAACGTGACTTGGAATCCAACATTAAGGATTCGCAGGATACTGCACACTTGGCACCATCTGCTTCGGTGCCCATTACAACAGCACTTCTAAAAGTACTTGTTCCGCCATCCTTGGATATTGACTTTGAACTCATATGGGAAGAAGTGTTAGGGGCTGCATGAACCACCTTAACTCCTGTATCCAGGTTCTGACCATTACCTGCAAAGGTTATACCGGTATATTCCATCTTAGCATTCTCACCCTTTAAGATACTCATGGGATACAGATAGGATACTCTGGAACCAAAGGAGCCGGATACCCATTCCATGGTTGCGTCTTTTGCCACCGAGGCACGCTTTGTATTGAGATTAAACATATTCTTAGACCAGTTTTCAATGGTTGAATAACGAAGCCTTGCTCCTTCTCTGACAAACAATTCCACACAACCTGCGTGAAGATTGGCTACATTATATTTAGGTGCAGAACATCCTTCTATAAAATGCAGGTTAGCTCCTTTATCCACTATAATGAGCGTATGCTCAAACTGTCCTGCTCCGGGAGCGTTCAGTCGGAAATAGGATTGAAGAGGAATCTCAACGGATACACCGGGCGGTACATACACAAAGGAACCGCCGCTCCATACTGCTCCGTGAAGAGCAGCAAACTTATGATCTCTGGGGGTTACCAGCTTCATAAAATGCTCTTTTACCAGCTCCTCATGCTCTCTTAAGGCACTTTCCATATCCGTATAGATAACACCGAGGTTTTTAACCTCTTCTCTTACATTATGATACACTACCTCTGAGTCGTACTGAGCTCCCACACCTGCCAGAGAGGTACGCTCAGCCTGAGGTATTCCCAAACGCTCAAAGGTGTTTTTGATATCCTCCGGTACTTCCTCCCATTTCAGCTGCATCTGCGTATTCGGTCTGACATAAGTAACGATATCCTCCATATGAAGTCCTTCAATACTCGGTCCCCATACAGGTATATCCAGTTCATTGTATATTTTTAAAGATTTCTGCCTGAACTCTCTCATCCAAGCCGGATCATTCTTCTCAAGTGATATGGAATTAACGATTCCGGATGTCAAGCCTCTGGATGCTTTGTAGGAGGCATTAACCTTATCTTTGATGTCATATATACTTCGGTTAACATCTTCAACATAAGTCTTATTCTTCACTGTTTCCATAATTACCTCTCATTCCCGCCGTTCACACGGCTTATCTATCTGACCATATAACTTTACGTCATTTATGCAGCGCCTTAAAGCCCTTCCTGTTGACTGCCTCAATGAGCTCCGGTCCACCGGTCATGGTCAGTTTACCTTCGGAAAGTATATGAACATAATCAACGTCCAGATATTCCAGAATCTTAGTATTATGCGTTATGATAAGAAGTGCATTCTCCTTATTCTTAAAGGCTTTAACTCCCTTGGAGACAATTTTGACCGCATCTACATCAAGCCCGGAATCTGTCTCATCCAGTATGGCGAGTTTGGGATTTAACGTAAGCATCTGAAGGATTTCAGATTTTTTCTTCTCACCTCCGGAAAAGCCGACATTTAAGTACCTGTCTGCATATTCCCTGTCCATACCCAGGTTTTCCATTGTCTTACCCAGCTCTTTCCGATATGCCATTACTTTAGGCAGTTTGCCTTCAATAGCTGTTTTGGAGGATCTCAGGAAGCTTTCCAGGCTTACTCCGGTTAATTCCTCCGGATTCTGAAAAGAAAGAAATAACCCTTTCTTTGCTCTGACATCCGTTTTTTCATTTGTGATATCCTCGCCTTCAAAAAGGATTTCTCCTTCTTCGACTATATATTTTGAATGTCCCATGATAGAATAACCAAGGGTAGACTTACCTGCACCGTTTGGTCCCATAATCACATGAACTTCTCCTTTGTTCACCGTAAGGTTCAATCCATTTAAAATATCCTTATTTTCTACACTCACTCTGAGCCCTTTGATTTCGAGTAATTTCTCTGACATGTATACATCACTGACCTTTCTACATAATTTTAGCAGCTTTTAATTCCTACTGTTTCAATTCCTACTAATTTAATCCCTATTATAATACTCGGGTATAATCTTTGCAAGCCCTAAATCATCCTCAATTGCATTTCTCTGCCAATAACACACATTTTTTCAACCTTTACAGAACAGAAAAAGCCCTATGATATTCATATCTTTACACTTTGAAAGTTATTATCTCTCAAAGCATAAAGAGGAAATACCATAGGACTTTCTCTTTTTACAGGTTCTTAGCTACCATTTTCCGTCGAATTTTATGGGATTGGCCTTTTCATGACCGCTTTTCGCTTTACCTTGAATCTCAGGTACAGGCTTCTCATCATTTTTCTTGCCCTTATATCCTATATGCTCCATTGTTCCATGGGGTTCTTTCGGGTCCGGGCGCCTCATTCCGGCTTTTGCCATGTCAAATCCTCCTTTGCTTCTTATAACAGCAAATACTTACACATCATTATGCTCTGCTGATTTTTTCTTGGCATTTCTGTTTTGGTTCTGATTTTCTCTGGTTATAGGTGTCTGGTAATTTGCTTTTTCCATTCGTGCCTTTTTATTATCAGGCTGACTGTCTTTTGGCATAGTAACTCCTTTCGTGAATATCAAATCCATGATTTGATAACCCTGAAATCCGTAGTTAATAAAATCTGAAGGTTAACAACAAAAACCTCCATAAAAATTATTGCAGGATAAGTATGCTTCTACTGTTAAATCTTATTCATTTAAAATTTTATAATTATAATGCGGACTCTCCTCTTAAGCTGTCAAAAGTCCTGTAAATATCAATCATACCAAAGCCCCATACTTTATTGGGGTAGGCTTCATTGGTACTTCGTTTAACACCACGAATCAGGAATTGCTTTACGGCTGTTGAATCCATATAAATTAATTTACCGCGCACAAGTCCCCATTCCAAAAGCAATGCACCAATTCCTGCAGTTACAGCTGCAGCCATACTGGTGCCAGTTTTTGGTACAAAACCTTCAGAGCTTGGACATAGAAGTTCAACTCCGGGTGCAGCAAGTTCCGGCTTTATGTTGTTCAGTCTCGTATATCCTCTGCCGGCATTTAAATAAATACTTTGATTTCTGTAGTCATAGGCAGTTACAGTTATTGGGATACCTGCATTTCCAGGCGTTGTAATTGTAGTTTCCGGATTGGGTTTTACAAATCTGGTGGCTTCTCTTACAAAGCCGGTCATAGGAAGCCAGATATGAAAACCTGTGGTTATATCCTTAATTCCATATACTCTGAAACGCCATATCCCCGGTGCAGGCCTCACAAACCGCAGAAAGATGAGCTGATCTCCGGTCTGTGCTTCCGCTATCAGATAACTTATATATAATATGGTACTTTCAAATAAAAAACGGATGGTTCTGCTTTCCCCAAGCCTGGCCGGTATTCTGGGTATATATTCTCCCGAAGGTGAAGTAATGTCAATGGAATATACCCCCGGTGCCTGCCCCCATAATTCCATGGTGAAACCATTTTCATCTTCAGCAACATTTACTTCTACCAAATTACTGTTAATCGAATCTTCAACAGTTCCAAAATAATGATGTCCGGCAGCACCTTCATTTCCAGCAGGCAAAACAATAACTACTCCATTTCTTTCTCCCAGCCTTGAAAGCATGAGACTTATGGGTTCCCTGCCATCATGCCCTCCCATATTGGACCCCAGGCCTATGCAGATAACAATTGGTTTATTCCGTTGTCTTGCCAGATTTACAAGATACAATACCCCTGCCATAATATCATTCTCCTGATATGCGACAGTTTCTTCGGGAACAAACATGTATTCCTTGAGATTGTCTTTTGCCAGTTTTAACTTAACCATTGCCAGCTCTGATAAAGTTGCAATTCCTGTAAAATTTTCCGCCTGCACTTCACCTCCGCCTGCCAAACCCGCCAAAGCCGTTCCATGCCCCAGTTCATCCACACTGGGTACAACGGATAAAGGTGCTTCACTTCTAAGAGCTTCATTTATATTATCTTCTGTATATATTTTACCATAATTATAAGTTTCCGGTGTTGCTTCCGGATTAATTATGGTTTGATCCCAGATTGATATAATTCTGGTAGTATTGTCACTATTTTTGAATACAGGCAGGGTATAATCGATTCCTGTATCAACAAACCCAAGAATAACTCCTTCTCCCTTCAGATTAAGTCCGGGTAGCCTTGACAATCTGTTAAGTCCAACAGCTTCAATTGTCGGTGATTCCAACAATCCAAATAATTTAGGTATAGCGGTATAGCCTATGTCCCCTACCAGTCTTTCCTCTGTTTTACTGACAGGTATATATGCCACCGCATAAGTATCATCTAAAATCTGCATGGTCTCACCATAAACATCTTTAATACGCGTAAGATCCGCATCATACTCGATTAGTACATCTATATAGTCATTACTAATTATTTTATTCTGCTCTTCCTGCGTCATACACCCTGCTTGAAAACCGTTTTGGTTATATATATGATGTTAAATTCAAATTAATATCAAAGGTATCCATAGAAACAACAAAAAGAGTATGAGAAGACTCTTTACGATTCCTCTCATACTCTTTTTGTTATCATTCGCTCTGCCGATAACGGCAGTATATTATATTGACTAAGATTTATATAATTAATATCTCATAGGAAGGATATTTCCATAATCCTCTAAAGATCCATTATTAAAGAAGCAGTCAATAATCTCTCTTCCTAAAGGATCAAGCTCATCGGTCTTAAACTTAACCAGCTCTTCCTTAAAGAAATCTACCAATAACTTGGCTCCCTTATCATAACCTTCAATACCTACTTCAGCTTGAAGTTCCGGACGAAGGAAATCCTGTCTGATGTAACGTCCGTCAATACGGATAGATTCCTGACAATAACCAAGGATATTGCAGCGTGCTTCCACTAACTGCTCAGGCTTGAACTTTGCTCCGCCTCTTCTTGCAATATATTCTCTGGCTACCCACTGGGGCATGAAGCCAACTTCATATACACCGATATGCTGATTAGGAATCAGTACATATCTTGTATGAGTGGAATGCTTCACCTGATTCAACAGCAGGTTAGCCTGTGTTACCATCTTTCCGGTAGCAAAAGGCCAATAGGAACCAACACCTTCACTGGTCATCTTATTGGTAGAATTGATACTGGGATTATTGTAACCTCTGGGTGCTACAAGTCTCCATAGCCATGCAAGTGCCGGTGGTAGTACGTGGAACAAACCAATTACACCGTAGCTGGGATTTTCTTTTGTGCAAGGCGGCGTTCTGACACCAAAGCTTCTGATATCAACCTCTGCAAGTTCGCTTACTACATTCTGCACATATTCTCTGGGCAGAATAACTCTGGGATTGGGGCAGGGTTTGCCATCGGAATCAATAATATGCTCCCAGGGAAGGCAGGTTGCCTTCTCAATAGCCTGCATATTAATATAAACCAAGGGTCTGGGCGGCTGAATAAGTATACTCTCCAGCTGAGGAGAATCCCCGTATTTCTTTATGTTATCAAGACGTAAGAACCAGCCGTCTTCTGCATCCTTAACAACCAGTTTATGGCTTTCATTCTGCATATCTGTATGACAAAGAGCCATATCATCGGTAATAGGACGAAGCTCACAGGCATCTACCAGTTCGATATATGTCTTTTCTTTGGTAAGGGTGTTCACACCAAGAACAACTTTACCATCTAATTCTCTGTGAATGTTTTCTGTCATTTCACTCTTACCACCGCCGGATGCACCTTCATGCATAATAACAATTTCATTGTCATATGGAGTGATAACTTTAACAGTGGAAGCATGACATGTAGTCCAGCCTTCATTTTCACCTATATTTAAAAGCACACTGTAGATACCTTTTTTGGCACTGGGACCTGGATAGAGATTATAAGAGAATACCTCATGTACATCATCCAGACGATTATGGACTACCACCTGTTTTCCATCAAAATGAGTATGACGGAACGGAGGCGCAAGATAAACCACCGCTTTGGGTTCAAAGCCGCCTTCGATATCATTAACGCTTACAAATTCCTGTAAATCAGCTAAAGCAGCACCAAAAAAACCTGCATTAACAGGTGCTAAAAGAATAGCGGGATATCCGTATTCTCTTCCTCCGGCCATAAAGGGAACGATAAAAAGTTCCTGTTTCTTAAGCCATTCAAAAGTCGCATCTCTTAATTCACTGAAATCCTTTTTGTAAAGGTCCTGATATCTTGGTTTATCTGACTCTTTATCATCAGATACCAGATTACAGTCCGGGTCTCTTCTTCTCATATAATCTTCCGGATAGTTACCGATAACACCGTTTCTGCATCTGGTTACGGTAGCTTCCAGAACAGAGCCTTTACCTTCCACGTCATATCTTACTTCGAAATCGTTTCCGCCTTCAGGGCCAAAGGAAAGAGCCAGCAATTCCTCTTTTGTAGCAGGGATTACTACGCTCTTACAACTGTCCAGTATTGCTTGTAATTCTTTAGAAAAATTAAATTTCTGTAACAATTCTTTCACCTAATCATCCTTTCTAGCTATATGCCATTTCTGGCTATCTGCTATCTCAGCCTGTTCCTTTATCTGTTGTGTCAATTTATACAGCATTCACGCCCGAAGCGTTTCCTGAATTGACATATGCAGTATCCCAGAGCCGTCTAGCATAGTACCTTCCAACATTTATTAAACCCGATCTCCTATGTACTTATGGACACCGGCTTCCTACAACTTACCATAAAGCTGCTTCTTGCTGTCTGCTGTACTTGTCAACATGTAATTAACCTGTCTGCCGTCTTTATTCACCAGTTTTCAATTCAATAAGAAGTATGCATTTTTCCTGAAAAACCGCTTAAATCAGCCATTTTTGTAAACGCTTACTTTCTCTCCGATTATAACCCATTTTGTGGGTACTGTCAACCTGCCTTTTTAAGACAAAATGTTATCTTGACATAAGGAAAGTCTTGAAAATACAGGCTTTTCAAGACTTCGCATAATTGTATACAACAAAACAATCTATAAATTTAAGAGTGTTTATCAATAATTTAGAATTAGGACTTCTTAAAATTTTTCCTGTTTATAAAAGTACAAATACATTTATTTTTATAAGGAGCTTTGCATAATAAATTACCATATTCCACTTTTATCATTCATTAATACACCACCACAACCTCTATTATCTCTAAATTCCTCTATCTTATCCGAAGTCTGCCATCGTTTAAGTATTACAGTATATTTTATGCGGATTTTCTTAAGTACTGAATAAGAAACACTTACTTGTGAAAATTCTGCATAGGAGTAAGAAGTTTTTTCCATTTACTCCCCTTGTATTTACTATGTTTTCAGGTCTTTTTTAGAAACTAGTACTAAAAACTTGCTATTTTGTCTAATCTATGCTATAATAGATACAAAATTTTTTAGGAGGAATAATCATAATGGATCCTGACCCTGACGGGGATAGTATTTTTTTACAAATACTAATACTAATCGTTATAACACTTATCAATGCATTTTTTTCCTGTGCCGAAATGGCCATGGTATCATCAAACAAAAACAAAATCAAGAGGCTCGCTGATGGCGGTAACAAAAAAGCCGAGCTGGTGCAGAAGATCATGGAGGAACCCACAAAGTTCTTATCAACCATACAGGTTGCCATAACCTTAGCCGGTTTCTTCTCAGCAGGATCTGCAGCTACCGGACTCTCCGGACCTTTGGGAGAATTTCTTTTAACAATTCATATTCCATATGGAGATGAAATTTCCTTTTTCCTTGTAACAATAATACTTGCTTTCTTTACATTGGTTTTCGGTGAATTAGTTCCCAAAAGAATTGCTCTTTCGAAAACAGAAGAAATCAGTATGTTTGTAATTGGCCCTGTTAACCTTTTATCCAAAGTAGCATCACCTTTTATCAAATTACTTTCTTTCTCAACCAATTTGGTTATGAAATTATTTGGTTCCAAGGTAAATGTTCAGGAGGATATATTATCAAGAGAAGAGATTAAGTCTTTAATTGATGAGGGACAAGTACATGGTGTACTAAATGAAAATGAAAGGGAAATGATCAATTCCATTATAGAATTTGATGATACTCTTGCCAAAGAAATCATGACTCCCAAGGTTAATGTTTTTGCTATCAATATTCTTGATCCCATAGAAAGCTATGTAGATAAGTTGATGGACACAAAATATTCCCGAATCCCGGTATATGAGGATGATATTGATAACGTTATCGGTATTTTATATTTTAAGGATTATATGAAGGAAGCTATCAAGGTAGGCTACAGCAATGTCAATATGCGTTCTATTCTGATTAAGCCTTATTTAGTACCTGACAGCAAGAATATTTATGAGCTTTTCAAAGAGCTTCAGGTCTCTAAAAACCATATTGCTGTATTGATAGATGAATATGGCGGATTTTCCGGAATTGTTACCATGGAGGATCTGGTGGAAGAAGTTATGGGTGATATTGAGGATGAATACGATATTTATGTTCCCAAAATTAAAATGCTCGACAATTCCACTTACTTATTGGATGGCTTGCTTACAATAGACGAGCTCAACGAAGAATTAGATTTAGGCATTGCTTCTGAAAATTATGATACCATATCCGGTTTCCTCATTGATACTATGGGTGCTATTCCCAGCGATGATGAAGACCGTACTATAGAAATTGATAACTTAGTATTTAAGATTATCTCCGTTAAACAAAAGAGAATCGATAAGATTAAGCTTTATATCGGAACTGCATCTTAATTAAAGTAAATACTTATAGCATAATAGAATGCGATAAAAAGAAGGGCTTATGCTCCTGTAGTCTGGTAATGACTTACCCGCTGCGGAGCAAAAAGCCCTTCTTTCTTATTTCATGAGTTCAATCCAAACTTAAAACAACAATTACCGCTAGATTTTCTCATGCCTCAGCCAAACAAGGAGATAGTCAGGAAGACCGTAGCAGTAAGGGAAGCAATGAGGGATACCACGGTTATCTGAGTATTCAGAGATGGTCCGGCTGTGTCCTTAAATGGATCTCCCACTGTATCTCCAACTACTGCTGATTTATGAGCAGCAGAATTCTTACCCCCATGATGCCCTGATTCCACATACTTCTTTGTATTATCCCATAAGCCGCCTGAGTTGGACATAAATAAGGCAAAAATCAAGCCGCTTATTATATTTCCCGTAATGAATCCGCCTACAGCTGATACACCACCAATAAATCCAACTAAAAGTGTTGCGATAATAGTCATTAAGCCGGCCGGTACCAGTTCCTTCAGCGCTCCATGGGTAGCTATTTCAATGCACTTGTCATACTCCGGTATAACACCGTCTTCCCCTTCTTTCAGACCTTTGATTTCCCTGAACTGCCTGTGTATCTCATCAACCATTCTCTGTGCGTTTCTGTCCACACCTAACATCAGCATGGCAGAAAACAAAGGGGGTATTGCTGCTCCGAATAACAGTCCGAAAAAAACAGTTGGATTTAGAATATCAAAACCCGTTATAAGTGGTTTGCCAAGTTCAACTGCAGCTGTATTCACTTCACTGATAAAAGCGCCTAACAAGGCAATAACCGTAAGTCCTGCAGCTCCTATGGAGAAACCTTTTGTAACGGCTTTTACGGTATTTCCCGCACTGTCCAGGGTATCGGTTATTTCCAGGGCTTTCTCACCCAGCCCTCCCATTTCAACAAGTCCTCTGGCATTATCAACAATGGGTCCATAGGCATCATTGGAGATAATCATACCAACGATGGACAGCATTCCTACAGCAGCCATAGCTATACCAAACATGGGATATCCAGCCCCTAAGGGTTCGCATATTTTATAAGCTGCCAATGCAGATATACCAATTCCTATCATGGAAGGCAGAATACTCATAAGTCCATAAGATATACCCGATAAAATGGTAAAGGCAGGTCCTGCTTCTGAGGCTTTAGCAACCATATGGACAGGTTTTCTGGAATCATCGGTAAAATAATCACTGGCAAGACCAATAACAACTCCAACTGCCAGACCAATGGCACTGGCAAACCAGATACGCCATTCAAAGTTAAATACATATGTAGCAAGTGCTGTCAGTACGCCATATAGTGCAGTCGTTACATAAGTATTACTGTTTAACGCCCTGCCGGGATTGCCGTCTTCTTTCATCCTTGCTGTCAGTACGCCTGTAATAGAGGCAAGAAGACCCAAGGCACTGTAACAGAAAACCATACTGGCATTGCTGCTTCCTCCGCTGCTTTTGTCCAGAGCGCTTGCCATAACCAGCGCCGCTGCCATGGAGGCTACGTTGGAATCAAATAAATCCGCACCCATACCTGCCACATCACCCACATTATCCCCTACATTATCAGCTATAACTGCCGGATTTCTCGGATCATCTTCCGGAATTCCAAGCTCCACTTTCCCTACCAGATCAGCGCTGATATCGGCAGTCTTAGTAAAAATACCACCGCCTGCTTTGGCAAATAGCGCCATTGAGCTGGCACCGAAACTGAAGCCAAGAAGGGCTGTTGTATTATTGGTAAGCAGTAGTACCAGGGTGACGCCAAGAAGGCTGGAACCTACCACCGCCATTCCCATTACTGCTCCACCGCGAAAACCTGCCATAAAGGAAGGTCTGATACCTTTGACAGAAGATTCCGCTGCTTTTATGTTTGCAATAGTGGCAATGCTGATACCGACCTTTCCCGCTATTCCAGAAAAACAAGTACCAAAGATGTAGGACAATGCCATTAGTGCATTGTCTAAAAGACTGCCTTCCCAAACCGGATCAGGCAAAAACAGAAAGATAACAACTGCGATCACTCCGCAGAAACGGGATAAAACTTTGAATTCCTTCGCTAAAAATGTGTTTGCACCATTACGTATCAGCTTTCCTACCTGAGCAATCCGCTCATTGGAAGAAGGCCTCTTGTTTACCCAGCGATACAGCCAGAAGGCTGCAATAAAGGCAAGGATTGAAACAATAATGGATGCTGCTTGAAAAATCTCTACACTGATATCCATATTTTCCATCTCCAATCTATTATTATGCAATTTTATCATAGCATTTATGGAGATTATGTTCAATATAAAGTTGTTTGTCCAGATATTTTTGTATTATATTGACTATGTACATGTAATATTTTTCCTGTATATTAGTGCAATATTTAAAGTTTTACTACCTATAACAGTTTTCCGGAAATTGACTCTGTTGTCCTTGCCTTGTTTTCTGTACACTGGTTATAATGCTTTACAAAATACTGAAGATATAAGATTTCTAATATATAAAGCTGTACAATGGATGTGGTTGATGCACCACCATCCAGAGGTCCTTCATTCGAACCGCATAAAAGAATAGCATCAGCCTGGGAGGTGAGAGCGGTTTTGGCAAAATGGGTTATGATTACGGTTGGACAGCCATTTTGCTTTAAAAGCTTATGAACTTCAATCATATCTTTTGTTGAACCGGAATAGGAAAAAATAATCGCCAAATCCCTGGAGTCCATAAGCGAGGCGGCAATATGCTGCATATGCCCGTCTCCTGTAAATTCTACGTTGGGTATAATTCTCATAAACTTCTGCTTAGCTTCTAATGCTATAGTTCCCGAAGAGCCTACTCCGAAGAAATGAATACGTCTGGCAGCTGACATAAGATCTGCTGCTTTTGCAACCTGCTCATAATCCAGCAGCTGATAAGTCTCCTTGAGTCCGTCCATATGTGCAGACAGAGTCTTTTCACATATTGTCCTGGTATCATCACCACTTTCAATGATACCTGCAACCTGTTCCTTTATCTCTCCCATTTTTGTAATATCCTGAGCCAGAAGCATTTTAAAATCCTGGTATCCGTTTAATTTTAATTCTTTACAGAATCGAAATACTGTGGTATCTCCCACCTTACAATACTGGGCCAGGTCAGTGATTGATGTATACAGCACCTTTCTGGGATTCTCAAATATATAATCTGCCACCTTTTTTTCGGCTTTCGTAAATCCAGCGTAGTTCTCTTTTATTCTGTCCAGTATTCCTGCCATGTCAACCTCCCATTCTTTTCTAAATACTATCTTTGTCTCTAATTGCCTTCGTAAATCTTTTTGTTATTTCAGAGGGTCTTGTTATGGCAGAACCCACTACCGCTGCAAATACACCGGTATCAAGTGCTTCTTTTAACTCCTCCGGCGAACTGATACCTCCTTCAGCAATAACTGGAACCGGAAGTTTTTCAGCCATCTCCTTCATAAGTGAAATCGCCGGGAGTTTCTCATTTCTGGTTTCATTCGTATACCCGCAGAGCGTGGTCCCAACAATATCAAAGCCTAATCCATATGCTTCCAAAGCGTCATCAAAGGTGGCACAATCGGCCATAAACAACATATCCGGAAATTCTTCTTTGATTTTTAAAAAAAACTCTTTCAGGCAAATACCCCCAGGTCTTAATCGATTTGTAGCATCCAATGCAATAATATCCGGACGAGCCTTCATAAGCTCTTTTACTTCTTCTAAGGTTGGTGTAATATATACCTCACTGTCAATATAGATGCTTTTGGTAAGACCAATAACGGGTAAGTCTATGGTTTCTTTGATATATTTAATATCCTCAGGTGTATTTGCTCTGATACCGCAGGCCCCGCCTTCTTTTGCTGCCAGAGCCATCCGCGCCATAATATAAGAACCATGCAGCGGTTCTTCAGGCAATGCCTGGCAGGATACAATCAATCCACCTTTGATTTTCTTAAAAACTTCCTCTTTCTTCACAATTAACTCCCATCTGTGTACCAAGGTACACATGTGCCTTGGTACACATGTCCCCCGGTACATATACACATACAAATAAATATGAAAAACATCATCTGTTCTTACTACAACACTCTGCCTGGCACATAAACCCGCTTTTTATACTGCTTAGTTTTTTCCAGATGGCTTTTTTCTATATGGCGTTTTTTTCTTATTCTATTTTTCACATTAACCTACTAAACTCTGGGTCTTACTTTAGTAAAAAATATTTTCATATTAGAATTGTATCCTTGTATATTTCATCTGTCAATAAAATCTACCCTCATTACCCAAATCCTAGCTTTTTCTTATATCAATTTGTCTCTTTAAATAAATATAATTTTCTTTTTATAGTGAAAATATTTTTTATTTTCCTTGATTTTTAGAATTTCATAGGATACTATAGAATCAGATATACTATGAAAGAATGTCAATCAGGAGCTTAATTCTTTCATTACAAAAAATCCTTGTGAGGTACTTATCATGAATCTGATTAAAGCCAACGGTTATAAAGATCTAAGTAGAAAAGCGGCTAATGTGGTCTCTGCCCAGGTTATCCTTAAGCCTTCCAGCGTCTTAGGGCTTGCTACAGGCTCAACACCTGTTGGGACCTACGAACAGCTTATTGAATGGTATAAGAAAGGAGATCTTGATTTTTCCCGCGCTCTTTCTGTAAATTTGGATGAGTATTGCGGTTTACCACCTGAAGATCCTCAGAGCTACCGATATTTTATGAACGATCATTTCTTTTCTCATATAAATATCAAACCAGAAAATACCCATGTTCCTAATGGACTGGCGCAAGACTTAGAAGCAGAATGTATTCGTTACGAAAATCTCATAGCTGACTTAGGCGGAATCGACCTTCAGGTATTAGGTATCGGGCATAACGGACATATCGGTTTTAATGAACCGGGTAATTCATTTGAAAAAGCTACTCACATCGTTGAACTGAACGAAACTACCCTTCAGGCTAATGCACGTTTCTTTAAGAATATTGATGAAGTTCCAAAGAAAGCTATCACTATGGGTATTAAATCCATTATGCAGTCAAGAAAAATTCTTTTGATTGCAAACGGCCCAGACAAAGAAGAAATAATTCACAAGGCCATATTCGGACCGGTAACTCCCGATGTTCCTGCTTCCATCCTGCAATTCCATCCTGACCTGACTGTTGTTTGTTCCTTTGAATAATGCTATGAAATCTCTCTAACTACATTTCACACGCAAATTTGTTCCTGTGGCTCAAGGCTTGCAGGCTATGAGAAAGGCATGGTTATTAATATGTTATTTCAAAATGCATCTGTCTTTATTAATGACAGCTTCCAAAGAGCAGATCTTAAGATCTTAGACGGTAATTTATCAGAGATTATAAACAATAAGAACAGTGAGTCAACGGATACTGCAATAGACTGTACTGATAAACTTATTATTCCGGGTTTTATCGAGCTTCACTCCCACGGTTGTATCGGTTATGATTTTACCACTTCTTCACCGGAAGAACTTAAGAAAATGTGTACCTTCTATGCAGCTAACGGCATTACTTCCCTCCTTGCTACCACTATGACAATTGGCTACGATACATACAAAAGAGCTATGCTAAACATTAAAAAAGTTTGTGAAGAAGGAACCGGAGGCAGCCGTATTATAGGTATTAATATGGAAGGCCCTTTTTTAGGAGCTTCCAAAAAAGGCGCTCATGATACCCGCTATCTTTTATCCGTTAACGAAGAAAAATACGAAGAACTCAATGCACTTTCTGGTGACAGAATCAGGATCATTGATCTGGATCCCGATCTTCCGGGGGCAATACCCTTTATAGAAAAATACAGTAAAAATAAAGTAATTTCTCTGGCCCATACCTCCTGTGATTACGATACCGCCGTAAAAGCGATTAAAGCTGGTGCCGGCCATGTAACCCATCTGTTCAATGCAATGAATGGACTTCATCACCGGGCTCCAGGTATAATCGGTGCAGTCTCAGACTATGAGGTAAATGCTGAAATCATATGTGACGGAATTCATATCCACCCCTCGGTGATCCGTCTTATGTTTAAGGCAGTTCCAGAGAAGCTGATCCTAATCTCTGATTCCATGAGTGCTGCCGGTCTGGAGGATGGTATCTATGAATTAGGCGGCCAGAAGGTAACTGTAGAAGACGGAAAAGCAACCTTGGACGACGGTACCATTGCCGGCTCAACAACAACTATTTATAAAGCTTTCCTAAAAGTACTGGAAATAGGTATACCATTAGAACAGGCGATTTTAAGTGCTACCCTGTATCCCGCAAGAGCAATAGGTGCGGATAAATTAACCGGTTCAATAGAAATCGGAAAAAAAGCTGATTTCATAATTATGGATAAAAATTATCAGATTGAACGAGTTTATTCTAACGGAATCCGGATTTTTTAATTTACATATAAAACAATTTACTGCTTTAACAATATGTAACTGAATAAAAAACTTGAAAAAAACCATTCTAATTAGTGCAATGAAAATTAAAATCTATTGCTAAAAGCCATTGTGCTTATTAGAAAGGAGTTACTAAAATGGAAATTAATTCAAGCATCGGATGCAGTGTAACAGAATGTCAATATCATGCAGGCGAGAAACAGTATTGTACACTTGATAAGATTATGGTAGGAAAATCAGATTCTTATACCTCTAAAGTTGAAGGTACAGATTGTGAATCTTTTAAAGTAAAAGAAGATAAGACTTATTAATTTTTAATAACCCAAATACTGTATAACAACAAAAAGACCACTGCCGGACTAATAAAACTGGCAGTGGTCTTCTTATATGCTTTTTATTTTTTTTTACTTTGAATTCATTTCAGGAAATAGAAATAAATACTACTACTCTTTTTCTTTCTTCTTGCTCTTTTTGTAAAAATAAAAGGCAGCACACAGGATAAACAATACACCTAGTACTATTACGGTAATATGAGTAAATGTGTCTGTCTTGTCGACAATACTTTCCCAGGAATTGCTGGCAGCCTTTCCCAGAAGCACTAATACCGTATTCCACACCAGGGAACCTATGGTTGTCAGAAGAAAGAATATCCAAATATTCATATTTGCCATACCAGCCGGTATGGATATCAAGCTTCGGATTACAGGTATACATCTGCAGATTAAAACCGTTACTTTTCCTTTGGAGTTGAACCAGTCATAAGCCTTACTGACATCTTCTCTTTTTAGACGCAGAATTTTACCAATACGACCATCCAATATCCTGCCAAGTCTATCCATTGTCAATAGATTGCCTGCTCCATACAGAATTGCCGCACCCAGTAATGAACCAATAGTTGAGAATAAGATAACTCCTTGGGCAGTCAGACTTGTATAGGTGGTCATAAATCCGCCAAAGGTTAAGATAATCTCAGAAGGTATAGGCGGAAATACATTCTCCAACGCAATGAGAAAAGTAATTCCCAGATATCCGAATTGATTCATAAATTCAATAATCCAATCTTTCATATAACCTCTTTCTTAGATAAATTTCCAGTATGTAGATACCAATCCATTATATTGTAAGACAGACAGGATTACAACCCACTTTTGAAATAAGTCAAAAATAGTGTATTTACGACAATCAAATGCCAGCAATGTCCTCTGTTTAATGAATCAATATACTTTATTAAGAGTATGTATATTATTTAGAAAATCATACATAATAAAGAGTGGATAGCAAATCAATAACCTTCCTTTAAGAACATGAACCTGACGCAGATAGCTTCTATCAAAAAATACAAGTACAGTTTGTTAATGAGTAATGTCTTAAAGGAACAAAAGGCTTTGTGCAGTTATCCTTTCATATAAAATTGAAAGTACAGTTTTATCCCATTCTGTATACAAAATAAAAATGGGTTAATCATAGAAGCCTTTCTAACTAAAATGTTATGTTAGGCTTCTTTTTTTGTATTCTACTACTCTATTCCATTAATTACCTTGGCTTATGCGGATAGATATCAGTTATCTGCGTATAATAAGGAATGGATACAAAGCAAATGGTTTTAAAGCCCTTGTTAAACACATGTGCTCAAAAATCAAATGCCGCCTGTATTCCTTTAACTAAGATAAAAATAAGCAGTAAGTCTCGAACTGCAAAAAAACTTATTCACACAGCAAATTTGAGGAGATGGTTAAGTTGGACTGGCTTATGTCATAAAAGTTATTCGGATCCAAGTAGTTTGCTAAAAACTGAATATTGAAAGAGACAAATTGATATAAGGCAGGAACTAATACTTCCTGCCTTATATTTGTATCATCTAATTATTCTTTCGCTATAAATTTTTATTCTTTCGACAAATCTATAAGTCCATTTCCTTGACTTCTCTTATCTATTCCTATGGAAACAGTTTTCTTAACCAGCTGTGCGTAAAGTTCTGCTTCCGTTAAAGTTCTTCCAAAATTTGCTTCACTCTCATTTATTATCAGGGCAAGAGCTCCTGATACGTGAGGTGTTGCCATAGAGGTTCCGTTTAAGGTAGCATATTTGCCGCCGATATAGGTTGAGAGAATTCCCACACCGGGTGCTACAAGATCCACATTATCGTTACTATTACTGAATTTTGCAATCTTTTTATTAAAATCAACAGCACCTACTGCAATTGCTTCATCATAGGCTGCCGGGTAGCTAAGTTCATTGGTATTGCTATTATTATCGCCCTCATTACCAGCTGCACAAACAACCAGTATATTAGCAGCAACTGCATCCTGAACAGCTTTATGGAGCTTTGTTACATCACTTGGACCACCAAGGGACATGGATATAACTCTGACTCTTTCTCCGTTTTCGCCTCTCCAGGATACCGCATAATTAATACCTTCTATTATGCTCTGATAACTTCCACCTCCGTTTTTATCCAATACCTTAACGATTAATAATTTAACAAGGGGTGCTACTCCTACAACACCTGCGTCATTCTCAATTGCTGCAATTGTTCCTGCCACATGAGTTCCATGACCGTTGTTATCCTCATATTTATCCGGATTCATAGCATAATCACAGGTAAAGTTCCTGCCGCCAATTATTCTTCCTGCCAAATCCGGATGATCCGTCTGACAGCCTGTATCAATAATTGCAACGACCACTCCTTCTCCTTTTTTTCCTGCGTCCCAAAGATGAGGTGCATTTATCATCTGAATACCTTCCGGTATTTCACTGGCACTTTCATGAATTTGCTGTACATCAAAAGGGATTAACTTAACCCTTTTCCTGCTTAATTCCATGAGAAAATTATGAAATAACTTCAAGGCACATTTTCCTCTCTTTCTAATGCTCTTCCGGTATATAACCCCGGAAGGCCAGTGACAATCTGATAACTACAGTTCTTTCAATAATTACTCAGACTGTCTATACTAATATATTGTGAAATGACGAAATATGTACCATTATGTCGTATTGATTGCCATTTTTTATCATAAAAGGAAATTATGATTGTATTAATACCTGCTCATATCAAAGCAAACAATCAGACTAAAATGCAGCGAGGAACTATGGACATAAAAAGAAGCCCTGCTGACGGCTTACCATCAACAAGGCCTCTTTTCTACTGTATATTATTTTGTTTCTTTCTTTCTCTGAACGAAATAAACAATTCCGCTTAGCAACAGGATAAAGGTTATAACAGCACCAATAACAACGGGTGAACGCTGAGCAGCGGTATTGATTTCAGCACTCACCGGTGCAGCTTTTGCTATCCCTGATTCAGCAGCTTTACTGGAATCAACTGTAGCAGATGTAAGTTCTACTTCGTTTGTTTCTTCTCCTGTACCTGCTGTCTGATCATCATTTGCAGTTTCAGAATCTCCCTGAATAGTCATAATACCATCATCCACAAGATTTTCGGTGGGTTCTTGTGCCTCTTCCCCTTTATAAACCGGTTCTTCTCCAGTTGCTGCACCTGAAGCATAGATTAATTCCGGAGCAACACCTTCTACTACTGATACATTATCTTTACCAAGTAAATCATATACATAATTTTCATTTTCTGTATTAAAGGGTATAATTGCTACCTCTACGGCTGTTTCAAGGGGAGCAGTGTAAGTAACGGTTATTCCCTTGTCCTCAAGGTCTTTTACCTTATCTTCAAACAGGGTTTTATCAACCTCTAACTGTTTTTGCATCATTTCCTTAACCTGTGGATTATCTGCACTTACACTGGTTGTGTATAATATTTCAGAAGATGCGGTAGTATCAGGAGCTTCCGTTTCTGCAGCTTTCGCAGTTCCTCCATAAAGCAGTGTAATTGTCATTGCAAGCATTGCAACCTTTAATAAATTCATTTTTCTCATATTTTCTCCATTCTGCCGCTCACAGCGGTCCTTAGACTATTTATAAACACAAAGTTTCTTATAATTGAAAAAGCAACAAAGTAACATTCATTATTTAGCTTATTTTTTATATAATTTTAGATGTTCATGAACAGGACAAAAGCTGTAGGTTCCTCCTTTCCTTTCCCTTTATGACAATTAGACGATGGGTACCTTAAAGAGGTTCCCTGTTTTTTTATGGTATTTTATTACAGTTACAGCTATTTGCAACAAGATGTATTTATTGTTATACTGGTACTACCTTGCCGCTATATTTTCTTGTCTGGATTAAATATGAGATTTTAGTACGACCAATAAATTAATATAAAAAGAAGTGAGGATTAAGATGGATATACGAATTGAAAAAACTATCAAAAATTTAAAAAGACATAACATGTCCGGATATTACTTAGAACATAAAGATAGTTTATTGAGCTTGCTTAAGGAGCTGATTACTCCCGGCTCAACTGTTGGATGCGGTGACTCAGTCACTTTAGAAGAAACCGGAGTATTTGACTACATGAGGCAGGGCAATTACCACTTCCTGGACAAGTTTATGCCCGGCTTGTCCAAAGACGAAAAACGCAGGATTTATCTACAGAACTTTGCCTCCGATACATTTCTCACTGGTGTTAATGCAATAACAACCGACGGGAGACTATTTAATATCGATGGTAACGGCAGCAGGGTTGCCCCTATGCTTTATGGGCCAAATCAAGTAATTGTTATTGCCGGAATCAATAAACTTACCGACACCCTTGAAGATGCAATAACCAGAGCAAGGCAGACAGCCGCTCCTTTAGATGCCAGGCGTTTGGGAAAATCCACCCCCTGTACTTCTTTAAACCGTTGTATCGACTGCAATCATAAGGAGAGAATCTGCAATGACTTTGTACTGATATCCGGGCAGTTTACAGCTGACCGGATAAAAGTAATTCTCATAAATGAAGAGTTAGGATATTAATAACCTGATAGCTCCATATACCGTCCATGCACATAACCAGGCAAAGATAGTCTGATACAGCACTATCCATATTGCAGAAATGGTATTAAGCTCTCTTCTGATTATGCTGACAGCAGCCACACAAGGCGAATAAATCAGTGTAAAGATCAGAAAGGAATAGGCAGAAACTGGTGACAAAAGCTCATTAAGCGCAGCCGGCAGTCGTGTAACTCCTTCTCCGGTAAGAACCCCCAAGGTACTGATAACCGCTTCCTTTGCCATAAACCCGGTAAGAAGAGCCGTAGATATCCTCCAATCTTCAAACCCCAGGGGTTTAAACAGGGGAGCCAGAAGCTGTCCGATATCAGCCAGCATACTCTGTGAACTTATTGCTGCCGGTTCCAGTTTCCAAGTGAATTTCTGTAAGAACCATATCAGGATTGAAGCCAGAAATATAACAGAAAAAGCCCGTGTCATAAAATCTTTGGTCTTATCCCATAACATAAGAAGCACACTTTTAGCCCCGGGAATTCGGTAATTGGGCAGTTCCATTACAAAACGCTCTGCTTCACCTTTAAATATGTATTTCTTTAAAAATAATGTACTTACAATTCCCATTAACAGCCCGAACATATAGAGAGATATCATAACAAGAGCACGATGGTCAGGGAAGAAAGCCATAGTAAACACTCCGTATATCGGAAGCTTCGCACTGCAGCTCATAAAAGGTATCAGAAAAATTGTCATTTTCCGGTCCCTGTCACTGGGCAGGGTCCGGGTTGCCATAACAGCCGGTACACTGCAGCCAAAACCGATTATCATAGGAACAAAGCTCCGTCCTGAAAGTCCGATATTCCCCAGAAGCTTATCCATAATAAAAGCGACTCTTGCCATATATCCGCTGTCTTCCAATAAGGACAGGAAAAAGAAAAGGATAACTATAGTCGGTACAAAAGATACGACACTGCCAACCCCGGCCAGTATACCATCTGCAACCAGCGATACCAGTACATCATTGGTTCCGGCTCTAACCAAAAAATTTCTTAAAAAATCTGTTAATACCTGTATCCCTCCGCCTAACAAATTACTTAAGAAACTCCCGATAACTCCAAAAGTCAGCCAGAATACACATAACATTATAAGGATAAATACCGGAATTCCTATATATCTGTTTGCAAGTATATTATCAATCCTGAGACTTCTTGTCTTATGTATACTTTCCCTGGGTCTGACCACTGCCTCGCTGCACAGACTGTCAAGGAAGCGGTATCTCATATCAGCTACTGCCGCTTTTCTGTCTGTCTGGAGTGTGTTCTCCATGGTACGAATCCTTTTTTCAATGGCTTCTCCCAGGTCTTTTTTAATATTAAGCTCTTCTTTCACTCTGCTGTCATTTTCCAACAGCTTTATGGCATGAAAAGCAGCCTTCGTATCCTTTCTGTCAGCTTTTATAAGAATATTTGTAATTTCCATAAAGGTCTGGGCACAGAGACCGGTATAAAAATTTTGCTGCTTTGGCGTATTACGATTTGCTACAGTTTCAAGGGCTGTACTGATTAACTTCTGGATACCCTGATTCTTGACTGCTGATATAGGAATTACCGGAACCCCCAAACTATCCTGCATTTTCCTGATGTCAATAGTTCCGCCATTGGCACTGACCTCATCCATCATATTCAAGGCAATTACCATAGGGATATCGAACTGGATTAACTGCAGGCTCAGATAAAGGTTTCTCTCAATATTGGTGGCATCTACAATGTTTATGATACCCTCAGGATGTTCCTTTATAATAAAATCTCTTGTTACTATTTCTTCTTTGGTATAGGGCGATAATGAATATATCCCAGGAAGATCAACGACCACAATATCCTTCTGTTTACGAATCAACCCTTCTTTTCTCTCAACCGTTACTCCCGGGAAATTACCAACATGCTGATTCCCGCCCGTCAGCTGATTAAAAAGCATGGTCTTACCGCAATTCTGATTACCAATCAGTGCAAACGTAATCATAGCTTATCCTCAACAACCTCAATATTTTTGGCATCCTGACGGCGAAGTGTCAGTTCATATCCACGAAGACTGATTTCAATGGGATCCCCAAAAGGCGCCGTTCTCCGTACCAAAACTACAGTTCCCGGGGTTAACCCTAAATCCAGTAAACGGTCTCGCAATGCGCCTCTTCCGGTTACAACAGTTATTCGACCTTTTTTCCCAATCTTTAATTGATCCAGTGTCATAACGTAATTCCCTTCTTTCTATCCACTCTGCAAAACCGAATTTAAAATGGCCAATAATCAAATACACCAAAACAAATATAAATATCAAAAGTCCTGTTACAAGATACAGGAAATGTGCACTAAATAGTAAGATGAATGCGCCTATGGAAATGTATTAGAAGTCCTTTTCTCTGAGGATTGTGTGCTATATCATCAAACAGATTGTCTGAGTACACATAGTGTACTCATGCGTAGCGAGTTATCTGTTTGATGATATGCCAAGCACAGAATACACAGAGAATTAGGACTTCTTATACATTTCCATGAAGCATGAATCTTACTATTTTGTGCACATTTCCGTCCCCTGCCACAACCTTACCTTCGCCACTCAACCTCTCCTACTATTCCTCGTCTGACCTGTCTTTTACACCTTTATTCAAAGCACTCCTATATTGCATGGGAGTTACACCCTCCATTTTCTTAAAGTTCCTGGAGAAGGCTGATAAATCGTAAAATCCGCAGGATAAAGCAACTTCCGTCATATTGTAAGTTGTCCTCTGTAGCATATATTTGGCAGTCAGAATCCGGTATTCTGTCAGATACTCTTTTACGGATTTACCCAGAAAGTGCTTAAATATCTTAAAGAGATAGGTTCTGTCAATTCCGACATACCTTGCAATATCCGAAACACGGATATCGTACCCGTAATTATGCCGGATAAAGGTAAGTGCCTTCACATAATAACCTTGCTCTGCCGCCTCTTCTTCCTTCTGATACACTCTTGCAGCAGTTGAGAATATAAGATAAAACAAACCGATAAGTTCGTATTCATTACTGTCAGCCCTGTCGAATTTAGCAACCAACCGGTCAAGATAATTGCCGCAGTCTTCTACCCTTAGGATATCACAGATCGGATACTCCTGGGTAAAGCCTGCTTTTTTAAGCATTTCTTCCGTCTTCTCACCATCAAAGGCAACCCAGGCATATTCCCAGGGTTCTTCCCTGTCTGCTTCATAATAGGTAATCTCCTGAGGACGTATGAGGAAAGCTTCACCTTTCCCCACATTATATTTGCTTCCTCTGGATTCATAGATTCCTTTGCCGTTTAAAATAAAATGCAGCAGATAATGGGGTCTGATGGCCGGACCGAAATAATGACCGGGACTACAGGCTTCTTTACCACAATAATATATATTTATATCTGATTTGTTGTTCATATTTCTCCTAACCCTTTACACCTTCTGTGAGTCATTTGCATAATAAAAATTCGTCACATTCACTATAACATGGTAATATCAAATGTAAATTTAGCAATCAAGATACTTTATACAGCTTCCTTTGCTATTACAGGGATTTAGGAATCAGGCAGGGCTGTACAACTATCATATTAATCTTAATGTATTATCGCACATACCCATTTATTCTTCAATAGCAGCTTTTTGTATATTTATTTCACGAATAAGAGCAGGATCGAATTTAGCTTCTCTTTTATACGTATAAAGTCCATTAACCTCCTGCTCCACATCATATAACTGTGTATAGCAGAAGCCGCTTATTCTCTTATTTCTTAACAAAGTAGTAGTTAAACTCCTGTAGCGTTTTAGAAACTCCTCCCGGCTTCCGGGTCTTTCACCGTAACCCCAGCCTTCACTATCGGTTTCACTCCACCAGATGCCGCCGTATTCCGACACAAAATATGCCTGACCATTATAACTTTGCCTGTCAGGAAAGGTGACATAAGTATCCCCGCCTTCCCCCATGGCTTTAAACTTTCCGGCAAACAGCTCTTCCTCCTGTTCATAATCATGTATATCAAAGATATCTGTCACAACGTGGAAATTACCGCTGGTATCAATAACAGGTCTTGTACCGTCAATAGCTTTTGTGACTTCATAGACAATACGTAGTACCGAGTCCTCCTGTCTTGTAAAGTTCTGATCCCAAGTCTCGTTAAAAGGGCACCAGCCTACTAAAGCGGTACTGTTAAAATCCCTTTCAACCGCTTCCAACCATTCGGGAAGAAATACAGTTAATGCGGTACTCTTGGTTATATCAAGTCCCCAATTACCATATTCACCCCATACAAGATAGCCCAAGTGGTCAGCCCAATACAGAAAACGTGGTTCAAATACCTTCTCGTGGAGCCTGGCGCCATTAAATCCCATTTCCATAGACAACAGAATATCCTGTTTTAGTGCTTCGTCTGATGGAGCCGTATAGATACCCTCCGGATAAAAGCCCTGATCCAGTACAAGCCGTTGAAATATTTTTCTGCCGTTGATGCGTACACCCTCTTTATCATAATAAATATCCCTAAGTCCAAAGTAACTGGCTACCTCATCAACCTTAGTCTCATCCTTCCATAAAGAGATATTAAGGTCATAGAGCTTTGGTTCTCCCGGCATCCAAAGGTATTTCTCCATTAAGGAAAGGCTAAGTTCTGCCTCATTACTTAAGACAAGAGACTCCGTTTCCCCCATAAACTTACCATTAAAATAAGCTTCTGCCTTTATTATCAGCCCTTCTGCTGCTCCTTTTAAGCTACATTGCAGATTAAGAAGTCCGGCTGATGCGTTAGGATAGAACTTAAACTTATCCAGATAACTCTCCGGAACAAATTCCAGCCAAACTGTCTGCCATATACCGGTTGTCCTTGTATAATCACAACCAGAAGAATAATATTGTTCACATTGCTTTCCTCTTGCCTGCTCAGCTGATCTGACCTCATCCTCTGCACATAGGGTTATTGTATTATCGCCTGTTGTCAGGTAAGCTGTAATGTCAATTGTAAAAGGTGTATAACCTCCCTTATGTTCTCCGGCTTTCCTGCCATTGATCCATACTATGGCATGGTAATCTACTCCTTGAAAGTGTAGTAAAACCCTCTTACCCGCTTCCGGTGTTAATGAAACCTTTCTTCTATACCAGACCATGTTCATAAAGTCTTTGCAGCCGATTCCGGACAGGCTGCTTTCCGGGCAAAATGGAACCTGTATTTTCCTTGAGAAGGCACCGCCCTCAAACAACTTTCTGTCAATGCCGCTCTTTCCGTAATCAAATTCAAATTCCCACTCCCCATTCAGGTTCATCCATTCCTCTCTGACAAATTGAGGTCTTGGATATTCCGCTCTGGCTTTCTGTTCTTCCCCTGTAAGATTCCTTGTAAAATTACTCATTTAGCTTCCTCCTGTAGAATTCCTGGTTTCTGATTCCAGTATATTTTTATGCATCTAAATTTTGTTACCTGATTCTCTTTACTTTCTTTGAAGGTAATTGTATTATAATGCTATATTTCGGTATTAAAAATAGATTTAATGATAAATAAAGTGAGGATTATACGCATGCATGAAGATATTTACAGTTTCCTTCAGGGCGACTTGGATGAGGCTGAATTTTATATAGAAATGACAGGTATTTCCTATTGTGATGAATCCTATCGTATATCCAGAAAGACAAGTGATATTTATATTTTCGAATATATTTTAGAAGGGGAAGGCACTGTTATCTGTGATGGAAAAGTATTTACAGCGGTAAAAGGGGATGTTTATATCTTAAAGAGAAAAAGCAACCATGAATATTTTTCACACAAGGACAATCCCTGGACCAAGATATGGTTTAATGCCAAAGGCTCTCTAATTGAAATGCTACTTTCACTTTATAGCCTGAATCATCTGATGCATCTGAAAGACGTACCACTGAGCTCCTTCTTTTTTCGCATATTGGAAACGGCTAAGAGCGCAGATAACAGCAGGGATTTTGAAAGGGCTGCCGCTCTTATTTTCTTCGAAATGATACTTTATTTAAAAGAGCAGCATTTAACTGCAGCTGTCAAATCTGAAGAAGCAGTGTTGTTAAAGGCCTATCTGGACAAGCATAATAAAGAACAGGTTACAATTGACGAGCTTAGTAAGTTAATTTATCGCTCACCTTCACAAACAATTCGAATATTTCGGCAAGCCTTTGGTATTACACCTTATAAATACTTAATGAAGCAAAAAATGGAGCTGGCTAAACTGCTGCTCCTTAATACAAATATGACCATAAAAGAAATTTCCCTGGATTTGAACTTTCACGATGAACACTACTTCTCTAATTATTTTAAAGACAATTACGGTCTTTCACCGCTTAAATACCGTAAATCGCATTGAGTTGCAACATAATGACAAGTTTTTAGAAACAAAATAGAAAGACATTCCTTCCTTAAAATTGTAAAATCAATATAGCAAATCATTAAGAAACAGGAGGAAGGAAAAATTGATAAAAATTGTATTTATGGGTGCGGGGAGTACTGTATTTGCAAGAAATGTATTAGGTGATTGTATGTGTACACCGGCATTACAGGAAAGTGAATTGGCTCTTTATGACATTGACGCCAAAAGACTTGCAGAATCCCAGATAATTCTTGATGCAATCAACAAAAACATAAATAATGGCCGTGCAACAATCAGTACCTATCTGGGAATCGAAAACAGAAAGGCTGCATTAAAGGATGCTGACTTTGTAGTTAATGCCATACAAGTCGGAGGTTATGATCCCTGTACCATAACTGATTTTGAAATTCCTAAGAAATACGGTCTAAGACAGACAATCGCTGATACCCTGGGTATTGGAGGTATTATGCGGGCGCTTCGTACAATTCCTGTTATGGAAGGTTTCGCAAGAGATATGGAAGAAGTATGCCCCGAAGCATTATTTCTTAACTATACCAACCCAATGGCAATGCTTACAGGTTATATACAGCGTTATTCAACTATTCAGACCGTCGGTTTATGCCACAGTGTTCAGGTCTGCTCTGAAGGTCTTTTAAAGAAGCTGGGGATGGAGGAAAAATTAGAGGGCCGCAAAGAGCTGATAGCCGGTATTAACCATATGGGCTGGCTTCTGGAACTGAAAGACCGGGACGGCAATGACCTGTATCCGGAAATCAAAAAAAGGGCTGCAAAGAAAAATGCCGAAGAGAAACATGATGATATGGTAAGGTTTGATTATATCCGTAATTTTGGTTATTATTGCACCGAGTCAAGTGAGCATAACGCAGAATACAATCCTCTCTACATTAAATCCCGCTACCCTGAAATGATTGATAAATTCAACATTCCACTTGATGAATATCCCCGCAGGTGCATCAATCAGATTGCTGACTGGGAATCTGAAAAGGAACGAATTCTGGATAACGGAAATATAACTCATACCCGTTCCCACGAATACGCTTCTTATATAATGGAAGCAGTAGTCACCGGTAAGCCCTATAAAATCGGCGGCAATGTACTGAATAAAGGTCTCATCGAGAATCTTCCTGCCGATGCCTGTGTCGAGGTTCCCTGCTTAGTAGATAACAGGGGTATCAACCCATGTCATGTAGGACGTCTTCCGGTACAATGTGCAGCAATGAATATGACAAATATCAATACTCAGCTTCTGACCATAGAAGCTGCTGTAACCAAAGACCGCAGCTATATATACCAGGCAGCTATGTTAGACCCTCACACTGCTGCTGAATTAAATCCAGAGGATATCAGAAATATGTGCGATGAATTAATTGAAGCCCATGGTGATTACATGAAAGATTATCAGTAAATAAAAACCTTGGTTGAATTACGTTTATTAACCTGCCTCTGGTTTAAAGGCGCCATATATTCAAGCTTTTCTCACAAGCAGGTGGTTAAAAAATACAACTTTTATTGATTCAAATGGTGAATTATAACCATGGCATATTAAAACAACATAAGTATTATATACTTGTGTCCCATGTTAGATAGACCGGAATATGCAAGAAATATTAAAGCAACATAAGTATTATATACTTTCACAGGATTTATGTAACAAAATAAGCAGTTGCAGCCATTGCAGGGTGCAGCTGCTTATTTTGTCGTATATTGTTATATTTTAAAAATATATGTAGATATTCTAAAACTTCTTTGCTATAATCATCCTAAGATATTGGAGAGTTCAATCTATATCTTGTAATTTAAGTACTATACGATACCTTTCAAAGGGTGAGGAGGAACTCAATGTTAAAAAATTTATCCTTAAGAAATAAGCTGCTGCTTATGATAATTCCTGCTATACTGGAATTAGTTCTGCTGCTTTATGTATACGCTGCAGATAACAATTCCACCTTTAATAAGAGTAAGGAAATATTCTACAACGATTTATATCTTGTTCATACCAGTCTCTTAAGCAGTGACAGAGACTTTTATCAAGCCGATCAGGCTGTACGGCAGCTCCAGCTGCTGATTAACTCAGCCGATACTTCTGATGAACAATTATTGATAGATTTAAATGCTGTTTATTCACAAAATGCACAGCAGGCAAGTGATAACGCCAATAAAATCACGGAAATACTAAAGAATAATCAAAAGATCCTTGATTCCTATACTCCACATAGTTTATTTATCTTGCTAAATGGCACAGAATCGAAAGATGACCCTAATGGTTATCTGGAAAAAGACAAGACCTTAAAAATGTTACTGGAAGAGTTTAATAGTAATTTTGATATCTGGAAAGCTTCCTATAATCCTGAGACAGGGGATGGGGATTTCCACAGTATGGAAACAGCTTTTAATGCTGCCAGAGGCTCACTTGATAATATGCAGGATCTGCTGGTGCTATACGGAGATTATTCCTCCCAGCAGCTGCAAGAGAATATTGCAGCTAAAATACTTCAGGTTGTGGCCTTTACAATATTAATCATTACGCTGATATTACTGCTTTCCTTTGTGATGATAACCTATTTAAGAAAGCACCTTCGGACTATCACTGCTAATATGAATGAATTGGCAAAACAGAATCTTGCATTACAACCCTTGAAATTGGATGGCAAAGACGAGCTGGGTATATTATCCACCTCCTTTAATACTGTATTATCTTCCTTAAAAGAAATTGTAGGACAAATAAACAGAACCTCCAGGGAGGTAAGCGACTCTGCTGATCTGATGACCAGGAATGCAGAAGAAGTAAGCACTGCTACGGGAGAAATCGCAAAAGCCATCGGAGAAATTGCTTCTACAGCTACTTCTCAGGCTTCCGATACCGAACAGTCCGTTATGGAACTAGAAAAACTTGAACAAATTATTATAGGCAACACCCAGAGTACAGTTGTCTTAACACAGGCAGCAAAACAGATCAATGAGGCCGGGCGTGAAGGACTTACACTGGTTACCACCCTATCAGAGGTTAACAAAAGCAGTCAGGAGGCTTTCTATCAGATTCTTGAAGTTATTGAGAAAATAGATGCCAGCGCTGTAAGAATCGGAGAAGCCAGTACCTTAATCTCTGAAATTGCTGAACAGACCAATCTGCTCTCCTTAAATGCCAGCATTGAAGCTGCCAGAGCCGGAGAAGCCGGTAAAGGCTTTGCAGTCGTAGCAGATGAAATCAGAAAGCTTGCAGAACAGTCTTCTCATTCCGTAGATATCATAAATGAGATGCTAAAAGATCTGCAGTATAACGCACAGCTTGCCAACCAGCAGAGCAATCTGGTGAAAGAAACTGTTGTAACCCAGACAAACAGTGTAACTGAAACAAAAGATAAATACATTTCCATTACTGACAGCCTGAAAGTAATCAATTCGCAGATAGAAACCCTGGACTCCATCAGTCAGGAAATGAGCCGTAGCTGTAATAACGTGGTATCACATATCAGCAGTCTGTCTGCCAGCGCAGAGGAAAATGCATCAACTACAGAAGAAACTTCTGCAGGATCAGAGGAAATCTTAGCTTCCATGTTATCGATTGCCGAAGTCAGCAGTAATGTCAACAGCCGTGCGGAAGAATTAAAGGCATTGATTGCCGGTTTCAGGACAGAATAAAGTATGACAAGGGATTGTCTTCCCGCTACATTGCTCCCTTTAAGAGTTCATAACATTCTGCTTCCAGTTCCCTGACTTGCTTCTTTGTCATTGCAAACTGAAAGATATCTTCACTGGCATGGATAAAATCATAGAAATTACAGTTGCCTGTTCTTTCACCGATACCAAAAAGGGTACAGTCTATATAAGCTGCTCCTGCTTTGGCACCGATAATTGAATTGGCAACTGCCATACCCAAGTCATTGTGCACATGCATTTCAACTTCAATATCTGTATGCGCTTTGATAGTTTCAACAATTTCTTTCGTCCTGCCCGGTGTTAAGACGCCTACGGTATCTGCCAGCCGTATAACCTTAACACCGGATTTTTTTAGTTCTTTAATAAGGCTTAGTATAAAACCGATATCCGATCTGGACGCATCCTCCAGCCCAACCGTCACATCTATTCCCTGACTTAAGGATATATCCACACAATCCAGAATATTTTTTTGAACCCAGGCTTTATTTTTCTTAAGTTTACTATAAATCTGTATATAAGATACAGGAGTTCCGATATGAAGTATATGGGGTTTGCAGACCAAGGACCTTTTTACATCTTCAACATTCATGCGGCTCCATACGGATATCTTTGAATTTCTGGCACAGGAAACAATCTCTCCTATACAATCACTTTCTGATTGTCCGAGACAGGGTATTCCGGCTTCTATTTCATATACACCGATATTGTCAAGAAGTCTTGCAATTTTAAGCTTATCTTCTCTGCGAAGAGCAATTCCGGGGCTTTGTTCCCCGTCTCTTAAGGTTGTATCAACGATGTATTTTAATTCCTTCATTAGCACCCACCTTTGCTGCAATTTGTGCGAACTCTTCATCACAAAGACTGCTTCGGCTATCCGAACAGACTTCTTTAATCTTGTCAAGCATTTTTAGTATTACTGTTTCCTCCGGTACCGGCAGAAAAAGTTCTTCCAGCTTCATCTTAACCGCCTTGGTACCAGAATGCTTCCCAATGACAAGCTCTGACTTTCCTCCTACGCAAGCCGGTTCATAGGCTTCATAGATGGCTGGGTTCTTGCTCATCGCATCGGCATGAATACCCGATTCCACCTTGAAGATACATTTGCCTATTACAGGTTTTTTATTACTTATATTTGTTCCGGTGATTTTCTCATAGAGTTTAGTAAGTGCCGGCAATACTGTAAGATCTTTGTTCGGTTTATGCCTGACCGCAAGACGGAGTGCCATAAGTACTTCTTCTGTCGCACCGTTATTCTTATGACCTGCAAAGCTTACCGTAACATCGGAGCCATAGCTTAACAGCCACTGAATGGCCAAAGCGCTGGCACAATGATATGTATTTTCCGGATTCAGATTCACTTTCGTATTTGGAAGGTTTTTCTTAATTTCTTCCATAGCTTTATCATAACCGTTACACATTAAATCGTCAAGACCTGCAATCCGTAGTTCCCTGCAGTGGGAGATTGCACGGAGTTTGATAATCTCTCTTATGTCATTAATCTGAATTTCCGGCATCAGATTCTCCAGATTCTCATGAAAATGACAGGTATACCGGTAAAAACCTGTATACCTGACTATATCTTCTGCATAGTCAACCTGAAGGATATATTTACCGTCATCCGGCAGGTACTCCATTTTCTCATAAACAGCAAGTGATATTTCAATTACATCAACACCGATATCTCTTAGCAATCTGCAAAATAAATGAAGTTCTTCCTTTGAAGGCAGGCATTTGTCAAATCCGGTTAAGGTATTATCTGTTATACGAAGCATCATGTACCCCTCCTGACTATTCGTGTTCTTATCCGTTAACAAGGTTTATCATTCTATATCATCAGCTCTTTTACAGGCTTTCCGTTTTCAAAATGTTGTTCTATAATAGTATCAACATCCTCCTCTGTTAAGTTGCCGTACCATATACCTTCCGGATAAACCACCGCAACCGGTCCTTTTTCACAAATTCCAAAACATCCGGTATTGGTTATCATTACATCACTGGATAAATCTCTTTCATCCACACCCTCCATAAATTTCTGAACGATATCGACAGAATCCTTTGAAAAGCAAAACCCCTTTTGCACCCCATTGATTCTACAGCTGGTACAGACAAAAATATGATATTTAGGACTTACCATAACAATACTCTCCTTTTCTTATTATTATACATTTAATTTATATACTATCAGCTACCGGCAGCCAGGCTTTCTTTGCAAGTTATACTTTCCGGTTCGGTTATACTGATAATTTACATTCAATAACTGCCTTTATAACAGAATCTTCAATTCTGTCATAGGTAGTAAGTACATGAATACCTTTTTCCTTTAATTTTGATTTGGGTGATTCACCTATACGCATGGCTACAACTGCTATACAGTCGGAAATAGTCTTTAAGATAGAGGTAATCTTATCCTCCTTCTCATCGCAATCCAGCGCACCATTACAATATTTCTCCACTACCCGTCTTTCTTTAAACTGAGCAATACCATTTTTATATTCAAAGATATAGAATTCCGATACCTGACCGAAATGCTGGTCAACCAGAACACCACTTTTTGTTGCTACTGCAACATAGATGTGCTTGTTTCTTTCCTGTTGTTCTTCGGTCTGTTCGTGTGTTTTCTCTTGTTTTAGCGTTTCTTGATGGTCGTATAGTTCCTGCCGGTCAGGTAGTTCCTGTCCTTCGAGTAGTTCCTGCCGGTCAACCTGTTCCTGGATTTTATATAGTACTTGGATTTCCTGCTGTTCGGATAATTTCGGTTGCTTGCGTACTCCCTGCTGCTTGTGTGTTTCTTCTTTTTCCTCCGGTGCTCCCTTCCCATGACAGGCATTAAACTCAATGGAACGGTCTTCCCCCAAAGCACCGATTGCATCTGCCCTGCATTGTTTGCAATGATACATCTGCTTCATGGTCTCACCGCATTTCTTTCTCATTGCCATGATTTCCTGATTGTTTACTAACGGTAATTTCTCGAAAACACTTCCTTCTACCGGAATCAGCTGCATAATATTTGTGATTGTTGCTCCAAGGTCTTTTACCTTACGCACCACTTCCGGTATATGTTCATCATTTACTCCCTTTATCATAACAATATTAACCTTACAGACAATTCCCCTTGAAGCCAGCATCTTAATCCCTGCCATCTGGTTGGACATCAGAATAGCTGCTGCGGTTTCCCCGAAATAAGAATTTCCCATATAGTTCACATGGCGGTAGATTTTAGCACCAATCTTTGGGTCCACGGCATTCATCGTTACGGTAATATGGGATACCCCCAAAGCAATTAATTCTTCTGCATATTGAGGTAACATGAGTCCATTGGTGGAAAGACAGAAAGTAACGGCTTTATCTTCCTGTCTGATTAATGTCAGTGTACGCTTTGTTTCCTCAAAATTAGCCAGAGCATCACCCGGACCTGCAATACCGATTACCGAGAGCTTTGGAACCTTTTTCTTAACATACAGGTATTTCTCATAGGCTTCTTCCGGGTTTAGTACCTGTGTTGTAACCCCCGGCCTGCTTTCATTGGGACAGTCATACTTCCTTACACAATAGTTGCAGCTGATATTACATTTCGGAGCAATAGGAAGATGCATTCTGGCATAATCATGAGCTCCGCAATTAAAACAAGGATGTGTCTTACTCTTCTCTTCGGGTGTTCGTTCTGTTGCTTCTGCCGCAACTTTTATTTTTTCGTTTATATTTGCTGCTTTTGTCCAGACATTCTGATTCTCATTCTGCAGCTTCTCAGACTGGTTCTTTTTATCTTCCATCTCCACCCCATTCTGTAAACCCTCTTTGAAATATTTTACATAGAGTTCTTTACGAAATCCGGTTTCCTTACCTGCTAATATTACGTTGGATATGTCATCAAGAAAGGTAAGCGCACCATTATAGCCTATAGTCCTTAGTCTTTGACCGCCCACTCTGTCATGAATCGGAAAGCTTCTTCTGACAAGATCAATCTTTAGATTTTCAGAAATCCTTCTGCCATCTGAATTACCAATCAGGACATTTACCTTCAATTCCCGCGCCTTCTCCTCGATGGTCTTAAAATCCGTATCACTGAGAATTTCAAAATCCTCAACAAAATAACGATCAGCAACCTCTTTAATTTCTTCCGTAAGCTTAGGTATTATAGAAGGACATTTGGAGCCGGTAGCAACCAGAATAGGTAAAATTCCGTTTTCAACACAAAGCCTTACGGCAGAGTACACAAAATCAGGTTCACCATAAACAGCTGCTCTGGCTTCCCCGTTATATTTATGGGCATCAATCATGGCATCCAGGAATCTGCCTCTTTCTTTTTTTATCTTTTCAGGAATCTCCTTTCCTGACAGTTTTGACAATAAGCGAATAAGGGTATCGTTATCTCTTAAACTGACAGGCATATTGCATTTCTCATAGGGTACCTGATACTTCTCAAACAGGTATTCGGCAACAGAGGGATTCTCTTCCGTAAAGGAGGAGATCTCTATGGTAAAGACTGCACCTCCCATTTTCCGTATATCTCTTATATCTGTTCCTTTAGAAGGCAGCTTTTCATATTCCGGCTGATATACTCCGTCCAGATTCTCGGATAAATCCGGTAACAGTATATATTCCAGGGAAAAGCTCTCCAAAAGTTCTTTCAGATATCTGGTGTCTCCCGGAGATAAGGGAGCAGTTATAACATTGATCTTATTATTTTTGTTTTCATCCATCTGAACCTGGCTTACAATACTGTACAGGGCTTTCATATAACCTTCAAATTGTGTTCCGGCATAACCGGCTGAAGGTATGGAGATAATCTCCACCTCCTTTGCTTCCGGGTTCTCTCTGTAGAACTTATCAATAATACGGTCAATATCCTCTCCTATTGTTTCTGCCAGACAGGTAGTTTCTACTGCAATCACCTCGGGTTTGTAAATAGTAATAAGGTTTTTCAGTCCCTTTAACAAGTTCTGTTCTCCGCCGTATACAGTTCCTTCCTCTGTTAAAGAAGAGGAAGCAATATCTACCGGTTCATTATAATGGGTTGCCATATGTCTTCTGATATAAGTACTGCAGCCCTGTGAGCCATGAAGGATGGACATGCATTTTTTTATACCGTAACAGGCAGTAACAGCTCCCATGGGCATACACATCTTACATGGGTTTACATTTAGATTAACTAGATTTCCTCTCATTTCCTTGCTCCTTTCTGAGCAAATGCTCCCTTTAGAGCAAATTCCCTTCACTCTGTAATTTGTCTTCAAGGAATTTTATATTTCAGCCTGTATATATTTCCAAACCGGATTATTCATACTGCTGTTTATTTCTTTAGTAAAATTAATAACTCCGTCAAATCCGCATAATGGATGTTTCCGTTCATGGTTATGGTCGCAGAAAGCAATCCCAAGCTTATAGGCCAGGGGGCGCTCTTTTACTCCTCCTACCAGAATATCTGCTCCTTTTTCCTTCATGAATTTCTCAAGTTCTGCCGGTGTTGCATCATCAAGAATAACCGTATTCTCTCCTACCAGGCTCTCAATCACTTCATAATCATCCTTCTTGCCGGTCTGAGTACCCACTACTACACTCTCCATTCCCATGGATTGAAATTGCCGGATCAAGGAAATAGCCTTAAAACCACCCCCTACATAAATAGCAGCTTTTTTGCCTTCAAGATTCTTTCGGTACTGTTTCAGGAAACCCTGTAATTTCTCCGTTTCAGCCTGTGTAAAGTCAATTGCCTTCTGCCTGGCCTCACTATCCCCGAGTGCTTCAGCTATTCGTATGAGAGAACTGGTCGTATCTTCAATACCAAAGAAACTCACCTTGATATAAGGGATATTCATTTCTTCTTCCATACGGTTTGCCAGATAGGTACTGGAACCGGCACACTGTACGATATTTAACTGGGCAGCCGGTGCTTCAATAAGTGTTTCGTAGCTTGAATCACCGGTAAAGGTCGATACCACAGGAATCCCGATTTTATTTAGATAATCCTTGATTATCCACATTTCACCAGCCAGGTTGAAATCCCCCAGGATATTGACACCTTTTCTTTTCTTGGGGTTATGACAGGATATCAGCTCCATAATTGCATTACAGGCCATTTTATAACCCACAGATTTATTTCCGGAAAAACCAGGAGATTTCACCGGTATTACCCGCATATCATATTTTTCTGACATGGCCTTACATACTGCATTCACGTCATCGCCGATTACACCTACAATACAGGTAGCATATACAAATATCAGTTTTGGATGATGCTTTTCTGCTATTTCCTCAATTGCCAGAGTAAGTCTTTTCTCACCGCCGAAAATAATATCCGGTTCTCTTAAATCTGTAGAAAAACTGTTACGGTAGAGTTCCTCACCACTGGATAAACTTCCTCTGATATCCCAGGTATAGCTGGCGCAGCCGATAGGGCCATGGACGATATGAAAAGCATCTGTTATGGGGTTTAATACGACTCTTGCACCGCAATAGACACAGGCTCTCTGGCTGACGGAGCCGGACACACTGTTGGCATCACATTTCATGCCATTTCCACCGCAGCCATCCTTCTTCTCATAGATAAAATCTTTTCTGTCATCTAAAACATTGGCATTCTCCATAGACCCGCTCCTTTCTATACAATTTCTATAAATAAACAAAGCTCCCGTATAATGACAGCTGTGTCACAATTACGGGAGTTTCATATAACTATAATTTGATAGTAGAATGTGTTTGTAACCTATCTGGTATTATCTGGCATCATTAAACAGTCAGAAGGTACAATAGTTTTCAGATATGCCCTATTCTTAGAAAATAGAAACTGATCTAAATTACATAACCATTTCAAAATCTTCTTCCAGGCTGTCTCTATCCTGTCTGTCCATAAGAGCATTGGTTATCAGTTCTGCCAGTCTCATACCTCCCTTATAACCTACCAAAGGCATATAAGAATGCACATATCTGTCAATAATCGGAAAACCCGCTCTTATAAAAGGAATATCCTCTGCTCTGGCAATATGTTTTCCGTGGGTGCCTCCTATGAGCAGATCCACACCTTCATTTTTGATCCACTGGTGCAGCTCATATAAGTCTCCATAAGCTTTAGCCTGACAATCCTTCATGCCGTATTTTTCAAACAGGCTTTTCACTTCGTTTTCAAAAGCTTCACCAGGTGTACCGGTCAGTACGTATTTTGGTATCATACCCATTTCCAGAACAAATTCTGTAAGTCCTATAACCGTATCCGGATCGCCGTAGATGGCAACCTTCTTATTATAGGTGTAGGGATGGATATCAATTAAGATATCAACCAGCTGGCCTCTCTCTTCTTCCAGTTCATAGGGCACTTCTGCTTTTGAAATGGACTGAAGAGCCATTACAAAGTTGTCGGTCTGTGTAATTCCAATAGGCATGGAGAGTAATTTATAAGGAACGTCACACTTCTTCTGCAATGTCTGACCACCCCATTCACTGGAAAATTTACCGATGGCCAGAGTCTGGTCACAATCACCCAGTTCAATAATCTCCTCTACCGTAGTTCCGCCTTTGGGATACATTTCAAACTTACCGGTCATAGGACTGTCCATTACGCCACTGGTATCCGGCAGCATCGTAAAGGGTACTTTCATCTGCTTTGCAAGCTTTTTCATCTCTCTCATATCACCAGGATTTACAAAACCGGGAATAAGTGCTGTCTTGCCGTTGCTTTTACCGGTTTTAACCGATAAATAGCTGATGAAGCTTCCTACCATGTTGGAGAATCCTGTTACATGGGAACCTTTATAACTGGGGGTGTTGGTGTGGACAATGAACTTTCCTTCCGGAATATCAATGCTTTTAATGATTTCATTTAAGTCATCACCAATAGTCTCAGATAAACAGGTGGTATGCACTGCGATTATTTTCGGATTATAAATTTCAAATATGTTCTTTGCCGCGGTTCTTAAGTTACTGCCGCCGCCGAATACGGAGGCTCCTTCCGTAAAGGAACTGGAGGCTGCCATTGCAGGGTCCTTAAAATGTCTTGTTAAGAACATTCGGTGGAAGGCACAGCATCCCTGGGAACCATGACTGTGAGGGAGACATTCATGGACACCAAGTGCCGCATACATTGCACCTACCGGCTGACAGGTCTTAGCAGGATTCACTCTTAAGGCGGTTCTTTCATAGGGTTCTTTCTTTGTGTAATCAAGCATTTTTATTCACCTCCTAAGGTTCCTTCCAGGATGGGAGCAGTTTTCCAGGGAGCCTTTACAAAACTCCAGGCCGGGGTATAAATCCCCATAGTTACGTCTCTGGCAAAGTTCACAGCTCCTCGAAAACCTGCATAGGGACCGCTATAATCGTAGGAATGCAGCTGTCTTGAGAGGATACCGTTTTTTTGTGCTATAAATTTATCTTTGATACCGGAGAAAAAAATGTCCGGTTTCAATACTTTCAAGAATTCTTCTGTCTCATAATGATTCAGGTCATCCACCATATAGGTTCCATCGGGCATATCCTTTACAAGCCCGCCATAGTAGTCTATGAGCTTTTCTTCTTTCAGTTTACCTATTTCTTCTTCTGAAAGATATAGATGATATTTCTCCTTATCCGGTTCAACGGTTATGGATTCAATGTTCTTGCTGTCTGCATCGGGTTTAATAAAGGGAAGGACTTCTCTTCCTTCGTATTCATCCCTGTGCCCGAACTCATAACCTGCAAGGACAGTATTCACACCAAGATCATGAAGGAGGAATTGATAATGATGAGATCTGGAACCGCCTACATAGATCGCCGCCGTCTTGCCCTTTAACTTGCTCTTGTAATATGCCATATCATCATGAATAAGTCCGATTTCATCAGCAATTACTTCTTCTGTCTTTTTGGTAAGTTCCGCATCATTGAAGTATTTTGCAATATTCCTCAGGGTTTCCATGGTTCCCTTTACCCCTATGAAATTTACCTTCATCCAGGGTGTACCATATTTCTCTTCAATCATTTCTGCAATATAGTTAATGGAACGGTGGCACTGCACCAGACTTAAATTTGCAAGATGTGCATTCTTTAAATCCTCCATACTGCTGTCACCGGTAAAGGTGGAGACTATTTCATAACCGATTCTCTTAAGGATTCTCTCTGTCTCCCAACCGTCACCACCAATGTTGTATTCGCCTAAGAGATTAACCGAGAATTTATTCTTGATCTGTCTGTCACCTTCGCCAATTACAAAACGCATGATCTGATTGTTTGCAATATGATGGCCTGCTGACTGGCTGACGCCTTTATAACCTTCACAACTGTAGGCAATACACTTGATACCGTATTCCGTCTCCGCCCATCTTGCAACTGCATGGATATCATCACCAATAAGACCTACGGGGCAGGTTGAACAGATAAATATAGTGGAAGGATGAAACAGATCCACCGCTTCTGTAATTGACTGTTTCAACTTCTTTTCACCGCCGAATACGATATCCGGTTCCTGCATATCAGTTGAAAAGCTGTACTGCAGAAAATTATCGATGCCTTCTTCTTTCTTTCCTTTATGACGCCTTGTACCCCATGCATAATAGGAACAGCCGATAGGCCCGTGTACTATCTGAAGAGCGTCCTTGATAGGGCCTAAAACTACACCTTTACAGCCCGCATAACAGCAGCCGCGTTGAGTGATAATTCCTGGTATGGTACGAACATTCGCTGCAATCTGATTATCATTTTCATTGTTTCCTATGTCTACCATATGTTCTTTACGATTCTTGTAAACACGTGAATTATACTGATCCAATACTTTTTCCAATGCACTCACTTAAGGCCACCTCCTTTAATAAGCTTCTGTTGTTGATTCCCCATTACGAACCTGATAATTCTCATGTATGGGTAATACAAATATCTTGCCGTCACCCGGATGTCCGCTGGAATTCACTTCCATAATAGCCTCTACCACTTTGCTTACATCCCCATCCTCAACTACGATGGTAAATACTCTTTTAGGTATCAGCCTTGTAGCTTCGGTTAAATGCTCTCCGGAAGGATCAAGGGGAAGTTCACCATTTTCTACAATCGTAGTTAGAAGATTCATGTCAATTAGCTTTTTTCCTCTACCCAATACCTTTCTGCAGGTGAAAGCAGGTATTCCGGCCGTAGCCAACGCTTCCTTTGTCAAATTGACCTTGTTCTGTCTGACAATCGCCATTACTTCCTTCATCACAACTCCCATCTGTGCGCCTTTGGCACACTGCCTCTTTCTTATCCTACAGACCTTTTTTCTTGGTACTGATGGTATATGCCTCTTCTACCGGACTGATAAATATCCTGCCATCACCAAAATGTCCGGTTTCTCCGGTTCTGGCATATTTCATGATAATCTTTACTACATCATCCTTATCTGCATCTTCCACTACAATCAACAGCATTTCTTTTGGTATTTCATCGTAGAAGATTTCACCGACTTTAACACCCTTTTGTTTTCCTCTGCCATATACGTCCATTTTTGTTACAGCGGGATAACCGGCTGATAACAATTCAGATAATACAACCCCAACTTTCTCAGGTCTGATAATAGCTCTTACTAATAACATCACGCCACCTCCTAGTCTTATACATCCATTAATCCATGCTCCATTAAGAGTTCCTCCAACCTGTCTATTGACAGGGGTTTGGGTATAACAAACATATCATTTCCATCTATTTTACGAGCCAGTTCTCTGTATTCATCTGCCTGAGGTACTTCAGGACTATAATCAATTACTGTCTTTTTATTAATTTCAGCTCTTTGTACCGCATTGTCACGAGGTACGAAATGAATCATCTGAGTTCCAAGTTCTTTTGCTATTGCAGATACCAGCTCTGCCTCTCCGTCTACTTTTCTGGAATTGCAGATTAATCCGCCTAAACGAACACCACCGGTATTCGCATATTTCATGATACCTTTTGAAATATTGTTGGCTGCGTATAAAGCCATCATTTCACCGGAACATACGATATAAATTTCCTGTGCTTTTCCTTCACGAATCGGCATTGCAAAACCACCGCATACAACGTCTCCTAATACATCGTAGAATACATAGTCCAGGTCATCGGTATAAGCTCCCAGCTGTTCCAGCAGATTAATAGAAGTAATGATACCACGTCCGGCACAGCCAACTCCGGGTTCCGGACCGCCGGATTCAACACCTTTGATACCTGCAAAACCTTTTTTTAGAATATAGTCAAGATCGATGTCTTCTCCTTCTTCTCTCAACGTATCGAGTACTGTTTTTTGTGCCAATCCGCCAAGGACCAATCTTGTTGAATCAGCTTTTGGATCACAGCCTACTATCATGATCTTCTTTCCCATTTCTCCTAAACCGGCTGTTAAGTTCTGGGTTGTTGTTGACTTACCGATTCCGCCTTTACCGTAAATTGCGACCTGTCTCATACTTAAATCCTCCTTAAAGAAAATTACTGTCAATAGTAAAAGACGCCATTACTTTCGTAATGACGTCTCTGTCTGATAGAGTGCATGCAATTTCTATTGAGGTGATTTTATCATTTAAACCGGTAGGTTTTCAATGCACCGATTTGTCAATCATTTCTAACATAATACTATTTTTTTTGCACAGTTTCAACTAGCAATTTTCAAAACTTATAAAATAAATTATTACTACAGCGGAAATTAGTGATAATGCAGTAGGAATTCATTTTATTCTTGACATTTACAAAACTATTGAATATAATAATCATGATTTTCCGGTTGAGCATTATTTGCTTAAGGTTTTGAGCTTTAGGGTGGAGAGCTTGTATTAGCTTTCCACCCTTTTTATGTATTTTAATTTATATTATACGTTAGAGCAGTAAATTTTCAAGTACATCTCAGCAAATATAATAAAGAAAAGGGTGGTTTTTATGCAATTTATTTTACTTATCATAGGTTTGGTATTAATTCTTAAAAGTGCAGATATTCTTATCGACTCTTCTGCAAAAATAGCACGTAAATACGGAATTTCTTCTTTTATTATCGGTATTACGGTAGTTGCTTTTGGAACCAGTGCACCAGAACTTGTTGTTGGAATTCTCTCAGGTATACGTGGTACAAACCAATTGACACTTGGCAATGTCATAGGGAGTTCATTATCTAATCTTGCTTTGATTGCTGGTCTGTCCTCAATGATTCTGGCACTTATAATAAAGGATTCTCTGGTAAAGAAGGAACTTCCCATGCTACTTCTAACTGAGATTGTTCTTTTGGTTATGATGCTAAGTAGCAATACTATGAAAAGATTTTATGGTATCCTTTTGTTATGTGGATTTATAATGTTTATGTTATATGTTATTCTAGATGCAAAAAAATCCATTCCTGCTACATTTGACGTCGAAGGAGATTTGGATACAGATAATGATGGCAATGGTCTTAACAATCAAATAACACATAAGAAAGAGAAAAGTTTATTTCTGCTATATGTATTAACCTTCCTTTCACTTGGAGGTTTAATTATAGGTGGTAAACTTACAGTAGACAGCAGTACACTGATAGCAGCCAGATTCGGATTAAGCCAGACCCTGATCGGTATAACCATTGTATCACTGGCTACAACCATGCCCGAGTTAGTAACCAGTATTATGGCTGTGATCAAAAAAGAACCAGATATCGTTATAGGAAACTGCATCGGCAGCAACCTATTTAATATACTTTTTGTACTTGGTGTATCTACCACAATATCACCAATTTCAATTGAAAAATCCTTATGGATTGATTTGATTATTACCATATTATTGACCCTTTATATTTTTGTCGTATCCGTTATTCGAAAAAAAATAAATAGGTTTGATGGCATACTGCTTTTTATTACGTACCTTGGCTTTATGACATATAAAATAATTTCAGTCATTTTTTAGCACGAACCAATTCACTAAAGCATTATAAAGGAGATCTATGTTAAATAAAAATAAGAATGAATATATTTTAATTAGTGCCGCTCCGATTCTTTGTATTGCAATGCTGATATTAATGCCGCTTCTAACCGTTAGAATTGGCAAGACAACCGGATTTATTATAGGATTTTGTATTTATTGGTTTATCTTTTGCCTTCCCCTCTCTTTATATTGTTCTAATGGATTAGGCAAGTTAAAAGAAATCTATACTCAAAAATCAAATATAACAGCTGTAATTAGATATATATTATATTTTTTAGCATTTATGCCATGCATTGCCACCTTTTTTGCAGTATTTAAAAAGGTGGCTCCAATAGCGGGCTTTAAAGTTTTATTTATTGCATTGGTATTTGCATTAATCAATGGAACTTTTGAAGAAATGTTTTGGCGTGGAATTTATAATAAGATTTTTAATAATAACATTTTTTTAGCCTACATATTTCCAGCATTATTTTTTGGAATTTGGCATATAGCATTGTACCTGGCACAGGGAATAATATATCAAGGTGGATTTGCTTCATTAGTTGGTGGTTCTATTTTCATGGGATTATTATGGGGATGGGTTGCTTATAAAACAAAATCTATTAAAGTTGTAACTGCAGCACATATAATAACCAATTTTTTTGCTTTTACCGGTCTGATTTATCAAAACTGGTTCAGCTAATTCAAACCGTTTTCATAAGGCTGACTGGACATCATTTTCATCTTGGTATTCATCCATGGTTAATAGAGTCCCATGTACATCAATATACACAAAGTTATTGTGTATTTCACTTTAAATTAGTAAGGAGCTGCAGACGCAACTGCAGCTCCTTACTAATTCTAATCTTCAACTTCTAATCTTCATCCTGTAACGCAGCAAATCCAGTCTCACCTGTTCTTACCTTTATGACATCTTCAACATCATAAACGAATATCTTACCATCACCGATATTTCCGGTATAAAGAGCTTTTCTTGCTTCATTAACTACAGTTTCTACTGGCACCTTACTTACAACTATTTCCACCTTAATCTTTGGAAGTAAGTTCATATCCATTGGAACTCCACGATAAAATTCTGTTGAACCTTTCTGAATGCCACATCCAAGAACATTGGTGACAGTCATACCTGTTACTTCAATTGCATTCATAGCTTTCTTTAAATCTTCAAACTTACTTTGTTTTGCTATTATTATGATTTGAGTAAGTTTTCGTTTATCTTCTGATACAGTATAACCGGTAGTAGATACCTTAACGGCCTGTGTTATTGGCACTGTTCCTAAAGGTGCTATAACTTCACCGCTACCTGTAAAAACATCAGGAGAAGGCATAAAGTCTGCATATGCGCTGGTTAAACCATGTTCCTTGATATCAAGTCCCAGAATCTCTTCTTCTTTTGAAACTCTAAGTCCTACAATTGTTTTTATTAAATAAAAAGTAATAACCATTGTAACAGTAACCCATGCAGCCACTGAAACAACACCGATAAACTGTGTTAATAACAATTTCACTCCACCACCATAAAAGAGGCCATCTTCCTGAGCAAAAAGGCCAACAGCAATGGTACCGAAAGCACCGCATAAACCATGAACACCTATCGCACCGACAGGATCATCAATCTTTAGAACTTTATCAATAAATTCAATACCGAACACCACAACAAATCCTGCAAGAATACCAATTACAGCTGCTCCCAAAGGTGTCACCAGGTCACATCCAGCTGTAATAGCCACAAGTCCCGCTAAAGAACCATTCAAGGTCATAGAAACATCCGGTTTCTTATAACGAATCCAGGTAATACACATTACTGTGACAGTCGCAACAGCCGCAGCCATATTTGTTGTTACAAATATACTTCCCATTGCTAAGATTGCATCGTCCCCAGTTGCAGACACTGTTGATCCGCCGTTAAACCCAAACCAACAGAACCAGAGGATAAAAACTCCTAATGCACCTAAAGTTAAGCTGTGTCCTGGTATAGCTTTAGGTTTTCCATTCTTATCATATTTACCGATTCTAGGTCCTAATATTTTAGCTCCGACTAAAGCTGCAACACCACCAACCATATGAACAGCAGTGGAACCTGCAAAATCATGAAATCCTTGTTGAGCCAGCCAGCCGCCACCCCAAATCCAGTGTCCTGAAACAGGATATACAAAAGCACTGATAACCATACTGTATATGCAATAGGAAGAGAATTTCGTTCGCTCTGCCATTGCACCTGATACAATTGTTGCCGCTGTTGCACAAAAAACTGTTTGAAAAATTAGAAATGCCATTAAAGGAACACCACTGGGTAAAATTGAACTATAATCCCCCTTAACCATTGGGTCAAAACCACCGACAAATAACCCAGAGCCGCCAAACATGATACCAAATCCAAGCAGCCAGTAAATTGGAGTACCAAGACTAAAGTCCATCAAGTTCTTCATTATGATATTACCTGCATTTTTTGCTCTTGTAAATCCTGTTTCTACCATTGCAAAACCTGCTTGCATAAAGAACACCAAAGCAGCAGCTACCAATACCCAGATTGTATTGGATGATGAATATAAACCTTCCATAATTCCCTCCTTAATAAAAAAAACGCCAATTAAGTATTACTTAATCTGCGTCTCTGCAAAAATATTTGTTTGGCTACTATAACTGTTTTATTCCTTCTAATGCGAGCAATATTCACTCCCTTCGACTAAAATAAAAAGGCTGCAGATATTCATCTGCAGCACCTTTGCTTATTTATATTAATAAAGTATATTAAAAACATATACCAATGTCAATATTTTCTTTGAAAATTTTTATTTCTTCTTTTACACTATTATAATCCGTAATTAGAGCAACTCACGAACCTTTTCATCTACGATTCCAAGATTATCCGTAGGCTCAAATCTGGCAACCACTTTACCCTCCCGGTCAACCAGGAATTTAGTAAAGTTCCACTTAATGCTTGGCTTTTTAGCAAAATCAGAATCTGCTTTTCCTAACATCTCATTCAAAACAGAGGTAAGCTCATGACCTTCATCAAAGCCATTAAACCCTTTCTGCTCAACCAGGTATTTATAGAGAGGATGAGCATTTTCACCATTTACCTCAACTTTAGAAAACATCGGAAATGTTATTCCAAACTTTGCATCACAGAAACTATGAATTTCTTCATTGGAACCAGGTGCCTGTGCACCAAACTGATTACATGGAAAATCAAGTATTTCAAATCCCTGATTTTTGTATTTCTCATACAAATCCTGTAATTCATCATACTGGGGTGTAAAACCACATTTGGTTGCTGTATTTACAATCAGCAGCACCTTTCCTTTGTATTCATCCAGTCCTACTTCTTCGTCCTTGTAATTGTTTACCTTAAAATCATATACAGCCATAAAATTTTCCTCCTTTATTAGTAAATTAAACTGTTACATTTCATTTATCTCTATTTAATTGTACAAAATATATATGTCTTTGTCAATACTTACTATTGACATTTTATACGATTTTTATTACTATTAAATTGCACAAAATTAACTTTACTTGTAACTGACAGCAGTTATGCACCGCATCACTCAGCTGTAAAGAAAGAAAGGAAAAGCCATGAACAATCAAAATGATATGGGTACCCAGTCCCAGGGCAAAGAACTTCTACCGGGAGAAGAGATGCTACGGCTTGACAACCAGCTTTGTTTTGCCCTGTATGTCTGCTCCAAGGAAATTATAAAAAAATACAAACCTATTCTGGAACCGCTTGGGCTGACTTATACCGGATATATAACCATGCTGGCTCTCTGGGAAGAGGATGGTCTGACCGTAAAAGAACTGGGCAATAAATTATATCTGGATTCAGGAACCCTTACACCTTTGCTTAAAAAGCTGGAGGCACAGGATTATATCACCAGAATCAGAAGTTCCAATGACGAACGTAATGTTGTAATTACATTGACAGATAAGGGACAGAACTTAAAATCTCAGGCTATACAGGTACCTCATGATCTTATCTGCTCTGTTAAATTTGATATGGATACTATTACAAATACACTTGGCAGTTTACATGGAATTATGGAATTGCTGACACAGGAAGAAGAAGGATTGTAAATCTATTTTTACAATTAGATATGATTGAATTAAGAAATATAAAAACCCGGTCATTTAAGTACTAATGTTGTTTCTTAAACAATAGTACTTAATGACCGGGTTTTTAGCATTGATTATAAACAAACGAATGATGCAGCCGTTTAGTTTACAAAACACCTTCAGAGCTTTCATAAACTAGCCGCTTAGCCACTTTTTTATTGAAAGCAGGTGAAATATACCATTTTATTCACACACCCGTAATACCTGCATAAACTGATTATAAAATCGAATTACAGGAGCCCCTGTCTTATGACAATTTATGTCGTTAAATCGGGTGATACCATTTCTTCCATAGCTGCACAGTTCGATGTTACACCGACAAGGATTATAACAGATAATCAACTTACCAATGCCAATAATTTACTTGTTGGCCAGAGTCTGGTTATCCAGTTTACCGAAGTGACTCATACAGTTGTGGAAGGTGATACTCTCTTTGGTATAGCACAACAATATGATGTAACGCCTACCAGAATCCTGCAGAACAATCCCTGGATTGCCGATACAGAGTCTCTCATCCCAGGGACGACAATTGTTATCGCATTCCGCCGTGACGAGAACTTCGGGGATATTGTAATAAATGGCTACGCTTATCCTTTTATCGATCGGACAGTCTTACGCAAAACTCTCCCCTTTCTCACTTACCTTTCTCTATTCAACTACGGCTTCACTCCCGAAGGAGAATTAATTCCCATTGATGACAGTGAACTCATACAAATAGCCAGGGATTATAATGTCGCACCCCTTATGGTATTAGCCCCCATGGATGAAACCGGTAATTTCAATACTGAAATTGCACACAATATGTTCATTAATCCAGAAGGTCAGGCCAGACTTATTGATAATATACTTGCCACTATTCAAGAGAAAAACTACAGTGGGTTAGATATCGATTTTGAATTTATACAGCCTGAAGATAAAGAAGGATTTATTAATTTTATTGCTGCTGTACATGCAAAATTAGAACCTTTAGGTTATATTGTAACAGTTGCCTTAGCACCTAAGACTTCCGGAGATCAGCCCGGTTTGTTATATCAGGCTCATGATTATCCCCGTATTGGCGCAATTGCGGATAAGGTATTATTAATGACTTATGAATGGGGCTATACATAATTCCATCCAAGTCATATGTAGATTCCACTAATCATCATGACAGTTTCTTTTGTTAACTTGTCCCGCTTATCTACGCTGATTAAATGATATCTGAGCTAAAATTCATTTAACAGATTATTAATCAGCCGGATAAACATTAATCCAATTGAAATTTAAGTATATTAAATTGTGAATTTATGACTAACCATAGCTGAGGATTATAAATAGTTATATTCCAAATACCTGCACCTTGGAGACTATATTTGACTACTAAATCAAGTAGTGCATTTACACTTCTGGCATCTATAAACCAGACGATGTGTTGTACATTATCTCTACTGTATCTGTAAAAGGGGGTTTGAGATGTCTCATCGAACTCAATTATTGCACCATATATGTCAGCCAAATTTATAGCTCCGTCATAGGAAAGAACATTTACATTTGATAACCCTGGCAAAAAAGGTAATTCCCAATCGTAACCAATAGTGGGGATGCCAATAATTATTTTATCAGGTGGTATAAAAGCATTGACATAATTTAAAAATACATCTAGATTTTGTATCGAACTAATTGGTGCTGGTGGATTTACATTTGTCGCCCATTGATAATTCATAAAAATAATGTTCTGTGAAAGTTGATCTAATAAAGAATAATCTACTCTTTCAAAATTAACATTTTCACCTGTATTACTAAGATTAGGGTCAATTGTTACAAATACCAGAAACCCCTCACTATTCAAACGTTCAGTAATAAGTGTAAAAAAGGAATTATAATAAATTATATTCGTTACATTGATATATTGAAAGGATATATTGACTCCTTTATAACCTTTTTCTTTTATAATCCTTAATAGATTCTGAATATACTCTGTTTGAAAATTTATGTTTAATAATAATTCATATTCAATTGTTATATTTGCCTTGCCGACAATGGTTAATGTGGTTAATAATAAAAGCGGAATAACTCCATATGCTTTTGTAATTTCAATGATCTGTGAATCATCATAATAAGATATTATTTCACCTTCGTTTGTCGCAGTATAATTAACAATTGAGAGATAGGTAAGGTATGGCAGAGTCTTTCTCAATATATTCCTGTCAATATTGGGATTGGTATTGCCATGAATCGTGATATCTCCTTTTCTATTATAACTAATAATTAAAACCTCGCCTGGATAAATGTATTCTCTATCGGAAAGGAAGGGGTTATTCATTAGTAATTGCATGATAGTTACATTAAATGAATCCGCAATACTGACTAAACTATCTCCTTCTTTAACTGTATAAACGACTTCAGGAACAGCTATAACAAGTGCTTGACCTATAACAAGGTTATAGGTATTTTCTAAACCATTATCTCTGATTAGCATATCTTCTGTTATACCATAACTATCAGCTATCATCTGTAAAGTTTCACCCTGCTGTACAACATGTATTTCCATAGAAACCTCAAACATTCATTTCTATTAAATATATGACAGATTGTGAAATAAAATCCATTACATTACGTATGATGGTTTTGATTTTCCCAAAAGAAGAAAACGACAGCTTATAAATATATAATATGGACACAAATGTCTATTTACTATTTCAATAGTCGTTCTATAATATAATTGTATTGTGCTTCTCCGGAGAAGTTCATTTTTTAAACGACAGCCTGCTGGAATTCACATTATTCGTAACATCAGCTATAACTGCTGAAAAACAATAACAAGTGTAAAATAAGGAGGTTCCAATGAAGTTCAAAAGATTATTATCAAGTTTATTAATTGTCGCTCTGATGACGGCTTTATTTATTCCAGGAACAACAGCACGTGCTGAAGAAATGATATCTGCAGTTTCAGGACTTGATGAACTGGATATCATGATTTCTGCAAACTCAGCTCTAAGATCCCCTTATCTGGAAGACTGTATTCTGGATAAATCATCTACGCTTAAGGAAATCGTTGAATTGTATAATACACAAGGTGAAATTGTAGCATTCTATACCTCCTTTTCACCTAAGGGATATTCCGTTATAAATAACAATCCCGAGAACCCTACAGCAATCGAATTCGGTGATGGAGATAACCAGTTCATTCGCGAAATTCTTAATACCTCTCCTACTTCCCGTATAATCTATAACAGCCCTGTTGACGTTTATACAGCTTCTGCATACAGAATTAATTCTGTTGAAGATGTCGATGATCTTTACACAAACTATCCGGAACTAAATGCTGCCAATGAATCCGTAAAGGCACTGCATGAAAAGCAAAGAGAGACTATACTGAAGCAAATAACTGTATCAAATGAAAAAGTAACTATATTTGGCGGAAGCTATGGTTTTATTGACTGGGATAGCATGCCATCCGGTTCTTATACTTCAGGTTATATACCATTTGGAGGAACCAGTTGGTGTACTACAGGTGAAAATTCAGATATTGCTAATAATCACTGCGGTGCAACTGCTGCAACTAATATTGCCTTATATTATGCTAACAGAGGGTATACTAATCTTAAGAAGAATAACAGCAAACGTGATACATTTGTAGCAGTTCATGATATTATAGGTGATGGACCTGTTATGATGATTGCCGGAGGGACAAAGGATTATTTCAGCAGCAGAGGCTATACTCTTAAATACAGCAGTGTAGGTACCTTCTCCGGTATCAAGAGTGCTACTTCAAATAATCGTCCCTGTGGTATCTTATTAGCAAATGGAATTGTTGACTGGCATTGGATTGTATCTACCGGATGGAGGGAGTATACAACTGGCGGAAAATATATTAGAATAGTAGATGGTTGGTCTGATTATGCAAATAATTTCTATTTGATTAATGACAGCGCACTTTGGATATCTGCAACAGAGTATTGGATAGGTTGATAAATGAAAGTAGAAAATAATTTAGTTAAACAAATATTAATAGGCGGAATCTTAATACTTCCTTTTATAGTCTTATATGTTATTTCCCAGGGCTTTCTTAAAGATTATTATCTTTTTGATTGGACTGCCAGTCATGGATATTTATTTATCTGGTTGTTGGTATTTTTATTTGTATTTCTTAAGAAATATTTGATGGCTGCAGCTATATCTCTCGGAAATATTATTGGTATTATTATTGGGCAATTTCTTGGCGATTTTATTCGTTCCGAAAATGTTAAAACTGTTACTGAGAGTATGACAGGTGAAGAAAAGTATCGATTACAGCACCATTATGGTTTTGAGATTTGGCTGATATGCATTTTTATTGTAATCATTTTTGTATTATTCCTTCAATATTTCATTCGAAGAAATCAGAAATAACTATTTTAGAAATTCATATACTCAAAAAAGGCTGCCTTTTGGCAGCCTTTTTTGAGTCTCATATAATTCCATTTTACTATCCTAAAGGTCCTGTTCCTCCGTACCAACATGGACGATCAATTTTTTGGATTGAATGTTGTGACTGTGGTAAAATCCTTAACTTCTGGTTCATTAGCGTTCTCAGCTTCCATCGCAAGTCTTCTATACTTTGCAGCCAGGAATCTGGATGCTTTCACATTGAACTCCTTCATTATTTTGCTACTCTCTTCCGGACTTCTTATGTAATCATCATGGATAAGAACTTTAGCACCTCTTATATTTAGTTCTTTAACTACTGCCATCCCTGATCTCCTATGTCTGTCTGGTATATGGTATGCTGTATCCTTTGTACTAAATTCTTGTGTATATTCCATTTTTCTTCATTCCTGCAATAAACAATCTACAAAGATTTTTTCTTAAAGTATAACAAATATAGAATCTTATATTTAATGAAATAAAAAATACTTGATAGAAACAATTAAACTGTTTAGCTAAAATAATATTGTCCTCTAAAGGCAGTATTATTTTAATGAGCATAGTCTGACACAATACTTTATATAATACGTAATATCCCAGTATATTTTTATTGCAACTCTTAATGTGTCAGGCAGAAATACATAGGCTTTGGAAAGCGCTTGAGATTGAAAGAAAGCCTTGATTGCCAGTGTACAGTTGCCATAATTAAGGAGTGCTTATGGAAGAATACGCAGCCTACTTAAGAAAGTCACGAGCGGATCTGGAAGCAGAAGCACATGGTGAAGGCGATACCCTCCTTCGCCATGAAAAGACTCTTCTCGAGCTGGCCAGAAAGAAAAATATACAGCTGACTACAATCTACCGTGAAATCGTATCCGGAGAAACCATTGCAGCAAGACCTAAGATGCAACAACTTCTGCAGGAAGTCGAGCAGGGCAAATGGTCAGGTGTTCTTGTAATGGAGGTGGAACGTCTGGCAAGAGGTGATACCATTGACCAGGGTATCGTAGCCCAGGCCTTTAAATACTCCAACACCAAAATCATTACTCCCATGAAGCTCTATGATCCTGGCAATGAATTTGATGAGGAATACTTCGAATTCGGACTTTTCATGTCCCGAAGAGAGTTCAAGACCATCAACCGCCGTATCCAGAGAGGTCGAGTAGCCTCTGCCAAGGAAGGTAAATTTCTTGGTGCAACTGCACCTTACGGCTATAACAGAACCAAACTGCATAATGATAAGGGTTACAGTCTGACGGTTAACGAAGAACAGGCAAGGGTAGTCCGCTTAATCTACAATTTGTACGTTCACGGTGAAGAGCTACCTGATGGAAAGAGTGTCAAACTTGGGTGTACCAGAATAGCAAAGAAGCTGGACGCCATGGGGTTAAAGCCTTTCAATCAGCAGCACTGGGCTAAGACTTCTATTCAAGATATCTTAAAGAATCCTGCTTATGCCGGTCTCATTCGGTGGTCCTACCGTAAGCAGGTTAAGCAAATAGTAGATAACACAGTTAAAATTAAGGAATACCGGGATAATAACCCCATTTTAGTTGAAGGTTTACACGAAGCAATTATTGACAAACATACCTGGAACAAAGCACAGCAGATAATGACCGGTCGTTTCAAGCCACCCTTAAAAGGTGATGCAACGCTTAAGAATCCTCTTACAGGTATCGTACATTGCTCAAAATGCGGCGGTCTTATGACTCGTCTTGGTCCTAATAAACACAATATTTACTCTTCTCTTAAATGTACCACACCATATTGTGATAATATCTCCTCCCCCCTTGATCTGGTGGAGGAAGTTATCCTTGAATCCTTAGAGGTGTGGCTGAAGAGATACAAATTTCAAATGGAGAATTACGAACTAGGTGAGCCTTACGAGAAATCTGTTGCAGATAAAGAAGCTATCCTAAAAGAATTATCTAATCAGATAACGAAATTAAATAGCCAGCTTGATATGACCTTTGAATTTCTGGAACAAGGTGTTTATACCATTGAAGTATTTCACCAACGCAGACAGAAATTAACGGAACAGATAAACACTCTGGAAGAATGTAAGATTAACTTATCCAAAGAGCTTAACGGAATGAACCAGAGGCAAATACTATGCAATGGCCTTATACCAAGAATAGAGCATGTAATCGAAGTTTATTACGATATTGATGTTATGTCTGAAAGAAATGAACTGCTTAAGAATATTCTGGAGAAGGTTACGTATTTGAAACTTGAACCTAATAAAAGGGGACAGAGAAATAATGCAAATTTTACCATTGAATTATATCCTAAAATTCTGATTTAGCTATCTTTACCGCAAATTACTTAATAAATTTTACATCGTGTAATAACAATGTGTTAAAAAAGGCTATTCCTATTGAACCGACCCCCAAAAGTTAGACCAAAAATCAAACGATTGGGAGGTCGGTTTTTTCATGGCAAAACATAGCTTTGAATTCAAGAAAAAAATTGTAACGGAGTATTTGGAAGGAAATGGAGGTACCCCTTATCTTTCAAACAAATATGGGCTAGGATCCAACACACAGCTACGTAAGTGGATTAGCGCATATCATGAATACGGTGATGAAGGATTAATGCGCTCCAGAAAAAATCAAACATATTCTTTTGAATTTAAACTTCATGTGGTAGAGTTGTATTTATCAAGTGAAGTCTCTTTTCAGGAGTTAACCTTATCACAAGGAATTAATAATCCAGCACTTCCTGCCAAATGGGTAAATGATTTCAGAATTGCTGGACCTGATGCTCTGAGACCTAAGAAGAAAGGTCGTAAGAAATCGTTGGATTCAAATAATAAGAAAAAACAAGTACAGTCTGTACCAGACATTCCCCCTGTAGATACAAGCGCTGAGCATGTAAAACAGCTTGAAGATGAATTATTAAAATTACGAATAGAGAATGCCTATTTAAAAGAATTGAGGAGGCTGCGTTTAGAGGAGGAAGCTCTTCAGAAAAAACAGCGAGAATCATCCACAGCCTCCGAGGAGATTTCAAATTAAAAGATATTCTCGAAGTTGTTGGATTTTCAAAAGCAACTTACATGTACTGGCAAAAAAGAAGATTTGACAAAGTTAATCCTAGTAAAGAACTTGAAGAAAAAATCATGGAAATCCATTCGTTTCATAAAGACTTTGGTTACAGACGTATGCTAGGGGAGCTTCGCAGACAAGGATACTCTGTGAACAAGAAGCGTGTTCAACGGATTATGCAGAAACTATCCTTACAAGTTACATCTTTTACCAGAAAAAGCCGCAAGTATAGTTCCTATAAAGGTAAAGTAGGTAAGATGGCTCCGAATCGATTGCGCAGACGCTTTGATACAAAAATCCCACATCAAAAAATCACAACAGACACTACTGAGTTCAAATATTATGATGTGGATTCTAAAGGTCGTATGATTATCAAAAAGTTGTATTTAGATCCATTTATGGATTTGTGTAATAGAGAAATTATAAGCTATGGTGTATCTCCAACACCATCTGCTAAAAATATAATGGATGCTATGAATGCTGCGATAGAAATCACATCGGATTGTCCATATCGTAGAACATTTCATTCAGATCAAGGCTGGGGTTATCAGATGAAGGTATATGTTAACACATTACAAGAACATCGAATCTTTCAAAGTATGTCCAGAAAAGGAAATTGCCATGATAATTCAGTTATGGAAAACTTCTTTGGAATAATGAAACAGGAAATGTATTATGGAGTAGTTTATTACAATTATGACGAGCTTAAAGGAGCGATAGATAACTATATAGAGTATTACAACAAGCAACGAATAAAAGAGAAACTAGGATGGATGAGTCCTGTTGAATACAGACTCAGCCTCTTGGCAGCATAAAAGAAAAATGCGAAGTGGAAAATCCACTTCGCAATAAAGTCTAACTTTTAGGGGTCACATCATATTATCTGTGAAGGAACAGCCTTTTTAATGTAGAATTATTCCTTTACCTTCCGTCTTGCCCCCCAATGCCCCAGAAAGACTAATTACAACAGGTATATAAATATTATCTATAAAATCTGCAAATGAATCCCTAAAAAAGTATGTGACATTCCACCGTAGCAGTACCCACAAAGTCCATATGCAGCCTCGCACTGTTATTGCCGCCAAACATCGTGTTGTCTCCGATGGCTATATGAAATGTATCGCACATTTTCTCGTCTAATACGGTGTAGCCGCATAAATCCGTAATATTCTCATTACAGCCGAAGCCCAGTTCACAAACTACTCTTCCGTTATCGGGAAGTTCAGACAGGAATAAATTGATTTCTTCCTTGTTGCTGGTTATCACCTGTCCTTTTTCTACCGTAAGTACCACATCCTGAAATATCCCAACACCACTTAACCAGAACTTCTCAAACCAGACCGTTCCTTCGCTTAGTTCTTCAATTGGTGCAATAGCTACTTCACCGCAAGGCCAGTCACCATCTCCGCAATCAGCTATCCATTCTCTTCCTTCAGTGACCAAAGTCAGGGAGCAATCCTTACCGGTATGCAGTGTGATACGGCTGGCTTTTTCATATTCTGCAATCTTATTGCTGCACACAATACGTAATTTATCGTAATCGATATCAAATGCTCTTTCCATTCGCTGTATAAAATCCTCCGGAGCCATATCCGTTTCTTCTGCATTTTCAACAGTTGGAATACGAATCTGTGCAAATCGTTTCTTATTACTTAGTGCCTTAAATATACTGCTCATATGCTGCCTGTAGGTGGTCATTTGTTCTTCACCAATATCATAATTCAATACTACAGGACGATAAGCAAAGATATCAAGCACCGCATCTACCTGATCAAAGATAGAATAATATTTTTCAGGTATACTTCCCCGCTGCAATATACCGAAGATGTCCCTGTTCTTTGTTCTTGCTTGCTGCAGCGGTAAGGTAAAGGCTCCTGCACTTGCAACAGCTGTACAAAAGTCATGCATAAGCTGCAGGTTATTATCTTCTCCCCAGTAATGAACAAGAATAAGTTCTCCTTTCTCAACACCACTTGCTTTTACTATTTTTTCAATTGTTCTTCTTTCCATGTCTTTCTCCCTCTATTTACAATATTCCTTAATTAGATTCATAAGGATTTTAATGATTAGATGCGCATCTAATTGTTTTTATTATATTCAAGGGGATAGATTATGTCAATATTATTTTTATATATATCTAATTATAATTTTTGTTTTATTTATATCTAAATCACATTGCAATCCAGTTTGTCCTTTTTATAAAAAGCAGCGGCTCTAACTTTATTTTCGAAACCTCACTTTGACTAGGATTAATGTTTTAAAACCATTATGTTTCATGAAAATTAATCTATAGCGTTGAATAGTAGAGAAGATTGAGGGCGTTATACATTATATGCACCACGACCCCGGGCCAAATGGAATTCGTCTTAAGGAATAGTATTCCTGTCAGGATACCGACCATGAATGCGTCGAACAGGATGACATTGAATCCATGAACGATGCCGAAGACCGCAGCACTACCGACCACGCCTGCCCAAGCTCCGTAACGGTTCAGCGTATTGGCAATAACACCACGAAATACAAACTCTTCGCCGAGCGGCGTGAGGATTATGTATCTTTCTTTTGACATTCCATTTTTATCTATTCCTTTCACTTTGCTCAAGACACAAAGCATAATGCAAAAATGCTTTTGAGTGCTATCTGCTTTATAATCAATCCTATGTTATTAGCACCCCTGATTTTTTATCAATGTCTTGCATTAAATTATTTGCCCCAAAAGTGTTGCTATTCAATGAATATTGCATCTAACGTATTTCTATTGACTAATCTTTTATACTCATACTTTGGATACCCAACAATTACCGCCGCTACTATCTTTTTCTCTTTGGGAATGCTAAATAAATCTAAAAGGGGTGAATTCTCAATTGATGCGCAATGTTCAAATATTCCAACCCGACAAGAACCCAGTCCTAACCAAGGGGCATACAACTCTAGGTAGGTTAAATAAGAAGTAGCATTATCTCTGGCTTCGAGAAAATTATTATCAGATATTGCAATAATCAAATTAGGAGCACCGCGGAATACTGAATCAACGCCATCTTTCCTGTAATCTGTAATGGCTTCCTCAACTAAATATCTTAATGGCGAAACCTCCAGCATTTGAATAGAGATTTCAGTTGCTCTTTCAAGCAGTTTTCTATTTTGAACAACTACGAAGGATATTCCTTGACTATTTCTAGAGGTTGGTGCAAATCGTGCAAGGTCAATCAATTTAGTCAACTTCTCTTTTGATACCGATTTATCTTTATAATTTCTTATTGAACGACGCGATCTTAAAAACTGTTCTGCTTGCTGTTCATCTATCTTTAAATTGTTTTTTATTTCAACTTGCTCAGCCAAAGGCGTACTTTTGTTGTCTATAGCAGAATTTGGACATATAGCAACACAGTGTCCACAAGCAGTGCATGTAGCTCCTACTCTTTCTTCCGGACCATTCTTCCCGATTTTCAAATAAGATACGGGACATTCTTTAATGCATCGTTCGCATTTTATACATTTTTCCTTATTTATTGTTATTAAGGTCATTTTAATCAAGTCCTCTCAGCTTTTTTTGTATTAGGGAATAATAGGTAAGCAATAAGTTTCCAAACACAAGTTAGATGCAGCAAGCCCCTTATTACCTAACGAATTATATTTTATAATTTAATATCATTCCTATAGATTTAATTTTACTATTGGAACCTTTGACATGGAAGTTCATAAAAGTTATAATAGCATCAACTATAAGTTGATGCAAAGGAGCTTTCAATATGAACAGTACGCAATTGAGTATATTGATACAGGTAGCAGATTGTGGAAGCTTTTCAAAGGCAGCAGAAAAACTATATATTTCCGCTACTGCGATCATGAAGCAGATGAATTTTTTAGAAGCTTGTGTTGGTGTTCCACTTCTGATTCGAACCAATCACGGTATCCAACTCACAGATGCGGGGAGATCTCTTTATAAAGATGCACGGTTTTTAATGCAGTATTCAGAGGAAGCGGTACAACGGGCTCGTCAGACCATTCTGACAAATCAGTATGTCATCCGTGTTGGAACTTCTTTGTTAATTCCATCTAATATTCTGATGGATTTATGGAATAAAGTGAATGATATCAACCCTCAGTTCAAGCTGAAGATTGTCCCGTTCAATGATGACTTTGCTACTCCTGCAATGACAAACCATACAGTTGGGAAAGATTTCGATTTTATTATTGGGCTATATGACAAAGTGGCTTGGAAGGATTATTCCAACGTATATGAATTGGGAAGGTATCACTTCTTTTTTGCCGTATCCAGAAACCATCGGTTAGCATCTAAAAAGGAGTTGTCTCTCCCTGATTTGTATGGTGAACGGCTTATGATGATAAAGCGCGGCAACAGTCCGGTAATTGATGGAATTCGTGACTATATCGAAAATGAGCACCCGGCGATTGAGATTGAGGATACCCCATATTCTTATGATATTGAGGTGTTTAATCGCTGTGAACAAAGTGGAGCCGTGCTTTTAACGATAGATAACTGGAAGAATATCCATCCCGCATTAGTCACGATTCCAACAGAATGTGATTGTACGATTCCGTATGGAATCATGTATCCTTTAAATCCTTCTGAAGGTGTAAAGCGATTTTTAGAAGCGATCAAAAAAGCAAAAACAGCATAATACACAGGTAATTACAATACTAGTATCGTGCGAGACCGATTAAAACGGCAAGCAATCTATATTAAAAGCTCCGAAACGGTGCTGTTCTGCTGTTTCGGAGCTTGAATGGTAAGTGAAGTTGTCTTAACAATAATCTTTTTATCTGCTCACTCCTTCTACCTTTTGTGAAGTTCCGGTTTATGATTCTTGTTTCTTAAACTATTTTAGAGTATAATTTTCATAAGAAGCAATCGTAATCTGACCGCCAGATATAGATTATGATACATTAGTCCGTATATGCAACAGCACTTATTTCAACTAATTGTGCCGGAAAAGCAAAATACGAAACGCCTACAAGTGTGCCCGCCGGACGGTGCTGTCCCAAGTATTCTTTGAACAGTTCGATAACGGAATCCGAATGTTTCCCGGCATCTGCCAAATAAATCTCTACATAAGCAAGATTGGATTTCGTGATACCAAACTCCGCTAACACACGGTCAAGGTTTTTTAGTGTCTGGCGAGTTTGAGCTTCAATATCACCTTCGCCTATAAATTCGCCTTCCGAATCATGGGAAAATTGCCCAGAAACATAAATAGTGCCGTTTACGCTGTAGGCTTGGGAAATGCCATGGTCCCAAAGATTGTGATTATAAGTTTTAATAATAGCCATTTTTTCTCTCCTCTACTTTAAAGTAAATTTAGTATAACAAGGCTGCGAATAAAAATATAGTACGCACTTTATTGATAGGTACTGTTAGAAAGGATAGTATTACTTATGGGAATGACTGAATATAAGGGACAAGTGAAAAACATTCAGGATACACCTTTTGGATATACTTTGTCACTAATTGGTGGAAAATGGAAAATGGTTATCATATACCTTTTAGCAGAAAACCAGCCAGTCCGTTTTAATGACCTGAAAAGACAAATTGGCTCAATTACATTTAAAATATTGAGTTCACAGCTGAAAGAACTCGAATCAGATGGTTTAATAGACCGAAAAGAGTATCCTCAAATCCCTCCTAAAGTTGAGTACCGTCTGACAGCTAAGGCAGAAACGCTCTTACCTGTTTTGGAAGGACTTTGCGAATGGGGAGCAAAGAATCAAAATAAGTAAACTGTCCCGCCAACTAGATTTATGCAAATGCGTTCGGGTCGTCCACATCATCATAGATGAGAATGTCCTCATTCTCGTCTATGGCGGCGGTTTCCTCGTCGGCACTTACTTCATACACGGTATACTGCTTATTGGGATTGAGCTTTTTCATGCGGTGGTTTACCAGCTTTGAAGCGTCAATAGTGTTCCGTTTATCAGCTTCGGCGGTATACCTGTAATTGGGGTGCTGCTTCAAATCGTACTTTGGAGATAGGAACGGATGCAGTCCGCAAAGCTGTAAAATGCACTTATTGCCCGGCATAGTGGTCAGTTCATCTATCATACTGCATTCTTTTATTCACCTATATCCCGGACGGGACTATACTTACAGTATTCCAATGGCGACTGCTCCCTTAAATAGTGTCAGGCGTGTACTTGCTTATGGTGTTTCCGTTATTGATCCTGACAAAATCTTAATGGGTATGCCTAATTACGCTTATGATTGGCCGCTCCCTTTTGTCAGAGGTGAAACCAAGGCAGAAACCATCAGTAATGTAGAGGCTATTGACCGTGGCGTACAGCATAATGTAACAATTCAATTTGACGAAGCATCACAGGCACCATTTTACTATTATACAGCCGAAGATGGTATAGAACATGCTGTATGGTTTGATGATGCCAGAAGTATGAATGCTAAGTATCGCCTTATTCCGGAGTTTGGATTGAACGGTTCAGGTGTTTGGCAGATTATGAACTTTTTCCCAGGAGCCTGGCTAGTGGTTAATAATTTATTTGAAGTAGCAAAGGTTCTTTAAAAAGTCAGATTTTCAGGAGTTATATAATGAATAGTAATGTTCATCAATCAATAGAATCCCATGGACCTGCATATATATGGGAATCCCACATTATGGCTCCGGATATGTCCATAGCCCATTATAAGAGTTCTTATAAAGCAAGGTCCTTCTGCCTAAGAGCGGAACCAATTGAACACCAAATCCTTTCTGAGGTTACTTTGGACACATTAGGTTATAATGGCAAAACTCCGGGACCGGCTATTATAATTGTACAAGGAGAATGGCTCTTTCTGACTCTTGAAAATCATTTAGAGGAAGCTACGGGAATAATGATACAAGGATACGCAAAAGCCGGGGCATTAAAAAATATCACGGATTTTGAACAGTATGGTCCCAGTATTGAGCCTGGAGATTCTTATACCTACAAGCTTCTTTGCGACAAACCCGGAACTTTCCTATACCGTTCCTCCCATGATTTTCAGTCATCACTAGGCCTTACTGGTGCTTTGGTTGTTCTTCCTGCCGAGGAAAATATCGATCCGGATAATATTCCTGATAAAGATTTTATATTATTAATGCAGCAATGGGAAATATCGGAACTGTCTTTGGGCAATATCGCTCCAGGCAAATACAAACCCAATAAGTATCGGAGAAATCCTAACTTTTTTACCTTAAATGGTAAATGCTACCCCAATACTGCCCCTATTTACTTTAACAAAGGTGATAAAATCAGAATGCGTTTTATTTCTAAAGTCGGTGAAATTGGCTGGATTCACTTGGAGGGGCATCCCTTCCAGGTAATTACCATTAATGGGTTTTCAAGATATAACCAGATGAATGATACCATAGAATTTAGCTCGGGATTTCGCTCAGAAATTGAGCTGACTGCAAATAACCCGGGTAATTGGCTGTTAAATGCGACCGCTTTATTTCAACAGTCAAATAACGGCATATTCCCGGGTGGTATAACTTCAAATATTATTTATTTGAAGGTTTAAGTATTAGTTCTCCAGAACTCTGCCTAAGAACTCTCTGGTTCTTTCATGCTTGGGATTGTTAAAGATATCTTCAGGTTTTCCTTCTTCAGCAATTACTCCCTGGTCCATGAATACTACTCTGTCTGCAACATCTTTCGCAAAACCCATTTCATGAGTCACAATTAACATGGTGAGTCCCATACCTGCCAGCTCTTTCATGACTTTAAGCACTTCGCCAACCATCTCAGGATCCAGAGCGGAGGTTGGTTCGTCAAAAAGCATAACGTCCGGTTCCATAGACAATGCTCTGGCTATTGCAACCCTTTGCTTCTGACCGCCTGACAGCTGTCTTGGTTTTGCATTGATATATTGATCCATTCCTACGGTCTTCAGATATTTTAAAGCAACTTCCTTTGCTTCATCTTTTGGCCGTTTTAAGACCTTTAACTGACCAACCATGCAGTTGTCCAATATATTATAATTATCAAACAGATTGAACTGCTGAAATACCATACCAAGTTTTGTACGATATTTAAACAGGTCATGCTTGTCATCTAATATATTTTCACCGTTATATATGATCTGTCCGCCGGATGGTTTCTCTAAAAGATTTACACATCGAAGAAGTGTTGATTTGCCAGATCCTGATGAACCGATAATGCAGATAACTTCTCCTTTATTTACTGTAAAATCAATGTCTTTTAAGACTTTATGTTCACCAAAGGATTTACTTAAATGCTGGATTTCTATTAAATTCTCCATTGAATTACCTATACTTCCTTTCTTCTTATGCTTTAATAATTTAACTTATGATTTTCACATAACCAAATGTTTTCAGCCAAATGATATCATTTAATATGCAGCTGTCTATCTATTGCTGCTAACAAGCTATCAGGTCACCTTCCAGCTCTTTTAGCTTTGTCTTCAGGTTTTTCCACCTGCATCTGATTTCCAAGCAGTATATAATTGTCCGGCCCATCCAGCTTTTTCTCAGCAAAGCGCAAGAGCTTTGTAATGGAATAGGTCATAACAAAATAAATAATACAGGTAATAAAAAAGGTATCATAATAACGGAAGGTATTGCTAACAACAGATTTTGACATGAAGAAAAGTTCGGTTACAGAGATAACATTGAGTACAGAGGTATCCTTTATATTAATAACGAACTCATTTCCGGTAGCAGGCAGAATATTGCGGATAACCTGAGGCAGGACAATATAGCGCATGGTCTTAATGTGGTTCATACCAATCGCCTGTGCTGCTTCAAATTGTCCTTTATCAATGGAAATAATACCGCCGCGGACAATTTCAGACATATACGCACCAGTGTTAATGGAAACGATAAAAATAGCTGCTATGGTCTTGTTCATGTTAATATTCAAAGCTTCCGCAGAACCATAAAATATCAACACTGCCTGCACGATCATGGGAGTTCCTCTGAATATGGCAATATATGCTGAAAGAATAATATTCACTATTTTCAGAACAATCTTTTTGATTCCTCTCTCCGGAACTGGGATGGTACGTATAACTCCTATTAAAAGTCCGATAACAGTTCCTATAACAGTTCCTATAATGGATATATATAAGGTAGCCCATGCTCCTCGCAGGAACATTGGCCAATAACTCATAAAAATATCTAATATACGTTCTAAATTCATTTTTATACCCATCGCATATCGCAGACTGACTGCGATACTGCCACAAATAATACAGGTTGAAAGAAGCCTGATGTGGCATCCTTTCTAAACTTATATTTTCCTTCAACCATCTTCCTCTTAAGGCTTAAGAAAAACCGGCTGCAGACATCACACCCGGTTTTTCTCTGATAAATATACAGTCTGACCGTAATTAATTAGCAGCAGGCTGATTCTTTATAGCGTTATCCATAATGCTTGTTCGATCTTCTTCTGAAATTCCTGAAAGAATCTCATTTATTTTAGTAGTTAAATCACTGCCTTTCTTTACACCAACAGCAATTGCAGTATCATCATCCGAGGTGACAAAACCATCTGTGAATTCCACCATTACAAAATTCTCATTAGCGGAGGAAGCACTAACACCTTCCGGGCGCTCAGATACATAACCATCAATAATACCAGATTCTAATGCAACTCTCATGGAAGGGAAGTTATCCATGGCAGTTTCCTTTTTAACACCTTCAATCTGATCAATTACATTGTAGTGGAAAGTACCTAACTGAGCAGTCACTTTTGCTCCTGAAAAATCTTTGATGGAAGTTGCATTTTCATAAGCACTTCCTTTTTTAACTACCATAACCAGATTGGATTTATAATAATTATCTGTAAAATCAATTGCTTCTTTTCTCTCCGCAATAGGTGACATACCGGCAATAATAGCATCGATCTTACCGGAAGTCAGAGCGGGTAAAAGCCCATCCCATTCTGTTTTTACAATAACGAGTTTCTTGCCCAGGCCATCTGCAATCTTTTTTGCAATCTCAACATCGTAGCCACCTGCAAATTCAGAGACTCCATCAATTGCAACACCACCGTTTGAAGAATCTAATTGTGTCCAGTTAAAAGGTGCATATGCACATTCCATACCAACACGAAATACCTCTTCGCCGTCTGCCAAATCGCTTCCCCCACTGTTTTTGGTTCCACATGCTGTGAAAAGTGTCACAACGGACAAAGTTACAGCAAGCATAGCCATCCATCTCTTTCTCATAACCATCTCTCCTTTTATTATCCCTTTTCCGGGGTATTTATAAGTTCAAACCGATTTTTGATGTCTCAGAGTGTGTTAAAATACTGCCTTATGATTCTACCCAAACCACGAACAAAATCTTTAGTTTAACTTATATCGTAATCTTTAATTCATAGAATTCATAGAATCTATGCATTAAAAAAAGTCCTAAACAAATATAATAGGACTTCTAAATACAGCCCCACAATCCCAAATGAGATAGCACAACTTATCAGCCGGGTAGCCGATAAGACAGTCCTGCAGCTATTCACTGCAGCCCCAGCAGTATGCATTGAGGATACATATCTGCTTCGGCGGTCTTTCCTTCTCCTAATCCTCATAGCTCCTCTGCTCTGATTAAGACTGTTAAAGTCCGCGCCTCTACCTCACTGCCATAGTGAGGTTTTATTCAATTTATGTTTTTAATCTTACAACACAAGTTTAAGCTTGTCAATCCTTCAAAACTATTTTTTAAGTCCAGATGGGGGTTAGCCGAATGCCCCATGCTTCCGATGCATATATTAAATAATATACCAGCAAAAGGTTTGATAACATGAATCCAGTCAAAAAAATACTTCACGGTCTCTTACTTGTTATAGCAACTCTTCTGTTCCTTGTTCTCTATGAACATTTTAATCTGGAAAAACAGTTGGCACTGGCTCCTGCTCATAATACAGCTGCCTCCGATTCTCCTTACACAATAGGTTGGTCTGTTTATAACAGTGACTACGAGTTCTTTCAGACCATGGAAGACGGTGTATTGGCAAAGGCAAAGGAACTTGGAATAAAAGTAATAACTCACAATCAGAATAGCAGTACCTCTGAAATGATATCCGGTGTCTCCGATCTGATAGCACAAGGCATTGATGCCCTGGTGATCTCACCCTTTAACCCCAATGCCATGCCTGTTATTTCTGCAATGGCAAATAATGCAGGAATCCCTGTAATAATCGTTGATATCGGAACAGATGACGCCTCCTATGATGCTTTCATTGTATCCGATTCCTACGGCGGAGGGGTCCTGGCTGCCGAGTATGCTCTAAAACTGTTACAGGATAAGAACAACGCCAGTAAGAATGCAGCAATCATTAAAACAGAGGCTACAGCAGAGTATGCTAATCTAAGAGGTGATGCCTTTAAAAGAGTTATAACTGACAGCGGTTACACAGTTGTAGGCGAACCAAGGGGTGATTCCCGAGAAGACCTGGGATATTATGCAATGAAAGAGCTCCTTGCCAAATACGGTGACGACCTGGCGGTAGTATTCAGCGAAAATGATCGAATGGCTATTGGAGCAGCTAATGCAATCAAAGAAGCCGGTAAGACTGGCGATATCATTTTAATTGGATTTGACGGAGATACAGCTGCCATAGCAGCCATAAAAGATGGGCTTATGCAAGGTACTATTGCTCAAAGACCCTATGAAATGGGAGCATTAGGCACCGAAACGGCCTATAAGCTGCTTAACGGTGAGCCTTTAAGCTTTGATGACAGGACCGATAAGCTGATGTTAGTGGAGGTCAGCCTGATTGATCAATATGCTAATATAATGCCTCTGATTCCTTAAATACACTATTAGGCCCTAAATCTGCTATTCTCCCTTGCAGCTGAAGCTATTTACCAGATTCCTGCATAATTACCAGTAATATTTTGTAGATTTATGGTATATATTGCTTTATAATAAAACTATTGAATTCTGCAAATTTGATAGGTCTATTATAATAATAACGTAAATCTCAGGGAGGATATTTCATGAAGAAAATATACTGGTACATCCTTGGTGCACTGATCCTGGTCTGTATAGGTGCATTGGGAATCTCAAATTTACGCTACCGCAATACAGATATGTCCTACCCCTCTTTTTTGGAGGCTGTGGAGAACGAACAGGTAGCTTCTGTAACAATAACGACGGAAAATCCCAATTTTCATGCATTTTTAAAGGACAGCAAATTCGAAAGATATACCGTTCCCAATCCCAAGACAGAAGACTTTACGGAATATCTCCTGCTGCATAACGTTAAGTTAAACTATACACAGGATAATATTTATGTGAAAGCACTTCAGGTTTTATTTCTTCTTGCAGTCGGAAGCGTAATATTCTTTTCTATACGAAAGAATACCAATAATAAACCGCTGATATCCGATGCCACCAAAAAGTCTGCAAATACACCTAAAGTCACTTTCAGTCAGATTGCCGGAAATACTGAAGCAAAACTAATGGTTGAGGATGTTATTTCATTTATTAAAGAGCCAGATAAATATAATGAAGTTGGTGCCCGTATGCCCAGAGGTATCCTCTTGTATGGACCTCCCGGAACCGGTAAGACTCTTATGGCTAAAGCTATTGCAGGAGAAGCCGGGGTACCCTTTTATGCCATGAGCGGTTCTGACTTCGTACAGATGTATGTAGGTGTTGGAGCCAGCCGTGTACGTTCCTTATTTAACAAAGCAAAGAAAAGTGAAAGAGCTGTTATCTTTATTGACGAAATTGATGCAATCGGAAAGAAAAGAGCCAGAAGCCTCTCTGCAAGCAATGACGAGAGAGATCAGACCTTAAATGCCCTGCTTACAGAAATGTCAGGTTTTCACGATAACAGCGGAATTGTAGTCATAGGTGCTACCAACAGACTTGATACCCTGGATGATGCCCTGCTTAGGCCAGGACGTTTTGACAGGCAGATAGAAATCGGTCTGCCGGATGTTAATGCCAGAAAGAAAATTCTAAGTCTGTATGCCGGTAAAAAGCCCATATCCGATGATGTGGATCTGGAAGGCCTGGCGAAATCAACAGTTTACTTTAGCGGCGCTATGTTAGAAAATCTGTTAAACGAGGCAGCCATAAATGCAGCCAATGAAAAACAGAAGGTAATAAACAGAGATCATATAGACAGGGCTTTCTATACTGTTATTGCAGGTGCGCCCATTATGGATAGAAGTTATATTTCCGAAAAGGATAAGAAAATTACTGCCTACCATGAAGCGGGACATGCACTGGTAACGAAATTGATCAAGCCGGACCAATATATCTCCAAAGTAACCATTATTCCAAGTGTAAAAGGTGCCGGAGGCTTTAATCTGTCCATACCCAAAGATACCTTATTTAAGTCCAAGCAGGGGATACTTGCAGAAATTAAGGTCCTGTTAGGAGGACGTGCAGCCGAAGAGATCATATTTGGTAGAGAAGAAATTACCACCGGAGCCAGTAACGATATTGAAAAAGCCTCCTCTTTGCTTTATGATTATATGAGCCGTTACGGAATGGATGAAGATATGGGAATGTTCAGTCAGGCAGCCCTCGCCGATACCCTTGATAAGGGACTCCTGGAAAAATGCCGTCTTCAGATGAAACAATTATATAACGAAGCTCTTGGATTATTAACCGCCAACCTTTCAGTTTTAGAAAGCATAACCAATGAACTACTGGATAAGGAATCTTTAAATGGGGATGATATTGACCGGATCTGCGCATAGAAATCTACCACAGACTCTTTCTTAATCTTTATTTTATACACTATAAAGGCTTACAATATAAAGGCGGCTGCATATTCAAAATGTCAGCCGCCTTTTTGTGCACTATTCATGCTATTATATTTATCTCTTCCAGTGCAATAGAATGAAGTTTCCAAAGTATTTGACAGCCACCTCTTAACCTACTCTGACATAATCAGCTCCCCCTGCTGCAACCGTTATCCTTCATTTCCCGTAATTGCCCTATATGAATTTATTATACAATAGAATAGATATCCTCTTAACCTAAAAATGCTGCTGCAGTTTAACACCACAGCAGCATTTGTTCTTCGCTTATAATTATTCGCCGGCTTTCTTTAGAAGTTCTATAATTTGTGCCTTAGTCTGAACTCCAACGGATTTTTCCTTCAGTTCACCATTTTTAAAAATAAGTAATGTAGGAATGGAGCGGACTCCGTATTCTGCTGCAATATCGGAATTTTCATCAACATTGAGCTTTCCTACCTTTACTTCCTTCTCCTCTTCAGCAATAGCTTCTACTGTAGGACTTAACATCTTACATGGTCCACACCAGTCAGCATAGAGATCTACCAGAACAACTTTATCATCCTTTAAAACTTCCTTTTCAAAATTCTCATTATTTAATACATGTACCATAATAGCTCCTTTCTTGATTATAAAATCATTGATTTGATGTTTCTAAATCTGTGAAACAGTCTTTTTTAAATCTTGTCTGCTGGTTACTAAGGGGACGGTTGGACTGCTATCAATTATTTCTTTAACAGTTCTTTTATCTTCTCTTCCATTTTGGCAGGATTTACAGTGGGTGCATATCTTTCAACCACATGGCCCTCCTGGTCAATAAGGAATTTTGTAAAGTTCCATTTTATATTGTTGCCTAATGTACCTTTGGCTTCATTTTTCAAATACTTATAGATAGGATGGGTATTGCTTCCGTTTACATCTATTTTTTCATACATATCAAATGAAACACCATAATTTAATTGACAGAATGAATTGATCTGATCATTATTCCCCGGGTCCTGTCCGGCAAACTGGTTACAGGGAAATCCTAGTATAACAAGCCCATCATCCTTATACTTCTCATACAGCTCCTCCAGATCCTTAAACTGTGGAGTAAAGCCACATTTACTGGCAGTATTTACAACAATAGCCACCTTTCCTTTGTATTCGTCCATGGAATACTCTTTACCGTCCATTTTAACGGCAGAATAATCATAAAATCCCATCTTAACCTCCTGAAGAATATTTATTTTGTTTAATTTAATTGTATTCAATATATTTAATATATCTCTTTCTCCTTCATTTGTCAATACCCTTGCTAAGGGATTATTATATAAACCTGTAAGAGCTATTATCCAATAAATCTTTCATAAAAAAAGAGACCGCTGCTTATATCATAAGCTTAGGTCCCTTCAATATTATTTATACCTTGATTTTAACTATAATAGATTAATCCACCGTGCATTTTGGTGGTAAGATACCACAGTCCCAAATCGAAATCTATTTTTTTACCTTCATCAGAGGCTGTTGCCCTGATTCCGTTTTCTGTAATATCTGCCGCAGTTATAGTAATCCAATGCCATCCCTGGATACTCTTTTCCTGACCTCTTGAAAGATTTAAGAATGCCAGGGGACAATCTGCCTCCAGGCCTTCCTTTACAAAATCAATGATATCCTTAACCTCTCTTAATTTTTTCGGCTTCTTATCAGCTTCAAAAACCTTAGGCGTTAAGTTTATCTTCCTTTCTTTCAGATAACGGTCTAAACCATCGGTAAATTTATTTACATGATTGACTCCCATCACTCCCGGGGTCACATACTGAAACATCTCTTCCATGTGCTTTGCAAAATTCGTCTTTTCCATGGTGTCATAAGGATAAAGGTCTTTCCTACTTTCATTAACTGCTGCAAGATAAGCAGTTATATTAGCTGCGCTGGTAGGTCCGCAGCCTGCTTCCCTGTTCCAGTTTTTTTCATACCATTCCTGGTCTCCACCAAAATAAGATGTATTCTCCAAGGCACTTGTTATTGTAAGCAGTTCTTGTTTTTTAACAGATACAAGCATAACCGCACCTCTTTTCTCTTTCTATCTAAACCATGTGTTGCCTATTTCACTTTACCGTCATAGGTAAGGATTGCTTTATATAATTCAGGTCTTCTGTCTCTAAAGATTCCCCATTCTACTCTTGCCTTTTCCATTTCCTCCAAATCAAGCTCCGCTGTCAGAATCTCTTCTTTATCTCTGGAAGCTTCTGCTATTACCTCGCCTGTACCGTTAGTAATAAAGGAGGACCCATAGAAGTTGATTTCCGAATCCTCTGCTTTCTCTGCTCCGATACGGTTAGAAGCAATAACCGGAACCAGGTTACAGGCAGAATGACCAATCATACATCGCTGCCAGTGTCCCTTCGAATCAATGTCTCTGTTTTCCGGTTCAGAACCAATTGCTGTGGGATAGAAAAGAATCTCTGCTCCCATTAAAACCATACATCTGGCGGCCTCCGGAAACCACTGATCCCAGCAGATGCCTGCTCCCAGCTTGCCATATTTCGTATTAAACACCTGAAAACCTGTATCCCCAGGATTAAAATAATATTTTTCTTCGTATCCCGGTCCGTCCGGAATATGGCTCTTTCGGTATACACCAAGAACTGTACCGTCTGCATCAATCATAGCGAGAGAATTGTATCTGGCATAGTTGCTCTTTTCATAAAAACTAATTGGTAATACTACCTTCAGTTCTGCTGCCAGACGGCTAAAATGCTCTACTGCTTTGTTAGCATCTAAGTCCAAGGCATACTCATAGTATTCCGGTTTCTCTTTCTGACAGAAATAGGGAGTCTCGAAAAGCTCCTGAAGAAGTATAATATCTGCTCCTTTTGCTTTTGCCTCTCTGACAAGCCTGTCTGCTTTCTCAATATTTATATCAATATTATCCGTACAGCTCATCTGGGTAGCTGCAACTGTTACTTTACGCATAAAAACCTCTTTTCCTTCTTTTCATTACCTTAAGTGTATCTGATAACTGCTTGTGCTGGTCTGGACGATTGAACAATAAGAATGAGTTATCAGCCTCCCATTAAGACCTAGCCGGCATCTGCTGGGTAATGCAATGAACATTACCGCCTTCTTTAATCAATGGGATACCATTCACTTTCCGGATGATTCTATCCGGGAAGGTCTCCTTTAATATTCTCTCTGCTTCCATATCAGTATCTGCTGCATCCTCACCAAAAACAGGTAATATAATACCGCCGTTTACCATGTAGTAATTGATATAACTTAAGGTAAGCCTTTCCTCTTCATAATATCTTGCCGGAGGTTGTGGGAGTGTAACCAGCTTAAGCTTTCTGCCCCTGGCATCCACTTCTGCCTCCAGGGTCTTTTGATTGTCCTGTGTTATCTGATAATTAGGGTCTTCCATATCTTCGCATATCTGTAATACAACCGTACCAGGATTAGCAAAGCAGGCAGCATTATCTACATGACCGTCCGTTTCATCACCGAATAACCCGTTTTTCAGCCATATTATTTTCTCGATTCCAAGTCTTGGCTTAATAATTGCCTCAATTTCTGCTCTTGTTAAATGAGGGTTCCTGTTTTTATTCAGGAGGCATTCCTCTGTGGTCAAAAGGGTTCCTTCTCCATCCGTATGGATAGAACCACCCTCCAGCACCAGCTCCACCTCTTCTACTGGCACCTCGTAGGCCTTTGCAGTAAGGCTTGCAACTTTATCATCCAAGTCATAGGAACCATACTTTTCTCCCCAGGCATTAAACTTCCAGCTCATGGCAGTCAGAACCTTACTGTCTTTGTATACAAAAGTCGGTCCATTATCCCTGCACCAGGCATCATTATGGGGAATTTCCAGCAGCTCTGCGTATTCTGATATTTCACTGAGAAAAGAATGCTTCTCTCCTGGATTTATAATAACCGTAACCGGTTCAAACTCACTGATTGCTTTTATAACGTCTCTGTAGCCTCCTGCAACCTCTTCATAATTCTCAGGGTGCACCAGAGAGGATTTAACAGGCCATTCAATAAATGTCCGCTCATGCTCTTTCCATTCACCGGGCATAACATAGCTCATATTCTTCATTCCTTCGTATTTTTTTTATATTTCCTTATTATATCTATTAATCTTCATTCTTACAATATTTTTTCTTAAAAATTAGAATATACATTGACAGGCAGGTAAAAGTTTCCCATAATAGAGATAATTTGAATATTATTTTGGAAGGAGTGGGTTACTGCAGCAAATGTTGCAAAATAGCCCTTACTGCTATGCTTATTATTGCTGCTGCACTTTATTGTGAAGCAAAACCATTTATAGATTATCTTGAACTTAAGAAGGATACTTCCTATAACCACTGCCAGGTCTTTCGAAACAAGGACACTGCATTATATATAACCGGAACCGGTCCCATGAATGCTGCGATTAAATCTGCTGCTTTTCTTGCAACAGAACCTGTTACTGATGCGGATTATTTCTTAAATATCGGTGTCTGCGGAGCTGTTACAGGAAAAGACAGGAACCGTATTCCCTTAGGTACACCTGTCTTGTGTAATAAAATAATTGAACACGCCTCCGGTAATACCTATTATCCTGATATTCTCTATCCCCATCCCTTTCCCGAAGGGACGGTTATCAGCTCCTATCAGATAATGAACTGGGAAAAGGGAAATACTTATTTTAAGGACATTTCACCACCGTTAATGAATACCGGCTTAAGCAGTATGTGCTTTGCAGATATGGAATCCGCTGCTCTTTATCAGGCAGTATCCTGTTTTTTCAAACTTAACCGGATGTTCTTTTTAAAACTTGTATCAGACTATATAAGTCCTGCATCGACAGCGCTGCCGCTGATATCCTCTGAAGACATAAGCCATTTAATCAAAGAACAGGCAGGCACCATATTAAACTGGTTACAGCATCTTATGGAAAATACGCCTGCCAGACCTGCGGAATTCACAGAAGATGAGCTGCAATACCTTACAGCTGTGTCAGCAGACTTTAAATTGTCCGTTACCATGACCAACGAACTAAAACAATACCTTCGGTATTATAAGCTTTTAAAGGGAGAATTCATCCCATTTACAGAAATATTAAGGGAGAATATCCCTCGTTCTGTAAAAAGTAAAGCAGAAGGGAAGAAATACCTTGACTACTTTAAGAAAAACCTTTTATAATTCGTTTTTTTCTCACATATATATAGAAAAAGAAGCTTTAAATTATCCAATTACTGAAACCATACTTGCTCATTATCCAAAGGCTTCTATTGTAATGATTGACCATTACAAAGATATATTTAACCGGCGGCAGCAAAACTACAGAGAACAGAAAAATACACCTTCCCTGATTCTGGCGGTGAATCCCACTACCGGTATCTATGAAGGTTCTACTGCCTGCCAGGATTTTGGAAATGACAACTTTTATTATACCTCCGGTGTAATGAACTGTATTTACGATTGCGAATACTGTTATCTGCAGGGCATGTACCCCAGTGCCAATATGGTAGTGTTCGTTAATCTGAAGGATTCCTTTCAGGAAATACGAAAACTCCTAAAGAAACAGAAGGTCTACCTGTGCATTTCTTATGATACTGACCTCTTAGCCCTTGAGCCCTGGCTTGGTTATGTAAAGTGCTGGAATGAGTTTGCAGTATCAAATAAAGAGCTTACAATTGAATGCAGAACCAAAAGTGCTTCTGTTAACCAGCTTGAAACCTTAATACCATCGAATAATTTTATACTTGCCTGGACACTTTCCCCGCCTGCCGTTCAGAAGGCTTATGAGCACAACACACCTTCTTTTTCAAACCGCCTGACAGCTATTGAAAAAGCCATCTCACTTGGTTTCACCGTACGGCTGTGCTTTGATCCCCTGCTTCGGATACCGGGCTGGCAAAAGGAATACGAAGAAATGTTTTCTGAGATTTTTCGGCGGATACCTGCTGCGCATATCCTGGATGTAAGCCTTGGCTGTTTTCGTGTTCCCTCAGATTTTATGAAAGTAATGAGAAAGCAGAATAAGGAGTCTCTGATCCTGAATTTTCCTTATGCCAGTGAGAAAGGAATCTTAAGCTACAGAACAGAGGAATCGGAGGAAATATTATCCTATTGCTTATTTTTATTGACGAAATGGATAAAGGAAGATAATATTTATGTCTGGAAGGAGTAACACATGAAAACAGCCATTGTAACCGGTGCATCTTCAGGAATAGGCCTTGCCATATCCAGGATGCTTCTTGAGAAGGAGTATAAAGTATATGCCTTTGGCAGAGAATTTAAAAATGACTCTCCTGAAGGCAGCAGTTTTATTCCTGTAAACTGTGATATTACCAATACTTCCCTTCTTACAGAACATATAACTGCCATTAAAAAGGAGGAAGAGATAAGCCTGCTTGTTAACAATGCGGGTGTAGGTTATTTTGGCCCCCACGAGGAATTGAATCCTAAAAAGATTCACGAAATGGTAACTGTGAATGTAGAAGTCCCCCTTTTATTAAGCCAGCTCTTACTGAGGGACCTTAAAAAACATAAAGGCTTTATTATTAACATATCCTCTGTAACCGCCAGAGGCAGCAATACTTACGGCTGTGCTTACGGTGCTACCAAAGCGGCTTTAACAAGCTTTTCCGGAAGCCTTTTTGATGAAGTGAGAAAATATGGTGTAAAGGTATGCACCATTCACCCGGATATGACCAAAAGCAACTTCTACCGTAATGCAAACTTTAGGGAAGGGGATACAACGGATTCTTACCTCTTACCGGAAGAGGTAGCAGACGCTGTGGAATTAATGATAACAGGCAGAGAAGGACTGGTGATGACAGAAATTACATTAAAACCTCAGCTACACCGCCTTCAAAAAAATAAATGATAGGAGAACATAATGATTACTCTATTAAATACCAACTTAGACCATAGAATGATAGCATTAATCGGCATACTATTTACCTATGCTGCAACCTTTATACTCTTAAAATTCGGAACCGGAATACTGCCAAGAGACGGTGGCAGGGATTTCGCTCATGACGGCAAACTCTCACAGGGTAAGCCAAGAGGTGCCGGCTTCCTTTTTATACTGGTATTTGCCATTTCGACTCTCCTGTTTCTTCCCATATCAAATGAAGAACTTATCTATGTTATCATGATACTGGCAGCTATGTTAACCGGTTTTCTGGACGATTGCTCCAAAAATCCCTGGGGAGAATTAAAGAAAGGTCTGCTGGATATGGCTATTGCCGTTACAACTGCAATTACCTATGTTAATTTTAATTCCTCAACCTTTGAAATACCTTTTGTAAACAACCCTGTAACCATACATCCGGTTCTCTTTGTTATCCTGGCAACCATCCTAATCTTTGTTTCTATTAATGTTACAAACTGCTCCGATGGTGTTGACGGCCTTTCCGGTACTTTATCTGTCATTACCTTGTTAACCATTTATGGGTTGGGCAGAATCATGGGAATGGATCCCGGTGATACTTATATGCTGTTAATTATGGTATCCTGTATTATGAGCTATTTATGGTTTAATGCTACCCCAAGCCTTATGATGATGGGTGATGCTGGTTCCAGGGCCCTCGGCTTTTTCATAGCTGTTGCTGCTTTAAAGACCGGAAGCCCTCTCCTTTATATCCCTGCTGCTTTTATGCTGATACTGGATGGCGGCCTTGGTCTTATAAAGGTATCCCTGATCCGCTTTCTTAAAGTTCGTATTTTAAAGAACACCCTTACACCTATTCACGATCATGTAAGAAAAAATCTTGGCTGGTCAAACACACAGGTAGTATTTAAGTTTGCCATCATACAGATTCTAATTTCCTTTACACTGATCTGGATCTTAACATAAGCACTTTCTTTTCTTATACTTATCAAAAAATACCGTCCCCTATTAAACGAACTCTTAATAGAAGACGGTATTTTTTTGTTAACTGCAGCCAATATACTTACTTTGATTTTTTTGATGAAGCGGCTGATGACGTAGCCTGCGGAGCTGATTTCTCAGCAGACTGCTTTTTCTTAGGTGCCTTCTTTGGATTCTTATCTCCCATCTGTATCACCTCCTTTGCCAGCTAAATCATAAAAAGAATCATCTGTTATAATTGTATGGCATTTACCAGCAAATGTCAATTATTTACTTGTGTTTCATATATATCACCAGGGTTTATGATGACTGAAAAATATGACTGCACTTACCACTATAAATTTACGGGTCAAATGCAGCCATATCTTGGTTAGTTCAATATGCAATTGTTGATGTCTTACATATTGTTTTGTATTACTTATTGTTTTCTTTTATATATTGCTTTCTTTATTTATTGCGTTCTTTATTGTTTTATTTAATTCATTATTTAACAGCTTATTAAGATAGTTAATACTTCTTCCAATATCAGAGAGTCCATCGGGACTTGGATTATCATTTTCAATTATTAGTTGATTTAAGCCTATAGCGGAGGCCATGGCAGCAATCCCTTTAATATTATTATACCCTTCACCTAAAGCAAGGGGATGCCCTTCAAAATCACCATCTTTAAGATGTATCAGAGCAATATCACCGGCATGCTCTTTTATATATGCACAGGGTTCTGTTCCGGCATGAAATACCCAGAAAGTGTCCAGTTCCAGTCTGATGGTTTCTCTTATCAGCTCGATGGGCAGCCTGCCATCCGGCAGCTTCACAAATTCATGGGCATGATTATGGTAAAGCAATTCCATGCCGTTTTCTTTGACTACCTCTCTTGCAGTTGTAAGAATCTTAAGAAGATTTTCCATCTCCTCCGCTGTAGAAGTAGGGGCAATTGCGCATGCAATATAAGGTACTCCAAGGATTTTATGATAACGTACGGTTTCCTCCAGATTAACACTTAAGTTTTCAAGGCTCTGGTGACTGGATATGGGAGTTAATCCTATCTCCTTCAGATAATCTCTTAACTCTTCTGCCTCAAGATCTGCAAAACCTGCAAATTCCAGTTCTTCAAACCCAAGCTCTTTAACCTTCTTCAATATTTCTTTTAATTCCTCTCCATTTGAGTAGGAATCACGTATGGTATACAGCTGTAAACCCTTTTTCATAGAACAAATCCTCCTAGTTACTTATAATTTAAGTTATGTCAGATAATGCTGTTTATATTTTATTTGTTTTTCCAGTACATATACATTATAATAAGCTATTAGTTAGATGTCGTGTCACATGATGGTATCATTGTGTCAAATAATGCTGCAAAGGAGCTTCTATGGTCGTAAAAAAACAACCAGATAACAATAGGTATCGTAATGGTATCTCCTATGAATATATGCGTGACAGCAAACAGGCCTTTAACTGTTGGGAAGCGGTGAATAACAAATTCTGGCCTCATTTTCACAGCAGTATAGAGCTTATTTATGTCACAGAAGGAGAATTGAAGGTAACCTTAAATGGCCAGCTTTACAGCGTTTACAAGGATAATGTTCTTATTGTACCCAGTTATTACATCCATAGTTATGACACAGATGAGTATTCAAAAGCATATATTGCTATTATTCCGCTGGATTCTATTCCCTCTTATAAAACTCTGCTTTCACGTAAAACTTTTATTAACCCGCTTATCAGCAATTCTACTGGTAAAACTGAACTCCTGCACTTATTTGAATGCCTCTGTCAATATAATACCGACAACGGTGACCCCATAACCGCCTCTATTCGTAAAGGGTATTCCTACGCTTTGATGGGACTCCTGATTCAAGAAAGCGGATTAACTGAGGTAACCAACAACAGAACCATCTCTTTAGCTCAGGAAATTCTTATTTATCTTCAGGAGAATTATCTGAAACCTGTTAACTTAAAAGACACTGCACTTCATTTCGGTTACAGCAAAAGCCGGTTTTCCCATATTTTCAATGAATATTTTGACTGTACTCTGGTGGATTATATTAACGGATTGAGAAGCAGACATGCACTTAAGTTTCTGCAGGAAAGTGATACTACTGTAACTGAAATTGGTCTTAGCTGCGGTTTCGACAGTACCAGGACCTTTTACAGGGCATTTTCCAGGACTTTTGGCTGTACACCTGGTGAATACCGCAAATCAGGAATGTAATAATATAAGACAAATATGTAATGATTTCGTCACAGAAACTTAATTTGAAACCTTGGTACTGTGCTGTTATAATAAAATAAGATAACTAAGCTGGGAGGGTCCTCTGTGCATCAACGGAGGATTTGCTCTGTAACAAATGTTTTATTGAGACAACAAGGAGAAGCTGTATGAAAAAATCCAATTATTTAATTCTGCTGCTAATCGTTCTGGCAGCCGGAGGTTGCAGCAGACAACAGACAAACGAACAGGTTACTGTTAATACCGGTAACAGTACCATAGAGACAGAAATTGCGACCAAAGATATGACAACGGAAGCCGCCGCTGATGAAAATATAGATACTCTCTATCCCGCGTATATACTTAAAGATGATGATAAGCTCTTTGGTTATATCGACTCTACCGGAAAATTCGTCATTGAACCTGTGTATGACCAAGCCACTGATTTTAGTGATGGAGTTGCTGTAGTCCATGACTCCCAAACCAATGAATACATTATTATAGACAGGCAGGGCAATGTAATTTATAGAACCACCAATACCATCGGTGCTTTTCAGGAAGGATATGCGGTTTTTGAAGTCTATAAGGACAACAAATCACTGGAGGGTTATATTGATACCACTGGAACAATAATACTCCCTGCCGTTTACAATGCTGCCTCCCCCTTTGAAGATGGGAAAGCTTATGTATATACAGATAATCAGATTCAGCAGATTGATACAGAAGGAAATGTTCTAAACAGTTATACATTAAAAGAAAATGATATCTATATCTCCGATTTCCGGGATGGTTACATCGTTTATAACACCACCGGAAGCAATATTATGGAAGCTATGAATTATAGGGGTGAAAAGATTCCTCTTCCGGTTAATGTCTCAGAAAATTACACCGGCTACTCAAATCTGTTCTATCTGGGCGAAAATATCTTTGCTGTGATGCAGAAAACAGATATAGAAGATTATTCCTCCTCTTATACAACTCCCTATGCACTTTTTGATGCCAAGGGAAAACAGCTTACGGATTATATCTACTATGACCTGAGTAATTTCAGTGATGGAGTGGCTTCTGCAACAGATGACGACTATACTTATTTTATTGATACCAATGGCAAGGTTGTTACCACTCTCCCTAAATTCCAAGGCAGAGGTACTCTGACCCTTAAGGACGATATAATAAAAGCTGAAATAGATAATGATTTTAGTTATGAAACTGCCGCAGGCAAGGTCCTATATGAAACAGTAGATGATATTATATTAAATGATACACTAACCTTAAAATCCGAGAAGTTTAAATCAAATAAATATGTAGTTGTACATTACCCCATCCTTACAGGTCTTACTAACAGCCAGGTTGAGAAGCAAATCAATGAAGAGCTCTATAAGATTTTTGTAGATGGCAGAAAGGATTTAACCAAAGCGGATAATCTTACTGTAGACGATAATTTCGAAGGCAGCCTTATCAACAATATATTATTGATATATCAGACCGGCTATGACTATCCTATGGGTGCTGCTCATGGAATGCCTATAAGAAATTACTACCCGATTGACCTTACCACTGGTAAGATCTATGAGCTTTCAGATTTATTTAAATCAGACAGCAGCTATGCTGATGTTCTAAGTGACATTGTAGCCGAAAAAGTAAAAGAAGATTCGGCAAAAGAAGAATCCATTTATTTTAAGGATGCAGATCCTGCTATTGCTGCCGACCAATATTTCTATCTGGATGATAAGAATTTATACCTCTATTTCTATCCCTATGATATTGCACCATATGCAGCAGGTTTCCCCGAATTTAAGATTCCCTTTGATAGTATCCGAGATATTCTCAACTTTGATGGGGACTTTTATAAAGCTCTTAATCCAATAAAATAACTCTATTATAAAAAGCAGCTGTTTCAATTCAACAAAGAGACAGCTGCTTTTCACCTATTTTAAACTTCCGAATTTCTTACGATAACCACATTTTCTGCATAGTTCTTCTACTGCTCTTCTGCCGGAAAAACCGTCATAGATAGCTTTTGCCCTTGGACTGTCAATAATCTCTGTAAAGGGCGTCGTTATTATATTTCCCAGGCTTATTACTCCTTCACCGTCAAGACAACAGGGGATAACCGTACCGTCTGAGAGTATTCCCACATGAGTTCTTAATCCATAACAGAAACCACAGCCATCGTCCTCTTCTTCTGTTAGTGCAGGCCAGGTAAACTCATAATCTCTGCTGATATATACTCTTTCTGAAAGCTTTATACCCCTTCCAGGCTTCACATCTTCTTTCAGGCTGCCCTTATAACCGTAAGCCTTTTCCAGGCTGTTTAGGTATTTACCGGTAGCATTAATCTTATGTGGTGTCCTATGGGTATCCTCTATTTTATCCATGTTCCAGAAACGGTACGATATATTGGTTGCTGTTGAACACAGCAATTCATCTGCTCCTTCAAGGATATCCTCCAGGTATCTGTCTCTCCTGCCAGATTCTTTAAAACTGTAAGTATCTTTATGACTGCCAGTTTCTCTAGGACTGCCAGCTTCTCTAGGACTGCAAGTATCTTTAGGACTGCAAGCTTCTTTAGAACTGCAAGCTTCTTTAGGACTGCCAGCTTCTCTAGGACTGCAAGTATCTTTAGGACTGCCAGCTTCTCTAGAACTGCAAGCTTCTTTAGAACTGCCAGTGTCTTTAGGACTGCAAGCTTCTTTAGAACTGCAAGCTTCTTTAGAACTGCAAGCTTCTTTAGAACTGCAAGCTTCTTTAGAACTGCCAGCTTCTTTAGGACTGTAAGCTTCCTCTTCCTCATAACCTCCTCCAAAACTATGCAAAGAAAAATTTATCTGCCTTAAGGCTTCCTTAGCCCTTAATTCAGGGAGCGCCTTTTTTATAAGCGTCCCATTAGTTGTAATGTTAACCTTTAATCCATGTTTGCTGCATATGGAAAGAAAACTGCCCAGCATCGGATGCAGCAGGGGTTCTCCTTTCACATGAAGATAGACATAATCTGTAAACGGGGTTATTTCACCGATTATTCTTTCAAAATGCTCCTGAGACATATAAGTACTCTTCCGCTTTGTTTTAGGGCAGAAACTACAGGACAGATTACACAGGTTCGTTATCTCAATATATATTTTTTTAAACCGTTTCATTTTATTCTCCAATACTGCAAATACAATTTGTGCCCCGAAATTTGAGCCGAGGATTTCCCTGGTGTAATCTATTGGTTGAAAATATATTTCCTTCGACCATACACATATATCTCTTACCTCCTATGTTATTTTCACAAATAAGAGGCCGAAGCATCTTGCGGCAGCCTTTTACGCATTAATTTCTGTATAAACCTTCGAGGAATGCACAAAATTAAGATTATCAAATATTATCAGTTTTTACAAGCTGAATATTTCAGGAGGTTATGGATGTTTACACAAAAACGTCTTTCACAAGCATATAAGAATGCTAAAGTAGAATACTTTGATAAAGATTCCAGATATATATTTTTCAGTGACTGCCATAGAGGAGATGATAGTGCCTCTGACGAATTCGCCAAAAATCAGCATGTTTTCCTGCATGCACTGGATTATTATTATAATGAAGGGTATAAGTATGTAGAGGTTGGTGACGGAGATGAACTCTGGGAGTATACCGACTTTAATCATATAAGACTTGCTCATACCGATGTATTTCTTGGAATGAAGAAATTCAGTAATGACAACCGTCTTATCTTCCTCTTCGGAAATCACAATATTTATCTAAAGAAAAATAGGTTCGTAAAAAAGAACTACTTTAGTTATTATGATGAATACAACCAAAAAAAACAGAGTCTTTTTACCAATCTAATCCCACATGAAGCCATTGTACTCAAACACCGGGAAACCGGCCAGGAAATACTTGTGGTCCATGGTCATCAAGGTGACCTTATGAATGATCAGCTCTGGTACATTTCCATGCTCATGCTTCGATATATCTGGCGTTTTCTGCATGTAGTAGGTTTACACAGTCCTGCCAGTCCCGCCAAAAATCTCTATAAACGACATAAGATTGAAAAGAATTATAAGGTATGGATCATAAAGAACAAGAGAATGCTTATCTGCGGTCATACCCACAGACCTCATTTTCCAAAAACCAGTGAACTCCCTTACTATAATACCGGCTGCTGCATACATTCCAAAGGCCTTACCGGGATAGAAATTATTAATGATACAATTCTAATGGTAGAATGGAGAATAAAAGCAGATGACAATGGTACCTTAAATATTGTTCGTACCGTAGTTCGAGGTCCCGAAAAAATTTGCAAATATAAAATGGACAATTTCCCTTGCTTAAGCAAATATTTTAATGAGGGTTAAGCGAAAACACAGTGATTAATTAATATTTTTTCAATTACAAAGCAGGAATATTAAATGGAAGATATTACGTCAAAGGTTCGGTAAAATTAAAAAAGTATATCTCAACTACCCATTTAAAAGTATCAAATAAACGGTTTTATGTTACACACTAAAAAGATAGATAAAAAAATAAATCTATATTCAAACCATAGATTCATCAGTATAAGGTTAGATTGAAAAATATAAGGCTATTTAAACCATGGATCCATCACTAAAAGATTAGATTAAAAATATAAAGCTATTTTAAACCATGGATTCATCATTAAAAGCTTAGATTGAAAAATATAAGGTTAGTTAAAACATGGATTCATCATTAAAAGCTTAGATTGAAAAATATAAGGTTAGTTAAAACATGGATTCATCACTAAAAGGTTAGTTTAAAAAAACATATGTTATTTTAAAAGATGGATTCATCACTAAAAGATTAAATTAAGAATATGAAGCTATTTTTAAACTTCGGATTAAAAAAAGATGTAGTAATGTAGTATCCTGTACACATGAAGGCATCCTGTTGACAGGACAGCCGGCTTGTTATACTATTAGATTGTTAACAATTCATAGTTAAATAATAGTATTTGCAGGAAAAGAGGAACATATGGAACTACATGAAAAATTTGAGGTATTAAAAAAGAATCTCTCATCCCTTGACAGCCTTTGTATTGCTTTCTCCGGTGGTGTAGATTCTACCTTTTTATTAAAAGCTGCCTTTGATGTATTAGGCGATAAAGTGCTGGCAATCACTGCACGCTCATCTACTTATCCAGAAAGAGAGTTTAAAGAGGCCGTTGCCTTTACTCAGAAATACGGCATACCACATGAGGTAATTTATTCAGAGGAACTGGATGTAGACGGTTTCTCAGATAATCCCGTTAACCGCTGTTATTTGTGCAAAAACGAACTGTTTGATAAAATCATAGATATTGCAGTTGCTAAAGGTATCACAAGCATTGCAGAAGGCTCTAATATGGATGATTTAGGAGACTACCGTCCTGGTCTTCAGGCAGTATCTGAGCATAAGGTATTAAGTCCTTTGCGAGCTGCCGAGCTTACCAAAGATGAAATCAGAGCACTATCAAAAGAAATGGATCTTCCTACCTGGAACAAACCAGCTTTTGCCTGTCTCTCCTCAAGATTTCCTTATGGACAGAAAATAACAAGAGAAAAACTTGAAATGGTAGATAAAGCCGAGCAATTCTTATTAGACCACGGATTCAGACAGGTTCGTGTAAGACATCACGGAGAAATAGCTCGAATTGAAGTGGGACAGCCTGAAATGGAAAAATTCTTTAATGTTGATCTGATGAAGGAAGTACAGGAGAATTTTAAGAAGTTCGGTTTTTCTTATACAGCACTGGATTTAAAAGGTTACCGTACAGGCAGTATGAACGAGACTTTATAAGGTAATACAGGATTCTAAGAAATAGCGTTAATGATTTCTTAGAATCTTTCTTTTATAACCAAAAGTGAAACTATCCCTTAAATAACTCGCATTATAGTCTTTCTGTTTATATATTTTCCTATAAAAATATATGTAGAATTGTAATAACTCTAATATGATGATATAGAATGGCTGTGTAGAATAAATATGCAAAATAAATACTCTAATACATACATAGATAATAAATGGCTATACAAAATAAATAGCTCTAAAACATAATATAAAATAGTTTTTATAATATGTTTCTTACATATCATCTGTTACTTTCATACTTAACATTTGACATGTATTCTCAGAAAGGATACTATATTAAGCATAAGGATTTTCATAATTCAGGAAAACCGATTCAAAGGAGCTACAATATGAAAAACATTACCATGCCCCATGATCATGGACAGAATATTGATAAAGTACTGGAAAAAATGCCGGAGGCCTCTATGTTTTTAGAAGCTGCCATCACCTTTCAACAGCTTTGTGACGGTTCACGTCTGCGTATATTGTGGCTGTTATGCCACTCAGAAGAATGTGTTTCCAATATAGCCGCCGCTGTTAATATGAGCGGTGCAGCCGTTTCCCATCATCTGAAAACACTGAAGTTAAATAATCTTATAACCAGCCGGCGCGACGGAAAAGAAGTTTATTATACATTGGCTGATAACAAAAAAGCACATTTGGTGCATCAAATGATCGATGATTACTTTCAATTAAATTGTCCAACGAATCATAACCACTAGATAAAAAAACTATTTTGGACCATATAATTTCTTCGAAATTAAGGTACAAAATAGTTTTTTTAATATAACATTATATCTTTTTAATATTTAAAGCTCGCATCGCATTTAAAATAGCCAGCACTGACACACCAACATCTGAGAATACAGCTGCCCACATAGAAGCTAAACCAAGAGCACCCAGTATTAAAACTACACCTTTAACACCTAAAGCAAGTACAATATTCTGTCTTACAATACGAAGTGTCTTTTTGGAAATCTTCATAACCTGGGCAATCTTAGAAGGTTCGTCAGTCATAATGACTACATCTGCCGCTTCAATGGCTGCATCTGAACCTAAGCCACCCATTGCTATACCGATATCTGCTCTTGCAAGGACCGGGGCATCATTAATACCATCGCCTACAAAGGCCAATTTTCCTTTCGGACTCTTCTCCTGCATTAATTCTTCCATACGGTCAACTTTATCTGCCGGAAGCAGTTCTGTATAAGCTTTCGTAAGCTTTAACTCCTTTGCCACCTTCTGACCTACAGCATCCGAATCTCCTGTTAACATCACCGTTTTACGGATACCTGCTGCTTTTAAATCCTGAATTGCACGAGGTGAATCTTCTTTAATTTCATCTTCTATGCAAATATAACCTGCATATCTACCATCAATTGACAGGTGAACCACTGTACCCGCCTGCTGTTCCTCTTTACAGGCTATATTCTCCTTCTTCATCAGCTTAATATTACCTGCCAGAACCTCTTTGCCATCAATAACCGCTTTAACACCATGACCTGGAATTTCTTCAATCTCACCAATACGGGAGGTTTCTATCTCTTTTCCAAAAGCTTTTTTTATGGAGAGAGCGATAGGATGATTAGAATAATCCTCTGCATAAGCTGCTGTTTCTAACAGTTCATCTGCTGAAAATTCTTCCGGTATTATCTTGCTGACTGCAAAGGACCCTTTGGTAAGTGTACCTGTCTTGTCAAATACCACGATTTCAGTATCTGCCAAAGCCTCCAGGTAATTACTTCCCTTAACAAGAACGCCGGATTTTGAAGCACCTCCGATACCGCCAAAGAAACTTAATGGAATGGAGATAACAAGTGCACAGGGACAGGATATAACTAAGAAGGTTAACGCTCTGGCTATCCAGATATTAAATTCCTGACCCAAAAGCAGTGGTGGCAGTACCGCAAGCAATACTGCTGCAATAACAACAATAGGAGTATAATACCTTGCAAACTTTGTTATAAAATTCTCACTTTTACTTTTCTTATCACTGGCATTCTCCACCAGCTCCAGAATCTTGGCAACTGTAGACTGCCCGAACTCTTTTGTTACTTTAATATTCAAAACTCCGGTCTGATTAATACAACCGCTTATTATATCCTGCCCCGGCTGTACATCTCTGGGCACAGACTCTCCGGTCAGCGCGGAGGTATCTACAGCAGAAATGCCTTCTAAAACTATACCATCAAGAGGTATTCTTTCCCCGGGCTTGACAACCACTGTATCACCTACCTGTACTTCTTCCGGGTCCACCTGCACCAGCTGCCCTTCCCTTAAAACATTCGCATAGTCGGGTCTTATATCCATAAGCTCAGAAATGGAACGTCTGGACTTGGAAACAGCATAGGACTGAAACCATTCCCCCACCTGGTAAAACAACATAACTGCAACACCTTCCGGATACTCCCCTAAAAAGAAGGCTCCTACTGTTGCAACAGCCATTAAAAAGTTTTCATCAAAAACCTGTCCATGCAGGATATTTCTTCCAGCTTTTAAAAGAATATCACCTCCAATAACCAGGTATACAACCAAAAAGACTGCTAATCTTGGGATTCCTTCAAAAGGAAGCAGAATAGCTATGGCATAAAGTACTGCTGTCAGCAGTATACGTAACAATTGTTTCTTCTCTCTTTTAGACATATTTACCTCCAATCCAACTCATTGAAGAGATTATAAGTTAAGTTTAATATTTTGTATTTTGGGGTTAATTTTTGGGTTTTAATTTTGAATTAACCTTTGTTTTAAAATAAGGTTTAATATTTGGTTTAATAACTTGGGCTTCATTTTAGATCTAATTTTGGGGTTTAACTTTGGTTTTTTATTAGTATCTTTATTATTAATATTTTGTTGTTATATAGGTCTGTAATTTTTGGTTTATATTTAGGTTTACTATTTAATTAATTATTTTGCTTTTTATTTTTGTTATTATTGGCTTGTTATTTTGACTTATTATTTTGGCGTAAGGATTTAGCTTAAGGCTTTGGCTTATTATCTGGCGTAAGGTTTTAGCTTAGGGTTTTGGCTTATTATCTGGCGTAAGGTTTTAGCTTAGGGTTTTGGCTTATTATCTGGCGTAAGGTTTTAGCTTAGGGTTTTGGCTTATTATCTGGCGTAAGGTTTTAGCTTAGGGTTTTGGCTTATTATCTGGCGTAAGGTTTTAGCTTAGGGTTTTGGCTTATTATCTGGCGTAAGGTTTTAGCTTAGGATTTTGCTTTATTATTTGGCGAAAGGTTTTAGCTTAAGGTTTAACTTAAGGTTTTAGTTTAAGCTTTTGATTTAAGGTTTTGATTTAAGATTTTGGTTTTAATCCAACGTCTCAAATGTTTTGCTTCCATATGCAGGCTAATTGTGCAGAACAGAAAAGAACGAATGCGCCTATGGAAAGGTATTAGAATTCCTTTTCTCTGGATATTTTGTGCTATATTATAAAACTGATTGTCTGAGCGCAGCGAGTTATCAGTTTTATAATATGTAAAGCACAAAACATCCAGAGAATTAGGAATTCTTATACCTTGGAATTGAAGCATGAGTTTTTTTCTGTTCTGCGCAATTTGCCGTCCGTCTTACATAACTTTCCGTCCGTCTTACATAACTTTCCGTCCGTCTTACATAACTTTCTGTCCGCCTTACATAACTTTCCGTCCGCCTTACATCACTTTCCGTCCGCCTAGCATAACTTTCCATCCGTCTAGCATAATTTATCCTCCCCTTGTAAAAACCCTTCCGTCTCTCATAAAAAGAGCTGCTGCAAAACTATAAATATCTTCTCCTGTAGCAATTATTATATACAGAGAATCCTGCAGCAGCTCAATATCTTTATGCCTTTACAATTACATCCGGCTCAATTTTTTTAATTAGTCTTTTTGCTTCATTTAAAACTTCATCGTACTTGTCATCAGGAGCTTCCAGTTCCATCTTCTGGCTGAGAAAGTTAACCTTTACCCCTGTAACTCCCTCCACTTTCTTAATGGCATTTTCAATTTTAGCAGCGCAGTTTGCGCAATCAAGATCCTGTAATTTAATTGATTTTCTCATAATAATATCCCCTTTCAGACTTTTCTGATCTCATTATTTTTTTTGTTGCTTGATTCTATATTAGGTGAACCTTTTATCAATTAAACAATTATTTAATTGTTTAATCATAGTATATGCACTATAAGTCTTTTTGTCAATATAATTTATTGAAATTCTTTCTCAATATATAAATGAAAAAACCATGGGACCATAGTGAGCAGTATCACCGCTTACAATGGTCCCATGGTTTTTATAATTCTTATGAAAGACTTCCGCATTCACCGTCTTCTCCTTTTAAGATTGCGAGACCGTGCTCTAAAGTATCAATAATATAACTTAAGTTTTCCCTTACTGCCTTAGGGCTCCCCGGAAGATTAATAACCAGTGTTTTTTTTCTTATAACTGCTGTACCTCTGCTAAGCATCGCCCTTTTGGTTATCTGAAGACTGTTATAACGCATTGCTTCTGCAATACCCGGCACTTCTCTCTCTCCAATATTTTTAGTAGCCTCCGGAGTCACGTCCCTTACAGAAAATCCTGTTCCACCGGTGGTAAGAATCAGATCCACTTTTCCGGAATCGCACCAGCTTATCATGATATCCTCCAGCTGTTTTTGCTCATCTGGCAACAGGATGTATTCTATAACCTGAAACCCCTGCTCACTGGCTAATTCTTTAATAACCATACCACTGGTATCCGTTCTTTCTCCTCTGCTTCCTTTATCACTGGCAGTAATGATGCCTACTCTTATCATAACATTTCTCCTTCACAACCTGTGATCCCTAAAAACTCAGGTAGAAAATTAAGTACATACTACGTATATATATATAATTAAAGAAAACTTTACGAAAAAACATCGTTACAAATGATAATCAGGTTAATATATTGATTTCATCACCCACTGCAATAATACCACCGCTTAACACCACTGCAAATACTCCCTCTCTGGGCATTATACAGTCTCCAACCTTATAAAAGATTTCACAATGGCTATGGCACTCTTTGCCGATCTGGGTTATTTCAAACAAGACCTCCCCTGATTCCAGCCTGGTACCAATAGGCAGGTTTCTTAAGTCATAGCCTTCTACAATTACATTCTCACCAAAGGCACCTTTATCGACTTCGGCACCTTTCTGATTAAATTCATCTATTTTTTCCTGGGATATGAGGCTTACCTGTCTGTGCCAGTTTCCGGCATGGGCATCTCCTTCTATTCCAAAATTCTCAATAAATCTGGCTTTATCAACACTTATTTTCTGAGTACCCCTTTTTTCACTGATGCAAAGAGCTACTATTTTACCCATATGAGCTGCCCCTTTCTTAACCGCCAATCTGTGACATCCCATTCTCCTCCAGAGTTTCAGAGATAGCTGGGTTGTCTTTTGTAAAAACATGACTTTCCGGTTTTCTGTCAATAGCTTTCTTAATAATATCCTTTAATTCTTCCTTAGACCTTTCCTCCCTAAGCGCTGCTTTTAAATCCGTACCACTGCTATATTGAAGACAGGTCTTAAGTATTCCGGTGGAAGTCAGTCTTACCCTGTTACAGGAGGAACAGAATTCATGACTTACTGCACTGATGAAACCTATTTTACCTTGAAAACCCGGTATATTATAATACTTACCAGGGCCATTTCCCAGACTTTCGGTATAAGGCTCTAATTCTCTGTAAGAGCTTCTGAGAATATCTATAATCTCTTGTTCAGAGTACCCCTCCATATGTTTACCATAACCTAAGGGCATAATTTCTATAAAACGAACATGGAGCTTTGCGTCCTTTGCAAGGGCAGCTAGAGATAATAAACTATCCTTATCATTATACTGCCTTAAAGGTACACAGTTTATCTTAATCGGTATGTTCTGATATGCAAGAGCTTTATTTATACTTTCCCTTACCTTTAATAATCCATCAAATCCTGTTAACTCTGTGAACTTGCACCGGTCTAAAGTATCCAGGCTGATATTGATGCCATCAATTCCTGCCTTTATCAATGCTTCCAGCTGCTCTCCAAGATAAATTCCATTGGTGGTAAGGGTTACTTTCTCAATTCCATTAACCTGTTTCAGTTTCGCGACCAGACTGGTGATGTCTTTTCGTACCAGCGGTTCTCCGCCTGTCAGCTTAATCTTTCGAATTCCCAGTTCGCCAAAGCATTCTGCCATGGTAACAATTTCCTCATAGGTCATTATAGCGCTGTGGGGAAGGAAGTTAACACCCTCCTTTGGCATACAGTATACACATCTTAAATTACAGCGGTCAGTTACGGATATGCGCACATAGTCTATTTGCCTGTTGTATTTATCTATCATAAAACCGCCTCATTTCATAAATCGAATTGCTTTATGCATCCATTAAGCCGCCAGAAGCATCACGGTTAAGGAATACACCGCTTTTTCCGCCTGTCTTTTCTTCCAATCTGATATCTGTCATTACCATTGACTTGTCCAGTGCTTTACACATATCATAAATGGTAAGCAGTGCTATCTGAACACCGGTAAGAGCCTCCATTTCAACTCCTGTCTTTCCTTCTGTTATCACCTGGCAGACCGCAGTTATAGCAGATGTCTCTGTCTCAATCTCAAAATCCAGTGAGCACTTCTGAATCATAAGAGGATGACACAGGGGAATGAACTCCCAGGTCCGCTTTACAGCCATTATCCCGGCTAATCTGGCTACGGACAGTACATCACCTTTTTCGATTTCCTTGTTCGTAATCGCTTCAAGGATTTTACTGCTTACAATTATTTTCCCTCTGGCCGTTGCTGTTCTTTGTGTTATTTGCTTACCGGAGACATCCACCATATGGGCATTTCCTTCTCCATCAAAATGACTCAGTTTATTTTCCATAGAATTCTGACCAATCCTTTTCTTTAAAACCAATCAGTACATTATCCTTATTAATTATAATAGGACGTTTCACCAGCATACCGTCACTTCCCAATAAACGGTATTGCTCCTCTTCTGAAATTGAGGGCAGTTTATCCTTTAATTCCAGTTCCTTATAGACCAAACCACTTGTATTAAAAAATTTCTTTAAAGGAAATCCGCTTAGTTTGTGCCAGTCTTTTATTTCCTCCGGTGTGGGATTGTCCGCTTTGATATCTCTGGCTTCATAACTTATATGATTGTCATCCAGCCACTTTTTGGCTTTCTGACAAGTTGTACATTTGGGATACCATAAAAATAGCATTTGTCTTTCTCCTTTGTCATTATTATTTCTATTAATAGCAGGTATAAAGCCTGCCGTTCTTTCTAAGCCAGTCACGTTTTATCCTGTAATCCGGCAATACTTTCTCAACCTCAAACCAGAAGTTTTTAGAATGATCCATGTGTTTTCTGTGTGCCAGTTCATGTATTACCACATAATCGATTATTGGTTCCGGCATCATCATCAGCTTCCAGTTAAAATTCAGGTTTCCTTTGCTGCTGCAGCTGCCCCATCTGGTCTTTTGCTCTCGGACAGTGATTCTTCCATAATCGGTATCCATTTGTTTGGCATAATAAGAAGCCTTCATTTCCAGGGTGTCTTTTGCATAACGTCTGTACCAGTCAGCAATATGTTCTCTAATGACAGCTTTATCTTCTGTCTGGGTTTCAAGTGTCAGTATACGCTTACCATCAGGAAGTTTATGATAGCGAAGATTAATAAAATCTCTTCCGCCTCTGTTAATAATCTGCAAGGTCAGCTCACCCAGTACAAAAGGAAGTGTGGCTCCGTCCTGATATATTTCATCATACCCTGCCGTAGCGGTTAACCCGCCTTCCTTCTCTTTGTAATTGCAGAATTCTTTATATTTATTATATAATTTGTATTTATTCTCATTAATCAGCTGCTTGACTTCGTAGTCCGGAACGCGGTTAGGAACTCTTGCTGTAATAGTTCCATCGGCTTTCAGCTCAAGACTTATGGTTTTTCTGGCTGAATAAACAACCTTTACAGTAAACTTTTCATTTTCAATTTCAAAATTAACCTCTTTCAGCAGTTTAGGACACCTCCTTACAGGATTAATTGTTTGACTGTTTAATCTATAGCAGGTATTATAGCACATCTTTATTGAATATCCAATTAAAAAAACTGCTATAGCTGATAAAGCTATTATTATTTTATACTGTAAAATTTCACCACAACAAAAGTACTTTCTTTTTTTTAATTATAGCATTAAGCAGTAATAAAAATCATGTATATTTAACCATTAAACTCATAAAGTTTCATTTATAAATAAACAGTAATATGGGTATTCTAATTTCGGAGGTGATTTTATGAAAGTAAAAGACATTATGTCAACAGATATAGAAAGTGTATGCTGTGAAGATTCTATTGAAAAATGTGCCCAGTTAATGAAACAGCATGATATCGGTTCTCTCCCTGTTTGCGATAATGATAGAGTTGTCGGCATTGTAACCGACCGTGATTTAGCTTTACGCAGTATTGCAGAAGGACAGGATTGGAAGACACAGAAGGTTTCCGATGTCATGACAAAGAATCCTTCCCTTGGAAGTCCGGATATGAACGTAAAAGATGCTGCAGAGATTATGAGCCGCCAGCAGATCAGGCGTTTGCCCATAGTAGACAATAACAGTCTTGTAGGAATTGTTGCTTTAGGTGATATCGCCCTTGAGCCTGCTCTGTCAGACAGAGCTGAAGACAGCTTACGGGATATCTCTAAGCCAAACCATTTTCACTAAACTAATAAAAAGCTGTTACCTGCCAGAAGATTACTGGTCTGTAACAGCTTTCATTCATTATGGAATAGCCCCTCTCAGTTAGATTCTTTATTTTTGCTGATAAATAATGTTAATCCTCCTGTCATATTCCATAAGTTTTTTTACAGCACTGTCAATGTAATGTCTTATGGTCAATACAGATATTCCTTTCTCATTAAGCACATACTCAGCGGAAGGACCAATCTGGCTTACAAGGACATAACGGCAATCCGATAACTTTTCTGCAACGTTATACAGTGCCTCAGCTTCATGTTCCTTCCCCTGACAGACAGGTGTAAGCTTTCTTTCCTCCAGGTACCGAAACTCCTCCATGTCATTTACTTCGCCTATGTAGAAATATTCTGCTCTTCCAAAATGCTGATTTATCACCTTTCCGTCCGTGGTTGCAATCGCTATCTTGTAAGCCATGTTATCTCTCCTTCCAACGTCTGGTTATGATTACTAACTGTATGTTCATTAACCGTGAGAAAATGTTTCTTTCATGGACAATCTTCCAAAGTATATCTGATCAGCAAATTCCTTCTCCCCCGGTATTCCGACTGCATCTGCACGGCATCTCTGACAATGTCTGAATACGTCAATATATTTACCGGCCTTCAGCCTTGCACTGTCTATCTCCAAACACCCCGGCGCCTTTACCTCTTTTAATTCATGCTGAGGTATTAACGGTATAATATTATAGATAGTAGCTCCTGCTTCACTGACTATCCTTGCAATCTCTTCAATGTGGTCTTCATTTATTCCAGGAATCAGCACTGTATTAACTTTTATGGTTATACCTGCGTCAGCTACCTTCTTTATACCCCTAAGCTGATTTTCAATCAGAATCCTTGCCCCTTCTTCCCCCTCATACCTCTTACCGTGATAATATATACCCGTGCAAATCTTTGCTTGTATGGAAGGTGCAACCGCATTTACTGTTACGGTAAGACTGTCAATTCCTGCTTCTATCACTTCATCTGCTTTTTCATACAATAACAGACCATTGGTACTCATACATTTTAATAAATCTGGAAACTCCTCTTTTATCAGCTTGAATGTATTTAAAGCATAAGGCGAAGCCAAGGTATCACCAGGTCCTGCTATACCGGCTACGGTAATTTCCGGACAGAGTTCAAGGGATCTTCTGATAACCTCCAGGGCTTCCGATTCCTTTAATATACCGGAAGAAACACCGGGTCTTTGTTCTGTCTGATTAATCTTTCTGTCACAGAACTTACATTCTATATTACAACCGGGACTTACCGGCAAATGAATACGTCCCTTATTGGTTTTATGCCCGCCGAAACAAGGGTGGGAATTCTTTAAGTTTTCGTAATTGCTCATACATTTCCCCCTTTTTAAACAATGCTCTGCAGCCGCTTTTGCTTTAGCACCTGCAGGTATTTTAGATGTTTACAGCATTTTCCGTTCTTATGGTTCCGGTTTCCAATGCAAGGAGATAATCTCCCCATTTGGCTGCCCATTCTCTCAGTTCATTTGTTGCAAGAGGAGAGGGTACTTTGGATTCGGTATGAGAAGCAATTTTCTTTGCCAGAGAACGGTAAACGTCTGCCTGTGCAGATGCAGGTGCTGCTTCAATGGTAGTTTTACCCTGAAGCTCACTCTGGGTTACCGTAACGGAACGGGGTACATATTCTACTACTTGTGTATGAGTCTGTTTTACGAAATCATCAATTATTTCTTTGGCATAAGGTGCATTGATGGAGTTAGCAATAACACCTCCAAGTAAAGCACCTGCAGAATTGGAATATTTATGGATACCTTTAAACAGGTTGTTGGAAGCATACACCGACATGAAATCAGCAGAAGAAACAGTGAAAACATGCTCTGCAATACCTTCTCTGATAGGAACGGCAAAACCTCCGCAGACAACATCACCTAACACGTCATATATAACATAGTCAAGATCCAGTTCCTCAAAGGTTTTCTGCTGTTTGAACAGCTCAACAGCCGTAATAATACCTCTGCCTGCACAACCAACTCCAGGCGCAGGTCCGCCTGCCTCCACACAATAAATCCCGTTAAAGCCTTCATATATAACATCCTGTGCTTTTACTGTACTTCTTTCTCTTAAGGTATCTAACACAGTCGGTATGTACTTTCCGTTTCTTAAAGTATTGGTGGAATCACTCTTTGGGTCACAGCCAAACTGCATGACCTTATATCCCATCTCTGACAGGGCTGCTGAAATATTTGAGGTAGTTGTAGACTTACCGATTCCGCCCTTTCCGTAAATTGCTATCTGTTTTGCTTTCTTTGCCATAATTTCTGCTCCTTACAATGATTTTGTGTACTTAGACAATGGTCAGAAATATAAATTTTCAAACCTTTCCTAATTAGCCTGCATAGGAAATAAAAAATTGATTTATATAATTAGAGAGATTCTTTAATATAACTTCCCTATACAGAAAAAGACCTCAGAAAACATGCTGCTGTTTTCCGAAGTCTCTAGTTGTCTAGTCAACTTGCGATGGTTGAATGGATATTTTGTTATACCTATAAAAACACTATTTATATCATAGTATTCTTATATGATTAATATGTTTACTGTAAGTATAGATATATTTTACTTCTTTGTCAAGTGTTTTTTATATTACGTTTTATATTATGTTTTATATTAATACATTGTTTGGAAATTTTTAATCTTTTCAGGCGCTTTTTTAATGCTTTATTAATAGATGCATGTTATGCTGATAAAGAACATTATATGATAAAGAAGATTATAGACAAAGAACATTATAGACAAAGAACATTATATATAATAAAAAACTTTATATATAATATATAGAAGTAACTACTAGTAACTGCTTGCTACGTGCTGGAAGTTGCTTAAGGGAATTTACATAGGCACACCTACTTTGTCAAATATAATTTTCATATCAAGTTATTTAGCTTATACTGGAACAGCTTAATTAAAACAATAATAAAAAGGGAGTATACTTATGTTCGAGGAATTAAACAGCAAACTGGAACAAAGCAGACAAAATATCGGTAAATATCAAAGACTTGGAAGCAAACTTACCGACTATCACAAACAGTTAAAGGAACTGGAGGATAAAAAAACAAATCTTCAGACAGAACTTAAGAAAGAAGAACGGGATTATGATAATCTGCTTAAGAAAAGCCTGAATAATCTTTTTCTTGAGATGCTTGGTAAAATGGAAGCCAGAGAACAGAAAGAATATCAGGATGTCATTGCTGTCAAGCTTAAACTGGAGGAAACAGAAAATCAACTTATTAATCTTAAGTCCTCAATTCATCAGTTGGAGGAGGAACGTGCTTCACTTTATGGCTGTGAAAGAGAATACGAAGAACTATCCCGTTTGAAATACCGACAGTTATCTGAGAATAATGCAGAAAGTGCTGAGAAGATTCATTCCTTTGAAGAGCAGATCCAATCACTTAAAGGTAATCTAACTGAGATCAAGGAAGCAGAAGCTGCTGGCAGAGCAGTCCTCGCTAAAATTGAGATTGCAGAAGAAAAGCTTGATAGTGCACATGGCTGGGGTACCTGGGATATTCTTGGAGGAGGTTTGATCAGTGATGTTATGAAGCATTCATACCTCGATGACGCCCAGGCAGCAGTCAATAGCATCCAAACTCTTCTTCATCATTTTCACACAGAACTTGCTGATATTAAACTGGATGAGAATTTAAGTGTTCAAATTGATGGATTTACTAAATTTGCAGATTTCTTCTTTGACGGAATTTTCTCAGATTGGGCAGTACAGTCAAGAATCAACTCTTCTATTGAAGATATAGCTTCACTCCATTCTAATATAGACAGAGTCATGGATAAACTCAATGCTTTAAGAAAAACAGCCGAAAGTAATCTGATAAGAACTGAAGAACAATTAAAGAATTTTATTGAGAATAGTTAGGTGGTTTGAAAACTACTTGTGTGGTCTGAAAACTGCTTGGGTCTGGTGGGTCGTTCAAAACGATGCAATGAGTTTTCAGACAAACCTTAGTATTGTGTGAATTTTCCGCTTACTGCCATTGCCTGATATTTGGGCTAAGGCAAGTCAGCGGAATCCTCTTGCCTTGCCTTTTCAGCTTTTTACTGCTCTCTCAGCCTATTCTTAGTTTACAGGAATCTCTGATAACAAGTGTTGGTGAAAGTCTGAAGACTCCTCCCTGCACAACTTCCTCACTCTGTATCAACCGAAGAAGTTCTGTAGTGGAATAAGTTCCAAGCTCAGCCACTGGACTATGCACTGTTGTTATGGACGGAGAATTATATTTCGCAACCGCATTATCATCAAATCCAACTATACTGATATCATCAGGAACTCTTAGACCTGCCTCAGTAAGTGCTCTAATACATCCCCAGGCCATTTCATCGTTTGCGCAGAAAAATGCTTCCGGTAGTTTTGTCCCTTTAAGCAGCAGTACTCTCATTTCACTATAAGCTAAGGTCTCTTCAAAATATGCTCGTAAAACAATAGATTCGTCTAAAGGAAGATTATATTTGCGCAATACGTTTTCATATGCTTTATATCTGCATTCATCATCGTAATTGTAGATACCATGAAAATAACCGATACGTCTATGACCTTGTTTTATCAGGTATTCCATAGCAAGAGCAGCACCTTCCGTACTGTCAATGATTACACTGGACATCTGCTCTCCGCTGTATTCCCGGTCAATAAATACAATGGGCATATGTGTTAAAGAAAGTCTGTCTATATATTCATAGGATAAATGTTCGTTAAGTACGATAGCACCTTCTACACCGGAGGATATAATCATACTGTAAATTTCTTCGCTGGTATTCTCATTACTGATGTAAATATTCAATTGGTAGCCTTTTATCTTACATTGAAGATGCACAGCCTGCATCAGATCTTTATAGAAATCCCCTTGAATACTCGACAGAAATAATCCTATTGTATTTTTTTTATTTGATTTTAAGAACTTGGCATTCATGTTTGGGACATAATGAAGCTTTTCTGCTGCCTCCAGTACTTTTCTGCGGGTTTCTTCACTTACAACATCTACATTATTCAAAACATTAGATACCGTAGAAATTGCTACTCCTGCTTCTTTGGCCACATCTTTTATTGTTACCATAATGGTTTCTCCATTCGTCTCACCGTTATATTCTTAACGAGCCTTTCTGAATCTGGCTGTCACACTTATTATTTATGTACAACATGGGGTGTCTAAATTGTTACTGTAAACTACCAGCAGGCGGTCAGAAGGTTACCTTGAGTTTTTAGACACACCTTAATCCGTGTTTGCTTTTAAATTTATGATTTCCTCGCTTTGATATACTCTGACATAATCAACTTCCATTCTTTGAGGATAAACAGAAGCATCGACACCTTTTGCACCACCCCAGTTTCCACCGACAGCCAGGTTTAGAAGAAGATACATTCTCTTATTAAAAGGCCACTCCTTATAAGAGGGATTTTCTTCATAATCGGTAGGTTTAAAAGTAAAATAAACTTCACCGTCAATTAATATCTTTATTAAGTCCGGCAGCCAGATAAGGGAATAAAGATGGAAATCCTCACTTACACCCTTCACATATTTAGTAGCTGTCTTCTGTGTATTAATGGAATGATAATATGCCTGCGTATGTATGGATGCATGAATTGTATCCTGATTATAACCTACATGTTCCATAATGTCAATTTCTCCGGAAGCCGGCCAATTGCCGTATTCCTGCCCTGACGACAGCATCCAGATTGCCGGCCAGGTACCAAGTCCCTTTGGAAGTTTCGCCCTTACATCAATTCTCCCATAGAGCCAGTCACCTTTCCCTTTGGTAATCAACCTTGCAGAGGTGTATTCCTTCCCCTCTTTGTCCTCTTTTCTGGCCTCCAGGATGAGTTTTCCGTCTTCTACCCAGGCGTTATCGCCTGGTGTATAATACTGCAATTCATTGTTCCCCCAACCGTTGCCGCCTACATCGTACCCCCACTTATCTGAATCAGGAACACCATCATATTCAAACTCATCATTCCATACAAGCTTATATGTTATTTTTTCTTCTTCGTAATAATATCCTTTTGCCATCATAGAATTCTCATCCTCCTTTAATACAGTACCGCTCACTGGCTGTTCCCCTTCCTTGATATGTTTATCAGATGTAACATTATTCATCTGTGTCAGAATTTGATTTTTAATAGAACTAATAATTGTAGGATTTGCTTTTGGTAAATTGTTTTTTCCATATAAATATATCATATCCAGTGAAAAATTCTGTTCTTCCAGCATGTCTGTAAGGTTTTCGGTAATTTTTTGCAGAGAGTTATTCTTACCGGTAAGATATACTTTATAGAAAGCTATTTCTCCCGGATGTTTCTGCAATTTATTTATTGAATTGAGTGCCTTATTAAGTTCTGAAACAATCTTTGCTTTGTTTCCCTTATTAGTATAATTTACCAGCTTATACTGAATATAACGAATCAGTGTCTCATACGCCTTAAGAAAATCTGTCGTCTCAGGTATGTACTCATTCATATTAATGGAACGATCAGAGGTTTTGGCTTCATCAGTTATCTTAATAATATCTGCTTCAAATTGTGTTATATGTTCAGATATAAGATTAGTGTATCTAATTACTTTCGCAATTGGTTCGATTTCTGAGCGCAGGGTTATCGTGTGCTGGCCTTTTGAAAGATAAATCAGATATGGATTACCATCTTCATCAGACAATACCTCATTCCCCCATTTATCCGAGGTCGAAGGAAAGGAATAATTTATCAGTTCTTCAAAAGGAATTTTGCCATCTATCCGAATTGATTCAAAAACTGACATTTCCTTATCATTATTCTGGTAGTGAAAAGCCATCTGGTATAATCCGTCTTTGGGAGTAATTATTTTATAGGTAATCTCTGTTCCGGGTTTATTCCAGGATACAACATTGATTAATTTTTTATTACTGACATGAGGGGTCAGCGCTGTATTATTAACCGCATAATAGCAGGCCTGAAGCGAGTTCTTATATAAGTAATCATTGGAATTGACCATATAGATTTCCTCTGCCAGGCTCCCTTTATGCTTCCCCTTATACTCTTCATAAGAGATAACATCAATTTCAGCAGCTGCTTCTAACTGCCCTAAACATAAGCTGTCTAAGGATAGGTTTTGTAAAGTTATGATATTCATGCCTTTCTTCAACTGAATCTCTAAAGGCCTGGCAGATACATAGTTACTGTCATATAAAGGGAGATTTCTCCAGTCTCTTATAATATTAAGCTCAGGAGAAGTTTGATTTCCATACTGATCTTCCGGATAGAGCTTCGTACTATCTTTCCAATATAGCGGGAGTACAATACTGTTCATTTCAGAAAATTGCTGCTCTCCATTCACTTTCATGGCTAGGACATAATCTGAAAATGCTCCATTGGAAGGCTTATAATCCACATAAACATAATATATCCCCGGGTAATTGACTTCAACTTCATAACAGGCGGTTTCTTTGGTTTTTAAGGATACACTTAAACCCTCGTAATCTTCCATGTCAACACTTCCAATTGGATAGGCGCTGCTCTCACCTTGTCCGGTTACACGGTCTTCATCTAATAAGTCTGTATACATTATTGACTTATTTGATAAGGAATCACTTAAGAGCTGATAAGCCTTTCCGGCTTCTTCTTCGTCTATCGTTTTGGAATTCGTCTGCCGGTTGCTTTGTATACAAAAGCCCACCGTACCGATTAGAAGAATTGCAAAAACTGACATCCTTGTTAGCTTTTTATTTTTCATCGAAACTCCCTTGCATACTATTTGCAAACAGACTTTTTAACTACAACCCGATTATAATATAGCTACGTATAATTTACAATACATAAAAACATTTTTATAGTATATTTTTCACATATTTTCTCACTGATAATACTATTTTAAGAGTCATTATGAACTATAATATTGTATTATTTTAAGCCTCAGAACAGTCAAGCCACGTGATAACAGGGTCTAATAGTAAATTTTACAATTCAAGAAGTTAAAGCTATAATAAAATACGTTTTTATTTTTCATATTTCTAGTTATAACGTTATCTTTATTCAATGAATATACAATATATTAATGCAAATTCTACAATTAGTGAATAATTGATTTTAAAAGCAAATTAAAATGGCTTACTCATTTTATGCACAATGCATAAGCCTAAAAATTTTATGATTCAAGTATCATTATTAATTTTATACCAGGTAATTAAGGGAATCTCTATTGATAAATATAATATCTCCTATAAATATCCTTCAGCCTAAGAGATAAAAGCTGCAGAATTTCATTACGATTATCTGCAGCTTTTATAGGTTCATTTATAGAAAGTAATATTTGATGTGATTTTAGAAAATACTATGCGATTTATTAACTAAGCTCTGAAAAGATTTTAATCTTATAACATACCCTTCTTATATTATCAGGAAGTCTTCAAATATTATCAGGAAGCTTTCAAACTGACAAGGTTCTTACTTGTTAGTTTTTGGTATGCATCTTTATGAAATATTTCATAAAGGGAGCAGAATTTGTCTACCACGCATACCAGGACACTTTCCCTGTAAACAGGCGGAAATGGTGTAAGGGGAAACATATGTTTTCTGATAATATCATCTTCAATCTTATGAAGGTTCTTTATTTTAAGTGCGTTATGCCATGCTTTCTTAGGATGGGTAAAACCATGGAGCCTGTGCCCTTTCTCCTTTATATGCCAATCATAGAATACATAATCATGGAGCAGTGCTCCTACTACCAGGCATTCATAATCACACTTTATTCTTAGTGCTTTGGCAACCTGAAGACTATAGTATGCAACAGCTATACTGTGCCAGAAACAACTGGTTTTATTGTGCTGTATAATATCATCCAACTTTTGATAATCTCCGACACGGATAAGCCACATTAATTTTCCTCGTATCAGATCTTCCGTATCAAATGCCAAATCTCCCATAATTACCTCTTTCCATATAAACCTCTATGTTGTTTTATGTGTTTGGTTTCGTTTTCACTTTGTTCTAATTTTCATGCAATCCTACAAAATTTGATATACAAAAGCTTCAAATTGTGATATTTTATAATAGTGACTTAATTGCAGTTGTAATATTTTTCTAGTCACAAATTTTAACGGAGATAAAGGGGATTATTTTATGAAAAGCAAACTGCACAGTTTCCATCAGGCTGCTTTAGTTGCCATCCTAATAATTACCTACTCTTCCTTTTCTGATTGTTTTAACACCTCGAATAGTTCTACAGATCAGACTAATCTGGATATTAATACAAATAAAATACCTCATAAAAATCCATTTATTTATTATTATCTGCCTTCTTTACCCCAAGATGAGGATTTCGGTGGCCTTCTTCAGAAAATCACCTACCGGTTTATGTTTGTCCGTCAGGGCAATAATCTGAACATATTTCATGCATCACTTTTTGATGTGACTGCACTTTTAATACTACTGTCTTCCCAGACAATAAAGCTTCGAAAGCTGGACAAGCCACGACCTTATTTCATGCTGACACCAAGAGGCCACAGCCCACCTTTTAATAGTCCTATATTTAGTCTATCACAAATTTGTGAATAAACAATATATAAATCGAAAAATTATACAAGAAGAAAGGATTATAAAATGAAAAGTAAGAAACCAGTATTTTTTATTGTTTTATTAGTAGCCTTACTTATGGCTTACACCGCTGCATTTGGTGTAGAAATAGGCTCTTTTAAAATTAAGGGTGCTCCGGATATCCGTTTTGGTATTGATATCAGAGGCGGCGTGGATGCAGCCTTCCAGGCGGCAAATTTGGACCGTAAACCGACCGCAAATGAACTTGAGTCCGCACGAACCATTATTGAAACCCGTCTTGATAACAAGAATATCCTTGACCGTGACGTTACCATTGACAAAGATAACGGCTATATCATAGTTCGTTTCCCCTGGAAATCTGGCGAGAAGAATTTTGATCCCGCAGATGCCATTGCAGAACTTGGAGAAACAGCTCTTTTGACCTTTAAAGATGATGCCGGCAATGTATTACTGGAAGGTTCACATGTAAGCAACAGTGCACCGCAATTAAATCGTCAGACAAATAAATATTCTGTCAGCCTGACCTTTGATGAAAAAGGCACTCAGCTTTTTGCAAAAGCTACAAAAGATTTACTCAATAAAAACATCAGTATTTATATGGATGATACTCTGATTCAGACTGCAGTGGTTAATGAAGTAATTCCCAACGGTAAAGCAGAAATATCCGGCAACAACTTTACTTATGACACAGCAAAAGAACTTGCGGATAAGATTAATTCCGGTTCCCTGCCTTTTTCTTTAATTACAAAGAACCACAGTACCATCAGTCCTACACTGGGTTCCGGTGCGTTAGATGTAATGCTTGATGCAGGACTTATAGCTTTCGCTATTATCTGTGCCCTTTTAATAATATATTACAGAGTTCCTGGTACAGTAGCTTGTATCTCTCTTTTAATCCAGACAACAGGACAGATACTGGCACTTTCCATACCACAGATGACCTTAACCCTCCCTGGAATTGCAGGAGTTATCCTCTCCATTGGTATGGGTGTCGACGCCAACGTTATTATTTCCGAACGTATCAGTGAAGAAATCAAATCCGGTAAGACAGTTCGTTCAGCAATTTCTTCCGGTTTTAAAGGTGCCTTCTCATCGGTATTCGATGGTAATATCACCGTATTGATTGTTGGTGTAATACTTATGATCTTTGGTTCAGGAGCATTATTATCCTTTGCTTACTCCCTGCTTACAGGTATTTTCTTCAACTTCGTTGCAGGTGTAACTGCTTCCAGACTGATGATTCGCTCCTTAAGCGATTTCGATGCACTTAGAAAACCCTCGCTTTATACATGCTTTTCAAAAAGGAGAACACTATGAGTAGAGATAATCAATCCAATGCACCGGTAGCATTAACTCCCTCCGGTAGCGGTATATTACATTTTTTCAATAAAAGATTTATCTTTTTTAGCATTTCCATATTAATTATGATTGTTGGATTGATTAATCTGGCAATCAGCGGAGTTCAGTTAGATATCCAATTCAAGGGTGGTGCCCTCTTAAAATACACTTATACCGGAGAACTGAATGCAGATGATGCTGGCGATGTAGCAACAGAAATACTGGGAAGGCCTGTATCTGCTCAGATCACAGAGGATCTGGCTTCCAATGAAAAACGTCTTATCTTAAACATTGCCGGGAACTATGGTGTAGATGCCAGTGAACAGGTAAATTTTGATAGCGCCTTGAAAGAAAAGTTTACTGATAACAAGCTTAATTTAAGTGAGTCACAAATGGTTGAACCCTTTTTCGGCCGTAAGTTCCTCACAAATGGTATTATTGCAATTGCTCTTTCCTTCAGCCTTGTTATGGTTTATGTATGGATCCGTTTTAGTAAAATCGGCGGCTTATCCGCAGGTGTTATGGCACTGGTTGCGCTGCTTCACGATGTATTAGTCGTATTCTTCACCTGCGTTATATTTAAGATACCCATCGGCGATTCCTTTGTTGCCGTGACTTTAAGTATTATCGGATACTCCGTAAATGATACCATCGTTATCTATGACCGTATCCGCGAAAATCATGACTTACATCCTAAATTGCCTGTTGAAACCCTTACTGATCTGTCTATTTCACAGTCCATAACCAGATCACTGAATACCAACATCGCTGTATTCTTAAGTGTAAGCCTTGTATTTATTATGGCTAAGGTCAACAGCATTGACTCCATTCAGAGCTTTGCCCTTCCTATGGCTATCGGTGCTGTAAGCGGCTGCTATTCCACAATCTGTATTGCAGGTCCTCTCTGGGTAATGTGGCAGAAACGTAAAGAGAAGAAAGATCCAAAGAAACTGGCAAATGCTTAGTAATTAATCTGAAAACCGCATTGCGGTATTCTGCGTTGTAATTTGGAAATGTAACACGAAACAGTTTCAGACAACCCCTGGCATAAAAGCAGTTGCATCGTTATAATAGATGCAACTGCTTTTTATGTGCTGTATCATTTAAAATTATTTTACATTCACCAGTAATTCATTTAATAACTAAACTACGATTAATATTTTCTTTAAGGTCTTATTTCTATCTGCTCTGCTGAATTTCAATCATACATTTATTACTATTTATTATGATCTATGGCAAGAATTGTATGAAGCAGGACATTAGCGCCCTTTAAACAAGCCTCCCCAGGAGTGAATTCTTCTTCACAATGGCTGTGTCCGCCTATACTGGGTACAAATATCATAGTAGTCGGAAGGATTTCCATTAGAAACTGCGCATCATGACCGGGTCCGCTATACATGCGTTTCGTACTGTAATTCAGTTCCTTTGCATTCTTTTCCACCAGATCAACATATTCGGTATAGAAGGATACCGTATCTCTCGCCCAGGCTTTTGCATATCCAGTCTGACACTTTTCAACTTCTGCGGGAATAGCTTCAATAATCATCAGTACCTGTTTGATTACTTCCGGATCCTGATGTCTTGCATCCAGGGTAAACTTAACAATATCCGGTATAATCGTATGTATATTAGGATGTGCAGATATCTTTCCGGTTGTATAGACCAGCTTAGAATCCAGCTTATCCAATTCCTCATGAAGATACTGAATGGTCTTTACCGCTGCATAAAGAGCATCCTTTCGATAAGGCATCGGAGTGGTTCCGGCATGCCCGGCCTGACCGGTAAAGGTAAATTCATAATTAATCATTCCGCATACACCTTCTACCACGCCAATATCAATCCCCTCCGCTTCCAGCACCGGTCCCTGTTCTATATGAAGCTCCAGTAGTGCAATACATTTCGCCGGGTCAATACGATTACTCTCCTGTCCTTTATAACCGCTTGCCTCCAATGCTTCTTTAAAAGTTATTCCTTCTGTATCTTTTGATGCAAGCATTTTTTCCTTATCAAATTTACCGGTTATAACACCGGAGGACATCATGGCAGGTTCAAAACGTGCACCTTCCTCATTTGTCCAGATAACAACTGTTATAGGATGGCGATGAGGAATTTTCTTTGCCACAATGGTTTCCACTGCTTCCAAAGCTGTAAGTACTCCCAGAATACCATCATAATTGCCACCCTGTCTTACTGAATCTGCATGAGAACCAGACATAATAGCCGGCAGCCCTTCTTCTCCGGGTAAAGTGGCATAAACATTTGCCATATCATCCGTAACCACTTCCATACCAAGTGCCTTACATCTTTTCACGAATTCCTCTCTGGCAGCCAACGCCTCCGGAGATAGAGAAAATCTGGTAATACCTCCTCTCCCCGTATCACCAAAACCGGAAAAAGTCTTTATTTTATCCTCTAATCTTTCCAAACTGCAACTTACCATATAATCTCCTATCCGTGCCCTATGGAGCACTTACTTTCTGCTCCGGAATACGGCAGCAATTCTTTAAAAGCTCTAATACATCATAGGAAGATACATAAAAGGACAACTCTCTATTATTATCTTCTCCTTCGATAATAAGCGAGAATTTAGTGTCCCAATCCTCCAGGTACATTAATTTGATTTCTTTTGCGGCGATATTGATTTCACTGCATAGCTTTTCAAATTCTTTCGTGATTCTTGCATATGCATACATTTTGCCGTCCCAGGGTGCCTTAAAGGAAAGCTTTTGTAAAAAGGTATCTTTAAGGTCAATTTCGACGCCAATTTCTGAAGTGGCCTTTTTCATATTAAAAGATTCCACAGTCCGAAAATGAGTTGGCGGTATTATCTTTAACAGCTCGATTTCCCTTTTATGAAAGCGTTCATTTGTCACTCAATCACCCCATTTCTAAATTTCTGTATCTACTTCCGAAAGCACCTCACCTAATTTGACCAATTCTTCAATAATTTGCTCCCCGGTAATAATCAGAGGTGGAGTAATCAGTATCATATTTTCATGAGAGTAAGTCATAAATCCCTTTGCTGAAAGCCTGCCTATAATTCCTTTCATAACTCCTGCAGTATCCCTGCCATAAGGCACCAGTGGCTCTTTCGTCTTTTTATCCTTTACCAGTTCCACAGCAGAAAATAATCCGATATATCTCACATCCCCGACGCAGGTATGTTTCTCCTTTAACTTCTCTAACTCAGAAGCAAGTATCTTACCGGTTCTATTTACATTTTCAAGGATAGCTGCATCGTCATAGAACTTAAGGCAGGCAATACCTGCTGCACAGGCAAGAGGATGACCACTGTAAGTAAGACCGCAGGAAAGAAAGTTATCCTCAAAATGTTCCGCTATCTTCTTACTGACGGCAACACCTCCAAGCTGTATATATCCGCAGGTCACACCTTTTGCAAAGGTCACAAGGTCCGGTTTGATGCCCCAATTCTCAAAGCCGAACATCTTTCCTGTTCTGCCAAAGCCGGCCATTACTTCATCACAGATTAAGAGAATACCATAATCATCACAAATCTGCCTGATTCCCTGTAAGTAGCCTTTTGGAGGTATGATGATTCCGTTGGAGCCGGTTATGGTTTCCAGTACAATTGCGGCAACACTGTTTTCTCCTTCATATTGAATCTGCTCCCGCAGTTTGGCAACATAATACTCAGAGGCCTCTTCTTCGGTGGTAAAATTAATCCTTTCGCGATACAGGTAGGGGTCAAAGAATTTCACAAAACCTGGGATTCCAGGTTCTAAGGGATATCTTCTTGGTTCACCGGTAAGGTTGCCTGCACCAAAGGTGGAACCGTGATAACTTCTGTATCTGGAGAAAACCTTATGCCTGCCGGTATATTGTCTTGCTATTTTTACGGCATTTTCATTGGCATCTGCCCCACCGTTGGTAAAGAAGATCTTTCCCATATTATCCGGCAGTCTCTCAATTAACATCTTAGCCAGTTCAGCCCTGGGTTCACTGGCGTAACTGGGGGATATGTAGCAATATTTTTCTGCCTGAGCTTTTATAGCTTCCACAATATAACGGTTACCATGGCCTACATTGAGATTAACCAGCTGGGAGGACATATCCGTATAGCGCTTCCCCTCATAATCCCACATATAGATTCCTTCACCCTTTTCAATGGGTATGGGCTTTAAACCCTTTTGTTTTGACCAGGATTGCAATACATACCCGGTTTGCTGTTCTTTGATTTCCTGTGAAGTCATGCTGACCCCTCCAATCCTTATGTTATTCTGAGGTTATTTTCTTAATATTAAAAGCCAGCCATAGTCTGGCTATATCATCATAATCCATTTTTAGCCCAAAAATTTCTCTGATAGATTTCATTTTGTAGTTAACAGTATTTCGATGGACATTCATTATCACCGATACCTTTTGAATACTTCCGTTATTCTCCAGATATACTTTTAAGGTATTTTCAAAATCCGTATTATGCAGCGAATCATATTCTCTGATATCCCATAAGGTATCTGACAGATAACGCTTTAACACACCAGTTTCTTCTACTGCATATAACAGCTTGTAGATTCCGGTGTCCTGGTATTTAACCGTTTCTTTCCGAAGCAGCTTCGCAGTTGAAACAGAGGTTACTGCCTGCCGGTAGCAAAAATGCAGCTCATTATAGCCCATAACCGTATCAGAGATTCCGATAAACAGCTGTACTTCTTCTTCCGGAAACAATTCTTTTTCAATCAGTTTTCCGTATCCCTCCATTTGAGACCAGTGTATTCCGGAGGCAATGATAACCAGATAGTTTTCCTGGTCAAAAATACAGATTGGTTTATCCACATACCGTAACACACTTTGCAATCCGAATTTCAGGTTATTCCACTCATCTCCTAATATCAGCTTTTCATTTTTTACCGCCTGTATCAGCATAAGCGTGTATTCTCCTCTGTTATGGAAACCACCTTTACCTAAAGGCTGTACATAAGCATTCTTGTTACCAGGGGTAAAGATCAGGTTACGAAATGCAGAGGCCGTATCCGTTTCATGTTCTTCATTTTCTATGATGCGGTGACAAAAATCAAAGGTAACATCAATCAGATGAATTTCCCAGGGTACTGTAAATAACGGGAAACCATTATCATCGCAGTATTGGGTGACTGATGCAGGTATTTCTTTAATATAAGGTCCCACATTCAGTATCAGACCAATGGCACCATGTTTTCTCAGGCTCTTCACAAATTCTACAAGCCACCCGCTGCCCCCATGAGCAATCCCCGTGGTCATTATTAATTCATTACCGTGGAGAAACCCAGGGACTTCACTATCTTCTACCATATGAACCCAACGCACCAGGCTTTTCATACCTTTTTGACCTGCCAGCAGCCTGATTTTATAATTTTTTTCTGTATTGGCAAAAAGCCTAGCAAGTGTAACTGCCATGATATCACCACAACTTTCCTTTATTTAACTGCTACTGAATTAAATATCTCAAACTGCACTGACTCTCCGGCTGTCTGATGTTATGCACCCACATTCTCGTCATTTTGAATTTCCCTTATATTCTTAGGTTTATTTACTCGCCTTGACCTTTCAATAGCGCTGCAGGGGCATACCAGAAGGCAAAGATGGCAACCAACACAGTTTTTTGCAGCCAGCAGGGGTTTTCTCTCTGTCTTATCAAAGCTTATTGCCTGATGTCCTGCATCCTGACAGGAAATGTAACATCTGCCGCAGCCTACACATCTGTCTTTGTTAAATACGGGATATTCCATGGTCTTTCTGTCAAGGCTGTCTGGGTTGACAAAGCTTTCCAGTGCACTGCCGCAGAGTTCCGTCAGTGAACTGTAACCTTTCTTCTTTAAGAAACCCGTTAAACCTGAAATCAGATCATCAATGATTCGATAGCCATATTGCATAACAGCAGTCGTTACCTGAATATTTCCGCAGCCCAAAGCAATAAACTCAGCGGCATCCTGCCAGGTCTCGATTCCGCCCATTCCGCTGATGGGTACCCCCTTTAACTGCTCATGACCTGCAAGGTCATGAATAAAACGAAGAGCTATAGGTTTTACAGCTTTACCGGAATAACCGGATATAGCTGATTTGCCGTTAATATGAGGCGGAGGTGCCATATTGTCCAACTGGATGCCGCTGATGCTCTTTAAAGTATTGATAGCTGCAATTCCGTCCGCCCCTCCCTCCAGGGCAGCAAGGGCAGGCAGTTCCATATTTCCCAGATTAGGGGTCATCTTGGCAAGAATAGGCAGATGGGTACCTTTTCTGGTATATTCCGTATACCTCTTTACCAAATCTGTATTCTGTCCTACGTCAGAACCCAGCCCCTGTGCAGACATATGGGGACAGGAAAAATTACATTCGATAATATCGACACCAACCTCTGTAACTGCTCTGGCAAGCTCTGTCCATTCCTCCTCTGTCTGCCCCATAATAGAAGCAACGATTATTTTCTTGGGAAAATCCTCCTTTAGTCTTCTTAGATACTCCAGGTTCTCCTCCAGGCTGTGCTCTGCAATCTGCTCCAGATTACGAAAACCAATAAAGGGGGTACCCTCTTTTCTTGTAGCATCAAAACGCGGAGATACCTCCTCCGGTTGAAGAAATCCTATGGTCTTGAATACAATTCCTCCCCATCCGGCTCTTAATGCATTTGCACACATTTCGTAATTACTTGCAACTACAGAGGAGGACAGAAAAAAAGGATTTTCGCACTGAACTCCGCAGAATTCAATAGATAGATCACCAATCCCAGTATTGTCTATTTCTGTTTCAGCTTCTGTAACCAGGACCATTTTTTGAATCTTAACCGGTACATCATAATGGATACAGGCCTTTTCACAGGCAGCTTCACAGGAACGGCAGGTTTCTGCTTGCACTGCCTTTATCCCTGCACTGAGATTTTCGAACCTGACCGATCTTATAAAATCAGAAGGCCTCAAACCTTCCTTGCAGGCATCGGTACAGGGTGCCTCATGGCATAAAAGGCACTTAGCAGCTTCCTGAGCCAGAAAAAGCCCTGCATATTTATTGTCAGCAGACATATCCGCACCACCTTTCAAACATATATCATTCACATCGCAGACCCGTTTACCATACTGCTTTATTTTAAGCTGCGTTTGATAAATTTACCCCATCCGGCTTCACCTACAAATTCTCCATTGTCAAATACAATTCTTCCTCTGGAGAAGGTCTTGATGGGATAACCTTTCAGCTCAACCCCTTCCCAAATGGTATGATCGTAATCAGAGTGCATATTCTCACAGGTTATTGTAAAGTTCTTCTCTGGATCATAGATAACGATATCTGCGTCTTTTCCCGGTAACAGGAAGCCTTTCTCCCTGCAGCCAAATAGCTTCGCCGGATTCTCGCAGCAGAGTTCCACTGCCTTTTGAAAGGTAATCTTACCTGTATTGGCAGCCGATAGCATATAAGGATACATATTTTCTATTGCCGCACATCCATTGGGTATCTTGGTAAAGTCATCTTTTCCCCAGTCCTTTTCATAGCTTTGGAAGGGGCAGTGATCGGTAGCTATGGTATCAATATCTCCTCGTTTAATGGCCTCCCAGAGAGCCTCCTGGCTTTCCTGTCCTTTGATAGGCGGAGAACATACAAAGTTTCTGCCGTCCTCTCTTTTATAGACTTCCTTGGTAAAATGCAGATAGTGGGGACAGGTTTCTGCATAGATCTGATAGCCTTCTTCTTTTGCTTTGGTAACGGCAGCTACTCCGTCTTTGTTGGCAAGATGCACGATGTACAAAGGTGCATTTAAGGATTTCGCCCATTCAATTGCCCGGGAATCTGCTTCTGCTTCTACAAATTCAGGTCTTGACAGGTAATGATACCAGGGACCGGTTTTCCCTTCCGATAAGAACCTCTGAATAAGCATATTGGAAATTTCTTTATTCTCTGCATGAACACTGATCATCCCCCCGCAGGCTTTTGCCTTTTCCAGCACCTGATAGAACACTCCGTCACTGACACCGAAATCATATACCATAAATACTTTAAAGCTTGGAACCCCGAATTTCACTGCTTCTTCCATGGAATCAAGCAGGTCGCCGCTAACATCCTTTACTCCGACATGAAAGGCATAATCAACAGCTGCCTCTGGTGCACAAAGAGCATCTCTTCTTTTAACGGTATCAACCATATTTTCCTTAAAATCCTGAAGCGCGAAATCAAAAACCGTCGTCGTTCCGCCGCAGGCTGCCGCTCTGGTACCGGCAAAATAGCCGTCTGCCGAAAGAGTGCCGCCAAAAGGCATGGCAAGATGAGTATGTACATCAATAGCTCCCGGCAATACAAGTTTACCCGCGGCATCTATTATCTCAGTACCTGCCTCCACCGGAAGATTCTTTCCAATAGCAGCAATTTTTCCGTCTTTTATCAGAATGTCACCTTGATAGGTTTCTTTTGAATTAACAATGGTACCATTTTTTATTATGTAACTCATTTAACTTACCTCTCATTCCGCCGAACGTATCGGCACAAAATTGACGAAAGTAGCAAAAGGCAATCACAGCCAGGTAATACCGTGATTGCCTTTGCTGTTTAAAATATTATCTGCCCCATAATTACTTGTTGTACTTATATACCAGTACAAGACCCGATCTCTGATAGATCTGAGATACTTCAACCAGGTCCATTCCACCGGCATTTGCTGCAATCAGGTTAGATACCCAGGTTACGCCAAAATCAACGGTTCCGTTATTGACAGCTGTAGTTTCTCCGATATCACCGCCACCGGGTACTATGTTCACCTCAAGGCCGGCTTCACTGTAATACCCTTTATCCAGTGCCACATAATAGCCCATGAACTGTGCCTGAGGAAGCCATTTTAACTGTATGGATACGCTTGATTTTTCAGGTGTTCCGAACTTTCCGTCTCCGGAAGCATTGGCTGCCTCCCAGTAGGAAGTATCTCTGATGTTATCAAGTGTTATGGTCTGTAATTTATCTGCTGCTGCAGAGTCATCTAATTTGATATATTTTTTTGCAAGGTCCAGGGTCTGCTGCATTGCTGTATCATCCATCTTTCCGTAATCCTTTACACTTGCTCCTTTTGTATCTGTTTCGACGAGCTTTTTAACCTCTTCTGCCATATAGGACTGATGCTCGCTGGATACACTGGAACCGTATTTAAATACGATTTCTGCTGCCTCTTCCGGATTGGCACAGGCATATTCCCAGCCTTTTAAGGAGGCATATAAGAAGGCTTTTACCGTATTGGGATTCGCCTCTGCAAAAGCTCTGGTGGTAAATATATTATCCTCCAGCATAGCAACGCCTTCATCATTCATATCGATATAACCTACGGAATCACCGTATTTATAGCCGCCTTCATAAGAGTTCTTGACAAGGCCCAATTCGTTATAGGTCATGGCTGATGCCAGCAGGATGGAATCATCGTCAAAACCATCCATATCAAACGCCTGGCTTAGATATGTAGTAGGCTGTTCGTATTTTGTAAGTAATGCCTGAATTTCATATTCGTTGCCAATACCCCAGTTTCCCACCTTGCCTTCTGTAGCTGCCTTTACTACGATGTCCTTTGCGCTGGCTTCTTTGTTGAAATAGGCACCTGCTGATGAGCTTTCTGAAGCTCCTTTTGAGCCGCAGGCTGTAAGACTGAATACCATTACCAGAGAAAGAGCTGCTGTTAATAACCTTTTTTTCATGATGTTTCCTCCTTATTTTGCTTCCTTATTCTTTTTATTTAAGCCAAAGTCCGCCTTGTATTACTTTCTGCGATGCTTCAGCAAAATACCTTCAAAAACCATAAGAATCATATACATTAAAATTCCAATCAGACAGGCTACAGTAATATAAGCCCAGGCTGTGGAATATTGAGCCAATACAATATTCTCTCTTATCTGCCTTCCCACCCCTGTTATATATTCAGCGAAATATTCACTGACCAGTGCACTGATAACACAGGCCGGTACACTCACTCTCAAGGCAATAAATATGTAGGGGATACTGTTTGGCAGCCTTAGCTTAACAAAAGTGGTAAACTTATCAGCTGCATAAGTCTTCATTAAATCTTCACTGAAGGGTTTTACTTCTGTCAGACCCCTGTAGGCGTTAATGCTCATAGCTGCTGTGCAGATTACCATTACCACCAGAATTTTTGCAACCATACTTCGTACACTGGCATCCTTGCTCACATCCTTTGTCCAGTTAGTGATAACCGGAGCTAAAGCAACAATAGGCACTGCGTTAAAGGCAGATACTACATTAAGCCCCCCTCCTCCCCATCTGGGAAATATGGTTGCAAGGATTGCAACTGCATACCCCAGCAGAGAACCTGCCAGGAGACCGAGTACTGCCACGATTACGGTGGACTGAATATTCCCCCCTATCTTTGGAAGATTATCCAGAATGATATTTCCGATACGTGATGGCAAAGGTAAGGTAAATTCATCGGTTCCAAGTATTTTATGCAGAATTCCGGTCTGCCACAAAGCAAATATAAGCCCTCCAAAGCTTAAGGGATATAAAAAGGAAGTTACGGCAGCTTTTTTATTCTTTGTCTTCATAAGTCCTTCTCCCTCCTGAAACCCTCTTCCTCTTATGAGGCATAAACAGTTTCTCTATTACACCCATCAAGTAGAAACTTAATATACCGATGATAGCACTTAACAGTACTATCTGCCAGAATACCATAATAGACATGGCATGTTTCAAAGATTGTGATAACATGCAGCCAAGGCCACCGTCTCCCTGCAGGGTATCTACCAGTATAGAAGCGGTGATAGCCATAGGTGCCGATATTTTTAGTCCGGTGAAAAAGTAAGGAATAGCCGAAGGTATTAAGGTCTTTGTATACACCTGCCATTTATTGGCTGCACATATATACATCAGATCATGCTTTTCCCGTTCTACGGACTTAAAACCGGCCAGGGTATTAGCCGCTACGGGATAGAAAGTCAGGATTGCTGCAATTACGATTCGGCTGATGCCGATATCTCTTGTAATTGCAAGAACGATGGGAGCCATTCCAAGTATTGGTATCATCTGGATTATCATGAGATATGGAAAGGCTATTTTTTCAATTACGCCGGACAGATTCATAAGTAATGCCAGAATAAAGCCACTTAGCATACCAATAAAAAAACCGGCTCCTGCTCTTAAAAGAGTGGCACCGGCGTTGGTGATTACTATCTGAAGGGCTGTCTGCCCGCTGCTTACTGGTTTGTTACTGAATACCGAACCTATTATCTGGTAAATATGCGGTAATACATTTTCAGGTGTCCTCTTAGTTCCCTGAACATAAAAAGCTCCGATTTCCCAGACAATCATAATTCCAAGAGCCCACACCAGGGTTACTGCTCCTTTGGTGTCTCCGATTCTTTTTAAGATCTTCAAGGTTTTCTCTCCTTCCCAGCTATAATCCTCTGCTATACTCCTTCAAAGCTGTTTCTTACTTTCGCTACCAAAGTAGTAAATTCAAAGGTATCCTTTATTTCTTTGCTTCTGGGTCTTGGCAGATCAATATCTACTACTGCCGAAAGTCTTCCGGGATGAGGTGAGAGGACACAGACTCTGTCAGATAGGAACACAGCTTCTGCTATATTGTGTGTTACAAAGATAACCGTCTTATTGGTTTTACTCCAGATTCGAAGCAAATCTTCATGAAGCTTCTCTCTTGTGAATTCATCCAAAGCAGAGAAAGGTTCATCCATTAATAGGATTTCCGGTCTTAAGGCCAAGGCTCTTGCTATACCTACCCTTTGCTGCATACCACCGCTTAGCTGATGGGGATAATGCTCTGCAAAGGTTGTGAGTCCTACTAAGTCGAGCATCTTTTCAGCTCTGGCTTTTCTGTCTTCTTTCTTAACCTTCATCAGTTCCAGCGGCATTTCAATGTTCTTTCTTACTGTCCGCCATTCATAAAGTACCGGACTCTGAAATACCATTCCATATTTACGGTTAAGTCTCGCTGATTCCGTTGAACTTCCCTCTATAAGGACTTCTCCGCCTGTGGGCTTTAACAGGTCAGCCACTATTCGAAGCAGTGTTGTCTTTCCGCAGCCGGAAGGCCCAAGGAGGGAGATAAATTCACCTTTCTGTATGTCCAGGCTGACACCGGTTAATGCGGTAACCTCATTGTTGTCTGCCTGATAAATCATACTGACATTATTCAATTTTATCTCGATATTAGTGTTTTCCATGAAAGGCTCCTTTCGCTCTATACCAAAGCAAAAGGGCAACAGCGCCTTTTCCTGCGCCATTGCCCTACGAATCATGTGATTCATTATACACGTATTTCTAAAAGAAGCAAGTGTTTTTTCAAAAAATTTATGTGTTTTAGCACATATTATAATAATTATTTCGATAAAACGTTTATTCCATGTATATTTTCATATATTTTCGACACAATACATTGTGCTGCAGCACAATTCAATAACCTTAGTAACTGGTTACTTACTATTCTGACCTCAAAGCTTCAATGGCATTCTTTCTGGAGGCCATTTTTGCTGGAATATGACCGCCTAATACAGTAAGAATGGTACTGATGGCAACCAGAAATACCGCATGTTCAATCTTAAGTGAAGCTACACCTTCCAGTTCCGTAATATTAAATAAGATTGCATTGATGGGAAAGGTCAAAGCCCATGCCAGTACAACACCAAGTAAACCGGAAAAGATTCCAAGGATGGTTGTTTCTGCGTCAAATACACGGGTAATATCTTTCTTTCTGGCTCCCAATGCCCTTAATATACCGATTTCCTTTGTGCGTTCCAATACAGAGGTATAGGTTATAATGGATATCATAATAAGGCTTACTACCAGTGATATTGCCGCAAAGGCTACGAGAACGATGGTAATACCATCCATAATGCCGCTGGTCAGACTGGACATGGTTGCTGCCAGATCTGTATAAACTATCTGGTCTTTTGAATCTTTACCAGTATTATACTGGTCCAGATAAGCTGTTACAGCATCCTTATCTTCAAAATTATCGGGATAAACCATGATTACATATGGAGTTGCATTTCCTCCAAGGTAGGATAAAAATACGTCTTTGGTGTCCTCCGTTAATTCTTCCATGGTAATCACGTTCCTGTCACTGTTTTCCTGGGCTTTTACAATTGCGGAATCTTTGGCACTGTCTATTACAAGTTCCGATAATTCATCGCTGTAGGCGATACCCGGAAGCAGGAGCCCCATGGTAACCTCTTCCTTCTGGCGCACCACACCAGCTATCCTGACAGTAATGGAATCTGCTGAATCAAACATAGCCTGATAATCATTGCCCGGCAAATAACTTCCTGCTTCCGTGGGTACATAGTATACATCATTTGGTACAATTTTAAATTCTGTTCCCACTATGTCATTAAAATTAATACTGTCTTTTCCATCTGTCTCAAAACCAAGGCCTTTAAGGATATTATAATCCACACGGTTTCTGGTATCGATTACCAGTACCAGGTCTGTTTCTTTTGTGGGATAATCCCCGGATAACAGATCATAGTTCTTTGTAAGATAAGACTCTTCCTCTGCTTTTAATTGCTTAGGGTAAGAGGATAACCCCATAGAACCTGTAAGTGCGGCTCCTGAACTGCCGTTACCGGAACTCTGGCTCTGGGAGCTTAAGGAGACAGGTATTACGTTGTCATCTACCTTACGGACCATATTCATGGATACCAATCTGGAATACCCGATGCTGCTGCAGATTTCAGGATCAATCTTATTTAAGTAATCCAAATAATCCTGCGTAAAGATATTTCTGTGGGAAATTTGCGTATCAGCAGGATCATAAAGAGTAACTTTATCTGTTTCTTTGAAGGATTCTGCTTCCTCACTGTTTCTCTCTTCCCGCATTTTCTCCAGGCTCTCCGCATCAACGGTAGTAGCTGACTGGGAAATAATAATAGGGAACTCCGCCATGGCATCTCTTTGGAAGTCATCAATCTGAGTCTGAAAACCGGTTGATAAACTTAATATAACTGCAATTCCGATAATACCGATACTGGAAGCAAAAGCAGTTAATATGGTCCTGCCCTTCTTTGTACGGATATTGTTAAAGGAAAGCCTTAAGGCTGTAAGAAAACTCATACTGGTCTTTTTAAGCTTAAACTCATCACCTTTTGGCCTTTCCATATGAGGATGGGTATCGGATATGATCTTACCATCCTGAAACCTTATAATACGGTCAGCATAACTTTCAGCCAGTTCCGGATTGTGAGTCACCATGATTACCAGTCGTTCTTTGGCAACTTCTTTGATTAATTCCATAATCTGAATACTGGTATTGCTGTCCAGGGCGCCGGTGGGTTCATCACACAAAAGAATCTCCGGATCATTTGCCAATGCTCTGGCTATGGCCACACGCTGCATCTGTCCGCCGGAGAGCTGATTGGGTTTCTTATGCAGATGTTCTTTCAGTCCTACTTTTTCCAGTACTTCGATAGCTCTTCTGTGCTTTTCTTCCGCTGACACGCCACTTAAGGTCATTCCAAGCTCCACATTTGCTACAATACTAAGATGCATGATAAGATTATAGCTCTGAAATACAAACCCTATGGAATTGTTTCGATAGGCATCCCAATCCCTATCGGTAAAATCCGCTGTTTTCTTACCCTTGATTACAAGATCTCCGGAATCATACCTGTCCAGTCCTCCGATGATATTCAAACAGGTAGTCTTTCCAGAACCGCTTGTTCCAAGTATTGCTACAAATTCCTTTTGCCTGAAGGCAACACTGATTCCGTCAAGAGCCTTGGTCTCTATGCCCCCGACATTATACGATCTCTTTATATTCTTTAATTCCAGCAAACTTTTTTTCCTCCTTATGTCTTAAGTATTTTGCCACGTTCCTGTCATTATACATAATGGAGGTACCAAAATCAAAAAAAATACTCTTAAATAATTGTTAAAATTTTATTATAACAGCTCAGCCAAAAATAAAACTTGTCAAATGACATATAAAAACTGTCATTTGACAAGCCGCTATTATAACTTAACGAAATTTACTAAAAGGCATTTTGGGGAACTATTTATTCCCTATCAATTGTACTTCTTCTGACTGTCCGTAGATAAAGAAACCATCATAGCCCTGCTCTTCCAGTCTGTCAATAAATTTACCGGTCTTTTTAGGTTTCACATACAGTGCAACGTTGTAGGTCTCACGGAAATTCTTAGCAGTCTCCATAGCTGCAAGAAAATCCTTCTCATCATAAATAACTGCAAGCTGCTTCTTTCTGTCCGGTATCTGATAGCCGATATCCGTTAAGATTCCGAAAATCCTTTCAAAGCCGATAGAGAATCCAACCGCAGGTACACTGTCATTTAAGAATTTACCGATTAGGTTATCGTATCTTCCGCCACCTGCTATTGCACCTCTGAATTTGGTACTTTCTACTTCAAAGACAGTACCGGTATAGTAACCCTGTCCTCTGATAAGGGTAATATCATAATCAATCTCTAATTCACTGTTTACAGCTTTTACAGAGTCCAGGATAAACTGAATTTCCTTTAAGCTCTCTTCTTCCGGGCAAATTTCAGCTGCTTTACTTAAGGTAAAAGGTTTTGTGGAGAGTATCTCTGCAAGCTTTTCAATACTGGCAGTAGCATATCCTTTAACTGCAAGTTCGTTCTTGACCCCGTCAAGTCCGATCTTATCCAGCTTATCAATCGATATGCAGACACTGTCAAGCTCTTCTGCTCCAAAGCCAGCAGTAGTCAGAATGGCTTTTAGAAGCTTTCTATTGTTGATCTTTACCTTGAATTCACCGATTCCGATATTCTTAAGTGCCTGAGCGGTTGTTATAATAAGTTCAACCTCTGCTGTCAGTGAGGTGGTTCCAATGATGTCAATATCACATTGATAGAACTCTCTTAAACGGCCTTTCTGAGGACGTTCCGCGCGGTAGACTCTGTCTATCTGAATGCATTTAAAGGGTGCAAGCAGCTTGTCCCTGTTGCTGGCATAATATCTGCTGAGGGGTAAGGTAAGATCATAGCGAAGGCCCATATCACTGAGTTCTTTTTCATCTTTTGCCTCTAGTGCTTTCTCTAATTTATCCCCTCTTTTTAATATCTTAAAGATAAGGTTCAGATTCTCGCCGCCTTCACTTTTATCCAAATTCTCAATATCCTCAATGACCGGTGTCATAATTCTCTGAAAACCGCAGGATTGGTAGGTTTTTAATATCTGATCCATTAAATAGTCCCTAAGGGCTGCTTCTTTCGGTAAATAATCATTGGTTCCTTTTACGGTAGAAATTTTCATAGCTGTTCTTCCTTCTTTCAAAAATTATTATTACAGGTGAATATAAAAAATCCAATTTGCTATTCTGTCCGCGCCATTCACATCACTGCTTTCATTTCCGGACAAATGGCCTTTTCGTCTCCAAAACAGCACCTTAATTACTGTCTATTGCATATCATCTCTTATTAAATGTCTCTTATAAACATCTCATACAATTGACTACTTTAGCAAATTTGCTCCCGCAAACAGAACATAACCCAGCGCAAGCAAATTACAAACGTACCCTAATAACAGAATTTGGCAGCATGGAATGCTGCCCTTTATCACACGATATAAATTTCGGTTTCTTATACATCCGCCTTCTTTGTTAACAGGAACTGTATTGTATTAAGTGTGTAAAGAATACCGAAAAATAAAATCCGCGAATAAATAAAACTAAGTATATTCTTAAGAATACTTTAATGTAACACAGTGTATTTGTCAAGCAGATAGTAGTCTTTTCCATGACTGTTTGACAGTATTTGCAATGCTCCGTAACGTATTACCTGTTCTATTGCACAAAAAGAATTAAGGGTCTCCCCTGAGATATTTATTGTATCTGCCGGGTATGCTCCAAAATTATCCGCTTCATGATACACACAGATTTCCTCTCCTACAGATTTATAAGCGGGCAGCTTAAAACATTCGGCAAATAATTCCTGAACAGGTCCAAGTCGCTTTAATAAGGTCATTTCCTGTTCAGTTAAAGGCAGATGGCAGACAATATCTAAAAAAGCCTCGTAACGATAGTGTTTCAGCTTGTAATTTTCAGCAAATATCCTGTCTCCAACTCTTGGAGCACCAAAGGTATATACAGATATCCTGCTCTTATATTCTTCTTTGTTTATTTCTGCCAGCATCTCTGCCATTAAGCAGGCAACGGCTCCGCCTTTGCTATGGCCGGTAACTATGATTTCCGGCTCCAGGCCACTGACTTTCAGTTTATCATAAAGTATTACTGCCTGTGTTAACATATCCGTCTTGAGGCTTTCTGCAGCACTTAAAAATCCTGCGTGGACGAAACCCCTGCTATACGGAGTAAAAGGCACAGGTAAAGCAATAAAATTATTCAGCCAATCCAGGATACTTCCCTCCAAAGTACCATCCCCGTCTGTTCCTCTTAATGCAATTATAAGCCTATTTCCCGCTATTCCCATTAATCCGGCATGTATATTATTAAGACCCGCAGAAAAGGTATAGATTTTATCTGTGAACCCAGCCCTCTTATACCAGTTAACCGGTCTTCCATTCAGCCACTCATCAATCCTGATACGATAATAAACCGGCAGCTTTCCTCCCTTAATAGTATATGCCATCATAGAAGCTGCTAACATAGCCATGGAATCCTTACTGTCAAACATAGTCACCACCATTTCTCTATCAACGATCGATAAATTATAACCTGCTCCCCATGTATCCCAAGACTGCTTGTGATACTTCTTCAATAGAATGATTAAAATTTATGGGTAATTTACATGTTTTTTTTGCAGACACCAGTTAGCGTCACATCAACTGACACTTCATTTGTGGTATTGCTTTTAACAGTACCGGCAAGCACAACAGTGGTCATTTTACCTACAGGTATCCTGAGAATTTTTATCTGATCACTATAAAGATAGATGTCCTTAAGCAAACTGTCCTTAACAAGTTCTCCGCCGACAATCAGGGTGAGTGTAAATATCAGATTACAGTCTTTGGCTCCCTGTAAGGTAATAACACATTCTTCCCAGAAGCAGCTTGCCCTGAGATAAAGATTATCAAGTGTCCCGATACCTTTAAATTTCCCAAACCAGTTGACGGAAGTCTGTTCCACTGCTTCAGGAGTTATAATGTTATTAACCCTTTCTGCCTGTTCAAATCCCTTGATGTAATTCTTTGCTTTTGCAACTTCCCCATAATCAGAAGAGATATCAAGGCGATGAAGCTCACCTTCACCAGGCTCTGACAGAATCAGACGCAAGGTGCCTCCATTTATCCAACCTAAGGATTTTGTCTCCCTTTCTGTGATATTCTTTGATGCCATATTTTCGAAGTAAACCCTTAAATCTTTGCTTTCATGGTCCTCATAGGCCAGAACAATAAAGGAACTGTCCGTATGCTCCAATTGATAGCAAACAGCTGCTGCAAGATTTTGTGAGCCTACAGCAGCTGTCTCCTCCCATTCCACATAGGCAACTGCCTCTGTCTGCCTTTTAATTCGCCCGGGAAAGCAGAAATTCTTCATGTTTACTTTAAGATTTCTAATCAGAATCCAATCGTAATCTGTTTGATTTATAAGAAGTACATAACCTTCCTGCTTCAAAACACTCCCTCTTTTCCTTTGCTTGCTTTTTACAATCTATGAAAGAGGTTGTGTATCCATACACGTTTTTTAGATTTTCCTGTTCTCTGAACATACTTTTGCCAGCTCATAAAGGCCTTCTTCAAAATTCACGCCAAAGCGATTATCTGTTCCGGCTTTGTAGGTTCTGTTTATTGCCCCGGCTGTAAAATCAACAGCCAGCTTTAAAGCCTCCTCCATGGAAAATCCGCTTAACAGCCCGGTTAATAGAACACTTGAGAACACATCACCCGTTCCATGGTACATTCCGGGTACTTTCTCTCCGAGAGAATAAACTGTCTGCCTGCAAGTGCTGTCATAAGCTGCTGCACCAATCTGGCCTTCCTCGAAATAAACTCCTGTAAGTACAACTTTTTTTGCTCCAAACTCAGCCATCTTTTTAAGTAATCTTTCTATATATTCCGGTGTATAAGGACCTTCCAGGTACTGTTCCTGTACTAAAAGCGCTGCTTCTGTGATATTAGGAACAATAATATCTGCCTTTTCACAAAGTCCTGCCATTCCTCTGGGAAAATCCTCTTTAAAAGAAGTATATAATCTGCCGTTGTCTCCCATAACCGGGTCAACAACAATCAGAGTTTCCTTTTTCTTATACATATCAAATATCCTTGAGATCATATCCAACTGCGCAAAGGACCCCAGATATCCTGTATAAATTGCATCAAAGGAAATATCTAGAGTTTTCCAGTGTTCTGCAATAGGAAGGATATCCTCCGTCAGATCTCTGAAGGTGAAGCCTTCAAAACCGCCTGTATGAGTTGACAGTACCGCTGTTGGAATTATACTTGTTTCATAACCTCCTGCCGACAGGATTGGTAATGCTACGGTCAGGGAACATCTGCCGAAGCAGGATATATCATGTATGGCTGCAACTCTTTTCTGCATGTGTAAAATTTCCTCCTATATATTACTATTACCCAGTTGCTCAATAGCTCACTGTACTTTTCAAACTCACTCCAGTAAAAGACTGGTAATTCCAAATTCCGCTTATTTTTTTATTTACTATATCCGATAAAGTAACCATAGCAATAAAAGCTTGCATATGGTGGTTTATTTATCGGACTTTTGCAATATTTACATTGGTATGCTGCTTTAGACGGAAAGATTGGGGGTTCTTTTTTTAGTATACCTATATTTTCCTCTAGGATTACAGATATGATATAGCAAAACTGGTATATATACAACATCCAGTTTTATTATTATGGATAGTGCCAGATTGTTTCGACAAACAATACCTTTATTGTCTATTTTTAAGAATTATTGTAGAATGTTTTATATACAAGTTGAACTTATGTTTTATACCTTTCCAAAGATAAAAATACTGCATTTAAAGCAATTTTATATTTGGCCACTAAAACATCCGATCAACTTTTATTGTTACTATTATTTAGGGAGGGTACTTTATGAAGCTCAAGAATTTAAAGGTACGTACACAAATTATACTACTTGCTACTGTTCTGGTTACTGCTACTGTATTAATTGGAATTATATCCCTTATTTCACAGCAAAATAGCCTAAAGAGCAACCTGCACGTACTGGAGACCAGCATCCGGTCAGATTATGACAACAATGTAAAGACACAAGTACAAACAGCAATCTCTTTGCTGAACACGGTTTATGAGAAATACCAGTCCGGTGAATACACGATGGAAGAAGCCAAGGTAACCGGTGCGGACCTGTTACGTAATCTTACCTATGGGGACAATGGTTATTTCTGGGCAGATACATACGACGGCACCAATGTTGTAATGTTAGGCACTGAAACAGAAGGAACTAATCGTTTTGATCAAAAAGATGTAAATCAGTTTGCTTTTATTCAGGCAATAATTGAAGCTGGAAAGAATGGCGGCGGTTTTACCGACTATTGGTTTCCCAAGGCCAATGAAACAGAAGCCAGCCCAAAAAGAAGTTACAGCCAGGCTTTTGAACCCTTCTCCTGGGTTATCGGAACAGGAAATTATACAGATTATATAGACGATATCGTTAAACAAACAACACAGGACCAGGAGAAAAAGGTAGAGGCAGTTATAATAAATAACATTATTATCATATTGGTTACTGTTGTTGTTTCAATCCTTCTGTCAGTTATTATAATCTTACGTCTGAATAACAGCTTCAAGGCAATCAGCAAGTATCTGGAGCAGCTGGCGAAAGGCGATTTCAGGACAACTCTTCCAGATATCTTTAAGAATCGAAAGGATGACTTTGGTCTACTGGCGAAGGATTTGGAACATATGAAAAGTTCTGTAGGCAATCTCATCGGTAATACAAAAGCTGAAGCAGATAAGATTGTTCAGGCAGTTTCAAATGCAAAGGATAATATGTTATCCTTAAACAATAATCTGTTAGAAGTATCTGCGACAACGGAGGAATTGGCTGCAGGTATGGAAGAAACTGCTGCCTCTTCTCAGGAATTGAATTCAACCTCTCTAGAAATTGAATCAGCCTCAAGAAGCATCGCTGAAAAATCACAGGATGGAAGCTTAAAGGTTATTGAAATCAGCAAACGTGCTGCCAGCACAAAAGAAACTGCGGAAATATCCCAAAACAAGATACAGCGGATTAGCAGCGAAATCAGTACACATTTGAAAGAAGCAGTTGAACAGGCTAAAATCGTGGAGCAGATAGATGTATTATCCCATTCCATCATGAATATAACTGCACAGACAAATCTGCTGGCATTAAATGCAGCCATTGAAGCAGCCAGAGCCGGGGAGGCCGGTAAAGGTTTCTCTGTTGTAGCTGATGAAATCAGAAATCTTGCCGAACAATCCAAATCTATGGTTCAGCAGATACAAGGTGTTACTGTTAAAGTAACGGAAGCTGTTGAGGATCTGTCTCAAAGCGCAAACAGCCTGTTAGATTTTGTAACAACTGATGTTAATGAAAGTATTGAAAGCTTTATAGGAATTGCAAAGGATTACAAAGAAGATTCTCTTTATGTAGACAATCTGGTTACAGATTTCAGCGCAACAGCACAACAGCTGCTGGCTTCTATCCAGAGTATCTTACTGGCAGTAAATCAGGTTTCCCTGGCAGCCTCAGAAGGTGCCTCCGGTACCAGTGATATTGCCGTAAAAGTAGGGGATGTCAATGTTAAATCCGAACAGGTAGTAAGCCTGATAGCATCTGCTGATGAGAGCTGCCTGGTATTAAAGAAAGAAATCAGTCATTTTAATGTTTAAATAAATAACAGTACAAATAGCAATACCTCTATAATACAAATTTATAAAACCGGACAGAAGACTAAGGTTGGGCTTTCACAGGCGATATTAAAAATTCTGGTACAGATGTTTCAGCAAGAATTATTGAAAGTTTTATATGAAAAATCAAACAAGTTTTATGTCCGGTTAATTTATAACCTTTTACAAGAGCTGATACACGAAGAAACTATTTGATTCTTTTACATTTCCGTTTTTTTCAGCAACAGCCTTTGTATCGTATATTTTGGAAAATAAAATCAACATTAAGAATAACTATTAAAATTCATTTTTTAAATCTCGGGCAAATAGTTGCTCCAGGATAGTCTTCGGAGCTTTCTTCTCATATAATACAGCAAATACAGCTTTGCAGATTGGCAGGTCTACCTGATATTTCTCTCCTAATTCTATCAATGCTTTTACGGTATAATAGCCTTCTGCCAGATCTGTAAATACTTCTCCTTTTACAAAACTTTCGCCAAACCCTCTGTTATGACTGAACTCTGAAAATACCGTAGCCTGGTAATCTCCCAGATGACATAAACCATAGGCAGAAAGTTCATTGCCGCCCATAGCTTTGATCAATCTTGCTATTTCCCTGGTTCCCCTGGACATTAAGGCACCTTTTAATGTGGTAAGATTAAGACCATCTAACATACCGGCTGCTATACCAATGACGTTCTTGGCAGCTGCACCTATTTCATTTCCAATCAAATCCTGTCCATAATAAAATCGTATCAAATCACCGGAGAATTCACTGATAAGCTGTTCCTTGACCTGATCTTCTTTGCTGTCTATTACCATACAATTCGGTATATCTCTTAAGTATTCCTGCACATGTCCCGGTCCCAGCCAAACGGCAATATGATTGCTAACATCCAGTCCTTGTGCAGCAATTTCCGTTAATCTTCTGCCGGTTCCAATCTCAATACCTTTCATACATAACACGAAAGTCTTATTTGTCAGGCTCCGCTGCCCTATCTCATCCATAAGCCTTTCTAATCCCTGAGAATTAACCGAAATTACAATAATCTCAGCAGAATCCAAATCTGATAAATCCACAGATAACTTAACGCTTTCCTTAAGCTTTAAAAGTCCATTGCTCCTGGTCTCCGCAAATTCCTTCATATGTTTGGAGGTACTTCTGCCATAGAGTGTTACCTGATGACCTATCTTATCTAAATACCAGGCAATAAAGGAGCCCCACCTTCCGCAGCCAATCACTGTAATATTCATTTTGACCTCTTTCTTTTAAAAAAACACCGTCTACAGATGCAATTTTCTGTTCTTTATTTTACCTGCTTATTTACTAGCTCAATGCGTGTATAAAAACTCAGTTATTCATATTGGATACCTGATTTTTCAGTAGTCAACGTTGGATATTCTGAAAAATAGCATATAAAACATTAAAGCAACCTCTTGTTACTAAACATAATGTTTTATGCAAATTGTCTTCCACAAAGTGCTATGTCCAACCTCCTGCATAAGCAGTTAACATACAAACCCTAATTTTTTTCTGTAATACTTTGTTATTTTCATTTATCTTATATCAGTATTTTTATTAGTGTTCTTATTAGTGATTTTATTAGTATTTTTTTTAGTATTTTTATTAGTGTTTTTATTAGTATTTTTATTAGTGTTCATATTATGTATTAATAACATTCGTATTATATGAAAAAAAGAGCCGATAATCATAAACGAAAACGTTTAAGGATCGGCTCTGGGGATGCAAATTTATATAACTAAGTTATAACCAGATAATACCATACTAAATAAAAAAATGCAAGAGAAAAAATTAATTTTTCTCATTTTATAACATTTTTATTTTTTATTAGATGTTTATCTCCTCTATCTAATCACGCTGCATATGAAATCGTTGACTTTAATAGATGGCAATTCTATAATCAATAGTATACTCAGATTATAATTAGTGTTTGAAGGTATATCTCCTTCCTTTAAATTCTACGAAAGGAACCCTATTATGTTGTATTTTAAATCCATTCAAGAGGCAGAGGAGGTTTTGAGAGCTTTAAGTACACCAGTAAGAATGAAGATTATGGAAATGATTTATGCAGATGACCAGTTAAGTATGAATGATCTTGCAGAAGCACTGGAACTTACCAACAGTGCTATCTCTATGCATGTAAGTAAATTAGAAAAAGCCGGGCTAGTTAAAATTCGTACCAAACCCGGTAAAAGAGGTACTATGAAGATTGTCCGTCCTCAGCATGACCGTTTGATGATAGACTTTGCAGCTTCGACTGAATCCAGAAAATACTATCAGGATGACATAAGAATAGGTTATTTTACTGCCTCAAAGGTATCACCTACCTGTGGTCTGGCATCTGTTAAGAACATAATAGGTGAATATGATGATCCACGTTATTTTAACTTTCCTGAGAGGTTTGATGCCGGAGTTCTCTGGTTTGGCAGCGGTTTTATAGAATATAATATACCAAATCATCTAAAGCCAGGACAAATCATAGAAGAATTACAGATTTCCTTTGAAATCAGTTCTGAATATCCGAAATTTAAAGCAGATTTCCCTTCAGATATTTATTTTAATATTAATGGTGTATCCCTTGGTTATTGGGTAAGTCCCGGTGACTTTGGCGATCGTAAGGGGTATCTCTCTCCTTCCTGGTGGCCGGATTCCCTGAATCAATACGGACTGCTGAAAACACTGATTGTTAACACAGACGGTACCTTTATAGATGGGAGCAATCAAATATCAAATGCTACCATTGATGATCTTTCCATAGATTATACTTCTCCTATCACCTTCCGCTTTGAAGTCCCCAAAGAAGCAGCAAACTGTGGAGGTCTTACCCTGTTCGGTGAAGATTTTGGTGATCATAACCAGGCAATCCGCATAAAAACTATCTATAGAGATGATAAGAGATAATATGAAGAAAGAGCCTGTTTCCAAATATATTCCTGAAAAGACCGCTTGATTTTGCAGGAAAATACTTTAATAACAGTCTAATATTATTTTTTAATGATGGTACTTTTAATTCTTAAAATTTGGGGCTATATTTTAAATCAATATTGAAATTTGCTATGTTTTAGGGTTATCTATAATTAATCCAAATTCATAGATTAGCAGTTCAGACTTATAAAATAAGCTTATAGGGGGTATGAGGATGGATGAAATAAAAGTAATGGTATGGCTGTTTCCTATACTTTTTATTTTTCACGATTTTGAAGAAATAATTTTCATGCAATTGTGGGTAAGAAAGAATAAACGCTATTTAGGTGAAAGATTTCCTACATTATCAAAAAGGTTATTACCTCATTTTGATAATATTACAACATCATCTTTTGCATTTGGCGTAGCAGAAGAATTTATTTTGATTAGTATAATTACAGTTGTTTCTTATGTGACGAATTGGTATATCCTATGGGCAGGATTGTTTATCGCATTTACTTTGCATCTAGTAATACATTGTTTTCAAACATTGATAGTAAGAAAATATGTACCTGCTATTATTACAAGCGTTATTTGCTTGCCTATATGCATTTATATTATTAAGCATATTGTAAAATTGTTTCCGTTAGATACTGTTGTCTTGTACTCTATTGTATCCTTTATAATTATGGTGGTTAATCTAATTTTTATTCACAAAGCTATGGATGTATTCAGCAAATGGTTAGCACAATATGAACAGCAAAGTCAATGAACCCAGCCCAAATTTTGGTAAAATACGAATTAAGAGGGTTTCCTTTACATGGATTCCTTTTACATGGGCAACCTTTTAATAATAAACTATTAAATATAATCCTTTAAATAAATTCATGAATCAAGTGTCATAAGCCTCTCTCTTATATGATTTCAGGTGAATTGTGCAAAACGGAAAGAACGAATGCGCCTATGGAAAGGTATTAGAAGTCCTTTTCCAGGAATATTTTGTGCTATAATGTAAAACAGATTGTCTGAGCGTAGCGAGTTATCTGTTTTGCATTATGGCAAGCACAAAATATTCCTGGAATTAGGACTTCTTATACCTTGGAATTGAAGCATGAGTTCTTTCTGTTTTGTGCAATTCACCGTCCCCATCTATAAAACTGGCTCTTTGCCACTCAAATCTGGCTCTTTGCCACTCAAATCACTTCCTATTACTTTAACCTACAAAAGGATTTTCCGTAGGATAAAGAACTCCCTTCGGTTGATTATACCCTATTTCTTTTACATCTACCCCAATGTACTTAAACACTTCATAAATAGCCTTACCATAATGACCGAAAGCAACTGCTCCATGATGAGGATAGTTCTTCTCAATCAGGACATGACGGTAGAACCTTCCCATTTCAGGAATTGCAAATATACCGATACCACCAAAAGAACGGGTAGCTACAGGTAATACTTCACCCTGTGCAATATATCCTCTTAAACCTCCATCAGCGGTGCCCTGTAAACGGAAGAAAGTAATATCTCCAGGTGCAATATCTCCTTCTAAGGTACCCTGTGTTACTTCTTCCGGAAGGTTTCTCGCCATAATCATCTGATATTTCATGGAACAGAAAGCTAATTTGCCGGAAGTGGTATTTCCGCAATGAAAGCCCATGAATGTATCTTTTAGGCTATAGGAGTGTTTGCCCTTGATATCTTCTTCATAAAGATCTGCCGGTACACTGTTATTAATATCCAGTAAAGTTACAGCGTCCTCACTGATTACTGTTCCGATAAACTCACTGAGAGTTCCGAAAATGTCCACTTCACAGGATACCGGTATACCCATTCCTGTAAGTCTGCTGTTTACATAACAGGGCACAAAACCAAACTGTGTCTGGAAAGCCGGCCAGCATTTACCTGCTATAGCAACATATTCTCTGGAACCTTTATGAGCCTCCACCCAGTCTAAAAGCGTAAGTTCATATTGTGCAAGCTTTGGTAGAATCTCAGGTTTCATATTTCCGGCACCCAGTTCTTCTTCCATGCTCTTAACTACTTCAGGAATTCTGGAATCACCGGCATGTTTGTGAAAAGCCTCAAACAAATCAAGCTCTGAGTTCTCCTCAATTTCTACACCCAGATTATATAACTGCTTGATTGGAGCATTGCAGGCAAGAAAATCCTGGGGACGAGGGCCAAATGATATGATTTTTAAGTTATTAAGTCCGTTTACTGCTCTTGCTATAGGCAGGAATTCCCCTATCATATCTGCACATTCAGCTGCTGTACCTACGGGATACTCGGGTATGTAAGCTTTGATATTACGAAGCTTTAAGTTATAGCTGGCATTTAACATACCGCAATATGCATCTCCTCTGCCCCCTATCAGATTGCTGCCGGTCTCCTCGGCTGCTGCCACAAACATAATAGGTCCGCCGAACTCTTTGGCAAGTAATGTCTCTGCTGTTTCAGGACCAAAGTTGCCAAGATATACTACCAGCGCGTTGCAGCCTGCTGCTTTAACCTCCTCCAGAGCTTTTCTCATGTGGATTTCATTTTCCACACAGGTGGGACATTCATAGATCTCTCCGTATTTCTTAACAAACTCTGCTACAACAGCTTTTCTCCTGGATACGGATAAATCCATGGGAAAGCAATCTCTGCTCACTGCTACGATACCTAATTTCAATTCGGGTATATTCTTCATATGCTGCTCCTTTTCATACTAGCTCCCATTGTAAGTGCGGCACTGCAAAATAAGATGTTAAATATACTTTCTAATATATTAACACCTTCGCATACCACCTGCCTGATTGCGTACTCTCCCAAATAAGAAGTGTGAAATTTCTTTTATATCACACCTATTCCCATTGCCTGCCGCATCTGCTTGCAGTTATGCTCTGCCACAAATCAGTATGCGAATTATTCTTCTATAATTCACATTATGTAAGCTAAAAATTAATGATATTATTTACTAACTAAACTATTGTAATCCAATATACTGATTCTTGCAAGTTCTAATCATAAAGAATTTAAAATAAAAAGGCTGCAGCCTCACAAGGTTTGAACCGACCCCCAAAAGTTAGACCAAAAATCAAACGATTGGGAGGTCGGTTTTTTCATGGCAAAACATAGCTTTGAATTCAAGAAAAAAATTGTAACGGAGTATTTGGAAGGAAATGGAGGTACCCCTTATCTTTCAAACAAATATGGGCTAGGATCCAACACACAGCTACGTAAGTGGATTAGCGCATATCATGAATACGGTGATGAAGGATTAATGCGCTCCAGAAAAAATCAAACATATTCTTTTGAATTTAAACTTCATGTGGTAGAGTTGTATTTATCAAGTGAAGTCTCTTTTCAGGAGTTAACCTTATCACAAGGAATTAATAATCCAGCACTTCCTGCCAAATGGGTAAATGATTTCAGAATTGCTGGACCTGATGCTCTGAGACCTAAGAAGAAAGGTCGTAAGAAATCGTTGGATTCAAATAATAAGAAAAAACAAGTACAGTCTGTACCAGACATTCCCCCTGTAGATACAAGCGCTGAGCATGTAAAACAGCTTGAAGATGAATTATTAAAATTACGAATAGAGAATGCCTATTTAAAAGAATTGAGGAGGCTGCGTTTAGAGGAGGAAGCTCTTCAGAAAAAACAGCGAGAATCATCCACAGCCTCCGAGGAGATTTCAAATTAAAAGATATTCTCGAAGTTGTTGGATTTTCAAAAGCAACTTACATGTACTGGCAAAAAAGAAGATTTGACAAAGTTAATCCTAGTAAAGAACTTGAAGAAAAAATCATGGAAATCCATTCGTTTCATAAAGACTTTGGTTACAGACGTATGCTAGGGGAGCTTCGCAGACAAGGATACTCTGTGAACAAGAAGCGTGTTCAACGGATTATGCAGAAACTATCCTTACAAGTTACATCTTTTACCAGAAAAAGCCGCAAGTATAGTTCCTATAAAGGTAAAGTAGGTAAGATGGCTCCGAATCGATTGCGCAGACGCTTTGATACAAAAATCCCACATCAAAAAATCACAACAGACACTACTGAGTTCAAATATTATGATGTGGATTCTAAAGGTCGTATGATTATCAAAAAGTTGTATTTAGATCCATTTATGGATTTGTGTAATAGAGAAATTATAAGCTATGGTGTATCTCCAACACCATCTGCTAAAAATATAATGGATGCTATGAATGCTGCGATAGAAATCACATCGGATTGTCCATATCGTAGAACATTTCATTCAGATCAAGGCTGGGGTTATCAGATGAAGGTATATGTTAACACATTACAAGAACATCGAATCTTTCAAAGTATGTCCAGAAAAGGAAATTGCCATGATAATTCAGTTATGGAAAACTTCTTTGGAATAATGAAACAGGAAATGTATTATGGAGTAGTTTATTACAATTATGACGAGCTTAAAGGAGCGATAGATAACTATATAGAGTATTACAACAAGCAACGAATAAAAGAGAAACTAGGATGGATGAGTCCTGTTGAATACAGACTCAGCCTCTTGGCAGCATAAAAGAAAAATGCGAAGTGGAAAATCCACTTCGCAATAAAGTCTAACTTTTAGGGGTCACATCAGTTGCCCAGTGACGCTGCAGCTTCTTCTAAATAAAATATTCAATGGATTTTTCCGGGGTTTTCCGATTGTTGCAGTTATATAGAAGCATTGCTTCCCTGCCTTCAGAAGTTCCGAAAGCATAGCTTCTCACCCTATCTTCATTAAAGATTTCTTTTCGTACTTTTCGATTCATTTTCTTTGGCTGGTCTTCTACCTTGATTATATCAACACCATCTACCGGTCCTTCGTAGTCATAGGGGTCAAAAAGGCAGATATAATCTCCTTCAATATCGGTAAGCAGAACATAATGCTCATAGGTATCTAGCCATAATCTTACGATAACAGCTCCTCCCTGCTGAAGGCATCCGATAATCCTGCTGTTCTGTCTGATCCATACCTGTTCTCCTATCAGCATTTCCGTAACAATAGGAAAATGTTTCTTCTCTCCGAATTGATTGAACCATTTGGACAGATACATCATTGCCATTGTGGATGTGCCGCTTTTACCGGATTCACCCGAATTATCGAACTCATCTAAGGTATAAAGTGAAATCGCTTTTAATATATCCGGAACTATTTCTTCTCTTTCAAACAAATATCTCATCGCATTAAGAAGTGTTGTGGGACCGCAGTCATACTCTGATGCCTGATAACTTAATAAATTCTTCATGTCAACCTCTTTCCACAATAGTCTTCGAAAACACTTATTGTCTTTTTTTATTCTATCTCTCCGTCGGATCAAAGGCATCTCTAAGAGCATCACCGACGAAGTTTATACTGATTACCAAAAGGATTATCACTATTCCCGGTGGCAGCCATAACCAAGGTTTTGAGGTCAGAATAGATAAAGACTGTGCGCCGTTGAGCATATTACCCAGACTCGCCTGTGGCGGCTGGATTCCCATGCCTAGAAAGCTCAGAGCAGCTTCATCAAGCATTGAGATAGCTACAACGGAAGTGGCATAAACCAGAATTGGTGCTATGGTATTTGGCAGTATCTCAGAAAAAAGGATAAACCTTTTTGGCATTCCTGCTACGATATCTGCCTGAATAAAAGGTTTTTCCCTTAAGGAAAGTACATTACCTCTTACAAGCCTTGCAATACCGGGCCAGTCAACGAAACCCAGTATTAATATTATTGTATTAAGTCCCGGTTTAAAAATTGCCGCTGCAACCAAAACCAGCAGAATATATGGAAAGGACATGACCATATCCGTAAATCTCATAATAAACATATCAAGCACTCCGCCAAAATATCCAGCCAGAAGCCCCAGCACGACACCGATTATAGTGGATACAGCTGTTGCGGCTAACCCTACATAAAGTGAAATCCTCATGCCGTACAGCAGTCTGCTCAATACATCCCTGCCCACCTGATCCGTACCCAGAAGAAACATTTTTGATGGAGGCCCGCTGAAATCCCCCACCACTTTATTCGGATCATACGGAGCTATTAGGGGAGCGAACAAAGCACAAAATACAGCAATTATAATAAATAGTAAACCAGCTGCTGCCAGCCTGTGTTTCAGGAAACGCCTGATTATATTATCTTTTAGGGACTGCTTCATACTATTATCCTGATTCCTCTTTTTCATCCTAATCCCCTTTTCTTCATCCTAATCCCCTTTGTTTAACCTTAATCCCCTTTGCTTAAACTCAATCCCCTTTGCTTAAACTCAATCCACTTTGCTTAAACTCAATCCCCTTTGCTTAAACTCAATCCACTTTGCTTAAACTCAATCCCCTTTGCTTATTGTAATTACTTTACTATAGTAACAAGTTTAAATAAAACTTTTTTTGGTGTATCATATCCCGTTATATCAAGCTTAATACTGTATAGTCGGATCTGCAACAGCATATAGTATGTCTGTCAGCAGGTTGGCTGCCATTACTACCAGCGCAGTAATAAGACATACCCCCATAATAACAGGATAATCTCTGTTTATGATGGCGCTCATTGTCATTAGTCCTAGTCCCGGCCAGCTAAATACCTGTTCAACTATTATAGCCCCGCCAAAAAGGATTGGGATTTGCATACCAAATACCGTAATAACCGGCAGTAATGCATTTCTGAGTCCATGCTTATTAATGACTTTAAACTTTCCGATACCCTTTGCTTTTGCTGTTCTCAGATAATCTTTATTCAGTATCTCTAGCATTGAGCTTCTGATATAACGAATATTGTTACCGGCCATAGATACTGCCAGGACAATAACCGGCATTATCATATGTTTTATTACATCCAGTGCTCCGCTTTCCGTTCCAAGGGTTTTCATACCGCTGGAGGGCAGAACACCAAGCTTTATGGTAAAGATATAGATCAGTATAAGACTCAGAAAAAATCCAGGTATGCTGGTTCCCAGAAAAGAAAGGGTAACAACGGTATAATCCCCCAGTGAATATTGCCTGACCGCACTATAGATACCTGCCGGAATCGCTATAAGCATACTGGCAATCAATGAAGTACCCATCAGCAGCAAGGTAGGACCGATATAAGTCTTAATCATGCCAGCCACCGGTTGGTATGTCTTTACCGATACTCCGAGGTTTCCTTCAAATAATTGTCTAAGCCACATAAAATACTGTATATATACAGGTTTATCAAGTCCTAAAGCAACTCTTTTCACTTCAATTGCTTCTTGGGATATTCTGGCTCCCTGAAGCATTTCCAGTGGATTACCTGCCAGGCTCATGAGAAAAAAGTCAATGACTGTAATGCCAAGTAACACTGGCAGGGCAATGAGAATACGTTTAATAATATACTTAAACATCCTTGTCCTCCTCTCTTAGTTCCTTTAAGATAACCGGGCAGGCTGCCATATGACCTTTATCAGAACCGGTAGTTTGCAGTTCAGGAACGAAAGTGCTGCATTCTTCAATGGCATAAGGGCACCTGGGATGGAATCTGCAGCCGGAGGGAATGCGGTTGGAAGAAGGAATTTCTCCTTTTAACAGAAATTTCTCTCTGTCCCTGAGTTCAGGATCAGGTATTGGCGCTGCACTGACAAGGGCTTTTGTGTATGGATGCAATGGATTATTAAAGAGTTCTTTTGAATCCGCCACTTCTACAATCTTACCAAGATACATTACAGCAATGCGGTTGCTGACATATTTTACTGCTTCAAGTCCGTGACCGATAAAGAGATAAGTAAGCTTCAACTCTTTTTGCAGCTCTTTTAGGAGATTTAGTACCTGCGCCTGAATGGATACATCCAGCGCACTTACCGGTTCATCACAAATTATAAGCCTGGGATTTAATGAGAGTGCTCTTGCTATGGCTATTCGCTGCCTCTGACCGCCGGAGAATTCAAAAGGATATTTCAGCAATGTATTTGCAGGAAGGCCAACAAAATCAAGAAGTTCCTTCAGTCTCTCCTCCAGTTGCAGCTTTTTGCATATACCGTGATAAAGCATAGGAGCTGTGAGAATATCCCTTACAGTTTTTCGTGGGTTTAAAGAGGAGTAGGGATCCTGAAAGACCATCTGAACCTCTCTCCTTATGTTCTTCTCTAATTTCCCTATGTTCGCTCCCAGATTAATATCCCCATAAATTATCTCACCAGCTGTAGGCTTTTCCAAAGCCGCCAGCTGCCTTCCAACAGTAGATTTACCGCAGCCGGATTCACCTACCAGTCCAAGGGTCTCACCTTCATTTATTTCAAAATCTACCCCATCCACTGCTTTTATAAAGCTGATGGTATGCGGTATGATACCACCCCTTACAGGATAATATTTTTTTAAATCTGATACTTTTAACAGGGGCTGCTCTTTCTTTTCCATTATACTGCTCCTAACAATATGGTGAACTTTCATGATTTATTTAATATCAACCGCAACATTCCAAGGGTTCTCTTCTTGTTTTAAATTTATTGATTGTAATTTTGCCTCTTAAAGGAGCAATAAAACCTTTGGTTATAGTGTGCTATAACCGGAAGAAACAATAAACCTTTGGTTATTTTGTGCTATAACTGGAAGAAGCAATAACTTAATTCAACTTTAAGATACTTATCTGTTCATTTATAGAATAAAATAACTCAATAAGAAGAAAAAATCCAGTCTTAATTACAAATTAATTCAGAATTTTCGTTATAAATGGAATGGGGCTTCTGCATGAAGCTCTACTTGTAAATAAACACGGATGAGATTGGCTACATTCAGTTAAAATGTTAACCAATCTCATGGGATATTTCCAAAGTCATCCTTTATGCATCTACTCTATCTATTACCTGGTTCAATTCATTGTATTTAATACATCTTACTGAATGTCCCTCAGCAATTTCACTTAGTTCCTGCTTCGTTCTACATTCCTCACCTGCATGGGGACATCGATTTAAAAACCTGCAGCCTGTCAGCTTATCATAATTCTCCGGAACACTGCCTTCGATAGGAATCAAAAGCTCCTCCTGACCACCGGCACCTGGAATAGAGCGCAAGAGAGCACGGGTATAGGGATGTCCGGGATGCGAAAAAAGGTCTTTCACAAAAGCCTCCTCCACTACCTCTCCTGCATACATTACCAACACTCTGTCGGCAGTTTCCGCTACCACTCCCATGTCATGGGTTATTAATATTATGGACATATCAAATTCCTTATTTATACTTTTTAACAAATCCATAATCTGTGCCTGTATGGTTACATCAAGGGCTGTCGTAGGTTCGTCGGCAATTAAGAGTTTCGGATTGCAGGCAAGTGCCATTGCAATCATAACTCTCTGCCGCATTCCTCCCGAAAGAGTGTGGGGATATTTCTTAAGCAACGCCACAGCGTCTGAAAGTCCCACTTTTGTAAGCAGGTTTGCCGCTCTTTCAGAAGCTTCCTTTCTATTCAGATTGGTATGGCTCAGGATTGCTTCTGTCATTTGATTTCCGATTGTAAATACGGGATTTAGACTGGTAAGGGCATCCTGAAATATCATGGTCATCTTACTGCCTCTTATTTTATCTAACTCTTTTTCCGATTTTCCCTTAAGCTCTTCATTATCAAAACGAATACTTTCTGCATCCGCCTTACCGGTCTTTCCCAGCAGCCCCATAAGGGACAGGGTGGTAATACTCTTTCCAGACCCTGACTCCCCTACGATACTTAAGATTTCACCGGTATTTACATGAAAATCAACCCCTGAAATACCGGTAAATATATTTTTACCATTCTGAAAGCTGACCTTAAGATCTTTTACTTCCAGTAAACGTGTCATTCTGTCACATCCCACTCATTGATATTGATAAAGGCTCCGTATACATCAGGAGTTGCATTGACCAGCCGCTTATTAGCAACACCAATGGCACTGATAACATAAGCTGAGAGCATGGGGACATCCTGCTGTACCAGAGTATCTATAGTCAGGTATTCCTTCTTTATGTCATTTACATCACTGGTTGTCTGGGTAGCATTCAGTGCATCGGTAATAGTAGTGTTGGCATATCCGGTCCAACCATCAGCTGACAAAAGCCAGTTTACATCTGGATATGGGTCAACCGGTGCATAGGTGTATTGTACTGCCATAAGATCAAATTCCTTGTTGCCTGCCTTTGACATAAGTGTTGCAAGATCCACAGTGTTAACCTGAAGTTTAATACCGACTTCTGCAAGACTTGCAGTTATAAAATCTGCAGCCTGTGTAAAAGTGGTATCTCCACTGTTTACATAGAACTGTAATACTTTTGAGGAATCCCAGCCATCGGCTTCTGCCGCTTTTACCAGTTCCCTGGCTTTATCCACATTAAAGGCCGTGGGTGTCAGAGAGGAATCATAAAAAGGTCCGGCACTGGATAAAAATCCGTCTATTACTTCACCTTTTCCATTTAAGAGTCCGCTGACCAGCTTTTCTCTGTCAATGCCATATAAAATAGCCTGACGTATCCGCGCATCAGTAACTGTTGTGGTATTAAAGAAAATGGACTGGTTTGTAACCGGTGCACCATAATTAACATTTACATTGGTAAGCCCTTCTACACTCGTATAATCCTCCTGCAGAATACCACCTGTTGTCTGCTGAACAAAATCAATTTCTCCGGATTGAAGACCGGTTAAGAGCTGTGCTGCTGTAACAATCTTAATATTCAGCTTATTGATTTTAGGAGCACCTTTAAAATATTTATCATTTGCTTCATAGGAAACATAATGCTGTAAATCTACATCGGTAATTTTATAAGGCCCGTTAACTACTGTAGGAGCATTGAACCAGGAATATGCCGCCAGCTGATCCTCCGGTACATCCTTTAATATGTGTTTAGGAACTGTCAGAATATATCTTCCATAAGTATTCTCAAAAGTCGTCAGCGCCATATCGTATTTGGTGGTAAACTGAACTGTTTTTTCATCCAGCGCTTTCACACCGGAGATTTCCGTAGCCCCTTCTTCCACAAAACCATCCTCACCTACACCTTCAAAAGCATACAGTGCCATGCTGGCATTGGCAAGTTTGGGACTTGCAAGTTTTAATACGGTAAATACTACATCTTCTGCGGTTACCGGTGTTCCGTCAGACCAGACTGCATTCTTATCTACATTAACAATGAAATTCCTGTTGTCTTCCGTGGTAATAGAAGAAGCGAGCATTCCCTGAAATTCCAGCTTGCTGTTTAGCTCCACCAAAGGAAGGAACTCCATGGAAACACTATATTTTAAAATCTCTGTGGCATCCATTAAAAGTGGATTTACACTGGTTAAGGTATCCGTCATACCAATATTAACAATTTTTTCTTTTGCCACGTCTGAGGTGTTAATCCCTGGTGCGTTATCCTTTCCTCCCTGACTGCTGTCTTTGCTGCCGCCGCAGGCAGTTAACGAAACGGCCAGCAATACACTTAGTACCATGGCTGTTACTCTTGCATGTAATTTTTTTCTCATATTTTATACCCTTGCATACTACAGTTTACCTGTAATACTGCCACTAAAAAACTATTAAGAGTGAAAGAATATCCTTGTGGCACCTTTCCTTTACTGTATTTTCTTACACCCATCCTATGGCCATACCGCTTGACTGGCATCCCAAATACCACCTTTCCCCTTTTGGTACTCCAGGTGGATGCGCTTGTTACGGTATACCATAGCTTTATGACTCTATAGCTTTATGACTCTATAGCATTAGTTTATTCATGTATTCATATATGTTTACTATAGAATTATTAAAATTATTTTACTACCAGATATTTGGTTTGTCAATGCACAAAGTGGCACAGTAGTATGAGCCACTGTGCCGCTTTTTTATTTTATGGGTAATATCATTATAGCAAGGGTTGTTAACCAAATATATCATTTAAGACCTTCCTGCTATGTTCGTCGGTTAGAAAAAGTATCTCATCCTCTGCCACAATTTTTGTATCACCTTTTGGAATAATGGTTTTTTCTGCCCTGTTTATGGCAATTAATACTGCTTTCTTGGGAATTGATAAGTCTTTGACCAGTTTATCTGCTGCCGGTGCTTTATCTGCTACCTTTATCTGAACAATGGAGTAATCCCCACGGTTTAATTTAAAGAGGGTGAACATACTCTTAAGGTCCATTTCTTCTACCACGAAATGTCCCATCAGATCTGCCTGGTTAACACCTACATCAACACCCATTGTAGCATTAAATAACCATTTATTCTTAGGGTTATTAACTCTTGCCACAACCCTTGGCACAGCAAATTCCATTTTGGCAAGGGTGGAAACCACCAGATTTACTTCATCAGCACCCGTTACGGCTGCTACTACCTGAGCTTCATCAATACCTGCTTGTTCCAGAATCACTGGGTCTGAGCCGTTACCAAAGAGAAGAATTTCTTTCGGAAGTTCCTCCTCCAATTTGGCAAAGACTTTCTCCCTATGTTCAATGACTTTCACATCATGGCCATTGGACAGCAAAAGATTGGCAAGATAAGAGCCTACCTGCCCTCCTCCGATTACTACAATCTTCATACATCCCTCTCCTTTCAGTTCAGTCCAAGCATTGACTTTAATTTACCGGTAGCGGAGCCCATTACGGTAAGATACAGGATATCTTCCGATTCCATTACCGTTCCCAGGGTCGGGATAAAGGTCCTGGTGCCGCGGCTGATAGAAGTAACCTGTATTTCTCCAAGAGCTGAAATTTCTTTTACCTGATGTCCTACCAGCAATGCCGGTACTTCAATACGCAGCATATTAACACTTCCGTTACCCATCTCATATACACTGTCCAGATGATTATGTGTTATAAATTCCGTAGCACGTTCAATTCCCCAGGTGGTGGTTGAGATTGTCTGGATACCGATTCTATGATAAATTTCTGCTTTTCTTGCATCATAAAGCCTTGCTACTACTCTGGGTACCTGATAGATGTTTCTTGCAATCCTGGCTATTACCGCATTGGCCTCATCACTGGCAGTGCAGGATACCACGGCATCTACTTTATCGATTTTCGCTTTATCAAGTACCTCCTTATCAAATCCGATACCTACTACTTTCGATCCTTTAAAATGCGGCCCCAAACCTTCGAATGCTTCCGGATTTGAATCAATTACGGTAACTGTGTGGCCCTTTTTCACCAGATTCAGAGTCAGTCCCGTGCCCATTCGTCCAAGTCCCACTACAATAACTTTCATGCCCTTCACCTCTCTTTAAAAAATAATATTTACTTCAGTAAATTATCTTTTTCTAAGAAATACCTTCCTTAACTCCTCCAATAATAATATTACTGGCGGCCATATACACAGGAATAACCAATCCGCTGCATTTAAAGGTGCCGTATGGAATACCTTTTGCAAGGGCGGCAGATATACCAGCAGAATTATCAATAATAATTCTACTACTATACCGAAATTAATCCGTTTATTGCTGAGAATACCTATTTTAAATACCGACTGTTTCTCAGTCCGGCAGTTAAATACTGCTCCAATCTGGCAGAATACTATGGCAGCCAGGGTCATAGTTGTTGCTTTAATATAGACCTCACTGTCACCGCCGGCTAATGTTACACCTGGCCAGCCATTTTGTATATTAACAAACAGGTAGGAAGCCAGGGAGGCTAAGGAAGCCAGTAATCCGTACCATAGAAAACCCTTCATTATCAGTTTGCGGTTTAACAGCGGCTCTTTTAAATTCCTTGGCGGTTGATCCATTATCCCCTGCTCCGGACTCTCTGTTCCCAGTCCCAGCGCCGGCAGCATATCTGTTCCCAAATCGATGGTAAGGATCTGCATAACCGTAAGAGGAAGCGGTATTGCACCTCTGGAAAACAAAAACAGTGCAGAAGGTACAGCCTCCGGCATATTTGAATTCAAGATATAGAGCAGGAATTTTCTGATGTTACTGTACACTGCTCTTCCTTCTTCTATGGCATGAACAATAGAAGCAAAGTTATCATCTGTAAGTATCATATCCGCAGCTTCCTTGGCAACATCGGTACCTGCGATACCCATAGCTACTCCGATATCAGCTTTCTTCAGCGCCGGTGAATCATTTACACCATCGCCGGTAACTGCTACGATTTCACCCATTTCCTGCAGGTTGGTTACTACTCTCAACTTCTGCTCCGGAGCAACTCTGGCAAAGATAATCTCATCTTTTAAGTATTCTTTTAAGGTTTCATCGGATAAGGCCTCAAGTTCAAGTCCTGATATAACCCGGGGACTTGCGCTGGTAACAATGCCGATGCGTTTAGCAATACTTTCAGCAGTGAGACCGTAGTCACCGGTAATCATGATAATACGGATACCTGCCCTGCGGCATTCCTCTACGGCAGAGGCTACCTCAGGCCTTGGCGGGTCTGCCATTACCACGAGGCCTATAAAGACAAGCTCCTGTTCAATAATTTCTGGTGTGTAAGCACTCATTGCCTTTGGAATATTATCGTCCTTATGAAGAAGTCTGTAAGCCACGGCAAGTACTCTCAGTCCATCTCTTGCATATTTATCATTGGCTTCCATGATACGGGTACGCATTTCTTCTGTCATGGGCTTTGCCTCACCACCTATACGTATCCACTGGCTTAACTTCATGACTTCCTTGGGAGCACCTTTGGTATAGGCTATCCTTACAGTACCTTCAACGGGTTTATCCAATTGATGAATAGTGGTCATTCTCTTACGCCTGGATTCAAAAGGAAGTTCCCTTAACCTTGGCGTTTTTGTACTGACTGTTTCTATATTGATTCCTGCTTTTTTTGCTACAACACCAAGGCAGGCTTCGGTTGGATCACCTAAGACCGTATACCTTGGATTTTCTTCATTTGGCGGAAGAAGTCTCGCATTGCTGCAAAGGGCTGCTGCTGTCAAAAGAAGCCTGATGTCTTCATTCTTATCTACTGTTATCTTTTTGTTATCCTCAAGTACTTCACCGTTGGCTTCATAGCCGACACCTGTTACCTGATATTCTTTTTCTGCCAGCCATAAATGGCTTACTGTCATTTCATTCTGTGTCAGGGTTCCTGTCTTATCCGTACAGATAACAGAGGTACTTCCCAGGGTTTCCACAGAAGACAGCTTCTTTACCAGGGCATTCCGCTTGGACATTCTTTGAACCGCCATAGCCAGTGCCAGGGTTACGGTAGGCAGAAGTCCTTCCGGAATAAAGGCAACTATCATACCAAGGGCAAAAATAAAGGAGGCTGCAACCTTTTCTTTTACAAAAAAGATAGCGGCTACAAAAAAGAAAACTCCGAAACTGATGGCGATTACGGATATCTGTCTGGTGAGTCTGTTAAGCTCTTTCTGCAAAGGGCTTTCATCTGCCTCCATACTTTGCGTAAGATGCGCTATCTTACCAAACTCCGTCTTCATGCCGATTTCTGTTACGATTGCTTTTCCGTTACCCTCTGAAACATTGGTGCCTGCAAAAATCAGATTTGGTATTTCTGCTTTCGTCAGGTCATCCCGAAAGATTGGGTCAGCGGTTTTTCTGACGGGATTGGATTCTCCCGTTAAGGTGGATTGGTTCACCTGAAGATCACTGCAGGCAATCAGCCTGGCATCCGCAGAAATCTTATCTCCTTCTTCCAGTAGGATAATGTCTCCGATAACCAGATCTTCTGCCAGTATCTTAATTTCCTGTCCGTCTCTGATTACCCTTGCATAGGAAGGGAGCATGTTCTTAAGTGCTTCTGTGGCCTTTCCCGCACGGTGCTCCTGCATAAAACTGAACACACCGTTAATCACATTAACCAGCCAGATAGCAATGGCAAGCTGAGGCATTCCGGCAAATAAAGCTACCGCTCCGCCTATCCACAGCAAAATTGCCATTAAATGGGTAAAGTTCTCTAAGAAGATTAATATAACCGATTTTTTCTTCTTCTCTTCAATGAGATTCTTACCCTGTTTCTTCTGATAATCTATCGCCTGCCCGCCTGTCAGGCCTGCTGCACTTGAGCCAAGCTGGTTATAAACTTCCTCAACGGACAGTTTCGATAGATTACCTTTCTTTTCCTGTGAGTCTAATGTTTCACTCGACGTATAAATCCCTCTTTTCAATATTAGTCATATCATTTCAGTACTTTGATGCTGACAGCTACATTATATGTCTTCTTACCAAAAATTACAATCCCATCCAGGGCCAGGGTAATTACATTTATTTTAGAGTATTGGTATAAAAAATTAATTCAAACAACCAAAAAGATTTTCATAAAGAAAGGGCTGCTATCCTTGATATACGGATTGCAGCCTTCCATGTAAAATACTATTATTGGAATGAGTGGATTCCTGATTTGCAGCGTAGCATATACACAAATGGGCGATAACTTTTAATTAATAACATAATCACCAATGAATTTGCGTAAACAACAAACAGGAATGGCCTTTCTCATTATTTAAATGCAACACTTGTAACTTTAGAACTGTTATTAATATCCCTTGGTGTAATTCCCGGTTCATTATATAAGCCAGTAGTTTCAATATCGATGCCCTGATTATAGTATCCTGCCCAATTTAGTTCAGAGCAGTACCAGTCAGGCTCACTGGCACTTGTATCCTTTTGAAAATCAATCATATACCCCTTGCCTAATTGTCCGATACAGAAATTTACTGCATTTGCTATTATGGAATCAGTTGCCCCTTTTACCCGTAATAATACCGTATCCTTTTCATCTACCCGGGTATCGTCCAGTACACTTCTTACTACCCCATCAGTGATTGCTTCAACTACCCTGATATAGTACTGCTGATAGGTACTGCTGTAGTATTTTCCTTCCACGATTGCTGTATGTCCAGTAATCCCAAATCCTCCTTTGGATTCATAGATAATATCACCTTTTTTCACAGAATCTAACAGTTTGTACTTAGAGTAACTGGCACTGCGGGGCAGGGCCGTTCCGGTATTGTAATACCATTTACTGCCACCGCTGGAATTAGGAAGAATTGCAGTTTGTCGGGCTGTAAGAATACGATAGTAGGTATTTTCATATTCCGTTATGTCAGTAGAGTGTGAAGCCTTGAATTCCTCAGCAAATGTATCAAGGCTTAAATCTAAGGGTATTGCGCTTGCATAAGCATAATTGATTACATTTTCATATGCTTTTTGTAGCTTTTCTTCTGATACTACCGCCTCGGAGTTTATGCTTTTTGCATAAACAAAAGTGCTCATACTAAATAACAGTACACCTGTAAGCAATAAGGCTGATAATCGTTTGACTCTCTTCATTTTATACTCCCATCTGCATGCTTTTTGCATGCGTACCATATCTGGGGGTGTAAAAGTGCTTTTCTTTCACCCTAACCCCTCCTATTAATAGTCTGCAGTCTTTTTCTCCTGTAAAGGTTGTCAGACTTATTAATTTTATATGCTTTGGCAGAAAAGAGTATAACTCAAGTTTTTGTAAAATCCATGTAAGGCTAACAAGCTCCGGCACCGCATTGCATAAATTTCACTTATGAAAATCACACCAAAATACTACACCCTCCTCTTGATTCTGCACGCCATAGGAGAAACCCTGTGCCTCCTGTATGGCACGTACGATTGAAAGGCCCAGGCCAGTCCCGTTATCTTCCCTGGTTCTGGCACGGTTCCGTTTATAAAAACTCTGCCACAGTTTATCAAGTTCCTCCTCCGGTATCGGCTGACTGCTGTTGTAGATGGAAAAGACAGCTTTATTATCCTGATTACTTAAAGAGATGGATATTCTTTTTCCTGCTTCCCCATGACGAACGGAATTAATAATATAATTTGTCATAACCTGTTCTGTTCGGATTTTGTCTGCATAAACAATAATATTCTCTGGTACGTCTGTTTCAAGCAGAAAGTCCTTTTCCTTAAAAATTTCATTATATTTATCCAAAAGTGAGTACAACAGCCGGGAAAGATTAAACTTTTCTTTCTCAATAGCAAATCCTCCCTGCTTAAGTCTCGATAAGTCTAATAATTCCATTATCAAGGCATCCATCTTCTCTGCTTCCTCCATAATAACGTCACAGTAAAAGTCCCGTTTCTGCTGATTCTTGGTAATATCCTCCTTAAGTCCTTCTGCATAACCCTGTATCAGAAACACCGGTGTCTTTAGTTCGTGGGATACATTGGCAATGAACTGTCTTTCATAATCAATATCCTGTGCCAGTTTCAAATTCATTTGATTTAGTCTGTCAATCGCTGTATTTAAGCTGCAGGAGAGCTCATTAATACTGTTTGAAAGTTCACCCAGCTCATCTTTGGAATGAATCTTAAGTCTATCCGAGAAATCCAGTTTTGACATTCTTGCAGTTATTTTATTCATCTCTTTTATTGGCTTTGTAAACTTATCAGATATTAACAAAGTAAAACAAAGAGTTAACAGAATTGTCAGAAGCCCAATCAACATGGTAAAACGATTGGATAAAGCTGCATTTTCTGATATCTCAGCCATAGGAACCCAAATAACGATGACCAGCCCGTCTTCCTTCTGAAGCTGGTATCTTAAAGTGTTTATATCGTAGTCCGGGTCTTTTGTAATGATAAATGGTGAAGAAATGCTCTTTTCTTTGCTGCCACCCGGCTTCCCTTCAGGCGGCTTTCTGCTTTCACTATGGATAAGTCCTGCGGGCATACCTTTAGGACCATTGGTAACCGGGTAATAGATGTCCTCTTTTTCCTTGCCGATAACAATGGTGCCACCCAATTCCTTTTCAATTCCGTTTATCTTTTTAACAAGTTCCTCCTCCTGCAAGACTGTTTTATAATCTGTCGTCCCAGCCGCAGCAATATTTTGACTTAAATAAAGCTCCAGCTCATTTCCGGCAGCCAGAAGCGCATTCTTTTTATGATAGATATAATATTTCTCAGCAAAGAAAGTATTAAAGGTAAATAGCAAAAGGGCAAAAACGATTATTACTGCCAGCATATATGAAAATAGTTTAATTCTGATTGATTTACGCATTTATCTCCCCTTATAAACAACGCTGATTTCTATCAGCTATCCTTCGAACCGGTATCCGAAACCCCGGATAGTGGTTATGCAGTCACCTTTTTCTTTTAATTTTATTCTTAACCTGTTTATATGGGTATCAACTGTTCTTAATCCTCCATAATAATCATAACCCCAGACTCTTTGTAATAATTGCTCTCTGGAAACGATATTTTTTCCGTATTCAATGAGGGTTATAAGGATGCTGTATTCCGTCGGGCTTAGACTGATTTCTTCTTCCCCTAACATCACCTGATGGCTGCCGGTGTCAATAAGCAGTTCTCCAGACCGATATACATTATCCTTACCGTTTTTATCCAGCCTGCGAAAGAAAGCATTTAATCTTGCTACCAGCACTGTTGGTTTGACCGGTTTTCTGATATAATCATCGGCCCCGATTTCCAAGCCGTGAACTTCATCAAAGTCCTCTCCTCTGGCTGTCAACATAATAATAGGAACCTGAGATTTCTTTCTGATTTCTCTACATACTGTCCATCCGTCGAATTCCGGTATCATGACATCAAGAAGTATCATATTGATTTCCTGCATTCTGCAATAGAAAATATCCATTGCCTCTCTTCCATCCTTTGCCTCTATAATATGATAACCTTCCTTCTCCAGAAAATCTTTCAGGAGGATTCTGATTTTAGTTTCGTCGTCCACCAGCAATATGGTCTTATCCGCAAGCATTTCTTAACCGCCTTTTCTTGTATTAGTAATATCTCTTATCAGAAACTTATATGTCTGGTATATAACCTGTAATCTGCCCTGCCGTAAGTATACAATTATTTATATGAAACTTTTTACTCCTTCTACAAAACTTATTAACCAATATAACAGGAATTTGTGGACAAAAAGTGACGGAGGAATATAAACCTCAGGAAAGGTAAAGGAGGAAGCTCTTACTGTATCGTAAGAACTTCCTCCTCTCTTCCTAAGCCGATCTTTTAATAAAATTATCCCAAGTAACCAGTAACACTCCCTACCAAGTGCACTATAATTAGCCATGAAACTATACAGTTTAAACTGGTATATTTTTTCTCTCAATTAAGCTATATTGTCTTAACCGGTACGTATCGTTCTCAATTAAGCTATACTGTCTAATCCTGTACTTATCTTTCTCTCAATTAAGCTATACTGTCTAATCCTGTACTTATCTCATCCTCTGTATAGCGGTAACTGTTTTCATACGCCTTAACAACCTGCTGTCTCTGTCCCGCTGCTTCCATGGCTGCTTTTATTTCTTCCGCACTTACCTCACCATCGCCATCTGTATCATACTTGCTAAAGAATTCTTCTGAAGACAGTGCATTTTCTGTACCAAGAAGAGATACCAGATTCTCATATTCATCGGTTGAAAGAGAACCATCTTCATCCAGATCTATATCATAAGGAAGTCCCTGTACAGGGGGTTCTGGTGGTGTACCCTTTGCCTTTTCTATGCCGCTTCTTACTTCCTCTGCACTGATCTTTCCGTCATTATCCGTATCATACAGTGCGAAAAAATCTTCAGAACTTAAGGACTCCTCAGTGTCCAGCCCAGATACAAAGGCTTCATATTCCTCCGTAGATATATAACCGTCTCCATCCGTATCTACCGCAGTGGAGAAACCTTTATCTGATTCATCTTCCTCCAATACAGGCGGGGGTGGAGGCGGCATTCTCTTCTCACCGTTAACCGCTCTAAGTTCTTCTGCTGTGATTTCTCCGTCTTCATCCGTATCATACTTTGTAAAGAAATCCTCTGAGCTAAGGGCATTCTTTAATCCCAGCTGCTCTACTAGGTTTTCATACTCGTCTGAAGATAACGTTCCATCCCCATCCAAATCCAACGCGCTGCTATTGTCATCCTTGACCTCTTCATTTGTCTCCGCTTCTTTTACACTGCCTGTTTTCTGCATTAATCCCATAACATCTATCAGAGACAGATTGCTTCTAACAGCCTTCTCCTCTTCCTCTGTAAGGGTATCCGTACTAACATCTGTAACTGCCTTCGTGGTTCCATTTTGGTAGTTTTTAGTCTGCTGATACCAGTTTACAGAATTGGAACTGATTGAATGAATCATAACATTACTCCTTTCAGTATTCTGTATTACCTCCTATACATCGGAAGTCCATGTTACAGTTCTGTCACAGTTGTGTATCGGTTTGTTTACATCTGCTGCTATTTTGAAAATTCCAGGGTCAGGACACCTATATCCGCTTTCTCTCCCGGAAAGTTGCACTGATGGGTGTAATTGTTTTCTTTACCGAAACTGAATACGCTCCTTTTTATATAATCACCTTTTTCCTTATTTGAGAGTGTTTCCTCTACCAATACATAACTGGTCTTAGCCATTACTTTGTAAGGAATTTTCTTTTCCTTGTTGTTCTTGATTTCTGTTGTTACTATAACTTCATCCTGTTCGTTCATTTCCTTTAGTACCAGTTTCTTAACCGGATCCACAAGCCTTACTGTTATTTTAATGCTGGTTTTCTGTGCATTCGTAGTCTGTTTATCCATGGTCTCCAAAAGTGAAGTTCCAATGGTCATAGAATACTCCGAATCCGCTGTGCCATCTCCAATATGAACACCTTGCGTACTATTTATCAGATAAAAGCTTCCGTCTGCTCTTCGATACACCGGATAAGCTCTAAACGAACTCATAGTGTCTGCAGGAATCAGGAAAGTTCCCTCCCCTATGTCTTCGTTCCCGCTGTCTAATACTTTGACCTGGGCTGATACATCTATAAATCCATCATCGGCAATTAACCCAATGCCCTTGTCATCTTTGTTCTCCTCCTTTAAAAACCCGATAAAGTAACCATCAATGCCTTCAAAGTTCACTGTATCATTATCATAGCTACCTTCTAATGTCTTGTCCTTTTTCTGTATGATTTCACCCTTACTATTTACAGTAAAATCCAAGGAACTCAACTCGTTATAAGAACTCCCATCACCTGGAAATACCAGATAAGCACCGCAAAATTCATCTCCACCTGATTTCTGCTCCGGTAGAGCAAGACTACAGCCCATTAATTGAACCAAAAGCAGCAGGAGACAAATTATCACACCGCCTCTCCTTGCTGATAATTTGTCTATGGCCTTAAAATAACGTCTATTCTTCCTCCTCATTTTCATCCTCCTCTAACACACCGTCACAATCCAGTATATCCCCAACATTACAATTAAGATAATGACATATTTTATTTAAAGTTACAAAACGAACACCTTTTGCCTTACCGCTTCTAAGTACAGAAAGATTTGCTTCCGTAATGCCAATTAAGCCGCATAATTCCTTGGAAGTCATGTGCCGTTCTTTAAGAATTTCATCCAGATGAATACTGATAGCCATATTTTCCTCTCTTTATATAAGTTAACTATAAGTTTATATAAGATAACTATAGATCAACTTATTGACTCTTAACCTAGTACTGCATTTCTTTAATTTCGCTTAATTCAGCACCTGCCATTACACTGCTGCTGGGTTGTCATCAATCGGTCCAGCTTACTTGCTACCGGAACTGCTACTTCCTCCCTGCCTCAAGGTAAATATCAGGCACTGCTATTAATTGAACTTTATCCGCTGCAGTTCCAGTAATTTCTTAAATATATAATTCATCGTTATCCTTAAGATTTCCCGCTTCCTTAAAATAACCGGACAGAATCATAGCTACAAAAGCTGTTATGAGCGGAAACAGCGGCAGATAAATATTAACAGTTATATCCTTTAAATATCCGCACATTATCACCTTAATCGCGTTCGAAACAAGTCCGCAGATAACACCCCCATAGATACAAATTTTACTAACCCTTCCAAGTGCAATTGCAGCTGTCTGTTCTTCTTCCTTTAAATGTTTATCAGTCATAGCCACTAAAAGATGAATACCTTTTACCATAATCCATATTGTTAAAACAACAGGTATACTGTTAATGACATATATGAGAAAGAGTACACTTATCTTAATATAACCGGTATTTTCTGCTGCACCTTCCGTCCGCATAATCCCTGCTGCTTCCGTTATTACCGGAATTATCATAAAAAAGCTGTATATTACCGTATAAAGATAAGCTCCAAATTTCAATAACAACTTCAGTTGTCTGATCATTGGAATACCCTTATGATAACTGGCAGGTGCCAGGACATTATCTGCGCTCTTTAGCAGAAAATAGCCAAGCCACATCCCCCAGAAGAGGAATGCCAGAATTGCCTTGATACTTATGACCATTACCTCAGAGCCATAATCGGGAAAAAACCTTTGTACCATAATTCCCTTATTAATAAAGAAGTAAATTAGAAAAAGGCTGTAGATAGATATAATCGGCAGCAGGAACCCTGCTCTATGTCTGTTACCCCTCTTTCTTTTTATGAGCCAATATACTAGGGGAACAAAGGCCAGGCACAGATAAACTGCAATAGCCACCCCGTTTCCGAAAGCGGAGGAAAGGGACAGTAAGCGCAAGCCCTTTCCCAAGAGGTCAAAAGGTATATACATAAGTTGAAATCCGTTAATTATGCCTAAATACAGATGCGTAAGCACTGCTGCCACAACGGATAAGAAGGCAGTAAATAATAAGGTCAGCCTAATATCTTTAACAAAAGCCATAATATCCTCCCATAAAATACCATTATTGTTTTACGATAATTATATTCTCATAATTATCGTTTGTCAATAATTAATCTAATTATTGAAGTAGTTATTGAGTTCTATTACCGAATAATATATAATTGAATAATATTGGAAAGGAACTGGCAAATGAAGACACCTAGGAAAATAAAGACTGCCTTAAAGGCAGTACAAATAAAAGTTAAAAATTTCTTTCAGTTGATAATAACAAAATGTAAAAATTGGGCTAATCGTAATTTTAAGGACACTGGTAAACCTCTGTCGCTTCTTACTGATATTTTAACAAGTATACTGCTGGCTTTGATGCTGTTAGATTCGGGTCTTCCGGAAGCTGTAAGCTTTCTGCTGGCATTTGTGGTATTCTTTCTTCTGTTGAACCTGCTGCGGCTGATCATATTGCCTTTGTTAAAAGTGTTCTTAAAAATATCCCCCAGAGACATCTATCTTTTTCTTCAATTATTTATTGTTTTTGCTTACCTTTGGGATTTTTCCTTAAACAGCGGCGGTGAGGATACCTATCTGATTTCCAGAATAGGAGCCGTAACTCTTGCAGGAGCATTTCTTATTATGCTGCGCTGTTGTTATGCAATTTTCAGACTTCGAAGGAAGAGCCCTTCCTTAATTGTTATTTTAATTATTACTCTGATCCTGACAGGGGCAGGGGGGTACTTATGTATTGGCACAGGTTTTTCTTATAATTACGTTGATAACTATCTGGCTATGCACAAAGAAGAAGTTGATTCCTCCTACTCTGGCAAAATGAAAAAAGGTAATCTTGAAACTTCGGTTATAGATTATGGTATGAATAATGAAGCAATAAAATCAAGAACTGCCAACCTGTCAAATTATGTTGTGTATGAAGGCTTCACAAAGAAACTAAGAGATTTTTACTGGGGTTACAGCATTGATAAAGTTCCTTTAAAAGGCAGGGTATGGTACCCTGCTGACGGTAATAATTATCCGGTATTATTTATAGTCCACGGTAACCATATGATGACAGCAGCTTCCTACAAAGGCTATGGCTACCTGGCTGAATATCTTGCAAGTTACGGCTATGTAGTGGTTTCCGTAGATGAAAGCTTTCTAAACGGATATATTAACAATGGTTTATCCGGGGAGAATGATGCAAGAGCAATCCTTTTATTGAAGAACATGGAAGAAATGAAACGAAAGAATAAAGAAGAAGGAAATCCGCTATATGGAAAAATGGATTTTAACAACCTGTCTCTGGCTGGTCATTCCAGAGGCGGTGAGGCCGTAACCGTAGCTGCTCTTTATAACTCATTAAAGCGCCTTCCGGATAACGGTAACATAAGTCTTTCCTATGATTTTGACATCAGATCCATAATAGCCATTGCCCCCTGTGCCGATCAGTATCGCCCTTCTAACAGGGATGTAACGCTGACCGATGTGAATTATCTATTAATTCACGGAGCAAATGACCAGGATGTTTCCTACATGATGGGTGAAAAGCAGTATAACAATACTACCTTTACCGGGGAGAATGACTATTTCAAATCCTACCTGTACATAGCAGATGCAAACCATGGACAGTTCAATACCAAATGGGGAAGGTTTGATATCAGCGCTCCTTTCAATATGATGCTAAATACCAGGAATCTTATAAACCCGTCAATACAGCAGGATATCCTAAAGATAACCATGAAACAGTTTCTGGATGCCACAATAAAAAATGATGTTAATGCCAGAGATTTCTTCCGTGACAGTAAAACATTGCGTTCCGAACTACCGGTTAATCTCTATCTCAACGGTTATGAAGACAGCAGTTTTGATACTATCTGCAATTATGAAGAAGATACGGATATTACAACTGCAACCAAAGAGAATGTCAGATTATCCTCTGCCAGCTCCTCTTATTGGTATGAAACCCAGGTATATTATGAATTAAACGGTCCTGACCGTGATAATTATGCCTTAATCTATTCCTGGAAGGAATCTTTATCCTCCTATTACGATATTGCTTTTGATACACCTTATTCTGAGCCGATGCAGTATCTGCAATTTAATGTGATGGATGATAGGGAATTCACGATCAAAGAGAAAACAATAGACCCGCTGGATTTTACAGTCAAACTTACTGACTCTAAAGGAGAAACAGCATTAGTAACCTTATCGGACTATGCAGATATCTATCCTTCATTGCCTGTAATGACTACAAAACTTCAGTTCTTTAATAACACACCGGTATTTAAACATTATTTTCAGACTGTGAGGCTGCCTCTTGAAGCCTTTCAAATCAATAACAATAATATTGATACCTCTGATATTACGGATATCCGCTTTCTCTTTAATAAACTGAAAACCGGAAAAATAAAGCTTGATAACATTGGTTTCACAAGATAATTCTTGAAAACAACCAGGTGATAATATTGCAACTCCTGCATAGATTATATTAAAAACAGGTATTAACCATGAAAAATTTTTCTGTTCAGGGTGCTGTAATAAGCGCAGGTATAGCCTTATTAACCGGCATGCTCTCCAGCCTGTTATCCGGTGGCCAGCAACAAGTGTATGGGCAGTTGATACTGCCACCCTTTGCACCGCCTCCCTGGTTATTTGGCGTAGTATGGCCTATTTTGTACATATTGATGGGAATAGCTGCTTATCTTATCTACATTACACCTGCATCACCGGCAGATAAACAGGTAAGTTTGTTCTATTATGGAGCCCAACTTTTTGTAAATTTTACCTGGAGTATTGTCTTCTTCCGCTTCCAGGCTTATGGGCTGTCTGTACTGGTGTTGGCTTTTTTACTGGTGTTAGTTACCTTTACTATGATCTATTTTTTCGACCTCAACAGATTGGCAGCATTATTGCTGTTACCCTATTACCTATGGCTGTTAGTGGCATATTACTTAAATATTGGAATATTCCTGCTAAACCAGTAACGGTTAAAAGTAGAAATCTTAGAATGATAGGGAGGGCGGTTTTTAACAGCCGTTCTCTTAGACTGTTCCACAACGTCACAAATGTATAAACACACCCGCAGAACGAACGAGGCGCGGTGGCCATGAATTGGCTACCGCACCCCGTTTTTTAATTATAGGAAGGTATTTATTCTGCTTCAGTAACTGTACCACTAATATTTTTGACAAGGGGAAATACGATAACAACCTTGAATAAATCTCCATCAGTCGTAACTGTAAAAGTTCCATTCTGTAATCCGGTAAAACTCTTGGCAATGGCAAGCCCCAGTCCCGAGCCTTCCGAATTTCTGGCCTTATCTCCTCTTACAAAGCGTTCAACAATTTCCTCTCCGGTAAAATTCAGTTCCTCGCTGGATATATTTCGTAAAGTGATAACCGTATGTTTATCTTGAATCTCCAAATCCATATAGGCTCTGGAACCACGTTGGGCGTATTTACACATGTTATTCAGCAGATTTTCAAATATCCTGTAAGATTTATCGCTGTCCAGCTTAACAATAACTTTATCCTCCGGCATCCTGACTCTGAAATCAATCTCAGCTGCAGCGATTCTGTCACTCATTTCGAAATGTACCTGTTTTATTAAGGCCGTAAGATCCATTTCTACCGGATGTATGGTTATGGTATTGCTGGCTGCCTTGCTCATCTCAAAGAGATCTTCTATAAGAAGTTTTAAGCGAAGCGCCTTTCTGTCCAGGGTTTCCACATAGGATTCTTTTTGCTCTTCTGAAATATTCTTATCCTTTAACAGATCGATGTAAGTAATAATAGCAGTTAAAGGTGTTTTTAAATCATGAGAAACATTTGTTATCAGTTCTGTTTTCATTTTCTGACTCTTGGTTTCTTCCAGCACAGCTCTTCGGAATCCTGTCTGAACCTCCATGAGCTCATCTCTTAAGGAATTGAATACTCCCAAATCCTTCTCAATAGATATATCCAGTTCTCCCTCTGAAATGCTGCTGGCAGCTGCTAAGATTACCTGATAATCTGAGGCTAGTTTGTCTTTGTGTTTCTTTATCTGATAGAGAAGTACACCAGTATAAATGATAACAGCAAATATTCCCACGAACCAGAACATACAAAAAACAATCAAAAGAAGCATATTGCAGCCCAGGAGGAGCAGCAGTTTCTTATTATCCTTTTTACTCATATCAAAGGAGGTTGCATAACGGAATAATTTTTTGACCTCTCTTATCATCCAGTTCATAAACCTTCCAATTAAGGAATTCTCTTTCACGTATCTGACCGGCCCCTTTATAAACAATTCTCTGACAGACAGGACACCTGTAAACCATACTAACAGAATCACTGCCCATATGAGAATATTAAAGACATAGGAAACACCTCTGGCGGCATTTGTCCCTAAGATATTATTCGCGTTTAAATCAAACAAATCGCCCCATACCGTTTCATTTATCAATGGCAGGAAAATCTCACTGTAAAATGCAACGGTTACTGAAAATCCAATCAAAGATATTTCTACCGGAACACAGGCTTCAATTCCTTTTCCTATTCGGAGAGGTTTAATCATAGGAAGTAGGAAGCCCAGCAGTACTACTATCATCATAGCTGCTGCAAATAAATAAGCTCCGCCAGCTTTCCCATAGGCATTGTTATTAAGCTGTTCCATTAGATAGCTGTATTGCCAGGTGTTTACGTTTGAAAGAGCTTCTTCTGACCGGACAGCATATATTACTGACATATCAGAGGGTTTTTTTACTCGGCTTGCATACCACGCCGGATTTCCCCAATTTCTCTCAACCATCTGTTGGGTCAGATTCTGAGCCAGATAAGCATTTGCATTATTGTCCATAATTCCATGAAAGTATGGTACTGTTACATTACCATCTTTATCAAACTTAATGACGGCATAAAAATAATAATCCTCCTGGATTTTCTTAATTTCCTCTGCCATATTTTCAGAATCCAAAAATGCATTAAGCTTTGTACCTGTATTGGTTATTATCTGGCCGCTTTGATTATCGACTCCATAATATTCTAATGCATAGGAAGAGAGCGTATTATAATAAAATTCATAACTCCAGTCATCCATAAGATTTGCAAAATCTTGTTTAAAGGATTCCATATTCAAGGAATCTTCATATTCTTCTTCTGAATAATCCGTTAAATCTTCACTGGCATTTGTATTCGTATCATCTTCAGTGGCATCATATATTTCCGTATCACTGTTTACCGTATCGTTATTCTCAAGGAATACGCCGCTTGCATCAAGCTTTTTATTATTTTTTTGTCTGTCAAGATCCCATTTTAATACATAAGTACCCTGATAAATCTTTTTTAAGAACGCTTTCTTTTCAGAATCCGAAAATTCATTGAGCTGTTCCTCTTTTTGTACTTTTTCTTTCTCAATAAACACCTTTGCATTTTCTGCTATCGGCTTATATAACAATACAATGAATGCAGCCATAATTGAGAGGAGTACGACACTTACATATAAGCCTGCTCCCTTTCTATCGCTGCTGTTTTTCAATTTTATATCCAACGCCCCACACCACCTTCAAATATTTTGGTTCCTTCGGGTTATATTCTATTTTCTCCCGAAGATTGCGGATATGTACCATAATGGTATCTGTATTTACCGCGCGTTCATTCCATACTTTTTCATATATCTCCTCAGCAGAAAATACTCTGCCGGGGTTCTTCATCAAAAGAGTCAGTATCTTAAATTCTAATGGTGTCACTTTTACAGGGTTTCCATCCACACTAAGGGTAACTGTATTTTCATTAAGCTCCAGTCCCCCTACTGTGTAGACATTCTCCTCTTCCTCTTCCTTTTCTTTATCACTTAAGATATCCAGATACTTTTTATACCTGCGAAGATGCGAATTAACCCTGGCTAATAATTCCAGAGGGGCAAAGGGTTTGGTTACGTAATCATCGGCACCGCACTGAAATCCCGTCAGCTTATCCAGTTCTTCCGATTTGGCAGTGAGCATTATTATAGGAAAATCGTATTTTTCTCTGATTTTCATGGTCATGGTAATACCATCCATCCCCGGCATCATAACATCTACAACTGCAAGATGGATTTTCTCTTTTTCTGCAAGGGCAAGACCTTCTCTTCCATTTTCTGCCTTTAGTACTTCATATCCCTGATTCTTAAGATAGATACCGATACCCTCTAATATCTCCCTGTCATCTTCCACCACTAATATACGATAAGCTTCCATATTTCCTCCCAGATTTACGCATTTTCTCTCTATACTGCACTTTCTCAGTATAAAGAGCTTAAATGCTTTTCATTCTTTTCCGGACAGCTCAGGATATATATCCGATAGAATGAATTTTTCCCCTGAGTCTGTTCTTCTTTTTCTTTTCAATCAGGTTTATTATACAACATTTGAGGGACATACGGAAAGACCTTCGTGTCAGAATAGATTTTCTATAGCATTTAATTGGGATTTTTTTCGTATTTACTTCTTTGTTCTCCAGTAACATTTCATACCTCCGTTTAGTTTTGTCTTGGATATCAGCTATTATATAGAATGATTATTAAAGACACCTGCAGATAAAACGAAAGAAATTCGAAAGATTTTAGAATATTTAAACTAGCTTAACAAAAAAACTCCTGTATTATCACCAGGCAGTCAAGCCTGGCTATAATACAGGAGTTTTTTATGTTGTTATATTATTTAGTAACCTGTAAGGTATCAATAAGATATTTGGCTACTTGTTTAACATCCGGAGAAAAGTTATCAGAAATATCTGTTACTGTTATTTTCGTCAGATTTTTCTCAGTATAAACGTCATAGATTGTCTGCTTCATGGTAACTCCATTATAAGTTATGTTAAAGTCAGTTATATAACCTACACCAAGAGCTGTATCAAATTTATTTACTGTTACACCATCTACAGTTACTTCCATACCCTGCTGTGCATATTGAGATACCAGTGAATCAGCCGTTATTTCACTATAAGCTGCATCAAAAACGGAAGCTTCCGGAATACCCTCTGAATCAATAATCAATAATGAAATACTTGAAACAGCATCCGTTTTATCATCAACCCCAGGCACAAGAACTACTTGTCTGTAACCGGTAGCCTCTGCTTCTGTTTTTACCCAGTTGCTTGGATAGATATAAGTTACATTCCCGGAAGTTGCTGCCTGAGCCTTAAAGGGTGCTCCATCAACTAAAGGATTGGCAGCCACTGCTGCTTTTACAGTTACAGTACAGGTATATTTCTTTTTATCAACTGTAGCGGTTATGGTAGCTTTGCCGGCTTTTTTTGCTGTAACCTTTCCGGTCTTACTTACTGTAGCTACTGTTGTCTTACTGGATTTCCAGGTAACCTTTGATTTGGTGCCTGTGATTTTAAGCACTTTCGATTTACCAGCCTCCAGGGTTAACTTTTTCTGACTTATGGCTGTTTGTGCAGCTTCTGCTTTCTGAAGATAATTGGCTGGTAGTGCTGCCTGAAATGTCAGTGAAAGAATCATAACAATAGCCAGCATTCTTCCGAATTTTTTAAATTGTTTCATATATGACCTCCTATAATTTGTTGTACATGCTAACCTATTATATCCTTTTCAGCAAAAACTTTCCAGTTAAATATGGTAAAATATTCTTAATATGGTATACTAGAGATACTTTTCATTAAAGGAGCTTTGATGAAACAGAATTGAAAGCAAGCTTATATTATGTATGAGTCTTGATTGAAAATGCTTTGCATTTTTTCTTTCATTCTGACAGTATCGCAAGCAAGCTTTTAAGATATGTATTGGGATCTGTCTTTTAAGCAGCCTCCCAAGAATCACTGCAGTTTTCATGAAAAGCAGATATCTAAAATTGTTAAGAAAAGAGGTTTATATGCAAATTACGAAAAAACTACAGCTAAAAAAATTCTTATCGGCAGTAATAATCCTTCTCCTTCTTACCGCCACCCCTTTAACTGCGATAAATGTTAAAGCAGCTGACAGTGCTGTACTTAATGTTTCTCAGACCGCCGGCCAGACAGCCTCTGTTGACTTAAAGGCTTTCGCGGAGGAGAAAGCTAAAACCCTTACCTCACTGTATGGATTAGACAGTGTATCCTATGCACTTATTGACAACGGAAATATTATTCTTTCCCAAAAGTACTATTCCCAGACAAAGAAATACGAAACAAAAGCATCGGATGTATATGGCATAGGCTCAATCAGTAAGATATTTACTACTGTTGCAGTCCTTCAATTATCCGGGCAGGGTAAACTTTCCCTTGATACACCTGTTGTAACCTATCTGCCGGAGTTTACCATGGCCGATGACAGGTACAAGGATATAACTGTCAGAATGCTTCTAAATCATTCTTCCGGACTTATGGGAAGTACCCTGAACAATTCCATACTCTTTCAGGATAAAGATACCGTCGCTCATGATACCTTTCTGGAAAGTTTAAAGAGCCAGCGCCTGAAAGCTGCACCGGGTTCCTATTCAGTCTATTGCAACGATGGCTTTACCCTGGCTGAAATATTGGTCGAAAAAGTTTCAGGAATAAGTTTCAGTCAATACATAAAAGATTATATAACAACTCCCTTAGGTTTAAAGAAAACTCTGACACCTGTCGACAGTATACCTGCCGGTCTTTTATCCGGTACCTATGCAAAATTATTAAAAGCTCCACTTCCTGCCGAGTCCTTTCATGCAATAGGTGCAGGGGGAATCTATTCCTCAGCTGAAGAACTTTGCCGGTTTTCCCAGTTATTTATGGCTGTTGGTTCTTATGTAAATGTATTGTCTGCCCAAGCTTCGGATTCCATGGAGAATCCTGAATATGCCAAAGGACTTAATCCCGCTCAGGGAAGCTCGCTGACATATGGACTGGGGTGGGACAGTGTAACTACTTATCCTTATGAATCCTACGGAATCAAAGCCCTTGTAAAGGGTGGTGATACCTTAACCTACCACAGCAGCCTGACTGTCTTGCCAGAGGAAAATATGGCTATTGCAGTTATGTCCTCCGGTGGCAGCAGTCTTTACAATCAGATTTTCGCACAGGAAATTATGCTGAAAGCCTTAAAGGATAAAGGACGTATAACAGAAATCAAACCTGACGAGACTTTCTCCCTACCGAAAAAAACTGCCATACCAGCCGATCAGAAACAATATGAAGGTTATTACGGCAACTTCACCAATATGTTAAAGGTTACAATGAAAGATACCGGAACCCTGACACTCACCAGTATGCTAGCTCCGGATGCCTCACCTCAAATATTTTATTACACTGGTAACGGTAAATATTACTATACCGATGGCACCTATTATTTATCCTTTGAAAAGAACACAAATGGAAATACCTATATTTATTTTTCAGGTTTCACCAAACTTCCAGGCCTGGGACAGAGTTTTTCCTCCAGTTATCTGGCACAGAAACTAACTGAAAACCCTCTTACTGCTGAGGTTGAAAAAATCTGGAAAGCGCGTTCTGGCAAAACCTATTTCCTGTTGTCAGAGAAATACTCCTCCCAGATATATGTTCTTTCATCACCCTACTCTGTTATTCCAATGACTGAGGGCATTAAAGGTTACTGGATAAATACGGCAATCATTGATAAAGATAATGCTAAAAATCCTATCCAGATTCCTGGGAGTTATGGACGGGACCTGACAGACTATCGTTTCTTCCGGGAAAATGGCATAGAATACCTGGATGCAAAAGGAAACATTTTTCTCTCTTCTGACAACGTTAAGTCACTTCCGGCAAAAACTGCAAAATATGCTATCGGAGAAAAGGGATATGCCTCCTGGTATAAATTATCCAGTAATACTGCTTCAAAGAAAATTACCGTTACGGTGCCTGCCAATGCTTCTTTCGCAGTTTATAACGAAAAAGATGTTTGTATAACCAATTACTACCTTAACAAAAACAAGACAATAACCCTTCCTAAGAAAGGTTATATTGTATTTACGGGTGATGCCGGTTCTGTATTTCAGTTGAAATTTGTAAAATAATAATTTTTACACCAATAAAAGGACTGTTTCCCTACTATTTTGTAAGGAAACAGTCCTGTTTATTTACAATTTGCTGATATTGCTTTCCCGGATGATTTTACGTATGGGGAGAATGGCTCCGGGGGAAACAGACAGTTCATCCACTCCCATTTTCAAAAATATACGTGTCAGTTCCATATCTGCTCCCAGCTCACCGCAGATGCCTGCCCAGATACCTGCCTTGTGAGCATTTTCAATTACCATCTGAATCATACGTAATATAGCAGGATGATGAGCATCATAAAATTCGTCCAGTTGGGAATTCTGTCTGTCAATTGCAAGAGTATACTGGGTAAGGTCATTGGTTCCTATGCTGAAGAAATCCACTTCCTTTGCCAGCTCTTCACTTATCATAACTGCGGCTGGCGTTTCAATCATTATTCCCTGCTCTACTTGTCCGAAAGCGATTCCCTTATCCTTAAGCTCTGTCTTAACCTCATCTGCTATTTTGCGTATTCTTTGTACCTCTTTAATGGATATAATCATTGGATACATAATTGCAATATTACCATAAGCACTGGCACGGAACAGGGCACGCAGTTGTGTTTTGAAGATTTCAGGCCTGGTAAGGCAGATGCGTATTGCACGATAGCCCATAGCAGGATTTTCTTCATAAGGCAGCTTAAAATATTCTGCCTGCTTATCCGCACCTATATCCAACGTACGGATTATTACCTTTCTGCCGGCCATCGTCTCCGCCACGGTTTTATATATATTGAACTGCTCTTCCTCTGTAGGATAAGTCTCTCTCTCCAAATAGATAAATTCACTGCGGAAGAGTCCGATTCCCCCCGCATCATTCTGTAATACCGTAGCCAGATCGCTGCTATTGCCTATATTGGCATAAAGTTTGATTTCCTTTCCATCCAGGGTTACATTTGCCTTTCCTTTTAAGGTCTGTAGAAGCAGCTTTTTCTCTGCTTCGGCCTTCTGCCTTTCCTGCATCCGGCTTTTGACAGACTCCTCCGGCTCTATCAGAAAGCTGCCCTCAAAGCCATCAACAACCCCTTCTTTTCCGTTAATCTCCTCCATGACCTTTTTTGTGAGGCTGGTTCCAACCAGCGCAGGAATGTTCATGTTTCTGGCAAGGATAGCAGTATGGGAGTTGACTGAACCCTTGACCGTTACAAAGGCAAGTACCTTATCCTTATCCAGCTGCACTGTTTCACTGGGAGCCAAATCCTCCGCTACAAGAATGACCGGCTCCTCTATTAGAATACCTTCTCCGCCCTTTCCCATAAGGCTTCCCAGCAGCCGTTCGGATATATCCCTTACATCAGCTGCCCTGCCTCTCATATATTCATCCTCCATAGCAGAAAACATACTTGCAAAATTATCTGCTGTAGTTGCAACTGCATACTCCGCATTGACCTTCTGGCTGCAGATTATACTTTCAACAGATTCATTATAATCCATATCCTCCAGCATCATCTGGTGTACCTCAAATATAGCCGCCTCAGATTCACCTATTTTATTTACAGAGGTTTCATAAAGGTGCTTTAACTGCACGATGCTTGTGTCTCTGGCTTCCCGAAAGCGCAATACCTCCGCATCGGTATCGGAAACTCTGCTCCTTTTTACCTGCTGCTCATGCTTTTGGTAAACCATTATCCTGCCCATGGCAATACCCCCAAAAACACTTTTCCCCTGAAATGTCTGCATAGTCATCCTCCTTTTTCCGATGTCTACCTTCCCTTATGAGCATCTCTTCTCCTCCTCAGATTCTTACTTCTCTGAGAGGAGGCTTATAATAAAAACAGCTTCCTACAGTTGCTTTTTTAGAAACTCATCCAATGCAGCAATTGCTTTAGCCTCATCCTCTCCTTCAACAATCAGCTGTATTTCCTGTCCTTGCTTTGCACCAAGCCCCATGACACCAAAAATCCTTTTGGCATCCGTACTTTTTCCGTCCTTGCTTATTGTTACGGTAGATTTAAATTCCTTTAACAGCTTTACCATCTCTCCTGCCGGTCTGGCATGAATTCCTTCCGGGTCTGTTATAATATATTTAATTTCTTTCATTTTTTATTAGTTCCTTTCTGTTATGTTCTTTTTCAATATTCCCAGCATGCCTGCCGCCACCAAAGTACCTGCCACCAATGCCAGCAGATACATGATTGGATGCTCTACCACCGGAAAAACAAATATCCCGCCGTGAGGAGCCATCAAGCTGGAACCAAAAGCCATTGACATAGCTCCCGCTACCGCCGAGCCGAGAATACACGCTGGCAGTACTCTTAAAGGATCGGCTGCCGCAAAGGGAATGGCACCCTCTGTTATAAAAGCCAGACCCATGATAAAGTTGGCAGGAGCAGTTTCTCTCTCGGCTTTAGTAAATTTATTACGAAATATCAGCGTTGCCAAAGCAATGGCACAGGGAGGCACCATGCCTCCAATCATAACCGCCGCCATGATATCATAATTACCAGCTACTATAGATGCGGTTCCAAATACATAAGCAGCCTTGTTAAAAGGTCCGCCCATATCTATAGCCATCATACCAGCTACAATGATTCCCAATAATATCTTGCTGGTTGTACCCATACCTGTTAATGCATTGTTTAAGGCTGTGTTTAAAAAACCTATAGGAGGTTCTATTACAAAGGTCATAAGCAGTCCAATACATAGGATACCCAAAAGGGGATAGAGCAATACCGGTGCCAGTTTCTCAATAGTTACAGGCAGTTTGTTAAAAACCTTACGTAAAAGCACTATAATATAGCCTGCCAGAAACCCTGCCACCAATGCACCAAGAAAGCCAGATTTTCCGTTTGCTGCAATGTACCCGCCAATAATACCTACTGCCAGTCCCGGTCGGTCAGCAATACTCATTGCGATATAACCGGCCAGTATAGGAAGCATAAAACCGAAGGCGGCTCCGCCAATTGACTTAAATAATGCCGCTGTCGGTGTGATGGACCCAAAATTAGCACGAACCTCTTCGGATACCGCTGTCATATCAATAGACAAGGAATCTATCAGGAATGCAATAGCAATCAGTATACCGCCCCCACTACAAAAGGAAGCATATGAGATACACCGCTCATAAGATGCATATATATTTTGTGGGTCAGAGAATTATTCCCGGCAGCAGCTGTCCCTGCTTCTTCTCCCTGTACAGCCCTATATACGGGTACCTCTCCCTTTACAGCACGCTTTATCAGTTGGTCTGCCTTACTGATGCCGTCAGATACCTGGCACTCAATTACTTTTTTGCCAGCAAAGCGTTCCATAGGAACCTTGGTATCTGCAGCTACTATGATACAGTCTGCCGCTGCAATCTCTGCTTCTGTCAGTACATTCTTAGCCCCACCTGACCCTCTGGTCTCTATTCTTATAGCGCAATTATTTGCTTTTGCTGCCTTTGCCAGACCCTCTGCCGCCATATAAGTATGAGCAATACCTGTAGGGCAGGAAGTAACTGCTGCTATATTCCTGTAGAAGGTTTCCTCTACGTCCCCTACCTCTGCATTTTGGGCTTTCATTTCCGGAATACTCTCATCTGCCTCATCTATTATTTGAAGAAATTCCTCTACGTCAGCTGCATTTTTTAACTTTTCTGCAAATTCCTCATTCATCAACAGCACAGACAGCTTACTTAACACATCAAGATGTACATTATCTTTCGTGTCGGGTGCTGCTATCAGAAATAGTAAATATACAGGTTCCCCATCCAGAGCCTCAAATTCCACTCCCTCCGGAATTACCATGGCAGCCAGCCCCGGAGCCTTCACTCCCTTACATTTGCCATGAGGAATAGCAATCCCTTCACCGATTCCGGTTGTACCTTCCTTTTCTCTTGCAAACACCTGCCGGGTATATTCCGCCCGGTCACTGATCTTCCCACTCTTTACCATTATTTCTATTGCCTGTTCCAGTGCTTCCTTCTTACCGGCCGGAGCTGCCTTTAGTACAATACTCTCCTTGCTTAACAATTCAGTAATCCTCATACCTACACCTCTCTTCTTCCTGTTTGACCCTTTCCCTGGTTACCTTTCCGTCACATCTGCTTTAACAACGCCTCCACCTGCTCTTTTGAAGCTAACAGCTCTGAAAAGGCACTGGCACTTCCCGCTGCAAGTCCCATACGGAAAGCCTGACTATAATCGTCTGTGCTTAACCAGCCTGCTAAAAAACCTGCTACCATAGAGTCTCCTGCACCAACTGCGTTGACAAGCCGGCCTTTTGGTGCCGGACTTTCATAAATCCCGCCGTTCTCAGCTACTAATACGGCACCTTCCCCCGCCATGGATACAAGTACGTTACAAGCTCCCTGCTTCTGTAATTTCTGAGCATAAGGTATAACTTCCCTGCGTGTTTTTAAGATCACACCAAAAATCTCTCCCAGTTCATGATTATTGGGTTTAATCAGAAATGGTCTATTCTCCAGTACATTAACCAGTAAATCTTTTGTGGCATCCACCACCACAGATATGTTTTTTCCTGAAAGTCTAACCATTATATCTTTGTAAATAGAATCGGGAATGCTGGCTGGAATACTACCTGCCATTACCAGAATATCTCCTGGTTTTAAAGAATCCAACCGAATCAAAAGTTTCTGAAGGCTCTCTGCATCAATATCCGGTCCCCTGCCGTTAACTTCCGTTCCGTCTACAGATTTCAGTTTAAAATTAATGCGGCTCATCCCTTGGTTAATGGTTATAAATTCTGCAAGACATCCCGTCTTTTCTATCCTTTTTCTGATCTCTTCTCCGGTAAATCCTGCGACAAATCCCAGCGCAGTGCTTTCATAACCAAGATTTTTCAAAACAATAGAAACATTAATTCCTTTTCCTCCCGCCAGTATGGCTTCTTCCGTGGTTCGGTTTGTTTTACCCAGTTGAAAATCTTCCACCGACACGATATAATCCAAAGCCGGATTAAAGGTAATAGTATAGATCATTGTCTAGCCTCCTGCAGCACAAATTACTGATAATGAATATTTTTGAATGATTTATATGCTTCTTATTTATTTTACAATCATATTCGCTCATTTCCAATCGACTTTATTCCTAGTGTTTAAGTACTAAAATTGTGCACAACTGCCAAATCTCATTCAATTCCATTCATTTTCAGTCATACAAAAGCATATCAGGCCAGTTATTTTTTCTATTATGCTTCATTCAATATAATAATATTCTCAAGTTTTTTATATTCCGGCTTATCCACTCGGTCTGTAATAATAACAGCATGGTCTAAATCCCCAAAAGTTACCGGACTAATCTGACCGAATTTGGAATGGTCACACAAAATATAAGGACGGCGAATCTGTTTCAAGGCAATCTGCTTTATCATTGCTTCATTGTTATCCGGAGTGGAAAAACCGCTGTGTTGATGTATACCGTTTGCCCCAAGAAAGCCCAACGTAAAATGATATTTTTGAAGCTGAATCGTTGCTTCACTCCCTACCACAGCTTCCGTAGAAGCCTTTAGCTCTCCACCGATAAGAATGACATGAAGCCCGGCTGCTGCCAAACGCTGTGCATGGTTAACACCGTTGGTAACAAAAGTAGCCTGTTTGGTTTGGATAAAATCTATCATATAACCGGTAGTGGTACCTGCATCCAGATATACAAAATCATCCGGTCCGATTAGGGAAGCTCCGTATTCAGCAATACGCAATTTTTCCTCTCTGTTCACCTCCCTGCGGGTAGGTACCTCAATATCCTTGGTCCGGTAATGAGCATCCAAAGACATTGCCCCTCCAAAAACCTTAACCAGTTTACCGCTGTTATGAAGAGTCGTTAAATCTCTGCGAAGAGTGGACTCAGATGCAGCAAATATATTTTTTAGCTCCTGTAATGTCACCATTCCCTTCTCATCCACCAGCCTTAATATTTCTTCAAACCGTTTTTCTGTCAGCATTACAATACCTCATTCCATATTTTTAATAAATTTTAATCATTTTACACCAAATACTTATACTTTGAAACGTGAAATTTTTTATTTATACAAAAAAATCTAGTACAGCCTTGCAGCGTTAAGTGAATTTATGCAAGGCCGTACTAGATTTTTAATTTATTTATTTAATTTTTATGAATGAAATTGTAAACAGTTTTAACCAGCTTCTCTATTATACACACTAACCAGACGTCAAATTTCGGATTCGATTGCAATATAGCCCTTCTTTTCTTCAATGCCTTCGGATATTTTCGGAACCGTAAGGCGAAGTATACCATCTTTAAAAGAAGCCTTAATATCTTCCTGTTTCACCTTATCTCCGACATAGAAGCTTCTCTTGCTGCTTCCTGTAAACCGTTCCCGTCTGATATAATTCCCATCCTTATCCTTTTCCTCTTTATTCTCATTCCTGTTAGCGGTAATGGTCAAATAACCATCTCTTAATTCGGCTTGCAGGTCTTCTTTTGAAAATCCGGGTAATTCCATATCTATGAGGTAATTACCTTCTTTTTCCTGCACATCTGTTTTCATCATCTGAGATTGATTAAACCATGCCGGTGATTCAAAGAAAGACTCTTTAAACATTTCATCAAATAAATTATTCACTCTGTTTGCCAGAAACATAGATTATACCTCCTTGAATATTATATATGTTATTGATGTTATATATATTATATAACACTAATAATATTCAATGTCAAGTATAAAATATAAACTTTTTTATCAGGTCATTGCCTCAATCAAAACAACACAGTTGTTTAAGTTCAGTACATCTTTTTTCTACTGGAGTCCCAGCAGCAGCCAGCCTTACAGCATTGTATAAAGGATAATAAATTCCTTTCGGTGTGATATCAACAGCCGCTTCACTTCAAAGAACTATAAGCGGCTCTCTAGGTATTAAACTATTAAGAACCTTCAATAGAAAGCAGGTAATATTTACTGTGCCTCTATCTTATGTAACAATATTAAAGTTATTATGCTTCTCAGAAGCAATATAAGCAATATAAGTTGAATATAAGATTTTCTGCTTCCCTATATAAAAAGTTCGAATAAACGATATTTTTATATAGGGTTACTGAAAAACTTAATTCAACTTATATTTTTACTCTGTATTTAATTCCTTGGATTGTCTATCAAATAAATTATCGTTATTACAGTAAGTATTCTGCCACATAGATCAAAGCGTCAAGAACTATGTGACACTTCACCTGGGTTTACCATGACGTTCGAATGGTTTTACCACAACGTTCAAATGGTTTTAATAACAGTTGTATTATAGTTTTTTGACATGTTATTTTATGATTATTTTAGTGTCTTAAATTTGCGAGAGATAAAACACTTATTTAACCAACCTATAAAAATTGCTATTTGGACAGTTTTAATATTTCTCTGGCCTCTGCCACGGTTGCAACTTTAAGTCCCATAGCCTGTACCAACCCTGCCAGTCTTTCTACCAATTCATAATTTTTTACTGCACTTTTACCAGGCGCCAGATAAGCACTGTCCTCGAAGCCAATACGTACTTCTGCGGCACCTATGGCAATTGCAGCAGCGAGAAAAGTCCAGTTATCCCTGCCATAATGAGTGACACCCCATAAACAGTCTTTTGGGACGAAGGACTTGAACGCATAAAGAGCTTCTACTGTAGGCTGCATCCCCCCTCTGTGGCCAAATACCAGATTAAAGAAGACCGGTTCAAGAAAAGGCTGCTCTTCTCTTAGCTTATTGATATTATCAATCATTCCAATATCAAAGACTTCTATCTCCGGCAATACCTTTTTCTCATAGCAGACCTTTGAGCAATATCTGATATCCTCCATAGAATTTCTATAAACGGCTTCTCCCAGATTGGTGGAGCCACCGTTTAGAGACGCGGTTTCTGCTTCAGGATACTCTAAAGGCTTGCACCTTTCCCGGATGTTCATATCAGAAACTCCGCCAGTCGAGGTTTGTACCACCACATCTCTCTGCCGCAGCACTTCATCAAATATCTCACACATAACAGATATATCAGGTGTAAGTTTCCCCTCCCTGTCTCTGCTGTGAAGATGGCACATGGAAGCTCCTGCGTCTATGCTCTTTACGATATCTTCTGCTGTTTCCTGTATAGAAAAGGGTCCTGTTGCTGCATTTACAGGGGCGAGGGATAGGATTACCTTATTCATACAATTTCCTCTCTTTCATAAATATATTGACCTTGTTCCAATGCCAAATGGCAGCTTCAATATAAACAAAACTATTCCTTTAATCCAAATTTTACAAAACTATATGAATCTGTCCAATAGTTTTTCGTTCTGTCTGCTATGTCTGTAGCATCTGCTTCTGACTTACGCTCCACCCAGCTCCATTTCCCGGTGAAGCTATCAGGACCAACATTATAGCATTCCCCGTCAATATGATGATGCGGTCCCAGAAGGTTACGATTTGAGGCATAGATCCATAGCTTGATCTCGTTAATACCTTCCTTGACATAGTCACTGATATCAGCAGTGTAAGGAGCCCATAAAGAAGCCTTAACCTGATACCCGTTTACGAAGATCTTAATCAGCGGTGCATTCTGTTTTCCGAAATCCAGTAGATACTTTTTATTCTTATCAGTAATTTCAATATTCTGGCTGATTACCATATCCTCTGCAAAAAACAGAAGCCCCTGTTTTGTAAATTCATTTCCATAAAAAGCAACCGGTTTATCCACTACCAGAAAAGGTCCGTCACTAAACATAGCATCCCTTTCAACATTTCTGAAAGGAGTTTTAGAAACAATCCCGAAATCACCTAAGAGGTAAATACTCTCTAATTCCACCTCGTAGGTGATTTTATTCTTTTCCGTCTCGTAAACATTTTCACCGTATAGTACCTCATATACCTTCTGGCTCTGGCGGAAGGTGGTATGTAAAGTTACTTCATTTCTGCCGTTTATGACTGTAGGTTTAATGTCTACTTTTTTAAATGTCTTATCTTTCCAGTAGCCAGCTTCTTCATTGTAGGAAATAGGTGTTCCATTCACTGTAATGTTAAATATTTTCGCCTCTTCAACCACCAGATAGAACTCTTTATTAGCTTTCAGATCAAGGTCAGCCTCGAAAGAAAAATTCATTGTAACTTCACAGGGCTTTCTAAGTTCCATAAGAATATCCTGAAGTTTGATAACCGGTATCGGTCCCATAACTTCTCCTCCGTCAATACGGTACATACAGGTATCAAGAGTAAGTGAATTCAAACCAAGCTTTTCAATTTTCCAGTCCTTTTGCAAGGTTATATTTTCGTATTCTGCAACAGGTACAGAAATTGTCTGAGATGCCTCTGTCTGTTCCAGCATAAGGATATAGGATTGCATCGGTTTAAATTCCAGTGTAAAGACGGTCTTATCCTTCTCTGCCGAAAAACCTATTACCTCTTCTTCTCCAGTCTCAGCCACCAGTCGTTTTACCTGATAACTGCCATTAAGTACTGTGACCTCTGCCTGATAGGTTTCCTTCTGGTCATGATTAACAAGGAAGAGCAGGGTTCCTTCCCTGGTTTGCCTTTGCTGATAAGAGATGCTGCTAATCTCTTTCTTCTTTTCTGCTATACTCAGAGACACCAGCTTTACCTTTTTGAGATAGTCTCTGATTTCTTCCGCCTTAATAGCTACACAGCCAGCTTTTAATTGAGCAAGTTCTTCTTCGCTGCCATTGGTAAAAGTAGGGAATCTTCCTGTGCTTAGTACAACACCTCCTTTTTTCAGAAACTCCAATAATAGTTTCACAGTAATATTATCAATGGAATGCATATGAGGAAGTATTACGGTTTTGTAAGCAATTTTACCAAGCAGGAATTGTCCTTCCTCTATTTGTCCATGATTTTCAATAATTGTCTCATCTCCATAATGATAGCTTATATGATTTCCGGAAAGACTTACAGAGATTTTGCTAAATTCATCGTCTAAGACTCTGATATCCTCTGTTCTGGTACCATCATAGGTTACATAACCGCTTCTCATTGGATGCAGCAGAAGTACGTCTGCTGACTGATTTCCTTCTGACAGTGCCACACATAAGCGTCCCAGATAATCATTGAATTTCTTATAATCCTTCCACCAGGTCTGCTGATGGAACAAGGAAGGCGGATAATCCCTCTTTCTGGAGCCTCTTATTGTATATGCCTGTAAATGCTGACAGATCATGTTAACACCGTTCACAAACTGCCACTCAGCAATCCATTTTAATTCTTCAAAGGATACATTCCAGCCGCAGAGTGCAAAAGATTCTGTTATTACTTTGTCTTTTCCCAGCTGGCAGGCAGCAGAGCCAACCTGTTTCCCGATAACAGGAGTGGAAATGGGACGCCTTAGCCAATCAATCCCCGGAATATGCATGTATTCATAAAAAGGCATAACTCCACCGGTACTGGTCATCTGACTGAAAATGCTTTCCTCCATCATAATATGTCCGGTAGATTTACAGCCATGTGCTTCACACCAGTCATATATGGTCTTCATATAGCTCTTTACAAATAAATCGTTCACCAGCTTCCAGAAATCATAGCGGAATTTCTCATAATTACCGGATTTGATAAACAAAGCTGGCAGACAGTCAGAAAGCTCATAGCCATAACGGTGCTTAAAATTCTCTGTCAGCTCATCAGACCAAGGCAGCTCCCCGAAATGATTGCAGGTAAGTCTTGGTTCATCCGTAAAGAATCCTTTTATAAAGGTTCCGAAATCTTCCCCGTATTTTTCAAAGTAAACCTCATGGGTGCATTGTAAGAATGCTTCCACTGCCCTCTTATTCATTGTATCAATATAATAAGGATTGGTATGTCTTCTAATCGCAAGAAATTCCTGTCCCTCATTTAACAGTGTATTATAGTCCCAGTCAATCTTAACATAGAACTCCCTTTCCTTATCATATAGGTATACAGCTAACATGGCCGCTTTATCAATATCCTTTAAGGAGGTATATCTTTCAAGGGTCATGAACTTGGCATGATAATCTGCCGAAAGTGCCGGAACGATTCCTCCAGCAAACCCGCTGGGCCAGCCTTCTTCATCATAGAGCCAGACATCCAGACCGACCTCTTTTCCTTTGTCTATTCCGGCTTTGATGCATTCAAACCATTCATCTCCCAGATAATCCACCTTTAAACCGGATCTGGCATGGAAGAAAGCACCTCCCACGCCTGCCTGTTTCATTTCCACTATCTGATTCTGTATTTCATCTTTCTCCAATTGATCATTCCAGGACCAAAAAGGTATCGGCCTGAATTTATTGGAAGGATTTTTAAACTCTTTCATCTTGACAACCATGCCTTTCTTATAACCTGCAATAGGAGCTGCAGTTACTTTATTATTCATCCAGCCTCTTAGTACAATGTTCTCTAAATACCTGTGCATCCTTCTGCAGTTGAATTCACTTAGTTGTATATTCAGGAAATGCTTTTGGGGGGCTTACGTCAAAACCTGAATAATAACCTATTAGTGATTCAGAACAGGATAATGCATAGGTATTTGCAGAACATTGTACTGGCTTGTGCTTTTTATTTTATGTCAGGCTGAGTGTTTTTCACACTAGTACCCTTGCATACCACATCTACAGACTGTTGTACCACTGCCATAAATCAAAGTGTGAATTATACTTTTGGATCATTCAAAATAATACTTCCTAATGTAAATTTCGTATTATTGTAAATAGCCTTTTAACCCTTCTTCCCAAATTCTCAATGCCATATATTCCTTTGAGGGGAGCTCTATTCTAAATTTATTACTATATACACCTCTGTCTTCGATTGTCATATCCCAGGTATCAATTACCTGTACAACATATCTCTTTTCAGGCTGGAATTCAAATTCCTTGAAGGCAGGCCTGGTGTGACCAGTATAAAAGAGATAGTATTTACCGCTATAGCCGGGGTGGGAAGCAGTAGCACAATTATCCTCCCATTTTTTGATTTCTGCCGGTTTCAGCCCATGTCCAGGTGTTTGTAACAACAGCTCATAGAGAAACTTCAGTCGGTCAGCAGATTCACCGTAGAGTACACCGCCATGGGACCACCAGAGTTTATCCTTTTCATGCATATAGGTTTCTCCGTGTCCGCAGTAACCTCCACGTACAGTTGTTGTCCAAAATAATCTTACCATTTCCTCGGCAGTAAGGTTCCCCCAGGAAAAATTAATATTTCCTTCGTAACCTACCTCATCAAAAACAACCGGCTTACCGTATTGTTCTCTTAATGCTTTTGTACCTGCTGCGGACAGATAGATTTCTGTACGCTGTACACTGCAGTGAGTAACCCAGGGTCTTGTATAGTCATACAGGAGCTTGCAGTTGTGAATGGAACGAAGCCTTCGGTAAGGATCTTTCTTTACCAGGATATTCGCATATTCCTCCCAGTCTTTTAAGCCCTTTTTCTCACACAGATCAAATTCATTGGCAAGTGACCACCATACATTACGGTAAGCTGCGAATCTGGCGGTAATATAATTAATATACAACGCACTGCTTTCACTATCCATCTCTGAAAAGCCCCATCTGTCATAGGGATGCATCAGAATCAGATCTGCCTCGACCCCCATTTCCATTAAGTCCTGAATCCTCTTCTCGATAATTCGAAAATGTTCCGGGTTAAACCGTCTGTAATTCCAGTTGTTATCTGGATTTGACGGTAAATATTCCATAAAATTATCCTTTGTGATTCCGCTGATATCACAGGGCTTACCTTCGTAAGGATAGGAAATGGGCTCATACAGGTTATAATCATAATGCTTTGGAAAAATGCAAAATCTTATTTTGTTGAAGGGGCTTTTTCTTAAAGTATCAAGGGTTTCCAGCTGCATGGCTTCAGGCTGGTGAGTCCATGCATAACAGGTCGTACCGATGGAATAATAAGGTGTTCCGTCCTCGTATGCAAAATGATAGGTATCACATACCCTCACCGGCCCATGATTATTGCCTGTGGCTGCCGTAACTTCAAATTGTCCTTCATAGACAGCTTCTGTAAAGCTTCCTTCCACTCTATATGTATAGATACCTTCAAAGGAGGGCATGAATCTGATAACATATCGGCGGTCTCCGTCATAGAAACCACTCACCTTCTTATTCTCATGCTCACCGCTAAAATATCCGTAAATTTCATAGTCTGTATAGGGATTCCCATCCCCGTTTCCTTCCAGTACCAGTTCAAAGACTTCCCATTTTTCTGTCTTTCTTATTTCCTCCCTCATGGCTGCCTCTCTTCCCCCTGAAAGAAACATTCATAATTCCTCATAGGTGCTTTTCCCCGTAACTCGTCCGCCATATTTAACACCAGTATGTTCCAGTTGATAAATCCACCATTCATGATCGGCTCTCCGTCAAAGGGATTGTAATATTCATGAAGGCTTCCGGTTTTCGTAATATCCTCTCCAAGTAATCTGAGGGTTCTGTCATACATGCTTTGGGCTTCTTTCACATATCCGTAATTTAAAAGTCCTCTGAATACAATATAGTTTGCAACCAGCCAGATAGGTCCAAGCCAGTTGGAGGGATTATTGGTAACCGATAAATCAAACATCTTCTCATCTTTTGCAAGAGTAGTGATTCCAAAATCACTATAGAAGGTATCTTTATCGAACATATGCTTCACCAGGCTTTCTGCCTGTTCCTTTGTGGCAAAGCCTGCCCACATAGGTAGGAAACCGGACCAGACACGGATTTTAATAGGCAGGGTATTCCAGAATACTCCTAACCCCTGATGGAACCAATCGAATTTTCTGGTCTTTATATCCACATCTGCGGAATAAAAGAATCCGTCTCTGTTATCATAGCACTCTCTTTGTATAGAAGCGATAAGCTGCTCTGATTTCTGCTGGTACCAGGCTGCTCTTTCCTCTTCCAAGCCAAGTTCTCTTAAAATCTTTGCTGCTGCCTGCAGTTCAGAAACCATAAAGCTGTTTAAGAAGATATTTGCAGTAGAGAACTTAGGACGGCCAAAGGTAGCGGGGTCATTATCCATTCCTATCATGATGTCATCACACCAGACAAACAGTCCGGGAATTTCAAAAAAGTAATTTTTGTAGTAACACATAAAATATTTATCCAGCTGTTCTACATAAGGCAAAATCCAGCTGTAATCTTTGATATAGTCACTGATCAGGCATATCTGGCTGCATAAAAAAGGTTTATGCATATTCATCATAACACCTTCCTTATGCTTTAGATTCAGGTAAGGCTCTGACCATTTACCTACTTCAATCATCATTGGAATATATCCGTCCTCCAGCTGATGATCCAGAAAGTTATAGATATTTCCTTTGGCATGCTCTACAATCTTATCCTTTGTACTGCTGTCTTCTTCCTTCTCAAAGAGGTTCAAGAGTCCATAAACGGACCAGTAGGTATCCCAATCCCAAACATTTCCATCATAAACTGATCCGGGATCTATAAAGGGATATTTTATAAAGCTCACCGGACTTTTTAACACACCGGGTATATTCTCAGTTATAAAGTCCCTGATTTTTTTTTCGTAATCTGCCATATTAACAACCATACCTTTCTCAATACCTGCAAACATTTGGTTGCAGACACAAATTTACGTGAAGATTGTCTTTCATTTTCAACAGGTGCTCTCATCACATGCTGCATCTCAACCTAATATTAATCTTTTTATTACTGCTTACATCAATTTCATTAATTTCAGTTCCTGATTTTAAAAGAGACCAGCACAGGAACAGAGAAATAAAAGTGAATCATCCTTTAACAGCACCAGCTGTCATACCTTCAATAACCGCTTTGTTCAGTATCATATAAACAACCAGCATAGGCATTACACTCATGGATACAGAAGCAAAGATCGCTCCCCAGTTCTTGGCACCGAACTCATCCTGGAAATACAATAGTCCCGTCTGTATCGTTTTTAACTTCGTATCATTTATAAAAGTCATGGAGAACAACAAATCATTCCATTTAAAAAAGAACTGCAATACCAGTACGGTTACAATGGCATTTTTCATTAAGGGCACTACAATGGTCCACATAAGCTTATAGATTCCGCAGCCATCTACAACGGCAGCTTCCAGGATTTCATCCGGCAGAGATTTTAAGAAACCTGTGACCAGATAGATGGATAGGGATAAACCAAATGCAATATAGGTAATGATAAGACTGGTTCTTGTATTTATCAGGTTCATTCCATTGTATATCTGAAAGAGGGGAATTAATGCAGTTGCTACCGGAACCATGATACCGATTCCAAAAAAGGAAGCCACCTTATCTTTAAATTTCCATTCCATTTTGGTCAAGGCAAAGCCGATGGTTACAGAGAAAAATACGATAAATACCAATGCTGCCAGTGTGTTTATCAAGCTGTTCTTAAAGAAGGTTGCCATGTTTCCCCTGGTCCAGGCATCAATATAATTCTGAATGTAAAAACCGTCATTTAATGCATATGCCGGTTTGCTTACGAACTCTGCCGGTTTTTTAAAGGACGCCGTAAGCATCCAGAACAATGGATAAACCTCTAAAATAACAAGACCGGCTGTCAACAGTGAAATAATAAGTGGTTTTATTTTTATTTTTTTCATGTCCTTTATGCTTTTTCCTTTCTGTCAAAGAGGTTAATTAATCTGGAACCTACCACACATAACAAGAAAATAAATACTGCGATAACGCTTCCGTAGCCTACCTTACCGTATGTAAAGGAAACACTGTACATGAACATGGACAGGGATTTGGTTGCGCTTCCCGGACCTCCTTTTGTTAATGCAAGAGCAGATTCAAACATCTTAACAGTTCCGGTAAAGCTAAAGATCATACAGGTTATGGTAATGGGTTTTAAGAGAGGTGAAAGCACTCTTCGGAATAAATTAATGGCATTACAGCCGTCAATTTTTGCTGCTTCAATAATCTCACCCGGTATGTCTAATAATGCACCATAAAAGATTACGGAATAGAAGCCCATGGCAACCCAGATATCCATGGCAGAAAGTGCTCCCAGTGCTGTGGAGGATTGACCTATCCAAGGCTGTACCAGGTTCTGTAATCCGATATTGGAAAGAATGCTGTTTAACAAACCATAGTTAGGCTGAATCTCATAGATCTTTACAAACAGCTGACCAACCGCTACTGTGGGCAATACTACAGGGAAAAACACTAAGGTTCTTACTACATTTTTAAATCTGGTAAGCCAAAAGCGGAAGAACAGTGCCAATAAAAGACCCAGGCCTACCTGCCCTATCATTACAATAGCTATATATTTTAAATTCACAATCAAAGCATTATGAAAATTTTTATCGTGAAACAGTCTTTCATAATTCGCAAGTCCTACGAAATTCCATTTCAATCCGGGTGTTCCTTCATAGACGGAATAATACACCGACCATATTACCGGAAGCATAACAATAATTGTGTAAAGCAGCAGCCCTGGTAGTACAAATAAAGCTATTGCTTTTTTATTTCCAAGTACGTTTTTCATTTTTACTCCGATCTGCAATTGAATATGCGTAAGTCATCTTATATCTCATGTCTACCACGACTACGGTGACATGTTCATTTATTCTTAACTCAGATAAATCAAATTGTATAGTTATAATTTTCAACAATGTATATATTTCTATTATTTTGTATAATAATTTTATATTTACTGTTATCGCATCATTTTATATTGATTTGTCAGTTATTTTTTTCGAAAAATATGGAGCAATAGAAATGCACTTAACTATTGCTCCATATGAATCTTATAGGTTAAAGCCGATTAATACTGGCTTCCGTCGTAAGCATCCTGAATAAATTGCATGTATTCCTTTGCTGTCATATCACCGTTAATCAATGTCTGAACATAATCCTGTGCAACTGTTGATGTCTCGCTGTTCATACCGGCTTCATACCAGGTTGTTGCTTTTGTAACCTTACCTAATTCATCCGCTACAATTTTTGAATAGGAGCTTAAATCTCCGGCTACATCGTATTTATAACCTTTAACAGCACCAAACTGTGTCATAGCTTCGTTACCAAGATTCTGTACCATATATTTCAGCCAGCCAGCAGTTCCTTCATCGTACTTATCCTGTGAAAGAGCAAGGATATTTCCGCAGTTCATGGAATATTCTGTAATTGGACTGATGGACTCAACAACTACAGGAATATTAAAGAATCCGATACCGTCTTCACCTGCAGGGTTAGTATCAGCTGTAAGAGCTTCTGTAAACCAGCTGCCATTATAGAAGATAGCCGCTTTGCCGGATAAGAGCATGTTACCTGCTGTATTCTGGTCAACAGTTGTGATACCTTCACCAAAATAACCCTTTGCCGCAAGATCCTGCAGCTTCTGTGCTGCTGCTACATAACCGTCATCTGTGTATTTTGCTGTGCCATCGGCAGCTTTCTGCATTGCATCGCCGCCCATGCTTCGTACAACATAAGAATTGACTAAACGTGTAAGAGGCCATTTGTCAGCACCACCTGCAGTCAGAGGCTGAATACCAGCTTCCTGTAACTTTGCACATACAGCTTCAAAGTCTTCCCATGTGGCAGGCACTTCTACACCGGCCTGCTCAAAGAGAGCTTTGTTATACCAGAAGCCTTCAACGTTCATACCAAGAGGAAGATCATACAAATCATCTGTTCCGGATAAGGTCTTTAAGAGAGAAACTGCACCTTCATCCATCATATCGGAAACACCAAGCTCTTCTAAAGCTTTACTGATGTTTACAAGCTTATCATTTTCAATGAGATCCACAATGGGTTTACCGGATTCATAAACGAATACATCGGGTAAATCATCGGAAGCCACCAGTGTAGCAATTTTTTGCTTTAAATTATCAGAGGAAACAAGTTCAAATTCATATTTGAAGTTTGGATTAACCTCAGCAATATATTTCTTTGTCAAATCAGTTATTAATTTACCGTTATCTTTATCTTCCGCCCAAATAGATAAAATCTTAATGGTTTTAGCAGGCTGTGCATCACCGGTCTCAGAATCTCCGGTATTTGCTGTATCTGTATCTTTGCTTGTATCCTCCGTCTTATTTCCGCTGTTTGAACCAGCGTTTTCCGCTTTGCTGCCACATCCAGATACCATTGCCATAACCATTACTGCTGCCAATATTACAGCTAATAAACGTCTTTTCATGTCGTTAGACCCCCTGTAATCAAAATCCTTCTTGAGTTTTGTTTAATTCTTATAGAATTTTCCGGAATTCACTCTATATGTATACAATATCACAAACCAGATTCTTTTCTAGTCACATATTTCTTATAAAATGTATACTTTTTTTATATTTCTATAATTTCAGTATAATATTTTAACTATTTCTTGCGAATGGAGCCTTTTAATTCGTTAGGCTTTTTGCCGGTATGTTTCTTAAAAATACTGCAAAAATAATGGTAGTCATTGTAACCAACCATTTCACTGACCTGGGTAACCTTATACCCTTCTGCCAATAATTCTCTGGCATGATTTATACGTAACTGGGTCAGATATTTGATATAGGTCATGCCGACCTCTTCTTTGAAGAGAATGCTAAGATAAGCGGGATTCATATTAACCATATCCGCTAATTCATTCAGCCCGATATTCTCATTGTACTTTTCCTGAATAATGGCCAGGAGCTTTAATATGATTCTGTGATTACTGCCGGATTTGACCGCTTCCATCTTTTCCGTTATCTTACCGGTAATATCCCTTACATACTCATCTACTTCTGCGTAAGAAGAAAGTATTTCCACTTCCTTGTAGGATGCCATATCCTCTAATTCATACTGCCTTTTCTGTTCCAGAAATATTCCATTTGCTACACAGAGGAATTTATAACATTCCTGCTTATATACAGCAAGTGTATAAGACTGAGCTGCCAATACCTCTAAGATTTTTTCTGTCTGAATCTTGATTTCACCTGCCGATTCATTCATAATACCTTTGATCAGCCTGTCCACGAACCCATTGAATTGCTGCATTCCCTCGTTCTGATAGCCTTCTTTTCTCTCTGAGGCTTCCTCTTCTTTTGTTTGCAATTCCTTTTCAATCCGGTTTAATACCTCTGTAATCTTTTCAATGGTTATGGGTTTATCCAGATAGCCTTTTACGCCCAGGGAAAGCGCCCTCTTTGCATATTCAAATTCGCTGTATCCGCTGATAACGATAAAGGAGGTCTTTGGTGTAAATTCTTTTGCCTCCTCAATCAGGGATAGTCCGTCAAGTCCCGGTATACGAATATCTGTAATCACCACATCTGGTTTCGTCTGTTGTATCACTTCCAATGCCTTAATACCGTCATATGCAAATCCCACAATTTCATAATTCAGTTTCTCGCGGCTTATCATTGCTTTAATACCCTCAACAACAATAAACTCATCGTCAATCACCACCATACTATACACTGATATTACCTCCTTTGCTTAAAACAGGAACAACAATTGTTACCCTTGTTCCAACACCAGGCTTACTCTCAAAGGATACCCCATATTCTTCTCCGTAAAACAGCCTGATTCGTTCCTTCACATTGCTGACTCCATAGCCTTTTTCCAATACTGATAGCTCTTCTATTCCTACTCCATTATCGCTAATGGTAAAGTATAGCCTGTCCTCCATTCGTTTGCCTTTTATTGCAATCGTACCTTTTCCGATCTTTGCTTCAAGTCCATGATACATTGCATTCTCCACAAAGGGCTGAATAATAAAAGTAATTATCTTTAAATCCTCTACCCCTTCAAAATCCAGTTTAAGCTCAAAACGGTCATTGTAACGCATATTCTGTATGAGCATATATTCCTGTATTCTTTTCGCTTCATCCCGTATGGTTATGGTATTATCACCCTTGTTTAAGCTTAATTTAAAGGTATTGGATAAGGCTGCTACCATCCTGGCAATATCATCCTCCTGCTTTATAATAGCCATAAAATATAAGGAATCCAAGGTATTATAGAGAAAATGAGGATTAATCTGAGCCTGCAAAAGAAGCAGCTCCGCTTCTTTTTCATTCAGTTCCGCCGATAATAAACGTTCTCTCAGCTCCAGATTGTTATTTACCATCTCTTTAAATTTGTTTCCGATTTCACCTATTTCGCTGTTATCAAACTCTTCTTCTATATGCCGGTTCCCTTCCCCTACTTCCTTAATGGTCTTCTCCAGCTTATTAAGGGGTTTGCTGATTCTGTTGGAAAATAATCTTGAGAAATAAACACTGAAAAGAATCAAAATAAAAAATACCAGCAGGATGATCTGTCCGATATACAAACTATCACTGCGGAGCTCCTTCTGCTCGATGACATTTACCGCCATCCAGCCGGTGGATTCATTTAAATAACTGCTGAACAGATATTTCCCTTTATGATTACCGTTGATATAGTCCTTTAGAATTGCAGCTTTAGCCGCCATATCCCCATTAAAATAAACACCCGGATAGATACTGTCCTCATCGATTATCATATAGCGGTTGGTGGAATAACCCTCTTTCAGGGTTCCAAAAGCCCTGTCTAACAGCTTTTTATCAATATTAACTATCATGAAACCCATGGATTTACTGTTTTTGGTATTGATAAGATTTTTTACATAGGATATAGTATCCCCTTCCATGTCAGGAATCAGCACATTATAGCCATAGAAAACTTCCTTTCCTTTCGCTTTTCTGGTCTGAGACACCCATTCCTCTTCCAGGATATTGTCATTGGAATAGTACTTCTTATAGTAATCAGATGGGATTCCACCCTTAGAATAGAATAATATATTGCCTTTTTCATTTACTATGGTTACGCCTTCTATGAGAGGATCATGGGAGGCAAAGTCACCGATTGCACGATTAATGGTAAGGCTGTTAATACTGGAGAAATATCTCCCGCTCTTGTTGTTTTCATTATCTGCTATGGCTTTGATAAAGTTATGATTCACCAGGAGGCTTCGTCCCTGCTCGATAATGCTGCTAAGCTGAATATCGATGATATTACTGGAAACCTGCAGGTTATAAGTATGCGCGTATCTGTAATTGTTCTGTATGGTTACCCTTGACACATTGTAGACGGTAACTCCAAGAATTGCCGCAGAAAGCATAGAACCCAGAAGCATGGCAAATAGAATCTGATCCTTTATTTTCAGCTGTTTTATAAACCTCATAAGTCTTCTGACCTTCCCCTTAAACCCTATCATAGCTTTGACCCCTGTTAACCTAGTTTCTTTTAGTCGTATTTTACTCTTATCCAGCTTGCTGATCTGTTGTCATTTGTATTATGTCCGCCTTATTAATTACCTTTTATTTTAGCAACTATTTAAACCCCATTCAGTTGTGATAGTATTACATTTATGCATAAGTGTCAACAGATTATGTGTTTTTTTACAGATAAATGTAACTTTTTGATATTTCTTGTCTAATTTCAAAAGAGATGCCATATATAAATCGTGAAGCATACAATTTATATATGGCATAATAAATTTATAAGTGGTAATTATTTCACGCTGTTTCTCTCAACAAAAGCAGTACATACCTGTAATTTGGTACGTACACCATCATCGCCCTTCATCATTTCAATTACTTTTCTTACTGCCATCCTGCCCATTTCCTGCTTGGGAACGCGAAGACTCGTAAGCCCCGGGGTGGAAATCCCACTAAAGGGAAGATCATCAAAACCGATGACAGAAACATCCTCCGGAATTTTATACCCCTTCTCCTGTAATGCTTTCATGGCACCCAGTGCAATCATATCATTGTCCGCAAAATAAGCAGTCGGCAAATGTGGTTTACCCTCCAGATATTTTAGCATATCGCGGTAAGCCCCGTTCATAGTAGTATCAAGCTCTACACAGAATTCCTTATTATCTTCCAGTCCATTTTCAACCAGCGCCGAATGATAACCTGACTGTCTCTGACGAAATCCCAATATCCGAAATCTCCCCTTTAAGTATCCAATCTGCTTATGTCCTTTATTATAGAGATAATTAACTGCCATTCTGGCGGAATCCGCATTGTTAATCATGACGGCGTTGAAATCCATGTCAAAACTCCAATAATCCAGTAACAGAACAGGGCTGACAGTATTACGGTATAATTCCAGATCTTCTGCTTCCAGTTCCGTTCCCAGCAGTATGATTGCCGTTCCCGGCTCGTTGACCATCTGTCTGGCCTGTTCTTCATAATCCGGCTGTCTGGCATCAACATTGCCTATAGCCATCTCAAAGCCTGCTTCACGGCACTCCTGTTCAATACCATTTATCAGCAGTGTAAAGAAAGGAGTATCATCAATTATCAGTCCGTTTTTCTTATAAATAAGTAATTTAATCTTAGTAATTTCCTCTGAACCCAAATATCCTATTTCTCTGGCAACGCGGAATATCTCATCCGCAGTCTTCTGATTCACACCTTTTTTCTGATTCAGCGCATTGGAAACAGTGGCGGGTGAAAACCCTGTTATTTCACAAATCTGTTTTATTCCCGGTTTCAATCTGTCACATCCATTCTAACTTATTCTAAAATTTTTATATAAAAAATTACATAAATTTTTTATTATGTATTTTTAGTTCAAATTCAATGATTTTATTGCCGGAAGGCCCCTCCTCCTCTTTCTGACACAGCCTTTTTCATCACAGTGAACCCGTTGGCAACACTGGATGTCCCATAATTCTTTATATGTCAGCTTTCTTAGGCATACAGGAGTCCTGCTTTTTTAATATTAACTGATTATACTTTAGAAATCAATATAAAATTCAAATTTCCTCTCAGACTTTCAGCTTATATTTTTGATTATTTTTTATATAATATGTGAATAATTTATATTTTTATATAAAATACACTTGTAATTTCATATAAAATATTTATAATATAGATGTAAATATTTTATTATAATTTTTAAATCCAAATCACAAATACAAAAAGGTACCACAACACAGGAGATTTCTGCACAGAAATTTCATCACACAGAAGAACTTTGAAATGAGTACAGCATACTCATTTCGAGCTTCTTCAAATTCCAGGCTTTTTGAATTATTTACGAAGCCGCAAGTGCAGCTTCGTATCGGTAAGCACAGAGAGTGTTTTCAATCACTATTTATATGCCGCCAAGCGGCAGATGGAGGTCAGGTATGAAGAAAGTAAGATTAGGCTTTGCTCCGACCAGAAGAAGTATCTTCAGCGCACCGGATGCAATAAAGTATGCCAATTTAACAAGAGAAAGATTAACAGCACTGGGGGTAGAATTTGTTGATATTACTGATATCAATGAAGAGGGGCTTTTTTATGACGAACTGGACAGAGAGAAAATAGCAGAGAAATTCAGACAGGAGAAAATTGACGGTCTTTTCTTTCCGCACTGTAATTTCGGTACGGAATACGTTGTGGCAAGGCTGGCAAAAGAATTAAATGTTCCTGTGCTGCTGTGGGGTCCCAGAGACGAAAGACCCGATGAGAAGGGTATCCGTTTAAGAGACAGCCAATGTGGCTTATTTGCAACGGGTAAAGTGTTAAGAAGATTTCAGGTTCCCTTCACCTATCTGACCAACTGCCGGTTAGAAGATGCTGAATTTAAAAAAGGAATCAATAATTTCCTTGCAGTATGTAATGTGGTTAAGACCTTCCGTCATACAAGAATTTTACAGATTGCTCCCAGACCTTTTGATTTCTGGTCCACGATGTGTAACGAGGGTGAGTTGCTGGAGCGTTTCAACATACAGCTCTCTCCTATTCCCATGCCTGAGCTGACTGCAGCAGTCAGAAAAGCAAAAGAAGAGAAAGTGGATGTAGCCGCTGTAGTGGAATACTGCAGGGAAAATATGAACATAAAGATTAAAGACGAGGAACTGGAAAGTGTTGCTGCTTTAAAGGTTGCCATGAAGAAACTGGCTGACAGCTATGGCTGCAATGCCATTGCCATTCAGTGCTGGAATGCCCTTCAGACCGAAATCGGAATTATGCCCTGTGCCGCCAACTCTCTCCTTAACCAGGAAGGTATTCCGGTAGTCTGTGAGACAGATATTCACGGTGCAATCACCTCTCTGCTGGTAGAAGCGTCCACCCTTGATGATACCAGAAGCTTCTTTGCAGACTGGACAGTAAGGCATCCGGATAACGAGAACGGTGAATTATTACAGCATTGCGGCCCCTGGCCCCTCTCAGTTTCAAAAGAAAAACCCACCATCGGTTATCCTCTTGCCTTTAAGCATCCAGGCGCGGTAGAAGCTGAGGCGAAACACGGAAATATGACCCTGTGCCGCTTTGACGGTGACAATGGTGAGTATTCCCTGCTCCTTGGTCATGCAAAAGGCATTGAAGGACCTTATACAAAAGGAACCTATGTATGGGTGGAAGTTGAGAACATGAACCGCCTGGAGGAGAAGCTGGTTTACGGACCTTACATTCATCACTGTGTAGGCATACATAAGGATGTTGTTCCCGTGCTTTATGAAGCCTGTAAATATATCAATGTCAAACCGGATCTTTATGACCCCATTGAAGAAGAAGTTAAAGCAAGCATCCGTGGAGAAATCAGGTAGTCTATAAGAATTCCCCCTTCTCACAGAAATATTACGAACAATGACAGAACATTTTCACTTCGATAGAAGTTAAATAGCCGCTTTCTCCTTTTAACTTCTATCGGATTAAGGCCGATAGAACGGCGGATTGTGAGGTACAAAATGAATTTAACACAGAAATCCTTTCAGCTTAGAAAAGACGTACTGGATATGATTTACCGAGCTGGAACCGGACATATGGGCGGGGACTTTTCAGTAATGGATATCCTTGTAACCCTTTATTATAAGCAGATGAATATATCCCCCGAGCTGACAAAGGACCCTTTAAGAGATTATTTTATCCTGAGCAAAGGCCACTCTGTAGAGGCCCTCTATGCGGTACTTGCCGACAGAGGTTTCTTTCCGAAAGCAGACCTGCTCTCCTATTCCCAGTTTGGCAGCAAATACATAGGTCATCCCAATAACAAGATCAATGGAATCGAGATGAATTCCGGCTCCTTGGGCCACGGTCTTTCCGTCTGTGTCGGTATCGCCTTAGGTGTGCAGAAATCCGGCGGCAGCAACCGGGTATATACAGTAATGGGTGACGGAGAGCTGGCAGAAGGTTCCGTTTGGGAAGGTGCTATGGCAGCCGGTCATTACAAATTGGATAACCTTTGTGCAGTAGTTGACCGTAACCGCCTGCAGATCTCCGGAAGTACCGAAAAGGTTATGTCCCAGGATTCCCAGGATTTAAGATGGGAAAGCTTTGGCTGGCATGTGATCCATGCAACAGGCAACGATATTACAGCTCTTGACAGGGCCTTTGAAGCAGCCAGAAATACAAAAGGGAAACCTACGGTAATTATCGCAGATACCATTAAAGGCTACGGCGTATCTTTTATGGAGAGCAATCCCGCCTGGCATCATAAGGTTCCCACCGCCGAAGAGTACGAAAAAGCAGTGGCAGAATTAGCAGCAAAGGAGGCAGAAGCAAATGAATAAGATTCCCAATAGACAGGCAATCTGTGACGTTTTAGTAGAGAAAGCTGCTGCGGACAAGGATATCTTCGTACTGTGCAGCGACTCCAGAGGTTCAGCTTCTCTGGCCGAATATGCCAATACCTATCCGGAGCAATTCATTGAGGTCGGTATTGCAGAACAGAATCTTGTCAGTATCAGCGCAGGCCTTGCAAAAACTGGCAAGAAAGTATTTGCAGCTTCTCCGGCCTGCTTCCTCTCAACAAGAAGCATGGAACAGGCAAAGGTTGATGTTGGCTATTCCAATACAAATGTAACCCTTATCGGCATCAGCGGAGGCATCAGCTACGGCTCCCTTGGTATGACCCACCATTCCAACCAGGATATTGCTTCCATGGGTACCATTCCCAACATGAGAGTCTATCTGCCCAGTGACAGACATCAGACCAAATGCCTGATAAAGGCATTATTGGAAGATAACAAACCTGCATATGTACGAGTTGGCAGAAATCCTGTTGCAGACATTTATTCCGAAGAAGAGACACCTTTTACATTAGATAAAGCGACTGTACTGTCAGAAGGAACAGATCTTGCAATTATCGCCTGCGGCGAAATGGTGAGTATTGCCTTTGACGCCGTTAAGACCTTAAAAGAACAGGGCATATCAGCAACACTTCTTGACATGTACTGCATAAAACCTCTTGACAAAGATGCACTGTTAAAAGCAGCAGCCAATGCAAAAGCCGTAATCACCATAGAGGAACATTCAATCTATGGAGGGCTGGGCTCACTGGTTAGTCAGCTCATTTCCGCTAACTGCCCTAAAAAGGTTATAAACCTGGCACTTCCCGATGAACCTGCTGTCTCAGGTAAATCCCCTGAAGTATTTGACTACTATGGACTTAACAAAGAAGGTATCATAAAAACTGCAATGGAGCTAATGAATGATGTCAGATAAATATATATTAAGTATAGACCAGAGTACCCAGGGAACCAAAGCCTTGCTTTTTGACAAAGACGGAAAGGTACTGGGAAGAAGCGATTTTTCTCATGACCAGCTGATCAACAGCTTTGGATGGGTGGAGCATGATCCCGTTCAGATCTATAACAATACCCTCTCTGCCGTCAAAGCTGTTGTTGAAAAAACCGGTATCAGCAAATCCGATATTTTATGTATCGGCATCACCAATCAACGGGAAACAGCCGTTGCCTGGGATAGAGAAACCGGAAAACCGGTCTGCAATGCCATTGTCTGGCAGTGCGCCAGAGGCGCTGGAATCTGCGAGGCATTGAATTCCCGGAGAGCGTTCATACAAAGCCGTACAGGTTTGCCCCTCTCCCCCTACTATTCCGCAGCCAAAATAGCCTGGATACTTCAGAATGTAAAAGATGCCAAAGAAAAATCCGAAGCCGGTACCCTCTGCTACGGAAATATGGATAGCTGGCTGATATACAATCTTACAAAAACCCGCAATTTTAAAACAGACTATTCAAACGCCTCCAGGACCCAGCTTTTTAATGTCAGCACCTTAAGCTGGGATGAAGAAATCTGCGGATTGTTTGGTTTAAACAGCAAGTGTCTGGCAGAAGTCTGCGACTCTGATGCCTTATACGGAGAAACTGATTTCTCAGGTTATCTGGATACACCGATTCCTATTCATAGTGTAATGGGGGATTCCCACAGTGCTCTGTTCAGTCAGTTCTGCCATCATAAAGGCATGGCAAAAGCCACCTATGGCACCGGTTCTTCTATTATGATGAACATAGGGACAGAACCAGTCTTCAGTCAAAAGGGGATTGCAACTTCCCTGGCCTGGAAAAGAAACGGTAAGGCTGAATATGTACTGGAAGGAAATATCAATTACACTGGTGCTGTAATAGCCTGGTTAAAGAATGATTTGAAGCTGATACAGGAGACTTCCGAAGCAGAATCCCTTGCAGTCCTCGCCAATCCTGCCGACCAAACCGTTCTTGTTCCTGCTTTCTCAGGACTTGGTGCCCCCTATATGAAAAACGATGTATCCGCCATATTCTATGGTATGACCCGCACCACCGGTAAAGCTGAGCTGGTAAAAGCTGCTTTGGATTCCATTGCTTATCAGATTACGGATGTTGTAAAAGTCATACTGGAGGAATCCTCAATAGAGCTCAGAGAACTAAAGGTGGACGGCGGTCCCACCAGAAATTCTTCTCTAATGCAGTTTCAAAGTGATATCGCCAACCTTCCTGTCCGTGTATCGGATACCGAGGAATTATCAGCAGCCGGAGCTGCTTATATGGCTGGAAGTTCATACGGCTTCTATGATTTGAAGGACCTTGAAGAAAAGAGCAACGGCGTGTATTACCTGCCGAAAATGGAGGAAGCAGAAAGAAGCTTAAAATATCAGGGCTGGAAAAAGGCTGTTGAGATGCTGTTAAATAGTACAACTTGAAGATTAAAAAACCTGACGTTGTATTTAAACAATGTTGCTGTAATAAGCTTCAAAAACACATTGCCAATTTGTGTGCTATAACCGCACAAAAATAGTTTGCTTTTAGCACACAAAATCGGCAAAATTCTCAAAGGAACATCCCTGCCGGCTAAATTGTTTTGATTCCAGACATTCCATGTAAATGATTGGTGAGGGACTGTTGGATACCTTTTGAAATCTCCTGCGTCTGATTTATCCCTTTTCGCAATGCAATATCAAGCGGTTCTCCCGCCATCAGGCTATTGGTAATTGCCTCTGTTATCCCCCCTTTCGTAATCATCCTGGCGACATAACCTTCTTTCTCGATATTATTCTGAAAACAAGGCAGAATCTTTATAGCCCATAGATAAAGTTCAGAAAGCAGGGGATATTCTTTCCCGATTTTATCAATAGCTTCTTGTTGCTGCCCTGGGTTTTTTGTTGTTAAAATTGCCGCGGGCATACAGACACCAGCAGTAAAGACATCTAAATTATCTTCTGTTATTGTTTTAATATGCGTTAAATTCATGCATCGCAGCAACATCTTCAAATGTTCATGCTCTGGAAACATGGCCGCTACACCTTTTTCAGACACTACAGTATCTGGACCACTAAACATCATACGGTATACATTTATGTCTAATATTTGATACAGCAATTCTGCGGATACACCCGCCATACAGGAAACAACAAGTGCTTTTTCCGATATGGGGATATTTATCAATCCAGTAATATCCTGAGGCTTTATGGTGATTAAAATAATCCCCGCTTCCTGGAATATTTCCTGGTTTGTTGAAAGACATGGGGTTAATCCCTGGGCATTAAGCATTTCATAAGTGCGGGGATTATCTCTGTAGGAAATTAACAGATTCTTTCTCTCGAGCCCCCTGTCAATCAGTGAGTTCGCAATTGCTTGTCCCAAATGACCGCATCCTACAATTCCGATTTTTAGATTATTCAGTATAATCCAATCATTACTTAACAAAATCCACAACTCCTTTCATCGAGCTTGTATTAAATAGGATATAATTTCATTCCTCTGGCACATTGCATCAGGGATTTTCGCAATTTTGCTCACTTCATAGCCGATAGCCGGATTTTTTTGGAGAAGTGCAAGATAGGCTTTTGCTTCATAAGTAGAAAATCCAAACTGTGTCAATTTAAGTATTATATCGTTCATAATAGCTCCTTTAAATATTTATCTATATACTACCTTAGGAGTAAGAAACAAGTCAATGACTACCAATATTAAGTAGAATAACTTTTTTAAATACCCTGATACTTTTTTGTATTTACAGTAAAAGGCAAACACTACTATAGACCTAAAAGCCTGCAAGCCGGTTGTCCTGTCTTCCTTAATTTTACAGAAAATAAATATGGCGTAGTTCTATGTTTTAATTTAATATTGAATATGGAAGGAATTTTTAAACTGTATTATCAAAAAATATAACTTGTTGAGGTGTTTATGGAAAAACAGATTGGGAAACTGATAGGAAGCGGCGGTACGTCAGATGTACATGAATGGGGTGATAATGAGGTGATAAAGATTTATAAACCTCATATATCCGATGGTACTATAAACCATGAGGAGTATATAGGAAAATTATTAAATAAAACTTTCTTAAATATACCCAAACTCATTGATTCAATAACTATAGACGGTAAAAGTGCATTAATATATGAGCGTAAACCAGGCAATATACTAGCCGAACCGCTGTTAAGAGGAATTTATGAGAAAGAATTAGCACAGAAATTTGCTAAGATGCATTATGATATACATATGGAAACCATAATCGAACTGCCCAAACAATATGAATTCTTTTATAACCGTATTACAGGATTAAGTAGCATTTTAGGAGCTAAATCAGATACTTTATTGGAGCTGCTGGATAGCATTCCTACTGAGACCAAGCTTTGCCATGGTGATTATCAACCACTGAATATCATCGGTGAAGCTGGTGACTATACCGTCATAGACTGGAATGGTGCCTGTTCCGGGAATCCTGTACTGGATGTTGCCTGGACATACCTGACTCTTAATTCTCCTGTGGTCAAGCATCTGCTGGGAAAAGAAGCTTCTGAACTATTTACCCTGTTTGTAGAGGAGTATTTATCTCATTATTGTCAACTATCAGGCATCAATAGCACGCAAGTCCTAAAGTGCCTGCCTCTGGTTGCTGCAAGAAGATTATACGATAACAATTCAAGTGAAACAGATGTATCGAAACTTGAAAAAGACTGGCTGCATCAGCTATTGTCAGACTTTTAAATACGAAGAGTGATAACCTATAGAACTGCATAAAAAAACCGCAAACAGCCTATCCATAAGATTAACTTTCTTGTGTCAGACAAAATGAGTCTATTAAAAAGGAGTTAACTTCACTTACTGGTTGTTTGCGGTTCTATTTTATTAAGCTATTTTTATGGAACTTTCTTTTTTAAACACCTTGTCAATCTTAACCTTTAAATCATCAGAGATTTCTGTTAGGGGAAGTCTAAGTTCAGGGGAATCAATCAGACCGATTTGATTTAAGCAATATTTAATAGGAGCAGGATTAGGCTCTTCAAAAAGCAGTGGAATTAAAGGATAGATTTCCTTCCAGGTAACAAGCGCTTCTTCTGCATTGTTTGCTTTGATATCCTTGAATATTTTTACAAACTTTTCTGTGTTTGTATGAGCTGAAGCCATAATACCACCTGCACCACCAAGGGTTAGGGTAAGATAAAACAGCAGGTCCTCTCCTGTCAGTATGGAGAAATTCTCTGGTGGATTCAGTAAAAGATTCATCGTCTGCTTAATGTCTCCGCAGGAATCTTTCAAGCCAACGATATTCTTAAATTCAGCCAGTTTGTAGAGCGTATCATTGGTAATATTAACACCTGTACGGTATGGGATATTATAAATGATAATATTTAAAGAAGTTTCCTCTGCAAGGCTTTTAAAATGAGCATAAATTCCATTCTGGTTCGGCTTGTTATAATAAGGACAGACGGACAGAATACCTTCAATCTTATATTTCTCAGCCAGTTTAGCTCTTTTCGCCACGTTAGCTGTGCAGTTACCTCCTATACCGGCGTAGATTGGCAGGCGCCCTCTGTTATATTCCAGAGTCTTATCCATCATTTCCTCAAATTCATATTCGCTGATCGTTGGTATCTCGCCGGTAGTCCCAAAGGGGATAAAGCCGGAGATTCCGGTTTCTGCATAATGATTGATGAGCCTTTCATAGGATTTATAGTCTATCTTCCCTTCAGAAAAGGGTGTTATAATGGGCAGCCATACACCGTTAAGTGACATAATTATACCTCCTGATTTTGAATATCTTTGAGTTATTTCAGTTGAATTGCTATTATCTCTTTCCGATTGCCTAATCCCTAAATCAATAATTTTCATGAAAAGAAATAAAATCTTATTTCAACCTATATGTTTATTCTATCGAAATTTTCACTATGTGTTACTTAAAACAGGTCATTTATTCACCTTTTTATACATTATACAAAACATTATTTTATGAAAATATTATTATAATGCTTTCAATATTGCAGATAGTGCTGTATACTATAAAAAAATCATACACTCGGATTATGCTGCTGATTTCAGTTAACATAGCACCTGTATTTTATGATATATACATAGTAAGTGTAACTATAGTACTTAGGTTTCTGATGAATGATAATACAGCTCCAACAGCTAATCCTTCATAAAAGATGCAACAATTTTACAAAAACCCAGTCTATAAATACAAAAATAAAACCATGTTATAGAAGCTAAATCTTGTGGCCAAACCGAACTATAATAAAAACTAAATTTTATGACCAAAATTCGAACTTACTAAAAAGCTAAATTTTATGACTAAAACCCGAACTTTAATAAAAACTAAATTTTATGACCAAAATTCGAACTTACTAAAAAGTTAAATTTTATGGCTAAAATCCGAACTTTATTATAAGCTAAATTTTATGACGACCAAACTGAAAGACTCGAAAGACTTATGGCTAAATCAAAACCTTTATATAAAAGCTAAAACCTTGTGAGTATATGGAAACCAAAACCATGAAACCAAACCTAAATCTTTATATAAAATAATTTTTTACGCAATTAAAGCTCATCACAAAATCAAGGATTAACACCCATAAGCTAATAATATACATAAAATAACAATTGATATAATCAAAAAAGCAAAGTTACACTACCGATTTCAGGCAATTTGTGTAAAACAGAAAGGATGAATGCGCCTATGGAAATGTATTAGAAGTCCTTTTCTCGGAATCGATTGCGCTATATAATCAAGCAGATTGTTTGAGCGCAGCGAGTTATCTGTTTGATTATATGCCCAGCGCAATCGATTCCGAGAATTAGGACTTCTTATACATTGGAATGAAGCATGAATCCTTTCTGTTTTGCACAAATTACCGTCCGTCCGTTCCCCCACCCCACCCCACCCTTCACCACTACATATCCCCCCCTATAAAGGAGTACAAACATGGGCACCTTCGAAAAGCTTGGATACCTAAACGATGATTTTCGGATCTTCCACCTGATGGACAATGAAAAAAAAGAATTTAATTTTCACTACCATGACTTTAACAAAATAATGATCTTCCTCTCCGGAAACCTTAATTATTCCATCGAAGGCAGAAACTACCACTTAAATCCCTATGATATCCTCCTGGTAAACGCCGGTGAGGTACACCGCCCCGTCTGTCTTGATAATTCCGTTTATGACAGAATTATCGTATATGTATCCACGAAATTTTTATCCTCCTACAGCAGTGAAGAGTATTACCTGATGCACTGCTTTGACAAAGCGAAAAAAGAGCATTCCAATGTTCTGCGGATTCCCTCACTGGATAAGAGCAAGCTCTATCATGTCTGCAAAGAACTGGAATTATCCTTTAAAGACAATGACTTTGCAAGAGAGCTGTACCAGAAAATTTTATTCCTAGAGTTTATGATACAGTTAAACCGTACAGTTATCTCCAATCACGTAAACTATCTGGACAGTGATATGGCAAATGATAAGCTCCTCGCGATCCTTGACTATATCAATACTCATCTCACCGAGGATATAACAATCGATACACTGGCAAATACCTTTTTTCTAAGCAGGTACTATCTCATGCACTTTTTTAAGGAGCATACCGGTTATACCGTAGGCAATTATATCACAGAGAAGCGGCTGCTGCTGGCCAGACATTTTGTTCAAGGCGGCTACACCTCAACCCAGGCCTGCTATATGAGTGGTTTTAAGAATTATTCAACCTTTTCAAGGGCTTTTAAAAAAGCCTTTAAAACAATGCCCAAAAATGCCCCTTACATAGATTAACATGTAAAATACTATCCCTTTCATGGACTTTCGTATATACCCTTAAGCTTCTACTGGAATATCCATTTGAAATCAGTTATTATACTTATAGTTTAGTGTTTAAACTTACATAAGCCCTTACTACCTTAAGGTCGTACGAACCTAAGAAATATCATTGAAATAACAGCAGAAAGGATTTCATCAATGAGCCAAAAAGCACTATTTAACGATAACTGGCAATTCATTAAAATGCCCGTGCATTCCTCCTTAGAGGAACTTCTTAAAAGCGAGGCAAATTTTTCACCTGTCAGTCTGCCTCATGACTGGTTGATCTACAATACCAATGATCTCTACGAAACCGGTGACGGCTGGTATAAGAAAAGTTTGTTTCTGGAAGAGAGTCAGGAAATAAAGGAACTGATAAACCGCAAAACAACAGAAAGAAATTTACAATCCCGCTACCTGTACAAGCCGGGCACAAAATTCTCCCTTTATTTTGAAGGGGTATATATGGATTCTACAGTCTATGTAAACGGCATTTTTGCTGGCAATTGGAAATATGGTTACTCCTCCTTTGAATTTGATATAACACCATTTATTAAACCAGGCGAAAATGAAATCCTGGTTCAGGTATGCTACGAGGCTCCCAACTCCCGCTGGTACTCCGGCGCAGGCATCTACAGAAATGTATGGCTTAAGGCTTCCACTGACAGTCATCTTATAACCGACGGTATCTATCTGTCCACCAGGCAGCTGGGCAGGGACTGGGAAGTAATCATAGATACAGAAGTTAACTTATCCTCTAATACTGAACCAGATAAATGTGCACTTCGCCACAGTATTATAGATGCTAAGGGTAATATTGCTTCTGAACAGCAGATTAGCCTTACTGCAGCACCAGATGGCTCCTTCTGCAAAAGTACCGCTGCTCTGATTGTAAGTGAGCCTGAGATTTGGGACCTTAACTCTCCGAACCTCTATTCCTTAAGGACTGAACTCCTCTCAGACAATACCGTAACAGACGCGGAAACTCTGACCTTTGGTTTCTCAACAAAGAAATTTGATACGGAAAAAGGCTTCTTCTTAAACGGCAGACACTTAAAAATCAATGGCGTATGTGAGCATCATGACCTTGGCTGTCTGGGCGCCGCTGTCAACAAAGCTGCACTGCGCAGAAAAATCCTGCTTCTAAAAGAAATGGGGGTTAACGGTATCCGAACCTCTCACAATATGCCGGCGGTGGAACTGATGGAGCTGGCTGATGAGATGGGTATGTTAATCGTATCCGAAGGTTTCGATATGTGGGAGCGCTCAAAGACTACTTATGACTACGCCAGGTTCTTCCCGGAATGGTCACAGAGAGATGTTGCCAGCTGGGTGCGCAGGGACAGAAACCACCCAAGCCTTCTTATGTGGAGTATCGGTAACGAAATCCCTGATACTCATGCCGATGCCAGGGGCCAGGAAGTGACCAGATATCTAAAAGAACAGGTAGAGAAACACGATTACAGAGGTAATGCTCCTGCTACCATCGGTTCTAATTACATGCCCTGGGAAAATGCAAGAAAATGCGCTGACATCTTAAAATACGCAGGTTATAACTATGCTGAAAAATATTATGAAGAGCACCACAGGGAACACCCGGACTGGTTCATCTACGGCAGTGAAACCTCCTCAACCGTACAGAGCAGAAGTATTTACCACTTCCCTCTATCCCAGGCCATTTTAAATGATGATGACGAACAATGCTCCTGTCTTGGCAACAGTACTACCAGCTGGGGTGCAAAAAACACCGAATATGCAATAACAGCTGACAGAGATGCTGAATTTTCCATGGGACAGTTTATCTGGACCGGTTTTGATTACATCGGAGAACCTACGCCTTACTCCACAAAGAATTCCTATTTCGGACAGATAGATACTGCTGGCTTTAAAAAAGATACCTTCTATATCTATCAGGCAGAATGGACAGATTACAGAACAAACCCCATGGTGCATATTTTCCCTTATTGGGATTTTTCTGAAGGACAATTGATTGATGTCAGGGTATGCTCCAATGCTCCCTCTATTGAGCTGTTCTTAAACGATGTTTCACAGGGGATATACCACATTGACCACATAAAAGGCAAAGAGCTTCTGGGGCATTTTAAGCTTCCCTATACAAAAGGCGAGTTAAGAGCAGTTGCTTATGATGAAAAAGGGACCATTATAGCAGAGGATAAGAAAATCTCCTTTACCGATGCGGCTTCCCTTCAGCTAGACTGGGACAAAAGTGAGGTTACCGCTGATGCTGCGGATTTAATTTTCTTAGAAATCTCAGCGGTTGATATAGACGGAAATTTCGTATATAATGCCAGGAACCGTGTTCAGGTAACCGTAGAAGGTGCCGGTGTTCTTGCAGGTCTTGACAATGGTGACAGCACCGATTACGACCAGTATAAGGGGACCAGCAGAAGGCTCTTTGGCGGCAAACTTCTGGCTGTAATACAGAGTACCTTTAAAGAAGGTACTATAAACGTAACAATAGCATCAGAAGGTCTTCCTGCTAAAACCATAACCTTTACTTCTCTTCCCGTTTCAGATAAGAAATCCTTAGAAGGAGTAAGCGAACCGCTTTCCCTTATAAAGAACCAGGAAGAAGATAAGTTTAAAGAGATTCCAATTCGAAAATTAGAAATCCTTGCACCAAAGGGTACCTGCTTAAATGCAGAGTGTTCTACGATTCCCCTGGAGCTTAAAATACATCCTGAAAATGCTACATTTAAGGATATCTCCTGGCGTTTAACCACTGTTACAGGTTCTGATACCAGCATCGCCTCTATTGTGATTCCGGATAATGCACGTCCTGAGTCAGTACTGCTAACTGCATTGGGTGATGGCTTTGGATATATCAGATGTCAGGCCATGAACGGCGGCTCCAAAGTTAATCTCTATTCTCAGCTGGAATTTAACATAGATGGAGTGGGTATTGCAAATGTCAATCCTTACAGCTTTGTAGCAGGCAGCAATTATTCCTCCGGCAGCAGTAACCTGACAAACGGAAATGAACGCGGTGTTGCAACCACCAGAGAAGAGACCAGTATTATTACTTTTGATAGACTGGATTTTGGTGCATATGGTTCCAGAGAGCTAACTCTCCCCATATTCGCTACCGATCAAGGTGTCTTTGATATCAGTATCTGGTCAGGGATTCCAGGTGAAAGCAATGCAAGGCTCATTACCACCGTTACCTATGACCTTCCGCAGATCTGGGGCTTATTTCAGGAGAAGACCTATATCTTACCGGAACTTTTAAGAGGAATACAGACAATAAGTTTTTCCTTTAAGCATCCGCTTCACCTTAAGGGCTTTACCTTTACAGAAGCCAGAAAAGCATTTGACAGATTGGAGTTACTGAACCGTGATTCTATCTATGGTGATTCCTTTATCCTTGGCAATGAGGCCATTGAAAGTATCGGAAATAACGTATCCATCGAGTTTCTGGATATGGATTTCGGTGAAACCGGCAGCAGTAGCCTTACAATCTGCGGACACTCTCCTCTGGATATGAACACCCTCCACATTCATTTTACCGATGATGAGGGTGACTATACGGAGCTTGTTGAATTCTCCTACTCCGAGGATTACTGTGAGAGAGAATATGTAATAAAACCGGTAACCGGCAAGAAAAAAGTGACCTTTGTATTCCTTCCGGGTTCTAACTTTAATTTTAAGTGGTTTCAGTTTTCAGAAATAAACGATAAATAACAGAAGGAAGACCAGGGCTTATGCAGTTAATTTACAGCCCTGGTCTTTTATTTTTTGAGCAATATTGGAATTAGATATGCAGGGAACCAGCCAATTATGGTTTTCTCCTTAAGACACAGCCAGGGTGAAAATATCAATCAGGGAAATCAGCAAAATGGCTTCCCTTAAGAATTACCCTTGCACTTTCACTATCCTAAACTATGTAACATAGACATTTGATTATAATATTTCAACACCTTTTTCAGCCATATATTCTAACATCTCATCTTCCCATACCGATGCCTGAACCTCACCTATATGTACTTTATCCATAAAATACATGCAGATTCTGGACTGACCGATTCCGCCTCCTATTGTAAAGGGCAGACGGTCATTTAAAATATCCTGATGATAGGGTAATTTTCTTCTCTCCTCCGCAGCTGCTTCGGTCAGCTGCTTATCCATGGCCCCGGCATCCACCCTGATACCCATTGAGGATACTTCAAAAGCAATATCCAGCAGTTGGTGATAAAGGATAAGGTCACCGTTTAAATTCCAATCATCATAATCTGGTGATCGCCCGTCATGTTTTTCTCCGCTTCTTAACTTACCGCCTATCTCCATAATAAATATGGCTCCTTTTTCTCTTACAAGGGCTGCCTCTCTGTCCTTGCCTGATAAGTCCGGATACCTGTCCGCAAGCTCCTGACTGGTTATAAAGGTTATTTCCTTCGGTAATTTTGCTTCAAACTTTGTAAATCTGCTTCTGACGAATTCCTCTGTTTCTAAAAACACCTCATAAATTTTGCTGACTGCACTTTTTAAAGTGTCGATACTCCTGTCTTCTCTTCGTATTACCTTTTCCCAATCCCACTGATCTACATAGATGGAATGAATATTGTCAAGAGTCTCGTCACATCTGATTGCATTCATATCCGTATACAGACCTTCACCTACGTCAAACTGGTATCTCTTTAAGGCCATCCTTTTCCATTTGGCAAGGGACTGAACCACCTCACATTTTCTGTTCTGAGTTCCGATTCCGGCGAAAGAAACCGGTTGTTCTACTCCATTCAGATTGTCATTCAGTCCAGTTTCCGGCAGCACGAATAATGGTGCTGAAACTCTGGTCAGATTAAGTTTTTCCGCCAGTTTTTTTTCAAAATAATCTTTTATCAGCTTGATAGCTGTTTCCGTTTCTCTTAAGGTTGTCTTGCTTGTATAACCCTCCGGTATATAGTGCATGTAATACCTCCACCCTTTTAATCATTTAATTGCATATTTATGTACTATTATAGGTATAAATAAAGATATTTCAAGTGCAATTTTAAAATTGTTGTATTAATTATCGTAATTAACCAGATTAAAAAAGCTGGTTTTAATTTAGCTAAATCTTTCATCTGTATCATCGAGTTTAAAGTAAGGTATTATCATAGCATCGATAATTCACTATGCTTTCTTATACTTTTTGTGTTAGAATAAAGTCTAAATCCATTTAACCTGCGGAGGTGCAATATGAAATACGACTGTCTCATAGTCGACGATGAAATTCCCTTATCTGAAAGTACCAGCGAATACTTCAATATGTTCGATATAAAGACTACCTGGGTAGCAGATGCAGCTGCCTGCCTGGAGTTTTTTCAAGAAAATCAGACGGATTTAATCCTTCTTGATATAAATCTCGGAACAGATTCCGGTTTCTCCCTGTGTAAGAAAATAAGAGAGAATATAAATGTTCCCATTCTGTTTATCAGCGCCAGAAACAGTGATGATGATATCCTGCTGGCTCTTGGCATAGGCGGTGATGACTACATTAGCAAACCTTATTCCCTGAATGTACTTCTGGCGAAGGTTAAGGCAGTTTTAAAACGCTATCAGAATAAAGAAACAGAAGAGGTGACCTTTGGCCGGTTTACGATAAACTTTCATTTGGAACGAGTTTTCTGTGACGGAAAGGATTTAGGTTTTAAAGCCATGGAATACAGACTTCTCTCCTATCTTGTCCGGAACAGCAGCAGAATCATTTCAAAGGAAGAGCTCTTTGACAGAGTCTGGGGTGATTCCATCACCGGTGACGGTACCCTTAATGTTCATATTCGAAGACTACGGGAAAAGATTGAAGATGATCCCAATAATCCCAAATATATTCGTACCATCTGGGGAACAGGCTATATCTTTGAGGATTAAAGGAAAACCATAGTCAACTTTATTGAAGAAATGAGGATCAAATGAAGATAAAAAACTTCTGCCTTATCCTTACAGTGATATTATTTCTGGGTATCTCGGGTGCTGTAATTATATCAGCACAAGCACCGGACGACCAGCTGGACACGGTAGCTGTTAATGATATTGTATATAATTTAAAAGAAAACTGGAATTCAATGAAAAACCTGGATTCTCCCCTGCCTGGTATTTTATATGGAATTGATTATACCATTCTTGATACAGAAGGCAGTCTTCTTAGAACTACCAAACCAGGTATTACAGAAGATGAAAATTCAGCTGTCAGGCATAGAGATACTATTATATCAATATATGAACCCGATGGCATTTACCTTGGAAAGCTTATCATCTACAATGATTCCAATAAACACTGGAAAAATTTCAGAAACCGGCTTTTAACAGATTATCTTCTTATGTGCCTCCTGTTTGCATCAGCTTTAACAGTCTTTCTTCTTATTATACAAAAGAAAATATTAAACCCCTTTCAAACCTTGAACAGTTTTGCAAAAAATATTGCAGCCGGTAATCTTGATATTCCACTTCCTATGGATAAAGAGAATGCTTTCGGAGCTTTTACTGAAAGTTTCGATTTGATGAGAACAGAGCTTATTACAGCCAAAGAAAATGAATACAAGGCAAACACCAGCAAAAAAGAACTGGTGGCATCCTTAAGCCATGATATTAAGACTCCGGTGGCATCTATAAAAGCAATTTCAGAACTAATGTCTGTCACCGTCACTGATAGCAAAACGAAGAAACAGCTGGAGACAATCAATGCCAAAGCCGATCAGATAAATCTGTTGATAAGCAATATGTTTCATGCTACCTTAGAAGAATTAGAAGAACTTAAAGTTACAAATTCAACCATCTCCAGTCAGCTGATTTCAGATATGCTCCTTCATGCAGATTATCAGAAAGCAGCTGATATTGGCCCGATTCCGGAATGCCTGATTCTGGCAGACCCTCTCAGGTTGTCACAGGTTCTTGATAATATCATCAGTAACTCCTATAAATATGCCGGAACCAGGATATGTATAACCTTTCACCTGGCTTCTGCTCTATTAATTGATATAACCGATTACGGACCGGGTGTACTTCCAGAAGAATTACCCCTCCTGACTCAGAAGTATTTCCGTGGCACTAACAGTAAGACCGAACAAGGTACAGGGATTGGTCTTTATATATCTGCGTACTTTATGGACAGGATGGGCGGTTCACTTGAATTTTCCAACAGCAAAGAAGGCTTTACGGCAAGGCTTATAATAAAGCTTGCATAATCCGTAAGATGAAGCAATATAACAATTATCAGGGCAATATCGTACAAGAATGCCATTAGGGCTTGTGATAAACTAACTTTCAGATTCAGGAAAGGAGACGCAAGTAATGAAGCAGGAAACAAGAACTGTAAAATATGATTCCAGGCTAAAAGTGGAAGCCTATCATTTTCAAGGAATCATGCAGAAATTCCCAAATCATTTTCATGAATACTATGTAATTGGTTTTATAGAAAAAGGCAAACGTTATCTCCTCTGTAAAAATAGGGAATATACCGTCGAGCCTGGAGATTTTGTAATATTTAATCCTCTTGATAACCATACCTGTGAGCAAATCGATGGAAAAACACTCGATTACCGCTGCATCAATATCCAGCCGGAAGTTATGAGTAAAGCAGTATATGAAATTACCGGCAGCGAGATTATGCCTTATTTTACCTCCCATGTTATTTTTCATAGTGAACTGGTTCCATTATTAACGGAACTGCACCAGATGATTATGCAGGAGGAAACGGATTTTAGAAAAGAGGAGCTTTTCCTCTTTCTGCTGGAGCAGTTATTGGAAGAATATACAGAACAGGACGTAACAAAACCTGCTGCAGAACCAAGTGCAGAAATAAAGGCAGTCTGCGACTACCTGGAAAAGCATTTTGCAGACAGCATCAATTTAGAAGACCTCTGTTCTTTAACCGGGTTCAGTAAATACTATTTACTGCGTTCCTTCACCAGGCAGAAAGGGATTTCTCCTTATAGTTATCTGGAAACCATACGCATCGGTAAAGCCAGAAAACTATTAGAACAAGGTATACTGCCGATTGAGGTTGCGCTGCAGACGGGTTTTACCGACCAAAGCCATTTTTCAAACTTCTTTAAAAAATTTATAGGTCTGACCCCGAAGCAATACATGAATATTTTTAAGGAGATTTGAAATGATTGATTCTAATATGAAATGTGTTATGGTTATAGATTCTGAACTTCCTACGGGAATTATGGCAAATACAGCTTCTATTCTAGGGATAACACTGGGGAAACAGTTTCCGGAACTGGTAGGGGAAGATGTTGTTGACGGTTCAAGCCAGGTACATTTAGGTATAACCACTATTCCTGTCAGTATGCTGCGTGGCGATAATGTAATATTGAAAAGTTTAAGAAAAAGGTTATATGACTCAGAATTTAACGACCTTTTAGTAGTAGACTTTTCCGATGTTGCACAAAGCTGCAATATTTACAGTGAATATGTTTCAAAAGCAGCTGTCACCGAAGAAGAAAATCACAATTACTTTGGAGTTGCAATCTACGGAAATAAGAAAAAAGTAAACAAGCTTACAGGCTCCATGCCGCTTTTAAGATAAGTAAATGCACCTTGCGTATATTTATCTGCAGAATTTTCTCCTGTAAAAATGACTCGCAGTTTCCAGCACTGGATTAAGTGAAATTTATGCATATACCAAAAAAGACACTATTATTAAGAAATAAACAATACTCGTACCAGATATTTAAGAACTGGTTAAGGATTGGATAAAGACTGGTTAAAAGTCCATGTGCTATCATAAGAGAAGAAATTAACAGGAGGATAAAATATGCAACGGGCTGTTTTGAAAACCAGCAAACTTAGTAAGACCTTTTCCAACGGAGGAATGCAGCAACACATTCTTAAAAATCTGGATTTAGAAATATATAACGGAGATTTTACGGTTATAATGGGTTCCTCAGGTGCCGGAAAATCTACTCTTCTATATGCTCTTTCCGGCATGGATAAACCGACGCTTGGAGAGATATATTTTGGTAACCAGGAGATTACCGGCTTAAGCAATGACAAGCTGGCAATCTTCAGGCGTAAAAACTGTGGTTTTGTCTTTCAGCAGATCTACCTGCTGGATAATATGAGTGTTATGGATAATATCATTGCCTGTGGTCTGCTGCTGTCAGGCAATAAAAAGGAAATTGCGGAAAGAGCCAGGAAACTGTTGTCAGCAGTAGGTCTGAATGAAAATGTATGGCATAAGTTTCCCTCCCAGCTTTCAGGCGGTGAAGCACAAAGATGTGGTATCGTAAGGGCTTTGATCAATAATCCAGGGATACTTTTTGCCGATGAACCCACCGGTGCTTTAAATTCCTCATCCGGCATTGCCGTTCTTAATGTACTAACGGAAGTAAACGAAAAAGGTCAAAGTATTATAATGGTTACCCATGACCTGAAATCAGCATTACGCGGAAGCCGTATCATTTATCTGAAAGACGGTTCTGTCTGCGGTGAATGTAATCTTGGTACCTACAGGGGAGAAGATGAAAACCGGAATACAGCCTTACTCTCCTTCTTAAAGGAAATGGGGTGGTAGGATGAACAAAGTCTTAATGCTCGCATTTTCTCATATCAGAAAGAACAAAAGTCAGGCGGTAAGCCTTCTCTTGGTTGTATTTCTGGCAGGTTTTCTTCTCAACGCAGGACTTCTGCTGCTGCTTAACTTCAGCAAGCTATTTGATGAAAAAAGTGAAGAACTCTACGCTCCTCATGCTGCTTTTTTAGAAGTCCCCAATCCTTATATAGAGGAAGAACTCGGTTATCTGAAGAACTATCCCGGTGTTACTGCCACCGAAAGCCATGAGCTGCTGGCAGCAAATGCAGACATCAAATTTAACGGAGATGTTATACCAGGGCTGTTCATGATGGTAAAGGCCAGTGAGCCGCAGATAATGAATCCTCTTAAATTAATAGGCGAATCCTTACCTCTTAACGAGTCCTCTATTTATCTCCCATACATTATGAAAACAGGTGGACAAATTAATCTGGGAGATGATTTTTATGTTACTGTGCAGGGAAACGAGTATCATTACAAGGTTGCAGGTTTTACCGAAGAAGCCTATTTCGGTTCAAGTACGATTCAGTGGTACCGCTTTTATCTGTCGGACGAGGGTTATGAGAACTTAAAGCAGCTGATACCTTTGTCCGTATCTGTTCTGCATACCGTTCGTATGGAGGAGCCGAAATTATCCGGCATTCTCATAAAGGATTATACCAACAAATTTTATTATGAAAAAAGTGGTAATAATGATATCTTTAATAACAATATCTCCTATGAAGCAGTAAAGAACAGCAGAACCTTTCTCTCAAATATAACCTCTATGATCCTGGTGGCACTTGCAGCCGTTATTCTTCTTGTCAGCCTTATAGTAATTCGCTTTCGAATACACAGCAGTATTGAAGAAAGCATTGTAAATATTGGCGTATTAAAAGCTATGGGTTATTTAAGCAGGCAGATAATTCTCTCCATGATTCTGCAATTTGGGAGTATAGCCGCTGTTGGTGTTCTTCTTGGTGTCAGTACCTCGTACTCTGTCCTGCCTTTAATATCAAACCTCTTAGAACCTCAGACCGCTTTTGTCTGGAACCAGGGCTTTGATCTGAGAGCCAGCGGAATTACCGTGTTAATCATTGTATGTGCAATACTTTTTGATACGGCTTTAACCTCCATAAGAATAAGAAAGATGCATCCCTTGACAGCACTAAGAGGCGGTATTTCCACTCATAACTTTAAGCGTAATCCCCTGCCGCTTGACCGCTCACCTGGTAAGATAACCCTTCTGCTTGCAATTAAGAATATTTATCATAACCTTAAGCAAATGATAATGGTTGCTGCTGTTATTACAGGTATTACTTTTGCTGCAGCTTCTGTACTCTCCATCTATTTTAATGTAGGACTCCACCCCGGAGCTTTTGCAGGTCTGATTGCCGGTGAAGTGCCGGATGCAACTTTTGTCATGAAGAACCCCGAAGACTCTGCAAAGGTTCTTTCAGACTTAAAAAACTCCGACAGGGTCAGAAAAGCCATCTTCTATTCCTCACGTTCTGTTCTAATTGACGGATACAATGCACAAAATTACATTAGTGAGGATTTTTCTCTGACAGAAGGTAAGATGTTATACAAAGGACGTTTCCCGAGACATGATAATGAGATTGCTTTAAGCGGAGCCTCCTCCCTGCAGTCCGGTAAAAACATTGGGGATAAGGTTTCCGTGACCTATAACGGGCAGAAGCGGGAATATCTGGTCACAGGTTTGATACAGAGTCTGAATGATAATGGTTATGGTTTGGCAATGACAACAAAAGGCATGAAAAAGCTGTATCCCGAATTTGTTCCCGACCGTATCTATGTCTATCTCAAAAATACCGAGGATACTGCTAAGCTTATAGACGAATTCAAAGCAAAAGACGGTGCACTTTTTTCCAATATTCTTGATATGGCAAAGCTCATCGAAGTACAGCTGGGAGTCTATGGCTCTGTGTTAGCCTCTATTTCGGTGGTTATAACCATCATAACTTTCCTGGTTGTAGTGCTGGTATTGTACCTGGTGTTAAAGACCTCCATACTTCGCAGGCGGCAGGAATTTGGTATCCAAAAAGCTGTCGGCTTTACATCCTTTCAGTTAATGAACCAAATTGCAATAAGTTTCACTCCTGCTATTATTTCCGGTGTTGTTATAGGCTGTACCTTGGGCAATCTGGGCTTTAATTCACTGTTTGTAGCTTTGGTGCAAAGCATGGGTATTATGACAGCTTCCATGCCGCCTTCCTATCTCTTCACCACCTTGCTGGGTATTAGCATCATTATCTTCTCGTATTTTATCTCTTTGGTTATTGCTTTACGTATTCGAAAGATATCACCTTATATACTGGTCAGTGAGTAATTAATACCTGGAAAATAAGGACTTATCTGCTGACTGGTGAGTAAATTAAAATATAATAAAAATACACTTAATAACATAACAAAGGAATTCATATTAAAACGTTGATACTGAATGAGACTTAACCTATCTCTGGTGCTTTACTTTTAGATTGTATAAAATACAACTAACTGGTATTTCATAAATTTAAAAGCACTATAGGAAGTTACATGATAACAACACTTTTCTAGGAATTCCTTTGAGATTTTAATCATTGATTGAGACTCATTTGTTTATTTATCATAATTTTATAATACTATCATTTTTTCATTCTAACACTGATTTTTTCATCATTTCTCAAGCTGGCTGCTGTCAATTTCAAGAATGCAGGTATTCTTAGCTTTAAATTTCCTCATTTCATGGAATGGTGTATCTGTTAGATAACATTGCAGGCACATAATTACACCTCCATGGGTTACCACTGCAGCTTTATCATTATGAGCAGAGGTAATGGTACGCAGAGCTGAAAGAACTCTCTTAAGCATCTCATCATAGGACTCTCCTCCAGGTGCTTTGGCATATCTGCGGTTTTCAAACCATTGACCATATTCCTCGGGATAGTTATGCTCCACTTCTTTCCAGGTCAATCCTTCCCATAAACCAAGATTAATCTCCTCCAGCCCCTTTAAGGGTATTACCGGCTTATCTGTAATACTGCCAATCAACTCCGCTGTTTTATGCGCTCTTTTCTGTGGACTAGTATAAATAGCGGATAATTCGATTTGAGACTCCAGAATAGTTTCTCCAAGTTTTCTGGCCTGCTTTCTTCCATTTTCATTCAATTCACTGTCATGGCTGCCCTGTATTCTTCCGGCAACATTCCAGTCTGTCTGACCATGTCTGATTAGATATAATGTCATTTAATAACCATGCCTTTCTTATAGCCTGCAAATTATGGGTAGCAGGCACAATTCTGCGTGTTCGAAATCTTCTTATTAACGTCACACTATACTGTAACAACTTTACGAAAATGAATATTCACAATCCGGTTGTCCGATTTCATACTGGCATTCAATTATCTCTCCATTTTTAGTCCATGTCTGATCAGTTAAAATAAAACCATAATAGCTTTCCTTCCATATGCCTCCATACTAAATAAAAGAGTTGAATTAAAAGCTTATATTAATTATACAATAACTGAAAGGATATTGCCATCCTCTTCACCAATTATTCACTATACATGAGAGCCAATTTTCAAGTATTGAACAATTGCCTCACATCAACTACTATGGCTTCGTAGCTTTTACAGTTTTACAAATATATGCTAAAAAACCTGGCAGCATAATATTGATGTGACCAGGTTTTTTGCTTTCTTATATTATTGTATAAAAATCCGAATTTTACAAACCACACTTATTGAAAAAATATGATATAGTTATAATACTTTTTACCAGAGATAATCTAACATAATTATTTTTAGAAACACACTTCTGTTTAAAAGCCTTACTATATACTCACTAATCTCTTTTCTATTATAAAACAGCCTGCTTTAAAGCAAATTTCAAATCATCCTCAGGTGTACTGATAGGTCTTATATTAAATGTATCATTCAAATACTGAAATACATTTGGTGATAAAAAGGCCGGCAGGCTTGGTCCTAAAAATATATCTTTGACTCCTAATGATAAGAGTGCCAGCAAATCTGCTAAGGCTTTTTGCTCATACCAGGAAAGTAAAATGGATAAAGGTAATGCATTTACATCTGTTTCAAAAGCGTCTGCCAATGCCGTGGCAATTCTGATAGCCGAAAAGGTATCGTTGCACTGCCCTACATCCAGCAGTCTGGGCAAGCCGGCAACTGTTCCGAAATCCAGTTTATTAAAACGGTATTTGCCGCAGGCCAGGGTGAGGATAACACAATCATTCGGTACCTTTTGAGCCAGTTCTGTGTAATAGCTCCTTCCGGGTTTTGCACCGTCACATCCGCCAATAACAAAGAAATGCCTGATTACCCCATCTTTTACTGCCTTCACAATTTCAGGAGCATGGGATAAGGTCTCATGATGTCCGAAACCAACCAGGATTTCATGTTTCTTTTCATCCTCTTTAAAACCTCCCAGTTCCAAAGCTTTCTCAATAATCTGGCTGAAATCCTTGGTTCCATCTTCTTTCTCATCAATGTGTTCTACTCCGTCCCATCCAACTACATTTGTAGAATAAATTCTGTCTTTATAGCTGTCTCTGGGTTTCATTAAGCAATTGGTGGTCATTAAGATGCAACCTGGTATTGCATCAAATTCCTTCTGCTGATTCTGCCAGGCGGATCCATAATTTCCAACCAGATGTTTATATTTCTTGAGTTCCGGATATCCATGGGAAGGCAGCATTTCACCATGGGTATAGATATTGATTCCTTTGCCCTTAGTCTGCTCCAGAAGCATTTCAAGATCATGAAGATCATGCCCGGATACAATGATAAAAGGTCCTTTTTTAACATTTACATTGACCTTATGAGCGGAAGGATTCTGAAATCTTGAGGTGTTGGCCTCATCTAAAACATTCATAACCTGTACACTCATTTCTCCAATACGCATTGTCATACGGATAAGTTCCTCAACTGTCAATTTGCTGTTCGTCGTTGCTTCCAGACCTAAAAAATAGATGTGGTCTACCTGGTCATTTTGATGCCCGATAAATCTCGCCTGGTGTCCATACGCACTGATACCTTTTAAACCGTATAGAATAGTTGAGCGCAAGGAACGGATATCTTCATCCAGGTCCTGGTCATACATAATTCCGGCCTTTACAGAATCCTTTAGCATATCTTCCTTGGAGCCGCTAAGATTATAGGTAGCTGAATCATGATACTGACCCTGAGGTGCCTGCTCCCTGATAGCTTCCTTTATCTGCTGTGATTCCTTAAGGAGTTCCACATGTGACTGCACATCAAAGTTCACATTCGTTAAGGTGGTAAACAAAGAGTTTTCCACAAACTTTACAATCCCTTTGTCAATCTTTTTGCCTTCTTCAATTAATGGCCTGGCATAACAGGAAATTCCCTTTAACTGATAGATCAGCAGATCCTGAAGATTAGCTATCTCCGGTGTCTTTCCGCAGACACCTCCTTTTGTACATCCTTTCCCACCAAAGGTCTGTTCACACTGATAACAAAACATCGAATTATCCATATTGATACTCCTTACTAAAATACTATTTTCCTCCTAGTATTTCCTGTAATGTATTGGAATATGCTATTAATATGGTTGCTGCCAATTGATTCGCTCCCAAAATCTAATAATTCTGGTTCTAAAATTAAATTTTGTTAATTTAATTGATTAATTCTTTAAATTAAATTCTCTTAAGAAAAAAATACTCTGAAAATCCATCGATATCGTTGGTATAGCTTCCCACCTGTTCATACCCTAAAGCAAGGTAGAAATCCCTGCCCTGCCAGTCAAAGGTATCGAGACGAATCATATTCGCTCCAAGTGCTTTCGCCTGCTTCTCGGTTTCCTGAAGCAGCGCCTTTCCTATACCTTTTCCCCTATGGGCTTCCTCTACAAACAAAGTGGATACATACAGGATATGAAATGCTGTCATACAGGCATCAATTCCGCCTACTAATTCACCTTCAGAAAAAGCCCCCAGGTGAATATCACCATCAATTTTATAGGTTATGTAATTTTTATCATAAGCTTCAAGGTTATTTTCTATAATTTCAAGCTGTTCCCCATTTAATTGTTCAATAATAAATTTCATAATATATTGCCTCATTTCTTTGTTTTATTTATTACTGTACTACTTTAACCAAATATAATTTTTCATAGAACTCTGCTGTACATAGGATGTCCTTCTTTGAATTGTACCAAATCCCATAGATTACCATACAAGTCTTTGAACACTGCAACAATACCATAGGGCTGTTCCTTGGGTTCTCTTACAAACACAATCCCCTTTGAACTCATTTCCTCATAATCACGCCAAAAGTCATCGGTACCAAGAAACAAATAAATTCGCCCGCCAGCCTGATTTCCGATAAACGGTTCCTGTTCTGGTTTGGAGGCTTTGGCTAATAACAGCGTACAACCAGTAGAACCGGGAGGTGATATCACCACCCAGCGTTTATCCTGTTCAGGCTGATAGGTGTCTTCAATTAAGGTAAAATGCAGTTTCTTTGTATAGAACTCAATAGCCTCATCGTAATCCCTTACAACTATTGCAACATGTATTAATGATTGCAGCATAATGCTCTCCTTATATCATTTATTAACTTAATATAACAAGACTCAATATATCAGTACTTAATATATAAAGACTTAATATATCAAGACTTATATATCAAGCTTATATATCAAGACTTATATATCAAGAAATAAAGAGCTGTTTATTAGTTCTGTTTATTGTTATTGCGCTCTTTCATTATTTTCTCAACCACATATTTTACACTTACATGTCCTATGGCCCATACACAAACCATTAGGAGTAGACCTTTGGTATTGAAAACATTCAGATTTAATTTATCAAATATATACACCATAACACAAAAGCCCCAGGCTTCCAACATATAAACTATATAATTCTTCATAATACCTCCATATTTTGCGGGCTGTCCTGTGTGCCCTTGCGATATTTATTGATTTTCTTACAATTTTACAAATCAACATTCAGTTACGCACTTTTCTACTAAATCCAAATAAAAATATTATCTTCCCAGACTTCTGATATTATCAACCGGATACTGCCTAGCAATTGCCATAGCAGGAATCAGTTGAAGTATCGTTACCAAAGCAATAAAAATCAGACCTACTGCCCCATGGAGTTTCCAAGGATATAACCATAACCTGTCTGCTATTACCTGATTTACAAGTTCCTTTAGATTACTCAGCGGAACATCTGATGTCACCGCAGTAACTGTACCTAATAACAGCAGCATGGCGGCACTGGCGACTATTACGGCAGCTGCCCCCTGAATAATACCCTGTAAGAGATATTGTCTTGCAAACTGGCCTTTGGTAACTCCCATGGATTGTAAGATACCAATACGGTTTCTCTCCTGTTCCATTTTTGATACAGAAGTATTATAAAAGGCAATTAATGCTATAACTGATGATATCAATCCCAGTAAGCTTATTATCATGGTATTATTAAGTGCTTCTCCCAGCATTCTTTCACTGCTCTCCCTGTAATTATACAAGGTTAAGCCTTTATTATTGGCAAATGCCAGCAATGCAGCATCCAATACCTCCGGATTCTCTTTATCCTCCGCGGTTATATTCCATAAGGTTCTTCCGTAAGCCGTAGGATACAGAATCTTAATCATTTCCGTCATCTGCTCCAGATTCACCCGGAACAATCCCATCTTGGAATTAGGATACATAACCTCCATACCATCCATAGAACCAATTACTGTGTAGTAAGGGACTAAATCAGAGAAAGGCCAGCTGCCGCCCTCTGGGAAATAGTGAATGATACCGCCTACTTTAACCTTCGCTGTATTAAAGCCGATAATTCTTTCCTCCTCCCCTATCTTTTCCCGATCAGTGGATAAGTACAGGGTATCACCGGGTTTTAATTGGCTTTCTGATTGGTATAGTTCTTTGTATCTCCTGTCCAGGGAAGTATAATATATTTTGTTCTTCTTAAGCAGCCAGGACATTCGTTTGTCCAACCCAACCGCTGCTTTTACCTTCTCATATTCCGTAAGACTGTCAGCAGAAGCCTCTAACTTTCCTTCCTTTGACAGAGGAACCATAAGAATCACTTCTTCCCCTGTCTTAAACTTCTCCCTGTCAACAGTACCTTCTGTAACAGCAGCAAGCAGCTTCTTTCCGCTTTCAGACTCTGTATCTATTCCATAATAATAAGAGTAGTAAGCATCGCTGATATACTCCGGCTGATCAGCCGTTCCGGAAACATATTTACTAAAATGCTCCTGTTTCAGCTCATTTGGAAGTTGATCTTCGAAAGCCTTTAATATAGTATCCTCTTTATAACCCTCATACCAGAATAACAATTTCTTGCCAAACTTGAAGTTCTCAACTGCTTTTACACCCTTTATCTGCATAAGTTCAGCTTTTATATCCGGTAATTTATTCTGATTCTCACCGTACACCGCTCTCATGGTATAATCGGGTCTTCCGTTTTCCTGGACACTATCCCTGTACCTGGAAAAGGAATTATAAGAAAGATAGAGAGAGGCAGTTAGGATACTTATGATAAACACAGAAATTGCAAAAGCCAGTAATCCTCTTCCCCTGTTGTTCTTTAAATAACGAAGTGTTATATGAAAGAAATTCTGTTTCTCCGGTTTTCTTCTTCTCTGCTTCCCATGGTATACGGCTTTGCTATGCTTTTGCTTCTTTACCAGTGTTCCAGTTAACGGTACGTTAACGGCACTGACTGCAGGCAGTAAAACACCGGCAAATAATGATATGCTTCCGACTAATATCCCCAGTAGGAGAAGCTCTGAAGGGATATCAATTACAAGCTTCCCGTTGCCAAACAGTTTCATTCCGCACAATATAAGGATTGACAGCAGGGAACCTCCCAGTACCCCCATCAGAAGTCCTGTTCTCCAAAGATATACTGCTTCCCAGAATAGGATTCGTAACAGCTGTCCTTTTGTGGCACCAATTGATTTTAGCAAAACCAATTTTCGGCTCCTTCTTCTTATCTGGGTTAAAAAGATCTGGAATACAGCACATACAGTTGTGACAAAGATAATACCAAGAACAGCAAAGGTAATCAGGTGTTCTACTGAATTACTGGTATCCGGATAAGTAAAGCTGTTTCTTCTGAAATTAGAGGTAGAATCTTCACTCACTGAATCTTTGGTAAGACCGGTATCCTCCTTGGAAGGCTCCACCTGTATATTACTATAGTATTCTTTAATCTTATCCCTGTCCTCCGGCGTAATAGCTTTCTTGATATTTAACCACACCCTGTTGTATAAGGCTGTCATATCCTCGCTTTCTACTTCTGGGCTGGGATACTTTTCAGCCATCTTACTGACAGTATCAGCAGTAAGATGTTTCAGGTTAAAAAACAGGTCCAGGGGAATCTTATATGCGCTTACATCAATAAAGCTATTATTTCTAAAATCCTCTAACAATCTGTCCCCGGCGGCTTCTGTGACAAAAGCGCTGGGAACACTGTGTCCTCCCAGATCCCACTTATCTGAATAGGTGTTTATAATACCTGTTATCGTAAATTCCTTCTGAAGCACTACCTCCTGATGGATAATAAGTCCTTTCTCTTTTATGGTCTTTTCATCAGAAGGTTCACCTTTTCGAAAGTAAAATACATAATCGGTTGAAACTATTACATTAGTGTCCCCTATCCTCCTGCTCGGATTATCATGATAGCCATATCGTATTAGGGCATCCGGTTCAAAGTATGAATTATAATACTCTGTTTGTAAATTCTTGTTGATTTCCTCGTTTATATTCTTATCTACTGTTACTACCGCAATGTCCAGCAGCAACTTCTGCCCAACCTCAAGTTCCAGTCCCGCACTGCTTAACTGGTTTAATTCTACTGCTATTTCATTATCTGCTTTCGGAAGCTCTCCTTTATAAAGAGAGAAGCCTCCCATCTGGAGAAACTCCCTGCTCATTGTTCCGACAGTACCAAGTTTGGTGGTTCTTCCTATCTCACTGGTAAAGGTGAGGTCCCTGACTTCCTTATCTTTTCTAAGCTTTTTATAAGTAGCTTCATCACCATCCAGATATGCAGCCTGCCAGCTGCCATACAACTGCTTCTTCTGTTCTGTTTTTGTTGCTTCCATGCTGGCCTGAAATATCAGACCTGCTGTTATAAATGCAAAGGACAAGGATACCACCAGCTTTAATAGCAGAGAATCCTTCTTTCTTCCTTTCATACCATTTCTTGCAATCTCTCTTAAATTCATAGCAATACCTCCTATTCAATTGAGGTAATACTGCCGTTACTGATTGTAATAACACGTTCTGCATTGGCGGCTATTTCCATATCATGGGTTACAAGTACCACTGTCTGACCAAATTCTTTCGCAGATTGTTTTAACAGGCGAATCACTTCTTTTCCGGTATTTTCATCCAGGTTGCCTGTTGGTTCATCTGCCAGTAATATGGCAGGCTTTGTAGCAAGTGCCCTTGCTATTGCAACTCTTTGGCGCTCACCGCCTGAGAGTTCATCGGGATAGTAGGGCAGTTTTCCTGTTATATCCAGAGTTTCCAATACTTTATTGAGATACTCTGTGTCTTCTATCCGGTTATCCAGGTGAACCGGCATCAGTATATTTTCAAGTACCGTATGTTCAGACAGCAGATTAAAAGACTGAAAGACAAATCCTATTCTCCTTCTTCTAAGGACTGCAAGTTCCTTTTCTTTTAAATCGAACATGCTCTGCCCTTCCAGATATACTTTTCCGCCTGTCGGTTTGTCCAATCCCCCCAGGATATGTAAAAGAGTGGATTTACCGGAACCACTTTTTCCTATAATTGCATGAAAGACGCCTTTTTCAATTTCTAAATCCGTGGCCTTTAAGGCTTTCGTTTCAAGCTCTCCTTTACCATAGGATCTTTCGGCCTGTACTGTTTTTAATACTCTCTCCACTGTTTAACACTCCTTTTGTTTGATCAGAATTCAAAATGTAAATACATGGGTTAAAAGTAAGAATTTAACACATGTACTAGTTTACATATTTATGGTCTATTTATCAAGTTTTATAAAACAAAATGTTAATTTTTAATCAATCTCTAATAATTCCAGAGTAACCACAATAAAAAACAGCCAGATTAGCACTTACACTATTCTGGCTGTTTTACCTGTATTGGCTTATTTATTTATCACTACCTGACCTATCTTCCAAGACTTCGTATATTCTCAACGGGGTACTGTCTGGCTATTCGTATGGCCGGTATTGCTTGCAGTATTGCTGTAACTGCCACAAACACAAGATTAATACAAAGATGGATTAACCAAGGAAACAACCACAATTTGTCTGCCATCAATGCTTCCATCAGTACAGAAAAACTGCCAATAGAAAGCTTAAGTGTGCCTACGGTAACCAAAAGCAGTACCAGCAGAACTCCCGCATTTGCAAGGGCAGCAGCTGTCACCCCCTGTACCAGGCCCTGCAGCAGGTATTGACAGGTAAACTGATGCCTGGTCACTCCAAGGGCTTGCAGTATTCCGATACGATTCTTCTCCTGCTCCATTTTGGATACTGCCGTATTATAAAAAGCAATGAGTGCTATAACAGAGGTTATCCCTCCCAGTAGAGCAATAATTAATATGTTGTTAAGTGCCTCCGCTAACATCCTCTCGCTGCTTTCTTTATAATTATAAAGGGTAAAGCCATATTTATTTGCAAAGGTAAGCAGGGCAGCATCCAATACTTCCTGATTGTCTTTATCTGAAGCAGTAATGTTCCATAAAGTCCTGCCATAGCTTGAAGGATACAATACCTTAACCATTTCCGTCATTTGCTCGATACCGATTCGAAAGAGTCCCATTTTGGAATTCGGATATAAGGTTTCCATTCCATCCATGGAGCCGATAACCGTATAGCTTCCATTAAGGTTAGAGAAAGGCCATATTCCCTTCTCAGGGAAATAGTATATAATTCCGCCTATTGTAACCTCAGTAGTACGAAATCCGGTTACTCTGCCGGCTTCATCAATTATCTCCTTATCCGTTGAAAGATATATTTTATCTCCGGCTTTCAGAGAAGCTGCCTTATCATATAGCTGCTTATATTTTCTGTCCGTTGAAATATAATAAGCATTATTTTCCTCAAGTACCCACTGAAAACGCTTGTCTACACCCACTGCAGCCTTTATCCTGTTATATCCTGCCATTCCGGAATCTGCACCTGTATCTTCAGTAACCTGTACTTCTCCCTCCTTTACAAGTGGCAGCAGGAGAATTACCTCTTCTCCCGACTTGAATTTCTCCATATCTATGGTACCCTCTTGCACAGCATGGAAGATTGACTGTGCATATTCAGCTTTTGTATCAATGCCGTAATAGTAACTATAATAGGCGCTGCTTATGTACTCCGGCTGACCTGACCTTCCGTTTACATATCTGGAAAAATGCTCCTGCTTTAATTTATCAGGAAGTAATTCCTCAAAGGCCGTAAGCAGCGGATCCTTCTCTATACCTTCATACCAGAATAAGAGGTTTTTGCCGTATTTATAGCTTTCCACTGCCTTAACACCTTTTATGGACTTAAGTTCCTGTTCTATTTCCGGCAGTTTATTCTGATTTTCTCCGTAAATCGCTTTTAATGTATAGTCAGGCCTGCCTGTCTCTATAACAGAATTATTATATCTTTGCCAGGCATTATAAGACAGGTACAAAGTTGCCGATAATATACTGATGATAAACAGGGATATTGCAAAGGAAAGGAGATTTTTTCCTCTGTTATTTTTAAGATAACGCAAGGTAATATGTAAGAAGTTCTGCTTTACAGGTTTTGCATTCTTGCTGCCCTTAGCTTTCCAGACCTTCCCTGAATGCTTTTGCTTCTCTGCCATAGTACCCGTCAGCGGTATATTAACGGCACTTACTGCTGGAAATAAAACGCCGGCAAATAAAGACACCGTGCCAACAGCAATTCCTATTAACAGTAACTTTCCAGGAATAGCAATAGCAATACTGCCATTACCGGTAAGTCTCATAATAGTAAGAATAAGTACAGATAATCCGGTCCCTGAGAGTCCTCCATAGATTAACCCAGTAAACCACAGAAATAAAGCTTCCCAGGCAAGTATTCCGGTCAGCTGCAGTTTCGTAGCTCCAATCGATTTTAGGAGCACAAGCTTTCTGCCTCTGCGCTTTATCTGGGTTAAAAATATCTGAAATACCGCACAAACCGTTGTAACAAATATAATTCCTAGTATTGCATAGGTTATAATATGTGCTACCGAGTTACTGGTATCAGGATAGGTAAAGCTGTTTCTTCGGAAACTGGAAGTGGACCCTTCGGCTTTTGAAAGCTCCGATTTCAAAAGTCCGGAATCTTCGGCGGAAACCTCCCTTGCGGAGCTCTCCGCATTTCCTGCATTATAAAAGTCATTCACCTTCTCAAACTCTGAACTTGATAAACGTCCTGCCAGCTGTCTCCAGATACTGTTTATGTACTCCTGTTCATTTTCTTCCGGTTTCATATCAGGATAACTTTCTTCCAGCTTATCTATGACAGCAGTGTTCAGATTGTGAAGGTTTAAGAAGATATTCATGGAAGGCTTGTAGGAGCTGACATCCACATAGCTGTTGTTGTAGAAGGCATCGCTTAGTTTCTTTCCGGCTTCTACTGTAACAAAAGCATTGGGAACGGCATGCCCGCCCAGGTCCCATTTATCAGAATAGGTATTTAATATACCTGTGATTACAAATTCCTTTTGCATTACGACTTCCCGATGAGTCATAAAACCTTTTGTCTTAATAGTTTGCTCATCAGAGGGCTCACCAGGCTTAAAGTAATATACATAGTCTGTAGATACAATGACATTGATGTCTCCAATCCGTTTATTCGGATTGTCATGGTATCCGTATCGGTTTAAAGTATATCCTTCTTTCATTGCCTGTAATTCTAATTCATAGGCTTGTTGGTCAATATTAATGTCTACAATTGTAGTAACAAAATCCACCAATAACTTCTGTCCGACCTCCAACTCCATTCCCGCATTGCTTAACTGATTCAACTCAACTGCAATCTCATTATCTGCTTTCGGAAACTCACCTTTATACAGTGTAAAATTACCCACTTCTTTCAGTTCCTGGCTTAAAGTTCCAACGCTTCCAAGCTTGCTGGCAGTTCCCAGACTGGTACTGTAAGCGATATCCTTAACCTCTTTCTCCCCTTTGAGACGGTTCAGTGTATTTTCATTTCCGCCCAGATAAGCAGCCTGCCAGCTTCCATAGAGTTCCTTCTTCTGATTAATATCAGTCTGCTCCATACTGGCTTGGAATACCAGGGCAGCTGTAATAAAAGCAAAGGATAAGGATACCACAAGCTTTAACAGCCAGGAATCCTTCCTTCTTCCTTTCATGCCGCTTTTTGCTATTTTCCGTAAGGTCATATCTGCTGTCCTCCCGATGCTATGGAGGTGATTCTGCCGTTGCTGATTGTAATTACACGCTCTGCATTAGCTGCAATATCCATGTCATGGGTTACCAATACCACTGTCTGTCCAAATTCCTTCGCAGATTGCTTTAGCAGCTGTATAACTTCTTTTCCAGTTTTTTCGTCCAGGTTGCCTGTTGGTTCATCTGCCAGTAATATGGCAGGCTTTGTAGCCAGAGCCCTGGCTATTGCAACTCTCTGTCTTTCTCCTCCTGAGAGTTCATCAGGATAATAGGGAAGCTTCGCTGTAATATCCAGAGTTCTAAGTACCTTGTCCAGATACTCCCGGTCTTCTTTCCGATTGTCCAGATGTACGGGCATAAGTATATTTTCATAGACCGTGTGCTCAGATAATAAATTAAAGGACTGGAATACAAAGCCGATCCTTCTTCTGCGAAGTACCGCCAGCTCCTTCTCTTTTAGATCAAACATACTCTGACCTTCCAAATAGACTTTTCCGCCTGTTGGTTTGTCCAATCCTCCAAGGATATGTAAAAGAGTAGATTTCCCCGAACCGCTCTTTCCGATGATTGCATGGAAAATACCCTTCTCAATTTCCAGATCTGTGGGCATTAAAGCTTTTGTCAGCAGCTCACCCTTTCCATAGGCTCTTTCGGCCTGAACTGTTTTTAACACAATCTCCACTATTAGACACTCCTTTTTTCTTCTTTTAAAGACCTGTATCCGGTTCCAGCTGTTTGACCATAGTTATTACCTTTACTCTGGGACTGTTTATGGGACTTGCCAGTTTATTTCAGATACAGGAGTTAAACATATGCTATTAGCTTACAGGAAGATAGTATAATTTTACAAGTTACAAATGTCATATATTTTATGTGATAAGTCATGTTTGTGGACTTTTCTGATATAAGTGTTATAATTTAATGTAATAAGACGTAAATAAGACGTAATAAGTTTGATTTTGTGGCAAAGGGGTGGTTTTTCTCAAGGGGACGGCGAATTGTATATAACAGATAGAACTCATGCTTCAATTCCAAGGTATAAGAAGTCCTAATTCTCTGAATATTTTTGTGCTTGTCATAATGTAAAACAGATAACTCGCTGCGCTCAAACAATCTGTTTTACATTATAGCACAAAATATTCAGAGAAAAGGACTTCTAATACCTTTCCATAGGCGCATTCCTTCTATCTGTTATATACAATTCACCTGTAATCATGTGGAAACAAGGATTTTGAACACTTGTATAAATTTATCAAACAGACCAGAAGTTCCACTGGCCGCATAAGAACTATACAATTCGGAATTTACTGAGTTAAGTAGTTCGATAGAATTAAGGGAGGAAAAATGAATAAAAAAAATTTAATTAGAAATGGTGTTTCAGCAGTTACTTTTGGAGCTTGTTATGCTTTGATTTCATATCTATTTGATAGAACTGTAGATGTTGCTGAAATCGTTGTATCTTCTATCGCATATTTTGTAATTATGAGTCTTCTGTATCTCATTGTACCTAAGCTAAGAAAATAATTGGTCATAACAATTAGAATAACAACTTCCAGTTTGTAGGAGAGTTTTAAGGCTCTCCTACAAAAAATCTCATTTATCAACTATTTGTTGTGATATAGCCTTTTATTTTTAGGTTAAAAGTACTTGAAATCATATGGAAACTGGGGTTTAATAAATCCTGTAACCTACAAATTTATGAAACTGAGGTATATTACCAATGAATCTGATTGAAAAATTGAATGTACTTATAAATGGCAGTAATAACATCGTTTTTTTCGGCGGTGCAGGTGTGTCTACCGAAAGCGGTATTCCGGACTTTCGCAGTGTTGACGGTCTCTATCACTTAAAGTATGATTATCCGCCGGAACAGATCTTAAGCCGCAGCTTTTTTCAGAAGAAGCCTGAGGAATTCTATCGTTTTTATTATGATAAGATGATCTATCAGAATGCTGCTCCCAATATAACCCATAAAAGGCTGGCAGAATTAGAAGCTGCCGGTAAATTAAAGGCTGTGATTACACAAAACATCGATGGGCTCCATCAGTCAGCCGGCAGTAAGAATGTTATAGAACTTCACGGAAGTATCCATAAGAATCATTGCACCAGCTGCGGAACCTTCTATACTTTGGATGAGGTCTTAATGAAAGCTCCCCTTCCCCGCTGTGCTTGCGAAGGTATTATAAAACCCGAAGTCGTTCTGTATGAAGAACCGCTGAAGGACCGGAATATACAGGCTGCCATTAAGGCAATTTCTGAAGCGGATTTACTTCTTATCGGCGGTACTTCCCTCAGTGTTTATCCAGCTGCTGGTTTTATAGATTATTACAAAGGGAATAAACTGGTCCTCATTAATAAATCTGCAACACCGCTGGATTCCAAAGCAGATTTGCTGCTTTCTCTGCCTCTGGGTGAGGTAATGAGTGCATTACTTGTATAAATCGGCAGACAGCTCCATTAAGGTCCTTTCGTCAGTGACAATATAGGAGCTGCCTTCCTTTTTCAGAATGCCTTTATCGCATAATTCTGAAAGTGTACGCAACAAATGTCTGTAGCTGGTTCCCAGCAGCTCTGCAATTTCTGTGAGATTTTCGTGAAAGCAGAGGACTTCTTTGCTTTCGGCATTCCCCTTGCTACTGCTGTTATATTCTATAGAATTGCCACTCTTTCGGTGATTTGTGTTTTCGCTTCTATCCTTTTTCCTGGTTTCTGATTTCTGTACTCTTTCTCCCGTTGTATAGATATAACTTGCCAGACGATTCTCAAGAGGATATAGCAGATTAATGGAACTGTTCTTTGAACAGCGGTTAAGCTTTCCTCCCAGAGAAGTACAGATATATCGCAGGAATTTTGCGTCCTCTAACAGATACCTTCTGACGGCACGATAGGGTATTCCCACACAGTATGTATCTGCAATCGCCTGAACATTGGTCACAGCTTTGACAGAATCCACCGCTTCCAGATCTCCCAGTACCTTAAATCCCTGATAAAAACAAAGGAGCAGAGATTTCCCGTTACTTAGTGAAGTAAATACCTTCGCTTTCCCTTCTGTCAGGAATAACAGATAGGATATCTCCTCCCCCTCTTTTGCCATATATTCGTTTTTCTTAAAGAATAGCAGTTCCATGTGCATTGTCATATCTGCTGTAAATATACTCTTTATATCATACTGCCTGATATATTCTTTCAGGCGTTCTTCATCATTTATCCTTACCATTTTTACTCCTTTTCGAAGGCGTCGGTATAATCACTTTATACTCAATATCTAAATTAATACTAACTGAATATGGATATTATTGCAATTTTTGATTAATTTTATATAATTAAATTATTATGACATATGTCATAGTATATTGCAATTAATATATGGTACATTTATCAGGAAGCGAAATAAAGTACTCAAAAAATCATCATGCATGACGAGTGAGTTATGAGTAAGATGTTACAAGGAGGATATATGAATTATATTATTTCACTTATTGTGGGGGCCCTGACTTCCATCATGATATTCTTTAATGGCAGTTTATCAGAAGGGTATGGCAATACCCTGTCTACTATTCTTATCCATCTGGTAGGACTAATTGCTATTATACTGGTTTCCATTCTGACCCGTTCCAAAATGAAGCTTAAGAAAGGTCTTCCTTTGTATCTATACAGTGCAGGTCTTGTAGGTATTGGAACCGTAATGCTTACTAATATAAGCTATATGAAGCTTGGTGTATCTCTTCCCCTTGCCTTAGGGTTACTGGGGCAGACTATCTTCTCCCTTTTGACGGATCATTTCGGTTTTCTGGGTATGAAGGTTGTAAAAGTAAATCCCAAGAAACTCATCGGCCTTGGGATTATCGGAATCGGTATTTTTATTATGGCATTACAGTAAACAGGAGGAAAAAATTATGTTTATCATCTATTTAGTAATTTCTGTACTGGCAGGTGTTTCCGTTGTTCTTGGCAGAATCCTGAACGCCAAGCTGGCAGAACAAATCGGTACAGTACAGGCAACTGTTATTAATTATGTTGTGGGTATCTTTTTCTCCATTCTTATCTTTTTGTTCCTGGAGAAAGGAATCTCCATATCTGCTCCCACCATTCATATTCCTATCTGGGCATATCTGGGGGGTATATTGGGGGTTGTCATAATAATGGTTTCCAATTACACTACTCCCAGGGTTCCCGCCTTCTATCTTACCCTGTTAGTGTTCTTAGGACAGCTTGCTTTGGGTATTCTGATTGACTGGCTGGTAGCAAAGGAATTTTCTGTGTATAAACTTATCGGTAGTCTTTTCGTAGTATGCGGGTTCACCTATAATCTGCTGTTAGACAGAAAACCGGCGAAAGAAGTTAAATAATACTGTATCATTTTTATGATTATTCCAAAGCATTTTGACTATTCCAGAGCATTTCAAACGATATACTCCCGTACTGCCATGTATATATTTGGCTAAATTATGCCTGATTTATGTGCTGAGGCAAAGCAGCGGAATAAGATGCAGCATTTCCAGTAGCAGGTATGCTACACCTTACCAACGCTAATGCAGTATCAGCGAAATAAAGAGGAGATTAATTCAGTGAAATTAAACAAGGCAGTATCAGTGTATATGCCACAGCATTTTATCCTTGAACTGACAGATGTAATTCAGCCTTATTGCATCTGTTAGAGACTCAGATATTCTTCTATTACTTCACAGACTAACCTTGCCTGCCCTGTCTTTGGCATTTCACAGAATATACGCAGCAAGGGTTCCGTGCCGGAGAATCGAATGATAATCCACCCACCGTTAGTAAAGTACACCTTACAACCATCCAGGTAAGATACCTTTTCTATGTCAAAGGGCATAGGAGGTAAACTTCTCTCCACCATAAGGGTTTGATAAATTTCTTCTTTTCTCTCCTGACTGAATTTATAATCCTTCTCTTCCAGATAGTAAATCCCGTATTCATCCTCAATTTCTTTTGCAATTTCTGAGAGCTTCTTTCCCGTTACACAGATCATTTCAACCAGTAAAGCTGCCGCATAGATTCCGTCTTTTCCGTTTATATGACCGGCTACAGTAAGCCCCCCGGAGGATTCACCTCCAATGATAGCACTGGCTTCATTCATTTTGGCTGAGATATATTTAAACCCTACAGGTACTTCATAACACTGTTCTCCAAAACTCTCAGCAACACGGTCCAGCATATGAGTAGTCGCAAGGTTTCTGACTGCCGGTCCTTTCCAGCCTTTATACCTGACAAGGTAATAATACAGCAATACCAGAATATCATTTGGATGGAGGAATTTCCCCGTATCATCTATTACACCGATTCTGTCTGCATCCCCATCTGTTGCAATTCCGATATCCGCCCCCTTATCCAGTACTGTATTTTGAAGGCTCCTTAAAGTCATGGCGGTAGGAGACGGCAGCTTTCCTCCAAAGAGGGTATCATGCCTCTCATGTATGGTACTTACATCACATCTTGCTGTAAGCAATATGGTCTTTAAAGAGGTCTCACTTACCCCGTACATAGGATCCAGCACCACTCGTAAGCCTCTCTCTCTGATAGCTGCCATATTCACCGTATTAATGATATTATCCAGATATTCATTTAAAGGATTAATTTCCACTGCCATTCCCTGTGATAAAGCATTGTCATATTCCAAGGCTTTAAGACTATTTCCTGCAGCACCTTCGATACTCTTTATGTATTTTTCAATATCGGCCGTCTGCACCTCATCTGCATCCCTGCCCCCATAGGTAAAGACCTTGATGCCGTTATAGATAGCCGGATTGTGACTGGCTGTGACCATCATTCCATAATGATATTCATGCTTCATGCAATAATACATAATCAAAGGTGTCGGTGAGGATCTGTTTATGAGAATGGTTTTAATACCTTCTGCCGTTAAGACTTCTGCTGCCCATTTCATTGCTTCTTTTGAAAGAAACCTCCTGTCATAGCCTAATACGATACCCTCTGAGGCAACTCCTTCTGCTTTCATTTTATCTGCCATTGCATGGGCCAGAATCTGTATATTAGCTTTTGTAAAATCTTCCCCTATAACAGCTCTCCAGCCCCCTGTACCAAACTTTATCATTTTCTCCTCACATTCCACCGCTTACAGCGGCAATATATTTCTTATCCCATCACTACCGTGACATAATTTATACTGCCCTTTTCCTGTAGGGGTATTTCCATATCCTGATTGCTTTGCTGCTCAGCGTAAGCAGCAGTCTGTAATGGTGTTTTTTCAGGCTTATTATGCTCTATTTCTTCTTTCTGACGCCTTATGGTAACATCATTAATCTGTATTTCCTTAACTCCCTTCATAACTCCTTCAGGGTTCTTAACCGTAATATGATAAACGGCTCCTCTCCATTCACGGGTCAGCTTAAATTCCTTCCAATCTGCCGGAATACAGGGATCGACTACTAAGCCACGAAAGCCCGGTCTGATTCCCAGCATATATCTGGTGGCAGAAAAATATGCCCAACCTCCGGTACCAGTCATAAAGGGATGTCTTGCCCTTCCAAAGGCAGTATGTTCCTTGCCCATAATAAATTGACAATAGGAATAAGGCTCTGCCTCTCTGACTTCTATCATATCATTCTGATTATAGGGAGATAAGGCATCATAGAATTTCATTGCCCTGTCACCTCTTCCAAGACGGCACTCAGCTGCCCAGGCCCAGGGATTGGGATGAGAAAAGATCGCACCGTTCTCTTTTACTCCCGGGTACACTCTGGTGATAAAGCCGATATCCTCATCGGGTACAGTATAGGAGGGACCATTAAGCATTATGCCATAAGGTGTATACAGGTATTTATCCACGGAATCCATGGCTCTTCTTCCCTTTTCCCCATCGGCTGCTCCGGATAATACTGCCCAGGCATTGGATTCCAGATGGATTTTTCCTTCTTTGTCCTCTGAGGTACCAATCTTTCTGCCTTTGCTCGTTATTCCTCTGATATACCATTCTTTATCCCACAATACTTCATCACAGGCTTTTTTGACCTGCTCTCTCATCTCCGAATATTTCTGAACATCTTTCGTATTCCCAAGATAAGCTGCCGCTTCCAGAAAATTACCCAAAGCCCAGTAATGCAGAAATGATACCATTGCACTTTCTCCGCCGCCTAAATTCAGGCAATCGTTCCAGTCTGCTCTTAATCCCTTGCAAATTCCGGAAGCCCCTATCTGCTCATGAGAGAAATCAAGTATTCGGGTCATATGCTCATAAACGGTTCCGCTGCCACCGTCTGCATAGCTTAATTCTTCTGAAAAGAAGGTATATTCACCTGTTTCTTTGACATATTCAACGATAGAACTAACAAGCCAGAGGGCATCATCGGAGCAGGCATCTTTTATACCATGTACGATACTGTTCTTATCCGGTGTCGGTACTACTGTGGGTGATTTAAAAGGCTTAGCAGCCGTATTCGGGTCAAACCACTCCGGTTGGAACAGATGCAGCCCGTAGCCTGTGGATACCAGACCTCTTAAAAGTTCCACCAGCCTTTGCCGGCATTTAGCAGGATTTGAATGAGGAACGGTCATAGCATCCTGGGCTGTATCTCTGTAACCTAAGCCGGTTCTTCCTCCTACTTCTATAAAGGAGGCAAATCTTGAGAACATTACGTTAATTTCCGCCTGATACAGGTTCCAGATATTAATCAGTGTATTCATCCCCTCATTGGGTGTTTCAATTTGGAGTTTCTCCCGTTTTTTCTCCCAGAAGGCAGCAAGTTCATCAAAAGCCTTATCAACCTCTGCCAGGTCCGAGTATTTCTTTCTCATACTCCTTCCGGCTTCCCTGTCACCTTCTCCTAACATAAATATCAGTCTTTTGGATTCTCCGGGTTGTAAGCTAACCTTTTTATGTAAGGAACCGCAATGATTTCCGCCCTTTTCAAAGCTTCCCTGGCATCTGCCATTTTCTACTGCCAGCGGATTTGTTTCTGTACGGTATAGCCCGATGAATTTATCTCTTAAACAGTCAAATCCGTCAGGTTCAAAGTTTCCTGTAAAATACTGATACCCATATTCTTCATAGAACAGGTCATGTTCTATGATTCCGTCCTCATAAGAGGAACCAGCGGCATAATTACTCATCTGGTAGTTCCGATTGTCCATATCAATGTGGTGGTAGGAGAATTCCAAATAGGAAAATACACTTAATTCCCGTGCTTCTGTTCCGGTATTTTCTATGGTTACATCCCACAGTTCAACACTGTCTTCCAAAGGGATGAACAGCTTTTGCTCTGCTTTGATACCCTTGTACTCACACTGGTATTTCGTGTAGGACAAACCATGGCGGCAGATGTAAGTAGCTTCCTCTAAGGATTTACCCACCGGCTGCCAGGAGATGCTGAAATAATCTCCGGTTTTATCATCTCTGACATATACATAATGTCCCGGTCTGTCCATTGGTATACTGTTGGCACGAAAGCGTGTAATTCTGTGATATTCCGGTGTCTTGTAGAACATATATCCGCCTGCTGTGTGATTTACCACCGCGCACAAATCCTTTACCCCCAGGTAATTTGTCCAGGATGTGGGCAAATCCACACGCTCTATTACATACTCCCTTTTAGCATTATCAAAATAGCCATACCTCATAAAAACCATACCTCCTGATTTTATTACCTACCATTATATTGCAAGGCTGTCGGAATCGGTATTGTCAGGAGTGCGAATATTTGTTTATAATTGTCCAGTGTATAAAAGAAAAAAAGAAGGATACTCCTGTCGGACATATTCCTTCTTCTACCTTTGCTTCATATCTTATAATGTGACATATTCTATTACCTTATCCTGAAAAACAACACCGTCCAGATGATCCAGCTCATGGCACAGACATTTAGCCAGTTCACCCCTGGCTTTAATTTCTATTTCTTCCCCATACTCATTCAAAGCGTGTACTATTACTGTCTCCGGTCTTTTGAGCTTACCCCATATCCCCGGAAAGCTTAAGCAGCCTTCAATCACAAGCTGCTCCCCCTTTTTCTCAGTAATTACCGGATTAACCAGTTTTAATAGCCCTTCTCCCATATCTGCAACCACCAGCCTTCGCAAAATACCGATCTGACAGGCTGCCAATCCGCCTCCGTTAGGAGTATGATACATGGTTTCTGCCATATCATAAAGAATCTCTCTGATATGGTCATTTACTTCTATCACTGGCTTACTGACTTTACGCAGAATGCCATCCTCAAACATTCTAATTTCCCTTAGCGCCATATGCATGCCCCCTGCTTATATCTGCTCTTGATTTTCGCTCACTTTCTTCAAATAAAAATACATTTTCAATTGGCTCATGAAAAACTTTTGCAATATCATAGGCAAGCCAGATAGAAGGTTCGTTTTTTTCTGTTTCTATTGCATTTATTGCCTGCCTTGAAGTACCTACCAATTCGCCAAGCTGCTCCTGTGTCATTCCAAAGATTTCTCTTAACTGTTTTATTCTGTTCTTCATAAATGTTCCTTCTACTTATGCATTATTGGGATAGAAAATATTAATAATTACGAATTCAGCTCAATGTAATGCTAACCTTACATCATTAACCTTATCATTTCTGTTGCTGATTGTCAAGCTAACCTTACATTAATGTAAATTTATCAGTACGGTAATAAGGGCTCATGAAGAATAATTTCATATGTCTTTATATGTCTGATTTTGTAACACAGACAAGCACTTAGTCATATTTATATATAAGAATTGAGAAATTCTAAATCTTATTCAGGGGGTAATACTCGTGAGTTATAATAATGATGATGATTACAGAAGACAGCGACATGTTCATGAAATCCAGGGAAGTGTTGAAATAGCAGAACCCCGCGAAGAACCACACAATCACAGATTTGCAACAGTATCCGGCGAAGCAATTCCTTATGGTGCTGGCGATCATTATCATGAGGTTGCATTCAGAACAGATTTTTATGAAGATCATTTTCACGAATTCTGCGGAAGAACCTCAGGCGCTATATGCGTTGGCGGAGGAAGACATGTTCATTTCCTTGAATCCGTAACAACTGTAAATGATGGCCACAGGCATAAATTCAGAGTGGCTACCTTAATTGAGAATCCTATAGGTGAGGACTGTTAGTTAATTGCCATTTGCTAAAGAGGCTTCTGCAAATTGAATCTATGTGGTAAGAAGTCTCTTGGCTTTCCTGTAAGACACTGGGTGAAAGACATGTTTCCAATTTACATGTTGCCGATTTAGTGGCTAAAGACGAACAATTTTTGTACGATTTTAGCCTACAAAATCGGTAGGTGTCTTTCAACCGATATGTGTTGGAAAGCCAAGAGGTTCTTACCGCAACATTGCTAATACGCAACTAATATGCAACAGTCCCTTTTGTGTTTGTTACTTCTCTTTTGTAATAATGCCGTTCTCAATCCGATATACCGAATCCACAAGATCGAGAATCCTTTCATCATGGGTCACCATAAGAGCAGCCTTTTTATATTTTTTTGTTTCTTTCCTGATCATTTCCACTACCTGCCTGCCCCTGTCTTTATCAAGACTGGCGGTTGGTTCGTCAGCCAGCAGTACGTCCGGGTGATTCATAAGAGCCCTTGCAATGGCAACTCTTTGTTTTTCACCTCCTGAAAGCTTGTCAGGATAATAGGATGCTCTGTTATTAAGACCAAAGTCCTCCAATAGCTTTGCAGCATGTTCCTCCTGCTCTTTTTTGTCCTTACGGGAGGAAAGCCAGGTAATTAATTTTAACTGGTCCATTACTTTTAAGTAAGGAAGTAACTGATGGGATTGAAATACAAAACCGATCTGTTCTCTTCTTACCTTATCCCAATGCTTTTTATTCCTGTCAGATAATAAAGTCTTACCGATTCTTACCTCTCCTGAGGTTGGACTTAACAAGGCTCCCGCTATAGATAACAAGGTACTCTTACCTGAACCTGAGGGTCCGACGATAGCAGCAAATTCACCATATTCTATGGAAAGGGAAACATTATTTAATACGATATTTTCTTCTTCACCGTCATGATAACTCTTCTTAATATTATTTAATTCTAAAGCATTATTTCCCATTATTCATTCCCTCCTATTGCAGTAAGTGCATCTACCCTTGCAACTTTTGCCATAGAAAACAGGCTGGTAAGCAGGGATATTACTATAAACAGGACCGATACAAGGGCTGCATTTGCCGGTGCCAGAACAAAAGGCATTGTAGGCGGAAGTGCACTTGCCATTGCAAAGGTAAGAAGGTTGCCGATTATCATACTGATACCGGATAATAACAACACCTGTGCCGTTAATGACCATACCAGGGTACTCATCTTGGCACCAACCGCTTTTAACACTCCAAATTGAGGAATCTTCTGCATGGTTGTAACATAGAAAAATACTCCAACAATAAAAGAGGATATCAGTAACAGGAATACAAGCATCATTAATATGGTGGATTGCTCCTGTGAATGTCCGGGGATATGGCTTATAACTTCACTTTTTGTTAATACAATTGTCTCTTTCAGATTATTTTCTACGAAATTCTTTAATTCGGTATAATTTATTTCTGAACTGCCAGGCTTAATGGCAGCCGCCTGATATGATATGGTATCTCTGCCGGTATAGAGCTTTTGTATTTCTTCATAGGTCTCTAATGAAACAACACCAATGGAAGAATGACCATACATCTGATTCTTTGTAAAACCAACAACCTCCATTTCATAGCCTGTTTGTGCATCCTTCAGCAGATCCCCTATTTGAAAACCTTCCTCCAAAAAAGAATTATTCAGTACAATCTGACCTGCTCCTGTTATTTTACTTCCCTCAATAACCTTAGGCATCAAAAAGTCCTCTGTATCAATACCCATATAGGTAATATCAAGTTTCGTTGTCGTTTCGTTTCTTGTAGCTGCTGAGCGGTTTATATTAATTGGTGTTGCATTGCTGACAAATTCTTTAATTCTATTAAATTCTTCTGCTGTTAAGGATGATCTGGGTATCAGATTATCAGCTGAATCCTCCAGGATATAATAATCAGCAGAAGCATTATCTATTGCAGAACTTGTTGCTGCAGACAATCCCTTTGCCAGACCGGATAGAAACAATACCAGGAATATCATCAATGTCAGCAATACCATAATAAGTGCATACCGCACCTTATTGTGTTTTAATTCTTTCCATGCCAGAAACATTAGGCTCTCCTTCTCTTTATGTTGCGTTTTCGTTTTCTTTTAATACACTGATATCATATTTCATCTTTGTGGCCTCAATATGACCAGGTTGCTAAATATCAATTCCAATAAATCTCTTGACCAGCAGTCCGATAATGAAAGAGGCTGCCGCTACGGACAAACTTATGAGACTCATCTCTGTAAATTTCTTTCTGAAGGAAATTGTTTTTGCTACTGAAATATAGTAATTAAATGCTGCAATTATAATTATTACTACCGCCAGCATAATAAACAAGGCAGCAACATATTTATTATCCGGCAGCAGCAGATAAGGAAGCAAAAGCATAACCACAGTAATGAAATATGCAGCTCCCGTATACAAGGAGGATTTCAACGGACTTTCCCCCTCTTCATTCTTAACGGATAGATATTCGGAGGAAGCCATAGATAGAGTTGCAGAAATTCCTGTAATAAGTCCAGCCAAAGTTATAAGACGATTACTCTGCATTGCAAAAGTCCATCCTGCCAGACTTCCCGTAAATTCAACCAATGCATCATTAAGTCCTAACACCATAGACCCGGCATATTTAAGCTTATCTTCATCAATCATGGAAATCAGCTCTGTCTCATGTTCTATTTCATCCTCCATCAGTATTTTAATATCCGGAATCAGCTCTGTCAGATCCTTTTCCAGTTTCTCTCTGGTACTGCCCTTGTATTCCGTAAGTGCATTTTCCATTTTCTTTATTACAAAAGTATACCCCAATAATCTGGCAAGTAAGACGTACCAGCTGACAAGAAACATATTGGCTTGCACATCACGTTTCGTGTATTGCTTCCATATTTCATAATGCTTCATCTCTTCCTCTGCAATTTTAAGTAAGGTTTGTTTGTCCTTTTTGTCTTTTACAAAGGCTGCTATTCTGGTATACACGTAGTATTCCATTTTTTCATCAGCCTGAAATTTCATTATTCTCTTCATCAACTGTATATCCTTCATACTAACTCCTATCCATTAAATTGTAATTGGTTTTACTTTGATTCACATTTTTGGTATTTAATTTACAGATACATTTAAATTGAAGCATAAATGTTTAATTTAATATTCTAATCTAATGTTCTAATTTAATATACCAATTTAATATACTCACTCACTTAATATTATATTTTACACAATTTAATTTTACTCTGTTTTATTTCTATGTCAATAGTAAATTTATTTTTAATCACTACAAAAAGAGGTATCCCAAGACTTATGTCCTGCTGATACCTCTATAAATTATATAATGATAACGCTGAAACAGTTTAAGCAGCTGGTGTTTAATTCAGTAAAATTTATACTTGGCAGACTGCTGCTTACTTAATCTGCTCCTTTGCCGGTTTACCGCTTCTAAGCTTTGACTGGATCTGATTAATCATATTCAGCGCAATTCCCCTGGGTGAAATTTTAATTCCTAACACCAGCAGCTTATTTCCAATTCCCTGAACAGCAACGGGTTTTCCCTTCATCAATGCCTTATATCCATATGCTGCCACCTCTCTTGCCCCTGCTACTTTAAGGGAGTGAAAGAGCCTGGAGTTCATAAGACCGGCTGCGTCTTCAAAATTTGTTGCTGTAGGACCCGGACAAAGTGCCGTTACAGTTATCCCGCTTGACTCAAGTTCTTTTGATAAAGCCTGGGAGAAGGACAGTACCGCTGCCTTTGAAGCATAATAAACAGACATATTCGGTCCCGGCAGAAACGCTGCGGTAGATGCAAGGTTTAGGATCCTCCCCTCTTTTCTCTTATGCATATCCGGAAGAAATAATCTGGTCATATGCATCAGGGCAGTAACATTAAGCTGTATCATAGCAGCTTGCTTGTCCCAATCGGAATGAAGGAACTCCATATAATCGCCAAAACCTGCATTATTAACCAGGATATCAATTTTTCTGTCCTTTAATTCATTATATATTTCTGCCGCCGCATCTTTTAAGGTCAGATCCTTTTCCAGTATCGTTATATTGGTCATATACTTTTTCGTTAGTTTCTTTCCCAGGTCCATAAGCAGCTCTTTACTTCTTGCTACAAGCACCAGGTCATAACCTTCTCTGGCAAACAGAATGGTCAGTTCCCTTCCGATTCCCTTAGAAGCTCCGGTTATCAATACCGTTTTAGACATTATATACCTCTTTCTGTATTAATATATCTATCGCAGTTCTTATACTTTACTGATATTTACCGGTTAACCTTTAAGGTCTCTCCTTCTTCCATCAGCACATGCCCGGATTCGTAAGGCTTCTGATTCACAGTCAGGTATACTTCACCTGCGTCATAATATGTCCCAAGAGTATCTGCTACTGCTCGCAGAATATAGGATTCAAAAGCTACTCCCGCATTCATTTCCGTAACGAATTCACCTGAAAAATCCACATAAACAACGCCGTCCTCTCCCTTATACAGGCTGTTTATTTTCGTATTTTCACTGATTAAGCCCATATTATCATTATATTTCTCCCTGAACAGCTCCTGCATCTTAAGTCTCGTAATATCATTTGTCTGATAGCTTATGGATTTGGATTCCTCTATCTGCTCTTTGTCAATATCCGGATAGTATACTGTAATTTTCTGAATCAGGGGTGTTTCTTTTATTTCCTTAAGTACCGATGTTACTGTCATACTGCTGTCAGCACTGGTATATACTCTTTTTAATAATCCGATGTCCTTTGCATAATATTCTTTTGTAGAACCCTCGGATTCTTCTGTTGTAACCTCAATTGTGTCATAGTCCCCATAAGGAGTGCTGATATTTTTGCCGGTTTCAGAGATATAACGTTTTCTTCCGTCGGTTAAAGTCCATTCAGTTCCTTTTACAAGGGGTTCTTTTAACAAAATTTCCGGATCTTTATCACTGTTGTATTGCAGCAGGTTGTCTCTGTAATAACTCTCTTCCTTTGATGTTATAACAGCCAATGTGCCATTACTAATTTCCAGAACCTGAACTACTTCTGTTCCCCCATTGTCTGTACGCAGCTGCAGTCTTTTGCTGTCCTTATCCTGATAATCCGGATAGTTCCAGAAAGAGGCATATTCATTTCCTTCTCCTTCGTAGAAATACTGTTTGTTTTCCCGGAAAGGAAAATAATCACTTATGGAAGCCTCTGTTGCCGGTGCTGCTTCCGTAACCTCCGGAGTCACCGATACCTCTTCCTCGCTGGCTGTGGGTGTTACTGTCTCTGTAACCTTGCCTTCCTGAGCCGGACTATTATTCTCGTCTTCTTTTCCTTTGCAGGCTGATAATAATACTACCATACACAGTAATATGAAAATGATTGAGGTTTTCTTTTTCGTCATATTAAATCACCTGTTTCCTTTCCCTTAAACATACACTAAAAGATGCGTTATATAAAACCAGAGCGGAGAAGCTTCTTCCCCACTCTAGTATTATACCATATTTTATAAATTAAAACACTTAAAGGAATTTTTATGTTAATTTTTTCCTGACTCTGGCTTATAACCGGTGTCTTTTAAAATAAAATCCGGTATATTATCTTTGGAAAAATAGCTGTAAGCATAGGTTTCATTACCATATTCATCAACACCTAATACAATATTAACCTCCAGATTATATTCCGGATTAAACAATAGACTATAGCTGTTCAAATAATTTGAAGGTATTGCTTTATCCAATATTTCCTGTATTTTTGTCTTCTCTTCATATATATAATTGTTTTCATCTACATAAATGTTATCATCACTATTATATAATTGTTCTTTCTCATAAACTTCCATAGCAGAATCATATCCCTTGGTTCTGTCAGATACAATTACTTTCTTAACCTGTTCAGCTTTTATTGTTCCGTCTGCCTTAAATCCATGTTCCTCCAGGAATTTAAGTGTTTCGGTAAAGCTGGGGAGTATAAAATAATCAAATTCCCGTTCATTCGCAAGACCCAGTCTAAGAGTCGCTACTGGTTTATTTACCTGAATATCTTCAAGAGAGAGTGAAGTCAGCTCATTTCGATAGATATCCAGTAGATTAGCTATTTCCTCCTTCGTAAGAGTCAGACGCTTATCCTCCAGAGATGTATACACGGAAACTCTGGATATAGAAGAACTCTTCCATTGATAAATAGGATAATAACCGGTCTTGAACTCTTTATTTGTATAAAGCTCAGAAAGCAGTGATAAATTATTATCCTGAACAAACTGATAATTACGAGTTACATTTTTCCCATTTTTCAGTTGGTAGGCAACCTGAACGCTGTAGGTTCCTTTTGTATCTGCTGTCAGTTCTTTATCTACGCCTTGAATACCAAGTTTTGCTATTTCATAGGCTGCATCAAAGGATTTTATCCGCATATATTTTTGCTGATAGTCAAAATTATTATAGTAATAATCATATGTTAAACCGTCTTCACTAATTTGCACATATCCCTTATCACTGTCAAGTCCGGAGATCCAAATGCTCATAGATTCAACCTTGTCTTTACCAGGTATATAGGTATCATAGTGAAATATATCAAATCGGAAAATACATACAATCAGAATAACAGTACCAGCCGCTGCTGCAAGCCCTTTTTTATGTGCAAAGGCCTTCTTCAGGTCAAACTGATAGATAATTTCTACGATTGCACCAAAAACGATGAAGACAAGTATCAGACCAAAAATCAGCCAGCCGTCAGTATTCATACTGGATACCTGCATAAAGATCAGTCCGCCTGCCAGGGAAACAGGTACCAGCATCAGGAATTTTATAATTGGTTTTGCAAGTTCAAAGGCCATTGCCTTTCCAGCTGCTTCAGAGGGGCGTTTTTTATAAAGGAACAGAGCCAGAGCAACTAACAGCAATATTACGACCATTGTAAAGAATATACTTCGGCCAAAACCATCAGTATCTCCTCTGCGAAGCTGTATTGTCCTCTCAATGTATTTACCGATAGGAGATAAAAACACCAATATATTTCTGTCTGTCAGATTATTTTCTATAAAAGTATCAAAAAAACTGCTGTAATACATACTCCGAACCAACATTAACAATGGTCCGTATGCCAGAAAAACACAGGTGCCAAGTATACTAACCACTCCGTTACCAGTAAGCATAACAGCTATAATTGTAATCGTATATATCAAGATAAAATAAAGCAGATTCATTCCGAGCGCCTGGAGGCTGCTTATAAGAACATCCATCCCCATATAACTTCTTGCAAACAATACGATATAACATAACAGCATATTAAACACGTATGGAATCAGATACAATAAAATTCCGTCCACAAATTGAACCGCAAATAATTTCTCTCTTTTTACCGGCATACTGTGGTAAAAATCAACCTTCTTTTTGGAATGAAGATAGAAAAATCCGCTATATGCGCAAATAAGTGCTCCAATTATAGCAATAAAAAAATGTAAGGCATATCCGGGAGCCATAGACTGCAGAATATAATTCCTGGTAACCTGTTCATTTAATCTATCGGAAAAGCCCTCTATGGTTAAAGCCAGTAATACCGGTCCAAGAAGGAAGAACACGAGTAAAGACAAGGCTGCCGACCACAATCTTCTCTTAAAATCTTCTTTTTGCAAATTAAAAAATGAGTTTCTTGATATCATAACCTGCCACCTCCGTCTCACTTATAAATATTTCTTCCAGCGATAAAGGAAGAACCTCTGAGAACACGGGATTCTTTCTCTCGATTTTAGCTATAATTTCTTCTCTGTTTCCTCTGGCTGTAATCGTATGAAGGGATCCTCTCTTCTCAGCTTTGATAATCTCTATGTCAGTCAGAATTTCATGGATGGGTGTTTCTTCCTTAAATACACATTGAATTTTATGAATGCTGAGTTTCATATCAAAGAGATCCTTTGATAACAGAATACCGCCTTTGTGAAGCAAGCCTACATGGTCACAGATATCTTCAAGTTCCCTTAAATTATGAGAGGCAATAACCGGTGTCATCCCCCTTTCGGAGATTTCTCTTGCAAACAGACTCTTAACAGCCTGCCGCATTACCGGATCAAGGCCGTCAAAGGTCTCATCGCAGAGAAGGTATTTCGTACCGGAGCAGATACCGCATAAAACCGTAAGCTGTTTCTTCATACCTTTAGAAAAGGTATTTATCTTTCTATTCATATCCAAACCGAATTGATTTACCAGTTCTTCAAAACGAACAGTATCAAAAGCCGGATAAATAACCTTATAGTAATTTCTTAAGTCCTTCGGTGTGCTGTTACTAAAAAAGTAAGTGTCATCAGAAATGTAGAAAACAAGCCTTTTGGCCTCCAGATTTTCAAAGACCGGATATCCGTCGATTTTAATTGTTCCTTCATCAGGTTTAATTACTCCGGCAACCATTCGAAGAAAGGTACTCTTTCCGGCTCCGTTGGTTCCTACCAGCCCAAATACTTCCCCTTCCTTGATAACGGCTGTTATATTATCTACAGCTTTTATGGTATCAAACCGTTTGGTTAAGTTATTTGACTCTATCATTTTATCCCTCCTTATACACTTCTTCAATTTTATATATTATTTGTTCTTTTCCAATCCCCAAGTCCTTAGCTTCCTTTAGAAAAAGATGTAAATCCTCTATAAGCTCATTCTTCTTAACATCCAGCAGATGCTCCGTATCTGATATAAAGCTGCCTCTTCCCTTAACCGTATAGATAAAGCCCTTTCGTTCCAATTCCATATAGGCTCGCTGTATGGTATTCGGATTTATTGACAGTTCTATTGCAAGATTGCGAACGGAAGGAAGCTGTTCCTGAGGTTTTAACCCACCTTTTAAAATTAAGTCCTGAAATCGTTCTTCCACCTGCTCATATATTGGCCTGCGATCTTTGTAGTCAATAATTATCATAAGGCTCTCCTTTCTGCTTAGTCACACTAAGTGTACTATTACTATTAATACACTTAGTATAATTAAATAGAAGCCCGTTGTCAATCAGCTTCTATTAGAATTTATATTATTATAATCGTAGTGTAAATCTGAGCACATTTTCTAAGACAATACTCCCTCTACTTCATGGGTAAAATTGTTTCTATAATTGATTTGATTCAACAGCCCTTTCGTAATAAGCAGTAGGTAGCATTCTAATAGAATCTTTTTTAGATATCTCAAAATTTCCTAAAAATCTTCATTCCACTTAAATTTTTCCGATTTTTATACTCGCTACCGCAAAAAAGGGTGTGTAGATTACACACCCTCGTTCTTATACAGAATCCTGTCATCTTATTATCTCAAAATAAGTATTCAAACCTCACTTGAGTATGATTTTAGTATATCCAAAATACAATTTTTATATATGTTTCCATTCAGAACATCTCCGTTAGGGTTAAAACAGAGTGACCAGATATCTCTTGAATCATCATCATACGGATTAACATACTCTATATTTTCATCGAAATACTCACTTAAATATTTCTTCGCATTTCCTTCAGGCCAAATAACATTGCCTGATGACACCGCAAATCCCTTTTCCGTAAATTTTGAAAGAATCTCTCTTGTCTTTTTATTATATTGATTATCATCCTCTTTGCTCACAAGCCATGCGGGATGAAGCTTAATCAATATCCCCTCATCTCTTGCGCAATCAGCAAAGAATCTCACAAACTCTAAAGGTATTGTTTCCTCATGGAATGCATCCACCGAAAGCATGATATAATTCAAACCACTTTCGGCTAACATGTGCGCAACTTCCTTTATTCTTTCTTTACTTTTGCTAAAGAACCCATTCGTAATCATTTCCCTTTGGCGTATTCCGGCCTCAGTTGCAGCTGCATGAATCTTACAAACATCCTCTGGATATAACAATGGTTCTCCTCCAAATGTCATTAAAGATTGTATCTGATAATTGGAACATATATCTTTTATCGTTTTTGAGACATAATCACCATTAATATGTTCTCTAAAAGAATGATGTTCACCTTGGGAACAATGCTTACAACGGCCTGTACATGCCATTGTTACTACAAACTCAATTCTATTTAAATTCTTGAAATATTCATTCATTATTAACTGCCTCACTATCAAAAATATTTAATAACTTTTTACATTCTTAAATGATGCAGTTCTGACAACATCAGCAAATCCAGCAATTAACCTCGATACAATCTGCTGCCAGTTTTAGAACTGCACCGAGTAGTTATTTCGTTTTCTCACCTGATTTTTCCTTCCGTGTTAATATTGCATAGATAAACTCACTATAATATAATACATTATATATCAACATCCAGGTTTCTCCAATACTTAAATTAAACCTTTAACATTTTTTTTCGTACAATTTTTATAAGTGTTTTAGCTAATGTATTGCTCATAACAGGAAGTTTATCATCTTCTTGGTTATCATATCGAGGAGCATGATTGCGATTTAAGAAATGAAATAACCAGAAAAAAAGCTCGTGAAATAATCAAGTATTTATAATTTAAAATCAAACTAGAATCACTCCCAAAAACAAAACGCTACACCCTTTATAAATACTGGGCTGTAGCGTTTCTCATTATTATTCCAGCTCTTTCCTTGCAAAATGAAATCCGGTAATACAAGTTCATACAAATGCATGTTCTGCAATGCAAGTTCATGTAATGTGAGTTCCGATACAAGTCCACGCAATGAGTTCAAGTAATGCGAGTTCAGGCAAATTGTGCAAAACAGGAGAACGAATGCGCCTATGGAAAGGTATTAGAAGTCCTTTTCTCTGGCTATTTTATGCTATATTATAAAACGGATTGTTTGAGCGCAGCGAGTTATCCGTTTTATAATATGCCAAGCATAAAACAGTCAGAGAATTAGGACTTCTTATACCTTGAAATCGAAGCAAGAGTTCTTCTGTTTTGCACAATTTGCCGTCCCCTTTTGAAAAACCCCCGTTCCCCAACCATCCCTATTACACCTTAAATTGATTCACCAATTCATTTAACTTCTGCGCCAAATCAGATAAACTGCTTCCAGCACCAGCTATTTCTTCCACCGAAGCACTCTGTTCCTCCATAGCTGCCGCTGCCTGTTCACAAGCAGTTTTATTCTCCTGTGCAATACTTTCAAGCTGTTGTATTACGCTCCTAATATCCTTTGTAGCGATATCCATATCTGCTTCTGAAGTCTTTAAATACTTAACAGCTGTTTTGGAATGTTCCATCTCCTCTGCTATGCTGCTGTATTTAAGCCGGTTGCTTTCCACACTCTTTTTCTGTTCGTCAAAGATCTCTTTGACTTTTGCCATGGTTTTTACCGCATTATCGGTATTGTTCTGGAGTTCTTGAACAATTTCAGATATCTGATTTGTTGAATCTGCTGATTCTTCAGAAAGCTTCTTTATTTCTTCTGCTACTACGGAAAATCCCTTTCCGGCTTCTCCTGCTCTGGCTGCTTCAATGGAAGCATTTAAGGAAAGCAGACTGGTCTGGGCTGCTATTTCCTTGATAACGTTACTGGCTTTGTCTATCTTGACCGAGCTGTCATTGGATTTTATGATTACCTCATAGATTTCCATAAGGGCTTTTGCTGCAGCAACAGTAATGCCATCCAGCTGCTGTATTTCTGTGACACCTTCCTCGACCACTTTGGTAATTCTTACAGAAGTTTGATTTACATTATTAATACTGGTCATTACCTGACTGATACTTGATTTTAACAATTCTGCCTTCTGATTACCTTCTTTGGTAATACCTGCCTGATTGGCTGCTTCATCTGATATCCCTTCGATGGTCCTGTTAATCTGCTGAGAGGAGGCTGCTGTCTCTTCTGAGGTTGCCATCAATTCCTCAGAGGCAGCGGACATATCCTGCGCTGCAAGATGGATATCCTTTATGACGTACCTTAGCCTCTCCCCTATATTTTGCATAGCTCTTGCCAATTTTCCAGTCTCGTCTTCTTTGCTTAATAACCCAGCCGGTACGTTCTGCGTAAGGTCCAATTCTGCAATTTTAGAAGAATATTCAACAGCCGTGATTATCGGCTTTGTTATTGTCTTACCTATTATATAAGATATTGCCATACTTACAGCCACGATAATTAAGATGATGATAAACATCAGTTTATATAATAAAGGTAGTTCTGCCAGGAAATCACTTTGAGGAGAAGCCATAACAAAGATCCAGTCCGTACCCTCAATGGCGGCATAACCGCTATGTATGATTCTTCCATTGTAAGCATAGGAATCCACTCCTGTCTTATGGCTGAGAGCTGACTGGAAGAAGGCGGCCAACGATTTCAGACTATTATCTGTTTCTGACTGGAGTACGGGAGTAAATTTATCCTTTACCATGCTTTCATCGGGATGCCCTATAATCGTTCCCATTTCGTTTATAATGTAAGCATAGCCATTCGCTCCATAGGCTATATCCTTAACCATTGTACTTAAGGTGCCACCTTCAGCAACACCTAAAATGCCGCCTTCCGGTTTCCCTGCTTTTATAATAGGAACCATAACATACAGCAACTGCTCTCCGGTTACGGAATCTTCCTTAAAATCAATCTCAAGCTCACCGGCTGTTATAGCCTTACGGAAGGAACTGTCAGGTTCCAGATTAACAACAGTACCATCCTCATAGGTCAGAACACCCTCTGGGCAAATAATACCAAGTCTGATAAAATCACTATTTTCCTGTTCATCTTTCAAATACTCCTGCTGTTCTGTACTGTTCCCATTTATGGCAGGAACCCTGGACATTGCTTGAAGGGATGTGGTCAGATTTTCAAATCTGCCGCTTTCTACCTTGGCTCCTTCAACAGCAAGCGCTTCCAGTGATTTTTCGGCCTCTTTGATAATAAGGCTTTTTGCAACATTTACAGCCATGAATCCCAAGGTGGTACATGAAACAATAATTAAGATTGTATAGTTTAAAATTAACTTTGTCTTGATGCTTTTAATAACTAGCTTTTTCAATATGTTAGCCTCCTTTTATGTATATTTTTCTTGTCATATTAAAAGTATTTTTGATAATTATATTAATAATTTGTAATATTTGGTACTATTTATAACATTTTGTCATTGACCTGGCATTGACAGTTTATCCAACTGATAATAGTATGCCTGTTATTCCCTTGACAAAGAATACCCCAGAGGCTAGAATAGGTAAGGATAATCGCACAGGAATAGAACAAAAAATATGCCACCATAACGAAGACTATTCAACCTTCTTATGATGGCATTACTTTTTAAAACAGAACTTAAGATTTTTTGTTGAAGGAAGGTTTTTATATGGCGAATGATATGACTTTTGGCAAATGCCTGAAATCACTACTGGCGGTGTTAGACATCAGTATGAATCGGCTGGCCAAAGCATTGAACGTGGATAGTTCCCTTGTTAACCGCTGGGTGCATGAGGTCAGGGTCCCTTCCTATAATACTTTGTATATAGAAAATATTGCAGAATATTTATCCAGATATACAATGAACACAGTTCAACTGGAGCGGATAGAAGAATTATACCGGCATTTTTCCTTCAACCTGGTTCATGATATATCAGTAAAAGAAAAAATAAAAAAAATGCTTCTGGAATCTCAAGGTGTCAGCCTGGAAAAAAAGAAAAACAATAATAAGACAGAGAAAGCACAAACGGAAGAGTCTCCCCTGTCCCTTAACAGCAATACCTTAAAAGATCCTTCCCTTTCCTTTTCCCCGGAAGACAGAATTATAATAGGCACAGAAAATATACTCACAACCATAAGCCTGCTATTTGAAAAGGCCAGCAGATCAAAGAAAGCAACCGGGAAACGTATTATATACATAACAATTTTAAATAATTTATATTCCAACAGGGACGTTTCCAATAATGATATATTATTGGAATTGAGAGAAAATCTGAAGAAAGCAGCTTTAAACGGTTGGCAAATTGTTATTTCCTTAAAACTCAGCCTGAATCTGAAACAAAATACAGACTTTATCCTCTTCCTGTTTCCTGTTATCGCAACAGGAAGAGTTCGCCTCCTTTATTCGCCGGTTAATTTGATTTCTTTGGAAAGAGATATGTGTGTTATTACAGGCGTTGCTGCTTTATCCTGCTTTCCAACTCAATCTGAATCCCTGGTGGAGACTTGTTTTTATTTGGTTAATAAATCAGCTATTGAGATTTATTCCGATTATAGTCATCATCTAGCTGAGAACCGTATGGAAGAGCTGTTCACTTACTGTAATGACACTCAAACTCCTCAGTTTATAAAACAGTTATTTGCCGTCAATAAATACAGCACTCTGCTGTTAAATTATAACTACGGTTTAAGTTTGTTCGTTCCGCTTCCCATACTAAAGAAAATCCTAACCATAAATAACATCCCACCAGCAAGCAGCAAGCAAATTGTGGAACTCTATACCAATAACCTCAAAGAATTAAAGCGTAACAATGCAAATATCATTTACCGTAATATATTTGAAGCTGAGCTGTTATTACATATTATATCCACCAGGATACTGTCTGTTTATACAGAAATCGGAATACTGAAAGCAGAACTGGATAGACAGGATATTCTCCAATTCTTTGAGAATTTTATAGACTTTCTAAGAAAATCAGAAAATTATGAAATAGCTGTTCTATATGATAATACCCTGTCTGTAAATGAAAAGCACCTCTATTTTTCACTGAAAGGGAATGGAACATTATGCTTTGAAATGCCTGGTTCCAAGGACAACCTTAAAGGAATTGTAACAGAACCATTAATGGTTAAATCCGTTGAAATGTATTTTCAAAATATGTGGTCGGAGATATCTCCGTTAAACAAAGATAAAGCTGCCTTAATAACCTGGCTTAACACTCATATAAAGCATTTCCTTCTGTAAGAACAGGCTAATGGATTACACATCCCTTAGCCTGTTCTTATAATTTACCATTTTATCCAATTTCCTGGCTGCAGCTGCCGGTCCGGTGTAATTCTAATATTCCTTCAATACCCCAGGTCATCATACTGTCAATATTAGCTCTGGTATAGAAAGCCATATGCTGCGTCATTACAACATTGGGAAATTGTCTTAAGTACACCATATCCCTGTTTTTTAATATATCGTTTTTTCTGTCAGCATGGTAGATTCCTTCCTCTTTCTCAAAAACATCGAGCCCAAGTGCTCCGATTTTCTGAGATTCTATACCTTCGGTAAGGGCTTCTATATCCACCAATTCACCTCTCGCCGTATTGATTAAGATAACTCCTGTCTTCATACTGCTAATTGCCTTTTTATTAATGAAATACCTGTTTTCCTCTGTCAAAGGAACATGGAGGGAGATAATATCAGAAATCCTGTAAAGCTCCTCAAGAGAAACATATTCTACGTATTTTTTCAGTTCTTCTCTTTCAGTTCGATTATAGGCTATGATTTTACAGCCAAAGCCTGACAGGAGTTTAATCACCTCCAGGCCGATACAACCGGTTCCGATAATACCCACAGTCTGGTTGCCAAGTTCCTGCCCGGTAAGTCCCTGCAGTGAATAGTCATTCACATTTTGCCTCCACATGGCAGGTTTGTAGTTTCTTAAAGTTAGAAGCATGAGCATAACCGCAAATTCAGCAACGCCTTTGGGCGGATAACCGGCATTACACATCTTTAGTCCGATTTCTTTTCCATATGCCACGTCAATGTGATTATAACCAACCGTTCTTGTGGATATATATCTGACCCCCAGATTTTTCAGTCCTAGAAGCAATCCTTTATCCAGTTTGCTTCTGCCTAGTATTGTTACGCCTTCACAGCCAGCCGCCAGCTTTAAGGTTTGTTTGCTTAAGGCTTTCCCAGTGGTGACCAGCTCCAGCCCATGCCTCCCCTTTAAATCCTCCAGCTTCTTTTTCTCGTCCTGTCTAAGTTCAAATACTGCTATCTTCATATTTACACCAATTGCATATCCCTGTTATACCAGCGATACTGCCACAGATAAAAGAGAGTGAAAGAAGCTTAATGTGGCAGCCTTTCAATCCTGTATTTTCTCTCACTCTTTACCATGTTTCCTTTAGCCCGCAGATGTTGGGCTGCAAGCACAAATTAGGTTGTGAAATGTTAACTCCTTTACCGAGTTAAAGCCAAAAAGAAAGACGGGCTGTTTTGGCCCGTCTTAATGAAATACAACTTTATTAATTTTTCTAATGGAATAGATCAAAGGAATCACCCTTTATAATTTTTATAACTTCATTATACATGGATTTTATTTTATTTCAACATTTAATTTGTGGGTATATGGTTAGCTTATCGCAAGGGGACGGCAAATCGTACAAACCAGAAAGAACTCCTGCTTCAATTCCAAGGTATAAGAAGTCCTAATTCTCTGAATATTTTGTGCTTGTCATAATGCAAAACAGATAACTCGCTGCGCTCAAACAATCTGTTTTACATTATAGCACAAAATACTCAGAGAAAAGGACTTCTAATACCTTTCCATAGGCGCATTCGTTCTTTCTGGTTTGTACAATTCGCCTGAAATCGGATGGAAGCAGGGTTTTGATATTTGATTCAATATTATTATATAAAAAGAAATATATACTAATTAAATTTGCGATTAAATTATCTTAAGTAAATTTCTATAATAATTATTCACTACAGCTGCTGATAATGATATTACGCAATTTCCTTGTAATCTCCATGGTTCCGGCGTCTTTCTTCTGTATCATGAACAAGATTGTAAGATCATCAGCGGGACAATTGGTGAAATAACAGCCAAGCCAGCCATCCCAGCCATATTCTCCGGGACTTCCAATGGTTCCGGCTTTTGTGGTATCTGTCATTACCCTCATAAGATTTCCATAACTGTGACCTTCTAAGGTTGCCCAGGAAACAAGCCCTTCGTACTGCACTTCATTCAAAGTCTTGGTGGTGAGATACTCAACGGTTCTTTTTCTGAGTATCTGAACTCCCTCATAGGTGCCGCCCTTCATTAACATTGCTGTAAACTTTGCGTAATCATCTATTGTTGATACCAGTCCCGCACCGCCGGATTCAAAAGCAGGTTTTCGATCCATCTGCTGAATAATCCCCAGATTATTATCCGTATAAAGGGTTAATCCACCCGCTCCATCAGTTCCATATGTACATACCAGTCTGTTCCTCTTCTCCTCCGGTACATAAAAACCGGTATCCTTCATGCCAAGAGGCCTAAAAATCTCCTTCTCCAGGAATTCACCAAAAGGCATTCCGCTGACAACTTCAATAACTGCACCTAAAACATCTGCACTGGTACCATAGCTAAAGAAGGAGCCAGGATGATAAGCCAAAGGGCAATTGCCGAGTTTATTCGCAATCTCTATGGTACTGAGGGCATTGTCGGTAAATAACTTTTCGTCAATTTCAGCAAATACCTTGCTGGTAGCTATTCCTGCCAGATTATCTCCCCCGTAGAGCAGCCCCGAGGTCATATTCAATAAATCCTTAACCGTAACCTCACTTTCAGCCTTAACAAGAGTTCCGTTGTCATCAACCATCTGATTGCGGAATCCCTCAAGATACTTACCCACGGATTCATAGAGGTCAAGTTCCCCTCTCTCAACTAAAATCATTGCTGCCACAGCCGTTACAGGCTTTGACATGGAATACAGTCTGAAGATAGTGTCTCTTTTCACAGGACGATTTTCTTCAATGGATGCTAATCCGTCTTCATGATAGAAGATCTCCTTACCACCTTTTACAATTAACAGGTTTCCACCTGCGATTTCCTTCTTTTCGATTGCTTTTAAGATGGCCTTCTTTACCTGTAAGGTTTCTGTTTCACCAAACATAATCCATAATCCTCTTCTCTTCTATTGTTTCGGATTTACACTAATAACCAATGAGTCTGTTATTTAGCTGTAAAACCCTTCTGTTACTACATAGAATTATAACTTTGCCTTCTATTTATTGCAACAATATTATCTCCGGTAAAATGAAGTATCCAAATGATATGGTCATTAAGTTCATCCCCTATATACCACTCTGACTTAACACCCTGTAAATAATCGAATCTCCTGTTTATAAGATTTTTTTATTATTAATAGGATTTTTTATAAATATATTTATCGCAAATATATTTATCGCAAATATATTTATAAATATTTATAAATAAATAAGAATTCTAATAAAATATCAAGCAGTACAAACAACATTGCTTTAATTAAATTTCAGGCAGTTGTATAAAATAGAAAAAATTCATGCGCCTATGGAAATGTATTAGAAGTCCTTTTCTCTGAAGCTTTTGTGCTATATCCACAAACAGATTGTCTGAGCGCAAGCGAGTTATCTGTTTGTGGATATGCCCAGCACAAAAGCTTCAGAGAAATCAGGACTTCTTATACATTGGAATGATCGCATGAATTTTATCTATTTTATACAATTGCCGTCCCCTTTAAATAACCTCCCTATTATATCACTCCTAAAATACTCCCATTAACTTCCCTTTTACAAATAACTTACCAGCAGCATTACATTCAAAACCGTCAGTACAAAAGCAATTGACCACAATACAATATTATTCAAAAGACTATTCTTGTATTTCCCCATTACCTTCTTTGAGGAAGTCAGGTAAACCTGTGTAATTACAGTAATCGGCAGCTGAACACTTAACAGCATCTGACTGTACACCAATCCTTTAAAAGGGTCCTGTATCAGAAATATAACTACGGCCGCAAGTGCCAGTATGCCTGCAACTCCAATTTTAGTGTGTCTGTCCCTGATATCATACGGTTCACCGAACATCCCCGCAAATATGGTTCCCCCTGCCATTCCGGCTGTCATAGTAGAAGATATCCCCGCAAACAATAAGGCCACACCAAATAGCACGGCTGCAAAGCTTCCAACCAGAGGCACCAGCATCTGCTGTGCCTGACCAAGCTCATCTACCTTGATTCTCTGGGAAAAGAAAGTAGTAGCTGCAAGTATAATCATTGCGCTGTTAATTGCCCACCCGATTATCATGGAGAATAAAGTATCCAGAAATTCATAACGCAGCTGTCTTTTTATTACTGCATCTTCCTCTAAGTTCCACTGCCTGCTCTGTATGATTTCCGAATGAAGAAATAGATTATGGGGCATGACAACTGCACCTAATACAGCCATAATAACAGGCATGGAGCCATGGGGAAACTGTATGACTGTCCATCCCCTGACAGCTTCTCCCCAGCTGATATGTACCACATTTAATTCATATAGAAAGGATATACCGATAATGGATACAAAACCTACTATAACTTTTTCAAGCTTTTTATAGGAGTTGGAATATAACAGCAGAAGAATTACTGCTAATATGATTACCGCTCCTGCTTTAACCGGAACACGAAATAACAGATTGAGTGCAATTGCACCACCTAAGATTTCTGCCATGGCCGTAGAGATAGCAGCCACCAAAGCAGTGGAAAGTACTGTTTTTGACAACCAGGGCTTTAAATGCCTGTTGGCAGCTTCCGACAGACAGTCGCCGGTAACAATACCAAGGTGAGCAACATTATGCTGCAGAAGAATCAGCATTATGGTAGATAAGGTAACCATCCATAATAACTTGTATCCATAATCAGAACCTGCTGCTATATTGGAAGCCCAGTTTCCCGGATCGATAAACCCTACGGTAACCAATAGTCCCGGGCCGATATATCCCAGCAATTCCTTTAATCCAAAGGAAGGCTTATGCCCCTTTGTATTCAATAAATTCTTGATTTTCATGTTTCTTACGCCTCTTTTCTATATGTCACGGGAATCTATGACTAATTTAATCCTCCGTAAGGTTAATGTCAATCCTTCTTCTGAATAATGTGTTTAAAATTACTCTTGACTATAGCTATCATTAACCTATAATACAGTTATAACTGTATATATTTAGCTTTCGTTCTTTCTTTACTGGGAGTAAAGGGTAGCTGGTTTTAATTAAACATTGAATATCCAAGGATATCAAGGAAAAGAGGTAATCATGGAATACCGTGTTAATCCGAAAAACGGAGATGAAATATCCGTCCTGGCATTTGGCTGTATGCGTTTTAAACGAGATGAAAAGGAAACAGAACAACAGATAATAAAAGCAATTGAAATGGGTGTGAATTACTTTGATACCGCATACATATACCCCGGCAGTGAAGCCACCTTGGGCCGGATCTTATCAAAGGGCTACCGTGAAAAAGTAAAAATTGCAACCAAACTCCCGCCTTATCTTGTAAAGAAAAAAGAGGATTTTGACAAAATATTTCATACCCAGCTGGAAAGGCTGAAAACAGATTACATTGACTATTACCTTATACATATGCTTCCCAATCTGGATGTATGGCAGAGAATGATAAGCCTGGGAATTGAAGAATGGATAGAGGAGAAGAAAGCAAAAGGACAGATTCGAAATATCGGTTTTTCCTATCATGGCGGACAGGAGGAATTTGTTAAAATCGTCGATGCATATCCCTGGGAATTCTGTATGCTTCAGTATAATTATTATGATGAATATAACCAGGCAAGCAAGAACGGACTGCTCTACGCAGCGGAAAAGGGACTTCCTGTTATGGTCATGGAGCCTTTAAGAGGCGGCAAGCTGGTCAATCTTCCCAAGGAGGCTTTACAGGTATTTGACGAATCCGAAGTGAAGCATTCACCGGCTGAATGGTCCTTCCGCTGGTTATGGAATCATCCCCAGATTTTAACGGTGCTCTCCGGTATGAACTCTCAGGAAATGCTTCAGGCCAATGTTGCTTCCGCCAGCCAGGCTCAAGCTGATATCATTACTGACAGGGAAAAAGAATTGTACAAAAGAGTAAAGGATGTCTTGAACCGCTCTTTTCTGGTTCCCTGTACCGGTTGTGCTTATTGTATTCCATGTCCCCATGGGGTTGATATCCCTATGTGCTTTACCTGCTATAACGAAACTGCAGTAACCAGGAAAATCTCTGCCCGCTTCAATTATATTATACGAACAGCCGGACATAATTCCTCCAGATGTGTGGGCTGCGGATTATGTGAAAAACACTGTCCTCAAAGCATTGCCATACGTAAGGAATTAAAGGCCGTTACTGCTTCTCTGGAGAGCTTCCCTTATAAACCCATGACCTCCCTTATGAATCGTTTTATGAAACATTAATTTTTTGTCTCATCTTAATATTTTTTAATTTCATTTTAATAATAATGTAATAGAAAAAGGATATTATGGATTTGACAAATATATGCACACAACATATAATATCTAACATTGGACAATTGATAAATGATAGGAAGAGACTTAATGAAAATTAAAACACTTGTACTACGGTTTAACCACAAATTATCACCATCACAAACTATTGTTATCAGCTTTGTACTGTTACTGTTGATCGGATCAATATTATTATATCTACCGATTTCCAGAAAAAACGGTGTAGAGGTATCTTATCTGGATGCTCTCTTTACAACCACTTCAGCTGTTTGCGTAACCGGATTGGTAACTCTTACCACCTCAGCTACCTGGAGTATTTTTGGTAAAATAGTTATACTGTGCCTCATACAGTTAGGCGGGCTTAGTTTAATTACCATTTTCACTTTTTTCCTTATTCATATAGGTAAAAAAGTCACTCTAAAAGATAGATTGGCAGTACAATCAGCTTTTAATATTCAGACTCTTAGCGGTATGGTGAAACTTGTCAATCTTGTTATCCGGGGTACATTAATAGTAGAAGGAATTGGAGCTGTTTTTCTATTTATATTTTTCTTGCAGCAGAAAATGGCGTGGTATCAGGCATTGGCATTTGGTATTTTTCATTCTGTCTCTGCCTTCTGTAATGCCGGATTTGACATTATCGGAGAGTTAAGTTTGATACCTTATGTGGACAGTATACTTTTAAACCTTATCATAATGTTCTTGGTTATATTGGGTGGAATTGGTTTTTCTGTCTGGAGGGATATTCACTTAAAAGTTCAATCTGTACTTTCACGCAATAACAGAAAAAAGCTATATCTTTCCCTCCATACAAAACTGGTTTTAATCAGCACTGTTACTTTGATTATTGCCGGAGCTTTACTAATCTATTGCTCTGAATATTCAAATCCGGGAACGTTGGGTAATTTAAGCCAGGGTAAGCGAATACTGGCAAGTTTCTTTCAATCTGTTACTTTAAGGACTGCAGGTTACGCTTCTATTCCTCAGAATGAATTAAATGACACCTCAAAGATGATTTCCTGTATACTTATGTTAATCGGAGGATCACCAGGCGGAACAGCAGGCGGTATAAAGACGGTAACTGTGGCTATTATTATATGTAGTGTCATAAGCACCATAACAGGCTGCAAAAACATTACATTGTTTCACCGTACAATACCAGTTGTTACATTGCAAAAAGCAATAGCTGTAGTCGTAATCATGTCAATTCTTTGGCTAAGCGGTACTGTCATGTTATCATTCACAGAAAGATATTCAGATTTTAACCATACACCCATGGATTTATTATTTGAAGTAGCCTCCGCGCTTGGTACTGTTGGTTTAACAACGGGAATAACTCCATATCTCTCGGCTCCGGGAAAGGTAATACTGATTGTATTTATGTTCATAGGAAGACTTGGTCCTATTGCTCTGTTATTATCCATAGCCAACCGAAATAGTGAGATAAACGGACGAATAAACTATCCATCTGAAGACATTATGATCGGGTAGCTGCGATTTACATTGGTATGTATTAAAATGTTTTTTTAACGACGGATTAACGAATATCTCATTATGAATGGATATTTAAGAAAGAGGTTATTATGAAAAAATTCAGAATTAGCCATAATACGCAATTTGCTGTTTTAGGCTTAAGCAAATTTGGTAAAGGGCTAACTCAAGCTCTTACCGACAACGGCTATCACGTACTATGCTGTGATATAGATGAACAGATCGTACAGGAAAATCTGCATATAGCAACCCATATCATACAGGCTGATGCTTCTGATAAAGCGGTTTTAGAAAAAATAGGTATCAGCAATTTTGATGTTGTAATTATTGCTTTCGGCAGAGATTTTGAATCTGCCGCGGTTACCGCAACTATTCTAAAAGAGCTAAAAGTAAACTATATAATAGTGAAAGCTAATGGAATCAGACAAAAGCAGATTTTCGAATCAATTGGTGTAGACAGGGTTATCCTGCCTGAAAAAGAGATGGGTGAAAGAGTTGCTTATAGCCTGATTACCAATGATTTAATGGATTCCATACACCGTTCAGACAAATATGATATTATAGAAATGAAACCACTCCCTGAATGGGAAGGGAAAAGTCTTGATAAGCTGAGGCTCAGGCAGACGGAATCCATTAATGTTATTGCTATTATCAGGGAAAACGAAGTTATGGCAGTTCTGGATGCGAAGACCGTCCTGCTGCCAAAGGACGATCTTATCGTTTTAAAATCCAGATAAGCTTTAAAAGTCCTGATTTTTAATCTGTAATTCCATTAATGCTATATTATTTCGCAGTTTTCTTACTGTATCTCTGGATATCCTTCCTGCTTCAAACATTGCCTGGATACCATCCCTTTCCATTTGAAAGCCTAAGGACACCAGATCTGTCATATCCCCCGCCTCCGAAACAGCATGCTGATCCTCGGAGGCCGGCAGTTCTTTGATATTATTTATTTCTCCTTTTACCTCCAGCTTGTCCTTAGAAGATACTTTTCGTTCTAACATCATAGCTTCCAGACGTTCATACTCTGCAATGAGTTTGTTGATGCTCAGGGTTTTCTCCTGCTTTTTCTTCTCATATAGCTTTGCCAATACATATTGACTGTTAAGCTTACGAAGCTTAGCAATCTGCAGACGGTTCTCATAAATTATTTCCCTTTTCTGACTCAGGGCTTTCATTCGTTTGAAATTACGTATAAACTGCCTTAGAAATGCTACCTTAAAGCCTCTTCTCTTTGTGGTATTTCTCTTTTTTATCTCACCTAAGAGCTGAAGATATTGAATTGCAGTCTTGTCTTCTATTACTTTGTTCTGACGTAGCTTATTGGTATTCTCTGTTTCCCAGTTAAGCACCTGTTCTCTTAACTGCATCTCTTCTTCAAACAGCGCGTTTCTTGAATAATTTCTGTTTCTTAACTCTTCTGCCCTCAGAATATAATTCCTTGTTACTTTACTCATTTCAAAGCGGTTGTTTTCATCCACCAGATTATTAAGCTGCTTAATAACACTTTCAATAATCTCAAGACATGCCTCCCTCTCCTCCTCATCGGCTTCAATGCTTTCTTCTTCTTTGAAGAAAAGCGGCAGGAGGAAATTTGCTATCAGCAGTGAAAGAAGGATAACTCCCGCTGCCAGGAAGATAATAAGATCTCTTTGAGGGAAATTACTTTCATCGTTAAGGAAAAAGGGTAAGGAAAGGGTAGTTGCCAGAGTTACACTGCCTCTGACACCTGACATACTGATTACCAGGCTCTCTTTTATTCTTCCAAATTTCTTCTCACCTCTCCCCTCTTCCACCTGACCTTCACTTACGATAAAGTAAGACCATAAGAAACGAATAAGCATCATCGCTAAAGTTATAACCAGAATATAACCGATAATCTTCAAATTATCAAAGGAGATATCATACCAGATGGTATTAATGATTTCGGGAAATTGCATTCCTAATATAACAAAAACAAGTCCGTTTAATATAAAGGTCAGCGTGGACCATACACTTTTGGAAGCAATCTTAAGGGTTGCCAGTTCAGGATTTAATTTTCTGCTTTCTATAGAATGGATGACACCGGAAATTACAACTGCAAGGATTCCGCTTACATGAAGTTCCTCAGCAACCATAAAGATCAGAAAAGGGGTAAGTATTCCAATCAGAAGATGGAAGGTAACATTCTCCATACCCAATAAACGAACCCATTTCACAATAAGGTATTTAAAACCAGTAAGAACCGCGCCTATAAGCACTCCCCCCAGTGCTACATACAAGAACTCAGCACCCGCATGAAGCAGTGAGAAAGAACCGGTTACCATTGCAGCTACAGCAAACTGAAAGCTAACGATACCAGAAGCATCATTAATAAGTGCCTCCCCTTCCAGTAGATTCATTATGGAATCCGGTATCTTTATTCTCTTGCCAAGAGAACCGACAGCTACTGCATCTGTTGGAGCCAAAGCTGCTGCCAGTGCAAAGGCTGCCGGCAGCGGAATAGACGGAATCATAAAATGAATCAGATATCCGGCTGCCAGCACTGTAAAAAATACAAGACCTAAGCCCAGCATAATAATAGGTTTTCTTAACTCCCAAAGGGATTTCTTATCTGCATGCATACCGTCATGGAACAATAACGGTGCCAGAAACAGTATTAAAAACAGCTCGGGATCAAGAGTAAAATGATACACTGAAGGAAATAGAGATATTATTATGCCTAGTATGATTTGAATAACCGGAACAGAAAAAGAAGGAAGAACTCGATTCAATATATTTGACAGCAGTATTGCTCCAAGCATCAGGAGCACACCATAGAATAGTTCCATATTAATACCATGCCTTTCTCACCACGCCTAAACCTCGAATATCAGGGATAAAAACGTGTGTGAAATGTTTCTTATGTGCTTGATTAATTTTCTTGAATACTATATAAATTTTCAACTATATAATTTCCCCATTTAAATAATGGTACTTTTTGCTTAATGAGAGTACAGTTTTAGATAAAATAGAAAAGAGGCACCTTAGCAGAGCTGCCTTTTCAAACAGTCGCTCAAGTACCTCATATATACAGTTTACAGCTTCAGCTTTGTTCTCACTCTTTCCCAGATAACTCCCTGAAAATATCTGTATCCTTTATCATATAAAAACAGCAGTACCTGTCCTCCTGCAAACATCAGAAGCATTAACCTGGTGTCTATTTTACCTGCATAGATAAGACCTGGAAACAATAACAGCATTGGTATAAAGAGCAGGTTAAATATTAGATACTTTAGAACCCACAGTAGTTTTCCCCGTACTGCCGCACTATTAACCACAAGAAGCTTATCATAGATACACTCTACCACAAGCAGGTAAATTGCCATAGCTCCATAGGTTATGCAATATAATTTATTGGGAGCCAGAAAAAAACCAAGTGCTATACTACCGATTAAATACCCAACCCCCATTGGTACACCGGCTTCTCTTACGGCTATACCAACACCAAAAGAGGCTACCGCCAGAAGAAAAAGGGTATTAAATTCCAAAATACCGCTTAATACTATCAGCAATACGGTAACTGCCAGCAGCAGTCCGAGAAAAGTCAATTTCCTCGTGCTTAGAAACATCCGCACAAATCCCCTCCCATACATTCACATAAGGAATCCGCAATACATAAATCACAGCAAAAATTACCGCTTCCACAGCCGCTTCCATAACCGCCGTAGGTCTGCTGCCTGGTATTGTCATAACGTCTGCCCTGCCAGTCCATCTGATTCAGCAGGTTTCTGTATTCAACATTATTCGGTTCCATGTTAACAGCTTCTCTTGCATGATTTAAAGCCACATAATTATTACCCGTCTGGGCATTGGCAATTGCACTGTAATAATACCATCTTGCAGTTCTTGGATAGATGTTGCTTAAGGTATTAAGTGCCTCTCTGTAACGTCTTCCGTTCAGATAATTGTATACAGTATTAAGTTCTGCTGAATCACCGGAGGTTCCTTCTGGTCTTCCGTAGCCGGAACTGCTGCTACTGGAACCACCTTCTCTTTCCTTCATGATCTGATCATAAGCAGCCTGCACTTCCTTGAATTTCTCTGCGGCAAGATCTGACAATGGATTGTCCACATTAGAATCCGGGTGGTATTTTCTGCTTAATTCTCTGTAAGCTCTTTTTACTTCATCATTGGATGCATTTGGAGATACTCCTAAGGATTTATAAGGATCTGTTATCATTTTATTTACACCTGTAGCTTGCTAATAGGAAGCAACCTATTCCTTTGTTTGTGATTAAATTATAAGTTTTTATTATTTTACCATTTCAAAGCACATTTGACAACTTTTATGAAAGGTAACATTATTAAATATTTCTTAACAAATTTATTTAATTTTTAGAGACGTACATAGGTTTTTTAATATTATACCATATGTTCTTAATAGTCAGACTTTTTTGTCTTATTTCGTTGACTTATAGTATTCAATACTATATAATATTATCATAATTACTATATATTCACAACTTAAATAAGTTGAATTATGGTATCTTTTCTTACTCCGGTATCATCACTTTTATATACCATCAGACCGGAAAAAGATAAAACTATAATTCAACTTATATATTATGCTATATTTAAAGATTTCATTTATGTTTATATATCTTTATTTTATATTGGCATCCATCACATGTAGACCTGCCTGTAAAGGAGTTTGATTATGTTTACTTTAAAGGATATTCTGAATTACCGCTGCCCGAGATGGAAAGAATGGCCTGCCATTGAATTATATATGGATCAGGTCATCAGCCTTTTGGAGGAGAATGTCTCCTTATTTTATGAAGATTCTTCCGTTAAGCCCGTTACATCGACCATGATAAACAACTATGTGAAACAGAAAATTATCGTTCCTTCCAAAAATAAAAAATACCAAAGAGAACATCTGGCTTATCTTTATGTGCTCTTTTTGTTAAAGCCGGTGTTAACCCTGACAGATATCAGCCGCAGTATTTCATTATTACAGAATAGTGACAATTATGAAGAAACCTATAACTTATTCTGTGATGAACTTGAAGCTGCTATTGCAATGGCCTTTGGGGATAAGGAGGAGACAATTATCCACAAACCAAATGATACCATACAGACCATGGCACTGTCCTTTTCCTATACGCTTCTTGCCAGATATTATATTTCTGCCCAGGCGATAACCTAAGGCGTATTTGAAAGGGGAACAGCTCCTGGCATAGGCAGCTTTTAAACACACCTTAAGTTGTTACCTGGTATATATACGCGGCAGCCTGTTTCCCAGTCTGCTAAGAAGTTCATTTGCAATGGTTCCTGCGCTGTCAGCAACTTCATCAGCCGGAATCATTTCATTTGCACTGCCTCCCATTAGTGTTGCTATATCACCTCTCTTAATACCCTGTATTCCTGTTATGTCAATCATTAGCTGATCCATACAGATGCGGCCGATTACCGGCACCTTTACTCCTTTTATAAGTACCTCTCCCTTACCCTCTGAAAGTTCTCTGGGATAACCATCCCCATAACCTATTGATAATATTCCAATGGTCCTATCCTCCGATGCCTGATAAACTCTTCCATATCCAACACTTTCACCTGCCGGTATATTTCTTATGAGCACCAGTCTGGACTGCAGGCTCAATACCGGTTTTAGATCCGGCATTATTACAGTCTTGTCTTTTGCAGAACTTAAGCAGCCATACATCGCAATTCCAATCCTGGCGTAATCGCAGGGCAGCTCATTATAGTTTAATAAGCCGTAGGAGCTTTGTACATGAACCGGAACCTTTATTCCTATAGCCTTTAGCTCATCCACAAGCCGATAAAAGCTCTCTGTCTGCTTTTCCGTAAAATAAATATCTTCCAAGCTTCTGCTGTCAGCTGCGCAAAGGTGAGTAAACATGCCAGTAACATTCAGGTACTTAAATGAAAAGATTTCTCTAATTCTTTCCAAATCCTTCGATTCCATTCCAAGCCTGCGCATACCGGTATCTATTTTTATATGAACATTTACAGGTATCTTCTTACTTTCCAGTTCTATTCCGTAGGAGTAATCAACAACTGTCTGGGTAAGCCTGTATTCCTTAAGCTCTCTGGCATAGGAAACATCGGTGTAACCAAGCACCAGAATCTCTCCACGGATACCGCTTAATCGAAGTTCTATGCCTTCGTTTAAGGTGGCTACTGCAAAATTTTTGATTCCGGCATTATTTAATGAAGCTGCAGTCTCCACACTTCCGTGTCCGTAAGCATTGGCTTTCACAACTGCCATCAGTTTACAGTCACCTTTCATTATTCCCTGAAGTTCCTTTACATTATGAAGCAGATTGCTGGTATCTATGCTAAGCCATGCTCGGTTCTTCTCAAAGGTCTGCGGTTTCATCACTGAAATTGTGTTGTTTATACTTAGATTCATATATTCACTCATTGCCCACTACGAGTTTCCCTGTAATATTGCCGCAAGTTTAAGGCTGGGAATGATTTAACCTGTGGCAGGGCATCCTTTCTATTTAGATTTATAATTCACTATTGCGTTCCCTGTCGTTATTCCGTTACTGAATATCCGATGGTAAACCATATCCGCTGGTATACCATATCCGCTGGCATAGTTTTATATCAGGTTGGAGATTTTAAGCGAAATCTATTCAATACATTGGTAATGATCAACCCTGCCAGAAAAGAAAAAACAGCCGTCAAAAGGAAATGAAGCAAACTGTTATGAACCGTCCATCTTTCAATTCCTATTATTTTCGATGCACCTCTTATGAGGATGATGATTAAGGGATGAATAATGTAGATAATCAGGGAGATATGACGAAATCCTCGTTTTTGTGTTCCTCTCCGTTGCAGAAGCAGCGAGAATAGAAAATACATCAGTGGTACCAGCAGCAGATACATACTGTCATGCCTCATAAAGCTATTACCTTTCAGGACTGTAGCCTCAGCAGCCATTAGCACCAAAAAGACTGCAGTAAAGATAACAGACTTTCTGAATTCACATCGCCGTTTCTTAAGCATCGCCCCCAGTACAAAAAACACCGGGGCAAAAAATATTCCATTTCTGGTATAATCCATAACCTGAAACAGATTGTCGTATAATCCATTTAACACCGGAATTGATTTGGTTAATCCATAGTAGCTGTCGCCCAGCACTCCCAGAAGATAGAGAAGGAAGGTCAGCAGAAATGATCCTCTCAAGGACAGGTATTTCAGGGTGTAATAAGCAATAATACTTCCTAAAAAAGCTGCCGGCAGGTACCAGAGATGATACATGGTTCCATCCAGCAATACATCACGTATTATTTTACCTCCAAGATTTTTGCTGTTAAAATAACCGGAATACCAGTTAATGGGTAAATATAAAAGCATGGCTCCCATATAATAAAGGGAAGTTCTTTTAAGAAAGGATATCAGCTTATTTCTTTGTATCATCTCTTCTTTATATAAGAAGAATCCTGTAACCATAAAAAAGAAAGGGACTGCCACTCTCCCAACTACTCTGGTAAGGAGAAAGTCAGCATAACCGTTGTAGGAGGTCAAAGGTGAGGTATGGATAGCAACAACCAGAATTGCTGCCACCAGCCTGAAGACATCGATATCCGGATAAGCTTTCTTTGTATCTACTAATCCATTTTTCACACTTTCTGCTCCTTCCAGAGTGTAATGATCACACTTTTCCTATTACTGCCTGAAATCTGATATATGATATCTTCACTGATAGTAACTTCCTGTTCCTTTTCCTCCAGTTTGAGGCAGCCAATCTCAAAGCTCTGCTTATTTCCATGAAAGACAAAGGGATTGACACCATAACGATGTTCCTCTATAAATTCCATATACTCCTCCAGGGAGAAGTTGTTATCCTTCATTATTCTGGAATGAGGATATCCTACATAGCGGAAATGCCAGGGTTCATGACCAATCTTTGTGACCCTTTCCTTCTCTTTCTCGTATCGCTGTATAAAACCATAATCTGCTGCTTTATCCCGAAATTTCTGAGGTGTGCCTGCATATGGAAAATCCGGGCAGAGAAAATCTATCTCTTCTGCCGTTTTTCCAAGATCAATGGCATATCCGGTCTGATGCTCGCTGCACCCCGGATATGCTACATACCTTTCCGTAAACTCTCTTCCGTTTTCCGCCAGTGAATCATTGAATATTTCCTTTTGTTCCTTATAACTACGGTATCCGCTGACAGCCGTAATATCCTCTTCCCCCTTGATATCCTTTAACAGCTGACCAAGCATAGCAGCAGTCCTGCTTTCAAGTAATACTCCCATCCCGCCGACATTTATCAGTTTTCCTGAAGTTTCACCTTTTAGGGGATGATCTCTGTTGACGAGAATAAGACTACCTTTTTCGGTATCAGACATAGTTATCCTTTTATTATTCATAAGCCCAACTCCTCTCCTATAAGCCGGTCAAGAATCTCTTCATAAGATAAACCGATTCCCTTCATCATACCCGGATACCTGCTATGTGAGGTAAAACCCGGTATGGTATTTACTTCATTGAATACAATACTGCCCTCCGTTGTTAAGAACATATCAACTCTGGCAAAGCCCTTGCATCCAAGAGTTTTATAAATCAAAGCCGCAGCTTTTCTGATTTTCTCCCTGGTCTCATCGTTTATTCTGGCAGGCATATGAATTACAGCGCTTTTTAAGGTATATTTTTCTGTATAATCAAAGAAACCGTCTGCCAGCTGAATCTCATCTACTTCACCAATTAACAGTTCTTCTTTTCCCATAATGGCACAGCCCACTTCAAACCCATCAATATTCTCTTCGATGAGAACTTCCGAATCGTGTTGAAATGCTGCTTCAACAGCTTCCATCAGTGCTTCTTTCCTGGTTACTTTGGTTATTCCAAAAGAGGAACCGGCCTTTACCGGCTTTACAAAGAGGGGGCAGGTTAATTCTCCCAGTGCTTTTAATAAATCCTCTTCCTTCTCTGCTTTTGTAAGGAGTATTGCTTTTGGCACTGTTATGCCTGCTTCTTTGACTAATTTGTGAGCTCTGTCCTTATCCATACAAAGCGCGGAGGCTTCCGTGCCGCAGCCGATCAGGGGAATACCTGCAAGTTCAATCAGTCCCTGAACTGTGCCGTCTTCTCCGTTCTTTCCATGAAGCACTGGAAAGACTCCGTGAAGTGTGGTCGTTTTCATACCTTTTTTGCTGAATTCTATCATTCCTTTTACTCTTCTATCCGGTGATATTAAAGCTGGACTTAAGAATTCTGTATTATTTCTCCAGTTATCCGTCTGAATATCTTCTAAAGGTCCATTATATCGGTACCATTCTCCCTCTCTTGTAATCCCAAGACGTATGATATTGTATTTATCACTATTCTCCAATACCGTAAGAATGGAATATGCCGATTGAAGTGATACCTCATATTCGGTAGAATTACCTCCAAATAAAACTGCTATATTTTTTCTGAATTTTGTTATTTTTTTCATCCTTAGCTCCCATCTGCATGCCTTTACATGCTTACAAATCCAGGAGAGTAAAAGTGTTTACTTTCACTTTTCTCCTTATTTTCAGCGGTTATTGCTGTTTTGCTTTATTCTGACACCCGCAATAAAAAAAAGCTATCCGCTTGTCTGATAACATCTTATCAAAACAGCGGACAGCTTTTTTTCGTTTTCTATATGAACTTTCCTACTTTTTTATACGGAATTTCTTACAATTTTCTTACATTGTTTCTTATAGCATTGCCGGCATGGTTATTTCAAAAGTAATGACTTCATCTTTACTGGCGGCAGTTATTTTTCCCTGATGCAGTTCTACGATTTCTTTTGCAATGGCCAGTCCTAAGCCTGCACCACCGGTTTTTGATTGTCTGGAGGTATCCAGTCGGTAGAATTGCTCAAATATCCGGCTCAGCTTCTCCTCCGGTATGGTATTTCCATGATTGATGAATATAAAGTGTATATCGTTCCCTTTCTGTTTCACCGCAACTATTATGGTATCTTCTTCAAAACTGTAATTAATGGCATTTCGCAGCAAATTATCAAATACCCTCTGCATTTTACCTGCGTCACACCGGATGTAAATGTCACTCTCCGCATTTAATCTGCAGTTAAGAGCTTTCTCCCTTAGAGCCGGACCGGCTTCAAATACAATTTGCTCCAGCATTCTGGTAATATTGACCCGGCTTAATTCCAGTGTCAGATTGGTCAGATTAAAGCGGGTGATATCAAAGAACTCATTTATAAGCTCTTCCAATCTTTCAGCTTTGCTTAAGGATATGGCAAGATATTTTTCTTTCAGGGCTTCTGATATTTCCTTCTCATCCCTAAGCAGAGTAAGATAACCGATTACTGATGTTAGAGGAGTCTTCAGGTCATGGGCCAGGTATACTACCAGATCATTTTTTCTCTGCTCTGCATCTCTTGCTGCACGTTCATTCTTCCTGTACTCAAGCTTACTCTGGTTCAGGCGGTTTTCAAGCTCCTTTAATTCCTCCGGAAGGGTTATAAGTTCCTCAGAAGGACTGTATATCTGACTGGCAGCTTCTGTGACTTTCTCAAGATATCCCAGTGTCTTAAACCAGAAGAAGAGAAAGATTATAATGGCACCAATAACCCAGAGAGTACCTAAAAACAAAACATCTCTTCTGTTAATGGCCGAAAATAACCGGTACAACAGGTCACCTGAATACCAGGTCATGCTGCGCAGGATTTCACCGATAAGCACAAAGGATCCCAGCAATAAAAAGGTATAAACCATCAGCCATATGATAAATCTGGTAAAGATATAAGCAGTCAGTTTCCTTTTGATATCAAATTTCTTATTCAATCTTATACCCCACTCCCCAAACAGTTTTAATAAACTTTGGATTCTTCGGATTCTCCTGCATCTTTTCCCTGAGTCTTCCGATATGAGCCATTACTGTATTATTATTGTCCAGGAATTTTTCTTTCCATACATTTTCAAAGAGTTCTTCAGAGGATACCACCTTTCCTTTGCGTTCACACAGATACCAGAGAATGGAGAATTCGATTGGTGTCAGGGCAAGCTCCCTGCCAAACAACGAACACTCATGATTGTCTTTATTAATGGTAAGCCCTCTTATGTCAATAACAGTGCTCTCCTGCTCCTCTGCATTGTTATACCTCATATATCTTCGAAGCTGGGTCTTAACCCTTGCCACCACTTCCAGTGGGTTAAATGGTTTGGTAATATAATCATCCGCTCCCAGGGTTAATCCCATAATCTTATCCATATCTTCCACTTTTGCCGTCAGCATAATTACAGGGAAGAAATATTTCTCCCGGATCTTCTGGCAGATACGAAAACCATCAATATCCGGAAGCATTACATCCAGCACTGCAAGACTTAACTTATTTGAAGCCACACATTCCAGTGCTTCTCTCCCGGTGTAATATTTATATACATGAAAGCCTTCATTCTGAAGATAGAACTCCAGCAAATCTGCAATTTCTTTTTCATCATCTACTATTAAAATTGACTCTCCCATTCCTGTCCTCGCATTTCATTACATATTTCCGTGGTATTGCTGGTTCCTTGCAATGCCGTTTAGATATTTCCCGGTGTCACCTTGTGAAAATACACACCTAGTAGCATAATATACCAAAATCAGAAAGTGTTCAAGGTGTCATGGACTAGAAAGAATAAAATGGAGCTTATTTATGTATCAAAATAAGTTAAAATAAATCCATCTTATAACCATGCTGATACATAATACCAAGTAAACTTGGTACTTTTAACATATGATTGGCAAGAAAACTTGGCACTATTATATGGAGGTATTTAATGAATAAAGAAACGATACTTGAAAAAAGCAGAAAAGAGAAAAATGATGAGGGGATGTTACTTGCAGAAAATCGTGGAAGGAAGCTTGGAATAAGTGTGTTTTGCGGTTTCTATGTCGTAATTACAGTATTTAATTTATTTACGGATCAACCCAATAATGTTCCAACAGCTATGTTCTGGGCTTATGTTGCCGCAGAAGCCTTTCCCAAGTACCAATTCACCAAAAACAAAACGTATCTTATTATATCGATTTCAGGTTTCATTGCTGCTTTGGCTGCCCTGTTAAACTTTATAATAGCATATTTAGGTAAATGATATGAATGATGAATTAATTTTAAAAAACAATCTCAAAGAAGCACGGGCAGAATTGAAGCTCTCTCAGACTCAATTAGCAGAAATGGTCGGAGTTTCACGCAATACGATTAGCTCTATTGAAATAGGTCAATTTAATCCCACTGCAAAATTAGCCCTAATATTATGTATTGCCCTGGATAAGAAATTTGAAGATTTATTTTATTTTGAAGACTGACACCTATAAGACATCTAAGAAAAAAAGCATCAATATTGCAGTAAGAAGCCGTCTGGATTTCCACTACCCACTGGCTGAAAGACATATTACCCTTCGGTGTGCTATAATCGTAAAAATCCTTCGCCTTTAGCACACGAATTGGAAGTATGTCTTTCAGACAATGTATCGCAAGGAAACCAGGCGGCATTCTTACCCCATTACATGAAATTATAGCTTCTTAAATTCCACCCATTCAATATCCATACCTTGCTTCAGCTCCTGAAGCTCCAGCTTGTACATACCTTCACTCAGTTCTGCTTTTACAAGCCTCTGTTTCATCCACTGTCCGTCTGTTCCGCCAGTCTGAATAGTCGCAGCCTGACTTCCGTTTAAGAACAGACTGCAGGAAGTCTGTGCAAGCTCACTGCCAAAGGATCTTACACTAACCATAAGCCTGTAAGTACCATTTTCCTTTACTCTTATAAGTGCCTTTGTATCAGGATGGATTGTAACAAAAGTATCCTCTTCAACAGCAATTGCATTATCATCGGCTAAAGTTGAATCCGCTGCAACTACCACTGCCTCTTCATCAAAGCTTTCTTCTTTGTTAAATGCAGGTGCCTTTATAATGAATTTACAGATATTTTTTGCACAACGCTGTAATTCACCTCTGGTCAGGGTTCCCTGTTCAAGTGCTTCCATGGTAAGATCTTTGTAGGCATTTACTTCCGCTCCAAAGTTACTAACAACCATGTACAGATCGTTCTGAGCACTTACCATGTAATGAGTATTCTTTCTGTCCGCAGGGGTACCTGCCTGTCTTCCCTTTGCCACATCGTTCATGATAGCCCACCAGTCTGTCATTACTATTCCCTCAAAGCCCCATTCACCTCTTAGGATTGTAGTGTTCAGATCATAATTAGAAGCTGACCAGTGTCCGTTCACAGGATTATAAGAAGTCATAACTCCGTTGGCTCCGCCTTCTTTCACTGCTATTTCAAAGCCCTTCAGATAGATTTCCCTTAAAGCACGCTCAGATACCACAGCATCCACTTTCGCACGGAATTTCTCCTGGTTGTTGCAGGCAAAGTGCTTTAAGGTTGCATTAGAACCACCCTTCATAATACCCTTCACCACTGCACTGGCAAATTTACCGGTAATAAGAGGGTCTTCGGAAAAATATTCAAAGTTACGTCCGTTTAAAGGACTTCTGCGGATATTCATTCCAGGTCCTAACAGCATATCTATGGAATTGCTTAACAATTCCTTGCCTTCCAGTACATACAGCTCTTCAATTAACGCTGTATCCCAGGTAGCAGCAAGCAGTGTACCGATTGGAACCTGAGTAGCCAAATAGCCGCCGTCCATACGGATACCGGAGGGTCCATCGGAAGTGCAGGCAAGAGGAATTCCATATCCTAACAGGCTGTCTGTTACGCCACCAAAAGCAGAAGCAGTTCCCGGTGTAGCCAGGGGATGGCACATGCCTTCTCCTCTTACCAGAGCTGCAAGGTCCTCATTGGTTAGCTGTGCAAGAAATTCGCCCATGGTATTCTTTCCGGCTGCTATATCCTTTAAAGTTATTCCTTTATTGCCTGTATAGCTGAATACCTTCGGAAGATTCTTCTTGATTCTTTCTTCTAAGGAGTATGAACGTGTTGGTACCTCCTCATAAGCTATCTCATAAGTACCATTTTCCTTCTTCTTGCCCGGTTTGATTCTTTTGAATCCTTCTACCGGTGCCATAGCCTGCTGCAGGCTTTCTACCACAACCAAATCCTGCAGGATAAAGCTCTCATTTCCATCTACCGTAACCAAGGTTGTATTTCTAAGGCTGTTACCGGCATAGATACGGTACTCTCCAGCTTCTAAGACATAAGAATAAGCATTTCCGGTAACACCACTGTCATCATAAGCCGCCATAACAGATACAGGCATTGTAATAGTTACAGTTTCCTCTTCCTTGGGCTTTAGCAGACCGGTCTTAGCAAAAGCTCCAAGGGCTCTCACAGGACGTCCAAGCATTCCCTGGGGAGCTTCGTAATACACCTGCACTACTTCCTGTCCCGCATATTCTTCTCCGATATTCTTAACCTTTGCCTGAATCGTAAGATAATCCATGCCATTGATTTTACTGGTTTCAGCTTTCAAGTCAGAAATAGAAAAATCAGTATAGGATAACCCGTAGCCGAACTCATAATGTACTTTTTCAGGACAGAAGGTTTCAAAGTAACGATACCCTATATAAATATCTTCCTGATACAAATTACTGATTTCACCGCCATAATTTGTGGTAGAGGGATAATCTTCTATGGAGTATGCAATCGTATCTGTCAGCTTACCGCTGGGAACTACATCACCTGCAAGAACATCAGCTATTGCGTTACCGCCTTCCATACCGCCCTGCCAGGAATAGATAACGGACTTAATAGGATATTTATAATCCTTCTGGTCAAGCCAGTTCATGTCGATAATATTTGATACATTTAAAACTACGGAAACCTCTTCAAAATGTTCGGTTACAGCCTTTAGCATTGCCAGCTCATCAACCGTCAGCTCATAACTGCCAGGTGCGGCGGCATTATCTTTATCCTCTCCCGCAGTACGTCCGATTACGATAAGTGCTTTATCGGATACTTTTCTCGCTTGAGCCACCAGTTCGCTGGAAAGAGGCATTTCTGTCTGATTCCAGGGTTCTCCTGCCCAAACACCTCCGCCGTTATCAAAAGGGTTGCTCTCAATCCAGTTCTCATAGACCGCTGCCAGTTCTTCATTTATATGGACATGCTTTTTACTTCTCAGACCATCAAGAAGATTGGTGGTATAAGCTACATTTACACTGCCTCCTGACCCTGTTCCGCTTCTGTAATAATTCTTCTGAATTCTTCCGAATACAGATACTCTCTCACCAGTCTTTAATGGGAGTACTTTTCCTTCATTCTTTATAAGAACGGCTCCTGCTCCTGCTGCCTTCCTGCTAAATTCTGCAAATCCTTCCAAAGGGATTCCGGTCTTCTTCTGACTCATTCGTATTCCTCCTGCTGTAGTAACAATCGTCATTTTATGCATTTTCTGTTTAAGATACCTTGGATTCCACTGCACTAACACACTTTGCTGCTGCATCTGCTTACAGATTTTTCTTGCCATAAATCAGGGTATAATTTATGTTTTCAATAATACACACCAGCTTTTGCATGAAGTAATCCAAAGTATTCTTAACTTTAGACTCAACGTTAATAATAATTTATCTTTCAAACTAATGTCAATATAAGAAACTATAAAATTTAAAATGCAGCTTTTTGTCGTTTTCCTTTATCATAAAAGAAGGGCGCTCTTATAAAAGCAAAAGAGCACCCTATTCAAACATGTATCTGTTATCTTAATTCTCTATAAGTAACTTTTGATTTTCATTATATTAAATTGCCGGAATATCTGGCCTTTTTAACTAAAGGTCAAAATTTAATTTTAATGAAGTACTACACTTACCGGATAATGATCCGATAAATAGACCCCGTCCACACAGTCAGTCCATCTGACTGATTCCTGGCAGCCAAAAGCTTTATCCGCAATAATATAATCTATCTTTTCTTCGTCTTTTATTCTGCCATAATCATGAAAAGTACCGTCCAGACTCTCCGTACAATCATAGAGATTGTCATAATTCTTTAACACAGCCAGCTCTTCTGAATCCGGAAGAGCATTAAAGTCTCCGGTCAGAATGAAAGGGATATTGCCAAGATAATCTGCTTTGATTATTTTCTCCATAATAAGGCTCAATCCCTGCTTTCTGGCATCACTGCCAATATGATCCAGGTGAGTATTATACACCCTGAATACTTTGGAGGTTTTGATTTCCTGCAGGTATAATACAGTACAGGTTCTTGGACACTCACTCTGGTTTAAGTAGCGGCTGCCAGGAACCTCCGGTGTATCTGATAACCAGAAGACTTCCATCTTCACCATATTAAACACCTCCTTATGATAAGCAATACAGGTCTGTTCATTTTCAAGCTTACTGTCTCTGCCGCAGCCAATTACATAATAATCTGTCAGATTGCTTTTTAACCATTCAGCCACATGAGGAAGTACCTCCTGAAAGCAGAGTATGTCCGGCTGTTCTTCTTTAATTTTCTTCTCTATGAGATCTTTACGGTTCACAAAATTATTTTCACCGTCCTGACCATAATCACAACGTATATTAAATGTTACTATCTGCATTCTCACACCTACTTTTATTATCTTGTCGAATTCCTGTTATATTGATTTAAATGTCAAGATTATTTCATAAAGAGTCAGGCAAAGTACACAAAGCAGGAAAGCAAATGCGCCTATGGAAAGGTATTAGAAGTCCTTTTCTCTGAATATTTTGCGCTATATGATAAAACAGATTGTCTGAGCGAAGCGAGTTATCTGTTTTATCATATGCCCAGCGCAAAGTATTCAGAGAATTAGGACTTCTTATACCTTGGAATTGAAGCATTGGTTTTCCTGCTTTGAGTACTTTGCCGTCCCCTTGCCAAAAACCACCTTACCCCATATCATTTATGCACTACAATACATGACCCTCTTTTTAATAACGAAGAGTCAAATACCATATGCTTTGTCTCACCGCCCTGAAGCATATCAAAAAGCACCTCAACACTGGATAATGCCATCTGTTCCGCCGGCTGAGACACCGTATCGATAGAAGGATGATAGAATTCTGCCTCCTCGATACCATCAAAACCAATAATGGAAATGTTCTCAGGTATCTTTAACCCGCTGGTCAGTATTGCTTTAGAAGCACCGATAGCAACGATATCAGCAAATGCAAAAACGGCTGTCATATCTTTATTCTGTGCCAAGAGCTGTTTCATCATTTTAAATCCGAAATCATAACCTGAAAGGGATGAAAATTCCGATGCCACCAAGGAGGAGTCAAAAGGAATATTATATTGTTCCAATGCCCTTAGATAACCCTTAAAACGCAAAGAGTTCGGTGTCATTTCATCACCGGGGGCATTCATGATAAATCCAATTCTCCTGTGTCCTAAGGAAATAAGGTATTCCACTGCCTTAAAGGCTTCCAGTTCATCATTGATACGAACACTGGAATAACTTTCAAGGGGAATTTCCTCTCCTGCAGAAACAGTCAGAAAAACACAGGGAATCTTAAGAGCTTTGAACTTCGCTTCCGTATAACTGAAGGACCCTCCCATTATTATTACACCCTGTAGATTTCTGTCTTTTGTTTCAGAAATTGCAATATCAAGCTCATTTTGGAGTCTTGTTACATTTTGGATGATCAGCTGATAGCCACGTAAGGAAACTTTCTGTTCAATCACATTGATCATTTTCTGGAAAAAAGGATTGGTGATTGATTTTACCAGAAGAGCAATACTTTTTGACTGATTGGACTTTAAGTTTCTTGCACTGTTATTGGGAATATAATTATACTCCCGAACTACTGCCATGACTTTTTCCCTGGTCTTTGGACTTACCGGTCCTGAATTATTTATAACCCTTGATACTGTTGTTATTCCTACCCCTGAAAGCTTGGCAATTTCTTTAATCGTTACTTCCATAATCCTCATCCCATTTTTTATTATTTATAAATCCTAAACTAAAGCAACCTAATGTCCACAAATTTTTACATAATTATTAATTATACACAATACTAAAAGCTTTGTCATTAAAAGAATCTATAACTTCTTATTAGATAACAGAAAATTGGCAGGAAGAGCATCCCTGCCTTTTTTCCAGTTATTAACTTTTACTAAGCTTAAGACATCTTACTTAGATGCATTGTAAGCAGACCACTGCTTGTTTACTTCATCCAGAACAGTATCAATTCCAGCAGCTTTAAGCTGTTTCCTGTACTCAGCAACTGCTTCTTTAGGGTCTTGTGAAGTCTTGCCTAAAAGAATCTGGATACCAAGTTGAGAATCAAGAGTGGAAATAATAGATAACTCTGTTGTTATAGGTGTACTATCAAAACTAAATCCTACAAACGGATCATCAATAGCAACTTTTGACCATTCATCATTTAATGTATAACGACGTGGATCTTCAGTAGCCTGAGGAATATTTAAAGCATCTGTACGGAATGCCCATGCAGCAAATCCGCCACCGTTTTTAGTAGCATCAAAACCTTCTGGCTGAGTAATCTTACCATCTTTTAAAACATACTGGCTACCTTCAATACCATACTGGAATAAATCATAGCATTCTTTATCTGTCATTAATTTTTCAATTACCAGTAACGCTCTTTCAGGATACTTGGAGTTCTTGCTGATTGCTGTAGCAGCACCAACACCGGTAGCCTTTACAATCTTTCCATTTTCTTCGGGGAAGCTGTAAAATTCAGAATCAACACCTGGTAATTTTTTTAACTGATTTCCGTAATTACCAGTCCAGTCAGGCTGATGACTGATGTAACCTGCGGACAAACCGTTATAGAAGTTATCCTTGTCATCCTGTGATGCGGATAAAATATCCTTTGACCAGTAACCTTTCTTAGCCCACTCATTCATCTTAACTGCAAATGCTTCGAATTCATCTGTAAATGCCGGGTGTATAATCTTACTGGTATCCGCTTTATCAGCTACTAAGTATAATCCCGAGGTAGGAATTCCTGGTGCATTAAGCCATCCTCCGGTAGTCGCAATAAACATTCTGTATAGATCATTTGCTAAGTTTGAACTTCCATTTAAAGGAGTCCAGCCATCAGCTACTGCAGCATCCATGTATTTCTCCATATCTGCAATGGAGCTGATAGAAGTAACGCCATACTTATCCATTAAATCTTTACGACTTACAAAACCATATGCAGTATATTCTGAATAATTATTTGGTACGGCATAGATTTTTCCGTCAACTTTTACATTATTCCATTTATCTGCCAACTCTTCGTTTAAGGCAGGTGTGTATTTAGAAACCAGGTCTGTAATATCATAGAGCGCATCCTGCTTAACAAGTGTAGAATAAGGAACGTTAGCAGTGGAAGATACATAAGCCATATCAAACTGCTCTCCTGAAGACCACAGTAAGGGGTATTTCGTTGCGATATCGCCCCAGTCGATATACTTAACTTCAATGGTGGTATTGATGCTTGCTTTTAACTTTTCATTTAACTTAGCAAGTATTTCCTTATTAGCAACACCTTCGCCGCCCCATAAGTAAAGAACAAGATTCACTTCTTTTGAGGTATCCACGGTTCCGTTATCTGTTGTTTCAGCCCCATTGTTTTCTGTAGTACCGGAATTGTTGTTGTTGCTATTGTTGTTCTTACCGCAACCTGCAAGCATTCCAATTGACAAAACTACCACTAATAACATTGCAATAATTTTCTTCATGTTATTTCCTCCTAATATTTTTTTAAATATATAATAAGCTACCAAAGCAGCATATTATCAAAAGTACATCCTTCTTGAATTACCCTTTAACAGCACCTATGGTCAGGCCACTTACAAAATATTTTTGGACAAATGGGTATACCAAAATTATTGGCCCTATTGCCGCTACTGCTGTTGCCATCTTTATAGATTCCGACGGCAGATCTGCTGTGTTAATGCTTAATCCCTGCTGAACAAGGAGCTGAACATTAGCCTGGCTGACTATCTTTTGTAAGAAATACTGTAAAGGATACTTATTGGTAGACTGTATATAAAGCATGGCATTATACCATTCATTCCAGTAACCAAGTGTTAAGAATAATCCGATAGTTGCCAGGGAAGGTTTTGATAAAGGCATAAATATCTTCCAGTAAATCCTGAAATCTCCGGCACCGTCAATGGCTGCTGATTCATAGAGGGAATCCGGAATTGACTTCATAAAATTTCTCATAAGAAAAATTGACCAAGGCCCCATAAGTCCGGGTAATATCATAGACCAGATATTATCCTTTAATCCAAGTCCATTTACCATCAATATATAACTTGGGATCAAACCTCCGCTGAATAGTGTTGTAAAGTAAATAAAGAATGAAATCTGATTACGGTATTTAAAATCATTTCTGCATAATACATAACCTGCCATGGACATTAGTAATAATCCAAGTGATGTTCCAACTACTGCAAGAGTAATAGTCGTCTTATACGCATTCAGAAGGTTTGTTATATTACCACCTAAAAATTTGTAGGCACTGAAACTGATTTTATTTGGTATTAATTTGTAACCTTCAGTCAGTATTTCTTTTTCACTCATAAAGGATGAGGATATTAGCAAGAGAAAAGGAAACAGGCATATTAAGGCAAAAACTGTGACCAATATATAAAAGACTGCTTTCATTACTTTTTCGTCTCTACCCATTGGTTTTCTATTTGTTATCTTTTTCGAATCACTCATTTGACACCTCCTAAAACAACGCGCTGTCTGGCTCTATTTTCTTAACGACAGCATTTACCAACAGCACGAGTATCAATCCGAAAATTGACTGGTAGAAACCAACTGCTGCACCCTGGGAGAAATTAAACTGACCTACCAGGCTTCGGAATACGAATGTATCAATAATATCTGTTTGTGGGAATAATACTGAATTATTACCAATCAGGTTATAGAACAAATCAAAGGAACCCTTTAATATACCACCTAAACCGAATAGGAAGAGTAATATAACTGTAGCCTTTAATAACGGTATGGTGATATAACGAATCTTCTGCATAGGAGAAGCACCATCAAGGGCGGCAGCTTCATAAATATCTGCACTGATACCGGTAATTGTCGCCAGGTATATTATCATACCGTAGCCTGTTTGATTCCAAACCTTAAAAAATACAATAATGTATTTCCAGATTCCCTGATCGGAATAAAAATCATGTTTCTCAAGTCCTATATTCATCAATAATGTGTTTATAAAACCATGATCATAATTAAATAAGTTATATGCAAAAAAGCCTACAATAACCATGGATATAAAATACGGCAACAGAATAACAGACTGTGATATCTTTTTAAACCATTTGCTTCCAAGCTCAGATATCATAATAGCAAAGGCAACTTGGAACAGGTTACAAAAAGCCAGAAACGCAAGGTTATACACTAAAGTGTTTTTTGTGATTCGCCACAAATCACCTGTCTTTGCCAGAAATTCAAAATTCTTTAACCCGACAAAATCGCTGCCGAAGATCCCCTTACCTATACTGTAGTCAACAAATGCGATGTACGCACCCGGCATAGGTATGTAGGCAAAAATAATAAAGTACACAATAACCGGTAAAATCATTAAGAACAAAATGCGCTTACGCCTTAATTCGCGAAAGAAGTTCTTAAAATGGATTGTTAATTTTCCCATATAAAATCCACCCTTCAATTCATTTTTTAGATATACTTACTATTGTAACCATTTAATCAATGAAAATTACTCCACTCTTTGTGGTATTCTTTCATGGAATCGTTTCCATTAACAAGTCAAATTGTAATTTATGTGAAAATTATAATATTACATTCGGTCTTTGTCAATATATTTTGCATTATTATTTTTATAAAATATTTTAGTTTTTATAAGTTATTGTTTATACTTTTCCTGTTTCTTCATTATAATGTCTAAAAATATGCACAAATAAAATTATAGAATTATCGACTTTCCATTGACAATTATACATGTCAACGATATAATATTTTCAACAATCCATTATTTATGGTAACGTTTTCACTTTCAGTAACAACAGCTGTTTTTGCTGGAAATTGATCATAATAAATGCAGTAATTGCTTAAGTAGAAAGGACCTGACTCTATGAAGTTATTTGAAAACCTATATGTGTTTCAAAAGGGTAAAACAACCTATCGTTTTCTGCCCACCGGTGATATCTTTGATTTCACCCATCAGGGCACTATGTTAAATGAGTTTCGCGGAAATGCGAAAGACGGCTCACCAAACAACATATATTTGAGAGTCTATAAAGATAATACTGTCAGCGCATACCCTCTTTTAGGAATCCGCTCAAATTCTGTTCTGAAAAAAGGAGAAAACTCCCTTATCCATACAGGAACAGTGGAAGGAATCCATTACGAGGTAACTTTCCATGGGCTTGAGGGAGTTTGGTTCTGGGAAGTTAGTCTTAAAGGTGGCGGAGAGACTGTAGACTTATTATACGGCCAGGACATTGGCGTATCTTCTGTAGGCGGTGTTCTGACCAATGAACTCTATGCTGCACAGTATCTTGGACACAGCATTTTTCACACAGAGAAGGGTTGTACCGTATGCTCCAGACAGAATCAGGATCAGGGTGGCAAGTACCCCTATCTGCGACAGGGTTCCGTCGGTGTTCCAATCCTTCATTACGCTACAGATGGTATGCAGTTCTTTAAGACTTCCTACAAAGACAGTGATATACCGGAGGCGCTAACTGAAGATCTCCCCGATGTTAACTATCAGTTCGAATTCTCCTATACAGCTCTTCAGACAGAGAAATTTGCCTTAACAGCACCGGTTAAAACTGCTTTTTACGGACTTGCAAAAGAAAATCATCCAGAGGCTATTGAAGGTGTTGAGTTCGAAGATGAAATAGTAAATGCATATAACAGCCTTACAGCTGAGACAACAAATCCTTGCCCTGCCGTTACCATCAGACCTGAGTTTGGTACACCTTATTCCTCTCCTTCCCTCACAAAAAAAGAGATATCTTTACTCTTTCCAGAACGGGTATTAGAGGAGTATGAAGAAGACACCCTCCTTTCCTTCTTCACAAAAGATCACAGTCATATTGTAACCAAGGAGAAAGAGCTTCGTACAGAGCGTCCTCACGGAACAATATTTATGACCTGCCCTGATGTGCTAAAGGAAATCAGTAATAATAGCAATGAAATTGAAATGAATCACAACAACATGGCCAGTACAGCCTATATGTATGGTTTATTCAACGGACAGACCATCCTTGGAAATACATCCTTTCATAAGCTCATCTCTACCTCAAGAGGACTTTTGAATATTCAGAAAAACTGCGGTCAACATTTGTATATCAAGCTGTCCGGCACTTATAGATTGTTAACTCTGCCCGCTCTCTTTGAAATGGGTATGAATTATGCGAGATGGTATTATGTTCTGCCGGGTGACATGTTAAGAATTACTTCTTATACAGCTGCCCATAGCCCTAATGTAGTTCTTGAGGTTTTAAGTCTTCAGAAGAAAGCTTATGATTTTATCCTGACAAACCAATTGGTATTGGGAGAAAATGAATACTCCAGAGAAGTAACCTTTGACAAGCTAAAAAACGGTTTACGTTTTAAGGATATATCGAAGGAATACCCTGAACTTCACTTTGATATGCTCTTTCAGGGTGCCAGATGGGAAATCAGTGATGATCGTATTTTCTATGATGACGGCCTTACCAGAGATGAGAGCTTCCTGACCGTAACTTTAAAAGAGACTTCAGAATTTAATTGTATCATAAAAGGTATAACAGACGGTAACTTTACAGAGGAAATACCCGGTCTGTCTTTTGAAGAGGAAAAGGCTGCTGCTTTAGCTTATTACAGCTCTTTAAACAGAAGCTTTCATTTAACTGCTGGTAACGAAGAAACTGCTGCCCGTGTGGAAATACTGAATCAGACCGCCTGGTGGTATACCCATAATGCCATGATTCATTTTGCTTCTCCCCATGGTTTAGAGCAGCCGGGCGGTGCAGCCTGGGGAACCCGGGATGTCTGCCAGGGTCCAATGGAATATTTCCTTATGACACAGAACTATGAGCTTGCTGGCAAGGTACTTTTAAACATTTTCTCACACCAATATGCTTCTACCGGTGAATGGCCTCAGTGGTTTATGTTCGACCGCTATAACATCGATGCCGGAGAATGCCATGGTGATGTGGTATTCTGGCCCCTTAAGTGCATAGGTGATTACCTGGAGGCCTCCGGTAATTATGAGCTGCTTCAGGAAACTATTCCTTATGCAGATGAAAAGACATCGAAGGAATCACTGCTCTTACACATAAAGAAAGCCTTTGAAGCTATTAAGGAACGTTTTATAGCTGATACCGGCCTTATCACTTATGCTGGGGGAGACTGGGATGATACCCTCCAACCGGTGGATCCCAATATGCGTGAGCATCTGGTAAGCTCCTGGACAGTGGCACTTGCCTACCAGACACTGAGACGTCTTGGCAAGTCACTTGCTGCTACTGACAAGAATTTTGCTGATGAACTAACGGAAAATGCAGATAAGATTGAGAAAGATTTCAATTCCCTGTTGATTAAAGATGAAATCATTCCCGGCTTTGTACGTTATGATAAGGGAGATATCAAATATATGCTCCATCCTGTGGATAACGAAACCGGCATACAATACCGGCTGCTTCCCATGACCCGCAGTATTATAGCGGAACTGGTTGCACCAGGTCAGGCTAAACATAATATGGAGCTTATAGGCAGAGAATTGAAATTCCCTGACGGTGTTCACTTAATGAACCGACCTGCCAGCTACAAGGGTGGTGTCAGCAAACTCTTTAAGAGAGCGGAACAAGCTGCCAACGTAGGAAGAGAAATCAGCCTTTTATATACCCATGCTCATATTCGTTACCTGGAGGCCTGCGCAAAGCTTGGCGATGGAACTACAGCCTGGGACAGCTTATTTACTATTAATCCTGTTCTCATTAAGCAATCCGTTCCCGCTGCCTGCTTAAGACAGAGCAATATGTATTTCAGCAGCTCCGACGGTATGTTTATGGATAGATACGATTTTGCCGAGAACTTCGACAAATTAAAGTCCGGTGATATCCCGGTAAAAGCAGGTTGGAGACTATATTCCAGCGGACCAGGAATATATTTAAACCAGCTGGTATCCAATATATTAGGTATCCGCTTCCTGCCTGATGCCCTGATTCTGGACCCTGTACTGCCAGCAGCACTTAACGGCTTAAAGCTTAAGCTTGATTGCTTTGGCAAGGAGGTAACTTTCCATTACCATATAAATTCAGATAAAAATGCTGATACTAATTCTGATCGTTTAACTGTATATGCTGATGAAACCCCTATAGCCGGAGAGGAAATACCCAATCCTTACCGTAATGGCGGAATTAAAATAGATAAGAACGCACTGGAAAAGGATTATTCCGAAATTAATATTTTTGTAAGGCTTCCTTAAATCCGAAGTACCTTATACAAGTTGAAGCAAGTTCTTTCTATCCTTCCAGCTGCAAATAGGCCTAAATGGAAGCCGGTAATTTGCAGTTGGAAGGAGCAATTACAAAATTCAACTTATATAGAAAGGAAATTCAATGAAAATCTATGCTACAAAGGAATCCAGACTGCTTCTTGCAAAAGAGCTGGCTGCCGAAGGAATCGTACTATTAAAAAATGAGAATTCTCTGCTCCCTATAAAACCCGGTACTCCTGTTGCAGTATTCGGACGTGCACAGTTGGATACCCTGATTGGCGGAAGCGGCTCAGGTGCCTCTTCCTCAGAGGATACTACACTGATACTTGACGAATTCAAAAAGGCTGGACTTAAAATTGACTTAAACCTTGAAGAATTCTACCGCAGTGCCCTGCAGGCAGAAAAGGAGAAAGCCCCTGCTCCCGAAGAAGAACGGGCAAAGTTCACCGAACTCTTAAACAGTGGTATGATATATGAGATATTCGGAAAATATAAAGCTCCTGCTGAGGAATACTCTGTTCCCTCAGAACTGATTGCTGAAATCCCCTCCAGCAACACTGCCGTTTTAATACTCGGCAGAGGTTCCGGTGGCGAAGAATGTGACCGTAGAATTGATGAAGATTACTATCTCACTGCATCGGAAAAAGAATTACTGCATAAAGTTGCTTCTCATTTTAATCAGGTAGCACTGGTTTTAAACATAAACGGCTTTATTGATTTAAGCCTGCTTCAGTCTTACTCTTCTATTAACTCCATCCTTTTTCTTGGTACTGCCGGTGAACAGGGAGCTGCTGCGCTGGCAGAGGTGGTAACCGGTAAAGTGACTCCAAGCGGAAAACTTCCCTCGACTATGGCCTATTCCTATGAGGCCTATCCGTCAGCGGAGCTTTTCTTCACTGATAAAGACAGAGCAGAAACAATTCTGACCTATGAAGATTTTGGACTGTCGGCAATTGATAATCACAGTACCGGCTTTACAAAGAGCCCGGTTGCTCTTTACAAAGAAGGAATCTATGTAGGTTACCGGTACTTTGATACCTTTAACATCCCTGTTATGTATCCCTTCGGACACGGATTATCCTATGCGGATTTTCTCATAGAGAATTCTTATGTAAGTCAGGAAGGTAATAATCTTCTGGTAAATGCTAAAGTGACCAACCAAAGTGAAAAGTATTCCGGCAAAGAGGTTCTTCAGCTCTATGTAAGTGCTCCCGCCCTTCTCCTTGAAAAACCCTATCAGGAGTTATTGGCATATGTTAAAACCGCCGAACTTAAACCGAAAGAATCAAGGAATTTTACCTTAAGCTTCTCCTTAAAGGAACTGGCAAATTATGATGAAGCTTCTGCAGCCTATATTATTGAGAAAGGTTCCTACTTCCTTCGGCTGGGTAACTCCTCCCGTAACACACATATTATCGGTAAGATACAGGTAACAGAAACAATCGTTACTGAGCATATTACCAACAGACTGGGACTTGCTCCTGTTAACAAGGATAAACTTACCTTCTTAAGCAACAAAGATGCAACTCCTTACTCCTATGAAGGGGAGACAGATGAAAAAGAAAAGGCTCCCTGCCTGCTTACCCTTAACCAAACTATATTCGATTCAAATATAGCTGCCTTTCCTGAAAAGAACGGCAGTAACACAAATAAATCAAGTTTTTCAACTGCTTCAACTGCTTCAATTGCCGGTACTAGTTTAACCTCCTTAGAGAATTTTTCCTCAGACATATCCGCCCTTGAGAATTCCTCATCAACCGAAGGAGCTTCTTTTATAAAGGATGGCAAAAAGTTTCCTGCCTTAAAGGATGTCAGTGATGGTCTCCTGTCACTGGAGGCTTTCGTTAGCCTTCTATCTGCAGAAGAACTGGCAGTGTTGTTAAATGGCTATGGACCCGGGCTGCCTTTTGGCGGGATGGGCGGCAAATATTCCTCTACCATTCAATATAAAGATGGCAGTGACATCGCAGTATCCACTCATCCAACAGGTTTTCCAGGTTATATTTCCCCAGCTCTTGAGAAATATGGAATTCCCTCCGTCTTTTACAAGGATGGTCCTGCAGGAGTTCAAATGACTGCCTGGCCAACAGGCATATCCATGGCCTGCACCTTTAATAACGAACTATTGCAGGAATTTGGCGCTGCCTGTGCCACTGAAGCTTTGGAATTACAGGTTGACAGTTGGCTTGCACCAGGAATCAACCTGCAGAGAAATCCCATTGGTGGCCGTAACTTTGAATATTATTCCGAAGATCCCAGACACACCGGCTTCTGCGGACTCTATATTACTCTGGGAGCTGAAGAAGCAGGCGTAACCACCTGTCCGAAACACTTTGCCTTAAATGAACAGGAAACTTACCGAAGAGGCAGTACGAAGAATTCCTTTGATGCCCTTGATTCCATCGTAGAGGAACGTGCAGCCAGAGAACTGTATTTAAAGCCTTTTGAAATAGTCGTAAAGAACAGCAAGGTTTCCACTATCATGACCTCCTTTAATAAAATCAATGGTGTTTTTGCTGCCGGTAATAAAGAACTCTGTGAAGGTATCTTAAGAGAAGAATGGGGTTACGAAGGTATTGTCGTAACTGACTGGGGTGATATGGACATTGTTGTGGATGGTGCGGATGCCATCGCTGCTGGAAATGATATTATTATGCCCGGAGGTCCTCCTGTTATAAGCCAGGTACTAAAAGGTTATAAAGAAGGTCGAGTTACCCTTGCAGACCTGAGAATATCAGCCGTCAGATTCCTTCACTTTGTAATGAACAGCAACAGCTGTAAGAAATACTGGGAAGAAACAAATAACTGATAATTTTCTCAAATCTTCATTTACTTAAAGCTTTTAGTGGCTAAAGTTTATTCTGTATTGACCCACAATACTTTATAATACAAATAATTATTAATACTGTTTAGGTAATACCCCAAGATATTTTAGTCGCTTTCTTTCAGATCAAGGTACCTAAATCATCCGGAAAAATGGCTCAGAAAGCATGTTAAATGCTTCTGGGTCATTTTTCGTGTATTCGCTTATTAATATACTAAAGCAGGTTTGAAAATCTGTGGCTCCACTTTGCCTTAATCTATCTTGCAACTCAGAAGTATGGAATTATGACACCTCCAAGTTCGTGCCTTGCTCTCTCAAACAACTTTAAAAAGTGAAACAACCCGAAACTAAATCCTTCTAAAATAAATAAACTCTTCTACATTTAAAAATAAATTAATTTAACAAACTACCTTGACCGATACTGTCTATTGTGATAGACTACTCATAAATAGTCTATTGCAATAGACAGACAATAATTAAAGTGAGGTTTAAGAATTGGAAAAAGACTTGAAGTTATATGATGCCGAATACCGTTTCGCCTGTATAGTATGGGAGCATGAACCCATTCAATCGGGTGAACTTGCAAAGATAACAGAACAGATATTAGGCTGGAAACGTACAACAACCTATACTGTATTAAAGAAATTATGTAACCGCAATATCCTGAAGAACGAAGGCTCAATTGTGTCTTCACTGGTCAAGCGGGAAGAAGTTGAACAATATGAAAGCCGTGAAGTAATGGAGAAGAGCTTTGGCGGCTCCTTGCCCCGGTTTATCACAGCCTTTCTTGGAAATGGCAGTCTGTCGGAGAAAGAGGCAAACGAAATCAAAGAACTCATTGACCGTTATAAGATGAAATAATTAGGGGAGGTAAAGAACTGAATGTCAATTTTTAATGAATCTCTGTTTCATATTATCCTTAATATGTCAATTACTTCTTCTGTGGTAATCTTCACGGTCCTTTTTATCCGAATTTTCTTCAAGAAGCTTCCGAAGGTGTTCTCTTATGCTCTATGGTTTTTCGTATTATTCCGGCTCTTATGTCCGGTAACCATAGAAAGCTCCGTTAGCATCTTCAACCTTTTTGCAAAAGAGAACAATACAGCTTCCGTTATGGAGCCTGTTCCTTATAACATTGGTTATCAGGAAACCCCTGAGGTGAATCTTTATATTCCCCCTGTAACTGCTACCGTGAACCAGAGCCTGCCAGCAGCCACACCAAATGCCAGCATTAATCCCATGCAGTTTCTGATGTTTCTCACTGAGCTTCTCTGGTGTATTGGTATGGCTCTGATGCTGCTAACAGGAAGCTTCTCTGCGCTGCGTTTAAAGTTAATCCTGCGTACATCCTGCCGCGTAAAGGATAATATCTACACTGCCGAAGCTTTAACTTCACCTTTTGTATATGGGATTATTTCACCTAAAATATACCTGCCGGCTAACCTTTCAGAAACGGAAAAGGAATATATTATTCTTCATGAACAAACCCATATTAAGAGATTCGATCATTTTATCAAACTGCTGTGGCATATAACCTTGTGCCTTCATTGGTTTAATCCACTGGTCTGGATTTCCTTCCGGCTTATGGAACGAGATATGGAAATGAGCTGCGATGAAGCGGTTATAAAAATAATGGGCGAGGAAATCAAAGCAGCTTATTCAACATCTCTTTTTCAAATGAGCTGCAGAAAAAAATCCTTTAAGACTTATTTTATCACTCCTTTAGCTTTTGGTGAGACCGGTTTGAAAACAAGAGTAAAAAATATATTATCTTATAAACGGCCTGTTCTCTGGATTACTTCCGTTTCAGTTACAATTATATTACTGATTGCTGTTACTCTGCTTACAGATCCAAAACATGATACCAAAACAGACATCAATAAAAACACAAAAGAACAATCAGAATATAGTCAGGATATCTCTGAGGTTACTGCTGCAACTGCTGAACCTGTATCTGATAGTAATTCTGATAACCTAGAAAATAATTTTAGTCAGCCTTCAGAAAACAAGCAGGATTCAATTACTACGGACAACATTAATAGAACCACCTATAAAATAACTTCTTTCAATAGATTAGAAGGTGCTCCTCCAGTAGAGGTTACAATTGTATTAATCTCTGACGAAACAATAGATTATTTAAACAGGCTAACCTTTCAGCTATCGGCTAGTTCCTATTACAGTCCAGGAACTGACCCGGAATTATTGGACCGTTATTATCGAATAACTGCAACCTCAGAGGATTCTTTTAGGGATTATTATTTTTTTTCAAAGGAAGGCAATGCTTATATACAAATAGGAAAATCAGGCAATCAGATTCCACTCACCCTAAAGGACTATATGATTCTTTCCTATCTGTTGCAGCCAAATTTAAATACAGCGCAAGTGGTGGAGGATAATTTAGAAATTATGCTTTCTACACCTCTGCCCTATAGTAACACTGCCTTAGTCGTGCAAAAGATTATTGATAAATATCCTTTGGAATATGAGAACATCTTAAAATACGGCGACGCAGCTCTTTCTTATATGCTGACCTGCTTCCAAAAGGGTGAGGGTGATACTATAAAAGGTGAACTTATGATGCACTTAAGCAACGAAATCCTCGGAGACAGATCAAATTCCGCTGCTGCCAGTCTTACACCAACGGAGTGGTTCCGTACACTTAAGATTATACCTGCAACCACACTTCCAAATTATACCTACGAAGGAGAAGATCCAATTCTAAAGCTTGTATACGAATCAGAAACAGAAATGCATAAAAACAAGGAGTTAGGTTTTCTTATCCTTGCTCCATATATTTGGGATTATTATTCCGAAGGTACCAGAATAAAAGTTTTTGCAACCATATACTATTCCTATTACAATCTTTATGGTTTAAATCTATCTGTCAACGGCAGTAGTATCATTCCGGTTGCAATCACTTACCGTAAGGACACTGATGGCAATTATTATCAGGAAAATTATAGTGAAGCTGCAGATGGAAGTTACTTTAAGACGTCCATCAGAGATTTCTGCACAACCCCCGAATCCAATAAGGAGATACCAGGGTTAGCCGACAAGATTATTAACAACTATAGCAATAATACTGAATTACAAAAGATTATGGAAGCCAATTTAAAAGAGCATCTTAAGAAATACGGCTTAGAAGATGTAACCATAAAACAATAAGAAGAAAAGAAAGGCAATTAGATTCAATTTTGTGTATTACATGCATAAATATCACTTAATTCTGCACCTGTTATTTCCGCTGATACTGCGTTGTCGTCAATCAATATAGGAGCAGGAGCCGCTACGCTTCATTCCTTCGCCTTGCCTCAGCGAAAATATCAAGTGCTGTTATTAAGCTGGATTTATACAAGGCAGTACTAGTTATTTACATAAGGAAACCAGAAATACTAAGCTTTCTATTTTTAATTATGATTTATAGTAACATATCGGATTTATAAGCTCACCCCTTTGTTGTCAGAGGACACAGCTTATAAATCTGATATTTATTTTTATAAGGATTAGATTAATCCTCCATTGCTATTGCTTCTATGCGATGTACCAGCATATCAATTGCTATATCATTAAGACCGCCTCTGGGGATGATTATATCCGCATACTTTTTATAAGGTTCTACGAAAAGTTCATGCATGGGCTTCACTGTTTCTGTATACTGTGTTATTACAGAATCCAGGTCTCTTCCTCTCTCATTTACGTCCCGCTTGATTCTTCGAATCAGTCTTTCATCTGCATCGGTATCCACAAATACCTTTATGTCCATCAATTCTCTTAATTTCTCATTTTCAAATATCATGAAACCATCCAGTATAATAACTTTTGCCGGATTAACTCTCTCTGTTTCCTTTAAACGGGTATTCTCAATATAGGAATATACCGGTCTGTCAATCCCCTCACCCTGTTTAAGTTTCTTAATATCTTCTATTAAAAGATCTGTGTCAAAAGCATCCGGATGATCATAGTTAATCTTCGTTCTTTCCTCCGATGACAGCTCAGAAAATGGTTTATAATAATAATCGTGGCTGAGAAGTACCACCCTATTGTCACAAATATTCTGCAAACGGTTAACAACGGTGGTCTTTCCGGAAGCAGAACCTCCTGCAACACCGATAACAACAATGTTTTTCATTTGTTCCTCCAACTAATACATCACACAAACGTGAATAATTCCTTTTATCAGAATATAGTACTACAACCTCCTATATAAAATCAACCTTCTAAGCGGAATTTCAGTTATTTTGTGATAGCATTATTTACCTGTTTCCGAATAAAGATAACAGCCTCCCTATAATCATTGAGCATACGGAATCCTTCAGCAAACAAAGATATTACAGCTTGTCAGATACAGGCAGTTTGCTTAAAACTGAACATTGTATCAGCTTGTCAGATACAGATAGTTTAGTTTGTTTGTATCAGCTCCTCCATTTCAGAAGCAGCGAGGAACTTGTAATTACTGCAACAGAACCGACATTATGTACCAGGGCTCCTAATACGGGATTCAATATTCCTGTAATTGCAAGGGCAATTGCCAGGAAATTAAGTGCCATGGAGGCCGTCAGATTAATTTTAATTGTTTTCATCATCTGCTTTGAGAGTTTTAACAGATGGGGCAGTTCCTTTATATCATCACTGATAAATGCCATATCTGCTGCTTCAATAGCAACATCACTTCCAATCCCTCCCATAGCAATTCCTACATGGGCAGTTTTTAATGCCGGTGCATCATTGATACCATCACCAATCATGCAGACAGGTTCGCCCTTCTTTTCATAATCCTTTATAAAGGACAATTTATCTTCCGGAAGACAATTAGTATGTATTTTGGAAATTCCGGCTCTGGTTCCCATATGAACACCTGCTTTTTTTTCATCTCCGGTTAACAGTAAGGTTGCTATCCCTGTTTTATGGATTTCAGCTACAATGTCTGCTATCTGTGGTCTCAGGATGTCTGATAGGGCAATTAGCCCCACTGCTTTCTCTTCTATGGCCAGATATATAACTGTTCCGCCATCCTCCCTGGCAGCTTCACCTTCTTTCTTTAACTTCTCCGGCATTATAATAGCATATTCTTTTAACAGGTTCTCATTACCGGCATAAACACGTTTTCCTCGACAGACAGCCGTAACTCCCATTCCTGTATACATTTTAAAGTCTTCTGTTTCTGCAGGAGCAGCTTCTGAAAGGTTATTGTAGTGTTTAACAATGGCTTTGCCTAAGGGGTGCTCCGAACGCTGTTCCACTGCTGCTGCCATTTCCAATAAATCCTTAGCCGAAATATCCTCAATTGGCACAACTGCACTTACAGCGAGTTTACCATAGGTTATAGTACCGGTCTTATCAAAAGCTATGCACTTAACCTTCGACAGTCGTTCCAGTGCGTCTCCTTCCCTGATTAAAATTCCGTACTTTGAGGCATTTCCGATGGCTGCCATAATCGCTGTAGGCGTAGCAAGTACCAGGGCACAGGGACAGAACACAACCAATACGGTTACAGAACGAATAATCTCCCCAGTTATAAACCAGGTTATACCTGCTGATAATAATGCAATTACAACAATCCAGGTAGCAAAACGGTCAGCTACTCCTACAATTTTAGCCTTTCCGGCATCTGCAGATTCTACCAGCCGCACCAACCGCTGAAAAGAACTGTCTTCCCCTACCTTCTCTGCCTTCATGTCAAAGGAACCGAATTGATTGACGGTACCGGAGGATACCTTATCGCCTTCCTTCTTATCGACAGGAAGGGCTTCTCCTGTCATTACTGACTGGTCAATGGAAGTTTGTCCTTTCAGTATTACACCATCGACTGCTATGGTTTCCCCAGGAAGAACCCTTAATATATCACCGGCCAATACTTCAGCTGCAGGTACTACAGATTCCTTACCGTCCTTTAGGAGTCTGGCAGTTGAAGGAGTCATCTTTATTAATCCTTCGATTCCAGCTCTTGCTTTTGCAACTGTACGTTCTTCCAGATAAGCGCCAATAGTCATAATAAATGCAACTTCACCAGCTGCAAAGGTTTCACCTATTACAACAGATGCAACCAATGCAATAGATACCAATACATCGGCTTTGATATCAAATTCTGTTACCAGCCCTGTTACTGCTTCTTTTACAATAGGTATGCCGCATAAAAGAATTGCAATCCAGGCAGCATCAACTGGGAGGCCACCAATATCAAAAAAGCTTATAATCAGGGCTGGCAGGGATATCATTAGAAATAAGACTGTTCGTTTCTCCCCATCTTTAAATATGTTTAACAAGGGCTTTGCTCCTTTCCTGTTATATACCCTTAGGGGGTATAAGTATATAAGCATTATACCCATAGGGGTATACCCTGTCAATGATTAATTGAATTGTCTCTTTGAAATGTTTATTGCCGGGTTGTGAAATAATACAAACCCGGCAATAATATAATGTTCGTGTGTTATCTATGCTTACTTAAATTGAATCTTTCAAACAGGCATATTGGAAAGGCGGTTGTGTTTGTAGATAAAAACCGTTTCTTACCTGTCCAACCCAGTTCTGGAATATTGATTTCCAATCATTCTGGGCAAAGAAACTTGCTATTGGATCTGAAGCGGTGGAATCCCATTCAAGGATTAAAAATGGCCCGATACCAAATGACCAGATTCCATTTTGCTCTACTCCAGTCTCACGAATGAGCAGCAGGGGTAATCCATATTGATAAGCCATTGCTGGTTCTATCTGGGCGAAAGGACTGCCCTCCCAGGCAGCTCCTGTCAGGGGTTGATTTAAGTTATTTATTACAAAATCTACATTTCGTTGTCTTAAATTCAAGGATACCATTCCATAGCTGGATAATATCATACGCCTGATATTAGTAAGCGGTGTCTCCGGATACTGCTCTGAAATAGGCAGTGTTCTGGGAAACAATATGGCTTCTTTGATTTGCAGGATTATATTGTCTACAAAGAGCTGCTGTACAGAATTCAGTCTGCTGGGATGGCTTAAAAACACAGGAATACGGTATAAAAGGCTGGATGCTTCTATCATTAACGCCGTTGGTTCAGTGTACTCACTATAATCAACTTCTTTTATTTTCTTTGAGTTGTCAACACTCACAGCATTCACCTCCTTTCATAATAATTTATGAAGGTGGGTGGGTGTATGTTACATATTTCGACATTTGTAGAGGGACAAGAGTTCAATAAAATTAGTATTTGGCAGGGGGACGGCAACTTGCAGAAGCCAGAAAGAACTCATGCTTCGACTCCAAGGCATAAGAAGTCCTAATTCTCTGATAATTTTTGTGCTTGACATATTATACAACAGACAACTCGCTTCGCTCAAACAGTCTGTTGTATAATATAGCACAAAATTTTCAGAGAATAGGACTTCTAATGCCTTTCCATAGGCGCATTCGTTCTTTCTGGCTTCTGCAAGTTGCCTGTTCTTGTATGGAAGCATGGTTTTGATACTTCCATAAATTTTTGATTGTTTAGTTGCTACAAAATTTTGATAGTCTCATTAAATAATTTACCGGAGGCTTCTCATATTGATATTTTAGCATTTATTTCACTATTTTATCTAATTTTTACTTTAGGATATCTGTTAGCTGTAAATCCTCCATACTCGTATAAGAGTAATCAGCCTTATCATAGCCTGCTGCACTTCCTACGGCAACTGCCACCGCACTGGCTGCTTTTGCCGCATCGATGCCAGCTTTGGCATCCTCCACTATGACACAGTCAAACGGTGAGAGATTTAACAATTTGGCAGCTAAAAGAAAGACCTCTGGGTCAGGTTTGCTGTTCGTGATGGAATTACCATCGGCTACCCCATCGAATCTGTCTGCTAAGCCTATCTGTTTTAAGATAAATGGAGTATTTCTGCTGGAGGAACCGATTGCTGTCTTTATTCCTCTTATTTTTAATTCCGTCAGCAGTTTTGTTACCCCCGGCAGTATATGACCGGGAGTAAGCTCTGATAACAGTTCCTTGTAGTAGGTGTTTTTTCTTTCTGCCATAGCCTGTTGTTCTTCTTTTTTATATTTCTTTTCTGACCGTTCCAGTACAATAGCCAGACTCTCCATTCTACTGACGCCTCTGAGTCTTTCATTTATCTTCCGGTCAAAGTATATCCCTTCTTCTGCCGCCAGCTTACTCCATGCCATATAATGGTACTCATCCGTACTTACTATGACCCCATCAAGATCAAATATTATGCCTTTTTTCATTTCAGTCTCCCATCTGCATGCTTGGGCACATGTACAAAATCAAACATCAATTATAACTGCTCCAGCCACTTGATACACATGTTTGTCCAGCAATTCATGCTATACTCTTTCACTTCTTCTTTATTCTTAACCGTAAGGTCACATAGACTCATTCCGTGAGGGCCTCTGGCGAACATATGTAACTCGCAGGGTACCTTAAGTTCGTAAAGTCGGGATGCCAGAAGGGTCAGATCCGTTGCGGGTATAATACTGTCTTCGTAACTGCCCCAGATGAATACCGGCGGCAGTTTCGGATGCAAATATTGTAACAGATTCAGGGTTTCAGCTTCTTCTTCCGTTACTTTTTCATGTCCAAGAAGAATCTCCCTGATACTTGGTCCTCTAAAATCAGGAATTAATCCCTTATCCATAAGTTCTATGACTGCTGGCGGAATACTACCTTCTTTTTGTTTTGGATGTAGTGTTACAGCCGGATATCCCAGAATAATACCGCTTGGCATCACCTGTTCTGCTGTCAGCCCCAACCCCTCTGTTATTATTGCATTCTCTGCGTATATACCAAGACTTAATGCCAGATTTCCACCGGCAGAAAATCCTGTCACATACACCTTTTCACTTATCAGCCATTCTTCGGCATTTTCCCGTACGATACTCATAGCTCTGGCCAGTTCACACAAAGCTGTCGGAAAGGGATTTTCTATCTTGACGCTATACTCTACTACAAATGCATGGTATCCGTGCCGGTTAAAAAATAAAGCAACCGGTTCTCCTTCATTCCGGGATACCATAGTATATCCACCACCCGGACAGATAACGACGGCGGGCCTTTTCATGCCTTTTCTTCCAAATTCACCGTCATCCAGAATATAACTTGTCATAACTGCCTGTGAGGTATCGGATATTTTGTATGTTTGATGTATCATGCTGTATCTCCTATTTTACTTCGTCTGTACTGACAAATTATTTTTAAGGAATCTAAAAATTTGCTCCATATTGGTTGTGATACCCATAAATATTACTATAAAAATACCCAGGATAATATTATTTAGGGAGGAGGGCATACCATATACCGTTAACCCTTTTGAAAATATACTCATTGCAATGGTTCCTGAAAATATCCCAAGTGCCATATTAGAGAACCTGGACAGATAAAGACCGACCAACACTGCTCCCATGGAACTGAACATCAGATAGGTTGAGCTTAAGTTTGCTTCAGGCGCCACCACTGCTTTTGATGCATTCAGCAGTGCGCCAATCCCTAATAAGACTCCCACAATCAGATAGGTTATCAGTATGTTTTTCTTTTCCTTCACCCCGTTATTTACGGCTAAAAGAGCGTTATTTCCAAGGCTTCTTGCATCATATCCATATTTGGTATATTTCATTAGCCCCCAGAATATTATCATTACAATTGCCAGCACCATATAACAGTATGGCTGGGTTCCTAAAAGCGCAAGTTTCGGATACATAAACAGTCTTACCCCGCTGCCATCAAACAGCAGCCCGCTCAAAGCCTCATAAAGCATTACGATTCCTAGGGAAATAATCATGGTAGGTACCCGAAAGCTGATATATAGGACTCCTTCAAACAATGACAAAAGCACTGAAATTACAATACATAAGAGGATTAGTACCATAAGGTTCAGACCATATTTTATTGCCAGGTTACCTGCTATAATACCGGTCAGTACCATAATGGAACCTGCTCCGAAGTCCCATCTGCCTCCTGACAGTGGAAGGGCCACTGCAATTGCTGTGATAGCAGAAAGAACTGAGGTCTGAAAGATGTCTTTGAAGCTGGCTTCCGTTATAAACAGGTTGTTTCCACCCTTAAGCTCTATGAGGACAGCAAAGAGCAGCCATAAGGTTATGGGGAAGATAAAGGTCTGAAGAAGTCTTATTGCCTGTCTTTTCATTTTATTATTCATTCTGCTCTCTTTTCTACCTGCGTGCTGCTTTTATATCCTCTATGCTTCTGGAAATAAGTACTGAAAGCTCTTTATAGGAACCAGTTCCGTCATAGCTTTTCAGAACACTCTTTAATTCCTCCGCAGTCACGGAGCTTTTGCTGAAATCATTGTTTACAGTGGTAAGCATATATGTCTCGAAATCATTCAGTTCTTCTTCATTTGTAAAGGTCGGATAATTTATGGTACCGTTCATTTCAAAGCCTGCAGTTGCATCAGTCTTCCAGTTATGTCCGTTAACGGCATCGAACATCAGTCCAAACATATATGCTACAGACTCCACATAATTATTTGTGCCTCCAATTATTAAGGTTCCGTCTAAAAGATACTGGCGGGAGGATTCATTATATCCCAGGGCTGCAAGCTTTATGGAGCCTTCTCCGTTATTACTGCTGCTCCAAAGTCTTCCAGTTTCATTAATCGCCGGCAGTACCATATCCATACCGGAGCTCATACCAAAAATTGCATCCATGTCACTGTTTCCTGTAATATATGCCTTGGTATCCTCCCCTACTGTTGCAAATCCTGCTTCTGCCGGTAGACTGCCGGTAGCTTCGTTAGGGCTGATATCAACACCTGCTGCCATGAGTTCCTTCGTAAAGCCCTGACAGATGGTTAAGGCATCTGAAAAAGCATAGGTAGGAAAAGAAATGGCCCCGACCTTTTTGGCACCGGAGGCAGCTACTGCTTTACCATAAGCAGCTCCCAGTTCATATCCATGGTCAGCTCCGAACTGATATATACCACCCAGAAAATATTTGCTGTAATACAGGTCAGACTGGTCTGCTGTGCCCCAGTTACCGTATTGATTGTATTTTCCGTCCTTATTTGCTTCATTTTTCGCTTCCCCAAAAAGAGTTCCGTAGTATACTCCTGCTGCATCACATTTTTCCATTGCTTCACCGATAACCGTGTCATATCCGCTCATGATTGCATTACAGCCGGTGGATATAAGCGCATCCACTGCTGCCAGGTGTGCTTCATTATCATTGGCAACTGCCGTCTGATACTCAAAACTGACAGGAAAATTTTTGGCAAGATAGTTGTCACAGTAATTCTTTAATTCTTTTCCCTGAATATCCGTATAGTTGTACAAAATAATTCCAATCTTAACGTCTTTCACCTTATCCTGGCTGCCGATTTCTGTACCGGTTCCTTCTTTATCCACTTCTTTATTACTGTTTGCTGAAGAACAGCCTGTTAGAGTAATGGTTATTAATAACAAAAAGGCTGTTATTAATGCTGTTATTTTTTTCATACCTAATCTCCTTTTAGTTTTTTAGTGAAATATAAAAGCTTTAATTAACACAGTCAAATTATATTACTTGGGCATTACCTTTGTTTTAGTACGTGAGGATGTAATAAAAATTACTGCCAGGAACACGAAAGCCTTTAATAAGGCTACCATATTGGGATTCATACCAAGGATTGTAAGCCCCTTAAGCAGAATCACATAGGTGAATACCCCTACCATTGCTGAGCTTAACCTTGTATTTCTTCCTCCGGCAATGGACATTCCTCCAAGAACAACCGCTACCAGTACATCCATCTCAAGGCCAGTTCCAGTAGAAGACTGTACCTTTCCTACTGCTCCCAGCTTAAAGACTGCTGCGATTCCAACACAGACACCGGCAATCACATAACAGAGCAGCTTTGTAAGTCCCACTGTTACACCGTTCTGTCTGGCTGCCACCTCATTGTCACCGACAGCCCGTGCTCCCTTACCAAGTTCTGTCAGGTAGAAGACAACTGATAGGATAATCAGAAATACTGCCATTATCACCACCATAAAGACATGATCCTTTTTAAAGAGCTTTAAGCTGACCGTAGCCACAGATATACTGTCATTGGGTGTCTTCTGACAGATATAAGCTACAAACCCTCTGGCTGAGAACATGATCGCCAGGGAGGTGATAACAGCCATGAGACCGAATTTATTCGTTACCACCGCATTTACGGTATAGCAAACTACTGCAGTTACAACAGAAGCCACAACACCAGCTGCCAGAGAATGTGTATTATTAATTGCAAGTACCGCCGTCAGGGAAGCAATTGCAACGACTGCCCCTGAGGAAATATCCATTCCTCCATGGGCAAATATAAAGGTCATACCGCAGCAGATAAGTACCAGCGGAGTGGCTGTTTCCAGCATAGAGTTCAAATTATATGAACTGAACAGATTTCCTCCGGACAAAATACCGAATACCGTTAACACCAGTAACAAGCCCAGCCACTGGATTAATGCACCCTGATATGTTTTTAATATTTTGATCATATGGTTTTCTTAACCTTCCTGTCTCTATATCATATACTCAATGACATCCGTATCCTTCAAGGACTCTGACCGGTGAAATTCCTTAGTTATACAGCCATTTTTTAGTATAAGGATTCGGTCGCACATACCGATTAACTCCGGTAATTCCTCCGAGATGATAAGAACTGCATAACCCTTCTTCTTCATATCATGTATGAGACTGTACATGGTAGTCTTTACCCCAACATCCACTCCCCTTGTAGGACTGTCCAGAATCAGGATTTTGCTGTGGTTACCGATAAGCTTTCCAAAGGATACCTTCTGTTTGTTACCACCGGACAGCTCACGGATCAGCTGTTTTCTTGAGGTGCATTTAATGCTCAGTAATCTGATTTGTTCTTCTGCAAATTTCTTTTCTTCCCAGGGAAAAACAAGAAATTTGAACTTCTTAAGCAGATTCCAGGCTGAAATGCTTAAGTTATCCTGTATACTTTCATTCATTATCAGGGTTTCCGTATCACGGTTTTTCGATATATATCCAACCTTCATTCTGTTTGCATGGCGAATACTCCTTAAGGTCTCACCTGCTACCAGAACTCTGCCCTTTTGTGCCTTTCTAAGTCCTGCAACTATCTGCCCCAACTCATGTATTCCACAACCTGATAATCCGCCAAAGCCAAGAATTTCTCCCTCATGCAGTGTAAAGGATATATCCTCTATTCCCTCAGCTGTTACATTTTCCACCTTAACTGCTGACTTGCTGCTAAGTCTGCCCTCATAATCCGTTCGGTAAAGATGCTCAGCCAGAGTTCTTCCTACCATAGCTTTCTTAATATAAGCTTCGTTGAAATTTTCCTTTATGATGGTATCTATCAGGTTCCCATCCCTTAAAACTGTAAGGCAATCACATACCTCCATTAATTCCGGAAGGTCATGAGATATGAACAGCACAGCTTTTCCCTCTTTTCGCAGCTGTCTCATGATTCCATGAATCTTCTCCCTGCCGTCCTGTGAGAGGGCGGTGGTGGTCTCATCTACAATTAACACTTCCGGCTGATAATAAAGTGCTTTGGCAATCTCCACCATTTTTCTGATCTCAAAGTTCAGGGAAAAGGCCGGTACCGTTACATCCAGTTCCGTAAGCCCCACCATAGCAAGAGCTTTTTCGGCTTCCTTTATCATTTTCCCTCGATTAACGAGACCGAAGCCGCCAAAACTCCCTTCTTTTCCCAGAAAGATATTCTCAGCAACAGACAGCATATCTATGGTGTCCTTCTCCTGTACAATCATAGATATGTGCTTATCCCTGGCTTCCAGAGGAGATTTGGGGCTGTATACCTTCCCTTTCAGGTACATTTCACCGGAGGAGGCCTGATGAATTCCGCTGATTATAGAGGATAACGTAGACTTGCCGGACCCGTTCTCTCCAATCAAGCCTTGGATTTCTCCTCCTCTTACCTGTAAGGATACCTGGTTTAAAGCAGTAACTTCACCAAACCGCTTTACAATATCCTTTATCTCTAAAACTAGAGTATTTGATTCCATTCTTACCTCTTTCCTGCCTGTTACAAATGCGTATCCCATTTACCGCAAAAGGGATCAACAGGACTCTTACCCTTAAATTCAGATTCCCCTGTTAATTTTCTTACCAACTCCTCCAGCACAAAGTCATTGGAACTGTAGGTATTGATATAGGTACGTACTCTAGGGACATCCAGAAGATGATATGGATTTTCCAGAGAAATGAAAATGGTGGGAACGTCATGTATATAATGCATGCAGTTGGCTCCCATGGGTTGCGCCCATTCAATACGAACGGAGGTCTGATTGCTCTTGGTAGCCAGATTGGCTATATAGATTATCAAATCATAATTTTCAGTAACTACGGTGGTGGGAGGCGTCTTTCCTTCGCTGCCATCCGGCGGACAGAACGTATCTACCGAAAAGCCTTTTTCCCGCAATCCCTCCATCACCTTTTCTCCCACGCCGGCTTTTACACTGTAGATTGAAAAGCCCCCTGCAGATTCAATGGGATAGAATAATATTCTTGGCGTCTTCTGCGGTGACAAAGGCAGTACCCCGTCCTCTTCTTTTACCAGCGTAATGGCTTCATCTGCGCATTGTCTGGCCCATGCTTTATGTTCTTTACAGCCCACTATCTTTACAGCTTCTTCAAGGGATACCTCTTCAGGCTTCCTGTGCAGTCCCAATGCCGCTTTCAGGGCAAGTATCCTGGTTACTGCTTCGTTGAGCCTTTCTTCGGTGATTACACCATTTCTTATTCCTGCCAGCATAAAGTCATAATCTTCCTTTAGATTCCTGGCAAATAAGAACATATCCGCACCGGCTGCAATACTCGCAGGCACGGCATCTCTTCTGGACATAGCCGAGGTGTATCCGGCCATTGTTGTAGCATCTGTGATAATTAAACCGTTAAAACCAAGCTTGCCTCTTAACAAATCCCCCATAAGCTCTTTTGCCAGGCTGGCAGGCAGTATCTCCTTGTCGCTGATCTCCGGACAGTAAAATTTCGTATATGCAGGCTGCATTATATGTCCTACCATACAAGTGAGCGCTCCGGCTTCAATACAGGACGAATAGATTCTGCCATAGGATTCATCCCATTCCTTGCAGGACATGGAATTGATACTTGTTACCAGATGCTGATCTCGTTCATCCTGTCCGTCCCCGGGAAAATGTTTGATAGATGCAGCCATTCCATGAGACTGCACCGTCTTTACATATTCTACTCCCAGCTCCCTCACAAGTTCAGCATCGGAACCAAAGGTTCTGGTATTGGTAATGGGGTTGCGAAAGTTCCCGTCAATATCAATAATAGGAGCAAAAGCCCAGTTGGCCCCCACTGCCTTTCCTTCTGCTGCACAAACCCGTGCCAAACGCTGTCCCATTAACCGGCTGCCGGTGGCAGCAACCTCCAGAGGAGCTCCAAAAAGGGTACCCTCCGTGACAATTCCGTTACCTCCCTTCTCCAGATTGGCTGCAATCAGCATGGGAATAGCTGCTTTTCCTGCGATTTTGTTGGTAAATTCTATGGCCCTTTTCAGGGGAATTGTACGATACATACAGCCTCCCGGCTTTAATATGTCATAAACATATTGTATTTCTTCTTCCTGTCCCTCTTTGAAATTGACACAGAAAAGCTGCCCGGCTTTCTCTTCCTCACTCATATTTTCCAAGGTCTTATAAACCCAGTAAGTATCCTCTTCCTTTAGAAAAAAAGGATTACCACGAAGGTCAGTTCTGGGATACTTCATCGATCTTTGATTTTCCATATTACCTCTTTTCTATGCACACTCCGGTACACCGGCAACTTAAATGATAGTAATTTTTGCACTTAAAAACGTTATATTGGTGTTCCGTTATAATTGCCAATAATACCCGTATTTTGTTCCAGTCTGTCTTGTAACAAGAGGATTGCTTAGAATAAAAATCAATGCATTTTCTTGCTGTGCACTTAATATATCACAGTAAGTCAGTTAACATCTATTCCGATTTTGTGGTATATAGGGGGTATTTTTTGCTATTTTCATCAGTACATTGCATTTAGAAAGAACCTGTGATATATTCCTTTATGAGACCATATGCCTTTTAGGAAGAAGGTGATTTTTCTGAATAATAATTTTGAGTATGCTTTTATGGATAATGATTTTCCGGTGAGAATATTTCTTCAGAAGATTAACCATTATAAATTACACTGGCATAATCACATAGAAATAATATATGCTTTAAATGGCTCTATTCAAATGACCACAAATGGGGTTAATTTTAAGCTGGATAAGGGACATATCTGCTTTATCAACAGCGGTGTCATTCACAGCACCAGCAGGGGGGATGAGGATAATCTTATTCTGACCATCCATATTACGGATTCAAAGAAAAGTGTATTCTACAACTTTAAGAATATGAAATTCAATGCTGAAACTTATCTGGACAACTTTCAGAGGAACCTGGTACCTTTAACTGAACTGCAGCATCTCCTGACAGAAATCTACCGTGAATACCGAAGTAAGCTTCCCGGTTATGAAAATATGATACTGAGCCACATCAATGCCTGTTTTGCTATTATGATACGCCGCTCCTATCTGGTTCCAAAAGAAAAGGATGACTTTATAGGAGAAGATAACCTAAAGCGGTTTAATCTGATTCTGGATTATATTAATGAACATTATGCAGAGAAGCTGTCACTGCAAAAACTTGCTGATGCCATGCATATGAATTATTATTATCTTTCTCACTTCTTTAAAGATATTGCAGGAATAACCTTTCAGGAATATATAAACGGACAGCGGCTGAACCAATCGGAAATCCTGTTGTCCGCCACAGATAAGACAATAACCCAGATAGCTTTAGAGAGCGGTTACCCAAATATTAAAGCCTTTACAGCTGCCTTTAAAGCCAATTTTGGTATGATTCCCACCCATTATCGGAAAATGCTGAAAGAAACTGCTGCCGTAGAGGATTCCTCTGCAGACAATGATATTGAGATATAAGATAATATATTTATAATTATTGTATGAAAGGGCTATTACCTTTTTTATTCTTTATATAAGAAAGTCTGTAGAAATCTAACCTAAACCAAGATTCATTAATAAATAATAAGTGCAGGAACAAGATAAATCCATAATTTATAAGAAAAAAAAGAAATAAAATTGCCGTATTTGCAGAAGAAGCAGACGCTTTCCCTAGCAGATACGGCAATACTTATCAGGACATTCTGGAGAAATGCTCCACAGCCTTTGAGAAGTTGGCTATGGTTTTATCCGCATCTCCGTGTTCTATCCCTTCTTTTACACAGTGATTTAAATGCCCTTCCAATACAATCTGTCCTACCTTGTGCAGAGCACTTTTGGCAGCATTGATTTGTATCAGGACATCTTCACAGGGTATATCTTCATCTACCATTTTATCAATTGCTTTTATCTGGCCCATTATCTTATTTAAACGTCTATGCAGATTTTCGGAATCCATGCATTGTTTCATAACAACCTCTTTTCTGAATATCAAATCTATGTTGGATTGATAATCCTTATCTTTTCTGATACCTATAGGGGGTATCTAAAAGTATAGCATGGAACCCTTATCCCGTCAAGAAAGCAACGAAGCTGTTCTTCGTATTTACTTGATACTACTCAGCTTCTGCTTCCCCATAACCATTAAAATGCAATTAAAAATACCAAAACCTAATGCTATTACTCCTAATACCTGGTATCCCTTAAAAATACTGCGATCGGCATAAAGACTAAACATCAATCCAACAAACACAGATACGATTCTTAGCATAAAGGAGAAAACTGACTCCATAGTAGCCCTTACACTACTCTTGGTACGATGCTGAATACATCCGCTTAACAGCGGTTCAACAAAACCATGCCAAATTCCTAAAAAGATTAAAGGAAGCAATACCAGATAACTTCTTAAATGGCTTATCAGAATAAAGCCTCCACCATATAAGAAAGGTATCAGACAAAAGAATAAAGTATAATTTATCTTTCGTTTTAGACGCTGAACCAATAAATTACCGGGTATTGTAAAAATACTATAGAGGACCGATATCGCACCAAAATAAAGAACCGGCACATCTACTTCCTGCATTAACAGCTGCCAGAATTCATCTACATAATTCCAGCAGGCACCAAGGACTAAGCCATTCATACAATAAAGGGACAGCATACGGTTATTCTTGAGAAAAGCTCTTACTTCCTTATAGTAATCCCTGAGAGTCAGTCCTTCTTTAATATCCTTCCTGGCTCCTGTTTGTACTTCTGTCAAGAATAACAGCAGAATAAAAGCTGCAAACTTGCTGCCTATTGATATCTGATAGTTCAGTTCCATACCAATATTATATGCTGTGAAAGCTCCAAAAAAGGCTGCCATAACAGAGCCTGCCGTATCAATTGCTCTGAATCTGCCATAAACGGCTTCATAATTATCATGCTTACCCACTGATGAAAGAGAATCATACATAATAGCCTGAAGACTTCCACTCTCCATAGCTGTACTGATTCCCCCTAAAAATACTGCAGCAGCAAACCACCAAAAATCCTGGGCATTATATATTAATATCATTTCAATTACTGACAGAAAACCTGCCACAATTAGCAGCTTCTTTCTGCCAAACTTATCGGCAAGGAGTCCTGAGGGTAACTCAAATACAGCTACAGATATTCCATAAATAATCTCTGTAGCAACCACCATAGTGATTGACATTCCTCGTTCCGCCCAGAAAAGCCTTTCAATTACATAAGCCAGTATAAACCCGTCAAAAAAGGTATAGGCATAGAGTAATACTATATTCTTTTTATACTTTAACTTCATAATAATCCTCCTAAGAATTCATTCCGAAACTAGAAGAATGCTTAAGGAGGCGGTCGTATAGCAGGTAAGCCCCAGGCTTATCTGGGAGGTCTTAATATCAGCATCATTATTCCTTTCCCTCCAAATGGTTCAATCCAATTGGTAATCTTGCTTTGCCTAAATTTTACTTAATATCAGATTAATATCAGATAATGAATTAGTGAAATCTATGCAAGGTAGTTATGTAAGGCCGTATTAAGTCAATATTATTGTTATTATCAATTATACAATAAACTCCTGTAAAATTCCATGAATTTTACAGGAGTTTAAGGATAATATACATTTGATAAATATTATATAGATACTATATAGTTGTTATATAGCCGCTAATTTTCCGTAAATTAGCCTGTCACAATATTTTTCTTCCACCAGATAGTGGTCTTTAAGCCTGCCCTCTAATAAAAATCCATTATTTACAAGTATCTTACCGGAACCTGTATTCTCAGCAGCGACATTGGCATACAGCCTGTGAAATTTCAAATTATTAAATACAAAATCACTTATTATGGCAACACTTCTGCTTCCATAGCCTTTGCCCCATGCATCCTTTCGGAATACATATCCTATTTCGGCATTTGCTGCTTCCAGATCAATATTAAAAAGCATTACAGTTCCAATTATCTTACCTGTTTCTCTTAAATAAACAGAAGCATACAATTGGATTGATTCCAGTTCTCTCTTTATCATGATCTCCACATGCTGATATGTCTCATCCTGATTTTTCATTAATCTCCAGCCAATATAACGTGAAACCTCCGGATCAGATGCAAATTCATGGATAGCAGCTGCATCCGCTGTATTAAGTGCCTTAAAGCCTATTGTATCGTCTCCCAGGCTATGAAATTTTCCAGCGTTTAATCTAACCGGATTAAATGCCTGGGTAAATTTTTCAATGGCTTCCTCTACTGTTGATAAGAAGAAAATGTCCTTACCATTATTGCATTCATAAATAAAATCCTTTAACGGTTTACTTGTATAACCGGAGTAATCTCCTGTTATAGCTACCTTAATGTTATAATTAATGAATTTCTGAAGAACTTCGCCTGCAAGCCGGGTACTTAAGACAAAAAAGTCTTCCGTTATGGATTCCTTGGTTATAATCAGATAATTGCTGCCGGTTTCATACCAAACAGTTGCAAGGAGATCCAATGCACTCTGGACATCCTTAATAACTATCTCCTTTTCCTGCACTAATGCTATAAGTATAGAATTTCTTCTTATTGTTGTTATCTCCATTATTCTGCTCCTTCTAAACAGTTTCATTTAGTGTCTTTATTGTTTCCAGCATGTCTTGAATAAAGTTAATACTCCCCCAGAGAAATATCTTTACGGTTCTGTCCTGTTCATAGTATTTAACATTCAGTGTACAGCCTCTCACCTTAAAGCCTCCTCCATTCATATTAGCCAGGAGGGTATTGGATAAACGCATGAACTGCTCTTTATCCTGTTGATGGATATCAAGTACTGCCGATACCTTTATGTGATCCTCTGTTCCTTCAGAGGGTAGTTCAAAAGATATACTATTTAAAGATTCTTCCGGCTTATCTTCTGTACTTTCACCTTGATTCATGAAAGATTCCAAATCCGCTTCTGCTATTCGCCATTGTTTTCCTACCTTAGAAGCCTTCAGTCTGCCATCAGATATAAAATTTCTAATAGTTTTATGGCTCATTTCCAATTGATCTGCAACTTGATATATTGTATAAAACTTATCTTTCAAAGAAATATTCCTTTCTTTACTGTAAATATGTCCTTATAATAACAGATAGTTTATTGTTTGTCAATTTTATTTTTCCCTTTGTTTCTCTTTATTGCCTTTTGTTTCTTTTTGTTTCTTTTTATTACACAGTAACCTTCATATTAATTCACTATAACCTTTTTTCACTTTAAACTTTCTTTTTATTTCACTGAAGCCTTTCTTTTTATTTCACTGTAATCTTTCTTTTTATTTCACTGTAACCTTTCTTCTTATTTCACTGTAATCTTTTTTTTATTTCACTGTAACCTTTCTTTTATTTCACTGTAACCTTTTTTCTTATTTCACTGTAACCTTTCTTTTAAATCCTTTTTCCTTTTATAAGTCTTTTCTTTCTTTAAAAATTAAGTATAATAAGGTATTGACCTGGTCCTTTAGGGCCGGGTGTATTCTTACTTTAAGAAAAAGAAAGTGAGGATACGAACATAAAAGATCTAAGTTTAATAACCTGGAAAGAAATAAAAGATATTGATAAACAAAACAGTATTATTTTTGTAACAATGGCTCCCATTGAAGAACATGGTTTATGCCTCCCTTTAGCAACAGATTTAATTGAAGGAGAGCATTGGAGTAAGGACGCGATGTTAAAGCTGGAAGAGAGGGAGGGATATAAATGTTTCTATTTACCTTCATTTCCAATTGCAGCGGCATCTGTTAATGAGTTCTATGGATGCATTCATTTTTCTATGAATACAACATATGTTGTAGCCAGAGAACTGCTTGATAACCTTGTTCATATGGGATTTATGAATATTGTCCTAATAGCATCTCATGCAGACCCTGTTCATCATATTGCTATTGAGAAAGCCATCAGGAGAGTTAATAAGCATTATGGAATAAGAGCAATTTCGCCACTTGGAGCTTTTTTCTCATTAAATGAATTGGGAATCAAACATCAATCACCAAAGTTGATTTTAGAGATGGAAAAAAAATATCCTGATGATTTTCACGCTGGATGGATTGAGACATCAAGTTTGATAGCAATTAAGAAAAATTTGGTAAAAGATGGATATAAGGAACTTCCGAGGACTTTCATTAGTGACAGGGATATAATTTCAAAGAAAAAACAGTTAGCTGCTATGGGGGAATATGGTCATCTTGGTAATCCTGCGGTGGCTGATAAAGAGCTAGGCGAACTTATAAATCAGGATATTGCTGAATTTATTGTTGCAGCAGTGAAAAGTTTTGTAAAACGTGAAAACTACAAAATCTATATGCATCATTTTTTATATAGAATTCCATTTTTACATCTTGGCTTTATAAGAAAAACCAAATGGATAAAAACAGGAAAGAAGGTGGCAAAGTAATGTATACCAGAGGGCAGCTTGCACAAATCGCTAAAGTTGGCAGAAAGGCCATAAGACTTTATGAAGCGGAAGGAATGATAACTTCTTCAAAGATAGATCCATGGAACGGATACCATTATTATGAAGAAAATCAAATAGCAAGGCTTGAGAAAATAAAACATTATAAACAGCTTGGTTTTTCACTGGCTGATATCAAAGGGGTCTTGTGCAAAGGAATACCAGAAAATGAGATTCTTTCTGTGAAGAAGACTGAGTTGGAGCGTAATATAAAAGATATGCAGGAATTACGTAGAAGTATGGATCAGATTGATAAAATTGAATATCAGGATGCGAGACAAGTAATTTCTGAAAGTTATTTTCCAGAATGTATCTGCTTATTTATCGAAGAAAATATGGATCTCGAAATGCTTGGGACTTCCGCGGGAAAGCTTTATGAAAAAGCATCCAAATATAATCTTGAGATTGCCGGAGCACATTTTGTAAAATATGAAGGTCTTCTGACAGATGATTCTGCCTTTAAAATGATTACCTGCCTGCCAATCTTACAAACTGACGCGTCTAACGATGCTGCTGACTATATTCGAGTGGAAAAAGCGGCAAAGTGTATTCATTTAAACTTTACAGGAGGTTTTTCAAAGGCTGGAAACGCGCATATATGGCTGAAAGAGTATATGGATAAGAAGAAAACTTCCTGTACTGGAACAATGTACGAAGTATATAATCGCGATATGTCAATGGATATTTATTATGAATTAAGTTGTAATTGTTAGGCATGTTAAAATTTAACAAGATTATTATGAACTAAGGCATAGAATAATAACTAGCCCTTAGAGCAATTGCTTTAGTGACTTATCTTTTATAAATATATTTGGAGTGCAGAACTATATCCGATTATGAAAAAAAGCTACATGCTACAGTAGCTTTTTCTCATGGTAAGGAAAATAAGGAGAAACCTGTTCAAATTGAACATAAATAGTTTCACACCTCTGATAAACCTGATGTATATTTCATTTATTTATAGGTTATCTTTGGATTTTTACACCCATTGAACCACTTCATTCTGAGGACGTCTGGTCTTAATACCGGGCTCCTGAGCTCTGTAACCAAAACCTGCCATCAAAGATACACCAAAATGTTCTGAATCAAGGATATTCTCTTCTTCCAAAAGCTTTTCTACTGCTTCAATGTTAAAACCCTCAATAGGACAGGAATCTATTCCTAAAAATGCTGCTGTTGTAAGCATATTGGCAAGCGCTATATATGTCTGTTTGGAAGCCCAGTCATAAGCAGTGCGCTCATTCTCCAGAAGCTTAAAATCATTTTTCTGAAAATTTCCGAAGAACTCTTTCTTCTGTAATGCTATATTTTCTGGCAAGCCCTGTATCCCTGTCATTATATTCCAGATATAATCCGAATCAGAAACCACTTCTTTTCCACGACGTGCCAGAAGAATAACAAAATGGCTGGCGCCATTTAAACTGTTCTGTGCTCCCCAGGCAACAGGTAATAATTTGTTTCTTATTTCTTCCTTCTGGATTACAAGGAATTTCCAGGGTTCAAAACCAAAGGAACTGGGAGATAATCTTCCTGCTTCTAATATGGTATTAAAATCTTCCTCTGAAATAATTCTGTCTTTATCAAACTTTTTACAGGCATATCGGTTTTGGATTGCTTCCAGTATCTGCTGGTTTTTGTCACTCATTTTTATTACCTCTTTCTTTCAAATTATTTTATGAGGACACTATAACACATTCAAATACCATATTGAAGTACGCACATTTTTGATATATAATATACAACGAATATCCTTAGTATACTTTTTATACTATTGAATAAAAGAAATTAAGAAAAGAGGAATGATTATGTTGCAATTCCAAACCGGGGAATGTTCTAATAGACCCTGCCCTGTAGAAACTACCTTAAATATTATAAGTGGTAAATGGAAGGGGATTATTCTTTTCCGTTTGCTGGGTGGCAAAAAAAGATTCAATGAACTACAGAAGCTCATGACAAATGTAACTCACCGCACTCTTACACTGCAATTGCGGGAGTTAGAGAAAGACGGTATCGTAAAGAGAACGGTTTATGCAGAAGTTCCGCCAAGGGTGGAATATGAATTAACTGAGCTTGGTTTATCCATGACCCCGATTATAAAATCCATGTATGATTGGGGTTTAAACTATCAAAATAACGGAATTCCTTCACCAAGCCCAGCTGACTGATCTTAATAATTTAATATGGGAAAATTACTGTAAGCAGCATCTTAAACTGTTCTTTGGCATATACGGCATGAGGTATATTGTTTGGCATAACAATAGTCTCTCCGGCTAACAGACTATATTCCTTTTCACCTATTGTTATAAGTGCTTCTCCGGTGAGGATATTAACCATTGCATCCCCGGTGGAAGCATGGGTGCTGATCTGTTCTCCTTTATCAAAGGAAAATAAGGTAACGCCTACAGATTTATTCTGTACCAGCGTACGGCTTACTACCTGTCCTGTCTGGTAAGCAACCAATTCTTCCAGTTTTAATACGTTTTCAAAATCAATGTTTTTCAAGTATTGTGCTGACATAGTTATCTCTCCTTCCGCCGCAATCTGCGGCTTAAAACTGTTAAACTTGCAGATTTTCAAGCTGCTGTTTTATTTTAGATTTTTGTGTTATATAGTTTTTATAATATGTTACTTGTATCTAAATTTAATTCATAAGTTTCTTTTTATACTGTATTGTTCATCAACCTATTTTCCTGGCATTGAGATTTTGTCCGTTTGCAAGGAATCCATGAGAAAATTATGCTTGACTTACATTTCCATGATATACTAATATTATTCTACTGTCTGTTGCAATTACAACATAATACTATCATTATGAATCTTAATTACTAATATACTTTTACATGAGGATTTATTTTCATGATAGATTTGTTAATTTCATGATGGATTCATTATTTTGATGGATTTGTTTTTCATGATGGATTTATTTTATATGATAAATTTGTTTTTCATGATGGATTTGTTTTTTCATGATGAATTTGTTTTTTCATGATGAATTTGTTTTTCATGATGAATTTGTTTTTCATGATGGATTTGTTTTTTCATGATGGATTTGTTTTTCATGATGAATTTGTTTTTCATGATGGATTTGTTTTTCATGGTGGATTTGTTTTTTTATGATGAATTTGTTTTTTCATGATGAATTTGTTTTTTCATGATGAATTTGTTTTTTCATGATGGATTTGTTTTTTCATGATGGATTTATTTTTTTCATCATCGATTTGTTTTCATGATGGATTTATCCACAATGGATTTATTTTTATATTATGAGTTATAAGCCAATAGGCAAAGAAATGAATTACTTATGAAAGGTCGTCTAAAGTATGAATAAGATTGAAATACTGAAACAAAATTCCTTGTTCACAGGTATTGAAGAAAAAGAGTTTGATTCTATGCTTTCCTGTCTGGATGCCAGAGAAAAGGATTATCAAAAAGATGATTATATTCTCAGGGCAGGTAATCCTATTCATGAAATCGGTATAGTTTTAAAAGGCAGTGTTACGGTTATAAAGGAGGATTATTGGGGTAACCGTACTATAATAGGCAGAATGTCAGTATCTGATATGTTTGCGGAGTCCTTCTCTTTTGCTGCAATAACAAAACTACCAGTCAGCGTAGTCGCTGCAGAGAATGCAAGCATACTCTTTATTGACTGCCGGCAAATTCTTAACACATATACTTCCCCCTGCGATTATAATTCTGTTTTAACCGGTAATATGGTGCGAATACTTGCAAATAAAAACGTAATGCTAATGCAGAAGATCGATCATATATCCAGCCGTTCCATTAGAGAAAAATTGCTTTCTTATCTGTCTACACAGGCAATGAATTCTAAAAATCAGGCATTTATCATTCCTTACAACAGGCAGGAATTAGCCGATTATCTTTGTATTGACAGGAGTGCCATGTCCAGTGAACTTGGCAGATTAAGAGATGAAGGAATACTAAGATTCCATAAAAATGAGTTTGAATTGCTATAGCTATAAATATTTCTTGATAGATTCTACAGCTGGGCTTATAATAATCTTCGGCAATTTATAAACCGGTATAGTATTACTAATACCTTTCACTGACTGGAGAATATTAACCTATGAAAAAGCTTAAAGGCTTCATCAAATCTGAAGCTGTTCTATTAATTTCTACCCTTGCTGCCCTGATTACTATGTTTTTTGTTCCACCCTCAACAGATTACATATCATATATTGACTTTCGTACCCTTGCATTGCTTTTCTGTTTAATGACTGCTGTGGCCGGCTTAAAAAGCATTGGATTTTTTGACAGACTGGCTATGAGCATTATACCGCGCTTCAAGAATTCCAGGACCCTTTGTCTGATACTGGTGTTGTTATGCTTCTTCTCCTCTATGCTGATTACAAATGATGTGGCACTTATAACCTTTGTTCCCTTTACCATAATAATATTTTCAGCTTCTAACCTTACTGACAGGCTGGTATATACTATTGTATTGGAAACTGCTGCTGCAAATCTTGGAAGTATGCTAACCCCACTTGGAAATCCGCAGAATCTTTATCTATATTCCTATTACCGCATTAATCCCGGCGAGTTCTTTCAAATTACCTTTCCCCTCTGCCTCCTTGGTCTGATTCTGTTAGTGCTGTTTTCTTTCATTTGCAGGAAACAGCCTATAATGCCTGTTGAGAGAGAGGTCCCGGTCATCACGCATAAAAAAAGGCTTCTCATCTACATAATACTATTTCTGCTCAGTCTTCTTACAGTCTTTCATGTATTGGATTACAGGCTGACACTGGTGGTTCTGCTCATAATACTTTTATTTACCGATAAAAAACTTATTATGAAAGCCGATTATGGATTGCTGCTTACCTTTGTCTGTTTTTTTGTGTTTGTTGGAAACCTTGAGCGTATACCTTCCGTTCATGCCGTTCTGACTTCTTTTATCAGGGAAAGAGAGCTCTTATCAGGTATTCTTCTCAGTCAGGTAATCAGCAATGTACCTGCTGCAGTACTGTTATCAGGCTTTACAGACAAATACCGCCAGCTTCTGCTTGGTACCAATATTGGCGGTCTTGGCACTATAATTGCGTCTTTGGCAAGTCTGATTTCCTTTAAGTTCTATGCTGCTCTTAAGCCCTCCAGGCCTTTATATTACCTGGCAGTCTTTACAGCTGTGAATGTTTTGCTGCTGATACCTTTACTGGTATTTGCATTATTTATATAATTTTTCAAAACCACCCCATACTTTATCGGGTTTTATAGAATGAATATTTAAGTACAGATTATGTTTCCTAAGCTCATTTTCTTTCCAAGTCTTGATATCTGTTTATAAACCTACAGGGCAGTTAGATAAACTACCCTGTTTATACTTATGATAGCTGCCACTGTTAAAGCTAACGCTGAACAAATGACTCAATGATATCCACAACTTCCTTCGACCAGAATTCTGATCCTCCATGGTCACTGCCCTCTAATTCATAAAAAAGTACGTCTTTATCAACTTTTCTTAATTGCTCGAATAATTGTCTGCTATGCTGTATATTAACCTGGCAATCATCAGTACCGTGAATCAATAATACGCGCGGTATCGTAACATCTCTGGTAATATACATTTCACAGGATGCCTGTTTAGCCAATTCCAGATTCTCATCGATTTGTTTTACTCCCAGCAAATCCCTGGTTGGCCGAAAATCTTCCGGCATCCAATCAGGTATGCCTTCGGCAGCACATAGAATAAGATCAGAGGGTGCTGATTCTGCAATAACACCTTTTATTTCATAGGCACCGTTAATGATTCCATGTGCTTTCATCAAGGAAGTCATCAGTGCCAGATGTCCACCTGAGGAATTACCTGCAATATAAATATTATTAATATCAATATGTAATTCCTCTGCTTTTTCCATCAGAAACCCTATGGCATAATTTATATCATGTACTTGTGCCGGAAAAGGAGCAATCGTCGATTCTCTATGCTGTACAACAGCAGTTACTATTCCTCTCTCCGCCAATTTCGAATAGCTTGGAATACTGTTATACATTTCCTGCCTGTACCAGGCTGAACCTGGAATAAATACAACTAACGGGAATTTTTCATTTTCCTTCCAGTGATGCCTGTACGGTACAAACATTTGCAAATAACGTTTGCAGGTATCATATTCCTTATATAAAACGTCTGGTACATACAACCATTCAAGGTCTTTACAGCTAATATTCATTTTAAAATGATTTTGCTCCATATCAGTTACCCCCAACTGTAAGTCAGCGTCTTTATATTGCTTATTGCTTATATCTCTTTACAGTACATAATTTCAACAGCATCATAATATGTCTTTTTCTTTTCTGTTGCAATAAATCCATGTTTTTCATAGAATTTTCTTGCCCTTGTATTTTCTTCGAAAACCCATAACATAACTTTATCAAATTCTGCTGCTTTTATATCACCTATTACATGCTCAAGCATCATGGACCCATATCCTTTTCCCCAGTTTCGTTGTAAACTGTGAATACAGATAAGTTCTGCATAATCAGACATACCTTCATCCCTGGTTTTATCCCAGTATGCAATGCAATGAGGCATATTATTAACTGACAAAATCCATCCGTTTCCAAGCTTCTTCATTAATAAGTTTGTGTACATCTCTTTTGCTTTATCAATATTTATGCATTTCTCCAATACTTCTTTCGATAATATTTGCTGAAATGCTAATTTCCATGATTCTGTTTGTATATACGCCAAAGTATTTTCATCTCCAATTTGCACTTTACGTATATCTGCATTTTTTTCCACGTCAATTTTCCTCCGGTAACTTTACTTACTCTCAGTATTACTCCCTGCTTCAGAGCCGCCGTAATCCATCCCCCTTTGCATCCGTCTACACCAATGCTTGTAACATTTGCATTGATTTTCTTTATCGGAGACTTAAACTGCTCAGGTTGCTTCTGCTCCACTCCAAATGCCTCTATTTGTTCAGCCATATGTACTTTATTTTCGATTTTATCATTTTCCACTTTTATTATTTTCTGCTTTATCATTTCTACTTTTATCATTCTGTTCTACTTTTATCTGTTCCACTTTATCATTCTGTAATGTTCAAATGGTAAAACACCAAATTTTTATTTTTCCGTAGATTATTCCATGTATTTTCTATTGCATCTTTAACATTCTTAGCATCCGAAAAAGCACTTCCTCTTTTTTTGCAATGTTCTGCAAGCAGCTCATCGCTTATATCCAGATATACAATTACTTCACACTCCAAAAGAATTAATGAGAATATAGGATGTCCCGCCTTTACAGTTACTCTTTCTTTCACCAGTCTTTTTGTAAACTCCCCAATTTCTTTTGTCCACGGTTTCGTACAGATATAGGCTTCCTCTTCTTTCGATAATTGCGGCCACAGTTCCTTATCCATATCAACCGTTCCCGGTATCTGTTCATGTAGTGTCGACTTACCGCAACAGGTGGTTCCCAGTACACAGATTCTATCCTTGTTATGCTTTTCAAATATAGCATTTAATATATTTATCGTGTCCTGTACCGATGTTATTGCTGCCATTTTCGCAAAATCCTTTCTATTATGTTGGTTTATTCTTTCTATTATGTTGGAGCATAAATTAGTAAAAACTGTATTTTCAATTCAGATAAACCGTCTTAGCATATCACTGTTCCCAGGTTCATTTCTAGTCTCCATTGGGGTGCGATGCCATCATCCCCCCAATATTCATTCATTACAATTATCTTATCATCCTCTAACTCAATAAAAGATACCACATGACAAGATATCTCATTATCAGTAGAAAAGACCTTAACTGCTGCAATTATCAAATTACCTGCTGTCTCTATTCTTTCAATCGTACCATCCCAAGTTCCGGGGTATTCACAATTTGCTCTTATATATTCATCTACTGTAAAATGCTCATTTGTACATTGCCAATTTACATAAGCCGTATCCTTGAAAAAAGATCTCAGCTTTTCTGCCTCTTGTTTAAGTACCGCATTCCAAAATTCTTTGATATCCATTTATTTTTACACTCCAATCAATTCCAATAGAATTTCTGGCGGAATTCCTTTAGGACTGAATACGCCATATATATCTGGAAAATATTCTTTGGTTATTACTATACCATCATTACACCAAAATATAATATTTAATTTCTTGAAATTTCCTGAGGAATCGTAACTTTTTCATACTGATAATGCCCGGCGTCCACCGTCATGCGGCACATCGTGATATCCATATCAAAGCGTCGTTTCCCACAGCTGCCGGGATTGAGAAATAATACGCCATTAATGATTTCGGCAGAATATTTATGGGAATGGCCATAAACTACCACGTCTACACCTGTTAAGACTGGTGGAATGTCCTTCTTGTTATGAACAATGAAGAATTTCACGCCTTCAATAGTGACAGTAATACTTCCAGGCAAGTCCTTTGCCCATTCTTTATCATTGTTACCACGTACCATATAAGTCTCTCTAAGCTGCTGTATAGTCTCCATAAGGTATGGTGTGTTGATGTCACCAGCATGAATGGAGCAATCCGCAGTCACAATTTCATTTATAACAAACTCACGCAACAGACCATGAGTATCAGATATGATTGCAATTTGCTTCATAAGCTCCTCTTTTTTAATCGTTTTCTTAGTGCTTTCTATATGTGTACTTATTATCCTATTTTCTTCTTATTATTCATAATTTCAGTGTCAGCCTGTATCTTCATATTATACTGGAAATATTAATTAGTCAGCTCTCCATGATAAGCTTAAAAGGAAACATCCTTTTTATTCGTTACATCCACTGATATATGAAAAATAGTAACAGCTTTATCCTTTAAACTAATACCTATTCTTACACCATTTTTTATATATTCCCTCCACCGACTGCTTTCGGTTGAAATCATAAATCCTTTTAGATTCATGACTTTGTCTATAGCCTCAAGGGAACATCCGACCTGAAGCCCCATAAAGATGTATTTAGGTGTTTTAATCTGATATCCGGTTATATGATATTTATCTAGACAATCAGGATAACCGCTTATAGTAACAGAGACGTCTTCATTTTCCAGCAAATAAGACCCAAATCCACCAATCATAGAATATTCTTTTATATTCTCCAGCGACGATTCCGGTAATGTCAGTGCAAAAGGAACGTTGCAATTTCGATTTATCTCTCCTATCGTCTCATTCCTCTTATTGTGACCAGAAAAGCTGGTCAGACAAAAGCATATAAACAGCACAGTAAATGTCACCTTAAATTTTATCACGAAAATACTCCTTCTTTACTTAAGGGAATTGACTTATCCAGAGAAATTGCAGTCTCTGAAAGATTATTTTTCTCAACGCCTCAAGTAGAATATTGAAATTTTCTTCCTCCAGGCAATGTCAATTTTTATGTAAAGTACACAATACCAATATACCATTATATGGATATTTTTACAATTTATTTGTCTAAGAGAAGGATCTGCTCATCAAAATAACCATCCTTCATCAAATCTAATACCTCCTACTTTTACATTGATTCTTGTAAGTCCTTCCATCACTTGTATAAATTCAGTACAAATGCCATATTCTCTTAATCTTTTCGTCAGCTCTTCCCCTGTAAATCCGGCAGTAAATCCAATAGCAGTACTCTCAATCCCCAGGTTCTTAAGTACCAGGGAAACATTGATACCTTTTCCACCAGGATACAGGATTTCATCAGTCGTTCTATTTACCATACCCAGGCTAAACTCAGGAACTGTCACTATGTAATCCAAGGATGGGTTTATTGTCAAAGTATAAATCATATCGTCCTCCATCTGCTGCTTTGACAGCATAAAATATCAGGTAAAAGCATTCACCAGGATGATTAACTGATTGAAAATTACCTATAGCTTCCTATCAATGCTCTGATTATAAATCACTCTAATTCACATTTCAATTCTTTTCCTTTCTGACTACAAACCCATTCTCTATCAGTCGGTTATATATCTTTGAAATGGCATCATCCAAATCCAAAAATAAGAATAAACCTTCAAACTGCTAAGCCAGTTCAAAGGTTTATTCAATATAAATATAGTCTAATTTTACAATATACCAGGTATCTTCAATACCTTACTTAGTATAATGCACATTTAAATGTATTACACTTAATTAAACCATAAAAAGGAAATCCATAATCTACGGTTCAATTCCCCAAACCAGACTGCCGCCAACATATCCTGTTACCTTATTCCAATCAGTATAATTGGAACCGGATTCCTGGAAGGAATAGTCACCAGTCTGAGTATAATTGGTCCAATCACTTTTTGAGAATCTCGCCTGTACATCAACAGAAGCTCCTGCTGCCAGTGTGCCTGCTGCGTTTGCAAATCCAATTTCCAGATAATAATCTGCCCCTGTTTTAGCTGTCGCCAGCTTAACAAAGGTTCCTGTTACATTGGCAGTTCCGGCAGAAGACCAATCACACCAGAAGTTCTGTGCTTTCTCTCCGTCAATGGTATAATAATATCTTAACTTCACATCGGAGAGATTGATACTTTCGGTTCCGGTGTTAACAATCTTGAATCTGGGAGCAATCCCGTTGGTTACAGCCGCATTACTTCCGTTAAACATCTGTACCTTGACATTTCCTGTTACAACGATTGAACTGTCAATAATCGTAACCGTAAGTACCGGATCATTTCCTTTATTGAAATCAAAAGTAAGTTCCAGCTTACCAAGTGGTTTCGAGGCCAGGTAAGAGCTTAAAAGAGTAACCGTGTTTCCAGACAGTGTATAGTCCGTTCCGCTTGTCAGCAGCGTACTGCCATTTCGGATTCCGCTTAAGGTATTACCATTATAAGTAATATCCACGGCTATATCCTGCTGATTAGGTGTATGCTTATCAAACTCCGCCTGTGTTATGGAGATTGTTCCACTAGGTGAGGAATCAGTAACTGTAATACTCAGTGTTCTATCCAAACCGGCACTGAAGTCAAATACCAGCTTCGCTGTTCCTGTATTAAGGGTTGACAGATAAGAAGAAGCTATTGTTACGGTATTTCCGCTTACTGTATAATCAGTTCCCTTTACCAGTGCTGCAGTTCCATTTTTAATAGCATTAAGAGTATTGTTCTTATAATTTACAGTTACATTAATATTTGACGGAAGGTATTTGTCAAAGGCTGCAGTTTCCGGAGTAATTGTGGAACTATCCACTGTATTTCCCGGTTCATTTCCAAATACTTTAACACCGGCATCATATACAGGTATATAGGAAGTCTTAACCGTATTACCCGAAGTAACACCACCTAAATCACTATAGGAGAAATCGTTGGCATTATTCCAGGTTACCGCCGCAGGAGCAGCAATTCTGAACTGTACTTCTTTTCTATAAGCAGACTGACCGCCTGGATAGATCTTTGTTCCGGTGAAGTCAACATTAACATAATAAATATTCGCAGCTTCATCCCATGGCTGCAATTTAGATACTACCGCACCAGCATTATAATTGGTGGTTACCGTGAAATCAGAAGCCTTATATCCAAGACTTGCAGCTTCGCTGATATCAATAAAATACTTAAAGGACAGCTTGTCGCCCATTCTGGCTGGCCAACCAGAACGGTTGTTAAGCAGGGCCTTTATTTCAATGAAATTACTGCTGGAGGCATTGATTCCAGCCTCAACAAAGAATTCATCGTTGGTTACTGTTTCAACAGCGTTAAAACCAGCTATGGGAGTTCCGCCATATTCATCATACAATTTGGCAAGAGCACCTACAAATCCTGCATTGTAATCGCAGGCAATTTCATTATTTACATAGTTTCCGATATCATCGGTATAGCTGTCATCTTTTCCGGGTCCACCAACCAAAGCACCATAAATCGTATGTCTGTGGTAGGTAGGAACGGTCTGACTGTCAGCCCAGGAACTGTGAGCGGTTCTATGATGAGGTCTTGTAGGTGAATTCTCACCGTAACCAACCACAAAACTGCGTCCTGCACTTCCCAGTGCATAGTCTACCTGCTGTTTGGCAAAGGTCTTATAGGTGCTGACTTTGGCAGCAGTACAGCCTGACCAGTCTGCGTAAACACTTGCCAGGAAGGCTGTTGTAGTAGCATAACGCAGTGCTCCCCAGGAATCCAGCCATGCCAGGCCCTTTGGTGTATAAGATACTCGATTTCCGTTATAACCGGTAGTCCAGAAATCCAGATGCATTTCTGATGCTGTCTTATAGATAGCCTTGTCTGTTATTCTTGCAAGAAGGATTGAAGTACCATAATGTACATCATCCCAGCTATGAGCCCACTTATAAGCTATGGTAGTGGACTGTGGCTCTGTTCCCCAATTGGGTACATAAGATTCTGCTTTATTCAGATAAGCAGTATCTCCTGTTGCAAGATATATCCAGGTTCCTGCCCAGGAAAGTTCATCATAGAAACCACTATATGAGGTGTAGAAACCATCTGCTGCGGTGTACCCCTTATCACTCTTTGTAGTATCAGCAAAGGCAAAAAGCTCCTTGGCATGACGGATGCATTCAGCGGCATAGGTGGGATTACTGTCTGCAAATATGGCGCCGGCGGCAGCTAAGGCGGCAGCAGAACCTGCAACTACAGAGGAACCGGGATTCGCTAAATCCACCTTATAGGAGGGACGCGCCATCTGCATTACCTCAGCAGGTCCCCACCAGGAATGATCTGTATTGCCGTTACCTACCTGGTAATAGAAAACATTGGCGGAAGGATGGCATTTTATCAGATAGTCTGTTGCCCACTTGATTTCCTCTAACAGATAATCAAGCTGACCGCTCTGACGCAGTGCATCCTCTGATTCATAAACACTCCAGGCTAGCATGGCAGCGGTATAAGCCATAGGAAGATTGAATTTCACATGATCCCCTGCATCATACCAGCCACCTGTCAAATCAAGACCAGCATCTGCTCCATCCGTCAGTCCGGAATCCCCTCTCCAGTTGTTTCTGATCGTATCAGGCAGATCTCCCGAACGTTGGAACTCATAGAATATAATTGCTTTTTGTAAAGCTTCCCCATAATTATAATTCGTTTGCGCTTTAACGGGTTTTGCTGTAACAAAACCTGCTGTTAACAGGCATACGATAAGTAAGAGACTAGTCAACTTACGCATATCTTAACCCCCTTATTATTTTGGAGGCATATCCGCAGAATATGGTAACCTTTTATAGCCAGATTTGCAGATATACCCTTTTTATCTGCTTTTTGTTCCGGGGTAATATGCTACCCCGGAACAACTTAGAATTAACGTATTAACGTATTCTAAAAGAAATTTACTTAATTTACTTTTTTCCTTAAAATTACTTTTACGGTTCTACTCCCCATTTCAGACTACCGGAAATATATCCGGTTACTTTTGACCAGTCTGCATAATTATTACCGGTTCCATTGTAAGAATAATCGCCTGTCTGGGTATAATTTGTCCAGTCGTTCTTTGAAAATCTTGCCTGAACTTCAATGGAAGCTCCTGCTGCCAGTTCACCTGCACCGGAGGTAAACCCAATCTCCAGATAATAATCTGCTCCAGTCTTAGGGGATGGCAGAGCTACAAAGGTTCCTGTTACATTACTGCTGCCGGCACTTGACCAGTCACACCAGAAATTCTGAGCCTTTTCTCCATCAATGGTATAGTAATATCTAAGCTTTACATCGGAAAGCTTCACATTTGTATTTCCAGTATTGTAGAGCTTAATTTTAGGTGAGATACCGTTTGTCTGAGCAGCAGTGTTTCCGTTAAACATCTGAACTTTGATATTTCCAGCTGCTACGGAGGAGTCCGTAACCGTTAATGTAAGAACAGGATCTGTTCCGGCACTGAGATCAAAGACAACGCTGTATACTCCGGTCTGTAAAGTGGCTAAAGCTTCTTTACGGAGGGTAACAGTACCTCCGCTAACCGTATAGTCCGTGCCGCTTGTTAACACCGTACTTCCTATCTTAATAGCCGTTAGTGTATGGTTTGCCGTCGTTAAGGCAACAGTTACATTCGCCTGTTTATCAGGATGCTTATCAAAGCTTGCACTTGTCGGCGTAATAGAGCCGCTTGGTGTGGTATCACGTATCGTCACTGTAAGGACAGGGTCCACACCTTTGCTGAAATCAAAGGTCAGCTTTAATTCACCGATTTCTTTTCCGGCAAGATAATTTTTGTTAAGAGTTACTGCATTACCTGTGAGGGTATAGTCTGTTCCCTGTGTCAGATAAGTACTGCCATCTTTGATACCAGTAAAGGTATTTCCATTTAAATTCAGGTTAACAGCAATATCAGCCTGGTTCTGTGTATTCTTATCAAATGCAGCTGTTACTGGTGTAATTATTGAATTATTAACCGGTTCACTACCCTCACCAAAGAGGATGGAATATATACCATTTGCAATTGCAATATCACACTGTGCCCAGAAACGATGATAATAAAATTCTGGATCTGTTCCATTATTATAAGCATCCAGCACCTTCTGGTAATCCGGATCATCTTTATATTGGGAACGGATATCAAGGAATTTTATACCGGACTTGATTACGTCGCCATTGGGCATCTTACCTGTCCAGCCTGCCGGAACAAATACTTCCTGGTCGAAGAAGCGGTTATAATCTGCTCTTGCTTCCGGAGCTGCCAGACCCTTATCATCTCTGTACAGAGTCCACATACGATCTAAGAGTTCCTTGGCAATGACTCTTGATTCATCATCGCCGGAGGCTTTACTGTAATACAATAAGGCATTAGCCAAAGAACCTGCTACACCAAGATCAGTACCATAACTGGTTATAGTAACATGCAGGTTAGAATTACCGGTATAGGTTCCATTCCAGGTATCCGGCTGACCACTCCAGTCAATATTGCTTGGAATAGCAAAGGTACCGTCACTGTTTAACTGAACAACCGTTTTAATCCAGCTTACCCATTTATCCAGAATAGCTTTTGCTCTGGTATCACCGGTCTTATAGTACAATTCTGCGACACGCTGCATGGACCAAGCCTGGAAACCGAACCAGGTATTACTGCCAGGATCAGCGTATACAGGATTCTCTTCATACCCCATACCATAGAAGGTTGCTGTTCCTGCAGGCCAGGCTTCGTAACGGCCATTGTTTGAATTGCTGGCACCGCCTGCAATGGCACCTTCTGAGGACTGCAGCCACTGATAGAATTCCAGCTGTCTGTCAAGGCTTACACCCCAATCCGTAGCACCATTGGCAGAAGCAGGTTTAAAATCAGCTTCTTCTGAAAGAATATAGGCTGCCATAGGATTCTGATAACCGAAATGATTATGGCTGCTGCCTATCTTCCAGGCCCAATTGGAGCTAATACCGCCACCCCATGCATAATACCAGGATAACAGATAACTAGCAGAATCATAGCCAGTTCCTGCCACAGTAGGCGAACCGATCTTTCTAAAGTACTTGTCAAACATTGAATATCTTAAATAATCCCCCATTTTACTGGCTTTCCCTTTATAGGTGCCAAGATTTACACCAACTTCATCTGCCCATTGATCTGCCCAGTAAGTTGCCTGTACGGCACGGGCATCTGCATCGGGTGCATTGGTATATTTGAATTGTGATGCATAATTGCTGTCTCCGGTAAACAAGTCCAGATAACCATTCTTCCCGCCGAAATTCATAGCATCCCAGCTAGGCTGAGGAATGGTTTCCCAAGTGGACTCTTCTCTGCCTCTTTGGAAGGTATTGATATAAGATGGTGTGGATACGCCGTCTCCCCTTCTGCCGTAACCATACCAGTTATCCACATCCAAGAGCCAGTGCATACCGTAAATGGTATTTGTTCCATAGGTAGATACAAGGTCATTGTTAATTGGGTCACTTCCAACTGCCGCATTGAAATCCAACTGTGCGGGATAAAGACTTGTTAATTCCCATTCCGGAGCATAGGTTGCCGGTTTGCTGGCATTATATTTGCTCATACTGGAATTAGGTTGGTCTGCTTCCGTGGGAATGATATATGTTTCTGCTACATCCCAGGCTTTCTTGAAGCCGGAAAAATCACCGGTGAATTTGCCATACATGGCTTCAAGCCACATATAATAGCTCATTGCTTCACTGGTAGTTACGTGACCGTAATCCGGTGCTTCCACAATTAGTGTCTCAATAGAATGATAAGGAATCCCCTGAGGACTAAAATAACCATTATCAGGATCTGTAATATCTCCCCATAACTCTAAGAATCTATCCTGATAGGTGTCCGTACTTGTTGGCGCTATTTGCGAAGCACTGGTGTAATTACTTGGCATAAAAGAGGTTGAAAGAATCCCAAGAATGGCTGCAGTAACGATAGCACCCTTTAAAAAACTCCTGCCTTTTTTCCCAAGCCAATGTTGATGATTACCACGTTCCAATAACTTTTTGTGTAACATACTATAACCTCCTCATCGATTTTTATCTTGCAATTATTCCCCAGACTATTACCGACTGCTGTAGTTCCCAGACCATGCTCCTTTCTCTACTGTATTACAGTCAAATATGCCGTCTTTAGAATAACTGAAAGCCCCTCTAAAAAATTGTGAGTCGTTATGCTGATACCCGTTGTTATTTTTCTACTATACTGTTTATTATAATTCTGAGCCACTACACGCTCCCCAGCTTGTCCAATGTCTGCTCAGTTGTAATACTCTTTTCTACTTCTTTTCGTTATATTGCCAGAATATTCATTCTCTTCTACCATATTATGTAACTATTTACCAACAATATAACATCTTTGCAAAACTCTGTCAATTGCCATTTGTTAATAAATTACATTCTTAGTTTATTAATTAAATTATTTCAATACCTTTTTACCAACTTCTAATAGTAATAATCATTCCTAAAACATAGGAAAATAAAGAAAAAACCCATTTTACTCTGTAACGTGTAAAATGAGTTTATCTAGTACTTTTTTCCTATTTATTTTCCTTCTGTGTAATGTAATTTATATATTCCTTACCCCAAATTTCTAATGCATCCAAAACAATTTGAAACTTTTCTCCGATATCACTCATATAATATTCAACCTTAGGCGGAATCTGTACATATTCGTGTCTTATTATAAGCCCTTCTTCCTCTAACTGCTTCAACTGACGCGATAAAGTGGCATGGGTCATTTCTTCCGGTAATCTTCTCTTTAATTCATTAAACCTGACAGGTCCTTCACTTAGTAAATAGAGGATATAGATTGACCACTTACCTGTCAGGATCTTCTGTGTGGTTGCAAAAGGACATATACCAAATAACTCTTTGTTTATGTTATCTTTATTCTTGTTGTCTTTATTTATATTAACTTTATTTATGTTATCTTTATTTACAGTTTCTTTTGTCATAAAAAAACTCCTTTCGTGGTATCAGATCTATGATTTGATATATTTCTGAATTCGTAGTTGGATAAATAGTCCTCATACGGCATCTGCTGACAGATGTGGCACTGTCATAAAGCAAGGTGTGAACTATTAATTACATAATACACACTGGCCATCATATGCACCCTTTAGCACGTATTCCAATCAAAAGTGTAAATTGTTTATACCAACTTATTTTTAAAATAGTGACCCAGCCATGTTTGAGTCTTATCTTAAAGTATCAATAATAATATCAGTATCATTAATAATACCAGTATCAATATAATAGTACTATCACAAAACATCGTACTTGAAATTATCGTCATACTATATATAATAGAACTATAATAATTATTATACCATTAAATAATCTAAGGAGCAACTAACATGAATAACGTTTTAGAATTTTTAAAAGATTGTAAGACCTTTTATCTGGCAACCTGCGAGGGAGATCAGCCAAGAGTAAGACCTTTTGGTGCTGTAATGATTTATGACGGAAAACTTTATTCTGTCACCAACAACAAAAAGAAAGTATTCAAACAGCTACTGGAAAATCCTAAGCTTGAGCTCTCCGGTATGGCTAAAGGAAAGTGGATCCGTGTAGAAGGTATTGCAGTACATGATGACAACAGAGCAGCCAGAGAAAGCATGCTGGCTGAATATCCCTCCTTAAATCAGATGTATGCAGCAGATGATGGAATCATGGAAGTATTCTATATCAAAGATGTAACTGCTACCATTTATTCTTTTACCGGTGAACCAGAGGTTATAAAGTTCTAATTATTTTAAAACGTTGTTTTGCCATTAAGAAAGCAAAGAGGTATTTATATGTCAAAAATACTAGTAACAGGTGCTACCGGCCACTTAGGAAGCGGAATCATAAACCATCTTTTAGAGAAAGGTGTAAAAGCAGCAGATATAACTGCTCTGGTTCGCACGGAGAAGAGTGCTGAGAAATTTAAGAATAAAGGTATAGGCACCAGAATCGGTTCTTATGAAGATGTCTCTGTATTAACACAGGCCTTTAAAGGAATTGATAAGCTGATGTTCGTATCCTCTCCTGATTTTGATAACACTCTTCGTATCAATCAGCATGCTAACGTAGTATTGGCTGCAAGAAATGCCGGCATCTCTCATATCGTTTATACTGGTATAGCCTTTGCTGAAACAATGAATATAGCAGGCTTACAATATGTGCATCTTGCTACAGAAAACATGATCAAAACAACAGATATCCCCTATACCTTCTTACGAAACGGCTTCTATCTGGAGAATATTTTTGGAAATACTCTGGCTGCTGCTGTAAAAAGTGGTGTTCTCGTAACTGCCGCTGAGAAAGGTAAGTATAACTTCGCACTGCGTGATGATCTGGCTTTAGCTGCTGCCGCCGTACTTACAGAAACCGGTCATGAGAATAAGGCCTACGAGCTTGTAAACAGTACTCTAAACACATTTGAGGATTATGTTACCCTCCTGTCTCAGTTAACAGGTAAGAGCATAAGACACGAAAGCCTTTCACCGGACGAAGCAGTTTCAAGACTTGTAAAAGAAGGTGAAATAGAACCTGTTGCCGCTTTTAATATTTACGGGCTTTACCTCCCAGTAGCAGCAGGGCAGTTCTCAAAAGAATCCTCCGCTTTAGAACAGCTAATAGGCAGAAAACCCACCTCTTTGGAGGAAGCCTTGAAGCAGTCGCTAACTACACCGTAAAGAGACAGTTATTTAACAGCTTCATTACTTTTAATCCAAAAAAAGCCACCTGTTATGCAGAGTAGTACTTGGTAACAACTCTTCATAACAGGTGGCTTTTCTATTCTTACACTTATACCTCTTTTTGCTTCAATTACAACTTTAAATTAGGCTCAAAAGCCCTTTTTCCATATGGTTTCAGGCAAATTGCACCAAACAGAAAGAACGAATGTGCCTATGGAGAGGCATTAGAAGTCCTTTTCTCTGAAGATTTTGTGCTATAATATGAAACAGATTGTTTGAGCGCAGCGAGTTATCTGTTTCATATTATGACAAGCACAAAATCTTCAGAGAATTAGGACTTCTTATGCCTCGGAATTGAAGCATGAGTTCTTTCTGTTTGGTGCAATTTTGCCGTCCCCTTGTAAAAACCTACCCTTTTGACAAGAAATCCAATAATCTAAAAATTAGTTAATAAACTATTAACTACCACCAGCTATTCACTCAGTCACCTCTCTCAGTTCACCGGTAACTGAATCTATAATCAGTCCGTAAACCATAACACTTTCCGGTACCAGGGGATGGTTACGAATTAACTCCACAGAACTCTTAACAGAAACATCCAAATCCTTAAAACCTCCCAACCAGGCTTCAAAGTCAATACCACAGTATTTAAGCATATCAATTTGCTTCTGATCGATATTCTTATCCTTCATCTTCTCAATCATCTTTGTACTGTCCGTATGCCTTGCTCCACAATCCGTATGACCGATAACCAGAATTTCTTCTACACCTAATTCATAAATTCCAATCAATAAACTTCGCATAGCACTTCCGAAAGGATGGGATATAACCCCTCCTGCATTCTTAATAATCTTGGCATCACCGTTTTTCAGACCAAGGGCAGAAGGCAGTAGTTCTGTAAGTCTTGTATCCATACAGGAAACAATGGCAATTTTTTTATTGGGGTATTTACTGGTTCTGAATTTTTCATAATCGTTATTTTTAACAAATTCTTTATTAAATTTAAGAATCTCCTGAATCATAAATAGACACACTCCTTATACATACCAACTAAGCATTCATCCCAGCTATGTAAGACGTAATACTGACAGCTCTCATAATATAAAATACACTTACTTTTGGACATACACAAGTATTTTATTGCAGAATATTAATTTCATTCACTTTTTTTACAATTTATGTTAGAATTGTTGCATAAAAGACAGCTCAATTGCAGGGCATAAGGCATTGTTATGACATAATTCTAATGCTACCCTTAATTTACTTAAATACTGCCCTTATTTTACTTCTAATGCTGCCCTTATAAAACTTACTATACCTTTTTCTAAGTCTTTAACCTCCGACACTTTTTCTTCACCTATGAAAATCTTAAGCCGCTCTTTGTAATAGTCAGAGGATAAGGAGAATTGATACAGCATAAATATATTATCAATACAATATGCCATTACACTTTTATCTGCCTTGTCATTGACAATTCCTTCTTCGACACCTGCTTTGATAAAATCACAGAGCATCCGGGGCGTAATTCTCTCAAGCTTGGAAGAAAGCCTGACCGAGAGAGGTGCCAAGGCCTGTGTTGTGAGATCCAGATAGAGCTGATTTAATTTTGGATATTGAAAAGAAAACTCCCTGGAGGCAGACAGCATTCGCTCCACACAGTCATAGATATCTCTGCTGGATTCCTTCACCTCATTTAAGATTTCTTCCATAAGAAAATAAGCGTTATTTATTATGGTCAGGAATAAATCTTCCTTAGAAGCAAAATAACTGTACATTGCACCTATACTGATTCCGGCATTCTTTGCTATATCATTGATACTGGTTGCATTATAACCATTTAAGGCAAATGCATCAATAGCGACTTCCAGAACTTTCTGCCTTCTGTCCTCTGTTGTCTTTTCAAAGGTTTCTTTATGAAATTTGAGCTGATTGCTTTTTAATATGATTTCTGTCATTTGTCCCTCCAACGTTAACCTTAGAGCCTTTGATTTAAACTCTTAAAAGCTTTTCTATTGTTCTTATACAAGGATTTGAACACTTGAAAATTCCTGTCATGAATACATCTATTCTTTAAATCAGGGTGGTATACTTCCCTGACTTTTATTAATCTTTCAGCCTCTTCAAATCCATTAAGAATACCAAGTCCTACTGCAGCTACTACTGCTGCACCTAACGCCCCTGCATTCTGAGGGCTTTCTATTGTTTCAATATCACACCCAAGAATATCAGCAAGGGTATGGCAGGTAAGAGGTGACAATGCTCCTCCGCCCACAAAGCGGATTATCTTAGACGTCTTTATCTTCTTTCTCTGAGCTTCTAACTGCCACCTCAGATGATAACAGATTCCTTCAATAACTGCGTGAATCATATCCCTTTTACCGGTTTCCAGCCGTATATTAAAAAACATTCCTCTTGCATTTAGATCCTCAAAAGGGCATCTGTTCCCATGAAGCCAGGGGGTAAATATAACACCATGACTTCCTGCCGGTATATCTTTAATCTCCTCCATCATAAAATCATATAAATTAACATAAATACTTTCATTGGTCTCAGATACACAGAGCTTATCCAGATAAATATTTATTTCATCCAGAGCCATATGCTCCTTTACCCATTCCAGACATTTACCTGCCGTCTCCAGTTCAGCAAAATAATTGAAGGTACCTTCTGCCGCCCCTGCCACAGAGGCAATCATCGAATGAATATCAAGAATTCTGCGTTTTACGACCGTTGACACCCAGCCGGAGGTGCCGGAATATATATGCGTACTTCCTGCTTTTACTGCTCCTGCTCCCACACCGATTAAGGAAGCATCACCACCGCCGCCAAATACCGGAATTCCTTCCCTCAGTTTAAGTTCTGCTGCTGCCTTGTCTGTAAGTACACCAACCATATCCGTACTGCTTACTATTTGCGGAAGATGTTCCATGTCAACACCAAGCATTCGGCACATACTCCCGCTGAAGCAATTTCTACCCTTTCTGATATCATAAAGCATGGTACCAAAAGCACTGTCTTTGGTCATGACAAATTTTCCAGTACATTGGAAGATGAGATATTCTTTCACATCCAGCCACTTATGTATAAGGTTGAAATTCTCCGGTTCATTTTTCTTAACCCAGTTATATTTCCAGACCGGGTCTTTCACACTGGCAGCCACCGCTCCTGTAATATGGATAGATTTAAGCAGTTTTATTATATTAACACCGGAAATTTTCAATCCTCTGCCCATTCCTTTATTTAACTCTGCTTCTGCTCTTTGATCCATATAACTCATAGAAGGGCGTATCGGCTGTCCGTTTTTATCCACCAGTACTAACCCCTGCATTTGTGAGCAGAAAGAAATCCCTTTGATACACTCAGAGGTAATACAGCTATTCTTAATCACCGCCTCCGATGTACTGCACATAGCTTCCCATATTTCTCTTAAGTCCTGTTCAGCTCCTCCATTCTCCATTATGTAAAGCTTATAGCCCATTACAGCAGATGCCATAAGCTGTATGGTTTCTGATATTTCATACAGACAGGTTTTGATTCCGGTAGTACCAACATCATAGGTAATAACATGCGAACTCACAAAACCCCTCCTTATACAGCACTATTCATCTGCCTGGAATATTTCTTAAGATATACAAAACGCATTAGATTTCTATCCAGAAGGCTTAGCGGTTTCGTTCCTCCAAACAAGATTCCTGCAGTATAAGCCTTACAGTTCTTCTCAAGAATCATACTTACCGCTAATGCGTCTCCTTTTGTATTACCGCAGCAGAACGCTCCGCTGTTTTTAATAAACACTGCTGAGGATTTCTTGAGGGCTGTGGTCTTAAGGGGTGAATCCCTGTTTATATTTCTTACACTGGTTCCTACAAGCTGCGCGAAATCGTCCACCAGCGGGTAAAGTATCCTTTCAGCACATGATATCGTATGAATATATGGGGTATCGCTATGGAGGATGTAATTAATCTTTTGATTACCCTGATATATCTCCTGATGAATAACAGCATCCTCCGGTAATGAATCCGGTAAGTCTCCATTTCTTATGGAAAGGCTTTTACCCTCCGGCAGCAGGAGGTTGAAACCTTCCTTTGTCCTCTCACTGCCGCAGTAAGGGGGCCTTATGTTAAGGTTGGAATTCTTTTCTTTTTCGGACATATTAATTAAAGCAAACTCTCTCATTTTTGCCGGGTCATATACGATATCCGGTTTCATCTGAAGATATCTGGCAGCAATTACAGCTTCACAGGCTTCCTCTAACTGAGTGACTGCCATAAAGGCTTCTTCTTCATTTATTCCAAAGCATAACGCACCATGATGCTTCATGATGACTGTATTTCCACTGGACTTTCGTAAGGCTTGGGCTATTCCTTTGGCCAGCTTGCCAGTCCCCGGAAGTCCATAAGCCGCGCAGATTATTTCTTTCCCCAGAAGCGCATATTGTACACCTGGTTTTACTGATTCCAAACCAAGGGTACTGATTACTGATGCATTCTCCTGATGGGTATGTATCACAAAATTTAATGCTGAATTGAATTTATAAACCTCCGCATGGACACCTTTTTCTGAAGATGGTTTTATATTTCCTTTATAACTTAAATTCTCTATTGTTACCGTAACAATTTCCTCCGGAGTCAACAACATATAATCTCGTCCGCTGGGTGTTATGACAAACTGAGTATCACTGATACGGCAGCTTACATTTCCCCAGGTTCTGGCTATAAGTCCTGATTCCACCAGCTTTTTCCCTGCGTTAACAACACTTCTTTTAGCTTCCTTCTCCTCCATGACAGTCTCCTTCATCCCCTAACCTTTTACAGCCATATTTTTAAACACCTTCTCAAATCTTATCAATACGTCAGCTATCATTTCCCCGGTGTATGCAGCACTGGTATACAGCCGGCTTCCTGCCAAGGTTACAAGCCCCTCAGCCATATAAGCAGCTCCCACATGTTCCATTTCTTTCTTCCGCTCCGAGGTTGCGTTTAATACGCTGGGTATTGTCCAGGGTTTTGACCAGTTGATTGCATAATGGGTCGTTCCTACCGTCTCAAGATGGCAGATCGACCCTTGGTTAAAGGCTACAAAGGGCAGATTATATTTAGCTATCAGTTGTTTTAAGCCTTCGGTTAAACGGTCACCCATAAGCCCTGCCTTTTGTGCTGCCTGGGTTCTCTCTATCTCGCAAAGAGTATAATACCCTGCCACACAGCTAAGCGGATTAGCCGCCATGGTTCCCCCTACAAGTGCCTTCTTAACCTTCGGCCCTCCGGCAATTCCTGCCGACAGATACTTCATATACTCCTTCTTACCTCCAAGTCCACCGGCTCCCGGATAACCCCCGGCCACCACTTTTCCGAAAATGGTAAGATCCGGACTGACACCAAAATATCCCTGCGCTCCTGACATCCCCACTCTAAAGCCTGTAACTACTTCATCAAAGATCAGGAGGGCACCATATTTGTGGCACAGGGCTTCAACGCCTTTGTTAAACTTCCTGTCAACCGGAGTGGTTCCGCTTTCAGGTCCAAGAGGTTCAATCATTACCGCCGCCGTACCGCCTTTTATGGTATTCAGTTTTAATTTACGTTCCAGGTCATTTAAATCATTGGGGAAAAATTCCTGAGTATGCCGGAAGATATAGCGTGGCACCCCATGGGCCTGGGTCCATTTAGAGCCCGGTATACGGATACCGTAAGCCAGCTGATCACTCCATCCGTGATAAGCACCTCCCATTTTAAGAATGTTTTTCTTCTTGGTAGCAAGTCGTGCTACTCTTATAGCGGCCATACAGCTTTCAGTACCTGAACCAAGCATTCGAAACATCTCAACAGTCTTAAAATTGTCAATAATCTTTTTGGCAATTTTGTATTCATATTCGTGAAAAAGCCCGGTGGAGGGTCCGCATTCATTTAACAGCTCTATTACTTTATTGCGTACTTCTACGGGATTACTGCCTAAAACTGTCGGTCCGCCCGCCTGCAGAAAGTCATAGTATTTGTTCCCATCAAGGTCATAAAGATAAGCTCCCTCTGCTTTTGTAAATACTAATGGAAAAGGATAATTAAAGGCCAGATTATGCTGTACACCTCCGGGAATTACGTTTGAAGCCTCCTCAATCATGTTTTTGGACCTGATACACTTTTTGTTATAGTATTCATCCTCGTAGGTCTTTAGGGCACCGGGTTTTACTGAGTAGATTGGTTTTGCTATCAGTGCATCCAGCTGGCTGTTTATTTCTGCAGCATCAGGATACGTGGAAATCGAAAAGCTGTTATCCATAGGAACCTCCCAATATGAAATATTCTCTAGAGCGAGTATTCGCTCGTTAAATTGAATGAAGCAGTACTTTTTTGTAAACCAAATGTGATTGCGTACCACAGTGTTTTCAGGGACACTAGTATATGGTGTAATGACACTGAATGAAATTCAGCCTGCAAGAGGGAGAAGATACAGCGATGTCCTGCGAATAATAGCTGCGCTCCTATGGATATAGTTTCAGGCAAATCATAACCGTAAGCTCCCTTTTTCATACACTTGTCATATTTCATCATATGTATTACTATATTGGTTTTATTACTCCACAACGATATATTATGGCAATATAAAAGACAAAAGACAGACCTAAGAAGTCTGTCTTTTGCTATCTGCTTGTTCTATCTAAAGGAGAAAAATGTTCCAGCAGGCTACTAGCCTACCTGATAAAATTAGTCATAACGCGGTCTTCTTCGGCAGGAAGAGGAATTGTTTCTTTTCCTGCCTCTACAACCTGAAGAAGCCATGCCATTGCACGTGCATTTTTACGAAGGGTCTGTAAGCCTTCTCCATCACCTTCAACCTCACCCTTTTCCCTGCCATAAGCTATGGTCCAGTATTGGGAAGGAGGGAGAATCGTCTCAGCCAGATTCAGATAATTATTAAGCTGATGTACCGTATCCACACCACCTGCTCTTCTTACTACAGAAACAGAGGTTGCTACCTTATATTTAAAATATCTGGAACTTGTATAGAATACACGGTCTAAGAAAGCTTTCATGGTTCCTGCTATCCCTGCATAATAGGTTGGACATGCCAGTATGAATCCATCTGCTTCCCGCATTTTTGCTGCTGTCTCATTTACCAGATCTTCTTTGAATACACATTGGTTCATTTCTGAAGTTCTGCAATAACCGCAGCCGATACAGCCATGAATATCCAGATGACCAATTTGTATAGTTTCTACTGAGATTCCCTGTTTTTCAAGCTCTTCACCCATAAGTTCAAGAGCTTTGCTCGTATTACCATTCTTTCTGGGACTTCCATTAATCGCAATGATTTTCATTTTTACCTCCATTCGCTCCCTGGCGCACTAAAATCAGAAGTGGAACTTCTTATTATAGTTTATGTTTTCTCACTCTACAACCTGCTCATTATTTGATAATGCTGCCTCTTTCACAAGTAACCGTTCCTCATAGCCTTCAATCTTATAGTCCAGTCGTTTCAGAGTCTCCTGCATCTCTGTAATTCTGTCAGCAAGCTGTCTTCTTTGCTCTAACAGCAGTGCTTTCCGTGCAGGAATGCTTTGATTTCCCTGCTGAAAAAGTGATACATATTCCGCTAAAACCTCAATGGACAGCCCTGCCCCTCTCATGCACTTGATAAAATTCACCCAGTTGCAGTCTTCCTCAGTATAATCTCTGATACCACTGGAATTTCTGTTAACAGGAGGAATAAGTTTTATTCTTTCATAATAACGTAAGGTATCTGCTGTTAATTGATATTTCTGACTTACTTCCGCAATTGTCATAAGTTCTCCTTTATTCTGCCTCAAAAACAGCTGCTACTTCCTTTAACCAGCTGGTGATTTCTATATGCTGCGGGCAATTTCTTTCACATTTTCTGCAATTGATGCAATCAGAGGCTTTACCATAGGTTTTCGTATAGTTGCGATAGTAGACTCCCTGTATTGTAAATTTCCCTTTAATCTCCTGCTGCTCTGCATTGTATAAAGCAAAGTAATTAGGTATGGCAATATTTTTCGGACATCCTTCCACACAATATTGACAGGCAGTACAGGGAATTGCAATGGCATTATTTAAGATCTCTACTGCCCTAAGGATAATATGCTTTTCCTCTTGATTAAGAGGCTTAAAGTCCTGCATATAAGATGTATTATCCTCTAACTGCTCCATATTGGACATTCCGCTTAAGACCATTATAACATTCTCATGGCTGGCTGCATACCTGATTGCCCAGGAAGCCACCGAAAGCTCCGGTTGGTACTCTTTAAAGAGTTGTTTGGCAGCTTCCGGAACTTCTGCCAAAGTACCTCCTTTTATTGGTTCCATTACGATTACCTTTTTGCCATGTTTTACTGCTACCTCATAGCATTTTCCTGACTGTATGCTTTCATTCTCCCAGTCCAGGTAATTTATCTGTAGCTGAACAAAGTCCACTTCCGGATGCGCGGTCAATATTTCATCCAATAAGTCTGCCTTGTCATGGTAGGAAAAACCGATACTCTTAACAAGACCTTTTTCCTTTTTCTCACTGATAAATGAGAAGGCATCCATTTTCCTGGCAATCTCATAATGGGTAACCCCCAGGTTATGAAGCAGGTAATAGTCAAAATAATCCACTCCCGTTTTCTCAAGCTGTTCGTTGAATATCCGTTCCATATCTGCCTGTTCTTTTAAATACACGATTGGCAGCTTTGTAGCAATTGTGTAAGATGCTCTTGGATGCCTTTTCACTAACGCCTCTCTTAATGCTGTTTCGCTCATATAGTTATGATACATGTAAGCAGTATCAAAATAAGTAAAGCCTCTTTCAAGAAAAGTATCTACCATCCGGTTAAACTGTTCAAAGTCAATACTTGTTGGATCATCTCCATTATTTAAAGGCAGCCTCATACATCCAAAACCAAGTTTTTTTGCCATGTTACTTTCCTCCGTTAATCATAATTACGCCTGTTAGCAGCTAATATACAGACATTAATTACAGCTTAACACCTGGAGTTAACTCCAAGTCAAGTAAATTTGTAATATGAACCTTGAATGTAAATCGAAATTCCTCTAGACTACAACGAAGTTTTTTGTAATCACAACCTCTACTTTATTGATTTTATTAGTTAATATTACGTTTACTTTTAAATTAATATAGCTATAATAGAACTGTGGACACTGTTTTTAGCTGTTTTTTGCGTACAAAAAGCAGACGTCTGGAAAATACCGTTTAAAAGTAAATTCCACACGATGAATTTACATTTTCATGGACTGACCTCTGCCTGTATCATATTTTTAGCTGATAATTAGTGTTTCAATAAGGATTTCTTTAGCATGATATCATCCGCGGGTACTGGTTTAAGGCCAGCAGCATGAATCAGCTTTTTATCAAGCAGTAACTGAGCCAGTTCTAATGGATTGCGGCCATTTAAACTGGCTCTTGCTGTACAGTTAATGTGATTTGCCAACAATGTCAAGTCTTCCTGTGTAAGACCGGTTATAGGTATACCTTTTGGTATTACCTTCCGAATATATCCATGATTCTTTTCAAGCTTAGCTTTCTGCCAGGATGCCAGTGGATCACAAAAAAATACTTTAGTTCTTTCTCCTCCGCTTAAGCTTTTCTCAACATCTGCCGGACCTTTGAATTCAGGGCCATTGTCCGTTAGAATAATCGGGAATGTATTGGTGAAAGTTTCAAATCCGAGAGCTGCTTCAAAACCATCGAAAACTTTCTTAACACATTCCTTAGTGCAATCCGTCATAAGTATAATAAGCATCAGGCTACAGTTGCGGAACAGCATGGTGAGCATTACATTTCCGGTTTTATTGCTACCATGTACCGTATCCAGCTCAACCACATTTGTTTCAGGGTGCTCCTGTATGAATGACAGAAAATCCTTATAAGTCCTACCTTCCCTGTAAGCATAATCAGTTACTGGTTCTTTCCTCTTCTTTTTACGAGCCTTATATTTTACCTTCTTAGGAAGATCAATGTTCCTAGCAGTAAATATCCCCTGATCGATATAATTATACAATGACTTCATGGAGCATGGGATTTCATCCTTGTGGCCTGTATAAATGTGCGCTATTGACTGCCCACGTTTAATAAGCGGGGTTATTAAGCAATCCAGTTCATAAAGCTGTTGACGCGACAGAGCTATTCCTTCTCTACTATCCTTTAGTAGGGATTTATAGGTATCATAAGCCACATTTGCCCGGTAAAAAAAATGAGGTTTGCGACAGTCATAGATACTTTGGCAACCATTACATACATAAGGTGCACGGGATATGTTCCTGCACATATCCGAATGATAATCCTGACAGAATGTCCTGCAATCATTTTTCTTACAAGTACAGCATCTTTTCATCCTATCGCAGTCAGGACACGTAGACTGCTTCTGGCAGTAAAAACGGTACATACAGTCATTGCTGTGAGTATTATATCCTTCATCTCCGATTCGGTGTTTTCTGATTTCCTTTGCAATTGTAGAGTTGTCTTTACCTACCTTGTCGGCTATCTTTTTCAATGTGTAACCGTGGTTCAATCCATCTTCAATGTCAAATCGATCCTGTAGGGTAAGATGTTTCTGATATCTGTTATCATTGGTCATAAAGTACCTCCTGGACAGGCAGAAGATCATACTCCATTATACCTTTTGTGCAAGACTAAGTTCCATCTTTTTGAAGGACTAAATTCCCGAAATACCTGAAAATAGAGCTTTCAACTTCATTTAAGGTTTGTAATATGAACTGTAAAATGAAAAGGTAAATTCGTGATTCACCTGTTAAATTCGTGTTAGAGGATTTTAGTCTTACACGATCTATGGTATGGTAAAGATGGTTAGTGGATTCCTCCAATAAAGGAGGATTAAGGTGAATTGAACCTTCTGTCTAATTCTTTGTTTCCTTTTATTTTATACTGCTGATATCAAGTACCTTAGTTGCCCATGACTTGTAAAATGACTCCTCATGTGATACTAACAGCAATGTTCCTGAATATTTTATCAGGGCATTTAACAGCGCTTCTTTTGCGTTGATATCCAAATGATTCGTTGGTTCATCCAGTATCAGAAAGTTACTGGGTGAAAGCATAAGCTTACATAACTTGACTTTCGCCTGTTCTCCTCCACTTAAAGAGGCTATCTCCTGGATTGCATGTTCATTGCTGATGCCGCATCTGGCTAACTGTCGTCTTACCTCCTTGTTATTATATTGAGGATAGGCATGGGATATTATTTCAAAAGGTGTAAGTGAAGGTTCATCCCAGATTAAATCCTGTCGATAATATCCGATTTTTACCCAATCAGCAAATTGATAGCTGCCGGATAGCTTAGATATATTTGCCGTTAGCGTTTGAAGCAGCGTAGACTTTCCGACTCCATTAAAGCCCGTTAATACAATCTTCTCACCACCTCTTACGGTTATATTGACGGGCGGCAGTAAAGGATAGTGATATCCCACTTCCAGGTTACTTATCTTTAGCACCTCCTGAATTGTACCGGTACTTTCTTCAAAGCCAAAATCCAGCTTAGTGCTGCTATTAACAGGTGCAGTTATCCGGTCCAGTCTTTCCAGCTGCTTTCTCTTTCCTCTTGCTATTCTGCTGTTATTACCAGCAATATTTCTTCTGATAAAATCTTCTGTCTTCTTTATCATCTGCTGCTGTTCATTATATCTTCTTATGTGGTCTTCTTTCAAATGTTTTTTCTGCTTTAGATGCTCTGAATACTTTCCATTGTATTTCTTTATAATTCCTGAATCTATATCACAGATACAGCTGCAAACCTTTTCAAGAAACTGTATGTCATGTGATACAACTGCAAAAGCATTGGGAAAATCCCTTAAATACTCTGCCAGCCATTGCACATGTTCTTTATCCAGAAAATTAGTCGGTTCATCAAGAAGTAATACCTCAGGTTTCTCTAACAAAAGCTTTGCAAGAATTATCTTGGCTCTCTGACCACCGCTTAAATGTGATATCTTTCGTTCTTTTCCCAAAGCCTCCAATCCAAGTCCAGTCATAATTTTATCAATCTGCGGTTCAATCAGATAGAAACCCTCGTTCTCTAAAATCACCTGGCAGTCAGCAGCCTTTATGAGGTCTTTGTCGTTACTGTACTCTGTATACCTTCCATACAGGGCGTTCATTCTTTTTTCCAAGTCATACATATCTTTATATGCTGTCCTTAAGTATTCTATTATGGTATCTTCACCCGGTATTTCCGCATGCTGGTCAAGATGCCCTATCCTTATTCCCGGCTGCCATACAAGCCGCCCATTATCAGGAATCACCTCCCCTGATAAAATCTTAATCAAAGTACTTTTTCCTGCACCGTTTTGTCCAACAATCCCCATGTGTTCACCTTTATACAAAGCAAGGGATTCCTTTTGGTACAGCAGTTTATCTCCATAGGTATGGGTTAATTCATTTATTTCAAATATGCTCATAATAATCTCCATTTACAATTGCTTATCAGTTGTTTATTAGTTTCTTTCTTAAATTAGCTGCTGGGAACAGTTGAGCCACTTAATGTAACTGCTAAATTCGCACAAAAAAAGCAGAAGGCTTAGATATAGCGGCCTTCTGCTCTGGTATTTACAATACTTCAGTTACTGCCTGTAAATGCAGTAGCTGACTGTACACCTTAGCGGTACACGAAAAAGGCCGCAGACAAAACATTGTCTGCGGCTATAAAGATAGCTGAATCTATTCCCGAAAAACAGGTACTAAAATAAAGCATATGACTATGGCTATGCTTTTAATACCTGTTTTCCGACGAATGGAAAGCTTTACGCTTTTAGTTTCGGCTCCGTACAATGCTTCATCGGCTTCAGTTGTACAGAGCTGTTTTTCCTTGTCATTTCATCTATTATTAAACGTTTCACGGTCAATTCCTCCAAATTAGCAATTAGCAATTAGCAATTAGCAATTAGCAATTAGCAATTAGCAATTAGCAATTAGCAATTAGCAATTCAATTCTAACACAGGGTCCAGAATTTGTAAAGCCTTACCGAAAGATTAAAACTCCTACTTTTAAACAATATCAATATGTGAATGTAATAATAAATTAATGTGTTTGTTTTAATTAAGCCTAATTCATGTTGGATTTAATTAGCCTACTTAAACCCTTGACACTTACATTTTCGTGTGTTAAAATTGGACGACAATTTAAATTACCCGTGAGGGAGTAGTTAGCGCAGTAAACTGCGTGGTAAGTCAACATACTGACTGTTAAAGTCTGGCTTCCCTTAATTAACGAGACTCATGTATAGCTGCTATAGCCATACATAGGTCTTTTTTTTATGACTCGTGATAGCTTAGGGCTATACCGGGTCTTTTATTTTGTGAAAAAATCGACATATTTTTATACTAGGAGGAAAAATGTTGTGAAAGAATTTATGGAGAACAGAGAAAGCCTCATAAAAAGGCTTAACACAAATTCAACAACAGGACTGCCGGAGGAGCAAATTAATCAAAACCTCCAACAATACGGCAGTAACACATTGACCAGAGAAAAGCCGGAATCTTTAATACGCAGAATACTGGCTGCTGGCAGCGAACCTATGATTCTCATGCTGGTAATGGCCGGAATTATTGCACTGGTTGTTAATATCATCCGTGCTACTACCGGTGGTGAGGCTGATTTTCTGGAATGCGTGGGTATATTTGCAGCTATTTCCCTGTCAGTTATTATTACCGTTGTAATGGAAGGCAAGAGTGCCAAAGCCTTTGAAGCCCTTTCTAAAATCAGTGATGATACACAGATAAAGGTTCTTCGAAAGGGTGATACCTTAATGATAGGTCAGAAGGACCTGGTAGTAGGAGACATTGTACTGCTCTCAACCGGCGATAAGATTCCTGCCGATGGAAGGCTTCTTGAAAGCGTTGGTCTTGCTGCTGATGAGTCAGCTTTGACCGGAGAAAGTATTCCTTCTAAAAAAGATGCGGAATTAATTATCGCAGATGAAAAAACTGCTCTTGCTGACCGGAGCAACATGCTTTATTCCGGTAATTACATAACCAGCGGCTACGGTAAAATGCTCGTTACAGCAGTTGGCGATAACACAGAATTTGGTAAGATAGCAAACGAACTTACAAAGACAGACCGCTCCTCCACCCCTCTCCAGGAAAAACTTGCAAGACTTGGCAAGACAATCACAATACTTGGAGTAATTGCTGCAGCCATTGTATTTGTCTCAGAGCTTATAAGCTTTTCTTTATCGGGAGGCCTTAATTTTGAAGATGTCCTGGATGCCTTTGTAACCAGTATAGTCCTAATTGTCGCAGCCGTACCTGAGGGGCTTCCTACAATAGTTGCTGTATCTCTTTCCATTAATATTATCAAGCTTTCTCATCAGAATGCTCTTGTTAAGAAGATGATTGCTTCCGAGACTGTTGGTTGTATTAATGTTATCTGCTCTGATAAGACCGGAACTCTGACGGAGAATAAAATGACGGTTTCTGCTTATTATGATGATAAGTGGCATGACAATACCAAAGAGCTCTCCTGTGACTGGATTGTCCACAACGTCTGTCTTAACACTACCGCTGACATTTCAATGGATGGTACCTTTATCGGTAATCCCACGGAATGCGCCATGCTGAATTTTTATGAAAGTTCATTAGCAAAAGCAGACAGCGGTAAGTCCTATAAAGACGAACGTCAGGATCATGATGTATTGTATGCCTTTCCTTTTTCCTCTGAGTTAAAGCACATGACAACCATCAGTAAAGTTGACGGAAAGATCATTTCTTATGTAAAAGGAAGCCCTGAATGTGTATTCTCCATGTGCAGTATCACAGATGAAAAACGCAGGGATATTGAAAGTCATATCACCAAAGCTCAGGAAAAGGCTATGCGTGTTATCGCTTTCGCCCATAAAGAATTGGATACCATGATGGATTATGAAGCCGACGATCACCATTCCGAAATGGAGAACAATATGAACTTTGATGGGTTTGTGGCTATCTCTGATCCACTGCGTGCAGATGTATACGAAGCAGTTAAGAATTGCCGTATGGCAGGTATAGATCTTAAGATCCTTACCGGTGACAATATCGTAACTGCAACAGCTATTGCCAATGACCTCCATCTGCTTAATTCAGATCACATTGCTGTGGAAGCAAAAGACATTGTTGACCTGACAGATGAAGAATTGCTTCATAAATTACCTAAAATCAGTGTAATTGCCAGAAGTACACCTACCATTAAAATGCGTGTAGTTAAGCTTTTGAAGTCACAGGGTAATGTAGTAGCAGTTACCGGTGACGGTATCAATGATGCACCGGCACTTAAAAATGCCGATGTAGGTATTGCTATGGGTATCTCAGGAACGGAGGTTTCAAAGGAGGCCAGCGATATCGTTCTTCTTAATGATTCCTTCTCCACCATCGTTAAGGCTATTGCCTGGGGTCGTGGCATATACGAGAATTTCAAACGTTTTATACAGTTTCAGCTGACAGTTAACGTATCTTCTGTTATCGTAGTATTTACGTCCATCCTTTTAGGTTTAAAGGCACCATTTACTGCACTTCAGCTCTTGTGGATTAACATTATTATGGACGGACCTCCGGCCCTTACTTTAGGACTGGAACCCATTTACGACGATCTAATGAGCCGTCCGCCTACAAAGCGAAGCGACAACATTGTATCAAAAGGAATGCTGATAAGAATTGGACTTACTGGTGTGTATATCTCTATCATCTTCCTGTGCCAATATGTCTTTAATTTCTTAGGCGCAGCTGAGGAAGAAATGACAACTGTACTTTTCACATTATTCGCACTCTTTCAGCTGTTCAATGCCTTTAACTGCAGGGAACTTCATGCCGTAAGTATCTTCAAGCACCTTCTAAAGAATAAAATCATGTTATTGGTAATATCCATTACCTTCCTTCTTCAGATATTGATTATACAGTTTGCCGGAGCTTTCTTTGGGACAATCCCTCTGGATATTACAATGTGGGCTAAAATATTTGCACTTTCCTTTAGTGTCGTTATCATATCTGAGATTTCCAAGTTAATCTTTCGCGGAATAAGAAAAGCATAATGTATTAAAAGAAGCATGGAAAATTCTGAGTATAATCAGAACCTCCATGCTTCTTTCTTCAACTGATGTAATTTGTTTGCAAATATAAGCTGCCTGTAAATGTAATCTGTTTATAAATGTAATCCGTCTGCAAATATAATCTGTTTGCAAATGTAATCTGTTTGTAAATGTAATCTGTCTGCAAATATAATTTGCCTGTATCCCCTGCAGGATTAGTTATCCTCTCATACTGAGCAGTTTATTCTTCAATTCATTTTCAATACGGTTCAATTCAACTTCTGCTTCTTTTCTCTTTTGACGGCCTTCTGTCTGAATACGAAGAACCTCGTCCAATGTAGAAATAAGAGATTGATTGGTTGTACGGAGAGTTTCGATATCAACTATACCCCGCTCGGATTCCTTTGCGGTCTCAATAGTAGCCATCTTTAGGGTTTCTGCATTCTTTCTTAACAGCTCATTTGTCATATCCGTTACTTCTCTCTGGGCTTTGGCAGCCTGTGTGGAATGAGCTACCCCAAGAGCAAGTACCATCTGCCCCTTCCAAAGAGGTATTGTGTTAACGAGAGTGGACTGAATTTTCTCGGTCATTAATGTATCATTTCCCTGAACCAATCGAATCTGGGGAGCCATTTGGATGGATATCATTCTTGTAAGTTCCAGGTCATGTATCTTTTTCTCAAAGCGGTTTATTACTGCCACAAGATCATTAACTGCCTGTGCATCCTCGGGTAAGCCGCTTAAATTAGATTTCTCCACCAGCTTAGGCAGTTCTTCTTCCTGAACCTGAGCAATTTTCTTTTTACCTGCCAAAATGTACATGGACAGCTCTTTAAAATAGGTTTTATTCAGCTCATACATTTTATCCAGCATGGATATATCCTTAAGCATTTGAATCTGGTGAGCTTCTAGTACCTTGCAGATTTTATTGATATTTACTTCTGCTTTATCATATTTGGCTTTCATTATATTTAGCTTGTTCGCACTTTTCTTGAAAAATCCCAGAATACCTTTCTCTTCTGTATCCGCTTCAAAACTCTTTAACTCCATTACTACATCTGAGAGCATATTTCCTATCTCCCCCAGATCCTTCGTCTTAACATTATTTAAAGCAGACTCTGAAAAGTCAGCAATCTTCTTCTGGGCACCTGCACCATATTGGAGAACCAGATTGGATTTCGTAAGGTCTATCTTACTGGCAAAGTCTTCTACCATTTTCTTTTCTTCTACTGTCAGTGTACTTTCATCAAATTGCTGAACCTGTTGTTTCTCCTCTTGAAGCTTAAGCATTGAGGGTTCTTTTACTTCCTCCTCAAAAGGGTCAAAGGTTAAGGTAGGTGTGTCTCCATTCATTCATTTATCCTCCAGTCTATTTATTCGATATAAAATCCTTACGTGTCAGACCTTCCTGTGCCAGGAGGGTTTCCAATACAGATATATCGCTGGAAACATCCATGGTTACATCTTCATAAAGGCTGTCCAGTAAATTCTCAAAAGCATGATTTATTGTATTGAGTGTTTCTTCAATCTCATTCTTAGCCGTTGATATATTATCACCTTCAACAGATAACCTATCAAATTCCTTATAGGCATTTACCAGCTTTAAAGTAGTCGGAAGATAATAATCCATAAACTTCTGGATATCTGCCAACTGGCTGGGATGCTGTTCAATATATAGAAAGATTTTGCCAATGACTTCCTCGAGACGGTCTAATCGTCTGGATATCTCCTCACCGGGAATTGCATCATTTGCTTCTCTGATCTGCTGTATACATGATCTGCCGGCTTCAATGGCTTTTCTTACTTCATAATCATTGGTACCGGAAGCTCCTGCTTGTCCCTCCGTGTTATCTTTCTTAACCTCAGACATCTCCTGCATACGAACTCTCTTCTGAAGCTCCTGATATTGCTTGTAGCTCTCCTGATTTAACATAATACAGGTCTCCTGCTCATCAAACCTGCCTTCCGGAAACATTCCAATATTTATCATCTTCCGCAGGTCTTTTATCACATATTTCCGTTTGAGCCCTAAAGCAGAAGTGAGGTCATTAATAGAGTAATACGGCCGGCCTTTAAATAGCTCCGTATATCGCCGGAATCGTCTCAGTCTTTTCCTTAAAGCACCACCCCTGGCAGACATGGTACAGCTTATAAGAAAGAAAGGTATAAAAGAAAGTGCTATGGTGAATAAATTTACTTTACTGTTCATATACCCGATCAAAGCCAGGACAAAAGCTCCTATACCAAAGAGGCTCATTCCAATACTTCCAAATACCGTGTAGAGAATACTTGCAACTTTTCCTACCGGTATCTGAGGATATTGCTGCTTTTGATTAGTAACTGAGGTGTTTGGCTGTTTCGGAGGCACGGGAGATTTATAGGCATTGTATTGCTGTCTTCTTTTGTAGTCCGTCCCCGTACTGGTGTTATTCTCGTTGTTTTTTCTATAATTCTGCTCTTTATAGTTCTCTTTATTCTCGTTTTTATGTTGGTTCTGCTTGTCCCGGTTCATGGACTCATTTGAATTCCAATGAATATTTCTATAACTGCCATAACCCGAATTAAGAGCATCTTTTACTTCGTCCAATGCACCTTTTACCGTACTGCTTATATCTCTGTTTAATTGATGAAAGTCCCTACTATTCACTGCATTCTGGACTATATCTCTTATTTCCTCACCCAAATCAGTGAAATTCCTTCTATCCATTACAATTCCTCCGCTATATTACCGTCAACATATAACTAGCCATATTATATCGTATTTTCTATGAATTAACAATTTAAAATATGATTGAAATATTATTAAGATTTTAATCAAATTATAATAAATTCCAGAAATAATAGTACTAAAAGTACTTCTTATTACCTTCCTATAGCATAACAATAATAATATCGTTTTACAAGTTGTATTAACGAATAAATGAAATTAAACCTATGTATCTGCTGTGTTTTTATGATATAATAGAAGCAGAATGAGGACTTGCAGGCTTGCTTGGAATTTCTGTCTGGAGAAACAAGAGCAAGAACGTGTTTTTAAGTTCATGAACTAATGAATACACCGAGAGAATTTTTAAGCCTCTCCGAAATTCTGACCGGAGCGCCAAAATAACAATGCTTTATAAGTTCATGAGATAATGAAAGCATAATGCAGTAACCGAAACGAAAGATTAATAAGATTGAGGAGGTAGCTATTTGAAAAAGTTCATAATATTACTGCTTGCTATAGTTCTGTTACTACCTGTTAAGGTAAATGCCGCAACTGTTTATACCATAAGTTCCGACAACTACACCCTGTTTCCCAAAGAGACTATTGTCTTGGAAATTCTGAAAAATTATGAGCCGGTCACAGGAAAAATAAAGTGGACAAGCAGTAATAAAAAAGTTGCAACTGTAACCAGCAAAGGCAAAGTCACTGCGAAAGTAAAAGGAAAAGCAGTCATAACAGCCACCTATGGTAAAAAAACCTATCAATGCAGTATAAAAGTTACCGCCAGTACAGAAGCAGTAATGATCTTTCAGGATAACACCAGTACCCCCGGAGATTCCTCTGATTCTGACGATACCGGTAATTCCGATGCTTCATACATAACCTTAAGCAAATACAATTCCCTGAATAATGGAATCAGTTATGCTGAGGCAGTTAAACTTATAGGCATGGAGGGAAGTTTACAAAATACCACAGAAACCGGAGATAAAACTAATGCTACTTATGTCTGGTACGGCAAAGATGGAGCCTCAAATGCTGTAATAAAATTTGTAAATGATAAGCTTGAGAGTAAAACTCAGACTTCACTTCAAGGATAGAAAAAAGGCTGTTGCTAAAATGCAACAGCCTTTTTTCAGGGTTTATATACAATTTTACGAACAGTTTCATAAGCAAGACCGAATTCCACTGCTATCTCTTCTATTGTATCCCCCTTTTTATAATGTAATTTAATCCGATGGTTTCTATTTTCAAAATATTGCCTCGAACCATTTTTTTCGCCCCATTTGGAACGTTCTTCACCGGCAGGGATATATATAACCTCTCCGCTGATATGTTTCTGGATTTCTGTTATCAGATAATCCGGTAATACTTCTGCTGCATTGATATATTTCATGTGATCCGCTCCTTATTTATAATTGATAAATAAAGTGCAGAGTTCAGCAGTAGTTGGCTTATAGTTAAGCTTACTTTATCCTATTAACAACTAAATAAACTTCATCAATAATCCAGCCTAAACGTTATAAAGTAAGGTAACCTATGACCCATACAGAATAGTTCACTAATGCTTACTCTGCATGGGATAAAGCTTGTTGAAGACCGTTTCGCAAAATTAATTTCATTTCCATTTGCTTGCCACCCCCAATAAAATGTTATTTGTATCTTTATTTTAAACCTGATGTTATGCCCTGTCTACTATTTGTTATAATTATGGTACGTATAATCAAGTTTTATATACCTGATGAGGAGAAACTATAATTCAACATATATTTTTATATCAGTTCTTAGGTTTTCGGTAATAGGTATTCTCAAGAGGATATTTATAACGGAAGATACCATCTTTCTTATAATAGGCATTCTGACAGGCAGGTGCTCCCAATACACATACGATTTCCCCTATTCCTTTTGCTCCAAAGGCGATGTCCGGATTATTCTTTCCTAGAAGATAGGTCTCAATAGGAGGCATCTGGTTTGCTTTAAACAAACCAAGGGTACCAAGCTTGACTTGCGGGATTCCGTTTTTCAATGGAAAATCCTCCGTCAGAGCATAACCAAGTCCCATAGCTACCCCTCCCTCCACCTGTCCTTCCGCCGACAGAGGATTTATCGCTCTTCCTATGTCGTGGGCTGCTACCACCTTAACAACCTTTCCTTCTTTATCAAGGATAAAAAGTTGTGTAGCATAACCATATGCTACATGACTTACGGGATTTGCTTTAGATGAACCAATGGGGTCAGTTTTGTATTCAAATTCCCCTATATATTCCTTATCCTCAAGATCTGATAGTTTATTACCTTTTTCCAGATCCATTTTCAATTTGATCGCCGCTCTTCTGGCTGCTTCTCCGGCAAATACTGTCTGGCGGGATGCAGTTGTGGTACCGGAGTCTGGTGTATATCTGGTATCCGGATGTTCTACTACAATTTGAGAAGGCCTTAATCCGGTGGCTTCACAGACCATTTGCAGCAGTACTGTTTGAATTCCCTGTCCGATAGCACCGGCAGAAGACCTTGCATGTACTTTGCCACCAATTATTTTCAGGTTACAGCGCCCGATATCTTGAACCCCTACACCTACCCCGGCATTTTTCATGGCTGAGGCTATTCCCACATAGTATTCCGGATCATTTTCATATCTATCGAACTCTTCTTTAACTGCCTCCAGGGTTTCAACCATAGCTGTTCCTTCATCGGCTATCTGCCCGTTAGGCAGTGACTGGCCGGGTTTAATTGCATTACGGTAACGAATCTCCCAGCCTGTGATCCCGGCTGCTTCTGCCAGCTGATTTATCAGACATTCGACTACTGCACAGGATTGGGTTACGCCAAAGCCTCGAAAGGCTCCACCGGGAGGATTATTGGTAAAATAGGCATTTCCCTCAACATCAATATTCTGATAGTTATAAGGTCCTCCGATATGAGTACAGGCTCTTTGCAGTACCGGACCTCCAAGAGAAGCATAGGCTCCGGTGTCAGAGGTCAGTCTTGCCTGCATTCCCTGTAAGATTCCCTCCTCATTACAGCCTATTTTACAGTAGATTTCCATGGCATGCCTTTTGGGGTGATAATTTATACTTTCCTGTCTGCTAAAGAATACCTTAACAGGCCGTTTTGTCAGATAAGCACACAGGGCTGCCTGATGCTGCACACTCATATCTTCTTTTCCGCCAAAGCCACCGCCCACAACGGCACTTTGTATGCGTAGCTTCTCCATGGGGATTCCAAGATAGTTACTTATCTCATGGTATTCATCATAGATACCCTGACCGCCGGTTATAACAAGGATACCATCCCCATCTGGAACACCAATGGCAGTTTCCGGTTCCATAAATGCATGCTCGGTAGGAGGCAGGGTAAAGGTTCCTTCTGCAATATACTTTGAGTTCTTAAGGGCAGTTTCTGCATCGCCTCTCTTCACTTCTTCATGGTCAAATAAATTGTTTTCAGGGATAATGAACCTGCCAAACTGAGTGAACCCTTCTCCATGAATCTGGTGGGCACCAGGAATCTTAGCTTTTTCAGCCGTGGAGACCGGTATTTTTTCCTCGTACTCAACTTCCACTGCCTTTACAGCCGCTATGGCTTGTTCCTTCGTCTCAGCAACTACCATAGCAAGTGTATCACCGCAGCATTTCGTTTCTTCTCCCACTGCAATCATTCCCGGCCAATCCTGTGCCAGATGTCCGATATAGCGTTTTCCGGGAATATCTTTTGCCATATAAACTGCAATTACTCCTGGCATTAACAAGGCCTTTGAAGAGTCGATGGAAAGTACTTTTGCCCGCGCATATTTACTAAAGACATTCTTTCCGTAAAGCATTCCCTCAAAGCTGTAATCATCTGCATATCTGGCAGTTCCAAGGGTCTTAGGAACTGCATCTACCCGACAGGTCTTCTCACCGACTTTTCCGGTCTGGGTTAATTTCGGAACCTCTGAATTCTCTCTTAACAGCTGAGCTGCTAACAGGATTCCATCCTCTATCTTCTTATAGCCTGTACATCTGCAGATATTGGTGCGAATCGCCAGCTTAACCTCCTCTCTGGTGGGATTTGGATTCTGGTCAATCAGGCACTTACCGCTTATAAACATTCCCGGAATGCAGAAACCGCATTGTACCGCACCACAGGCTGCAAAAGCATAGGAAAATACCTCTTTCTCTCTCTCAGTAAAACCTTCTATGGTCTGTATCTTTTTCCCTTCCAGTCTGGAAAGCTTCTGGATACAGGCTCTTGCTGTCTTGCCGTCGATTATTACCGTACAGGTACCACAAGCACCTTCCTTGCAGCCATTCTTTACAGAGGTAATCCCAAGTACATCCCGCAGGTAATCCATCAATGCCATATCAGTGTCCCAGTGATACTCTTGTCCGTTAATGTTTACTATACTCATATCCGTTCTCACTTTCTTTACTTAAAAAGTACAGGATTGCTTCTAAGACTCCTCCCCCGATGGCACGGGCCTTATCAGAAATGGAATAGCAGTATTCGATTTTACATCGCGGATCCACATCTCCAATTTTCAGATTTTTCTTTACCGGCAAGCCATCCGTTATCAAACCGCGCAATACACCATCAAGACCTGATATAACCGGCATGTCATCAACATAAGCAATGATATCACCACACTTAACATTGGTGCAGATTTCCCGTACATTACGAATTACTCCATCAGCCGGGGCTCTTAAGATACGCTGGTAGTCGAAACCGCCGATAACACCCGGAACACCGGTATCCGGTTCTGCAGAGCCTTCAAGAAACACTCTGCCGAGGTTATGACCTCTGTTGGTCTCAATTACAGCATCCACATCCTCTCCGGCACAAAAACCCGGCCCTAGTCCTATCACAATAGGTGCCATATCCCTGTGGGTACCAAGATTTCTTTTCGCTAATATGGCATCAACTACAATTTTAGGCTTTAACGCCGGAAGGCATTCTCCATCAGGATCTATCAGTATAGGTATAATACCAGTCTCAAGGCATTGTAAAACCTCTGAAACTCCCTTTACTTTCATTGCCTTGATGCCCTCAACTGTAAAAGACCCCTCAAATACTGCTTCTGCATAGGCTACTGTTCGCCTTATTACCGTTGGCTTCTCTATTTCCAGTATTATAACCTGAAAGCCGCTCATTATCAGCCGGTGTACCACTCCCGAGGCCAAATCTCCTCCTCCTCTGACGACGACCAGTTTATTCTGTCTCTCCATGTAACTCCGGTATCCTTTCAGCCTGTACATCATTGTATTCTTCTTTTGTATCTATATCCCGTCCTATTTCCGTATCTGTTATAGGAACTTCCCACACTTCTCTGCTGTTCTGACGGATTATAACACGTCCTCCGACATCACCTTCCAGCATCATTAATTCTTTCATCCATTTCGAGGAGAAGATGACCGGATTCCCTCTGTCAGCCCCATACACAGGTACGATTATGGAACCCTTTCCTTCAGTATAAGCGTCGTTTAGTTTTCTTACTGTGACTACATTAAGAAAGGGCTGGTCACCAACGAAAAACATGATTCCTTCTTCTGTTTCCCGGTACGTATTTAAGTTTTCTGTGTTCCGTTTTTCTGTATCTCGGTCTTCTATATCTTGGTTTTCCATGTCTCGGTTTACCATACCTCGGTTTTCCATGACTTGGTTTTCCATGCCTCGGTTTTCAATGCCTTGGTTTTCCATACCTCGGTTTTCCATGCCTTGGTTTTCCATGACTTGTTTTTCCATGCCTTGGTTTTCATTGTCATGATTTTTATTACTTTTGATTTCATTGCTTTGGTTTTTATTGTCATGGTCTTCTGTCTTGATATTACAGTTTCCCCCATCTGCATTTAACTGAAACAATGTCTTTATTGCTAGTTTTATGGAGGAGCTTAAACCTTCTTCTGCATGAATATTATGAACAAATATGAAATCGGTGGTCAAGTCAGAAGCTTGAACAGTTTTCTTCACCTCTTCATCAGAGTACACCAGCACCTTCTGCTGAAACTCATATGCTCCTACCAACTCTGCTGTATGCAGAATCATAGGTTTGTTATTGATTTTCTCTATAAGCTTCTTCCCGCCGAATCTTTTCGATAACCCGGCTGCTAATATAACAGCAATCATAAAATACTCCCTTTAATAAGCTCTATTACAGGCTCCTCTTCTCTGACCGCTCCTATGATTACCCTGTCTATGGTCCTGCTTTCTCTAATTATGGTATCTCCCACTTTAATTGCAATTTCTTTTGTCCTATCATTGAATACCTTATTCAACAGTAGGACTTTTCCGGCAGAAGCAGGGCAATTCTTAAATAATCCCTGGGGATGACATGCAAGCTTTATGAGAACTTCCTCATCTACAATACCGTTGACCGGATCCGTAAGGGCACTCAGTATTTCGGGCCTGTGTACATTTACTTCTGTAATCTCCTTACCAAATGCATCCATACCAATAACACCTATCAAAATATCCGTAGTATCAGGAATTACTGGTTCATGTTCCGCCGGTGCCTTAATAGGCCGCCCCTTGGAACCGTCTGCTTCTACCAGTATATATGCATACTGATTATCCGTATGGATTCTTTCTGCAGCCTCTTTTGAGATACCCTTTAATTTGCCTTCTGCTGTAACGTGGTCACCCAACACGAAAATATTGGGATTACTGATTCCTGTAGGATTATACATTGCAGTGGTAGTAGTTATCAGTACTTTTTCACCTTCTCCTGCCAGTTCATATGCCAGTGTAAAAAGTGCTGAGGTTTTACCTCCACCGCCTACTATACTTATCATCCTTGTTTTTCTATTTTCCTGCTTCAGATCTAATGCTGTTGTAAGTCTCATCCTATACTCTTTTCTTAATGGTGTCTCGAAACTGCCTGAGCCGTGCAGAGGTTCCACTTAGCGTGCGGTAAGAGAAAATGTCTTAATGGCAATTAAATGGTTATGACCTTTTCAGCCTGCATCAGCAGAGAACAGATTTCCTCCATATTGCTGACTCTTCCGGTCTTAATACTGTTTTTTAAATTGTAAAAGTCCACACAGGTTCCGCAGGCTAAGATATCTGCTCCGCTGCTGTAAAGACCGTCCATGGCATCCAGCACTTCTGAGCCTTCTGCAATTAATTTTACAGCAGAGTTGTACAATATAATGGCGTCCGGTTTCTTCTCCTGTGCCCATAGCTTTCGCAGGAAAACTCCTGTAAGAGTTTTACCAAGCTCCTCATTCCCTTTCCCCATAAACTCACTGTTAATAATTATTAATTCTCTCATGCTTTATACATCCGCTGCAGATCATTTGACATTCAGCAATACTGCTGCCAGCAATATTCCGCTTCTATCATTATTCTGCTTTCCCTTCGTAATAAGTTATATATTTATCTCCTTCAGCTTTTGGAAGGACTTCACCGATTATCTGACTTCTCAAGGTTTTCCTTTTGGTAAGCTCTTCTACCAATGCCTCGGCTTTCTCTTTCGGCACGGATATTAACAAGCCCCCTGAGGTTTGAGGGTCAAATACCAGTGCTTTCTTCGTTTCAGAGACATCTCCTTCGAATTCCACCCATTTTTCATAGTGATTTCTGTTATTGTATCCGCCACCCGGTATACAATCCTTTTCAATCAGTTCCAGTACTCCCTCCATTACCGGAAGCTCAGAGAGATTAATCCTGATGTTTACATTACTCGCAGCTGCTACTTCATAGGTATGCCCCGATAAACCGAAACCTGTTACGTCTGTACAGGCGTGTACACCTATTTTCTGAGCAGCCTCAGATGCAGCTTTGTTCAGTGTACTCATAGAGGTTATGGATTCTGCCATTTGGGCTTCATCAATTATATTATTCTTAAAAGCAGTGCTGATAACTCCCGTTCCGATTGGTTTCGTTAAGATAAGAATATCCCCTGGTTTTGCTCCTCCGTTGGTAAGCACCTTATCCGGATGCACATAACCGGTTACGGAAACGCCAAACTTAATTTCATTGTCTGTAACGGTATGCCCTCCAAGAACTACAGCACCTGCTTCTGTTACTTTATCAAGTCCTCCCTGAAGAATTTCTGCATATACCTCCGGCTCCAGACCTGTGGAAAAACAGCAGATATTTAAGGCCGTTAAAGGTGTCCCTCCCATTGCATAAACATCACTTAAGGCATTGGTTGCTGCTATTGCTCCAAAGGTGTATGGATCATCAACAATTGGTGTAAAGAAATCCACCGTCTGAATCAATGCGTAATCGGGAGCGATTTTATAAACCCCCGCATCATCACAGGTACCAAAACCAACAATGAGATTGGGATCATCTTTTCTTTCCTGCAGATTCATATGTGCCATGACCTTTGCCAGATTTCCGGGACCGAACTTTGCCGCACAGCCAGCCTTGGTGGACATGGTGGTCAATCGTACTTTGTTATTTTCTTCTTTCATTTCTTTCTCCATTTCTTCGTACACTTTTTCCTCTTAAAATATACAGGATGAGGAGCACCTTCTGTGCTCATTTTGGGTTTTTCTGTGAGAGGTTACTCTTTCCTCACGCTTTCCTATTGATTTCCCGCCACACCTTTTCCGGAGTTGCAGGTATACTTAAATCCACAGGATATCTGCCGGTAGAACCAAGAGCATCTACAATTGCAAAAAACACTGATTCACCGTAGACAAAGGGTGGTTCACCGATAGCCTTGGAGCGTTTGATACCCTGTTCATTTATACTTCCTTCCAGCAGTTCCACATGAATTTCCTCCGGAACATCCCCTATTGTGGGAATTTTATAGGTTGCCGGTGAGCTGCTTAAAAGCTTTCCTTTTTCATTATACACCAATTCCTCCATAGTCGCCCAGCCCAAACCCTGCAAAAATGCTCCCTGTACCTGGCCAATATCAACTCTTGGATTGATACTGCTGCCACAGTCATGTAATATATACGCATAATCAAGGCTTGTGTGTCCCGTTAATAAGTCTACCGTTACTTCACTGACTGCTGCACCAAAAACATAGTACAGAAAGGGATGCCCCTGACCCTTCTCCCTGTCAAAATGGATTCCTGGTGTTGCATAAAATCCATGGGCGGACAAATCAATTCTTTCAAAGTATGCCTTTTTTATCAGTTCCTTAAAAGAAATGAGCGGATTTTTATAGTCTGTACGGTCATTTACGAGGGGGTATATATTTCCATTCTCAAAAGTAAGTTCAGTTGTCTTATAAAGCCTGCCTGCTAATTCCCTTAACCTCTTCATAATCTCCAGCGAAGCATTCTCTACTGCATGACCGTTTAAATCACAGCCGGAAGAAGCTGCCGTAGGTGAAGTGTTGGCCACTCGCTTCGTATTGTTGCTTTCAATACGGATATATTGTATAGGTACTCCAAAATTCGTAGCAGCTATCTGAGCAATTTTTGTATTTACTTCCTGACCCATTTCAATCGCACCATGGGTTACAGATATGGAACCGTCAAAATAAATATGCACCAGGGCACTTCCTTGATTTAAGTGGGCTGCTGTAAAGGATATACCAAATTTTACAGGAGTAACCCCGATTCCTTTCTTGAGATATTTATTCTTTTCATTGTATTCTTTTATGATTCTTCTTCGTTCATCCCATTTACTGTCTCTTCTTAACTTAACAAAGACATTTTCAATATGCTCTGCATTAAGAACTTCTTCACCGTAAGGTGCAATATCTCCCTGCCGGTATATATTCTTCATCCTGACATCATAAGGATCCTGTTTCAGTACATATGCAATTCTCTGTATTACACTCTCTATAGCAAAGATACCCTGTGGTCCGCCAAAGCCCCGAAAAGCTGTTGCGGGATGAAGATTGGTTTTGCAGGGTCTTCCGATAATTCGGATGTTGTCAATACAGTAGCTGTTCTCAGCATGGAGCATGGCACGTTCCAGAACAGAGGTACTGACATCAGCAACAGCACCGCAGTTGGAATTGAGTTCTATCTCATATGCTAATATCTTGCCTTCATCATCAAAGGCAACTCTGTAATAATTTTCAAAAGCATGCCTTTTACCGGTACATAGCATATCCTCATCTCTGGTAAGCCGTAATTCTGCCGGGCGTCCGGTATAATAAGCGGCAAGCGCTGCAATACAAGCCCATGGTGTAGCCTGTGACTCTTTGCCTCCGAACCCGCCTCCAAGTCTTTTAATGTCTACAGTGACCATATTCTGGGGTATCCCAAGGACATTAGCAGTCATTCTCTGTATTTCATTGGGATTCTGGGAAGAGGAATATACGGTAACCCCGCCATTGTCTTCAGGTATTACCAGTGCACTCTGCGTCTCCAGATAGAAATGCTCCTGTCCTTCATTACAGATGACACCTTCCAGATAATTTGGACAGTCAGCAAAGACTTCTTTCACATTCCCCCGCTCTATCTTTCTTACAGGACCTATAAACTGATTCTTTTCCAGGGCTTCCTTTACTGTTAATACCGGTTTTTCCTCTTCTATCTCAAGCTCTATTAACTTAAGTGCCTCTTCTGCTATCATGATACTTTCTGCTGCAATGATGGCAACAGGTTCTCCTACGAAATGAACATACCCCTGTGCCAGGCAGACCTCATCCTGAATAATTCCTCCAATCTGATTCTCACCGGGAATATCCTCTGCCGTAAGAACGGCCTGCACTCCTAAAAGTTCCTTTGCTTTCTCTGTATTAAGTTTCACAATCTTTCCATGTGCTATGGGACTTGGAAGAAATTTGACATAGAGCAGATTTCTTGGTTTTGGGATATCATCGATGAACTGTGAACGGCCTGTCACATGGTCACGGCCGCTGATGTGCAATGGTGAAGTTCCGCACCTCCCGGTATTATTGGGATTCCATTCATGCTTCATGACCATCAACCTCCTGACTGCTTTCATAAGCCAGATAATGTTTCATTAAGAGATTCTGTAAAACGGCTTTTCTGTATTCCGCACTTCCTCTGACATCTCCGATAGGCGTTGCTTCTGCAGCAATCATTTCATAAGCTTCAAAGAAGGTCCTTTCTTTCATCTCCCTGCCCTTTAAAAAGCCAGAGGTATTTCCCATATATAAAGTAGTTGCTCCGACACCGCCAGAAGCTACGTGGGCTGTTTTAATTATACCGTTTTCCACCTTCAATGCAATGGCTGAATTAACTGAGGAGATATCCACTTCTCTCCTCTTACTGACCTTTTCAAAATGGATAAAATTATATTCTCCCAGCGGAATGGTTATGGTGCTAATCCATTCATCCTCTTGCTTTGCAAGCTTTTTATAACCCCTGAAGAATTCTCTGACAGGTATAGTCCTAAAGCCCCTTGGACCGTTTATGGAAAGTATTGCATCAACAGCCATCAATAGAGGAACTGTATCCGCAACTGGGGAAGCATTGGCAATATTTCCTGCGACGGTTGCTATGGAGCGTACCTGCTCAGAGCACATTTTCAGCACGGTATCAGAGAATTCGGGAAAGATATCCTGAACAGAATCTATCATTCGTGCTAAGGAAACACCTCCGCCAAGGGTTAAGCTCTTTTTATCAAATGTAATTTTTTGTAGGGTTTCTATACGGCTTAAGTCCACTAACAGCCTGTGATGCTGCCCATGTTTCTTTATACCTACCACCACATCACTTCCTCCGTTCAGGAATCGTATGTTATTTCCTTCTGTAAATTCCGGATGCCTTTGAAGGAAGTCAAGAAGATTTGCTTCAGAAACCGGAGAGTAAAAGCCATGAATTCCATCGTCTATATAGATGTCCTCCTGAATAAAGCTCATTTGTTTTTCTTCCGTTACCGTTAAGTACTTTAGTCTGATATCCTCAGAACAGACCATAAGCTCCTCCAGATATTCCGGTACCTTACGGATAGATACATAACCGGTGCATCGGCAGAGATTTCCCTCCAGATATCTGCGAAACTCCTCTTTGGTTGGATTCTCTCTTTCAAGATATAATGCCAGAATCGAAAGGCTGACTCCAGGTGTACAGAACCCGCATTGTGTTGCATGAGCCTTAAGAATTGCTTCTTGTATGGGATGGAGTTTCTCTTTCTCTCCCATCCCTTCTATGGTAATTACATGTTTTCCTTCAAGCTTTGCCGCCAGGTACAGGCAGCCTGCAGCCGATTTGTAATGTACCTTGCCATCCCTTACCTCACCAATAACTACTGTACAGGCACCGCAGTCTCCTTCCCCGCAGCCTTCCTTAATACCGTTAAGTTCCAGGGAATTACGAAGCAGTTCCAATACTGTAGTCTCTGCTTTTACCTGGATTTCTCTTAAGGTTCCATTTAGAAAGAAACTGATTGTTTTTTTCATATTGATCTACTCCTTTTGACAGTATTGTTTTACATTCTATCTCTTCCCAAAGGTGTGCTTAAACTTTAAGGATTATCATCCACACCCTAAGCTTTTCTCCTGGCTGAGGATATAAAAAAGCCCTAGGCCAAAGAGACACAAACCAGAACCAACTGTTTATTCAAAAGTTAGTCCGATCAGTTACTCATGTAGCCTAGGGCAATTTAAGGTCGCCTGGTCGAAACGCTCATACCGTATTAATGAGCTTATACAAAGAGATAATATGCAATACCCCTTTGTATTATTACTACTCATTATACATCTTTTTATCGGTTAGTCAATAAAAAAATGGCATTCCTTTTTCCATATTTTCTTGAGGTTCTGCTGTGGGGTTCAGGACTTCTGTATAAGTATCCATCAAGGTATCTCCTACCTTAGAGAGACTTTTTTCCTGCACTGTTTTATAACCCTCTTCCGTTAAATCAGAAATATTCCCTTCAAGAATATCTTTTGTTAATACTTTAAATTCTGCCAATCCCCTGCCTTTATATACCTGCTTTCCATTCTGAAACCAGCTTTCATAGATTGGGATATCACGAATCAGGATGGGAATCTTCATGGCAAGGGCCTCCAATAATACAATTCCTTCCGTCTCTTCATGAGTCAGAAATAAAAACAGGTCACTGCCGCTGTAAGCTGCCTTCAGCTCTTCACTGGATATGTATCCGGGAAAATGCAGATTAGGCAATTTTGTATTAATAATACTTCTGATATGACATGGTACCAGATTTAAATTTGTATAACCAAACCAGAGGAACTGGTATTCCGGAAGCCTTTCTGCCAGAGCTGCAAAATCTTCTATTCCTTTTCTTTCAATATAATGCCCAACAGAAACAACAATTTTATCCTTCTCATTAAAATGATATTTATCCCTGAACTGCTTTCCAAGTTCAGCATCTCTTTTATAATACTTTAAATCAATTCCGTTTGTAAGACTTATTATTTTTCTGTTAATCCCATAACCCTCTAACAGATTTTTCGAATATTCAGTAGGTGTTATAACTATATCTCCCATACTGTAGCATAATTTAATCCATCTTTTGAAGAAGGCTGCAAAGAAATTGGAACCCTTAAAGGAATTCCTGAAATCCTCCATGGTTGAATGAGCATAATATATTACTTTCTTTCTCATTAATTTTGCCATTATAGCGACGATCAGAGAATCTGGAAAGATGGTATTAATCTGTACTATGTCATATCCAAAATTAAATTTCGTACAATAATCAATTTCCTTTTCCTCAAGGGCGGCCTTTTGATGTTCGAAGGCTTTGCCGATACCGCTTTTGGATATTAACTTTAATCCGCCTTTATATAACCATATTTTCATAATTAGCTCCAATCTGCGTTTATAACACGCGTTCAATTTAAGGGTAAAATATTTTATTTAATAAATATTCATGTAAGAATTGCTGATGCATTACGTATACAAAGGGGCTGCAGCTACTTAAAGAAGGGAACTATATATTGGATAAATGCTGTAAATATCAAATTCAAGCCCAAAGAGTAAGCTATAATCGCCAGTGGTTTGCCTGCAAGTATAATTAATGTGAATTTACGAAAGGAAATTTTGGTTATTCCGGCAAGATAACACAGAAAATCATCAGGAGCTACGGGAAGAAATATAGCCAATGCGAACCATTTATCAAATTTATCACTATGCAGCCAGGCACCATATTTCTTTATCAGCTCAGGCTTAGACATCTTCTCCACCATCGCCATTCCATAGCGTCTTGCCAGCAGAAAGGCTACCATTGAGCCCATACAAATACCAGTATAGTTGTAGATAAACCCCTTAACAGGACCAAAAACCACCACACCCGCCAGACAGCCTACAGAACCCGGAATTATTGGGATTACCACCTGCACTGCCTGTATAAAGATAAAAATCAGATCTGCAAAGATTCCGAATTGCTCCAGAAATTCGTGCAATGCTTCCATTGATACAAATATCTTTGTTTTGTAGCCATAATATATAAACAATAGTATCAGCAGCAACCCCAGGGCTGTGATACAATCCAAAAGCGTAATTTTTCTTTTTCTCATGCAGTCTCCCACTGTCTCAATCTGTAGATTATGTAATCGCTAGCTTTAATGTATTGCTCCTAACATGGTTCAGTATAAAGGATAAAGTTAAATATTAACTTTATAAATTACTAAATATTTTCTAAAGGAATGTAAAGTTTATAGTAAAGCGGAATCACCTGGGTGCAGGCAATTCTCAAAAACCGGCTGTTCTTATGCAATAAGTATAACGAAAGGCATCTCCTGTTTCCATCGATTAACATTACATATCTAATTCTAAACTTACACTTCTGTCACTTTCATAGATTTCTAAACGCTGCAAATACATTAAGGTAATCCCGTTCATCTCTTTCATTGTTTAAATAGCCAGTGCAATAATCAGCCGCGCTACCCGAACTTATAAAACAACCTATCTGCTGTCATGACTTTTTTCTATAAACAAGAAAAAGCAGCAATATCAGAAAAAATATTCTGATATTACTGCTTTTAAGCGCTTATCTTATTTTATGAGAAAAATATTAAGTTAATTGCTTCACACCAGTTCTTCGAAGCAGTCCTATTATTAAAATCACCGGAAATATAGTAGCTGACAATATACCTACTTTTAAATTATTATCGAAATAAGAGGAGGCAATACCAACCACAGTTGGTCCTGCCGAACAGCCTAAATCTCCTGCAAGTGCAAGAAAAGCAAACATTGCAGTACCACCACCCCGTATATTGGCAGATGCCAAACTAAAGGTACCAGGCCACAGGATTCCAACAGATAAGCCACAGATACCACAGCCAATCAGTCCCAGCACCGGAAGGGTCGATAAGGAAATCAAGAGATAGGAACCGATACAAAGGATTACACTGTAACGCATAAATTTATTCAGGTTGATCCTGTCACCATACTTTCCATAAATTAATCTTGAGGTTCCCATCATAATGGCAAACATCATAGGTCCTGCCAGATCTCCTATTGTCTTGCTGACTCCCAGTCCCCGCTCAGCAAAGGCAGATGCCCACTGGCTGACGGATTGTTCGCTTGCACCTGCACACACCATAAAGAGCATCAGAAGCCAGAATAATTTATTCTGAACCAGAGACTTGAAAGATAAACCTCCATGCTCTCCGTTATCCAGCGCAGCAATGGGCACCCCGGCAAACATTATTGCATTGTAAATTGGTATCACAGCCCATAAAACAGCCAGGTACTTCCAGTTATCCAGACCAAATAAAGCGAAATATATGGTGGATATTAGCACCACTCCTACCTGTCCCCAACAATAAAAGGAATGCAGCATGCTCATAGCTTTTTCTTTGTTATCCGTTGGACAGGCTTCTACTATAGGACTGATAAGTACTTCCAGTAAACCGCCGCCGGCAGCATAGATTACTACTGCTGCAAGCAGTCCTGTGAATGGATCCGGAAAAATATCAGGAAATATGGTAAGTGCTATTAGACCGGCAGCAGAAAGTACATGTGCTGCTACCGCAGATACCTTATAGCCTATCTTATCAATAAAACCTGCAGAAACCATATCCACAAGGAGCTGTAAGCCAAAGTTGATCGTAACCAGCAAGGTGATTTTACTTAAAGGTATACTGTAACTTTGCTGTAATGTGATAAACAGTAACGGAACGAAATTGTTAACGATTGCCTGTACAATATATCCGATAAAACAGGTGCGTATCGTCTTGGTATAATCTTTTTTCATGAATGACTCCTCCTGACAACTTGTACAGCTTAACATAAACTAATGTCAGAAGCTATGGATACAGATATCTTTATGATGTATATTGTTATAATTATATTAATTATTTTTATATCAGAATCTTTCATTACGTGAGCCTGCTAATATTACTGTCAAAGTAATTAGAGCAAATACTTCTATTAAGAGGTATTCGTAGTTTTTCTCCGGATTTTTGTGCTATTTTTTACAGAAATTTAACTTTGTTGAGTTTCTGTTCATTATGTTATGCAGATAAAAGTTATGCATATAAAATATTAACGGCACTTCTTATGTCCTGGAAGTAAAACATGGTTTTTTATATATAATGAGCTAATTTGCGGACATTATGTCTTAGAATCAATACATGTGCGATTAAGCATACTTATGAATACCCATCACTGGGATTCCCTGCCCAGTGATGCACTATTTATTTTACTTCAAGCAGGATTTAAGATTTCATCTTCGGAACATATCCTAATACGGTTTCAAAGGTCCGGCGGCATTCAGCCAGAATATCAAATTCACCGTTTTGTACGCACCAAAGATAGGCTATTCCTGTTAAAGAATAAACAAGGCTTAAATATAATTCTTCATTGCTGCTTGAAATGTTTGTAATTACATTCTTTTCCCTGGCACGTCGCAGTAAAGTCAGATACAGCTCCTTAGCCATGGCATTTTCAGCACCTAAAATGTGCTTGTCCTGTACCAGATTCTTCAGATACACCATCCTGGTAATTTCAATTCCGGCATCTAAAAGTCTTTTATAATACAGTTCAATAATCTGCCACATCTGTTCCAGACAGTCATCATCTGCCAGTAAGACCTGCATCATCTGCTCCACATTAATGTCTATGGTTTTAAAAAAATCCTTAATCAGATCCTCCTTGGTCTGATAATGATAATAAAAGGTACTTTTGGCTACCTCTGCTTTTTCGCATATATTTTTAATGGTAACATTGTCAAAACCGGATTCTTTAAATAAATCAATAGCACATTCCAATATGTGCATCCTGGTGGATATGGATTCTTTCACGATTACCTCTCATTCCGCCAACGGCAATTTCTATCATAAAATACCTAAAAATAATTTCTCTGTTCATGATACTATACCGAATTACTGGCACTAACTTTGTGATTATAATACCAGATAATCCCTTATAAATCAAATAACTCTTTAAAGCCCTTTGGGAACAATTATCCTGACTATTAATATTATTTGTCTAATCCACAATACATTTCCATAATATATCATTTATTTGTACCACGGTACATATTTATATAAACTCATGATTGACATTTTATAGACAAAGCATTAAAATATCACTGTAAGGATGTTAAATTTTTATCAAAGTTTAACTTATTAGAACCAGGACTCCCCTGTATGTTTGACACACATACAATTCAACAAAGCACATTTTAAACAAAAACTAATACAAAAGGAGCATGAATATGAGCTACGATTCACTATTTACCCCCTTTAAAATCGGTTCCATGGAGCTTAAGAACCGTATTGTACTCTCCCCTATGGGAACCAATTCCGGTAATATCGACGGTACAATTTCCGAAGATGAAATCAGTTATTTTATAGAAAGAGCAAAAGGTGGAACCGGTTTTATCATTATGGGCTGCCAATTTCTTAATGAAGAACTGGCACAAGGTTCTATGGAAGGTGTATTAAAGAATAATTATGTAATCCCTAAACTAACCACACTTTGTGAATCCGTGCACTTATACGGAGCTAAGATAGCAGCACAGATCAGCTGCGGTACCGGCAGAAATGCATTTCCCAGTATGTATGGCGAACCTCCGGTATCCTCTTCTGCAATTCCTGCTACCTTAAACCCCGACTTAACCTGTCACCCCTTAACCGCAGAAGAGATCAAAGAGATTATGGAGCAATTCTTTCACTCTGCAACTATTGCAAAAAAGGCCGGATATGATGCAATTGAAGTACATGCTCATGCAGGCTACTTAATTGACCAGTTTATGTCCCCTGTCTGGAATATCAGAGAGGATGAGTACGGCGGCAGTCCGGAGAACCGGATGCGCTTCGCAGTGGAAATCGTTCGTTCCATCAGAAGAGCCGTAGGTAAAGATATGCCTATTCTGTTCCGTATCGCCCTGGATCACCGCTTTGAAGGCGGCAGAACTCTGGAGGATAGTATGGAATTGCTGAAAATATTAGAGAAAGAAGGAGTAGATGCCTTCGATATTGATGCCGGTTCCTATGAAACCATAGAATATATCTTCCCTCCCAGCTATTTAGGCGATGCCTGCATGGAATATGTCTGTACCCCAGCCAGACAAGCTGTTAAGGTTCCTTTATTAAATTCCGGGAACCATACACCTGAAACAGCAGCCAGGCTGTTAGAAAGCGGAAATGCTGACCTTGTAATGTTTGGACGTCCTTTAATTGCTGACCCTTACCTGCCTGCGAAATTACAGAAAGGAAACAGAGAGGATATAAGACCCTGTATCCGTTGTAATGAGGATTGTATCGGAAGAATTGTTACCAGATCCACAAAGATTAGCTGCTCCGTTAATCCCCAGGCTTGTGAAGAAGATCGTTTTACCCTCAAACCGGCAGCCTCAAAGAAAAAAGTCGTGGTTGTGGGCGGAGGTCCAGGTGGACTGGAGGCAGCAAGAACTGCTGCACTTCGCGGTCTCGAGGTTACCCTTTATGAAAAAAATGAGTTTATCGGCGGCCAATTAGCTGCTGCTGCAACTCCAAGCTTTAAATACCAGCTTTCCTCCTTGGTAGATTGGTATAAGGTGCAGCTGGATAAATTAGGTGTTCAGATGAAGCTGGGTACTGAAATTACAGCAGACTCTCCTGTACTGGCAGATTGCGATTATATCGTTACTGCAACCGGTGCCGTACCATTAACCCCTCCTGTCAAAGGTATTGACAGCGAAAATGTAGTAAATGTAATAGAAGCCCATATGAATGAAACCAGTATTAAAGGTGACAATATCGTTATCTGCGGTGGTGGTTTATCCGGTTGTGATTGCGCATTGGAATTGGCTATGGACAAGGGTAAGAAGAAGGTTACCATAGTGGAAATGAAAGACGCTGTTGCTTCCGAGCTGATGTTTATTACTGCTGCCGGCCTTATGAGCAGAATTAACGAATATGGTATCACCTTAAAAACAAGCTGCAAGGTATTGTCCATCGAAAAAGACGGTGTTCAGATAGAGGATAAGGACGGTAATGTTTCATTGCTGCCTGCAGATACAGTGATATCCGCCTTTGGTATGAGAAGCGAAAAACAGGTATCTGAGAAAATCAAAGAAAAATATCCTGCTAAAACCCGTACAATCGGTGACTGCAGTCAGGTCAGCAAGGTGGGTTCTGCCATTCGCACAGGATTCTTTGCTGCCATGGCTATTGAATAATTAAGTTGAAATTTGCTGAAATATCATATATAATAAGCTTTATAAAAGCATCTTTGCCTGTTTCTATATTAAACAGGCGAGATGCTTTTTTTCGGGGTATATAGAAAATACCGCTATTGGCGGAGGAATGAGAGGTTTCATGAAGAAACTAGTTTTTTATACAGAATTATCTTATATATTAGGAATAATACTGCTTGCTTTTGGTACTGCCATTATGGAGAAAGCAAACTTCGGTGTTTCCATGGTTGTGGCCCCTGCTTATTTAGTATTTAAGAAATTATCACTTACCTATACTTTCTTTACCTTTGGCATGGCTGAATATATGTTACAGGCAATTCTCCTTATTTTTATGGTACTGTTACTAAAGAAGTTCCGAATATCATATTTATTTTCATTTCTTACTGCAATTTACTATGGTCTGGTACTTGATGTAAGCATGAATTTAATTGCCCGGGTCGAAACACTTACGACTGCCATGGGGGTAGTTTTCTTCTTTGTTGGTTTACTGCTTTGTGCGGTTGGTGTTGCTTTTATGTTCCATACTTATATATCACCGGAGGTATACGAATTATTTGTTAAGAAGGTATCAGAAAAATTTCATATAAAGCTGTCAACTTTTAAAACGATTTATGACTGCGCCAGCTGTCTGGCTGGAATATTACTTTCCTTTCTGTTCTTTGGTTTGTTTGAGTTCGAGGGCGTAAAAGCCGGAACTGTAATCTGTGCCCTTATAAATGGTAAACTTATTGGTGTTATCAGCAATTTGATGGAAAAACATCTGGAGTTTAAGGATGCACTACCTGCAAGACGTTATTTCGATTATTGATTAAGCCCGCCTTTTAAAAATTTATGAGAACTTATTGCTATAACATATGTAAAAGGGCTGTTGCATTATAAACAATGTTGCGGTAAGAAGCCTCTTGGCTGCTTACCGCTTTACATTTATTTTTTGCAACAACCCTTAAATTGATTAAAATGATAACTATCTGGGAATGTGATTATCGGGTATGAATGACTTTTACGGGGCAAGCAGCTGCACATTTTCCGCAATTGGTACATTTACTGTAATCAATTAATGCCAGGTTATCTGTTACGTGAATAGCATCAAACTCACACTGCTTTTCACAGATCTTACAACCGATACACCCAATAGAACAAGCATCCTTTACATCTTTTCCTTTATTTCTGGAACTGCAGGATACCTGAGTACCTGACTCATATGGAATGATGTCAATAAGATTATTCGGACATTCCTTCTTGCACATACCACATGCTGTGCATTTTTCTTTATCAACAACAGCAATACCATCCACTATATGCATGGCATCAAAAAGACAAACTTTCACACAGGAACCAAAGCCCATACATCCATAATTGCACTTCTTATCGGCATTACCAGGTACCATAGATGCTTTCTTACAATCCTTGATGCCGTAATAAATATAATTGAGTTTAACTTTATCACAAGTACCGGCACATTTAACAAAAGCTACTTCTTTATCCTTTATCTCACCGGCTGTCCCCATAACGTCTGCAATAGCATTATAAGCCTCCTGGTTTGCAACCGGGCATACATCAACTTTGGCGTTACCTTCTGCTATTGCCTTAGCACAGGCATCACAGCCTGCATAACCACACCCGCCACAGTTAGCTCCCGGCAGCAGTTCTCTGATCTTTAGCTCCTTTTCATCGACTTCCACTTCGAATTTTTTCGCCGCAAAACCTAAAAACAACCCGATAAGCAGTCCCGTTCCGCCTACAACTGCCGTGGCAGTCCCGATTAACCCGGAATCCACAGCCAGTATTCCGGCTGTACTTAACAGTACCTGTATATACATTTAAAATCCCTCCTTTATATGATTCCGGCAAACCCAAGAAATGCAATCGCCATAAGACCAGCAGCAATCAAAACAATGGGATAGCCTTGAAATGCTTTGGGTATATCGTTATGCTCGATTCGTTCACGTACCCCTGCCATCATTACAATAATCACTGTAAAGCCAACTGCTGTTCCAAATCCACTGACAATACTGGTAATAAAATCATACTCTTCCTGTACATTAATCAAAGTTATACCAAGAACTGCACAGTTAGTGGTAATGAGGGGGAGATATACTCCAAGCGAATTATAAAGAGAGGGACTGTGTTTTTTTAATACCATTTCAACAAATTGCACCAGGCAGGCAATAAGCAGGATAAAAACAATAGTTTTTAAGTATTCCAGTCCTAAAGGTTTAAGGATAAAGCCGTATACAAGGCTGCAAAGAGCTGAGGATAAAGTGATAACGAATATAATAGCTGCCCCCATTCCGGCTGCTGTCCCGGTTTTCTTGGAAACGCCTAAAAAAGGACACAGTCCCAGGAATTGGCTTAATACTACGTTATTTACAAATGCTGCTGCTATTAAGATTAATACTAACTGAACCATTACTTATTCTCCTTTCCGCCATTGTTATCCGTATTTTTAACAGATTGTTTTACATTGTCACTATTATTAGTTCCGGCATAGCAATGGCTTCCACTGCAGCCTGCACAACTGTTGCCACAGGAAAGAGTGGAGCTTGAAGCAGAACCATTTGTTGCGGAGGGCAACTTAAATTTATTCTGTAAGGCCGTCAGGATAGACAGAACAAAGAAAGCCCCCGGTGCCATTACAAAGATGGATATAGGTTTAAAAGAAGAGGGAGTTATCTGCAAACCAAAGAATGTACCCGCTCCCAGTAATTCACGTATGCTTCCTATCACTGTCAACGCAAGGGTGAATCCAAACCCCATTCCCATTCCGTCAAAAAGTGATAAGCCGATTGAATTTTTTCCTGCATAGGCTTCCGCCCTTCCCATAATAATGCAGTTTACCACAATCAGTGGGATATAAATTCCCAGTTTATCATTTAAAACCGGAATATATGCCTTTAGAGTCATCTCAACAATAGTCACCATGGTTGCAATAACTACAATATAAGCCGGTATTCTTACCTTATCTGGTATTACTTTTCTAAGTACTGAAATAAGTAAATTAGAAAACATTAATACAACCGTTGTTGTAAGCCCCATATATATGCCATTTGTTCCGGAAGTGGTTACTGCAAGCGTAGGGCACATTCCAAGCATCATAATAAAGGTAGGATTTTCTTTTATAATACCGTTGATTAATCGTTCTGTGTATCTATTCTGCTTCATTGACCTGCACCTCCTATTACATACTCATTTAAATAACCGATTCCGGCATTCACAGCATCAATAATTCCATTTGAAGATATTGTTGCACCAGATATGGCATCTACTTTGGTGCCAGCACCTTCATCAAAGGAAAAATGTTCTCCTGTCTTTCCGATATATTGTGTCCGGTATTCATTTTTCAGTACATCAACACTTTTTGATTCATTGAAGGTCAGATACTCAAAGCCTGTAATCTCATTTTCAAGACTATAACCGATAACCATTGAAATAGGAGGATTATAACCACCCTTCGTTGTAACTGCTATGATGTAACCGATGGTATTACCGTTCGAATCGGCAGCTATGCCTATTTCATTAATTTTAACCTTGCGGTAGGGAGCATCTATAAGACTTAAATCCGCTGCTGCTGCAGCTTGTGTAAGCTCATTGTCTGGGATGATTTCCATTGCAGCTGTATAAACCTTGGAATATGCTTCCTGTTTTTTCTCAAGCTGTTTTGCTGCTATAGGACCTTTTGTCACCTCGTTGGTATATGCAAGAGAAAGGCCAGCTATCAGAGTAATTGCAAATAATACAAGTGCATCTTTAAGCAGCGAGGAACGGCTTTTTTGCTTATTATTTTTCACTAACGGCACGCTCCTTTCCAAATGGTGTTGGTATTGTAACCTTCTCTATGAGAGGTACAAGGATGTTGCCAAGCAGGATGGCATAAGAGACACCTTCCGGGCTTTTTCCGAAGATACGGAATATTCCTGTTAATATACCTAACAGTAATGCAAATAATATCTGGCCTTTGGGTGTAGCAGGGCTTGTTACATAATCTGTCGCCATAAAGAATGCTCCTAATAACAGACCACCACCAAGGATTTGCCCCATTAAATAATTCATATTGGCTCCTTCTCCTGAAAATAACAGAACAAAGACAGCCACCGTCAGAATATAGATGACAGGGATTCTAAATGAAATTACTTTTCTGAATATGAGATACAGTCCGCCAAGAATAATGGCCAGGGCACTGGTTTCACCAATGCTTCCGCCTACCGAACCAATTAAATTCCCTAATAGATTAACACTTTCACCGGATTTTAACATCTGTAAAGGTGTTGCCCCTGAAACTCCATCAGCCACAATAGCTCCGTGTAATATGTAATCTGTAACTTTCGGGGAGCTTATCTGCTTTACAGCAAAATCAGCCATATCGTCTGAAAAGCTGATTAGCAGAAAAGCTCTGGCTGCAAGAGCAGGGTTCATAAAATTCTGTCCTAATCCGCCGAATACCATTTTAACGACTACAATTGCAAATATTCCGCCTAAAGCTGCCATCCAAAGGGGCAGGCCTACCGGAAGGTTAAAGGCTAACAGCAGTCCGGTAACTACAGCACTGAAATCACCAGTGGTTACTGGCTTTTTCATAGCTTTACAGTAGATATATTCTGTCAGTAGACAGACTGTAACAGTTGTTAAAAGAATAAGTAATGCGTTTAATCCGAAATTATAAATGCCAAATAAACTAGCAGGCATAAGAGCAATAACTACATCCCGCATAATATGTTTCGTTGTAATAGGGCTTCTTGTATGAGGTGCCGCAGATACATGAAATAAATCGCTCAATTTTACATCCTTATATCACAGGTTCTCCTGCGATACAGCCACTACCTTAATAAGTGAAAGAATACTTTCGTGGCATCCTTTCGTAACTATTTTTTCTTTCACTCAGAGTCTCCTAAATTTAAGCTCTCCTGCGTTTATCCAGTACTTCCTTTTTCGTCTGTATAATTGCATGGGTCAGTCCTCTTCTTGCCGGACATATATAGGAGCAGCAACCGCAGGCACAGCACTCCAATCCGTTATACTTAACAAATTCCTCTTCATCTGAACGCATAGCAGCTTCTGCAATTTTATATGGCATCAGCTGCAAGGGACATTTGGTAATACAACGACCGCAACGGATGCAGGCAGATTCCTCCACCGCTGCCTCATCTTTTAAAAATCCAAGCAAAGAGGAAGTTGTTTTTGTAACCGGTATATTGAGATTAAAGAGGGGAACTCCCATCATAGGTCCTCCCAGAATAACCTTTTCCGGTTGGGCACTGAAGCCGCCTGCCGCTTCCAGAACCTCTACATAGCTGGTTCCCGTTCTGACTCTAAGATTTACAGGGACATTCACTGCATCTCCGGATACGGTTATTACCTTTTCAATAAGGGGTATCTGCATTGCAACAGCATTATATACAGATATTATGGTATATACATTATCTACGATACAACCTACATCAGCTGGAAGCTTTTTTGAATTAAATTTTCTTCCTGTTACTGAGTAAATTAAATGACGTTCACCGCCCTGCGGATATTTTGTGGCCAAACTCCTGACCTCTATATTACTTTCCTTCCCAGCCAGCTCCGTTAATATTCTGATAGCCTCCGGTTTGTTGTCTTCAATGGCTATGATACCTTGAGCCTTATCATATAGTTTCAGAAGTATTTGTAGCCCTTTGATTATTTTTTCCGGTTCCTCTAACATCAGACGGTAGTCTGAGGTCAGATATGGCTCACATTCCGCACCGTTTACTATCAGATAATCAATTTTAGCTTCCTCTGCGCTTAATTTTACATGTGTCGGAAAACCTGCTCCTCCCAAACCGACTATTCCTGCTGCTTTAATCTGGTTTCTGATATCTTCCTTTGAGAGCTTTCCATAATCCTGTTCCACACCAAAATTTTCGACAGATGTATATGTATGATCATCCTCTACAATAACAGCTTCATCAAATCTTCCAGCGGAAGTTAATCTCTTTTCAATTGCTTTTACAGTACCTGAAACCGAGCTGATTACATTAGCTGAAACAAATCCTGGAGCTTCAGCTAAAATCTGTCCAACCAGCACTTTATCCCCCTTAGCCACTATGGGTTTGGCTGGGGCTCCTATATGCTGTGCCATGGGAAACACCAACTCCCCTTTGGTTGCCAGAACTGTTATGGGTTTATCCATTGTGAAAGCTTTGCCGTCATAGGGATGGATTCCGCCCAAAAATGATTTTTTGCCCATATTAGTATTCCCTCTTTCTCATTATGATTTGAATCATGTTAAAATAAAAACGAAGTTGTTGTTTTTTAACATACAATTTTAATTATAGCATAAAATGTTCAATTTTTACAGCTTTTTTAAGCAAATTCTATAAAAATATACCAAATTACCCATATGAAATGCCTTAAATTTTAAAACCTTGACGCTATCAGCAAATATAAGGTAACTATTGAATAATATTTATGAATCACTTCATTTTCTAACCTTAAAAAGTAATGTAAAAACCCCAAAACATATAAATATTACTATCTTTTTTTCATGAAAATCTATTTTAGCCTTGTTATTCCTTTAACACAAAATATGTAATATGCTACAATAATCCCTCATGAAATTCCTATAAATTCTTTCAGATTTTTGTTCAGATTTAATTTAACGGTTTTTATCAAGACTTATGTTTACACTTATGCCCCAAAAAAGGAGATGTCTCAAAACCCTGAATCCTGTTTTGAAACATCTCCTTCTGCTATTCTACGGCTGTCTGTGTTTTTATTTTATTTTTTACTTTAATAAGTCTAACCAGATTACCTCGTTCATTTTCGTCCAGTTTCATCTGGATATAACGGATACTCTCTTTTAGCTGGGGAATTGTCATAAACTCAAGTGCATTTACCCTTCTTCGAATTTTCTCAATCTCGTTTGCCAATAATTCACATGCTTTTTCCAATTCTGCAAGCTTTATAATTTCTTCCATCATGGAATGACATTTACGCAAGGAGACATCAAGCTCACTGCTGGTATAAGAAAAACTGTAAGGATAATTAATATCTTCCTTTGCCAGGGTATAATCAAAAGAAGGAACTCTAACACCCATTATGGATTTTTCAGATGCCTTTAAAGCTGCCGTACTCCCGGAAGCCATTAAAGCCTCTTCCAGGAAATCCGGAGAGATTTCTGCTCCTACAAGGGAGAAATCCTGATATAAACCTGTAAATTGATTTGTGAGTTTTAACCGTAGTCTTCTGCTCTCATTTAACAGTTCGATAAAACGGTGTACAAGTTCATCCTGTTTCCCTTTTAGCAGCTCATGTCCCTGTTTTGCCGTTGTAAGTTTCGACTTTAGTTCAGCTAACTCCATCCGGTTCGGATTCACATTCAATCTTTCCATGCCTGCTGCACCTCTTTTCTTATCTGATTTCTCCGCTCTTGTCCTCAGGAGAATTTCCGGGTAGGTATTTCTCAATGAACTTTTCTTTTACACGTTTCAGTTCAGATTTTGGAAGCATGGATAGCAATTCCCAGCCAATATCAAGTGTTTCCTCAATGCTCCTGTTAACGCTGAATCCTTGCGCTACATATTTGCTTTCAAAAGCATCTGCAAATTTAGCATATATCTTATCGGTATCGGAAAGTGAGGATTCACCAAGAATTGCTGAAAGTTCTCTGGCTTTCTTTCCCTGTGCATATGCGGAAAATAACTGATTCATGGTATCTGCATGATCTTCACGGGTTTTATCTGGTCCGATTCCTTTATCCTTTAATCGAGAAAGGGAAGGAAGAACGTCTACCGGCGGCCAAATATTTTTTCGGTACAATTCACGATTAAGTATTATCTGGCCTTCCGTGATATACCCGGTTAAGTCGGGAATAGGATGAGTCTTATCATCTTCCGGCATGGTCAATACCGGTATCTGAGTGATGGAACCCTTTCTTCCCTTAATCTTACCGGCGCGCTCATATAAATTTGCAAGATCCGTATACATATATCCGGGGTATCCGCGCCTTCCGGGTACCTCCTTCCGTGCAGCACCTACCTCTCGAAGAGCTTCACAGTAATTGGTGATATCTGTCATGATAACCAATACATGCATATCTTTCTCAAAAGCCAGATACTCAGCCATGGTAAGTGCCATACGTGGCGTTGAAAGACGTTCAATAGCCGGATGATCGGCAAGATTTACGAACATTACAGTTCTTTGCAGAGCACCTGTATTCTTGAAATCCTGAATAAAATATTCTGCTTCTTCAAAAGTTATACCGATTGCTGCAAAAACAACGGCAAAATTCGTATCATTTCCTCTTACCTTCGCCTGTCTTGCAATCTGCGCTGCCAATTCCTTGTGGGGAAGACCGGAAGCAGAAAACACCGGAAGCTTCTGCCCCCTAACCATGGTATTTAAACCGTCAATGGAGGATATTCCGGTCTGAATAAATTCAGAAGGGTAGTCTCTGGCAACAGGATTGATTACAACTCCATTGATATCCAGGTATTTATCGGGATGAATTTTAGGTCCATCATCAATCGGTCTTCCCATACCATCATAAATACGTCCAAGCATATCCATGGACACGCCAAGCACCTGTGGTTTCTCCAGAAAACGTACGGAGCTTTCTTCCATAAGAATTCCGTCAGCTCTTTCAAAGAGCTGTACGACTGCACTTTTTTCGTTAATTTCCAGAACACGTCCCTGTCTGATTTCTCCGCTTTGGGTTCTAACCTCAACCATTTCATCATAGCGGACATTTTCCACCTTCTCTACTACCATAAGAGGCCCAACAATTTCTGATATGGTACGATATTCTTTTATCATTTCCTGCCACCTCTTTCATTGATTAGGTTATCCATCTCCAAGTCGATTTGATTCTTAAGTTCCGAAAATCTTTCCGGTTTACTCTCCGGGATTTCCTTCATACGTCCCATTTTCTCTCGTACCGGCAGTTTCAATACTTCTTTCAGATAAACACCGGCAGCCAAGGCTTCCTTGGACAGCTTATAGAATTCCAGGATTGTCTGAAGCATCTTAAACTGCTTGCCAAGAGTAGTGTATGCATCATCTTCAACAAATGCATTTTGTTGAAGAAAATCTTCTCTAAGAGATTTTGCAACTTCTAACTTTAACTGGTCTTCCTGAGAAAGAGAATCATATCCGACCAGTCTTACAATATCATTCAACCGGCTTTCTTCCTGCAGGAGTGCAAGTGCTGCTGTCTGACATCTTGAATAGTCCGGATCAACATTTTCATTTAGCCAGTCAGTGAGTCCGGAAGTATATAAGCTATAGGAAGAAAGCCAGTTAATAGCAGGGAAATGTCTCGCATAAGCAAGTGATGCATCCAGTCCCCAGAATACCTTAACAATACGGAGTGTGGCCTGGGTAACCGGTTCTGAAAGATCGCCGCCGGGAGGGGAAACCGCTGCAATAACTGTTAAGGTACCGGTTCTTTTATCCTGTCCCAGACATATGACTTCTCCGGCTCTTTCATAGAACTCCGCCAAACGGGAACCAAGATATGCAGGATACCCCTCCTCACCTGGCATTTCTTCCAGTCGTCCGGACATTTCTCTTAAGGCTTCTGCCCATCTGGATGAAGAGTCAGCCATCAAAGCTACAGAGAATCCCATATCTCTGTAATACTCGGCAATTGTTATACCGGTATAGATGGATGCCTCTCTTGCTGCAACTGGCATATTAGAGGTATTTGCAATTAATACGGTACGTTTCATCAAGGATTCACCGGTTTTCGGATCAATCAACTCAGGAAACTCATTTAATACGTCTGTCATCTCATTACCGCGCTCACCGCATCCTACATATACTACAATATCAACATCTGCCCATTTTGCAATCTGATGCTGAACTACCGTCTTTCCACTTCCGAAAGGCCCGGGTACACAAGCTGTTCCTCCTTTTGCTACCGGAAAGAAAGTATCAATTACTCTCTGGCCGCTTACCAAAGGCCGCTCTGGCATCATTTTCCGTGCAACCGGACGTCCTCTTCGAACGGGCCATCTCTGAAGCATGCAGACATTGATTACGGAACTGTCTTCCTTTTCAACCACTGCAACCGTTTCTTCGATTGTAAATTCACCAGCTGTAATACTCTTTATGATACCGGCAACACCTTTTGGTATCATAATCTTATGCTGAATAATATTGTTTTCCTGTACCACACCTATAATATCTCCTTGGCGCACCTGATCTCCGACCGCTGCTACAGGTTCAAACTTCCATTTCTTTGTTTTGTTTAATGAATCAACATGTACCCCTCGATTTATGAAATCTCCGGATTTTTCAAGAATTTTATCCAATGGTCTTTGAATCCCGTCAAACATGGATTCCAGTAAGCCAGGCCCAAGCTCAACACTTAATGGCTCTCCCTCACCATACACTGACTCTCCCGGTCCTAACATGGAGGTCTCTTCATATACCTGAATGGATGCTCTGTCTCCACGCATTTCAATGATCTCACCAATCAAATGTTTCTCGGAAACAGTTACCATATCATATATTTTAGCAGTATTCATACCTTTTGCTATAACCAAGGGTCCTGCAACACTTGTAACAGTGCCTAATCTCAAATTTTACCGCTCCTCTCTGTAACTTAATTTTCTGGCTGCAGTATATCTACTCCTACCGCACGTTCTACATTCTGTTTCATAAGTTTCTCAGCAATCCCAAGAGCATCATTCCCAGAAGGTATAATCAGTATAGCTGGTAATACTTCCTTTCGATAGTGCTCCAAGGCTTCAAGCAAATATTGTGCTGCCTGTTCTGTGATAAGAATAACGGCATAACCTTCTTTTGCCAAACGATTGATAAGCTTCTGATTTTCCACGGCTTCTGTTACATCAACTCCAAAAACATCCGCTCCGAAAGCTTTAAATATCAATACTGATTCACGATCTCCGACTACTGCCATCTTATACATAGCTCTCACCCAGCTTTCTGATAAGTATCGTATTGGAAATCTGTTTTGCCTTACAGGTCAGAAGCAGTCTGATCTGACGAAGCTCATTTTCTTTTGCCATAAGATAAGCGTAAACAATTTCCGCACCATAGGTTATAAGCTTCGCCTTTTTCAGGTGTTCAATAAGAGCTCCTTGTAGCAATACTTCTATTTCTGAAAAATTATGATACTCTTCATAACTTTCCAAGCCTTTTTTTATTTCCTTACTGCAGTATTTATAGGTAAAGGCTGCTGTTATCGCTGACATTGGAAGGCTGTAGCAACGTAAAAATAAATCCTTGTCAAGATTTCCGCCATCCATCAGACAGAACTCCAGGAATGCTATATCCTTATGCATTTCCCTGGCTCTTAACATCGCTTTGATATTATAAAAATCAATCTGCATACCTATATGTTCCGAAATCAGGCTGCTTCCGATTTTTTGAGCCAGCTGCCTCATGTATTCGAACATATGCTTCTCCAGGATTATCTCCCGTTTCTGATTATCCTCCGTTGCTTCCAGTACCTTACTCATTATTTCATTGAGTTCAGCAGGTAGTTTCTTCAAACTTTCTGACTGTGTCTGCCCCGTTTTCAGAGCATAACGAATGGTGTGAATCTGATAAGGGGCTTCAATCAGCTCAATAACTTCTCTGTGGGGACTTATCTCATACATATGATTGATAACCCTGTTCCACTCTTCCTTCAGGCAATCTTCTGCCTGATCAAGGCTGCCAATTGAAGCCATGCTGTAATCATTGCCTTGCGAAAGTCCTTTAAGGACGTCTAAAAAGCTGTCCATTGTCACTAGATTATCAAGTTTGGTTCGTTTCAAAAGTTTATTTTCAAGGGTTCTTATATAACTTGAAGCAGTTATAAAATCAGTATCCTTCAACTTCACTTCCCCTTTCCATATAGAATTTCCAGTACCTCGCCTTCTGCGTCCTGCCTTATAATATCTATCCAGGTCTCAAAGGTATAGTTTTCTACCACTCCATTTTTCATCAGAATAAATCCGCCCCCAATTGGCTGGTATTGGATATTTGACAGAACACCGCTGTTTTCACAGATCTTGTCAAGTAATTCCTTTATGGCTTTATCATTTTCTTCTGTATTATATTTATCCGGAAGGAAGATTTCATAGTCTTTCAAATTCTTCCCAGAAAGGGTATGTTCTAAATACTTTAAATACTCCTCCAGACTTAGATCTTTCAATCTTCCTAATGCTTCAAAAAATACTTTATCTAACTGTTTCTGCTTAACGAACAAGTTTTTATCCCTGATTTCCATCTCTTTTTCAGCAATGACTCTTCGGTATATTTCATCTGCTTTTTTTTCAGCATCTTCCTTGATCTTTTCACAATGAATAGTATTTCTTCCAGCCTCTTCCTCAAGTTCCACGCTTATTTTATCCAATGCCTGTTTTATGATTTCGTCAGCCTGTAATTTTGCATCCTCTATTATTTTGCGGGTTAAACCTTCTAAACTACCCAAATCTTCACTCCCTTTCAGCACACGGCAGGTTCATTATCTCGGATAGGTAACAAATAACATGATAATAGAAGCAACAAAACCTAAAATAGCGTATGTTTCAACGATAGCTGCAAGAATAATTCCTTTTGTGTTATGCTCAGGATTTTTAGCAAGAATCTGCATACCTGCTGCTGAAACTTTACCCTGTGCAATTCCGGATAAAAGACCTGCTAACCCTACAGGAAGACCGGCAAAAAGTAAGTAGAGTCCCTGTCCCATGGTCGGTTCGTTACCAAGCTGTAAAAGTACCAGAAAGCCGATAATAAAGCCGTATAATCCCTGTGTACCTGGAAGCAGCTGCAGAATCAATGCCTGTCCGAATTTTTCAGGCTCCTCTGTTATGATGCCGGCAGCAGCCTGTCCTGCCAGCCCGCACCCCTTCATGGAACCAATACCAGCTAATACTACCGCAAATACCGCTCCTAAAGCAGCAAATATAAATCCACCGTTTTCTAAAAAATAGTTCGCCATCGTCATTATTTAATCCTCCAGATTAATTATTTTTTAATTGATATATTTTTATTTTCTATTTTAAACGGACGGTATGCTTTTCCTCCGCCGTTATAGAATTTACCAAAAAACTCTACATATTGTAGTCTGCAGCTATGAACATAAGCTCCCAATAAGGATAATCCAAAATTCAGAGCCTGCCCGAACACTGCTACAATTGTACCAAAGAGTATCCGACCTATAGTGCCTGGTATAAGACCGGATAATAAATTAAAGGAATAAGCAATATAAGCTCCAGATAAACCAAGAGCTACAATTCTTGTGTAGGATACGATATCTCCGATATATCCGCTAAGACCGTACACCCCGTACAGACCGCCACCAATCTTGCCTCCAATCGATTTACTGCTTCTGCCCTGTGTTGCTGCAAGCCCCACAATGCAAACACCAAAGACCATACCATATAGCTTTGAAGTTCCAAAGCTCATAATACCGGCACCTCTTAACAATAAGAGAATACCGCTGGATAGTGTTAAGATCCATAAAACGGAATCACAGATGATACCGACATAATCCTTTTGTCTATAGCAGTTAAGAGCTTTCATGACCAAACCGCTGAAAATATGAATCAGGCCAACAGCCATTGATAATACCAGCATAATTACAATATCAGACTGTGTATCAAGAATCGCCTTATGGCCTCCGCCTTCCACCGGAATAGGTGCAAAAAAGGTTAGACCAAACATACTTCCATATAAAATCCCGCCAAAAATAACGGCAATACCCAGGTAGAAGAACAACTGAATAGATTTTCTTCTCTTTTCATCCATATCCACAAATTTTAAGATGCAAAAGCAGGCAGCTGTAAGCAATATTCCGTAACCTGCATCACCAACCATCATTCCGAAAAACACAAGATAAAATACAGCCAGAACACCTGTTGGATCCAGCTCGTTATATCTGGGCAAACTAAACATCTCTGTGATACTCTCAAAGGCAGCAAATAATCCTTTATTTTTCAGCTTGACCGGAACCTCCAAGTCCTCACTGTCTACTTCCTCAGCAGCCATATAATACTTCTCTGGAATTACTGTCTCAAGCATATCCTTCAGGGTTTCTAAATTTTCTTCAGGTATCCAGCCCTCCATATACACAATAGAATTGCTGTTCAGAAAATTATTTACTACTGTATTACGGCTCAGGCAGGTATTAATTGCATCCTTCTCAATTAGAACTTTATCATAGTCAGCTCCAAACTTTTGCAGCTCTTCATTGCATAATTTGATATCTTCCTGTATCGCATTCATTCGCTCCTGATTTAATTGTATTAATTCTATCGGAGTTTTATCATATACAAGGTCTATGATTGTTATTGCGTGCTGATTTAAATAGTCTCGAACATCATTGCTTTGACCTGCATGATCAGCAAAAAGATATACCACTTCCTGTTTTATTCTACCCAACTTTTCCAGATAAGCTTCCGGAAACTCATTTGCCAGTCCGTCTATTTCATCCTGATTATCTCCACGAACAGATAGCAAAACTGCATATACCTTATTAAAGCTCTTAAGTTCAGAAACAGGAAAATCCAGAAATGAATAAGGCTCTAACTGCGCATTTTCACTCTTTCGTTTCGTATATTCCTGTGATAAGCTGTCTTTCCTTTCCAATATACTCCTTACTGATTCATGGAGTTCTTTTAATTCTGTATTCTCAAGATAGGAACAGCATTCTTCATAAGTAATATGGGGCCGTTTATCAGTAAGCTTCTTTTTCGGTACATATGGATTCAGTGCCTTTAAGGTATTCTCAACAATTGTCTTATGTTCTGTCAAATTATTTTCCTCTACTGGCGCTGTTTTTGACAGAAAAAGATACTCCGGAGGCAGACCGCTCAGCTCCAACTCTTTGAAGTGAATATTTCCTGCTTTTTGAAACTCCTTCAAAACAACTTCACGAACATCTTTGAAAGTGATGATCGTCAATTTCTTCATTTTTTCAACTGCCATACGTTAATACCCTCGTTATTATTTGATTAACAGCTTCTTCCACCTTTGCTTTAGGCGGATTGTCCAATGTTTCATAGACAGACTGATTACCGGCTTCCAATTGAGTTCCCTGGGCTTCAGCCGCTTGTTCAGCTTTCTTTAGTACCTCCACTCTCCTTTCCATTGCAGCTTCCAGTAACTGCGTATTTTTTTGTTTTTCGGAAATTCTCTTTTCCTTTACCAGTCTTGCTGCCTCCTGCTTTGCTTCCTCAGCAATGGCAAGTGCCCGCTCTTCCGCTTCTTTGATTGCTGCAAGAGTTTCAATTGACATAGAATCACTCCTTACTTTTATTATTTATTTATGGTTTAAAAAAAAACTGCATTCTAAGCATCATGAGCCTCTCCCCCTATTAGCTCCGATGACTTGAAAACAGTTTCCTGTCCAACCGATTGACGTCAGTATTATTTGATTTTCTAATAAATCATAATATATTTTTTGTTATTAGTCAACAAAGAATTCCAAAATGTGCAATTTTTCTAAATATTTCGATAAATACAAAAAATAGTTTAGCAGAAGCACAATAATCTAATAATTGCTCTATCTGTACAGTCCTTATCCGTGTAACCCATCAGCCTGCCTCTTCATATTCTCAATAACTACATCATATATTTCCCCTAATGAAGCACAATATTCAAGAACTTTCCAAGGTGTATTGGTATGAAAATGAATCTTTATCATTTCCTCATCACCAACTGCCAGCAAACAGTCACCTTCAATATTTGCAGTTATATATTCATTAATCTCGTCCTCTGATAAATTCTGCCCTTCTATTAATAACTGAGTATCATATATATATTCAATCACTTAAAATCCTCCTATTATTTCTTATAATAACAACTGTAATACAGTCTGTAATAATTTTATCATTACATAGGTTGAGCAGTCAAGTAATTCCATATCTTGAAATACGACAAGCCACATTTTATTATTCTCTCTCCTTTAGCAAAAGTGCAGGAGTCATTTGTTTAACTCTTCTCATCAGCATCTGATTAATAAGGAAATACAAGAGAATTATCCCAAGGAATATTCCTGTGTAAAGGCTCCAGGTATATCCTAGTTCCACACCACAGGCAACATTGGAGATAAGAAGGGGGTAGACTCCATCCATGACTTTCTTAGCCAAAGGAATGCAGAAAGCTGCACCTACTGTAATGGTATAGAAATTACCGTTTAGATAAAGTTTACGTATTTCATTACCACGGTAACCGAATATTTTCATTAAAGCTATACTGTATGCAGAATGCTCAATCATAACCTTTAGCATAAGATACATTACTATGCCAAGAATTATTGCAGAAACACCGATCAGCATCTGTATCATAGGAAGCATCATTGCAATAAAAACCTCCGCGCTTTTGATTATGTCTTCTTTTGTTGTTACTGCATAGAGCCTGCCGGAGTCCATATCCAATGCTTTATCAGAAAAGATTACATTATAAAAATCCTCTTTCTGCCCAAACAGCTCACGCATGCTGTTTATATCCATAAAAACATATAATCCCACGGAATACTGTGTAATCCCTGTGATAGTAAAGGCATAATCCTGATCGTCTTCCTTATCGGTAACTATAAGCTTATCACCGGTTTTCAAATGATACTTTTGTGCCATAGCAGTGGATATGATTACTTTATTTTTGCCAGGTTCTGTCTGAATATCAAAATAAGGGTTTGCTTTATCAATCCCCAGTAAGGTTACTTCCAGATCATAACCATAGATTTCTTTTGAAAAGGACCTTGTATAACCTGCTTCCCCCCCTGATGGTATCTCTGCCTCAGGATATTTATAGGTATACATATATTCATATCTTGTATCAGCTTTACTTTCTGCTTTCAGCCTGTTGCAAACCGTATAAGTGTTAAGACCCAGCATGACAATTAACAAGGAAATAAAAAGCCCGAAGATTACCGTAATTCCGGTTCTCGCTTCTCTTAACATCTGACGGATACGAAAGCTGCCGATAAAACCAATTTCTCCAAGATTAATCTCCATGGTTTTACTGTTTTTTTGTTCATTTCGTATCAGCTTTAGTGCCGGTTCAGACAACTTTTTATTGATTACCAGACAATTTACCAGGGCTGCCACAAAGGGCGGCATTACGACTCCGTAAAGAACCAGATAGAGAGGGTAAATAACAGGAAACTCTGGCACGGAATAGTACCGGTAACAGTCTGACATCAGAAGATTGACACCATATTTACTAAAACCAAGGAGTGTTCCTATAATACCTGCCAGTAAAGTCACCACTACGGGTAAGGACAGATAATGTAACATCAAATCCTTTTTCCTGGCTCCCAGGGCATATAAGGCTCCTATAACACTGTTCTCCTTCTTGATACCCTGGCTTACGAATACAGAAATAACAAAGGTAAAGAGTATCATAACAATAACACCTGCTATCAATCCAGCATACTTATTTATTATCTGGTCACCTGATGATGCTTTAATCCTTGGATTATCTGCGGACGTAATAAACTGAATCAGATTGCTGCTGTTGTTATTTTTATAATCTTTTATAAGAGTATCCGTGCTTTCATTAAGCTCTGTTGTACCGGCATTAATATCAGCCGAGCCTTCTGCTGATGCTTTAACTCCATCCGTATAAGAGGCGATACCGGCTGTAAAATCCTCAAGCTTTCTTAATTGCTCTCTGCCTCTCATAAGCTCTGACTGCAACTGTTCATTATCTGTTTGGTCAATCAACATGGTTAATAATTCATTATAATTTTCTTTTGTAAGTTCAACTGCTAACCCATAGCTATTTAATTGTTTGGAATAACTGGTCAGATACCCCGCAAATATTCCCTCTGCCCCATCTGTCATTATACGATTATTATTACTAAGTGTATTTAGTGCTGTTGCCAGCTTATCGGTTCCGCTGTTGAGTTCCTGGATTGCTTTTTGCAGTTCCTCTAATTTTCCTGCTGTCTCTTTCCAATATTCCTGAAAAGAAGCATCCTCCACCTCTTCCGGTAGAAATTCGAAATCCTGCAGTACTGCTTTCAGTTCAGCATTAGTAAGCTTCCCATTTAACCGATAGCCATAGACATATTCTTCGGACTTAATACTTTCCTTTGAAGCATTTAGTTCCTGATATGCCTCCTCTGTCACAAAGAAAAGTCCAAACCTCTTGCTGTCAACACTGCTGTCGGAAAAGTTCTGGAATACTGCGTCATAATCCGGTACTGTTCCGATACCGGTTATCGTAAATGTGCTGCTGCCAACAGTAAGGCTGCCACCCACTTGTAATCCATGTTCTTCACTATATCTCTTCTCAATTACTGCCTCACCGGTTTTCTGAGCAGCTCTGCCTTTGTCTATGACAATGAGATTGATATTTTTACGATTTGCATAACTTCTTAAAGTACTGCCGTCAGCAAGTTTAAAATCCTGATAAAACATCCGCTCAAGGGATATCCCCTTATCCTCCAGTGTTTTTTCCTGAGCCTTTGTCAATGGAACAAATACTGAAAATTCACCCTCTTCCAGCCTGCTTTCTTCTGACTTTTCATCAACCTGGGTAATAACCGTATCAGCAGCACCTACCAGGCTGACAACCAGATACATACCAAGTACAATCATAGACCCAAGGGCTAAATACCTAAAGATATTGCTTTTCAGCTCTCTGAAGACTCTTTTTCGTAATATTTTCTGCATTTTAAAGGTCCTCCAGTTCCGCTGCGGGTATTCTTATTTCGTTATTATGTTCGCTGCTGATCTGTCCATCCTTCATTACTATCACTTTATGTACCATATTTCTTATTGCGTTATTATGTGTAACTATAAGCATCGTTGTGCCAAATTTCTTATTAATCTCCTCCAGGAGAATCAGGATATCTTTTGAGGTCGCTGAGTCAAGTGCACCGGTAGGTTCATCGCAAAGGAGCAGTTTGGGATTCTTGATGAGTGCCCTTGCTATTGCACACCTTTGCTGTTGTCCCCCGGAAAGCTGGGACGGAAATTTATTCCGATGTTCTGTAAGTCCCAGAATCTCTAGCAGTTCCTCCAGCTGCAATGGATTATCGGAAAGGTATCCACAGACCTGGATATTTTCCTTCACGGTAAGATTCGGTACCAGATTGTAGAATTGAAAGATAAAGCCAAGATTATCCCGTCTGTAATCGGATAATGCATCATTTTTTAACCCTGCAATTTCTTTTCCATTTACTTTTATGGAACCGGAATCCAGTAAATCCAACCCACCGATACAATTTAGAAAAGTCGACTTTCCGGAACCGCTGGCTCCCTGTATTACACACATTTTTCCTTCTTCAACACCTGTTGTTATTCCCTTTAGCACTTGAATATAACTGCCGTTTTCTCCGTAGCTTTTCTTCATGTCCTTGACTTCCAAATACATTTAACTTTACCTCCGGTTTCTTTTTTTTACCGATCATCATGTTTCAGCTGACCTTTTTTTAGCTGAACATCTTTTTTCTGCTGAACATCTTTTTTCTGCTGAACACCTTTTTTCAGCTGGGTGCTTTTTTTGCTGGTGTGTTTTTTGCTGACTCGTTTTTTCAGCTGAACTTATTTCTTCAAGCAACATAACACCGTTATGTTGCACTTAATATATAAGCTATACGCCAAAAGCGTATAGCTGCTTACTCTTTATTATTATCCGGAACGACAAAGAAGCCGTTCCAGCCATTCATAAGGTAATGCATTGTTAGTATCATATGCTCTCTTGCAGCTGCTTCCGATCTTTCATGAGTCAGAAGGTGTACGAAGATATCTATCTGCATATGGGAAATCCAGTGTACCATATAATCATTCAAAACAGGTGCTTTTATAATCTCGGATATTTTATCTGTCAGCAGCCGGTAATGTTTTTCGGTAACTGCCACAAAGAAATCAACGCTTTTTTCAAATCGTGAGCCCTGAGATTTCGTCAGAACCAACTGAAACTCCTCGTAATACTGGTATATATAGTGAAGTAGTTCTTCCACCGCCTCCATATCATCTGTGAAATCATTCTTCATCTGATGTATGGCAGTGACATATTCCATCTCTTCTGTATAATGACTGATCATTATCTCTTTCAGGGTATTTAAAGGTTCTTCAACCAAAGAGGCAAATAGATCCTCTTTATCTTTGAAGAAGAAATACAGCGCTCCTGTTGTCACACCTGCATTTTTACAGATATTACGAAGGGATGCCTGCATGTAGCCTTTTTCCATAAACTCCTGTTTCGCACTTGCAAGAAGTTTAGCTTTTGTATCTTTTTCGTTCTTCACTGTATCCCCCAACATAACACCGTTATCTATAACAGTGCTATTTTAACTCTGATGCCATGAATTGTCAAATATTATTTTAGTTGGTATTTACAGACGGACGGCGATTTGCATAAGACAGAAAGATTCATGCTTCGATTACAATTTATAAGAAGTCCTATTTCTCTGATGCTTCTGTGCTTGACATATTCTCAAACAGATAACTCGCTTCGCTCAGACAATCTGTTTGAGCGAAGCGAGTTATCCGTTTGAGGATATAGCACAAAAGCTTCAGAGAAAAGGACTTCTAATACATAGGCGCACTCATTCCTTCTGTCTTATGCAAATCGCCTGTTTATTGGTTGGAATAAGGATTAAATCCTTTGATTATGGCTCATTATTACTTTAAACAGGGTTTTTATAAACACTTTAATTGGGCTTGTGTAAATAACGTAGATACAAGTCCAGCTTTAATTATTGCTTAAGTTATGTTATAATCATTGCTTTATCTATTTCTTTTATATCGCTTTAAGCTATGTTTTAATTATTACTTTGCTACAGCTTAATTAAGAAAGAAGAGAGATAAGCAAAGATTTTGTACTTAAAGCCACAAAATAAAAGGAGTAAACCTTATGAAAGTGAGTTCGGGGTAGGATAGTTTTAGTATACAGACTTCAATCTGAATGTTTGTATTGGTTTTAAGGTTAATCTCACAGTTATTTAAAATACATACAGCAGGCTGTCAATTCCCCCCGCAATAAGAAGTAAGACAGAAGAAACAGTAAGGATGACACCAAGCAGATTAAAGTGGTTAAAATGTGCCCGCCACTCCTTTTCATAGTCCTTTGATACACCATTCCTTTTAGTTAACAACATGGCAGCAGATATTATAAGTCCCAGTGAACCTATGATACATAGGGCACTTCTGACTACTGTAAGGCTTGGTAATATTGATCCGCTGTTAACGATAAGTGCTATGACTCCAATCAGTACTATGACAATTCCGCTGGTTATAAGGCCTATGACCATTGCTTTTAGAATATCCATTAAGTAATTCTTTAACTTCAAAGTCTGGTTCCTCCCTTTTGACAGTTGACTGGCTGTAATACTAACTGTTCTTATTATATAGATGACATGCCACATAATGGTCGTCCCCAATATTTTGCAGCTCAGGGGTTATTTCTCCGCAAACAGCTGTTGCATATTTACATCTTCCTTTGAATCTGCAGCCTGCCGGCGGATTTATGGGGCTTGGTACATCTCCTTCCAGTTTGATGATTGCACGAGTGCTTTCAATCTCCGGGTCTGGTATAGGTATTGCAGACAGCAGGGCCTGGGTATATGGATGCAGAGGATTCCGGTACAGTTTGTCAGAGGTTGTGATTTCTACTATTTTACCCAGATACATAACTGCTACTCTGTCTGAAATGTGTTTGACCATGGAAAGATCATGAGCTACAAAGAGATAGGTCAGCTTCATTTCTTTTTGGAGTCTTACCAGTAAATTTACTATCTGGGCCTGTATGGAAACATCCAATGCAGAAATCGGTTCATCCAGCACCAGAAATTCCGGTTCTACAGCCAATGCTCTTGCTATGCCGATTCGTTGTCTCTGGCCTCCTGAGAACTCATGGACGAATCTTCCGGCATGTTCTCTGTTTAGACCTACCAGATTGAGATAATAATAGATTTTTTCATCTCTGTCTTTTTTGCCTGCAGCCAGTTTATGAATATCGATTCCTTCTGCTACGATATCTGCAACTGTCATTCTTGGATCAAGGGATGCATATGGATCCTGAAAGATCATCTGCACATTCTTTTTAAAGTTCTGCTTTTCCTTTCCTTTTAACTCGTGAACGTCCTCTCCCTTATAGTAAACATTTCCCGCTGTTTTATTATATAAACCTATGGCAGTACGGCCGCAGGTAGTCTTTCCGCATCCGGATTCCCCTACCAGACCTAAGGTTTCACCCTCCCAGATCCGGAAGCTGACATGATCCACTGCCTTTAGCAGGGAATCACTGTCCAGGCGGAAATACTTATCCAGATTTTTTACATCCAGTATTATTTTATTATCTTTCATTCTATAACCGCCTCCGTTTCTTCCATTATATCCTGTACAAAAGGATTATCAGCTTTTGGTGCTTCGGGGTGATGGAGCCAGCAGGCAGCGGCATGGCCTTCCTGAAAACTTGTCATCTCAGGGGTTTCCTCACAGCAGATTTCCATGCAATACTTACACCGGGAAGCAAAAGGACAGCCTTTTGGCGGTGCGATCAAATCCGGAGGCACACCGGGTATGGAGTCAAGCTCCTGTTTATTTTCAAGATCCAGCCTTGGGACTGCCTTTAATAAAGCCATGGTATATGGATGCTTGGAATGATAGAAGATATCCTTGCTGTTCCCGTACTCTACTATTTTACCGGAGTACATGACCATTATTCTTTTAGCGGTATTTGCTACCACGCCAAGATCGTGGGTAATCAGTATTACGGCTGTGTTATTTTCCTTCTGAAGCTGTTTTATCAGATCCATTATCTGTGCCTGAATTGTAACATCCAGGGCAGTTGTCGGCTCATCAGCAATCAGCAGCTTCGGATTACAGGCAAAGGCTATGGCAATCATCACTCTCTGCCGCATACCACCGGAAAATTCATGGGGATACTGTTTTACACGTTTTTCAGGGTTCGGTATTCCTACCAGGCGAAGCATTTTTTCAGCTTCTGTAAGCGCATCCTTTTTCTTCATCTGGCGGTGCATAATCAGGTTCTCTGCTATCTGCTTTCCTACGGTCATGGTTGGATTAAGGGAAGTCAATGCATCCTGAAAGATAATGGCACTTTCACCGCCACGGTAAGCACTCAGCTCTTTCTTTGTAAACTTTAATACATCCCTGCCCTGATATAATATCTTACTGCCGGCTTTTATCTCCATATTCCCGGTACTGCTTAAGCCTAGTATGGTTCTTGCAGTAACGGATTTGCCGCAGCCGGATTCTCCAACAATAGCAAGGGTTTCCCCTTCCAAAAGGTCAAAGGAAATATCCCTTACAGCCTGTACTTCTCCGGCATAGGTATGATAAGAAACCTGCAGCTTCTCAACTTCTAATAATTTTCCCATATAGTTTCCTCCTACTTACGAAGCTTCGGGTCAAGAGCATCTCTTAAGCCGTCACCAAAAAGATTAAAGGCTAACACAATCACACATAACACTGCTGCCGGGAAAAATAGCTGGTTCGGATGAAAATCCATCGTTGTCTGTCCAAGAGAGATCAAAATTCCAAGACTTGTGTTTGGTGCCTGCAGCCCCATTCCAAGAAAGCTTAAACCGGCTTCCGTAAAGATATAATCCGGAATACTGGAGGCAAGGTTTAAGATCAATAACCCCAGCGTATTGGGCAGCAGGTGCTTTGTGATAATACGAAAAGGACTTGCGCCCAGAGTAATGGCTGCCATAATATATTCCGATTCCCTCAGCTGCATAATCTGGCCCCTGACCTGTCTTGCTGTTCCGCACCAGGAAGTGAGACACATTGCCGTTAAAAGGGCAAATAAACTGTTACCCAGTACCATCATTACAAGCATGGTAATCAAAAGGGAGGGCAAGGAGGTAATTACCTCAATAATACGCATCATAACATTGTCCGTCACTCCGCCAAAGTAAGCCATTACACCGCCATAGGCGCAGCCTATTACTATTTGAATCAGGGTACATACAATAGCTACAATCAAGGAAGCTCTTGCACCTAACCACACTCGTGAAAATAAATCTCTTCCCAGATTGTCCGTACCGAACCAGTAGGCGGAGGAGGGAGGCAGATTCTTATTCTTTGCTACTATTGTAGTATAATCATAACCTCTGATATAAGGTCCTATGATAACCATGACCACAAAGAGTACCAATACTACCAGGGAAGCCAGGGCAATTGGATTTTTACACAATCTGCGCCAGGCATCCTGCCAATATGTTATAGTCGGACGTACAATAAGGTCGCTGTCGAATCTGTCTTTTTCTATTCTCTTAAAACTGTTTTGCGATATAACTGCCATTAAAACCTCCATGATGCCAATATTACGGCACCGCAAAATATGTTGGATGAATCCCTTATAAGCACTATCTTTTTCCACCCAATATACGGATTCTCGGATCTACTACCGTATAGAGGATGTCTGTAAAGTATATTACAATAATATACATGGCAGCCAGAATCACCGTCTGCCCCATTACCACCGTTACATCCCTGCCGGAGACTGCATTTACATAATATAACCCAAGTCCCGGTATGGAGAATATCTTCTCAATAAAAAATGAACCGGTAATACACATTGCAATAGACATTGGCAGAAAAGTAATAACCGGAAGAAAGGAATTTCTTAGAACGTGCCGTCTGATTATCTGCCACCTGCTTAAACCTTTGGACTCCGCTGTCAGGATATAGTCCTGACTCAGTACCTCCAGCATGGAAGTCTTAAGAAGCCTTGTATAAACGGCAATATATGCAAAGCTTCCGGTAACGGTAGGAAGTATCGTGTACTGCCAGCCGCCAAACCACTGTTCATCGCCTTTTGGCCAGCCTATTACCGGAAACCACCCAAGACTGCCTGCAAATACCTTCTGAAGCAGCAAGCCCAGTATCAGATGGGGAACCGATATGAGCAGGATGGACAAAGTAACTACCGCATAATCGATCCAGGTTCCTTTCTTAACTGCTGCTATTATACCAAGTATAAGCCCAAGCCCAACTCCCAGTACCAGTTGCCCGAAACCAAGCCTTGCAGAGGCAGGAAGTTTGGCTTTTATTATAGAGGGAACCGTCTCTCCGGGAAATATAACGGATTCACCGAAATCACCTGCCACCATTCCTTTCATGGTTATTACATAACGTTCCAGTAATGGTTTATCCAGTCCATATTTTTTGTACAGATTTACTTTTATCTGTTCCGGAAGTCTCTCTGCCCTCTCTGTCAATGCATCGCCCGGCAATGCTGCCAGCAGGAAGAAGGTTGCCGTAGCAATGATAAATAAGGTAAATAACATTGTAAAGAATCGCTTAATACTATATTTTAACACTTCATTCACCTTTCCTGTAATATTAACCAAAAGCAAAAGGGGCTGTGTTACCAGCCCCAGAAGGTTTGCCTGCCGTAGTGGCCGTTGTACTAGTTATCACGTCCTGCTATATAAGCTCTGCTGAACTCATAATTCGTACCAAACAACGGGGTACTTAGATTCTTAACATAGGACTGAATGAAAATCTGTTTGTTTGTATAGTAGAGAGGCAGTACACCGGCATTGTCAGCAACCAGGTTCTTCTCCAGTTCGGCATAGATCTGGGTACGTTTGTCTGCATCACTTTCAGTTGCCAGACTTTCAAAGATCCGGTCATAGTCATCATTATGATAGCCACCGAAATATTTAGCATAACCGCTGCCGGTAATCCATAGATCAATAAAAGTCATAGGATCGTTATAATCACCATTCCAGCCATTTGCCAATAAGTCATAATTATTACCGTCACGTTCTGTTACGAAAGTACTTCTGTCGGCTAAAACATTAATATCAATTTTAATTCCCAGTTTTTCTTCCCATTTCTGTTTGTAATATTCCTGGGTGGATTTCTCCTCTACAGTTGCACCTGTAGTAATAAAGGTTAAGGTTATCTGGCTTAAATCTGTGCTCTTGCCTTCTTCTGCAAGGCCTTCCTTAAATAAGGTCTGAAGCTTTTCAGCATCATTATTATACTCTTCGGTTAGTACCTTTAAAGGTTCCTCGACTACACTGCGGAATTCTGTATCTCCAACCTGCAGACTGAAAGGAAGGATTCCATATGCGGGAACATTGATTCCGTTAAAAATCAACTCATTGTATTCTTCTCTGTCAATTGCAAGAGATAAAGCAAGACGTATCTTTGCATTGTTCATCAGACCGGATTTACCGCCGGTATGCTGATTGAAGCCAATAAAGCTTACACTGGGATAGGTTGCTGATACATAGGTTAACTGACCTGCCTCCGCTAACTGTTTCCACTTATCCACATAATCTGCGGAAGCTTCCGCTATATCTAACTGTTTGGACTCAAGCAATAAGGACTGAGTTGAAGGTTCTTCTGCAGCTGTAAATACCACTTTTTGCAGTTTTACATTTTCGGCATCCCAGTAATCTGGGTTTTTTACTAATACCATGCTGTTTTCCTTCACCCACTCACTGATGGTGAAAGGACCGCTGTATACCTGTTCAGCTATGCTGGTTGCATAAGTTTCGCTGCCTTTATCGATCACATCCAGTCTAACAGGATAGAAGCATACATTTGAGAGCTTCTTAACGAAATAAGGAGTAGGAGAAGTTAAGGTAATCTCAAGTGTTTTATCATCCAGCGCTTTTACACCAACATCTTCTGCTTTTGCTTCTCCGTTATAAAATTTCTCAGCATTTAATATATCATATGCCATAAAGGAATAAGCAAATGCCTTCTCCGGGTCTAATAATCTGTGAATGGAATCCACATACTGACCTGCTGTAACCGCAACACCATCAGACCATTTATAATCACGCAATTTAAAGGTATAAACTAATCCATCCTCAGATACTTCATAGGATTCCGCACCGGCATTTGATATTACATCGTTGCCGTTTTCATCCGTAAAGGTTCTGAACAGTCCTTCCTGTACCTGGGAAAGAATCTGGAATTCAGAGGAATTACGAACATCACTAACATCAAGGGTAAGGGGTTCATCAAATTTCAGGTTCAGGGTCTGGTCTGCATCTAAGACATCCTCTGCTGACGCATCTCCTGTACTGGACTCTTTATTACCGTCCACGTTATCACCGGCAGTTTCTGTATTACCGGAAGTATTGGCTGTATTTTTTGAACTGCAGCCGGAAAGGGCACCTGCTACGATTACGAATGTAAGCAGTACTGCGAGTAATTTAGATTTTCTTTTAAACATAGATTTTATCCTCCTCTATTATTCATATTAATTCGTGTATGTAATATAATATTCAAGCTTCACATTATTCATACTATTCATACTTTATTAATATGAATTGAACACTGGATATTCTAGCACCATGGATTTCTTTTGTCAATGCACAAAAAAACCTTACTAAGAGGAATAAAATCAGTAAATATTGCACAAAAATTTTAACATATACATGTATTGTACATGTATCCCACTGAAATTTTACAATTAAACCGGATAAATCCTGTGGAATGGAAACAAAAATAAGGTGTCCTCACCACTCTGTAAGGACACCTCTGGTTATTATTTATTTTCATTTTCGGACAATAAATCTTCCATCCGCTTTTTCATCTCAGGGGACAGGCTGTCTAATAGATAACTACGGCCTTTTTGCTGCATTTCTTCATAAGCTGCCATTATTCTTTCATTTGCCCTTACAATTTCTTCCCTCAGCTCTCTGGCAGATAGTAAGTCACTGCCTGCACCTCTTATTATAATCTGCTGCAGGCCATCAGAGGTTGCTACCGTTATCCGATATTTGCTTCTGTTGTCATGTGCAAATTTTTCTATATACTGATCGGCGGTTTGGGCTTCTCCTGTATAGACCATATGAATATTATGATAATCTATGATTTCCTCTTTATGACCTGACACCCGGTAGGCATCGAATACAACGATAATCTGACATTTACGTATTGCCTGATAATTACTCAAGGCCTCCAGTAGCTTAATTCTGGCAGCATCCATATTATCCTCTGCCAGTTCAGCAAGCTCTGTCCAGGCATAGATAACATTATAGCCATCTACCAGCAGAAATTCTTCCTTTATTTCCTTCTGACTGTTATTACTGACTGCCGGAGGTGTATAATAGCTTTCCCTTGCAGTTTTACGTTTCTTCCATACCGTCTTATTTCCCTGGTTAGCGTAAAAGGTAGAATTAATAATCTTATCAATCTCTTCAAGACTAATAAAATCCTTATCTGCCACTTCTTCCTGATTACGGACACTCCCTTCCTGCAAGGTACTTTTCTTCTGGAAATATCCCTCCAGATGCATATAGTCCTTCACTTTGTCCCAGCTGACCAAAAATCCGGCTCCATGGGAACAGAATACGGAACCTGTGGGATTGTAGAGATCCCTTTCGGAATCATATCCTATACTTTCAATAACTTCCTCCTGGTTATGACATCTCTCATAACCTTTCAGACTGCAGAACAATCTGCCCAGTCCCTTGGTATAAGCGATTACTTCTCTCTGGTAATTACGCATGGTGACTACAGGAGCACTACCGGTTATTACTGCCCTGTCTCCGTTGGTTTCGGTTATTTCACAGGTTCCGTGCATCTTCTCGATATCATTCATGGCTCTTCCCACCATCTTTTCTGGAAGCTCCAGCTGGAAGGCGTAATAAGGCTCTAATAATATGGATTCCGCTTCCTTTAAGCCTTGTCTTACCGCACGGTAGGTGGCCTCTCTGAAATCTCCGCCCTCCGTATGCTTGTTGTGTGCACGTCCGGATACCAGGGTAATCTTTAGGTCGGTTATAGCAGAACCAGTAAGGACCCCCGGATGGATTCTTTCCTCCAGATGTGTCATAACAAGCCTCTGCCAGCTCTTGCCCAGTATATCTTCACTACAATTTACAGCAAACTCAAGTCCGCTTCCCGGTTCGCCGCTTTCCAATAACAAATGTACCTCTGCATAATGCCGCAGAGGTTCAAAATGTCCTACTCCCTCTACTGTATTTGCAATCGTCTCCTTATATACAATCCTGCCTGCATCAAAGGTAACTGAAACACCAAAACGGCTCTCAATAAGGCTCTGCAGGATTTCAATCTGCACCTCTCCCATAATCTGTGCCTGGATTTCCTGCAAAGTTTCATCCCAAAGGATATGAAGCTCTGGCTCCTCTTCTTCCAGCTGTTTCAGTTTTGGTATCATCATTCTGGGATCACAGCCTTCCGGCAGAATAATCTGATAGGATAATACCGGCTCTAATATGGGTGTATCAGAGGCTTCTTCTATGCCAAGCCCTTCCCCCGGTCTGGTCTGTGTAAGCCCTAGCACAGCACAGATACTGCCTGCTTCTATTTCGTTAACTGCTTCATATTTTAATCCTGAATACAGACGAATCTGATTTACCTTCTCTTCCCACCTGCTGCCGGAAAGAACATCTCTGATCTTCAATCTGCCTCCGGTGACTTTAAGACAGGTCAGCCTGTTTCCCTGTTCATCTCTGGTTATTTTATATATTTTAGCACCGAAATCATCCTTGTAGGAGGGTATAAGAGAATATGTCCCGATTCCCTCCATGAACTGCTCCACTCCTTCTAATTTAAGCGCTGAACCAAAGAAACAGGGAAATACCTTGCGCATTCGTATTGCCTCATTTATCAGCGTATTACTGATAACACCGGATTCCAGAAAGGCTTCCAGCATACTCTCCTGGCACATAGCCAGCTGGTCATAAAATTCTTCTGTTCCAGCCTGTCCAAAATCAATACAGCCATCCTCCAGTTCATTTTTAAGCTCGGCTAATAGCTTATTTCTGTCCGTTCCGGCCTGATCCATCTTATTTACAAAGATAAATACAGGAATCTGATACATCTGAAGAAGCCTCCATAAGGTTTTCGTATGCCCCTGTATGCCATCCGCACCGCTAACGACCAGAATTGCATAATCCAACACCTGCAGCGTTCTCTCCATTTCAGCAGAAAAATCCACATGTCCCGGCGTATCAAGGAGAGTTACCTGAATATCCCCAATATCCAACAGGGCTTGTTTTGAGAAAATGGTAATTCCTCTGGCTTTTTCAAGTTCATTGGTGTCAAGATATGCATCTTTATTGTCCACTCTTCCCAGTTTTCCAATTTTACCGCTTAGATAGAGCATTCCTTCTGATAAGGTAGTCTTACCCGCGTCTACGTGTGCCAGTATTCCTATTACAAGTTTTTTCATCTATATCAAATCCTTCATTTAATGTCAGTGGTATATTTCTGATTCTCAGTCATTTTATCTATTATTGCATTATGGTTTTCTTTCTTCCAAAGTTAAACCATTGTTTATTGAAAGGCAATTATTTTTCTGCCATTGATTATTACAATTAATTTATCTAGCATCAAAAATCTATACCGTCTTAATACTATACCTTTTATGATACCAATAAAATCGGTTTCTGACAATTAACCAGGGAATATTTATTTTTAGAAAGATGAAAATAAATAAAAAACAACTTTACCGGCTTTATTGTCTCTTCCCACCTGAGGTGTTCTGAGACCTATAAAGCCGGCAAGTTGTCTGCTTCTATCACTCTTTTAATCTTAATGTTTATTACTTAATCGATATTTATTACTTATTCATTACTTACTCGATGTTTATTACTTACTGTTTAATACTTACTGTTTATTACTTACTCAATGTTTTGACTTAATTATTTCAGTTCAAATTCTGCAGAGAAAGTCTGTCCGTTTATATTTTTAACCAGACGGTAGTCTCCTGTATCAAGGGCAGGGTTTAACAGACTTAAATCTGCAGTAAATTCTTCTTCCGCGCCTGGTGCTGCTGAATAAGCAATCTCAATAAAAGCAAGCTCACTTACACCAGGTACTGTCTCCCAATTGCCTGCGTTTAATTTCTCAATGCTGAAATCTGCTCCGTAAAAGATATCTTCGCTGCCGGTATTCTTTATAACAGCTTTAAGCTCTTTGGCACCAACAGGCAGGGAGGTTTCCGGTAAGGTAAAGTCAACGGAGGCGCTTGCTACGTTATCCTCATTGGCAGTACTGTCTTTGGCAGGGTCAGTTACCGGCATGGTATCCCAGAAGGTTTGGAAAGCTTTATCTTCTACTTTAAAGAATCCAATCTGAGAATCATAAACATATCCGCCTTTTATAAGACGTAAGGAGGTTACCAGTTTATCATTAGTCTTAATATCAACAAATTTCTGACTGTCATAATCAGTATTTTCTAACAGCAGGTCAACATCATTCCCCATAGGAACTGCTGTGTTCAGACTTTCTAAGAAAGAGTTCAGAGCATCCATATCTGCTGCCTGCTGTACTTCGTTAAGGCCGTTATTCCAGCTGGTAAAGCTCTGCCACTGGTAAGCTGCAACATTATCCTGTAAGTTTAACAAGGTAAAATAATCAGCTCCACTGTTAATGGTCATTCCACCAAAACTGTCATAGAGTTCGCAGCCAAAATTACCATCCTGGTATTCATAATAAACCATTAATCTGTGGTTGCTGTCATAGCCTTTAACAGTATATACCTCCCCTGCTCCAATTGTGGAAGCGAATTCTGTTGCATAGTCCTCCTGGGTGCTCCATTCATTGATGCTGCCTTTGGTTTTTCCAAGATAATCACCTCTTAAAGCCAGTACCTCCTCTTTGTTTAAAGTACCGTCTGTGGTTTCAAAGGAGGTTGCGCTTTGTATATATATATGACCTTTGTATACAAAGAGGGGAAGCATTTTTGCTGCAACTCCGGTATTATCAGACTCAGGGATTTCCACGGTAGGAACAGTAATTCCCTGCGCTTCTTTTGTTCCAGTATTCAGGGTACTTTCAACTTTTAGATTATTTTCCTTATCCGGGCTTTTGCTGCCCGGCAGATTCAAGGCTGTAGCTCCAACAGCAACCAATATGACCAATCCGGCGGCTGATACTGCAAGCCTTTTAAAAATAACGGTATTTTTAACCTGTCCTTTATTTGAATTCCTTATTTTCATGGCAGTTCTCTCCTTAAAGTCTTCTGATATTTTAAGTTCATTCATTGCTTTTATATAATCTTCTTTATTCATATTCAAAACCTCCGATTAATTCCGATTTCAATAAGTTACGTCCTCTTGCCAGCCAGGTTCCAATGGTTGCCGGCTTTTTATGAAGGATTTCCGCTATTTCATTTATGGAATAAGCTTCGTAATAATATAAATGAATAACGGTTCGGTATTTAGGGGGCAAATTCAGCACAGTTACAAGTACTTCACTTTCTTCTTCCTGCATATAACTGATATCTTCTTCCAAGGGAACCTTTAATCTGTTCCAGGAGGATTTTAAGTAATTCTTACTTTTATTTATGGTAACTCTTATAAGCCAGGCTTTCTCATGCTCTTCATTGTCGAAGCCGCTTCCTTTCTTAAGAAGGCTCACAAAGACATCCTGTGCTATGTCTTCTGCATCTGCTGTGTTTTTTACATAGGTAAAGGCAAGCTTGATTAGCATTTTTGAATATTTATCTAAAACATGCTGTATAAATTCATCGGTACCAAATGAATTATCCATCGCTTCAACTCCTTTCACTTATAATACAAATGAGTACTTGAATATTTTTCATATAATAAAAATTTTTTAATTTTTATTATTGATATCCCGGATACCAGCTTCCATTCCATGACGGTTTTTGCAGATGTGGCACTGCCACAAGTTAAGGTGTGAATATGTATTTCCATAATTCACACTACTCTTTGCTCAGAAATCGCCTGTAAGTATTATTTTACCTGATAATATATGAGAATCCACAGTGCGTCAACTGGCAGGCTATTCTATTCTGTTCTCAACCGCGACTAAATAATTCTTTTTTAAGCCGAACTTACTCTATACTATTTTACCTCTACAATGATTTGATGTATTCATAAAAAAACTCTCACCAGGAAAGAAGACTGACAGGTTTATGTCAGCCTTCTTTCTTTATAATGAGTTATACAAAGGAGGAGCTGACATGATTATCAGACATTTAGACGGAAATTTATATGAAGCGGATTTTGAAAACAATGCCCACTATATAAGGCAAGTCATCTATTTTATTACAGAAGGAAAAAGAATCTTATTAATTGATACCGGTTATCAAGATGAGATGAAACAGCTAATGACGTATTTTTATGATCGGTCTATGTACATCGATAAAATTATTATCAGCCATTATCATGATGATCACTTTATGGGTTTGAAAGTCTTACAGGAAAATACTGATGCTATCACTATAATTGGCTCAAGTGAGTTTAAGAGAACCCTTGAGCTTGAATATTCCGATGACTTTCTGCATAACACAAATATTTACCCAACAATATTTAGCGACGGTTATAATTTTTATTTCGGCGGACATCGTATCCGGTTTGAGAAAGCACCTGGGCATTCCCAATGCAGTATACATACACTGATTGACGATAGCTATATCCATGTGGCTGATAACATAATGTTTGATACAAATAATAAATCAATGCTCCCTTTACCGTATTTTAGTATCCAGGAACATATAAATACCCTGGAAAAATTAAAGAAGCATCTGGGTAAGCATATTATTGGCTCTCATTTTTCTAATGAATTGAATTTACTAAAAAATATGGAAACGGAAATAAACGAAAGGATTGCCTACTTAAAAATAACGCAGAAATCCTTCAAAAAAGCAGATTATAAAACCATAAAAAATCAATTGACACTGGATTTTAATCCTCGTTGGCATACACTGATGCTGCGTTTTTGTGAAGAACAAAAAATCTAAAAATGAAAACTAACAGGAGATTGAATATGAAAATAAGAACAATAAACAGCAGAGGAAGTCTATTTACCTTCCAAACCACTGACTGGGACTTAAATATTTACCTTATTAAAGGAAGACGCTATAATTACATAATAGATACCGGATTAGGCAATGATTGCATTAAGGCGGTTATGGCTTATCTGAATCCTGGTGACATAAAAACCATTGTAATAAATACACATTATCATTGGGATCACATTTGGGGGAATACTGCCATAAAGGATAGTGTACTGATATCACACAAGTTATGCTATGACATGATTACAGCTAATTGGGATGGTATGCTTGAGAAAAACAGGCGTTATGGTTTGGGTGAAGTTACCCTAAGGCTTCCTGACCTGGTTTTTGAGAAGGAAATATTTTTTCCTGAAGACAGAATCAGATTATTTCATTCCCCCGGCCATACCTCAGATTCTATCAGTATTTTAGACGAAGAGGACCAGGTATTGATTATCGGAGATAATATAGGCGACAATATGGAAGAGATTTTTCCAAGCCTTGAATGTGATAAAGAAATATATTATGATACACTTAAAAGCTACCTAACCTTGGACTATAACACCTGTATATCAGGACATAATACCATATTAACAAGAGAGAACCTGGAAAACATTATAAACAGGATGCTTACAGATTCTTCGTATCCATTTTAAACAAAGAGGTCACAGCATTTGAAAAAGTTAGAAAGAATGAATGCCATCATATATCTGCTGCATGAACACGGTAAATTAACAGCCAAAGATATTGCCAGGCATCTTGAAGTAAGTGAACGTACAATTTACAGAGATATTGATGCCCTAAGTCAGACTAATGTACCAATAATAACTTTTGAAGGACAGCAGGGCGGCTATGAAATCGCCCCATCCTATTTCATACCTTCCATCAGGCTTTCTGAACAGGAGATACTGTATTTTTCCCTCTTGTTAAAACTCGGCAAGGAAATGAAAGTACCTGAACTCTTTAAAGATTACGATTTATTAAGTATGAAACTGCTAAATGCTGTTCCAACGGATAGCAGACCCAAACTTAAAAGATTCCTAGATAAATTTAAGGTCAGCATTAACCGTATCAATCCGGATGGTTATGTGGAAAATATCCTGGAAACCATTATACAAAGCCTTGAAGAGGAAAAGCAATTAAAAATAAGTTATTACACTCCCCTTAAAGTTACCATAACTGACAGAATCATATCTCCCAGCCGTTTTACCTTTGATGAAGGCGGTTGGTACATAACCGGTTACTGTCATCTCAGAGAAGATAAAAGAACCTTTCGGTTAGATAGAATTCAAAGTATCGAACTCCTTGAAAGTACCTGCAGTTATCCTGCTGATTGGATGTCAAAGGAGAATTCAAAACTAACTGCAGGGCACTATCAGCTGCAGATTAACCGAAGTTTCTTTGAGGTCATAAAGCATAATGATTACATGGCAAACCGGCAGATTCTTAAGGAAGGTGAAATGTTACTGGTGGATGTCTGTACGGAATACGAAGATTCCCTTCTGGAACTTGCACTAAAAAATCCCACAGCTGTTCATATAGTCGGGCCCGAAAGCTTTTATGAACATATGCGGGAAATAGTGAGTAAATTAGGACAGCTATACAATTAAGCTTCACACAATCTGAAGGCCGATACCTTACAGATATCGGCTTCTTTTTGAAAGGTATTTCTCCACCTCATCATATAATCCGGTTTGGTTGGAGTACTTGACAAAATTTTGAATGGTTTTAAGCCATTCTATGGTAGACGGTCTGGTGGAATCCACGGCTTTTAATAAATCCTTTGTACCTACAGGTCTTTCAACCCCAGTTTTCAGTATTTCTGTCAGAACATTTTCGGTGGCTGTTTCAACAACATTTTCAAGATCAGCACCTGAATACAGTTCTGTTTTCTCCGCAATGGAAATGTAATCAATCTTTTTTTCCTGAGGTCTGTCCGCCATTTTCAGTTCCAGAATTGCAAGCCTGGCTTTTTTATCCGGCGGTGGAACAAATATAACCTTATCAAATCTTCCCGGACGTTTAAACGCAGGATCCACATCCCAGGGCATATTGGTTGCTCCTATTATCAACATATTCTGGGTATCTGAATCAATTCCTTCAATCTCAGTCAGCAACTGATCTATAATCGGACGCATATGCTCTGAGGCTAGTTTTGAACGATTAAATCCTATGGTATCTATTTCGTCAAAGAACAAAACACAAGGTCTCATAGTTCGTGCTTTGGCAAATATATCTTTTACATTCTGGGAACTGACTCCCAGATAAGGATCCAGAATATCCGTAATATGAACAGCCAGAAAACCGGCCTGGCATTCACCTGCCGTTGCTTTGGCAATATAAGTCTTTCCGCATCCCGGTGGTCCAAACATAAGGATTCCTCCGCCGCTTTTTTTCTTATACCTGCTGAACAGCCCCTGACTGCTAAAAGGTTTGATAATCTTCATCCGTATAATGTCTTTTAGCTCATCATAACCACCCACGTTATCGAAGGTGACAGGATTCCTCTTCTCTGATGCAAAACAGTCTCCTTTGCTTTTACCGCCTTCAACCACACTTAATCTTATAATCTTATCCTCCCGGATATCGTAGTTATCCTCCGGTTCCTCATCCTCATCCCAATCCCCGGAATCCTCAGAAGTATCAGCTGAAACATCTTCGTATTCCTCTTTGTATATGAATTCTTTACCTGCTCCCTGGTTTTCATTTACTTCTTCAACGCCAGCGGATATACCATTATTTTCATTACTCGGTCTGTCTTTGCTTAAAATATCCTTCTTATCCGTAAGTCTTGCAAGCTGTTCAAATATTTGTGTCTTAAACTCCTGCCCACAATAATTTAATGCCTGGGAAAATGCATATAATGCTTCACTCTCATTACCTGTTTCCACATACTCAACCCCTAGCAGATACCAGGCAAGTCCATTTTCCGGATTATTAGCAAGCATGTTTCGCATAATCTCAATTTTTTCCATAGTGACTCTCCATTATAGTAATGCAATTAGTATAACTGCAATAATTGCCAGCAATATTATAGGTACCACAACAAATATTTCGGTATCCTTTGTTATCCCGGAGTATCTGAATATTATCCATTTTGCCTTCATAGTTACTTTCATTATGGCGAACTGCTTAGCGATTCTTCGTTTTATTTTCCTTCTCCAGTAAAAGATAAACCTGGGTTTCCGGTTGATTGTATCTAGCATTTTCAGAATAAACTTATTGGTAGGATCCAACTGAAAGGCCTGCCTGAAGTTCTCTTCTGCTGATTTATAATCCTGTTTTTGATATTCCAATAAGCCCGCTTTCAAAAATCGATCACTTTCATCAGTAGAAAGAGAAAAGTAATCTTCAATAACTTTTGATTTAATTCCATAGCTATCGTCCATGTCCAGATAGTAATAAAACTTATACTGAAGGGCACGTAAATTGACCGCATCAAGTTCCAGCGCCTGGTTTATTAGCTGCAGCGCCTCCCCGCTATTACTACCGTTAATCATCTTCAGATATCCGTAAAAAGCTAAGTATTCCGGATTCTGGGGGTCTAACTCCAAAGCAGCCTTAAGAATTCTTTCTGATTCCTCATACTCATCCTTCTGCAGGAAAACCATACTAAGCAGAAAATAGCCTTCTGCTCTGTCAAACCCATTGTCTACAGCGGATTTACAACAATCAATTGCATTATTATAATCCTCTGTTTTATAGAGGCAAAAGGCAAACAGGTATAGAAGATAGGCATCGGTTGTCCGCTCCTGTATCGCTGCCGACAATCTTCCCATGGCCAGATTGTACCGTCCCATCTCCATATAATTCCTGATTATCAGTATCTCTTTATCATAAGTTAATAAATCCATGCTAAATCTTCCTATTTGCCTGCTGCCTCATGAGAAGCATTACTTCTATGTGGGTTATGATACCAGTTTATTTGCTTTTTTTACATAACGGCCTGCAGGATACAGACTCAGATAATGCTCTACTGCGTTTCTGCTTCCCTTTTTCTTATAGAGAACTTCACACACTTCCCAGATATTGTCCTCTGTCATCTCATTGTCTTCGCCGTTGTTCTTCGATTCAATATAATTTTCTAAAGCTGCTTCATAATTTCCCAGGAAAAACTCTGCAACACCAATCTGTCCTAGACATTTACCTTTGCTTTGAGGATACTTAAGAACAATATTTTCATAAGCCCGTTTGCTTCCTTCATAATCTTGATCCAGCATTAATCCTGCTGCTGCATTAATTTCAACAGATACATCATCTTGTTTGTAATCCTTAAGCATTTCTTCTCTGATCTTCTTAGCCTGTTCAAAATCAGGTTTTCCTTCACCGCTAATATAGGTGTTTACTCCCTTTTCATCTACCGAGAGATTCTTTTTCTCATCTTCCTTCTCATCATCCGAGCTGCCAAGAATATATAATCCTGCTAAAATAAAAACCACCAAGCTGACTATTCCGATTACCACATTGCCTTTGTAAAAGGAATAGGCCGCAAATCCGCCAATAACCAATAAGATCAGCGCTGACACCATTCTTTTCATTTCGTCATCATCCTCCGTATAATCGTTAATTTATTAACACCATAATATAGCAATTTTCATTATAGCCTTTTTTTCGTCAAATGCAAGATAGAATATTCTACAATGCAACAGAATTTTCTACAATTCAACATATATGGATAGCTCACTGAGTAGAGGCAGATTTTTATCTCTCGTCTGTTTCCTGCCAGAAAGAAACCGGTACCGCTTCCTCTTCAAATATTACTTCATAAGCAGTAACACCTTCTGTTTCTCCTAAGGTTACTTCCATCCACGGGGTATTCTGAGGTGAACCCATACAGATTAATAACCTGGAAGCGGTGACATCGAATACCATGGAGCGTAAGGTACCAAACCAGTCCTCATAAGCATGGCAGCATAATCCTTCCGGCATCTTAGCCGTAAGAAGGGCTATAAGATTATCTTTTGATACTTTATCATGCTCTGAGAAAAAGGTTTCTATAGCATCTCCTCTAAGTTTGGAAAAATTCTTTCTTGCGGAATATTCTTTCAGATGCTCTTCACTTTGATAATGATTCAGAGCATACATATATGGACTCTCATTTCTATATGCTATCTTTGCCTTGCCACCGGTTGTGAGAATCTCTGCTACAATACACTCTCCCAAGGTATCTGCAATCATAAAGTTCATATTAAAGCACATAGGCGTTGCTTCTAATAGTTCCACTGCTTCCTTAACAGTACTGCAGCGGTCAAGAATAGCCCTTATTACATATTTGAAGGGCAGGCCTTCTGCCTGTCCACAGGAGGAGGCCACACATTCACAGGAAGACATGGTTATACACAGCCCCTTTTCATTCATACCATCAAATCTTCCGCCTAAAGATAAAGAGAAGCCCATATGGGCATAACAGCCATCTGCTCTTGTGATGTTAAACATAAATTCATCTTCCAGGTTATACTCGTAACTTCTCCCAATGTAATGATGCCCGTCAGCAGTTATAGCCGGCAGCACCGATACCTGGGAGCAGGCTTGGGCTTTTGTATCACGAAACAAACAATAAAATAAGTCCTTTAGTTCTACTTCCATACCGTCTGCCACCCCCTGCAGCTCATCCTTTAAGCCTTTGCAGTACTGATCAAAATATTCAAGATTATTATATGCTTCTTCTGCTGATAAAGGAGTACCTCCTTCCGGTACAGAGGTATAGATTTCTTTTAGAATTGGGACGGACTTTAGAAATTCACCTTTTTTCTTACCAATCTCATAATGACTTCCTTCATAAACCATTTTATAGTAATTTAATTTCTCCATTATAACCTTCCTCCCTGATACTTATATTCTCATGTTGTGATTCTTCGAACCGGCAGCCAGATCTCACTATAGTATTCCTCACTATCCATATTTTCTTCGGAATACCATTCTATTTCAGGGCCACCTGTGTGTTCATAACCGGAGGAGGGAAACCACTCCGAATAGATTCTCTTCCAGACCTTCTGCTGTGAATCAGGCAGCGGCCCCCTGCATTCAAACTTGACCCACTGGCAGGCCGGTATTTCTATTTCTGTAAAACCAGGTTTCAGGGGCTGATCTGATTTGACCGCAACTATATAGTCAAATTCCGTTTCCCTGAAGTTACAGCATACGCCATACCATGCTTTCTCTGTTCTGGCATCCTCCAGCAAAATTCCGGTACCGTCTGCCCAAATATCATCCCAGAACTTTGGTATCATAATAAAATTCTGCCCGTCTTTTGTTGTAATCTCTTTCTTAACTCCAACCAGATGAAGGCTCCTGGAGGTTTCAATACGGTATTTCATCTCTTCTACTCCTTTAATAGCAATCTGAAAGGAGATCTTGGGATAATTTTTTAGCTTGGCGCCTTCTGCTCTTGCTTCTTTCGGCGTAATACCGTGGAGATTCTGAAAAGCTCTTGCAAAGGATACCGGCGAATCGTATCTGTACTTAAGAGCTACCTCAAGTACAGAGCTTCCCTCATAGGCAAGATCAAAGGCTGCCAGAGTTAACCTTCTTCTCCTTATATATTCAGCCAGGGATACATCGGATATGAAAGAAAACAAACGCTGAAAATTGTAGGAAGAACAGCAAGCCCTTTTGGCTACCTCTTCATAATCTATGTCGCTGCATAGATTCTCTTCTATATAACCTATAGCTCCATTCATTTTAGCCAACCAGTCCATTGCTTCTCCTTTCAGCACTATAGCTTCTGACTGCTGTATGTATCATAACTTATTTAAGGAATAACTTCGCAACCTTTTCTGCACAGTTTTGTTCTTCCTATACAAATTGCCGGAGTTGCAGTTACATGAATATTCTATCTTTCATGATATACAATCCGGCAATACATTTATTTCTCATTTAACTTCATTTCGTACATAAACTGCAATTTACGGTAATAATCCATTTCGATTAAATCCGTAGGTTTGACTTCTCCATCCTTTTTATCAAAGTAGGCGATTCCTCCGTAGGTGAGCATTTTCTGAACAAACTGGGAACAGAACATAATATTGGGTTTATGGGAATACTTCAGTACAAGCCCCATCAGATTGTAGGCACTGCCATCCTCATTGATTTCCTTGACTTTGTTCAGTATCTTTAATTTCTGCTCTGTTGTACAGGCAAGCTTATATACCATAATGGAGGCATCTTCTTTCTTATTAAAGAAGTCCAGCATTTCATAATTCAAACCCGGCGGATAGACCCGTTCTCCTCCGTTATAGCTAATAATCGTTTTCAGATCAGGGTCAAAGGATAGAGATGCGTGGTTATACTGCTTCTGGGTGAAGGTAGATATGATCTCACTGGCCGGACTTCCGGTATTGGATAAAATAATATAGATATTTTCATCCATGAGCCACTTCTCCGCTTCCGTAAAGTATTCCTGCGTAAGCACTCCCTGATTGATGTATTCAAAGGAATTGTGGCGGTATAAGTCATCCTTAAGCTCCAAAAGATTTTCAACTGCAAAGGCTTGTCCTGCTTTTTCAAGTATTTCCATGGTTGAAACAATTTTATCACGCCCGGCCTTGATATCGGTAAAGCTGATACTTGCCACATCACTGGCAGTAGGCAGATAAAAACTGGTATACTTATTAATGGTAACAAACCGTTCCACCAGAAAAGGAAACCAGACTACTGCTGCACCGAATACCCTTCCTATGAACTGATGTACCTCCGTCTGCCCTGGTTGAAAGGATACCAGTGAAATATAGGTTATCTGAAAAGCCATGATCAAGAGATAAATAAAGGTCAGATAGACTTTCGCTCTGCTTTCCGAAGGAACTATCAAAGTACGGACAATCATTAGGAAACATACAAATATATATGTAAAAACTGCAAAAACGAAGCTTCCTCCTATTATTATGTTTACAAGCAATAGTATTATTATTATCTTTAGCGGGGTTGAATATCTTTTTAAATCGTTCATAACTGACTCCTGTAAATATTGTATCTTTTCTTATTCTAATATTACCCTACAGGGATACTTCTCGTAAAGTTTACCTGTAAACGTTTGCGTTTTACTGATATTTTAATTCATTTTCGCACTTACCATAAACATCCGGCTGACGAAAGCCTCTTAAGAATGTATAAAATTTCCGGTAAATTAGACTCCTATATACTTATATCACATGAACGTAATTTATGGAATGACTAAATCAATATTTTAAGAAATTCATAAAATTTAGCTGCTGCAGACTAATTAATTTTAGATGAATTTGCTTAATTCACACCGGAAATATATTCGGTGTTTTAGCATTTTCTCTACCTCAAATTAATTCTGCAGCAGCCATTTCTTCTGGCTTATTCAAAAAACTAATTTCTACCATTCTATAGAATTACTTTCTCTGAATACCATAACATGGTTTAATTTGTAATTCTCTATATTATTACATATCATATTCCCTATGTTGAATCAATCTATTTCTATACTTTTGTCTGATTCCCAGGTTATCTGCGTATTTTCCGACCTCTGCTACGATCAGAGGAATAACGGATAAACCGATAGCAATAAGCCAGTGATTCAGTCCAATAGCTGTAATTCCAAAGATATTACCAAAGCCCGGTATTAATACGATCAGTGCAAATACAATTATCATTGCGGCGGCACTGTAAACCATGGGCATGTTGGAACTTAAAGGTACTTTTAATATTGATTTGCGGCTGCGTACGGTAAATACATGTAATATGGAGGACCAGCCGAGAATTAAGAAGGACATGCTCTGGCCAATTGCATGGGACGGTGTAAACCCTTCGGATACCAATTGGTTGGTTCCCAGATAATAACCTATCCATACAATAACAGAGCAGATAATTGTTTGCCTTACAATAACATGAATCAGGTTACTGTTGAAGAAGCTTTCTTCACGGCCTATGGGTTTACGTTCCATAATACGTGGATCGGATACTTCCTTGGCTAAGCAGATACCTGGAATACCATCACCTAAAACATTGATCAGCAGAAGCATTACTGCTGTTACCGGGAACTGCCATCCAATCAGCTGTGCTCCCAGCATAATAATAATCTCCGAAATGTTGCAGACTATTAAGAAATATATGGTTTTTCGAATGTTGGAAAATACATTACGGCCTTCATGAACCGCATCTACGATGGTAGCAAAATTATCATCTGCCAAGACCATATCCGCAGCGCTTTTTGCTACTTCTGTTCCATTCTTGCCCATTGCCACACCTACATCGGCAGCTTTTAAAGCCGGGGCATCATTAACTCCGTCTCCTGTCATGATAACAACTTCATCATTTTCCTGCCAGGCTTCTACTATACGGATTTTATCTTCTGGTGTAACACGGGCATATACAGAATACTCTCTGATGGAACTGCAGAGTTCTTCATCGCTCATTTCTGAAAGCTGCTGCCCTGTCATTACTTTCTCACCATCACTTAAGATTCCGATTTCTCTTGCTATGGCACTTGCCGTGGCAACATGGTCACCGGTAATCATAATGGTTCGTATTCCTGCTTTTTTTGCGGCTGCTATGGCTGCTTTACTCTCCGGTCTAGGCGGATCGATAATACCGATAAGCCCCAGGAGCTCCAGATCCTTTTCTACCTGCTCCAGGTCTTCCTCCGCAGGAAGCTGTTCGATATGTTTGCTGGCCAGTGCGATTACACGCAAAGCATCTTTAGCAAAGGCGTCATGGACTTTCCTTACTTCTTCTTTTTCATTGGCACTTTCTCTGACCGGCATCCAGTCAAAAGCACCCTTTGATAACACCAGATAACCACCTTTTGGATCTTCGTGTATCGCTGTCATTCTCTTACGGGAAGAGGAAAAGGGAATTTCTTTTACTCTTGGCCATTCAGAGACGATATCTTCTTTCTTTTTACCTTTATCATCAAGCAGTTTCATAATGGCAGATTCTGTTGCATCGCCCATGATATGCTTATTTCCGTTTTCATCGGTTTCTATCACCGCATTACTTGCAAGGGCCAGTTGTTCAAGAAGCCTTTGCTGCTTTGCTGTAAACTCTTCTGTTTCTGCTATGGGTTCTTCTGATTTGACCCACAGTTTCTTAATGGTCATACGGTTCTGTGTCAGTGTTCCGGTTTTATCGGAGCAGATAACAGAAGTACTTCCCAGGGTTTCTACTGCTGATAATTTTCTTATTATTGCCTTCTTATGAACCATCTTCTTAACACCGTTTGATAGGGACAGGGTTACGATTAAGGCCAGGGTTTCAGGGACGGCTGCTACTGCCAGGGAAACTGCCAGTAAGACAAGATGCCAGATACTGTCTCCTCTTAAGAGACCGACTACTACCAGAATTACTGCTGAAAGAATTGCCGCAAAGCTAATCATCTTCCCTAACTTGTTCAGACGAATCTGAAGAGGTGTCATCATTTTCTGGGTATTATTGAGATATCCTGCTATTTTACCCATCTGGGTCTTCATTCCGGTTTCTGTTATGACACAGATTCCATTACCTGCGGTTATATGACAACCGGAGAAAACCATATTCTTTTGATCGCCTAAGGCTACTTTTGTATCTTCTATTATCTCAGAATTTTTTTCAGAGGCTTCACTTTCTCCGGTTAAGGAGGCTTCTTCCACCTGTAAATCCACTGCTTCCAGTAAACGTCCGTCAGCAGGTATCAGATCACCGGCTCGCAGGACTACGATATCTCCCGGTACCAGTTCCGTACTGCTGATTTTTTTCTGGATTCCGTCCCGAATTACCGTACAGGAAGGTGCATTCATGTTAATCAATGCATCCAGGGATTTCTCCGCACTGTTTTCCTGGGTTATAGCCAGAATAACATTTAATATTACTATACTTAAAATTACGATAGGTTCTAAAAATCCATGTCCTTCTCTTATTGCCAGGGCAAATGATAACACAATGGCAACTAACAGGATAATGGTTGAAATATCTTTAAATTGATGCAGTATTTTCTTACCTATTGATTCTTTTTTTGGTTTGTCAAACTCATTTTTTCCGTAGGTTTGCTGTTTTTTAGCGGCTTCATCAGATGATAGTCCTTTCACTTTATCTGCACCGAGCATACTTAATATTTCCTGCTTGCTTAAATTGTACCAGTTCTTCATACTTTTCCCACCTTTCATAGGTTAGTGTAAAACAAACTGCATTTCACACTTCTTTTTGAAGCAATACCGCAGGGGAACTGCGATATGCATGGGCATAAGAGCGAAAGAAAATTAACAAAAGAACGGATGTCATATATAGATTCTTTCACTCTTGTTAACAGTGACCGTATGACAGAATCTGTTCTTCGTACAAATTACTCTTCAGAAAAGGTACTCCTGACTTTTTTACTGAAGTTTTCTTAAGTTTAGGAGTATTCAGTATCCCAATACCCTCTTTATCAACACAGAAAAAGTTATTTTTCATATTTACCTCCCTTCTATATAGTTCACTTGTAAATTGTTCATTAATGAACTATATGAGTATAAAAATGTAAGTGTTTACTATAAAAATTTATTTTAATTCATCACTTATATTATCTACTATTCTTTGTGAGATTTTATGCATTAATTCTCGCTCTGTTTCCGTTATACCACGAAAAAGTATACCAAATAAATGGTCTCTGACCATTTCAATATCATCAATTACAGCCTGGGCTGAATCAGTAATACTTAGATGTATACATCTGCGGTCTGCATTATCTCCAAGTACTGTTATATATTTCTTGTGGGATAGATCATCGATAGAATTAGAAATATGAGCTTTGGATATATATTGAATCTTGGCAATATCTTTGGCTGTATTGTGTTCCCCGCATTGAGATATAAAATATAAGATCTCTATTTCAATTTTTTTAAGATCATACTTCTTCATAACATCTTCATATTCCTTTTCGTATAACTTTTTGAATTGATGTCCATTTATCAATATATCAAATGCGTTAAACATAATTTACCCCTTATAATAATTATATAATTTATAGTGCCTGTAATTCTAATTCCTTTATCCTTGCTCTTTCTGACCGGATATAAACTGTTTGTTTACGAACTGTTTAATTATGAACAGTTCATTTATGAACAATTTACTTGTGAACAAGTATAATGCATATCCAACCTTCTTGTCAATAAAAATTTACTGCTAATGTCTTCACTTCTCTTCCAAAGTGAGTCTTTTAATGTAACCTGTCCAATCTCATTTTATCCAAACTCAATTCCTTAACCACATCTTTTAAAAATAAATTTGCTGAAAAAAAACAAAAAGAGACCTTCCTGTTAGCACAACTCAGGTTAAAATGAAAAAAATAAAAGTTTATCTTTCTGATACTTGGCAGTTAATGCTTTTATGTAACAAAACTCGCTACCTTAACTTATCGAAATGTTCAAAGCTTCGAATCTACCCAGGCAAGAATATAATCCAAAACCAACTGCACATTACCAACTTGACAGTGATGTGACGCATTTTCTTCTTTATTGAATATTCGTCCGCTTACTGATCTTGCGTTTGTCAGAGCCTTCATTTGCTTTTCAAAATAAACGGTATAGATATCCTCCTCACCTGCAAGAACTAACACATCTTGCCGAATCAATGGAGAGAGAGCTATTGTGTTGTAATTCATAATGCATTTGTAATAATCATAAAGGGTTGTTATATTACCAAAAACATGTCGGCCTTGTTGAAACAGCCAAAGTGAAAATGGATTAGCTCTCATTAATTCCTCTAAACTCTTCCATTTTGGGCTATCCGGAACTTTCATTAACCCGTTTATTAATTTCTTAAGATCATCCGGCACTTTGTTTAATAACGCTCCATAAAAATCATAGATTAAATCATACAACACAACCCGCTTGATACGATCCTCATAAGATGCCGCACGCGCAGCCAGATATCCTCCTAAAGATATGCCGATTAAAGTTACCTCTTCTAATTGAAAATAATCTAAAATTATTTTCGTGCAGATTTCCCAATCCGGCTTCATCTTCATTTCGCATCTGTTTAAAACCTCACCTTGCCCAAATCCCTCAAACATGTATACATTGTATCCGGAAGAATATATGTACTTCATAAGCGGTATAAATTCCTGAAGAAAGGAATCATATCCTCCATGTATGACAATATCACCTTTGCTTCCATCGACATGGCACTTATATATGACGGGGAAATAACCGGTTTCAAAAGGAACACGGGTATATATCAGCCTGGCATCTTTATAAGCTTCCTGGTATTCGTTCATACATTGCTCATAGATCTGTTGCAGTTGAGTGTTCGCCTCACCCTCATCGTCAAACATAAAAAACATGGCCGCACGTAAACATGTGCCCGAGGCGACCAAGTCTCCATTCTTGTGAAATGACTCGGCCCTGCCAAGAAACGACTTGGACCAGCTTTCAAAATCTGTTGACTCCTTGCCTATCTCAGCAACCGTGTCATAACTCAGGCAACCGAATGAATAAAATCTGTTCAGCTGAAAATTAATAACCGTATCCTTATGGAAATCATGATAGCCTACTGGAAAATTCATTGTGATACCTCCTATATTGATTTATTCTAAAAAACATCATAGGGTGATTCGCCCATCTCTGTATCCAGTATTTTTGAAAGAAGTGCTTTGATATTTTTTGAAAGACTTGGCCTGCTCCTGTTTAGCCGGCAGGTTTTCGCAGGCTTCTTCACGGATCTTGTGAAGTCAGTAATAGTAGGCATGTTTTGTAACATCATGACTTGCACACCAATCTTCAACTTTCATGCCACTGCTTTGACATTCAAGAATTAGCTTTTTCCACTGTTCCTTACAGAACTGTGTTTTAACAAAAGTAACTTCATCCATAAAAACCGAACTCCTTGCCGAGTTGAGTTCAAGTTGAAAAACTTGAAAAACTCTAATTAATTTAGTTTGAGATTTAGAGTTATTATCTCATGGATGATAATAAGAATTAAAGGCACTCTGTTATGGTGCGCTTACGATGGGAAATTAATTTCATAATTAAAGTAGTGTTAAACAGCCGAAAATCCAGTGTTTTCGGCTGTTTTTTTATTGTATACAAATAAAAATAAACCAACTGCTATGCAGGTGCGTTCCCAAATAGCTTTAGCTTCAAGTTTGCGTAGACCTGTTACCTGGTAAACTGCGATATAAACTTCCATGCATTCTCGCAAGTATGATGTCTGTACTCATGTCCCTGTCCACTGACACTGGCAAATGCGGTTCGACAAACACCATCTTCACTGTCAAAGTATTGAATGGTCAGATAGCTTCCTCTGGCCTCATCGTAAAGCTTCTCGACACGATCACCAGAAACACCCCATATAGGATCCGCCCAATTGTCCTTATCGTCGTAGCTCAGGTCAAATTTAATCTTGCATTTATTGACCTCTGCAGCATACTGTATTCTCTCCAGACCAGAATCAGCTTGGAAAGGTAATTCAGGCAGATGTGAATTTTCGCCACCGGAATAGAACATCGGAACAGAAACAGTCGTATTTAGTCTGTCACCGAGTGGCTGACCAAATGGATTATTCTTCACTGGGAACAGTGCACTTGCAGGAGCAAGACCTGCAAAAACGCTAGGATACTCTTGATACATATCCCATGTTTTTCCACTGCCCATCGAAAATCCAGTTGCATAAATGCGATGCTCGTCTATATTGTAGTGTTTCTTAAGATTCTCAATTACTTCTACAATTTCAGTCGCTGTAACATTCTGATGATTCTCAAGTGAAACATACAAGAAGCCATATCTGTGCGCGATTTCATACCATCCTGAAACAAATGTCAGGAACATTGAAGAATCGCCACCACCATGAAATCCCATAAGCAGTGGGACCGGTCCTTTATCAAATATATCATTATTGTAATAGGCAAAATATCCAACTTTATGCTCTGCTGTATCCCCCCATGTACCTCTGTTGTCCGGTGAGGTCTTTACAAGTACGCTACCTGCTTCCTCTGTCATGTTCATTGATTCAAAATCAGGCTCAATCTCCATATTGCCACACCACATTTTAAACTTGCGGACAAAAGAACTAAAATCAGCCCTGTAGTCAGGCTCCGACTTAATTAGCAGATTCGTACAATCCTTAAAGGCTTCATTTATTTCCTTCGAATTGCCAACGCTCAATATAGCTATATCCTTACGCTTCGGTGCAGGAATAACACTCAGATTCTCCATAGAACACATAGCAGGGGTAATCTCCCCTGGGCCCCAGAGATACTCACCATTTATTGTTTTCAGCAGATTCTTGGCAACATAATCTGCCGACTCGCCAAAACTATAAATATCCGCTCTGAATATCGCACCTCTTACAAAATAGCCCTTGAACTCCTGTGTAAAGAAATTATGTATTTCAACAATTCCATCCGAATAGCGGGGATCCATTTTAACTTCAGCTATAACGGACGCATATAACTCCTCGGTTGCATTCTTCCACCCACATTCATCCGTCGGATAAATAAAAAGGACACTTGAATCTACTGCGGCCGCAATACTGCTAAGTCCGCTCTTATTGGCAAAATCAATTGCCTCATCCCTGCTCTGCCTGTTTTCTTCAAAGACCAGCAGTAATGGAGCCCGAAAGCTATAATTATTCGTCTGTCCATCAATATCATTTGCAGGTATGTACGTCTTAAGAAAGAATTTCTCGTACTCATGCTCCCAATATTTTCCCCCGTCAGCCAATGTACTGACAGATGGCCTTTCCATCAATCCCATAAAACCTCTCCTTATAATTAATCATAATATACTTACATCATCCAAATATTGGACTTTTGTACATATAGAGTAAAACTTATTACAAGCTCAGTACCTCAATCATTTTTTCTGCATATCTTTTACCAAGAGTCACTTCGGAATCATGACTAAAATGCAGGTCCCACTCCATATCACTCGGTTCTACCACAAGGTCCTCGGTGGTGATCAAGTGGCAGTTGTTTATAATACCTGTTAACTGGTTCACGAGCACATTATGTCCTGCACATCCCCCCTGTATAAAGAAGTTCACCAACAAGAACGGGAATATCTCCCAAATTTAAGTCCTTCTTAAGATCATTCACCAGGGTATCTACTTTACAGGCCATGTTGGGTCACCATTATTAGATCACCCTGATGCATTAAAGCCCGTTTCAATATACCATAATGTCATTTTAGTGCAATATTCTTTATATTTTAAATGTTTTTCCTTCTGTTTCATAAATATTACCCTATAACATATCAATATGTCAGCATTATCTATACATATTTTAGCATTATAAACTATATTATTCCATTCATATATTGCCATCTAATAGCCATTTACTGCTCCTTGAATGTAAATCGAAATTCCTCTAGACTACAACGAAGTTTTTTGTAATCACAACCTCTACTTTATTGATTTTATTAGTTAATATTACGTTTACTTTTAAATTAATATAGCTATAATAGAACTGTGGACACTGTTTTTAGCTGTTTTTTGCGTACAAAAAGCAGACGTCTGGAAAATACCGTTTAAAAGTAAATTCCACACGATGAATTTACATTTTCATGGACTGACCTCTGCCTGTATCATATTTTTAGCTGATAATTAGTGTTTCAATAAGGATTTCTTTAGCATGATATCATCCGCGGGTACTGGTTTAAGGCCAGCAGCATGAATCAGCTTTTTATCAAGCAATAACTGAGCCAGTTCTAATGGATTGCGGCCATTTAAACTGGCTCTTGCTGTACAGTTAATGTGATTTGCCAACAATGTCAAGTCTTCCTGTGTAAGACCGGTTATAGGTATACCTTTTGGTATTACCTTCCGAATATATCCATGATTCTTTTCAAGCTTAGCTTTCTGCCAGGATGCCAGTGGATCACAAAAAAATACTTTAGTTCTTTCTCCTCCGCTTAAGCTTTTCTCAACATCTGCCGGACCTTTGAATTCAGGGCCATTGTCCGTTAGAATAATCGGGAATGTATTGGTGAAAGTTTCAAATCCGAGAGCTGCTTCAAAACCATCGAAAACTTTCTTAACACATTCCTTAGTGCAATCCGTCATAAGTATAATAAGCATCAGGCTACAGTTGCGGAACAGCATGGTGAGCATTACATTTCCGGTTTTATTGCTACCATGTACCGTATCCAGCTCAACCACATTTGTTTCAGGGTGCTCCTGTATGAATGACAGAAAATCCTTATAAGTCCTACCTTCCCTGTAAGCATAATCAGTTACTGGTTCTTTCCTCTTCTTTTTACGAGCCTTATATTTTACCTTCTTAGGAAGATCAATGTTCCTAGCAGTAAATATCCCCTGATCGATATAATTATACAATGACTTCATGGAGCATGGGATTTCATCCTTGTGGCCTGTATAAATGTGCGCTATTGACTGCCCACGTTTAATAAGCGGGGTTATTAAGCAATCCAGTTCATAAAGCTGTTGACGCGACAGAGCTATTCCTTCTCTACTATCCTTTAGTAGGGATTTATAGGTATCATAAGCCACATTTGCCCGGTAAAAAAAATGAGGTTTGCGACAGTCATAGATACTTTGGCAACCATTACATACATAAGGTGCACGGGATATGTTCCTGCACATATCCGAATGATAATCCTGACAGAATGTCCTGCAATCATTTTTCTTACAAGTACAGCATCTTTTCATCCTATCGCAGTCAGGACACGTAGACTGCTTCTGGCAGTAAAAACGGTACATACAGTCATTGCTGTGAGTATTATATCCTTCATCTCCGATTCGGTGTTTTCTGATTTCCTTTGCAATTGTAGAGTTGTCTTTACCTACCTTGTCGGCTATCTTTTTCAATGTGTAACCGTGGTTCAATCCATCTTCAATGTCAAATCGATCCTGTAGGGTAAGATGTTTCTGATATCTGTTATCATTGGTCATAAAGTACCTCCTGGACAGGCAGAAGATCATACTCCATTATACCTTTTGTGCAAGACTAAGTTCCATCTTTTTGAAGGACTAAATTCCCGAAATACCTGAAAATAGAGCTTTCAACTTCATTTAAGGGCCATTTACTGCTATGCAGAATGAATTTTTAACTGCCAGTTTGCATGACTTACTTCCGGTTATGGATGTACTGGAAGTTACTCCAACACACATCCCCCTTTTCCCCTATAATACAAGTCCTGGCAAAAGGGAATGATAGAGAAGAATCATGAATAGATACTTTATATTGTGCCCAAAGGGCATTCATTTGAAGGATATATGCAAGAGGATATCACGCTTATGATGAATCACATCAATGGAACAGCAAGGGACAGCCTAAATGGCTGTACGCCATATCAGCTTGCTGCTTGATAATGCGCTCCACGAAAAGCTGAATTATAATTGCACTCCTTTAGTGTTTTCCACATTCTGCTTGTACGGCTTTTGACCAAGACATTAAGTTATCCATTCCTTCTGGGTAATTCATCCAGTCGGTGTCTGGCATATACAAAAGTAGATAGGTATATTACGGAATAATAGAGCCAAACATTAAAATGTTTTTAAAAATAGTAATGGAGTGGGATTCTGAATCCCACTCCATTACTTGACAGAGAGCCAACGCAGCAGATACCGGATATTCAGGCAAAACACACCGCCAAATATCCGGTACCTTATAAATTGCTATGAGAACTTACGATACACCTGAAATTTTCACAGTGTGTCTTAGTCCATGATTTATTCCTACAGCTCATCGATATGTCAATTTATCAAGAATCAAAATTCTCCAGTATACTATCTTTCTTATCCGGTCTTACATCCCCATGCTTTACAAATATCATCGTGCACAAGGAAAGCAGGGAAAAGATTACGGCATAAGGAAACAAACTCTGATAGGATACATGTTCCAATAGGAAACCGGAAGCAATTGGAGTAATCACCTGAGCTGACATGGAAAAGGTATAATATAGTCCTGTATATTTTCCCACATCCGAACCCCTGCTCATCTGTACCACCATGGGATATGAATTTACATTAATAGCGGCCCAGGCAATACCGGTAATTGCAAATACCACATTAATCCAGGAAGAAAACTCTGTAAAAAGCATTCCCGCAAAATACGAAGCAGCCAGAAGGATAACTCCTGCCATAATCATTTTCTTTCTGCCGAATTTACCGGAAAGAAATCCTATGGGTATATAACTTAAGATAGCAGCTACCGTAGCAACCATCAGACAATCTGCAAATTCTCCGCCTTTTAAACCCCATACCTTAATGGCATACCTGGAAAAGGCTGTGGTTACGGCATTATAAGCCATAAACCATAAGAAAATCGAAGCCAGCAGAAATATCAGGCTTTGCTGTACCTCTTTTGTCAGTTTGCTCGTTCCTGCTTCTAATATTTCCTCTTCATCCTGTGGTGCTGTGGTTATTGTAATTTTCTTTTCTCTGATGGTACTGACAAGAATTGCTACGGCAATCAGCATCAGTATGGCAACGGCAAGAAACACCAGTGTATAATCAGGTTTCTCAACCTGTTTTATCAGTTTCTTAATCATGAACAGAGAATAAACACCACCTGCCGCTCCCATGAGATTAATCAAAGCATTAGCCTTGCTTCTTAGTGGTTTTGGTGTTACATCAGGCATTAAAGCTACAGCAGGAGAACGGTATGATCCCATCGTTATGAGCAGTATTAAAAGTACAGTCACAAACAAAACCAGGTTTTCCCTCGCATCTGCTATAGGAAGTATCATCATTAATATAACGGCTCCGATGGTTCCAAACAGAATAAAAGGGATCCGTTTGCCGATCCTTGTATCCGCCTTATCTGAGAATGCGCCAAAGACGGGAAGCAAAAATACAGCCAGAACATTATCCAGTGCCATTACAGTTCCAGTTACCGTTTCACCAAGATGAAAGGTATTCTGTAAGATCAAGGGAATAATCGTATCATATAACTGCCAAAAAGCACAAATTGACATAAAAGCCAAACTGATTAACAAAGTTCTTCGGTAGTTTAATTTCATTACGTTCTCCTTATTTGGTTGTATTATGTATATATTCTATTAATAGCATAATACAAAGGAATCTACAAGCAATATTACACATGTATAACATAAATTATATCTATATTTTACCTGTTTTTGTTTATGTATTTATGCATCCAATTTTGCATATAGTATTTCCCCATCACATTTTTCGTTTCCATTGTAAGGGTATTTTATACTCTCTTGATTCTATGCAAATGGCTGGTTATTCTGATTCATTCTTAACCTTCCGGGAATATTCCTGGTTGATTCTTTGTCAATATTCCCATTAATACTTTTTCCGGAGTTATGGGCAATTCTCTGTGCCAGACTCCTGTGGCATTATAGACCGCATGAGCTATGGCAGGCGGAGGTGTATTGATAACCACCTCTCCGATGGACTTGGCTCCAAAAGGTCCGCTTTGCTCATAACTGCTTTCAAACTCTACCCGAAGGCTGCACATATCCATGCGGGTTGGTATCTTATACTGCATAAAAGAATTCTCTCTGATCTGCCCTTTCTTACTATAGGTTACATCCTCATACAAGGCCATACCAATTCCCTGTGCCAGTCCGCCTTCTGTCTGAACTCTGGCAAGATTGGTATTGATAACCGTACCGCAGTCAACAACTGCCACATAATCCAGAAGCTCGATGGAGCCGGTTTCCTTATCCACTTCGATTTCCACCATACCTACCATATGAGGAGGCGGTGATACCGGTGAGGAATTTGTTACGGTTACCTGTGTAGCTTCTGAATTTCCGCTCATGGATTTGGAGGCAATGTCCGTAAGAGATACCTCAATACTGCCATCCGCTTTCCTGATCTTCTTTCCTGTAAATATGAGTTCTTCCGCCTGGCAGCCAAGGAGTACCGCAGCTATCCTGCACATCTTCTCCTTTAATTCCATACAGGCTTTCTCCACCGCTTTACCGGTGATATAAGTGGTACTGGAGGCATAGGAGCCGGAATCATAGGGTGAACTGTCCGTATCCGCGCCGAAAATAATAATATCCTCTACTTCACATTCCAGGCATTCTGCTGCAATCTGTGCCAGAATGGTATCGCAGCCGGTTCCCATATCCGCTGCTGCAATGGATAGGGCATAAAAGCCTTCATCGTTTAATTTAATCGTAGCAGAGCCCACGTCAACATTTGAGATTCCGGAGCTTTGCATAGCCATGGCAACACCTTTGCTTCGAATTTTGCCGTTGCCCATATCCAGGGCATAGGGCTTCTTGTCCCAGTCAAACATTTCACTGGCTTTTTTCATACAGCTGTCAAGTGCGCAGGAGGTGTTGTATTCATTATAATAAGCCGGCATGACCTGGCCTTCCCTTACCATGTTTTTCTCTCTGATGGCAACTGCATCCATATTCAGCTTAGAGGCAAGCTCACTGATTGCAGACTCCATGGCAAAGATACCCTGGGTTGCCCCGTAGCCCCGGTAAGCTCCCGCAGATTGTATATTGGTGTACACTACGTCATAATGAAAACGGTAAGCTTCCAGATTGTTATTGTATAATGAGATGGATTTATGTCCCGACAGTCCAACTGTGGTAGGACCATGTTCGCCATAGGCTCCGGTATTGGACAAAGTGTATAAGTCCAGAGCGCGAATAGTACCGTCCTTCATGGCACCTACTCTGACAGTCAGTTCCATTTCATGACGGGGTGTGGAAGCCGTCTGGCTTTCTTCTCTGGTATATATCATCTTCGCCGGCTTGCCGGTTTTTAAGGTAACAAAAGCCGGGTAGATTTCTGCAACACTGGTTTGCTTTGCACCAAAACCTCCGCCGATACGGGGTTTTGAAACACGAATCTTTGATTTCGGAATGTCCAGGGCATTTGCTAATATTCTTCTTAAATGAAAGACTATCTGAGTAGAACTGATCACATGAAGTCTTCCGTAAGGGTCAATAGTGGTATAGGTACGGAAGGTTTCCATCATTGCCTGCTGATTAGCTTTGGTATGATAGGTATTCTCGATAATCACATCACATTCAGACATTACTCTGTCAACCTCTCCGTATTCGCTTTTATCCGCAGCACATAGATTTCGCTTGTTGTCCGCTCCAACAGGACATAATGCCTGCCAGTCTTCTTCCGGATGTATCAGTATTCCGTTATCTTTGGCAGTCCTAAGATTAAGCACCGGTTCTAATACCGTATATTTTACCTTGATAAGTTTCAGGGCTTTATCAACTGCTTTATGGTTATCACCGGCTACAATGGCAACTGCATCTCCCACGTAACGCAGCCTGCTATCCAGTATCAGACGGTCGTAAGGACTTGGTTCAGGATAGGTCTGCCCTGCCAGGGTAAAGCGCTTCGCAGGTACATCTTTATAGGTATAGATGGCTTCTATCCCCGGTACTTTTAACGCAATGTCTGTATTAATGGTTTCAATGACAGCATGGGCATGGGGGCTTCTAAGTACTTTTACTATCAGACAGTCTGATGGTGCAATATCATCGGTGTATACCGGTTTACCGGTAACCAGTGACATGGCATCTTTTTTTCGGATGGGTTTGTTTATTACCTTAAAATCAGCCATTAAAGCACCTCCGATATATTCTGAGCTGCAAGCTCTGCTTCTTTTGCTGCTATGGACTGCCGATAGTCCATATATGCCCTTATCCCTCTTAACTGTCCCTCATAACCGGAACATCTGCATAGATTTCCTGCGAGATATTCCTTGATTTCTTCATCAGAGGGATTCTGATTCTCACGAAACATTGCAATGGCATTCATGATAAAACCCGGATTACAGAAACCGCATTGCTCTGCACCCTGTTCTGCTATGTAAGTACCGAAATCTTCTGCTTCTCCCTGCAAGCCCTCCAAGGTGGTAACCTTTTTGCCATTAACTCTGGCTACCAGTGTACTGCAGGATAACACCGGTTTCTCATCCACAAAGACCGTACACAAACCGCAATTTCCGGTTTCACAGCCTCTCTTCACACTATAACAGCCGTTATTTCTAAGTAAATCTATTAACAGAAGATCAGCTTCTGCTTCTTTTATGACCATTTTATTGTTTATCCATAATTTTATCTGCATGCCGCACCTCACATCTCCTTCATCTGTAACAGAGCTCTTTTTGTTAATACCCCCGCTAATATCCGTCGATATTCTTCACTGCCGCGCATATTACTGCCTGTCTCAACCTGACTGCAGATATAATTCCCAAGTTCTGATGCACCTGCCTCTGTAATTCCCTTCGCTAAAATACCCAGCTTGTCATAAAAACAGACAGCACGTTTGGGTCTTGCCCCTATTACAAAACGGTAAGCTCCATCTGTTTCACTGACTGCACAGGTTAATACCGGGAAATCTGTTTTCGTATTCCGCTGCGATAGATATACTGTCTTTCTCTTCTCTTTCTTTACGATCAGTCTTATAAGCAAATCTCTGTCATACGGCAGCTCAGAAAATTCCTCAAGGCTGAGGATTCCTCTGTTATATAATTCCACCTGGGCATCCATGGCAAGAAATACAGTGAGTACATCAGAAAAGCCATATCTGCCAAATATGCTTCCACCTACTGTTGCCATGTTACGAAACTGAACACCAACAATCTGCCTGACTGATTCCGCCAGTGCATTGTTGCTGAAACAATTTAATTCTCTGTGCAATTCCAGCTGTCGAAGGGTAACCATAGCCCCAATAATAAAGCTGTCCTCCGTTTCCTCAATGGTGTCCAAGCCCAAATCAGATAAATCAATTGCCGTTCCCACGTTACGTTTCTGAAGCTTCAGCCAATGCATTCCTCCCAGAACTGCATTGCTTCTCTTCTGATTCAGTTCATATGCCTGCTGTATGCTCTCAGCTCTTACATATTGACTAATTGTTAGCATCTTTGTCCTCCGTTGTTCTTTCAGCCAGGATTGTTGATAATATTTAAGTTATGTATAATTACTTATAAATATTATAAGTATAAATAATAAATGATGAAAATAAACTATTTTTTCCCATTTCTTGTTTCAGCAAACCCCAGAAACACCTTGATATTCTAGCACGAAGCGTATTTTTTGTCAAAATATATTAATTTGCAATCAATGCATAAATATACATCATTGTTCATAATTAAAAAGCTGCTTCAGAGCAGGAACTCCGAAACAGCCATTCATTGGTATCTATTTGTTTTTTTTAATTTACTTATTGGATCTAAAGGGTTAAATAGTACCCTATCTAAAAAATTTTACTAGATGCCTTCTTCTATAGCAAAGGTTACCTGGTAATTATTTATATACAGTCATCTCTGTTATAATCTGTTATCGAATCTGAAATCTTACTGTATAACTCCGCTACTTTTAGTTCTTTCCCCATAATCATTTTCAGTTCCTTATCAGTAGCACCAATTAATTCAATAAAGGTTACCTTACCATTTGGTGTATCAATGCTTCCTGCCTGTTCATCTTCTGCTGTTATAAATCCTGTAATTTTAGAGAGCTGCTCCACATCCATTCCCATTGTCTGCCCGGTATAGATATACTCATTTGGATAGAATAATTCTCCCTCCGTAAAGGTTATCCTGGCAATTGACTGAAGAATTCCGCATATGCCCTTAATTTCTGCATCTTCCTTCTCATTATTTAACTTCTTAAGCTTTAAGGTTAATTCCATACCGTAACCACTGTACTCTTTATCTTCAAATTCTTTCTCATATATTTCTGATAGTCCGTAGGTAACAAAATGCCAGTAATCTCCTCCATCATAGATGCTTATTCCATCCAGCGGATCGTTTCCTCCCAATTGCCAGGATATCAAAGTTCCATAATGCATTGGGTCCTTCTGTCCGGGATAGATCTTCTCAAAGACTTTGGTAATAGCATCCCAGCCACTAGTATTAAGCTCGATTTCATTTCCTTCTAAGATTTCATTTCCTTCTAAATTTAATTCTAATGGTCCATTTTCTTTTTTCTTAAACTTATCAAATAAACCCATGTTCATTTTCCCCTTTTTCGTCTGATTTATTGATTCATTAGTAATTCGGAAATTATGTTTTATTTTTCATTCAGCTACAAATCTCCATATTAGAAATTTCATATTTGCAGGATTTATTAATTTATACATTGACTATTTTACAGCCCTATATTTTTTTAATTTAATATATTTTACCATATTTAGTGTATATTAACAACTTTGCATTCTCTTTCCTTCTTACAGCGTACTTTCTGCAATTTATAGCATATGATGTAGAAAAACTGTATCTGCTCTAGACCATTGGAGCAGATAATATAGGAAAGAAGGAATATAAATGGAAGAACACTTTCTGGACGGACTAACCGGGCGAATTGTACTGCCCACAGATCCTGATTACGATGAAGCCAGACAAGGCTTTAATCATGGAGTACAGAACTATCCGCTAATTATAAATTATTGCTGTTGTGTGGAGGATGTAAGTAATGCTGTCAAATGGTCTGTCTGCCACTGCATTCCTCCTCGTATACGAAGCGGCGGTCATAATTATGAAGGTTATTCAAATGGTAATTGTGTATTAGTGATTGATGTAAGTGAGATGAATAGTATCTCTCTAGAAGATGAAAGAAATGTTGTTCAGGTACAAGGCGGAGTAACAAACAGCCAGTTATATAATTACCTTGGAGAACATGGTTACCCCTTTCCAGGCGGCACGTGTCCCACTGTGGGCTTAAGCGGATATGCCACAGGGGGCGGCTGGGGGCTGTCTTGCAGGTACTTTGGATTAGGATGTGACAGCCTTACGGAGTTAGAGTTAGTGGATTATCAGGGAAATGTCGTAAGAGCAAATGCTTCCAGCAATGCTGATCTCTTTTGGGCGTGCCGTGGTGCCGGAGGAGGTAATTTCGGAGTTATTACTTCAATGACCTTCCAATTGCCTCCTAAGACCGGCAATGTTACCTTAATTGAAATTGATTATCTTAGAGTAGATACACAGACTCAGGAAGATTTTCTTAAAGTCTGGCAGGACTGGATTCCTTACGCAGATATTCGGATGACTCTGATTGCCAGAATATATTATTCAAAAACAGATGGACAGTCCATGCTGATTAGAGGTATTTTCTATGGAACACCTGAGAAAGCCAAAGAACTCCTTGAGCCTTTTCTTATCCTGCCTAAGGCTGTATATAATATTGAAGCCATGTCCTTTTTAGAAGCTGTAACAATCCTTGGCAGTGCCTATCCTCCTTTCGAGAAATTCCAGGCGGTCAGCGGTTTTGCTTTTTGTAAATACTCTAATTGTGAGCTTTCAGAATTAGCTGACTTAATAAGTGAGCCTGCTGAGGGTTCTGTTTTTAGAGGTTTATCCTTATATGCGCTGGGCGGCAGAGTAAGAGAAACAAACGTTCAGGAGACGGCTTTCTTTTATAGAGAAGCCCATTATATCCTCTGGCTGGAAACCGTTTGGGAAGAGAATCAATATGCAAGTGCAGGACGAAACTGGATTGCCTGCAGATATCCGGAATTCGAAGCACTGACCACCGGCTCTTATATTAATTTTCCTTATTACGGAATCAACCGCTATTTAAAGGAATACTATGGCGGGCATGTTAAGGAACTGGAGGAAATCAAGTTAAAATACGACCCTTTCAATATTTTTTCCTATCCGCAGGGATTGCAGCCGGTCAGAGACAGCAATTGCCTGCCCTCAAGCATCTCAGAAAAGAAAGTTAAAGATATACCAGAAGTTCAAACAGGAAATCCAAGAGGCTTCAGATATGTAACATCTCTAATAAATAATCATTAGACTCAATTCAATACAAATAGGGGCTTTTGTAACAGCCCCTATTTTATCCCTCCTTTAATTTTTCATAATAACATATGCCCGACCTTTCCTTTAGTAACAAATTCTCACTCAACGCTTTCTGAGACAAAATGCAAGAGCTTATCAATACCTTCTTGCCTTGCCTTATGTATAATAGAAAAGAAATTAATGGTTTAATATGTTATCAACGATAAATTCCAATTGAGCATTCATAGAAGTAATGTCTGAGAACCAGAACATACCGCTGTTGGTTTCAATTAATCTGCCTTCCCTTACGGCAGAAAGAGAATTAAACACCTGGTTATCTGCTAATTCTTTAATATTTTCATCGGAGAATATATAATCAGCGGAGTATTCTCCTAATACCTCGTAGGAAATATCAATAAAACTTACTCCCTCAGCATTTATGACTTCTGTTATAATTCGCTCAGGCGCATTAAACCCAAGTTCGTTATAAATTAACTCTCCACCTCTTCCGTAATCATTTCCGAAAGCCCTCAAGCTGCCAGCCTGCTGATTTTCCAGAAGAATAACAGTCTGGTCCAGTTTTCCAGCCTCCGAAAGCTTTTTCTTACTTTCTGCAACTTTTTCGGTAAATGCATTAATCAATTCTTGTGCCTTCTCCTCTTTTCCGGTGATTTGTCCGAAGAAAGTAAGCCTTTGGGTGTAGTCCATTGAATAGTAATCCATAATAAGGGTAGGTGCGATCTTACTTAAGGTTTCGTATTCGTCCGGATTATTCCAGATGATTAAGTCCGGTTTTAAGGACATTACAAGTTCCGGATCCAGCCCCCAGGCATCAATAACCGTTACATCACCTAACTCCTCCTGAAAAATAGCATCATCATTAAAGGTCGTACCCACAGGTTTTATCCCCAGCGCAAGGAAATCTCCCTGAAAGAAAGCTACCACAATACGTTTAGGTTCAACAGGTATCGTGACATCTCCTTTGAGAGTTGTTATCGTCTGAACAGCCTCAGTAGCACCAGCTGCTTCGCTTTCTTTATCCGGAGATTCAGAAGTTGCAGCCTGATCATTGCCAGCCTGGGAGTCTGCCAGGGTATTTTTTGAGGAAGTTTCTGAGGAAGCTCCTCTAGAACCGCAGGCGGTAAGACCAAAAATCATGGTCAAAACAGTTATTGAAATAATAACTTTTTTAATAATATTTTTCATAATTTTATCTCCTTGCTATTTTCCGATTAAGTTAGAAGAAACTAACTTTTCAAATTATAGCATCTGTTTTACTGTCAGTCAATTCATGAAAAGGATACTCTAAAAGGTGTCACGAATACTATAAAGCACGCGGTTCCTTGTGATTACTGAATATACTTTAAATCCATATATCAGTCAGCTGTTAAAAACAAGCGAGCAATATCCTAAAAAGAGCGATTGTGGTATTGATTCTCACTATCACAAATGTTATAGTTTAGACTGAATTATTATACACTGACAGGTGTATTAAGTAACTTATCCTAATAATAATAATAATAATAATATACGCAGGGGTGATACAATGAATAAATTCTCTGTACTGGAGAACCTGGCAGAACAGTTAGGTTTGGAGATAAAAGAATACGGCAATGGTAAAGCTTATTACTTTCCCATTCTAATAGGAAATGGCTGGATTTATGAAACAAATCCTGCACAGGGCTTGTTTGTTTCAAGTTGGTGGTTTACCTTATCCTCCACTTTGACATATGTAATGGATTGTAAAGAACCCAGTATGCTTTTCCTAAGCTTTGACTGCGGAAGTATTAAAATCGTGCAAAACGGCACGAAAACAAAAGTTTTAACCTCCAGGAACCACATTTACATAAATCCTGCCATGCCAGTTAAGTTCCTCTTTGAAAAGGAGGAGCATGTATGTTGTACCTGTTTGCAGATTTCCGAGAGTTTCCTGAAAGATATGTACAAAAGAGGTTTCATGAGCAGCCCTCTATCTCTTGGAATAATAAAAAAGTGGGAAGATAAGGATTATAATACACCGGACATAACTCTGGTAATGGAACAGCTGAAATGGGAGGTGCGGTATTCTGATATCGAATTGAAGTATTATGTCTATAAGGTCTTAGAATTGTTCTCATTAATTGAACATAATGTTTCGCGGCATTCGCGGATTATTCAAAAGAGGGCATACCATGTATCCTGGGATGTGAAAAAGAAGATTCTTGCTGCGGTGGAGTTGATACATGATAATATACTGTCACCTCCTGGTATAGATGAACTAGCTAAAGTGACTGCCTTAAGCGAAAGCAAATTACATAGATGTTTTAAATCGGAATTCGGCCTTAGCGTAAAGGAATATATTCATATGGAAAAAATGAAAAAGGCAATGCTATTACTGGCTGATGACGAATTGGATATAAGCAGCATAGCATTAAAATGCGGTTATAAAAGTCCGGGAATGTTTACCAAAGCGTTTAAAGAAATATACCACGTTACACCGAGCCAGTATAGAAAGGGGTATTACTTATAATAATCTTAAAATAATTGGTATAATTGTCCAAAAGAGTCAGTGTCTTCTTTGTAGCCAAGACACTGACTCTTTCATTATGATGTAACAAAATTAATAAAGAATTTATATTTTCCTGCGTGACAAAATCTTTTAAATGTGTTAGATTGTTAATTAGTCCGTAATCGGACTAATATTTTTAAGGAGGCATCGGCCTATGCAGGATGATATCAAGAAGGCTATAAAAAGTTATTATGAGATGTACTTCGAAACCGGTTATGTATATGAAGAATTGGCGAAAATGCACGGACTTACTTCTACTACCCTTTTTATTCTCCAGATGATATACGATTATCCGGAGGAATGTACACAGCATTTTATATGCGAAAAGCTTCTCTATCCCAAACAAACGGTTAATACCATTTTAGATTCCTTTGAAAGAAAGGGATATATACGGAAAGAAGTATCAAAACTGGACAAACGAAACAAAAACATATTATTTACGGAAGCCGGAAAAAAATACGCTGATCATATTATGTCAGATATGTTTCAGCTGGAGGAAGGTGCTTTTACAAGTATGGCTGCCGAGGACAGAGAGGCAATGGTCAGGGGTGAACAGGCTTTTCTTGCACAATTAAAGAAGATTATGCAGACTTTTAAAGAGACTTCTTCTGCACCGATTATAAAGAATTCAGATCGTTTATAATCACTGCTGTATACAGAAATATACCGTGATGGTTGTGCAGGTATAATGTAGTTGTTAGAAGTTAACTGCTATTGTTCAAATGTAATAGGGGATTTCTCAAGGAGGATAGTTATTCATGAAATATTTATTGCAGTTTCTAAAAGATAATAAAAAGATGCTTTTCTTAATCATCTTCTCTTCTCTGCTGCAGGCATTCGGAACCCTTATGGTTCCTTATTTTGCGGCAAATGTTATAGATAAAGGTATCGTTGAAAAGAATGTGCCGGCTATTATTACCATTGGTCTGCAGATGCTTGCAGCGGCAGGTCTTACGGCTCTGGTCTCTCTGTGGGGCAGTTATCTGTGTGCAGATCTTGCAGCCTTGGCAGGAAAACATTTAAGGGAAATGCTGTTTTCTAAGACACAGCTTCTCTCTGTTAAAGAGTTTAACCATTTTAGTACGGCTTCCTTAATTACAAGAACCACCAGCGATGTAACAATCATACAGCAGACTATTATTATGATTACCCAGATGATACTGCCTACTCCCCTTATTGCGGTTGCTGCGGTAATTATGACCGCTGTCATAAGTCCTTCACTGGTATTCATACCCTTAGCCGCAATGCTACTATTTTTTCTTGTTATCGGTTTATTGTTCTGGAAGGCAAATCCTGTCTCCAAAACAATCCAGGAGAGAGTGGATACGGTTAACCGGCTTGTGCGTGAATCCATAGTAGGTATCAGGGTAATAAGGGCATTTGACAATTCCAGCTATGAACGCGGCAGGTCAGACAATGCTTTTACGGAATATGCTGACAATGTTATAAAACTTAACAGAATTTTTGCAGCCTTTAATCCGGTAGTATGGACCATTATGGGCCTGACCATGGCAGCGGTGGTTTGGTTTGGAGGTTACCAGGTACTTCAGCAGAAGATACTCATCGGAAGTATCTCAGCAGTAACCGAATATACTATTCTGATGCTGATATATCTAATGATGTCAGCTATGGTTCTGGTTATGGTTCCTCGAATGATGGCTTGTATGGATCGTATAAAGGAAATCCTTGATATTGTCCCTGAGATAACCGACCCGCAAGGCAAACTTACAAGCTCCGAGACAGAAAATACAGAAAAAATCGTATTTAAAAATGTCAGCTTTTCTTACAAAGGAGCTGAAAGACCGGTACTGGAAGGTCTAAGCTTCAGCTGTGAAAGTGGAAAGACAACTGCAATTATCGGAGGAACCGGCTCCGGTAAAAGTACCATTGCAGGACTGATGCTGCGTTTATATGACATCCAGTCCGGACAGATACTTATGGAAGGAAAGGATATCCGTACAATGTCCCAGGAGCATCTTAGGAATCGTTTAAGCTATGTTCCGCAAAAGGCATTTTTATTCAGCGGCACCATTGCTGATAATCTGCGTATGGGGCATAAAGAAGCTACTGCTGCAGAGCTTAAATCTGCTGCAGAGATAGCCCAGGCGGACGCATTTATTGAATCTCTTGAAGCAGGTTATGACAGTCCGGTAGCCCAGGCAGGTACGAATTTTTCCGGCGGACAGAAGCAGCGTTTATGTATTGCAAGAGCTTTGGTTAAAAAATCACCTGTCTATATCTTTGACGACAGCTTCTCTGCTTTGGATTTTAAAACAGATGCAGCTCTCAGGGCTGCCTTAAAGCAGGAAATGAAGGAGGCCGCCGTAGTTATTATCGCCCAGCGAATCAGCACTATAATGGACGCAGACCAGATTATTGTACTGGATGACGGTAGAATCGCAGGTATGGGCAGACATGAAGAGTTACTGGCAACCTGCAGTGTTTACAAGGAAATCGCTGACTCCCAGCTTACTGAAAAGGAGATGTAATATTAATGAAAAAAAATAAAACACAGAATAAAGAAAATATAAAAACAGGCTACGAAAATGAGGATATGCCAAAAGACACAACAGCTGCCATTAAACGGCTGTTTGGATTATTATTGGAACAAAAAGCCGCTTTAATAATTATTATTTTTTCAACTATTATGAGTATTGGTTTATATGCCGCAACACCGCTGATTCTGGGTAAGGCTATCGATCAGTTGATTCGGGGAATAAACGAAAAAGGCTTCGGCGGAAGCTTTCACGTGCTTTACGGTATTATCAGGGGTCCTATAGTATTATTCCTTGTATCCTATCTTACCAGCTCCCTCTTTGCCTTTTTTCAGGAATACACCATGGCAGGTGTCGGTGAAAAACTGGTATTAGCCCTGCGAAAGAAAATGAGTGATAAAATCACCAGGCTTCCTCTTAATTATTATGATACCCATCAGACAGGAAATCTGTTAAGCCGGGTAACCAATGATCTGGACAGAGTTGCCGAAGTTTTAAAAACCGGCTCCCTGCAGTTTATCAATGCGATCTTTAATATTTCCATCAGTATTGTGGTAATGCTGACACAAAGCCCTTTACTTACGGTAATCATTATGGCAGCCATGTCCATAAGTGTATTTGCTACCAAATGGATATCTAAGAAGAACTTTGAGGTCGCTGCTGAGAACCAGAATATTTTAGGTATCTTAAACGGAAGCATCGAGGAATTCTATACCGGAAACCTGATAATAAAGAGCTTCAATCAGCAGAAGGAGGTAATCAATACTGTCCGGGAAATCAGTGAAAGACAGTATGCTGCCAACAAAAAAGCGCAGTTCGTTATGTTTGCTATTTATCCCGCTATACGTTTTCTGACACAGCTTGGTTTCGTAGTCACAGCCATAGTAGGCGGTATTTTTGCTGCTGCCGGAAGTATTACCATTGGTACCATACAGGCCTTCCTTCAGTATGTAAATCAGATATCTGACCCTATAGCTCAATCCTCTTATTTCCTTAATTCATTGCAGGCAGCACTGGCATCGGCAGAGCGTGTCTTTGAATTTCTTGATGAAGAAGAGGAAGCTCCTGATACCCATGCACCGAAGCATATAGCTGAGCCAAAAGGAGCCGTAAGCTTTGAGCATGTACGCTTTGGTTACCGGCCGGATGCTGTACTGATGGAGGATATCAATCTGACAGTACGTCCCAATGAGATGGTGGCTATTGTCGGCCCTACCGGTGCTGGAAAGACAACACTGATCAATCTGCTTATGCGATTCTATGAATTGAATGGCGGTAGAATCTTAATAGACGGTATTGATATCAAAGACCTTCCCAAAAGTGAACTTAGAAAAACCGTCGGTATGGTTCTGCAGGATACCTGGCTGTTTCAGGGAACAATTGCAGATAATATAGCTTATGGTAAGATGGATGCCACCCGAGAGGAAATCATACAGGCTGCCAAAGCTGCCAGATGTGACCAGTTCATCCGTACTTTAGAAAAGGGTTACGATACCGTCATCTCCAGCGAGGATGGCAATATCTCTCAAGGGCAGATGCAGCTCTTAACCATTGCAAGGGCAATGCTTGCTAATCCTGCCCTTATGATTCTGGATGAAGCCACCTCAAGCGTAGATACCAGAACCGAAGTTGAAATCCAGAAAGCCATGCACCAGATCATGAAAGGAAAAACCAGCTTTGTAATAGCTCACAGGTTATCTACTATCCGTTCCGCAGACATGATTCTGGTAATGAAGAACGGTACCATAATTGAACATGGTACCCATAAAGAATTATTAGCCGCAGATACCTTCTATGCAAACTTGTATAACAGTCAGTTTGCTGCCGGTTCTGCCAGCTAAAATATGATATGTTATTACTTTCTTTTATTCGTATTAATTTCCACTGCTTCTGCTACTTGTTGCCTTCTCTAATACGGTATGTTATATTAAAATAAAAATCAAACAAACGAAAGGTAAATTAATCTGGTATTCTTCTAATCCTATATCAATTATTACCCTGTAAGTTTGTTCTTTTAACAATTAGAAATATCAACCTGATATGCAAAGCCAGATATATAAACGACAAAAGGAGAAACATATGCTGCTCGATATCAATAATACAACGTTATTTTATGAAAAAACCGGTGCCGGCGCTCCTCTGCTGCTGCTCCATGGTAATGGCGGTGACCACTTTATGTTTGACAGTCTGACGGGTAAATTAAAAGAACATTTTACCGTCTATGGCATAGACAGCCGTAATCATGGTCAGAGTGCTAAGACAGAGGATTATACCTATGAAACCATGGCTGAGGATATTTATCATTTTATAAAAGCTTTGTCCCTTAAGAAAGCAAATATCATCGGTTTCAGCGATGGTGCTATTATCAGTCTGATATTATCCATTAAACACAGTGAAGTAATTAACAAAATGGCGCTTCTGGGTGTTAATCTGAAACCTGAGGATTTTACGGAGGAAAATTATCAGAATCTGAAGGAAGCTTACGAAAATACAAACGATCCCTTGTGTAAAATGATGTTCGAACAGCCAAATATTGAGCTTGAGGAGGTTAAGACTGTAGCTGTTCCCACCCTGTTACTAGCCGGTGAACAGGATCTCTTTAAAGCTGAGTCTTTCAGGCTTCTCAAGGATGCCATGCCCAATGCCACCTTAAAGGTCATGAAAGGTCACGGACATGACAGCTATATTACTAATCAGGATATACTTTACCCGGACTTTAAGGATTTTTTTCTATAATCTAAGGAGGTGAGTATTTGACTTCCATTCAGGAAGCTCTGAATACAGCTGAAGTGCTAAAGCCAGCTTCCAAGGCCAGTTTAACAGCCATTGCAGCCTTCTCTTCTATTATAAGAGCAGATAAAGGCAAACATCTTTTTCGAGACAAGGAAGAGGTTAAGAATCTGTATATCCTAATCCAGGGAAGGGCTTCATTATATAAGCTGAACAGCCTGGGCGAAAAGAAGGTAATCTTTGTCTATGGAGCGGGAAGTATGTTAAATGAGGTTATTCTGCAAGACCTGCCGGCTTCTATTAACTGCGAACTGTTAGAAAATTCACAGGTTCTGTCCATCCCCATTCAGAAGTTCTTCCACGTTATGGAGAAGGATCCGGCACTTTTAAAAGCAGTCTTTGATTCTATGTCCCTCAAAATAAGAAGGCTGTACCGGCAGTTAAAAAATACCACCAACGATCTGTCAGGAGAAAAGCGCCTTGCTGCCAAACTCTATAAGCTCTCAAAGGATTGCGGTATAAAAGAGGCTGACGGCATAAGAATCGATATGAATTTAACAATTACCTTCCTGGCGGAAATGTTAGGCTCCAAACGTGAAACTGTATCCAGACAAATGAAAAGACTGGTAGAGATGGGACTGGTTGTAACAAATAAAACCGGATTTCTGATACCTAATCAAAAAAAGTTAAGCGAATATTTTAAAACACCGTGATTTATATCACGGTGTTTTTTCTATGCCTGTGATATATTTAACAATATAAAAAGGAAGGTGAATCATGGGATATCTGCTTAACGAAAATAATTTTAACGAAGTGATAAAGGAATGGCAGAAAGATTATCTGATTTTTGCACCGAAGAAAATGCCCGGTGAAGGTATGTATTCAGATACAAATATTACACGTTATGCTGCTATTGATAATATCAGTGAAATCGAATGGGAAAAGAAATCTGATTTTTCTTTTAAGGAAGTACTTCTTCCTTTATCTGAAACTTTATTTTATTACACGGAGGGAACAGTAAAAGAAGCAGAGGCAAATCGTAAAATGGGAGCTGTCATCTTCCTTCGAAGCTGTGATCTTCATGCAGTGAAGCGCCTGGATGAGATTTATTTAAGGAATGGCTACGAAGATTACTATTATCAGAGACTTAGAGACAATGTACGATTTTTTGTAATAGGGTGTAGTGCTACTTATGATAACTGCTTCTGTGTTAGTATGGGGACAAATCAGATTGCTTCCTATGATGCCGGTCTGACAATAAAAGATGGTGTCTATCATATCGACAGCCATTGGGAGGAAATGAATCCGCTGTTCTCCCGCTGCTCACAAAAAGAAGAGGAAGTTGTAATACCTTTTGTAACCAGTAACGAGATAAGCGTAAAAATACCTGAAAATTTAAGTATAGCAGTAAATGGTGCCAGTCTTTGGAAGGAATATGACAGCCGCTGCATTAACTGCGGCAGATGTAATTTTGTCTGTCCTACCTGTACCTGCTTTACGATGCAGGATATATTCTATACGGATAACGGGAAAGCAGGCGAACGCAGGCGGGTACACGCTTCCTGTATGGTTGATGGCTATACGGATATGGCCGGCGGCGGTTCTTACCGTAAGAAAAATGGAGACAGGATGCGCTTTAAGGTAATGCATAAGGTTTATGACTTCAAAAAAAGAAACGGATATCACATGTGTGTTGGCTGCGGCAGATGCGATGATGTCTGTCCTGAATACATCTCATTCTCCCATTGTGTGAACCGCCTGGGGGATGCCATGAAGGAGGTAACGGGCAATGAGTAAGAATGAATATACTCCTTTTCTATCGGAAATCCTGGAGGTTAAGAAACATACGGAACTTGAATATACTTTTCGTCTGTCCTTTAATGGAGAAGTACGTCCCGGACAGTTTTTTGAAGTTTCCCTTCCAAAGTTCGGGGAAGCACCTATCTCTGTCAGCGGTATCGGTGACGGATATGTGGAGCTTACTATCCGTAAGGTGGGTAAGGTAACCAATGAAATCTTTGAATTATATAAAGGTAATACCCTATTTATGAGAGGCCCTTATGGTAATGGCTTTGATGTGGAGAATTATAAGGATAAGGAATTGATTATTATTGCAGGCGGTACAGGGGTTTCTCCGGTACGTGGCGTAATTGAATACTTTCACAGGAACCGCGCTCAGGTCAAGGATATGACTGTTATAACCGGATTTAAATCACCTTCTTTTGTACTGTTTAAGGAGGAGCTTAAAAACTGGAAAGATACTATGAAGCTTATTCTGACAGTAGATAAAGAAGATGACACGACTCCTGACGTCAGTGAGAATACACTGGACTTACCTACCTATCAGGTTGGACTGGTTACTGAGTATATTCCTGCTATTAAGGTGAATTCAAAGAAAGATACTGCAATCATTGTAGTGGGACCTCCCATGATGATGCATTTTACTGTGCAGGGTCTGTTAAAGGAAGGTTATCCGGAAGAAAATATCTGGATTTCCCATGAGAGAAAAATGTGCTGTGGAATCGGTAAATGCGGTCACTGTAAAATAGATGATGTTTATGTGTGCCTGGACGGCCCGGTATTTCCCTATACCAAAGGACGTCTTCTGGTGGATTAGGAGGTAATGAATGGATATCAATACCAAGAATTTAAAGAAAAATGCTTTCCGTGTCACCAAGGAAAGAGGAATTACCGCCTCCAGAATCCGTGTCCCCGGAGGACATATGGATGCAAAATATTTAGCGGTTATCCAAAAGATTGCAGAGGAATACGGAAATGGCACTCTTCATATTACGGTCAGACAGGGTTTTGAAATACCGGGTATTAAATACGAAGATATGCCGGAGGTCAATACGCTTTTACAGCCCTTGATCGAAGGACTTCTAATCAACCAGGGAGAAAAAGGAAAAGGTTACGAGGCATCCGGTACCAGAAATATTGTCGCCTGCGTTGGAAACAGAGTCTGTCCATATGCCTGTTATGATACCTCAGCATTTGCCCTGAAGATTGAACAGGCTGTATTTCCTCATGATCTGCACTTTAAAATTGCTCTTACAGGCTGTCCTAATGATTGTGCCAAGGTACGTATGCATGATTTTGGTATTCTTGGAATGACTGAGCCTCAGTACAATAAAGACCGTTGTATCAGCTGCGGGGCCTGTGTGAAAGCCTGCAAGAAAAAATCCGTAGGCGCGCTCTCCTTCGTTAATTATAAAGTAGAAAGAAATCATGAGAAATGTATTGGCTGCGGAGAATGTGTTATTCAATGCCCCACCAGAGCCTGGACCAGAAGTCAGGAAAAATATTACCGTCTGACCTTACTGGGCAGAACCGGTAAGAAGAATCCCAGGTTAGGGGAGGATTTCATCAAATGGGCGGATGAAGAAAGTATTATCAAGATTATTCTGAATACCTATGCTTATGTGGAAGAATACATTGATAAGGAGGCTCCGGGAAGAAAAGAACATATTGGTTATATTGTTGATCGAACAGGCTTTGATGAATTTAAAAAGTGGGCTTTAAAAGAGGTGCATTTGCCGGAACAGGCGTGTGTCAGCCAGAATATCTATTGGAAGGGTATTGTCTATTAAGACACACAAGCTTTCAAGCCTTCAGTTTGGTACTGCTATTTTCCGGTTTTCTGTGACTTACATTTCACTAATACTCACAAAAAACAGGTATGTACCTGTTGCAGCCAGTATGAATATAAGACTTCCTATTGCAAATCTAGGCCTAAAAGGGCTGACAAATGCTTTAAATAAATATGCTGAATATATCTATTAACGAAAATCATTAAAAGAAGGGATTGGGACCAAAAACATGTATAATGAAGAAGTAGAAGCCTTTGGAAATGCTTCACAGGGGAAAATCAAATTTTTATCAGGGAATCCGTTGGGGTATTTTGTCTCCTCTATGCTGGCCGGTATCTATGTAGGCTTTGGTATCCTGCTGATTTTTTCCATCGGAGGTATGCTGGCAGATCAGCCTTATGTTAAGATATTGATGGGGATATCTTTTGGTATTGCCTTAAGCCTGGTAATTATGGCCGGTTCAGAACTATTTACCGGAAATAATATGGTTATGGCTCTTGGGCTCTTTAACAAAAAAGTCAAATTAAAAGATACTTTACTCCTCTGGCTTGTATGCTTTATCGGAAATCTGGCTGGTGCCATTCTGATAGCTTTTCTGTTCTGGCAATCAGGACTGGCGAAAGGCCCTGTTGGAGAATTTATTATTAAAGCTTCACAAACTAAGATGGAGCTCTCTCCGTGGATTCTCTTTACCCGGGGTATCCTGTGTAATACTTTAGTTTGCCTGGCAGTTTGGTGCAGTATCCGCTGTAAGTCCGAAAGCGGGAAACTTATAATGGTTTTCTGGTGCCTCTTTGCCTTTATTACCTCCGGATATGAGCACAGTGTAGCCAATATGACCTTATTAACAGCCGGTTTATTTGCTGATACCGGAAGCGCTCTGTCCCTTGGCGGATATGCTCATAATCTTCTTTATGTAACCCTTGGTAATATGGTAGGTGGTATACTTCTTGTAGCTTTACCTTACTACCTGATTTCGAAACACAAGACCAACTAATTGTACTAAAAGCATTTTTATTATATAAGTAAATGCTGAGCTTTTATTCTTTTGGTATTTAATACTTATCAGCACTCTTACACCTTGATTTTACGGTGTAAGGGTGCTATTTTATTAATGTTGAATCAGTTAAAAATATCAAGGTTACTTGTCATGAAATTTTGCAGGTTGCTGTCCAAATTTTGCAGATTACTTGTTCAAATTTTGCAGGTTGCTTGTCCAAATTTTGCAGATTACTTGTTCATAAAATTAATTCTGGAATTCTCTCAACTATCATGTTATAATATGAAATACAATCCATATATTTACATTCCATTATTTTAAGCTTTAGTAACTAGAATTTTATTATCATGTTTTCCTTTATATTACATAACCCCTAGTGAAATTTTTTGTACAGGTTGTTCTTTCAGTTAGTAATTCCAGAAAAAGAACCAACTTTTTTAAAAGTTTAAAATGACCAAACTATAAATGCAAAAGATGGAGTTGCTGCTAATTATTTTGTTACTGATTATTTTCTACTTGTTATAAACTGACCGGTTTTATTATATCTTCAAGCTAATCTTGACTCTGGACACTCATTTAAATCTGACTACATAAATCGAAACACTAATTCTCAATACTCAACTATTCCATCCCTGCTGTATTAGCTAAATTTTGAATTATCTTCTTTAGGGAATAAAATATACATTTATTTAACTCTAATTGGACTCAATTTCATTTCATAATACACCAACTTTACCAGCCTGCATGTTTTCATCCCAGGAAGAAAGGAGGTTTCTAAACAGACTGATTTGTTCAGACATCCTGTAATCGGGGTTTTACCGGCGGCCTGAACAGCGAGGGAAGGCTGTATGTTATGGGCTGGAGCATACGTTTTGCTTATCTTTCTGCAATTTTATTATATAAGAAGGGAAGGTATAAATAATGAAAAAACGTCTTTTATTTTTATGTACGCTTATTGCATTTATGTTTCTGCTGCTGTCTTCAGGCCAAGCAGTTTCAGCGGCAGATTCACAATATCCCGGTTTTCGCGTAGAGGGCCGTTTTCTCTATGACAACCAGGGTGAAAAAGTAATCTTGTATGGTATTAACAAGATGATTGTCTGGACGGATAAGGATGGTATTCCCTCCTATTCCGAAATAGCAAAGACAGGAGCAAACAGTGTTCGAATCGTCTGGTCTCTGGAAGGAACTGCGGAAGAGCTGGACATTGCAATCCGCAATTGCCGTACTGAAAATATGATTCCTATTGTGGAGCTCCACGATGCAACCGGTGACTGGTCAAAACTTTCTGCCCTGGTGGATTACTGGACAAGACCGGATATTGTAGCTGTAATACAGAAGCATCAGGAGTATCTACTGGTCAATATCGGAAACGAAGTGGGCCAGCAGGTATCAGAAGCTGACTTTAAAGCCGGTTATAAAACAGCTGTTAACAGAATGCGTACCGCTGGTATCCACATTCCTCTGGTTATTGATGCCAGCAGCTACGGACAGGATATTAACATTCTGCAAAGCTGCGGCCCCTACCTGTTAACGGAAGATCCGGATCATAACCTTATGTTTTCTGTCCATATGTGGTGGCCGAAAGCCTGGGGATATACTGACCAGCGAGTAATCGATGAGCTTGAGGAATCCGTAGCCTTAAACCTCCCTCTCATAGTAGGCGAATTCGGTCATATCTGGGATGAAACAGAATCCGGAAAGATTCCATATCAGACTATTATTGAGTATTGCTACAAGTATCAGATAGGCTATCTTCCCTGGGAATTCGGACCGGGAAATAACCCCCAGACCTTTTTAGATATGTCAACAGACGGTACTTTTGATACACTTCACGGCTGGGGTCTGGAAGTGGCAGTAACAAGTCCCTACAGCATTCAAAATATCGCTGAAAGACCTGTATCCATGCTCTCCAACCTTCCGGCTCTTTTACCTGCAGAGTCCCTTCCTGCCGGCAATCTGGCTCTTGGCAGAACTGTTACTGTATCTTCTTCAGAGAGCAGTCTCTATCCCGGTAATAATATTACAGACGGCAGTCTTGATACCAGATGGGCTTCCGGACTCTCAGATCCCAACTGGGTGTCCATTGATCTGGGCTCTATAAAGGACATAAACCGAGTTCTTATTTATTGGGAGGCTGCTTATGCAACCCAGTATAAAATACAGGTCTCTGCAGATGGCACCACCTGGACCGACGTCTACACCCAATATGGCGGAAAAGGACGTACAGAGGATATCAGCCTGACTGCCACAGGACGTTATGTAAGAATCTATGGTACACAGCGATATAATAACAGCTGGCCTTACTCCATTTATGAAGTAGGTATCTACGGAGCAGAATCCGCTTTAAGTGCTTCCATAAGTCCTGCAGCTGCCATATTCGATAAGAATCCTGGGAAACAGGCAGATGTTGCAATAACTCTTAATTCCAAAGCCAATACTTTAACAGCAGTAAAAAATAACGGAAGCAGCTTACAAGCCGGTATTGATTATGTGCTGGCAGGAACAGCTTTGCACATAAAAAAAGAATATCTGGCTGCACAGCCGGTTGGTATATACCGTTTGACTCTGGATTATAACGGTGGTGTTGACCCTGTTCTTGCCATAGCCGTTGGTGATACTACTACAAGTCCTTATATCAGACCGGGTAGAGCCGATTATAACAAGACCACCGGCAGCCAGTCAGATATTGTGATTACCCTCTCTGCTGCAGGCTCCTTAAACAGTATTAAAAACGGTACAAGCCTTTTAACAGCAGGAACTGATTATAGTCTTTCCGGTAATCAGGTAACCATAAAGAAAGAGTACTTAAACCGTCAAAGTCTTGGTATCACCCGATTGACTTTTGATTATAATGCCAAATACAATCCCGTATTGAAGGTAAATATAAGCGATACCTCGCCAAGCTCTGTCATATCACCTGTTACAGCTGTCTTTGAAAAACGCTTACCAGCTGATATCACCATCAATATGACGCTAAATGGCAATACCCTTACCTCCATTTTAAAGAACGAAGCTGTACTGGCTGCCGGAACCGACTATATCCTCACCGGTAATACCATAACCCTTAAAAAGGAATATCTTAGTACTCTGCCCACAGGAACAACGACCCTATCCTTCGTCTTTAGTGCCGGCGCATCACAGCTCCTTACCCTGTCAGTAACAGATACCGTACCGAATTCGGTTATAACACCGGACAGAGCGGTGTTTGACAAAGAATCGCCTGCTGATATCCCCATAGCTCTGACCCTTAACGGCAATTCGCTTCTTGGTATCTATAACGGAGCAGCCCTTTTGATATCCGGAAGTGATTATACCTTGTCAGGTACTGCAGTTATCCTAAAGAAGGAATATCTCTCCACTCTTTCAGAAGGAACGATACGTTTACTAATTGATTTTAGTGCAGGAAAGGATGCAGAACTTGTAATTACAGGCACTTCAGCAGCTTCCGGCCTTTCACTGACCTTTTACAACGGCACCAAAACAGCACAGTCCAATACCCTTTCCCTGCGTCTAAAATTAACCAATACAGGTAACGAAGCAATTCGTCTATCCGATGTCAGTCTGCATTATTACTATACAAAGGACGGCAGCCAGTCCCAATCCTTCTGGTGTGACTGGTCTCATGTGGGAAGCAGCAACGTAACCGGTAATTTTATAGCACTGACTGCCCCTAAGACAGGAGCTGATAATTATCTGGAAATCGGATTCACTTCTGCCGCCGGAAGTCTGGCTGTAAATCAAAGTATTGAGATACAGATACGTGTTGCAAAAGCAGACTGGTCTAATTATACCCAGACCAATGACTACTCTTTTCTTGAAAGTGCTGACAGTTATGTGTCTTGGGAAAAAGTAACAACTTATGTAGAAGGTATTTTAACTTCAGGTCTTGAACCATAGGATTTAATATCAATCATATAATGCCGGATTTATTTCATGTAGTAAATAAGTTGTTTAATTCCAGAAATATATAGAATTAACTTCAGCACATAAGCTTATTTACTTAATGAATAAATCCGGCAGTATCTTTCTATTTATGATACTATATGGATTTAGTAAACTACTCCCGCATGGACTTTTTGAGGATACCTGACTTATCTGCATGTTTTTGGCATTACAATTAAAAAACAGATGGGCTATGAACCCAAAGGAACTTAATTGCATTATATGCTTATAGAAGGTTAGCCTGATTTCGACCTTTTTCTTTCGATAAATACAGTGCACGGTCAGCTCTCTTTAAAATATCCATGGATTCTGTATCTGTCTTTTGGAAGAAGGAAATACCGATTGATATGGTTGGTTTTATAACCGTTTCTCCGACAGATATCTCTAACGCTGATATAACAGATAAAATACTCTGGGCAAAAGCCAGGGCATTTTTCTTTTGCAGGCCATTAAATATTATGATAAACTCATCTCCGCCCCAGCGAATAATTTTGTCTGAGCTTCTTACAATACCGCTGGTGGCATTCACGATTTCCACCAGCACCAGGTCCCCTGTTGCATGTCCGTGTTCGTCATTGATCCCTTTAAAATGATCTATATCAAACATCATAATGACAGGGTCTGCATCACTTTTCTGATACGATTTAAAGGCTTTATTGATATCAATTGTACCGCTTCTGCGATTACCTGCCCTGGTAAGAATGTCCTGATTCATCTCCGATTCCATTAGCTTACTGGTATTATGGTAACGTATTTTTTCTATTAGGGTTATGATACAATAACTAATAAGCAGTATAATGACAAAGACCAGCAGCAATACCAGCATCAGCCGGGATACAAGCGTTTTGCTCTGCTGGTTCATCAGATCAATGTCCTCCTGAATATCATCCAGATACATCCCCATTGCAATAACCCAGTCATAATCTTTGTATAACTTGGCATAGGTCAGTTTCTCAGATATTCTGTCACTTTCCAGTTCCTTGAAGTAATAAGTAAAGAACAGCTCTCCATTTTTATTGATACCCTGCAGCTCTGTCTGATAAGGCAAATTCCCATTGATATCTTTTGTGTTAGTAGAAAGATATGTTCCTTCTGTTTCCGGAAGATTCGGATGAACAATCCGTATTGCATAATTATCACCACCGGTATAATTAATTATCTTATGAACCCATACATAAGAATTATCACCGAATCTGGTACTTCTTATAATATCAGAAACCTCAGCTTTTACCAGCTGATTAGAATATTCTTTGCTTATACCAAGGAAGATAATTTTTTTACCATGAGTCACTAAACGATAGGTAGCCATTTCAGGTACTACCTCCTTTAGTGTATCCTCCCAATTGCCCTTTGACAGGTTCAAAGGATCATAAATAGCTTTATTCTCCCTGGTATCCCATAGAACTACCTGTACGAAATCATAGTCCGGATTTCCCTTAAAAAAAGTAATAATGAAATTATTGAATTCAGCTTCAGAAAGCTCCGTCTTCAGCTTGAGTACTGCCGCTGTTCTGGTCATGAACTTTTCCAGATAATTTACTTTTGTTTTCCTTCTGACTTCAATTTCCGAGATAATGTTGTTAACGGTGTCTTTAAGAATATCTTTTTTCATATTATAAACAGTTTCCTGGGTCTTGCTGATATAGATATTGCTGATTTTATCCAACGAGAACAGATAAAACCCTATCAGAACACCGCAAAGAATACTTAAAATAGCTAAAGTAAATAAAGTATATTTACGTTTGATAATACACGCCTCCAATTATATGTCTTTACAGTCAAAAAAGAGGTCACCAATAACCATGTACCCTCTTCTCAGACATACAGATGCTTTTCTTTTTATTTATTTCTATTGATATTATGTACTCTATTATAGACTAAAGTACCATTGGGAAGCAAGCCTAAACTATTACGTATTCAAAGCTATGAGAATATTCCATACTTCTGTCGGCATTTCTGATACTTTTTCTGCTATTTAACCACCTAAAGTAAATGATAAAATTCAAGAAATATAATATACAATATGATTCTTATTGAAAAAAGAGGATGGCACCAGTTATCTTTACTTAAAATCAGTTTTCAGATACGGAATAAGGAATCATTGAATTCGATATACTGAATCTAATACCTGCTTAAGAAAACTTCTGGGGACATCCTCTGTTATGGTTACACTAATCTGTCATAAATCTGTTAAAAACAGAATTGCTACTAATTACTTATTTATATGATCATTTAACTGATTTACCAGTTCCTCTACCTCAACACCATGTACGGCGCAAGCATCCTCCAGACTTTCAGCAGAAGAAGCGGGACAGCCCAGACAATGCATACCCATTTCGAAAAAATAAGGAGCAGTGGTATTATCTGCATTTAGAACTTCACCTATTAAGGTATCCTTTGTTACCTGTAATTTCATATTAACTCCTATCTTGTGCCTTTGCACATGTTTTTATTGATTTCACTATCTCCACATACCTTCAAGCTTTTTGCGGTTCTGCAAAAAAGAGTGTGAAATGTTTGAAAGCAATTAATTAAACTTCTATCGCTAATCCGCCCATAACCTGCTGACTGAAGACATGTTCAATCCTGGGCAGTGAGATTTCCAAGGTTTCTCTTAATACATCTTCAATGGTCTCTACCGGAATTACTGTGAGCTGCTGCTTTACTTCCTCTGGAACATCCTTTAAATCAATCACATTATCTTTTGGAATGAGAACTTTATTGATACCGGCTCTCTGAGCGCCAAGCAATTTTTCCTTCAGTCCGCCAATGGGAAGTACTGCTCCTCTTAAGGTGATCTCACCGGTCATGGCAATCTTTGAATCTACTTTTTTACCGGTAACCAGGGAAGCTAATGCGGTAAACAAGGCTATACCTGCTGATGGTCCGTCTTTTGGCACTGCTCCGGAGGGAACATGAATATGCAGATCCCTTTCTTTAAAGTTAACGGAATTAAGGGGCAGCCTGGATTTTAATAAACTTAAGGAAATTCGTGCAGATTCTTTCATAACATCACCAAGTTTTCCGGTTAACATCACAGCTCCGCCTCCCGGCATGTCCGTGGCTTCGATAAAGAGAATCTCACCGCCTACTGGTGTCCAGGCAAGTCCGGTTACAACTCCCGGAGGATTGTCCTGCTGTGCTCTGTCATGCCTTGATACCTGTCTTCCAAGTAACTCCTCCAATGCAGCTGCTTTTATCTGATACGGGATTTCCACTTTGTTGGATACGATTTTCTCAGAAGTTATCCTTGCAAGTGCTGCCAGCTGCTTCTTCAGACCTCTGACACCGGCTTCCAGTGTATAATCATTAATAATCTTCTGAAGAACTTCATCTTCCATTACCAGATGCTCTTCCGTCAAACCATGTTCCTCTAATACAGCGGGAAGTAAATAATTCTTAGCAATATGGAACTTCTCCTCCATGGTGTAGCTGGATACTTGAATTACTTCCATTCTGTCCAGCAAAGGACCCGGAATGCTTTCCAGGGTATTGGCGGTTGCTATAAAGAATACATCGGACAAATCATATGGAAGGTCCATATAATGGTCGGTAAATGTATTGTTCTGTTCAGGGTCAAGAACCTCCAGCAAGGCACTGGCAGGATCTCCGCTATAACCGCCGGCCACCAGCTTATCTACTTCATCAAGAACCATGACCGGATTGTTAGAGCCTTCTTTTCTTATGCTTTGAATGATTCTTCCGGGCATTGCACCAACATAAGTTCTGCGGTGGCCTCTGATTTCAGCTTCATCTCTGATACCGCCCAGACTTAAGCGGATATACTTTCTGTCAAGTGCTTCTGCAATACTCTTACCGAGACTTGTCTTACCCGTTCCGGGTGGTCCTACAAGGAGTAGTATGGAGCCACGTTTATCATTTTTCAGCTTCATAACTGCCAAGTGCTGGATAATTCTGTCTTTTACCTTATTAAGCCCGTAATGCTGCTCGTCCAGTATCTGTCTGGCTCTCTCAAGGTTAATGGGCTTTGCCTCCGCCTTTCTCCAGGGGAGTGAGATCAGAAGCTCCAGATAGTTACGGATTACGTTATATTCTGAACTGTTAGGTCCTTGGGCTTCTAACTTGTCCAATTCTTCTAAGGCTGTATTTTCAATGTCCGCCGGCATGGCTGCCTCTTTGATTCTTGCAAGGAAATCCTTATCTTTCTGGCTGCCTCTGTCTTTCCCTTCATTTAGCTCATCCTGGATCACTTTAAGCTGTTCTCTGAGCACGGACTCCCGGTAATATTTATTGGCCTTCTCTGAGAACTTCTCAGAGATCTGAAGCTGAAGTTCAATGGCTTCCTTCTGTTTTAACAGGTGGTCCATATACCTTAAGCTTCTGGCCTTTAATGATTCTATTTCCAGTAATTCATACTTCTCATCATTTGAGATAGACATATATTGGCTAAGATATACCATAAGGGTATTTAAGTCCTTAAACTCATCCACAATTCGGCTGTATTGTTCACCACCCTGGAACTTAGCGCTGATTTCCCGGATTACCTTCTTCAGATAATCAAGCATTTCCTCTTTGCTCTTATCATCCAGATCTGTAATTTCAGGACTGAGTTCGTACTCTCCATGAATCAGGCCATTCAGAAAATGCAGTTCCTTGATCTCCACCCTGTCTTCTATCTTAACAGTGAGCAAAAGACCTCTTTCTGTTTTCTCCAGTTCATTCACCTGAAAGGTTAATCCGGTTCGATAAAAATCCTCTTCTTTTAATCCTTTTTGTCCAAAATTCTGCTTTAGCGGCAGGATTATTTTTGTGATATCTTCATTATTCAGATATCTTAATTGCAGCTCATCGGGTGTTTTTATATTAACCTTTGTTACAACTCCCGGTAATAAGACTGAATTGGAAACAGGAAAGACAACTCCCTGGCTATTATTATAATTATCTGACATACTATCATCCTTTCCCTTGGTATAAATGAATATTCATTTATTTATACTGTTAAATAATTGCGAGATCTCTTTGTCAAATCAACAAAATTATCTCGCTGGAATTTATTGTATCAATATAGCTTCCTGTATGATTAGTATCATCTCCTTTAGCAAATCTGCTCTTTCAGCTTCACTTTTATGATTATCCGCTGCTATTGCTTTGACAGGATAGAAAATTATCGCAAGCAAATTATCATCACTGTAATTTTTTATAACCTGCTTCTGCTTCATTTCCTTCATAAGACTGTGAATGTTGCAGATTTTCTTTCTCCCGGAACAGCCATTGGCCAGGGAGGGACAGTTGGAGAACTGCTCCACAAAGCTGTAAATCTCTCTATTCTCCAAAATATAATTATAGTAACTTCTGATAAGCACTTCCAGCAACTGCTGTCCGGTCATTTTGATGTCTACTCTGTCTAGGAGATAATCAAAGATTTCTTCCGAGTATTCCGTATAAATGTCCTGCAGCATATTTTCTTTATTATCAAAATATATATAAACTGTTGCCGGCGAAACCCCCGCCAATTTCGCGATTTTTGAGATGGAAGCACCATGAAAGCCTTCTTGAAGGATCAGTTTAATAACTGCATCTTTTATGCTTCTCTCTTTCTCATCGTCTTTTTTTCTCATGATATCACCTCAACATGGTTTTATAATAAACGATCATTCATTTATTGTCAATAGTTTTTTCATTACGATACTATTGTACCTTAAATAAATGCTTACGGCAACTCTTATAAAGGTGGTTTGCGCGGCAACCTGGTTATCATTACTATTGTCTTATCTTACAACTTCATTTCTTTCTTTAAGCAATAGGAGCCTTCTTCTAAATCCATAGGTTTCTCGATTTTTACACAATGAAAACCGCATTTATTGATATAGAAATTATGATTCCTCTTGCTGAAAATAGGAGTATCCGTGCTCCAGCTCAATGTATCCGGATATCTTTCTTCCACCAGCTTCCATACCCTTGTTCCGATCCCTTTATTTTCTTCCGTTGGATCCAGAAAAATTGTTCCAAGGTAATTATGCTTATTTTCATTAATCCATAGTATGATTCCTCCTATCAGCTCTTTATCTTTAAAGATTTTAAAGGCTGTAGAATCAGGGTGCAACCCCCATTTTCTTAAGAAACTGCCATCATCATACCCTTCCGGGCCACCTTCTGCTTTGTTTGTATGCATCCTGCTGTCTTCATCAAAAGCTCGTTTTGCAATTTTTGTTAATGCTTCAATATCCTGGCTTCCCATTGGTTCAAAGGTAATATTCTCTGTCATACTATGTATTCCTCCCATGATATAATGTGCGTATACTCAATAAGCTTCTATTAAAGCTTTCATTGGTCTACATGAAAAATCATAAGCTTTAACGTCGCGTCAAAGTCAATAGATATTTATTAACTGAATATTATCAGCTAATCAATAGTATAAAGTTAAATCCATTTGTCTATATTTTTAAATAAGGCTGTGTTAATATATAAATAGATCTACGTTGCTTTCAGATATTAAAAACGGTTGTATGCAGATTCTTTTTATCAGTAAGATAAACGTTAACATTTATCTTATAAAAAATAAATTTGTTATAAAACCTCAGAATTCTTAAAAAAGGAGACATTTATATGCAAAAAATCGTTCCGCATTTATGGTTTGACAAGGATGCTGTTACAGCAGCAAAATGGTATGTAAGTTTGTTTGAAAATTCTGAGATTATTCATATCGGAGAACTTCATGATACACCTTCCGGGGATGTGGAAACTGTGGATTTTAAACTGGCTGATGTTACCTTCTCTGCTATCAGTGCAGGTCCTTACTTTTCACTTAATCCTTCTATTTCCCTGATAGTAGCCTGTGAAACGGCTGCAGAAGTGGACAGGCTCTATTCCCATTTATCGGAGGGTGCCTCTGAACTTATGCCTTTAGGAGAATATCCTTTCAGTAAACACTATGTATGGCTGGAAGATAAATACGGCGTTAACTGGCAGCTATTCCTGGTAGAAGATATTACAGAGCATCAGCGGCTTCGTCCCTGTCTGCTGTTCGCTTCGGATGTATGCGGTAAAGCTGAAACAGCACTTAACGAATATCTTACCATCTTCCCCGGTTCTTCTGCTGGTTATATAAACCGTTATGGTAAAGGTGAGATGGAGGACCCAAGACCTCAAATCAACTACGGTGAATTAAACTTACCCGGCCTTCAATTTATTCTGATGGATCATGGTTCCGGCGGTGTGGAAAACTTTAATGAAGCCTTTTCCTTTATGATCAGCTGTGATACGCAGGAAGAAATCGATTATTACTGGGAGAAACTATCCCAGGTTCCTGAAGCTGAAGCCTGCGGCTGGGTAAAGGATAAATACGGAGTTTCCTGGCAGATCGTTCCCACTATCATGAATGAAATATTGAGAAACAGTACAAAAGAAGAGGCTGACCAGATAACCAAAGCTTTCTTAAAAATGCGAAAACTGGATATTAAAAAAATTGAACAAGCTAAACTTGGAATTGAAGAATAAGAGATAATGGCTTATAGATTACTACAGGCTTTTCTAACAGATTTTCCTTTAACTGTTACCAGTACTGCTTTGCATAATTTTCTTGCTTCATCACTGTACCTGAGATTTACACAATAGGAAGACGAAGGATTGAGGTGTAACGGCTTTAGGTGTCAGCAGTAAATATGTTTTTATACCTGCTGCAACAAAGCAACATCATGCAATTACACCAACGCCCAGTATCGGTGTAATTGCATGATGCAGTAAGTAAACATATAGCAAGGCAGTACTGTCTGACAGTTATCAGCAGGTAAGAACTTTATTCGTCTAAACGCTGATAAATTATTATAATTTCTATATCAAGAAATTTACAATAATTTTTTTAAGATAAAGTATTGACACCTGATAATATTCATGATATTATATCTATGTTATTTTAGATGCAAATTTGATTCACATATTTTTGTAAGTCATTAAACATTTAATGGTTTGCACAAATATGTGATTTTTTATTTTCACCCAAAATATTCACAATTTAATATTATTAGGAGGTATCTTTCATGAACAAAGGTACAGTAAAATGGTTTAACGCACAAAAAGGTTTTGGATTTATCACAAACAGTGAGAACGGTGAAGATGTATTCGTACATTTCAGCGGAATCGTTTCTAATGGTTTTAAGACTTTAGAAGAAAACCAGAATGTAACTTTTGAAATTACTAACGGACCTCGTGGTTTACAGGCTGTTAATGTAGAAATAGCTTAAGTTTCATTTCGTTATACCAATAAGAACCCCGGATCTTCTTAGAAGGTCCGGGGTTCTTATTTTATAATTGTTACAGCCTTTATGCAACTTCATAATCCTCTGTTAACAGATATGAATGCTGCTTCAAATACAGCTGCTCTTTTACTAATATTACATATCGTTGATTTAGTGTTTTATTGTAGTTGCTTTTCATCATTAATTCTTGGTAAAGTAATATTTACTGATGTTCCTATTTCGTATTTGCTTTCTATCTGAAGTGTACCTCCATGTAACATTACGATTTTCTTTGATATGGCAAGCCCTAGGCCCTCTCCCAAAATTTTAGGATTTACCTTGTAGAAAGATTCTGTAATATCAGCAATATACTCTGCCTTGATGCCAATCCCGGTATCACTTATTTTTATTGCTACCAGCTCTTCTTCTACAGATTGTTCAATTCGAATGGAACTATTTTGATGCGAGAATTTAATTGCATTGTCCAATACATTCAATACTACCTGCTTTAGTTTGTCACCGTCGGCTAGAATACTGACCGGGCATGTTGTAACCTTTAAGTCAATATTCCTGCTCTCCGCTTTCTTTCTTAATTGAAATGCAGCGTCGTCTATTAGTTTATCTAAGCTCACTTCCTCTTTTATCAGTTGAAATCGTTCCGACTGATATCTGGAAAAATCCAACAGATTCTCAACAAGTCCAATCAAACGTTCCGTTTCCTCACTGATTATTTCCATCCCGAAGACAAGTTCCTCCTTAGTTAAGCTGTCCGGCTCCTTCATAGTCTCCACCCAGCCTTTGATTCCGGTTAAAGGAGTTCTCAGTTCATGAGAGATTGATGAGATAAATTCATTTTTCAGCTGATCTGTTTTTTGAATCTCATCTCCCATGTAATTTAATATTCTTACGATATCACCTGGCTCATTGGGGTATATTTTATCTATTTTATCCTTGTATTTTCCTTCTGCCATTCTGTTCGTCAGGCTTATAATATCATTTAAGGGTCTGACAAAAGAGGAGCCAAGCTGCAGACTTACAAGAAATACAATTCCTGCAATGACTGCACTTATACTAAGGGCATACAGCATTAGATGATTGATTATATCTTCTGTTTTGCTTAGGGATGTTGAATAACGTAGGATATATACAACCTGCCCCCCGTATAGGAGAGGCGCATAAACCGTCATTATTTTTTCATGGTTGCTTTGCTGCTCTATTTTATATATGATTTCAGCATGAATAACTTTTGGATTTATCTGATAGGTAATTTCACTGTAGAAACCGTCAGAGGACTGGAGAAGCTTTCCGCTTTTTGATAACAGCTCCAGCTTAGTACCTCTTACCTGATAGCTTTTTAGGATATTATCACTATCCTTTAAGAAGGAACCACCAATTATATTACTTTGATCAGGCCAAAGATATTCAACAGTCTGAACTTTATTTTGAAAGGTATTTACTATTCCATTGTAAAAATAATACCTGATACCCATCCAGAAACCCAGTATAACAAGCCCAAGTGTAAGTAAGATGATGAGCATGAAATAAAGACTGATTTTACGCTTCATTTCCCTGTTCCCTCCATAGATAGCCCAAACCCCATTCTGTACACAAGTATCCAGGGTTAGAGGGATCCTTTTCTATTTTACGTCGAAGACGTCTTACGTTAACATCAACTACTTTACCGTCACCGATATAATCAATACCCCATATTTCATTCAATATTTCATCACGATCAAACACCTTATTCTTATGGCTTACCAGAAAATAAAGTAGTGAGAATTCTGTTGGAGTTACTTTAATCTCCTTCCCCTCTCTGGAAAGCTTTCTGTTAGCTGTATCCAGAAGGAAAGGACCGGAAGTAATATACTCCTCTTTCATTGGATTTTCTTTATAATCCAACCGACGCAGCAATGATATGATTCTTGCCTCTAATTCCGCCATGCTGAAGGGTTTCGTCAGATAATCATCGGCCCCCTGAATCAAACCTTTTACCTTATCTTCATCCTGGGTTCTGGCAGTAAGTATAATAATACCCACAGATTGACTGGTGCTTCGTATCTTATCGCACACCTGGTACCCGTCCATTCCAGGAAGCATTAAGTCCAATAGAAGAATATCTATTTTATTGCTCTTAAATAAAACAAGAGCCTCTTCACCCGAACTTGCTTCAAAGAGTTCATACCCTTTCTTCCTTAGGTTAAGCCTGATAAAACTTCGGATGGACAGTTCATCTTCGACAATAAGTATTGTTTTCATGCTACCTCACTTTAACACCCATTCCTGCAAGTATCAGTTAGCAGATGCGCCTCTGCCGCTAGCTTGAGTGTAAATTGTACTTTTATTAATCAATCTAATTCTTCTGTAAATAATTGAAAAGCATCCTTTGGAATGGGCAGGTTGACTTTCTCTTTTGTATAAAAGATGGTATTTTCTGTTTCTGCAAGTTTGACTCCATCAAATTCCGCAGCTTTTGCAGTCCAGCTGACCTCAAATAACAGGCTGTCATCTTCTGTGCTAAGCAAGGAAACCCCATTCTCTGATTTTTTTACAGTAACTTTTTCGTTCCATTCTTTCGGAATCTTAATAAAAAATTGCTGTCCATGGTCCTCGTACCGTTCCTCAATCAGCTTTGTGGTTCCATCCATATCATAATCCACATAGGTGTAGATAAAAGGTATTTCTGCAAATGCTGCATCTTCATAACCTTTTGGAATATACATTCCGGCCACTTCTATAACACCGTCCTGATTGATATCCCGGCTATAGGCAGGGTATGCTTTAAATAATGTTTTGTCCTGGTCATCCCCGATTTTGACAAGTTTTCCGTCTTCATATGTAATAATCTGTGTAAGCATGGAATGAGCACCTATTCCTCCGTCAGCAAATAAAGCTCTTTCTCCTCCAGATAAATTACCGGGAACGATATTTTCAAAGGAAACGTCTGGATTTAGGGTAAACGTTGAGATGACTTCTAATTGTCCCTTCTGATACTTTAACAACTCTGCCCGCTGTTCCTTTCCGGCTTCACCGTCAAGTAACAGAACCTCAGGGCTTTTATCTCTATTATAATCCCAAATATCCATCCCCTCATAGTTTCGGTCAATTTTCTTCTTAAGCTTACTGCCGTCATATTCATAGATAAACAACTGATTTAATGTATCATTTTCTGAATTTGTTCCTCCTATAAGAATTTCCTTATTTCCGCTTCCGGTAAGATCTGAAATTCGAAAGGTAAGAAGTGAATTAATGGATAGTCCCTCATCAAAACTCTTCTGATAATTTCCCTCTGTTTCCTGTAACATCAGCAGCCTTATCTGCTGATTGTCCTTTAAGTCCCGGTACAATACAAATATTTCAGCCGTTCCGTCCTGATTAATATCTTCTGTAAAAATACTTTGCTTTTGCAGGTCATCTCTTGCGGTTACATACTGAGCCTCCACCGGAAGATACTCCTTTATAACAGTTTCTACTCTATTTTGTTCTTCACCATAAACTGTCGGTGTCTCTAAAAGACTGGTTACGTCATTTGTCTTACCGCAGCCCGATGCCAGGCTTCCTATTAATGCGATGCTTAAAAGAATCGCAGGATATCTTTTACGCATATTATCTCCTTTCGTGAATATCAAACTTTCAATTTGATATTCCTGATTATTCTTTTTAACACTTCCGGAATATCTACACTATACAGTATATAAACTAAAAATGTGTTACAAAAAGGTTACAATATTTTCTGGTGTAATTTACCAGGCCTATAGTTTATTGTTTAAAAAAAGGATTCGTGTGGGTAACTGATATCTTAATTCTGTAAATTTAAGAAATATGCAGCAATATAATGAAACAAGACAGCATAAAAAACACATTCAATCAATGTGCAACTATGATTGAATGTGTTTTGTGTATTTTAATTCAATTATCTGAATGAACACAGAGCTCTGTAATTCATTTTGTGTAAACTATATTTAAACGAACCCTGATTTTCGGCTTATTAGCTCAACATAAAATCTCAGATTGATACTCCTAAACAATTGAACCGCCGCCGTCTACAATGATAAACTGTCCCTGTACATAGCTGGAAGCATCACTGGAAAGATACAATATCGTTCCGTTTAATTCACCTTTTCTGCCTGGACGGCCTGCAGGATTTGCTGCATTATAGGCAGCCAGAAATTGCTCTGATTTAAACAGTGTTCCGGCAGTCATTTCGGATTCAAAAAGTGCAGGTCCAACAGCATTTACTGTTATGCCATATCTTGCATAGGAAGCTGCCATTCCTTTCGTCATACCAAGTACGGCAGATTTAGAGGAGTTGTAGGAATGTCTGATAAACATATCATTTTTATCAGCTACCACTGCATTTACGGAAGCTATGTTTACCACTTTTCCGTAGCCTTTTTCTTTCATTTTTGGTATTACGTATTTACTGGTTAAGAATATGCTTTTTACATTGGTATCAAAAGCTGTATCCCATTCCTCTTCTGTCATGCTGTCAACACCGCCCCGTACTGCAATACCGGCATTGTTTAATAAGATGTCCACGTGTCCAAAGGTATTGAACACTGTTTCCATAGCTTCTTTCACACTCTCTTCTTTGGTAACGTCGCAAGCTACTGCAAGGGCTTTTCGTCCTGTACTCTCGATTACTGCTTTTAATTCCTGAAGCTTATCGTAACGTCTTGCCAATAGGGCTACATCTGCACCGGCTTTGGCATAAGCAAGTGCTGCATCTGCTCCCAGTCCGGAACTTGCTCCTGTTACTACTGCTACTTTTCCCGTTAAATCAAATAAATTCTCCATGTTTTTAATTCCTTTCATTTATATTATTGAAGCATCTACTTATGCTGCTGACTTTTCGATTTTTGCTTCTATACTTTCAATTATCCATATCACCAGTAACTAAATTCGTCCGGTTTCCATAAACGCTGTACGGTCATAACGTCCGGTCAGCAGGTAGGGAATTACTTCCTCTGCCTCTAATTTCTCTACCAGATTCAGCTTATGTACCAACAGGCTGTTCTTGGAATAAGCCCCGCCAATTATGGTATTAATGGGAAGTTCTGCCCAAGGATCATCAATACTGGATTTTAAATTCATTGCTACAGTACCGGGTTCCCAGGATTTATAATTATATTCGCATTGATTCATGAGCAGAGCACCGTTCATAAAGTGAGCTGCACCATTTTCATCAGGCTGTCTGTCAAAGTGGAAATAGAAGCCGCCTCCAAAGGTCTGCTTGCCTGCTGCCGGGAATTGGTATAAAGCTGCGGTCATAGGACTGTTATACTCGCCTATATTCATCTTTATATCAACCAGCTGTGTTCCTCTTCTGGTAACTCCTGCTGTTACGGTGTCACCGTTTCGCCTGATTACAAATTCTCCGCCCAGCTTCTTGGGAATACTTCCGTTATCCCTGCCGCACTGAACAGCCATCTCTGCTCCGGGGCCTCCCAGTACAAGACCCATGGTATACAGGCCCAAGGTTTTTCCGTAGGTTGCATAAACACCCAGTATTGCCTCATAGTAATCATCTGCAAAGGTCGGATTATTTACATGGCAGACTGATAAGGTAACCACCGGCATAGAGAAAGGTTTTAACGGCGGGGGAAGAATTCTCTCTATGGCTGCAGGGTCTGTCAGGTAACTGATATAGATTCCCTCCTGATTGTCCATCAGAGAAACCTTACCGAAGTTTGGAAGTTCTTCCTTTGATACCTTAAAACTGGGTAACTTCTCTTCTGAGGTAAACAAGCTTGCGGCTGTATCATAAGCTGTACGGGTTGCCGGTGCGATACTGCCGTCTTTTATAGCACTTCCTATAAGCTTCACCGTAGTTCCTCCGGATTCCAGTTCAGATACCAGTGTTCTGTCGGGACGGAAGCCAAGAGAGAGAACGACTGCTTCTGCAGCAGCTTTTACTTCTTCTTTGTTATCCAGCTTTTCCAGAATAACACTGTCTTCCTTAATTTCTTTTAAGGAATGTCCTAACAGGTACTGTGCCCCTGCTTTTGCCAGACGTCCGCACACATCGGCAACGTTGGTATGGTTGGCATTTGGTGCAGGCGTATTAAGCATATCAATAATCGTCACCTGATTTTCTGTTTCACAGAGGTATTCTGCGGTTTCAAGGCCGGTGAGTCCTGCACCGATTACTACAACTTTCCTGCCTTTAAGGACTTCCTTCCCGGATAGGATGTCTTCTACGGTATACACGTTTTTACCATTGATGCCTGGTATTTTGCCAGGAATGATGGAAGTGGAACCGGAAGCCAGCAGAACCGCATCCGGTTTACAGGCCATAATGCTTTCTGCATCTGCTTCCGTATTCAGTAAGACTTCCACTCCAAGCTTCTCAAATTCATTGCCGTAATAGTCAGCAATCCACTGCATACGCTCCTTAAGTGGAGGTTTTTTCGCCAGATTAACGGTTCCTCCAAGCTCTGCCTGGCGATCCATTAAAGTTACTTTCATTCCTCTTAGTGCAAGTGTCTGTGCTGCTGTCATACCGGCAGGGCCTGCACCGACTACTACAACCCGGTGGCCTTTGGTGTCACGAACCAGGTTTCCGTACTTTCTCTCTCTTGCATATCTGGGATTTAAGGCACATTCAGGTGGTAAGCCTGCAGCATTATATTCGTTTAAGCTTTCGAAGCAGCGCAGACAGGAAATACATTTACGCAGCTCCTTTTCTCTTCCCTCCTGAACTTTTTTACCCCATTCTTCATCTGCATTCCAGGAACGGCCCATAGAGACAAAATCAACCACACCGTCTTCTAAAAACTTCTCAGCTGCAGCAGGTTCCCTGATAACAGAAACACCAATTACCGGAATTTTCACATGGCTTTTTACAGCCTTAAGGAAATCACGTCTCCAACCCTGAGGGAAGGAAATTGGCTCTATGCAGGTCATTCCGGTTTCATACAGTCCACAGCTTGGATCAATAAAATCAATTCCTGCCTGTTCCAGTGCCATGGCAATCTTAACGCCATCCTGCACATGAATATACTCTTCCGTTACCCCAGTCTTATCAAGGAATTCTTCAATACTTAGACGTACACCAACGGGAAAATCAGGTCCGCACTCTTTACGGATTCCTTCGATGATTTCAATGATAATCCTCAAACGGTTCTCGAAGCTTCCGCCGTATTCATCCTCTCTTTTATTGGTGTAGGGTGATAGGAACTGATGCAGCAGGTATCCATGGGCAGCATGTAATTCCACACCGTCACAGCCGGCCTTTTGCACTCTTCCGGCACCGGCTGCAAACTGCTTCACCAACTGCTTTACCTCTTCTGTGGTCAATGCGCGGGTTTCCTGATTTAATAGTTTACAGGGTATGGCTGAAGGTGCCACTACCGGCTGTCCCCCAAGGAGGGCGGATACGGTTTCACGTCCCGGATGATGGAGCTGAATAAATATTTTGCTGCCATGCTTATGTACTGCTTCTGCCAGCCTTGAAAGCGGTTCTATATGTCTGTCTTTGGTAACGGATAACTGTCTCATAAGACCAGCTCCGTTTATATCATTTATACGGGTAATCTCAGGAATAATCAATCCCGCTCCTCCAATTGCTCTCGCCTCATAAAACGCTATCATATCCTCTGAGGGCGTTCCATCCAGGTTAGCCAGGCCGCAGCCCATGGGAGACATGACTAAGCGGTTTTTAAGGGTTACCTTGCCAATGTTTCCCGCTTCAAATAATCTGTTATACATTCTGTACCTCCAACGATTTTGTTAAATTTATAACATTGTTGATAACATAAGAATACAGGATTACAGTTAAATTCACAACGTGTATGATGAATGATAAAACTTTGACAATTTGGTTACCATGCACTAAAATAATCAGGAGATAATATTTATAGAAACAATTGGGGGTTATTATGACTTTTAAAAAGCTAATCGAAAGAATATCCGAGGAATACAGCATAGATATAGTAAGTGAAGGTGAAGATACGGAGTTACAGGATATTGCATTGATAGACGGCAAAGATCTCAATACCCGGAAGAACACCTTATATTTTGGTTATGATAAACAAATTAACAAGCCGGTGTCTCCCGCCCATTGTATTTTTGCCAGTACAGGCCTTGCTCCCCTTCCCCTTACCACTGGCTGTAATGCTGCTATGGTGGCGGAGGAGGAGCTCTTCTCCCTGTTTAATACGGTTAAGAATCTGATTGAAACTACCCGCAGCAAGGGAATTTTCGAGGAACTTACTGCCCTGGCAGACAGCTCCCGCAGTATTGAAGCAGTAATTGATGCAGCCTCTGTAAGGCTTGGCAACTTTCTGGTATTCTGTGATATGAACTTTAAGATTATTGCCAAATCTGTCTCCATACCGGTCCTTGATCCCTTATGGATAGAAAATACTGTCCAGGGTTATTGTAGTTATGAATTCATTAATGCTGTTAAGGATTTAACAGCAATTAAAAACGCTTCCATGACAACTTCTGCCTTTGAAGTCGTATGCAGTCAATCCTCCAACCGTAAAATCTGCTGCAAAGTCTTTCATAATAAAACCCAGATTGGATTTCTGTTAATGATCGAAGGAGACAATCCCTTTCTTCCCTCTCATTTTGAGATGCTTAGTACCATAAGCCATGCTGTCAGCTATACCATAGCTTACTATACACCTGATTTATTTGAAGGCAACAGCCGTTATCATGAATTACTATACAGCATGCTGATAGGAGCTCCTGCCAAGGACATTGCCACCCGTCTTTCAGGCCTTAAGTTTCCTGGCAGAATGCTGGCTCTGTATCTTCGCCCTGCCAGATATTTAGGACAGCAGTATCTTAAGAATTATACCTCTAAAGCACTAAAACACAGAATTGCCGACACTCATGTAACCTATCATAAAAATGGCATAGCTGCAGTCATTCCTTTAGTGGAGGAGTCTGACCTGTTCAATAAACTGCCTGAATTATTAAGAGACCTTGCAAAGAAAGAATATGTTCGTATCGGAGTAAGCTATCCCTTTACAAATATCGAGAATTTTGTTAGCCATTTTGATCAGGCTTTCGTTGCTCTGGAGCTTGGACAGAAGTTAAAAAGCGAGGAACCTGTTTGTTTTTATCAGGATTATCAGTTTTTTCATCTGCTGTCAGAAACAAAATCTCCTGATAAGCTGGGGAGCTTCTGTCATCCCTCCCTGGCAGCTCTGAGACAATATGACCATGCCAATAATTCACAGCTGTATAAAACTTTGTGTGTCTATATTGAAAAGGGCTGTAACATCAAGCTGACCTCTGAAAGCCTGTTTATACATCGTAATTCCCTGGTGTACCGCTTAGACCGCATCACGGAAATCTGCGGGATTGACCTTACAGATATTAATACTTTATTCCTTCTTCGATTATCTTTTTTAGTGGACCGCTATAATGAACTGAATACGAATATTGAATGGGGTTAATATATATTAAGGCTTAATTACACTTCCTTTAATCGACATTGGCTCTTTTATTCCTTTAAAATATAGAGGCAGCCCTTCTGCAAAAACCGGTAACAGCATCTTGGTTGGATTCTGCCGCTGGTGGTGAATATGCAGATGAGGTTCTGAGGTAGAGCCGCTGTTTCCCACACGGCCAATGTAATCACCTGTCTTTACCTCATCCCCTGTCTTTACTACCAAACTGTTTTTTTTCAGATGGTTCAGAAGGAGGTATGTACCAGTTGTGTTTATCCTGATATAGACATGATTGCCTTCTGAGGATATGAACTCTTCTGTATTTGCCAGTATATCCTCTTCCTCATCATAGGCTTCCACTACTACTCCTGAAACAGGAGAATACACTTCCTTATCCCAAATTCCGTAACTGTCTGGATCTTTACTGCCAGTGGTATAGGGTTTCATTACAATATCATATGCCCAGCGCTCCGAAGCCCAGACGGCATGGGGTAAATTATCCTCTTCGCGGTTACCGCCGAATCCTATTACAGCCTCTTCCTTAAAAGGCCAGGCTACGGTTACTGCAGGTGTTACTTTATTTATATCTGCTGGATAAGCAAATTGAAGGACATTCATAGTCAGCAGGATTGGAAATATAGCGATTCCGCTGACTAACAAACCTGCTATTCTACGGCTGATGCTTTGGTTTCTGATGAGATTTATTACTATTAATAATATATTAATAAGAATTGCAGGAAGCCCTGCAAAGGGAATTATCAATTTAAGCACACCCCAGGAAACTGCTCCCGGTAAGCCTTTTACAAAAAATACTGCTATCCACATAATGGAAAGAATAAGTAAAACTATCAAATTCAAATACCCAAAGTTTTTAAGTCTGTTTTTCATAACTGCTCCTGTCTGTTACTCTAAGGTATCTCTTACTCTAAGGTATCTCTTACTTTTAAACGAAAGGCTTCATCTGTAAGTATCTGATACAAGAAATCATTCATATTTTGTGATAACCTTTTGAATTCTTTCTCTGTAAGATTATTTGTAAAGAATGCAATTTCCACCGTCTGTTCTTCCTTATCCCTGGCGTACATGGCTGTATTTAAGATATAGTTCGTTGAACCGCCTTTAAATCCCAGATGCTTAAAAAGTTCCTGGTTTCCTTCACTTTCCATAGGTCCTTCCATTACTTCCCTTAAGCAGATGTTCATTTCATCAGAAAAGTAGCTGTCACTATTAATTTTCCCTAACAGCTCACCGTATTCTCTTGAAGTTGCTGCAACCATCCTGTCAGAATTCATTTTGTCAAATTCCAGATCATACCATTCCTCAAGATGCCTGGATTTCTGATAGCTTCCATCCTTATCAGCTTTAAGCCTGTTGTGTTCAAGGACTGCCAGTTCTGCAAATTCCTCCTGTGGCATGTTGCTTAAAAGTACCTTAACTTTTTCTACTCTGTCTGCCTGCGATAATCCATTGTACTCCTCCATTAAACTGCCCGGTATCAAAAGACCGGCATAAAAGGGGTATATGGCTTCGTGGGTTGTTAACTGCAGCTCTGTCAGACTCTTATTAATCTGATCCAATCCCAATAGTTCTATCAGGTATTCCATATTTGCATTGCTGCTAAAGTCTATCATTCCTTTTGCCACTTCTCTTAAAGCTACTGTCCCTGCTTCTGTTTTTTTATTCTGTTCTAAATATTCTTCCCATTGTGGCTGGGCATCTCCGTCAAGCTTTGGAATGTAATAACGGTTGATCTCCTCAAGAGAAATACGGCTGTCAGGATCGATCTTCTTATCAGCTGCCTGTCTGGCATATTCAATTGCAATAATTATTTTTGCAACACTTGCTAAGGGCATTTTACGGTCCGCCTGGTATTGTATCAATGAATTATCATTGTTAAGAATTGAAAGGGATACCTTTTCAGGATTATTCTGAATAAATTCCAGGACCGAGGAAGGTTTCTTACTTTGACTAATTCCAAAGATTATAGCAGACAAACCTCCGATACTAACAAGTATCAGGGTTGCCAGAATGATTATATTTACTTTTCCTTTAATTCTATTAATTTTTATTCTGTTTTTATTTTTAGTTCTCATTTTCTTTTACCATCAATTAATAAGGGGGCTATTAATTGCAATCGTGGTATCCTTTCTATTTGTATTAGTTTATAATTATAAGTATAATTCCTTAAAACCAAATAGAAGTAAACGCATCACCAACAGAATATAAAATCTACAATTTTCTTGTTGGCTCTACATTAGTATGATACTATTGATTGTAAGAGCTTAGGAAAGCTTACCATTATCGGAGGACCATATGTATAATGAAGAAAAGCTTCTGATCGTAGATGATGAAGCGGGACTTTTAAATCTATTAAAGATAACACTGCAAAAAGAACGTTATAATAATATAACCTGTGCCCTTACGGCTACTCAGGCTATGGAATATATAAATCATAATACCTATGATCTGATACTTCTGGATGTCATGCTTCCTGATTTATCGGGTTTTGACCTTTGTACAGAAATACGTAAATTAACCTTTACACCAATTATCTTTTTAACAGCCTGCGCCGGCGATTTTGATAAGCTTACGGGCTTAACCCTTGGCGGCGATGATTATATAACCAAACCTTTTAATCCTTTAGAAGTAATTGCCCGTATCAAGGCTATCCTTCGAAGACAGAAGCATTATCAAGAGACCGAAAAAGAAAACCTTAAGCTTTCTGACAACACAATATATGATTATGGTCCTATTAAATTAAATACTGCTACCGCAACGCTTATGGTGGATTCAGAAGAAGTGGAATGTACTGCGAAAGAATTTGAATTACTTCGTTTTTTCTGCAAAAATCCAAATCATGTGTTTACGGCTTCTCAAATCTATGAAGCTGTTTGGGACAGTATGGGGTTGGGTGATGAGAAGACTGTTACTATGCATATCTCAAAGCTTCGTAAAAAGCTTGGGGACGATGCAAAGAACCCAGAATTATTAATTACTCTAAGGGGAATTGGTTATAAATTCATTCCACCTGCCAAAACATAAATATTATATTGGTGCTGTGTAAAATAAGAGTCATTAGAGACGAAATTACTTCTATGACAGAAATTTTTGATTGAAAGAGGCATGTTTATAAAATGAAACTGAGACTACGTTTTATCCTGTTTTTTACCGGAGGCTTGTTCCTATTCCTCTTATACATGGGGGGCTTGACGGCCTTTGTCTTTGAACATATAATACCGTTGTTTACAAAACCGGATACCGGTAGTCAGGCATTGTTCTTATTGACATTTACCGAGAAGAAGGAATCCTTGCTTTACCTATTTACTTTTGTATTTGCTTTTGTCAGCGGAGGTCTAATATTAAGCCGGTACTTTGTAAAACCGCTGCTTTTTATCCTATCCTTCGTAAGACAGCTATCAAAAGGTAATTATGATGCCGCAATATTAAATAAGGTTATCTATAAACGGGGGAAATTGAAGAAAAGATATTTTCTCTATAAAGAAGTGCTGGAAGACCTTTCTCATCTGGCAGAAGTATTAGAGTCTGTGAAGGAAGAACGGAGACAACTGGAGATCTCTAAAAAGAACTGGGTTAATGGTATATCCCATGACTTAAAGACACCCTTATCTTATATAATCGGATATTCCTCACTGCTTAAAGCTGAAGGCTATAGCTGGGATAAGGAAGAAACTGATAATTTCTTAGATGAAATCTATAACAAGGGGAAATATCTTGAACAATTAGCAGACGATATGAACCTTGTATACAACCTGGAAGGCCAGCAGGCAGAACTGCCAATAAGCTTGGAAAATTTCGATCTGATTCCTTTTCTCCAGGGACTGGTTGCTGAGGTTATGAATGGTCCCACCGGAGCCAGGTATCATTTTGCTCTTCATACAGCTGTAGATTCTTTACCCATCTATGCAGATTCAAAGCTATTACAACGTGCCATTCAAAATCTGCTTATGAATTCTATCCATCATAATGCAGAAGGTACAAGTATTGAAATAAAAGTTTTTATATCTGCGGAGATTCATGCTGTAATTGAGATTTCTGATAACGGTGCCGGTTTAACACCTGAGACAATCGAAAGATTTAATGGCGTGGAAGGTTTTCTGAATAACAGCTCTGTCTATAAAAAGAAAGGTCTGGGTCTTAGTATCGTTAAAAACATCGTGAAAGCCCACCAGGGTCACATTATAGCAGAAAAGAATCCAGTAACCGGTACAACCTTTCGTATTCTAATTCCCATTACCCCAAATAGCTGAGCTGTGTTTTGTCTAAAAGTAAGTTTAAAGGAGCAGATAATCCCCTTATTCAATCAGGTTTACTGCTCTATATTTCTAACTGTCAAAATGAGATTACATCAAGATAATGTTCAGTTCAGCAATAATTCTGGTTCGTTTAAACAGGGTGTATTGAGTAAATGTCAATTGTAACCTTTGCCCCAATACACCCTGTTAAATAAATTCTTACATTGTATCCATCTTATTAATATTCATCACCTGGTCCAACAGGAACCGGATAGATGGGATTCTCAGGAGACTCAGGTATAACAGGTACTTCCGGCATTAACAATCCTCCGCTGTTTGGCAGTACCAGATTGATGGTACCTGCAGCAGTTGCAGTTAAAGTTTTTCCATAAATATCCGTATAGGTAACCTCCACCAGTAATCCTGTTGCTTTGGTATAGTTAGGTGCTATCCAGGTACCTGTATAGTAGCCGGAAGAAACCTCTCTCATGGTAAAGGTCATAGGTTTGAGGGCACTCTGATCCTGAGCAATTATTCTAAAAGAAGCTGTTCCTCCTGCCAGACTCTTAAAGCTTACCGTCAATACTTCACCGCTCTTTAGGGTTACATTGGAAGAAGGTGTAAGGTCAATTATACCCTGTTCTTTAACAATGTTAACTTTTCCGGCTGCTGTAGCTGTGACCTTATTTCCTGCACTATCCACAAATTCAGCTTCAACTATAAGTCCGCTAATATTTGCCTGAGGAGCAGTCCAGGTTCCTACATAAAAGCCTTCGCTGACTTCCTGCATGGCAACCTGGCTGCCGGACTGTGTTGCAAGGCTGGTAGGAAGCACAACTCTGAAAGCCCCGCTGCCCCCTGGCTCGCTGTGAAAGCTAACGGTCAGCGTCTGTCCGGGTGTAAGGTTTACATCACTTGCAGGCTCCAGTCCGGATATAACCGGTACATCTTTCTTCACAACAACCTTAAGCTGTTTCTCGGTGACATTTCCCACCTGATCGTATGCCTTTAAGGTGAATATATTCTCTCCTGCATATACAATCTTTTCGACATGGAAAGCTCCATCCTGTACCACAGCAATCTCATTGTTAATCTCAAGTTTGCTGAAATGCTGGTCATAGACCGTTCCGGTTATATCTACTACTCTCTCATTTGTTACCAATCCATCTGCCGGTGCAGTAACAAGGAGCTCCGGTGCCAGCTTATCCTTGATTACCTTCTTAGCTGCTGAGGGTTCCGTTTCTTTTCCGTTTAACTCAGAAGTTGCTGTAATGATACTTTCTTCTTCGGTCAGCGGAATTACCTTTTGGAAGGATTTGTTTACCGATGTTACCTGTTCTGTCTTACTGCCATTCACATAAAGATTGACTTTACCATCAGCTGTCACCGTTCCTTCTACCAGAATGGAATCCTGGTTGGTATAGCTGACATCCTCTAAGTTGGTGATAACCGGTGTATCCACGGAGTATTCCATTCTTGCACGAATCATTAAACCACCGTCTACGTCCTCTTCTGCAATAGGTGTAAAGGTATCACCGGAATACAGATAAGAACGGTCAGCATAAGGGCTGTCTTCGTCAATACCGGTACCAGGTGAAGCAGTTCCAACAGCAGTCTGTGAAGTTGCTATAAAGAAATCTCTGTTGGTGGAGAAGCCAAATTCTGATAAATCAATGTAATTCCACTCTCCTCTTACAACATTTACTACCTTGGGTGAAGTATTTAATTTCACCGGATTACCACTGGTATCTGTATCATAAATGGTAATTCCGATCTGATTGCCTCCCGGCGACGGCCAATCAGTCCCCCAGAAAAAGATATTGGCACCTTTAACTTTACCATACTGTGCAGGTGTCACTCTGACAGCCAATCCGTTACCTGTTGCATTCAGCACCAGTGCATTTTCACCTGTTCCGTCGTCATAAACGATTTCTTCCTCATAACCAACAAAGCGTTTAAGAGGTATTGTAACTTCTGCGATTTCATTACCGGTTACCACAGCGCTGACCTCTCCGGGTTCAAAACCATCTGCGATTACCTTTAAGGTATAAGTACCTTCGTAAATATCGGGAATAATAAATTCACCATTTGCATCTGCTGTTACAACTGGAAGCTTTGAATCCTCTTTTACCCTTATAACTGCATTTGCTGCCGGTTCTCCTGAATATCTGTCCGTAACCTTACCCTTTATGATTCCTTTCGGCTTTTCGGTAAGCACAAAATTCTTCTTAACGGTTTGGTCCTCTGTTAAATGTACCTGTGCTTCTGCCGGGTAATATCCGTAGGCTTCTGCTCGTAAAGTCCAGGTGTCTTCTCCTTCGTTTACCGCATGCTTTAGGGTATATCTGCCATCAGCGGGATTGGTTTTAGCGCTTCTTCCAGTTTCCAGTATGGTTACTACCGCATCGGCAGGCAGGCCTGCGGTTACAGAAGCTATGGACTGAACTGAAGCGTCACTTACCGTTTCATATTTCTTGGTAACCGTTGTGTTCTTCTCTTTCAGATTTAATTTGATAGGTTTTACTTCTATTTCTTTCTTCAGAAGACTTAAGCTGTTATCCGGCTCCTTGTATTCCGGTAATTTTATACTGGAGGCTGCTGCATTTGCTGCATTTACCAAAATGTAATCAATATACCAGCCGGCTTTATTAAGAGAGGAGTCCGAAGTCAGCAGGAATCTTATCTTTACGGTTTTTCCTGTATAGGAGGAACCCAGCAGAAGCTCGGTATTCGTCCAGGCTTTTCCATCGCCGGTATAATAACCTCCCGGAGCCAAATCCGTCCAAGCCGACCAATTGTCACCTTCTTTTTTAGAAATCTGGATATATCCCTTGTCGTATTTGTTCTCAAATTCATACCACTGGCCAATCTTTAAGGTGCTGATCTTATCCTCAGGCAACTGGATTTCAGGAGTTTCTATCCAGGAATTACTGCTGTTTAAATAATTGGCTGCAAGTCCGGTAGCCCAAACCTTGGCACCATAAAATCCGGTTCCCGGACCAGAAGCCGGTACACCCCATTCCCAGGAATTATTGGTACCGCCGGTTAAGAAACCTCCGTTATTGTTTTCGAAGTCCTCATAATAAACATAGTCGCCCAGCGATTCTACTTCAAGGGTCAAGGGCAGTGACAACCCACTTTCATTCCCAGCAAAGTCAAAAGCAGAAACTTTGTAATAATAGGTTCTGTGAGCCTCGATGCTGTTGTCTCCATAGGAATTTGCAGCAGTTTCTGCCAATAGTGCATATGCTCCGTCAAGGGAATCCGAACGGTAGACACGGTAACCAGCTGTATCAGTATCTGACACGGCAGACCAGTTTATGGCGGCGGTATTAAGGATTACACTGCCGGTTAAATTTGCAGGTACTGAAGGCGCGGTGCTGTCCGTAGCGACAAACTTTGCATCCTCCAGATACCAGCCGACCTTTGAAACACTTGTATCTGAAACCAGACGGAAAGCAATGTATACGGGAACAGAAGAACCTATATATTCGCTTAAGTTTATGGTCAGCTTGCTCCAGCTGGTCTTTGTGCCTGTTATAACAGGTCCTACCTGATTCCAGGTCTCCCCAAGGTCAGCGGATACATATACAAAACCCTTATCATAATTATTTTCAATATCATACCATTGATTTACTTCAAACTGAGCAAATTTAAGGGTAGTATCCCTAAGATCCAGGGGTACGGACACTAATACACTGTCTCCGCTGTTGGAATAATTGCCTTTTAGGTTCGTTCCTATGAGTTTCGTACCGCTTAAAGCTGTCGGTCCAACTCCTGCTGCCGGTTCGCCCCATTGCCAGTCACCTTCAAAGAGCCAGCCGGAAGGATAATTTTCAAAATCCGTACTGTAGCTGTCAGGAACTGCACCGAATTTGACCTCAACTGAATATTCACCTGTTGCCACTGTATTTCCGTCATAATCCCTGGCCTTTAGCTTATAGACAAACCCCGGCTGTGCTACCAGGTCATCCGGGATAGTACCGGTATATACTCCGGATTTATAATTTCCTGAGGTCCTGGTAAGGGGCAGGGTAATCCAGTAGGATTTTCCGCTTTGTTTTACCAGAAGTTCTGTGTCGATAACAGATACATCATCTGAAATATCAGCCTGTATCTGGATACCGGCACCGGAATAGGTCTCTGTGATTACCTGGTTGTGAAGGATTACAGGATTTTCAAGGTCTTCTCCTTCAACTGTTACTTTTCCTTCAATAGTACCTGTACCGCCTGCGATTCTTGATACGGCTTCAAAGGCATCAATTAAACCATAGCCGTAGCCATAATTGGGATCTCCGGCGTCATTGGCATCTTCTATGGGAATTGCCGTATCCTTTAACAATTCTTCCACGTCTTCAATGGAAAGAGAGCTATTTGCTGAAAGGATTAAAGCTGCTGTTCCAGATACTGCCGGAGCTGACATACTGGTTCCATCCCAGCCGCCTTCGTAACCGCCCGGTACAGAGGAACGTATATTAACACCGGGAGCGATTACGTCCGGTTTTACATTGTTATATGGACCAGGGCCTCTTCTTGAGAAATCTCCTCTTACGTTATTGATATCCAAAGCTCCAACTGCAAAACTCTCCGGGTAATTAGCAGGTGCACTGACAGAAGACGGCGGTGCTGCTGCATTTCTCTCATTACCGGAAGAAAATACCGGAAGGATTCCAGCTGCCCTCCAGGCAGTTACCATAGGTCTGAACCACTCATCTAAACCGGAGGCTCCGCCCCAGGAATTATTGATGATATCCGGAGCTGCTGCAGGGTCTCCTCCCGGAGCCAGCATCCACTCTGCTGCTGAGAGGATATCATCATCATATCCGCCATCCGGGGTAAAAGCCTTAGCAGTAATCCAGGTGGCACCGGGTGCCGCACCAATCTTATTGCTTCCATCGGGTTCCTGTCCAAGGATTGTACCAAGTACATGGGTACCATGGGGTATGCTGGCTTCATCTACCGGCAAAGTGCTTCCATTAACCGGGTCATACCAGTTTCCTGCTGAAGTTGGGTTTGCGGGATCACTGGGATTATATCCTCTCCATTTTAATTTCAGGGCAGGATGAGTCCAGGTAGCTCCTGTGTCAATGGTTCCAACAACAACGCCGGTTCCATCTACTCCAAGACCCCAAACTTCATCTGCCCTGATTCGCTCGATATTCCATTCTACGCCGTCAGCATTGGCCTGAATTTCGCCAGCTGTTACCTGCGGCTCATCTAATTTAACGATTTTATTTTCGTATATTTTCTCAACTTCACTCATATACGAAATGTTTTCAATTACTTTTTTGGTAGCCTTTACATAAACTGCATTTACAATGTAATAAGGCTTATACTCTGCGACAGTCTTCTTCTTTTCTTCCTGGGTTATGTATTTTAACAATTTCTGCTGTGTATCCTCTGCATTATCCTTTAAAGCACCGATTACTTCTTTTCTTACTTCAAGTTTTGTATTATACGGTGTTAAGGCTGATGACAGTTTTCCCTCAGCGTCCTTTGCTACCCCCATACTGTCTACCTGACTGCTCAGGTATATGATTGCTTCTACAAGTTCCTCATCCGATGCAGAGTCAATGAATCCAGACTCTATCTTATCCATAGACTGGGTATGCAGTTCCTTCTTTAAGGAAGCTACCGGAAGAGAATATTTACTTTCTGCAAGAGCTGTTACCGAATTAAAGGTCATGATAAAAAATAATAACATGGTAACGACCTTTCTTGCTTTTCCCTTAATCATTATTACTACCTCCTTTTACTCATCTTTATCTTTAAAAATAGCTGCTGCTGACCTTGTGCCCCCCCTTTCTACTACCTGGCAGCTGTCTTTAAGACCCCTCAAATATGACACAAAAATCTCTGTTGTAATTCATAAGACAAGCTTTGGTATTATTTAACTTTATATTTATTCGGCGGATTTCTTATTTATGACTGTTTTTTATAAAAAATATTAATATTTTATCTATACAGTATAGAAAAGGTAAGATGTAAGACTATTTATATGATACTGCCCTCATTAAAATGCGTGTTATTGAACTTGACAAAAAACAAACAACCTTTGAAATTAATAAATAAATCAAAGATGCTTCTATGTAATCCATAAATTCCATGGGCGTGTCTGAAAACTGCTTGTGCCGGGTTGAAGGTTCCACTTTGTGGGAGGCAATCACCTCTAAGTTTCGACAATGTATCCTTCTGCACTTTACATTCAATAGTATATCTATTATTATTATATTTTAAGGCATAAAGAGGTACACATTTTTGTGCTTTAAAAGGATACAGGTTAATACAGTCAGAGAAAGGTAGAAGTATGATACAAAAAAGACAGAAGTACAAACAAAAGTTAAACTCCTTTAAGCTATTCAGTTACCTTTTCCTATGCCTTATACTTATGTTTTCTATGCTTAAAAACATAACAGTAAGTGCTATGGAAAATGATAATCTTACAGTATCTTTTATCAATGTCGGACAGGGTGACGGAGCATTACTTGAAAGCAACGGAAAGTACATGTTAATTGATGGTGGCCCTATAATGGCGGGATCTACAGTAACTAATTTTCTTAAATCCAAGAATATTAAAAAGATTGACTATATATTAGCTACCCATCAACATGAAGACCATATTGGCGGACTGATTGATGTAATCAGGAATTTTGAGGTAGGTAATTTAATTATGACAAATACCTCTTACCCAGACCCTTCTTACAATAATTTTATTAATGCTGTAAGGAACAAGAATCTTAAGACGATTACACCTGTTATGGGAAAATCTTTTATGCTTGGGTCAGCTACTGTAACCTTTATGGCTCCCAATGGAAGTGATTACGCAAGCTACAATGACAATTCCATTGTCGTTAAGGTGGTAAATGGTGAGAACTCCTTCCTGTTTACCGGCGATGCAGAAAGTGTATCAGAAAAAGAAATGCTTGATAAAGGATATGATTTAAAATCAGATGTATTAAAGGTGGCACATCACAGTGCGTTGACTTCAACCACTCAGGAATTCTTAAATGCAGTAGATCCTTCTATTTCCGTAATATCCTGTGATGAAAATGCACCAGCAAGATTTCCAAGGATTACCACTTTAAAGAAATTAGAGAATACCGATATCTACCGCACGGATGTCTCAGGCACCATTACTATGGTAAGTGACGGAAAAGAGATAACAGTAGATAAAACACCATATTCCTATGCAGGGGATACCATCGATATATTAACCGGAAAAAGTATCAGAAGTAACACCTCAGAGACAAAGAACTTATCTAATCCAAGTGCTGAAATTCCAGGGAACAGCCTCACAATGCAAAATGAATATGATGATGAAGATTATGAGTTACTGTTAGGTGGAACGTTACCAATCGTATTCAATGCAGATTATGGAGTAAGCTCTTTAGAAAAGATTGAGTATGCTTTAGCACCAGCTGATCTTTTTAATAATGTGGACAATGTAGAATGGGCTCAATTAAATAATAATGAGCTGATTCTAGATGAAGATTTTATGGGTTGTATCTATGTAAAATTTGTGAATAAGCTTGGTAATACAATGATTCGTAAAACTCAGGGATTTACCCTGGATGCAACACCTCCTGAGAACTGTAACGTAGTATCTAATGTTACAGGAATCAATCTTTTGGATACATATGCGCAGGATACTTATTCTAAAAAAGCTTCCGGTCCCGTAACACTGGAATTTAATGCAGATTTCGGTATCAGTGACTATGGTAAGACAGAATATATGCTGGTCCCAAGGGGAAAGGAATTTGACCCGGAACAATCCTGGACAAATGGAAATGCTGTAACAATCAAGAAGGATTTCATAGGAAGTGTATATGTAAGATTTACTGATGGTGCCGGTAATGTAACAACCAAGAAAACCACCGGTTTCAGTTATGTTTCAAAGCAGCCCATTAATACAATGATCACCTCCAAAGCAAAAGACATCAAATTTGTAAATTGGGGTTCTAAGAGTGAAAATACTACCGTAAAGTCCCCCGTGCTCCTTAATTTTACTGCTGATTTTGGAGCCAGCGGTATAGCATCCATTCAGTACATGCTAGAGGATAACGGGCAAAAAGGAAAATGGATTAATGGGAATTCGGTTACAATCAAGAAGGGATTTAATGGCAGAGTCTATGTAAGATTCACAGATAAGAAGGGGAATTATGTAACAAAAAATTCTAATTTATTTAGCGTGAAATAGGAACTTCCTTAAAGCAGCCTATTGACAATTATTTATTTTCGTATTAATATAAATGCAATTGAATATAATCTTCAGGGCAGGGTGTAATTCCCTACCGGTGGTAAAGCCCACGAGCCGCAAGGCATGATTCGGTGTAATTCCGAAGCCGACAGTAAAGTCTGGATGAAAGAAGATGTAGCAGTATCTGCACAGTATATTGTGCTAAGTTGACATTGCCGCTCTGAAATGAATTCTCATTTCAGAGCTTTTTTATTGTAATAATGGCAAGGTCAGGAAAGAAGCCTGCTGAAAAATGCCTTGAATTTTGTGTTCAAGGCATTTTCTTATTTGGAGGTATTCTATGGATGACAGAGAATATATGCTTTATGCATTACAGCTTGCAGAAAAAGGCAAAGGTTTCGTAAATCCAAACCCCATGGTCGGTGCTGTTATCGTTAAGGAGGGGCAGATTATCGGACAGGGCTATCACGAAATATACGGTGGTCTCCATGGAGAACGAAATGCACTTGCAAGCTGTACCCAGTCACCGGTTGGCTCTACGCTGTATGTAACCCTGGAGCCTTGCTGCCATTATGGTAAGACACCTCCCTGTACGGATGCCATCTTACAAAGTGGTATCAAAAAAGTGGTGATTGGCAGCAAAGATCCCAATCCCTTGGTTTCTGGGAAAGGAATTGAACTGCTTCGCAGCCAGGGTGTCGAGTGTCTGGAGGGTATTTTACAAACTGAGTGTGATCGGCTTAATGAAGTTTTCTTTCATTACATACGCACAAAAACACCATATGTGGTAATGAAATATGCAATGACCATGGATGGCAAAACCGCCGCCTATACGGGAAAATCCAAGTGGATTACAGGGGAAGCTGCACGTCTTAGGGTACACGAGGACCGCCACCGTTACCAGGCTGTTATGGCAGGTGTGGGTACGGTTATAGCAGATGACCCTTTGCTTACCTGCCGCTTAGCCAAGGGCAGAAATCCTATAAGAATCATCTGTGATACCAATTTAAGAACACCCCTTCAGTCACAAATTGTAAAAACTGCAAAAGAAGTCCCTACCCTCTTTGCTACCTCCTGTTCAGATATGGAAAAACAGAAAGCTTATACCGATGCTGGCTGCAACCTCCTTACAGTTTCCAGAAAACAAGGACATTTGGATCTAAACGAACTTATGGAACAACTAGGCGAGAGAGAGATTGACAGTATTTTGCTGGAAGGCGGCGGCCTCCTTAACTGGTCAGCCTTACAGAGTAACATCGTCAACAAGGTACAGACTTATATTGCTCCGAAACTCTTAGGAGGTACGAAGGGAAAATCACCCGTTTCAGGAATCGGTATGGCTAGCCCCTCAGAGGCTTATTCTTTAACGAACCCTTCTATTACCTTCCTTGAAGAGGATATTCTCATTGAAAGTGAGGTTCAATATGTTTACCGGAATCATTGAAGAAATTGGTATGCTTAAGGAACTGCGGCAAAGTTCTGAGTCTTTTATTCTCTTTATAGAGGGTAAAATAATCTTTGAAGACCTTCACATCGGAGACAGTATTTCCGTAAACGGTGTATGTCTTACAGCTTCGGCCATCGATAAAAATACTTTTAAGGCAGATGTGATGCCTGAAACTATCCATTGTTCTACTCTTGGAAGTTTGAAGCCAGGAGCTATGGTAAACCTGGAACGGGCAATGCCTGCAAAGGGACGTTTTGGAGGGCATATGGTCTCCGGGCATATTGATGGTATGGGAATCATTAAAGCAATAAGAAAAGACAAAAATGCTCTTTGGTATACTATTTCTACCCAACCTCAACTTTTACGGTACATCGTTGAAAAGGGCTCTATCGCAGTGGATGGCATCAGCTTAACGGTAGTGACGGTTAACCCAGCGGAATTTCAACTGTCTGTCATACCTCACACGGCAAGCTCTACCATTCTTTCTCACAAAAGGATCGGTGATACTGTGAATCTGGAAAACGACCTCGTTGGAAAATACCTTGAAAAGCTATTGTTAAACTCTCCTCCCCAGGATAATCAAAGTAGTATCACAAGGGATTTTTTAAGCAAATATGGCTTTTAAAAGGTAGCTTATTTTATGGCTTATCATTGTATATCAGCAATATGAAATGGAGGTAAATATGTTTCAGTATAACACGATTGAAGAAGCTCTTAAAGCTCTTCGCAAAGGTAAAATAATTCTTGTTACCGACAAGGAAGACCGGGAAAATGAAGGAGACTTTATCTGTTCCGCCGAATTTGCTACACCAGAAAATATTAATTTTATGGCTACCTACGGAAAAGGGCTTATCTGCATGCCCATGAGTGAAGAATTGTGCAAGAAATTAGAATTCCCGCAGATGGTTGAAGATAATAACGACAATCATAGTACTGCCTTTACTGTATCAGTGGATTATGTTAACACCCTTACGGGAATTTCCGCAGTGGAACGTTCCCTCACTGCTATGAAGTGTATAGAGGAAAATGCAAAGCCTGAAGATTTCCGCAGACCCGGACATATGTTTCCTTTACTCGCTAAGCGCAACGGTGTATTGGAACGAGGCGGTCACACAGAAGCAACAGTGGATCTGATGCGCCTGGCAGGATTAAAAGAATGCGGTTTGTGCTGTGAGATCATGCAGGAGGACGGTACTATGATGCGCACCCCTGACCTGATAACCCTTGCAGAGAAATGGGATATGAAATTCATAACCATAGCTGCCTTACAGGAATACCGAAAGAAGCATGACGAACTGGTTGCACAGACCTCTATTAGTGAAATGCCCACCAAATACGGTAATTTTAAAGCATATTGTTATGTGAATAAGTTAAACGGTGAACACCATGTTGCTCTTGTAAAGGGCGATATTGGTACAGGAGAAAATCTTCTTTGCCGTGTTCATTCTGAGTGTCTTACCGGGGATGCCTTTGGTTCCATGCGGTGTGACTGCGGTCAACAGCTGGCTGCTGCCCTTTCACAGATTGAACAGGAAGGCAGAGGTATCCTGCTCTACATGCGCCAGGAGGGCAGAGGTATTGGCCTTGTAAATAAACTGCGGGCATATGCCTTGCAAGACCAGGGACTTGATACCCTGGAAGCCAACCTCGCTCTGGGTTTTGACGGTGATTTGAGGGAGTATTATATTGGTGCACAGATTTTACGAAATCTGGGTGTAAGAACCCTTCGCCTATTGACAAATAATCCAGAAAAGGTATACGGACTCTCCGGCTTTGGCATGGATATAATCGAGAGAGTTCCAATACAAATGTCTGCTAATCCATACGATTCTTTTTACTTAAAAACCAAACAGGAAAAAATGGGTCACATTTTGCATTATGATAATGAAGGAGAATAGAATATGAAAGTATTTGAAGGAAATCTTGTACCCAAACAGATTAAAATTGGAATTGTAGCCGCACGGTTTAATGAATTTATTACTGCCAAACTATTAAGTGGTGCTCTGGACTGCTTAAAGCGTCATGAAGTTGAGGAAACGGATATTGAAATAGCATGGGTTCCCGGGGCTTTTGAAATTCCCCTTATCACCTCCAAAATGGCTGCCTCAGGCAAATATGATGCGGTGATATGCCTTGGTGCGGTTATTCGCGGAAGCACTTCACACTATGACTATGTGTGCAGTGAAGTTTCCAAAGGAATTGCCCAGGTATCCCTGACTAGTGGTATTCCGGTAATGTTTGGCGTGCTGACAACAGAAACTATTGAACAGGCTATCGAAAGGGCCGGTACCAAAGCAGGCAACAAAGGCTTTGACTGTGCAGCCAGTGCAATTGAGATGGTAAATCTAATAAGGACGATACAGGCTTGATGATGAGGATGCTGCCTTTATGAAAAATTTTCTTATGACATCCGGTTCTCTCAAAGAAGTAGCAAAGTTATATGGTGTAACTTATCCGACTGTTCGATTGCGATTAGACAGACTTATTCAGAAAATAACAATAAGTGAGGATACTGCAAATGACCCTTTTATTTCACTAATCAAGAGATTGGCTCTTAATGAAAAAATTGATTTCGATACTGCAAAGATTTTGATTACTGAATATAAAAAAGCCCAGAAGGAGGATACCTGATGCCTATTTTTGTACTCTTGCTGCTTCTGTTTACTTTCTTAATAATTGTTGGAGTTGTATTCTTCGTTATATATTTAATTTACTCAAATACTCAAAAGCGTAAGAAAAGGAATCAACAGCAAGACGAACTTGACCGTATGAAAATCAAAGATTTGTAACCAGATAGTTGAAAAGAAATACAATATACTAAATTCAATTGGAAGGCATACAACCCTGCCAGCCGCTAAAGAGATTACAATACCATATATTCGATAATGTTCCCAGAAGAGGCAATGACAGAATCAATGTAGAGCAGTAAGAAACCGCCTTCCTTTCCTGTATCTGTAATGCACTGCCTGAAAGACATATTGCCTGTTTGTGGCTAAAAACGAACAATTTTTACGGTAATAGCTCGCAAAATTGGTAAGATGCCTTTCAGCTGGTGCATGGAGGAAAGATTACAGACTCATCATAAAGGTATACACTCTATCCATCATTTGCGGTATATTCTCATGTCCGAAGTCCGGATAAATATCCATTTTCTTCTTGGCATTAATTTTATTATATGCTGCAAACTGGGTTGAAGGCGGGCAGACAGAATCCATTAGTCCGACATTCATAAATACTTCGCCCTGAATCCTTTTAACAAGATTCTGCAGATCAATATATCCCAGTTTCCTAAAGATCTCCTCTTCCCTTTCGTGTCTGGGATCAAATTGCCTGAAATAATTCTTAAGCTCTGCATAAGCCTCCTTTGCCAAGTCCATATCCCAGACTCTTTTGTAATCACAAAGAAAGGGATAGACAGGTGCAAGCTTTTTAACGCCCGGTTCCAGTGCAGCACAGGCAAGAGTCAGGGCTCCGCCTTGAGAACCTCCCATTGCGCCTACCCGTGTTTCGTCAACCTCCGGCATGTCCATCACAATTCGGGCCAGCTGCGCTGTATCCAAAAAGATTTGGCGAAACAGTAAATCATCTGCCGACTGGTCCAAACCTCTGATAATATGTCCGTTAAAAGTATTACCTTTTACCCCTCCCACATCCTCGGATTTACCGCCTTGCCCTCTGCAATCCAAGGCAGCAACAGAATACCCCAAAGCCACATAATTAAGTTTGTCATTCCAATCTCCGCTATTCCCAGAGTAACCATGAAATTGCAGGATGGCAGGATGTTTTTCTTCAATGTGCTTGGGACGCAAATATTTAGCATGTACTCTCGCTCCCTTTACTCCTGTAAAAAACAGATCAAAACACTCAGCAAAAGGAACCTGAAATTCAGCCGGTATCAATTCTACTTTGGAATCAGTTGCTTTCATTTCTGCTAGAGCTCTTTCCCAATATTCATCGATATCAGAAGGGCAGGGACTGCTTCCGTTATACTTCTTTAACTCTTCTAAAGACATGTCAATCAATGGCATAATTAATTACTCCTTGTATTTTAATTTTATTTATAAACATGTAGAAATTTCTTTAGAATATATAATCAAAGTCTTATTTCAACTTTCCCGAATCTTTATGTACGATTTTAATAATCTTTAACCCGCTTTGTTAAAAATAATCCGTTAATCGCTATCCTTAATTATATATTCATATTTTTCAAAATACAAGTATGCAGCCACGATATAAATTAATAAATATAGTTCTTTTCAATGATATCCAATGCGATTTCCTTTGCTTTTACTCCTGACTTTTTCCTGACCCTGTTTTTCTATAAATACTGGCTTTACCTGTTTCTTTATAAACATGATATCCTTCACGATCTCGATATGCTTCAAGGAGAACTCCGTTTTTCCTCTAAAAATTTCTGATAATACCTTTACCTGCTCCATAAGAGATATTTAATGAAGAAATTATTTACTTTTAATGTCATCTATCAATTCCCTGATTACCTCCTTAACAAGCTCGGGTTGATCCTTCATGACCATATGTCCGCTTTGTTCAGCAATGACCAACTTGGAATTACTGGACAGCAACAGCATCGCTTCCTGTCCCTCGCGCCAGATCTGTTCTATTTGAGCTGCTGCTTTATCCGTTATCCCAGCTGCTGCATAGTCCGGTGCAAGCCCTCTCGCAATGACCCGTACTGGCAAATCGCCCAAATCTTGTCCACGCAGGATATCTTCCAACGCTGTTGAATATTTTCCTTCCTCTTCAACTGCATGGAAATAATCCGGTGATGCCGTAACATTAATGAACCTGCCCCGTTCCTCCTTCTCAATCATCCCCTCCAAAAGCACATCCTGAAACAGACGAAGTACACCGGAGCTTTTCAACAGGGCTAAAACATCAGCAGAAGGTTTGCTCTGAAACTTCTCTTTTGCATAAATAGATGCGGTACGCTTCTCATCATCCTCCGGTCTTGCATCCACCAGCACTAGCCCAATTACTTCATCTGAATAGGTATTGGCAAACAGACGGGTGTACATTCCACCCAAAGAATGACCGACCAGCACATAGGGGCCAGGAAGCCCTGCCTCCTGTAGTGCATTATGCAGCTCCTTTACAATATTCTCACCGCTTCTTTCACTGTTTGCCTTTTCACTCCAGCCATATCCGCCACGATCATAACTGACAACCGTAAAATCCTCAGACAATTCTTTAGGAATGTCTCCCCAGGATAAACTTGTTTCACCGCTGCCGGCTTCCAGAACAATGGTTACAGGCTGATTTCCTACAGTTTGGATATGCAGGCGATAGCCACCTGCATCTACCAGCTCACCTGGCATCGGATAATTTTTCTTATTAGTCCATGAAGCTATCCCTTCATAAACAAAGCCTGCTACAATAAACACAGTCAATACAAGTAACAGAAAAATACCTCTTCTTATCCATATAAAAGCCCTTGAAGGTTTGTCTTTTATCCTATGCTTTTCTTTCATCACTTTATGTTCTCCTTTTTAACTGATAACTCATCCATATGCTGACTAATCAAATCCTTCATTACCTCAGGTGTCATGTTCTCTGGGCTAAGCATCCTATGGAGGGCTAAGGCATCAAGTAATAATTGAAGCTTCACAGCCTCCTTTTCAAGCTGTATACTCTCCTTCAAAAAACCAGCAGCATATAATTGTCCAAGCAAAGCCACCAAGAGCTGCTGCATGGCTTGATATGTCTCTGTTTTGATTTTCATCAGCTCAGGTTCATGAAGGGATTTTAAGGTCAGTGCCAGCCAGACCTCTGCTTCCAACTCCTGTTCTCCATTCATTGGTACCAGATTCAACAACAATAACTTTGCATTCTGTATATTTAATTCAGGCATTATCTGATTAAACTCCGTCACACGTTGGTTTATATGCTCAACCACCTGCTCCATGGCAAATTTTAACAACTGGCTCTGGGTTTTAAAATTATGCTGTAAGGTCCCTGGTGAAATTCCTGCTTCATTTGCAATCTTGCGTACTGAGGCATTCTCAATCCCTTCACTTTGAATTACTCTCCAGGCAGCTTTTGCGATCCGCGCTTTCTGCAGTTTGCTATCTATTAATTTTGGCATAGAATATTCCTTTCTTATTTAATACATACGTATTATATAATACATTCGTATTAAATTCAAGTATATATCTTATTTAAATACAGGCAAAATTTATGTTTAATAATCGTTTTCATAGCTTGCCATTCGTCAAAAAATAAAAAGAGTGCTTTATAATTCTTCAAATTAGATAGACAAAATATTACTTTTCATAAAGAATAATTGATGAAAACGAAAAAACCCATAAAACAGAAGATCTGTCCTCTGTATTTATGGGTTTGCTCTGAGCTGATTAATATTTTTTATATCAATTGTCTCTTTTTGAACTATTTTATACTGCTAATGGCAGGTTTTCATTATTTATAACCTGTTTTCTTAAGAAGCCTCATCAAACTGGCTGTTGTAAAGTTCTGCATAGAAGCCTTTTTCTTTTAATAACTGTTCATGATTTCCGCTTTCAATAATATCTCCCTCCTTCATAACCAGTATCAGGTCTGCATTTTTAATTGTAGACAACCTATGAGCAATAACGATAGACGTTCTTCCCTCCATAAGCTTATCCATAGCTTCCTGTATCAGGACTTCCGTACGTGTATCAACGGAACTTGTAGCTTCATCAAGAATCAGCATAGGTGCATTTTCGATCATGGCTCTTGCAATGGTAATCAGCTGCTTCTGCCCTGCTGAAAGGCTGGCTTCCTCATTTAGAATCGTGTTATATCCTTCAGGAAGTGTTTTGATAAAGTGATGAACCCCTGCTGCTTTGCAGGCTGCCACTACTTCCTCATCCAACACCCCTTCTTTATTATAAACTATATTTTCACGAATTGTACCTTCAAAGAGCCAGGTATCCTGTAATACCATACAGAATAATTGATGGACATTTTCTCTTGTCAGGGATCTTAATGGTATATTATCTATTAAGATTTCACCGCTGTTAAGTTCATAAAACCTCATCAGAAGATTTACCATGGTAGTCTTTCCTGCACCGGTGGGTCCAACGATTGCTACCTTTTGCCCGGCTTTTACCTTTGCGGAGAAATCCTTTACGATTATCTTATTCTCAGAATATCCAAACTTAACATTCTTAAATTCAATATCTCCTTTTGCAGTTTTCATAACTGCATGTTTTCCGCTTTCGTCTTCTAATTCCGCTTCACCTAAGAACTCAAATACACGATAACTTGCGGCTCCGGTAGACTGTAAGCTTGTGGCTGCCTGAGCAATCTGGCTAAGAGGCTGTGTAAAGAGACGGACATAAACCATAAAAGCAACAATAACACCAAAGGTAATGGAGCCATTCATAGCAAGGGCTGCTCCTGCAACACAGACTGCCACATAACCCAGATTTCCGATAAAGCTCATAAGGGGCATCATAAGTCCTGACATAAACTGTGACTTCCAGTTACAGGAGAACAGCTCCTTGTTGATCTGTGTAAATTCACTGCTTAATTCTTCTTCAGCATTATAAGCCTTTACTACATTATGTCCGGCATAGACTTCTTCCACATGTCCGTTAATGTCACCTAAAAGTTCCTGCTGCTGGGTAAAATATTTTTGTGAACGTGAAATTATTAATATCATAATTACAAATCCAAGCAATGAGGAGCCAATTGCAACCAATGCCATAATCCAGTTGGTGACAAACATCATAATAACAGAACCTACAAGCAGCGTTACTGCAGATACAAGGTTTCCGATACTTTGATTCAGGGTCTGTCCAATGGTATCCACATCATTTGTAACGCGTGAGAGGATATCACCATAACTGGTCTTATCAAAATATTTAAGCGGCAGCTTATTTATCTTAACTGAAATATCGGTACGCATGCTTTTGGATACTTTTTGTGTAACTGTTGCCATTACAAAACCCTGTAAATAGGAAAGTACCACGCTGGCACCATAAAAAGCTGACAGCCATAAAGCAATGTTACCAACCAGTTTCATATCAATGCTTCCCATTATTCCCTGTGTGATAGCATCGGTCATTTCACTAAGCATATCCGGGCCTACCAGAGTAAAAACAGTTCCGCCCACTGCGCAGGTTAGTGCAAGGATTATTGCAGGAAAATAAGGCTTACAATAGTTTATTAATTTACCCCAGGCAGCTGAGAATTCATGTTTTTCACCTTCAATGACGATTCCGCTTCCCGGTGGATTACGGAAGTTTGGTCCTTTACTCATCTCCAAGTTCCTCCTTTGATAATTGTGAATAGGCAATCTCACGGTAAACCTTACAGGTCTTAAGCAGCTCTTCATGTTTGCCGATTCCCACAACATTTCCTTCCTCCAGCACTACTATACGGTCTGCGTTCCGAATAGTACCGATACGTTGTGCTACAATAAACGTGGTAGCACCAAGGGTCTGGGCAGCCAACTGTGTACGCAGTACCTTATCTGTCTTATAATCCAAAGCGGAAAAGGAATCATCGAATATAAAGATTTCCGGCTGCCTGCAGATTGCTCTAGCAATAGCCAGACGCTGCTTTTGTCCGCCGGAGAGGTTTGAACCTCCCTGGGATAGGGGTGCCTGGTATCTTTCCGGAAGATTTTCTATAAAATCCTTTGCTTGGGCTACTGTCGCTGCATTTTCAATATCTTCGTTATTGGCTTTTTTCCTTCCGTTATTACCAAATGCTACATTCCCAGCAATATCTCCTGAGAAGATAACTGCTCTCTGTGGTACATAACCAATCTTATTATGAAGGTCTTTCTGTTTGTATTTCTTAATATCGACTCCATCAATGAGTACCTGCCCTTCTGTGGCATCGTAAAACCGAGGTATAAGATTAATCAGTGTACTCTTTCCGCTTCCGGTAGAGCCGATAAAAGCAACTGTCTCTCCGGACTTCGCTTTAAACGAGACATCTTTAAGCACATATTCCGCAGCTCCCGGATATTGAAAGCTTACATTCTTAAATTCAACTTCTCCCATTCCCCAGGGTTTACTGTCCATATCTCCGTCTGTGATTTTTGGCTGTGTATCCAGAACTTCGTTGATACGCTTGGCAGAAACTGCTGAACGTGGCAGCATGATAAATATCATTACAAGCATCATAAACGCCATAACAACCTGCATGGCATAAGACGAATACACTACCATATCGGAAAACAAGGACAATCTGTCCGGTATATCGGCACCGTTAATTAAATATGCTCCAATCCAGTAAATTGCCAGAGTAAGTCCATTCATGATAAGAGACATTCCAGGCATCATAATTGCCATAATGCGGTTCGTAAACAGATTGGTCTTCGTCATTTCATCATTGGCTTTATTAAATTTCGTTTCCTGATAATCTTCTGCATTATAGGCACGAACAACCCTGACACCTGTAAGGTTTTCTCTGGTCACACGATTAAGATTATCCGTTAACTGCTGAACAATCTTGAATTTTGGAAGTGCAAATACAACCAGTACAGTTACTAATATAACTAATGCAAAAACAGCTCCCCCCGTTGAAAGTGACCATTGCCAGCTTTTACCCGATATCTTTACGATTGCCCATACTGCCAGGATTGGAGCTTTTATCATTACCTGGAGCCCCATTGCTATAAGAGTCTGTACCTGGGTGATATCATTTGTGGAGCGGGTAATCAAACTTGATGTGGAAAACCGTCCGATTTCCTCCATGGAGAAGGCTTCAACCTTGTTGTACAGTCCCATTCTCAGCCTATAGGAGAGAGTTGCTGCAAGACGAGCGGCAAAATAACCGATTATGATGGAAGCGACTAAACTACCCAGGGCACAGAGCAGCATATACCCTCCGGCACTCCAGATATCCGACATGGCACTTCCCTCTGTCTGTACCAGCATGGTGATTTCAGACATATAGTCGGGCAGTTTTAAGTCAAGCCAGACCTGACCTATTACAAATACCAGGCAGAGGGCGACTTGAAGCCATTCTGTCTTTTTAAAATACTTTAATATTTTTATCATAACCTTTCCTTTCTGCCTTACTCACTGCGCAGCGCTATTACCGGATCTTTGCCTGCTGCTTTCTTTGCTGGTATAAGTCCTGCGATTAAGGTCAATGCCATACTTAAAACTATGAGAATTAATCCGCTGGTTACCGGTAGTGCCGCATTAACAGCATTAGTGTCTAATACTGCATGAATCACTGAATTTATAGGTATGAGTAGCAGACAGGTTAAACCGACGCCTAACAGACCGGATATGGAACCTACAATAAAGGTCTCTGCATTGAATACCTGGGTTATATTCCTCTTGGAAGCACCAATAGCACGAAGGACTCCAATTTCTTTGGTTCGTTCCAGTACGGAAATAAAGGTTATGATTCCGATCATAATGGAAGAAACGATCAGTGATACTGCAACGAAGGCAATAAGTACATAGGAAATTACATTAATAATAGTGGTAATGGAGGACATGAGCAGTCCTACAAAATCCGTATAAGTTATTTGATTTTCTTTTCCTGCTGTTTTGTTATAGTCTTCAATTGAGGCAGAGATTCCGTCCTTGTCTTCGAAGCTGTCCGCGTAAATACTGATGGAGGCTGGTGCATCCAGGCTTACTACTCCAAAAGAACTCATATTGTCATCATAACTTCCAGCCTGGATATAGGTATCATAGAGCTTTAGCAAAGTTTCATTATCCGGCTCCAGTAAATAAGCATCTAACATTGCTGCAAGATTCTCCTCACTCATTTCTGAAGACATACCTGCACCGGCAGAGCCTGCTTGACCCTGGGAAGGTATCTCACCTGCATTCTGTGTTTCTCCGCTGTTATTCTGGGTATTTGCGGGTGAAGAGGTGAGTATCGAAGCTGCAACGGCTGCTTTATCTGAGAGGTTAAGTCCTGAGAGATATTTAATCGTCTCTTCTATTTTTACTTCATCTTTTTTAGGTGTAAAGGACATACCATTAGTTACATTGGTTTCCGGTGCTGCTTCCTGGGCTTTTACTACCGGGCTGTTATTTGTTCGTTCAATAAGGGCATCTGTCAGCGCTTTTGTGTAACCGATGCTTCCTGAAATTGCTGTATAGGATGCATCCTCCTCCGGTTTTACCACTCCTGAAACCTTAAGTTCGATGCTGTCCTTTAATAAGGTTTCCAGTGTATCCTTATCTTCTGCAGTATAGTCAAATATTCCATTTTCCCGCTCTACATAATAATCACTTTCTGGGAGTATATAAAAGGTCTGATTACTGATTTCTTCATAGTTCCACTTGTGATTTTCAAAGGAGATTTCTTCCCCATTACCTATCTTTTCAAGAATTTCCTTATACTCTGCAGAGGGCAGTATACCAAGTTCATATAGCACGGAGGTAGATACCTCATTGTTTTCATCCAGTATCAGAACTACTTCGTTATAGGCTTTCGGCCAGTTACCATAGAGTACCTCGTAATTATCGGTTACCGCTGGGCTGATGAGGTTGCCTTGTGTTCCCGGCAGAAGTTCCTCGAACTTACTGGAAGAGGTCAGATTCCCCATGGGCATACCTCCTAAGGAAAAGCCGCCCATGGCCATACCGCCCGCCATGGGGGAGGAATTCCCGCTGGTAAATTCACTGCCATCCGTATTAATAAGTTCTCCTTCCGGATCATAGGCAAATGCATCGAACTTTACATCATAGGAATAAATTATACCGTTCTCCCCTACATACTGATGGATTTCGCTGTCTTGTTCATCCAGATATTTTTTGAATTCTGTGAGGTTATTCTCCTTGATACTGGTAGTTGCACTTTTGGCGAGTTCCATATCGGAGGAATTGGAATATACACCGTCCAGTTCATGCTCTGCATCGTCGGAAATTCCGGACTGCCTTCCGGCAGCAAGTAAGCTGCTCAAGTCCAGAGACTGTGCTTCAATGGCAATGGGATAAGAGGACATGGTGTCCTTTTGTATGTCATCGATATAGGCATTGATTCCATTAGATAAGGATAATATCAGTGCAATACCGATGATGCCGATGGAGCCTGCAAAGGAGGTTAAAAGGGTACGCCCCTTCTTCGTTTTCAGGTTGTTAAAGCTTAAGGATAAGGCTGTTGTAATTGACATGGAGGCCTTTCCCATATTCTTATGTTTAGGGGATTCCAGTCTCGTCTCATCAACCTCATAGGGATTGGTGTCGGATACAATTCTTCCATCGTGAAGCTTAATAATACGGCTGGCATACTCTTCTGCCAGTTCCGGGTTATGAGTAACCATCACTACCAGACGGTCTTTGGCAACTCCCTTTAAAAGCTCCATTACCTGAACACTGGTTTCAGAATCCAGCGCACCGGTGGGTTCATCGGCAAGAAGAATATCCGGGTCATTTACCAAAGCCCTTGCAATAGCAACACGCTGCATCTGTCCTCCTGACATCTGATTGGGTCGTTTGTGAAGATGACTGCCAAGCCCCATCTTTTCAAGAGCTTCTTTTGCACGCTTTCTTCGTTCGCTTTTTGAGATACCGGAAATGGTAAGGGCCAATTCTACATTTGCCAGAATGGACTGATGAGGAATCAGGTTATAGCTCTGGAATACAAAGCCAATGGTATGATTACGATAGGAATCCCAGTCTCTGTTGGAATATTTTTTGGTAGAAACACTGTTAATTACGATATCACCCGAATCATATCGGTCAAGACCGCCGATAATATTTAATAGTGTTGTCTTTCCGGAACCGCTCTGTCCTAAGATAGCAACAAATTCACTGTCACGAAGATTAAAGGTAACATTATTCAGCGCCTGCTGGGTCAGACCGCCGGTAACATATTTCTTGCATATATTTTTGATTTGAAGCATAGGCATTTTCTCCTTTAAGCATTAATTTTTTTAGTAGGCCTTTCAACGAAGCTGATTATATACGGGAAAGAAAAACTGAAAATTAACGAAAGAGAAAAATAAGAAATTATTTTGAAAGGTCAGGCTAAAGCTGTACTTCTGATATTGGCAGATAAAAACAGTCCATATCGCGGGTTAAAATGGACTTAAGTTTATTTTGAGTTAACGTTTATGGTATAATATTAATTCAGAGATATAACCGGAGGGTTATGCTTGGATATCAACTTATATAGTAGAAAGGGAGGTGCCGATTTCATGTTTCATATTTTGGTTACAGAAGATGATAAGAATACCGCCAGGCTTATGAAAGCAGTCTTAAAACATGCCGGTTATGAAGTTTTTCTGGCAGAAAATGGAGAGGATGCCTTGGATATAATGGATACCCAGCATATAGATCTGGTTATTTTAGATATTATGATGCCGAAAATGGATGGCTATGAATTTACGGAACAGCTGCGCAGCTGTCACAATAATACCCCTATCCTTATGGTAACGGCGAAACAGCTGCCGGAGGATAAATGCAAGGGGTTCATTTCGGGTACAGATGATTACATGGTAAAACCCGTGAATGAAGAAGAGATGCTCTTACGTATCAAGGCACTTTTACGCCGCGCCAGGATCGTAAATGAGCACAAGCTGCATATCGGGAAGGTAACTCTTGATTATGACGCTCTTACAGTAGAACGGGAAGGGGACAAGCAGACCCTGCCTCAGAAAGAATTCTATCTGCTCTATAAGCTCTTAGCCTATCCTGATAAAATCTTTACCCGTATCCAGTTAATGGATGAGATATGGGGTATGGAGTCTGAGACAGTTGATACTACAGTAAATGTTCATATCAACCGGCTTCGTAAGCGTTTTGAAACTTATCCGGAATTTGAGATTGTCGCTATTCGTGGAATCGGCTATAAGGCGGTGAAAAAGTGTGAGTAGACTTCATAACAGATTAAAGAAATTTCAGATGGCTATGCTCTTTGCTGTAATCATCTTTATCCTTTTGTTATTTACCATGCTTCTCATGCTGGTTGGAATATTTGTTTTGAGTCAGCTTGGAATTGTTAAACCCAATCCTACCATTACACCGTTTTTTATGTTTGCAATCTTTAGTATTATAGTAGGAACAATTGTTGCCATGGTATTCAGCCGTTTTCCGCTGTCTCCTCTGCGAGAAATTATTTCTGCCTCTGACAGATTAGCAGAAGGTGATTTTGATGTGCGGATTAATTTAAGAGGTCCGGAGGAATTACAGAATTTAAACAGCAGCTTTAATCATATGGCTGAAGAGCTGGGTAGTATAGAGATGCTTCGGTCGGACTTTGTAAATAATTTCTCACATGAATTCAAAACCCCTATTGTATCAGTAAGAGGTTTTGCCAAAATCCTTAAATATGAAGATCTGACCAAAGAAGAACGGGACGAATATCTGGATATTATTATTTATGAATCGGAACGTCTTGCTGAGCTTGCGACCAATGTGCTTAATCTCTCCAAGGTTGAAAATCAGATGATATTAAAGGACAAAACCTGTTATAACGGCAGCGAGCAGATAAGACGGATAATTGCCATACTTGAGAATAAGTGGGCAGAGAAAAATATTGAGATTCTTTTTGATTACGATGAGATTAATGTCTGCGGAAATGAGGAGCTGCTGAATCAGTTATGGACTAATCTTCTCGATAATGCCATTAAGTTTTCTCCAGAAAATTCAACGATTACAATTAATATTAGTCAAAAACCCGAAAAGATAACAATTACTTTCACCGATCAGGGAATTGGCATTAGTCAGGGGGCTGCCGATCGTATATTTGATAAATTCTATCAGGGGGATACTTCCCATGCAACGAAAGGAAACGGTATCGGCTTAACAATAGCCAAACGAATCGTCGAACTGCATGAAGGCAGTATAACAGTAAAAAGCAACGATATCGGCACCTCCTTTATCGTTGAATTGCCTATGTATTATTGAATCGACAATAAATAAAAAGTCTTTGCAGATTGCCCGAAAGCAGAGTGCAAAGACTTTCTATGTATAACTATAATTATACTCTTTAATTATTCATTTTCATTATTATTGTTACTACCAAATGCTTTGGCTACTAATAAAAGAATCACACCGATAACAATACTGGCAATTTCAACTGTTCGTCTGTATTCTCCCAGAAAAAATAAGAATTTAAACTGCAGCCCTATAAATGATAATCCCAATGAGATTATTCCTATAAGAAATAGGAAAGCTCCAACTTTTGATAACTTCTCAAACATATAACTTCCTCCCACGCTTTGTTAAATATTATACAATTGTAATTATATCAAATAAAAATAAAACCGTATACACAATTTTTCACAATATGATATTATTTTACATTTTGCTCCATATTACTGCTGTGGGTATCTGCACTTCTAGCTTTTTTCAATCTCAATCATCAGTTCTAATATTTGGGTTTCCAGGTTATCAATATGTTTATTCTTTTCTTCTATTAATTCTGTTAACCGCACAGTTTCTGCATTATTATCCTTTTTATGCTTCAATTCCATAAAGTTGGCATTTAAGGAGTTATAGCTTTGCTGTAATTCCTTGTTTTTGTCAACCAGCTGCTGTATTGCTTTCACCTGTTCATCTATCTTTTCATTTTGCTTTGCTAAAGCCTTATATTGCTCAAAACTAGCATCCTTTTGTATTTCCAGGGTTTGAGTAACTGATTTGATATTCTCTTCTTGTTGTTTCATACTGCTCAATAACATTTCTTTCTCTGTTTCAGTATCTTTAAGCTTTAATTTCAGCAATTCTATAGAATCCGCAGACTGCTTGATTTCTTCTGTTAACATCTCGTTAGCTCTTGACAACTGACTTAACTGAGAAAGCTTTTCATTGATTTCATCTGCTTTATTGACATCTTCCTGATGAAGCTTATGCAATTTTTGCTCTAAACGGTATACCTGCTGTTTTCTCTGCTCCAGCTGCTCTTCCAGAAGATTCTTCTCTTTCCGGACTTCCTCTTTTATCTGCTCGGTTTCAAGATAAGCCAGCTCCTTGTATTCTTCTAATTCTTTCTCAGACTGTGCTTTTATGCTTATTATTTCTTGCTTTGTCTGCTGTTTTAGATTCTCTAGCTCTGATTCACTAATTTCAGCTAAATGCCTATAATCCTCCATTTGCTGCTCTGCAAGCAGCTTGTAATCTTCAAAAGCCTGGTCTGCAAGTATTGCTTTCTCTTCGTTTTCTTTTTGTAATTGAATTTTAATCTGTGATATCTTATCTTCATATCTTACTTGCAGTTCTGTTTTTTCTTTTTCGAACAGTTCATTCAGACTCTTAATTTCTTGACCTGTCTGAATTCTAAGCTCTTCTTTCTGAGCTTGTAATTCTTGGTTTTCAGCTTGCAATTCTTGGTTTTCAGCTTGCAATTCTTGGTTTTTAGTTTGTAATTCTATATTCTGATTCTGTAATGAATTGTGCTCTGCTACTAATCCTTGATTTTCACTATGTAATTTTTGGTTTTTAGACTGTAATTCCTGGTTCTCACTATATAGCTCTTGGTGTTTAACCTGAAATTCCTGTATATCAATGCATAATTCTTGGTTTTTAACCTCTAATTCCTGGTTCTCGATACATAATTCTTGGTTTTTATCCTCTAATTCCTGTTTTTCATTATATAATTCTTGATTTTCAGCTTGTAATTCCTGTTTTTCACTATATAATTCTTGATTTTCAGCTTGTAATTCCTGTTTCTCACTATGTAATTGTTGGTTTTTAACCTGTAATCCCTGGATATCAATATACAATTCCTGGTTTTCAGCCTCGTTAAGCTTAAGTTTGTCCGAGATGTGGTTTTTTTCTTCTGTTACAGTATTAATTTGATTATGTAATTGTTCATTTTCATAGATAGCTTCTCCCAGCTGCTCTTCCAGATGCTTCTTTTCATTTCTTGCATTTTCTATTAATTCTTCCTGTTCAAGAACCGCTAATTCTCTAATCTCTTCTATTTCCTGACCCATTTGCTTCTTGTATTGCTCTAACTCTTGTGATGACAGGGTTTTAACAGCTTCCATTTCTTCCTCGGCAAGGATTTTAATGCTGTTTTTTTCTTGCTCTGCCTGCTGCTTATAAGCCTCCAGTTCCTGGGTAGTTCGATTTATGATATTGTTTATATCCTGTTCTGCTTGTTCCTTACATTCATTTAATTCCTTTGCAGCAAATGCTTTCGTAGCTTCATTTTCTTTACTTAATTCGTCGATAACACGAGTAATTTCTTCATCAAATTTGGATTGCTGTTCAGATTTCTGAATTTCAAACTGTTGACTTAACTCTTTTATATTCAGGCTTGCCTGCTCTTTCAGTTCTTCCTTTTCAGCCTGTAATCTTTTATTCTCTTCTTTGGCTTTGTTCAGCTCCAGGATAACATTCTTTGATTCTTCTCCTGATATTTCTATAAGTTCTTCCAGTTCAGTAATCTTAGCTGTTAATTCTTCTGCTTTATTATTTATACTCTCAAGCTGTGTATTAAGCTTTTCTTTCTCAGCATCAGCTGCCTTCAACAAATCAGACAAGGTTTCAATTTCATTGTTTTTTGATTGAATATCAGTCACTGCATTTTTCAGTCCCAGCTTTGACTGTTCCAATTCAGCTTTCAATTCCTGAAGGGAATTGATTAATTCCTGATTGTAGGTCTGTTCTTGGGCTAAACTTGCAATGACATCACTGTGTTCTTTTTCAAGTACAGCTTTTTCTGCTTCTAATGCCTCAATTTTTTCAGTCTTTAACCTTAATTCTTCCTCAGATTTTATGCAAGCAGCTCTAACCTGACTTAATTCAGTTTCAAATTTATTAATTTGCTCAGTTAATTTGTTTTGTTGTATTTCATTATTCTTTAGTTGATTTTTCGTGGTAAGAAGCTCTTTTGCCCGTTCCTCCAAGTCTTTTGTTTTATTCTTTAACTGTAAAGACATCTGCTCAAGGTTTTTCTTTGCTTCTTCAGATTCTTTTTTCAACGTAGCATGCTTGGTTGTTAATTGAAGCAGCTCATCCTTTTGCTTGTTTGCAGCTTCCTCTAATTCTTTCAGCTGGGTAAGGTTATTGGTAAGGCTGGTATTCTTTGCCTCAAGTTCTGTTTCTAATACCTTTGACTGCTCCGTAAGGCTTGCTATGAGACTTTCTTTTTCAGCAAATTTCACTTCCGCTTCTTCCAGTAACTCTGCATACTCTTTTATCTGGCTGTCCCTGGCTTCTGCTTTTGCTTTTTGGATACCAAGCTCTTCTTCACATAATTTTTTTTGCTCTTCCAGTTCCGTGAAATTTGTCTGCTGCTCTTTTATGATATTTGACAGGCTATCCTTCTCAACATACAGAGATGAAATTTTCGCTTTATGATCTGCCACGTCACTGTTTAAACGTGTAATCTGGCTTTCTCTTTCTTTAACATACTCTTCTACCTGGTCAGTAATCTCATTATATTTTGCAATTTCACCCTGGTAGAAGGATATTTTCTGCTGGAGTTGTCTGGCTTCCTGTTCTTTTTTTTCTAATTGTGCCTTGCTCTTATCATAGTTATTGCTCAGTTCCTCTATTATATAAAGGCTATTATCATAGTCCTGTTCTAATTTTGCTAATCGTTGTTTGTCCTGTTTCGATAATATCATCCGTGTCTTTCCCTTCTGTCTGCTGTCTACCCCTTACTGTCAACTCTTTGTGCGGTATTTTACATCCCTTCAGGCTGGGTAACAAGGACTATATTATACTTGTTTTTTCAGCAAAAATCCATGGTTTTTGGCACTTAGTCAGTACTTTTTATGATTATGGAGAAATTTGTCTGATTTATTTACTAAAAATGTTAAAACAAACCCTCTGATAACATCAATTTATACTATTATAACAATATGAATACTAAGTCTATGTATTATAGTTGCGTATATCTTCTATTTCCCCTTTGAGAATCCTTATTATCATCCGATTGACTTCAGAAGCTTCCTCATGATTAATACCATGGCCTGCTTCTTCAAAAAACATGGCATTCAGTCTTCTTCTCTTCACTGCTGCTTCCCCTCCAAGTTTTTCAAAGGGGTCTCTGCTTCCTAACAATAAATAAATGTTTTTACTTATTATATCTATCTCCTTCTCTGTAAAGGGCATGACTTTATGATATCCCATTGCCATATTGTTAAAGCCTTTTAATAGACTTCCGTAATGCTCCATAATTACAGGGTTTTCCGTAAAGACCTGATGATGTTCGCCTGATAATTTCTTAATCAGTTTCAAAACATTTCTTTTCGTTGGTAGCAGGGCTTCCGGCAGAAATATCTTCATCATTGTATACATAGGATTTCTATTATCATCTGAGATGGCTGATGCCATGCCAATTGCTTTCATGACCCGCTCCGGTCTCTTTAACAGGTAATACATAACCAGATAACCGCCATGGGAGGTTCCTGCCATATGTACCTTATCAAGTCCTAGTCCGTTAAGAATAGAATCAATCCAATCAACGTCATCAAAGCTTTTATTATAGGCTTTACCTGGTACACTTTTTCCAGGACCTCCGATTGTATCAATTGCATAGAGTCTGTAATGCTGCCCAAGTACCTTTGCATTGTAAATCCACATCAAGGCAGAATCATCACCTACTCCGTGAAATAATACAAGCGGTTCTCCTGATTGATTGCCACAGGTAATAATGTGCGTCCTGCCATAGTGATTTTCAATCCAGATATCTTCATAGGCAATCTCCCACATATCCATTAACTGGTCATAGGATCTAAAGATATTCGCTTTTGCTTTATTGCTTTTATAGACTTTCATTTGTTCCTCCATTTCGCCGCTTGGCTGTACAAATATGTAAAAGAAGCTTAAGACACGCCCGTCTTACTGAGATGCCCTCATTTTTTGATGCTTTCCTTTATATATTTTCAGGCATAACTGTCAAACCTCTACAAATAGAAAAATTGAAAGAATCCATCATAACCTTTACTTCATTTTGTTATAGAGATCTTTCATATTCTTATTAATTTCCTGCTTCGCGAGAGCTATCTTTTCCTCTGTCAGTTCCGGTCCGATACAATTTTTTTGAAAAGCTAAATATATAACCCCATAGTATTCCTGTGCCAACACCTCGGGAGCATTTCGGGCAATAAATCCTTTGTCAATCATTTGAGAAAATACCATTTCCATTTGTTTTAGGGGTAAATCAAATACAAGCTTTTGATAGGTATCCTGAGCATTTTGAGCGGAAATCCGCTCAATTGTCAGCATTGCTATCATCTTATAGACCACCGGATCAAGTAAATAACCCTGCAGCATTCCCATTGCCACAGCACACATTGCTTCATCGCTTACTTCAACAGCTTCTGAAAACGCAGCTCCAAATTCGGTTTTCATCTGCTGTATAAGCTTATCAACTCTTAATAACAGAGAATCCAATATCCCCTGCTTATTTGTAAAGTGATAATAAATAGCACTTTCCCGTAATCCTAATGGCTTACAGATATCTCTTACAGAAACTGCCTGAAAGCCATGTTTTGAAAACAATTCAAGTGCTGTCATTTCAATATTTTCTTTGTTATTTATCTTTCCATTCTTTTCTTCAGACACTTTTTACCTCCCACTTAACAACTGTTAAGTAATATTATACTTAACAATCGTTAAGCAGTCAATACCGATAGTATCAAATACTTACTACAATAAAATCAGAGCTTACAACATAGAATCAGATGCTTACTACAATAAAATCAGACGTTTACTACGATAGAGCAGATGCTTAATTCGATAAAATCAGGTAATTTTCTCTATAAAAAAGCGCATTCATGATAAATTGTATCAATATTCTATATACATTTGTTGTTTTTACAACAAACATAACAATAAAATTATGTTATAATGTACTTATTACTTGAACAGGACTTTTCACAACTTATGAGTTAAGAAAGGAAACTAGATATGTCACGCTACTTTAACATTACCGATACCATTTATGATATAACCGAAAAATATCCCGATACCATTAGTATATTTGTTGCCAGCGGTTTTGAGCATCTGAACAATCCTGTTATGCGAAGCACTATGGGTAAAACTGTTACACTGGAGATGGCACTGTCATTGCGCAAAGTGAACCAGGAAGTATTTATACAGAAGCTTGAAGAAGCTATTGAAGGAAGCAATCCGGACCTTTCAACCGGTCTGTATGCTGCAAAAAAAGAAACTGGCGGTGATATCCGTATTGAAGGTGTACTCCCCTGCCCCATCCGCCTGCCGCTCTTAGAAAAATTCACCGGCTGGTTTGATTCAGTAAAGGATACACTGGATTATCAGGTGGATTATAATCTGAAGTCTGCCAATCTTGGACTGGACGACGTGAAAGAACGTATAGTTTCAGCAAATGGCGATTCAGACGGACTTTCCGACCTTTACCTGTCTGCCGGTTTTGATTTATTCTTTGATAAGAAGCTCATGGGTCAATACAGAGAAGCCGGTGTATTTGAAGACATTTCCGGTGTAAGCCAAATGAATCCTGATTTTGATAATGAAGATATTTCCTTAAGAGACCCGAAAGGTCAATACGCCATTATTGGTGTTGTATCTGCTATCTTTATGGTAAATACAAATGTATTGGGTGACCGCAAGATGCCGGAAAGCTGGGAGGACTTAATGAAGCCGGAATTTGAGAACAGCATCAGCTTACCCATGAGGGATCTGGATATGTTCAATGCCTTTCTGCTCCATATCTACCGTCATTACGGAGAAGATGGTGTTAAGAAGATGGGCAAGGCTCTCTTACAGAACATGCACCCGGCCCAGATGGTAAAAGCACATATACCAAAAGGCGGCAACCCTGTCCCTGCTGTCACAGTAACCCCCTATTTCTTCGCCAGCATGGTGGATAAGAAAGGCCCTCTTCGCCCTGTTTGGCCGAAGGACGGCGCAATCATAAGCCCTATCTTCCTGCTTTCCAAAGCAAAAAATAAAGATAAGCTGAAGCCTTTTGTAGACTTTCTTTACTCAAAAGAAATCGGTGAAATATTATCTTCAAATGGTAAATTCCCTTCCACCAATCCTTTGGTAGACAATCATTTATCACCCGATCAGAAGTTTATGTGGGTTGGCTGGGACTTTATCCACAACAATGACATCGGTGAATTGATTACCTATACAGAAAAGCTGTTTTACGATGCCTCAGGAAAGGAGTCCTTATGAATCTGATTATATTTTCCGGACCTCCCTCCTCCGGTAAAACCTCAGTTATCTTGAAAACCATAGCCTCTTTTCAGAATCGAAACATAAAGGTAGGAGTTATTAAATTTGACTGTTTATACACAGATGATGATATAGCTTATGAAAAAGCAGGTATTCCTGTAAAAAAAGGCCTGTCCGGTGCTCTTTGCCCCGATCACTTCTTTGCCTCCAATATTGAAGAGGTGGTTAACTGGGGGAATAAAGAGGAGCTTGATCTGCTTATTACGGAATCCGCCGGCTTATGCAACCGATGCTCTCCTTACCTAAAGGAAATCAAAGGAGTCTGCGTTATCGATAACCTTTCCGGTATAAATACTCCTAAGAAAATCGGCCCTATGTTAAAAGCCGCCGATTATGTAGTTATCACCAAGGGAGATATTGTATCCCAGGCTGAAAGGGAGGTATTTGCTTCCTGTGTCAGCTCTGTAAATCCCCGAGCCGTAACCATGCATGTTAACGGGTTGACCGGACAGGGTGCCTATGAACTTGGAAGCCTTCTCTATGATGAAACCCAGAATATACAGACCGTACAGGGTATGCAGCTGCGTTTTCCCATGCCCGCTGCGCTCTGCTCTTACTGCCTGGGAGAAACAAGAATCGGCGAAGCCTACCAGATGGGTAATATCAAGAAGATAGATCTTGAAAAATAACTGATTGTAAGGAATACGCTTTCAACCTTATAACTCTTACAGCTGCGTCATCCCGGTACGAAACAACGGATATGCAGAAAATATGCGCAGGAATGGAGAAGAAAATGTTAGAACTAAGTTTGAATAAACTGTTGTCGGAATATCCCTTTGCCCTATCTTATTTCGAGCAGAATAAACTGGATATTACGGATTATGGTGACAAAACCTTTAAAGAATATTTAGACCATTTTACTGATGAAGAGTTGGAGGATGGAGCAATTGATAAGCTTAAGCTTATAGAAGATCTTCCTGTCTTTATTGAACAAATGAGCGCCTTTTTAGGACTTTCAAAAGATAACCAGGTACATTCCCTGACTATTCTTCCTGGACATGATAAATCCGGCGTAACAGAAGGCTTTTCTGAGCTTACAGTAGAAACCTCACAGATTATCTCAATCGTTGGTCCTACGGGCTCCGGTAAGAGCCGCCTGCTGGCTGATATTGAATGGGCTGCACAGAATGACACTCCTACCGGACGCAGTATTCTTATCAACGGTAAAGTTCCGGATAATAAATGGCGTTTTTCCTCCAATAACAGGTTGGTGGCACAGCTCTCCCAGAATATGAACTTTGTAATGGACCTTACGGTACAGGAATTTCTGAATATGCATGCCATAAGCCGAATGGTAGAAGAACCCCAGGAGGTTATAGAGCGTATTATTCAGGCTGCCAACAACCTGGCCGGTGAAAAGTTCGATTTAAATACTCCCGTAACCAGCTTAAGCGGCGGACAATCCAGAGCTTTGATGATTGCAGATACTGCAATTTTAAGTTCTTCTCCCATCGTTCTTATAGACGAAATTGAAAATGCGGGAATTGACAGGAAGAAGGCTCTGCAGTTATTGGTTTCCTCCGATAAGATTGTGTTAATGGCTACCCATGATCCCTTACTGGCACTTATGGCAGATAAAAGAATTATCATAAAAAACGGCGGTATCAGCAAAGTTATCTATACCAGCAAGGAAGAAAAATCCCTGTTAGGCGAGCTGGAGAAGCTGGATGTATTAATACAAACTGCACGTCAGGATCTTCGTAATGGACAGGTTTTGTCCATGGATTATCTATCATAAGCCATCAGAATATCTTATGGCGAGCTTGTTTTGATTGCGTAATATTATGTTACTTATGACATTTAATACATTTTAAGACAGGATGCAGAATATCTCGTATTTCCCGGGATAGCTGCATCCTGTTTGTGTTAATGATTGTCATCTGTTTATAAGATTTGTCTATAATTACTCTATGAAATATACGACAAATGACATTATAGCAATAAGAATAAAAATTATTCCACCAAACCGTGTTGAATATATATAGTGTTTCGATGGTTCTGCATTTCTTATTGTTTTCCATCTTTCAGTTATATTATAAATGATTATTGGTTTTATAACCATTGTAGTACCAATTACTATGAAAATTATTGACATTAAGATTAACATAGGCATATTATCTTTCTACTTAAAATATTTTTAAGTCTAACTTTTGGTGGTCAGTTGAGTGTTTACGCTTAAAGGTATTTAATTACCTGTTAATACAACTACGAACAACTTACAACCTCTTAACACTTTCTCTTGTAATTTAATATTCTGAAGGTTTCTTTTTAAAGGCCTTTAATCTCTCATATTCATCTGTAGTAATCGTCAGAATAGTTCCATGTTTATATCCATAAGGGAACTGAAAAGATTGATCTGAACGAACAAATTTGCCTGTTGATAATTTATCCGCAAGGAAGGGAACATATCCCTGTTCTTCCGCGGAACAACCATAAAAATCAAGGAACAGACTCCATCTTCCGTCCCCCAGCTTTACTGCTGTAGGTGCTTCATACAAACCTTCTTCAACTGCTTCCATACTCTTATCAAACTCTTCGATTCTTTCAAAAGGACCGGTTACATTTTCAGATACCATCAGGATAATCTTTTCCGGATTCCGCTCGCTCTTTAAGAACAGATAATACTTATCATCTTCTTCATACATGGCAGAATCAATGACACCGCTGTCTTCTTTCTGATACAGCAATTGTGCTTTTGTGAAATCAACAAAGTCCTTTGTCCGGGAATAATAGATTCCCTTTTCACCGTAATTATTAGAGCTGTGAGGAGATGACCAGTGTACGATATAATCATCATTCTTCTTATCATATATAATATCCGGTGCCCAAATGCATCCGAAATCTTCATCACCAAGTTTAATCATTCTCTGCTCTGACCAGTGTATGAGATCTTCTGACTCCCAAAGTACCAGACTTTTGCTTCCGTTTCTGCCGATTTCTGCCCAGGAATTATTATACTGGTTCAGCATTCCGTAGGATAAGCTTAAGTCAGTGGCCATAATAACGAATTTACCTGTTTTGGTTCTGATAATGGTAAAATCCCTTACGCCCTTGTCTCCGTAGTAACTCCATAAAACCGGATTGCCATCATTCACTTCCTCCCAGTGAAAGCCGTCCTTACTGACTCCGAAGTATACCTGCTCTCCGTCCGGTGTTCTCTTTTCCTTGAAATGTACAAATAAATATGCCTGCATATTGTTTACTCCCAATTTAGATATTAATTATAGCTGTAGTTTTTGTAGTTCCGTATAAGCCTGCCAGTAAATGGGTCTATCGGATACTTTGTATTGTATTTCTTCATCATATCATGAACGTCGGAGATTAATAGATATAATCTTCCGATTTTCTTGATATTTTTTCCGTTAATTAATATTCCTTAACAAACAACTTATAGACGAAATATTTGAACCTTTCTTTCAAATCAAACTCTTAGCACGTATTGATTCGAAAAAACTTATGAATCTCGCAAAATAATTACTAAATTATAATTCAATAAATCCCAAAGAAATAATTACATAATAATGCTATCTTCTTGACATTTTTTCCGCTTATAATAAACCCACCTAAAACCGACCTTTTAAAAGCCCGTAGGGAAAAAGCAACCGTCCTGCTATCCAATGAGGTTCTTCTGGTTCAGCAAGTTGCTGATTTGTGCGGCTTTGCTAATGTAAGACATTTCACAAGACAATTTAAAAAATTGTATGGATGTACTCCAGAAGAATACAGCAGAAAAGCCTATTGAAAATTCTGATTGACTACCTAAATAATTTCTTTTATAATATTAGTTGAACATATAAACAACTATTATAATGTCTATTATTATGAAATTCTGTATCAAGAAAGGATACCAGCATATGAATCTATTCAAACTCTTAGGTATGATAATTTTTCTTATGTTCTACTCCAGTTATTTTATTAAAATGATACTACAAAGACGTCAGGGGATTAAAACCGATAGATTGGGACGTGGTTCCAAACCCAGACGTACCAGAAATATCGAAATTCTTTTAAAAATAACTACTTACTCAATGGCATTGATTCAGATAATAAGTATTGCTGCCTATGACTATCTCCCTCTTCTTATTCCATCTGCAATGATTCGTTGTATTGGTGCAGCAATTGGTTTTGCTGGTATATTCATTTTCATAACAGCTATGGTCACAATGCAAAATAATTGGCGGGCTGGTGTAGACCCCTTGGCAAAAACTACCCTGATTACACACGGCATTTACAGATTCAGCCGCAATCCTGCTTTTCTTGGATTTGATTTATTTTATTTAGGCTTCACCTTATTATTCTTTAATATATTTCAACTAATCTTCTTCCTGTGCTGTATAATAATTCTGCATTTACAGATTCTTGAAGAAGAGAAATTTCTAATTACCGCTTTTGGATCGGATTACAATAACTATAAACAAAAAACTGCAAGATATTTTATTTTGCTTTAAACTGACTATCTTAGGTTTCTTGAGTTTCCGTAAACTAGTCATGTCCGCAGTAAACTTCTATCCGGTTTAGAAAGTTTACGGGATATATTGTTTGAAAAAGATAAAATTTCTCGTTTCAAAGTAAAGGTATTTGATGTAAAATTAGCCATATGGATTTCTCCTCTTTTTTGTTTAGTAGGTTATTTTGTGGTGATTTAATTTTACATCAAAAAAGAAGGAGATTCCTTATATTTTTAGCAAATTTATTAAGTTGTTTATTACAATGGCTGTGAAACAAAGGCTCTGTGGATAAAACTACGGAAACTCAAGTATTTATTTTGTTGACATGCATGAGGAAAGATTATATAATATTTTTCTTTCGATTCTTTAATAAATTTGAATAAATGGAGGAATCAAATGAAAGCAGTTTACGAAACCGAACATCTCTTATTAAAGCCGTCCAATGACTCGTTTGCAGAGATGGTAGCAGATTATTGTATCAGAAATCGATCCTTTTTAGCAGAATGGGAGCCGGTGAGGGAAGAGGAATTCTATACCAGCAAATATCAGAAAAAGCTGCTATGCAATGATATGGAAAACAATGATTCCTTCAGACTTTGGATATTTAAAAAAGGAAACGAAGAAAAAATTATTGGCTGCCTTGGCTTTACGAATATTATGAGAGGGGCATTCTTGTCCTGCTTTCTTGGCTATAAGCTAGATGGACAGGAAATAAACCAGGGATATATGACAGAAGCTCTTAAAAAGGGAACTGAAATTATGTTTCAGGATTTCGGACTTCACCGGATTGAGGCAAATATTATGCCGAAAAACATACGATCGTTAAGAGTTGCTGAAAAAGCAGGATTTTATAACGAAGGACTTTCTCGCAAATATTTAAATATAAACGGTAAGTGGGAGGATCATATTCATATGGTTCTTTTAAATGAGCCAGATTCACACCAGTAAATGGTAAGCACCAAACTCATTGGGTCGGTCACTTACAGAAAGAGATGTATGATTATGGAGAATCCTTTTTTATACGGGACCCTTTTTGTAAAGCAATATGAAAACCGGTCGGTCTTATTGCAAGATACCGTGTCATGGTACTAGGCCCATGATACTAGCGTTTTGGATACTGTGCCATAATACTGATCCATGATACTAGTATCAATGATGCTAATTCGAATGAGATTCGTTCTATAATGCCAGTACCAAGCATAATGCCGTTTAGATTTTCTTTAAGTCTTCTACGGTTCTTTCATTTACAACATTACCTGTATTTAATGTGGTTTTTGATTCAATGAGCATTACGTGAACTTCTTCCTCAGCAACAGGCATGTGTTCGATTCCTCTGGGAATTACGATAAATTCACCTTCGTTCAGGTGGACATCATTATCTCTAAACTTAATGGTCAGTAAGCCTTTTAGTACATAGAACATTTCATCCTCGTTTTCGTGAGAATGCCATATAAAATCACCTTTCAGTTTCACTAATTTTACGTAAGATTCGTTGAGTTCACCTATAATCTTGGGATTCCAATATTCATTAAAAAGGTTCAGTTTTTCTTTAACATTAATTTTTTCCATGATAAATACCTCCAGTTTTTCATTTATAATGTGACGTAAGAAACGAAATATTCATTTATTGAACATAAATCAGTTCGTTTAATGCTTATTGAAATCAATGGACAATTTAATGTCCAAAAAGAGATTATGTATTCTTATTCCAAAGTTAATCTTCCGTCCGAGCGTTCTTCGTATGAAATAAAAACAAGGCGAGACCAGCTAATGATACCAACCCCCTGCCGCAATGAGATAACTTCACCAAAATGATATAAGTAAGGATATAGGTTCCAACGGATTCCCCTAGAATACTCATTGATATGGCGGAGATGCTCAGCCATTTGAGAAGCCAGTTAAAAACTACTTGTCCACTTTCTATCCGGTTTAGAAAGTTTACGGGATATTTTGTTTGAAAAAGATAAAATTTCTCGTTTCAAAGTGTAGGTATTTGATATAAAATTAGCCATATGGAATTCTCCTCTTTTTTGTTTAGTAGGTTATTTTGTGGTGATTTAATTTTACATCAAAAAAGAAGGAGATTCCTTATATTTTTAGCAAATTTTTTAAGTTGTTTATTACAATGGCTGTGAAACAAAGGCTCTGTGAATAAAACTACGGAAACTCAAGTTAGGTTTACATTGACATAATTCTGGTAAATTAATATAATAATACTTTAATATTATTTCAACTACTTTTACAAGGAGGTCATTCCATGAGCAGATATACAACAGATATTGATAGATGCGACTGTAATATAATACATGAATCTGTGGTAAATGATGTTAGAGAGCATATGCCTGAGGAAAATAACTTAATGGAGCTGGCTGATTTGTTTAAAATATTCGGAGATTTAACACGTGTAAAGATTCTTTGTGCTTTATTCCGTGCGGAAATGTGCGTCTGCGATATTGCAGTACTGTTAGGCATGACAAAATCCTCTATCTCCCATCAGCTAAGATTACTCAAACAGGTTAAACTGGTAAATTACCGTAAAGAAGGAAAGGTCGTTTATTATTCCCTGGCAGATGATCATGTTAAAACAATCTTTGATCAAGCCATGATACATGTAAGTGAATAACCCCCATCACCTTTTATTAACAGCATCCTTGTCCTTTTTGCCAAACTATATTTCACCATATTATCAATTTATTATTTACACTTAAATAATAATGAATTATACTTATATAGTTGAACACTGGTTCAATCATTCAACCAAACAACCTGGAATTACTTACAAAATCAAACAACCATTTAAATTAAAATATGAAAAATAATATTTACTAAATAATATCAAAGGAAGGAACGATAGAAACATGGAAGGAGCAATAAGGAAGGAATTCGTCCTGGAAGGACTCTGCTGCAGTAACTGTGCAGCGAAAATCGAAAGGGAAGTAAAAAAACTGGATGGTGTGACGGAGGCTGCACTTGATTTTGTATCAAAGAGACTAACCATGGAAATTACAGATGAATCTCAATCAAAAAGCCTGTTGGCACAGACAGATACAATTATTAAAAGTCATGATTCTGCAATTGTAATGGTTGAGAAAGAAGTCTCCCAACCAGGCATTAAGACTTTATATTTACTGGGATTATGTTGTGCTGACTGTGCACGAAAGATTGAGACTCAGGTAAGCAAAATAGAAGGTGTAAAAACAGCAGCTCTTGACTTTGTATCCCAGCGGCTGACGATAGAAGCCACAGACAGAAAGAAGCTTCCGGCTATTATTCGTCAGGCATCACAGATTGCCGTGGAAATTGAACCTGTTATCCAGATTTCCTACACGGACAAGAAACCAGCGGAGAAGGGTACCCAATCAATTAAAAAATGGGCTTACCGCTTAAGTATGTTTACAGGTGGGCTGCTTTTTGCTGTTGGTTTATTAACGGACTTACCAGCACCTGCTGAGATGACCATTTTTCTCTTAAGTTATCTTTTAATCGGTGGTGAAGTAGTTCTTAGAGCAGGAAAGAATATATTAAAAGGCCAGGTTTTCGATGAAAACTTTTTAATGAGCGTAGCTACCATAGGGGCATTTGCTATTGGTAACTATCCGGAGGGTGTTGCTGTTATGTTATTCTATCAGGTCGGCGAAGCTTTTCAGCGTCTTGCAGTCAACCGCTCCCGCAAATCCATTTCTGCACTTATGGATATCCGCCCTGATTACGCCAATTTAAAAGTTGGTGATGAAATCCGAAAGGTCTCACCGGAGGAGGTTGGTATCGGTGATATGATTATAGTCAGGCCGGGAGAGAAGATTCCTCTGGATGGACGGATTACAGAAGGTTCTTCTGCTTTGGATACCTCCGCACTTACAGGCGAATCCCTTCCCAGGGATGTAGAAGCCGGTGACGAGGTATTATCCGGTTCCATTAATAAAAATGGAGTATTAACCATTGAAGTATCGAAAGAATTCGGAGAATCCACCATTTCAAAAATCCTTGACCTGGTACAGAATGCCAGCAGCAAGAAAGCACCTACTGAGAATTTTATCACAAAGTTTGCAAGGTATTATACCCCTGCCGTTACCTTTGCAGCTTTGGCTCTTGCCATTATTCCACCGCTTATTCTTCCAAATGCCGAATTTAAAGATTGGCTTTACAGGGCTCTTGCCTTCCTGGTAGTATCCTGTCCTTGTGCCCTTGTTATTTCCATACCCTTAAGTTTCTTTGGCGGTATCGGTGGTGCATCGAAAAACGGTATCTTAATAAAGGGCAGTAACTATCTTGAAGCCCTGAGTAACATAGATACTATCGTATTTGATAAGACCGGGACGTTAACAAAAGGGACCTTTAAAGTGACCAAATGTGTAGGTATTAACGGTTGGACAGAGTCTGACCTGCTCGCCTTTGGAGCTCATGCAGAAAGCTTCTCCAACCACCCGATCGCTATATCCATAAGAAAGGCGTATAACCAGCCCCTTGAGGAGCAGCGGCTTACAGAACAGGAAGAAATACCCGGACACGGAATCCGCGTTAAGATTGACGGAAGAACAGTGCTTGCCGGTAACGGGAAATTAATGGATACTCAGCAGATTGACTGGAAGCCGGTTGAAGAACCGGGCAGCATTGTTTATCTGGCAGTGGATGGTACTTATGCAGGTTACATAGTTATTTCCGATGAAATCAAATCTGACAGTAAAAAAACCATAAAACAATTAAAAGACTTAGGAGTTAATCATACTGCCATGTTAACCGGTGACAATAAGATTGCCGGAGAAACCATAGCAAAAGAAATCGGTCTTGACACTGTATACTCTGAACTCCTGCCTCATGAGAAAGTCGAACAGCTGGAGAAATTAGATAAGCAGAGAAAAACAAAAGGGAAACTGGTCTTCGTTGGTGATGGTATTAATGATGCACCTGTACTGGCAAGAGCCGATATTGGAATTGCCATGGGAGCTTTGGGTTCAGATGCTGCCATCGAAGCAGCAGATGTTGTTCTAATGACAGATGAACCTTCAAAAATAGTTTCTGCTATCAAGGTTGCAAGGAAAACACGAGTAATCGTATGGCAGAACATCCTGTTTGCCATGGGTGTAAAGCTGTTATTTCTTGTTCTGGCTACCTTTGGTATCGCCACCATGTGGGAAGCCGTTTTCGGTGATGTTGGCGTGACACTCATAGCTGTACTAAATGCCATGCGAGCAATGAAGACAGTTCCTGCAACAGCTGTTTCAATATAAAATATAGTAAGAAGGATATCCATGCTGATATTATTAAGCCTGGTATCCTTCTTACTGTTTATATCCATATAAGCTAAGTTTTCGTTTTTGTTCTAGGGGATACAAGGATAAAAAAGCTTGAATATAATACTTTAAATCCAGAGCAAGAACTAAAAAATCTTTTATATACCCTAACTATACTCTCAATTGTGATACCAGAAACTCTCCTTAAAAACGAAACAACAGACTTATATCAGTCTCTCTTTTCTTCACCTTTTGCTTCAAACCGATACGGTAAGCTGTAATCAGCTCACCAAAATGATTCTCAAAGGACAGTTTTTCAAGGCTGTAATCCAATAAGGTATTTTCATAGGTCAATGTTACGACAGATTCTCTGCCCTCTAAGATAATCTCTCCTTCTCTTAGTAATTTCGGCTCCAGGAAACTCACAAAACCTTCTTCTATCACAATCTCTTCGGCGGCACTTACGGTATCCTGTAATACTATACAATGCTTTGTCAGATCCGAGGTAAGTCTGCGTTTAAAACTCTTTACCTCAGGAAGTCCATACAAGGTTCCAAGTTCCATGCTAATTTCAGAAAAAGCAGTACTTGCAGATACCTGCTCAACCCTGCATTCTCCCATACCTGCTGATTGCTCCCATCCATTTACTACAGGCAGATTATGGTAGCGAGATCTGGTCTGAATAAATTCATAGCGTTTCTCCCCGAAGTAATCCGCCGTATAGCAGCCCGCTCCAAAATCAGCAAGGTACTGCTCACCATTTATGGCCAGTACAAAACTTCCTACATCGTTATGATTATGCTGCTCTCTGTTATTTCCACCTTTAACGCCCAAAAAAATACCTTTGCTTCTTTGCAGCAGCCACTGCCTGTCAGGCAAATAAGTTGCTTCCTCCAAAAGCCTTGTAGTAAATATCTCCTTATCCGTCCACCAGAGATTTCGGCTGATATGGGCAAACCGGTAACCGTTATCAAAATCAAATGGTGTTATATGTGAGCAGGCAGGTGTTTCCACGCCATATTCCTGTCTCAGACAGGATAGTAATCCTGTAGGCAGAAAGCTTTTTGCTGCCACATCGGAAAAAGGGATAAAGGACTTCTCGCTCATCTGAACAAGCCTCGGAAACTCCGATATTTTCTTTATTTTATTAATTTTCTCTTCCTGTTGACGATATTTTGGATCTATTTCCTTGCGAAGAGCTATATAATAGATATAATACCCAAAACCATAAACCCAATATCCGATGCCTTCCTCACAGGCGCCATCCGGCCCAAAGCTATTTATGTAATTCTCAAGCCCCCTGTCAACCTTATGCAGCAGCTTGTTCTGTAATTCACCTTCTGTCAGCAGCAAGGCAGCCATACCAACAGAACCGCAGCAGACGGAACACCAATTGCTTTGAACTGTTTCCCACCACCAGCTTCTTCCAAGAAAGGGCTCAAATATCCGCTCTGTAATCCGCTGCCTAATTGTATTTACAAGAAAAGGCGGCAGAATATTGCTATGAAGCTTTAGAATTTCAGCCAGTGTCTCTCCGGTTTCTGCGGCAAACAGATCAATCTGTGTTTCCGGTTTTTCCAAAAACTTATTCTTATCCTGGGGTAGGTGCGCCATCACGCACCAGGTAAATTCATTGATAACCGCCCATAGAAGTTCTTCAAAATAAGTTAAAGCCCTTTTATAATTACTTTCCGTGCTCTGATGATACTGAAGATAAAGGCAGAAAGCTGCTAATTGCTTTCTTCTCTCGAAATAAGCTGATTCCGACTCTCTTCTGCTCCCCTTTTCAACAAAGGCCATATATCCGGAAAAGAGCAGCTGAGGGATACTTCCATCCATTGCTTCCAGTACGAGGTCATCAATCTGCCTTCTTAAATTCAGAGTAACCTCACTGTTCTCCCACCCAAGTATTTTCATTGGCCTCAACCACCTTTCTAATTTTAAAACTGTGACAGGTAAAGAACTCCTATCAATGCAATTTAACCATTGGAATTTTAATCACTACCTCTGTTCCATGGTTTTCTTCCGATTCTATGTTAATTCCATAATCCATACCGAAAACAATCTTAATTCTCTGATTCACATTATAAATACCGATATGGTCCTCCATCTGGTTTTCTCTGTCGTTTAATTTCCGGTTAATATCAGCCAAACGGAAGGGATTCATTCCAATTCCATTATCACATACATGAAAATGAATCGTTTCATTAACGGATATTTCACCTCGGATTTTTAATAAACCTTCTCTGCCTCTGGGTTTTAAACCATGGTATACAGCATTTTCAATAATTGGCTGAAGGCAGATTTTGATAATGGAATACTCTTTTATTCTTTCATCGATTTCCCACTCTACTTTAAAGACGTCTCCATATCTTAGTTCCAGGATATTCAGATAATTCTGTGTATTATCAATTTCCTGCCTTATGGGAATAATGTAATCTCCCAGATACACATTATTCCGAAAGAGCTGGGCAAGGCTGTTGACAGCTCTTGATACATTATTATCTCCTTTTGTTAAGTCAAAAGCCATCCAATTGATGGTTTCCAGCGTATTATAGAGAAAATGAGGATTAATCTGGGACTGCAGCATTGCAAACTGTGACTGATCCAACAGTTTTAACTTGCTTTCCAGTTCATCCTTCATAATCTCATTTGCCTGAATCTGCTTTAGTATGGTACTTATGATATATCTGAGTTCATTCAGTCTGGCTTTCGCAGGATCACTGTAATCATTAAACTTCTGAGGTTCTTCCAAAACCGTAATAATTTCAGCTACGGGCTTGTAGCTTCTGATTGCAGCAAAATAAGCAAATACTATGCTTAGAACAACTAATAAAATAATAAGCAGCACTATTTGTGACTTTAACTGATTTAATTTATTTTGGTAATGAAACATAGAGGTAATGCTTATATAGGTAAAACCAAACTTGGCAGAGGGTGTTATGGAAATAATGGAATCCATTCCCTCAATATTTTTTATTATGGAAGTCTCACTGCCGCTCTCTACGATGTCCTTTAAGTAAGAGATATCCTTGATCTCGTTACCAAACTGCTCTTCCTCGCTGGACATTATGATATTACCGCTGTCATTGTAGAGATAGATTTTACTTTGATTCTGATATTTTTCTGTAGTAATGATATTATGGAGTTTTTCACTGTTAATGTTTAATATAACCGCACCCTTTTTCTCATGATCTATGATAATCGGTTTAATAATGGAAATTATTTTGGGGTAGTTATTATTCTTAAGCCTTGATATCGTTCGTCCGGAAACATCCTCCAGCTTGTTGTATTCCTCAAGCCAGGAAATGTCCTTAAGCTCTTTTAATGGGCTCTTTCTTTCACCAATATATACGGAATTATTATACTCTGAGTAGACATAGATAGAGTCTATGTACTTATAGATCAATGGAATCGCTTTAACCAACTGGGTAAATTCCTTCATGGATTTGCTGTTAAGATCTGTAAACCAATCATTCACCATAAACATCTGTACATTGTCATTGTAGGAAATATAAGTGCAGAGCATATCGCAGTCGCTTAATAAGGTATCTGAAATATCCCTTACGCCATAGAGCAATGAGTTATTTTCCATAATAATCTCGTCTTTCGCGATACGCTCTACATTTCTGTAATATAAATCATTGAGCAGAAAAAAAGGAATGGAGAACATAACAAAAACCAGCAGGAATGTACGGATAAACATGCTGTTGAATTTATAGCTTTTTATATAGGACCACGTGTTGTTCTTTTTCTTCAATTTATGTCCCCCTGATCTCCTATTTACAGCTCATGAACCTTCTTGCATAATCTTTGGGAGTGTATTTATAGTATTCCTTGAAGATCCTGGTAAAATAACTGGGATCATGGTATCCGCAGGCTTCACTGATCTCTGTAACCTTAAGATTTTTCTCCAGAAGCTTAACTGCCTGCTCCATTCGAATGCGAAGCAGGTAATTACTGAAGGTCTCACCTGTCTGCTTTTTAAAGAAACGGCTGAAATATACGGTGCTAAAGAACATCCTATCAGCAACATCCTGCAGGGAAATATCCTCATGGAGATGCTCATTCATATATTCCTTGATATCCTGAAGAAGAAATTCATTGGAGGCTTCTTCTTCATTTAATAACATTCCTGAAATCCGCTCCAGTATATCAAAGGCAGTAGCTTTTAGCTCCTGAACACTATGCTGGGACAGTAATTGCTTTAAATTAAATTTATCTGCACTGAGCTGAAGCTTTAGGTAGAGGTTAAGCTTATCTATAATTATCTCATACAAATCATAGACATACTGTCCGATATTAGCCGGTGTATTTTCCTTAACATCCTCAAACACAGAAAGTAAGGTGTCCATCGCTTCCTTTCTCTTACCAGATAATATATTGGAATAGAATAACTTGAGTTTATCCATAAACTGCACCTGGTCTTTTTTGGCTCTGTCCTGATCCATTTCCAGCTTCGTCTGGGATAATACTTCTTTAAATTCTGCAAAGTTAGTGGGCTTTAGGATATAATTCTTCACTCCGTACTGTATGGCAGATCTGGCATACTCGAATTCTCTGTAGCCACTGAGCAAAATTACTTTAATATAAGGTTTATTTTCATAAATGTATTTTGCAAGCTCTATTCCTGATACACGGTTCATCTTGATATCAGAAATAATTAGATCTATATCATTTGTTTTTATAAATTCGATAGCTTCTGCTCCATCACTGAAGCTATGCAATACCTCAAAGTCTTCAATTTCGGAATTGATGAAATTCGTTATTCCACTACGGATTACGAGTTCGTCATCTACTGTGATTACCTGATACATACTTCATCTCCTCGTTGAATTTGCTGATATTTAACAGATTATTATGTGATTATAAATCAAAATCCAACTTATATAGTTAACTATAGCACAATGAAAAATACAAGTAAACCTTATGAATTTTGCTGTGTATTGCAAAGTTACAGTTCAGCTTAATTTACATTCAGGTTTATGGAAATATTTGATGGTTTTTGATACCGTTCACTCATTTTCTTAGTTGCTGGCTCCTGTTCAAATTCCACTAAAATACAAAAACAAAATCAAAAACCATCTGTATATTAACTTTATATACAAGGCTGAACTGTTACTGCAAATACATGTAGAATAACTTTGGATATACCCACTAAAACTTTGCTTATAGCTCTACTGAGAATTCCTTACGTCCTTCTACATGCTCTAAAAAGACTTTCTTACCTTTATTCTTAATGGTAATGTGGTATTTACAGCCTCTGAACTCCCTGTCTATCCTGACTTCCGTCCATTCCTCCGGAATACAGGGGGCTATCTCAAGACCTTCCCACTTTGCTTTGATTCCCAGAATATACTGTGTCGCTGCCAGGTACATCCAGGCTGCCGTACCGGTTAGCCAGGAAACATTTGCCAGTCCGAATTTATCACTTTCCGGCCCGAAGATATTAGAGGCATAGACATAGGGTTCTGCTTTATAACGGTATTCACCGGCCTTATCCTGTACCACCATAGGCAGGAGCTGCTGATAGTATTTATATGCCCGTTCACTTCTTCCTAACATACACTCAGCTATAATAGCCCAGGTATTGGCATGGCAAAAAATACTTCCATTCTCTCCGCAGCCTTTGTTGTAGTGGGTAAGGGGGTCTTCTTTTGTAGGATAATCCTTCATTGAAGGATGTATCTTCTTGATTCCGTAGTCTGTATCCAGATGTTTTTTTACACTGTCCATAGCCTGAAGCTGTTTTTGGGGGTCGCCCATTCCGCTGATTACTGCCCAGCTTTGGGTATTCAGCCAGATTTTAGCCTGGGCTTCCGCTTCTGAACCTATAAAAGTTCCCTCATCGGTAATACAGCGTCTGAACCACTCACCATCCCAGGCAGTGGAATTTATAAGTTGCTTCTGTTCTTCGTATATTTTCAGATATGCTTTGCCGTCTTCCTCCATAAGCTGTGACAGCTGAGCCATCATCTGCAGCACCGTTCCAAACTGCATGCTGGTCCAGATGCTTTCGCCTTTTCCTTGCCTGCATACTTTATAGAGCATATCGTTCCAGTCAGAGGAAAGCATAAGCGGAAAACCCCGTTCTCCAAGATTCTGTCTGGTAAAATCAATGGACTTTTTGATATGATCCCAGACTGTAGCTGCCCCGCCGTCATAAAAAGGAACTTCCGTTAACAGGTAGTCAAGCTTTCCTTCCTCCATAACGATATGGTACACGTCCATAACCAGCCATAGATGATTATCGGAGTGAATCCGCTTAATCGGCTCCCAGCCTTCATTGGGATAGAAATAATGATTGCAGTGCCCATCTTTGTACTGCTGGGTGAAGAGAGAATTCAGCTTTTCCTTCGCCCGGTTAAGATCAAAAGGGATCATTGCCAGAATATCCTGTGCCGTATCTCTGACACCGACTCCTCTGAAGGTTCCCGTTGCATAATAACTGATATTTCTTGAAAACTGAAAATTTCTCTCCATCTGATAAGGATTCCATATATTAATCATGGTTTCTGCCTCTTTATCAGGAATTTCACATTTAAATTTCTCAAAGAAGGCTTCCCAGTCCTCAGAAAGAGCTTCAATGGATTTTTTTACAAACCCCTTCTCTCTGCATCTTTGTACAGATTTTATAACCTCTTCTTCTGTCATGGCTGTACCAAGGAAAATATTTATCTCTTTCTCTTCCCCTGCCTTTAGCTCCACCTCCAGCTGTAAGGCAAAACAGGGATCTCCGCCATATAAGGTGGAACCGGAACATGCATTCTTTTCTACACAGCAGGGATTTTCCTCACTTCTGTAGCTGCCGATGAATTCATCCCTGTCACAATCAAAGCCGCTGACAGAAGCATCACTGGCAAAGTATACCAATGGCGTTTCATCCGGTTTTGGCTGTTCCTCAACACCATAATGGTATATCAGGATATCTTCCCGGTTATAAACTGATAGCTGGTGCTTATTGTAGCATTGCCATTGCAGTTCTCTCATAAATTCCATCATGCCTAATTCCACATAGGGATATATTGTTATTTTCTTATCTTCAGCAGATTTTAATCTCAGATTCCAGATCAGTGCATTTTCATATTTTCCAACCAGATAAGTAGCGGTTACCTCCAGATGATTCTTTCTTGCCTGGAATCTGGTATACCCCATACCATGTGTGGACTGCCACCAGTCGGGCTTATTTTTACAGGGTTCACTGGTGGGGCACCAGATCTCCTGACCGTCATTTATATAAGTGTAGAAACCGCTTCTGTCCGTAGGCAGATGAAAGAAACGGTAGTGGTTGATCCGAAATATCTGAGGGGATTTGTAAAAGGCTACACCGCCACCTGCCTGAGATATCATAGTATGAAAGGTCCCGTTGGATAAATAGTTCATCCAAGGTGTTGGAGTGTTGTATTTATCAAAAGTTATCTCTTTTTTCTCATTATGAAATTGATACATTCAATTCTCCTTCAACACATCTTAACCATTCTCTGGCCATTAATTCATTACCGGCCATGGTTAGATGGATTCCGTCCGGTGACCAGTGTATCGCCGGTGCTTTCTTAAGTGCTTCCTCGAACATACTGCCAAAGGGCACAAAGATAGTCTTGTATTTCTCTGACAAAGCTTTTACGATTGCTCTTCTCTCCAGCATATGCTTATTCCATATCTCCCAGTTTTCAACGATATCTGCTGCATTCCCTGCTTCATTTATATCGAGTTTTAATAGGAAAGGTTCACAAAGAACAATCTTTGCCTGTGGCTTTGCCTGTTTTACTTCCTGCAGCATCCTGTCGAAGACAAATTCAAATTTCTCTGCATCTGCTCCCATATTCAGTCTTAAGGAATATCCGATATCATTTACTCCGCATAAGATGCTTATCATATCAAAATCAATGTTTAGAGTATCCTCTATCCATCTGCCGTAAAGATCAGAGATTCTGTTACCTGCAATGGCAGTATTCTTAATCTGAATTCCCGGATAGTCGCACATTAAGCTGGCTCCCAGGAAATTAACATAACCGTCTCCCAGAATCCTGTTCTTATCTTTTCCTTCTCTGTCTCTATTTGCATCTGTAATGGAATCTCCCTGGAATAATATTGTTTTCATATAAAACTCCTTTCTGTGTGCTCCAGCTCTTATAACCGTACGTACTTTCTAATTCTTTTATTTTTTACTTAAGTAATATAGTGACTTAACTTTTAGCTGCTGAATCCTCATCAATATCATTAATTATTAATATTTTACTACAACATTCGCAAACATATGGGCACTTGTAAGAGGTGTTACGGAATGAAATAAGGTATAGGGATATCTATACTTCTCTACCTGGGTGGTCTGTGCTTCGATTTCCAGCCAGAAGTTGTTTGTACCTGCTTCCAGCCCAAGCTCTTCAAAAGAAATGGATGCAAAGCCATCTCCCCCTCCTGGTATCTGGATTCTTTTTATTTCCTTTACCTTTGGTTCATTTTTAAATACCAGCGTAATTTCAAGGGGACAACGCAGCTGGGGCGCAAGCTCTAATCCCTGCTTGCCGTTCAGTACTGCGGGAACCACTCCAAAATCCGTTTCTTCTACGGAGAATAATACCTCTTCTTCCCTTTTGGGAACCGGGAGAGCTGTATATATTACAAGACTGTTGTCACTATCTTTTAAGATATCTGATTGCAGTAACAGTTTCCCCTTAAAGGTAGAAGCCTTCAGCCCCCTGGTTCTGATATTGTAATAATTTATAAACTCAAGCTCAGGGGTTTCCTCCACTTTCTCTGTTTCAGAAAGCATCCAGTCAAGATTAAGGAACTGCCAGTCAAAGCTTACATCCACATCTTCTGCCTGTACTGCAAGAACATATTTACCCGGCGGAAGTTCTACCTGATACTCATAGCTTATATTCTCTCCGGCCTCCAATACAAAGGCCTGAGGTTCTCTGTTATATTCTCCGGTATGGGCAGGAGATATCTGCAGCCAGAAGCTGTTTTTTTGTGGTTTCTCTCCTGTATTCTTAAGCTCTACCTTTAATTTTCCCTGATAACAGCCCTTACCTGTTAAGTGAAAATTTTCCGTAATCGTAAGTTTAGAATCAATGGCCTGTATTTTAGGAGTGTCTTCCGGGTATTTAAAAATTACATTATCCACGTACTCCATAGTTAACAGCCCGCATTCCTTTTCATTGGTGGCAACTTTTCCAAGAATATTGATATTATCAAAGGTGATATTGCTGATACGGGTCTCCTCGTTAAAGCCCTGCAATCTGGACTTGGATAGGAGCCAGTCGATGCCGGGATTTCCTATGTAGTAAATATCTTTAAATGTAATATCTTTGATACTTCCCTTTTCCTTGTCTCTGTTCCAAACCGAATCCCTGATACGGATATCGAAAAGCTGTGCCCCCGGTGCATTCTCTATTCTAATGTTTTCAAAGCAGATATCAGAAACCTCCGCTCTGTCTCCATGATGAATTCCCATTAAGGGATATCCCGTAGGAGAATGAATAATATCAATGTTCTCAAAACGGACGTTATGAATTTTTTCAGCCCGGAGTTCTACGCCTACCTCCAGAGGTCTTGCAAAGTCATTCCAGAGAACAGAGTCCTTAAACGTTACATTATCCACATCACCTGTATTAAAAGCCTTTACTACAAAGGAGTCATCCCATACCCTGGTAAAAATATTCTGCACCAATACATTTCTGGAACCACAGATATCTATTCCGTCAGAATTACCACGGCAGCCAAAAATCTTAACATTATCAATGGTTACATTATCACAGCCAAAAATCCTAAGACTCCAGTCATTGCTGTCGGTGATGGTGATATCCCTGATGCTTACTGCTTTGCAATGGAGGACATCGATGCAGCGCTGATAGACATTTCTCATTTCAAGTGGATATTTTTCCATACTGATAGTACCGTAACCGCAGATTGTAAGGTGGCTGCACTGGTTAAATTCCATCTTGCCGTTTAGGAAGGCTCCTTCCTCCAGATAAATAATGGTATTGTCCTTTTCAAATTTCAAGACATCCACTGTATGGATTCCCGGCTCGTAATAAATAACATTATCCGCATATTTGTTAAAGTCTTCATACTTTATGGCTTCCGCAAAGACAATGAGGTTGTTATGAAAGCTTCCGTTTATCTCAACAGAGAACTTTTTAGGTTCTTCCAGATGAAGAAAAATCTCATGCTCGTTGAAACTATAATCCAAGCCCAGGCTAAGGGGCCTTATGATAACGCTTTGGAGAGGCGTTTCAGATTGAATCCGTAAATCTACAGGTTCCTTCATTGTAAATTGTGTATATTCGCTAACCTGTACTTCGTTATAGGGTGTGGGAAATATATGTGTTGTTTTGATTTCTATATTTTCATTATTCACAAAGACGGTGTAATTCATTTATAAGTCCTTCCTTACAGGTATTCTTAAGCAATTTAGACCAGTTATCTTAATACTCAGCCACAATCATCTGATGCAGCTCAAGCTTTGGTACCTTAAATCCTACGTTTCCCTTCTCCTGTGTATAATCCAGCTCAAACTCTCCGGGAGCAAGATATATCCTCTTAATCTTTTCCCTGCTGTTTAACTGTACCTCAAGCTCATAAAGAGGCTGTATATCTTCTATTACCTCTGTGTTCTTTCCGCGTTTAACCGGAACTCCATACAGCAGATGAACTATATAACGATTCTCTTGCTTTGCCAGGGTAACGATTCCTTGTGCAGGGAGAGAAGTTCTGACAGTTGCCTTGTCTTTGAGCAGCTGGTCAAGAGCGTATTGAACCATCCGTTTTAAAATAAGACTTCCTGTAGTCGCATAATCCCTGAATACCTCCCAGGAAATATAGATGCCATCCTTTCCGCTTACCATTCCGGGTCCGGCCTTTTCATTCCTGCTTGGAGAATGAAGGTGAGAACAAAACCCAGCGGCTGTTCTGTTAAAATAGGGATTCTCCCTGCTGCCAAGTTCTTCTCCCGAAACATTTTCAATAGCATACCCCTGGGAATACATAACAAAGGCTGCATTATCAAGATCCGATATTGTGAATACAGGGCGGAAATAGTCCGGGCGGAATTTATTTTCACCCAGATAACGAATACCAAAGTCCAATTGAAAACCGGTCTTGTCACTATCTAATCCTGAGCTGCCGGTGGACAGAAGTTTACCACCCTGTTCTACATATTGCTCCAGCTTATTCTTCAGTTCCTTATCCAGTAAAATGATATCTGGTAATACTATTAAAGAATATCTGCTGAAATCCTCTTCTTCATCAATAACATTGAACAGATAATGTCCCTCCAGAAGAATTCTGGCAGCTCCGATATCTGCCAGTTTAGCGGCTTCTGCTAAGGTAATTTTCTCATTTAAACCGCTGCTTTTTTCTAAAACCGCCTCAGCAGACAGCACTCCAATATCCGCAATATTTTCTGCCTCCGAAAGCCAAGGCTCCTTAAGGCTTAATTCCTCATAGGCTTTACCGATTAAAGAATAAGTTGCCATATCCATCTCTCCCGACGGATGCAGCTGGTCCCCGATAGAGACTCCTGCCCCGTTAGCAACAGACAGAGAAGCTTCATAACGGAGGGCATTGGGATGCTTAAAGCCCCCGAACTCTCCCCAGGACTGATGGAATTTCCCTGTCATGCCCAGATACTCCATACCGAGAATCCTGGCATAAGCTGCGGACAGCGGAAAATGATCATATCCCCAGCCGCCGGTAGGCAGGCTTTCCAGTTCCAGATGACTGTTCTTATAAGCCAGATCCCTTCTGCCCCGTCTTATATGTCCTCCGTTGTGAAACACCGGCAGCCCCGGTTTCACACTGTCAATGGTCTCTCTTACCCTTTTTGCATAATTGGCATAGACTCTTTCTGCCAAAGCCATAACAGCTTCTTCCTTAAAGGGGTCCATCCCCTCCTGTTCCATAGTCTCTCTGCAATGCTTGCAGTAGCAGGGCTGGACTCCTATAATATCTAAGAAGATGCCATCGGCTTCGTAATTCTCACATACCTCTTTTATCTGTTCCAGCAAATAATCCAGATATGGCGTATTGATGCATAATTTATGATAACCCGGCTCCAGAAAGCTTTTGGTCCACAACATGGAATCGTCTTTCATTCTGACTATCCACTCAGGATGCCTGCGGGCAATTTTTTCATCAAAGCCAGCGGACAGGTATACTGGTGTCTTTACCCCTAACTCATGTGCCGCTTCTATTTGTTCTCTCAAAAGGTCAAAGTGAAGATTTGGATGCATTTCGTTGGCCTTTGAAGGGTGATATGCCCAGCCGTGATGGCATTTCGAAAACAGTGTTATAGAGTTGACACAGCCTTTTTGCAAGGCTTTCTGAAACTGAGCTTTGCTGAACTTTTCTCCGATTCCTTCTATCTTTTCACTGGTGTGAAAGTCCAGATGCACTTGCCTGTATTTCATATTCATTTCACCTCATATTCTGATTACTGCAGCTAGTACTGCCTTGCGAAAATTTCGCTTAATATCAGCGCCTGATATTTGCGCTGAGGCAAGGCGGAGGAATGAAGCGTAGCGGTTCCTACGCCGATTGACGACTTCTATATTAAATCCACCCCGTAGATACCTGCTTCAGCTCCCCAGCTGCTGTTAAGCTTAATTTCAATTTTCTCAATGCCTGCAGCATTGATTTCATGAACTGCATACCTCTTCCAGTTATCCTTTATATTCTTAGTTATTACTCCATTCCTGCAATAAATCTTTAATTCGTAATCTCTTACCAGACAGCCCGGCAGCTTATCCGTATTGTCATTTTCGAGATAGCTGTCAAAGGTCAGCACAAGTTTATCTGCATTCACAGGCTCTTTTGCTGTCAGTGTAAGGGTATGCGGAAAGTCTCCTTCTCCAATCCACAGATTCGGAACACCATAAGGCCGTGTATAAGGCGATACAGCCATAGCAGGTGCAAAAAGCCTTTGCTCCGGGACCATATCCTTAAATAATATATTTCTGTTCTTTTCATAACGGTGATCCAGAAAGCAATAACCGGTAGCTGCTTTCAAAGGGACACTGTCATGATTGCATTCTTCGGTGTTATCCTGGGAGTACATTCGTAGAGTAATGGCACCTATTGGTCCGTCCTCTGCTATCCCCAAAGAAAGAGCCTCGTTCTTTATAAAACTGAGATAGAGCTTGCCATCCTTCCCCCTGTTTGAATTAATGGGTATTTCCAGCCAGCCTTCATGATTTTCGGGTATAATAATTCTCTCTTCTTTTACAACTTCCTCCGGTATAAAGGTTTCTTTATGAACACCTGTCAATATTTTATATGTTAAGATCTTTGCTTCCTTTGAACTGTTCCTGATTTTAATGCTCACGCTTATAAGCTGTTCCGTCTCCAGCATCCACGCTATGGCGTAATCCCTGTCAAGTAGCATATAATCAACACCATTTACATTTTCATAGCTTTTTTCACTGGTTGCGGTTACAGCAAAATTCGCCATAACAGGGCTTATATTTGGAACACCGATAATGGTCTGATCCTCACCGGCCAGTATCTTTTGCAGCTCCCGCCCATAATCAGCCGTTACTTCTCTGGGGGAGAGTTCTTTCTCTATACATAATTTTGCAGCAGTGGCAACTGCCTGCCCCATAACCCCGCAAGTAGCCATTACTCTGGTGGAGCCAAGAGCAATATGAGTTGCACTGATATCTCTGCCGGCTAACATCAGATTGTCAATATCTTTTGTATAGAGTGATCTCATAGGAATATTATAGATGCCGGTTACCGGTACGAAATTCGTAGCAGGTAACGAATCATAGATTCCCAAAGGCGCATGGATATCCATAGGCCAGCCGCCGATGCAAACTGCATCTTCGAAGCCGATCTTATTTTCAATATCATTTTCTGTTAAAATATAGTCCCCCAGAAACCTTCTGGATTCTCTGGCACCTGATTTTGTATAAATTCTTTTTAAGACGTAATTTTTCGCTTCCGGATACTTACCGCTGTTCTTGATATAATCCCAGATTCCAAAAATCAGCTTGCGAAGCTCCAGATCAATCTCTTCGCTCTGGTAAATCACATCTACCTGTCCGCCGTATTCAAAGGACCAGTGAGCACCCTTTACAGTGATACTGCGGTATTTCTTTGGATTATGTATGTCTTTGATAAAATCCATAGCATCAACCTTATGAGCAAAGCCGGGTGGTACATAGGTAACTTCATGCCCGCAATCATAGGTCTCAAAATAAAAGGTATTTCCCATTGTATATCTGTCTGCATTGTCCGGTGCCCAGAATTCACCATGCTGCTCTTTGCCTTCTCTGCCCATACGGAAGCTGCAGCCGGCTTCATAAGCAAGGGTTCCGTTTCCCGTAGCATCAATGTAGATATTGCTTTCGATATCATATACTTCATTGCTGATATGATGTCTTGCTAATAAACTGGTTATTTTCTTATTCTTTACTTCACAGGAATACACAGAAGTATTCAGCAGTAAAGAAAGATTCGTATTTTCATAGCACAAGTCAAATAATACAGCATCCAGTAAGGCGTATTTATCATAACCTCCACCCATTGCGTATTTTGACATCCGAAGTCTGATTTCTTCTGCCAAACCTCCTTCTTTCGCATAGATGGCAGGATTTAAGCCATGATGGCTGGCTCCTGATATGGTGATCCCAATTTCACTGGAGGCATTTCCGCCAAGAACCGGACGGTCATTGACCAGCAATACCTTTTGTCCTTGCCTGGCTGCAGTAACTGCCGCACAAATTCCTGCAATTCCTCCCCCTGCAACGGTTATATCAAAATGCATTTTTTTCATGATACCCTCCACTTCTGCTCCGGTCTTGTGAATTATATCTATACTGTCTTACCGGACAGAGTAACCACTCTCCTCATTAACAATCCTTCTTCCATGTCTTAGAATATCTATACACGGAAGAAGGTTGCTATTTTAATATATTTGCAGTTGAATATTGAAACTGTCAGATTTTCTATTGATTTTCTTTAGAGGCTCTCCATTCATCAATCTGACGCTGAATCTCTTTTGTAACCACATCATCTCCAGCTTTAATCAGCTTATTAACAAAATCTTTGTATAAAGCATCTGCATCTGGTGCTGCACCGGAGTTTAAGGTAGTCTTATATTCACCAATTACTGCATTTACCTGTGCAAGTTCTGTTTTAATTGGATCGGTATCCAGTGTAAAGCCTTTCAGCTTTGATGGAGCTGCATCAGCATTTACCTGACTGATGAAATCGCTCTGTAAGGTAAGAGGTTTGTTCTCCATGTAGATCTCATAACCGTTAAAGATGTTACCGATAGCCCAGTTATACTGACCGTAAGGGCTGTCAGCGGTAGGCTGTGAGGTATAACCGATGGGCTGGATTTCTTTGTCGTTAATCTTGTTGTAGTGCTTTCCTTCGATACCATATACCATTAAATTATAGAGGTCTTTCCCTTTTTCTGTGTTCATTAACTCGATTAACTGCATAGCTCTTTCCGGATTCTTGGAATTAGAGGAAATAGCCATGTTGGTAGCTGCAGCTGCATAAGGGATATAGTGTGAATTATCAAAGGGAATCTTTACATAAGCGGTAGAACCTGCGGCTTCACTTGTTGCAATTTCAGATTCTGTAGGATAATACCCCTGGCCTACCAGGTAGTTACCGCCGCCGCGTACTTCATAAATTTCCTGGGATACATTATCAGCTGTTAAGATATCCTTTCTGATATAACCTTTCTGGTACCAATCGGAATATTCCTTCACAAAAGTCTCATATTCAGGTGTTCTGTAAAGATTAACAGGTGTGTAATCATCGCTGTAAATATCAATTTTATAAGGGTTTAAGATCCACTCATAGCCTTTTTCCACGTGATCTGCAAAGCCGAAGACACCTTTTTGTAAATCACCGCCGTCTTTAATCATCACGATATATTTCTCAAGTTCATCCCATAGTTCCTGGTCCATCTTCTGATGGGAACCAAATAATTCTGCTAATTGTTCCACGTTGATCTGATCTTTGTATTTCTCATAAATTTTTATAGGAAACTGTAAAGTGGATACATAAGAAACCATCTGCTGCATGTTTGGTATGCTGTATAGCTTTCCATCCACTCTTGATTTATCCAGGATGTTCTCAGGAATTTCCTTTAGCAGGTCAGGTGCATACTCTTCAATCAGTTTGTCAAGCTCCATATAGGAACCTTTTCTTACTTCCGTTACATAAGGAACCATCCAGCCATGCCATACGATATCAACATTCTCCTGGGAGGCACTGATCAATTTCCATTTCTCAGCATAATCTGCTGAGGTGATACCCTCAAACTTAACGGTAGTACCGGGCAGATATTTCTGAAGTTCTTCGTTGAATTTATTCCAAACCTCCTGGGCATCTTTCTGCTCGCCAGGACTTAAGAATACCCATTTTAGGGTTACCGGCTCTGCTTCTTTTTCTGGCTCTTTTGTGCCTGTGGGTTCATTCTGCTCTGCATTTGTTTCTTTTGTTCCGTTGTTATTATCCGGCGTATTGCTGCTGCCCTTGCAACCTGTCAGGATAATGGAAAACATAAGACAGATTACAACCAAAACTCTCATTCTTTTTAACATAAAATACCCTCCTTTTAATATGTAAACCTCTACTCTTTTACCGCACCTACTGTTAAACCTTTTGCAAAATACTTCTGAAAGAACGGGAAGATGATAAGCATTGGTCCAGCTGCAACAATACACAATGCAAATCTTATGGTCTCAGAAGGAAGCTGCGTCAGATTGATACTGATTCCTGCTACCGGTGAACTCTCTGCCATGTCTTTGATAAACTGTACTTCTCTTAATATCTGCTGCAGCAGATACTGTAAGGAAAATAACTCCTTGCTTCTGATATAAATCAAAGCAGTATTCCAGTCATTCCACCTGGCCAGTAGATTCAACAATGAAACTGTGGCAATAACCGGTTTTGACAAAGGCAGTACAATTTTATAAAACACCTGCAGTTCTCTTGCACCGTCAATCTTGGCAGACTCAACTAGTGAAGGCGGCAGTCCCTGGAAGAAAGACCTGATTACGATAATGTGAAATGCATTTGCAAGGTTTGGTAAGATGTATACCCAGATATTATCCTGCAGATGCAGATATTTAGTCATTAATATATAAGTAGGAATCAATCCTCCAGAAAACAACATTGTAAAAATAATAAAGAATGTTACAGGCTTCTTGTACTTATAACTGGCTCTGGATAACGGATAAGCCATTAAGGTCATAACAACCATACTTAAAGCTGTGGCAACCAGGGAATAAAAAATTGTTACCTTGTAGGAATTTAACAACTGTCCCGGGCTTTTCATTACATACTTATAAGCTTCCAGCGAAAACTTATGGGGAATCAATTTATACCCTTCGGTTATAAGTGTCTGTTCATCCGTTATGGATGATGAAATGATTAATATAAACGGTATTATAAAACCCAGTGAAAATATAATAAAAAATATATTTACCGGTAAATTCGCTCTCTTGCTTTTCACGTTTGCCTCCTCTAGAACAATGAATTTTCAGGTGATATCTTCTTGACTATTTTGTTGGTAGCTACTACCATTACAAAACCCACAAAGGATTGGAACAAGCCTACTGCTGTTGTAATTCCGATATCATCACCGGTCTGTAACCCGCGGTAAATATAAGTATCAATAATATCGGTGGTAGGATATAATAATCCCACATTACGGGGTATATTATAAAAGAGACCAAAATCACCTTTGATAATGCCGCCAACATTTAAGATTGTAAGCACTGTCATAAGAGGAACCAGAGATGGAAGGGTAATATAACAAATCTGTTTCCATTTGCTTGCTCCGTCAATGGAAGCTGCTTCAAAAAGCTGTTCATCAATTCCCATTAATGCGGCATAATACATAATACAGCTGAGTCCCACGCTTTTCCATACATGAACCACCGGTAATATGGCCACCCAGTATTTCGGTTCCAGATACCAGTTGATACCTTCCATGCCAAAGAACTTGATAATCTGGTTCAGTATACCCATATTGGGTTCCAGTAAGATATAAGTAATATAACCTACAATGACCCAGGACAGGAAATGGGGTAATATCATAGTAGTCTGGTAAAACTTCAGGAACAGTCTGTTCTTTACCTCATAGAGCAGTATGGCAATAGCTACTGAGCAGACAATACCAAGTATTATGAATACCAGACCGTAACCCACGGTATTTCTTGCTATCCTAAATGCATCCTGTGAAGTAAAGAAGAATTTGAAATTGCGAAGTCCTACCCATTCACTGCCGAAGATACCCAAGTTGTTTCGATAGTCCTTAAATGCAATAATTACGCCAAGCATTGGTATATAACTGAAAACCAGAAAGAAGATAATGCCGGGCACCAACATCATTGACAGCTCAAAATTATCTCTAAACACTCCCCATTTGCTCTTCTTTTTTATTGTTAAATTTACTTGTTCCCTTTTTGAATTCGACATAAACACCAGTACCCTTTCGTTATATTGCATAGTTTTTATCACTCTTACTAAGTTTTATTATATCTCTTCAACAATTCACTAACAATCATAGATATTTAACATAACCGTAGAATTTTAACCAATATAAATACTACTATTTTAATAATGATACGGATATCTACATGGATTTTTGTATAGAATTTAAACAGATTTATGTAGGATTACTGCAGGTCTCAGGGTTAAATTGCATAGGAAAACACGTTAAACAATAATGTTATTTGAAAATTATTACCATTTTGCAAAAAAACACTTGACATGCAGTGAACTCTATATTGTAGACTTATACCATACTAACAGGAAAGTGAGGATAAGCATATGGAATATGTAAAACTTGGAAATACCGGTTTAGAGGTATCACGTCTTTGTCTTGGCTGCATGAGTTTTGGAGATCCGGAAGGCTGGGTCCATAAATGGGCATTAACAGACGAGGAAAGCCGTCCTGTCATTAAAAAAGCCCTGGATTTAGGTATTAATTTCTTTGATACCGCGAATGTATATTCTTTAGGCAGAAGCGAAGAAATCCTCGGACGAGCCTTAAAGGATTATGCAAACCGTGATGAGATCGTTATTGCAACAAAAGTATACAATAAGATGCAGGAAGGTCCCAACGGAGCCGGTCTTTCCAGAAAAGCTATTATGAGTGAGATCGATAAGAGTCTGAAACGCCTTGGGACGGATTATGTAGACCTCTACATCATCCATAGATGGGATTATAATACTCCTATTGAAGAAACCATGTCGGCACTGCATGACATAGTAAAGGCAGGTAAGGCAAGATATATCGGCGCCTCCTCCATGTATGCCTGGCAATTTCAGAAAGCCCTTTATACAGCAGAGAAAAACGGCTGGACACGTTTTGTATCCATGCAGAATCATTTAAACCTTATTTACAGGGAAGAAGAAAGAGAAATGATACCCTTATGCAAAGAGGAAAAAATAGCTCTGACGCCTTATAGCCCCCTGGCTTCCGGAAGACTGACCAGAGACTGGTCAGAGACCACTAAACGCTATGAAACCGACCGGGTGCAAAGAGATAAGTATGATTCTACCATTGACGCCGACAGACTGGTGGTGGAAAGACTGGCAGAAGTCGCAGAAAAGCACGGAGTTCCCCGTACCCAGATAGCCCTGGCTTGGCTGATCCAAAAACAGCCGGTTACAATTCCCATAATCGGTGCCACAAAGATTTCACATCTGGAAGCAGCGGTACCGTCCCTGGAAGTCAGACTTTCACCGGAAGAAACCGCTTATATGGAAGAACCCTATGTCCCCCACAGGATTGTGGCTCATAGCTAATCAATCTAAAAGAAAGGATTTGTGTGCTTATTCGAACCTAGTTCGTTTATAGCACTCAAATCCTAAGATTTCCTGACCTATTGTGTTTAACACCGGAACAACATTATCCGTTGTGGAAGTGGAGTCAAATTGCTGTTTTAATTCCTTTTGGCAGTTGAAATTCTTATGCAGGAACACACTGATTACACAGGTATCAGAGGCAGCATCAGCCTTACTTTTGTTCCGTTTTCAGGTGTACTTTCAAGTTTCATGTAATACTCTTCTCCATAGAATAATCTAATCCTCTGATTTATATTGTTCAGCCCGATTCCAATTCTTGTATTATCTGATTTTTCCTTTATTTTCGTATCCAGCCTGTTCAGTTCTCTGGTATCCATACCAATGCCATTATCTTCAATTGTAATAAACAGGGCAGACTTATTATCCGAGGTCACCTCCACCCTGATCCACCCATTTTTCTTAACGTTTTTAAGCCCATGGGTCACTGCATTTTCTACGATAGGCTGTAACAACAACGGCAGGATCTGATATTCCCTGCTCCTGATATCCTCCTGAACCGTTATACAGTAGCTGATTCTGTCCTCAAATCTCAATTTCTGAATCTGAAGATAGACATCAATATAATTCAGCTCTTTTTCCAGGGTAGTTGAGAAGGTTTCTGTATTTTCCAATACATAATGGATCGCTTGCCCCAATAGCTTGATAGCAGTGGACACATTATGATCGTCGTTCTCAATTGCCAGCATGCGGATGGTTTCCAGTGTATTATAAATAAAATGAGGATTAATCTGGCTGGCAAGCAGCTTAAACTCCATCTTCTGCTGCTGGTTGATCAATTCCTTCTGCTTGATAAGAGCTTCATAAACCTGGGATTCCTTCTTCTTTATCTCCTGGATCATATATTTCAGATCAAAAAAGGTTTCCGTCAGTTCATCGTCTCCCCGCAAGGTATCAATAATATCATATTCCCCTATGCTGGCACTGCTCATGGCCTTTCGCAGAGCGATTACCCTGTAACTGAATTTCTTTGTATAAAACAGGATTCCTACCAGTGGTATGACAATGGATACAAGTGTTATGACCACACACATGACCACAATCTTAAAGATACTATTATACGCCTCCAGATCCAGGGTGGTAATATAATAGATGTCCTTAGACCGATAGGCAGGCAATGAAGATATATATCCCAGTACCTTATTTCCCTGATATTTCAAAGACCCTTTACTGGTAAAATATTTTTCCTCAAAATCTATGGGAACCTGCTGTTTTTCTCCCTGCACGGATCTTGTCGTACTGAAGAAGATTTCGTCTTTGTTCAGTGATACGGCTGTAAAAAGTTTATTGTTCTGTATACGGTTCTTTAAATAATTCGTACTGATCGTAACCACCAGGATAGCTCCGTCATTGGTAGGTTCAGCTGAATCCACAATAGGAAAGGAACGAATAAAGGTAAGCTGCAGCAAGCTCTTTTCCTTGTTCTCCGGAGTGTAATTGACCCAGGCACTGCTGGAGGGTATGGAGACTTTGGAAAACCATTCCTCCTTCACTGCAGGAGTGGCATGTTTAATGTATATGCTCTCTGGCAATGAGGTATTGGTCGTATATACGGTAATGGCCGCCAGGGCTGTATTGTTTTTCATATAGGTATCAAAACGGTCGTATGCATTGATCCGGCTGCTGAATTCCGTTTCCTCCGGGGCTTTTTCCGTGAGCATCGAGAGCAGTACTTTATCATTTATAAAATCTTCGGACATATTAAAGATATTCAGGGTACAGTCCAGCAAAATGGATTTAACCCTGAGATTATCGGATTCCAGTTGAGAATAGGTCTGCTGGTATAGTGCTTTGGCAAAATAAAGAGTCAGAAATAATCCGATGAAAGCAACCGGTATCACAAGAAAAGGAATAAATATAATATACATTTGTGTCTTTATTTTGATTTTCGATTTTGTTTGCAAAGCCCTTCTCCCTGTCCTCATCCCTGCTGCATCTGCTTACGGTATTCAGTGGGAGTGAGATTTGTATACTTCCTAAATTTTGTATAAAAATAGTCCACATTACGGTACCCGACCTTCTCCGCAATGTCATAAACCTTCATGTTATTCTGCTTTAACAGTTTTATGGAATTCTGCACCCGGACATAATCTACATAATAATTAAAGCTTTTACCGGTTTTTTCATGAAACAGTTTCCCCAGATAACAGCTGTTATACCCGAAGAGACAGGCTATACTTTCCAGCTTGATATTTTCCTTGTAGTTGTGCTCAATATAATAGATTACACTGTCAATCACACTGTCATTGCCGGAAACCCCCACTGTATTCATGATAATTTCAAACTCTTCGGTAAAAAAAGCAAGGATTTCATAAAGATAATTCCTGGTGGTTATAAAGTTGATAATCTGAGTATTGGTAGGAAAAGGAATCTTACTGCCTGCATACAGATTATTGATTTTATCCTTAATCTGCAGAAAAAGGTCCGATAAAGACAGTTTGATATCAGGTATATTTATTTCACACCTATTCAGCTTCTTTTCCAGCTCATGCAGTGTTTCCACCAACAGATTCCGGTTGTGGGTCTGTATATAATTTACCAGCAGATTGTAAAAACTGTTTATCATTTCGTGGTCGAAAGGAAGTTTTGCACTCTTATGCTCCTCTGTATCAAGATATCCTATGGTATGCTGGTCCTGAGCACAGAAAAAACGCCTCTGCATTAAGAATAAGGCATCCAGATAGGAGGTGCGTATATCCGTGACTTCCGAGACAGTTCTTCCATAAGAAATAAACAAGGTATCTAAAGGTGAACCTTTCTGCGGTTTGAGATCATATTCAAATTTCTCAATAAACCGTTTGAATTGACCGATGGCAAATTCTCCTTTCAGAATAATAACCTGATTCTCCTTAATCGTCACACTTTCAAGTGAATTACTGTCCTGATTGGTGACTCTTAATATCTCAGAGAAATTATAGGAAATATCCGCTATGTTGTGACTGTACTTCTCATAGATCAGCACCTGAAAGATATTATCTGTCATATGCAAATCCGCTAAATTAATCCTGGAAATATCCGCCTCACCGTTAATAATATCCCTTAAGATGGAAATCTTTGCTTTTTCACGGTAATGGCTTACGGTCCTCTTCTCCCTCGCTTCTTCCTGCAGTTCATGAGATATGGAATTCAAGGCTGCTTCCAGCTCCAGCTCATTAAGTGGCTTGTTCAGATAAAATTTAACATCATAACGTATAGCTTCCTGGGCGTATGCGAAATCAGAAAACCCGCTTAAGATAATTATCTTTCCTTTATAATTGCCCGCTCTGGCCTTTTGAATAACCTCCAGCCCGTCCATAAGCGGCATCCTTATATCCATCATTACAACGTCCGGATTCTGGCTCAGCAAGCAGGACAGCGCTTCTTCTCCATCGGAAGCTTCTCCAATAATATTGTAGCCAAGCTGTTCCCAGTTGACTACTTTCTTTAATCCACGCCTGATGATTGCTTCATCATCTGCTATCAGAACTGAATACATAAAACACCCCCATAAATTCAAGCATACCTTTATTTATCAATAGCTGCTCTTGCCTGCTTCTGCTGTTCTGCATTCTGCAGATCAATATTTAAGACCTTTTCATACCCCAATCCCATGGCAATGTCCGTCATTTCCTGTATCAGCCGGGTAAATTCCCCTTCATCTTTCGCAAAGACTGACTTCCAGGAATATTCTACAATAGTTGAACGTATCTGGGCCCGGATAGTAGTGATATCCGGATCTTCTGCCGACACGGCATAACCGCTTCCAACAGATATTACCGCCTGATTATTTTTATAGAAATATTCGGCAGCATTCTTAGCCTTCATATGAGTCTGCCAGTCCCTTTCCATATCCGTAAGGGTTAAGGATAAATAGTCATCCCACATCAGATAGTTGTAAGGATAACCGGTTTCAGGATTAATCTCACCATCTGATACGGCTTTAAAATTCAGTCTTTCAATACCGTCAAGATAGGTTCCCCCTCCATATTCCTCCGGCATCAGGGTCTTATCACCATTGGTCAGGCATTTATAGCCAAAGTCTGTAAGAACCGGTTTTCCGTCTTCTACATCCCACATAAGTCCCTTGATACCGGATAAACTGCCCGAATAAGCTACTGTCAGTCCTTCCGGTGAATACAGCCAGTCGATAAAATCCATTAACCGTTCCGGGTCTTTCGCCTTGCTGCCGATCATAATGGAATTATAGGGATTTCCTTTGGTATAGCAACCCCAGTCGTACAGCTGGAAATCCTCAACGGCAGCCGTATTAAAAGCCTTACCGGAGGAGGTGTGGTCTGCTGTATTGTATCCGGAGGACTGCCAGGGCCAGGGTGACCACAATACAGCACCATCCTTATATTTCTTTGATAATGCATCAAAATTCTGAGTAGTTGATTCCGGATCCAGCAGTCCCATCTGATTTGCCTGAAAAAAGAATTTAAGCCCCCTGATATACAGAGAATCCTCTGCCAAAGCACTTTGAGGTTCCTCGGAATCATCTGCTTTTGCATAGGCATAACCAATCGGTGCATAACCATACATGTAAGGTATCTGATTGGCAGCTCCCAGGTATTCACTGTCCCAATCCTTAAACAGGGAGAATGCATAGATTTTTTTACCGGAATCACTGACACCTGCAATGTCCTGCATCTCTTTCATCACCGGCAGCAGATCCTCCAGCGTTTTCATTTTCGGATAACCCAGCTGTTTATACAGATCCCATCTGATATAGGTTCCAAAGTTTAAAACCGTACCTCCCAGATTCGTATCTGCAGGTCTTTCTGATATTTCCGACGGGATTGCCCAAATACCCTCCTCTTTTGCAAGTGTTTTATTGGTATACTCAATCGCTGCCTGGTATTTGGACAGATTCTTCTTTCCTTCCATAAACTCCGTCATATCAATTATCAGTCCCGCCGTAACGAGATCCTGAAGCTTTCCGCCGGCTGCAGAAGTAAGGATAAGATCTCCCAGATTCCCGGCTGCACTGCGGGTCTGAAGCAGGGTTTCACCTCCACCTGCCACATTTGGTGCAATTATGTTAAGTTCCATATTAAATTTATCTTTTATAATTTTGGCAAACCAGCCTGACTGTATTCCCTGATAATTGGATTGGGAATCGAAAACATCCACGGTAATAAATTCTTTGTATTTCGCTTTTCCTTCTTTTCCAGAGTTTTTATTACCAGCAGAGTCTGCATTCCCCAAAATCTCTGGGTTACGAGTATTAGAAGCACAGCCCCCTGTCATAGTAACAGCCAGCACCAAACATAAGAGAATGCCCAAAAGCTTATGTTTCTTAACCATATAATAACCAAACCTTTCCCATAACCATTCCTTTTCCCATAACCTGTAATCCTTCACTAAAGGCAGCATCAGCTCCCACTAAATGCCGCTCCTGCCTGCAGATGTAGCAGTGCCTAAAATTATGGTACGCTTTGTAATTATCAATAATTCATATTAACTGCCAGAAGTATGTTTTAGTATTTATACAAGTATTAATACAATTTATTATATGACAAAATTCTTTTAATAAAAAGTGTAATTATTAAAGTATTTTTCTCTAAAAATATGACCTTTTTCACAAAAAAAACAATGACCTTCCTCCACACAACGGCCTACCAGAACCATTGTGTGAAGGAAGGCCATCGGGACTTCTTTCTGACATTACTTAATGTAATATATTAACCAGACACCATTGCGTCTGGCTTCGGGATTAATTTCTTTCTGACATTACTTATTGGACTATGCCTCCATCTGTCATGGCATTTTCTGTTAAAATAAGCTTAGGAATTCCCGTTGATCCAGGGCGTTCTCTCAATCTGTTCCCTTAACCATCCGGTTAAGGTATGGGTATTGTCACAGCCGTATTCCCAATACATCAGCCCAAGGAGACCTTTCTCCTTGGCATACTCTGCTTTTCTTTTCAGTGACTCTCTGTCATCATAGCTTATAAAGGTATCTCCATTGAACAGATAAGGGGCTTTTGCTTCCTCATCCCAATAACGGACATATCCATTCCTGTTAATAAAATTCTGAAGGAGACTGTGGTAGGCAGGTCCGTATCCTCCGGTGGTTGCTGCCATCTGATGCAGACCATGCTCAATATCCGGAACACCCTTCCATAGTCTGGAGTAGAAGGCTGCACCGATTACCAGCTTTTCCTTTGGTACTCCTGCCTTTATAAAGCATTCCACCCCACGGTCCGTACTGGCGGGAAACAAATCCCTTTTATTGGAATACAGGCTGGTATGATGACCTGTAAAATTCTGAAAACCTCCCTTTAAGTCATAGGTCATCAGCTGTACGTAATCCAGATACTGCTGTGCGTTCTTCATATCGGTACAGGCTGTAAAATATTCACCTCCACCTGCTGCAATGGTCAACAGGTAATCCTTTTCAGCAGCCCTGTCAAGTGCTATTCTGAAGGCTTCCAGTAATAAGGTAAAATTCTCTCTGTCTAATTCGCTTCCATCAATACCAGCCACGCGGTAACATGGGTATTCCCAGTCTATATCTATACCATCCATATCATATTCTCTTATGAGCTCTACTGCAGAAGCAGCAAAACGTGTTCTGTTCTCCCTGGTCATGGCAGCCTCTGAGAATCCGGCAGCACCCCAGCCTCCCAGGGATAATATAAGCTTTATATCCGGATTCAGGGATTTTATCCGTGACAATACTGCTTTGCATTCAGGATGGTTCCATTCCGCTAACCCCTGGTTTATATGCCCGAAAGCTATATTGATCACATCCAGACTCTTACTATCCTCTGCAGTCACCTCACCTAGATCACCGGTGCTGACATATCCGATTAATTTCCCCATTATCCGTGTTCTTTTCCTCCGTTTTCTTTTATTAAGTTAAGGCATGAGCTTTGGTAAACCCTATCAGCTCTTCCACCGTAGTAAAGGCCAGACCGGTTACCGTATCCGCACAGCCATAATATAGAGCAATCCGCCCTGTAGCCTTATCAGTAAGAGCCGCACAGGGGAATACCACATTGGGAACATCCCCTACACGCTCATAATATTCCTCCGGTCCTAAGACATAATATCTGGAACGGTATTTTACTTTCCAGGGTTCATCAAGATCTAAAATGGCAGTGCCCACTCGGTACACAAAACCATTGCAGGTATGTATGACTCCATGATAGAGCAGCAGCCAGCCCTCCTCCGTCTCAATAGGGATGGGGCCGGGGCCGATCTTGGTTCCCTGCCAGGCAGATTCGTCGCCTTTTACAGGAGACATAACATGCCTGTGGTGTCCCCAATATTCCAAATCCCTGCTCTGACTATAGAAGATATCTCCAAATGGCGTATGCCCTGTATCACTTGGTCTGCTTAGCATGGCATATCTGCCGTTTATTTTTCTGGGAAACAGTACGCCATTCCGGTTATAGGGCAGAAAAGCATTTTCCAGCTGGTAAAAGGTCTTAAAATCAAAAGTATACCCGATACCAATAGTAGGCCCATGATAGCCGTTGCACCAGGTTATATAATATCTGTCTTCCAGATAGCACACTCTGGGGTCGTAACGGTATTCCCTTTTCAGGATTTCCATGTCCTCCCCCTGAAAAACAATAGGCTCTTCCTCAATCTTCCAATGGATACCATCTTCACTAAAGCCCGGAAAGATATCCATACTAACCGCAATACTGTCACAACGGAATACTCCTGCAAATCCATCCTTAAAAGGAATTACTGCACTGTTAAAGATGCTGTTGGAAGTTGGTATTGCATCTCTTTTTATAATAGGATTGCTATTATATCGCCAGACCGGTTTACTGTACCCCTCCGGTTTATCCTGCCAGGGAATGTCTGGCAGGGAACTCCCTGTTACTCTACTCATTATTTATACCCATTGCATATCGCAGGCCTGCCTGCGATGCTGCCACAAATAAAAGGGTGAAAGAATCTTCACGTGGCATCCTTTCAATTTATTATTTTCTTTCACACTTTGTACTCCTTACAGTTTTTGCTCCTCCAGTAGTTTCAGCATAAATTCCACACTGCCTACATGATAGCCCCCACAGGCATACACACTGTTTCCTCTGCTGTCCGCCAGGATAAGAACCGGCAGTTTATCTTCATTAAGCCGAAGCTTCGCCGCCGCTCTGCTGCAGCTGCCTGAATTGTCAAAATATATTTCGATACCTGATAATTTCGCAAGGACTTTCCCCAGGGTAATATTCTCCATTTCAAGCTGTTCCCGCAGTACCACAAGCATTCTGCCTCCGCTGCTGTTCCAGGTATCAGCAATATCCAGCAATTCATTCAATACATGCTCGGTGGGTTCTTCACCTGTTCCCAAAAAAGCAAGAATAACAGGTTTCTGCTTAACCAGTTTTAACAGATTGCTTTCCTTTCCCCTGCTATTGTAAAACAGAAAATTCTCCAGCTTCACACTTTTCTCAGGTATTAACCTATCTGTGTCCCACTCTGCCATTTCAATGACTTTACGTTCTCTCCCCACCAGCCGGAAAACTCTCTCATAGACTTTCTGATGACCTTCCGGCATACGCCTGGTAGCTATGATCCTATATATTCCCTCCTCCAATTCCAGCTTAAGTTCCTTCTCCCAAAAGACCTTACCCTCGTAGACCAATGTCTCAAACTGCACTCCTTTCAGCTTACCGATGGTCCAATTCTGATAATAGCTCCATCTGCTGTCTTTTTTCTTTTTCAGTACCAGGGTTGCGGTATTTAATAATGTATCTGCCTCCGGTGAAACAAACACTCCGTCTCTTAAATATTCCGGTGCATGGGTTACCGGATTTAACCTGGCAGGAATATGAAGACTCCTGCAAATAGCTGCAAACAGGATGCTTTTTGCCAAAGGGCTTCCTAACCCCAGCCGCAGACTGCCGACAGGAGTAGCACAGAGGGTGTCATACTCTTCTTCCGGAATATACCCTATGACCGCTTTGATATATTTCCAGATAAGGTCAGGCTCTCCTGCAAAACCTTCCTTCTCCTCCTTACTGAAATAGTTGCGGATAAAGCTCTTATAAGGTGTCAGCTCCTCTCTGAAAATCCTTGGACACAGTACATATCTGCAATAGATATCCCTGGAGAATCCATATGATTCACTATATGGCTCCAGATGATCTTCCAGGATTTCGGCCTTCAGATCCTTAAAGTCCTTTTCCGACAGACTTAGCAGCAGTTGTTTTCTGAGGGGATTCTCATCTCTGGTCAGAAAAGCTTTTATTTCTTCTGCATTTGCTCCCGCTCTGCGGATGGCTTCACGATCCTCTTGGTATAGCTTCTCAATCTCTTCATCATAGCAAGCAGCAAGGCTTTTTTCCCTGATTTCTCTGGCAGCTTTCAAGCGTTCTGCATTTTTCTCTTTTTGCTCTTTGCTTTCATAGGCAGAGTGCAGCGGATGTTCAGCCGGTGAGAGGTATTCATCCTGTTCCCATCTATCGCTGAAGATGTTATCGTTCCGGGTATGTAATAAAAGTTCTTCTTTTACCCCCTTGCCTACGGTAAGCTTTCTCTCCCCGAAGGTCTCCCCTTTAACCGCTCTGACTCTGATATCTCCAAGTCCGGCTTTTATTCGCACTTCTCCATTCCTGTCTGTTATAAGAACTGCTGACGGAAAATACTCCGCCATGTTAAGAATCTCCAGGATAACCTGAGCCCCTTCCACCGGATTTCCACGGGCATCCTTCACAAGCACTGCCACTTCCTCTGTCCTGGTATAATAAGAAGTATGGCTGCAATAGGTCAGCACACCTTCCTGTCCCAGCGTTTCTTCCATAGAAGCAGCCGGGAAATCAGAAAACCTGCGGCTGTGAATCAATATAGCGCGGTTGGCAGCTTGGGTAAACCAGCCCCTGTTCAAAGCTTCCTCCGGTTCACAGGCTCCCAGGAAATACCAGCTTCCCTCCACATAAACCTCCACCCAGGCATGGTTATCATCACAGTGGGCCCACCTTGGCGTATAGATCTGCCTGGCAGGAATCCCCATACTTCGGTAAGCTGTAACTGCAAAGGTAGATTCTTCTCCGCAGCGCCCCCTTTTACACCGGAACATGGTCATAGGCGAGACTGTTCTTTCATCCGTGGCCTCATAAGCAGCATTTTCCGCACACCAGTAATTGATTTCAAGTATGGCAGCCTTCAGGTCCAAACCCTCAATTCTATCTTTTAGCTGCTTATAGAAGAAATTTCTGCAATCGCTGATGCTTTCGGAATTAATGCGATAATAAAGCACATAGTGGATAAAAATCTCTTCCGGCAGCTTGCGGCACCATTCCCTCTCCCTCCGAAGCCAAAGAGCATGCTGTACAAAGCTTAAAAATATGTGAAATTCATATTCTCCGGCATCACGTAAGGGCATAGTACCGTAAAGAAAACGCATCAGCACGGCTTCCTCTTCCTGGCAGCCCTTTAACCCTTCCTCGATATCAGCTAAAAGACAGCCGTAATATTTTTTTCGTTCTTCATATTTATCTGAAGCGTACTTCTGCAGCTGTACCGTAAACATTCTTTCTCCCACCTTCCTATCATACGATTTATTTGTCAATGGCCTGCTGTTGCATTTATTACTTCAAACTGCGCTGTTTGTAACTAAACTATGCAATCTTATTTTCATGACGTATATCATTCATGTTTAAAGCACTGGATGTTTAAACTAAACCTATGCAAGCTTATTTTCCATCAGCTTCCGAAAGCTGCTTCAGGCTCCAGTTTATACACTCTGGCAACAGGAGCCTCTTTTCCCTTCGCCCAGGGTACCATTACCTGAAGACCTCCTGTTATATTTTCAAAAAGTATGTTCTCACCAGTACCAACCCTTGTCACCCGCTTAACCCTTCCACCAAAGGGAAGAAACACCCTATCCGGAACTTCGTCGCCTTCCGCAAACAGCTCCAGGGCATATACCACCTCACCTTTTCTGGTAAAAGCAATATTATCCACCTTGTATGGCGCACAGATTCTGGTGCCGTAAATGGCTTCCCCAAAGAGCTTAAGCCATGCTCCTATGCCTTTTAAAGAAGCAATCGCACCCTTAGGAAGCCGCCCGTCCGGCTGCGGCCCCACATTGATTGCCAGATTACCTCCCTTTGCAACAATGTCCGTCAGCAGATGGATTACTTCCCTTGGTGATTTATAGACATCTTCATAGGCAAATGAAAAAGAGGTTCCCAGGGTAATACAGCTCTCCCAAGGCACGGTAAGCGGTTCTTCCGGTACACACTGCTCCGGAGTAATGTAATTTTCGTAAGCACCGCCAACCGTTCTGTCGGCACACAGCATTCCAGGCTGCCAGGTCCTGATCTCCTCTATCGTCTCACCAAGGCGGATATCCTGGCCGTTTTCCTTGCACACCCAGCCGGCATCAAACCACATGATATCCAATTTCCCATACCGGGTTGCCAGTTCCTTCACCTGATTCCGCGTAAATTCAGCAAATCTCTCCCACTCCTCAGGCTGCTTTAAGGGGTCATAGGAGGGTCCCCTCCACATATACTCACCCCGCGGATAATTTTTTGCCCAGTAACTCTCTATATGCCAATCCGCTTTGGAAAAATAAGCTGCTATACCGATTCCTTTCTTACGAAAGGCTTCAAACAAATGCCCGCATATATCTGCATATTTATGGTTATGATATGGGCAGTCTGTTCCCGTTATCTTATAATCCGAATAACGGGTATCCCACATACAGAAACCATCATGGTGTTTTGTGGTAAATATCAGATAGCGCATCCCCGCCTCTGCCGCAATATCTGCCCATTTTTCCGGTTCGAACCGGATTGGATGAAAGGTTTTGTTCAGATCGAAATACTGCTTCTTGAATTCTTCACCGCTTACTTCCCAATCAATTCCTGTTCTGGACCATTCCGCATCCGCATCGGAAAGTGCCCAGGATTCAACGATTCCAAGCTGGGAATAGGGTCCCCAATGCATCATCAGCGCCAGTTTCTGATCCTGAAACCACTCCAGCTTCTGCCGGACCTTATCATCCTCTGGCCAGACATATTCTTCTGCAGCACTGTAATTGTGGACACCCTGTTCTATTCTTTCCTCCACAGCTGCTTTTTCCTTCTCCTGATTCTCTGGCTCTCCTGACTTTAACCTCTGGCTGTCCGTCACCAGCTTTTCCTCTGATTTATTTTCCATCTGTGTCACCTGATCCCTTCCACCTTTAAGCAAATTATCCATCCTGTTATAGAAACATATCCTTAGGATATTCCTGTAAATCTCCTTAGGAATTACCAGCCGGTACCCCCTGCCGGATGGAAAGAAAAGCATATTACCGACGATACAGTAATATGCTTTTCACCGGTATCCTCAACTCAACCTCTGTTGTTTGTTATTCTGCTATTCCTTCAATCCCCCGCATTTTGACCCAATCCTCCAACCCAAGGGCATTAAGACCGTCTGTATAGGCTTTCCATTGGGCGTCATCATTTACATCCAACTCTCCGGTAACGAACAGAGCCTGCTGCTGATTGAAGTAATCTGTAAGGGCAGTACTGATATCAGAATATCTGTCAATATCGTCAAGAGCTATCCAGTTGGAGGGAATGACCTCTTTTGTCAGATTAGGCTCATAGGTATTTTCCATAGCCTTTTTCTCATCATAAAGAGGACTGTCTTCGACGAACTTAAAGCCTGCAGGAAGATATTTGGGCAGAGCCTGGGGCCATAAGTTGCTCCAGCTGACCTTTTCCTGCTGATCCTCCGGAAGTGTTGAAGTATCAATTGCCCGATAACCGTTACCTTCCTTCATTGTGACAACACCTACAGGACCTCTGCTGCAGCCAATCCCATTTTCCAGAGCAAAAGCATTATCAAACCACCTACAGATAATTTCTGGATTTTGTGCTTTATCGGTAATTACTGCCTGGGTTCTGAATACGCTAAAGCCGTTGGTATCTTTTAACCAGATGCCTCCTTTGTCGGTATTAAGTACTGGAAGCACATCAAATTCGCTTTTTTCGGTAGTCTGCACAATACCTGAAAATTCATTGCTGCCATAAGCAATGGATACACCGTAAAGATCTTTATTCCCTTTTCCTTCCCAGGTGGAAGAGTCCTGTGTAAAGAGTTCCATATCTATCAGTCCTTCTTTATAAAGACCGTTGAACCAGCTTAGGAATTCTCTGTATTGCTTGCTGACACCGCCGTAAACAACCTTATCCTCCTGAATGGCAACACCATATTTATCCATGGGCAATCCAAACCAGCCGGTCATGGCTTCTATATGTTTATTATTAGGATCTGCAGAAAAAGGAATCTCATCGTCAGCGTCTCCATTTCCATTGGCATCTTTTTCTTTAAAGGCCCGCAGTACTTCTGCAAATTCCTCTGTAGAGGACGGCATTTCCATGCCTACATTTTTCAGCCATCTGCTGTTGATATAAGGGGAATAGCTTACCGTCGTATCGCCGGTTACATAAGGAATGGTATATATGTGTCCATCCGGTGCTGTCATCTTCTCTCTTACACCCGGTAAGTCCAGGATAGCTGAGATGTTAGGGCAATATTTCTCAAAATAATCCTCCAGCGGAATGAAGATCCCCTGCTTTACTCCATAAGTCAGGATCATACTGTCATTTAAAGTCCAGCCGCCGATAACATCAGCGTAATCACCGGAATTCAGATCCAGGTTAAGTCTCTCTGTGGCAGTTTCGTATGGAAAAAGCTTTAGTGTAACATCTACATTGGTCTGTTTCTTGAACTCATCTATCATGTAGAATTCTCCTGATTCACTGGAGTCATCCACGAAAATCGAGAAACCGTAGGTACCTTCCTCGACCAGCGGAAGTCCCTCTTTGTTCATGAGCCCGTTGATCTTACCATTCTCATCCGTAATATCCGCAGAAGCACCTGCCCCTGCTGTCTTACTGTTGCCTTCTCCATTGCTTCCTTTGCCGCAACCCCAAAAAACTGTTGTGCACATTGCCAGAGCCAATAAGAGTGCTATTGCTTTCCTTTTCATAATAATACCTCCTCTTTTATTTTTTTATTTGCACCGGAGCATTATGAAGCACCGGCAAATAAGCTTTCCATCTCAGGGTATGCTTAAACCCCTTGTTCCTCCAGTTAACTGCCCCAGACAGTTTTCAGATACACTTAGCCCTTTACCGAACCAATCATCACACCCTTAACAAAATGCTTCTGAATAAAGGGGTACATTACCAGCACCGGAATACTGCTGATTATAATAAGAGAGTATTTCATAACATCAATTATCTGCTGCTTCTCACGAAGGGCATCTCTGGCAGCCTGGGTGGTTGCTGTCTGGGACAGTGCTGTCTCATTTGTAATGAGGATATTCCTAAGCACCAGCTGCAACGGATAATAATCTTTGTCAGAGATATAAACCAAAGCCGAGAAGTAAGAATTCCAATGCCCTACGCCATAATAGAGTACCAAAATGGCTATAATGGCTTTTGACAGCGGAAGCGCAATCCGAAAGAAAAATTTACCCTGGGAACATCCATCTATCTCAGCCGCTTCATACAATTCTTCTGAGATATTCGACTTAAAAAAGGTTCTGGCTACGATCATATTATAGACGCTAAGACATCCCGGAAGGATAAGCGCCCACATGGTATTAAGCAAGTGCAGGTTCTTTACTACTAAATATGTAGGAATCAGACCGCCGCCAAAGAACATGGTTATCATATAAAATATGGTTATGGTTTTTTTTCCGCCGAAGGCATTTCTGGATAGTGCATAAGCTGTCGGAAGGGTAACAGCCAGGTTGACCAAAACTCCGCAGACTGTATAAAAAACTGAATTCACGAAACCTCTCATTACGGAGCTGTTACGAAAGACCTCTTTATAGCCCTTTAAGGTGAATCCCATGGGCTTCCATAGAACCTCACCGCTTGATACGGCACTGGGGCTGCTGATGGATGAAATTACCACCCAGTACAGGGGATAAGCTACAATAATTAAAATTAACGACAGAACAAGAAATGTTACAGCGTCAAATATTACATCCTCTCTGCAGCGTTTCGATTTCTTTTTCCTCTTATCCATTCTTCTTCTTCCTCCTACCACAAACTGTTGCCTGAGAGCTTATCAGCTGCTTTGTTAACGATTATGAGCATGACCAGGTTAATCAACGTATTAAACAGGCCGATGGCTGTTGAATAAGATATGTCATTGTTAATCAGACCCACCTTATAGACATAGGTAGATATAATCTCTGATACTGTCAGATTCAGATTGTTCTGAAGCAGATAGGCTTTTTCAAAGCCCACAGAAAGAATGCTTCCGCAGCTCATGATCAACAGGATGGTCGCAGTAGGCAGTATGGAGGGTAAATCTATGTAACGTATCAGCTGAAGTTTGGTAGCTCCATCACAACGGCCGGCTTCATGGAGCTCCGGACTTATACCTGACAAGGCTGCAAAATAGATGACCGAACTCCAGCCTGTACTCTGCCATACTCCTGTCCAGACATATATGTGTCTCCAATATTCTTTCTTCGCCATAAAATTAAATGTATCAAGCCCCAGAAACTCCATTATGTGGTTGATCACCCCCACGGAAGGCGAAAGAAATAATATGATCATACCGCACATAACAACTGTTGAAATAAAGTTCGGTGCATAGGTAACTGTCTGAATTACTTTTCGGTACTTTTTATGCCGAAAGGAATTCAGCATCAGTGCCAGGATAATCGGAATGGGAAAGGATAGGAGGAGTCCGTAGAGACTCAACACCAGAGTATTTCTAATGGTTGAATCAAAATACGGGGATTCAAAGAATCTCTTAAAATAATACAGCCCCACCCAGGGACTGCCCCATATTCCTTCTCTTCCGTTATACCTCCGGAATGCAAGCTGTATTCCGTACATAGGAATGTAGCTGAAGATAAAGGTCAATACAATACCCGGAAGACAGAACATCCAGAGCGAGAGATCTCTTTTAAATATCCTGAGAGTATGACCCTTCTTCTTTTCTCTTTTTGAAATCATTTTCTTTATTTAGCCACACAATAAATGCAAAACTAACCTGCATTCTATTGATAAAACAAGAAAGAGCGAAAGAATGGCTATTGTGGCATCCTTTCATTTAAATTTTCTTCCACTCTCAAAATGCTTATAGTGTTGCAATTGAACATTTTTAACATTATTTCATTCCTAATATTTTATTTGTGGATTTTATATAATTTAACTTTCCTATTTTGGTGTTTCGTAGTTATTTTGTTGGTTTGATTTTAACATCTGTTCACTTTTATGTCAATATGTTTTGTAAAAATGTTCTAACTTCTTAACATTCTACAAAATTTTGCTTAATTTTTTTACTTTTGTAAGTTTTTTTTACCTACCTGACAAAAAAGCCTAGCAGTTGACTCCATATAGAAAAGAAGCCCACAACATGCTTATCCACTGTATTTTAAGAATTTTAATTTAAACCTTCTATAGGTTCGAAAATTTTGTACGGTAATAGTCAATGAGGTTTCTCTGTTATTTTTGTTCATTTTGTTAAATATTTATTGTAAATATGTTCACTGAATGTTATAATCGGATGATATCCGGCAATCACAAATAAGCCGTTTATATTTGATGATAATCAAAAATCAGAAAAGAGGTATTTATGAAACCTGTAAGAATTCCAATACCGGCAGTGGGTTTTAATCCTCCAATTTACCATTGCCGCAGAGCTGCAGAACCTTTTACCCTGGACGGAAGACTTGATAAACCTTTTTGGGATACTGCTCCCTTTACTGCTCCTTTTACCGATGTTGAAGGAGAACATAAGCCTGCTCCAAGATTCCGGACCCAGGTCAAAATGCTGTGGGATGACAAGAACCTGTACATAGGTGCCAGGCTTGAAGGAAATGAGATATGGGGCACTGTAAAAGAGAGAGATGCTGTAATCTTTCAGGACAATGATTTTGAGATCTTTATCGATCCGGATTCCGACACCCAGCAGTATTATGAATTTGAGATGAACGCCTTGAATACCGTATGGGATCTCTTTCTCCCTGCTGCTTACAGAGATAATGGCAATGCTCTCAACGGTTATGATATCCAGGGTTTACGAACCGCCGTATACCTTGACGGCCGCTTAAATGATCCGTCTGCCGCTAATAAAAGCTGGTCTGCGGAAATTGTTATCCCTTTCGCATCTATCAATGAATGCCTGCCTCATAAACGGGCTCCGCAAAACGGTGAATACTACCGCCTTAACTTTTCCCGTGTGCAATGGAAAACCGATGTCATAGAGGGCAGCTACCAAAAGTGTACGGATCCCGCAACCGGAAAATTCCTGCCGGAGGATAACTGGGTCTTAGCCCCCACAGGAGTTATCAACATACATTACCCCGAATTATGGGCTTATGTTTTTTTTACAGAAACAGAGGAAGATGAAACCGTCTGTAACATTCCGGAAGACGAATACCGAAAATGGGAATTAAGGAAGCTCTATTATGCCCAGAATATTTTTCTGGATTTAAATGGCTGTTATACTTCGGAACTGAAGGAGCTTACTTCAATTCTTGGAAGCTATTCTCCCAATCATATTAACCGTTGTGTAAAAGCCTTTCCTTACCAAATAGAAATCACCTCGCATACCTTTGAGATTTCCTGCCCCTCCTCTCTCCCTGATAAAACAATCATAATTTACTCCAACGGAAAAACTGAAATACGTTAAATAAAAATGTTCAATTTGTTCATGATGGCATTTGAAAAGTATCAAAATTACTGGTATAATAACAGCAACAATGCTTCCTTTCTTATCGGAAGCTCAGAGTGCAGCATTGGTGCAGCGATAAAAAGATTAAGATAATAGAAAGGACGCCACAATACATTTTTTTAATCTATATTTGTGGCAGTACCGCAGGCATCCTGCGGTATTCTCGGGAAAAAACGATGAAAAAGATAACCCTGCAAAAAATTGCAAATTCCCTTGGTGTTTCCCGTACTACGGTATGGAAAGTATTTAGCGGACAGGAAGGCGTCTCTGCTGAGCTTAGAAACAGAATTATTAACAAAGCACAGGAGCTGAACTATATTTTTCCGGTAAACTTTGATACTTCTCCTGTTATGGAGGCTTCTCCTGCCGTTTCGGTCTCTTTAGAGGAACCTGCAGCAAATATTGCTGTTGCCGTATGCCGTCCGGAGACCTCCATCTTTTGGATGACTATTATACACCAAATCGCCAAGGAACTTTCCCAGCAAGGTGTCAACCTGGTCTATACCTATCTGCCTTCCACTGTCAACAGTAATTATACACTTCCTGCATCTCTCACAAATGGCAGCACCCACGGAATTATTATTATGAATGTGTATGATACTCAGTTGCTTCGATTACTTGCAGCCACCCCTGTTCCCAAGGTATTTCTGGATACCTCCACTTTGGTTCCCCCCGCGGAGTTGAATGGAGACCTGATATTAACTGAAAACCGTACTGGAATTTCTGCCATAACGGAGCATCTGATACAAAAGGGACGTAAATCTTTTGCTTTTATTGGTGATATCAACTATGCCCACTCAAATTATGAACGCTTCGAGGGTTTTCAGAATACCTTACTTCGCCATGGTCTTTCCTTTAACCCGAAACTAAGCCTTACAGGTGCAATAGGTATCGATACCTACAAAGAAGAGATCGGAGCCTTTCTCGATAGCCTTCCTCATTTGCCGGAGGCTTTCATCTGTGCCAATGACTATGTGGCATGTATACTGATGCAGCTGCTTCTAAAGCGTGGAATCCGCATACCAGAAGACATTGCTCTCTCCGGTTTTGATGCAAATACAGAAAATCCTCTGGCAGAAAATCTGACCACGGTACAGGTATTTAATCAGAATATTGGCTTTCGACTGGCTCTGCAGATTTTATACCGGATTAAATACCCAGACGTCCCCCATGAGATCATTTATATAACCTCCAAGGTTATCTTCCGGCGTTCTACCGGAGATTTCGAAAACACTCCCTCTGAAACCTGGTAATACAGAATTAAAACAAAAAACTGGCCTCCCATATGTTAGAATTTTAGGTCTAACATATGGGGGCCAGTTCATTCTGCTTCAGCTTTTATCTTATTCCCACACTTTACTTTTTGTCCACAGATGGGCGGAATCATATCTTACTTCTGTGAATATTACGTCTGTGTATCCTCCTGTAAGTTCTCAAGTACCTGTCTGGCTTTTCTGATTTCTTCCTCACTGGTACGATAAACCGTATATTCACTGAAAGAAGGAAGCCCCATATTCACTTCTGCTTTCCGGTAACTCATGGCACTGTCCAATAGAGCCTTACCGGACATATGATAGGCCTTTACACCGGATACCCGGTAAAGGGAGGGAATTACACCGGCATTGACGCCTCCTCCTGCCTGAATACAGATTCTTTCCAGACTCTTTACCTTCAATTCTTTTAAAAGAGCTGCTCCTTGTATACATAGATTTTTCTGTCCTGAGGTAAGAAGGGTATCCATTTCCAGGCTAATAGCCTGTTCCAGCTCTTTCAAGGGATCTGCACACATATCAAATGCCCGGTGCAGTGTAGCAGACATCCCTTCTGCCTCAGACAACAGTCCATACATTGCTTCCATATTCAAAGTTCCCTCAGCCTTTAGTACACCGATTACTATTCCTTCGGCTCCCAACTCCCGAAACATCCTGACCTCTTCTTTCATTATGGAATATTCGTATTCAGTATAGCAGAAATCTCCAAACCTGGGCCGTATCAGTACATGAATCGGTATGGCACTGCGCCTTCGAATCTCTTCAAATAATTTGGGGCTTGGTGTTGTTCCTCCAATTATTAGATTTCCGCATAATTCAACTCTTGTGGCCCCGCCTTGCTCACCTGCCAGCACAGATTCCACAGAATCTGCACATACTTCTAATATAAACTCCTTCATTCCTGCTTATCTCCATTTTTTCAGGAATATAAGCAATAACCTTATATCCTCTGCACTATTGGTATTTAATCCGTATCTCAGGCTTCTCTTTTATCTTCACTCCTACTGTTAAATCACAGCTTTGCCTAAAGTATACTATATAATAGCCGGAATGAATAGCAGTTTATCACATAACTTATTGCCAGTTAACCGTTACCGTGGCGGTACCGGAAGCAGGTGTCGTAACAGAATGATTGCTTCCGCTTTCCCAGGTTACATTTCCGCTGCTATCCTTCTTAATAAACTTATACTCTATGGTTTTTCCGGCAGGAACATTTACATCCATGAACCAGGTAGGATATACTCCTATGGTTGTGGTTGCATTGTAGATGGGACCGACAGCCTTGGCCGGATCCCAGTTACCAAGTTCATAGCAGCTTCCCACAAGATATACTCCCGTGCCCCAGGAAGTAGTCACATTATTAACCTTAAACCTTACAGAAACCTGATCTCCGGTCAACACCTCAAAACCATCATAGGGGATAGTTGCAAGTCCTGTGGAAGTAGTTACTAAAATATTGTAATTTCCAGCAGTTACATTAGGAACAGTTACTTTAATATGCGTATCCGACCAGGAATTCACAACTGCCGCAGCGGTGCCAAACTTAACGGAACCCTCCACAGCTCCAAATCCTTCCCCGGTAATCGTTATAACATTACCTGCTTTTCCCATATTGGGATCCACATTGCCTATAATCGGTGTGGATTCACTCGCTGCCGTATACTGCCATACTGCGGATTCACCTGGTGCCAGGTTAAAGGCTCCTACGGACTTGTTACCTGCAACGGTTATACTATTGCCTCCCAACAATCCCTGCATAACATCACCATATGTACCAACTGGAAGATTGGTATATAAACCTGTTATATCATAACCGGTGGTACTGGAGCGATTAACTGCGGTCAGTACTACACTGTTTCCGAATTGCCTCTCATAAATAAATACATCGCTATTAGTCCAACGCTCCTGTGTCGCGCCATATGCAATCGCCGGATTGGATTTACGCAAGGGCGCAATTCTGCTGATAACCTGATAAGCCGTGGAAGAGGTACTGAAGGAAGTCATATCTCCGCGGTTATATGGATCTTCCGCACCGGTCAGGTACTGTTCCGTTCCATAATAAATATTTGGTACACCACGAGAAGTCAGAAGCAGGACATAAGCATTCTCCACTGCTCTTGCATTACTGCCCGATAAGGTCATAAAGCGGCTCATGTCATGGCTGTCCATAAAAGTCACCTGATCATTGACCTCTTTATAATCCGTACTGGTATCTGTAACCACCTTGCTGATGTCAAGCATAGAACCGGTCTTACTGCCCAAGGCATTACGCAGTGCGTTGGCAAATCTGAAATCCAGCAGGCTCATACCTGAATTATTTGCAAAATTAGAAAAGTCCTTATCATTTGTCGTTCCACCGTAATACCATTCACCAAAGGTAAATATACCTGACTTGGAATAGATACTGCTGAGCCAGTTCTTCTGCCAGCCAAAGGACATATGCTTTACTGCATCTACACGGATACCGTCAATCCCAAGATCGAGCCATAGATTTATAGCATCCTTCATATAAGAGTCAACCGTACTATTCTGCTGGTTTAGGTCAGAAAGTCCATAAATGCTGTGATAGATACCGTTTTCAATAGTGCTGAAATCGGACCATTCCTTTTCATGGTTAAATATTCCCTGTGTATCATTAGAATATGTACTTATCAAACTGCCATTCCGGTATAAAGCACCGTCTTCGCTATATACACCAGTGGAGGTATGATTTGGCACAAAATCAATGACAATCTTAATTCCATTTGCATGAGCCACTGATACCAGTTCTGTGAAATCACTTAAGGAGCCAAAGGCAGCATTGGTCTTAAAATAATCCTTACCCCAGTATCCGTGATAGGAAGCATTATCATTTGAGCCATCGATGACTGTGATATTCTGCACCGGAGAGGATATCCAGAGGGCTGTTACACCAAGTCCGGTCAGATAACCATCTTCAATCTTATCAATAATACCTTGCCAGTCTCCTCCATGATACTTGGTTAAATCCCCGGTATCAAAAACAGCACCGGTGGGGTTATTGGAAGCGTCCCCGTCATAAAAACGGTCCGTAACAATCTGATAGATTACATCGGTAGAGAAACTTGCCTTATTGGTAACATCCGTATCCTGTGCGGAAGTTGCCGAGGAAACAATTGAGTAATTAAAGGTACCATATAATACGGCAGCAACGGCAAATAGCAATGCAGCCATAAGAGCCGCCGCTTTCCGTGTAAATCTTCTCTTAGAATTATATAACTCTCGTTTCATAATTTTACTCCTCTCTGAAATTAATTAATCTTTGGTTACCTAGGAAGATCAATGGTAAATATCCTGAATGCTGTGTCACTCCTACAACTTAAAACAGAACCTCCTTTCTCTTTTGAATGTGTAAATTTTTAGTTATCCTTAACAGCCCGGTCTTAAAATAAGCAGCACCTGGTAACGGATAACCGGTTCTGTATCTTATACGAGGGGTATATAAAATACTTTGTATGCTCGTTATTTTAGTCATTTATGGTACAAGCAGGTATTTACCTACTCTTCCTACCGACTCTTAAAGCACATATTTCTATAAAGTTAAAAACCATAAAACATGGAAGTTATCCTTTACAAAGCATAAGCTGAGGACTTACCCTTTCACCGCACCGGAAGTCATTCCGCTGATCATATACCGAATCAGTATAAAATAAAGAATAACTATTGGTACGGCTATAAATACAGACCCTGCAGCAAATCTCGAGAATTCTGTTTCCCCAAGGCTCATAAGTCCTACCGCTACGGTATAGAGATCTTTTTCCTTCAATAACAGCTTTGGCAGGATAAAATCACTCCAGGGAAAGGTAAAGCTGGTAAGTGCAGTATAGACGATCATAGGTTTTGACAAAGGCAGATTTATTTTAAGAAATATCTGCAGATTTGTTGCTCCGTCTATTTTCGCTGCTTCATCTATGGAACAGGGCATGGTATCAAAAAAACCTTTCTGGGTCAAATACCCCATTGGGGCACAGGAACTGTAAATCAGTATTACTCCCCAGATTTTATTGATCAGCCCGAACTGGGTCATTATTATGTACACAGCAATCATACTCATAAAGGAAGGAAACATCCCAAGTATCAGGGTGGTCTTCATTATTGTTTTCCTGCTCCGAAACTGGAACCGGGACATGGTATAGGCTGTCAGTATTACAAGAAAGGTACCTATGATACTGCTAAAAACCGCTATAACCAAAGTATTCATAAACCACTGGGGATAATTATACATGGCAGTATCCGTAAATAAGGTCTTAAACGTGTCAAGACTGTATTCCCTTGGAAAAAAACCTTCATAGGAATAAATGGAGCCGGATTTACTAAAGGATGCCAGAATCAGCCACAAACAGGGAAATAAAAACACCAGTCCAACAATAATCAGTATCAGATAAGTGACAAAGGTGTCTGCCCAGCGCAGAAATTTTAATTTTATCATCGGAAAGCATCCTCCTCTTTGTAAGACGGTGATTTTACATATACAAGCAGCGACAGCGCTGAGGTAATAAGGAATATAATCAGACTGATGGTTGCACCTATGTTATAATAGTTGTTGCTGATGGATAAATTGTACAGCCAGTTTATCAGCAGATCCGTATCACTGGCCAGGAAATATCCATCCAGATATAATCCTCCTCTTAAGAAGAAAAAGACACCGAAATTATTAAAATTACCGATAAACTGTGAAATCAATACAGGTGTGGTGGAAAACAAGACAAAGGGCAAAATAATTTTGGTAAATTGCTTCCACCTTTTGGCACCGTCTATCTTTGCTGCCTCCATCTGGTTTCCGTCAATGTTTGCGAGTATTCCCGTAGTCAGAAGCATAATAGAGGGTATGCTAAGCCAGGCATTTATCAGAAGACCGATGAGCCTTGCCATCCATTTTGCATCGATATCGAGAAATCCAACAGCCTTGTAGCCCATGTCCGTTATAATCTGATTGATGGGTCCGCCATAAGAGAACATAAACCGGAAACCCAGGAGTATAATAAACCCGGGAACCGCATAAGCCATCACCGGAAAGGCCCTCCAAATTATTTTTCCTTTTACGCATTTCTTATTCAGCAGTAATGCCAGGCCAAGCCCCGCGAAATAATTCAGTAAAGTGGAGGATACCGCCCAAAGCAGATTCCAGCTGAGTATCCTTCCAAAGGTCGGTGCAAATTTCTTCAGGGTCACTATCTGTACGAAATTGTCAAATCCCACCCAATTTACCAGCTTTGGCGGTACAATGCTCCCCCCATAATTGGTAAAAGCAACGGCTATCATAAAGATAATTGGCAGTATATTGAAGATAAATACACCAATAATCGGCAGAAACAGGGCTGTCTTATAGAATTTTCTGTCCAGCAGTTTTTTTAAGTCTCCCTGAAAGGACAGGGGTTTTCCTCCCTTTTGCACCAGTAACTGGGTTTCATAAGCATCTCTGATATTGGAGAAATAACAGCCGATTAAAAGTAGGATCGCTGCCAGGGACAGAATCCCCATAAGCAGCATAATAACAGAGTTATCACCTTCAATTCCAAACCAGGCATCCGCTTCCTTCGTCCCCAAGGTAAAGAATCCTGCCAGGTCCGAGGCTCCTCTCTTAAGGAAATAAAGGATTCCGCAGGCAAATACCACAAGGTAAGCCATCCCTTTTCCGATTTGTCCGTACATCAGCTGGCCAAGTCCCATCAGACATATACTGGCTTTTACATTTCTGTCTGCATATCTAAGAAAAGTCAACTTTTTCATTTCAATTCCTCTATTCTGAAAGGGTGTAAATTGCATCATGTATTTGCTGATCTACGGCCTTTAAAGCGCTTTTTAAGGTATCATAGGAGGTATATTTCTTATCTGCGGTACGAAAGGCATCTTTTGCCAGATCAGTAAAGAAGGTCTCTGCCGGAGCCCATACCTGAACCATCTCTGTGATGGAGGGCATAATAACAATATTTCCTTCGTTCAGGCTGTTAAATACAACCTCTGCAGCCCCTCCTGCCTCCTTGGCTGCATCAGCACGGGCAGGTATGACTCCCAGCAGCTCATTTCTCTTTGTAATCATTTCATAGCTTGTGGCAAAATCCACAAAGGCCAGGCTGGCGTTAGGCGCTTTGGTGTATGCACTGATGGCATATCCATTGATTCCGCCCATAGCCTTAAAGGGTATCAGTTCCGGATTCTGTTCCGTTAAATCTCCGCTTGCCGGCAGCATTGGCACCCCGGTAACCATCAGGTTCTCCTCTGCCAGTGTCTGAGCTGCTTCCCGGTCCATTCCCTGCTTTTCATACTCCAATGCCAGTTCCTTGATAAATAAGGTATATACATCCGGCGTTGTCATGGTAGCGAAATAGGAGCCGTCGGCAAGCTTACTGTATGCGTTTACAGTGATAGAATCATCTATACACTCTTCATTCATCACCGCAGCAAGCTTTTGCAATACATCCGCACCGACTTCCGACTTTCCGGCAGACAAGCCCAATTCTTCAGGGTTAGTGTTATTGTCCCCAAAGATATAACCTCCGTAGGAGAAAAGGAAACCGGAGGAGAAATATACATCAAACAGGGATCTCATATAGCCGTATTTTCCCTCTCCCGAAGCTACAATGGCTTTCGAATATTGATACAGATCATTCCAATTCTCTACCATATCCGGTACTTTGTTGTTGTTATCATCCCAGCTTGTTTCCCAGTCCGAAGGAAGCATATCCTTTCGGTAGAACAGCATGGAGGACTGGACATTTACAGGAACCCCCATATAATAGGAATTGCCGTCCACTTCAGATTTATAGGCTGCCCAGGCATTTTCCGGTACCTGGGAAAAGCAGTCCAGGTTCTCTGCTGGTATCGGATAGATATGCTTTCCCTCTACATATTTCATAAGGGAATCATTTGCCTGGTATAATACGTCCGGCCCATATCCATAAGGACCGTCATCGGCCAGATTGCTGCGCTGATCCATGTTGGCATCAACGGCAACAATACCGTATTCCTTATACTTTTCATTAAAAGCTGTTATCAATTCATTAAAATACCCCTGCTCGATTGCCGTATCATTTTCAAGTACACGCAATGTAACATTTCTCTCCAGTTCCCCGCTGTAAATAGAGGTTAATGCACTTACAGAGGAATCTGACGATGTCTTACCGGTTTCTGCCTCCTCCTTCTTTAAGCTGCAGGCAGTTAACTGACCTATAATTAAAAGTGCGGAAAGCAAAAGACATAGAATTCTTTTCATAGAAATACCCTCTCCTCTCTAGATTTCATAAATAGCAAAGCCATCGTTGTGCAAGCAGCCAGCTGATAATTTATTGGCTGCCAGTACACTTTCTTTCCTGTTAAGCTCTACAGCTTCACCTGATTGATTAACTATCAGGAGGATTTCGCTGTTTTCATAGGTTCTGCTTATGTAACATAACCGGTCGTCATAGGTGATATGTATGTCTCCACGTTGCAGGACAGGCTTTTGTTTTAAGGCAAACAGTTTCTTAAGGATTTCCATATAGGAAATATCCCAGTGGGCTTCCTCCCAGTCGAAGCATCTGCGGTTATCCGGATCATAACCACCCTCCAGGCAGATTTCTGTTCCATAATAAATACAGGGGACACCTATATACATATTCATAACGGCAAGGGCAGAAAGCATTTTGTCCTTATTCTTATTTATACTGGTATAGAAACGGTCCGTATCATGTGAATCCAGTAAGTTGAACATCATGGCATTGACCTGTCCGTTGTTTCGCATTAACAGATGGTTGAGTTTTTGCGCAAAACCTTTTGCATCAAAGGCATCAAAGGCATAATAATCCAGGCAGGCTTTTGTAAAGGCATAATTCATTATGCTGTCATACTGGTCTCCCTGCAGATAGGCATAGGCATCATGCCAGTTTTCGCCGATCAGCACACAATCCGGTTTAAGCTCCTTGATTCTTGTTCTGAATTTCCGCCAGAAATCATGGGATACCTCGTCGGATACATCCAGCCTCCAGCCGTCGATATCATATTCCTTTACCCAGAAAGCCGCTATGTCCAGTAAAAATTCCTGTACCTCTTTGTTGCTGGTATTAAACTTTGGCATATAGCTGCTGAAGCCGAATACCTCATAATTGAGGTTCTCTGTATCCACCCGGTCACCGTCAATCATAAACCAGTCGAAATACGCCGATTCAATTCCTTTTGAAATTACATCCTGAAATTGCGGCAGTAACATGCTGCAGTGATTGAATACAGCGTCCAGAACAATTTTCATGTCTCTTTTATGTGCCTCTTTCACCAGTTCTGCAAAATCCTCGTTTGTTCCAAACTGCTCATCTATACGTGTGTAATCGGATATATCATATTTGTGGTTGGAAATTGAACAAAATACCGGTGTCAGATAGATTCCATTTACTCCAAGTCCTTTTATATAGTCCAGCTTCTTCGTAATTCCAGGAATATCGCCCCCGGTAAAGCTCTTGGGATTTGGTATCTCTCCCCAGCCCAGATTGATATATGCAGTATCTTTTTCTTTCTTTCCCTGGTAAAAACGGTCAATAAAGATTTCATAAAACACTGCTCCTCTCATCCAGTCAACAACTTCATGAATATCTCTTTTGTTAATGTAGGGCATCTGGAAAGAGTTGTAATAGCATAATTTAAAATTGTACTCTTTCGTGATTCCGTCCTCTGAAAAATAGCAAGATTTCTGCTCATTCCAGATACGGAACACATAAGTCAGTCTCACATCCTCCAGAGTAAGCTGAATTTCATAATATATATATAAATCATCCCGGTACTTTGCTTCCATCTCAGCTGTTTTCTGCTCCAGATAAAAGGTATATTTACAGCCGTATACCACCTCCACCCTGTCTGGGGCATCGTTCTTATCCATCCGCAAACGCAGTACAACGGAATTCTGATTTATGGGGTAGCAGTATTTTGATTGCGGTATATGTAAAATTGCTTGTTTATTCATAGTATTTAGTCCTTTAATTTTATTCTTCCTGTTATTTTGAAGGTCATTTCTTTCGGTTCGTCTGCTGGCAGCAGTTTATATTGACAAAATTGCCAATAGAGTATATAACTAAGTCATGGATAAAAAAATTACAATTAAAGACATAGCCAGACAGGCCGGTGTCTCTGTGGCTACCGTTTCCTATGTGCTCAACAACAGGACAGATCAGCGGATCAGTGAGGAAACCTGGAAAAAGGTTCTCCAGATTATTAATTTAATGGATTACAAACCCAATTCCTCAGCGAAATCTCTTTCTACAAGTAAGACCAACTGCATAGCACTTTATATGATGTCTGAGACTTCTCTGTTGAAACGTTCAGAACAGTTGTTGCTGACTGAGGTTTTATCTGAAGTATTGACTGTATATGGCTATCATTTGATTCTTCAGGATAATAAGGATATTAGCAAGCTGAATTATGTAGATGCTATCCTGTGCTTTGATGCTACATATGATTTTTTTCACAGCATAGGTGATAAAAACTTTATTCCTGTTATTGCTGTTGACTGTCTCATTGATATCCCCTGGTTTTTCCAGGTCTGCACCGATTACAATAATCTCAGGGAAAATGCAGAGAAGCATTTTGGAATATCAGATTATACCTATGTATGTTTGACACCCAACAATGAACTTTTGAAATCTTTGATAAGAGATACCTTCAATGATGTAAGTTTTGTACAGGATTTAAAAGATTTTTCGGAGGTTTCCGGAAAGAATTATGTCTACAGCCAGAAAGCTCTGAATTATCTGCTGGAGGGAAAAGAGAACACACTCTATATCTCAACTGATCTCCGTACAAAAATGATGAAAGTATATAGCTGTATCGAATTAGCAATTAACCGGGTTCCTACTGCGGAACATATGCAATTTATTTAATATGGATGTCTGACAGGCTGCCCCCGAAATACTCGGCAGCCTGTTGTTTATGCATTCCTATTTTGCTTCATAAGCTACGGTTAGCTCTGTTGTTTCTTTATCATACGTAAAGGTATAGATTCCGGCAGCTTTTGCTATAATATTATCACTGGCGCTGCCTTCTACATATTCCAATGAATTACTGTCTTTGATATTACTGAATCTTACGTACTCATTCCCTACACTTTCTGTATCTCCGGCCTTGACCCTGGAGGTAAATAAGAATTCTTCTTTATCTGCCAATTCGATGGTTAATGCCAAACCTCCGTCTGTTTCCATAAATTTATACTGATCCTCATAGATATCGTTCCAACCGGTAGCAACAGAGCTTTTGATATAATATGTAGTGACGATATCCGCAACAGGTTCTTTTGTTTCTCCGTTAAACACCCAGGTGATGGTGTCATAAGGATTATAATTGAATTTTTCCTTGCCTTCCTCCGTATAATTACTGTCTGCCGTATCATAGTAATCGGCTCCGGGATAAGTGGTTAATGTAATTGTATAATTACCGGCTATAAGGCACTTAATATTCATTTTCTTAGCATCATCTGATTGATAATTCCCTCCTGAACCAGATAAATATTCTACACCGTCCTGTGCTGTTGTAGTTAGATAACCTGCTCCTCTCTGGTTATACCAGCCGCTTTCACCGGAGGTATCCATTGCCAGCTGGAATTCATCTCCTTCGTATATATCCAGGTTTATGGTATAAACATTTTTATCTGTTTCCCTGGTAAGCAGATGTTCTTCCTTTATGACCTTTCCCCAGCTTGATGCCGCAAGTAAAGGGCTTTTACCGCTTCCCACAATAGCAAAGTTTCTGGTATCCTCCTTTTCCTCTAAAAAGCCGGCAAAAATCTTTGTATCCTCAGCAATCGGTACAATAAAGTCAAATTTGTGGGATAAAGATGGAGTTGCATACCATCCCATAAATACATATCCAGACTTCTCCGGGGTATACTCTTTAACCGGTTCACCTGCCTTTACTTTCTCTGTTGAAAGTTCAGTAGTTCCATCCATGTCATAAAAAGTAACCGTGTACTCTGTCTCCTGTACATTGCTTTCCGGACTGCCTGTTTCTTTGGTATCTCCTGCAGACTCCTGGCTGCTGCAGGCAGTCATTAAGAAAATACTGGAAAGAAGGGTTAGTAAGAAGACAATTCTTGTTTTGCTTTTGCCCATAAAATTTACCTCCAATATGATTAACCGTTTAAGCAACCGATTAAAAGAAAGGGCGCCTTTGTGGAAAGACGCCTTTTATTAATTTTTGTTTTTGCTTAACTGGTTAAGCAAATTTTACTATGCATTTTTTTGTATGTCAATACTATTTTTTGCCAATAAAAAGGAGGTTTTTTGTTGAATTTAAACAATTACTTTTCTTCATGATTTAATAAATTTTCTTTTTAACGTTGTTTTTACATGGCGACCCCTCCCTATTGGTGCTAAATGGCCCTCCAATCGCATTACTGCCACTGGAAGGCCATTAAAAGCGCGCATTTAGTTACCCACCAAATCGTTCAGCTAGAACATTGGCAGTGAATAATCAATGACTTTCTTTGCTTAAAGAATTGACAGCTATAACAAAGCTGATTGCACCTAAGACAAGGAGAAGTCCTCCTGTAGAAAACAACTGATGCCAATCAATTATTGCCTCTTGTGCTAACATTCTAAGGCTATTTATAACATGTGTAAATGGATTAATAATTGCTGCAATTCGGAACCCACCATGAAGCTGTTCAAAAGGCATTAATGCTGAACTGACAAAGAACAATGGTAAAGTGAAAGTGTTTATAAAGGCTATAAAGGAATTTTCATCTGGCAGCGTAAGGCTGATGCTATAAGACACTGCCGCCACAAATGCTACCGTCAGGAACAATACTATAGCCATAAGCAGCACTCCACTTATCCCCAATGCAATTCGTACAGACATGAGAAAAGCGATACCCATTAAAATTGTGATTTGGATAAATGACAGGACAGCAGCATCTAAAATATGAGCCAGTATAATCGAGCTTCTTTTCACCGGGGAAATCATAATTCGGTAAAAGCTTCCCCCTGTTTTTAATGAATAGTTGGCAATTCCACTTACACCGGAGCTAGACAGAACTCCCATAACTAAGATACCGGGCAAGATAAATGCTGTGTAATTTTCTTCGGACTTACTGCCACTAAATATAGTGCTGAAGAGCAGAAGCCATATAAGCGGCTGCACTAATGTCATAATAATTGTTACCGGATTTTGAAATCGCCACTTCACGCTTCTCCAAAAAAGGTTATAAGTTTGCATAACGAACGCCCTCCTCATTTTGTTGTATAAGTGACAGGAAAATGTCATCAAGACTGGGCGTTACAACTCCAATTGATGAGTAAGGAATTTGTTTGTCTGACAAGAATTGATTCAGATCGTGAAAATCCTTTTTTGCATCGTGAGTACATGCATAAATTGTATTTTGCTCGTGTCTTATCCCCCTAATAAACGGCAAAGTTAAAATCACCGCTTCTAACTCCGGCAGCTTTGATGGATTATCCAAGTCAATACGAATCATATTTCTGTGGGTATGTTCACGCAAGCCTTCCGGTGTATCCTGTACCAGTTCACGTCCGTTATTTATTATACATACTGAATCGCTAAGCATGTCAGCTTCTTCCAAATAGTGCGTTGTCAAAAAAACGGTCGTACCAAACTCAGATTTAATTGTTTTAACGACTTCCCACATGGCCTTTCGTGATTCAATATCCATTCCAACAGTTGGCTCGTCCAAAAATAGAATTTTGGGATATGACATCATACTCATGGCAATATCCAGACGCCTTTTTACTCCTCCGGAGTATGCTGTCACCTTGTACTTCTCGTATTCTTTCAGGGCAAATGCAGCAATGAGAGTCTCCATACGTTTGGTAGCGGTCATTCTGTCCAATTTGTAAAGTCGGCTCTGAAATAGCATATTTTCCCGCAGGGACAAATGATCGTCAATGGATACCTTTTGAGCAACGCAGGCAATATCGGCACGAACAGCATTTTGTTCTGTTTGAACATCATGACCTAGAACTGATACCTGCCCACTTGTGGGTTTTAGGAACGTAGTCAGGATATTAATTAATGTTGATTTACCCGCTCCGTTTGGCCCCAACAATGAAAATATTTCTCCTGCTGAAACTGAAATGCTTACATTGTCAAGCGCCTTTTTACCGCTTACATATTCTTTTGATAGGTTGCTAACTGAAATTGCTTCCAAATCTATACCTCCTTTTCGCTTTGATCTAAGCGTACAGTATCATACAGTGCTAGAGTCAATAGGTACAAGTAGATTTTTTCAACAAAAAATCGCTGCCTTTTCAGCAGCGATAAAAGGGATTAAATTACTTGTTTCTGATAGGAAAGCATACTTCTGTAATTAGATTTTCTGGATTGGGTTCGGTCTCAGGGGAAACATGATAAATATTGAATATCGAACCATCAAACTCGTAACCGTTTTCGGAAATCCATTTTGCAATTGCTTGATTTGCTTCGCTAAGTTGAATATAACCACCCTTATATGTCAATGTTGCGGCGGTGATAGCGGGGACACTTTTGAATTTTACTATATCCGTACTTTTATATTTGCCCACAACGGCTCTCTGAACTTCCACATCAATTCCGTGCTCAACAAATCCTTCATTATGGAAGATTGCAATGTTGTAACTTGGATTAGCAAACTGAATATTATGCTCCCTAATTTCCTTTGATAATTTCCTCCATAAAATACCCTCCTGATTATAAGCGGCAATTGTACTGCGGTAGCTTATCACATTTCTTTTGGGAAGTTCCTTAATAGCAATGTTAAATCTGGAAATAGAGGAACTGTTGTCAAGACCCTTTATGGTGGTTTGAAGCAACAGCAATTGCTTTTGCATTGTTTCAATCTCTTCCTGCTTTTGAGCCGCTTGTAGGGTCAGGTATCGTTTCAGGCTATCTTCATTATTATACTCTGATAAGATGTCCTTAATAATGGACAACCCAAGCCCCATGCTTTTTAGAGCTTGTATACGATTAGCGATAGGAAGCTGTTCTTCACTGTAATAGCGGTAGCCTGTAGCTTCGTCAATATGTGCTGGAATAAGCAATCCAATTTCATTGTAGTTCCGAAGCATAAAAATACTAATCTTTGATAATGCAGAAAAATCTCCGATTTTGAGCATATTCTCACCTCCTTGAGAAAAAGCTAACTGTATTTAACTATTGTAAACTATAACATCATGCTAGAGTCAAGGGCCTTCCCACAAATTCTATACATTTTTGTCTGTTGGTTATCTGCTTTGTTGCGTCAGGTGTTTTCTTATTTATCACTCCCTGTCCATTGCGACAGGGAGTATAAATAAGCGTATCGATCATTGTGAACGATACGCTTATTTCTCTAAGCTTGGCCCTCTCTTTTTTTCTTACAAGATTAAATTAGACTGTCAGTTACAGGTATTTAGCTGTTATTGACTCTTTGCAGCCTTTTAAATCCTTTGCTGTCCCTTCAAAAAGAATCTGTCCGCCTTTACTTCCGCCTTCAACTCCTACATCAATAATCCAGTCAGCATTTCTAATGACATCCAGGTTATGTTCAATAACAATGACCGTGTTCCCTTTCTCTACAAGACGATTGATGATATTAAGAATACTGGTTATATCAGACATATGCAGACCCGTTGTCGGCTCGTCCATAATATAGATATTACCCTTCTGGCTTAATTCCTTTGCAAGTTTAAGACGCTGGCATTCACCGCCGGAAAGAGTATCCAACGGCTGACCCAGGGTCATGTAATGTAAGCCTACCTCTACAATATACTTTAACTTGTTCCGGATTTCCTTTTGGCTGAAGAATTCCACAGCGTCTGCAATGGTCATATCAAGTACTCCAACAATGGACTTACCATTGTACTTATATTCAAGTACCTCCTGTTTAAACCGTTTTCCGCCGCATTCCTCACAAGTAGTCTCAACAGAATCCATAAAGGAAAGATCGGTTTCAATAAAACCTCTCCCTTTACAAGCTTCACAGGCACCTTCAGAATTATAACTGAATAATCCGGCACTTACTTTGTTTTCATCAGCAAATAATTTTCTGATATGATCCATGATACCTGTAAAAGTAGCCGGATTGGAGCGCAGATTCGCACTGACAGCGGATTGATCGATTATAACAGCATCTTTATATTCTTTGGCAAAGACCCCATTTACAAGAGTGGACTTACCAGAGCCTGCAACCCCGGTTACAACGGTGAATATTCCTTTTGGTATTTTCAAACTTACATTCTTCAGATTGTGCAAGCTGCTCTTTTTCGTTTCCAGAAATTCTTTGCTGAGCCTTGGACTACTCTTAATTGGCAGGCTTCTTCCTATATATTCTCCGGTAAGGGTGTCTGATTTCAACAGGTTCTCATAGCTGCCTTCAAAGGTTATATTTCCGCCTTTCGTACCGGCTTTTGGTCCCACATCAACAATATAGTCGGCAACTTTTATTACATCGGGATCATGCTCTACAACAATCACGGTATTTCCTTTATCCCTTAACTTTACCAGCAGTTCGTTCAATCTGTGCACATCTCTTGGGTGCAGTCCGATACTTGGTTCATCAAAAATATACATTACATCTGTCAGGCTGCTTGTCAGGTGTTTAACCATTTTAACTCTTTGTGATTCACCTCCGGAAAGGGTGGAAGTCTCCCTGTCCAGACTTACATAATCAAGACCGATTTGTATCAGATCATTTAAACGCTCCGTTAAATTAACAATAATCGGCTTAACACTTTCCTCTTTTATCTGTTGAATCACCTTAAGAAGCTCATCTACCTGAAGAGCTGTCAGCTCTGCAATAGAATATCCCTGAATCTTCGCAGACAGAACATTTTCGTTGTAACGTTTTCCTCCGCAATCAGGACACTGCTGTTCCATGGTGAAACCTGATATTTTCTTCTGAGAAGCCTCGGATTTCTCATATTCGGTTTTGACATACTGCATAATGAATTTCTCGGCAAGGCCTGCATAAGTGGTATTTATCCCCTCCATAACAGTGGAATTGAGCTTAATCGGTTTGCAATAAACGAGTTTATCATATTCTTTTTCTGTGTAATCCTTTATTTTCTTATCACAGTCAAAAAATCCTGTTGCTGCATAACCCTTCCATTGCCAGGAGCCTGGTTTATATCCCGGCAGCAAAATAGCACCTTCATTTAAGGACTTTTCTTTGTCCAAAGCTTTATCCATATCCAGTGTGACTATCCTTCCAATACCTTCACAGGTCTTGCACATTCCGTTAGGGTCATTAAAGGAAAAATAAGAGGAAGGACCGATATGCGGCTTACCGATTCTTGAAAATAACAGTCTTAACAGGGGATTTATATCTGTTATGGTACCCAACGTTGATCGTGAGTTCCCGCCAATCCTCTTTTGATCTACAATAATTGCAAGGGAGAGATTTTCAATTGCATCAACCTCCGGATGTCCATATTTAGGCAAAAAGCCTTGTACGAATTTACTGAAGGTCTCATTTAATTGTCTGCCCGCTTCCTGGGCAATAGTTTCAAATACGATTGAAGATTTGCCCGAACCTGATACCCCGGTAAAGATCGTTATTTTCTTCTTCGGTATCTTCAGACTTATATTTTTTAAATTATTTGCCCGCGCACCAACTATCTCAATATATTCATATTCCATACTAATCTCCTTCTATTCAAAAATTTACGATTTCGGCTAATTATGGGTTAAGTTTTCTTAATACTTTATTATTTACCTGCTCCACTGTCTTAAATCCGAAATGCAAGAAACAGTATTCAACTTTATGAGAAGTCCGGCCGAACTTACTGAGAACAGTGTAACAGTATACTATATTATTGGCAAGTAAATTTTCACTCAATTTGTTAATTTTGTTGAATCAGCCCACGGAACTGCAGCATAATTTTTGTGAAAATTGTACACTATACACAAAAATTATTAAGATACAGCATTGTCTTAATTACCTCTTTTTCGAATAGTTCACACCAAATTCTCCAACAAAAAATAAAATAAGGACAAAGCTTGAACTGCCCCCATACATTAGATTTTTCGTCTAATGTATGGGGTACAGTCCAAGTTTTGTCCTCTAATCATAATTTCATTAAGGCTACACAATACTCAATAACCTCTTACTGTTGCTCTTAATCAAAATAATAGTTGATTATATACTGACGGCGAATCATATCCTCGCAGGCTCTTTTTGCTTCTGCATTGTTCTTAAAATCCATGGTTACAAGATAATATTTCCCTGCTTTCCTAACCTCTGCATTAGCACTGTCATAATCCTGCTCAAATATCTCAGCAACTTTCTTTGCATATGTTTCGCTTCCGATTACGCCCAGTCTTATATGGCTGTTATAATCCTGTCCTTTACGGGTTATCTTAAGGGTATATACTTTGACGGTTTTTCCGTCCTCAGCTGTTACTTTAAGATATACTGTATTTACGCCTACTTGCAGCTTAATCTTATTCTTTGAGATTTCTTTCTTTAAGCTCTTATCGCTGTAGAACTTTAAGGCAGCTTTGCTGCTTACGGCAGCTTTTACCGTCAGAGTAGACTTTTGGTATGCTACCGAAGCAGTGATGGTCTGCCCTTTTATCTTAGCCTTCTCCGGTACTTTAAGCTGAGTTATATCGGCTTTGGCAGATTTATTTCTTACAATTTCTAATTTATAGATTTTTGTAGTTTTATCTTCAGCAGTTACCTTAATATAACTTGTGTTTACACCGGTAGTGAGCTTTAATTTGCTGTCAGCAGCTTCTTTCTTTAAGTCTTTATCCAGATACAGTTTCCATTCTGCTTTGTCGCTTACAGCAGCTTTTACCTTAAGGCTGCTTACTTCATTTGAAACTGTTGCTGTAATTGTATTTTCGTTGATTACTGCCTTTGAAGGAGTTGTTAAGCTTATAATATCTTTTTCTGATGATTTTATAAAAGCATCTGTTTTAACTACAGAAAAGGTACTAAATTTGTTAATTCGGAAGCGTATTCCGTAAACCCCTTCTTTATATTCAACAAGTTCTCCCTGTACCAGTTCCTTATCACCGTCAGAATGCACGATATATACTGCCAGCTGCTTTAACAAGGCCTGTCTTTCTGCAGTTTTGACAGGAATTTCTACACCGGTTAAGGGCAGGATGATGTCTGTACTGGCAGAGGGCATGTTAGTTTCTATAGTAACAGGATTTCCAATAATAGATACCGTGCTGTTTGCATTCCTGCTAACTAATGCAGCTTCCTGCTTTGCCTGACTTATAACAGCCTTCTTTTCCTCTTCCTTCTTTACCGGAACCAGATGGAAATACAAATCCTCCGATAATTTGTTATTAATATCTGCAATACTGTCTTTAGAAAGACTGATCTTTGCTTCTTCCGTGTCAATCTGCAGATTAATCTTACCCTCCGCTAATGTTTTTACTGCAGCTACAGGTATATTGACAGTGGTTTCAGATACCTCATCCTTCTCATCCGGAATAACTATTCTTGCGGTATCCTTACCCTCCGCTTTGAGTTTCTGTACTGTCTCAGCAGCTTTCTCCTTCTGATAGTTTACCTTATCAGACTTCTCTCCGTTTGCATTTGTTGTTCTGTCAATTGTAATTTGAGTTGCTGCTGCCTCGGTATCGCCTTTTTTCACATCAACTATAATCTGCTCTGTACCTGTGGCTGGGTTTTCTGGTGTTGCAGTCGGTGCTGGTGTTGTTGTCGGTTCCGGGGTTACTGTCGGTTCCGGGGTTGCTGTTGGTTCCGGCGTTGCTGTTGGTTCCGGTGTTGCTGTTGGTTCCGGTGTTGCTGTTGGTTCAGGCGTTGCTGTCGGTTCCGGCGTTGCTGTTGGTTCAGGCGTTGCTGTTGGTTCAGGTGTTGTTGTCGGTATGCCAGGATTACTAATTGTGAGATTTTGATATGCTGATTTATTATCTTTGGTATAAGTGATCACAACCACTGAGGTTTCTTTCGTCAGCGTATATCCATTCACCGGATTTGTTGTGATTCCCCTGGCTGAAAACTCATCAAAGGGTATATCCTCACTTAAACCGTCACTTTTATTTAATGTAACCACAAGGCCGGTAAGATCAAGTATATCACCAACGCCATATGAGGTTTTAACCGGAGGATTTTTTATTGTTACGGAATTAACCGAAACAGAATTATCCGGTTCAGTTACAACCGTTACATCACCTACGGGTATAAAGTATAAATTCCCCTTATACACTGCTGTGATACCTGATATACCATCTACAATATCCCAGTTTGCTGTTGCGTTATCCGGCATAAAACGGATATCATCAGATGTACCCGCCGCATAGGTACGTGTTCCTGCGCTCTGATCCCATTCTATTATTACACCATTGGTATTTAACAGACCTTCGGGATTATCAGGTGTTTTATATGCACTTATATCTAAAGCAGGATTATAGTAGGAGAATAACAGTCCGCCGCTTAAATTGATTTTTGAACTGCTGCCTTTTACATTAACTGCAGAACCTGACGCAGCTATAACCTTTGCTTTTCCCTGAATATATAAATCCCTTTCAGCAATAATAGTATCTCCTACTCTGCTGCTGATTGTTCCGTTATAGGCATAAACACCACTAACTGTAGATATTGCTGTTCCTGTGGTTGCATTTACTAATCCGTCATACATAATAACATTGCGTTTCGTAGAGATTGCTGTTCCTTTCTCAACATTCACAACTCCGTTATAAATAGTTACAACTGAATTTGCACCAGTTGTTGTTATAGCAGTTCCGTCATAGCAGCTTACAGAACCGGAATTAATTGTTACATATGTATTTTCACCAATGGCTTTTATAGCATATCCAGCCGCTGTATATATGTTACCGCCATTAATGCGTACTTCTGCTATACTTTCTCCGGAGTTTATTACATTTCCTCCGCCGTTCATCGTTAATTTTCCGCCCTGAGCTACTTCAAATTTTCCTTCGCCCTCAAGGTTTATTAAATCACCTGTATAATCAGGTGAACTTTCTACGGCTGCTTTCCAGATTATTTTTACGTCTTTTGGAATATTCAGCGTTAGAATCTTATCAGCACCTTTCACATCACCGGTTACTGTTATTATTCCGCTTTCCTCATCCACCTCTGCGGTTAGATTACCACTTGTACCCTGATAAGCTTCTATTACTGACTTGGCAACAGACAACTCATCATCAGAAGTACTTTCCTGATGTTTATAGGCTGTAATGCTTTTTATAGCAACTCCAAAATTCATTTTTGCAGACTGCTCAGCAGTTATCTGAAAAGAATCTATACCATCGAAAGCACTATTATCTGATACATCAAATACGACATTATTACCATTTAAATACGCCCTGGATTGTACCTCTTTCTTTAGTACGGCACCTGGCACAGGATTACCGCCTTTACATCCTGTCAGTGTCAATTCAAAAAACGAAGAATCTTTATTACCGGCTGCTACTTCAATAGAATCGAGATCAAAACTGCTTTTATTGTTCCAGGAGGCTGATAATTTTTCCAGATATTTATTAGATTCCATACCAGGCATACCGGGTATAACAGGGTTATTCCGTATAAATGCTGACAGATAATAAGCAACCCCGCTTCCTACCTGTAATTTCGAAACGGAGAGATATGTATCCGCCTCATTGCTGTTAGAAGTAACGGTAAAATCATAGCCATTTACATTTAAAGCACTTAATCCATTCTTTGCCGATTTTCCATTTTGGTCAGTCAGGTAATAATCCCATTGATTCGTAATATTATCAAAAGTTGTTATTCCTCCCTCAAAAGTATCTGCTTGGGCAACCAAGGTATTAACATTTGCAAGTCCAAGTATTAAGGTCAAAGACAGAAAAATTGACATAGTTTTTTTCAATATAATCTTCATGGTTCCTCCTTTAGTTTTTCATTTTTTATCTGGTGGTTAAAAACCAGCTCTATTGAAAATTTTAGCAGATAGCTTGTTGCAAAATTGTTGCAATGTAAGTTATTATGTCGCATAAGGTCAGTACAGGTTCCTATAATAAATTGTAAAAAAACATGGGATTTAAAAGCAGCTGCCGCTGTTACTTTTAATCCCATGTTCTTTCTCTATATATCCTGTATCAGTATATTATAAGAATTCCTGAGTTTTTCACCCGGTTTCATTCCTAAATCAGTAAATAGAAGCTCACAGTATTCTTCATAATATTTCTTTGCCTCGTACTTCCCATAAATAAAAGCATATAACCTTAAGCACAGCTCTCTGACCTCTTCATCGTAGGGTTCAAAAACAATAAGCCGTTCCATTATACTTAAAATACGTATCGGATCCTGTTTCACCAGTTTATAATAATTGGTTAATTTTTGTAAGGCAATCTTGAAATATCTGTTATAAAGTGTTCTGTATAGATTGCACCATTCACTGTCAAAATCCTCAAACAGCATATCGTTGTATTTTAGGAGGGTACTTTCAAATGAAAGAAGATTATTTTCTGTTATTATGAAGTTCTTATCAGCAATGCTTTCTAACATAAAGGCATCCACTTCGATATCCTCTGATAACATAAGCTGATAGCCATTTCTTGTTGATTTTATGGAAATATCAATTTCTTTTTCTCTAAAATTCTTATTTAATTTACTAATGGTACTTCGTAGATTTATATCCCCTTTACTAATATCCTTATCCGGCCATAATTCATCAATTAATTTCCATTTGGAAATTTCTGCCGTATCCCTTTGCAGTAGCATGAAACAAAAGATCTCCGCTCCTTTTACAGAGGAAAATTTCAGGTTTTTACTTCCATCAATTGATGTTATGGATATTTTGCCAAATAGACATATATTCAGGGGATTCCTTTTCATTTCTCTGACATTGTATTCAGATACCTGTTTCCCTTTACGCTTTATAATACGCTGAATGGATCGTTCAACCTGCCTTGGCGTAACCGGCTTTAAAATATAGTCCAGGGCTTCAACGTCAAAGGCTTCAATTGCATATTGATTATGCCCGGTGCTGAATACCACCTCACACTCTGCATTAACCCGTTTTATTTTTTCTGCCAGCTTAAGACCGCTTATTTCCGGCATTTCAATATCCAGATAGAATATATCTGCTGTTCTGATAATATCCTGTTCCAATACCAGATAGGGGTTAGTAAAGCTGTAAACCGCGAAACCTGCTTTTCTTAATATTCTGCTGATATGCTCTGCTGCAAGCTCTTCATCATCAACGACTATTGCCACCATAAACACGACTTCCTTTTCTCTTGTCAGGCTTTTATTAATTAACATGCCACTTATCCGCATAATTTACAACTTATAATGGAAGCATCATGGTTACACAGGTGCCCACATCCTTTTCACTCTGTATCTTCAGTTTTTCTCCGTATTCATTATCCAGCCGCTTGTTGACATTTTTCAAACCGATACTTCCATCTAATGTATCTTTCATTAACAGCTCCAATACATCTTCGCTTATACCAACACCATCATCCTTAATGGTTATTAAGATTGCCCCTTGCTGTTTTCTTATGGATACTGCTACCGTTCCTCCCGTTGTCCTCGCCATGACTCCATGGCGGATGGCATTTTCCACTACCGGCTGAATCAAAAAAGCCGGTATTTGAAACCCTAGTATCCCTTCATCATAATCCAGCTGCACCTGCAGCCTTTTACCAAAACGTGCTTTCTCAAGTTCAATGTATGAGTTAACCAAAGTGATTTCCTTATGTAATTCAATAATAGAATGGTGGGGATCTATCTCTAAGATACTGCGCAGGTAATGACTCAGTTCACTCAGGAGATTAGCGGCACGTTCCGGTTCACTGTAACATAAGGAAACAATACTGTTTAATGAATTATATAAAAAATGCTGTTTTATCTGAGACTGTAAAAATACTGTTTCTATTTTAACAGCATCTTGTAAAGCTTCCTGCATTTTTCTCAGAGTCTTTACTCTGTTTATTAATTCTTTCGCATGAAAAGGTTTAATAAGAAAGTCATTTGCTCCCGCTTCCAGACCGGTTTCAATATCCTCTGTTGCATTCCGCAGGCTTAAGAGCAATACCGGAAGTTCAAATATGGAGTACCTGGTTCTTATCTGTCTGCAAACTTCATAGCCTGAAATCCCTGGCATTACCGTATCTACCAGGGCAATTTTTATGCTCCTGTCCCTCTCTATCAGTTCCAGGGCTTGTGTACCATTACAAGCAGTAAGTGGTTCAAATTCTTCTTTGCAAATATCGAATAGGAGCTTAAGACTGACAGTATCATCATCCACCAGAAGAATTTTAGGCTTGTTTTCTTTTACGAATTCTACTTCTGCTTTAGGTATCTCCAGATGAACTGTGCTGTTAGTATTGTTTCGCTTCCGGAAGGCAGCAAGGTTTTGGTGCCGCAAGGTTTTCGTGATCAGATTTGCTTTAGGCAATGCCAGAACAAACGCCGAAGTCTCTTTCTCTCCTGATTCAAAGTATACATCACCACCCATATTTACTGCAAGAAGCCGTGAAACATATATCCCCATATCTTTTGGCAGACTGCCTTTTGCTTCTTTTCCAGACTCCATTTTGTAGGCTTTTAAAAGCTCGGTCTGAATAGAATCCTCTGACTCTTTTCCGGTATAAGAAATACGGATATAGATTTCATCCCTTATTTCTTCCCCGCTGAGCCTGATATCACCGTTTATTGAAATTTTAATAGAATAAACTATCAGATTATAGAGTATCTGTTCCAAGCGGTTTTCATCTGCTGAAATAAAATATCGTTTTTCCTCTATGGAATTCAGTAAGGTAACCCCTTGTCCTGTGTTCATATAACCTACGGTTTCCAAAACTGCATTTACCATACCATAAATATCGAAATCTTTTTTTACTAATCTCAGCTTATGATTTTTAAGATTCTGGTAGTCTATGATATCATTTACCGTATCTGACATTTTAGCTGAAATACTTAGTATGTAGAGTAAATTCTCTTTTTGGCTTTCTGAGGATAATTCCTTCGGCTCATTTAATAATTCTTTTGTAATATTTGAAATTGCCTGCAAGGGTGATTTAAACTCATTTGATGCATATGCCAAGAATTCTTCTTTAATCTTATCCGCGGCAACCAGATTTTCATTCATCTCTTTTATATTATTATAAGCTCTCAGATATTCATCGACAAACATATAGCAGAGACCAAGCAGCAAAAGTACAAAGGTCAGGTTGGAAACCAGAAAGCTCTTTGCTACAGAGTAATAATAAAGTATGGTAGAGATATACTCATTAATAAACTGAAGATCCAGGAAAAGCAAAAAGACAACTACTCTCTTTCCAGTACCTTTATGCCGGTTAAAGAAAATGCAATAAACCAGCCTCAGTGCTACCAGTAAGTACGTTAACAGATATATGGTGGTAACTGCTTTTTCCGTAATTACCATATACCTGTCAGGGATGGCAACAGTTGCAGCCATAGAGAGGAACATTATTATCAGTATTATTTTCATAGGCACAGCTGCTATCAGCTCTTTACTCATTTCTCTTATAAATAAGCAAACCAGCATAATACTGACAGCTACCGTAGCAGTGCGAAACTTAATAACCAATAAATAAGGAATCTGATCCACAAGCATATAGAAAATCTTGGCATTTCCCGTGGAAATCAAAAATGCCAGACTAATGCAAAAGGCTGACATGTATAAAAACTTCTTATCTTCTCTTCTTCTGAAATAAATTACCAGGTAATAGGTGCAGGTTAAAATTAGAAAGGATACGACGATAACATCCAGAATAATCTCCTTAATGTAATCCCAGGTGATATCTTTTTCGGACCCAAGATAGATACTTTGAATTAAACCGCCGTTATAGTAGTTTATATTGGCAGCCTGTATTATCAAATCTATAGTTTTGCTACTGTCTGCCTCTCCCTTTAAGGGAAAGATTACCGTCATAGGCACATTATATGGAACATAACCGCTCTCTGTATCGGCGGCCGGATTTCCGCTGGCAGCAATTTCTTCTCCATTAACAAATATTTTATAGGATACCCTGATATTTTTGATTCTCAGACCCAAGATATCAATAGCCTTATTGACTTTAATTTTCAGACGGTATGTGCCTATACCGTCGTCTTTCTGCTTGTCATTTTCTTTGCCCTTTGTCCATCGGCCAGGAACCTGGAGGTAACTAAAGGACAGAGGTGCTTCTCTTTCCAGGTCTTTTGGTGTCAGCAGAATATTAGAATAAAACTCCCAATAACCATCAAGCTTCACATTTCCTTCCTTCTGAAAGTCCCAGTTTTCTAAATCAAGAAGTCCTGCCTTTCCTTGCGGCATCTCTTTCTCCGGTCTGTCAGAAAGTGCAAAACCGGTGGTTAATAACAGTATGAGTATAGCCAGAAATAAAAACAGCTTTCGGTGATGTAATTTCTTCACGTCAATATCCTCAGAGCAATCCTATGTATTTTTATATACTTTCGAGGTTATATTTTATCATTTATTTTTTGCTATTACAATATTTACTCAGCTCTTTTATGTAAATTTTATAGAATTCCTATCAGAAATAAGGATATAAAAAAAGAAGGAAAATCCTTCTTTTTTTGATTGGCAAAACTATCCGACTCTTCGTACAAAAGGTTTATAATCCAGAATTTTTTCAATCTCCTCCATGGCAGCTGCCGGAATCTTAAAGCCGCTGGCAGCTATATTATTTATGAGCTGTTCCGGTTTGGTTGCTCCGGTAATTACACTGCTAATTATCTGCTTCCTTAGAATCCAGGCTAATGCAAGCACGGACATATTAGTCCCTAGCTCCTCTGCAAGGGCGGACAATTTCTCCACCTTATCTAGATTTTCCTCTGTCAACAGGTTGTTTATCTGTTTATCTGCCTGATGGGTTGCTCTGGAACCTTCCGGCAGTGGCTGGTTTTTCTTATATTTGCCGGTAAGAAGACCTTGTGATAAGGGTGAGAAAGGAACGATTCCTATACCATTGTCCTCACAGACTTCCATTATCTCATCTTCAATATATCTGTCTACCATATTATATTGTGGCTGTATTACATTAAGGGGTCTTAACCCTAATTCTTTAATGATACCAAGAGCTTTATTGATTCGTGCAGCACCCCATTCTTCACTCACACCGTAATAAAGGACTTTGCCCTGTACAACCAGATCACTTAGCGCCTGGAGTGTTTCTTCCATTGGAGTGGTCGTATCAAACCTGTGGCAGAAATACATATCCAGATAGTCTACCTGCATATTTTTAAGGCTCTTATCGATCTGTTCAAAAATATGTTTTCTGGAAAGACCTCTGTCATTTGGTCCTGGTCCCACCCCAAAATATACCTTACTGGATACCACATAAGAACTTCTGGGATATTCCTTTAATACCTGGCCTAAGAAACGTTCTGCCTCTCCTCCGCTGTATGCATCCGCACAATCGAAGAAATTAACCCCTTTCTCAAAGGCAAGTCTTATGGTATCTCTTGCTATCTCGGAAGCATTACTGCCTTTTAAATCTGTCATCCAGCTTCCTATTGAGATTTCACTAACCTTTAGACCCCATTTACCCAAATTCCTGTATTCCATAATAACCTCTCAATCTGCCGTTTACAGCGGCATATTATATTTGACACTGTTCATTATAATTGTTAAACTTAAGTTTAAGTCAAGAAGAAATATAAAATAATTTATCTTTAGGTCAAGTAAATTGCATGGGAGGATAACATGGAATATTCAATTAAGCAGGTTGCCGAACGTACCCAGCTCTCATAGGAACGGTTATTTTTACTGTTGGAATACCAGGATACATTATTATCCTTTACGGATATCCCCTTTCCTTCAGCCCATTTTGAGAATTCAGCATTAAAACCACTTACAAAATTAAAATGAATTTTATCGAATTCCTCTTTTTCGTAAAGGTATTCCGCCCTTAAGCGTATAACCCCATCGGCGCATTGCTGTAAGTCCCGGTCACCTAAGGTAAAATCTGCCACAGCTAAATAAACCTCTTTGAGTTTTTCTCTTCCGTCATAATATTTCACTTTCGTACCATCAGGTTTCAAGGGTAGATTCTGAAGATAGAAACCAAAAGAACCCTCCTCCTGTTCCACTCTCTTATATCCATCAGGTACATTAAATCTTTCAAGGATAGTCGTCCCCTCCGTAACTATTATGGCTTCCGTGGGTGCTTGTGTTGCTAAAGCTTCTGTAGGTACTGTAACAGCAGCGACAGCTTCCGTGGGTTCGGCTTCAGGCGTCATGGTTACCGGTGGTTTCTCCGGGTTGTCCGCTTTATCTTCCGTCTTTGTTTTCTCTGACAGCTCAGAGGAAGGTTCATTGGGACTATCAGAGGTGCAGGCTGTCAGTATTAAGATGCTGAACAAGGTTAAAAGTATAAATTTAATGTTCTTCTTATAGTCTCTTATTGGTTTTCCCTCCTTCTAATGCTTTATTTTCTTTTTTTATTTACAACCGCAGTTATCCAGTTAGGTGCATATGCAGAGGTACAGCCCTTTGGTACTTTCAAATCCCGATATACCCCTAATCTTTCTCCCATTAACATACATTGTTCTGTATAACCAGGGTAACATATACCTATTTCGCACAGGGCATGATTCATAGCCCACTGTTTTCCGACAGATGCCGTTTGAAGTTCTGCCTCCACTGTTGCAAGCAGCTTGTTAAGTTCCTCATCAGCCAGATTACCTTCCGATACTCTGTGTACAACCAGATTCCAGCCAGCCCTTCCAAGGTTGTCCTTAGGGGAAATTGTCCATTCTTTTTCAAGGACCTCTGACTCTTTATGATAACAGATAACTTCTCCGATAAATTTATCTATCAGATCAGGATACGTCAGCTCCTCTGTCATTTCCCGCACTTCTAAAAGGCTCAGTTTCTGAGCATCAAAAATCATACATGCAAGCCACCTGGCTTCTGTGTTGCCGGTGTGCCAAAGTTCAACCGCCAGTTCATGATTCTTTCCTGTCTGCTTGGCTAATTTACGAAGTTCTCCCAGCAGAACACCATAAGTATTCTCACCGGCACCATTTTTAATATACATTTGCTTCCGTTTATCATTACCGGTTTCACGAAGTATAGCAAGTATTTCATTCGCAGTCATATCATCACACTCCTTCTCTTTAGCTTACTCTATATAGATTATATTATCCATTTATGGCATGGGAAGATATATAAAAAATTAAGGCTTTTCCACCTATATCTTACCTATATTATATCGAATTCCCATGTATATCGCAAGCTTGCTCTTTTTTGGTATTGCTATTCCAGCCTTTACTATATACAATACTATATACAATAAATATAATACCAATTAACACCTGAAACCTATAAGGTTATAAAAATTTTTTATTATTGTATGAGGACTCTATTATGAAACCTTTAAAATTATTCAGTAACAGGATACTGATTACTACCCTGCTCTTGCTGATACAGCTAACCTGGTTTGTATTGTTTCTTATCAGGCTAACCAATAATTCCGCCTGGATAAGCACGGGTTTTACACTGTTGAGCATTCTGATTATTCTCTTTATCATTCGAAAGGAGGAAAATGCAGCTTACAAAATCGGCTGGATTGTACTTATTATGTCCCTGCCTTTATTTGGCGGGTTGTTCTACTTATTCTTCGGTAATAAAGGCACCTCTAAATACATGCAATCACTGCTTTTAAAAGAACAGTCCAGAGTTGATGATATAATAAAACCAGAACCTTTACTCCTTGACAGAATAGGACGGGATAACAGCCGGGTTATGAGTACCTGCAGATATCTGCAGGAAAAAAACAGAAATATCTTGTATTCTAACACTTCTGTTGTCTACTATCCTTTAGGTGAATTGATGTACCAGGATATGCTGACAGAACTGAAAAAAGCTGAAAAGTATATCTTTCTGGAATATTTTATTATAGAAAACGGATTAATGTGGGAAGGAATTCTTGATATTCTTACAGAAAAAGCAGCTCAGGGTGTTGATGTAAGATTAATCTACGATGATTTCGGCTCACTGTTTCTATTGCCCGCCAACTTCGTAAAGCTGATGCAGCAGCGAGGTATAAAATGCATTGCCTTTAACAGATTCCGGCCGATTCTCTCCCTGGTCATGAACAATAGAGACCATAGAAAGATTCTGGTAATAGACGGGATTACCGCCTTCAATGGCGGAATTAATATCGCCGATGAATATATCAATAAAAAGAACAGGCTTGGACACTGGAAGGATACAGGCCTAAAATTACAGGGTGATGCTGTTCAAGGTTTTTCCCTTATGTTTCTTGAGATGTGGAATGCATTTCATAAAACCAAAGATTCCTATGAGGACTATAGTATTACTGCTTCTTTATCTGAGATAGTATCCGGCACTGAGGCTGGCACCGGTTATGTACAACCCTTTTCCGATAGTCCCTTTGATGGCGAAACCACCAGTGAAAATGTATATATTGAACTCTTATCACAAGCCAGGAACTATGTTTATATCTTCACTCCCTATCTTATCATAGACGATGAGATGAAATATGCATTAACGATGGCAGCCAAACGAGGTATCGATGTCAGAATCGTTACTCCTGGAATTCCTGATAAAAAATTAGTATACCGGTTAACCCGTTCATATTATGAGCCTCTGATCAAAGCCGGTGTTCGTATCTACGAATATACACCAGGCTTTCTGCATGCGAAAAGTTATGTCTGTGACGATGAAATGGCTGTTGTCGGTACCATCAATATGGATTATCGCAGTCTGTATCTGCATTTTGAATGCGGAACCTTTCTGTACCGAAACAGTTGTATATCGGACCTGAAAAAAGATGCTCTGGATACCATCGAAAAAAGCAGGGAAGTTCAGCTCTCGGATTGCAAGGAAGGTTTCTTTGCAAGCTTATTTAATTCTATTTTAAGAGTTTTATCACCCCTGTTCTAAGGGGCGCAATACCCATAAAAATTACTGCCGGATACTATGGATTGTTTGCAGTAGTATGATTACCGAGTAAAAAAGGAGAGATGTGAAATGAGATACTTTATAGTTGATGCATTTACAGAAGAATTATTTCGGGGAAATCAGGCTGGTGTCTGTTTGCTCGATAAATGGCTCGATGACTCCATAATGCAAAATATTGCAATGGAAAATAACTTAGCTGAAACAGCATTTATTGTTAAAAAGGAGGAAAGTTATGATTTGCGTTGGTTTTCTCCGGAAGTTGAAATTGACTTATGTGGACATGCAACTTTGGCAAGTGCATATGTATTAGCAAATTATGTTGATCAAGCTTGTGAAAAGTTCTATTTCAATACGGTAAGCGGTTTATTAACGGTTATAAAAAAAGGTGATCTGTACGAAATGGATTTCCCCTCCCGAAAACCAAAACAAGTTGAGGTTTCATCTTTAATGGAAGAAGCTATTGGTACAAAAGTATTGGAAGCTCACCTTTCAAGAGATTTGTTATTGCTTGTTGAAACCGAAGAAGCAGTGAGAAATTTAAAACCCGATTTCGAATTAATAAAAGCAATCCCTGATTGTTTTGCTGTAGTTGTGACAGCAAAAGGTGAAGATATTGACTTTGTTTCACGTTTTTTTGCTCCAAATGCAGGAATTCCGGAAGATCCCGTAACAGGTTCGTCACATTCAACCTTGATTCCCTTTTGGTCAGCCAGACTTGGAAAAACTGATTTAACAGCTTGTCAATTATCCAAAAGAGGCGGGAAATTATTCTGCAAAAATTATGATGACAGAGTAAAAATCTCAGGATATGCGGCTATTTACCTGGAGGGTAATATTCAAATAGATTAGTTTTACGCGTTGGCCTATATTTGCTAATAAAATATAAATTAATAAGATTTGCCTATGTAATAATTATAATATAAAATCCATGAACACATTGAAGGCTAAATTGCCAGCCAGGTGTTTCATGGATTTTATACCTTATAAGTCCAGCTGTAAATTAGTGATTTATAGATATCTATAATAATTTATATGTTTTACAGCATACTTTTTCAGTGCCATGTCTAAATTCTGCTTCTCTAATATTCTATCTCTTTAGTGGCACTTTTCTCAATAACAGTTTTCTTTGGATATTTATCTCCGCCAGTATTTTCTTTCCTTGTATTTCTGGTATAACTAATCATATCCCCGGCGGGAATAAATAAAAGTTCAGCAATTGCAGCAGTTGTATCTTTATAGTCTTCTGTAAAGGACCGCCAGCCTTCCGGTGTTTCCTTATAGTAAGACAGTTTTTTGGCAGAAAACCCATAGAGTGCTGTAAACCGAATCTTACGTAAGGTTATTTTCTCTCTGAAAATAATTTCCTTCGGCCCATAAGATGATGAAAGCTCTCCTTCAAAAACAGTCTTCCATCTCCCATTATCATATGCCTGAACCAAACATCCCTTAATATCACCTTTATGTTCTCTTTCATTCTGTCTTGGCATGTATAGAAGTCCTTTTACCTCCATGTCCCGCTCTGATTCCAATTCCAGCGTAAAGGGATATTTAAACTGCTCACCGGTACAAAAGGTATTGGGATCTCCATCCAAAAGAAAGGAATAATCAGAGTTGTTACTTGGTATGGACAATTCCATGCCTTCTGATTTGCTTTCCACCTTATCCTCCGTTAGCAATTTTGCCTTAACCTGGCAGTCAAGCATAATCCTTCTTGGGAAGAGGGCGTTTGAAAGCACCTCTTTGCTGACCACAGTCTGTGGCACAAAATCACTTGATGAGGCATAGTTTAAGAGGGATTTTTTTAATAATAAAGCTGCAGGCCGGTGCTCTATATCTGTATCCAGATCAGCAGTTACTATCAGAAGGGAGCCCTCTGACACCCTGCACTCCAGTATCATGCCCTGCCGATAATTACGGTTATAATCATCAATAGGCTGGACAATCGGTATCAGTTCAGCAGGAAACTCTTTCAGATTTAGTCCGTATGCACCATTGAGAATCTCCTCCCACTGCCATTCCTGGTAAGACCGTGTTGGAAAACAAGCAAGTGCAGGATGATTCTCTCTGATTACCAGCCCCATCCCCCTGCTGTAAGTCGGCCCCATCTGAGAATTCCAGAAAGATGGTCTTATGGAAAGGCTGGGGGAATCCAGTCCATAATGATCCGGTAAAGGAGAAAAGATAACTCTCTGTCCTAAACTGAGCGCCTCAATAGCCTGCTCCAAAGAATGAGTATACAATACCTTTAATTCAGAAATATCTTCAAAAGAATCCTCTAATTCCTCATAAAGCCAGAAATTCCAACTATTATTCAGATCCGTTTCCACGATACCAACTTGAATTTCATAGACTTCCGGTGCTGAAAGCGCCTTAAGATCGACTTTCAGTGTACCCACTTCTATGTTTTTCTTAACTGGCAGATCTATTGAAGGAAATTCTCCCCTTAACACCGTTTCTTTTTTCCGATTAGTTATACTCCAATAAATGCCTGCCTTACTAATCTCCTCTCGGCCAAAATGACAGATTTCCACAGGACACTCCAGTACGTCCCCTGTGGTGTATACCCTTTTGGACAGACGTATAAGAAGAACGGTTTCCCGGCAGAAGCTCTTAAATTCCTCCGGTGTTACAAAGCCTTTTTCCTCCCAGAAAGGATCTAAAAGTCCTACACAGGCAGTTCCCTGTCCCAGGTAATCGTGGAGATCCAGAAGCTCAAATCCATAGATATGGGGTGTTCGAAAAGTTGCTTCAATTTCTTCTTTGTATAACTGTACTTTAAGCTTACCGGATAGGTAAGCAAATTCTTTATTCTGATTCAGAACCCCGTTCCTTTCAGCATTTTCCTTCAGTGCTCTGTAATTGCCAGGTTTAAGATATCCCGTAAACTTATCCATAACAGTAAAGTCCGGATAGGAACACCATTGTCCTAATTCATGTGATATTACAGGATACTTTATGCCCTCCAGAGACAGACCATAGTCCTTGCCGTGCCAACCCTGACTGTTACGGATTGTACCGCCGGGCTGCAGACCATATCCGGAGCGGTGGAAATACACATAATCCGTACCATTTATGGCAGCCGGTTCCACGGGATAAGGCCAGCCGGACTGGGTGGTATAAAGGCGTCTTTTATCTTTTGCCCTGCATTTGCTCACCCAGGCTGTCAGTGGTTTATACCAGTCTCCCCCGGGTTCGTTACTGGGTGAAAGCATTACAAAGGAGGGATGGTTACCGAAGGTATCCAGTATTCGCCTGGTTTCTTCCCACAAGATATCATTCATCTTACAGTTATCCTGGAACTTATTCCACATCCCACATTCTATCTGAAGATACAGCCCTACTTCATCAGCAGCAACAAAAGCAGCCTCCGGCGGGCAAAAGGAGTGAAACCGTATAAAATTAAGTCCCCAGTTCTTACAGGTTTCCATTAGCTTTCGCCAATATGAAACCTCTGAAGGCGGGTAACCGGTTAAGGGAAAATCTCCGCCGGAATGGGTGCCTCTGAAAAAAGCAGGCCGGTTGTTAACAAGAAAAAGTCCGTCCTTTACCTCAATCTTGCGAAATCCAAAAGTTATCTCCTTCGTTTCCTGTCTTTCAAGACAGGAAAGAATCACTTTTAACTGATGCAAATTCGGAGTAAACTCATCCCACACATCCATTTCCTTCTGATAGGACAATTCAATTATAACCGTCTTAAACTGATCCTTAATTGTGAAATCCACCTGTTTTTCTCTTATTTGAAGCAGGCCCTTCTGTTCCCTGCCGGTAAGATTCTTAAGGGTAACTGCTGCCACTACCTTTCCGGAAGCAGGCTCTGCAGACACCTTTATATTTTCCATATGTACACCTGGAACTGCATAAATGGAAACCCTTCCGGTTAAACCGTTCCAGGAGGCACCTAAAGCATCCGATACCATATGACCGTCGGGCCTGTAAGGAGCTTGAAACCCATTGTCGACACACAATCTGATGCAATGAACTCCTCCCTTTAAATTGCCAAGACAATAAATATGAGGAGTACACAGAGACATTTCTGTTCCTATATATTTTGAATCCAGCCAAAGCTTCGTTTTCCACTTTACGCATTCCATAACAAAATAAAAAACACAATCCTCAAGGTCTTCCGGTACCTGAAAGCTTTTCTCATACCAGGCTTTTCCGAGATAATGCCTGGGAGGCTGACTTAAGAAAGGAACATTTATTTCAGCTCCCTCTGTCTTATACTCCTCCCGTTGAAACCAGAGCTTGTCATGAAGACCAGAAACCCACGGAGTGGTTTTCGTAATTTCTTTACCGTAGCCCTGCGCCTGCAGGATACCTGGAATATTAATCTTATTCTCAAATTCCCCCGTAATATAAGCCTTCTCTGTTTCGCTCTCCTCTCCAAAACAGAAATTCCATATACCATGCAGTGATTGTTCCCAAACCATTTTGCCACACTCTCTTTCCTGTAACTAATTCATCTTATATTTTATCTGACCACGAACATCAAAAAAACTAATTCTCACATAGGATTTCAGGCGAATTGCACCAAACAGATAGAACGAATGCGCCTATGGAAAGGTATTAGAGAAGTCCTTTTCTCTGAAAATTTTGTGCTATATGATAGAACAGATTGTTTGAGCGCAGCGAGTTATCTGTTCTATCATATGACAAGCACAAAATATTCAGAGAATTAGGACTTCTTATACCTTGAAATCGAAGCATGAGTTCTATCTGTTTGGCGCAATTCGCCGTCCACCCCCAAAGAACTAAGCCTTTCTAAACCCTTCAACCACCATTTCCTCAACCAATATATCAACAGCAGCCAAGTCCTCAGGAAGATTCTCCCTGATAAACTCCAGTACCACAATAACATTCAAGCACCATTGGGCAACAAAATTAGTTGAAACCCAGGGTATTTCCACCAACTTTTTTCTATTCCCTTTACCGGCTGCAATTTCAGTCTGAAAACCATCATGATTCCCCTCACTTATCAACGAATGTAGTAGATGACGCCAGGTGCGCTCTGCCAGAATTTCGTCTTTGAAATACCAGGCTCCGTAAGCTCCCATTGCTGCTGCCATAAAGGGCAGACTGAATTCCCTCTCCCCTATGATCCCTTCTGATTCCTTCAGCTGTTCTTCCCTTGGAAGATAATAAAATCTTCCGTAATCTGCCATCATCTGCTTCCATTCCTCATCTTCCAGAAGGTCTGACAGCTCCATCCATACCTGAGGGGCACCCATACAGATCTGAAGATGGGTTCCTCCTGCTGCTCGTTCTCCGATATATCTCAAATGAACCGTTAAGGGATCAAATTCAAAATCCGGACCGGAAATCAGCTTCAGCGGAGCTTTTTTGATGTCCTCAATCCCAACAGTGATCTTATCCCTGTATTTCGTATCCTGAAACCTTTCCCACTGGGTCATCCAGTTTGCACAGAGAGATGACCAGTCCGGACCGCTTCTGGCATGACTGGGATAGACCATTTTCTCTTTCTCATAGAAATCCCCAAGAGGGTCTTTTTCCAGAAAACTCAATTCATTATCCTTAAGCTCCCAAAAGATATCCTCCAGCCTTCTGTCCCCTGTTAGATAGTAGTAGAACCTGTGATGAGCTGCCATTGCAATACGGGCTTCCTTACAGGGGCACCCCCAGTGTCTCACGTTATGCCTGGAACCAAGACCTTTGTATTTGCCCATGTGATACACATCAACCTCGGAGGTATGCCTTAGCAGCTTTTCTGCCAGATGAAACACATCTTCTCTGCCCGTTCTCATAAAAGCATACCACAGCCAAAGGGTCGGTACCAGCTCCGTATTGTCCCAGGCATACCCTCCCATATCATACCTCCACTGATGGCGCTCTTTGTCATAGCTATGCATGAAATCACCATAGTTGAACATCCCGTACCAATTTCTCTGCTCCACCTCCGCCAGGTAGAAGTCAACAGCACGGTTTAACTGCATCTCCAGCCAGTTTTCCGTTTCATTTCTGTGCTCAGGCAATGACCAGTAACCAAAAGCCTTTAATTTATGATAATACTCCGGTATTCCAACATACCGTACCGGATATTTCACCCCTTCTGTGAATTCCCTGATTTCCTCATCTGAAGGTATTATTTTCCCGGAAAGCCGTAGTGAAAGTTCACTGGTGCAGGCAATTCCGTAGGGAGTTGCACCTTTATAGTCATACCCCTCATAATACACCTGATTATATCCTCTATTGGCATAATGGCGAAAATCCATGGCAGCAGCTTTCGGAGACCACAGCCACACGGTTGCCTCTGCCAGGTCTCCATCCAGATTATGAAAGGTATAACCGGAGGGATACTTCTCCCAGAAATCACGAAGGGAGAACAACAGAGAACCCTGCTCAGAACCGAAAGCTGCCCCTCCTTCTGTACGATTACCCTGAAGGCAATCCAGATAACAGCAGTTCTTATCTTTGATCTTCTTCCGGATTGAATAATGACTTGCGCTGTCCTGACAAATATCATACTCACTCCAAAAAGGCATATCTTTTATTACTTTTTCAATAATTTCCTTTTCTTCGCCCTGTGGCTCCAGCACTTCTCCTCTTGCTTGTGCTGCATAGACCTCCTGAGGCACTCTTGGTCTCCAGGAAAGTAATTGTGCCAGACTTTCATGAAATATACCGTGATCTCCCATGAATTTCACATGACGGTTATATATTTTTCCTGTTACAGGTGCGGAAAAGCGGATACCAAGACCTTTCAGGAAATCCTTGTCTTCGTCACCGTCATATAAAAAAGTATGTACAAAGTCAAGCTGACTGCTGTTAAGCCCGACCAGCATACGAATAATAAAGGGAATTTTTTTCTCCCCGGCAAGCTCATGGTGCCCGGTATATTTAATTATAACTCTGAGTTCTCCTTCCTCTTCAACAGCAATTTCCGTAATCTTCGGACTATATTCTTTCTCAAGCTTTATGTTTTTTCCTTCCCATACAGCCGGCTCCTCAAGAAGCAGGACAGATCTGGCATCTGTAAGAAGTACTTTTCCTTTGTATGTGATACGGTGAAATAAGCTTGTTCCATCCTGAGGGATATCTATCTCCAGACTACCTGCTAAAAGTTTTATTCTTTCTTTATCCTTTTCTACCACAAGCTTTATACTTTCTTTACCCCTTTCAACCACAAGCTTTTCGCTTTGGTCTGAATCTTGTAAATGCCTCCGGTCTTTTGGGATTACCTCTATCTCTTGTTCCAGAAGAGCAGCTTCTGCCGTGTGGGCTGTCCATTTCACGGAGCCGTCCGGCCAGTAAGCTGTAATCCGTGACTGCATGGGAAGCTCTTCTCCTGCTTTACATTTTATATAATATTCTGTTTCTCCGGTACATTCTCCCTTTTCCCACATACAGCCCCATGTGGTATAACCGGATTTTGCTCTGTTTCCCAATTGATGCAAGATCATAAAAATACCCTTCCATAATATATTTTCTTTCACATAACTTAGTACCGTTACTCTGATTGTAATGAAAAACATGAATTAATTCTACACCTTTCTCTGTTTCCCCTGTATGAGGAGAACATCTCCAGACTTCTATCATTCTAATCCTCTGATAAACAATGAAACTGCTGCCGGACTATAGTTAAAGATTTATTCATGCTGCTAAGCCTATAATTAGAATATCACATGAAAGAAAAGGCTCCCTTCGGTTTACACCTGTGAAGCCCTTTCAGCTTATTATTTTGTTGCATCCTTCCGATACAGTTCGTTGATTTCAGTAACCAATCTGTCACCGCCACGATCCAGCCATTGTTTCGCTGCGGCATCAAGCCCTGCTTCATCAATCTGACCGCAGATATACTGAGTTCTTGCATCTTCAATAATCTGTTCGATATCCGAACCGACTTCTGCATTAACTTCAGAGTTTGCCAGATAACCAAGGGCAGGATTAAAGACAGCTACCTGTTTGTTGGCAGCGTAAGCTGCTTCCTGAGCCAGGATGGGTTCTGTTTTAACCAGGGCAGGTGAAGTGCTGGAGGCGTTAGGTATATAGGACAGACACTGGTTTAAACCTGCTGAAGGAGTATATTGAGGTTCCAGTTTGCCTCTTTGTACTACATTTCCGTCTGCATCCAGATCATAAGTAATACCCTCCAGACCATAATCCGCTAAGATAAGCATTTCATTGTCATTCATCTTATCCAGGAAATGCAGGCAGTTCTTAACATCTTCTTCTGTTTTCGCACCGGATTTGGTTATAAGGAAATAACCGTTAAAACCACTGGTAGCAAGGGTCTTGTTATTGATTGGTCCAACAAGGGTCATGGTAGCGGTTTCTGAAGGGTTGGTAACAGATTTTACATCGTTTTCCTTGAAATATTCCCATATTCTCTTTCCGCTGTCCATAACATCAATGAATACACCGGCTTCACCTTTCTTACAGCCCTCACTCCAGGTTCCGGAGTCAACAGTTGCCCAGTCTTTGCGCACCAGTCCTTCATCATAAATCTTCTTTAGCCACTTTAAAGCTTCCTTGTATTCGGCTGTCTGATGGACCGGTACCAGCTTCCCGTCCTTTTCCACCCATTCGTTGCCTGCGCCGAACCAGGTCTGGATAATGTCAATGGGTCCCGTATATTTGGTCATCTCCATCCCGTAGGTGTCATCTTTCCCGTTACCATCAGGATCTTCATAGGTAAATTTATACAGCATATTGTAAACCTCTTCAAGGGTTTTCGGAGCGTCGGTTATGCCAACGGCTTCTGCCCAGTCTGTACGGTATGAGAAGCCGTAACGGCCGATTTCTCTGGCACGGTAGATACCGATTATCTTACCGTCTACTGTCAGTGCCTTTAGTACATTTTTATTAGCCTGAGACAGATTGGGATAGCTTGCCGAATCCTCCAGGTAAGGCGCAAGATCCCAGAAAGCTCCTTTCTTGGCAGCATCCACCACATTTGCTGTAAGATTACCGCTGGCTGTCAGCACCATGGGCATATTATTCTTATCCATCAGGGTAAGACCAATCTTATCACCATAAGTATCATTGGATTCCCACTGCCAATCTACATGAGTCCCTGTGTATTCCTCATACTTAGCAATAACCTGGTCGGAATTCTCGTTTTTTAAATCTGTTCCATAAAAAGAAGGTAACATAAAGGTAATTGTTGCCTTCCCCGTCTCTTCCCCTTTCTCTCCTGAACCGGTATTTGCTCCTGTAGTACTGCTGTTCTTTCCCCCGCATGCTGCCAGTGATAAAACCATAACTCCTGCCAAGGCTGCTGCCAGAACTCTTTTCCATTTCTTTGACCTTCCAGTCATACACACTTCTCCTTTTTTCATAAAAATTTATATTTAACCCTTAACAGAGCCCACCATAACTCCCTGGGTAAAATATTTCTGTATAAAGGGATAAACCAACAACATAGGTACAGTTGCAACCACTGTGGTTGCCATCTTAACGGCTTTCTCCGGCGGCATGCCAAAGGCCCCCCAATCCAGTCCGCTTTCCGTTGCCACTGCAGAAGTCAGGAAAATGATTCTGCGCAATACAATCTGTATTACTTCTTTATTTCTGTCTGAAATATACATCATGGCATTGAAGTAGGAATTCCAATGGGTTACTGCATAAAACAGGGATACGCTTGCCAGTACCGGCTTGGATAAGGGCAGAATAATTTTAATAAATATCTGCCCGTCGTTGCAGCCATCTATTCTGGAGGCCTCCTCAAGTTCTACGGGTATCCCCTGGAAATAATTCTTAATAATAATCATATTAAAAGGGTTCACCGCTGCCGGAAGCCATAATGCCCAGAAGGTGTTTTTTAAATGCAGGATATTGGACACCAGCATATATGAGGGTACCATTCCTCCACCAAATAACATGGTTATTATGACCATATTGGTAAAGAAGGTCCTGCCCTTGAAATACTGCCTTGATAAGGGATAAGCCAGGGTAGAGGAAACTGCCATATTTATCAGGGTACCTATTCCTGCAACCAGGATGGAATTCCTAAGTCCTCTGAAAGTATCTCCGGTCTTTAGAATATACTGGTAGGCATTAAAGGATATGGTTTGGGGAATCAGGAAAAATGCCCGTTCCGTTAATTCCCGTTCCGTAGCGAAGGAACCGGCTACCACATAGACAAAGGGCAGCAAGGTAACCAGAGCAAAGCCCCCTACAAAAAGGTAGATCAGCACTTGTACGAACTGGTCACCCGGACTTCTTCTTATTTTTGTCGATTTTATCTTATTTTTAGCCATTCTTAGTTACTCCTTCTAATAAAATCCGGACTCACCGAAGACTTTCGCCAGCCGGTTAGCACCCATAACCATTATCATGCTGACAACGGATTTAAACATACCTGCTGCCGTTGCCAGTGAGTAATCTCCGTTTACTACACCTTTTGTATAGATATAGGTATCAAATACATCGGAAACTATTCGATTCATAGAGTTCTGCATGAGGAAGATCTGCTCATAACCGGTATTCAGTATTGCACCTACTCTTAAGATCAGCATGATTACAATGGTTGAACGGATAGCCGGAAGTGTAATATGCCACATTCTTCTCCACCTGCCGGCACCGTCTACCTCTGCCGCTTCATAGAGCTGGACATCCACACCGGACAGGGCTGCCAGAAAGATAATAGTGCCGTAACCGGTTTCCTTCCACATGCTCTGTCCAATCAGCATGGTAACAAACAGGTTGGGGTCTGACATAATATCCGGTGCATTCTTTCTTCCAAAGATAAGTTCAAATACATGATAAACCAGGCCGTCCGTTGTACTGAACAATTGGGCTGTGAGAGCTGCCACAATAACCATAGATATGAAATGGGGTATGTATACCATAGTCTGGGAAACACGCTTAAAGAGTACGCTTCGGATCTCATTAAATAAAAGTGCCAGTATTATTGGTGCCGGGAAATAAAAAACCAGGCTTGCAAGGGATATGGATAAGGTGTTTTTCAAAAGCCTGAAAAAGTCAGGTCCCGTAAAAAACTTTCGGAAGATATCCATTCCCACAAAAGGACTGTGAGTGAAGGCTCCAAGCATGGTGTCTCCGTTGTAAGGGCTGAAATCCTGAAAGGCCATTACCAGACCTCCCATCGGCAGATAATTAAAAATGAGCATATAGAGTACACCTGGTATAATCATCAGATAAAGCCACTTATGAGAAACCAGCGCATGTCTTAGGGTACCGGTTCGTGCTTTTGCTTTGCTTTGAATCTTTTCCATTCTGTTTCCGATTCTCCTTTATGATATTTGAGGGTTTAATCCGGTAATCCTCTGTCACAGAACCTTTTGTTGATTCTGCCTGTTTTCCAGTCTTTTGCTCCCCTCTTTGCATGCACATTGTATATCGAGCTGTAAGCTATTGTAAATAATCATTTTCTAACCTGTTTTCTATATAAAAAACCTCTGTAATCACCTGAAATCAAGCGGATTACAGAGGTTTTTCCTTTCTGATTATCATCTTCTTCCAAGACTAACGATGCTCTTTACGAAATGCAGCCGGAGTAAATCCTACATGATTTTTAAAAAACCTGATAAAATTTTGTGCATTATTATATTGTAGCTTCTCTGATATCTCCGCAACGGAAAATTCCGTCGTCAGCAGCATGTATTTAGCCTGTTTCAGCTTTTCATCGTTTACCATATCAGTAAAGGTGATTCCTTTTTCCCGTTTTAAGGCTTTACTCAGATAATTTGGATGGTAACATAACTGATCGGCACATTCGTTTAGATTTATACTGCCTTTGCTGTCTTTCATAAGTTTCATTACCTGCTTTAAGATTTCTGATTCTTCTCCCTCCTGCCGTTTCTCTTTCATTTTGCAGACAATAGGATGAATGATTTCCTGACAGATTGCCCTTACCGCTTCTTTCTTTCCATATATCTGCGTTATACGGTTCAAGATATTATACTGCTCACTGTCAAAGATATCCGATAATGTAACACCTGCTGAAACCGGTATATTTAACAGGGCCGTCAGCAGTCTGGTCAGATAAAAATTGCGCTCAATACCAACAACACTCTTCATTTCCATACGTTCTATGGTCAGTTCCAGAAGACGCCCTGCTTCTTCCTCATTGCAACTGCTGATAGCCTGTATCAGCTCATTTTCCATAATTATATCGTAAACATTTCCCACTGAATTGCTAACCAGATAATCCTCAAAGAGCACCAGGGAAGAGTTCTCCACATCTTCCGTATTGGCTTTATTATACAGAGCTTTCACACATTCTCCATAAGCCCTCTGGATATGCTGCAACTTATGGAAAGTCCTGCTGATCCCAGAGGCTGTAACCAGTCCAAAATGTACCGTTATATAATCCTTGATTTCTTTATAGAAAGCAGCTGTTTTTCCGTCCATCTCCGTGTCCTTTTCTGCTCCGGTAAGAAATATAAGTTTCTCCTCATAATATACAGGCAGGATAAATATCTGATTATGCAGTTCTTCGGTAAGTCCGTTCAGCAGCTCATTGTATTTCTCACTGAGCCTGCTCTCTTCTCTTTTACAGGTAAGGGCAAGCATTCTGTAAGCTGTAAAAGGGGTTATGTCAAATTTCTTAAAGGCCGTCTCTGTTTTTTCTTCACTCATTTCACCTTTTAAAAGGCTTAGCATCAAAAGCTCTTTCATCTGTGAATTCTGATCATCCACAAATTTCTGCAGCAGCAAAAGGGGTTTGGAGAAAGCAATTGCTGCCAGACGGATACTCGTAAGGAGAAGTAAAAAGGCTGCCAGTACGGCAAAAGAAGCCAGCACGAATACGGTAGCATCCTTCTTCACTCTTGAGGTATCATATCCCACTACAAAGGTCAAACCTCTGGTGCTCTCCTTTCTCACAGTGATTTTATACTTATCACCGCCGGCTAGACGATAAATTCCCGACTCCTCAATTCCCTGTTTCAGATAATTTGCTGTCATCTCTGTATTGGTATCCAATAGTACCTTATCATTGGCAAGTATGGTAACATCATATCCCATTTTTTTGTACCCTTCTGCCAATTCTCTGAGTACTATCTCATTTACTTGAATCAACGCTGTCCAGGCGATGCCATTAATTCCATTTTCCTTCTTCACTACCAGAAACAGCCCTGAAAGATCAACAGCAGCACTTGGCCGGTAATTACCTGCCAAAGGAGGACTGGCCTCCTCTCTGTTCAGCCAGTAAACGGATAACTGGGCTTCTTCCTGTTCCATGAGGAATTCATCCACTTCCTGCCGATTCCATGCCTCTTCATAAGGAAACAGTCCATAGTCATTTAACACCCAGCCTGAAAGAACATTAATATACTCATAATTACTGATGTATTTCTCCATAAAATAATTGCCTTCCAGGATTCGTTGTGCCTGCTTCAGATTGCTGAACTGGGAATATGGTATTTCCTTCTGTCCTGCCAGCCACCGGAAGGTGTCTCCATTTGCCGCATCTATGTAATACTCTTTCAGGGAAGAAAGTATATTTTCGTATTCTCGGGAGATCTCATCACTGTAAGAGGTCAGGGTCAGGCGTCTTTTCGCCGTTTCTGACCGGATATAAATATTGCAGGAAACAATCCCCAATATAATCAACGGTATAGTCACCAGTACCAGCAGCTTAACAAACATCTGTTTTTCATAGGTAAGAGAATCTAATATTTTTTTGACATTCATAATTCTGATCCTTTTCTTCACTATACATTTTTAGCTGAGCAAAAGAGCAACAATCCGCCTAAGTCAGTAATTCATAAACCTTTAAGTTTCTGTATTCAGCCACTAGCGGAGCAAGCTGACGGAAACCTATTTTTCCTTTGCCTAAGAGAGGACCATAAGTGAAACCATCATCCCTGAAAGTAAAAATACAAAGCTCATTAATTTTAAACTGAATATTATTCTGAAACTTAATTACAGTTAATCGATAGAAATCCACTGCATCCCCAGGCACCGGCAGTGGGTCTGCTCCCTGGGCTGTCAGATGAAAGCCATAGCTTTTGCGTAGATTACAGGTATGAAAGGCTCTTTCCTCCGGTTCCTTTCTCCGGTAATAGGATATATGAAAAGCATTGATATCTCCGCTGTGGTACTGTGGATACTCACCGGTTCGTCTGGCAAGGACAGGGTCAAAGAGATCCTCTCCGTTCCTTCCTTTTGCTGCAAAAAACAGGATACACAAGCCAATTTCTGTGAGGGGTCTGAATTCCCAGGTAATCCTGATATTTTCCGGAAAGGTTTCCGGGCACCAGAGTACATAATTTGCTTTCTGCCCTAGATTATTGTCCAAAGAATTTTTAAGACACATACTACCCTTCTCAAAGCTGGTGTCAGCTTGGCCTTCCAGAATAAAATTTCTGATATCCTCTGCCTTCTCCAGGGAATTCTGATACAGCAGCTTTTCCTTTCCCATATATAAATCACCGTTAGATGTTATCATTCTTTTCTCACCTTATCTTTCTGACTTCTATTTTCATTTAACAAATAATTACATTTAACTTCTTCTATTAAATCAAATAACCAATTAAATATCCTGTCAAAAACAGTTTATTAACAGGCATATAGTGAACAGTAAAACTTGTGAATCAAATTTCTTATACACTTTCACCTCATAAGAGCTCTCATATTCTCATTAAACTGTGCAGAATTAATAGCCGCAAAATAATTATCTGAGAATGTGTAATTTCATATAAGTAAATCTGCTCAATCAGGTATAACCTTTTATATATTTATTCAAGCATATTGTATGTTCAATTACTGCAGTATTACAATTATCATTTTCTAACCTGTTCTTAAGCATAAAAAAACCTTCATAACCCCGTCATATAAACGGTTTTATGAAGGTTATAAATTAAAATAATCATTTTATGCCATTATAATTTTACTATTGTGTTAATATCTCCCGTGAAATAAACGGATTATTATTTTTAATCCAGGTTTGGTTGAAATTTCCCTTTAACCTCCCTGTATCTCGTTGGGTAATCCTGTTGGGTAACCTTTTGATTCGTTAAAATCATAGGATATCTCTATACAGTAATATTCATTTACCAGACGAATTACTATGACAAATGATAATTTATGAGAGATTTACTATGACATCTGCAATCTGCAGCTACAGCTGCAGATTCCCTTCTATTCCCTCAAATTCAATCACTTTATGACTTCCGTCCTTCATAAGCAGCGTGACCGGTCCATATCCACCGCATTTTTCTTTGTCTGTATATTCAACTGAAGCAATTGGGAATAATTCGTCATCGGTAAAATCCTCCAGGCTTTCTTTGGTAATTACCTGAGAAATCATAATATAAGGTTCATAACCATACTGTTTCCTGCTGGTAAGCTTTCCATATACCACAATGGATTTCTCAGAATCCGGATTGGTTCCTTCGCTGTGCAGGAGTCCAATTTCGTCCCAACCGTCATAAAGGGTCATGGCAAGCTGTTTCTCTCTGCCGGTAAAATCATGACCTTTTAAGATAATCGCTTTTGCATTTCCCTTTTCTAACTGTATAATTTCGGTTCCGTTATCCGGAAAACCGTAGGCTCCCAAAGTCATGGAAACAGGTCTTCGATGAAGCTTTAACTTATCTGCTCTCACAATTCCGTGAGCAACGGGAAAGTCCGCAAGATTTACCGCCTGAATCCAGGTACATTCTTTGGATATTTCATAATTAAAATACTGTCTGCGGTAAAGAATTCCTTCTTTTTCTCCATGCCAGAAGGTAACATTTGCTTTTTGATAAACACCGGTTGTTATATCCTCCAGTACATACTGTTGTGCCTCTACAGCTTTAGAAGGTGCTGATTCCCATGGATATTTCGTATTAAAACACAGCTTGGAATAATTCCACATGCCATGTTCGTCTCCGCAGTTTCTTACTACCTTTCCGGTTCTGAGAATGGTCTCACCGTTGGCTTCATGATTTGTAAAGTATAATGCCGGGCCATTTAATACCGTCTCTTTGATTTCCCTCTCCTTTAGCTTATCCCAGGTTCCGTTATTTTCTTTCGCGGTCCAAAAGGGATGGCCGGCAGGCAGATGGAGGCAAAGGAAAGCTTTCCCCAGCCAGAAGGGTGATTCAGCGCAGGAATATCCCTGTACTAAAGGCGTGAACTGTCCGTAGAAGCCCAGTGTAGGAATTCCTTCGAACAGAAAATCCTCCCTGGTTAAAAACTGCAGCAGGGAACCGGATGCAATACGTCTTGCCCGTCCGGGATCCGCTGTGGAGCCTTTCAGCAACATATTTCCGTCAAAAGCACTGGTAGCAGCATTTCGATAAATATTGCTTCTTCCCCACATATTGGTAAAGCCGTCACGGTCAAAGAAATCCCCATAGGTTTCCATCAGTTTATTGGAGTTCTCTTCGAACTTTTTAGCCAGGTACGGCTCTTTTTCATAACCATACCAGAGATTCCAGATGGGTGTATAAACATTAAATGCCCAGCAGGAATAATAATCAAAGGAATGCCCGTCACGATACCAGCCGTCACCGGCATAAAAGTTTAAAATTGCCTGCCCATGATCTCTCATAATATCTTCATCTATGGGGTAGCCTTCGCTATATAGAAAAGCCATATCCAGCATGTTAAAAAGGCGCCAGTTCTGGGGAACTGTACTGGCATGAGCATAACTGGTCAAAAATCCTGCAATGATATCCTTCTCTTCCTTTGTATAGGTATCCCAGATTTCTGCTTTACTGCTCCACAGGCACACGACCAAAGCACAGGTCTCTACTGTCTGCTGAAAAGTTCGGAACGGATCCTTGCTCTCTGCCAATTCCAGCTGTTCCTCATAACTTCCTACAGAATTGCTGTCTCCTTTGGTACAGGCACGCAATACCTGTTCCTTATAATAATCCCTTATTTTATAATTACAGATTGTAAGCTCCGGATTATCGTGAATTAAAGGCGCTGCCAGGAAAAAAGATCTTGCCAGACCTTCAAATATCTCTGCTTTTCGTTCCACCTTTAATTGAGCCTCTGATGCATTCTTATGCGGATAAGTAACTTCTGTCTCTTTTCTTGGCATAACAATAGGATCATGAATTGATTTTAAATTCTTAAATATTCCGGTTAAAAGATACTCCCCGGCTTCTATCCAGCTTTCTCTCGTAAGCCCTGTAAAGGGGCTTAGCGTAAAATCTAATGTTTTTGGCTGAAATACCATCTGCTTACCCTTCCCTTCTCATATCAGTTTAGTACTGCCTGTCCATCAATAGCTGCTTTATCTGGTATACGCTGTAACTGCCAATGAACCTAAAAAAGGCTGTATTTCTTCCATTGTATAGCTTTCTGGGTTTATTTTAAATGACTAATTATATTATTTACTAACCTTTTCTGCTTTTATTAGCATTTGAAAATTAATAACTCAACTTTCCCAGCTTAAGTTTCAAAACAAAGCTTGAATTAATAAAGCTTGCGATTTCATCCATTCATACACTAAACTTTTAAGGCATTTGCAATCTCCTGCAGGTAATTGATTCAATCCTTCGTAAACAGTATATGGAAAATATACAACAGCTTAAGCTTCTGTATAAATGGTACTGACCTGATCGGATTAATTTTAAACATGACCTGCTGATGTCAACTTTAATATGTTATAATATAGACCATATATGATAATGGCCTAAAGAACAAAATTAAGTTGGAGGGATATAAATATGCAGGAGTACGCGGATAAAGCTGCTTTAATCTCTGAAATTAAGAGAACAGCCTCATTGTTTATAGCAGAGTTTGACGGAATTTCCGAAGCAGACAGGTCTATACGATTAGAAGAAGTCGACCGGACACCTCAGGAGTTAATTGCCTATCAGCTTGGTTGGATGAATTTGCTCCTCAATTGGGACCGGGACGAGCTGGACGGCAAAGAGGTTATAACCCCTTCCGCCGGATATAAATGGAATCAGCTGGGAGGATTGTACCAAAGCTTTTATGACCAGTATCAGGACCAATCCCTGTCCCAGCTAATAGCATTATTTGCTTCAACGGTGGATGAACTTACCCTATGGATTGATGGTTTTAGCAAGGAAGAATTATTTAATCCCGGAGGCAGGAGGTGGGCAGCCTCAACCCCCTCTAACTGGCCGGTCTGGAAGTGGGTGCATATTAATACCGTAGCACCTTTCAAATCTTTCCGCAGTAAGATCCGGAAGTGGAAGAAATGCTTTATCCTCTTTTCGAATCTATCCAATCAGCATCCAAAGGCGGAAGTTCCTGACCTGAACTAATATAAATCCTATCTATCCTTAGCTCCGACTTTCTTGCCAGAATTCCGAATATATGCTCTCCCTCACTGAAATCCAAATGGGATATACTGCACCAGTAATATACCTGTGAGGTATTGTAGGTGTGCAGTTTTCCTTTCGAATACTGTTCCGATACCGGTTGTACCTTACCATCCAGTGAGAAATAGCAGGAATCTGACTTATCGTTATAATGTCTCAGCAACAACCAGATTTGGTAAACACCCGGGGTATTGATCTGAATCTTGAAATGCATTCCCGGCGCAGTCTCAGCTTCTTCCCAAAACAGACCAGGAGCTGCTACCTGCATTGCAAGACCGGTTCTGCCATTGGTTTCTGCCTGCAAATGACTCCATAACAGCTGTTTGTCCTCTTTACCGGCGGTAAGATAAGCATTTTCGGAATTCTCCAGGGCATATTCTGCCTCAATTGCTATAATGCCTTTCTCCTCAAGGAAGCGTCCGGTTCCAAATGCAGCTATCATATCTTTCCTGCCGCAATCTTTTCCAAGCTGTTCATATCGTTTTGCCCCTAAGACAGTCTGGGGACGATCCAGATATTTAATGAATATCTGATCAACATAGTTCTCAAAGAAGTCTCTTGTTGCATAGAGCACATTTAAAGGCGGAACTTCCTCTGCTGCGGTATGGTAAAACTCCCTGCTGATTTCGTCCAGTTGATTCCAGTCAACCCTTGGTGCTTCCATGCCGCTCTCTGCTGAGAAAGTTCCGGAAACACCGCTGATTTTCGGTCCAAGGTTGGTACTTTTTCTGTTTCCGGTATAGAGCACAAGCTTTGAAACCGTAACAAAATTATCTAGCATATAAAGCTTTAAGGTATGTGCTCCGGCTGTCAGATATGGAAGATTTACATAGAGTTTCTCTCCGTTATTAAAAACACTTTCCTGCCAAATTCCTGTCCATTCATCACGAGTTTCTGTCTCTACCAGGATTGGCTCTTCATCATCCAAACCAACACAAAAACGAATCTGCCCCAAGGAATCAAGAGTTAGGAAGCGATATATTTCCAGAACATGAGCACCACTGGTTTTTAAATAGATATTGTATTCCAGTCGGGGATTATCTTTCAGTGAGGGATTGTTTTCCTGCGGGGGATTGCCTTTCAATGAGCAATTGTCTTCCTGTGAATAATTGCCTTTCAATGAGGGTTTGTCTTCCTGTGAGGGGTTCTTTTCTGACTGTTTCACTGCGTAAGCCGTTACATCGGAAGCTTCAGAAGCTTTCGTCCATGCCATCATAGCAGCACCTTCATATCTACCCATTCCCGGAACTGCTACCCAGCTGCTTTCAGGACTATTCGTGTCCTTACTCTTATCTTTTACACTTTTCTGATAGCCCTCTGCCGGGATGGACAAATAACCATCAGCCTCAATATAACCGGTGAAGTTCTCTGGCAGCTGAAGTTTATCCTCTATCTGCACTGTTATGGGTATTTCCTTACCATTTCTTAGGTCTTCAACGATGATTCTGCCTTGCATGCCAGCATATTTGTCAGGTTCTGTTACGGCTATCAGTATTCTTTTCTCGATTTGAAGGATTCCCTCTGTTTCTGATAAGCTTATCCAATTCATGTTTTCTTCTGCTCTGATAACATAAGGGATTTTACCCTCGCCCTGATTCCCAAGTTCAATCCATTTCTGGTTCTGTCCATGGGGCGAGAAGCTCAAAGCTTCCTCATCATTCCACAGATCCACCCGCAGACTGCTGCCTTCTATCTTAAGCGCAGGTTTTCTTGCAGGATACATTGCGACAGCCGGAGGCGGGAAGCTCTCAGGGGTAAGTATTCCTTCCCATTTCCCCTCACTCATCTTCTTATCATAGAAATACAGCATCTGGCGCTTAAGCTCTGTCATCCTGGCGGAAAGTGCCGTATATCTGTCTGCTGCCTGCATATTTCCCCTATCGTAAGAGAGGGCACTTCTGTCTCCATAATAATACTCATGATTGGTATAGTAGGAGGCATGAATCTTCATTAAGAATAACTGGAAGAATCCCGCTTTCTCTTCTTCCGGCAGGCTGTTAAGAATTGCATTTCCCCGTCTGAAGATATCCTCCAGTTCCTGTAATCTGCGGCCTGCTTCATCTCCGTAACCGGTTTGTGAAAATATCCCGGATTTCATATGTTCTATTTTTCTTACATTGGTTACCTGGGCAAAGGTAGTGTATAGCTTTGCTGCTTCTGCGCCATGATTACCTGAGAAGTTTCGATTGATCCATTCCTCTGTAAATTTACCAGCATCTCTTAATATCTTACTATCCTTGCCGGCTTCCCAGCCATATCTTAAAAAGAACTCCATATCCTGTTCCACAGGTTTTAAGCCGCCTACATTGAGTACCCATATGTTTCTTATTCCGGTCTCGTAGGCTTTTCTAAGTTCATTTCCGGTCTGAGCCAGCGGAATGGAATTAATAAAGAGATAACTCATAGCCGTACCGGGAGCTGCCCAATAGGAGCTGTGAAAATACAACCCGTTGCCGCCTTTTCTCTGCTTCTCTGCTTCGTTTGGATAACGTCTCATATGACCGAAATTATCATTTGCCCAAATGAGGGTTAAATCCTCTGGTACCTCTAGTCCCTGATTGTAAAGGTCTAAAACCTCCTTATAGGGTACAAAGGTCTGTAAAGCTTTTTCTCCTTTCTCTTCCCCCAGTACCTCTTTTAAGATCTGTCTCTGGTCTTTTATAACCCGGCCTAAGAGAGCGACTTTGGCAGCTTTTTTCTCTTCCGGTGTTAAGTTCTGATCTTCATCTATTGCTTTGGTATGGAATCCGGAGTCATGGATTCCTCTCATTCCCATGGTAAAGCTTACTTCATAATCCTTGTTCTGTTCAACACTTTCCCTCCAATATTCTTTAAGGATTTCCCGGTTCCTGCCTTCAATGGAATAATCATATACAGCATCTGTATAACCCTTTTTTGTAATCCAGGGCTGCCACTCATTCTGATTGCTGCGAAGGAGCATATCGCAGTGTGAGGTTCCCACTACGACACCCATACGTTCTGCCAGCGCTCCATTCTCTTTATTCTCATTAAAGTAATTTACATGCATGGCAGGCCAGATATAATTTGCCTTCAAACGAAGCAGCAGTTCAAACAGCCTGCCATAAGTAACAGGACCAATTGTCCCGTCAGGTGTATGAAGCTTTGACCAGTCATTTAACTCTTCCTCGTCATTGATAAAGATTCCTCTGTACTTTACTGAAGGCCAGTCCGCTTTTATATATTCCGCAGGAAGGTGAAAGGAGTCTTTTCTTTTCACCGGAATATCCGCCCAATAGTACCAGGGAGACACGCCGATCTGCTCACATATATCATAGATACCGAAGATGGTACCACGCCTGTCAGCTCCGATAATATAGAAAGTATCCTCTCTAACTTCCTGGAGATAGGCCTCCTGTCGATAGGTGCCATCTGTTGCCTTTATGTTATCTACGGACAGTTTTTTCTCACTTATATGTTCAGACAGCTCCTTACAAACTCCGACTGTACCGATAATAATCTGGCTGTTATTTATCTGGCCTGTTATTACAGCCTCACAGCCGAATACAAGCTGAAGGTCTCTGATAAAATTATCGGCAGCCAGCAAAACTCCGCTATTTTCTTTCTTAGATACATAGATATGTACAGTATTTTTTTTATGAAATAGCTCCAGTGTCTTTTCTGTTTTCATATTTGCTCCTCTCTTCGTGCTTTTGTACCCGTGCTAAAGCAGGGGGGTGTTAAAAGTGAAAGAATATTACCTTTACATTTAACTCCAACTCTACGCAGCTTTTACTTCCTTTACTGGAGAGTCAAAAGTTCTCTTTTCTCATCATACGGACGGAAAATTGCAAAAAAGCAGAAGCACTCATGCTTCATTCCAAGGTATAAGAATTCCTAATTTTCTGAATATTTCATGCTGGACATCTTATCAAACAGACAACTCGCTTCGCTCAAACAATCTGTTTGATAAGATAGCACAAAATATCCAGAAAAAAGGACTTCTAATACCTTTCCATAGGCGCATTCGTTCTTCTGTTTTTTTGCAATTTTCCTGAAATAGTATGAAATAGAAAAGTCAACAAGAACTTTTGACTCTCTAGTTCCTTTACTATTATTACATTACTCTAATTCTTTAGATTAAAATTCAAATATTCGTTATTCAATACAAACCCAATTATAGCTGATTTCTGTAACAATAATCTTTTATTATATTGTTATTTCTATTAATTTATTATACAATATTGCTGTTACGGAGGTTACGATATGAAAGCAGATCTCACCAATATTCATCCGCTGTTTTCCATTGATTTTGTGGTTCATGAATCAGATCAGGAAATGACCGGTTACCACTATCACAACGGATACGAATTATATATTCTGGAACAGGGCTATCAGAATCTTTTAGTACATGATATCCTTCTTGATGTAGCCAAGTATGACGTGGTCTTATATAAACCCAATACCTTCCACAAAAGCATGAAGAGGCAGGGTTGTGCCAGAACCTGCATTTATTTCTCAGAACGTTTTTTACAGTTATATTTTACGGAAAATGCAATCAAGACCTTGCTGCATTGTTTTGAGATAGAATTGATTTCTCTGAATAAAGAAATATTTCCAAGGATAAAAAAATTAATGCTTTTACTGGAGAAGGAATCTGTTCATGAACCGGATAACCGGATATTTATTTATCTGGCAGATATCTTAAGCATCCTGAATGACAATGAAGATTCACCGCGTTCAGAGCCTTTTCCGTCTGCTATTACAAATTTATCGCCTATCCTGTCTTATATCAACCGAAATTACAGCAGCATAACAACCATTGATGAAATATCCGATGCATTTTTTATATCGAAATTCCATTTGTGCCACGCCTTTAAAAAAGCAACCGGAATTACTCTCATACAATACCTGAATAAGATCAGGATACAGAATGCCTGCAATATGCTTGCCGGTACCAAGCAGTCGGTATCCAAAATAAGTACTGCCTGCGGCTTTCACTCCTCTATGTATTTCTGTAAGGTATTTAAGGAGGCTTTGTCTATAACTCCCAGCGAATTCAGGAGGAATTCCTTATCATAAAATTATATATTGAGTCGTTCGCTTATCTAAAAGCTAAAACAGATCATCTAATATCATACAAAAGATTAGATGATCTGTTTATTTCGCTATACCTTTCTATTTTAAAGGGACTTTTACTTCCATCACGGTTCCCTTGCCTTCTTCGCTGGAGCAATTAATTGTTCCGCCAAGGAGCTCCAGGATTCTCTTTACAATGGAAAGTCCAAGACCATTACCCAGTTTCTTGTGGGATTCTTCACACTGATAGAACTTCTCGAATATCTTAGCCTGTTTTTCAACACTGATGCCATCACCTTCATCCCGTATGGCTACCAGCAGATAATTGTTGTTATGGATTCTTCCTGTTATATAAATGCTGCTGTCTTCAGGGGTATATTTGATGGCATTATCAAGGAGATTTGCCCAAACCTGCATTAATAAATCCGCATTACTCTGTATTACCAGATTATCGCAGTCTATTTCATAGTTTCTAGCTTTATCAGGCCATTTTTCGGATAACATGATAATACTTTTTCGTATTTGTTCATCAACCCGAATACTGTCTGTCTTTACAACTATCTGCTGATGATCCAGCCTGGACATACGAAGCATATTCTCACACAGGCGGGATAATCTGAGTGACTCTTTATTGATAAGTTGAAGATACTCTTTCTGTTCTTCCGTTGTTAATCCTCCCTCCAGAAGTATTTCTGACAGCCCGGTAATGGCAGCCACAGGTGTCTTTACTTCATGGGATACATTACTCATAAAATCTTTACGCATATAATCCATTCCGTTTAATTCTGCAGCCATGGTATTGAAATTCACAGCAAGTTCATCAATTTCATTGGCATATTCATATTCCCCACGATTGCTTTCATTTCTGTCAATATGAGCCGTGAAGTCACCTTCTGCAACTTTCTTAACTGCCCGGCTAATTTCTTCAAGGGGTTTTGTTAAATGGATGGAGCCAAACCACAGCATGGTACCGCCAAGGAGTATCGTCAGTCCGCAGACAAGAAGTGCAACAATTATCACCACCGGCAGTGTGATGTCCCCGCGGAAGAACAGTTTCATTCCTCCCAGGACCAAAACCAAGGAGACGATACATGCAGAACATAAAGTTGTAATGGATACCATGGAAAAATAAAGCCGGAGTGATACCCTTACTCTTCTTTTCTTCTCTTTTCTTTCCATTTCTTTTATTTTCCCTCTTTCATGAGTATCAATTTATCGATTTGATATTACCGGCTTCTGGTACAGCAAATATTAAATATTGATGTTAAGTTGTGAAAAACTTTTTAAGAGTACTCGTTTATAAACCTTGGTGTACTTGTGTAACGCCAGCTGCCTGTTCATAGACCCTGGTGTACTTGTGTAATGCCAGCTGCCTGTTCATAGACCCTGGTGTACTTGTGTAATGCCAGCTGCCTGTTCATAGACCCTGGTGTACTTGTGTAATGCCAGCTGCTTGTTCATAGACCCTGGTGTATCTGTGTAACTCCAGCTGCCTGTTCAAATTAAGACGTAATAAATACGAATTCCAGATTAGAACTTAGCCTTATATCCCAGCCCTCTGACTGTTATAATTTCAAAATCCGGATAACCTTCAAATTTACGTCTGAGTTTCTTAATATGGGAATCTACTGCCCGTTCATCCGCTTCGGCATCCATTCCCCAGATTTCATCCATCAGCTCAAGTCTGGTAAAAATTTTATTCGGGTTGCTTAAGAGCTTGAAAAGCAGAAAGAATTCTTTGGGCGGCATCTCATAATAATCCTCCCCAATCTTAACTGTTAATGCATCGTAATCAAGAACTGCATTCCCTACCGTCATTTTCCTGTCATTGGTAATCTGTGCACGCCTGAGCAGGGCATCTACACGCAGTATCATTTCTTTCATACGAATGGGCTTAATCATATAATCATCTGTCCCTGCTTTAAAGCCTTTTTCCAGATCTTCTATCTGGTCTTTGGCTGTTATCATAAGAATGGGGAGCTTATAGGAAGTATCTCTTAGTACTTTGGTCAGCTCATATCCATCCATTTTCGGCATCATAATATCGCAGATAATCAGATCAATATACTCCTTGTCCATAACCTGTAAGGCTTCTTCTCCGTCAAAGGCTGAAAAGGCTTTGAAATGCTCCTGCTTTAATTTACCGCAGATCATTTTATTTAAGGTTTCATCATCTTCCACAACCAATATAGAAAACATTTCATCCCCGCTTTCTGGCACACTGTGTCTGAAAACTACTTGTGCCGGGCCGGACGTTCCACTTTAGTCAGCTGATTTACAGGATACGTCCAAATCAGATTCTGGTGGAAACGTGGTGGTGCTTTCAAATTACACCTCAGAATGCTGCTAAATGTGTTCCGGAACTGTGCAATAATTTTCAGACACGCCTTAATTACAGAATCTTAGTTCTAGCTTTTCATAGTTTGTGCCTATGAGAGAAGGTATTAAAGCTTAAAGTTCTGTAGTCGTTTAGAATTTATCTTACTATAGTTTACCTGTCTTATAATGTACTTTCAAGTAAGAAATATTATTGGTTATTAATACTATTTCATCAAAAACTTTTTAATATCCGTTTTTATTAAAGGAGCTTATTACTAGCGACTTATTCATTATGTGCCACCTGTTTATTTAATATTGAATAGCCTAACATATTTATTTGTCCCGAATATGTCCAAAGTTTAAGATAAAGGTTCCAAAGTTTTTCTTTAAAGACAGATTTCTTCAAGCTTTTCTGCCACTGACGTAAGACCTTCCGTTCCCTTCAGCTGTTTTGATATACTGATACAATTTTCCTTGAACTCTTTCTCTCTTAACAGTTCTTCTGTCCCATCTCTTAAGGCTTGCGGTGATATCTCTTTAAATTGACCGACTATTCCAAGTTTCAGGTCTTTTATTCTCTTTGCAACCATATGCTGATCGTTAACCATAGGGAAAGCATACATTGGTACGCCGTAACTTAGCGCCTCATTAACACTGTTAAACCCGGCATGTGTTATAAAAACATCTGCTTGCTTTAGGATTGCTAATTGGGGTAAGAAATTTCCAATATAGAAATTCGAAGGGATATCCCCCAACTGCTCTATCTTGCATTTCTTCCCGATTGACATCATAACAAAAACATCTAAGGTCTTAAATGCTTCCAAACACATTTTATAAAAATCGATAAAATCTGTATTAACACTGCCAAGGGAGATATAAATCAACGGCCTGGAATCCCTTTGAGGTATGTCATCAAAATCTTCGGCTGTTTCATTTTTGACAATCGCACCTGTAAAGAAATATTTAGAAGAATCTCGTAACAATGATCCAACTGCGGATGTGTGCCCGGCTCCAGCATAGAAGCCGGAACAGGTGCATGGCTCATGGCAAAACTTGAATGCGAGCTTACTACGGGTTTCTGAATTAATTGATTTAAAAAATATGGTGCTCCAAATAATGAATCACAGACTACCATATCATACTCTTTACTTTTAATCAGTTCTAACACTCCAGGCAGCATTACCTCAGCATAGAGAAGAATATATTCCATTAGCATAAAGAAAGGATGCCTGTCCGTCGGGCGATAGGCTGCCAGAAAATCATCCAGTTCCGCTGAATAATTCAGAAATACTGCGCCTTCTGCTATTACCTTTTCCTCAAATTGCTTGGAACAAAAATAATCCACTTTATTACCCCGTTTAACCAATTCCCTTACCAAGGGAAGAGTTGGGTTAATGTGTCCATATAAATTAGCATTTACGAATAAAATATTTGCCATACTTCAACCTCCATATATCACTCTGATATATCCATGCTATATCAGAGTGATATATTTGTCAAGAAAAAAGTATATTTGATTAACGGATAATATTATTGGGATTGTATAATGATAAATAAATTGATGTTATCCAGGTTGTTTTTCTTCTGCTTTTTATATATAATACTCCATGTAGAGTTAGTCATATCTAACTTCTATGAAATATTAAGTAAAACATATATCAAGGAGATTCTATGTTAATCGTTTATGATAGCTATACCGGATTAGGTAAGAAATTTGCAGAAAGTCTCGGTTATCCAACACAGTCCGTAGAAATCAGTGTTAATGAACCCTGTATTCTGGTAACCCGAAATATTGGTTTGGGTAAAATCACAGATACTACCTCACAGTTTTTAGAACAATACAAAGAATTTGTAAAAGGCGTTGTTGTTAATGGCAGTAAAAAGTTCGGTCCCTTTTATTGTAAAGCTGCTGATAAAATTAACAAGGAATACAACATACCTGTTATCCGAAAAATCAGCGGCTCTGGAAATGACGAAGATATAAGTTTTGTAAAGAACTCGCTGAAAGCCATAGAGGGCAAGCTGAACCGCTCTCGCTAAGTGACTGATTATTATTTGAAAGTATACATAATAAAGCCAGTAACCGATTCTTAGTTTTGCTTGAAGAAAAAGCAACAGCTGCCCTGCTTGGATCCTATAGGTTAATAAAGACAGCCCTGCAAAAAAGGAATTGCATTTTAGCAATTATATGATAGAAAGCCTCTTGCTTTCCTTCACACACCAACTGAAAGACACATCACCCATTTTGTGTGCTATCATTGTTCGTTATAAGCACACAAAATCGGTGATGTGTCTTTCAGTTGGTGCATTCCAGGAAATCTAAAAGGCTTCTTAATGCTTTGCATTCACATTCCCGCAGCACCTCTTAATGCAATATATCCTCATATATTCTATATCTGACATACCTTATGAGGATTTAAGATATTCTTTGGATCAAAAGCCTTCTTGATACCTCTCATGATTTCAACGGTAGCCGGATCCATGGCTTCCATAAGATAGGACTTCTTCGCATAACCTATACCGTGTTCTCCGGATACCTGACCACTCAGCTCTCTGGCTTTACCATAGATCTTATCCATGGCAGCCTTCATCTTCTCCTCCCATTCTTCTTCACTTAGTTCATCCTTTAAGATATAGGCATGGAGATTTCCATCTCCCGCATGGCCAAAGCTTTTGATACGGATATTAACTTCTTTATATAAGCCGTGGATATACTCCACCATTTCATTCACGGAGCTTCTCGGAACTACCACATCCACTTCATCCATAAAGGAGGTGGAACCTTTGATGGCTTCCAGAAATGCTCCTCTGGCTTTCCAGATGGAATCTTCTCTTTCCGTGGTATCGGAGATCAAGATATCAATGGCTCCCTGCTCCAGACAGATTTTTGCTACATTCTCATAGTCTTTTTCGATTTCTTCCGTAGAGTTACCATCAAATTTAAGCAGCAGATAGGCATCTGCACTGTTATCAGGAAACTTTTTGCCCAGGTACTTCTCTGCATCGATTATTACTTCCCTCTGCATGAATTCAATCGCAGTGGGGATGGCTTTGGATTTAATGATCAGAGGTACGGTACCAATTGCCTTTTCAAGAGACGGAAAGGGTATCAGCAGGCTGATTGCTTTCTTCGGCAAAGGAAGAATTTTTAAGGTTGCTTTGGTAATGATGCCCAGAGTTCCTTCCGAACCCACCATCAAATCCTTCATGGCATAGCCGGTACTGTTCTTTACTACCTTACCGCCAAATTCCACCACCTTGCCATCGGGCAGCACAACCTCCAGTCCTCTTACATAATCTCTGGTCACACCGTATTTAACCGCTCTCATACCACCGGCATTGGTACTGATATTTCCACCGATAGTAGCGGATTTCTCGCCTGGATCCGGCGGGTAAAATAAATCTCTCTCCTGTACATAAGCAGCCAGTTCCATAAGCAATACTCCCGGCTCTACCGTAATGGTAAGATTATCCTCATCCAGTTCCAGAAATCGGTTCATAAGGCTGGTATCCAGCATAATGCCATGTTCGATGGCAACGGAAGCTCCTACCAGACCTGTGCCTGAACCTCTGGGGGTAACAGGGATTGTATTCTCATAGGCATATTTCATAATGGAAGAAACTTCCCCGGTGGATTTAACCTTTACCACCACATCCGGATAACTGACCGTATCGCTTAACTCATCATGACTGTATTCTTCATTGATATCTTCACCGCAAAGAATTCTCTCATCCTCTTTTATAATACTTCGTATATAATTAATATCATCCAATTCCAGCTTTTTATAATTCATTTTAATAACCCTGCCTTTCTCACAGCCTGTATATCTTAAGCCACAGGTACAAATTTTGGTATAAGGTTGCTTTCACTCTAACTTCCTTGCATTTAACTCTAAATCCTTAAATTTATGTTGAATTTTAATTGTTGAAGCTTCCAAGAAAAATTTCATTATATCTTTTTTAGCAGTTAGTAAAGTAACCCATTCATCCATTAATCTCATCTCTGACTAGAATTTCGCTATCTATAGCTCATTATTAGAATTACCTGTGGTGCGATAGCTATAAACACACTCAGGCACTAATAGGTTTACCGGCTTTGATCCGGCTGATGATATCCGGCAGGATTTCATACAGATCCCCAACCAGGCAATAATGAGCAGTCTTGAAAATTGGTGCATTTTCATCTTTGTTAATGGCAATTATCTGCTCAGCGTTATTCATACCTGCAGTAAACTGGACAGAGCCGGATACGCCGCAGGTTATGATCAGCTTCGGTCTTACCGTACGGCCGCTTAAGCCCACCTGACATTTGGCTGCCAGCCATCCTGCTTCCATCACCGGACGAGTGCAGGCAAGCTGACCGCCCAGTAAATCAGCAAGTTCTCTTAGCAGTTCAAGATCCTCTTCTTTTTTGACACCTCTGCCGGCAACTACCAGTACATCGGAGGCTTCTATAAACTGTTCTTTCTCTTTTGCAATGATATCTAATACCGAGACCTTACTGCCCAGTTCCTTTGCATCAATGACGCAGTTAATGATTTCACCGGACACCTCAGCTTTTCTCTCCGGTGCATCCATAACCTTATAGCGCACAGTAGCCATCTGAGGCCTGTGATTGGGAGTTAATATCTGAGCCATGATATTTCCGCCAAATGCAGGCCTTATCTGTACCAGATCCGTATTTTCATTTATATCCAGGATTGTACAGTCAGCAGTTAATCCGGTCTTTAATCTGGCTGCCAGTCTTGGTGCCAGCTGTCTGCCAACCGGAGTTGCTCCCATTAAGACAGCCGTAGGTTTAATATGCTCAACGAAATCCTCAAAGGCATTGGTATATGGCTCCATCTTAAAGCGATTCAGCTCTTCCTTATCATACACAAATACCTTATCCACTTCATAATGCAGCAGTTCTTCACATTGGGCCTGTATATGATGTCCCATCATTACTGCATATACCGGGTGATTGATCTTGGTTGCCAGTTCCTTTGCTTTTCCGATTAATTCATAGGTTACCGGGTGAATTACCCCGTCAATATGATCTACATATACTGCAATACCGCTCCACTGCTCCTTGTCTATGGCCTCAACGGCTTCCTCCACATATTCAATTGCACCTGCAGGTCCTTTTTTCACACAGAGCTTACACATTTTACAGGCAGCATTTATCTGAATCAAATTATCTTTCTCTTCAATAGCGCCAAAGGGACAGATACTGATTAGTTCCTGTCTATTTCCTACCTTTTCCTGGTTTACGATTAACTTAGCCATACCCATCTTCCTCCTCAGGCAAATTTTAATTCTTTTAATTTATGAAATAACTGCTCCGCCAATTCTTTCCCCTCTCCATTCCACACCTCTCTATGGTTATTGACCTGGGGCGGAAAGATTCTTTGAACTTGTGTAGGGGAGCCGTTTAAGCCGTAATTTTTCTCATCTTTATCCTCCAGGTCTGCAAGGGAAATCACTTTGATTTCTCTGTCCTTCGTTTCCTGTTTCTTCACATAGGAGGGAAGCCTTGGAATAAATATGTCTTTATCCACCGCCAACAGACAGGGATATTGAATTTCTGCTATTTCTATATCATGAGTCATATCCATTTCCACAACTAAGGAGCTCTCTTTTTGCTCAACTATCCTGGATACATTGGACAGGCTTGGAATACTCAGCCATTCTGCTACTTCTGGTCCTACCTGAGCCGTATCTCCGTCAGTGGTCTGTTTTCCGCAGAGAATCAGGTCAAATTCTCCGCTCTGTCTGATACCCTGTGAAAGGGTATAGCTGGTTGCCAGTACATCTGCTCCGCCAAACTTACGGTCAGATATCAGCACTCCCTTATCTACTCCCATGGCAAAAGCTTCTCTTATGATTCCAGCTGCCTGCCCCGGTCCCATTGTAATAGCTGTAATACTTCCACCGGTTTTCTCTCTGATACGCAGTGCAGTCTCTAACGCATATAAATCATAAGGGTTCATCTTGGATTCCACCCCGTTTCGCTTTAATACACCGGTAACCGGATCCACTTCCACCTTATTGCTGTCTGGTACCTGTTTAATGCATACTAAAATATTCATCTGAAACTCCTTTCCTTCCCTTTTCAGGCTTACTGCAGGGCAGTGATCGTTAAAGTCATAACCTGCAGCATAAATCATAAACAAAATATAATTACATTTAGTTCTCACAAATCTCATACCCAGTCTAACTGCCAGCTTTCATACACTATAAGCTATGCCAGCAATCTTGCACCGACAAAAGTAATAACCCCAACTATGATTACAAAAAGTACAAAATATTTAATGGTTCCCTTTAACAGCATATTTTCCTTACCCTCCAGACTTACAGCTGCTACCGCAACTGCTATGCTCTGAGGTGAAATCATCTTAGCCATAACCGCACCGGCTGTATTAGAGGCTGTAATCCATGCCTGATTAAGTCCAAGTGCTGCAGAGGTTTCCGCCTGCAAGCCGCCAAATAATACACTGGCAGAGGTTCCGCTTCCGGTCACAAAGGTTCCGATTGCACCAAGGAAGGGTGCGAAAAAGGGATAAAAAGAACCGGTATAGGTCACAAATACAAGTGAGATGGAAGCAATCATACCGCTGTATCCCATAAGTTTTGCTGTTGCCATAATGGCAATAATGGTTATGACAGTCTTCATCATCTGAAGGATCGTCTTCTTAAGAATTACAAACATTTCCTTTATCCCCAGTCCCTGAATCTTTCCTCCGATAAAGGCGGATAAAAGAATCCACAAACCAGGCGTTGCAAGCCAGGAAAAGGTATATGGTGAGCTTCCTTTACCCTGATAGATGCTTACCGTAGTTTTAACAGATGCCAGCAGTTCGTTAAAGGGTCCTGCCATTTTAGAAGTAATTAAGAGGAATATAAAAATCAGGATGAAGGGACTCCAGGCAACCAGAGCTTCTTTCACAGTTACCTTCACTTCCTGTCTGCCCTCCAGAATATACTTTTCCTCCACCTTGCCTTTACCAAATAACCTTGCGGCTAAAACCGTGGCAGCCATAGAGCAGACCGCTCCGATTACTACCGGCAGCTCCGCTCCCAGATATCTTGCTACCAAATACTCCGGAAGCAAGAAGGAAAAACCGGAAATTAAAGTAATAAGAGTAATTCCCTTTAAAGAATTCTTTGATTTTCCAGTGAGGAATACCAATACAAAAGGTGTTAGGATAATAAGCAAGGCTAATAAAATTACCGTATTGGTAGACAGATCGATTACATTAATACCGGTGATTTTCGCCAGGGTGGTTGTGGGAATACCGATGGAACCAAAAGCTGTCGGTGTGGCATTTGCAATCAGACAGACGATTGCTGCGAATACCGAAGGAAAGCCAAGACCAACCAGCATACTTGCGGGAATGGCAACAGCCGTGCCAAAGCCTGCCATACCTTCCATAAAACCACCAAAGCCCCAGGCAATTATAAGTACTAATACTCTTTTGTCCTTCGTGACGTTTGCCAGCATTTTTTTGATTATTTCCATTTTGCCGGTAGCAACGCAGACGTTGTAAGTAAATATAGCAGCAATTATAACAATAATAATTGGCCATAAAGCAAGTGCGGCCCCTTCCGCAACTGCACCCAGGCTGTCAATAAAAGGCATCTTCCATACAAAAACGGCAAGTACATATGCAATTGCCAAAGCGATGGTACATGCTTTAAACCCCGGGATTTTTAAAGCTGTCAGAGCAATGATTAGCCAGATAATCGGTAACAATGCCATAACAAATTCGAAAATCATCTCCATACCTTCTCCATTCTGTGGTATTTGAGGAGCCAACAGGAATTTCTCCAGATTCCTTTATACTCCTGAAATAAATTTTTCCAATTGGTACTACCAATTTGCACTGAAAAAAAATGGTGTTGCAAAACAGTTTTGTTTTACTACACCTATTTGCTGCCAACCCTGTCGAATTGGTAGTACCACTTTGTAATTTAATTATAAATGCGCATATCCTATATGTCAACAAACGTCATTTTTTTAACAAGTACTTTGTTTATTTTTACCTCACAAGGTACTTTTATATCATTTTTAGGTCATTTTCTTTCAGTTTTTCGTCAATTATACCAAAATGTTTGTTAATAGATTCATAAGCCAGATTTTTATCCCTGGTAATTAAACTTTCTATCATTCCATTGTGGGCTTCCATCAGAATTTTTCTGCTGTCCTCCTGGCTTAAGATTTCTCTTCTTAAGTCTACTATGAATTTATCCAGGACCTCTGAAAGAGCCTGAAGAATATTGATAATCAGCGTATTCTTGGAGGCCAGTGCTATGTTATAATGCATTTTCTTATCCAATACCACATTGTTAGCTTCTGTATCTGTCTCCAGCTGAGCTATGATCTTTACCAGGGTCTGGATTTCTTCATCTGTAATATTGTCAATTGCCAGCATCAGTGCTTCCATTTCCAAGGCTCTTCTAAGTTCACTGACCTGTCTGTAATCTATCTGATTCAACAGAAACATCATGGACAGGGATTCAACCAGATTGTTCTCAAAGTTACCTGTCAGAAAATTACCTGCTCCCTGCTGGCTTGATATTAATCCCATATTATCCAGCGTCCGGATGGCCTCTCTTACAGAGTTACGGCTGATACCCAGTATCTCTGACAGTTCTCTTTCCGCCGGCAGCTTTCCTCCTATACTCAATTCACCACTGCGTATTTGTTTTTTTATGTAATTTATGACTTTCATATATGATTTTTCCTGTGTTCCGTATTCTTCCATAGATACCTCCGTCTGTTTCTTCTGTCCGATTCAGCATCACTTCTATCTGCCTTTTCTAAATTGCATTGCAGGCTTTGAACAACTTCCATCTGCTAATTTATAGTAATAACATATCCTGTTCGCTTTTGCTCTATTTTATACGCTGATTTGGATGCTGGCTTGTCTTTCATTCTACCATATTCTGTTTAATTTTCAACTGATATGCTGTTCTTTCAGAAAGTCTCCCGCTGCTATTTAAAATACCTAAAAACACTGAACATATATCATTATAACAAGAAAGGAACTGCCATGAAAATACTCGCCAAAGGTTAGAGCCATACTACTAACTTTGGGATGGGTATCCGCCATAACAATTCCTTTTTTATAATCTATTACTATATTTTATAAAACAGAGTTTTTATAAATAACCTGATACATCTAACTGACAATTTCTTGGAGCTTAACAACCTTTCATTTTTTGTTTGGCCAGCCATTCAAACAGAGTCACGCTGCTATCTGTTTCCATTACGCATTCGTTATTCAGTGCCGGAATCCAGCTAAAATGTCCATTATATTCATAGGGGGTATTGTCTGGATTATAGTACTTTCCTGTATTGTCCGTAACAGATTGATAGCAGGAGAAGTGTACCTCAGGAGCTTCCGCCTGAACCAGTCGTTTAAATGTTGCCACTGTGTGCTTATCTGCTGGTGTTGTATTTCATATATCCTCCTTCCTGCGTTGTTGTAACCTATCCTTTTACCCCTCCAAGGGTTATTCCTTTTACGAAGTTTTTCTGAATAAAAGGGTAGATTACTACCACTGGCAGAATACCCAAAGTTGCCAGTGCCATACGGACGGTCGCCGTAGGGATTTGAGCCAGGCCCTGGTTTGCATTTGATAGATTCGCCGCATTCTGGGACAGTGCCTGTATGTTTTGCATCAGCCTGTTTAAAAGGTTCTGTATACTGTATAAATCCGTGTTCTTTACCAGATAGATATATCCGTTATTCCAGTCATTCCAGTATGCAATACCTACGAACATTCCTATTGTTGCAATAATAGGCTTTGCCATGGGAAGAGCTACTGCATACATGGTCTTGAACTCCCCTGCACCGTCAATATAAGCCGCCTCCAGGATTTCATCGGGTATACTGGTTACAAAATAACTTTTCATAAGCAGGATATTAAAGGCATTCATTAAAAGTCCCGGGACCAGTAAGCCTGCAAAAGTATCTTTTACGTGAAACACATTGGTATAATTTATGTAGGTTGAAACCAGTCCTCCATTAAACAGCATGGTGAAAAACACCAGAAAGGTAAGCAGCCCTCGAAAAGGCAATCCCCTTTTGGAAAGGCCATAGGCTAATAAAGTGGTTATCATCAAACTTATGGTTACTCCAAGTCCTGTCAGCAGAAAGGATATTCCATAAGCCCGCATAACGATATTACTGTTAGACTTAAAAATCCACTCATAAGCATAAAGGCTCCACTTTTCCGGAAAAAAGGAATAACCGTTCTGTAAAAGTGCGGCATTATCGGTCACAGAAGATACCACCATCAGTATAATCGGTATTATGGCTAACAGGGTCAGGATTGTCATGATCACATGCCCGATCATATCATAAATTTTTGCTTCTTTTGTCTTCATCTTCCATTCCCTCCCTATATCAAGGCACTGTCTTTATCAACCCTGCGCACCAGTGTATTAGCACCTAAGACTAATATAAAACCGACAATTGATTGATATAATCCGGCTGCTGCAGACATCGATATATTTCCAAGCTGTAATAAACCGCGGTACACATAGGTATCAATTGTATTCGTAACTGAATACAGCGCACCTTGATTTAAAGGCACCTGGTAAAACAATCCGAAATCAGAATAGAAGATTCGCCCTACAGCCATAAGGGTCAGCATGATAATAGTGGGTTTTAACAGGGGCAGGGTGATATATCGGAACTGCTTTCCTCTGGTAGCACCGTCTACCAGGGCTGACTCGTAATAAGCCCTGTCAAACCCTAATATAGTCGCCAGATAAACGATACAGTTATATCCAACACTTTTCCAGGCACTTACAAAGATGATAATAAAAGGCCAGTATTTCGGTTTACTATACCAGTCAATGGGTTCATGTCCAAAAACAGGCAGAATTGAATTGTTAAAGAATCCGTTTTCGACACTGAAGAAGGAGAATACAAGATACCCTATAATAACCGTTGATATAAGATTGGGCAGAAGGATAACGCTTTGGTAAACTTTTTTCCTTCTTCCGTTCAGTTCACTTAATATAACGGCAACTAAAATGGCCATAACCGTATTTATGATAATAAAAGCAACATTGTATAAAATCGTATTACGGGTAATAACCCAGGCATCACTGGTTTTAAATAAATACTCAAAATTCTTAAAACCAATCCACTTGCTACCATAAATACCAAGTCTGGCATTATACTGTTTAAATGCAATAACCAAACCGGGAAGGGGCATGTAATTATTGATAAACAGGTATATCAGCCCCGGCAGCATCATGATATATATAGGGATAAAGCGTTTCAGTTTAGCCCATTTCTTCGGAAAATTCTCTTTCCGGTCAGAACGTATCTTTCTTCCAGCCTCCATTAAGCCATCATCTCCTTCAGTCTCAAAGCCGTACCAAACAGCGGTCGGTTTCTTATTTATTTGCTGCAGCCCAGGCATCCAGCTGTGTCTGCTTTTCAGCAATCATTCTTTCCAGCCCCGCCTTTTGCATCTTGGTATTCATTTCCTCAATGCCTGCTGTGGGTTCCACAAAGCCATACTCGATACTCTTCTGGAATTCATCATAAACATTCTGCACACTGGTAAGTTCCGTAGCAACATTGGTCGCATCAAAGGTAAAACCGCTGGCAGCTGATTTTTTCGCATTTTTGTTAAAATTATCAATATTGGTCCATAAAGCCGGATCATTGCCTTCCCATACATAGGTGATAAACTGGTTGGGCAGCTCCCAGCCAATGGAGTGATTCCAGCCGGAATTCGTCGCGTCCACGCCATCTGCAAAGGTGATCAGACCATTGTCCTGTACTTTGTAATGTACCCCTTCAATACCCCAGCTAAGAAGATTGGCAAGGTCTGCATCGGTATAGAAGGCATTTAATAACCGCATGGAAGCCTCGGCATTAATTGTATTAATGGAGATTGCCCAAGGGAAGGAAGCAACGGCAGAGGAGCTTATATAATCATCCAGGGTCTGGAAGATCGTCATTGGCTGACCGCACATATTGGTCTCCTGCTGCTTGATTCCAGGTTTTCCTGCGGTGGTGTACCCGATTAAGGTACCTGCTTTAACAAGCTCTGTAACAGCGGTAGTATCGGTAACAGAGTCCTTGCTGATATAACCCTTCTGGTTATAATCGTAGATACGGCTGCAGTACTCTTTATAGAAATCGCTGGTAAAAAGATTCTCCACTTTAAGCTCCTTGCCATAATCAAGCAGGACACCAAATGCATTACCGCCGAGTAAATCCACATTGGAGAACTGGCTCATGGAGAGAGTGGTAGGTCTGTATACCTCTGTATCCGGATATTTTTCATGGAGTCTTGCATAGATATCATCCAGTTCTGCCTGGGTAATCTGGATAATTTCTTTGCTGTTATCAACGGTATAGCCAATCCCCTCCAGGTATTTGTTGGCAATGGCTGCACAGCCTCGTCCCTGTGCCATGTCACGGTTATTGGGTACACCGTATAATTTGCCATTCACACGACAGGCATCTACATACTCTGCGCCAACGGTCTCAGCAATTCCGGCACCATAATTTTTAATCAGGTCATTTTCTTCTAGATCTAACAGATAACCTTGTTGTACCATGGAATTATAATTGCTTAAAATGGTACTGATAATATCTATCTGCTCTCCGCCGGATAGCGCCAGTGTCATATTCTGTTTGTAGGAACTGCTGTCTGATATCTGCAGTTCAACTTCAATTCCGTAACGTTCTCTGGTAATCTCATTGATTGCTTCCTGAATTTTGTCCGTGTCATTAGGAGCTCCCGTCCAGGTCATAAAACTCATGACCAGATGTGTAATTTCCCCTGAAGCCTTTTCACCTGAATCAGTGTCCTCCTGGTTTTCTGCGGAAGTTCCTGTCCCGCTGCCGGTTTTTGCATTTCCTGAATCGTTTCCGCCTTTACCGCAGGCAGACAAACTGAAAACCATAAGAAGTGCTAATAATAATGCCAGTCCTTTTCTCATAATAAACCCTCTCCTTCTCTTTGTTTCAAAAGCCGTACTAGTACGCTTTGACAGTGTCATTATAGCGTAAGGCCGACCGATGATGAAAGAATTATGCTGTTACGTATTTGCACAATGATGCTATAAGCTCAAAAGTTATATCCTGTTCATTTGCACAATTATGCTGTATAATATTAATTTTCTTTGGTTATGTTGTTAGTTATTGTATAATGTATTTCAATATGATATCATCATTATTAACAATGTCAATAATAAATTCTTGCAAAGGGGGCACAACTTGGAACCGATCCGCTTTCGCTCTTTACGTTTCCGGCTGTCAGCATTTATTATCTTGATTTTTTCACTTCTCATCATACTTGTGGCAGTAAATAATCTTATAGCTTACAAGGAAATCAAGAATAAAATCTATGAAACCATGAAAGAGACCCTTACTATTTATCAGAACCGATTAACAGAGAGCTTCGATACCACCGTTAATTATCTGAAGAATTTTGCTTATGAAGACGGTGATATACGAATTATAGATAAACATGATCTGTCCTCGGAACAATGGTTTTCCTCTGTTTACCATGTACAGAAAAGTTTCCGGTCCGCGGTTACTATTTATGATATGGATGGTTTCTTTCTGTATTCGCTGACCAGTAGTACTTTCTTTGCAGAAACCCAGGCTAATTCCACCTCTAATATTTCCAAAAACATAAAAAGTGAATTAACCCGTTTAATAGAGGAAGAGCAATTACTTACAAATGATAAAAAGGACAAGTGGTTTCCGTTGGAAATTAAGGGCAAGTATTATTTATTTCGTGTCATCAAGGTACATAACAGCTATATTGGCTGTTGGATCAGTACCGGACAAGCCCTGAATCCCCTGGTCGGCAAGGAACTTACACAGGAAGTGTTTCTTGTTACAGATAAGGGTGTGGTAACCAGCAATAATCCTCCCATAGAACAATTACCGGTGTACTCCATAACAGATTACAGCAGTTATCATTCAATAACCATTATGGATTCAGAGCAATTAATCGTATCCTGTGAAATGGATTTCGGTGACCTTTATTTAGTATCCCTTATCCCGGAAAATCAGTTTTTTGTGGATATTAATAAATATATCCCCTTCCTGATCAAGATATTTTTTATTATGCTCGGGCTCCTGATACTGGCAGCAATTATAATCAGCCGTTTGGTCATCCGCCCCCTTACGGAGCTGAATAAAGCCATCTCTTCTTTAAAAAACGGCGATCTTAATGCAACTATGCCGGTAAATGCAGCCTGTACGGAATTTGAAGAGGTGAACAGCGCTTTTAATGAAATGGTGCAGGAAATCAAAACCCTGAAAATCGGTGTTTATGAAGAAAAATTATCCAGACAGCAGATCTACACCCAGTATTTGTCCCTGCAGATTACACCTCACTTTTTAATTAACTGCCTGAATATGGCTTATCAGCTGGCGGAACTAAATCGCTCGGATCTGTTAAAGCCCATGCTGAAATATTTAAGCCAGTATTTGCGCTACACCCTGTCCTCCGGCCAGACGGTATCTCTGAAGCAGGAACTGATGCATGTAGAAAATTATATTGAATTATCAAAGATCAGGTATCCGGGCAGTATTGATTTCTATACAGATATTAATCCCGGGACCCATAAGGCAACCGTAATTCCCCTGCTGCTTCAGAGCTTTATCGAAAACACCATAAAATATGAAGCTGTCCTTGGTAAGGTCATAGCCATTCATATCAGTTCGGAGGTCATCCTAAAGGATTCGGATAAATATATAAAGATTACCATCTGGGATACCGGCTCCGGTTTTCATGAAAAAATACTGAAACGGCTTCAGGATATCAATCAATATATAAAGGATACTCAGACTCAGCACATCGGTATCAGCAATGTACTCCAGCGCACCGCACTGGTATTTGGTTCCGAGGTCATTGCCTTTCGCTTCTCAAACCGTCCTGGGGCAGGGGCACAGATTGATATTGAAATACCTTTTATACCAATTATCTCAAAGGAGGACATACCTTGAATCTATTGTTAGTGGACGATGAATATTACTGTATTGAGGGACTGCGTGCTTCTATTGACTGGTTCTCCTTTGGAATCACGGATATTTTCTGTGCTTACAATATGCAGCAGGCACAGGATTTCTACTTAAATCAGAAGATAGATATTATGATAAGTGATATCGAGATGCCTAAGGGCAGCGGCCTGGATTTATTAAAGTGGGTACGTGGGGAGAATTATAATACCGTTACTATTTTTTTAACTTCCTTTGCTAATTTTAACTATGCCAGTAATGCCCTGAAGCTGCAAAGCACTGACTACCTGCTGAAACCTGTGGACAGCGACCAGCTGACGGAATGTGTTCTGGCAGCCATTAATAAAGTACGGCAGCAGGAGAATGAAGAGCTATATAAGCAAAAGTCAAAGTTCTGGGATAATAATAAGAGAAAATTAGAAGAACAATTCTGGAATGCCCTATGCATGGAAATTATCCCCGGTGATGCCAGGCAAATTGCAAATGAAGTGAGTCAGTACCATTTACCGCAGAAATTATTATCCGGCAGATTTTACCTGGCTTTATTGCATACCGGTATAAAAAGGGAAAAAGATACCTGGGAAACCAACCTCTATGAATTTGCAATAAAAAATATCATCAATGAATTACTGGAGCCCTGGCATCTACAGCCGGTGCTGGCAAGAATCAATGAAAAACAGTATGTTCTGTGCTTAACAAAAAATGATTCAGTGGAACGTTCCTTCTATCTGGATATATACAGACGGATTATCAAGACTCTTAAGCATTCCCTGCCGGGTATCTTTCAATTATACATCAGTACTGATACTTCTCTGTTATACGCCGGAAGGAATTTCAGAAAGTTATACGATGCAGCTTATAATAATATCAGTGAGGAATGTAAGCTGATTGATACAACTTTGCCTGCTGCCGAAAAATGCAACAAAAACCTTACCAGTCTGAACGAGTGGTCCAGTTTGTTAATGCAGCATAAAAAAAATGAGGTTAAAGAACAGGCTCTGCAGTTTTTATCCGAGCTGAAACAGTCTTCCATGGCGAAAAGAAGCGATCTGGTACGGTTTAACCATGATTTTATGCAGATTATCTATACAATTTTAGAAAAGAACGGAGAATCAGCCCACCGGCTCTTCGATGACAGTACCTCGGAGCAGAGCTTTGAACAAGCCTGTAATTCTGTTGAAACCATGAAAATATGGGTATGTCATGTAATCGATGTATTTGATGCCTGCCTGTCAGCTATAAGTCAGTCCGATTCTTCTATCGAGCTGATCAGGAAGTACATCCGGGAACATTTAGACGAAGATTTAAACAGGAAGAAACTTGCCTCTTTGGTATACTTAAGCCCTGATTATCTCTCCCATGTATTCAGTGAACGAACAGGTGAATCTCTGACTGCCTTTATATTAAACGAACGGATTAAAAGAGCCAAGGAGTTACTGCTGTTAAGCCAAAAAAGTATACGGGATATTGCCCTGACAAGCGGTTTCCCCAATATTTCTTATTTCTCCAGGCAGTTTAAGTGCGTTACAGGAAAAACACCTCAGGAATATAGAAAAAAATAACCCTATGTTTTCTCCCCATTATCTCTGGCATAAAAAAATGCCGATTGTGATTGGAATAATCCTTACGAAGCTTGGACGGTTACCTCTCATAATCGGCAGTATCACTCAACCTTTCTTAACTCTTCACTTTCTTACCCTTCGATTTCCAGTGAAATGTTCACCGATTTTTTCTCAATCGACTTTATCCATTTCTTGCTGTTCAACCGTTGTATACACCATATGGTCTTTAATATATGATCGATTCTTAGAGTGATATATATAACAAATGGGGACATCTCAAATACATAAGCACATAGAATTCCCAGAGGCACAGATGCCACCCATAGAAATAAGATATCCGCTATCATCAGAAATTTCGTATCTCCGCCTCCACGAAGCACTCCCTTTGTCATAACCGTACTGACAGTCTGAAAGATGACCGTAAAAGAAAGTGCATTCATCAGCTCATAAGCTATTTCTCTCGTTTCCGGACTGATATTATACATATTTATAATGAGTGGTGCCAGCAATTGTATAACGAAGGCTGTAATCAAGCCTATAATAGTACTTTTTTATAAAATACCCTGTCAGAAATAAAAAGATTTTTGCAGGCTTTGCAGACCATGTTTCCTCTCACAGCCTGGTATCCCACATACCGCAGAAAACATCCACCGGACTTTTTCCTTTAAATTCAGATCTTCCGGATAGCTTTTCTACCAGTGCCTCCAGAACCTCATCACTTGAGCTGTAGGTATTTATGTATGTCTTTACCCTTGGTACATCAATAAGATGGTAGGGATTTTCTACCGAAATAAAGATGGTAGGGACAACTTCCATATATACCGGTACATTTGCACCCATAGGCTGCGCCCACTCAATTCTGACCGTCGTCTGATTGCTCTTTGTTGCCATATTGGCAAGATATATAATCAGGTCGTATTTATTCGGTATATCTTCATACCTGTTAAACAACCCTTCAAAGCCTGATGCGGGTTTAAATACATCAATATCAAAGCCTTCCTTTTCAAGGAGTTCTTTAAACTTTTCTGCCACTCCGGCTCTTACGGAATAGGCCACTCCCTGCTGGCTTTCAATATCATAAAACAATACTTTTTTATATCTGGAAGGTGTAACCGGTAATACACCCATTTCTTCTTTTACAATAGTAATTGCTTTATCAGCACATTCTCTGGCCCAGGCTTTATGCTGTTTCGTTCCGATATTTCTTAGGGCAGTTTCATAGTCAGGAGATAATTCTCCCTGCGCCTGTTTCCCAGGCAGTTTCAAAGCTGCTTTTACTCCGAGAATTCTGGTCAGTGCATCCTCCAGACGTTCCTTTGTAATAATACCCGTTTCAATTCCTTTACGCATATATTCATAATCTTCCTCCAGATTCTTGGTAAAGAGGAACATATCACAGCCGGCAGCGATAGCCTGAGGCACTGCCTTCTCCCGGCTCATAGGAATCGTCATTCCTGCCATGGTGGAGGCATCGGTAACAACCAGCCCCTGAAAACCCAGTTGTTCCTTCAAAAGCTTTGTAATCAGCTCCTGGGACAAAGAGGCAGGCAGTATATCACTGTCTTTTATTTCAGGATTATATTTTCTGGTATAGGAAGGCTGCAGGATATGCCCTGCCATTACAGTTAAAGCTCCTGCTTCTATACAAGCTTTATAGGCTGCTCCATAGGTATTATCCCATTCTTCACAAGACATGGAGTTAATGGACGCTACTAAATGCTGGTCCCTTTCATCCATTCCATCACCGGGAAAATGCTTGATGGAGGCTGCTACCCCCTGTTCCTGCACTCCTTTCACGTACTGTACCCCCATTCTTCTGACTCTGTCCGGATCAGAACCCAGAGTACGTGTATTGGTAATGGGATTTCTGAAATTATAATCAATATCTATAATAGGAGCAAAAGCCCAATTAGCTCCTACTGCAGACCCTTCTGTCCCGCAAACAGTTCCAAGTTTGTAAGCCATCTCATCCTCATCTGTAGCAGCCACCTGCATCTGAGACCCCATAAAGGTTCCTTCCTCTGCAATACCGGTACCCCCCTTTTCCAGATTTGCTGATATCAGCATTGGAATCCTGGAATTCTCCTGAAGAATTTTCACTGCATTGACCACTTGTTCGGCAGGCATAGGTCTGCACATTAATCCTCCCGGTTTATACTTATTGGCCAGCTGCCTTAAATCCTGCTGATCTGAATAGGTAATAAGACAGAATAACTGTCCGAGCTTTTCCTCCTCGCTCATGCTCTTAAGAGTGGCCTGTACCCAGTTAATCTCCTCGTCCTTAAGATAATAAGGCTTTTCTTTTAGATTGATCATTCTTCTCTCCCTTTCTGTTATTTAATGATTTCCTCCAGGTTAACATCGGTTAAAGCTTTGCCTTTAAACTGCGCCTTATGGTAAAATGCAGCATACCCTACTCCAAGAGCTCCCATTCCTGCTGCGACAGCCCCATCAATCCCTGCCCAGGCATCTTCCACCACCAGGCATTCATGAGGTATTACCCCCAGCTTTCTGGCAGCTGTAAGAAATACCTCGGGGTCTGGTTTACTTTTTTTAATATCATTTCCGTCAGCTATTGCATCAAAGGATTCCCTCAGTCCGATTCTGTTAAGAATAAATACAGCATTTTTACTGGAAGAACCTATTGCGGTCTTTATCTGCTTCTGTTTCAGAAGTGTCAGGATATCTCTTACACCGGGTAAGATATCCTCCGGTGTCACCTGTTCAAGCAGCTTTTTATAGATTTCATTTTTCTCATAGGCCAGTACCTCTTTTTCCTGTGCTGTATATTCCCGGTCTGCTTTTCTCAACATAATTTCCAGGCTTTCCATACGACTAACACCCCGAAGCCCTTCATTGATCTTCCTGTCAAAGTAGATTTCTTCATTCTCAGCAATGGTTTTCCACGCCAGATAATGATACTCATCTGTCGATACAATAACACCATCCAAATCAAATATCACTGCTTTATATATAAGCTCAGCTCCTCTCTTTTCCTTTGTTTGTGGGCTTATTATAGCATGGAATATTTTCAAAGGACATACAGCAGGGACAAGACCGCAGAATAGTGATATTTCCTGACAAAATCCTTATACGACGGGTCAGATGAACCTGCACAGACAACAAAAAACCAGTGTAGGGAAAGTAAGTTTTCCGTTACACTGGTTAATAAAAATATAATTATTCTATTTCATTAAACGTACTATTATTTTTTTATTTCATTAATTTACCACCAAAATATTCAACTATTTCAATTACATCACTTAAGGATTTTATTGAGATTGCTACCTTAAAATTAATCCTGTCTGTAGTCTGAAAATCTTCTATTGTGACTGCTTCCGGCATAGTTATAGGTATTGAAATAACTGAGGTTTCTTCATCAATATTCACTTTATCAATTTTATTTTTCAGATTATCTGTTATTAAACTTTTTATTACCGGTATTCTTCCGATATATGCTTTGTTTATTTTTACCTGCAGAGCATTATCAGTTACTGTGAGATCAGTCTTTAAGATTAACTGTGCAGGAAATAAAGAAAATAACTTTGTATCTGCATAAAAGTAAACTTCACCATTATGTATGGTGCAATGAACACTGTCTATTTTCTTGCTTTTTAACTTATCCATATTCATATAAATAATATTGTTCATATCTTTTTCCGATAATTCAAACTGAAACTCTTTAGAGGAATTGTTTAACATCCCTGTAATGGAATCCAGCATTTTCTCTTTCATGATTTCTTTCAGGGAGACTTGCTCTGTGGAAGTATCATTAAATTTCTCAACCGGACGGATGCAATAGATAATTGCAGCAAACAAAACTATTATTAAAACTATTGTAAATATAAATTTCTTTTTCATTCTCGGATTTCCTTTTCGTAGTTAGTAGGGCTTGGCTTATTTTTTGCTCTTAGTTGGTTATCAGATTTAGCTATTTACCGGGTTTAGCCATTTATTGAGTTTAGCTATTACTGGGCTTAGCTATTTACCGGGCTTAACTATTTGCTGGGCTTAGCTGTTTACTGGGTTTAGCTGTTTACTGGGCTTAGCTGTTTACTGGGTTTAGCTGTGTACTGGACTTAGCTGTTTACTGGGTTTACTATTTGCTAGGCTTAGCTACTTACAGGGTTTACTATTTGCTGGGCTTAGCCATTAAATGGTTCGCAATCCCCTTGTGAAACACCGGCCTTATGATACTCAACTCTTTAAAGTTTATTACGATTAATGCATTACTTGCAATTATTAATAAAAGTTACTAAAGGTTTTATAAAATATATTGTACCAATATAATGGATTCTATTATAACATTATAATTAAATGCATCTATGACTTATTATTATATCAGACTCATGAATTTTAACAAGAAAATCTTACCACTGATGAATTTAAACCTTACCTGATGAAATCAAAGGACATCTATTGATATACCTTTTGTTCTGTTCGCTTTAAAGGAGAAAGAACCTGCAACAGTAATTACCTGTTGCAGGTTCTTTCTAATAGTATAATTATTTCAGATACGAACTTAAGGTTCTGTTCCCCATTTCAGTGTACCGGCAATATAGCCGGTAACATTATTCCAATCCATATAATTTGTTGCTGTGGCATTAAAGGAATAATCATTTGACTGTGTAAAATTTGACCAGTCTGACTTCCATACTCTTCCCTTTATCTCAGTCTCTGCTCCTGCTGCAAGGGTTCCGGCTGAACTATTAAAGCTTATTTCCAGATAAGCGTCAGCATTTGTCTTCGATAAACTTGCAAAAGTACCGGTGATCTTCCCGCTGCCTGCCGATGCCCAGTCGCAAGCATAACTGGCAGCATTGGCACCATCTTTTGTAAAGTAATATCTTAACTTCACATCAGAAAGGTTAATACTTGTTGTACCGGTATTAACAATTTTAAAGTTTGGATACAAAGTATTGGTGGAAGCTGTTGTGTTGCCATTAAAGAATTGTAGCTTAATGTTTCCGCCAGGTATTGGAGTTATAGTAGGTGTGGGGGTTACTGTGGGAGTCGGGGTTACCGTCACTGTAGGTGTCACAGTCACTGTAGGTGTCACAGTCACTGTGGGGGTTACTGTTGGTGTTACCGTTACGGAAGGGGTAGGTGTTACCGGAGTGGTGCCACCCGGTTCGGTGCCATATACCAGAACCCCCTTTACATAGGCAGTTATTTTCAGATTCTGCCCATAATCTACTTTACCGGAATCAAAAGAGTAATCATTGGCTTGATTATATTTGGAATTGTCATATTTCGTTAAGGTAATCTGCAGCTCACCGCTGCCGGCTCCGGGATTCAGGACTCCCGCACTGCTTGTAAAGCCCACTTCCGAATAAAAATCGGCTGTACTGTAAGCTGAAGAAAGGGGTATTCTAACCATATTTCCATATACATTACCGGAACCGACTACGGCATAATAGCAGTTAAAGGACTGCCATTTCCCATCATCTCTTGTATACCAGTAACGGACCTTTACATCAGAAAGAGAAACCGCTGTGTTATCGTCATTCCTAACCTGTAAACTAAAACGAATCCCTCTTGAGGAAGCGCTGGTATCCCCGCATTTGTACAGTACTGAAATTTTAGGTCCGCTGCCTCCCGGAGTAGGAGTTGGCGTCGGGGTGGGAGTAGGAGTAACTGTTGAATTTATTCCGCTCATAATTCCTTCAAGTATTGCCGGCTGTACTATCGCATAAGTCCTTCTGTCAATGATTCCGGAGCCGCCGGGACCATAAGCTCCGATATCCCAGTACACCGGTACGGCTCCATATTTCTTGCAGACAGTATTCAATATTTTATTGAAATAAGCACGATAGGTGTTATTACTTGCATCTTTATCGGTTTTATCCGTTGCACAGTATTCACCTATTACAACCGGATAACCGTTTCTTACAAAGGTCTGATACATTTGTGACAGCTGTGAATCCATATAATCTTCCTGTCCCCAGTTGGATTTTTTAGAGGGATCGGTGGCTATGGAACCCCATTGGGTAATGGAACTGCTGTTATCAAGGGTGAATTCATAGGGTGAATAATAATGAGCTGAGATCATAATTCTCTTCTCATTAGAGGGTATGGCAGCTGAGCGGTAACTATCAGTTGGAATTACAAATCCAAAATCCTGTGTCATATGGTCGATATTGGTATTCCAGCCAGGAACCAATAACCAGCGTGAAGCATTATTTCCGCCGGATTGTCTTATAGTATCGACAAATATCTGATTATAAGCATTGAGATTCTGATATAATACCGGGTCAGGATCATAATAATTACCGTCAAACACTTCATTCATGGATTCAAAGATTAAATGTTCATCGTAGTCTTTAAATGTATTCGCATATTGCTGCCAGATTTTCTTATACTTGTCTCTGACTGCTGTCTGGTCACTTTCTGTTACTAAAAGCCATGCACCATTTATGGTATGGTATCCGTCACCGTGTACACCGTCAAGAATTACATAAAGCCCCTGGCTATAGGCATAATCAACCACTTCCTTAACTCTGGCTAACCAAGCCGAATCAATGGTATAATCAGGTGCAGGCCCGATTGCTTTTAATAAAGTAACCGGTATCCGGACGGTGTTAAACCCGGCATTCTTTACTGCTGTAAAAAGTTGACTGGTAACTTTCGGATTTCCCCACATTTCTTCATTAGGCCCATAGTCACTAAAGGCCTCCATGGTGTTCCCCAGATTCCAGCCCGTGCCCATGGCAGCTACAAGCTGCTGCTGGTTTAACTGATCAAAATTGGTGGTCTGTTCCGCCATAACAGGCATCATGGAATAAAAAGCTGAAGCAAGCATAGCAACCAGCAACCCCAATGCCAGTATATAGCTTCTGATAGACTTACGTTTAACCATATAAATACCTCCTTATTAATAAATCATTATCCGTTTTACAAAGAAATTCTTAAATTAAGATACTTTATGCCTTATATTGAGTCTGGAATGCCCCTGGTTCTAACGAACACCTATTTATTCTGCATACAGATATGTAATTCTGTTTGTAAGATGCATGAGCTAAGATATGTGGATATTAAACTGTGTTAATTGGAGCAAAAAGAACCCAATATAAGTACTCCCCTGGTATTTTAAGTACTTAACTCAAACTTCGCACTTGAATAAGTGCCTATGCACCTTGAAAATTCAATAATAACTGGCATAAAAATAGCATGAAACCGCTGGTTTTGTTATAATTAAGTTACCACACAAAATCAAACAATCGGAGGTTCATGCTATGACAAAAAGTATAACACAAAACAACCAGAATGATAACCAGATTTCTGCATCAATCAGAAAGTTTTTTACAAGATTTCATCTTTCATCGGCTCTCAAGGCTGCTAACGCATATAAAACGAAAGGATTTCCTGTAACCGAGATTTATCAGTATCTATTTCTTTTGATTTTTTCAAATAGAAGCATGTATATGAACATGTTGACAGGACGAAATACTCCGACCTTTGCCAAGGATACTGTCTATCGTTTTATGAAGATGATTCATATCAACTGGATTCGCTTCACATCGGTGCTTTGTTCCAGAATCATCAGGGATGCCATTCTTCCTCTGAATGATGAGAACAGGGTAAATGTCCTGATTATTGATGACTCGATGTTTGAGCGAAGCCGTTCAAAGAAGGTAGAACTTCTTGCTAAAGTATATGACCATGCGAAACATGCGTACCGTTACGGATTTCGTATGCTGACACTCGGGTGGTCAGATGGAAGCACATTTCTGCCAATTAACAGCATTCTTCTGACTTCCGAGAAACAGAAAAAACGTATCAATGAAGCAGCAATACTGGATAAAAGAACAGCGGGATATAAACGTCGTAAACTTTCTATGACCAAGGGTACGAAAGCCATGTTGAAGCTGTTGGAATCTGCCAAAATAGCATCCATTCCAGCAAAATATGTCCTGTTTGATAGTTGGTTTACATCCCCTAGCACAATACATGCCGTGAAGGAAATCGGTTATGATGTTGTGGCTATGGTTAAGAGGACACCAAAAATGTTCTTCCGCTATAATGGTACAGATATATCCTTGCCGAAAATCTATAATCAGAATAAGAAGCGTCGTGGTAAATCGCGATTCCTATTGTCTGTTATGGTAGATGTTATCAAAGACGGAGAAACCGTACCTGCTAAAGTAATTTATGTCCGGAATAAAAACAATCGTAAGGAATATCTCTGCATAATCTCCACCGACATAACGATTGATGAGGATGAAATCATCCGCATTTACGGAAAACGATGGGATATCGAAGTATTCTTTAAAATTTGTAAAAGTTATCTTAGACTCAGCAAAGAATGTCATTCACTTTCTTATGACGCAATGACTGCCCATGTAGCGGTTGTTTTCACCAGATATATGATGTTATCCGTTGAGAATCGGGAAACAAAGGATGAACGTTCTCTAGGTGAGTTATTCTTATACTTTTCTGACGAATTGTCTGATATCACATGGATTCAGGCCTTTCAAGTGATGCTTCAAATGTTCAGAGCACTGCTTGTAAATGATTGTGAGCTATCAGACGAAAAAATCTGTGAACTCACGGATGCATTCATGAGTGCGATTCCATCGGTACTAAAGGAACGCTTACTAGCAGCGTAAAACGAGCTGAACATTGACAACTTAATTACTGCCAGGTATTGAATTTTCAAGGTGCATAGCTAAAATCCATGTGCGAAGTTTGAGTACTTAATATTTCTTTTGTATCTCTTTACCACCTCCTATTTTTTCTTCTTTTCCAATAAAATGTAATGATATATATTCATTGGCTAAGTTTTACTTTCATGTTAGTTACTTCTGATTGCTGTTATTTTATAAATACAAAAGATTCCAACTCAAATAAATGCCTTCCTTTAAACATATCCGCTGTCCAGCCTGTAACGCAATCCTGCACCTGGAAAAAAACCCCATGCCTGCCTGTAACCACCTTCACCGCTGTCTGATAGCTGCCGCTGTCAGCGCCGATATCACATACTCCGATTTCTTCACCATTCTCATAATCATCGAGTAATATCCTGATTTTTGATTTGCAGCCTGTCCCACTGACTTTTACGACTAAGTCCATTGTAAGACTGGAGTAATCTTCCCCAAAATCAAAATATTTATAGCCGATAATACAACCGCTGGTAATGGCAGTTACAGGTCTTTCAAATATATTCTTTTCAGTAATAAAGGCTCCGCCTTTTAAAACACAAGCGGTTTCTGCCAGTGTTATTTTATATGGTGATAAAGCTTCCTCAAATCCCAAAGAGGTCATCTCCACCTGAGGTATGCTGCCGTCTGGCAGTATGTTTATCTTTTCAACACAGGCCCGTCTTGACATAATGGTATTGTTTGTCATGCGATGATAAAAAATATACCATTGTCCATTGATGCAACAGATAGAACCATGATTATTCCCCGCAGGATAGTCCTGCCCGTTATCCACTATAATCCCTCGATATTCAAAGGGTCCCTTTGGAGATTTGGAAGTGGCATATACAAGTCTGTTGCCTTTTCTGGGAGAATAAATTAGGTAATAGGTATCCCCCACTTTTCTGGGTGAACAGGCTTCAAAGAAGGTAAAGGGCTCTTCTACCGGGATAATATCATCCTGATAGGTTCCATCAATAATTTCATACATGTTCTCCGGGTTGATTTCTGCAATAAAAGAACGCTCATAACCGCAGTATATGTATACCTTTCCGTCATCATCCACTAAAACGCCCGGATCTATGAACCAGCCGCTGCCAAAACAATCTTCGCCTTTTCCTTCCGGTATCCTGTACTGATATCTGGATAGCAGTTTAAAGGGACCTTCCGGCCTGTCACTGACTGCCACACAGCCAACTGCTCCGATTATATATGCATAGAGATAATATTTACCGTCCTTTTCAACTACATCCGGTGCAAAGAGATCATTCTCTGTCCAGTGGGTATCTGACTCGTGGTCTCTGTCTTTGCGTGTATGAAAGCTGTCACCGTGACACTCCCATTTGTTTAAGTCATTTAGCGGTGCAGACCATACCTTCAGTTTATAATCACAAAAGTGGTCAGAGCCTGCATTATCGTGAGAACCATATACATATACACGGTCTCCGAATACTCTGGGTTCACCGTCGGGGATATACTCCCACAGGGGAAGAAAGGGATTTGCCATAAATGCCTCCTAGTAAGTCATAATTTTATTCTTCCTCTTCATCCTAGCATAGACAACTCTGCAATTCTATCATTATTACGCCATGAATTAGCACATAAGTGACATTCCCTTTACAAACATGTATTAGGTTGCACTTTTAATAAAAGGTCTGAATTTCGTTTTCAGGAATTTTTTACCCACATATATTTTCCTTCACTTATAAGTGGAATTTATATATCTCCCAACCTTTTACTTCTCAGTATTAAATAGGCTTAAACTTTAAGTGTTCCCGTATTTGATCAGCGGTGAAAAACTTAAACCGGCATATATTTTCTCCTTATAAATATCTTGTAATGCAATTATTTTTTTACTATACTATAACAGTAATATTTATCAAAGGACATACTACACAGTAATAATTTCCCATTTAATAGCACATTTCAGCCAACGCCCGGAGGTTTTATGCCATACATGAAATTAGGTTATTTTACTGATGATGAGAGTTTTCCATTTTTCATACAATACGGATATCATGACGAGGATCTGTTCATTCATACACATGAGGATTTCTTTGAACTGGTGATCGTACTGAACGGGAGTGCTTCACATATTGTAGACGAAGAGAAATTCCATATCAGTAAAGGAGATGTTTTTGTTATTGGAAATAATACTGCCCATGGTTATCAGGATACTGACAATTTCCGTATCTGTAATATTATGTTTCGTCTGGACAGTTTGTTTCCCGGTAATTATGATATTACCCGATCGGCAGGTTTTCATGCTCTGTTCCTATTGGAACCCTATGTTTCAAAAGAGTATAAATTCTCCAGCAGACTTAAGCTGATGCAAAAGGATTTTGACAGAGTATGTAAAATGGTTGATATGATGAATTCAGAATATCAGAATAAGCAAGAAGGCTGGCGCACCTTTCTCCAATCCAGCTTTATGACACTGGTTGTAATACTGTCCAGATCCTACGACTTTAAGGACGACTTTCATAAAATGGATATTATCAATATTGCCAAAGCCATATCCTACATCGAAAATCATTATAACGAAGATATCTCCATCCAGATGCTGGCTGGTCTCTCACATTATTCAGAGCGGCACTTTATAAGGGTTTTCCGGGATACATATCATACAACACCAATGAATTACATTATTTCCTTAAGAATACGCAATGCATGCCTCCAATTAAAGGACAGCAGCCTTTCCATTAGTGAGATAGCTCTAAGATGCGGCTTTAATAACAGCAATTATTTCAGCCGCATCTTTAAGCAGCAGATGGGTATTACACCGACAAGGTACAGGGGTTAATTTACAAATAGAAATACAATGATTACCCTGGCGTCAATCTGCCGGATTTGCTCTCCGGTAAGCAGAAAGACTCACCAGTCTGTACCTTTAATTATGATTCTATCAGCAATCCAAGGCTCCAGCTCCCAACTTCTCCATTATTTCAACTTCCGCCTTCTCACGGGGCATCTCAAGAGCCAGCGATATCTCATCCGTCAGAGTATTCCTGATAAGGTCTAAATATTTCTTATCTAGTGCAGACATCTTTCTATTGCCTGTATTTTTTTCAATTTCTCTCAGTTTAAGAGCTTTTAATATCTGCAATAATTCAAAAAAATTATTCAACTTTAAGGCTTCTCTGTATATTGGCTCACTTCTCTTGTCATCGTATATATCAATAGTATCCAACTCGGGAATATCATGTATAAAATTCATGGCTTCTTCCTTTGAAATTACCTCCCGCATCCTCACCTTATTATTTTCCACTGGTGTATAGATAGCACTGCCCTTAGAATGTAAAGGCTCCAGGGTATAATATACCTTATCTCTGTCAAAACCATCTCCCTTAAGATATCCCACGCTCTTAACTTTGCATATTCCGGTCAGCCCGTAGACAATATATTGATCGCTCTGAAACATTTATACCTCCCCTTTCTCCTGTTTAAATAATAGTTCTATGGTTGAGATAAAGCCTTTAATCGCACTGTGACTTTTCCTTTATTTACTTCTGATTTCATGTCTCCTATTTCAAACATTAATACCTCCTGTTCCTAGGGAAATCATAAATCATTAATTGTTTTACATTAATCTATTTTAACACAAAATTTCTCTTAATGTCAGTAAATTTTTGAATACGCAATTTATTTTCAGCATTTTCCCCTTGCCAGGGTCCAGTATTTTTGTGTAATTTTACTTACGAATAATTCACTATTTCTTTCTCCGTTATGCTTTTACTTATAAGCTGATATAAGTTAAACCATGAATTATCCTTAAGCAAAAAGGCCAGCAGAAAATTCTATCCAAATAAAAAGGATGATTATCGCATAAATGCGTAATCATCCTTCAACTATTATTTACAGACTTCAGTTTCTATCTTTCATCCAATTCAAACTTCTTTACTGCAAAATCATATTTATCCAATGTCAGATTCTCAATTTCTCTGGGTTCAGTGGAAAAATTCATAACGAAAGTATATCTTTCTGCACCAACCTTACGCTCTTTTACCATAACATCTTTTACAAAATCAGATTTCACAATTCTTCTGATATCGTTTGCTTCAATCAGCTCCGCTTTTTCTAGACTACTATCGTTATCAAAACCTCCATTTTTACAGGTATAATCCCATCATCCGCTGTAAAGGTCAGATAATACGGCTCTTTTTTCAATGCTGCTTCTGTTGGTGTCCATCTAAAAACACATGGCTTACCCGGCACAAAGGAGGCTGAATCAAAAGCTGCCCCTTCCGGTAAATTACTTACCTGCAAGGTCATGGGTGTTGAGATACCTTTGACACTATAGTCTTTCACAGCACGGGATTCATTGTATATCTTTCCGTCGGTCTCCAAAAGAGAGACCTCGTAAGCCGGCTGTCTGGCTATGACCTCAAACACAAGCTCCTGCCCTACTTGAATAGTTTGTTCCGGTACCGGCAGAAAAAACGGACGGTATACGGTTTGGGGCAATGGATAGTTGGCAGTTTTAGAATCATAGTTATAGCCATTCTCTGTGCTTGCCGCTGTTTCATAGTTGTACAGACTGTCTTTTGGCGTACCCGGCGCCGGAGCAGTAACCTGAACCTGCTTAACAGACAGAGTGCTGTCGATTTCCACTTCCTCAACAGTGGTTATGTGATAGGGATAATCCGGCACATATTCAAGCCCTGCAGGACGTTTATAATTGTTTGTAACACATACGACTTCTTCTTTATCCTCCCTATGGTCCCCACGAATATTAAAGGCGGAACCCCCGACAACATCATCCAGTACGATAGGATATCTGCTGTCTTCCACGAGATAATGCAGAGTAAGCTTAGACATATGCAGATTCTCAACATGGCGGGCATAAAGGCCATAAGCAGGCAGAATCCCCCAATTGCTGGGCTCCGGATAAACCTCCGGCAGTTCCGGCACATTAAAAGGCGCCTCCTTCCAGGATTTCTCTTCCGGATCCCATTCTGCTCTTGGCAGCAGTCCTTCGTTTTTTAAGAAAAAAGTATTTATTAGCCACGGCAGAGATTGAATGCTTCTCTTTCCTTTGTTGTATGAATATTCCCAATTGGTATTTACCTGACGTTGTTCCACAGCCTCACGAAGAGTGAAGCCTCCCCTGTATTCAACTGTAATATTCTCAAGAGCAATGTTACGAAGTCTGCTGCCTACCACTCCCATCAGTTCAATGGGATATCTTGGATCAGCATTTTTCACTGAGATACCTCGGATAACAATATCATGCACCGATGCGATTCCCCTGCTTCCGCAGGCATTGGCATAAAGGGGCAGTTCACCTGACGCTAATTCACGGTCATAGTCAGATATGTATTGCAAGGTATCCAGATCATACTTAAGGGCAAAGAATCTTCCCTCTTCTTCATGATAATTTGCTGTATTTAACAGGCAGGGTTCACCCTGGTCTACGATTTCAAAGAAGGAACAGCCATCTGCGGTGACACTATGGGTTCTATTATATGCAGGCAGATATCTTCTTGCCGGATATACGGAGTAATTGTCCTTCGCCGGAAGAATCCAGCTGGTGTTATTCAGTCGTACATTTGGCTTGGAATCTGCTGCTGTGATAAGCTCTTCCTCTGACGAGTTACCCGTAACCGGATAACGCCCCCTGTCACCTGCCCTGATAAAAATCGGTGAACTGCTTACATCTTCCATGGTGGAATCCTCAAAAAGAATATTGCTCAGATCAGACCCGTCCACTGCTTCCAGCGCAAAACCCCGGGAGCGTTTAAACTGTACCCGCCGTACCGTTACACAATCATAGCCGCAGGTAGATTCCGTTCCTAGCTTGACTCTTGCTGTGGGGCCGCATCGATCCGTAGCTACCAGCTTATCTTTAGTAAAGGTTCTGTCATAAACGGAACCCATATCATAACCGCTGACCGTACAATCCTCAACTAAGACATTTTCCAGACGCAGGAAAATACCTCCACCATAGGAAGCCTTTAATACAATGGCATCATCTGTCAGGGAGTTGAAGGCAGAATTCCGAATGGTTACATTCTGGCAGCAATCCACATCCAGGGCATCTCGGTTGGTATCTACTAAAACCTGTTCAATCAAGAGGTTGGTTACACAGGTTGCTATTATGGCAAAATGTCCACCTGCCAGAAGAGAGAAATCACGAAGCACCACATTCTTGCACCGGCAAAGGGCAATTGCCTTATTCCCGAACCATTCACCGCGGTGTCCGGCCTCTGTACGCTTCCCCGGTTCCGGTGGATCTCCTCCCATCAGCACATGCTCAAGTTCCCCCTTGTCATTTAGAAAGCTGCCATCAATTAGCCCTGGTCCATAAATCATGACATCCTGAAGATCACTGCCATAAATAAGGCTATTCCGAAAATAGGAATGTCCATGATCCTGCAGTCCTGCATAAAGATTAATTTCCGGCTCACCATAATTGCCGCCTTCCCCTTCCTGTAGTTCATAGGAATTCTTTATTTCTGTCTTGGCAGCATGTAAAATACTTCCTTCACTTAAATAGATATTCACACCGCTCATAAGAACGATGGTATAGACTCTGTAATCCCCTTTGGGAACAATTACAGTCCCTCCTTCTATGGAGGCCTCCCTTATTGCTGCATTTATGGCAATGGTGTTGGTTACAGGGGGCATATCTGTACCTGCACCATAGGCGCAGATATCAAATTCACGTTCTTCCTTCTTCAGATAATTCCTGTCAAAGGGACATCCTGTGGCTTCTTTTATAGCAAACATATTTTTTCTGTACAGCAATATCCTTGGTAACTACGGCCATACTCTCCTTCCTTCAATTATCTATAGTATTCATTTCCTTATATATAATTTTTCTATATTCACTACACTAATGTGCAGTAATAAGTTATTTTACTAATTATAGCAAAAAGTAATTAATTTATCTCTTCATTTTCTTTCACATAATAAGCATCTACGACCATCATGAACTTACCTTAATATTTAGCTTCCTCTCGTAAGCTATAGGAAGAATGGCTGTTGCATAATAGCACAAAAACAGGAAGAAGCTCTGTGACCTTCCTGTACACTGCTTAAAAGACATGTGCCACAATTTTGTTCAGTATCGTATATTTTTACGATTACTGCTTACAAAATCGGTAGTATGTCTTTCAACCGGCGTGCGGGAATGGCAAAGGGCTTCTTCCTAAAACACAGGCTATGATGCAACCGCCTCTCCATTTTATTTTCAGAATCTCTTTTGTAAATATTCTAGTATTTCATTTTCTCCAAAATGTGGTACAATCAGCTTTATCCTGTATATTAAATTCTATTATTTTCTCAAGCAATCCATAATCCACTTCATTATCCCAGGTTATTCGTATAAGTCCGTTGGTATAGCTATAACCAGCCTTCTCAATTTCAGCTGTAAACTTGGTTATTGCAGGCTCCTCAGGAGCAACTGCCATGTGCTTTTTAGCCACACTAAAGCCTATAATAAATGTTCCATGGTCAGTGAACATGGGCTGATTCCATGCAACTTTGGTTTCCAGGGTTGGATATTTCCCACTTACCCATTGAAGAATTTCTACTACCCGGGCTTTTTGCTCCGGATTATCAATTTTTGATATAAACTCCGCAAAAGCTTCCATTACGTACCCTCCTGTTTTTATCTTTTGTCTATTATTTCTTTTATTATCTTATTTATACTCCCTGGACTTTTAACTGAAATAATCAGCTAACAACTCCTCCTTTTTATCAAGAAGTATACTTTTCTCAGGGATATTTTTATTCTTGAGATATTTAATAATATCTCTTAGAAAATTATCGCTACCAACCAGATAATAGTAAGCATCTTTATTCTCCGAAATCACATTCAGAATTTCATAAAATTCATTTCTGTTTTCTGCAAAGTATTTTTTCAGCTTTGGGTTATGCAGCTGATCCAGTTCAGCTTTATATATAAAATCTCCGGAGGAATCAATATTAAGGCTGATCAGTTCCCTGATACCTGTCTGGTCCTTAATAAAACTTTTTATCAAGGGTCTCATGGTTGCAATTCCAACTCCCATTGAGACTAATACTACTGTTTTTTCCTCTCTTCTTAGATACATTCTTGAACCGATCTTAAAGAGAACCACTTCATCCCCTGCCTGCAGTCCCGATAATTTGTCTTTAAACTCTGAGAATGGGGGATATACTCTGGTCGTAAAGCCTATTTTGTTATCTTCCGGCAAGGTTATAATTGACATATGGCGGACCCAGGCTTTGTTCGGTGTCTCTCCTTCATCAAATCCCAGCATACCAATATGTGTATGGGCACCTTCCAACCATGTAAAGTCTTCTGGTTTATCAAGTATAAAAGTTTTGGTTCCGTGCGCTTCCTCTATGATATCTGTAATCTTAACCTTGTATTTAACCATATGTTATTTCCTTTCTGAAAGCTCGACAGCTAACGAACCTTAGTTAGCTTGTATTTGAAAATGCTTCTCATTAATATTTCTTATAGTAAGTATAAACCAAATCAGAATATAATCAAGCAAAATATTTTATACTATTTGATTGTACTTAATTCAGGTTGAACTATTTTGTCTCAGCACAAAAAGAAAGTGTTATATTAGTTCTTCAATCTCTGGAAGATATGCCGGATATCCAAGTTAAAATCCCTGTATTATAATATCCGTAATCTCCTGTTTAATTGAACTTACTAATACAACACCCTCTATTATTATAATTATAACATATGACAAATAGATTACTCAATAATATAAGCGCTCACAATCTCACCGTAATATGCCGTATGATAATCTCTATTAGCACCGTGGAAGGTACTGTCAACATCCTGAGGATAAAATCTTTTATTATTTTCTTCCGTTATTTCCTTCGCCTCCTGTTTCTGTCTGTATACAATCTTGCACTCTAATGTCAAAGGAAGTTCCTTGATGGCAGGAACAGAAATAACAGCCGGTTCCTCCAGTGTCAAATTAAGTTCTTTCGCTTTATCAACTGTATGACCTGACTTTGTGCCGCATACACCCAGAATCTTTTTATCGAAATCACCAAAAGGAACATTAATCGTAAATTCAGGATTCTTATCCAGTTGTTGTTTGGTAAATCTGTTTTCTCTGACAAATACAGTAAATATTAATTTTCCCCATTCAATTCCCAGGGTACCCCAGGATATAGTCATGGAATTTACTTTCTCCTCTGCTTTTGTTGTCAGTAACACACCACTTTGCACTGCCTTCATAATATCATTTGCGTAGTCTAATACCTGTATTTCCTTTTTCATCGTACAGCCTCCTAGAAAGATTATTTCCTATATGATAACCTTATGTGTCCATGAATACAAGTATGTACTTATTGGTGAGATACTAACTAAAAGGATAGTGTAAGCCTACTGCTTCTCATACCAGGGCAATCTTTCCAATGGCGCTTCAACTATTTGAACACAAGGGCCATATACTTCGCTCTGGTCATCGCCTATCCATTTTCCTTCGGGGAAGATGACTCTTTTTGTGGTGGCTCCTTTTTCCAGAACTGGCGCTACCAGGATATTATCCCCTAACATAAACTGATCATTGATTGTCTCATAACCATTGCCAGGAAATACATATTCCAGGTGTCTGATAATAGGCTCTCCGGTAACTGCTGCTGCTTCTGCCAGCTTAAGGATTCTTTCACCAAATCTCTCATGAAGCTTAGCCATCTCCACACATATAGTAAGGTGCATTTCATCCAGCACTCTCCAGGGTGCAACAGAGAACTGCATCATAGGAAACAATGCGGCACATTGGGCGTTACGGACAATAAGCTCTCTGTCCAGATTTTGGCTGTTTTCGAGAAAATTCATATATTCTCCTCCGCCAATCATATCAGGACAGGTAAAGGCATAACCGAGAATACCCTGTATTAACCCATTGGGAATAAGGCTTCCAAGGCCTCCCTCCGGCTTCCAGCTGTGATTCTTATCGCTAAGTCTCTGAGCCAGGCCTTTTCCTCCCATCTTCCAGCAGGCACGGTATTCATTAAGAGAATAGTTACAGCCTACCTGTGCCCAAATCTGGGAATATTCCAAACCATTAATGGGTTTATAACATACGAAATTCTCCTGAAACTGATCCAGATCACCGGCATCGAACTTATAGCCGTCTACTCCATAGTCTTCCATCAGCTGCTTCAGTTTATCATTGAACCAGCCAACTGCCTGCTCATTGGTAAAGTCTATCATTGCACTGTATCCGTTCCACCAACGGGCAATTGCAGGCAAACCTTCTGTATTTTTCACCAAATAGCCTTGTTTTTCAAGGTATCTTGAGGTAAGGCTGTCTGCACTTACAAGATTGCATACCCACAGCATAACCTGAAACCCCATCTTATGCAGGCTGTCAATCATAACCTTAGGGTCCGGAAAACGACCGGGGTGAAAGTTCCAAACTCCATAATCCTCCTGCCAGTTGTCATCAATAATCAATACACCCGATGGCATCCCATTATCTAATACGGATTTGGCATAGTCTAATACTTTCTGCTGGGTTGGTTCATACATCATCTCAATCCAGGTATTGTATTGAGGTGCGGTAAACATCAGCGGAGCCGGATATGTTCCATCTGCGGGAAAGTAATTTTTAGAAGCATGAAGAAAAGCTCCTCTAAGGTTTTCATGTCCTTCACTGACCTCTATTGCTCTTTCTTTTCCTGATACAACAAGCTTCTTCTTATCAAAACTGTAAGTATAAGGCTCCTCACTCCAAACATAGCGTCCTTTTGAGGATATAAGCAGAGGAGTGCTTTGGTTTGCTTTCTGCTCCATAGATAAATCTCTGCTGAATTCCGTGTCTTTCACAGGCATGAATATACCATCCTGCACGATTCCACCCCACCAATATTCGTTTTCTAATATTTCTAAGTTAACGTTGTACATAATACAGTCTCCTTTTTAATAAAGTCTCTTTTGCAATATAGTCCCCTTTGCAATATAGCCTCCTTTGCAATATAGTCCCCTTTGCAATATAGTCCCCTTTGCAATATAGTCCTCTTTGCAATATAGTCTTCTTTGCAATATAGTCTTCTTTTGCAATATAGTCTTCCTTTGCAATATAGTCTTCCTTTGCAATATAGTCTTCCTTTGCAATATAGTCTTCCTTTTTAACATTTTTGAGTTTGTATCTATATGGAAATTTACTACCTAAAGTTTTAAATACATGTAACTCAATTTCTATATAACTCCATATATTGCGCCAAATAATTTATATAACCTTTGGAATTAAACATCTGGAATACCTTGTTTTTATGCTATATAATATATATTATCATCGCATTTACACTAAAACAACGGTAATATAATGTGTCAGGAGGGTAATATATTGTTGAATATAGATAAAGATTTCATGCACAAGTCTTTTGGGTATCGTTATTTAATAGGGCCACAAACACCACCTGTACAGCTTCACTCTTTCGGCTGGCAGATACAGTCCTCTCCTTCTTATTTCTTTGATGGCAGGAAAAGACCTGACGAAGCAGGTAATTGCATCTTTCAATACACCCTGTCGGGAAACGGTATTATTCAGGTGGATGGACAAACACACAATTTGCAGGAAGGCACAGCTTTCATCGCTGCCATACCCAGTGACCATCAATATTATCTGCCCGAAACTTCCAAACAGTGGGAGTTTGTCTTTATAACCTTATACGGCTCACTTCCGCTTATGGAATGGACGAAGTTGCAGGAGACACATGGTTGTGTAATTCCCTTTCATAAAGACGACGAAGTGATAAAATTTCTTTTTGAAACCTATTGGAAGGCTGTTAACAATGAAATCAAAGATGGCTATGACACTTCCTCCATTGGGTATGAATTTATCATGAAATTAAATAGAACTTTAAACCACCCTGCTGCGAAGGATTTGACCAGCAATAACCAAATAGATGCCTCCATCCGGTTTATGCTAAATAATTTTCACAGGGATATCTGTCTCGATGATATTGCAGATAACATACAGATGTCTAAGTATCATTTCAATCATACCTTTATGAAAGCTATAGGCATTACTCCCTGGAACTATCTTACGAAACTCAGAATAGAACATTCGATCAAACTGCTGGTAACCACAGACTATAATTTAGAAGAAATATCTCATCTGGTAGGTTATACAAGTGCTAATTACTACAATAAAGTTTTTCATAAGTATGTGGGCATATCACCGGGCAAATTACGAGAAAAATACCGCGGTGTGAATCTTGAGGTGAACCTATGAATACCTCTAAAAACCTGGTCTATAATGATTTACTGAGACAGCTTCGGCTGTCTTTTTTTACACTCTAAACAAATTTAAAGCTCAATAATGACAGTCTTTATTCTAACCATAATTATTACACTTGGGTTAAGGTTTTATAACATTTACATTCCCAGTATAATGTGATACTATGTTTGAAGAAATTTACACATTATTAATTTAGGGTAATACATATAACGGTGCGCTTATGAAACAGGTTAAATATAAAAAACAACTCATACTTTATCTACTCCTAGGATTATTCTGCCTCTTTTCCATCCTGTTTGTTAATAATAATTATGCTTATTACAAAGAGACTCTTGTTAAAGTAACAAAAGTTCAATTACTGGAAGAAGAAAAGACAACCGATTATTACGGAAATAAAGATATTACGTATATCCAACTCTTAACTGGCAAAATCGTAAACGGCGATTTTATCGGCAAAGAAGTGAAGCTAAAAAACCAATATACCTATTCCGGTGCTGCTGACAATAAATATAAAGTTGGAGATAAACTCTTTATCTCTCTGGATAACAAAGACAAAGCACAATTGACAGGGACTATTAAAGGCCTGAAACGAGATTATTATCTCGTATTAATGGCCGTATTATTTATCGTATTTATCATAGCAGTCGGCAAAAGAAAAGGTCTGTACTCTTTACTGACTTTATTATTTAATATCGTTCTCTTCTCTTTTGTCATGGATTTGTATAGGAAAGGTATCAATCTGCTGTTTATCTGCAGTGTCGTAGTGATTATTTTTACTGTTTTGTCCCTGCTGCTTGTCAGTGGTTATAACAGAAAGACATTTACAGCTATTCTATCCACCTTGCTCGGAACCTTCATTACCCTACTCATAGCATATACCGTAATGAAGCTGACAAATGAAAAGGGAGTAAGATATGAAGAGATGCAGTTTCTTACAAGGCCTCCCCATGAAATATTTATGGCCGAGATACTGGTAGGCTGCCTGGGGGCAGTTATGGATGTTGCCATTACAATTTCTTCCTCCATCCACGAACTTTGTGAGAAAAGTCCTGACATATCCACAAAAGCCCTCAAAGAGTCCGGAATGGAAATCGGAAAAGATATTATGGGAACTATGGCAAATGTATTATTTTTTGCCTATGTAAGCGGCACAATACCAATACTGCTTGTTTACCTAAGAAACAGTTATCAAGTCGGTTATACCTTTAGTATTAATCTTTCCCTAGAACTGATACGGGCACTGACAGGAGGCATCGGAATCGTTCTTACTATACCCATATCTTTATACCTATCTTTGTTTATACGACAAAGGTTCATAAAAGCTTCATTATAAAAACAATCGGACTGCTAAGCTTAAAAAAGACAGCCCCCAGCTTATCGCATTGTTTTAGCATTAACATAAAACGAGAAAGGAACCACTGCCAGGGTTAGGGTAAATAAAGTGTATTAGACACTTCTTACCAGCCATCCTAACAGCTTGATTAAGTATTATGAATGTTATTATTATTTTAGCTGCTATTCTTTTTATCTTAATGAAATTAATCGGAAAAGAAAAAGGCAGCAGGTCTTTTCTATCACTAATTATAAATTTTTCAATCCTTTTTATTAGCATCCTACTGATTGCTCATAATCTCAATGCAATCCTTGTAACTATATTAGCCTGTATCTTGGTAAGCTCTTTTACTCTTTTTTATATTAATGGAATAAGTCGTAAGACCGTTGCTGCTTTCCTCTCGGTTCTCCTTACACTGGCAGGAATGTTCCTGTTAATTTATATTATGGGCAGTATAACCAGAATACAAGGTTTCAGCGAAGAAGAATTCGAGGAAATCAGTCTGTACACACTTACCATAGGTATTGATTTTAATAAGATTGCTGTCAGTACCATAATTATGGGGTTAATTGGTGCAATTAATGACACTGCCATCTCCATCTCATCATCCATGAACGAAATATTTCTTCATAATCCTACTATCACCCGAAGGAATCTATTTCTATCCGGGCTAAACATCTCAAGAGACATTCTTGGAACTACGACTAATACCTTATATTTCGCATTTGTGGGCGGCTTTATGGCTTTGATCTTATGGATGAAAGATCTGGATTATTCCTTTGGCACCATTATGAATTCAAAGGTCTTTTGTGCTGAGATCATCTCCATATTATGTAGTGGTCTTGGTGTTACCATAATTATACCGGTAACTGCCGGAATAACTGCTCATATTTTATTATCAGAGAAAGCTTCCAAAAGCCTTTCAAAATACGTACACTTATTATTTAATCATAAGAAAAATTGATAACCCGGTATTACTGTTTCTCATATTAGAGCTTAACATAAGGATTTACGAATTGCCCATGTTTCTTTGTATTCTTACCATACTGGATTGCAAATTTCGGACATCGGTGCAGGCATGCCAGGCAGAGTGCACAGCGTTCCTTCACCCACACCGGTTTCTTACCCTGCAGCTCTATTGCATCTACCGGACAGTTCTTAGCGCACAGACCACATCCTATGCAGGAATCCTCCACTTTGAATTTCTTAGTCCTTCTGGCTGTTCCATACAGTTTATAAAAAACCCCTCCAATGGGCGGTCCCTTTTTCTTATTGAAATCTCCTGTAATTTCTCCCTTTATTTTTTGAATTGCTTCAGCAATCATAATATCTGCTGCCTGAGTGTCCTTACGGTTTTTTTCACTGTCCGACAAATCAAAGACCGGTGTCCAGGTATCAACCATCTGAACCATAAATTTACCGTTTAAGGTAATTCCTTTTTTCATTAAGGCTTCCTTCATCATGATCTGTGCTTTTCCATTAAGAGTGCCAAAGGTTACAATATGATACACATAATGTTTGTCTGTCTGCTGCAGCTCTAACCTCTCCAGGAAATCCAGTACCACTGTAGGAAGCCCCCAGAAATAAACCGGAGTAACAAACCCTATTTTCTCCCGGCTCTGCAATTCAAAGCGATACTTATTTTCTTTTGAACATTCTGTAATAGAGATAATTCTGTCATTTGTTGCCTCTGCCAGCTTCTGGGCTACGTATTTACAATTACCCGTTGCTGAAAAGTAAAATATCATAGTTATTCTCCTCTCCTCGAAATAGGACAAGCGCATAAATTTAGACACTTGTTTATATTCATTTATTATGATATATTGTGAATTAAGTTATATCAAGTTTCATATTTCACATACTGTCTAAACTTAGACAAATTTGAATATCTGCAAGGAGTAAAAGTGAAAGAAAATAATAAATCGAAAGGATGCCACGTGGAGATTCTTTCAATCTTTTTTATTTGTGGCAGTATCGCAGGCAGGCCTGCGATATGTAAGGGTATAAATTATGAAAATCGACATAAATAAAAGATTAACCCGTGGCTCCCAGCGAACCCTGGCTGCATTTTCGGCAACTCTGTTAGGGTTACTTAGTAACAAAGCTTTTGAAGAAATTACAGTCAATGAATTATGCGAAAAAAGCAGTTACCCAAGAGCAACCTTCTATAACTATTTCGAGGATAAGTATGATTTATTGGGTTACTGCTGGTATTGTCTCGTAGAAAAGATTTTTATAAAAGACCATGAATGCCATAACCCTGAAGAGAATTTATTCGGACTGTTTGATAGAATCTACGATTTCTGTCTTGAACATATTACAGGCTTAATAAAAATTCTCAAATATAACACAAAAGAAGGTATTATGTATAATCATTTCCGTATGTATATGAATACCAGTACACGAGAAATCTTTTATCAATGCTCCCAAACCAAACCCTGTAAAATCCCCTATGAAATACTGGCCGATCATTACAGTAATACCATATTGCTGATATTGGAGTGGAGTTTCCTAAAAGAAAATACCTGTTCCAAGGAACAGGCACATTATTATTTAAATTATCTGGTAGCAGCCTTATAATTTCGATAATATGATTAAGTCAATATAAGTCTTATCGTCACTTAACTGTATACCTATATTCTATTTCAATTTTTTTATAGGCAGCCATAATTTAAAGCCTGACGGTTCACCTCCTGACTGAAACCACTCCTTTGAAAATACATGCTCTTCGTAGTAAGGCCTAACTTGTAATTCAAATTCATACTCCGGTGTATCTTTGATGAATTCCATCATTATCTCATAAGCTTTCATCATTGATGCACCTATATCAAGTAATCCCTTTTCGTCGAATTCATTAAGAGCTACATCACCGACAAGAAATAAACCTTTCGGTGCATCACAGACATCAGCACCTTTAAACTTCTTATGGCCTCCTTCTTCCTCAAGCAAAAACATACAGGAAAGGTATTCATGCTTACCTTCCTCTTCTCCAGTATGGTGCTCTTCACCGTCAGGATGATGCCCTTTGGGAGCACAACCGATATACCTTCGTGCAGTAAAATCACTTAAATTCTTAACACACCAGTTTCTCATCTGGGTCCACGCAACTTCCTCCGGCGCCTGACAATTCACAAAAAATTGGACAATCCGCTCATGTCCATGTTCTTCAATTTTTACTAATGGTTTCGTGCTCATACATAAATTTCCTCCATTTATTTTAATCTGAAGTGAGATCTTGGGATAATCAGAATAAATGCCTGTTTTTCGCACGCCGGTGGGGGCGGAGCCCGTGAAAAGCTTGAAATGCACGTGAAAAAGCAGCCGGTGACTCATAACCATATTTTAATGCAATATTGATGACTTTTTCATTACTCTCAGTTAGCTCACGAGCTGATAATGCCATTCTTCTGCATCGGACATATTCCGATAATGTTATATCCGTTGCAAAGGTAAACAGCCGTTGAAATCCAGACAAAGAACAACAGGCTATCCGTGCCACTTTTTTATAATCAATCTTTTCACCTATATGTGCTTCAATATAGTCAATTGCACTATTCATTTTATCAAGCCATTCCATTGTATCACCTCGTTTTAAATATAACATATAAGCAGAGAATTCACTTTGCAGTAAACCGCCAGTACTGCAAAGTTATAATGATGATTTATAAATATTGGAGTATCATATAATGACATTTACTTTCGTATTACTATTTTTGCATTAATTATTTTTGCATTAATTATTTTTGGGTTAATTATTTTCAAACATTTTACATTATATACCAAATCAAATAATTTCACCAGATGTCTATCTTATTTATCTCTTCATAATAAACTATTACTTATTATTTTCCTAATATTGACGGAGCAAAAAATCTATGCTATCCTATTGACGTGATAACATGAATTTAAGAGGTGACGCAATCCGGCACACTTGATATTGCATAATCAGTAATATAAGTGAGAACGTGGAAAAGACGAATAAAATCATAACCGAATAAGAAAAACAGACTGTTTTGCAGCAGTTTATTTTCTTTGTCCAAAATATGATTTTCATTCTTCCATCCACGCACCTATTTCAAATACCAGAAAGCTGTGGATAATTCCACAGCTTTTTTCATGTTATCACAGAATAGAACCATGGTAATTTAGACTAAAAACAAAAGACGCTTTTTCAAATGCACATTAAGATATATCAAATCGAAGATCTGATATTCACGAAAGGAATTCTTATGTATCAAAAATTAATAGACCTACTCTCAAAGAAACCTGAGCTATACGAACCAAGTACTGCAAAATTCTGGGACGATGAGCATATTTCCAACGAAATGCTAAAAGCCCATCTTGATCCCAGTTGGGATGCCGCTTCCAGAAATCACGCTTTTATAACAAGATCAGTGGACTGGATTACACAGATAGCACCTCCTTTACAATATACGAAGTTACTTGATCTGGGCTGCGGTCCTGGACTATATGCGGAAAGATTTTGTAAGAACGGGTATGGAGTGACCGGGATAGACTACTCACACCGTTCAATAGCTTATGCCCGCAGCAGTGCATTGCAGAATGGCTCCGATATCACTTATATCTATCAGGATTATCTGGAGTTATCCTTCCAGGAGGAATTTGATGTCATAACACTTATATATTGTGATTTTTGCGTTATGTCTGAGAATAATCGAAAAGAATTATTAAAGAGAATATTTAAAGCATTGAAACCAGGGGGTAAATTCATTCTTGATGTAACTGCTCCCAAAGCATATGAAGGGAAATCCGAATCCCGGGATTGGTTCCAGCAGGAAAGTGGCTTCTGGAGTGCCAAACCCCATGTATGTATCAGCTCCCATTCTATCTATCCTGAAGATAATACCAGGCTTAATCAGACTGTTATCATTACAAAAGATAACATGGAATGCTATAATATCTGGGATCACATCTTTACAGAAGAGGAACTTAGAAGGGATTTAAATACTGCTGGCTTTTATAATATAGCTTTATACGGAGATATAGCAGGGGCCGATTATAATCCAGAAAGTAAAGTAATATGTGCGGCAGCCACAAAGGAGGTAATGCAATGGAATTAAGTACTATTATAAAGACAAGAAGATCTGCCCGCAGCTATAAAACTACTGCCATACCAGAAGACATTCTGAAAGAAATGCTGGAAGCTGCAAGACTGGCACCTTCACCCGGCAATTCACAGAGTACTTACTACGGAGTAATACAAGCTACGGAGATAAAAGAGAAGCTTGCAAGAGCAGCCGGAAATCAGATGTGGATTGCACAAGCTCCTGTTGTATTTGCCTGTTGTGCCGATTTAAGCTGGGATATTGCTGAACAAACAGATGGGGATTTTGGACTTTTAGTAAACAAGCTACGTTTTAACAATGACTTTATAGAGTATTTATGTGAATATCCGGATAGAAAAGCCAGAACTACCTTGTTTGAAAATGCTGCCCCTTTAATCGGTGCAGAGCATATTATTCTAACCGGAACAGCCCATGGCCTTTCCGCCTGCATAGTAGGTTTTCTGGATATCGCAGAAGCTAACAGGGTTTTGCAGCTTCCGGAACATATTACCTGTTTATACCTGCTTCCCGCAGGATATGCCGCAGAGGCACCCTGTGACAAGAAAATAAAGGAGTTAGAGGACATCGTATTCTATGATTATTGGAAATAAGTTCCCACTCAAACTCTTACGAGATTTCCAGGAATTTAGAGCAGACTGCTAAGCCTTTTCATTGCGAAACAGCCTGACAGATGATAAAATAAGTTATCATTACATTTTTATTTCTATATGATTATTACTCTATTGAAAAGGAGCTCTTATGAGAGACGTAAATACCTTCTCATTTGATTCATTACGTTGTGTCGGTTTTGGATATAAGCCAGCTGATTTACATCGTTGGGGTCCGGGTGTTCGTGATTTATATGCATTTCATTATATAATTTCCGGCAAAGGATATTATATGGTGAACAAGGTCTGTCACCAATTGCAGGCAGGAGAAAGCTTTCTAATTTTTCCGGATACCGAGGTGTATTATTATCCAGAGGAACAGGATCCGTGGGAATATGTCTGGGTGGAGTTTCGAGGGGATGAGGTAAAGGAATTAATAGATTTAACCACTTTATCTGTTAAGTGTCCGGTAACACAACCCCTTTCACCTGAATGCCCCATAGAGTGGAGAAATCTATACCATATTCCTGAAGCCTACCGAATAAATCGTTTTGAAATTGAGCGCGGCAGTGCAAGACTTCGTTTATTACTTTCCTATTATATAGAGTACTTTCCTAAAAATCAGTCCTCCGTAACTTTTGATTATGTCAAAGCTACAAAACATTTTATAAAATCAAACTACTGGAGAACTGAGTTAATGATTTCAGATATAATTCAGCATGTAAATATTGACCGCACTTATCTTTTTCGATTGTTTAAACAAGCAACTAATCAATCGGTGCATCAATATCTTACTGCTTACCGAATCAAAAAGGCTTGTGAGCTGCTTTATCATTCTGATCTCGAGATAAAGATTGTAGCTTATTCTGTAGGTTATGCTGATCCCCTGTATTTTTCCAAAATCTTCAAACGCATAACCGGTGCAACGCCAACACAGTATAGAATTGAACGAATATTGAACCAAAACTGTTTATCCTCATCGGAATAGCACGCAATTGCCGGATTCTCTATAATATTGAATCCGGCTTTTTATTGCTTCACTGCTACAGGATAACTTAACAGAAAGACAATCGATGCAATAGAATACTGAAGTTGTTCTTGAAATCAGCTTAAAGCAAATTGCTTTTTCATCCTCTGAGAGTTTTACTCCGCAGTCTTTACAGTAGTTCCATTCAGACATAATCACACCAGCTTTGCACGTACTACTAAGCAGTCATGTGCCGGAACGACTGCCGCAAATCGTTCCTTGTAAATTCCAAGTTCTTTATGGTTCCAGCAATCAAATAAAGACAATGCCTTATTGCTTGCTGAAGGTATCCCCATGTCCCAAAATTGTACAGCGAGTTCCTTCTGTCCATCACTCAGATTAAAGAGGCCTATGGCTATATCTCCGTCTGTCAGCACCTTGACCAAAATAAAACATTCCTCTGCATTAAACCATTGGGGTTCCGCCTGAAGCCGATATGCTCCTCTTGACTCTGCATCCTGATTAATACGGATAATCTCTGGGTTCTGTAGAATATCTTTTGTAATCTGGCTGGTATTGCGAATATCGCAGCCAATCATCAGAGGAGACCCCATCATACTCCAAAGGGAAAAATGTGTCTTATATTCCTGATCAGTACATCCGCCGACACTCCCAATAAAGCTGCTGTTACTGCCCCCATACATACCTACAGTCAGCATATCCATGTCATTATGGCAAAAGGTACTCGTAAAGCATTCTTTATCCAACTGGCTGACAGCTATTTTCTTTATGGATTCCCAATTATCCCTGATATCTTCCGTAGACCTGTACATATGTGCACCGGATTCTCTAATCCATTGATACACATTATCGAATCCCCAGTTGCAGGCAGAAAATAAGATGTCTCTGTTGCAATTCTTAAGTGCCAGGCTCATTCGCTTGTAAAGGAGTTCTCCCGACATATGGCGGGGCTTAAAGCAATAATCATACTTTAAAAAGTCCACTCCCCAGGAAGCAAAGGTTTCTGCATCCTGAAACTCATGTTCAAAGCTTCCCGGAAACCCTGCACAGGTATGTGTTCCGGCGCAAGAGTACATGCCAAATTTCAAACCCTTCTCATGTATATAATCAGCTAATGCCTTCATTCCCCCTGGAAACTTTTTAGGATCAGGAACAAGTCTTCCCTCTGTATCCCTCTCTTTCAGACTCCAGCAATCATCAATTACAATATACTCATATCCTGCATCACGATACCCATCTCTAACCATACAGTCTGCCACATCCCGTATTAATTCTTCGTTAATATCCCAGGTAAACGTATTCCAGGAATTCCATCCCATGGGCGGGTTAAATCCCAGCATCTTTTCCATATTATTATCCTTTCTGCTGCTTTTATGTTTACATTACAATCAGTAGAATATATCAGATAAATAATAAAAGGAATTGTATTATGTTGTTATTACATGGATATTTGTTGTTTTAGGAATTCTTATTAATACAATCAATCATTTTATACAGTGTGGAACAGAAACTTAGGTTTATTCCTTTAACTCTGTCTCGCCGAGTACATAACTCAGAATCATTTTAACAGCTTTCTCAGAGGGATTTGAACCGTTTATTATTAAATCTGCCCTCCATTTGGTTGGTTCAACATATTCGTCATGTCGATACCGAACCAAATCCAGATAAACTTCTGAGATCTCATCAAAACTTAAACCCCAATTCATCACTTAAGGTAGATTTACCGCTGGCGCTGCTACCGGCAATACCGATTATATATGGCTTTTCAAAATATACTCCTCCTGAACAGGATTTGGTTACAGCGCTCCATCTCCTAAAATACTGTCAGACATAAGTACTGCACTTAAGAATGCCAGTCCCAGCCCTTGTCCCCAGCCCTGAATCCATTTTACAGAGATATTCTGATAACCTTCTCTATCCTTCATAACTGCAGTTCCACCGGATACATTCATCAATCGGCCATCGGGAGCGATGTTCTTAAGTACTCCCTGTAAGGCTCTTTGTATATGTTTAATATGAAGAGGATTCCCTTTCCAGATCATAGCAGCAGCTATACCGGCAGAGGCAGATAATTCTTCATAGGTTTCTTCATCGTTTAGAATCGTCCTCCAGAGTCCCTGTTCTGTCTGAAGCAGCTTAAGAGCGGATAATTGCTCATTAAGACTTCCAACTATCTCAAGATATTTCGGATATAGGTAACATTCCGACAGAATTTTACCTACCCGGCTCATGGTATAGGCTGCCCAGCAGTTAGCCCTTCCCCAATAAAAACCTGACATATGGTCTTTCTTTATATTGTTATACCCATGATACCATAATCCGCTGTTCTCATCCTGCAGATACTGTATGTGCCAGTAATACTGATTCAGGGCATCCTCTATCAGTGCTTCCTCCTTTTCCATTACTCCTACTCTTAACAGGAAATATGCTGCCATAAATAAAGTATCAGCCCAGCATTGTTCCGGAAAATCATTCTTGCTGGATACCGTATGCTGAAGTACATTATCGCCAAAGCGCAGGGCTTTGTGGCTTAAATACTCCACCTTTGATTTAATAAGGTCCATATATTTCTCTTCGCCATACTCCTGATACAAGGTAATAAGGCAATGTCCCATAGCACAGGTATTAACTGTCCAGGTGGGAAGTCCAATGTCTATTAATTCATCAATTCGTTCTTTCAGAAATTCTATATACTCTTTATTTCCTGTAGTTTCATAGGCTGTAGCCAACCCGTAATATGCAACTCCACATGGCCAGTCCCAGGACATGTCCATTCGTTTGGTTCGCTCAACTATTTTATCAATTGCACCAAGTATCTCCTCTTTATCATAGATCAGTTTTCCCATAATATACCTTCCTTTAGTTGTTATGATATTTATTCTACAGGAAACGTACAGGCCTTTTCAATTGTTATTTTCATTTTTTCTGCCAGATTTCAACCTAATTTTATTGTCAAGCTTCTTCCCATCTACTATATATTCTTCAAACACTTCAGCCATATTACACCAAAGCCAAACTATAAGTAGCTTCATATTCAAGAGCTGATTAATTACAAAACTACACAAATAGTAGATTAACAGAAGTTCAAGATCCATACTAATATTTAACCCCAAAGGGGTACCTATGAAATGTTTCGTTCATAGGTACCCCTTTTTTCAGATGATTTATATTAGATAAAAGATTAATAGTAATATTCAGGAATATTTCAGATTTATTTTCAAATTAAGTTGTTCTAAATTTAATTTATTTCAATTATATTTTGTATTGATTTTCGGCTAATAATATTATATAATATTGTTATAATTTCCCTGCAGCTGCAGAGCTTACTCATGGATGTGATTTCTGAACACTGAAAAAACAATAAAGGAGTTGATAGTAATGTGGTGGTTTTTATTAATAATTGTATTCGTAGCAGGTTACACAATCTATTATAAAGTATCTATGAAGAAATATCAGGAAAGCGGATTAATGGAGGAACATAATTCCGAGTTGAAAGAAGAAATCAGGAAACTCCTGGAATTAGAAAGCATCAATCTGTCAGACAGACTGTTTGTCAACGGCCATTTCACCAGGCAAACAAGCTTTCTTCTGAACAAAACTACTTATTATTCCTATGTTCTGGTATTTGATGTTAATAACAGTCCTATTATAGTTTACAGCTACCTTCCGGAAGAGAAGGAAATTCAGCTTGTAGGAGAATATCCCCTAAGCCAGATTAAAGCTATCCCCTATGGCTCAGTAGGGACAAATTATCTTTTCCATGACGAGACCGGGAAACAACTATTTTCTGTACAGACAGTAGCCGATGTACTGCCAAGTGCCTCAGAGTATCAGCTTAACTATAGCCAGCCCAAGGAGTACCAGGCACTTCGCAGCCGCTTTGGGTTAACTTAACAAAGGAGGAAATTATGACACCTCAGATAATTACTTATATTGTGTGCTTTATTACTTTAGGGTATTTAGCTGTTAATCTGTTTTTATACCTTAGACACAAAAATAACGGCAGCGGATTTACTTTTCGCCCTGTTTACCTTATCGTTACCCTGATCGTTTTTCTCCTTTCCGTTTATGCAATAGCTACGGGCCAGACCTACGATGATATCGTAACGAAAATCAATGATATGTTCTAATATTTTGCCCCATTATATTTGTATTTTATGAACAAATATGACCATTATTAATGGAAGCAAATTAAAACCTAAGAAATATTACAATAGAAAGCTTTAGTAAGTGCAAAGATAACCTTGAAGAAACCGTATGGCTTTCAGGTATATATACAGAAAGCCATACGGTTATACTTTTATTCTTTAATTTTTTTACAGCAGCTCTTTGCTTTCTTAATTGAAAATCCCTAAGTATTCTTATACAAATACTGCACTTTGATGAATTTATTTCTTGCCTGCTATTCTGATAATATAACCTTCCCCTGCCAGAAAGTCTGACAGCCATCCGATAGCATCAGTTGAATATCTCCTGCCTCCATTGTAAACTCCATAAACTCATTCCAGCTTGAGAGCTTTTCTTCATCCAGCTGTAAGACAGCTCTTTTTGTTTCTCCCTTATTAACCCAGACCTTTGTAAAGCCTTTCAGTTCTTTTACGCGCCTTATGACACTGGACTGCAGATCCTTTATAAAAAGCAGTATCAGTGCATAACCGTCATAATTACCGTTGTTGGTTATATTAACTTCCACTTCTATGCAGCCCTTTTTCATATCATTAAGCGTCAGTCCTATACTTTCACTATCTGAGCATTCTATCTGCTTCTTATCCTTTAGACAGTTGTCTGCTCCACCGCAATCTATTGCATACTGATACTTAAGCTTTATGTTGCTGTAATGAAATGTTGTATAGGATAAACCATAGCCAAAGGAATAAAGTGCTTTATCTGGTATATTCGAATAATTCATGGCATTATAGGAGTCTTTATAATTATAATAAACCGGCAGCTGTCCCACATGCCTTGGCAAAGATACTGGAAGATGCCCCGAAGGACAGGTCTCTCCAAAAAGTACCTCTGCTATCGCCTGCCCACCTGCTATTCCCGGATAAAAGGCACATAGCAGTGCCTTGGAATACCTGTTTACCTCCGGTATGGCATAAGGACGGCCCTGAACCAGGACAGTGATAATTGGTTTTCCTGTTTGCGCTATTGCTTCTGTCAGCCTGTCCTGCAGACCTGGCAGGCTTAATACTGCCGAATCGATTCCTTCACCACAGTCCATATCCAGGCTTTCACCTAATTTTGCTGCACCGTTTGCATCAAATTCAACCTTGGAAAACCTGCTGGAGGATCCACCCAGAACAAGTATTGTATAATCGCAAGCCTTTGCTAACTGAACCGCCTCTTCAATATAGTCTTCCTCTTTCCTGATTAAACCACAACCCTTTGAAAACCTAACGGTTATATCGTCTCCGTGGTTCTTTAGGAATTCTTTAATCCCTTTTAATACAGTAATTCCTTCTCCCTCCCGTACCGGGGGTGTATAATCACCCAGTTGATGATAGATCTCATCAGCATTGGGTCCGATTACTGCAATAGAACCTATATTCTTTCTATCAAGGGGAAGAATATTGTCCTCGTTCTTTAACAGGCACACAGATTCTCTTGCCAATTGAAGTGCTTCCGGATGGTTCTTGTGAGAATATAATTTTGAGATATCTTTTTCTTCAATGTACGGATTTTCAAAGAGCCCCAGTTCGAATTTAAGCTTCAATACCCGAAAGACTGCTCTGTCAAGTTCTTCCATTGACAGAAAGCCATTATCATAAGCCTCTTCAAGTCTTGTAAAGCCTTCATCCCACAAGCTGACATCCACTCCTGCCTTTAACGCTATGGCAGCTGAACGGGCATTATTCCCTGTCATGACATCCAATCGGTCAATGGCCAGTCCGTCTGCCATGACTATACCGTCAAACCCCATCTCTTCCCTAAGGATTCCTGTCAGCAGCTTTTTATTACTATGACAAGGGATACCGTCTATTTCATTATATGCTGCCATAATTCCCTGTACCCCAGCCTGACAGCAGGCTTTTGCAGAAGGAAGATGGATTTCTCTTAGTTCCCTTTCTCCTATCCTTGCGGCACTGGCATTGATACCTCCAGTCCCTTCTCCCTGGGCACAGAAATGCTTTGCCACTGCGGCTATACCTGTACTTTGAATTCCCGTAACAGCAGCTTTTGCAAGCTCTCCGGAAAGATACGGATCTTCGCTGTAACATTCTTCACTTCTACCCCATCTGGGATCTCTTAAAACATCCAGTACAGAAATAAGTGCCAGGTGAACTCCCATATCCTTTAACTGGCTGCCGCAGACCTCATATGCCTTCCTTACAAGCTCCGGGTGAAAGGCTGCTCCTGCATTTAAGTTAACCGGCAGAAGATATCCGTCAAGAGCCTGATGTCCGTGAGGGCATTCTGTACTCAATAACATGGGTATACCAAGTCTTGAATGTTCCAGGACAAATTTTTGAATCTTATTATAGGTCTTGGGGGCCAGAACTCCGGTTAAGCCGTTCTCATAGGTTTTACCCGACCAGGGATCTGCCCGGTAAAGTCCATAGAGTACACCCAAACCTCCATAGTACTCTACTTCCTCTATGAGTTCTCTGCTTAATTCAACTTCATTTTCCCTTCGTTCATATACCTGAAATCCGTATAAATGCTGGTTAAGCTGACCTGCCTTTTCCCGTACTGTCATATGAGATAGTAAATCCCTTGCACGTTCTCTTGGAGAAAGGTTACTGTCCTGATATAAATATTTCATATTTTATACCCATTGCATATCGCAGGCCAAACTGCGATATTGCCACAAATAATAAGGAGTGAAAGAATCTTAACGTGGCAGCCTTTCTATTAATAATTTTCTTTCACTCTTCCTGGGACATGTTTGAAAACTGCTTGTGCCAAACTGAACATTCCGCTTTGCAGTAGACAAAGAGGATTTGGGAGGTATAGCGGGCTATGTTTCCCAAAATCACGACGCAGAATACCACTCTTTTTATTAATCTCTAATTTTCTCTCAGTTTATCAGCATACCAAAGGATTACATTTTGTATACGGTATAGCTCTGATTCACGGCTTACAGTTCTCCACACTTCCTTATAAGCATAGAACCAATGCTCCAATTGTTCAGCCAAAGTCTTTGAATTCTCGGCAGCTTCACTGTCCACACCGTAAAGCTCTTTACAAAGAGTAGCACCGATGGTATTGAACAGCACCATACCTTCTGCCGCAACAATATAAGGTTTAACCTGATCTCTTTTTGTAGTATCAAGATGTTTCAGATTCCTGTACAAGTGAAGGATACCTTGCTTGATGGTATCATTGGTCGCTTTCACATCGCTAAAATCCACTGATGTCAGGAAATGCTCCTTCTCCTCTTCACTTTTTCCCTTACTTTCCATTTCCATGTAACGGACAGCATGTAACCAGTCAAACACGCTGTTTTCTGAAAGTATTGCCGCATTATGTACAAAAGAAAGAGAACTGTCTTCAAACTCAAGACCGGATATCTGAGCCTTAATTTCATCTTTGTCCGGAATCAGATGATTCCAGGAAAATGCTGCTCCAAATATGATACCTGCTATACTGAATTCCGGATGATTAATATGCCCAAAGTCACCCCAGTCCGTATTTAAAACACCTATTGCATGATATTTATAAGCATAGGAACACATTCTGCTGATATTCTCATAGGAAGCGTCAATGAAATTAATAAACTGATTCCAGCCTGCAACTCCCGGGCACAGATATTGAACAGCTCCCGCTTTTGCAAGTACTTTGGCAGACTCTTCTCCTTCACATCTGGAATATCCCCAGTTAAGGCAGATAGTTTCTTTGGGCAGCTCTTTTATTGCCTCCGGAAAGCCTTTGACAATATCTCCCCAGAACATGGGTATTTTCCCTTTATCAACAAGGTATTCGCATAATTCTCTGACATACTGAATATACATGCTGTTAACACCTGCCTGGTCAGCCAGTTTTTTTGATCTTCCTTTACCTAAATCAAAGGTCTCATCAGCGCAGATATTGAAATATCTGGAAGAAAATAAAGGCAGGTATTCCTCAATAAGCTGCTTGATCAACTGGATACTGCCTGTATTCGTTACATCCACCGTATGATGGTCCATCCTGTCATCAAATGAAAAGGGCTGCTTATCTGAATCTTCAAGCTCACAAAGAGAAGCATAGGTCTTAGAACTCAGCAGTTTATATAAATGTCCAAAGCTTGATAGGGAAGGAATCAACTCTACATGATATTGCCTGCAATAGGCATCCAGTTCCAGAATATCTTCACCGGTCAGAGGGGTATCATCCCTCCACACCTCACTTAAATCCTTAAACAAAAAACTATGTTCCACATAAAGCTGCAGTTGATTTATTTTATAATAGCTGAGTTTTTCTACCAGCTTCTTTAAATAGGCAAGGGTAGGGATTCTTCCTCTTGTTACATCAAAATAATAACCCCTGTTTGGTATGTCCGGGTAATCTTCAATGCTCAAATATGGCAATACCGCTCCTTCCATAGCAATGACCTGTCTTAAGGTCTGTATTCCATAAAGTATTCCGGCACTGCTCCCTCCATAGATTTGTATACCATCTGCGTCAATGGTCAACTTGTACTCTTCTGATTTCATAGCTGCAGCCTGTGTCAGGTAAATACAGTTGGTATCAGCCTCCCCTTTTGTGATGGAAAGGTTATAGCCAAGCTTTAACTGTATATCCTTCCCCAAAAGCTTTGCATATGTATACACTTCGCTGCCACAGGCAGCATCAATTATAATTCTTACCTGATAGGATAAAACAAAATGCTCATTTCCCGTTACGACCACTTGGGGTCTTGGTATAATATTCATAAACACCCACCTTTCTTGTTACAAATATGTTCTCCACTGCACTCAGGCCAGTGCGTTCTGTCAATCAGAATGCACTGAAATAGCAATCAATAAAAATTAATTTCTAAGATATTATCATCTCCGGATAAGGTCAACCCCCTTATCACTAATATATTAAACGCTGCAGAAAGAAGAAGCGGGGCAGCTTCTTCTTTCCTTTAAGTTTATTATGCAATATTTTTGGTTATGAGGAAATACAAATTTACAATTATTTGAATTTAATTTTGTAGGTCTTTATCTCATATGGTTTTATCTCAAAGGCAAAACCTTCTTCTAATCTGGGTACTGCTGCAATTACTTCCTCCAGCAGATTGCACTCTTCAACAGATACAATGTCTGCTGCTCTTTCAAGGGTTACTTTTGCTTTTGTCAGGGCATTTTCAAATTCATAGATACGCAGTACTATACCGTCACCAGCTTCAGCCTGTTTTACAGTTTCAAGCATAACATTCGATTTATCAATGGAGGCGAAGGAGTTAAAATCACCGGGAACACCACCTTTTACCGCATAAGCCGGCTGATTTAAGCTGCCAGCTTCTCTTACGGTGCCTGCCGCTCTCCAGCCTTCAGCATGGGGATAGATTGCGTAAGTAAAGTAATGTTCTTCCTGATCTGTTGCAGGATTAGGTTCAATACCGGATTTAATCAGGGTGACAGCCATGTTGCCGTCCTTGACTGAGTGACCGTACTTGCAGTCATTTAGCAAACTGACACCATAATGTCCTTCTGACAGATCGATCCACTTATGACCGCAGCTTTCAAATCTGGCCATATCCCAACTGGTGTTGCTATGTACCTTTCTCGTAAGATTACCAAACTGAATATCAAAAGAAGCTTCATCAGAGTGAATATTTACAGGGAAATGTACTTTCAGAAGATGCTGATGCTCTTTCCAGTCTACGTAGGTATTGAAATCAATCCTTCTGCTGTCGGCATAGAAATATATCTTCTGCTTTATGACTGAATTGCTGACCTTTCTGTCAATTTCCAAGGTAACGCGAACTTCGCCGAGCTCCGTCCATTCCATGCGGGTTATTCCGGTTATATCCCAGAATTTTTCCGTATAGAAGATATCAATATCCCAGTTATCATAATAAATAGGCTTATCTTCATAAATACGGAACAGATTTGCCTGCTGACCTTTCTGTAATACCTCTCTGTCATTGTCTTTATCATAGATGGAAGTAAATAATCCTTGTTCATCCAGTTCAATGATATAGAAAGGTGTTTCAAGGAGATTACCCGCCAGCTTAAAGGATGCTTTACTTACTTTTTCGCTTATTACTTCAAAGGTCTTACTGCCTTTAGCAGGTAATCCTTTAACATAAGCAACTGTGCCATCACCGGTGCTTTGAACCGGATAAATATTACCAGCTTCATCCTTAAGGGCCTTCCCCTCAATAGTTCCAAGATTTACAATATCATCCCTTACAAAACCCAGGGTATTGTAGATGGTCACGCCTTCTCCTACACCCGTTAAAGCCTCCAGGCAGTTACGAATAATAGAGCCGGCTGTATCTGCTATTTCAGCATATTCCTGCTTTGTAACTTCGTATACCTCTTTAATACTGGAACCTGGTAATATATCATGGAACTGATTTAGCAGCACTTTTTTCCACATTGCATCAATTTCTTCTGCGGGATATGGAATATTCTCCTTCAACGCCATAACAGCGAGCAGTTCCAGATCCATTAACATCAGCTCGCTCTTACGATTCGAGCGTTTGTTCCTTGCCATGGAGGTGTAAGTTCCCCTATGGTATTCAAAATAGAATTCTCCTTCCCATTCCGGCAGCCTTTTGTTATCCTTTACTCTGTCGTATAACTCATCAAAATAGGTTCGGGAGAACTCCTGACGTACTTTGGGTATACCTCTTACCCCTTTTTCCATACGAAGAGAGGTCTCTAACATTTCCCTGGTGGGACCGCCGCCGCCATCACCATATCCATAGGATATCAGAATATCATTGTTAATTTCCTTGTTCTGATATCGGGTCCAACCGCCCATAATGGCATCAGGATGAAGCATACCGTTATAGGTGGTAAAAAATTCATTGGTGCTCTGCCCTACTCCAAGGGTAGATATAAAATGGGTAAAAATCTTTGTTCCGTCAATACCTTTCCAGTTCAAGGTATCATTGGGTATCTTGTTAAATTGATTCCAGGCCAGCTTAGTGGTCATAAAGTAATCAATTCCGGACTTCTTCATAATTTGTGGCAATGCTCCGGAATAGCCGAATACGTCCGGCAGCCAGAGTATTCTGTTATCGACACCAAATTCCTCTTTAAAGAATTTCTTTCCGTGCATAAACTGACGTACTAAGGATTCTCCGGAAGTAAGATTACAATCCGCTTCAACCCACATACCGCCTTCTGGTTCCCATCTGCCTTCTTTTACCCGTTCTTTCAGTCTCTCATAAAGTTCCGGATATCTTTCCTTCAGGAAATAGTATAGCTGGGGCTGGCTGGACATGAATTTATAATTCGGGTATTCCTCCATCAGCTTAAGCACAGTAGCGAAGCTTCTTCCAACCTTTTCTCTGGTCTGTTCAACCGTCCACCACCAGGCAACATCAATATGCGTATGCCCGATGCAGGTTGCAATTACATCTTCATAACCTGCCATGTCCTCATACAGAGCTTTCTCAAGATAGGTATCAGCAGCTGTTAAAGACTCATAAAATTCCTTTGTATAGGGAATTCTAAGGTCCAGAAAATTAATGCAGTTATTTAATACTGCTTCAATGTCTTTTCTTACCTTATCGTCTTTCTCCATTCGGGAAAAAGAACTTAAAGGTACCTCTATATCATAATAAAGCTTTTCGATTTTAGGATCGATCTCAAGCATTTCAACTATCAGGTTAAATTCGCTGTGAAGTGTTCCTGTATAAGACTGCAGATCCAGGCGATAGGTCTGACCGGCCACTGCTTTCTTTGTCAAAAGGACTCTTCGGTGATTCATATCTATCCCCTGAGTTGCCACATCGTCAACAAATAGCAGGAATTGCGGATTTTTTCCATCATCCCATTCCTCGATCTGAGTTCTTACATTCATCCATACCGCTTTGCCCTCCATGGAAGGGGGTACTGTAAATTCACTGCGAAACCAGTAATGTTCATCAGGACCATACCAGTGCATGGTTCTGCAGTCGAATTGCTCCCATAGGGCTTCAGCTTTGTCCGCATCCTCCGGAAATATATAATTTCCTTTTTTGAATTTCCAGTTATCGACGGTAACTTTTTGTACAACTGAAAGCTTTTTTAATTCATCACAGATAACACGAATTCTCTTATCCAGAAATACCATAGACACCTCTTTCTACTCAGGGTACAGTTACATATTGCTTTTACAAGCAATTATTCCTATACCCCGGTCAATAATTCTTCCTTTATATCCCTGTTTCATTATACAGGATTTCTATAAGTTGAAATAGATTATTATACCTTACTTTCCTCAAATGTTCATAAATTGAAACCCTTTTAAATGTTTATAAATCTAGCTATTTTAAATGTTCATAAATCGAAGCTATTTAAATGTTCATAAATCATCGAAGCTATTTTACAACCAGAAAGATAAATAAGTTTATACTTCTTTCATGGCTGCCATTAAATCATCCACTGTCGTAAAAGCCAAGCCCACTACTGTATCTGCGCAGCCATAATAAATCGCAATTCTTCCGGTATCTGCATCAGTCAAGGCTGCACAGGGAAATACCACATTAGGTACATCACCGGTTCTTTCATATAATTCATCAGGGGCAAGGATATAATTCATGGTTCTCTTCTTTACCTTCCAGGGTTGGTCAAGATCCAGCAATGCACAGCCTATACGATATACAAAACCGTTACAGGTCGCCAGAACCCCATGATAAATAAGAAGCCAGCCTTCGTCTGTTTCTATGGGAGTAGCTCCTGCCCCTATCTTGGTGGACTGCCAGCCGGACTCCTCAAAATCACAGGTTCCCATCACATAACGGTGATGTCCCCAATACTCCAGATCCTTGCTCTGACTGTAATAGATATCGCCAAAGGGTGTATGTCCATTATCACTGGGACGGCTGAGCATTGCATATTTATCACCTATTTTCTTAGGAAATAACACACCGTTTCTATTAAAGGGCAGGAATGCATTTTCCAATTGGACAAAATTTTTAAAATCAAAGGTATATGCAACTCCTATGGTGGGACCGTGGTATCCGTTGCACCAGGTTATATAATAACGATCTTCTATGTAACAAACTCTTGGGTCATAACGGTAAACCTTTTCCGTAATTTCCTCATCTTCTCCTGTAAATTCAATGGGCTCCGGCTGTATGTCCCAGCTGATGCCGTCTTTACTGAACCCTGCATAGATATCCATGGTCACAGCCTTGCTGTCACACCGAAATATTCCTGCAAACCCCTCCTCAAAAGGCACTACCGCACTGTTAAAAATACTGTTCGAGGTGGGTATTGCATCCCTTCCGATAATAGGGTTTGCATCATAACGCCAGACCGGATTATTGTACCCTTCCGGTTTATCCTGCCAAGGAAGATTATTATATGACCCTCCAATAATTTTACTCATCTTTTATCCTCCATTATGTTATTCGTCAATGCACTGCTGCTGCCTGGCATTCTCTCTTTGATTTATGATAAAATTGGCTTACTTTCAGGAGCAGATAATCCAATTTATTTCCAATTTAAGTGTTGTATTTTTCTCTAACAGTACATTAAACGAGCTATTGCAAAACCTCTACGCGAACTTTCTGCCTGCATTTTGTAACAGCTCGTTTAATATTTTGAACATTGATTGACTTTCTTTATATTTATTAATTTCTTTTTACTTATCAATTTTTATTTATTTTCTCTAGTTTTTGCTTTTCGTTACTGATTGATTTTTTACTTGTAATTTCTCATTACTTACTGTTTTTTACTTACTGATTTTCAGTACTTACTAATTTACATTACTTGCTGATTTTCAGTACTTGCTATTTTAACTACTTATAGATTCTTAGTAATTTCCATAACTTACGGATTTTCATTACTTGATATTTATCATTTCTTACTGATTAATTTTTACTGCTTTTTTTTCATAAGCTAATCACTAATTGCTCAAAGTGTCCAAAGCATTAATATCTCTTCGAGTACAGGCAAATTGCAGAAAACAGAAAGAACGAATGCGCCTATGGAGAGGCATTAGAAGTCCTTTTCTCTGGAAATTTTGTGCTATCGTATCAAACAGATTGTTTGAGCGCAGCGAGTTATCTGTTTGATACGATGTCCAGCACAAAAATTCCAGAGAATTAGGACTTCTTATGCCTTGTAATCGAAGCATGAGTTCTATCTGTTTTCTGCAGTTTGCCGTCCCCTTGCCAAAAAACTAAACTTCTACCACCATATATCCAATAACACTATTTATAATAAGCATTAATCTGATTCTGTACTTCCGTAAGAATAGTATCAAGACCACCAGCTTTTAATTCCTTTGTAATCTTAGCAACTGTCTCTTCAGGATTTGTAGCCCCTGTTAATAATTCACTCTTATATTTATTATAAACTTCTCTGCAGTTTGCAAGTTCATTCTGAATCTTGGAGTAATCTACGTTAAAGCCTAAGAGTACAGAAGGTTTTGCATTCTCATTTAAGGCTTTTACTTCATCCCACTGATTGAATTCATCTGTTGTCAGCTGTGATACGGTAAAGAAGGTACCCTGTGTATAACCTGCCATCTTCCAGTCAGTGTTAAGTCTTTCAATCTTGCCGTCATCTGTGTATTTGAAGTTCTCTCCTTCAACACCGAAATAAAAGGCATCTCGAACCTTTGTATCCAGATTAACAAGCTGTAAGAACTCCAGACACTTTTCAGGATATTTAGAACCGGAGTAGATTGCATTCACAGAACCGCGAACTGTTTCATTGGAAACGATAGTATCATTTATCTGAATAGCTTCTGCTTCTACGCCCATATTAGGTCCCCAGGTAGTTTTTGCTGCTGAAGGCCATCCCTGAGCTACGCTTACTGCTTTGTATGTAGGTGTTTCAGAAGTAGAAGGTGCATCAGGATTGATAATTCCTGCTTTGTACCACTCATTTAAGATTTTCAGCTGAGACATTACATCTGCCTGCTCTAAAACATTTACTACTGTACGGCTCTCATCATCAAACTTTACTCCGACTGCAGGAATTCCAAGACCCATGGAATCATATAAACTTAAGATCATACTAAGTCCATTCTGGTCCATCGGAAAGGCTGCAAGACCTTCGCCTTCTGTGATTTTCTTTAAAGGTTCCGTAAGAGCTTCCAGTGTATGGATATTCTTATAATCTATGCTGTATTTATCAGCCATTGCCTTATCCCATACAATATAATTGGACATGGAGGAATCCTTATAGGTAGGAACACCATAAACATTTCCGTTGATGGATACTGCACTCCAGTAATCTTCAGGGATATAGCTGTACAGCTCAGGTGAGCTTGTTTTTACGATATCCTTGATATCATAATACGCACCTAAAGCAACATCGCTGGCGAAATTGCTGCCATCTGTAAAGAGAATATCAAAATATTCACCTGAGTTAACAAGAATATTTCTTCTGTTCCCCCAGTCACCCCAAGAAACAACTTCCATATCGATATTAACCCCAATTTTTTCTTCAAGATATGGATTAATCTGTGCTAACCATGCTTCATAATTGTCAGGCATACCACTACCAACGGCAATCCATTTCAAGGTTACTACCTCATCCTTGGATGCGTTATCATTACTATCTGCCGGTGTTGTCGTTGCAGCTCCATTGGTTGTTCCCTGGCTGCCAGTGTTTTTCGTGTTATCCTTTGTGTTCTTAGAGCATCCTGCAAAAATTGTACTAAGGATCAGCACGAAAGATAATAACAAAGCAATCTTTCTTTTCATAAAATACCTCCTATTGTTTTGATATTTATTTATTTATTAAAGTATAATACTTTTAATAAATCGCAGTTATTTGGGTAATTTCATTCAATATTAACAACTAATCGTTTGGGTTTATCCTTTTTATCAGTTCAATCAGCCTTTTACAGAACCAATGGTTAAGCCTGAGACAAAATACCGCTGAAAAAACGGATAAGCACAGGCTATGGGAACAACAATTAGTACTGCAATTGCCATTCTCGCAGATTCTGTAGGCATCAAATTCTTATATTCCTGAATCGAGAGTCCTGCCGATGGGTTGGTGGCAAGAAATTCAACATTTTTTTGAATGTTATTTAAAATAGCCTGTAATGACATTAAATTGCTTTTGTTTATGTAAAGGGAGGACTGAAACCAGTCATTCCAATAGCCAAAGCTCAAAAACAGACCAATTGTAGCCAGCAGTGGCTTCGAGATAGGTAAGATTACTCTTGTATAAATACTCAGCTGATTGGCACCATCAATTTTGGCAGCTTCTACAATGGAATCCGGAATACTTGTTTTAAAGAAAGTCTTACATATGACTACATTATAGGAGGATACCGCCAGCGGAAGTATCAATGCCCAGATGGAATCCTTTAAATGGAGGAGATTCAGATTCACTACATAGGATGCCACCATACCGCCACCAAAAATCATAGGGATGAAAACTACCCAGGTAAGAAATCCTTTTAACTTATACTCAGCTCTGGATAAGACATACCCCATGGAGGAGGTCAGTATCAGACCTATTATGGTACCTAATATGGTAACCAGCAATGAAATTCCGAAAGCATTGAATATGGTATCCTTTTCATTCCACAGGAACATATATGCGTCCAGGGAAAACTCCTTTGGGATGAACCTGTAACCCCATTTGGCAATGGATTGCTTGGAGGATACTGATATCATAATTACGAATAGAAAAGGGATAATTGCAACTGCTGCTCCAATTACGAATATGATATTAAATATAAAATTAGTAGGTTTTGAGATTCTGTTTAATTTATAATCTGATTCTTCTTCTTTATTTTTTCCGAACATCTATCTTCACCATCCTCTATATTAGTTAGTTAACATGGCGGTAAAATACCACCTGATAAGTTATATGATTGCATATTCGTCATCTACCTTTTTAACGATCCAGTTCGCAAACAATATTGTTAAGCAGCAGGCAACAGATTGCAGGAGTGAAGTTGCGGATGTCATGCCAATTGGTGAATTAGATCTGATTGCATTGTATATATAGGTATCAATTGTAGAGGAAACATTATAAAGGGAAGCCGGTATTCCTCTTGTAACCTGATAAAATAATCCGAAGTCAGAACTGAAGATACCGCCGATACTTAAAATAAACATCATGATTATGATAGGTTTTAAAAAGGGAATGGTAATATATTTTACCTGCTTCCATTTCGTCGCTCCATCTATAACAGCCGCTTCGTAATAAGTAGTATCAACGCCTGTTATACAAGCCAGATAAACTACTGTTCCATAACCGACTCCTTTCCACATCTTCATGAAGATTAGAATAAAAGGCCAGTATTTTGCTTCCATATACCACTGAACAGGTTCTCTTCCCAAGCTCTCCAATATCTGATTGAAAATACCTTTATCAGCACTGAGAAAGGAAAATACGAAATAACTTACAACAACCCAGGATAAGAAATGGGGAAAGAACATACAGGTCTGATAAATCTTAGACTTGACCTTTCCGTGTATCAGACTGAGCATAATCGCCAAAGTAACCGGTATCAGGATACCCAATATAACGAATACCACATTGTAAAGAATCGTGTTACGAAGTAATAATGCAAAACTGTTTGATTTAAACATGTACACAAAATTTCCGAAACCGGACCAATCACTATGTATCAGATTATATAGAAATCCTTTACCGGGAAAAATTCTATAATTCTTAAACGCAATTATCACACCAAACATAGGCAAATAGCTAAACAATACATACCATACAAAGGTAGGTAAAGCCAGCAAGGATAACTGCGAGTCATCTTTCGTCCAGCGTCCTCTTTTTGTTTTTTTCTTCCCCGAAGCTTTTTTCATGCTAACACCTCTGCCTTTCTCATTCTGCAATTATGTAACAAAATTAACCAATAAAACTTAACAACTACCATAAAATGTTAATATCATATCATTAATCAATATAAGTAAATGTTCTTATGATGCTTCTTTACTTAACATCAATATTAACGTATTTCACAAAAGATTAACATAATTTTAACATGGGTTTTTTCTGCTGTCAATATGTTTTTAAAAATTATAAACAAAATTACTTCTTTAAAATGCCATATTGTATGTTTTTTGACTAATCAATTTAATAGAAATAGTAATTATATTATTTTTACTAATATATATTCTATTGACAACATTTCAAACATAATATTATAAAATGTTAATTTAAGTTAACATATACGGATTTATGTAACTCAAGATTTCTCTTTTAGTACAAACCAATATACCGAATAACAGGAGCCACTCGGAATTCTTTAAAAACAACTCTTAAGGTTATAACTTCCACCGGTGTCAGCTCACAAATTTTTTTATATCCAATGGTAGTTCCGCTATACACCAGAAGCCCTGACTCCTCTTTGGTATCTGCCCAAATTTCAAAACGCTCTACCCTCTGGCTCATCCTAATCTGTTCCTGAAGAACTACATAATGAATCTTTTTCGCTTCTTTCAGGTTAATTATAATTTCACAGGAGTTACAATAATCAACAGCTTTCCAATAGGTTTCATCCTCTTTCAGTACATTGGAAATTTCATGTTGCCCTTCTGTTTCTGTTGCCTTTATGACAGCCTGTTCCGCATAATTATTTTGAAAATTACTTCGGATGAAGTCACCTAATTCCACTAATCTTTCTTCATCAAACCTGGTGATAAAGCCATCTTTGTGGGGCGGTATATTCAACAGAAAGACACCGTTACCGCCAACAGAATTAAGGTAAATATGTTTAAGAGCCTTAAACGACTTCACCTGCTGATCTTCTGCTTTATGATAAAACCATCCTGGCCGGATGGATACATTTACTTCTGCCGGATACCAGATCAGACTTTCTGCCTTGCTTACCACTTCCCGGCTGCCAAGATCTTTCGTTTGCTGATCCAACCCCTGCTTACGGAATTCTTCATTATCTGCCTTTTGTGAGTTCTCCATAATGTCCGACTGTGAGAAAACTTCTGCAGGTACTACACTCCATTCTGATTCTCTGCAATCTCCGGCTTCGTTTCCGCACCAACGCACATCCGGACCACATACTGCAATAACTGCTTCCGGCTGTAATCTCCGGATCAATGCATAATAGCGTTTCCAGTCATACTCCTGTCTCTTGCCGTTTGGCCCTTCACCACAAGCTCCGTCAAACCATACACTGTAAATTTTACCGTATTGGGTTAAAAGCTCCGTCAGCTGTCCGCAGAAGAAATCGTTATACCTATCTCCGCTGCCATAAGTCGATTCATGCATATCCCAGGGAGACAAATATACTCCCAGTTTGATACCGTACCTTTCGCAGGAGGCAGAGAGCTCTGCTACAATATCCCGCCCGAAGGGGGTATGCATAACTGAATGCCTGGTATACGCAGTATTCCAGAGACAGAATCCGTCATGATGCTTGGCAGTAATGATGCAGGCTTTTATCTCTGCCTCTTTAAGCACTTCACACCATTGATCCGTATCAAGGTTCTTCGGAGAAAAAAGGAAGGTATCCTCTTTTCCTGTCCCCCACTCCCGGTCTGTAAAACTGTTCATTCCATAGTGAAAGAAAGCTGTATATTCAAGCTTCTGCCAATTTAACTGATTTTCACTGGGTACAACCGATATTAATTTTTCCATCAATGATTTCATTAATCCATTCTCCTTTTGTTTATGCTTATTTGAAAAAACCCGGTTTTTACACCAGGTTTTCTATCACTTATTAATTTATGTTTAAAATATTTTTCAGTTCTCTGCTTGTGCACTTTTCACTTTATTGTTATTCTTGCTGTGCTTAAGCTTTACTGTTTTTCAACTTTTTTATGATATATGAGAAGCACGGAGACAAAATCTATGCTGAAAGGACTTTTCATTAAGCCTGTATTTTTCCAGCAATTCAGGTCCGCAGCTATGGGAGCCTATTCCGCTGACTTTATAATCCACTCTGACTATTGTCTGGCTCTTGGGTACCAGTTCGTGGCTGTGACCAGCTTCTGTTAACTGTTCAGAATCATACCGGGATACATTACACTCAAAGCCTTTTTCAGAATAAAACTCAAGCCCAGCTCCATTATCCTTATAAACTTTCAGATACTTTACTCCCGTGTGATTGCCATGTTCCTGAGGCATTATGTAAGGAAAATATTCTTTAGCCACTGTGGAATGATATAATCCTGTCTTTACATGATGGCACATATCCCTGTAATTCTCATAGGGTCCCATGCCAAAGTAATCTATCTGCTCCATTCCTTCCGGAAGAATAAATTCATAACCAAATCTTGGCAGCCAAATACACTCTTCGTGAATTTTAGCCTTCAGTTCAATTGTCAGATATCCCTTCGTATCTATCCTGTAACTGGCTTCATATCTTGCAAATGGTTCTCTTGCCACTCCTGCAAGACTTCCGCTTACAGAAATCTCAACCTGGTCTTCATCAGCCTTCTTCCAGTCCATACGGTAGCACTTATGAAATAGATGATTTATATTCCAACCACTGTAATAATCAGAGAAGAGTCCCCATTTATGCTTAATATATCTATCGTTATCTGTAGGTGCTCTCCAGGCGGTAAGCTTTGCAGCTTCTTTAAACAATTCCTCGCCTTTGACCCTGATACCAGATAAGGTTCCTTTATGTTTATCAAAGCTGTACTCAATATCGGAATCGCAAAAGACTGTTAAAGTATCTTTTCCTTCCTTCAACTTAAGTTCGTTAACGGAAGCCTTTGCTTCTGATAATGTTTTGTTGTAAAACCAATCCTTTATCTGTACCTTGGATATGGGAAACTGTACCATGGCAGTTTCATAACCTGCCATTGCCCAAGGAGAATCCTTGCGGGTAATTAAAGAAAGGTTCAAAAAACAACCCATTTTACAGCTATCCGGCAGTTTATAATCCAAGTATAAAAGCTTAGATTCATGGGGTTTTAGCTCCACTACCATCTCACCCCTGGTTATTATTTCGCCATCTGTCATCAGTTCCCAGTTCAGGCCAAACTCCTTTAAATCAGTAAAATCATGAAGATTGGTTATGGTAAGTTCACCGCAGCTGCCATCAAGCAGTTCCGCTTTCATATATTGATAAGCTGCTTTTGCCTCTAATGAACCTGCCTTAAAGGTTCGGTCTGCAAAAACCAATCCATCTACACAAAAGTTTCCGTCATGAGTAGTCTCTCCAAAATCTCCCCCGTAATAATACTTACCCTCTCTAAGTACTGCATGATCTGCCCACTCCCAGATACAGCCGCCAATCAGTCTGGGATATCGGTAAAATGTATCAACATAATCTTTTACATCTCCCGGACCATTTCCCATGGCATGAGAATATTCACACAGAAAATAAGGGCGTGTATCTTTTTTGTCAGCCCCCTCTTCTTCCAGAGTCTCCACACTCATATACATATAGCTGACAACATCTACACAGGAAGGATTGTCTACCATATTTGCTCTTTCATAATGTATGAGCCGTACCTTATCCCTGCTCTTGATCCACTGGCACATTTTGTTATAATGACTTCCATAACCGGATTCATTTCCCAAGGACCACATAATTACACAGGGATGATTCTTATCCCGTTCGACCATTCTTTTTATTCTTTCCAGTAAGGCCTCTTCCCACAAAGGATCATCCGTAAGCCAGTCCTTTGCATAGGCCTTATATTCACAACCGGTTGTCTTCGTAGCAAAACCATGCATTTCTAAATCCGCTTCGTCCACCACATAAAACCCATATTGATTACACAGCTTTAGGAATTCCGAAGCAGGCGGATAATGAGAGGTACGTATGGTATTGATATTCAAACGCTTCATGGCAATCAGATCTTTATGGATATCTTCAAGAGACATTACATGCCCCTTTTCAGGATGGGTATCATGGTGATTTACACCTTTTAACTTAACAGAAGTTCCGTTAATAAGCAGCTCCCCGCTCTTTGAGACCTCTATGGTTCGAAATCCAACCTGAACCGGTATATATTCCTCCTGCAGCTGAAATACAAGGGTGTACAGGTTAGGAGTCTCAGCTGTCCAAAGCTTTGGTGAATCCATAACAAAGGTAACCTGTCCGTTTATCACCTGCTTTTTTTCTATAAGGATATCCTTATGGTATATACTGCTCCATACCATCATTTCCTGCTGCTTATCCTCCTTTAAAACATCTATACTAGCTGTAACCTTTTGGAGATCACTTTCTATTTGAATATCCTGTATATGCACCTTTTCTCTTGCTAATAAATATACATCTCTAAATATCCCTGACAAACGGAAGAAATCCTGATCTTCCAGATAGCTGCCATCACACCATTTAAGAACCTTTATTATCACTTCATTCTCTCCCTGTTTTAAACAGGGGGTTATACGAAATTCTGCAGGCATATGACTGCACTGGCTGTAGCCGATTTCCTGTCCGTTAACAGACAGATAGAAACAGGAATTAACACCTTCCAGAATCATATACACTTCTTTTTCCTGCCAGCTCTCTTCTATTTCAAAGACTTTTCTATATACACCGCAGGGATTGTCATCAGGTACATAAGGCGGGTCAACAGGATGAGGATAATTAATATTGGTATAATAGGGTTTATCAAACCCCAGCATCTGCCAGCTTGAAGGTACCGGAATGCTGCCCCATTGTTCAATTACCTCTGTCATCTCATAATATGTATCGAAATACTTAAAATCCCAGGTACCATTTAATAACCTGTAAGAGCTGGATTGCTCCTTAACATCTCGTAAAGCTGTATCCAGATTATGATAGGGAATAAAATAAGCTCTTTCTTTTTCTCTGCCTTTTTGCAGAAATGTTGGATCTTGCCATTCAGTTTTCTTCATCGCAACCTCTTTCCGGAATATCTGTACAAGTAAATTTAACATTATTAACATTTAAAGCAACATTTTAACATCATAATAACACGATATTATTCGGATGTCAAATAATTTTACACAAAAAAGAGCCTTAAAAAGAATACTAATTTGTCATTTTTGTACTCTTTAAAGGCTCTTTTTTATATTATTATTAAATTTTTTTTTACTTATTTCTTCCTTTGGTTATAAATATCTTCTTAACCAGGCAGTCATTTTATATACCCGTTGAGTTTCTATAGATTACTTTTGTCCTCACATAAGTAACTTCATAGGGGTCATCTGGGTTGTCAATTCTGTACAGCAATTGCTTTGCCAGGCGTTTGCCGATTTGAGAATTATTAACCTGTACGGTGGTCAGATTCTTTGTGTAATTGAATTCATTATTATCATCATAACCGGATACCGCCACATCTTCCGGTACCTTATATCCATGGCTCTCCAGATATTGAACAAGTATATTGGCAGCATGGTCATTCACGCATACAAATGCATCCGGCACCTGGGTGATCCCGTTCATAAATTCCTCTATGGCGCTGACATAGGTGTTTAAAGTCATGTTACCGGTATAGCAGATATTCGGGTCGATAGACTTCCCAGACTGATACATGGCTGACACATACCCTTCGTATCGCTCCATATTGGTCTTCGCATACTGGATATCACCAATAAACCCTATACGTTCATGTCCTTTCTTAATCAAGGAGGTTACAATTTCTTTGATACTGTCCCTTCCTTCTAAAAGCAGCAGATCCCCTTTTAAGGATTCCGTGGTCATTCCCGTAACAATATCGAGAAACACCTTTGGTATTGCCAGTTCGTTAAGCAGATTCAGCATAGCCTCATCATAGACATTCATAATAATGATTCCCTGAATACTACCATCTGTTAAGGATTGCGGCAGCACATACCCATCTGTCAGATGTGCCGGCAGATATGTATACATCAAACCAATACCGCTGTTTGAAAATTCTTCTGCAAGCTGGTGGATTATCTTCACCCAGAAAGCTGAAGTTTCCGGCCTGGATACCACTACGGAAACTAATGTCTGCTTCTTTAATGGAATAGCTATGCCTGCCTCCTGAAGTTTTGATGGCTGGTAGTTTAATTCAGCGGCGCATTCCAAAACTTTTCGTTTCATGTCCTCCGAGACACCCTCTTTGTTATTAAACACCTTCCATACGGTTACTCTAGATATATCCAGTAAATCAGCTATATCTTGTATTTTTGCTCGTTTCATCCAATATAACCCTTTCATTTATTACAAATCTTCATTCCATGTAAACTCATTCTGTTATTGAGATTATATCATAATCACATGCAAAGCAACAACATATATTTTGTTAATGTTCATATTATTTTAACATTTGTTAACGATTCTCCTCTAAATGCCTCTCTGATAACACTTCAAAAAGAAGAAACTAAAATTTTTTATTTTTTATTTTGTGACAAAGGATGCAATTAAAGTGTATTATAGGTGAAAGCTTTCAAAATACAGGAGGTGGTTTTTGTTGGAGCACAATATTTTTCTTGTGCATGCAGAAAAACATAAAGATACTGTTTTTCGTATTTCATTGAGTTATCTGGGTAACACCTATGATGCGGAGGATGTTGTGCAAGAGGTTTTTATGAAATTATATGTAACGACTAAGCATTTCGCTACAGATGACCACGTCAGATACTGGTTAATACGGGTTACTATAAATACCTGCAAAAACCTGCTAAGGAGTTCCTGGAAGACAAAGAATGTTGCCTTGGACCAGGTCACTGTGCCAGTAGCTGTATTTGAACGTAGCGAGCAGGAAGACCTCTATCAGGCAGTCATGGAGCTGCCGGAAAAATACCGCACTGTCCTGTATCTGTATTATTATGAAGAACTGTCCACCAAAGAAATTGCCCGGTTACTAAAAATAACTGTTACTTCTGTTACCACCAGACTTTCTCGTGCACGAGACCAGTTAAAGGAGGTTTGGATATATGAATGATAAGAACTTCTATAAAGATACATTTTCTCAAATACATTCATCACAAAATTTAAATATGGAGGATTATAAAATTATGAAAACCAAGAGGAAACATCTCAGAAACATAGTTATTGCCGCAGCTTCTGTCAGCATTATAGCCATTGCTTCAACCTCTGTGTATGCTGCTAATATGTTCGGTCTAAAGGATATGATTATAGGAAACAACTCCAGCCTTAAACCGGAAGATAACGGAAACATAAATGATACTGATCCTGAGAATACCCCAGACAGTTCTCCAGATACCAGTACCACAAAAGCACCTCAGGTTGCCAAAGAGGACTATATATCACTGCAGGGCTTTTCTGACAGCAATGAAAGCAAAGCCAGTGCCGAATGGCTCAGTTTTACACAAAGCTATGACCAGGAAGGTGCCTTGTTAAACGAGGTGGGCAATGGTCCTACGGGTCTTGATTCCAAATATGACCTTTACCTGGTGTATACCCAGGAAATGGCTGACAGATTGGAGGAAATCCTGCAAAAGTACGGCCTTCGCCTGCACACCTCCCTTTCCGTACTTACAGACAGTGAGGAATTGATACAAAAAGCAGGCACAGGTAATTTCCTGGGAACTTCCAATACTGCCTACAGTTCTTATATTTACGAAGATGGCACCTTTCATTTTGACGGTGAGGCAGCCTTGGACAACGGGCTGGTTATTAGCTACCAGTTCGAAAATTATAAAAAAGGAACCTTTAGTGATGTTTTCTTAAATATTGGCAATATTGCGGATTACCAGGAATGGAACTATAAGACTGCCAGCCAGCAAACGGTAAGTCTCGCCATCAGCCCGGGTAAATCCTTAATTATCGCTGATTTGGGAGACTCCTTTATAACCGTTAATGTACTGGCTGGTACAGAAAGTGGATTTCTTGATGATGACGGCAAGATCACAGCCTCCGACCTGGAAGCCCTTGCCGATAGTTTTGATTTTACTCTGGTAAAATAAAACCAACCTCTTAAAACGAAAGCCAAAAAGGCGGAGCTATTGAGTATTTATTTACGACCTGGTCCGAAAGGGTGCCAATGGAATTCCATTCTTTCCAAAAAGCGCTACTTCACTGTAATTTGTCCAGCAATAGCGAACCGCCTCCGGCTTTACAATCTGATTGGAATAGACAAATATTTTTGAATCTCTTATTTCGTATTGTGCAGGCTGATAATTCAGCTCATCATCTGCAATCTCAAAACCATTATATTCACCTCTTACTTCAAAACCCTCCTGTGCATAATCAAAACTCAGCTCAATACCGCCTTCCAGATACTCAAAAGAACGATAAACAGGACCAAAGGCTTCTTTCTCACTGCTTTTATGAAAAACATGATAAAGTGCCTGCTGTGCAAGACGTTCTCCTACCAGCTTCTTATCCTTAGGGTGTATCTCATTAAATTCACCACAATCCAGGGTTACGGCAATCCCCGTATTCTTAACCGTTTGGAAAGTATTCATCTGTGCCTCACGAATCAGGCACCAGTTCTTAAAATCCTGTGTATCCTTATAGCGATGCATTGGAAGCTGAACCAGCAAAAAGGGCAGAGTCTGATCCCTCCAATCCGATCTCCATTGTTTAATGAGACGTGTCAGTAATTTCTGATACATATCTGGTTTGTGGTCGTCCGATTCCCCCTGATAATAGATAAATCCCCTTAAGGTGTATGGTACAAGTCGTTTCAGGATAGTATGGTATAAACCACTGGGTCTAAAGGGATTCATACAGCTCTTTGGTCCCGGCCACAGACAGGGTCCCAGTATTTCCTGAACTTTTTCCCAGGTCATTTCAGTGTCTTCGGAATATAATCTTGTACATTCCTTATCCCATTTCTCATGGTAATCCTCATATTCCTTAAATTCCTTTATTTGCAGTTCTTCTGTCTTACCTTCTGTCTCCTTATAATATTCCTCCCAATAAGTATTCAGTTCAGCATCTTCTCTGACAGCCTCTTCACTCATCCAACAGGTTGCTGAAGTCCCACCCCAGTTACAGCCAATTACGCCTACAGTAACATTTAGTTCCTCCGCCAGTTTCTTTGCAAAGATATATCCCACAGCCGACCATTGCTTTGCATTTTCTTCACTGAATTCTGCCCAGCTGGTCTTGGCTTCATTTTCATAGAACCCTTCATCGATATAGGACATTTTATTGGAATAGAAATATCTTACATTGGAACCTATATCCTTCTTAAGCATTTCCTGTCCGCCTTTACAATTTGAAAGCTCATATTCCATATTGGATTGACCGCCAGCCAGCCAGACTTCACCGATAGCAACATTTACAAAATGTCTTACCTCATTCTCACAACGAACGTTCAATTCATATCCCGTACCAGCTTTCATAGGCGGCAGCAGCAAAGACCAGCTCTCTGCTTTTACCTTTGTTTCATAGGTATTACCATTGAAAGTCACCACTACTGTCTTATTATTTTCACCCTGCCCAAATATACAGATATTTTTATCTCTTTGCAATACCATGTGATCACTGAATATTGCAGCTGTTTTAAACTTTGCCATATGCTTATCCTCTTTCCAAATCAATAATTGCAGTTCTAAATTATTTCTGAGCTTATACTATATAAAGTATTGATAGGTTAACGTATTATCAAGCAGATAACAATATAAGAATTTAGTTATATAATGCTATAAAAAATAGTGCTTAGTAAAGCTTCCATTTTCTAAGCGGAAAAATGAGAACATATTGTTAAAGTTATAATAAAAAGATAAATTATTCCTTCTTCTTGACAGTTTTATTACACAAGCGCACAATGTAAAATAATAACAGCAGAATATCAGCTTATTACAGGGGGGAGAAAAATTATGAAAATCAGATCTATAAACATTCGAATCATGAAGCACAGAAAAAACCGAGCTGCTGCTTTTCTATTTATAGCTATATTTATCGGTTTAATCGGCAGCTTAGTTGCCTTTTTTCTAATTAATAAAGATTCAAAGGAAGAAGAAAAGCTGTATAGCGGGTATATTTCTTTCAATAACGAAACTCTTGCGCTGGATGAATTTGAGTTTATAACTTTTGAAGATAAAGAACGTATGAAAGAACTGAACCTGACCGATGAATATATGCCAAACGGATACTATATTTATAATGAGTCAGAGGAGCTTTCTTATTTTGAGATTAATAATGAGACTGAGTTTACTTTTTTTGATCTTGGTAATTTATTTGTAAAAGAAGGGGATGATAAAAAATATACAACAACTGATAAAGAAGAATTCAGGCAATTTTTATATAGCAGTGATGATGTCCCCAGAAGAACTCCCTTTTGGATTAAAGTACGAGGTAATACAGTCCTATCTGTCACAGAGCAGTTCGTTCCATAATAAATTCAGCACAAAATAGCCGTTACATAGATACTAACGGCTATTTCGCTACATACTTCTATTGCTCCACTACCCCAAAATCATCTACATAGACATATGCCCCGCCGGATGGCTTATAGGCATACACCGTTGCACTGGTAACACCTGCTCCGGTTGTAAAAGGAATACTTATCATCGTCCAGGAGGTACTCACCGAGGTCGCGGTCACATCCGTTCCTCCAAAACCGGTAACACCAATCTGAATCTGCCCTCCCGTCTCTGCCTTAACCCAGGCGGTACAGATATAGCTGGTATTTGGGCTTAATCCTGTAAGAACCTGCTTGATACCATCTTCACCGGCTCCCAGCCTCACACATTTTGAGCAGCTTCTTGCATTTGATACACTTGCTGCAGTACCTGAATGAGTTGTTACCCAGGGTGAGATTATTCCGTTCTCAAACCCTGACTGCTTAACGATATTATCATAAAGCACACTATAGTTTTCAAAAACCGGTTCCGGGGGCGAGGTAAAATTATGTCCTGCTGTCCAGTCGGTTCCGCCATATTCATAAGCTCCAATATCCGGTGCCGATCCGATATAACCATCCGTAATTCCTGGTATTACAACACCTTTATTAATAGCCGGAGAAGCTGCCTGCAGCCTGAAGTTATAGGATGCAGTATCAACAAATAAGGGATTGGTTCCCGAGGTAATATTATTCCCTTCTATATGAGTCCCCGGCAGTGTAAAGGCAGTAGTAAAGATGTTGTTGAAAATTCTGTCCCCATACATATCCGTCTGAAAATTACTTCCCCAATATCCCACATTACCGTTACTGTAAGTGGTATTATTATAAATCAGGTTAAAATTACTGGGGGTGTTCAATCTGATTCCCGTATAGTTTCCCCATACTACATTATGATGCACAATATAACCCTTGCTGCCATTATCCAGATAGATACCGGTACCGGAATAATTCTTTGCCAGATTATCATGGATATAATTATGATGTATTACCGTCCCTTGCCCATCCCAGGCAAATTCATAGAGTATTCCACAGTCCCTTGTCAGCTTTCCCGCATTATACAGATTATTATACTGTATACGGCTGTTTTGGGTTGGCATAAATATCAGATGACGCCCGGCATTATATACTGTATTATGACTGATCAGATGGTCTGACCCCAGTAAATAGATTGCGGGGATATCTGCTGCTGAATAGTCCGCCTCATGGATAAGGTTATTTATTACCTTATTTCCTGTACCTTGTATACTTACCAGATTACCGGAGCTGTAGGTCAAGGTACTGTTCCTGAGCTCATTGTTGGTGCCGGACATAAAAATTCCGGTACTGTATTGGCTGGTAACATCGGAATCGTGGCTGATATATTCCGCAGTCATACCAGACACTTTGCAGTAATTAGAGGCTGACATTCTAATACTGGAGGCAAAGATGTTAATTCCGGTAATGTTTATGTAAGAGCGGGAACTCAAATCAAATGCATAGGTCCGTTTCTTTGCTTCTACTGTCAGTGTATTTGGATTAACTCCTCCGGGTGCCCATAAATAAAGCCTGCTCGTACTGCTGTCATAATACCATTCACCCGCACTGTCAAGCTCCTTAAGATTACCGGTGATATAATAGCTGTTGCCGGCTGCCGCTGCAATACCCATTGCATCAAAGGTAATAGAACCGGCAGCTGAGCTGGTGATAGTACTTTTATAAGATTTATATCCGGTTCCCGGAACACACCAAACCGTTTTACCAACCCAATAACCGGCTGCCTGTGTTAAGTCCGCATCGTAAATTGTTGTGGCAGAACCGGAGTCAACCGTTGCAAAGGTTGAATTTAAAGGGTCAAGTGCTGCTGAATTTGGCCATCTGGCTTCAAATTGCATTTTCTTATTAACAAATATCTGGTCTTTTGATCCAAGGGAACCAGTCATAGGTGCATAATAGACAGAGCCGGAGTAATTTACCCAGCCAGTAACAGGCTCTGCACCGGAAACAGTTACAATCTCACCTGTATAAGCCTTAAAGTTTATGGGATTGGCAGACGACCCGGAAGTATTCAGGGTTACCGTTTCCCGGTAGGTCCCCCCTCGTATGATACAGGTATCGCCAGCAGTCATGGTATCTGCTGCCTTTTGTATTGTTTTCCAAGGATTTGACAGTGTACCGGTTCCAGTGATGTCGTTCCCTGTCGTAGAAACATAATATACGGAAGCTGCTTTTGCGCTTCCCCCACTCAGGTTAAACGTAAACATATTAATCAGCATGATTACAATGAAGAACATACAGCCTTTTCTCTTATTCACAGCTTACCTCCTGTAATGAATTCTATTTTCAGATACGGCTTCTACCCATGGGCTTTACTTCACTGCCTCATATTTTCTGATATTAAATCCATGCGTATATAAGCCCCAGTTATTTTATCGACTTTTATCAACACACAGTCTATGATTCTTTCGGCTGATACAATATACACTTAGTGACTTAACTGGTGAAACTCTACACTATTGAACCAGTTCTGCCAATTCATTTATTTTTTCTACCAGCTCCTTGTATTTACCTGATTTATCGTTTCCGTCAGAAAAACTCTTGAAAAAATTTAATATCTGTTTAATCTTATTAACACTATTGCCACTTTCTGAATTATTTTCCGCCATGGCAAAGACTGCCTTGCAGATATCCACGCTTTCAACCAGAATATAATCAAACTGGGCCTCATTAATTATCCAAGGGGATTGCAGTTTCGCCTGGGCAAGAAAAGCTGCCATATGTAACAGTGCCTGTTTATACTGTTCTTTGCTTAGTGCATCTGTTACCTTTCCCAGGCTCTTAAGTAACAGTTCTTTGGATACATTATTAATATCGAGATTATTGACATAATCCTTCAGATTCTCAATAATAGCCCTTGCTGAAAGCTCCTGGGGACCAAATTCCTTCATATTGTGATTCTTATAGGACGGCATCTGATTGAGTAACTCAAGTCCCCCATTAAGCTCATAATTTCCACTGCTGTAGCCAATAAACCCCGGATCTTCCGTTAGAGCTTTATTATTAGTTCCCAGCATAAGCTGCTGTGCTCCCCTGGCTCCGCTTGGAAGAATTGCACCATTTATAGGGCTTAAAGGAAATTTAATATTTACTGTTAAATTTTCCTCAAAGGTATTCGTTGCAACAGCTGCATAGAACTCCTGATCAAAGGTCAAAAGTTCCGGATATTTGGCTGCATAAACCGGATTGGCTGCATAGGTCTTTACAAGCTCAAGTCTTCTTAGGGTTTCTGCATCAGCGGTATTCCAGGCCATCTCCGGTTTGTAGTTATCAAATCCCCAGTAGGTGGCAGAACAGTCTAAAAACAGATTTCCCTTAATAGTATTGCGGGTTCCCTGGGCTCTGACTGCCACCACATTATTGGCTCTGTCAGAACCGATGTTTGCAAAGATATTATTATAAATTTGCAGGGCATGGCCGTTATTATCCGTTCTTATACCACATACGTTGAATTGCTTGGTGTATTGACCCACCGGAAAAATACCGAGATTGTAGATATAATTGTTCCTGAATACGGAACCTCTCTGCTGAGGGCTGATTTCATTTCTGGTATAGATGGCATCCATATCCAGGCACTCCTTTACTGCATCATGAATTTTATTGTATTCAAAAATATGATCATTCCCGCCAAAGTTAATAATACAGTGAGGTCCGTCAAATACATCATTATAGGCTACTCTTCCTCCCACCCCCTGTAAAGCGATTGCCGGGTTGTATGCCTTATGCTGATAACCGACTCTGTGAATGGTGTTGCTGATAATCGTATTCTCACTTGAGGTCAGAGTCTCATAGTCACCACCGGACATAAAAACACCGGTTCCACCTATGTTCTTAATCTCATTATTCTCCAGTTTGATTTTGGTCCCCCGAAAGATCAGTCCGCCTTGTCCGAAGTTTCGGATCAGACAATTAGTGAATTCAATTCCCTCAACCCCCGTACCGTCATCCAGAAAACCATCCCAGATATGTCCCGGAAAGACCTGGGCTTCCGGATAGTTAGAAGGTGAGGCAAGTCTTAGGAAATGAGTAGATGTAGGGTCAAAGGTTATGGGATTCGTTACATTGTTCTTTATTAAGAACTCACCATAGGTCATCATCTGATAATCTTTGGTGGTGCCCAGAGCTGCGTAACCTCTGCCGCCTTCAATGGTCATATTGGTAACTGAAATATTCTTAGCTCCGTTGAAATAAAAAATAGGTTTACCTATGGTAGATAACTCAATCTTATAGCTTTTTGTACTGAAGTCCGCCGGTGGCAGATAGTAGAGCTTACCTTCTTCTCTGTCTATGTAATATTCACCTGTCTCATCTAATTCTTCCAGCAGGTTTTCTGCAAAATACCAGCCATTTGTGTAATAGGTCTTTATTTTGCCTTCCTTTAGCTTGATTTTTTTCTCAGTGGTGTTAATGCTCTCAATTGGATAATAGTTATTTTCATAATTAATGGATAGAGTACCGCATATCCAGGCATCTGTTGCATTTGCCCAGCTGGAGGGTCTGTCTATATCATACTTAAAGGACATTTCCTCCGGCAGAAGGTATTTATTATCCACGGGAATAGTCCCCTCATTGGGATAGCGTGCCAGAGTCTGATTTTCACCATTAACAATGAGTTCAGCAGCCATGTATTGTCCTTTGTTAAAATAATGGTAACCTCTGGTATTTAATACTCCGTATTCTGTGATATCATTCCCTCTTAAATCTGCAACCAGTACTTTACCTGCTGCCTCCTGGTCAATTATCCGTACCTTTTCTTCTTCCTGAATTGGCCTGAACCAGCTTTGTTCAATGGGTTTGCTGCCGGATAAGCTTACCTCCTCTCCCGGGTAGGCTGTGTAAGTAATCTTACCCTTTTCAGAGCCGGAATCCTCCGGACCAAAAACCAGGGAATCATAAAGATAATAGGTGCCTTCTCTAAGATAAACTTTGGCACCTCCGCTGGGCAGCTTACCGCTGCTGATTAGACTGCGTACCGCCTCCTGGGCTTTCTGAATCGTCTTAAATGGAGCCTTTTTGCTGCCCTTGTTACTGTCACTGCCGTTATTATCCACATAATAACTGGCAAAATTTTGAGAGTTTGACGTAGTTTCCACATTCGTAGCTGCATAACTTGTCAAACTTGCTGGCAGCAGCAAAAGTGCTGTCAACATAATACAAATAATCTTTTTACCCTTTCTCATACTGAATCCCTCCTAAATTTCTGATTTATTTAATAACGGTCTAACCCCATTATTAACTTGGAAAATCAATCCTGCGGACTGGTTGCGAGTGTATAAATCACTATGTATTAGAGTGTTAATTAATATTTTGGTTGGGATTGTAAATGTTAAAATATATCTAAATATTTTTCAATAGTAATATTATTTATTGTAATATTTTAAAATTAGTTTAATGCACTAATTGATTTTTGATTATTGCATTAGTTATTATGTATATTTTTATCTCTCATTTATATGTTTCATTATATCTATTGCCAAATATTTGAACAACAGTAGAAATTTAACATTACTGTAGTATTTTAACCTCTATTATATAAAAATCTGAGAAAATGGATTAGAATCTTTGTTTTATTCATAGTTCAGTTGTAAAAATACAGGAGTATTTGAAGGAGTATTTGAAGGATTATTGGAAGTGTTTGTAATGAATGAGAACTTACGTTTACAAATATGTTCTTTGTCAAAACACAGAAAAAGAGGCTGTTGATCAAAGCATTATGTGTTATTATATACTGGATAATGAAGCTCTGGAGTCCATTAGCGTTCTTCCCTTGGATACTCAACGAGAGAATTAGAAAAGACAAAGTACAACATAGTACTTTGCCTCAATAATAAACATAATATTGTGATTAATTATAAATCAATAATAAGTCGAGTCATTAATAATATATTGCTAATAAGAGATTTTTCTAGTAAATATAACGACAATCTAATAGTTATAATCTCTCTTTATTAATATTATTAATTTCTTTTTTACTTGCAACCTTTCCGTCTTTTCCAATTCCCTTATCGCGAAACAGTGTTATAATCACAACCGCTGCTATAATAAAAAACACAGCTATAAATGCATTTATACCAATTTTTTCATCAGCTAGAAGCCATCCTAAAAAGACCGCAACAATGGGGTTTACAAATGCATATGTTGATACAACGGAGGGTTCTGCATTTTTGAGCAACCATATATATGCAGTATAACCTATCAGTGAACCGAAAATAACCAGATATCCAAGTGCAATCCAGGATTGAGTTGATATTACTGACGGATCAAATCCACGATAATCGCCATGGAAAGCAGCAGCAATCAAAAGTAGAATACCTCCTACAATCATTTGCACACCTGTGGATAACAACGGTGCTGAAGGTAACTTGGCTTTTCTGGAATACATGGAGCCGGCTGACCATGAAATTGAAGCAAAGAGTAATGCCAAAATTCCTCCTGGGTCAGCTGACTGCGAAGCCATTCCGTTAGAATTCCAGACAAGAGCACCTATACCGCATAAACCCAGTAGGATTCCTATAATTGAGCCTGCGCTGGGTTTTTTCGCTCCGCTTATGTAGCTGAAAGCCGTAATCCACAGCGGTACCGTAGCAACCAGTACCGAGGCGATGGAGGAAGGCACCTGCTGTTCTGCCCAGGCAACAACGCCGTTGCCGCCAAGTAATAACAAGGAGCCGACTATTCCAGCATTTTTCCACTCTTCTAAGGATGGTCGTTTTTCTCCTTTTAATCGGTATACAATGTAAAGTATCCATCCGGCTATGCTGAAACGTATACCTGCCATCAAAAACGGTGGCATTGTTTCCACTGCAAATTTCATCCCAAGGTAGGTACCACCCCAAAATATATATACACACACCAATGCTAACATAATTATTAATGACTTATTCTTTTTTGCTCCTGCGCTGAAATCTATACCCTGCTGTTTCATATCATTTGGTCTCCTTCCTCTTTCTCATACCCTTTATCTTTCAGACCATCTTCCAGAATTGTGGTGAGTATCAGGGTTGTGGAAGTTTCCTGTACTTCAGGAATTTTGACCATTTCATCAATTAGGTTTGTGATATCCTGAGGATCTGCTACTCTGACTTTCATCATCATACACCATTCTCCGGCAAGCCGTTGTGCTTCTTCGATGGTAACTCCGGGAACATCAAGTGAGATAATCCTGGCAGCAACTTCTTTAAAATTAATGCATTTGATCTTTACCATAATAATGGCTTTTACCTTCTCTTCCAGCTTGTTCCAATCAATTATGCTTCGATACCCTTTTATGATATTTTTATCTTCCAGTCTGGCTACTTTATTGTGGACTGACGGCCGTGAAATATGAAGGCGCTTACTTATTTCTTCATGTGTCAGCCTTCCGTTTTCCTCAAGCAGTTTTATAATCTGAATATCAATCTCGTCCATACTGCACCTCCTTTTAGAACATTATAGCTTATGCTAAGAACAATGTACATATCGTCATATAATATTAAATTTTTACTACTATTAGTAACTCTTTTCCTTTTACAATAACTAATAGTTATATTTTTCTTAATTTTATAGTTTCAGGATTACGATTCGTTATTCATACCAGCTCCCATTGCATGTCGCATCTGCTTGCAGATGTGGCACTGCCACAAATCAGGGTGTGAATTTTGTATTTCTATAATTCACACCAGGCTTTCATCTTATAATCTTGGGATATTTACAAGGTTTCGTCTGACATAAAGAACATATCATACTTCATATCCGTACTTACCGCTCACAAGCTTGCGGTAAATACGGATGTTTGATTTTCTCAGAAACTTGCTCAAAACAACACTCTATGGTAAAGTAAATACACAGTGCGCCATTTAATAAAAAAAAACTTTAAAGACTTTTAGTATCAAAATAAATATATTACAACTTCATTTTCACTAAAATAACTGCACATTAGGAGACGATAATGACACTGGAAATAAAAAGATGTGACTGGGCTGTTAAGAGCAAATTGGAGCAGGATTACCATGATAAAGAATGGGGTATCCCTGTACATGATGATAAAAAACTCTTTAAATTATTAATTCTTGAAGGTAAGCAGGCTGGTTTAAGTTGGTCAACAATCCTTACAAAAATGAATACTCTTTGCGAAGCATTTGATGATTTCGATCCGGAAATCCTTGCAGCGTATAAAGAAGCAAAGGTTGAGATGCTATTACAAAATGATGGAATTATTAGAAACCGCCAGAAAGTTAATGCTGCTATTAATAATGCGAAAGCGTACTTTAAACTCCTTGAGGAATTTGGTTCTTTAGACAATTATTTATGGGCATTTGTAGATAACAAACCTATTATCAATTCCTGGAATCGTATTGAAGAAGTTCCTTCAAGCAGCCCGGTCTCAGATTCAATCAGCAAGGATTTGAAAAAAAGAGGCTTTAAGTTTGTTGGTACTACAACCATCTATGCATTTATGCAATCAATTGGGATGGTAAATGATCACCTGGTATCCTGTGCTTTTTATAATCGTTAGCTTAATGCAAATAGCTGCCAGTAAATTCACCTGTCTAACTAATTATTGACTAGTGTATTTGCTGACAGCTATTTGTACTATCATTTCTGCTTTGTAATGAAAGCCTCGTATGTTGATTGAATTTATTCTATAACCATATCCACGTTCTCTCTTCCCACATTCCTGAACTATTCATTCGTATATTGGACTGAGAGCTTTCTATAATGCTTCCAGAAATCACAATACTTCCGGCTACTCCAATAAATATCCCTATCCCTGATTTACATACTCTTTGACCCTCACGTAACATAATTCTTATAATATGACATACAGTAGTCTGCTTTTAAATGATATTATGTTCTAAAAAAGGAGTCATTATCATGTTAACTAAACTACCAACACCTGTTGCACTTTATATGAATTCATTAAATAACAACAACCATGCAATCCTCAACGATTGCCTGGCAGAAGATGCACATATTCATGATATAGGAGAAGATAATCATATATATGGGCTTGCATCTATAAAGGATTGGCGTGGAAATACCAATGACGAATTTCAATTGGAATCAAAAGTGATAAATATGGAAGACAAGCATGGAATAATTATTGTGACCTCTTTAACCAGTGGAAAATTCCCCAGCAGCCCCCAGTTGTTTTATTACTTCTTCTCTTTATGCGATAATCTGATTACTAACATAGAAATTGCTCCCGGTGAGGAAAATGCACAGTTGTAGTTCATAACAATAACTGACCTCTACACATCTTATTAAAGTTAAAACAGAAAATATAGCTTCGCACTTGTATCTAATGTTTATAAAAATAAAGAGACGTAGGTTTTATGCTCCTGCGTCTCAAATACATCCTATTTTATTTATACTTATTACTTAATTTATATTTACTGTTTAATCTATTTATACTGTCCCTTAAGGTAATGGCATTTTGTATTTGCAAAAGGTATAGAATTCATTATGTTCCAGTATTAAGAATACACAACTACCCCTTTATTCACTCTGTCACCAGGTACTTCGACTGCTGGAAATCCTAGAGCTGCACTTCCCCAGGTCACATGGTCTTCCGGTACTTTCAACTGTGTTAAAGCTTCGCGTAAATCTGGATTGTCAGACAGACCAGCCAGTTGATGAATCCAGACAGAACCGATTCCAAGGTCAGTTGCTTCAAGGAAAATATTTTCCAATACAACGGATGAATCAAATGCACCAAGGGGATAATCCTTTGGTGTACTTACAAGAATCAAGGTTGGTGCATCATAAAATCGCTTATAATCAGGCTGACCTAAGGCTTTACCCACAGCCGCTCTTAGTAACTCAAGCTTCCCTTCTCCCTGAACTACTGTTAACTGCCAGTTCTGGGAATTACGTCCGCTGGGCGCATATAATCCGGCAGTCAGAATATCCTCTAACTTCTCCTGCGGTATCTGCTCTTCACTAAATTTACGTACACTTCTTCTTGCTTTTATGTTCTTTAATACTTCACTCATAACAATTTCCTCTTCTTTCCTGGATATAAGTTATATGGCCTTAACTGCATTATTAATTTGTATATTATTTCATATACTCTTTTGCTAAAACATTTCCTACTCTCCTGGGCAATAAGGAATACATCCAGCACCCCAGACAAAAGCTGAAAAAGGATTCCAATGCTGCACATAGCAATAATACAACCAATACTACACTTCCTGCAAAAAGCATATTTCCCGCATACAAAATGGTAGCTGTCACAGAAAATAACACTCCTATCCGGGCTGCAAATACTTTAGGAGCACTATCAACCATCTTTCTTGGAAGATTCAAGCCGGATACAATCCCCCTGGCAAGAGTTGCAAACGGGCTGTATTTCGGTCTAAATAGTCCTCGCATAATAAAATCAAGTGCTAAAATTCCGGTTATTACAGCAGCTGTCCGCGCTGAAATCAGTACTGCTGCCAGTAATGCCAACCCGGTAAAAGCAAAAACAAAACCCGCAACGAACCGAACCGTGGTATTGTCACGCTTTTCTCCGGATATCGGGCAAGATAAATCAATAGCCATAAGAATACCCTCTTTCATTTAAAACATACTAATTCTATATGATATATATAATATAAGTCTAATTTCTAATGTTGTCAAGTAACCTGCTGGATTTACTTTATACCTATTGGTTTACTATATACCTGCTAAATTTACTATATACTTTTATCTATTCATATAAGAATACATGTCTTCTTAGAAACAGTACTCTAAATACCACTCTCTCACCTTTTCTGTGAATCTATTAAATGCCTATTTCTCTCATCTTTTCTGTGATTCTATTAATTCTTGCCTCTATTTCCTTACCGTTATATTTCGATGATTTCAACTCCGATATGACTTTCCCGTCACTCATAAATATTATTCGCTCTGTTTGGGCTGCTATTTTCACGTCATGAGTTACGAGAAGTATGGCTGTACCGTCCGCATTGATTTTTGCTAATATATCCATAATCTCCAGGGCGGATTTCGAATTAAGAGCACCGGTAGGCTCATCTCCAAAAATAATCTCCGGGTCATTCATAAGCGCCCGGCATATTCCTGCTCGTTGCAGCTGACCGCCTGAAACCTGTGTAATATCCCGCTTTTCAAGTTCTGCTATACCAACCTTTTTCATAAGTGATTTGGCTTTTTCACTATATTCCTTCACCTTTTTATTATGATCTACCATGGAGGGCAGCAGGATATTGTCAAGCAGGTTAAGATTTTTCAGCATAGTCGGCTGCTGAAATATAAATCCCATTTTTGTTCTTCGTATTTCAGAAAGCTCGTTATCCTTAAGGGTTGATAATTCTTTGTCCTCTAAAATCACCTTACCACTGTCAATACTGTCCATGCCACTGAGAGCAAACATCAGGGTTGATTTTCCTGAACCGGACGGTCCCATAATTGCAACAAACTCATTTTCCTTTATCTCAACAGAAACCTGCTTTAGTACTGTATGCTTTTCATCACCTTCATTATAAGCTTTTACGATATCTTCACCGATTATAATCTTCTTCATAGGCTACTCCTTTATATGCTCGGATATTATGAGTTCTCCAGCTTTTCTGACTCCCAGGAGGGTTGCCAAAATTACTGTGGCTGTCATCATTATGGGACTTAACAGATAAGCTGAAAACGGATTAACTGCAAATTCAAAGGAGGACACCCCAAAGGATGATATGCCTGCTCCGGCAAGTATTTCCCCAAGTGTATTCGCAAACAGGGTGCCAAGTACAATTCCAATAATTAAGATGAACCCGGAGCGGGCAATATATTGCTGCCTGATATCCACATCGGTATAGCCAAATACCTTCATAACAGCTATGGAGTATCTGTCCTTAACCACAAGCATCTTCATAAACAGCAGTGTAGTCAGTAAAGTAATAAGTATAGCTATGATAGCTGCGGCATTGGAAGCCTTACCTACTGCATTTATTGTCATGCCAAAGGTCTGGTTGATAAACTCGTCCACTCCTGTAACTTTAGCATAGGAAAATTCCCTTCCGTACTCTGCCACTTTACTCTTTGTAATGGTTTTATCTGAAAAGCCGGCACTGATAACATACCACATGACATCCTGAGAATCGTCAGGAAATACAGCCTTTGCTGTCTTCCCGCCATTGGTTATATCCGAATAAATTCCACTTACCTTTAGGTTTGTCTCCTTACCGGAAGAAACCAGGGTTAAGATATCTCCCGTCTTTTTACCAAGTTCATCAGCATTAAGCACTGACAGAGCAATTTCATCCTTTGAAAGAGGAGCTCTTCCATGGGAATATTCTACCGGAAATACCGAATGGTCCCCTAATTCAATCTTAATATTTTCCTGTGTTCCATCGGAACTCTTAAGCTTAAAGTTTTTTGTTACAAAAACTGTATACCTGGTTATTGTGTTGTCACTTTCCATGGCTTTTTCAATTTCCTGTGCTTTTCCCAAAATATCCTCTGTCTGCTGCAGGTCAATACGCATATCATAGCTTCCTATCCCCATATATCCGATAAAACTATCTGAGGAAATGGTGTGAAACAGGTTCTGTGGGACAATAATTATAAAGACAGATATTATTAGTACTGCAAGCATTGTGGCATAAAGCTTCTTCCTCGAAAGAACATCTTTCATACCAAGAAAGACATTAGTGGTTAGAAGCTTATTCTTACTTAAGCAAAAATGATTCGAAACCAAGGATTTATCTTGTGATATACCAAAACGAATAGCCTGTGCAGCAGATATTTTCCGAAATTGTCTTAAGACACGGTTTACATATAAAAGAATTATCAGATATACCAGTATTACTGCTATTATTCCAAAAACTATGGCAAGAGACGAATTGTTGCTTTCTCCCATATAAAGCCTGATATTTTCCAAAAGAATCCCCTGAAAAAGAAAGGATAAGGCACTTCCCAGAAGACATCCTGCTGCTGCAACGGCTGCGTACTTAGCCAGGTATATCTTCTTAATATCGGTAACCGGCAGTCCAATTGCTTTCATAACACCTATCTCACGGTAGTCGTCTTCAATTTTAGCAAGAAGGGTAAACCGGATGCACATAAATGCTATCGCTACCACAAGCACACTTACAAGAAGAATTACCGCAATCATAATTCCATCCGATATCCCATTGAGCATTTTAAAAAGAGGATATGTTATGGTCGGACCGTTTGCTTCAAGGCCTGCTGAGGTATAAGCATTCTGAAAAGCGCTAAGCATTGACCTGTCCTTTAGTCTGAATTCGATAAGATACTCTATACTGCCGGCTTCTTTTATTTTACTATAGTCATTTTCACTTACCAGGAACCTCTTGGAGGAGGCCAGTAAAGAATTCATTTGTGAATCCCTGAGAAACCCGGCTATGATAAATTCCTCATTACCAACTTTTATAATACTTCCTGTATCTGCTGTGCCATCTTTTAAGTAACTTATGGGAACATATACCTCTCCGTCAGATACCTTTATCACCTCTCCTTCCAGATCAAGAAGAAAATCAAAATTTTTGCTTTGTACCATAAAGCCATTATCCTGGACACTGCCTGTAAGAGCCTTTCCATCAATGACAATCTTTGAAGTATCTATATTCAGAAACTCCAGGACTTGAAATTCCTCTACATTACTGTTCTCCTCTGCAAAAGCTAAAAGGCGGTCCGAATCAATATCACCGGAATGCATCTGCATAAAATGCGGTGTTTTGGCTTGGGTCATCAATGTATCTATAGCTCCTGATAAATTAATGAGAAGTACAGCTGCCAGGGATACCAGCAGGGCGGCAGCTGTAACAAATAGCAGGGTAATAAGCGTAATCCATTTACTTTTGCCTATGTCGTTACGGACAATTTTGTAATACATAATTTCCTCCCTTCTTAAGGATAAATAATTGTGGTTTGAACGTCGTTTATTCCTGACTCCAATTAACGTTCAAACATACCCATTACTTCCATTAGACTTCCACTTTTTGCTCCCAGCAGTCTTTCTGCATGAAAGGCAAAGGCTTGAATTCGTGTACTACGTTCTTCCTCTGTCATGTCAATGATATCATTATCAAAGAGGGTATTCAGATATATCACCATCATCTCCATACATTCCTGGGGATATGGCGTATTGAACAGCCCTTGCTCTATTCCTTCCCGTATAATCTCCGCTAAAATCGGCGGTACATTGTTGTTTATTACTCTTTGAATTTTCTGATGCATCAATGCATTCTGAGGTTTATGAATATGTTCCATGATCTCGCCGCTGCTGCTGCCACTAATGTTCAGCGCCATTACGACACGGATTATACGCTCATAGACAGGAATACTCTTATCTAAGGCCGCCATCTTTGCAGATTCTAAAAGCCCTGTATTGTATCTCTCTATTAAGGCATCCATAATATCTTCTTTTGATTTGAAATGATAGTATAATGTCCCCCTGGCAATTCCTACTTTTTCCAAAATGTCATTTGTACTTGTACCATCAAAGCCCTTCTTACCAAAAAGTTCATCAGCAGCGTCAAGTATTTCGTTTCTACGTTCATTTGCTTCTTTTACTACTCTCATGTTTGTATCTCCTTTTACCGACTGACTGTCGGTCTGTAAGAGAATAATAATATATTCAATGCTTTCTGTCAAGTTTGTGTTATTAAGAATGTAAAAAATACGTTTTTAAAACAGACCATAATTAGATACCCCAGATAATTTGGATCAATTAAAAATATCTCTCATAATAATTTAATACTTCATTTTAAGCTTTTCTGTAGTATTATTTAAAAATGGAAATCTTATGTACTCTTTTTTCAGAGGAGACTAGATTGAGATATGCTTTTGAAGAACCTGATTAAATTAAAATTTGCGGAAATATCTATAAGACGGCAGCAAATAACTTTTCAATTCAGTAATACAATAAGTGGAGAATATTATAGATTTACTACTAAGATATGTGAAATGAGAAATCCCACTTTACAGTGGGATTTCTCAACTAAACAAGCTTTTATTCTAATCCATCAATTTTTACAAAATGGTACAGACGGCTAACGGCATCTCCCCACATATCTTTTACCAGGAATCCGCTATTTACAAGCAATTCACCATGATATTCCTGATCAGTTCCTTCCAGACGGTAGGACGCTGTCTCATCCAAGCCCTGTAATTTAATCTTCCGGCTATGGCTGTTAGGAATTCCGCGTACCTGCACATAGGTAACAAGTGCTTCCTTCTTATCTTTGGAAACCACTTCATAACAATCAAAATAGTGATTGTCTCCATAAGAAGCGATACGGTAATAATCCCCTTCTCTTACCAGTTCATGGAACTTATGATACATCTCTACCTGCTTTGGTATCATCTCTCTGTCTTCCTGAGGTATCTTTGTAATATCCAGCTCATAACCAAAGGTTCCGGCTAAGGCTACATGTCCTCTTGTTTCAAAAGGAGTTACTCTGCCTACAGAGTGATTGGGGCAGTCACTGACGTGAGCGCCTATGGCTGAAAGCGGATAAATAAGGGCAGTACCTTCCTGTATCATCAGTCGTTCTACAGCATCTGTATCATCAGAGCACCAGATCTGCGGGCTGTAATAAAGCATACCGGGATCAAATCTGGCACCTCCGCCGGAACAATTCTCCAGAAGCAGATTAGGGAACTCTGTTACCAGACGTTCCTGCAGCTGATATACACCAAGGGTATAGCGATGGAATAATTCCTGCTGAGAAGCTTTATCAAGATAAATGCTTCCCAGATCCGTTAATTGACGATTCATATCCCATTTAACATAAGCGATATTGGCACTTCTCAGTATTTTCGCAACACATTCATAAGCATAATCAACCACCTCCGGATTGGAAAGATCCAGTACATATTGTTCCCTGCTTTGAGTAGCTTCCCGTCCTTCAATGTGTATTGCCCATTCGGGATGTTTTCTGTAAAGGTCTGAGTTGGGTGAAATCATCTCCGGTTCAAACCAGATACCAAACTGAAGGCCTAACTCATTGACGCGGTCTACCAGGTCTTTTAAGCCTCCGGTAATCTTCTTTTCATTCACCACCCAATCTCCCAAAGAGCAGTTATCGCTATTACGCTCACCAAACCAGCCATCATCCATGACTAACATTTCAATGCCGGCTTTTTTCGCTTCCGCGGCGATTGCAAGTAATTTATCCGTATTAAAATCAAAGTAGGTTGCTTCCCAGTTATTAATCAGGATGGGGCGTTTCTTATTTCTGTAAGGACTGCGGATCATGTGTTCACGATAGAAATCATGAAGAGAACGTGTCATCTTGCCAAGGCCTTTATCGGAATACACCAGAACGACCTCCGGCGCCTGGAATGCGGTACCGGGTGTAAGGTTCCAGCTGAATTCTTCCTGATTGATTCCCATTACCATACGCACAGCATCGAATTGAGAACGTTCAACCTGTCCGATAAAATTACCGGAATAAACGAAATGCATTCCATAGACTTCTCCCTGCTCCTGAGTTGTCCCGGGAGTTAAAAGTGCTATAAAGGGGTGCTCCTGATGTCCTGACTCACCCTTTGCGGAAGAAACCAGCTGCTTACCATAAGCTACCGGATTCTTCTGAATGTGGCGTTCTCTTGCCCAGGAACCATGAAGGCTTAACATCTGATATTCCTGATTATCCATATCCAGGCAGGCACTATAGATTTTCTCCAGTTTCAGCTTCTGTTTCCCTTCATTTACAACCTTTACACTTCTGGTGATAATATCATTTTCATAAAATGCAGAATAGGAAAGGATTACCTTTACACCTAAAATTGCGTCTGTACAGGTAAGTTCAAGAGTTTCTACCTCCTGCTCACTGCCAAAAGAACCTGGCAGACCTTTCATTTCTGGCTTGCCTTTTAATATTTCATGAGAAGTATAAAGGATCTCACATCCCATACGTCCCTCTTCATTTCGTATATTCAGGCAGCTTTCACGGTAATCTCCCACTCCGCCGGTAGGATACTCCATAGGGAAGAAATCAAAAAAAGAAGCCTTTTCTCTCTTCCTTACACTGGGTGTAAAGGGATTTTCTTCTGTTCTTAACAGATAACTGCCTCCTGCATGCTGCAGACGTTTTCCATAATAGATATGACCAACATATCCTTCAACCGTAGTACCGAACATATATGTGGTATTTTTCGTGTCCAGCTTGAAGATTCGCTCTTTTTCAAGATATTGAATTGCCATTTTTTTAACTCCTTTTTAATTATTCTACAAATAGAGGATGTATTATTTCTGTAGCTTTAATTAGTTTATAACAAATATTCCAGACAATATCAACTTAAATTTCATTTTTCTTTTAGTCATTTTATGCCTAATTATAAACTAAATATATCTGCATAAAAAGGTAAAATCCAAGGTAAATCATTGAATTATACATCAAACCAACATCATTACCGGTTGCAAGTTGTATGAAACTTATGGCATTTACTTTCAATTTTTCATTTGACAGTTCTAACAAACTTATAAACTTTATTTTTAATGTTTCTCACTACAGCTCTTTTTACTTATTTCTTTTTGGCAGGTATCATATAAAAGCATAACAGCTTCCGATGACAGTTTTGTCAAGGAAGCTGTTGGTTCGAAACTATATAATTAATGAGCGCTATAAAACTTTCCATGCTATACATTTGTCAGTTTGTAACCTTTGCTAAAACTACTTGATTAATATATTACTCCAGCGTAAACATCCAGTTAACGCCGAACTTGTCCTGTAAATTGCCATGAAGTCTGGCAAAAAAGGAAGGGGTGAGTTCCATAGATACTTTTCCGCCGTCCTTCAACGTATCCCATGCACGTTTTACCAGTTCATCATTACTGGTAGTTAATGAGATATACATATTGCTTCCCGCGTCAGGAGTTTGTCTGCTATCAGCACACATAACTTCTACGCCTTCGATTACAAGACGTGAATGCAGAATAAGGTTCAAATCATTTTCTTCAATTGGGAAGGCAGGATTAGGAGGCATATCTCCGTACTTTTGTATATGAGCTGCTTTTGTGTCAAAAGCTTTTTCGTAGGCTTTCAACGCCTCTTCACAGTTTCTGTTAAACATTAAATAATGACCTAACATAATAATACTCCTTTAGATGAATTTTCTTTAGCTAACCCTGATTTATTACCTTTATACTTCCCAATTAATATCTCACTCATACTGTTATTATAGCATAAGATAAAATTAATACAATTGTACTTTGCAATGCAGTTTTGATTGATTTCTTACTGTATATGCTTCTTAAAGAAAGCAGCTTCAAGTACTTGATATATGATTAAGTACTTGAAGCTATTTATTTAGATATACTAATTAAATCCAATCAATTTCTGAGATATTCTATAGGCTGCCAGAGATATCATCTGACCTGTTTTGCTTGAGGAAGTCACAGTTCATAACCGGCAAAATAAGCCATTCCTTCATCAAGGGAAGAATAGTTAAAGATATATTTACCAGAAATTCCATACGTATTCTCCTTCCTATTGAGAGAATATCAGAATCTAATGTCCCAAACCTGATAAATTACATTTTTATACATCGGGACATTCCTTCTTCTGTGAATCCAGAATAAATAAGGTTGCATCTTGATTCATGAAGATTTTACTTCCTGTATAAAATGGTTTAAACTTGATATCTTTGAATCCTATTCTCGTCATAAGCTCAATAAGCTCCTCTTGAACAAAGCCATTATGAACAATATCAGAGACTACTGCATCATTTTTAACAAAATCAGCAATGATAATATGACCTTCGTCATTGAGCATATCATATAATCCTGCTAAAACTGGCTCTATATCCATAATATGAAGCAGCACCTGTGCCAGAATAATATAATCCGCGCGTGTATTGGTAATGCTTTCTTTTTCAAGATCAAAGCATAAGGTATCTGCATTGGTTATATTGAATTTTTTAATCTTCTGATTTATCTGCTCAATCATATTAGGTGAAGAATCCAGAAAAAGTACGGATTTAAAATCCTTTAACAGGTTTAAGCCAACAAGTCCTGTTCCGCATCCAAAGTCTATGGCTTTCTTATTATCAGCATCGTCCAGGTTTTCACGTACAGCATTTGAAATTATTTTAGCAATTCTGATTCTTTCAGGAGTATCATAGCCTGTTGCCATCATATCAAATATATCTGTATTTCCCATATCTTATTCTCCCATCTGTTTTTATAATAAGATAACCTGTTAGATTCTTTTTCTATAATAGTTGAAGGAGGCAACTACTTCAAATCCACATTTTTTATATAGATTAAAAGCTACTTCATTATTACTGTCCACCTCAATTGTAATATTTTCTGTGCCATCCCGCTTTAATTCACTGAGGATTAAATTAAGCAAATCCTGCCCGAAACCTTTCCCTTGATATTGCGGCGAAATCCCTAATCCACTTATAGAAGCTTCCTCATTTTCAAAGCTGACAGCACCCATACCAACAAGCACCTCATCCAATTTTGCAATATACTGCAACCTGTTATCAGCTTCAAACGACCTGGTTATAATATTTTTAGCATCTTCGTATGAATCCTCAAATATGTCCTGACTTAAACTGATGAGGTTCTCTTTATCTTCCGGTTCTGCTTTATAAAGCTTTAATAACCTGTTCTTTGATAACTCTCTATTTTCTGAATAGTTCTTGAGTCTTAAAAAATACTCCGTAAAATCCATTTCAACTTTTAATCTTTTAATTGCTTCAATACCATCTTTCGACTGCGGTTCGCATACAAATATTAAATCCCTTATTTTATATTTCTTAATTTCTTCCATTGCTTCTGTAAGAAGCCTTTTAAAATAACCCCTTTGCCTATATTCAGGCAAAGTATAAGCTGAAAGCTCAGCCTCCTCGGATGTTGGTATAAACATGATTATGAGACTGACTAATTGTTTATCCTCATAAAGCAGAATATTTCCTTCTATTTCCTGATTAAAATTCAATGATGTATCCAGGAATAAATCACCATTTAATTTATCATATTCTTTACAGACTCTCTCAATTTCTCTTATTTCCTCGGTAATATGATTATTTAGCTTATTAAATTTCTTGATAATCAACAGGCTTATTTCCTCCAATATATTAGGTTTTAGTCTTATATTGTATTATGTTACTGCGTTGCCTTAATAGTATCGACAGCAGTAATTTATTGTTAATACTATTATACCTGAAATTAACAATGTAATCACTAATAAACTTATAATACTTTTTTACTCTATATGTAAAAAGCAAAAGCTCCTCCGGAACTACCTACTTTTTCAAGGGCAATCTGGCTTTTTCTGGTCAGGCAATGTCCGGTTTGCTTCCAGTACTTAATTTAATACAATTAATTCCAGATTCCAATAACAGTACTTTATTTAAGACAATTAATTCTCTGCTAACTGCTTTTTCATTCTATGATCTTTGCCCTTTACTGTTTCTTCTTTCCTGTTCCACTTAAATATAGCTGCACATAATGCTGAGACAAAAGGTGTTGTAGCTATTATACCTACCGAGCCGGCAATCCCCTGTAAAATTTCAATTACGATCATATCACTGTTTAGTATCTGGATCATCGGATACTCATAAATCTGAAATAATATCATGAGATTAAAGGCTGACCCCACAAATGCAAGTATCAGGGTATTTGCCATAGTTCCCATAGCATCCCTTCCTATATTCATACCAGATTTGAAAATCTGTTTTTTAGAGATGGCCGGGTTCTGTTCATATACCTCATGAAGTGCAGATACGATGGACATGGACGTATCCATTAACGCCCCCAGAGCAGCCAGAAGTAAACCGCTTATCAGCAGACCGCTGATCTGAAGGGGTGAATCAGAAGCTCGTATGACCATTTCTTCCGCTTCTGACATATTAAATCCGTTTATTGGTGTCATAAGAGTTACCAGCCAGGCAAAGACTCCGGCTGCTATTACCCCACCAACACAGCCTAAGAAAGCACACAGAGTCTTCTTCGTAAAGCCCGTCAGCATCAGCAAGGCTCCGGCACTGGTATAGGCAGCAATCAATATTGTTGCCATAATCGGAGATACACCTTTTAGAACCAGAGGAATCAATATATACCACAGATTAATCAAAGTAAACAACAATCCGAATAAAGCCCTTGCTCCCTGCTTACCTCCTACCAGTACCATGAGTAAGGCAAAAGCAAGGAGTGCTATAATCAGAACACTGCTTCTGTCATAGTTGGGAATCGATAGGACATACAATTCCCCGGCATCATTAAAGTCCAGCCGGACGATCACACGTGTTCCAAGCTTGGCATCAACATTGAAGTAGGCATTCACATAATTAACAGCTTCCAGCACCTTTCCTTTATACTTGCCTGTAAGCACAGTAACCTCCAGGTTCTGTTCACCTATACGCCTGCCTTCCGTCCAGCTGTCCGGTGCTGCATTGTCACTTAGAATGTCCGTAACCTTTGCAACCGCAAATATTCTTTTTTGCGCAGAGGACAGTACATCGTCCGGAGCCGGTTGATTTAAAAGGATTGCTGCACTGATAAATAGTAACAGCATTACCACTGCAGTTATAATCTTTATCTTCAGGTTCTTTATCATATAAACTCCCATCTGTGTGCCTTGGCACACGTATAAATCAGGATGTTGGAAAGTGCCGTTTGTATTTTGCACTCTCTAACATGATGCTGTTTTCCCGGCATCATTATCAATTATATCTGTTATTGATTAAATCTATATCTAGCCAAGGAAAGGGGCTGCACGAAAATGCAGCACCCCACCTTTGTTAAATAAAGTTTATATCACTAATCTTATTACTAATGCAAAACCAGAAGCCTGCTTGCATAGCTGCCCAAATTGAAAATGTGAAATATTCAGTATTTCGTACTATTTTACTGTAATATTTTTGCTGAAGCTCTTCTTCTGTCCATTCTCTAAGGTAACGGTAACTGTAACCTTAACAGTACCTTTTTTCCTGGCAGTAATGACACCGCTTCCGGATACAGCAGCAATATCCTTATTACTTACCTTGTAGGTTATTTTTGCTTCTTCCTGTCCAAGGGGATCACCGTATGCAAATGCCGTAACCTTGCTTAATTCCTTCGGAAGGGTCACTTTGATATTCAGTTTATTTCCCTTGGTAACGGAAGTCTTTACAGTTACAGTAATCCTGTCAACCAACTTAACGGCATCCTTTACCTGCTCTGTACAGATAACATAATCTCCACCGCTTAGTGAGGATAACTTAAGTGTACCATTCTTCCCAATGGTCTTTGGATTGTTGGGTACTTCCTCCAATAAGCCGGTCTTGGTATTCTTATAATAAATATATACCTTTTTACCTGCCTTTAAGGAAATAACCTCTTCAACAGGTACTGTAACAATCATGCCGGCGGCTAAGTTCCCTTCTGTTCCTATGGATAAGATTCCTGCTGACTTTACAGCTGCTTTTGTATTTTTTACCACTGTAACAGCCAAATTTAACTCCTTAGAGGCCATCGTTACTTTCTTAAGCTCAGAAGCAGGAATACTTATGGTGTAACTCCTTGCCTCTCCATTTGTTACCTTGACAGTAAGAGCCTGCCCGGATTCTTTTACAAATAATAAAGCTTCGGGACTTAATACGATGGTTTTTACAGCTGCATCTTTTACAGAAGGAATAGTTAATTCAATTGCTACACCTTTTGTAACCTTGCCGTCTTCCTGGACATCCTTAAATACTTCTTTCCCTAAGGAAAGCTTTATATTAGAACTGCCGCTTTTTACTGCTTCTTGCAATGCTTTTTCACTGGCTTCTAATTTGATGGTTGCTTTACCAGCAGTTATTTTCGTTACCGGATTATCAAGTACAATCTTTGTCTCCTTCTCCGGTGAAGGTTTTATCGGAGTAGGGGTAACCGGTGTTGGTGTTGGCGTTACAGGATCAGGTGTCGGTGTTATTACCGTTTCTCTGGTACACACAATATCTGCCCTGTCTCTGATACGGATACGTGCCGGAAGACCATCAAAGGTATTATCATATGATGACAGGCCAACTGCAGTTATACTATTGCCCACTTCTAAATTATTGATTTCCTTGCCAGTTGTAATATAGCCATCGATGAAGATTCTTGCAGTGTTTCCGGCATTATCCCTGACAAGGATCGTCTGGACAGCCCCATTAGCAAGTTCAACTTTGGTTATCTTTCCGGTAAGCTTTACAAGACTTCCAAGGTAGGTTTGGTTATTTACCTGTTCAGCGGTTACAGCTTTTGGTTCTAAGGTCTGGATATTACTGTCCAACAAAGAGATACTGCTTACATTTAACTGCCTCTCCCCGTTGTAGGAGGAGGTTGTTCCGGTTATACGAACCTTCTGACCGACTTTATAGTCTCCTGATACCGGGAAAGCATTAATACCGGCAGTTCCATCCTGCAGATAGATACAGTCAAAGAAAGCGGTAGCCTTATCAAAACCGGAAGCATTGGAGGTAACGATTCCTTCTACTGTAAATTTTACCCCTTCTTCTGCTTCCTTCTGAACCTCTGCAATAGAATCTATCTGAATAGGGTTTACGAATTGAATTAAATTTTCTAAGATTGTATAATTTGAATAATTTAATTCCGCATTGGTATCTGAAACCGTAGCCTGGATTTCAAAATTACTCATAAAAGCTGCACCGTCTACAATTACCATTGACTGGCTTCCGTTTGAATGAGTGACTGTTTCTGCTGCCAGCACCATCAGACGGTTATCATCCTTCGCATACTCATATTTCGGTATGTTTCCGCCCAGGCTATCATTATCACAATTCTTTGAATAAGTAGTGCTGTGTCCGTATACAACCGGTGATATATTAGACGGTAATACAGAAGTGGGATTTCCCTCCTGATCTACCGCATAAATTGTAGCTCCACCGTATTGGCTGAACAGCTGAGAGTAAAGATTGTCATTGGGATGCTCTTTATCATATACAATGCCTTTGGTCAATGGATTTGCCCAGTTATACGTGCTCAGATATAATCTGGCTTTATTTGCTTCGCTTCCGCCTGCGTTGAGTACATCGTCATAAGCACCGTCGTCACTAATACGAAGTGTTGCTCCGATTGCCGCCAGCAGCTTGTTCTGCTGCGCTGCCATATGATCTTCCGCCGGGAAGGCCTTATAATTCTCATAAAGGTCAGACCATCCGCACAGCACCAGGCTTCCGCCGGCTTCTGCGAATCCTTTGAGTGCTGCGATTTCTGCATCTGAATATACTGCATAAGGTTCTCTTAAAGAAGTACCGTTACGGCGACTGGGTGCAGTGAGTATTATCATCTTAAATTTACCGTTTACATTCTTTGCTGCTAAAATCAATTCCTCACTGGTATTTAAAATAACACATCTTACATCACTTTGTGCCGCAAGACGGCTGAAGTTACCCATGGAATCCTTGTAGTTTCCTGCTACATATTCGTTGTAGTGACTTCCGTCGATTCCTATGTAAACCAGCTTATCAGCATCTCTGATATCCAGACTGAGGTCCTTTGTAAAGGAATAGTCCTGGTCTCCCACCGTTAATACTGCTTCAACAGTTAAGGTCTGTACCTTTGCTTTCACAGGCGTAAAATCATAATTGACTGCCGTATTTGTTCCTTTTGCAACAGTACCGGCATTGTTTATCTGGTCAATTACTGCTCCGTCTAATTTATAGGTCAGGGACTTAATTGCTGCGTCGGAAGCTTCACTGTTAAACAGTGTGGTCTTAACCGTCATTTTCTCGCCGGTAACCGGTGTATTTGTACTGCTTTCTACATTCGAGATGCCAAGCAGTTTCGTACTGCCCACCCAAACTGGTGCTGTTACGGCAATATCCCCATCCTTTTCTTTCACTCTGATGTAATAATAGCTATAGTCCGGTTTCAGGGTTACATTTAATTCCTTGCTCATTGCATTTACATCCCAGGAATAAACCACTCTTCCGCTATTTGCAATGACTTCCGCTTTCTGAATCTCATCATCGGCATCGTTTAATAATACTTTTAAATTTAGGTTTTCTGGTACTTCCTTAATGATGCTGCCCATAAATTCATCATTTACTGTGTAGGTTATCTCAAGGTTCTTATCTTCTGTTGCATAAACCTTACGATCTTTTAAGGCATCATAAATGCCCTGTTCCGTGAAGTTATCTGTTATGATAACATCTCTTGCATCGTTTGCATTCCCCCATTTACCTTTGTGGTTATCCTGGTTATTGGTAGGGGCTACATGCCAGCCTTTATCAAGAGCCATGGTGTAGTAATTGTATGAAGGGAAATATCCGCCGCTGCCAATAGCTCCTTCTCCGTTTCCTACTTCCACCAAAGTAATACGGGAATCAAGTTCCGGATCCCAATAAGCAAAATCACTAAAGGTACCAAAGGTCGTGCCAGGATGGTTGAACTGACTGACAGAAGCCGCTCCTTCCGGCTGGCTTAATAATGTATAATACGCTTTCATACCGGCATCGTTGGTCTTATTGTTAAGGGTTGTGTTATTACGGCTTACAATCCCCTCCGTGTTCCAGGTGTTGATATGTCCAGGTCCGCCTGACCAGGTCATTTCAAAGCCGCCAAGGGCAATAACTCCTCTGTTCTCCGCAGCAGCATTGAATTCAGCAATCTTACCCTTGTACTCATTCCACAGAGTCTGACTGCCCGCTGTCATTAAACTCTTGTTATACAGAGAAGCCTCCGGGTTAACTTCTGTTTTGGTATCAAAATAGTTGGAATGATCTGTGAAAGCGGTAAAATCAACATTGTCGCTCTTGTTAATCTTATTGATATAATTAAGAGCATCGTCTAAAGTACCGGAGCCGTCAGAATAGGTTGTATGACTGTGCAATTGCCCAAAGTACAGATTATATTTTGGTGTACCTACCGTAAAAGGCCAGTCATAGGTTATTGCCTTTCCGTCTGCACGGGTTATCACTACAGTAGCTGTATATCCCTTATCCGCCAGGTCCTGTACCGGTGTATAGGAAAAGGTTCCGTCAGCATAATTCATGGCAACAGAGTCAAATACAACTGTGCTTCCTGCCTTTAAGGTAAGCTTAGCTGTCGGAGCTGTTCCAACATTTACTGCTGTTACGCTGATTACCGGTCTCTTTTCCTCACCGGTTTTTCCATTGCGTTCCGGTGTAACTTTTACGACCTGCGGTTCATCCGTCACTGATATTGATTTCACACTGCTGGCTGCTTCATTTCCTGCTTTATCTTTCGCTGTTACAAATAAGGTAAAAGAAGATACTTCTGAAGTAAAAAGACTTCCGGGGATTGTTGCTTCCCAGGTGGTATTATCCGCAGTATTTTGTACCAGTGCTGCTTTATAGACAGTTTGATTTATTGTGTAGGTCAGCTCTGCTGCTGCTACCGCTACGTTATCTGTAATCTTAACAGATACCTTATAATCCTTGCCAAGTTCTGCATTTTCAAAGACAGGCAGGGTTATTACAGGTGCTTTTGTGTCATTTTTAACTACATAATCAGCAGAAGAACCAACACGAAGCTGATCGGTGGTAGTGTATTTGGATACACAGGCATAGAGATCAACCTTTTCACCGGCTGCTACACCAACGGGATAAGTTGCAGCGCGATAGATTGGCATACTGTTTCCGCTGTTATCAGTTACAGTTGTACTTCCGTTGCTGTTATAAGTACCAAGAGTGATTTCTCTGATAACTACCCATTCAGATACCAGGGAATCCTTAAAAGCTTTCAACTCACTAATAGAAGTAAATTCCTGTGCTTTAATCAGCTGTGTTTCTGCTGCCGGTGTTATCAGCTCTTTCCCGGTCAGGGTCTGCAGCTGAGGAACTCCTCCATACAAGGAGGTGGTGCCAGTCAGCTTTACAACATCTCCGATGTTGTAACCGGCGAGGGCATCGTATACCTGAAGGGCGTAAATGTTTCCATCAATGACGTCTTCCAATATTACGGTATTGGCATTGTCATAGTTACCGAATCGGTAAACCAGCTGTCCTACTACAGTAATTACTTGTCCGGCTGCAGTCTGGCTGCCTTCCAGAACAGATTTTGCACCTTCAGGAATAACCGGAACAGGGTCATATAAGGTGGGATCTGTTCCAGGATTTTCAACAGGTATGTAATTGAATTCAGCTATATCACTGTCCTCATATCCTGCGGCTTTTGCTTGTGCATAGATAGTTGTATCCGTATTTATAGTAATAGGTTCTGAGTAATCCACCCAAATTGCTGACGGTGACACAGTTGTGTAATAGATACTGGATCCGGGGGTACCACAGGTTAAACTGATGGCACTTCCTGAAACTATGTTACCAGAGGCCAAACTGGCTTTGGGTGTTTCTGCTTTTAGATCGACGGGAGGAACACTGCTATCCAGCTTGTACAGTGTAAAGGCAGAAGGATAACCGGCATTGCCTGCAGCAGTACCTGTTTTATATGCTCTGAATTTATTCTCGGTGGTTTTATTACTTGCTAATATAACAGTATCTGCACCAGTTCCTTTAAAGGAAAAGGTTCCATTATTAAATTCAGTCTCCCAGTTATAATCACCTGGTTCTATACCGTTTACATTACCACCTAACGGTTTTATGGATATCCCATTCGCATCTGCTAAAGTAACGCTGTTACCTGAGACCGTGAGGTTCCATACCAGGGTATTGTCAGGGTTCACTATTTTGCCAGCTACAGGACTAAGTGCAGTAGCACCTATCCACTTGGTACCGCTGTCATATGTACTCATGGCATAACCGGTATTTACTATTATTACATACTTACCGCTGGTAAGCTCGGCTGCTGAACTGACAGGCACATAGGTACCAGCAGTTTCTGCTGCATAACTTTGGGCAGGAGTTACGGTAAATACCATAATAATACTTAACATCACTGCCAGACATCGTTTTGCAAACACTTTCATTCTTTTTCCTCCTTATGATGATATACGCAATTCGTTTACTGTTCTTACACTAATTTTGTTCTGTCATCAGTGCTTAAGCTAAGTAAAGTAAATAGCCAACATTCTTATGTTAGCAAATATTTCTTATACTACCATTTCCCTACAGTAAACATCTTGTAAATTCTATACCTGTTTTATCCTATGTTAATTTGTTGATTAGAAAATAGAATCGATAATCAATTCATTGGTACTTAACATTTATTTACATCATATTAATCTTACATCTTTTTCTATATATTAACAACGACTTTCAGCCAACAATAAGAGCAAAAAAGAGACAAGTATTATACCGCAGCCTATCGCTCATCCTCAAAAAACAGGCCCAGCAAGCGACTTAACACCTATTTTGTCAGGATTGAAATATTAAGGGTAATACACAAATAATTCATAATTTTAGTATAGAATAGAATTGCAGTTTTCATGGCTATGTACTATACTTATAGTATTAATATACAGTTGGACAAGTTGTCAGCTGCAATAATAAAACACTAATAACAAGAGAGGTTAAGATGAAGGGTAAAAAGCAAATCGATAATTCTTCCATGAGTTTGGGGCAGCAAAGGCGCCTGGAGAAAAAAAGAGAAGTGGAGAGAGTGAAACGGAATGCACTCTTAGGTAAAGTAATTTCGTATTCATTAATTGTACTGATTTCCGCAGGTCTTGTTGGTGCATTGGGCTATTCTATCTATCGTAATGTAACAAAAATTAAAGCTAGCAGTGATTATAGCACATATTTAACAGACGATGGACTTATAAAAGACGTGACTGCAAATGAACTTGTAGATTTGACTGATTATAAAAACATAACTGCTCCTTTAAGCGAAATAGAATATACGGATGAATCCGTTGAAAAAGATATCAAATCTCTTTTGGAGGAGCACAAAGAGTTATCAAAAGAAACCGATGCTGCCATTAAAGATGGAGACAAGGTAAATATTGACTATGTTGGCTCTGTTGATGGTGTAGAGTTTAGCGGCGGCAATACCGATGGAAAAGGTGCTGATTTAGAAATCGGTTCCAACAGCTATGTGGATGATTTTGAAACTCAATTAATCGGCCACAAAATAGGTGATAAGGTAACCGTTAATGTTACTTTCCCTGCTGATTATTCCAGTGCTGACCTTGCAGGTAAAGATGCTGTATTTGAAGTAGTAATCAATGGAATTTATGTAACACCCGAATTTACAGATGCATTTGTAAAAGAAAATCTATCTGAAAATGCATCTACTGCTGCTGAATACAAAGAATATTTAAAGAAAACAAATTATGATAAAAATTTAGATACCTGGCTGGAAAAGTATCTATTGGAGAATACAACTGTTAAATCATATCCTGCAAAATATTTTAATCACTTAAAATCTATCAAGAAATATGAAGATCAGATGTCTGTAGATTACATGAACAATCTATATTCCTCAATGGGTTATAACCAGACTACGACCTTTGAAGAATATGTTGGCATGTCAGAAGCAAAATACGATGCCAAGTTAGAGGATGCTATTAAAGACCGTGCAAAGAAAACCCTGCTGTATCAGGCAATCTATGAAAAAGAAGGACTTTCTGCTTCCAAAGATGATTATGCTGCTTACTTTGATGAAGATTCCACCGGCGGATATGACGCACAGGTAGAACAGCAAGGTGTTGGTTATGTAATGCAGCAGATAATTGACAAAAAAGTATTGGATTATGTGAAAGACTTGGTGACAGTTAAGTAAATTAAGCTGTATCTTGAAAATTAAGAATGATATGAAAAATAAGGCAGACCCTATTTAGTTTTACTTGGTTCTGCCTTATTATTTTATCAAATTATCCTTTGAATTTACTTTAAAAATATCATGAGCACAAAGACTTATTTTCTAAAATTCCAAATATTAGATAAATAATACTAAAAATTTGTATGTTCAATCTCCACATTTAAAAGATTAAACGGGAGTCTAATTTCATAATTACTGGGTAAATGAGAATAATAACTTTGTGCATCTCTTTTTAGTATCACATAAGTACTACTCTCTAATAACAAGAAATAATCAGAAGTTGAATCAATTATTTCATTCAATAATTCAAATACAATACTAATTCCTTCTGAAACATAATTTCTAAATATTTGAATTCCTACACATATATCTGCATTGAAACTATATTCATCTTTTACAAAATCCAAACCTATCCTTTCATCAAGATCAATAATAAGAGTCATGCAATATGTACATAAACTAATACTATCTTCATCTTCTTTTAAAGTAATATCTATTTTTTGTTCTAATAGCTTTTTCAGAAATATAGCATATTCCATTTTTGAATTTTTACTTTTTATATATAATTCACAGTCCATAATTTATCACCTCAGTTATTAAAAACATCTATAATTTTAACATCTTTTATGATTTTTAAATCATCTACTTCACCAGCATAATCATCTAAATTTAGTATTATATTAGAATTTTGATTTTAAACACCTCGTTGGGAAAATTTGAAAAACATAGGATTTTCCTTTTGCCCTGATAACTGTTTGGATTGCTATTGTCTCCTGTTCGTCTTCCGGTTGCTTTTTCAGAAAAATGTCGCATATAGGCCAGTTTTTTCATATTCCTCAAGTCGCACAACCGCAACCATTTATAACTTCCTGAACTATAAGATTCTCACCCTATTTTACTACAAAAGCAGGGATGAACCATGGGGTCGAAAATGATGCAGGTTAAAGAGCCGGGGGGCAAAAATCTCTCTGTTCGAATTACATCAGCCCGCAATACGGGTTGAGATCATCGGGGTCGTATTCATGGCATTGGGGTCGTTACCGGGGTCGTACTTCATAAGATGAATTAATATCAAATTTTAATGCTTTCTGTGTAAGTTAATTGAAATAATACAAGATATTTTTGGGTTTGAGGAAACTAGTGTAGCATTGCTTGAGTTATATAATCTAGATAATAATAAAACCCTTGAATTAGGTACAGATATTCTTGAAAATAATAAAGGCGATGATTATTTGCAATCTACCGTTTTTGATATTATATCTGATATTTACTTGTCTCTAATCTTTTGATATATTCTAATTCATCTTCCATACAACGACCTCCATTAATATTCATAAATTATAACTAATGGACTTTTTTCCTCTGGTATTGGCTCCTGGTATTTCAAGCTCAAAAACACACTTTATTATTAAACTAACCCCAAAAGTTTGAACTAAAATTAAACTTTGGGGGTCAGTTCATTAGCTGGTCAATTGGCTATGAGGCTTATGCCGCTAAACTAATTATGGCTTTTACTTTTTTATTTCTTCAATTTTAACTCCAAGTAACTCGAAAGGAATTTTAAAATAGTAGTAATCATCAAGATATGACGTATAGTAATTATTATTTTTTTTCTCCAAAATTAAGTTTGAGCCATCTCCAATTAAGAGTAAATTGTAATCTGTATTCTTAACAATTTCATTTATAGTCTTAAAAAGTATCACTAAAGCATGATCTCTAAACTGACTAAACACTTGAATTCGTGCACTTGTATCTGCAACAAAGTTAAAATCTTCTTCAATAACCTCTAGCCCGACCTCTTCTTCTAAATCTACCGATATAGTCATACAGTCAAGACATAAATTAATAGAATCTTGGTCTTCAATAGATTTGAAGTTAATATTTAAATTTTTTTCTAAAATATGCGTTAAATAATAAGCATAATCTTTTTGAGTTTTCTTACTAAATAACAACAATTCAAACTCCATATTATATCTCCTTAATCAGTGAAAATATTAATAATTTTTCCATCTTTAATAATTTTTAAATCTTTTAATCTTTTTAGATCACCACTAGGAGTTGCCTTTTGCTTAATCACAGTTATCAATTCATCAAAGTTTCCAGCATAATCATCTAAGTTCAGTACTATATTAGGTGTTTGATTTTTAGTTTTACCTGACAATTCTCTGACAATTGTTTTCGTACTTGTTTCGGCTTTTGGAGCATAAGAATCATACACTTTATTTTCGATAAGAAGATCTGGATTAGATGTTTGTTTAACACCATAACCATTACCACCTGGTACTTCGTCTAGCATTTCAACTTTATAACCATTTTGAGAAAGTAAATCCGCTGACTCATTTTGCCTAATATATCCAGGCGTATCATTTGGTGCATAATTTCCTTTTGGCTTGGCGTTTGAATCAGGTAAGCCACTAGGCTTTGTAACCTTCCCCGTCCCCTCACTACTACCATGCCCTTCACCAGACATCAGATTCAGCCCATCACTAACCAGATTTTGAGCACTTTTTAAAGCTATACCTCCCCCAATGCTCATGGTTGCAACACCTGCTGCTGTTAATGGTACTCCAGCAACAGCACCTACTCCGGTGGAACTCAAAGCGGCACCTCCTGCTCCTCCCATCGCACCAAAGATAAATGCACCGGTTCCGGCAACCATTATGGCGAGGTCTGTTACCGTCTTTCCTAAGTTAAATGCTTTTTTATCCAATTGAAATGGTTCTGCGGCTCCACCTAATGCCTGTAATAATCCGCCAAAGGCATTATTATCTATTGCTACTGCTGCACCTACCATAAAATCATTTATATCCATCAAAGGATTATAGAAGATTTTTATTATATCCAATAAATTAACATTATCATCTTTCGTACCATTGTTCAAGCCGGAAATATTCGTCCCTATGTATTCCAGCAATCTGGCTGCCGTTACATTTAATAAATAAATTCCTACTCCTTGTGCCATTTTGATACAATCATTAAGCATTTTTATTTTATCTGCAACTTCAAGCATTTTTATATATTCACGTTCATACCAATCCTTAATTGTATTTTTAAGGGAGTCGAACTTCATTTTTAGCTTTGCCAGCGAGGCAATACATAGAAGCAATATTGTTTTATTCGCATCCGTTAACAAATCTAGAAGCTTGACCCACCACTCTTCAAGTCTGCTAGCTTTCTGATGCTCCAGAGAATACTCACCTTGTCCGGCAATGGCATCTGCCACATCCTGATCCATCCTCTCTGCAATTACAAGGAGATTTGTAATCTCCTCTGAAAAATGGTAAAAAGTCTCGGATTTCTGTCTTAAGGCTTTGATTTTATCTCTAACAGAATCGGCTGCCTGAAGCAAATATCCGGAAGAGTCTCCTGTCACATTATCTATATCATTAACAATCGTTTTTTCCAAGTCTTCACTATATTCCAATGCTTCTTTTCCCAAGTCATTGGAATAACGTGCAATAGCTTCCAGCTCTTCATAATTCAATATAAAATCTGACATGCAACACTTCCCTTCATTTATCATTGATTATACAAACGCTCAAATTTTTATTCCAACCTTATTTTCTGAGCGGTTTCATAAACGGACTGATACTTACTATCTGCTATCTGCATATTTCTTGACATAATTTGAATTACCTCAATATATTTAGAAATATTTTTCTCCCATTCTGTCCCATACTTTTCAAAGAATGCATCTCCTGCCTGGGTATCCCACCCATCTTTAATATCCTCCACCGCAACGGACAGCTTTGCTTTCAGATCTATCATACGCTGTGCTTGTTCCTGGTAGGTTAACTTTGTCCTATTTAGCATTTCTTCATTGATTTTTAGCATTTATTCACTTCCCTTACTGGTTGTTTTGAATTAATAATGCTGCCATACCCTCCATGGTGCGAATTTTTGCTTTCGCCTCCTCTGCCTCTTCTGCTCTACCCATCTCGGACAGAATCGCACCACGGATTGCATACAATTCCCCTGAATCCTCTCTTACTTTAAGAATATAATCCGAGAGCTCCAGTGCCTTTTCATACATTTTCAAGTCCTTCAGGCATAGCATACGGAATACATAAGCATCCAGATTATTGGGATTTTGTAATGAGTACTTGCGTAATTTCTCAATCCCCAGCCTGTACAATTCATCTGCTTCTGTTTCTCTGTTTAGCATACGCAAACAGTAAGGTTCATAATAATAAGCCGGCAGGGTATAATCCCCCATTGTATTTATATCTTTAAGTGAACGGGCACAGGACAATGCCTGATCATATTCTCCCATGGTGATATAACAGTTCATCAATAAGTATTCCGCTTCAGGATCAGCTTCAGGCGGAACCTTCGCATTGGAGGCTGCAACTGCATTTTTTAAACTTTCAATTGTCCCCTGCATATTCCCCTGCAGTGCATAAATCTGCGCATGCTCTATTGCACTCCTGCGCTTGTCTATTTTACTCTCTGTTCTGTTTCCTTCGGTCTTTAATAGTTCCAAGGCTTCTTCGAAACGGTTTTGATTTGCATAAAGATTCGCCTGGTCAAGAATAAAATCCGGATCCTCCGGGAAATTATCGATTGCTATCTTCACTGCCTTATGCGCTTTATCAAACTCTTTCATATCCGAGTACAGGCGGATTATCATATGATATCCCTCCGCATTATCAGGGCATTCCGTTGTCATATCATCCAGAGTTTGAACCGCTTCGTAATATTTTTTCTGTTTTATGTAAAGCATTGCTTTTTTGAGCCGTATTTCACCTCTAAGCGGTGCCTTGCTAATTGCTTTTGTATAGTTTCTGAGGGCTAAAATTGCATCCCCCTCTTCTTCATACAGGATTCCCATATTATAAAATATCTGTGAATCATCGTATCCGTTTGCAATTGCCTGGTTATAATACTGGATTCCTTTTACCTTTTCACCTTTCAGTAAATTAATGTTACCCAGATGAAAATAAACCTTTCCATCTTTGCTGTTAACCTTTATCGCTTTTAAAAACGCCTCTTCAGCCTCTCCGTATTCTTCCATATTGGTATACGCAATTCCCATACCAATATAAATTTCGGGATTAAACGGATCCTCATTCTCTGCTTTTTTGAAATACTCCAGTGAATTTTCACTTTTTCCACTTACCAGCAGCACTTTTCCCTGATTTATATATTCAACAGCCAGTACCTCATTCATATCCTGTCATCCCTTTCCTTCTAAAAAAACATATCAGTTGAATTTTAAGGTCTTATTACAAATAAAAAGCTTTATCTTATGGAGTTTTATATTGCTTGGAAAAATACAAAAACACAATTCAATTTCTTCTATTATTTCTCTCTGCAAAAATAGTATTAATTTACGGTTTTCTTTCCTGTAGTGGTAGCAGCAGCGCGTGTTCTTTCCGCTTCTCTTCTTTGTTCTTCTCTGCGCTCTGCCTCTCTTCTTTCCTCTTCCAATCGTCTTTCTTCAGCCCTTATTGCGGCTTCCGTAGTACTTATCTGATTTTTTAAACTGTTAATTTGTGCTTCCAGCTCTGTAATCTTGTTTTCGGTAACTGATTTTTCATTTAACAGACTGGACTTTGCAGAAGACAGCTTGGAATCTGAGTCCGGATCTTGCTCCCGTTCCTTTTCAACTACATCAGAAAGCTGTGTCATATTGCTGCTTCCCTTAACTCCATCTAAGATCCCATAGGATATATATCCGGTACTTTTTGTAATACTACCGGCAAAGTAATCAAAATTGCTGCTTAAGTCAGATATTATTTTTTTTACATCCTTTAGACTTATCTTCTGCTTTTTCAGTTCTGCTTCTGCTTTTTTAAGGCTTTCATTATAGCTGGACAACGAAATTACCAAGCTGCTTAAATAACTCATGCCAAACTTCCTCTCTCCAATTCAAGAATCCATCATATTAATCTTTCTCTGCAAAAAATTAGTTTATAAGATTTTTACTTAGCTCCTGATCAGTTGTTCTGTATGCATTCAGACCATCAACCAGAGCATGATATAATTCATTTAAGATATCCTCGATATCTGTAAGCTGCAAAAAGATTTCATCATATTCTTTCTCGAAAGCCTGTCTTCCCTTTCCACTCCAATGCAGAAGTAATTCGGAAGTTGCCTGCTTTACGGTTGACCTTATATTGTTGTATTCCTTAATTCCCTCACCAAAAGCAAGAATAGCCGCATCCATTTTACTGGTATCAAGTTTCCTTATAATGTTTTCACTCATGATTATTCTCCATTTCAAGTATGTCTCTTACTTTATTTATACTGCTACTGACAAGGAAGACATCTTCTCGAACTTTTTAGGTTGAAAAATCCGAAATGGGCACTATCTGTACCCATTTCATACTAAATTAAAGCTAATATTTTATTAAATTTCCTCATCTGTTCCATATATGATTTTCTGTTTTTGAACACCTTTTTCCGTAATAAAATAAGAATCACCAAGTTCAATCTCTTTCCGGTACTGACGAATGTAATTAATTGCCACTTCTGTAAACTTGAGATTCGACAGGTCTTCAAACACAAAGGTATTTTTATTATCCTTCAGCAGCTTCAGAAGCTCAGAAGCACCATAAGCAACAGGTGCGTTCTCAACATCTGTAAATAAAAAGCATACCTTAAGCTGTCTGTAGTTTTTAAGTATATCTTTTAACATATCAATTGCATTTTTGCTGATACCATTAGCACTGTATATATTACTGTTCTTAATCACAGCAAACAGCAGCGGTTTATTTTGCAATGCTTCCATGCCGCTGTCCATTAATAACTCCAGTCTTTCTTTCAGTTCAGCGTTAATTTCTTCAAGTATTGGTTCAAACTCGTTGTAATCAACGGTATACTTTTCAACAATACCGGAAGCTTTCAAGGAACTCAGCCGTTTCTGATAATCGTCCACGATATAGGCTTTTACCGGGAATTCGAACATTCCCTGTCTGAGGTAATGGAAAATAACTTTTACCAGGTTTGTTTTTCCGCTTCCTTCACGGCCTGTTATGCTTATTAGCTGCATTTTCATGAAATCAATATAATTCAATTCCACAGAATCATAATCAATACCCACTGGAACACGGTATGAATTCTGCTTGTTGTATTTAAGATGCTTCATGATATATTCGTAATTTAACAGCTGCGGTACTTCAGGAATACGTCTTGCATATTGATCACCAAATCTTTCATTGATTTTCTTTACATATTCCTTAATACCTTCTACTCTGTCAATTTCCTTTTCACCCTGGAATGCAAGGTAAGTCTGATATTCATAAATATTTTTATTGATTTCCACAAGTCCTCTGCCCGGAACATTTTTAGGCTGAATTCGGCACTTATCAAATACTGCACGATATTCATCTGCGGTATTGCAGTAAAGACTGATGCGATTCGGAAAATTGCTCATGTATTTATAGCTGATTCCGCTGGTTTGTTTTACTGTAACAACCATACTTATACCAACGGAATTGCCTTCTCTGCAGATATTGATAATATATTCCTCATAATCCGGATACAGCTCTTTCAAAGCCAGGAAGTTATCCACCATTACTATGATATTGTTCATATCCGTATACCCTGCCTCTTTATAAGAGCTGAAGGAGGTAATACCGATTTTCGAGAACTTTTCTTTTCTCTCTTTTATTTCTGTATTAAGCATTTTAATAAGATTCTTTAGCTTCTCATCATCGGCCGCCAATACAATGCCTCCTAAATGATTCAGTCCATCAAAAACACTTAAGGCCATAGAACCGAAGTCCAGTATATAAAGGGATACTTCATCAGGTGTGTATTTATCTGCAATACCTCGTATTATTGTCTGGAGCAGACAGGTCTTTCCATATTGTGAAGAGCCAAGAATGAAAGTATTTCCGTTCTGAATATCTATGGACACTTCCTTCTGCTGCTGATTATTTGGATCATCATAGATACCGAGCTTAACAATAGTCTGCAGTGCCTGCTGCCTATCAAATGTATCTTCATAAACGATTAGATCTGCAAGAGGCGGCATGCATATTCCGGGGAGCTGTTCTATACGTCTGTTCTCACAATAGTTATGTATATAATTCACCACAGCTTCTAACTGCGTCTCTGATTCTTTCGTAGCAGTTCCCTTTTTACTGATATAAACAGGCGTCCTTTTTCCAGATAGGGAAATACTGGAGATAACATGTTCTTTCTTCATGGCAGACTCGTCCATATTGGTGGAAGCTCCGCTGTAGGCGGACTGGAAGAGTTCAAAAATTTCATTATTGCCTACCTGCAGATATGCTCGTCCCGGCTCTTTGATTTCTGCCGCCAGAGGTGTTTTCAATACTTCGTTACTGTCCTCTTTATTCTGAACCTTTAAACACAGTTTAAATTTGGAATTGGACCAGATCTGAGCATCAACAACACCGCTGGGTTTTTGGGTAGCAAGTATCAGATGAACACCAAGGCTTCGTCCAATTCTTGCCGCACTGATAAGCTCTTTCATAAAATCCGGCTGATCCATCTTAAGCTCGGCAAATTCATCCACTATTAATATCAGATGGGGAAGTGGTACCTGAACTTCTCCTTTCTTAAACAGTTTAATATATGCGTCTATGTGATTAACGTTGGCAGCTGCAAACAATTCCTGGCGCTTTCTGAGTTCCGCTTTGATTGAAAGAAGCGAACGATCAATCTCTCTTCCGTCAATATTGGTAATAGCTCCGATGAGGTGGGGAAGATTCTTGAACTGATTAACCATACCTCCACCTTTAAAGTCAATGATTACAAAGCCTACTTCATAGGGATGGAACAGCGTTGCCATGGATAAAATATAGCTCTGTAAAATCTCACTCTTACCGGAACCGGTAGTACCGGCCACCAGACCATGGGGTCCATGATGCTTTTCATTCAGATCCAGGTAAACAACGTCCTTTTTGGAGTTAACCCCCAAAGGCGCTGCCATGGATTTATAAACTTCAGAGGTATCCCATCTTCTATCAATCTCCAAATCATCAACATTAAGTATACCCAGCAGTTCATACAGAGAAATATTTTTTGTAAGGGAGCCTTCCAGACTGACCTCTTCACAATAGACAGGTGACAACTTAACAGCTGCATTCATTGCAATATTGTCATTGATATATTCATATCTGAAGTTATTGACTTTCGTTGAATCTGCCTTGTCTATCAACTTACCCAGATATTCATTGCGGTTTAATATAATGATTTTCTGGCAGCCTAATGGCAGCAGCTCTTTGTATTCCTCGAAAAAGATAAAAGTTACACCTAAATCTTTTGCTTTTTCTATATACTGGGATATTGGATGACGTTTCATTCCAATTTCATTGTAAACAAATACTACAATCCTGGGATTGACGGTATCCGAATTTTCCCTTCTGGATAATTCTTTATAAAGATATTCAAACAGAATATTCCTGCTTTCTTCATTGCAAACAATATTTCGAATACCCAGATCATCGTTTTGCAGATGCGGCAGCAAACGAATCCATTCTATATTCTTAGAATATTCTTCTTCAATAACGAAGAATACCTTCACATCACTGTAATACTGTCTAATACAAATATCTAAAAGGATATTCTTACACAGCTCCCTGATATACATCTCAGCACCAACAACTCCTACTGCGCCACAATCAGTAAGCCTTAATATAACCGGGGCATCCTTTAGCAGGCGATATTCCTCCGTAATCTGCTCCGGAATCACAGCCATGGAATCATCGGATTCAAATCTCTCAAGTTTTTTATATTCTATCTGTCGCATGGATTCGGACTCACCGATTCCCAGCCTGACATCCAGAAAATCTTCATCCTCATAGCTTCTGTTAAAGAGGTCTCCGGAGAAATCCTCCACCAACCCCACTTCATTTTCAAGAGAATAATAAGTACTGCTGACGATTTGCAGCTCTTCTTTCCTCTTATCCTCAATTTCTCCACGTTTTTTTTCTATATATTCTGAGTACATTTTCTTTCTGTCTTTTGTAGATTTTCTATATTCCTTGTCCTCATCGATCATACCGTAAACGGAAGTTATAATACCTATCCCCATGGAGCAAACGCTAAACAGGACAAAGGAACCGCCACCTCCCATAACACCACGCAGGACAACCGTCAATCCCAGTGATGCAAAAGCTGGTGCCAGTTTCATAATAATATTTCTTTTGGGTTTATTTGGCTGCTGGGGAGGGTCCAGTATTGATATCTTCTCATCCGGAATCAGTGAAATAATTCTGGTATTTCTGTTAAATTTAGGATACTCAAAATGACTCTTGGCATCACCTTTAACGCCATAAAGCAATGATGGGATGTCCAGGCTGCTCATGGAAGAGGTATACAGCTTTCCTTCCTTATAATAAAAACTGAAACCAAGTATAGAGAAGAAATCATAATCCTTTATCTCTGATTTCTGTCTTACTTTTAAACCATTTACATATAATCCGTATTTCGTGCCATTATCTGTAATTAAAAGCCTGTCCTGTTCCCTGACAAGTGTAATAGAATCAGATCCTATCAGCTCATCTCTTAAAATAATATCGGAATTTTCATTTCCCCCTATTGTTACCTGGTGGCTGTAGGAGATATCTATTTCTTTTGCATAATCTCTTTTCTCAAAGTCAAAATCCATTACAAAGCTTACTCTGAAAATTTCCTGATTGGATTTTTGATATTTTAGGAGAAAATCATCGCCATGGGATAATTCCCTGCTAACCAGCTTCATGACTCCATCCGAGGATATGTAGATATTTTCATCACATCTTATCATCCACTCCCCATTGTTATTAGTGAATCTAATTTCAAAGTCCTCAAAAAATTTCTCTTTACCCAAACGAATATCGTTATGCTTAAAGGTTCCCAGCGTTATTTTTTTACTTTCTACCGGCAGTTCGACTTCTTTATAAATCCGCTTGCTGAATATAATAATTTTATATCGCTTATCCACTGATACATCCCCTATTCCGTAATATTAATTGTTGTACCGTTTCTCATTCCATACTCTGCTATTGATTTATTCCCCTTTAATAAAGCAATTGGATTTTCTGTTTTAAGATAACATTTCGATAGGTCTCCAGTGTTAATCCCAAGTTGAAATCCTTCATTTAAGCCTATGATCAGCTCATTCACCGTAATGTCCAGCGGTAAATCAACATCAATCTTTATATTCTTTTTATGTATGTATAAAATTGCCGTAATTCTATCACTGTTCATAAAAATCTCCTCCTTTCACATTAGATGAACATAAGCGCAAGTTTTTGAATACTCCGGTTATTCGCCGGGACTCTCTCTTCTGAATCGTTGTTCTCTGACCAGCATTCTATGTATTCACTAACCCTGCAGATATTCGCCATATAACCACTTAGCAGGAAATTTTCCCTATCCTTCCTGTATTTGTTACATACAAAAACAAATCGGTCATTATCTGAACAGTCTATATTTCGTAACAGACACTCTAATTTATACACTGCGTTTTTGTCCTGCCCGGCAAGGATAATCGTATGGTCTGCTACCCCCATAAGTCTGGATAGATCTTCTGTAAAACCAGTCGCTCCATCCACAATAATATAATCATAATCCTTGGAGTCCCGGATACTATTTAATAAATTAACATAATCTTCCACTTTTATGTTCAATGAGGGAAGTGACAAGTGAAACGGAGGTAAGATATCAAAGGTTCGGTTAATAATCCTTGTTTTCACAGCCTCATAGACATATTCACTCTTATCAATCATAAGTTTTTCTGTTCCGCTCTCCATAAAAGGCAGCTGAGGTATAACGCTTCCTATAGTCTGCAGACTGTCAATTCCTATGAACAATACTTTTTTCTGATATTTAGCAAGGGCTTCACACAATGCGGCAGACACTGTAGTTTTTCCTATTCCTCCTATGGGTGAATACATCATAAGTATTTTCGTTTCTTCCTTTGTGTTTAAAGTTTCCGATCTGGCGGAAGATTTACCAATAATCTCAGCGTATATCTCTTTGACACTTGTATACTTATATATCCGGTTTGCATCCACATCTCCGGTACTGTTATTTAATAATTCCTGTTCCGTAAGTAGGAATACACTGGCAATATTATGACGTTCCAGCTCAGCATCGTATAGTTCTTCATTTATTATCAATATATCCACTCTCTGTGGTACCGAAAAATATTCTTTCAGATAGCCAGGATCTGTTATAACGATAAGGTCTGCTTTATCTTCCAGTCCATCGATAAATTTACGTTCCAGAGGCATTAGATATTTATCATCTGTATCTGCTAATACTATTTTTATATTTGCCATTTACGACTTCCTTTCAAAAACTGTTTCTTTCATAAACAATGCTGTATCTCTCAGAGTATGTCCTATTTGTTCTTTTTACCAAAGGTAAAAAGCTTTTTAACACCGGCAAGCATATCATTGCCGTCTGCTGTCCCTGAGTTCATTCCATCTTTTCTCTTAAACCCGATCCGGTGTTTCTGTCCAGTATAACCGTTTGCCTGCATATCCTTAAGGTATTCCTGAATCTCTTCCGTGTTAAAAGCTACATTGCCAAGATTCTCACAGAGAGATGTAATATAGGGATTTCGATTGTTATAGGCATTCAGGATTACTGAAAGATGTGCTTTAAGTTCTGCTTCAAAAATACCGTAACTAATACTGTCTGATTCATGATTAACCGGCAGGTAGATCAGATTAACATTATAATTATCACAATCTACAAAGATATGGTCAGGTGATATTAATACATTCTCGCATTGCATAAAACCGTTGCTCTTAACCATGATAACTGCATCAAGAAGCTGTACCAGCAGCGGAAGCATTTCGACAAAATTCAGACCTGGCATAAGGGTCTCCAAGGTCTTAAACCTTGCTGTATCATATATCAGCTTATCCTTCCCGTTGTGTGAAACCTTGGTGCATTTAATAAATCCGTTTTTTTCCTGTCCCATTAATACTTTATATCCCACAGAATAAAACAACGACGGTGATTCCAGAATATATGCATGGTTCTGTGTGTCCTTTATTTCAGTTACTCTATCCATGACACTCATGATTATTACCCCCTATATTTAACTATTTTCTGCTGTTAGACTTTTTTAATTTTGTATGCTTCATTATGATTCGGTTCAGTTCTTTCTCTGCTTTTTCTTCCTCAATGGTTTCAGGTCCGGCAGGATTTGACAGAATCCATAAAATAAATGCATAATACTTTGGAACATCTGATTTCATTATTTCGATTTCTTCCATTGTGGGATAATAATGTAACGTTGAAAATTCAATATTATCAACAATTGAGAACAAGTCATCCATTTTTTCATGTGTCATGGTAACGTAATTCCTATCTTTCATAATTTCGATATTTTCTTCTAAAATCTTCAAATTTATCCTCCCATTCCATCATATGTTCGTGATAAGTAGTTGTTTGATTTTTCCCGTGCTGTTTTGAATAGTATAATGCCTGGTCACATTTTTCTATCAGTTCCTGTGCAATAGCGCCTCTTTGATTATTCTCTATTAACCCAATGCTGACAGTAATTGGTCTCTTTGTCCTGACCCATTCGGCATTATGCTCATAAGTTATCTCACTAAAGCTTTTTCTTACTCTTTCCGCTATTCTAAAGGCCTCGTCATCAGTTGTTTTCGGTAAAACCACCGCTATATCTTCACGGCCATACCGGAACCCCGTATCCTGATTGCGACTGGCTTTTTTTACTGTATTGACCAAAGTTCTCAAAACATAATCACCAAAGGGCTGACCATAGGTATCTTTTACGAACTTAAAATTATCAATATTAATAATTATAATACAGAAAGGTGCCATTAATTTGGTTCTTTCCTCCACTTCTTCATAGAAGGCTCCGCTGTTATATAACCCTGTCATGTCATCTCTTTTAGACTTATCCATAAAAAACTCTGATTTTGCACTGATGGACAGCGTCTCTTCCGTATATCTCTTTATTATCATAAATATCTGAACCAGCCCCATAAGAAAGAGCATCAGGTTTAACAATATATTTGCATTAAAAGGTATTATGAACATAGAACTGACCAGTATAATGACCATGAATACGAAGGTGATGATACTCTCAAGTTTAATCATTTCGATATCTTTTTTTAAGGTAATTGCAAAAAGCGGAACAATTAAAAGTATAGAGGCAGGAATAAAATTACTGCAAATAATAGCGTCAACCCCATAAAATAAAGTGATGATACTTAATGAGAATATAAGCTTTTCCTTATCGGTTATGTCATCAAAATTAAGATAACTGTCACGCCAAAACCACAGGAGCAATTTACAAATAACAGGAATAAACGCAAATAAAATTCCCAGCACTCCTATATGAAAGAGAAAAACTATTGTATAAAAAAATACTGAAAAAATTAAATTCAAAGTCAGCAGTTTGCCGAAAAAAATGTTGAAATTACTCTCCTTCATTTCAAACTCCTTTACCATCTGTACTTTTTTAATAAACCGTTTTAAAAAAAACAAAACAAAACATAAACTTTTTATACATTAACAAACAGTAATATAAAATAAATTAGAATTAGGATAAATATGATGGATATGGCTATGAAAACAGGTTTCAAATTTAAAGGGGATCTTTTTTTGCCTCTTTCATCAAACATTTCAGTAATTTTTATACCCGTCGGTTCATGGCTGTTAATATATCTTACCAGCCAGACAATTGTTACCAAGATAGCAACGATAACAAAATAGCCGTAAAAAAGCCTAATAACTACTAATAAATTATGTAAATTAAAATCCTTCTGTAAAGTTTGCAGATCATGCATTTTTGTTATGTCCTCCAACTATTTTTCAATATACTTAATATGACAGAAAACGAAATAATAATGTCGATTAATCGGATAAAAAACTTATAACCTTTCAAATACAAAAAGCTCCTTCACTTTTCAGACAGTTATGCAGAGAAGTGCCGGAGCTTTATATAATTATTCACTATTGAGTCTTATAGGTAGTATCAATTTTATTGAAGATATAGTTGTAATCCGGAGTGTATCCGGCTTTCGCAGCTTCCTCCACACTTCCAAAGTATGCGATTGCCTGAAGCTGCACCAGGTTACTGTCTGCGATTTGAGATTCATAACAGTATTTTTTCTTATTATCACCATCAAGGTATCCAATTACATGTACTTTTTTAATAATCTTAAGCCCTGAAATCTGAGCATTTCTGACCTTGGCCTGTCCTGAAAAATCTACATCCTTCATGATCAGTATCAGGCTTGGGCTGTCAATTTTATTAAGTCCGCTGGAGGTCTGAGCAGAGGGAATATATACCGTATAATCCTTGTCGCTTCTCAGTTCTGCTATGGCATCAATATTCTGTGTAATAGCATTTGTAATCCTGGTATTTATAGCTCTTGAAACCGTTTCTTTGCTTAAAGACATACTTTGACTCGGTACGCCGCCTTCACTGGGGGTTGTTTTAATACTGCCTATATCTGCATAAGCTACACCGCTTGTTAAAGCCATTGTATTTGCATTAACTCTTATCCATTTTTCTGTTCCCAGACATACAGCTATTTCAGATGCCAGTTTATCATTATCATCATAGGTCTTAATGGTATAGGGCAGTTTAGGAGACCAGTTAAATTCATATGTATTGCTGTGTGCCTCCCCCGTTTCATTGACCTCTGACATGAGTGTTATATAATAACCGTCATTTGTAGCTAATAGTGCCGTTGCAATACTGTCTTCAATATATTTCAGATTATCTTCATATAAAGACATATCGTAATTCATGCACATCATTTCTTCAAAGGCAGGCAAGCACAAATTAGGACTGAGGGTTGTCTGATTCATGTCCTGATAGGAAAGTTCACTGTTTACGCTTGCCAGAGAATAATGAAAGGCCATTTCTCCCGAATATTCTATTGCTTTTGACAGCCTGTCCGTATCATACTCCGTTGTAGCAGTTTCCAATTGTATATAAAATGTAGTAAGCATAACAAGCAGACAGCATAATGCAACGAAATTAAATACCATAAGCCAGTTCTTCAAGATGCACAGCTCCTTTCTGCTATCAGATTTCTCTTACCTAATTTCTACTATCTAATATCTGTTATTCAATCTGTTATTTAATGTCTGTATCTATTTTTATTATCTGCGATGTCTGTTTTCTAATTTCTTTTAAATAATGTCTGTTATTCAATGTCTGTTATTTAATGTCTGTATCTATTTCTATTATCTGCGATGTCTGTTATTTTATTTTGAATTTTATTGTTTTGGAATTTCCTACTTTATCGGTTACTACCAAAGTGTAGGATCCTTTTGCAGATATCTTCGTTCCGTTCTTTATCACCTTATTATTCAATTTAGCGCTTTTAATACCAGATTGTTTATCACTGAACTTAATGGTTTTTGTAGATTTATAGGTTTTTCCGTTAGCAACCCCGGAAACTGCCGGTGCGGTTTTATCTATATTTGTTACTTTTACTGCATACAATAAATAATTCCCAAGGTAATCACGTATTCGGAATGTATACGTTCCATTGGAAGTGGCAGAATAACTATTCCCGGTTAATGCTTTTGTAACATCGCTATTATAGGTTGACCAGGTATAATAATCATTGATCTGTGCTTTTGGAACAATACCTTTAGTAACCAAAAGTTCAGAATATTCAAAGGGGATATCCAAGGTTATCCTGACATCTCCTTTTGTAAGTGAGGTTACATTTTTCCAGGCATCTAAAACATAAGGTGTCTTTTTTACTTCCAGAGAGGTTATTGTTGTACTTCCCTTCATGGTAATATAATATGTTCCTCTTTCCAATACTCTCGTTATGGTATTATAGTCTGCTCCCTGAGAATTATAAGTCTGCTCTACGATATTTGCATCCATGGAGTTCTTTAATACACAGGTAGAACCACTTAAATTGATATCCTTTAAATCCTTAAAATTAAAGCGAATAGTTACAATACTTGGTTCAGTTATATCGAAGCGGTAATAATCAATAGGAGCTGTAACGCTTAGAAAACCGGTCTCGGCTTTATTAAAGGAAACAATATTTGGATTTATTTTTGAGGATGCGTAGACACGCTCCGTGCTATTAGCTGTTTGACCGACAATGCAGGCACCAACGGTAGTAGCAACATAGGAATAATTATTATTGACTGCTTTTAAGGAATAGTTGAAATAGTAAGTTCCGGCATCCAGTAAAATTAAATGATAATTTTTTTCCGTTGTAAGGGTTGCCTGGGATCCCACCAGGTCGATTCCTTTTACATCTCTGGAAAACCAGATAACCGGATTAGTGACTTCCGCAGTTTTCCAATTCAGGTATGCCTTTACGACAGTAGGTTCATTGATAACAACTTTACCGACTCCCGATATACCTACAAAAGCTATAAACTGGTTGGTTGCCGGATACTGCAAATTATCCACTGAGGTTGTATAGGTAATGGGCATTTCAGTAGAAGGAGAAATATCTGCCTTTACTTTTTGCGGACTTATCGCAAATATGATAGTAAGACATAAGATTAGTCCTATTATTTTCGCAGTGAAACTGTTTTTTTTCATATCGTATCCTCCATTTTTTATTAGTGCACCATTTTGGCCATAGTCAAGGAATAATTTTCATCATCCACTCCGATAAATATGCTTAATATTTTCTGATATGCAGATTCCGATTTTTCTACCAGCTTAATCTGTACCACATCTCTTTGATTTAACAAGCTGATATCATCAGCTGCTATATAAGTGGTGTTAACAACTCCGTCTTTTTCCAGTGTCGCGGTCTTTACAAGCCTGTTAATCTGCACATCAAGTACCATACCATAAGATGAAACCTTGAGATAGAATTTATTCAAGTCATCATTGGTTATAGACTTTTTATCCGTTACTACATCTAAAAAACTTGTTACTTCATTCAATAGCTGTCTTCTGTTCTCCATCTCGGTGACACAGTAGGAATTCACCAGCGGGGCAAGGATTAACATGAAAAACACTAATATTAGAGAAATTATTCTTGATAAAAAACCTTTCATTTACATCTGACACTCCAAGCCCGAGTATCTTCCTCCTTTCTCCTTCATCTTCGTGACGGTGGTTATTCTTACTAAATTTTACCATTTATAGATTTCATATCGGCAGCCATATTGCTAAATATTTTTTGTCTGACAATTCTTTTCTGCAAATTAATTTGAAACTGCAAAATTAAAAAAGGAATTTTTTGTTTTTCCGTTATTATCTGTCTCATACTCATATGTAATTATATATCTTGTATCCTTATCATCGTCCAGAATAGCACCTGCCATATATTGGCCATATATTGTCAGGTATTCTTTATAAGTATAATCAATATTAAATTGGGTTCCATGCACTTTCAGGCTCTTGGGAGCCGGCATATTGGAATCCTGTATCTGGGTAATCAACATCAGCTCTGCTTTCGAAAGACTTGCATCAAAGGCTCCGTATTCAGTTAAGACATATGCATTGTTCTTAATTGTTGTATTTTTATCCTGCATATAAGCTTCGTTATATCCGTAGGCTCTTTTATTGGTCATAAAGGTAGAAGAGACTCCTGTAACGATACAAAGTGCTAAGACTATCATCAGAATACCTATATCCAGGACTTCCATTGCTTCGTTTTCCATATATCAGTACTCCTTCTATTGTGTCCAAACAGCATATAAGGTAAATTCTCCAAACAACACAAGATTTTTCACTTTTTGTCCATTGGTGTAGGTCGCATTTCCCCCTTTTGTTATGGACCAGCCTGCAAAATTATATCCTTGTTTGTAATATGTGTTTTTTGTCAATGGCTGTCCTTCACCCGAACTACCGTCGGTATAATCATCATAGACGAACTCCTGACTGGCCATACGCCCACTGCCGCCATTAGCATCAAACTTTACAGTGTAAGAATAGGGATAGATAAATAAATGATACTGTCCTAACATTTCATCATATATGGTTTCCAGCTTAACCCTGCCCTGAAGATGCTCCAGCAGACACGGACTGTCACTGATTAACTCATATTTACCATGTACATTATCACATATAAAGCAAGTCAGGTCGTGAATTTCCGTAGAATTATACTGTGTTAGTGAATATACTGCAGCAGTCGGCAATACTACTTTGCCGTAAGACAATGATCTCAAATTGGCATTGTTGGTTTCTAATTCCGCTTCTGCCATCGTTGTATAAACTTTGTCTCCCATCTGCTTCCCAACATTGATGCCATAAATTACATAAACAAGCAATATGGAAATGAAACCCATCATTACACCGATTTTAACTACATCAATGCCTTCATATCCAAATCCACGCTGCATCTGTCTTCCTCCTATTGTGCTTCAAACCTGTATATTTTCCTTAGTTTACTTTTATCAATGGTAACAAAGAAGTTATCATAGATATCGTCCTTCATTACTTTATTTACAAGATAATCCTGTGTCCATAAAATTGTAGGAAATTCTGCCAGTCCCGGGTTCTGAAGATATGAAAGGTATAGATCATTGGTTATTGGAAATGTTTTGGCATCTATCGTTATATAATAATCATATTGGTTATCATACTTTAAAATGAATTCAACAATATCATTACCAGATACACTCTCACCATGTTCAAATAAATAATCTGCCGCTTCATTACGCAGCAATTCTCCCTGATTGGTTATCCAGGCTTCCCGGTTATATAAATGTCTGGCAGTTATTGATAAGAAGAACAGGATTATGCAGAATATACCCATGGCTGCCATATTTACTGCCAATCTGATAACATCCTGTAACTCTTCTCTTCTCATATAATTACCTGTGCCTTTCTAAATTGATAACTACGCTAATATCTGATAAATGCAATACCAGTAACAGTTCCGGAGGAATCATTATCATAAAATTGAAGGTCTTTAACATCATCTCCGTTGTAAATCAGGTACGGATGAAACAGTGCATTCAAATCAATACCTCTGTCAGCTGACATTAATGCTTCCATGGTATAATTTGAAGGATTCTGTTCTGCATCCTTTCTGGTCAGATGAATGGGCTTCCCTGAAGCATTCGGTATATCTACATAAACTTCAATGCTACCATCTCTATAATTTCTTATAGCTTCCACAACATCATCGGCGTATAGACACTCACTCTTATAAGCTGCATCATCAAATATATCTGAAAAGCCGGTTTCATATTTACCAAATTCCCGGTACTGCCTGATATTATGAGCTGTTACAATCTTATTGTTCTTAACTTCGGCAAAATCATTTTTTATGCCTACAAAGTTAACGACAAAAACTAAAAATACAGCAATAGTTAAAAATTCAACACCGATAGTAATCATTTCCTCCAGTGTTTCTCTTGTCATATCAACCACTCCTTAAAAAAACGAGTTGGGAACAACTGACTTTCCCAACCCATCCTTTAGTTTGTACACAGCGTCTTAGTTAGATGATGTCTGAACAAATACAACACCGCAAGTAGAACCGGTAGAGTCCTTGATTAAGGTAGACATATACTTGGCACCTGTAGGTATAAATTCTCCCTGGCCCTGCTTTCGCATGTTAGATACCTGATTGTAATATTGAATAGAACTGTTTTCTGTTACAAATGTACCCTTTGTCACAAAAGCTCCATTTTCCATAACTAGATCTGCATTTTCAAGAACGGCGTTATAATTTACACCCCAGAATTTATCAACACTATCTCCTTTGCTATTAGTTGCTGACAAACCTTCCAAATTAATTTGTTTTACCTTATCTTTTCCCACTTTCGAACCTGTCATATCCAAACCTGGACAACTTGTTGCAGAATCCTTATTATCAACCATACTTCTAGTTGTCACAATAATTGCAAATGGTTTACCCTCAAAATTTGAGTATGCTGCTTTTACCTTAGTACCCAATACTGTCTGCTGGTCATAATCTTCAAACTCCGATTGCTCCACCGTATTAAGCTGAGTCGTCACCTTATCAGCACCTGAATTTGTTATAGATTTACCAACTGTAAAAATTGTAAGACCGATTACCAAAACAAAACCAAAGGCAAATAATGCCGTTCCTAGTTTCGATAGGTCAATACTCTCGTCTCCCATTCCTGCCATATTATTATCATTCCTTTCTTTTGTTTAATTTTTGCAGATATAAGTTATTATCCTGGGAAGTAATAATAACCGGACCGGCTGCTGATGTTAAGGCCGGTTTGTTTTGTTTGTAATTCTATAGTTAATATGATAGAGATTTTTTAAAACTGTATTTTTTCTCCGATTTTTAGAGCTTAATTTTTAAACTTCAACACTATTTTACTTAATTACAACTTTTTCTTTTATATATTCTGCAGTTCATTGATACCCGACATCATTTCTGTAAATCCCATATACATCAGAGGAAATACAAAGAGCAGAATCAGTGTCATCATAAACGGCATTTTTGCCCTTTGTCCGCATTTGTTACGGCGGTCATCAATGTTATTCTTTAGTACTTCATCACGGGTATTACATAGATGCTCCCTGTTTTGTATCAAATCAATAAAGGCTTCTTTCAGTGATAATTCATCTACTGTCATTTTCATCTTCTCGATAAAACGTTTAAAATCCGGAATCGGTGTTTTTTCAATCATTGTATTCAATTCTGCGATTGGATTGGAGGCATACCCCTGATAGCAATAGGTCAGCATATCCTTATGTATGGTTGAAATTTGGGTTAGATGCTCCAGGGCCTCCATGGTATCACAATTCATTGACATTAAAATGGTCATGATTGTCTGCAGCTGCAGGAATTCCTCTTCCTCTTCTTCTTTCAGGAAGCTGTTTCGTTTTCTCAAAGTTATATTCGGAAGAAAATAACCAACTACTGCAATGACAAAAGCGATATTGATGTAATACCAGTAGAAATGAACTTTTTGAAGCCAGTCATATTTTTTAGCAAGTCTTGTTTTCTGATCTTCCACCTGTAAATTATTAATATCCGGCATGGTTCCCCTGATTAACTGGGTCAATTCTTCCTGTTCTGTTTCCTTTAAAGTCCCTTTCATCCGTTCAAAATTAAATTTACCTCTGTCCCTTAAACCAATGTAAGTCAGATCCATCTTAAGCAATTCTTCCTGGGTATACAAAGGCTCTCCGTTTTTATCCTTGTATTCCTTCTCATCAGATATCATCGATAAGGAACCTGTATAATGAAGCATGTAGTTCCTGCCGGCAATTGTTGCACTAAAAAACAGCAAAATAACAAAACAAAAAATAACAACTGCATATAAAAGTTTTTCAACATAAAACTCTTCAATTGATTTTTTTGAAAAGGCGTTTTCAAGCTTTTGTTTTAAAATCCGGCGTTTCCGGTTCTTGGGAGCAATGTTTTTAATAAAGTGATATATTTTTCTGTTCTTTAACAGATTATGAATAAATAAAATCCTGTCATCTTCCTTTACAACATGCATGCTGTTTGCTTTTGATATATAATCATAACAATAAATGCAGGCAACTATAATCAATATTCTGATGATATAACCTGCCATACCTTCTATAATAATGGAAGTTCCTGGCATATACTTTAGCAGGAACCACTGAACAAAGGGGATACAGGGTATTGGTATCAGTGTCAGATATTCCAATTTACCAAACTTCATAAACTGGTAATCCTGTCTTTCCAATTCCTGATTAATGTCCTTGTTCATAATCAGCAAGGTAGATATAAAGGTAGAATTCCCTTCCGCATCATATTCATCCCCGGTATTATTGATGGAATAGCAGACATATGCAAGGGTTTGGATGGGTTTAAAGGGAGTAGTTTCAAAAAACTCCTTAAGCCTTAATTCCCCATGTGTTGAAATAAGAACACTATGAATATTCTCCATTATTTTAGCTATCCGGTTCCCATAAGCCGCCGTCTCAAGGGATTCCACCACATCATTGCATCTCATATATTCAAGTCGGATGGATTCCATTGCATACTTTAACTGCGTGTATACGATGTAGTTAATGCTCTCCATTCGTTTTTCCAGCATCGTCGTTAAGAGGATATATGCCAATACCCCGCATAAAATTACGCTGGTAATATCACTGAATATAATTAATGCAACGGAAATTGTTGCAGCAACACAGGCGATGGTGGCTGTCAGGTATTTTGATAAAATAGCTTTCACTTCATTTTTACTATATACAGACATGGAGGAAAGCTTCTTCGTCATTACTCTTATGTAAGTCTTTAATACAGGAATTTTTTTATATTCTTCATACAAACAACAATAAAAAGCTTCCTGTTTTGTTTGCTTTTTATAATTTGTTTTTTGTTTAGCAAGCCATAATATAACTGCCCCTGCGATAAAGGTTAATACTAAAATTACCAATCCGGCAATCATAACAGGAGAAGCCATTATTTCTGATAAATATTTCATTGTTTTCTCTGCCTCCTATTGTACATTGCCGTTATTCTCCCATATTGAATTGCTGGGCAACCAGGCTCCGACTGCTTAAGAAGGCAACCGCTGAATTAAAATCAACTGCATTCTCTTCCGCTTCTTTTGCATTCTCGAATTTGGCTGTATCATCATAAGCTGCTTTTCTGGCCACTCCATGGTAATCTTCAACAATCTCGCCCTTCCAATAATAAGCCATGAATTTGTCAAATTCCTCCCGCTCCTTTTTGGAAAGTGCTCCTCTGATTTTTTCCCTTAAACCATCACTGAATTCTTCCTTGGGCAGATAGGTATCCGTATCTGTGTCATAAACCATGATATCTCTGGTAGAAAAGGATATACGGTCGGTCTGTCTTGTATAATACTCCTTATCCAGATCATATTTTAATTCATCTGCTCCTTTGTCCTGGTTGTATTCCGGATATGGTACACCTTCATCCAATTGGGTAATTTCCGTTATACGTTTGATATAACGCTTTCCCTCAGGTGTGAAATCCAGGTGCACATTTATTTTTAATACATCTGTTACCTGCTTTTCAGCCGTTGTCATATTATCAAAGCCGCCGGCATTCACCAGGGAATTTCTTAAAGTCAGTACAAGATCCTTTGCTTCATTTGCATGGTGGGAGAACAGGGTATACAGGGAACCGGTCATTGCCAGCTGAATCATACGTGCCGCTACCGGATCGGTAGCAACTTCTCCGATAATTGTAATAGCGGAATCGGATTTTTTAAGTGCATCCTGAAGAGATTCTGCTGAGACGGTATCGGTTTCCTGAACGGAATAAATATTTCTGTTCGGATAAATTTCACGAAGATACATTTCCGGTGCCATTTCCAGTACACGGATATTATAGCGGGGATCCATATAAGCGATTATTGCTTTCATAAGTGTCGTCTTACCAGAGCCCTGACGCCCGGTAACGGCAGTGGTTATCTGCCCTCTCATTAGAAACTCAATGAGGCGGATTGCTATTTCACCGTCCGTGACCCCCGGCTTTATAATAAGAGCTTCCGGCGAGATAATATCCAGCGTAAATTTACGGACAAAAGCTGCCCACATTTCACCTGCAGGCGGTCTTACTGCGAGAATACGTGATTTATCCTGCATGGTATTTACCAGATATCCGCGTTTTGCAGACAGCGGGCCGGGTGAATTCCATCGAATCAGCAGCTGGATTACCCGTCTCACTTCATCTTCCGAGCCGAAATCAAGGAATTGGAGGTGAATGTAGGAGCCTCTATAATACAACCATAAAGCATTTGTAGCTTCACTGAACGCCTCATTTTCTTCTTCCTCCTCTGACTGTCCGTAATTTACATTAATAGCATCCATAACTGAACCAGAAACACCCACATTATATCCGTTGATGTTCATCTCTGACAACGTATCAATACAACCAAATCCTTTATATGACTGGTATAAAAGAGTAGTAAATATATCTGTGACTTCGTCATCGGTTAAATGGTACTCCAATGCAAAATAACTTCCTTCCAAATCGGCTTTTGTTATATAATAAGCGGTATCGTTTTCGCTACCTATACCAACAGCCGGTCTTTCTTTATAAAAACTGTTTTCAAGAATCCACTTAGTTAATGCATCCCTGCCATACTGTTTTTTATATTTGTACATAATGATTTCAAACATGGTATTGGTATTGGGTTCACTTTCCTTATCAAGTCCTACAATCTGCCTGATTTTTTCAGGCTTCATATGTTCTGCCAGAAAAGTATGAATCATTTCTTTCACCATCAGCTTTGCACTGTCGATACCATAAACTGAGTTTTTCAAGGCTTCTTTTCTCTGGGCTTTTCTTTTAACAAGACGCTTTAAATCTTCATCAGATTCCTGACTGTTAATGGAATCCTCTTTTGTCAGATTAACAATATAGACTTTTAAGGCATCTAAAACTTCTTCAAAGGTAGATAAATCTTCTTCTATCACAACCTGTTTTTTAGCTTTCGCACGTATGTACAGAAAAAAAAGTATTAGTGTAATGACTATAATGGAAGCTAATCCAAGATTGAAGTTACTCATAATATATGCCTCCTCTTTTTAATAACTCCTAACCCTTCTTTTTTCTTCTCTGGTTGCCTGTTTTATACTTTGTATCCCACTGACCAGGTGCTTAATATCAGAATCCAGTTCAATAACATCTGCGTTTCTCTTTTGAATCTGTTCCGCCAGATACTTAAATTGCCCTCTGTTTGCACAGTAAGGAATCCATTGATTGAACCTCAGCTGATACCATTTATTCGGACGTTTGATTCCAAGGATTCCTGCCGTATCCTTTAGATTACCGATAATGTCGCAATATTTATTTACAACAACCAGGTTTGGGATATTAGCTGTGTGTTTCTGTATTTTAGTCTTTTGCGCTGTAAATCTTTTCAGCTCTGTTACAGACTGTGTCAGCACGAAAATCAGGCAATCCGTATGGGCAAGCACCAGTTTGACATTTTCTTTTTCAAGGTCATTTTCATCTATATCAAAAACAACATAATCGTGAGGAAATTCTCTACAGATGAATGAAAGTACCGTCTGCATCTGCTCCTGATTAACGTTTGTTTCCTTCCCGTTCTTAGTAATAAATGTATCGAGACTGAATAAATCCAGCTTCTCTGTTACTTCTCTGCAATAATTTCCGATATCATCTCTTCTAAGCCCTCCTTCTCTTATCAGATTAATAAGCTGAAGAGGATTATTGGTCTGGTCATCTGTCTCTTCAAAGCCCAAATATGGAAACATGGAATCGGATTTACTGGTTACATGCGTCAGGCAGACACTTTTATTGCGGGATGCCAGTTCAAAAGCCAATAAAGCTGCCACAGTAGTATTCCCATTCCCGTTAATATGTGGTGAAATTATCGATATATTCATGATTCGTATTCCTTTCATTTATCTTTTTTCGTATATGCATATCTCTTTCTTTTTAACAATTCGTAAAAGGTAGCAGGTTTTATATCTAGTATTCCGGCAAAGGCATTAACCAGAAAAGCAGAAACCAGTTTATCTTTTAACGGCTGCAGTTGCCGAAGTTCTTCTGTCTGGAATAAGTAAATGGAATACTCAGGCTTCCAGATTATCTGATGAAACTGTACCCCCTTTGGTATAACGGACTTATTCTTCCGGGGAGTCAGAGTCAGTGTCCCAAAAGTAATATTTTCCTGCTCCTCAATGATATCTTCCATGCTGGTCCCCATAAAGGTACTGTTATATTCACAAAGCATCAGAACATGACCTGCATCTTTGGGATAATAAGTATCTGATATATAAATGAGATATTCAGTCTCTCTGTTTATTTCCTGCTCTTCAATCTCTGCAAGGCTTTGTTCTGATAAAAGAGGTAATATATTTATTTTTATTTCTTCTATTACACCGTGATTTTCTGTTCCAGCATATAATCTCTTATAAGCCATATCATCCGTAATAACACTGGTTCGACCGGCTATTGAACATGCTCTCATAAATGGGTATGCCAAAATTCTTTTATCGGCTTTGCCCGTTATAGCTATTTTAATCATACAATTGTTTTCTCCTTTTACTCCGACTCCGTCTGTATCCTTGGTGTACTTACTCTATCAGCCGCAATACGTAGAATTATTTATTCTAAGATTTGACCAGTTCCCCTTGCCTGGTTAATAAAATGAAACAGGTGATGCACAAAACGTCGGACAATCCGTATGTACACCCCTGCTTATGGCAATAGCTTTTAGTTACTGTCCGAAGAACTGTCCTCAGTATCCTGAGTCTGGTTTTGTGCCTGATAATCTGCTTCTGCCTGCTTCTGGGCCTGTAAAGCATCATAGTCATCTTTAGCTTCTTTAAATTTATCAGCCAGGGTCTGCTTTCCGCCTGTTACTTTCTCATTAATTGTCACCTTGTCAGAACTGGTCAGCTGTGCTTCCAGCTGCTCTCTTCTCTTTAAAACATCACTGTAATCGGAAGTATCAATATTGGGATCTAAAAGCATAGTCTTTAAAACATCCAGACTGACCGGATAGTACTGCTGTGCCGCTGCCTGCACCCCACCCTCTATATAGGTAGAACCGTATGCCTTCGTACTGGAATATAAGGCTTCATCTGTCTGCATGGACTGGTAAGAATAAAAATCCTGCTGAGACACTATTAACTTCAAGGTTGACCCGTTAATTTCCACTACTTCTTTATGTGTCATGGCAATGAAATCCTGTCCCAATGGAAAGGCAATACGGATATCCACATAATCACCGATTTCAATTCCAATGGGTATCTCGTCCAATACCACATCCAAGGTTCTTTCATCATCTGTTAATTTCTGTTGCATCAGCATATCAGAAGTTACGATCGTGCCGCTGCTCAAAGATATTTTATAATAGTATCCTTCTATATCTTCCAATGAGATAACTGCATTCTGAGGCAATGAATATTCCGGAACCTCAATCATAGAAAATTGAAAATCCTGCATCTGGGTCCCGCTCTTAGCACTTGTATTCAGCTGATAAACTGCAACCAGTTCTCCAATTTCATCAAGCTGCTGCTGCAGATTGTTTATTTCATCCTCCCTGCGGGCTATGATATTATCATAGTTTTTTTTCATAATGAACACTCCTGCAGCCGCCAGTAACACTACAAGCAATGTGGCCATTATAAAATATTTTTTCTTTGAGTACATAACTGTTATCACCGTAAAATAAATCTACGGGATACCTCCTTCCTATTGGCCTGTAATATTTGTTTTGTCCACGAAAAATAAATCTCTGAATTCTTTGTTATATCAATAATATGACAGATAATTTTTAAATCTTGTCCAATTACCATTAATCACTGCCTTCAACTATAGTAACCATATCCAGCACCATAGGAATGTTAATGTCACTATTACATTGCCTGTAAATAAGTGTTCCTTTTTTCATATCAGCGTCATATAAAAGCAAACCTCTCATTATACTTCCATCCTCCTTTTCAATATAACATTCAAAGTAAGACGGAGCTTCATGGAGAAATCTGATTTTTCCGCTTAAAGCTTCATTACTTAAAAATTCCCTGCTTTCATCAATTCTGCACTTATAGATAAATCCGGAAGCATCTGCATATTTTTCAAGATTCTTAAAGTCTGGATTATAGGTGCTGCCAAGAATCAAACCACTGATTTCCCGTGTAAAATCCGTTTCAATTTCATCCAGGACTGTATCTGTCCTAACATTATTTTCTTCACTAAGAATCAGATATGTTTTCTTCTCTCCTGCATAATAACGACTCTCATAACTTTTTGCTGCATCTCCGCTTTTTTCCGTAAACGACTCTGTAACTATGTAGTCCTTCATATTTTCTTCTTTTATAACCTCCTGACTTTTATTCGCTTTACGTGAAATTGCAATTATTGATATGATTAGCAGTAGTAGTAATAAAACAAATATGAAAATTCGTTTTTTGGTAATATGCAATTTACTTTTCATAATTATCTCCTCTCCCTCCCGTTATTCACCATTAACAATAATTCCGGGTTCTGTCGTCTCTGTTATTATATTGTCGGGAGTATCGGTGTATTTGTTATCACCTTGGATTATTATTGGTGCTGCAGTACCATCTTTGTCTGTCATAGCTCCTGCCTGATTAAGGTCAGATGCCTTTACTGATTCATTTTCTGACAGCTTATCCAGTAAACGGGAATAATCACTTTTTTCAATTGTGCAGCCGGGATTAGCATTTTGCCATTGTTCATACCAGGCAGCGCTCCTTGTGCCATACAATAAAAGCGGATCAAAATATACCGTATTGAGCTTAAATCTGACCGTCATAGTTTTATTTTTTGTTTTTCCTAGTGTGCTATACTGTTTAACTTTTTGTTTTGTTTCTACCATTGGCTGGATACCCGTATACTCAATTTCAATAGAATTACCGGTTCTTACAGTAACAGAATCTGACGTAACTGCCGTTACCCTACCATTAAACTGGGAATAAATCTTATGTTCCTGCTGGATTGAAACTGTAAGTCCGTCATTGGTTTGCTTCTTTCCGCTCTCAATGGAAAAGGACTTGCCAAAAGGTATTAATACCATTAATTTATCCTTGGTGAAGGATTTCATATTATTACCGATAACTCCAATATTGGTAGAATCATTTACAGCGCTCAGTAAAGAATTGGCATAAGCAATTTTAGCTTCGATATCAGTATCATCGATTAGAGATAATTCAGAAGAATTCTTTTCCGTATATTCCGTTCTGAGAGATGCAGCTGTTTCGTATTCCACATAATCATCCAGAATAATTTCTATGGGTTTATTACTGCTAAAATCTTCTTCCAAAATCTCTTTTGCCTGATACCAGGCATCTTCTGTTTCTTTGAACTCTTTCAACTGTACCTCATCAATGTCTCCCAGTGCCAGAACCAGTTCATTCCACTCTTTCTGCTTGTAACAGGTACTTAAAATACCTTTGATCTCTGCCATGGAATCGTCATCCGTTAATCTGTTCATCCCCATCAATTCTCTCAGATCATCTGTGGTATATGCATCGGCAGCATACACTTTTATTGGAATTAATACTGCCAGAAGCAGCATTATTAGAAAAATCCGAATTTTTTTATACATTGCAAATACTCACCTTTTCAGTTGTTTTATTTTTAATATGATAGAATATTTTTTTATTCCCCTCTATAACGGGATATTTCAGGCAAAAATTGCAGAAAACCACATAATGATACAAAACCCCGGAGGGAAGGTTATCTAACTCCTGCTGCAGAGATTCAAGTCACATAGACTTTCTGAAGCAAGAGTTAGATAACCATATCTGTCCGGGGTGGATATATGTTTATAATAATTACTTGTTTATAATGTTAACTCTATCAGATAGATTTGAAAAACCCTTTATATGATATAAAGTTTTTTCCTTATGAAAAAGGCAAAAGAATTCTCCGGAAGTAGAGTTTCTCTTGCCTTTCATTTCTTCTAAATAAAACCTAAATTTTTAATAATTTCAGCCCTCCTCATACTACTTGCTGGAGATAAAACATTTACTGATTATCTACATATTTAACCATTTCAAAAAACCACAACGCCTTTTTAGGTAGACACCCAAGTGTTTCGCTTCGTTATGCCTCTAAACAGTTATCAAAATGGTTGTATAATAGTAAAATCCATTATGAGTTGTTCATAAAATCAACATTTCAAATATACTATCTTTTTTCTATATACTTAGTCCCATCAAGCGTGTTCAGATCAGTATCCACAAGTATTTTTGTCAAACTCATAGCAAGGTCAACTTCCACCTTGAAAATAACATCAATAGCTTCTTCAGGACCATCATTAATAACAATATACTCTATTCCTGTTATTGAATCAACTTCAACTAATATAAGAGAGCATTTCTCCATTTCCAATGAAAATTAGGTTTTATTGTTTTAGGCAATAATGTTATTTAACTTCCCAATTATTGTATTCATCTCTGTTTCCGTCAATTGACATACATTTTTCCAACCATTTGGGTTGCAATTCTTTAGGATGTTTTTTCTCAAATGTCTCCTTTGCAATTTTGATAGCCATATCATAATCACACTTTATATCTTTTTTAACTAAATTTTCATTCATTATTAGCCTCCAAACTTAATTATTGTTGCCCACATATAGTTTTGCCATAGCTTCACGTCTAATTTCCTGCCTAACATCCTCAGTTAACCAAGGCTCTTGTCCAAATGGTAACCACCCATCACCCTCAGCACCCCAAACGGAACTTCTTTTTTGACCTAGCAATTTCAAAATTGGTTCATCTGCTGGACTGGATTCAAGCGAATACCCAAAAGGATGAGTATGTCCAGAAAATTTCCCATAAACACCATTAAGTAAATCATCATACATTTCATGTGGACACTACTTCGGTTTCATTGACCCCTAATTATTAATCTTTGACCGCCTTGGGTAAACAGATTAATTCATCCCCTGTACTCCTGTCAACTGGCGTGAATCGTTCATTGTTAATAACTCTTTTGAATCAGACAAAATCCGTAGCCCCCCTCTTTAAAGGAGCTTAAAGCTATAACTTATATTATATAATTATCTTACATATAAATCCAATAACTGCTACAGTTCATTCTACACCTCTAATACTTTTTATCCTAATACTAGCCCTGTAAAGCCTTTATAATATATCCTCTTTGTTTTTTTGTTTCTATGTCAGCCAATCGAGTAGGTAACGGCTGCCTGCTGTTCTTATCTACCAAGCAAAAAACAAGATCTGTCGCAGTATTAAGTGAAATCCAATTTCCACATGATACAAAAATAGGTTTAACTCCTGTATGTGTTCTCAGTACTCTTCCGTAAACCTTTTCATTTATAATAATATCAGTATAAGCACCATCTTCATCTTTTGGCATTATATAGTTCGTATTTTTGATTTTTAAATAACTCTTGGCTACTCCTATAGTTGGTTTTTTTAGATAAAAGGAGGCATGAGTCGCTATCCCCATATTTCTATAATGTAAATATCCGTTGCCATCGAAAATTATTAAATCTGTATTATGATTAAGTAATTTATACGTATTAATAATTAATGGTAATTCTCGAAATGATAAATACCCCGGAATATAGGGCACACTGATTTTATCATATAGGGATCTTACTTCAATTATTTCTCTGGAATTACAATCAATCGTTACAATGCTACAAACAGCATATTCCATACCGTTCTCATTCCAGTAAGCTAAATCAACCCCAGATATTTTATTTAATTCCTCTTTTTTAAAACTATCTTTCAGAACAACCTTATCTATTAAGTTCAGTTGAATTTGGTTATAATAGCGCTCTAGTTCTTTATTGCTCATTTTCTCTCTCTCATAAAATTACATTTTTCAAAAATAATTATTTCCTACTTAATTTTTGATATAGTTATCTATTTGATACTTTTCTCTGTATTTTTCAATTTTCTTTTCTACTAAAAAGAAACTACTATTGCTTTCGCTTATTGAAGTTTTTCGAATTATTTCTCCTGATTCATTATATAATATACTATCAATAAATATATTACGTATGACAATACTTATACTTTTAATATTTCCATTTTTATAAAATTCTTTAGCCATGCCATTGATCGTATTATGATCTGTTTCATTTTCCTCCATTAGTTCCCCTGTATCGTAAAACTTTCTTTCTATTCCAGTCCTGTATCCGTCTTTTACTTCAAACTCCCAAGATGGTGTTCCTTTAAAATAATCTACGACTAATCCGGAATATGGTTTTTCCAACCTATCATCCATAAAAAACATATCTTCTCCAGTGTTAACGTCTGTATCTGTAAAAAGTTCATTATAATCTACTTTTTGCATACTAGACCTCCTATTTGCATTTATTAATTATGATTTAAAATATTGATTCCATCTGTTAAATATCTGCAGTGTTCACACCTTATTTTAGGTACAATTTCACCTGTTGTCATATAACACATCATTAATATAAGTTAACAAAGAACATCTATGTTCTGCAAACTTTAGAAGAAGCTTTTCTGTATGGGTATGGATTCATGGATGGCGTAAAGGTTTTTAAATATATAGACCAAATTATAGCTTTGTAAAAAGGCTTAGAATACACCCTGGCACAGTCCATTCTAACTTTTTTAAGGGGCTGTACCAGATTGTTTTTAAGCATTTTAAAAAGTTGCTGTGCAGATTCAATGCATAAAATATCCTTAACTTATTCTCACCAATACACAACATTTACCTTTTTGACTTCTTCTCTCTATAATTTTAATTCACTTTCTACATTATAGCTTAATAATAAGCTTGGTTTATATATTTACTTGTATAGGATTGATTTTAACTCATTCAAATCTTTTTCAAAACTAATATATTCTTCTTTCAATTCACCCTTGTAGGTTTTTAAATTCTCTTCTTTAATTAATTCAGTTAAGTGCTCTTTCATAAAATCAAAGTTTGCATTATTTCTTATAAAAAGAATAGCAAAATTTATATACAAACAGCATTCCTCTGTTAGACTAAAATCTTCTGCTTGGTCATAATCATTAAGTGATGCAAAAAAGGTATTATACTCATTATAATCACCTCTAATATGCAATCTTTCATATGAATCTTGTACCGCTTCTTTAATCTCATAATAAGTTAATACCATATAATCCTCCTATTTTGTATACACATTAAGTTTAATATTTGGAAACTTCCTTCTAAATTCAAAAATTATATTTGTACAGCTTTGGCACGCTGGTAACTCAGTATAAAGATTAATTGTACCAGATATTTTTGGATCTGTAATTTGTGATGCAATATCCTCTAAAATTTTAGCTTCAGTATCATGAAATCGGTCAAAAGGCTTTCCATCGATCTTTGACGCTGCTGGTTCATACGTCTTAAAAATTCGTTCAGCCTCAGACTTTTTCAAAGAAAAATCTGCTATATCTGCACCTTTATCACTCATAGAATCAATTTTGCTATGGGCACTAAATTCACTTTTAATCCCTTCAATTTTCACATCTGCCATTGCCATATTTCCACGTTTAGCAAGGTCATTGTTTGGCATTTGGCTTCTAATATTATTTAATTTATCTTGAGCAATGGTACTATAGTTACCCGAACCCTCAAAAGCAGAAAAATCAAAGTTCTTATAATTTCCCGCAACAGTAAGATCCTTATAATATCCATCTTCCAGTGCACTATAATAATTATAATCTTTAAGCCCCTGTCTGCCTTGCACATCAGACCAATACTGATTATACCGGCTTGCCTCTTCTTTTGTCATCCATTTACTGAAATCTTCTGGTATCAGGGCTTTATTGGCTGCCATACCTGCTGTTGTACCAAGCAGCATTGCTAAGGAAATGGTCACAGCCGAAGGTACTCCCGCTTTGTCACATACAATAACGGTTGTACCTGCAGCAGCTTCTGATACGACCTCTGCCGCAAACAGTTTCGCAAAAGCCACTCCTCCCTTACTGGCAAGGGCACCTTGTCCTAAGGTCACCAGGCTTACTGTCGCAGATACCAGTTTAAAAGTTCCTTCCGTGTCCGTTAAATAGTCTCCTGTAATCAGGGTTTTACCGGTTGCTGCTTCATATATGGGTATCACGATGGTCAGATCACTTAACTGCCCCAATAATTCCTTCCAGAACGGTGCGTCTTTTTTGTGGGTGAATTCTCTTAAGATAAGCTCATCCAGATACTTCTGCAGGCTTTTCTCATCTGAATCTATTTTACCACTATTGACCAAATCTTCATAGTCTTTTGCAAACAAATCCGCAAAGTCATCAACTTTTTGGTTATAGGTACTTCTTTCATAGGACCCGCCTTCGGTTTCCTCGTAACGGCTTCCTATAAAATCCTCCAGGTTGAGCTCCGGCATCTCTACCTCAAATCCATACCCTCTTCCTCCTCCATTTACAGTGACATTTTTCTGAACCCCAAGGGTATTATCCGTCTTTCCGTCTGTCATATCGATGGTAGCCATAATATCCACCGCTTCGTTAAAGCCTTTATACAGAGGATCCTCCAGGTAATTATCAATGTCATACAACACATCATTAATATAGGTTAACAAAGAACATCTATGTTCTGCAAACTCATCGATTCTTTGCCCTTGTGAAAGAAAACCTGCACCTATGGATTTGGAGTCCAACTCTCCTTCAATGTCCTTGCACAGCTCATCAAGATCTGCAAAATCAAAGAGGAGATTAACCCCATATCCTGATGTAATATTGGCTCTCTCCAGCCAGGTGTACTTATGTATTACTTCTCTTTCCAGTTGTCTTACCATGACAGTTCCTCCAGGAAGCTTCCTGCCGCCGACAGGTTAAGGTTCAGCTGAGCTAAATCCAGATATGCTTTATTACCATTAGAAGCAATTCGGATAAAAGTGCGGATGTGTGACCATTGTAAATCCAATATAATCTCCTCCTTTTCTCATTTGTTGTAATTCACCATTTATTGATTTTTTCTTAGATTATAAAAAAGTAAATTATTAACGTGTAAAGTGCTTGTGATTTAAAATGACTAACTGTGCAAATTTTTAACGTTGATTTATGTGGTTTTCAAATTTATTACTACCTTCAATCATTTACTTTTATGAAAATTGAAATTTTCCGTTCGACTTTTCATCTTTCACCTATTTGCTAACCAGTTTGCTAAATAGTTTTTATATAAAGCATTAAACCCAATACATTTATGTTTAAATAAAAAACTCCGGAGAGAGAAGATATATTCTCTAACAATAGCTACTATCCTGTAAACCATCTACTGTAAGTGTTATATCCCCATCTCTCCGGAGTTTCTATTTTTAATGTGTATGCTGGGTTGAAATATCTACCAGGGATGATTTCGTATCATAAGCTGCGATAAAGGTGGGAATCGTACCATCAAAGGTATAAGTAGTACCATCCACTGTTATATAGCCATTATCGTTTCCTGTACTGTATTTTAGGTTCCATTCATCACCGATTGCTTTGATGTCTGCAGTCATTAGGATGACATAATCGTCATTATCGTTATATTCCTTCCCTGCCTGATATTCGTTTGTAATCGTATACTCTGTCCCTGAAATCAGGAAGGCAGTGCCTACATCATACTCTTTATCAGCCACTTTAGCAGTCAGAAAAGCCTTAGAAAACTGCTTTGTCTTTGTCACACCGTCTTCAACATAAGATGCCACATACCAGTTGTCCTCCGGTGCTAGGTGGATTCCTTTTTCCCGGTAGGCTACAAAAGTCGAAGAGGAGGGAACTCCGATGGAGAGATGCCATCTCTGTGCCTGATGATAGAACATCTCACTGACAAACTCATTGTCTAAGTTAGTTTCTATCCCTCCGTTAATACCATTAGCGGTAATTCCAAGCCTTGATGCCTGCTCTTTTATCGCTGAAATCTGGCTGCTGCCGACAAACGTTCTGGCTCTAACACCCGGCTGCAGGCATTGCAGTGAACCCAGGTTATAGAAATTTCCAAAGGGAACCGTCAAATACTTGTAGGTGGTAATCTCTCCTTCTGAGTCTCTTACCGGCTCAATGAAGTAGTCTCTTACCGCATCCGTATTACTGGCTTCCTTTCCGCCTGCTGTGTAGTTACGCCTTGCCGCTTCATCTGTCCAGTTCAGATACATGGTATACTTATAGAGCTTGTCAGCAAGGGTATCATACCCCTCCTTGTAATTCCCGTTGTCATCCATGTATTCTGAATAAAGACCGAAATAATTTATGGGCTGTGTATTGCCGTCATTGTTGATATAAACATCCACAGGTGTCAGTTCACCGCTTGTTTTATTCAGCGCGTAGAAATAAGGGATAACCTGAAGGTATTGGTTGTAGTCTCCCATGGTTGTGACATCGAAAAGGACATTATAACCAAGTTTCAGCTGTTCTTTCTGCAGGATCGACTTGGAGTTCTTATCCGCCGATAAGCTTAAGCCGCTGCTTTCTGCTTTGGTGGTCCATTCCTGTGCACCCCAGGTATTATAATACCCTTTCTCCTTACTGACCTGTTCCCCCCTTACGTCTACTGCCAAAGGATATCCGGCTGTATTTCTGTGCCAGGACAGATAATGCTCTGAGATCGAACTGTCCACCCGTGAGATTATTCCCTGCACCAGCCAGTCCTCATTGGTTTCAGCGATTGACTTCTTAAAGTAATTACTAAACCTCATATCATCGGAATCCTCCACAATAAGATTTCCGATACGCCCGATCACATCCAGATAAGCCATTTTAGCTGCAGTATGATTGGCGGTGAAGTCATTGAATCTGTCTTTGTTGGTCGAATAGGTATTGCCATAATAGTATATGTCATACTCCTCTTCATAGCTGTCATTGCCGGAATAAGGATCCTCTGTTGTGCTTTGCCCGTCGTAGTTAATACCTTCTACGGCAAACTGGGCCTCCACGCAGGCATGCTCGTTGTTTTCCAACAAACAGTAGAAATTGTATTCCTTGCAGGGGTCACTTACATTTACCGTACCATCACTGTTCAATACAAATATCTTCCCATTCATTACCGCCATATTATTTCCTTCAATCAGGGTCGTACTGCCTCCGTTGCACCGCATCAGACCGTTTGCCCTATCGAACACATAGGTATTGCCGTCAATCGTAAGATTGGTCCCATCGGTCAAAGCATATTTTCTGGTAGTGGAGGCATCTATGATCTCTAAAGGGATCCAGTTGCCCGCCGGATAGCTTTCCCAGACACCCCTTCTTTCATACAGGACATCAAAGTCAAACTTCACATACTTTTCTCTTGTCCATTCCGTGGTATCCATTCCCTGTTTATAACCTTTTCCCCGGTATACGGAAGGCTGCAGTATCCCGTAAGAATCCTTTCCCTGGAAATCTCCAGCATTCGGGAAATAGATCTTGAAGAAGTTATCAAGGGTAATATAAGTAGCCTGTTGTACTTTGGTACCATTGGCATCGATTACTTCCAGCTTTGTATGCTTATGATTTTCATCGTTACCGCAGGGATCCCAGCATATATCACTGGCATAGTCATAATGACCGCCGGAATGATGGGGTTCGGTACAGGTCAGGATGGTCTGTTCGGTATAGGTTATTCCGGTGTTGTTCCTGGTCTTGCAATTCCAGATAGGGTTAACGATGGTCACTCCATCTGTGGTTACCTTATCAGGAATCAGATTCATGTTGGCCCTAATAAAGTTAAACAGCTCATTATCTTCCGGTATTGTCTTAACATCAAGGACGGTAACCTTGGCATACCCATTTCCTGCTCTGACTCCCTGCTGCAGTGTGACGTTGGTAAAGGCTGCATACTTCTGATTTGCCCGGTAAGTGGTGTCACAGCCGGTATAACCGGATACATAAGAGGCTCCACCGGCTCCACCCTGGTAAGCACCTCCGCCGGAAGCACCGCCATAGTAGCCACCTCCGCCACCGCCGTAATCCGCAGCAGAATTCGTATTAGCACCACCATAGCCAAAACCACCGTTAACGCCTCCGGCTGCGGCAGCTCCACCGCCTGTCTGGGTACCATATCCATAATTCGCTTCATACCCGCTGGTTACAGCTCCTCCGCCGTTAATACCTCCGCCGGCGCCTCCGGTTTCATCGTTATCATTTGCCAAAGGCGTGCTGTAAGTTCCCGGCTGTTTGGAGTGATAAGCACCGGATGCTTCACCTATATCATCCGAACCACCGCCGCCTCCGGCAACTAATATCCTGCTTTTTAAACTGTTAAGATCGTTCCAGTTACCGGCTGTTATACGGAAGTCCGTGGCGCCTCCGCCAGCGCCGATTTTCGTAGTGGAAGCCCAGACAGCATTTCCACCGCCATTCCAGCCACCGGCTGCCGTACCGGTATTGGTGGTTCCTTTTTCTCCTACATAGATGTATAGGGTCGTGGTTTCTTTTAAAGTTACGGTTCCTGAAGTATATCCGCCTTTACCGCCACGGGATCCCCTGGAAGTTCCACTTGCTGTATTACCACCGCCAGCTGCACCAAAGGCTTCCAGCTGATAGGTTCCTGCAGGCAGTGTTATAGCCTGTACCCCACCGGTGTAACCGTAGGTGTATGTCTGTCCTGCTTTTACCACTCCTGTGGGATTTTGGATGGTGTTGTTCGTAATCACCGTATCATAGGAGGTAACTGTTTCACCGGATAAAAGAGTTATTGTAGCATAACCATTACCGCTTCTCGTGCCGGAGGTCATGCTTCCATTGGTAACACCTCCAATATATCCCGAACCCCCCTGACCTCCGTAAGATGCTCCATCGTAACTGGCCGCACCGCCATAATATCCTCCGCCACCAGCTCCTACATAATTTGAACATGCATGGGAATAACCCTGACCCTGACCAAGAGAATATGATGCTGAGGCATAATTACCACCTGTGCCGTTATACCAGCTGCCACTGTAATTACCTCCTCCGCCTCCGCCGGCTACAATTACTCTGTTATTTAGTGCTGTGCCGCCAATACGTATATCCGTTGCACCGCCACCATAGGTAGTTGAATTACTGTCACCGTTACCGGTAGAAGTACCGCCGCCATTATAGCCGTACTGACCTCCTACATAAATATAAACTTGCTGTCCGGAGGTTAGTGTATAATTTCCTTTTGAATACCCGCCAAGGCCAGAATAGTAACCACTGGCCTGCGCACCCCAGGTCTCAAACGTATAGGTACCTGCTGTCGGTGCCGTAAAGATCTGATAACTGCCAGTATATCCAAAATTATATGCAGTACCTGACGGGACAGTGGGTACTTGGGTTACCTTCTCTGTTTCTGTATCAAGAACCGCGGTCTTGCTGGTGTTACTGTCAACATTACTTACTCCGCTGCTGGTTCCAATTGCCATCCACAATTCCACTTTATTTACAATTGTAGTGTTTCCACCCGGTATACCGGTTGCCGTAACATAAGGAGCATAAGAACCAATTGCATACCACCAGTTTCCGTGATAGGTTGAACCATCTAGTAGAGAAGCACCTGAAGTGGATTTGACCAATCCTCCCCAAAAGTTATCGTTCATCTGAATAGCTACAGCTTCATATCCTGCAGCCGATTGTGAACCATCAGAATTGGTTTCCAACTCATCCTGCGGCCTGTTCGTCTGCTTCCATATGTTGGTTTGCCCGTTCTCTGGATAATATAGCATAAATTCATATTTGGAACCTGTTTTTAAATTCTGTATCTGATTTAAGCAGGAATACTTGAATGTACTATTAGTATTTAAAGCCTCCGTTTCATCGGCAAAATATTGACCGGTTGTGGAATCATGATAGTATACACGCCCCCACAGTTTTCCATTATATGTTTTGGTCAGCATTCCCTCCGGTATATTGGTATCATTAATATTAAATTGTGTAACAACTTTATTAAACAATTCCGTTCCAAGCTCTTTCTTCAAAGACGTCCAGTTACCGGCTTTTGCTTCTGCCAAAGCAATTTGGTATCCTTCACTACCTATGGTCAGGCAGGAGGAGTCGTGGATGTGCTTAGAGAAATTGGATATGATGCCATAGGATCCGTCGTTGAAGGTGCCTGCCCAATCGATAGTGGTAACTTTCTTTATCGGTATACCGTTATACAAATCCTGATAAACCGGATTAGCCTTCTTATAGGTAGTATAACAGCTTGCCGTATGTTCCAGAGTACCTCCGCATCTGGTAATTACTATATTATCTGTATAGAAATTCGTTGCATATGATGCATTGTATTCCCAACAACCAATGTTAAGACCCTCACCTCTCATGGTCTCATCAATAGCAGCGGCTGCAATCTGAGCCTCCGTAAGTCCTGTTGTGATCTGTGCTATGACCTTTGTACCATCTATGGATAATTCACAGTCATATAAGGACCCAAGACTAAAGGTAGCTACTACTTTGACTTTACGTCCCAGGATATTTGCTGATGAAGTCCTCTTTTCTCCTGAACTTGTTATGAACATCGGAGAACCGGTATTTGCGGGAAGATACAATCCCACACCACCTATTGAGAACAGCATGGTATTGGATGCCGGTGCGGCCGGTATATAAACATCCGCGGATATTCTGACTCTGGAGGTGGGTGTCATGTAAATCTTGCAGTCATTGTAGGAGAAATTAAGGCTGGTCCCTGCTCCTGCCACTTTCAGAAATTGTCCTGTACCAAAGCCGGAATAAGTTTCATCACCTGACGTCAATGAGAATCCTTCTGGCAGCTTATAAGTCGTATGGGCACCGTCTGTATTGACGATATTGTTTGTTATGTATTCATCCGCTGTACCAGATGCATCATCATCAAATACATTTTCTGTTTCTTTTTTATCAAAATTAAAGGAAAGGCTTGTGGTATCCAATGTATACTTACAATTTAGTACCCTGTATTCACACAGAGCAGGTGTCCCCGGGCATTTCTCAAGTGCCTTAAGGGTTTCCATAGCATCCTTTACAATTCCTTCTTCTGTACGCTGATCCTCAACCTCTGATTTGACAATCATTGCATCCTGTGCAGAGACTGCATTCAATACAATAAAGTTGTTCACTTTATAGTCCGAATTATCATCGTAGGCTGAATATTTCGACTCATAGATTAGCCCTGGACCATAATGATATCCACCCTCTACCAATATATCGCTTTCTTTTTCCTCAAAGGCATCCGGTATCTCATCCTCATCGGCAGTTCCGTCATCGGCGTTCTCTTCTCCGTCCCCAGCATTCTTACTTTCTCCTGCATCCTCCGGTACTGTTACTACAGTATCTCCGACTACCTTATACTTCAAAACAGGGATATAGAATACAAAAGAATCACCGGTTATATATTCATCATTACCATTTGTCGGATCCTGCTTTATCTTATCTATGTACAGAAGCAAGTCATTTTTTCGGTTCATACGCGTTTGCGCCTTTCCCGGAGAGGCTATATTGGAAGTGCCGTAGGCAGGCCTTGTAAAGGTTTGGTTACTTGTTACGCGGGCCAGTCCCAATTCATCCTTGGGCGATGCGAAGACGGATATGTCGTTGTCGAATCTTGTAGCTATTCTGGCATTATCTCCTGTCCCCTTATATTTAGATGAAGTCTGATCATATTTCCCGTTATAGGAACCTACATTAATCGCCGTCTCTATTGCTTTTGCAAAGGTAGTGGCATTATTGGTCCACATCTTATTCCATTTCGCATCAACCTGCTCCTGGGTGGAAGCTTTTTTAACATCTCCCGAAGCTTGCAAGGAATTGAAATCCTCCTGGGCTTTTACGGCTTTGGTATTTTCTTCATAATAGACCGGACTCTGGTCTCCGCTGGAGGTCTGTAAGATAAGCATATCTGAGATTACAGTAGCCGTTACCGGCTGGGTACGCCTTGTGTAGAAGCGCTTCCATTCCTCTGTTGTCAGATCCCTGGAATCCAGTTTATTTCCATATGCGGTTTTGGGTGTGGCAACCGTTGCAGTATTGTCTGATATGAAGTCTTCTGTGGTTATGTTTACTGCCGGTGCTGTTCCAAAGCCTGTGGTCTTGCCGTTACTATACAATATACCGGAGGCATACCCCAGTTCATGTCCAGTCTTAGCCGGTGGAGCCGGGTTCATTGGGCTCTGTACCTTTGCTAGACCATCGCATTTATTTGTTCTCTTATATTCTCCGCTTGACATTTCTTCATAATACACCTTATCCCCTTGCGCTTCCTGCAGTGAATATCTGATTCTGCCGATTTGCGAGCCATTCGTCAATTTCTTGTCTGTGTTATAGGCTGGATTATTATAGGCTGCTATGTTGTAAAAGATATTCGGGTCACCCTGGGTTATACCGGCAATAATGTTCTCTTTTCCGTCGTAGGTGATATCCGACATCTCAGTGACATAACCGTTCTGAAGTTTGTAAACATTACTCTTTGTTATCTTAATGGTATCATAGGTAAGATCCTGGGACCAAACATCTTCGATAGCCGGCAGATCATGGACACAGCAGGGGCCGCATAAAGCATGTGCTGGTAAGCTTGGAAGCCCGGTCTTTGTAGTTGCTGCCACGTCTGTAGCATTCCCATCGGAATTGCTTGAGGTAAGGGTACCATTTTGGAAAGTCACCTTGATTGTATAATTAATCGTAGCAGAGGCACCCTGGGTTATATCCACGGCATCTGTAAAGCTTCCACAGTTATGTGTGTGTTCAACACCCGGAACCGCAGGCCTGCCGCCGTTCCCGTCCTTATCAGGCGGAACGGCTGCTATCGGTGCTGTATGCCAGCCTGTAGCTCCGTGACCATGACCACAATCAGAGTAACCGCTTCCAAAGCCCAATTTACCGGGGCTCCACCCCCAGCCACTGCCTAATTTTCCTTTATCATTGCTATTTAAGGAAGCTGCTGAAGCACTGGAGGAAGAATAAGTCCCGCCGCCATAGCTTCTTGGGGTTGTAACAGTGTATCCATTACTTCCCCCTGTTAAGGTAATTGTAATAATGGCATTCCCCACCTTGTACTGTCTGACCTGTCCGTCACTGTCGGCGATTTTCTGGACGGTATAGCTGCTGTTGGTGGCTTCCATATCCGTTGCCCACTTAGTTGCCTGTTCCAATGCTTTATTGTAAGCATCGACCTTCCAGTCTGTGGAGGGGTCTTTTTTTGTTCTAAGCTTTCCTACATCAAAGTCCTTTCCGGCACAAGGTGTGCCGGCTTTTCCTTTGTCAAAGGATCCGTTATCGGAAGGCTCCTGTGTCCCATTGTCTATACTGCCTGTCCACTCTGCCCATAAAGTAGTTTCTCCGGTATGATCGCTTACGGTAATGTTGCCGGAGCTGTTGCCTTCAGGTGTTGCAATCTGAGAAGCTTCCGCTGTTACGGACTTACTGATTGTTTTACCTGTCGAATCTCCTACAAAGGTCAGATTTTCGGAATACTTGCCTGTACCTCCTATTAACTTGTCATTTTCCTTATATTCGCATTCTGTTCCGTTGTAATGAGTGATATATTCTCTGGTAGCTGTTGTATCATGCTCATAGTTCACCTGCAGGTCAGCCATGAATTCATTGCCACCTGAGGAAAAATATAAGGTTCTGGTTGAAGGAACACCTGCCATTGCCTCAAAGGTCTCATTGTAAATAGTTCCTTCCTTAATCTCTGCATAGGCAAGCGATGGCTCCCTGGAAGACCAGGAATCTGTAGGGTAGTCCAAATCTTCAGGAGTCGGAGTAAGAGGATTCCATTTATATTTATGATAAACATTATTGCTTTGCCTAACCTCTGCAAGAGTTGTATTCTTACTACTTATCACTAGATTCCCTGTATCTGTGTCTGCCTTACCTGTTGTATAATACCATTTCTTATCCTGTGCCTGGTACTGAATATATACTCTTGCAGCATATTTAACAGCTTTTTCACCATCCTCTTCTCTAACTAACATAGAAGCAATTGAGGTATCAACCCATTGATTAATGGCCTTTTTACCTTTTAATAATTCCTTCATATCATTAGCCGTTATTTTTACCCAGGAATTAGAGGTACACCAGGTATTAGTCCCTGTATGAATCTGAGTATATTTTTTATCGCTTAAAGTATCAAACTTAGCACCGTCATTATCTCTGTACAGCAATATTTTAACTCTAAAATTACTGATATTATTTTGTTTTATAAATGTATCCCATTCTTTAATACTTGATTCTTCACCAGGTTTCTCACCTTTAATGTTCAGAGCATTTAATAATACTTGAACTTTTACGGTATCATCTGTAGGCACTGTATCATCTTGCAATTTGCTAGGATCTTTTAGTTCATAATATTTTCTTAGGTTAATATTTTTTGTTTTCTCATCATATAAAGGCCCTGTTTTCTTATTAATTGTATTATAAACCGTTGAATCCGTTTGCAATTTCACCCCATAGTTAACGGTGGAACCTGCGATAGGCGGCTCCAAAGCCCAATTGGTACCATACCACGGAGTGGAATTTTCATCTACCTGAAATCTAAGAAGTTTTATTAATTCTGCATCATTATAAGAATCGCCCCAAACCAGCTTACCGTCCTTTACCTTTCTTACTTCTTCGGATAAAATACGGCTAATTATAGCTGTGGAATAGATTCCCGTATTCTTATAGGTACTTGGTTTTGATAATTCTACCGCCTTTTTTAATCTTTTATTATAGACTTTACTATTTGCAACATTTGCAACTTTAAAGGACGAAACTAAATCTGATAAATTAAAGTCACTCTTAACATTATAAGCCGTCTGAGTAAGGTCATTGCTAGAGACAAATACGGTTGCCGGTTCCACATCGCCACCTTTTGTACTTAAACTTTCAAGCCTCGCAACCATACTATGGGTAATAGATAGAGTGGCCGCTCCTTTGTTATCCTTCATATAGCTTTTTATACCGTTCTGCCAATATGTACGGTTATTAGCCATTGCATTTAGTGTCATTAATAGATCCAGGTATCTCAAGTCTAACTCTTCAATAACTGTTATGCTGTATACTTTTAACTTTCCATTACTGTCAATTCCCTTGGTATCATAATTTGTCTTACGTTCTTCTACCCAATTAGAAACTAGAAATCTTTTAGGGAAAGAATTGTAATTCATAAATTCTTCCATTTTCTTTTTAATATCTACAGTGTAAGTATAGCCTGTGGAACTGGTTCCTTGTGTATTTGTATCAGTTATAAATGACCACACCTTTAACGATTCGTCTATCTTTGCAGCAGAAGGTTTCTCTAATAATTTCGCAAAATCCGGATCTTTGGAAAGAGCTGCAAAATTACGGTTATTCTTAATATATAACCCCAGTATATTCTGATAGAAAACCCCATTTGGGGCAGGATTCTTATTTGTTCTGTGGCTTGCATCAAAATCAATTATGCTTTTTGTCGTTTCAGGATCGTTGACTCCTCCGTATAACATCATAGAACCATTTAGACTGCTTCTTCTTGCCTTGTATACCTGCTTTTTTGTATTAAATCCTTTATCCTCCAGATATTCCGATAAAGTATTGGAGCATATCCACAATGCATTCGAATTAGCATATGGTATAACTGATTTTATTGCTTTTACTGTTTTATCATAACCATCCGCTTCTGCTGTAGATATTTTTGTCGGATAAAAACTTACTATAAATGCGGGATGCGTTATCGGCCAAATCGAAGCATTACCACTTTTTGTTCCTGCAACTACTGCTCCTCCCTGTTTACCAAGGACATAAGATTCTGACTTTGATTGTGCGTGGTTTTCTGTTATAAGTAACAGAAATATCAGGCTAATAATGGATAAAGCAACTGCTATTATCAATTTATGTCTTGACTTTCTGTTTGATTTCTTTAGAACTTCAGATATTCTCCGTAAATCGTAAAACATTTTGTTTGCCTCCTTTCTTTACATTTTGTTTATATTCATGTTTGCCATATATAATATGATTAATATTTTTACTTCTATAGTAAATTTCTTGAATTTTAGACAAAAAAATTGGCTTCATTACAAAGAAGCCAATTAGCAATATTTCTATTATTTTACGTTGATCTTAATCGCTTTGGAGGTAAAACCTACTCGAATGGATATTGTCACGGTCCCGGGCCATATACCTCCTTTAACAAGTATATAATCATCAGTTATTTTAACGACTTTGACAACTTCATAGCCCAACCCATCAAAGTATTCAACACCTCCCGTAACCTTAACCTTGTATCCATTTGCGTTTATAACTTTATATGGTATCTTTAATTCTTTGCCCATTTTTAACGAATAGCTGTCTTTCTTTATTTCAATCTTAGTTTCCTTTACATTTTTAAGCTCAGGGTAATCCATTTCTGTTTTATCAATTGATATGAATTTTATATTATACAAGGAACACAGTTCCGCTGTCGCAGATCCTTTATATCCGTATACCTTTACCTTTTTCAGCATATTTGCTTTACTGCCTTTAAAGAACATGTTATCACTCTGATATGAATACACTTTACACAAAGGATTCATAATTGTTAATTTTTCCAGGTTCCAGCACTGACCAAATGCTCTGCTTTCTATGGAAGTAACACTTTTAGGTACATATACTGTCTTCAAATCCGAGCAATTATAAAATGCATAAGCTTCAATAGTTTCAACGCTATCCGGTATTTTAACAGATGTAACCGTATTATTAATAAAAGCACTAACACCAATAGTTTTTATATTCTTAGATATAGGCAACGTCTTAAAGCTAGTATCTGCAAATGCCGAATCTCCTATTTTCACGATACTATCCGGATATGTAATACTCCTCAAACTTTCACATCCACTAAATATTCCTTTTGGTAATTCTTTGATATTTCCTTTTATCTTTACAGTTTTTATACCAGTACACATATAAAATGCATATTGACCTATATCCGTTGTACTTTCAGGAAGTTCAATGGAAGTCAGTTTAAAACATGCTTGAAATGCACCATACCCTATTTTTTTTAGATTTTTTGGTAACTGTAAATCCTTTAGTTGTGTACATTCATAGAATACTGAGGAATTAATTGCTTCAAGACTATCAGGGAAAGCAATTTTCGTTAAAGTGGAACCGATAAAAGCTCCTCCTTGTATTATGGTAACTCCCTCAGGTATCTCTATAGATATTAAACCAGTATCAGCAAATGCTTCTATTCCAATAGATTTAAGACTTTTTGGTAATTGCACTTCCTTTAAGTTCTCACATGAATCAAATGTTCCTTTTGGAAGTTCTTCAATTTCACTCCCCTCCTCAAACACTACTTTCTTTACGTTACTATGTGTAAATACGTACTCATCCATTGCTTCTATAGTGCTTGGTATGACTACACTATCTATATCAGTTGATCCCAGACAAGCTTCAAACATGATAGAAACCGTATCCGGAATTACGATATCTTTTGCAGTTCCAACATAATCAACCAGTAGATAATCATCTTGAATAACAAAACCTTCTGCGTCAGTTACAATATTTTCGTCATTGGCTTTAACATTAGAACACTGAAACATTAGAAAAAGAATCCATGTTGCTCCTAATAAATATTTTACTATTTTTTTATACATGTTTATCCCCTTTATCATATTATTTTTATCTTTAGAAAATATATTTAGTAGTTTTTTCTTTAAAGGATATATATATTTAATATACTATACACTTACCATCTTTGCATAATAGTACTATTTCCTCTAAGCAGTCCTCCCTTAAAAAATCATTAAACTTTGGTATTTCAAATATCTCTCGATATAAATAAATTTATACTGTTATTAATAAATAATACAATACGTTATGTGAAATATCAACACAATATTTCCAAACTGTTCCATTAAATTAAATACTTTTACTCCTAAATATTTATGATATTAACCTGATTCGTTCTATCAGTAAAATCAATTGTATCAAAAGTAACAAATGTGTTGATGTGTGCCCAGAAAATATCCAATCTTATCTCCCCATTTTGATTTATTGTATCTCTTGCAGGTTCATAGCATTTTGCATAAATTGCATTCATTTAAAATTACAAACATACTAATAACAAAATAGTAATTATTTCACGAATTTTTTTGTTTGTAAACAAAACACTCATTTTACCTACAATATGACATATAAACTTTATTTTCAGGGTGAATTATGAGATATTTCTATGTATATAAAGAATAAAAATAATATAGGCAATATATATAGAGATAGCTTATATGCTGTACAAAGGCAACATAATTAATGTTGCCTTTGTACAGCATATATTTGTAATAGAATTTGTGTTGTTCTTCGTAAAAAAGGCTGTTGTTTTCCGGTAATCTAACCAGAAAACTATTTATAACGTTCTTCCGGTTATCCTTTCAACAGCCTTTTTTCATTTAGATTACTTTTATATGTTTTATTAGGAAAAATTAATCTTTCATCCGGTTGTTCCCTGTTAAATCGGAATTCATAATTTCTTTTCCCTCTTCTTCCGATATAATAGGTATATACCCGGCATTTAATATTTTTTCGGATTTACTTAATTCCGTTATCACATTAGCCTTGTTTACTGCAATATGCAGTTTTCTTAAAGCACTGGCATGATACTTACGTACTTTATCATACGGTATTTCTAATGTTTCGCTGATATTCCGAAATGCCTTCTTAGTAGGAAATATCTTTGTCTGTTCATCTTTAAAACTGTTATCTGACAGACCATAATACATTGTAATAATTTTCTTTTCTATATCTGTTAGATGCTTTTCAATTGTATTGTTTATTGTTTCCCCAAGTTCCTTTTTTAAAACTATCTGTTCCGGTGTATCTTGTTCGTCTGCTTTATTCATAAATACCTCATCATATACAACATTTGATGATGAAGTTATCATATTTCTAAGCTGCTTTACATTCTCTACAGTTATGCCCGTTATTTCAGAAATGTTTATATCATTGGGTTCTTTGTTTTCGCTTTCCAATAAACTGATGGCTTTATTTATCTTATACTTTTCATTGGCATAATATGTAGATAAACCATTTACATAATTGTTTATGTACTGACTGACTTCATGTTTAATATATAACACAAAAAAAGTAGTTGGTTTTGCTATTTCCGGATTATATTTTTCCAGCCCGATTATAATGCCCATCCTTGCAGCCTGTATCATATCTTCATAATGAGCACCAATAAATGTAGGATATTGCTCGGATACGAATTTCGTTATGAACTTATCCATATTTTTTACAAATAATTCTTTTGCTCTGTCACTCAGTAATGGATTCTCTGCATCTCTTGCGGCTTCAACAAGAATTTTTGTCATTCTAAAGTCTTTATTAAAATAACCTGACACAAACTCTAAGGTGTCTAATTTTTCCATTAAACTTCCTGTACTCATAACATTAATTACATCATTTACCACTTCGTCATCGCAAATTTCGCTATACTGACTTTTCATTTGTTAAGCCCCCCCAGAGAATTTTAAAGATTTCTAGATGTGATTTGCCTTTTAATTTCTTCATAAAAAGACAAATTTAAAGATAAATTTTTCCTTTTATAAACATAGTATAACAAAAGTCGATAAAAAAGTAAATATTTTCTACAACAAATTAACAACTTTGTTTAATTTTGTTATTTGGCATAAAAAATAAGTGTAAATGTTTAAGCATTAATGATATGCTTTAACATTTACACTTGTATGTAGTAAAAAAGAGAAACTTAAAATTCTCTTTTTTGTCATTATTTTATTTTTGAGTTATATGAACTGCATTTTCATTTTCCAGAGCCGTTATTTCCCAATCACCAATATGTATGCTTATTGCTTTGTCCTCAATGGTATCATTTCCGCTTACCTCTTTCATCCTGTTAATTATATTAACACTAGGCTCAAGCCCATGTTCTATAATAGTTTGACCATTGGATGTATGAATAATTGCTTTGTCGTTAATAAGAAAGGCTGTTATAATTTTATAAGTCATTTGACTGTAAAACTTACCAATAACATATTCGCATAAGCTATCGCTGATCATATCCAGATAATTAATTTTTGTAACAGTATTATCCATTGGATTATACTCCTTTCTTTATGCTATTATACATAGATATACTGTTATCTATGAATCAGAATTGCATTAGTGTATGATTCTGTCAATTAATTATCATAGCTGTTACCTGTTTATACTGTAAGTCCAATGATAACTACATTAAAGGATTGGGGTGTGGTTGGTAAGAATACTCACTAATTAATATCTATATTATAACATAAAACAATAAATAATGGTTTAAGTTTTTTTAATTTTTGTTTAGTTTTTTAGCTACATGATTAACTATATAAAATATACACAAAAAATATCACCATATTCAATAGTAATATATTCCCATATTTGTCGAACTCTTTATTAATATACAGATTCTCGTCGAAATAATTTACCAGAAATTAATAGTGTATTATAATAAATTTCTTTTTAAAACAGAATCCCACATTTTTGAAACTTTTTTAGGTGGAATTTCGCTATCATGTAAGGGTATGAAACAAATTTTATAACCATCCATTATTCTTCTTATCAACATCTCCTTCTCCCTGGAAGTTACCAGGTTGAACGCAAAAATCCATTCATTTGATGTATTTCCAAGCTGTCTGATGAAATTCGATAAGATACCAAGGTATTTCTCATCTCCATTGCATATCATAATTTTAATATTACAACGTTTTAATTCAACCAACTGATCTGCATTAAGTTCACCCAAAATACCGCAATCATAGATTATAAAACGGTTTGTACCGAATACACTGTCGTAATCCGTATCTTTGGTATATTCCGTTATATCTTTATTTTCCAGATCATAGGCACCTTTCTTATGGCATATACAGATATTCTCCGGGAAATTTTTAATTATATAGTGTGCAAAACTGATTCCTGTGTGTGTACAACCACAGCCATGCTTTAAACCAGTTATGAAGATAGTTTCCTTTCCGCATAACACTTGGTTTGAGGTAAGTTTTCTTCTGAATTTGTTTCTGGTTTCATCTATATAATTCAGCATGGTGGTTTCCTTCACCAAGTTGTCATCTTCGTGTCGTCCATCTTCGTAACGCTCATTTTCGTAACGCTCATCTTGATATCGTTCATCTTGATATTCTTTATCTTGATATTCTTCATCCTGGTACCGTTTATACTTATCCCTGTCAACCTCATTATAATTGTAGCCCGCATATTCTTCTGGACTGCCATTTGTATAAACAGTGTTATTGCCAGCCCTTTTTCCTTTGTCCATGGAACTCTCAGGCATCTGCAGAGCTTTTTTATCTTCGTCAAACCGAGGATTGCTTTTATAAGTTGTATTCACAGTATTATACTGTAGACCCGTATTATGTTGCAAATCCGTATTATATTGCAAACCTGTATTATGTTGTAAACCTGTATTATATTGCAAACCTGTATTATGTTGTAAACCTGTATTATGTTGCAAACCTGTATTATGTTGCATATCTGTATTATGTTGCATACCCTTATCATGCCCACTCTCTGATGCATCATATTTCCTATTCCCATCTAAAGATCTGTTATTTTGGGTATTTTCAGTCATTGTTTTTATTTGCTGCAGCGGCTGAGATGCCTCTGGTTTTCTTAATTTATTTTCCTTTTCTGCATTGTTTTTTTCCATTACCGGATTCGGTACTTGCTTTGGTAGACTCGATATTGGCTTAACAGGCTGAGGTATCCTAACCGGATTTTCGATTTCTTCTTGCATATCGTCATCAACATTATCCTTTGTCTGTCGTTCCACCAGAGATATATTCCTGTTGTATTCAATAAAATCTGCTCTGTTTAAGTCATTGGTTTTCTTTATTCTACTGCTGTAACTGGTGTTCGTGGTGTAATCCTCCAGTTTTATTCCGTATGCTGCTAATGTAACCTTAAGCAATTGAACCAGTTCTTGGGAACATTGTCTAAATACATCAAATTCTCCTTCTTTGATTCCAGCTCTGTTTTTCGTATGATCCCTATACAATAACGAATATTTAAAGCTGCTATTATTCTGGTGCTTTGCAGAACGGTTTATCTTTGATAAAATAATATCGGAACATGTGAACACTTTATTCATTTTACCCAAATACAAGGAATCCTCACTGTTCATACCGCTAAAATCCATTATAATTACATCGGCAGGTTTTATATTCTCGTCCAGATTCCACGAGGAATAGTAATCTACTTTGCCGCAACTGACTGCATTATTTTCGGACAGGCAGGGTATTAACTGATCTAACAGATTACCCTTCGAAAAATCCGGTTCAATTAAAGCAACCTTATACCCAACCGCTGCAATATAATTCGCGGCGGAAATTGCTGTAAGGGTACATTCAAAGTCAAAATCGGTGCCACAGAATCCTATCGATACTGCTTTGCTGCTGAATATAGGCTGTATTCTCTCACCAGGATCGGATACCATAAATTTAATGTCCTCCGTATATAAACCTGCTATACTCTTTCTTTCTCCTGTCTGGTTGTGTTCTTTATTTAAATCTTCCTGGCCAATACCAGCATATAATGCTGCTTCTTCTATTGTCCTGCCATTTAATATAATATCTCCAATCTCGCTCATGAGGTTTTCTTCATCAAACAACAGGTTGTAAAAATTATAATTAAAATAATAACCGACAGCTTCCGGGTTTCCTTTTTTTAACCGGCTGATAACAGGAATAATTATTCTGTTAACAGCCTGAAGTATTCTAAAGTCATTAATTGTGAAAAACCCCTTTAATTGCTCTGAAACAATGATAACATCTATTTCCGGATATGATAGAATAGCTTCTGTAATTTCATCTCTGGACTGTGCCTTGTATACACCATTTACCTCTATTCCCATCATACTTAATATCTCTATACCCTTTTGCAGCTTTTCTTCTTCATAATTTTCAAGTGCAAACAGAATCTGTACTGCCTTCATTGTTTTTACCTCACATTATTATGTATATTAATTTCCAGTCGATTCCCCTGGGTTGGTTTCTTGTGTATTTTCCTGGGTTGCTTCCTGGGCCTTATCTGTTATTGCATTATTTATCACAGACTTATCTGTTTCTGCTGATTGTGCCTTTTCTGTATCATCTTTTCCTATTTCAGCAAAAGATAACTGTTCTAACAAGCCCCAGTTAATCGAAGTATAATAATCGTATTCCCCATTATATTCCTCTGCCAGATCATGGTATTTTTCTATAAAGTACATTTCTCCGGCTGATAATTCACTATTCCCGCTGTTATTCTCTTCTACTGCTTCCTGGCTTTCATCGTAACTGTCAATAATACTGTTATAAACTTTTTGTGCCAAAGCATTCTCTTCATAAAATTTTGCTATCAGATCAATTGTTAAGGTCTTATCCACTACTTTTGCCGCATTCAAATCTCCATAATAAGTGTTGGCATTCTCCAGCAGTATATTTTTCTCATCTTCTGAAAGGACGATTCCTTCCTCCTTGGCTTTCAGACAAAGAACTTTTGTCATTCTGATCTGTTCACAAATAGTTCCCTTTACCTGTTTCTCAAAAGTTATTGTATTGTTACTCGAATCAGACACTTCCTTATCCCAATCGGCCTCATTTTGCAGATTATATCCCTGATAAACATCTGCTGCATACAGCAAAAATTCATTCATCACAACTTTTTCATTATTTACTCTCATTACTTCTTCTGTGTCAAATTTTATTACCTGTGATGCTTTGTTATCCCCATAAAAATAGAAAAATAACCGGGTACCTGCTGCCAGCAGAAGAACACCTAATATAGCTATAAAAAATATTTTACCACTTCTCCTTTTTACCCTTGCTGGACCTTTCCCTTTTTTACTTTTCTTAACATTGTTCTCTAAGATTTCATCCATATACTTATCCTCCGTTTTTTAACCTTTTTACCCTGCTTTATCTAACATGGTATCAATTTTATTTTTCGATATATAGAATTCCGATTTCATTATAGCTTCCATCATAAATTGGGTATTCCGAAAACACAGCCTCCTCTTCAATTGCAATAGACTTGCTTTCAGAATATTTATTAAATTTAGTTTCACTCTTGTCTGAAAATCCGTAAGGTGCTATATAACCTCCTGAGATATCTTTCATGACAACTGTATCTTTTAACAGCCTGTTATAATTAATAAAAACTGCATCCCGGTAACTTCCTTCTTCGTCTTTGATCAGACTAATTCTGTTACTGTTATCATTTTCTAAAATATATCGATAATACTCTTTCTTTTCACCTTCATCTATCCCTTTTAATAGATCATTGGTTGTAACAAGTAATGCAAAGTCTTTGCCTTTCACTTCCTTGTATTTGTTTTTGATATCACGCCCGCTGATACCCTCCTGTAAATTGTCTTTCTCCTGAAAACCCTCTTCCTCTGTTTTTGTTCTCCCTGCAGCAGGCAGGTCCGTCTTTTTAGCCTTTAACATAAAACCTGCTATGATAACTGCACCTATTGCCAGGATTAACATTATGATTAAAACAATTTTACTTTTTGTTTTTAACATATAGATTTTTGTTTTTATTCTCAAAAACATATACCATTCCTCTTTTCTAAATAAGTCAGTGATTTTAATACAATATGATTGATTTTTTTTGTATTGTGTAAAAAAACAGATACTTAGGTACAATTCCTTACAGGAAAACGTAAAATAAATCAAATTTATTGGCCACATTTTACATTCTTTTCCGAAACCCATCTTCCCTTCTAGTACTTTAGCCCCAGTAACGTCCTATAATTCTGCATTTTATGTTTTTATCTGTCATATTATTAGAAATACACTATATGTAAAGGATGAGGGGATTATGGATACGCAAACTATTATCACTGAGTATGAAAAAATTCTTTTAAAGGACGAAGGAGTCAATCTGTCCTCAAGTTTCTTCTGTTACAATGATTATAACAATCATAAATTAGCACTTGCCATTTTTCGTTATGCCATTGAAAATATTCTCTGTTGGACTCCGGCAGAAACAGCAGAAACTCTCAATATGGATATTATCAAAGGCCTCCATTTACTAACCCCTTATAAATATCTCATTTTTCCGGAAGAACTTACCCGTAAGGACTGTTTTTATGTGGCTCACCTGTTGTACCCTAATGATGTTCCTTACAATATGAGGCATCTTGTGATTCTTTCATACCAAAGAGTTCTCGGACAGGAAAACGGAAAATTCACTAAGAACTTTTTTAACGGCTCCGGAGGTGAACTCAGAGCTTGTATATGTCTTCAATATCTGTTAAAGGAGTACTTTACTTTCTCCTCCATAGAAGAAATTTATTACTATTTTTCCAACCCTAAGATTATGTCCACTCTGCGGCAGTTCCGCCTGTCAGGTGTTTGCATGGAGCTCTTCGAAAGTCCCCTTGAATTTGTACATTGCGCTCTGCCCAATAATCAAAAAAATGAATTATATTTTCAGTTTTATCGATTCGAATCCGTTCTTAAAGAGAAGAAACTGAAATCAAAAATAAAACATATCATAAGTGTCTGAGATATAGGAGCTAGATTATATGAATGTCCGAAAATCATCCAAGGTACTGTTTACAGCCTGTAATATATGTATGATATTAATATCCATAACAGCAATTCTGATGCCCATACTAAGTCTGGCTCACATAAATGCAAAAGCTAAAGTTATATTTAATACTGTGAATAAAGATTACGAGACCTGTTTTGGTAAGAAATATGTACATGAAGTTTCTTATTTTACCGATATTGCTTGTATGAAAATGGAAATCTCCTCTGATATTATTAATCAATCAGCCTCATTGAAAAAACAATATTTTGAAAGCATTAACAACATAAATTCTTCTGATGAAGCTTCTGCTGCCAAAAGCGGAACGGATAACCCAGAAGCTCTTGATAGATTAAGGTCATCACTTGTCGAAATTCAGGATTATAACAAAGCTATAGAATTCAAGACTTCTTCCATTTCTTTATATAAAACCTGCGAATTACTATTCACAACTTTAAACTATATGACTTATGGCAGTGATGCGCTGATAAAAGACGTAATTAATTTTATAGATAATCCAGAGGCTTTATCGTTGGCGGCAGACAAAGATACACAAGAAATTCGTATTATGGCTCAACTGAGTACCTCTATTTATCTGAATCTGAATCAGCAGGTACTACTCTATAAATTAATAGCAATAGCAGGAATCTTTATTTTATTGGGAACAATTTTAAATATCTACAGAATAAGATCTCGAAAAAATAAATACAGAAGAAAAAGAAAAATTAAAAAAATGTAAGGAAGCAGCACATATTATGCTCTTTCAATTATGCCTCCTTACATAATTATATCACATATAACTTACAACCTTTTCCAGCATATTTATATTCAGTATTAATTCATCTCTTGATTTCTTCATGGAGTCTATGACTTTAATAAGTTCGTATTTATTGGTAGTAAAGTCTTTTGTAAAATCTCTTATAATATCTTTATTTTCGGGAACCACGGTTAACTCAGAGTAATTCACTGCTGTGGTTTTTCCTGAAACCTCCTGTCTCGTGACGCTGTTATCAAGCTCCGCTTCCGACTCAATAAAATCCAATAATTTTTCTCTGATTCGTCGATTTAGTTGCATCTTGCCGTTTTCAATCAGACTGAACTGACTTCTGTTTACCCCTGATTTATCAGAAATGGCAGCCTGGGTGTATTCTTTCCTGCTTTTTATCATTCTTACCTGATTTAATATTTCTTCATCGGTCAGACTATCCTTTTTATTATCCTGTAACTCCTCTTTACTCTCAAGTAATTGTTTGATGATTTCTTGATCTTTTGCATACAAATCGCTCAGCTTTATTGAATTCGTTCGGAAATACTCATTCAGCTTATTTTTCACCTTATCCGTCAAGGTTCTTTTACCCGTTTCAATATATCCTATCTGAACTGATGTAATATCAATCGCATCTGCAATATCCTTCCTTGACAGACCCATTGCAGTTCGGATTGTCTTTAAGGCATCACCGGAGTTTATAGTTATGTTGTGCAATGATAAGGTTTTATCTGCTGGAATAGTTGCTTCTGTCGACTTAGTAGATTCTTTAAGCTCATTATTATCAGTTGAACTTATGTCATTGGATTCCTGAAATTCACTTACATCTACTATATCAAACCAATTTTCCTGCAAATCGAAAGCTTCTCCAATTTTTCTCTTATCTCTTGCTGATAACGGCAGATACCCCTTTTCAAGAAGATTTAGAAAACTAAGATTTATTTCGGTTTTTTTAGAAAACTCGTCAATAGATAATCCAAGGTTATTTCTTATAAACTTTAGTTTAATACTATCCCCTTTTGCTGCAAATAAATCTTCTTTTGTCATTATAAACTCCCCCTTGTTACCCTACATCTGTTAAACTTTCTTTTATTTTTAATATGACAGATTTATTTATAATTTGTAGTATTTTTTCATATTTTCTGTTTTTTTCTAGATTGATTACTTGTTTTTCTTTTAAATATAGTAATAGTCTTCTTTATATGGCATTTTATATCTGGCGAAGGTAAGGCTATTAAATGTAACCTATATGTTCTGAGGAAATGAATTCCATCCAAGCAGCAAAACAGAAGCTGTTTATGAATACTCCCTAAAACAGCTTCTGTAAGTATGATTTGAAGATTTAATATGTATAATTTATAGATTTAATTGATATGAATATGTATGATTTATAGGTTTAATTGATATGAATATGTATCATTTATAGATTTAATGTGTATGTTCTGTTGATATATCCACTAATGAGGATACGGTATCGTATGCTGCTATAAATGTCGGAATGCTGCTGCCAAAATGATATTTTTTCCCTCTGATACTAATGTTTCCATTGTCATCACCGGTTTCATACTTTAAATTCCATACTTCTCCGATTGCTTTTATGTCCGCAGTCATTATGATTACATAATCATTATTACCATTGAATTCCTTTCCGGCACTGTATTTACCGGTAATCGTATATTCAATGCCATCAAGCTGAAATCTATCTCCAATTGCATACTCATTATTACCTGTCTTTGATAAGAGGAATACTTTGGAGAACTGTTTCGTCTTTGTCTTGCCTTCCTGGATATAAGAGGTTTCATACCACTCGTCTTCGGGCGTTATATGCACTCCCTTCTCCCTATAGGCAGTAAATACAGCGGAGGACGGAAGTCCCAATGTCAGGTGCCATCTTTGTGCCTGGCGATAAAACATTTCATTGCGGTAAGCTCCGTTTAGATTGGTATTTATACCTCCATTGATACCGTTAACAGTGATTCCCAGTCTTGCAGCCTGCTGCCTTATTGCTGTTACACTACTGTTTCCTACAAAGGTTCTGGCTCTTCGTCCCGGCTGAAGGCATTGTATGGTTCCCAGATTAAAATAGTTACCATAGGGTACTGTCAGATATTTATAGCCTGTAATTTCTCCGTTAGAACCATAAACCTCCTCTGTAAAATAATCCCTTACCCGGTCAGTAACCTGAGATTCCATGCCACCTGATGTATAATTCCTTCTGGCTGCTTCATTTGTCCAGTTTAAATACATATTATATCGATATAGATTTTTCGATAATTCCTCATAACCTTTTAGATAATTTCCATTATCATCCATATATTCAGAATAGAGTCCGAAATAATTAATGGGCCTTGTAACACCATCATCAGTGATATATATATCGACAGGAATCATTTCATTGGTGCTGGTGTTAAGTGCATAAAAATATGGAATTACCTGCAAATATTGATTGTAATTGCCTAGCGACGTAATATCAAACATAACATTATAACCAAGCTTAAGCTGTTGCTCCTGTAAGGCTGCTTTTGTATTCTTATCTGCAGAAACTCCCATACTCTGACTATTGGCTTTCACTGTCCACCCTTGTGTTCCCCAGGTATTATAGTATCCATTTGCTTCATTAACCTGTTCACCCCGTACATCCACAGCCAGGGGATACCCGGCAGAGTTTCTGTGCCAGGATAAATAATTTTCAGTTATGGAACTGTCTACGTTTGAGATAATTCCTTCAATATACCAATCACTGCGGTTTTCTGCAATTGGTTTTTTAAAGAAATTACTAAAACGCATATCATCCGTATCTTCAATAATAAAATTACCAATACGTCCGACAATATCAAGATAGGCCAGTTTGGCGGCAGTATGCTTCGCTGTGAAATTATAAAACCTCTGTTTATTGGTAGCATATAAATTACCGTAATTATAAACACTGAATTCATTTTGATATATACCATCACTCGCATAAGGCATCTCCTTACTGCTCTGCCTGTTATAATTAATCCCTTCTACTGCATACTGAACTTCCGCACAGGATACCTCATCATTAGCCAGCAGGCAATAAAAATTGTACTCTGTTTTTGGAGAGCTTACATTAACCGTACCGTCATTATTTAGTTCAAATATCTTACCATCAATTACAGCCAGGGTTCCGCCTTCCAATAAGGTCGTACTACCTCCGTTATAGTTCAATAAATGATTGGTCATATCAAACAGGTAAGTATTTCCCTGTAATTTGAGTGTTGTACCATCGCTTAATGCATATTTTCTTGTTGTTGTTTTATCTACGATTTCCAAAGAAATCCATTCTCCTGCTGTGTGATTTTCCCACACTCCATTCCTCTCATATAAAACATCATAGTCAAACTTTACATACTTTTCCCTCGTCCATTCTGTGGTATCCATATTCTGGCTGTATCCCCTGCCTCTGCTGATTACAGGCTCCGGTATACCATAAGCCCCATTGCCATAAAAATCACCTGTATTAGGGAAATACACTTTAAAAAAATTATCCAGGGCTATATAAGCTGCCTGCTCTACTTTAACTCCATTGGCATCAATTGTTTCCTCAATGGTGGTTTTATGGTTTTCATTTTTTTCGCAGGCACTCCAGCAAATATCATTGGAATAATCATAGTGCCCCCCTGAATGATGGGGTTCCATACATGTCAGCAGTGTCTGCACCGTATATACTTTTTCGGTATTATTAATCAACCTGCAATCCCAGATGGGATTGACTATTGTTACTCCGTCCGTTGTTACCCAATCAGGAATAAGGTGCATTTCAGACTTTATGAAATGAAACAGTTCTGTTTCATCTGGAAAACGGTTTGCTTCCAGAACAGTAATAACAACCTTACCGTTACCGCTGTTAATACCATTATTTAATGATCCACCTGTCAGTTGTGAGGAAACGTATCCCGAACCTCCGCCGCCTCCTGCATCAGCAGCGGCAGCAAATCCGCCATAGTAGCCTCCTCCACCACCTCCTCCGTCTCCGGTGTGTGACTGTCCCTGTCCAAGATCATAATAAGAAGCAGAAGAACCTCCTATTCCATTATACTGAGCATTATAAACTTCACCGCCGTTTCCTCCGGCAGGACCACCTCCGGAACCTCCGGCACCTACAGCATATGTAGTTGTGGAGGATAAAACTGTATACTCAATCTTCCAGTTACAGGAGCCTGAATCACGGTAGGCTCCTGCATAAAATTCAACTCGGTCTCCCTGATATACAGTAGCACTGCAGGAAAAGTGCAGGCTGCCGCCACTATCATCATCAGAAGTACTGCTCCTTAAAGCCCCAGTGGAATCGTAAACATATATAAATCCGTAAGGATCCGCCGTGAAATCCGTTGATTTAAATGTAACCGTACCATTCCCAGCTGCAATAAATGATTTTGCAAGGGTTCCGTTTCTGGTCGTATAACTTGAATTTCCGGTGTAAGGAATGGTAGACGGTGTATTTGAGGTTACGGTATGGTTATTGCCGGCACCACCGCCGCCTCCCGCAACCAGAAGCACTTTATTTTTAGTTTCATTATTTTTCAGCAGGGAGCTTAAACTTCCGTTAGCGGTTGCTATGGAGGTAGCTCCTCCACCACCTCCGGAGGACCCGATTGTGCCTGCATGTCCACCTCCATTATATCCACCGCCGGCACCGGATGCGCTACTGGCACCCTGACCGCCCACCAGAAGATATAAGGTAGATGCTTTTAAAAGTGTCAGTGTACCTTTCGCATATCCTCCATTTCCACCGGCAGTGCTGTCATTCCCACCCTGGGCACCATAGGTTTCTAAGGTGTAAATTCCCTTTGGCAGGATTACTGTCTGTACATTACCGGAATAAGAATAATTTAGGATATCACCGCTTTTTATATTGCCTGTACTACCACTTGACACATCGATTTTAAAATTTGAAACCAGCTTTTCAAAAAGTTCAGTTCCCAGTTCCTTTTTTAAAGTGTCCCAGTTTCCTTCCCTTGCCTCAGCCAGGGCAATTTGATAACCTTCACTACTCTGAGTCAGACAGGAAGTATCATGCACATGTTTGGAAAAGGAAGTTATAACATCATAGGAGTATCCGTCATCCTGGTTTCTTGTCCAGTCAATACTGTTATTAAGGGATGTAAGCCCATTAAAAGTATCCTGATAAAAGGATCTTTCCTTTTTGTAGGTCGTATAGCAGCTTGCTGTATGCTCCAGTATTCCTCCGCACCTTTTGACGATAACATTATCCAAATAAAAATTCGTACTGAAGGAATTGTCAAAATCCCAGCTGCCCACATTAACACTGCTGCCTCTCATATCATCCTCTATGGCTGCTTCCGCAATCTGCTCTTCCGTAACTCCGCTGGTAATCTGACTTATAACTTTGATTCCATCTACTTCAAGTTCACAGTCATAAAGAGATCCAAGACTGAAGGTAACCGTGATTTTTACTTTTCTGCCTACAATGTTTGTTACAGTACCTGGCCTGGTCTTTTCTTTACTCGTAATAAAGGCAGGTGAACTTCCGCCTCTCGGAAGGTATAAACCAACTCCGCCAATGGAAAAGAGCATCATATTATTTTCCGGCCTAACAGGAATAAACACATCTGCCGAAATCTGTACCCTGGAGCTGCCATTTCTGCTGATCTTACAATCATTGAAGGGCAATTGTAACCTTGTTCCGTTCCCTGTTATTTTTATGAATCCTCCTGTTCCAAAACCACTGTAATTGCTATCACCAGAAGTTAATTCTGTTCCCTTTGGAAGTTCATAGGCTGGAAAGGCCCCGTCTTTATTTTTAATACTGCTCGCTATCATTTGCCCGTCGTAGGAACTATAGATATCCTTCTCTCCCGAATTGCTGCTTTCTGTAATTTTATCTTCAAAGTTGAATGACAGACTGGTGGTGTCAAGAGTATACTTACAGCTAAGATAACGGTATTCACATAGCTCCGGAGTTCCGGGGCATTTCTCCAGTGCCTTTAAGGTATCCATAGCATCTTTTACGATGCCCTCCTCTGTACGCTGATCTTCCACCTCCGACTTCACTATCATGGCATTTTGTGTGGATACCGCATCTAAAACAATAATATTGTTCACCTTATCCTCCAGCCCATCGTCATAAGCTGAGTATCTCGATTTATAAAGCAGTCCCGGACCGTACTTATAACCTGCCCCTTTCAGTACTTCATTTTCAGCTTCCGAAAATATATCCTTTATTACCTCTTCGCCTGTAATCAGTTTTGCTTCTTCGCCAGTCAGCTTATATTTTAAGACAGGACGGTAGAATACAAAGGATTCTCCAGTTTCATATTGAGCATTTTTATTGATCGGGTTCTGTTTGATCTTATCAATATATATTAACAGATCTGTTACTCTGTCCATACGAGCCTGGGATTTACCCGGTGAAGAGATATTAGCTGCTCCATAAACAGGCTTGCTATAAGATTGGCTGCTCCTTACTGTCGCTAGTCCCAGCTCATCTGCTGCACTAGAAAATATGGCCATGTCATTATCAAATCTGGTAGTTATTTTTTCTTTTTTCCCGGTTCCCTGGTATTTTGCTGCTGTTAAATTATATTTTCCATTATAAGATCCAATATTAATCGCATCAGGCTTGGTATTGGCAAAGGTGAATCCATTATTCTCCCACATCTTCAGCCATTTTCTGTCTATCTCGTCCTGGGTAGATGCTTTCTTCACATCCCCAGAGGCCTGAAGAGAAGGAAAGTCCTCCTGTGCTTTTGCTTTTGTTATTTCTTCATAATATACAGGACTTTGATCTCCGCTGGAGGTCTGCAAAATAAGCATATCAGATATAACAGTAGCCGTTACTTCCTGGGTACGCCTTGTATAGAAACGTTTCCATTCATCCGTAAGCAGATCCTTTGAATCCAGTTTATTCATATATGCCGGTTTAAGCGTAGCTGAAGTTGCTTTATTGTCAGAGACAAAATCCTCTGTCGTTATGGAGATGCCGGGAGCATTCCCATAACCCGAGGTACTACCGTTACTGTATAGAATTCCGCTGGCAAACCCCAGTTCATGTCCCTTTTTCGCCAGAGGTGCCGGATTTTGCGGACTTTGCACCCTGCTTAACCCATCACACTTGTTTGTACGTTTCTCGTCCCCTTTTGACATTTCTTCATAATATACCCTATCACCTTGCGCTTCCTGCAGTGAGTACCTTATCCTTCCTATCTTTGACGCATTGGTTATTTTCTCATCCCAGAATTCAGGCTGATTGTCTGCAGCTATGTTATAAAAAATATTCGGATCCCCCTGGGTGATACTTGCTATCAGATTTTTATCACTGTCATAGGTTATCTCTGACATATCAGTAACATACCCCTTCTCTATCTTATATACATTGCATTTTGTAATCTGGATAGTGTCATAAGTCACCTCCTGATACCAGACATCTTCAATGGCAGGCAGATCATGGATACAACAGGGACCGCAAAGTGCATGAGCGGGAATCCCGGTTAAACCTGTTTGGATGGCTGCTGTTACATCCGAACTGTTACCGTCATAATTCTCAGCTTTTAAAGTACCATTTTGAAAGGTAACTTTTATTGTATAATCTATAATACTGGAGGCTCCCTGGGTTATATCCTGGCCAGGAGTATAGCTTCCGCAGTTATGTGAATGTTTAACTCCCGGGACAGCCGGGCTGCCGCCATTACCGTTTTCATCCGGCGGTACTGCCTCTTTTGGTTCTACATGCCAACCGGATGCATTGTGTCCATGACCACAATCGGAGTAACCGCTTCCTACACCTAATTTACCGGCATTCCACCCCCAACCGCTGCCCAATCTTCCTTTATCAGAACTGGTTAAGGAAGCTCCTGCAGCACTGGAAGAGGTATAGTTTCCTCCGCTATAACTTCTTTGCTTAGTATTCGCATAGCTGTTATCTCCTCCGTTCAGAGTAACGGTTATTACCGCGTTTCCAACCTGATATTGTCTGGTCTGTCCATCACTGTCCGCAATCTTTTGTACAGTGTAAGTGCTATTGGTTGCTTCCATTGCTTTTGCCCAACTGATAGCCTGCTCCAAATTCTGATTATAGGTATCAACCTCCCAGCTGGTACTGGGTTCGTCTTTGGTTCTTAAGGTTCCCGGATCAAAGCCAAGGCCTGCGCAGGGAGTTCCCGGTTTACCCGGATTGAATTTACCGATATCCGCAGGTTCCTGTGTACCGTTTCCAATGGTTCCTTTCCACTCTGCCCATAAATCCGTATTACTTGCATGATTGTTGACGGTTATATTCTTTGTTTTGCTTCCGTCAGGCTCAACTATTTTAGAGGATTCGGCAACAACATTCTTACTGATTGTCTTACCTGAGCCATCCCCTACAAAAGCCTCTGTTTTGCTATAGGAGCCGGTCCCTCCTTTTAACTGGTCATTCTTCTTGAATTCACACTCAATTCCATTATAATGGCTGATATATTCTCTTATTGCCGTTCTATCTGGTTCGTAATCCACCCTTAAATCCACCATAAACTCGTTACCGCCGGAGGAAAAATACAGTGTTCGGGTAGACGGAACTCCTGCCATTGCTTCAAAGGTTTCATTGTAGATAGAGCCTTCTTTTAATTCTGCATAAGCTAATGCCGGCTCCTCTGAATGCCAGCTGCTGCTGGGGAAGTTTAAGTATACAGGAAGCCTGTTCCAGGTATATTTTATTTCAACTTTATTGGTTAACCGTATATCCGGGATTTTAGATATATCCTCCGCTTCAATAAGATCCTTTTCTGCAGTTTCATCCGCTTTTCCAGTGGTGTAATACCATTTTTTATCAGTTGCTTTGTATTGGATATAGACTTTCGCTACATAAATAATATTCTTTTCTTCCTTATCTGATACTTTTAATTTACTGATAGTATCATCAGACCATTGGCCAAGCGGGGTTTTCCCCCGTAACAGTTCCAAAAATTTTTCTGAAGTAACTGTTTCCCAATCAGTAGAAGTACACCATTCAACATTGTTGGTATATATTTGCTTAAAATCTCTGCCTTCAATTGGAATACTGGTAAAGGCTGTACCATTAAAGTTTCTGTTTAGTTTGATCAGTAATCTGAACTCCGTAATATTATTCTTTTTTATAAACGTAGTCCACTCATCAATGGCATTTTCCTGCCCCTGACTATTGCCCTGTAATGTAAGTGCCTTTAATGTTACCTGTAAGTTAACATCGTCATCTGTAATAACGGTTTGTTTTTGCTGTGCCCTTCTATCGACATAATATTTTACTAAATCAATTATGCTATTATCCTTTTTATACTCTTTTTTGACTTTTTTATTAATTTTATCCAGGTCTTTTGAGTTTAACGTTAGAATTGCCTGATAATTTATAGCAAGTGTGGTTATAGGCGGTTCAAGCACCCAGTTAGTCCCATCCCAGGTATCACCTTTAAAATTAAACTTTAAGAAACCACTCAGATTCAACGGATTATTTGAACTTCCCCAACTCAGCCTATTATTTACAACGGATCTCACTCTTTCGGATATAACTCTGCTTATAATATTAGAGGAATAAATCGAATCCGTATAATATGTATTTGATTCTGACAAGCTTACTGCTGCTTTCAACCGATTGATATAATCCGTTTTGTTTACATTTTCATAAACAGTATTTGATGCAATCAAATCTGATAAATTGTAATTTTTCTGTACTCGGTATGCATCCTGTGTCAAGTCATTACAAGACATAAAAACAGTTGCCGGTTCAACATTGCCTCCTTCGGTACTTACACTATCTAATCTCCCTATTATTCCCTGTGTTATGGAAATATTTGCGCTTCCGTTATTATCGGTCATGAAACTTTTTATCCCATCTGACCAATAGGTTTTGTTATTCGATATTATATTCAGGGTCATCAATAAATCCAGGTATCGCAAATTAAAACAGTCAGCTGCCGTAATCGTATATCCATTGGTTGTAAATTTTGATGTACTTGAATCATTCCACTTATTAAAATCCAGTCCTGCATCATAAAGTTCCTTAACATGCAGGAATTCGTCAATCTTTTCCTTAATATAAATTTCATACTCACTACCGCCTCCTACCGGAATTACTTTGACATCCGTTATGTAGGACCATAACTCTAAGGAATTCGTTAACTTTGACTCATCGTCTGTATTTAGGTACTTTAAAAACTCACTGTCTTTCGCCAGCAAAGCCATGCTCCGGTTATTTGCTATAAATAGATCCAGGATTTCTTTATAGAAAACTCCTTGATTAATATTACCGCCAAAGGTTGTATTTTTATTTCTTGATAAATACTTAATTCTTCCTAAGGCATCTGGATTACTCCTACCGCCAACAAGGTTCAACTGTGTTAAGGATAAACTCGTTTTTCTTGCAAAATATACCTGCTCACTGGTATGGAAATTATGACGAATCATATAATCGGATAGAAGATTGGAGCAAAGCCACATAGCATCCTCAGTAGCATAAGGAATCACTGTCTTAATAGATTCAACCAGCCCATCGTAAGAACCATTATCTGTACTCATTCCATCTATTTTAGAATATAACTGCACAATAAACACTGGTTCTGTTATGGGCCAGATATCAATATCTCCACTTGTAGTATGCGGAAGCACAGCGCTACCGTTAGAACCGACCGCATAACCGTCATCACCGTATGCATTGATATTCTTCCATATCAAAAAACCGGAAAAACAGCATAGGAATACTACTCCAATTAATAAAATCTTTAATTTCCTGCTATTGCATTTAACACCAAATATCTTTCTTAAAACTACTTTGAAATTATGAAACATTTTTTAATCTCCCCTCTTATGAATCTGTTTCTTAATTGAAAGTATTTCTCAGATATAATATGATGGAAAATTTTAGATTAAGGTGTTTATTTACATTTTTTGCAGAAAATCTCTATTTCAGACGAAATATAAACCTTTGAGATATAATATAAAACTCAGTAAGAGAATAGTTATGCTATTTCAATAGTAACTTCTTCTATTTGACCTATGAATATGAATAGTAATTTCCTCTAGTTAAACTTTGATTATGAATAGTAATTTCCTCTAGTTGAACTTTGATTATGAATAGTAATTTCCTCTAGTTGAACTATCATTATGATTAGTAATTTCCTCTATTTGAACTAAGATTATGAAACAGCCAATTTCTAACTCATTTATTAATAAAAAAAAACAGCTCCCAAAAATCAGGGAGCCGTTTATGTTTTGTTAATTCTTTATTGGGGAGAACCTATCCCTACTACTACAGTTACAAAGCCGTTTATATTTTGTTAACTTTTTTATTCCAGGGAATTACTATAAGGTGGTACTCCACTATTCATAATTACAGAAAAATACCCTTCTTCAATTAATCTATGATCCTCCCAAAGATTTTCCGATAAGAAATATTTAAAACTGTTAAGTCCTGCGTTCCAGTAAGGATCTATATAATACCAGGTTCCATCAAGCTTTACCTTATTCCATGCATGGCCTGCGAACCCAATTCCGCTTCGGTTATCTGCACTTCCAATACAATAATATACTTCTATTCCAATACATTCAGAAAGGAAACAAAAGGTTTCTGCATAAGAGGCACATACTCCGCTGCCAGTCAATATAACACCTGATATAAGATCCGTATAAGTATCGTCGACAAATTTGCCTGTATAAGTTGAGTTCAGATAAGTCTGTAAGATCTTAACTTTTTCTCTGTCACTTAAAGTTGCTGAAAACAGGTTATTATCCTCTAATAACTTTCTGACAGCTGTCATCGTAATTAATTCTTTCCCTGTATAACCACTCAGATTATTGCTTTTGATTGCCTCAACAGGATCAAGTTTTTCATATCCGTCACCGACAACAACTTTTAATTCTTTTGTGATACCCGCAACAGTAACTTTTATATAACAGGTTCCTTCTTTCATGCCTTTTACGTAAATACCTTCACAGCGCTTATAATTACTGTTTAGATCTATGTGATAACTTTTTTCTGCTACCGCAATCCCATCGTTTGTTGAGATAATTTCAACGTCCTTCATAAGCGGCAGTATATCTTTAGCAAAACCTACATATTCCTCAATATTTGTCTCAAGCCATAAATCCGGAACCGTAAATCCATCATAAGCAACCGCATTCATAGCAATGGTCTGAATCTTTTTGCCATGTACAGAGGCAATAATTTCAAATTCTCCCGCTGAAGCAGCTGTAACCAGCCCTGTACTGCTGATTTTTACAGTTGAATTACCGGTAACTTTATAGCTGATCCCTAACTTTTTCAACTCGGCTGCAGTGTAGGTGTCGGATACGGAATTCAGACTTACTCCAGTTCCATTTACGAATACAGTAGTGTAAGCAGGTTCAAAAGTTATTTTTGCAGGATTTATTACAGTTATTTTACATTTATAACTTTTATTACTTACGGAAGCCTTAATAAAGGTGCTTCCATAACCGACAGCCGTTACTTTTCCTGAACTTGTAACTGTTGCAATGTTTTTGTTTGTAGAAGTCCAGATTATTTTCTTGGATGTTCCTGATATTTTTAAGGTTGTGGTTTCACCTTTTATCAGGTATATACTTGCAGTATTTAATGAGATTGCAGTAGATTTTGCTGAAGCAGATGCAGTAAGTGATTGATTTGTAAATATAAATCCGATTGAGAAAAGCATTGTAAAAAAAAAGATACTGATGGTATATCGTTTTTTCATCATAGATTTACTCCCCTGGTAAAGTGTTTACGAGTTGATTGCATCACTTTTATGAATTCAAATACAGATTTTTATATATTAATACATATTATAGCATTATATACATATTCTGTCAAAACCATATCGCTAAGATAAAGATTTTCCTTATTTGACAAAAAATACACCCTTTCCAAACATTTAAATTTTGTTAAAGAGTGCCTTTATATCAGAATATTGGAACTACCTCTAAAAATTCTAATGTATATGAGCGTAAATACATTTACCTAAAATTAGATCGTAATCCTAATCAAGATTTTTATATTCTCATCCCAATAATTGTAATATATAATTTAACCAAACTTTCTTTTAGCAAATCTTCCTTTCTTCAACAGCATATCATATGCCTCCTCTTCCTTTTCCAATTGTATTATTGAACCATCTACAACATTTGCTCTTTCATCTGTGACATATACAATCCACCTATCACTATCCTTCTTGATACCAACTTGATTTTCTCTTAATTGACTTTCATTAAACCAATTAATTCTTGTTAATTTTTCTTCTTCGATTATTTTTCTTATTTCATGTTGATTCATATTGTTCTCCTATTTTATTTCTTTAAGTAATCCCAGCTTCACTAAATACTCAACTTTGATAGGAAATTCATATTGAATGCCTCCACCGATTCCCTCTGTCAATTGAAACTAATGAACTTTCATCTGCCTTACCATTTCACATATTAATCATAACCATTATTAGATTGAAAAAAACAAAAAGCAACAAGAGAAGTATCATTCTCCTCTGTAACCCCTATACTCATGTTTATTCTGTAAATAATACCATTCCCATTTTAATGCACATTCTCTATATGCTTCTGGGTCATGTGAAAATCTAAGTTCTTTTCCTTGGCTTACGGCATCATCTAACGCAGGTTTATTAAAATAGTCAAACATATTCTTTCCGGCTTTATCCAAGCTATATGCCACAGTAATATTATCCCATTCTGTCCCTAAACTAAAGTATGTTGTATCCCTGCTTTAACAGTGTATGCACCTGGAGCTGGAGTTGTTTGTTTAGAAACATATTTAATTCTGTTTACCCTCATGGTATGTTATTAATTAAAAATATAGAGTTTTATCATTTCTTGTACAGTTATATTTTTACTATTAATCAAAACTTTATTAGTATGATAAAATGATAAAATTTCTTTTAAATTATTGCAATAATTGTAAAGTACTACATATGCTCTACATAATGTTACATCTTCAACTATATACTTTTTATCATAAACAACACTTGTACCGCTATGTCCTTTTATTAGAGAAATTTTCATCCTTTCTTCAATTCCTATTGAATAAGTATTATCATCAAATTCGCCGAAATAAGCAATTGCCGATTTTTCATCACCTTTACTAACTAAATTTTTAATTTCTCTTACTTTTTCACGGTCCACCACACTGTCATTTAGCTTTTTATATAATACTATACCCAATATAATTGCTTTTTCTTTATCAGTATCTTTAATCTTGTATAATTTTTCGCCTCTATGAATCTCATATATCGAATAGCTTTCATTTTCAAATTCTAATAATATATAATCTTCTTGCAGAATATTATTATATATGCTACAAAAATAATCTTGGTTGTTTTTATGTTGAATTCTTATACCATTGTCTTTTAATAATTCATTTATATCATTCAATATTAATCTCTCCTTTATTTACTAGATCTGTAACGTCATCTAATATCCCCATGCCTTCTAATTCTTTTATTGTATATTTAGTTCCATCGGCTTTATACTTAACAAATTGTTCAGCACCACCATCACTTCCAAACCATGCAGCAGCCTCTCCCGTTGTCATTTTATAATCTTCTGTCAATTGATAATAATGTACTTCAGCTCCTTCACTATGTGGTGCAAGTGCTCTAGATTCAAAAGAATCAGTTGCATTACCAAGAAATTCACCACTATTCGAACCATATCTTTTGAAAATTTTCCCTTCTGATATCATTTGGTCATCAAGTCTTGTTCCGGCTTTAAATCCATCATTAATAGGCCAATGAATTGCTCCTGTTGTTTGGTTATAATATAATGGATTATCATATACCTTTTTGTATTTGAGATATTGTTCATCACTAGGAGTAAAATCCCAATTGTTAATTTTAATCCTATCAATTTCACTAATAGTTTTACTGCCACCCTTAATTACATCATCTGACCCTTTAATAGCTTTATCAACCTTATCCAATCCTTTCAAATACTGAACATATTCCTCAGATGTCATACCGTAAGGTATATCATACTTTCCATTAGCAACATCATCCCAATACTTTTTGTATCTTACATTATCATCAATCTTAATTCCATTCTTAAGCAATGCTTTATCTGCAATCACTCCCGTCGTAGATCCTAACACTATCGCCAGAGCAACTGTCACCGCAGAAGGCACACCTGCTTTATCACAAACGATTACGGTTGACCCTGACACCGCTTCAGCCAGGATATCTGCGGCAAACATTTTGGCTAAAGCCATTCCCCCGCCTTTCGCAATTGCCGCTCCATATCCTAAGGTCACCAGGCTTACTGCCTCTGATACTACCTTAAAAGCTCGTTCATCTCCTGTTAGATAATCTCCTGTTATAAGGGTTTTACCCGTTGCTGCCTCAATAATGGGAATTACGACAGTCATCTCGCTTAACGATTCTAATAGTTCCTTCCAGAAGGGAGCATCCTTTTTATGGGCAAATTCTTTTAATACCAGGCTGTCCAGATACTCCTGTAAATTTACTTTACTTGGGTCTATTTTATCATTATTTACCAGATTTTCATAGTCTTTTGCAAATAGATCCAAAATCAAAGTGAGGATAATCTTCCCATTTTAACTTGTACTAAATCTTGACATAGGATCACAATTCATATAATAAAACGCACCTTTCGCAACAAATGTTTTGCTACAAAAAGTACGTTTATATGAGATTATTGGATCTACACTTAAAATCCGATTGCATACTCAAGGTAAAATTTTTTGTTAAAGCCTCTTAATTCATATCATGGATTACATTATTACTGAGAGCCATGATGAATTAAGAGACTGGGATTTATGTGATTGGAAGTCTTAAAGTATATCACAATTAAATTATAAACATTTTCCTTTATAACTTTTTTCCTTTAGTCTAGTAACATTTCTTGCAGGAATATATAGCATAAAATTCTCATACTCCTGTATCCATCTATTACCTCCCAATAATAATTCTCCCCATTTTTTTTCTAAAGTATAAGCAAGTAATCCTAACTCTAATTCAAGTTTTGAACCATTAATCAAGAAACTCTTTATTCTCAACCTATCTTCATCCGAAATTGAATATGTAATAAATGAGTCAATGTTATACTGATACAATTCTTCATTTTCTCTTTTTTCAATATATACCATTTCTAATTCAGCTGAGTGAAGTAAAAATGATAATATATATTTATCACAGAATAACACTACTTCATTCTCTGAAATGATTGAAATACCCAAATTATATGTCTCAATTATTTTCTCAAATAATTTTTTAAGTAAATTTTCTAACTCCATTGTATATCTCCTTATTTTGTTGATTTTGGAATCATCTGCATTAAATCTTGATCAAAAATATATCCATTTCTTTCTAGATATTTTATTTCTTTACCGAATCCAGATAATTCTAATAAACCTGTATCTTTGTTAATTCTATACATAGATGCCTTATTTGGTTTTGTTGCTAAAGAAATCAAATCATTTCTACCAATTGCCTCATCTAGAAAAGGAACATTATAATCATTCCAAAAATCCACGCCTGGTGCGTTACTTAATTCATCAGGAACATTTAATAAATTAAAGCCTCCTTCATGTCCATCATAACTAAGAGATTTTATATTTCCAGTTTCTTCAAAAATATATTGTGTATCCATATCATATCTACCAAGTATTGTAGTAGTTTTTCCCTCTGTAGCTGTAAATTTCACTCCAGAAGTCGGTTCATAATTTACTTCATTAAAGAAAGTGCCTTGAACATTACCTTTACCATATGTATCAGCAAAATAATTGTACCATTCTTCTCCTGAATAACTGCCACCCTTAATTGTATTATCAACCTCATCCACCCCAGTAACCTTAATTCCGTTCTTAAGCAATGCTTTATCTGCAATCACTCCCGTCGTAGAACCTAACACTATCGCCAGAGCAACTGTCACCGCAGAAGGCACACCTGCCTTATCACAAACGATTACGGTCGAGCCTGACACCGCTTCAGCCAGAATATCTGCGGCAAACATTTTGGCTAAAGCCATTCCCCCGCCTTTCGCAATTGCCGCTCCATATCCTAAGGTTACCAGGCTTACTGCCCCTGATACTACCTTAAATGCTCGTTCATCTCCTGTTAGATAATCTCCTGTTATAAGGGTTTTACCCGTTGCTGCCTCAATAATGGGAATAACGACAGTCATTTCGCTTAAAGATTCTAATAGTTCCTTCCAGAATGGGGCGTCCTTTTTATGAGCAAATTCTTTTAATACCAGGCTGTCCAGATACTCCTGTAAATTTACTTTACTTGGGTCTATTTTATCATTATTTACCAGATTTTCATAGTCTTTTGCAAATAATTCCGCAAAATCATCTACTTTCTGATAATTGGTGAGACTGTTATTCTTATTGCGGCTGCCTATAAAATCCTCCAGGTTTAGAGAGGTCATATCCCCCCCAACCTCATCATACATTCCGGCTCCTACATACATACTTGTATGTTCCTGTAACCCTATGGTATTATCTGTCTTTGCATCTCTCATATCAATGGCAGCCATCAGATCCACGGCATTATTAAACCCTTTATAAAGTGGATTTTCCAGATATTCATCAATATCATATAATACATCACTGGTATAGTTTAACAACGCACTTCTATGTTCTACGAATTCATCTATCCGCTGCCCTTGAGAAGAGAAGCCTGCCCCCAGGGAATGGGAGTCCAGTTCCCCTTCGATATCCTTGCAAAGATCATCCAGATCAGCGAAGTCAAAGAGGAGGTTCGCAGAATATCCCATGGTAATATTAGCTCTCTCCAGCCAGGTGTATTTCTCAATTATTTCTCTTCCCAGTTGTCTTACCATTTCGCATCCCCCCGCTGTAATGCTCTTGCCAGTATCATGTCCTGTTCTATCATATCGATAACAGCATTTACTGCAAACTGATACGCTTTACTATAAAGATTAATAAGTGTTTGGGTGTGATTGTAACAGCGTGAATAAAACACCAGCATTTCTTCTTTTGCTTTTCCCTCGTATAAGACCTCTCCTTCAAGCAGATTCAGGGAATTTTCTATTTGCTGCATGGCATCTCCCAATTCAGAGACCATTAACAGTAGCTTGTCAAACTCCTGAATCATTTCAAAGGAAATCTTAATGTTAGCAGCCATTATATACCCCCTCCTTACTGTTTATCTGAAATAACTTCAGCAGCAGCTGTCTGAATTGCAGTGAGCCTCCCCGCTTCATCCGCTTGGAGGCAGGCTCATAGAGATAACCCTGGTTCTCTTTCTGGTATAAGATATAGGTACCGCCGGATTTATTCCGCTCAAATTCCTGTAGGAAAGTGATATTCCTTAATTCCGGGCTCTCTAAATCCTGGTACCATTCTTCAAATTCCGTCTTTTCTGATATTCTCTCCCTGGAATCCTCTTCTGCCAGAAAGGGGATATTTCTCATATATTCATATAAGAACAATTCTTTTTTTAAAACAGTCATTTCATAACCCTTATCGGTCCTGCATAAACATATAATATTTTTTTTATCTTTAGCAAAGGCGATATTCATCTGATTCATTATCAGATACCGCTGTGATTCCTTGTATTCTTCTAATACCTTTACCGCAAGGCAAAAGCTTTCCGTCGGTTTCTTATCCTCTAAAAATTTATTCTCTGTCAGCCGTGTCAGAGTATTCTCTATGTATTCTTTTGATATTTCCTGAGGTGCACTGAAATTGGTGCCAAATATGCGCTTTCCATCTAATACACTGTTAAAACAGATAAGTTCCTCTTCTTTGAACAGCATCCTATATCCTCTCCAATTCCTGGTAAGATTTGCAGTTACCGGTAAACTGATTCATATTTTTATTGTGTTCCTGCAAGGTTTCCAGGGCTACCTCACAGGTGTTTCCATTGACTTTCGCAGTTTTAACTTTTCCAATGGATGGGATTTTCTCACCGATTAATTGTCCGTGATATTGCAGCACCAGATGCAGGTAGCTTTGAAATTCCTCTTTGCTCTTACCTTTCCACTGATCTGTAACCTGCAGCATAGCAAGAAATTCTTTGCCTAACTGAAATGCCTTCTCTATGTTTTCATTCATTTGAGATGTGTTTTTTTCGAGCTCTGCGAATCTATCACTGTCTAAAACTAATTTTTCCATCGTTACTACCTCCTAACTTAATGTAAAAGCTTCTTTATTTCTTTATTTCTTTGTTGCTTTCGCACTTTGCGCTGCTGCCCTTTCTCTTTCTTCCCTTTCCTGTTCTTCCCGAATACGCTGCCTTCTCCTTTCATCCTCAAGCCTGCACTGTTCGACATAATATTCATACATGCTTTGAGCAACCACTAATTTATTGCGAAAAGTTGCTATCATATTCTTATAATAATCCAATAAATCTGTAGTATCCTTCTGGTAGATAATAAATTTATTATCATACATGCTAACTAACTCCCCAGCTAAGTTATTCTTATCGACGGTCCCTTTCATTATCTTAAATTCCATGTCACAGCCTGTTTTTAAATTGTTATAGAGAGCTTCCGCTTTTGGAATTTTCTTATTTAAATATTTGACTAATTTACTGTATTCATCTCTTTTTCGTTCATTGTCCGATGTATGAAAAAAATCACCAACCGAATCCCAGAAATACATCTTATACCTCCTTCATTCCTATGTTATTAATCCGCTCTATTTCATTTTGCTTTATCCAAGCATATACAGTCTTATTGTAAATTTTGAAAAAAGCTGCAGTAGGAAAGGATTTTTTATCGCCATCCCATTCCTGCTGCAGCCTCTTTACAACTTAATTCCTATAATTTTAGCCTGTCAGCTATTGCCTTATCTGTCTCCTCCAACGTAGTTGCAGTTTCTGTTAACTGTGTTTGAATTCCAGTAAGGATCTGAGGCATCGTCTTGTCCAGAACCGGCCATAAGTCGTAAGTAAATCCGCTGATAAATGCAGATTGAGCAGCACCTTCCCAATTTGCTGCAATTTCATTGATTTTTGAATTTAATGCATTTGCATCTGCTGTCATTGCATCCTGTTTCTGTTTGATAAAATTCGCTGCCTCTCTTAGTTCTTCTGGTGTAATTCTAATGGTTCCTGCCATTTTTTTATCCCCTTTCAAATTTGTATGATTTTATGTTAATTCTCTTTATTTTTGAGAGAATTAATATCTCATTAATCTAAGTCACAATTTTTTTATCTGTGTTTTATATACCATAACTTAACTTTTGTTTAAGCCTTTGTATAAGTTTTTATTTAATTTATGTTTTTTACTTACAGAAACAATATGACATTTATTTTTGTTTATAGTATCTTTTTAAGGGTTTTTATAATATAAATATACACTTTCTATAAAAACTTCGTTTACTGAAACCGAACTTCTTTTAACTAAAGCAAAATCCCTTTCCATATTTACTACTATCCAATCAGTACTTATAAGCAGGATTGTGATATATCTCCCAGACAGAGTTTTTTATAAAATTACACAATTTATTACATAAAAAAACTGACCTCCTAATTGTTAGATTTTAAGTTCTAACTTTTGGGGGTCAGTTCACTTTAAAACAGCTATTTCATTCTATATACTAGATTTTATAACATCTTACCATTCTTCTTCCTTCGTTACCACTACTTTAACTGTAGCTGACTGGCTTCCGCACTTTATGGTAATGTTTGCTTTTCCGGCTTTCAGTGGTGTATATACCCATCTTTCCTCTTCTTCATTATATACAACCTTTAAAACCTCCGGTTTATCAGACTCAATGGTAACCTTATCGGTTGTATCCCAAGGATCCAGTTCATAATTTATTTCAAAATATTCATCACCAATATAAGTAGATAATTCTTCTTCCGAATCAACAGTTATTGCCTTGCAGGGAGCTTCTGCAACTTCAATAGAAACTGTACCAATAACAGTTCCCTGTTCTGAGCCTTCTTTTACAGTAACTTCTGCGGTTCCGGCTTTATTTCCATAGATATATAAACTGCTGTCGTCTTGTTTTAACAATAATACATTGTTATCCTGATTTGCTTCATCATAACCCTTTATCTCAAAATAATAACCGGTGTTTTCTTTACCATAATTAACCAATGATAACGCATTAATAGAATCACCTAATAACATTTCCTGTTTGCCTTCTGCAACACTGGTCTCTTTTATAACTACTTTGAAGCTTCCAAGTGTTCTGGACTTTTTGTTGTAAGTTTCTTTCACTGTTATGGTATAGGTACCGGCTTTTTTTGCCTCGAACTGATATCCGTAAATATAACGATCAGCTATAAAGCTTTTCAGAACATCCTGATATTCCTGATTATCTGTAACATCTTTTATATTGGAAGAACTATATTTCACTTCTTTTATTGTGAAATCATTACTACTGGAGGTCAGTGTATAAACAGCATTGGGATTGCGATATTCTATACTGTATAAACTGCTGGAGGAACTATAATATCCTGCAAGATCAAAACCGCCTTTTCCTACTGCAAATTCACTATCGGAATCACTTACCAGAGTTGCATTTTTTACTGTGACTTTACATTTTCCAATTGTTGTTTTTTTACTTTTGTAAGTCTGTACACAGGTTATTGTTGCACTTCCTGCTTTCACACCAGTGAGGTCTCCACCAGTTTTACCTATCTTAACAACTTTGGTATTGCTGGAGGTAAACTGATATGTTGCACCCTTCAGTGCGTTTTTAACTGTAAGTTTTTGCGGGCTTTCTATTTCCCAGTAATTTTTAATATAATATACCTTGTTTGTCATTTTGCCAACCGGTATTGTTAGACTGGTTGTGCTTATTGCTGTTTTTTTCGTGGCTGCCTCTGCTACAACTCCAGGCATGGCAAGATTCCCTATAACCAGTGCACAGCAAAATACCATTAATACTAAAAGTTGCGTGATTTTCATCTTCTGCATTTTCATAAATCCTCTCCTTTGTTGTTAATAATTATCATATTATGTAAAAAATGCTAACATAACCTCAATTAGTTTACCAAATTTCTGACAAATGTCAAGAATATTATACTTTATTTTCATTTTTTTTACATCTCAGTTATAGCCATCATACTTTCTTACTTAATTTATCAATATATTACCTGCCTCCATCAACATTTTAATAATCGGTGATATCTAAATTAATTACTTTTATCTATAACCTTTAGGATATCTTCTCCATATTTATTTACCTTTGCTTCACCGAATCCAGATATATTTAACAACTCTTCTCTGCTCTTTGGCATTTTCAAGATCAAATCCTTAAGTTGATTATCATTATAAATAAAATATGGTTTGATTTTCTCTTCGCGGCTTTTATTTAAACGATAAGCCTTTAATTCTTGAAAAATCTTTGTTTCTTCTATTCTTACATCATTTTCACTTACTGCATTATCATTTACTGAAACTATAGAAATATCATCAGAATCAGTTTCTTTTTGTGTTTCAATAGCTAGTTCAGCGGTATTTTCTGTTTTAGCTATAATTCTGTATTTATCGTATTTTATAGTGTAATCTTTATCAACATCTTTATGTAAATCTAAATAAGATTGAGCCCATAACAGCATTTTTTCATCTGATACTGCCAGCTCTTTCGAACTTTCATACATATTTTTAATATACTTAACTAATTGATCCGCTCGTATTACTTTTTCTTTTACTTCCTTCTGTGCGTATTTTGCATTAAGTACTGTTTTAGGATTAGCCAAAACTACAACTGATTTATTGATATCTTCAAAATATTTTTCAGCCATTATTTTTGTTAATATGTTATTTTTACTATTAACCCTGATCTTTTTCATCAATTCCAGATGCCGTTGATTTTGTGTAATCGGAGAATAAATGCCTTCTTTTTTCTTTTTTCCTCCAAACTCTGTGGTACGTATAAAATCTCCCACATTATTAATTTCAATATTTCCATAAAGATTTTTACATTCCAATACAAAACATAATTTTCTGGTAAAAACAAGATAATCAATTTGTGCACTTAAATCACCTAGTTCCAGGTAAACATCGTGTAAAATATACATTGGCATATGACAATTTTTTAGCTCGAATGCTATATTTGCTTCACCTGCAATTCCGTATTCAAGACTCTTTAAATCTTGTTTCAGTAATAACTGCCCTTCTTCATTTAATGCTGGTTCTAAGTTTCTTAGTTTTTCCAACTGTGAATCTATATTACTGTTTTCCTTTAGAAAAACCGGTTCTTTCAAATTATTAAATAATCCCATAGTGTCCCCCTGTCATGTAATAAATTTAATTCAGCTTATAGCAATAATCTTCCCCTGGGTTACGCATTGTTTTGCAAAATATCGTGAATAACACAGCCTCCATATCTAATATGATTAAAAATTATTTTTTGTTGTTATTTTTTAGCATTTTTTATAAGTTTATTTTTGGAATTTAACAGAATCTAAACAAAAAAACATCAAGAACTAATTTATCGTTCTCGATGTTTTTTCTGTTTACTGTCGCCCCACAATAACTGCAGTCTCGAAAAATTGAGGCAGATGAAAATTCGGTCTGTCACTTACAATCGGTGCATAACTTGCATAATGCTCCAGATTTTTACTCTCACATATTTTATAAAAATTGCAGGTAAATCTATCCCCTGTTTTTAATGGTTCTATACTAAAAATATTACAAATCATCTCCATAGGCACTTTCAGCAGCACAGACCAGGAATCTGCTTTACGGGTGGCTTTACAGCTTCCTCTCCAGGGAAAGGTTTTATAGACATTCTTTCTGTCCCCCACAATTCCAATTTCATTCAGCATCGCACCGTTGGAATTCATTTCAAAGTTCGTATAGTAAGGAATTTTACGCTTTGGAGTAAAATTAAAAAAAGCTTCCAATGCACTGTCCCGGTAAACAGGATCATTATCTTTTGTATAGGTGGTGAGAGGATTCGCTTCCATTGCCGTCATACCAACTACCAGACCTAAATTATGAAGCAGACCCATCCTCCCAAAGGCTTTGGGTTGATATCCTTCCACCCAATTAAAATGATTGATGTGAAAAAGTTCACACTGTTCCAGTTCTTCAATGGATTCTATTAATTTAACATGATATGCCAATTATATCCCCCCGATTTCTGTCATTGCTTATATCTGATACCCCATGGGATTATTTTTCTGCCATCTCCAGGCATCTTCACACATGTCATGTAAGCTCTTTTTGGCAGTCCAGTGCAGTTCCTCTTCTGCAAGTGCAGCATCTGCATAACAGGTTGCGATATCTCCAGGCCTTCTTTCCTTAAGAACATATGGAATCTCTTTACCACAAACTTCACTAAAGGCACGGAGCATTTCCAATACACTATAACCTCTTCCAGTTCCAAGGTTATAGGCTTGTATACCCGGCTTCTCCGCCAGCTTTTCCACAGCTTTTACATGCCCCAGTGCCAGATCCACAACATGAATATAATCACGTACACCGCTTCCATCCGGTGTAGGATAATCTGTCCCAAATACCCCTACTGCTTCCAACTTTCCAGCAGCAGTCTGTGTTATATAAGGTACCAGATTATTGGGAATTCCTTTGGGATCTTCACCGATCAAACCACTTTGATGTGCTCCAATGGGGTTAAAATATCTGAGAAGTATTATATTCCAAGCTGAATCCGACACGTAGAGATCACGGAATATCTCCTCCAGCATGAGTTTGGTCCTGCCATAGGGATTGGTCACTGACAGAGGAAAATCCTCTTTGATGGGTACCGTTTTCGGATTGCCATATACTGTAGCGGAGGAACTGAATACTATGTTTTTCACACCATAGTTTCTCATTACCTCTAAAAGTACCAACGTACCGGTTATATTATTCTGATAATACTCCAAAGGCTTATAAACAGATTCACCCACTGCCTTTAATCCGGCGAAATGAATTACTGTTTCAATCTTTTCCTGCTCGAATACCTGCCTCAGTTTATCCCTGTCGGTCAGATCAACAAGATAGAATTTCAGCTCTTTTCCGGTAATTTCTTCTACCCTTCGAAGTGCTTCTTCACTGGAATTGCAAAGATTATCCACAACTACTATATCATAACCTGAATCCAACAGTTCAACGCAGGTATGACTCCCAATATATCCGGCTCCGCCGGTTACCAATATCGACATCGTTTCTGCTTCCCTTCTGCTTCTCATTTACATTCATTCTTTTATGCTATTTCATATATACATCATAACACATATAATCATATTATTCACAGTATTCTATTCATAATGCCTTTATTTATAGCTTTATATTAAAAGCTAATAATATGCAGCTTCTTTATATAACTCAAGCCACCCGGCTCCAGGTATCCCTCGGCCAGGTGGCTGATCCTCTTGTTAATCTGGAAGTATATTATTGTTTGGAGGCCAGAAATTCGTCCATTTGGCGTTGTACTTCCGCAATGTATTCATCAATTCCGGCATCTTTTAGTGCCTGCAGGGCCTTGGGATATTCTGTTTCATAATCCACAAAGCCATAAAGAATTGGATTCATCTGCTTGCCTGCCACTTCTTTGATGGCTGCTTCAATTTCCTTTACCTTTTCGTTATTAAAGCGGAAACCAAGCATTTCTGAGGTGACAGCCTGATCGTCCCAGCTGGTATATGTATCAATATAAGCCTGATCTACCTCAGGTGTAAATAACTGATAGTTCTTGTTACGGAACATCCATTCATAGAAAAATTCATCGGGTACCAGTTTATTGATTCTTCCGTCAATAATCTCGTAATCTTTTCCTTCTATTCCATAAATGGCAAACAAATAATTTTCCTTTGAACTATAAATCCAGTTAATAAATTGCATTGCTCCATCTGGATTCGGTGCAGTCTGAGGAATACATAATACCTCGCCGCCTGTTGCAGTGATGTAACGAGGCTCCTCTGACTTTAGAGTATAGGATTTCAGCTTCGCATTTGGTGCGTTGATTCTTATCTCATCGATAATTTCATTCTCTTTTCCTAAGGATCCTTCTACCCATAGATAAAGACCTGTCATCATACGGGAATCCTTCTCATTGTATTTAATGGTAAGATCATCAGAATACAGCCCGTCAGAATACATTTTATTGTTAAACTGTGCTACCTGCTTAAAAGCCTCTGTCTCGTAATAGTCATACACCTTATTGGTATCTTCTCCATATACTGCGGTATCTTCATTGGCACACCAGGTAAGCTGTTCCGCTGCAAAATATCTGGTCAGAGGTTTAAAGATGGGATCTGCCGGCCCTTTCATCTCCGGGAACTGTTCCTTTGCCTTTTGTGCAAAAGCTGCCAGATCCTCGACGGTATTAATTTCAGTCATACCGCAAGCTTCTAAAATATCCTGACGTACACAGATTTGCTGATACATTCCTGAGGAAGGTGCATAAGCAGAAGGTATTCCATAGATTTCTCCATTAATCGTCGCACCATCCAGACGTTCCTCAGGCAGTACCTTAAACATATCCTGTCCATATTTTTCAACCAGCTCGTTTAATACAGTGGCCTGCTTCTTATTAACAATGGTCGATAGGTTCGGTAAGCCGTCCCAGTACAGATCAATTGGTTCCTGTGCAGCTAACATAATATCTTTCTGCTCCCAGTATTGATCCCAGGGAACATATACCATTTCAACTTTCAGTCCCAAATCCGATTTCATACGGTCAGCAAATTCATTCTTCATAAAACTGGACATACGGTCTCTCTCATCGCCAGGGTAAAGAATTGTTATAGTTCCACCTGTTTTTTTGTCACCGCCGGCACCTGTTTCACTGGCTGCTTTATTTCCTTGACTATTCCCCTTGCCGCACCCGCCAAGCAAACCAATCACCATAATCAAGGCAATCATAATTGTTAGTAACCTTTTCATAATACATCCTCCTTTAATATTTATAGTAAGCCTTAGGATTTATTACCTGTGACAGCTTATGTTCTCTAGGGCTTATTATCTGTGTAAAGTGTGTTGCCTGCAACAATCATTCCTTGCGAAGCTTGTTCCCTGCAAGGGTTTTCTGTAAGGTCTTTTCCTATAAAGTATTTCCCTGCAACGTTTCCTGTGTTTTCTCTGTAATATTTCCCCTATAAAGTTTTTCCTTGTAATGTTTTCTGTGCTGTTTTCTCTTAAACATTTTTCCTATAAAGTTTTCCCTGAACGTTTTTTTCCTATTTTTTCCTCAACATTTTTCCTATAAAGTTTTTCACTTCAATGTTTCTGTGTTGTTCTCTCTGCAACATTTTTCCTGCAAGGTTTTTTCTATATAGTTTTTCCCTTCAACGTATTTCTGTACTGTTTTTCTATACCGTTTTTCCTGTTAAGGTTCCTTGCCTGTAAACTCTTTATATTCCCGGCCAGAACATCCCTATTCTTTAATCGCTCCCGTCATAATACCCTGTACAAAATACTTCTGTACCAAGGGATAAAGAAATAGAACCGGTCCGATGGTAATAATTGTAACAGCCATTTTAACTGTCTCTGCCGGCAATGCTATATTGGCGGCTGCACCTGACGGAATCCTTCCCGAACTGATGGCATTGACATTGGATAAGATGGAATAAAGGTAATACTGCAGTGGAAATTTATCCTTGTCGTTAATGAAGATCAACGCATACCACCAGTTATTCCAATACTGCAGAGCGTACATCATTCCTACGGTCAGAATGGCCGTCTTGCTTAACGGAATGGCAATCTCCCAATAGATTCGAAAGTAGTTTGCACCATCAATCTTTGCTGCTTCATAGAGGGACGGTGAGATACCGGAAAAATAGGTACGCATTAGAAACATGTTCCAAACACTGAATATAGAAGGCAGTATCAAAGCCAGAATACTGTTCTTCAGACCATAGTAATTAACACAGACTACATACCAGGGAATCAGACCGGCTGAAAATACAATGGTAAAGTTACAGAGAAATGCAATTATATTTCGATATTTCAAGGACTTTATGGAAATGGCAAAAGCTATCATACTGGTAATCAGCATTGCTCCCAGTGTACCCGCCACCGTAATAAAAATTGTTACTCCATAGGATTTTAAGATCTTTTGTCCGCTGTTTATAAAGATGTATAGATATGTATTAAATGTAAACCCCTGGGGAATAACCGAATATCCATGCTTTACAATCTCTTGTTCCCCTGATAAGGACACGCTTAACGTTAACAGTAAGGGATAAAGACACAGTATTCCAAATAATCCAATAAAGGTATAAGCAAAGGTCGTAACCATCCGGTCACTCAACGACTTACTTTTTCTCATTAGAACAAGCCCTCCCCTTCATTGTATTTCTTCGCTGCCTGATTGGCGACGGTTACTAATATCAATCCCATTACGGACTGGAATAAACCGATGGCAGTAGAATAAGAAAAGCCCAAAGTTCTCATGGTCTGGTATACATAGGTATCAATAACCGTTACCGCATCACTGAGTACCGGATTGTTACCTACAATACCGTAGATCATTCCAAAATCACCATAAAAAATACGTCCGATACTCATAAGCGTCAAAACAACGGCGGTAGGTTTCAGCATAGGCAGGGTGAGAGATAAAATTCTCTGAAATTTATTGGCGCCATCCACCTCGGCGGCTTCAAACAACGAACCGTCAAAACCCGCCATAGCCGCCATATAGACAATAGAACTATACCCACTCCACTTCCACATGTTTGCAAATATTATGATACCCTTCCAATACTTTGGTTCGGCATACCATTTAACCGGCTCTAATCCCATATCCCGCAGCATATTATTTACCACACCTACATCTGTAGAAAAAAATCCATAAATAATGGCACCGACTACTACCCAGGATAAAAAATATGGAAAGAACATAAAGCTTTGAGTTAATTTTTTAAAGAGCTTACTACGTATTTCATTAAAAAATATTGCAATACTGATAGGTACAATCAACCCCAAGATGATACCAAAAAAGTTAATAAAAAGAGTATTGTAGGTTACTTTCCACCCCATACTGCTTTTCGAGAAAAAATACTTGAAATTATCCAGTCCCACAAAAGGACTTCCGAAAATACCGTCCACTACATTAAAATCCGTAAATGCCATCCAGGTACCGGCAAAAGGGACATAACAAAACATAATCAGAACGATTAATGCAGGCAGACACATTAGGTAGAGCCCTCTGTTACGCCTCATTTCTTTCAAGAATTCACTCCTGCGGTTTAATTTGGCAGTATGTACATTATTCAGTTTTTTCTTTGATCTCATACCTTCTCCACCATTCTTTTCCTTAATTAAGAGTTACGCAATTCTTCCTTTAGCTCATCTACGTCAATAATCTTGCCGGTGAGTCTGGACTTTTCCGCTGCATACGCCATCACATGACTTTCAACGGATTGCCCGATGGAGGATCTGCTGTTGGTTTCTCCTGATTGTAAAATCCTAAGAAAATCTTTCATCAAACCTACATCGCCTCCGCCGTGACCACTTTGAGGCATTGCTGTATTGTATACTTTCTGCTCATAGCCCTCTATTGCATTGGAAGTAAATTTTGTAACCTCAATTCTATTTAAGCTGTCATCTCCTTTGATTTCCCCATTTTCACACATAATCTTTAAAGTGCGCCCCATTTTATTCGTGAAACCGCTTAAGTTAAAGCTAACAGTAACCTGATTTTTGAATTCGATTAACACCACCTGATTATCACAGACATCGTTATCACAACGATATACACATCTGCCATAAGGACTGTTCTCCAGAGCTTTTAATAACCCTTCTGTGGTCTGATCTTCTGTAACCACCGTTGCCGGCCAGCCGCCTAACACCGGAAGATAAGCCTTTCTGGCATCAAACCGGCATTCACTTGCTGCCTTACAATCCAGGCAGCGGCTGGCACTGTCCATCGGAGCATTTTCTTCCTTGAAATACTGCAGACTTCCAAAAGAAGAAATTCGCTTTGCTTCACTTCCTACCAGCCAGCTCAGGATGTCCATATCATGACAGGACTTTTGCATCACCAGGGGGCTGGTTAGATCGCTTCTTCTCCAATTCCCCCGGACAAAGGAATGTGCTATATGATAATTCCCAACATTCTCATTATGCTGAATGGAAACAACCTTTCCCAATTCCCTGCTGTCAATGATTTCTTTGATGGTGGAAAAGAAATCCGTGTAGCGAAGCACATGGCATACAACAATTCTTCTTCCTAACTCATCAGCCTTATCCTGTATCATGACACATTCCTTGGGATCCGGGGAGATAGGCTTCTCCAGTAAAATATCATACCCCAGTTCCAGTGCTGTCATTGTCTGCTTGTAATGATCTCTATCCATACTCGCTATGATAAGAGCGTCCGCCAGTTTTCCCTTTTGAAAGAAATCCCCGGCCTTGTTAAAGCAATATTCTTCTTTTGTTCCCAGCTTTCTTGCCGCTGTCCTTCTTCGTTCTTCATTGGGTTCAATGATTGCTACGATCTCTGCCCCCTTAGTCTCGCAGGCATATTCAGCATACACCATACCCCTTTGCCCTGCTCCCATTAATGCCAGTTTCATTTGCTTCCTCCTGTTGTAGTCTTTGGATATTGTTATTTCAGATGACTGTCTGCTATTTTATTAAAATAGTCTACATCCTCCTGTGTTATATAAGGATAACCCTCTAAACAGCCTGCTTCTTCCCTTAAGATCAGCATAGCTGTAGTGTGGAATCTGCCACCGGTGCTCATATAGGCTGCCGCTGCCTTTTGCAGAGAAGTCTTTGGCTCAATTTTCTCAGGTTCAGCTTTCCAGTCCCCGAAAACCTCATAGCGCAGCATACCGTCTCCCTCTTTCATAGGATAAAGATACATCTGCCTCTGCACCTTGATGATATTACTGCTCTCTTCCTTTAAAATTAGTGATAATCTGGGATCATACAGCCAGCTTTCACTCCAAAAACCCTTTATATGTAATTCCGGAAAATATCGGTCAAAAAAAGCAAGCGCCGCAGTAAGTGAATTATGTAGCCTGCTTGGATTATACCCTTCACCGGAAGGCACATGAACAGCCAGCAGGTTATCTCCCGGACGAAGTACTTCCTCCCATTGGCTTTTTAATAAAGTAATCTCTTGCCCTTCCACAAAGCCCATAGGATTTACCGGGTTAGCCGTTACAGCCTCTTCTGTCTCCTTCCAAGCGGTAGAATAAGCACCCTCAATATCAAATACTCCATTCACCCCATTTATCTGACCGTCTCTTCTGAATTCCTCTCCCGTATGTCTTAAACCTTTGACTCTTTTGGTTTCCTTATTGCGAAACAGGGTAAGTGGATCGCAAAAGCGATATGGTATAAAGAAAAACCGATCCACTAAAAAGATAGAACAGGTGTAAAAATTTCTATCCCATGGAAAATCGCTAACTTTTTTATCCCCTTTTGCCAGCTTCTCAAATTGTACCTTCATAGGATAGAAGGGAATCTCCTTATAAGCTTCTTCCGGTACCCCCAATTCTTGCAATTGTTTTATAGAAGGTTTAACACAAGCTAAGAGCAGGACAAAAGAGTATAATTCCCGCTGCCACTTCATACGTGCCGGTGTCATACTCCTATAGCTTCCACCGTCGAAGCGGTTTCGCTCAGAACACATATCCCATACCAAGAACTTTGTAAAGTGGAATAAGACCGGATCCTCTTCTATTGCTATAACAGCCTCCATAAGCTGTTCTATTGCATGGGAATCCACCTGAAAAACCTCAAAACAATCCTTTAAAAAATCCCGTTCAATAAGGTACTTCTGACTGTAAACCGGAAACTCTTCATAATACTGTTCCAACTCTTCCGGCAAATAATCAAACCCACAATGTTCCAGACATTCCCCATAGCTATATACTGTATTGGTCATACCTTCTCCTTTTTGTTACGTTTTGTTACGTTTGTTTAGTAAACCTTATAGTGAGATTATAACATCAACTTTCCAGATTGTAAATATAGAATTTTCAAGTAAATTTTGTTTTTCTTGTTGTTTATTAAAATAGTTATTGACAATCCAGTTTAAAAATCATTATAATTTGTATGATACAGCTTACGTTGTTTACGTAAACTGTAACTAAACAAACGAAAGAGGGGGGTTATCTTTTGAGTACAATAAGAGATGTGGCAAAGTTAGCTGAGGTCTCTGTGGCTACTGTTTCACGAGTTATCAATAACGATAATAAATATAAGATGACTGATGAAACACGTGCTCGTGTCTGGCAGGCCATCACTCAGCTGAATTATAAGGCAAAGGCGCCTGCCAGAGCCGCCTCGGTTCAGCCTGATACTAATCAAAGTGAAGCGCCAATAAAGGTTGGCTGTGTTCTCAGCATAACGAAAAAGAAATATAAGGATCCATTTTTTATGTCAATCCTGTCCAGCATTGAAGAGGAGCTATCCGTACATGGTCACGAATTAGCCTTTGTAAAGACTGCTTTTGAGCTGGAGGATAAAAAGGTTCTTTATAATACATTCAGCAATAACATCACCGGTTTATTTTTGATGGATGCTTTAAATGATGAAGCGTATCATTTCATTCGGAACCAGGTGCCCTATATCGTAGGAATTGATACCCAGAGAGAGGATATTGATAATGTTGGTTATGACCATTACCGTGTTGCTGCAATAGCAGTTCAGCATTTAATAGACCGGGGCCATAAGAACATTGGATTTATCGGAGCAAGCGGTGTAAATGGAAATATTAAGACAACCCAGCGTTATCGCGGTTATTACTCCTCTATCCACGCTGCCGGATTACAGGTTCATCCCGAATGGGTCATAGACTGTTTATGGAATGAAGACATTTGTATCGAAAAGATTGTAAATCTGTGCAAGACCGGCAATTATCCCACTGCTTTTTTTGTAGCCAGTGACCTTATGGCAATGGCAGCCATGAGCGGACTTTATACCTTAGGTATCTCCGTACCAAACGAAATCGCGATAATGGGCTTGTCCAATATAGAAATCTCAAAATATTCCAATCCACCCTTAAGCACCATTGACATTCCAACACGGGAATTTGGGATTGTTGCGGTGGATTTGTTGCTGACCAGAATGAACGGATATAATCTATTACCCCGAAAGGTGATTCTTCCCACCAGCCTGGTTACAAGAAGTTCCACCTGATATTTCTATTGGGTACTCACAAAATATGAATAGCAGGTATTTCTTTGCAAGAAATCTACTATAAGAAATGATAATTAAAGAAAGGGCAATTATGAAAACCAGGGTTTCTGAGCAATTCACAGAAGACGGAAAAGTGATTGGTGAAATCAACTCCTTTCTAAAAGAAATCTATATGGATGATACGATGAAAGTCTTTCATAATTACGATAATACCAACTCCTCTGAACTGTATATGTATTACTGCGGCATATCAGCCTGTCCTCCCGGTCATATATGGGGACCAGCCATACGGGAGCACTATGTGATCCATTATATTCTATCCGGGGAAGGAACCTTAAAAATAAGAGGAAAGGTTTATCCCTTAGCAAAAAATGATGGTTTTCTCCTCAGCCCTAAGGATATCGCTACCTATACCGCCAGCAAAGAAAATCCCTGGGAATATGTCTGGATTGGTTTTCATGGTTTAAATGTTTCGGATTATCTGCAGCGGGCAAGATTAGACAGTGAAAATCCGGTCTTTCATTATGAAAGGGGAGTACAGCTTAAGGATTGCCTGCTGGAGCTTGTTAAGGTCAACAGCAAGTCTGCCCATAGCGCGGATTTGCGGACGCAGGCATTACTTAATCTATTTTTTGCGGAATTAATCGAAAATGCTTCCCAGGAGATTTCAGTTATCTCCCGTACTTCCAGAGAGCAATATGTACGTAAAGCTGTTGAGTATATCCATACCAACTATATGAAGCATATTACGGTGCGTATACTTGCAGATTACATTGGCCTTGACCGCAGTTATTTAACCACCCTATTCAAAGAACAATTGAATATATCTCCGCAAGCTTATCTTACCCGCTTTCGGATGAACAAGGCTTGTTTTTTACTGAAGGAGAAGGATATTTCTATTACAGAGGTTGCCCTTATGTCCGGTTATAAAGATCCGGTAGTCTTTCAGAAGGCTTTTAAAAATACCCTTGGTATCTCTCCCTCTAAATATCGCAGTCAAAATTGGTAGTACATAATCATCAGTGCGTAATAGCTCATAGTCAATGGTGCTTAGTTAGTTCATACTCAAAGGTGCATGATAGCTTAGAATCAAAGGTTTTTAGTAGTTAATACTCAAAGGTGCATAATAGCTTAGAATCAAAGGTGCTTAGTTATTCATATTCAAAGGCGCATAATAGCTTATAATCAGAGTTGCTTATTTAGGAATAATCAAAGGTGCATAATTAAGGATATCATTAAGGGCTATTCTGTGAATGTCAGAATAGCCCCTTTTGCTTTTATGTTATAGTAATCTATTGAGTTTAATTCTGATTTATTTTTGTTTGCATTATTTCATATATCTATTTGATATGTTTTTCATATATTTAATTTGTTTGTTTCAGATATTTTAATTGTTTATTTTTCATTTATTTTATTCATTTGTTTTTGGCTCATTTTCATTTATTTTACTCGTTTGTTTTTTTCATTTATTTTTTACTCGTTTGTTTTTTATTTTTCAAGCTAGTCTCAATTCCTTATATATTTTGCTTGTTTATTATATTTATTTGTTATTCATTATTGCTTATCAGTTATATCTTGTTACTTATGCACCTGATGTTACTTTTTTAATAGATGACTGTCAACAACCTCTATAAATTGATTGATATCTTCTACTGTGATATAAGGAGACTCACCGATTTTTGATACCTCTTCTTTTAACACAAACATACGAAGCTCATTAAAGCGTCCTCCGGTTTTCATATAATCCACCACTTTCTCCTGTAAAGTGGTCACACAATGGAAGTTCTCCAAATCAATCTGCTTTGCTCCAAAAACTCTCTCTAACAGCATACCCTCTCCATCCCTTGCAGGATAAAGGTAAAACTGCCTCTGCACCTTAATAATATTACTATTATCATAATCAAGTATCAGTGAAAGTCTGCTATCATAAAGCCAGCTCTCACTTAAGAAGCCTTTTATATCCAATTCGCCGAAATAGTTCCTATAGAAAGTAAGAGCAAGTTCCATGGATTGCTTTACATTAACAGCCGTATATCCGGGTCCTGAAGGGATATGAAAAGCTAGTAAATAATCTCCTTTTGATAGAGCCGTCTTCCATTCCGCTTTCTTAAGAAGCACCGGTTCTTTCATAACAAAACCCATGGGATTCACAGGATTTGCCCTAATTGTAGACTCATCTTCCTCCCACACAGTAACAAATCTCTCGTTGTCAAAGATTTCATTTGTACCGTTTATCTGTCCGTCTCTTCGTACTTCAATATTACCATGGAGCAGCGCAAGCACACCATTGTTTTTTTTATTTCGAAACACCGTCATTTCCTGTTCAAACCTGCAGGGAATATATTGAAACCGATTCAACCAGAAAATTGAACAAGTATAAAAGTTCAGCTCCCACGGAAAATCACTTATGGAAACATCCTCTCCAGCAACCCATTTTTCGAATTGCTGTTTCATGGGTACAAAGGGTATTTGCTCATAATAAGCAAGTGGTATCTTTCTTTTTTGAAGCCTTTTCAGGGAAGGTTTTACGCAAGCAAGCAAAAGAATTAAGGAATAATATCTGGTAATTATTCCTCCTCCTTTAAGGGTCAGACTCTGATAATTATTGTTCTCATATCTTTTCCTCGCATTACAAAGATCCCAGATCAGAAATTTTGTAAAATATGCTAATCTGTCATCTGCTTCTATTTCTCTGATTGCCTTCTTCAGCTGCTCTTGTTTCTCACCCGGTACTTTAAATCGTGCCAAGGCTGCATTAAGAAATTCTATATCAATTATCTCTCCCCATTTATGCTCATCGAACTGCATATAATAAGACTCCAACCCAAGTGGTAAATTGTCAAACCCGCAATACTCCACACACTCTGCAAAACTATATTTCTGTTTCATATTTCTGTCCTCCGATCCTCCGGGGCTGCTGCCTTATAAGCAATGTTACTGTAAGCCCATGTCCTTCAGGCAATTCATTACACAGATGTCAAGGTCTGGTTACATCACTAAATTTATTTCGCATCAGCCCCTTCCATGATATCAAGGGTTTATCAATCTGTAATCCATTAATTGATGTTTTTAGCAGTCATTTTGTGTGATATTTAATAAGTGAAGGCCTTCGATTAATCATTTGTGAGTATTTATTTATTTTAGTGTATAGCTTGTTAGCATGCCGGAGTTTGGAAGCCTGCTGACTGTGCTCCAATTGCTGTCCACATCCTTAAAGCCGATACGAAAAGTACTTGTCAGGCTGCCCATAGCTGACCTTGCAATCCTAACTTCATAAATAGAGGCATTACTTGATACTGCAACATTAGAAGCCCCAAGATTGTTCCAGCTCCATACACTGTTATTGTCTGGATGGCTATATAAATTTCCCAATTCAATCAAATAATCACTGCCAGAATTAGTCCAGTTTCCATCGATATAACCGGTAGCAGAATTGTTATCGCTATTTAAGTAGATCTGACCATTTGGCCCCAAATTACTTCCCTGTATACAGATATAAATATAATCTGAATCATTGGTTACCTTAAGGCTGGATGCACTTTGTCCCCCAGCAGTTACTGCAGCGGTGATATTAGTCCAGTCTGAGGAACTCCCATCTATTGTTATTGTGCCAGGTGCTGGGGTTGTGGTTGGGGTTGGGGTTGGGGTCGGTGTTGCTGTAGGTGTTGGGGTCGTGGTTGGGGTCGGCGTCACTGTAGGTGTCGTGGTCGGGGTCACTGTCGGTGTTACTGCTCCACCGACGGTAAAGGTTCCCAAATCCAACCATCCGTCTGCATTCTGCCCTGCATTAGCAAATCCAAGTTTATTACCATTAACAAGTGGATTTACGACTTTAATACACATACTGTAAGACCCTGCTGCAAGGGAAGGGCTTGTTATGGTATACTCAAAAGTTTTTATAGAACCGTCTGCCGGTATGGTATTTAAATCCCAGGTCGTAGTCCAGCTCTTTACCAGCGCTCCGTTCTGCTTAACTCCAATCTGTACCGGCCACATAGTATGATCATAGTAAAAAGGAGCAATTCCGATATTCATAATATCAATCCCTAAATAAAGAGGGGCAGAGGTTGATAAATTGTCATAATAAGCTGTTTTTACTCGAAAATCATAACCTAACTGCTTAGCGGCTGTTTTGGCATTTGTTAAGGTGTTTCCGGTATAATACTTCATCTGATCGCACATCAGCCAGGTGGGATGGGCTTCGCTCAGGCAGGCAGCCCAACTTTGATTTGTGGAGCCCTGCCAGGTTGTTCCGGAAAAGATGGTATTTTGATCCGGCGGATATATTTCACCGCCAATGGCGTTAGTCTTCCATTTATTCTGCTGGTTTAAGTCTATCAACTTCTGTCCATAACTCCAGCTCTGGCCTCCCTTAGCCGCTGATAAGGTTGCATAGCCAAAGGAATCATCGTGGTATCCAATATTTGCACTGGCATTTGGAACTCCGAACTTCGGTTCTCTGACGCAGAGCTGAGTTTTATTAAAATACGAATCGAAGGCTGTCAGAACCTCCGTGTACACTGTATTTGAAATATTCCAGTTTGCTTTGCCATCAGAGGTATCCTCATCATATGGCCAGTTATGCCACTCCCCCCAGAACCCCAAAAGCCCCAAAGTTATATATCCGATGCGTGGGTCTCCATCATATTTCGTACCAAAGGCCTTGATAAAATTCTGCATCGAAGTACGAAAGGTTTGATTCTCATAATCGGGACAATAACCTGCTCCGCCTAAATCCGTTGGTTCATTATAATAGCGCATGGTGAGACCGCTATCAATCAGGAACTGTGGTACACCGGTGGTCTCTCCCGGATAATCATAGTAAAAGCGAAATATTGCCTGATGACCTCGTCCCGCTATTGTATCCAGCCGACTCTCAAAAGCAGACCAGTTAAAGGTATTCATGCCCGTCTGAACCTCACGTACTGAAATATAAAACCATTCAAGGCTATGAGGAAATGTTGTTGTGCTATAATCAAAAGGTACAAATCCCTTTAAAGGATTGTTATCAAAAGAAGCTGCCGGACTAATTGTATGAGCAGTATGACCAGCTGTACTGGCCAGCGCAGGATCCGTGGATTTATACATAATAAATACTCCTATTATCAGAGAAAGTGATAGAGTTAATGCTACGGCTTTTTTTACAATCATACGTTATCCTCCTTCTCAGTTTTTTGCAGCTGCCTCCTGGTATATCCTGTGTTAATTTTCAGGATAGATACAGCCCCTTCCGGCCATACAGCATTTTTTTCTGGATTTCTTTTTCGATACATTACCCCAACCTCCAACAAACTATAATATTTATAAGGCACCCAGCTGAAACACTCACTGCCCTTTTCGGTAAATATGGATTAATTATGAATGGGTACCATATTTCTTATTATATACCTTTCTTTTTTTTATAATATCATCGAATGTTGTATGTTCCAGTCAATTTGTTTAATTTAGGAATCCTTATGACAAAAGGCTGTCATATTGATAATGATTATTATTTACTTTATTGCATTGTTGTGGTATTCTATCATTAATCCTAATAGTTTATCTAGAAAAAGCAAGATTGATTTCATTCAGGGGAGGTTATATTATGTCCATTTCTTTTGAAGCATTACTGTCACAAATCGAATCACGCAACATTATAAAAATTCCTATGACTTCAAGCGAACAGCTCCCCTCCAGAGGTATGGTCATGATAAAAGGGACTATGAAGGATGTAGCATTTACAGCTCCCTTGGAACCTGACGGTAAAGGCAGTCATTGGTTTGAAGTAAGTGACGAACTATGTAAAGCTGCAGGAATACTAATTGGCCAGACTGTGTCTCTTATAATAGAATCTACCAATGAATGGCTCGAACCGGAGCTTCCAAAAGACATAATGGATGCAGTCATCAAGGCAGGGCTTATCCGCCAATGGAATGCTATTACCATAAAGGCACGGTGGGAATGGCTTCGTTGGATACGTTCAACGAAAAATCCGGTTACCAGACAGAAACGAATTGACGTAGCATGCTCTAAATTACAAAAAGGTGATAAAAGACCATGCTGCTTTGACAGTACCCGCTGTACAATAACAGATGTTTCGAAATCCGGCGTACTTTTATGACCGGGTTCTGTCTTTCGCGGCTATTTCATTTACCTTAGTTTTTTATTATTAACAGGAAGCTCAAAAGACACCTGCGTTCCATTGCCTTTCTCACTGATGACTTTCAATTCTGTGTTATACATCATTTTCAGCCGCTGGTTTATATTCCATATACCTATTCCCCGCTCTTTCGTAGTAACCGTCAGCAATTCTTTTGACTTTATTTCATCCATTCCAACACCATCGTCCTTAATAGTAAATACTACCTTTTCATCCTGGCGTTTTATAGAGATCTTCACCGTCCCGCCTACTATCTTAGCCATAACGCCATGCCTTACTGCATTTTCAACCAACGGCTGCAATATTAAGGGAGGTATGGGAATATCAAGATTCTCAAGGTTTTCATCAAAATCATACTCAATCTGTAAACGCTCACCAAAACGTGTTTTCTCTATATATAAATAAGCCTCCAGTAATTCCTGCTCTCTGGCAAGAGTTGAGATTCCATCAATCCGTTTAAAATCAAAGCTGTGGCGCAGATACTGTGCAAGCTCCACAACTACTTCCTCCGCCTTTTCCGGTGACGACACACATAAGGAAGCGATGGAGTTTAGGGCATTGTATAGAAAATGTGGATTTATCTGTGCACGTAAAAAAGCAATTTCTGCTTCCTGCGTCCGTTTAACAGAGCTTTTAAGATTATTAAGTGCAGAAAAATACTGCATGGATAATAACAGAATCATTACCAACGCAAACATCATAATAAAAACCTGTGAAAATCCGGAGCTAGTCTTAAATCCCAGGGAAAATAGTATTGCATCCGCAGAATACAAATTTACAGACAGTATGGCAATAAAGAGCAGCAAGCCTTCAGCATTTTTAATATATAAAAAGACCGCTCTTACCAATAATGCCAATAAAATCAGTGTATTACAGGCCATTACAAGCAGGTGGATCTTATAATAAACATAAATCGGCAGTACCACCACCGCTGCCAGATAAGCTCCGTATAAAAAAGAAATCACCCTGGCAAAACGAGGTGGTAATAGCCCTTTCTTAAATTTATGGAAGATCCATAGCATTACAATAAAATTCGCAGATAAAAAGAAATCCTTCATCTTAAATACAAGGGTAAAGGGGATATCCGGCAGCAAAAGTAACAGTGGACGTTGGTCAGCCAAGCCATTGCCAATTGCAAACAAAAAGCAAAAAAGCGCAAAAAGCGGCATTAAATATTCTCTGACACCGCCTGCCCAGGCAACACCAAAGAAAATCAAATGCAATAAAGCAATGGTCAAAAGAATTGCAAAAACAGCCAGAGCAAGCAGATTATTTTTTTGGAACTGATGCAGCATAGCCGACTCACTGCCAAGTTCTAGGGAAACCGGAATTCCAGAATTCATGTATTCATAATTGGCAACCTGTACAATGATTTCAATCCTGCTGCTGTTACAGCTGAAAAAGCCCAGCTGGGGCGTGTTCCCGGACTTGTAATCCGCTGCCTGTCCTGCCGGTTTTCCATCACTGAGCAGTTCCTGATTATTTACATATATTTTACTGGAAAAGCGGGCATTTCCTTTTTTCAGGCCAAGTACTCCATGAAAGGGGATGTCCTCTACCACCAGTCGATAGGTGGCATATCCAAAAACAGGGACTTCTTTCTTGCCAAAAACCTTTCCGTTCCATAGTCCCGGAACTTTCATATAACCGTCAGGTTCTGGTCTTGCTTTCTTCTGCGCCGAAAAATCCTCCGGTGTCAGAAGCTGATTCCAATAGAATTCCCATTCACCATCCAGCGGAAGTATTTTCGTGTGCTCCATATTCCAATCTGCAAGTTCCAGCCTGCCTTTAACAGCCTGCAGATTTCTGCTCTTTCCTTGTTTTTGCTCAGGCATTGATAATAATAGCATTGAGATGAATACAACTATTATCAGCATAACGATCGAAACCCTTTTAACCAAATTGTTACCTCCATATAAATCTATTAGTACTGTATTGCCTGCTATTTGCGCTGAAGCAAGGCCGGAGGAAAGGCTCAGCGTTCCTGGCAGCAAGTATGCCGCACCTGCCTGTGACAACCCAGTATCAGTTTAAAAGGCAGGTACTAAATTAAGAAAAAGTTAGCAATGCAGTACTGGATTCTTTCAGACCGCCTTATCAAAGAAAGCTGAAACAGCAATTACATCAGCATGTAACAGAGAATCCTGGCATTATGAATTCATTATATCAGATACTTTGTTGCAGTTATATTGCAAATACGACATTCTGCAACATTTTATACAAAAAGAGCCTTCTGCTGCAGGTAGCAAAAGGCTCTTTCCATTTCTATTTATTCATTCCTGATCTGATCATTTTCCATGCCTGGATAAGAACAGAGGGAATAATAGCAAGTCCATAGATCATACCCATCTGATAGTTTGACAGTTTCGCAATTTCAAAAAGATTCTGCAGGAATGGAACAAACAATACAAGATTAAGGAAAATAATACCCGCTAAGAAAGCAAACAGGCTGTAGATATTCTTCTTAAACCCTATAGCAAAGATAGAAAGCTTGCTTCTGCAGTTAAATCCGTGGAAAAGTCTTGCCAGACACAGCGTAGCAAATGCCATGGTACTGGCAACCGCTTCTCCACCCCCGGAAAGTCCGATATGAAAGGCAATCAGGGTACAAGCAGCAATTAATCCACCCTGTACTAAAAGCTTTGTCATAAATTCCCTGGAAAGGATACCAGCCTTGGGATCTCTGGGTTTCTCGTCCAATAGATTCGCTTCCGGCGGTTCCATACCGATTGCGATGGCCGGCAGGGAGTCTGTCAACAGGTTGATAAACAACAGATGTACTGCATGGAAAGGTACAGGAAGTGCAAGAATGCTTGTATAGAGTACACTTAGTATACCTGCCATATTTCCAGAGAGCAGGAATTGAATCGCATTCTTAATATTTCTGAATACATTTCGTCCATTTGCTACTGCTTTAATAATGGTTGCAAAGTTGTCATCGGATAATATCATAGCTGCTGCATCTTTTGATACTTCCGTTCCTGTTATACCCATGGCAATACCGATATCCGCTTTTTTAAGAGCAGGAGCATCGTTGACACCATCACCTGTCATGGCAACGATATTTCCTTTATTCTGCCATGCATTAACAATTCTGATTTTATTTTCTGGTGAAACTCTGGCGTATACAGATACGGAGGAAACTTTATTGTTAAGCTCTTCTTCTGTGAGAGCATCCAGTTCAACGCCCGTAAGTGCTATGTCACCTTCCTCATAAATACCAATCTGCTTCGCAATGGCAACTGCTGTCAGCTTATGATCACCGGTAATCATAACCGGCCGTATACCCGCTCTTTTCGCATCGGCAACAGCCATCTGGGATTCAACTCTCGGAGGATCCACCATGGAAATCAAACCAAGGAAAGTAAAGCCGTCTTCGCTTTCTAATTTCAGTGCATGCCCTTCTTCAACTTCTTTATAGGCAAATGCCAGTACACGAAGTCCTTCTTCGGAGAACTCACGGTTCTTATTAAGTATCTTCTCTCTGTCTGCTTCGGTTATTTCCCTGATACCATCATTGGTTCGGATACTTACAGTCCTGCTAAGAAGTTCATCCAGGGCACCTTTGGTCAATAAAGTGGGTACACTGTGCAGTTCATAAATGGTACTCATAAGCTTTCTCTCTGAGTCAAAGGGAATCTCATCGATTCTTGGCATCATATTACGGATTTCATCATCCAATAGCTGAATCTTTCTTGCCATTTCAAGAAGTGCATATTCTGTGGGATCGCCGATTGCAACACCATTATGAATAGAGGCATCATTTGTAAGGATTGCATCATAAAGGAGATATCGATGCAGCTGATTCTTAAGGTTAAGTTCATTTACATTTAAAGTTTCTTCTCCGATGTAAATCTGCTGAACGGTCATTTTATTCTGAGTAAGGGTTCCTGTTTTATCAGAACAGATTACAGATACGGAGCCAAGACTTTCCACTGCCTTTAATTCTTTGATAATCGCACTTTCCTTGGCCATTTTCTGCGTTCCCATAGCCTGAACGATGGTAACAATGGAACTTAACGCTTCCGGAATTGCTGCTACCGCAAGAGCCACAGCAAACATAAGAGAATCTAACAAGGGTACATCTCGTATCATACTAAGTACAAATACAATGGCGCTGATTATCATAATTACGATAGCCAGTTTACTGCTGAAATTATCAAGACTTACCTGAAGAGGTGTTTTCTTTTCCTTGGTGTCATTCATAAGAGCGGCTATTTTACCGATTTCGGTATTCATACCGGTATCTGTTACTAACACTACAGCTCTTCCATAGGTTATTAAGCTTCCCGAAAATACCAGATTCACTCTGTCACCAAGGGGAACCTCTTCCTCCAGTGTAATATCATTTTTATCTACATTGGTGGATTCTCCGGTCAGAGAGCTTTCATTTACCTGAAGAGAATAATTATTCAGAATTCTTCCGTCCGCAACAACCATATCACCGGCTTCCAGCATAAGTATGTCACCTGGCACCACTTCCTTTGATGGAACTTCAACTCTTTTCCCGTCTCTTAATACTTTCGCATTAGGCGAAGATAGAGATTTCAGACTTTCCAGGGATTTCTGTGCTTTTTCATGCTGTACGGTTCCAAGTATCGCATTCAGTATAATAACCAGCAGAATTACAATAGTACTTTCTACATTTCCGGATAAACTGGAAATAACCGCAGCAATAATAAGTATTATTACAAGAAGGTCTTTAAACTGTTCAGCGAATACCTGATATACACTCTTCTTCTTTGCTTCAAGAAGAGTATTATCCCCTACTATGTCCCGTATTTCTACAACCTGTTTCGAGGTAAGTCCATCACTGGTTACCTTCATTTCCTTCAGGGCTTCTTCGCCTGATAACTTGTACCATTGTTTCATTCTTTCACTCCTTGTGTATTTTGTTAAAAAAAAAGACTTCTAATGGAGGGCAAGAGGATTTCCTTCTTGTCATTTCCATTAAAAGTCTTGTAACCGAAACTTGGCATGCACACCCAGGTTTGTTAATCCGCGACTGTTGGATTGTGCATTAAAACTACTCCCTTTTATCAGAAAAGAATATATACTTTTTTCAATGAATTACATTATATTTTATAAATATTTATGTGTCAACTATGAATAGTAATTTCATTGGAATGGTATTGAATTTCTGTTTTTGAGGAGACAGATTTAGACAAATGTCACAATAAAATATCCCTGTATATTTCTAGTATGTACCAAATGTCATTTGATTATTACATTATCTTCACCTACCGTACGTGCGACATCCACTCCATAAGTAGCCATGGCATCCACTGGGTTCGTTCCGGAAACAACGGATTCTACCATAGTCTGAATATGTGCCGAAACCGCAGCATATTTGCTGTCTTTGGGTCTAAAGGAGGCAACGCTCAGGTACTGGGTGGCTGTCTGGATAAAAGGCATGGCAGCATAATTCTGATTACCGGCCATATCGGCCCTTGTACCGATACTCCCCAAAGCCACAATGGCTTCTTCGTAAACAGCCGGCTCCATTAAATGCTTTATAAATTCCATGGTGAGCTCTTTATTGTCTGACTTTGAAGGAATTGACCAGGCCCAGCCTCCGGCCATTGTAGTGATTCCGGCGCCTTCACCATTTCTGGTCGGCATAGGTGCAAACCCCAAGACCCTGCTGTAATCTGTCCAGGGTGAGGCACCTGTCTCCAGATAATTACCGGTAATCCAGCTTCCGTCCAAAGAGATGGCAAGTTTACCCTGAGGCAGGTATTCTCTGGCTGATATATTACTCGCCTGGCCATTCAGCACCTTTGATAAAGGTGGTCCATAATCATTTTTATAGATATTATCCAGGAAATTAAGTGTCTCTATTATTCCCTGACTGGATATAATCCATTTGCCTGTGCCTTCATCCAGTAAACCTTCTCCGGTTCCGTAAAGGAGCATTTCGTAAGTCTGCATGGAGGTTGCTTCCCCGGTTGCAACGCCGGAATTGCACCAAAAGGGTATTACATCGGGAAGTTCCTCCTTTATGATCTTACAGGCTGTGAGGATATCGTTCCAGCTCTTTGGTTTCCATTCCTCCGGCAAACCTGCTTTTTTAAAGAGTTCCTTGTTATACCACAAACCACGGGTATCCGTATTATAAGGTACGCCATATACCTTCTTATCATTTCCGGTAACACCTTCTTTTAAGGACTCATAATAGGAACCGTCATTCCATGCAGCATAGTCTGTAAGATAGTCATCCAGGGCAGTCAGGTAGCCGGCTTCCACATCTGTTGTGAGCTGAAAGGTGTCTTCTGCTACCAGATTGGGGGCAGTTTTTTCTGATTGAAGCATAAGCGCGATTTTTGAAAAATAATCTCCTTCACAGGCTGTTATTGGAGCAATGTTAAGTTCAAAACTGTCTTTTTTATCAAAACTGTTATATGCGTTTTGAAGCCATTTCCACAAGGTACTATTTTCACCTTGACCATCATCTCTAAAGGTAACAGTTAAGACTTTTTTACCAGTAAGGTCTTCTTGTATCGATAAGTCATTCGTTTCTGTACTTATGAGAGTAACATTTTTCGCTTTTCCACAGGCGGCAAATGATAGCAGGATTGCCGCTGCCATCAACAAACACAATGACTTTTTCATATAACCTCTCCTCTTATTCTGCTTATACTTCCGAGTTTAAGGGATAGAAACACAAGGTCTTTCTTCCATCAGCTGAGCATTTGATATCAGGCCTTCTCTTTCTGCATTCTTCTAAAGCATAGGGACAGCGAGGAGCAAATTTGCAATAGGTTATGGCATACTCTTTATCCTCTGTATCCGGCATGGTAAACTCTTTATCCCATTTTTCTCCCACTCTTGGAACTGCATTCATCAGCAATTGTGTATAGGGGTGTGCAGGATTATCCATAATCTCCTTTGCCGGTCCATATTCAATCAGGCAGCCCCGATATAAGGCAGCAATATAGTCCGATACATAATAAGCCGTTGAAAGATCATGGGTAACATAGATAAAGGATACCTGATACTTATCTTTTAATTCTTTGAACAAGTTAACTATGTTCATTTTCATGGAGGCATCAATGGCAGCAACAGGCTCATCTGCTATGATAAGCTTCGGTCTGGTAATAAGGGCTCTGGCAATGGACACTCTTTGAAGTTCTCCCCCTGAAAACTGGGTTGGGTATTTGCCTCTTACCACCTCCAGGGACATACCGACACTTTTTAAGATTTCATCAATCAGGTTTTCTGCTTCTTCATAGTTTTTGGCAATCTTTAAGCGAAGGGCGGTATTAAACAAATAAGTATCCACGGTTTTACGCATGGAAAAGGATTCATAAGGATTCTGAAAGATAGGCTGCACCTCCAGCCTGAACCGAAAAGGATCATAGCCTTTATGATCTTTATAGGAGCTTCCTAAAAGGCGGATATCCCCCTGATCAAAGTCATGCAGGCGCAGAATCATCTTACACAACGTAGACTTACCGCAGCCGGATTCTCCAACAACAGATAAAATAACCGGCTTAACACCGTCAATCTCCAGATTGACATCATTTACAGCATCAATCTTCTTTTTACTGAGCATCCCACCTATATGGAAGGATTTGCTGACATTTTTAATTTCCAGTAATTTTTCAGACATAATAACCCCTTTCTGACATACCTTAGGGAATTAGATGACAGGCTGTATATCTGCCCGGTTCTACCTGACGAAACAGAGGAACTGTTTTTTTGCATTCTTTCGTGGCTTTTGGGCAGCGAGGAGCAAACCGGCATCCCTCAGGCGGATTTGTAAGTGCAGGTGGTCTTCCCGGTATACCTGTTTTCTGACTCTTATCCCCTACCCGCGGAAGTGCCCCTACCAACATCTCTGTATATGGATGAATAGGCCTTTCAAAGATATCTTCTGTCTTTCCAAGCTCCACCATACTTCCGGAATACATGATTCCCATCCGGTCTGTTACCTGGTAATGGACACCCATATCATGGCTTACAATGACCATGGTATTCCTTAGCTGCTTCTGAAGCCGCATCAGCATCATAAGGATTCCCCGCTGAACAACCACATCAAGAGCAGTTGTCGGTTCATCAGCCAGAACTACCTTGGGTGACATAAAGGTAGCAAGAGCTATAATAACACGCTGTCTCATACCACCGGAGAGCTGAAAGGGATAAGCATTAAGTAAATCCGGGGAAAGGTTCAGCTCTTTCAGATAATCAGCAATTCTCTTTAAAATCTGTTCCTTTGTCTCCTTCTTCTTATCTGCTTTTGGAATAGAATCCAGAAACTGTTTCTTAAGGGGAACAATAGGATTTAGTACACTTTGAGCTGCCTGTGGTACATAAGATATATTATTCCACCAGGTCTTTCTGATACTGCCGGTTTCATAGGAAAAGCCTTTCCCGTCTTTTTCGCCGGAGAGTACCAGCTTTCCCGAATCAACCACCAGCGGAAACTCAACAATATCATACAAGGCCTTTAAAAGGGTCGTCTTACCGCAGCCGGATTCCCCCGCTATTCCAAATATTTCATTATCATATATCTCAAAATCCACATCGTTTATGACATGAACCGGTCCGTTTATGGTCGAATACGAGGTGGATAAATGCTCTATTTTTATCATCGCCTACCTTCCTCTCTTCCTGGATAGATAATCATTGTATCCTGTTATCAGCAGGAACAGTCCGATAAACATAACCGCAGTAGTAATAATGGGAGAACCAATCCAGAACCACTGCTTCGTAAAGATTGCGTTACGGTCTCTTGCCCACTGTATCATATTTCCCAGAGAAATCAGATTACCGGGTGAGAGTCCCAGTACTGCAAGGCTCGACTCAGAAGCAATGGCTGCAAGAGTAGCATTCATAAAGTTAGAGAGCGCCCAGGTAAAAGCATAGGGAAGTATTTCTGTTACTACAACCTGGACAGTGCCTTCACCGGAGAACCAGGCTGTATGAATAAAATCCCTTTCCCTCATAGAAAGGGCCATAGAACGGATCTGCCTGCTCGGCCAGGCCCAGGCAAACATGGCAAGTACCAATGCCATAATAAATACGGTAGAAGTTCCTTTCATAAAGGAGGTCATCAATATCAGGATAGGGAGTGAAGGTATCACGATAAAGGTATCAGTTATAACCGTAAGTACCCTGTCCAGGCAGCCCCCGGAGAAGCCTGCCAGCAGCCCGATAAAAACACCTGCAACCGTACCAATGGTCGCCACAATCAAACCAATCAGGAGGGAATTATGTATTGCTTCAATCAACAACCACAGTACATCCTGTCCCATACTCGTAGTTCCTAATAGATGCACCGAGGAAGGTTTCAGCTTACCCTGATAGGAATTAAAGGTAAAGGGGTCTGTATGAGGAAGTAAGTAGATAACAAAACCGATCATAAGAAATATTACCGTTAACAATAAGCCTGCTTTCAGACTTATATTTGTATTTTTCCAAAATTTCTTCACATTTTCCACCTTCCCTTCTCAATTGTAACGGATACGTGGGTCGATAAAGGGATATATCAAATCCACCAACAGGGTTGCAGTCGCAATTGCTACAATCGAAATCGTTATACAGCCAAGAATCATATTGTAGTCCGACATAAGAATAGCCTTTTGTACCAGAGTACCCACACCCGGATAACCAAATACGATTTCTGTCATGATGGAACCGCCAAATACTCCTCCTAAGCTCATTGCAAGAGCTGTAACCTGTGTCAGTATGGAATTTCTAAATACATAACCTGCTCCTATTCTCCCTTCTGTTATTCCCCTGTAACGGGCAAAAAGGACAAAATCCTCCTCCGAGGTAGTGCCTGCAAAGGATTTCATGGAAATTATCCACCAGCCGGTACCAACTAATAGCATGGATAAAGCCGGAAGAATCGAAGCTTTCAGAAGAGAAAGGAACCAAACCGAGGTACTTCCCTGGGTGTTAATGGTAGTCTGTATCGGAAACCATCCCAAAACAAAGGCAAATACGATCTGTAAAACCAGTGCTATGATAAAATAGGGTACCGGATAGATGCAGATGGCAACTCCTTCCAGAATCTTTGAAGAGAGTTTATTTTTACGAAAGCCTGCCAGCAGCCCAATTACATTACCTATAATCCAGGCAATGACTGTGGTAGTTAGGGAAAGAAAAAGTGTATAGGGTAGATACATACCGATAATTTCACCGACAGGTGTGGGATAACTCATCAATGAGGGACCAAAGTTAAAATGAAACAACCCTTTCCACAAAAATGTACCATATTGCTCCAACAGCGAACCTTCCAGACCGAACTGAACTCTCAGTTGGGAACGGAGCGCTTCCATCTGAACAGGATCCATCTGCCCGGAACGTGACTGCATCTGACCGATCATATTTTCAACGGGATCGGAGGGAAACATTCGGGGTATAAAAAAAATAAAGGTTATGCCAATCCAGATAGTCAATAAATAGGTTAAAAACCTAAGACCGAAATACTTACGGAATTTCAACGGCTTCACTCCTTTTTTCTAATTTCTCAGCAATTAATAACAAGAGGGTGATTTAAAGCTTTAACTGAAAAATCCGGCAGGCAGATAGCAGATATTGAAATCAGCAAAATCAATTCTTATAGGAAACCCTAAAATATCTGATACCTGCTATCTTTTAAGCCAGATTGATAATTTCTGAAAAAACTTGGTTCAACTTATATAGTACCTGGATAAGCTTTATTGTACGGGTGAGATTTCAGTTGTAATATACTTAAAGCAGCTCCACCACCACCAAGGTCCATTATAGGGATTCTCAGCGTTGGGATAATTATTCCAATAGGTGCTGTTAGTCGGAACAAACTTAACTCCTGAATGGAAACCAATAAAAGGAAGTTCCTCAATAGCTATCTTGAAAAAATCAATACCCAGTTCATAGGCTTTCGGGTCATCCGGTGAGAGCTTCGCCAATTTATGAATGATTTCCGTAGCTTCTGCATTGTTCCAGCGGCCTGATTGCCCTGAACCCCTCTCGCCTATAGGCACAATAAGGTCAGCATCCCAGCCGTTAATCTGAGAATAGATATCTTTGGTTATAAAACCGGTTGGCCAATAGCCTGCAATATCAAACTGTCCGGTAGCACCATTGGTATCCCAGGTAGCACTGGATTCACTGACAAGGTTGACTTTAAAACCAAATTTCGTCAGCTGATCATAAGCTGCCTGTGTGCCACGTCCTGCCTGAGCTTCCGTATCTGCCAGATATGTCATGTTAAAGGTAAATGGTTTGCCATTAAAATACCATCCATCTTCCTTTTTCTCAAGGCCTGCTTTGAGCAATAGTTTTTCTGCTGCCTGAGGATCATACTTCCAGGAACCTGCGCCGAACATATCCACCAAAACCTCGTGATCTGTGGGTATATCATATCCTTTATCTCTTAGAATACCTGCAATTCTCTCAGCATAACCGGAGTCAAAAGGTTTAACAGCAGTACCATCGCCCAGATCCAGCTCGAAAGTTTCAAGCCAGGGAAGAATAGGCTTTACATACAATTCCTGAGCTGCACTGGTGTTGGTGATGATGGGGAAGGGAGAGGAACGTCCTACACCATCGAATATATTCTGGGATATTTCATCAAAATTCATAGCAAGTGCAATTCCCCAGCGGAAATCTTTATTATCATAAGGTGCTCCTTTTCCCATGGAGAACAGCAAACCCTTTGAACAGGGATCATCACTGGTAGCATAAGGAAAATCTTTGTACCAGCATGCAATATTGGGATTCTGAGCTGTCATGACCTCAAGCATTTCAGGTGTTACCTCACAAAGAATATCCACTTCATTATTAATAAGACTCATTTGCCGGCTGGTATCATCACCAAGATTTCTGAACCATACATATTTCGCCTTGGGTTCCTTTCCTGTTACCACACCAACCGTACTGGACTGCCAGTCTTCACGGCGTTCATAAAGTATCCATTTGCCCAGTTCATCATATGCCTTTACAGTATATGGACCGGCAACTACAGGCGCTGAATCCTTAAACTGTGTAACATCTGCTTCCTTGGAGTAGATATGTTCCGGTACGATCCTTAAGTCGTTCCCCCAGATTGTTACCCCAAATCTCTGTGCGAGTCTGGGAAAGGACTCTTTTGTTACAATCTTAACTGTATAATCATCTGTTTTTTCAACAGATTTAAATATTTGATTATAATAAGCATTCTGGCTTATTCCAGTATTCGTCATTATCATGTTAAAGGTGAATACTACGTCATCGGCGGTCAGAGCTTCACCATCGGACCATTTGATTCCCTGACGGATTTTAACAATATGCTCTGTAAAATCAGCATTGGATTGGGGCATGCCGTCTGCCACCTCGCCAAACTGCTCACCCTTTACTGTATCAATTTCCCACATCATAGCTGACATAAGCTGATGTATGCCAAAACCCATCTGGGTTCCCTGCATATAGGAATTGAACTGTCCTGGTGTATCAGTAGGTGACTGACATTCAACAATCAGCGTATCATTTCTTGGCGTACCAACCTCAGTCATTTCTCCTGCCGGTGCCGGCTCGTTCTCATCTTTTGTTTTTGTGTCTGCTTCCTTTGTCACCGCTGCATTCCCGGCATCGGTCTTACTGGCCTTGTTCTCACAGCCTGCAAGCATAAAGGACAAGAGCATTACGATCATTATAAATGCCGTTACCCTGCGTTTTATTTTTTTCATAAAATACCTCCTCTACCCTTAAAGTATTTGTAATCTGGTTACCTTTTCATCTTAAACCTTAAGGTAATCACTTAAAATTCCAAATTTTTAAGAAAGGAGTAAATTATTAATCTAGCTGTTGGATTAATTTTCTATAATTGCTATCCTGACTTTATCCTGAATGACATCTGCTATATTCTGAAGTGAGGGTTCTGTCTCACTTAGCAGCTCAAACACTCCATCGGATATGGCAGCCGAAATATCAAACCATGAATTAAGCGAACTCTTGGCGATTCCACGTTCCTTTTGCTTTTGGATGAAATCCTGGCTGACTGCATATCCATCCTCTGTAAAATCATATTCCACATCCACTTGTACCGGTATGGTTTCGGATTCTTCCGCAATCTTTCTTACTGTGCTTTTCTGGGTGATAAAGTCAAGAAACTTGATGGAAGCTTCATAATCTGCAGTAACTGAGATTCCGATATTTTTACCATGAAACATATAGTTTTCTTTCTTCTCATAGGGTACCGCTGCAACTCCAATCTCAAAATCAGCGTTACTTTCTTTGATAGCGGACAGAGCACTGAGATTATTGATCATCATTGCAATTTCTCCATCCAGAAACTTATTGGTCAGGTCCTCCTGATTCCAGTTGATACATTGTACAGGAAGCAGCTTGTTTAGTTTCAGATAGCGGAGTAACTCAAATACTTTTAAACCGCCTTCACCATTGATTTCTCTGATTGATCCACCTGTAGAATAGAGCAGCTGCAGGTAGACAGCAGTTATTTCTTCCGGTTGTCTTGCTCCGATCCCAATTCCGTAAATACCGACTTTCTGAACCTCTCTGGCAGCGGTTTTTAACTCCTCCCAGGTTTTAGGGACGGAAACCTTACTTTCCTCAAAGAGTTTCTTATTCCATATGAGCACATATGGGTCACAGGTAAAGGGAACTCCATAATATTTACCGTCATTTCTCGTATTGTTCCATTGCCCCCAATAATAATGAGGCATCTTATATGTATTATAAATATAACCACTTAAATCTCTAAGTACATTGAGATTAATTAAAGCAGGCATAATAGAATTATCACATATTATCAAATCCGCCAAGCGTTCTTGATCCAGATTGATACAGATTTCTTTCTTGAAATCATTTTTGGACAAGAAAATCACCTCTATCTTTGGATTGCCTTCAAGCTGTGAATACTGGTCTGCTAAGTTCAAAAGCATCTTACTGCTTACAGTAGTTTCGTAAGGAAATAAGATCTGCAGGACTTTACCTTCAGGTTCTTTGCCTGCCGGTTGAGTCTGCTTAGAACTGCCGCGGGTATAGTTGCTGACTACCAGGAATAAGATGAGTAATACCAACAGGGATGTCAGCAGGTTTAACCGAAACATCTTCATCATATCACCTTCTTGTACTCAGTTGGTGAAATACCGCAGACTGATTTGAAAACCTTGTTAAAGTATTTGGGATCTTTAAATCCAACCTGGTCAGCAACTTCCTGTATTCGGTATTTACCGGATAATAACATACGTTTTGCTATGCTGATTCGAAAATTCCTTAAAAAAACAACGAAATTGACTTTTATCTGCTGAGAGAATAATTTACTCAGATATTCCGGCGTTACTCCCACCAGATTAGCCGCTTCGGATAAGGTAATATCCTTTCTATAATTATCTCGGATGTAATTAATTACTTTCAGTACCGTTAAGTTATCAATATCTGCTTCTTCGTGTTCTATTGCCAGAACAGTATTTACAATTTTTTCGTAATTTGCTGTAAGGTCGGCTTTCGTTTTGCTGTCTATAATATTATTAATAAAATAGTGAAAGATCAGCAGTGGCTCAGTCTTAGTGTTGTATTCCCTGGCAGCATTATAAATACTGGAGGAATATCTGGCTGTATACTCTCTTATCAACTCCGGTCTGCCCTTGCTTTCAATGATTACTTCCTTAAATCTGTTACTTGTCCGCAAAGCCTTCTCATAATCTCCGTTCATGATTTCCTTTCGGATACGGTTGTCTAAATCCATTGGATAACTGATTGCTGTAAATGTCAGTTTTTCCACCATTGCCTTATCCAATATGACCTCACTTCCGCAAACAAACCCATAGGATAATAGATTATTTAGTTCCGTTATTGCCTCTTTTATCAAAATCAGTCCTGTTATAGCTGTGTAGCTGCAATGACATCCCCCAATTCTGTGAAGGCAAGGTAAAATGCAAGTAGAAAACCTCCTGCTTATATGCTTATTGTTTTCCGTATCCATTATAAGCACTAGAATTCCATAGGAAGAAGGCAGATGCACCACCTGAATATTCATAATGCACAGCTCATCCATCTTTTCCTTTATACAATGGAGCATTTCATCAGCTGTTTCCTGATCGATACTGTCCGGTTTAACCAAAAAAAGAGTGATTTCCATCCTGTCATTTACATGTAACTGCAGCGCCAGCTGATGAAGGAGCTGTTCTTTCACCTGTGGTTTGCAGGTCATCAGCCCCCAGATTAAATGAGCCGTATCAATTTTCTGCTGCTCTTCTTTTCTTATCTTAGTCTCTGTTTCACGTAATAAAGATAGAAAACTAACGGTATCAACGGGTTTTAAGATATAATCTATTACCCCCAGCTGCAAAGCAGTTCTGGCATATTCAAAGGAGGAGTAACCGGTAAGAATCAATGCATAATAAGAGAGGTTATCCTGCTCCACCTGCCGCAGCATGGTTAAGCCATCCATTTCCGGCATCTGTATGTCTGTTATGATAAGGTCAGGTTTTAATTCTTTTATTTTTCCTATTCCTTCCGTCCCATCTGAGGCAATACCACAGATTTCATACTCCGTAAATTTACTGATAATGCTAACTAAACCTTCTCTTGTTTTTGGTTCATCTTCTACTATCAGAATTCGCATACGTCTCCTCCGATTCACCATATTTCATGATTTCTTACCTTGGTTTCTTTGTTCCCTTGACTTATTTAAGCTATATCTCATAGGGAATCCTTATTGTTACCACTGTTCCCTGTTCTCCGGAAGCCACCTGGAAGGAACTGCTGCTGCCGTAATATAATTGTAATCTTGTTATGACATTTCTAACGCCTATGCTTGTTTCTATATTATCTCTTCGAGAATCATAATTATTAAATAACTCTACCAGCTCCTTTGACATACCTTTTCCGTTATCCTTTACCTGTATTTGTATACACCCATCACCTTGCTTCTGAATGAGTATATGGATCTCGTCAAGATCTGTCTTTCCAGGAAAACCGTGGACAATGGTATTTTCAATTAAGGGCTGTATGAGCAATTTATGTATTTTACTGTACTGGGTTCCCTCCTCCATATGAATCAAACATTGAAAGGAATAACAAAAACGCTCCTGCTGCAGATAGATATACCTCTTTAAATACTCAAGCTCCTCCTGAATAGTCACAATTGCATTGCTTTTTTGAATACTGTATCTTAAGATGGCAGCTAAATGAATAAGCATCTTACTGATATGGATTTCCTCATGTTCTACTGCAACCCAATTAATTGCATCTAAAGTATTATAAAGAAAATGCGGATTGATCTGAGCCTCCAGAGATTTGATTTCTGCATTCTTCTTCCGCAGCAGTGCTTCTTTTTCCTGGCGATTGGATTCTTTTATCCGCAGTATCATATCATTAAAATGGCTGGCAATTCTCGCAAATTCATCGTTTCCCTCCAGTAATATCCTGACGTCATAATCACCCTGATCCGCTTTTTTCATTCCATGTATGATTTTCTTAACCGATCTGTCTGTACTGGCTGCGAAAGTCATAGCAATCATAATACATACGATACCAATTAGAATTCCAATTAATATAATGATTTTTGAGATATTCTCTACATCCTTAAAGGCGTAAGTTAAATTCTGTACGCTAATTAGGGTAAATACTCCGTCTTTTATACTGCTGGTATGCACTTCCAGCTGTTTTGCAGCCATGAATTTCTGCTTTTCAAAGAAGCTCTTCGCCGCTTTCTCCATACTTTCATTCCCATACTCTTTATATAAATTCAACCCTGCGTAGTTCTCTAAAGGAAAGGATATGATATCTCCTTCCCGGTCTATAAGGAAAGTCACATTGGATTGAAAATCCATACCGGAGGAATAAACCTTTTGAAGTGCACTCTCATCTATACATAATATAATGCTTCCTACCGGACCGTTTTTATAATTATTGAAATCTGTCAGCTGATGAGCTATGTAGAAATAATTTCTGTCTCCGTAGTTCTTATCCGTCTTACGGACAGTATCAGAATATATGGCATATTTTACTTTCAGGGATTCTTTGAACATTTCATTCGTCCTTATATTATTAATATCAAAACAATAACTCTCTTCTCCCGACAGCGTAACTGTATCATAAAAGACAGCATCACCATTTATCCCGACAATCGCTATACCAAGTATCTCCGAATACACATAAACAATATCTTCAAGCTTTTCTTCAATTCGATGCTTTGCCTGGTAATATTTTTTTGTGTCCCAGACGTTGATATATTTTAAGTTCTCGATATAGCTGTTATCTGTATAGATATCCAGCATAATATTATCATAGACATGAAAAAAACCTGTCACACTGATGCTGGATTGCAAAAGATTCGCCCTGATCAGCTCCTTGGTCTGCCGTTCAATAGTGGAAGTACTTATTTTGTAGGTAGCAGACTGTATCAGGATAATTGGAAGTATTGATATCAGCAGTAACATAATCATTAATTTCCGAAACAGATTCATGGATAATAATATTTTGGTAATTATTTTATGCATCTTTCCAACCTATCCTTTTAACCAGGTTATTGTAATTGTCAAATCGGATTGTTTTGTTCTCTTGCCTCACTGTATAATATTTATAGAATTGCAGTTAAACAAGGTGCATTTATGTTAATTATTTACATTTTACAATTATCAGATTACCATAAAAATTATAAGTTGTCATCAATTTTCACAATTCATTAATATGATAGTTTTTAAAGGACTAAAAAATCCTCGAATCAATTATATATGATTCGAGGACCCTTAATATTATTTGATTAATAAACCTGAATTATTCATGGTGATGTAGAAAAAAATAATCTACCCACCGATTTACCATTGTAGCTCATTTTTGTTGATAAATTAATGAATTCACCATTAAAAAAGGGTAGAAAATCCCTGTAGTATCCACAATTATCATTTTGAGCTGTCAAGGTTCATCATTAGGTTATTCCAACTTTGGAAGTAGTCTGATATTATTCAATGTTTCGATAAATGCTTCCTTATAAGGGCAACTACTACAAAGTTTGAATGTAATATATCTTGCTGAGTGCACCATCTTAGCTGCGATTTTCAACAACTTCAGCCGAACCGTATCTATTTGAAATTTCCTCATAGACGGTGGAAGTACGAGACGACGAAACCAGTTGAAAATGTTATAGACCAGTACCGAAATCTGCATTCTATTGGAGTTTATAAGCATGCTGCGGCTAGACATGGTATCCATGTCAAAACCACTTTTGGATTCCTTGATAAAGTTCTCCATTTTGCCACGGTTACAATAGAATCGTATGATTTCTGTTGGTTTTAAATCCATGTTTGTTACGATGAATGTGTGCATATACACAAGCTGATTTGCTGGTTTTTCAATCTTTACGATAACACGTCTAGTTTGCCCCCAGCTTGCAGCTGCATAACGGAATTCACCATATACTACTGCATAATCCCCCTTATTATCCGCAGTAATCTCATCTAATTCTTTCTCAAGAGGTTCTGTCAGATTTTTTAGCGTTTCATTTACTTTGAGGCGGATGGCATAGGAAGTACCATTGGTCTCTAACAACTCAAATAACTCTGGACACGCAAAGCCACTGTCTCCACGAAGATAAAGAGCTACCTCAGGATAATCCTCTAGGTACTCCATCAACAGAGGCTTCAAAAACTGACAGCAATCAGTGGAGGTATAAACTGCGCCAGGCCTGAGCATAGCCTTTAACAAGTCACCAGTCAAACCATCATAGCAGAGGAGAGGATGATATCCATGATTCGAGTAATGGTAGTTGAAGCCTTCACCCTCCTGATTTCCAAAGGTATCAAACAGGGTGGAATCAATATCAAATAGCACCATATCCGGCTTACGGATGGAATATATTTTCTTACGAATAAGATATAAAATCCAGTCCATTTGCATCAGCGTAATGTCATCCATTCGGTTGAAAAAGCGTGACATTGTGGGTTGTGAAGCCAAAGAATCCTTATCGAGCAAAGTTGTAAAAATAGGGTCTGTGGTCAGCTCATCCGAATCATCATCAGTAAAGTAGCCTGCTAACTGCTGATACATTTTCTGTAGCAGGTTTTCGCCATCCTTGTGGATACGAAGAGTCTTATCATTGGTCTGAAAATGCTGTTCAATCAGCTTGTCGAGACCGATTTTGCAGATAAACTCTTTGAGTAAGAGCATCCCTGCATCGGAGGATAAATCGCCTCCATCAAAATTTATTTTAATCTTACTATTGCTTTCGGAACGAAGTGCCATTAAACTAGACATAAGGGTTTCTCCTTTGTGTTGATGTTTGTTGTGGTGACTACATTTTAACAAAGTTGAAACTCTTTTTCTATTGTTTTGACTTCACTTTTTAGGTGAAAGCAATAAATAGATGAAAATACAGTAACTATGCGGTGCGACGCACCGTTAGATGAGTTATCATGAATAATTCAGGATAAATATTATTTAATCAATAAAATATTTTATGATGCTTTATGATTTATGATATTCCTGAAATGAGTTAACCGAAATATCTGCTTCCCTGATATCTTGCTTAATACCTGAACCACAATATGCCGCAACATATGCACCAGCGCTTTTTGCTGCATGTATTCCTGCCGGAGAATCTTCAAATACAATACATTCTTCCGGCTTTGCACCAAGAATTTTCATAGCCTTTAAATATCCCTCAGGATCCGGTTTGCTTTTGGTGCACATGTCACCACAAATAATCACATCAAATAATGACATCATATTCATACGATTTAACGCAGTAATGATAAGCCGTGTTGAGGTCGAGGTTACTATACCGGTTTTGATCCCTTTACACCGATAGTCTTTGATAAAAGCAACTAATCCAGGCATAGGTTCAATACTACTGTTTTCGTATGTATTTCCTATCTGTCTCCGTTTGTTGTTTAATTCCTCTAATGTAACAGGATCTGACGATTTTGACAGCAATTCAATTAATAGCGACGGATTATTTTTCCCGATTAATCTGCTGCGTTCTTCCTCTGTTAAGGAGATGCCAAAGCATGCAAGTGCTTGTCTTAGATAATTACCGTTACTTTCTTCTGTATTTGCAATCACACCATCAAAATCAAAAAGAATATATTTTTTATCCATTCTAATAACCCTGCCCTTTCAAACTAACACACCTTTATATCAGCGATATCTTCTATTCTGTGAAAAGTCTGCGTGCATTTGTTTGAATATATTCAATTTCTTCTTTTGAAAGTTCACAGAAATCACTATTATCCATTGAACAATTGGAATCCTGAACATACATCATCTTTGTATCTTTTTGTGTAATCGAGTAAAACCAGCATTCAGCCGGAACATTATAAACCTTACCCTTTTCCATTAAAGTCAGTTCAATTTTAAATTTGTCATCTTCACGCTCAGCAGTAATCAAAATTGCTTTACCCGCTGCAAGAATAAATTGTTCATCAGTTGAATGATGAACTTCTAAGTGGACAATACCCTCAATATCATTGTCCGGCTTCCAGTTCTTTATGCTTACCAGCCATTTTTCATTTTTATATACACACAGGATTCCTTCCTTCACATTTTCATATATATCTGGTTTCATTTTGTCTCCTCCATTTGTTTTTGATTATACTTTATTTTTAATTATACTTCTGTTTTTCCTACTATCCGGGTACCATATCCAAAGGCACCTTCCATGGCACAAACCTTTGCAGAAAATACGGCACCTTTATTCATAGCAGCTTTCAGGCGTTCAGTCATTTCTTCCTCCGTGCCTTCTAAAAGCTCCCCTGTTTTTGAGGATTCCAGCAGGGAGTAAAGAAAAGTAGCAAAGTAAGAATCACCTGCCCCCATGGTATCAATTACATCATCTGCCTGAACTGCCAAAGCATATATAAACTTATTTTTATAGAGAACATAAGACCCTTCTTCACCGATTGTTCCAAGGACAATGGGAACCCCAAACTCCTGAACCTTTTTCATTTCACTCTCACGTTGTTCCGCTGTCAAATGTGCACAGGACAGAATAGCCACAGTAATATGCGGACACACCTTTTCTAAGTATTCATCAGTCCATCTGGTAGAAAAATCATAAGCAATCGGTATGCCTGTTTCCTTCAATTCTGCTAGATTTTCTTCTATATAACTATTTAAATTTGTATATATAATCTGAAAGTTTTTGATATACTCATAGTCTTCCTGTGTAAAATCAAAAGGGTGTTCCTTTGCTATTCCGCCCTTATTAGATCCTAAAAATACGCGGTCATTGTTAAACAAAGTAACCAAAGCAAATCCATTCTCTCCTTCAAAATGACGGCTATGGCTGTCATCAACTCCAATGTCTTTTAAGGTTTTCTGTACATATTTTGCAACTTCATCACTTCCATATTTCCCAAGATAGGCAGTATCCATGCCATTCATTTTCGCATAAACACAAGTATTTACACACTGTCCGCCAGGATACATTTTTCCACGGGAAAGATACTTATCACATACATTATCTCCAATGGAAATAATTCTACAATTCTTCATTCTGGGCTCCTATCTATGTGCTCTTTAGCAATCTTAAGGCTTGCTATAGCACGTTTACAAAATCAGGGCGAGTGTAAGATTTTACCTTTCACTCTTTACTCTCCTACTTTTCTTCACTGCCAAATTAATACTCAACCTTCCACATATAACGACGGGTACTCAGCGGATGCTCACGCACCATTGCAAGTGCCTGGTTATAAACCGGATATACATTGTTGAACAACGAATGGTTAAAGTAATCAACAACAGAGGAATCAATCGTGGAAAGTCCGAGCTCCTTCGCATCCAGAACTTCGATACGCTTCGCATAGGTAGTTAAAAACTTCAATGCCCTCTCATCCAATGGACGGGTTGGTCCTTCTGAAATCTGTATTACAAAGGGGATATTTGCATCTGTTATTTCGAAGGGACCATGAAAATACTCACCGCTGTGAATGCTGTTTGAATTAATCCACTGCATTTCCATGAAGATACAGATACTTTCCATATATGCCGCACCATATCCGGCGCCACTGGCCATTGTGTAGATTACATCATCGTCTTTGTGGTTTTCTGCAAATACCAGTGCACGTTTCTCTACATGTTTGCATGCATTTTTTACGATACGATCGATCATGCCAACACCTTGCAGGAAGTTACCGTAGTTTTCATACCCTTTCGTCTGATTCAGCAGTTCAACTGCAACAAGCAATCCACATATGGTCTTTTCTCCTGCTATATCTTTATCCTCACCAAAAGCATAACGAACAATATAATCACCGTACTGGATGATTTCAGATTCCTGTAACCAGGTCAGGATTATAACAGTTGCACCTGCTTCTTTGCCAAGTGCTGCTGCACGGATTGTTTCCGGCGTATTTCCTTTATGGCAGGCAAGGCAGATGATAGAATTCTCTCCAAAATCCTTTGGCATACTGTGAACAAATTCATTGCTGTTTATCCAGGCAGACTTAATACCTGCACACTCTCTTTCCATAAATGTCTTTGCAGGATAAAGCGCCCCTAATGAACCACCGCATCCAACGAAATAAAGGGATTTTAATCCACCTTTGTCTTTCTTCTGTTCTAGAATTTCCTCAATAATCTTCTTAATGTCTGTACTCTTGTATTCCATTGTTTCACTCTCCTTTTATGTTTTGTTTATATTTCTGATTTCCCGGACCGCAGCCGAAGCCAATGAAAATATCATTCAATGCCATCAGCTGCAATCAGAGTAAGCTAATCGACAGTCGTTATTAGAACACAATTGCTCCAAGGCCAATCGCAGCCAAAACAGAAACAACTGTGCAAACCAAACCGGGAACCATATAGCTATGATTCAAAACGAATTTTCCGATCTTAGTGGTACCTGCAGAGTCAAATGCAAGTGCAGCAACACACTGGCCTGATGCAGGAATAAAATAATTCGAAGAGCAAGCAATCCAACCCGCAACAATTATATTAGCAGGAAGTCCTAACGCAATACCAATGGGAACCATAATCATTGTTGTGGATGACTGGCTTGTTGTAATAGCACCAACAATAAATACGGCAATTATGTAGATCCATGGATATTTGTTAGTCAAAGCAGACATGTTCTCAGTAATAAAGGAAGCCTGATCTCCAATAAACGTATTTACTAACCAGCAAAAACCAAATGCTAAAACAACTGCAAACATACCTGTGCGAAAAACCGGCTGATCTAAAATCTTATCACTATCAAGCTTGCAGGCAATAACCATAATTGCAGCGGCTACAAGCATAAAAATTTCAATTACAGAAGTCATGGGCAATACAGAATCATCAGCAAATTTAGGAATAAAGGAATTGAATGCCCCTAACAAAACAATTACTACCATTGCAGTTAAGAAAATAGTTACGGATATCTTTGCATTTTTTGTAGCAGGTTTTTCTATCACTGTTTTCTTTGAAAAATCCTCAATAAGTCCTGCAGCAACACGAGCCTGAAACTCTGGGTCATCTACTAACTCTTTGCCCTTTTTTATAACAAAAAATGCAGCGGCAATTGTACCTATCAACGTCGCAGGAACACATACAAGTAATAATGTGAACAGGTTTACTGATGTATAAGAGGACTCTGCCATAAAAGCAAGTATTGCAACGGTTGCTGCTGCGATAGGGCATGCTGTGATTGCTTGCTGTGAAGAAACGATTGCCGCAGATATTGGACGTTCCGGACGAACACCAGTCTCTATGGATATTTCATTGATAACCGGAAGCAAACTGTACACAATATGACCGGTGCCACACATAAATGTAAATAAATAAGATACAACAGGTGCCAAAACAGTTATCATTTGTGGATTCCTGCGAAGAATCTTTTCCGCTATCTTAACCATAAACTCCAGCCCCCCACAAGCCTGCATGGTTGAAGCTGCACAAATTACTGCAATCATAATTAAAATAACTGTAATTGGCGGATCTGATGGTTTTACACGTAAAACAAAAGTCATTATCAACATGCCAACACCACCTGCCATAGCCAGGAAAGTTCCTCCCCTGCGAACGCCCCAGAAAATTATAGCCAGAACAATAATCAACTCTACCCAGAACATAAATTAACCTCCTCAAATGAGTAATATTTAGTTTCTAAAGATGGTGCGCACATCTTTAACTTTTACAATACGAAAGCAACCATATTTTTATTTTTTACTATTTGTATCTAAATGTATTGCTTTGTATTTAATACAATAATACATTCATTAATCAATTATGTCAATAGGCATTAATCATTTTATCCTAAAACCACGCATTCTTTTTTGATTTTTTATCTACTTTTTATAGTTATAATACATTACAATACATTTTGGGTAATTTTAGCAGCCATTTCTTTCACATTATTGCCTCCAATTAGTGATTCATATATACTTTTCACGAATTATCTCTGAATATTCGCTTTAATCCCGCTTTATTTTATTGTGATATTTTCAAACGCAGAAAAATCTGCAACACAAAAATATCTGTAGCACAGAATACCACAGCACAGAATACCGCAGCACAGAATACCGCAGCACAGAATACCTGCAGCGCAAAATACCTGCAGCACAAAAAGCGGTGTCTAATAGACACCGCTCAAAAAATTCAATATTTGCCAGAGACTAATATTAGTATTCCACTTTCCACATATAACGGCGGGTACTCAGCGGATGCTCACGCAGGATTGCCAATGCCTGATTATATACAGGATATACATTATTAAATAACGAATGATTGAAGTAATCCACTACAGAAGAATCGATTACGGATAGCCCAAGATCCTTCGCATCCAGAATTTCGATACGTTTTGCATATGTTTTTAAAAACTTCAGCGCACGCTCATCCAAGGCACGGGTAGAGCCTTCTGAGATTTGAATTACAAAGGGAATATTAGCATCTGTTATTTCGAAGGGGCCATGAAAATATTCACCGCTGTGAATGCTGTTTGAATTGATCCACTGCATTTCCATGAAGATGCAGATACTTTCCATATATGCTGCGCCATATCCCGCACCACTGGCCATCGTGTAGATCACCTTGTCGTCTTTGTGGTCTTCTGCAAATACCAGAGCAGACTTTTCCACATGTTTGCATGCATTTTTTACGATATGGTCAATCATACCGATACCCTGCTGGAATTTATCGTAGTGTTCATACCCTTCGGTCTGATTCAGCAGTTCAACAGCAACAAGCAGTCCGCATATAGTTTTTTCTCCCGCTATATCTTTTTCTTCTCCAAAGGCATAACACACAATATAATCACCATATTGTACGATTTCAGATTCCTGTAACCAGGTCAGAATAATAACAGTTGCTCCCACTTCTTTTCCAAGGGCTGCTGCACGAATTGTTTCCGGTGTATTGCCTTTATGACAAGCAAGACAAATGATAGAATTCTCTCCAAAATCTTTAGGCATACTATGAACAAATTCATTGCTGTTTATCCAGGCAGACTTAATACCTGCACTCTCTCTTTCCATAAATGTCTTAGCAGGATAAAGCGCGCCTAAGGAGCCTCCACAGCCGACAAAATACAGGGATTTGACTCCGCCTTTGTCTTTCTTCTGTTCTAAAATCTCCTCTATGATTTTCTTAATATCTGTACTTTTGTATTCCATTGTTCTATTCTCCTTTAATTTTGTTTTTAATGTCTTGTCAATATATTAATACATTATAATACATATTGTCAACTTGTATTTTTTGATATATACAATATTGCACAAATGTATTATAATAATTGGTAAATACCTCGTATAAATAATATTAAGAAAAAGGAATGTTCAAATGAAACTAGATAATACAATTGCAACACCCTTATACAAACAGCTTGAGGAGAAATTACTAAAAGAAATTGAAAATGGAGAACGTCCGGCAGGAAGCAGAATTCCAACCGAAAACGAATTAAGTGAACAATACAAGGTCAGCCGTGTAACCGTTCGAAAATCTCTGGCCAAGTTAACTGATATGGGCTATCTGGACAGAAAATCCGGAAAAGGAACCTTTGTTGCCGAGAAAAAGTTTCAGAGAGGACTATCAAAGGGAGTTATCAGTTTTACAGAAATGTGTAAATTGATGGGAGCTAAACCAGGAGCAAGAATCATCAAAATTGCGTTAGAAGATCCGACCCCGAAAGAAATGGAATTGATGCATTTGGAGGCAGACGAAAAAATTCTTGTCCTTGAACGCATACGGTATGCTGATGATAAACCGGTAATTTTAGAGCTGAATAAATTTCCTGAAGCATTTTCCTTTTTATTCAGTGAGAATCTCAACGATACCTCTTTATACGAAATTCTTAAGACTAAACATAATATACTTTTCAATCAATCTACCAAAACACTTGATCTTATATTCGCTGCTTCAAAGGAAGCCAAGGCTTTAAATATTACAAAAGGGTACCCGCTCTTAAGAATCGATAGTATTTTACAGGATACAAACAACAATATATATAATCTTTCGCAGCAGCTCTGTATCGGTGATAAGTTCAAGTTAATTATATAGTGCCATAACTTAATTCTAAACAAAGGTAACGCTAATTTCTAAATTCACGACTGTATACTTTTAGCCATTATATATTTTTTAGTATTTACAAAGAGCGAAGCAACTCGTCTTCCCTGAGTTGCTTCGCTCTTTATTATATACCAGCTATGACCCGGTCAATGCTTCTGGCTGCATATGTCCAATCTATCATTATCATATCAGCAATACTCATTGCTTTCTTACCTTAAAAGAAGGTTTCACCCTCTGCTATTCAACCTCATCGACTCAACAACTGTATTAACGTTCTCTGCCGTAATCTCACAATGGGAGTATTTTTCATAATCCTTTAGGTTGACATGCTTAAAATCTATTTCCAATAACCTATCGATGATTTCCTTATTGAAACGGTATTTTAAGATTCGATTTCCTGCATAGATTGCGTAAGGAGGTATATCCTTTGCTATCACGCTCCCGGCTCCTACAACACAGCCTCTTCCAAGGGTCACCCCCGAAAGGATAATTGCTCCATAACCAATCCATACATCATCTTCAATATTGATGGGTCCCTTACAGACTGCATCATATTCGGTATGATATTTCAGTTCAGGGAAGGGATAGTTCGTTGCACGTTTATAATTATGCTCACCGCCAAGTACGAAATTTACATTACTGGCTATGGAACAGTAATTTCCAATATTGAGCTGTTCTTTATTGGACCCATACCAATGAGCATTAATATGTCCATAGGTGCCCTTACCAACGCTAATAAGATTCATTGGACTGTTATAGCTTATGGTAGTTAAATTATGTTTATTACCTTTCCGCCAACGGTTATTTTTTCTTTCCTGCAGGTATTTTGAGGCAAAGGGTGAAATAATTGATTTTAGCAGTAACATTTGTTCCTCCAGTTTTTTATACCTATGATTCACTTACTACTAATATATGCTCACCAGCCAGCTCCTTGCATTTTCATTACGCTTTCTTTGTAAGAAAATATTAGCAACAATAAACCGCATCTCGCACACTTACTGCTCATATATCGACATCAATGTACAGACAGCAAGCCTTGAGCAAGGGCTGAATCTGTGCCAGACCAGATCATAACCTAATGCCAGTACTCTGTGTCAACAGTAATCCATTGTGCAGGATCCCTGGAGGGATAGATATTACTATATTCCTCCACACGCTCCAACATCCGGATATAGGCTTCTGCAGAATTAAAGGTCGCATCCAGATTGACAATATCCGGTCTGGATTCCAATCTTTTCAGCAAATCCGGAATCAGTCCGTAGTGCGCCACACCACGATTACCGTTGACATCAAAAGTCCTGCTGCCTGTCACTTGTCTCCCAAACAGTACCTTTTCTACCTCAGGGCTGTAAACCCCCGGGTACAAAGCCTGAAAACTACCATCGTCATAATTGACGTTTGAAAATACTCCGGGGAATTTATCAAAGTTCGGAAGCATGCATGCTCCATTTACATCACTGCCAAAGGGAATTCCAAGTATTATGTCATCTGATGTATCACCGTTGGTGTTATACCAGGTGGTAGGTATTTTATAAGGTCCTCCGTAGGTCTGATATTCACTATTGTCTAAGACTCCGTAGGAAGGTGTTCCTCCCTTACTTAACTCTATCATATAGGAAAGATAGTCAGATACACAGATCTGATGTTTATCCATTGTTTCCCATAACATAGGTGAAATGATGCCTCCCAGCTGCATGATTTTAATCATCCTTGGAATATCCATCTGCTCCCAGGCTGCATCCTCCGGCTGGAACATATCGAGAATTCTTGTATGAGATGCAATGATACCAGGGTATTTCTCCTCCCATAAAAGGTCCAGAGTGGTATTAAAGGTTTTATCACTCATGTGATCCACTTCAATTACAAAGCGTTTGTCTATAAGCTTTTTTATGAACCATTCACCGGTTCTTGAAAGTCCCTGAATATTTGCATGCCCTTGTGCCTCAGCGGGGAGATCAGCTTTGGGCTGCTTGTAGAATACACGGGGATTGGAACTTACTTCCGGTTGATAGAAATCTCCCGTCTGCATATAGTTCATGATACTGAATAATTCACCCTGATAGACCTGGGCTCCGGCAAAACCATTATTTAAAGCATGCACCGGAAAAATACTGCGTACTCCCAGGTTATAGAATTTATTCAGCTGAGACTCGATATTTGCAAGCCTTGTATCACATTCTGCTTTGGTTATCTGCCCTGCTTCATACAGACCAATATAATCCTTATCCACACCAAAGACGGTATCTAATTCAAGGGCCAGAAATACTGCCATCTTTCCTTCACTGATAACCTGCCTGGCCTCTTTTGAATCCGCAACAATGCGAAACCAGCCTTTTCCCGGTCCCCCGCACTGTGCATCGATATAATCCTGCATGCTGTAGATATTCTGGATCTGAAGTTCTGCAACGACCATATCATCAGTGGGTCCGTTTTTATAAGGGGGCAGTGCATTGGTAATCTGTGCCAGAGTTTTATTATTAACACATTGCTGCACAAGTACCCTTTGTCCCGCCAGCCAGGAACGCTCCAGCCATTTATAGTATGTCTGCTGATGATTGGTAGAGTAACTGGTTGGCCAGTAATTAAAATTCGGATATCCACCGGTATCATGTGAGCCTGCTCCGTCCACCAGTTTTCCCCACAGGTCAAAGATACCTCCGCTGCCATGGTTACCAGAACAATCGGCTAAAGCCTGCTCAATTCCCAGGGGATTGAAAGCCTCTCCTGCAAAGGTAGCCTGCCCGGAACCCAGATTATGATTGATGTGGGCATGGGTATCCGCATAACCAATGATATTCTCACCGACAACAGGACGGGAAAGAGCATTCTCCGGCGTTATTGCACTTCCGGCAGAACTTAAGATATTTACATTGGTATCCGCTTCCGGAAAAGCTTTTGTACCCTGGGTGACCTCAAAAGTAAAAAGGCAACTATTATCAACTGCAGCTTTCCATACAAGGGAAGTACCTGAGATGCTAACATATTTCTTCTCAGTGATGGAATACAGGCTGAATGCTCCGCCGGTTTGAGGATCGATCCGCCATTGTATACTGTTCTGCCTATTGGTATCCCGGATAATGGCTTTAAAGAAATTAATATTGAGCCACTTACCGTCATTGTCATAGAGTATGTATACTCCAAGTGCAGAAGGTTTCAGATAGAAGGTAATCCCTTCTGATGCTGTATTTGCCTGGGCTTCATAACCAGCATTATTGCCTGACAGATATTTTCCGTTTGAGAGTGACTTAACCTTATAGTATTTATTGGCTAGGGAGTACTGGTTCTGCCCTGTCCCTGTGTCAGCTGATGCCGTAGAATAGTAAGGAAAGAATAAGGATGTATATACTATCAGTATTACCATTAAAAAAGCTATGTACTTATTTATTGCTTTCATAATTTTCCTCCATGTTTTGAGAATGTTTTGACCATGTTACCAGAATGAACTGTTATCTTCCGAGAATTTTCTGTATTCTGTGATTCATTGTTATTCTGAGATTTATCTGCATATTCTGTGATTCACCTGCATATTCTGTGATTCACCTGTATATTCTGTGATTTATCTGTATCATCTGAGAACCTTCTTCATCTACCGGGAATTTTCTATATCTTCTGAGAATTATCAGTTTGTATAATGCCTGTTCAGATCAGAAATTTAGATGTCTCTTTTTTGCAGCATTTTTCTAATTCCTCTAAAAAATCTCCTGTTAAGAATATCAATTATTCCTTCCAGCATATTTTCTGAAATCCCACCTTCACCAGAAGCCGCAATTGCAAAAAATGGCATTTCATATATCATTGCTGCCATCATTCCCTCCTGACCTGCTTCGGCCTTTGACACCTCCTTTGCATATTTATTTGAATACCAGCAAATTAATTTTCCAAGTATAGTACCGCTTATGTCCTCCAAGGTGTTTCCCATATGGTATGGCCTTTTTGCCTGAATCGAATCCGTCGGAATATGCCTTCCGTAGATTATTTCAAATTCCTCTTTGCTGATTTCTGTAAACCTCTTTGTCACACTATAATAAGATAGTGCTTTTTTTCGGTAATCTGGCTGTACTGCATCAGGAGATTTTAGTTCTATTACTGCTTCCAAAGATATACTGTCTGAGGTTCCTCCAAGGAGTATCTTATACTCACCACTTTCTGCATACCAATCCTTTATTATTGTATTATAATAACCAAAGGTTTTCGTATCCAGTAGAACAGATATGTTCTTTGACTCCCCCGGTTCAAGCTCTGTTACTACAAAATCTCTCAGTTCCTTCTTTGGCAGGAATACTGCCTCACTATGGTGTGAGGTAAATAAGAATGAAATCTCTCTTGCTGATTGTTCTCCGGTATTCGTAAGAGTAAAAGAGACCGTTATTTTATCTCCATAGATACAGTTTTCTTTACTCAGCTTCATATCCGAGTAGGTGAAACTACTGTAGGAAAGCCCGTGTCCAAATGGAAACTGCACCGGTACTCCTGCTGTATCAAAATACCGGTATCCTACATAAATACTTTCCCGGTACTCAGTCGTAAGCCTGCCTCCGGGGAAATTACGGCTTGAGGGAATGTCCTCCAGACGGACAGGCCAGGTTTCTGCAAGCTTTCCTGAGGGAACTGCTCTTCCCAATAATAGATTAACAATTGCACTGCCTCCGCCTTCACCACCAAGATAAGCCAGCAGCACTGCCTTAACTTTTGACAGCCAGGGCAGTTCCATGGGTGCCCCTCCCTGGAGAATAACTACGATATTTGAATTATATCTGGAAACTTCCTCAATTAATCTGCAGTGCTCCTCCGGCATTGATAGATTGCTGCGGTCAAAACCTTCCGATTCATATCCTTCTAAAAGACCTGCAAAGATATATACAATGTCTTTTTCTTTTGCCTGATTACAGGCATCGGATAACAGTCTGTCACGGTAGGCTTTCTCCGTCTCAGTTATACTTCTGTCTTTGGTCATTTTCTCACTATAGCCTTGTGCATAGGTGCAGTCTACTCCGGCTTCAAGGAAAGAATCCCATGGATTATCAAGCTTATAGGGATTAATTTTTGAGCTTCCTGCCCCCTGATATCTTGGATTCTTTGCCAAGGCACCAATAACCAGTATCTTCTGCTTACAGGTGCCGGGAAGAATACTCTCATCATTCTTTAGCAGCACAGCTGACTGTTCAGCTGCTTTTACGGCGAGCTGATGATGTTCTTCCCTGCTGCAGCTGCTGCTCTTATCTTTGTAATGCATTCCTTTTAATACAAGCTCTGTTATATTACAAGCTGTCCTGTTTAGTTCCTCCATTGTTAAGGCACCTTCCTTAACTGCCCTAACAACCTTTTTATCGTTGTAGCCATTATTCCCCGGCATTTCAAGATCAAGGCCTGCTTTTATCCCTGACACTCTGTCGTTGACAGCTCCCCAATCCGATATGACAGCCCCGTCAAATCCCCATTCCTTTCGCAGAATATCTGCTAAAAGATATTTGTTCTCACTTGCATATTCACCGTTTACACGGTTATAGGAGCACATGACCGTATCCGGCTTTCCTTTTTCCACCGCTATCTGAAAAGCCTTTAAATATATCTCCCGCAATGCCCTCTCATCTAACACTGCATTGATGGTCATCCGGTGTTTTTCCTGATTATTTACGGCAAAGTGCTTCAAGGAGGTTCCAATGCCTTTGGATTGAACCCCCTGAATCATTGCGGCTGCAAGTTCACCGGATACTACCGGATCCTCACTGAAATATTCAAAGTTCCTGCCGCATAAGGGATTCCGCTTCTGATTAACCCCCGGTCCAAGGATTAAGGAGACACCTTCTGCCAGGCACTCCTCTGCAATTGCTTCACCGATCCTGTGAAGCAGGTCCCGGTCAAAGCTGCAGGCAAGGGCACTGGCTGTAGGAAAGCATACTGCCGGAACACTGTCTCCTATTCCCAGATTATCACCTTTTCCTATCTGCTTGCGAAGCCCATGCGGACCATCCATCATACTGATGGATTCTAACCCCAATCGTTTAATCGGTTTTGTTGTCCAGCAATCCTGACCGGAGCATAAGCCTGCCTTTTCTTCCAGGGTCATCTGTGCTACCAGGGCTTTCGCCTGTTCTTTAAAGTTCGTATCCTCATAGTTCATTGGTTATTTCCCTCCCTTACTGCACAGTCCCGGCAATAGATTTCTTTATCCGTTCAAAAGCTTCTCTTCCCAAAGACAGTTTCTTTACAAAAACTGCTGATAAGAGAAAACAGGCTGCCGGTGTCAGACTAAATAAAATCCGTATACCAAGTATTGCTCCTGCAGTCTGTTCTATGGTATTGCTGCCCGTGGCTTCAACATAACCAAAGAAACCCATTGCCGCTGTCACTCCTGCAACAATTACTGCCGAACCGATTTTATACATGAACATGGTGGTGCCATAAATAACGCCTTCTCTTCTGGTACCGTTTTGCAATTCGTCAACCTCTACCACATCGGGAAGAATAGAAAATGTTAAGGTCTGAGAGGCTGAAATCCCACCTCCCATAAGGATAGTTACAGCAATGACCAGAGGGATATTGCCGGCAGGAAGAAACAGGCAGCTGATCAGGGGCAACAGAAAATATATTGCAGAGATGATATATGCCTTTTGTTTACCCAATCTGTTGCTGAGGGTTACCCACAAAGGAGTTGCCACAATGGCAATCAGCAGGGGAACTGCCATAAAAATATAGCTTATGCTGTCTGATATCTTTAAAGCATACTTAATAAAATAAATATATAAGGTCATTATGATATCAAAGCCTACCATGTTAAAGATAAAGACTCCCAGAACCAAACGGAATTCTTTTAACTTCATAAGTGATCTAAGATTCTTTAGCACATTACTCTGATTCTTAGGCACTGCCGTTTCCACCCGTTCTTTGGTTCCCACAAATGCCAGCAGTATATTTACTGCAATTAACACTGCCAATACCAGTCCCATAACGGGAAAACTTGTTTTATACAGCTCTTTTCCGGGGTATAGGGTATCTACGATGAGGGTGACTCCCATTGCTGATAGTAAGGAACCAACAAAGGAAAAAGCCATTTTATACCCTGAGATGCTTGTACGTTCATCATAATCCTGAGAAATCTCAGGCAGTAGAGCATTATAAGGTATGGCTACCAGGGAATACAAGGTGCTGAATAAAATACCTGCAGCAGTATAATACAAAATCATATGTATGGTCTCAGTGTAAAAAACCTGCCATAACAATGCAAATATAATAGCAAGGGGTACTGCACCAAATAAAAGATAAGGTCTTCTGCGCCCATATCTGGTTCGGGTATGATCTGATAAAACACCCGTTATCATGTCGCAGACTGCATTCCAGATACGCACTATCATAAAAATATAACCTGCCCACAGCGGTGACAGTCCCGCAACATCCGTAAGGAAAAAGACCAGATAAAAACCAATGGCACCATATGCCACATTGTTGCCCAGATCTCCTAACCCATAAGCTATTTTTTCTCTTTTCAATACCTTCATATGCTAAACCCTCCATTCTATTTTAACTATAACATTGAAATATTTGTTAAAATATCATTATTTCCTGTAGAATATCAATATTTCTTGACACATAAAAAATTCCTTTTTATAATCAGGTTACATATGAGTGTATCATTTAGTTTTATGTTTCAGGGATTGATTGTGTCTGACGGTTTTCTTTGGAAATGGACGATGATTTCAGCTTCTAGTTAGCCATTTCTCGTTCAAAGTTCCAAATGACACTAAAATGTCAGTAACTGTTCCCGGAAGTCAAGATTATACCAAACTCGCTGTCAGGCTTTCTATATGTAACGCTGTGCGCTCAAACATGGTATAATCTTGCCTAGTCACAGTTTCTGCCATTTAAGTGTCATTAAGGAACTCTTCAATAGAAAATGGCTAACTAGAAGTCGAATCATCTGAGTATTGATAATAGATAATATAGGGTAATATTTACTTTTTTGTTTTCTTAGAAATAAAGGTTAATATTATTTATTTTGTTGTTTTCTTAGAAATAAGGGTAATATTATTTTTCATTTATCAGTTTACATAGGAATTTATATAGTATTTAAAGAATGATTTTGGGAGGATTTTATGATATTCACTGAATATGAATATGAGATGCTTCAGAGTTTTTACAATATAAACCGAATTCCCTTGTTCCTATATAATCAGGAGCTGCAGCTGAAGGCTTCTTTCTTAACTGCCGGACCTCCTGTGATCCAGGGAAAAATAACAAAATATATGAATGACTTTATTCATCAGATTGCCCAAAAGGACTATGATATCCTTTGTCAGGATAATGAATTGTATTTTATTTTTTCTTTTCCATACAAACAGGAGAAATATTACTGTCTGGGCGGCCCCATGTTTTTTTCTGAATTTCTTGTGCCTATGTCAATGCACTCCCTCTCCTTTTCAAATTCCTTTAACACCAAGGAACTGGAGCTGCTAACCGATGTTCTTCCCGTAGTGTCTCTTCCTTTTTTTAGTTCCAGCCTGCGAATGACCATGTTATTCTTAAGCAAAGAAGCACCTGAGCTCGAAGCAATCAGCAGCTACCGGTTATCTGATATAGAGAATCAGATGAAAGGAATTTTTACCTCTGAGCTTTTTGAGAACCGGGAAGTTATCAGAAACCATACCTCTTACCGGCAGGAGCTTGCTGTCCTTCACTGTGTAAGGCAGGGTAACGTTGCTTTGTTAGAATCCACCTACCGGTCACTTCCAGGGATTATATACGGCAATATGTCCAACATTCCATTACGGCAGCTTTTTTATGGAAGTATTGCAAATACCACCCTGGTCACCAGATACGCAATAGAAGGCGGTATGGAAGAGGAAGCAGCCTTTACTTTAAGTGATGTTTATATAAGAAGAATGGAGAAGTGCCGGACTTTATACGAACTGAATGCCTTAAACGAAAGGATGGCAATAGACTTCACCCAACATGTAGCCAAAGCACAGACTAAGGCAGTCAAAACTTATTCCCTGCCCGTTAGCTGCTGTATCGATCGTATATTATTAAATCTGCACCATAAGATATCCTTAACGGAACTGGCCAGAGAAGTTGGACTGACACCAAAGTATCTTTCCTGTCTGTTTCATAAAGAGACGGGTACAAAGCTCAGTACCTTTATAGAAGAAAAAAGAATTGAAGAAGCAAAGAACCTTCTGGCCTTCTCCCAGTACCCCCTTAACCGAATCAGTGAATATCTTGCCTTCACTTCACAGAGCTATTTCATTTCGGTTTTTAAGAGGAAAACCGGGATGACACCAAAAGGTTATCGTAACAGTTTCTGTATAAAATCAGAATAGAGCTTAGGCAGGATATAAGTACCATCTTCAGACCGGGCATCATAATAGCCGCCATGTTCATATCCGTTTAAACATTTTATCTCTATCTTCTCCATATCATAATTAAAGTGATACATTGTACGATAGAGCAGTTGGTTTTGTTCAGGCCTGTTTGTAATATCCTTATCAGAATATAAAATCAATATTTTAGGCTGGGAAGCCTTATATTCATAATCCTTCTCAATATAATAGATTGGAGCTGCTTCATCTACACGTATAAGACGTGTATCCAAGCCTCTCTCAGCCAGCACATTAAAATGGGTTGTAGGTTGTCCGGTGTCAAAAATATAACCGGCAATATCTTCAACCTCTATCCCTTTCTTTTCCAGATACCTTCTGTCAAAAAACAGCATCATTGCAAGATATCCGCCTGCAGAAATGCCACCGATATATACCTCACTGAACTTATCATGTTCCAGATTATAATCGTGTATAAACTTAACGGCATCGGCACTGTCTTCAATAAATTCCGGGAATCTTGCCTCCGGATACATTCGGTAATCAGCCGTAGCCACTGCAATTCCATATAATTGTGCCAGTTTTATAATAATATTTTCATCTTGTCTGTTTCCGGAATTCAGTCCGCCTCCATGAAAATAAATTAGAACCGGACATTTATTGTCTGTTACAGGTAAATAAAGATCAATCAGGCATTCCTTCTGTTCCGAATAAGGAATATCTCTTATTATTTTAACATCAAACATTTAATTTCCCTCTACTTCCATTAATTTGAATTATAGTTTTTTCTTTTCTGGTATCTAATCAGCTTGAATACTGCGATTACTCTGTGAAAGCAGTTCAAAACTTATTACAAGCTGAACTAATGTTTAACTTTTTTACTCTTTTGGATTTTGATAGCCATAAATATTGTAGCTTTGAAAGAAGTAAAATTCATGATCTTACTTGATATAATTTATCCAATGCCTTGTTTCTGTAAAATATTATTATAGCAATCAAAACCATTAAAGCATTAAGCAAATAGAAAAAGCACCCATATTTTGTTATGTCACCGGAAAATAACGCCTGCATATCACCGCTTATAATCTTCCAGATAATGGAACATATATATCCGAATTCTATACAGCACAGAAAGATTAAACTTGTTCCTTTTGCTGTTCGTCCCTGATAAGCTTTTATAATATTCATAGGCCATGATACACCGAAACTAATTACCATTAATGTTTCAAATAATTCTTCCATTCATCCCCCTCATTACCTGATAGTATCTACAAATTATTATACACAGATGTATCTATATTGCACAGAATACAATTAATCACACTGCTATATCTTGAAATATATAGTATGCTTTGATAAAATTACAGGCAGGACTATATTGAAAGGAGTGAACGTCGGTCTGTTATTCCGACAAACATAATGGAACTCTTACAACTAAAATACTTTTTAGCAGCTGCAAAAACCGAAAACTTCTCTCAAGTTGCCAGATTATATTGCGTACCGGCATCAACCGTCTCAAAATCTATTTCCATGCTTGAAAAAGAATTAGGTATAAAATTGTTTAACAGGCAAAGTAATAAATTAACCTTAAATGACGCCGGGAAGATATTTTCAGAGAATGTCTCAGCTGGTTTAGATTATATAGAAAAGGGGGTTAGCAGCTTAAAGAATCAAACGGAGAATACCGAAATACGACTTCTCGTTTTATGTGCCCGAAAAATTGTAACCGATTTTATTGGAGAATATAAAATAAAGGCACCTCATATAACCTTTAAGATCAATCATAATTCTGCTACTGAATTTAACGATTATGATCTGTGCATATGTGATGCGAGCTCTGTTCCCGCTAATTTCAATACCATACCATTATTTCATGAAAATTATGGTATTGCAGTTAATAAGTTCAATCATACCTTCAGTGATCCTATCTGCCTGGCCGATCTGTCAAATGAAAAATTTATAATGATGTATAAGGATGCCATCCTTACAAAAGATACCATTAATTTCTGCAAAAAATATGGATTTGAACCCCAAACAGATATTATCTGTGAAGACCCCCTTTATGTAAGGCAATATGTAGAGATAGGACTTGGAATTACCTTTATCCCTTTGATAAGCTGGAAGAACCTCTTTTCTGATAAGGTTCGCCTTATTACTTTCGACGATGAGAGTATTGGAAGGAACGTCGTATTCTGCTTTCAGAACTCCCAGTGTTCTGCTTTATGTAACAATTTTATAATGGATTTTCAAGCATATATAAGAGATATTTCTTAAAGTAGTCTTACTTGTATTCAGTTACCCTTATAAACTGCTTGTAACCTACGAAACCTTCCACATTTACACCAAAAATGGTGAAAGCACACTAACTAACTGAAGTAATAAGAGACTGAAGCCTTTTTGCTTTCCTCTGCACACCATTTAAAAGACGTTTTACCAACTTTGTGTGGCTGTAATCGTACGAAAATTACTCGTTTTTACCACACAAATCGGTACATGTTCTTTCAGGCAGTGCAGTATAGGAAAGCTAAAAGCTTATTACCTTAACTTCGTTTAGAATGCAACAGCTTCATTTTATTCTATCTATTTAAGTCCCTGATACAAGGCATTTAATAATATCCTGTCCGGGTCCTGACTTATTTCCCATATCATAGCCCCCATCAGACCTTTTTCCTTAATATAGCCAGCCTTCTCTGCCATGGATTGCTCATCCTCATAAGTAATGAAGGTGGAACCGTTAAATAACCAGGGAACTCTTTGTACCGGGTGGAAAAAGCGCTTATACTCCGGCATATTCAGATAATTCGCAGCAATATTTGCATAACTGATGGAGGCACCTCCTGAATAAGTCTGGTTCAACCCATTGTTGATATCCGGAACCGACTTATAGATATATCCGTAGAAAGGCACGCCCATTACAATCTTATCTTTTGTAAAGCCTGCATTCGTCCAGGCATTAATACTTGAGTCAACACTTACCGACTGATTTGTATCGCTATATAAAGGAGCGTTGAAATCAGTGTAGGTATCCCAGGTACCGTGAATATCATAGGTCATAATATTGGCATAATCTACATATTTGCTTAATTCGCTTAATTGGGTATTATTCGCATACCAGTTTCCTGCTGCTCCGGCAAAAGAAAGAAGATATTTCTTACCGTCAATTGTCCCTCTTGCATTAAGTTTCTCCCTCAAGGTCTTCATTAATAAAGTAAAATTATACTTATCCTCAGGTCTTTTCACATTGGTAGATAAACCACCGCTGACCGGGTACTCCCAGTCTATATCAACTCCGTCAAAGCCGTAATTGACAACAAAGTCAACTACACTGTCAGCAAAGATTCCTCTTGAGCTTTCAGTTAGGGCAGCATCGGAGAAACGTCCCGACCAGGACCATCCGCCAACTGCTATAATTGTCTTTAGCTTCGGATTTATTTTCTTGAGTTGATTTAATTGGCTGATATTAGCGGCATCAATATCCGGATAACCCAAGGTAATTTTAAGGTTGCTGTCAATATTTGCAAAGGCATAATTGATATGGGTGAATTTATCAGCTGCTATTTTATCCGGAGTAAATCCCGAGTATCTTGCCCAGGCTGCATAATACCCAACCAATTTCGGAGTGGTCTCCGGCACCGGTGTAACCACCGGAAGGGTGGGAGTCGGCGTTGGCGTTGGAGTAGCCTGTGATGCTACTACAGTAACCACACTTGATAATTTATTTCCGGCAACGGTTGCATAAATTGTAGCTGTACCCACAGCCTTCGCTGTAACTTTACCGGTTGTAGTAACTGTCGCTACAGAAGCCTTACTGGTTGTCCAGGTCACCTTGCTGGTTGTTCCGGTTACTGTCAAAGTTTTCGTTTCACCTGTTTTTAGCGTAAAGGAACTGGTGCTTATTTTAATTGGTTCTTTTACTGTTACCTTCGTGGTTAATTTCTTACCGGCAACCTGTGCATTGATTGTAGCTGTACCAGTTGCTTTGGCTGTTACTTTTCCACCGGAAGTAACGGTTGCTACTGAAGCTTTGCTGGTTGACCAGGTCACCTTACTTGTGGTTCCGGTTACTTTTAGTGTCTTTGCTGAGCCTTTTACCAGCGAAATTGAAGTACTGCTTACTTTAATCGGGGGCTTCACCGTTATTTTACTGGCTAATTTCTTACCGGCTACTGTTGCATAAATGGTAGCTGTACCGGCGGCCTTAGCCGTTACTTTCCCCCCGGTTGAAACGGCAGCAACAGACTTTTTGCTGGAAGACCAGGTCACTTTACTTTTGGTTCCTGATACAGCTAAGGCTTTTGTCTTACCAACTTCAAGGGTGGCTGATGAATAATTCAGTTTAATAGTTGCAGCCAAAGCTTTACCATCGTTGGCAGTTAACAGAAGTGATGATATAAGCAGGCAGCTTAGCATAACTTTATGTAGCAATTTAGTAAATGATTTCAGGGAATTATCCTCCTTTTTGTTTTATAAATAGTACCATTGGAGTAGTTACAGAAGTATCACTTAGAAAAATCAAAGTTTGTTAGACTCATAAAACATGATACACAATTTAATTATACATGTGGATCAAGAATAATTCCTTAGCAAAATACTGGATATTTATTAGTATATTTACAAAAGTTAACTATTCCTCACGACATTGACAGGGTTTTCCTCTTCTGCCTGTTATAATATAGCGTAAGGAATAAATATATATCGTATGCTGGGATTGAGAGTGGTAATTCCTTGACTTAGGAAAAGATTTCTAATTAAGATGGGATACTAGTTAGAATAATTATGAAGGCTGTCCTAATAATGTTATGTACTGGCGTGGCTGCAGGAACCCCTATAAAAGCAAAGGGGCTACTTGCACCAACATTGTTAAAATGCAATAGCCCCTTACTAATTATATTCCTTTTTAGTGGTTGTTCTTATGCCTCACCTAAATCCTTATTAGCAAGACTGTTTCTCGGGTATGTGCTGCAAATGAAATTAATATTTACCACGATAAATTCCCTTAACACACTTTCGTTGATATCAGATAAGGAATTAATATAGATGCATCCTTTTCCTGCAGTATGCTTGCCTAATCTATTCAACAGATTATCACGTATATTATCATTTACGTTATAACGTATGGCCTCAGAGGCAGATAGATATAGGCTTATTTTCGCCTTTCTGGGAGAAAAACCTGTAATCATGGCATCTCCTTCATGACCGGAAGCATACTTATAATGATAAGAGCCAAAGCCGATCATACTGGCTCCCCACATCTTTGCTTCTAAACCAGTGGTTTCTGTAAAGATTTTCAGCAATTTCAAGGCATCTTCCCTTTTTCTGATATTTTCGATTCCTTCTATAAAATGCATTACATCGTTATCATTTTCTTTTGTCTTAATCTCATACATTTATCTGCCCTCGCTTTTTAAATACATTATCACAGTGCAAATCACGATGCAATTATTTTATCCGGTTTATGATAAGTTATAACAGATAATCAGGCAATTACTACAAATATGATATTAATTACCGTAATATTCACCCAGGGAAATTCCGTTACTGCCAAGAGGCACTACATGGTCAAGCCCGATAAACTTGCCGTTAGCCTGCCAAAGCGCAGGTTTTAATAAATTGTACTTACTTTCATCCCAGGTCTTCCAGTCATAGGTCAGAAGTCCGCCCGTATCTCCCGAATTCGGATTAATGCACCAGAAAGTATGGCTGATACGGTTTTTAATCATATAATCGCGCAATAAGGTCATCCATTTTTCATTCTTTCCACCGTCCATATGACCGCCCCATTCACCTATCAGAAGTGGTGCAATACCTTGATCATTAATATATGCCCAGGAATCATACCAATAATCATCCAATAAAGTCTGGGTCGTAAAATCCTTATCAAACCAGGTCTGATTATATACTGATGGGCCATAGTCATGAGGTGAATAGACAATCTGGCTGTTCAGTGTACCCAGATTAATGGGAAAATCCTTGACACCTCTTAAATTTCCTCCCCACCAGGCTCCATAATAAGGTGCCTGATTGCCTGATGCTCCCCATACATCGGGAGTGGCATAGGTATAACCCAGATTGGTTTTAGGGTACTGTTCGATACCTTCAATTACGATTAATAACCGCGGGTTCTTTTCAAGTACGGCTGCGGCACACCTTTCAGCGGCATACTTCCAGTTATTCTCCTGGGTGGAATTATCCCATTTGGCAAAATTAGAAGGTTCAGCAGCAGTGTATCCTCTCTGCCCATGAGGTTCATTCTTAAGGTCAAAGGCCAGAATCGTATCGTCGTTTTTATATTTGTCTGCAAGCCAGGCTAAGGTATCAATCCATTTTTTTGTAGTAATTTCTCCTGCTGTGCTTGTAGTCAGACCATACCACAAGGGATAATTATGTCCTGAATTATTGGCATCCGGGCTATGTACATCAATCATTACCTTAATACCCAGCTCTTTGCAGTATCTCATAATAATATCGAATATCTCCATACTGTTTTTTACGCCGCCTGTTGCAGCATCATAAAAATCAGGATTGCATACATAATAGGGAGGATTGTTAGCGGCAGTTACACTGGAAACCTTATTGGGTTTTCCAATCATCCAGCTGTATAATAGCTCTGTAGAGATCGGTATTCTTAGCAGACCGATTCCCCTGTCTGCAACATCTGTTAAAATATCCTTGATGTCATACCAGGCACCATGAAATACATTTTCAGAGCAGTTAAACCCAAACCAGTTTGCACCGGTTAACCAAACCTCTTTTCCCTTACTGTCGTAAATCCTGTTTCCCACACAGTGGAGCCAGTCATCATTATTCGTATCCGCTGCATTAATCTTCTGACTGCCCACAAAATTACAGGTAGTTATTATTGTTGCTGCAACACAAAGCATTGAAACAATTGCCTTAAACTTCTTTTTTACACCACCCAATACATTTTTCATGATTTTCTTCTCCTTTATTTATTATTTTTACTCTCCCTGAGTTTTTCTTTTGTAGCGAATTACACCTCCTTTGAAAATTGGTATTTATAAATACAGAATTATTGTGTACAGGTAATAATGAATTATTGTGTACAGGCAATAATTCTCTACTTATTCAGATTTAGTTTTGCATTATGCTGAAACTGATTTGGATGTTTTAAAATGAATTTAAGCAGATAATTATTCCGTGAACTATAGACGTCATAAGATTGAAGTTACTATTATTCTTACATTATGATTATAGATTAGTTTTATATTTGATTTATATTGATAACCAGTTATTATCAAAGGGACGGAAATTTAAACAAACCCTTTCTTTATTAAATTAAGGATACTATAGTAATATCCTAACACATATTCTATATTTTTACAATTTATATTTCAATTTGCCGCCCAAACCTGCAGATTTCAACTTGCTGCCCAGACCAAAATATATTAAGTGATTGTTTCACTTCATACTCACAAAAAAATAATGCCGATGCTGTGTGCAGAAAACATACATTTACTGTATGCTGGTGCTCACAGAATCGGCAATGTACCTTGAAGCCTGTACTAAATGTTATTGAGATTTCTTTCAATATTACTGGTATAATGCTGCTCAATCCTTATGCTCCCTTGTATGCATTGGGATTATAATTATTCGGACTTTTTAAGGTCCACACAAGTGCTACAATTTGAACCTCTGATAATTCCAGCGGATCAACACCATAATAATGTTCTGCAGCTTGTTTCAATCCGTAACAACCCTCGCCGTAATAAGCAATATTACAGTACAGTTCCAATATCTCATCTTTTGTAAGTTCTTTTTCAAGTTGGAATGCAACAAAAAGCTCCGCTACCTTTCTTTCATATTTCTTTTCAAAAGAAAAGTACATATTTTTAGCAAGCTGCTGGGTTATGGTGCTCCCCCCCTGTTCAAATCTTCCTGCCATTATATTGTTTGCCATAGCCCTTGTCGTCGATATGGGGTCAAAGCCCAAATGATAATAAAACCTCTTATCCTCTGACTTTAATACTTGGTTTATATATTCTTCCGGTATTTCATCAAATGTAATATAATTCTCATCCTGCCTGATCTCCTCAACCTTATCGGATATACTCATTGTTTCTATAGCGGTTTTATACATTTCATATCCTGTAATTACGATAGGCGATATTTTTATTATGCCGGCAATTAAACCGATTAAAGCAAGTACCAATATACTGATTCTAACTTTTTTTATTTTCATTAAAATCACTCCTTTCATACTCTGCAGCTACAGTATAACAACAAAAGGAGTGCATAACCATCGTTTTTCCTTACGATAATCTTACAATTTTGTAAGTTTACTCTTATAATTTAATTACAAATATACAGATTCAAAGCTCTTCCACCATAACCTTCGCTCCGGCAGGCAGTGCACCTCTAACGAATTTCTCCCAGGGTGTATTAAGTATACGGTCTAATATTACTATCTTTCCTTTATCACTTTCTGTTCTTATGAGTCTGCCGCAACCTTGTTTTAGTTTAAGACCCATCTCCGGATAATCAATTACTTTAACCGGGTCAAGTCCCTGCTCCATTACCTCTTTACGGGATGCTTCCAGTAAGGGGTCCAGTACAGGGAAGGGTAATTGCCATACAATCAGCTGTGTTAAGGCATCACCAGGTACATCAATTCCTTCCCAGAAATTTGCACCAATCAGTACGGTATTCTCTTCTTCTCGAAACCTGTTTACCAGATAGCCCCGCTCGCCCAGGTCCTCCCAAAGAATTTCAAAGGGAAAGGAATACCCCTCCAGACTCTTTCTTATCTTACGGACTTGTGACAGTGTATTGGTCAGTACAAGTGAGTGACCATCATTCTTCTTTAACAGATATACCAGTTTCTCAATATTGAGGTCAGCTTTCTCATCCATACCAACAGCTTTCTCATCCATACTTGCAGCTTTCTCATCCATACTTGCAGCTTTCTCATCAAGATAGACTGTTACCTGCTCTTCTAGATCAAAAGGGCTGCCAATTGTTGATTTAGACACCCCGTCTAATCCAACTGTACGAATAAAATAATCAAAATCCCCTTCATTGCTTAAGGTTGCAGAAGTGAACACCACCGGCAGTTTCTTTTGGAATAAATGCAGGTTTAACTGTTTGCTTATCTTACGGGGTACGATCCAAAAGCTTCCGTCTTTTCTATTCAGCCAAGGAATACTGTTTTCTTCCCCCTCTTTAAGGAAACTGTCCAAGGCCCTGATTGCTCTTTCTATTTGTCCTTCATAGGCTTGAATAAGATGTGCAGGTACAGATTCAAAATACAGTTCCTGTTCTATCTGTAATTCCAGCAGAAGCCCGTCCAATGCTTTTCGAAAGTGATTGGCAGCTTTTAAAAGGTCCTCCTTTCTTTCGATAGACAGCCGCTCCGTACTTTCAGCCCTTATAACAGATTTCTTTACAGCCATAAAGAACTGCCCCATTGTTTGATTCATCCTGACGGTAGCTGTCATAAAGGAATTTCTGGCTCCCTGTATTTCTTCAAATACTTCAACAATGGACTCCATATCCTCTCTATCAATCTGATAACCTGCCTGAATAGATGCTGGCAGCAATACCTTATGTCCTTCATCAAATACAACTGCACTATAGCCTGGCAGTATTGGTAATTTCCCTTCTGCCATATGTTCAGCTCGAGTCCATAAATCCTTGAAAAAGGTCTCATGATCAACAATAATCAAATCTCTTGCAGCTCTGTAATGTTCTCTTGCTTTTACTAATTTACAATAACCACGATTGAGGCAGGTATCGCAATCCATTCCTTCATCCCAGGAAATCTTCTTCCAGATTCCATCCGGTATAGTAGGCATTTCTGAACGCTCTCCAAGTCTTGTTTGACTCATCCACTGTTTAATCTCATTTGCCAGCCTATTTTGCTCACTTGTATACTCTTCCATTTTTACATCACAAATATATTGTCCTGGATCTTTCGCCATACGAGCATCAATCTCTAATCCCAGCAGCTTTGATAATCTATTGTAATCACCCTCCGGATGGACCAGCTGTTCTTGCAGAGCTGCCGTGGCACATGCAATTACAACGGGTTTTCCGCTCATTCTGGCATAAGGGATTGCGGACAGCAGGTATGCAATTGTCTTGCCGGTTCCAAGTCCTGCCTCTGCCAGATGAACCTGATTTTCACAAAAGGCATCTGCAATCTGAAACGCTGTAAATATCTGTTCATCACGTACTTCGTACCCATGGTCTGGCAGAATGTCGTATAGAACATCTCCTATCCATTCTACCAGCTTTTCCTGGAATTCTGTTTTATTCTTATATTCAAAAGGTTCAATCCTTCGCGCACACATACCTAATCTCCTGTAAAGTTAAAAAGTTCAATTATCTCCAATTCCTATTGTAGGGGATAAAATTGCAATAGTCTCTATTATATCGGAATCATCCATAAAATCAAACTGTTTTTCTTAATTAATATACTTGATAGTTGTTAGTTGCTGTTTTTCTTATTTGATTTTTAACTGCTATCCTGTTTAATTCTATTTTGCTTAATTGATTTTTATTGTTTAATTGATTTTTATCGTTTAATTGATTTTTATCGTTTAATTGCTATTTTGTTTAATTGTTTATAATTTGTTTATTTGGTTTTAATTTGATTCATTCTTTTTATTTAGCTAATTGTTTTAATGATTGCTACTTTACATAATCGTTTTTTGTTGGATTTACTACTCATTTATACTCCCATAATTCCTTCACTCACTGATGTAAACCTTTCCTGCTTTAAAACTCCTTTATGATATATATTTTAGTTTAATCCATGTTTACATTTTTATCCAGTCCCTCTCTTTACCTTGTAGAAGATGCTTCTTAAACGGCGCGCGACATTTAGGAGTTCTTCAATAATTTAAAGAAAGCAGGTAGAAATCATGGCAACAATTCCAGCATGGCCTGTCTTAAGTACAGGCAACTCCGGAAAAAATGTAAGCGCACTTCAGTGCTTGCTGGTTTTCCGGGGATATTCCATTACCATTGACGGAAGTTTTGGGTCAGGCACCCAAACCGCAGTGATTAATTTTCAAAGCAGCAATGGACTCTCAGCAGATGGTGTTGCAGGGGGAAACACCCTGTCCGCATTGGTAGCAACCGTACAGAATGGTTCCAGCAATTACGCGGCAAGAGCAGCCCAGTATCTGCTTAGCAAGTTCGAGACAATTACAGTAGACGGCATCTTCGGTTCCAATTCAACGACCATTACGAAAACTTTTCAGCAGAAGATGGGAATCTCAGACGATGGCATCATCGGCTCAACCACCTGGCAGTATCTGTTTGGTTATAATGTTTATCCGTCTTCCGGTAACGGCTCGCTCTATATTAGCAACAGCTATCTGACATTGAGCCAAATGACAGTAAATGCACAGTATATCCTTAATTATCTGCGTGGTAAAGGCTGGACCAAAAATGCAGTTTGCGGAATGCTTGGAAACATGCAGACAGAAAGCACGATTAATCCAGGTATCTGGCAGGGACTTAATGCAAATAATACCAGCGGTGGTTTTGGTTTGGTTCAATGGACTCCGGCAACGAAATATATCAGCTGGGCTCAGAGCAACAATTATACAGTAGCCGATATGGACAGTCAGCTGCTCCGTATCCTGTATGAGGTAAGTGCAGGTATACAGTACTATCCTACCTCTGCCTATAATCTTACTTTCACCCAGTTTACCAAATCAACAGAAAGTGCCTATTACCTGGCTGGTGCATTTTTGCATAATTACGAAAGACCGGCAAATTCTTCACAGGATCAGGTACGGGGCAATCAGGGAACTTATTGGTTTAATACCTTGACTTAAAAATATAGTTGATATGCTCCCTTGACTTAAAGTCTATGAAAAGGAGCAGGCTGTTCCCATTTTAACAGGGGTACAGGCTGCTCCTTTTATTATAATAACGTATCGGTATTAACACCGGCTAGATCGTGCTTGAAAAACATTGTGCCGATCTGTCCGCTCTGCTTTGGTATATACAGCTTGTGATTTAATAGATGTAAACCAGTGAATCTGATTGTAACGAAACAATGCTGATTGTAAGGAAACAGTGCTGATTATAATGAAACAGTGCTGATTGTAATGAAACAATGTTGATTATAATGAAACAGTGAATCCGATTGTAATGAAAGGATTTAATCTTCCCAATACTTCTGCTCAGGCAGATAAAACTGCTGTATATCACTGTAATTAAGCTGCGCTTCAAAATGATCACTTCCGGTTGCATGCACAGCTGGCAGACTTAATACTATGCCATCTTCTTTAAGAAAACAGGTAACATTATCCGCTATACTAAATGGATCTACTGTTTGATAATCTGGAGATTGAAGGCTGAGCATCTGGGAAAAGCTCTCCTTATCGTAGGAGGTTATAGGCTCCGTAGGAAAATACGCTTTTTCAAAGAATACCTTTTCAAACTCCTCATTGGTATTATACAAATCTTTCAGTGTAATTTCTTTCATGGATTGTAAGTCTATGTTAAGCGGTACGAGATTGCTGGTGGGATACGCACTTCCCTCCAAATAACTGGTCCCCCAAAATACAAGGCTTATCATTTTACTATTAAACAAGGTAACAGCAGACTGATAATCCAAGGTCAATGCAGTATCACTTGAAAAGTACTCCGTATCAATTGCTGCAAAGCTTTTCACCTTCTCATAAATCATAGCATTTACCGCTTCATATTCACTGTCTGTAAAGTTTGGGTATTGAATTTTTATGGAGCTTTTTTCATTTGGTGCTTCTGTATATTCCATCAGGTTATAGACTTTGGAAGGGTTTTCTTCTTCCTTTGTTTCCTTATCAGTACCTTCTGAGCCTTTGGTTGGTTCTACGGTACTCTCAGGTGCCTGAGTGGGTGAATCCTTGGAAGTCGGTACAGGACTTGCAGTATCTGACGCTTCATTGTTTTTAGCGCAGGCACTAAAAGTGAGCAGCAGGACGAGCATGAGCAGGCCAGCAATAGCTTTCTTTGATAAATGTACAGGTTTCATGGCTGCCTCCTAAATTTTTCTTTTATTCATTATTATACTCTATTAATTTCCATACTGCAAATATGTGACAAATTTGTAAGAAAGACATTTTTCGTAAAAAATGCAATAATAAAAGCAGAAAATTATTTCCATATGTTTACAATTTAGTGTTTTCCATCTCTTTACTACTTGAAAGGTGGAATTCAGTATGATAATTGAGGAAGTTTATAAAATACAACGCGGGGATAATACAGCAACATTAAAGCTGATAGAAAAATTCAAGCCAATCTTAAAAAAGTATGCTCATAGTCTTTCTTACGAAGATGCCTATGACGATCTTCTTGTGGATTTTATTGAATTACTTTCTACTTTAAAAGCTGATAAGCTACAGAATAAAAATGACGGTTGTTTAGTAGCTTATCTTACCACTTCCATACATAACAGTTATATTAAGAAGCTGATAAGGGTAAAACAGTTACGGAATTTTACCATTTATTCAGAACTCAGCGAAAATGAATTGTATTATATCGATTCTCTGACTGCAACAATGGATACCTATATAAATACTGATTATGACCTGTTAAGAGAGCTTTTAACAAATCAGGAATTTAATGTCATCAAGATGCTTTTTTATGAAGGCTACACTGTTGCTGAAACTGCCGGTGCCATAGGTATAACCAGGCAGGCTGTAAACCAGATGAAGAACAGAGCTTTGAAGAAGCTAAAAAATATATTTGTGGACAAGCATTAGACCGGGAGGATAAGTTATGGAGGATATGATGGAACATATAAGATTAATTCTTGCATTTGTGGGAGGAATACTTGGCTGTATCTTTGGGGGATTTAACTCTCTTATTTATGCATTGACTGCATTTGTAGCCATTGATTATATTACGGGAGTTTTATTGGCAATAAGGGATAAGAAGATTTCCAGTGAAGTAGGGTATAAGGGTATTGTAAGAAAGTTCCTGATATTTTTGATTGTTTCCATGGGAAATATTATGGATAACTATGTACTGGGAACAGGCAGTACCCTTAGAACCTTAGTAATTATGTTCTATTTGGCTAATGAAGGGATTAGCATATTAGAGAATGCCGGACAGTTGGGGTTACCCATTCCTAAGAAGTTAAGGGAGGCTATTGAGAAGCTTAATAGTAGTAATGAATAAAATCTTTGACTATTTTATTAGTTCTCTTATTGGAAAATTAAATGAGATCGTTCCCTTTTCCTGGCAAATTCAAAAAATGATTCCATACACAAAATCCATGAAACGCAATCAAGGCAAGTGTTCCAACCTTTACTGCGTTTCATGAATTTTTAATTATCCTCCAAAATATCTAAAATGAATATTTACATTTGAATCGTTACACCTAGCTACTGTTAAATTCTTGCTCAAATAGTCCGGTAGTTTTCACAATAGTACTTATTTATTGACAAAACAGCATCTTCAAGAATCTTAGGATCATTATGGTCTAGCATACGTGTAACTACAAGAGAAATAGAATTTGTTACAAGTTTCTCTTCTAAAATTGCTTGTTTTAAATCTTCTAAATTTATTATCATTTTTCTATACCTATCAGCGTACATCTGATATTGATTTATTAGTTCGTTCATCAATAAAATTCCCTTATCAATTAGATTTATAAATTCATTTTTTTTATCCATAGTAATACTCTCCTTTATTGCACTAACCATGCAATTGGGATATCATTCAGCCAATACTGTATACCGCCACCGGCTCTATATTCAATTACATCACCATTATAACTCGTTATTGTTTGTGGTGCAGCAGTACCCTTTAATACCTTTGTTCCTTTAGGTACAGTAATTGTATATTCACCTGTAAGAGGATTTCCCCAGGCTTCACATACTGCCAATTCATTACGAACTTGGTCTATTGTCCGATATTTATCTCCATACCATCTTCCGAGTCCAAAGGGTGAGATTGGTTCATCTGGATATCCTCTTCTAAATAATATATTAACATGATGCATCTAAAAAAGCTATCAATAAAGATTTAAACCTTCTATTGATAGCATGATTTATGATTTATTGTTTATTTCCCGTTTTCTTAACTTTGTTAATCTTATCCATTAACAACTGTACCACCATTAACATGAATGGTCTGTCCAGTGATATAGGTCGATGCATCGGAGGCGAGAAATACATAAGCTTCTGCTACCTCAACCGGCTGTCCGGCCCGTTTTAAGGGTGTATCTTTCCCAAAAGTCCCAACGGTATTTTTATCCAACGTGGAAACAATCAATGGCGTCCAGATAGGACCCGGAGCCACTTGATTTACCCTGATCTTACGTTCTGCAAGATTGGTGGATAAGGATCTTGTAAAAGCAGTGATTGCGCCTTTTGTTGCGGAATAGTCCAGCAAAGTCTCATTTCCTTTAAAGGCCGTTATAGAGCTTGTATTTATAATGATACTATTCTCTTTCAGATGAGGAAGTGCGGCTCTGGTTAAATAAAACATAGCAAAGATATTGGTCTGAAACGTCCTTTGCAGCTGCTCATCCGTAATGTCTTCCAGTCTTTTCTGCTGATGCTGCTCAGCTGCGTTGTTTACCAGTATGTCCAGCCGCTGAAAGGTTTGAATGGTTTTCTCTATGACCTGATTGCAGAAATTGCTGTCCCCAATATCACCCTTAATCAGCAAGGCTTTACTCTGATAGCTTTCCACTGCCTGCTTGGTCGTATTTGCATCATCATCCGCTATATTATAGACGATAACAACATTGCAGCCTTCCTTGGCATAGGCAACTGCCACCGCTCTGCCAATTCCACTGTCTCCACCGGTTATAATTGCTGTCTTTCCCTTAAGTCTGTCAGCTCCCTTGTAATCGGGATTATCATAAATCGGTTCCGGCTCCATGTTACTTTCCTTTCCAGGAGCAGGCTGTTTCTGACCTTGAATTTCCTGAGGAGTATACATATCCTTGTCTTTCATGAAGTTTATCTCCTAATCATTTTTGATTAGTATTTCCCTATGAAAGTGAAAATGATACTAAAACTGCTGCTTAAGTTTCATTCAGATAGTAGACAGTAGTTTTTTCTTAATAAGTCTTTTGGGCAGAATAAATTGACTTATTGCCGTTAAAAACATATGCAATTGCTGTTACCACGAAAAAATAAGGAACATAATCATAACCAAATACCTCCGCCCCTATAAAAATCGGTGCTATCATAGTATTGGTTGCACTGCCAAAAACTGCTATATACCCAAGGGCAGCTGCAAATTCAAGGGGTAATCCAATAATACCGGCTACCGCTACTCCCAAACAGGAACCTATTGTGAATAACGGCGTTACTTCACCGCCTTGAAAACCAGCACTAAGGGTTATAATCGTAAGTAAAAATTTTAAACCCCAGTCGAATTCATAGATTTTCCCCTTCGTAAAGGAAGCTTCAATTAAATTAGTACCAAGTCCGGAATATCTGCCTCCATACAAGACAAGAAATAAAATACTTAATAAGCAGCCAATAATAAAAATCTTTAAATACGGATTTACAATAAATTTGCTAAAGAATGATTTACTAAAATGAAGCAGCCTGGCAAAAAGACTGCCGACAATTCCAAATAAAACACCCAGTAACATAATTTTAAGCAAAGTCAGGACGTCAATATTAACAACACTTGTTAAATTAAAACTGAACTTTTCTAAACCTAATGCGTGTGAGGTAAAGCTTGCAGTAAAAGCAGCAATTATACAGGGAAATAATGCCCTGTATTCCAATACTCCTGCTGTAAAGATTTCCATTGCAAAGAAAACACCAGCAATCGGTGTTTGAAACAGTCCTGCAAACCCCGCTCCCATTCCAGCTATCAATAAGATTCTATCGCCATTCTTAATATTCAACTTACTGCCTAAATTGTGAGCTACTGCACCACCTATTTGAACTGCAACTCCCTCACGCCCTGCACTGCCTCCAAATAAATGAGTTATCCAGGTATTTAAAATAACCAACGGAACAAGTCTTTTGGGAATTGCCTGCTCCTCCTTCAAACCCACTGAAAATAATAAAGACATTCCTTTGATAGAATTTTTACCTATTTTTGTGTATAGGAAGATAATAAATAACCCCGCCAAAGGAAGCAATGGGATCAGGTAATAGAAATGTTTATTTCTAAAATCTGTTATTTCTAATAGTACTCTGCCAAACAGCGAATCAATGCCCCCAACTAATAAACCTATAATTAATGCAATGCCCCCAAGAATAATTAAATCTCTATAGTTGATAAACATTTCTTTTAACTTAATCATCACTCTTCTCCTTTGTGTTCCAAAAAAATAAGCTGATAACCCCCTGTTTTTAAACAGAAGTCATCAGCTTTAAAAGCAGTTTAGGCATTACCCAAGGGAGAACCTCATTCCCTAAAAGGAGTATAGCAACGATTTTATACCCTGTCAATATCATTTGCTGGCTACCACTATAATTTGTAGTACTCCTACTATAGTTTTTAATACTCCTACTTTAGTTTTTAATACTCCTACTTTAGTTTCTAATACTCCTACTTTAGTTTGCAGTGCACCTACTTTAGTATACGTTATTTATTATTATCATTTTTAATTACCTTCTGCAGAGCTCTGCAAATGCCAGCAGCGAGTATAGCTGCCAAAGCCGCTTCGGGTAATCCATTTACAAATATAATAGTTAATATCGCTTTATAAACAGCATCTAAAGAAAGATTGAAGGCTTCACCATAGGCATCACGAAATAAAAAATAAATCAAACTCATGACGAATAGGGTATTAGTCATCGAACCAACAAGACCACTAACTCCCAAAGTAAATAATTTCCCTCTGGTTTTAAATAACCTGTTTAAAAGTTTGTACACATAATAAGGGAATATACCCACTAAAACACGGGGAAGAAACGCAACAATAAGTGCCAGCCAGCTTCCCCTTTCCGTCCCCGGTAAGGGTATGAAGGGTGAAAAAGCAAATGAGAGAATTGTTGGTGCAAATGTATTGTTGTATAAACTGGTAAGCCCAAATACAAGCCCCAGACCCGCACCTATTCCTGGTCCAAGTAAAATTGCTCCGATTATTACAGGCACATGGATAATGGTAGCCTTTATGGCGGGCAGCTGAATATATCCAAATGGTGTAAAATTTAATAATATAATGATTGCACCAAATAAAGCAGCTAACACCATTCTCTTCGTATTATATTTACTGTTCATTATCTTACCTTTCTATTGTGTTATATATTCTGCAAAGTTAAAGAGTTCCTTCAGCTTCTCTACTTCCTTTTTATCAATATTCCACTTTAAATTAGGAAACAACGGTCATTTCCCCAACTTATTACCGTTGTATTCCAGCCTAAAGCAAGGGGGTTCTCTTTCCCGTTTTGTGATACTTCAAATCTTATTAGTTTTAACATGCTTGTCCTTCTCCCACAACCCATTTTATCGTTTTAATTACTTGAAATGCATTTGACAGTCCGTTACTTATATCTCCATTTTTTATTTTCGTATTTTACAGGTCTTGGCTTCTTTTTAATTATCTGCATTTCCTCCGCTATACTTTTCTATAGTATCATTATTTTCCAATACTTGTAAAGTAAACTGAATAATTTTTTTCAATGCCTTTAGATTCTTTTCCTTTTATATTCTTCATTTTATATAATTATTTTTAATTACTTTGCCTTATGATTTGCAAGAAAATGGAAAGTTTGCAATATGACACATTAGATAACATCCTGAATGGTTACTCATTCTTCAAACCATATCTACAAAGTAAAAAGGTTTACAGATATAAATAATAGCCAGGCAAGAGTATATTATTATACTTCGTGTCTGGCTATTATCTAATGCTGTTATAACAATGTACTTCATATAAGATGAACTATAAGAGTAATAAATATATACTTCCTATTACTTGACAGCAACTTTCTTGAAAACACTCCAACTACCATTTATATTCGTTGTACCGGCTTTCGTATATGCACGAACACGCACATAATAAGTCTTTCCGCCCTTTAACTTGCTGATGGTCTTGGTAATCGTTGTGTTTTTGCTAATTGTTACCGTCTTGGCATTAATGAAATTACTGCTTGTAGAATACTGTACCACATACCCCGAAGCCTTCGTGTCCTTAGCCCAGGTTACCGTAAGTTTGCTTTCTTTACCAGCTTTCAAGCTGGTTATTACTGCTTTCTTCGGAATCACAGTAATCGTAATTTTCTTTGATGAAGCCTTATAATTATCATTTCCTGCTGCTGTAATCGTAATTGTTGCCTTACCGGTTCCCTTAATGGTAACCTTACCGCTTTTAGAATCTACTGTTACAACTTGAGTATTAGAAGACTTATAAGTAATTGCTCCTTTTGCCTTAGCTGCTAAAGCAAATGCGCCACTGCCATAAACCTTAGTCAAATTCCTTACACCTGTAATTTTATTTGCTGCCTTGATCACCTCTACGGTTACAGTATTGGATGTAACCGTTGCATATTTCACACCGGCTGCTTCCTTATTCGTGTTTGTAACCACACAATAATAATCCGTTTTTCCGACTTTAGCAGTAGAAGGTGTATAGCTTGCACCAGTCGCTCCGCTGATAGCAGATGCACTTGATGTGGAATCAGCCTCCTTCATATACCATTGATAGCTTAATACCCCGTCACCCGTTGCACTTACTATCAGACTGGCTGCAGTTTCCCTATAGGCATATTTTCCACCAACAGGTTGCGTTACTATCACAGGTTTTGCTGGATTAATACCCCCGTTATCGTTTCCTCCATTACTTCCGCCGTTTCCCGGAACCGAAGCATCTTTCACTGTTCCGGTAAGCACAATGTTGTTGTAACCCTCCAGTGCCAGCTCAATCTTATATGCCCCTGTTCCAATGCTGGAAGCAGGAATAACGATTGTATCATTTTTAACGGATCCATCTGCTAAAGCAGCACCGTTTACCATTACAAGGGCTTTACGGTCCGGTTTCTCCACATAACTGATGAATTTTGTTTTGTACTCTCCATCCTTTAATTCTATTACATAATCGCTGCCCTTAACCGCAGGTGTTTTATTTATGATAGTATCCGCCGGTGCATCCTTTGCTCCTTCCAGAACCTCAGCCGTCATCGTTACATTCTTCACCTTAAAAATTCCTGGTACCACATCAGGACCGGATAGTAAGAATTTCAGGAAGATAGGATTACTGCCATTGGTGAGCGTTGAATTAAGAGTAAACTTGAACTCCTGCCACTCTTCTGCCTTCAGATTCAACTTTTCTTCCATGGTTACCGCCCAGCTGTTATCCTCCTGGATGTTTACCATAACAGAATTATCCTGCTGTGCTTTTGCCTGAAAACTAAGGTGATAGGTGATTCCCTTCTTAACAGTGACCGGAATATACAGCATACTCATATAAGTTAACTGATTGGTTACTGTCTGACTGGTAATCTCCCCCTCCTGATTGGTTGCAGGGGATACCGTGCCATTATTCAGATTATTTATCCACCCCGTTGAATCCGTCTTAATGGGTTCTATTACAACATCACTGTAATCAATGGTTACATTATTATTGGTGGTACGCAGCAAACGGATATTGTCCACTGAAACAGTACTTCCCTTTTCAAATATCAGTGCAAATACAGCCTCTCGATCTGTCACTCCCTTAGACATTGCAAAGTTTACCGTATAATTTTCCCTTGTACCGGTTCCAGGGACCTCAAAGGTCTCCTTCATATAAATCCTGGAACCGTCTTTACTGGTAAGCACAGCGGAAACCCTGGCTGCTGTTTGGGATGACAGATCCAGCCCCAGCTGATAGATATCTGATTGCTGCAGCCATATTCCATTCTGATAAATCCTTGCATTATTATCATTGGCTGTTACAAATGCCCTGTAGCTGAAATCTCCTTTATCTCCAGTAACTATGTCATAGTCTGGATTAATTACCCTTGGTACATTCATTACTGCATTCTCAGTATGCCAGAAAGCAACCTTACCGGTTCCCTGATCGAAAGAACCATTATAAATGTGGTTTCCGCCATTCTGATCCGGGTTCTTAAAGATATCTGTCGTATCCGTCTCTTCCGGTTCTACCTGTTTTACGGCAACATTTCCAATCCAGACATCCCCTGTCCCAAGACCCAGATCGAATTCCAGACGAGCAGTGGGATCTGAATCCTTATCCATGGTAAAGCGGTGTGTATAATGGGTCATAGCAGTTGTCAGGTTCACTTTCCTGGATAATCCGTAACCTGCCCAGCCGTTATCTGAATCCCCGCAGGGTTTGAGTACAAATTCCCTGCCGGCAGAAGCTTTTGCATCAAAGCTGATTTCATAAGTATATCCATTAGCAAAAGGCAGGTGCTTTATCAGCTGAATGGCATAATTCTGGTCTCCGCCTTTCGTAATACCTGCCTTTGCATAGGTGATACCATCAAGGGTTTCCTTGGTGACAGCTGCTTCCCCTCCAAATTCACCTACAAAGAACTGCCAGTCAGGCTCTTCCGGCTTAACTTCGGCAGCAGTCTTTAAGGTATTAAATGCAGTATCCCCGATATAATCCCCGTTAACGCCAATGGGTTGATAGGCAGGACTTTCAAAACTTGTAGTATCCCTGTTTGCTACGGGAGTTGTCAGATTATCCTCAAGGTTTTGATAATAGGCATCTGATTTCTTATAAACACGGACATAATCCACCTCCATGTCTGCCGGGAATGCGGCATTTTCAAGATTAGCTGCACTATCAAAGGTTCCGCCTACAGCAAGGTTGAAAATAATATAGAATGGAACATCAAAGGGTGCTCCGTAAGTAAAATTTTCAGCATTTCCGGAATTCTTGCTCCAGAAATTTTCGGTGGAGAAATAAGGTACATCATCCACCAGCCAAGTAATCTTACCCGGTTCCCACTCTACGCTATACAAGTGGTATGCACTGATATCCGTAGAGGAATCAAAAGTATAATCTTTACCATAATAAGTATTGTCAGGCCATTGCGAACCATAATGAATCGCTCCTCCAACCTTATCCGGTATTCGGCCTCTTGCCTCCATGATGTCCAATTCACCGGAAGCTGCCCAGGTTCCATATATATTTGCATCAACAGGTAACATCCAAAAGGCCGGCCAGAGTCCTTCCTCCGCAGGCAGCTTCATTCTGGCTTCGATACGTCCGTATTTGGCTGCATAAAGAGTATCACCTTCATCTGTCTTGGTGCGTATACGGGTAGAAGTGTAGGACATCCCCTCCTTTGACTCCTGTTTTGCAGTGATTACCAGCTTGCCGTCCTTTACCACATGGTTTGAATCGGTATAATATTCTTTCTCTTCATTTCCCCAATATTCAGGTCCTCCATTGGGGTCTTTTGTTCCCAGCTGGAAGGACCATTTGCCAGTATCCAGCTCTGCACCGTCAAATTCATCTGCCCAGGCCAGATTATAGCCTGCAGCAGCAAGATCGGTACGATTGTCATAGGTATAATCCACTGCTGTAAAGCTGATAAATGTATAATTTACCGGAGCTGTTGTTAGACCGTCTTTCTCAAAGTAATAGCGGATAATCTGACCGTCTGTCAAAGCAGCCGGTTCCGATACTTCCCAGATTCCATTTGGCTTCTTTGTCATTACACACTCTTTGAAAGCTGCATCTCCCATCGTTAGTCCATTGGCTTCTGCTTCAGAATTACAAATAGCATAAAATACCTTTGCTGTTGCAGCAGCTGCATTCTTTGCCAGCTGAAACTTAACACTTGTTCCTTTTTTGTTTACGGTAATGTCGGCTGCTGTTTCTGCTCCATCAATTGCCTCTACTCTTACGTTCTCGATGGTAACCGTACCATTTAAATCGTTTGCCTCACTCCCCGTCCTGCCAAGGGCAAAGAATAAGGTCTGTTTATCAGCTGAAGGTGTTCCAGATGCAGCCTCTTTGCTATAATGATAGGTTACACCTGCTGCCAGATTGATTGGTTCTGCAATCAGTCCGGTATCATCCAGTTTAAGGAAAATCTCTTTATCAATGGTTGAGGTAATATCAAATTCCACCAGATACTCTGTGCTGCTTTTCAGTCCAAGTTCCTTTACCATGTACTGAATTCCCCATTCATTGCTGCCTCCGTGCCCAAAGTTGTTAACAGTGACCGTTGCTTTTGTTCCGCTTTCGTTTACTGAAGCACTTGAACCTGACCAGGAATCACCCTGATACAACTCTGTAGCTTTCTGCTCCAAATTTATGTAATTTACTTCCGCGACCTCTTTAACCCTTACGTTCTCGATGGTGACCGTACCGTTTTGGTCGCTTGCTTCGCTTCCCTTTCTTCCGAAGGCAAAGTATAAGAACTGTTTATCTGCAGAAGGATTTCCTGCTGCCGTTTCTTTGCTGTAATGATAGGCTGCACCTGCTGCCAGATTGATTGGCTCTGCAAGCAAGCCACTATCATCCAGTTTGATGAAGACCTCTTTGTCTATGGTTGAGGTGATATCAAATTCTACCTGGTATTTTGTGCCGCTTTTCAGTCCAAGGTCTTTCACCATGTACTGAATTCCCCATTCATTGCTGCCTCCGTGCCCAAAATTGTTAACGGTAACCGTTGCTTTTGTTCCGCTTTCGTTTACTGAAGCACTTGAACCTGACCAGGAATCTCCTTGATACAGTTCTGTCAGTGTCTGCTCTAAATCAATGTAATCCCCTGTTGTAACCGCTGCTTCAGCACTCTGTACAGAGCTTCCTGTAAATCCCGGTATTGGTTGTAACAACATAGCCATTACAAGCAATACCACTGCCGCTCTTTTGAAATACAGAGTCATCTGCCTTTCCCTTTTTGCCTTTCCCATAAATACCTCCTTCAAATTTTGCAAAAGATCTGCTTCTTCGGCATGCCCAATACTAATTGCACCGTTTTAACACGTTCCGCCTGATGCCAGGGTGTGTCTGAATATTCATTGTACCATTCTGAATGCCCCACTTTGCGGTACTTTGCGGTACTTTGCGGTACTTTGCGTTGTAATTTTGGAGACGCAGCACCTCTATGTCCCCCAAATTGCGCCTTGTCTTCCACAAAGTGGAATCTCCTGTCCGGCACAAGCTGTTTTCAGACACTCTTCTTAGTAGTTCAAAGAGCAAATCTATTATAAATTGTAAAGGATTCACTATATTTGAAAAGGGTGGTAATTTTTAAAAAGGCATCCTTTTTTTAGTATCCCCTATTACTAAGACCTTAAAGTAACTGTCCTGTGTCAGAAGCACTCAAGGGGCCTTTTCTAATCCCGGCTTTTTTATTTTGTTGATGTTACTTTTTAATTGGTTACTCTCCTGAGCCTGTATGAATTTATTGCAACATCAATACACCGGTATGTTACATAAAGACTTGTGGCACTTTGTGTTGCCTGCACCCTAAGCTCTGCCTCCCTCGGGGGTGCGCGGCAGAGCTACAGCGGATGGCAGAGAGAATCACAATAAAATAAGGCAGTGTAATTAAACACTGCCCCATACTTATTCATTTGTCCCATTCTTCCGCCTTATTCATCTGTCCTATGCATCTAACCTATTCATTTGACCTGTTGAATGAAAATCGGCAAGTTAATTATTAGCCTTCTCAGATAAGCCCATCCTTTCTGGCCTTATCTACCGCCAGCATCCGGGAGGAAACCCCTAATTTGCCATAGATGCTGAGTACATGGGTCTTTACCGTAGCCTGAGAAATACAGAGTTTTTCCGCAATTTCGCGATTGGTAATGCCCTGGGCCAGCTCCTTTAACACCTCATATTCACGGGCAGACAGCAATTCTGATTTACTTGTCTTTGAGTCCTGGTCCTCACAAATCTCAATGGTATGTCGAAGAAACTCCATTTCCTGAGGACTCATCAGATTTTTTTTCCCAGCCTGGGCAGATAGTTCCCTAAGAACCGGTAAAAGTGTTTTCCGGTCGAGGTAAAAAGGCATCAGAATGCGGTCCTCCCGGGCATAATGCAAGGCCTCCAGCAGTAAATTATTTATTTCACGCTGACTTCCAGTTTTATTCTCTCCCTGTAACAGCATATATATTTTTACAATACCGGCTTCTACAAGCCGTAGCTTATTATGCTGCAGCCGGGAAAAGGTCAGCACATCATCTGTTTCTTTAAATGCTTCTTCTATTTCCCCTCGCTTAAAAAGCAGACGGGCACGCAGTATTCTCATAAAAGGCTGTATTCTGTAATTCTCTGCTGTTTCAAGCTCTTTCAGAAAATTATTACCAAGGCTGTCTGAAAGCATTTCCGTACATTCTAGTTCATAAATCAAACGCGCCAGAGTAAGTATGCTGTAATTTGGGTATTCGGCAATCATATCCTCAACATAGGAAGCTGCCATATCATTCTCACCGCACAGAAAACTCATTTCAGCCAGATGATAGATTAAAGTCATATCCGTAATATCAATACGAATATGCTGCTTCTCCAACAGGTTTCTGGCTTGTTCCAGTATTACCTTTGCCTCATCAAGCTCCATTCTTCGTAAATAAACTCCTGCCAAACCAAAATGATAATTGGTTTCTACACACATTAACATCTCAAGTGATTTTAATTTTTCTTTTGATTTGGCATAACAGAGAAGACTGTCATTTAAACGGCCCACCTCTTCATAGACCTGCCCTAATTGATTGTAGGCAAAAAAGCTTATAAATGCATTGGAATCGGAGGCTGTTTGAATTCCTTTTAAGATACACTTTTCTGCTTCGTCATATTTCATAACTTCTACAAGTGCTGCAGCATTTTCAATCAGTAACATGGCTTTAGCCACAGGTCCGAAAGGAATATGCTCAATCTGTTCGGCAGTCAGTGCCGTATATTGAGGCAAGACCCCTCCTCCCTGTTTAAAATATACCTCCGCAAAACTTACAATATTAAATATATCGGAATCACCGTACAGCTCTCTGTATTTATCGTATATCAAACGGCAGCGTTCAAGGTTTAAGTTACCAATATTATAGATAAAACACTGAGCAGTAAGATCTGCATCCTTTGCTAAAAGTTCCAAGGGCACTTGATTAAGATAGTTCCAGGCTTCAAGCTTCCCCTCCATCAATCTTGCCACACCCAGGGCTTCATCATAATTACCTGCCTCACAATATTCCCGCAATGCCTCCTCATAGTCCCCTTTTTCCTCAAAGGCCCGGGCAGTTGTTTGGTAGAGCTCGGCTTTCTGGGTTTCCGGAAGGCTAAGGAACTGCTGTGTCAGGTACTCGGAAAGAATATTGTGATAACGGTATACTCCCCTCTCATCATCCAGACAGATAACAAATAGATTCTTTTCTATCAAGCCCTCCATCATCTGTTTAAACTCCGGCTCAGTAAAGTTTTGGAACAGCTTTTTGCATATATCCGCATCAAAGTAAGAAAGATATCCTGTTTTTGTAAGAAAGTCTCTTTCCTTTTCTGTTAATGCAGCAATTATCTCACGAGTCAGATATTCCGATGCGATTCCTCCGCCTGCCCGCAATAGCTGGCCGGAATATTTTCCGGCAGCTTTCGCAGCTGCCGCCAGCTGAAGTCCGCCAATCCACCCTTCCGCATAGCTGTTCAACTGGTTCAGTTCTTCTTCACTGTCTTCCAGCTTCATGGTATTTTTTAAGAATGCAAGGCCTTCCTCCATTGATAACTGCATCTGTTTGCTGTCAATAAACAGCAGCCGGCCCGATACCGCCAGGGGTCCCAAATATACCGGCGGATCCTCCCGTGATAACAGAAAGAAATGAAAATTGGCAGGCATAGCTCCTATAAAAAATTCAAAGGTTTTGATGAGTGCAGCATCACGGATGCAATGGATATCATCAAGCACCATATAATAATCTTCTTCTCCCCATAACCTGTTGATCAGTGTAATGAGTATATTTTCCATATGAGAAGCCTCCGAATTCATTCGCATTAATTGCAGGAGACTTCCATCCTCCTCTAAAAAGGAACTGACTGCGGCAGTAAAATAGAGCCAGAAGGAATAAACATTGGTATTCGCAGCATCCAAGGACATCCAGCATACCTTTTTCAGTCTTTTCTCCTGGATAAAGGACGACAAAAGAGTAGTTTTGCCAGTTCCGGCGCCGCCGCTTATAAACGTTATATTCATGTCAGCATATAACGAAAGCTTTTCAAACAAAGCCTTTCGCACAATATAGTTTTTACGCGGTGCGGGTATTTTTAGTTTTGTAGTCAGCAGTAATACCTCTGATGAATGTTCCATAATTTCCTCTCTATATTCCGAGTTTAAATGCTAACATTCCCTACCAGAATGCTAACTACAGTGTGAAAATATTATTACTGACATTTCACCTGTCTAGCTTTTATTCCTTTATTGTATTCCAGTCCAATGGCTTTGGCAAGCCCATTAACCCAGCCAAGTCTGTGTTCCTGCTATTTCACATATTTAAATCTTAAAACCACGCCGGAAAAAATCATTAATACAACAGAAAAAGAAATTACATAAACAAGGCTTGCACTATGCTGCCAAGGAGTTCCCTGTTCCAGATAATGAACAAAATTCATTAGCTGTTTCTGGGGCAGCAGCTTAATAATCCGGTCCAGTATTGAATTATTCTTGCTGAACACATAAAAACTGCCTGCAAGCACCGAAGTCAGTACTACAATTGAATTTCCCAGCATATTGGCATTATCAGGCTTCTTGATCAGCGTATTTAAGAACATTGCAAAGGAAATGCTCAACAAACTGAGAACTGCCAACAGACCTGCATATTCTAACAATGTAAATCCGATTTTAAATCCACTTACTTTCAGTAAAACAAGAAGTGTAAATTCCGGCAGTACCATCGACAGGCAATAGACGCAATGGGCTAAAAGATAACCGGGAAAGGAAACCGGTGCTGCTGCTATTCTCTTTAACTGCCCCTGTTCTTTATCCTCTGCAAAAGCAAAGAGATTAATGAAGGCCAGCATTAACAGAAACATCATCATAAAACCTATGATATTGGTTCCCACCCCCCGGTCTGTTTTACCGGTATCTACAGGAGCTTTGGGGTTATTAAGAAACATCTGCACCATTTGCTGATACTCCTTGTTACGAAGTGTTTCAATCTGGTAATCTCCCTTTTCATCAATGGTCACATAGGCATCATATTTTTGCTTTACAAGCGCAGAAAGAGGCGGTTTCTCCTTTGATACAACAATACTCAGACTATCCGTACTCTTTGGTAAAGTCTCATAGGGATTCTCTGTAATCAGTACGATATGGCCTTTTACCTGCCGTACCTCTGTCATATGTACAGCAAGTAACATGGAGCTAAGCGTAAAGATTGTATACAACATCAGTGGAAAAAGACGCGGAAGGGTTCGCAGGTAATTATTTTTGATAGTAGACAAAAAAGTCCTCATATATAGTCCTCCGTTCTGAAAAATAAGCGGCAGCCGAGTATCAGCAGCAGGGAAAGCAGGGATGCACCAAGAAACACCGGCCAGAAGAACTTTAAGCTGTTATCACAGGAAATTGAAAAGAAAGCTTCATTCAACCATTTTACCGGAGACAGTTTTGAAATAAAGGCAAGTGTACTTCCCATTCCGTCAAGGGAAAAGAAAGAACCTCCCAAAAAGCAAAGCAAACTGATCAATGTACTGAGTAAGGAGCTGGTGGTTTCTTCACAATGAAAGATACAGCAGAAAAAGATTCCCAATGAAACTGCCGTAAACTCCACTGGAGCCATTAATAGCAGAAAAAATACCGGATTGCTGCCCAGACTTACCTTTAAGAGAGGGCACAGTACCAGAAGCAGGAGCAAATGCAGGCTGTAATTAAACAGAAAAGAGGACAGTATTTTGGAAAAATAAATCTGGAAGCTTCCTCCCGGTGAGTAAATAATACGGAGGTTCGGACGTTTTATGTCACGCTCCATAAAGCAATTGGAGGCTGTCATAGCTCCATTGAGCATACCATAAACCAGCAGTGATACTGTGTAATACTGATAGGCATCCTTACTGTCCGCATAGATGCCTCCACACAAATATCCCATAATCATGATTAATAGTACTGAAAATACAGTATTATACCCAACCAGCACGGGATTTTTAAATAAGTTCTGCAAATCCATCTTTAAGACGGATATAAAATCACGCATTTTTGTTCTCCTTTCTCAATCCCTAAGTTTTCGGCCTGTCAGCTTTAAGAAAACCATCTCTAGACTGGCTGCTTCACTTGAAATATTACGTATTTTTTCACCTCGATCACTTAAGAGAGAGATGATCCGGTCAAGATTCTCTACTCCCTTCAGGGAAGTAATTTCAATGGTATTTCCCTCAATTTTTACGTTCTTTACACCCTCAATTGTAAAAAATTCATCATGTCCGGTTTTTCCATTTTCCTCAACTTCAATGGTATAACGTTTTTCATTTTCGATTTCTTCCTTCAGGCTTTCTTTGGTACCTTCAGCAATAACAGCACCATGATCCATTATGATGATACGTGAGGATATCGCTTCTACCTCCTCCATGTAGTGTGTGGTGTAAATGACCGTCATGCCCTGAGCCTGAAGTTCTTTAATGGAAGAAAGAATGTGATTACGGCTTTGCGGATCAATTCCGACCGTCGGTTCATCCATGATAATAAGTTCCGGATGATGTGCAATAGCACAGGCAATATTGAGACGCCTCTTCATACCTCCTGAGAAAGTTTTGACCTTATCCTTTCTGCGATCCTTAAGCCCTGCAAATTCAAGTGCTTCCTCAACTGCTTCTTTGAGCTTATTGCCATAAAGTCCGTAGAGGGATGCAAAAAAGCTTAAATTGCGTTCTGCACTTAATTCTTCGTATAAAGCGATTTCCTGGGGAACAATTCCTATGGACTGTTTGTAGCTGCGAAGCACTTTACTGATAAGAGTATCTTTAAAATATATGCTACCTTCGTCACTTCCCAAAGCCGCAGTAAGAATGTTAATGGTCGTACTTTTCCCCGCACCATTAGGGCCAAGGATACAGAGCACTTCCCCTTCGTGAACCTCAAAGTTGATTCCTTTCAGGACATTATTTTCTTTAAAGCTTTTTTTCAAATTCCTGACTGTCATTATGTTTTTCATTGATTCCTCTCCTTTATTTTTATCCTAAGGATAGGATACAGGATTTAAGGAAAAGATAAATCAACCCTTCGGTTGATTTATGTGGTTGATTTTTTCCACCTTTCTTACTTAATATATTTCATTCTTTTTTCTGTGCATACCTTCAAAATATTCAAATTTATTACTTCTTTCAAAATTACTTCAGCTGTCATTGTAAAAAATTGTATTGACAGAGATAAAGTCCGATGTTATAATTTAATCATGATTAAATCATAGTTAAATCCGGAGGTATACTATTGAAGTTATTGCCAAATGTAATATCGTTTTCCCGAATCGCATTATCCCTGCTAATGCTACTGGTAACACCAGCCTCTGCTTTGTTTTTGATTATCTATCTCCTTTGCGGATTAAGTGACATTGCTGACGGATACATTGCACGCCATTACCGTATTCAGACCAATTTCGGCGCCAAGCTGGATAGTCTGGCCGATTTTATTTTTTGGATCATAGTTTTTTATATATTGATATTTCGTACTAATTTTGTTATTGACCTGTTTATCTTAAGCATTTCCCTCATTGTAGCTGTTGTCAGGCTGATTAATTTTATTATAACCCGGAATAAGTTCAAACAATGGGCAATGATGCATACGCTTGGAAATAAGCTTACCGGTTTGGTTCTGTTTCTGGTGTTTCCCCTTTGGGTCTATTTTGGCCTGGTTCCCTATTTGCTCGCAATAATCCCCCTGCTTTCCTCCCTGGAAGAAGGAATAATCTTATTAACCACAGATTCTTATGATGTAAATAGAAAAAGTATCTATCAGTCAAAAGAGAACGCTGACATAATTCGAGACCTTAAATAAAAATACTTATAGGAAAGAAGGAACGTAAAAATGAATGAAAATGCAGGTGCAAAAGAACGGATTATGGAGGTAGTGGTAAAGCTTTTACAAGAGCAAAAGGACATAGACAAGATAACTAACAGACAAATTGCCGAAATGGCAGGTGTGAACAGCGCGCTGATCAATTATTATTATCAGTCAAAAGAAAATCTTGTTAATATCGCCGTAGGCTACTGTATGGAGGATATAGCTGAAACCATTTTAAAAAAGTCAACGGATGAAAAGCATCCTGTTTACCGGGTCAAAAATCTGGTGAAAGCCATATCTGAATTCGCTTTCAGTAACTATACCTTTGCAGAAATTGCTTTTTCCTCGGAATTAAAGCATGGGAGTATTAATACCATTCAAATTATTATTCCATTACTAAAAGAGATCTTCGGAGATAAAAAGACTGATACCGAATTAAAGTTAATGGCTTTTCAACTAATCATCCCCATGCAGGTCATGTTCTTAAATGCCACCGAATACGCCAATTATTTATATTATGATATTTGGGATACCAATTCCAGAAATGAATTACTGGATAAGTTAGTGAATAACATCTTTGATAATTCTTACGAAGATTTGGTGTTAAATTAAAATTTGGCGTTAAAGTAAAATTTAGTATAAAGAAAGATTCGGCGTTAATGAATGATTTGGCATTAAAGAAAGATTTGGTATTAAAGAAAGATTTGGCATTAAAGTAAGATTTGGCATAAAAATTGAATTTAAAGATTTTTTTATGCTATCAGGATAATGAAACCATGTTTGTTACCGTAGAGAAGCACATGCACTCTATAAGCACCTCAAAAACGAGCATTATAATGCTCATTCCAAGCTTTTTCATCAAAGTTTGTGCCGCCCTGAGCGGAGAATTGGAGGAAATAATGAGAATTGAAGTGAGGTATTTTACAAAAACAGGTCATACGAAGAAACTTGCTGAAGGTATTGCAAAAGAATTAGGAGTTGTTGCAAAATCAATTCCGGAACCTGTGGACGGGAATGTTGATGTCTTATTTTTGGGAGAGGGGCTATACAGCTTTGATATAGACCCGGAAATGAAAGCCTTTATTAAGACATTAAATTCCTCAACGATCAAAGAAGTCGTTGTCTTTAGTTCCGGATCATTTGGAAACGCTTATGCTCCCATGAAGAGAGAACTGTCTGCACAAGGACTAAAGGTGTCCTCCCAGGAATTTCACTGTAAAGGCACCTTGGGATTTATGCACAAGAACCGCCCAAATGATAAGGATGTTAACAATGCAGCGGTATTTGCCAAAACAATTGCCGGAAAATTAGGAGCTTAATTTTATGGGTGATGTGAAAAAGAAAAGACTTAGGAAAGCTGCCCTTGTAATAGTCGTAACTATCGTAATTATTGGCTTGGGAAGTTTTGCAGGCATACAGTATGTTACAAGTGCAGGTAATGTAAAACATAAAAGTAACGAAACCATACTGTCCTCCCAGGGGAGCAGCCTGTCCGCATTTGTTATCTACCAGCCAGGCCGGTCAGAGTTCGCCAAAGACATTGCTAATAATCTTGCAAAAGGTTTGAATGATTCCGGCTACGAAGTAACCATTAATTATCCCGGGGAATTTTTGCCCTCTGATTTGGGTGATTATGATATCGTCGCATTGGGAACCACTGTTTACAACGGTAACTTTTCACCGGTACTTGGCGACTATATATCGGGTATTAAAAATATTGACAATAGCAAGGTTTTGATTTATTCTACAGGCATGATGACTGATAATACTTCAGAACTGGACGGATTAAGCAAACTTCTGTACAGAAAAGCAGATTATCTGGAAAAATTTTATTCCAATGAACAAGAGACTGAAGTTAAAAGGGCCTATGAGTTCGGTGCTTCCATAGGTGAACCCTGATGAAGGGCCTTCTTACTAAATATAGCGCCAATGCCCTTACGGTTGTAAGAGTGATATTTACCCCCATAATACTATTTGTTACAAATAGCATGTTGGCTGGAAGTCACACCCAGAACCTTTTTATTCTTTTTGCTTTACTATACGCTATTATTTGCTCCAGTGATTACTTTGATGGAAAAATAGCCCGTAAGTATGGTATTGAGTCCAGATTTGGTGCTATTTTTGATTTAATTGCTGATTTTACTTTTGTAGTGTTCATGCACATCATCATGATACTATATGGGATAATTCCGGCCTGGTTTATGTTTGTGATTATAGATAGGTTTTTTAATTTTATTATTACCTCCAGGATTGAGAATGATTGCACAGGCCAGGGCTTTAAACCCAAGTTTGATAAGCTGGGGAAATACATCTCAGCAGTTATGTATATTTTACCGTTTATCGTGGCAGCCGATTACTGCTTTTTCAGTCAGCGATTATTTCTTACCAGCACGTTGGTATATGGCATTACAGGGATATCTGTTATAACTTCATATTCCAGAATAAAAAATATTAGATCAGCAAATGCCCCAAAGGCTCACGATATAAAATAGAAAATGAACCAGCAATAAGACAGCTGCAGGAATGCCGGGTATGTAATTCTCAAGGGAGAGAATCAATAGAAAGGAAAAATATATTAAGCCGATGAACCACTATTCACTGTTAACTAATTATATTACCCTTTTTTTAAGCCTCTTTGTATCGTTACTTATATACATAAAGTACATAGGGAAGCTTGAATTAAATAGTATTCTCCCCTTTGAAGCAGCTGCTTATGTTATACTTATCTTATTAGGTACAATCCCTCTGCTATTTCATACGAATCAGTCACGAATCTTAAAAATAATTTTTCTTATAATTATTGTTATAACCACTATTCGTAATCATACAACCTCCCCACTGATAAATGGACTGGGCATTATATATACTATTTCCCTTCCTCTTGACTGGTTTTATTCTTATTTAGGCTGGTTATATATTCCTTTGTTCAGTATTACAGTAATGGTATACGTATTTGTGTCCATATTGCTGATAGATAATAATAAGAATATATCTCCCCTGGTTAAATTCTTATTTCTATCCGCTTTTATCATAGAAATTATAATCCTTATGAATATAAAATTATCAACAACAGGAATGTATAGACCCAAAGAAGGCTTTATTGGGGAGATCTTTGTATTGTTTAATATTATGGAAGCTCTTTTATATGAAGCGTACCTAAATTTAAGAAAAAAAGATGATCTTATTATTTTTCTTAATCAAAAAAAACTGGTATTAGCTAAAATTTACACCACCAAAGAAGAGGAATTAAACAGCCAGACCATCTACAGCTATATCACACAGCATATGACAGAAAATGAAGACGCCGCTCATATACTTAATTATATTCAGCTAATCGATATCTCGTGGAAAGTCTTTATCAATTATGCAAATAAAACCAGCCGGAAACATAATATTAATCTATCCTTTGAAATTGGGGAGAAGGATTACCATATACTTAACCAGATGGTCCTGACTTCTTTATTATATACGGTAGAATATCTGAACAGGGAAGCTCAGAATCAATATTCAAATTACGGAAATATTGAATTAGACGAATGCGAAGGAATTATAGAAATTAATGGGTTTGTAAACTGTGATAATAATCCGGCTTATAATTCTATGGAAAGTGAAGTCGATGATTATATGAATAAATATGCTCAGATTGTCGGTGCCGGTCTGAAGAAATACACAGACAATGGAAAAGCCTTTATCCGTTTTACCATTCCAATAAGCGGTCTGAATAAATTAGACCGGAATATACTAAAGGATAACTCCTTAAGTCTGTTTAACTAAACAAAAATCAAATAATTGATCACCTGTAACAGATCTTTTAGGACTCAGTACTTCATATGTAAATATTGACCTGCTGTACTTGATTTTATTTTTAAATGTTTTGAAGAAAATAAGCAAATGGGACTTGAAAAGCAGTCTCATACAGCCAGACGAATCTATCACAGATTGGTTAGTGAAAAAAATTTCAAAGGCGCTGAATCAACCGTTCGTGCTGCTGTTAAGGAAATCAAAGGCAGTCTTCCTAAGTCTTTTATTCCACTTGAATTCGATCTAGGTGAAACAATGCAGATAGATTGAGGCAAACCAACTATCTATCTAAAGGAAGTCAAAACAAAGGTTAATCTATTCTGGAGACCGTTTCATAGTTCGTGTAAACTCGAAAAACTGTTATAAAATTTCAAGTGTAATTTATGGGCAAGGCCATTTTTCATTGGTCCTTGCCCATGCTTTTATTATTAATCTGTTTTTGGGGTTGTCAAGTAAAACTCTTTGTCACTCATTGTGTTGGTGCGGCATTGCTGTATGAGCTCCATCCATTCCCTATTTGTACGTCTTGGCTGCCTCAGTTCTTTTGAACAATTCTTGTCCTACTCTTATAAGTTTATTAGTGTGAATTAGGACAGTGACCAAAACATATATGAACTAAACAAGTCCTTAGTCCCAGAACTGGAGAATCTCACTCTTGTCCAAGGATTATCTCACGGATTTGGACACTTAAAAATCCGGTGGGTTATTCATCGCTTCCAATATATACTGCTATTTCATCTATTTCGTATGTTTCATCATTATACTTGTGAGAATTACCCTTTACTTTGAATAAAATAATTGTGTTTACATTTATTTTATTCCTAAGTTCTTTAATTTTATTTATTACTTCGCTCGAATTAAGATCTTTACCTTTACTACTAGGTTCTCTTCTGGTTGAGATGTTAATCTTACTAACATCATACTCTAATTGAAGGTTTCTATCTATTTGATAAACGTTTTCATACTTACTTATAACAGGTGAAATTTTCAATATATTTCTGCCGTCTTTATTATATGAATCAACCACTTTACCAATATAGTAAACTTCCGTATTTGGGAAAACGCCAGGACCATTATCAAGCCTTCTATAGTAATTAAGAATAACTGCAGAAATAACAACAATTATTATAATAAAAAAAATAACTAATGATTTAGTTTTAGTTTTCATTTTGCCCTTTCTTACTTTTTCTATTCTAATTGAAATGGAATCTAATGCCAATTTTCAAGTACTTGCTCATTAATAAAACCATACCCCGAATTCCTTTTTTTGTCAACACGTTATCTTTGTATCCATCAAATCATAGCAAGGTCATTTGGATACTCTGATACACTATCACCTCTTTCTTGTTTTAAAATATTCTAGAAACATATTTAAATCATTTGTTTTATTAATGAATGGAACAATACTTGATACCATTAGAAAATTTCAACTATTCCGCTAAAAAAGAAAAAAGCTAATTGTAATCCTTTCATATTTTTTATTTGATCAACACTAATATCTACAAATCCGTTTTTATTAATGGAGAGAAATAAAGTTCCGTCGGAAAATCTATAGGAAGTTCACAATAAAATCATATATAAAATAATTAAGGGCAAGAACGTTATAACTCAGTTCTTACCCCTTTTCTGTATTATATCCACACATATTCCCTATGAAATTCATTAATCTGGTCAAGATACAACAGCTTCTCTTTCCTGTCCAGATTCAGAAGCCCCGGAATCACTTCAAAATCAAGTTTTGCATTGCGTGTACCAAACTTCACCAGATCACTTTGCTTTAGTAAGTTATTATATAAATCCATAGACAGCTTATACCTGGAATCTAATTGCTGTTCAATTGCATATTTTCGCTGTATCCTCTGACCTTCTGCTGTGACCACACCACTATAGAATTCCGAACAGCACCCCGACCCATAGGAAAAACACCCAATCCGTTTTGGTGTATGAAAGTCGCCATAATCTATGATACCAAGGAGTGATAAAAATATGGTCGCTCCCATAACATTCCCTACCCTCTGGCAGTATTTCATTCCTGGCATTACCCTTTCTCTGAAATCCTTTTCAATCTCTGCAGGACTGGATTTTAGAAATTTACGCATCATACTGCGGTGGGCACCTTTAACCATGCCTCCAAAGGGTGTATGATAAGCAAGATATTCAAAGGTATCCTTATAGTTCACCCCTTCTACTCTTTTCTGATACTCAAGAAAGGATTGCTCGCAGCAATCCAAATAGGATAATAGCGATAAATCCGAGTTCCCAGCCTCACTGTCCGGAATGGGACGGCAGGTATCCATGACTTCAAAGCCATAATAGCCGTTAGCACCTGCATCTATCTGAAAAACATAAGGTTTTTCACTGACTAATATTGCTGCTGCCCCTGCCCCGGAACTGGGTTCTGCAAAGGACCAGTCAGCTGTTAAAGCCTCCCCTCCGTCAACTGCCATAAAGCGGGTGATGTCCGTAGCAATTACTAACGCCTTTGCACCTTTTGAGCTGCCCGATAAGATGAAATTAATAGCCATCTGAAAACCTGCTGTTCCGGAATAACAGGCATTCTTAAGCTCAAACAGGCGGCAGTTTCTGCTTAAGCCCAAATAATGATGGATATAGGTACTAATGGATTTACCAAAATCGATACCCGATTCCGTACAGGTAATAACCATTTCAATTCGATTTCTCTCGTCTTCGCTTAAGGCATCCACAATGGGTTTTGCAGCATTAACGCCATAGGTAATAGGGTCCTCATAGGGTAATACCACTGTTTTTTCTTCCATCAGCAGGTTTTCAAATCTGGTAGTGTCCAGCTTGCGATATTCGGCTAATTCCTTGACATTGAGATAAGCAAGTCCGCTATAAAAATTAATTGCTTCTATTCCGACACTTGTCATTTTAACCCCTTTCGTAAATATCAAATCTTTCGTTTGATATTTCTTTATTTCTATTTAAAAAATTTCTTTATTAACTTTCTTCTGCGTGCTCTGTCGGCTTGTATTACAGTGGTGCTGATATTCCCCCACTTATTCTAATTCTCACAGGGGAACTTCCCCTTTGTGGCAAATTGATAGATCCAGTCAAGATTTTGAGGATCCAGGAACATCTTATGATTGGCTGCGACGGCAGAGTCCTTATCCGCTGAAAGCTTGTTATACAATTGGTTCATATATCTTTTATATTCCGTAATTCCTGACTTTGGCAGCCGTTCCAGCCGTAGTAAATGCCTGCGCAGGATGGAATCACTCTTTTCTTCATAAACATCTACCAACCCCCATTCTAAAGCTTTGGAGACAGAAACCGGCTGTGTCATGATAGTAAGATAATGTGCCTTTTGAAAACCGATACGCCGTATCAAAAAAGGCAGTACACAGGCAGGAAAGAGACCGAATAGCAGCTCTGACAAACTAAATTCAGCAGTAGCATCCGCCAAAACGATATCACTGGCAGCAACAAAACCAATACCACCGGCATTAACCTTTCCTCTGACATGGGCTATGGTTATATAAGGGCCTGTTGCCAGCTTAACCCATACTTCATACAGTTTTTCTGAATTGTTCCTGCTGGTATTGCTATTACCTTCAGAAGAAATCTCCGCAAAATCCGCTCCCAAGCAAAACACCTCAGGCAGCCCCTCCAATACAATAATATTGACCCTGTCTTCACACTGTGCCAGCACCTCATATAATTCCTCCACCATCTGTGTGCTTATGGCATTTTTTGCATCTGGCCTGTATAACTGGATAAAACAGCGCTTATCATTCCATTGCACTCTGAGTGTCTGATATGTCATATACTCCTCCTGCAATGGTATTATGTAATACTTCTTCAATAGTTTCTACTGCTTTCTTTATTCCCTCCCGGTCAATTTGCCTTAATTCTCTGCCAATCCAGGCACAATTATTAATAATCTCTTTATTACTTATAGCTTCTTTAATAGCTGCGGCTAATTTTTTGCTTGTTAATTTGGAACGGCTTACTGCCTTTGGTATTAAATGCTTTTTGTATAATAATGCTCCCTGATAATAATGGTCCAGCATATGAGGGATTAATACCTGGGGTACACCGGCCCAGGCCGCTGTATATACCGTACCGGCTCCCCCATGATGGACTACGGCAGCCACTTTGGGAAACAGCTTATAATGGGGTACATATCCAATCATATAAGTGTTCTTCCTGTCAACGTTAGTACAAAGCTCTGCCCAGCCTTTTGATATAATGGCTCTTACGCCTAAGGTATTGATGGTTTCTTCTATTATCCTGCTGGTTTCCTTGGGATTTGAATCAGTCATACTGCCAAAGCCTATGTATACCGGCGGAGGACCGCTTTCCAGAAATTCAATTAATCCCGGTTCCATCTCTTCTTCTATTACTTCCGGTACATGCCACAGGCCGGTCTGGATATAATCAAACCTGTACTCCGGTACTTTATCCAGCAGCTCATTTACCGCAATAATACAGGTTTTAAAGCTGCCGATTATATGGTCATAAATATCCTTGATGGGTTTTAGTCCAAGCATATCCCTCTGTTTATTTATAATACCGACCAGGGATAAATTGATAAAGGAGTTAACAATACGCCATAACGCCTTATTTACCCATTTGGGTAAATTCTGCCAGGGAATTACTGTAGGCGGATAGTTTGAGGAGGGCATAAACTGTGTCACCAGGTTAAGGAACACAAAAGGTATCCCATATTTTTCTGCAATTGAAGGAACTGCAAAAGGTTCACCGCTTCCAACAATCAGATCCATGTCTTTTATACTGTTTTCTAATTCAAACTGTCCGCCGATAATATCATGCAGGGTTTTCTTAACTGCTTTTAACAGGCGGACAGGGTGTCCCATGTATCCGTTTAAATTGCCGATCAGACTATTAATATCACAGCCGGAGGAGCAGAAATTTAAACCATAGCCGGTAATCCAGGCCTTTTCATTTGGGGGAGCACACAGGATTACTTCGTGACCGGCATTTTGCAGCTCAATTGCCAGGGCTAGTAAGGGGCGTACTTCACCGTGTGTACCCACAACTGTGATTGCTATTTTTCCCATACAAATTTCCTTCTTTCCATCTTTTTAATTTTTATTAATCATAAGGTGAATCTGAAATCTTATTAAACCGTTCTGTAAGGCCTATCATGGAATATTCTATTCTGCTTTGTAATTATTCTTCTTTGCTATTATTCTGCTTTACATTTATTCTGCCTCTTCAAAATCCCGAACCAGAAATGGAAAATCAGTGCAATAATACAGATTGCTTAATTTTTTGTTATTCACAATTATCACATCCAGCTCCGCCTGCCTTGCTGCCAGAGAGCCACTAAGAGAGTCTTCAATAACGATGGATTCACCAGGCTGCATATTTGCCAGTTGTAAAGCCTTCAGATAGATTTCTGGTGAAGGTTTTGCTTTTTCAACGTCATCCCCGGTTATAATGTATTGAAAATCCTCATATAACCCTAATTTGTTCAGGGCTAAGGTTACTCCTGCTCTGGAAGAGGAAGTAGCTACCGACAGTATCTTTCCCTTATTTCTCAAGAGTCTGATAAACGGTATCGCCCCTTCAAAAGCCTCTAATTTCTGAGTGATTAACTTCCTGACCAGCTTTTGCTTCCTGTCTGTGAAGTCCTCTATTTCTTTTTCAGAATAGGAGATGGCCTTTGACCGGAAGAACTCCTTAAATACTTCCCTGGTCTTCCTGCCCATATAGAAATCATAATGAAAATCAGATATCCCCAGGGGGGTCAATACCTCCTCAAAAGCAGCACTGTGCAGGCGGTTTGTATCGGCTATGGTACCGTCAAAATCAAAAATAACATACTTTCTATCATCCCACTTTAATTTCATAGGTTAATTCCTTAAAAAACCGGTTGTAGTAGATATCTTTAATGGTTGCAACTGTGCTTACGGCATCGTGCTTGCCCAAATCCGTAGGGGATTCATAATTACCATAAACGATATTAATCGGTAATTTTTCCAGTTTCGGAAAATCATTCTCCACATAGCGAATTTCCTCTTTTGTATCAGATCGTGAGGTATTTACCAGAGCTACATGGATAAAATCAGAAAGAGGAAGTTTTAGTTTGGCATTTCTGGTCAGATATCGGTATGCACTGGTCAGGAATTCACTGGCAGTATAATCAGGCGTTTCATAATCCTCACCGATATTACAGATAAACACTTTCAGTGCCTTGGTATTGGAATAGATGGCTTCCGGTATTCCCATTGTCATATAGCTTGGGAAGAGGGAAGAGTGTTGGGTCCCCGGCGCATAAATAATAATGTCGGCATTGTTAATTGTCTGTATTGCTTCAGGCGTTCCATATACATAGCTCTGTATCCGGGAAAGATAATCCATCTTTTCTCTGGTTGTTGTAAATTTGCTTTCTATCAGTTCTTTATCCAGATATTCATCAATCAGGAAGATATCCTTGATTCTGTCACTGGAACGAAGTTCTACAATTTCGGCTTCATCATAGCAGATAATACCATTTTCCCTGATACCCACCAATTTTTTGTTTTCCAGATTAGTTGGTACAACATCACCACGTACATGGAGAAGCAGATTAAACAGATTGATGGTTTTATTAAAGTCTTTATCCAGGATTTCATAAGCACCTGCATATAAGCAGTTGGATAACGAACAGTCGGAGAAGTTAAATTCCCTGCCCTGTACTTTCTCATATATCTCAAGTGAGGTCAAAAACTGGCTTAACAGCTTTTTGATCAGACACTCAAGGTTACTGTCATTGATCATAATATTATCAATTCTGTTACTGTTCCCGTTAACAAATGAACTTAAGATATGAATACATTGTTCATGTTTAATATCTTCTGGAAAACGATATTTAAATATTTCAGACCAAATCTTGTAATTTTCAAAATTAGGTGACATAAGGTTCTCTTGATTCTTTCTTATATCGGAGGGACCCAGCATATTAAAAAAATCCCGGATCTCACCGGTGGATTTCCCGTCATCGTATGCATTAACAATCAGTGAAAGCCTTAAGGTTTCGTCCTTTACCAACTCCTTTACTAATGTGTTAGATCCTCTGCCTCCTGAAAATACAGCTACCTTTAACATAATAATCCTCCTTTAAATTGTGAATTGATTTGTAAAAAGTTATTAATATCATTTTGGCTATAGGTTACTTCCTCGATTATGCTTAATAAGGATTCATACTGAACCCCTTCAAAGGGATTATCCGGAGTAAGGGGTGCTGTAATCAAAAAATGGCCGCTTAGCTCCAACCCCCCCACCATGGAATCTATTGTTACAGATACTTCCTTTCTCCTGGGTACAAATAAAATTTTATCTTCCCAAAAAAGAAGCGAAAACAGAGGTGTTTCGCTTAACATTCCATTTTTTTTAATTGTTATAAGGGTTTCTGAATTGGTAAGCTCCTTCATAAGGTCGAATAACAGCTTGCACCTTTGCTCTGCCTTACCGGTAATAAGCAGGTTTCCTCCCGGATAGTCCGGGATAGTTCCGATATTATTGTCCATGAGCTCATAAGGTAATTTCTCAAGATGAAAGGGGTCAAACAGTACCTGGGTATGAAAATGATTTAAGGTAGCTGCGGTTCCAACGAGATTTAAGAAAGCCCTGAAGCCATGGCGTTCCACCAAGCTGGTTACTTCATAGATTTCCTCATAAGCTAATTCATTTTGAGGGTGATATTCTCTGGAACATAAAATACTGTGATACCTCGTTACCGGCCTGTTGTTTGCCAACAGCACCAGATTATCAAATTCATATAAACAATCCTTCCTCTTCCAGATTTCGGTACCCAATGGAAGCTCTTGATTTTCCCCCCCCTGAAACCGCTTAGCCCTTTCCGGTGCATATTCAAGGGTTAAAGGAAAGCTTTCACTGAGTAAAGTAATCTCTTTGTTCTCCTTTGGGTAATAGTGTATTAACCCCTCTTTCCATAACTTATCCCAGTTATCCTTAACCACTTCAACAGACATAACCCACCTCCTTACAGTTGTTACTATGTTGATTACCTTCCTTGTTATTTTCTAAAATCCTGTAATTGGATTATTAATAATTTTCCAGAAATTTAAGGAATTGCATTATTAATAATTTTTCAGGAATTCAAGGAATTACTCTATTAATAATTTTTCAGAAATTCAAGGATTGCGTTGCTTACGAGCTCATGATGGGTAAGATGTATAAAATGACCTCCATCTGCAATCTCTATGTATTTGGAGTCTCTGACTTTTGAATGAATAAGCCTGGATTCCTCCGTCTCTACTACCGTGTCTACCGCACCTACGATTACTAAAGTAGGTACCGTTATCTGTTCCAGCACCTCTCTGGTGGTCATTCTTACTTTCATTAATTCCAGATATTTTAGTAACACGGGGCTATTGGTGGATTGGCTGTGCTTATATAAATCAAAATAGTAATCAATATTTTGAATTACATCAGAAGACCTGGCATTTCGTTTGACGGCTTCAAAATCTTTCGTTACAGCTTCCGTAAAAGAGAATACCTGAGCTACTCCTTCGAACTTGGTAGCGGTAATGCTTCCGATAAGGGTCAAAGTCTTAACCCGCTCGGGATATTCCAGTGCAATGTTTTGTGCTATGATTCCACCGTAAGAGCCTCCCACTACATGTAACTGCTGATGGACCTCCAATTTATCAAGGACTTTTATAAGGATCTCACTGATACCTTTAAAGGAAAGATCCTCTGTTCCGTCACTTCTTCCATGGCCTGGCAGGTTGATTCCTATGACCTGATATTTGGAGGATAATTCTATAAATTGATAGGAACTGATCACTGTAGTTACTGCCAGACCCGGAATAATCAAAATCGGCTCACCTTTCCCCTTAATGCTTACCTCAATTTTAGTGTTATCCTCAACCTCTACCAGAAAGCTTTCCAGATCAATAGGTAGTTTGATATCCTTTGTTTTTTCTTTGACTAAATCTGAGAACCGGAGTTCTTTGACTTCTTCGTTTTCAGCCAGCTTCTTCACTTTGATTTCTGCTGATTCAGATGTTGGTTTCTTACCGGCTGTATCTTCCGATTCAGCTATTGGCTTCCTATCGGCTGTATCTTCTGATTCAGCTATTGGTTTCCAACCTGTTGTATCTTCCGATTCAGCTTTTGGCTTCCTACCGGCTGTATCTTCTGATTCAGCTATTGGTTTCCTATCGGCTGTATCTTCTGATTCAGCTATTGGTTTCCAACTGGCTGTATCTTCTGATTCAGCTATCGGCTTCCTACCGGCTGTATCTTCCGATTCAGCTATTGGTTTCCAACTGGTTGTATCTTCTGATTCAGCTATCGGCTTCCTACCGGCTGTATCTTCCGATTCAGCTATCGGCTTCCTACCGGTTGTATCTTCTGATTCAGCTATTGTTTTCCAACCGGCTGTATCTTCTGATTCAGCTATTAGCTTCCTATCGGTCATATCTTCTGATTGGAGCTTTAACTTTCTGGGAGGCATATCTTCAGATTCACCTCTTAGCTTACTACCGGACATATCTTTAGTTTCAACCGTTGATTTCCTGCTGGCAGGATCTTCTGAATCAATTATTTGAATTCTGGCAGTTGCTGCTTCTGTTTCTGACTTATTAATATCTTCCCTAAACATAGATTTGACTTTCTGGGAATAATGAAGAAGTAAATACTCTGAGAGCTCCTCTAAGTTCGCATTATCTAAGAATAAAGTAGCCGGTAAATCATCAAAACTGGCTTCTAAAGCTGCCAGAAGCTGAAACCCTAAGATGGAATCGATACCAAATTCTTCGAAACTTAGCTGGGCTTCTATACTGTTTTTATTACATTTAAGAATTTCAGCGATTGTCTCCTGTAAAAAATAAATCAGTTTACTTTTAACAATCTCCCGGTTCACTACTTTGACAGATTCAGTATTGCCTGAAGCAGTGTTCTTCCATATATTCTCCTGTAACTCATTGTTCTGAACGTCATTACTCTGTTCATCATTGTTTTGTCTGCCATCACTATGTATGTCATCACTTTGTCTGCCACTGTTTTGCCTTTCATCACTTTGCATGCCATCACTTTGCATGCCATCGCTTTGCCTGCCGTTACTTAGCGTGCCATCACTTTGCCTGCCGTTGCTTTGTCCGCCGTTGCTTGCATAAAACAATTGATGGACTCTGTCCTGTTTATATTGCATGAAATAAGCAACAAGTTCCTCAATATTATCGTTATCCAGAAACAGGGTTGTAGGGATATCACCAAAACTCTCTTCTAAATCCCCATATATCTGAAAACCTAAAATAGAGTCGATACCATACTCCTGGAAGCTTGTATGGTTTTCTATACTTTTCTTCTCACATTTCAGATTATTTGCTATAATTCCTGTAAGATAATCACGGATGAACTCTTTTACAGCTAGTATATCCTCCTTATTCGGATACTCCTCTGCTATCTGCTTACTATGTACAGAAATTTCTGTTCCTGCTACAGTACCGTTAGAATTTCTAATTTCTCCTTGGAAAATCTGATTGGCAGCAGCATCTGAATTAGCTTTACCAGATGTTATTCCCATCTGCTTTAGAACTTTGTTTTCGGCTTTGAGAATAAAGACTTGACTCTCATTGGCATTCAGTACCCGCTCAACAATTTCCATACCTTCTCTGGGTTCTATTGCCTGTATACCGGTTTTCCTCATTTTTTCCCTGAATTCTTCCTGCTCACCGGAACCAATTCCCCAATACCCCCAGTTAAATATTTTTACCGGACAGGATAACTTATCCTGTATATAGCTGGCGAAATTATCCTTAAAATTCAATCCGCTTACGTAATTGCTCTGTCCTGGCATTCCTATCTGTGAGGAGGTCGAAGAAAAGAAAGCCATAAAATCCAAAGCCTCCTTTTGAAATACGGAGTATAATGCTACACTTCCATATACCTTTGGCTCAAGGGCTGCTTTAAAATCTTCTTCCGTCATCTTATATATCATCTTATCCGCTGATACCATTGCAGAATGAAAAACGCCGTTAATCTTATTCCCCCAGGCAGCTTTCACTTCTTTGATTGCTGCCTCCAGGCTCTCTTTATTTGTGATATCTGCCTGATAATAATGAACAGTTCCGCCAAGTGACTCAATTTCTTTGATTGTATTTATCCTGCTCTCGTTTAAACCGCTTCTGCCGACTAGAAACAACCTTGCTTTTACGGCTTTTGAAAGATACCGGCTTAGTATAAGGCCAATTCCCCCTGCTCCGCCAAGAATAACGTAAACACCCTTTTCCTTTAATACACTTTGTTTTACCAGTGGTATCTGAAGTGGCTCTATCCTACGTTCATAACGTTCGCCCTCCCGAAAAACTACAGTTTCACCGTTGGGATTATAAGCCTCTGAAAATACAGGTCTTAATACCGTATCAAGATTATCCATATCGGTTAGTAAATCAACATCCATTGTTGTAATTCTATATTTGGTATATTCTTTCGCCAATGATTTGACAAATCCGTGAATACTGGAGGCAGCAGGTAAAATGACAGGACTGTTATTAACAGGGTAGATATTATTGGTAAGAATTTTTAAGTCCACTGTTTTTTTACCGGCTTTACTGCTTTCCAGGGCTTTTATTAATCGAAAGAGGCTGATTACTCCTTTTTCCTGGGCATCACGTACTGCATCCAGATCATCTTCTTTTAGAGGTTTCAGCTGAATTCCTCCCAAAAAGTATATTAGCTTTCTATCCTTTAATTTTTTTACTGTCTCACCTAAAGCATCCGGTGCAGCATACTTTACTTCCCAGTAATCCTCTGATATGCTGGTATTATTTTTTCCTAATAATACTCGTATTGCTTTCCCGTGCTTTTCGGCTATTCTGTCCGCAACATATGCTCCCTCTTTGGAATAGATTATCACCGCAGTCTCCTGAGAAGATAAAATCTCATTGCTTATTTCCTTTTGTGAATCCGTGAGTATGGGTGAATTTCTCCATACCGGCTGGTAATAGATATCTGGTAATTTACTGCGGATTTCCTTTAACACATACTTGTGGAATCTGGCACAGATTTCACCGGTTTCACTCATCAGTGAAACCTCATAGCTGTTATTACCGGCGGCTCTGGCATAGGTATACATAACAGGTTTTAAAGGTTTTAGTAATTCAAATCTCTCTACTGCAAAGGGTAGATTTATCTTTCCCTCTGCCCCTGCAATACAGCTGATTGTTTGTAAGGCACTGTCCAATAAAGCAGGATGAAGAGTATAGGTTTTTAAATCAGGACCACTGTTATCGGGTATATGAATAATGCCAAGCACCTCCCGGTCATTCATATAAACTTCTTTGATACCCTTAAAATAAGTCCCATAGCTGATTCCGTCATGTTCATATTGTTTATAAAGCTCCTCTCCCTTTATTATCCGAGAGCATCTTTGCTTTATATCTTCCAGGGATATACTCTGTCCACTTGCTGACTTCTCTGCTTTTTTATGTAATTCACCCCTGGCATAGACAAGAGCATTGGAACCATTAGCAGCTTCTTTGATCTCAAAATATAATATCTCCTCTTCCTTTTTTAAAGAAATAACAAGCTTGGCAGAAGATTTATTCATTATTAGAGGACTTAACCAGAAGAGCTTGCAAATCTCGATTTCCTTACTGTTAAAAATAATCCTTGCTGCCTGGTAGGCCATTTCCATATATCCAACACCCGGAAATATATTCTGCCCGTTGATGATATGATCTTTAACAATTGTTTCCTGGAGCTTTAATTCTTTACTAAATACTATTTCTCCATCAAAACTCATAAGATACTCTGTTTTATCAATTAAGGCAGCTATTTCTTTGTTCTTTACAGTTTTAGAACTTGCCGGTAACCAATAGCTTTCCTTTGTAAAAGGATAGGTAGGTAAGGAGATTCTCTGAACGGTATCCGGATTATGAAGCAGTTTCCAGTTAATTTCATAGCCTGTGATCCATAGCTTTGCCAGCTGAGTTAATTTTCCTTTGCTTATCCACTGCTCTACCATTGCAGCGGCATCTTCATCCCCGCCTAACAGCTCATAACTTTCCCGTGCCTTTTTAATATTGCCGGATAACAGGTGCTTTGACTTTTCTCCGTTTACATATTGTTTTAAGGAGTTTCGTAATTCCTCCAGGTTATTTACAACAAAAGCCAGCCTTTCATTCATTTCCTCCCTGCCTGACTGAAGGGTAAATGCAATATTTTCAAGGCTATACTTCTTACCGGGGCAGGGCTCTGGATTTCCTTTGAGGGATTTCTCAAGGTCTGCCACAGCTACCTGATCTAAGGAAAAGAGAATGTTATCGTTGCCGTAAGTATGTAGAGCCTTTAATAAATTCATGGCATATTCTTTTAAATTTTCATCACTTCTTGCGGATAAAACAATAAGCTGGGACTCCTCTGCTGCCTCCGGGAATTCTTCCCTATTATATTCCTCCAGTACAATATGTGCATTGGCACCCCCAAATCCAAAGGAGCTAACACCTCCACGGCGGGGTATTCTGTTTCCCTGCAGGTCTTCTAAGGGAAGCCAGTCTTTGGTTTCTGAGACGATATAAAATGGACTGTTCTCAAAATTTATATAAGGATTAAGTTTATGAAAGTTAATACTTGCCGGTATGGTATGATTACGCATAGCCAGGATGACTTTAATAATTCCGGCAATTCCTGCTGCCGGTTCCAGATGACCGATATTCGTTTTTACTGATCCCAGGCCGCACTTGGGTTCACTTATGGTCCTCCGGTTATCTATACTTAACGCTTTAAAGGCTTTCTTTAAGCCTTCTATTTCCACCGGGTCTCCAAGTTCCGTTCCGGTTCCATGGGCTTCAATATAAGTAACAGAAGCAGGATCGATTCCGGCATCCCGGTAAGCAGCCATTAAGACTTCCGCCTGGGAATCAGAATTAGGCGCAGTTAAGGAGTTCGCCCTTCCCCCATGATTTTGGGCACTGCCCTTAATCACTGCATAAATGTTATCACGGTCCTTTATTGCCTGCTTTAAGGGCTTTAGCAGTATGACACCGATACCTTCCCCTCTTACATAGCCGTTGGCACTTTCATCAAAGGTTTTACAATGGTTATCGGGAGATAAGACCCCTAGTTTACTGGCACTTAAAAAGGTTTTAGGAGAAAGCATCAAACTAACACCACCGGCTACGGCCATTTCACTTTCTCCCCTTTGTATGGACTTAACCGCATGATGGATTGCAACAAGGCTGCCGGAGCAGGCAGTATCAATAGCTTCACTGGGTCCTTTAAAATTCATGTAATAGGATATCCTGTTAGCTAAAACCGCATGAGAATTACCGGTTACAATCTGAGGTTTCATTTCATCCGATTCCTGCAGCAATTCCTGATAATCATTGAATTGAACACCAATATAAACACCGACAGATTTTCCGGATAATTCAGAGGCTTTATAACCCGCATCTTCGGTTACTTTCCATACCGTCTGCAGAAGCAGGCGCTGCTGTGGATCCATAAGCTCTGCTTCCATTGGTGAAATATTGAAAAAAGCTGCATCGAACTTATCAACCTCCTTAATAAAACCACCGCATTTGGATGTTGATTTGTTTTTTGCCAGTCGGTCCTCACTGTAGTACTCTTTCCAATCCCATCGGTCAGGGGGAATCTCTGTGATCAGATCCCTGCCCTCCTTTAGATTGTCCCAGAATTCGTTTAAGTCTTTTGAACCGGGAAATAATCCTTCAGCGCCTATGATTGCAACAGGTTCATAGGGAATCTGCTCTTGATTGCCGGTAACATAATTATTATCAGGCTCCTGAAAATGATGTTTCAGAGGTACCAAATACCGTTTATGGCTAAGAGCTCCTTTTTCATTTGTTACTGTTATACTTGTCTCATTTTCAGTATGGAGCTTTTTCACGATATCTTTTTTTAAGATTACCGGTGCACTTTTTTCTTTTCTATTTGTTTCTGTTAAATTTGTTTCTGTATTGTTTGTTTCTCCCTTGTTTGTTTTTTCTCTTCTTGTTTCTTCTCCGTTTGTTTCTTCTCCGTTTGTTTCTTCTCCGTTTGTTTTTTCTCTGCTTGTTTTTTCTCTGCTTGTTTCTTCTCTGTTTATTCCTTCTCTGTTTGTTCCTTCTCTGTTTGTTCCTTCTCTGATAGTTTCAATTCCGTTTTTTACTTTTTTCCATCCTTCATTCATTCCTGCCCGTTCATAATACTTAGCTACTACATTGAAAAAATCATTTCGTAAATAATCCGCCAGGCCTTTGATGGTACTGGCAGAAAATAATATGGCTGGTGACAATTCAAGGTTATATTTCTCTCCTAGCTTTTTAACCAATATCTTTAAGGAAATTGAATCAAAACCATAATCCCCAAAGTTAAGATTACTCTCAATATCCTTTACATTAACCTTTAATATCTCTGCTGCAATGGCTCTTATATCAGCTTCCAGATAAGTATCCAGCCTCTCGCCTTTTCTATTCTTTGGCTCTGTGGGGATTATTATTGGTTCATGGTTTTGTTCTGGCAGCTTTTGTGCATTCAGGTTTTCTTTTAGGTGAATATCCTTACTAAGCCCTAAGATTTTGTCAACTTTCTCGGAGTTCCCAAAGAATACAATTGCCTGTCCCCTGTTCAGCGCCAGTATTTCGTTAAATGCCCTGATACCGTCAGAGTCCTTTAGATAACTTAACCCCGAAGTTTGAAGATATAGACTTTCTGCGTCTTTGTCCTGATGCATCCCGCCATTTTCCCATAAGGGCCAGTTTATGGTTATGGTTTTTCCTGACCGTAAGCCGTTTTCCTTTAAGGACTGTCTAAGCTCCTTATAGCAGTCAAGGAACCGATTCCCTATGGAATAATCACATTGTCCAAAATCTCCGATAATTGATGAGGTGGAGGAAAAAAGAATAAAATATTCCAGTGGTTCATTTTTTGTCAGTTCATCCAGTACAATGGTTCCACGCATCTTCACCTGTATAATTGCATTAAATTCCTCATACCCTTTTTGGGAAATCAGCTTATCACTTACCAAACCTGCGGCATGAATTACACCACTCAGTACGCCAAACTTCTTCTTTGCTTCCTTGATTACCTTTTGCATCTGTGTTTTGCTGGTGACATCTGCTTTTTGATATAAGACCTGGCTTCCTGTTTTTTTAAGTTCTTCCAGCATAGCCTTTTTCTTATCATCTAAATCGGAACGTCCGACCAGTACCAGATTGGCCTTGTATTCTTCTACTAAATATCTGGCAAATAACATCCCCAGCTTTCCAGCTCCCCCTGTGATTAAAAAAGCCGAGCCTGAGCTTATGTCCGCCTTTTCAGAGGAAGGAGCCGTTGATTTTTTATAGGTTTTTATGTACCTCTTGCCCTTCTTATAAAAAACTTCCGGCTCAGAATATGAATAAGACAATTCATCACTTATAATATTATTTAATTTCTGTATATCACTGATATGTATCGTTGAGAATTCTAATTCCGGCATAAGAAAACCGGTGGATTTTCCAAAATTGGCTATAATCTCATGAAAAGGATTCATGAATCTTTCATCCTTATGGGTAAATACAAGAATTTTAGATAAGTGCTTCATTCCTGACGGTACTATGCTTTTAAGAACCTGAAACAGATTCTCTACCTCTTCCGACATCCAGGAGGTTTCGATATCTAAAACAGAGGACTCTCCATCGATAAGCTTTTGTATGACAGTCTGATCCACGCCACTGGAATCTAATGGCCAGAAATAAAGGATATTCTTTATTTTAAGGCCACTCTCTTTTATATTGTTCAGAAGTTTTATATAATCCTCCTGGTTGTGTGGATTAACTTCATACTCCTGTCCGCTAAGGCTCTGAAACCTGTCTCCTTTGTATACAGTGACGATATGGTCTCTATCTGCTATATTACTGTCGATACTTACCCGGAGTTCCTTCACCCCAAAGATTAAAATAGCCTCCATTCCTGCTGTTTTGTTATTCTCAAGACTTTTCCCAGGCGTTGTCTCACTCCATTGCTCTTCATAGTAATTCAGCATATGTCCGGCAGAAGAGTTATTATTATCCTCTGCTCTGTGAACACTGCTTAATGGTCTATCTTCTTTTCTGCTGCTTCCTGACATATCACCCCTCCTGTATATTAATCTTTACTCCTGCAATTTTTATAAACACACTCTGATATACCTGTAAAATGGCTCAGGATAACGCTCCCTGAACCATTTACCTAGTATCCTATGATATTGTAATTGGATATTCTAACAGCAACCTCACCTTCTTTATTAAGAAAGCTAACACTAAATTTCCAGGATTCTTCCTCTCCCTCAGCTTCATACTCGGATAAAACCATCCGAACAAAACAAGCAGCTGAAAATGTCTGGAATATTTCAAGCCTCTCAAATCCGCTTAGATAATAATGACTAAATTTTCTATCCTGTATCAAAAAAAGGCCTATTTGAAAAGCGGCCTCAAGAAAGAATGTATTTATTACCAAATCCGGCAGCAGGAAGGATACGTTATCTCTCATAGATATTTCTGCGAAGGCTGTATTCTTTTCAGATGATATGGATAAGCTATTGATTACCTGAAAATTAGTTCCATAATACAATTTGAACTCACCATATAAGAAAGTGTACAATTCTTCTTTTAATACCACAAGCGGACACTCATTTCTAAGAATGCTAAAATCATCTATATCCCGCATATCCATATAAAACTTAACTGAATCAGTTTTATTAACTATGCCGCTTTTATTAACGTTAACAGTATCGGTTTTAACATGCATAACAATACCAGTTTTATCAACTATAGCAGTATCGGTTTTATCAAACATTGCAATATCGGTTTCATCATGAATTGCAATATTGACTTTATCACGCATTGCAATATCGGTTTCATCATGAATTGCAATATTGACTTTATCACGCATTGCAATATCGGTTTCATCATGTATTGCAATATTGACTTTACTAAGCATAGCAGCAGATACTGCGGAGGCTGCCACTTCTGTTTCAAAAGTCAGCTGTGCCTGGGCACAGATAAACTCTTCTTCCTCATTAACTGCCACGATTTCTGCCTGGCAGTGATCCCCCACCGGATATACCTTAGTGTTTAGCAAATATTCCGTTCCATTAAATATATCACTTCCTGCAAAGTGTACATTATCCATAGCTATAACCCTGTTTTCACCTGAAATCTCACCTGCTTTTCGCAGTATTTCAAGGAAGTTTGCGTAAGGATAATAGCTTCTGCCGTCTGATAGGCAGTCTTTCTTAAACAGATTCTCCATACCTATTTCTGTACGGAACTTCTGCTCCTTAAAACTTGATATATTCTCATCAATTAGCGGATGTAATCTGACCATTTCCGGTTTCATAAGCTTCGTTTCATTTGCCTGTACCCAATAACTATTCCTTGCAAAAGGATAAACCGGCAGGGGAATCTTAAAATGCTCCTCTTCTCGATACAGTCTGCTCCAGATCAGCGCTTCCCGGTTTTGATAAGCCAGGGAAAAACTTTGGAGAATTTCTTTAAAGCGTTGGGCTGAAAGGTCTATACTGCCCAGTTCCTCATACAACCTGCTATGGTTTCTGAGTTTATGTAAATTTCCTGTATCCAAAATCTCCGTACTGCCTGGTTCGCCTTTTACAAGATAATGATTGATTGTTTGCTCTAATTCTGACTGTTCCCTTACCACAAAGGCTATCCTCTTATGAAAATGTTTTCGCCGGTTTCCAAGGGAATAACATATATCCCCCAGACTGTAGGTACCGTTATGTTTCTTTGACCACACTAAAAAATCCTTCAGCCGCTGACTTAGTTCCTCCGTAGTTTTCCCTGAGAAGGCGGCCAGATAGTAAGGTAGTTTCGTGTCTGTCTCCCTGTTCTTACCTGTATTCCGGGTTTCAAGGTATTCTTCTATTACCAGATGTGCATTAGTACCTCCAAATCCAAAGGAACTGACTCCCGCTCTTAAAGGCCCTTCCTCATTGCTCCAATCCTTTAGCCTGGTATTCACATAAAAGGGACTGTTCTCTAACTCCAAATGTTCATTTTCCTTGTTAAAGTTAAGAGAGGGAGGAATTTTTTTATTATTTAGTGCCAGCACCACTTTTAGAAAGCTTGCAATTCCTGCCGCCAAGGAGGAATGCCCAATGTTAGTCTTTACGGATCCCAAAGCGCAAAACTGCTTCTTATCCGTATATTCCTGAAAAGAATTTTTTAAGGCTTCCACCTCTATGGGATCGCCTAACTTTGTACCTGTTCCATGGGTTTCCAGATATGTAATTGTTTCCGGATTGATATTGCCTTTCTTATATACCTCCAGTTCCAGGGCTGTTTGGGACAGAGAACTTGGAGCTGTTATTCCATTGGTTTTGCCATCCTGGTTTATGCCGGAGCTTCTGATTACACCATAGATATAATCTCCATCTTTTACTGCCTGTGCTAAGTTTTTTAAGACAACAGCTCCGACACCTTCACCGTTAACAATTCCATTGGCATCATTGTCAAAGGATTTACACTGCCCTTCAGGAGACAGCATTCCTGCATTGCTTGTAAAGATGTAATAGTGGGGCGTGCTGCAAATCCACACACCCCCTGCTATTGCCATAACATTTTCCTCCAGAATTATACTTTGGCAGGCCAGATGCAACGCAACCAGAGAGGAGGAGCAGGCAGTATCTATGGCCATTGCCGGTCCTTTTAGATTCAGCAGGTAAGATATTCTGGATGCCAATACAGAGCCGGTATTTCCCCAAAAGGCCTGGGCAGTGATATCTGCCTTTCCTTCGCTAATGTTATTCAGATAATCTCTTGGCGCGGCCCCCACATACACCCCGCAGGAAAGACCGGAGGCCAGCTCATTTGCATAACCTGCATCCTCCAGGGACTTCCAGCATTCTTCCAGAAATAATCTTTGCTGTGGGTCCATTACTTCTGCCTCCATACCGGATATATTGAAAAAAGCCGGATCAAACTTATCGATGTCACTTAAGAATCCTCCCCAGCGGGAATTGGTCTTATCTAATTTATCAACATCCGGGTCATAGTACTCATCAATATTCCATCTTTCCCTTGGAACTTCCGTCACGGAACTTTTCCCGTCCCTTAGATTGCTCCAATACTCCTCCAGGTTTACTGCACCCGGAAAACGTCCTGATATACCAATCACTGCAACCCCTTTGGCTTCTGATAAAGTTTCCCTGGAAGGAGCTCCTGCATTGGTTTTAATTTCTTCAATATTTCTCCTGGCTTCTGCTGGTGTTATCTTATTGTCCTTTACCATTTGCAGAATATCTTTAATCCTTCTTGTTACATCAGCTTGCTCCATATTGTTTTCTCCTTCTTCACCTTATCGATACCCCTTTTGACCAAGCCTTATGCCGGATTTTCAGCACCTATTCCAGAAATCATCTCCATTACCTCCTCAACATTCAAAACACCTTTTGCTAAAAGCTCCAATGGATCAGCTTCTGAAACCCTTCTGTTATCGAAAGTGTCAGGTATTAAAGTCAGGGCTGCTTCCCTTTCCAGGTTATATTCCCTGCACAAATATTCACTTAAAGCCTGAATATTACTGTAGTCAAATAAAACAGTGTTTTTAAGGACTATACCAAAAGCTTCATTTATATTTTTCAAAAGAGACACGCCGGTAATGGAATCTACACCATATTCAGAGAACTGCATGGTAAAATCAATATCCTCCCGGTTTACTTTCAAAGTCTCCGTAATGCAATCTATGAGTTTTTCCGTAACGGTTTGATGTACATCAATGTCTTCCCGGTTATCTGTGTTCCATGCAGGATTACTTTGAATTTGCTTTTCGGTCCCATGCCCGAGTTCTGTTTCTATATAACCTGCCAAGTCATCTACATTACTGTAGTCAAATAAAATAGTGGTTTTCAGAGTAAGCTTGAACTCTGTATTAATACGTTCTATTAATTCCATTCCTGTTATGGAATCAACTCCATAATCGGAAAAGGAGGTACTGTTATCAACTTCTCCTGCTTCCACCTTTAACACCTCTGCGATACATTGTATAATACGTGACCTTAAATGATTTAGCAGGTCGTTGTTACTCAGCCCTCTGTCAGAGTCTCCATTACAGGATACTCCCAGCTGGGTACCGGCAATTGCCTGCAGCTCCTTCCCAGCACCTTTATTTTCAAATAACAGGGAGGGCACTTGTTCTGCTTCATGTTCTGAGACTGCACCAGGATTTGTGTTATCAATAATGTCTGTCTGTTTCAGAAGAAATGGTTTGGCTTTTAATACAACGACCTGGCTCGCTTGATCTGACAGGATTCTTTCAATTGCTTCCATCCCTTCCTCCGGTTGAATGGATAGCATACCTTTTGAAGCCATTATTCTATTATGCTCCTCAGAGGAAGCAACTCCAACGCTGCCCCAGTATCCCCAATTGATAAGCTTCACAGGAAGGTTCACTGACTTCCTTAAATAAAGGGCAAAAGAGTCCTTAAATCCGCAGGCAGCCGCATAATTGGCCTGTCCACCATTACCGACAAAGCTTTGGATAGAGGAAAAGAACATGAAAAAATCCAGCTTCTCCTCCTTTACTGCTTCATATAAGATGATACTTCCTCTTACCTTAGGCTCCAGGGAATCGATGAGATCCCTTTCGGACATATTGCGAATTGCACTGTCTTTCATGACAATAGCAGAATGAACCACTCCATTGATTCTGCCAAATTCCCGTTTAACCTCCAGGACAGCTGCTTTCATACTGTTTAAATCAGTGGCATCAGCTTTCACATATAGTATCTTTGCGCCTGAAGCTTTCATAGATGAGATTTTCTCAAATTTATCTGCACCCAGATCCGAGCGCCCCACCAACGCTGCTTTAGCCCCTATCTTAAGGGTCAGATAACGGCAGAATTCCAGGCCAATACCTCCTGCGCCACCCAGTATCAGATATACACCGTCTTTTCTAAAGGAAGTACTTTTACTTATACTTAAACCGGTTGGTATTATCCTGTGAAGATATCTTTGCCTGTTCCTGATTACTACCTCTTCCCCGTTTTTACCGGCGGGTTCCTCTGCTATTAAGCGGGTAAGTATTTCTTTATCATTTTCCCAATCCTTAAGATCAATATCAATGCAGGTAGTTTTCCAGTACTGATATTCTTTGGCCATGGATTTTGCAAAGCCTAATATACTGCCGGCACAAGGGATTATGTCCTCGTCATCTATGGCATGGACATTATTTGTGATTATCTTGATATGGAGCTTTTGATTGTCCAACCCTTTCTCAACGAAAGCTTTAATCAGGCGGAACAAAGAGATAACACCCATTTCCTGTGTTATTTCCAAGCTTTCCGGATTATTAAAAGCAGTGTCCTGAGAGGTTATTCCTCCCAGAAAATAAACATGCTCCAAGGAATCTATTCTTGCCAGACAATCGCCTATACCCTTTTCATCGGAAACATTTATTTCCCAGGAATTCCTACCTATTCTTCTGTTTTCTGTCCCCAGAAGAATTACATAGACTTCAGCCTTACAGTAATAGTCAATTAACTGCCGGCTCATTTCAGCATAATTTATTGGTACAAGAATTAATACCTTCCTATCTTCCAGGCTGTTTCCACTACTCTCTTTCTTATCTGGCAGCGGTACCGATTTCCAGGTTGGCAGATAAAAACAATCTTCGATGGAGGCAGTGCTGTCCTCTGGTATTGCTCCATTGAAAGAAGTAGATATATGAGAACTTTTTTCTTTAACCCTTACATTTTGCGCTGAAGTTATTTTATCAGCTGCTTTCCACACTCTTCGCTTTTCAAAGGGATAGGTCGGTAAAGGTATCCGCTTTAATTGTTTACCGCCATAAAGCAGCTTCCAGTCAATTTTTGCACCAGCTACCCAGAGACTTGCCAATTTCATGAATTCACCCTTCTGTATAAGTTCATTTATTGTGGCTGTGTCTGAATCTCTTTCATTTACCCCAGCTTTCCCTTTGCTTTTTTTTGATAAATTATGGTATAAACCATCTATTTCGTCCTTCTCCTGAAGATAGTCCGTGAGTTTATGAATTAGTTCCTTCCAGTCTGAAAATACAATCGCAAGCCTTTCGTCCATCTCTTCCCTCCCGGCCTGTAGTGTATATGCAAAGTCAGTAAGGGACCGGTTATTAAATGCTTCGTAATTATTTTCAGTTTCTCTCCTAAGAAAAGACAGCATTTTCCGGGCATAGGCAGATAACCGTTCTTTGTTTCTGGCTGATAAAATAAAGATATGGGGGCTGTCCGTTCTGTCCTTTTCCCTGACCATCCCTTCATAGGCTTCCAGAGCAATATGTGCGTTCACACCGCCAAAGCCAAAGGAACTAACTCCTGCTCGTCTTGGCAGTTCAGTACCGTGATTATCCGTTAAAGCCTTCCATTCCTTTGTTTTTTCTACAATATAGAAAGGGCTGTCTGCCAGTTGGATATACGGGTTTTGCACACTAAAATTTGCCATTCCTGGAATCGTCTTATATTGAAAGGCCAGTAATACTTTTAGAACACTGGCAATACCTGCTGCTGTTTCCAGATGTCCTATATTGGTCTTTACCGAACCAATCCCGCAGTAGGCTTGCTTTCCGGGAGCTGTAAGGTCCTTCTTTCCCGCTTCTTTGAATGCCTTTATTAATCCGTTCACTTCCACGGGATCTCCAAGCTGGGTGCCGGTTCCATGGGCTTCTATGTAGCTGACGGTCTCCGGTTCAAACCCTGCCTTATCAAAAGCTTTCATTATAACCTCTGCCTGAGCCTTGGTATTAGGGGCTGTCAGGGAAGCCGCACGTCCGCCATGGTTGATTGCTGTACCTTTAATTAAAGCATAAATATTATCCCCATCCTTAAGGGCTTTGCTCAAAGGCTTTAACAGAATTGCCCCGGTTCCTTCTCCGCGCACATAGCCGTTGGCTTTTTCATCAAAGGTCTTGCAGCGACCGTCCGGTGAGAGCATGCCGGCTTTGCTGAAGGAGATATGCAGGGTAGGGCTTGCTATTACATTTACACCGCCTGCGATTGCCATATCGCAATCACCGCAATAGATGGATTCTACTCCTCTGTGAATTGCCACCAGGGAAGAAGAACACGCGGTATCAATGGGCTCGCTGGGTCCATGGAGATTTAACAAGAAGGATATCCGGTTCGTTAAAATACAGTGAGAATTACCGGTGGAGGTCAGAGCTTCTATTTCACTGTCCTTTAATACATCCCTGTAATCCGTGGTGGAAACTCCCACAAATAAGCCGGTATTTGAGCCCGCTAAATCAGAGGGCTTATACCCCGCATCTTCAATGGTTTCCCATACTGTCTGCATAAAGATTCTTTGCTGGGGATCCATAAGCTCCGCTTCCATAGGTGAAATACCGAAAAACAAGGGGTCAAATTTATCAATTTCATTCATAAATCCACCCCATTTTGAAATATTATCCGGCAGGTCCTCCATCTTCCAACGGTCAGAAGGTATTTCCGTTACCAAATCCCTTGCTTCTTCTAAGTTTCTCCAGAATGAGAGCATATCCTCCGATTGAGGCATAATGCCTCCCATTCCTATGATGGCTATAGGTTCTCTTTTTCCTGGCAGTGTATTGGGAAAGTCCTCTTCTACGGAAGCAGCACTGACCAGATTAGCCGGCGTTATCTGTTCAGCTTCTTCTTTCCCATGGACTGCCGCTATGCTGTCATAATGCTCCTTGTACAAGTAATCCGAAAGCGCACCTAAAGTCCCGTATTCAAAGAAAATACTGGGGTTTATCTGAATGGAATACAATTTATTGATTTTATTTGCCAGTTCCGTAAAGGTCAGGGAATGAAAACCATACTCATTCATGTCTTTTTCCAGAAAAATATCTTTTTCTTTAATTCGTAAAATTTCCTTTACCGCATTTTTTACATCCCGGTGGATATCTTCCAGGATACCGGTCTTATGAAAGGTATTCAAAGTGTTAGCTGGTATATTACTTTGCGTATTACTCTGGGCATGATTTTGGTCATGATTCTGGTCATGACTCTGGGCAAAACTCTGGGCATTTTCCTGGGCATTTTCCTGGGTGCGATTCTGGGCTTTATTCTGTCCATAAATTGGCTTATAATTCGCATTTGCAGCTGTATCCTTTATTCCTAAAAGCTTACGCAGCTTTTGTGCATTCCCCTGAAACACCACCAGCTGATCTTCACCAGCTCTCAAAGTATCTTTAAGTGACTGAATTCCATTGGTGGTCTCAAGGGTTGCAATTCCCATACTGGCAAATAAATCTTCCGTAGCCTTACCTACCTGTAATCCACCTTCTTTCCATAAAGGCCAGTTAACTGACAGGGTATTTCCATACCGCAGGCCCTGTTTACCAAGTCCATTACGCAGCTGAGAAAAATAATCCATAAAACAATTACCATACGCATAATCTGCCTGTCCCAGATTACCGGTAACTGCCGCAGTGGAAGAGAATAGAATTATAAAGTCCAGGGGTTCGTCCTTTGTTAAGAGGTCCAGATTAATAGTCCCCTGAACTTTTGGTATGATTACCTGTTCCATATCGTCTTTTCCTTTGTCTCTCAGATAGGCATCTCTGGTCATACCGGCACAATGAATAATCCCATTGATCCTGCCAAACCTTTCTTTTACGGCTTCTATGATTGCAGCCGTATCGTTAAGGACTGACACATCCCCCTGAACAAATAATACTTCACTGCCCAAAGCCTCCAATTCTTTTATAACTGTGACTTTTTCTGCATCCAGCGGACTTCTGCTGGTTAAACACAGCTTTGCCTGGTAAGCTTCCGCCAAAAAGCGTGCAAGTATCAGCCCAAGTTTGCCAAAACCGCCGGAAATCAGATATATTCCTTTGGTTTTAAAATATTCTTTCTGTATACTATTGTCTTTCTGCATTCTATTATCTTCTATAAAATACTCCTGTATCGTCCTGACAAACCTTCCTTCAGTAGTATGTAATATTTCTACATCCTCCTTTGCTGCAGCCAGTAATTCTAAAAGTATCAGATTGCTTACCTCCTCTAAAGAAAAGGCAGCATTAAACTGTATGGATTTACTGCTATATTTTGCATTCTCTAATCTCAGGGATTTTGCAAAACCGCCAAAGGCTGCACTAAAGGGTGAAAATACCTTTCCATCACCTTGAAACATATAGTTCAGTTTGATTCTTTCATCAGGTACCAGATTCTCTAAGGCCTGGTACAGATACAAAAGCGGATAGATTGTATACTCCGGGTCCTGAATTAAAATTGATTCAAATTCATAGTCCGGCTCTTTTGACCATAGATAAACGATATTTCCAGGAAAAGGTTCCTTCTCCTTTAAGCTTTGAATAAGTCTTACATAATCCTCTTTGTGAGCCGGAGCAATGGTAAATTCATTACCAGCTTCCACATAATCCGCCCCGGGTTTAACCAGAATAATGTTATATTTACCTTCTGATTTCTTACGCAAATAGTCTGATAAACTACTATCTGTATCAAAAATCAAAAGATCCTTTCCTAATGCCTCCGGGTGGTTTTCAGGCAGACAGAGATCACTTTTTTCCCAGATATACTTATAGTAATGAACCTTATCAGCTGCAGCTTGGATTTCATTTGCTTTAGCTCCGATGGTCCATAGGGAAAAATCCTTTACTTTAACTAATACTTTCCCTTCTTCATCCAGGATAAATACCTCATAACTATCGGATTCCTGCAATCCATTCTTTTTCCGGCCGGTATATCTTGCATAGGAAAAGCAGTTTTCTGTCAATTCTCCCAGTATCTCAACTTCGCCGATATAATAAGGTAATGTTACGCCACCATTCCTGGCTTTTGCACTTACCATTCCTATTACAGCCTCTAAGGCTCCATCCATTATAGTCGGATGCAACAGATATTCATGAAAGTTCTCTTTTAAATGCTCCGGTAACTGTATAGAGGCCAGTACTTCATTTTCATTAAAATACAATTTCTGTATTGACTGAAAACTTTTTCCAAGCTTTAAACCTCCTTTTATAAACAGCTGGTAACACTCCAGTCCGGTTATGAGACTGGGACACCTTGATCTTATTGTGTCTAAATCCAGATATTCCTTTACGCCTTCCTGGCTTAAGGCTGCATATTCAATCTGACCTCTGCCATGTAATATTTCCTGTTCATTCTGCTCATGGCTTATTACTTCATATTCCATAACATTACTGTCCGTTTTAACCGGAAGCAAAATAAGCTTTATGTTTTGGAAGGAATCTTTTACTTTTAAAGCATTTAACCAGTAATTATTTGTTATTTTCATAACCTTTCTGCTACGAAAGATGCTGCCGGCTGCCCTTGCTATTTCCAGATAGGCTACAGCAGGCAGGACCTTCTCATTCTGTACAATATGGTCCTTTAGAAAAAATTCCGTGCCCTGGAAGGATTTCTCATAGGCAGCTTCTTCCGTTTCTGAAAGTTTTCTGTCTATCATAGGGTGAAGAAACGCTGTGGAATTTTTTTCTGCATATAATTCTGCATCCTCCTCAACCCAATACCGGTCTCCGAAAAAAGGATACGTGGGCAGATGTATTAATTGAAACTTATGACCTGTATATATTGACTCACAGCCGGTTACTTTGTTCTGTACATATAACCTTGCCAGTTCTGTCAGATATTCTTTATATTCAGCACTTACGCTGTCTTTCAGTTTCTCAAAAATCTTATGAATGAGGACTTTTGTATTTGCATCGGCTTTTACAGGTTTTGAATTGTTGGCTTCCATAAAATAGTCTGCTGTCTGACCCGTTACTACCAACTCCTTAAGCCTGTCTTTTAATTCTGAACAACTATCTACTACAAATGCTCCTCTGATGTTAAAATGGCTTCTGCCAACCTGTAAAGTATAGGCAATATCCCCAATACTACTGTTGTTCTCAGGTTTCTCCAACCAGCTCAACAAGTCTACTATTTTACGGTCATAAGACTCACGGGTTTTAGCGGATAAGGTAATTAAATAATAAGGATACTCCTGGGTTACCTCATTTTCATTCTCCCCTTTAAATTCCTGCAATACAATATGTGCATTGGTTCCGCTAAAACCAAAGGCACTGACAGCCGCTAATCTTGGGTTATCCTTAGGTACTCTCCAGTCAACAGTTTTATGATTGACATAAAAAGGAGTTTCCTTTAAGGATAGGTGCGTATTTGGCTCCTGAAAATGAAGTGTGGCAGGTATCTTTTTATGTTTCATTGCCAGAAGGACTTTTATAATACTGGTAACACCGGCGGCTGTTGTTGTATGTCCAATATTGGATTTTACAGAACCGATGATGCAGAATTGCTTTTCGGAGGTATACTTTTCAAAAACACTGGTCAGGGCTTTTACCTCAATTGGGTCCCCTAATTTGGTACCTGTCCCGTGAGTTTCAATATAACTAATCTCTCTTGGATTGATGTCCGCTCTTTCGTAGACCTCTGTTTCCAATCTTATCTGTGACTGCATACTGGGAGCTGTTATTCCATTGGTTTTTCCATCCTGGTTTATACCGGAGCTTTTAATTACTCCGTATATGGAATGGCCTTCTTCCAGTGCAATTTTCAAGGGTTTTAGTATGATAGCCCCTACCCCTTCACTAATGATGGTCCCATCGGCAGAATTGTCAAAGGCTCTGCATTTACCCGCTTTTGACAGCATCTCTACTTTACTGGTGGCTATATGCAAGTCCGGCGTGACCATTAATCTGACTCCACCTACAACGGCCATGTCGCTTTCTCTATTCCTAATACTCTGGCAGGCAAGGTGGAGTGCCGACAGGGAACTTGAACACGCCGTATCCACCGTGATACAGGGACCGATCAGATTTAAAAAGTAGGATATTCTGGAGGCCAGTATGGACACAGCCATTCCGGTAAAAGCTTCCCCACTGTTTTCAGCGTTATTTCTGGTTAGTGCCTTTACATAATCCCCTTGAGAGGCTCCGACGAATACGCCGCATTTCTTATCCGACAAGCTTCTGTCTGAGCAGCCTGCATCCTCCAGGGCTTTCCACACTTCCTCCAGAAAAAGCCTCTGCTGGGGATCCATATAAACTGCCTCAACAGGGGATATATTAAAAAATAATGGATCAAATTTATCAATACCCTTTATAAACCCTCCCACTTTACTATAGGATTTACCTGGTGCTTTGGGATCCGGGTCATAGTATTCTTCCCAATTCCAGCGTTCTTTTGGTATGGTAATAATGCTATCCTTCTCCTGCTCCAGATTACTCCAGAACTCATCCACATTCTCTGCTCCCGGAAAACGTCCGGATATCCCTATAACAGCAATGTCCTCTTCTTTATAATGATATAACCAGTTCCCGTTCTCCTCCTTGCCCGTTAATCTAAGTCCTGGTACATCCACGCTACCCTTTTCTTGCTTTATAGAAAAGTTGTCTGCTACATTTGAATATTTAGAATTTATACTTGCAGGATTAATCCCAGTGGAGTTCCCAGAAGTAAAATTAATATCCGCAGTATTCCAGGTATTATTAATATCAGTTAAGCTCTTATCTGCAGCGTTCATTACCATAAATTTATTACCTGTTGAAATGGCATTCTGAATATGATCTGTAGAGATTAGCTGTATAGGAGCAGGTTTTTGAACCTCGGCGTTATTATATCCGGACTTAGTATTGTCCCGCACATCAAATTCTTGATTATTTCCGTGTCCGATAGTAGCAGGGAGTGTATTACCTTGCTTAATATCACTGAGTTTAATTTTATCAGGTTTAATAATCTCCTGTTTATAGATGATGTCCTGTTCCTGTTTAATATCTACTTGCTTAATGCCTTCTTTTCTAATATCTTCAAGTTTTATATCTTCTCGTTTATAATCTCCTTGTTTAATACTATCCCGTATAGTGCTATCCCGACTAATACTATCACCTATAATATTATTAAGCTTACCTTCGTCATTTTTTAAATTATTGGCTTTACTATAATTCCTATCTGTACTGGCAAGACTAATTTTTTCATTTTCAGTATTATTCTTAGTTTCACGAATGCTGATTTTATTTCCCGTTTGAAATCCGTCAGGTTGATTATATTCCGGATTAATTGCCTTAAGGGTTCTGGCAGTTCTGTTTTTCTCCTGTACCACATAATCAGCAAGCTTGGAGATGGTGGAATAATCATAGATTATAACTGCATCAAGATTCAGACCGAAACTTTTATTTACCTCTCTGATAATTTCAATTCCATTGATGGAATCAACACCAAGTTCTTTAAAACTTACTTCGTATCGAAGTTCTTCTTTGGGAAGATGCAGATTGGAAGAAATAATATCAGATAGGATTAAATATACCTCTTCTTCCTCAATACCGGGTTCTGCAGAATCAATATCACCTGTGTATTCTTCTCTGGCAGATTCTTTATCGGGGGTATTCACACCTGTCTGGGTTAAAGTGATATGGTTCTTATTTAGTTCTTTTAAGACTAATTCACTTAGTTTCTTTACATTGGCATGGTCATAAATCACTACGGCATCAAGATTTAAACCATAAAACCTGTTTACATCACGGATTATTTCAATCCCGTTTATAGAATCCACACCAAGGTCCTTAAAGCTCATTTCATAGGCTAACTCATCCTCTGACATATGCAGATTACCGGCTACTATTTTAATAATTTCATCCAATATATCCTCTGCCTGATGAGCCTTGCCGCCGGCTTCCTCCAGGATGTGAACATGACTTTCCTTTAGGGCTGCCTCAGCTGCTACACTTTGAGGGGCAGCCGACAGCAAAGAAAGAGCCTTCTCTTTTGTTATCTCATGGTTAAATAACATTTGATATATTTCTTTTTCCGTATAATTATTCCCAGACATCTAATACCCCCTTAGTATTTCATTTTTATTCCCTTATTCTTTCAACCCTGTGCCGGAACAAAACTGCCTCCTCCGGTGTAATCTTTCCTGCTTCTAAGGCTTCCAGCATTTTACCCAGGTCTGCTGTAAAGTCTGATTTTTTCTCTTCAGCTTCCATCCTGTCACCCTCCGGTTTTAAGGCAGTATGAAAAGCTTTATCCTCCAGATAAAAATGACGGATTCTTTCCTTTACTTCCGGTTTGGTAAAGGTTTGCCGGTGCATGAGATTTTCCTGCCTGATATACTCCGGTAATTCCTTTAATATCTTTCCTGCCAGATCACTCTTTAAGGTCTTTAAGGTAATTAAGGGTTTTTCCGATAAGGATCTTGCAATATTTAAGGCTTCTTTTAAAACATCCCTGCTCTTTGTAAAAGTAACCCTTGCTCCCTTTTGGTATAATTCCTCCCCGGAGTAAGACTTGGCTGTGTACATCATTTCCGAAGACAGATTGATGCCGAATTTCTCCTTTAATATATAGGTAGCTCCCATACCGGGAGTAAATCCATATTTTGCAAATACGGCGCTGTAAATACCTTCTTTTGCCATTATTACAAGATCACCGAATAAACCAAAGAGTAAGCCGCCGCCGGCTGCATGTCCCTGTATAGCCGTAATAACAGGAACAGGTGCTTCTAAAAGTCCCCGGTACAAAAAGGGTGCATCCGTAAAACTGTTCTTCTGATCTGCAATATTTAACAGCTGTTCCTGGGTCCCGCCCATACTGAATATATTCTCATAGCCGGTAACAATGATTGCTTTTATTCTGGAATCCTTTTTAATCTGAGCAAATTTAGCCATTAATCCCAAGACAAGATTTTCAGCAAACATATTCCTGTTTTTTTCGTCCTGCATGGTTATTAAGGCTATGGATTCCTCTATTATTTGTAAGGATACTTCGTTTCCTTTATAATTGCTTTCCGCATACCCAAAATCCAGCTCTTGTTCAAACCCGTTGGAAACAATTTCATTATGAGTATTGGCATTTGCGACCTGGCTGCTTTCTTTGGGAACTCTCTCTTGGAGTAATCTCTCGGCAGGAATTCCATCGGCAGGTGTTCTCTCTTGAAGAATTCTCTCAAAAGGAATTCCATCGGCAGGTGTTCTCTCTTGAAGAATTCTCTCAAAAGAAATTCTATCAGCAGGTGTTCTCTCCTGAAGAATTCTTTCATCAGGAATTCTCTCCTTCGTTTCCGGCTTTTTTTGAAAACTGTTATACCAGTATCTTTTCTTCTCAAAGGGATAGGTCGGTAGAGACAGCGCTTTTGGTTTTTTGTCTGCATAAAATAAATTCCAGTCTATCTTTGCTCCCGTTACCCATCGTTGTGCTAATTCCATGTAATCTTCCTTTTGAAAGCCTTCTTCTATATGGGCAGCATTGAAAGCCTTATTTGAAATATCCTTCTTCTCCGTGATACTGCCTGTTACAAAACTATAATTTTCATTCCTGTCCTTCAGGAAATCGATTAATTTTTGGTGTAATTCCTTTGTATCTGTTGCAATAACAGCAAGCCGGTAATCTTTTTCCTCCCGCCCTGTCTGTAAGGTGTATGCTATCTCCCTCATTTTAACAGGCTGCGTCCAGGTATCATCACTTTCCTGCGTTTCATCTAAGAATCCGGTGTTCTTAATCTGGCTCGGATACCTGTCATTAAGGTATGCGGCAATGCTGTCGACTGTAGGATTTTCCAGTACTTCTCTTACCGTCACATCGATATTGAGCTTCTGATTGATTCTTTCCACAAGGAGATTCAGTTTAACAATATCTAAATTAAGCTCCGAAAATGCTCCCACCTTTTCAACCTCCAAAGCCTCAACCTGAAGCAGCTGCGCAGTTAGTCCGCATATAAGGTTATGTATGTTACGTTCCTGGGTTAGAACGCTCTTTCCATCCTCAGTTTTGCCATTGAGATTTTCAATATAAACACACAGGGCTTTTGCATATTGTTTCAATCTATCCTTATTACGTGCAGATAAAATAATAAGCTGAGGTTTGGCTGTACCTTCATCAGCCGGCTCCTTTTCTGTGTATTCTTCCAAAATAATATGGGCATTGGAGCCGCCTGCACCAAAGGCACTTATTCCGGCTATTCTCGGGCATTTTTTTACTTCTCCCTCTATTTCAACTGCTGGCTGTGCCCATTGGGAACAGCCTCTTTGTAGGTAGAAGGGGGTGTTTTTAAAATCAATATTAGGATTTGTAGCTTCGCTATGTAAAGTTGGGACCAGCTGCTTATGCTTCATCTGCAATATTATTTTCGTTATACCGGCTATTCCGGCGGCTGCTTCCCCGTGACCAATATTGGATTTTACCGATCCGATGGCACAATACTGTTTCTCTCCGGTGTATTTTGTAAAGGCTTTGGTAAGTCCTGTAATCTCAATAGGATCTCCAAGAGAAGTTCCGGTCCCATGAGCTTCCAGATAACTGATTGCTCTTGGATTTATGTTTGCCTTTTCTAATGTTTTTGCTATAAGCTCACTCTGTCTTTTAGGATTTGGCACTGTATAGCCGTTGGTTCTTCCGCCATGATTAATGGAACTTGCCTTTATTACAGCATAGATATGATCTCCATCAGCTTCCGCCTGACTTAGAGATTTTAATATTAAAGCGCCAACCCCCTCCCCTGGTACATAGCCGTCTCCTCCTTCTCCAAAGCTTCTGCATCTGCCGTCTGTGGAAGCAAAGTTGTTGGCACATAGATATTGATGCTTGGTCGGATGTATGGTAAGATTCACTCCGCCGGCAACAGCCATCTGGCATTCTCCGCTGTGTATGCTCTCACAGGCAAAATGTATGGTAGTCAGGGAAGAAGAACACATTGTATCAATAGCAATACTGGGTCCGGTTAAATCAAGGGTATAGGATACCCTGTTTGCAATGGAAGCATAAGAAGAGCTTAGAGCCAAAGGGTTTCCGTAAAGAGTCTCCTCCGCACCGAACATCTGATAATGACCATACATAACACCTACATAAACACCGACCTCATATCCCTTTAGCTTCTCCAGATTATAACCTGCATCTTCCATTGCCTGCCAGGTTACTTCCAGAAATAAACGCTCCTGGGGGTCCATCATTTCAGCGTCCCTTGGGGTAATGCCAAAAAACAGCGGGTCAAACATATCATAATCTGATAAGAAACCTCCCCATTTACTGTATGCCTTGTCTTTTATACCCTTTTCCTTATTGTAATATTTTTGGTAATCCCATCGCTCCTGAGGAATTTCCGTAATACAGTCCATACCCTTTTTCAGATTTTCCCAGAATTCCTCCAGATTCTCTGCCATAGGGTATTTGCCGCTTATACCGATAATAGCAATATCATCAGCATTTCGGTTATTGATTATTCTGCTGTTTACAGCAGGGCTTACAGAAGGTATGTCTGGGGCTTTATTAGCCAGCACACAGTTACTCTCAATCGCTCTTTCTGGGTCACTGCTTGCAGATACATTAAAAAATCGATTCTTCCCAATTCTCTTTTCTTTCTTTGTATCTTTTCCCTGTTCAGATGAACCTGCTAAGGGCTTAGAATCTTTCTGCACATTAGGAAGCAATTTATCCAGAAGGATTTCTTTATAGCTTTCTGTAAAGTATTGAACTAATTCCTGAAGATTCTGATATTCAAAAAATAAAGTTTTTGAGACAGGCCCAAAATCCTTCTCAATCTTATTTGTCATTTTTACAATGGACATGGAATTGATGCCATATTTCTCCCAGGGTTCTGTGGAAATAAAGCTGCTTTCGGCTAACTTTAATTCTTCCGACAGAATCTTTTTCAGATAATTCTCTGTAACTTCACTCAAATCAGCAGGGGTCGTTACAAGGTCTGTTTTAGCTGAGTCTGCTTCCTTCACTGCTCCCTTTAGAAGACCGTCTATTATTTCAAGTTTATCTTTTTCTGTCTGGACTACAATTATCTGCTCATAAGGGCTGTTTAGAGCTCTTAGTAAAACTTCCATCCCTTTTTCATTACCAATTGCCTGCAGCCCGTAGTTTTCCCATAACCACTCTTTTTGCTGCTGTTCAATCTGCATACCGCCATTTTCCCATAAAGGCCAGTTAATGGCTCTGATTCTGGTGTCTGGAAGCTCCTTCTTAAGATACCCGGCATAATGATCTAGAAAAGCGTTGGCATAGGAATAATCTATTTGACCGACATTGCCGAAGGTACCAGCCAATCCGGAAAAGAATACCAAAAAATCTACGGGATAACTTTTTAACCTTTCGCTGATATAAATGGAGCCATATATTTTAGGGCCAAATACTTCTTCAATCGTTTCCTGCTGTTTATTAAGTGCCAGAGTATCCTGAAATACCCCGGCACAATGAAAGATTCCGTTTATCGGTCCGAATTTGGAAGTCCCCGCTTCCAACAGATAATTGACATCATCTTTTTTACTTACATCGGCTCGAAGATATATAACGTCTGCGCCTAGCCTTTTTAATTCTTCTAACTCCTGCTTCTTTAAAGCACTTAATATGGAACGGCCTGTCAGAATAATGTTTCCCTGAAAATACTCTGCCAGATAGCGGGCTATAATCATTCCAATACCGCCGGTACCTCCTGTGATGAGATAGGTTCCCTGCTGCTTTATCTGCAGCTGGTCTTCCTGTAAGGGCGGCAGTTGGATTTCCTGGAACTTCCTTTTATATCTGTTTCCGGCATGATAGCTGATCTCTGTCTCCTTCTGGCTGCTGATGAGCTCTCTGGTTATCATTTTAAGCCTGGCGTTCAGCTTATCATTTTCTTTCTGTGGTACTGAGTCTTCTTCCGTTGCTTCCTGAACAACTGCAATGACCTTATAAGTATAATTGGGATTTTCTAAATATATTGTTTTAGCAAAACCACTTATTGCCGCAGAAAGGGGTTCATTTTTACCTTGGGATTCATAAAAAAAGAGTAATCTAAGCTGATTTTTTATTTTTACCTGTAATAACGCCTGGGTAATAAACAGTAAAGAGTAAAAGCTTACTAAAAGCTGATGGGTAATCCCGACCTCTGCTGCAGGAAATTGCGTTTTTGCCCAGAGATGAACAATTCTTTCCGGCAATATGTCCTCTTCCAGTAAATTTTCAAATAACCGGTTATAATCTTCTTTCTCCGATGGATTAATTTCATAAGTATAAGCATCGAATTTGTAGAATTTTTCCCCGGGTGTTACAAGGATAACAGGTGAAGCTTCCAGCTCAGGATCAGCAATGAATGCATTTCTTGTATCACCGTTGTAATCAAAGAGAATTATATTATTTAATAACGTATTGTCCTGGTTCTCAGAGTTTTTTATCTCATTGCTTATCTCACTTTTCTCCCAACATGGCTGAAAGGTTTTGGTAACAGAAGGAGAGTCCTGATTTTGCACTTCGTTCCAGGGCTTAGTTTCCTTCAATAAACGCAAGCCTTCCTTTGCAGTAATTTTCTTCTCTGCTATCAGCTTTAATATTTCACTTCTGCTAAGATACTCCTCACTCATTGGCTTCCTCCATCAATTTTTCCACTTCCCTTGGGGTTAAGGTTCCATTTTCCAGTTGTTCCAGCAGCTCCAGTGTATTATCCTTCTCTTTTTCCTTCCTAAGCTCCCTTATATTGTAGCCCTCGATGAGAGCCAGGATTTCACCCTTCTTATCTGTGATGGAAATGTTAAAGGTAAACGAATTATTCTTTATGGACTCATTTACTTTAATAACATGAGCATAACACTCCGGTTTCAAGGGTTTAAAGAGCTGGATTTCCTGAATGAAAAAAGGAACAAAAGCAGCTTTAGAATCAAACTCCAGATAAGCGGCTAACCCAATGGCTGTTTGTAAAGCACCGTCAAGTATGGAGGGATGTATTCCATACTTATAAAAACTATGGGAAAGGGTAGCCGGAAGCTTAAGATATGCCAGCGCCTCCTCTGAATTGCTGTAAAGCTCTTGTATTACCTGAAAGCTTTGACCGTAATTAAGACTCCTTGCCCTAAAAGAATCATAACACGAAGCTCCCGTTACAACTCTTTCACATCTGCTCTGTATCATCTCCAGCTCCAGCTTATGATTTAAAAGAATATCCGCTGATGTATTTTCCTCAAACTCCAGAACACCCTGGGCATGTGTCAAACGTTCTCTCCCATCTTTTGTATAGATTTCAAATGCTACCTCACTGTCTTCTATACTTAATCCGAGATTAACTTCTTTGTTGTCCGTAATTACAACAGGCATACCCCATATAATATTTTTTATACTTTTTACTGGTAACTCAGCTGCTATTTCACCGCCTGCACGGACCATCTCAATATACGCTGCACCTGGCATGATTTTTTTGCCGTTTATCTCATGGTCTTTTATGAAATCTTCCTCGCCTTCAAACAAGGTTGTATATTTTTGTTCCTTCAGTGTTGATGTGTTATTCCCAAGAAGGGGATGAAGCTCCCGGGAAATATTTCGATTCACAGCAGGTACAGCTGTGTTGCTTTCTATCCAATACCTTTCTTTGGCAAAGGGGTAGGTGGGCAGGGAAACTTTCCTATGATTCTTTGAAACATAGAGTAAGCCCCAATCCAGAGAATAGCCCTTTACATACAAAACTCCTAAATGTGCAAGCTTCTCCTCATATTCCGCTTCCCCGGGTATCGCTACACGAAGTTCCTCTGCTAATTCATTACCCGACTTTTGCTCCCCTGGTTCCGGCCTGAAATTCGTACTGATATAATCACCAACAAGTATTTTACCAGCCGGTGATTGATTTATTGCAAGTTTCAGTTTCTGAACCAATTCAGCTATGGATTTAACAACAAAAGCTGCCCTGTAGGAAAAATGGCTTCTTCCCAGCAGCAGTGTATATGCTATATCCCCCAGAGAATGAGCATTATCATCTGCTGACAGCCAGTTTGCCATATCGGTTAACTTAAGCCGTAATGCTGCTTCTGTCTTTGCCGATACTGTCACGAGATAATAGGGTAAGGCCACCGGTTTATTAATTGGCTCTTCCAGATATTCTTTCATTACCATATGACTGTTGGTACCGCTGATACCAAAGGCACTGATTGCAGCAGTTCTGGGTATTCCATCTGTTGTGGTCCAGGGTTTTAATTCTGTATTTACATATACCGGGCTATCCTTAAATGAGATGAACTCATTTCCGGTCTCATAGTTTATACTGGGGACAAGTTTCTTATATTTCATGCATAACAGGACCTTCATTAAACTTGCCATACCTGAAGCCTCCAGTGCATGTCCGATATTTGCCTTTACCGCACCGATTGCACAGAATTGTTTTTTATCCGTAAACTTACGGAAGGACTCGCTGAGTGCTTCTATTTCAATGGGATCACCTAATTTAGTACCTGTACCATGGGCTTCAATATAGCTGATGTTTTCCGGGTTAATCTTATATTTACTATAGACCTCATATTCCAGTGCCGCCTGGGAAGGGGCACTGGGAGCAGTGATTCCGTTGCTTTTTCCATCCTGATTAATTCCGGTACCAAGGATGACGCTGTAAATATGGTCACCGTCTTCCAGGGCTTTATCAAGCTTCTTAAGCACTACTGCTCCGACTCCCTCCGCAGGAATAAAGCCGTCCGCCTTGTTGTCAAAAGGACGGCACTTATCGTTATAGGAAAGCATACCCGTGCTGCTTGCGATCGTATGGAAATAAGGTGTAGGGAATACATTGACCCCACCGGCTATTGCTATTTCTGAATCTCCCGAAATAATACTTGCGCAGGCCTGATGGAGTGCCACCAGGGAGGAGGAACAGGCAGTGGTCACTACCATGCTGGGGCCTCGTAAATTAAGCAAATAGGAGATCCTTGCAGATAAAATAGGAAGGGTATTGCCGGTAAATACATAATTGCTTTTCTCAATCCCGCTCTCTTCTATAAGCTGCATATAATAACTATCATTGCAGCCTACATATACTCCGCATTTCCTTTCATCCAGATATTCATCTGAAAATCCCGCATCCTCCAATGCCTTCCAGGCTTCCTGCAAAAATATCCTTTGCTGTGGGTCCATTAGCTCGGCTTCTCTGGGGGAAATGTTAAAGAATAAAGGATCAAACTTATCTGCATCGGCTAACATACCCGATGTTTTGATATAGCTCTTGTTGGGTACCTGGGGATCGGGATCATAAAAGCTGTCCAGTTTCCATCGGTCAATTTCTGTGACAGAATTTTTACCACTGCATAGATTTTCCCAGTACTCAGTTAAGGTAGCTGCTCCCGGAAACATACCGGACATGCCAACGATTGCAATATTCATGGAAGGATCATGGATTGCGGAGTTGTATGTGGCTGAAGTTTCCGAATCCAGATTTTTTCTCCTATCAATGTCATTAACATCATTTAATAATTTAGTGTTTCTGCCCAGATATTCTTTGCTGTTACTGTTATACTCACCGTCTCTGTAATCCTCGACGTTTCTGAAATTCTCGCTGTTTCTGCTGTCCTCCCCATTACAGTCTTTTACCTTACCATTACTTTCGTCTTCCTCTAATTTATTTAATTTGAAATCCAACTGTATCTGGTTATGATATTGTTTAAAAATATATTCTTTTAATTTTAATGTGGTCGGATAATTAAACAAAGCCGTGGAATTAAGCTCAATTCCAAGCTTTTCATTGATTTTACTTATGATCTGTCCCGATAAAATGGAATCCACACCATACTCTTTATAAGGTGTATTGATATCCAACTCCTCTTTGTTGATCTTTAATACCACCGCCAGGCAGTCCAGAATGGCAGCTTCTACAAATTGCTCCGTATTCCTGTTATCCTTTTGATCGTTGTTGAAAGGGAGAGACTGATTTACCAGATTCTCTTCCACTTCTTTAAGCGGTTTTATTACCGGTCCTTTTACAGCTTCCTTTTTTACAGGAAGCTTAACCTCACCGTCACTTTCAGAAATAATGACATTCTGGTGCAAATAAATATCTTCCTGATCCGGCTGCCCAAAGTGTTTTACATTTCGATAGCCCTCTTCCAGTAAGAGCTTTCTCCACATTGGATTATTCAGTAAAGGAGAACCTTTCATACGGCTGCTCTCGTCTTCAAATAACCACCAGCCATCCAGCAGTCCAAAGGTTAAGGTGGCAACCTCCTCAACTTTTGTATTTTCATTTAAAATCAGCCACCCGCTGTTCTTTAGCAGGACCTTTGCATTTTTTACCGTATTATTGATATTAGCCGTTGCATGCAGAACATTGGTAGCAATAATCAGGTCAAACTCTCCCTGCACATATCCCTGGGAGAGAATATCTTTCTCAACATTTAAGGTTCTGAATCTGACATAGGGATTCTCTGCTCCAAAGGACTCTTTACCATATTTTAAAAAGGCCTCTGAGATATCTGTAAAATCATATTGCAGGCGTTCACCGTATTTCCTGATTCCTTTAAAAACAGTACGGCTTGTTCCTCCTGTTCCGGCACCGATTTCCAATATCTTAATTTTTTCATTTCCCCGAAGGCTCTGTAAACGCTTTTCGATATACGCGTTCACTGCCCAGGTAATGATCTCATTCATATAATCCGATACTTCATTTCCATTATAAATTCGCTCCACCAGTTTCATGGAGGAACCCGGAAATACAATATCTGTAGCCGGGCATTCTCCGCTTAAGATTTCCCAGAAATGTCTGGAACAGGTCCATAGCAACTCCAAATAGGGTATAACCATAGGATAAAGCTCTGACAAACTGACCTTTTCTTCCTCAATCTGCAGTAACTTGCTTTTCAGGACTTCATTTTCTATCCTTTCGGATACTCTTAAGATATCACTTTCCGTCCGAATAATAACTCCATCCTTTTCTAAAATGTTCAGCATACTGTCAAACAGCCTGTTGTATTTTTCAAGAAGCTGTACTTCTTTTTTTAAATCTGCCAGACTGTAAAGCTGTTCCTTCTGCGAAAATATTCCTTTTTTCTGAAAGGCATCCAATAAGATTAAAGCTGTAAATTTCCTTAGTTCCTTAAAGGATTTATCTATTATCAGAAGCCTGTCCTTTCCTAACTCCGGCAGGTCCTCTTTCCTTAATATCTCTGTACTTACAGAATTGTCCTCCTGTTTGTAAGCCGATACCTTAAGGTTCAGGTCCACACCTATATTTTTAAGAACCCCTTCACTTGCTTTTATTGCAAGTGTCTGAGCGGCTTGCGAACTTAAGATTTTCTCAATTCCGTCAATACCTTCCTGTGTCTGGATGGGATATATTCCATTGGCAGATAACCGTCTGCTGTATTCTTCCCCTGCTACGATTCCAACTTCACCCCAATACCCCCAATTGATTAACTTAACGGGATACCCCAAGACCTCATTTTCATACAAAGCAAAGGAATCGGTAAAGGCACAAGCCGCCGAATAATTGCTTTGCCCCTGGTTTCCGATAAAGGTCTGCCCTGATGAAAAATACATTAAAAAGTCCAGATTTTCCTCTTTTACCACATTATGAAGAACTACACTTCCCATTACTTTTGGCGCAAGAACCCGTTTCAGGGTCTCCTCCTCCATATTCCGAAGGGATTGATCCTGCAAAACCAGTGCAGAATGGATTACTCCGTTTATTTTCCCGAATCTGTCCTTTGCTGCCCTGAACACTTCCCTCATACTCTCTGGGTCAGTTATATCTCCCCGGACATAGACTGCTTTTCCACCCAGGGCTTCTATTTGCTTTACTTTTCCTTCTATTTCCTGATTTATTTCCCGCCTGCCGGTAAGCACCAGCTTTCCATGATATTTTTTTGCAATATGCAACGACAGCTCCATACCTATACCACCGGTTCCGCCAATTATGACATATGCTCCATTTTCCTTCAAACCGGCAGCATTCTGACGCGACAGCTTCACCGGGTATATTCTGCGAATATAACTGACCTTGTCTCTGATAACTATTTCTGACTTACTGATTGACAGGTTGTCACAGACTACAGACTGTAATGCAGCTTCCTTTTCCTGGGATAAGATACCTTCTCCGGACAAGTCGATATCAAATCCGCTGACCTGCCAGTTAGGGAATTCTTTCTCTGCTGATTTCATCAAACCAAATGCACCGCCTGCATAAGGAAGACATATATCCTCCGGTAATATTTTATGTACATTGTTCGTAACCAGCTTAAAGGTGATATTGCGGGATTCATAGCCACTATTTATCATAGCCTTAATAAGCCGGTACAAGGACATTACACTTTGCTCCTGAACAAGATCTAAATAATCCAAAGCATTGGAATCGAATTCTCCTGCCGTAATCCCGCCAAAATAGATAAAGGTATCAATATCCTTAGCTTCAGCCAGTAATTTTTCGAAAGAAGCCAGGGAAGTATAATCTAACTTGTACTCCTTGGGAGAAATCCTTTCCGCCCAGGTATCCAGCTTTGCTTTTATTACTTCCTGGTCTTTATATAATTTCTCAACCTCATTACTGATAGCCTCAGATGCCTCATTTAATATGAAAAGAACTTTCCGTGACTTAATGATGCTGTCGGTGTTTCGTTCCGAGGCTTTCATACGTTCCCACCTGGGAATATAGAAAAAGTCATCAGCCTCTGTCACGAGTTCGACGGATTCTTTTCTGTCGTGAAGCTTTTCATGTACTACAACAGGTTTTGCCAGGGAATATTCTCCTTTCGCGAAGGGATATGTGGGAATGGAAATAAGCTGTGGAAAACTAACATCAGCGTATAACCAGTGCCAGTCAATGGCTACCCCTGTTACCCATAACCCGGCAAGCTTATCAAACTCCCTGCTCTTAATTAATGCTTTTACAAATTCTTCACTTGCCGCACCTTCAAAAACCTCCTTGAGGGTAAGCATTTTGGTGTTTCCCTGATAAAGATTTGGTATATATTCTTCCCCGTTGATAAAATCCTGCAATTTCTTCTTTACTTCTTCAAGGTCAGCTGCAACAATCGCAATTCTTTCCTGCATAACCTCACGGCCAACCTGAAGGGTATAGGCCATATTCTGAAACAGGCTGTCCCTATCCCCTTCCGCCTTGTCATTGCAGGTGGCGATATAACTCTGGTGTTTCGCCGCATATTCCTTTAATCTTTTCTCATCTCTGGCTGAAAACACATATATTTGCTGTGACAGCTTCCCTGTGTTTACCGGAAGGGCTGGTTTTATATACTCTTCAATAACGATATGTGCATTGGAACCGCCTGCGCCAAAGGATGAGATCCCGGCCGTCAGGGGGTATTCTTTTGTCTCACCATTCAGGCTTAGGGTACAGCGTGTCCAGGGTTCCAGCTCCTGCTGCACTTTAAATGGGCTGTTATTAAAGTCAATACCCGGATTTAATATCCTGGAATGAAGGGAAGGAACCAGATATCCGTATTTCATCTGTAACAATATCTTTGTAATTCCTGCAATACCCGCCGCACTTTCACAATGACCGATATTGGATTTTACCGACCCGATTCTGCAGAATTGCCTGTCCTCCGTATACTCGCTGAATACTTTATTTAAACCACTGATTTCTATGGGGTCTCCAAGAGCCGTGCCAGTACCATGAGCTTCTATATATCCTATTGCTCTGGGATTGATATCAGCCTTTTTATAAGCCCTGCGTATAACCTCAGCCTGGGCATTGGGATTTGGTACAGTATAGCCATTGGTTTTTCCGCCATGATTGATAGCAGTGCTTTTAATTACTCCATATATATGGTCCCCCTCAGCTATTGCCTTGTCTAGAGGTTTCAGCAATATGGCTCCTACCCCTTCGCCCGGAACATAACCGTCTCCTCCATCTCCAAAGCTCTCACACAAACCTTTGCTGGAAAGGAAATTATTTTGCCCTAAAAGTATATATTTATTGGGATGAAGCGTCACATTGACACCACCGGCAACAGCCATTTCACAATCTCCTTTTTGAAGACTCTGGCAAGCCAGATGTATGGCCGTTAAGGAAGAGGAGCATAAGGTATCCACAGCCATGCTGGGCCCGTGGAAATTAAAGTAATAGGATACTCTGTTTGCAATAGAAGACAGACTTCCGTTCAAAGCAATCATATTCCCCTGTGCCTGCTCCTGGGCGCCGTAAAGCTGGTATTCCTCAAACAAAGCCCCTACAAAAACACCTATATTCCCCTCCATGCCATTTTCTCTGTAACGGCTGCAGGCTTCTTTTGTATAACCTGCATCCTCCAGAGTTTCGTGGACACAGGTAAGGAAGAGTCTCTCCTGGGGGTCAATTATCTCAGCTTCATGGGGAGAGATATTAAAGAACAAGGGATCAAACTGATAAACACCATCTAAAAATCCACCCCACTTGGAATTTACCTTCCCCTCTCTCTGTTTATCCCTGTCATAATATGCCTTGTAATCCCAACGTTCCTCCGGAATTTCTGTAATGCAGTTCCTGCCTGCCTTTAAGTTTTCCCAGTATTCATTCAGATCCTCTGCCTGAGGATATTTGCCGCCCAGACCTATGATAGCAATCTCCGTGAATTTATTTTTTTCTTGTTTTATTTCTTTTTCTTCCTGCTTGAAAGAAGGAAACCGTCTTTTTTGATTTCTTTTCTCAGTCCCGGTTATAAAGGGTATGTATTCCTCTTCGTAAGTAAAACCCTTATCAAAGTCGTTGGTTCGATGGTTATTATTATCCTGGTTTTTATTAAGATGTATATCTATATAAGTTTCCTTATCAACCTCATCCTCATTGCCGGTACCTTTACCATTATCACTATCAGTATTTATTCTAAGTTCCGGTTTTCCGTTACTGGCTGAACCTAAAATCTCCTGCAGTTTTTGTTGATGTTCCACCATGAAGTACTCAGTAATCTCCTCAATGGTCCTGTATTCAAAAAACAGAGTTTTCGGAAGTACTCCAAAGGCCTCCTCCAGTTTATCTGTCATCTGCATAATCATGACCGAATCAATACCATACTCCTCCATAGGCACATCATCTTCAATTTTATGCCTGGGAACCTTTAATTCTTCTGATAACAGCTCTTTAAAATATAACGCAGTACTTTCTTTAGAAATAGAGATTTCTGTATTGCTTCCTTTTTTCTGTATCCCCAGAATATCCTTTAATTTCTGCTGGTACTCGGACATAAAATATTCCGTCAGTTCCCCAATGGTCTGATATTCGAAAAATAAAGTCTTAGGCAGGCTCCCAAAGGTCTCTTCCAATTTATCGGTCATTTGCATGACCATTACAGAATCTATTCCATATTCCTCCATGGGTACATCTTCTTCTATTTTATGTACCGGAACTTTTAGTTCCGCCGACAGCAATTCTTTAAAATACGGCATTGCCCTCTCTTTTATATTTTCTTTCATAGCCAATTTTCCTTTTCAATTTGATGAAATTGTTTTCAAGTAAGCTGGGTGCGAATCGGTCAAGTGCATCGTTGCAGTGTGTTTAAAGAAACCGTACTATTTGTTCACAAATTCACGGATCTTCCTGCCGTCTCCCATTGCAACCATGACTTGTTCCTGCTCCTGTCCATATATTTTATAAAAAGCCTCCAGACCTTTATCCGTCTGTAAGGCTTCCATTCCGGTTTTTACTGCATGACGCTTCTCAGCTTCTTCCGTCATATGCATACCTCCATTCTGCCACAAAGGCCAGTTGATGGATACGGTTCTGCCATAACGCCGGCCGCCCTTTACCAGCTCATTTCTGTACCCTGCATACTCATCCATAAATGCGTTGGCTGCAGCATAATCCGCCTGTCCGGGATTGCCAAGAGATCCTGCAATTGAAGAAAATAAAATAAAAAAGTCCAGTGAAATATCCCCGGCTGCTTTATCAAGATTTATTAAACCGTTTACCTTTGGTTCCAGTACCGTCTGGAGTTCTTCCTTGGTTTTTTTATAAATATAATTATCACGGTTGATACCTGCACAGTAGAGAATTCCATGTAAAGCTCCATACTCTTTGTTGATTTCTTCAATAAGCTCCTGCACTCTCGTAATATCAGTAACATCAGCCTGCTTATACACAAGCGTTGCTCCAAGTTTTTGAAGCTCCCTGAGGCTCTCCTGTTTTTCTTTCTTAAGCTTACCCCGGCCGGTTAATATAATCGTTGGATTTTTAGATTTTTCTGCTATCTCTCTTGCAAAAACTAATCCCAGTTCTCCTCCTCCGCCGGTTATCAGGTATCTTCCGTTATCTCTCCAGGGTTGTTTCTCTCCCAAAACCCCCGTTAATTCCTTCCAGTATTTCACATAACGTTTTCCCTCACGGTAATTAATCTGCTTATCTGCAGGACTTTTGCTGTTAACAATAATTTTTTCTGCCAGATCCGCTGTTGATTCTCCCTGTCCAATTTCAATGATCTGACCATTTATTCCGGGGTTTTCCTGTTCTGCTGTCTTTAGCAGACCGCTTAAGGCTCCATACAGCTTTTCCTCATGGTTATTACGTATAATAAGCTGTACCAGATTTTTCTTACTGCTTTTCCCTGAAAGGACTTTCTTTATTTCCTCGAATATTTGACCGGTATAGGTTCTATACCTTAGCCCTATGTCACTATTGGTATCCTCAAGTTCCATAAAGCTGAAATTTACAGTGTTCCCAGTCAAAGCTTCCGCTAATTGCCCACCGTTTATTTCCGGCACTTCACACAGAATTATCAGATGGTTATCATATTGTACTGTCTCCTCCTTTATAGCAGGCGCCTCTTTCCATTCCGGTGCCAGTAAAAGCAGCTCCCCCTGATTCTGATTGACTATTGACCTTTCAAACTTCTTTAAGGTTAATCCTTTCATTTGAAGACATACTTTACCGGTATCACTGCATAGATCAATATCAAACTTTCTAAGATTATTTCTGCTGTTCTCTGCGTTAATTGACCTTATATAAGCCCATTTAATTTCCGAATTCTGATCAATTACCATAAGGGTCTGCAATGCAAAGGGTACATAAGCCCCCATAGTTCCATTTTCCATCATAAGGCCCATGGTCGCCTGAATGGCAGAATCCAGAATACTTGGATGGAGGGTATAGTCCTTTCTTGTACCTTTGATTTCTTCGGGAAGTTCAAGGCTTGCCAGGATTTCATCTTTTCCCAGATAGAGCCTTTTAATCCCCCTTTGTTCCCTGCCATAATGAAAGCCTATCTGTTCAAAGGCTTTATAGCACTCCTCCTGTAAAATTTCTCTTGTATTACAATTCTGCTGTTTGATACTGATATCTATTTCATATGGTTTTTCAGTAAGTCTTAAGCTTGCTGAACCTTCGACATGTATACCAGAATTCTCCCCGGTTATCTGGTAGTTGATCTGTTCATCATTCTCCAGATATAAGGATATTCTAATTGGTACTGGTTTCTCATTTACTACAACAGCCTTGGCCCAAATGATATTATTTAACTGGAATATGGTATCCTCTTCCTTGCGATCTATTGAGGCTTTTATAGCTGCTAATGCCATTTCCAGATAGGCAACCCCCGGTAAGATCTTCTGACCATGAATGACATGGGCTTTTAAAAAGAATTCATTTCCGGTTAATATAGTCCGGTATTTCTGTTCAGTAAAATCAGATATATTTTCATGAAGCAGGGGGTGAAGAATTGATATCTTACCGGACCCGGTATTGGATTTATCCTTATGAGTCTCGGTAAACCAATAGTTTTCTTTTTTAAAGGGGTAGGTAGGCAGGCTGATAATTTTTGGTTTCTCCTTCCCATAAAGAAGCTTCCAGTCAAAGGATAATCCCTTTGTCCACAAATCAAGTATTTTCTCGTATTTACTATTTTTAGCCCAGTTGCTCAAGGTCTCTTTGAATTCCTGGTCATCCTCAAATATTGCTATGGTTTTTTTATGGGTCTTAACATTACCATAAAAGACTTCCTTTTGTTCTTTTCCTTTTAGGTATAACTCCAGTTTTTCTGTAAGATCCTGTATAGAATCCGCCAGAATGGCTACTCTTTCCGGCATGGTTTCACGTCCGAATTGCAAGGTATAGGCTATGTCAGTAAGTTTGTGATTGGCTGTGCCTTCCTTTCTCAGAAACTCTATGAAATTTTCTGCATAGACTTTTAGCCGTTCTTCCGTTTTTGCAGACAGCAATATAATACTTTTAGGAAAAGTGTAAGCCTTGTCTGCTGCTCTCTCCGTCTGTGTATATTCTTCAATTACAATATGGGCATTGGCACCGCCAAAGCCAAAGGAACTGATACCTGCCCTCCTGGGTAACGGAGCTCCGTGTACATCAACGAGAGCCTCCCAGGGCTTATTGGAGTCTATGACATAAAAAGGACTTCCCTCTAGACGAATCTTATCGTTAAGTTTCTGAAAATGAAGATTTCCGGGAATCATTTTGTTTTTCATGGATAACAATACTTTAAAAACACCGGCAATCCCCGACGCAACCTCCAGGTGTCCTATATTGGATTTAACAGAACCGATTCCGCAATAGTTGTCTTTCAGAACAATTCCTTTTGCTTTTGCAGCTTCTTCAAAGGCTTTTTTTAGCCCGTTTACTTCAATGGGATCTCCCAGGCTGGTTCCTGTTCCATGGGCTTCTATGTAGGATATGGTATCAGGTGTTATATTACCTTTTTCCAAGGCAGTAAGCACTGCTTCCGCCTGTGCATTCGGACTTGGGGCTGTTAGTGAGTTGGTAAGACCGCAATGGTTTACGGCAGTTCCTTTTATTACTCCATGTATTTGATTCCCCTCCTCAATTGCTTTGCTAAGAGGTTTCAACAGGATCGCTCCCACTCCTTCCGCTCTGACATATCCATTGGCAGACATATCAAAGGTCTTGCACCTGCCGTCTTTGGAGAGCATTCCTGCATGACTGAAGGATAAATAGGGACGGGGGGTGCACATAAGATTAACACCGCCGGCAACCGCCATCACACATTCTCCGTTTTGGATTGCCTTCACTGCCTGGTGGATTGCCACAAGGGAGCTGGAACACGCAGTATCTACCACAGTGCTTGGCCCATGCAGATTCAAAAGATAGGAGATCCGGTTTGCAATAATACAAAAATACGACCCCGTGGCCGCATAAATGTCTAAGTTTATATCACTTTCTGCAATCAGCTGATTATAATCATCATTCCCTACACCAATAAAAATACCAGTATTCGAACCTGCTACAGTCGAAGCTTTATAGCCTGCGTCCTCGAACACCCTCCATACCTCCTCCAGCAAAATACGCTGCTGAGGATCCATTAATTCAGCTTCTCTGGGAGAGATATTAAAAAATTGTGCATCGAAACCTTTTATATCCTTTAAGAAACCACCGCATTTATTATTTGCTTTATTGCCTTTATGGGGATCTCCGTAATATTCCTCTTTGTCCCAACGATCCATTGGAATTTCTGTTACCAGATCCTCCTGGTTAACTAAATGCTCCCAGAATTCAGATAAATTCTCTGATTGGGGCAATCGTCCGCTCATTCCTATTATGGCGATATCATCTGTGGCTGCTGGCGTTATGTTACTCATTTTATTATAGGCGGTGGTACTTTCTGTAAATAATTCAGATAACTCCCTTATAGGTCCCGGGCTTCTTTCTACTTGCTCCCACCCGCCTTCTGTCATCATCGGCTGATATTTTATTTGCTCTGGCAGACTTTCAGTTTGCTTTGACTTATTTGTTATTTGCTCTGACAGGCTTTCGGTTTGCTTTGACTTATTTGTTATTTGCTCTGGCAAACTCTCTATTATCTTCGGCTGGCTTTCAAGGGAGGAATCTATATATTCAGGGGCAGGTTCCCGGTATTGCATAACAGAGTGCATATATTTCTCATTTAAGTAATTTCCAATTTCCTTCATAGTGGAATACTCAAACAGCAAAGTTGAGTCAATGTCAGTATCCAAACGGGTATTGATCATATCGGTGAATTCATTGAGTGCAACGGAATCCAGGCCGAATTCACGCAAATCCGTATTCTCATCTATTTCCTTTTCCTCTATACATAATAACTCTGCAAGCATGGCAACAAGCAGTTTTTCCACATTTTTTTCACCCTCTGTCAGAGTTTCCCTTGAAATTTCTGTGTTCCCTTTCCCTCTCATATTGCCTCCCTTATAATCTTATGATTTTAAATCTGTTCGATATTGTTTTTATAACAGTTGATATGATTCTTAGACAGGAAACCTTCAAATTTTTTTTCATCAGCCACTACGATTACTTGATTTAATTCACTTTGCAATATGTGTATGAAATCCTCCGTACCGGCTTCTGATGAAATCAAACCTGTCTTGTTTTCAAAATTATGAATGGCAGCACTGGATTTACCCATTCCGGTATTCTCCCATAATGTCCAATTAATACTGATACACCTTCCAGGGTAGGAATTTTGCCTGCGATAATCCATAAAGGCATCAAGGACTCCGTTTGCATAGGCATAATCGGCCTGTCCCACATTTCCAGTGATAGAAACGACAGAAGAGAAAGCCACAAAAAACTTTAAAGGTTCCTTAGCCGTAGCTTCATTCAGGATATATGTACCTATGGTCTTTGGCTTTAATACCTCTTTAAAATCCTTCCACCCTTTGCTGATCAGAAGCTTATCATTATTTTTTCCTCCACAATGAATAACTCCCTGGATATTTTTATATTTATGTTTTATTTTATTTATTAGTTCTTCCGCTTCCCTTGCATTTGCTATATCACACTCATAATAGTCCACAAAGGCATTTGACTTATTATGGTTTAAGGCTAATAATTGTTCCTTTTTTACAGAATAAAAGGAGGATGAACCAACAATTAGTATATTGGCTTTTACCAGCTCACTGATTTTTTGAACCAGCTTGCTGCCTACTCCCCCTAAACCTCCGATAATCAGATAGGTATCTCCGTCTTCTAAGAGAGGAAGGTTTGAGTAACTTATAATAGTTTCTGATACGAGGCCTTTGGTATACCTGTTATTACCCCGATAGGCCACCATTATGTCTTTATGCTTGTTTTTAAGTTCCATAAACATATCTGAAACCATATCAGGCTCTGTTTTGTTTATTTCCGTCTCAAAATCAACGATGGTAACAGATAATCTTGGCATTTCCTGACTTATTGACCGTACCAGGGCTTCAAGACCACCGTAGATAAAATTATTTCCTTTATCCTTGTTAACTACAATCTTACTGTCTTTTACGCCAATTATAAGGTTGGTAATTTTACCGGATTTTCTTTTTAACAGGGCTTGGAGCAAGTTAAATATTCCCTGTATATGCTCTTCTTCTGTTTTCTCTAATCTATTGGGAGAGGTATTGTATTCAGTTATTCCATCCTTTTGGTTTCCCCACAGATAATACATATCGTAATCCAAAGTACCATAAGAATGATTTTCCAGGGATTCCAATAAGGCAATATAATCACTTTGCAGCTTAAGGTTAATGCTAAATACATTATCCTGTTCCTTCAAACAGCTTCCTTTAAAAATAAAATACACCTTTTCATAGCTTTTCTCTAAAATTCCTATTGTTCTGTTAGTTCCATTAATTATCATCTCATCATTAGCAAAGATTACAGCACATTTGCGATTCCTGCCTGTATCTTCCGCATCAACTTCCAGTTTTTCTTCAACCCAGACAGGTTTGTAATGATATAAGGCGGATACATCTTTTTTATAATTGACTGCTTTATGCATAAAATCTTTAGGGCAAGCTTTTAAACAGAGACCCTCAATAGAAATAACAGGAACTCCCACCCCATTAAATACTTCTAAGGAAGCGATGATATTCCCGTCTTGTTTACGAATATTTATTTTATCAATTGCAGCGTAACAGGTTCCTTTCAGCTCACCCATAATGGTTATTTTAGATATTTTAAAAGGAATGCAGATGGTATTCGTTAAGTTTAAATTTCCTTCCAGATATTCCACTGCCAATACTGATTGTATTACTCCATCTAAAAGTTCTGCACTTAGCTGCCTGCTTTTCCTGGCTTTCTGTTCCATTAAGTTGATAAAATAACCATTGTTTATCTTCCAAATCTTCTGAATAACTTGTAAACTCTCTCCGTATTGATATCCCCTGGAGAATAAAAAAGGGTAGAGTTCTTTAAAATCTATTTTGGGATAGGAATCAATAGATGTTATATTAACCGGTATCTGAGGAACATAATCTATCACCAAATATTCCCCTTTTGACAATACTTCCTCCTCCGAAACAAGTCGAAACCGGTTATTCTCTAACTGGGGGATTACTGCTTTTTTATTAATAACAATGCCAGGCTTCGTAAAATATATATTCTTAAGTGTTATGATAGATTTCTGCGTTTCCGTTTTAAGCTTATCCACAAGGAGTTCGAGCATAAAAGCTCCGGGGATAAGGTTTTTGCCGGTGATTATATGATCTCTGATTATGGTATCTTCAGTCGTTAAAATGATAGGTGTATCTGTAAATACTGACATCTCTGCTGTTTTAATTTCTGAAACTTTCATATCTTTCATTTCAAAGCCTGTAGATTTAACTCTTAAAGGCTCTGTTTTATCAATTACGAGTTTTTTTCCGTTCAAAGGTAATAAAAATGGACTTTGATCAAATTCATATACCGGTAACGGAACTTTATAATACATTTCTTCCGGAAATACCTTCTCCCAATTAATATCAGCTCCCTTAAGCCAGGCTTTAAGTACCAGATCTGTAAGAAGCTCACTCAGTTCTTTTTGTTCTTCTGGTTCTACAAGAATATATTCTGCATTTTCTTCTGGTTCTTTTACATTGGCAGATTCAATGGCATCTCCAAGCTTCAGCCAGGTTTCATAATCTTTAATCTCAGACAGTTCATGATTAATTACTTCAGTTAATTCATATCTTTTCCCTGCACCTTGAAGTCTCTTGCTGATATTCCCTGCAATTGTTTCGAAATCCGGTTCATGGGCTCCGAACAACTGAACAAGTTCTTCTTTTCTAACCAGATTATCCTCTACTAAATTAAGAAGCTCTGTTAATTGACGGGTACAATTAAGCTCTTCCATCCTTAAATCCCATTTCTGGTTTAACCTTCTAAGAGAACTGCTAATAAGAACAATCGCCAGCAATTGCTCTTTTGATCTTTGAAAATCACGATACTCAGAAAATAAAAGTTCTTCTATACTCATACCGGTTTGTGTTAACGCATTATTCCATTCCTCTAATAACTTGCGAAAAGAAGGAACACTATGATACAAGACCCTTGCTTTTTGCAGGTATTTGATAAAGCCGCTAAATTCTATCTGTATACCATCCACTAATTTTTTTATATTTCTTCCTGTGATTTGATATGGCAAAATCTCTTGCAAAAGATTTTGCTCTGCCCTATAATCAAGGTCCCCCGTGTAATAAAGGAAAGTAACACTGGGTCTGTGAAAGCTTAAGCTGCTGCTTTCACTTTTTCCCATAAGATAATGAAGGATATCTTCCGGTTCTAATATTCCGCTAACTCCAAGTGCAGCCCAGAATCCCATACCGCTATAAGAAATGGAATCAAACTGAATGCCCAGTTCTTGTAAAGTTACCGCAAAAGAATAGGATACCATAAAGGAATACAGCTTTTTATCAGCCTCTTTCCATTTTCTCTTAAGCAGGCCATTCCACTCCCCGGCTTTCATAAACTTTCTAAAACCTTCCAGGCAAGTGTGAAAGCCTGGTTGTTTTTCATATAACTTTTTAAAATCGCCAAACCCTGTCAGCTTCAAATCACACAGGTGCAATAACCGTTTATCAAAGCTTACTACATTAGGTTTTAAGACCGGTTCCTTTAAACTTTCTATAAGCTCTTTTTTATTCTTAACCTTTATTCCATAACGAAAACGGAAACCGGAACGGCTTGCCTTTGCAGTTCCAAGAATATCATAAAAGCTTAAAGCCTGAAATTCCCGGGTGGTAACAAAGCTTCTCCAGCTATCCATAAGCATTGCAAGGCTTTTTGAACTTTTTGCCGATAATAAAAATACATTGATATTCCCTGAAGCTTCTGCCTTTTTCTCTGTCTGATATTCCTCTAACAGAACGTGACAGCCGGCACCGCCGAATCCATATGAACTTATTCCTGCACGTAAAGGTATTGTTTCCTCTAAACGCTTCCAGTCACTTAAGTTATCCGCCGGAGTAAAAGGAGTCGCCTTAAAATCTATAATAGGATTCAGTTGTTTGATATTTAGAGTTTTAGCTATTTTATGATTCTTCATCATAAGCACAGTTTTTATCAAACCTGCAAGCCCCGAAGTCCCTTCCAAATGACCGATATTGGTTTTAACAGAGCCGATTTTACAATACCCGGAGGCCTTTGTGTATTCCCTGAAAGCTCTGGTCAGCCCCTCCACCTCAATAGGATCTCCCAGGGGAGTGCCGGTACCGTGAGCTTCTACATAACTTACTGTCTCCGGGGTAAACCCGGCTTCTGAATATGCTGATAAAATTAATTTTTTCTGTTCGCTTACCTTAGGGGCTGTGATTGAAATATGCTCTCCGATATGACTTGCTTTGACAGCCTTGATAACAGCATGGATATGATTTCTTTGCGCAACGGCATCTTCCAAACGCTGCAAAAGCAAGACTCCTGCTCCCTCTCCCGGAACATAACCATCCGCATTGGCATCAAAGGTTTTACATTGTCCCTCCGGACTTAGCATCCTTGCCTTTGAATAAGAAATATAGCGTCCCTGGTGCAAAACATAATTAGCACTTCCTACCAGAACATAATCACATTCACCGCTCTTTAATACTCTTACCGCTTCGTTAACAGCAACTAAAGAGGCAGCACAGGCAGCCTCTACCGACAGACTTTGTCCCGTCAGTCCAAAGGCATAAGATATCCTGTTTGCAGAAATACATTGGTAATTTCCTAAATTCGTATAGCTGTCAACAGCCTTGTCAACCGCATATGCCCTAAGCCCATAATCATTATGGGAAGCATTCATATAAACAGCGGCCTTACCTCTTTGCAGTTGTTTTATATTTAAACCGGCATCTTCTATACATTGCCAGGCTATTTCCAGTAGTTGTCTCTGATGGGGGTCCATCACAACGGCTTCACGGGGTGATATTTTAAAAAAATGATTATCAAAATACTCCATTCGTTCCACTCTTCCACACCATTTACTGATGCTTTTATCCGCTTCCATAAGAGAAGAATAATACTGTTTGATATCCCACCGCTTTTCATCAATTTCTTTGATTAAGTTATCACCCTTTTCCAGGTGACTCCAAAATTCATTGTAATTATCAGCCTCCGGAAAGCGGCAAGCCATACCTATTATTGCAATATCTGAAGTTCTAACCCCAAGAATATTCATGTTATCTGATTGATTTTCTATCATGACTTCCCTCCTTACCGATATATCTTAAAAACCCTTTGCATTCTAAACAGTTACAATGACTAGCCTTACAAACCTATGAAATAATTTGAAAAATGCTTGTCCGTTCCAACCACCCAGCACGGCACAAGCATTCTATAAACACTCTCTAAGCTATCTTATATATCCAGGTAAATAACATCACCCAAAAGAAAAATCCTATTTTAAAAGCCTATCCCTGGTATTCCCTTTCCAGTGATACATTTCGGTGCAGCCTGCTTGGATCTGCTTGGATCATTCCAGCATCCATCCATCATGATTCTTTCATTAAACGTATCAGGCAATTTGCGCAAAACCGAAAGAACGAATACGCCTATTGAAAGGTATTTAGAAGTCCTTTCTATGAAAATTTTGTGCTATCTTATAAAGCAGATTGTTTGAGCGCAGCGAGTTATCTGGTTTATAAGATGTCAAGCACAAAATATTCATAGAACCAGGACTTCTTATACCTTGAAATTGAAGTATGAGTCTTTCGGTTTTGCGCACATTGCCGTCCCCTTGTGAAAAACTTCCTTTTGAAGTTTCATCTCACACCCTTTATTAAGATACTCGTATTAATCCCCCCAAAACCAAAGGAATTACTCATAGCCAGCCTTATAGAAGCTGGCACCGCTATTTTTCCTGCAAATAAGAACTCGTGGCAGCTGGGTTTCTCTAAATTAGCATTTGGATGAATAAAACCGGAATTCATTTGGAGGATAACAGCTATAGCTTCCACAACTCCGGCTGAAAATAAACAGTGACCGGTTAACCCTTTTGTAGAGTTGATTATTATCCTGGAAATATTCTCTTTATAAACTCCTTTTATAGCCTCTAGTTCCGTATCATCCCCCAGAGGAGAAGAACTTCCGTGTGCATTGATATAATCCACTTCCTCCGGTTTTATTCCCGCTGTCTCCAGGGTCCTTGCCATTGCTTTTATTTCACCGGCAAGACTTGGATTACTGGACCTGTTACCATCAAGATTTATCACGCCTCCAAGAATTTCGGCAAGAGGTCTTACAGCTCTTTGTTCTGCCGACCTTCCGGATTCTAAAATCAAGCAGCCGGAAGCCTGCCCATAGAGAAATCCTTCATGTTCTTCATCAAATGGACGGCAGGCCTTCTCAGGCTCGCAGTAATACTTTCTTCCGCCCATGGCTCCTATATTATAAAAGCCCTGAAGTTCCATATTCGTCAGCTCCGTTAATGCCCCCACTACCACACAGGCATCAGCAAGCCCCAGCTGCAGTAACTGCCAGGCCTTAATAATACCTGCATTCCCGCTGGCTGAGGCTCCTCCTACCGTAAACCCTTCACCGAAGATACCAAAAAGTTCACTTAAGGTGCCGATATAGTCCGTATCCATAAACTGCAGGGCATATTGGGGTGTCAGATATTCCGGATCCTTTTGAAACTTATCAAAATAACCCTCTCTGACACTGTATGTAAGATTACTGCCTGTCACTATAATCGCAATTCTGTCACCGGAAATAGCTCTATTAAAAAGCTCAGCCTGACAATATGCCTCCAGAACACAGGATAATGCTGCTTTCATGGTAAGAGGAGCTCTGCGGGCAGTTTTTCCGGCTCTATCAATAAAAGCCGTGGGTACGCTGGCTGAAGCCCCATAATAATCCATTCTATTGTCAAAAGAAAAGGAATTAATATCAGCTCCTATGATACTTACATTATTAACCTTTTTACCTTCAAGATACCGAAAGCCCTGGTGACCGTTTCTTAAACCATGTTCAAATTCAGGAATTGAGTCTGCAATCGCATTTACCACTCCCATACCGGTTACATAGACAGGTTCTTTCTTTCCATGATCTATAAGAATTTCCCCTCCCGGTATCATGACACTTTTTTTGAATATACCAGATCAACAATACCTTGGATATTTTTAAGCTGCCCGAATTCCACAAGAGGAATTTTTACCCCCAGTCTTTCCATCAGCTCGATAATAATATCCATCCGGTCTACCGAATTTGCTCCAAGCTCCTTTAAACTGTCTTCTATGGTAATTTGACCGGGGTAAACCTCCGGCAATATTTCAGCTATTATTTCTTTCATTATCATAAAAATTTCACTCTTATCCATAAGATTCTCCCTTTATTTTATGCTTTCAATAATCGAAAACGATTGTTTAGAAATGCAGCAGTTTCTCCAAGCATCAGCAAAGCTATCTCATCCACATGCCGGTTCTTCCAGGGCTCGTATTTGGTACCCTTTATCCATTGATTAAAAGCTCCCAGGGCGGGTCCGCAGTGTACCTGATAATCTACTTTGGAATCAGCATCTCCGGCTAAGGCACTTTTTGTGCTGTAATGAAAATACCATTTAAAAATCATTGCCATTTTATTTTTGGGATTTTTTTCTGCTTTGCTTATTTCTTCCGGAGAATAATAGTTTTTCAGCTCCTCATAGATACTGTCAAAGCTGCGCTTAAAGTATCTTTCCTGTATCTGGTCCTTGGTTTTGCTATCAATTTCATCAATGGAATTGAACTGACGGTATAAATCATAGAGCTTATTGGCTCTTGCAGGGAAAAACAGGCCTTTTTTAAGTACCTGCACTTTCGCTCCGAATTCAAACATATCTCCCGCAGGAGCATAGTCCGTATCCTGAACGTTCATCTGCTGCAACAACTCCTTTACCGCTTCACTGGTGCCTGCTTCTACCGTACATTGATTAATGGAGCCGGTAACAATAAAATCTGCACCCAGAATAAAGGAGGCTCCTGCTGCCTCCGGGGTACCGATACCGCCGGCTGCTCCAATGTGGATTTTTCTTTTATAACGGAACTTCTCCATCATTTCATCTCTGAGTTTAATAATGGCAGGAAGAAGGGTATAGGTTACTCCGCAATCCGTATGCCCTCCTGAATCTGCTTCCACGCACAGGTCATTGGCAACAGGTACACTTTGAAGCATTTCAGCCTCGGAAGCAGTAATCTTTCCTTCATTTAATAACCTGTCAATAATTCGAACCGGTGCCGGACTCATAAAAGCCTCTGCTACTTCTGGCCTTGATATCTTTGCAATAATCTTATTGGTACTTTCGATATCTCCCTTTTCATTCCTTAACAGGCCTTTCGCTTTGTATCGTACAAGAGCAGGCGTAATTCCCATAAAGGCCGAAGCTTCAATTACTTTCACCTGATATTTAAAATATAAATCGATGATCCTTTCTTCTTTTTCCGGGTTATTGGGATCATATAGAAAATTCATACCATAAGCCTGTCCCTGACTTAAATTTTTCTGAATATAATTTATGGAAGCCTCAACCTCTTCCAGTGATAAACCACCAGTGCCCAAAAATCCTAACATCCCGGCTTTTCCCATTCTGACTACCATATCTTTTGAAGAAACACCTCGATACATAGCACCGGTAACATATGCATAACGCAGATTGTAATCCCGCTTAAACTCCTCGCTGCCCAGAGAAGCATAGGTGATATCTGTAGCTGACTTGTTTTCACCGTTATCCTTGCCTGTATCAGAACATTCATTGCTGAAATTCTCGTCTTTCTTATCTGTCTCCTTCTGCATAAAATATTCCTTATATTCATCACGGTCAATCCTAATAGGCTCTGCTTCTGCCTTTATATGTCTGATAAGTCCGGTAAGGGTTCTGCCGATTCCGATTTCTTCAAAAGCTATCTCACCTAACCCCAGCAGCAACCGGATTGTATCTGTCCACCGAACGGAGTGGGTTATCTGCTTGATTAAATTAGCTTTAAGCTCGTTTTGCTTATAAGGTCTGGCAGATACATTGGATATTACCGGTACTTTTAACTCTCCAAATTCAAAATCTTTCAGGAACTGTTCAAACAGTTCCCCTGAGTCTTTCATATACCTGGAATGAAAAGCTCCGCTGACATTCAGTATTGAAAATAACTTAACCTCTGAGTTGCCCTCAAAAACAGTTTTCGCCTGAAGAATAGCTTCTTTTGGACCTGATATCACGATTTGTGAGGGGCAATTATAATTTGCAATATCAATCTGACTTAGACCTTCTGCTTGCAATATATGGGATATTTCTTTTTCCTTCAGACCGATAACCGCTGCCATTCCACCGCCCCTTGCCTGGCCCATTAATTCTCCTCTTTTTTTAACGAGTTTTAAGCCGGTTTCAAAATCAAAGGCTCCCGCTGCATGGAGGGCATTGTATTCCCCCAGACTATGTCCGGCTACAAAATCAGGGCTTTCCTGTGTTTCCTTTCGTTTCTTAAGATAGGTCAGAGCATTTACCGTATACAAAGCCGGCTGTGTATATTCTGTAAAACCTAATTTCGACTCAGGATCCTCCAGACACAGTTCCTTTATGGAATAGCCTAATATTTTATCCCCGCGGGATACAAGCTCCGGGAATTCTTCAAATAACTCTTTTCCCATGCCCTTATACTGAGCGCCTTGACCTGGAAATACATATGCCTTCATATTTTACCTTCTTTCTACTAATCTTATATATTTGTAATATCTAACGATAGCTCAATTAACTTTGGATAGGTTATGGAACAGACATAAGTATCAAAAACAAAGGTGAATGCCGAATACTGCATAAAATGGGTAAAGGAAAGCTTAAAATACTTATCCTGATTCTCTATCTTTTCCACTTCATATAATTCCAGCGGAACCGTCAGCCCGGTCTTCAGGCATTTAGCCAGGGCTTCCTTGGCAGTCCATAAAATAACAAAAGCTAAGGCTTCCTGCATTGCCTGATTTTTTATCAGAGAAGCTTCATGGGCTGTTATATTATTTTCCAATACTTTTTTTACATTTCGATTTACTTCCTCAATGTCAATTCCCATAATAAGCGTTTCATCGTAAACCAGGGAGGCTGCGCAGGTTTCACAATGAGAAAGACTTCCCCCCGGACTTCTTAAAGCTTCCAATTCTATTACCGGTTGCCCGAAAATACCATTTTTAATATTAATATTTTTAAACTGAACTTCCTTACTATACTGAGAAACTGCTTTTTTTAATGAATACCTTCCGTACAGGTAACTTTTAAGCCTTTTATCACTTTTGATAAATTTCAAGTAATCCTGTTCTTCGGAAGTTAAAAATGGAATAAGCTGATGGCTCTCGTTCCCGTTCATATATGTAAGATTTAAAACGACCTCATATCTGCGTTCCTGAGCTTTTCCTTCCAAATAATAATTTACAGAAAAGTCCTTCTTCCCATTGATTGTTTTCACCTCCCGGGTCAAAATAAAAACAACCCTTCTTTCAAGGATTGCTTACCAATTGTTTTATTTAGCTTACTGGCAGTTTCATGCCTTTTGGTGAAAGACATAGCTTCGCCATGGATATTTTTAATATCCCCATTCTTCTTATACAAAGATTTTAATATCAACTAGCCGAAACATAGATTGATATTTTTCATCTCTTTTTGATAGCCTTTGATAATAACTAACAGTATTTCTTCTAATTGTGATAGAAGGCAGCGTCTTTTGCTGCTGTGAATCCGATTAAAGGTCGGTTTATGTTTCAATAAATATAATAGCACTTTTATAACTTCAAATAAAAAATGGCCTTTATTGGTAGGAAATCCGGCTTAAATTGCAGAATTCATACGGGCATACTGATATTCCTCCAGTATTTTGCTCATAAAGACTTCTGTGTAATTACCTTCTATAAATTCAGGTTTGCCAAGAAGGAACTTTAAGAAATCCACATTGGTATTTATTCCTTCTATGTTCATTTCCTCCAGACATATGTACATTTTTTTGACAGCCTGCTCTTTATCCGGTGCTTTACAGCATAATTTGGCAATCAGGGAATCATAATAAGGTGACACTGTACTTCCGCTGCCATATCCGCTTTCCACCCGGACATTTAAACCACCGGGCATATTCCATTTCGTAATCTTACCGATGGAGGGCATTCCGCCTTTTAGTGTATCTTCAGCCAGGATTCTGCATTGCAGGGCATATCCGTCAAACTTTATATCCTCCTGGGTTACACTTAAGCTTTCTCCTTCAAATATCCGTATCTGTTCTTTTACGATATCAATTCCCGTAACCATTTCCGTAATGGTATGCTCTACCTGAAGCCTGGTATTCATCTCCAGAAAGTAATAATCTCCGTTGGAAAGTACTAAGAATTCTATTGTACCAGGGCCTGCATACTTAATGTGTTTTGCAATTTTCAGCGCATCCTCATAGATTTTCTGCCGTACCTCTTCCTTAATGTTTACGCACCTTGCTTCTTCAATTACTTTCTGATTTGCCCTTTGAACCGTACATTCCCTGTCACCTAAATGAATGACATTTCCAAAGGTATCACCCAATATCTGAACTTCAAAATGCTTGAAGCCCTGTACGGCTTTCTCTATGAGCAGTTCATTGTTATTAAAGGCAGCCTTTGCCTCTATCCGGCAAAGATTATAATTATCCTTTAGCTTTTCCTTCTCCTTAACAATACGGATACCTTTTCCGCCGCCTCCGTGAGTTGCTTTTAACAATACCGGAAAGCCTATAAGTTCTCCTAATTCTTCGCATTCATCATAACTGTTAACAGGTGCAGTGGCACCTTCTATAACAGGAACCTGGCACTCTTTGGCAATAAGCTTTGCATTACTCTTATTCCCAATGGCATCTATTAATTCACTGGCAGGTCCTATAAATCCAATATTGTACTGTTCACACAGTCTGGCAAATTCACCGGATTCAGCCATAAATCCAATTCCCGGATGTATTGCATCCACATTATATTTTGTTGCTACAGACAGAATTTTGTATACGTTCAGATAAGAGTCCCTGGCGTCGCCGATACAGACCTTTTCATCTGCGATTCTTAAGTGCAGGGAATCCTTATCAACATTGGAATATACAGCCACCGTGCTTATTCCAAGTTCTCTGAGGGCCTTTATTATTCTTACTGCAATTTCTCCTCTGTTTGCAACCAACACCTTATTAAATTTTCCCATCATCCACTCACCTTAATAGAAAGCAATTCCTGATCGCATTCAACCAGGCTCCCATCAGCAGCTAAAATTTCCTCGACGATACCATCAACCGGCGCCACGACATCGTTATATACTTTCATTGCCTCTATAACCCCTAAGACACTGCCTTTCTTTACTGCCATTTTTCCACCTTTAAGGCTGTCCGATACAGAAAATGCCCCAACAAAATTTGATTTAACGATAACGTATTCTGTTTCCTCCACGCTGCCTGTTTTACCGGCTGTATTATTACCGGGCTTTTTATCCAGAGCAAGGATTTCTGTGGTTTCCTGTACCAGCTTTTCTAAGTCAGCACCTTCTTTGGTTACGACACTTTGATATTCATATTTAACATCGCTTTCAGCTAAGATGCCTTTTTGAAAGGATAATTCTTCTCCATTCAGGGAGTATTTAAAATAGTTCAGTTCTGACTTTTCACAGATTTCCAGGATACTTATTAAATTTTCACCATTCATACATTATACATAATACGCTAATATTATTTTCCCCTTCCTTTTATTTTATCTGTTACGCATCAAAGCGTCTTAGAACATCCTCTTTCAGTTTTCTTATATTGCCGATTTCACGGAATTTATTTCTTCTGGCTTCCTTCAGTTCCATTCCCGAGAGTTTTTGTAATTGTATGATTTCTTTATGTAAGATGCTTCTAAGTCTTTCACACAACTGCTCAAAGGTTCCTTTCTCACTGATTACCCGGTCAATTATTCCTGCCTCATAGATATCACTGGCTGTCAGTTTCAGATGTTCAGAGGCCAGACTTGCCTTCTTGGAATCTCTCCATAAAATGCTTGCACAGCCCTCCGGTGATACTACCGAGTAGATTGCCTTCTCCAGCATAAATACTTTATTTGCCACTCCAAGGGCCAGGGCACCACCGCTGCCTCCTTCACTAATGACTACGGATATTACCGGAACCCCAAGCGCTGACATTTCGAATAAGTTTCTTGCGATTGCTTCTGCTTGTCCTCTTTCTTCTGCGTTTATTCCTGGAAATGCACCCGGTGTATCGATAAAGCAAATGATGGGCCGATTAAATTTTTCCGCCTGTTTCATAAGCCTTAGTGCCTTTCGATACCCTTCCGGCAGCGGCATGCCATATTGCCGTAATTTACTGTCTGCCAGGTCTTTTCCCTTGTACTGGAAAATAACAGTAACCGGGATGTTGCTTAAATATGCCAGACCGCCAACAATCGCCCTGTCGTCTCCAAAGTATCTGTCTCCGTGCAGTTCAATAAAATCCGTGAATACATTATTCGCAAGTTCCATGCTCTTAAACCGTTTTTCGCTTCTTATACTGAGGATATTATTCCAGGTACTGTTTTCCTGTCTGTCCATTTCTGTCTTTTCGCTGTCCAGATTATGAATTTCATTACTCACCGTGTTCCCCCCTTAATCTCATATTAATAAGCACAGGCATCCGCCTTTGGTGTTGCATGGTACTTTAACAGCCGGAATAATAATGCTTTTAAATCTTCCCTGGGAACAATTGCATCCAGAAAGCCATGCTCCAGCAGATATTCCGAAGTTTGAAAACCCTCCGGTAATTGCTCCTTAATGGTCTGTTCAATTACCCTCTTCCCTGCAAAACCTATCAAAGCGTTGGGTTCTGCCAGAATAGTATCTCCTAAAAAAGCAAAACTGGCACTTACTCCCCCTGTTGTGGGATTGGTTAGGACGCTGATATAATAACCGCCAGCTTCACTGAACTCCTGCACCGCAGCTGCTGTCTTTGCCATCTGCATAAGGGAATAGATCCCTTCCTGCATCCTGGCGCCTCCCGAAGTTGAGAATATTATGACCGGAAGCTTACGTTTTTGTGCTTCTTCAAACAAACAGGCTATTTTCGTGCCGACAGTAATTCCCATACTGGCCATAATAAATCTGGAATCCATAATTCCCAGCATTATACCTATTCCGTTAATTTCACCATAACCGGTTACGATTGCTTCCTTTAAACCGGTTAATTCTGCTGCTTTTTCATATTTTTCTTCATACCCTGGAAATAATATGGGATCCTGAAAAGACAATTCTTCATTTAATTCTTCAAAGGTTCCTGCATCAACAATGGAATCAAGTCTGTCTGAAAAAGTCATGGTATTGTATGTACCGCATTTATTGCATATGTAATGTTCCCTCTTAAACCTGGTATTTTCATGAACATATCCGCACCTGCTGCATTTTCGAAATGCAATTTCCTCCACTTCTCTCTACCTCCAATCTGTTTTTCTTAACGGCAACCTGATAATATATTTATTTTAATTAATGGTATGGTAACATAAAAGAAAACCAATGAATCATTCTGTCCTTAAACGCTCAAATTATGGGCATAAGAAGTTATTGGGAAAGTGTTAATATATTGGGAATCCTGTCACTTATAAAACTAAGCAGGCTGTAGCCAATACCTGATATGCCAGTCATAAAACCCGGATGGTAGTATTCGGATAAGGTAATGTCAGAACTGTCCTTTAATATTCCTGTTGCCAGGCTTGCCATAAAAGAGTTATAACCTTCCATGATATCTTTATCTCCACTATATCTGGCATAGGAATTTACAATATGGATATTTCCGCAATTGCCATGACATAAGCAATAGCTGTCTCTTAACGGGTTTACTGAGATATTCTTTAACGCCCTGTCCATGTCCCTGGTAAGTCTTTCTGAAAATTCACTGCCAAGGGTATCAAGGAGTGCCATCCTGCTTAATAGAATTCCGCCTGACCCATGGCACCAGGAAACAGAACTTTCTTTCTTTTTTCCGTCCCGCAAATCTGACCAGTTATTCCGCTCTGAATCATATAAACTTTCTTCATAGGTTAACAGGTCATTAATAAATTCATCATATTCTTTCGTATTGGCTGTTTTTGACAGAAGGGCTAAAGCAAGGCTGATTCCGCTGTTGCCATGGGAAAGCCCACCTAAGGGAACCTCACAGGAACTTAGCAGAAAACCGGCTCCGTAAGGCATATTAACTGCATTCTTTATCAGTAGATCGGCTGCTTTCCTTGCAGTTACCAGATATTCCTCTTCACGGGTCAATTCATAAAGATTACATAGGACAATTATTACACCTGCATTTCCATTTAGAAGATCAAAGTCTTTGTCCTTTTCGATTAACCCTGTAAGAATCTGAACATGTCTTTTTGCATAATTCAGATAGATTAAATTTCCTGTGACTTTATATAAGATCTGATAGGTGTAGACAAGAGAGGCTTCCCCGGTAAAGGCACCTATCCCTTTTTCCTTTTTATGGTTTGTATCCTTATTATCCAAACTTAAATCCGTATAGGCAAAGAGGGTTCGGTCTATTACTTCACACAACCTGGTATACGAAGATTTTCTTCTGATTGTATTTAATATATTTATAAAGATTGCAACACCTGCTATCCCGTCATAAAGATAAGGATTCAGCGGTTTGAAAAACTTATTATTTTCCCTGGTTCCATTACTGAAAATTCCGGTCCAGTTCACTTCCGTTAAATTATTGTTGAAAATTGCCTGCGCCACCAACCCGTCGCCAATTTTTTCAGCTGCCTGAGCTACAAGCTCTCTGTCAATTATCGTATCTTTCATAGATTCCTTTCTTCGAATAGCTTGTGCCCGGAAACTGCTTGTACCAATCCGGGCGTTCCTATTTTCAGGATACAGGTCCATGGTTATTCGGATAAATACCTCTTGTTTTTCCATATGCGAATAGCTTAAATTATCTATCCGTTCACACAAACTGCTGTAAGCAGTCTTATGAAAGTAGTCTTCCACTCTGGTTCCATCGGAGAATATTAAAGCTTTCCCGTCAGCTTCCATATAAAACTGGGGAATATCTCCTTTCATTAATTCTCTGACTTCTGCTTCCACTATTTTATTTCTATATTGAACATGGCAATTACAGTTTTCATAGAGCTGGTAGAACAATATATTCCTGTCGCTGCCATCCATCATAAAATCCGGATGATAGGATGCCGTAAGGAGAGAGGAATAGTGCTGGGTATCTCTTACTAAGTATCTGCTTTTTGTGTTTTTTACTTCTTTCAGGAGCTCTTTCAGCTCACCTTTCTTCTCAATAGAAAAGGTATATGCCAGATGAAAACCTGTCAGCAGATCTTCTGTAAATTGGCTCTCATTGATATCTCTGCCATTTAATGAGGGAAGATTCTTTCCCCCAGTAGTTTTTGGGTATCGATATTCTATGGATATATCAGAGGTTCTGTTATTTATAATATAAGGTATTTTAAAGGGTAATTTCTGACCTGCACCTCCGCTAATACCGCTGACATTTACTCCCTTACCCTTTGTTTCCCAATGAAACACCGGCAACAAGCCAAGGTATAATACAGACTCACTTAAGGTTCTTTTCACTTCCGCCTCTGCAGTATTTTCTGCCTCCGGCTCTGTTCCTGTTAAGGTTTCCAGGTCAATAATAACCGGAAACTCACCATGCGCTATTAAATTTTCGTAGTGGAGATCACTGGTCTTTAAAAGATAAGCTGCAAATAAATTAATCCCCATCCTGGTATAGTAATGTTTCATTTCTTGTATATTCAGGCAGCTTTTATGTAGGATTACTTCTTCCCAGCCGTGATTCCCTCTGTTCAAAATACTTCTTGAAAATCCCGGTATATTGCATTTTTCCGATATCCAATTCAAGAAATTTTGATAAAATAATTCGTTTGTCAGTGAATGAGGTTTGTAGATTACACTTTTCCCATTATCAAAGGTAAGCTTTATTACCGTTTTAGAACCCTGGTGACTATCCGCTATGTCTGCGTCAAAAGAAATAATCTTACCAAATGGTTCTCCATAAAAAATCTTCCGGACAATCTCTTCCTTATCCTCTTGAAGTGTGTTAAGCACTCCTGTCAGAAAATCTGAAAAAGAAACAATGGTTTCCAGAATACCTCTTAGCATTACAGGATAGTTTTCACAGATTTCATATATATAATTAATATCCGTTAAATAATTCTCCTGATAATATTCATATTCCTCCTGTGAATTGCAGCCCTTTAAATATCCCTCTGCTTTCAAAAAATGAATCTCATTAATTAAGGTTCTAATGCTTATAGTTTTTATCTTTTTATGGATAACCTTTAAAAAATCACGGGTAATATCCTTATAATTGATATCAGCTGGAAGATCCATTTTAAAATAATACTGGGCTAATTTAAGAAAATATCGATAAAAATAAGCAAAATCCTCATGTTCTTCATAAAAAGCAGGCATTTCACCGGAGAATAAATTGCTCTCGAATATAAAAGCCAATTCCCTGATTCGGTTGAATATATCACCAGAAATCTCAAATTCACCGTTATTCAAATGATTAACAATACCTGGATTCTTATATAGATGATTCATGGTTCCTTTTCCCAGTAGCTTTTCCCAGTAAATTTTACTTTCATTGCTTACGGATAAATTACTTACCTTATAATTTCTTTCATATATAACACTGCTTTTATCAAGATTTATCATATACTGTCCCCTGTCATGTACCTTCCTTGTAATTCGTAAAAACATCTGTTTTGTAAGACTCTGGTATTGATATACGCTACAATTTTCACCTTATTAAATAAATAAGAGGAGACAGCACTTGCTTGTCTCCTCTCTTCTTTGAGATATTCCATTAGCAGCAGATTAAAGTTAAGAATCCGCTGCACCCAACTGTAATTGTATAAATCGCATCTGGATTTTTACTCTCCCTTAAAGAAACGATTTCACTGATTTCTGCTGGTATATCTCCGGCTGGATGATTGAACTGGTTCCCTGTTTTTACTCTTGTTACTTTTGTTGTCATTTCCTTTACCTCCATTTAATAAATTTTTTTTATCCCATCATATCATTGCATGATTGTCCGGCACCAACTTGTACGCCAATGACAATATTATGTCTCTAATCAGCAGTTTAACGTTACAATTATTTCAAACAGATTGTCATCATAATTATAATCCAGCAGACCTTCATATTGATTTACTATGGTTTTAATACTCCAGAGCCCTAACCCATGTAAATTTTTATCTTCCTTTGAGGTAACAATTAAATCATTTAAGACCTTGGGTTTACGAGCCAGGCTATTACTTACTTTTACAATTAACATGTTGTTTTTCTTCTTCATAACCACATTGATCCACTTCTGAGATTTCTTTACTAGATAACAGGCCTCTATGGCATTATCAAATATGTTGGATACAATTGAGCATAAATCATCATCTCTGATTTGGACATTGCCTATTTTCTCAATGTCAGTTTCCACCTGGATGTCATATTTTGTGGCTTCTGTAAGTTTATAATTAAGTATGATATCCAGTATCTGATTCTCCGTATTAACGGTATTATCCAGTAACCGTATTGGCTCCACGATGGATTCTATGTAGGCAAGAGCCTGACTGGAATCATTGTTCATTAAGTATTGGTGCAATATATTCATATGATTTTTTAGATCATGATATATACTGGAATTCTTTTTATATAATGTTGATAAATTACTGTAATTCTGTGCGGTCATCTGCTTATATACTTCCGCAAGATTAGCCCGTTCCAGATTATCCCTGTAAATGATATAAACAATTGCAACCGTTACGCACAAGATGCACCATATCAGAAAACATGTCCACTGTAACATCATATCTCCGGTTATATTCTGCAGATAAATCCTCTGAAAGTAAACCGTGGCACTGCCTCCGCCAATTACAAAAGCAAGCAATAGCCTTTTATATTTATAGATATAAGTAATCTTTCCTTTGAAGGCCCTCTTTAAAATATGATAAAGAATGGCCCAAATCCCCAATAATACTAATGTGTAGATAAATCTTTCCCTGCTGTACAGTGTTGATATCCGGTAGCCCAGATCAATATTATCTTCCAGCAGGCTAATAAGAAACGTAAATAAGAGCTCACCAAACACACTCAAAATAATATACAGATTAATTACCAAAAATCTTACCATGAACTTTTCATAATAAAGAAAATATGTCATGACAGATAAGTAAAGAATTATTACAAAAATTAATATATTTGAATAGGTCACTACCTGGCTGTTCAGGAAACTGATAATAGCCAGGGGCAGCGATAAAGCTATTCTTAAAAGCATCTGCCTTTTATGATTTCCTTTACACTCAAACAAACAGCTTAAAAGACAGAGACATAAATCAATTCGGAAAAAGCAATGTAAAAATTCAACAATCTGGAATATCAGCATTAAACATTTACCCTCCAAAATTGAATTATTTTCTTTTTCACTTCATTCATATGGGATCTACTAATAGACAGATTAATACCGTTGCGCAAAATAACAAGATTATTATGGATTTTCATAATATGAGGGGCATTCACAATAAATCCCCGGTCAATAATTAAAAATTCTTCAGAATTTAAGTCATTATATACATCGGATATGCTTTTTCTTTCTCTGCTTTCTCCGGCTGCAGTAACAAATATAGAATTTTTTCCTTCTTTAAAAATATAATAGATGTCTTTATAGAATATTTTTTCAAACCTGGAGTTTGTCCTAATGATATAGCTTTCTTTTTCCCTGTTAACAATCTCTGCAGTTAAATCTTTCAGAGCAATGGGCAGTTTTTTATTGATAAGGGATTTTGGTATGTACCGGCTGATATTAAGCTCATAACCTTCAATTGCATACTCCATGTGGGAAGTTATAAAAACCACATAGCATTCTTTCATTGTCCGGTTAATTACTTTGGCTAATTCCAAACCATTTATATTCGGCATCTCAATATCCAGGAAACAGATGTCAAAATATTGATGTTCTTCCATATCATAAATAAAGTTCTTAGGGTTTTCATAACAGCTCACACGAAAAGGAATGCTTTTATTTCTGAAGAATTTATTCACTTCCAGTGCAATACTGTCAATATTCACCCTCATGTCATCAACAATAGCAATTTTTATCATATAATACCCTCCCCTCAGAAGATTAATATACAAGGTATTATACCAACATTTTACTAATTTTCAATAAAAAATGTGTAATATTTACATTTATTAATGTCATGAAAATAAACTTCGTCTTTATTTATGACTAATTCATACAATTCCTTTCCTGAAATATTATGGTTACAATAGGAATAGACCCCTATTTCTTTGTTGTTTACCTTTTCAATGATATCATCTACAACTGTAATAATGAGCATCTTATTCTTTTTAGAGGAGGACCATTTTCCTATCATGCTTCTCACCTGGGGTCTGGTCAATTTTATTTTCTTTGAATGATAGAACTTATTTGGAAACATTAAGCTTCGTTCTGTTCCCAAACTTTTTAAGATATCGTCAAATTCTTTCTGGCAGGATTCATAAGTAAAGCCCATTTCCAAATATGCTTGAATAAGCAGGGCTGCTACTTCCAGATATTTCAGATCCCTGCCTATTAAATAATAGCCCTGTAAATGCTTGATGCTCATTAAGAATGTTTTATTAATTGAGATTCCTTTATATTTCAAACATCCTGCTGCTAGTTTGATTGCTTCCAGGTAGTTTCTGGATTGTTCCGTATTGACCAAAACAATACCCCCTTAATTTTTATTAACTTAACTTAATAATTTAATTTTATCTTTACCCAAAGCTAATTGTTTCTTATGCTCGTACTATCCTGCAGTGGCAGCTTCGTCAGTTTCTTCTTATGTAAAACGCCTTGTTTATCTCAGGTTATTTAAAGGCAAATAAATTCTTTTTTGCCACATTCAGCCGGAAATCAATAAACTTGCTTCTGTCATTTATATTAAAATAGATATTGTCCTTTAAAATCAGCCCAAAAGGCTGCCCAGGATAGACCCCGTAACAATGCCCCGGAAATATAATCGTATTCTCGCTGATTGTATTCCTTAAAAACTGTAAACTATCATACATATCAGATGCATCCTTACTGGTATCACAAAGCCCGCAGCCTTCATAAAATAAGGTATCCCCCGTAAATAGATTATCAGAAATCAAATAGCAGGCACTTCCCCGTGTATGCCCAGGTGTTAATAAAAGTCTTACCTTAAATGAGGATAGCGGCAATAGTTCCAGATTCTCTGCATAGTGGAGATTCTTACAGCTGTATCTATAATGCTTCGCTTCAATTCCTGATATATAAACCTCTGCATCAAAGGTACTAACCAAAGCTCCTACCAGGTTCGTATGGTCATAATGGGAATGTGTCAGTAAGATTGCTTTAACTTTAAGATCATTTAAATTCAAATACGAAATAATCTTCTTTATCTCCCATGCCGGATCAACAATAAGGCACTCCTTTGTTCCGGCTTTACTTATGATATAGGTATAATTTATATAATTGGCCCATTTACACCTGATGGTATTCACTTTGCAGCTGCTTTCCATGTTATTCCTCCGCTTTATAATGCCTCTTTGTCAATTATTTAATGCTCCTTCTTGTGATACTCACCACTGCAAATCAGGAACACAGCAACACTACACATCCATTTAATAATACTCTTAACTGAAGCTTATTTGATTTTTAATACTCTCTTCTCCGTATCTTTCAAGACAGCGAATAGCAATATCAACAAAACACTGTTTATTCAGGAAATCGACTTGTATTTTAGCACGTCCCTTTCTTTTATTGATCTTCTTAATGATTCCTTTATAATGAATTAAGGGCCCGTCTATGATATTTACTTTTTCGTCTTCCACCAAAACATCAGATATTCCGATAACCCCTTCCTGATTAATCAGATCAATGATAACACCAATTTCCCTTATATCAATTTCCTGAAAATAGTTATCGTTTTTTAACATCCTGATGATATGGGAGCTTTTATGATTCTTCATGATTTCATAAAGTTTTACGATTTGATCTGTTCCGATCAACACATAACTGGGGAAAAGTGTCCTTAGGACATACGTTCTCTTACCTTCATGATATTCATATATGCCTCTCTTTGGGACAACTACTTCATAGGTATCCTTCGGGCTGAATAACTCATAAAGTTTCTTCAGGTTTTCACAAACTTCATCCTCTTTCCCTGTTCTGACAAACAGCGCATACCAGCTCATTTTCTCTCCCCCTGTATCATCTGATAGTTAGGTCATTGGGTTATATTGCATAATATATATAACATCAACTAATGCAATAAATTTTTAGTAAGTATACCACAACGAAAAGTAAATTATATAAAATGGCTTCTTTGGAAGAGTTTTGTCCTTAAATTCTAAGAATGCAAATAACTTTCAGAAAATAGGAGTTGTTTAGAAATACTGGAGGATAGGGATTGAATTTTGTCATGTAGTAGTTATAGAAGAAAAAAGTAAAAGTGATTTTCTTGCCATCTGTAAATCCTTATACCTTGTTTTCTAGCGTGTTTAGAAAATGAGAAGCAGCAAAATCGGTAAGAACTCCTTATCTCTAAGGAGTTCCCATGTATCTTATCCAATCTTCCTTCTCAAACTCTTCCTGCTGTCGGATCAATAGAGCCACACAGCTGATGAGGCTAGTTAAGGTCAGACTCACAAATTTACTGATTCTGCTGCAAATCAGTGTGTAATCTTATCAGTATCTATACTTTCACAATATTCCATCACAAGCTTTCCATTTTCTTCTGCCAGCGGATAGATTACATAACCGGAGGTAAAGTACTTTTCACCATTTCCACCCCAACGGTCTCCATAGTACAGGGCCTGGCCGTTCACCTTCAGGATAAAAGCTGCCTGGCTGCCATAGGTAGTTTCATCACCAATCTCTTTCAGACTGCCCCAGTTACCTTCCATAGAGTCGGCCACCGCATATTTTCCCTGATTCGGTGCCCAGCCGGTACAAAAGGAAGAAATCATATAATATTTCTCCCGAAGCTTCACAACTGCCGGGGCTTCACGGTACTCTCCCTGCCACAATTTATGCACCAGACATTCCACATTCATATAATCATCAGTCAGCCGGTATACATGGAGATCTGCATTGTCTCTGGTTGCTGAGATAAAATAGGCCTTACCGTTATCCTCCTGAAAAAGGGTGCAATCTCTGGACATATATCCATATGGATTGAAATGACCATGATAAACAAAATCTCCCTCCGGAGTGTCGCAGGTAGCAATCCCAACCGCTGCCTCCTGATAATCCTTTCCGTTTTCAAAATGAGCCCAAAGAACAAATTTTTTGGTCATTTCATTATAAAGTACCTTGGGACGCTCCAGATTCACCTTTTTGCCGTCCTCATTCTGCAGCTGAATTTTCGTTCTTACACGATAGGCTTCTGTTCTGGATTCTGTGGTCAGGATATGGTTACGAAACTCCCAGTCTGCCAGATTTTTTGAACGATAGCAGCTGACATAGTATTTTTCCCGCCGATCTTCGCCATACCAGTAATAATAACCGCCAAAAAATATGATACAACCACCGTGGGCATGAATCGGGTTGCCATCCCTGTCCCTCCACAGGGCTCCGTTTTCTAATACACTCATCTGTTTTCTCCTTTTGCTAACTATTTACTATTAAGTATTATCATAGTTGATATAACTTTTTCTCTTGCATCCAATCATATGCCATGCTTCTTCTGCCCAGGCAAATCAACTTTTGATTCCCATGCAAGAAATACTCTTGTAAAGCTTACCTGGCATTGCTTCTACAATTTTACTTCATTCAGAAATACATTTTATGCATTACAGTACTTATGATTTATTCTGTTAAAAGGCAATCATAGGTATAGATACTCCTTTTTCTTCTGTTGGACTCTGCTGTCCGTCTTTAACCATATATATACTACTGCTGCACTCCCTCACACTATCCAGTATCTCTGTGTAGGGTTGGGAACAGATATCAAAGAGACCGATATTATAGTTTTCTCCGTCGAAACGCCCCAGCACAAACTGATCGTAGCACTGGAAATAATGGCACCCCACTCCATAGGGATGTGCTGCTACCCGCTCGCAATAGTACCGGTAAGCTGTCCCTCTGTCCTTCTGGCTTGCAACCCCTTCCAGACCGGTGGCGGTTGGACCTGCATCCAGCGCACCAAAGTGAAATTCTCCAATCATTACAGGCAGATCCACACCAAGGTTCACGATATTTTGAATATTCTCAGTAGGATCCACGGCATAGCAGTTGATGGAGAAAACATCGAAATTTTCCCAGCCCGTTACCAGCTCCGGATCGGACACCCAAGCCCAGCGCATGCCGAGAATCATATGATTGGAATCAACTTTCCTGCATTCCTGACAGGGAATCTCTACATAAGCCCGCAGCATTCTGGCAGAAAATTCTCTCATATCCTTTGCAGCGTCCTCGGACCAATGGGAAACCTTCTCCATGGACTGATAAAAATCCTTAAAATCCTTAAGTTCACAGTGATAAGCCTTATTTAACTCTGCGATTTCACCATATTTTTCTTTGAGAAAACGAATCAGCTCCTCCTTACATACTGTCCTCTCAGTATTATAGAGTACCTCATCCGCTAACACCAGATGGTCCACGAAGGCCCAATTCGGTTCATTTCTTAGAAAATATCCAATCATAAGCGGGTCATTTCTTCGTTTCTTCAAAGCCTGTGCGCATCTTTTGGCTTCTCTGGCGTATTCTTCACTTAGCACATCCGGGAAATCTCTGAAGATCATAGTGCTGGTACCAGGAAATTCAGGGAGAGACGTCACATAAGGCATATCGGTAGTTCCAAACAGACCTTCATCACTCCAGTTGCCCAGGGTATTCATGCCATATTGGCGCAGCTGACCTGTGATCAGCTTCTGCCATTCAGGATACCAGTTCTCCCCCAAAGCCCGGTACAGATTCGCCTGGCTATAGGAGAATAAAAGCCCCTCTCTTCTGGACTTTTCCTTTACTTTCTCTTCCCTTGTCTTACGGAACATATTGTGATATTCCGGATCTTCTGCTGCCGGGAGCCAATCCAGCCATTTCTCTACGCCATCTACCCGGCAGTCCGCCCCAAGACCTACACAGTCTGTCCCCACGCTGAAAAATGCATATCCTCTCGGATCTGCCAGAAACCATCTTCCACCTGCCTTATATTTCGTAAAGAATCCTGTTGCTTCTCCCAGCTTTTTCTGCTTCCATCCTCCAAACTCCGACCAGTCACTGGCAGGATACTCCCCACGGCTTTCGGCTTTCTGCTTTTGAAGGATTTCTTTCAGTTTATCAAGACCCCTTACTTTAGACTTCCAGAATTTCTGCTTATTCTGACCGAGTTCATCAACCAGCTTTGCCTCCGGAAGTAAATGAAAGGTGGGGTAAGCCTCTGTGAGAGTCATATCAGACACCTTTAATGTTATATCATGAAAGACGGGAAGTGTCTCCAGAACAATCCGTTCAATTTCTTCCGCTGCCACTCTTCTGCCATGGCAGACTTGCTTAAGCTGCCCGGCATTGGACTCGGGAAACAGTACATGGCCATCCATCCAATTCCGGTCAATGCAAATTGGTGTACGTACTCCCGGAAGAATACCAAACTGCACATCAAAGGCCAGAGATTTCCCTTCCCCCTTCACATAGACCCGCAGGGCCAGAACCACACTATGTTCTTCACATGCTTCCAAATAGAAGGACAGATACCTTTCCTGACAGTTAATCAGTTCAGAAAGGGTTATCCCTGCACCTTCTGCTGCTATCCTTAGTGTAGTAGTTCCCTCATCTCTTTTTAATAAGGTAATTCCATTTTGAATTACTCCACTCTGAATCATAATTTTCTGCATAATACATACCCTCCTTCTAAATAAAATTTTCATACTACTGCTTCATTTTCCTGTATTCCTTTGGTGTCACCTCATATCTGCCTTTGAAAAGCTTAGAGAAATACTGACTTTTCTGATAGCCCACCTGTTCCATGATTTCGTGAATTCGAAGTTCCGTCTGTTCCAGAAGCTGTGCTGCCTTCTGCAGCCTGACCTCCGTAATATAGTTAGACAGATTCTCGTCTGTAGTTTCTTTAAAGATTTTTGACAAATAGGCAGGATGAAGATGTGCGATCTCTCCCAGGGCATCCAGTGACAGATTTTCCCCGTAATTATCCTCTATATACTTCTTTATACAGGTGATAACATCTCTCTGATCACATTGCATTCCCTTAGCCCTGCTCTGTTTATCCCCCTCCTTGTGAAAGCTTTTCCCCAGTACCCTTCCCAGAGATTCTTCAAAATCCTTCTTTATCACTGGCTTCACCAGATATTCTGACACCCCATAGCGTACAGCCTGCTGAGCATACTCAAATTCACTGTATCCGGATATAATCATAACCTTGGTCGGATAGTGATTTTCTTTAATAATTCTTGACAGATCCAGCCCTGAAATCTTAGGCATCTTAATGTCAGTAATCAGAAGCTCCGGATGGTGTTCCTGAAGAAGATTCCTGGCCATGGAACCGCCTTTTGCTGTCAGCACCTGTGTAAAGCCATAACTTTTCCAGTCTACCAGCTTTTTGATATATTCGATCATATAGGGTTCGTCATCTACGATTAATACCATCATTCTCCATCTCCTCCGGTAATACATATATAGTAAAGGATACCATCAGTCCTCCCCAGATGCTCTTTCCAAACCGAAGTCCCGCAGATTCATCATAATAATTGACCAGCCGCTGGTTTACGTTCCACAGACCGACACTCTCCTCTTCATCCCGTTCTTTTTTGGAAAGCCGTTTAAACAGTGCATCAATTTCCTCTTCCGTCATCCCATCTCCGTCGTCAGAGACCTCAAAACGCAGAGCACCACTTCCCAGTTCATATACCTTGACGTAGATATGCCTTGCATTTTCCCGTTCTTCAATGGCATGCTCTATGGCATTCTCAATGATTGGCTGGAGAATCAGCGGGATAATGTTCTTATTATAAAGGTCTTTGGAGGCCTCTATGGTATATTCAAGGTCTTTTCTCATTGCAGTAATTGCAAGATAAGCTTTCGCATAGGATATTTCTTCGCCGATGGTGGTGATGGTTTTGTTCTTGGTACAATACCTGTAATAACTTGACAAATGGACTGCCATCTCTGTAACCGCTTCCGGCTGATCTGCCACCGTTACAATATAAGAAAGACTGTTGTAAAGAAAATGAGGATGAATCTGAAGCTGTAACTGCCGAAGTTCCGCCTGATTCCTTAGCTGCTGCTCTTTTAAGGTAGATTCGATCAGCTGGCTGATTCTTGTCACCATGCGGTTAAACTGCCGAAAGACATAACCAAACTCATTGTTTGGCAGTACCATAATCTGTGCTGTAAAATTTCCTCCCTCGACCTGCTTTAACTTTCCGGTTAAAATCCTTAGCTGAAGCAGAATATTGTTGTAATACAAAAGCATGAAGATCAGACCAATCATAAGAAGGACAACCAATAGGCTTCCTGTGATACGGTTTATATTCGAAACCGGCCGCATCATCTCCTTGAGAGGATAATAAGAGACCAGCTCCAGTCCATTCTTTAAAGCTCCGGAGCTTACAATCTGATATTTCCCTTTTCCAATATACTGATAACTGGCAGATTCTCCACTGGTAAAACCATTACTCCTGTATCCGCCTTCAAGTCTTTCACCAGCCAGGTTTCTGTCAGCAGGGTTTCTGTCAGCAGGGTTTACACCTCCCCTCTCACTCATGGAACGGAGCAGTTCTTTCTCTGTCTCACTACCGGAGAAAAGACTCTTATTCTGTGAATAAAGGAGCATCGTTCCTCCCCCTTCCATGCCGGAAGCCATGGTCTTTAGTTTATAAAGATAATCCCGCTCCATCCGTATGATCAGGTATGGTTCATCATCGGTATCGTCCCAGTCCGTGACGTATTGCCTTGCAAAATAAACTTCATTTTCATAGATAAACCACTGGTTGTCCTCCACTGGCTCCAGCATAACATCCTTTACTGCACTGAGAGCAGTGGTGGTGATGATACGCTGGGACCTCGGCCAGTACAATATGAACTGTGCCATCCCCACATTGCTCTTCTGCCGTCGTCTCAGATATTCTTTCATCTGATTGACATCCGTTACATACCGATAAGCATCATATTCCTCTATAAGGGTAAGATGCAGTGTTTTGAGATCATCACTATTAAGGATTCCATCCGCTTCAATTTCGATTTCTTTGATTTTCTGTCCAAGCAGCATCTTTGAATATTCCATCTGAATCTTTGCAGCCTGCATCAGAGACTCCTTCAGACTGGAGGTGCTGTATATGTACAAGATGGCAAAACCTGCTATAATCATAACCAGAAATACTGCAAATATATTGAAAATTGACCTTATTTTCTTCATATTCCACCCCAACTTTATGTAATTCCAAAATTTCCGGTATCATTATAGCAAATTAATCTTTGCATTACTATATGAGTATAAGGAACCGCTACAATATTGTAACAGTTCCTTATTGATAGGTTTTATTTTACAGACTGATACCACTCATTAATTTCTTTGGTGATCTCATCTCCGCCTTGGGCTTTCCAATCCTGGACGAATTTGTCGAAAGCCTCCAAGGTTTCTTTGCCATAGATGATATTGGTATATACCTGCTTCTCCATGGTCTGAAGCTGTTCCCACTTCTTCTTCATCGTAGCGGTAGGTTCACCGTTGAACAGATTTGGAAGCAGTTCATCTCTGTGTGCATTGGCTAACGCATAACCTTCCGCCATATCCGGTGCTGTTTCAAAATCAGCTGTTGCCCTGATCTGTGCACTGGATTGTGCCTCTTTTCCTTCTTTGACATCTGCGTAAGCCTGCATTGAATCAAGTGCCGGAGCATTCTTCATAACTGTTGATTTACCCGGCATAAATGGATCCGTTACGGCTGGGTCAAACAGTTTGGAATCAAAAACCACCTTATCACCTACCACATCATAATCATAATTTTCCAGATATCCATATTGAAAATCACCGGTACCAAAGGCCGCATCATACAGCCAGTCATAATAGGTGAAAAAGGCTTCCATGTTATTAAAATCTTTGTTGAACATCAGCCACCCGTCGTTGATCTGGGCGGCCTGGTAGGTTGGCTCTCCATTGTCCTGAAGGATATTCGGATATGCTTTAATTACAGCCTCCGGCGCTACAGATGTAACATCTCTTACGGAATTGATTGCCCAGGGCCTTCCGATAAAGATACCTGCTTTGCCTTCAGTAAATTGATTCATGGCATCCCAGGCACCGGTTGCGGCAGCTTCCTGAAAAATCCACCCATTTTTATGCCATCCTGCCATACGCTCCAGGGTCTTTTTGTTGCCCTCATCAATAGAACCGTAGGTCAGATTGCCCGACTCGTCTTCCTGCCAGCTTCCAGGAATATGTTTTCCGGTATTTGCAGAGAAAAGCGTAACGGGATCTGCTACCCAGCCGCTGTTGTAGATGCTGTCCCCCTGGTAAGTGAAACCATAGGTATCAGACTTTCCGTTTCCATCAGGATCATTCTCAGTAAATGCCTTTATGACTGCTTCGAACTCCTCCATATTAGTGGGAGCCTTAAGTCCCAATTTGTCCAGCCAATCCTGGCGGATAATCATAACCTGTCCTTCTGTTAAAGACGGAGCGCAGGCAATACCATAGGTCTTGCCATCCTTGGTCACCGGATAAAAGGACTGGGGATACTTATCATAGATCTCTTTCAAACGCTCCGGCATATATTTTTCAATATCATCATCTATTGCTTTTACACGTCCGGATTCTATCATATCTGCAATCATCTGGGTTCCGTATACCGGAAATACATCCGGCAGTTCCTCTGAACCTGTCAGTGCCAGGCGCAGCTTCGTATCATAGTTGCCCGCATCTCCGCCAAGAAGCGTGGTCTCCATCTTGATTCCCAGCTTTTCCTCTGTGAGCACTGTCATGGGATTCTTATTGATGTCTTCTCCCTCTCCGTATCTTCCCGTATTCTCGTCCAGCTGTTTTGCGATGGTGATGGTGATAGCCGGCTCATACTTACCGTCCCCATTCCTGGTAGCGGCAGCTTCCTTGCTGCCTCCGCTGTTCTTACCGCCGCAGCCTGTAAGGAGCAGTGCGGATACCAGTAAGATTGAAAGGATTGCTTTCTTGTTTTTCATAATACCTTCCTCCTGATTGATTTAATCTGCTTTATTTCATCTGATTTATTTAATCATAACCTCTGATTCGAAGTTGTTGATTCTTTTGGTAAGTGCTCTGATTCCATCTTTGAAACTGCCTTGATTTTTTGGAACTATCCGTATTCCTTTTGGTACTGCCTTATTTCAGCTTTGTACCTGCTCCGATTCATATTTGAATAATCTTGATTCCTTTTATAACTGCTCTGATTTCTTCTGGAACTGCACTGATTCCTTTTGGAAATATCCTGATTTCTTCTGGGACTGCTCTGATTCCTTTTGAAATGTCCTGATTTCTTCTAGGACTGCCATGATTCTCCTTTGATATTATTATGATTCGATTTGTAGCTGTCCTAATTTATTTGAAATTGACTTTATCCTTTGTGCTACCCCTTATTTTTTTTGAATTATTTACATACTGCATTTATTCAACTTTTATTCTTTCACAGCCCCAATGACAATACCCTTTACAAAATACTTCTGCAAAAAGGGATATACCATAAGGATGGGCAGTGCACCTATAAATACCTGAGCTGCTTTAATGGTACGCTCCGACATAGCTGCCGCAGAAGTAGGGTCCAGTGCCAGATCCTGCTGGTTGCCTTGTACTACTATTACTTGCAGAAAGGAGGCCAGGGGATAATTCTTGGTATCAGACATATATAGAATACCCGTGAACCATTCGTTCCAGTTGCCTACCATAATAAAGAGTGCTACAGTGGCAAGACCTGCTTTGGATAATGGAAGAAATATTTTCCAGAGGACAGTGAAGAAGCTTGCCCCGTCAATAAGTGCCGCTTCCTCCAGTGCCTTCGGAATTGATTTGAAGAAGTTCATAATCAGAATCAGATTGTAGCATCCGAAAGCTCCGGGAAGTATGTATACAAGAAAATTATTCTTTAATCCTATGGAGGTATTTACCATATAGGAAGGGATTAAACCGCCTCCAAAAAGCATGGTAAATACGAAAAACCACATCAGTGCCGTCCTGCCCCTGAACTCCTTGGAAAGGGCATATCCCGCTGTCGTTATAACGAACATGCTCAGGAACGTGCCAGTAAAGGTCCTGAGAAAGGATATCATAATGGAACGTATGAAGTTACTGTTATTAAAAGTCTTTACGTAGGCCAGTCCGGTAAAATCTACCGGCCAGAAGGTGACAATTCCGCTGTTTGCAGCACTCTTTCCACTAAGGGAGATTGCAAACAGATTAACTAATGGGAGCAGGCACAGAAGCGCTACCGTTACAAGGAATACAGTATTACAGCCTACAAATATTTTTCTGCTCAAAGATGTACGTCTCATGGTGTATTTTTCCTCCTAAAAGATTCTGTAACCTGCAAATTTATATGCAATCTTATATGACACAACCGTCAGGAACAATCCGATGGCAGACTTAAAGAGCCCAACTGCTGTACCAAAGCTATACTGTCCGTTTACCAGGGATTGCCGGTATACATAGGTATCAATAATATCTCCGGTGCTGTAGGTAAGAGGTGAATACAGGTTAAAGATCTGGTCAAAACCGGCATTCAACACATTTCCAAGACTTAGGGTCGCCATGACGATAATCATTGGCGTGATACTTGGCAGGGTAATATATAAGGTTTGCTGTAAACGGTTGGCTCCGTCCATCTCTGCCGCTTCATAAAGTCCCTGGTCAATATTTGAAATAGCTGCCAGATACACAATCATACCGAATCCAAAGCCTTTCCAGAGGTCGGAAATAACTGCAATCTGCCGAAACATACCAGCCTCCCCCAGGAAAAAGATTGGCTCCACTCCAAATTTTTGAAGAAAGTTATTTACAATACCATCTAACCCCAGAATATCACGAAGCATACCGGCTACGGTTATCCAGGAAAGGAAATGAGGCAGATATACTAAGGTCTGAATTCCCTTTTTCAGTCCCATATTCTTGACTTCATTCAGAAGCAGTGCCATAACCACAGGTACGATAAGTCCCAGAATAATCTTGCTGACGGCGATAATCAGGGTATTGATTATTGCCTGGTAAGATTCCTGAAATTCGAAGATCTGCAGGAAATTATCCATTCCCACGAATTCCGAGCCGAAGATTCCAAGCCATGGCTTATAGTTCTGGAAAGCCATAATAAGTCCACCCATGGGGATATAGCAGAAAATAATTGCCAGAACGAAGCTCGGAAGTATCATTACATAGAGGGGCCAGTTATGCTGTACTTCCTGTCTCCAGGTTTTACGGGTGATCGTTTGTTTTTTTGTCATGATTTTTTTTGAATTCTTAGTCATTTGTCATGCTCCCATCCACCTTGTTTAATTATCTAATTAATATTCTAAACTGATTATATAATATTGGTGGCAGGGAAAAATACACCCCGATTAAAAGGTTATGTACCCAATCTTAACATTTTTTTATATTTTAACTGAATTCAGGACGCAATTTAGGTTATAATGACCAGATTTTTTATTTTTCATAGGTTTGCTTTTATACTATTTATTGATTTAATTCTATATTTTTGCACCTTTATTGTTATTTTCTCAGTATCCAATTAACCTACCTCATAGAGGTTTTTAATGATAGTTCTGTTTCTTTACTTCTTATTCAAGGCAGACTTTTTACTCTCATAATTTTTTTATGTTTTTCTCTGATTCTGTAACTAACGCAGTATTTATAGCTGAAATTCAACAACATCTTACTATATGAATCCTCAGACATAAAAAAAGACACTGATTTCTTTTTATTGAAAATTCAGTGTCTTAAATAAAAAATTACATCAATACTAGCAAGAACAACAATTAAATAGCAATAGCAAAAATTGCAATTTTTATTTGCTTTATTTATCACAGGTATTTGCTCCAAACCGCATAGGACATACCGTTCTGCATCGGTTGCATTCTACTGTATCAAAACCTCTCTTTGTATGACCATAACTATTTACCCGGCAACTTTTTTGAATGACTCCGCTTTCACTGATTGCTCCTGCCGGACAGTTTTGTATACATAACTCACAATGCTCAAGACATACTTCAGCAGATAGTTCATCGGACTCTATTTTCAAGTCAGTTAAAACACATCCGATAAGCAGGCGGTTACCATAATCCCGGTTGAGCAGCAGTGTATTCTTCCCAAAGGTACCAATTCCTGCATAGAACGCGATGTGCTTCATGGAAAGTAACCCACGGCCTTCCATTTTCTCTTCTTCCCAATAATCGTAGGGTCCATCACAGGGTATCGGTACTCCTATGCCATAATTCATCTTTTCCAAGAAAGCTGCCGTTCGATATGCAATACGATCAACACGTGAACAGGCAAGGGTATTGAAGTGCGAATATATCAATCTGGAATCAACCATATATAATCCTTTTGGAAGAGCTACAGCAAAAGTGACTATACTCTCGCACGCGGGGAAAATATCACGTGGATGAAATCCATCGGGTGCACCGGCTAATCGATCAATTCCAGTAAATCTACAAATATCTGCTCCAAACTCAAGAACTTTCTCCCTTATCTCCTCTTTCATATTGCACTCTTTCTCCTCTTTCATATTGCACTCTTTCTCCTCTTTCATATTGTACTCTTTCTCCTCTTTCATCTATTTTTCCACTTTTATATTTTACTGTTTCTCTTCTCATCTTCATAATTAACTGATTTATGTAACACACAAGCATTTATCGTTGTATCTGGTATACTTTTATGTTACTATAATGCAGTCAATCTGTAAAACGATGTTTTTCTATTAATTCAATCGAACAAATCCATTGAACAAGTGGATTTATAACAAACATGGGAAAAGGCTGAATAATAAAAGCCTTTTCCCATTATAAATTACGATATAGATATCCGTTTATATTCCGAAGGCGACATTCCGGTAACTTTCTTAAATACCTTCGAAAAATATTTATCATCCCTGTATCCAACTTTAAAGGCAATTTCATAGGTCTTGAAATAATTCTGCTGTAGATAAGTGCAGGCATGCTCAATTCTTACCACATTCAGATAGTCAATAAAGCTGCAGTCTTTCTGCTGTGAAAATAAGGTTGACAGGTAGCCTGCAGTAATCCCCACGCGCTCCGCGACCTCATTCAAGGTCAGATCCTTATAATAATACTCCCTGATATAATTACTTGCTATATCCACAAATCCGTTTTTACCTGTTTTCTCTGGCAGGTTCTTATTTTCTCGTATCCCCAGTATATCATTTGCTGTATCCTTTAATAGTTTAAGGATATCAGAAGAACGGCTGGGTTTTAGCAGATATCCCCTGGCACCATAGTTAAGGGCCTGCTGTGCATATTTGAATTCATCATAGCCGCTTAGAATAATTGTAATCGGCATAATTCCTGCCCTTTGTGTCTCCTGCATCACATCGATTCCGTTTTTTACCGGCATCTGTACATCCAAAAGCATCAGTTCCGGTTCATGGCGGAATATGGTTTCTATGGCTATCTGACCGTTTTCAGCCAGATAGATCTTGTCAAAAAGATCCGTATGCAGCTGGATATACTTAGCCATTCCATTTCTTATGGTATCCTCATCATCAGCAATCAAAAGTTTTATCCCCAACCCCTACATCTCCTTGTTCTCATATGGCAGTTCAATAATGACAGTTGTTCCGCTGCCTTCTTTACTATAGATTAACAATTTAAAATCCTCATGGTATTTTAGTTCCAGGCGTTCTCTAATGTTTTTTATTGCATAACGTCCAATCCGCTGACTGGCATAACGTTCTGAATCATTCACCTTCAGGATTGCCTTCACCTGTTCCCTGCTCATGCCAATGCCATTATCCTTAATCATAAAAATAATATGCTTTCCTCTCCTCTTACCCACCAGGGAAATAAAGCATTTCTCACCCGTTTTTTCAAAACCGTGAACGATAGCATTCTCAATAAAGGGCTGAAGAATCAATTTTGGAATAATGGCAGCTTCAATTTCTTCCTCAATTTTTATCTCATAATCTAATCGTTTTGCAAATCTCATCTTCTGAATATGTAAATAGCGGTCAATCAGCTCCTGCTCATTCTTTACGGTAACAATTCCTTTTCCCTGTCCCAACACCAATCGAAAAAGCTGGGACAACGCATAGATATCCTCCGCTATCTCATAATGCTGTGCATCTGTTGCCTGCCAATATAAAGAATCCAGTGTATTGTATAAAAAATGAGGATTGATCTGGGCTTGAAGAGCATTCAGTTCACTCTCCTTTTCCCTAAGGGCCATAACGTAATTATTATCGATGAGTTTTTTTATATCATCCACCATCTGATTAAAACAAGCGGCGGCTTCCCCCACTTCGTCCAGTGTATTCACTTCGACCTTCTGATTAAAATCACCTTTTTTAAATAATTCCATAGCATTGCATAATTCATGCAAAGGTTTCGAAATGATATTGGATACAAAAATCAGAATCGGAAAAAGTCCCACCAGAAACCCCAGTAATAAAACAGTCGGTGCAAAAGCAATGGAAGCTAATTGCGTTCTAAGTCCTTCCCGGGGAACCAGACGATAAATGGTCGTCCCTGTATCCTCATTTTTGCTATAAAAGACCTTAAACTTCTCATACTCCATAAAGCCGGAGGCTTTATCACTTAATGCTTCAGCGGATCTCTCCTCTACTATCTTTGACAGAAGGTCTTCCTTCACCAGGCCGCTTCTTATAAGTTCTGCCCCCTCCTCACTAACCACCAGGATACCTTCCCTGTCAGAGGATAAGGAGTTCTCACAAAGCTCGGTAAATTTATTCATAGAGGCTCCAATCACCAGATATCCGCGTTTTTCCTTCTTTGCAAGATCATAGATTTCACGATAGAGGACAATTTTATCAGTTCTGTTTGCTTCATAGGTATCTGATTTATTCTTTGAAACCCTTTTCCATATAATCCTGCCCTTTTGTTCCACCGCTTTCTTATAGATCTCAGTAGTACTCACCTGTTGTATGGAAGGGAGGTAAGCTGATGCATCCATACACCTGAGATAAGGTTTCACACCGTTTTCGGGATAAATTGCAATTGTTTTTATCTGTCCGTTCAGAGCCATCATATCCTGGATAATTCTCATGGGAGCATTATGAAGCCAGAGCAGGGAGTCCTTATTCAGTTCCTCCGGATTATCCGAGGTAAGTATTCTGCTAATATCATTGTTAATACAGATATAAGTTGCAAACTCAATAATACTTTTTTGGAGTACATCAATACCACTGGTCAAATTCTGGGTACTTTGGAGATAGCTATCATTCTCTGCTTTTATTGTAGTATTATAATTCCTTACAAATAAAACAGCACTGATGAAGAGCAGTATCGGGGTTATGATTATGTAACTGTAAAATATCAGTTTCTTTCTGATACTCAGCCTTCTGATCCGGTATTTTATATGCTGCATAACCCCTCCGAAAATAATTATATTAAATTTTATCCTTTTACCGCCCCCATTGCAACACCTTTTGTGATATGCCTGTTCAATGAAATATATACAATAACCGCCGGAGCAGCCGTCAATGCCATCACTGCAAATTGCACCGCATAGTTAGAGGAATACTGTCCGGTAAATTCCAAAACCGAGAAGGGAAGGGTCTTCCACTTAGGTGAACTTAAGTATGTACTTGCCATCATGAATTCGTTCCAGTTATTCAGAAAGGTCATAATAGCTACAGTGGCAATGGAGGGCTTTAGTAACGGCGTTACAATTCGGAATACGATCCGGTAAATACCGCATCCGTCCATTACCGCTGCCTCCTCAAGTTCCATGGGCAGTGCTTCGATAAAGCCTGTCATCAGAAACAAAGCCTGGGGCAGTGAAAATGCAATATAAGGAATTAAAAGTGCCCATATGGTATCCGTAGCATGAATCATCGTATAAATCTTATAGTTTGGTAAAAGGGTAGCATGGATGGGAATCATCATACCTAACAGCAGAAGAGTTTTTACAAAACCACTAAGCTTCCACTGCATTCTTCTGCAGGCATAACCAGCCATAATGGAAAACAGGGAAACTAATAATACCGCAAGACTGTTAATTAGAACACTGTTCTTTAAATAAAGCAGGAAATGTCCGTCCACAAATGCCTTTCCATAGTTCCCCCATTGAACTTTCTCAGGGATAATCAAAAGTCCGCTGGTGAACATCTCATTACTGGTTCCAAGAGAAAAATCAATGAGCCAGACCAGTGGAAATATCTGAACCAGTGCAACCGCCAATAGGATAACCCCTAAAATTCCTTTCTTTATTCCTATACCTTTGCCTGTCATCCCTCTATCCCTCCTGTCCCTGTTTGTCACGGAAAATCCTGTTTAACATAACGGTTACGACCAGGCAGATAAGGATAAATACTACACCAATGGCATTGCCGTATCCGTACCTGAAAGCTTTGAAGGCCTGCAGGTATAAATAGTTTGCTGTAAACTGGGTACTGTCTCCCGGCCCTCCCTTTGTTAATAAATATACCGTTTCCATCTGTTTCAAAGCAGATATCACAGCCATGGTGATATTGATTTGTATCACCGGTTTCATCAGAGGTAATGTAATTCTCATGAAGGTTTGCTTGGGACCTGCTCCGTCTATGGCGGACGCCTCATACAACACCGGATCGATATTCTTGATCCCGGCATAATAGATTAACATACCCCAGCCGAAACCATGCCAGATCAACACAATCAAAACTGACCATATTGCCGTATCCGCACTGAACCAGTTGATCTTTCCCTGATATCCCAGGCTTTTCAGTATATTATTTAATAAACCAAAATCCGGATTATAGATGAATTTCCACAAATATGCGATTACAGCAACAGAAATCACATTAGGAATAAAATAAATGCAGCGAAAGAATCCCTCAGCCTTTCCCTGTAATTTGTCCAGCACTGCTGCCACAATTATTGCAATGGGGTGTTGAATTACGATAAATCCAATCGCTAAAAGAAGTGAGTTGGTAAGCGCTCTGTGAAAGGTTCTGTCTGACATTAATTCCATGTAGTTATCCATTCCGATAAATTTTGCCTGGCCCATTCCTGAATAATCCGTAAAGCCATAATATATACTCAGACAGATCGGTGCCAAAATCGCAAGCAGAAAGAGCAGTAAACCTGGTAATATCAGACTAAAAATAACCAATTTATTACTGTATAGTTTGTTCATCCTATCCTCCATAATGCATTGACAGCCAAACCTCCCTCAACCCGCAATCAGTTTATACTGTGGATTCAGTGCACACGAATTCCATTTACGCCTGGGTGTACCCTAAACATTGAGAAAATGGCTTGTCATATTGCCTAAATAAGAAGTGTGAAATGGCTGCCCTCCTTAGAAAGGCAGCCATACTCCCAGTGCACCAAGCAGATGCACAGGTTATAAGTGTTTACTTACAAGCCTCGCCGATTTTTGCAAGGAAATCATCAACGGAAGAGGTTCCATTGGAAACACTTTGAATCTCACTCTCAATTGCTGCTTTGAAGGCGGAGGGACCGCAGTCATTAATTGGTGTTCCTGATACACTTGTTGCATTCTTTAAGATATCGGTAAAGGTCTTTTGTAATTCAGTCTCATTTCCTGTCATATACGCGGACTGATCCTGGGCTGACATACCAACCCCCTTCTCCCAGCCATATTTGGATAATTTATCAGGCTGATACATGAAGTTTAAGAATTTGATTGCTTCATCTTTTACCTTAGAGTCTGCTGCTACAGCATAACCGCCGCCGTTCCAGGCTGCGATATCGTTCTGTGAGCCTTTTCCGCCATTGATTGCAGGCATGGTAAAGGCTCTTACGTTATTTCTGATGTCTTCAGTTATATCATTATTCAAAGCCATGGAGGACTCCCAGCTTCCCATATAAAACATTGCTGCCTGGCCATTGGTGAATAAGTTCATTGCGGTACCGTAATCCTGGGAATCATATCCGGTCTGAAACATTCCTGCCCGGGCTGACTGAACCAACAAATCAACTGCCTGTGTAAACCTGGAATCAGAGAAATCTCCTGCTGCAACTGCCTCGTTAATTAGTGCTGCTGCATCCTTTCCTTCTATACGGACTAACAGGTCTGTTAAATAAATTGCCATTGGCCATCCGTCACCGCCATCCATTGCCACCGGAATAATGTCCTTTTCTTTGATTGCAGCACTAAGGGTCAAGAGCTCTTCGTATGTAGCAGGAACTTTCCATCCATTATCCTCAAACATCTTTTTGTTATAGTAAAATGCCATAATATCCGTATTTCTTGGAAGACCGTAAAGCTTGCCGTCTTTCTTAAACCCTTCCAGAGAACCTGAAACAAATCCATAATTGGCATAATCCGCTTCCTTCAGTTCTGCCAGAACTCCTGCATCCAATACCTCCCCTAAAAAAGAAGGCTGTCCCCAAATACTGACTACATCCGGCATACCGTCCATGGCATAGGCTTTGAATTTAGTCTTATAGGCTTCTTCGTCCAAAGCTTCAACCTGAATTGTTACATTCGGATTCGCCTCCATATATTCATCAATAATCATCTGCTCCACCAAACCCTGTCCGTTCTTTCTGTCAGGCAGGTTAGAAAACAACTTAAGTGTTACTTTCTCCGGAGCTTTGGTTGCCTCGGTTTTCTCTGTACCTGTCTTCTCGGTATCTGTTACCCCTTTGTCTGTGACTGCTGTTTCCTCTTTTTTGCTGCCACAGCCTGCCAGCATGGAAAGTACCATTGCTGTTACAAGCATAAACGCCCATATTTTTCTCATACCTCTTCTCTCCCTTTAAAATGTTTATTTACTACACATAAATAGTAGCATTGCATCCTGGGGAAAAGAAGATGGCAAATTTTGAAAATAGTGTATTATTTTCGAATCTACTCCTGAAATATCTCGCATCTTAAACTAAAAATATCGCGAAAAGCTATCCTTGTATTAACAACATCCAGGGTTCTGCTTACTTCATCTATTCGTGTTACCACACCGGTTACCTGAACATATTCACTGTTGTTGAAATATTCCACTGTAATGATCTCTTTTTTCTTAAGCTGCCTTAGCTTCCGTTCCAGTTCTTCTTTCTGTCCTTCCGATAAATCGCGTTTAGGAACGATAATCCGTTCCTTTTCTGTAATAGCTTCACGAAATCCTTTTAATGCATCGAAGGGCATAAACTGCTTTGCACGGGTCCCCCTGTCCATTTTACTCCTGTTATTCTCCACTTTTATGCCCTCCGATCTGTCTGTTACGCTCCATGGTTGTTCCCGCCTCCTGCAGATCCATTCCCCGTACTAGAGCATTTTTACCAAACCTCTTTTTGATTTCCAATGCCGCTTTCTGTATTCTCCTGTCCTTCTCTATTTCTATGGGATCTGAAAACAGGTCATACTGTTCGTAGGTTTCGTCGGAAACATTGTTACAGGAGAGGCTCAGCCGCCTTATTGGCTTATTCTTATCAACTATACGCTCATACAGATTTATCACATAGGGTATGATTGTTCGGTAGGAATTCGTGGTAACTGTCATAGAAGCAGTTCCTATGGCAGGCTTTAACCCCAGCTCATTAGAATATCCAATCATTAAGGACATAGAACCGGTAACTACGCTCTTCTCTACCATATCCAGACATAAGGCATCCGCCATCTCCTTTACAATTAACTTACACTCCTCAAAGCTGTAATCTCTTGATAGTACCTGTCCGCTGGACATGGAATTGCTTTTGGAGCTGTATGCCTTAATGTCTGCCATGGTAGTGGTCTCCCTTCCCCAGGCATGGTCTATCATAAGCTCCGCATCGATGCCAAACAGCCGGTACAGCAGCTCCTCATTTGCGCGGGTAATATCACCCATATCCACAATCCCTACACTATTCAGTCTGTTTGCAATTCCTTTCCCAATTCTCCAGAAGTCAGTCAGAGGCTGATGCCTCCATAAGGCTTTCTGGTAAAGTTCCTCTGTCAGATATCCAATATTGTCTTTTGCATGCTTTGCCATAATATCCAGTGCTACTTTAGCCAGATACAAATTCGTTCCAATTCCTGCAGTTGCCGTAATGCCTGTGGAAATCTTGATATCCTCCATAATCCGTAAGGCCAGTTCCCTTGGACTCATATGATACAGGGAAAGATAATGGGTTACGTCAAGGAAGGCCTCATCTATGGAATAAACATGGATATCCTCTTTGGAAATATATTTTAGATAAATACCATAAATTTCTGCGGAATAATCAATATAGAGCTTCATTCTTGGCGTTGCCATGATGTACTGCACATCTTTGGGTATCTGAAACACCCGGCACCGGTTCTTTATTCCCAAGGCTTTCATGGATGGGGAAATGGCAAGGCATATTGTTTTCTCACTTCTCTCAGGGTCAGCCACCGCAAGATTCGTAGTGAGAGGATCAAGCCCACGCTCCACACATTCTACAGAAGCATAAAATGACTTAAGATCAATACATAAATAAATGTGCTCTTCCATCCCGGAAACACCTCCCTTGTTTGATATATTTCATAGCCTTATTTCTTTAAATCAAATTTTATTATACTCTCAGAACATATGTTTGTATATATGTTTTTTATGGAATTTCTGCGGCTTGATGGGGTTACAGATAAATCCTCCTGTATACCATCAAACCCAGGTGGACTTACCTTCATTTTAAGTAAGTCCACAAAGAAGACATGTTCATATCCAATATGGATAGTGAAAGATTGAGCTTAAAAGATTAAACAAGCTTTACATATTCGGTCTTAGACTTTGATTATTATTGTAAAAATCTTTCCAGGGATCACTGGCATTGATTCTTGCAAGGGCTTCCGCCATATTTACACCATCCGGCGCCACGGTATCAAGTTCCTCCCATGTAATGGGCATTGACACTTTTGCTCCTTTTCTCGCCCTTAAGGAATAAGGTGCAATACTTGTGGCACCTCTGCCGTTTCTGATCCAGTCAATAAAAATCCTGTCGGTACGCTTTGACTTTCTTACATTACTGGTGTAGCGGTCAGGCCATTTCTGTTCCATTACTTTGGCAACAGTCCTTGCAAACTCATGGAATACCTCCCAGGTAACTACCGGTTTTAGAGGAACAACAACATGATATCCTTTACCGCCGCTGGTTTTAAGATAGGAATTCAAGGAGAGTTCGCTAAGGATGCTTCTGATATCTCTCACCCCCTGACGGACTCTGCTCAGTTCCATCCCTTCATCCGGGTCCAGATCAAAAACCATCATATCCGGTTTTTCGATAGCATCTACACGGCTTCCCCAGGTATGAAATTCCAAAGTGCACATCTGTGCTTCATATAAAATCCCTGTCAGATTTTCAAGATAGAAATATTCCTCTGTTTCACCGCTGCCATTGGTTACCGGTATTGTAATAATGCCCTTGCTGTCAGGACCGGGATGTTTCTTAAAAAAACTGGCCTGTGATATACCCTTCGGACAGCGGACAACACTTAAAACCCTATAGCTTAAAAAGGGCAGCATCCGCTCCGAAACCTTTTCATAATACCGTACAATATCTGCTTTTGTAATTTCAGGCTCTCCGTATATTATCTTTTCGGGACTTGTAATTTTAATTTCTCCCACTAAGATGCTGTCGGTATTTACATTCATGCTTTCCCCGTATTCATTTCCTGAGGCTTGAAATAATGTTTCCTCTACTGTCATTTCTCTTTGAACCTCCCTGGCGTCCTTGTCTGTCCTCAAACCTTGAAAGCTTGCATGTCTTAGCAGATTTTCTGCGGTCCATTCGGTAAATTTGACTTCTGCAATCAGCTCCGGCTCAAGCCAGGTAATCACTTCTGATGGTTTGGATTCAGGTTCTGCTTTAAACGCTGTATTCATCCTTTTTATGTTCTCAAACTTCTCCAATAGGTGTTTTATGTCAGACTCACCAAAGCCGGTACCAACACGTCCGGCATAAACCAGATCTTCACCTTCATAGATGCCTAAGAGAAGGGAACTAATTCCCCTTGCTTTCTTGTCAGAAAGTGAATATCCGCAAATAACAAATTCCTGCCGCTTTTCACATTTTAACTTAATCCAGTCGCCATTTCTGGTTCCGCTGTAGACAGAATCCGCTTTTTTCCCTACAATACCCTCCATACCGGCCTCTTCGGCTGCAGCGAAGCTTTCCTTTCCCATTCCTCTGATATAACGGCTGTAGAAGAGTCTTTTGGGAGCACCCGTGAGCAGGGTCTCCAGCCTTTCTTTTCTTTCCGTCAAGGGGTATCCCCGAAGATCAACGCCATCCAGAGCAAGCAAATCGAAGATAATATAGGTGAGCTTCTGTGGTTTTGGATTTTTCATATAATGCTGTAAAGCTTGAAAATCCGTCTTACCCTCTGAGTCCGTAATGGCAACTTCTCCGTCCAGTACCATTGCCCTCCCGGCAGCAAGGTCTATGAGGGAGCTGGCAACCGGCTGGAACCTTCTTGTATAATCATTTCCGTTTCTGGTCATCAGCCGTACCTGATTGCCTTCCACAAAAGCAACAATCCGATAACCATCATATTTTAATTCATAGAGCCAGTCCTCTTCCTCCGGTATGCTATGAGCTAATCTGGCCAACATTACCTCAACCTTGTTAAAAGGATTCCGAATGAATTTTTCTGCTTCTCCGGCTTCAATCTCCTCTATGGTACGTCCTGTTCTGATACTGGTAGTAAATCCGGATATGCCCTCCGTATTAACATACTCATCTTTTTCCTTCAGTAAGAGCCAGTTGTCCTTCTTCTCTCCTGCCTTTGCTTTTAGCCGGATCAAAGCCCACTTACCCTTTAGCCGCTTTCCTGTCAGAACAAATTTAAGAACGCCTTCTCTCAGCCCTTCCTCCACGTTCCCCTGAGGTTCCCAAAACCCTTCATCCCAGAGAAGGACTACTCCGCCGCCGTATTCCCCCTTCGGAATAGTCCCCTCAAAATTTCTGTACTCAAGAGGGTGGTCTTCTACCTGTACCGCAAGTCTTTTATCGTGTGTATCGAAGGAAGGTCCTTTTGGTACCGCCCAGCTTAAAAGAACCTGGTTCCATTCCAGACGGAAGTCATAGTGCTCTCGGCGGGCCATATGGTGCTGTACCACAAATCGCAGGCTATCTCCGGAATCTTCCGCCCTTCCCTGGGGTTCAAAGGTTTTATCAAAATCCCTTTTTTCATTGTATTCGTTTAAACTCACTGTCATAAGCTCACGCTGTTTCCTTATCTTTCTTTGCTTTTTCTACGCTGGCTTTGAGAGCTTCCATAAGATCGATGACTTTTCCTTCACCTTCTGACTCGGGAGCCACAACCTCCTTACCGGAAATCTTAGTCTCAATAAGAGAACGCAGTCTCCCCTGGTATTCGTCTTTATATTTGGAAGGATCAAAAGGCGTATCCATGGAATTAATCAGCATTTTTGCCATGCCCAGTTCCTGCTCGGATACTTCTGGTTTCGTGTATTGTTTTTGAAGAGCCTTGATTTCATCTGCATAGAACATAGTGGATATAAGGATGCCATCCTCTCTGGGTATGATTGCCATTAGTGTGTCCTTTGTACCTATGACGGTCTTTCCTATGGCTATCTTCTGTTCTCCCATTAATGCGGAGCGGAGAAGCTCGAAAGCTTTTTCACCACCGGCTTCTGGCGTCGCCTGATAAGTCTTCTCATAATAGACTGGTGAAATCTGGTTTAGCTGTGCAAAATGAAGAATCTGGATGGATTTCTCTTTTTCTGTTTTGATTTTTTCAATCTCTTCGTCTGTGATAACCACATATTTGTCATCATCATACTCAAAGCCTTTAACGATCTCTTCTGCTTTTACTTCTTTGCCGCAGTGGGCACAGGTCTTCTTATACCGGATACGGCTGTTGTCTCCTTTATGGAGTTGATTAAAATGAATGTCATTGTCCTGAGTAGTCGTGGACATCCCGATGGGAATTGCGACCATACCAAAAGTTATAACTGATTTGCGTGATATCATGTTGTAAACACCTCCAAGGGTATTGTTTCCAAGTAAGATGGAAGTATTCATTGAAAAGAAACGGCAGTCATAACCGAAAAATGCAAAAAGTTTAACAATTCTCTCATTAAAGCATATAATAAAAAAAAGACTAAAAGGTATTTATTATGGATTTACTTGATTTTGCTGAAGAATATCCTGAAATTTATGCAATGCTTAACGACAACGTTGTCTATCTCATCGATAACAACAATATAAGCGGTGATGAGACCCTCACGAATTTAGATGACATGATCGATAACCTACTGAATCAATATGAAGAAAATAATTATTACGGCTTTGCTACTATCGATACTCAACAGATAGATGGATTCGGAAGAGATGGCAGAGGCCGCCGCAGACGACGCAGAAATTTCCGTGATTTTAATTTAAGGGATATATTTAGACTTTTGTTTTTCAGAAACCTATTTGACAGACACCGTCATCGTCGCTATTAAAAAAGAATACCGGCAAATTCATGAACCTCCGAACTAATGCATCGCCATAAGTTTGGAGGGATTATTATTTACTCCTATTTTGCAGTCTATAGAATTGGCTATAATAAGAATATACGAATGATAACGGAGGTCTTATTATGCCAGCTGTAGAGTCAGTTCAATCCCATACCTCTCATACTGACACAAAATTAAAGGATTTTAGGATTTTAGAAGCAGTCTATGTATAATGCGTGTAAAATATTTGAAATTATACCTCTACATGTTATATAATAAAGTAAATAGAGAATTGTAGATTTTTGTGGCACAATGGTAAGAAATGTGGAGCGAAGAAAGATTATATAATATACATGATGAGGAGGATTTTTATGAAGAACCCATATGAAATATGCCCCACTTTTGAAACAGAAAGTTTTATTTTAAGACTCGTTTCAGAAGAAGATTCCGAAGGTCTACTTAAATGTTATTCTGATAGTAAGGCACAAAAATTTTTTAACTCTGATAGGTGTACAGGTGATTTTTGTATTTACAAAATTGAGGATATGTTACAATGTATTAAAGCTTGGCTTTGTGCATATTCTCAACAAGAATTTATACGCTTTGCAATTATAGATAAATCAATATCTAAAGCTATTGGAACAGTAGAAATGTTTGGTTATGTTGGTAAATATAAAATTAAAACGGGAATACTCCGAGTTGATGTTTCTTCTGAATACGAAAATACAGATTACTTAAACGAAATATTTAGTGTTTGTAACGAGAACTTTTTTGATTTGTTTGAGGTTGATGTGATTGCAACTAAGGCAATACCTCAAGCTGTTGTAAGGCGGAATACATTATTAAAAATTGACTTCTGTGAAGGCAATGTATATGAAGGAGAGCACTATTTTTTGCGTTCAAAATAAACATAATCTACAGTAAACTTAATAGATATATTCTTAAAATGTGCATTAAGGGAACTTTTAACAAGTTCCTTAATAATTGCATATTATCAACACTGTTTTAACCATAGCCTAAAATAAAAATGAAATTTTGAGACTAACTGTTTTCAATATAAAAATGCACCTCCAAATGTAAGAGTATATATCCTGCATTTGTGGTGCACTTACTGCTTTCTTTAAGTTCTTTTCCTAACTCTTTTAAATAGCTGTTCTTTAAGCCGATTTCATAAGTAAGGCAGAAAGCTGAAAACTGTTCATATGGTTTGCACTAATTATTTTTCCATATACCTGCCTCATAAGGCCTTAAGAATGAAGACGAAACCTCTGCATAATTCGATAAGATACGAAGCCCCTCCGGATACTTTGTTCGTTTCCTGCTGCAGGAACTTAAATTCATTTCAATATACAGCGTTTCTGTCTCATCCTTACGATAATAGGTGAATAAATCATTTACCTTTTGTTCCGTAAATAATACCTCTCCATAATAAATGACACCATGCTCCTTTCTGAATGCAAGTAACTTCTGATAAAAACGAAGGATGGAGTCCTCATCCTGAAGCTGAGCCTCAGCATTACATTGTTTATAATCCTCATCCATCATAATCCAGGGCTCCCCGGTGGAAAAACCTGCATATTTCTGATCGTTCCATTGCATCGGTGTTCTGGCATGATCTCTTGTACCGGCAAGTATCTTGGCAAACGCCTCTTCTTTTCCCAGGGTCTTACTTAACTTATCATAAAGATTCAAGGATTCTACATCTCGAAGCTCCTCAATTGTCTGAAAGTCCTGATTGACCATTCCAAGCTCCTGCCCCTGATAAATAAACGGTGTGCCCCGCAAGGTAAGCTGGATTACTGCCAAAAGTTTACCCAGGACCTTCCGGTACTGCGGGTCTGGATTTATCTTGGAAATCATACGGGGATTATCATGATTCTCAAAGAACAGAGATGGCTGACAATGGTTCCCATAGTTCTGCATCCAATAAATCATATAACTCTTCAAATACCCCAGGTCATATTGATAATCATCAAAGCGGGTATGTCCGGGAGTTTCCAGATGGTCAAAGGAGAATACCATGTCAAGCTCATTTCGGTAATCCGCAGTCAGCAGCTTGCTCATTTCCATCCCTGTTCCGGGAGTTTCACCAATTGAAAAAGCATTATATGGGCCAAACACTTTTTCTTTCAACTCATGTAAATACTCATGAAGGTGAGGCCCGTAGAAATAATGTTCCGCACCGTAATACCCCATAATCTTACCAATGTCTTCATTTCCATCAGGCAGACCATCCCGCTTAGAAATATAATTAATCACATCCAGGCGGAATCCGTCTACACCTTTCTCCAGCCACATTTTTACCATCTCATGAATCTCATGCCGCAGGTTTTCATTTTCCCAGTTTAAATCCATTTGCTTCTTTGAGAATAAATGCAGTGCATACTGCTTACGTTCTTCTACATAATTCCAGGCACTACCGCTGAAAAATGATGTCCAGTTGTTTGGCTGATCCTTAAAAATATAATAATCTCTGTATTTGGAATCCGGTTCCTGTACAGCCTTCTGATACCATTCATGTTCATCAGAGGTATGATTAACCACCAGATCCATAATAAGTTTCATGTCACGTTTATGAACTTCCAATAATAATTCCTCAAAGTCCTCCATTGTTCCAAACTCAGCCATGACCTTCTGATAATCTCTGATGTCATATCCATTATCATCATTGGGAGAATCATAAATCGGTGAAAGCCAGATAGCATCGATACCCAGGTCTTTTATATAATCCAATTTACTTATTATCCCCTGCAGATCCCCAATACCATCTCCATTGCTGTCTTTAAAACTTCTGGGGTAAATCTGATAAAATACTGCCTCTTTCCACCATGCTTTTTGAATTTCCCCAACATCGGACAGTGCTGTTTCCTGTTCGGTATTTAATAGGGTTAGCATAACATCAACAAATCCCTCCTTCAATTTTCCTTTCAAGAGCTTAGGCAAAGTCTTTAGCCTCATATTTCCTATGATTGGATTAGTAATTACCTTCTTGTTGATATTCAGTTGTAAAGCTACTCGATCTATAATGTCGCGGCCAATTGGATTCGCATAAATATCTTTAATACGGCTTTTTTTTGTTAACATAGAAGCATACACTCCTTTTCTCTCTATATACACCACAAGCGCTGTTACGGATTTGCAGAGCTGAATCCAGAATATTCTAAATATCGGATAAGGAAAATGTAAAGATTCAACTACTCCAATTTAACTTTATGCTGCTGTTAAGAACTATGTGCCTGCTGTATATATAGCTAAACGAGAATAATGTATTGGAAATGGAAAAGAAAACTGTATGAGAATAGAAAAAAAATACTATATGCCGAGACAGATTTTAGGTGCCGATCCGGAAGCACTGTCTCTTCTGCAAAGATATAACTGGCCCCATAATTACACCCAGTTCCGCCGGGTTATTGAAGAGCTTGCGGTAATGGGTACCAGTCAAATCATAAGATTAAATGTAAGTCAATATACTATAATCATAAGTCAATATGGAGAATCCCTAAGCCTTTTCAATTTGGATGTTGGAATGCGTGTAAATGCTGAATTCTCAGCTGCTGTAACAAGTAGTATTCCCCCTCAGTCAAGCGCCTATAGTATAATCGTTTTAAGAGGCGAATCTGACACTATGGTTACAACAGATAATAATTTAAACCTCCCTATGCTGTAATGAATTGCACCTCTGATAATTTGTCATCATGTCAAATTATCAGAGGTGCAATTCGTATGCCCGGCTGGGAGGTTTCGTTAATTCTTATCCTGAAATAGATTATTTAATTTTTCCTTCTTCCGTTTCTACTTTATTCACAAAATCCATATTGTAACGAACAGCACCATGGTCTTTAATTACCGTGGCTCTTGTGATGCGGATAGCTAAAATAATACAGCTTTCATCCTTTTCATTATTTGCATCGTCGTACCAATTGGCAAATGCTTTACGAAGTTTAGACCTTAACTCAGTATTTTTCGGATCCAAGACCCATCCGAGATTTTCACCGATTCCATTTCCGGAAAACCACTCAAAGCAAACTGCAAATGCAACTTCCTGGTTTTGAGCTATCTGCTGCATTTTAGTTGATTTTGCCCAAGTAGTAACATAAAATACACCATCTTCATAATAAGCATCCACATCACGGATGTAAGGACGGGGGTTACCAGCAGCGTTTGGATCTATTGCGATAGTCGAGAGAGAGATAATATTATCTTTTCCATTGCCACATCTTTCTTCTATCATTTTTAGCCCTTCTTCATACCTGTTCATTTTTATTTCCTCCTAGTAATATTATAATCGTAATTTCTAATCCTTATTTTATGGGATATTCAGATTATTCTAAATCACTTCTATTCCTTTAAATTTGATATTCGCTATATCTGTCAGGGTTAATAGTTTTTTTAACCCTTCTTAATTACCTTTAAATACTTTAGCTCTTTCAAGTCGTGTGAACCAATAACCTTTACGCTTACATTTATATCCATTATATACCAATATCCCGAAAGTTTCAAAGCATTTATCCATTTATCAACAGCAAATGTATCTGCTGAAATGATTCTATTTATATTAATACGTATTATTTTCTCTAATCAGTGAGATAACTGCCACTATCCCCTTAAAGAACATGAATTAGATCTATATGAAATATTAGGTGTTGCAAAATCAAACAAAAGTTTGAAACACTTTTAAACAATGTAAGTCTTATGAGTAAGGAAGGAGGAAGCGGCAGGTTCCGGAGAATTTCGAACCTCTTCTTGCGTATGATTGCTGAAAAGGCAGAGTTTCAGACAAATACTCAAGCTTTATCTGTTTATGGATATAAGAGCTTTACAACCCTTATTGATTGGAGGATTATAAATTGAACAAATATGCTATAACAGCAGAAAATATTAAAATGCAATATGGAGTAAGCACCATTTTAAAGGACGTTTCTGTCCATATTGGACAAGGGGATATTTATGCACTGGTGGGCAAAAACGGGTCAGGAAAAACAACCTTGTTACGTATTCTTACGGGTTTAATTAAAGATTTTACGGGAACAGTTTCCATAACAAAAACAAACGGACAGGATAGCAGGTTTGCTGCTGTTATCAATGATCCGTCGCTTTTCCTTAATATGAGCGCTTTTGAAAACCTGAAAGAGCAGACGTATCTGCTTGGTCTGCTTGAGGACAGCCAGATTGAGGAGGTGCTGAAAACTGTTGGTTTGGCAGATAGTAATCACAAGCCTGTAAAGAACTTCTCCCTTGGCATGACACAACGCTTGAAGCTTGCAATGGCATTACTGCAAAAGCCGGATATTCTCATTTTGGACGAACCGATGAACGGTCTTGACCCCGATGGAATTGCAGACTTGCGTGAATTATTGCTACGCTTACATGAAAATGGGATGACAATTCTAATTTCCAGCCATATTTTAAGCGAGTTGGAGCAGGTAGCTACCAGTTTCGGTATACTGTATGAGGGTAGTATAGTAAAAGAAGCAGCTGTACATGATGCATTGCAAAATGGAACTTCATTAGAGAAACTGTATATGCAGTACACAAGAGGAGGAAAGGCAAATGATTAAACTATTGAGAAGTGACCTTTACAGACTTGGAAAAAGCAAGCTTTTGTATGGTGTTATAGGGTTTGCAGGTGTCTTATCCTTTTTGCTTATGATGATTATGCTTAAAGAAATTCGAGTGGGAATATCTGTTTTTGGAAACCTTACCGCATTTAAGGAGATTGAAGATATTATTCGGATAGGCACAGAATATCAAAAGGGACTGGGTATATTGGTTGCTATCCTAATCTCCGTATGGATTGGTCAGGAGTATCAATGGAAGACATGGCAGCACAAATGGATTATCAGTAAGAGCCGTACCGGTATTTATTTATCAAAGGCTATTGTTTCATCGTCTATATCTGCTGCTGTTTTCTTACTGTTCGAGTTGATTGCTTTGTTTAGTTCCGGCCAGGTAAGTAATATTATTACAAGTAGATATATTGCAACGGTTATTTCCGGAATTGCTTTGTATGCCTCTTTGGGAGCAGTCCTTTGCCTGCTTTCTATGTTGATAAAAAACAATACCGCTTCTACCATTCTTTGTTTATGCTATGTACTCTTTAGTGAAACAATATGGTCTGCCATTACAAATCTAAGTGGTTTCTCTTCCAGGGTTGTAAAAATAGTTGAGTTAGGCATGAGGCACTCCATTTATGGTATGTCTGCAATCATATCTTCATCATCATTTTCAACAGACATGGCCATAAGCATTGTAATCAATTCTGTTGTTATTACACTTATTGCTACCTTATTTGGTATCACTGCTTTTAGAAAGTATGAGTTGTGAAATCATAGTGCTGACATAAATGGATGAAAACAAAATGGTTCTCTCCTGTTTATCATAGTAATCAAGACTGCAATTGCACAAAGATACTGAGCCAATAAACGGAGTGATATATCACACGTATTGGCGCTTTATTTTTGTGGTTCTTGCGGTGGTTCTTGTGATGGTTCTTGCGGTGATTCTTGCGGCAATTCTTGCGGTGGCTATCCGACAAGGTAAATCTTAATTTTTGACTGTGCTTGAATTTAAAGCATCCCGCATATTTCTTTTATATTCAACTGATTGTCATACCTGTCCACAGGCAAAATGCCCGGCACATTGCTTATTGTATTATCCGGTGTTTTTTTCGATAGCTTGAGGGGGATTCTTTAAATTTACTTTTAAACATACGGTTGAAATAAGAGAGATTGTTGAAACCAGTATTAACTGCTATATCTAAGATGGAACAGGAAGTTGTCAGAAGTTTTTCTTGCGCTATATTCAAGCGGTAGTCATTTAAATATTGTATAAAAGAAGAACCTGTTGTATTTTTAAAAAAACGCATAAAATTTGAGGCACTGCTTCCGTAAACTGTTGCAGCATCCTGTATGGATATGGATTCCTCATAATGTCCGCTAATGTAAGTCAGAACCTTTTTTAACTTACCGACAGAGGATTTTAAATAATATTTATCCGTAAGGAGCAGGTTGTTCGATGTTAGCAGGTATATCATAAGCATAATCTGAGCTTTTATAGCCAGCTCATATCCCGGAAGCCTGGCATCATGGATTTGCTGCATCGTATTGATGTAAGCTGTAAGAAGAGTATTCAGGGAATTCTGCATATCAATAATTACCGGGAAATATATTTTATTTGCCATAAGGGGAAGCAGGGTATTTAGAGTGCTTTCATCAGAGATATAGGAAAGCACCATTTTTAAATCAAATATGATATTCCTGTATACAAAGGGTTGCCCTTGTAATTGCTCCATGGAATGCAGAATTCCTGGTGATATGAAAGCTATGGTCCCCGCTGTTACGACATATGGTTTTAAATTGACGGTAATCACCCCTTTGCCTTCACTTACATGAATCAGTTCTACCTCCCCATGGTAATGCAGTGGAAATTGAGAAAAAGTTTCCGGCATCCGTACCTTATAGATAGTGAAAGGATATGTGCTGTTGCCATGGCTTTTTTTCTCTTTGTAAAAAGCATAATTATTAATCTCCATAAGATCCCCCCATCTATGCAGTAAAAGTTCCTTCGAAGCTAAAATTTTCGTAGCTGTTTCTATTCTTCCAAATGATAGTATTGTACAAATAATTCATAGGATATTGCAAGAATTTTCAGTATAAAATGATATAATTATATTAATCTATATATCAAAACCAGTCAATATTAACAAAATAATTAATAAGACAAACTTTTTCACTGTTTTATTCTATCGGTTGAATGGCCTGTGGGATATAGTCGGTAAAATGTTAAGCATCAACAGGCTGTCAATAAATAAAAGGGCTGATTCACAAGGCATATATTCAGGTCAGGGTCAATCTATGCCAGAAGATACAGCCTCTAAAAAGGCAGGAGGTATAAAAAGAATGAAGAAAGGTTTCTGGAAAAAGCTGACTGGCTATGTGCTGCTGATTGTAATCTTGGTAACAGGAATGATAACACCTGGCACATTACAAAAGATGCAGGCAGAAACAGTATCCTCGGTTACGGTGCATTATAAAGGAACTTATACCGCACCAAATATCTATTATTGGAATTTGAACGGGGAAAACAACATGCCGGTTACATGGCCGGGAGTACAAATGAAGTCTGAAAGCGATAATTGGTTTGGTTACACCTTCAGCAATACGCAAAGCGTTAATCTGATCATCAACCAGAATGGCTCACAGACAGCAAACTTATACAGGACTTCCGGAGAATGGTGGTATAAGAACAACCAGTGGTACCAGTATAATCCGGATAGTACATCAGAGTCCGTTACGGTACATTTTAAAAGTCCCTGGGACGGAGCAAAGATATATTATTGGAATATCCAGCCCTCCGGCAATACGATAACCTGGCCGGGGACGGATATGGCGCCGGAGGGGAATGGTTGGTACAAATATACTTTTTCCAATGCTTCACTGGTTCATCTGATATTTAATTATAACGGGAAGCAGACAGCCGATTTATCCCGGACAGCCGGTGAATGGTGGTATAAGGATAATCAATGGTACGAGAAGAACCCGGAAGCGACCGTTACGCCAACCCCGACCAATACGCCAACACCTACCGTTACGCCGACAATAACTCCAACCATTACGCCAACACCAACAGTTACGCCGACAATAACCCCAACCATTACACCAACACCGGAAAAAGGAATTGATTTCAGGGATGAAACTATTTATTTTGTTATGATAACCCGGTTCTATGATGGGGATTCCAGTAATAATGTGCATTGCTGGGATGAAGTGGCAGCCATGAAGAACAGTAACGATGCAGCCTGGAGAGGTGATTTTAAAGGCCTTATTGAAAAACTTGACTACATAAAGGCTCTTGGATTTTCAGCAATCTGGATTACTCCGGTCGTGAAAAATATGAGCGGCTATGATTATCACGGTTACCATGCCGTTAATTTCAATGAGATCGACCCAAGATATGAATCAGACGGTGTAACCTATCAGGATTTAATTAATGCGGCACATGAGAAGGGGTTAAAAATTATTCAGGATATGGTATTGAATCACACAGGAAATTTTGGGGAGGAAAATCTGTATCCGCTGTTTACAAAAGATGAAACACAGGAAGATACTGCTGATGCAATTATCAGAATTGATGAAGGAAAACTTCCCGCTAATTATGAGACCTTAACTCCGGCGCAGCAATATCAGGCCAGAATAAACGCTATGAAAGAAGATTCCCTGGATACAGAAAATATCTATCATCATGAAAAAAGCTTAAGCTGGGAGGGTTATACGGTCCAAACCGGCCAGATAGCAGGGGATTGTGTGGATTTAAACACAGAGAATCCAGCCGTATCGGATTATTTAATAAATGCCTACAACCGCTACATAACTATGGGAGTCGATGCCTTCCGGGTGGATACGGTTAAACACATATCCAGACTAACCTTCAATAAAGACTTTATCCCGGCTTTTAAAGCGGCAGGAGGCGAAGATTTCTTTGTGTTCGGAGAAGTAGCCACCAGGTACCGGCAGGTATGGAATAGCAATATTCCTGCAATTTCCACACCCTTTTACACCTGGGCAGAAACCTCAGCTTACCCTTGGGGCGATACTGTTACAAATATGAATAGTGTTTTTCAGCACTGGAATGATAACCAGAATGTGAGTACCCAGCCTGTCAGCAGAAATCATTTGTTGAACGGCAATACTTATCACACACCGGATAAAAGTATATCTTCCGGACTGGGTGTAATAGATTTTCCCATGCATTGGAACTTTAACAATGCCAGGGATGCATTCCGTGTGGGTGTAGATGGGGACCAATATTACAGTGATGCTACCTGGAATGTAACCTATGTGGATTCCCATGATTATGCACCGGATGGTGCGCCGGAAAACCAAAGGTTTGCAGGCTCCCAGGATACCTGGGCAGAAAATCTGAACCTTATGTATACTTTCCGGGGAATTCCTAGTATTTATTACGGAAGTGAAATAGAATTCATGAAAGGCGCAGTGATAGATGCCGGTCCAACAAAGCCTTTAAGTGAGACAGGCAGGGCTTATTTCGGGGACAATATCGAAGGCTCCGTAACTGTGACGGATTATGGCGAATATACAAATGCAACAGGGACAATGGCAGCAACCTTAAATCATCCCCTTTCCCTGCATATCCAGAGATTGAATAAAATCAGGCGTAACATCCCAGCACTTAGAAAAGGGCAGTATTCGACGGAAGGTGTTTCGGGAGAGATGGCTTTTAAGAGACGTTATACTGATACGAGCACCGGGGTGGATAGCTTTGTTCTGGTATCCATTACAGACGGTGCAGCGTTCTCGGGAATCCCTAATGGTACCTATAAGGATGCAATTACAGGAGATGTAAAGGTTATAACAGATGGCAAATTAACCATACCCAGATCAGGAAAAGGCAATATGAGAATTTATGTCCTGGATCTGCCAGGTAATCCGGCACCGGGAAAAGTCGGTAATAGTGGGACATATTTAAAATAATATAAGAATGAAATGAGTTATCTTTATTAAAAAATCAGGGACTGCCTAAATTTAGAGGTAAGCCCTGATTTTTTCATAAATAATCATTCTTTGTAAGCCCTGATTTGACAGGACCGTAGCCGAAATTTTATATGAAGCGGTAATCTACCCCTGTTCTTTCACAATGTAGATTGGACGATTCTTAACCTCCAGGTAGGTTTTGGCTACGTATTGACCTAATACCCCCATGCAGAATAGTTGAAATCCGCTGAGAAACAGTATGATACAAGCTGTGGATGACCAGCCGTAGGCGGATTTTACACCTGCAAAATGCCGGATTAGCACGACTATTATACCGATAAAAGCAACGATACACAGAAAAAGTCCGGAAAAGGATGCAATTCCCAGGGGTATGGTAGAAAACGCGACAATTCCGTCAAAAGAATAAAACAGCAGTTTTCGAAAGGACCATTTGGTTTCACCTGCCGCACGCTCTACATTCTCATAATCCAGCCATTTGGTTTTAAAACCCACCCATCCGAAGATTCCTTTGGAGAATCGATTGTACTCCCTCATATTAACAATGGCGTCCACCATCTGCCTTTTCATAAGCCTGAAATCTCTGGCACCGTCAACAACATCTGCCTTGGAGATATGACTCATAAGATGATAAAACCGCCTGGCAAAAAAGGAGCGCAGCTTCGGCTCCCCCTTCCTTGTTACTCTTCTGGCAGCTACCGAGTCGTAATCCTCTTTTTGCAGACACTCATACATTTTGGCAAGCAGATGAGGCGGGTCCTGAAGATCCGCATCCATAATCACTGCATAATTACCGGTACTGTTTTCCAAACCGGCAAAAATAGCAGCTTCTTTTCCAAAATTCTTAGAAAATGATATATACCTTATTCTGTTATCTTTCTCTTTTAGAGCTTTTATAAGCTGTAAGGTTTTATCCTTTGAACCGTCATCAATAAATATAATTTCAAATTCAGTTGTAATCATCCTTTTCATGACAAGTTTCAATTCCGTATAAAACAAGTGCATTACTTTCTCTTCATTAAAACAAGGTACAATAACTGATATTCTGTCCAAACTCTTCCTCTCCTTAAATCAAGAAATGAGAACCAAAATAATTTATCCTAATAACAATGTTATCCCTTATTTGTTTTTTTAATCCTGTAATAGAGCACGAAGCAAAGAAACAGAAATACTCCCGCAGCCGACACCGCGATTCCGGTTTTAAGAAAAGGAGTTTCATAGTATAAGTCAATTTCATGTTCTCCGGCTTTTACCGGTAAAGCCATGTACATCACGTTTGCCGGAACCAGCTCGGTCTTTTCTCCGTTTACATATGCCTTCCAACCTTTGCTGTAGGGTATCGACAGACACAATAAACTATCCTCACTACTGTTATACACTCCGGTAATCCGGTTGTTGGTGACCTGTATATTCTCCAGTACAGTTTTATCTCTCGCTTTTATCTGTTCTTCATATTCAGCCATTGGCATTGTATAAACCTGTATATCACTTAAATGAAATATGCCGGGTTTGGTAAAGATAATTTCACACGATTTCATTGGGGTACTCTGATAGCCGAGATTTATAATATAATCCTCTTTCCCAAAATACGCATTGTTCCTGTCAGACCTGGAATAGACAGTTTTAACAATTTCATTTTCGCCTTTTACCCGAAGATTCATGGCATAATATTTTGTATTATTTATATTAAAATTCTCAAGCCGGAGATACGTTTCGGAATTCTCCATTCCCTGAAAATAAACAGTAATTTTTGTACCGGCCTTTGATACGTTGATATAATCTCCCTTACGAGTGATTCCTTTGCCATACCGTATGGTTACAGGCAGTACTTCCGACTTAAATCCGGCGGCGGAAGGATTACCGCCTTCATACGCATCCTTTTGGAGCATTAAAGTTGATTCCTCCGGCTCTTCCAAAACGGCTGTTCTGAGCATAATCTCCTGCTTTTGCAGCGGATTCAAAGTCTCATAAACCTCCCTGGCTACATAACTCTGATACCCATAACCCAAAGGCAGTGAAAACTGGTTTTCATACAAATAGTAGGTCTTGCTTTCCGTACTTTCTTCTTTTATCAATTGATATCCATAGGGAACCATCTCTTTAGCAGAAGTAACCAGATATTTAACACCTGCAAGTGTACTAAGACCAGACCGGTAGTCCAAATTATCAAAACGGTAGGATGCTTTCTGGCTTACTAATTCCAGTCCCGCCATATATTCTGAAAGCCTCTTATCCATTATACTGAAATAACCACTGACATCCCGAAAGCCAAGATGCATACCTTCATTATACTGTTTATCACCGTATACCTCCACCCGGTAAAAGGAACTGTCCGATATATTGTCTATCATACTGACTGCCGAGTTCTCAATTGTCTTGTCAACCTTTCCCAAATCAATAAATTCACCTGTATAGTTACCAAATCGCCCAGAATTGGTCATATAACCATTGAGCCCCAGATTAATGAATACCAGTGTAAATATCACTGTTCTCTGCAGATAAACATTCTTTGTAAACCGGTTAAAAATAAGGATGCTGGCAATTGTTAAACCCAGCATAAGGAAAGCATATAAAATATATATACTGGGGTTAAAAAATCCCAAAACACCATATAAAACGGTTCCTGCCACCAGCAGCAGCTTATCTGTTTTATTTAAGCGGAACAGATCTTCATAAACCGAAGTAAATAAAAATGCAATCATAAAGCTGTAGCCAAACTCCCAGCGGTTACTTACATAGGAAAATCCGTTCATAAGATATCCGATAAAAGGAATCAGCAGACTAACGGTACCAATCAGAAAAACAACCCTCAACCGCCGGTATTTACTGTTTCGAAAGGCTACCAGGACAGCGGCTGGAACAATGGCAGCAAAGGTACAAAGAGTCCAAAAGCCCGGCGTTATAGTAGGGGCTATAAAGGAATTCGCAAACGTAACATAATATCCCGGAGTATAATAAAGCAGATTAACATCATATCCTGCGTCAAACCTGCCGTTATTAAAAAACGCCGCAAGTACGGGAAATAAAATCATAGCAGACATAATAATCCCTATAAGATAAAATAAACTGGTTCGGAATGCGGTTTTTAGAAATAATATCCACATGGGATCGTTACTGTTTTTATCATATGTGCAAAAAAACCTGTAAACTGCATATATAAAAATGATTATTGTCATCATATAGAAGAAGTAAAAATTACTTACAGCACTAATGAACGTCATCAGTATAAACAAATATGGTCTTTTCTTTTGTAATATGAGTTCAATTCCAAGAAAAAGCAGAGGCAGATAGATAAGCGGATTAGTGAAATAGGGGTGCCTTGTCCCGGCATAAAAAACATAACCGCAAAATACATAGATAAAAGCCCCCAGTACAGAAGGGTAACTGCTTTGTTTTCTATAGATACAATACGACAGATAACTGATGCCAGACAAATAAAGCCTGAGTATAATTAAGAAACGGTATAATCCTTCGAAATTTCCTTCTTTGCCGAATACCGAAAGCAAAGCCAGCGGATCACCTATGGCATAATAATTAAGTGTTGTCAGGGTATCAAACCCCATCCCTATATTAAAATCCACCAGGGGCACTTCCTTACCGGCAAATAGATTTTTAAGAAACCTGCCGTAATATACCAATGCAGGATAATGCTGGTTTATGCCGTCAAAGTTCCATATAAATGATTTGCCATTTGAAACAAACGGATAATATACAATAAACTGAAGTAAGAGAAAACCTGCTGTGAAGGGAATCATATAATAGATCAGAATATGCTTCATTTTTTCTTTCTTATTTGATTCATATAACATTTTAGATTCTCCTCCTTTAGTACTCCTGTATATTATAACCATAAGGTGTAAAATATAACCAAAACTATTGGAGAATCAGATCTAGTGATGCTTTAGTTTAGTTCTAAATTGTGTAGGGGTAAGGCCAGTTCGCTTCTTGAAAATGCGCATAAAACAAGTGTCATGTTCATAGCCACAAAGGAGTGCAATTTCCTTTATTGAAAGAGCTGTGCTGCTTAAATAATGTTGCGCACTCATGACCTTCGCTGTGAGTAAATCGTCGTAGCAGCTAATACCAAACTGTGTATGATAGATCATTTGAAAGTGAGATATACTCTGATTCATTTTTTTTGCCAATTCTTTGATGGAAGTATATTGGCCAGCATTACTATATATTTCAGCTCGCAAGGCCGTCAATTCCTCACGATGCTGGGTATTATCGGATTGCACATTTGAATCTGAAACACTGTCACTGATTTTTAGCAGCAATAATTTAAGGAGCAGATCGATGTTTTCCGCCTTGCTTATAGAGGAGGATATCTTTTCACGACTGATCATTTTTAATAAATCTTCAATTTCTATTGGATTCGGAAGAAAGAACGGTGTGTCAAAAGGAATTCCTTTTTGAGTAATGAAATCTTCCTCAAAACAATCAAAATGAATATAGTGATTGACATAGGTTTTACCACATGTACGATAAAGCTGTTTGGAATCTTTCTTATATAGAATACAGCTGTCTGGGGAAACCATGATTTCCTGTCCGTTTATCGTCAGAAAGGCATTTGTTTTCAAAACAATCAAAAGGTAATCTCCTGACCCATGGGGTCTGTCAATGCAGAAATTCCCACCATGTCTGATATTAATCCCAATTGTATGTAATTCCATAGTATTTCTGCTCCATTTCAAATCGTAGGATTTGTCAGTTCAAACATATGATATGTTATTGAAACCGGTATGTCAATATGCAAAAATATAACTATCATTTTGAAAGGAGTTGGCAGCATGAAAAATATTTCTATGTTAATTAACGCCAAAGACAAAATAGCATTTATCCACCCGGAAATTTACGGACACTTCTCGGAACATCTTGGGCGCTGCATTTATAATGGAATCTATGTAGGGGAAGCTTCTGCTATTCCAAATGTAAATGGGATCCGAACTGATGTTGTAGACGCATTCCGAAACATAAAATTACCAGTTCTCCGCTGGCCGGGAGGATGCTTTGCAGAAGAATATCATTGGAGGGATGGAATCGGCGAAAAAAAATCACGTAAAAAGATGGTAAATACAAACTGGGGTGGTGTAACAGAAGATAATTCTTTTGGAACACATGAATTCATGGAGTTATGTGAGCAGGTAGGCTGTGAGCCCTATATCGCTGGAAACGTGGGAAGTGGTACTGTACAGGAACTTGCTGAATGGATAGAATATATGACCTTCGATGGCCTCTCACCCTTGGCTGAATTGCGAAAAGCTAATAATAGGGAAAAACCATGGAAGCTCAAGTATCTTGGCATCGGAAATGAGAACTGGGGTTGTGGCGGCAATATGCGTCCTGAGTATTATGCCGATGTATACCGTAGGTATCAGAGCTTTTGTAAAAACTATTCAGGAAACGAATTATTTAAAATTGCATGTGGTCCGAGTTCGGCAGATTATAACTGGATGGAGGCGATGATGAAAAATCTGGATTCAAATATGACCAGCGGCATAGCTCTCCATTATTATACAATGCCATTCTGGCCAGCAATGGAATCCGCAACTAAATTTGATGATGAGGCTTATTACGAGACCATCTCCAGTGCTGCATTTCTGTATATCCTCTTAACCAGACATACAGAGATCATGAACCGATATGATCCCGATAATCATATCGGCCTGGTTGTAGATGAGTGGGGATGCTGGCATGAGGTGGAACCAGGTACCAATCCGGGCTTCCTTTATCAGCAGAACACAATGCGTGATGCCATGGTTGCAGCAATTTCATTGAATATATTTAACCGACACAGTAAGCGAGTTGTTATGGCAAATCTCGCACAGGTGGTAAATGTACTGCAATCACTAATCCTTACAGATGGTGAAAAGATGATAAAAACACCAACCTATCACGTTTTTGACCTCTACAAGGAGCATCAAGGTGGTGAGGCGGTATACTGTTATACAGACAATGAAACCATGAGTGACAGGAAAAACGCACCTTTGATTTCCAGCTCTGCCTCCATAAAAAATGGAGTGATGACCATCACGCTCGCTAACTGCTCCCCTTATGAAGAAGCGGAGGTATCTTGTGTTATCAGCCATTTTTCTGGGGATAATGCCAGTGCGAGAATATTGACAAATGAAATCCATGCACACAATGACTTTGATAATCCAGATAGAGTGAAGATAACAGATTATACAGTGAGTTTCTCTGGAAATGTTATCATAGTAAAGTTACCACCATGTTCAGTCGTTTCTATTAGCATAGAATAAGCTGTATAACAGAGGATGTTTCGTCCATAAAGAAAATATCCAGCTAAATATCTATACAATTCTTGTCCCAAACGCAAATCAATTGGAATATGATTTGATGTCCGGTAAATGGTAGCTGTGGATGAAACTATGTAAAAATAAGCAAGACACTCTACAATATAAACTTTGACGTAAAGTGCCTTGCTTAATCTGCTATCATAGGTCTAGCCTCTAAATCTATGCCATTTGCTTCTGTTACTTTTTCTAATATAATTTTTCTGCCGCTTTACAAGATTGAATACGACTTTTTGGGGGTTTGAAGAATCAGTGTCTGTTTCTGACGTATCTGGAATGCAGAGGATTTTGTATAGCTTACTTGGTAAAAATAATTATCATTCCCTATAAGTTCATATCCACAATTTCTTTTAGAACAGGTAAAACATCATGTTCAAACCATGGATTTTGCTTCAGCCAGCCAAGATTTAAAGGTGATGGATGGACCAATGGAAAATATTCCGGCAGATATTTCTGATAATTTCTCACTGTTTCAGTTAAACTTTTCTCGCGTCTTTTATCCAGATAATATTTCTGCGCATAGCTGCCAATTAAAATTATGATTTCAATATTTGGCATCTCATTCAGTAAACGTGGATGCCATTTTTCTGCAAAGCCCTTTCTAGGCGGGGCATCACCGGATTTCGCTTTTCCCGGATAATAGAAATCCATCGGCAAATGAGCGATACGATCCGTATTATAAAATATCTCGCGGGATATCCCCATCCACTCTCTTAATCGGTCACCACTTAAATCATTCCAAAACAATTGAGTTGCTTCTGCTTTACGTCCCGGAGCTTGTCCAACTATGGCAATGCGTGCATCTACGGAAGCTTTAAATAATGGCGGGATTCCCATTTTTGTATAGGCTTCGTTCATTGGGTCCGTCATGATTTCTTGTTTGATTTTTTCGAATATCGTCATATTTCACTTCCATTGTATTTTTATTATCGTTACACTATCGTGAAATCACCAATTATTTCTTTCGACTGATATTTCTATTAATTATATCAATAACAATCGAAGTAATAAGAGAACTTGCGAATGCAGTCAGCAATAAGATTCCCATTACAAATTTGCCTAATGATTCAAAGCCCTCGTTTGTTGCACTATACATGGTAATGAAATTGTATAACATAAAAGGAAACAATACAATTGCGGGTATATATTTTATATATCTTATTTTTTTGAACAATAGATTTAAAATAAATGTAATTGCAATTGCTGCTAAGGATAATAAAATCAATACAAAAATAAAATTCATAAGAACACCCCCTTCTTTCATCACTTTAGACCTTCTTCCTAAATTAAATTCAACCGTACAAAAGCTTTATACAACCCATCTTTATCCACGTCATCCGTAACCATATCTGCCATCTTTTTTATCTCTTCCCCACCACTTCCCATAGCAACACCAATTTCGCAGTACTCTAACATCGGGACGTCAACTTTTGCATCACCAAATGCTATAGTATCTTTCCTGTCCGCGCCTAAATATTTCAAAAGATATTCTATGGCATTTGCTTTTGTAATATCCTTGACTCCCAGATCACCAAAAAGCGCTTCTTCCCCTTTTCCACCCCAGGTTCCATTCTCCATATCTGGAAATTGCTCTTTCGTATCCAAATAATCCTTATAAGTATTAAGGATATAACTGACTTTATTCAGATCTTTCCTATAGAGTTCTCCATCAAAGATCATTCCCGGGTAAATTGTGCGAACCGTTACCACTTCTGATTGATCATTTCCTTTTCGTCTGGCATATTCTTTCATTGTCTTATCTGCTGCCAGTTCAAATTTTTCACTGGCAAATAATCCATTGTTGCTTTCTAAATAAAATTCAATCTTCTTTTCATGCAGCCAGTCGACGATTCGTCTGCATTGCTCTTCGGTTATTGTCTGATGCATAATCACCTTACCTTTGTCCTCTACGAAACTGCCATTACCTCCTATCATTCCGTCCAGACCGATATCCCATATATTTTTATAGACCTCAGCCTTGCTTCTTCCTGTACTGATATAAACTTTATGACCATTTTTTCTGGCTCTTCTAATTGCTTCAACTGCTAAATCTGGTAGGTTTGCCTCATAATCTACCAGTGTTCCATCTACATCTATGAAGATTATCTTTCCCATCTAACACTCCTCTTTTCTTACATAATTTTTTTGATAATATGTTATAATTATAATACATAAACAATACGAATTCAGCCATTATCTTACCTGATTCAATAATAATCATGCGCATTTATGTATCCAGTAGGTTATGCAATGAATTTAAAAGTATTAAAAGATTCGTCTGAAATCGTATGCTATAATAATTCGTCCATACCGATATATGTCAGAAAAAGTGACTTGAATTCTTTCCGGATAAGGAGGCAGAAACTTATTTCCTCTTTTATCAATTCTAAGTCAATATGTTGCCCCGATTCTAAAATGCAATCTTTCTGAGCTTATAATAAAAGCTGACAGATGGAGATGAGTAATAAATTACTCCGAGTAATTTATTACTCGTCTCCATCCATCAGCTTTATAAATTTTGGCTTTGTTAAAGAACAGTGTTGATAATATGGTATATTTTATGGGAACTCGTTTAAAGTTCCCATATTTCACTTTTAAAGAATTCTATTCATTAGTATTGTTATATCGGACAAGTAATTTCGATATCGTTTCCCTCGCTATCAGTAAATTCTAAGACTCTATTTTTACCTATAGTTGTTAATGGAAAATTACCCTTTGAATTAATCGTGAACCGAGCTGAAAAGCACTTTCACAATCAATCGGAAATTGCTCTTCTTTTACCTTTTTCTTTTTATTTTCATCAAAGACAGTAACAACATATTTAGAATAGTCTTTAAACTGTAACGTATCATTTACGGCCAAAGATTCACAGGAACCAAAAAGACTTTCTAAACTATTCTCTGCAAATCTTAAAACTTGAAGATAGTTTGCTTCTATCATGTATTCTTTTGTGACATTCATATTATAGATAAAACCAACTGGAATTTTTTTCTTTAATAATCCTTTATAATCTTCTGTATAAGTTAAAATTGGAAACATCAATCGTTCCAAAAAGGAACGCATTTCGCCAGTTACTGCATGAAAGTATATAGGCGAACCGAGCAAAAGGGCGTCAGCTGCTAAAACTTTTTCTAAAACAGGAGATAGTTCATCTTTGTATGCACATTTACCATAGCTCTTACCGCCCTTTAATTTACAGGCAAAGCAACTCATACAGCCTTTATAATCTAAATCATAAAGATTGATAAGTTCAGTTTCCGCTCCTTGTAATGATGCTCCTTCTAATGCATGCTCTAAAAGTACCGCCGTATTAGAATTTTTTCGTGGACTACCATTAATCGCAATAATTTTCATTATAGTACCTTCCTTTTTTTTATTAAACTGCTATAATGATTATACTAGATGGAAAAATAAATAGTAGTACGCAACTTTTTCTGCCTTAGTATATAATTTAAACTATTAGGGAGATTTGCTATGTCAGATAAACAGATTCAATATGCTCCAGGATTACCTGCTGAAAATATATATGAAATTAAATGTCCGATTATCTATGCCCTTGATATCATAGGGCAGAAATGGAAACTTCCGATAATGTGGTATCTTTTCGGCAAAGAGACAACAAGATATAACGAATTGAAAAGAAGTGTAACTGGAATAACCAATATAATGTTGACAAAATCATTGCGAGAGCTTGAAGAACATCGTCTGGTTCATAGATTTCAGCATAATTCAGTTCCGCCTAAAGTAGAATACTCATTAACAGAAAGAGGGAAAGCCTTACTACCTACGCTAAATGAGCTGTATGCATGGGGAGAAGAACAATATAATATTGATCATACAGGCCCCAAAATAAACAAAGCAAAATGTGCTATAAAATAGCTAGAATTGATTAGGTACGATATTCAATATGGTTGTAGTAATATAAAAAATAGGGGATAGGCAGATTAGCAAACTGTCAGTCCCCTATTTTTGAAAGAGCTTCCTTAACAGCCCGATATCTTAATTTAGGGATTGATAGTTCTTGTCCGGAAGTCAAAGCCACCTTATAGTTATTTGCTTTTATAATATGCCTCATATTTACAAGATAGCTTTTATGGATACGCAGAAATTTATTTTCCTTTAACAGCACTTCAATATCATCTAATTTCGCATAAATGCTATATTCCGTTACTTCTGGTTCAAGTATATAGAAACCACCCTATGCTTTTGACTCTCTATATATTCAATTTTATCTATTAAGACACTTTTTTCTCCTCCAATAAATTTAAAATTCATCTTATCTGTTTGTGCTTCCAGTTTTTTAAAGATTGCATCCAGGCACTCAATGATAGAAACTTCTAATGTATCCTTCATGAAGTTTATTTTTCCTGTTAATACACCGAAAAGCACTGACAATTCGCTATTACAGATCAAATTCATATTTGCTAAACTATGGATATCAAAAGGAGGTAATTGAAATCATGAAAGTATTAAAAAAAATGATTTGTTTAGCAATGAGTTTATCTATGGTGCTTGGAGCTTTTGTATCTGGTCCAATCAATACCGTCAGTGCAAAGGAAACATCCGCACAAAAAAAGGTACTCATGGTGATTGCACCAAAGGATTTTGAAGACTGTGAAGTTGTTGAACCTATGGCTATCTTAAAGGCTAACGGTGCAAAGGTAACAATAGCCAGCACAACAACTGATACAGCAATTGGTCTTAATGGATTTAAAATAACACCAGATATCAAAATCAGTACTGCAAAGGCTGAGGACTACGATGCCATCGTTTTACCAGGAGGAACAGGCGTTATAGGTAGTTTATGGGATAACGAAGAACTGAGAACACTGCTTCAGCAATTTAATTCTCAAAACAAAATAGTAGCAGCTATGTGTGCAGCTCCCCCAACTCTCGCTAAGGCCGGTATATTGAAGGGTAAAACAGTTACCATGTTTCCTTGGGAGGACGGAATAAAGGAACTCACCACAAGAGGTGCCATATATGTTAATGAGGAGACTGTTACCGATGGAAATATAGTGACAGGTAAGAATCCAGCTGCATCCAAAAGCTTTGGACTGGCTATCTGTGATGCTTTGAAAATCAGAAAGTTCCCTAAAAACGTGCTTATGGTAGTAGCTCCTAAGGATTTTGAGGATGTAGAGTTCTACCTTCCTAAAACGTTGCTTGAGGTAAACGGAGCTAATATAACTGTAGCAAGCACTACATCAAAAGCGCTTGGGTTAAATGGCTCAACCTGTACCACTGATATTATGATATCCAATGCAAAAGCAAAGGATTATGATGCGATTGTTATCGTTGGTGGCACAGGAGTAATCAGTAGTCTGTGGGATGACAAAGATCTCAGGAACCTAATAAAAGATGCAAATAAGGAAAAAAAGATCATAGCAGCAATCTGTGCAGCACCTCCAGTTTTGGCAAGAGCCGGTATTCTCAAGGATAAAAAAGCAACCATGTTCCCCTGGAGTGACGGTATCAAGGAATTAACCAAGAATGGTGCTATATATGTTGATAAAGAAGTTGTTGTATCCGGTAATATTATTACAGGAAGAAATCCAGATGCATCAGTAGCTTTTGGATTAAAGCTGTGTGAAGAGTTAAAAATACTTGGTAAATAATAGGAAATTCTATGTTTTTTTCCTGAGCAGTGATATAATTATAGATATCATTGCTCAGGGGGGTGTCATATGAGTACATACTTTACAGAGGGTAGAAAATATTATCCAGGTTATCAGCTTCCTATCTGCCATACAAATGAGAATTGCTTCTCAGATGGTGCAAATAAGCGGGATCATTATAAAATGATTTTTGTTGTGTCTGGTACTGGAATACTTACTCTTAATAATCGTAAGCAAATCATCGTAGCTCCGTCTGCCCTCTGCCTGAATGAGACAGATACATTTTTATTGGAATCGGAAGTATCTCTTCAGTGCACAGCAATCTTCTTTCATCCACAAATTATTAATCAACATTTCGATTTTCCTGTACTTAAGGCATCTAATAATCAGCTGTCTGTAAATGAAACACAAGATCTATACTGGTTAAATCCGTTTTTAAGAAAACCAAATGAATTTATAGGTCTGTTACATCTTGGTCCGGGCAATGCTCACAGAATCAGTAACATTATTGACAATATAAAGGATGCCCTGGATATTCAAAAGGATAATGATTGGCCCTGCAGGAGCAGAACCTATCTGATAGAAATGCTTTTTTTGTTATCAAGATTACTAATTATTGATGAAACCCTTGAAAGTGTAGAGCTTAATAAAGACCCTGGTGAAACCAAAGAGATAATTTTGTATTTATATACAAATTATATGAATAAAATAACCATACAGGAGCTTACCGAAAAATTTCATATCAACAGAACCTCGTTAACAGAAAAATTTCGTGAGATTACAGGTTATCCGGTTATGGAGTATCTTATCAGGCTAAGACTGTATTTAGCATCTAAAATGCTAAAAGAAACTCTGTTACCTGTCTCTGAGATTATTGAGAGGGTTGGCTTTTCTGATTTAACACACTTTGGAAGGATGTTCAAAAAGAACTTTGGTTATTCTCCTTCTGAGTATAGAACTATATATTGCACTATGCTGTAAAATATAAATATCAAATATAAATCGTTGGAAGGCTTATTATAAAATAAAACGTTTATTCCTTTAGTTGCGAGAACTTGAAGAACAACGTATCATAAAAAGAAATGTATATCCAGAGGTACCACCAAAGGTTGAGTATTCTTTTACAGAAATAGGACAAACTTTAGAACCTGTTCTCAAATCGTTATGTGATTGGGGTACGCAATATCTTTATAAAATAAATAATGAAGAAAATGAGTAAAGATCTATAATAGCTGATTGAGCTTGTTTTCAGGCTCTTCACCATTCTCTACACGTTTTATATTATTCACAAAGAAATCATATCTTTTTTTATGGAATTTTAGACCGTCAGGCATACCTGCCGTATGGGGAGTAAGTATCACATTACTCAGATTCCGAAGCTCACTGTCGGTTGAAAGCGGTTCAGCTTCAAACACATCCAGGCATGCACCTGAAATATCTCCATTTTTTAAAGCATCTATTAAGTCTTTTTCATTGACAATTCCACCGCGGGCCGTATTTATAAAAAGTGCAGTATTCTTCATTTTCCTGAATACTTCTTTGTCGATCAGCTGTTTGGTTAGCGGATTCAGGGATGCATGTACAGTTACTATGTCTGATGTACTTACAAGATTATCGAAATCCGTCATTTTCACAAAATCATCAGATTGTACAACAGCATTTCTAGCATATGCCAGCACATTCATATCAAAAACCCTGCAAAAATCAGCTACTTTTTTACCGATAGCGCCATAGCCTACAATTCCAATCGTTTTACCTGTTAATTCACTTCCTGTATAATCCAATTGACTTTCATCTATTCTGTTTTTCATGAAAGCATCAAGAAACGGTATGTTTTTATAATAAGCCAATATCAATGCCATTACATGCTCGGCCACTGCCTTTGCATTCACTCCTGAAGCATTAGCCACCCAAATGCCGAACTGCGTGCAGGCGTCGATATCTACATTATCATATCCTGCACCTGTCTGTACCAATTTTAAACTTTTTGCTATGGAAAGTAGGTTGTGATCTACTTTGATATGTTCAGGTATGATTACCTGGCAGTCTTCAATATGATGCAGCATTTCTTTTCCAGGCTGAACAATTACTATTTCCCAGTCTTTCGGAAAATGCCTTGTAATATTTGATTTTGAGATCTCGGTAAAATAACCGACTATAAGAATTTTCATTACCAAACCACCTTTCATGTTCTATACCATACTATCTATTATCTTACTTTCTTACTTTCTTACTTCGAATAAATTTCATTTGATATTTGCAATTACCAGCTCTAATTACGAATTAGATACAGCGAGAAAATCACAGATTTTCACTCTTTACTCCTTGTTTTAATTTCTATCTGAATTACAATTCAAAACTTCATATACTCTAAACTATCTCTCAACATAAACACTTAACAGTTTCCTTTAACTCATCACTGAACTCTTCGAGATCTTCAAAACTAATCGCGCTATCACTTATAAGGGAAATAATGTTATAAACAAGGTTCGATCGGCTCATTTCTAAATGAACGCCAGTTTTCTTCCTATCTTCCTTTATTCTCCTGTCCAGCCTCCAAAACTTTTCTGATGGATTAGCGTCTTCACTTAGTAATTCTATATATTCCTTATTGAGCCTGTCCATATAGGCTTCCTGCCAATCACCAATTTTATTTCTGAAAAGCATCCAGTCCTTTTTTGTAAATCTCTGCTCTTGCAAAGCCCCAAGCCTCCCTCTAAATTCAAAATTTTCAATTCCATATCTAAGCAACTTCTTCCCCAAGCATTTTCCTCTTTCTTCCACTGCGATAAACAGCATTTCAAGTTTCTGTCCATCAATCCCCATAAAGGCCAATCGGAACTGCATTTTCATTCCCACCTACAATCAAATGCGGTATCCCGCCTAACACTTGAGGAACATATTTTTTAATATTTTGTATTTCTCCGTCTGACAAAAACAGATGTATCATTTTTACAAATTTCACACATCTCTAATAGTTGCTGCAATAACAATGGGGTGCACCTCGGTAACCGGGAATATATTTCAATCCAACCAATAAAAAAACACACCTACATATCTTGCTCACTGTTTGTCCAGGCCTCCAGTTTCTTTAATATCTGTTATAAGTATAATTCATATTGGCTAATGTCTCCAGTATATTGTTATATAAATATAAAAATAATTTACTATTTTATTTTTCATAGAATACTCTTTTGAAATTTGTTTTGTCTTTTCTTATTACGATATTATAATAGCATTATGGCCTAAAGCACACAAGGTGATAAAATTCTGATGATTTTCTTACCAAAAATACCTGTGATATAAGCTTTTTAAATCTTATACCACAGGTAGATTAATACTTTAGTTATAGTTCTAGTTCTGTAACCTCTTTCTTATACTCGCGTCCTTTTTCATTCTTATCATGAAGGGGATTCCATACCTGTGCAAAGAAAGGATCAACCTTTGCTCTGGCAGCATAATTCCAACTCTTACGTTCACATTCCGGGCACCAGTGTCCCCCTTCCAAAATAAGACGGGGACTCGCTTCAAATTCATGTCCAAAGGCACACTTAAATTTAAGTTTTCCCTTCCAGTCACCCTTTTTCATCGTTGTAGATTTACATTCGCCTCCCCGGAATTTAGCAGCATCGTTTATATCCTTTATATCAAGTTCTTCTTCCGGCTTTGATTCATCGTAACCATGGTCAATATGCACTACCTTATCCCAGTTTTTAAAGTGTTTAAAATCATTGATATTTTCCGGAATTTCTTCCCATGCCCTTTTACTTCCCCAATAGGCATCAATGTGGTCTTCCATATTCTGCTCGATGAAACGGACGGTACCGTGCTCCGTTCTTGCATCCTTTAAAAACATCTTCTTCATGATACTTCCCATGAGTTTCTGCCCTCCGGGTAGTTTACACATAACCCTTGCCACTGTCACTGTTGATCCGAGAGTTTCCAAATAAGCATCGTAAAAATACTGCATGGAATCATGTCTGAAATGCAGATGTTTCTCCAGCTTATCCGAATCCAGATAAAACTGCCCGTGGAAATTTCTCGTTGCATACCACTTAGGTTCAATGACATATTTTAAATCCTTAAATCCAATTGCACCATACAGTTCCTTATACATGGTAAATGTATCTACCCTACAGCTTTCTCCACCACCGATATTATAAATATGTCCCCAGAAATCTTCTTCCAGCTCACCGGTGTAATGAAAACGTGCAAGATTTCCAAGGAGTATTCCCGAATCCCTGTCAGATACATATTCCAGCACATTATCCAGGCAATTATGATACATAATAGCATCCCTTATCTTACTCATTGCCGGTCCCATAATTCCGGTCTGCCTTAAGCTGGCCCAATATTTTAAGCCCGATTCAATGAGGAGACGTTCTGCTGCTATTTTAGAAACGGCATAATAATCATAAACACTAGGTTTTAAGGGATCACCAACTCTTCCCCAATGAATAGGCGGCATCCGGTCCCCTGTTTCCGCTATGGTACCAATGGATACTACCTTTACTTCATCCATTCTTCCTTGCTCTTTGATGGCAGTAATTATATTTTTCATAGATCCGTAATTTATCTTCATGGCAAGTTTAGGTTTATAATCCGCTATAGGTGATACCAGAGCTGCAACATGAAGAACGATGTCCACATTTTTAACACACTCATATACGTCCTTATAATTGGTAAGATCACCCCAATAGATGGTAAGTCCTTTTTTATTTTCAAATTCTTTCATCTTTTGTCTGTCTGTCTCCGTATCAAGAACCAGTACAGTAATTTCCTGCTTATCCGTATCTTTTAGTAATTCCTTCAATCCGAGAGACCCCATACCGCCTGAGGCTCCGGTCAGTAACACTCTTTGTTTTTTCATTTTTATTCCCCTTTCATATCCAGTGCATTTACTTTTTTATCCATGATATTAAGACATAAACGAATAGAATCTCCTATTGCCTTATCTATATCATCAGGCTTTACCCCAAGAGGTATACACCCTAACGACTTATCTATAAATTGCTTAGAACACTGAAGTTCTGTGAATTTAACCATGTGAAGTCCACCTTCCAGATTCTTCTTCTGCTGCTCTTTCATAAGTTTTCTGCCACCTGCAGCATACATCCAATTCGGTATGGTAACAATCTTTTTTCCGGGACAACCCAGATGTTTATGGACGATGGATAACATGTCCTTCCATTCCATATTATAGTAGCCTATGGGATAGCAATTACCGCCTTTATTCCTTTCAATAGCTCCTGCAATAGCTTGTGCTACCTGAACTACCGTAACCATAGTAGTTCCGCCTTTGGGATAAAGAGTAACCCCTTTCATGTTTCTTATGCTTTCTACCAGGAACATCCATACCGGCTTACGTCCCGGCTGGGTTCCAAAGATATAAGGAAGTTCTAAGACTGCAACATGAAAATCCTTATCTGCCATGGACATAGCTGCTTCCTCCTGATCCCTTCTGCTTCGGATATAAGGATGCCACTTAGTAAGCTCCTTTTCCGGCCAGATTTTATTAAAATAAGCAAAATAGGATCCGCAAATAACCGAATGCTTCACCCCACATTCCCTGGCTAAGCGGAGAAGCCGTTTTACGGGGTCTATATTATATTTCCGAAACAAATCATAAATTGGTGCAGGCCCTTCCACCCTTTCGTCCACTCCAGCTGCAAATACAAAACCTTCACAACCGTTGAAATATTTTTTCAATTCATCATCGGACATCTCCAGGTAATTTCCAAACTCAATTTTCATCTGGGTTGGTAATACCGCTCCGGTTGGCAAAGGCGGCAGTGCAATTGATACCACCTCATGCCCTCTGTTTATTAATTCCTTTGCTGCTTCGCTACCCAGTAACCCAGTACCGCCTATCATAAATACTTTCATATGCTACCCTCCTTTGAGGTCCTTTTACTTGACTTATCATTTGTATAGCCATATAATAAATGACATAGCGTCTATTTTACAACCATCAGTTTATTTTTAATTGCTATTGAATAGACACATTCAATAAAAATGTCATTAAATCAACATATTTCAATAAATTAATCACCATCTTAAATACGAAAGGAATCTTTCAAGTGAAAAAAAAGGAAAACCAACGGATAAAACTTACGAAAACTTTATTGAAAAACAGCTTAATTGAACTAATGCATACCAAACCCATCAGTAAAATTACCGTTAAAGAGCTCTGTGAAAATGCAGATATCAACCGCTCTACCTTCTATCTTTCTTATACAGACCAGTTTGCCCTTTTAAAGGAGATAGAAGAAGATCTTTTACTTAATGCCAGGGAACATTTGAAAAAAATAGACTCCGATTTAAACAGTCTTCATTATCTAAAGGAACTCCTGTATTATATGAAGGCAAATTCCGATATTTTTTATACCCTGCTATGCCGTCAGGAGAATATGTCCTTCCAGACAGCCTTTATTAATACCTCCATCGGGAATTTAGAAATTAACCTGAACCTTCAATGTGATGAAAAAACCTCCAACTATATATACCGCTATGTGATCATGGGCTGTTTAAGCTTAATAACAAAATGGTTTGAAGCCGGCTTTGACATGAGTCCCGAGGAATTGGCTGAGATGATTTTCCGTTTGTCGGACAATGCCGTTTCCATATATGATGACAGTAAAGTACTCTTTTCAAAAAAGTAATTTATTTTTGCTTTTCAATAGATTCTTGCCCCCCCATATACTGACTATTCCTACTACTATGCTTAATACGCCAAACGCAATATTCGTAATTCCAATGTTCTTCATTTTCATATAGGTTTTTTCTAGCATAATTATCCTTTCTTTTACCGAATCTATCTTTCATAGTTAATGAATGCATATTTACAGTATTATGGGTAACAGCAACAAATCCTGCTTCCCAATTATTTCAGCTGCTGCAATATAATTTCTTTTGCAGCTGCTTCTTTGTTATCATAGGAAAACATGGACATGCTTCCCCAGCCGCTGAAATCTGGTGCCCAATAGCGGATGCCTGCCAGACCATGGGTTTTCCCCCACTCTACAATATCCCTGTAAATAGCAGCCTGTCCCTCTTCATTATGTGGATACCCTTTAACCGTATTGGACCAGCCAGCATATGCTCCCTCAACCTCCCCGGAGGGATATGAAAATTCTGCAACGAACACCGGTATATTGCATTCCTCATTTATAGCCGTTACAATTTTCTTAAACATGGTAATCTTATTAATATACACACCCGGCGCACTGGGATAGAAACTAATTCCGGCGGTATCCAAAGGGAAGCCGTTTTCCTGCAGAGTCTTAAAATATGTGACTGCATTATGCACGGTTGTTACAACAGTAGCTATATGGGTGGAAAATTTGATACCGCTGGGATCAATATCCAGCTTTTTATAAGCAGACTTTATGCCTTCCGCCACAGCAGCCATTTGTTTTGCATTATATTTCCATACATTATTTTTCAGCCAGCTTGTTCCCAGTACCGGAAGAATATTTTTTTTCCAGGCAGGTACCTTTGCCAGCTTTCCATTGACAGCGGTTTTTAAACCTACATTTACTCCGGCAAATCCATAATTGGCTTCATTTCCGATATTCCAGTTGTCAACAATGCATCCGGTTTTTAAGATTTCCGTAGCTACGAATTCACCGTAAGCCTTCAGCACAGTGCACATTTCCTCCAATGTCAGCTCTTCCCAGGCCTTACCATTCTGAAGCTCATAAATTTCCGGATATTCGCTGAAATCCGGTGCCTGCTGTCTGTCCATATCCATATAGGTATAGGCACACATAATTTCGGGATTAATTGGAATGTTTAGTTTTGCCGCCAGCCTGCATAGTTCAAGTCCCTGCTCCAGGGTATGATAATTTGCATTGGAATCAAGTTCTCCATTTACTATATTATCCTCGGTCTTAAAACGTTTTGTTGCTATCCTTGCATACATTTCGGTAGCACCGGCTTCAATAAAAACTTTCTCCAGCTCCTCTCTGTTTTCGGCAGATAAATCTCCTGCCTTATACTGATATCCTTCTTCAAAGGCTTCTCCGGAAAAAGGGCTTACGGAAAGAGCTGTACGAAAATTCTCATCATTCGGTGCCGGTTTGTAATTTTTATCCTCCTGATAAACAGTCAGGTTAAAGAATACAATACCTCCTGTTATAAATACTACAAATAGTAAAGCTATTACTACTTTAATACTTGTTTTCATTTTTTTTAAATAAGTTAACATGTTTCCTCCTAATGTTTAATGTGTAATTTTTAATACCAAGATTATAACAATCTAATTTAAACTTTTTATTAACTTTACAATGATAATTAATTATGACCTTAAGCAGTTCCGACAATTTCATATAAAAAATACTACTATATATGATATAATAATTTACAAAGTTTAAAAATTGTTTACATCTGAGTGATATAATACATTCATAAAATTATAAGAAGGAGGATTTATGCTTAATATACTTGTAGTAGAAGATGATTCAAAATTACGACATCTGTTTTGCACCGTTCTAAAGAAAAATAATTTTAATCCACTCCCTGCCGGGGACGGTGAAGTAGCCCTTGAAATGATGGAACGTGACCATGTTGATCTGGTTATAACCGATATTATGATGCCGAATCTGGATGGATATGCATTGACAAAGCTTTTACGAGAATATAACCCTGCCCTTCCAGTACTGATGATAACAGCAAAGGATACCTTCGAAGATAAAAAACGTGGTTTTCTTGTCGGAACCGACGATTATATGATAAAGCCTGTAGATGTAAATGAAATGATTCTTCGAATACATGCCTTGATGAGAAGAGCAAAAATCGTATCGGAGCACAAAATACTTTGGGGAAGTACCTCCCTTATCTATGATAGTCTGGCAATAATCTATGAGGGAAAAGAAGTACAATTGCCTCAAAAAGAATTTTATGTCCTATATAAACTGATGTCCTACCCGGGTAAGACTTTTACCAGGCAGAAATTAATGGAGGAAATATGGGGTATGGATACAGATTCCGAAGAGCGGACGGTAGATGTTCATATTAACCGTTTACGCGACCGGCTCAAGGACAATAAGGATATCAAAATTATTACAGTACACGGTCTGGGTTATAAAATAGTAAAACCGGAAACAATGACGAATGATTAAAGGTTTACCTGAACCAGCACACCGGAAAGGAACAAGTGTGAAAGAAATTTATAAAGAGAAAGGTTGCCACACTGAGAATCTTTCACACATTCTTATTTGTGGCAGTATCCCAGACCAGTCTGGGATATGCAATGGGTGTAAATCATGTATAAGCAGAAAAGGAAAAGACAACCAAGTCTCTGGCAATACTTCGTATTAATTGTTTTTGCCATAATGGTTATGACCTCGGTCATTATGTATTTCATTATTCTCTTTGCCATCAATACTAATTTACTGGACCGGCTTGAATTCAGTCTTCCCTTCGCTATCAGTGCCGTACTTGTAATCAGCATCCTCATCGGTACCATCATAACATCTCTTGTAGGAAAACGGATACTGACACCCATAACCAAGTTGAACCATGCTTCAAGGGAAATAGCCGGCGGAAATTTCAATGTTAAGCTGGAGACCTCCAGTCAGATCAAAGAAATAATGGAGACCTTAACAAACTTCAATCAAATGGCCCACGAACTTTCCAGTATAGAAATGATGCGGAATGATTTTATTGCTAACATATCCCATGAATTCAAAACCCCCATCGCTGCCATCGAGGGATTTGCAACTTTACTCCAAGACAGTGGGCTTGCAGAGGAGGAGCGGATACAGTATACCTGCATGATACTTGAGAGCACCAGACAGTTCAGTGCCCTTTCCTCTAATATTCTTAAGCTGTCAAAGCTGGAAAATCAGGAAAAAATCTTAGACCAGACTTCCTACCGCCTGGATGAACAGCTGCGGCAGGCAATACTGTTTCTGGAAAACGCCTGGACGGAAAAGGAGCTGGAGCTGGAGTTGGAGTTACCGAAAACATTTCTGTACGGCAACGAAGATTTAATGATGCAGGTCTGGACGAATTTATTGTCTAATGCTATTAAATTCACCCCAAAAGGAGGAAAAATCCATATAACCCTCGAAAACACTCCGCAGTTGGTCTGCGTTTCCGTGAAAGATACCGGTATCGGAATATCCCCCCAGGAAATAAAGCATGTTTTCGAGAAATTCTACCAAGCTGATAAATCCAGAGCCCGTGACGGCAACGGACTTGGATTGTCCCTGGTATACCGTATTGTCAGCTTATGCGGTGGTACCATACAGGTCCAAAGCGTGCCCGGACAGGGAAGTGAATTCACTATTCAGCTTCCGAATTCCTATTAGTTGTTTCTCATGTAATAGATGTTCGAAGTCGGTTATAAATATGCACTTCTGTTAAATAGTGAGAAGGATCTCTCATCTGCGTGCTTTTGACGAGTTCAAAATCAGGTGGAGCGAAAGATTCCTCTTATACTCCACCTGAAATATTACATTCTTTACAGTTAATAAGAAAAGCTGTAACTTCCGCTGGCAAGACAATGCTCCTCACCATTTGGCAGCATTAGGGTACATTGTGTTGATACGGGAACTTCTACCGTGATGGAAAAGTGATTATCCTCGTTCTTCCAGTCAGAAGAAATCCTGCCATAAGGTGTGATAACGCTGCCTTTAACCCAGGTAATTCTCTTATCGGGTATCGGTGCAATACGAAAGTTCTTATAACCGCCACTGATTGCCTCAATACCCGCCATGCGCCGGTACAGCCAATCTCCTACGGCACCGTTAGCGTAGTGATTGAAGGATACCATACCGCCTCCCGATTCCTCTTCGGATTTTTTACCTGCCAGGTCACCGATATTAACCGTTCCATCCGGACGCAAGGCATCCCAGCGTTCCCAGATTGTAGTACCTCCCGCTTTTACTTCATAGAGCCAGGAGGGGCACCCCTCCTGCAGGAGCACATCATAGGCAGTCTCACTATAGCCGTTATCCGACAGCGCAAACAGCAGATAGGGGGTTCCGGTAAATCCCGTCGTTAGATGATTGTCTGCAGCTTTCACCAGCCTCACCAGATTATCCGCCAGCTTTTTCTGTTCCTCTCCTTCTGCCATATCAAAATGCAGCGGCAGAACATAAGCAGTCTGGAATTCCTTCTTAAGCCTTCCATTTCCATCGGTAAATACTTTAAAGTAAGCTTTCATTATCCTTGACCGGAGATTTTTATAGTACTCTGCCTCCCGCTTCTCTCCTAAAAGCTCCGCTATCTGAGCTACAATACCGCAGGAATTAGCAAAATAAGCCGTTCCGACCCATTTCCCCTTCTTTAGCCACTGATTGATTGTTTCATCAGGTGCACACCAGTCACCGAAGTGAAAGGGAAAACGCCAGATAAGCCGGCCATTCGGTGTAACGGACAGCAAGCCCGACCACCATTTTGCGGCTTTCAGGAATTTCTTCATACACGGATACTGTCTTTTTAACAGTCCTAAATCTCCTCTTGCCAGATATTCAGCCCAGGGTACCAGAATGCAGCTATCTCCCCAGCAGGAATTCGCCATTGCAGGCCAGCTGTCTCCGGCTCTTGGGACAACCATGGGGATACCGCCTCCCTTACCTTGTTCCGCTCTCATGTCCAGAAGCCATTTATCAATGAAACGTCCCATATCAAAATTATAGCAGGCAGTGCGGGCAAATACAGCAAAATCTCCCGTCCAGCCCTGGCGTTCGTCTCTTTGTGGACAATCTGTGGGGATATCTACAAAGTTTGATTTACCGCCCCAGCGGATATTGCTTTGAAGTTTGTTGATAAGCTCATTGGAGCAGGTAAAACTGCCGGTTTCTTCAAAATCAGAATGTAGAACCAATCCAGTCAGCTCAATATCTTCCTTCTTTATTCCTGTTACTCCGACATACCGAAAGCCCATGTAAGTAAGCCTGGGCGAATAGCTTTGATCCCCGTCCTGACAGTGATAGGTTGCAGTAGCTTTCGCGGTACGCAGGGATTTTACAAATAGCTCTCCGTTAACCAGTACTTCGGCATGGCGGAAAATTATCTGCTGCCCTTTCTTTCCCTTCAGTCTTGCAGATATCACTCCTGCAAAATTCTGTCCGAAGTCATAGATGATTTCACCAGAAGGGGTCAAAGTTATATTCTGCGGCTTTTTTATCTCTTGAACCCTTACCGGACTGCCATATTGGGAAAGAATTTCCGGTTTACTTCGTGGGTTGGCTGCATCAGCCTGCTTCCAGGTGACTGTATCTAAATCAACGGTTGCATCATAGGTTTCCCCGTCATACCATTCTGCCATCCGGTAATTTCCGTCTTCCGTCACCTGCCAGCTTTCATCCGTACCGATTACCTGCCGCGTACCATCCTCGTACTCAATGTGCAGTTCACATAGTAAGGCTTGCCTGTCGGCACTGATTTTATTCTTTCTTTTATAGTTGAAGGAACCGGCCGCCCAGCCTCCTGCTACTACAACAGTAATAATATTATCCGACTTTAACCTGTCCGTAATATCATAGGTCTGATATTGAAGTTGATGCTCATAGGAGGTAAATCCCGGTGCAAAATAGTCCTCTCCCACCTTTCTGCCGTTAAGCATAAGTTCATATACCCCAAATGCAGTAGCATTTACCCACCCGCGCCTGATTCTCTTGTTTATAGCAAAACGGCTGCGGAAAGTCATAGGCACAGGTGATACCTTCTCCGGATAATCATAACTTAAATCCGTAATCCACTTTGCTTTCCAAGGGGTTTGAAGTCTTCCTGTTTCAAAGAAAGCAGAAGTCTTTGTCGTTTCACCGCTGCTTCCCACAGCCTCTACCCACACCTCGTATCTGGTAAAGGGTTGCAGCTCTCCTCCATAAAGATTATTTACCTGGTCCACAGTCTCACAGCTCCAGCTGCCTGATGTAATCACAGCTTTTACCAGATGCTCCCCTTCCCTGTCAGACTCCAGAGAAAAAGAAATATTCGGTCTTCTGTCTGTGATACACCCATTAGTAAGACCTTCCATTTTCAATGCCGTTATTTTTAACATCGTCTTTCCTCCCTTCTGGCTTTGATATCAGCTTGTTTTCTGTTAATATCTTTTTCAACATTTAAAAACAATAATAGTATTACAATTACAACGCTGCTCAGAGTCTCAAACCCTACAAAAGAAAAAGTGATAGCATTCTTAACTCCCTGGGACTGCACTGCTACCAGCTTCCCGGCTGCGTCGTGATAAGGTGCTATGTAGCCCGCAGCAGACAGAAGCCCGTTAAAGATTCCGGTACAGATTCCACTCATAGCAACCGCTATGGTATTGTATACGGACATAGCAATTCCATCACAGCGAAAACCTGCTTTCCATTCTACATGATCCAGGGTGTCAGCAAAAAGTGCCATAAACACATAAGCGCAGGGCAGCCCACCAATATTCTTAATAAATTGTCCAATTAAAACAATCGTCATATTTATTGGAAATAGCCAGCAGATACCACTTCCTATGCCATATAGTACAAAGCCTGCAAGAGTTATGTTTCTCTTACCGAATTTCTTTGCCAGGGGCCAGACAGCAAACACACCGATTCCCATAGGGATTTCACCGATTACCGATAACATCATTTGGGTGATACCGTCATTATAGGTACCAAGGACATAATTACTATAATATACCAGTCCGAGGTTCTTAATGGTGGAACCCGTTATCTGAAGCAGGAAATATCCAAAGATAATCAGCATGAATCGGTCTGTAAAGATAACCTTTAACTGTTTTCTAAACTGCAGCTTTTCCTCTACTAATCCCTTGGTCTCTTCCGTTACACGTTCCTTGGTAAAGTAATATTCCATCAGCGTTAAAGGAAGTGCCAGTGCTGATATCAAGCCCATAATGATTGTCCAGTGTCCTTTGTCCAGTCCCACCATAGGCATGATTATCATAGGGAATACCAGTGCTACCAGTATACCGCTCATCATGATGGTAGCAATCTGATTGAATACGGATAATTTCCCCCTCTGCAGGGTATCTCTGGTAGAGAGCGGAACCATTAGGTTATGACTCATGTTATATATGGTAAAGGCAAAGGAATAGTAAAGGTTATAGGAAAGCATTACCCATATTACCTGCACCGTACTGCTGGCATTGGGTACGGCAAACAAAAGGATACCTGAAAGTGTCAGAAAAGGAGCTGACAGTAAAAGCCATGGTCTTGCCTTTCCTTGCTTTGTCCTGGTCCGGTCTATGATGTAGCCCATTAATATATTGATAAATGCATCGATAATCTTTGACACAATGGGAAATACCACCAGAAATGCTCCTCCCCAGAAATGGGTCAGATCCAGTACATCTGTATAATAAACATTTAAATAGGTTGCCAGTACGGCATTCAAGAGCAGGGCACCGGCAGGACCAAACAGATATCCCAACCATCTTTCTTTTCCGGTAGTATCCTGTGACTTAATACGGGAATCAAAAACTTTCCTTTGTAAGAGTTCTCTCATGTTCTCTTAACCTCTTTTCCGAATATTCTAGCTTGACTTGTTCTTCTTATTGCTTTTTAGAAACATCTTTAATCCGCGTAAAAAATGACCATTTGCCATTTCGACAAATCCAGCTGCGATATTGTAGGTAAACTGACCGCTTGAGGACATACACATGGAACGCAGGGAATTAGACGGCATCATTCTTACAACAAAATAGGAATTTTTAAGTCTTGTATCACGTTCCAGGGAATCTGGCATTTTCAGTGCTTTTTTATACTCCTTTTGAATAACCCCCATAACAGCCTTATAAAGAAACTTCCCCATGAAAGTTCGTTTAAATTCCTTTAACGAAGATTCCAGTGTCAAAGTACTGCCAAAAGGCACATCCGTTTGCTCCACACCCGTAAGCTTATTAAAACATCCCGGTATTTCCTTAGGCGGTATGTGATAGGCTGCTTCTACATCTTTTGCATAAGGTGATTCCTCTTCTGTTCCTTCCTTTACCGTAAGCTCTGCCCTAAGCCTGATATCAGCAGAAGAGGCTGCAAGGAGGATTTCATAGTTTCCATTTTCCAGTATCCAGCAGTGCTTTTTAACATTCCAATAGGATAAGTCCTTTTTGTCAAAGCATATCTCTATTGCTTTTGTCTCTCCCGGCTGTAAAAACACCTTAGTAAAACCGCGCAGTTCTTTTTCTGCTTTAAAAACCTTACTGCTATTGTTTTTAACATATAGCTGTACAATTTCAGACCCAGCTATATTTCCATTGTTGGTAATATCAGCATGAACAGTTACTTTCCTGTTATCTTCTTCTATTTTTATTTTCTCATACTGAAAAGTCGTATAGGATAATCCGTAACCGAATGGAAAACGAAGCTTTGTTCCAGCCTTGTCATAATAGCGGTACCCTACATAGATGCTTTCATAATACCTGGATACCGGTCCGAGGTTGTAATCCGCAGAACAGCTTGTATCCTGAACACTCAATGTCCAGCTTTCAGCAAGCTTACCGGAAGGTGTCGTCTCACCATACAGCAGCGCAGCTGTAGCTTCTCCTCCGTACATGCCGGGCAGATACATATTCAGCAAGGCTGATAACCCGTCATAAAAAGGAAGTTCCACAGGCGCTCCTGCATATAGAATAAGAATAACTTTTTTTCCGGCTGCTATGAGAGCCTTTAGCAATTCCGCCTGATTGGCTCCCATTCTTAAGTGCTCTCTGTCAAAACCTTCGCTCTCCTCAAAGTCTGTAAGACCTCCGAAAAACAACACTGTATCCGCGTTGTCTGCCGCATGAAGTGCGGCTTGTTCTAATTCTTTGCTGCGTTCAGTATAAAAGCATCTGTAACCCTTTTTATAGGTGTAGGAAATTCCTCTTTTGTCAAAAGCATTTTGGGGGGTTATAACCTCCGGCGGATTAATAAGTGAAGAACCCGCTCCCTGGTAACGCATTTTCTCAAACATTTCCCCCACTATCAACAGTTTCTCTTTTCCTGTTAGAGGGAGTAGTCCATCGTTTTTCAACAGTACAGCGCTATCCTTGGCAATGTCACAGGACAAAACTGCATTTTCTTTTAAAAAGTCATAAGCAGCCGGTTCACTCTCCTTGCATTTCTCTATCAGATTCAAGACTCTGTTTACTGCAAGATCCAGGTTTTCCATGGGTATTTCACCTTTTTGGACAGCTTCAACAATAGAATTTTTATTATAATATACATCACCCGGCATATCTAAATCACAGCCTGCGAGAACACCTTCCACCCGGTTACAGGTAGCACCCCAATCTGTCATTACCAGACCGTCGAATTCCCACTCCCCCCTTAGAATATCCGTCAGCAGCAGCTTATTCTGTGAAGCAAAGGTACCGTTAACCTGGTTATAGGAGCACATGAGAGTATAGGGTTTTGCTTCTTTCACTACTCTTTCAAAAGCTCTCAGATAGATTTCTCTGAATGCCCTTTCATCTACTATGCTATCTCCGATAAAACGGTAATTCTCATTGGAGTTGGCTGCAAAATGTTTTACACTGCAGCCGACTCCCATACTTTGCACTCCATTTACAAAAGCCGCTCCAAAGGCACCGGACACAAGGGGGTCCTCTGAAAAGTATTCAAAATTCCTGCCGCAGAGGGGACTTCTCTTTATGTTTACCCCTGGTGCAAGCAATACATTTACTTTAGCTGCCGCACATTCTACTGCAATAGCTCTACCCATACGGTAAATATTTTCTGTATTCCAGGAAGAGGCAACCGTTGCTGAGGTAGGAAAAGCGGTGGAGTGTTCATTGTCAGAAACTCCAAAACCTCCCGTTGCCTTCCTGACTTTTCGCAAACCATGAGGACCATCTGTAAGAAATAGGGGTGGTATCTTAAGTCTTGGAACTTCATTGGTGTTCCAAGATTTTGTCCCCTCAAGAAGGGAAGCTTTTTCTTCCAATGTCAGTTCCGTAATCTTCCTTGTTATATTTTTCATATTCACTCCCATCTGTGTGCTTTAGCACACATGCAAATCAGGAGGTTGAAAAAACTGCTCTTGTTTTTTCAACCTAACCTCTATTCTTGCGCATACCAAGTTTGTGGTGCGCAAGCACAAACTTGCGGTTGAAAAATTTATTTTTCATCCTCCCTGTCTTATTCTGTTTTATATATAGTTTATACCGTCGTCTCAAGACAGTATTGTAATATTGTTATATTAATTGTAATATTGTTTTTAAATAAAATATCTTATGCTATTTTCTTTCACTAAATATGCTTCATCCATCTTTCCTATTTCATAAGAGTGCTATTTTATTCTGTTATAGTATTAATCCGCAAACTGCAAAAAGGGCTTATGCAAAACAGTTCTTTATCTGTTTTGCATAAGCCCTTTTTAAAACTGCAAGCATATTCTTATTTCTAACCAATTACCACCTTGTACAATTTGTATATCAAAATTATAATAATTCGTGAAAAAATAAATTGAACACCTCAATTTTATAGATAAATTTTATTGGATTTATTATAATTTACTGAACTGTTGTCCTGTCTTAATTCATAATCGATTACAATGTTTTGGTCAACCTTTTTCCATTTAACCTTTACAATTCCCCCTGGTGTAAAAACTTCACCTTCTGCCCAATCAAGATAACCGGCTACCGGTTTAATCTCTATCTCTTTAAATCCCGGTGCTGCCGGACGCACTCCAAGAACTGCTGCCGGAAGCTCATAGAGAGCCAGGGCTCCCCAGGCATGGCAATCACTTCGTTCTTCTAAACCATCCTCCACACATGTAGTCAGGTTCCTTTTATACATATCACGCCACAAATCCCATAGCCCATCTGTATATTCATACAACCCGACTTTTTCTAAGGCACGATATAAATAAAATGCCATTGCTACTGAGCACTGCGCATAATTCTGTTTATGATTAAGCGTCTCAATTATATTTTTACTTCCTGTTTCTATATCCAGCGTATCTGTCAAGACAGCAAATACCTGACAATGCTGGCTATATTCCTCTATTCCTGGTCCATCCTGAATCATACCATTGGTACCCATACAGTAAGTCTTTACTGCATTAATCACTTTTCCGGCCCGTTCATTATATTCCTCTGCCATTCCATTCCTACCAATAAAAGAAGCTAATTTTGCTGCATGTGACAGTCCCATTGCATATAGAAAACTTTCCATTGTTATAGGACCATCCAATATGGCTCTGGGAACTCCTGTTGTCTCCTTCCATTGTGTGGTCCAATCAATAAAAGACCAATAAGCATCTTTTAAATTCAAACCTCCATTTTTACCAACAAGGCCTTCCTCTGTGAGAGTTCTGTCGAAATAATTAAGAATTCCGTCAACGGTAGGCATATGATATTTAATTAATTTTTCATCTCCAAAATACATCATATGATCATATAGCATAAGGATATAATAAATTGAAAAACCTGGTATAATATTGGGTCCATAATTGGGATAGGAACAGTTAATCATACCGTCATATCTTTGTGACCGCTTAAAATCATCATAGCATTTACGTGCCAGTCTGTCATCAGCGGATACCATAAAAGTATATAGTATTTGAGACCGGGTATCCATAGCATATTGAAGCTGTTCATAAAATGGACAGTCTTCATAAGTTTCATGCATACATCTCCTTAGTGTTCTCTCACTAATATCCCAAATTTTAGCCAAGGATTCATCAGAAGTTTTTACCCAGGTCTTTACTTCTAAAGGATATCCTGTTTCTAAATAATCAAAGCTTTCAATTGATAAAGGTTCTTTGTATGTCTTTATTTTTAATTGAATAAAGCGGAATGTTCGGAACCAGAACGGCTCATAAACCTCTGCCTGCTCCTTTTTTCCAAGACCTAATACTTTATACGTATCTGTAAAACCATGCAGATGGCCATTTTTTACATCCATTCGGTCTGCCTTTTTGGGTAAATCAGATTGTAAGTTCTCAAATGTTTCCGGCTGTACATATCCTTCTGACTGCAATATCTGAATTGTTGCACCGGAACCCCCTGTCACAGCCAGCTTCAGAAAACCTGTCATTAATTCCCCGGCATTGATTTCAATAATCTCTTCTGTATTAGCTTTTACTGCAACACCTCCCATGCCATACAACATGCGATTCCAGGTTTTTTCATCTGATTCCGACTGTCTGATAACAGTAATACCTTTAAATTTTCTCGGAATTTTATTCATATATGGAATTGTCCTAGCCGTTAAATTTCCCGGACTTACGGCTTTACTTATTGCAGAAGAATCATATATGACAGCATTCTCCCAATTCAGGTCGCAGAAATCTTTACTCATCCAATCGAAGGAATCCTTATTTCCTGTAGCTTCTTCCAAAATCTGAAGAGGAGCAAAAACAGACGATTCAGAAATAATCTCTATATTTGTTTCTTTATGGCATTTCCAAGTCTGATTTGAGGATAAATTAACGATTTCTCCATTTTCCTCACGGTACTCTCCGTTAAGAAATAATCCCGGTGTTTCCGTTCTATATATCCCATGATTTCCTTTCCTATGATCTAACGGATAACGGAGAACAATGACAGCCAGTATGTTAATCCCTTCATTTAAATACGGTGCTATATCAACCGTATCATAATACCATATTAATCGATCTCCTTTACTGGGACCAATTTCAATCAATTGCTTATTTATATACAGTTTATACCTGGAATCAGCAGAGATGTTTATTTTTAATTCTGATGGTACCTTATCTATTTTTATTTTTTTTCTGAAATAAACGATTTTGGGAATTTCTTTATCCTCAGCATTCCAACCAGGAACCCAAATCCAATTCATTTTATCAATATTAAACAATGTTTTCGCTCACTTTCTTTTTTAATCCATTACTATATAGATAAATCTTAGATACCCCATGGACTAAAATTAGTTATCCTTTTACTGCACCACCGGTCAATCCTTCCACAATCTGCGTTGAGAAGAGAAAATAAATGATAATGATAGGAATTAAGGTAATAACAACTGCAGCCATTGATTCGTTCATATATCTGGTAAACTGACCGATGTATTGATAGATTGCTAAGGTTAACGACTTTACATTTTCGCCGCCTAAAAATACCATAGGCATGTAAAAATCATTCCATTGTCCAATCCCCGTAATCAGTGCCATTGTAAAGAGTACAGGTTTACTGATAGGATAAATTATCCTGAAGAAAATTTTAAAATCTCCTGCACCGTCCAGCCTTGCAGATTCTTCCAGTGCAACCGGAATAGTCTTAAAAAACTTCTGGAATATGAAACATGACATGGATATACCAGAAATATATATAAGGATTAATCCCATAAGATGGTTTAGCAGACCAACCTTTTTTAACATCAGAAAAATCGGAAGGACACTTACCTGAACCGGTACCATCAATCCTACTAAAAAATAACTGGTGATAAAAGCTTTCCCCTTAAATTGATATCTTGCTATTCCATAAGCCGCCATAGAAGAGAGCAGTATACAACCTACAGTTCCAAATAAGGTTAATATCAAGCTATTTTTAAAATATAGAAAAAAATTATTCTTAAATAAAATTGTAATGTAACTATCCATTAGAAATTTTTTCGGCCACCCTGTAAAATTGGTGACCAAATCACTTTTCGACTTAAAGGAATCTAATAGAGTAACTCCAATCACAAAAATAGTAAAACAAGTATAAAGAATTAATATGATAGATATAATCCATCGGACGGTCTTCGCTGCCGGAGACAGAATTTCATGTTTCGTTTCTTTTTTTCTCATAAAGGTGCCTCCTAATTTTCATATTCAAATTTGGAAAGTATTTTATTCTGTACTGAAGTAACCAAAAGCATAACCACAAACATTATTACGCATATGGACGCTCCGAATCCAAGGTTTGATTGTCCATTAAATGCGCTGCCGAAGGTATACCGGTAAAATACCAGATTGACAAAATCCAGAGAACCGCCGACACCGCCGGTTGCACCTCCTAAAATAAAAGGCATATCAAAAATTGCCAGAGCCCAGATGGTACTCATTGTTATTATGGATGCACAGGAGGGAAGTGTCATCGGAAGCAGAATATACATAAATCTCTGTGGCTCCGTACATCCATCAATCCTGCAGGCTTCCATAATATCCTGTGGAATATCCATCATGTTCGAATAAAAAATCATAATACCGGAACCGGCACCCTGCCAGATAATCATTGCTATCATTAATTTGAAAGCCCATTTGGGATCCCCAAACCAGGCACCCTGCAAATCAGACATTCCAATTCCTGATAAGAAGTGATTTAAATATCCTATATTAGGATCGAATATCAGTGTTGCAAAAAAACTGACGATGGTTGAGCTGATTACATAAGGTAAAAACACCATAAACTTTGTATATCTGAAAAAAGGAATTTTAATATAAAACAAATATGCCAATATATATTGAAAAGGCGTTATGATTAACCAAACGCACAAAAGATATTTCAAATTATTCAGTACTGCGTGTAAAAATGTAGGTGCAATTCTTGCGTCCGTAAACAACGTTATAAAATTCCCAAGACCATTGAATTTCATTTCACCAAAACCCGACCATTCAAAGAAACTTAAATATATTACATAAATTACCGGTGCAATGATAAACAATGTATAAAAAATAAAGCCCGGAGCGATAAACAGTAAGTGTTTTCTTTTATTATTCATAAAAACCTCCTAATAAAGGGCTGTTGCATATAACAGCACATGTGTTACATTTTTGCAACAGCCCTTTAAATACAGTCCTAAAATATTTTAATTTATTGCATTACTTCGCTTATTTCCTTTAAGAAGTCATCAACTGATAAAAGTTTAGAAAAAACTACCGGAAAATCATTACTGAAAATATTTGCGGCTTTCCCATCAGTTGAATTAGTACTTAATACATTCTGCCAGCTTCTATATATGTTTCCATTACCATAACTGCTTATCTCTTTTGCTATTTCAGAGGATGCCTCGATTTCCGGGCTTGCAGAAACGGCTCCCTGGGACTGTACCCAGATTTTCTGTGCTTCCAATGATGCACAATAATTTGCAAAGGCAACGGCAGCATCCAGATTTTTTGAAGCAGCATTTACAGAAAACCCATTTGCAGGAGTTCCGACAAGACCTGTTGTTCCATCTTCTGTCGGAATAACAAATGCACCGAAATTCAGATCCGGATTATTTTGGCTTATGGTAGCAGCATCCCAGGAACCAGCTATATTCATTGCTGCTTTCCCAGAAGTAAATCCAAGTATCTGAGCATTATTATCAGCAACTCCCAGCCAGTTATCTCCGAAATATCCTTTATCTGCCCATCCAAGCATAAGATCTAAAACGTCCTTTACCGGCTTGTCCGTAGCCGAAACGGAATTATCAGCCAAACCTTTCGTATAGTCAACGTCGTAGGCTGCAAGTATCGGTTCAAAAGCAAACAAGAGACAGTATGGATCGGCTGCGCATAATGAGATTGGTGTATATCCTGCAGTTTTTATCGTTCCTAACAGTTTCTCGAATTCACTGAAGGTTTCAGGAATCTTCCATCCATTTTCATTAAACAGGTCTTTATTATAATATACTGCTCTGGTATCCAGTGTAAGCCATGGAATAGAATAAGATTTTCCATCCACTTTTGTAAGATTCATTGCGCTTTCATCATACAGGCTGTAGTCTACCGCATTGGTTAAATCATAACACACACCATTTGATACATAATCAGCCATATTGCTGGTAGCTGTACCATTCGTCCAGAAAAGATCGGGTCCGTCACCTGATTGGATAGCGGTCGATAATATACTGTAATATTCCTGTCCGGCCTTAATTTCATATTTCACATCTACATTTGGATACAATTTATTAAACCCTTCAATCACTTCTTTCAAACTATCTTCATAACTATACTCATGTTCGAATATGGTTATTGTACCTGATATCTTCTGTTGGCCCTCTCCATCAGTTCCCTTATCCCCACCGTTTGATTCCTCTGAAACCGTATTTCCCTCATTTTTATCTGATGCCGCCTTATTACTGCATCCGACAAATAAAGTACCCATCATAGCCACTAGAGTGAACATTGCTACAACTTTTCTTAATTTCATAACTTTCCTCTCCTTTACATTGCGTAAATTTTATTTACAGTATTATTATAAAAAAAGAAAGCAGTCAATTCCATTAACAGACTTCTTTCTTTCATTCAAATATTTATATTTCAGTATAGGTTAATTTTTTATAGGTTAAAAATCATATTGGACATTCAAAATTATATCTCATCAATATCGGAACGATAATCCTTTACCGTATGTCCGGTAACCTTTTTAAACACCCGGATCATATAATTTTCATTTGAAAATCCGGTTATTTCCGCAATCTGTCCCAGGGAATACCGGCGGTCATTCAAATATGCTTTTACTCTCTCTATTTTCTGCTGATTTATATATTGTACCAGTGTCATACCGGTTCTTTCTTTGAATTTCTTGCAAAAAGAAGGTATGCTCATACAATTCATATTTGCAATTTCAGACAGCGACAGTTTTTCTGACAGATTACTTTCAATAAAATGAAATATTTCAGAAAATTCATCTTTACGAAGCTGATACAATAACTCCTCCTGAAATCGTGCTATAACCTTTTTAAGATTGTTTTTTAGTATGTCCACATTTTCCGCATACATGACAGCAGGAATAAACTGATAGACAGAATTCCATTTACTCATCACCTCTTCGCTAAACCGGTATTGGTTTAAGACTTTATAAACAAGAGTATTTACTTCATGAATAAGAATATCATTTAAAACATTTACCCGCACACTGTTCTTTTTACAGCTTTTCAGGAAGATTTGCAATTCCTCCATAAAATTTTCAATTCCTTCATCATCCAAAAAATTCTCAGGTGTAAAATGAAGTTTAGGGGTTACTGTAGAATTTACAATGCTATATTTAAATAAAAAGTTTTTTTCATCATAATAACTTAATTCCGCAGCTGCAACAGCATTTTTATAGCAAATCGGAATATCCCTGGAATCTGTCAGCTCCTGACTAACCCCCATGATTAAGGATTTATTTACATATTGCTCTACGTTTTTCTTTAACTCCGAGACATATTCAAAAATCATATTTTCACGTTCAGACGGTTTTGTATCAGTTTCAAATCGAAATATAATAAACATATCTTTTTTGTAAGGAGCAAACAGGGTTCCCATATGATACTGATTTACTATTTCCTCCAGCAGGTGTACCAGCATGTTTTCTTCCACCTGCCCACTCAAGGGTATCTCCTCACCCAGATAGGATTTGTGAAACTTCAATACACCCACCATATAAATTCCAGCTTGATCCACCATTTTTTCCAGATTATTTTCTTTCTTAATAATTTTACGGGATGTATTACTTGCGATTTTGGTATGGACTTTATATATTTCATCTATTAAACTCTTTTCATCCACACTGTGCTTTAAAAGATAACTGTCCGTCCCCAGAGAAATAGCTTCCCTGGCATATTCAAAGTTATCATGGCAGCTTAGTATGATAATTCCTTGTGCCAGATTATTTTTTCTAATATCCCTGATAAATTCAAGTCCATTCATGTCTGACATCTCAATATCTGTAATTACAATATTTGTGGGATTTGTCCTTAAGTAATCCAGGGCTTCTGAAGCCTGGCTGAATACTCCTCCTATCGTTATGTCCTCTTTCCCCTCAAGGAAGGATTTTATTCCTATTCTTGCAAGGACTTCGTCATCTACAATTATTAACCGAATCATATCTTTTCACCTTCTGATAATTGGTAATGTATATTCTACTATTGTTCCCTGTCCAATTGTACTATTAACCTGAATACCGTATTTTTCACCATATTCCAGAGTAATAATTTGTTCTATATTTTTTAATCCTATATTCGTATGATTTTTCGTTTTTTTATTACTATCCCTCCATTCTTTTACATTCATACCAACTCCATTATCCTCAACTACAATTTTTAATTCTTCACCGGCCCAAATCCTTATTCTAATCATGCCATGAATGCTGCTGCCTCTTCCTAGTCCGTGTATAATGGCATTTTCAACAATTGGCTGAATCAAAAATTTATGAATTTTATAATGCAGTACCGCTTCCTCTGTCTCTATCTCCAAATCAAAATTCATGAATCTGGCTTTCTGTATAACCGCATAGCTTTTGATTAATTCCAATTCATCCGCTATTGTATAATTAAGGTCGTCAACCTTTGCAGCATTCATCAATATCTGAATCAAGGAATCTGTAAGTTTTTGAATGTTATCCTGTTTATTGATAACTGCAATCCATCTGATTGTGTTTAAGGAATTATATATAAAATGAGGTGTCAGCTGTGCTACCAAAGACTGCATTTTAAAATTGTTCTTTTCTCTTACTTCATTCTCATTTTTAACCATCAGATTTTTAATTTTGGAGGTCATATTATTAAAATGTTTTGATAAACTTGATAATTCTCCTATGGCAATATCCGGCATCTGAATATTCAGGTTTCCTAAAGCAAACTGATCCATGGAACTCTTTAAGACACCTAAAGGTCGGAAAACATATTTTTGGAGTGTAAGAAGCATTATAAAAAGAAACAGAAAATAAACGATTGAGATATAAACATAACTTCTTTGTAATGGAGAAATAAGTTTCATCATATCCATTTCTCTGATTGTGCTAATAAAATACCAATCCGTTTCAAAAAGATGATAGGATGCTATTAACGTCTCCTGCCCGCCAATTTTACCGATACGATAACCGCTTACTTCTTCCTGTATGAGCTGTTTCGTATCGAATTTCTTTCCAAACCTGGAAGTATCAGAACTGTATAATATCATACCGTCCTTATCAACAAGGTATTTAACGGAATCCTCCATATTTAATTGCTTCAGTGCATCTGCTATCATTTTATCATTGACTACTAAATAGAGAATTCCAACATTCTTTTTCGTACTGCTGTTTAGGGACCTGGCCATAACATAGTGATTCGTATTTGCTTTACCGAATAATCTACTGGTAGGGTACCAACTGCAGCTACCTCCGTCTTTTATGATCTTACTTTGGTACTGCTCCATCTCCTCCAGCAGATTGGAATACGTTTGATAACTGTGGTATACTCTTCCTGCTGATACAAGATAGGAGGACATGATTCCGTTATAAGAGTAGCAAATTGCCGAAAGATTATCTTCTATTGCCTTTTTATCCGTTTGACTTATAGCTCCTGACAATTTCTCTACACCACCATTATAATAAAAGGACATGGTACTTTCCTCATATTTTTCCATAGATGCCTTTACCTGCGTTGTGACTGCTGTCAAAGTATCAACCATACTATCACCGTAACTTTTCCGGGCATACTGTTGAAAGACAGAAAATACGACAATGATTAATATAAAAAAAGGTATAATCACCAATGCTGTAAATAATATCAGTATTCTGGTTCTTATACCGTATTTTTCAAACTTTATCTTCATACTGGCTCCAAGGTTTATGACATACCTTTATTATAAACAAACAAATATCGTTATACATTCAAAATAATAATTTTTTGATTCACTATCCTATTGGTTTTTGGATATTTCATATTAAATTTTACTTCTATATTCCATTGGCGTCATATTATAATGTTCCTTAAATAGCTTATAAAAATAACTTGGTTTGGTATATCCTATTTTAATTGAGATTTCAAATATTGACAGATTTGTATTAGTCAAGAGTCTTTCCGCTTCCTGCAGACGAGATTGGACTAACAGCTCTTTAAAGCTTTTATTCGTTACATTTTTGATTTTTCTACTTAAATAATTCTCATGAAAATGGAAGTCTTTTGCTAAATCCTTTAATGTTATAAACTGATAGTTTTTCTGGATACAATTTATAATACGTGTCATGATAAAATCATCGTTCATCTTTTCCGCTACCATTTGATAGTTACTTTCCTCTATTCTCATCAGCCCTAATAAAAGTAAAGATAAATAATTCTTATATACTTGTTCCCACATCAGGTTTTTATAAAAATACTCCGAAAACAAATGAAACATAATGGAATCCAATTCTTCGTTTGATTTTGTATCTATAATAATATAAGCGGAATACAATGAATTTTTACTAATTGAGTTAACAAAAAATTTTTTCAGTATACGCTCATGATCCAAATCCTTAAATATATTAAAATTAATGGTATCTACCGGCAAAAATAATTTAAATACAATGTCTTCTTTGCTTTCTATTTTGATTCCGTGGACAATGTTAGGATTTACAATACACATTTCTTTTTCATTCAGCTGAAAAAAATTATTCACATTGTCAATATAATATTTACAGCTTCCTTGATAGACATAATCTATTTCAAAATAAGTATGCTTATGTAAATACATAGCAAAATCAGGTGTATGCTTACTAATTTCAAAGCCATTCGTCTTCTTTATTAATACATCATGTTGACTAAGGAGCTCGTTAATATTATTTTTATACATGCGCCAGTCTGTTGTTTTGTTTTTCTGTAAATAGTTTAAATATCCTCTTAAGACATTTGTCATAACAAACTCATTTTCCATAACTTCAATTAGAGCACTATCCACCTTATAAACATGTGTTTCATCCTGCTTATTCATTATCTGTAGTAATTTCTCCACTTTCATATAGTTCCTTTCTTAATGAATTAATAAGAAATATAGTTGATATGAATAATGACATAATAGTTGATATGGGAAAAGAATACCATACTCCATTTAACTCATATATGCCGGACATGATTAAGGTAACAGGTATAAAACATAGAATATAATTACACAGGGATAATATGAGGGAAGCCAGCTTCTTCCCCACTGCCTGAAAATAGGTCGACTGTATGGATTGTATACCGCTGAATAAAATTCCTATGTTAATAATTTTTAAAATATAGCTGCCCATACGGATTACCGCTGGATCGGATGTAAAGATATACATAATCGGTTCTGCCAGTACAATTAATGAAAGAGAAATAACAGCTCCATATATTCCTGTTATAAAAGAGGCTCTTTTAATGGTTTCCCACACTCTTTGTTTCTTTTGCGCCCCGTAATTATAACCAATAATCGGTTGAATTCCTTGTAGAATCCCATTCATTGGAATAATCAAAAATGTATTAATCTTACTAACGATTCCATAAGTACTTATGGATAAATCCCCTCCGTATTTTTTTAATATCTGATTTATGATAATAATAGAAATACTATATCCAAACATTTGAACGAAGGATGGCATTCCAATGAAAACTATCTCCTGCAGTATTTTACCATTCGGTATAAAATGTCTCAATTTAATTTTCAACGAACTCTTTCCTGATAGGAAGAAGTAATAAATACTCATTACTACTGAAACACATTGCGCGATAACTGTAGCAACTGCCGCTCCTGAAACTCCCATTTGGAAACCAAAGATGAATACCGGATCCAGAATAATATTCGTAAGCATCGGGATTACCCATACATACATAGCATATTTACTACTGCCCTCTGCTCGGATCAGACTCGAAAAAGCTGTACTCGTTACAGCTCCGATTAAAATAATTCTGGTATAGCTCTTGGCATACGGCAAAAGTGAATCCATAACCCCCATCGCATAGAGTAGCTGATTCAAAAATATCAGACCAAAAATTGTAACAAGAATAGCAATGAAATAAAATAATCCGATTGTATTTGCTGCAGTTTTATTTGCTTTTTCATAATCCTTTTCACCAAATGCTCTGGACATAACAGATGCAGCTCCGCTGCCTAAGGTTGTTGTTACTGCGGATAAAAACAAAAATAGAGGAAATGAAACTGCTAAGCCTCCGGCAGCATTCGTTCCCACACCTTTTGCTACATAAATCGTATCAATGATGTTATATATATTATAAGCCATCACTCCTATGATTGAAGGAATTGACATTTTCCATATTAATTTGCTAACTGAAGCCTCCCCTAGCAAAGATTGATATTTATTTTCCATGCTAATCTCCATTCTGCCTTTCTACGGCATTCCAGATTATAACTGCTCCAATTCCTTCAAACATTTCATAACAATACTTTTTGAAAATGAGCCCTGTAAGTGTGCATATAAAAATCCATACCGAAAGGTTTCCGCGGCCATAATCGTAAAGATATACATCCGGTATAATTGATATCTTTTTGTATCCGCTTCAGTAAATTGCTTCTTTTCTTTGCTTTCCTTCAGATAGCTTTTTAAAAAGGCTTCGTCTTTTCGTATATCATCCAGCATAATAAAGGCTGCCGGGAAATCAGCGATAGGATCTCCCCAAAAAGCACGCTCAAAATCAAGAATACCTTCTATTACATATTCCCCTCCAACTTGTTTTACAAAAATATTACCTTCATGACAATCATACTCCACCAGTGACGGGGTTGTTATCTCCTCCAGATATTTCGAATTATCCTTTAAAACCTTTTCAATTCTCTCGTAGGGTAATTTAACTTTATGTTCCCTGCCGTCCCTCAAAATCATATCAAACATATGTAAAAATGCATCTTTCCAGGTAGCATATTGATATTTTTTATCATCGGTAAAGTATCCAAAATAATCACCTTTAATCTGATGCATTTGTGCTAAGTAACCTGCCAGTTCAGTTTTAATTTTCTCCAGGTTATGCTTCTCCATTTTTCTGGAAATTTTATTTAAGGAGATACCTTCCATGGCTGTCATGAAAAAATAATTACTATTAATATGTTTTTTACTAAAATCATATGCTAATATCTTAGGTGTAGGAATTGTTGTCTGCTCTTCAATTAATTGAAAACATTTAACTTCTGTCGGCATTATATCCTGCTCATAGGTTAACAAAGTAGTTCCTGGTATTACGCCTGCTTTTAACACAATCTTATCTTTTTCATCTATTCGTTCAATCAAATACACCGAGTTAAACATACCACCTTTTAATTCTGTTATACTTCCAACCTTACACAAATCTCCAAAATTAACTTTTACAAGTGTCTTAATCTGCTCTTCCGATAACAAATTCTTTGTTTTGCTCTTCATTATCAACCCTCCGTTAAAATTATCCTATACATTTCATATATTTCATTATATTTTCTGGGAGTTATTATACAATCCTTTTACATAACCTTATATATCCTTTAAAATGACTTTTTAATTTATATGGTCAGGCCTTTGGCCCTAAACCTTTTAACAGGAGTAGAAGCCCAAAAGACATTTGACAGTATTTCTATCCCCGCAAACACTTCAGCAAAAATATCTCTCCCCCATGGAACAGTAGAATGTGTAACTGCCGGAACATAGCAATTTTCATATAGGGCATATGGAATGGAATTAAAAATAATAGCGGAGATTTTAGATTACTGCATTGCCGATTGCAGAAAATCTAAAATCTCCGTTAATTGGTTGTAGCCACACTCCCTGCATGGCAATCACTCTTTTTTAACCCATCCTCCACGCATGTAGTCCAGTTCCTGCAACCATCATTTATGTTATGTAAAAGATAATCAAGTTATCTTGCTTCATAACGATCAAATGCTGTCTGTTGGATTGCGATATTATCATTCACTCCATACGCTTCAAGCTGGGTCTTGAAATTAGACCAAGAGTTTTCGCTAAGTTCTTCATCTCCCAGAATGAATTTGAGTACCATTGTATTTACATAATCATCAATTTTAGCTTGATTATTAGAATAAGTTGATTCTTCCTCTGTAGTTCTTTGAATTGATGGCAATTTTCCTGTAGTTCCATAGGATAACCAAGTAGCGGTGGCTTCTTTTTCAATATCCATTGAAGCTTCAATTGTGTATTTATTATTAGCTAACCCTGGCATACGAACATCAGCAAATTCTGCCAAAGGCAGGCTTCCACCATTAAAAGTAGTTTTGCTATTAAAATTTAATGTCCCATCCGTATTCTTTGTATATGTTCCATCTGCTAAGCCATTATTTACATAGAGTTCATTCTCAGCAGCACCTTGCTCCTTCGTCAGTCCATATTCTTTTAAGTAAGAACCTTCCTCAGAATAAAGATAATCAATGGTTGCCAATAGTCTTTCAACGTTTTTGCAGGAACTAGTAATCATTGTGCCACCGGTTCTTTCATTCTTACCTGTATATACCAGATTCGGAGCTGTTGTTACTCCATGTTCTTTATCTATTGGATTGGCGACAGGCTGTACATCAACATATAGTCCATAATCAGGCATTGACAAAGTATCACCCAACTGAGAACCTAATCCGTACCATACACCGGCCGCTCCGCCATAAGTCAGGGCTGTATTAGGCATATAGAACAAATCATTCGTTCTACTTGCAAAATCCTTATAGATATAACCATTCTTATACCATTCCTTCATTTTAACAAGATAATTATAGAAACCATCCTGCATCGGACCATATTTAATTGTCCCATTATCTACGTAGTAGTTAGGAGCAGTCCCAAAGCCTGTAAGTATATCACCAGAATCAAAATAACCTTTTGCCGGAAGAATTAATGGAGCATAGTCCTTCATACCTGCCGCCTCAAAATACTGTTTATACAATGGGAGCATATAATCCCAGTCAGCAATTGTTATCGGACTTTCATTGCCGCTCGGAAATGAGATATTGTCACCTGTCATCGTTTTTAAGATATCGCGTCTATACACCAATCCTCCCCACGCATTTTCATTATCAGTTGAAACGATAGGTAATTTTAATAATTGACCTTCATCATTATAAGTATTTTTTCTTAACTTATCATCTGTTTCAAGTAAAGCTTTCAAATTAGGCATGTAATCCAAATATTTTGCAATATCTATTATTACTCCATCAGTGAAAAGCTGATTTATAGAACCTGTATAATAGTTTGAATCTATGATATCTGTATACTCACCTGTTCCTAACATTATGTTTAACGAATCAGTATCTGCTCCAGATGCTGGTTGCTGGAAAGAAAGTGTCATATTGAATTTCTTATTCAGATATTTTACAACCGGGTTCTTGTTATAATCAGAATTGTAATCTCCTGGTGTAGAATATAACCAGTAGGAATATTCCACCGGCTTTGAATAATCAATATTTATTAATTCCTTAGCTCCTTCTGTAGGATCTGAAGTATTATTATCCTTACTCTCAGACTTTTTACATGCACTTAACGAACTAAAAACCATAGCCAAACAGATAAACATTACAAAAATTTTTTTCATGTTTTTCATTTTAAATCCTCCTCCTTAAAATTAAACTAACCTTTTATTTCCTCTTAACGCATTTATAATTAATCTATTGGATCAATTACCGTATTAAACTAGCCTTTAACACCACCAAGAGTAACACCCTTTACGAAATATTTTTGTACAAATGGATAGATACTTAATATCGGCAGGGTAGCTACCATTACAGTACAATACTTAACCAGATTCGAGGTAAAATCAGTCTTACCCTTTATATCAGATCCGCTTAGTATCTTTGCTGTATCGTTTTGCACCAGAATCTCTCTGATATATAACTGAAGCGGCCACAAATCCCTTCTCTTGGTCAAATAGATAGATGCAGGAAACCAGGAATTCCATTGCATTACTACATTAAACATTACGATTACTGCTATCGTTGATTTGATTAAAGGAACCAGTATCTTCAACATAATCGTAAGCGGACCTGCGCCATCAATTTTTGCTGATTCTTCATAACTGGATGAAAGCTGTTCAAAAGCTGATTTCATCATGATGATATAAAATGCATTAATAACTCCGGGTATAATTAATACAGCTCTAGTATTTATAAGGCCAAGTTCTTTATTTACCATATATCCAGGGATTAGTCCGCCGCTGAACATCATCGTGAATAATATAAAAAGAGTGATCAAACCTTTAAGCTTTAAGTTTTCACGACTAATCACATAACCTGCTATAACAGTGAGTATCACTCCGACTATTGTGGTTGTTACTACATAAATAATGGTGTTCAGATATCCGTTAATTATATCTTTATTTTTAAATACAAGTTCATAACCTTTTAGAGTTACTTTTCCAAGAGGCTTTAATATAAAACCGCTGGAGGCCATCAATTCTCTTGGATCGCTGATGGAAGCCATTGCAACATGCCAGATAGGTGCGATACAGACAAAACATAAAATAATCATAAAGCCATAATTTAATATATTAAATACAACCCTGCTAAAAGTTAACTTCTCAACCATAATAACCTCCATACTGCCATTTGGCAGTCATATACTAAGCAAAATGCTAATGTGCTTTATGCAAGCGAATGAATATGATTCCCTTTCGGTGATTTAGCCCACCTACTATAATACCGAGTTATCCGTATACTTTTTGCTAATCCCATTGGAAACCAGTAAAAGCACTGTTCCAACGACCGAGTTAAACAGACCAACAGCTGCTGAGTAACCATATTGCATTTTCTCAAGACCCATACGTTGAACATTCGTAACTATAACATCAGCCGTTTCGTATATACTTGGATTATATAACAACAAGATTTTGTCAAATCCTACCGACATTAATAAACCACATTTTAAAATCAACATGGTAATAATCGTAGGCATAATTCCGGGAATTGTAACATGCAATGCTCTCTTTAATCTACCTGCTCCATCAATGGCTGCAGCTTCATGCTGCTCCTGGCTTACTCCTGATATAGCAGCAATGAAAATAATAGATCCATATCCCAACCCCTGCCAAATATCTGAAATCAGGTTGATTGCCCAGAAATAGTTTGGATTTAGCAATAAATTCTGACGTTCCATACCGAATTTCACTAAAACATTAGTTATTATGCCATTGGAAGATACAAAATCGATAATTAAACCACAGATAACGACAGTTGAGACAAAATAGGGCATATAGCTGATAGTTTGCACTGTTTTCTTAAAAAATGTTATGTAAATTTCGTTTAATAGAAGTGCAAATATAATTGATAAAGGAAACCCAATTGTAAGTCCTAATAAACTAATCACAAATGTATTTCTTAATATCTCAAAGAAATTGGGTGCTGTGAAAAATTGTATAAAATTATCGAGACCTACAAATTCACTTCCCAAAAAACCCTTTATCGGGTTGAACTTTTCAAATGCCATGATTAATCCACCCATTGGCAGATAGTTAAATATAAAAAAGTAAACAATGACCGGTAAAACAAGCAAATATGTTCTCCAGTTCATACCAAAATCACGTTTCCATGAAGTTTTGCCTGCATTTAGAGCAGGATTTCCTTTACCCAATTTCATAAATTTCCTCCATTCATTCGTATTGATATTGCTAATATCCTGCCATATCAAACTAGCTCTGAGTAATCTCAGTATCCTCTATCACTTTGCATTACCTCTCTACTGTATTCCAACCTGTTCCGATAATTAATTACTTCAATTAATCCTGGTCGAAACACCACATCATATAAAGTTAAGTAGCCACAAGCTGATCCAGCAGGCTTTCTTCCGCAGGACTCACCATTGACAAACAACTCGACTTCATCCCCATTCGAACAGACTATTACTCTGATCCTAAGTCCCTCCTTACCAGGAAAACTCCAACTTCTGATAGCCATATTAATGTTTTCGAACGATATTTCATCAGCAACCTGAGTATCCGGTGGTATCACTATAATGAGAGGTTTTGTATAACTTCCTTTTACTATTTCTTCATAATAATATTCATTTTTAATTTCTAATTCTGGTCTTATACTCTTTTTTATTTTTTCTCACCCACCTTATGTTTCACTCAATTTTATCATTTGTAGTGTTTTTGCTATATCAGAAAAATGATATTTATTATACATCAATGATACAATAGGTATTTTTTTATATATAAAACCTAAAAATGAGCGGCAAACCGCTCATTTTTTACAATGTTTTATGATTGAATTTAAACTTAGTGTAATTAATTACTAAATATCTAACAAAAGAAGCTGGTTTATTAAACACAGCTTCTTATCCTTTCCATTGAATTTATAATTGATTTAACATATCAACCATTTGCTGAAGAGCTTCTCTTTTTAATCCAGGTATAAAACTAAGTAAACCTCTCAAAGGCATTTCTGCTATCGTAGCTTCCATCATTTCCGATGATATTGCTCCATTAGAATTTACTGCAGAATCCTTTTGTTCCTGTGCTCCTTCTCCCATTCCCGCCGAAAACGCTCCCATAATTGAACTTGCTTTCGGGTTCTTCATAATTTCACCAAGCCTAGAATTTAAGGAATAGGAATGAGGTACTGAAACAGTGGCTTGAACTGCAACTTTTTTCGATAATACAATCTCTCTTACTGATTTTCCTATCATTATCTCGTAATTTCCTGATTCAACATGCCAATCATGAAGAATTGTATTCCAATATGAAAATGCTCTCTTTTCAAGTTTAAAAGATACTGTTTTTGTCTCATCTGGTAGTAACTCTACTTTCTCAAAACCTCTTAACTCTTTGATTGGGCGGATGATTTCTCCTTCTATGGGTGATACATAAAGCTGTATCACTTCCTTTCCGGTTACTTTACCTGTATTTGTCACATCCACACTAACCGTCAATGTGTCTGTATCCTTTATGGTATCTTTATCAAGATGTAAGTTAGAATACATAAAAGATGTATATGACAACCCGTGGCCAAAAGGGAATAACACGTCAATTTTCTTTGTTTCATAATAACGGTATCCAACAAAAACACCTTCTCGGTATTCTACCTGGTTTCCTTCTCCACCATAATAAGGGTAGGATGGATTATGCTCCAGCTTATAGGGGAAGGTTTCTGGTAATCTTCCACAAGGATTTGCCTTTCCGAATAGTATGTTGGTCGTCGCCAGACCAACTGCCTGCCCGCTTAAATATACTTCCAGAATACCTTTTACCTTGTCCACCCATGGCATCTCAACAGGTGATCCGTTGTGTAAAACTACAACTGTATTCGGTTGTACTTTACATACAGCCTCAATCAGATCATTTTGACAAGCAGGTAAACCCATATGTTTTCTATCATAGCCCTCTGATTCAAAAGAATCTGGCAGTCCGGCAAAAATTACTGCTACCTGCGCCATCCTGGCTGCTTCGAGCGCTTCCTCTTTAAGACTTTCATCTATGTCGTCCGTATTATCAAGATACCCTTCGGCATAAGTTATATTAAGTAACCCTTCTATTGCATCCATTGCTGAGGTTGTCTTAAAGCTGTTGATATGTGAACTACCTCCCCCTTGATAACGTGGTTCCTTTGCGTATTTGCCAATAAAGGCAATCTTATCTGACTCCTTTAACGGAAGGATATTGGTTTCATTCTTTAAAAGTACACAACATTCCTGGGCTATTCTGGCGCATAACTCATGATCAGCTTCCTTATCCCATACGGTATCAGGAACTTTATTATCTTCAAATCGGAATACGATATTTAAAATTCTTTCACAGGCTTGATCCAATACTTTTTCATCCAGCGTACCGCTGGTAACAGCATTTACTATTAGTTCATCATTTATGCCACCGGAAGAAGGCATCTCCAGGTCAAGTCCAGCCAAAAGACCCGGAACACGTTCATTGACGGCTCCCCAGTCACTCATCACATAACCTTCAAATCCCCATTCCTTACGCAGTATATCCGTTAAAAAGAAACTATTCTCTGAAGCATAAGTACCGTTAATCTTGTTGTAGGAACACATAACAGTCCAGGGTTTTTCCTTAACGACTGCACCTTCAAAGGCTGCCAGATAAATTTCTCGAAGGGTACGCTCATCTACCTCTGAAGAGCTGGTCATCCTATGTAATTCCTGATTATTGGCTAAAAAGTGCTTGATACTTGTTCCAACATTTTTACTTTGTACTCCTTTTATTAATGCTCCAGCCATTTCTGTTGATAAATATGGATCTTCTGAATAATACTCAAAATTTCTTCCGCATAACGGCGATCTCTTAATATTTACTGCTGGTCCAAGAATTACGCTTAATCCTTCTGCCTGGCATTCATCGCCTATTGTCTGACCCATTAACGTAAGCAGCTCTCTGTCAAAGCTTGCTGCCGTAGCACATGCTGCTGGGAAACATACTGCTTTAATACTGCTATTTACACCAAGATGGTCCCCTTGGCCATTTTGTTTTCGTAGTCCGTGAGGACCATCTGCAACCATTGTTTGAGGTATGCCCAAACGTTGCACCGCCTTGGTATGCCAGAAATCTGCTCCAGAGCATAACCCAGCTTTTTCTTCCAATGTTAATTCGGCTATTAATTTTCTTATTTCTTCTATTTCCATATCACTTACTTCCTCTCACAATTTATTAACACTTATTACCTTGGATAAAATGGTATCCATTGATGCCTACCGGCATGGAAGTGTACTCCTTATATTTTATAATCAAATCTTTTCAGCCTATATCAGATTAATGATATTTATTATTTAAATCTGATATTATTATTAATACTGCATATTTTTCTACATAAAAAGGATGAAGTTTGCTCATAGTACACAAACTCCACCAAGTTTATCTATATAGTATTTAAGATTTCATGAGTGTATTATCCTATCTTAGTCATTCGACTCGCAATAATTCCCATATGAAAAAACTTACATCATTATGTTATATATACTTCTGTATAAAAGCCTTAAGCTCAATATAAAATTTTAGTTGTTTATTTTACTTTATCTCTATACTGCTTTGGAGTTAAACCCATCTCATTTTTAAAAACAGTTTGAAAATGACTTTGTGAACTAAATGCAAGTTTTTCGCTGATTTCAACCAGAGAATTATCTGTATACTTAAGTAAAAACTTAGCTTCCTTCATCTTTATTTTCTTGATATATTCGTTAACTGCCATTCCTGTTTCATGTTTAAATACGCGTGAAAGATGCTCTTGACTTATTTTTAAAACATCCGCGATTTGATTAACACTTATATTACAATAAACATTTGTTTGAATATAATCACAACATTGATTTACATAATAGGAATATGCATTAATTTTTAATAACTTATGAACTCTTCCTGCAAAATCAAAAAGCATTTTTTCCGTTTGTTCACCTATATCTGATACCGTTTTCATCATCTCTATCTGCCTGATATACAGGTCACTGATTGAAAATGCAATTTCACTATTTAAGCCTCCTTCAATAGCTGCTCTGACAACGATAGTAGTCGCTACAATAAATGTATTTTTTGCTTGTCGCAATTCATTTCCAATAATCATAGCGCCTACTTTACCGATAGTTCCAGATAGCAGCACCTGTTTTAAATTAACAATATTTCCAGTACGGATGCACTCCAGCATACAACGTTCGAATAGATAGGTTCCATGAACCTCCATTTCATTATTGCTTTCTAATGCATCGTCTTGTAACTCCACATTATTAATCTGATTGGATTGGCTGATTATCCCCAGCTTACTTTCATCTAATTCTTGATTATAAAGATAAAAAAATAAAAACTTTATTAATTTAACGTATTCCTTATAGGGAAATAAATTAATAATACTATGATAATTAAGTACTGATGCTTTTTGATCTTCACTGATATTCATCTTGTGTATAATTTCCATTAATGCATTTTCTGATATAACACTTGAATAAAATGGTCCCAAAATAATATAGCCTCGAACAATATCTCCAGATTTAACCGGAACACCTATCCAGGTAAGGGCAATATCGTCTATACTAATTTGAATATCCTTTGACATCATACATAGCTGTACAATTGAACCTGTCTGCTTAAGATAGTATACCAAATGATCTTCTTTCCGGAGCTCAGATGAAATAAATATCAACTTTCCATCAGAATCGAAGTAGGCTGCTATGATCTTATATGTGTGATCTATCATCTTGCAGAGTCCCATTACCGTATCAAGATTCATGTCAATCATCCTCTCCCCCAAGACTTATTGGATATTTTCAATTCCTTTTATTTCTTATCAATTGTACATACCGTTTATTTTTCTGAATTATTTAAGGCATCTATAACAGCGATGAACATCTGATTTCCCCCCCCTGGCATCATAGAAGTAAGTTCGGCTATCGTCTGACCATACGCTAATTTAATCATAGGATTGGTTGTTGTACCTGGTGCGAATTGCTCCAGCATTTCAACTGCAAGCGGATTCTCCAGAATCTGTCCAAGGGTTGACTCCATGGAATATTTGCTGATCCGAAGATCCAAAGCTGTATCATATTCGTAATGATAGCTGCCAGAGCCAACTTCAATTCTTTCGTTCCTTTCCGGAAGTTCAAGAATAGCAGTTGTGTTGGCTGGTATTGTCACATCTATAATTATTCTACCATTCTCACATACCCAAGATGAGGCAATCAATCCATACATGGAATCAAAGGTTGCTTTAGCAAATGTAATTCCTTTTACAAATTTAGGTGCAATTTTGATCTTTTTGTAACCGGGCTCAATCAGCTGAATTCCTGCTACCTTCTGATAGAGCCAATCACCGATGGAACCATATGCATAATGATTAAAAGAATTCATGCCGGATTCATCAAAGCTTCCGTCAGCCAACATGGAATTCCATCTTTCCCATATGGTAGTCGCTCCTTTTTTCACCGCATATAACCAGGAAGGATAATCCTCCTGAAGTATCAATTTACCGGCAATTTCATGGAGCCCATAGTCAGACAGAACATGACTGATATATGGAGTCCCTACAAATCCTGTTACCAGATGATTCTTATGTGCTGCCAGATTTTTCTCTAAGGTTTTAACAATTTTATCTTTATATTCAACTCTCGCCAGATTAAAATGGAGTGCAAGAACACACCCAGTCTGTGTTTCACTTACCAGACGACCAGTTTTCGTAATATATTCATCATTAAAAGCATCCACAATCTTTAAGTATAATAATAAGTACTTTTTATAATCCTCTTCATAACCTAATATTTGAGCTGATTTATATAAAATCTCAGTTGAGTGTGCATAAAATGCAGTCGCAACAAAGTATTTATCCGTAGCACCAATTCTGTCACTCATCTCCTCTTTGTCAAGAGCAAGCCAATCTGCATACTGGAAACCGGACTGCCATAAAAGTCCCTTCTCCGATACTGAGTAGATATATTCTACCCAATCTCTCATACTATTATATTGCTCTTCCAAGATTGACTTATCTCCATACACCAGATACATGGCCCAAGGAATGATGGTTGCTGCGTCACCCCACGCTGCCGCACCAGCCTGGTTCCCCAGTATATTCGGAATTACAGAGGGAACACCGTATTCCATTGTCTGATCAGCCTTAAGATCTTTTAACCACTTGGCAAAAAAAAGTGCAACATTCATATTAAAAGCCGCAGTCCGAGCAAAAACCTGAGCATCTCCAGTCCAACCCAAGCGTTCATCACGTTGAGGACAGTCAGTGGGAATATCTAAGAAGTTACCGCGTTGCCCCCATTCGATATTCTTTTGGAGTCTGTTAATCCATGGGTTGGAGCATTCAAAGGTACCTGTTTGCTCCATCTCAGTATGAACCGAACAAGCGGTGAAATCATTAGGATTTATCTCTTCTCCCAGCCCCTCCACACAAAGATACCGGAAACCATGAAATGTAAAATGAGGACGATAAAGCTCTTCTCCGCCTTTGCAGATATATTCATCAGTAGCCTTTGCCGATCTTAAATTCTCTGTATAGAAGTTACCGTCTTTATCCAATACTTCCGCATGCTTTAAGATTACCTTAGTACCTTTATGGCAGTTTAACTTCATTTCTACAAAACCTGCCATATTCTGTCCAAAGTCTAGTACTATTTCATTTTTAGGTGTTTTAATGATATTAATCGGCTTAAATCTAGATGTTATTCTAACAGGAGTATTTTCCTGGCCAAGTAGAATTTCCTTTTTATATTCATAACTCTGAGTTGGCTTCAAATTCATATCGATGTAATTAGCATCAACGATTTCACCATCATATATTTCGCTAAAACGGATTACTCCAGTTTTGCATTTCCATGAGGTATCCGTTCCAAAAACCTCTTCAGAACCATCGGTATAGTTTAATCTAACTTCCGCAATAACTGCCAGTCTATCACCATAATTATTCTTTGTACCACCAAATCCAAATACTCCTTTATACCAACCGTTAGCCACTGTCATATTAAGGATATTGTTTCCAAGAAGCATATTAGTTATATCATAGGTCTGATATTGCAGTCGGTTATGATAGCTTGTCCAGCCAGGTGTAAACAGATTCTCACCGACGCGTATTCCATTAAGCTCTAGTTCATAAATTCCTAATGAAGAAGCATATAATCTGGCTTTCTCAATGGTCTTCGTAATTTCGAATTCTTTCACAAAAACAGGGCAAGCCTCTGTCTCCTCTAAGGTATGTGTTATCCAGTCTGCCTTGAAATTGTTACCACTGAACAAACCTGTTTCAAATTCACCTTCAATATGACCTACATCTCCCTGATTATCCCATACCTCCACAGATACGTTATATCTTGTTACTGCTTCTAATGGTTCTCCTTCATATCTGATATGGATTGATGTATCCTCATTCACTTTTCCGGTATTCCATACAATATCATTTTGGTTTCTTACAATAATTTGATATGCTGTCTGCAGGATATCCTGCTTTTCTGATATAAGTTTCCAGGAGAATCTTGGTTTTCTGCAATCTATCCCTATTGGATTCTTTTGATATTCAATTCTTAATTGTTTTAAATACATATTGTTACCCTCTCTTTAAGTGTTTTATTAAATTAATATTAATGTAGTAAATACTCCATTATTCTAGCTTATTTATATCAATGTATATTTTAGAATCACCGGTCCAAATAGCCCATAATCCTGAAGTGCCTTCTTCTCTTCCATAACGTTCAATGCATTATTAAGCGTTGAAGCGACTTCGATAGTTATCTGATTCTTACCAACAAGGATACCGTTGGTAATCTCAACCTTTTTTGTTATCTGATCCGGCAGAAAGGTATGGCTATTTACATTAATATTTACTGTATCGGCAGCTCCACCAAGCGATATCATACAACGCTCTACCTTCTCAGGCAGTTCGAAAACCGTTGTGTAAACTCCCATACCGGATACCGTTTCCAGTCCCGGTATCAGTCTCCAGGGAACTAACGCTTCCAAATTGACAAACTCCTTAGCAAACAATGTCTTTGTCGGATGATCTCCGGGAAGATACTTCTTAACAGTTAGATTCCAGGAGGTTAGTTTCAATTCATTACTAAATGATGAAGCATCAAACATAGTACGGTAATTACCTACAAGATTTCCAATCATCAGTGTCATAACCTCATTCGGTTGAAACGTATGCTGGAATGATATATAACCATTCTTCCTGGAAAAATGCTCGATTTTTTGAAGCTCACCTGTCCAGCAGTTGTAAACACATGGAATTCCAGCACCTGATAATTCCACTGTCTCATCAACTACTTCATTTTCACTCTGGTTGTAGATATAGTAATAATCCATATTTTCGCTGCTGCGATGCACATGAATCAAAGAAGAAGCTTTCGTAACTATACGATCAGGTAAAATCTCAGCCTGATTCATTTGTTGTATTAAATCATCTGTTCCATGTAAAACGTATACGTTTGGATATCGTAAAAGCTGCTGATAAACCTCATGTATTCTCTTGAAATCATTAGCGCTCTGATAGCTGGAAATGTATTGGGGTTCACCAATTATCCATAATATGGGAAATCCTTTCTCGGCAAGTTTAACAAAGCTTTCCATTGATTCTAATGAAAGTCTGGGTTGTTGCAATAAATTCGTTTCCCTGTTTCTTTGATAATCAATAATAAGTGCTTTATAAGCTGCACCCTCCTTATCCAAGATTACTTTGCCCTGTTCTTTCGTGACCTTGGAATCAATTCTCGTAAGGAGGAAGGTGCTAAGATATTCATAGCTGTAACCTGCCATGCTCAAGGGATTTGCATATTGCGGCATGGAATAATTTACCCCATCAAACTCTTGACGATAAACAGCAAGATCTACCCTCGGAGTTCCCTGCCTTAACAACCCTTGGAGCCTGCTGATATAGGATGTCATCATCCCACTGTGCTCCCATATTGGCTGGCGGTTGCCCCATTCATTGGAATATGCTGTTCCCATCATGCTTAACCCCGGCCATTTAAATATAGGTTCTACCGGGCCAATCACTGACTTCGTATTATATGACATTCCATGTAACACAACCTGGTTCACTCCGGCAGCCATAGCCTGGTGAAGCTGCCAAAGTAAGCCTTTACTTCCGGTCCACATTTGTTTATACGCAAGGCCTTGTATTGCACCTAATTCATAGGAATAGACTGGTTTCTTTTCCACATGGGCCGCACCTACCAACAGCAGACAGGAATCAATATTATCCTGGAACCCTAAGGATTCAGATTCCGGAACATCTACATAATGAAGGCTTGAACACATCTGGGTAGGTAACCCGTAAACCTGATATCGGAGCTTCATATTATGGCGGTTAACAAATTCCTTCAGTGGCTTAATATGATTTTCATTAATCATATCTGTTATTGTCTGATAAAAATCATTTTGTATCTGAACATTTACATGAGTACCATCAAACTCGTACTTTGCTTTCTGATCCACATTTCGGACTGCTGAATGCTGATAAAGCCCCTCGATAAACAAGCAGGGCAGAAACGGTGTTAAATCATAGCCTCTTCTCGTTTGAAAGGTCTCCAGAAAAGCCGGAGACCACAAGATAACCGGAAGCGGCTTGGCATCATACATTCCACCCAGCATGGATGCATTTACCTCAATTGAGTCACAGAACAAATCCCCACCATTTTCTTCATAAAGCTGCCTTAGTTCTTCATCCCCCATTAATACGTTTTCCCAATAATCGATGATTGCACTAGCTGCTGCTTTGCTCAGATGGTCAATAACAGGAGTGCCTGACGAATCATTCATCTGCCCTGAGGTTTGCTCATAAAATACAAATAACGTCCATTCATCCGTACTGCTCTGAAGCAGCTCATCCTCTTCTTTCATCAATTCCCGCAGATTGATGTCGATGGTATTGTTTCTTGTATTCATGTGCTGTGTTACTACCCTTGCACTATTTAATAAATATACATTACTTTCTTTTTGTACCCGTTTTGCAATTGATGCTCCGGCAATCTTATACACCCTGCTCTTATCAATCGTATCTGATGACGGCAATTCACCGCGGTATGTATTTACAAAACTCGTTGTTCCAATATGAAGCCCCCAGGATGCACGTTCATCATCAATCGCAGGAATGGCAGGTGATGCAATTGGCCATAAAGGTCCTACGGTAAAATCCAGTTTAAAATTCAATTCGATGGCTTTTTTTAAAGCATGCTTCATTAAATCATTCCATCTATCTGAACCAAAGTAGTATTCAGAATAAGCTTGCGGATTAATATCATTTGTCGGAATTCCCATAAAATATAATATTTCCGCGCCACCATAACCGGCTGTCACCAGATCTTCAATTTCCTGTTCAAGCTCCTCTTTCTCCATAAAAGCTCCTGGAAGCCACCAACGGATTTTCGGTTTTACCTGCATCTCCATCCGAATAAGTTCATCTTTTTTCATATGGCTTTTCCCTCCAATTTTTATTTTTTACGTTCCATTAATTCTTACATAATCTTTTTCTGTTGCACCTCGTATATACTCCAATCAAAGGATTGAAAACGAAAGTCCCTCTTCTCTATCTTAATGCTTTAGATACATCAACCATATCAAGTATACATCATTCTTGCATTGTTACATTTGAAGCATTTATTTGATTTGGGGTTATCTGTTATTAATTCTTATTCAACGAATTATTCCATCATTATTATAAAATAGTCCGGAGATTCTTTATTGTAATATTGTGCTTTCCATTGTAAAAATAAAGTAAATAACTATTAATTGCAAATGCTGTTCATAGTCCAGATTGAAACAGCATGTAATCTTTATTCATCTCGCTGATTTTTTTATACATTTTTTCCATCTTAGCTTTTGCATTAAGAGCATCAATAACTTCCTGATACAGTGGTTTTGAATTTACTACCATCATGATAAGATCCTGATTTTCAAAGTAAGTGTACGCCTTTGCATCAGCACTATTTACAACATTTACAGGATACTGCCTGTTAAATAAAATATACAAAGTGATACAAGCTCACAGATATAAATTAAGACGGCTCCCTTCACTTCTGCAGTAGTAAAGCGAACCGTCTGTTTCTAAATAATGAATTCTATTTCATATTTGATTAATTACCTTCTCTTAATCAGATTAAGTTTTTTCTCTATCTCCTGTAATATTTCTGGTGTAACCACATCATTTGCATATTGGCTCATCATTCGAAGGGAGATATCGAAAGCAGGTTTTACCATTTCCTCATCCGCAAATAATGGCACATTCTCAATTAATATATTCTTGCATTCCATATTTTCCAGTAACGACCGTATGGAGTTATTAATACTATAAACTTCTGTATTGTTATCCACATTAATATCAACGTAATTTTGATCTGCTTTGAAATCACCCAGAACTTGCTTTAGCCACTCAATACTCATATCAAACCACTTAGCTATATTCAGATTTACATTACCTATAAAACCAGAGGATGTATGGCTTTTTGCAAGTGATATTCCATGTTGACCACTATAAAATATATGTGCCTCAAACGGTATCCTGGATTGATCAAGAACGTCCATAAAACGGAGTGAATTTCTTACAGGAACTAAACTATCATCACGTGTTGCAAATAAGAATGCTGGTGGAGTAGTAGAATCCACCTTATCAACAAGCCCAGGAACTGGGGTTGCAAGAATGGCTCCGATTTCTTCTAATATGCAAGGATATCCAAGAATCATTGCATTCGGCTTTATTCTACCCATTGTTGAAAGTGCTGCTGCAAGATGGCCACCAGCAGAAAATCCAATCACTGCTATCTTCATCGGATCAATTCCCCAAGAAGAACTATTTGCTCTTATTAATTCTAAAGCGGTTTCAGCATCATTTAATGGATTTGGCCATTTTGTATTTTCACCAACGCTGTAGCGAAGAACAAATGCATGATAGCCTTCAGCAGCATAAGCCATTGCAACCGGTTCGGCCTCCCTGTCCGAGCACATCGTGTAGCCACCCCCCGGTAATACCAGTATTGCAGGACGTGATTTAATATTCGTAAATTCCTTTGAGGAATCTAACAGGTAGGTAGTTAATGTTACCCCTTTTTCTTTGTTTAAAATAATGACTTCTGATTTCATATTCTTCTCCTCTTCTTATTAAAGTTATTGTAAAGTTTTATTTTGAGTCTGCCTTCACTTATTGAAAATGGTATTATTCGATAGATCTTTTCATTCCCAAATCCAGCTTTCTTCATGTCCCTGATTTCTTTTTTAATTTCATTAACATCAATAAAGGCTCCTGGCAGCCACCATCTCACCTATTAATTGTTTCGATTTTTTAGTGTATTGCATGAATTCAATGCGATTGCCATCCGGATCAACTATCCACAATTGATATGCACCATCAGGACCTAAATCGATATCCTTATCCAGCTTAATTCCATTTTTCACAACAGCTTCTTTCGCTTCATAAATATCCGAAACTTCAAGACATAAATGCTGATAATTATAATATCCACTCAAATCGCGTTTCTCTTTTTTCGTAGCTCCGAATGTGTAGAAAAGCTCAATAAACTGATGTGGTGCTACTTCAATATAATCGATCCATGGCTCATCGCGTATCATCTTTAGATTGATTATTAATTCTTCTTCAGCACCCATCGCTTCTAAATATTGTGCCAGGTCACCATACGTTAAGGTCTTTACACATCTAAGTCCCAATCCCTGACAGTAAAAGTTCTTCATATTTACTGTGTCCTTTACGTTATATGCCACCTGAGTTGTGAACTTTACCTGTGAGCAAACTTTATGTTCTTTTTTATCGTTTAGTGGGATCAATCCGTTTTTATCATACTGTGTAAATTGAATTTCGTTTCCGTCTGGATCACGTACCACTAATTCTAAAGCACCGTCGACTACTTTTCGTATATCTTGTTTTATCTCAACTCCAGCATCAACAAGAACTTTTTTAATCACTTCAATATCGTCAACTTCATAGTTCAGCTTTACATATCCATAGTAATCTTGCCTCTCTACGAATGGTTTCTTTTCTCCTTCTATATTATGGAACAGTTCTATATATTGGTGGTCTGCAAGTTTTAAGTACTCAATCCATGGCAGGTCGCCACTTGCCCTCATTTCTGATACCTCCTCTTTGCTAAGGTCATATTTTTTTTCGACCCAGTCTGTAAGCTCGTTCATTGTCAACGTAAACAGGCGCTTCATTCCTAAGATATCTTCATAAAAATGGAGCATTTCCTCCATATTTTTCGCAACAAAAGAAGCATGGCCAATATTCGTAATTGGAACACTTGCAAGTGGCATAGGTTCTGGCTTATCACAGAAAGATTTGATATCGATAAACGCACCTTTGTCACCGCCTTGATTAATTGATTCCAATACTTCCAACACGTGAAATGCCAGTTCTTTTGATGCCCGGCACTTTTTACAATTTAGGACTGCATTCGCTGCATCCGCTATACCCATTCCACGTGAGTCTTCAATATAATCTGAAAAATTCCATAGGTTGATTGGATCTGTTTTTATTCTTGGATCCATTGAATATGGAAGAAATTTAACTTCTCCGCCAAAGGTATTGGGATCTGACATATATAAAATCCCTTTTGTACCGTAAATAGAGAAATATGCTTGATCAGTAATAATATTGTTACCATCAATATGCAGGGTTCCTGAAATTCCATTCTTCATCTTTAGGATAGCAGATACTCTACTTTCATTTGGATTATCCATAACTTTCCCATAATCCGGCATGCCAGGAATAATATTCGTATAGGTTTTATAAGGCATTTCTGAAATACCTCCTACACGTTCAACAGGTCCCAGCAAACTAACAAGTGCAGTTATGTAATAAACAGCATAGTCAAACAGAACTCCGGCACCTGACTCACGTAAATATGGGTAAAGACTGAGTAATAAATTATTGTCACGGTTTGCTGAAATAGCAAATGAATTTACTTCTCCAATAAGCCCACTGTCGATTGCTCTTTGAGCAGTTTGATATGCTGCTCCCATAAAAGTATCTGGGGCTGAGCCCAAACATAAGCCTTTTTCATTTGCAAGGTCCACGAGTTCTTTTGCCTTAACAAGATCCTCTGTAATTGTTTTTTCTGTATAAACATGCTTTCCAGTGAGTAATGCCGCTTTTATGAGTTCATAATGTGAACTAACAGGGGTCAAAACAACAATTAAGTCCACTTTTGGATTATGAATTAATTCCTCTGTTGTCTGCGCTTTAATACCATATTCCTTCGCTTTTTTCACAGCATTCTCAAAGTGCTTTGAGGCAATCGCTTCCAGCTCTAAATTACCAATCTTTTGACTTATATTTTTGAGATAAATATCGCTAATTGCTCCTGTACCGATAACTCCTACAAATAATTTATTTTCCTTCATGATTTATCTTGTATGGTTACATAAGCCCATACTCTCCTTTTCATTTCGTTGATTTACATCTTTTTAAAGCCATATTTGTATAAAGCCCAAATGACCATCTTAGTAGGGGGCTCCTATGTTATGACATTTCAAAAGATTCCATATCTAGAGTTCCTTTTCCCTTAAAAGTGAAAAATATTGCATGCTTTCCCTGTAATGCTTTCATACTAACATGATACTCTTTCCAAAAAGCTGACTCGATATTAACTTTCACTTCTGCCACACCCTGGCCTTTTTCACCTGTAAGGACTCTCAGTATTCCCTTCGCTCTTCCTCTTAACGTAACAGAAAGCTTTTTATTTAATCCATCAAATTGAAAGTACTTAAACCCTACCAATGATCCTGATGTTATCGATTTTACATATTGATTTGGGTTGTCTTCCCGGTCTTCACCCTCCTGTGTCATATAAGGTCCATTCAACGGATTCCTTAACCCAAGAATTTTTCCAGGCATCAGGTTGCAAGCTATATAAGCCGGGTATTTTCCTTTCCATGGAAGTGTTCCACCATTTAAACCGCAACTAGTACTTTCTACTTGATTAATTGTTCCATCCTCATTGATTGTAATTGGTTCTGCCACACCTTGTCTTGCGTAGAGAGTACGATTGGTCATTCGATGGTCAAATATGTAATATTGTTCCTTAACACAGACAATGCCGCCATGATTATTACCAAGTGGATATGCCGGATTGAACAGGCTATGTCCATTCAATCTCATATCCGATGTGGAATGAATTATTCCTCGGTATACAAAATTTCTGTCAGGATATTTACTGGTACAATAATTTAAACCTGTTAAATCGGTTGCCGGATAAACAAAATAATAAGTATCGCCAATCTTACGAACCGAAGAACCTTCAAAAAATGCTGGTTTGGTCAGTGGTCTTTTTACTCTGGGCATAATAATGGAGGGTTCCGATTTAGAGGTTAGCATATCCGCCTCAAGCTCACGAACAAAAGCTCCTACTACCGGATGGCCCTGTCGTTCAGTGGATGCCTGACCGGTCCCCGAATAGAGCCATACCCTTCCATCATCCACTAATACAGCTGGATCGAACTCATACCAGTCTGATAGATCCGTACCATATACATGACCTTCTGGTGATTTTACATCGCCATAATATTCATATTTTCCAGCAGGTGTATCACAGATCGCAACGGATATAATGCTGCTATCTTTCACAGAGTAATATAAGTAATAGTTACCATCTAGCCCACATGCGACATCAGGTGCGTAAAACGGTACAGAACCATCTCCTCTGGGATGCTGATCTTTTCTATAAATAACTCCTTCATAACGCCAATCAGCTAAATCATCAACCGGTGCTGACCAACACACATAATCATTTAGGCAGTAGTCCTTACCACCAAAGCGATCATGGCTACCAAATAGATACAATCTATTACCAAATACATGCGGTTCCCCATCCGGAATATATTCATAACTTGGTAAATATGGATTAAATGCTAATTTCTTCATATCATTCCTTTCATAACTTGTTATTTATTAGTTATTACTCAATCTCATAAACTCCGCTTCCAATTCTGTCGCTCTATAACTACGTTAAGCTTCAAAATCAGTAGTTTAATTTATTATATTTGTGCATATTATTTTTGTATTGTAATTATGTGTCTGTTATTATAATATTAGTTCAGGAGGTGGCTTAATGAAAAACAAAGATGTGATGCTCTTTTGTAATTACCTATACAACTGCACCAATATTCCGATATGGTTTTATGAAAAGGATACCCTAATGCTTCAACTTCCTCCTGCTGATTCAGCTCTTGATATTGTTCAAAAATATTTGGAGGTCTTAGTAAACCAACCTCAGAGTGTTACGTATATTGTAACGAAGCAATTTTTATATATTGGCATCGTGAAAATCGATGAAAATAAGGATAGTTGTGTTGTCATTGGACCCATCACCAACGTCCTATTGTCAAAAGAGATGACAAAAAAAGTTATGCAGGATGCTTTGATTTCCTTAAGCCATATAAATCAAATTAATGAATTAATAAATAGTTTTCCAAAAATGACCTTTGAACGCTTTCTTCACACTCTCTGTTTCCTTAATTATTCTATCAATGATAAGAAACTCACTATGGAAGATATCTTAGATTATAAAAACCGTAAGATTCTTTTCCCAATAGCGACAGAGCATACTTCAAAAATTTTTAATGCAAAAGAAGAACAACATCTTCATAATACTTATCAATTCGAAAAGCAATACTTAAACATTATTGAAAATGGTGATTTGGCTGCCTTAAAAAAACTTCTGGAAGCCCCAATTGTAATAACACCTGGTGTAGTAGCGGATAATGGTATCAGACAAATCAAGAATCTTTTTATAGCCGGGATAACCCTAGTTACCAGAGCAGCGATTAAAGGTGGCTTGGATATGGAAAGTGCATATCAATTAAGTGATGTCTATATACAGAAGATGGAAAAGCTATATTCAGTAGAAGACATTTACAACTTGCAGTATCAATTGATGTTTGATTTTACAGAGCGTGTACTTGTATCGAAAATACCTTCTGGTATCTCATTAAGTGTATATGAATGCATTAATTACATTAATGCAAATACCAATCGCCCGATCACTGTTGAAGATGTAGCCGCTAATGTTAATAAAAGCCGCTCATTTATTTCACGCAAATTTAAACAGGAGCTGGGCTTTGGTATCAATGAATTTATTAATAGCAGAAAAATAGAAGAAGCAAAATACCTTTTGACTTATACCAATAAATCTATTAGTGAAATCAGTTTTTATTTATGTTTTTCTAGTCAAAGTTATTTTCAGAATGTATTTAAAAAGAAGCTAGGGATTACTCCAAATGACTATCGTTTAAAAACAATTTCTAATAAGGATATTTAATTTTGTTCAGGAGTGTTACCTACTGATTTAACCTTTGGTTTTATATATTAATGAATTACATCGGCAAAAAGCATAGAAATTCATAACTTTAAAGGCAGCTCTCATGGACTGCCTTTTCATCTATATCATATGATATAATTATGCGCTTAACGTTCTTATTCTCCCTTAATCATCCGGCGGATTCCACGGATGTAATGTCCATTGGCCATTTCCAGCATACCCTGCATGGCACCATCCTTCATGCGGCCATTAATCTACAACATGCTCAAAGAGCAGTCCGTTTTATTTCCTGAATTCTTGGATTGATTCTGATTATGATCTAAGTAAAAAAGAGGTTGCTCAAATGCTTTTTTCTGTTTGCAAAAGTGTAATTGAGCCTTTCTCGTATAAATAATTACTTCTCATAAATATTTGGATTACATTATGTATGTGAGTTCACTTTGCGCTTTTGCCACCTCCTCAAAGTGATTTTGGGCCAAAAAATTCCTCCAGGAATTTCTCCTGAAGCATAAGGCTGGTTCTGCTAATTCGCTACTGTAAATAAACTGCCTGAAACATTAAAGCTTGCGAATTTCATGATTGACAATAATCTTCATTTGCAGCCTAATACAAGATATTTAGCCCACTTAAGAGACGTTAAAAGTTTTAATCTTATCATTTACAATTGATGCTTTCGCCTGTATTCTGCCGGTGTCAGCCCTTCATTTTCAAGAAACAACCTTCCGAAGTAACTGATACTGGGATATCCGCATTCCAGTGCAATTTGTTTTACCGTCCAATTCCGGTTTTCCATCAACAGCTGCTTGGATTTCTGTAAACGGCAAAGCATAATAAAATTGGTCGGGGTCATTCCAGTGGTTTTTTTAAACATTTTGCAAAAATAATAAGTGCTTATGCTTAATTCATCTGCCCAAAATTTTAATTCAAAGGGCTTTGTAGACATTTCTCGCATTTTCGGCAATATTCTTATCACTCTATTATAAATATCCAAACCTTTATTTACAGTAAGGGGTTCTGCCTGGCATATAAATTCTGAAATAATACCATAGGTTAGTGTGGAAAGAGTGGATTGATGCAGAATTGCATGTTTTTCTGCTTCTTCCAGGAGATTTATGATAGTTTGTTTTACTTTATCCCATAATTTGAGCGTCCATACATTTGAGGAATGAAGTTCTCTTTCAATAAAAAATTCATTCAGATAAGTCCCATTAAAATGAACCCATAAGATTTCCCAGGGATTTTCAACATCCGAATAATAGTACTGCTCTTCTTGTGGAAAATAGAGAAAGGCATCTCCCTGTTGTAAAATATAAAGCTGTTTATCGGATTTTAAATATCCTTTTCCATTAATAACAACATGAAGATTAAAATATTGGAATTCCTCTTTCTTTCTGATGGCACAATGACCGGGTTCCTCTTTATACCATCCCACCGATTCTGGAAAACAGAAATAAGGATTTTCATGTATCATGGGTAAAAATATCTGTCTTCTCATAACTTCTCCTGTCTGTTATTTATCTATCATAAGTCAATTCCTTTTATTAAACAAGGTTATAAAATGCCATAAACTATTTCTTATATTGAATAGGTTAACAAAGTATAATTCAAATTGCTTTAACTTACCTGATTAATTTTATTTAGGAATTTAATATATACTTTTAAACCTAACTATTAATAGCAATATACTTATATAAATACCAATATAGGTATATATACTATGTCTATTTCTTATTATACAATAACAATATAGTACTATTCAATGATATCCATAGCAAAATTAGCATACAATTAGGAGGTCAATATGACAGTAATACATAATAGTTCATCAGAAAAATCTTTTCTATTAACCAAACCCACTTTAGGAGTTTGTTATTACCCGGAACACTGGCCGGAAAATTTATGGGAAGACGACCTTGATAGAATGCTTGAACTTGGAATTGAAGTTATAAGAATAGCAGAATTTGCCTGGAATAAATTTGAGCCAGCAGAAGGTGTTTATACCTATGACTTCTTTGACCGTTTTTTAGACCTTGCCCACCAAAAAGGCATGAAAGTAATTTTCTGTACTCCTACTGCAACACCCCCAGCCTGGCTTACACATAAATACCCGGAATCTCTAAACGCTAAAGAGGACGGTACTTTATACCGTCATGGAATGCGTAAACACAGCACTCATAATTCCCTGGTCTTTCAAGAATTTACGAAAAAAATCGTTGATAAAATTGCTTCTCACTACTGCTCCCATCCTGCTATCATTGGTTGGCAGATTGATAATGAGTTAAATTGTGAAATAAATGTATTTTATTCTGAATCCGATCATGCCGCTTTTCGTACATACCTTAAAAATAAGTTTCAGACACTGGATAAATTAAATGAATGTATGGGTACTGCATTTTGGAATCAAACTTATACTTCCTGGGAGGAATTACATCTGACCCGTCCAACAGTCAGCAATTCCAATAATCCACATTTGTCCCTGGAAGAAAAGCGGTTTATCTCTAAAAGTACCATAGAATACTGCAAATTACAGGCAGACATCATTAGAAAGTATAAGACTGCGCACCAGTTTATAACCACTAATGGCATTTTCGGACATTTGGATAATCACGAAATGACACAGTCTACCCTTGACTTTATAACCTATGATTCCTATCCCAATTTTGCTTACGATACCTGGACAGAACCCAAGAAACCGGGGAATCTTAATGACCGCAGAACTTCCTGGAACCTTATGAAAACCAGGTCCATTTCCCCTGTCTTTGGTATCATGGAACAACAATCCGGCCCAGGGGGCTGGGATTCCAGACTGAAACAACCAGCTCCGAAACCTGGTCAGATGAGGCTGTGGACTTTCCAGTCTCTGGCCCACGGTGCTGATTTTATCAGTTATTTCCGCTGGAGAACCAGCTGGATCGGAACAGAAATTTACTGGCATGGCTTAAACGGTTATTCAAACGAACCCAATAGACGTCTTCAAGAATTAAGTACAATTCGCGATGACTTTAATAGGCTTACGGAAGTTGCTGGTGCTCATTATAAAGCGGAAGTTGCCGTAGTGAAAGATTACGATAACAGTTGGGATGGTGAGCAGGATAAATGGCATGGACCATTGGATGATTTCAGTGACAATGGTTGGTTTACGGCCGCTCAGTTAACCCATACCCCTATGGATTTCTTTTATCTGCAAAATAACGATACAAATAAAACTACCCTGGAGGATTTAATGAAGTACAAACTTCTAGTCTATCCTCATGCAACCATTCTGACCCAGGAAACTGCCGACTTATTAAAAACTTATGTGGAAAAAGGTGGTATACTGATTATGGGATCCCGCACTGGTTATAAAGACGAATATGGACGCTGCCCCATGTTCCCTTTGCCTGGTTTTGCAGGTGATATATGTGGTGTGAAAGTCACTGACTATACCCTGGTTGGTCCTGCTGATGAGGACGAATATGCCCTTTGGGATGGAGAAAAATTAGAAGCACCTATTTTTAATGACATTCTTAAAGCCAGGGAAGGTGCCAAAGTTTTAGCTACCTTTAAAGGTAACTATTATGATGGTGAACCGGCATTGGTGGAAAATACTATCGGCACTGGGAAGGCTTATTATTTTGGAGCTGGGTTTTCCACGCAAACAGCAGAAATATTCCTAAGAAAACTTGGGTTTGCAACTCCATATAAAGATGTGATAGAATTACCGAAAGAAATAGAGCTTGCCATAAGAAATAAACAAAACCAGGACTATATTTTTGTTCTAAATTATATGCCTTATAGTATGGAGATAGATGTGAAAAAAACAATGACCGATTTGCTCACCGGTGAGGAAGTTCATGGTAAAACGCAACTTGTTAAATATGGGGTAATGGTATTAAAGTGATGGCAAATACTCATAGTAAGAGATTTCTCCTTCATTGTTTTTGTATAACCAAAATAGGTGAGTAATCTTGTGCAGTGAAGCCCCTTATTTTTGTCTATCGCTGAACAATATTTAAGGTACTGTCTGTTAATGAACAGTACCTTAAATATTGCTCATTGCACCAGTAGACTTCTTAAAATAAAATATGTTGTATAATATCCTTGGCTTACTCTATAGATAGAGATAAAGCACCTATATATCATGCTATTTTTGCAATGAATCCCTATATTGCAAGAAGTATGGAATATTATGTTATGAAAAAGCAGAAAAGAATCTGAGCCGTACATCCCCAGTTTGTCAAGAAATTCTTAACAGCCGGGTAGGTGTTCTAAGATTTTTTTATGCTTTAAAACAAAACCCGTAAAAATGAGGGATACTTATGTCCGATTTTTTCTTTTTTAAAAAGAAGAATTTCAAGATACTTCTTAGTTACTGAATTATCTTTTCTGTATCTTACTCCGTATAAAGGCTTTCACCTCATTTACATCAGGCATGACCCGTAAAGCACCTTTTCTGGTTGTAATTATTGACGCTGCTGCATTTGCAAAAGTCAGCATTTCTAATAATCTATCTTCATTCATATTATCAAGTCCATATTTTAATATAAAGTTCAGGCAGCAGCCTCCAAAGGTATCTCCAGCACCTGTTGTTTCTATGGTGTTCTCCTGAAGGAATGATGGCACTTCCACACGTTTATCCTTATAATAAGCACGGCTTCCGTCGCGTCCCATGGACAGTAAAATAAGCGGTATGTTATACTCCGCTTTCAATTTTGCTATACCTGCATCGAAATCATTCTCTCTGGTAAACCATCTGATTTCATTGTCAGAAATTTTTAACACATCGCACTGTGATAATCCAAACTCAACCTGTTTTTTCGCAGCTTCGAGAGAATTCCATAGTGGCTCCCGGAGGTTTGGGTCAAAGGATATTACTGCACCGTTTTCTTTCGCCAGCCGGATTGCTTTTTTTGTTGCATTCCTGACTGTTTCATGAGTCATGGAAAGGGTTCCGAAATGAAAAATACAGGCTTCCTTTACTAAATTATCCTGCACTTCATCTGCTGTTAACATCATATCTGCACCGGGATTACGGTAAAATGAAAAATCACGGTCTCCATTTTTTAAAGTCTGAACAAAAGCCAGGGTTGTATTTACTTCTTTATCCAAAATCAGATTGGCAGTATTTATTCCCGCTTCCTCCAAGGCTGCTCTTAATTTTATACCAAATAAATCCTGACCTACTTTACCTATAAATGAAGTTTTATGTCCGAATTTATTTAACATTGCAAGAACATTGCAGGGAGCCCCGCCGGGATTTGCCTCAAATATAGTATTTCCCTGAGCACTTAATCCGTTATCCGTAAAATCAATCAATAATTCTCCCAGAGCAATTACGTCAAATTTTTTCATTTCGTTCCTCCTTATTTTTTACGGTTTACACTAGCCGCCTGTGATAAAAAGAAAGATACCGCACCAGAAACATTAATAAAGCATGGATTAATCTCTCTTTGTGCGGTTCCATTCTATCAAACGATTATGTCATGTTTGAGGATATCTATCGTTGCTAATCCTTCACTTAGGAAACAGATACTCTCCGCCTCCAAAGAAGTATAAATCAGGGAAGTCATAGCCTGTTCTCCATCATTTACAAAAATCTCCACCGAATATTTATCCATTAAGATACGTAACTTAATTCTCCCGCCCTGTTCTTTTACTTTCATAGTACGTGTGTGTATGCTATCCCTGGTAAAACCAGAGTAAGTACGGTCAAAAGTAAGCGTGTTTTCTCTGGGATCATAAATAATTTCAGAGAAAAACCGACTATCTGCTGCCAGTCTGACAGTGAATCGCCTGTAATTACCAGCTTCAATTTCTACCGTAAAGTCCAGTTCCCTGCCGCGTATACCCTCAAATTCTTTTCGTCCATTTATTGCTTCAGCCTCATATTTAACTTCATTCTGATAATACTGTTCCAATTCCTTTACCGGGTTCTGATACAATCTATTGTTTACAAGTTTAATTTCCCTTGGAATAGTCATAAGACCCGACCATATAAAATCGGCTGGGGTTATATGATTATCCCAGCTTTGCATCCAGGCAATCATAATCCTTCTACCATCTTCCGTTTCCAATGTCTGAGGTGCATAAAAATCCAGTCCGTAATCAATTGCAGCTGCCTGTTTTCTGATTAATGTATTATTATCCCTGTCAAGTTCTCCAACTATGTATAATGTATTATTACCATTGTGAAATTCCATTCCAATAGCTGTCATTTCCTGGGGTGACGTAATCAATACATGCTCACCATCTATGGTAAATAAATCAGGGCATTCCCACATCTTCCCATGGATATTTTGACTGCTGTCTACAATACTTACGAAACTCCATTCCTTGGCATCTTTAGAAGTAAATAATGCAATCTGACCACTGGAATCGCTGCTTCTGCTGCCAACTACCGCATAAAAATCTTCTCCCTCTTTCCATATCTTAGGATCTCTGAAATCTTCCCTGCTGCTTCCTTCCGGGAGTAAATCGCTGGTAATTACCGGGTTACAGTCCAGTTTTTCATAATTAATACCATCTCCTACAGCAATACACTGTACCTGTCTGACTCCGGTACCCTCATCCGTTTCTGCTGCCGATACACCTGTATACATCAGGATATGTTTTCCATCCTGTTCCACTGCACTGCCGGAAAAACATCCCTTCCCGTCATAATCGGAATCCGGTGCCAAAGCGCAGGGTAACTGCTCCCATTTAATAAAATCCTTGGATTTACTGTGTCCCCAGTGCATTGGTCCCCAAACAGTACTATAGGGATGATACTGGTAAAATAAATGATATTCTCCCTGATACAGGGAAAAACCATTGGGATCATTTATCCAGCCAACGGGAGCGCACACGTGAAAGGAGGGTTTTTGTCCTTCCGGTATTTGTACCCTTGCTTCTCTCTCATATTTTCTGGCTTTTTCTAAAGCTTCACTCATTCTTATTTCCACCTTTATATTTTTGTAATTAATTATCCTCAGTTTACGATTTTCCTTTTACCTTATAACTCTCATCATCTTGGCCAGCGTTCTTTGCGCTCCATAAGGGGGCCGAAAGGCTTGTGAGGCTCTGCCTGATACCAGTAGGCAACGGTAGCCACATCATCCTGCCTTTCAAATAATCCGCCGTGATAGACTCCGATCTGCTGAATTGTTACCTTTAAATCTTCTTCGAATATAACCGGTTCCATCACATGCCAGCGGTAGAAACTTCTCTGGGGCAGCTGGTCATCATTATGGTAATCGTTATGAATAAAGGTATCATGATGGGAATAATACGGATATCCCATATAAGGAGTACAGTAGGTATTTTCTACGGTTTTTCCGTTTTCCTGGGTTGCATAACTCCAGGCTCCGCCAAAATAATCTTCCGTTCCTGTTCCACAGATAGTGGGATATTTCTCATCTCCGTCCAAATAGAACTTCACTTCCCCTTCTCCGTACCAGTAACGTTCCAAAGTAGTCAGTGCCATATAGGTTCCTACATACTGTCCTTTTCCCTGAACCCCATCTAATATGACATAATCCTTACCTTTTTCCGTAAGACGCTGCCGTCTCCATTGTGCATGAAAATAACCGGTGTTTGCCGGAAGTTCCTCATAAAGGCAATAATCCACCTGATAGAAAAATGCCGGAATGTCTTCATCGTTCTGATTTTCAATGGTTATCTTTGCTTTATTTCCAAATGGCATTGGGAAATAACTGTTAAAACCTCTGGTGGGATTTACAACGATAGGAACTGAATTGACAGGATAAGAAACACCAAAACCACAGCAGAAAAAGTCCCCCAAAGGGCTTTCTACAGAAGGAGTTTCTTCTCCATCCCAGTACATGCGCAATACAAGATCTCTTAACACATAGCGGTTACGTTCACTGGTCCGGTCAGTAACGGTGATCCATATATGTTGGATTACACCTGGGCCGGTTATCTCAGCCAAGGTTATGGTCTCACCGGCTGAGATTTTCGGTATACAGGGAGAACCTTTCCTGGAGGGACCAAGGTCACTGGCAGCCATACCTCCTTTTCCCTTTTCACCGGTTCTGTTTTCCCAATTGATTGCTCTGCTTTTCCCATTCTTTAATATGGGTAATGCCGACATGCTGTTATGAAACATTACTATGCCCTCCTGCTATTGTCTCTATTTTAATTACTATTTTATTTCTATTATAATTTCTAATTTATTGATATTATAATTTGCGCTACTATAATTTCTAATTTATTGCACTATTTTATTGTTATTAATTTCTATTTATTGCTATTTTTATTTTCTATTTTATTGCTATTTTATTTCTACTTATTGCTATTTTTATTTTCTATTTTATTGTTATTTTATTTCTCTTTTTTATAACAGGATAAGTGTTATCCAATGTTTGGTTCACTGTGTATTATACAGTTACTATCGAAAAATACCTGTATTCTTAGACATTTGACACCAGTTCTATCACTTATTCTTCAATTATAATATCTTTTACTTCCAGTATACCTTCTGAAACAAAAAATCCCAACTGGCGTCCTTTTTCATTATACATACGGAATCCAAAAGCCAGGTCATGATTTACATACAGTACGGCCAGGGTTCCTTGTATATAAACAGCAAGCTCATATTCTTTATCTGCTTCCAGTTTTAACGGACGTTCCAATTCTACCGCATAGGGGAACAGCTGTCCGCCCTGTTCATACATTCTCAGTCCGGAGCGGAATTGAATCCTGTTATACCAGGGCTCAAACATCAGATAATATCCCTGTGCAAACGTATCATCCACTTGCAGTGCAATTCCGAATCTGGTAGGATTTCCGGTATATTTTAACTTTGCTTTAATACAGCACACCTCCGGAATCCGATTTCCAACCGCAGAGGAAAATCCATCTAAAGATGAACAAAGTGCCATATCATCCTTCATCTTCCAGGTACCGGTTAATGGTTTTATGGCAGCTTTCTGTTTTTTGAAAAAAGCTTTTTCCACACTTTCAACCGGGCACACTCCCAGCGTACCATCCGGATGCTGTACAATTTTATGAACAACAAGAGAACCACCCCAGTTCCAGGTTTTATAATCATTTCCAAAATCCTTACTGGGATCAAATTTCCAGCTATCTTCCCCTCTAGTGGGATTCCATCCATAAACATAATGGTCTTTCCCGTCAAAGCCGGTTTTTGCGGCATAAAAAGCTCTGCCATCGAAAGTATCTATTTCCGGACGTAACCAGGGCCCCTTTAAAGAACGGCTCATGCGGTAATATGTACTAAAGCCGTCGGTATAGTTGGAATACACCAGATAATACCAGTCACCTATTTTAAATAAATCCGGGCATTCATTGGCTGCCTGGTTCATACGGGGTGCATACATGGGTGATTGGTATTCCCATCCGGACAGATCTTCGGATACACATAAAGCAACGCAACCGTTTCTTTCTGTGGGGGCATTTTCCCGTGCTGCCAGAAGCATCCACCATTTTTGTTCCTCTTCATTCCAGAAAACAAAAGGGTCTCTCCAATCAGACATTTTATATATTACCCCGTCCGGCCCGAATTTATCTTCTATGATATCGTCCCAATGGGTTAAATCTGTACTGACAGCATGCCTGACCCACTGTGCCGGCGGATCCTGGTCAAAGGTACAATAAAACATATGATAGATCCCCTCTGCCTTTATGACAGAACCGGTGCCTCCCTGTATGTTTGTCGGAACTTCTTTGTAGCTCCGGTTATCCTTTGTTGTAATCCGGTGCCATCCATATAGGATTTGCTCCTTTGGGGCATCAGGATTCCAGTTCTTTAAATAATAATGGTCAAATTGATTTTCTGCTTCATTGTAAAAAGGTATTACATCACCGATTTTTGCATGTTTCGGTGTATAGAATAATTCCATGCTTTCAACTCCTTTCAAACCGATTTTTTGCCTGCTCTATCAGCATATCTAAATTTGTGTGATTATTATATTCCGGAATGTTTTTACCTAAAGCTTTATATTTTGCACTTCCATAATTTGAAACAGGAATCATATCAATGCGTTCAAGTCCTCTTAAATCCTGTAAAAATATTTTTCGTTTTTTCATTTCATTAACCGAATCATTGATTTCCTCAATAATCGGCATTCGAATAATCATTCTCGCCCCCAAATCAGATAGTTTTTTTATGTTAACGAGAAGATTCTTATTGCTGGCTCCAGTCATGGCAATATGCAGTTGTTCATCCATACACTTCAGATCAATTAAGTATAGATCAGTATAAGGAGTTATACTTTCGACCATATCCCACTCTACATTCAGTGTCGTGTCCAGACAAACTGAGATTCCTGCCTGTTTGCAGCAGCTCATAATTTCCTTCAAATAATCCTGCTGTAATAAAGGTTCTCCTCCGGAAAAGGTAACACCACCCAGTTCTCCATAACAGCATCTGTCTCGCATTATTTCCTTGAATACTTCTTCTACATTCATACTCTTTCCGTTAAGCTTAAAACTATTTGTACAACAAATTTCCTGGCATTGTTGTTTATTACTGCAGTTCTTACATAGTTCTAAATTTATTTTATGGCTTTTATCAGTAAAAGAATGTGCCCCTCTTTGGCAGATTGCCTCACATTGCCTGCAAAGAATGCAGCTGTTTTCAAAAAACATCATCTCGGGTTTCTTTGATTGAGACTCCGGATTATGACACCAGCCGCATTTCATATGACAGCCTTTAAAAAAAACGGTCGTTCTTATTCCCGGACCATCATGGATACAATATCTTTGTATCTCCATAATAATTGCTGTATTCATTTATTTCCCTCAATTATTTAGCTTATCCGTCTGATAATATGTTCCTGCAATTCTTCATCCAGCTCAACAAATCTGGCATTAAATCCCCAAACCCGGACCACCAAATCCGGATAATGTTCCGGATGTTTTTTAACCTCTATCAATTCTTCCCTGCTATACATGGAAATATTGAGTACCGGTATTCCCTGTTCTCTGGCTGCTGATAACATACGATACAGTATTTTATCCTTCTCTGCTCCCATAATGAAACTTCCTTTATCCAGGGTTAAATGAAGGGGGGAGGAGGCATACCCATCCCTCATAGGCAGCTTCGATGCAGATTCTAAAATGGCGGTTGGACCTTTCTTTGCCATACCCGGTGTCGGAGAGCAATGCTCACCGATTGGATCTCTGAATTTACGCCCATCCGGAGTAGCACCTGTGATGCTCGCTGCTATCTTAAAGTCGATATCATATAATCCAGGCCATACACACTTACCACTCTCAACTCGGTATTTGTTTACAAGTTCAATAAATTTAGCGGCTATTCCGGCTGCTATTGCATCTACCTGCTCCTCACCGTTTCCATATTTGGGGCAATGGAGAAGTCTCTGTCTTAACACTTCCTGCCTTTTAAAATCACAGGCCAGTGCCTCCACCAATTCCTTCATGGTACACCATTTGTTTTCATAAACTGCTGTTTGAATACCCATTAAACAATCCGCAGCAGTACCTATGCTGCCGGATAATAATTGATAATTACCCACTAAAAAGCCGCCGCCCCGAAGCGGATCCCTGCCGCTTTCCAAACAAAGTTTCAGGCTTCCTCCAACTAACGGGGAAGTAACCGTATATTCCTCATCCTCTTCTATTTTTTTGTCAATTAACTGCAGCCACCTGGTAATCTGGAATGTCAACTGTCTCTCAAAAGCAGCATATACTTCCTCAAAAGATTCCATCCCCGTAACATCACCTGATTCATAACCAAGTACCAAAGCTGTCTTTGGTTCCATAATTGGTCCAAGCTGTCTTGATTTTTTCATTTTAACAGGACAAATACTTGGATTTTCTCTTCCGTTAAAAAGAGTTAATTCCACAGTTTTTACCATTTCATGCTGTAAAAAGGTAATACTGCTTGCACCGTCAATAACGGTTTCTGTGCAGCCATCATTGGCATACCTGCAGGCTAATTCATGTGAAATACCTGCCTGTTCCATTGCCGGAATGATATTATCATCAAAATATAAGGTTGGCTGCCCTTTACCAGTGCCTAAAAGCTCCACACACTTCTTGATTAATTTCTCGGGACTGTTTTTATGCAGTCTTACATTTAGATGAGGTTCTGCATCTCCTAACTTTTCGTAAACCTCCAGAAATAAATAAGTAACTTCATTTGTCTCATCGTTACCACTTGCATCCTGCCCCGATAACATAAGATTTCTAAGTGTATCTCCTGTACCCATTTCATTAAGATGCTTATAAAACTCCATAATCAGTTCAATCATTTTTCCTTTATCTATGAACCCATTCTTTTTTTCATTTTCATAAAACGGAAAGAGTTTTTGATCCAAACGGCCAATACATCCATTTCCAAATGGATTTCTAATAACATACATAAACCAAAACAATTGTAAAGCCTGGGCAAATGTTTCAGGCGCTCCCTGTGTTAAAGCTTTGCAATTACCAGCGATCTCTTCAAGCCTGACTTTTTCATCCATAACTGAAGTTTCTTCAGACATTGTTTTGGCAAGAGCTGCATGCTTCTCAATATAGGTAAGTATTTCCTTATACACATCCTGAACAGCTTGTAAATATCCTTCCTCTGCCTTTATATCCTCAAGAGCTGCTTCCGACTTCTGAATAATTCCCCTTATACCGTATTGAAAAAAGGCATCTCCAAGGGGAAAGTGCATATTATCAAATTCAAACATTTCCCATAAATAACTACCCTTTTCACACCTCGTATGCCAGCCTGCCAATAATCCTTGGCTGGGAATATAAATCTCATTCTTTGACATGGATTCACGGAATAATTCCATATACTTGTCAATACGATTCATCTTATCAAGGCCTCCACTCGTTCGCACATACTTAACTATGCGCATTCAATAATAGTCCTAATACATTTTGTTCTGGCTTGGACATCCGGCTCATTTATTAATTATTGCTTTTCCATCTATAAATAACTCTATGCCCATAAAAGAGACTAGATTTGGGTAGATATGGGATGTTATGCTTGCTATATCATTCCCATTTAATATTTGTTAATATGTTAACTGCTATGAAGCAAGCAATAACTGAATCCATACTGTAATAATTGATAATTTGTATCTTTTTTTATAGTTGCTGGTACACTCTAGAAATATACATCATTCATGGACCATACCTGTATATGCTGAATTAGTATTTCTTCCTTTGAAACTATTTGTAAAGCTCTATCATTCTTTTCCGTATAATTTCTATGAGAGATTGCTTTCAACTCATTCAAATAAACTTCAATCATTGAATTATCCAGGAAATACTCCATAATGATTGGTTGATCACCGATATCTACAAAATCACATTCATTTCTTCGTACACTGACAAGTTTTATCTCTTCCGGCTGTGTCCCGGTCCGTACACCAAAGTGCTTTTCCGCTCTATCATAGAATACTTCCTCCGTTCCCTCCGTTCGATTAACTGCGATTCCGATAAAGTCACACTTACTTTCCAATTTAATGTATAATTGAGATGAAGTAATCTGTGCTAGTTTCCTATTCAGTTCATCTACCTCAATATCATAATCTTCAAGCAGAAGTTCCGATCTCAGTTGATAAACTTCACAAATTGGCCGAACTCCAAGTCTACCGCCAGAGGCATACAGCTCAACTGGCAGACCACCATTATGTGCCCACCCTGACTGAAACTCATCCTCGTGATTTCTCTTTCCCTGAGCAATCGTAAATACAACGCTTCGTTTATCCGGTGTCACAAAACCACTCGGTCCTGTGAATACGCCTGCTCCTAAATCAAGCAGCAACGCCTTCTCATGATGCTTCGTAAATCTTCTGCCCGCCGCATCCCAATCACCCTTCCAGTAATATGTATGAACGATATTATTCTCAATCTGGCATGCACAAAGTAATAGCACATGGAATGCAATTTTATTGCTTTCATTTCGTACCGGAAGTAATACTGGCAATTCCCATACATGCCCTACCTCTGTATTCTGTTCATAGGAATACTCCAGAATAAAACCTTCCTTTGTCCACGTTTTCTTGTCTTTAGAGGTATAGAGCATAGCATTCCCACCGCCATTGCCTGCATCCCCTGTACCAACCAACATAAAATAGGTATCCTCTTCTAGCCATACATATGGATCTCTGAACTCCCCGAGCCATCCATCGTCTATACCTTGCTTTACCGCTAACTTATTCTGCTTTTTCCATACTTCCAGATGATTATTCTTATCAAGGACAGCTTCTGCGATTGCTACTCCCTGGTTGGGAATACTCTTATTATTCCCCGCGGTATAAAAGATAGTAGGTATTCCATCCTTATCGATACAACTGCTGCCTGACCAGCATCCATCTGGATCCAGACTGTTTTCCTGGGTTTGTAATGCTAACGGAAGATCTCTCCAATGCATCATATCGGTGCTGACCATATGTCCCCACTGCAAATTATCAAATAATGGAGCATGCTGGTTTGCCTGGTAGAAAATATGGTAATATCCGTTAAAGTACATAGGGGCATGGGGTTCATTCATCCATTTCCCCGGTGCGATTAAATGATACCTTGGGCGATTGAAATCCTCCTTATATATGGTGCGGTCTAATACCGTGTTAACAGAACCAAAGTAATCCATCCTGCTCCTTTGTGCCTTATGCTCCTCTAAAACCTCCTGAATTGAGCTTGCTTTTGCATCTATAACCATAGAATGCATATATCCATGATAAGTGCCTTGCTTTGCAGCTCTGTGAAATCTGCCCCCATCTACGAATTTACCCACGTAACAGGGTATTTCTGTGTTTACTATACGGCTTCCTCGTGTAAACTGCTTTCGATTTGAAATCACTCCATTCACAAAGAGGGTAGACCAGCCTGCAGTACAATCGAATGTAACCGTCACAATATTCCACATATCCTTAACCAGATGATTATCAATTGATTCATATTCTACGGTACCGAAACCATCTGCAAAGCCCACAACCACTCTTCCTAACTTTGTTACTCCTATATAGAATCCTTTACGGTCCATTATGGAATACTGACTTACCAATCCGCTGACAACCGTTTCATAGCTAAGTGGTGCAATAATGCAGGTAACTGTAAGGTCTTTTGCCTGCTGTAAAATAGCAGGATTTCCCTCAAACCATGTTGCATAACCGTCAAATAAGAACGCGTCGGCTTCATTGCAGACAAGTGCCCTATTGGAGAATTCCTTCCCTTCATTAAGTCTAAACCTATCTATATTATGAAAATCTCTTAGTACAACCGTACCATTTACTTTTGTAAACTGGTAATTTAATAGTTCCAATATGTCACCTCCCTTTCTTGGCTGTAAATTTTGGAAAATATAATCAAAATTCATGATTCTCTGTTTCTTTATCAACTACATATGTATATGAAAGAATATGTTATCCATTGTTAAACATCCTACCAGAGAAGTAGCCCGTTGAATTATATTCTTAATCCTTGACTATAACTAATGTTTCTGAAAATAACTTTTTAACAGTTTCTTAAAGAAGTCAAGGAATTTATAGGCTGGATTAAATATGCGCTGACAAATGCAATCGAACTCATTTGTCAGCGTATTACGAACTAATTTATAGATTAAACATAGCTGTCTTATGGTCCTGCAACCATTTAACAAAGTCCTGCTGCCCCAAAGATATTCTGAAGAATTATTTTAATGCAGCCTGGTATCTGTCGTATGCATCCTGCCAAGCCTTAATTACTTCTTGTAAACCGATGCTGTCAAGTTGGCTTATATAAGAATCCCATTCTTCATCAATTCCACCTTCTGTTAACCATCTTGCAGTCTGTTCAGAGGTTAAAGACTGGATGTCACTAATGTATTCATTTATAGTTTCTGTTTCCTCTAAAGTGTAAGTTACACTTGGATAGTATTCAAAATTATCAACATTCTGAAACCAGAAATCTTTTAAATCCTTCAATCTTTGCTGTGCACGGTCCTCCATATAATAATAAGTACCGAAATCTGTGGATAATTGTCTTGTGGGACCGTATAATTCCAGCTTACTCTTTAGCTCACCTTCTGTCTCTCCTTCAGCAAGTGTTTTGGTTTTATATACACCGTTTTCATCCGGTTTTTCTGCGAAGAATTCTCCAATTGGACCATAGATAGCCTGCATACTATTAATGGGATCATATAATTGGTCTACCCATTTAAGAAGTAATTCAACATTTTTACATTCCTTAGTTACTGCAAAAGAAGCATGTGACGTTGTCCCCTGTTCATTCAGATTTACACCGCTGTTTCCCTGGGCATCGGTAAGAAAAGGCAGATACTCATAACTTGCAGCATGTTTGGAGCCAACTACCTCAGGAATCTCCCACCATACATATACGCCTAATTTTGCGTCGTCTGCGGAGCCTTTTGCAATGTACTGGCTTGAATCCTGAGAAAATGCTTCTGTATCAATGAGTCCTTCTTTATACCACTCATGGAAGTATTTAATCGCTGCTTTATAATTTTCAGTTGCTGCCTGATAATAGACCTTTCCATCCTTAATTGCACGGTGTTGATCATTGTAATCGGTAAATCCAAAAGCAGAGAACAAAGTTGTCATACCTGCACACCAGTTGCCATACATAAAGGATAATGGAATTTCATCGGATGGATCTCCATTTCCATTACAATCCTTATCCCTGAATGCAACCAGAACATCATGCAGTTCATCAATGGTTTTCGGCATTTCCATACCTACAGCTTTTAACCAGTCTTTATTTATGCTTGTAAATTGAGGAATTGCTCCAATATAATAGTCATTTCCGTTTGAATAGGTAAATCCCATCTCTGAGATACTTGGCAAAGAATAAATATGTCCGTCCGGCATCGTAGAAGTTGCTAACAGGTTAGGACGTTCTTCAATAACTTTCATTAAATTAGGCATTGTTTCTTTGTTGATATAATCTTCCAAAGGAATAAGCATACCACTTGCACCATATGTAATTAATTCATAATCAGTCAGTGAAGCCCCCATGATAGCATCCGGCAGATCGGAGCCTGTATTTAGCAGCAGATTCTTTTTCTCTGTCAGGGTATCACCGGATATACAATTCCAATCAATAGTTACTCCCATAGCTTCATTCATTTGTTTAATTAATGTTTTCTCGCTGTTATCTGGCGATAAAGAACTAATTCCCGCAAAAATACTGAAATTATTTGATTTTGTTTTGGTACTTTCTGCTGATTCTGACTTACCTTTACCGGAGTTGCTGCAACCACCCATAGCAACAATCACAGTTGTCAGAACCATTAAACTTAACAGCTTTTTAAAGTTTTTTCTCATTGTAAAACCCTCCTCTTAAATAATAATTTTTGTTACATGTAGCAGCTTTATGTTAAGGCTAGCCTTTAACAGCTCCAGCCATAAAGCCTTTTTCAAAATGCTTTTGTACAAAAGGATAGGCAATCAGCATGGGTACAGATCCTACTACAATCGAGGCAAATTTAATCATCTCGGTAATCCGGTTTGCTTCTGCATAACCTCCATCCATATTTCCTATCATCGTAGCTGTTGCCTGGCTTTTAATTAATATCTGCCTAAGAGCCAGCTGTAATGGATATTTCGCTTTATCTGTCATATAGATAAGGGATGTAAACCAATCATTCCAATACGCAACCATGGAATAAATAACCATAACTGCAATAATGGATTTTGACAAGGGCAAAACAATTTTAATAAAAGTACCCAGATTACTGCTGCCGTCAATTTGCGCCGCTTCATAAAGTTCTTCTGGTATACTGGTTTCAAAGAATGTCCGTGCTACAATTACATTAAATACTGCAACACCTCCCGGTAAAATAAGAGCCCAAAGGGAATTCATGAGTCCTGTTTTTGATACAACCAGGTAAGTAGGTATTAATCCTCCGCCAAAATACATGGTTATTACATAAAAAATCATAATAATTTTTCTGCCCGGTAAACTTTTTCTAGAAAGTGCATAGGAACTGGTAATAACTAATGCTACCGATATAAATGTCCCCAATACCGTATAATAAATACTGTTTATATAACCCATCGCAATGGATTTTTCTTCAAAAACTCTACGGTATCCTTCTAATGTAAATTTTGAAGGCAATAAAAAGGTTTTTCCGGCATACACATCATATGGATTGGATACTGACGCTATTAGAACGTAATACAAAGGATAAGCTACTATTATTACTAAACCAAGAAGGAATAATTTATTTCCAATTTCAAAGACTTTGTCTGAGCCCCCCAGAACACTTCCTCCGCTATTTCTTATTTTTTTCATATAATCTCCGTTCCGCCACTGCCATTTTCGGCACTAATAGTTATAAAAGTTTGTATTCTACCTGATAAAGAATTACAGTATGTAAACTTAAGTAAAATTAAATTACTTAGCCTATATAAAGCTAACATCCGAAATCTTTTTGCAGATTTTATTTACACAACCAAGTAATATCAGATTTATTGCCGTATTAAATAGTCCAACTGCTGTTGAAAAACTGTACATTGCTTTTAACATACCCTGTTCATAAACATAGGTTGCAATTATCTCAGAGGTTTCTTTATTTAAATTCGTCTGCAGCAGGAAAGCCTTATCAAAACCCACGCTCATTAAGCTTCCAAAGGACATTATTAACTGTATGACAATAATCGGTATCAACGCCGGAATATCAATGTGGAGCATTCTCTGCCAGGCAGTTGCACCATCCACTTTCGCTGCCTCGTGAAGTGATGCATCCACACAGGATAGTGTAGCCAGGTAAATAATCATTCCCCAACCTGCATCCTGCCAGATGCCGGAAGAAATGTATATGGACCGGAAGGCGCTTGCCTGGTCTATATAATTAATAGCTCCGCTTGCACCAAATATTTGGGCTAACTCATTAAGCAACCCTCCATTTGGAGATAAAAAAATTCGAAGCATACCGCATAATATCATTACTGATATAAAATGAGGTGCATATAATACTGTCTGGATAACTCTTTGAAACTTCTTTTGTCTCACCTGATTTACTAAAAGTGCCAAAATAATTGGTATTGGAAAAGACCAAAGGAGACTATATAGACTCAAAAGCACTGTATTCCGAATCATTCTAATACTTCGGTAATTATTGAAGAACTTCTCAAACCATTTTAATCCTACCCATGGACTTCCAAAGAAACCGTCAATCGGATTATAATCACGAAAAGCAATTTGAATTCCATACATAGGTATGTATTTATAGATTACAGTTAGTAAAATGCCTGGTAAAAGTAACAGGTAAAATTCCCAATGCTTTAGTATTCTCTTGCTTAATGATCTCTTAGAAATTGATAGCATTGATATTTTTTCTATTTTTTTCATTGAAACCTCCTCCAATATGTAACGTTTCACGCAAAGAAAAGAAATTAGAATCATAATCTATCTGCCATTATGTAAAAATTATTATAAAATAGAATATGATTCCATACATATTTCGTGTAACGTTTCATTGTTCATATTTTATACAATAAACCAAAGTAGTGATTTTGTCAATTAAATCTTTCACAAAAACGATACATTTGTATAATTTATTAATTATTAATTGTACTATTTGTATACTATTAATGATTGTAACGTTTCATAATCTTATGTATAATAGAAGGAGATTTACAATTATTTATGAAAGAGGGGATTAAATTGAATAAAAACACAGCTCCCACTATGAAAGATGTTGCGAGAGAAGCCGGAGTTGCACTAGGTACAGTCTCAAAAGTAATAAATGGAATACCTGTTGGTGCAGACTATAAAGAAAAAGTTGATAAAGCAATAAAGAAATTAGATTACCAGGTAAATACCTACGCCAGAGGCTTAAAAACCCAACGTACCAAGACTATAACACTAATCGTTCCTGATACCCAAAATCCTTTTTATGCTGCTTTTACCCATTATATTGAATCGGCTGTTTATCAGCATGGCTATAAACTAATGCTTTGCTGTTCTAATGGGGTGCCGGAAAAAGAGATTGAATATCTTAATCTTGCTTCCCAAGCAAAAACGGATGGGATAATAGCATTGACTTATTCAGATATTGGAAATCATGTTCCTCCTCATATTCCCATTGTAACCTTTGACCGTTATCTGGAGAATACGGCAATTCCAAGAGTTTCTTCCGATAATTATGCAGGAGGAGTCTTAGCTATTAATAAACTGATGGAATTAGGGTGCAAAAAACCGGTTTACATACGTTTTCACTCAACTTTTGCAGGGGAAGCTGATAAGAGAAAACTGGGTTATTTAGCAGCCTGCAAAAATCATGGTATTGAACCGGACTATCTGGATGCTTTGGATTGTGATGACCCTAAAGAAATGATTACTAAATTTATTAATGACCATAAAAATCAAGATGGTACACTCTCTTTTGATGGAGTTTTTGCAAATACCGATTATAACGGATATATGACTCTAAAAATACTTCAGGAAATGGGATACCGCGTGCCGGAGGATATTCAGATAATTGGATTTGATGGTATCTATAAATTTGGCGATGTAAGAAATGGTTTATTTATTTCAACCATCTGCCAGCCTATAAAAGACTTAAGTCAATTATGTGTGGAAATCGTTCTGGCTGATGAGAAAAAGGTAATACCCAGTCTCACACTTTTACCTGTCAATTATCAATGGGGCGGTACTACAAAGATACAATAATATAGTAAAACCAGAAATTATTTAATAGCCTACCTAAATAGGCCATCCATTTCTCTGTTGCAGGAAACTCCTTTATGCTCAACAGACTAAAGCCAACAATAAATAAGGCGCTCTACAAAGCGAAGTAGTAGCGCCTTATTTTGTGGTATAATTATAGCCAATTTTACGAAATTAAACCCAGCCTGCGCAAGTAAAGCAAATCTATGAAATCAGTCAGATAATTCATTATAGTAATGATTTAAATAGATAAATACTCATATAAAAAACCGTTTATGCAGAGATTCACGTAAAGGCCGGTGAATAGCAATTACAATTAAGCTAATTCCTATAAAACAGCAGGTAGCAAAGGGATATGGCGCCCATATCAAGGTATCACTTACACCAAAGGTGTAATTTATAAGAGCTTCCAGCATCATCATAAACCCGCCCAAAGCAAACCATACAGAGCTTGCAATAAACAAATAGCCTTTATGAAGATAATGCAACAATGCCGCTGTTGCTGTCAGACAAACGCTTAAAACCAGAACAATAGGAAGCGCAAAAGTTAAAAACCATTGTCCATTTGTGAAGTAATTTATATAGGCAAGATAAATTCCAAGTGTTACAAGATTGATTGGAATATAGATTACCGGATTGCTCCGCTTTAACCAGAAAGGCAATGCTATCCAAACATAAAGTAAAATGATCCCGTTTGCCACATAACCTGACCATGTTATGCCCTGATTACCTTGATAATCAATAAATAAAATAAGCATACATACAATAGCAAACACGATTGTCATTATAATTAATAATCCTATGGGTTTTAATTTTTCGCTTTCCTTTTTAAAAGCAGGATAAGCCCCAGGCGTATTAGCTAATGGAATATCGGGATGATACGCTACGGTATTACATAGGGGGCACTTTTTTTGACCATCTGAAAGTTCCACTCCGCATTTAATACAAAACATACCATTTACCTCCGGTTTCCTTCCACTTTAACTTGTATTCCAAGACTTCTAAATATTTCATATACTTTTTGCTCCAATATGCTTTCTTGAATGCTTCTAACAAAATTCAGACATAAGAGACCCTCGAAAGAAATCATTCCACAATTATAAATACTCCGAGGACTTGCACCAAGTAAAAAATCGAAACGGTCAACATACTTTTTCATTTCGTCCGGTATAGCTGCAGCGCCCAGATTGGATAATGCAAGACAGCTTTTTCCATCACTTACAAAATAATGAGCTGCTTTCATAGCCAGGTTTTTAATAAATAACGGCATAAGCCGCAGGACCATAACCTGTTCAAATTTGATATTTGATGCAATAACTGCAGACATTTCCTTTTCATTAACCAATAATCCCATTTGATGATGAATTGATTTGCATATTTCCTCCAAACACCAGCACCCCATTTGGGGATTAATCCCGGGAGTAACAAAAAGTGCAAAATTTCTTAAAGTTTTACTGTTAAAAATCTTTCTTAGATTTACAGGGATTAAAATCTTTAAAGGTTTTTGATATCTGCCAGGAACAGCTTTATTTTGTATTTCATAACAGGCCTGCAGTAGCACAGCAGACATGAATTCAGTAATTGTCACTCTGTATTTTTTGGCAATAGCACGTATTTCTTCGGTGTCAAATAGAAAAGTTGTGGTATTGAGGTATCCATCATTTTCAATTGTACCCTTAAGTCTGTATGCACGGGTTATATCCCGATTTTTTGTTGTTTCACCGGCATATTTTGGGAAACTGTCCTGTGTTTCTTCTTCCGTTGCAAGATCAAAACTATTTAGTACGCCTTCATCGGAAGGAATTTCGACTCCATATCTTTGCTTGAGATATTCAGCTACAAGGGTTTTCAGGAAAACCAATCCGCCATTACCATCAGTGAGAGCATGAAAAAATTCTACTGCTATTCTTTTATTAAAAACTAGAACACGAAAGGCGCATTTCCGAATATTATCAAAGGGCATTCTTGCAATAGGATAACTCTTTTCATCTTCTATAACAGGGGCCATATTTATTTCTTCTAGGTAATACCAAAACATGCCTCGTTTCAGCTTAACAGCGATAGTAGGAAACCGCTTTACTGTAGCATCAAGTGCTGTCTGTAATGCCGTTTTATCGATTACATCAAAAAGTGTGGCTGATAAGCGGAAAACATGATTACTATTACGGCGGTAAGCTGCCGGAAAAATCTTAGCAGCGTTATCAAGGTGCATCCACATTAACTTAGGTTTATCCTCTAACTTGCTATTTAGAAATATATTAATCTCTTTAAAATCTGAACGGTTTTCTTTTAAGCAATAAAGTACATATCCATGCCACATTCCAGGCATAACAATCAATCGGCTGGTGCATCGGTCAGATAGCAGCTTATCATGAAGCAGTTTTGCATCCTCCAACATAATTTCACTGCCGCCAGCAAATATTAACGATGATGGAAAACCTGCAAAATCACCATATAAGGGTGATACGAAAGGATTCAATTTATCATCGGTATAACAGTTTGCATAGAAAATCAGTTCATCTTTTGTCATGCTTGGATCAGCTTCTTTATTGTAGTTATATGAAGCACCGGATAAAGTCAGATCACTCCATGGTGAGATACTGATTACGCCTCCGGGCAGGGGTATATTCCAAGCTTTTAGATAAAGGCAAAGCGAATAAACAAGTCCTCCACCTGCACTTTCACCACAGAAAATTATCTGCTCCGGTTTATAACCGCTAGATATAAGATACAGGTATGAAGTCAATGCATCCTCAAGAGCTGCCGGGTATTGATGTTCCGGAGCCAGCCGGTATGCTGCACAGAACACCCTCACATTGCATTTCTCTGCAAATATCGATCCTATAGATACAGCATAATCTATACCCCCGTAAATATATCCGCCTCCATGCAGATATAGCATCACCCCATTTTTTGTTTCATGCTTTGGAATGACCATTGCTCCTTTAAATTGTGGAAAATTTCTTTCATGGATAATCACCTTGCTTTTTTGCCGCATTCCAATTAATCTGCCTAGAAGCTCTTGATGAGAACGGCAGGTGTCTAAAGAACGGTTTGCTATGTTATATTTATATCTTAATAGTTGTTTTTTGATTAATTTAGATGAGATAGCCATCTTTATACTCCTTATTTCTCAGTGATAACATTATTTCCTAATATTGTTTTATATTAAAATCATGTTATATCCTTATAACCCAGCTTCAAAGGAATTTACTTTATATCAGTCTGGCATGCATAAAGTATCTTTCATAAACGCTAATTATTAAAAGAGTAACTTAGAACATTCTTTAAACAGTTTCCTTCCATTCAGTATTAATATTAATCCGGTTACAACGGTACAAGTACCAAATATGATACTCAAAACACCGGATTTTTTTATAACCAAATATGTTTTCTCCAAGATATTCCTCGCTTTCTTTAAAATAGATGTTGAATAATATCTTATATACTAAGATGTATAATTACATAAAGATTATATAAAATTAAAAAATTGAATTCTATAAATTTAACAATTGTCTACATTTGTCTACACTATTACGATTTATACTCATCTAAATTCCTTTTAGCTATATAAGAATAGATATAAAAATCCCAAAAAAATAACCCGAGAAAATTGCATCTCGGGTTATTTTACTTATTTTTTATTAAACTATATCTCTACTTAGTGATTACTTGGATTCATTAGGTCTTATACCAGAGCAAGTCTCTCCCCTGACTAATTATCTGCTATAATAAGCCAGTCACCACTCTTACTGAAAACTCAATTATGTCTATTATCAAATGATCCTTAACATACAAAACTATCATACATTCTAATTATAAAAAAGGATACGCATATTTTGTTTTCATACTTTATCCAATTTGAAAATAAATATAGTTTCATTTAATCCATCACTTTTTGCTATTACTTTACCATTCATCCTTGTAATAACTTCTTTGGCAATGGATAGCCCAAGTCCGGCCCCTTGTTCCTTATGTGCTTTATCAGCTTTATAAAACCTATCAAATATATACGGTAAATCTTCCTGATGAATAAATGATCCGGTATTATGAATACTAACAAGTGCTTTATTATCCCTGATACAGGCTGATAAAGTTATTGTACTGTTTTCTTTTGAGAATTTTATAGCATTGTCAATAAATATTGTAAGAACCTGACTAATACGGTCAATGTTACCCTTTACTAATATGGGGTCTCCATTTTCATTTACAATAAGTTTTATATTTTTTCCTTTTGCCAGCAATAAAAACTTGTCCTGTTGATCATAAAGTATATTTTGTATATTTACCGTTTGCATATCAAAGGATTTGTTCCAGGACTGCAACCTTGATAATTCAAATAAATCATTAACCAAACGGTTCAGTCTTTCTATTTCACTATAAATAACATCATAGAAATGGTTTCTTTTAACTTCATCCTTTACCATTCCCTCTTTCAACGGTATAATCAAACCCTTTACTGCTGTAAGGGGTGATCTGAGTTCATGAGAGACATTTGCTACATAATCTCTTCTGGTTTGTTCCAATCTTTCTGATTCTGTTATATCCCGAAACAAAAGTACAGTTCCTACAATATCATTTTGTTCTGAAAGTATAGGGGACCCTGAGAGTAAAATGCTCTTGTTTCCCAATGTGCAGGTTTCAACTTCAGTTTTATGGCTATTAATTACCATTATCGCTATTTTTTCAATTAATTCACGTATCTCTTCCTTCAGATCAAAATAAGTCTCTATACCAAACATTTCATAGAAAGGTTTATTTATTAGATTGACCTTCTGAGAAATATCGAGTTCTAATAACCCGTCACTCATGGAATTGAGTATTTGGTTCAACAAGTTTTTCTCAATTGTCAGGGAATTAATTGTTGCCGAAAGCTCTGTGGCTAACTGATTTAGTGTTTCTGCAAGCTGACCAATTTCTCCCTGGTAGTGATCTTTCGCTCGAACTGAAAAATCCCCCTTTGACATAGCAACGGCAACTTTATTCATTTCGACCAATGGATTTGCCATTTTTTTTGATGCAAACAAAGCAATTGGAATAATAATAATTACAAGCATGGAACATAAAATCCCTGTATTAACCCCAAATATAATTTCTTTTGCAGGATTTATCTCCTTCACATACTGGCTATAGATACTAAATAGTGCTGCAGTTAAACCGATAGAACATAATATAAAAGTAAGCATTACGGAAAAAATTATTTTTACATAGGAACTATTAATATTAAAATAATGAATTTTCTGCTTCATAGACCGGCCTCGAATCGATACCCCACACCATAAACAGATTGAATACGGTCGGCATATTCCTTAGGTAGATGGGAACGAATACGGTTGATATGTGTATCTATAGTTCTCCTGTCAACATAGGTGTAATCTGCACCCCATATTTTATCCAGCATTTCATCTCTGGAAAGCGTAATTCCCGGATTATTGAGCAGCAAAAACAATATTTCTATCTCTTTGGGTGTTGCATTAATTACTTTATTATTAAATAGCATCTTGTAATTGGATATATTGACCTGCAAATCATAAAAACTTATAACGGATCTGATATTCTTCTCACTTATATCATGTATCCTTCTTAGAACTGTTTTTATTCTTGCAACTACTTCCCTGGGATTAAATGGCTTTACTATATAGTCATCCGCACCTAATTCAAGACCAAGAAGCACATCGATTTCTTCGCCTTTTGCAGTTAACATTATGATTGGAATTTTTGATACCTTCCGTATTTCTTTACAAACATCAATTCCAGACAAATAAGGCATCATGATATCAAGAATAATAAGATCAAAATTACCGCTTAATGCATGCTGCAAAGATTCTTTTCCATCATATACACTTGTATACGAATACTGATTATCTTCCAGATATATACCTAAAGAAGTGTGAACTGAAATATCGTCATCGCATACTAATATATTTATCATCGAGAATCCTCCATTTCTTCTATAGATTGCTTAAAAACCAATTTTATTTTATCCCAAAATATAGAATATTTAAAGCTAATTTTTAATTACATAAGCAGCTATTCCAATTAACCCCGGTCCTACATGAACACCTAATACAGGACTTATCTGCCCTCTAATCTGAATTTTACAATGAGGCAGTGTACTTTTGATTTGTTCCTTGATTTTATCCAGCCCTGTTACCTGACCGCTATACATAATTGCTATTTCTGCATTTTTTGCTGTACTTACAAATTCCGTAATCAAGTCTACCGCTTTATTTACACATCTTTTTTTACCTCTTTCTTTACCTGCAATACAATAAGTTCCATCTTCACCACAAGTAATAATTGGCCTGATGTCCAATACTGAACCTAACAAGGAGGCCACACGTCCGATTCTGCCACCTTTACGGAGATATTCCAATGTCTCAACACAAAAAAATACTTTTGAATTTCCATACTCCTCTGTTAACAGGTTTATCGTATCCTCATAGCTATTCCCTTCTTTTAAGTGCTTCGCTGCAGATATAGCATACATGCCACTGGCAATCGCTATGTTTTTTGTATCCAGATGATAAAACTGAATTCCTTTTGAAGTATATTCATTACTTACAAGCCGCACCATGTTATATGTACCGCTTAGATTGCTCGATATATTAATTGCTATAATTTTAGTATAGCCATCCTGAATAATTCTTTCAAATATTTCATTTACATCCTCAAAAGCAGGGAGGGATGTCGTTGGTATTTCTTCTTCCATATTTTTATAAATAGTTTCCGGAGATATTTCAACTCTATCTTTGAATGAAGCATTTTTATAATTTATTCTAAGCGGAATAACATAGATTGGATAATCCTTCAGGTATTCTTCTGGTACATCACAGCAGGAATCTACTAAAATGGCAAATTCTTTTTTGTTATTTATAAATTTCTTATCCATTTCCTATCTCCTTTAAAAATATTTATTAACTTTCTACAGGATTATATTGTATCTAAAAGTTAAAATCTATAATTTTAACAATTGTTCACAATTGTATACATTATTCCTTCTTTAAAAAATCTATAAAACCTTAATCCAAATTTAGCAATCATTTAATTTATCCATGTTAACCTGGGTGTGTCTGAAAACTGCTTGTGCCGGGCTGGAGTTTCCACTTTGTGGGAGACAATTTGTGAAAACAGCAAGGCGTGATTTTGGGGACGTAGTGGTGTTACGTTCCCAAATAGCATCGCAGAATACCGCAAAGTGGGACATTCAGAACAGTACAATGAGTTTAGGTACAATGAGTTTTCAGGCACACCCTAAGAGAAAGCAAATAAAAAAAGCATTTTACTCATTAAGTTTAAAATGAATAAAATGCTCAATTATCTATAAAAATACGTATCGAATTATTTAAGTCACATTTTTTCCTCTGTTATATCGCCCTTGCAACTTCATTTGCTTCTGCAACAGCATTTAAGGCTCTTCTGGCTCTTACGGCATCACCAATGATATGGCAGGGAATTTCAAGTTTCTCACAAAAAGCACTAATATTATCAAAATTACGTGATTTTGCTCCAATAGCGATTACGACGCTGTCAGCAGGAACCTCTTCTATGCTGCCCATTCTATCTATTACTACTGCATTCTCTTTGATTTCTATACATTTTGCATTTGTTATGATTTGTACACCTGCAGCGTACAGGTTTTCCATAACACATATGTTACGTAATTGCCCAAGATCTTTCGCTGCCTTATCAAGCATTTCAACAACGGTTACACTTTCAGATTTCTCATGTACATACTCAGCAACTTCAAGTCCAACCAGTCCGCCTCCAATGACCACAACCTTACCGTTAGCTATTGCTTTACCAGCCAGTACATCATGGGAATTGGTTACATGTGTCTTGTTTATACCGGGAATGTTAAGTTCTATTGGGGCTGAACCAATGGCAATGATTACTTCATCTGGCTTTATCTCTTCAATTAAATTTGTTGAAACAGGGGTCTTTAGTTTTACCTCAATACCTTCCCCGATTACTTGTATTCCCATTGCCTGTGCTGCTTCTTTCATCTCTTCTTTTCTTGGTGCTTCTCCTGCCAGGGCAAATTGACCGCCAAGGGAATCTGAAGCTTCGCATATAATAGGGTGATGCCCCCTTTTCTTTAATTGCAGGGCTACCTCAAGACCTGCTATACCACCGCCTGCAATCAAAACCTTCTTTGGACTTTCTGTCTTAATAAGTTTATACTCTTCTTCTCTTCCTAAAGCCGGATTTCTTAAACAGGTAATAAAAGGTATCTCAGGTGATACAAAACCGTCATAACAGCCCTGGTTACAGCCTACACATCTGATAATACTGCTTTCCCTGCCTTCTATGGCCTTATTGCAAAATTCAGGGTCTGCAAGCTGCGCACGACCTATAACAACCATATCTGCTTTATCATTTGAAAGAATATTATCCGCTTGTGCAGGATCATTAATTCTTCCAACTGCAACGGTTAACATATCTGTTGCTTTCCTTATTCTTGCAGCATTTTCAACATTGAAGCCTCTTGGCAGATCAATAGGGGGAACCTCATATTTAATTGCTGCGCTGGAAAAATTACCTCGCGATATATCCAGTACATCAACTCCGGCAGTTTTCGCTAACTTGCAGAACTCTATAATATCTTCAATCGTTAATCCGCCTTCCAGATAATCATCCTGGGCATCAATTCTCATAAATAATGGCATATCTTCCGGTATATTGCTTCGTATAGCTGCAATACATTCCAGAAGAAATCTTGCACGGTTTTTCAATTCTCCACCATATTCATCTGTTCTCCTGTTAAAGAACGGGCTTAGGAACGAATGAGGGGTATAGTTGTGCCCTGCATGGAATTCAATGGTATCAAAACCAGCTTCAACTGCTCTTTTTGCACTCTCGCCAAAGGCGTTAACGCATTCTTTAATTACTTCAATACTGGCTTCCGGTATGGTATATTCAGTATCTGGTACCGGCATAGGACTTGGAATGATAATCATCTGTGTTTGATCACTGCCAACTGCCAAACCGCCAAGCCATAACTGGACACCGGCTTTTCCTCCTGCTCCATGAATCGCATCTGTAAGCTTCTTTAAACCAGGAATATATTTGTCCTCACTAATTGCAAGAAATTTTTTAGGTGAAGCGGCAGAATATACGGAACAGACTTCTGTAAAATTTAAGCCGCAGCCTCCTTTTACTCTGGCTACATGATAATCAATTATTTGCTGGGTGACAAATTTATCTTCTGTTGGCATCTTGGTACCCATTGCCGGAAACATAATCCGGTTCTTTAGCTCCAATCCTCTTATTTTTATTGGACTAAAAAGCTTATTATATTTCATACTTTATCCTCCTGATTTTAATTATGGGAAATAACCCATATTTTTTTCGTATCTTAATTTTAGATGTACATTTTAGTAAATCTCTTACTTTCATGTAATACCATCATTATTATAATATAGCTCCAAAATTTAATCAATATGTTTAAAACACTTTGTTTAATTTATAACAAAATTACAAACAAAAAAAGACTGCTAAAATTAGTCAGTCTTCTTATATTATGATTTGGGCGTCGAAAGGTCAGTTATTCAAAATGGGACGGCAAATTGCCTGTGCTCCTATTGAAGCAAGGCTTTTGACGCTCAAATCATATCATAAAACTATAACTGTTACATCAATCTATATTTCAGGATTTTGGACTTTCTCTTAAAAACTCAATAAGATACCTAATATAAGCTATCCTGGAATCCCTATCCTCTATTATTTTTTTATCCACATCAGTAAATTCATTGTTTTCTATGGGATAATTAATGGATGCCCAAAATATCATTCGCTTATACTGACATCTTAACTCGTCCTGATTTATTAGATAATCTAAAAGCTGTTGCACTCTGTTTGTCATGTTCTTTGAGGTTCTTAAAATTTTCTTTGAGGTTTCATCTTCTAGCTTAGAGGATTCATTAAGTATAACGGTAATTCCTGGATACCTAATAATATATTCCATGATTTCATTCGTAGCATATATAAGTTTTTCTTCTTCGTTATACTCCTCCTTTTCAAGGATCGAAAGAATAGAATGGACATTTTCAATGTAAAGTTCTTTGGCTTGCTTTAACATTTCTTCTTTTGTTCGAAAATAATAGTTAATAGCACTTACATTAACACCGGCTTCCTTTGCTATGGCTCTGACAGGTATATCACAGGAATGATTTTTTCCTATAAGAAAGAGTGCCCTATCCAATATTTTTTCCTCTATGCTTTTTAATTCTCTCAACTTAATTCCCCTTTTTATAATCTTGTGTTCATTTTGACTTTTGTTTTATAGGTTATTATATCATAAGTCTAAATATATACAACAATTTATGTATAACCAAGATTTAAAGGACAGTGATTTGGAATACACTGCAACTTTTAACTTCTTTCGTGTTTCGGCTTCTCTGCTTGTTGTGTTTATTTAAGATATCCTCTTTGTTCGAGCAAGCTTTTCGTAGTCTTCCATAGCTTATCCTGCATGGATTTATCACCGCCCGGATATATAGGCACAATGGATTTTCCGGTAACTACATTAAAATATCCTGCTGTCACTCCTTGATACTCTGAGCCTGTAGCCAAACGGACGATAATATCAGCACCTTTTCTCGGGTCGCCGATATGCAGTGTTTTCAATATTTTAGAAAGAGCAGAAGAAAAACCCAATTCCCGGCCAAGGCCTGTTACATTAAAACCTGGGTTCAAAGCATTGGCAGTGACTCCTGTTCCATCAAGCTGACGGCCAAGCTCACCTGTAAACATAATATCAAGCAGTTTTGTTTTTCCATAAAGCATTGATGAACCTCTGGCGGTAAATTCTGAAGTATCTGTCAAATCCACCGGCAAATTAAGTTCACCATGATTGCGTGATGCTTCGGAAGCGACATTCACTATTCGTGCGTTTTTTGAAGCTTTTAATGAATCTAATAGCGTATGTGTTAACAACCATGGCGCCAGATAGTTCACTGCAATCATTTCAGGAAATCCCTCTTTGGTTATTCGCTGTTTAAAGCCATGCAGTCCTGCATTGTTCACCAATATATCAATTTGGGGATATGCCGCTTTCATCTGATTTCCAATTCTTCTTACATCTTCCATAAGTGACAGATCACCGAAATAAAAGTTTATTTTAGCTTCAGGTACAGCATCCTTAATAATATTTTCGGCAATTTCCGCGCGTTTTTCATTTCTGGCTGTTAAAACCAGTTGTTTTCCGCGTTTGGCCAATTCGATTGCCGCCAGTTGTCCAAGACCGCTGGTAGCGCCAGTTACTACTGCAATTGGGTATGTTGACATATAATCCTCCCTAATTCCTAGCACTAAACACAAAGGTTTATTACTGTGTACGATACGTTATTCAGCTACTTGACATAAGCCAAAACTTCAAATATACTTGACATATATCAATTAAATTATATTGTATTGTTTGACATATGTCAAGTATATTGCGTGAGGTAACCCTATGGAAGAAAATATTATTACAAAACCGGATTCATCAAGAATACAACTTGAGTTAAAACTTGGCGATCAGCTCAATGCGCTGCTTAGTGCATCACATGCTTTAAATGTAAGAACTGCAGCCGTTTTTGATCCGACATTACAACCGGCTGCTTTCCTGATTGTCCGTTGGCTTCTGTCCAACGGGCCGTCCGCTGCTTCTCTTTTAGCTGAATCGACAGCTATGGACCGAAGCTCCGTCAGCCGTCTTGTTGCCCAGCTGAAACACCTGGGATATGTTAAAAGTGAGACTCACCCGGAAGACCGCCGCGGAGTATTATTATCCTTAACAGAACTAGGCCGTGAAAAAGCGTTAAAGGCTATTAAGGAAAAAGAAGAAGAGTTTTATAATCGCATTTCAAAATGGAAAGATTCTGATCTTGAAACATTTGTTTACTTGCTCAGGTGTTTTAACGGGTATGAATATAATAGTTGATTGGGAACTGGATATCATCAAACTTTCTTATTTGTCATTGCAACTCCGTCTCCATTCTTTAATAAGATCAAAAGTCAGCTTTCCATGTATAATAAAAACAGGCGAAGTTTCCTGTAGTCACCAAAACTTCGCCTGTGCTAATTTTGAACATAAGCTCTTGCTGTCGATAGTTCTAATCATAGTATCTGTATTATAAGCTTAAACGGACAAACCAGAGGACCTAAAGGGCTGAGACTTCTAAAGGCTCAAAAAAGGCTTCTAGTTAAAACCTATTCCCTTTCTTTTCACTCTAATTCGAATATGTACCTTCAGTGTATTTTAGAAGCTCTAAAATTTCTTTGTTTATTACTTCTGGATTAAACCAATGAACAGCGTGTCCTGCACCATCAACAACAACCTGCCTGCTGTTTGCCGACCACTTTAATAAATTCAGTTGATTTTCTTTGCTTTCCTCATAATTAGTTAGTTCTTCGGAAGTTATTATTCTAAGAGGGATGTCTCCCAGATAGCCGTGAGATAAAACGGTAGCTGCATTTTTTTCTTTGTTTTTTCCTTCATCCTTTTGATTTCTGTTATTAAAAGTCTTTAAGAACAATGACTCATCAAGGTTTTTTAATTGTTCAGATGCTCCTGACATTTCATTTCTTCCTGTCGATAGTGGTGTCGAATCATAAGGAAATATTGTATGTAACAGTAATCTTCCTAAGCCTATATTATTTGCCAAAGAAATTGAGCCTTTGAATATTGATGTACGCAAATAAACAAATGATGATTGCTTTTTTATATTTGTATACATAGCAGGATTGGAGCCATCTATTAAAACAATGCCCCCGACTTCATCGGGATACAATTGCGCAAATCTGATAGCTTCCAGTGATGCTATAGAATGTGCCACATATATATAAGGCGGCTTCTCGCCCGCTTTTGACAGCACTTCATGTATTTCTTTTGTCATGGTATCAATGTCTCTGGGTGCGGTGGTAGTATCACTCCATCCATACCCTGGTTTATCATATACTGCCACTCTAGTGAACTTTGAGATTTCCCTATATAGTGGATAAAAGTCAACATATCCGGATGGTATTTGAAACCCAGCTCCAAATACAACTGTTACACCCCCTGTTCCATCTGCGCAAATATGCATAGAATGACCGTCGACATCGATTTGTTTACCAACAAAAGGGTATTTCTTACTATCTAAAGATCTGCTTATATTCTCATATATAATTCCGGAGGTTAACAGTACAAGGATTCTTAATAAGATTTTTATTCTAACCTTTATTTTTCTTTTTTTCTTTATTCTCGTTTCAGTTAATAATGTCATGATAATCCACCTTCCCTTCGGATACTGGATAATGGACACCTATTCTAAATGTTTCAGATATATTATCGAGTTTTACCCACTATCTTATTTTCTAAAAAAGACAAGATTTTTTCACAATATTCTGTATCTAAACAGACATTCTCTATATCATTATTCAAGATAATAAAATGTCTACATTTATTAAGACACAATATAATATAAAACCGTAATATGACGAACTTACTTCTATTTGAATCCTACACCTTACAGATTCCTTAGCTAATAAATACTTTTCTTACATTTTAATTCAACAACTCAATCTAGCGATTTTTGTTATATAGGCATTAATGAACTATACTTTCAACTTATTCATATACAGGATGATTGTAACCAGACATAACAATATAGTTCCAACAGATAGTACTACATGAAAATTAACGTCCTTTTCTCCTGGTCCGAATTTCATCCAAAGACCGCAAAGTAACGTACAGGCGATTGCAACAATAGATATGATTCCTAAAAGTTTCATTATAATATGCCTCCTTGAACTTAATCATTTAAAAACAAATCTAGAATAGTTTGAAACAACGCATCCCTCTGCTCTTTATCATTGATATCAACTCCAGTATATTTCAAAAAATCAATAGAACGATAAAATATAAGCTGTGAAAAAGATATGAGCTGATAAGCTATAATTCTGCACTCCGTTTCGGATCGTTTATCTCCGAAGCACTCTTTTACCATTGGAAGAATGTCGTATGGCAGTTCTATCTCTCCTTCCAAAAGTACATAGGGAACCGTGGGTTTTGTAAGTACGGCATAGTCCATTGTCATGTCGGACATTGTAATTAGAAACTCTTTTAGCCTCTGTCGGGGGGTAATTTTGCTGTTCCTGATCACTTTTAGCTCTTCGGCCCGCTCTGACATAATCTGGCTTACAGCAAGATTTACAAGTGCATCCTTAGAACTGAAGTAATAATTTATCATAGCCAAATTTACACCCGCTTCATTTGCAATTTGCCGAGCTGTAATTTTTCTTGAATTTTTATTATTAGACAACAACTTTACTGTAGCTTGAATTAATGAATCCTTTACATCCTCTAATTGCATTGTGTATTTCTCCTATGGGTATTTATTAAACGCGTTTAAAACAATTATAGTTTAGCGCAGATAGTTTTATATGTCAATATGAACTATAGAACTTTTTTCCCTTTTTTAGGGTTGCTGTGAATAGTAATAAAACACGTAATAAAATAAATAAATAAAAAGAATATCATTAATAAAACGGGCTAAAAAAAAGGACTAAAAAGGGACTTTTTCGGCCCTTTTTTGCCCTTTGTCTTGTTTCAAACCACTAGATATATAGTGACACAAATATCATTAAATTAACGTTAAATTAAAATATCTGTAATATATGCTACGATTATCACAATGAATATTGCTACTGTTATTATCCAGCCTGTTTTAGTTGGCTTTCTTTTTATAAGGCGATATTTTCCACATTCAGGACATTTTAAACTAATGAATGGTATTTCTGTGTTACATACACCACACTTATATAAGTTCATAAATAAGCACCTCACATCATTTTTATCTCATTATACAACTAACTAATATTCATTTGTCAATGATAATGTTCTACATTAATATCACATAATATTCTCTCTGAAATCCTCATTTTTCTGAATTTATGCTTATATTATTCAGTGCTATGGTTTTTTAGCCAAATACATTGTTATTTTATCATAAAGAGTTATCTTGTCACCAGCATCAAGAATGACTTTTCTTATCCCCTCATAAAAATATTTTTTATCTGGTTCTTTAAGTGTTATATGGTCACAGTGTGTTCCAATGAGCGAAACATAGTCATCGGCATTATATTCTCTTGTTTTGAGGTATTCGCGGCGCTCAAGATTAACAAAGCCATACTGGTCACGAGCATCATAATCCAAGCTGCACTTATATTCTGTTTCTGGGCGAAAATACTTAGCATATACCTCCTGGATTTGGGAGAATAGCGGTTCATCAGTATATCCTCCGCCTGGCCGTATATCTGGTCGCATCATAAACATAGCAAAGGCTCCACCACCTTTTAGTATGTCAAACGCTTTTGGGTAACCTATTCGTTCCGGTATCCATTGAAAAGCTGCTGCCGAATATACTAAATCAAATTGCTCACTTTCAAAAGGATATGTTTCAAAGTCAGCATTGATAATATTAAAATTTTTATAGGAGTTGTATTTATCTTTCATTATCTCACTAAAGGACTCCCCCAATTCAATCCCCTTATAAGAACATCCTGTTTTTAAGATAGGTTCGGTAGCTTGACCTGTACCAGGTCCAACCTCAAGCACTTCACTATTTGAATCGAGATTTGCATATTCAATAAGGTCAGTAAAAAGTTCATCACAATATCGAGGCCTCCATTTGTCAAATTGTTCCGGCACTTGCTCAAAAATAGTTCTAAAATCCATAACACACCTCCAACAAATATTTTACTCCCACCAATGCTATATTTCTGCGATGCCAACGTCCCATACCTTAACGTTTCCAGTGACTACAACCTTAATATCTTCTATTTTGGAATCAAAAAACATCTTTATTTTCCACGATTTTTATCTTCGTCTTTATCACTGTATTGAAAAAGCTCTTCCCCGTTGACCATAACCCCGATAATTTCTATCCTATTATCTTTCCCTTATTCCAGATACATTTCGATTCATAAGTTTTCTGGCAATATTCTGATATATCCATTTCTTTAAGGGTGAAAATTCCTGACTATGTTTTCTAAAGAATTCATCCGGTGAGTTAAATATACCAAAATCCTGATTTATCCCTTCTTTTTGTATATAAGTATTATTTCTATTCCAGTCAATTTGCGGTTTTTTAAAATCATTGGTTGCTACACCGTAACCACAGAAGCTTCCATTACACTCTGAAAACTTTTCCTGGAGTTTATTTAAATAGGGAACATCAAGTATGAACCCCTCGATATTTAACCATTTTTCCTCAAAAAATATTTCCACCCAGCTATGCACAATATTTTGAGGAGCCAGGCTATATATAATTCCTGTCATAGCGCCTTTCTGGAGAGTTTTATCAATCGTAAACCCATGAATTCGGCATGGGATGCCAACTGCTCTAAGCAGAGCCATAAATAAAGTACCTTTTGTATTACACTGCCCATAACCATCTTCTAAAACTTCACTTGCTTTTATGATATCATCAACATTATAGCCGAATTTTATTTCATCTCTAACAAAATTATATATCTCAAGTATTTTTTGAAACTCATCTTTATCCTTCCATTTCCTGCCCTTCACTAACTGCTGTATCCCACTACTATCATAATCCAGCATAGGTGTTGCCTGTAGATATTCTTTCATAACATGACCTCCTTGTATATCTTTTGATAGTCATATTATACAAAGATATCTATAGGCTTACTTTCAAAAATCTGCTATCTGTGATAATATCCCTTGCTGACATTCCAGTCATTTTTTTATTAAAAGCAGCAAAATGTGAGGAGGAATCGAATCCTGATGCTATTGCTGCCTGGGTTATACTTTCGCCATTAAATATCCTTTGGTATACTCTTTGCAGCTTATGAAGAACAATATAACTTTTCAAGGAAATTCCGGTTTCTTTCTTGAAAAGATGTGAGAGCCGGCTTTCCGATAAAGACATTTCTTTCGCAAGGTAGTTCACCAGGTGCAGTGCCTCCTCGCAATCACAAGCATCTATCCGCCTTAATAGCAGCTCTATTCTTTGATCATATTTCACCGGCGGATATTTATCAAAAGAACGAATAATATTTTCTATCAGCACCGAATAGTTATGGCTTTCCCCATTATGAATTACATTTAACAGATATCTTTGAAGTTCGGCTGCACTATCCTCAGGAATTATATAATATGGGTTTTCTTTTAGAAAGTAAATTCTTAAAGTTCGTCCCAATTGGGTTGTTGGATCCACTAACATTGTAAAATGAATTGAGTTGCCGGAATAGAACTCATGTTTTGTATTCATATTAACAGCTATGGCCCGGCAACTTATTCTTTGTCCCTCAACGTTAATTATAAGATTTTCCTCCGCGCTGATAAATACCTGCAGCAGCCAATGCCTATGCAAATCTGCTTCAATGCAATTTGTTATAGCACCATAATGTTGTCCACACATAAAAATATCATTCATTTGCATCACCTTTGCTCTTATACTATAAATTACATTGAAAGCCAATGCGTGACTCAGAGTTATTTGATGTTATTAACGGCAGTTTTACCTGCAATTCGTCCGAAGGTAAATATATCAGTTAAAGCATTGCCACCTAGGCGATTACCTGCATGGATACCTCCTGCAACTTCTCCGGCTGCATAAAGATTTTTGATAGGCTGACCGTTTTCGTCTAATACGCAGGCATTGGTATCTATTTTCAGTCCTCCCATGGTATGATGAACGGCTGGCTTTCTGGGTGTCGCATAGAAGGGTGCTTTCTCCACCTTTAAGCTAAAGGTATCCTTATGGAATTCAGGATCAAAGCCCTGATCCACATAGGAATTATATTTCTCAACAGTAGCTTTAAGGATTGCAGGGTCCATACCGACTTTAACTGCCAACTCTTCCAGGGTATCCGCTCTGAATAAGGTACCTGCCTCTACCTGATGGTCTATTTTCTCCTGGCTCGTATTGGCTGCGGTTTTCTTTATCTCATCATCAGCAATTAAGTAGAACAAACCGCCCTGATCAATTGCAGCTTTTGTTAAAACATCTCTTCCGGAAAATTCATTGATAAATCGTTTTCCTTCTCTATTGACGATTACGAAATTTTCAGGTGGTACCTGAAGTCCACTGAATAGCTCACCGGTCTCAGGATCAGCTACAGGCATCATCTGAGTAAATCCCATTCCAGTCAGTGCTGCTCCTACCGTTTTACCAAGCTGTATTCCATCACCAGTCATGGCATAGGAATTCGTTGTCCTTATATCATCATCAATGTGACTCCAATAGGTGTTATATTCTTTCAGCATCTTTGTATTTGCGCCAAAGCCACCGCTTGCAAGAATAACTGCCTTTGCGTGTACTGTTATCTTCTGTCCATTGACCCCTGTTGCTATTACTCCTTTTATTTCACCCTTTTCTATGATAAATTCCTTTGCCGGACTGTCCGTGATAATCTTTCCTGCGTGTTCCTCTACATATTTGGTAAGAGCAAGGATAAACGCAGTACCATAGCTTTTCACAGGCTTATGACCCCGACGCCAGAGTGCGCCAACGGGAGCAAATACGATGCTCTTATCATACTCAACGCCTATTTCCTCCAGCCAATTTACACTCTCTAAGGCTCTGTCCGTCAGGATTTTTACCAGGTCATACTGTCCGTATATGGTGCTGCCATTTAAATCCGTTCGTTTTCCACCAAAATATGTCTGTATTCTGTGAAGGAGCGGTGAGTCAAATAGATGCCCCTTTTGTGCTCCAAACTTATTCTGGTAGGCAGCGAATTCTTCTTTCAATGCTCGGAAATCCTCCAGATATTCTGAGTGAATCTCTCTTTCATCTGTACTTAATAGTGCTTCAATAGTATGTCTTTCTCCCGGATTCTCCTCAAACCCCATCTGCCACTTCGGATCTGCTGCATTAACAGGACCGCCGGAACGTATGGTATTTCCTCCCACTGCCGGATATTTCTCAAGAACAATTGCACTGCAGCCATTCTGCAGCACCGTAGCTGCTGCACTTAGTCCAGCGCCGCCACCGCCTACCACGACTACATCACAGGTATATTCTTCGTCTTCCCGGATTCGGCTGCTGGCTGGCTTTGGCCGTCTCTTAAGGATATCAGGATTAACCCCTGCAAGCTTCACGGCTTTAGCTACACCGTCGATGACACCATTACTGGTTTCAGATGCACCTGAGAGCGCGTCCACATTTAAAGTCTGTCCTTCAATAATTTTATCTGGAATTCTTACAAACACCACATCAGCAATTCCTTCTGTTTCACCTTTGGTGTCTATCTTAATACTTTCGATTCGTTTTTCACTAAAAGATACCTTCATTGGAAGATTTCCGCTGTGACCAATTGCATTTACGTCATATTCCCCCGGCTTAAAGGAAAACTCCTCTTCCTCATTAAGCTGATTAGCAATTTTAGCAAAACGCAGAAAGCGTAAAAAGCATATCTCCAGGAAATCTACCGTTCCTTCATTGTTCAGGTTACCGGCATCATCAAAGGCAGTATTTGCCCTGCCAAGTAAAAACTCATATCCCGGCATTACATTGGCATCCACACCTGGTGCATCCAGAATCTGACGAAGATGCAGCTGCGCACGAGAGGAACCCTGTGTTCCAAGGGAAGCACCAACGATCATGACCGGTTTGCCAGCCAGTGGATGTAGATCAAAGCTTAACCATTCAATCAGGCTTTTAAGTCCCGATGGAATGGAATGATTATATTCGGGAGTAGCCATAATAACACCATCACAGGCAATAATCTTATCATTGAACATCTGTATTACTTCACCGTAGGACTGATTATCTGATTGATTAAACATCGGAACATCTTTAATCTCAAGGAGTTCTATTTCTACCTTTGATTCAAAGTGTTTTTTCATAAATTGAAGGAGCTTACGATTATATGATTGTTTTGCATTTGTTCCAACAATAGCTATAAATTTCATTGTAATTTATCCTCCTGCTCTTGCCAAGTATATTTTTTTACTTTTTTATTCAAACCTTTCTCTTTGAGAAGTTTTGATGTGATATCCGTAAACAGAACAAACTCTCTGAAAATTTCATCAAGCTCTGACACCTTATCTGGATAGATGAGATTTCCGGAACTATCAAACGCACTCTGGGATTTGCCTAAAAGGAATTCACTGCTTGGCATAATTCTGGCAGCAAGCTCCGGGGAATCAAGAATTTGCCTAAGATGCGCCTGTGCTCTTGAGGAACCAAGAGTACCATGAGATGCTCCCACGATTAAAACAGGCTTATCCGTAAGTGCCTGACTCGTGTAGCTGATCCATTCCAGAGCGCTCTTTAAAACTGCAGGTATTGCATGGTCGTACTCTGGCGTTGCTATAATAACACCATCGGCTTTCAAAATTTTATCAGATAACTCCGCTACCTTATCTGGAACCTCGGAATCCTCAGGCTCCATAAAGGCAGGCAGCTCCTTAATTTCATATACTTCTATCTCTGCCTCATTGGAAAAGTGCTTTTGTATAAACTGAAGCAGCATACGATTCGTTGACACCTCTGAATTAGTGCCTACGATTGCTAAATATTTCATAATAATCTCCTTCCTGTATATTAAGCTTCTACAACTATGATCATGTGTTTGACATTATTTTAACATACTATACTTATATTATCTAATAGTTATTCATTGAAGATTGATAACAACTTTGTTATAATCAAAAAACCAGACTAGAGTGTGTTTCAAAACTGCTTGTGCCGGGCTGGAGGTTCCACTTTGTGGGAGGCAAATTGCAAAAAACTTAAAGGCGCGATTTAGGGTATGCAATGGTGTTACGTTTCCTAAATTGCAACGCAGAATACCGCAAAGTGGGACATTCAGAACGGTACAATGAGTTTTCTGACACACCTTAACTAAAATTACAGAAGGAAGGAATGAAATGTCAAAAACCGACTCTCAAGATATCCTATATTATATTGATGCCATTTTAAAATACAGCAATTATAGTAAGGCCGCTAAATCACTATATATTTCTCAGCCTTATCTGACACAGGTTATAAAGAGGGTGGAAAGTCAGTTAAACTGCGAACTGATTACCCGTAATAAGCTGCCTTATCGATTAACCGAGCAAGGAAAGATCTATTATCAATATTTGACTTCATTAGAAAATAACTACGCTAAGCTGGTTCGTGAAATAGCAGATATATCAGATCGTGATAGAACGGTTATATGGATAGGCGTACTTCCAAGCCTTGGTACCTACCTTTTACCACTTTTTTTACCTGAGTTTCTGGGCATGCATCCAAACTGCAGAATCGAGCTTGCAGAGATTTTACCAGAGAAAAGCGAGAGACTCACGCAAAACAATGAATTGGATTTCTGGATAGGACAAGATTCAAGATTCATTTCGCCGAACTTAAATTCTGTTAGCTGGGGGAGGCACCGATACCGGGCTGTGATTCCCCGCTGCTGTAGGCTATATCAGACAGAGGTAGCAGTTATCCCTGAAGGTACGATAGACATAAGTGAACTCTTATGTCAAAAGCTGATCCTGACTTCCAAGGGTTCCGCTATCCGAAAACAGATCGATCATCTACTAAATATTTATAAGGTGGAGCCCGATATCATAATGGAAAGCACGGAAATCAATACTGCACTTAAGCTGTCAGCAAGCAATATGGGACTGACGATTATCCCCGAAAGCATCTATGTTAAGGAGAGCCCTTCTGAATATAATATCTATCCCATTCCCATTGATGAAATAAGCTTAGATTATTTTATTGCCTATCTAAGCGAGAGAACCCTGTCCAGCATTGACAATGATCTGCTAAATGCCTTTTTAATTCATGGACAGAACCATTCCAATATAGGAGAAAGAAAATGACGGAGTATACGAAGATTATCTATCTTATGGGAACCAAAATCTCCCTCTATATCAAAGGAAGCGATGCCGAAGGTCTGGCAAAAAAGGCTGAGGACATGCTGCTTCATTATAATGAAGTCTTTAGCGCCAACAGTGACAACTCACAGCTTGCCCTGCTAAAGAAAACAGCTGCAATGTCCCCGCAGAAGGTGGACGAGGAGCTGTATGAGCTGATAAAAACAGGAAAAAAGCACAGTTTACCTGAAGATAGTTTTTTAAATATAGCAATAGGCCCATTAATAAAATTATGGAGAATTGGTTTTAAAGAGGCACAGGTACCAGAGAAAGAAGCAATCAGGAACGTATTGGAACTTTTAAAGCCCGAAAATATACAATTGAATGACGAGGAAAAAACCATCCATTTCTTAAAAAAAGGCATGGAGATAGACCTTGGAGCCATCGCAAAAGGTTATTTCGCTGATAAAGTAATGGAATTCTTTAAGGAACAGGGAGCTGTCTCTGCTATGGTAGACCTGGGGGGCAACGTTCTCGTGTTTGGAGAATCCCCCTCCGAAGGTGGCGAGTGGAACGTTGGAATACAAAATCCGTTTTTACCAAGAGGGAATGCGGTAGCACTTGTTAAAATAAGAAACCAGTCCGTTGTAACGTCAGGAATATATGAGAGGGTTCTTGAACGGGAAGGCAGTAAATACCACCATATCTTTAACAGCCAAACAGGCTACCCCATCGAAAGTAATATTGCTTCTTTAACGGTTGTTGCTGACAGCTCACTGGACTGCGATATCTGTACTACAGAATTGTTTGGATTAGATGCTGCTTCGGTTATTCACAGAGTGAACAGAATTAGTAATATGGGTGCGGTTGTAATCACTTTGGATGGAGAACTGGCCTTCACAAATAATCTCAGGGGAAAGCTCATCCATTTATAAGCGTATAAAACCTTTGCAATAACTATAGCTATATTTGCCCTGGCTTTTTGCTGCTCTATCCTCACCAATAATATAAGATGGGTTTCTTTTAGAAAGTAAATTCTGTTATCTTTGCATAATATCTGAGCTCATCTTCTGTAATACCCTCACGTACGGGTTGCCTCCAAGGGAGAGAAAGCCCTTTACTTTATACTGTTTAATTTTTCCAGCCACTTCAATATACAGCCAGTCTTAAAGTAATCTAATAATGCACCATCACAAAAGCGCTCCGCTCTAACAGCACCCATAATAAGTGCAAGCACACACTGTGCATTCAAATTTGAAACATCAGCCTTCTTCATCGATTCCGTCCCCCATTCAAGGCCATTCTCTTTGAGAATATCCCCATAACGGGTAAGCTCCATGTCTTTATTGCTTTGTTCAAAGATGTAAATATCTTGGATGAAATTATTTACCATTTCGGAATACCCCACAAAAGGCAGCTGTATCGGATGCTCTGGTGTTCCATCGTTTTCTTTATCAATCACCCATTCACCAATGTTATCCGCCTTGATTAAAGGTATGTATTTTGTTAAAATATCAAATTTACTCATACTTGTTGTTCTCCTCCTCAATATTAATATAAAACGATAGCTTTCGTAAGTGATATATCATTTAGCTATCAATACTACCCTTTCAAATGTATAATTTCACTTAGCTCTTGTTGCCTTAACTTGTAAATCATACCAATACTTTTTCTTATATGCCATACTACACTTTTTTCTTTTATTATAGTGCTTATGTATTTATTTATAAACCGTTTATATGAAACAATCAAAAAATACAAAATATTTAATCATCTCATCTGGTCTCTCTTTGAATATCTCCTCCTGCGTATTTATAACAGTTCATACCAGAAAAAGGCTGCCTGTAAGCAGCCTTTTTCTGGTATGAATTAGTATGAGAAGTGTGAATTACATTTTTATAGTTAGACCTTCACCTGTCCTTTCAAAATTATAAACTTTAATGATTTAGTTGTTTTTATCACCTGGCCTGAACACAAAGATCTTTAATTCCGGTTTTATCTATTCATAATATCATTTTGTATTTCTCCTCTCTTTCGTTTCGTTAGGTAAATCTGAAAAAACTGGTGTCTCTGTATCGTAAAATGATGGCATCCATCCTCCACAAAAGGGGAAGTATGATTGGATATAACTTGAGAAGTATTTTGTAAAAGCTGCGTAAGACTCTTCATCATACCTTCTCAACCACTTGTTTTTTCTCTCTTTCATATAATTCTCCTTATATTTTAGCTTTTAAAGCCCTCTTAAGGGGCTATTGATCCATAACTGCCATGGCAGAGTAGTACAGAGCTGTCATGGACGCAGGTATTTCCTATATAAAACCAGCCTAAGGCTACGTCCAGCTCCAGCATGGTGATGAATCCAACTATCAAAAATACCCTGCTGATATTGGAGTGCCTGCCCCGAACCCGCGAAAGTACCAAGAAGCAAAATCAAGATACCCCAGAATGATTTTAATGCTATTTTTTTATATCCTTTCTTGCAATTGTTCAGAAGATATCAGGGTACTTGAAAATATTTGTATTCCATTTGGTTAGTCAATACTAACTCACACTCAAAAAAAATAACCTCTTACAACAGTTAATTATATCTTTATGCAAGCAAAGCTAAAGCCTTTCCGCTCTTTGCTATCTACAGTATAAGCCTGAATTTCAATAAATAAAAATATATTATAATGTATATATACATAAGCATTTATATATTAATTTACAGAAAAAAGAGGCGTATTGCAAAACCAATGTCATTGAGTTAAGTCATTGGTTTTGCGACACGCCTTTAAGTTAAGTCATTGGTTTTGCGACACGCCTTTTCGCTATAATTATACTGTAGTATTGAAATATTTGCTTACATATTCACGGAAATTTCTTGCCGCTTTTGAAAAATATCGTTGCTCTTTCCAGGCAAGCCGCAGAATATTCTTATAACTAATTCCCTCAATTTTAAGTAAAATAACCGGCAGTTCCTTTTTCTCTTCTTCAGAACAGGGTAAAAAAGACACACCCAGCCCAGCTTCAACCAAATTAATAACCGCTGTAAATTCACTGCACTCACAGATGATATTTGGCACAACCCCATTCTTTTTGCAAAATTCATCACAAAATTCTTGCTGGCTATAATTAGCTTTTAATCCGATAAAGGCTTCGTCTTTTAAATTCTGAAAAGAAACTGTTTGGTAACCAGCAAGGGAATGGGATGGTGGCACTGCTAAATAAATTTCTTCCTCTGCCAATTTCATAGTAGTGATATTCGTGTGCTCAACAATCGTATTGATAAAAGCAAAATCAATTTCATCTTTATCCAATAGATGAAGCTTTTCCTGATCATCACCTAACTGAGTAATATGAAAATTCACTTTTGGATACAGAGATGCAAAGCTGCCTATTAAACTACCGAATTCTTTATTCAAAGATGTGGTTGCAAAAGAAACAGAACCCATTTCACTTCCGGACAAATCGGATATCTCCTGCCGTCCTTCCTCAACTTCTTTCAATATTCTATTTGCACGTTTTAAAAATGCTTTTCCATATTCATTCAAAACAATATTACGTCCTGTCCGATTAAACAAGGGAACACCCAAGTCCTCCTCTAACTTAGCAATCATGGCACTTAAGGCAGGCTGCGCGATTTGCAGCACACCGGCAGCTCTTGTCATATGTTGCATATTCGCCACAGTTTGAAAATATTTAATTTGCAGCAAATCCATAATGCGCCTCCATAATAATAGCATTATTGTTATTAATTTTCTCAATTTAATAACTATTCATGTATCATTGATATAGTATCACGGAAAATAGGATTTTTCAAACGCAATTAATTATATAAACGAATTTATATATTTCAAGTGATTAGTAATATCAATGAGAATGGAATATTACAAAAAACAGGAGGACAACAGCGATTATGTTCACTTAGCAAACGTACTGCACATCCAATTATAGAATTTTTCCTTCTCTTCTAGCTGCGGATAATGTGCTGAATTCTCGAATATTATCATCTCATGTGGAGCTTGTCCGGTTAGCTTATTCAGGTATACCTCTGCGGCCTCCGGTGAAGTCATACAATCATATTTACCCATTACAAAATAAACAGGTATATCTATCTCAGTGACAATATCAGTAATGGGATTTTTCAGTGCTTCCATAATTAGTGCATCTTGATACTTGCCTGATGCCGTATAAAAACGAATTGCATCAAGCAAATTATACTCGCTGCCAAAGAGAAACCCCTTTAAATAATCTGAGTTTTCATCGATATTGCGGGCAGCAAATCCATATTTTCGTACATAATTCCGTGGTGTAATTTGATTACCTTTTGATATAGAACTTTCTAAGTCACTTAAATAGGCTACATCGTCTGTATTTCCCGCCTCTATAGCAGCTTCAATACATTTATTTAATCCATCCAGCTCGCTTTCAATAGTGTTAGACATTTGGCCTATTCCTATATAAGCACAAAACAATTCTGGTTCTTTAGCCGCAGCCATTGTTGCAATGTAAGTTCCATAGGAATGTCCGATCAAAATCACTTGTTCCTGATGTAAATAATGCTTGATATACTCTGTAAGAGCAATCAAATCATCTACATGCGTAGTGGAGGTTACATCAGAATAGTCAGTTCCGAACTTATACGATTTTCCACTTCCTCGTTGATCGTAATGGACAATAGTAAACTCCTGTTCCAGCAAATCCTGATATCCTCTTATATACGGGATTTCCGAACAACATGGTCCACCATGTACAAATACAATAACCGGATTATTACGGTTGCACCCACGTATCATAACCTCAATGTCTGTTTCGTTAATCTTAATTTTTCGCAATTCACTAATACTATTTTCATTTGATATTTTAGGAGTCCATGTAGGAAAGCATAGTCCTGCAATGATCAAAAGTATCAATATAATTCCAAACCATTTTACAGATTTAATTAATTTCTTAATAATTTTTGTCCCTTCCTTCTCTGAAATACTTTTCAAAATAAATCCATCTTATTGCCTTTATTGCCTCAACCTTGCAGATGTTATCTTTCCTGTCCACTTATCCCTATACAGATCTTTTATCGAATTGAGATGTTTCCACAAGCGCTTAAATACATTTGGTTCGATTAGCCATCATTTATTCCAGCCTCAAATATTTTTCAAATGGATTAGTGTCTTCATTTAGTAAGTCTATATTCCTTATTGAGCTTGTCTATATAGGCTTCCTGCAAATCAGTAATTTTTTTCTGAAAAGCATCCAGTCCTTTACTGCAAATCTCTGCTCTTACATAGCCTCAAGCCTTCCTCTAAAATTAAATTTTATCAATTCAATTTCATGTATAAGAGTGGGTATGGATTTCCTTGTTCGTCACTATCAGTTCTCTTATAGACTTGAAATCCCAGGTGTTCATAAAAACCTTTGGCAAGAGGGTTTTGCTCATTCACCGTCAACTCATTCACTTCAAAATTTTCAATTCCATATCTAAGCAACTTCTTCCCCAAGCCTTTACCTCTTTCTTCCACTGCGATAAACAGCATTTCAAGTTTCTGTCCATCAATTCCCATAAAAGCAATCGGAACTGCATTTTCATTCTCACCTACAATCAAATGCGGTATCTCCCTTAACGCTTGAGGAACATATTCTTTAATATTTTGTATTTCTACGTCTGTCAAAAATAGATGTGTCGCTTTTACAGACTTTTCCCATATCTCTAATAGTTGTTGCAGCAGCAATGGGGTTCTTTCTATTACTTTAATTATTTCCATCTTTTTCTCCGCAATTTCTATTTTATCTCTTAGTTACAAGACAAAATCGTTACAAGACAAAATTCTTATTTGACAGGATTCAACCCTTGTATAAAAACGTTCATTTTCCTTACCCCAAGTTCTTTTGTCATCTGGAAAGATTCTGCTGACTGATACCTTCCATTATATTCTCCCTCATATTTAGTTTCAAAACATTCATACAAATTTCCTACAATAAAACGCCCCCATCAACAAATGTTAATGAGTGCATCCATTTATCATATATATTATTCTTTATTTTACTATATTTAACAACTAACAGTCTCCACATGTCGTGAGTGGGCCTAAGGATGCCGTACCCCTCTGGTATCCCCTTGGCAAAAGTCTATATTTCGGATAAAGTCGCCTAGATAGGCCTTATTTTGTAGATTTAGCGCTTACTTTTGCATTATAATTCAATTATAGTAAAAATATTATCAGCAAATTAGGTTAGCTTGATACAAGGTGCTTAGTGTATGGTTCCAGCAAAAACATAAGCTGCTCAGTAATTTCCTGAACATTGCAGGGCATAGAATTATTGATCCACCATTCCAATACGCCAATAAACCCGGAAGTCAAAAAATGAGTGGTGACACCATTTGAAAACACGTTGTTTTCTGACTTTACACCGATAACCTCGGTTACTGTTTGCTCAATAATGTCATATAAGCGGCTGCGGAAAAATCCAAATCCCTCATTGTTAAGAAGTAACTTGTATATTGTGAAATTTTCCTCCAAATATTCAAATACACTATGAAATGCGCTTGCGTTCAGAGTGGTATCAGTACTATTGGCACAGTGATTTAGCAGCAGCTCAACGTATTTTTCAATACACTTGTCGAGTAAGTCGAATTTATCCATATAATGCAGATAAACAGTCCCACGGTTTATGTCTGCGCGTTCGGCAATGTCATTGATGGTAATTTTCTCAAATCCTTTTTTGGCCAACAGGTCGATGAAGGTATCCATAATCAACTGCCTTGTTTTTTTTATTCTTCTATCCACAGTGTTCTCCTCCAGATTCAACAAATTAGCGCAATGTGTTGAGTTATCAACAATTGGGACAATTGTAACTATTGAAATTCTCTCCACAAACAGTATACTCAGAATATCAAACACGTGTTGAAAAGTCAACAGGTGATCATTCTGGAGGATACTTTATGAAAATACTAATTTGGGGCCGCGGTGTGATAGGAACACTGTACGCCTGGGCCTTCGAAAACGCTGGCCACACCGTTGAGTTCTATGTTCGTGAAGGCAGAAAGGCACAATACGGCTCCTATGTAAATTTGGAACTATGGGATGCAAGGAAAGGCAAAAAAGACCGGATATTCAAAGAAAAATGGCCTATTGTTATGCACGAAGAGATAAAGGAAAATCACGACTATGACCTCATTCTTATGAGCGTCAACCCCGAACAGGTATCAAGTGCAGTTAAGTACCTGGCACCGCGCGTTGGAAATGCAACAGTCCTTTTTTTCAGTAACTTCTGGCAGGACCCGAAATTGGCTGTTCAGCCGATTCCACTCAGTCAAATTGTTTATGGTTTCCCCGGTGCTGGCGGCGGATTTGAAGGAAATACTCTTTATGGCGGACTTTACAAGACGGTTCAGTTTGGAACATTTGAATCCGAGCCTACCAAAAGGGATTTAGAGGTTCGTAAGCTTTTTGCTCAGACAGGCTTCAAGATAATGGTTCAAAAAGATGTAAAAAGTTGGCTCTGGAATCACTTCGCGTTCAATGCTGCAATGGAAGTAGAAGTATTAAAAAGCGGCAGTTTTAAGGAAGTAATTTCTTCACGGGAAGCACTCGATGGATTAGGCTGGAACATGAAAGAAATGATCCCTGTTTTGAAAGCAAAAGGGTCAAAACTTGATTTTTTGACAAAAGTGTTAAGCGGCCTGCCACCGAGAGTTGTTGGATTTCTTATGAGTCATGTTGTTTTTTCTCCAAAAAGCATGTCCTATGCCCTTGTGGCACATAACCACTTTAAAGTTGGCTATGCCGTACAGGAAGTTATTACAGATGCCAGAAAGTACGGAATAAAGGCACCAAGGCTTTACGATGTAGAAAGCTTAATTACGGAGCAATGAGCAGCTACTGAAAATGACTTAAAAGCAATAGTTGCAGGGTCAGCCGTATGTGCTCCTCCTTTCTATAATGAAACAGGGTGCTTTCTGTTCAAAGGAAAGTACCCTGTTTAAGTTTATTCATATATTGTGTTACAGCTCGTTCGAATTAATAATTCGGTTCTTTTGGTTTACTGATTGATTATATTATTTAATTGGAATCACAATATCTGTAATATATTTGTTCGGATTTCCCTTAAAAATCATCCCTGGTCCCTTTACATAAATTTCTCTTGAAGGTGCTTTCATTTCATAACCTTTGGATTTTGCATAGTCAATAATCTGTTTGTATGCTTCATTTAGTGTCTCATAAGTACCTGAATGCTGTGTGCATACTGCTTTCACTGCTGGCAGCTGCTTTACCGTTACCTCATTACTAGTAACATTTCCTTTGAATGGAACGCATAATTCAATATCTGCTTTTTCCTTATAGCCTTCATCATAATATAAACAGAATGGGGAACCATCTGCTTTTCCTTTTACAGCTTTGTAAAGGCTTCCGATGTATTTTCCCATATCGCTATATTTTCCCTTAAAGCGTACAGACACTACATTTACTGGTTCCAGGTTTTTGATTTCAAATGAATATTCCATATATTCAGCCTCCTTATCTACTGGAAGAAGCATTTTTTCGATATCTTTAATAAGTTCCTTTTCCTTCTTTATGTTATCTTTAATAAATTCCCTCTTTTCCATTAGAAAAAAATTCAAGTCTTTTGTATCATCACAATTGAGAAACACATCCTTTATTTCTGTAATTGTGAATCCACATTTTTTTAATTTTCTAAGAAGAATTGCTTTTTCATAATCATTTTCGTCATACATACGATACTGATTATCTCCCCTGATAGTTGGTGATAATATTCCTTGACTATCATAATAACGCAGGGCTTTAATAGATAACATTGTTATTCTTGAAAATTCACCTATTTTATACATCTCTCTTCTTCCTCCTAAATGTATTATAAACCTTCCCCTAAAGGGGAGTGTCAACACCCTTTTTTATTTTTTATTATAATCTTGGGAAAAAGAAGATACAAATGATATTTCTATTATTTCCATAAAGATCGAAAACACTCCACTTCGTCCAGTCTTTCCCATGCGAAATCCACATCACTTCTACCAAAATGACCATACGCTGCTGTTTCCTTGTAACATACATTTTTTAAGTTGAATTTTTTAATGATTCCATTTGGTGAAAAATCAAATGTATTATCAATGAACTGCTCAATTTCTCTATCTGATATTATTCCTGTACCATATGTATTTACATAAATAGAAACTGGTTTTTCCACACCGATTGCATATGCAAGCTGGATTTCACATTCTGTTGCTAACTCAGCTGCCACAATATTCTTTGCCAGGTAACGTGCTGCATAAGAAGCAGAACGATCTACTTTCGTATAATCTTTTCCTGAAAATGCACCACCGCCATGATGTCCATAGCCACCATAGGTATCAACAATAATCTTTCTTCCAGTCAGACCTGTATCTCCATGGGGTCCTCCAATAACAAAGCGGCCAGTTGGATTTACTAGTATTTTTGTATTCTCATCCACAAAGTCAGCTGGAAGTGCTGGTGTAATCACATAATTCCTTATATCCTCATATATCTGCTCCTGTTCTACTTCTGCTCTATGTTGCGCTGAAATTACTACAGTGTCAATTCGTTTTGCTTTTCCATTTTCATCATATTCCACTGTAACCTGGCTTTTTCCATCCGGATAAAGATAATCAATTACACCTTGCTTTCTTACTTCGTCCAGCTTTCTAACTAACCTGTTTGCTAACATAATTGGCAAAGGCATGTACTCCTTTGTCTGATTATTGGCATATCCAAACACAAGTCCCTGGTCTCCTGCACCTATTCGTTCTTCTCCAGACTGCTCTTTTCGATTCACACCCAGTGAAATATCTGCTGATTGCTTGTCGATTGCCTGGATAACAGCGCATGTATCTGCATCAAATCCACATTCCTTAGATACATAACCAATCTCTCTGATTGTATTTCGTACATCTTCAGCTATATCAACTGTTGCCGTTGATGTAATTTCTCCCATCACCATTACAATTCCTGTTGTTACAGCCACCTCACATGCTACTCTACTGTCTGGGTCCTGTCGTAAGTAACTGTCTAAAATTGCATCAGAAATAATATCACACATTTTATCTGGATGTCCCTTTGTTACTGACTCTGAAGTAAATAATAGTTTTCTCATTTTCATATCCTCCTTTTGGATTAATTCTTAATTATTCATCCACTTTCTAATTGTCTCCTTGTCTATCACTGGAACAAAAACACTTTTTGCTAAATCAAATTTTTTCTCGTATCGTGCATTTACCTTATGCATATAGTGGTAAAGTAATTCGTTGGCCTCCACTTCATTGGCAACTTGCTTTTCCTGAAAGAGTAATGCAACATCATATTTCAGTGTTTCTGACACTGCTTTTACAATGGATTGATACTCCCATGGTATCCTGTTAACTAAAATTCCCAGCTTATTCATACTTTTATAAAACTCTGTGCCTTCAGTATTTTTTTTATTCAACAATATATTATGAGGTTGTAAATATATCGTTTCTGGTATTCCAAATTTATCTAGTGTCTGCTCCAATACCTTTTTCATACATAGAAAATTCTTTTCTTCGTTCAGATATATTCCTGTAATACATCCGGATATATCCCACAGAATATAAAGATAGTACATTTTTTTTATGCCAGGTAACCATGGATACTTTGGTTGAACCAACCCAAACACATTTCCTGCCTGTAGCTTTTCCTGCCTGTCTTTGTGATAGGGACTAAACAGTTTTTCTTTTCGTAATAAACGATATACAGACGAATAGGAGATTTCTATATTTTCCTGCTCTTCCAGCATTCTTTGAAATTTCAATATACTCATTTTCTTATGCACATTTTGCAGCTGCCACATCGATATCAAGTCCTTATTTTGAACCGTTGTGGGAGTATGTTGAATTGCTTCACATCCTTGCGTCCTGATTGCAATTCTTAGCTGGTTTACTCTTCTTTCTGTAACTTCTAGTTTTTCTGCTGCCTGCTTCACGGTATATTTACCTTGAAATGAATCCAGAATAATCTCTAGCCTATTTAACTCTGTAACTAACATCTCCATCACTTTCCCCTATATATAGAAGCAATACATGGTTTAACCATTCCTTTAATTCTATCTGCAACAACATCTTCCTCTATACTTTCCACCACGGGTTCTATATGGAATCTGTTCATACATTCTTTCTTTAGCTTATCCTGGACAGATGCAATATCTTTCATGGCAAGTCCAATTATAACTTCATTTTCATTCACAGTTAAACTGTAGAACATAGAAGGTGAGTTCTTTAAAATTACCTGTTCCAAATCTAAAATTGGTACTTCTGCGTTTCCCAGCTTAATACTGTCTGTTTTCCTGCCATGGTGCTCTATGGTATGAAAATTCAAACCGCAGGAGCACGTTTCTGAATGTACTGTACAGATATCACCTGTTTTGTATCGTAGTAGAGGCATTCCTTCAAAGAACGTTGTTACAACAAGTTCTCCTCTTCGATCAAATCCCACATCGTTATCCTCATGGTCCACAACTTCAAAGAAAGCTTTATTTACAGCTAAATGAAGCTTTCCTTGGGTACACGGCATTGCTAATGTATTTGTCTCTGTCATTCCATACATAGGATAAACTTTTGCCTTCCAGATCTCCTGCAGCATTTCCGTCTTGGCCGCTGAGGTTCCTTCCCCAACGCAAAAAATCTTGTTTACAGAGAAATCCTTATGGACATCATATCCCCTTTTTTTAATCTCATATGCAATATAGAGGGCTCTCGTAGGGGAACATACAATTGTACTGACTTTAGTTGATTTGAGAATGGAGATGGCTCTGTCAATATTACATGCATCACCAATTGTTCCAACTGGAATTACCATTGTCCCAATGGATTCAAGTGCCCTGTCAACATCTTGTGCAACCATAGCTAACGAATATGGAACCACAACCATAACTTTATCCTCTGGTTCAAGTATTTCGCTTAAGAATCCAGCTACTACTGCATTGTTATAATGCCAATCATCTACAGAGTAATAAGCACTAATGGGATTTTTAGTTGTTCCCGTGCTTTCTCCATATCGCACAAGTTCCTCCTGAGCCTTTTTGGCAAGCTTCAAAGGGTATGCTTCCTTAAGCATTTCTCTTGTCATAAATGGTAACTTCTTAATGGTTTCCCGATTCACTTCTTCTGGTTTTAAATCGTATCCTTCTCTTCCATAAAAGTTACGGTATACTCTTCTTAATTGGGAATCCTGCCATTCTTGTCGTACCTCATCTGACATATAGAAAACTTCTTCCACCTTCTGAAGAATCTCTTTATCTCTTTCTTTCTGCTTGCATGCAGCCAGGAAATAATTATGTCTTCTGCTTTCTTTTTGTGAGTATGTATAAATCACTTCAATCACTTTATTGCTTCTAGTATCTAATAAGTGTGTATATGTATAACCTACATCCCTTTCCTTATGGAACATTAACATCTGCATCCCTTTTACTTTTCCTGCTTTTCGCACGCAGGAATAAAATGTCTGTCTGTCACGAAGCTCAATTGCACAATGAGACATCAATGACTGTTTCTTTTTTTCATCAAAACCTAACCATTTACCGAACTCACGAACAATAAATAATTCGATATGACACTCTTCAATATTCAGACTGATCCACCATCCGGGTGCTTCATAATATTTTGGAGCTATATAAGATGGCCCATATGCAAGGTTCGATACTTCCGTCCTACCGCTCAAAAAGTTACAAAGACCTTCTACGGTTTCTTCCTCCTGGTAAGTTCCAATATAATAAGCACGATGATGAATACCTCGAATGTATTTTTCTAAAAAGATGGCCTGGATACTCGGAAATGATTCCAACTCATCTATTGCTGCTCTATTTCTATCCTTGTGGATTCTTTCTTTTATCTTATCCCATAATTCATACAAATCCATATTCTCCAGCAATCCCATATCATCTGACTCCTTCTTTATATGCTTGCATATCCAAAACACCGCATCCCGACAAACATAAGACTATTACCTCTTTTTTCTTTGTTTTCTTAGCATGTAACGCCCTGTTGATGGCAGCTGCCAGTGCATGGGATGATTCTGGTGCTGGTATTACACCGTATAAGCTGGCAAAGAGTTTTCCAGCTTCAAGTGCCTCTTCTTGTGAGAATGATTCTGCCTGAAGCATCCCCTTATTTCTAAGCCATCCAATAACAGCTGAACCATTATGCTGCCTCAAACCTCCTACATGCGTAACAGGTGGCATGTAATCTTTTCCCAACGTATAACTTTTCACCTGAGGCAGTATACACAATGGATCTGGGTAATCATAACGGTATTCTCCCTTGGTCAGTCGTGGTGCTGCGTCAGATTCTGCTGCAAGAAATCTGGCATTCTTATACTGTTTGTCAAAGAAAAAAGGCCCCATAAAGCCGCCTAAATTACTTCCTCCACCACAACAGGCCACAAACCAGTCTGGCTTTACTCCAATCCATTCTAACTGTTTTTTTGTCTCAAGACCAATAATAGACTGATGAAGAATTACATCTGGAAGGTTACTTCCAGATATGTACGCACAATTTTTCTGTTTTCGTGCATACTCTACAGCTTCACCAATTGCTATTCCCAATGAACCAGGACATGTACTGTCTTTCCCTAATTCAACCCTTCCTGTTTCTGTTACCTCTGAAGGGGAATCATGGATTTTTGCCTGAAAAAGGCTACTCCAATCAGCTCGATAAGGCTTTTGTTCCTTGGAGGAACGGACCCAGAATATATCTGCTTTCATTCCAAATGCATTGGCTGCATAAGATAATGCAAGTCCCCATTGTCCTGCTCCAGTTTCTGAAACTACACGCTCAAATCCTTCTTGTTTTGCATAATATACCTGTGCAAATGCGCTATTCAGTTTGAAACTATGAGTAGGCAATACATCCTCTCTCTTTACATATATCTCAGCACATGTTCCCAGATACTGCTCCAGGGAATAAGCCCTCATCAGCGGAGTGTCACGTCCACACATTTCATATTTTTCTAACACTTCCTCTGGTATATTCACATAACGGCTGGTCTTAGTATCCTGCTTTAAGAGTTCTTTCACCCGAATCTTTTCGTGCTCCTGCTTGGTAAGTTTAGCATTTTCTCCATAGCGTACTGGTGGCAATGGTTCATTAAAATCTGCTACAACCTGATACCATTGTGCAGGCTTATCACCCGGTCTTACATGATATAATTCATCCTTCATTTTTTTCACCATTCCTTATCTCATCCATAATCCTCTTGATATAATCATTATCTGTATACTGGTAAAATTCCTCAATTGTACCTGTTGCAATTGCCTTAACGGCAATTTCATATACTTCCTTAGGCATTCCCTGCTCTTCACAATAATGGTAGGCTTCTAACAGCATACAGATAGCTCTTTTAGTAATTTCATGATTTATCACTTTTACAGCTTTCGTATCTCTTTTGATTATAGTAGAGAACATAGAGAAAACAGACTGCACAACCGAAAACTTATTCGCTTCTATTTCATCAGTAATGACCACAACAGGCATTCCCTTTTCAATTGCAAGATACTGGCCCATTATTTTTGCAGTTACCACTTCTATTCCTGAAATATCCGAGACCATTTCACTAAGCTTCTTCGTCGGGTAATCTGTGGCAATGTTAATAAGATAAGTCCCGGCCATACAATCGTTTTTATTTCCCTGCACTACAGATTCCATATCCTCCTGGTTAACGCATAACAAAATGTATCTGCATATTGAAAATAAGGACTTTGCGTCTACAAGCTTTATTCCTGATTCTCCTCTAATATCTTCACGTATGTCACACACAAGTACATCGTAATACTCTGTTAATCGTCCTGCTAATGCATGTCCCATTCTTCCATAGCCTACAATCCCTATCTTCTCTTTCATCTTACTCCTCCTTGAAGATTATTGATTTTTCCAGGCTTCAGCACGGAATCCATTTTTTCTGTAAAACATTTTTTATCAATTGCATGAACTTGTGGAATAATTCCCAAAGCAATACGCATCTTATCCTGTAACCTGTTTTTAACTTCCTTATCATGAATGCTTTTTTCCACTTCAATAACAAGTTCTCTATTCCCATTCTGATAATAGTTATAATAAAATCCAGGTATCGAACAATGAAATATCAAATTCTCCATCTCAACTTTACTTAATACGTTTCCATTAAGATTTATTTGATCTTCAATTCTTCCGTGATGGATAATTCTTTCATTTCTATTTCCACATTCACATAGTGTACGATCGATTGCAACCAGATCTCCTGTCTTATACCGAAAAACTGGCATTGCCTCATTTTGTAATGAAGTAACAACAAGTTCCCCCTTTTCACCTTGTCCTGCTGGTTGACCGGTTTTCAGTTCAAGAACCTCGCAATAATAACGTTCTTCATTTAAATGTTGATAACCTGCTTTACACGGAAGAGATAATGTGTTGGTTTCTGTGCTTCCATAAGCTGTTATAAGCTTTACTCCCCATATTTCTTCCATCCTTTTTACCTTTGCCAAAGAAACGGCTTCTCCTACGTAAAATACATACTTTAATCCAATATCCTTACGTTCCAGCCCTTCGGCCTCCATCATGTCAAACAAACGTATCGCCCTGGTTCCACTGCATACAAGAATCGTTGGTTTTATATTCTTTATAAGTTGAACGGTTCTTTCCCATGGGCAAACCTTATTTAGTGCTCCAGCTGCAATAACAGTGACTCCTATTCTGCTAAGTGCCCGGTCAATATCAATTGCAGAAAATGCCAGCTCATAAGGTATGCAGATGATAGCTGTATCCTGTTCCGAAAAGAATTCAGAATAACTTGTAACCGTATACTTTAGATTTTCTTCCCAGTCCCTTTTCGTTATATAAGATGCAGTTGGCTTCCCTGATGTTCCCGTTGATTCTCCATACCGGACTATTTTACTTTTATCTGATGCTAGAAAACCAAATGGATAAAATTCTCTAAAGTCTTGTTTCTGTGTAAAAGGCAACTGTGCCAGTTCTTTTGCTCCGCTTATCTTGTCCGGCAGCTCTCCCCGCTCCAGACGTTGCTTATAAAATAATGAATTATGTATCATGTAATCATATTGTTTTCTCAAAAGTTGATCTATCATACTACCTTTTTCCACGGTTATTCTCATCCTTCCTAAAATAAATCTGCTGCTTTAATACGGGTTCATTCTCTTTTGGCGTATGCTCAAGTGCTGTTTTAATCTCTTTAAAGCAATATCGTTTTGTAATCAGTTTGCGTATTCGTTCTGAATTCTCTCCAATAAACTGAACAACTGTCTCAAACTCACCTGAACCACCAATTGTTCCTGTTACATGAAGCCCCTTCAGCACAATTATTTTCATATCAGCCTGATAGTCCTTTCCTAAACCATATAGACAAAGATTTCCCTGTATCTTCAAAAGATGGGCAGCTGTTATAATTCCATTTGATGTGCCAGAGGCCTCAAATGCCATATCAAATTCTTGTTTCTGATAGATAGACTGATAACTGCCATTTTCCCAAAGCATATTGTCACTACAAACTTCTGCATCAAATGTTTCTCTAAGAAATATAGCTTTTTCTTTGTCTGTTTCAAAGATGACAACATCCTTTATCTTGTAATAGTTTTTCAGGAGAAGATAAATACACACTCCTATGGAACCACCACCGATGATAGCTGCTTTCTTCCCAGTAAAAGCGCAGACTTTCCTTATTTTTTGAATCCCATGCAGGGCAACTGCTAATGGTTCTGCTAATGCCAGTACATCATAATCTGTCTGCGTTTCTGCTTTGTGCAGAAATCTCCTGTCCATAATCTGATACTGTGCTGCAAAGCCATCTCTTGTTATTCCAAACTTCTCAATGTGCGCACATAAATTCTTATCTTCCTGACAATTCGGACATTTCCCACACCACATAGAACATTCTCCCGTGACTCTGTCCCCTGGATGGAATTCATTCTCATCGTCATTGACTGTTACAATGATTCCCGACCATTCATGTCCCATTACCAGCGGGTATGTATGTGGCGCATCATATGTTCCATTATAAAGTTTGTAATCAGAACCACATAAGCTAACACATTGAACCTCCACCAGTACTTCATGTTCCTTAAGTTTTGGTATTTCATCCTCTTCAATCACCACACAACCCGGCTTTTTATATACTATTTTTTTCATCTTTACTCCTCTTCCATTTCTGCAAATATTTCCTGCATCTGCTCATGCTGAATTGCCACCTGTGCAACACGCTCTTTTAGGTGAATCTTTGGGATTCCCCACCACAGGTAACTGTTCTTATGTGCAACAGTCCATTCTTCAATATAATCCAGTAATTTGTCATTCTGTAAAACGGAAGGTTCAATATAGTAATGAGGGAATGCCAGGTTCGTGTCTTTTTTAATCACGTTCTTTTCCACTGCAATCTGTGCTAGTTCTGTTTCTGGAAAAATGCGATACCCAAAATTAAGAAACAGATGTACATTCTTATATTCCAACAGCTTACCTACCCGCTCTAATGATTCTTTTACGGTATCCTCTGTTTCTCCCGGCGAACCAATAAAAATACAATGCTCAATTCGAATTCCATTTGCTAATAATCCCTGCTGAGCCTCTATTACTTTCTGAAAGCTGAATTTCTTCCTTAGATTGTGTAAGATTGTATCACTTCCCGATTCTATTCCCATCTCGACCAGGTCACACCCTGTTTCTGCCATTCCTTCCACCAGCTCTTCCTCATAACCTGTTGGTGAAAACATACAGTTCCAGGGAAACTTAATACGTCTCTGCTTCAGTTCTTTTATTACCGCTTTTGCGTGTGCGATTGGAAGATTAAATGCTCCTTCTGTAAATTCGTATCGTTTTGCTAATCCAATCTGTATAATATCTTCTATTTCTTCTGCAATAAGAACAGGATCTTTCATTAACAGCTTTGTTCTGGCGATAACAGAATTGGTACAGTAAATACAGTTTTCCGTGCATCCCCTTTTTCCCTCCACTGCATCGCAGATTTCAGTAATTGGTGATGCTTCTGTTTTCCATTCTCTTGTGTAGTACTGCGTATTATAGTGACTAATTCTCTGATCCTTCGTAAAGTTTAGAAAGCTATCTACTTGGCTTTTCTTGCTACTTATCTGAAGCTTTCCGTTGCCATCCATCCAGACAAGACTGTCACAATTCTCTACGTCCCCCATTTCAGTCAAACATCGTAAGAGCATTGGCATTGCATTTTCTCCAGGTCCATAAATTCCATATGGAACCTGCAGGTATCTAAGTATTTCTTTCGGTGCCAGTGTAAAACCACATCCCCCTAGAATAATCACGGCACTCTCATTACACGACTTTACAGTATCAACCACTCTCTTGATAAACGGCAAATGAAACACTGGTTCCAGATAACTTTGAAAATCCAGATTTCGTATGGAAATCCCTACGAAATCTGGTAAAAAGGCTAACATCTCCTCTTTTACTTCTTCTAATGGTTTTGTGGAAAAACACAAATCAAGAAGCCTGGTCTCCCACCCCATCTGATTAACAGCATTGGCAACAATATTAGCTCCGATAGGAAAAACCGGTCGAAAGCCTGTTTCTCGATTAGGTGAGATAAATAGCATCTTCATGAAAGCTAACCTCCAGTTTTGCAATTAAATCTAGCAGTTCCATTACTTTTGCATATGTATGATGGAGTTCTATGACCAGTCTGATTACTCTGTACTTTTTGTTAACGGAAATGATAATTCCTTGTTCCTCTAACATTTTTTGCATTTGCTCCGGTTCCCTGGAACAGATCGAAATAATATTCAAATCAGATTTTTGAAACAGCTTAAGTCCCTTCTTTCTTGCATATTGCTCTCCAAGTGCAGTTGTTTCCATAATCCTTCTTACGCAGCTTTGATATCCTCGAATTCCAAGATAAGACATTGCTGCAAATGCGGCGGCTGCTCCTGCTCCTGTTCTGGTTCCTAGTAAGGTATTATGTATATGGGTCCCCTCAAAAAAGGATGAAAATGCAATCTCATTCTGTATCTCTTCATCTCGAAACAAGATGCCTCCTCCTGGAATTACAGAATATCCATATTTATGTGGGTCCACTGCAATAGAACAAACTCCATTTCCAAGATATATCTTTCTTGCAGATTCCATAAACGGTAAAAGGAAACCACCGGAAGCCGCATCAATATGATAATAAAGTCCATTTTTAACTGCTATTTTTTCAATCTCATCGTAAGGATCTACCATTCCCAGTTCACTTGTCCCTGCTGTTGCTACAATTGCAATCGTGCGATCTGTTATGCTATCTGCAATTACCTTGGGATCGGCTCTATATTCTGAATCAAGCTTCGTTACAACCAGGTTCAGATTCAGAATACTGGCTGCCTTGATTACAGAGAAATGAACCGATTCTGGCACCACGACTTCAAACTCATTCATTCCTTTTTTCATAGCTTTCTGTCTTGCTACATATAATGCCAACAGGTTGGCTTCTGTTGCACCACTTACAAGACAACCAGGCGCATCCTGTCTATCAAAAAGTTCACCAAGCATAGCAACTGTTTCTTTTTCCAATTCTGCTGTGCCTTTAAAAATTCTTTTATCTCCTAAGTTTGTATTTAAAAACTCAGTATAAGCTTCTTTCGCAATAACCAGTGGTTCTGTACAGATAGAATTGAAAATCTGCCCATCTATATACTGCTTATCCTGATGCTTATAGTTCTTTAATTCTTTTTTCACTGCCCTACTGGATAAACCTTCTTGAGGAAACATTTGATCCTCCTTTCTCACTATGCACATTTCTACTGGCTTAATAGAACTAATTCAGTATCTTATTTTCAAGAATAAAATCTTTACTCTCTTTCATCGCCTGATCTGCCATAGAGTCGTAATCATATAATTCCACACTTAGATATCCCTCATATCCTGCATCCTCCAGGCACTTTGCAAACATACTCCAATCAATATCACCTGTTCCTGGAATTAGATGCCTATGAGTTCTTCCTTTAATATCTTCAATATGTATATGTGCTGTAAAAGGCAATGCTTTTGTAAGACTCTCCTGTACATTTTCTTCGCAACAGACAACATGTCCTAAATCCACGTTCAGTTTCAAATTAGGGACTTTTGCCTTCTTAATCAGTGCAATCGCCTGTTGTGTTGTCTCAATAAACATACCTGGCTCTGGTTCAATAGCAAATATCACATTTCCCGCTCCAATCGCTGCTTTCCAGATACCTTCAATTAAATACTTATCTGCATCTTCATCAGACATTAACGGACTCTTATAACCAGAACAAAAATTCACAACAGGAATCTCTAACGTTTCTGCCATTTTTGCTGCTTCCTGCAGTAAGGAAATCCTGGCATTTCTACCTGCTTTTACTGGTGCAATTAATGAAGGTTCATGTTTTACACTAGACAATAGTAATTCAGCTCCTGTAGCTAGACATACTGGCTTCATCTTTGTATTCTTTAGCTCTTTTGTCAGTTTTTTTATTTCCTCTTCTCCTGTAAAAAAAGGATGCAGGTGTCTTTGATGTAATGAAAGCTCAATTGCTTCATAGCCAGCCTCTTGGACTCTGTGTATCGCAGTAAGCAAATCAAGATTTCTAAGTCCATTCACGTTATACGATAATCTCATTTCTCTTCCTCCTTACTATTCAGATATTCTTCTACAAGTTCTCCTAGTTCCTTGTCCTTCCCAACATAAGGTTTCAATATATCTCTATACAATTCAGGTCTTCTTCCCCACAGACTAAAGAAATGCGTCTTTTGAAATTTCACATCGATGCTTCTAAGTTCTCTGATGTAATCCATATCTAATTCTTCATAAAGAACTGCTTCTTCATCCTCTAGGGAGTTCATTATCTGGTCTGGCTCTGCAACGGTTGTATGTCCACCAAATTCGATTTTAAATTTCTTATCATTTACCCTGTTTCCTTCCACTTCTCCAACCACGCTGGTAAATACCGTATAACAAACATTAAATACTGAATTCGCACGCATACAAGGTTTAATATCACTAATATTCTGTAATAGGGAGGAACCTGCCACATATATTATCTCAGCTCCCTGCAGGGATAAGATTCTTGGCATTTCCGGTATCCAGAAATCCGAACAGACTAGAATTCCTACCTTTCCAAATGGGAGTTCCAGTAATAGCATCCCATTTCCAGGTGTAACAGCCACCATCTCTGCAGCATAACAATGATTCTTTCTTGCTTTACCAAGTAGGTTCCCTTCCGGTCCAATTACAAAGGTGGAGTTATAATACTGCTCCCCTTCCCGTTCTACAATGGTGCCGCCAAATATGTAAAGTCCGTATTTCTTTGCCAGTTCAGAAAATATGCCCGTTATTTTTCCCGGTATTGTATCATCCACTACTCCCTTTAAATGTGCTCTTCCCGGGAAATGAAATGGTGCTCCTATGATAAATTCCGGTAAAAAAATGACCTCTACTTTTTTTTCTTCTCCAATCTTTCGTATCTCAGAGACAATATAATTCAGGTTTTCTGCTGGAGCATCTCTCCACTTATACTGAAGACAGGCGATTTTCACCTTACTCATGCCATCCCTCCTTCTTTCTGATAACCCCTGTTTCACCAATTTTTTTTACAAATTCAAACTCATGTCTTTCCTTTAAGAACTTGTCTACTGCCTTTTTCACATTCCCGCCATAAATCTCCACATCGTGAAAATCATGCAGACAGATATATCCTCCATATACAATTTTAGATGCTGCCAGGAAAAGGTCTTCCGATACTTTATCCGCCATGTTAGAACCATCATAAAACATCAGCTTAATAGAAGCATCTGTTTGATTCAGATAACTTGTTGAATCGCTAAAAACAGAAACAATGTCATCTTCTAAGTGAAATTTCTTCACATTTTCAAGAAAAGCAGTTCGCATTTTTCCATCTCGTCCCCAGTCTCCATCTTCATCTTCCTGGTCTTCGTCTCCAAATGTAAAATATTCATAACTGTCAACGGTATAAACTTTTTCTTTAATTCCATTCTGTTTCAGTCCCATTGCAAGTGTTATGCTGCTTCCACCTTTAAATGTTCCAATATCAACTATTAATCCATCCTTATCTTGTACTTCTACAGGTAAATTACTTAAAAATCGTATTTCTTCTGGATAAAGAAGGGCTATTTCCTGCACCTGATTCATCCATGCCATATTTTGTTCCATATAGCCCCTCCTTACTGCTCAAGCTCAGAATCATCAAAGTTATAAGAAATAATTACAGCCAGCTGCTCTTTTCTGATTTCAAAACCTAAATCCGAATTTTCTTTCAAAACTTTTTCATACTCTTCAAAGGAATAACAGCTGTTCAGTGTATCCATAAATTCTTTTTCTCCGCCAAACGAATCGGTCTTCAAATATTGTTTGATAAATCTTATTTTCTCCTTATCTGCATCTCTTAGAAGTTGATTAATCAGTACGACACCATCTTCTTTTACAATTCGTCTGCACTCTTTCAATACATCTTCTACTTTGTCGCATCTATAAATAAAATTATCTGCAAACACTACATCTACAGAGTTTGATTCGATTGGAAGACTATCGAATGATGCACATAGAAATTCTGCGTCACCTGGATAATTGCATAGTTTTGCAATACGAAGATTTTCTTCCGCTCCTTTTAACAGAAGTAGGTCTTCATCTATTCCTGTAATCAAAGCTCTACATTCACCACCAATCATTAATGCAAGAATTCCTGTCTCACATCCTAGATTAACAATTTTTTTTCCTTCCGCGATATAAGGCTTTACTAATTCCTGTAGCCTCTGCATTGGGTATAACAGCGTGTTTCTAGGGGCTGCCATATCATAATCCCTTACTTCGGCAATTGTATGAAATTTATTTTTCTGTATAGGAATCCTCTCTTTACTTTGATTTGTAAACATAATACCTCCTCTAATTCTCCAGACAACTGCTTAAACAGGATAATGCATCCTGTTCCAACGCTTTGCACCGCTTAACCTTCTGGCATAAATCAGATATAATTTCTTTCTGATGATTCACAGCTTCCTCTGCTGCCATCTCTAATATCTGTTTTTGCTTCTGTTGTAATTCCAAAAGCCTGGAAAGCGCATCTGGCTTACCGTCCTCAAATATCTGGTTTTTTGCATACATAGTCTCTTTTACCTGCTTCAGATAATTACAGGAATCCGGCAAGGCTAGTTGGGCTAATTCTACCCAGCATACTCCGGCTGCTTCGTATCGTAGTGCTGCTTCCTTCAATTGTTCATTCCCTAAGAGCACCGAACATTCTCTTAAAAATCTTGCATACATACTTCGGAATGCATCTCCACCAGTACCACCGATCACAACATTAGAGAACACATTCATCAAACAACCCAAAAAATCCAGTCCCTGAAAATCCTCTGTCCACTTTTTCATCTTTCTGGCCCATATATCAAAACCAGTAATACCTTTGTTACGGATTTCTGGATACATCATTTCAGAAACACATTCCCTAATTGAGTCTATAATCATATCATGGTTGATAAGCTCTTCCTTTGTGAGCTTATTCTGACTATCTGGTTCAATTAGAAAGGAACGGTTCTTAGGTGAAAATGGTTGATAAGAGGAATTTCTGGCTAACTGAAAACTTTCCATAGGTTCTGATACCAATTTTCTTCCTCTATCAAGAATATACACAAGTGATTTTTCTTGATCCACTCCAAAAACAGCAACCGCATGCCCCCCAAAATGTGCATTTTGGGGGACTCCTGAATATTGAAGTAATGCAAGATCCACATTAACAATTAAAGGCTTTCCTACTGCAACTGCTTTTTCCAGATATCTCTGTGCCCGCATGATACTGGCCGTTTCTTTTACCTGGCAATTCAAATTAAGCTTCTCACAAACCTCCTGAATGGTTCCTTTTCTGGTCTTATTCTTTGTACCTATAAATGGAACATTCATATTCTTTGCATACCAGTAGATAAAACCGATTCCTCCACTGATCCCAAATAGGAAATCTTCCGAATAATCCAGTCCGTAATAATCTAAAACATGCTTTACAGCAGTTGTTTCACAATGCTTTCCAACCCAGCTTTCTGTATTGTGGATATATAATAATTGCTTCATCTATTTACACCTTTTTTTCCTTCAGATACTTAAGTACCGTGATATTGTCAACAGCAGGCTGTGGAATCTTATAATTGTCTTTACTATAAAATGTTTTGCTGATATTGTCTGAATAATACCAGCCCTTTGGATACGTTACTTCTAGTGCATCCTCTGTTAAACGCACCAGCCCTTGCTCCTCCAGTTTTTTTATGATATCTCCATATGCTTCTTCTATAGACACCTTTGTCCTATCATAAAAATCCTGTTTCTTAACTTTCAGCATCTTCGTACCAAGTACCATGAGCATTGCTTTTCGTTCCTCTTTATCAACTTTGCTTCCCATAACAACAGGGAACTCACCTTTGTTCACTGTCTCAATATAGTTCATTATATCCGGCTCATTTAAGCAGGTGTAGGTATTCACATATCCATATGCGCCTGATCCAAATGGTATCTGATCTCGGCAGTAATACCAGCGGTCCGCTGGATAAGCAAGCTGAGACATGCTTGGTGTAAATACGCCTTCGTAATCCTTTTCACCTAATGAATAGCTTTCACCATGCTCTACATATTCAGATGTCGCAAGGTTACAGTTTACAAAATCCTGTGTACTGGTTGCTTTATAATTATTCTCTAGCAGCGTTTTCACGGCATAATTATAGAATTCCATGCAGGTTTCTTCTTTTGGACATTCTGGCTGCTGACCATTCATAATTTTCATGAATATTTTACTAAACGGAATTACCACAAAAGAGTATAACGATACGGAATCAATCTGCATCTCCATCAGCTGTTGAATCGTGTTTTTCCAACTCTCCAGAGTTTCTCCCGGAAGTCCATACATCAGGTCAACATTAATGGCTTTTACTCCCTCTTCACGTAATGCATGCACTGCATCTTTTGCTTCCTGTGCTGTATGATTTCTTCCAATTCTTCTTAGAAGTTCATCATCCAAAGACTGTACACCGATGCTGATTCTTTTAATACCGTTTTCCAGCATGATTTTAATCTTACCTTTTGTCACTTCTCTAGGTGTTGTCTCCATGGTAATCCCTGCATCTTTTTCAATGTTAAGTGTTTTATTCACATGGGTTAACAAATCGGATAGCTGCTTCTCGGAAAGTGCTGTTGGAGTTCCTCCGCCAAAGTAACCGGAATGAAAGGTTTTCTGCTTAATATATGGCTGACTTGCATACATCGTTATTTCTTTTTTTATAGCATCAAGATAGCGGTCCGTAAGAGAAGGCTGTGTATTATATTTGGTATAGAAACAGGAATGGCATTTGTTATTACAAAATGGAATATGTAAATAAAATGATAATGGCTCATCATGCTCGTGAATCTGTTCCCAGATTTCCTTTCCCGACAGACTTTTAATATTGCATGGATACCATCTTACATATTCTCTATCTCGATCGGGATATTCCTTCCAAAAGCCAAAATCCAGCATTTCCTGCGGTATATTCTTCTTTTCACCATGTTTAGGCAATTTCATTTTCTCGCCTCCTTACCATTTCACTAAGCTATCCAGGATTTCCTCTTGTTTCTCTTTTTGTAGAAAGATACAGTCATCCTCTTCCACTTTCAGATATCCCTTCTCTTCTAATTTCTGTAATTCATCATGGAATACATTCTCAAAATAGAACCCATGGTGTTCCTGGAATCCTTTTAACCCAAGCTTTCCCCTATAAATTCCTTGGCGGATTGTTCTTGCTAATACTTCCTGTGCAGAGATTAAAAACGCCTTTTCCACTGGATAGCAGTCATTACTTAATGCATTGGAATACTCAGATAAGCTTTCTGTATTGAAATAATCATGACCTTTTATATAACCTGCCGCTCCTAATCCTGCAGCAAGAATCGGTTCTTCATAATTCCATACCTCAATATCTTTAAACTCATTTTTCACAATCTTATTCCTGATATCATCGGAACAGCTAAAATTCTGTTTCACAAAGTTAAGTAATCCAAGATAATCCGATTCTTCATATTGTGAACCACGATCCCAAATGATAAGTTTCTCTACACAAAAACTTTTAGTATAGTCTTTACCAGCCTGCTTTTTCAGTTCCTGTTGAAGCATGGCAATATACTCTTTCTTTTCCGTTTTTGCTTCTTGAAGTTCTGGCAGAACGCACACAACTTTCATGTATTTATTTTTCCAGACATCTTTTTCATCAAGACGTTCTACTGTAACAGGATATCTTCTGACATGTTCCAAATCCCTCTCTGGATATTCACGCCAATATCCAGTTGCATCCATTATATTTGATGCACTTTTACCCTTTATTTTATTCTGCATATTTTACCTCCAAACTGCTGTAATCCGCTCTTTTATCTAACATATGCGGATTTCTAACGATTTCCAAATTCTTTCTCCTCATATTCAGTCGAGCCGTAAGAACTGTTTCTTCCTGACCTGCAATTGCAAGAATTTCTTCCTGTGGAATATATTCTCCACTTGCGAAATCAAAGACGTCTCCACCTTGAGTGATCATACTGTTTCCCATAAAATCAATTCTTGCTAAACCATTTTTCCCTATATTACTTGCCAATACAAAATAGCAATTGTTCTCCGATGCTCTTGCCTTTGCAATTGTTACAGTGCTCGTAAGGAATGTATCAGGAATCTGACATAAACATACCATCAGCTCTGTCTTTTCTTCAAAATACCTGCGGCATACCTCTGGGAAGTTAATATCGTATCCACCCAGCAATCCAATCTTGCCCCATTTTGTATTTACAATGGCTAATTCATTTCCTTTCGCAAGAAACTTCTTCTCTAGTTCATAAACATTGACTCTGCGGTAAACACTCCGAATCGAACCACCTGAATCTATGTATGCAACCGAACTATAAATGTTTTCTTCCACCGCTTCTAAAATTCCAGCAATAATATCAATCCCGTATTTTCTGGCTAACCTGGATAATGCATCTGTTATTTCTCCTGGAATGCTCTGTGCAATTCCTGGCAATGCCCCAAAATCAATTGTTGTAGCAAACGCCTCTGGCAGACAGACTAACTGACAGTTTTTTGCTGCACAGTCTGCAATCATGGCTTTGACCTTGTCCATGTTCTCCTGGTACTTTCCAGGCTCAGATTTCATCTGGATAACCCCAATGTTCAATTCTTTCATTTTCATAAGCTATTCCTTCAGATAATTCAATACATTTGTATTGGTAAGTGTAGATTGCGGAAGTCGGTAATTGGCAGCGGTATAGAACTGCTTGCTGATGTTATCAATGTAGTACCAGCCTTTGGGATATGTTACCTCCAAAGCCTCTTCTTTCATTTCAATTAATCCCCATTCTTCCAGACGTTCTATTTCTTCCTTAAATACCTGTTGCATATCTACACCGAAACGGTCTAAGAAGTCTTTTCTAAGCAGTTTAATAAACTTAGTACCCATTACAAGGAAACGTGCAACCTTTTCTTCTTTTGACATGTAAGAGCCTTCTACAATAGAATATTTATCCTTTCCATTGATCATTTCTATATATTTATCTACATCAGGTTCGTTCAGATACCAGTAATCATTCATATATCCGTAGGCACCAGCTCCGATGCCAAGTAAATCTCCACCCTCATACCAACTATGGGCAATATGAGTTGTTACTGGGAATGTAGATACTACGATTCCATGATATCCCTTCTCTCCAACTTCAAAAGTCTGGACATCATAATCTTTCCACTTCTCTCCTCCATCCTTGTAGGTTTCTCTTCCAAGTTCATTTGGAGTTACGCAATAATAGCCGGCTGATAAAAGTGTTTCAACACCAATATCAAACATTTCGTCCAGAATATCCTGTTCTGGAGTAGGTGGAATTGCTCCTCTTTTAATTTCACTGTAAAGCTTACTGTTTGGAATTACTAAGTAAGGATAAAAACCTAATGAATCTGCCTTGATACTTAAGAATTCCTGAAGCGTTTCTTTCCAAATACCAATTGTCTGACCTGGAAGGCCATACATTAAATCTACGCACACATGCTCAAACCCAACTTCCCTAAGCATTTTGACTACATCCATTGTTCTCTGAGCAGTATGTGTTCTTCCAATGTTCTTAAGAAGCTGATCGTTAAATGCCTGTCCTCCAATACTGATTCTGTTGATTCCATGTCTTCTCAACATCTGTGCTTTCTCAAGGTCCATTTCATTTGGCGTTGTCTCTACTGTGATATTGAAGAACTTATCTTTTCTTTTCAGATTAAAACTCTTTTCAATATAAGTAAGAAGATCATCTAACTGTTCAGTTGACAGACAGGTAGGCGTTCCGCCGCCAATATACCCGGATATTACTTCACTATCCTTGATATGTGGCTCATTGGCATACTTATCAATTTCCTTCTTTAATGCACCCAGATACCCTTCCAGTAAAACACCTTTTGTTGAATATTTATTGTAAATGCAGCAAGAGCAGACATTATTACAAAATGGAATATGTACATACAGTACAATTGGATTTTTCTTTCCCCACATTGTATCTGCATCTACTGAGACTTCATTCTGTCTATCTTTATTAAATAAAATATAATTCTCCATAAAACGCCTCCATTTAGATTTCCTTTGATGTTATTTTTAAATTCAAGGATTCTCTTGTAACAGTCCAGCCATCTAATCCAGCTTCTTTTAGTAATTCCTGTACTTCTGTAAGGGAATAGGAAGCATGAAGAGACTGCATAAACTCCCCATGTCCAGCGGAAACGTATTGAAGGATAAATGAAATGGTTCCCTCATCTGCATCCCTAGCCATGTCATAGATGAATACTGTTCCATTCTTTTTACATACTCTCCTACATTCTTTTAAAAATGCTATTGGATCACTTACTCGAAATAATGGCATATAGCTGATGACCAGGTCAGCTGACTCATCATCAATTGGCATATTCGTAAGGGAACCACAACCAAACTCTACCTTTCCAGGAGTCTGTGATAATGTTGCAAGAGTCAGATTTTCTTCCGCAACTTCATTTAACAGACTATCTTCTTCTAATCCAAATACCTCACAATCCGGATGAAGCCCTGCCGTCATAAAAGTCAATAATCCGCTTTGGGAACCTACGTCCAGAATTGTATCCCCTGGTTTAATGAGATTCTTACTATCTTTAATAATACTTTCCATTGGAAATCTCATAGAAGTACGGGAAACTCTGTCGTAACCTCTTGCCCCTTCCAAATCCTTAATTCTTTCTTCTTTTAGAGGAACTCTTTCCTCCAGGCCAAACAATCTACCAAACATACTTTTCTCCTTTCAACCAATTAAATACTTAATTAAATTTGTATTAGTTGGTGCTGGCTGCGGAAGCCGGTAATTCTTCTCCGAGTAAAACATCTTGCTAATGTTATCAATATATTTCCAGCCTTTCGGGAAGGTAATTATCAGTTTTTCCTCCGTCAGCTCAACTAATCCTTGTTCAATCAGAATGTCTATTTCTTTCTTAAAATACATTCCAATATCAATTCCATAGTGATCGATGAAATCCTGTCTACGAATGCATAAAAGTTTCACTGCTAATATCATATTTCTACGAATCTGTTCATCCAGATTCACTTCCGCTCCCATTACAACTGGAAGATGCCCATTATTTGTTTTGTCAATATAAGTCTGGATGGAAGGCTGGTTAAAATAAATATGATTGTTCATATATCCATAAGCGCCTGAACCAAATGCCAGCATTGGGCCGTTATGATACCAACAATGGGAAATATATGATGTACGATCCATGGTATAAGCCATTGCAGCTTTATATCCTTTCTCTTCATCAATCCAAAAGCTTACTGCCCCTTCTTTGTTCCATTTGTCTTCACCTGTCTTACCATCTTTTCCAAAATCATTTGGTGATACAGCAACATATTCTTTTTCTAATAAATACTGGATTCCATATAAATATAACTGCTCTGCCTCTTGTTCATCTGGACATGCCGGTACTCTGCCCTGCTGTATTCTAGTGGTAAGCCTGCTTTCAGGTAATTGAATATAATAATATAAGGACACAGATTCTACATTTAATTCATCCATCTGATCCAGCGTCTTTTTCCATGCTTCCATAGAGTCTCCAGGCAATGCATACATTAAATCAATATTGATTTCTTTGAATCCTGCACTTCTTAACATATGAATGGTTTCAACTGCCTTTTGGGATGTATGGGTACGACCAATTCTCTTTAACAGTTCATTATCAAATGACTGAACGCCCACACTAACTCTGTTTACACCATGGGCTAAAAGCATCTTTGCTTTTTCTAATGTAATGTCAACTGGTGTTGTTTCTACCGTAATTGGTGCAGAATCCTTAATATTTAAATGCTCTTTTATAAAATCCAGCAAGTCGCTTAACTGCTCTTCCGATAAAGCGGTTGGAGTACCGCCTCCTATATAACCTGCAACGAACTCTGCATTCATGACAGATGGTATCTTAGAATACAGAAGAATTTCATTTTTAATTGCGGTCAGGTAATTCTCAAGCAGTTCCCCCTCTGTATTCTGTTTGTTATACAGACAACAGCTGCAGACATTGTTACAGAATGGAAGGTGGACATAAAACACATATGGCTCTTTCTTCATATGCTCTGATTCGCTCATTTTCCCAACATTACATGGGTACCATCTTACATACTCCCTATCACATTCAGGGTATTCCTTCCAGAAAAATTCACCCATTCTTTTCTCATTCCTTTCTAGTCTTTTCTACTAACTTTTGTTTCTCTATATAAAAAATCCGGTCGCAGATTCGAGAAGCCTCCTCATCACTATTGGTTGCAACTAGCGCTATAATTCCACTTCTCTGCAGGTCTTTTAGAAGTTCCCACACCTGCTCTTTCATCGCCTCGTCAAGTCCATTGGTTGGTTCATCCATCACAAGCAGTTCAGGCTTTCTAATTAATGCTTTCCAGATTGACAGCTTCCTCTTTGTTCCATATGAAAGTTTCCCGATCTCCTTATTCATCCATTCTGTTAACTTAAGCCGTTCTTCCAAGTACTTACAGTAATTTTTATCTCCACGGACAAGCTTCTGCTCCAGCTTCATATACTGTTTCACAGTAAGATAATCCGAAAGATTATCATATTGATGGATGATACCTGTCTTCTCTTCGTCAAACCCTCTTCTTTGCTTTCCGTCTACAAAGATTACCCCCTTATCTGGTTCGATTACTCCAAGAAGGACTCTTAACAAGGTTGTCTTTCCTGCCCCATTTGCCCCCATGAATCCAACAATACTATTAGCTTGCATTACAAATGATGCATCATTACATATCCTTTTGTTCCCACGGCTTATCGTTAAGTTCTTAACTTCTATCCGCTCCATTTTAATAACCTCTCTTTAGCTTTTTATAATAGATAACGAGAGTTACAGTACTTAGAAACAACGTTACAATACTCACATATATGACATGGGTTCGTAAATACCCAAACATCAATTGAGAGTTCACAGAGTAACGAAGCATTTCATTAAGAGAAGTAATTGGAAGTCTCTTGGCAACTTCTTTTGTTATTCCATCCAGTCCCGTTACCGGAAAAAAGATTCCAGAAAAATAAGTAAACGGAACAATAATCAGGTTTGCAAGACCTCCCAATGACAAAATATCCGTAATGGAAGCAAGAAGCATACCAATGGAAATAAACATAACGGCACCTATGCTGAAATAAAGAAAGAGCATCCCTAACCTGTCAATGGTGACATCATAGTAATAGATAGAGAGAACCATAACCAACGCAAACTGAAGGAGTGCTTTTAAATAATTCCCAATATACTTTGCTGTCATATAGGTAAAATAGGACGATGGAGAAAGTACAACATCATCCATCAGATGTTTCTCCCGATCCATGGAAACATTGTAACTGGCTGAAAAAATACAGTTATTCATAGCTCCCATAGAAAGAATACCTGGCAACATGTATAGATAGTAGTTATTAGTTCCAAACCCTCCTGATAACGAATAATCTCCAAAGGCTTTTACCATAATTAAACTAAGCAGAACATTTGAAATAATGGCGGTTTTATATCTCACATACTCAAGAAGATCCTTTGATATATAATATATAAGCTTATTGAACTGTCTCTTTATTATGCTCACCTCTCTCTTCAAACATAAGTAAATCATCCAATTCACTGTTTTTCTTTCTATGCTTGCTAACATGTTTTATAGACAGAGAAGCTGTGACAACCTGCTCTTCTTCTGCTGCTTTTAAAAGCAAGCCAGTCGAATCTATACGTTTTGCTTTCATTTCATAAATTAAACAAGAAGAATTACAGGTAATCATACTGCTTCCCATATAGTTGCTATTGGTAAATAAATGATATCCCAGGCAACTTACAAATAAAAAGTAACAGTGATTTTCCTCTGCACGTGCTCTACATAAAACTTCAATAGAACTTGATGCCATTTTCAATATATTAGCTGGACATATAATAATGTCTGTTTCCTGATGAAAGAGTTCCCTGCACGCTTCTGGAAAATAAATCTCATAGCCTAGAATAAATCCGATTTTTCCAATGCTTGTTTCTATACATCTTGGTGCCTCTGTTCCTGCTTCACAGAAATCTTTTTCCATCTTCCAAAGGATTCTGCGACGATAGGTGTAAATAAGTTCTCCTTCTGGTGATATAAGACTTAAGGAATCGTATATTTTTCCATCTTTCTTTTCCAAAATTCCTGCGCATATGTATAAATGGTATTGTATGGCTGCCTCTTTTAACTTTTGTACTGTCTCACTTTCCTCTAAGCTCTCCGCATCTTTCTTCATAGATGTGAGGTTAATTCCAGTTGAAAAACACTCTGGCAATACTGCCAGTTTTGCTCCTGCCTCACTACTTTCCTTTATAAATTTCAGTGCTTTTTCAAGGTTTTCCCATTTTTTACCAGATGATATTTTCATCTGGATCAGACTGACTTTTACTTGATTATCAAAAAATCCCATCCTATCCCTCCTTTTTAATCTTGACTGATACTGTTAAAGCATTGTCTTTTTCGACTTCATATGTTATGAATGGATATTCTTTCAAAATTTCTTTTATTTCATCAATTGTATAAGAAGCTCTCCAAGACGAAATAAAATTGTTAAGATACCAGCCGGCCTGTTCACATTTCAGGTTTTTGTATCCTATCATAACCTGCTCTAACATAGACTGTTCCGCATCACGCCGAAGATCATAAAACCACAGCAGTCCTCCTGTTTTTAACTTCCCCATCAAAATATCTAATTGGTTTTTCAAGTTGTTACAACTATGTAAAAAATCGAAGGCATATATTACGGAACATGCACCTTCTTGAATTGAATCCATCTCAACATCATTTACGATTAGGCAGGTCTCTATCTTCTGCTCCCTTTCCTTTAAATGTTCTTTAACGATTTTCAGAAGAAACTCATCATTTTCAGCACAGATAACATTCTCACTCGGATTAGGAAACAACCCTTGGTATAAAAGTCCTGAAACTCCTGAGCAATATTCCATAATCTGTTCCCCTTGATGTTCTTCCAGTATTTTGGTGAGCTCCGTTATAAAATCTTCTTTGTAAATCATCTGATCATTCACATATTGAATATAATATGGCAGCATCTCTTCACTGAGCCAATCTTCCTTTTTGGATAAACGGTGCATATCCATACTACTTCACCTCAGTTTTGTATTCATCCAATGCTTCTTTCACAATGGAATCCTCTAACGTAACCATGTAATTTTCATTTGGGTTATATATTTTTCCAATGCCTCTTAATAATACATAGCAGATACCACGTGCATTTTTCTTATTATCTGTTTGAATTGCATTTATGATTTGCTCTGTGGTCATGTCTTCTGGTATCTTCACATTCATTCCGCCATAATCTCTAATAAAATGAACCATTTCTTCATAATCAGCCTGAGACATCACCTTCATCTTCAAACTAATCTTTCCAGCAACAATCATTCCAATGGATACCGCTTCCCCATGGAGAATCTCTCCACTGGAGAGTTTTTCTATGGCATGTCCAAATGTGTGTCCATATTCAAGGATAACTCCATATTTTTTTTCAGAGGAATCCTTTTCTAAAATATGCCCTTTCGACAAAACCGATATTTTTACAATCTGGTATAATTCTTCCTCTGTATATTTTCCGTCACTACACAACATTTTCTTCAAAACTTCGACTAATGACTTATTTGATATTAAGGCATTTTTTATCGTTTCCACTACACCATTTTTAATTCTGTCCGGTTTGTCGATGGTAAGATATTTTACATCTGCAAAGATAAACTGTGGTGCATAATACACACCAAAATGATTTTTTCCGACACTACTGTTTACGGCCTGTTTATTACTGAGTACACTGTCTGTCTGCGCAAGAAAAGTAGTTGGAACTTCAACAAAACGAATTCCTCTAAAGATTAATGCAGCGCAAAGTCCAGCTATATTCCCAACCAGTCCGCCACCATGTGCAACGATAATGGAATCTTTTGTTACACCTGCACGTATCATCTCTTCACACAAATCACTTAAACAGGCAAATGTCTTGTTCTTTTCACTTGCTTCAAATAGGATCTTTTCGCAGGTAAGCTCTTCCTTTACAGCAAGATATAAACTATCCTTTGTCAGTTCCTCTACCTTAGTGTCCTCTACCAGAAATACTTTATCTGCATTAAGATCTTTCAGTAATTGAATCAGCTTCTCCTCTCCATCATACGCTAGGTAGTAAGCCGGACTTCCCTCTAAGTAGGTTTCCATTTTTTCCAGTTTCTTTTTCATATCCACTCTTCCTTTCCTTAAAAGTTCAAAACCTCTTTGTAACCCTTGATATCATAATATCCACTACCACTTAAGCAGACGACAATATTCTTTGACTTTCCTTCCTTTTCAGCTTGCAGCGCAACGTCAATTGCAGCTTTTACTGCATGACAGCTTTCTGGTGCTGGCAAGATACCTTCTTTCATAGCCAGTTCTCTTCCCGCAGTAAAAATATCTTCCTGCTGGTAAGCATTAATCTTTAAAATATTGTTTTTATATAAAGCTCCTAAGATCGGTGAACTATTATGCTGTCTTAAACCTCCTGTATGTACTGGCGATGGGACAAAATCCATTCCTAACGTATAAGAACAAGTTAACGGCGTGAATCCAAGTGGGTCGGAATGGTCATAACGATACTCTCCTTTTGTAAAACGAGGAGATGCCATGGATTCTGCTCCTTGATAAACAATGTCATTTGAATCTTCAGAAATCATAAATGGAAGCATAAATCCTCCTAAATTACTTCCTCCTCCAACACAAGCTACTAATACATCTGGTTTTATTCCTGCCTGCTTTAATTGAAGCCTGGTCTCCAGGCCTATGATGGACTGATGAATCAAAATATGTTTATGGACACTACCGGACACATAGCGACATTCTTCATGCTCCAATGCATACTCAATGGCTTCACTAATACCCGAACCTATGGTGCCATACTCATTGCTTTTCATAATTGCTCTTCCGGCTTTGGTATTCACACTCGGTGATGGTTCCAATTCCGCACCATATAATCCGGCCATAATCGCTCTTAGTTCTTTCTGCTCCTTCGACACTTTTGCCCAGAAAATGCGGCACTTAATATCATAATTCCGACACGCATATGCCAACGCTGCTCCCCACTGTCCAGCACCAGTCTCCGTAACCAGTTCCTTAATGTTTTCCCTATGGGCAAAATAAACTTGTGCAATTGCTGTATTCAATTTGAAACTATGAGTTGGAAGTGTATCTTCTCTTTTCAAGTAAATTCTAGAAGAACAGCCTATATACTTCTCGAGATTCACAGCTCGGGTCAACCTTGTGGGACGTCCCGCCTTCACATATTCGTTTAGAATTTCCTCTGGAATCTTTAACCATTTCTCCTTGCTTTCTTCTTCTTTGGACAGCTCTTGCAAGCGAATCTTTTTCATATTCTGGATTTGATTCTTTCCCTCGCTATTCATAGGCTTTGGAATTTCAACTCCTAGTTTGGGAAATGCATTGAACCATCTTGTGGGAATATTCTCTTCTCTTAATCGAATATCATAATCCGGCATAACTCTTATTCCTTTCTTTTTGGTAAAAGGCATATAAGCGCCAAGAAGGCTTATACAAAAGCTGGCTTGATTTATCAAGCCGGCTTTTGTATAAGCCTTCTTAAAATAATAGACACATTGTTATCTGATTCTCTTTACAGGATAACGAATGACAGTTTTTAAGCTTTCAGGTTTACATCTTCTTGGGTCCGATAAATAAATCTCATGATGTCTTCTCCCTGACTCAAAATCTACCTGCAAGTTATTCTCTTCTATGTACCGTAATATCTGGTCAATTGAACTTTGCTCCTGGTCGTATGGTCCATTATGCATAATCTGTACGCAAAGTCCCTCTTCCAAAGTCTCAAACCTGACTTTCGTAACATCAATTTCAGGTTTTTTCTTTGCAATCTCATCCCGGGCATTCAAATATACTTCCTGTGTAACAAACTCTGGCTGACGAATTATGGATGTCCAAATCCATTGGTCCCTTTTTGCAAATACAAATGCTCCGTCCTCACAGCTCCACAGACCCTCCAAAGGAGGTACAACATATTCAAAGTATCCTGGTGGCTGATTACCAGACATCTTACTCATCTTGATTGTAAATGCAAAACTATATAGACTTTGCATTGCACTGTGATACTCGTCACTTTCCGGTATTCCTTTTCCATCAATCATAAAGAAGTTCATGGAAGGTACCTTGATAAGGACTGGATTTTTCTTTGGCATATACAGATCCTTGTACTCTTTTTTGTAATCCAACTTGACCTTCTTTTCCAACTTTATTGCTCCTTTTCCTACTTTTTACTAATTGTAACGCAATCAATTTTTACTGTCAATGCTAAAAAAAGTTATTCATTTCCATTTCACTTTTTCAAAAATAAAAAAATCATGTATATAATTATGAAAAGCAAGTAGGAATCTCACCTAGTTTTGAAATGAATGAATTTTAGTATATTGTGATACTTTATCGTATTAAGAGCAATGGCACTCTTATCGGCGCATAAGATCTTTTACTTCAACATAAGGGTTCTTGTACCTTTGTTTTCCTTCCGATAAGTTTTTGTATTGGATAACCTGCTTTGGACATAGGTTTAAGCAGGCAAGACACATCTCACACTGATGCTTCCATGTCGGTATTCCATTCTTTATTTCAATATTATGTACCGGGCAGACCTGGCTGCATAATCCACAACTAATGCACCCTTGATCCATCTTGAATTTGTTATCCATTTGTTTAATAAACGGCGAGAAACACCGATACAAGATTCCTGTTCTTAAAATTCTATCTGTCATGGTACCCGTTTCCACTGCATGGTACTCGTGGGAATTAACAACCGTAACGATCTCATTAATTTTCTTCTCCATTGAGTCAAAAAGTTTTTTCTTTTTCTCCTTACTGGTTTCATGTAATAATATCATAAAATTGAAGCATCTGTCTTACCAGATATTGAAGAGCACAAAAATATAATACCGACTAGGAACGTGGAATTTCCACTCAAACATCTTGTGGAAGTGTACAATAAAAACAAACAATATTTTATTGTTCTGTTAGGAAAAAACGGCGATCCGGCTTTTCAGGAAAAGATGAAAAATGCATACAAAGCCTTGGCACGCCCCCTGGTACAATCATATGAAACAGATAATTACAAACTGGAATGCGGTTTGGAATACACCATGTCTGCTATTGTTGGTATGATGACATATTGCTTTACAAGGGAAGAACAACCTGATATCGAAAAAACAGTAGTGCTTCTCAATAGCCTAATGAACAAGGGTGCAATAGGGTTGTTAAAGGAATAAGAAGATTTAGAATCTTCATCAAAAAATATGATGTCTTTAAGAAGCCTCTGGTGACCGAACCGCTGATACCTGCGGAAGAAACCATCCTTTAGGTATTGAAATAGCCAAACCGGAAAGCAACCACCGAATAGTATTCATTCATTGAGCCTTATCCTGTGTCATCCTTGGAAGAGCAAAAAAACGGGGCTAAAATCTCATTTTTTAGTCCCATTTTTTGCTCGTTTTTCAGTTATAAACCACTCTATCCAAAATTAATAGTACCGAATTTGCTTCATACTATTTATCTTTTTCTTTGTATGCTTTATTTTACTTGATATATCCTTCTCCTTCGTTACTTTCAGGAAATGGCTCTTACAGCTTCATTTGCTTCGGCAACCGCCTTCAAGGCACGTCTTGCCCTGAGGGCATCTCCAATAACATATAATGGAATTCCTTGCTTTTCACAATAAGCTTTGATATTATCAAAGTCTCTCGATCCGTACTTTAAAAATTGTTACGCTCTCTGGTTCTGCTATAAACTCAATTTACTGAGTATCCCCTTCTACTATTGCAACGTTTTCATAAGTTAGTTTGGAAGCATCTTCTAATTTTTCAATTTAATCCTTCTTCAAATATTTTGGACTTCCCATTTTTTATCATGTATTGAGTGGATTAGAATGTTTCTCATCAATCACTGCTTTTGTAATCGAAGAAACTTTGCCGCAAATCAATATGTTCATTTTTTCGACTTTGATATTTCTCCGTTCAATGTCATGGTTATATGCAAATACCGTTATTTCCTTATCTCCATTTAAAGCGAGAACTTCCGCTGTACGATGGGCACCCTCTACAGTCAGACGCTTATCTCTTGCTTCATGCAATGCCTGGAAAATACGATAAGATGGTTTTGCAATCCCATGATTCGTCAATAGACCAAATTCATTCTTAAATGGTCCCAGCTTCATTCCCTGCTCTTCAAAAATATCAGAAACAGTCCAGTAAGAATATCCTTCTACCAGTCCTTCGTTATACGCGATTGTCTGTGCAATAAATGCTGCATGATAGTTCCTATCAAATTCTTTCGATCCATTCCATTCTGTATAGTAAAGTGGATAATCTCCAGCTTCTTCCTTCGCCTTTTTTTTCATTATTGCAAGAATGTCTATATATAATATTTTTTGATGAAATTTTATTTTAGAAATAACAATCGATACATCTACAGCAAACATACAAATATAAGATAATTATCGCACCATGTTTATACAGCTTCCAGTATTTCACGGCTTAACCTAATTGTATTGTTTCTTCGTTTTTGCTATCATAAATAAATTCTGTTGTTTCTTTAAAGCAGTCTACATAGGAAAGATAAGTATTTCTATTCATTTTTTCTCATCATTTTTGTTATTTTTCTTAAAAATAATCCTTTTGATAATTTTAAAAAAAGCAATTTCTAGATAAAAAATTAGTGCGCTAATAATTAACGATAATAATTTAGGTAATTCCAAATATGCCCCAATCATAAATGCAATAAACAGCATAATAAATTCCATAATATATTTAATGTATTTTTCTCTTTTACTCAATTTAATACCTCTCAAATCTTAATTTAATATTTTTAGGCTTGCATATGTTATTGTTCTTTTAAATTTTAAGTATATCTATTTAATGGGGAATTAGTTCTTGAAAATTTAACATTACCAAAATTCCCAATACCCATTATTTGGTTTTTTATCTCTTTTATCAATTGCATTAAAAATTGCTAATCCTGGATCTAAGTACACTGATATAAACTCCCAGATTATTGTTGATGAACTAACCAATTTATTAGCTACTTTTGCACCCAGATACTTTGCAATTAACTTATTACGCAGCACTTGAGAAAACCATATTTGTGCTCTTTTTTCTCCATATTCCTTTATCTTTTTTGATATGGTTGTTTTTATACCCGAAGTTCCTTTATCTAGTACTAAACCTATTGCAATATCAAGAGCAGTTGAGACAAATTTTTTAGATCTAGCATGTTTTAATACCCACTTGAAGTTAAACTCTCCACTTGGGTCGCTGCAATTAACCGGATTATTTGAACAATATGTATATAAATTATCCTGGCTTACACTGCTCCTATCTACACCTAAAATATTAAAATTATCAGAATTTAAATATCTTTTAATTTCATTATCATAATACCTACTTTGCAAATAATAAAGACCAGTTTCCTTATCATAATAATATCCACGATATCGGAATGGATTTTTTCTCCTAATGTTTGATTCCCAGACATACTAGTGATTTTTCCCCATGCATCATAAGTATATTCCACTTCTTCTTTACCCGTATCATCATATATTTTTATTATGTCACCTTGTATGTTTTTTTCATAATAATAAGTTGTTCCATTTAATTCAAATCCAACCAATAAACCATCGTAATTATACAAAAACCATAAAACATCATTACCTGATTTTTCTTTAATTAATTGTTTACCATCGTAGTAATACTTAGTCTCTAAAGTAGTCCCATTAGAAGAATTATATACTGATTTACTTGTCCTCAAACCATTATAATCATACTTATAACTAATATTATAAGAACTGGATTGATAGTTAGCAAGCATTCTTCCTCTTGTCCATGATAAATTAATTCCATTACGGTATTGAAGTGGATTACCAATTGCCCTCGTATTCATATCCTTCTAAATTATTTTCCTCTTTATTGACATGAGGTTTGACATTAAGAGCATAATTAAAGGATAGACATTTTATTGCCTACCCTTCGTTTGTATTCATATTCTTTTATGTAACTTTATTAAACTGTAAATATTTTCCTCGATTTCAGTACCGATGTAACAGCTACTTTCATAAGATTAGAAAGGTTAGTTTTGGTAACTTTTTATCTAATGCTTTATGAGTTTCTTTCACCTCTATAATGTTATAGATTTTAATTATAGGACCAACAAATCTCCAGTATAATACCACCTACTCTATATAAAGCCTTATGCAACCAATGTAGCAGGAGTCGTATATAACAGTGAGATGACTATAACATCAGCGGACCCGCACGAATTACAGTTGTAACCAATGCTGAAACGAATCTTACCATCACCAGTATAACATTATTCGGTACCATAACTGCTTCAGGAAACACAAGTATTTGGCCAGATACGCACTTTGTAATACAAATGCTTCTGGTTAGGGGTACAGCCCCTAAAACCCCTGATATTATCATAATGGTAGTATATTTTACTGGTATGTTAAGAAAATGATGGTGTAAGTTACTACTGTCTGTCCCCATTAGCTTGTACTTTTTACCATCATAGTCAGCGAACTGTTTTTTCTTTTTTCTCCTTTCCGCCAATGTGATAGTGTATTTCTCTGTTACTTTAAGAAAAACATGGCATTTATTACTAACATAAAATTAAAATGATATTACTTATTACTATTGCCAAAAATAAATATTCAACTTTGGACATCACCTGATAAGTTACAAAAAGCCACAGCAATTGCTGCTGTGGCTTCAGACTGTAGACAAATTCATTTTTGAATTTTGGATTATGCCAAAACAGAAAATATATACAGACTAAAGGAACGGGGATTTCCGTTCCTTTAGTAAATCTACACAATTAAATTGAAGTTTGTAAGTTATTCTTCAACATTTCTATTATCTAAGTAAAACTGAAAAGCTTTTACAAGATAATCAGAAGCACCTATACCATATTTCGTATCAGTTATTGCCTTTACATAATCACTTGAATATGAATTGATAACAACATTCCAGTAATTGTTTCCGATTAAATCAACAGACGCATGTTTACGCATAAACTTATTTATTTCATGGACAATATTCTGTATTTCATCGGAGGATATATCTCTTGCCATATCCGCAGTTAACCTTGTGTAAAGTTCGTCGTTTTGTATTGCTATTTCTTTGACATCTTCAGACATTTGTTGTTCCATGATTTCAGAAAAATGTTCCAGATTGTACTTCATGGCTTCAGTGTATTTTTCGACACTTCCATATTCTTTTATAGCAAGTTTAGTAACTTTCGGTTCATCCTCTTTTACTTTTCGTATCAACAAATCAAAATTCTCAGCGCTTCCCCAATATTTAACAATATCATCTGTACTACTTTTCTTGAAATCTTCTAATGCGTTAATATAATTAGTTAAATCAAATTCTTTAAAACTCATACATTGTTCCCCTTTCTCTAAGCGACCAAGAAGTTGTATGAGCCTGTCAGTACGATTACGTTTTAACAGAAGTAGTTCTTTCTGTTTTTTATATGCTTCAATCCTATTGAAATCTGGTTGACTTATTAATTCATAAATCTCTCGCAACTTAAATCCTAATTCTTTGAAAAAGAGAATTTGCTGAAGTTTTTGCAATGCTTCATTATTATATAAGCGGTAGCCAGCCGAAGTGTGTTCACTGGGTTTTAACAAACCTATTTCATCGTAGTATTGCAGGGTACGGGAACTTACTCCTGTTAATTTTATGACTTGACTTACAGACATCATATTTCTCAACTCCTTTCATATCATCTAGTTTAGATAATACAGTATCACGCAACGTTGGAGTCAATGCTTTTATATATTATTTCTGAATTTGACAAATTCTTATTTACTAAAGAATACCATAAACAAGGCAAGATAATATGCTTTCACACTTGCTTCTACAACTTCAAACAGCGTATCAAACTGAAACCAGTCATTTTTTTCATAATATCCTTTCAGTTCGGCAAAATCATGTTGTAGGCCTTTGGGCAAATCGTCGGGTAGTAAATCTCCTTCTTATTCTCCGGTTTTTCGGTATGCTTCGATACTGCCTCGCTCGATAAGGTGCTTTACTGTCTTGCTGACAGCTCCTCCTGTAAGGTCTCATAGCCTTTGACAACTTGGTAACATTGGCAGATTTCTTTTTACCAATAAGTTCAATGCAATGGATTTCGAGAAACTTATGCGTCAGCATATATTCTTTTTCGTGGATAAGATTCAATTCGCTGAACTCAGAAAATTCTTATAGGTCATACTTTTTATCTTTTTATTAAATATATGTTGGTTAAAGTATTAATCTTCTAATCCCTCGCATATATTATGATAAATTATTAATAGAGCGAAAAATATGGCAACCATCAGAGAGGATGAAAACCCTGGTAAGAAAATGGTGTTAACAGGGAAAGGTCAGGTATCCGTCAATCCGGATCTTGCCATTCTAAGACTTGGTGTTCTAACTACCGGAGAGGATGTTACAACTGCGCAGGCTGAAAACGCGAAAATTAGCCAGCAGGTACTGGAAGTGTTGAGACAACTCGGAATTGCAGATATAAAAACGGTACAATATCAAATTGAAAAGATTATTGATTACCAAAACGGTAACCGGATTGATCGCGGATATTCTGTCCGCAATCTTTATGAAGTTAGCCTAGATGATTTGGGACTTGTGGGAACCGTCATCGATACCGCTGTATACAACGGGGCAAATATTATTGAATCCATAAGCTTTGAAGTAGCTGATCCTGATTTATATTATCAGCAAGCACTTAATTTAGCAGTGAAAAACGCTTATCAGAAAGCAAAATCCATCTCGTCCAGCTTACGAATTATCTTTGACCCTGTTCCTGTCTTAATTACCGAAGTAAGTACACAACCGATTCCTTTTTCTCCTTCCTTTGCACTAAGAGAAGGTACCTCAGCCACACCAATCGAATCCGGAACTACAAAGATTGAAGCCTCAGTAATTGTGGAGTTTATCTATTAATAAGTATTAGAGTGTCATAAGCTAGAATCAAAAAGGCCGGCGTATGAGTTGTAGGTACCCTCATCAGCCGGCCTGGCTTTTTTATATAACATTCCGCCCATATGAAAGATGAAGCCTCGGTATTCCACCCCATCAAAAGTTATAAGCAATCAAACAAGTTAGATTATCTCCTGTAGGATTTTTCCATTCGGAATAAAATGTCTCAATTTTATCTTCAACGAACTCTTTCTTGATAGGAAGAAATAATAAATACTCATTACTACTGAAACACATTGCGCGATAACTGTAGCAACTGCCGCTCCGGTAACTCCCATATGGAAGCCAAAGATGAATACCGGATCCAGGATAATATTCGTAAGCATCGGGATTACCCATACATAGCATATTTACTAGTGCCCTCTGCTCGGATCAGACTCGAAAAAGCTGTACTCGTTACAACTCCGATTAAAATGATTCTAGTAAACTCTTAGCATACGGCAAAAGTGAATCCGTACCCCCCCATAGTATAGAGTAACTGATCCAAAAATATCAGACCAAAAATTGTAATAAGAATAGCTATGAACATTCTTCCGTTGGTCCATGTAAATTTTATACCATCACGATAATTAAGAGGATTTCCGATTTCATCATAAGTTATATCCTGTCCATTATAAGAAGTTAATAAGTCCTTCCACACATTTTGATTGTATTCATAATATTTACTATCAATAATAGAGCCCAGTTCATCAGTAGAATAAGCATACTCATATCTTCTTCATGAAATATAACGGTCAAGCCATTCCCTGACAGAATTTCTGAGCTAAACACATCTACATGATAATAAATCATTTGCTTTCTCCTTCTTCACTGTATAGCGTTTATTTTAACAGGTTGTTTTTTATATGCACTCTCCAACAAGCAAACTACTTCTGTATGGCTCATATAGGAAAACATATCTACCGGACTTTAATATATATTTATTTAAAGATTTTGCTCCAATTTTTTTTCTCATAATCTTGCTCTTTATTTATCTTTCTTCTGCTTCTACCAACGCATTAATTAATGCCCTCCTCAGTTCTTCTTTTGACAGACTCTCCACATATTTTATAATCTGATTGTAGCGTTTCTGTTCCCGCTCCTCTTCTTCTCTTTCATATTCTTCGATTTCAGTTATATAACGATCGGCTTCCTTAGGAAAAACCGCAAAAAACAGGGCAATCTTGTGCTTACAAATAATTTTTTTCCTTCGGCATGTGGACAATTGCATTTAGATTTTTTAGGATGTTCGGTGTCAATCATCACATGGTAAGGTTCTTTCTCACTACCGACAACCTCTCCCTCAAATTTATGTTCTTCCGTTTGCTTCCAGGAGAGAACCTTCTTCTCATTATAATATTCATAACCTCTCCATACAGAAGCATTACTGGCAATCGATAAAATACTCATATCTTAGCTTTTCTCCTATCTTCTATTAGCAGACTGGTATAGGGTCAGTCCTTATATCTCCCATTAGTGGATGGGTGTATTCACATATGTATAATGGTACACTCAGCCTACTTTTCCATGTCATATTTTTTACTTTCATTACCGTCAAAGTAGCTGCAATTAATCTACAAATCAATATGATTTGAATATTTCTTACATTATACCCTATCTCATATTTATTTTCAAAACATCTATGCAAATTCTTAAAAATACGTACCCGTCAACAATGCTAGCGAGTACGTCCATTCATCCAGACTTTTTCTGGGTCGACTTAAAATTAACCCTCAAATTAGCTACTAATAAGTAAGCGATCAATAAAAGAGTGCCTTTGTATATTTTCGTGATGGCAGAAAAAATCGTGCTCTTATCATTGCAATATAAAAAACAACGTGATAAAATATAGTTAACCCACTCATATATTAACCGTATCATATAAAACAGCGAGGTAAAAGTATGTCTGATAATTATATTAAGGTATCAGGTGCAAGGGAACGAAATCTAAAAAACATAAATGTCTTGATACCCAAAAAAGAAATCACGGTATTTACAGGTGTTTCCGGTTCAGGAAAATCATCTTTGGTATTTGATACAATAGCGGCAGAATCGCAAAGACAATTAAATCAAACCTACACTAGTTTTATCCGTCACCGTATGCCGCATTATGGAAAGCCTGATGTGGACAGTATTGAAAATTTGTCAGTGGCTTTTATTATCAATCAAAAACGATTAGGCGGTAATGCTCGTTCAACGGTTGGGACAATTACAGATATTTATTCTGTATTACGTTTATTGTTTTCCCGAATAGGTGAACCATTTGTAGGTTATTCCGATGTTTTTTCGTTTAACAATCCATCTGGAATGTGTGAACATTGTGAGGGCTTGGGAAAAATTGAAACCCTCGATATTGAAAAGCTGTTAGATAAAAATAAATCCTTAAATGAGGGAGCTATCCGTTTTCCAACTTTTGAACCCGGTGGTTGGCGATTAACCCGCTATATTCATTCAGGCTTTTTTGATAACGACAAAAAAATTAAGGACTATTCTTCCAAAGAACTGGAGCTGTTACTTTACGCTGACGGAATTAAGGTTAAGAATCCCACCCCAGAATGGCATAAAACCTCATTGTATGAGGGTTTAATTCCACGCATTGAACGGAGTTTTCTAAAAAAAGAAGATGGTGAAAAAGTCAGATATGGAAAAGAAATTGAGCGGTTTGTTGTAAAACAGGATTGTCCCCACTGTCATGGAACTCGCTTGAATAATAAAGTATTATCTTGCAAAGTGAACGGGAAAAATATTGCGGAATGTGCAGATATGCTAATAAATGAGCTTTTGGATTTTGTCAGGTCTATTCATGCTCCTGTATCCGCTACAATTGTTTCGGAACTTGTGAATAGGATTCAGCACATGGTATCCATAGGACTGGGCTATTTAAGTTTAAGCAGAGAAACATCTACACTTTCAGGCGGGGAGTCACAAAGAATTAAAATGGTTAGCCAACTTGGCAGCAGCTTAACTGAACTTACTTACATTTTTGACGAACCGAGTATAGGGCTACACCCTCATGACATAAGCAAAATTAATGAGCTTATGCGGTTGTTGCGCGATAAAGGGAATACTGTTCTCATCGTAGAGCATGACCCGGATATGATAAAAATTGCAGATCATATTATTGATATGGGACCAGGTGCAGGAACCTACGGAGGGGAAGTTGTATATCAAGGGAATTTAGATGGGCTGAAAACAGCAGATACTCTCACAGCAAAATATTTATCATACTGCCCCAAGCTAAAACCTGATACTCGTACCCAGAAAGGCTGGCTTTCCATTAAAAATGCAACCCTGCATAATTTAAAAGACCTTTCAGTTGATATACCAAAAGGAGTAATGACTGTTGTAACCGGCGTTGCCGGCTCAGGAAAAAGTACTCTAATTAATGGAGTATTGCCACGACTGTATCCTGAAACTGTTTTTATTGACCAAAAAGGGATACAGGCGTCAAAACGTTCCAACATAGCAACTTTTACGGGTATCTTTGACATTATCAGAAAACTATTTGCGAAAAGGAATGGCGTAAACGCCTCTCTATTCAGTTTCAATTCACAAGGTGCTTGCCCTGCCTGCAAAGGTCTAGGCGTTACTTATACAGACTTGGCGTTTATGGATACAATTGTTACGGTATGTGAAGAATGTCACGGAAACCGTTATACGGACGAAGTGCTTGCCTGTCAGCTAAGAGGAAAAAGTATTGCCGATGTTCTTAAAATGACGGTCACGGAAGCCTTAAATTTTTTTCAGGAAAAAGAAATCGTAACGGTACTAAAACGGCTTTCAGACGTTGGTATCACTTATGTTTCTTTAGGACAACCATTAAGCACGCTTTCAGGTGGTGAGTTACAGCGAATTAAACTTGCTTCCGAACTTGAAAACGGCGGTCAGATTTATGTTTTGGACGAACCGTCAACAGGTTTGCATATGGCTGATATAAAACAATTGATTGATATAATGAATCGCCTTGTAGAACAAAATTCCACTCTTATTGTTATAGAACACAATTTGGATATTATCTGTCAAGCAGATTGGATTATTGACATTGGCCCCTATGCAGGACAGAATGGTGGTAAGATTATGTTTACAGGATTACCGAAAGATTTAATCAACTGTCCAGATTCTTTAACTGGAAAGCACCTGAAAAAGTATATTAATGAAAAATAGGAGGTTGACTTAATGGCAATAAAAGAGTTAGAGGACAGTTATATTCCCTTTCAATGCATGATTGTATCAGATTCAAATCGGTTCAATGTTGAGGGTGTTTCAACGGCACAATACTATATACTCGATACCTTGCATAAGCAGGGGGCGAAAACCACGAAAGAACTTGCTGAAATGAGAGGTATCTCACAATCTGGCATTTCAAAATTAACAAAGCGTTTACTGGAAAAGAAGTATATTATGCAGCAAAGGCAGACGGATGACCGCCGCTCTTACAATATTATTCTTACCAAAGAGGGGGAAGCTTTCTTAAATCGTGTTGAGGATTTTGGAAATGAAATTATGAACCTAATCGAAGAAGCATTAACAGAAGAAGAAGTACATGCTTTTTCAATGATGTGCAAAAGGATTACGAACTTATACGCAGAAAAGTAATAGCATCTCTAGATTAGAGCCTGCAACCACACCTCGCACATGGTCGTTTGACCCGCCCCAATCTGTGACAACACCCCCGTCAAAACCCCTTTCACCACGGAGAACATCCTAAAGCAAATGCTTATCTTCATCTGCGCATATAGAAAAAAGTTCGATAAAATTTTGAAATTTAACAAAGACATGCTGGTATTATAAATAAGTAACATCAAGTGGATTTCTGTCCACAAGCCTTTTAAAACTATATTTTGGATAACCAACCATAACAGCACCTGTGAAAACCTTATCCTCTGGAATTTTAAATAAGTCCAGCAAAGGTCTATAATTTGAAAACGCACACATTTCAACGAGTCCGGCCCATGCAGAACCTATTCCAATTGTATTGGCAAACAGTTCAATATAAGAAAATGATAAAATGGTATTCTCTCTGCCGTTTTTAAAGTCTTTTAGTGCAGTCGCTATAATGAGGTTTGGCGCATTATGCAGGATTCCATCAATTCCATGATCTCGATAAGTATTAATGTGTAAAGGGAAACTCCACCAATAGGATGAATTTTCTTCCATCCATTGAATAATCACTTCAGTTATTTTTTTTAGTATTTCTTTATCTTCTATAACAATATAGGAAATCCCCTGTTTATTACTGGCGGTTTGTGCGAATCGACCAATATCCAACAATTTAAACAATAGGTCTCGTGGCACACTATTATTTTTGTAACAGCGGATTGATCGACGCGACCTAAGAAATTGTTCAGCAGCTTCCGCATTAATAACAGGAAACTTTTCCAGATTAATTTGTACAGACAGAGGTGCTCTTATATTATCTATTGCACTTTGGGGACATACAGCAACGCAATGCCCACAAGCTATACATTCCTGGGGATTACTTGCCATAGGACCATTTTCTCCCATGGATAGAATTTTCGGCGGACATATTTCAATGCAAATTCCACATTTGACACATAGCGATTGTTGAACTTTAATTAACTCCATTTTTTACCCTCCATTTATTTAGGTCGTTGGATTAAAATTACCTTTTCTGCTATGATAGACTTTAATATCTATTTTAGCAAGTACGCACTTATTAGTGACGTAGTACCCGTTTGTATACCAAATTTAAAGAAATAAATATTGAGGAGAAAATTTTAATGATAAAATATGAAGGCGTTGAATACCATTGCTCTATGGAACTTACACTTGAACTGATAGGCGGGAAATGGAAACCACTAATCATTTGGTATTTGGCAGAAAATACGATGAGATTCAGTGAATTAAAGAGAGCATTACCAAATATCACTCATAAAATGCTCACTCAGCAGCTTAGAGGATTAGAAGAAAGCGGCTTAGTCAATAGGCATATTTATACCGAAATCCCCCCAAAAGTCGAATATTCTCTTACAAGTGCAGGAAAAAGCCTATTGCCTATCTTGGAATCCTTAAGACAATGGGGCGTTAATTTTTCTAAGAAATAAAATGTTACATAAGATTTTCCGGTAGGACTTTATAATTTGCAGCCAGATCCGAGAATCAATTTTCAATTACCTTACTATAGGCACCATAGGCAATCTTTTTTATTACTCTTCATTTCTAAATGATAGAGTAATATCATTTATCCCACTTCCATCATCTAAGTATCAACGTTTATGTTAATTAATCCAATTGAAGAATCAGTATTGTCTGCGTTTTCTATCGTCATATTGTTAAGTTTAGGTTCCGTAAAATCTGTAGTTGTTGAATGTGTGACAATTATTTTTAACCTTTGCCTCATTTGGGTTAAGGCCAACCATTTCATGGTAGCGATGATAACTTCTGTTTTTATACAATGATTAATTGCTGCTAAAACTGTAGATTTTCATGAAAGTCAATAGTATTTTACTAAATATTTATGTTATTCTCACCACCTTTCGTTTTAAGCTTGCTTTTTAATTTCTTATCTGAAACACAAACAGACTGCTCATTTTCAAAAAGCTTGAAAATAAGCGGTCTATACGACTTTTAAATATTTAGTTGGAATGATAAAGAATTTTGTTTTTATAATGAAATTATGAACTGTAGCTTTATGTGTTCCGAGTACAAAAACTATATTAATTAAAAATACAACTTATTTTTCTGAGGAATAATTTTTCATTAAAATCATCAAAAAACTCTATTGTACTTAAATAAAATACAAATGTCTTTGTATACAACTCAACATCTGATTTATCTTTTAATTCAACAATTAATGATTGCTTCTCTTCCTTATTTTCAGCAGAATAATCCCTTAATTCCAACTTAAAAGCATTATTTTTTACATCAAATTCAAAATAAAAATAATAGACTTTTTCATTATAATAAATACTACACCCAAAATAATATTTCTTTATAATTTTTCAGTCACATCTTCTCATTTCGTAATCTTCCCTTAAAGAAAGAAAAACACTAAAATTCTATTTATAGTTTTTATAGTTACTTCCTTTCGGCATATGACTAACCCCTTTTTTAGTGGCGTAATATATTTATATAAATTAAGTTATGATCTTCAAGACCGCTCATTCTTTGATTAGTGATATAATTACACGGCTGATCTGAGCGAAAAACAATGAAACAATACCAGTTACATTATCAAATAATGGCATCAGCAATATGATAAATGCAACTGTAACAATTAAGAGAATACTAAACATTCTTAATAGTATATCCACTAGAGCAGCTCTTTTTGAATTGTACTTTTCTGAAATCTGCCCAGCTAAAACTTGTAAAAAATAACTTAGGATAGAAGCCGTGCTTCCTATGACAATACCTAATACTATGGAAATATCGCACATATTTGTAAGAATAAAAAAACCAATCACCATAATTGATAAGCCACTTACGCACAAAACAGTTCCTGCTATATCCAGTTTTTCATTTGTTTGAAACGACATTTATCCCCCTCCTATCACACATTGACCGCTTATTACTACCATTGTTATCTAAACCGTCAACAATGTAATTATGGAAATTATAATAATAGAGATAAATAACATTTAAGCATAAAATCTCCACCAATCAGTGGGCTGTTTAGGATCAAAAGTATATTTTTCTTCAAGTATAGTCTCCTTTTTCATAGTATTACTTACCACTGATGTATATAATCACCAGTTCCAAAAATAAATCGAGTAGGAGAAATTTCTCTTAACAGAGAAATTTCGACCTCTCACACCACCGTGCGTACCGTTCGGTACACGGCGGTTCAATCAACTTAACAAGTAACACACCTTTCGATGTAATAGTCCAACATTGAGATTAGTCCAAACTGGGCTAATCTCTCATTATTTATTGCTTGGCTTATATCTGAACTTCGACATACTCTTGCAAATCCCTTTGCATAAGAGGTTCGTCTTGCCGCCCATTTAGGTATTCCCAGTTTTATTAGATTCTTTGCTCTATTCTTTGGTGTTTTCCAGTGTTTCCATATGCACATGCGAAGCCTATATCTAATAGTTCCATCAAAATTCTTGCATAGTTTCTTCATACTACCGATTTTGAAGTAATTTATCCAACCTCGAATCAACTGATTTAGCTTCTCTATTTTGTGCTTATTGTTAACTCCCCAACTTCGGCAAGTAAATTTCTTCATTTTTGCCTTGAACTTTGCAACTGAACTAGCGTGTGGTTTAGCTTTATACTGTTTGGCAAATGTGTCATAGTAAAATCCAAATCCCAGATACTTTATTCCTTTTGGTTTATCCACCTTGCTCTTGCTAACATTTACCTTCAATCCAAGCTTCTCTTCTATGAACTTTGAAATGCTTTTCATTACTCTGCTAGCTGCCAGTTCGCTTCCGACCATAATAATACAGTCGTCTGCATATCTGACAAAATCCAATCCTCTTGATTCCATTTCCTTATCCAGTTCATTTAACATGATGTTTGCTAAAAGTGGTGAAATATTTCCACCTTGAGGTGTTCCTACAATAGAATCCTCGTATTCATCATCTATAATCACTCCGCTAACTAAGAACTTTCGAACTATCGAGATAACATCTCCATCTTTGATTGTTCTTCCTATTATTGTCATCAGCTTGTCATGATTTACTGTGTCAAAGAACTTTTCCAGGTCAATGTCCACTATCCAACTGTGCCCATCGTTCATCATTTCCAGCGCTGTAAGCACCGCCTGCTGGGCACAACGACTCGGTCTGAATCCGTAGCTGTGGTCATGAAACTGTTCCTCGAATATCGGAGTGAGTACCTGTGCTACTGCTTGTTGAACAAATCTGTCCGTTACTGTTGGTACTCCCAGTTTCCTGACTCCTCCTTCTGGTTTTGGTATCTCTACACGCCTTACTGGTTGCGGTTTATACTTTCGTGTCCGCAATTGTTCTTTAATTGTTTCGCCATTCTTCAAAAGGTATTCACCAAGTTCTGTGTACTCCATTCCGTCCACACCCTCTGCTCCTTTGTTTCGTATGACTTGCAGATACGCCTTATTGAGATTATCTTTGGCTAATATCTGCTCCATTAGACTATTTGTGTCCATGCGTTGTTTCCTTTCTGTCCCGTTCGTTTCCACCATCTTTGACGTCATCGACAGATGTTGTGTTTACTACAAGTCGGAACCTACTTCAACTGATTGATTGTTCGTCCCTTTGCTCCGTTTCCATTACAGAAACTTCCTCGCTACTACGGACTATGCTGACTTCTCACAGTTCGTTGTTACTCGGCAAATGATACCGCTGTGAGACCTCCCCGATTAAGGTGCGAGCTCTTTCCTCTCATCTATCCGCCACATTTACTCCTACTTCCAGCAACTTTTGGACTTCATCTTCTTTTGCAAACTTATCCGTATTTCAGAGCCTTATATGTGATTTCTGTCCGTCGGACCAAGAGTTTGCCTACAACTTCCTTCAGATTCCACCTCACGGTGGACACCCTTGTTGTTCAGCTATGTGCTTCCACGTTGCCTAGGCGCACTTGGGACTTTCACCCATTAGAGCCCGCCCATGGCGGGCAAACAAAAAGGGTGGGAAGCTCGCAAATAGCGAGCTTCCCACCCCAGAAGCTTAAACTCTTGAAATCAAATGTAACATTCGTTCAACCGTAAAACATTATTAATTTATAAAAATGATAGCACAAATTCTTGAATTTGGCAAGATAAATTACAAGACACTTCGGTTAGAAAACATAATTTTCCATATCATTTTATATATTCATAAGATTTATAGTTGTTTGTGCAGTCTTTTTCAGGTTTGACACGGGCTTTCCACAGGTACCGCATCTGTATATATGCGTTCATAACCCTCCCCGTCCTGTCAGTTCTTTGATCGCAGTAAGTTCCTGCTTGTCTGACGAAATCAGAACCAGCAAATCTCCAGCAAGAATACGGGTGTCTCCTCGAGGAATCATACTGCCCTCACCACGAAGAATGTATCCAATAAGAACCTCCTTGGGCAAATCAATTCCCATACCTTTTTACCCACCACCGGAGCTGTTCCGGGAATAGGGACTTCGCAATACTGACGCGCCTTCACCGATTGGAATTAAGGATGCAATTCCATCTAAAAAAACTTGCTGCTCAATAATATTGGTATTGTCATTATTGGTTACAACAATTACAGCAGTCGCCTTTTCCACCTGTGCCTCACTCAGAATATCAATGTCTGTAGCATCTCCGATGAGAGTGAGACCTACATAGGACGACGACAATTTAAGAAAAGACTCCTTATTACAGTCGATAATTAAGACCTCGTGCCCTTCATCCGATAAGACATTTTCCAAACCGCCGCCTAACCGTCCACAGCCGATGATGATACTATAATCTGTTTTCTCTTTTCTCCCAAACATCTTCATTCTGGTTCCCTCCTAACAACATGGCCAATACCATTTTTGTCATAAACCAATTTGAAGTTATCCGTTTTTGGCTCAGGTGGACAGTCTGATTCATCAATGGCCCAGGTCCCTCTGGAGAAAAAAGTCCCAAAGTGGTCTAAGTTATGCCTTGCAGGAACATAGGTGGGGTCAAGTGCCCCAGCCGCACGAAAATGTTTCATGGCAGTCAAGTGATCACCCTGCAATTCCAGCAGCAGACCAATCAGGTTATGCGGTTCCGGCGCATGCGGATATTTTTTCATCGCTTCAAAAATCAGCGGCTCGCATTTTTGATAATCTCTTTCACTTAATAACGTCCGTACTATATTACATAGCGCAACCAATCCGTTTTTGTTTTCCATCATATCCTGCATTATCATAATTAAAACCTCCTATCCATTATGTTAAAACCAACCAATTAAAAATACCAAGAGAAATTCTATAAAATTCACAGATGCAAAGACTGTTATCTTTTTCATGAATCAGGACTTCCTTTAAAAATTAATTCTTATTTCTTTGCATCTATAATTTTAACGCTTAATCTGTGACCGCAGTGTGAGCTTTGCACTTCGGCTGTGAGAATGCTGTGATAAATGAATAAAACGCTTCGGATGACTTCGAAAAGGTAAGGCATATAATTTTTCATATGATATCACATAACAATAATCACACATTTATCAAGCAAACATGTTGACAAAATTTATATTTGACCATATAATTATTAATAGTCAAATAGAATATAAGGAGGAGTCCAATGCCAAAGGCTTTTTCTGACAGTGAAAGAGAATATATTCAAAAACGTCTCATGGAGGAAGCTCAGATATGTCTTGCTCAGTTCGGTATGCGTAAGACTACAGTAGATGAACTTGTGAAACGGGTACACATACCCAAAGGAACCTTTTATCTTTTCTATGCTTCCAAGGAATTGTTGTTTTTTGATGTGTTTTGTTCACTCCATAATGATTTGCAAACCACGTTACTTCTCTGGATAGATGAGTTAAAAGATAATATCAATGCTGATACCTTTACAGATCTTATTTTTCGTTTATACAAGCAAGTAGATGCTACTTTCCTTTATGCCTTTATTGCAAATGGGGATTTAGATCTTCTGGTGAGGAAATTACCACCGGAAGTTGCCGCCGCACATGCTAAGGAGGATGACTTTAATATGGAACATCTGCTTTCCTTGCTGCCCGGTGTACAAACAGAAGGCAACATTAAAATATTCAGTGCTGTTTTAAGAGCGATATTCTGCACAATGCTACACAAGCGGGAGATTGGCGAAGACGTATTTGACGAAGCAATCCACGTCATGCTCCGGGGTGCAGTGCTACAACTATTTGAGGAGGAAACGTTATGATACAGGTACAAAATTTACAATTCAGTTATACAAAACAGCCATTTATTGAGAACATGTGCTTTGATGTACAAAATGGTGAAATCTTTGGGTTTTTAGGCCCTTCCGGCGCTGGAAAAAGCACACTGCAAAAAATTCTTACCGGGCTTTTAACCACATATAGGGGCAGTGTATTGTTAAACGGAACAGAGGTGAAACATCATGACAACAGCTTTTATGAAAATATCGGCGTAGACTTTGAGTTTCCAAGCCATTACGAAAAGCTGACAGCACGGGATAATCTACGGTTCTTTGCCTCTCTTTACAAACAGCATCAGTCAATTGATCCGCTGTTGGAAAGTGTTGGGCTTCTTCCCGACGCCGATAAAAAAGTATCGGACTTTTCCAAAGGAATGAAATCCAGGTTAAACTTTATTAAGGCATTACTCCATAATCCCTCCCTGCTTTTTCTGGATGAGCCGACCTCTGGACTTGATCCATCCAACGCAAAACGGATGAAAGACATCATTTTACAGGAAAAAGCAAAGGGGAAAACCATATTGCTGACCACCCATAATATGTACGATGCAACAGAACTTTGCGACCGTGTGGCCTTTATTGTGGACGGCAAACTGCGTGCACTGGATACCCCCCGTAATTTGATTATGTCAAAAGGTGCTTCCAAAGTCCGCTACACTTATGCATTAGATTCCAGGGAGAAAGAAGCGAAGATTCCGTTAAATCATACGGGTGATGATAAAGTGCTGCAGAAGCTTATCCGTGAAAACCGGCTGCTGACCATCCACAGCAGTGAACCAACCCTTAATGATATTTTTGTGGAACTCACAGGGAAGAGGTTGCAATGAGGATAAAATCACTGCTGATTGGCGATATTCGTTTTCAGTTTAAATACGGGTTCTACTTTTTGTATCTTGTATTTACAATACTTTATATCTGCCTGCTGTATGTACTGCCTGCCCGATGGCGGGAGCAAGGTGCTGTTTTGATGGTGTTTACCGACCCTGCAGCCATGGGACTCTTCTTCATGGGGGCGATTGTTTTATTTGAAAAAGGAGAACGGGTCTTAGATAGCATTGCCATATCACCTGTCAAGTCAATGGAATATGTAATTTCAAAGCTTGTATCCATAGGCCTGATTTCAACAATAGTTGGACTGCTGATTGGACTCGGTGGCGGCGTTATCTCCAATCCGTTATTATTTGCCGCAGGTGTATTCTTTGGTTCCTGCCTGTTTTCTGCCGTAGGGCTTATGGTTGCCGCAAATATCAGAACATTAAATCAGTTTATTGTTGCGACCATCCCCGCCGAAATAATCATCAACCTGCCCGCAATCGCCTGGCTATTTGGCTGGAAGCCACGCTGGCTGATTGCCCATCCAGGTGTTTGTATTATGGAGCTATGCCAGAATGGTAAATGGGCGTTGCTGGCGTTTCCTATTCTGATATTTTGGACTATATTATCTGTACTGCTGGCACAGCATGTTATGTCAAAAAGTCTGCGTTCCTTGGGAGGTGTCAAACTATGAACCCTATGCTTCGATCTTTTTCTATGTTCATTCGCCAGGTACTTAACGACAGTATGCTTGCAGCCGTGTGCTGCGCTTCCATCTTTAGCGCGTTTTTTATCCGGTTCGGTATCCCGGCGGTTGATAATGTATTGAACAGCTATTTTCAGAAGGAAACTAATCTCTCAGAATACTATCTGCTGTTTGATCTGCTGCTGGCTCTTGTCACACCCTATATGCTCTGTTTCGCATCAGCGATGATGATGCTGACCGAATATGATGAAAACATAGCCGGCTATCTTGCAGTAACCCCTGTGGGAAAAAAGGGCTATATCTTATCCAGACTAGCATTTCCGGCCGTAATCGCTATTGTTATATCTACTGCACTAATGCACTGGTTTTCCCTGACGGTTTGGCCGGTTTGGATGGTATTTCTTACCTGTCTGCTAACAAGCCTGACCAGTGTTGCTGTGGTGCTTTTACTGTTTACTTTTTCCCATAACCGGGTGGAGGGTATGGCTATGGCAAAACTGTCGGGGCTATTGATACTAGGTTTGCCCGTACCCTTCTTCCTTTCGTCAGGAGTACAGTATCTGTTTTCGCCCCTTCCGTCTTTTTGGATTGCTAAGTTTTGTATAGAACGTAATCTGGTCTTCTTAATACCAGCATTGCTAACCTCACTTCTCTGGATTTTGCTTCTGTATCGGAAATTCAATCGAAAAATCATATAAGAATTCCTTTATTCACAGTTAAAATTATGCAAAATAAATGACCATTTTGAATTTCAAAATGGTCATTTATTTATATAATCCGATGCTTATTTTCTAACAATCAGTTCTTCCAGCAAGAATACAAAAACACCAACAACTAACAACTTGGTAGTACCAATCATATTTTTTAGTATGCGGTATATACGTGTTTTATTATCCTCAGTAATAGTAACGCCTGTATTCCAAACATCACCACCCCAGTTAACAACAAGCAGAACAAATTTATTACAACGTCGTATTTGCTTCTTCTCATTGGCATAAGTATCACCCTTCCAAGCCACATTTTTTAAAAAATTTTATAAATATAATACCTCCAACTACAAAACTGCTCACTCATCCACAAGCCGATAACCAACTCCGATTTCAGTAATGATATAGCGCGGCTTTGCCGGATTTTTCTCGATTTTACGCCGAAGCCCTGCCATTAATGCACGTAAAGCCTGCGTATCATTTCCGTAACCGATGCCCCATATTTCTTTTAATATCGCACTGGTCGTCAGAATTTTGCCAATGTTTTTAAACAATAGACTTAATAAACTGTATTCCATTGGTGTGACGTGAAGTTCTTTATTGTCCAGATAAACAAGATGCTTATCCAGTTCAATTTTTAACCCGCCCACAGTAAGTGCACTCTGCTGATTTTCTTTACTCTGCTTATTCAAGTGACGTACGGCTACACGAATACGCGCCATCAGTTCTGTTGCAGAGAATGGCTTTGTGAGGTAATCGTCCGCTCCTAAATCAAGAGCCGCTGCTTTTTCACTATCCTGATCCCTGGCAGAAACCACAATAATAGGAAGTTCAGACCATTCCCGAACTTTTTTGATTACATCCATGCCGTCGAAATCCGGTAATCCAAGATCCAAGAGCATAATGTCAATCTGCTCTGATATTAGATGACCAAGCGCATCCTGTGCCGTATATGCTGTAATGTATCGAAACTCCGCCTGTTTTAATGAATAGCATATAAAGTTTCTAATCTGAGGATCATCTTCAACCACTAAGATTGTTTTATGATAACTATTCATGTATTTGCACCTCCATAGGAAGCGTAAATGTAAATTCCGCTCCTGTTCTGTTGATCCGGTTTTTAACTTCAATATTTCCTCCATGTGCCTTGATAATTGCATCGCAGATGGTCAGCCCAAGGCCGATCCCATGCTTCGCATCGGAAATCTGTGTATGGGAGGTATAAAACATTTGAAATATATGCGGCAAATCTTCTTGAGATATTCCGCTTCCACTATCAATGACTTTAAAAATAGCGAAATGTAAGTTTTCATTTTTCTCCACCAAAATACCAATTTCACCATCTGGAGGTGTATGCTTAATCGCATTATCCAATAAATTAATCAGTACTTGTCGGATAAGCTTCGCATCCATGGGAATCATCAGGAGTTCATTTGGCATACTGACATCAATTTCATATTTAGGCCATTGCTTGGAAATACGTTCAATGGCAACGGCCAGGACCTCTTCGACAGCCTCCGGTTGTTTATTGAGTATAAGTTTACCTTCCTGTAATCTGGTAAGGCTTAAGATATTTTCCACAAGAGAATGCAGCCAATCGGCATCCTTATGAATGGCGGACGCTAAGTCATAACGGGGATCATCCTGCTTGGACATATCCATTATCATCTCAGAAGTACCCATAATCCCCGACAGTGGAGTTCTTAAATCATGTGAGATAGCCCGCAGCAGATTTGCGCGATACCTCTCTTGAATAGTTTCTTCACGTGAACGGTTATGCAACGCTGAGACCCTCAGTCTGTCCATTGCCAAAGCGACACTTTCAATCATGGACCGCAGCAGACGCATCTGCTCCGCACCTATCGTCTGCGCAGTTTTAAGCGGAATTCGTATAATACCGAGCTTTTTTTCATGACCATAAATCGGCCAGTCATAAAACTCAGCCCCCATACTATAGCTCGTTTTCAACTGCTCTATCCTGCCTTTAATTTCTTCTTTATCTTCAGTTTCTCGGCGTATCTGCCTATGATCTGCCCGGTGCTGTATAAAGAAGTTCTCTGGCATTCCGTTCTCCTGAAAACAAAGGCATGCTGCCTGACAACCTAGATATTCACTGATTTCATCAATAGCATAGCCTACAATGTCTTGCATATTGTCTGCATCGGTCAGATGATTGGTCAGGTTATATACTGCCTTTGTTTCAGCTTCCTTTTGTCTTGCATCCAATGCACTTTTCTTTGCGTGAGAAACGATGGTGCTTGTGATTAGCGCGACAATCGTCATAATGACAAAGGTAATCATGTAGCTTGGGTCATTGACGGAGAAGGTCAGATACGGCTCAGTAAAGAAATAATTAAACAGAAAGGTTGCAGCAATTGAGGAAAGAATCCCCCATAAGAAGCCCTCCGTCAGCCATGCAATCATGTGAACCGCCAAAAGGTATGTGATAACGATATTGGTTTCCGGAAATCCTGTATCATCAAATAAATACCCTATCACAGAGGCTCCTGTAAGCAGCAATATCGTCAAAACGGCACACTTCAGCGTTATCTTTATCTTTTCTGGCATTGTATTCACTTCCCCCAAAAAATTACTCCTCAATAATATTTATAATTCTGTCCAAGGATTCTTCAAATTCCAGCTGCGAGGAATTCTCAAAAATCAGCAAATCGTCTTTGCAGGTTGGGTCATTTAATTCATGGGGTATTTCAAAGTTGATGCCCGAGATATACTCATCCCAATGTTCCAGCTTCCATTTATCACGGTCACTGTTTCTGGAAATCATTCGCTGTCTGCATACTTCAACATCTGTCTGCACCCATATAACCGTGAGCTTTGTGTTTTTTAATGCAAGTTTTGCATTTAGATCAGTCATATACTTTTCATCCCGGACTTCTCTTGTAAAAGGCGCATTAATCAGTACGATATCATCATAATCCAAGGCTTCTAAGGCAAGCGCCACAATAGCATCATACTCATAGTTCCGTATGTTTTTTTCAAAGAAGTCAGAGCTTCTATTGTATTCCTGTCCCGCCACTGCAAAAATTTGTTTCGATAATACAATCAAAGTGTCTTTATCTAAGTAAACAACATGCATGAGCTTTTTTGCAAGCTGTTTTGATACATACGTTTTCCCACTCGCCGGAGGGGACGTTACCAAAATTAGTCTCTTCATATTTCTACCTCCTCTACCATTCGGTATCCAACTCCCATCTCCGTCAAAATATACTTAGGTGAGCCGGGATTTGATTCAATCTTTCTGCGTATATTTGCCATATTAACACGAAGTGTATGGCTATCTCCGGCGTACAGTCCCCATATTTCCTTCATGATATAATCATGGGTCAGAACCTTTCCGGCATTTTTTGATAAAAGCGCTATAATTTTATATTCAACCGGTGTCAGATGGACTGCCTTTCCAGTGAGAAAAACCGAACGCTTTTCATAATCTATCTGAAGTTCACCAATGGTCGTTTTCTCTTCACCCAGTGTCTGCGCACCCATGCTTTGAGGGCTGTGCCGCAGGGCCGTCCGGATTCTTGCCAAGAGCTCCGAGGTGCCGAAAGGCTTTACAATGTAATCGTCGGCTCCAAGGTCGAGGGCCTCAACCTTTTCCCGCTCGTGTCCGCGGGCTGATACCACAATAACCGGTATTTTCGACCATTCACGAATACTTTTCAGTATCTCCACACCATCAATGTCCGGCAGTCCAAGATCCAGCAAAATAACATCCGGCGAATAAGATGCGGCCATAGAAAGTCCTTCTTTTCCGGTACCGGTCTTGATGACCTGATATCCGTTTGAGTTCAGGATTGCTGTTATAAAGTTGCAGATTGCTTCCTCATCCTCGATGACGAGAATGGTTGGTTTCACCATAGTCACTCACTTCCTTCCAATGGCAGTGTGAACTTAAATATTGCACCGCCTTCTTTTCGATTATCGGCTTCCATTGTTCCATTATGCGCTTTAATAATTGTCATGCATATTGACAGCCCAATTCCCATCCCTCGGGAAGAGTCTGAGCTTTTGGTTCCGTTTGGAACATAGCTGGTAAAAAGATACGGGAAATCCTCTTCTGCAATTCCCTTCCCATGATCTAGTACCTCGAATGTTGCTGTATTTTCGCCTTTTTTTAATATAATATCAACCGGTGAGGTGTCGGCAGAATGCTTCACTGCATTTTCGAGAAGGTTAATGAGCACCTGTGCAATCAAGGTACCGTCCATTGGCACCTCTAGCAGCTCATCCGGTACAGAAACCTCAATCTTGTGGTGCGGAAATCTTTTTCGGATGCGACTTACGGCCTCCGCCACAACCTCCTCAGCCGCCTCCGGGTTCTTGTTAACCTTAGTTTCCCCCTCATTAATACGAGTCACCGACAATAGATTTTCCACCATCCGTATCAGCCATTGAGCTTCTTCCTGAATATCTGCATTCAGCTTGTCGCGAGTACACTCATCCAAGTTTTTTGTATTTTCACGTATTGCTGAGCTGGCCCCCAGGATTCCGGCAAGAGGTGTGCGCAGATCATGGGCGATAGCCCGCAGTAAATTGCTTCTCATTTTCTCTTTTTCCGCATCCACAATGATACTGCGCTGTTCATCAGACAAATGCTGGCGTTCCAGTGCCATAGCCACCTGAGAGGCAATCATGCGTAAAAATTGGCGGGTATCGTGGCTTAACGGTCCATTTGTGCAGGAAATCCCTAAAACAGCCAGCACCTTCCCTTGTGATATAACCGGCATATAAAAACCAGAAGCACCCATTAAGGTATCTGTTCCTGCTCCCGCACGCTTTTGGTTTATGAATACCCAATGTGCCACAGCCTTTTCATCTTTGGAATTAAGGACTGCTTCGTCCGTATCTCCTTCGGCCTGCATGACACTACCATCGTTACCGGTTTCAGGATCGGATGGAAAGAATACAACGGAACGCTCAAATAAATTCACAATATATGAATTGGTCAGTAAGATAATATTTTCAAGTCCTCGGGTAACCAGAAGCTTTTTGTTGATCTCATATAGAACTTCCGTACGGCGTTCTCTCTGAACAGCCTGCTTAGCCTGGGTCTTAATTCTTACGGTCAGTGTGCTTGTAATTAAGGCGACCAGCAGCATAATGAGGAAGGTAATAGGATAACCCGCTTGAATCGCATTGAACGTATACATGGGTTCGGTAAAAAAGAAATTGAAACTCAATACGCTTGCAACCGAAGCAATCATTCCAAATATATGGCCTTTTGTAATCCTTGATACAACAAGCACAGAAAGGATATAGGTCATAATAATATTCTGGTCGCCGATTCCCACCCTACGCAATCCAAGGGATATCAAAGTGGCTGCCACCAGCAATGCTGCTGTTTTCTCACAGTCAACCCATGAAAATTCCACTTTTCCTTTCCAAATTGTCCTGCGTGGTTTTTTATAATCCCTGCGAGTGGTGGCACCAGGTATTATATGGACTTCTATGCTTGGTATAAGAGAGATCAGCTTGTCTTCAAAATCCATCTCAAACAGATTTTTTAGTGTTTTCTTATTACGGCTTTTGCCTACTACAATGTTTGTGATGCCGGATAGTTTTGCGTATTCAGCTACAGACATGGCGATTTCATGGCCTGTGAGCGAAACAATTTCTGCTCCAAGCTTTTCTGACAGATCCATATTTTCTCGAAGTATTTTCTGCTGCTGGGGAGTTAAATGATCACTATCGGTGCTTTCAACATAAAGCGCTACCCATTGGGCATGAAAGGCTTCCGCGGCTCTTGCCGTCCACCTGATGCATTTGGCGGAGGAGGGGGATGAACCAATGCAAACCAGCATTTTTGTATTTGCCATTTTTTCGGTCGTGCGGCGCTCATTCTGATTTTCATTGCTGATTCTATCCGCAGCTTTTCGCATTGCAATTTCACGCAGGAGCTTTAAGTTCTCCCGCGTAAAAAAATGATTCATAGCCGTTTGTGCCCGTTCGGGCTTATAAATCTTCCCATTCTCGAAGCGCTTGAGCAATTCATCCGGTTCGATATCAATCAGCTTCACTTTTTCGGCTCTGTCAAAGATATAGTCGGGTACGGTTTCTTTTACCCGAACACCGGTTATGCCTTCAACTACATCGTTAAGACTTTCGATATGCTGGACATTTACGGTCGTGTAAACATCAATACCAGCATTTAAAAGTTCCTCAATATCCTGAAAGCGCTTCAGATTTCGAACGCCCTCTGCATTGGTATGTGCAAGCTCATCCACCAAAATCAGTTCCGGTCTGCGGTTTAGTGCTCCATCCAAGTCAAATTCCTTGAGCTCTATGTTACGGTAAAATACCGATTTGGGTGCAAGGAAAGGTAGTCCCTGTAAAAGCTGTAACGTTTCCGGTCGGGTATGCGGCTCAACGTAACCGACCAATATGTCTTTCCCCATGCGGTACTGCTCCTGCGCGTCATCTAGCATCGCATAAGTTTTACCTACCCCGGCTGCATATCCGAAAAAAATTTTTAATTTTCCCAAATGAGTATCCTGCTGTGTTTGTATATCTACCAGAAGTGCGTTGGGATCAGGACGTATATCAAATTCATTCATTTTACCTCACCTCCTCTTTATTTAACAATCATACCACTACCATAATTTATAGCAAGTTATTCCTGCCATAATAGATTATTGGTACATGTGATTCTTTCTCCGAAAGCTGATGATATCTATTCTTTTCCGGGTATCCGCATTTTTCCTTAGGCTGTTTCATTTATAGAGATGACAGGCTCGTTCAACGCACCGGAAGGTCATGCAAAAAGCATGACCTTCACATCGGTTAACCGCTCTACAGCTTACAGCAAATCATCCAGTGCCAAGTTAACCTTCAGGACGTTTACAGAAGGCTCGCCGAATATTCCAAGAAAACGACCGGTGGTATATTTACTGATAATTGCCCTGACATCGTCCTCGCTTATGCCACGTTCCCTTGCAAGACGGGACACCTGATACTCCGCTGCTTCCGGAGTGATATTCGGGTCAACGCCGCTTCCTGAGGCTGTTACCAGATCCATCGGTATATCCGCCGTGTTATCCGGGTCAAGGGTATGCAGCCAGTCAGTGCGCTCCTGTACAAGCGCTTTTTGTTCCTCACTTACCGATGAGAGATTTGTTACACCCATCGGCCTTCCAACCATGTATCCGGCTCCTGTAAATTCCTGTGCGATCAGTGTGGAGCCATAGTCCTTTTGCGTGCCATCTTTTAACGTAACTGTTATGGTGCTTCCATTTGCCTGGCCTGGGAATAAAAGCTGTGCAATTCCCGTAACAGCCGCCGTATAAATGACGCCGCATATTATGGTCATCATAAGGAAACACATAACAGCTGGTCGTAGTATTTTCATTGATTTCGTCATATAATCCTCCTTATACAATTCCGCAGGCTGTGAGTAACATATCAATTCCTTTGATTGCAATAAAAGGAGCTGCAATACCACCCAAGCCATAAATCAGCATATTCTGTCCCAACAGCTTTCCTGCAGGCAGTTCACGGTATTTCACACCCTTTAGAGCCAACGGAATCAGTGCAATTATAATCAGCGCATTGTAGATAATAGCGGATAGAATCGCTGTCGTTGAGCTGGTAAGTCCCATAAAATTTAAGGCTGTCAGCTGCGGGTAGATTCCAAAAAACAGCACCGGAATGATGGCAAAATATTTTGCAACATCATTTGCCACACTAAAGGTCGTCAGCGCTCCACGTGTCATCAGAAGCTGCTTGCCGATACGCACAATGTCAATGAGCTTGGTAGGGCTGGAATCCAGGTCAACCATGTTACCCGCTTCCTTAGCCGCCTGGGTACCAGTGTTCATCGCCACGGCAACATCCGCCTGTGCCAGGGCAGGTGCATCGTTTGTGCCGTCACCCGTCATCGCTACCAGGTGCCCTTTTGCCTGGTAGTCACGTATCAGCTCAAGCTTTGCTTCCGGCGTAGCTTCTGCAAGAAAATCATCTACGCCCGCTTCTGCGGCAATTGCCGCAGCAGTCATAGGATTGTCGCCTGTAATCATTATGGTTTTGATACCCATCTTACGCAGGTCTTCAAAACGCTCTTTCACACCGTTTTTTACAATGTCTTTTAAATACACAACTCCCAGCACCTGATTGTTCTTTGCAACTACCAGAGGCGTACCGCCTGCTCCGGCCACATGCCTTACAATCTGCTCACATTCCTCGGGATACTCTCCGCCATTGTCCTGTACAAAAGCTTTTACCGCTTCTGCGGCGCCTTTACGAATCTGTATGCCTTGGTAATCAATACCACTCATTCTGGTTTTTGCCGTAAATTCTATGAAACTGGCATTCATTTTCGTAAGCTCGCGGCCTCGAATACCAAACTTTTCTTTTGCCAGAACAACGATGCTTCTACCCTCGGCTGTTTCATCGGCCAAAGAGGAGAGCTGTGCGGCATCTGCCAGTTCCTGTTCCTTTATGCCTTTTACCGGAAGGAACTCACTTGCCTGACGGTTTCCAAGGGTGATGGTACCGGTTTTATCCAGTAGCAGCACATCCACATCTCCGGCTGCTTCAATTGCACGGCCACTCATAGCAAGCACATTCGCCTGATTGAGGCGACTCATACCGGCGATACCGATGGAGGATAGAAGTGCGCCGATTGTTGTAGGTGCCAGACAAACCAGCAAAGCTATTACATTTGTAATGGAAATTGCTGAGCCTGCCCCTGCCTGACTGCTTGCAAAGCTTGAAAAAGGAAGCAGCGTTGCTGTAACAATTACAAAGATGATCGTTAGCGTTACCAGCAAAATTTGCAAAGCAATTTCGTTGGGTGTCTTTTTTCTGGAAGCGCCTTCCACCATGGAAATCATTTTATCCAGAAAACTTTCTCCGGCCTCCGCCGTCACTTCAATGACAAGCCAGTCGGATACCAGTGTGGTGCCGCCCGTAACCGCGCTGCGATCACCTCCCGATTCACGGATTACCGGTGCGGATTCACCCGTAATTGCGCTCTCATCTACAGAAGCCGCACCATCAATGACCTCACCATCCATAGGTATCTGCTCTCCTGCCCGAACAATCACAACATCACCCTTTTTAAGCTGGGCAGAAAGTACCTCGGTATAGTCATCTGTATTACTCTTAGTTTTCAGTTTTTTAGCTTTTACATCCTTTCGCGCTTTGCGCAGGGTATCTGCCTGGGCGCGTCCGCGCCCTTCTGCAATGGCTTCCGCAAAATTTGCAAACAATACCGTGAACCATAAGATTAGAGCAATCGCAAGAATGTATCCGCTGTTTTCATCCTTTATTCCAACGAAGGACAAAACGTATAATGCTGTAGTTAAAATTGCACCGATATAAACGACCAGCATAACCGGGTTTTTTACCTGTATACCGGGGGCAAGTTTAGCAAAGGATTGCCTGAGCGAATCTCCTAAAATACTTTTATTAATACTTTTCTTTTCCATTATAATCACCCCGTTCTATCGCATTGTGAAGTAATCGGCAATGGGTCCAAGAGCCAGAGCCGGTAAAAAGCTCAGTGCACCAACAATTAGAATAACACCGATTAACAATCCCACAAACATCGTATTTGTTGTTGATAAAGTTCCTTCACTGACTGCAACCGCCTTTTTGTTCGCCATATTTCCGGCTAGGAAGATTGCTGCAACCATTGGGATAAATCGAACCAGCAGCATAATGATTCCGCCAACAATATTTGTAAATACAGTGTTTGCATTAAATCCGGCAAAAGCACTTCCGTTGTTATTTCCCATTGATGAGAATCCATAGAGAATTTCGGAAAATCCATGTGCACCCGAATTGGTCAGCCATGAAGTGGCCTCCGGCATCAGCACAGCCGCAGCGGTTCCAAGAAGTGTGAACATTAAAGGTGCCAGCACAATCAGGCAGACCATCTTCATGTCATACGGTTCTACCTTTTTCCCAAGGTACTCGGGCGTTCGGCCGACCATGAGTCCCGCAATGAATACCGTAAGCAGAACAAAAGCAATCATACCGTATAATCCGCTGCCTACGCCGCCAAAGACAATTTCTCCAAGCTGCATCAGAAACATCAAAACCATTCCGCCAAGCGGCGTATAGCTGTCATGCATAGAGTTAACCGATCCATTGGAAGCCGCTGTGGTTGAAGTGGCCCACAAAGAGGATGCTCCCACGCCGTGAATAACTTCCTTACCCTCCATACTTGCAGAGGCGGCAACACCGGTATACTCCGGAGCCAGGAATACCTCGCTGGCTGTAACAGCAGTAAGCGACAGTACGAACAGAATCATCATGGCGATATAGATAGATTTCCCTTGTTTACTATCCTTAACAGCCTTACCGAAGGATACACATAAAGCGGCGGGAATCAGCAGGATGGACAATACTTGCAGCAGGTTTGAAAATGCCGTCGGATTTTCCAACGGAAAAGCGGAGTTAACTCCAAAGAAGCCACCGCCATTTGTTCCGAGCTGCTTAATGGCAATCTGGCTGGCCGCAGGACCAAGGGGGATGGTCTGTGCCGCTCCTCCTTGAAGCATAGTCACTTCCTTGTATGGTGCAAAGGTCTGCACAACCCCCTGTGACACCAGCACAAGCGCCAGAACAAAGGATAGGGGAATCAGCACATAAAGTGTAATTCTGGTTAAATCTGCCCAAAAACTGCCGATAGTGGTCTTCTGTTTTATAATAAAACCTCTGATCAAAGCAAACAATACGGCTATTCCAGTGGCTGCCGATACAAAATTTTGTACAGTAAGTCCCAGAAACTGCGTCAGGTAGGACAGTCCGGTTTCCCCTGAATATGCCTGCCAGTTGGTATTAGATACAAAACTTGCAGCCGTGTTAAAGGCAAGATGCCAGCTTGTTCCTTTAATCCCTGCAGGATTAAATGGTAAAATTCCCTGCAGCATCTGAATCAACCAGACAAAACACACACCCACTGCACTGAATATCAAGGCGGACAATGCATAATTTTTTGCTCCCATTTCCTCGTTGCCTTTGACTCCTATCATTTTATATATTCCGTTTTCTACCGGAGCAACGATGCGGGATAAAAACACCTTTTGACCGGTCATGACTTTGTACATATAGATGCCAAGTGGAATGGATAATCCCACAAGTAAAACAAGATAAATAATATCCTGCAAAATAATCATGTTCATAATTCTTCACCTCGAAATAATACATAGAATAAGTAAATTAGTAATAAAAGGCCGATTAAACCCGCTATTGTTAATATAATACCCATATTTATCAACTCCTTCCTAGTTCTTTATTGGTCACGCTGCTCGCGACAGTTTCACCCGAAATAATGGGCATTATGTTTTTAGTTATTTTCTTATTTCTACCATTTTTGTGCTTAAATATTAAATTATTACTTTAGACTTTTAAGCTACTTCATAAGCTTAGCGATAAGTATTGAACCACCATTGAATCATACATAAAATAGTTAAAATAATTACCATGCCCATAGGGTAATTCTGACCCAGTCCATGACATAATGCCTCCCTTTTTTAGTTCTTTGACTATCTCAAATTGAAATATAATAATATTGCTTATTGCATTTAAAATGATACCATAAAAAAAGTCAACGAAGTGTCAATTTGAATTGGCTAGATGTCAAGAAATCGTCCAGATAAATACCGTTATTGGCGGTTGTTATTTTTTGATGTTGCAACTCTTAAAGTGAACGATTCTCCTTCACGGTTCACCACGACCCCCAACATAATCCATAAAACGCACCTGGTTCTTGGTGAGACAACCTGTTTTTTTAGTATGCTATAAAGCGCACGTTATAACAGTACAACTCCTGAATCTGCCCGGTAGAAGGATATGGACATGGCTGGCTGCCACACACCTCATCCTGATTCTTTATTGTAGTAGTGGGAAGGATACAGCTAAAGGCAAGGGGGCTATATATGTCTCATTAATTTAAAGCGGTTAGCACCATCTACTTTCGCTGCTTCATATAGTTCCTGATCTACTCCAGCTATTGCCGCCAAATACATGATAGCTCCCCAGCCAAGTGAAGAATGAAGATTAAAATGCAACAGATTCAACTGCTGATATTCCAAAAGACTTCTGTTAACAACTGAAATATCACGGTTACCTTAATTGAACTAAAAGGAGTGTGAAGAGTGCGTATTACAACTGTTTTATTTGATCTTGACGGAACCCTCCTTCCGATGAATCAGGACGAATTTACAAAGGGATATTTCAAACTGCTGGCGGCGAAATTAGCCCTGCACGGCTACGAACCAAAGCAACTAGTAGACACGATATGGGCATGTATGGCGGCTATGGTTAAAAATGGCGGCACCTGTAGCAACGAAGAAGTCTTTTGGGAAAAATTTGCTGCAATTTACGGAGAAAAAGCATTAGCAGATAAGCCTCTGTTTGAGGAATTCTACGAAAAGGAATTTGAAGGTGCGAAAGCATACTGTAAGTTCAGCCCCGGAGTGCCCAAAGCAATCCGTCGAATTCAAGAAATGGGCTACCGTGTGGTACTGGCGACAAATCCTATCTTCCCTGCTGTTGCTACCGAAGCCCGCATCCGCTGGGCAGGTCTGGAGCCTTCAGACTTCGAGCTTTATACCACCTATGAAAACTACAGCTACTGCAAACCGAATCCGGCCTATTACAAAGAAATACTGGACAGGCTGACTCTTGCGGGAACAGAACAACTTATGCCCGGAAAGCTTCTATTGCTTTTAGAAAGATACCAGGGTACAGCATTCAACTTCCAGCACATATCGGTGTTGCTGACACAGTTTATGGCTCTCTTGAAATGTACAGGAAGGAAGTTGTTGACGAGCTTAACATCTGGATGGATAATCACTCTGTTGAAGAAATGGATAAGACCATACAGGAAGCTATTTCAAGTATATCGGATGAAACAGAAAGATTACAGTTTACTCAGACATGGGAAGAAATAAAGAAACAAAGATAATATATCACAGCATGGACGCATAGGAAAGTCCTAGCAAAACACAAAACGGTAGAACCACATTATAGATCAACAATATTTTTGTTTTTTTTCTTATCCGCAATGGAGAGCGCAGTTTCTCCCTTTTTGGATTCAGCATCGGGTCTGCACCATGACTTAAAAAAAATTTTGCAAATTCTATAAGACCATAATAAGCGGCATACATCAGTGCTGTATAACCATCTTTTTCCACTTCATTAATCAACGCACCTGCTACAAATAGCTGTTCCACATTTTCTTTTACACCACTTATCTGAACCGGATCAGGCGCAACTATCCTGCTATTCCGGTGATCACCGATGAACCAGGTAAATTCGGCAATACCACAAAAGCCGCAGTAACGAAATTCCAGAGTATCTTTAATCTGACTGCCGATGGTGTTGTAGGAAAGGCAACCTGAAATAAGATTTCGTCCGTATATGTTGCCGTAACAAAGCTGGCAGAGCTAACCAGCGAGGGCACCTCACTGGGAATCGGAACTGTCCCCCCTAGTTCTGTTCTCAGGTTAGGCTCAAGAGGTTTTGATGTAATAACATATATTTTATCTGGTGCCATGGGAGATTGTACTTCTCAGATATAGAATGAAGTATCCTGACTACCTGCCTCGCACCTCTAATATTTCATGCAATCCTTGCAGCCTGTCTGTAGCTCATAACACTCCCATATGGTATTCTTTTTATTTTTACAAGGACTTCCTCAGTAAACTGTGTCATATCAAACAAATCTCTTTATCAAACAGGCCTTAGCCTCCTATATAAACATCATGAATGAATTGATCGTAATTCTCTCGTTGTGTATGTATATTATTATAGAGCTTACTATTTAAAGTCACAATTGAATTGATGAATTCAGCATCCATTTCCTCTATAAGATAATACTTGTTATTTTCATAGAGACAGCTGAGACTCCTTCCTATTGCATATAAACTGTCCCTATGAACTCCGTAGGAAAAACCTCTTAATTCTGCTCCGTCCTTATTACCACTGAAAAAAAGTGATTTTGCCAACCATCCCTTATCTGCATATCCGCCCTCAGTAGTTTCCGTAAGTACACAATTTATGTATTCTGTAAACTCTGTAAATTCACCTGTATGTATCTTAATTCCAACGATAGGATACCATAATCCCTGAGTTTTGCCGCTGTTGGTGCCAGAGGACCTATAGAAGGCCAGAGTTACTCTTTCAATCCCATAGTAATAACGTATTGCTACATCAATAAGGCCAATCATTCGAAAAGGGTTTTTTGTAAATATGTTTGCTCGAAAACTATCCGGATAAAATATTATTATCTCCCCTAAATGTTTCATTAAAATCCTTCTTCCTAAAGATCTTTAATAAGCACTAATAGATCTACAACACAGCAGGATATATAAATAGATACCATGCGATTTAATATCCTAGCAATATTAAACACATGGTTTATCTATTTAATTGCTATTCTTAATTTTATTCAACTGTTGCCTGATTTCATGAATATTTTCATAGGATTTTTCAATACCCATAAGTCTTTTTAAGAAAACTTTTTCTTCTGGCATCAAGTCAAGCTCTTTAAACCATGGTTTATCAATTCGACTTACTTTTTGGTAGGTTGTGTAATATAGATGAATTAAAAAATCACCTATACACCAGTAATCTAACTTCTTAGTATAGTGATCATTATCCATTATTCTTGCCAAACCAAAATCAATGAGCGAAAGCTCTTTATTATCTTTTCTTATGATATTCGGCGGCCTAATGTCACTATGAACGATATTGTAGCTATGCAATAACTCTACCATATCAAGCAGCTGACCACAGACCTCGTAAATCTCTTCACGGTTGAATTGATATCTTTCTTTTCGTAAGATATCTTCAAATACTTCCCCTTCTATATATTCAAGTATATAACCTTCTCTGTCCTTATCTTTAAACCTTAAAATAAATTTCGGGAAATAAGGATGCTGCAACTTCTTTAAACACAATTCTTCGTAAAACAATTTATTTTCACTTTTTTTTATCATTTCTTTCTTCAGTTGTTTTACAACATATTTATTTTTATCCTCATCAACAGCTAGATATACTATTCCATATCGTCCCTCACCCAATAATTCTTGAATGGTATAAATGTCTATTGTATCGTTCTCTTCGTAATATATATCTAAATTACCGCTCTTATTTTTCAGATGAAGACCCAATAAGCGACACATAACTAATATGATCTTCTAAAACGCCTACTGTTGGATCTGCTTCTTGACCTGCTTCGTGATCTACAGCTAGACCAGCTATTAAATCTGATGTTGGATCTACTAAATGATCTGCTAATATCGCTCCTTGGACAGTCCCCAGAAGTATAAAAGCTATGCCCTCTAAAAGATTCATTTCTGTTAAAGCTCATACAAACACCTCTCTATGCATAAATTTGCATTAATAAAGAATTCTATTATGCAATAATAATATATTCATATTTCGTCAATATGTGACTAAAAACGACATCTTATATATGAATTATAAGGAGCATTCCAGATTTCCCTTAATTTCGGAACCATCGTTTCTTCCGAAAGCATTATTTTAAATGGAAATAGATTGTTATAAAAGCAACCTCTATTTCCTTACATCTTCATTTCAATTTCAACATGATATGCCTTTTTCTTTTCGTTGGATAAAAGTACTACTGTCTCCACATGCCTTGATCCCCCTTGTCGTCGGATTATTATTTTAAAATCTTTCTTCTACAATTAATTTTTGTACAAAATCTTAAGCTATTTACAAAAATCAATCATAAAAACATTTCTGCCTTAATAAGAAAGCGCTTGATAATAATTGCTTACCACTTTCGCTATTAAATCTAAGAATATTAAGATTTCTTGTATTCAAACTTAATCCCTCAACAATGTATTTCTACTGGAATTTCGTAAAAGGCAAAACTTTTAACTTAATATTTACTTATTATTTTGACCTATGTCTTTAAGAAATTTCCATACTCGCTATAACTGATCCTAATAAGCCAAATGCTCCTGTTAAGCCACAAACCGTCTTACAAAGTATCATACAAATATTTACACCAGGTCCTACTTCCTCGATTGCACTTTTTTTATCAATAATTTCAAAATTCATTTTTTCCCAATTCTTGTTACATCCTGAATAAGCATAAAAATCCCCTCCAAGCCCGATTAAAAGCGGGCTGATGGAGATCATCATCCAGAAAAATCCCACGAGAAGAACGACGCTTTTATCCCCTCACCTAAAAATCCAATGCCTTGATAATAATCAATTAACCTTGGATATGCAGGATCATCTGGAGTCATATGCTTTGATAAAACATCAATTCTAACCTTTTCATCCGGTGGATAGAATTCTTTATCAATAATTATGGTAAAGACTTCATTTCCGAAAGCTTGCTGTATTCTATTGAATTTAATTGTTACGGTCAAGTTCAAATGTGTTTAAAATGGATTAAGGAAGGTATTGAAAAACTCCTGAACAAATGGCTAAACACAATATCGAAAATATACCAAGTAATTTAAATAGATATTTTATTTGAATTTGTATTAATTTCGCTGAAAAAAGCCAATTACTGAACAGCAAGAAGTTATATATACGGACTGTATCGTCTTTATTTACGCCTCCACGCGGGAGGGTAGTATTTTTACTCATCGAGATGCCCCTTTTGCCTAGGGTATGTCTGAAAACTCATTGCGCCATTCTGAACGCCCCACTTTGCGGGATACTGCGTCGTGATTTTGGGAACGTAGACCCGCTACGCCCCAAAATCGCTCCTTGTCTCCCACAAAGTGGAACATTCAGCCCGGCACAAGTATATATGTATTAGGATAGTCTCGAAATCTAACTTTCTTTAATAATAAATCATTTGCGTTAGAATCAGTTGGTATTTGATTTAAAATCCAATTCGTACCATATGAATTAAAACTTGAATGATTAAGCGAATATACCGGTATGGTTAATGATGTCCCGGAATTAGCAGCTGTGCTACCATCCAAATATAATTTTTGATTACTCTTAACAAACCAATGTTTTATATCGATAGCCAATAATAAATAATCTTCTTATTCTTCAATTTCATTTCAATTTCATAGTAGTATTTAGGTTATTCTCCAGTGATTTAATTGTTAAAAGGAGGGATGTTAGCCATTAATGGAATAAAAGAGTAGTAGCAATAGTTTGCAAAATGGATTGCTAAAATGAGATTTGAAAGTAGAATGTGATAAAAAATGTTGGTAATCAAATACGCAATTGATTAATAAAAATTTGCCATGTCAGATTGTAAAGAAATAAAACTCCAACTTTTTACCGTACAGACGGAAGCGATTGAAATTTACAAAAGCCCAATAGTAGACGGAGGAAATGTACATGGATTCCCTCTGCTCCGTCTATCTTGATGCTTGATACTGCGATAATGGAAATTTCAGAAGTAGGTTAAAGGAATACACTATCCTAAAAAAACAGAAAGGTGAAACATAATCAGTTTATGATTATGTATTACCTTCCTGAGTTATGGCACATAATGACCCTCTACAGAAATTATACTATAAATTATATTAGATAAGGGTGTGATAGGATGAAGATAAGAAAAGTGTATCACAAGAACCAGCAATCGGTCATTTAAAAGAAAGTTCAACTATATGATATTATTGAAATCAAGGAAGTTACAGAAGCAAAACTAAAATAAGTATATTTCTATGATAGGCCATCGTAAGAAGATTATAAAAGGTTGAGTAGTGGATGATCTTTGTAATTAGATCGACTTCATTGATTCGGAAGATACTTCAGCTATGGCTTCCGACTTGGCTCAAGTATAAAGACGAGTAAATAATTAGAACATCAATAACCTCAATTTATGGCACTTAGGCAAATTAATATAAAACCTCTGGTAAGTTTATCAAACACCGACCAGAGGTTTTCATTATTTCTGTAAATACCCAATGCATTATTATAGTATCTGCGTCTGTACCAGCCTCACTTGAAGCGTTATATGCACCAGAGCTACCCCGTCAGGAATTAAATTTGGGGTGAGCGACTTACTTTGCCTACATAACAGGCAACTCCCCATGTTCGATGTTACTCTCATACAAATCAACAACTTTATGTACAGATATACAGTAAATCTGGATTAATCACAATTAATAACCTTGGATTGTGATATTGCCATTACTACTACAATATACATATGCTGCTGATGTTCTACTATAATTTACACCGTCTTTTGTAAGCGTCAGATTTGAGGTCGTGACATATGTGCTCCCGCTATCAACTGTCCTAGTTGAGTAATCTTTTATAATACCCTTACCGTTACCACTTAATGTAGGTTTCGCAGCACTGAACTGATCAATAAAATATTTTCCTGTATCTGGATTTTGTGCTGTTACAATTGCAAAGGAATAATTTACGGATATTTCAAAGTTACTCTTATACTGAGTATCCGACCAAGTATATGTTTGATATCCATATGGGGTAATGCGGGATTTTGTCACTGGTTGATCAGTTAATTTTGCGTTTATAAGAGCTTCGCAGTTATTTTTCACTTGCTGCTCAAACTTGACTGTATCTGGAAAGCCGTTTTCTAAAAACCAACTAATTGGTTCAATAGAAGCTTCAATACCATATTTTTGAGAGATTTCTGCAATTATTTTTTCATATTGAGTATATTTTTCTTGTTGTGTAAGGGAAGGATTAACTGAGTTATTAGCATCAACTTCTGCTGCAGAGGCAGCCACTCCTAGTGATAATGTCATTGATAAAGCAAGTACAATACTTAATAGTTTCTTTGTTGTTCTTTTCATTGATTTTCCTCCTTCTTTGAATCAAACGGTGTTATTTATTTAATTCCACTTATTAAAACAAAGGAACCATCCCCTTCCCTAATTACTTTCATACATATAAGCAAATTCAAATTTTCACGGTTACTAGTGTATTAAATAATTATAACAAAGATATTTTCTTCATAATTTATCAACATACAACAGTTTTACTATAAATAGTATTTGATTCTATACCACTCGAACCAGTTACTGATTAATATACAGTTATATTTCATCTATGTTTTACATGCAACACCCCAGCATCCATCTCGCATACGGTATCACAAAGTTCCTGAATGTCTTCAGAATTATGGCTCGCTAATATTATAGTTTTCCCTTTATCCCTTAAACTTTTTAATATGTCGCGAATTTCCTTCACACCAGCATGGTCTAAGCCATTCATAGGTTCGTCGAAAATCAGAATCTCCGGATCTTCCATGATGGCTTGTGCAATCCCCAGCCGCTGACGCATTCCCATAGAATATTTTCTAACATGCTTTTTACTGTCAGGCTCAAGACCTACCTTTGATATAGCGGCATGTATTGCGTCTTTTTTAATTTTATGGTTAATTGAGGCAAGCAACCGTAGATTTCCATACCCGCTGTAATTTGGAAGAAAGCTTGGTTCCTCAATAATGATTCCAACATTGTCTGGAATATCCGTATCTTTTCCAACTTTTTTACCAGCTACAACTATTTCTCCAGCAGATGGAGAAATGAACCCACAAATACATTTGAAAAGCACCGTTTTGCCTGAACCGTTGCGGCCAATGATACCGTGTATTTTCCCCTTTTCAAACGCAATTGTCACATCCTTTAGTGCAGTTCCCTCTTTAAAATTCTTACTCACATTAGTTACGGTGATTATATTTTCAGACATCGACATTATACCTCCTTACAACTCTGATGTGATCTCTATCGGTGTTTTTTTTATGCTCACAACTAGTAAAGCAGATAAAATAACAATGCTTACACTAAAAAAAACAAATGGATAGGTCAAATTAGGAAACAGTGAAACCCCCATTGGGTCTAAAACACTCAACCTTGAAAGCGACACAGGCGAGAAATGATAAAAGGTAGGAGGAAGCGCGTTTGTTACGAGTAAATCAAAAAATAGAATCACACCTCCCGCAACCAAGCCAAGCATGCGATTGAAATTCAGATTGATTACAAACAGGAGCAATCCTAAAAAACATGCTACGCCCCAATCTAAAAGAAAACTAAACCCAAACGCTTCCCATGGTGAGTAAAAAGTTGTTATTTCCTTTGTTATACCAAATTGTAATTTTAACTGCGCTCCTACATCAGTTTGTGCCAAGGTATTGATAATTTTCCCCCACCCGTCTGTCGCAAATGTCCCATGTGGCAGTAAAACCAATATGGAGACCAACATTAAGAATAAAAAATAGATGGCACTGGCCATAATGATATACAGTATCTGACCCAGCACCCAGGGTATGCGTTTACTTCTAATGATGATATAGGGCTGATTCTTATTAATAAAGGGGGCATCGGAAAACAAAAATACAATGCCGGCAAGTAATATCAGCTGCTTGACCGGATCGCTGGAGAAAAAGGGGAATATTAGGGGGTTGGTTTTTATACCCGTGATACCGGTGAGGTCGCCGATTACCTCAAAGTCATTCCATACAAACATACTCATCAAAACAAAGAGGGAGATAATGCGTGGATCAGTTACCCACTGCCGGATGGAATACATGGCGATGCTAAATATTTTTTTAACCATTGGCAATCCTCCCCTTCACAGTGCGAATGAATAAGATGCTACAAAAGATGGTAAGCGAAAGAAAGGTTGCTGTTGCCATCCAAAGTATTGTGGATGCCGTGGTACCCAATACTCTCGCTGTGGCAAGCTTAACCGGGTCTAACCATATGGGCAGATTAAAAACATTGGCTATTTGGTTTAGCATAAAGCTCAAGGCGAAGGGAGAAATATACGCAACATACTTATTGGGTTTAAATGCAGATATCATAAGCCCCAACGTGGAAAAGAAAACAGCTTGCAAAAATATGATATAAAGATAGGACAGGAAAAATAAAACCGCTTCCCCCTTTACAAGCAAATCACCAAAGGCTTCATTGGAGAATTCCATTTCTATCTCAATCGCTTCAGGCAATATGCTTGGCTGTGTCACGCATACATAGCCAATAAATACAGCCGCTCCGATGGCAACAGCCAACCCGCCCGCAACAGCGGTAGTGATGCATTTGGATAGAGCATAGGCCGTCTTTCCGCTTCTTATCATTATGGAAAAAGCGAACCTTGTCTGCCAGTCTATACAAAAACTTGCGGCAAAAGGAAAAGTTGCACTTAGAATAAACAGTTTTGAAATATTATTGTACTTAAACGTGTTATTAAAAGCAGCAACAGCGGAGACATTAGGTGATATCATTCCGACTGAGCCAAAATAGAATATAACCACCGTGGAAAAAATTCCAATCACAAAGCCATAGGAGAGAAATGCACGGTAAAAATCCGTTTTCAGTATAGTTATAAAATTTTTAATGGCAGTCCTCCCCTTTCTTACTGGATTTCTTCTCCTGTGACAGCGTTTATAAATATCATTCTGTTACTTACACTAGTTTGAGAATCTTGTTTTCCATCTTTTGAAGGCTTGTTTGAAGTCTTGTCTCTTTCATACGCCATTGTCAGTGACCATGTGGGAATAAGCTTCACTTCATCATAGTTACTGTTATAAGGAACGGGCACATATTCAAAATCAACTGCCGTGACAGTTACTTTATCCGTGGATATAATGGCGTTGTATTCTTCAAATGCCTTCTGGAGTGCTTCTTCCACTGAAATGAGCGTACTTGGAGATTCTGCAATGCTTTGTTGCTGATAAATCCCGTTAAAATTCAATTGGATAATCCCACTTTTAGAGAACGATACTCTGGCAGTTGACCCGTTAAGAGCCCGATCACTTGCCTGGATTGTATATGATTTTTGTGTAACAGGAATCTTGTTTTGTGCCATCTTAAAAAATAGAATATAAAAATCGTCCTCCGGTGTAAATGTATCTTTCATTTGATATCCGTCCGTCGGGTCCTGTATGGGAGAAATACCCGCTTCTTTTTGTTTATCAATCTCTCTTCGTATTATTTCCTCTTGCTGCTTTTGCATTGTGGAAGAATCAATGGCGTAAATTTCGGCATCTTCCATGATGTCTATGGATAATACCTTTAAAACATCAGAAACGGTCTCAAATGCCTCGGACCTGGTCATAAACCCTAAATTCTCCTGGGTATACACCTCACTAAACTGTCTGTTAGCAGTAAAAATATCACTTGCAGCGGCAAAGGAATCCGTAGGAAACTGTACATATTCATAATCCTGTGTACCATAACCTAGAAAACCATCATTAATATTAAGGTATGAGTTGTCATCATTATACATGATGGTATCATCATAGCTGGTTAAGCTCCTCCTCGGCGTCTTCCCTTTATAAAAAATAGATAATAGCTTTTGTTCATCAAAGGGCATAGATTTAGCAAATAATATATCTGCTTTTTCGACCTTGGGAATATGCACGTCTGCATCTACAACAAAATCTTCGCTTAAGACTTTGTTGATATGGCCGGGTGTTCCTAACAGTAGTGCTTCTATAGAGCTATTATCAACTGTATTCTGCTCTGTGTTTGAAGGGGTAGCGTTTTGCCCTAGTTCCTGTGTTGGCTTAGTTATTACGGCATTAGGATCTTCCGGTGCACATGCCGTCATACTAAATATTAATAGAATGCCAACCAGAAGCGCTGTAGTTGTTTTTAACTTTATCATATCATTTCTCTCCTAAATTGCTCATAGATTACTTAATCTTGTCAATACATAAATGGGGGAACCATTAGCGGGTGTAGCTGTTCCCCCATGAAATCAGATAAACTTTTATGAAATCCATTCCCCTTCATACTGGACGTTATTGTACTGACCCGCACTGTCTACCTGAGCGTTTAGCCGTAGACTAGCACTCGTGGCAGGCGTTGTAGTATACGGCAGTGAATACCGATAAACAAACTTACTGAACGTATGATAGCCGGAATACGAAACCGTACCTGCAGGATTCTTGACTCTAAAGCCAATGACATCCGCATCCTCAACAAAGTTGCTGTAAGATGTATTCATATTGGATATCTGAAAATTACTGCCCGATAGATCTTTTGTGTTTGACGCAACCCATACCGCGCCATCGCTTTTGCTAATATTAAATTGAATACTCATAGCAGAAGCTGTCATAGAACCAAATATGAGTGTCGCTACCAAGAAAGCCGACATAAATGATAATTTTTTCTTCATTCCAAATACTTCCTCTCTTAAATAATTAATTTTTGCAACTGCATAACCCGCATAGCACTCTCTATCGTTGTGGTAACCTGTGAAAACAGGATATCCGGACAACCCCCTTAATCTAAATCTTTTATGGCACAATTTTGTCAAGCATTAGCTCCAGTATTAATTAATGTAGTACCTAATTTAGAGAAGACGTACACAGAGTTTTAACTTAATGTCGAGCCTAGAACGAACAACCATCGCAAATCTATTATGTATCTTCACTTAATATATGTTTTGATATTATCAAAAATGGACAAGTATTTTTACAAAATATAAAATTTAAATATTTATTTCTTGGTCTTACCTATATACGAACTTCATAAGAGATCGTATTATCATACTAGCAGGCAGTTACTGATTATTTCATCCCCTGACCTCTCAGTTAAGTAAGAGGACTTGCATATCGCATAATTCTTTTTTCAATACATTACATCGTAAACTTCTTGCCAGATGCTTGATGTACGACGAAAAAAGCCAGCACCAATCTTTAACGAAGTGTGCTGACTTTTTATAAATAGCCTAATTTTGATTTTATGCGATAACCGCCTCTGTAAGTACTACCCGCGAGTCTCCATTCCCATTCTTGCCCGCCCAGACGGTAACCTCAGCTCTATATGAATAACCGGATTTACCAGAATAATAAACACCGGAAGAATAAAAGTCAGTGTTATGTCCGAGTAAACTGGGGTAACTAACTTGGCTGTAGGTTTTTATATATGTCCAAGTAGATGAAGTACTGGATTTTTCCTGCAATCGTATGCTTAGTGATCCAATCTCGTCCATAGTTCCAGTTCCCAGAACCTGAAACCATATCGAGATTTCTCCGTTTCCTTCAGTATATACATAAGCACCATAACTATTTAGATACTCGCTCGCCTGGATCTCCATTCCAGCTGCACTGGCCGTTGAAGTAATACATAACGCAATTACGAAACCCAATGTCAAAAAGTTTAAAATTTTTCTTTTCATTTATACAACCTTTCCTTTCTGTGATAAACACAAAGCAGAATGTAATACGTTAGTTCTTCTTTGAAAATAATAGATGGTTGTTACAATATCCGCAAGGATAATAGACTTGCTTATTTCTTTTTATAAATGGAATCTACTATCTTTTTCGCTTCTTCCAAAGTAAATTTCCCAGAAATTGAACCCTCGTAGGTTCCGGATGTCCACACAACGTTGGTAATCTCAAGATTCGTCATGATATAGTGCTCAATATCGTTTACTGAATAAACGGTTACCTCATTATCATCCTTTTCATATATGCTTCTAACTGGTTTTGACAAGGAGGTGATTGTAACTGAAATCTCGTCCTCTTCACGATAATAAATTGCATGGAAAGTAGTGCTTGCAGGGGTTTCATATACATCACTGTTTTTAAATAAATATCCGTCAGGAAGCCATGTAGGGACCAAATCAGAAGTTATTCCATACTGGTCTAGAATTTGCTGGAGATTATCATTTTTGACAGCCTCGTTGAAATCTTCAACGTCAGATGTGTTTTCGTGTGGCACAGAACTGGAAAAACTAAACGTATCCTTTGTCCACTTAGCAACCGTACCGAACAAATCAATTCCAAAAGCTTTCGCTGTCATGTTTCCAGTCAAAAGAATTACAACAAAAATAGCAGCGCAACTGGCAAATCGTATCATTCGGTGCTTTCTTTGTAGGTGAAAAAAATCCTTGTAAGGTTTTTGTGTGGCATCCATATCTGAATCCTCAAATTCATAAATAGATTTATCATTCTCTATATAAGGAAGATAGTTATGTTCGAAGGAAGTCCAAGCAGAATGGATGTCTGTAAACCTACCGGTTGGATGTTCTTTTTCCCGCTTTGCAATCACCTCCATAATGTATAAAATTGCTTCTGTGTCGGAATCCTCTTCACTGAGCAACTGAGCATCCGCCTGGAGAATATTTTCTAACTCTTCTGTGCTCATGCTATCAAATATTGAATAATTCTGATGTTTTTTTTCGTTGGATTCAGGCATCAATACAACCTCCCTTCTTTAACATATAATGCTATCAAGAACTCTAACACCTTTAATTTCGAGGCAATGAAATATATGTTTCTCTCATACCGCAAAATTGTGACAAATATAATAAAATAAAGTTGAATCCTCACCAGAATTATCAGGAGAAATCATTCTCTATTATATATGTACTCATCTAAGCTTTTACGGACATGATAAATTGATTTTTTTATTTATTGAATTCGCTTTTTTAATCTTTTTTTTGCCCTTTGAACTCGTTTATGACATGCTTCTAAGGAGATACCGAGTTCTTCGGCAACTTCCAAAATGGTACACTTGTCTAATGCAATTTTCTTAATCAATTTATAGTCTTCATCATCAGCTAAGTCAGAGAATAAGAGATCAATTTTAAGATCATCTATATATTCTTTTTCATGTGAAATATTTTCGTCAAAATCTAATGAAGCTATTACTAAGCGATTGAGATTTGCGCGACTACGAATAGAATTTCTTATCACATATTTGAGAGTATTTAATAACCAGCCTTTGGGATTAGGGCTAGATAATAGATTCTCAGCTTTGGCACATGCAATTCGGAATGTATCTTGAACAGCTTCCTCAGCTAAAGCCTGCCCATTTAGTGCGTTTTGTGCATACACTAACATAGGATGAAACATCTCTTGATATAGTTTTTCTATATCATCACGTTGGTTATTACTAAGTCCCATTAATTACACTCCCCTTTTAGTTAAAAACCTCCTGTTGTAGGGCAACCGCATAAATTAATTTTTTTAAATAAAGCAATATCAAAGGTTAGTGTCTATAAATTATATAAATCATACTTAAAGCACCATTTTCTTTCATATGATAATCTTCCAAAGGAAGAACCCATATTTACCAAGTTATAATATATTCTTTTGATTAAGAATATATTATAAACAGAATTTTCCTGTATGACTCTATTATAGCTTTCTGGAAAGCTAACATCTAGTATGTATATTCTATGTTCCAGTGTTTTCTTGTCACTTCCAAAGATTCGCGTGCACTGCTATATTTTATATCATTATTTCCACTTAGGATTCTGTATTACTCAGTTCATGGCTCACTCCTCTGTTGCCTCTATTCACTATTTTATTTGGTTTTTATGTGACAGCCCTATTCCTGTTGACATAATTATAGCTGATTTAATATAAATAGGCAATATTTTATAAAATTGCCCATTTTTTTATTACACTTGACAGTCTTTATCATTACTTATTTGTGTCTTCCTCCATAATTACCGTGATAGAAAAATCCGGCAGGTATGCCTGCTCCGCATTGTCATAGTTGCAAAATATTCCTTCATGCAGATTCAGAGCAAGTTCCGGGATATGTACCCATCAACCGCTTATAACAATCTGATAATCCTCCTCACTATCCAGAATGTAGTCCGACACCTCAACCAGATCAAGCCCCGAAAGAACTTCCTCAACCTCGCTAAGCCTATATGTCTGCTCCATAAAATACCTCCCATCTGCTTTCTAACTGCATTGATAAATAACCGCTCCATGAATTTACAGCAAGGCAGAAAAATGGAACTGACGCCATGGTCACCCACAATATAATTAAATGTTTTAATTATATTTCTTTGTCTATCTCCCATCTTTTCCATTTTCAAGGTCAAGCTGTACGTTTAATTCATTTAACCTCTCCGTCTTTTCTGTCAGTTCCGCTTCCTGTTCAAATGGTTTTTCATACTCTGCCTTGGACTCTTCCATTTCCTCTGATACTGTTCTATACGTTTTTCCAGAAATTTCACATTTTCTTCAATGTTGCCAAACAAATTTTCCAGTTTCACCATATTTCCCACCGGACTGAAAGAAAGTTCTGCCTTATAGTCTGTTTTCCCACGCAACACCATATAGTTGACTCCGATATAGTTTTTCTCTACCCGCAATTCGAAGCCTTTAAAGGCTCCAATCAAGGTAGTTTCCCCGCTTTTGCATTTGCTGATGGCCTCTAACATAGCAGTTCCTCCATCTACACGTTCCTTAAAGGTGACCTTCCCTATGGAGATGGCAAATTCCGCCTCGGCAAGCAAGCCTTTTTCTACCGCTTTACTTATAATAATTATCCTTTTTTATGAAATCCAGAAAATCATCCGGGTTTTCCCTCTCTGCTTTTTCCGTTTGAAGCAAATCATAATTCCATTCACAGGCAGCATCAATCACATCATCAATTAAATACTCCTCCTACTCTCTTCATTCACGATATTAAAGCCATACTGTTTATCATTTCCTGGTACATCACACTTAAATGGCTTTCCGTCTCTGTCAAACACTCCTCTCATACTGGCAAATCGGGTTATTCCATCTGCATCGTTTCCCTTAAAGATGATGTTATGATACGGTTTGGACTCGTAAATCAGATCCTTTTTTACAAAAAATCAATGACTTCCTTGCAAATTCCTCTTTCCTGGGTTAAATACTTATAAAGATAGCAGTTATCCATTGCCGGCTCTGGCAGAATAAACGGCTTTTTCTCTTCGATCATTTTTATTACTTTTGCCGCCGGAGCGTTTACACAAAATCAGGAACAGTCCTGAAAAACTGACATTACTATTTCACTCCATTCTTTTTCAGTGAAGTATTATGGAGGTGTCACAACTTGCTATTCAGCAATAAAATGAGTCCATTTATAACTTTTGATTAAATAAATCCTTGCCGATACTCATCAACATATTGACCAACTAATTCAAACAGTTCAATCATTTTCTCCCGGTCGTCAACTGAAAAGTTCAGAACTTTTTCCGATAACACACGATATAATTCTTCATGAGCTTGGGCATGTTCGTGAAAAATTACATTGCCTGCCGGTAATAGCTGTAGAACAATATCTTTTTGATTCTCAGGCCTGCGTGTTGCAGATACCAGACCCTTTTTCATTAATTTAGAAATTTGCTGTGATACAGCCCCTTTCGTCACGCCAAGCTTAGTAGCAAGTGTCGTGACGTTTGACAAAGGATGGTTCCCAATTGCTTCAACTAAGTGAATTGCACCTGTCTTCAGTTTTATACCGTTTGAGAAAGTAATGGACTCATCTTTGATTTGATAAATTTTGTTATTAACAGCCATAAAGGCTTCCATTACACTAATAAGATCATTATCCATTTTAGCTCCTATCGTATTGTAATTCCTCTTTAGGGTTTACAATTTATAAATTACACAAGTCGCAAAGTAAAATTATCAGTTCATACACAATCTTAACTTATTGATTTCCATTTTCAATATCTGACAACCAATTACTAAACTCTACTAATAAGTGAATCGAATGTTGATGAATCATATAACTTGGCATAGATCCCGGAAATTCCACTTGCAACCGAACATGAAGTGTATCCCCCTCATCGGTCATTTCGTGACGCACACCACCTATAACTGTACCATCTTCCAAATAACCAGTCCCAGCTGTTTCAACAACAAACTCTGGATCTTTCTTAGTTTCCAACCCACTATCATCACCATATCTTAGGAAAAATCTATTTGCAACCCTTGTACCTCCAGTCATTTCTACAACTTCTTGAGTTGTCTCGCTGCCATGTGAATAAAAATGATTCGGATTTGCCTTGAAATTCATTAATTGGTTCTCAGAATTGTTTACAGTCATCATTTCTTCAAGCTGACGCATCACTTCTTTCGCATCGTATTTGCTGCCTTCGAGATAAATATCTGCAACACTTACTTTACGCTTTCCGAATGAAGTGGCACTCGCAACCTTCGATATAATATCACCGAATTTACTTTGGCGTTCAAGTCCCTTTTTCAAATTGTCTTGTCCAATTGCAACCTTTTGAGCCACTACAAGTCCTTTAATTGTTTCAAAAGACATATCTGGGTCGATTTTAACATTTTGCTTAAATCTGCGATTCAACAATTTATTTGTTTTGATGAATTCATTTTTTTGCCAATCACGTAAATCTTGTTTGCTGTATATTTGGTCATCGATGACGAACTTATAATTCAACGCATCAATCTGTTCCTCATCTTGAGTGACGAGATCTTGAATTTCTTCTTTATCAATATTCATTTTTTCAATTTGAGCATTGACCTCATCAGCACCACTGTAGGGACCGGCAAAATAGTACACATATACACCAACAACAATTAAAGTAATTCCAAGAAGAATTCCCAGTATTACTTTTGCAGCTTTGCTATTTTTAAGTTTCTTAACCACAATACTACCTCCATAATAATAAATTTATTCGATTTCGCATAGTTCATAAATATTGTATAGTGCTATACAATATAGTATAGCACTATACAATAAAAGTCAAGTAATAAATCTAACTATGATGAGGAAGACTTCTTCCCTTGCTAATTTCAATGTCAGCACCCCTAAATCTGCAATTTCAAATCAGTATTGACACGTAGTTTTGTACAGCCCTTTAACTTACCGCTTTTGAGGAGTAAAATATTACAGAAACTCCCATCACCATCATATTCCCAAAAGGCATTGTACATTTTGTAACTGCCATCTTAATTGTGTAAACTGCCAAGCCACCACTCGAATAGTTCATCTGGTCAAACCACTCACAACCTACAAATAACAGTAGCGTCCCGACAAAAATTAAATGACTTACTTTTATGTATTCCATGAAAGAGGTATGCCAAAAAGTAGGCATGACATATGAAACGCTGAAATTTTATTGTAATGAGGGCTTAGTCCCAAATGTGAAAAGAGGTAAAAATAACTATAGAATTTTTGATGATAGCGATATTAATTGACTGAACAGCTTATCCTGTCTTAAAAGGTGCGGTGAGTATTCAAGATTTGAAAAGCTATCTTAGCCTTTGTCTAAAGGGAAAAATAACCATTCCTGAACGCAAAATTATGTTAGATAAGCAGAAAGCAGAATTAAAGGAATGTGTTGATTTCATTGATAATAAACAACACTTCTATGATATTATACTTAAAGGAAAAGTTAAGTATAATATCAACCTAATTAATGTTGAGGATTAAATAAGGGCTATTCTTCTCATTATCATAAAAATAGCACATATATTTTTATCCGGTGCCTAAAAGACACTTGATTATTAATCTATATTTAAAAACAAAAGCATCAAGATTTGCTATCCTGATACTTTTGAATTTTTTGTATGAAATTCCTATTTTAGAGATCATATCCCTTTAGCGACCCTTTGTCATCTATGAAAACGGCCAAAAAAACGGGCTAAACACTTTTTTGTTTCAATTTTTGCCCGTTTTCCGCTCCAAAACCACTACATATAGTGGTCAAACCGTCTTATTTTCCATTCGTTCCACTATTCGTCATCATTATTATCGTTTCAACGTGCCTTGAGGAGATAAAAATGATGACCATTGGACCCAATACCCTTGGCGTTGGATAAGCCCTTAAAACATCTATCTACTTTATAAAAAATTCTATATTGAAATACAATTAAACCTGAATTATTCATGGTGATGTAGAAAAAAATAATCTACCCACCGATTTACCATTGTAGCTCATTTTTGTTGATAAATTAATGAATTCACCATTAAAAAAGGGTAGAAAATCCCTGTAGTATCCACAATTATCATTTTGAGCTGTCAAGGTTCATCATTAGGTTATTCCAACTTTGGAAGTAGTCTGATATTATTCAATGTTTCGATAAATGCTTCCTTATAAGGGCAACTACTACAAAGTTTGAATGTAATATATCTTGCTGAGTGCACCATCTTAGCTGCGATTTTCAACAACTTCAGCCGAACCGTATCTATTTGAAATTTCCTCATAGACGGTGGAAGTACGAGACGACGAAACCAGTTGAAAATGTTATAGACCAGTACCGAAATCTGCATTCTATTGGAGTTTATAAGCATGCTGCGGCTAGACATGGTATCCATGTCAAAACCACTTTTGGATTCCTTGATAAAGTTCTCCATTTTGCCACGGTTACAATAGAATCGTATGATTTCTGTTGGTTTTAAATCCATGTTTGTTACGATGAATGTGTGCATATACACAAGCTGATTTGCTGGTTTTTCAATCTTTACGATAACACGTCTAGTTTGCCCCCAGCTTGCAGCTGCATAACGGAATTCACCATATACTACTGCATAATCCCCCTTATTATCCGCAGTAATCTCATCTAATTCTTTCTCAAGAGGTTCTGTCAGATTTTTTAGCGTTTCATTTACTTTGAGGCGGATGGCATAGGAAGTACCATTGGTCTCTAACAACTCAAATAACTCTGGACACGCAAAGCCACTGTCTCCACGAAGATAAAGAGCTACCTCAGGATAATCCTCTAGGTACTCCATCAACAGAGGCTTCAAAAACTGACAGCAATCAGTGGAGGTATAAACTGCGCCAGGCCTGAGCATAGCCTTTAACAAGTCACCAGTCAAACCATCATAGCAGAGGAGAGGATGATATCCATGATTCGAGTAATGGTAGTTGAAGCCTTCACCCTCCTGATTTCCAAAGGTATCAAACAGGGTGGAATCAATATCAAATAGCACCATATCCGGCTTACGGATGGAATATATTTTCTTACGAATAAGATATAAAATCCAGTCCATTTGCATCAGCGTAATGTCATCCATTCGGTTGAAAAAGCGTGACATTGTGGGTTGTGAAGCCAAAGAATCCTTATCGAGCAAAGTTGTAAAAATAGGGTCTGTGGTCAGCTCATCCGAATCATCATCAGTAAAGTAGCCTGCTAACTGCTGATACATTTTCTGTAGCAGGTTTTCGCCATCCTTGTGGATACGAAGAGTCTTATCATTGGTCTGAAAATGCTGTTCAATCAGCTTGTCGAGACCGATTTTGCAGATAAACTCTTTGAGTAAGAGCATCCCTGCATCGGAGGATAAATCGCCTCCATCAAAATTTATTTTAATCTTACTATTGCTTTCGGAACGAAGTGCCATTAAACTAGACATAAGGGTTTCTCCTTTGTGTTGATGTTTGTTGTGGTGACTACATTTTAACAAAGTTGAAACTCTTTTTCTATTGTTTTGACTTCACTTTTTAGGTGAAAGCAATAAATAGATGAAAATACAGTAACTATGCGGTGCGACGCACCGTTAGATGAGTTATCATGAATAATTCAGGTTAAAAGTTCAATTCATGGTATTTAGTATTTTTTCAACCATTAGTTTAAATACTTTTTTGTCATCTGCATGAATTGTTGTAAAACAATCATATTTTTCATAGGCGCTTTCAAACATTAGTCCCATACTAAATACATCTGCTAAGATTTCTGCTTTTTGATAATCTGGCAATTCTTCAATTTTAGGCATACAAGTCCTCTTTAATAATAATATAATATTAGAAGGAATCACATCCAAACTGCCGGAATATCTAGCATGAAGTGCGTGACCAAGTTCATGAAAAAAAACTGCTATGGGATTAACATTGCAATTATGATTCAAATGGTATAAAAAGAAATGCTGGCTTAAAGATGAGTCCGTTTTTAAAACCAAACATTCGCTGTTATAATTTTTATTGCTGTATTCTAGAAGACAGATTATTGCTGGTTTATCGACAAACACTTTATCGGCAAAATTGTACTTTGCAATTAAATAGGACATAATTTTTTGAACCTTGTTCTTACTTATAGCTTCTCCAATAGGTGAATAAAAATCGTTTTGTATTTGAAGTGATAGTTCCCTAATTTTTTTCAATGTTTTTACAGGCGTTTCTTTTCTCGGCATAGATAAGTACATGAACTTGGAAATGGCACTTTTACCACTATATATTTTATAGTTATCTGTTGATGGCTCCCATATATAATCACCTAGAGAATATTGAATCAGCTTTTCATAAAAGACTTTCACAATTGTTCCTTTATTCTTTTCTAATAATGCCTTTTCAGTAAAATCAAAAAGTTTATTTGCCGCCTCTAGCAAATCATTATTATAAATTGCACCATTCATCAACTCATAAATACTCATATTCTGTTCCTCTTCTGATTTCCAATTTATTTCCTAGTTACAAAACCTAAATACTTATTTGACAAAATCCAAACCTTTTACCAAAAAGTTCATTTCCTTTACCCTACCACGGTAACTAGAAACATATTGCACCTCACCTCAACACAAAAACACACCTGCATATCACCTTCAAACTCTCGAAACTCTTTGATTTACTAGACTTTTCGCTCCAGCAGAACTACGGTTTCCACATGCCTTGAAGAGATAAAAAGATTCCACTTTGGCATGGTAAAGTCTTGGCGGTATGGTATATTTCCTTAAATTTCAGAATTATCTATTTTAGAACATTTTGTTTTAATAGCCAAAGTTCCTATATCTAACGATTGTCTTAAATCATTGAAACGAGCCTAAAGTAAAAACTCAACTGTTATCTCCAAAATACTTTACGCATGAGATTCGATCAAATCTTCTATAATTTCTTGATTCCAATTAACTTTTCGAAACATTTCTTTTGCTAAATCCGTCATCTGATCAATATTTACATGCTTTTCTGTAAAAAATACTGGTTCTTCTTCACTTTCACCATATTGTAATACGGTTTGTTCTATTCTATTCCAAATATATTCTTCCACTTCATTCATTCTATAACCTATGTCAACTTTATAATCCATTAGTTGAATATTACTAGGATTAATCTCAGATGTTTCTGCAACTAAATATCTATAATTATTATTCGGCATCATTCTTACAGAAAAAGATTTTGTTTTGTTAGCTTTATTATGCATACTAAGACATACTGAATAAGGGTTTTTACTTCTTCCAACCCAAACACTCCACTTAAATTTCTTAGCAATTTTGTAAACATTAGTTACAAATTTTTCAAATTCATTATTCCTATACCTTTTCCATTCATTATTTTCTCTAATAAATTTTCTCCAATTATCTTCTGTTAAAATATCTGTATTCTTAATTCCAAAAACCTTCAACAACTCTTTTAACCCAACATAATAGTCTTTTCTAAAATCAGCATATTTTATATCCCGTAACATTAACGGAATATCACAATCCCTATAAAAGATCGGTAAGATTACATTTTTCTTCATTACCATTTGTTTATTCCATGCTGATGCAACTTCTTTTCTAACCCATTCTGATTCCCATGCTTCTTTAGAAATAACTATTCCTAAAAAGTCACATTGATCAATCCCTTCATCAATCTTCCAAAAAATAGATTCCCCAACCTTAATTTCATACTTATCGTACCATATACGTATTCCGTACTTCTCCATATCCTTTGCCAGTTTTTCAACAAAAGGCTTATCAATGCTTGTATGACTCATAAAAATAGATGACATGTTTTATCCTTTCTTTTTATCAAATCGTAATTTTTTCCCTTATCTGATTTTTGGTGCAACTGTTATTTACCTAAAGGTATTTAATTCGCTATAACATACATCGAAAAAATAAAATCTGTTCTAAATATATCATAAAATATCTAATATCCACATAATAACACAAAAACGGAAGAAGAACAAGTGTTCTTCTTCCTCATTGTAGTAATATTTTATATTATTTATATCACCTTGGTTGGTCACTGCCTTATTTCTTCTGTGAAACACAGATGTTTTCGCAATGTGGTGACATAGAAGAAGTTTTATACTATATAGTGAAAGATTAATATATCAAAACCAAAACAATTATTTATAAGGTCATTTTTCAGCATCATATTATGGATACTTACGGTATTTCATTAATCTCTTCTCCCCTAAATATTCTCTACCTTCATTTAAAATAGAGTAGGTAAGCTCGCCGAATAAATTTAAGAAATTTATCTCAACTCCCAAATCAAGATATAGTCTACTATGAAGATTATCCACATATAATTGGTAAATAGCATTTAAAGTAAACGCTCATCAATTGAAACCTTTTTTGATACAAGCAAGTGAAACATTAATGGATTGCTAAATACTTGAATAAATCTATCTCGCTTTCATCAGGTATTTCTATCCCTATATTATTTAAATAACTTAATACATAAGCAGTCTCAACACTGTCTAGAATGAACTTCTTTATACATTCTTCAAATGCATCATCATAACTTATAGCAATAGCATGTTATTACTCCAAAAATATGATATAATTTTATTTTTACCCTGAATTAAGCTGATCATCTTAGCTCAGCCTGCAGATCGGGTTCTCCAACTGATTGGGTCATCTTTCCAAAAGCAGACTTCACAAATTTCATAATTGCTATATGGTTTATTATTAAAAGTATATTAGTCACAGCACAGGCATTCATATTTCATTAAAACACCTCACAAAATTTTATAAGGATAACACATTATTTGTTCTTACAATAGAAATAAGATTTTTTAATAGAATTGTCTTTCTAACCAACAATCAAAATGGTATGGATGTCCATCAGTTAAATATATGTCTGAATATAAAAAAGTAATCAAATCCATGTCATCGAAAATGTCAAATATCCATTCATCCCAACTGTCATAGTCATCTATATCATCCTGTTCCCCATCAAACTCCATACTTTCCATTAGAAATCGAGATTCTTCCATAATTAGGTATAATGCCAGTTCCTCTATTACACTATGAGCTATTATCGGACTTCCCTTGGGAGCCTGTAATCGAAATTGAGTAACTGTGGTACGCAGAATATACAAGAAGTCATAATCATACCTCATAAGAAATTGTGCCGGTAATAATGACTCCATCCATGAAGCGCCTATTTGTCCAATGTGTGACTCTCTTGGCATTGAAGAAAGTTCATCCATGTCCTCCTGTAAATTATCAAGAAGTATGTCACTGCCAATCACAAAAGATGTAGCAGCAAAATTTCCAAATCTCTCCATGAGATATGACGACCACGCTTCGTGATCTCTATATTCGTTGAAATTCAATTTGTTACTTGTCTCGGCTTCTCCATTCCCCTGCAAACTATGCCAGTTTAGTGCTTTGCAGATACCTCTACATTTGTCCTTTCTTATAGACTCTCCAGATTCGTAACGGCTCCAGGTTTTTGTCCCAACGCCTGCTTTTGATGCCGCCTCTTCAATTGTGAGATTTAGCTCATTCCGTCTAAGCTTTATAGATTTTGCAAGCTCTAAACTTCCTTTAACTGATTTCTGACTCATTTTTCCTCTCCTTTACGTATTGTTTATTACTGACATGTCATCATAATGTCATTATGTCACTTGTTCCCAATTATGTCAAGAACCTTTTTCTTCATCAACTATTCCGAGATATTACTTCCCAATGATATACCATAAAAAATAATTTCATATAAATTCTATATATTTCCAAGACACTCTAAAATGATCTTTTCTCCTGAGAGCCTTTATTTTTTATATCAAAATAAATGTATCAAATACCTGGATTTTATGGACTTCCCCCTACTAAGCTTTAATCATATACCCTTTCTGGCAAACAGCTTCACCAAAATATCCCGAATCCATCCATCCTTCATCCAAAATAGGCAAATTAAGGCCATCTTGTCTTCCTTTTTCAATCCTTCTTACACATCTCCACACTACCTTACCTCTTTCCGCCCTTCTGAAATGTGGAGTACATTTATTTTCTGATAATAGAAAAGACGTGAAAGTATCCTCTCACGTCAAAACATATTTCTATCTATAATTCTAGACCCTTATATATCAGATATTACGGCGTTGTAACAGGATTACAGTCTCCACATGCCTTGAATAGACAAAAATGATGTCATGAAGACCCACTGAATCCTTGATGGAAGATATTTTTTTAATTCTACGCTTAAATGTCATCTGTTTATTCATTACAATATGATGCAACTGAAGACTTTATCAAGTAGTTAATCATAAATATTGCTGTTTTTGCAAAAAAAACATATAAAAATATAGAGACAAAATCTTCCACCTGATTTTTAGTCGTTACTATTGATATAACAATTAACTCAATACAAATGATTATAATCTCAAAAAAATCACTAAATTTCTCTACCCAAAACTTGTATGCGCTATATGCAACAGCGATTATTACGATTGCTCCAAATAATGTTCCCCAATGTGGCTGGAATGATAACATTGTGAAACCGCTAAGGCGAATAACTTAAAACCCTATGAATATATCAAACACCTTCTGGAAGAAATGCCAAAGCATCGGGATAGAACAGACCGAAGTTTCTTAGAAGATTTACTTCCATGGTCACCAAACTTACCAGAGGAATGTAGAAAGCAAAGCTAATTTACGGCCGCTCCATCGAGCGGCATACTTAAGTGGTAGGTAAGCGATCAATAAAAGAGTGCCTTATATAAAATAACAAGAACGGTTATAATTGCACTCCTTTAGCGTTTTCCACATTCTGCTTGTACAGCTTTTGACCAGGGCATTAAGTTATCCAGTCCTTCCAGGTAATTCCTCCAGTCCGTGTCTGGCATATACAAAAGTAGATATTCCAGATAGGTATATACGTTAAGACCATTCGCTTTTGCTGTCTCGATAATACTATATACTGCAGCTGATGCAGTAGCTCCCTTAGGGGTATCTGCAAACAGCCAGTTTTTACGCCCAACTGTAAACGGGCGGATTGCATTCTCAGCTGTATTGTTGGAAAGCGAACATCTTCCATCAAGAAGGTAATTCTCCATATACTTCTTTTGATTCTTTGCATAAGTAACAGCTTTTCCAAGGGCTGAACCACTTAACACATTTAGGTTTTCAAGCCAGCACCAAAAGGCCTCAAGAACTGGTTTTTCCAGTTCAAGACGCTTGCTATATCTTTCATCCGGAGTCAGGTCTTTCAGATCTTCGTCCATTTTAAAAAGCTGATTGCAGTAATCCCTTCCGATTTCAGCACTGGTAAGCGGAGCATCTTTGGCTTTCTTATCAGGAATTGCTTCAACGAACTTCCGTCTAAGATGAGCCCAGCAGCCACACCTGGTAATACCGGATAGTTTATTATATCCTGCGTAACCATCCGAATGCACATACCCTTTGAAATCCTTCAAATAGATTACTGCATGGTCACCATTTCTGGAAGACTGATAATCATAAAGAATAACCGGTGGCTTATCATCGTTTCCGGTCCGGTATAACCACATGTATGACTTCGTTTGTGGTTTCTTCCCTTCTTCCTTTAGCACCTGTATCGGAGTCTCATCACAATGAATGACATCTCTTAGAAGCAGTTCTTTTCGAAGACGCTCTGTTACCGGAATAAGATAATCCTCAGAACAACGGATTACCCAGTTAGCCATGGTTGCCCTTGACAGAAAGATACCAAGCTGTTCCCAATCCTTTTCCTGACGGTAGAGAGGAATACTGTTTACGTACTTTTGGTACATTACATTTGCTACCGAGCCAGGGGATGCCAGAGAATGATTCATTAGAGAGGTAGGGGTATTCGCCTTCTGAATATACGGATGATTGGTATGTTTACATTTCGGACATTCATAAGCCATTCTGACATAACGAACAATCTGAAGCTTTGCCGGAATGTATTCCAACTCCTCACGAACAGTTTCCTTACCGATTGGTTTAAGCGCTGTGCCACATTGAATACAATTCATATCTTCCCTGGAAGATTCACAAAGGATTTCCCTCACCGGAAGATCTTTTATTAGTTCTTCCCGTTTTGTTTTGGGATTGGTCCTTGTATATCCTTTGACTACTTCTTTTTTAATAGGTTCAGGAATAGAAGCATCCGCCTCAACTTCAGCTTCATTAAAAAGAGAAAGTTGTCCAGCAATTTCCCCCTTAGGAGTTTTTTCACTAGAAGAACCAAACTTTTCTTTCCGAAGAAGTAACACCATCTCAGTAAGGTTATTTACTCAAACTTCGCACATGGATTTTAGCTATGCACCTTGAAAATTCAATACCTGGCAGTAATTAAGTTGTCAATGTTCAGCTCGTTTTACGCTGCTAGTAAGCGTTCCTTTAGTACCGATGGAATCGCACTCATGAATGCATCCGTGAGTTCACAGATTTTTTCGTCTGATAGCTCACAATCATTTACAAGCAGTGCTCTGAACATTTGAAGCATCACTTGAAAGGCCTGAATCCATGTGATATCAGACAATTCGTCAGAAAAGTATAAGAATAACTCACCTAGAGAACGTTCATCCTTTGTTTCCCGATTCTCAACGGATAACATCATATATCTGGTGAAAACAACCGCTACATGGGCAGTCATTGCGTCATAAGAAAGTGAATGACATTCTTTGCTGAGTCTAAGATAACTTTTACAAATTTTAAAGAATACTTCGATATCCCATCGTTTTCCGTAAATGCGGATGATTTCATCCTCATCAATCGTTATGTCGGTGGAGATTATGCAGAGATATTCCTTACGATTGTTTTTATTCCGGACATAAATTACTTTAGCAGGTACGGTTTCTCCGTCTTTGATAACATCTACCATAACAGACAATAGGAATCGCGATTTACCACGACGCTTCTTATTCTGATTATAGATTTTCGGCAAGGATATATCTGTACCATTATAGCGGAAGAACATTTTTGGTGTCCTCTTAACCATAGCCACAACATCATAACCGATTTCCTTCACGGCATGTATTGTGCTAGGGGATGTAAACCAACTATCAAACAGGACATATTTTGCTGGAATGGATGCTATTTTGGCAGATTCCAACAGCTTCAACATGGCTTTCGTATCCTTGGTCATAGAAAGTTTACGACGTTTATATCCCGCTGTTCTTTTATCCAGTATTGCTGCTTCATTGATACGTTTTTTCTGTTTCTCGGAAGTCAGAAGAATGCTGTTAATTGGCAGAAATGTGCTTCCATCTGACCACCCGAGTGTCAGCATACGAAATCCGTAACGGTACGCATGTTTCGCATGGTCATATACTTTAGCAAGAAGTTCTACCTTCTTTGAACGGCTTCGCTCAAACATCGAGTCATCAATAATCAGGACATTTACCCTGTTCTCATCATTCAGAGGAAGAATGGCATCCCTGATGATTCTGGAACAAAGCACCGATGTGAAGCGAATCCAGTTGATATGAATCATCTTCATAAAACGATAGACAGTATCCTTGGCAAAGGTCGGAGTATTTCGTCCTGTCAACATGTTCATATACATGCTTCTATTTGAAAAAATCAAAAGAAATAGATACTGATAAATCTCGGTTACAGGAAATCCTTTCGTTTTATATGCGTTAGCAGCCTTGAGAGCCGATGAAAGATGAAATCTTGTAAAAAACTTTCTGATTGATGCAGAAATCTGGTTATCATTCTGGTTGTTTTGTGTTATACTTTTTGTCATAGCATGAACCTCCGATTGTTTGATTTTGTGTGGTAACTTAATTATAACAAAACCAGCGGTTTCATGCTATTTTTATGCCAGTTATTATTGAATTTTCAAGGTGCATAGGCACTTATTCAAGTGCGAAGTTTGAGTACTTAATTTATTGTTATTAGCTGCTTTAATCTCAACCAATAAATATGTGTTATTAACTCTTTATAAAGAAGTTTTTTATTAAATATACATATCAACATCCACCGTCATCTCAAGATTATAACTAATCATGTTTTTCCGAGTTAATAAAGCAACCGTCTCCACATGTGTTGAGTGGGTGAAAAAGATTCCCGCGAGGCGTGGTTGAGCCTTGGTGGAAGCCATATAATTCGTTACCCAAAGTCCAATGAACCATCTTTTTGCTCAGTGTCCTGCCTTTTTCCTGATAAGATTATAACCTAGATTTGCGCTTTTGGCGATGCGCACACCACCGGATATAATATTGTTGATAGTGGAATACTGCCAACAATAAAATCCTCAGCGCATTATCTGAGGATTTTATTCTTAGTAGCATTTATGTAATTAGTATGTGATTCCTTCCTTTTAATTTCTATCGTCTACATCAACTGCATTTAAGTCAACCGGATTTAAACCTGCAATGGATACATTAGCTGAACCATCTTCCTGCACCAGATTATTAAATAGATCTATCCCATAACATTTCTTTTAACGCGAAGCAGTTCTATTGCTTGTCCTATTTTGGCGCTTGCCTCTGGCATGTCTGTTATTTTTTCTTTCATTCCAATCATACTCATCAATAAATAGTCAAGCCTATGAATTTCTCCTCCAAGATTTAGTTGCTTATAAAAATCTTTTACTACACGATTTTCTTTGCACTCATCCGAAATTTTTATGTAATACTGATCATCCCTTATAAATGTTTTTTGTATTCCCCCAGTATCAGGATAAAAATATTGATGATCAGCATCTTCAATTATAAAAGAACTTTTTTGATGATTACATGAATGACAGGCTAAAACAAGATTTTCAATATATCCAGCTGCTGCTTTGCTCCCATTAAATACTGGAGCTTTCTCATAAATAAAATGATCAATTTCAAACATTACCTTAGGCAAAATATTTATTGAAGCCCCACAATATGCGCACTTACCATTATACGCTTTTATAAATTCAATTTTATAAGGCCCATTATTCTGATAAATATACGCATGCATATCACGAGCTCTTTTATGATCACTTTTTATTTGATCAGCAACTTTTGCTTTCTTCAGTCCCACATCTTTCAATGCGGGACAATATTTTGTATTTCTAAAATCATTAGACATCTAATTTCTCCTGTATATCTTTAAAGGCTAAAATCAACTGATCAATATCAGTTTTTGTAAGTTCATCATAGACACCGATGCCTTGTAAAGAATTAACAATCTTTTCCTTTATCGTAGTTTCCCAATTTTCATTACTTTCCAATTTTTCCGCAAGACGTCTATAGATTAAAATATTTTGAATTGCTTTATCTATATAACCGGGTAATTTTTCTGCGTAATATTCACTGGCTGTTTTTCCATATTTAGGATCGTATTTAGATATAGTACCTACATCGGGATCAGCCTCATTTTGCGTTATTACAATTACTTCAATGAATGGGTAGTACTTTCGTAAAAAAATTTTAAACTCTTCTCCTGAAAATTTGCTATTACCCACCGTTCGATTTTCAAACAATCTTGAGTCAATAAAAATGATGTTGGCCGATTGCACTTTTGGATTTTGCATAAGACTATCATAGCTTTCATTTGGATCAAATGTTATTTCAGAATATTCGATGTCATAATCCAAATTATTATATTCACGATCCAAATACTTTTCTAATGATGGCTCAGGTCCATCATCAATATAAAGCAAGTTGAATTTTTCCATTACATTTTGCCTCCTACTGAAAACTCTATTGAAAATCCAGGATAACCATAAATTTGTATAATCTCTCCACCTGACATAACAGCAGTATTATTGACTATCCACATTCCTAAGCCATGACCATTTTTCCGAGTTGTTTCGTGTACTTCCAAAATTTTTCTTGTATTGGCGGCGTATTTCTTGTCTAACCCTTTGCCATTATCTGAATAAATAAAATGCAAAAGGTTATCAAGCGTTTTAGCCTCAATGGTAATATTTAAATGATTACTATCTTCATTTTGCTGTATGCTATTTAAAATCAAGTTATCAAAAATTACTTTAATTATATCTTCTGACATTAAAAAACAGATATCCTCTTCCATTTTTGCAGTAATTGTTATCCATGCATAATCCCGTTCCCAAATATCCTTAATACTTTTTAAAACATCTGCTATACTTTGCCAAGAAGCCTCAAATTGCTTTTTTTCAACCTCTGCAAGCATTGTATTCATAAATGTTACTATTTTTGCACTTACAGTACTATTTGATTCTAAAAGATACGGCACATTCATATACGCTTTTTCTGTTCTTTCCGGTGATAGCAATTCATCCCACATATCATATTCTTTTAGTGCGAGAATGATATTCTGCGCATTCTCAGCAATCGAATTTCTGTCGTTCCTCATCTCATGAGCAATGGAAGAAGCTTTCAACCCTGTTGTTGCTAAAACATTCAAAATACGAACATCATATTTATAACGTTCTTCAACCGATGCTCTTTCTCGCTGATAATCAGAACTTTCCTTTCTATAAGTCTTGATTTCCGTCGCTAATTGCTGAGCTTCCTTTGCAGTAAGCAGGGAAACCGTTTTGGGGTCAGAAATTACTTTATCTGACACAGGTGTTGGTTTCTTTTCTGGCTCTACATTATTTTTTGTATCTATGTGTCTAATAATTTCTTGCCTATACCTCTCAAATTCTTTAAGACCAGTAAGAATAATTTCTATGAACAGCTCATAATAAAGATTTTCGTCTAAACCTTGTCTATTAGAAAGATCCTGTAAGACAGCATTTGCCATCTTATCGATTTGAACTTTTCCTGCCAATTGGTTTTCTCGTACACGCCAGGCGCCTGTAGGATGCGATGCTGCAGCTGGAGATTTTCTCGATCGTTTTCCTAAGCCAAGCCAGTCTTTCTTCCCTTCGTATGCTGAAATACTAAATGCATTTCGATATAGGATTATTCCTCCTTTTAGACTTTCAGGAAGGCTTGAGTATTTATATAAAAATTTTTCCATCTCTACAGAAGAAGAATTAACATTAAAATAAAACTGAGTAGAAAAATCTCCTAACTTTGATAGATATTCATTCAATTCGTCTGTTGATAAATCCCATTCTTTTGATGCCTTCAGCTCGTCAACCATATCAGTACTCGCAGAATACTCTTTCAAGTTTAATCCAGAACAAAAAATCTTTGCCTCTTCAAGAAACTCATCAGAGGATATTTCTGTTTTCAGTTTGCAAGTTTTGCTGTCATAATACATTTTAATGTTGCTTAAGCAGTTTTTTCCAAGTTTGGGTTCTGGAAAAAATCTTAATACATCAGTTGTAATGTCTGGATGAATCAATTTAATCTTCATTGAAGTATCATTATATGTTTTTGACAAAAAGTCGACTAAGTTTGTGATCTTTTTCTTACCCCACTTTTCGCGTAGTCCATCAATAATAATTTTTGTTCCCTGTAATTTAATAGACTCATCTTCATTGAGAGTCGAACCATTCCAGTCCGTTATCCATACAACTGCAATGGATTCTTTCTTCTTGGAAAAGATTTGAACATTTCGCCCTAAACGAGACAATGCAAATCGACCAATTCCTTTAGATCCGGCTAAAATTCTTTTATGATTATTTTCATCAATCACTTCATATTCTTTTGAACTTTTACCTACATGCATCCAATGTTTTCTAATATCATCAGCATTCATACCAACTCCATTGTCGGTAACAGTAAGGCGGTCTCCGTTGAATTCAAGTACAAGCTGCGGAGCTTTGGCATCGTAGGAATTCTTTACCAATTCCAAAACTGCCGACTCATCATTAGTAAAGTTCTGAACACCCAATAACTCTGCAATTGTGCTATCTTCAATTACATACTGTAAATGTTCCACAGTTCTACCTCCTAACAAATTCAAAATTATTTATATCCTTACAAGTAATTCTAATAGACTTTCCAGACACGCTTATTCCAACTTGTTTTATATAGTTAAGAAATTCTATGCTTTTCAAGATTCTTTCAGCCTCATCTAATGTGCAATTATTATCTTTTACTGTGATATAAATTCCAGAGTAAGGAATTGTCTCAACATCTAAATGATAAAGCTCAACAGTATTTGTTACAACAGTGGACATAAGAAGTTTTTCTTGATTTAAATGTGCAAGTGCTTGTGAGCGTCCATACTCAAACCACGCAGTGCTTTCATCTTTTTTTCTTGCATTAAGCTTTTCAATATGGCTATGCAAGTATTTAACTGTCTTTGGATAAATAGATTGAAACATATTTGTTTCCATCCGTATTAATTGATTGTTGACATATTGATAAGGGAAAATAATAAATTCTTTTCGCTTATATCTTAAAGATCGGGGACTAGCAGTAGGCCTTATTATTGCTTCTTCAATCTCATAATCTTCTATTTGTTCTGATCTCAAAATAAAAGCCTCATTTAGTAAAGTTGCTATAACAATTGAAGCATTAAACATATCACCAAATCTGACTAAATTTTCCCCTTCTGCATGTAAATTTACAAACATCCATTTTCCAACTAAAGAAGTTCGAGGAATCCGAAGTTCATAATTATCAGTCATATTTTTATATAGAACAAAATCCTCGTAATATGCCTTATCATATAAAAAAACACTTGTGGAAGTTAATGCAGTTTTAAAAATATTTTGTGATGGGTAGTCTAAAATTAATGAAATATGCGATTGCAATAATTTGCGTAATTCTTCAGCAAATACATTTTTATAAATATTGCTTGGCACAAGTTGTACAAGTTTCCCATTAGTATTTAATAATTTAACGCCCGCCTCAATAAATGCATAGCAATAATCAAATTTTCCAATTGCACAGGTAGAAAAATTACTCTTTATCATACTTTTATTGTCTGAATCAATTTCTTTGTAAGTAATATATGGTGGATTTCCAATAACCAAATCAAAAAGGATTTCACTTTTCCAAGTTAATGCATCTACGTTAAACAAATTCCACTTGACTGGAGGCACCCCAGATTCTTCTACGATTATATTAAGTTCTTCTCTACAGTTTGAAAATAATTTTTCATCAAGCTCAATACCATAAATATCAGTACTAAGCCCTTCTGAAATCACTTGAGAATCCAAACCCAAATCTCTACCACTCTTAATATATCTTTTAACAATAGCTGTTAAAATATTACCAGACCCAAATGAATTTTCTAAAATGCGACATCCAATTAAATTGTTTGTATAACCAGCTAAATTTAACATTATCTCCACCATTTCTGGTGGAGTGAATTTTTGACACTTGTCTTTATTTTTCTCATTATCAAATATTGAGCTCATGCTTTACCTCAGTACATATTATTTAATTGCTATTTCAGATACGTTAAAATGCTTTGAAAACGTTCTTCCAGATATTCAACAACCAACTCTGTCATTTCGGCAGATGAGCCATCTCGGTAATAACTGTCAAATGCTTCATAATAACGTTTGCGATCTGCAAATTTAACATTAACTGGAAGATATCCGTTTTGCATTAAGAATAAATTCAGTATTAAGCGCCCAGTGCGCCCATTTCCATCTATAAACGGATGAATCCCTTCAAATTTTAAATGGAATAATGCTGCATTTTCAATTGGATGAAGCTTAACCAAATTATTTTCCTTAATTAATCTATCCACCAATTCAGGTACCAAAACAGGTTCTGGTGGCTCATGGAATGCACCTAAAATACGAACTGGAATGCGTCGATAGACTCCCCGATCTTCTGGACGATCCATTAAAACCAAGGTATGAATCTGTTTTATAATACTCTCCGTAAAAGGAATTTTATTTTTTACTATATCTTGAACATATAAAAATGCATCACGATGTCCAACGGCCTCTAAATGATCTTTTAATGGCTTTTTATCAATAGTCACTCCCTCTAATACCATAGCTGTTTCCTGTAAAGTAAGCGTATTTCCCTCAATAGCATTAGAGTTAAATGTATATTCAACAAGAAATTCTTCACGTAGGCGCTGAACTTCTCCTTGTGTAAGTGGACGTCGATTATCTAATTCATTTTTTAAAGCATCAATTCTTGAAAATAAGGACACAAACTGCTCAGGTATTTTTTTGTTTCTATTTTTTCTTCCATCTACTGGTTTTACCGCATCCATAGGAATTTGATATGAGCGCCCCTTACGAATGATTCCAGGAATTTTATTTTCGTCGCATAATATTCTTACTCTCCGGTCTGAAATTCCCCATTTATTTGCTGCTTGTTGTACGTTCATGTATTCCAAAAGAGTCACCCCCTATATAATATTCCGATATTCTCATTATACACGAAATTCGGAACAATATGCAATATATTTTTACATTTTTTTGTTTTAATATTCCGTTTTACATTATAATATTCTCAGTAAAACTATCAGCTCATTTATTGGAGTAAATTACATTGTATTAGTCATCTTTACACCGAAGCCACCCATTATCACGAATACTCATCTTAGCTGCAGCAGCAATTTCATAAATAACCCTTTTCTCATAACTGGTACAGTCCTCTAACAGCTGTACCAGTTCTTCTTTATACTCCTCCTGATCATTTTCCTGATTACCGCTCAGCAGCTGATCCACTGTTGTTCCCAATGCATTCGCAATCTTTACAAGTGTTTCTAAACTCGCACGTTTTTTAGCCGTCTCGATATGGCTGATATACGTCACTGACATTTCAATCCACTCTGCTAATATCTCCTGTGAAATCTGCTTTTGCAGACGAATTTCCCTTACCCTCCGGCCAATAATTATAAAGTTTACTGCCATAAATTATCCTCCTATTATGTAGAATACTGTCATATTCTACATAATAGGCTATTGCTGCCTGTTTCATCTATATTGCCTTTGAATTGTACTGCCAAAAGGTTAATATCTAATCATAAACGAATTATTTGGCTTTGAAAATGAACCATAGGTCAACAAGCAGACCTGTGGTTCATTCCCATTTTCCCTTATACCTTATATAATTTTCAAATAAACTTATTTGCAGGAGAAAATGGCCATGAAAGAAAACGAAGTACACTTAACTGACACAGAACGCCAAAAAGCACGGATACGTGCACGATATAAAGGAATCAACACGGAAGAACTTGATGTTATTCCGGCTATACCGAAAGACAATTTCTACGAAAGCACCTCTGAAAAACGAGTCGCAATATATGCCCGGGTATCTACCGATGATCCCCGGCAGACGTCTTCCTATGAACTCCAGAAAAATCATTATACAGACGTTGTCAGCCGTCATCCCGGGTGGAATCTGGTCAATATTTATGCCGACGAGGGTATCTCCGGCACATCCCTCCAGCATCGCGACGCTTTCGTAAATATGATAGCAGATTGCCGGAATGGTAAAATCGATTTAATTGTCACAAAAACCGTAGCACGTTTTGCGAGAAATATATTGGACTGCATTGGCTATGTTCGTCAGCTTGCGGCTATGCACCCTCCCGTAGGAGTCTTCTTTGAGACAGAAAATATCTACACCCTTGACAGCAACAGTGAGATGCTCTTGTCCTTTATGGCCACAATGGCGCAGGAAGAGTCCCATAATAAGAGTGAAATTATGAATTCTTCCATTGAGATGCGGTTTAGCAGAGGCATCTTTCTAACGCCTCCGCTCCTCGGCTATGATCAGGATGAGAACGGAGAACTTATCATTAACGAACCCGAAGCAGAAACTGTGCGCTTGATTTTTTTCATGTACCTGTACGGATACACCTGCACTCAGATCGCAGATACTCTGACCAGACTTGGACGCCGCACCAAGAAAAACAATACTTCATGGTCACCCGGTTCTATTCTGCAGATTCTGCAGAATGAAAGACATTGCGGTGATGTGCTTGCGCGAAAAACCTGGACCCCCAGCTATCTGGATCATAAATCAAAAAAAAACAAGCGGGATCGGAATCAATACTGGGATCATGGGCATCACGAAGCCATCATTTCCAGAGACGATTTTATTGCCGTTCAGCACCTGATCAGCAACGCACGGTATGGCAACAAAGGCATTCTTCCGGAGCTGAAAGTAATACAGAATGGCGTATTAAAAGGATTTGTATCCGTAAATCCACGATGGGCCGCTTTTTCTGCTGACGATTACCATGCCGCATCGAAAAGCGTTTATGAAAATGGGTTGCTGCCTCCAGTAAACGGGCTTCAGATTGAAGCACATTCCGGAGATTTTGATCTGCGCGGGTTTGAAATTGCACGTTCTCAATTCTTTGACACCGCAAGAAAGCTATGCGTTACCTTTTCTGCTGACGGCATCGTATTCAGCACCGAATGTATACGCAAATTTGACAAATCCCTGTACATAGAAATGCTTATTCATCCCGGAGACCATCTGCTTGTAATACGTCCCTGCACAAAAGAAACCAGGAATGCCGTAAGGTGGGCTAACCCCAATAATGGACAGTATTATCCCCGGCCTGTCAGCTGTGCGGCATATATAAAAACACTATATGAGCTTTTCGGCTGGAAATCAGGCTGTAAATATCGTATGAGAGGTATCCACCGGTGCAGAGACGACGAAGCAGTCGTAATCTTTGATATAAAGGAAACGGAGATATTTATTCCGCAGGATACTTTGGAATCAGGTTCGAATGATTCACCGGAAAGTGCCCTGCTTTCCGATGGTTCCCAGCCTTTCACCTCCGGCCCTAAAAAGGACATCGTGGCTTATCCCTGCGCATGGGCGGACAATTTTGGCAGCAACTTTTACCGGCATGCCCAGGCACGGGAATTAGCTGCTTTTGACCGAAAAGGCGTATGGAACGTCAGCGAAGAAGGCAGGTCTTTTTCTGATTCTCCGGGATTAAATATCACCAGCGTTGAGGTAATCGGGAGCACCATCAAACAAATGATATGCAATATAGAACAGGAGCCAGAGAATGGAGAATGAAAATACCTTGCCATACATAAATAACAATCCCCCGCTAAAGCCGCTTAACGAGCAGACGATGCCTAATTCTGAAACAGACATTCAGGATGACAATTTCAGTTATGACGGTTATCAGGTTGTCCGGCGTGAATTTTTTGCTCATGTGTTTGAACCTTCGATTACCTTCAGCAGCTGCAAGGTATGGATGAATACAGCATGCCTGACCCGAATGCCGGATGTAAACTATGTTCAGATACTAGTAAATCCACAGGACAAAAAACTTGCTGTACGTCCAAGCAGGGAAGACGAAAAAGATTCTTTTCTTTGGTGCACCAGTAAGGGAATCCAGAGAAAACCAAAGCAGATAACCTGCCGTCTGTTTTTTGCAAAGGTCATTCAGCTAATGGATTGGAACCCTGACTACCGCTATAAGCTTCTTGGAAAGCTGATTCAAAGCGGCAGCGAATATCTCTTTATCTTTGATCTTACTGCTACCGAGATTTACCAGCGGCTGCAAAATGATAATGAAAAGCCAAAGACTTCGCGTACTCCGGTCTTCCCGGCAGAGTGGCAGAATCAATTCGGTCTGCCTGTCGAAGAGCATCGCCGGCTTCTTCAGGTAAATATATTTGACGGCTATACTGTATTTGGGCTGAAGGAAAAGGCAGCCGAAAACACACCTGTTTCATCTGACGAGGGGAGGGATGAGTTATGACAGGAAACAGCACTTTAATACCTGCAATATCAGTAGATTTGAAAAAATGCCGTATCCGGATACATAAAAACACACTGCATTCTATAGGTAATCCCGATTATGTACTGCTTTTGGTAAATCCGGAGGACCGAACACTAGCAGTTCTTGGCAGTGACAGCTCTGATTCTCGGGCTCATAAAATTACACAGTTACCATCCACCCAAAAGTCAATTGAACTGTACAGCAGATCTCTTGTTAATAATCTGCGCAGTTTGTGCAGTGAATGGGAGAATAATCAATCCTACCGCCTATACGGCGAAATAATTCCAAAGGAAGGAGCGGCTCAGTTTCACATGGACAAATCCATTTTGTTGAATCGGGCTAAATCATAATTCCATGGCAGAGAAAAGTATCTATAAATTAAAAATTGACACAGCTTTCAGACAGCTGATTCTGCCATTGTCTGCAGAAGAATTACTCTCTCTGGAAGAAAGTATTATAAGGGACGGATGCCGTGAACCTCTTCTTGTCTGGAACAGTACCATCCTGGATGGCCACAGCCGATATGAATTATGTATAAAACTCCGAATTCCGTTTAAAGTTCAGCGCATATATCTCAGAAGCCGTGAAGAAGCAATTGTATGGATTTGTGCACATCAGCTGAAACGCTCCAATATCACAGAAGAGATTCGCAGATACTTGATTGGAAAAAGGTGCGAAATGGAGAAAATACTTGGTGCACATCACGCTGCTGGAGTCAGTCAATACACAAAAAGAGAGCTCAGGGCAGGTATATTGCCTGAACCTGCCTTTACCGCCCCAGGTCAGACAAGAGAACGGCTAAGTGAAGAATACCTTATTTCTTCGGCTTCTATTTTGAATTATGAAAAATATACACAGGCGCTGGACTTGCTTTTAAAGATTATACCGGAACTGGTTCCCCGTATCTTATCCAGTGAAGTTAAGATATCCCTTGAAAATGCAATTGCGTTCTCACAGCTGTCAGTGCCGGAAGTAAAAGAGTTAAGTCCTTTACTCGCTGATAATCCCAGAGAATTTATACTAAATCTACGCCGACTGATACTGCAAAAACAAAATTCCTCGGAAAGTAATTCTCTTCCCATACCAGCGGGTTCTATAAAGGAAATGCCTGTGTATGATCCGGACGCTGAAATATCAAGCCTTACGCTGACCATTCCTTCATGGATCAGTTCCATTAACCGTACCCACTCCACATCAGATTTCAATGATGTAACCGGTGAAGCGTGCCACAGGCTGGAAAAAGAACTGGGAAATTTAAAAGAAACCATCAACCATATGCTTCAGGCTCTAAAGGAGGTAAATTAATGGACGATTACAGTGCGTTTGTTCCTAAAGTACATTTTGAGCAGATTCCAATTAAAAACCTGGTATCTAATCAGGAATATCAAAGAAACCTCTCTATTTCACATGTCCAGCGAACGGTAGAAAACTTTGATTTATATCAAATCAATCCGGTAAAGGTCAGCCGCCGCAATGGCGTTAATTATGTTTTCAACGGTCAGCATACGATAGAAATTGTAGCCATTGTATCCGGAACACGTGATACTCCGGTCTGGTGCATGATATATGATGATCTGGAATACACCCAGGAAGCGGACATATTTGCAAATCAGCTGAAGTATGTCAAGCCTCTTCTGCCGTATGAAATTTTTATGGCAAATGTTGAAGCCGGCAATGATGAGCAGCTTATTATTAAATCCCTTGTAGAATCATATGGATTGTCTATCACATATAACAAAATTCCCGGTGGAATCTGTGCAGTGGCATGTCTGGAATACATCTACCGGAAATTCGGGTTTCACGTGCTGGACCGTACTCTTCGTCTATGTATTGGAACATGGGAAGGTGATTCTAATTCGCTTTCATCCAATATGCTGAAAGGAATTGCTCAGCTGATTGTCGCTTTTGAAGACCTTCTAAAAGACGATCTATTCAAAGAAAAAGTCGGTGCTTTCTCTGCAAAAGACATCGGACGGACAGCAAGAGAAAGAAAAGCAGGATCTCTTGGTTATTCAGAATCCATGCTTATTGCTTATAACAAAAAATTGAAAGCGCCGCTGAAATGGTCAAAATTATATAAGATCAAATCAGCTATGGCTGGTGATGGTTACGATACGGCTGAGGATGAGACTTCTGCCGAGGAAGAAACACCGAACTAAATTTAAGCCGCGCTTTCTCACGTTCATGATAAATTCCGAAATACCTGTGAGTCTTTAGGATCTCAGCACTTTTTCAAGAGGCTTGCCTTTTGCCAATTCATCCACCAGCTTATCAAGCCATCTGATCTTCTGCATCAGCGGTTCTTTGATTTCCTCGACGCGATATCCGCAGATCACACCTGAAATTTTGGCGGCGTCCGGGTTGATCTGCGGGGCTTCGCAAAAGAAGGTTTCGTAATCGACCTTCTTTATAATCTGTCCCTGCAGTCCGGAATCGTCATAGCCCGTCAACCAGCAAATTACAGCATCAACCTCCGATTTACTGCGCCCCTTGCGCTCTGCCTTTTGGACTAGCAGCGGGTAGACAGCTGAAAATGCCATCCTGTATATTCGTTCATTTGTCATACAATATAAGCCTCTTTCCTTTCGTGCTATAATTGCACATCAATACATCCCAAAGTGATTCTTTTATGTTATAGGTTTTCAGATATTTAAAAATCATTCATGTACAGCTTGCAGGCCATGCCTACTAATTCATCTATATACCAAGATACTTATCCCTGAGATATCTGGCCTGCTCATCCGTAATAATGCCCGCCCAAAGATCCGCATTTATCGAACCATATAATTCACTCCACAAGCAGTCAAGATGCAGTACATTTTCCTTTTCTCCCTGCTGATAATCATCGATTGCCATCTGGAGACTCTCCGTGAGTCCAGTTTCTAAATAAGTCTTTATCTCTGGCTTCCCATCAGATATGTCGCTTTCCTGCTCTGGTTCCAGCTCTAATAAATCTTCCCTTGAAAGTTCCAGCACCTGTGACAGTTTAGAGAGTACCTCTTCATTACATTGATTCAAAGGAAGTTTTCCATTATAAATCTCCGTAAGAGTTTCCCACGAAATTCCACTGACCTTTGATACTTGATATCTAGACAGCTTCATATCCCTCATAATCTGCTGTATTGTCATTATAATCACCTGCCTCTCCCGTTCTACCTATCCAGATAGATTATTTGAACCATGCTTATTGTTTTTTGGCCTTCTTATTGGATTCTACTCCAAAGGAATTAACATTTTACCTCATAAATATAAGCTGTTCAACATAATAGTTTGAAGTTAATTTCTTATTTTTATTATACACTTTTTTTACATTTCTATAAACCCGTTTCTGCTTGCAGCAGACCATATTGGTACTGCCAACAATAAAACCCTCAGCCCACTGTCTGAGGATTTTATTCTTACCAGTACTTTATACACTGGCAGGAACCGCTGGTCTTTCGGCTCCTGCCGTCATTTAATCATCACACAGGACATCCTGCCGTATAACGATGCCCGATTGAAATTGAATTTCTATTTTGCACTCACTGATAACTCGGATTGTTTGAAGCAGTCTGCGGACAAGGTCATCGTCAAACTCCCGTTTTAAGTAGTTAATTTTTTTCGTGTAGCTACTCATCTCCTGCAGACGCTGTTCATAGGATTCTGCCAGATGTCGTTCTTGAAGCACCTTTGCTTTTTTCTTCCTTAGCTCCTTGATTTCATCTGCGATAATGCGGTATTCTTTATCGAATGTATCATCTGCACACTCGGTTTTGGCGCTTTCCTCGATAAGTTTCATCATTCCCTGTCGAAGCTGTTCGATTTGCTCATCGTATTCCGTAGGCTCTGCCTGTGCTGAGTAGCTTCCGATGATGCGGATTACATTTTCTCGGAATGCCTGCACAAATTCTCCCTGATCCTCTACCACGTTATTAATTGCGGTCATAATGGCTTCATGGAGGCTGTCTTCTTTCAGGGTGGGGGAATGCTTGCACCTCTTGGAACCGTGCTTGAGGCGGTTGTCACAGCGCCACACGGCTTTTTTCATGCCGTACTTGGACCATACCTGCCTGCGGTAGGGCTGACCGCATTCTGCGCATACCATAATGTCGGACAGCACATATTTGGCGCTGTACTTTCCCTTGATAGAAGGTGCATCCACTTTTTTAGATGCAGGTCGGTAGATTGCACCTCTACGTGCCTTTTCCTCCTGTACTCGGTGGTACAACTCCTTTGGGATAATCGCTTCATGATTATCTTCTATGTAGTACTGCGGTACGATACTTTTATTTATCACCTTTTTCTTCGTCAGAAAATCCACGGTATAGGTTTTCTGCATCAGGGCATCACCCATATATTTTTCGTTGCTAAGCATTTTGTCAATGACCGTTGCTTGCCATACGGTCTTTCCGGTGACTGTGGGGATACCATCGGCTTCCAGTATCCGTTTAATTTTATAACTGCTGTTTCCCTCTAAAAAAAGACGGAAAATCCTGCGCACCAGATCTGCTTCCTCTGGTATGATGACAAGATTTCCGTCTTTATTCTTTGTGTAGCCTAAAAACTTGCTATGATTGACAATCACCTTACCGCTTTCAAATTTTCGAACGATTCCCCAATGGCAGTTCTCGCTGATATTCCGGCTTTCCTCCTGTGCCTGACTGCTTAAGATGGTAACCAGCAGTTCACCGCTGCCCTCCAGCGTATTGATGCCCTCTTTCTCAAAGAAGACCGCGATGTTCTTTTCCTTTAGCTTTCGAATATTCATCAGTGAATCTACGGTGTTTCGGGCAAAGCGGCTGATGGATTTGGTGATAACCATATCAATTTTACCAGCCATGCAGTCCTCAATCATGGCTTGGAAGTTACTTCTGTTCTTCGTTGAGGTTGCGCTTTTTCCGTCATCCGCATAAATTCCCGCCAGCTTCCAGCTAGGATTGTTCTCGATTTTTTCTGTGTAGTAATTTACCTGTGCTTCGTAGCTGGTTTCCTGCTGTTCCTGCAGGGTGCTGACGCGGCAGTAAGCCGCAACCCGCAGGGCTTTCATTTGTGGACGAATTGTTCTATCATATCCTCGTGTTGCAGGGATAATCGAGATGTTCTTCTTTACTGCTTGCATCTTTGTTTTCCTCCTACTCACTAATTTTCTTCGATGTTCTTATCAAGAAGCAGACCGTTAAGCAGTTCAAACCGGAGCCTGCCATCCGGGTTTACTGTGATTTTACGGATTACCTGCTGAAAAAGTCTTTCATCAAAATCCATCTGCTTTTCTTTGCCTAAAATAGCAGCCTTTATCTGATCCGTCCGGTAAGCGCTGTCATCAATAACCGATACCCGATATTGTGCGGCAGCTCGTGTATAAGCAAGCTCTTTTATTTCGTTTACCTTATACTGACCGGCATTGAGAGTCTCCTTTATTTGTCGGGTCAGCTTTTCTCCGACAGGGCAGGGAGCAGGTGTTTTTATCGAGCGCCTTTGTTCCAGCATAGCTGGTGTCGCTATGATTTGGTTGATGACATTCATAAAAGCACTTTCGATTTGTTCATCGGTCAGAAAGATGTTTAGGCAGGATACCCGATTGGACTTGATATAATGCTTGCACTTCCATTTCACATTCTCACTGGGTTGATTGCAGTGTTCCACATATCTCCGATATGACTGTCCGCAGATACCGCAGTACAGCGTTCCGCTGAATTTTGTTTGATTCCGGAAACTGTTTGGTTGTACGTGTCTGCCAAGGCTTTTTACTGTTTCCTGTCTGCGCTTTTGCACCTGCTCGAAAATTCCGCTTTCGATCAGTGAAGGATAAAACTCATCTCCAGTGTATTTTCTATTTTCCAATATCTTTCCCACCGAACCGTGGTTCCAAGAGGGCTTGTGACTGGCATTTAAGACTCCTTGTTTCGTTAAGTCTTTTGCAATCTGATAGGTAGAGGTTCCGCCCAAATATGCCTGAAAAACAGCTTTTACTATCTGAGCGGCTTCCGGCACGATATCAGCCTTACCATTTACGATCCGGTATCCAAGCGGCATATGTCGTTGCATCTGCTTACAGCTCCTTTCCGTAGGTTTCTTCCAGCTCCAGTCCGTTCTTCAGTTTAAAGACCAACCGCTGTCCGGGGTAAGCAGTCACCGTTTCAATCATCATTCGGAAGAGCTCCTCGTCATAATCGTCTAGTATGGCAGGGCGGTTTCTGAAAACCGCCATCAGATACTCTGTCTGGCTGATTTGCTCATCAAATAATTTTTGCTCCTTGAGAAGCTGCTGTCGGCGGTATGCCTTTTCCAGCTCCGTGTCTATAAGACCTCGTTTTTCTATAAAAACAACAGAGCCAATGTCGCCGCCTGTAAGGACTTTCTGCAACATATGGCTCTGCTGTTTTAATTCCCTTATTTTATTCTCCAGCTCCAGCAATTCCTGTACCTGCTCCGGATCGTCCGGCACCGCTTTTAATATCGCCAGAAGAGGATAAAGGATATCTTCATAATTACTGGCCAGCTTGTTCCACAGGGTTATGAAGGTATGCTGGATGCAATCTTCCCGAATTGATTTCTGACTGCATTTCGAAATATCCTCAATATGCTGATGACAGCACCATTGTACTTTTTCGTAAGGCTTTCCAATGTATATCTTCTGCCTCCTAAATATGGAGCCGCATTCTCCGCAGATAATCCGACTGCTGAATGCGTATCGATTCTGGTAGACCTCGACATTCTCCACACATTGCTTTTGTCTGCGGTATGCGTATAGCTCTCGAACCGCCTGTTCTTCTTCTCTGCTGATAATGGGTTCATGGTTATCCGTAATCATAACCTGCGGCATCTCACCGCGATTATGCTTCTTGGTAAAGGGTACCCCCTCAGTCGTGTAGGTTTTTTGGAAGAGCAGGTCACCTGCATACACTGGGTTCTGCAATATCTCCTTGACCACACCGTCCTGCCAGCCCTTCGATCCTCGTATGGTAGGAATTCCCGCCTTACGCAGTTCTTTTGCTATGGCGTAGGAGCCTTTTCCACCAAGGTACTGATCAAAAATTCTACGGACAATTTTGGCTTCTTCCGGCTGGATGATAAGCTCTCCATTCTCATCGTTTATGTACCCATAAGCAGGGGAGCTGATGATAAAGGTTCCATTCTGAAAACGATATTGCACGGACCATCTGGAATTGGTTGAGATACTCTCGGCTTCACCCTGTGCTATGGAGCTGAGGATTGTCAGCAGCTGTTCACTTTTCTCAGACAGGGTGCTGATCCTCTCCTTTTCGAAGTAGATCTCGATGCCTAAACGCTTCAGCTCCCGAATCGCCTTGATACTGTCTACGGTATTTCTGGCGAAGCGGGTGACGGACTTCGTAAGGATCAGATCGATTTTGCCTAATCTGCAGTCCTGCATCATCTGTCGGAATTGATCACGTCCACTGGTTTTCGTACCGCTTCGTGCCTGATCCGCATAAATACCGACACATACCCAGCTGTCCTTTTCCTGAATGAGCCGCTCATAATACTCCACCTGAGACTCAAAGGAACTGATTTGCTCTGCTGATTCGGTACTCACTCGGCAATAGGCGCATACTCGTTTCACAAGGGGCTTTTCCATGTTTGAAATGGTGCTAACAGGCTCAATTTTTACTACCTTTTTTACTGTCTTCTTTTCCATATGCTTCTCCTTTCCCAGAAGATTCTTCTCCTGTTAGCAACACACATTACCACACCTTTTCATATATAGCTAGTGTTTTTACGCATATACTTCAGCCAACTCCGGAGAAAATGTTTCCCGGTTCAGTGCATCAATTTTTTCATACTCCTCTGGCAGTAAAAAGCCGCTATTCACCATAATATCCAGCAATTTTACCGATAGCTTATATTGCATTTCTCTTGCTTCCTTTTTGTTTTCCATGGCATTTCCTCCTGTTCCTACATATCTGCCCCCCACCTAAAGCATCCGCAGCTCAGCAGCCGTTACTCTCTGATCCTCTTCATATAAAAGTCTTTGAAATTCTTTCTCGCTGGCAACTACCAGGGGAGCCGGGGAGCCTTCTCCTTTCTGCAGTGAACACAGCTCCTTTTGTACCTTCTGCAGCAGTTTCTGATTGGGACAATGGCTGATGCTACTTCCAAGGGTACTTAAAATAAGACGGTCTGACAGACTGGTCAGAAGCAGTTGATTCGTACTTTCCTGATGCGCCCTAATAAAGCTCGCAATATTTTCCGGGGTGTTTTCAAAATAATAGGTTTTGTTTGAACCATTGCTATTGCAGACACAGCCCACCACCAAATCCTTTTCCAGCAAATCGTTTAAAGAATGATTACTCATACAGTTCCTCCTTTTCTTTTTCTTAATTGATGATTTATCTCACAAGGATGCGGCAGAAAAATGGAAATCCGGTTCTGCCGCATAGTTTCTAAGATAAAAAGTACGCTGTTCACACAGACTTATAATATATATGATCCACTTCAAGTGAAGAAAAGAGGGGATATGCACTCTACATTTCCATTGAAGGCGATTCACACGCATTTTCCTGTTCAGAATCGGCGGTTTGCTCATTACCCTGCGGCTTCGAAGCTTCCTGGGTCATCTTTTCCTGCTGTCCAGGCTGACAGGCTTCCAGCATTTCCACCACCTTTTCGGGAATATGCTCAAAATCCACATGATGATCCCGCTGGATATATACGGTGTACCAGTAATCGTAGGGAACATAAGTGTCAGCCAGATATTTGGTATCTGCAGGCTTCATTTCATCAAATCCCTGATCAATGATACCCTTTGGCGTCAGAAAAAAGGTACCGTAATGCTCCCCGGAGGATTGCAGGTCAAGCGCCACGATTCCAAGTCCCATATGCCCTGTGTTACGTCCCACTATAACAGCCGGTACATCGACAAACTCATAACCGCCGTAATCCAGATCATCTGTTCCGTAAACTTCTATAAATAAATCGTGCATTTTCTTCAGGGCTTCCTTGGCATACATGTTGTCCTGGGTATTGCAGGAGCGATCCAGCTCCTTAAAATCCAACGTGGGCAGCAGTGCATTCAGCCGTTCTATATAGACTGCCTGTAAATCCGGGTTTTCCATTCTACAATTCACCTCCAATTAGTTTAAAAGGGGATATAAGGCTACAATTCCATTTCCATTGACTCACTTTGACTGTGGTACTCGTATGTACCGGATTTCTCATTATACTGGTAGCCCATCTCCGACAAATCCACACCGTGTATCTCCGCTGCCAGCTCAAGAGCCTCCTTTGACCCTCCATGGGGAATATCGCTGAATGTTTCCTCTCCGTTTTGGAACTCTTTTTTTCCTGTGTTATGTCCAAAGTCCTCGTCCGCCCACAGATACTCGAAGGTAAGATCAGGATACTGCTTGGCAAGCCTACTGATGACAGGCTCTGCACGGCTCCATGCTGTTTGAAACTCGATGTGCTCACCATCAAACTTCCTCGGAGTTGCCAGCTTATCGTAGCCATAGCTATTCCACTTGGTTCCCCAATTGGAAACTGACCACTGATACCATGAGGGGTGACCATAGTTTTTTATATTGTTGCAGCACTGTTCTCCCAGCTTCAGCAGCTGGGGATCGTCTTTGGTCAGTGCTTCATATTTTTTTACTAACGCAGCAACACGGTTTTCATGGTCAGCATCCGGTTTTACCACATTTGCCATTGCAAGCGCAGTACTTTCAGCAGTAAAGTCCCGATAAAGCTTCATCCCACGCTCTGCCCGGCTGCCATAATCCATATCCAGAGAGGATGGCATAGGAAGCACTTTATTAAAGTCAATACTGCCAAGGCCGATTTCATCACTTTGAATGGCCTCAAACATGGCCTTCACCTGTGCGGGATCACCGGATACCCGCAAAATATTGGTTACATGATTTGGCATTAGCTCATCCCTCCCATCGTCATTCCGCCCATCTGTTGACCCTGCTGTTCCAGCTCATCCTGCGTCTGGATTTTCCAGCTTTTTTCACTGCTCCAAAGGCTGACACAAATCTCACCATCTGGAATTTTAATGTAACGCTGTTCAAAGCCTTCCCCAAAGCCATCGGAAGCCTGACCACTGATGGTGTCCTTCAGCATCTCAAGCTCGTTGTCAGTCAGCTCACCTTGAATACGGCATTCTGCCATACCCATGAGACTGCCGTTTACCTTCTCCACAGTAAACACATAGGACTGTACTTTCTGGTTCAGAGTGTCATTTTTTCCATAGTACTGCATGAGCCCCCGCTCCGATTCGTCTGGCCTTCGTTCACGAAGAATAGCAGAAAAGATGCTGTCCTCGTACTCCAGAACCTCACGGTCGCCAAGCTCTATGGGTTCATCGTCCAAGCTTCCGTATTCATCACGCTCATAAAGATTAACTGCCAATGGCATATAAAGCTTGAGTGTATGAAATGGCTGAGGAATAACCGTAAAACTGTCTTGCCCAGGAATTAGCGCCAGGGTACGGCCGTTGTCCCATTTCATGTGTATCCCACAAGCATCGTCAACAAGATCAACCGTGCCCTCCGTACCGGGCGGAACCGGCGCAAAGGGATCGTTCATGCTTTCAAGCCGGATTCGTGTTCCTGGCGGGTATTTCTCCCTCATAAATTTTATAAGTGACGGATTATAGTTCATAGCTTTATTCCTCCCATCCCCATGCCCTGATCGGGCATGTCATTCTCAGCCATATTCAGCTGCTGTACCCGCAGATCGAAAACAGTCAAGTACGCCTGATAATCTCCGGGGGCCGGATTACAACGTAAACAGTAACGGTAGTTCTCTGTTTCTACGATGTATCCATAGTTCTGCTGCCATCCTCCTGTAATCTCTCCGCCATGAGCATTGCAGTAACTCGACATTGCTCCCAGACTTTCAAGAGGCCCCTTTTCCCGCAGTTCATCCACGACTGCCTTTAACTCCATTTCAAAGGCGGAACCATGATACTTCTCATAATCACGCGGCCACCAGGTGTGCCAGAACTCATGTCCATTGCCGCCAAAATCGATACGCAGATGCCCTACTGTTCCAAGCATAGTATCCTGCTCCTTGGGAAGAGCATAAAAAAGCTCTGCTTGCTCTGCTAATGCAGGACGCAGGGCATATTTGCAAGTCTCCGGTGCAAGGGTGATTGCGTGTTCTTCACAGAAGCCTTCAAGACTCAAACATTCACCAAGAAAATTCAGCTTTCCGTTCAGCCTGCGGCGGCCCTCCTTGGGCATGTTAACCGGTTCTGATGTGAGTATCGTACCGGCATGATTTACGACAACATGATCCTCCACTATAATGGGCTTTCCGGGATCATAGTCAGACCCCTGAAGATCGTAGCAGTGAAAGCCCTCTGGTACCGTACTCCGATCAATCCGGGAATCAGTGAAAAGCGCTGGCTTCCCGAATAGTTCGACATGTTCGTATTGTTCTTTTATGGCGTTTACGCTCATTTGGTTCCCTCCAGACAAATGACATTATGGTTGTCATAGCTCAAGCCCCATCTTTGGCTCATCACGCATTTCGAAGTATTCCTCTACCTCTGCATCTGTCGCAACGGGAATCTCTTGTGGCTCAGCCTCTCCCATCTGTATCGGAACCAGGTGCGGCAGAATCTGCTGCAGGAGCCCTTGATCCGGGCAGCGGTCGATAAATTCGCCAATGGTGTTTAATATTTTTCTGTCTACGGTATCGGTGACAATAATTTCTTTCGCATCCCTATGCTGCATAATAAAGTTGGCAATGTTGGAGGGCGAATTCTCAAACCAATATTCACTTCGACCTCCTTCATATGGATAGACGTATCCCCTGACTACATTGTTGTTTTCAAACATCTTACCTATTTCTTCGTTAGTCATAACAACTCTCCTTTCGATGGTTTATTTCATGAGCAGCATCCAGAACATCGTATGAATGCCCTAGCTCAGATGCAAAAACGGTTCCGGGGAAAGCGGCGTATCAGATGAAAGTTGGATTTCTCCTTCAAGAGGGGAGCATAGGGTGATCCCCATCTGATTGATCTGTTGAGATAGCTCCAATGTCTGTTCCATATTTCGTCCGATACTAGATAGACTTTTTACCAGCACAATATCCATTCGCCCTTCTGCGGCGGCAGTTTTCAAGACGTTAAGTCCAGGTCTGTCAAGAGTCAAACCACTTCCAATATCCTGCGATGCACCGGCAACCTCCAAGCCAAGCTGCTCGGCATAGTCCCAGAGTTCCTTTTGCTGTTCCTTTAATGTGCCATGCGTATCCTCCGGCGCATCGATACGGCAATACAGCCATCCTCTTTTTTTCTGTTCCATTATCAAAAACCTCCTTTAAAGTTTGATCGATTTCATTTCACAGGAATGCGGCGGGGCATAACTGTCCCGCCGCATGGTCTCTAAAATGAGATATTTTGCTTGTTCTTCATTTTGGTTCTACGCTTCTATTTGACACTACTTCCCGAAGCTAGGGCGGCAACAGCAACGGCCTGCCGGTTAAGCGGGCCTCATAGGAATTTCACCTCTCCCAGGATCTCTGCGAGCCGCCCCCATTGCGATGTCTGTGGCTGGGCGGAAGTAGCGTTAGCACTGTCCATTTCATTGCGATACAGCTCACCATAAGCTGTTTTATGACCGGGCGTTCTCGCTCGTCACCTTCGATGCCATCGGTTCGACGAACGGATAAAGTGGTATATATAATACCACCTTACCCAATCCGCAGGCAGTTTTGGCGCACCCGTCAAGGTCGCTGCCGCTTTTCACACGGCTGGACAGATCATGTATTGATGCTGCCGGATATGAAATTTTCAAGGAGCAAAAGGGAGAATAGAAAAAACCCCCTCACTTACTTCCACGTTGAGTGAGGGGGTTGGACCAAATTATTTTTACTTTTCTATAAGTTTTTTCAGGTGAGCCAGTATTCGTCTTTTACGGTTGTGAATTGTCATACGTGGAATACCTGTTTCTGCTGCCAACTGATGCTCACTTTTCCCCTCGAAAAACAGTTCTGCGATCAGTTTCTGTTCCTCCGGTATGAGCAACTTCACACTGGATAGCATTTTTTCAATTAATACCGCTTTTACTGCAGCATCCTCCACACTTTCTGCATCTGATGCGAATTGACGATTTTCCTCCAGCAGCCGTTCGTAAGAATCTTCCCGGCTAGGAGTGCAACTGATTGTAAGGTGTGCGCAATCCACATGATAGCGCTCTACCTTCAAATCGTACTGTTGGTATTCCATTTTGCGGTCACTTTTTTCTAATACCTCAATAACAGCATCGCTTGCATCCGGATATTTTGCCCGGTAATTAATTCCCTTTCTGTATAAAGCCATAGGCTTGTCCTCCATTTCGTGATGTTTGAAATCAAAAAATGAAGAACAAGCGGAGGGGATCGGCAACGAGGTTTCGACGTGCTTATATATAGTGCGACTAGAAAATCGCCTAATATTGGAACATCTGGTCGCTGTATCAGTTTTATTGTCGAAATCGGGTAGGAGGTAGATAATTATTTTATCTACCGACCTCCCACACCACCGTACGTACGGTTCCGTATACGGCGGTTCTTTAGTTTTCATAAACTATCAGATAATAGTCAAGCATGGATGTATATCCTAGCTTGGCTATTATTTTATTAGAAAATATCTGGTTCAGCACTTGCGCCATGCGCCAGTACCCTTTTCTACTACAGGCAAGTTCTTTGGCTCTCCAATGCTCACATCCTATGGCTCTAAGCATTCTGTACTTTGTCTTGATTTTCTTCCACTGTTTCCAATAGACCGCTCGTATTCTGCGTCTAGCCCATTCATCTATGCCTTTTAGAAGATTCTTCATATCTGCGAGTTTAAAGTACTCTATCCATCCTCTCACAAACTGTTGGTATTTATCTTCTCTCGCTGTGTTGCTCATGCCATTGTTTCGGTCTGTCAGATTTCGTATTGCGTCTTTCATCTTTGTTACGGATTTCGGATGTACTCTAAATCTGCATTTACCTCTATATCTATAGAATGTATATCCAAGATATTTAACTTTACTGATGTGCGCGACTTGCGTTTTCTTCCTATTCACTTTCAGAAATAGCCTTTTCTCAATGAATGGTATGATGTTTTCCAAGGTTCTTTCTGCACTCTTTTTGCTTTTACAGAAAATCATGCAATCATCTGCGTATCGGACAAACCTATGTCCTCTGCTTTCAAGTTCCTTGTCCAACTCATTTAGCATGATATTACTTAGCAATGGACTTAATGGTCCACCTTGTGGCATGCCGACCTCTGTTTTCTCAAACACCCCTTTTGTTATCACTCCAGCATTGAGGTATTTATGTATCAAAGAGATAACTCTGCCATCTTTGATGGTTCTTCCCAATACCTCAATCAGCTTACTCTGGCATACGGTATCAAAGAACTTTTCCAAATCCATATCAACCACATATACGTAGCCTTCGTTTACATTCTTTTGGCATTGTTTCAGTGCATCATGTGCACCTTTTTTCGGCTGAAAACCAAAACTGTTTTCTGAGAACTGCTCCTCGTAGATAGGCGTTAGTTCTTGTATGATTGCTTGTTGGATAACTCGGTCAACCACGGTTGGAACTCCAAGCTTTCTGAACTCACCTTTTGTTTCTTTTGGTATTTCTACCCTTCGAACTGGGTTTGGCTTAAATCTGCCTCCCTTTATCTCTTGAATTAAGGTGTCTTGGTTTTCCTTTAAGTAGGGCAGAAGTTCATCCACCTGCATTCCATCTGTTCCACCTGCTCCTTTATTTGATTTCACTCGCTTATATGCCTTGTTGAGGTTATCTTTTCGCAAAATCAATTCCAAGAGATTATTCATCCAATAGTTTGTGATGATACCGCTCTTTTCAGTAATCTTCCCGTAGTCGAACACTTCTGCATCCTCTTTCTGTTCCGCAGATACCATTTGCAGATAGTCTTCCATATGAAGTTGTCTGTTCTTAAATCTACTATCAGTTACTTTCATTGCTTGTACCTCCTAAAGTTCAGTCCTTCCCATATCATTTGCAACTGAAATGGTACTATGACCTCGGCTGACTTCTCGTCATTCGTTGTTACTACAAGTTTCATACTCTGTTTTCACTTGCTGACGAGATCTCCCTGGGTACCACACGTTTCTTTCTCTCCATCCATCTGCCACATTTACTACAGTTAATTCCGAGTAGTTATTGGACTTTAACTTGTATTGCAGTCTTATCCTTAACTGTAGCCTGATGTGATTTCTGTTCGTCAGACCAGAGATTTGCCTCCACCTTCCTTCAGATTCGCAGTCACCCACGACACCCTTGGTCTTGGCTGTGTCTTTCCCACTACTAGGGCAGACTAGGGACTTTCACCCATTAGAAACGTGCGCCGCCAGGCGCACAATAAAAAATCAGCACTTCGCCTATAAAAGCGAAATGCTGATTTTTCTTTGAACTGTATATCTTTTTGTATTATATGGAGTTGATATGTAAAAGCTGCGCCATCTTTATTTCCACCTCTGGCACAGGGGGGAGCAAGAAATCTTCATAAGCATACCCTTTCGTCTATGTGAGGCGAAAGCTGGTATCCTGATGCCCGTGCCATCTATCAGAATATGGACAGATAAAGATGGCAAAAGCCTGCCTTTGAAAAAAAGGCAGGCTTCATGCTGATTGTTGCAGCCAGGCTATCATAATGCTTGTACAAGCACCTTAGATCCTATAGCTTTGCGCCCTCAGCTTTCGCTGAATTTGCCCTTAAAAACATATTCAGTTCAAATCTCAACCGCTAATTAACTACACTTAATATTACTTTTCATCTATTAGCTAATTACACTTTAGTTGTTTATCGCTGAGAGCGTAGAGTGACCATGCTGAAAATCCGTACTAGCTGAAACTATGAGAAATATCTTTGCTCAAAGTGTTTGTATATAAAATCACTCTCATTTAACTAAATCACTTCTTTTGTAGACCTAACCCTTGCACCCATGCAGCAACATCATCTGTACAGTCCTGCACATTGTTTCGGGAAACAGTAAATCCATTTCTATTTACTGTGGCATTTGGTTGTAATTGGGTAATTGAATTAATCGTACTTGAGAATCCACTTCCACCATGTGTATTAAAAGGGATAACCGTCTTTCCACTTAAGTCATGGCTTTCAAGGAACGAATACAGTACCATCGGCATATCGCCCCACCAGTTTGGGTAGCCAAGAAAAATGACATCATATTGCGCCAGATTCTCAATCCTTGAAGCAAGTTCAGGCCGTGCGTTTTCATCCTGCTCTTTTCTGGCCAAGTCCACCAAGATAGTGTGGTTGGTTGGATACGGTGTTCTGGGCTCAATACGGAAAATATCCGCGCCGGTGTTATCCTGAATCAGCTGTGCCACGTATTGCGTGTTTCCTAAGACTTTACCGTCAATGACTACCGTGCTGTTTGCTTCTTCCTGTGTCATATTATTGGGGTCGGTTGTTTCCGGCAAAGAGAAGTAGACAACCAGGGCCTTTGCGGCGTTTTCAGGTGTCGTAGCAGGAGAGAGATAGTTATATAAAATAGTCGCAACTTCCGCACGGGTAGACTTGCCTGCCGGATCAAAACGATTATCGCCTCTCCCGTTCATAATATTATTTGTCTTCACCCAATTAACAGCTGGAATTGCCCAGTTAGATACTGCAGACAGATCATTAAATGTTGCTTCATCCGCATCGGCTACGGGACTTCCGGCATAGCGCCAAAGGATTGTAGCAAGCTGCTCACGGGAAACGGCATCATTGATTCCAAATCTCCCGTTTCCATAGCCAGTAATGATATTTTCTGTGGACGCCCATTGCACAGCATCGCTATACCACATATTATCAGCTACATCTACAAATGTTTTGGAATCGGAAACAGCCGGTTTTTTCGCAATTCGATAAAGTACTGTGGCAAGCATCCCCCGGCTCATGGGGGCGGTGGGTTCAAATGTCGTAGATGTCGTTCCACTCATAATGCCGTTATTTTGAACGTATGCCACCGCTTGCGCATACCAGACATCTGGGGACACATCAGAAAACCCTGTGTTCTGGACGGAAGCAAAAGCGGGGGTAGCTGAAACGCTTAAAATAATCAGTGTAAGCAGTAAAGAAAATATTCCTCTTATTCGTTTCATCCTGGTTCCTCCTTATCAATACTTATCATTTAGGTAATTGAAAATTTAAACCTACAATTAACTGCAGCATACTACTTTGCATATCCCAGGCCGTCTACCCAAGCTGCAACATCATCTGCACAATCCTCCACTGTGTTTCTTGAAACAGTAAAGCCGTCTTTATTTACGGTTGCATTGGGCTGCAATTTTGCAATGGTATTGATGCTGTCAGAAAAACCGCTTCCGCCGTGCGTATTAAATGGGATAATTGTTTTACCAGACAGATCATGGCTTTCTAAGAAAGAATACAGAACCATCGGCATATCCCCCCACCAATTGGGATACCCAAGAAAAATCACGTCATACTGCTCAAGGTTGTCCACATTTGCCGCAAGCTCCGGTCTGGCCGCATCATTCTGTTCTTGCTTAGCCAAATCTACCAATGTGTCATGATCCGTGGGGTAAGGGGTTTTAGGCTCTATCCGGAAAATATCAGCATCCGTATTTTCCTGAATCAGCTGCGCTACATACTGGGTATTACCCAGAACCTTTCCATCTATGACAACAACACTCTGATCTTCATCCTGCGTCATGTTGTTGGGGTCGGTGGTTTCAGGCATTGAAAAATAGACTACAAGAGTATTTTTACTTTCAGATACTGGCTCCGGTGTACTTTCAGATGATGGTATGCTTTCTGCAGATGGCTCACTGCTCGGAGCAGGTGCTTGGCTAACAGACTCCGAAGGCTGAGTGGTGGATGGTGAGGGTTGACTGGTTGAAGATCCCCCGTTACTGCCACATGCAGCTAAACTAAAGATCATAACGGCACTCATAAAAAACGTAATTATTTTTTTCATACAAAGCTCCTTTTCAATTGGTTATTTTATTTTAGGGGGAGAGGGGCTCTACTGATTAACCAGCTCTATATAAATTTCACCGGTATATTCCTCAAAAATTTCTACGCCAGTTTCAATTAATCCCATATGGATAATGTCAACAACGGTTTCCAGAAGATGATCGCTGTAGCAAAATGCAACTTCAGGCCCCTCCGGCCAGTAAAACACGGCACCGCGAACATATTCCCTTGTGAATTTTCCATTAGCAGAAATGGATTGGGGAAGTACGGTGGATTTTACCAGACCGATTCGGTCAAATGCATTTAACGTAAGGGGTAACAGATTTTTAAAAGAATCTGCCGTTTCATTGTCAAACAGACTTGCATAAATGACCTGATCCCCGGCAGTAATTGAAATCCTTGCTTGCGAAGCCTGTTCGTCCATATCCGTAAGCGCCCCTCTTTCTTCAACAGGATTATTCTCAGATAATGGTGTGCTTTCAGAATTTAACGCTTCAGCCTCTGGGGCTGATGACTGTTGCTCTCTGGGCATTGTTTCGCCTCCATTACTGCACGCTGTTAAGCTGAACATTAGAATAGAACTCAAAATGCATATCATAAACCGTCTTATTAGGAAACCCTCCTTTTAAATTTAGAAGCACTCCCGAAAGATCTCGAGAATTTCTTCCTTGGTCATACGTTTGTAGCTGCCTGCTGAAATGCCGCAGGAGTCTGCAATTTTTTTCAAAACAGCTTCATCTTCCACTCCCAACTCCCTAAGTGTCGTGGGCAGTCCTATTTCCTTAATAAAATTGGCTAACGCTTCAATGCCTGCCAACGCCAATTCTTCTTCTGTTTTGTTCTCTGAATTAAGATTCCACACATTTGTGGCAAAGCGTGCAAATTTTCCTTGTCCATGCTGATAGATATGCCGGTAATAAACAGGGTGCAGAACTGCCAGTCCGAAGCCATGGTTGCAATTTGTATAGGCTCCCAGCTGATGCTCCATTTGATGGCATTCAAAATCCGTTGTTTTACCCATCTTGATAATTCTGTTCTCCGCCATAGTGGCATCCCACATGAGATTGCTCCTGGCAACATAATCCTCCGGATTTTGAATGGCAACACGCAGGTTGCGAATAACATTCTTCATAAGCGCTTCTGAAATGTCATCGGATACATTATCTTCGTCTGGCTCGCTGAAATAGATTTCCATAATGTGAGAAAGAGTATCGAATCCGCCGGAAACCATCTGACTGACTGGTACACTGTAGGTGTAGGTTGGATCAAGCAGTGCAAACTTCGGGTTGCATTTTGCATAATCACGTCCAGTCTTTACCATCGTTTTTTCATTCGTAATTACTGCTCCGCCATTCATTTCGCTTCCTGTACCAGAAACCGTAACGATAACCCCCAGAGGAAGCGGTTCAAAGTCAATCACGCCGGCTCTGGCAAAATAATGCTCCCAGACATCCTCTGTAGAAGCAGCGGCGATAGAAACCGCTTTACAGCAATCCATTACGCTGCCGCCGCCAACGCCAAGAATGAAATCAACATTGTTTTCTTTTGCGAGTCTTGCCCCTTCCAGAACCTTTTCATAGGTGGGATTAGACATAATTCCGTTAAACTCAACGACTGTCTTGCCATTACCCAATAAAATATCCATGATTTCATCATAAACGCCATTCTTTTTTATGGAACCCGATCCATAAGCCAGCATTACTGTATCCCCATAATTTTTCAGGATACAGGCCAGATATTCTTTCACACAACCCTTTCCAAAATAGACTTTTGTTGAATTTTCAAATACAAAGTTTTTCATGTTTCAAGATCCTCTCTAATTAGTCATTTGTTTTTCCCAAAATGCCACAGCATCGTCGATCCAGCCCTCGGCTGTGGTTCCAATCCCAAGTCCGAAGCCATGGCCTAGATTTGGGTATTTATGAAATTCAGTGTCGATCCCTTGGCTTTTGAGCATATTTACACGCCGCTCCATGGTTCTCCAATTGGCGATACCATCGTTTTCTCCAACACACACGTAGGTGGGAGGGTCGCTTTCAGTATAATCAGAATGGCCTGTATACTGCATGATTACCGTTCCGGCTCTTGGAAGGGATTCGCCCCCGAATGCTGCCGGCCCATAGGAACCAAGGTATGCCGCCATTCTTGCCCCCGCCGAGCCACCCCATAAAGAGTAGCAGTCGGTGCTAACCTCCAGCATGTCCGCATTCTCAAAAATGAATGAAATTGCCGCTGCCAAGTCCTCACAGGCAACCTCTGCACCGCCGGTTCTGTATTGAACCGCAAAAGCGTTGTATCCCTTTTTACTCAGTTCCAACGCATGAGGGAAGCTCTCATGGATTGATCCGACATAGGAGAAACCGCCACCAGCACTAATAACAGCAAAGGGTGCGTTTGCCTCACCACGAAAGAAAAACAATCCCGTGTTTTCTTTGGAAGGATCGGAACGCTTTTCTTCCTCTGTATAAATGTCATAGAAGATTGTTTCCCCCTGATTCATCTCGTCCAGCATGTAATTAAGAACCTCTACCGTTGTACCCGAATTGATACTGCTGTGATAGGGAAGAAGGGAACTGATATTACTCAGCTTCATGCTGCGGTCTGGCATTCTAAATTCAGTTGGGAAAAGGAAGCGTCCAAAACCATCAAAAGCCGGATGCTCAATCACATCGATAACTGAACTGTCTATTTTAAAATTTTCGTATTGATCTTTCATAGCCGTGCCTCCTCCGTCACCGGGAATATCCTCATGAGCCGGAGCAGATATAATATTGGTATTATTGGGGCCGTTATTTATATCTTTCTCAGCACAGCCTGTGCTGAACAGGTTCATTGCTAACAGCAATGCAAGAATTACTGATTTACTCACAAGCAAGTATTCTCCCTTCTGAATATTGTCTTGTTTTTATTATAAAAGATAAGTGAATCATACAGAAGTTTCTATAAGTTCATCAACAGCAACCTTAAGGTTATGGCTAAAATTCTTCCAATAAAGATACATGTTTAACATGGACAATCTCATCTTTGAGTACGACTTGAAATATGCTTACAACAAATATGTTAATAGCCTTGAATTTCTATAAAAAAAGGAAACAGACCTTTATAGGCCAGTTTCCCTTTTTATAAATAAACAAAGCAATGTTATCGGTAATCCGCTAAAAAATACACAACTTGTATCCTTGAATTTTATCTCTACGAACGAATCGGGGAATCACAACGATATTGCTCTGAAATAAATATCGCAAGACTGTACGGTTATCAAGTTAGTCAACTATAATTATATTTCTATAATTTCATAGCTTCTGTTTCCCAATCCAAGCTCTGCTGCAGTCTCTACGGTATGGATACCGTTACGAGACTCCATGCGCTCAATGAGCGCTGCCTTTCCTGAATCTGAGGACTGATATACAGCATCCACTGAAGCCTGATCCACTGCCACCGGATCGGTCGAAGCAAAAATTCCAAGGTCGGCCATTTCGGGCTCATGAGGCTGGCTGTCGCAGTCACAGTCGACAGAGAGACGGTTAGCCACATTGATATACACGATATTATCACGCCCCTTAAAATCCATGACAGCCTTACAGGCATCAGCCATGCACTCCAAAAAAGAATCATGATCGGCGGTCCATAAATCTTCAGGAATGCCTACGCCGTGAATGAATGCTTTACCGTGGGAAGAAGCAATACCGATAGACATATTTTTCAACGCACCGCCAAATCCTCCCATGGCATGACCTTTAAAATGAGAGAGCATCAAAATAGACTCGTAATTGCTCAGATGACTTCCGACGAAATTCTCAGTCAAATGTTTGCCGCCTGTCACAGGGATAGATAACTCACCCTCAGAATCCATGATGTCGCAGGGCGCAATATCCATGAAGCCATGTTCCCGGACTGCTTTTAAATGCTCCTCTGTAGTATACCTTCGACCCTCATAGGCGGTGTTGCACTCTACAATCGTTCCGTTTAACTCCTGCACCAGCTCTTTAATCAGAGCGGGTTGTAAAAAATTATGGCCTCCCGGTTCGCCTGTTGAAATTTTGACAGCGATCTTACCCTTCAATCGGACATCCATAGCATGATATATCTTTTGCAAAGAATCGGGCGTAATTTTCTTTGTAAAATAAACTTTTGATTTTTCCATACGATGCATCTCCTTAACGGCAAGATTTGCGGAATATCTCCACGCATTCTTCATGAGTCATCGGTGTTGCATCACAAGCAAATAACCCTCCCATAGTCTCACGGGCATTTCTTGCCAGTGTATCAAACTCATCCGGCACAATTCCATAATCAGACATCTTTAAATCTGCCACCCCGCAGACCTTCTGCAGCTCTGTCAGCGCAGCGACAAAATCCATTGGATCACTTGCATCTTTCTTTCCCAAAGCCTGAGCCATCCGAATAAACCGTTCATCGCAAACGTGTTTGTTCACAAAATGTGTATAATATTCCTTTGAGAGCATAATAAGACCGGCACCATGAGGCAAATCCTGATGATAGGCACTCATTGCATGCTCCATCGAATGCTCGCTGGTGCATGCACCCACCACCATGGAATAGCCGGACATGGTATTAGCAAAGGCAACATGCTCACGAGCCTCCAGGTCATTGCCATCCTTGACCGCACGGGGAAGATACTTGCCCACATTTTCAATTGCTGCCAACTGTACCATGTCAGCCATCGGACTGGAGACGCATGAAATATAGCCCTCGGTACTATGAAACAGTGCATCAAAGCCCTGATAAGCAGTGAACTTGGGTGGAACAGTCAGCATGAGCTCGGCATCAACCACGGCAATTGCAGGGAACAAGCTGTCTTGACCACCACATCCTATTTTTTCATTGGTTTCAGGGTTGGTAATAACCCCCCACTGGTCAACTTCGGAGCCGGTTCCTGCAGTTGTTGTAATCGCAATCCATGGTAGTGTCGGGTTAACGAGTGGTTGGTTTTTACCTGTAGAGCCTCCGACATAATCCCACAAATCTCCCGGTTGCAGGGTGTACATTGCCATTACCTTTGCAGCATCCATAATAGAACCGCCGCCAAGAGCAACAATAAAGTCACACTCCGCTTCCTTCGCAAATTTTACCCCTGCTTCTACAGTAGATTTCAAGGGATTGGCTTCTACTTTATCAAAGACTACCGTATCAATGCCTGCCAAACGCAATTGTTCCTCGGTACGTGACAATGCGCCGTTTGCTCTGGTAGATTTACCATTTGAAATAACAATCATTGCCTTTTTGCCGGGCATGATTTGAGTATGCAAATCGTTTAAACGACCTGCTCCGAACAGCACACGAGTTGGTGCATAAAAAGTATAAGACATCTCTAATTCCTCCAAAATTAATTTTTTATTATTTTTTAGCAAATGCAATGCATTCCATAAGCATAGAAACCATATTAACATCAAATATTTTGTTTGATTCTTTACGTTTACGACTCCTTGTTCCAGCTTATAATACAGATACTCTAAGCTTCATGAGTCCATAGATTAAGAGATATTGAAATGAGCAGAAAATGGATGAATCATCCTCGTTTGTTCCTATCCAGCCAAGATCTAATTGCGACTTTCGCACTTTCGACCTCTGCTCCATGAATGGCAAGTCCCGTTCCAACACTTGCACCTTTGGCGATTTTTTTTATATCGCACACGCTGCTTCCCATACCACTCCCTTCATGGGTGCAAAATGGCATAATTACTTTTCCTGAAAAATTATATCTTTCAAGAAAAGTAAAAACTGCCATAGGCATAGTGCCCCAATAATTCGGATATCCCAAATAAATTGTATGGTACTGCGCCAAAGCTTCCGGGTAGCTTTTCAATTCGGGTCTTGCATCCTGCTGCATATCTCTTTTTGCCTCATTTGTACACTCTGTATAATCATGAGAGTATGAAACTATTGGCTCTATTTTAAATATAGTTGCATCAGTTATCTCCTGAATCATTTGTGCTGCAACTGCAGTATTTCCGATTGAAAGATTGATTATCTTACCATTTACATAGTTGTTTCCTTTACGAGAAAAGTAAATTATAATCTCTTCCATTTATAACTCCTCCATCAAATATTTACCCTTTTTATTTTTTCAATTCATACACCTGTGCAACAGAATCAATCAATGACTGAACCTGAGCAGATGGACTGGGTGAATAAAGCAAGCCAAACGGTACTGCATGAGACCATGAGACAGGAATTATTTTCATAAGGGGATGTATGTTTGTCCATCGATTAATTACCAATAGAATATTATTACTATTCTCACATTCATTAAAAACATCAACGCTGTAAAACGAAAAATCGACGATGTTAATAGAAGAATGGTTTTGCCAGAGATCATCGCGTAGAAGATCAATATAGCTATTCCAGCCGCGTTTAATCATCATCACATTTTCATTATAGAGATCCTCTATTGTTAACTGGCTTTTAGAAGCCAGTTTGTGGTGAATCGGCACCGCGCAGCAAATAGGCTCCCTGGACAGCTCCAGTGCTGTACACTTTCGAGCCTTTAAGAAACCATTATCGAAGACTCCTGCCACGATATCAATGTTTTGGCCAAGGTTCATTAATATTTCTCTTGCGTTTTCAGGTGTATTATCAAAAGGAACCAGCTGAAACTTAAGTTCCGGATAATGTTCATGAATTTGAGGACGCAGTTCCATTAGAAACTGCGTGGGTGTCATTAACGAAGTGCCGATACGGATAATACTTTCACTGTTAACCATGGCTTTTTTAGCGCGCATAATGGAGTCGTTTGAATATTGAATGATGTATTTTGAGTCGTTGTAAAGCGATTTTCCCGACTCTGTTAAGGTAAGACCGCGATGGGAACGTTCAAATAACTGCAAGTCTAAACTGGACTCTAAAAGATTGATCTGCTTGATTACAGCAGTAGCCGATATATATAGTTCATCAGCCGCCTTGGAAAAGCTTCCGGCATCAGCCACTTGAATAAAGGTATCCAACTGTCGGTTGTACATGCTAACTCACCACCTTTCCTATTTCTTTTTTCTAACGAACAAAGTTGGTAAAGACTCTGGGCTCCTGTTTGGGCAATGGAATCCCGGCCTTTATTCCTGCTTCTTTGCATTTTAAGAAAAAGGCCATGTTTCTTGCAAGGGTTCGCATAGTTTGCAAGCCTTCCAAGTCCTCGGCAACCTCCTCTGGGCTAGCACCATGCACCATATTCCAGTATTGGGAGGAAATCACGGGCATTTCCTGCAACGTGAAGTATTTATTGATTTGGTCAAATGTCGCTGTTGTTCCGGCACGTCTTGCGGAAACAACGGCGGCGGCCGGTTTCAGGTAGAAGGAATTTTTACCTGCCTGCAAATCGGCGTAAAACAACCGATCCATGAAAGAGGTCATGGCACCGCTTGCAGCTGCATAATGAACCGGCGTACCGAAAATAAAACCATCCGCACCTTCTGTCATGGCGAGAAAGTCATTGACGGTATCATGAAACACGCATTGTCCGGTTTTTGCGCAGCTCTTACAGGCAATACAGCCTGAAAGTGGTTTCGCACCGACCCAAAATAGTTCGGTTTCAATATTTTCTTCCTTTAAAGTATTTGCTACCTCTGTAAGGGCTGTATACGTACAGCCAGACTTATGGGGGCTGCCATTTACCAATAATACTTTCATATGATTCTCCATTCTTTCTGTTATCAATTTTCAAATCTGACCAAAGGAACCGGTGCCTGAAAAACCACCAGAGCTTTAATAATCCGTAGTCCTGCTGTCTTCTTTCCATAATTCAACCTGTGACTGATCGGCAGCAAGGGCGTCGCTGACCACCTGAACAGCATCGCTTCCTAACAAAAGCAACAAGGGCGGCTTTTCGGCATTTACTGCCTTAATAATAAGCTGTGCTCCTTTGACAGGATCGCCCTGCTGGAGGCCATGGGTTTTGTCATTTTCTTTCCGGCGATGCCCTGCCGTATTGGCGTAGTCAGCGATAGAACTTTGAGATTGCTGCAAAGAACGTCCGGCAAATTCAGTACGAAACGCACCGGGCTCAACGATAATAACCGATAATCCCAAGGGAGAAACTTCCTTTTGAAGCCCTCTGGACAAACCCTCTAAAGCGCATTTTGTAGCAGAATAATAGCCCGATCCCGGTGCAGTTGTACGCGCTGCAATGGAGGAAATATTTACAATTGTTCCAGAGAGCCTGGCTCTCATCCCCGGCAGTACTGCTTTGATCAGTGCTACAGGGCCAAAAAAGTTTGTAGCAAAAAGCTCGCTGACATCTCCTTCGTCTGCTTCCTCCACAGCCGCACGATACCCATGTCCGGCGTTATTTACAAGTACATCTATGCTTCCAAAGCGCTTTTCCGCTTCTTTCACAACAGAATGTACTTGTTCGTTATTTTTCACATCCAAAGAAAGCGGCAGTGCCGTATTCTGATACGCATCTGCAATATCCTTGATATCCGAAAGATTTCTCGCTGTAACAACAACATTATCTCCATTTTTCAGTGCTTCTAAAGCAAGGTGTCTGCCAAGACCGCTAGAGCAACCCGTTATAATCCATGTTAACATAGTATTCTTCTCCTTCCATCCATTCAGAGATTGACATGAAATGATTGATATAGTATAGTTGTATTAAGTTAAATAAAATTATACAAGTTAAAGTCGACTTTAAGTCAATACCTTTTTGATTGTTTTTTAAATTAATCCTACTGATTGTGAGGAAACCCTAATGTTATACACTGTTGGAGAAATGGCAAAAAAACTACAGATAGCTCCTTCCACCCTTCGCTATTACGATAAGGAGGGACTGCTTCCGTTCATTGAACGCTCTGACGGAGGTATGCGAATGTTTAAGGACGCAGATTTTGACTGGCTGCTGATCATAGATTGTTTGAAAAAAACAGGCATGTCTATTAAGGATATTAAAACCTTTATGGACTGGGCCGAGCAGGGAGATGAAACCATTGACTTAAGGCTGCAGATGTTTCAAAAGCAGCGCAAGGTAGTGGAAGACCAAATGGCGCAGCTTCAAAGCACACTGGACACTATCAAATACAAATGCTGGTACTACGAAACTGCCAAGGCCGCAGGTACAACAAAAGCACCTCAGTCAATAAGCATTGAAGATATGCCGGCCGATATACGTGCGTATAAGGAAAACTTTGAAAAGCATCGCAGTACTCTAAAATAAAAAAGTAAAGCCAATGGGATATTAAAAAACCGCCGCCAACGAATAACTCGTAGGTGGCGGTCTTTTTATGATTACAGTCTTACCCGTTTTGCCATATCCGAACCGGGTGTGTACCGTTCGCCGGATACAGTAAAGTTGTCTAGAATCTCACCAAGCTCCTTCAACTCGGAGGCTGACAGGGTGACAGCGGCAGCCCCTACATTCTCCTCCATACGGTGCATCTTTGTCGTTCCCGGAATCGGAACAATCCAGGGCTTTTGTGCCAGAACCCATGCAAGAGAGATCTGGGCCGGAGTGACCTGTTTCTCCTCTGCAAAACGTGTAACGAGATTACGCAGCTGCATATTATGCTTCATATTTTCTTCAGAAAATCTAGTGTTTTCCCATGCAAGTGAATGATAGTGTCCATCGGTTCCGCTCGTAAGAAAGCCCTTGGCAAGCGGGCTGAAAGGAACCAGACCAATACCAAGCTCCTCAAAAACAGAAAAATATTCGTTCTCCAGATCTCTCCACATCATGGAATATTCACTCTGCACAGCCGTTATAGGAAATTCATTGTTTGCTCTGCGAATGGTGCTTACAGACGGCTCGGAAAGTCCCCATGCTCTGATTTTCCCCTGTGCGTGGAGATCCTTCATCACGCCCGCCACTTCCTCGATAGGCACATTCGGATCAATTCTATGCACATAATACAGATCAATGTAGTCCGTCTGAAGCCTTTTCAGAGAACCTTCAACAGAAGCCCGAATGACTTCAGGACGAGTACATACAACCTGCTTGCCATCCTCAATCTGAACGCCGCACTTTGTGGCAATGACAACCTGATCCCGAATCGGCTTCAAGGCTTCTCCCACAAGGGTCTCATCCTTGTAGGGACCATAAACCTCTGCAGTATCAAAGAGTGTAACGCCTAAATCATAGGCTCGACCGATAATGTTCTCCATCTCTTTTCTGGTTTCAGGAATCTCAAAGCCGTTAACCATTGTCATGCATCCCAAACCAAGTGCTGATACTTCCAGTTTACTCTTTCCTAAATATCTTTTTTCCATGCTGTTCCTCCTTGCTCATTTTCGCTTTTCTTAATTTTTATCTCCGCCAAATACCTCTGACATTGGAATTTGATCCAGGGCGGTGTCCAATATCTTGATTTCCTCCTCTGAAAGCCCAATATCAGCCGCACCCGCATTTTCCTTCATTCTCTCAATCTTGCGAGTGCCGGGTATGGGGACAATCCATGGCTTCTTACAAAGCATCCATGCCATGGAAATTTGTCCGGGCGTGGCATTTTTCTTTTCTGCCGTTTCCTGCAGCAACCGGATCAGTTCCGCGTTTTTATCAATACCATCAGTGGTAAATTGGGGCATTTTACTGCGGTAATCATACTTTTCATCAAACTGCACATCCTTACCGTATTTACCGGTTAACAGTCCATTCGCCATCGGTGAAAACGCCACCAGCCCGATGCCTAGCTCTTCCAGCACAGGGAACAGAGTTTCATAGTGCCGTGCCATCATGGAGTAGCGATTCTCAACCGCAGTTACGGGACAAACTGCATCTGCCCGTCTGATATAATCCTTAGTCGCTTCCGAAATACCCCAGCTTCTGATTTTGCCTTCCTGGATCAAATCCGACATGACAGCCGCTACTTCCTCTGCTGGTATCGTTGGGTCAATCCGGTGCTGGAAATACAGGTCAATATAATCGGTTTGCAGCCGCTTGAGAGAGCCTTCTACCGATTCCCGGATACGCTTTGCACTGGAATCTGCTACGATGGGATAGGGCAGGGTACCACGGGAGGTATCAAATCGAATACCGAATTTCGTTGCAATGGTTACCTCATGCCGAATCGGTTTGAGCGCTTCTCCGACAAGCCGCTCATTGGCATACGGGTCTTCCTGCGTACCGTAGATTTCGGCAGTGTCAAAAAAACGATAACCAATATCAGCTGCCTGACGGATAAGCGCAATCGCCTCCTTTTCATCTGTGGGGGCGCCATAGGCATGGGAAAGTCCCATACAGCCAAACCCCACAGCTGAAACCTCCAGCTTGTTTCTTCCTAAATATCTATTTTCCATGGTTTCTCCTTTCCGTCATCTGTATCAATCAGCGGCTCGTTATGTTGCTTCGCCAATTCAATTTTCTAGTTAAGATACAGATTCAGAGAGCTTCTTAGCCTCTTTGGTGTTTGTCGCCATACCCATGTAGGTCATTCCATACAGGCTTGCAAAACGTTTCATCGTATATTCAGAGTTTTCCAGCATCCATTTTTCTGGGGCAGCTCCCTGGAACAGGAAAAAAAGCTTTCTCCCATGAAGTTCTCCCTGACTGACTGGTCCGTAGAACCGGTCAAGCAAGGTTCTGACCGCTCCGCTCATATTATGCCAATAGACAGGAGAACCAATGACAATGGTATCTGCCTCTTTCATGGCGGATACGGTTTCATCAAACTGATCATCTGCAAATTCCTGACCATAAGAATATATCTTGCAATCCACAAGGTGAATGGTACAGTATTGCACTTTGCCTAACAGAGCTTTCGCCAGATCCATTGTATTGCCGTCTTTATTCGGGCTTCCGTTAATCATTAAAATACTCATTTTTTCCTCCTAAGATTCTTGTGCGAGAGCGCCGCACAAATATCAAACTATTGTTATTACCATTACAGTGTAAGCATATTACGCTTCGAAGAGAAGTCTCCATTTGTTCAGCAGTATAAACCACAACATTTAGAGAAGCTTATGCTTTTTGGTATACAAGCCATAAGCCACCGTCCTCCAGCTGAGTGGTTTTGCTAAGCTTCATGGATTCTGTTGTCAGATCACCCGGATATGCTCCTGTTTGAAAGAGAGCTTTTGCTTCCTTCGCTGGCTCTATGGCAGGAACGACTACAAGGCTGATTTCATCAATCAGCTTTTCCTGCTGGAAAGAGGCATTGACAATTCCACCGCCCTCCAGAAGCAGTTTTTCTATACCAAATAGCTTCCTGAGTTTCTCCGTGATTAAGGGGAGATTCAATCCATCCCTGCCGCTGAAAAGGTAGGAAACCCCCTTATCCCTTAAATGTGCCAGAAAGGCATCCGGAACAGCTTCGGTCAGCACTTCAATAATATGTGCGCCATTATAGCCTTCATCAGGATCAAGAATAACACGGTTATTCCACCACTGCCTGCCATGCGGGTCAATTGATACCGCATAAAAGGATGCCTTTTCCGCAATATAATCCTCACGCGCAATGACCGGACCATTGTAATGTACAGAAGGATCCGGGGGCTGGGGGAAGCTTCCCTCCATGGTTACCCTGCCGCACAAAAAACCATCTGCTCCATATTCCCGGTGGATTCGGTAATAGTCCTCAAGCAGCGGGGCATACTCACTTTTTTCTAAAAACGAACCGGTAACCTTTCCGTCCAGAGAGGTCACCATATGGCATATGATGTAGGGCCTTTCCATTGCAGTTCCTCCTACCTTAGTTTTCCATAGGCTTCGTCATCCACCGGCTCCAGCCATTCGTTGGAGGAACCTTCCGCAGTAACCTCTACCGCCAAATGAGAAAACCAGCTGTCTTTTGCCGCACCATGCCAATGCTTCACTTCCGGCGGAATGTCAATTACCTCACCCGGATGCAGTTCCTTGGGTTCCTGTCCCCATTCCTGATACCAGCCGCGCCCCCCGGTTACCAGCAAAATTTGACCTCCCTTGTGATGAATGTGCCAGTTGTTGCGGCAGCCAGGTTCAAAGGTCACATTGGCGATGGGACCGCCTTTGCTGGTCAAGGGCTGCAGATAGGCTTGACCGATAAAAAATTTACTAAACGTTTCAAGAAGCTGGCCTCCTGCCGGGAAGATACTTGGATTATTTACATTTACTTCACTCATAATGCTTTACCATTCCTTTCGATTTTTGTGTTCTGATCCATACTTTTTGACTCGGATATTATTTTTCGGATATTATTTTTCAGAAGCCTCATTGACACACCGCAGCGCATTGAGGCTGCGTGGATAACCGATATAGGGGATACACTGAGAGATAATTTTAATTAAAAATACCTTGTCATTCCCAAGCTTTATATTTGCAGCGGCATGGGACGTTAGCTGCGGTTCACACCCGCCCTGCGCAGCTAAAAAGCAGAATGTAATCATCTCTCGCTGCTTATAGTCAAGTCCCGTCCTGGTATAATAATCCCCGAAGCAGTTACCTGCCAGCCAGCGATTAATATGACGGCTTTCCTCCGGACCGGACTGCCAAAAGTTCTTCATTCCCTCGCCAAAGATATCTACTTGCGTTTGAATACCGGATTCCAGGCGCGTTTCTGCTGTCGTTGTGGCTTGACCAGGCAGGGGCAGCTCCACGCCGCATGCGGCCAATATCTCATTTGTGGCCTGTAAAAAAGGGAGTATGCGCCCCATACCCAAATACGCTATCGACTGATAAAGAATTTCCTTTACTGCTACAGGCGTAACTCCCAGATTTAGCGCCTCAGGCAGGACTGCTTTGTATGCGTCCAGTCCCTGACAGCCCAAAAGAGTAGCTAAAATTGCCATCATGCGTGTTTTGTCTTCCAGATCATCCTCATTGATCACTTCTTCAAATGCGAATCGGCTGAAAAACTCAACCAACTCTGGATCGGATTCTGAGAGGTTTTTTGCACCATCCGAAAACATTTTAGAAAAGCGTGCTTTTGCTACTTCCGTTATATTCATAAATCCACCTCCGTAATTAGACTTCTACATATGTTTGTTTATTCTTTTTCACTGCCTGATTCATTATCTGTTGTATGCCAAGATTAAAGAGCAACGCAACAATTAATAGGATAAATGCGGTTAGCATGATATGATGCAATCCGTCATACATAATTTGCTTCATCATCGGCAACAAATCTGCGGGCAGACTTCCCGTATTTTTTGAATCGCTCAATTGATTGAGCATAGCAATTGAGATATTGCTATTGGATGCTGCGGCTCCTTTTACCAAGGCGTGGTTCAGAATAACACCATAAATAGCAGACATAAATGTCTGACTTAAAATCCTTAAAAGGTAAGCAAAAGAAGTTGCGATCGGGACATCTTTCTTTTCTGCATCTTCCTGCACGCTGATTTGCAAAACATTAAAGCACAGCCCCAAGCCAAAGCCTTCAAATGCTCCGGCCAGCAATAAAGTCCATAAGGGTATACCAACACCTGCCAAAGCCATTATCCCAAATGAAATCAAAAACGCAATGGTTCCTATGGCTATCACACAATATTTTCCCATGCGAGAACTCATAGAAGGTCCTAACATAGAGCCCGCAAAGTTAGTAACAGCACCTGGTATTTGGGTCATCCCTCCGATTAATGCACTCAACCCCAATAGTCCCTGCGCCCACATTGGTACGTAAATATTGAAAGCAACAAAAGCCCCCCACAAAATAGCAAACAGTAAAAAATCAATCACTAACGCTTTATTTACAAAAAGACGGTTGGGTATAATGGGATCACAGGCGTTTTCTTCAACTTTAAATAGCAGCGCCATTAAGATAAAACCAGTTAGTACTAAAGCAGCAATTAAAACGGCTGATCCGGTTCCTATCATTTGAATTCCAGTTAAAAGTGTCACCAATCCTAGAATTAAAATACCAGCCCCTAAGTAGTCAACCCTTTCTTTTGTTACCGTCTTCTTAGGTTCTTTAAAGAAAAATTGAACAACCAATATGGATATGACTGCAATCGGGACGTTGATGTAAAACACCCAATGCCAGCTCATAAAATCGACAAGCCATCCACCTATCAATGGCCCGATTATGGAGGCGGCACTAAAGCTTGCTGTTGCATAACCAATAACTTTCCCTCTCTTTTGAGGGTCTTCATAAAGGTCTGCAAAAATGATAAAGGGCATGGTATTCATTCCTCCTGCACCAATACCCATAATTGCTCTTGCAATCAAAAATAACAGCACATTACTTGATAATGCCTGGAATACCGAATCTGCTGCAAATAACAGCGTGGCGATCTGGTAAGTCCGCTTGTTCCCGATGCGCTCTCCTAACTTACTCCAAAGCGGAGTAGCTACTGCCATACCCAATAAAAATACAGCTACAATCCAGCCCATATATTGAATGGCATGTAGATCACTTACGATTGCTGGCAGTGCGGTATTAATGATGGTTCCATCTAAGCCAGCCATAGCATTTGATAGTAATAATGCCATGGTTACAATTAAAGTCTGTTTTCGGTTCATTTATAAAATTCTCCTGTCTGTTTGCGCACATAGATACCTAATTGATGCGATTCTATGAAACAAATCATGTCATCTTCAAAATAAAAGCTGTACGCATAATGAGTATTATGCGGTACAGCAAAAGCAAATTTTCTTTATTAAATCAGTCAATTGCTCGTCTTTCGCAAGGCATTTGGCCCTGCATAACCCCTAATGTCATTCCACGGATTCTAATCATCTGGGTTACTGGTATTTTACATGGATGTCAGCCGGACTCCCAGTTCAAACGCGCGATTGCAATCTGCCGGAAACTGCTCCGCTTTCACTTGGGCTTTATGCTTCTCATCGAACTTAGAGGCTGCATATTTGGTATAATCATCGAATTGATAGGTGTCGTCAGCAACCAAAATTTCCGATGTTCCTTTTAATATTTCTGAAAGCAATCTTTGATTGGTGTTAAAAATATACGGATACCCAAAACGATCTACCATATCTTTGTTTAAATTCATTGTGTATATAAAGCCGGTGTGTATTTTTTTCATAAAATAGGACCGAATGTCTTCTTCATATGATAAATTCATAAAAATAAGGCGCTCTAAAAAAGAACGCATCTCACCGGTAACGTCTCCCAGATAAATAGGGGACCCAAGTAAAAGGACATCGCTTTGCATAATCTGTTCCAGCACTTCAGTTAAATCATCCCTCATTGCACAATGCCCAACCCACTTGCTGGCTTTCCTTTTACAGGCAAGACAGCTCATACATCCCTTATAGTTGAGATCATACAGGTGTATGAGCGTTGTATCTGCACCAGCCAATGCGGCACCCTCCAGTGCTTTTTCAAGCAAAGTAGCTGTATTCTTTGTTTTTCTTGGACTTCCATTGATAGCAACAACTTTCATATTTTCCTTACTGCAGCTCCTTTTACTTCATTTTTTTGTGTAATCTCTATTATCAAATCTCCTTAAAACCATGCAATCCTTAACATTTATATTTCAAGGCATAAATCAATTTCTTTTTATTATAATATTTTTTACACAATAACAGAAGTTTCAATTAGTTTTATGGAAAACACCTAAAGGTTATAATAGCATCCCATTATAGCCTGAACTTAAAATAAAAATAAACCAAGAATGAACCTTTAATAAAGAAGAGCCATAGCATTTTTTGCTACAACTCCTCTTTATGTCACTTCATAAAAGGTACCCAACATTTAGTTATTCAGGTTGCCTTTTCTTTTGCTGAATTCTTTTTATCCCTTCTGAAAGATAATGCCCTACAAATACAAACAGTCCCATTGCAGCCATGTAGTCGAGAATAAAAAGAAGCAATGGTTCATCAAAATCGAAGTACACAAATTCAATTTTGAGAAGCATATAGCTTCCAATCTCTCTTTTTATAAAAGCACAGACGCCATACCCTGCAATAAAAACAGCAATCCCACGCAGTAGCCATTTATAACTGTGGGAACTCTTTTTCATATGTTTTTTTGCCATAGCCATCATCATGTTCCAATGAAAACCCAGGTGAAGGCTCATCAACACAAAACCTCCATATGCGGAAACCATATGCAGATTTCTGGCCCAGGAACGCCCGCCTTCAATGGGAAGAAAAGAAAGTGCGTGGCGGGATAAGATGATGCCACTTACCATAGAACCCAGCATGGTTAACAGAACACCAGCAACAAGGGCGGTTTGCAGGATACGCAGCGCAGTATATTTACCTTTTAAAACATTCCTGCTCCAGCTGCTGTTCAGAATATGGTGTACAGCAAATAGCACAAACATGCCAATGCCAATCCATTCATGGGCAGCCTGTCCAATGAGCTCATAGGTCATTAAAAGCAGTAGCAGAACGGTCATGCCGATATCCACCGCTATTTTTATCATCATTTTAGGTCTGATGCAAACCGCCTCCTTTTCGTGAGTTATTGGATAAAATTTGTAAAGATGGGCATTTGCCGCTCGGGCAAAGCAACATTGGCATTCTGAGCGATCTGCTCTATAGGCCATGTTTCGCCCTAGCGCCCGCATAGTGTGCATACAAATCCGGGCGCATAGACACTGCACAGGACATAGTCTCACCACCTGCCGAATATCCGGCGGCATAAACACGACTTTCATCCACAGCAAAATGTTGTAGAAATTACTCCGTTAGTTCATTTACCTGCCTTGCAGATTTTTCGCCCCAATCAGTCAATTGGGCCGAGACAACGATCATGTCTTCGTCAAACTCCGTCCACACCCGGAAACCGCTCCAATTTAAGTTGCTTCCAGAGGACTCCTCTCCGAACCACATCATGCCATAGCCAGGCATAATTACTATCATGGGGTAAATCCGACTTTCGTCATAGTCCTTCGGCAAATAGTAACTGTAATGGATCTCGCCGTCAGCTCCGTCCAAAATCCGTTCTGTAATAAAGCCTGTTTCGGCCTGTGTAACAGAGGGGCGTCCTGACTGCGTTTGTGTCTCTTGTATTGTTGTATCATTTTTCGTTAATGCAGGCATACTGCTACCTAGCGATGACCCTGCACGACTGGAAAACAGCATATTAAAGCTGAACAGCAATAGAATAGCGTGGCAAAGCTGCCTTTCCTTTTATCAGCTTTGCCTCCTTTGCAAAGTGGAGACAGCGCAAGGGAGCCGAAGCCTTTGATAGCTGCGGCTCCCTTGCCTAATTCTTTGCCTTATTGATTAGGTTCGAGGCTGTTTACCCAATTGATAATGTCGGATTCAGAAGCACCGCTGCGAAAGCGTTGGCCCTCCAGCCATTCGCCGGTTCCAGCCTTCTCTGCCAGTAGCTTTCCACTTTCACCCAGTCCTAAGCTTGACGAAGTACAGAACGGAATTATGGTTTTACCTGTAAAATCATTAGCGTTCACAAAAGTATCCACCGGCCATGCTGCAATGCCCCACCAGATAGGGTAGCCGATATACACAGTATCGTAGTTATCCCAATTGTCCACGGTTTCCGCAGTCAGCTCCACTGTTCTGGCATCCGGATTATCGTGTTCTACACTGACGCGACTACTTTCATTCGTCCAGTCCAAATCTTCATCACTGTAAGGCTCTGTCGGTTCCAGTTCAAAAAGATCACCGCCTGTTGCCACAGCAATGGTATTCGCTACGCTTTCTGTATTGCCGGTGGCGGAGTAGTAAACCACCAGTGTGCTGCTGGACACATCGTCAATAGGCGTAGTTGCCTCTGCCTGAGGATCAGTCAATTCGGCAGATGTACTGCTCTCCGCAACCGAAGTCTCCTGCCTTTGGCTAGATGTCTGCGTTTGCGATGACGTTTCATTACTGCTGCAGGCGGCTAAAGCAAACAGGGTGGAAACTGCCATCACACAACTTATCACTTTTTTTAAAGTACTTATTTTCATAAATATTACCTCCAATCATCGAGCTAAATTCAGATGCTTATTTCACATTCGTCTGAATCCAGTTTTCAACATGATCAGCAATCACATCATTGTTTAAGTCCTGAAACAGGAAGTGGTCATTTCCGGTAATGCCTTCCTTGGGAAGATCCACCACGGTACTGGTTCCGCCCTGGGCGGTATAGGCTTCTGCGAAATCATAGCAACCCTGACGCATCATCTGCCACATACCGGTTGCTTGAATTGCCGGATCTCCATTGTCGATATAATCACCAAAATAGAATACAACCGGGATGTTCTTCTCCGTTACTGCCTTGTAATCCTCTGAATCAGCTCTTGGTGCTCCACCTGGTTCAATCGCCACGATGGCTGCGATATGGTCGGTATATTTTGCAGTGGTCCATCCGGGACCGCCACCCTGAGAATGGGTTACCAGAATCGAATTTTTACCGGTTCTGCTGTATACTTCTTCTACGGTTTCCGCCAATGCTTTTGCAACGGTTTCATTGTCGAAGTCTGCGCCCATATCCGACGACATTCCGGTATCAGGCGTCATTTGACGGAAAAATTGATCCACGGATGCATCATCATTTGGGAACTGCGAGCCTTCATTTACAACAGACTTTCCGTCGGTCCAGCGGCCAATTCGGAACTGGGTATACCAACGCTGATCCAGCGTCTTAGTGCTGATAGTTGCGCCGACAGAGGTCATTCCAGCCTCGCCGCGTCTTGGCTCGTCCACAAGGAAAACGCTGTGTCCCTTCCTCAGAAACATATCTGACCATCCTTCACGGCCATCCGGTGTTGTCATCCAGCCCATGCGGGACTGTCCGTAACCGTGCAGAAATACCATCGGCAGTCCGGTTTCATTTTCCGGAATCTGATAGAGTACATTTGCATGATCCACATGAGCAGTCTGACCCGCTCCACTCTCTTCCCATTGGTCTTCAGGATCAAAGATACCGTCCGAAGTCATTGTTATTCCACCCGCAGAAAAGATGCCTTGCTTTGCAATGACAAGTGCTCCTGTATCATTCTCTGTATCGGTATCATTTACCGTATTACTGCCATTCGAAGTACTGCTGTTATTGGTTACATTCCCACTGCAACCGGTTACCAAAAGCATTCCGGCCATAAATAATGCTGATAACTGCAAAAGGTTTTTGTTTTTCATATAAGTCCCTCTTTCTTTGTAAGTTCATTCGTTTTATAATTTTTAATTGCGTAAATAGATACAGTAATGCTATTTACTATGAAAGAGAATCCAGTTTAAAATAGCTTTATCATCAAACAAGATATTCCCACCGCCGTGATAATTAAAAATGCCCAACCTGTTAAAATGCGCGTTGTCGGGAATTTGAAGCTGCAGCATATCGTCAATCTGATCTTCGGAAAAACCGGCCGCCTGATAGGCACTGAGCAGTCCATTGTAGGCCTCACGCGCCTTTTGAGAGCCATAATACTCGTCATTTTCAGCCATATAAATATAAACGCCAACCTTATTTTCCGCCAAAGACGTATAGGTTCCATCCCATTGTGATGCCCCATGCAAATACGCCGCATATAAATCCGGCCGCATAGATACCGCCTGTGACATGGTTTCACCGCCCGCGGAGTATCCGGCGGCATATACTCTGAACTCATCCACCACAAAATGATTAAGAAAGTATTCAGTCAATTCAATGGCCTGCCGTGCGGATTTTTCTCCCCAATCGGTAAGCTGGGCAGAAACCACAATCAGATCCTGATCAAGCGCGGTCCAAGCCAGCACGCCATTCCATTTCAAATTCGTTCCGGAGGATTCTTCTCCAAACCACATCATATCGTAACCGGGCATAACTACCACCATAGGGTAGCTTTTGCTTTCATCGTAGTTTTCCGGCAGGTAGTAGCTGTAATGAATTTCGCCATCTGCACCGTTTAAAATTTGTTCTGTGATAAAGCCCGTTTTCACAGGCCAGATTACTTTTTCATCAGATGAATGAACCATTGCGGAATTAAGCTGCTCTTCCGGGACGGATTCTGCCTCCTCTGCCGAGATTTGCCCGGTAGAGGAACCATTGCAAGCAGAAAGAAAAAAACAAAGCGCAAGCAGTGAAATAAAAACCGGTCTTCTACGCTTCATCTTAGTAGCCCAGCCCGTCCAGCCAGGAAGCGACATCTTCCGCCGCATCGGCAACGGTTCTTTCACTGACCGTAAAGCCGTCTTCGACTACGGCTGCTTGCGGTTCCATTTTCTGAATGGTCTCAATGGTGCTGGAAAAGCGGCTGCCGTTGTGGACATTGAAAGGGATAATGGTCTTGCCCGCAAAGTCATATTCATCAAAGAAGCTGTACATCACCATAGGCAGATCGTACCACCAATTAGGGTAACCGATAAAAATCGTATCGTACTGATCAAGGTTATCAATCTTACTAGTCAACTCCGGGCGGGCATTTTCATCCTGCTCCTTCGCCGCATAATCGATTAATTTTTCGCCATCCGTGGGATATACCACGGATGTCTGAATGGAGAACAGTTCTCCGCCGGTTTCTTCCGCTATCATATCCGCCACTGCACGGACACGCCCCACAGGCGTACCGTTTACGGTTGTATAGCTGGCAGAGGAGATGGCATCCACGCCGCTGTTTTCAGCAGCCGTAAAGTAAGCAATCAGAATTTTACTTCCCGAGTCACTTCCATTCTCTTTTGAGGCAGTGTCATCAGTTACAGGAGTCTGTGAATTTGGTACGCTTTGCGTTTGTGCCGGCGGCTGTGAATCAGAAGCCGAGGGCTTATCGTTTTGATTATTCCCGCAGGCGCTCAGTGACAGCACCATAGCTGCGGTGAAAAGTATTGTGAGGGATCGTTTCATTGGTTCCTCCTTATCTGTGCAGTCCTGTCATCATCTCTACGGTAGCCGGATCATAGTGAGAAAAGAACAGGCTTTCTTTCTCGTCCAATTCCTGAATCGCAGCCATGTCTTCCTCTGTCAAGCTAAAATTGAACACATCAATATTCTGGATCATGCGCTCCTTATTCGTGGTTTTTGGAATTACAACTACGCCGCTCTGAATGAGAAAACGAAGTGCGACCTGTGCAGCACTTTTATGATGCGTTTCACCGATTTTAATTAGAACAGGATTCGTGAAGAAATCTTTTCGTCCTTCGGCAAACGGCCCCCATGATTCATGCTGGACACCATATTTCTTCATGTATTCATGGGCAGTTTTTTGCTGATGGAACACGTGCGTTTCCACCTGATTCACAGCAGGGGTGACCTCCACAAAATTGCATAGATCAATCAGACGGTCAGGATAGAAGTTGGAAACACCAATTGCACGAATCCATCCTTCTTTATAGGCTTCCTCCATGGCACGGTAGGTACCGTAGTAATCATTAAAAGGCTGATGAATGAGCAGAAGGTCGATATAATTCGTCTGCAGTTTCCGCAAGGATTCCTGAATGGATGCTTTCGCCTTTTCGTAGCCTCCATTGCTGATCCATACCTTTGTGGTAATAAACAGTTCTTCACGGGGTACAGCGCATTTACTGAGTGCGCGGCCAACAGCCTCCTCATTGCCATAAGCCTGCGCGGTATCGATGGATCGATAACCCACACTGATGGCATCTAGTACACAACGTTCACATTCTTTATTGCTTACCTGATATACACCGTAGCCCAATATAGGCATTTTAATTCCATTATTCAAAGTAACATAATCCATGACTGATTCCTCCAATTATTTATATTATTTTAAAGCACTGCCATCCTGAAAAGCATTTCCCACCTTTTCACCTAATATTAGATAGTCATTGTGAACTGGATCATAAGAAATGGCACGCAGCTTTGCAGTATCTATCAAGCCATCTTCTCCTAAAATACTTTCCTCAGCACTGACATTGACAATCTCCCCAATGAAATTACCATCCTCGTTCACTTTGACCAGACGGCATTCCAGCGTCATTGGCAGCTCGCAGATAATTGGCGCATCCACAAAGGTACTCTTCTGGGTAGTAAAACCTGCTTTCTCCAGTTTATCCGGAGTATTATTGGCAGAGACCATGCCAACATAATCCGCCGAAACGATATGGGAGGCATCTGCAAAGCTTATGGTGTACGCACCCTTGGCTTTAATATTCTTCGATGTTTTGTGTCCTTCACTCAAGCAAAGCACAACGTGGTTTGCATCATAAATACCTCCCCATGCCGCATTCATTGCATCTGCCTTACCATTTTCATCATAGCTTCCTACAATCAGCACCGGCAGTGGGTACATCCAGCTTTTTGCTCCAAAGTTTTTTCTCATAATGATTTTCTCCTATCTTATTCACTTAATATTTTGTAAAGCCAAGTATATCTTATATGCTGAATCAGTTATTGCGAAACACACCTTCCAGCCACTCGGAATACGCCGGGATCCACCCCTCAGTATATCCATAACCATGAGGTCTGCCCTCCAGTACATCTACCGCTACAGGAATATCCGCTTGACGAAGGGCTTCCATGCATTTTTCAAACTCACCTACGAATGGATCACGGGTACCATAGCAGAAATAGGTCGGGGGCAGGGAAGAATGCTTAAATTTTTCACTGTCTGTGGAAGCTACACTAAGTCTGCCATAAAAGGAATAGATCATTCCATCTGCAGCGGCATTCGCAGAAATGGTATCCAGTTCGTCCGGCACATAGCTGAGGTCTAGTGCCGTACCATTAACCGTTCCGCTAAAGTTCAAAAGCATTTCTCCCGCCAAGATACCGCCTGCCGAAAAACCCATAACGGCAATATCTTTTTCATCAATACCGTATATCGTTGCATTTTTTCGTACAAACCGTACAGCCCTTGCCAAATCCAGCGCCCCTTCCTCCTGCGTATACGGACGCAGACGGTAATTCACGACAAAGCTCTGGTAACCAAGTTTACTTAGTTCCTGCGCAACGGGTGTACCTTCTGTTCTATCTACACGCGATCGAAAGGCTCCGCCGGCGTTAATCAGTACAGCGCCTTTGATTGTAGCCCCCTCTGCCACTGGGAAGCTCACCAGGTAAGGACGAAAATCAGGGTCATCAAAATAACTTCCTGTATTCTGGGTGTATTCCGTGGTGGCAGGGACATTCTCTTCTTCCCATAGATAAAGTGTCTGCTGATTAAGAGGATCTGCTATAGCAGTCCCCACCGTGTCCTTGTTCAGGGCCAAAGGCTGCGAGGGTTGCGTCTCACTTTCAGAGAAGCTCTGCTGGTTTTGAGGAGATTCCAGCTGCGCATCCAAACTGCTATCACGTTCCCCCCCACAGGCGGCAAGCGAAAAGAATATAACCAGTAGGGCAAACATTGCAATTATTTTTTTCATATATCGCATTTTCTTAGATTGTTCATTCATCCTGGTCCATATAAGAAACATCGGCTACAGGTTTATACAATCCATCTCCATTTATATTCTTAACTACAGTATAAAAAAAAAGAGACCTTAACAGAAGTCTCCTTTCGTTCACCAGTCTGTACCTAAAGGTTATAGCCCATGTTTGGGTTTTACACTACTATCGCTTTAGGTATAAAATCCGTATTCTATTGCTGGTTTGGATCAATCATTTACACCTATTACGTAGGGATAATAATTTTTCTTTTCTGTTGTTAATCAATCTTAAAGTGATAGGTTCCCCTTCACGGTTCACCATGACCTCTCCCACAGTCCACCCAAAAGACAGACCTTCCCCTTGGAAGAAAGGCCTGTCTTTTTTCCTAAACTGATGCTTTTTTACTTAAAAAATAGAGATTGCTACTCTTACCTCCATTTTCTCGCCAGCGTTGCTCACGCCGTAGAAAACCGCTTTTCTCCAGATCAAGAAGCGCCCTCTTAACAGTGCTTTTGGACAGATTCAGTTCTCTGGCAATGGTACCAATTGCCGGATAGCATTTACCGTCTCGATCCGCTCTGTCATGAAGATACATATATACCGTTTTTGCCCTATGTGGTAACTCAGAGTTATAAACAGATGTAAAATAGGCCATGGCTTCACCTCCCCGCCCTGTGTTTCTGCTCCATAGGTTCCAGATTAATGGCTGGGACTGGAGTATGCACCATTCCGCCGGAAGGAAATGGTTCATACTCCGCTTCCTCTTGATCCGGTTCAAAGGCGGCATTGCGCCGAATAATTTCTTCCTCAACCTTGCGACGGTCGGCATACGCTACCTTTCTTGCAGCTTGTTCTTTAATTTCATAAGTCTGACCAAAGGTGATACCCCATTCGAGGAATAACTTTAGCCGGGTTCGCATGGGGCAGGTTCCGGTCTTTGTTACAACGAATCTTCCTTTGGGCATGGATTTTAACTCATCTGGTGTCATTAGTGGACGCTCAATCATCTGCAGGGACTGGCTGGGGTCGTTCTTTCCCCGGCTGACAGAACCGCTCATAACGGTCTGACTGCCAAGAGCCTTTGATAAAATCTGCGCCGATTCACTGTTGGGAGCAAAGCCGCCGAACACGGTATATTGCGATAGGTAAACCTTTGATATAATCTCCGGCTTTTCCCCCGCTTAGCACCGTGCACGAGACTTTCACCTCACACGGCGCCCCATCGTCTAATATTAGAAATCATAATCTACACAACAAATGTTAATCTGCCATTTGCATTGTTATCGGCTCTAAATTGAGCCTTTTGCGAAGCCTGTTGATTTTATCTCTTTGATTGTAATTAGGCTGTATCAGTTGAACATATTTCTCTACAACATCACCTTTGGTTGCGTGAATAAGTCGGTGCACATCAATATCAAGCATGATAAGATTACGATACTCGTCTGTACCGCCGTCTCGTATGGAAGTTTTATGATGAAGATGTATTCTGTCAAGTTCAAGAATTTTTCCCGTTACAGCACATTTCCCAGTCTGTGCGCAATACAATGCTAATCTGTTATCGTTGTATTCCACACTTCGATTTTTAACAGGGTGTGCCATTAGGTAATGCAGAATACCCATATTTACCTTTTCGAGTGACTTATGGATAAGCGCACGCCCTTCTTCCGTGTATTTATTAACCTTGACAGGCTTGTACATCGGATTTCGATGTACGACTGTACCAATAGGCGCAACAGCTTGATTTTTAATGAAACGTATTTGCTTGCTGTGCTTGTAATGATTGTAGACAAAGCCAACTGTAGGATTTTCACATTTTCGCTTTATTCTGCTCCGCAATCTGAGTTTAAAGGTTCGGTCAACAAGAAAAGCTATTTTTTGTAGGTCGATGTTCACATTAGTCGCATAGCGATAATAGTTTTGTATTCCTATCGCTATGGAATTGTAGATGTGAACTTCATGATTTTCATCGTTTACATTTTTAGGGTTTTGTATTTTCTTTATCTGATTGCTTAGCTTTTCTGATACTTTTGATTTAGCTTTGGGAGTTAATCTGCTCGCCACAACATATTTTCCGCTCTTTTCCACGGCTTTGATTTGAAATTCCAGAAAATCCGAATACTTCTTTTTCAGATTCACAACCTTGGACTTTTCAGGACTGATTTCCAATCCCAGCCGTTCTTTCAGCCACTTCTGCGTAGCTATGAATAGATTACCAGCATCTTTTCTATTGCGGCAAAATATTTTAAAATCATCGGCATACCTGATAATAAAGCACTCTTTTAAATTTGTTTTCTTAAGTGCCAGAAAGGTACTGCCTTTATTGATAGAGCCGTTTTTGTTTATTGTTGAGACATATGGATGGCGCGTTTTCATGTTTTCCCATTGTGAGGCTATCCACCAATCCAACTCATTTAGCACAATGTTGGACAGTAGTGGTGAAATAATTCCACCTTGCGGAGTGCCTTTTTCGGGAAATCCAATTCCTGCAACCTCGGCTTTTAGCATGACAGATATGATTTTTAACAGCTTTTTATCTCGTATGCCCATTGCCCACATTTGCTTTATCAGCTTACCGTGATTGACATTATCGAAAAATCCTTTGATATCAATGTCCACCACAAAATGTAAACCTTGTAGCTGTATCGCTTTATAGACTTGAGCCAGTGCGTTTTCCGCACTTCGATTTGGTCTGAACCCATTGCTTCGTTCGTGAAACTTTGCTTCGCATATAGGCTCTAGAACCTGTAAAACAGCCTGCTGTATTAACCTGTCCATAATAGTAGGAATGCCGAGCGGTCTCATTTTACCATTTCCTTTTGGAATTTCCACCCGTCTAACCTTATTGGCGGTGTAATGTGAAAATCTTTTTTGTACATGCTCTACCAATTTTTCTGTTTCCCATTTTTGCAAATCAAGTATCGTCTTGTTGTCTGCGCCTGCCGTTCTACTGCCATGATTTTTCTTAATATTCCTGTATGCTAGCTTGATATTGTCCTCATGGGTAATGATTGTCATGAGGTCATAGAAATTTTTCTTTTCCTTGCTTCTGGAATACAAGCCATCAAATATCGCTGTGAAATTATAATATTCGGCATTGCGCAGTTTTTGTTTCTTTGGCTTCTTAACCTTTGTCAAAGTTTGCTACTCTCCTTATGGATTTCGCTTTTCTTAGTCATACTCGAACCTTTGAATTTGTGTAGTTATGCGTATTAATATTTTGACGACTAATGGCTTTCCCTCGACTATGTTTCCATAGCATCAATGGTACTGTGCCATCACTTTCAGTTAGATTAAGACAGGTTATGTCTTTCCTGCCAATGCTTCATCGCCTGTATCAGCTCTGCATTCTAACCTTACAACGTTCCGATATTCCTATCTATACATATATCCGTAGGTGTTCTCTATGAGCCTGTATGCACGATACCGCCTGTAACGGTATAAGGTTTTTCATAGCCAATGTTTTACTAAACCTCGCATACTGCCAACGAAGGCACTTGCACATTTCTATGCAATCAACTTATAGACCCTTTCATTCGAGCGTTCGTCAGTGTTTTTACAAACACATTCTCACCATAGATATTTTGTAGACCACCGACCTATCAACTGCACTGGTTACCTCTAACCAGCTTTCGTTGCAACCTGCAATACGGCAGTTTTCAGCCGACTTCAACGAGCTTTATACCGTTTTGCCGATACAGGCAAAACCGCATATCGTAGTATTATGGCGGTGCTTCAAGGCGTTACCCTCTCATTTCACCTGTTGGAATATCAGTTCTCCAAGCATTATTTTGGAAACTTCTTTCAGTTTCCTTTATATTTTGTGCTTGTGCCTAACCTTTTCAGTTAGGAACGTTTCGCACCCTGACAGTTATCGATGATGATGGCGGCGCCCTCTTTTCCGTAGTTTTTCTCTAACTGGGCAAAGCTCTGGATGATGGCGACAATGGACACACGGCGGGAGCGGCTGGCCGAGAACATCATCTCTGCAGACTCAATTTTGGGTATGGTTCCAATCTCATCCAAAAACATTATGATACGGTTCGGGAGTTTACCTCCATACTCATCTGCTACCGAAAGAATTTCACGGTAGAGCTGCTGAACAATTAAGCTGATGATAAAATATTTCGTGTTATCTTCCTCCGGCATAACAAGGAAAACAGCGCTTTTCTGCTTACAGAACTTTTCTGCATCAATAGCGGTATCAAAGCATAGTATCTGCTCCAGCTCCGAGTCCAGAAATGCGTTAAGCCGGGACAATGCTGTGGACAGGACACTCTGCATGGCCTGCTCTGCGCTGTTTAGAGCGGCGCCGGCAAACCACTTTGTTTTATGATCGTCCGGTAGGTGTGCCAACAGCATCTGGAACAGTGTTCGGCCCTTGACACCGCTGGGCGCTAACAGATCTTGAATGAGCTTGAACACAGACACGATGTGTCGCTCTTTGGGCTCACAGTATTCAGCAATCAGCAGGATTACAGAGGTTAAGAGTCCCTCAGCGGCATCATAAAAGAAGGCATTCTGTCCAGCGGCAGAGCTGTCAAAGCCTCCGGAGCTGATGATGGTCTTGGCGGTTATTTTTGCATACTTCTCCGCTCTGGCCTTATACGCCAGACTCTCCGGATGGGCAAGGTATAAATCCATATAGCGATTTACCAAATGAAGCAGATTGTTTCCGTCTGAGCGGGTGGGATTTCTAAGGTCAATGACTGACACCTGGTAGCCGTAGTAATCCTTGGCAATACCCGCATAGTTACTGTAAAGGTCACCCTTGGTATCGGTAGTGATGAAGCTCATGCCGGAAGCACAGGCATACTCCATGTTAGGATAGAGAAAATTAGCGGTCTTGCCGACACCTGCAGCACCGATCATCAGACAGTGGACATCATCGTCATCCACTAACGCATAGCCGTGAGGAGCCGTTTTATCGAATAGGGATGCCTTTTGCCAGCCCACAATTAAACCTTGTGCCGTCGGGAGATTTTCTCCCTTCCGCCATTTTTCCGGCTCATACCGGACTGTCGTGTATACTGTCTGTATTTCCTTTTTGGTTGCCCATCTTGCTGTACCATGCTGACCATCACCTACGGTTTTTGACTTGATACCGTTTAAGGTATAATAGTGAGCAAGCAGTGATAAAAAGCCGATCACACCGAACATGGTCAGTCCGGCAGCAAGCAGCGTTACAAGTTGCGATGTTTGCACAGTCATCCCTCCTTCACATCGTCATGGTAAAATTTCCGGTTTGCTCCTGCCTGGGTGCTTGCTCCTGCGCTTCCAGCACGATGAACATTTGCGCTTTCACACAGCTAAGCGCCAGTGTAAGGCAGGAACGCATAAAAAGCTTCTGTTCGTCTGCCGTGCGGATACCAGGAGTACGGATACGGCTGGACACATCCCTCACGGCAATCCTGATATCTTCCGCTTTGGAGCGCAGCCAGCCCCTATCTTCATGAGGCTTGTATTCCGCTTGTAGCCATCTGGTTACACGTTCCATGGATACCGGAATTTCCATCTGCCGACAGGTATTCTGAATGGAAATCAAAGCACAAGCCACAGTCTGGCGGCAATGTTCCTCTAATACGTTTCGCTGGAGACTATCTGAGCGTAGCAGGGGAGCCAGCTGTTCACATTCATTCAGCAAGCGGGTATTGGCGTCCTGATTCACAGACTGCATTCGACAAACCTCCAGTACTCCCGAACACACCTGAGGCAGAAGCATCAACTTCGGATGCTCCTGTGCTGGGATGGGTTCAATACCGTGAATCGCTTTTAAATCCTCATTCCAGTCCTTAAACTCCGATCTGAGAACGGAAATGTCCATATGGGCAGGATCGTAATAATTCTTCTCGCAGAGAATATCCTTGAGCCGTCCGGTGGCTTCAATCCCTGCTGCGTCATGGTCCAGACACAGCACTGGGTTCTTCAGATGTGGATGCAGCTCCAGTTGGCGCAGCAGGGCATGCTCCGATACACCGTCCAGCGTCACATAGCTGTGCTGCTTCCAGTCCTGCTTATTCAGGGTAATGAAGGACAGCATATCCACCGGAGCTTCAAAGACATAGAGGGTATCACTTTCCCCGATCCAGTGGAAGCTATAACAGGGATCACTGCCCTCCACATTTCCCTTGTAAGGCTCACCCTGAGTATAAGTACCTCGTTTATGGGCGTGCCTGGCAACTGCATTCTCATCCAGCCCTACAAACACAGCGTTATGATACTGCTTATCCTCATAGATGAGCTTTTTGTGTGCAAAATGGGACAGTACGTCCCGGTCGATGAAGCGCTGCTTGATGAGATAGGCAAACACCCGTCGCATGTCCGGGTTTTCCTCCGGCAGTGCAAATTCTTTACGAGGCGGAGGGGCGCTTTTCTCTGTCTGATTCCACTCCACCCCGGATTCCCCGCCGAGCAGAAAGGAGACTGCATCCGGGAAGCTCATGTCGTAAAATTGCTGAACAAAGTCAATGGCACGGCTGCCCTCCTTGCGGGAATGACGGAACCATTCGTTGCCCCGCACAGTAACACTGTCATACCGCTTCCAGCGATATTCCCGACCGGAACGAACCAACTGCTCGCCTTGCCTCTGGAGGAAGTCCACCAGATCTACTGCGTTGGCCCGCTGTTTTTGTTCATCAGTAAAATACACATATGCCATGCCGAAGCACCTCCTTTATCGCTTGCGTTTTCCGCATCGCATGTGCCCGTGGCGGACACAAAAAAACGCCGCCCGTTGATGAACGGACGGCTTGGGATACAATTGTTTTTGCTGTATGGATGGCAGCTGTTTCGTCTGCCCATGAGATTGTTTTCGCATGGAAACCGCCTTCACATTTAGTAGGTTGTGAGTTTTTGTTCGTGATCGTCCGGTGCATGGCCCTGGGCGATCTTTTTCTGCCGGAGCCTTCTGCGCAGTTTGCTATCCGTGTGCATACCGGGAGCACCTGGCAGTCTTCTGGCTTCCTCCTGAAATATCCGGCTGGCATGATGTAAGAGCCGGGTGACAGCCAGAAATAAGGAAGGATCCCGGAACGAATCCAGATGGTCAAGAAAAAACTGTGCATATTGATTGCCCTGTTCCGCAGAAAGGGTGAGCCACCTCACAGCGGCCTCCCGGTCACGGGGGATATCCCGCCCCAGCAGATAAAATTTACCGAGGGCGTATTGCGCATATTGATTGCCTTGCTCTGCTGATTTTTGAAACAGCTCCAGCGCCTTGGAAATGTTCTTTGGAACATCCTCGCCGGTCAGGTACAGCTTACCAAGCGCATATTGGGCAAATTGGTTGCCAAGGTCAGCAGATTTTGTCAGCCACTTTAAAGCGGCATGCATATCCTTGGGTGTGTCATCTCCCAGCAGATAGAGCTTTCCCAGAGCATAAGCAGCATAGGAATTATCCTGCTCTGCTGCCTGTGTAAAGAGTGCAATTGCTTTTGATATATCCTTTTCCACATAATTTCCGTCCCGGAAAAGCTTTCCGAGAGCATATTGTGCCAGCGCATTGCCGTTATCCGCTGATCTTGTGAGCCACAGGATGGCTTTCTCCGCATTAAAATGCCCGCTGTCCGCATCCAGAAAAATTTTTCCCAGCATATATTGTGCGTGGACATTCCCCAGCCGGGCAGACTTTTCAAAATGGCAAAGAGCCTCGTCCACATCTTTTTCTGTTCCGGTGCCGGTGTAAAGCATCTGTCCAAGGCGGTATTGCAGCTTGTCATCACGACTTTGACGTTCCATCTGCCAAAAGCCCTGGAAGGCGGCCTCAAAGTGCAGTTCCGCTTCGTCAGCGTTTGGCGCTGTTCCAACTCCGTCCCGATACATCTTTGCCAGCTCATAATCCGCATAGGGCATTCCCTGCGCAGCGGAGCGTTGGTACAGGCTGAATGCAGTCTGAAAATCCTGCTCCACACCCTGTCCCCGGTAATACAAACCGCCAAGGGAGTATTGGGCGTATTTGTGACGTTTGGAAGCCGCTTGCTGAAACCAGTCTGCCGCTTCTGCGTAGTTCTGCTCCGTGCCAAGTCCCGCTACATACAGCTTACCGATACGGTATTCTACATAGCGATGTTCCTTTTTGGCTTCAATCGCCAGAAACGCGGTAAGGGCCTTTCCGTACCAGTCAAAGGCAGTATCTGCTTCCATCTCTGTACCCAGACCGTCTGTGTACATTCTTCCCAGGTCATGCATGGCAAGTGCATTGCCGTCCTCCGCTTCCAGCAGGAACAGGGCAAGGGCCTGTTCAAAGTCCTGCTCTAAAAGATCACTGCCGTATAGGAAGGCTCGGGCCTGCTTATAGCGGCTGTTCCATGCGATATGTGGCTTCCCGCTGGATGACGCTGTATCCGCACTGTCGGAATGTCCAGCGGTCGATTCGAATTCCTGATCGTTGTCAAGCCAGGACTGCAAGTCTTCTGCTTCCTCAGTCAATTCCTCGTCAGGCACCGCATCTGACATCATTTCGAGATCCTCCGGAATGAACGTTTCCTCCATGATAGGTTCATACTCCGGAGGCGGTTCCGCCTGATCATCCCCCTCAAAGGTGAACTCCTGATTGCCCAGCCGGACTGCTTCCGCAATTACCATATTCTTTATCTGTTTAAATTCCTTTTGCTGAGAAAGAGGGAGTGGTGGCGGAAGCTCATCTCTGTAAGTACGCAGTACCTCATTGCGAAGCTCGTACCATTGGGCGTAAGCCGCTGCCACACGTTCTTCCTTCGCCAGTTCATCCACGATCCGGTTCACCAGTTCCTTAACCGGTGCTTTTAGATAGCCATACTGCTTTTTACCAGCGGTGTGCCGAAGCCGTTCTGCCAGCTGAGAAAGTAGTTCCTCCAGCACGGGATTGTCACAGGCACCGGTCTGCATTTGTATCAGAAGTACCTGCAGGGCATCCCGGCTCTGCGTGGTCAGTGCATTTCTACGCTCTGACTGCTCTGCATAAATCTGAAGCAGATCCTGCTGAAAGATTTCCCGCGCCAGACTGCTGCGCATGGCTTCAATGCCCGGCTTCGTTACAAAGCCCTCACGGGGATCGACCGAATACACGATCATATGGCAGTGAGGGTGATGACCCTCATCGTGATAGGCAGCATACCACCGCAGGTTCTCCGGTTCGATTTTCATCTGTTGGGCAAAGACATTCCGCTGCTTGCGCAGCAGTGCCATCCATGCGGCGGCATTGTCGTACCCCAGCCGGGTGGCATCTTCCCTCCGCAACGATATGATAGGTGTCCAGATGTTTCCGGTATGTGCCGCCACCTCCTGCGCCGTCTGTGACAATACCAGCGGAATATCCTCATCGGAGAACAGTCCATGGGTATCCAGTCGTTCAGCATGAGGGCGGGTAGCGATATAGTTGACATAGACTTCCTTGTGTGCCAGCTGGTCAAGATTCTGATCCAGAGCAGCGGAGATAAATTCGGAGGCATTTTCCATGGTAGGCTCCGCCAGATAATCCTCATACTCGAACAGCCCGGTGGAATCCGGAAACTGCTCCAAAATATCCGATACCAGCAGCTTTTGCTTATTCGTGGCAGGATGGTTTCGCATCCGCTCCGGAAGCTTCTCTACACCATCCCGTGTAGCAACATAGGTTACCAGATTTTCCGCATGGGCCGCCGCATTTTTTAAATAGCGGCATTTAAAGATAATCCGTGGCATGATCAGTCACGCCTTTCCCGCTTCTGGAAGCTCACTACATCCTCAAAGGTCACGGAACCCACTGACCGCTTCACGTCCTCCACACATTTGCCGCGGAGCTTACGCAGCGTGTTTTCATCGTAATCTGCATTGACTGCAAGGATATTCATCATCATGCTCATCTCCACCGCCAACTTGAAGGTAAGCCGTGCCATGCGGTTTTCCAGACCATCCACCATGCCGGTCATGGCCGATGTAATTGCTGCAGGAAGGAACCGGACACCTTCCTCTGCTGAGATATAGCCGCAGTAGAATTTAATTGCCTTTTCAATGAATTCACTCTGGCTTTGGCAGTTATCCCTTTTGTACCAGTCTGCCACCAGCTGTCTGGTTTCCGGATACATCCACAAAGGGAACTTTTTTTTGATTTTTTCTTCTTCTGACATAGCAAACCTCCTTTTCTATCAAAAAAGAGGTGCAACACCTGTCGCAACCCCTATGAAAAGCCTTTATTTCCCGCTTTTATCGGTATTCTGTTTTCCTTACAACCCCGGAAACAACTCCTTGAGTGTTTTTACGACCCCGGTGAAAAACCGCTTTTCTCCCCGCATTGCGGGGAGATGTGAGCCGGAGTGGGGCGTTTACGACCCCGCTCCTTTAACCCGCATCGTTTTCGACCCCATGGTTCACCACGACTTTCCTTGTTTCGCCACCCGTCAATCTTCTGCGCACACGGCTCCAACAAGGGGCTACAGCCCCCTTATGGTGTAACGCTGCCACCCCAGCCGGAAGAACGCGACACAGGGGCACACGGGCGGCAACGTGGCGTGTCTACATCTGCTGCGTGGCTGGGCCTGTCAGCGGCTCGGATTCCTCCTGCAGCTTGAGGCTGTAATCCTCCAGCTTCATACCCTCCTGCTTCATGCAGTAGTCCTGCATTTTGCTCAGCAAAAGCTCCTTTTCATGATCATCCAGCTGATAGGCCAGTTCTTCGCAGGAGCCATCCCCACGATTCAGGACAATATCCAGGGTATCACACACCTGCCCATGAACGGTATCATAGTTAGCATAGACATTGATCCAGTCTTCATTTTCCGCTGTTTCCACATGAGTTCCGAATATCTCGTCCACGTTGAAGGGGACATTGATATAAAAATTGAGGCACCCATCCGTTTCCATGATCTCGTCTGAAAAGGAGATATCACCTTCCTCCAGCTTGCGGCAGCCTGCCGTGATCAGTGGAGCAGGCTGTGTCAGCTCACGACCTTCGAGATGTTCAAGAAAAATAGGCCAGCGCTTATCCTCTGGAAGATAATTGGCGCGATAGGCGTAATAAGCCGCAGTGCCGGTGTCCTTCATGGAGTAAGCCTTCCAACCATCCATGATATTGACTCCGGAAATCATTTTCCGGTCAAAGTCAATGTCAAACACGCCGGTGATCTGACCGGTATTGTCCATCCGCTTTTTCACGTTTTCTTCAAACTGTAGGGCGTTGATGGAAACAGAATTCCGGAACAGGGCTGTGAAGCTCTCCGGCTGGTATTTTAGCTCACCGCGCTGGTATCTGCGTACCAACAGCGCCAGCTGCATCAGCTCCAAGCAGTAATCCGATTCGAAGCAATGGCTGTTGCCGTTTTCTGTTACATGGTATACGGAAAACCGTCGCATCTCCTGTGCACGCTGCTCAGCAGCAAGGCGTTCTGCATTGATCCGGTTCTCGATTTCAATTCGCTCCTGTTCGGGAACGGTTTGTGTATATAACTCCCCCAGCTTTTCCTGCATGACAGCTTTTATGTCAGTGCCGTTTTCATAAAGGATATCCGACAGTGCGGTATATTGGTATTTATTGAGCCAAAGCTCGATTGATTCGTCACCCATTTCAATCCTCCTGTCATTTTAGAGTTTAAGATTTATATCTTCCACACACTGATTTTCGCAGCACGAACCTCAGAGAAAAAAAGAGGCAGCGCTCACACTACTCGCCACCTTCTTCCGCTGCTTCTATTCGTTCCCGCACTTCAGAGGGAACATACTTTTCATAAAGCGCAGGAAGCACTGATTCCAGTTCATCCTGCAGCTCTGCTTCTGTTCGATACTGCCGGAGGGCCTCCAGCCTTTCTGTGCTGTAACAAACAGAAATCACCGCCGTTTTCATAGATAACATCTCCTTTTCATAGAATTCGTGAATAACTAAGTGAGCCAAGTTGGTGCATACCGTTTACACCCATACCGAAAAACTGCGCCAAATTGGTGCAAGTTATTTTTACCTTAACAGGTATTAGGCAGGGAAGTGGAGCCGCTACAATTCCTCCAATGCGTGGATAAGGCTGTCAGGGAGCTCTTCCAGATGCACAGCGGCCTCCGGCACATTTGTCGAAGAAGGGACTGTTACCCGGAGCTGATTGAGTTCTTCCCGAACAGCCTGCCGCACCACCTGTTCCAGCTGAACATTTTGCTCTAAGGCGAGAATACTGGACACCACAAATTCTGTGCGCTGGCGGCTGGCCTGCTGCGTGAACAGCCGCTCCGCCTCCCGGTGTCTGGGATCGTCCATATCAAAGGACAGATAGTAACGCTTGCGCATATTCCTAACCCAGCAGGAGCTTGTACCCGTCTGCATTTGCAAACCGGTTCAGCACCGCTACAGTATTAAGCGCATCCCCGCGCAGCCGGTATTCCAGAAGTTCAGCACCACCGCCCGCGAACACAGTGGGGAGCCGCAGATCAAGCCCCCGTTCTCGTAGTGCATTAAACAGCTCTTTGCAGTAGGCCGATACCTCTTGCTCCACAGTTTCTCCGATCTGCCTGCTGGCGGTATGCTGAATATTGCCCTGGATGGCATCGGTTATTAAGGTGTCTGAAAGCAGAATGCCGCTTCGTTGAAGGGCATCCTGAATGCGGCTGTATAAGGTGATGGTTCCCAGCCGAAGGCTGGCACAGCTGGATCTATCCAGTCTGAAATTGTGGACGGTAAGAACATCCACCGTATAACCGCCGATGTCAATGAGGGTGATGCTGCGGTATTCCTTCAGCTGGGGATAATAGCGGCACAATGCCGCATGTCCCTGAGCGAACACCTTACAGTCTGCAATACGGCACTGGTAAGGTCTGCCCTCAAACACAAAGGAGACATTTTCCCGCAGAAAATACCGGCGGAACGCCTCCTTTTGTGTGCCGTAGCTATCAATGGGAAGCCCCACACCCAGCATAATGTCGGTACTGCTCACATCCACGCGCTTCAGGGCTTCCGCAATGGCCGGCAGGGTAAGAATAAACGTATCCTGCTCTCTGGTTTTATCCTGTTGAAAGCGCAGGCGACGTTCTCCAATCGCGTAAAAGCCGCCCTCATAGAACAGCTGCATTTCCGGTGTAATGAATTCCCGGTCGCTGACCGCAAAGCCGGAGGCATAAAGCATCCCCTCCGAGGATTTTGTATTGTAATTTCCGTTGTCTATGCCAAGCTTAATCATGACTAACACCTCCTTGTTCTTTTTCTGTTGTTACATACTCATGTTCATGCTCTGGGTTTCCTGCGGCGAATCCTCCGATGGTTCTTCTTGAGGGGGAGCGTCCATTTGAGGCTCAGCGGCAGCCTGCTCTCTCTGGCGACGGCTTTGGCGTACCGGACGTTCTCTAACTGGGGGAGCCCCCGGTGTTTCCTGTGACACGGGCGTCTGCTCCATGCGGCTCTCTACATATTCCCGCACCTGCGCCGGAACTACCTTTTCATAGGTTTTATCCAGATAATCCTGCAGCTCCTGTTCAATGGTAAGCTCCTTTTTATCCATGAAAAAGCGGAGGGCTTCCAGCTTTTCTGTCGGAAAGAACAGCTTCAATTCGGTTGTACTCATGGGTTAATTCCTCCTTTTTTACAATTTCAGTTCCATGCCGGGAGTATCCTCCGGCTCTCTGACCCAGCGGTCATAATCCTCACAGGGACAATCCCCGGCAAGCATCCGGGTAAATTCAGTCAGGCGCTGAGAGGATACTTCCGCACACTCCGCCTGCATGCCATAAATTCCGTGAAACACTCTGAGCACCTGTGCATTCAGCACATCTTCCCATGCCCGTTTTCCCTCCTCTGTCAAGGTGGCAGAGTCAAGATACACAATGGTGGAAGGGTCCATATCCACCTCGTGATGCACAAGATGGAGGTTTTCAAAAGGTACACGGATCAGCTCCTTTAAGCGCAATGTTTGATCTCCGGCATCCCCTTCACACAAAATGTCATTCTCCAGATTTGAACAGTAATCCAGATAGAAGGTCATGTCGAGACCGTCCTCCAATAGTTCAATTTCAGCCATTTCCTGCCGAACCGAGAGAAGGTCACACAGCATCGTGCTGATGTATTCGCTGTCCTTTAGATTCACACCGTACTGCTCTTGTATCTCATCAAAATAAATGGCCCATGAGCCATTGGAGGTGCTTTGAGTACTTTCCCGAATAATCTGGTTCGCAAGCTCGTTTAATTGGGTGGTCAGATAATCTCTTGCCCCCGGAAGATAACTGGAATACCTGGCATAGTCATATCCCTCTGCTTCAACAAGAACACCATCAGACTGGTTTTCTCCCAACACCAAAAGACAATGGTATGTTCCTTTTTTCTCCATGTACATGGAATCGGTGCTCTCTGAAATAAAGGGAGCGTCCCGAAGCATCCTGGAGCGGAATCGGCTGTATTCTGCTTCCGGAAGCTCCACTGCCTTTTCAATCACACATTCCCTTAAAGGGAACTCCGATACCTTTCGTTCAAATATTACCTGTAGCTTCAACATAGCTTACTCCTTTCTTTTTTTGCCTATGGCAGATAATTTCTTGGGTTTTGGGCCGTTCCGTTTATCCGCACCTCAAAATGCAGATGGTTCCCGGTGCTTCGTCCGGTAGAGCCCACCTTCGCCACAATTTCCCCGGCCTTTACCGTCTGTCCCTGCGTAACGAGCAAGTCCGAACAATGTCCGTACAGAGTAACCACTCCTCCGCCATGGTCAATGGTCAGATAATATCCGTATCCGGTGCTTCCATAGCTGACTGTCTGCACGGTTCCAGCGGCAGCTGCACGGATTGGAGTCCCTTTGGACACCCCCAGGTCAAGTCCGGAATGTCCCGACCATGCTCCGGTGATGGGATCTGTTCTTCCGCCAAACTCCGAAGTGGCCATGGAGCGCCAGCCGTTTCCCAACAGGGAGTGCATACCAGAGGAAGACACCTGAACTTTGTTTTCAACATAGGGTCTTGCATATAGTACCTGCTTATCTGCATCAAACAAATTCCGGTATACCACCTGTCCTCGAGAGGAGGATGCATCTACTACCTTGCCATCACCTGTGTAGATGCCGACATGAGTGATATTGAGATAACGACCATTTACCTTGTGGCTCCAGAACACCAGATCACCGGGGGCAAGATCGGACTTTGAAATGGTAAGTCCATTGTTCACACAGTATTTACCTTGCTCAGCGGCGGTACCGGGGAGCTTGACTCCCAACTGGCGGTATACCCACTGCACCAGATAGCTGCAGTCCGTATAATCGCCTTGCCCACGACGCTCCTGTGAATAGGGATCTCCCAGACGGGACAGTGCAAGCTGAACAGCTCCAGCTCCAGTCTCACCCACAGGTAAGTCGTAGGTCAGGCCGGAGAGCTGCTCCGGCAGCCAGTCTGACCACTGGTCAAATCCGTCGCCTTCACCGGGTGCGCCGGTTCCATACAATGCCCGGTAATAGATTTCTGATGCATTGGCCTGCTTCTCGTAGGAAATATACAAACCAAGCGTTTCTTCCAGCCTTGCATAAATTTCCGGCAGGGAGGTAAGGGGAACCGCTACGGTATAGGTTTCCTCATGCTCCACTTCATCCTCGTCTGTCCAGGTGCGGGTTCGTTCCTCATAACGGACGAAGCAGTCCGCAAATGCCTGGTAATCCATCCCACGCAGGGAATCTGCGCCAAAATACAGAGCATAAAAAATAGCCTTGACCTGCGTGGAGTCAAGGCTTCCGTCCTCTATCATGGGAGTTATTTCTGAAATTGCCGTGTCCAGTTCCGAGAAGCTTTGTCGCATGTCCTCAATGTACTGCCGATAGTCCTCCGGCACCTGACCGGATATAACGCCGCCGTGAAAGGAAAGTGCAACAGCGGCATTGTTGTGGTTTGCGGTTCCTGACAAAAGACTTGTAATCATGACGATGATCAGAATAAAGGGCGTTAATATGGTAGCGATGAGAACACCCACCGCCTTCCATGTTCGTTTATCAGATGCGGCCGTAATTGCTGCTTTGACTGCAAGTGTGATGGTTGCAGGATCTGCCATGGATAACCTCCTTTCAAACACATATGCCCTCCGGAGAATTCCCGGAGGGCATATGTGTTTTCCTCATTCAATTAATTGATCTTGTTTGATACCAAGCCGGCTGCGAAAGTCTAAATGCTCCTGCTCCAGACGCTTCCATTCACTGTCCGCCTCTTCAAATTTTGCAAGAGCATCTGCCATCTGCGGAGAATCATAGGGTACCTTTTGCTCTACCAGTCTGCGCAGCTCGCTTCTGTGCTTTTCCACCGTGTGTCCCAGCAGGTATAGCCGCCCTGCTTGCTTGATCAGCTTTGCTTTTTCCTTTGATGTCATTCACTTATTTCCTCCGTTCTTATTTCTTTTAGTTAGCTATAAGAGATATTATAATTACCTTATAGCTTATTTTCAAGCAGAACAGGAAACTATAAGCTAATAATAAAAGGAGCTGATAGAGATGGATAACAAATTACAAAAGGGTGTCTTGGGCTCTGCGCTCCGGGCGGCGCGGCTGGATAAGCACTACACCCACGAAGCATTGGCAGAGCTGGTCGGTATTACGCCCACACACTTAAAGCATATTGAGAGTGAACACCGTAAACCTTCCATTGATTTGCTGTATCGTCTGGTTCAGGCATTGAACCTTTCGCTGGATGCACTGTTTTTCCCTGAACGCGAGGATGAAGCCTTTCGTAAAACCGAGAGGCGCATGCGACAATGCAATGAAAGCCAACTGCGCATTCTGTACGCGACTATGGAAGCGATGCAGAAAGAAGATAAGTAGAACAGGTCGTACCGCAAGGTACGGCTTGTTTTTTTACCACCATCTCTGTCCAAATAGATTGCCCTGTTCCAGCTCTGCTTCCTGCTCCTCCTGTGCCATGCGGATGGACTTCTCCACCGCCTGCTCCAGAAAATCCGAATCAAAGCCTGTAGATTTGTAGCCTTCCAAAATCGTATTGAGATAGTAATCTGACGGCGCACCCAGCGAATGACCATCATTCATCACATACACCATGGCATTAACAGATCGTCCGCCCAGCTCCACAGGAAACAGCTCCTTGCGGTAAAAATTCGGGTAACCCTCATAGCGGTCAAGTGCAAGCTCATCCTTGGGCCGAACCTTCCACAGAAGCACCGGAACGCTGGAACCCACAAGCGGTTCCACAGTTGCAACAGCACTGCTGCGACTGCCGCGGAATAATAGTTCATAGTCCTTGATTTCGCTTACTCCCACCACCTTGGCAGTGGGGCACCGAAAAGACATCTGCGGCAGATTCAGATTACTGCCATAGGCAATATACAGAGTTTCATTTTTCATATTTGAATACCTCCTTTTACATTGACATAGAAAGGCCGGGGCTTTGCTCATCAGCCCCGGCCTGTTCCTGCTCATTTTCATCTATTTGCTCCAATTGCGTGGAGGGTGTCTGTGCTTCTTCAGCCAGAGCCTTTTCTTTTTTCTGCCTTAATCGTTCCTTTTGCTGCTGAGCCTGCGCAGGGTCCTTCCACGCAATACAGCCATCCAAATGCTCCAGCAGGTGAAGCCTTGCAGTCTTAAATTCATCCCCGATGAGTCCAAGGCGCAGAAGCCAGGTGCGAAAGGTGTATTTTTCATTGGTGCTTTGGGTCTTTGTACGGCTGGCACACTTCTGATTCAGGGCCTGTGCGGAAATTGCCATACACAGCTGAATGTATGACTTGATCTTACCGGCATGGGTGGTGCTGTTGAATAAACGGAACTCAACCGTACCTTTCTGGAACACACTATGAAGGTTAAGACAATGATAACGACTATCGTGATAATGCTCGTGGCGGCCATCCTCTCCGTCGTACCAGATACGGCTGACCTGCTCCAGCGATTTGGGTCTACGGCGGTTGAGTTCTTCCAGAAAACGGTTGTCCACCGGCTTGCACCAGCGGTGCTGTCTGGCTACGGTTACCTGCAGTGCCTTGTAGATCATATCCTCCTTGGCAGCCATGATGTTGGTGATGTTTCGCAGGGTATTGGCATCAAAGGGGGAGGCATCCACATGCACATGGATGCCACAGCTGGAGTTTGCAATGGCACCGGCATCACGCAGCTTTCGAATTAGCTCCTGCACGGTTTCGATATCCTCCCAGCGGCAGATCGGGCTGACCATCTCGGTTTTGTATTCATCCGAAGCTGATATGGTTTGACGCCCGGACTTACGCTGCGACGTGATGCTGGCATCGCTCATAAACTTCCACTTACGTCCCTGCGAATCCAAAGCAGAGTAGGTATTATAAAAGGTTCCATCATAGTGGCTGTCGGTTCCGAAGTATTCCGCAGCAACCTTTGCCGCCTGTTCGCGGGTCACGCCGGTCATCTCTATCTCAATGCCGAAGCGCTGCTCTCTCATGTCCATAGACTATCCTCCCTTCGCCCTATGTTTCGGGTGGTCATCAGCGACCTCCGGCTTTTCCGAACAGCTTTGCCTTATGCTCTGGTGCATGAACCATCAGGTTGTACCGCTCATTGCCGCATTTATAAAGACACACGCCCTGCTGGGGATAGCGGATCAGCTCATATTCGGATTTCTCCAGCTGGAGCGTATCCATGTAAAACTTTGCATCTATGGAGCCTGCATTGAACAGGAACTGGTGGGTTGGAATGGAGAATAAGGGCTTGGTCAGCTCACGGATATGCTCCACGTTGAAATCCTCCAGATTCTGTGAAGCCAGGATAACAGCACTTTCTTTTTTACGGACGCGCTTCATGAAGTTACGAATGTATTCAATGGCGGTGAGATTCGTCAGGAACAGGTACAGCTCGTCGATGCTGGCCGCAGTATTTCCGGTGGTTAAAAGTTCGTTGCTCATGTAGGAAAGCACGTTAAACAACAAGGCGTTACGCAAATTCTTGCTTGCATTTAGCACACCCTTGACACCGAAGGTAATAAAATCATTGCTGGTGATATTGGTATGGCCGTTAAAAAACTTGGACTCCGCTCCTTTACACATGGAGTGAAGTCCAAGGCAGATTTCCCGAAGAGAATCCGCTGTATAGAGCTGGCGGTGGCTTTCATCGAAGCCCTTGTATTCCTTTTCAATGAGGTCATACAGATCAGATAAAATCGGGTAATCTGAATGATTCAAGCGATCAAAATTGCTGTGGTCCGTGATGCCCCATTTTTCATAGAGCTTTCCCAGCATGATCTCAATGGTGTCGATCTCCCGGTCCGTAAAGTCCTTGTAGGTGCGGAAAAAATCCTTTAGAAAGCTGATATGCTGGCTGAGCTTGCTGGTCTGGCGGAATGCCTGGGGTGCATCCATATCTTTGGGATCACCAGTTTCATCCCAGCTTTTTGGCTCCAGTACATTGATGATGAACTCGCCGGACATAAGGTCGATAAAACAGCCCCCGAGGTTGATGGTCAGATCCTCATACTCCATTTCCGGATCTAACCCGATAATATGCATACCGGATTCTCGCAGGTTGCACAGGATCAGCTTTAACAGGTAGCTCTTACCCTGACCGCTATTTCCAAGAATGAGGATGTTGGCGTTGGTCTTGTCATCGGCGCGGCGGTTGAAGTCCGCCAGAATATTGCTGCCGAACTTATCCCTGCCGAGGTAGAAACCGTTGGGGTCGGTTTTTCCGGAGTAATTAAAGGGATACAGATTTGCGACCGAGCTGGCAGGCAGCACCCGTTCAAACTGATCCCCAAACACATTCCAGCCGGAGGGCATTACGCAGATAAAACCTTGCTGCTGGCGCAGCATCAGCCGATCCACGTTAAGTTTGGAGCGTACCAACTCTGTCAGGACTTCCGTCTGCAGGAGCTTCAGCTGGTCATAATCATGGGATGTCAGCTCAATGTATACAGCGGCATGGAGCAGAGGCTCCCGGCTCCGATGCATCTGGGCCACTATGGTAGCCACATCCTGTAGATTTGACTCTGCTGTCACGGTCTGCTGGAGATCCTGCGTACTGGTTCTCTGCATCCGGTTTTTGTTGGCAGCGTTTGTGATGATTTTCTTTTCCTCCACTGGGGTGACATGTCGAGTATAAAGGTGCAGGGTAACGCCATCTTTCTCCCCAAGGTGCCGGAGGATAGCCTGTTCATCGGTCGCAGTAGGATATTCCCGGAGCGCCCACACACAGCGATAGGTATTGCCGCAGATGAAATGGTCGGCATTAAACTTGATTACCGAAGGGGCGATCATATCCAGAAATTCTTGTATCCACACCTCCTCTTGTGGCTGAGCTTTGGGTTTCACTTTTCTTGCCATGGGCTTCTTCCTTTCTGATTTTGATTTTGATTTTGAGTATTGAAAAAGCCGCCACAGTTTGTGACGGCTTAAAAAATAATGATTAGGAAATGGAAATCAAGGTTTTACTAATTATAAAATCAATTTCATATTGACACTTTTCGATTTGGTGCATATAATAGTCATATCGAAGAATATAAATGTGAGGTGCCAATATGGAAAACTATTTGGAAAATACAAAAGTGTTTAAGGCGCTGGGCGACCCCAAAAGGGCTATGATTGTTGATATGCTCTCTTGCGGAGAGCTTTGCGCCTGCATGATTTTAGAGAAATTTGAAATGTCCCAATCTACGCTATCCCACCACATGAAACTTCTATGTGAATGTGGTCTTGTCAAAGGCCGAAACGAGGGCAAATGGACGTATTACTCTTTGGACGAGGAAACCATCGGCAAGACAAAACAATTTTTCTGCTCCATCACCTCTGATAAGGAAAACTGCATCTGCAAAGAAGATACGGGCTGCTGCAAAGGATGTGATGACAATGAGTAAGGAGAAAAACACTGGTATTGGCTTCTTTGAAAAATACCTTACAATTTGGGTGCTGATCTGTATGGCAGCGGGAATTTTAATCGGCAACTTCCTTCCTGGTATTCCTGAATTCTTAAGCCGCTTTGAGTACGCACAAATATCCATTCCGATTGCTATACTCATCTGGGTGATGATTTACCCCATGATGATGAAAGTGGATTTTCAGTCCATCAAAAATGTACGCAATAATCCGCAGGGGCTTCTTATATCCAGCGGAACAAGCTGGCTGATTAAACCATTTCTCATGTTTGGTCTTGCCTCCTTCTTTTTCTACGTTGTTTTTAATACGTTCATACCGACCGAGCTTGCACAAAGCTATGTCGCCGGAGCCGTCTTGCTGGGTGCAGCCCCCTGTACCGCAATGGTATTTGTTTGGAGTAATCTGACCAAAGGCGACCCTGCTCATACCTTAGTGCAGGTGGCAGTCAATGACCTGATTATCCTCGTGGCATTTGTCCCGATTGTATCCTTTCTGCTGGGTGTAACGAATATTTTTGTGCCGTGGGATACATTGATTCTTTCCATTGTTCTATTTGTTGTCGTTCCTCTTGTGGGCGGTTTTCTTACCCGATATTTCATGGTAAAAAACAAAGGCGAGGAATATTTCACGCAAAGGTTTATCCCTAAATTTGATAATGTTACAACTGTTGGACTTCTCCTGACACTGGTTATCATCTTCTCATTCCAAGGAGATGCCATACTGGAAAACCCCTTACATGTCCTTTTGATTGCTATTCCGCTGATCCTGCAAAATGTCCTCACTGCCGCCTTTGCCTATTGGATGTGCAAGATAACAAAGCAGCCCCATAATGTTGCGGCTCCTGCCGCACTCATTGGTGCGTCGGACTTTTTTGAACTGTCGGTGGCTGTAGCGATTGCACTTTTCGGGCCAACTTCCCCGGTGGTGCTTGTCTGTACCGTTGGCGTTCTGACAGAAGTGCCGGTTATGCTCTTGCTTGTAAAATTTGTCAATAAAACGAAAGGCTGGTTTCCTCAAAATGAATTACAAAATTAGAGAAATGCAAAAAGGTGACTGGAAATCAGTCAGCGAAATCTACCAGCAAGGTATGGATACCAACCTTGCAACATTTCAAACGGAATGTCCCACTTATGAAGAATTTGACCAGTCGCATATCAAGCAATGCCGCTTTGTAATAACCGATGGTGATGTCATTGCCGGTTGGGCAGCGTTAACTCCTGTGTCAAGCCGCTGTGTTTATCGTGGCGTGGCGGAAGTCAGTATTTACATCCATGATACTCATAGAGGAAAAGGTGCAGGGAACCAACTACTGAACTTTCTGTCAAAGCAATCTGAAAAATATGGAATCTGGACACTGCAGTCGGGAATTATGGCTGACAACAAAGCAAGCATTCGTTTGCATGAAAAATGCGGATTTCGTCAAGTGGGATTCCGTGAACGAATTGGGCAAGACCGTTTTGGACAGTGGCGTAATACCGTTCTTATGGAACGAAGAAGCAATTTAATATAATCATATAGAAGGAGAGATTTATCATGAAAAAAATGCAAATATTTGAACCTGCCATGTGCTGTGACACCGGCCTTTGCGGTGTGAGTGTTGACCCCGAGCTGCTCCGCATTTCTACTGTTTTAAATGCACTGAAAAAGAACGGAGTGGTAGTTGACCGCTTTAATCTAAGCGGTGCACCGATGGCTTTTGTCAATAACAAAACGATCAACACCTTTATCAATGAAAAAGGTGTTGCGGAGTTGCCCGCTGTTATGATCGATGAAAAAATCGTGATGACTGGCCGCTATCCAACCAATGAGGAACTTGTTTCTTTGCTGGAGGTTCCCGCAAGCTATTTGACCGAAGCAAAATCCGTAAAACAAGGCGGTTGCTGCTGTTCTGACGGGAACTGCTGCTAAAAGGGAAAGGAGGTTCCTCAATGCAAATCTTTGACCCAAACAAAATCACCTTAACGAAATACTTGTTTTACACAGGTAAAGGTGGTGTCGGGAAAACATCTGTAGCGTGTGCAACGGCGGTAAATCTTGCGGACAGCGGCAGAAGAATTCTTCTTGTCAGCACAGACCCGGCTTCCAACTTGCAGGATGTGTTTGACACCCCGCTTTCAGGGAAAGCCACGCCCATTGCAGAAGTACCCAATCTGGATGTAGCAAACCTTAACCCTATACAGGCAGCGACAGAATACAGGGAAAGCGTGCTTTCGCCTTATCGTGGTAAACTTCCGGAATCAGTCCTCGCTAATATGGAAGAACAGCTTTCTGGTTCCTGCACAGTAGAGATTGCCGCTTTCAATGAGTTTTCCAACTTCATTACCAATAAAGAGATGGAAGAAAAATACGACCACATTCTTTTCGATACCGCGCCGACCGGGCATACCCTTAGAATGTTGCAGCTTCCCTCTGCGTGGAGCAATTTCATCAGCGAAAGCACACATGGTGCCTCTTGTTTGGGACAGTTATCCGGGCTTGAAAGTAAAAAGGAAATGTATAAAGCTGCGGTTGAAACACTGACAGACGGCGCACAAACAACCTTAATTCTTGTAACCCGCCCCGAAACGGCCCCCCTCAAAGAAATAGAGCGGGCTTCTTACGAATTAGCGGAGCTTGGTGTATGCAATCAGTCTATGGTAATCAATGGGGTGTTGGCTGATTATGATGACACCATTTCTAAAAATCTTTACAATAAACAGCAAAGCGCCCTTGCAAATATGCCAAAACCATTACAGGCCATTACAACCTACATGGTTCCTTTGAGGGCATACAACATTACAGGTATGGAGAATGTCAGGTCACTGCTAACAAAGGATGGCTATGTCACCAGTGACGAAACCATGAAAGCAGAGCATGTTCCCCAGCTAAAGGATGTCATTGATGACCTATACCATAGTGGCAAAAAAGTCATTTTTACGATGGGAAAAGGCGGTGTTGGAAAAACTACACTTGCTGCCGCTATTGCTTTAGGGCTTTCTGAAAAGGGTAAAAAGGTGCATTTAACTACTACTGACCCAGCAGCACACTTAAAATATGTTCTCGATGAAAACAGCGGCATTATCATGAGCCATATTGACGAGCATAAGGAACTGGCACGCTATCAGGAGGAAGTTTTAACAAAGGCACGGGAAACCATGTCGGAAGAAGATATTGCCTATATCGAAGAAGATCTGCGTTCTCCTTGTACACAAGAAATTGCCGTATTCAGAGCTTTTGCGGAAGTTGTAGAGCGTGCCGAAAATGAAATTGTTGTCATTGATACCGCACCTACAGGGCATACACTTCTGCTATTGGATTCTACATTGAGCTATCATAAAGAGGTTCAGAGGACACAAGGCAATATCCCCGATTCCGTAAGAAAGCTGCTGCCACGTCTGCGAAGTGCTGAAACAGCAGTCGTTATTGTAGCCTTGCCTGAAGCTACCCCAGTTTACGAAGCATTACGTCTGGAAGAAGACTTGAAACGTGCCAATATTGCTACAAAGTGGTGGCTTGTGAATTCTTCTCTTTATCATACAAAAACAACAAACGCCCTGTTAGCTGCAAAAGCCAGCAATGAAATTCCGTGGATAAACAAGATAGCGGAACATACAAGTGGAAATTTTGCTTTAATCGCTTGGCACGCAGATGATATAAAGGGCGATAAGCTAAGAGAGCTATAAAAAGGGAGGTCTTTCATGAATAAGGAAATAAACAAACCCAAGGTGGCATTTATTTGTGTTCACAACTCTTGCCGAAGCCAAATTGCGGAAGCACTCGGTAAACACCTTGCCGCTGATGTGTTTGAAAGCTATTCTGCTGGAACAGAAACAAAGTCACAGATCAATCAGGACGCTGTTCGATTAATGAAACAGCTTTACGGCATTGATATGGAGAAAACACAGCGTTCCAAGCTGCTTTCCTCAATTCCTCCAGTAGATATTGTTATTACTATGGGCTGCAATGTTCAGTGTCCTTTTTTACCCTGCAAGCACCGAGAGGATTGGGGACTTGATGATCCGACCGGCAAATGTGATGACGAGTTTATTACGGTTATAAAGCAGATTGAAAATAATATATTATTGCTTATAAAGAGAATTCAGGATTTGTAATCCGTTGTTACAAAACTTATCTGCTTAAAGTTACACAATTTTAATATGTTTGTGGTATTCTCAGCATGAGCAAAATAGGAAGCTATGTGCAATCCATGGCTTCCTATTTTGTATTTCTTTCACCAGCAAAATTGGAGTCATAGAGCCCCAAGGTCTTTTAAAAAACGCACACAATCTTTCGCTCCCTGCATATAAAGATACCCTTCCTGCATCCCTGAGATATCCAACGTTATTTCAAAATACTCCTGAAAAAGTTGCTGTTCCGGCTCACTAAGAGTAGAAATGCACTGTTCAATTCTTCCCCGCACATCAATGCGCCGCAGTATCTTTTGGTCCAGTGCTTCATCCTCCTCACGCTGCCTGCTAAGCGCACGCTGACTCAGTTCCGCTATCACTATATCCATGATTTCCTTATATTCCATTCTCATCATCTCCCGCGTATTACACAAGACAATAAACGAATACCTCGTACAAGTCTAGATGGAAAACCCAACAAAAACCGGCGCATTTACTCCCCGAAAATAACCCAACGTTCGCCGTCAAAGTCCTCGAACTTTTCCGTTGTAACATTTTGCTCAAAATAGACGGCCAGAAGCCGCTTGATGTCCTCCTTGCCGGAACGCTTGGCAATGAAGCCCTGCTCCCGCAGCGTTTTTTCGATGCGGCTTAAGTAGGGGAACACCTCGCTATCCTTTTCATTTTTGAGCCGGATGATGACGAGGAATTCCCTGGCCGTAGCCATCTGCACCTGAATACGGTCAAGATGGATAATATCCTGCTCCAACAGCTTTCGCACAGCTGTATTGTCTTCTTGTTCCATACGATTTCGCAAAAACCGCTTATTATCCTCGTAGCTTTCACGGCTGTTCAAGCACAGAAATTCAAGCTCTGCCATGCCCTTGAGAACCGTCATCAGTGCATAAATCCGCGCTGAGATACTTTCCTCAGATAACACGGAGATATTGGTGGGTTTAATCATAAAATACACAAGCCGGTCGCCGCGATAAGTATCCAGGCTGTAATCTGTCACTTCTCTGGTTCCAATGAGCTGGCGGGTAACCTTACGCTGTTTTTCTGTTTTCTTTTCTGTTTTGCTCATCTTGGCAGATACCCCCATTCGTAGACCTGCTGCTTTGTCAAAAAGAATGCGCAGGCATATTGGATAAAGTCAAGGATACTGGTATCGTCAAACCGTATAGTCAAAAATGCGTAGAGGGCTGTGATGACAATGGGCGGCAGAAATCCCAGCTGCGCCAGCGCAAACACAGAGATTAAAAGCCCCACGCCAATGATGCCGATATCCCGGAGCTGCCAAAGCCACAGCGTGGCTTTCGATTTTAGGTTGTCGGGGTAGATGTACATTCTGATTCCTCCTGTTCCAATTTAAATTTGCGTAAAAAATAAGCGATTCCCCGGAGCACATGCACCACACAGGGAATCGCCACACTATTGCCAAGGGCTTTATATCTTGCGCTGTCCGAAGCGCCGGGGATATCCGTCCAGTAATCGGGATACCCCTGGAGTCTTTCACATTCCAGAGGCGTCAGCCTGCGGATCAGCTTACCGATGCGGATGGGATGCACATTGTTGAGGGAATAGCCACCATTCGTTTTGGATTGCAGTGTTCCACTTAAGTCGCCGTTTTCCACTCCATTGCGGCAATCCAGCCCGGCCACATCCGCCTCGCATATAAGGTCTGTTGCATCCTTATACTGTCTGGCACTTTGCGTGCTGACTACCTCATTTGGCGCATACTCATCGCTCCGCTGCTGTGAAAAAACGCAATGACGGTCGGTGGATGTCACGGTGTAGCTGATGTCCGGCTGAACACCAAGTCCATTGCCCCCGTTATGATCCTGTCGATCAATAATATTTCCGGCAATACAGTAAGTCGAATCATGTGCCAAAGCTTCACCGGACTCCCCGGCAAGAACAGCTGGCTGGGAAATCAGGGGAACATTGTTGCCGCCGGTTCCATAACGAGCAGACATTGTCGGAGCTACTGGGTGAGGTCCGGTATAGCGCGAGTCAATGCCATGGTTCTCAAACAGCTCCGGCTGGGAATCCAGAATCAATGGCTGGTGTCCATGTTCCTGCGCTCGAAGCGTACCGGTCTGGTTTTCGGAGCAGTACATCTGCCCGCCGCCCTGGTCGTTCAGGCAAAGGATTGAGGGCACCATATTGGTTCCGCTCTCCGCTGCCTTCAGTGTCGGGGAAATTTCTTCACTGTAACCAATCCCTCCCGCAGCAGGACCGGCTCCTGCACAGAAGCCAGCTGTCAGCACACAGGGATAGCCCTGTCCAGCCTGCCCACCGCCCGATGTGAGGGATGTGTGCTGCTCCGGAGTCAGAAAACAGTCGCCATTTCCCTTGGTAACGACACCTGCCGAAAACACCAGCCCGCCCGGGTTCCTTCCACCGCCACCATCCGCACCGGCCAGTGTTGGTGCAATACTATCCTCTGTAAAGATCCGTTCCTGCTGGGTATCCCATGGGGTAAGGCAATTTGGCTGCTGAACGCCGGATTCTTCCGAAAACTGTGCTACAAAGGTCTGCTGTTTCATGCCGGGTTGAGCCTGTATTGCCCCGGATACATCATTTAAATTCCGTACCTCATCCCGCTGGTTACAGGCAAAAGCGATGGTTCCGCTTTCTGGTGCAGAATGAAATACAGCATGGGAGTGCGATGCCTGGAGGGTAAAGGCTGGATCATCATCGGCTCCTATCCCAAGACCTGTTCCTTCTCCCAAACGCTCATGCCTAGTGGCTATCTGTGTATTGATTGGAATCGTTACAGTTTCACTTTTTTCTTCTGTTATATACCCATGTCCTCCACCTTCGCCGCCATACAGAGACGGCCACACACCATCGCCTTCATAAATGCGGCGGCTTTGCACATCCCATGGCGTCAGGCATTCTCCTGAGCTTCCTCCAACGGCTCCGGAGCTTCCGCCTGGATCTCCAGCGCTCGTTTCAGAATAGGCGGCAGTTCCTTGCCGCGTTTCCTCGCTCTGCGCAGAATCCCCAAACAGGCGGTCTTGCTCAAATAATATTTGTGATGCGGTGTGGCCTCCAAAATCTGCGACAAGGTATATACGTTTTCTTCTCTGGGGGGTGCGGGGCCAGTATTGAGCATCGTATACTCGCCAAGCAACGGAGAATTGATCTCCCAGTATGGCCCCAGCAGATTTCCATACCCCTCCCGGAGGTCGAGGTATAGATACGGTACTGTCCGCAATTCTGCAGGTTTCCTCAAGTACCGCCCGGAAATCCTCTGATTCGGAAGAACTGAAGGCTCCGGGAACATTTTCCCAGCACATATACCGAGGTCGAACAGCGTCAGCTGGCCTTCCGTTTGCTTTGTCATAGGCTCTCATCTCCTTGATTACGCGAACCTGCTCCATAAACAGGCCGGAGCGCTCTCCCTGCAAGCCCGCACGCTTCCCCGCAACACTCAGATCAGTGTTATCCCGATATCGGGATAATCAGGATAATACCGAAGAAATAATTATCCCGAAGTCAGACGAGAAAGCCGCTTAATAGGCCGCTTCTTCGTGAAAACTTCGGGATAACAAATCATTTAAGTCCGGACAATTCCAGGATCATATCCTCATTGTCCTTCCAAATAGGTATGGGAACAGGCACCCCCTTTCGCAAGTGTTCAGCTTTTTTCATAGCCGCGCGCTTCATTTCGGCATCGGCATATGCATAGATTTTTGTGGTTTCTGGATCAACGTGGCCAAGAAATTCAGATAATACGGCCAGCGGCATACCATCACGGTATAAATGGATCGCCCTTGTATGCCGCAGTTGATGAGGATGCACCCTTTCAGGAACTTCAGGGCAAATCTTACGTGCCATTTCGCCGTACTTTTTCATAAATGCGGCAGCATTATCGGGTGACATTGCTTGTTTTGTGCCATGAATAACAGTGAAAAACAGGAAATCGTCCTTGATGGTATCGGCGTGAAACACTTTCAGATATTGTTTACAATGCTCCACAGCTTTGGGCAGTAAGGCTACAGAACGGGTTTTGTTTCCCTTTCCGGTCAGATATACGACAGGATGACGAACATCCAGCCGTAGGTCACGGACCTTCATACTCAACAATTCATCGCATCGCGCAGCAGTTTCATACATGAGCGTCATAAAAAAACGGTTGCGAAGGTTCGTTCGTTTCCTCACATCAGGTTGACTGAGCAAAGTTTGTAGTGCGTCCTCGGAAAGAAATTCTACTATTCTACCTGGCGTCTTTTTAGTGGGTATCCCTTTCGCCTCAAGCTGCAAAGCCACCTGTGTACAATCTAACTCACCAGCGTACTTGAAGAAAGCCCGTATTACCATAAGCCGTTGGTTTCGTGTGGTTGCACCGCAGTTGCGCACGTTTTCCAACCAATCCAGATATTCCAGAATCAAATTGCGGTTAAACAGACCGAAATCAATGTGAGAAACGGTCAGTTGCTTTTCAATGCGGAGATATTCAACAAGCAGGTTTAGTGCATTTCGGTAGGATTTGATGGTGTTTTCGCTGCAACACCGCTGTTTAGGCAGATACTCAAGAAGATAACCTCTGACGGCCTTGAAAAAATCATTCATCAATCTCCACCTCCGGCAGCAAACTCTCGTATTTTGAGAAATCCAATCCGGACATAGCCGTGAACAGTTCCGGGACCAGATGGACGTAGTAATAGGTATCAGATAGTTGTGAATGCCCCATGTAGGCACTGAGATAGGGCAATTGGGCGGAAACATCCTTGCCCTCCCGCAGCCACATATACAGGCGATGCGTTGCGAAGGTGTGACGAAAATCATAAATTCTGGGCGGCTTTTCGGTGGATACTGGAATACCAGTTTTGGCCCACATGATGCGGAATGTCTTTTCAATCCATTTCTTCGTATACAAATGTCCCTGTGAATTAGGGAAAAACAGTTCCTGTCCCGGCATAATGCGGCTCACTTGTTGATGGTATTGCCGTAATAGTTCTGTCATATCGTCAGTCATCATAACAATGCGGTCCTTGTGCCCCTTGGATTCCATAATCTTGAGCTTTCCGACGTCCAAATCGACATTTTCTACACGGAGTTTCCTCGCCTCTATGGGACGCAAGCCACAGCAATAGATCAAACGAAAAATCGTTGGTATCACAAGATGACGGATGGGGAATCCCCCTCTCGGACGGATTAGGTCCAGAACGTGCCAAAAGGCAGCGATTTCTTCCTCAGAGTAAATATGCGGCATGTGGCGTGGACCTTTTTGGGACAAATCCGGGGGAAGCACATAGGCTGCTTCTCCAATCCTGTTTAAGTATCTGGCAAATTCCCGAACCGGCATTAAGCGATTGCGAAAGGAGTTGTTTTGTTCCGCTTCTTTCCGAACCGCCCAGGCCATGCAAAGTTCTTTGGTTAACGCCATTTCACCGGGAAATTTGTCCATACAAAATCGATCAAACACATGTAGTATACGAATGCTTTCTTCATACGGAAAACCCAGGGCATTCTTCTGTTCAATGAATTGCTGAATGAACCCTGCAAAGTGACTACCAAAAACACGCTTCACCATCCCTCACCTGCTTTCTCGGTAGAAATCAATCCAATGGCACAACTTTTTAATCCCAGTTCATTTGCAGCAAGGTATGGCTTTGCCGAATCCATGTGAGTATGCCCAAGCAATTCGCTAAGCATATCCAGTGAAATTTCAGATTCGAGCAGTCCCGCACCAAAGGAACGACGGAAACTGTGGAAGCCGCGCCGGGGAATATCTGACTTATCGATACCCGTCCGCTGCATATACCGGGAAATCATGGCACTGGCTGAGCGATTCTTTAAAGGGCGGTAGGGACGATTGCCACATAGAAAGATAAAAGGTAAATCGCACTTTGGCCGTTCGTTCAACAGGTAATCGGCAATCGCGTTCCCAGTCTCATACTCCAATGGCAAGCTCAACGGGTGCCCGGTTTTGCTTTGAATAATACGTATTTCATAGTTTCTCCAATCAATATCCTGCCGTTTCAAGTTCACGATGTCCACAGCCCGCAGGCCCGTCTGAATGGCGGTTAGCATAATGGCATAGTCACGCTTGCCTGTAGAGTAATTGACGTTGGCACTGCATAGCATTTTTTCAGTTTCGACTGTATCAAACCCCTGGCGTATCACTCGCCTTTTTGCAACCATTTCTGGCATTGCAATACTCAGATCGATTTGTGTTGTGCCATTTCGGTGTAAGAAGCGTAAAAAAGAGCGAATCGCAAACAGCATGGACCCCAGCCCACCAGCATATCGCTTAGCGTTATGCGACACACACTTGCTTACAACCGAAAGCGTTATACCGCCAAAATCCACATATCCCATATCCTCTAATTCAAAAAGAAAATTGCGGATTGCACTATGGGCAACAGAGATTGTACTATGTGCAAGGGCACCGGTCTGTTCGTTCTCCCGGCAAAAAGCATTAAGCGACTCGGTATAATACGCGCCTGGTCTTCGCAGCCCCCAAGCGGGAACACGCTTCAATTCAATCTTGCCGGTTTGGTGGTACTCATCCAACAGGGTGGCCACCTTACGGACATTTTGGTACACAGACCGACATATTGAATGGTTTTCGTAGCCGGTGCGTGTCTGTGCAACAAAGCTATCAATTGCGTCTTTTTCATATTGCGTTATACCACGCTCCCCGCAGTAACGGAGAATAGCATCAAACCCATCGTAAACATAGTTGCTGATGGTCTTTTCCCGATATCCAAATCTCAGAAGCTCCTGTTTGGTTTGGTAGACCAACACCAACAGATTATCAGCCTCTAAAAGAAGCTGTGAGGGTGGCGGCTGATGCAGTGGATTGTAAAGCACCTCCCATTTGGGAAGCGATGACAGTATCACAGTACCTTCGGTATGGTATTTTTCCAGTAGTTCAGCCGATCTTCGTACCGTGGTCCATTTCCATCGCGATATTTTCCCCTGCTCGTACTCGGCACGGATTTGGAGAATGAACTCATCTGCAACATTTTTTGTGTAGGCAGTCAAACCTCTGTCACTAAAGTATTGGCAGATAGGGTAAAGACCGCAATACTTGTAGTCTTTGATCTGTTTTACTCGCATACCTGATTGATGGAGCGCATCAAGAACCTGTTCTACAAGATCTTTCATGTTGATGTGTTTCAAATTTATCACCTCTGTATGATTTTTTTCGCCAATTGGCTGGCAATTTCCATTATACAGGTCATTAGTGTTATCCCGAAGTTTTTGGGATTCAAATTTAAGAAAGCGAGGTGTTATCTATCTTTTTTATACTATATAACCCAATCTTCGGGATAACTATTTCTTCGGTATTATCCTGGCAGGGTGAGCCCCCGCAGATCACATCCACAGGCGTAAGCTGCGCACCGTCAAGCTTTGTAATGTCGCCTACATGACACATTTCAGGAAAGCGCAGCCGGGTCACCTCGATAGGGAACGGTTCGATTTCGCTGGCCCAGACAGGCGTAAAGCCCTGCCGGACGCCTGCCAGCGGAAAGCCTCCAATCCCGTCAAACAGGCTGCCGAGGGTCAGCGGCTCGGTCAATACTGCAGCTTCATGCCAGAGAAAGGCGCTTCCTCCAGCGTGATGTCCATTCCTTTTGCAAAGTAGGCTACATTGGGTGTGCGGGTATTTTCTATCAGCCGCCTGGCTTCAGAGGCTGCTTCCTTATAGGTATCAAAGGTCAGAGGTTCTCCGTCCTGTTTTACCCAGGCTTCCGATGCCCCGCACACAGAGGCGGCACTCCTGCGCGCCCATATTCCGTATTTCTCCATGGTATGTCCTCCTTGTATTTGTTCTGCGGATACTCGTTTGACCGGAATACCCAGCCGCTTGGCCTCCGCAATCTCACAGCGCATTCCAGTGCTGATCTGGGAACCGCACACCCATAATTCCTCGCAGGCCGCCAATACCCGAAGTCCCATTTGAATGCCGGCTTCCCGTTCTGCCGGTACAGCATCATTTAGCAGTTGGGGGTATAACAGATGCACAGCCACCGGCGCACAGCACTGCGATATAGCATAGCGGCAGGCATCCTGCGCAAACCTCACGTTCCGTTCAATTTCCCCGGCATAGGGGGAACAGATATAGACCAGCTTCATTTTGCTGCCACCGCCTTTACAATCGTCCTCGTAATGTTCATGGCAGTCTGCCCGGCATAGACGGCGCTCATAAAGTTAGCCCTGGTACTGGTATCTAATCCGAAAGCTCCAGCGATTCGGGGAATTTCTCCCGCCGCCAGCATAAGCCCCAGCCCAAGCAGAGCCTGATCCTTCACGACCATCAGTCCAGCTATGAGGATGGTGGCTTGTAAAAAGGCGGTCAGACACAGCCCAATAATCTGCTTGCACCAGCTGGTGAAACCGTCCATGTAGCCGCGGGGAACGGAAAACATATACAAGCTCCCCACAGCGATTTGAATGAGCAGGATACCGCCGCGTTTGAGATTTGCAAAGAACACCTTAATTACGGCGTAGCCCATCAGAATCAGGATAAACAGCATCATAATCGGACTGGTGATCACTCCCAGCCCGCCAAAGACGTTCAAGCTACCAGCGCTTTCTAGGTTCCCGGCTGCGGATAGCTCATTGATGATATTTCCGGCAAGGGTATCCAAGCCGCTTCCGTAGCCAGTGATTCCCGCCGTCAGACTACTCTGCAGTGAAACGGACAGTTTGTACAGTTCTACGGGAACGGTGGAGAATAACCCCACTGCCATAAATCCCTTGATGGCATTCAGCGCGGCATCCCGGATGCTGCCCCGGCCGGACTGGTATTCGATGGCACACTCAAAAACAGACACCACCAGCCCCGTTCCATACAGCGCCCAAGCCAGATAAACAAAAAACAGGACGATGGATTGAACCCAGCTCATTTCAAACAGATCAGCTCCCATGCCGCCCATTGCGGAAAAGAAATTTCCAAGAAAGCCGATGATTTGTCCGTAAATCCAATCAAGGATTTGGCCCAAGACCGTATCGGCTACAAAATCCCATATAAACATAGGCATCACCTTCCAAAAAAGAAGGGAGCCCTGCGGCTCCCTTCGATACTATAGTGTTTAAAGCTATCTCCTATCATAGCTGTGCCAGATCACTTAATCCCTTGTTGGAAAGCAGTCCAAGCTCTTGCAGAATTTCGGGTTCATTGAGATAAATTGTTATGCCCGTATTATGCATATCCGAGTAATTTACAGCAGGATGAGCGTCAATGAGTTCTACCATTTTTTCCAGTGTCAGTCTACTGCCCATATCATCCATCGGACTCAACCGTCGTTCGATGCTGTCATACCCAATCTCACAGTACAGCTCTTCTTCCTCTGTGTCGGCTCCAGCTATAGCATCCTCTACAATCTTACCGATTATCTCCTGGAGCAGTTTTTTCTGCTCTGCTGCAAAGGTTTCCAGCCTCTCTTCCAAAGGATAACCATGCGTCGATGCTGCATGGTCATCACCAGGAACCATTTTTTTCTCGTTTACATAGGCTTACATACCAAGGATCTGCCAGTCAATACTTGCATAAGGACAGTGGAAATTTGCGGCAACATATGGTACGATAACTTTTAACAAGTATTTGAATTGCTAATTATTTATAATCTGTACAGTAATTAAAGGCATCCGTAAACTCCTGCTGCAGCCAAATTACGGAGATTATCGGCAAGCACTTTATCTCATATGTGCAACTTATATCAGGTAATTGTCTATGAGAATTGATATACTGGAGAAAGGAGTGAAGCAAATGTCTGTTCAAACAATAGAAACAATGGCAAAGTGGGTAGAAAATAACATAACAGAAAGCCCAAGCCTGCAAGATATGTCATCATATGTTGGTTATTCACCGTATTACTGCTCTACAAAGTTTCGGGAGCACATGGGTATGACATATAAACAATTTCTTGCCCAATGTAAATTAAAAGCTGCTGCTAATGATCTTTGCATAACCAATGACAGAATAACCGATATTGCTTTTCGATATGGGTACTCGTCATCTGAAGCGTTTGCAAGAGCTTTTTCACAAGCGTTTCAATGCTCGCCACGCCAATATCGGAAAACTTCCGGTGTTTCTCTTAGCTCACCTTAGTCTATAGGGCGTATTGCTCCCTCCGAATTTGTAAATGCGAGGAGATAAAATGTCTGACAAGTTTGGAAGAAATGATCTCTGCTGGTGTGGCAGCGGTCGAAAATATAAGAAATGTCATGGCCCTATTGATGAGCAAATTGAAATCTACCGCTTAAAGGGATATGAAGTGCCTTATCGAAAATTGCTTAAAACAAAACAACAGATTGAAGGTATTCGGGAAAGCAGCAAACGAAACATCGCTTTACTGGATTTCATTGCAAATTATGCGGTTGATGGAATCACCACGGAAGAGCTTGACCGGCTTATCTTCGAAAAAACCAAGGAACTGGGAGGCGTTCCAGCAACACTCAATTTTGACGGATACCCTAAGAGCGTGTGTATCTCAATTAATGATGTTGTATGTCATGGTATCCCCTCTGATCGTATATTCCTGCGAAACGGCGATATTGTAAATATTGATGTGTCTACAATTTATAACGGATTTTTTTCAGATTCTTCACGCATGTTTTGCATTGGTGCTGTTTCCGCTGAGAAACAAAAACTGGTTGATGTTGCGAAAGAGTGTGTGGAGCTGGGCATTGAACAGGTAAAACCGTGGGGATTTCTTGGTGATGTTGGGCAAGCTGTTCAAGACCATGCAAGGGAAAATGGATATTCTGTCGTTCGAGAAATCGGAGGCCACGGTATTGGTCTACAATTTCATGAAGATCCTTGGGTCGGTTATGTGACAAAGCAAGGAACAGGAATGCTCTTAGTCCCAGGACTTGTTTTTACTGTAGAGCCTATGATAAATATGGGAAAATCCAATATAGTAACAGATAAATGCGATAATTGGACTATTCGCACTGCTGATGGGAAGCCTTCTGCGCAATGGGAAAAACAGGTGTTAGTAACCGAAACTGGTTATGAGGTGTTGGCATATTAATGAACAGTTAGGAATAACCAGAATTTCTTATTATGAGCATAATGAGAACCTAAATGAGCAGACCCAGCTCCTTGCAGAACTGGACCTACTCATTATTACTACATGCCAAGAATAGTCCAAATGTACAGCGGGCAGGTCAGTGCAAACACGAGGCAGGCGAACAGAATTGCGGGCGCGGCCCACTCAAATTGCCCGTGTTTGCGGTAATCAAAGTACGCCGTCGCAAGTTTGGCGAAGAAAAAGACCGCCAGAATCAGGTCGATTGCGGGAAATACGACCTTGTTCACTACAGTCTTGATTTGCCCGGAGGCATCGTTCCATGTTCCTTCAATTGCTCCCGCCACATCGCCGGAGCCTGCCGCATACGCTGTCGTACCGAACAGTCCGATAATCAGCAGCATGACACAGAGCACAGACAGGATTCGTTTCATTTTCATAGGGTTACCACCTTTCATTATTGGTTTTGGGGCAGAAAAAAAGACCGTGAAGTTCTTCACTCCACAGCCGTGTTGTTTTTCTGCTGTTGTTTGCTACATGGAAAGCCGGGGCTGCTGATTTTGTTCCAACAGTGGAGAAACCTCTATCACCTCCGGATTTGCCTGAAATTTTAAATCACTACGGAAACCGACCTTTAACCGGCTGAATTCCTGTGCCTCCGCCAGCAGCTCGGGAGGACTGCCGTGGGGCGTCTCCTGATTCCAGCGAACCCATTCACCATTCTGGTATCGGGGTGTGAGTCTGAGAATCACATAATCCTCCGGCATAAAGGTTGGATACTGCCGGAGGATGCCGTTCACGTCATAATAGGGCTTACCCTCCTGCATAACTGTTCTTTCCATCAATGCCAGAGTATCCTCCAGCGAGGTACAGAACCAGCATTCCCGGTCACCAAACCGGCGTATTCTGTCATCCTGTAGGATACTGTCCAGCTGCGCTCGTTTTGTGTAGTGGTATAAGCTGCCCTCTGGTTTTTCAATGCGTTCATATGCCATATCACACCTCTCAGTCCGGTTTGACAGGCGCAATGTGCCAGTCATCCCAAACGCTTCCCTGGATGTTCACTGAATCGGTCAGATTCATAGAAAGCATTCCCGAAGGCGTCCAGCAATCTATCAGCCATGTGTAGGGAGTGTAGCTTCCGTTTGGCATCCATACGGGGGTAAAGTGCGTTCTGCGTTTGTAGGTAGAATACTTGTTGGCAGCAAATTCAAACTTGGAGCTATAGCCGGATTGGGTACGCTCTAAAAGTCGCCAGTACGTCTGATATTGAAATTCTGGAAAATAGGTAACGGCATTCTGCACATCGGTCACCGCAGAGGATTGATTGGTACTGACATTAGCAGTGGTGCTTTGATTGATGCCGTAACCGCTTCCCATGGTTTTTCCCGAGGCGGTAGGTACCTTTGAATCAGGAGTGATGCTTATAGATGCGGAAAGACTGGCATGGTATGCGTCCCAATCGAATTCCCACCATCCTTCGTCTTCCCACCATCCATCCTCATCTTCATCACCGCTGTTCCAAACCCAATATTCATGCCACCACGGGCGCCAGACACCCCAAGAGGCCGAGGTCTTCTGTTCCTTACTCGGCACGGATGGTTTGGTATAGCCGTCGTTCCGGTCATCCGCCACAGGATTGGGTGGATCATTTCCGGATAGGTCAACGATTTTAGCAGTAATGCTACCCTTGCTGGCTGAGCCACTGCCTGATACCGACACATCAATGTTCATAGTCTGTGGTGTGGAGGGTGTCCTCCAGCGCACCCATACCAGCTGGCTGTCTCCCTCTGGGTAGTACACGCCACTGACAGTATAGGTTCTGCCTCCTATGTTAAATCGGACTGTTACCGGATGGTCAGGATCGGACTGTCCACCACGAACGGTGACTGAGGTGATGACATCTGTATTAACTCGATACTCGTAATCCCATGCAGTCACTTCGGGCGGTTCGTCCGGCTTTTCCTTAAACCGAACAATACCTATTCCCAGGGATGAAATGATATCAACATTAGAAGCCGCTGATGTTCTTGAGCCTGACCATGCGGGATAACCAAGATCCGATACCTCTAAGAACATCGCCAACGGCAGGTTTTTGTGGCTGAGCGACACCATCTTGCTTCGCAGTCCACCACCTAGCTTCTGATCGTAAAGAGCTGCTTCGGTGGCTGTCATCGCCATTTTTACACCCTGAAATGTAATATAGGCAATAGGTTCCAGCAGAAGCTTGTATTCGCCGTTAATTAATACATCATAGTTCATACCGGTAACTTGAGCGATATATCGGATAACAAGTTCATCTGTAAAATAACTTTTAATTTGTGCAATGCTTGCCTGCCCGCTGCCTGAACTTATTATTCGAGGCATTGAAAGAGCTGGTTTTAAGCAAGTGTACGTTGATGTAGTTGGCGAAACCCCATGCCCGTTGGTATATGCAATTTTCGAGACTTTTCCAAAATGCACAGAGACCGATGGGGTTTTGTTTGAGAAATCTATAGGGGTTGTTACAGTAGCTCTATCGCTTTCACGAACAACGGTAATTCTAACACCCTCATTGCCAGAATTCCAGTAGTTTTCGCTGGTACCGCTGCCCATGCCGCCACCTCCATGATCGATGTTTCCATCTCCTTCGGCATGGGCGGTGTTCGGCAAAAACGCAGAAACTAGCAGCACCAGTATAAGCAAAATACTGAGATGTCGTTTCATATGATACCTCCCTGAAACAGTAAAAAGCACCGAATGATCGGTGCTTTTTATGTTATATTCTTTTTTGGGGGCTAATCCATCTGCCCCACTTTATTTCCTGTCAGCTCATCGCCCTCATTACCCACAGTCTCCTGCTTAACACCGCCGCCTTCATCTTCAATCCATCCGAAACCCGGTACATATATCTTTCCATCTTTCTTTTCTCCGCCTGCCGGTTCCTGCGGTGTTGTCTTTACCGTGCCCTCCGTCTTATTCTCGGAAGTCTTACTTGGGTTAACAGTAGGATTTTCTTCCTTTGAAGTCGAAACTTCCGTTTTAGGTTCCTCTGTAGGAGCAGGTGGTTTCGTAGGCTCTGCTTGGATGCTCTGCTCGGTACCGGTGGATTTTCCGGTGTCCACACCCCCCGTCACAGCCGGTGTTTCTGTCGGATCAATCGATGGTACGCTTATCTTCGGCGTTTCTGAAGGTTCCATGGAAGAGTCTGGAACATCCACACTGGGGGTGACCTCACTGGACACCGCCTGCGTTTGTAAAATTTCCGGTTCTTTGGGAACCTTGGTTTTAAACTGTGAGGCAATAGCTATCACAAGGACGATGCTCACAACACCGAGCCCTGCAATTGTAAGTCTGCGCTTTGTTTTTTCTGTCAGTTTCATGTAGGATGACCTCCTTTTCGTGAATGGTTGATGGTATGTTTTTCAATGACACACCATACTACAGAAGTTTTCGGAAGTCTATGGATAATCCGAAAACAGCTAAAATAAAGGCATATATTTCGCCTGAGTTTTGAGGTTGATCACCATCGGCGGGAGCAGCTTGCCCCCAAATCGTACCGGAACCTCCAATCGAATCACTGCATCAGCCAGAAATCCACGGCTGTTGTTGGGGCTGCCCGGTGCCAGCGGCATATTTTCTAAGTTCACAGATAGTCGTGAGAGTTTGAATTCCAAGCCATCTCCGGAATATTTCACATGATAGCCGCTTTCGTAGCGCAGCCCCAACAGCTCGTCCAGATGTCCGTAGATGTCACCGTAATCAAGGCTTTCCTCAAATTCATCTGCAGATGGCATATACGCTCCAGCGTAGCCCTCACGGACACCGTGATATACATCGTCATAGCTGTCGTTCACGGTGGAAATTACTGCGGATTGAACCGCGTCCCGGACGCCCTGGGCAATGATCGCCAGTCGGATATACTCGGCGGCTCCGCACAGCACCATCAGCAGCACCAAGGCTACTGCAATAATTAAGGGAAACGAGGTTCCTTTGTTATCTTTCAGAATAGCATATTTTTTTCCATTTGTCACTTCCAATACACCTCGCTTTTCCCGCTGGCCTGTGCTTTCAGTGTGACAGGGAAGGTTCCGAAGCCGCCAAAAAGACCGAGATCCGTCTGAGTGGTCACTGTTACGGTAAATTCCTGATTTAGCTGAATTTTTCCACTTTTCGACCATGAGATATCAGGATTAAGTCCTGTCTTTTCGGTCAGTACCTGCGCCCGCAGGGTGGTTTCACCGCCCACACGTCCGGCGATTTCCGCTTCCCGGCACAGCTCGGCGGCATAGGTGTCCAGCTTATTCTTTGTAACGAATACAGGCAGGACGCTGACTGCCACCGCGATGACCAGCATCACGCACAGCACCAGCACGGCTACGTCAATATAACCTTCACCGCGTCTGTTTTTCAGTATTTTCTTCAGCACAGGGTCACCCCCTCCATGGGAGTCTGCTCCTGCTCCATATCCATTTCATGAATGTAATCACTGAGCAGATGCCATGCACCATCACTGAAACGGGCATTTACAACCTCCTGTTCCAGCAGTTCTTCTGCAGAAATTTCCACAGCATACTCTGGGCTTCCCGGATGCCCCTTTGTGCTCTGCCCGACCAGCAGAAGTTGTGCCTTTTCCGGTGTCAGATACACATATCCGCCTGGCGTCATCATATCATAGGCAACGCCTTGGTGCTTTTCAATGAATTCTCGAACAGTTACAGGGCGATCCCGGTTGGTGGACGGTTCTGCGCCTTTTGACAATGCATAGAGTTTTTCTGTATCCTGGCTGTCCATTACCGCCCATAGCACATGGGAGAAATCCTCATCATGCACCATCTTCATACCGTTCTCTGCTATCCATCTATCCCGCACGATCTCCAGTGGATTTTCAAAACGCAGAAGCCATGCGGCCTGCTGCTCATCCACACGTCCCATGAGGTGTTCTTTTGTCATCCGAACCGCATAGATTTCCTCCGCTTTACCAATCAGTTCCACCGGTGAAAGTCCCGACCATTCTGTGGTAAAAGCATTGTAATTTTCCTGTATCCGGTCAAACAGCAGGGCTTGATTTTTGTTTTCCATCGTAACACCTCCAATCTAAAACATTGTTCCAAGTGAATTTAAAATCTCCACGGCGATAATGGCGAGATAAGTAAAAAGAAAGCACATCAGCATAATAAAGGAGAATATCCGAATCTTCGGCGGGATCTTCTGGGCCTGCCCCTTAAGTCTCTGAAGCTCCAGCGCTTTAAAATCATGCGCCAGCATCTGAAAATATACAGCACTGTCATCACCGCGCAGTACGCCAATAAGTCCTCTGACCACATCAGAAAGCATGGGCGAATTAAGCCTTGACTCAAATCGGGTCAGCGCTGCTTCATAGCTGGAGGAACGCATGTCGGCGGTCAGAACATCCAACTCATGGGCAAAGGCAGGTCCGGCATTCTTCTTGTAGGTTTCAATCATCGCCAGCACATCCCGGCTGGCCTTTAGGGTCTGCTCAATGGTTGCCACAAATCGGGGGAGCTCACCTTCTACCTGCTCCCGCTTCTCCCGAAGCTGCTCGTCAGCACGTTTCGTTTCCTGAAAATAGGTCAGCACTGCCAGAATCAACAGTACCGGAGCCAGCAGCGGAAGCAAGAACAGGCACGGCAGCGCCCCAAGTGCAATGGCTCCGGATTTGGTAATGGCATAGGCCGTATACACCTCCGGTGTCATGGAAATGCCGGAAGCCTTTAGGATATTTGCCATCCGGCTGCGCTTGTACTCATCCATCCGGATGTATTTCGAGAGCTTTACGGCACCTGTCATCAGCCACGCTTCCACTGTTTTAGCAGCTTTCTTATTTTCCTTGCCGGCACCCAGCATGGCCTTTCCGGCACCTATGGCGGGAAGCTTTAGCACATCCGCCAATATCAGAAACAGTCCTACAGCAATAAGGATTCCGGTAAAAAACAACTGTGTCATCATCCCGGTCACCTCCTGTACTCAATGGGCTTGGTTAGTCGTATCACAAATGCCGCAGAACTAAAGATAGCGGCAGCACAAATTGCCAGAATGATCTGCCCCACCATAGTGTGCATCAGCGTATGATACCAGTCCCGGTTCAGCATGTACATAATGGGGATATTGCCCACCACCAGCATCGCCATAATGATAAATTCCTTGCGGGGCTCAGATACCAGATACTCCAGCTCCGCATTGACAATCCGCATATCGCTAAGCTTTGAGACAATGGGTGTCAGCGTGGTTTTTAGGCTTCTGTCATAGCGGCAGGAGCTGATGGCATCCACCCATTCGTGGAACACATCGTTCTGAATCTTTGGCTTCATGGCATGGAGTGCCGCTTCCACATCCGGGTCAATGAGCTGGGTTTGTGCCAGAAATTCTGTAAACACGTTTTTTACCGGCGGGTTCAAATACTGTACGCTTTCCTCAACTGCGGTGAGTATATCCTCGTTTCTTAGATAAGAGGTTGTAATGATGGAGAGCGCGGTTTCCAGCTCGGCCGCCACCGCCTTTTTGTAATGGGACGCTGTCAGCCGGATGTACCAGAAGGGCAGGAACATCAGCCCCGCCGCCAGCACTGGCACCAGAAACACATTGTTTAGCAGAATAGCAAAGGCCGCCCCTGCCGCGAAAAGTAACAGCGACACCGCGCACACCATGGAAAAGCGGCTTGCGCGTCCGGTGAGCTTTAAAATCTCCTGCACTTCAATAATCTCCCGGCGCAGAAAGCGAGCCTTTTTCCGGTTTGTGCTTTCGTTGATCTGCGCACGAATGCTTTGATCTTTTCGGGTCAGAAACCCGAACAAACCATCTGTAAACTCTAAGGGAGAAAGGCCGAGGATGAGAAAAGTTCCTGCAATCAAACCGATGCAGGCAATTAAAAGGATTTCTGTCATGCGGCACCTCCCATCGCAAGAATGCGCTTCAATGTGCTTTGCGGCATGCCGTTCTCCAACAGCCTTCTCTGCAGACTTCCCGAGATGCCCTGCACGATTTCATGGTGTCCGGTAATGATGAATTTTCCGTTATCCATACGGTTTTCGGTGATGTGGTACTGAAACAGTGGCCGGAAGTTTCTCGTGCCGTCTGGCAGGATCTCGCATTCCATAATTTCCATGACACGCCGGGCCTTATTCTCCAGCTGCTTGCAGAACACCACCAGGGGATAGGCTTCTGTCACATAAGCCATGAGGGTTTCATCCGACATATCCACCGCGCGCTTGCACAGGGATACCATTCTGCGCCATGTGGCCTCACAGCTGTTGGAGTGAATTGTGGTCAATACCGTGATACCGGTTCGGGCTGCTTCCTGGGCTGCGTTTGCCTCAGCGCTTCGCATTTCGCCCACCACTACATAATCCGGGTTAAATCGCAGAGACATATCCAGAAGACTGGTCTGCGTAATCCGCTGCCGTTCATTTTCACTGTCGCGGGTCAGGGTATGAATGACGCTGTTTACGACTTGCCCATCTTGGCGCCTTACCAATGCAAGCTCGCGGGAGCCGTTCTCAATGGTAAAGATACGCTTTCCATCCGGGATAGTGGTCAGAAGCCATCCTGCCAGCGTGGTCTTGCCAGAGCTGGTGGCTCCTGCCACGCAGGTGGACACCCCGTATCGCAGGCATTCCGATAAAAAGTCCAACATCGGCTCAGTGGCTGTGCCGCCTCCGGTAAAGTCATCCTTTTGCATGGACTGCGGGTTTACAATACGGATAGAGGCGGCTACGCCGACATCTTCATCCACCACCGGAGATTTTAGAACCGCAATACGGATATTTTTGCTTAAATGCCCAAGTGCAGTAGGGCTGGCATTGTCAAGCACCATACCGGACACATGCAGCATGCGGCGCACCACATTGATTGCGTGTTCGGGACTTTCAAAGTGTTCCTCCAGTTTTCTGGTGACACCATTGCTGTACTGCACCTCCACATCATCCCAGGCGTTCACATCAATTTCCTCAATGCCCTCCCCGAAGATGTACTTGGTCAGGAAGGAAAACTCGGCCATTTCAGTATAAAGCGCGTCAGTGAGCTGGTTCTCGGTCATTCCCGCCACTGCTGCCCGGTTATCCTGCAGGTACTTGGCAATATACCGCTTGATCTGCTCCTTTCGCTCACCATTGCTGCCATCCGTAATGAGTCCTGCATAATGGGAGGAAATATGGGCCTGAACCTCCCGGAGGACTGAACCAAATTCATGGGTATTTGAGGATGAAAAAAACAGGCTCTGAGAGCCTGCCGCAGTTCGTGTCTTATCTATTTTCATAACTGGAGCAGATACCGTCTGCCGGTCTGCATTTCCAGGCTTCTTTCGGCTCATACACCAAACACCTCCTTTGCTATTTTTTCAATCTCCTTGCGAAACCCCCGGCTGTCCTTGAGGCTCAACTCCCCAAACAGATTTCCGCACAGGGCCAGATTTTCCAACTCTTCAGAATGTGGAAGCTGAAATACCACATTGCCCAACACCTGTTCAATATGCTCTCCTGCCTGATTGGAGCGCACATTGGATGCCACCTTATACTGCTTATCCGCATCCCATTTCTGATCCTTCAGCAGGGGCAGCTGGCTGGATAGGTAGCTGATGGATTTTAAGTCGCAGTTTACCAGACGAAGAACGGAATCCGCCTCCAGCAGGGAAACCGCTGATAAAATGTCATGTGCGATGTAGCTTCCGCAATCGATAATGATGTAGGGTGCGATGTCTCGCAGGTGATTGATCAGTTCCGCCGCCAGCTCCTGGCTGTAGGGCGGATAGGTAAACACATTTTCTCCCTTGAGCATGCCGATCATGGTGAGGTTCCCCATTTTCTTATGTGTCACACAGTTCTGTTCAATGAGCAGATCGCTTACATGTGTGGCGGCAAGGATGCTGCCAAGGGAGCGTTCACACTCCAAGTCACCGGGCGGGCAGATACAGGGAAGCATGGGGGCGGTCATATCACACAGCAAAAGTGCCACATTCTTTTTATGTTCGGCAAGGTATTTTGCAAGGCGCACACTAACGGTGGTCTTGCCGCTGCCAGGGCTGCCCCATACTGCCAGCACCTGCACATCCTGTTCCGGTTCCTCCGGCAGGACTTCCTTTTTATCTCGGGAGAACAGGCTTCCCTTCATAAAGTTCAGCATCTTATTCACCTCCTGCTTCTGTGGCAGGAGCCTCCGTTTCAGCAGATGGTTCTGTGCCGGAAGGCTGCGCTGCTTCAGTATTATCCGATACTGCTGGTACAGGATACAGCTTGGCGATAACCTCATCCTGCAGCTTAGTAAACTGAACAGCATTTTCCTTGGAACCCCTGAAAACAAGTGAAAGGTGGAGTTTTCCATCCGCTTCCAACGCTGCAAGAATTTTTGCTTGTTCGGGCGATACCAGCAGTGTCACAGTAGAGGGAAGCTCCTTTTCATCTTCATCTTCAGAAATCTCTCCGGTATCTGTGTCATAGCCGGTGCTGGCCGTGACGCCGATCACCTCTACATACGTCAATTCCGGGGGGATGACTGTGGCTCCCTGTTTTTTATAGTCCGGTGCAATGACCGAGACAATATCACCTGAGATGAGCTTGCCGGAAAGCCCTTGGGCAAAGTTTTTGATGCTTACCGAAATGGCCTGCTTGTCACCATTTAAGCTGTACAGATAGGCATTTTCAGCGGCTGGAACGTCAGAGAGCTTATCGGTAAGGATATAATCTCCGGGGAACAAATCCGCTTCAGCATATTTGCCGATTACTGAGTCGGTCTGGCGCAGTAAGTTCTCCGGCAGGTTGTATCCACCCACCTCCACCGTCTGCACGGTATCCTTTGTGATTTGGTCACCGGCTTTGATCTCCTTCACCACCCGGACAATGCTTGTTTTCTGCGATACGCTTTGGTTAAACAGCGGAGTAAGCGCAAAGCAGATGAGTAACGAAAGCACGATGCAGAGTACCCCCAGCATCGTACGGTTTTTTAGAAAACTCATAGAGTCAATTCCTCCTTCTTTCTATTAACATTCGGATTAGAATTAAAAAAAGCGGCGGTTTCGGAATCTGCGGATAAGCAGTGCTGCAACTGCAGCAACCGGAACGGCAACACAAGCGACAGTAACTAATGTTTTTTTCATGGGATAGTCCTCCTTCAAAATAAAAAATAGGCTGCAAGACAGCCAATGGATAGAAAAGGCGCGAGGGGGTATGCCCTTGGCACAGTCCTCCCCCGCAATTTTTGGATTATAAAACACAGCGCATGAAACAGAAGAAGCAGGATAAGTCCTGCCACTAACGCTGTCATTCCGTTGTAAAAGCCCAGCACCAGACCGGAAGCCGCCATGAGCTTGATATCCCCGCCGCCCATGCCGCCCCATAACAGAGCGGCACTGAGCAGGACGAAGCTGGGAATCAGGCCAAGCAGTTTTTCCGGCGTAAAATCAAGCAGAGCGGTCAGGACGATGCATAGGCACAGCAGGTCGGGGACGATCCGTTTGCAGATATCCCAAGCGGATACCGCAGTCAGCAGAACAACAAAAAAGCCGCCCTGCAGCAGGAGCGACGGATCAGCCACCATAATTGAACATATCAACGATACGCTGTTTTAATGTAGGCAGGACGGTCTCACCGAACAGGGCATACAGTCCGGCCAGCACCAGAGCACCAATGACAACAGCCATAAGGATCTTGATGGCCGTGTCGACGAAATTTTCCCCGTCCTTTCTGCGGAGCAGAGCCTGTGCTTCCAGTGCCTTTTTGATGAGCTTATTGCTTACCTTGGATACGAATTTTTTCATTGAAATGACCTCCATTTTATTTGATTTGGTTTTTAATATTGGTGAATGGGTGGCATGGCAAGACTACAGCCCTGCCATCTGCATACCGGGCTGTTGTTCCGGCTGGGAAGCCTGTTCCATCAGCTGTCTGCCCTGGGTCTGACTCTGTGTCAGTGCCTGCTGGTAGGCATCAACCACCGTTTGATTCAGCTGCTCACGGAACTCCTTGGTGACCGGAAAGCAGATATCCTTGTACTCGCCATTGCCCGCCTTATAGCTGGGCATGGCAATGAACAGCCCCTTGGTGCTGTCCACGATTTTAACGTTGCGGATGGCAAAGCAGTCGTTTAGGTTGACCGATGCATAAGCCCTGACATTACCGTCCGGACGAATGGAGCCGATTTTCACATCGATCTTCATAGGGATCGGCTGTTCAGTGGCGGTCTGTGCTACGTTCGGTGCAGTTTGCGCTTTACTCATGGGGGATTCCTCCTTCTTCAGATTCTTCTACTTGCAGGGTCTGCTCTCCGGCCTGCAGGAGTGCCTGTCGGTATGCTTCCAGTACCGCTTCATTGATCTGCTCCCGAAGCTCTTTTACGATAGGAAAGCAGGTGTCCCGGTACTCGCCGGAGGTACTTCTGCGGCTGGGCATAGCGGCAAACAGACCGGTGGGTGTTTCGATGACCTTCACGCCCCGGACAACAAAACAGTCTGCCAGCGTAATGGATGCAAAGGCTCTTACCCTGCCATTTAAGTGAATCGTATTGATACGGGCATCGATTTTGATGGGTGTTAATTGCTGGTTCATGTGTTTTCCTCCTTCATTTTTAGGCAATAAAAAACAGCCCTATGGCTGTGTTGTCTGTGGCTACAGATTCATTTGCAGCCCCTCAATTTGTTCCTGCTCCGGCGCTTGAAATGAGATTTCCTTGAAACCGAAGGTATCACAGTAATGAAAGGTGCTCCCGCTTTTATCATACAGCTCCAGCACATCCGACATAGATAAACTGTGCCCTTCATAGCCGGGTGGGTGGTCAACATTAAATTTGGTATAGAGTGCTTCCAGATCATTGGTGTCCACCTCGCCGTCGTACACCACCTGATAGCTGGCGGGGTCCGGTTCTCCGAAGCGTCTTGTAAAGTCATCATAGTTGATGAATTTCATCATCACATCCGTTTCAGGTGCAATCTGCCACACACGGCAGCGCCTTAGCAGTGCAGTGTTGCCCTCCGGATCGAGGGTCCCCGTCGCCAGACGCTCGAAGGTGCCAGGCGTCCATTCCACTTCCAGTCCCTTTTTTTCTGTGAGATAGGATTTCAGTTCATCGGTTTGGAACATAGGATCGACCACAGCATTTTCCCCAGAGAGATAGCCTGCCGTGTTTCCATAGTACAAAATGCGGTTGTTTTTAATTTGAATATTGCTCAAGAAAAGCCCTCCTTTCCATGTGAGGCTGATTATTGGAAGTAAAACTCCACACTGTAGGTGATGTTGGATTTGTTATACATGCAGTCGTGATTTGTGTAGTAGTAAAACTCCAACTGACTGTAGATGCCGGGCGAAAGGGAACGGCTGAAGGTGATGCCGTTGGTGGTAGTTCCGTAGTCGAGCTGATCCCACTGTCCGGTCAAGGTATTGTATCCGCGGACACGTCCGTAGTCGCTGCCGGAATGCCCGGAAACTGGCGGCACGGTGAAGGTGTAATTGGTAATGGTCGCACCAGAGATCCCCTGCTCCAGAATAACTGATTCCGGGCCTGTCAGCGTCATGCCGCCGCCGCGATTCGGATCGGCTACAAAGAAAACTATCGCAGCCCAGGACGACTCGGCTCCAGTGGAATCCACGGCTTTCACGCGCACCACGTTCTTGCCCAACGGGTAGGCAGTGCTTGTTTGTGCGGGACGTCCTTCCCAAATGTAGGTGATGGCATCTCCATCCGGATCACTGCTGGAAACGGTAATGGTAATGGCAACGCCCGGTGCTATACTGTTGCCGTTTGGTGTGCGGGTAATCACCGGAGTGCTGGGTGCAGAGTTGCTTACAGTGAAGGTGATATTCGTCCAGTCAGAATATAACCCCCATGCATCCTTGGCACGGACCTTCACGGTGTGGGTTCCCACGGCATAATAGCCGTCGGCAGTGTTGCCGGAGTATTCCAGTGTGACAGCATCTCCATCCGGGTCGGTAGCCGAAGCAGTAAGATTCACCCGCAGCTTGCCGTTTTGAGCCGTGCGGGTAACGGAAGCGCTTCCGGTCGGTTTGTTCGGTGCATTGTTGGTAATGGCGACATTTTGAGCATAACTGAAGACGCGCCCCGTGCTGTCTGTGGTGCTGGCAGTCAGAACATAGCTGCCTGCGGCACTGATGGTGATATTGCCGCCACTATTGGTGAGACTGCCGGTGTAAGTTGCCGGACTTCCACCCTTAGTCAGCGCCCACACGAGGTTTCTGCCATCCAGTCCGGTGGCTGCCGGCAGGGATACATTAAAACCAGCACCGATATGAACGGAGGACGGCACGGCAAACGGGAAGCTGGCAATTGGTTTAATGGTTGCCTGATTTGAAGAAAAAGTGAATTTACGTCCGTTTGTATCTGTTGCTTCGGCAATCAGTTTTACAGAAATCGTTTTGTTGGTAGAGATATTCAGAGTTCCGCCATTCTTGGTCAGAGCACCTGTTGCATATTCGGTATAAGTTCTGGCAGTGCCTCCATCGACAGAAAGAAGCCATACCATGTCCATTTCCGCCAGCTCAGAGCCCGAAGCGGTAACCGCCATGGAGTCCCCGCTGTAGGTCAATGCAGGAACGCTGATGCTCATGGTCGGGATAGGATATACAATAAATTCCCGGCTTTTTTCATAGGTGCGGCCGGAAGGGTCTATCATGGTCAGAGTCAGCTTATAGGTTCCCTTTGCTGAAAAAGTGAGAGATCCGCCTCCTTCTGTCAGGGAACCGGAAGCATAGGCAGCATACGGCTTGACTTCGCCTGCATCCTTGCTGACTGTCCAGTTGGCTGTGAGGTTTTCCAGATCCGTACCGGTGACACTAACCGCTCCAGCTTCTCCTGCATACCATACCTGCGGCGCACTCAGCGAAACAGAAGGTACCGGGTAGACGGTTGTAACTGCGCTGTAAGAGAATACACGGTCAAGAGCATCCGTCATGGAGGCAGTCAAGGTATAGGTTCCGACATCCTGAAAGCGGATTTTCCCGCCGTAAGCATTCAGACTGCCTTCCAAAGCACTGGTAAGCTCCACCGGCTCCCCATCTTTTGTGAGCACCCATTCTACCGGTAGTGTATTGTTATTGCCGCGGGTACGCAGATCAATGGTGCGGTCGGTATGGGTGGCATCCGGCAGTTCGAAGGATAGGGTCAGCACTGGCAGGACTTCGATTTTCCCGCCATCCTCATACAGGAATACACGGCCGGTTTCGTCGGTAATCCGGGCAATGAGTTCATAGATTCCTGCATGTTTGAATCGGATGGTGCCGCCGCTGTTTGTAAGCGTACCGTCAAGATAAGTCGCAAGATCTTGGAATCCGAAGCTGTTCTCCAACAGCCACTCCACCTTTAGATCCCGCAATTCCAAGTTTTCTGGAATAATGGATACGGGGGTATCCGTATGGGCAGTTTCCGGCAGCTGGTAGGTGATACCCGGTACCGGATAGACCTTAATAGGTGCAGTATAGCTGTAGCTTCTGCCAGCAGGGTCTGTAAAGGCGGCTTTCAGCACATATTCGCCCTTTTCCTTAAAACGGACAATGCTGTCGGTGTCAGTCAGAGTTCCTTCCACATAGTCCGAGAGCGTGAGCGCTTCACCGTTTCGGGTCAACGACCACTGAATTTCAGCAGTCCCAAGATGTTGGAATGATGCCTGCACCTGAACACTTTTGTCTATATGGGAAATCTCCGGCAGATAGAAGCCAATAGCGCCCACCGGGTAGATGGTAACAGCCTGTGATGCTTCAAAGGTTCTGCCAGTTTCATCCGTCAGCGTTCCAGTAAGACGATACACGCCTTTGTCCTTAAAACGAACTTTGCCGCCTTCATCGGTCAGGGAGCCTTCCAGTTCCTCTGCGATTTCAGCCGTTTCTCCATTCTTCATAAGGCTCCAAACCACAGGCATATCATCTGCATTTAGCAGTGTGGTGGAGATTTTAAGCTCTGTATCAGTATGGGCTGCTTCAGGAAGCGCAAAGGTAATCTCTGCAACGGGATAGACTGTTGTACTTTCCGTATGGGTAAAGCTGCGGCCAGTTTCATCGGTCAGGGATGCTGTAAGTGTCTGTTGTCCGGAATTCTTGAACACAAAGGTGCCGCCCTCATTTCCAAGCGCACCATCCAGCATATCGGTAAGAGCTGTTGTTTCACCGTCTTTTTCTGCCGTCCACATGATGTCATGCCCATAAAGAGCTTCCAGCGCATAGGACAGCGTCACCGATTTGTCTGTGTGGGTGGTTTCCGGCAGGGCGAAGGTCAGGTCAATCACCGGGTAGATCGTCACCGTTTTGGATAGCACGGTTTCCTTTCCTCTGACGTTTTTCGCTGTTGCGGTCAGGGTATATTTACCCGGCTCCTTAAACTGGAGTATACCGCCCTCCAGACTGAGCGTGCCGGCATCTGTCAGTTCTTCCGGCTGCTCGGAGCCGTCCACGGCAGTTTTACTCAACGTCCATGTAAAGCTCTGCATGTATTTCCATACCGGCATGACTTTGATTTCAGTATCGGTATGTGCGGTTTCGGGAAGCTCAAAACGCACCTGCGCATCCGGGTAGGAATAGGGGCCTCCGCCGGAACTACCACCGGAGCCGCCGCCGGAGCTTCCTGAATCATCATCGTCATCCGAATTTCCGCCGGGTGTCGGTGTTGGTTTTACAGGATCGGGCGTATTAGGCGCGGGTGTTGGCTTGGGTATTTCCGGTGTGGGGGTAGGTGTTGGAAGAGGTTTCGTTTTATCAATCAGATCCTTAGCCTCACCCTTGGTAACCGGATCGTTCGGCTTCAATTTTCCGTCAGAATTTTCTCCGGTAATGCCATCCTCTTTGCCGATAATGACATAGCCCTTGTCGCCATTCTTGATGTCCTTGTCATCGTCATAGCCGCTGTGTCCCTGGGTATTTTTCGCTTCCTCATCCTTTCCGCTGATACGCACCAGCATCTTGATGATTTCAGCACGGGTGATCGGATCATCGGGATGGAAGCCATCCGGATAGTCAGCAGGGTCAATGATGCCTGCATCAATCAGCGCCTCAATGTACTTTTCCGACCAATGTCCGTCAATATCAGGGAAACTGGCCGGGTCTTTCTCCACGTCCTTTGTGTCCAGCGGGATATCCCGCACCATAATAGTAGCGAACTCACCACGGGTGAGGATCTCATCCTCCGGGATAAACAAATCGGGACGCTGTTCCATAAAAACAAAAATCCCGCCGCCGATCAGCAGCAGGAGGAGAATGAGGATGGCGATTACGCCAACCCTTCTCTTTTTCTTTTCTGCCATGAGAATACCTTCCTTTCAATTTTTTATAAAAGGAGCCAAAGTCTGCAACGCGTTACAGCTTCAGCTCCATGCCGCCATTTTGTTCCTGTTCTTTGCGATGTGCATCCAGTATCTCCTGCGTTGGATAGATGAGTTTACCATCCACCATATCAAAAACGCAGAAATCATCCCGGTCGCAGACCATGATTCGATGCTGATATTCCTTCTGCAGGTCGATGTAGTCCTGCACCTCCTTGGGGCTGCAAAGCCACACACCGGAGGTATAGCGGCCATCCGGCAGAAAGCAATAACCGCTGTACTGAGGCTCATGATTTTTCAAGTCCAGCGCTCCTGCCGGACGAATCTGTGAGAGCTGGAGTCTGGCATGATCCGTAAGAATTTCAGGCTTTGCAATGCCGAGAATGTCACTGCGGTTCCAGCGTATCTGTTCGCCATCTGCCAGGGATACGGCAAAGACCGCACGTCCACTGGGACTTTGCTTACTGCCAAAGCCACCGGTACATAAATACAGCTGATGCTCTGCACTGCGATGGGATTCAGGCAGTACGGCTGCGCTCAGCACAACCACCTTTCCCTCCAGTGAAATATCATATCCCGTCTGCCGGCAGTCCTGCGAAGTTAAAAGCTTTTTTTCTTCCACGCATTAATTCTCCTTCCTTTGTTTGAGAAGCTCCGTTAAATCGGTGATGAGACTTAGCTGTGTGTCATCCGGCATCCGCTTAATGGCAGCGCGAACATAGGCTTCCACCGCTTCAGGTGACTGGTCGCCTACCTCGATAAGCTCCACCTTCTGAATGCTGACTGCACCCTGACGGACATTCAGCTTTACGATATCGCCGTAGTCCAGTCCGGATGCTGAGCGCATGTCCTTGGGAATCAGCACTCTGCCCTTACTGTCGATAATGCGGTATGTGTTTTTAGCATTCATACAAAGTAACCCTCCTTTCTCATAACCTCCCGAACGGTATCGGGGTGAATACCAAGCTCTTGAAAGAGCCCGGTCACCTCCTCTGGCAGTTGATTTAAAATATCTGAGGCAAAAATGACAATGGCGCCGTCCCCACAGATGATTTCCAGAGCACTGTCGGCAGGAATTCCCGCATCCTCCAGCAGCTCTGCCGGCAGATTCAGACCGTCCTCGTCATCTGCTTCATCCTCGTCCTCCGGAGCATCCGACAAAGCGCACAATGGTACGGCAACCTCGATGCCGGATTGGGTAAGTAAAAGCAGAGGGGCTGATTCCTCCGCCTGGGATGCAAGAATGACATTGACCTGATCACCAGGTGTCAGCCCTGCGGGAATTGCAGGAAGCGTCAGAAATCCCTGGGTATCGACGACCGCTTTTGTTTTCATAATTTTCATAGAATGTTTCCTCCTTCATTAATACCCCTTGCGGGAGTTGGGTTATTGGTCAAAGAAAAGACCGGTGTCAAAAAGATTGAGCTGTGATGGCATATCCCGCAACCTTTCGCCAGTATCATAGTTGGAAATCAGCACCTCGGCGTACTCACTTCCATTGTCATAGCGCTGCGCCAGATTATTGAGACGGCTGACCGATTCGATCTGGAAGTCTTTATACAGCTCCCTGATGAATTCGCAGTCGTTATAGCTGACCAGAAATTTACCCTTGCAGGCTGTCAGCGTGTCCCGCAAGCGATAATGATCCTCCTTTCTGAATTCAACAGCATAATGTCCTTCTGTCTGGTAATAGGGAGGATCGCAATAAATAAAAGCATTTTCTCTGTCGTACTGTCGGATGAGGTCTTCAAAGTCCTTGTTCTCTATGACCGTATCCTTTAAACGAACATTGGCCTGCCAGAGCAGGTGGAAGGCTTTCCGGATATCAAAGGGCTGACAGCCGAAGCTGGTGCATCCGCTTCCGTAACTGTATCGAATGAGTTTATAGAAGGCGGCGGCGCGCTTCACATCATTCATGACTGCTTTCTCTGTAAGAATCTGCCGGATATCTTCATGCTCAAGTGGGGAGAGAGATCGCCCGGCAAGCTCTAACTCCTTTGCCAGATACTCACTGGTGAATTCCTGCTTCTCCAAATACCTGCGAAGCACGCCAAACTCATCTCGCCCATTCAGCGGCAGGAAGTTCAGTTCCTGAATCAGTGCAAGTGTTTGCTCCTTAGCACACCGGAACATGTTCGTTAGGTCGTTGTTAAAATCGTTGTACACCTCCATGGCGGTATCAACCGGCCGACCGAACAGCACCCAGCCCCCGCCGCCGAAAACCTCAATATACCGCCCGAACTCTTTGGGCATTCGCTGATAGATTAGTTCCCGCAGTGCTTTTTTTCCGCCTACCCAGCTGATGATGCTGTTCATTTTTTCACCTGCCTTTACTGCGGCGGTTGATGGCATCAACATCCGTTTTCATACAGGTTCCATCCGGACTCCAGCAAATGAAACCGATACGGGGATAAGGACAGCCCTCGCAGCGGGAACGCTCGGCTGGCAGCGGCACGCCATAACGTTTTGGGGGACCGGTTGCTCCCGCACCCGGCTTTTCTAATGGATTTGCTTTTTGATTCATGGTTTATGCTCCTTTCGCTGAAAACAAAAAAGGCGCCGCCTTTTTCCAAAGACGACGCCTCATGTTTTCTTATTCTGTTTATCATAGTTGATTCAGGAAAAAGAAAAAGCGCCTTTCAGTTTCAGTTGAAGCCAAAAGGCGCTACATATTAAGTTGCATCCCTTGACCGGGATAGATAATAACGAGACGGGAGGCTTGTAGTTCCACCACTTCACCAGTTTCAATCATTTCACGATGCAGAGCAATCCAACTTAAATCCTCCGCACCAGCAGGTTCGGGAGGACCGTGCCCGTAACGAAAAGATTTGGCGATCACGGCGATGTACTCTGATGCACCACAGTCCTCAAGAAGCTCCGTGTATAGATTGGACCGTTGTATGTCCTCTACCTCCGGAATACCGCTCATAATTCCAGCATCGCGAATTCCTGTATTGGTTTCCAGACCAATGATAGAAAAAATTTTGCTCATGATGAATTTGACCTCCTACATTTTATATTTTCTGTGTCATAAAAAATGGGAACAAAAAAAGGCTAAGTCTGCAGGTCATTAAAGTTGACCTGAAACTTAGCCTCTTAATTTTTAACTGATAATATATTCACTTCTGCAAATCAATATAAAATTTCATTTCATAGTTGTGTAAGCTCTGGACCGTCTTGTAATTTCATCATCTTATTATGGTCGTATAAAACACCCTTACGAAGAATATTATCCCGATTTTTATGGCTACCTTCTCTTAGCCCAAAACTATCAAATTTTCTTAAAATCATCTATGTCATCTGTGGAAGGGGCAAAAAAACGGGGGCAAAAATCGCATTTTTTGAGCTCTGAAATCGGTCATTTTTGAGCTAAAAACCACAACATCTTGTGGTCTAACCCTTAGTTTTCTTTTCTGAACCACAATACGTCATCATTATCACTGCTTCAACATGCACCGTCGCAGGAAACATATCCACACAACAAACTCTCTCCACCTTATACCCCTTCTCCTGTAGCATCACCAAATCCCTGGCCAAACTAGTTGGCTTACAAGAAATATATACAATCCTATCCACACCAAAATTAATAATCTTCTCCAACGCCTTCGGATGTATCCCATCCCTTGGCGGATCCAGTACAATCAAATCCGGCTTCTCCTCAATGTTATCTATCACTTTCAGTACATCCCCGGCTATAAATTCACAGTTATCCAGTCCATTCAACTCCGCATTTTCCCTTGCCGCTATAACGGCTTCTTCAACAATTTCCACTCCAATTACTTTCTTGGCTACCGGTGCCAATAACTGAGCAATTGTCCCAGTTCCGCTATACAGATCAAATATCAGTTTGTCCTTCGTCTCTCCAATAAACTCCCTGGCAGTACTGTAAAGCACTTCCGCTCCCAAAGAATTGGTCTGAAAGAAGGAAAAGGTCGAGATCTTAAATTTCAGTCCAAGAATCTCTTCATAGAAATAATCCTGTCCATACAATATATCCGTACGGTCACTTTGTACAACATCTGCCTGACTGTCATTATACGTATGAAGAATCCCAACAATACTGCCACTTAACTCAAGTTCTAAAAGCTTATTCTTAAACTCCTCTATGATTAAGTCTTCCTTTTTTTCATAATCCCACTGGCTAGATGTCACCAGATTAATCAGAATCTCTCCTGTCTTAACCGCCTTTCTTACTAGCAAATGGCGCAAATACCCCACATGAGACAGCTTCTTATAAAAAGTCATCCCCTTAGCACTAAAATACTCCAGCACGCAGGTCAGTACCTGATTATAATCCGTATCAACAATCTGGCACTCAGATGTAGTTACAATATCATAAAAGCTCCCTTTCTTATGAAGTCCCAAAGCCAGCGGTCCGTCCTTCATTTCATCACCAAAGGAAAATTCCATCTTATTACGGTACCCCCATTGCTTCGGACTGCCTTTGATCCCTTCAAAGGGATAATCACGACAGACAGCATCCAACAAACGCTTTACCTGTTCTGCTTTCATACTAAGCTGGGTTTCATAGGGTATGGTCTGATAGGTACAGCCTCCGCAGGGACCAAAATGGCGGCACTTTGGCTCTTCTGTTTCCAGAGGGGATTTTTCCAGGACTTCAAGGAGTCTGCCTTCATTTTTTCCTTTACGGGCTTTATTTACTACAACACTTACCTTCTGGCCTGGGAGGGTATTTTTAATGGATACCTTTTCATCTTCTATCTGAAGGATTCCCTTGTTGGGGAAATCAACTCTTATTACTTCACCGACACACTGTGTTCCTTTTTTCACGTTTTTTGTCTCCTGCTTCTTTTTTTCAATGAAAACATTATACGATATAATGCCTCTGTTTGTCCACCTGCTCCGGTTTGTTCCTGCTGGTTAAATTCTATTTTTATTAATTCTTCTGCAAAAAAAATTAAAAATAACACCAAATTTATTGCTTATTATTCAAAATAATGTATAATTAATTTATATGTGTATAAGTTATAGGTGAACTCTTTGCTTATTCTGGCAGTAGTGCAATTACTTTCATATCATAGTTCTATCTTTTATATCCATTTGATTATGTTGGTGAAATTTCATTTTAATTCATTGAGAAGTGTGATAATTTGATCAATCCTTTGTTTTGAGGGAATTTCCTAAAAGTATAATTTATTATTTAAGATAAACATCTATGGTTGCTGACACAGTCTTAAGATTAACATTAGTTGATATAGCTTATAAGTACATAAATTTGAGATAGGAGAACGTGATGAAGAATTTGAATCTAAAAAGTAAACTAGCTATTTTTAACACCACGCTGAGGGAAGTTTTTATTTCCTCACTACCTCTTGCAATAATAATTATTATTGTTTGTGTTTTTATCGCACCTTTAAATAATCCAAAGGATTATTTGAAATTAATTATAGGTTATGCTAGTGTGGTTGTGGGGCAATCTGTTTTTTTGGTCGGTCTTAATGTTAGTATTCTTCCAATCGGTATGCTCGTCGGAGGTTCACTGATTAAACTGAAAAAAGCCTCTTTTATTATTTTCTTTGGTTTGGTTTTTGGTCTGCTGGCCACTGTTGCCGAACCTGCTTTAACTGTTTTAGCCAGACAGACAAATATGATTATGCCTATTATCAATGAGACTATCTTTATCTGGATCATGGGTTTGGGTATTGGTCTTTTGGTTGGCTTTTCCCTTTACCGAATTATGAAAGACTTAAATATTAAGATAGTTTTCGCCGTTTTGTATATTATTACCTTTATTGTACTTATCTTTGTCCCCAATGAATTCGTTGCCTTGGCCTTTGACGGAAGCGGTGCAACCACCGGTGATATCTCTGTTCCCTTCATTCTGGCGCTGGGTATGGGTGTTTCGGTCACCTTGTCCAAGCATAAAAGTAATGACGATACCTTTGGTATCATCGGCCTTGCTTCTGTGGGTCCTATTTTAGCATTGTCCATCTATGCTATCGCACTTAACCTCCATTATAAAGGTGTTTTACCTCCTGAACAGCTCTATGCTCCCGGTACCGAAAGTACTGTACGTGAAATCCTTACCGGTAACTTAGGTGGAGTTGCACTGGCGCTTATTCCTATCATTGTTATCTTTCTGCCTTTTCAATTCTTTCTGATCAAACAGCCGAAGAAAGATTTTATTAATATTCTTCTTGGCTCTGTGGTTGTTTTTATCGGTTTATTGATCTTCCTGTCAGGAATAGACTACGGTTTTGCTTTCGCAGGCAAGTACATCGGTGAAGTCTTCCTGGAATCCTCCCGTCCGGAATGGTTCAAATGGCTGCTGCTGCTCATTGGTTTTATTCTCGGTGCAGCTATCACCTTGTCAGAACCTGCCGTTACCGTTTTGGGTGAACAGCTGGAGGAAATAACCAATGGTCATATTAAAAAGAATACCATACGAATGACCCTTGCCATCGGTATTGGTTTTGCCTCTTTGATTGCAATGGTAAAAATCCTGACTCAGATAAATATTCTTTGGTTTCTTGTTCCTCTCTATGCAATTGCGCTTATTATGATGAAATTTACACCTAAGCTATTTGTAGGTCTGGCCTTCGATTCAGGCGGTGTTTCCGGTGGTGCGTTAACTTCTGCCTTCTTAACCCCCCTGACACTTGGTATGGCACAGGCGGTTGCTCAAAAATCCACTTCCGGCGGACAGTCAATTTTAGTCAACGGTTTCGGAATTATTGCCTTTATTTCAGTTACCCCATTGATTGCTGTTCAATTTTTAGGTATAGTATATGATATGACTCTTAGAAAGGTGGAAAAGGCCGCTAAAGAAGCTGAGATTAACGAATTAGAGGAATTGGCTTTACTTGTAAATTTAGTGGAACACTCATCAAAACAGGTCAAAGAGCACATGGATTATGATTTAAAGGAGAATAATGATACTATGAAGTTAAATAAAACAGAGGAGGGAGTCAATAGCTTTGATGGATTCTGATAATACGCTTGATTATTTAACCGTAATCACAGCAAGAAAATTTAAAGATAATGCACTGAAATTAATACTTGACTCCGGCTGTTATCTTATTGATGTGGTGTATGCCAAGGGTTCAGTACAATCCGGATATTTTAAGGATATGCTGGGGCTTGTCGCTGATGAGAAAAAGGTCATGATTACATGTATGGTAAAAAGTAATCTAACCCCCCTGTTAATGGAACAGTTTGTTACAAAATTGAAATTTGATCAACCTAATACAGGTATTGCTTATGTCATTCCTGTTGAAAAGTTGTCTGTGTAGGAGGAAAACATGACAGACCTTAATATGAATATGAAAGCCTTGTATATCGTTGTTAACGTAGGATTTGCTGAAAAAATTGTGGAATATATTCGTTCCTACGGTTCTTGCGGGGCTACAATTATAAATGCTCGCCGTTATAGTTTTCAACACAAAGAAATTATGGGTATTAATACAGATAAAGAAAAAGAAATTATCTTAACCATAATTGACAGCGATGCAGCTGACAGGATTATGAACAGCATCAAACAGTATTCCGGCTTTAAAACAGAAGCTCATGGAATTTGTTACACCCTGCCGGTGTCAAGTGCAGTCGGTCTTGGTCAATACAATTGTGAGAACCTGGATATTAAGAAGCAAGTGTAAATTTATCTTACTTTAAGGCAATTCTCCATTGTACGATGAATTTAACTCGTTTTAGCTTATGAAATATTGATAAGTAGATTATGGCTTTCCAACACTAACAGAGTGTCGGGAAGCCATAATTTATTTTCCTTATAATGATATTTCGCCTTAATCTTTATTTAGCCTTAATCTTTTATTTTCTTTCTTAATAAAATGACTATAACTTAATCTCTATTTGCAGCTGAACGCTTTGCTTTTAAACGAATTTTCTATAAGACATTTCTGTTTTTAAGCTTTTATACTATAATACTGTTTTTAAGCTTCTATACTATAATACTGTTTTAAAGCTTTTGTACTATAATACTATCTTGCCTATGCTGTTTTCGCTAATGCCTCTACTTCTTCACGAGGAACATTAACAGCTTAAACAGCTGCATTTAATCCTAAAGATCATAATGCGTTATTTTACAAGTGTCTACATAGAGTGACAGTATATTGAAGCTCTTTATTGCAGATTCTACTTCTAGAAATGTATTATATAGTCTTTGCCGTAAAACACCATGGTGCCATAGGAGGACAGCTTTCTTTTATTTTTCTGACAGCACCAGACAAGTAAGAAAGGAATAAAACTTTATGAAATTGAATAAATTAGCCTTTTTATTTATCCTTTTACTCCTGCCTGTTCTATTAACCGGCTGCAGTAAGATCTTTCCTACTCCTTTTGGCAACAACACGGGAGGTAATGAGAATTCGGAAAACCCAGGTGACATTACAGACACTCCTGCTGACACTCCTGTTCCCACTGTTACGGAGATTCCCTCCGTTGCTACTGAAATCCCCTCTGCTGAAACCTCTGGCAGCGGTACTACCCTTCCTTCTGACACGGATACTACTTCCGGACAAGGTGGTTCCTCAGACCCTGACAGCTCTTCGGGACAGAATGGCAACTCGGATTCCGGTTCCTCTGCAGATTCCTATAAGACCAGAGCGGAAGAATTTCTCTCCCACATGACCCTGGAGGAGAAGGTTGGTCAGATGTTCTTTGTTCGCTTGCGCAAAGACAGTGCAGCTGCCGATCTGAAGGATTACTGCCTGGGCGGATATATCTTATTCGGTGATGATTTTAAGAATGAGACAAAAGCCAGTATCAAAGATCTACTATCAGAATATCAGGATCTTTCTTCCATTCCCTTATTGATTGGTGTGGATGAAGAAGGCGGTACAGTAAACCGTATCAGTAAATATACTGCTTTTCGTTCAGAGCCTTTTAAGTCTCCCCAGGACCTGTATAAGGCTGGTGGCTTTGAAGCCATTCAGACAGATACCAAAGAAAAAGCAGAGCTTCTGCTGGACCTTGGTATTAACGTGAACCTGGCTCCGGTAAGTGATGTTTCAACAGCTGCTGCTGATTTTATCTACAAAAGGGCCTTTGGTAAAGACGCCAAAGCTACGGCTAATTATGTAAAAACCATTATTCTGGCCATGAACAGAGCACATATCGGCAGCACTTTAAAACATTTCCCCGGCTATGGCAACAACGTCGACACACATACAGGAGTTGCAACGGATAACAGGGAATATGACCAGTTCCTTAAAAATGATTTTCTTCCCTTTCAGGCAGGTATTGAAGCCGGCGCTGACAGTATTCTGGTTTCCCACAATATTGTTACATCAATGGACAAGAAATACCCCGCTTCCCTCTCCTCAGCAGTTCATGAGATTTTACGGGATACCCTGAAATACGAAGGTGTTATTATGACCGATGATCTGAGTATGGATGCTATTAAGAAATATACCTCGGATAATGAGGCTGCTGTCCTTGCCATTCAGGCCGGAAACGACCTGCTTATTGCAACTGACTTTGATACACAGATACCAGCAGTTCTGGAGGCGGTTAAGAGTGGTAAAATAAAAGAGGATCGACTTGACGCATCTGTAATACGTATTCTTATGTGGAAATTGAAGCTTGGTATTCTACAATAAAAATAGCTATAGGTTAAAGGTAAATAAAAGATTCAAGTTGGATGATAATATATTTCTAATCTTACATTCCCATGAAATATATTATCATCTGACTTGAATCTTATTTTATTTCAACAAATATAGGGTGTTTGGAGGGTGTATTATTAAGAAATCCATCCCCTCCTTAAATTCCTTTTTGATGTGTATTCATATTTCCTCTCTTTCTGTTCGCGTTCTATTGGGTCATAAAATTATATTCCCAATAGGACATATAATTTTAATCTATATTTATAGCAGCATAAGTGCTTTCACTGCATAATCAGTTAGTCTCTTCTAACTATTATACTTTGCAGAGTTGAATCCGTCTATCTCTTATCAGACTTTGCAAATCGATTAGGATTATGTAATCGACTTTATGGAAATACTGCTTTTCTCATTTGTCAATTTACATTGCATTCTCTTCTATTATTCGTTAAAATAATAGCTATCAAATACTTATGAGGTGATAGGATGCAGATTAAAGAATCCGCCGAAGACTATTTAGAAACTATTCTGAGATTACAAGAACAAACCGGACATGTCCGTTCCATAGATATTGCCAATGATTTGGGCTATACAAAAGCAAGTGTCAGCATTGCCATGAAGAAACTGCGTGAAAATGGCTATATACACGTAGATGAGGCCGGAGCTATCACTCTTGAAAAAGCCGGTCAGGAAATTGCTTCAAAAATATATGACCGCCATCAGACCCTTACCAATCTGTTAATCGCTGCCGGAGTGAGCAAAGAAACAGCGGCAGAAGATGCCTGTAGAATTGAGCATGTTATCAGTAATGAAAGTTATCAGTGTATCAAGAATTATTTTTACAATAAACTCAAATAACAGGTATGGCAGTATAAGGGGAACTAGCTATTGATTATAAGAAGAGCAAATGAACAGCATATAAAAGCTTTACTTCATTCGTTTCCTGAAGTAAAATCTGTTTTATGTACTGGTATAGATGGGTATACATTGCTTGATTGGATAATAAAAACTGAAACACTATATCTGCTTTTTTGTTAGAGGATGATAACCAATATATAGTTATTGATTCCTCATCCTCCACAAACTCCACTATATAATTTTAAAAAAACTGCCTACCTTATATCCAAAATTACCTTTAAAGAAACCACAGCATTTCCCTGCTTTAGTGATATAAGATTGCCTACTGCTGCACTTTCTTCTTAATCGGGAACAATAGATCCAACTGCATTTTTTCGCTGTTAAAATTCGGGTCCTGGACATTATGAAAGAAATTCAGCTGCTCCTCTAACGCCCAATCCATTTCTGCATCCGGCAGGTCACATCTCTTTTCTCCCCAGGCAGATTCATAATCGGGATTATTTTGAAATACCCAATCCGCCAGCAATCCCCAGTGGTCGAATTCATCCATACTGATGGCATGTGCCGCATACAATCCACCATAGAACTGCTTCTTTACAAGCGGCTCCGGGACTTCCATATCCTCAGGAATTGAGACCCACACTTCATAACCGACTGAGGGTGTACCATATGCTGTTTCTCTTGGGGGCATAGGGTTATTAAAGCCAAAATGCCTTGCATCCGGTTTATGCTTTAATAAGCCGCTTTCCCTGACAAACTTATCAAGTCTTTCCCCTGAATGCATTTCACTGTCTTTTCCCGTATACTGACTGGCAGCTACCGTTAAGGGAGGTATATACACGATTCTTATATCCTTTAATGCGTTTAATTCTTTATTGGCTTTGTTTAAGTCATTAGCGGTCTTATTATCCTCCACAGACTTATCCTCCTTGAATTTGATTTTGGTCACAGCAAGTGCCTCAACCACTTTCAAAACTTCAGCATCTCCCAGCAAATCCAGCTTTTTCTTTTCAGTTATTGCACTTCCAAGCTTCTCAATAAATACAGCTAATATCTTCCTTATGGTAGATAGGGCAGATATTTCATTGTTAATCTCTTTCAGATTCTCCTGAAAAATATCAATTGCCAGCACTGCATCCTCTTTCTTTAATATTTCTGTTATCTGTTTTAAAGGAATTCGAAGTTTACGCAATATGATGATCTGCTCTAAACGGTTGATAGAAGCTTCATCATAGGTACGGTAGGCATATTCCTCTTTCTTAATGCTTGGCAGCAATCCGATCTGTTCGTAGTATCGGAGAGTTCTGGTTGATACATTTAATAATTTTGACACTTGACTGATTGTAAGAAGTTCCATTGCTATCTCCTTTGTGAACCTTTGCGCATTGGTTTGATATAAGTATATCTGTTGACGTGGCGTCAAAGTAAAGCTTAATCTCATAAATTTAATCTTGTATAAAATCTTACCATTAATATTCACATTTCAAAAGTCAGAATCCCCTTTTAAGACTCATTTTCCCTTTTTTCCGTATGCTTTCACACATATGAAGCAACGAAAGAATGAATGAAAAGTATAAATATTTCTTGTAACTGCCTTTTCTGCCTTTTCTGCCTTTTCTGCCTTTTCTGCTTTTTCTGCTTTTTCACTTTTTGTCATCACCTGTGAAAACAAACTTTTGTCCCTCATTCTATCTATGTAAACTCATAAAAGAAAATATACCTCCTGGTTCCAACGAATAAAAGCCTGAAGAAAGTATCAACTTATCCTCAGGCTTCCATACGTATGCTGCTATTCTATTCTCCCGCCAATATAGCTATATTTTCTCCGGTAAGGCGGTAAGTTCTCCATTCGTCCATATGCTTCGCCCCAAGACTTTCATAGAACGCAATGGAGGGAGCATTCCAGTTAAGGCAGGACCATTCAAGTCTGGGACATTCTCTTTTTCTGGCCTCTTTTGCTACTGCGGATAAAAGTGACTTGCCATAACCTGTTCCTCTGAATTCCGGTTTCACATAGATATCCTCCAGATAGATTCCCGCTTTTCCGGTAAAGGTCGAAAAGTTATAGAAATAGAGGGCATAGCCAATTGGTCTGCCATCGTATTCCGCTATCAGTACATTCGCTGCTTTCTGCTCAAATATGGATTTCTTCAGGATTTCCTCCGTAGCAGTGACCAGGTGTTCCATTTTCTCATAAACTGCCAGCTCTAGGATAAGCTCCAGGATAATCCCGGTATCTGTTTCCCTTGCTTCTCTGATGGTAAATTGTGTATCGCTCATTGGTATCCTCTCTCTTTCTTATAGGATTTCTCTTTCGGTTCTTGTTACTTCCCCCTCAGTGTTGCTGTCCACAAAGTCCAAAACGTTATTTAGAATGCTGTCTGCCGTTTTACTGTCTAAAGCCACACAGGCAATACCAAATACTGCAGTCTGATGGGTATCCTGTTCCTCTACCTCAGCAACCGAAACATTAAATTTATTTCTGATCTTCTGGCACAGGCTCTTAACCACCATCCGTTTTTCCTTTAAAGAATGCACCCAGGGGAGATACAGCCATATCTGCAGGGTTCCTATTTTCATAGTCTTTGTATCTACGCCTCAATCTTTCCCACAGAAGCAGCATATACGGTATATTCACTATCTTCTTCTAAATCTTCCGCTTCCAGCCCAAGCAGACTGTCTGTAAGCTGCTGGTCATATGCTCCGATAGCACATACACCACAGCCGATGGCTTCCCCTGCCAGGTACAGATTCTGACAGATATGTCCTACATCGATCAGTGCATACTTCTGTGCATTAACAGTATATCTCCATTCGCTGCGGTAAGGCACTACTGTCCATACAAAGCTCACAGGGGCGCCTGCAGCAAAGCTTTGGCCGTAATATGCCCTTGAAACCTTACTTACCTGCTCTTCATCTTCTCTGATCAGCTCCAGCTCATGGGTTAATGGAAGATAATGATACAATCCCTGTTTCAAACCGTCAACTTTGTTTACAAAAAGATAGGTCTCAAAGGGATGTCTGGCTCCCGCGGAGGGAACAGTACGAAGAGTTGCCTTGCGTTTATTTCCGATTACATTCTTAACTCCCTGGGTTGCCCATAAAAGGAAGGATAACTCTTTAAAAGTAATACTTTCTTCTGCGTATTTTCTTCTGCTGGTTCTGTCATTCAGAATGTTCAGATAATCCTTTTTAACAATAATATCTTCAAAGTCTTTGGAAAGCTCTATAACTGTTTCAGCAGATTTCTCATTTGACAGTAACGGCTGAGGTAAGCCTTTCTTTTCGTCACTTTCGATTTCATAATCGGATGACTTCATGATTTCCCTTCCCTGAATAATTTTTTGTTTGTAGATATTCTCCATGTACATTCTCCTTCTTGTTGTATATTTACTTCAAGCCTTTTAATGATAATTAACTCTGAAATTCCTTATGTCTATACTATTAATTATCCTATGTCTGAGGTGTGTCTGAAAACTGCAAGGAATTCTCAATCATACCCTGTGGATTGCGCACAAGTCTACTTCTTAAGGTTATCCAAAAAGTAGCGGCATAAACTATCCGTTCCATTTGGTGTTGTAGCCCAGGAAGTTACCAGACGTATAGCGCTGTGGTCTTTATCTATTCTCTTCTGCACGGAAAATACGAATTCCTGTTCTAATTTTTCTAAAAAGCTGTCCGGTAAGATTGGAAACAGCTGATTACTTACAGGTGGGGTCAGAAACTCCACTCCCAGTGACAGAAGTGTCTCCCTGATCTTTTCTGCCATTGCATTGGCGTGGTATCCAAGCTCAAAGTAAAGATTATCCTGAAATAAAGCTTCAAATTGAATGCCGGCAACAAAACCTTTTGCCATGAGAGCACCTCTTTGCTTGATAAGATAGCGAAAATCCCTTTTCAGCTCTTCCTTAACAATTACCAGTGCCTCCCCCAGCAAGGCACCATTTTTGGTACCTCCGATATAAAAGACATCCGTAAGCTCAGCGATATCTGATAACTCCAGATCATTAGCCTGAGAGGTAAGTGCTGAAGCAAGCCTTGCCCCGTCCTGAAAGAGCAGCAGCCCTTCTCTGTTACAGATCTGGCGTATTTTGTAGAGCTCTTCTTTGGTATATACCGTTCCAAGTTCTGTGGAATCGGATATATATACCATTCCCGGTCTTACCATATGTTCGTCTGCGTGGTAATCAACAGCTTCCTTGATTGCCTCCGGTGTAACCTTTCCCTTCTCATTGGATACTGTTATTACTTTATGCCCGGTTGCTTCAATTGCGCCTGTTTCATGAACATTTATATGACCGGTATCAGCTGCAATAACAGCTTCGAAAGGACGCAAAAAGGAGGATATAACCAGCAGATTAGTCTGTGTTCCTCCGGGAATAAAATGAATATCCACTTCCGATAGGTTCTGACTGTTTGCTGGTCTATCCTGTCCTTTTGTTAAATGCTTCTTTATATATTCTTTTGCTTTTATTGTATGTGTATCTTCTCCGTAGCCTGCATTTTGTTCCAGATTGCTCTCTATTAACAGCTCTAAAACCTTAGGGTGGGCTCCTTCGCTGTAATCATTCATAAAACTGTACATTCTGTCTGCCTCCGTGCTATATTAGTAATCTTATAGGAATTCCGTCTAATACTTTATTATAGCCTCAGAAACCACTAATTGCAAGCTACTTAGCTGGCAAAGATAATCAACATCAGAATTATGATAAAGAGCATATTTAGTTTTCGTTCCATATACTTTTTTACATTCATAGGCCTCCTCCTTACATACTTTATTTACTCATGTCTATTTCCTCAGTACTAATTCCTCACACCTAATTTCTTACTTCTATTTTGTCACTTCTAGTTTTTTGCTTCTATTTTCTCACTTCTAGTTATTTGCTTCTAATTTATTGCTTCTATTTTCTCACTTCTAGTTTTTTGCTCCTAATTTATTGCTTCTATTTTCTCACTTCTAATTTTTTGCTCCTAATTTATTGCTTCTAAATTTACTGCTATTATCCTGATTATAACTTGAGATAAACCTCTTGCATCTGATTTATTCTTCAACAAAGACTAAGCCTGCTGCCTTAAAGCTTAACTGCTGCTCTTTCCCATCAAGTTCAATAGTAACCGGTCCCTCATACGCACCATATTTACGGACCGTCACTGAACTTCCAATATGAACGCCCAGTCCTTGCAAATAATCCATCAGTTCATTTTCTTCTGTTACTCTTCTTATATAAGAGGTCTCTCCTACTTCCATTTCTGTAAGACTCTTCAGCAAAATGGTCTTTACATTTCCATCTGCTTTTGGAATTACATTACCATGAGGGCAGTAAGCAGGGTTACCAAGATATTCATCCAGTCGGTCTATGAGTCTCTTGGGAGCTACATGCTCTAATTTCTCAGCATCCTCATGAGCTTCGCTCCAGGTATAACCGAGCTGCTCAATTAGGAATACCTCCCATAGTCTATGTCCTCTAAGGAGGGTAATGGCATTTCTGATACCCTCTGCTGTTAATTTCGAGCCTTTGTAGGGTTCATATACAATCAATCCTTCTTTACTGAGCCGAATAAGCATCTCCGTAACCGAAGCGGGTGCTATATTCAATACTTCTGCTATCTGCTTGTTGCCTATCCGGTGTTCTCCGCCCCCTAATTTATATATTTCTTTAATATAATCTTCTTTGTTACGGGTCATGTTCATCGCTCCTTTTAGGTATGCCTAATTTAATTTTATTATAACCCAAATTTTATTTTTAGCAAGCTTTATTTATAAAGAAAAATGATATTGCCATTATTTATCTGGACAATATCATTTTCTGAAAAGAAATATTCTATGTAATTATTTATCCAATGATTCCAAGGTGCTCAAGGAGTATCTTCACTCCAAGACAGACCAGAATGGCTCCACCTGTCATCTCTGCTTTTGATCTTAATTTTCCTCCAAATATATTGCCGATAATAACACCAGCTGCTGCAATCAGGAAGGTTATAACACCTATAAAGGAGGTAGCAACAAATATATTAACCTTCAGAAATGCAAAAGTTATACCCACTGCCAGGGCGTCTATGCTGGTTGCCACTGCCAGTATCAACATTCCTTTCACTGCAAGAGTATTATCCGGTTCATTGCAATCGCAGCCTTCTTCTTCCTCTTCCTCTTTTAGCGAGCCTTTTATCATATTGATTCCTATAATACCTAATAAGATAAAGGCTACCCAGTGGTCTATGGCATTTATCTTACTGCTGAACTGTTTACCGAGAAAGTAACCGATCATAGGCATTCCTGCCTGAAAGATTCCAAAGTATAAACCTACTGCAATAGGATGTTTTGCTGTAATTTTCTTTATTGATAATCCCTTACAGACAGCTACTGCAAAAGCGTCCATTGCCAAACCGATGGCTAAAATAAGTAGTTCTAACAAATTCATGCCTATTCTCTCCTTCTTACTGATGCTTAACCCTTCTACCGCCAATAACCTGCATATTTCGCATAAAAAAGACTTACCCGCAACTATAACGCTGCAGGTAAGTCTCGTTATTTAAAATAAAACCAGATAACCTATAGGTTACCAGTATGTTGGCTTTATTGCACATAATCGGCTAACTACTCCCTTACTACAATAGATAAATCATAACTGATTGCAGGGGGATTGTCAATTATTTTTTGGGGGGATATGGATAAGGGGTAGGTTTTGGATAAGGGAGGGCTGTGGCAACGGACGATGATTTTGGCTTCTGTTTATACATTTTCTTATTCAGGGTTTCTTATTCCACTAAAATTGCGGCAGCTGCTCCCTGGCAGGCCAGATTATACCAACCTCGCTGGTTAGTTATCACAGTCCAATGGCTGTGAGCTCAAACAGTGGTATAATCTGACCTGGTCGCAACTGCCGCAATTTAAGTGTCATAAGGAAACCCTTCAATAGAAAATTCCTAAACAGAAGCCAAAATCATCTGGTTATATATATTGCAAATAATTATGCTCTTCTTGTCTTTGTTTATAAATACTATTAATCGTTACCTATATAAGCATGGCGTGCTTGAGCTCATTGCAACATGGTGGCATAAGCTTTGTGTTTACAAGTAATGTGTTCTGTAATAATAATAATAATAATATAAAAAGAAAAAATTTATAAGATATTTTGCACCACTAGTTGTAATGCTTATCAGCTATAAGTAATCTCATTTAAATCTTAATACTAGACTGTAGTTACCATATATTCTGAATCCTTGAAATGTTTTTCATAAATTGCTCTGCTACAATTAGTGGTTATATAGATTCCGTCTTCGGCATAGTTAAGGCTGCTTACAGAGGTATTTTCTTTTAGGTAGGCTACCCACTTGCTGTCACTGTAATTTATTCGAAGATTTATTGTTACATTTTCCTTAAAGAGCCTCTCTGCAATAACCTCTATCAGTCTTTTTAAATCTTCTGCTGATTTTGCCGACAGGAAGATACTGTTCTCTTCTTTACAGGTGTCTCTTATACTGCTGTATTCTTCTTCGGTCAATTTATCTATCTTGTTATAGACATAGAGTACAGGTATATTTCCGGCTCCCAGTTCTTCCAGGGTCTTTCTGGTAACCTCGGCTTCTCTTGCATGCTCTTTGTCAGATACATCTATGACCTGTACTAGTAAGTCAGCCATTAATACTTCTTCCAGGGTTGAGCGGAAGGCTTTGATAAGGTGGTGAGGCAGCCTGCTGATAAAACCTACGGTATCTGTTAGGAGAAAGCTTTTGTTGTCCTCTGTTAATACCTTTCTTACTGAGGTTTCCAAGGTGGCAAAGAGCATATCTTTCTCTAATACCAGTTTTTCTTCTGCACTTCCCATCAGCTTTAGTACTCCGTTCATTACAGTTGACTTGCCAGCATTGGTATAGCCTACCAGAGCTGCTAACGGAACTTCGTTCTTCTCCCGCTTTTGTCTCTGGTTCTGTCTTCTTCCTACCAGTTCTTCCAGCTCTCGTTCCAGTCTTGCAATTCTCTCTTCTATCTTTCTTCTGTCCAGTTCCAGCTTCGTCTCTCCGGTTCCTTTATTGTGAAGTCCTGAGCCGCCTCCCTGCCGGTTCATATTAATTCCCATTCCCGACAGTCTTGGCAGCAGATATTTAAGTCTTGCAGCTTCTACCTGAAGTTGTGCTTCTCTGGTTTTTGCCCTTCTTGCGAAGATATCCATAATCAGCACCGCGCGGTCTACTACTCTGCAGCCTAAAAACCTCTCCAGGTTTCTTGTCTGGGAGGGTGACAGCTCATCGTTAAAGACAACTAACTCCGCTTCTTGTTCTTCAAAGAGTTCTTTTAATTCTTCTGCTTTTCCTTTTCCAAAATAGATATCAGCGTGAATTCTATCCAGATTCTGTGTTACTTCTCCCACCACTTCCATGTCACAGGCAAAAGTAAGTTCTCTTAATTCCTCCATGGACGCCTGGAAGTTGTCGTCATTTTTTAATTTACCTCCGGCAAGGAGGACTTTTTCTTTATTCATCATACAGATTTTTCCTTTCCAAGTCTCTGCCTGTTATTTATTTTAGAGCAAGAAAAATATGCACGAAAAAAAGAAGGTGTTCTTCTCCTTCTTCTTCTTTCTATTACACTATTTAAACCGATGTGTATTACAAAAAGGCAGACTTATCCCGTTTCACTCTCTGACAGGCAGAGCTTTAAGCACTATGAAATTAGCGGCAAAAAGATAATAAACGAAATTTAATAATCCACATTCTTGTAGTACCTCCTTTAATCAACTAGGGTTATTATAACAAATGCTCCTGTTAAATACAAGAAATTTTTCTTGCTATACCCTTTTAGTATTAACAATAGACTTTCTATCTATGTATTTATTGTGAATTTCACTGAACTTAGGCATGTTATGATTCCTGTCCCCGTATATATATAATAATCAACCTGTCTTATTTACAGAACGATTTAGAAGCTACTGAGCCATAAGCATTTCTTTTGTGGCAAGTAATCCATTCAGCAGGCAGGCCATTTTTGTCTCGGTACACTATGAACCGAACGGCGGATTAGGAGGAGCTATGAATTCCTGTGAACTTGTTACTTTAGTAACTGCTATAGCCTGCACTATTTCACAAATGTACTCATCAGATGAGTTGGCAGTTATTTCGTCGGTTTTCAATCAGCTTGGCGATACACTTGCAACTATTCAAGCTCAGCAGGACCTCTGTGAGTCAAAGAAATCCGCCGCCCTTGAAGGTTCTGATGAAGATGATACCACTGACTCAGATAACAATTCTAATTCTGATGATAACTCTGACTCGGATGGCAGCTCTGGCTCACGTAATTCCTCTGATTCGGATAATAACTCTGATTCGGATGATAACTCTAACTCGAATGGCTGCTCTGGCTCACGTAATTCCTCTGATTCAGAGGATAACTCTGACTCGAATGGCTGCTCTGGCTCACGTAATTCCTCTGATTCAGATGATAACTCTGACTCCAATGGCTGCTCTGGCTCACGTAATTCCTCTGATTCGGATGATAATACGGACTCGGATGGCTGCTCTGGCTCACGTAATCCCTCTGATTGGAATGATTACTCTGACTCAGGTAATTCCTTTGATTCTGATGATTACTCTGACTTCGATGGCTATTCTGACCCAGGTAATAACTCTGACTCCGATGGCTACTCTGGCTCAGGTAATTGCTCTGGTTCTGATGATAACTCTGACTCAGATAACAGCTCTGAATTCAAATGATTTTATCAGGTAAAGGCTGTTCCTTTTATAGTTATGACTTTATCATAGCATTCTCTGGTATCTTTAAAGATTACATGGCTTACATTGATAACCGTGATATCCTGAAGATTCAGGATGGTCTTCTCGATTTCCCTTGCTCTTTCCATATCAAGGGATGCAAAAGCTTCATCCATCAACAATATCCTGGCTTTACTAAGAAGAGCTCTGGCAATTACGATACGGCTTCTCTCCCCACCGGAGATGTTCTTGCCGTTGTCATAGATTACCGTATCCAGCCCCTGTGGCAGGCCTTCTATGAATTCCTTTAAGCCTGCATCTTTGATGGCTTTTTGGATTTCATTTTCCCCCAGCTCTTTATAGAGGGTTATGTTATTCCGGATTGTATCTTCAAATAGAAAGACCTGCTGCTCAATATTAGCTATAAGACCGAAGTAATCTTCTTTCTTTACATCCATCAGGTTATGTCCGTCGATAAGTATCTTCCCCTGAGTAGGATTTACATATTTACGGAATAATCGGAGCATGGTTGATTTACCTCCTCCGCTGGGACCAACAACAAGGTATTTGCCATTTTTTCTAAAATCCAGGTTAATCTCTCTTAAGATCTGTCTTTCATCATCTTCGTAATGAAAACCTACTTCCTCAAAACGAATCTCTTCTTTAAACTCTTCCAATGATACCGTTTCCTCGTAGGTCTCCGTATTCTTAAGGGAATCTTCAATCTTATCAATCAGATCTCCGGAGGTAAAGAGCTTTGGTAAGCTTTCCGCCAGTTCGAAAATAGGAAAGGTCATTCGGTTGATACCCTCCATTATTACGATTAAGCCGCCGGCGCTGATCTTACCCGTCACTGCCATATACCCAATTCCGCATAGGATTCCATAGAAACTGCTGCTCATCACAAAGTTCTGAGAAGCATTTACAAAAGACATCATCTTCTCAATGAGGAAGCCCTTATTCTGTATCTCATCACTCTTATGATAATAATCCGCCGTAACCTTATCCTGAAGATTATAATTTTTTACTATATGAAAAGCTGAGAGTACCTCTTTGATATAAGAAGTATAACCATCAAAGAGATCACTTCTTTCTTTGTAATTCTTCTTTAAAGGTTTTGCTGTAATTGCTGATATTCCCAGATTGATTAATATAATAACCACCGCAAGGAGTATCATTCGTAAATCTACTGTTGAAAGCAGCCACATGCCTGCCAGAAAATTCATTAATGCCCTTCCTACCGTATAGATACCTGTCAACAGATTAATCTCCAGGGTATTAAAGTCATTGGTCATGGAGGATAAGTATTTTCCGTTGTTCTCTTTCTGGAATTCCCTGATATTCTTTGCAAAGACTCTTGTTATATAGTAATTCTTTATGTTCAGATTGCTCTTTTTCTTGTAGAAATTACTGGTCATGGCTTCTAAAATTCCTAAGGGTACCAAAAGCACCGCTCCTGCCAAAAGATATGGTGTCTCTTTCTTAAGAGACGCAAGATCCCCAGCCAGTGCAAAATCAAGCATTCCTAACATCTTTCTCGTTACCACTGCATCAAGGCCTACTAACAGTAACGTCACCACCAGGGAGCCTAACAGGAAGGGAAATGCGCGAAATAATTTCTTTAACATACAACCACCTCGTTGAAATATTCCTGTGCCAGAAACTGGTGAACTCTTCCGTTCTTAATCTCCAGCACATAATCATAATTTTCGGTAACCCCTTCATAATAGCGATGGCTAATGGCAATAACCGTATTGTCCAGGGATAAAAATACCTTTTCTATTTCTCTTCCCAGTTCTTCATTGAGACTTGAAGTGCCTTCGTCTACAAAAAGAATCTGTGCGTCTTTTGCAATAGCCCGGGCTATGGAGATACGCTGACGCTGCCCGCCGGATAAATTCTTTCCGTTTTCAAGCAGCATCTCATCAAGTCCTGCTTTCTTATCAGTAAAGATTCCCTCTAAGCCGCAGACCTTGACTGCAAAATTAACCTTCTCTTCCGATACCTCCTGATACAGGGTGATATTATTTCTGATGGTATCTTCAAAGAGAAAAACATCCTGGTATACGAAGGCCACCTTTTCATGAAAGGACTTTTCATTCAGGTTATGATATTCAATATTATCTGCCAGGATTTCACCTTCATAGTCCTCGGTGGTTTTGGCAAGAAGATTTATTAATGTGGATTTTCCTGCACCACTTGCTCCTTTAATCAGATATTTCTTTCCTTTCTCTATTACAAAGCTTGCATCTTTCAGAATCTCTTTGTTACCATAACGAAAGGTCACATGTTTCAGCGAAATGTTTTCCTGTAAATTAAACGCAACGCTTCCTTTATCTTCTTCCATTGTTTCCGCTGATCTGTCTGCAATCTTATGGTATATGGTCATGGAGGCTTTCATCTGATTTCTCATTGGGAAGGCATTGATTAAAAAGTTACTGCTGGAAGAACACAGCTGGAACAACAGCCCTCCCATACTTAAGGTCAATCCATTGATAAAGCTATGTGCCATATATATCATGACCCCTACTGTTGAAGCAAATGAAATAATACGGATAACATATTTCTGCATGTCGGTAAAGACAGCTGCAGCATACTTCTTTCTTTCCATTCTGCCGACTGCGTCCATACTCTTATCACGGAATTTATCTTCTATGTGGTTTAATTTAAGTATTTCCATCCCATTAAAGGTATTTGCCATATCTGTGGTAAACTGTTCATTGCTCTCTGATAATTCCTGCTCCAAGGTTGTGGACTTCTTTATAAAGAACCCCGCCAGTGCAGTTAACAGTACGGCCTGAGCGGCCATGGCTATGGCCAGTTTGTAGTCCAGAAATACAAGTATTAATATGGAGAATATGAACATTCCCATATTAATAAGGTAATTTAAAAGACTTACGAAGAATTTATTCTCAAAGGTATTGATATCATTGATCAGATTGGATATGTATACTTCCTTTGATTTGGCAGAAAATTTCTTAAAAGGCATGTTGATAATCTTATCAAAAGCCTGTTTTCTGACATCCAGTATGGTATCTCTCATATAGCGGATACGTAATAACCTTGATATCAGGAAGTTAAGGGGCGCATATAGGATAAACAAAGCCGTAATTATAATTATTTTCCAATAATTCCCGGCATCCCCCTTCTCGATGGCATGGAGTATCAGTACGAAGATACCCATCTGGGCGAAGTGGTCTATGATAAACATAAACGTGGCAAATAAATATTGAATAAATTTCCCCTTGCGTCGCAGCAGTAGTTCTTTCATCTCTCCTCTTTTCCAGAGCAGTAACAATTTACTTAATAACTGTAAATTGTTACTGTTCTTTATATATAAGACTAATTTAAATACTTATAGACTTTTATCTGTATGATTTTTGTCCGTATTATTTTTGTCTGTATTATTTATATCTGTATTATTTATGTCTGTATTATTTATATCTGTATTATTTTTGCTTGTATGATTTTTGTTTGTAGGATTTTTGCCAGGTCTGTTCTGAATAATGATTGTACGAGCACCGCCTTTACCCTTAAAATGAATATGTTCGCAAGTATTCCCATCCTTTTTACAGTTCTTTAACTGCAGCGGTTCAAAGGAAAAATGCGAGATACCATCTTTTTCGCAATAACACCAAGGCAACGAGTTATTGCGATTTATAAAAAAGGTGCGAGTTTAACAAACTCTTTCATATTGCCATTCTTCATAAATTGGTCAGCCAGTTTTTTTGCCGCCTGGCTGCTAAGGAAAGGATAGAGTCCTGTGCATTCTCCAATCTTACCTTCTTCAAAGGCCTTCTCAACCAGCGTATCAAGACTTTCTTCAGAAAGAAAAGGTGCCAGGGGACTGATTTGTGAGAGCTCTCCTACTTTTGCTATCTTTTTAACCAATACATCCAGGGACTCTTCCGCTAAGAAAGGTGCCAATGCGGTAACTCCTTTTATATTCTCTACCACATCGATACGGTTGATCCATTCCATAAGGAACTCCTCACTTACAAAAGGCGCTATCTTTACCAGATCCTCTAATGAAATACGGTCGGAATTCTCATCCAGAACAGTTTCAACCAGACTCTCCGTCTCACTTGGCTTAAGAGCAGGTGCTGCGGAGGCAAGTTCTTCTACCGATACTTTTTGCTCCTTAACGTATTCCTTCGCATCTCCCTCCAGTACTTTCTTAAAGAGTTCACTTTCCTTCCTGTTACCTAATAATTCATCAATGCTGCAGCCTAATATGGAAACCAGCTCAGGAAGCTTTGAGATATCCGGCATGGAATTGCCTCTTTCCCAATTACTTACTGCCTGATAACTTACTCCCAGGTTATCTGCCAGCTCCATCTGTGTCATATTTCTTTCTTTACGATATGCTGCTATCTTCTTTCCAACTTCAATTGTACTAAACATAATTAATTTACCTCCTGATTGTTTTGCGTTGCCGGCTACAAAATTTATTATAAACAAATCACAGCTAAAGTGAATAAACCAATAATTGAGTACAAGCTCTCAGTACTAAAGGAATGCTTTAGAACGCAAAAACATACAGGTGCCTCTGCTAATATCCAAGCTTTTCAGATTGATAAACAGCTTAAATATGAATCAGTTTCACCTGTATGAAGGCTACATACTCTGATAAAATTATTTTAAAACGATTGCTTCTGCTTGTCAATTATTAACAGAGCAGTGTTCTACAAGTATAACTCAAGCATTGCTTTATATATTATAAAAATCAAAAATAATCCGGTATACTATCTATATCTGACTGTATAATCTGATCCCAGACTGCTTCTGAACAAGATGCCATACAATAACAGCCAGGCTTTTTCTGTAGTCTGTCCGGTAAGACCCTGAAATGCAGTCTTTCATAAAAGGCAGGTTCTATTTCGGAATAAAGGAATATGATACAGTCCTCTTTGTGCAGCTTACCAATACAGGAATTGATAAGAATAGTTGCATAACCTTTACCGGCATGGGCTTTATCCGTAAATACAGAACCGATGCCGTAAGTATCACAATTAAACTTCTGACCAAGCCTCAGTAAAATAAGAGAACTCACCACTGCCCCGTTCTCTTCTAATACATACCTGGTTCCATAACTGTCTTCCCTGGTATTATCTTTATAGTACTCCTCAAAGGTTCTTCCCTTGTTCCATAATTTATAGCCTGCCTCCAGCAAGGACTTAACTTCCTTTGGTTTTGCTTCACGAATCAACATACAGCCGAACTTCCTCTTCTTGTGTTCCACACATAAATGTAAATAAATAGGTCTTTATTACTAATGTCTCTATGCATTATATCAGAAGAAAGAATAATTGTAATCATAAATTTAATATTATATTCATTGATTTTAACCTATCAAACTGATAAACTGATGAAAGAATTAACAGAAAATGCTCCGGGAACCAGTAAATCCTAGTGTTTCGGACTTTTGTTAAGGAACAATTAATATCAAGTTTATGTTGATATTTAGAAAAGAGGTTATTTATGGACAAACTGACGTTTACAATGGAAAATTATCTGGAAGCCATTTATGAACTATCCTCTGATAAGGAAGGTGCCCGGGTATCAGATATTGCGAAGAGACTTGGTGTTTCCAAAGCCAGCACAAACAGTGCCATTGTCTCACTGGCTGAAAAAGGGCTTATAAATTATGAAAAATACAAAGAAATCTTTCTGACGGAGAAAGGACTTGAATTAGCCAAATCCACTTCGGACAAACACCGGATTATCAAGAAATTCTTTGTGGATATTCTGAAAATAGATGGAGAAATTGCAGATAAGGATGCTTGTTCCATTGAACATGTAATCAGCAGGGATTCTGTAATAGCCATGGAAAAATATATGAAAGGACATAAAGAAAAAGATGGAAAGAATTCAAATATATGAGAATAAGATTCATATAGTTCTTGAGATAACAGAGGAAGGGCAAATAAAACTGCTTCACTTCTCCGCCCTCCCCTTCAATGAAAGCGACATAAAATCAAGAAATCTGGAGGGTTCCTTTCATCTAATGGAGATTAACCTCTCAGGTATCAACAGACCGCTGGAGCGCCATGGTAACAAATACATTATTACTGCTCCCGGATATCGTATGAAATACCAGGCTCATAAAGATTACCGTAATGACCTGGGACGGAAGCTTGAGATAACGGTAATAGATGAAGAAACCGGTGTTACTGTTACAAGTCATATACAATTCTACGATGGCGTATCTGTTATTCGTTCCTACAGTGAAGTAGTTAACGGGGGCAATGAAAGCCAGACCCTTGAATATATCTCCTCCTTCTATTATAACGGAATCGATAAGGAAGGAATCTTAAAAAGAGACGATAAGTTATCCTTAAAAATTCCTCATAATGCCTGGCAGCGAGAAATGTTTTGGCAATCCTACACCCTTTCAGAGCTTGGTTTACCTCAGGCACAGCCCGATGTGGAACAACGTTCCTCAAAAGCTGTCAATATTACAAATACCGGTAACTGGTCCACAAAAGAATACCTTCCCATGGGATACCTGGCTAATGAAGAGACCGGCAGCAGCCTCTTCTGGCAGATTGAACACAACGGCTCCTGGCATTGGGAAATCTCCGATTACAATGCTCATCTCTATCTTGCTTTAAGCGGCCCTACTGAAATTCAATCCCACTGGTCCAAGGAACTTGCTCCTGGTGATACTTTCCTTTCTGTCCCGGTATCCGTAGGCGTTGATGCCGGTAATTTCGATACTGCCATGGGCGAGCTGACAAAATACCGCAGAATAATAAGACGGCCCAATAAAGATAATGAATCCCTGGCAATTATATTCAATGATTATATGAATTGTCTCTGGGCTGATCCCACCACCGAGAAAGAAATCCCTCTAATTGATGCAGCGGCAGAAGCCGGCTGTGAATATTTCTGTATAGATGCAGGCTGGTATTCAGCAGGTTTCTGGTGGGATAATGTTGGTGAATGGCAAGAATCCAGAGAACGTTTCCCGGGGGGGCTTAAAGAAGTAACGGATTACATCAGAAGTAAAGGCCTTATCCCTGGTGTATGGCTGGAATTAGAAGTAATGGGAATCAACTGCCCCAAGGCAGCCAAAGTACCGGATGACTGGTTCTTTATGCGTCATGGCAAAAAGGTATATGACCGTTCCCGTTATCAGCTGGATTTCCGCAATCCAGAAGTCAGAGCCCATGCGGATGAGGTAATTGACAGGCTTATCAAAGATTATGGTGTGGGATACATCAAAATGGATTATAATATTGAACCCGGAATTGGTACAGAGCTTCATGCAGACAGCTTCGGTGACGGCCTCTTAGGCCATGAAAGAGCCTATCTTGCCTGGTTGGATGCTATCTTTCAGAAATATCCTGACCTTATTATTGAGAACTGCTCCAGCGGCGGGCTTCGCATAGATTATGCCATGCTGTCAAGACACTCCATCCAGTCAACCAGTGATCAGGATGATTATAAGCGATATGCTACCATTGCTGCCAACTCTCCCTCCGGTTTAACTCCCGAACAGTCTGCTATCTGGTCCTATCCTATGACTGCCGGTGACAAAGAAGAGGTAGTCTTTAACATGGTAAATGCAATGCTGCTTCGTATCCATCAGAGCGGTCACCTTGTGAACTTGACGGAGGAGCGAAAAGTTCTGGTAAAAGAAGCCTTGGACTATTATAAAACAATCCGCAGAGATATCAGAACCTCACTGCCCTTCTGGCCTTTAGGATTATCAGCCTTTTCTGATACCTGGGTTAGTTTAGGTCTTCAAACGGAAAAGAAACTTTACGTAGCAGTATGGAGAAGAAACAGCGAGACAGATACCTGCGTTCTTCCTCTGCCTGTTTTAAGCAGCCCGGTAGCAGATGTCAAGTGTGCTTACCCGTCTTATAAAGAGTGTGATTATCTTTACAACAAGGAGAATAACAGCCTGTCTGTAAGACTGCCTAAGACCTTTACGGCAAGGCTGTTTGAAATTACACTTCAGTAATTGTCCTAAGTCGTCATTATTTTATCATTTTATTGAACGTGTTATTTGAGCGAATTTATTTGAAATATTTATAATGATAGCTAATACTCATGATATATGTTATTTAAAAGATAAACAAAAAAGCAAATCCTACGGGCTTGCTTCAGAGTGTAGACAAAATCAATTTTATAGAACAGCATTGAATATATGTTTATAAATATTCAATGCTGTTCTTTCGCACTTATTCGTGATATAATATGCTAAATTTGAATTTATGGTGGTGATGAAATGGGATTAAGTACTGAATATTTAGCTAATAAGGAATTCAAACTAAAGAGTTGAGCGAGCTCTTTTGCGAGCGATGGTTCTTGAACTTGTTCAAGAACATGCCCTATATCCAACCATCTTCTTGACTTTCAGTCAAAAAGCATCCCTCGCTTTCAGCACGGTCAATTGCGATTTATCTCTATCCCCGTCTGAATAAACTCAATCAACGAATTTTGTATTCCTGTCCTGGTGCCAGCACAATTACGCGCTCTGGATTGACTACATGATCGAAGATATTCTGCGGATTGCCATTAAATGCTTTCTCATTTGGTGCATCAATTGTTCCCCAATGAATCAGCACAAGCTTCGCATCAGGATAAGTATTGGCTAGTTTGTATGCATTCTCCAAACCAATATGTACATAATTATCTGAGAAATCAAAGAGTATTACATCCGGTGGATCCATGTGTAGCTGGCATTCCATTAATCTAGAATCTCCAACATACCAGATTTTAGCATCTCTTGTACGCAAATAAAATCCACAACATTCTCTGTCTTCCCATACTCGGTAATTATAGCTTTCATACAATCTCTGCCAGGCGTGATCTGCAGGTGTAAGTTCTATGTCTATCTCGCCCACTTGAATATGGTCTGCTATATCATGCCCATTTCCATCAATGTCACACTCTTCCTTCATTAATGAAGCCACATAGAGCGTTGTATGATATGCATTGCACACAGATTTCAAGTTCTTACAGGTAGCTCTGGAATAATGATCACTATCTGAATGGGAAACCAGAACCGCATCCACCTCAGGTACTTCTTGTGGTAAAATCAGTATATCAATTAATAGCGGCATATCAAACCCTTCCAATACGGGATCAATCATGATGATTGTGCCATGACTGTTTATCATGGCTCCTCCACCACCTAACCAATATACACTTGTTCCATCTTTATTTTCAAAATCTTCGGCTGTCATCCTACAGGTAGCAGGTGCTACCATTTGGCCTTTTTCATTCATTTTCATTTCGATTGACTTCCTTTCTTGTCTCTTTTTTCATAAATTGTACTCGATATCATTACGGTATTATCGGTAAACTTTTTCACATCGTCCAGTGTTTTAATCTCTATTGAATATATAGTCAAAGAGCAGATGGCACTCACCTAAGTCTCCATCTGCTCTAATAATTATCATAGAATTCCCTATTTACTGAAAAAATTTCACAGGCTCAAAAATATAGTTTGTCTACAGTCTGAGGCAAGTTTCTACGGGCTTGCTGCTTTGTTTTTCAAGTTTTATAAATAAAAAATAAAATTAATCATCTACACCAACCATAATAGAAGTTGCTTTGATTATTGCATAAGCATCCGACCCTGGTTTTAATTCAAGTTCCTTGATGGCATCCATAGAAATAGTAGCACTCAATATATTTCCGCCACCGATATCAAGGGTAACAATACCGTTTACCGCTCCGTCTTTGATAGCTACGACTTTACCTTTTAGCTGATTCCTGGCACTAACCTTCATATAATCTACCTCCTGTTTTATGGTTGTCTCTTTGTTAATCCACATTATACACCAAATTTTGTTAGATATCCAAGTAAAATTTTCAGCTATCAAACAATAGAAAAATCACTAAGAATTAAATATTCTATACTACTTTAAAAGGCTGATAACAATCCTGAGTTCGCTTAGGATTGCTATCAGCCTTTTAATTATTCTCATTTTTTATCGACAAAACTTCATTGTATTATATCAATCAAAAAGCAATCAATAGTTTTTATTAATATAAAAATTAACGATAATCCTCAACATCAAATTCTTTATCTTTATAGTAATACTTTCTATCCGCTTCAGTTACTTCCCTAATTACCTTACAGGGACTTCCAACTGCTATCACATTGTCAGGAATGTCCTTGGTTACGATACTGCCAGCGCCGATTACTACATTGTTTCCTATGGTAACACCTGGATTAATGATAACATTGCCGCCAATCCAAACATTATCTCCAATCGTTATAGCAATTCCATATTCATAACCTGTATTTCTGGAATCAGGATGTACGGGATGCCCCGCTGTATAAATTGATACATTGGGAGCAAACATAACATTATCTCCGATTACCACTTTACCTACATCCAGAATGGTGCAGTTATAATTGACAAAAAAGTTTTTTCCTACTTCAATATTCTTACCATAATCGCAATGAAAAGGAGCTTCAATATGCGCATTTTCCCCTACTTTACCAAGTATTCCGTTAATTAAGGCTTCTCTTTTATTTTCCTCTTCCGGGGGCAGCATATTGAATTCATATAACTTCTTTTTATTTTCCATCCGATCTTCAGGCAGTCCATCAAGCCAGGCTTTATAGGGCAAACCAGCCAGCATTCTCTCTTTTTGATTCATCTTAGGTTCCTTTTCCTTTCAAATATGTTATCTGTTTATTTCATATTATTGTCTGATTTAAATAGACATATTAAATGAGTTTGATTAAGGCTTTAAAATTTTATTTTGAAGAACTTACTCTTTAAATACTTATCTAAGCACTTTTTAAATCTTCTTTATAAAGTATATTTACTATATCTCTTTTTTGTTACTTTGTCAACCTTAGAAGATTCAATTCGCTAAAATCTACGATGTACAATCGTTATATTCATTCACACCCCTATATTAATACTTTTATGATATATTTCTCCACATATTTTGGCTCAATTGGCCTAAAATCAATCATACTGTAAATATCCCTTGTAATTTCTAAGAATTTGTGTATAATAAAATCAAATATATTGTTAACGGTGTTGATAAAAGCTACGATTATGAGATTTCCAAAGAGAGCCGGTGGTTGGTGTAAATCGGTGAAAGCTCAGATCTTTCCACTTTTGGAGCTGTCGGTGAATAAACATAAACCAGATACCTGTTTATGAAGTTAGGAAGCCGAAAGGGTGGCAGCCTTTATCCTGCCATGTTGAGCGGCCGTTGTTTTAACGGCAATTTGGGTGGCAACGCGGAATCCTTTCGTCCCAATTATTTATGGGAACGGAGGATTTTTTTTATTGTTTAAATCTTTTTCTGCAGCCTTCCATTATCAACAGTTCTACATCTTCTGTCTAAAGGTAAGAGCATAACAGCAACCGTAACAATAACAGGTGAAAAGGCAGCTTGTTTTCAGGCTTTCACCATTTATAAGCCAAATATAGTGTAATGAATGGAGGAAATTATGTTAGATATTAAATTCGTCAGAGAAAACCCCGAAATCGTTAAACAGAACATTAAGAACAAATTCCAGGATAACAAGCTTGGTCTTGTAGATGAGGTTATAGACCTTGATGCAGAAGCCCGTGCTACGAAGCAGGAAGCCGACACCTTAAGAGCAGATAGAAATAAAATCTCCAAACAGATCGGCGGCCTTATGGCTCAGGGGAAAAAAGAAGAAGCCGAGGAAATGAAAGTAAAGGTGAATGCTGAATCCCAAAGACTTGCTGAGTTAGAGACCAAAGAAGCAGAACTGGAAGAGAAAATCAAGAAAATCATGATGACTATTCCTAATATTATCGATCCCAGTGTACCTATCGGTAAAGATGACAGCGAAAATGTTGAAGTAAAACGCTATGGTGAGCCTGTAGTACCTGATTTTGAAATCCCCTACCATGCTGAAATCATGGATAAATTCAACGGACTGGATTTAGACAGTGCGAGAAAAGTGGCCGGAAATGGTTTCTACTATCTGATGGGTGATATTGCCAGACTTCACTCCGCTGTTATTTCTTATGCTAGAGATTTTATGATTGAGAGAGGCTTTACCTATTGCATCCCTCCTTATATGATTAGAAGCGACGTTGTTACAGGCGTTATGAGTTTTGCAGAAATGGATGCCATGATGTATAAGATCGAAGGTGAAGATCTCTATCTCATCGGTACCAGCGAGCATTCCATGATTGGTAAATTCATTGACACTATTCTTCCTGAAGAGACTCTTCCTCAGACTTTAACCAGCTATTCTCCTTGTTTTAGAAAAGAAAAAGGAGCACATGGCCTTGAAGAACGTGGTGTTTACCGAATTCACCAGTTTGAGAAGCAGGAAATGATCGTTGTCTGCAACCCCAAAGAAAGCCCTAAGTGGTTTGATGTTTTATGGCAGAATACCGTAGACCTTTTCCGTTCACTTGATATTCCTGTAAGAACTCTGGAATGCTGTTCCGGTGATCTTGCCGACCTTAAAGTAAAATCTGTAGACGTTGAAGCTTGGTCTCCCAGACAGAAGAAGTATTTCGAGGTTGGAAGCTGCTCTAACTTAGGAGATGCCCAGGCTCGCCGTTTAAAGATTCGTGTTGTTGGAGAAGAAGGCAAGTACTTTGCTCACACCTTAAATAACACCGTTGTAGCTCCACCCAGAATGCTTATCGCTTTCCTTGAGAATAACTTAAATGCTGACGGTTCCGTTAATATTCCCAAGGCATTACAGCCTTACATGGGTGGAAAGACTGTAATTAAATAATACTGATTCATACCTTATTTCATCTGGTATAACTTATTGTAACGCAATTGTTCATATAAGCTATGAAGGATGACCGAAAGCCTGTAATTGAGCAGGCTTTCGGTGAGTTTTTAAGAAAGTTCTTATACATATAAGTACTTAGTGTTTTTTGAAGTTTTTAAGTTTTAGGTTCTTCAGGCTTTTAATTTCTTTAAGTTTTTATGTCCTTCATGTTTTATGTCCTTCATGTTTTTATGTCCTTCATGTTTTTATGTTCTTCATGTTTTTATGTCCTTTATGTTTTTATGTCCTTTTTGTTTTTATGTCCTTTGTGTTTTTATGTCCTTTGTGTTTTTATGTCCTTTATGTTTTTATGTCCTTCATGTTTTTATGTCCTTTATGTTTTTATGTTCTTCAAAATAAGCGATTGTAACAAATTATACACACTGCAGAAGGAGTTACCTATGTCCTCAAACCATTCCCTGAAAGGTCATGCAGCTGCATTATTCAGTGTTCTCTTCTGGGGTACCACTTTTATATCAACCAAGGTACTTCTAAAGGATTTCACTCCCTATGAAATTCTGGTATACCGCTTCCTGATCGGTTTTCTCGTACTCTGGCTAATCAAACCCGGTAAAGATACCCAAGTCACTCTTAAAAAGAAATCCCATGAATGGCTCTTCTTCGGCGCTGGCTTTTCGGGTGTGACTTTATACTTTCTTATGGAAAATAATGCTCTAACCATGACAAGTGTCTCCAATGTCGGAGTCATCGTATCCACGGCCCCATTTTTCACAGCCTTAATGGCACATTTCCTTCTAAAGAATGAAAAGTTCCGCCCATCTTTCTTCCTGGGTTTTCTCTCTGCTATGGCGGGAATCGTACTTATCAGCTATAACGGCAGCGCAGCTCTAGCTCTAAATCCCATGGGTGATTTACTGGCATTGGCTGCAGCTTTTATATGGGGAATTTATTCAATCTTTACGAAAAAGATCAGTGACCTGGGCTATAACATGATAATTGCCACCAGAAAAATATTTCTGTACAGCCTGCTTACCATGATTCCCCTATACCCTGTATTCCGTCCGGAAATCGAACTGGCCAAGCTGATTAAACCAATCCATGCTGCCAATCTGTTATTCTTAGGGATAGGAGCTTCTGCCCTTTGTTATGTAACCTGGAATTGGGCTACCAAAGTATTAGGAGCTGTTAAGACCAGTATTTATATCTATATCATTCCCGTAATTGCTATCCTTACTTCAGCATTAATACTGGATGAAAAAATGACACTGCTTGGAACAGTTGGTACTCTTCTGACCATTGCAGGTCTTGTAATATCTGAGAATCCATTGGGTAAGAATAAAATCAAGAGATTACGAAAGGGTTAACGAACTATTTATTATAGGAATATAGTGCAAATAAAAAGGGGCACTATATGGTAGTAAGATTACCATATAACGCCCTCTTTTTTATGTTCATTCCTGATTATACTCACTTCTAACCATAATGTTATCTGATTAAAAATATTATGTCAATGACTTACAGCTTGGACAGTACAAAGATATCATAAATGGCCTTAATAGCCACCTCAAAATCCTTGTTGCTGACACCTATTATTATGTTCAGTTCACTGGAACCCTGATCGATCATCTTAACATTTACGTTAGCATGTGCAAGGGCTGAGAAGATTCTTCCTGCAGTCCCTCTGGTCTGACGCATCCCTCTCCCAACAACTGCTATAAGGGCAAGATCACTTTCCAGATCGATGGAATCCGGATTGGCAGCATGATCAATACCAGCTAAAACGCTCTGTTCCTTTTCTACAAACTCATCCTGATGAACGAAAACGGTAAGTGTATCAATACCGGAGGGCATATGCTCAAATGAAATTCCATTGTCTTCAAATACACGGAGCACCTTTCTCCCAAACCCAATTTCAGAGTTCATCATATCTTTTTCAATATTTATAGCAACAAAACCTTTCTTGCCGGCAATACCGGTAATGGTATATTCCGGCTTTAGAACGGTATTCTTTACAATCATTGTTCCAGGCTCTTCCGGTGCATCGGTATTTCTGATGTTAATGGGAATGCCCTCTTTTCTTACTGGAAAGATTGCATCTTCATGCAAAACAGTAGCGCCCATGTAAGACAGTTCACGAAGCTCCTTATAGGTAATAGTGGAGATTACCTCAGGATTTTTAATAATTCTTGGATCAGCTACAAGAAAGCCGGATACATCTGTCCAGTTCTCATATATATCTGCCTGTACTGCTTTTGCTACAATGGACCCGGTAATATCGGAACCACCTCTGGAAAAGGTCTTTATGCCTCCATCTTCATACGCTCCGTAGAAGCCAGGTATTACTGCATTTGGTGTTTTCTTTAACTTCTCTGCCAGAATAACATCAGTCTTATCTGCATCAAAGACACCGTTGTTATCAAAGAAAATGACCTCTTTCGCATCTATAAACTCATAGCCTAAGTATTCAGCCATAATCAAACCGTTTAAGTATTCTCCCCTGGAAGCTGCATAATCTGCACCTTTTTTTGCTGCAAAGTCTGCACTTATCTGTTCGAATTCCGTATCTAAGGACATGGTAAGATCAAGCCCCTTAATAATATCTGAATAACGAGTCTTAATTCCTTCCATAGCTTCCTTAAAATCAGCTCCCTTTACTGCCAGGTCATAGCAGTGATAGAGCATGTCCGTAACCTTGGTATCCTGAGAATTACGCTTTCCTGGTGCTGAAGGTACCACATATCTTCTTGCTTCCTCGGAACGGATTATGTTTCCGACCTTCTTAAATTGTTCTGCGCTTGCTAAGGAACTCCCGCCGAATTTAACTACTTTAATCATATTTTCCTCCACCATAATTAAAATATCAAACTTTCTATCTGTAGTCTGGCCTTTAAGCAAATACATGCCGCGGGTAAGAACAAATAAACGTAAAAATAACAGCACGCTACATGCTGTTTGAAGCAATCTGTCTAAGATGCATTACTCCATTGTAGTATTTTATTACAAATTTTGATACTTATAATAACACATATCCCCCCGGATTGCAATGAATAAATAAAGTAATTATTTATAGGGTTGTGTAAATAGTATTTCCACATATTTGCAGATAAAACTAGTATCTGCACTAGGTCAAAGCGAATATCAAAAAAACAATCTCTCACCAAAAAATGCATGAATACAATAATACAATGCATATATATTCATCCATCTTTTCTTATAGCGTTATCTTCTTATAGATATCACCTTCCAGATTCTTAAACAGAACTTCCTCTTCCCAGAGGATATAACTGTTAGGACTGTCCTCCTTCGGTATCGAAACGGACCCCGGATTTACATAGATAAAGTCTTCTCTTTCTTCCCATTTCGGCACATGGGTGTGACCGTTTAACAGGATATCCCCTTTCTTTAACATGGGTTTGTTATCAGGCTTAAAATGGTGTCCGTGTGTTGCAAATACCATACGATTATTCAGGTATAAAATACAGTACTCCGCCAATACCGGAAATTGGAGTACCATCTGATCAACTTCTGTATCACAGTTTCCCCTGACACAGAGTAACTCTTCTTTCACAGCATTTAACATTTCAATAACCTTTTTGGGTTCATACTCCCTTGGCAGGTCATTTCTTGGCCCATGATACAGGAGGTCCCCTAAAAGCAACAGTTTATCCGCTTTTTCTCTTTTATAAGCTTCCAGCATTTTATTACAATAATAGGCTGAGCCATGTATATCCGATGCAATCATTAATTTCATTATTTATACCCATTGCATATCGCAGGCCTGCCCGCGATACTGCCACAAATAAAAAAGAGTAAAAGAATCTCCACGTGGCATCCTTTCGATTTATTATTTTCTTTCACTCTTCTACCTCTTTTTCTTTTCTTATTGCATTTCCTGCTTACTGAACTTGTGAGCCACTTGATAGTTAAACGCTTATATAATTGTCTCACCTAAATAAGTGTTTATTCTGCTTATAATACCTCTTTTAACACTTCTATAAACTTAGCAGAAGCCGTGGAAAGATGTTTATGTTTATTATGGATAAGACTATAAGGGTATTCCAGTTTGCTGCAGCTGATATTCAGCTGCGTGAGCATTCCTTTCTCTATTTCTGATTTTACTGCATAATAGGGCAGTATGGATACTCCAAGATCTGCATATATGGCATATTTAATGGCATCGATACTGCCAAAATGCATACCGATATTTTCTGAAATCCCGTAAATTTCTATAAACTTCTTATAATATGTGTACAGTTGGGAGGTTGTACTGTGAACAACAAAAGCTGTTTTCGCCAATTCCTTGATACTGATGGTATCCTTATCTTTCAGCGGATTATCCGGTGAGGCCACTACTACCAGTCTGTCATCCAGCAGTTTCTCAACAACTATGCTGCTGTTGTAGTTGCAATTACCTCCATTAACGGCTACATCCAAGGTACCGTTCTCAATAAGATTTGTGATTTCAGATGTATCAGCAACATGCAGATTAACGGTAACACCGGGATATCGTTTCTTCATTTCCCCAATAACCTTAGGAAGGATATATACGCCAGGAGTATTACTGGCACCCAGGTTTATACTTCCGCCAATTTCATTTCCAAGATTCTGTACATGATTTTCCAGCTCTTCTACAATAGCAAATATTTTCTGAGTATAGCCATATAGCATCTTTCCATCTTCGCTTAGCACAATCCGGTTCCCTATTTTATTAAAAAGCTTCATTCCGGTTCCACTCTCAAGCTTCTTAATCTGTATGGATAATGCAGGCTGGCTTAAATGAAGTACCTCTGATGCCTTCTTAAAACTCATACATTTCGCTATCGTATGAAATATTCTTAAGTAATGCAGTTCCAACCCGCCACCCCTTTCTAATTATTTACAGTCCATAACTTTTATTTATCACCCACATTTAATCTATAAATTGGATTTATGAAGGAAAATGACTTATACTGTAATTGTAAAAATTCAAATCACCTAAACCTTTAGGGCCTCCGGATTTCAAGTAATCTGATTACTTACACCAGTTTTCGCGGGGGCTCTCGTTCTGTCTATTTTTATGTTAACAGCTTATTTCTTCGCTTCTAACCTTGAATATCAGAATTATAACGCAGTGTTTTCCAGCGCATAATATCCTGAAAATACCAGATATAAACAGCTACTTCTTTCGTAATCTCTTTATTATTTTTATTTTGAATTATTTCACTATAAATATAGTAATATCACCGTTATAGTAATATCCCCATCGCTTTACATATAGTGAATTATAGCATACTCGTAAAAAAATACAATTGTTTCTTCTGATTACAGTTCAGGCCTATGCTCAGGCTACGCTGCTATTATATGAAAATGATTGTATCTTTTTGAGCATTGTGTTATGTTTATTATATCCCCCCAGGGGGGATGTAGTTTTATTATTCCTTGTAGGATTGGAGATATACGATGCGATTAATAAATCATTCTTCTATATTTTATGCTATACTTGCCGCTCTTTTATTTTCCTTAAGTTCACCTTTCTCTAAAATCCTCTTAGAGAAACTGCCTCCCACTCAAATGGCAGCTATGTTGTATCTGGGTGCCGGCTTGGGTATGTCTGTCCTATATATCCTTCGCAGTAAAGGCAGAACTTCTGAAAAAGAAGCACGCCTTACAAAAAAGGAGCTTCCCTACATCCTTGGAATGATTCTTTTAGATGTGGCAGCTCCGGTATTTCTGATGCTTGGTCTCACAAGGACAACGGCAGCCAGTGCTTCTCTCCTCGGTAATTTTGAAGTCGTAGCAACAGCACTGATTGCTTTAGTGGTATTTCAGGAGGTTATAGGAAAGAGACTCTGGTGGTCAATTTTCCTGATCTGTTTCGGTTGTCTGATACTCAGTCTTGTAGATATGACCGGTTTTACTTTCTCCTCCGGCTCCCTGTTTGTACTGATGGCAAGTATTTGCTGGGGTTTTGAGAATAACTGCACCCGAATGCTCTCATTGAAGAACCCTATGGAAATTGTTATCCTAAAAGGCTTTGGTTCCGGCTTCGGTGCTCTATTAATCTGTTTTATCACAGGCAATATCGCCTTACATATTCCTTCCATTGCAGCCGCCTGTTTTCTTGGATTTATTTCCTATGGCCTGAGTATTTTCTTCTATGTACGTGCCCAGAGAGATTTAGGAGCGGCAAGAACCGGTGCTTATTATGCTTTTGCACCTTTTCTTGGAGTTCTGTTGTCTGTAATTGTTAACAAAGAGACCCTTACTATGGTCTTTTTCATTGCTTTGCTGTTCTTTGGAGCCGGAGTCTACTTAGCCAGCAGTGAAAAGCACAAACATGTTCACACCCACTCTCCCCTTGTACACGAACACCGGCACAGCCATGATGACGGACATCATACTCATTCCCATTCAGAACAGATAAAAGGGGAACACAGCCATTCACACAGCCATGCTCCCCTTACCCATGAACATCCTCATACGCCTGACCTTCATCATACCCACAGTCATGATTGATAAACTGACCGGGTATATGATTCCTGAAGGCAGCTTATGGATAACTAATGCATCGTCCTGTAAATAACCAGGCAAAGTGGGCAGGATAAACTTTTAATACAGTACTGGGTCTGGTTAATTCAAGGACGATGCACCAAAAATCTGCTTTCTATCTTCTTAACAATATTTCATCAATGAGACCATAGGCTTTACCTTCTTCAGCAGTCATAAAATTATCTCTTTCCGTATCTCTTTCTATAACTTCAGCACTCTGTCCTGTATTTTTTGCAAGTATTTCATTTAGTCTCTTTTTGTTCTTCTGAATATGTTCGCTGATGATCCTTATGTCACTGGCAGTACCACTGCCGCCGCCGGAAGGCTGGTGTATCATAATATCAGCGTTGGGAAGGGCATAGCGTTTTCCTTTGGTTCCACCGGAAAGCAGGAACGCACCCATACTGGCTGCCATACCAATACATATGGTAGACACATCACATTTAATAAAATTCATGGTATCATAAATTGCAAAGCCTGCTGTTACAGAACCACCGGGAGAATTAATATAAAGATGTATATCTTTACTGGAATCCTCTGCTTCCAAAAATAGCAGCTGTGCTACAATCACACTTGCTGATACATCCGTCACCTCTTCATTTAAAAATATAATTCTGTCCTTTAACAGCCTGGAATAAATATCATAGCTTCTCTCGCCTCTGGATGTCTGTTCAACTACATAAGGTACTAAACTCATGCCGCAGCCCTCCCTTTCCAATCATTATTTTTCCTTAACCACTTACTGTTCTGTCCTGTTACTGCCTTAAGCCTGCAAGCTTCCTGTTTCACTTTACTTCTGTATATACCCGGGGGTACCTGGTATAGACGTTTAAAAGCCAGCGTAAAAGCCTGCTGTGACTCATAACGGGCCTCCAAAGCTATCTCAAGGATTGAAGTATTCGTAAATATAAGTCTGGCTGCTGCATCCTTTAAGCGCTCTTCCCGAATATATTTCGAAAGAGTGCTGTTATAGGTTTTCGTAAAAAGCCTTTCCAGATGATATTTGGAATAACCTGCTTCCTGCGCCAGCTTTTCAAGTTCCAATTCTTCATACAGATTATCATCAATGTATTTCTTTATCTTTTCGATGGACTTATCTTTTTCAGACATTCTTACCTCCATTTTATAAACGTGTTTGAAAACTGCTTGTGCCGGACAATAATTTTTCGTATACACAAAGGCTGTGAACTGTTCAATCGGTTGGGTTTTACTTTAAAGATAGTTTGTTGGTTTGGTGCATGGGGATGCACTAAACTCAATTCCCCCCATGCAGTCAGTAAATTCAATACAGTCAGTAAATTCAGTGTACTTAGTGGATTTTATACTGTTATTATAGCAGATAATTCCTTATATGTTTTAATAGAAATTGCGATACTGTAATTACTACAGTATCGCAATTAGGTTTTGTATTAAGTTTCATTGTTTTGAGAAGACTCTTCCTCCAGCGTATGAAAACTGGCTTCATATTTCTGTACAGCCTGGGCAGGTGTTTGATGAATCAATTCCCGATTCCTTCCTTCCAGTAGTTTTATATTGACCGCAGTTCGTAAGTTTTCATTATACAATCTGGCAGTAGGAAAGAGTTTCTCACGTACCTTTCTACCGCTTTGGGTCAGATAACGGTCTAATAACTCCTTAAAGGAGGTATCCGTTCCGGTAATATCCTCCAGGCGTATGGTTCCGTCCTTAATATCCTCCATACGTTTCACGTAATGCTTTAAGGTAATTCCGTTATCATCTGCAATCTTTATTTCAATATTTACTATCATATCTCCACCCTGTTTCTATACTGAACATAAGACTGTGTTTGAAATAGACTGCTCAAACACACTCCATGCTGTTTTAAACCAACAGCTGTATATACTGTATCGGATGAAACAGGTATTTTGGAGACCTTTTTCATAATATTTGTTAATTTTCCTGAAGCAGATAGCTGGTCATGGATAAGGAACCCAACACGCAGGAATCATTAAATACTTCTGCTGTATCTTCATCAGAGGAAGCTCCCAAAGTATATAACAGGGGATAGAAATGCTCCGGTGTGGGAAAAGCCATCGCTGCCGCCTTGGATCTTCTATAATCAATTACTCCATCATAGTCCTTACTAAGAATACAACCCTTTATATAGCCGTCGAATTCTTCTGCATAAGGAAATCCCTGCTCCTCCATCTCCCAGTTGATCCGGCCAAGATGGTGAACAACATTTCCGCTTCCCATAATCAATACGCCCTGTTCTCTTAAGGCACTGAGTTTTCTGCCCAGTTGAAAATGGTAGGCCGCTTCCTTTTTACTGTTAATGCTTAACTGGAAAATAGGAATGTCAGCTGCGGGATACATCTTACACAACACCGCCCAGGTTCCATGATCCAGTCCCCAACTGTTGTCTGCCACAGCCTCTCCCTCCAGCAATTCCAAGACTTTAGCTGCAAATTCCGGCGAACCAGAGGCCTCATATTTCAAATCATATAATTCCTGGGGAAATCCATACATATCATAGATCTGCCTGGGATTATGTTCTGTCAGTACTGCAGTACCCGGCACATACCAATGAGCTGATACAGATAAAATAGCTTTGGGAGTGGGAATTTTTTCTGCAATTACCTCCCAGCCTCGTGTAAATTTGTTATCTTCAATGGCATTCATAGGTGAACCGTGACCTACAAATAATACCGGCATTTTATTTGTTGCTTTCATCAGATTTCCTCCTTTATATATTTCTACTTTGTAGTACATTTTAATTTATCCATTAGTGATAATGTTACTTGGTGATTACTTCGCTGGATTTTGGCTATTTATTGTAGCAGTTCTTGCAATTTATTAAAGCAGTTCTTTCTATTTATCTAGCTGTAATATATGTATTATAACACTAAATTTTATAAAATCAAATCGTTTCCTTATAGTTACTCTGGAGGTTGACCATGATAACATCTTAAAGAAAAGGTATAATAAAGTCTATGGAAGAATAGATGATTCTACAACACTGTATACAGAAGATTTTAAGAAGGATTCCATAAGTCCATAAGATATTGGAAGACATAAGCAATATGCAATATTTTTGAGTAGGCACACTAACTATATCATAATAAAGTCAAAATACCTATCTGTTCATTGAAAATTATAATGAATTCAGTCTATAGAATGACGATTTAGCAACTCTCATTAATCACTTGACAAGAATCGTAAAACCAATATAATCCAAACACTACAGCAATATCTGAATTGTTACTCCACTTATAGTTAAATAGTCAGCTAACTATAAGTGGAAATTTTGGAATAAACTTACATAATAGTTACTTTTACATTACTACATTGTACACTAAAGAGGAATTTTTTATAATTGGTTATAGCTAATAGTTTAAAATTATATACTTTATTATCAACAATAGAAGTATACCATTTATAAATTCGATTTAAACCCAATGTTTCCGTATAAATTGAACCATCAACGTCTAAATTGCTAACATCCAAAAACTTTATAAGTATTGTCTTTGTATCTACATCTGTTGAATAATTTAATCGACTATCATTATAAACAAGTACATTGGATAAAGTTATATTACATGTTTGTTGCTTGCTATTAATCGAAAGTGACCTGAAATCTGAATCATTTAATAAAAAATCACTTAGCTGTGGTATAGCAATACTTTCTTCCATTTTCTTATGAATAGTTTTATTTAAATAATCTATACCATGCATATATCTAATCAAGTCTGGCAAGCGTTTATAATTTAATACTAACATATCATTTTTTATAGCAGCTTCTATATCTACCCATTCTTCTGCTGATTTTATTAAATTAAATAAAAACTCATTATGTTCATAATCAACCACACGAGGATAATTATCAACTGTTATGTTAGTGATTAAGTAGTCTCTATAAGAATTAGATAAATAATTATTAATGGTAAGAGCTGTTTTGCATAAAAAATCGGTATATTCTATATCTAATTCTAACATAACTTTATCCTTTCAGTGTTAAATTTAAGCAACTACTGGTACTGCAAAGAAAATATGACATTTACCATGTATTTTCCCTTGTGTTATATAAGCGTGAACGTGTTGCATATTGAGTATTTTTCCATTATCCCTATGTGCTTCTGGATTTGTAAATCCAAAACCGTATGCATATGTAGCTAAATAAGCTGCATCACTATAATTAAATGCAAATACATTAACTGTAGACATATCTAATTTAACGAGTTCACTTGCTTGAGAATAGGTAATGGGATCAGAAATAGCTATTCCGCCAAGACCCCCATAGTTAGCAAGATATGCTCTCCAATATTTTGCTCCATTTTTTTGTTGAGCTACAATAGCCATAGTATTCTGTTTTGCAGCAGTCAAATTAACACTAGAGTATTGATACCATGTTAAGATTAAATCATTTACACCAACTGCTATTGCAGAATATAAAATAGCAATAGTAAGTGTTAGAATAATACCACCAGCTAATAAAGCCAAAAATTCCAGAAAAGGAAGTGCTGCTCCTAAATTTAACTTAGTACCTAACGCTGCTAATTGTATTCCAATTTGACTAAGTGTGAAAGTTTGTCCTGTAACTTCTTTTACATAATAAGAGTAATCTAAAACACCATCAGAAAAAACTGACGAAAAAGGACTAATACTGTTCGTAGTTACATTCGGCAAACCAGATATTTCTTTTCCAGATGAAATATCTGTTGCTATTGTGTAAATTTCTTCTTCAATATTATTATCTTTAAAATAATTATAGTATTCTTTTGCTATACTGTCTATTAATGCAACCTCAGGATCATTAACAATGTCCTCATTAAAAATGGTAGCACTACCTATTAATGAATTATCATTTACTGTGTTTGCTTTTACTATGTTACCATTACATAATGAAATTATTAATGTTAAGCATACAAATAATGCAATACTGCGTTTTAATAATAAATTCTTCATCAAATACCTCCTAAAATTATCATTGCTCGAGTAATGTATTATTTATATTAGTGCAAAAGTTAATATTTGTCAATATTTTTTCCCATATTATTCCATGTTCTTTCACAGTAATACTCTAGTAATATCATCAATTACTGGTATTAACAATAAACAGATATCGGTTGTAAAACGTTAAAATAAACGTTATATTAACAGTTAGACCTTTGATTATCTCCATACATCTGGAGGTAGCGAAAAGCACTTCTTTAATTAGTAGTGTTTTAAAGAGAGCTGAAAAGTCCAGGGTAATCACCCTGGACTTTGTCTATGGTTTAAAAGCTGTTTCTGAAATCTGCTCTTTTTTTATGCATTATCAATTAGTCATTTAAGTTTATTGAAAAGTCACATTAAATCCATTCATGATAAGGTACTTTTCAGGTGCTTCGATGTTACTGGTAGTAAGATTAATAAATGTTGCCGAACCATTTGAGGTATAGGTATAGATTGCGGTTCCTAAATGAGGTGCTGAAAATCTTGAGGTAGTAATTGCATCTTTACCCGTTCCGTTAATATTGATATTTTTGAACACAATATTTTCGAAGCCTCCGCCATATCCCATCTGGATGGCATCTCTCTGGCTGTTGATAATATCAATATTCTCAAAGGTTATGTTCTTAATGCTTGTATTGGAGGCTTCCAGATCAATTGCTCCTCTTTCACCATTGTAGCAATCCTTACTGGTACCGGAATTGATAATGGTCGTATCTGAGAACAGAATTCCCGTATTATTCTCAAAATGATACCCGGGGAATACCGTATTCAGACGAATTCCTGAACCCATAAAGCAATCCTTGATGTAGTTATACTGAGCTTTGTGTCCTGAACCGCCAAAGATAGCAATCGCAGCTGCCCTCCAGTTATTTTCAATCGTATTATATAGGAAAGCATTGTTTACTTCCATGGGTGCTCCCATGGTGTTGTCCGGCCACATGGCAAGTCCGTCGTCTCCGTTATTTCTGACATTGCAGTTACGAACAGTTGAGTTCTTGGTGCCCTGGCAGAAATTAACACCATCCGCAAGATTGTTTCTTATTCTTCCATTCTCAATTAATAAGTTATCTGCTGCAATGGCAGGAGTATGTGCATAATCCCCAACCCAGAAGCCGGCTTCAAAATGCTCTTCCCAGAAATTATGTATTCTGGAATTGGTTCCAAAGTTATCCATAAAGCATTTGTAAATAGCATTCTGTCCGTATCTTGAACGCAGCATGGAATTAATGTATACATTACCAAAATCTACTGTTCCGGTTATACGGAAGGAGATTCCTCCGCTCTGTGCATTAGGTGAAGTAAACTGCAGATTGGTATGCCACATTCCGGCACCGGTAATAGTAATATTCTGTGCGGAAATTGTCCACATACCTCCAAGATGGAAGGTTCCCGCAGGAATATATACAGTCTTACCCTGGGCTGCAGCTGCACTAACGCATGCATTAAAGGCACTTAAATCATCCACACCATCATTTGCTATGGCTCCATAGGAAGTTACTGACAATGAATTAGCCGGCTGTGTAATAGCAGACGGTATCGGTTCAACCTCCACAAAGTCAACACCGTATTCCAGGCTGTCGCCGTTTGTTTTCTGAATACGCAATTTATCACCTGCTTTTAATGCTGTAGGAAGCGTCCAATGGATTTCATCAAAACGGAAAGCTGCCTGCCCGCCGTTGGGAGCATCTCCCGGCTGATCACCGATAAAATACTGCCAGGACCAGTAGGAAGACAGATTAATAGTAGAAACCTTGCTTCCATTGACATAGCAGTCAAGAGAACCGTTTAATCCCATGCCACTTGATGAATCCGGCATGGTAAATCGCATATTAACACCTGCTCCGCCTTGATTAATCGTCCACTCTACATAAGAACCATTGGAGGGCAGTGCAACATAAGCCTGATTAGAAGCTTCTGAAGCAATGAGTGCATAGTTAAAGTCCGGTGCAGTTCGAAGTATTGCTCCTCCTCCGGTCTGTCCATCTTCTGATTCATATCTGGTATAAGGAACAGTCGCTCCTCTGCCACCACTGCCTACCGTAAGGCTGGCATTTAAAGTATTGTTGGTCTCATCTGTTTCAGTAACCGCCGATAAACTATCAGCTACTGCTGTAATAACATGTGCTCCGCTTGTAGCAGTCCAGGTGCCGGAAGCTGCAACCGTTACTGTTGCTCCTGCAGCAATTGAGGTTGTACTGCTTGCTGTTGCTACCTGGGTTCCATCCACTTTAAAGGCAACTGTTCCAACAGCTCCTGCTACCGTTCCCTGATTTTTTATTACTGCACTGAAATTAACCTTGTTGCCTACCGTCACATAAGAAGGTGACCAGCTTACTTCAGTTACAATAAAGTCAATACCAGCCTTTGGATTAACGGTAAGGTTGGTGCTGTAGGTGTTGTTCGTTTCATTGCTCTCAGCCGTAGTTCCAGCACTGTCTATCGTTGCTGTAATGGTATGGCTCCCTGTGCTAAGCCCTGCCAGAGTTCCTGATATGGCTGTAGTGGCACCTGCTCCCAGTGCTGCTGTATTATTGGAGGAAGTATAGACAGTATTTCCATCCACGCTGATAGTTAATACTCCTGGCGCACCTGCTGCAATACCCTGATTCTTCACAGTAGCAGTAAAACTTAAGGTATCACCTGCTGTAGGTGAAGCCGGACTTATGGTTAAACCTGCTACAATCAGATCTGCCATAGGTGAAGTTGTTACTACCAGATTCTCTGAGTATTTATTATTATCTTCATTGGTTTCAGTAATACGGTTTACATCATCCACAAAAGCCATTACCGTATGACTTCCCGTTGCAGCTGTCCACGCAGCATTTCCGGAAGGCCCGCCATTTGCCGTTACAGTAACTGAGGCACCTGCTGCCAGAGCTGTCGTTGTATTATCTGACCAGCTTACCTGTGTTCCATCAACAAAGAAACTGACTCCTATAATGGTTCCTGCAGGTGTTGCACCATTTCCCTGGTTCTTAACCACTGCACTGAAGGTGGTTGCATTTCCTGACAAGGGAGCTGCAGGAGAGGAGGTTATATCCGTGACTATCAGATCCGGTGTCCCACCTCCCTGATTATTTCCTGATACAGTCAGACTCTTGCTGTATTGGTTATTATCTTCGTTGGTTTCCGCCATACGGTTCACATCATCCACCCACGCCATAATGGTATGGTTACCGGTTGTTGCATTCCAGGATGCGGTTCCTGCAGGACCGCTGTTAGCGGTTACAGTTATAGAACCTCCTGCCGGTATGGAGGAGGTATTGGTATCTGACCAACTTACCTGCGTTCCATCCACAAAGAAGCTCACACCGTTAATAACACCTGCCTGTGTTGCACCTGTTCCCTGATTCCTGATAGTTGCAGAAAAGACTACACTGTTACCGGCAACAGGGTTTGCCGGTGACCAGCTGATATCTGTAACAATAAGATCCGGCGCTCCTGCTGCCTTGACCTCCGTAGCTGGCGTATACACAAATATCTGGCTAATAATCAATGCTAATGCTGTAAGAATTCTTAAAAGCTTATTTTTACCGTTCATATTCTTTTGCTACCCTCCACATCATTTTAAAGTAACCCACATGTAATTAAGAAAGGTGGCAATAACTGTTTCCGGAGACAGTTATTGCTTCCCTTTTAAACTTTAACTGCTTACCCTCCTTTCGATAATTTTGTAAAAGAGCTCTTATAATTTTTACCATACTTCAATAAATCTTGGAATTCCAGGCCGTACAGAGAGGTAAGTTTAACGTTAAACTTTGTAAACTTAATCCTTGCTCCATAATTTTATATTATCATGGCTTATTTTTATATGCAAGTACTTTATCGTTAATTTGTATAAATATAGGAACTTTTTCTTATATTTTTAGTTATAATTAACATAATAAAAAGAATAAATCATCATCTTCAAGAAGAAAAAGCTGCGCCTATTACCTTTTATATGAAATGACAGATTTTATGAATTATCAGTTCTTATGTATTTCAGTTCTTATGTATTATCAATTTTTATAAATTATCAGTTCTTATGTATTATCAGTTTTTATGTATTATCAATTCTTATAAATTATCAGTTCTTATGAATTATCAGATAATCAATTCAAAGCAAAGTACTCCACTATTTAATTATTTTTGTATTACTGTAATTACCTAACGATATTCAGACTTTCATATTATTGGATACGAGTATAAATTATTATTAAATTTTTTTATTCCACGCTTTGATTTATTTTTGATTTTGTCTTATAATTAAGAGACTTGATGCATTTTACTGAAACGAAAACTGGAACGTCTGATACAGAATTATGAAATGAATGGCTGTCCGCAAGAAATAATATTGGGGAAAGGCCTATGCAATGGGGGTACAAATAAGGGAACGATATACGGTTTTGTGGAGGTAATATGTATGCAATATGCGATAGAATTGTATTACGATAAAGAAACAGAACAGAAACTTTTTAACTTGGCTAAACGAGTAGCCGATGAAAAATTGAGCACAAAGTTTTTGGAATGGAAAACAAGACCACATCTTACATTAGCGTGTTTTAATGATGTGGAGGAAGAAATATGTATAAAACAATTAAAAGAGTTTGCTCAAAGTCATAAGCCAATGCCTGCATATATTGGTTCAGTAGGAATGTTTAATGATACAAAGACTATTTTTGTATCACCTGTGATGAATAGCAATATGTATCAATTTCAGCGAGAATTACACGAATATCTAAATGCTTTTGATAAAAAAGGCTGGGAGTGGTATTGTCCAAATAGTTGGGTTCCACATTGTACCATCGCTCTTACTGGTGAAGATGAGGATAGTGTTTTTTATAGGGCGAGTAATTTAATCTTGCAGGAATTCGAAAAAATGTGTGGTGAGTTTGTTTCAATAGGATTAGTAAAAATAACATTTCCTGTGGAAGAAATTTATACCATTGACTTAGATAAATAAATCAAGTATAGAACTAAAAAGAAAGGAGACTGTGGTAGACCGTACTATAGGTAAAGAAAGTAAGGAATGCTTGTTTTACACTTCTTACTACCAGGCAATACAGTCTACTACTAGAAATAAAATTATGAATAAGAAAGATACCTTGGAGTTAAAAAACCGACTCAAAAAAACCGGATGTACCTTTACAAAGATGTGTGGCTGTTACGTCAATTCAGATAAAGAAATACTGGTTAACTTTCAGGAGACCTTTTTAAATCTGGAGGAAGAAGAATTCTATAAATACCTGGAACTTGCAAAGAAAGTCCTGTCCGGTTCAGTCGGAAATAACCTAATTGAAGTGAATTTTCCATTAGCTGAAGAAGAGCAAAACGGTAAACAGCAGTTTCTTATGGGCTTAAGAGAGAGCAAGCTGAAAAATGAAGGCCTGCTAAATACCTTCTACCAGCTGGTTATTGATAGTTATGACTATTCCGGCAACTATCTGATCTTAGTCTTTCACGATGCTTATGATGTAATGACAAAGACATCCGATCAGGCAAAGCTGGATGAATCGGAAGAAGTTTATGAGTATTTATTATGTGCCATCTGTCCAGTTACTCTATCCAAACCAGGCCTGGGTTACCTTGAGGATATGAATAAGATCGGACCACGTAACAGAGACTGGATTGTTACCGTACCTGAGACTGGCTTTATCTTCCCGGCTTTTACAGAGCGCAGTACAGATATCCATTCTGCCATGTTTTATACCAAGAATCCTCTGGAACCACACAGAGAACTGGCAGAACTGGTGTTAGGCTGCCCGGCAAAAGCAACAGCTGCAGAACAGAAAAATACCTTCCATTCTATTATAAAGAATGCCATTAATGATTCAGAGCAAACAAGCAAGGTTATTAGCGAGATTCAGGAAAGCCTCAGTATGATTGCAGAGGAGCAGGCAGCTACCGCAGAGGAACCGGACGAGCCTGTTTTTCTGACCAGTGAGTCCGTACAGGAAATTTTGACAGAAAGCGGTCTATCCGAGGATATTACTCAGAAAATCCAACTGACCTATGAAGAAACCTTCAGTGAAGAACCTCCGGCAGTAGAATATCTCCTGGATAAGAAAATTCTGACTGAAAATGAAAAGAATAAAACAAATAAAGCACTGGTAGAGCAAATACAGATACTTCAGGGAAAACTGGAAGAAGTAACAAAAGCTCCCATACCGACTGTGTCCTGGGATTTTGATGAAGCCTCTGACTCACCTTTAACGGAAGGGCAGGACAGTAATCAGGATTATGCTGTGCTTCTTCAGGTTAAGGAAGCTAAGGTTCCCCAGATAACTTACCAGACCATTGACGGCAGGAAATGTATCATCATTCCTATGGACAATGATGAACATGCCAAAGTTAACGGTGTTATGGAACTATAGCTGCAATTTTAATTTGCTTCCGCTTAAGTAGATCCGAATTATTTAGTTTTCTGCTTAGACGGAGGCATTTTTAACCTAATTTATCGCCTTTATTAACTGATTGCTGAGGTTGAATTAATACCACTCCCTTAGTGGAGTATATCCCAAGAACTAATACTTCCGACATAAAATCCGCTATCTGCCTTGGCGGAAAATTAACTACACCTAATACCTGTTTTCCTATTAGTTCCTCCTCTTTGTAACATTCTGTAATCTGGGCACTTGATTTTTTTATACCAATCTCTTCACCAAAATCTACCCATAATTTATATGCTGGTTTTTTAGCCTTATCAAAAAATTCAACTTTCGTAATTTCTCCTACCCTAATATCTAATTTTGCAAAATCTTCAAATGAAGCCATAACGATTCCTCCTGGATTGATTTAAGGTTCTTATATCAAACCTGCCTTTTGGTGATATTTCTAATTATATATCAAACAGAAGAAGCTTACAAATATGAAAGACACAATTCACACCGACACCAATGTGCTCCTTCGCTCCAATCAAAATTGGAAAATGCTTTCTAATTCCACTCTAACTGCGGTTGACAAATCCTTAAAACAATTTTAGAATTACATACAGTGCAATGCAATACTTTATCCTATTGCTGTGCTAAATCAACTTTAGGAGGTTATGACTTGAACAAGCAGCACAAATACCGCGATGCCTTTCTTGCGGCTTTCCCCTGTACCCTGCCTATCCTTACAGGTTTTGCATTTTTGGGCTTTGCCTATGGCTTACTTATGAGCACCAGCGGTTACGGACCTTTATGGTCTTTTCTTATGAGTTCAATTGCGTTCTGCGGCAGTATGCAATTTGTTGCAATCACTCTGTTAACCAGTCCATTTCAGCCCTTTCAGGCTTTTTACATAGCACTGATGGTTAATGCCAGACATTTATTTTACGGTCTTTCCATGCTGGAGAAATATAAAGGGATCGGAAAAATAAAACCCTTTCTAATTTATGTACTCTGCGATGAAACCTTTTCCGTAGTTAACAGTAAGGAACCACCGGAAGGAGTGGATAGAGCTTCTTTTTATTTCTTTGTTTCCTTTCTGGATTACTTCTATTGGGTATGTGCTTCGGTTCTGGGCGGTTTACTTGGCAGTGTGATACAATTTGAGACCAAAGGTCTTGATTTTGTATTGACAGCATTGTTCGTAGTCATCTTTATTGAACAGTGGCTGGAAGGAAAGAACCACTTTTCAGCAGTGTCCGGGATTATCTGCTCTATTATCTGTCTGGTGATATTTGGAGCAAAGAACTTTATCATTCCCTCCATGGTCTTAATACTACTGGTACTCACCGTTTATAGAAAATTCTACAAAGGAGACAAGCAGCCATGTACTTAACACCTCTTCAGACCTTTACCATCATAGCAGCAATTGCTCTGGGAACAATGCTTACCAGATTTCTGCCTTTTATATTATTTCCGGAAAAGAAAACACCCCCAGCGTATGTAACCTACCTTGGGAAGGTTCTCCCCTGTGCCATAATCGGCCTTTTGGTAGTCTACTGCATGAAGGGTGTAACTTTTATTCAGTCGCCTTACGGTATTCCGGAAGGTGCTGCTGTTTTATTTATTTTATTATTGCATGTATGGAAGAGAAATACTCTGCTTAGCATTGCAGGCGGTACAATTCTCTACATGGCTCTGGTACAGTTTGTATTTGTGTAAAAACAATGACGACGAAAGCTTAAAACTCTCTTTTTTCATATAATCGTACAGAGATAGCTGCGGACAATAAGAAGATTAATACATCCATTATCAAAATTGCCCATGGTTTACTGATGATTTTGTATAGGATCTGAAAGCTCTCCTCTGACTTACCTGCCATAAATGCTCCTATACCACCACCTAGGGCTGCCGTAATTACAAGAAACCATAATCTTGCTTTCTCTACACCAAGACGGAACATCAACGGAAGAAGTAAAGCAGGATATATAAGCCCAATACTCAGCATCAGGGTAATATACGAAATACTAAACATTTCCTCAAAATGCATACCAGCTAACTGCATGACAATTCTGGTACAGGCATAAAATATTGATATGCAAAATAGCATAACTACTACAATTAAATATTTGCTGATTACAAAGTCCTTCTTCTCATAAGGCATGGTAACAGCCAGGTTCTCCCATTTGTGCTTCTCGTCAATACCCATTAAGGTCATTGGCAGCATTGATATAAAGAGTACGGTGAAGGCCCCGAAAGAATCGGTTCCTGTAGAGGCAAGAAAGGTATACACAACAAGAAGCAGCAGTAATATTCTGCTTTGTTTCATTAAAACGTAATAATCCTTTAATAATAACCCTTTCATTATGCCACCTCCTTCTTCGTCATCAAGAGTATAATATCTTCTATTCCGGCTTTATCCAGATTGAAATCTCTGAGTTCCTTACTGCGTTTTACAAGGACTTCCGTGCTGTAAGCAGAACTTCGCTTACCAAGTATCTGCTCTTTGGGGATTCTTTTCAAATCCTCATTGCCGCAGCGAAGAATTGCATAGTCCTCCAGGAGCTGATCCTTCTCTTCACTGAATAGTACCTTGCCTTTATGGATAAAAGTTATATAATCACACAGCTTCTCCAGATCCGAGGTGATATGGGAGGAGATTAAGATTGTATGATTCTCCTCTCTGGTATAATCATAAAAAATATTCAATATATCTTCTCTCGCCATGGGGTCAAGGCCACTGGTGGCTTCATCCAGAATGAGCAGCTTCGCATTATGTGACATTGCTGCTGCAATTGACAGCTTCATCTTCATTCCTCTTGAGAATTCCTTAAAACTCTTTTTAAGGGGAAGTCCGAACTTCTCCATATAATCAAAAAACTGCTTTTCACTCCAATTCCTGTAGGTATATTTCAGACATTTATTAATCTGTACCGGTGTCATGCATTCGGGAAAATAAGCTTCATCAAGCACTACTCCAATATCTTCTTTGGTCCTTGTAAAATCCGTGTTGTTATCCTTCCCCAATACAGCTATCTCACCGCTGTCCCGTCTGATTGAATTCATAATTAGTTTGATAGTGGTACTTTTACCAGCGCCGTTCTCGCCGATAAGCCCCATAATTCCGCCCTGAGGAAGGGAAAAGCTGACATTATCAAGATTAAAACCCTTATAGGATTTATTAAGATTTTTTACTTCTAATGCATTCATAGGTTATATTCCTTTCTAATAAATCTTTTTTATTAGTACTTGTTTCTTTCTTTTTCGTCTTACTGTTATATTGTACTTCTTTTATTGTGCCTTTTACTTAAATACGTCTTCTTTTTTAATACGGCTTCTTTTTAATACGGCTTTTTTATAAGTCTTCTCTTTTCATAATTCTTTTTTCATAAATCTTCTTTTCAAGTCTTCTTTTTTGATAAAATCTTTTTCATAAGGCTTCTTTTTGATTTGTTTTTATACGTCATTTTAATACATTTTTTGTTATATCTTCTTCCCTTATAAGTCTATATTCCTTTAATTATTCGTGTAAATAATCTTTTCACTTTAATCAATCAGCTTCACTAAGGAGCGTGCGAAACATTTCTATCAGATCCTCATTTGTCAGGTTACAGGATACTGCCAGTCTTGCTACCTCCTGCATATGTTCTTCTATCTTCATCAGATTTTCTTCTCTTAGAAGCTCAACTCCTCTGGTGGCAACAAAACAGCCTTTTCCTGGAATGGTGTCAATATACCCTTCCCGCTCCAGTTCGTCATATGCCCGCTTTGTGGTTATAACGCTAATACGCAGATCCTTAGCCAGGCTGCGGATGGAAGGAAGCGCTTCGCCACTCTCCAGCTTACCTGCTATAATCATATCTTTAATAGATTTACATATCTGGTCATAAATAGGCACATTGGAGGAATTGCTTATTATAATATCCAATTAATCACTCCTATCTCATTGAATAAATTTCTTATTTCTGAAATTTGTTCATACTGTATATAAACAATATATACAGTATGAACGATTATGTCAAGACCTTTTTATTATTGTTTTTAAGATCATATAAAGAACCTGCATGGTAAATTGCTTATAAAATCGTATAAAGAATCTACATGGCAAATTTCTTATAAAATCGTATCAAGAATCTACATGGTAAATTTCTTATAAAATCGCATAAAGAAATCTACATGGTAAATTATTTACAAAATCGTATAAAGAATCTACATAATAAATTGCTTATTAATCGTATAAAGAATCTACATGGTAATTTACTTAAAATTAAATAGAGACTGGTAAGATGAAATGGCCCCCGGATTTCAGAAAAGAAATGTAAGATTGTAACAAATAAAGAAATATTATATAATGATAGAACACTTACTTATTTCATATTGATGGACAAAGGAGTACATTATGGATTTTAGTAAATTGCTGGAAACAAAAGAATATGAATTCTTAAAAACGGACAAGCATTTAGGTGATAAAATTATACTGCTGGGATTAGGTGGCTCATATGCTTATGGTACTAACATTAAGACCAGTGATGTTGATATTAGAGGCATTGCTTTAAATAGTAAATCTGATTTAATTGGTATGAGCAGTTTCGAGCAGAGAGTAAATGAAGCAACGGATACAACCATATATGCTTTTAATAAAATCATTGGTTTATTACTTAATACTAATCCAAATACAATAGAAATGTTAGGTTTAAAACCAGAACATTATCTGCTGGTAACTCCAATAGGCGAAGAATTGCTTGATAAAAAGAAATTATTCTTATCAAGAAGATGCATACATTCGTTTGGCGGATATGCTACGCAACAGCTTAGAAGATTACAGAATGCAATTGCCAGAGATACCTTAACACAGCCTGAAACGGAAGGGCATATCCTTAACACAGTAAAAGATATGTTATATGATATTAAGACAAGATATGAACAGTTTGAGGATGGTTCAATTCAACTATATATAGACAAATCGGTCAAAGAAGAACTGGATACGGAAATATTTATGGATATAGCTTTGAGCCATTATCCGCTGAGGGATTATAAAAACCTTTGGTCTGAAATGAACAATGTGGTCAAAGAATATAGTAAAATAGGCAAACGTAATAGTAAGAAAGATGAGTTACACCTCAATAAGCACTGTATGCATCTGATCAGATTATATATGATGTGTCTGGATATTCTTGAAAAAGAAGAAATTAATACCTATAGAGAGAAAGAACACGACTTGCTTATGGATATTCGCAGTGGTATGTATATGCATGACAATGGTAACATGAGACAGGAGTTCTGGGATTTATTGAATGAATATGAGAAGAGATTCAAATATGCTAAAGAAAATACGAGTTTACCTGAGAATCCCGATTATAAGAAGATAGAAGAATTTGTTATAAGTGTAAATGAAAGAGCAATCACAGGTGGGTACTAGAAGTTTAGCTCTTACCGTTAAAGATTGTTTCCGTATAGAGAGTTTCTATATAGAGAATTTCCGTATAGAGAATTTCTCTATAGAGAATTTCTGCATAGAGAATTTCTGCATGGAGAATTTCTGCATGGAGAATTTCTGTATAGGTGGAATTACCAATAGAATCAAATGTGCTGTAAAACCCGGTTTTTAGAATTGATTACGAAGGAGTAAACCATGGATTATAGAATTGCTATTGAAAAATACAAGCCTGTTAATGAACAGGAAGCACAGGATAAGAAGGTTATCCTTGAATATATAAAATATTTCGGAGATAATGTATTACTACGGGATAACGAAATTGCACACATTTCCAGTTCCGGCTTTATTATGAACCGTACCCTGGACAAGGTATTATTGGTACACCATAATATCCGAAATGTATGGTCCTGGACCGGTGGACATGCTGATGGTGATAAGGATATGTTATATGTATCAATAAAGGAAGCGAAGGAAGAAACCGGCCTGACCCAAATAGAACCTCTGTCAGAAGATATAGCCACTGTTGACATCCTTCCCGTATTCAGGCACAGAAAGAACTCCAGGTTCGTCAATGCACACCTGCACCTCTCTGTTGCTTATATCCTTATAGCAGAAGAAAAAGCTGCCCTTCATATCTGTGAAGAGGAAAACACTGGGGTAGACTGGTTTTCAGTTGATAAGTTTACAAAGGAATACTTTTCAGAAGATGATCTATATCTGTACAATAAATTAATTACCTTTGCACGTAGTCTTTCGAAATAAGGAGGGTTAGATGAATTCCTATGAATTGACGGTCAAAACAAATTATTACCTGATTAAGGGCGGTACTCTGACACAGCGGCAGTCGGAAAAAATAGTAAATCAGCTGCTTTCTTCTATCAGCAGTGATACAGTTGCAAGAAATTTTTACAGAAGTGTCAGATATCCTGATAACTCTGATAAGAACGGGCATAAGATGTATCCGTTATACTTTATACCGCCCTACAATAATGGAATGAAATTAAAGACACTTCTGTCGCAGACTCCAAAGACTCACATCCTTGCAGCTAATTCCTACGAATTAGAAATTCTAAGACTGCTGGTGCTTCTTACTGTCAATAACGACGCTGTAAAAGAGATGACAGCGCAAACTCTTGCCAGGCTTCGTACCACCTGTTTTGGGAACGAAGATGACGGGGTCGGTGAATGCTACGAAACCTCTTTAATCGTGCTTCGGTTTCTGGCAGCCGCAGCGCCTCATGAAACCGTTTGGATAAAAGAGCGCCTGACAAATTATCACAAATACTACGATAGTAAACACAGACATTGGAGTGTTAAATGGTATTACCTGCTGTGCTTATCCGAACTGCCTGTTTGTATCGCAGAACAGGAACTTAAGTGTTTGAAAGCAGAATTATTAGAGCAGCTAAACAGTGGCTACCCTATGAAAACAGCAAATGCCAAAACTTTTCATCCTATCCTGTTATGTATTTTACGTAACTGCCTTTCAAGATTACCTGAATATGAATATTTATCTAATAATATCCCTAAAGTAAATGAAGCTGATGGTCGGTTGCAATTACAAGTAGCTTCTGTCTTTGAGCCAATCCACTGAAGTTCTCAGGCTTTCTGCTGTTTTTGTTTCCAATACACATCTGCTGCCGGTCTCCTCGGCCAGGGAAAGTCTTTCTGCCAGATTGATTTCTCCCTGTCCGAGGGTCATATGGTTCTGTTTTCCTGCTCCATCATGGATATGAAAATGTTGCAACCTGCTTTTATGTTCTATCAGAAATTCCTCGTCTATGTCTTTTGCAGCATGGGAATGGCCGATATCCCAGGTCAGTGTAAATACCTTGCTGTCAAGCAATAATTCAATCCCCTCTTTTTGAAAAGGCCGAAATCCGTCCGTATTCTCCAAAGAAATTACAAGGTTTGAATTTCCTATAACCCTCTGGCAGTTATCCCGGAATATCTCCAGTTTCTTTAAATAGATATCCTTATACTTATCATAAAGATAAACCTTCTTATCCGGCAGGGTAATGTAGATACCACTATGCATATGCATATTCAATAACGGCACCTTTAGCGCCAGAGCTGCTTCAATGGTTTCATAGACAGTAGCTTCATAAGCTTTTGCCACTGCCTGGTTAAATTCACAGACATTTAAATTCTCCTCGAGATGAATGGTATAGTAATGGCTATACTCCTCGGATAACTCATTAAGATACTGGGTTTCTTTCAGCTGCTCCAGGGTGTATTGGGGCAGGTTCATGTTTAGCTCAATGAAATCAAGCCCTGTTGCCTTACAAAGTCTTGCATTTTCCACCAGCGTATCATATTCAATTAAGGTAGGCATTCCAAAATTCATATTTTATCTCCTGTATATACTTGCAGAACATATGCTGTATACATATGTTCTGCAAGTTTTGTACCGCTCATTTTGATTGATTCATATTAAACATATGACTCCATTAAGCAAGCTGGTCCCCAGCGTTGTGGTCTCAATTATTTAGGCTACTCTTGTTCTAAAAATTCAGATACTTTCTCTCTTATAAATGAAAGAAGCTTTGGATCCACCGCTTCCTCTTCCTTTTCAGGAACAAAAGTATTCGTTAAAATATCACCGTTAAGCAAGGTCTTGTACCAGGTCAATGCAAGGGCATAACGTCCGTAGGGTATATTCATATGAAAGCCGTCCCTGCACAGGCTCATTCCGCCATTACCATAATCAAACTCCGGCAAACTTCTTAAATACTGGATAACATCACCGCAGGGTATGAGCTTTGCCGAAAGCTTTTTGGCTGCTATATCATATGCCTTTGTAAGTTCTGCATACATCTTTTCCTGACTTTTATCATAATATCCATATTCTCCATGATTCGAATCCTTCTCATAAGCCCAGGTTTTGTGAATCCACTGCTTCGCACCCGGTACCAGGCTGCTTACATATTTAGAAAGTTTTTCAAGATAGGGATTATAGCTGTCCGGAAGGCCGCTTAAACCGCTGCACTGCTGTAATGTTACCACATCCCAGTTATCTTCAGAAAGTGCCTCCTGAATGGATATCTTCCTGCCGGTATACTCTCCGTTTATCTGGTAATCATAATCTGCTATGTTTCCTTCTACATTTTCCTGGTGTCTTTGCAGGGAACAGCCTCCGATATAGAGATTTACTACCTTGATTTCATCCCCGCCGGCTTTTGCTATCTGATATAGATATGCTGTTGCATCCTCTGAGAAACTGTTTCCGATAGCCAATATTTTCATAACAAAATCCTCCTTATAATATCCTTAACACCATCATACTGCAATATAGTGCAAAAGGAAAGTACAAGGAGGATTTTTATTTTATTGGAAATTAGTTTTTTTATTGGAAATTAGATTATTAATATGACTAGTAGAATAATGAATATTACAAGAAGCTTTATTGGTAATTGAAGATCCTTAATTGTAAATCCTTAACTGAAATTTTCAAATTAATTTTATTTGAAATGAGATAATCAGACAATCACTAAGCAAGGAAGAGGCAGTCTGCCTTTCTTATGAATAAATAATGACAGTAAGATAACCTGTCATGCAGGTCTCTTCCTTGCGAACTTATTGGGATAATAGACTAGAAATTACGCAAGATTATCTTTCATCTTGCTGAAAACTTTTAAGATTACTAACTGTTCCTCTTCAGTAATGCCTCCAAGCGCTTGTTCCAAGAGAGCGATTACAAGAGGTTCTGTTTCTCTGTAGGTTCTTTCACCTAAGAGTGTCAGACTGTAAATGTGTTTCTTCTTTTCTTCCGATACATCAATGATATAGCCTGCTTTTATCAGCTGTTTTATGTTCCTCATCAGGGGATTGGCTTTTATATATTGGCATTTTTCAATATTTTCAAAAGCATTGGGACCCTCATGGAACAAATAATAGACTACTGCATATTGGTTACCGTCTAGATGGTAAGCAGACAGACAATTGTTCAGCCGGCTGATGTAAGAATTATAAAGCGCAACGTACTGACCGAAAAAATTGATATGTGGCTGCATAAGCTCTCCTATATAAGCTATTTATATATAAGCATGAATAAATTCAACCACTTTCAAACATTAAAATGCCGTAAATATACTTTCAAACATTGAAACGCCACTAAAATATACCTTTTTAATTTTTGAAAGCTGAACTTGCTTTATTCAACTTATATAGTAACTTTTAAAGGATAGCATATCAATTTCATGATGTAAAGATATAACCTTAAAAACTTTCTTCTCTTTCCATGACAAAATCATCCATAACAAAGCCGTTTCCGATATCATTTACCTGAGTACGTATCTTCCTGAAGCCTAATTTTTCATAAATATTTATACTGTTACTATTATTACGATTTACAGTAAGCCATATTTTTTTCAGTTTGTTTTCTTTGCAGACAGCTTCCAGAAAACCCATGGCCGCTTTCCCAAAGCCTTTTCCTCTGCATTCTTTTCTAATATAAAATTTGCTCAGAAACAATGATGGTATATCTTTTTCTTCTATTTTTATACTTATAAAACCTGCTATTACACCTTGGTCTAAGAGCAGATAATAACCATAGCCCTCTTTCTCAATCTGGGCTGTAATAGCTTCCTTACTCTGAAAACGCTCCACCATATAATCTATCTGTTCTCTTGATATTATGGTGATATAATGCTCCTGCCAGATTTCCGCTGCGGCTGTGGCTATCTGTTCAATGTCTTTTTCTGTTTCTGCTTTCTTAATTTGTAAGCTCATCTTGACTCCTCTTATTGTATTATAAGAAACTTCTGCTTTCATTTTCTTTTTATGGTCTTATCTGCATCCTCTAACAATTTATCAATGGAATACTTATGGGAGCGGCATATCCTTTTTAGAGAAAACAAAGTATCCTTATCTTTTGTAATTCGATTTAAACCATAATCACAGGTTAAGGCTGCCTTGAATCCCAGTTTTTTTATTATTTCAATGGTTTCATCACTATACTCGCCATAAGGGATGGTAAAGGTCGTCGGTGTATTACCGGTCATTTCTGTTATCTCCTGCTGCAGTTTCATAACATCCTCAGAAAGAACTTTTTCATACTCTTCTAAGGATTCTCCCTTCTTCTGCTTGCTGCCGATTCTTCCTCCGCGAGACTTATGAAGGTTATATGTATGATTCTGGATTTCTATTAGTCCTGATTCCAGCATTTCACATAAGAGCGGCCAGGTTAAATGGGCATATTCCAGATGATCATCTCCCACTCTTGTAAAATCATCCGTACTTTTTCCGATTATGGACAATACAATTTTCATGTCGTACTCCTGCATAATGGGATAGGCATACCGATAGGTGGTAAGATAGCCGTCATCAAAAGTCAGCATTATGGGTTTTTCAGGAAGGGGCTTATCTTCATATACATATCCCAGAAGATCATCCATTGTTATTGTGGTATAGTTATTCTCTTTTAAGTACTTTAAATCACTTTCAAATTCGTTGGGATTTATGATATCCTTACCGGAATTTGATTTTTTGATATCATGGTACATTACAATTGGGAGATATATACTCTTCTCCGTATTATCCACCTCTTCCACAGTTTCCTTGGAGGAGGTGGCAATCTGCCCCGGCGAAATATTAATCAATGGAATTGTCAATATAATAAGCAGAGCTATTAATGCAGCGGAAATAATAACATATTTTCTATTAGACATATACAAGCACCTTAAAACCGATTAATACAATATATGTTTATCTCCTTGCTTTATCCCAGTTAAATTACTTCATATCCTCTACGACTGCATTTATCAGAAGACTTAAATCACTGGAGGCCTTTTTGGCAATTTCTATTACTCGTTCGTGAGAATGCTTGACCTTCTGTATTCCTGTTGCCATATTGGTTATACAGGCAATCCCAAGAACTTTTATTCCAAGATAATTGGCTGCTATAGTCTCCGGTACAGTGGACATTCCTACTGCATCTGCTCCATGATTCCTGATCATCCGTATTTCAGCAGCGGTCTCATAATACGGTCCCTGAAAGCCTGCATACACTCCCTCTCCGTAAGGAATAGAAAGCCTCCCTGCTGCATTTCTTGCTATTTCCAGGAGCTCTAAGTTGTAAGGCTCTGTCATATCCGGGAATCTTGGCCCAAATCTTTCATCATTAACTCCAATCAGGGGATTGGAAGGCATCAGATTGATGAAATCTTCAATTAACATTAATGTTCCCGGTGAGAAGCTTTCCTTAATACCTCCGCAGGCATTGGTCAGTATCAGGTTCTTGATACCAAGTAATTTCATTACAAAGACTGGATAAGTCACCTCTTTCATGGAATATCCCTCAAAAAAATGAAATCTTCCCTGCATAATGAGCACTGGTGTTCCTTTTAATTTGCCTATTACCAGGCGTCCGGCATGTCCTGCAACGGTAGACTGAGGAAAATAAGGGATATCTTCATAATTGATGATTTCTGTTTCTGTGAGGGAATCTACCAGGTCTCCAAGTCCTGAGCCCAGGACAATAGCAATGTCCGGTGATAATTTTAACCTGTTTTTTATATATTCTGCTGATTGCGCTACTTTCTCGTACATAGGATCCTTTCTTTCGTTACTGAAGCTTCAATATAATTGTTCATTTCAGTATTTAATGTGTTATTCTTAAATATAGTTGCATTGGTTAATATTATAAGATATTTTCTCTAAGTTTACAAATCGGAATTCGTACTGCTGGATAAAATCATAATTTTCTCAGCAACTCAATACCTGGCACCAATGAAACAGTAATTCTTTTATATATCATTTAACATATTAAATTTTAGATAGCAAGGTATATTTTAATATTTTTAAGTTCAAAATAAATATATTTAATTTTAATATTAATATTATTAATTTTATTATTGACATATGGAATTATAAATAGTATATTATAAATAAATCAGACAAAAGGAGGTATTTTCCATGAAATATAAAGCTCCCGGAATATGTCCTGTCTGCGGAGAAAAGCTCACGATTACCAAGTTAGGCTGTCCAAGATGTCATACCTCCCTGGAAGGAGATTTTGAACCTTGTGAATTCTGCAGACTCCCGGAAGAAGATCTTTTATTTGTTAAAGTATTTATCAAATGCAGAGGAAATATTAAAGATGTAGAGAAAGAACTTGGAATCTCTTATCCTACCGTAAGAGGTAAACTGGATACTGTTATAAGAAATCTTGGTTTTGAAGTACCGGCCAAAGAATCGGCAAGAGATCTGGAAGTTTTAAAAGAAGCAAAGAATGAAATTCTTGAGCAGGTTTCCAGAGGAGAGCTTTCACCCAAGGAGGCTGCCGAACGTATTAAGAAACTGAACTCTTAAAGATAATGGACTCTTAGTTAATGAACTCTTAAGAATTTAACTCTTAAAGATTATGAACTCTTAGTGATAATGGACTCTTAGGAATTTAACTCTTAAAGATTATGAACTCTTAGTGATAATGGACTCTTAGGAAATTGACTCTTAAAGATTATGAACTCTTAGTGATAATGGACTTTAAAAGAATTGGAAGTTTTAATAATCAGAAATCAATATAGTTTGTAATTCATAAGTATTTTTATTAGATTGGAACAAATATGAACATAGAAACTGTATATTCAGTTTCTCGAAAATATGATATATTAAATGGGAGGTTATAACATGAACGAACAACTTAAAATTCTTGAAATGATTGAAAAAGGCCAGATAACAGCTTCTGAAGGAATGGAATTGCTGGAAGCCTTAGGAACTGCCAAAGAAACTGACAGTACCCCGGAAACTGTAGCTTATCCTGCCACCAGAAAGACCAATTACAAATTTCTGCGGATAAAAGTTTCTGCAGATAAAAAGTCGTTAAACGTCAATGTTAATGTTCCCCTTGGCCTTATCACTACGCTTGGTGAAGTTGCAGGAAAGATTATGGTCCACATTCCTGCTGAGGCCAGAAGTAAAATGGAGAGTAATGGCGTAAATTTATCTGAAATCGACTTCTCCGGTATTATCAGAGAATTGATCAATGGCACTTTAGATGATCCTAATATCGTGGATGTTGAGGTATGGGATGACGAAAGTAACGGAAATATCCGGGTAAAGATTTATGTTGAGTAAGCTCTACCCGGTCTTTTGGATATCAATAAGGATTCGGGAAGAAAAGAATTTTTCACTTTCACTTCCCATATCCCTTTTTGTAATAGATGAACTGTTAGATTGTATCCAGGATCTTCTGTCTATTGCCGTTTGGTTCATGCCGGATAAGAAGCTTAAGCTGTCAGACAATAAAAATATAAATCTACCCCCACATAGCTTCTCCCCCGCTGCCGTATCTGAAATGTTAAAAGGCACCAGAGTTCTTTTAAAATCACTTAAAACCAGTGAATCCTATGATTTGGTTGATGTGACTACTGACAATGTACGGGTATTGATTAAAATGCTTTAACCATAGTTCTCAAACGCTGGTAAATGTCAGAAGTCTGCGCTTTTTTGGCTAACCGGTAGTGAGGGTTTCACAGTAAGGTATAAGAAGTCCTGATTCCCTGAATATTTTAGGAATATTCAGAGGAAAGGACTTCTAATACCTTTCTTAGGCGCATTCGTTCTTTCTGATTCTTGTAATTTGTATGAAATCCTAAGGAAATAATCCTATGGAAACAAGACTTTTAACGTTTGTATTAAAATATTGTCAGTAATTAGCTCTGCAAATTTCTGATAATGACAGCTCTCAGCTGTGATGCATCCGAAGATTACATCGTAACTGTTTTTTTGTTTGAAAAATGTATTGCATTTTTCATATTCCTGAATTTACGTGTGTTAAAGCGCACAGATGGGAGTTATCATGAAAAAAGTACTTTTTAATTATCTCTCTTATATTGCCGTAATATATTTACTGTCCATGGCGATTCCCAGTGTTACAATTTACAGCACCGGTGCGTTATTGGCAGTTGGTCTTGTTTTGTTATTTGTGAATTTATTAGTAAAGCCTTTGCTTTTGCTGGTAACCTTTCCTCTTAATATTATAACCTTGGGTCTGTTTAGCTTTGTGGTAAACGCCTGGTCCATTATGATCGCCGATCATTTTGTAAGAGGGATCTCTATGGGAGGGTTCTTCAATTCCTTGCTGGCAGCATTATTTATAAGTCTCTTAAAGGGGCTTCTGGAAAGCAAAAAATAGACTATATAAGAGCTGTTCCCTTGAATGTAGGGCGGGAAGATACCAGCAGGTTACTTCCAGCCCTTCATTTTTTAACGACAACCTCTTATATAATCCTTAATCAACTCGTTTATCACCAATAAAGAAGAGTGCCACTGTCCCCGGTCCTGTATGTGAACCGATTACTGTACCGATATTATTTATCAGGACTTTCCCTTTAAGTGAGGGAAATCTCTCTTCTATCATATCAGCCACCAATCTGGCATCTTCGTAGCAGGCAGACTGGGAAATATAGCACTTTCCATTATAAGCCTGTCGATCCTCTGCGAGTTCCTCCATACGTCTTACCATTTCCTCTGATACCTTACGTTTACCCCGGTACTTATCTCTTGGAATCAGCTTTCCTTCATGGTTTACATTCAGAAGAGGGCAGATCTTTAAGATAGTTCCAAAAGCAGCTGAAGTTGCTGAAATTCTGCCGCCGCGGTAATAACTGGTAAGGTCTGTGGAAAAGAACCAGTGATTTACCTTAAGTTTGTTCTCCTCCAACCAATTGTAACAGGCTTCAAGTCCTAAATCTTCCTGCTGCTTTTCTTTCGCTAAGGTTATCAGCAATCCGTATCCCGAGGATGCTGCCAGGGAATCCAGTACGACAACCTTCCGGTCCGTATACTTCTCATTTAAGATATCCCTTCCGATACAGGCAGAATTATAGGCTCCTGATATACCGGAGGAAAGACTGATATGCAGAACATCTTTTCCCGCTTTCAGGATCGGCTCCCAAACCTCCATATACTGTTCTGCATTGGGCTGGGAAGTGGTAGAAGCAGCACCTTCTTTTATTTTGTTGTAGAAAATATCAAAAGGCATGGATTTTCCCATATCATCCACGTATTCCCTGCCTTCCATTGTATAATAAAAATGTATGACGGAGATTTGATTCTCCTCAAAAAACTCCAAGGACATATCTGCTGTTGAACAGCAGGTAATAATAAAGTCAGACATCTTCTAACCTCCTGGTACTGTATTGTATTCCTGACAAAGGGTTGTAATAGTATCAATACTGCTATTCAAGCCACCTTATGTAGTATTTAAAACTATTATATCTCTAGCCGCAAGCCTTGTAAAGTACAGGCTTGCTATTTATGCTTTCTTTTCGTATTTTTCAGAGCATTCATAAAATTGCCCTGAAGTAGAATTCCCAGCTTTTCCATAATAATTTAGGCTCTTCCCTCATTCCTTTATCAATCCAGTCCAATAACAACCCGGCTAACGCAAATTTGTAAAAGTTGGCTATAAAGACTTTGTCCCCTTCTTTCACTGACATTCCTTCCGCAAACTCTTCTAATACCCCTGATAGAAGATTATAGGACTCATGATGCAGGTAACGCTCCAGATGTGCTTTGTTTACGGAATGATAGGAATAAACCCTGTCCATCAATAGATTTAACTATTGATATTCAATTGTTTGTTCATTATAATACGGTTAATGACAATAATTAGAATACCCTGAATTTATTCCGGTATTAAATATAGAGGTGCGCATCTATGGACTGTTTTAACAAAGATATGATAAAAACTTCCTTTCTTCCTGTAATAAGAGAACAATGGCTGTCTGCAAAAGAAACCTTTCCAGAGTTTCTGAAAGAAATCACAGACACAGAGAAAGCTGTCAACGAAAACTATGTTCAGGACATATCTGAAAAGTTCCTCCTGCTGGTTAAGAAATATCCACGTTTTCCTCTAAAACGCAGGCGTTGGAAATATCAGATAGATTCCCTTTTATCCCAGGTTCTTCTATCAGAAACTATTATACAGCTTCATAAATACCTCTCTCCGGAAGACCTGGATACCTTTGTTACAGAAATAAAGGATTTTCTAAGAGAAGTGAGGGCTTATACACCGGAACTCTCCTTTGCTGATATGGGGCAGGCACTTAGAAATTATATTGTTTATATGATGTTTAAACAGATACATAAGGATAGTTCACCCTTTTCAAAAACCTGTTATGGTTATAGCATGCTCTATCCTTACACGGATAATTATATCGATAATCCGGGTAACTCTTCTGCTGATAAAGCTCGCTACAACACACTGATACAGGACTTTCTGCATAAAAAACAACCCTTTCCCACCTGTTCCCATGACACAAAGACTCTGCATTTTCTCTCGGCAGCTTCTGCTGCAGCTGACAGTAGGTATTCTGATACCGCCCGCACCCTGCTTCTCATGATGCTGGATGCCCAGGAGGAAAGCCTGAAACAGCAAAAGTCAGAAATACCTTTAACCCTTGAAGAAAGGCTTGCAATATCACTTTACAAAGGCGGCGTATCCGTATTAATCGACCGTTACTATGTAGCAGAAGAAATGACCAGGGAAGACTATCTCTTCTACCTTGGCTTCGGATTCTTTCTGCAATTGGCAGATGATCTGCAGGATATCGGGGAGGATTCCAAAAGAGGAGGGCAGACCTTATTTACAATTAGTATGCAGGAACATGCGCTCGAAAAGCTTGTAAATAAGCTTCTTCATTTTGTCCATAATCTCTGTTCCTCCTTCTGCCCGGAAAATACTGCTTTTCTGCAGTTTGTACAAAACAGCAGCTATCAGCTGATAGTCATGTCTTTAAATAGAAGTAAGGAATACTTTCCTGCAGATTATATAAGACGAATGGAAACCTCCTTTCCAGTATCCTTTACCTGTCTGGAGCAGGGCAGGCAGGGACCTTTTGGTAACCTGGATTCTGCCGATCAGAAGAAGTACCAAAGAGTCCTTGATACCATACTTTCTTAAGCAAGGCTGGACGTGATTCCAATTAGATTTTTTAATGAGATTTAAGCAGCCCTATATAGAGGAATATTAATGCACCTAATTAAGCTTATAATATTTTAAATTATACTTGACTCTCACGCTGCGTAACCTTCTACAATAAATTCATCACACAATAGGAGGTTACATTTCATCATGAAAACATATCTTATAACCGGAGGAGCCGGCTTCATTGGCTCCAACTATATCCATTATCTTATGAAGAATTGTACGGAAGAAATAAAGCTACTTAATCTGGATGCACTCACCTACTGCGGTAGAAAAGAGAATCTGAATGCTTATGAAGGTAATAAAGCTTATCATTTTATCCAAGGCGATATAAGAGACAAAGAACTTCTTAATTCCCTTTTCTCCGATTATTCCATTGATTATGTGGTTCATTTTGCCGCACATACCCATGTAGACAGAAGTATCAGTTCCCCAGGAATATTTGCTGAGGTAAATGTCAGCGGTACTCTTAATTTGCTGGAGGCTGCCAGAAATCAATGGGGTGATAATTATGAGGGTAAACGATTTCTCTATATTTCCACGGATGAGGTATATGGAGAGCTTAAAGCAGAAGGGCAATTTACCGAAACAACTCCTGTAAACCCAAGAAATCCTTACGCTGCAAGCAAAGCTGGGGCTGACCACATGGTCAGAGCCTATTTCTCAACTTATGGCTTTCCGGTTCTGGTTACCAGATGTTCTAATAATTACGGTCCCTATCAAAACCAGGAGAAATTTATACCAAACTGCCTCTTCAATTGCCTCTCTGGCAATCCCATCCCTATCTATGGGGACGGACAGAATATCAGAAACTGGCTCTTTGTTGAGGATCACGTGGCAGCAATTGACCTGGTTCTTAAGGATGGTACCCTGGGAGAAGTTTATAATGTAGGTGCACAGGAAGATTATACTAATCTTGAGGTAGTTCATAAGATTACGGCTATCTTAAAAGAGGACTATCACCTGACTGTTCCTCCCCTGAGATTTATTACGGACAGAAAAGGCCATGACAGAAGATATTCCATGGACTCATCTAAATTACAAAAAGAACTTGGGTGGCAGCAAAAGATTTCCTTTGATGACGGGCTTGAGAAAACCATCCAGTGGTATTTGAACAACCGGGAGTTCTTAAACCTATGAATTATTAATCAAAGCAGACAGGTTTGTTAAAGAGAGGAGTAAATACCAATGCCGGAGAACTTTTATACAACGGGAGAATTTTCTAAAAGAGCAAATGTATCCGTTCGGACAATACGCTACTATGATGAGGTTGGGCTATTAAAGCCCTCTCTCATGAAAGAATCGGGTTACCGTTTCTATACAGACAAGGATTTCGCTGTTCTTCAAAGAATCCTCGCCCTTAAGATGCTTGGTTTTTCTCTGGAGGAAATAAAAGAAATCTCCGTTAAGTACACTGACTCAGCTTATGTTAGAGAATCCTTAAATCTTCAGCAGAAGCTGCTGAAAGAGAAAATTGCTGCCTTAAAACAAATGGAGCGGATTATTAAAAAGACAGCACAGGCTCTGCCTGAAACAGAAGAACCTGACTGGAAGCACATGGTTTCCTTAATTCATCTTCTTAGTATGGAAGAAACTCTAATCGATCAATATAAGACCTCAAAAAATCTGGAAGTGCGAATTGACCTTCATAAGCGGTATTCCAAAAACCCTGAGAGCTGGTATCAATGGATCTATGATAAACTTCCCCTTAACAAAGGCTGCAGGGTTCTGGAAGTTGGCTGCGGAAACGGTGAATTGTGGTATGAGAATCAGGGCCGTCTTCCTTCAGATACTACAGTTCTGCTATCGGATATTTCCTCCGGCATGCTAAGAAATGCGGCCTCCAGATTAAAAGGTATCCCCGGTGATTATCAATACAAGCAATTTGATATGGAGGATATTCCTTATGAGACTGGAACCTTTGATTTTGTAATTGCTAATCATGTACTTTTTTATGCCAAAGACCGTAAGAAAGCTTTGACAGAGCTTAAACGAGTCTTAAAGCCTGCAGGATGTCTCTGCCTTAGTACTTACGGCAGAAAACATATGCAGGAAATTGAAGCTTTGGCAAAGGAATACGATGAGAGAATAGCCTTATCAGAGGTGAAACTCTTTGATATCTTCGGCCTTGATAAAGGAGCGGAAGAATTAGAAGAATTGTTTCAGGCTGTGGAAAAGCATTGCTATTCCGACAGCCTGTTGGTGAAAGAGGTTAAACCACTTGCAGATTTTATTTACTCCTGTCATGGTAATCAGATACGTTTCTTAAAGGATTCCAAGGAGGATTTTGAGAAATTCCTTGCTGTTAAGCTTGGTAAAAAGGGGTTAATGGTGACAAAGGAGGCTGGAATCTTTCTATGTTACCATTGATTTCTTATAGTTATCATTGATTATTTATAGATATCATTATTACTTATTATTATCATTAATACTAATAGACAGCCATTCCTCCATAACATTTTCAAGCTCAGCTGACAGCTCTTGTTGCCTGTTATAGAGTGTATTAAGTTCCTCAAAAGGTATTTCAGGTGAATTCATACATTCATTTACTGCTTTTAGCTCATTCTCCAGGTTTTCTATATTTTGCTCAAGGTAAGTTATACGGACTGGATTCACCGGGATATCTCTATTTCTTTTGGTATCATTTTTTTCTTTTACGCCAGATATTTTATCGATACGATTCCCCTGCTGCATACTGACTGATTTGGTGCTATTCATATTTATATCAGAAACAAAACTACCCTCTAATTTTTCTTTTTCCGCCTTATAAGCATCATAATTACCGTCATAACTCTTTAGTTTCCCTTGGTTAAGCTCCAATACCCTGGTCGCTGTTTTATTAATAAAGTATCTGTCATGGGAAATATAAAACACCGTTCCTTTAAAGGCCTCCAGTGTATTTTCAATATTCTCAATGGACACAGTATCCAGATGATTGGTGGGTTCATCCAGTATCAGCAGATTCACATCCGTAAATAAAAGTTTACTCAGCATCAAACGTACCCGCTCACCGCCGGACAGATACTTTACCCGCTTAAAAACAGTACTTCCAAAGAATAAGAATCTGGACAGGTATTCTCTGGCTGCTCCCTCCAGAATTGAAATGTCCTCACGAAAGCATTCCAGCAGTGTAATTTCTTCATTCTGAAACGTCAGGTTCTGGGGCAGGTACGCCAGCTTAACATTACTGCCAAACTCAATACTACCTTGATCCGGTGTAATTTCTTTTAAGAGCATTTTAAGAAAGGTAGTCTTTCCGCTGCCGTTTTGTCCTATCATGGCAACCCTCTCTCTGAAATAGATCTCTGCTTCTGCTTCGTTAAATAATATCTTTTCACCATAGGCTTTCCTTAACTCCCTGGCTTTTACTACTACATTTCCCGATCTTTCTGCTTCCGAAACCTTAAGCCGCAGATTATTATCCTTCGAACCGGGTCGTTCAATCCGCTCCATTTTATCCAGCTTAATCTGAATGCTTGCAGCCCTTTTATAGAACTTCTCGTTACCGCCTTTCGACGCCCATTCTCTTAGCTGTTTCACGGACTTTTCCATGTCATTGATTTTCTTCTGCTGGACTTTGTAATGCTCCTGCCATAACCGAAAATTCTCTTCCTTCTGGCGCAGAAACTCTGTATAGTTTCCGTTGTAAGTCTCTGCTTCACCGTCTTCAATCTCAATTATTTTTGTTACGGTATGATCCAGGAAATACCTGTCATGGGAAACAATAATCACTGTTCCTTTATAGGTCTTAATATATTCCTCCAGCCATTCTACCGATTCCATATCCAGATGATTGGTGGGCTCATCCAAAAGCAGCACATCGGGATTATCCATTAAGAGTTTACCCAGTGCGGTTGTTGTCTTCTCACCGCCGCTCAGTACATTGAATTCTTTCTTTAAGAATTCTTCGCTGAACTTTAATCCCTTGCAGATTCTGTTAAGCTTCTCGGTTACCTGATATCCGCCTTTGCTTTCGTATTGCTTCAAGTAGTTATCATATTTCTTTAACACCTTCTCAAGTATTGTCCCTTCTGCCTGCTGCATCTCAACTTCAAGACTTCTTAACTCTGCCTCTAACTTATACACCTCTTCAAAAGCCATATTAAGCACATCAATTACCCTGATCCCTGCTTCATAATCCGGTATCTGGTCCAGATAGGCACAGGTGGTATCCTTTGACAGAAGTACCCAGCCTTCATCGTAGCCCGGCGGTACGGGTGCATAAGGGTAACCTGCACAATGGTTTAAAGCCAGTTTGCCGGCAATCAGTTTCATGATGGTAGTCTTACCGCTTCCGTTTTCTCCTACCATTCCTGCTCTTTCACCTTCATTTACCATAAAGGTTACGTTTTTTAAGACCAGTGTGGTATTCATATATTTTTTCACACCATTAACAAATATGTCTTTCATTTTTAATTATACCCTGATATCGGGGGACGGCCTCCGATACTGCCACCATATGTCTTTTTCCTGCCGCATTCCGGCTGAAAAATTATAAGGTGGCATCCTTTCCTTTATTTTTTTCCTATCAGCGAAAGGTTTCAAGAAAGAAAACATTACTATTTCAGGGCATAAAAAAACTGCAGAAGAATACTCCTTCTACAGTGCTGTCAACCTATATATTTAACCTGATCACAATCTGATTATATTTTAATGAAAGATCTATCAATCATCAACTTATAATCCAAGGTTTCCTTACGATGAGTTCAGCAAAGTATATCCCTTCAAATGCTTTCTTATAATGAATCCATTATAAAAATACTATTAAATTGATCCATAGTTGCAATTTTCAGGTGTCATACCTTACAGCTCCTTCCGTGTCATACGTTATATAAGATGGTTTATCTTATAACAATAGTGTAACAGTATAGTAACGTGAAAGAAACCTCAAGAATTATTTTAAAAATTTATGACCTATAAATAAAATAAAATTACCTCTTCCGGGCTAAAAATTTAAGTAAATTGTATTTTTATGCCTGTAAGAGGTAATAAATCTGACTTATTTATAAATTTTTCTCAGCAATCAAGCGGTAGAGATTTTTATTTTCTTTATCCATACGGCTCTTAATCTTACCAAGAACTATTTTCGTCATGGGACGGAATTCTGCTTCTGCCGCAAGGACCTTGTTTCTGGTGTTGAACCGGTTCTTATACTCCGTAAATTCCGTAACAAGTCCTCCCATTTCATCACTGTAGGAGCTTGCCATATTTTTTATTTCTGTGTCTTTGCTATCCCTTAAAGCAGGGTACATAAAATCATCTTCTGACAGCAGATGAATATTCAGAAGTCCAGCCAGTTTATTGATATGGAGAGTGATATCACCCAGTAAATCAATATACTCCTCTTTAAAAGTAAGACTTAGTATGATGTCTAACTCTTCTTCAATGCTGGCATGCTGCTTTTTTAATTGTTCCAGGTTAATCATTGTAACACCTCTTGTTCCAGACCTTTATTCCACACCGTATTTCCCGGTAAGTTCTTTTAATATTCCAAGGCAGTGCTCTTGTACTCCCTGCTCTGTTGCTTCCTCTTCAAAGACTCTGACTCTTTCATCAACTGATTCGAGTATTTCTTTGGAAAGGCTTTTCTCCGCATAAGGGTAGATTACTTCATTTTCTTTTCCGATATGCCTTTTTAACAGAACTGCGTAACCGGAAGCTCCCGCTATCATTCCAAGCTTATGAAGTGTTACAGGATTTTCTCTGTAAAGCTTAATGGAATCTTCCAGGTCGGATATGTGCAGGCGTCCCAGATCATGTTCTACCAGCATACCATGTTGAATCAGATTGGTTCCAATCTTGCCTAAGTTATTTGTCATTTCAGCAAACAGTACCTGTTCTTCTTTTCCGTGATGATGCTTATCTGCATAGTTTCTGGCAAAATAAATCATCTTCTCAAAATCCTCAGTTACCGGATCTTCACCATCTATGATTTTGCAGCACGCATTTTCTACCACCTGGATAAGCTTTAAAATATTATCATGTTCTGCTACCATTAATTCCACACTGTACATATCCATACCTCCTGTATTATTTATAATATTATTTTGATTTTAGTTTAATGTAAGTTCGAAAACATCATCGGGTTTCACAACAAATTTAATTGCTGTACCGCTTATCAAGCCCTCAATGATTGCCTTGCGCAGTTCATAGTATACTTCTATGGAGCCATTTACCAGTTCCCAGTATTTGCTGTGTACACATTCCGCCTGCTGCCAGCTTGTGTAAGCTGAACCCTGCTCCAGTATTTCATTTACATGGTCACAGGGCATTCCATCAATGAGGCTGTCACTGATAACCTGAAAAGCATCTTCCGCATCAGCAGTACCCGGAATACTATGTTTCTTACCAAATGCAAAAGCCGTTTCAATCAGCTTCTCTTTTCTGTTACTATCCTTATTTAATATTTCGGTTACTGCTAAAGCAAGTCTTCCTTCTGTAATAGAAAGTTTAGACTGTAACCAGCCATGTATATTCATACCATCTATTATATCTTCCAAAGGTTCACTGCTGATTGTACCAAACCTCCTGGCAAGCTTATCTTCTAATTCGTTATCCCAGTCATTTGCAGCACTGAGTTCTACAATATCCTTAACCAGTTCTTCCTGGAGTTTAATCTTATTATATACCCAATAATGGATTGGTCCTAAAAATGCACTCATCTTTTCTTCTCCTTATTTTCTATAAGAACAATATGCTATAAGGTGGGGCTGCCTTATAGCAATTTCTTTAAGGCAGCCCCAAGATATAGACAGGTGGTTTGCAGTACCGCAAGCAGGCTTGCGGTATGAGCGCTCCAAAGCGCTAATGGTGGCTGATGGGAAATTAAGAACATTTCACACCTTGATTTGTGCAGTGCCACATCTGTTGTAGATACAGCCTGCACATTTGTACACTGTACATTTGTACAGATGTACAAAGGGAGTTTGTTGCATGGATGAATCTATATCTTAAAGGGGAGTTAAGCATTATTACATCATCTTATTACTTTGCTAACTGGCTGTTTAATTTCTCAAGTACTACACTTACGTCCATTCCGTGAACTGCGCAGGCATCCTCTAAGGATTCCATCTGTGAGGAAGGGCAGCCCAAGCAGTGCATACCAACCTCTAACAGGATAGGTGCAAGATTAGAATCGATGCGAAGAATATCGCCGATTAACATATCCTTTGTAATAGCACCCTCTACATCTACGGTTGCAGCAACTTCTTCTTCGTTGCCAAAGAACAGTTCCATATCCTCTTCAACAGTACCGATTCCGGCAATACCGAAGTTCTCTACCAGTACCTTTGCAACGTTAGGAGAAAGGAAGGCAGGTAATGTAGGTCCTAAGTGGATATTCTTAACACCAAGGTGTAATAAAGCTAATAATACGATAACAGCTTTCTGCTCATACCAAGCGATATTGTAGATGATAGGCAGATCGTTAATGTCCTCCAGACCAAATACTTCCTTAAGCTTTAATGCAATTACTGCAAGTGAGTAGGAATCGTTACACTGTCCGGCATCCAGAACTCTTGGAATACCACCGATATCACCAAGCTCTAATTTGTTGTATTTATATTTTGCACAACCTGCCGTTAAAATAACCGCATCTTTCGGAAGAGCATTTGCGAAATCTGTGTAATAGTTTCTGGATTTTGCTCTGCCGTCGCAACCAGCCATAACTACGAATTTCTTAATGGCTCCGGATTTCACAGCGCCTACTACTGCATCAGCAAGTGCAAGTACCTGATTGTGTGCGAAACCACCAACGATTTCACCGGTTTCGATTTCTGTAGGAGCTGCACACTTCTTAGCATGCTCGATGATTTCTGAGAAATCCTTCTCCTGTCCGATTTCACCGCCAATGTGCTTGCAGCCAGGGAAACCAGCAGCGCCTGTTGTGTAGAGTCTGTCCTTGTAGCTGTCCTTGGGAGGAACGATACAGTTGGTTGTCATTAAGATAGGTCCGTTAAAGCTTTCGAACTCTTCTTTCTGTTTCCACCATGCATTACCATAGTTACCTACGAAATGAGTATATTTCTTAAAGGCAGGATAGTAATGTGCAGGTAACATTTCGGAATGGGTATATACATCTACTCCGGTTCCTTCCGTCTGCTGTAAGAGTAATTCCATATCACGTAAATCATGACCGGAGATTAAGATACCGGGGCGGGTTCCGACACCGATGTTAACCTTTGTGATTTCAGGGTTACCATAAGCAGTTGTATTGGCAGCATCAAGAAGTGCCATACCGTTAACACCGTATTTACCGGTCTCTAAAGTAAGTGCTACTAACTCTTCTGCACCAAGGGTGTCATCCAGTGTCTTAGCAAGTGCTCTCTGTAAGAAAGCATCTACTTCTTCGTCATCTTTAAGAAGTGCATTGGCATGTTTGCTGTAAGCGGAAAGTCCCTTTAATCCGTAAGTAATTAACTCACGAAGGCTTCTGATATCTTCATTTTCAGTTGCAAGGACACCTACAGTAGCTGCTTTGGCAGCGAACTCGAAAGTGGTACCTTCCCATAAAGCCGCCTCGCTTAAAGTAGCTTTGTCACTTAACTGGCTGATTAATTCTTTTTTTGCATCTATTGTTGAAACGATACGTGAAGCAATTGCTTCTTCGTCAAAGTTTGCATTTGTTATGGTTGTAAATAAATTTAAGGTGATCAGGTGGTTAATTTCAGTGCTTACCTTTTTGCCTTCTTCACGAAGTTTAGTAGTCACCTCAGAGATGCCTTTTGTCACATAAACTAAAAGATCCTGAATACCTGCAACTGCCGGTGATTTACCACAGACACCTGCCTGTGTACATCCACTGTTGCCTGCTGTTTCCTGACATTGATAGCAAAACATCTTGTTATCCATTCTTAAATCCTCCTGTATAATTTGATTATTTAGCGCATTTGCTGCCTTCGTACTGCGCTTCGATGTGTATATCATAACAGGATAGTGAAATAATTTCCGTAACATATGTTACATTGTAAAAGTTTTTTTATTATTTTTTTAACTTTTTCTGCTGTAGAATCTGCGATCTTATAAAACGATTACAAACCAGGTTTTACATACAGTAAACCCAGGAAGGAAATTACTTATAAATAAGCAGAGGTAATTGGCTTACCCTTAGGAAAATTTATATATTTACACCATTCACATCGAATATTTCCCAAAGATAATCTTCATGGGTTTACCATGATGTTTTCCCCAGGTATAATTGACTTATACTAGGATATAACATAAGATAAAGCTATTACAGTATTCTCTGTTTATTTCCATAAGGAAAATTAAATGCTATCAAATATGCTATAGATTGGATGGTGAGGCAATGAATGAAAAGATCATGGTAATTGAAGACGAAAAGAAAATCTCTGACGCCATTGTATATGCCCTTAAGAGAGAAGGTTATATAACAGAAGCCGTTTACCAGGGTGACGAGGCCCTTGAAAGACTTAAGGCTTTTAATCCGGATGCCCTTATTCTTGATGTCATGCTGCCTGGTATGGATGGTTACGATATCTTAAAAAAACTGCCGGACAAAGGAAATAAAGGTGTGATCATGCTTACTGCCAAAGAAGACATTGTAAATAAAATATTAGGCCTTGAGCTTGGAGCTGATGATTATATGACCAAACCTTTTGACATGAGAGAGCTCCTTGCAAGGCTGAAATCCCTCCTTCGCCGGATGCAGACTGCCGGTGAGAAAAAAGACACTGCTAATATACAGGTTGGCCATGTCAAACTTCATACGGGGAATAGAACCGCATACGCAGGAGAGCATTTACTGGATCTGACACCAAAAGAATATGACCTCCTGGCCTTGTTATTATCAAGCCCTGACAGAGTCTATTCAAGAGAACAGCTTCTGGATCTGGTATGGGGAATGGAATACTTCGGCGGTACCCGTACGGTGGATATCCATGTTCAGCGGTTACGTAAAAAATTAGGAACTGAATACTCTGATGTCATTCAGACCGTTCACGGCATAGGTTATAAAAGTATAGGGGGTTACGGTGAGAACCAGTATAAAGATTAAATTCAGTATATTCCTGGCAGCACTTTTGCTGTTTACGGTTTTCCTTCTAAGCCTGTTAGTATTAAGAGGAATCAAAACCAACCAGCAGGGACAATACGAGCAGTATTTAGCAAGGCTTACAGAAACCGCAAATACTTATTTTCTTCAGACGATTCTTGCAGAATCCAATAAGGACACTCAAAGTTTTCTGCACAATAAGGGGAAGGATTTTGCAGACCAGCTTACCTTAATCAGTGGTCAGCAGGTTATCTTATATGACAAAGACGGCCTGGCAGTTAATAAGAAGCTGTCCTTTACGGATACTGAAAATATGAAAACTGCTCTTGCATACGCTCTGAATAATAAAACCGCTTATATGATAGAAAAGGATTCACTCTATTATCTGTCTCCCTTAAAAACCTATAACGAACAGGCCGGTGTGATACAATTCTATTATTCCCTTACAGACAACCAGCATTTCTATAATCAGATACAGAAAATGTTTATTTATATCGGCGGTACGGTTTTTCTGCTTAGCTTTTTATTTGCATACTTTTATTTTAATATTTTTGCCAATGGGATCATTCGGCTGGTAAAGACCGTAGAACGGATTGGGGAAGGAGATTATGAAACCTCACCCCTTTCCCGCAGAGATGAAATCGGCAGACTGAGTACCGGTATTCAGAAAATGAGTCAGAAGATCAGGAAGAACATTGAGAACATGGAAGAGGAGCAGAAGAAATTGACCCTTGCTGTTAATAAGTTATCTATGCTGGATAAACAGCAGAAACAATTTATCGGCAGCGTTACCCATGAATTCAAGACCCCTCTGACTTCTATTAAAGCTTATATTGATCTCCTTGAGATGTATCCGGATGATGAGGAGCTTCTTAGTACCGCCAGGCTAAATATCAAGAGTGAGACCGAACGCTTATATGATATGGTGGAAAAGGTTCTGAAATTAGCTGCTCTTGATAAATACGAATTTGAACTCAACAAAGAGCCAACGGATATACGTCATATGCTGTTGTCCGTAGTTGCCAGTGTTCAGGGTAAAATTGATAAGTTTGGACTCCGTTTGGACCTTGACCTTACAGAAGCCTATGTGGAAGCAGATAAGGACAGCCTGACTATTGTCCTGGTAAATCTGGTGGATAATGCTATTAAATATAATAGAACAAATGGCAGCATCCAGATAAAAAGCTATAAAGCTGCAGATCAGGTTATAATAGAAATTACCAACACCGGAGCAGGAATTCCAAAGGAAGCTGCCGAGAAAATCTTTGAACCTTTTTATACAGTAGATAAGAACAGAGCCAGGCAAAATGGCGGTGCCGGCCTGGGATTGTCTCTTGCAAAAGAGCATGCTGAATTGCTTGGCGGCAATATTGCTTTAGTCAATACAAGCGCAGATGAAACCAGTTTTCGTGTTACATTTCCGATATCTCTTCCTTAGAGTGTGTTTGAAATTGAATATCTTTGGTGCCTGCAGCTTTGTTATACAGCAGACCTTCATAAAGTCATAGGATTTAACAGAGTTGATACATTTGTTTACAATTTAGATACATCTGTATATCTTATGGATACAAATACTTGGTAGGATATCTATATCAAGGAGGTAATGAGTAAGAGAAAAGTACTTTTACTCTAAAAGAAGCAATCGCTTCTTTTGCCGGATTGTGTGCCGCTGCGAGCGGCGGAATGGAGGAAATATGAAAAATTCAAAATTTATTAGTTCTATTTTAGTTGCAGCATTAGTAATAACTTTCACTGGGTGTGGAAAGAGTGAGGACAACAGCAAGGTAACCATCAAGGAACCCGGTAAGAGTATAACTGTTATTGATAATGGCACAAAAGAAGAAACACCTGCGGTAACCGTAGATAAAATCGACCGATATGAAAATATCAATATTACAGACTGGCTCGATAAAGAAACTGTTATTGTATCAAAGGATAATGAATCACTTGGCAAATTGAGCCTGGCAGAACTATCTGATTCCTATCCGAAAAGCCTGTACCTTTATAACCTTACTACCAAAGAATACAAATTATTAAAAGAGCAAAAAGACACCAACTTAAGCGGTGGTGTTCTGTCAGCCGATAAAAAGCACCTGTTATATACCGAATACACCTTAGGTGATCCCGCTTTTTTTGTAATGAATATGGATACCCTTAAGACCTTCGTTCTTCAGAATGAAAGTATTGCAGGAGCTATGAGCGCAAAATGGACAGATAATGAAGTTATCGGAGCTGCTTATATCGGAGGTGCCTATACAGCAACTGCTTCCGGAGAAATCAGCGTAGTAAAAGGCCTTGAAGAGGAGTCCCTGTTTCTTGTTGATAGGATAAACGATAAAATTTATTATAATACCAGTTCAGATGAAACCCTGAAAGTATATAACACTGCTACCAAAGAAAAATCCAGCTTAGAGCTTAAAAGTGTATCTGACATCATTCCTTCACCTGATAAAAATCAGATGCTTGTCGTTCAATACAACGGCTCCAAACAAAGCTTACTGCTTTCCGATACAGATGGCAGCAATCAAAAAACCATTGCTGAAGGAACAGAACTTGGCGGCGTTTCCTGGTCACCGGATCAGAGATTAATTGCTTATAATCTTCAGGCAGACGTTAACGGTTCTTCCGCAAAAGGCCTTTATGTATACGATGTTCTGACCGGAACCTCCACTCAGATAGCTGTAGATACTGAAAACGCTGTTACTGCCTTTGGTCCTACCGGCAAAGAATTGTTCTTCTCTGAGTATAACGGAACACAATGGAATAGCAGTATTATCTATTTAAAATAACGATTCAGAGCCTTGCACCAGCATTATAATGAAATAACCGGTACCTTTCCTGCCATGGTAAAGAAAGGTACCGGTTATTTTTTATTTTGTTGGCATATACTTTATCCCGTAATTATTCCTGCCATTGTTCTTAACCTGATATAAAATACCATCTGCTATATCAAAAACATCCTCCAGCCTGTCCGTTTCAGAAGGGATACAGCAGCAGATTCCTATAGAAACCGTAAGTTCACCGTTAATAGGAGAAGTTTTGTTCGGAATATGACTGCTGATAACACTGCTTTGAATTTTCTTAGCCAGCTTCTCAGCTACCTCTAAGGTGCCATTTGGGATAATTAATACGAATTCATCGCCGCCGTAACGATATACCTCCCCATATCCGTCCAGACAGTTTTTAAGAATTTTACCTACTTGCTTTAGTGCCTTATCCCCTTTTAAATGCCCGTAACTGTCATTTAATTCTTTAAAATGATCTATATCCAGGACACCTACTGCAATCATGGTTCCAGTTTTTTGCGCCAGTTCCAGTTTCTTCACACCATGCTGCTGCAATGCATAACGGTTTTTAAGCCCTGTTACATTATCCTTTTCCAGTTTTCTTTTGGTTGCTTTTATATCATCCTCTGCCTGATGCAGTTCCAGTTTCGCATTCAGAGCCATAATTTTATCCTGGTTGATGAATTTTTTTAACTCCAGATATAGTTTGGTATGGCGGATGCACATATTATCATGTTCCTTCTGCATCCCACGGTCTTCGTAGTAATCCAGCCAGAATTCCACTGCCTGAAGCATAACTGTAGGAGACTTGACTTCCTTTGATAACTGGTCAAATATCTCCAGACATTTCTTCCACAGCTCATGTTCCTTCAGATTTCTCAATATAAAGGTAAAATTGATCATATCCTGCATAAAATCATTGACCGGTGCTGCTTTTAGCTGAACAAACTCCATCATGGTCTGCAGGTTTTCCCTGACATATTCCTCTGAACCTCTTGCCATATATAGCTTAGACAGGCAGCACATAATGGTAAAAAGGTAGGTATCATCTTTTGTCTTTTCTGCTGTTTCCAAGGCTGACAGCAGATTCTCCTCCGCTTCCTTTAACTCACCCAGCTTAAAATAAGCTCCCCCCAGATTCAGATCATTTACTACAAGCCATTTCTCATATAGTTCGTAAAGTTCTTTTCCGTTCTCAAGCAGATCCTCTTTCCCTTTGATAAAAAACTCTAATGCTTTGTCCGTATCCCCCAGTTCCATATATCTGTTTCCGATATTACAGTAAAAGAGATGGAGCAGTCCTTTTACCTGATGTTTCGTGCAATATTCTATACCATTCAGATAACAGTCAACAGCCATGGTTTCATTATCCATGGCACCGTAAATTACGCCAAGAAGGTTCTGGCTTCTGGCACACCAGAAGTATTCTCCCAGTTCCTCGTAACCGTTAATTGCTTCCATACAGCTCTTAACAGCTTCCTCCAGGTGATGGGATTCTAATTCCTCCAGACTTTTATAAAATAATCTGTCCGCCTCATCTCTCGTACCTACCATGACGACCTCTTTTCTCAAATGTTATACCTGCTCCATCTGATGTTAAATTAATCTTCCTCATTATTATCCAATATTATAAGTTCTCATTGTAAAACTTACAATACTTTTTTCATCTTTTTGTAATAAATTGGCTTCTGAAGCAAGTTTAGTTATAAAACACCGCTAAATGCATTATTTTTTAGTACATAAAGTCGGTTATGCCTGCTCCGCCAGCTTCTTAAAAAGCCTCTCAAGGATTATATGGAATAACTCCTTTATAATTCTGAAAACTATAAATTTCTCCATATTAAATACATATTCCTTTGTTATAACAGTTCTATCTTAATAATCAAAGGAGATTCATCTATATGGGAAATGCAACTCATTATATGGAATTGCTGGCATCACATCAGCCCTGGCAGCTCATCATTTTTATGGCCATTCCGGTAATATGTGCGGAAACACTCGCTATCACTGAGTTCATCATTTTGTACTCCAGAAATTTTACCGGTACTTCTAAGAGAATCAATAAGTTTACGGGTATTTTTGCCGGTATTTATTTTACAGGTATATTCCTTTACCTGTTATTCCAGGCAGTTATCCCGCTGACCACTTCGGGCACCTGGCGCGGTCCCTTTGACGTTATCGCCGTATTGTTTTATTTATCCGGTGTTATTCCTTTTGGTGGTCTTTTTCTTCTGGAAACCGGAATTGTAGGAAAGAAGAAAAGTGAAAGCGATAAGCTAAAGCTGCATGCTATTTTTGTTAGTATATTTTTAGTAGTTGCACATATTGCTATGATTTTTGGTATGCTGAATCCTGAGCTCTTATCCGGTGGTGGTATGTAAGCTGATATAGATGTTTTTGGTTTTAATTATTATCTCATATAAAATCCAGGGTTTGTTTGAAGCTTTCTTGTATCCCTTCTGGATACCAGACTCGGCACAAGAAGTTATAAACCCCCTGAAGAATTTCATAAAAAAGGTATGCTGCAGCCACAATGTATCATTCTCATAATAGAAATGAATATTGCGGTAATTATACGGCATACCTTTTTATATTTATTCTTTGACTGAAAGATAACGAAAGACCTTGCTTTTCCCAAGTGCCACCTTACTTCCTGCCAATTGTTCTATATAGATGTTGCAATCTTCTTCTAATTTATCAGAAATACTCAGCTTTCCATCGCTTATATACTCCGTTTCGTACTTTTTGCCGTTTACCACAACAGCACTGGATTCGGTAAAACCGGAGCCGGTTATAAGAAGCTTATCTCCCTGCCTGGTTACTTCTGTAATCTCAGGTTGTGTGATTCCCATACTCATATCTTTTACTTCATTGGGGTTACTTTTGTCAAATACATATTTCTTGCCATATAAAAGGTCATATTGGAGAAGCTTAAGTTCTTCCTTATAATCTTCCTTAGCAGAAGCTTTCTGATGAAATTGGGTTAAAATTCCTTTATCCATTCCCAGCCTGTCCAGCACATATGCACTTAATTGATAAGCGGTAAGATTCTTATCTGCCTTATCAAGCTTAAAATTACTCCACAGTACATACTCAGTCTGATGTCTGTCATTTGTAATATCCTTTTGTTCCAGTGACAGAGGAGGCAGGTGGTCACCGTAAAATACAACTACAGTAGGTTCCTCATAAGCCATTAGCGCTTTGGTAAGCTCTCCAACAAACTGGTCCGTCTCATAAAGCTGATTTATATAGTATTCCATGCTGTTTACATAAGCCTCAAGTGAAGTATAAGCAGCAGTCGGATAAGGTGCCTCTGATTCTGGTGTCACCTGAATCCGGTAAGGTACCTCCGGTTTGTTATCGGGATAGATTCCGTGCGGCTGTACAGAAATAGTGTATATGTAATTCCTGTCCTCCTCTGCTTTCAGTGCCTTTAATATTTCACCGGTTAACACACTGTCCTTGGCCCAACCAAGCTGATTATAAGATAAGCCGCTCATAAATTCTATGGAATCAAAGTTATCAAAGCCAAGTCTGGGAAATACATCCTTGCGGTCGTAAAAGGACGCGGAATTGTTGTGAATTACATAACTGCGGTATCCTTCTCTGTTCAGGTTATAGGGAACGCTTTCACAGGTTTCAGACTTAAGGATAGTTCTGTAGGGATATTCACCGGTTCCAAAATACTCCATACTCATCCCTGTAATAACCTCAAATTCCGTATTGACTGTACCTGCACCATATACTGGAACAGTCAGAAAACCGGATGTGTAATTCTCTTTTAAAGCCGTAAAATTAGGCAGCGGATTCTCAGAAAAAGTATAGTGCTTCAAATAATTCACATCAAAAAAGGACTCCAGCTGTACCATAATAATATTGGGACTATCAGCCTGAGCTTTATCCCCTGTATATAGTACATCAGCTGCATTCACTAATTCATCCGTAATCTCCTCCATACGTTTTGCTGAGTAATCGGAAGGTTTATCAATACCTCTTTCGAAGATACTGTTGGTAAAGCAGTAGGTAAAGCCATACTGAAAATATGCATCGTGAAGATTATCAAATTCATTCTGCAACACTTTTGTCCTGGTAGCAGTAAAGGTAATAATTCCAAGAAGTAAAACTGAAAAGATCAAAAGACTTACAGGAACTGCCACCAATCTTTTCTGGGATTTGATTTTCTTCCACAGTATAACAATCAGAAAAACCACTGCCGGAACAAGGACAACCAGTAGTAATATATTAAAGGTGTTCATATACATTGGCAGGTTTCTTAAAGCTTCTTTCACCTGATAGAAATCCATGGCTGAAATGGGAGTCAGGCGAAAACACTGTATAATCCTGTTGACTATTCCCAAAATGATCCAGGCTCCAGCAACGATAGAGAAAAAGAATCTTCTTTTTGCCGTAAAAAGAGTTACCGATAAAGTGAGCAGTATAATAGATAAATTTAAAAAGAATAAAAGCGGTTCCTGCCATAGAAAATAAAGGGCCTTAAAAAGGGATGTCCGGCTTAAGCTTTCCAATATAATTGCTATTAAAAATGCTGACAGCAGGGTACCTGCAAAATAATATACAAAATTTAATCTGATGGGTTTTCTGTTCATGTTATTGACTTCCTGTATTTAATATTACATTGCTTTGTATTTGTAACGGTAACTGACTAGCAAATTATACTTCTTATAACTGTTTTGTCAAGCATTATTTATTTTTCTTTTTACTTAAGGCAAGCTCTGTATTTTCTTTTACCCGGTAAAGTACAATCTCCTCTACCAGATTTAACGGAAGCGGCTTATCTAAAGGAAACTGAACGGCTCCTTTTGAACTTTTATAATCCTTCATCCTGTCTTCAAATACCCTGATGCCGCTCTCCCCGGGATAGAAACCAATATGTTTCTTAAAAACCGCAAAATGCACCAGATTACCATGGAGCCTAAAGGTTGGCATTCTCCAGCTTATGGCTTCCGTAGCCTCAGGTGCTGCCGAATGTATCAGCTCTCTGAGTGCAGTAAGCTTCTCCTGTACCTCCGCCGGGTATAACCTAATATACTCATCAATTGTGGTAAAATCCTGCTTATTTTCTTCCATACCATTCTCCTTTTGGTGTATTTTAGTTCTCTTTTCTGTATTTTAACTTCTCTACATACATTCTCTTATCTGCTCTTTCAATGATATCCTCCAGCTCAAATTCCATACCGGAGCTATAATAAGCCATACCATGGCTGGCAGATATCTCAAAAGTTCCAAGGTGCTCTATCAGTTTGTTCCATAACATTTCTGCCTGAGATAAGGATTTGTTTAAAAAGACGATAATAAATTCATCTCCTCCCATTCGAAAGAACAGGTCCTTCTCCCCGATCTTCTCCTTCGTCTGATCACAAAAGGTCATAAGATATCTGTCACCTTCACCATGTCCCAAGCTGTCATTAATCTTCTTTAAATCGTTGATATCCACAAAACACAGGACAAACTCCACAAAGCCCGTTTTACCTGTTTCCATAAGTTCTTCCAGCTTAATCATTCCCATTCTGCGGTTCATGATCCCTGTCAGTACATCTGTTGAGGCCTGACGTGAAAGTTCTTCCTCCACCCGGTGTATTTCAGTGATATCCATAATACCCGTAAGTATACATTTTTCACCATGATAATCTATTAATTCATAATTAGCAGTTACCCACATACGTTTACCTTTAAAATCATAGGCAACAATGCGGTTATAAACGGAATTATTACTTTTTAGTTCTTCCAAAAGAGATAATCTGTTATCCTCCTGAATATACCAGTTTATGCTGTTATACCCTTTCGTCTCATCTTCGGTCAGACCCATAAGACTTATAGCCCTTTTGCTGGCTTTGATAACTTTGCCATCCTCCAGTCTGGTAATGAACACCGGGTAGGGATTGGAGTAGAACAGCTTTTTAAAGTTCTCTTCATTTTCTTTCAGCTTCTTCTTCGTAAAAAATTCTTTCATTCGGTGCTGGTAAAACATTATACTCATAAACAGGGAAGTGGCAATCATAATTGTTGCATTGAACTGCTTTGTAAGAGCTTGTCCTGCGTCGTCGTTGAGCAGGCTGATGCCGTATAGAAATATCGCATGACTAATAAGATAGGATAAAACCATTACCAGAGGTTTCAATGTAAGAACCGCTCCGGCTATTAGAGAGAGAATGATATAAGAATATATATTTCCTGTGTAACGCTGGCTGTTGACGGAAGATAGGGCTCCTACAAGAACATACAGGAAAAAATATACCTTAGGTATCGTGTATATGAAACCTTTGCCGTCCTTTGTATGTTTTACAATAGGCTTATAGAATATAAGAAATATTACAGAAGCAAGCAGACAAATTAAATGCATGGAAATTAAAGTAACCTGGTACACTTTGTCCGTCCCTATCCTTACCACTGTCCAGTCAAAATAAATGAACAGAAAGGAAAGTAAAACAACAGCAGCAGATATAAGCTTCATCCTGCTTAATACGATAAGGCTATTATAACTTTCAAATTCTAATTGTTCTTTGCTAACATTTATCCATTTCATATTATAATTCCTCTAAAGGTATCTAATGAAAGAAAAGCATCCCCGCAGAACCATCCGCCACTGAAGTGACAGTATTCGGGAATGCTACTATTAACGCAGTTATATTATACAAAATTCTATTTTAATGCGCAAGAAAAAAATATTAATAGGCACTGCCAATTTCTTCAATCAAATAAGAATTATTAATTTCATTTCCAACGGGTTTGTGTTAGAATTGTGATATTTAAAGGACAAAGGAGAAAAACATGAGAGGCTTAGGTACCATCGTAAACTTTTTAGCAGTTATCCTTGGAAGCGGCGTAGGGCTTTTGATCAAAAATGGTTTAAAGCAAAGATTTCATGAAATACTAATGCAAGCCTGTGGTACGGCAACTTTATTTATCGGTTTGGGTGGTGCCATGGCAGGTCTTTTGAAACTAACGGATAAGGGCAGTTTTGAAACTGCCAATACCATGCTGTTGGTTGTATCACTGGTTATCGGTGGTTTTATCGGAGAAGCATTAAACCTGGAAAACCGTATGGAGAACCTGGGCAACAAATTAAAAGGCCTCTTTAAAGCCTCCGGTGACAACAGTTTTGTTGAGGGGTTCGTAACCTCCACGCTGGTTATCTGTGTTGGTGCTATGGCAGTTGTGGGCTCCATCAAAGATGGTCTTACGGGAGATTACACCACACTTTTTGCCAAAGCCCTGTTGGATTTTATTATTGTTATGGTATTTGCCTCTTCTCTTGGTATCGGTGTTATGTTCTCTGCAGTTCCTTTATTGCTCTATCAGGGTTCAATTACTCTGTGTGCGGCTCTGATCTCCGGTTATATGAATGAAACTCTAATCGGTTATTTATCCTGCATTGGATCTGTATTAATTTTTTGTGTGGGGCTTAATCTGTTACTTGGTAAGAAAGTACGGGTTGGTAATCTTCTTCCTGCAATCTTAGTACCGGTCGTATATTACTTTCTGGCTAATATTATAGACAAATAAGACCTTTTTATAATGTTGTCCCAAGCAAATAATAATTTTGCTTAAATTGTATAATATACCTATTGTCAGGCTTGTAGCACTTGCATGCAGCAAATAATAATTTTTCTTAAAATTGTATCCGTGAAGTGGCTATGTCATTGACAATCCTCCCAAAGAATTCTTATAGTAAAATACTTATATCATAGATTAACTGTTAATAGAAAGTAGATAGAATGTTACATAGACGATAGATAGAAATTTACATAGAATGTTACATAGACGGTAGATAGAAATTTACATAGACTGTAAATAGACGGTAGATAGAATTTACATAGAATGTTACATAGACGGTAGATAGAAATTTGCATAGAATGTTACATAGAATGTAGATAGAATGTTAGATAAAGGATTCATAATAAAAGAAAGTTCTTAGCTTTCTTCAGACAGCTAAGAACCTTCTTACTCATACTTTATCTGATTAAAACTTCAAAAACTTTTCTTAACCAAACTGATTATACAACCCAAATACTCCGCAAAGTGAATTATTTTGGATACCATTCATAATTCTGATTGCATAGTTTTTGCTACCCTGCATAAAATAAACTTTCATTTCTTCCCTATCAGAAAAAACCTGCTGAAAAAGAACCGTTATAATATGCTGAATCTTTCCTTCTGCAGCTTCCATATCATCGCCTTCAAAATATTCCCTCACTGCACTCATATCCTCTTCCCTTAAGTCAAGCCCACCTATGGATTTATCTGCGGCATAACAGCCTATTACCGTTAAGAGCACTGCGTCACAAATATTATCATAATATGCTTCCTGGTAGTCAGGCATAAGCCTTTCTAACCGTCTTGCCACGTTCTCAGGAGGAAATACCAGTAAGAACTCATTCTCAAGTTTGATATTGCATAAATATTGATATATGGCATCAATCCCATTAAGATTACCAATGGCACCTACCGTTGGATAATCCAAGGTTAATAAATGGTCCTGGGGCTTGAATTTCGGATCATAATGAATGAAAAAAGCAGGCATTCCATCCAGAAAGGTTTCTTTTAAATTTCTTAAACCGAAATCCTTAAAATCTTTGAGAATATTCTCATATAACTCTTTCGCTTTATATACCTTCTCTCTTACTGCCTCATATCCCAGCTTATATACATAAGCAGCTTCCTGTCTATTCTCGCTTCTGACACTGAATGCATTCCCTTCCCTTTCATACTCCTCGATGCAATAGAGAATTGCTTCCATCAGCATTCTGGCAGTCTCATAGGTCACGGAACTGCTGTCTCCCGAGGTGAATTGAAAGGTAAGCTTCTCCACTAAGGGCAGAAGTTCTTCCATGGTATAATCCATATCCATATAGCCTCCCATTAATCCCAAAAGATTTCTTTTAAGACCTCCAGATATAACTCCCTGTCCCAACGTGTTACATCGTCGAACTGGCTGAATTCTCCGCTGCCGCCAGTCTGTTTATAACCTCGGTAACCTGCCCTGATAGCTTCTGTGAATTTCTCCAGACAAGTACCGGCAAGATATTCTAAGTCACCGGTACATACCTCTTCAAACTGCTCTTTCATAAAGGTAAACAGTTCATCATCAGTGAGATTATCCTCCGATTCATTCTTAAACTGATAAAAGATATCCTGGAGATCTGTCAGCGTCTGCATGTAATTATCCTGTGTAATATACTGGGAATCACAGAAGTGGTATATGAGTTTTGGAAGAATACCTTCCCCGAATTCCACCCTCTGAGTGTTCTTAAGACTGTCATTTCTCAATACCACCAATTCCTTAGCCTCTTCATAGGATAAAGACAGGCCGAAGCTTTCTGTTTTTTCATTAACTGCCAGAAGTGCCGTTATTTCGGCTTCCTGCTTTTTAAGCTGCATTAATTCAAATAAATTGTCCTCCATAAATAATCCTCCTTCCAAGATGGTATCTCATTATAGGGCAGCTTCCAATCTATTACAAGACTTGAAAAAATCGAGATTTTGTGGTAATATATATACAGGAAGAGACAGATTGATTAAAATCTGTCTCTTTTTTATGCTTTGAAGCTCAGATTAGAAAAGAACAGTTTTTCTCAATGGGACGGTGAATTGCAAAAGAGAGAAAGAACTCATGCTTCGATTCCGAGGTATAAGAAGTCCTAATTCTCTGAAGATTTTGTGCTTGACATCATGTAAAACAGATAACTCGCTACGCTCAAACAATCTGTTTTACATGATAGCACAAAATCTCCAGAGAAAAGGACTTCTAATACCTCTCCATAGGCACATTCGTTCTTTCTCTCTTTTGCAATTCACCTGAAATCATATGAAAGCAGGGTTTTTTATGTTTTTGCAATCTGAAACCTTATGTAATCATGGTTTTAGTTTTTTACAACCTGAAATCATTATGTAATGATGGTTTTAGTTTTTTACAAACTGAATCCTTATATAATCATGGTTTTAGTTTTTTACAAACTGAATCCTTATATAATCATGGTTTTAGTTTTTTACAAACTGAATCCTTATATAATCATGGTTTTAGTTTTTTACAAACTGAATCCTTATATAATCATGGTCTTAGTTTTTTACAACCGGAATCCTTATATAATCATGGTCTTAGCTTTTTACAACCGGAATCCTTATATAATCATGGTCTTAGTTTTTTGCGACCGGAATCCTTATATAATCATGGTCTTAGTTTTTTGCAACCGGAATCCTTATATAATCATGGTTTTAGTTTTTTGCAACCTGAATCCTATGTAATTACGATTTTAGTCTTTTGCAACCTGAATTCTATGTAATAATGGTTTTAGTTTTTACAACATAACCCCCTATATAATCATGGTTTTAGTTTTTCAAAGTGTGAAAACCTATGTAATGTCTTAGTTTTTTACAATAAATCTGAAATCATATAAAAGCAAGGTATTTGCACTTAAATTTATAATGCAGATTGAAAAGAAAAAAACAGATAATTAAGACCTAAAAATACTACATATATATTCATTTTAAATATGGCATAAAAAATATTGAAATATTGAAATTATCTATTGACTATCACCCAACGTGATAGTGTATGTTTATTACAGAGATTAGAAGAAATAAAACAGCTGTTACCACTTAACCTATAAATATATAAGCAACCAACCTAAATATAATCTCTGATTATGGAGGTACCGCCATGATGACAGTAAAACAGGTCTCTGACCTTACAGGAGTAAGTGTTCGTACTTTGCAGTATTATGATGAAATCGGTCTGTTAAAACCATCTGATACTACAGCCGCCGGATACAGGCTCTATAATAAGGCATCTCTGGAGACCCTTCAACAGATATTGTTTTTCAAAGAACTGGACTTTCCTTTAAAGGATATAAAAGCAATAATGCAAAATCCACAGTTTGACAGGCTAAACGCTTTAAGGGATCAACGAAAGCTTATACAGGCTAAGGCTGACAGACTTGGTAACCTGCTTGGTTTAATCGACAGGCTTTTGAAAGGAGAAAAGGATATGAGCTTTAAGGAATTCGATATGACGGACTATTTTTCTGCTCTGGAGGATTTTAAAGAAACCCACTTAGATGAGATTGTAACTTACTGGGGCAGCATGGAAAAGTTCAATGAGATGTTTGAGACCATGAAAGAAAAGGAATCAGAAATCGGTCAATTGGCAATAAAGCAATATGGCAGTATTGAGAAATATACACAAGCGATGAAACAAAATCTGAAAGACTTCAAAGGTACGATGGACAGAATGAATTCACTTATGGATTCATCTAAAGATTATGTAGCTAAAAATACGGAACTCCATAAAAAATTGACTTCTGACATGAGGAAAGACCCTGCTTCAACAGAAATACAGAGTATCGTAAATGAATTGATGGACTTAATGAATGTTACCTTAAACGGAATAGACATGGGTGATAATTACTGGAATCTTCTATTAGAAGGCTTTACCACTGACAAGGCTGTCAGAGAAGCTACCGACAGAATATATGGTGAAGGTGCTTCCACCTTCCTGGCCAATGCTTATAAGACCTATCTTAAAGAGCATCAATTGATATAATACATTAAATCAATTGGTTGATGAAGATACTATAGAGAGTAGACCGATAGTGTAAAATTTTGTGTAAACAGGTTCTTCTAATAAAAATAAGAAAGGGAACAACTTCTTAAAAGTTTAAAGTGACCAATCACTAAACACAAAAGAACATATTATTATAAGCACTATCAAATAATAAATCTATTGATATAATTTTCTTTTATCCCAAATGTCTTAATATTATTATTAGGCTCTGTCATAACATAAGGTTGATAAATCGAACAATCGTCTGATTACTTCCAAATTATGTGTTATAATAATAGCGTAAAGATATGGAAGGAGTAGTTTGAATGGCAACCGTAGCAGATATTTAATCTTAATAAAGAGTCTTTCAAAATACCTTAACAATTATCCTACATGGAATAATTGTATCAATATCAATAGTAGTTCAATAAATGATAAAATGAATACTCTTTTGAGAACAGCCCTGTCAGCATTAGCAATGGTTAAATGTAGGGAATTAGCAAAACGACCGGCTGTTCCATTGATTAAGTAAATATATTGAATTACGGTAGTATTTTAGAAATGTACATTATATAATAACAATATAATTAAATCAGAATTGTAGATTTATGTGAAGGAAATAAAATAGTCGGAAGTTTTATGGAATATTGGTATGTCCTTATTGTAATTCTAACCTAATACAAGGTTTTATTGATAGTTGAAAATATTCATTTAAGTGGCATAATAAGAAACTGAAAATAATTGAAAAGTATACAGTATTGGGTGGAAAGTATTATCTTAGAAATCCAAAATAAAAAGTTATAGATGTAATAATTGCAATAAAATTATTATTGACTAGAGTAGTATTTAAGATGTCTTAATCGTTTTAATTAGCGAAGTAAAAATTACTTATGTAATCTGAATATTAAAAGGAGTTAGGTAATCTAATGAGCAGTATAAAATTTGCAGTTTTTACAGATTTACATCATGATGTTATTCCAGATGGGTTAGAAAGATTAAATAGTTTTATAACAAGGGCACGTGAAGCAGAGGTAGATTTTATAATTGAGCTTGGGGATTTCTGTCATCCATACCATAAGAATGAAGAATTGCTATCAATATTTAATGATTTTGAAAAGCCACATCACCACGTAATAGGCAATCATGATACTGACCTGTATACTAAAAAAGATGTTATAAATTGGCTTGGTATGGAACACTCATACTATTCATTTGAATGTGGAAATATAAAGTTTATAGTGCTTGATGCAGCTTTTATTCGATACGGTAATGAATTTGAAGTATATCATAAGCGTAATTATGAAGTAAAAGATGGTATATATCCATCAATACCCGATTTTGAATTAATTTGGCTACAGCGAGAAATTTCAGAAAGCTTGCTACCTATAGTTATATTTTCGCATCACAGCTTAGAAAACAGCTTTAGAAAACGTGGTGTATCAAACCGAGAAGAAGTACAAAGTATCATTAATCAAGCAACAGCTAATGGGAAGAAAATATTACTTTGTGTTAATGGTCACGACCATACAGATTCAATAGAAAAAATTAACAAAACTTATTATTTTACCCTTAACGCAATATCTTATAAATGGTTTGGTCCAGAATTTGAACATTTTTGCTATTCCAGTGAAATTCACGAAAAATATCCATCTCTAAAAGATATTGTCTTACATAGTGAACCTTTATCTGCTATTATATCAATTGATGAACAATACAATATTGAGATACAAGGAATGGAAGGTGGCTATCAAAAAATTACACCAAAGGAGTTAGGGATTACTGGTCCTTGGGATGGAAGAATAATTTCTCCTAATGTATCTTCTATGTGGTTATTGTTTGAATAGTATAGAACATAATATGGCTACAGTTGAAATATTATAAAAATAAGTAATAGCAAAGGTTACACGACATTGTACATATTGATAAAAAGTTCGTCTTATTTATATAAAAAAGCCAATTTAGCAGAGCATTTTATGCCCTGCTAAAATCATATCGTTTTTCAACCATATGTTGTGACAGAGCCTATTATTAAATAAGCAAAGCCTAACGTCAATATTATCCAGATATGATGTATAACAAATAACTTTATTATTAAATAAGCAAAGTCTAACGTCAATAGGAGCACAGGCAATTTGCATAAAATAGAAAGAACGAATACGCCTATGGAAAGGCATTAGAAGTTCTTTTCTCTGGAAATTTTGTGCTATATTATAAAGCTGATTGTCTGAGCGCAGCGAGTTATCAGTTTTATAATATGTCCAGCACAAAATATTCAGAGAATTAGAACTTCTTATGCCTTGGAATTGAAGTATGAGTCTTTCTGTTTTATGCCAATTGCCGTCCCCTTGTGAAAAACTGCTTTTAATCATTTAATATTTATTCAATCACAATTTCCTGCTCACGAAAGAGCTTCTCAACCGTTTCTTCATAACTGTCTAACTGTTCTGATTTCTTAATCTTTTTCAGGTACTTCTCATAATCAGTAAAGACAGTACTCATATAGATCCATAATTCCTTCATCTTAAACAATACGTTCCTGTCAGGAGCAAGGACTTTACGGTAATCATTATACACTCGGTCATGAAATTGCCTGAAGACCTCCTTATCCGGCTGCTTATTTTCCTTAATGGCAGCAATCAATCCCGGATAGGCAAGAAGCCCTCTGCCAAGCATTAAGGTATCCACTTCCGGAAATCTCTGATTGAAATCTTTAAAATCCTTAAGTGTAAAGATATCTCCATTGTAGCAGACGGGATTCTTACTGGTCTTCAGGGCATCGGCAAAGACCGTCAGATTTGGTTTGTTCTTATAGAAATCCTTCTGAATTCTCGGATGAATAATCAGCTCCTTAAGAGGATATTTATTATAGATCTGAATCAGATCATAGAATTCATCCGGCTGTTCTTTTCCAATTCTGGTCTTAATTGAAATCTCTGTAACAGACTTTTCAAAAATCTCTTCCAAAAATCTATCCAGTTCCTCTTTGAGGGCTAAAAAGCCGGAACCTTTATTTTTGGATACAACCGTGCCGGAGGGACAACCAAGGTTTAAATTTATTTCATTGTATCCATACTGCTTTATCTTTTCCGAAGCACTAATAAAACTACTGGCGTTATTGGTAAGCAGCTGGGGTATCAAGACCATTCCTTTGTTATTATCCGGATGAATATCCTTAATATCTTTGTTCTTAAAGGCCAAATCCGAATTTGTTGTTATAAAGGGTGAAAAATATTTATCTACCTGACCGTAATAGGTGTGAAATGCATTTCGGTAGATATACCCGGTTATCCCTTCTAAGGGTGCAAGATAGAATTTCATTGCTTTTTAGTTCTCCTTTTCGACAAATGCCATATGATGTAGAGTATAACCGAAAAGCAACATTGATTCAATATCCATTTTACAGGACTCTCAGATAATCCGCATACCAGAAAGCAACTTCGCTGATACGGTAGAGTTCGGATTCCTTACTGACACTGCGCCACAGCTCCTTATATTCCTGATGCCAGTATTCAAGCCTTACAGCAAGCTCCTTTCCCTGTTCCTTTGCATCTGCCGTACAGGGACCGCAGACTGCAAAAGCACCAATCTCATTGAAGAGCTTCATGCCTGCCCCTGCTATGAAATAAGCCTTATAAAGATAGCGCTTCTCCTGTCTGGCGGTGGACAGTATCCGATAAAGAAGGGTTAAACAGTTATCTATTTTTACATTGGTTGCGTTAATCTCATCCCAACTGATATCTTCCAGTACAGGTGAATAGGGTTTTCCTTTAATGGCATTTTCCTTTAATTCCTTAAAACATATTACATCATACCAGGTAACCGCATTCTGTTCTGATAATGTATTCACTACGGACAAAAAGGTATCTGTTGCATCTCCATACTCAAGTCTCGATATTTTACAATTAATATCTTCAAATTCCAGCCTTTTTGCATTCCAGGAAAAGGCTGCTCCGTAGATCATTCCTGCTAAGGAAAATTCCGGGTGATTAATGTGTCCAAAATCGCCCCAATCCGTATTTAAAATTCCTTCTGCCTGATATTTAACTGCATAGCTGCTCATTCTGCTGATATTATCATAAGCAGATCTGTAATTATTTATCAGCCTGTTCCAGCCATTAACCCCGGGACATACATATTGAAGTGCGCCTGCCTCTTTAAGTGCTTTGGTATTGTCCTCACTTTCATTGGGTTCATATCCCCAATTGAGGCAGATTACACCCTCAGGAAGTTTCTTAACAGCTTCCGGAAACCCGCAGATAATATCTCCCCAGAACATCGGCTTTTTTCCCTTACTAATAAGAAACTCAGATATTTGTCCTACAAAGTCTATGTACATGTTGTCAAGTCCGACCTTTTCAGCCATCGCTTTACTTTTTCCTTTTCCCAGGTCAAAGGTCTCGTCTGCACACAGATTAAAATATTCAGATGAAAATAAAGGGATAAACTCCTGAAGTATCTCTGTAATAAAGGCAAAACTATCTTTATTAGAAATATCAAGGGTATGATGACCCATTCTTTCATAGAAGGAGAAAGGTTCCTTTTCCGCTCCCTCCAGTTCACAAAGATGTGAATAGGTCTTTGTACGAAGTACTTTATAAAGATGCCCAAAGGTAGCAATAGAGGGCACAAGATCTATGTGCAGGTTGCGGCAGTATTGGTCCAGCTCAAGTATTTCCTCAGCAGTAAGCGGCGTATCATCCCGCCAGACTTCACTGAAATTACGAAATAGAAAACTATGTTCAATATATAGCTGCAACTGGTTCATTTTATAGTAGGACATCTTATCCGCAAGTTCCTTAAGACTTTGTAAAGTCGGTATACGTCCTCTGGTTATATCATGATAGAAGCCCCTGTTCTCTATGACCGGATAATCTTCAATGGTAAGGGCCGGAAGTACCGCTCCCTTAAAATTAATTATCTGGCGTAAGGTCTGGATTCCATACAATATCCCTGCACTGCTGCCACCATACAATTCTATGGTGTCCTTGGTAATAATTAACTGATAGCCTTCCGGGTGCAAAGTTGTCTTTAGGCCAAGAAACAGCTCTCCTGATATTTTTTCTCCCTTGGAAATAAGGTAATGAAAACCCAGCTGTCTGAGGATTTCCTCTTTCAATATTGCGGCATGAGCTACGGCTTGTCTGTCACATAAGCTGCTAACAGTTATGCGCCCGTTGTATCTTAAGACAAAGCCGGTGTCCTCTTCCATTATCATTTTTTGTGGTTCCGGTATTAAATACATAACACTCTCCTTCATTTGTGAATATCTTCTGTTCGTAATTCTATATAACCTCATTTATATTCTACCTTTTGATTGTATCCATAATTTAGATATATTACAAGCTTTTATGACATAAAAATGCTTCATTCTCTTATGTGCATTTTGCACTATAAAAGGATGAAGCACTGGTTTATTTCATACTAAAACTGTCATTTAAGAGAAGGGTGCTATACAGGAACAGTACATCCTGCCCATTAAACTCAATATAATCCCCCAAAATTGCACTGGATATATAGCGGATATCCACCAGAGTTATCTTAGAATAAGCTTCTGCCAACAGGGGTATCAGACTGCTGCCAAAGGAATCTCTGAATATTATTAACTCTTTCTCTCCTGCAGCTTTGGGATTTGCAATTGTTAGCAAAGGAACCGAACCCGATAAGAACAGTTCATAAGGATCTCTGCCTTTAAGCTTGCTGAGATCATATATCCCGGAGGTACTGTCTTTCTCATAGTTATAGACAATACAACTGTCTAAAAGCTCATTGGTCAGATACGTAATATACTCCTTTTCCAAAGGCAAAGCAGACTGCCCGTAATAGACTCCATAAAAAAGTGTTTCCGGTGTAATTTCCTGATATTGATGCTCATGGATATCCTCTGCTCCCATAATGCTTAACAGTTCTTCTGCCACAGGCTTTATCATCTCCTGCCTCCAATGTGTATCCGTCTTGTAATAGCTCTTTATCTCCAGAAGATTTCTGATATCTATAAATTCAGCATACTTCATTCCAGCTCTTATGGTATCATAAAGTCGGTCATAATCCATATGGGGATAACCGTACTTCTCAGCCAGATAATAACCCTTATCAGGAACGATACAGGTATATATATTACCTCTACTTTCAGCCAGATAAGTATCATAGAGAGATTGAAATCTATTCAAGGCATTGGAAAGAGATGCCTCCTTTAAAGGATAATTAAGCTTTTCTGCAAATCCATTGGCAATATAAATACCGTTATTATCTTTCTCCTGAAATAGATTATAGAGGGTATAAGCTTTGATTCTCCTGAAAGTATCTCTGAAAGGAAACTGATCCATGGCATAGCCTTCAAAAGCATCTCCCATCCTGTTAGAAAGGAGAAGTTCTGCGGACCATTCCGGCCTTTGCTTTAACTTTCTTCTCTCGCTGTCAGAGAATTCTGCCTGAGGTTTCAGACAATTTATAACTGAGAGGGTGAATAAGGTGATAAGCAGTGATGATATGCCAATTACATACTTTATTCTATCTTTCATTACTTCCTCATTTCTAATATAGCAGCTAATTCTATTAGTAATAATATATATGGTTAACCTGCTGCCCTAAAGTAATTCAACTGCCTTAAGGAAGTACAGATGCCTTACGGGATGCTGCTGAATTTTCTACTTATCTTTACATTACTTATTCGTGATTACACTCTCTAAAGTTACAGTTATACAGATGTTATTGAATAACAACCCCTCTCTCAAAACAGCTCAAGCCTACAAGTGATACCGCCGCCGGTATAAGATATTCCTCAATTTTAATATAGCATTCCTTAACCATGTACTATATTCTTAAGCTCCCTGTTTCTCCTTCTCTTGCTGTTATCGAAACATTTTTGGTAGTCAATCCTCCGATGTTATTTGCCTTCAGACCATACTCTATCTCTGATAAGAATGATATATTTCTTTTACAGTTTTATAAGCTAACTTTTCTCTTCGATAATTATCTACTATCCCTTTATTATTCTGGCATTTGGGTCTGCCGTGAAACCACCCGTTATCTACCCTGCAATCAGCATACTGCCAGATTATCACACCGCTTAATTCCTCATCGGATAATATGGAATTTAACTGCTCTGATAAAATGGCCTGCTGATACTCCTCGGTCCACTTTTCCAGATTATTGCTCCTATGTCCATAGATTGCAGCTGCGCCTATTTCACTGATTAGTAATGGTTTCCCAGCACCTTCCGAACGATTGACGAAAGCTTTAAGCGTCTCCAAGGAATCAGTTACCGGGGTGTTATGATACCAGCCAGGATAGATATTAAAGGATACTATATCGACCAGGTCCAGACATAAATCAGAACCAATATGAGCCTCCAGACTGGCAAAGGTTACCGGACGACTGGTGTCCAGCTTCTTAATCAATTGGAATTGCTTTGCATAACAGGCTCTTCCAAACTCTGTGTTACTTACGCATTCATTTAAAATCCCCCACACATAGATAGAAGGATGGTTTATATGATTTTCAATCATTTCTCTAATACAGTCCGCACTTTGCTGCTCAAAATTCTTATGCTTCATCTGTGCTTCGTTCAAACCTCTTGCATGAGCTTCTTCCCATACAAGAATTCCGTTTTCATCACATAAATCAAGGAAACGTTCATCATTCGGATAATGGCAGGTACGAATGCAGTTTGCACCTAATGACTTGATGATTTCAATGTCTCGGTACATTGCTTCGATTGGAACCGCACAGCCGAATTCCGCATAATCTTCATGGCGGTTCACTCCTTTGATAGTAACTTTTTTCCCGTTGAATAATATATCCTTCCCTTTGACCTTTATATCGCGAAAACCTACTCTGTCAATAAGATCATCTATTATTTTATCCTTGTAAATAAGCATAGCATTCATCATATAGAGTTTAGGCTCTTCCAGTGTATACGGAATTGCATATGGGATTTCAAAAGTATTCTCAATAAATGTGTCCGTACCAGGAAGAAGTATATTTTCATCAAATGTAAGATTTTCTTCCCCTAACTTTATCTTCAGGGTTACCTCCCTTGGCTCATTGGTTAGATTAGTTACAAGAGCCCTGATTGCAGCATACCATTTACCCGCTTCCCTGTATGGGATAAAATGTACATATTTAATAAAGAGTTCATCAACCTCTTCCATTACTACCGGACGTGTAATTCCACCATAGGAGTAATAATCATTACTTACATGAAGAGCGGATTCTTCGTGAAATGTATTATCAACCTTAACCTCCAATAGATGTTCCCCATAAGGTATATCCTGTAAAAGTACACTGAACTCGGTATATGCATTATAATGGTACCCAATCTGCTTTTTATCGAGATAAACGTATGCAGTATGACTTACTCCTTTGAACACCAGACGGGCATTACCGCCAAAGGTAACTTTCTTAGAATATATTGCTTTTCCTTTGTAGGATGAAAGCTTTGGATTGCTCTCCCAGCATCCCGGTACAAGCATTTTAAATTCCTCCTGTATTTCCTCCTCGGAGTTCAAGGTATGGAAATCCCATACTGGGTCAAGAGGGATTTCTTTTCGTACAAAGTGATTCCTAAATAATCTTGCGTTCATTCATTTCCTCCTTAAAATACCTTTTGATCAGTGCCAACAAACGGCATGAGTATCACCTTTTTACTGATAAAAAATAAGATAGTTTTCGCTTAAGCAATATTGCACTAGTAACATTCAGTATAATAAATTGCAATTTAACTATCAATAAACTATAATAAGAATAAACTGATATATTCTAAGGTGGAAATCATATGTTCAAGATACTTCGTATGGGTTGCAATTCTACACACGAAAACAGCTTTGCCGTCAATCGTCCCAACGGCTATGAATGGTACCTTCTATTACTGGTCAAATCTCCTGCATTATTTAACATTTCAGGGGAGTTAATATCCACACCTCCTAATACCCTGATAATTTACGACAGAAATTCCCCACATGACTACAGAGCTTTTGGTGCAGAATATAATCGAGTAGGAGAAATTTCTCTTAACAGAGAAATTTCGACCTCTCACACCACCGTGCGTACCGTTCGGTACACGGCGGTTCAATCAACTTAACAAGTAACACACCTTTCGATGTAATAGTCCAACATTGAGATTAGTCCAAACTGGGCTAATCTCTCATTATTTATTGCTTGGCTTATATCTGAACTTCGACATACTCTTGCAAATCCCTTTGCATAAGAGGTTCGTCTTGCCGCCCATTTAGGTATTCCCAGTTTTATTAGATTCTTTGCTCTATTCTTTGGTGTTTTCCAGTGTTTCCATATGCACATGCGAAGCCTATATCTAATAGTTCCATCAAAATTCTTGCATAGTTTCTTCATACTACCGATTTTGAAGTAATTTATCCAACCTCGAATCAACTGATTTAGCTTCTCTATTTTGTGCTTATTGTTAACTCCCCAACTTCGGCAAGTAAATTTCTTCATTTTTGCCTTGAACTTTGCAACTGAACTAGCGTGTGGTTTAGCTTTATACTGTTTGGCAAATGTGTCATAGTAAAATCCAAATCCCAGATACTTTATTCCTTTTGGTTTATCCACCTTGCTCTTGCTAACATTTACCTTCAATCCAAGCTTCTCTTCTATGAACTTTGAAATGCTTTTCATTACTCTGCTAGCTGCCAGTTCGCTTCCGACCATAATAATACAGTCGTCTGCATATCTGACAAAATCCAATCCTCTTGATTCCATTTCCTTATCCAGTTCATTTAACATGATGTTTGCTAAAAGTGGTGAAATATTTCCACCTTGAGGTGTTCCTACAATAGAATCCTCGTATTCATCATCTATAATCACTCCGCTAACTAAGAACTTTCGAACTATCGAGATAACATCTCCATCTTTGATTGTTCTTCCTATTATTGTCATCAGCTTGTCATGATTTACTGTGTCAAAGAACTTTTCCAGGTCAATGTCCACTATCCAACTGTGCCCATCGTTCATCATTTCCAGCGCTGTAAGCACCGCCTGCTGGGCACAACGACTCGGTCTGAATCCGTAGCTGTGGTCATGAAACTGTTCCTCGAATATCGGAGTGAGTACCTGTGCTACTGCTTGTTGAACAAATCTGTCCGTTACTGTTGGTACTCCCAGTTTCCTGACTCCTCCTTCTGGTTTTGGTATCTCTACACGCCTTACTGGTTGCGGTTTATACTTTCGTGTCCGCAATTGTTCTTTAATTGTTTCGCCATTCTTCAAAAGGTATTCACCAAGTTCTGTGTACTCCATTCCGTCCACACCCTCTGCTCCTTTGTTTCGTATGACTTGCAGATACGCCTTATTGAGATTATCTTTGGCTAATATCTGCTCCATTAGACTATTTGTGTCCATGCGTTGTTTCCTTTCTGTCCCGTTCGTTTCCACCATCTTTGACGTCATCGACAGATGTTGTGTTTACTACAAGTCGGAACCTACTTCAACTGATTGATTGTTCGTCCCTTTGCTCCGTTTCCATTACAGAAACTTCCTCGCTACTACGGACTATGCTGACTTCTCACAGTTCGTTGTTACTCGGCAAATGATACCGCTGTGAGACCTCCCCGATTAAGGTGCGAGCTCTTTCCTCTCATCTATCCGCCACATTTACTCCTACTTCCAGCAACTTTTGGACTTCATCTTCTTTTGCAAACTTATCCGTATTTCAGAGCCTTATATGTGATTTCTGTCCGTCGGACCAAGAGTTTGCCTACAACTTCCTTCAGATTCCACCTCACGGTGGACACCCTTGTTGTTCAGCTATGTGCTTCCACGTTGCCTAGGCGCACTTGGGACTTTCACCCATTAGAGCCCGCCCATGGCGGGCAAACAAAATGACTGGATACATTTTGAATGTGATCCAGTTCTTATTGAGCAGCATCCCATTCCCCTCAATGCCCCCCTATATATATCAAATCACTACTATATTTCCGATTTGATTCAGAAAATGGCCAATGAGTTCTATTCAAACAATTCCTATGGACAACAAACCATTGAACTGTTGATGCAGCTGTTATTTATAAAAGCAAAAGAGCAGATGGAGACGAAAATTTTCCCTCCCTTGCACTCAGGAATTCATGATAAGCTGATTAAGCTGCGAAGCGAAATATACAGCAATCCGCATAACGACTGGTCTATACCGTTAATGGCAGATAAGCTGCATTTAAGTTGCGGTTATCTGCAGAATATCTATAAAGACACCTTCTTTACCACCTGTATGTCAGATGTCATCGAAAGCCGTATTACTTATGCCAAAGAGCTATTAGCAGAATCTGATTGTCCGGTTGGTGAAATATCACATTTATGCGGATACAAAAATGATGTTCATTTTATGAGGCAGTTTAAGAAATTAACTTCTATAACTCCCACAGAATACCGAAGGCTGAACTGCAGATAAGTAAGAAAAGATAGATGAGTAACATTTATGGTCTTTGTTCACCACATACCCCTTTTCTCATCTCCTCCTGTATTTCAAGATTCTTTTTTAGAATCTAAAATACAAAAATGGATTAAAAGAACCGTCCACCAGATATCCCGTAATCACCAGAAGCAGGCCAATCAATACTGCCGGCTCTATGACCAGTGCCATACTGCTTCCCACTTTCCCTTTGATTACACGCTTATATAGCTTGCCGGAAACCGGCGTTGCACCGATTACTCCAATGCTCAGTAATATACTATAACTTCTGAAATAATACAGCGTCTCCTGTGTAACTGCCTTGATTCCTGTAAGCCCAAACATTCCTCTGATATCTCCCATTGCCTGGTCTAAATTTTCTGCGTTAAACAGAACAAAGCTTATCATCACCAGCACCAGCACGTAAATGTGAGAGAGGACAGAAGGAATCCGGGATTTACCTTTGAACAGGCAGAATTTCTCAAGTATCAGCAGTACAGCAAAATACAGTCCCCACAATATGAAATTCCAGGCTGCCCCATGCCATAATCCAGTCAACATCCACACTACCAGCAGATTAAATATCTGCCTTTGCTTTAAGACCCTGTTGCCACCCATGGGTATATAAACATAATCCCTGAACCAGGAACTTAAGGATATATGCCAGCGCCTCCAGAACTCGGTAATACTCTTTGCTATATAGGGATACTGAAAGTTCTCCAGAAAACAAAATCCAAAGATCTGTCCAAGTCCTATTGCCATGTCACTGTAACCGGAAAAATCATAATAAATCTGCAGGGTATATGCTGCTGCATAAAGCCAGAAAAATAGTATAGATTTGTCCTCGGAAGCTCTGAAATGAGTAACCAGCAGTCCAAAGGAATTAGCAAGGAGCACCTTTTTTGAAAGGCCCACTAAGAATCTCCGGCTGCCGCAGTATATCTGCTCGAGACTGTGCTTCCTGTTATGAAGCTGCTCTGCAATATCCGCATACCGAACAATTGGCCCGGCTACCAACTGAGGAAACAAAGTCGAATAGGCCATAAAAGTAATAAGACTTCTCTCTGCTTTAATATTTCCCCGATGCACATCGATTACATAACTCATTATATGAAAGGTATAAAAGCTGATTCCCATTGGCAGGGCTATGGAAAGCACCGGCAGGGATAAATGCGCAGCTTTATTAAAGCTCTCTATAAAGAAATCATAATATTTAAAGAAGCCTAAAATTACAAGGCTTATCACGATGGATGTGATCATCCAGTACTTAGCCTGTTTTCTGCCGGCAAGGCTCTCAATGCGAAGCCCCATAAAATATCCCTGTAAAATGGATGCAGCCATTAGTATGCTGTACAATGGTTCTCCCCAGGCATAAAACAGAAGGCTTGCAAGGAGAATTATGAAATTCTTACTCTTATAAGGTACTAGAAAATAAATTATCAGTACCGCCGGTAAAAAAAAGTATAGAAACGTTATGCTCGAAAATAACATGGCAACTCCATTACTGCTGTTTTTCTAAGGTCAGATCCACTTTGCCGCCGCATACGTTTTTGAATGCATCTACAATCTGATCTGAGGTAACAGTATCTGACAGGGAACTTTGAACCATCATAAGCATTATGGTGTCTCCAGAGGCGGTAACCTTTAAGTCATCCGCACCTACACAGATCCACTTGTTCTGATTGATACCGTCTAACATCTGCTTCGCTACAGCTTCTGTGTCCTTACTGTCTTTTACTCTTACCAGCGCCATGGAATAGGCCTGAGAGGTAATAAGTGCCTCTGATACTGTTGCTTCCTTAATAAGTGTGGCATCGGTCAACCCTGTATTATACTGGAGAGCATTGGTATCTGTAAGGTCTACTTCTCTGGTTTCCAAGTTAAGGCCCGGGTCTTTCTGTTCATAAATCTTATCTATAATTTCACTTAGCGTACCCTCCGGTCCTTTGGAGGTAGCTTCACCGGATGACTTTGAGCAGGCCGCCAGGCTTACGGTTAATAAGGTTACCATCATAATACATAGTAATTTTTTGAACATTTCTTATCCTCCTGTAAGAACAATGAACTTCTTTTCACTTGTTCTTTAATATTTTTCTTTGTTATGATTTTATTTTATTACAATTGCAATTATTTTACTAAGCCCTCAAGCCTTTCTTCTGTTAACACATCCCCTGTACTGTTTACATAATCCTTTGTATCCTCTTTTCCGGTAAAAACATCAAGGAGTTGTAATCCCTCAGTACCCGTATTTAAGAATACTATTGCTGTTTCTCCCCTCCCAATAACAGGCATGAGATTGGTTAGTTCTTTTATTAAAATGTCCTCTGCCAGAGAATGCTTATACAGTTTCAGAATCCGGTAAGTGCCTGTCCCGTTCTCAACCGGTTGTACTTCTGCAACTTCTGTAGCTGTATCAAGAAGTTCCTGAATATAATCCGGCAAGTTGATACCACGCGGTTCCATGTTGAACTTCTGCGGTGTTGCTGGTTCCCGCCCGGATATGTTATAGAATACATAAGTGGCCGATAGAAATATAAGGAAAGCTGCTGCAGTTAAAGCAAATCTGAGAGGTGCCTTTCTTTTTCCCTTAAACCGTTCTGGGTTTTCTTCCTCTTTTTTCATCTGCTCTGCTTTTTGATATACCTCGTTTAAGAATTCCCGGTCAGATTTCATAAGACCATCCCCCTTTCTCCAAAATTTCTTTCAGTTTTAACTTTGCCCGATGGGATATGACTTTGACAGAACCGACACTTTTATCCATAACCCCAGCGATTTCCGCAAGTGAAAAACCATTAAGATACTGAAGCACAACCACTTTACGGTATTCCGGTTTCAATTCCTTAACTGCCTTCTTAAGTGCTATGGAATCTTCATTACTATAAATGATTTCCTCCAGCGTTCTTACATCCTCCAGCTGCAGGTCCTCTATCGATGTTACTTTCGTTCGATTCAGTTTTCTTATATAGTCGATGGCTCGCCGTTTACCTAACATAAATAAATAGGTCTTAAACTCGTACTCGGAGGAATATTTGTCCGGATGCAGATAAATATAAGCGAATACCTCCTGGGCTATATCCTCGGAGCTATGATAATCTTTCAGAAACTGCAGGATAAAATAAACCAAATTATAGCGATAGCGTATTACCAGTTCTTCAAAGGCAGAAATATCCCCCTCGAGGAAGGCTTTATATAATGTTTTATCAGGAATCATTGAAGTGCACCCCGTTAATAATTCTTTTGTATACAACCCTTATTCGTTGTATTTTATAATAAGGTTACACCGAACCTGAAAAATATTCGAAAATAGCAGTATGGACTTTAATTTTATTAAATCTAAAACTCATAGGCATGTAAAACATGGACTAGCATATAATTTAGTAATAAAACGATTGGACAAACAATATAGAGACCCTGTTTCTTGTTTCTATATGTTTATCACCGGAAGCTGCAGTTAGCTTCCGTATAAATCAATGTAATTTAAGGGGTTTGGGAGTGCAGTTCATAAGCTGCGGCTCCCTGTACGAGGCTATAACCGCTTCGTATGACATGCTGCGCAAAGAAGCGCAAGAAAGAGGTGAAGTATGATAAGAAAAAGAAAATCGCTGACTGCAATGCTGCTGGTAATCCTTTTGCTGGCAACGGCATTACTGTCACACCCTTTTGCTGCGGATGCAACTACGGTATCCACAGCATTTTCTCAGACTCTGGAGGCTGAAAATGCAGTAATGGCCGGAAATGTAAAAGCTGCCACTGCAAGGGCAGGGTACAGCGGCACAGGGTATGCTACCGGGTTTAACCAGGCCAGCAATAACTCCTGGTCCATGCAGCTAACGATTCCTGCATCACAGCACTATACCATTACCGTTCGTACTGCCGCAGACAGCTACAAAGAAAATTTCCTGCTCATTAACGGTGCTTCTGTTGCTACTGTTGTAAGCACTGGTGATGGTGCTTGGCATGATACGGTGCTGAACAGCATTTACATCGAAGCCGGAACCATTACCCTCTCCATAAAGGAAAGCTGGGGATGGTTCGACCTGGATTATGTAAAGATTGAAAACGGTACAGGTGTTCCTGCTTCTGTTTATACCAACGCAACCTCAGCTTTGGTTAATCCCAATGCCAATGCAAAGACCAAAGAGATCATGAGCTACTTAAAGAGTATTTATGGAAAGAGCACCTTAGCCGGTCAGACCTGTACTTTAAATACCGATAAAGAATCCGATGCCCTCTATCAATTCACAGGCAAATACCCTGCACTGCGGTTATTCGACATGATTTTCTGCTCCCCAGCCAGCAGCTGGCAGAATGCTGATGAAGTACGGCTTGCCAAAGAGTGGAATGTGAAAGGTGGTCTTACCTCCTTCCAATGGCACTGGCACGCACCCAAAGGCGGCGCTGACTTCTATACCAAGGGCACTACCTTCGACCTGTCAAAGGCAGTAACCTCTCTCAACATAAGCAGATTACCCTTAAGTGAAGTCAAAGCTCTGTATGAATCCGGGCAGATTTCTGAAGAAGCCTACCTTATGGTTCGGGATATTGATGTTATCTCAGGTTATCTGGATTCCCTTCAGCAGGAAGGTGTTACCATACTCTGGAGACCTCTTCATGAAGCCAGCGGCGGCTGGTTCTGGTGGGGTGCCAAAGGTGCTGAACCTTATTTGTGGCTCTACAGGCTTATGTTTGACCGTCAGACCTATTACCATCATCTGAATAACCTTATCTGGGTATGGAATGGTCAGAATGCTGACTGGTATCCGGGTGATCAGTATTGTGACATTGCAGGAACTGATATTTATGCCGATGCACATAACTACAGTGTTCAATCCGACCAGTTCGTAAAAACCGTTAATTATTCCAATGGCAGTAAAATGGCTACTTTAAGTGAAAACGGTGTTATGATGGATCCCGACCTGATGAAGAGGGACAATGTATATTGGTTATGGTTTGGTGTGTGGAACGGCGATTTTCTCCTGGATTACAACGGAGGTATTGGAAATACCTATACGGAATCCTCTATGGTTTATAAGGTATATAACAGTGACGTTGTTACAACCCTGGATGAGCTTCCGGCCTTCACAGGAGGTACCCCAACACCTACTTTGACCCCCACCGTTACTCCTACCGTGACGCCCACTATTACTCCTACCGTAACCCCCACTGTAACTCCTACCGTGACGCCCACTGTTACCCCTACCGTGACTCCTACTGTTACCCCTACTGTTACTCCTAGTGTTACCCCTACTGTTACTCCCACTGTTACTCCTACTGTTACCCCTACTGTTACTCCCACTGTTACTCCTGGGGGCAACTACAACCTGGCACTTACTAATACCGGAGACAGCTCTGCTTCCACAAATACTCTTTATAACAATATAAAACTAACCAACTCCGGTAGTAATGAGCTTACATTAAATAAGCTTACAATACGTTATTATTACACCAAGGATGGCAGCAGCAATGAAACTTTTTATTGTGACACTGCAGCTTTAGCCTTAAACAAAGCTCCCTGGTATAAGGCGATAACCAGCTCCGCTAAAGGAACCTTTAAGACTCTTTCTGCACCAAAAGCTACTGCAGACACTTATCTTGAGATCAGCTTCCAGTCGGAAGATACCTTATCACAGGGATCTGTTCTGTCAGTAAACACAAGACAGAATAAAAATGACTGGAGTGCTTACAACCAGTCTAACGATTATTCCTATAAAACTAATGCCAATGTAACAGTTTATTATGATGGCGTGCTGATTCTTGGTACTGAGCCGTAAAAGAAAGGGTTGCCATATAAGCCAGAGGCTTATATGGCAACCCTTAATCTTAAACTGATATTATGGCTGCTTCTATTATTCCATATGGAAACTTAGCTATTTCAGCAATTAATCCATCCATCCTAAAACTATTTTTCTGTGACCTTTTTATTTATTATGAACATTGGTAATTCTGGTTTCGTGTTAATACAATTCCATTTTTATTTATCATTATTTCGCAGGAATACATATGTACTATCATTCGATAATTCTTCTGCATATAAGAAATTCAATCTGTTAAATTTCTTGATTTTCTCCGGCTTGTCTATCTGGTATTCTGCCATATAGCGTACCATTTCACCTCTTGCCATTTTAGCTATGGTTCCTTTTTCTATCAGCCTTCCATTAATCAGCTCTCCAAAAACACAGGTAATCAATTGTACTTCTTCTCTTAGATAACGGGTTATACATTTGCTGTATTCTACCGAAGCCAGGTTTAGTACCAGGTCTGTTTCAGTAAATAACTGAACCGCCAGCCTGTCCTTCCAGTAATCATAAAGAGAGCAAAAACCCTTCCCTTTCAACTTCGCCTGCATCTCCAGCCGATAAGGGGTTACCCCGTCAAAAGGCTTTAAAAGGCCATAAAAACCCGACAAAATGCGAAGGTGTTCCTTGACATACTCCAGTTCATTTGTCTGAAATACTACCGGTGCCATATACTGATACTGAATCCCTTCATACGCTAAGAGTGCTGGTGTGAGGTTGCTGCGTAGATCTATCTTCTTAAGGAGCTGGTAATTATAAGATGCTATTTTATCATTACACTTCCAGAGTTCCCTGGCTTCCTCATAACTTAATTTCTTTAAAAATTTTGACAGATACTCGGTATCTTTTAAAAATTGAGGAAGTTCCTCGTAAGCCAGAGTATTCGTATCGATTCTCATCTTTTTAGCTGGTGATATGATAATTCTCATTAAAACATTCGCTTCCTGTTGTTAATTCTGTGGTAATTATTATCAATTTTGCAGGCAAGTGTCATTGTTACTTTCAGATACCCGTATAAAGTATCCTCAATGGTTTCATTAAATAGTCTCATAGGAGCTTTCGATATGCTTTATGTGTTCTTTATAATCAGCTTGCAGCAATCCATAAATCCTGGTATCTATATATTCGTCATTATACCTGAAATCTTCCCGTTTCACACCTTCCAATACAAAGCCAGCCTTTTGATAAACCCTCTCTGCTCTCGGATTAAAGCTATATACTTCTAGCCCGATCTTATGCACCTTTAGAACGGTCATTCCATAGTGTATAAATAGTGATACGGCCTCAGAACCAATCCCCCTGTTACAACCAGCCTTCCCTATCAGTATACGAAAGTTCACATTCCCTGTATCTTCATCGTAATCATTATAAACAACCTCTCCAACGACGTTACCGCTTTCCTTTTCAACGATTGCCAGGTCTAATCGGTTTGTCTGTTGGTTCCTGGTAAGGTACCATTGTCTGGTTCTATCGATTTCCTCCTGTGGCGAAGGTTCATCCGCTTCTTCATCACTGCATACAGAACCTGTCAGCTTTCTTAGTTCCGGCTCTTCCAGTAATGCAAGCATTATCTCACAGTCTGCTTCTATAAAAGGTCTTAAGATAACTTTACTTCCTTCTAGAACTGGTTTATTACTAAAATCTATTTTCTTACACATTTTATTACCTCTCGTTATTGCTTTCGTTTCTTTCTCACAGCTATTTTTGTCTTCTCATTTACTCATAATCTTATATAGTTGCTATTTCATTCTATTGCTCATCATTTCAACTTACTGCTTATTATTTCATTCATTTCCCCATTATTTCTGCTTATTTGCTTATTATTTCATTCATTCTCTCATCATTTCTTGCTTACCGCTTATTATTTCCCCATCATTTCTGCTTACTGCTTATTATTTCATTCATTTCCCTATTATTTCTGCTTACTGCTTATTCTTTCATTCTATTACTTAGCAATTTCAACTTAATTCTTTATCACTGTTTATATATTTCTGAGGCCTTATAATCACAAAGGAATCCGTCATATTCCATACCATCTGGTATCCTTAAGAAACATCCAATGGTATTGTCACGTTTTCTCTTTACAATTCCTGAAATATTACCGTTATCCACATTGCCTTCTGCCACAAGAAAGTAATCTTCCTCAATACTTAAGAGAATGCCGATATGATCATGCCAGGGGCTGTTTTCCTGCTTTCTGCCCTCCGGGATAATGTTGTTGTAAATTACGATATCTCCTCTTTCCGGTATAATACCTTCGCGGTCCTTGAAAACGAAGCCTTTGTCCACTCCCCAACTATACCAGGTACCTACTCCCGCAAACCGGTATTTGTAAGGCGGCTGCTTAATGGGAAGCTCCAAACCTGCCTTTAATGCACAGTGATAAACAAAAGCTGCACACCAACTGTTTTTTAATTCCTCATAGGCATTAACCTCCGGATAATATTTAATTATCGCAAGGAACTCCTTACTCTCCCGTTCTCCCTTAATGTTCTGTCCGGCAAGAGCTTCTGCCAGAGCAGCAAACTTAAAACGGTTAAATAACAGGCTTTCCTCAACTGCCTCCGGTTCATATCCTGTAACCTCAGTTGTGATATTCAATTCCTTTAATAAACGGTTAAGCCTTGGCAGAGCATCATTTGGAATCTTCGGCTTCCTGGTACTATAATATGTCTGCAGAATATCTGCATCCTTAAGCAGCTCATCATATTCCTCATGAATTCTGTCCTTGATGGAATGATAAAAGACTGCTGATAAGATAAGCTTCTTTTCTTCCTCTGAGAACAGCTTCATATTTTTAATTGCCGGGCGTGCCATTTCTGCACTGCTTTGACCATGGCACATAGCACTGCCGCTAAAATAGGTATAGATATCATGTAAAAGTCCGCTGATATAACCTATTTCTTCCTTCAGTCCTCTTTTCTGTGCCATAAGAGAACAGCACCAGGCAACCCCGTAGGTATGTAACATTGCGTATTTTCTATCTTCCGGATTCTCTATTCGATTAATAATTCCGTCAACATATTCTTTAACAGCAGCTATTCTGTCCATTCCTATACTCCCATTCCATTGCTTTCTGCATAACCTGTCCGGTAAGCTGTCTTATTTTGATCCTAAGATTTCCTTTCTTAATAAAGAAGAATTATAAGACGCCGCCTCCTTGATTATATCGGAAATTTTTCAGTAATTTTTTCACAGCCTTCTTCTCCTTTCTTAAGTAATACTTTTATGTTAACATTTTTGTAATAAAATAGCAATCATAACAGCTTATACTCTAAATTCCTATTCTTTTAAGTTCCTCTGGCTCAACAGCAAATTCCGGCTCAAAATCCTCAGAACCTGCATACTCTGTCAGACAATACTCAAACCATTTTACGTTAGGATGCTTTTTCCTCTTTTCCAGGTTAAAGGTGCATACCAGCAGTCTTCCTTCTCCCACTCTTACCTCAAATAAATTGCCGAGCTTATGATTTCTCTCAAAATTATCAATAGTCCACACGATAGGTTCCAGCTGACTATTCTCAAGTATACATGCCCTGGAGTCCGTAATCAGCTCATACCATTGGGGTGTTGTGTAAGCTTCTGTGGGAAAATGTTTTAAGATTCTGTGATTTTTCTTAATATACAAGCCATGGGTTCCAACAGGTACCGCTTTCCCCATACTTTCAGAAATGGACCGGAACATGGGATAGCACCAGAAATCTGTACAATAGGTTCCTTCTATTGAATTCTTCTCATTCAGGGAATCCGGATACAGGATGACGCATTTTCCCCTATTAAGGTTACCCAAAGCTTCCTCCAGACTCTTTGTGATAATAATATCTTTATTTACGGCACATAAGTTCTTATCTGGATAAACCCACAGTTCATAATTATTTTTTATTTCAAGGTAATCTGAACTGTTATCTGGTTTGTTCTCTTTTAGAGAAACCTTTAACATTAGTTTTTTAGGTACCTCCAATTCCGGTAAAGTTATCGTGATATCGCACAGCTGATGCACACCGTTTGTATAGTTACCCTCTAGTCTTATTTCCTTTGTAAGCAGAACTTCTTTACCCTCTGAGAGGCTTAACACAACTGTCGGAGACATAATAGCACACTGCCGGTAAAGTGCCAGTTTGATTCCGGCTGTTAATTCTTTTCCGGCTGTGTATACAAAACCCGGAAGCTCTGCCAGTATAACTGCGTCAGAACAGAACTCTCTCCATTCTTCAGCCTCAATTATACCTTTGTTTTCCATAAAAGCATTCAGAATACCTACCAGAGCCGTACCCTGACCAGAAAAATCCTGAAGATCCAGCAGCTGAAAACCTGCCAGTTCCCTGCTTCTTACTGCAGTCTCTATCTCTGCTTTGTAACAAGCAGCCGCAAATCGCCCAGATGCCTTGAAAAATTCATCTGCCAGGTGAAGCATACCCTTGCCCTTAAGCCGCTCTCTAAATATCTTGAAATTCTCAGCCTTTAATGCCCCCGTATACTTACTTATTTCTGAAAAGTCCGGGTACATGGCATACTGCCCGATTTCATGAGATACCACCGGTACTTCCGGAATGATTTCCTCTGCTTCTTCCATTTTTACAGTCTTTACACCTGTACCATATTGAATAGTAACCTCACTGTCTTCCCCTTTCTCTGCCAACATTTTTTCAGGACGTATCATATTGTCATAATTATAAACACTATCAGGAACAGCAGTCTGAATATGACCTTGCGGTGCGTCACACATCGCATAGGAACCACGAAACAACCGCTCTCTTGAGAAACGAACACCGCAATAGAAATCCTCCTGCTCAAGTATAACAGGCATAAACTGAAAATTATTAGATCCCTGAGTATATAAATGCCTGCTATCATAGCTCTTATAATTCTTAAGAATACTATCTAAAACGCTCTTGCTGCCCCATAATTCATTCCCCAAAGACATCATCACAAAGGAAGGATGATTACCAAACTCATCCAGAATGCGAAAACCCTCTTCGATTAAATATTGCTGGGCAGCTATATCATGGGCAGCCTCCCCTTCTTCTGTTACAGTACCCCAAAAGGGAAGTTCCGGTTCCAGATAAATCCCCAGCTGATCTGCTGCAAGAAAGCATGCCTCCGGCGGACAACAGGTGTGAAAACGATAATGGTTAATGCCATATTCCTTCGCAGTACCAAGCACTTTTAACCAGTCCTCCAGCTCCATCGGCGGATGACCGGTGAGAGGAAAAATAAGACCGTCATGCTTTCCTCTTAAAAAGGTTTGAATACCGTTAATTTCAAAATAATGACCTGCTGCTTTAAATTCTCTTAACCCAAAAGTATAACTGTAATCTGCTTCCTTTAGCACCGTGGTATCCTGTCCCTCACATAACAAAGAAAGCTTTAGTTGATACAAATCAGGAGTATGTTCACTCCAGGTATATGCTTTACCTTCTAAAGCTAGTGAAAACTGATTCTCACCGCCTGCAATAACAAAATCTTTAACCCCGACACCTTCCCCTTTATAAGAAACTTCTGCCCTTATTCGTGTACTTTCTGCTCCGTTCAGTGATACCTTAACATAAATACTGCTCTGTGCTACATCAGGATAAATACTGACATTACTGAGATAAATACTGTTCAATTCTTCTATGTATAGCTCACCGGTTATACCATTCCAATTGGTCTGTGTATCCGCCGAGGTCATATGCCCTCCGTTAACCGGATAAGAGGTATTATCAACCATAATCGTAAGCTTCATCTGCTTTTTAACATAAGGAGTAATACAATATCTGTGTGAGGTACAAAGACTGTTATTGCTGCCTACATACTCCTCCCCAATCCATACATGAGATATTCTGGTTCGCTCCAGCACCAAAAAGAACTCCCTGCCCCTTAACTCTCCAATTTCAATTGTTTTTGAATACCAGGAATAACCCTCAAAATAATAAGGATCTGTTAGTGAACCGGTCTTTATAAGCTCTGATGGTATATCCTCAGCAGCCTTTCCTTTCTTTGCAGTAGAAACCGTAGCCGGAAGTACTATGGTATCCAGAAAATTCTCCTTGTAATATTCATTTCTGATACCTGCCTTTTCACCATCCAGGCAGAACCCCCAATTTCCATTTAAATTTATTTTTCCCATAATAACCTCTTCCTATTTTCACTTGTTTTATTTATAAATAATCCACAATATAACTTTCAAAAATTTTAATCTTATTACTTTATTTTTTTATCTAACTCATCATAGGCTCTTATAAAGTATACAGGAAATTTGCACAAAATAAAAAGAATGAATACGTCTATGGACATGTATTAAAGTCCTTTTCTCTGAAGCTTTTATACTATATCCTCCAACAGATTGTGCAAGCGAAGTTGGTTTTATTATTTCATAAGCACAATACTATTTTCAAATACTAACCTTATTTTACTTTATTTACATCAAATCAACAAAGGCTCTTTTACAGTATGCAGGAAATTTACACAAAATAGAAAGAATGAATGCGCCTATGGAAATGTATTAGAAGTCCTTTTCTCTGAAGCTTTTGTGCTATATCCTCAAACAGATTGTCTGAGCGAAGCGAGTTATCTGTTTGAGGATATGCCCCAGCACAAAAGCTTCAGAGAAATCAGGACTTCTTATACATTGGAATGAACGCATGAATTCTTTCTATTTTGTGCAAATTTCCGTCCCCCTTTAACCCCTCCCGTTAGCCAACATCATTAAATTTTTTCCAGTATATCAAATTAATCCATTGTTGTGAATCACTAAATTTCACATAAAACAAAGAGTTCAATTTGTGCAAAAAGAATACATAATTTTTTCAATGTTTAATAAAAAAATATATTATATAATCCAAATTAATCAAACAGCACAGGAGGTTCGGCATGAGTTTTGCAAAGAATTTTATGAGGACACTCGTTTCACACTATTCTGTGATTATGTGAAGAAATCCTCAGAAGTTAAAATCATTGAAAAGGTACTGAACTACATGGATATTCATTATAATGAAGATTTGAAACTTGAGAAAATAGCTGATTTATTCGGTTACAATCCAGCTTATTTAGGCAGACTGCTCTACTGCCGGATCGGAACCAATTTCAGCCTTTATATTGAAAGGAAAAGGCTGGAAAACGCCAAAGATATGCTGGTCCATACAGATATTAAAATTCCCGAAATCTGCAATTTGATCGGTTACCAGAATGTTGAATATTTTTACCGGAAATTCAAGAAATATACCAGTCTTACACCAGGTAACTATAGAGCACGGCATTGCAATAAACTTAAGCTTACCAAAACTACCGTCAGATAAACTTTACCGGAAGAGCTTCATGGCTTTCACCAACATGAAACAGGAAAATTCTCTTTAAGCATATTACATAAGAGCCATGAAGCTCTTCCGGATTTTCCTACCTTTTAAAACAGCAGCTTACTCCTATTACTGGCGTCTTTTACTTTACAGATAATAAGCTTCTACCTTTTACTTACAGGAAAGCACACTTCTGTTACAAATTCCTCCGGGTTTTTCGTCTGCCCCGGTCCTACATGATAGATGGTAAACATATCCTCACTGAATTCATAGCCGTTATCCCTTGCCCAGTCTGCAACTGCATGGTTTACTGCAGTCAATTGGTCATATCCGCCTTTGTAAGTAGCGGATGCTATTGTGACGGACGGCACTGTCTTGAAAATGACACTTGCCGTGTTCTGATAGCTGCCAAGTACAGATATCTGTATTTCCACATCCGGATCCTGTTCTTTGAATTCCTTATCGTGAAAAACAGCAAGACTATTACAGGGATTTGCATATTGAATACTTAAGGGTGCCACTTCTTTCATTAACTGTTCCCAAAGGAGGCCCTCCTTATCATAAGCCGAGATTATTTTTCTAAGACTCGCTACATATCTTTCCGGCATTTCTTTAACAGATACACTATACTGCATAATATTATCATCCTTTCCGATTCGATTAAGAGTTGTTTCAAGAATGCGCAGCTGCATGCCGGTTTTCTCTGCCTGCTCCTTCAGCTCGGCTTGCTGAAGCAGAAGATACTCTTTTAAGGACGCGGTATCATCATATACTTTAAGAATTCTGTCAATCATATTCAGGCTGAACCCCATTTCTTTCAGCGCAGCAATTCTACTGGCCAGGGGAAGCTGATTCTCACTGTAATACCGATATCCTGTAAAATCATCAATGCTCTCAGGTACAAGCAGCCCAATAAGATCATAATGGCGAAGCATGCGGATACTGATTCTTGAAAGTTTTGAAAAATCTCCTATTTTTAACATGATATCCTTTCTGTCGGTACCGTCTGCCGGATTTTATCCCTCCTGACAGGCAATACCACACATATATGTGTTTTCTTGAGCTCAGCTTTAGTATAGAGTATACCATAATGTAAGAGTCAACAATAATTTTTAAATAAAAAAAGCTCCATGACAACAGGGTGTTTGACTCCTTTTATGAAACAGATTTTATTATCTGTCTAACACCAGGGGAAATAGTTGTCATTGAGCTTTATTCGGTTTCGTTCGTGCTATAGTATCCTATTGGCTAACAGCTTTAAAATTACTGCTTCTTAGGGCAGTATATTCCCTGCTGCCAGATATATCTGATACCATTCCTCACGGGTCAGAGTTATTTCAGCTGCCTTCAGGCATTCCAGCAGACGTCCGAGATTCATGGTTCCGGTTACCGGCTGCATTTTAGCGGGATGACGCAGAAGCCATGCCATAGCAATCGTTGTATTGCTGACACCATATTTACCGGCAATTTCGTCAATCTTCTCATTGAGCTTTGGAAATTTATCATTTCCCAGGAACACACCTTCAAAGAAGCCATACTGAAAAGGTGACCAGGGCTGTATGGTAATGGAATTTAATCTGCAGAAATCCAGCACACTTCCATCACGGTTAACAGCTCCCTCCTCCAGCATATTAACCTGTAGTCCCTGGGTTATCATAGTAGCATTGGTTATACTCAGCTGCAGCTGATTTGCTATAATAGGCTGTTTTAAAGAATTCTGAAGCAGCTGAATCTGGTTGGGGTTCTGATTTGATACACCAAAATTTCGTACTTTCCCGCTTTTCTCCAGAGTATCAAAGGCTTCTGCTACCTCCTCCGGTTCTACAAGGGCATCAGGACGATGTAGCAGCAGAACATCCAGATATTCTGTTTTCAGACGTTTTAAGATACCGTCCACTGACGTAAGAATATGTTCTTTTGAGAAATCAAACATACGTCCCGGTACGATTCCGCATTTGGACTGTAATATCATCTTCTCACGCAGTTCAGAATTCATGTGGATTGCTTCGGAGAATATCTCCTCACAAGCTCCCCCTCCGTATATGTCTGCATGGTCAAAGAAATTGGCTCCGTTCTCCATGGCTGTACGGATAAACTTCTCCGCGTCTACTTTTTCAAGGCCGTTAATGCGCATACAACCTACTGCGATAACAGGTACCTGTAAATCGGATTTTCCTAATTGAATTGTTCTCATTTTATATCTCCTCCTTCAAATAGAATGGACTTAATTTAAACAATGAATTTAAATTGTCAGAAAGTTATTGTTATTATAAACCGTACAGTTAACTCTAGGTCAAGAGTTTACAGGCACATCCTGAAAATATTTATTATATCCTGCTTGGTTAATGGTTTAAAACCTGGAATAACATCATTTTGGCAGGCTTTCTCTGCCATAATTTCAAAATTGGTATCATCAATACTTATTTCTGTAAGAGTACTCTGCAGCTCCAGTGTTTCAAACAGGAATTCGCTGATTTTTTCAATGCTCTTCTTTGCCACTTCCATAGGAGCTAAGTTTCTGTCAATATTAAATACATTGGTTCCAAACTGATAGAATTTAGCAACTGTGGTTTCATCCAGCGTGTACTCCAGCCATCTGGGGGTTAGAATCGCAAGACCCAGCCCATGGGTGATATCATAAATAGCTGACAGCTCATGTTCTATGGGATGACAGCTCCAAGCCTGGCTTTTACCACCGTCAATAAATCCATTGATGGCCCAGGAAGAAGTCCACATCAGGTTGGCACGGGCTTCATAATTTTCAGGCTCTTTCATAGCAATTGGAGCATATTGAATAATTGTCCTCATAAGACCTTCCATTACCGTATCAAGCATATACAGGTCCTGTTCCATATTAAAATAAACCTCAAGAATGTGATTTAACATATCAGCTGCACCACAGGCTGTCTGAAACCTGTTCACTGTATAGGTCAGGGTCGGGTCAAGAAAGGATACCTTCGGCAGCATTGCAGGAAATCCCATACCGATTTTATCCTGGGTATCCGGGTTGCTGATTACGCCTCCATTATCCATCTCAGAACCGGTAGCCGATAAGGTAAGCGCCGTAACAATTGGAAGACATTCTTTAACGTCAACTTTTCCAAGCAGGATGTCCCAGGCATCTCCTTCGTAATAATTGGCGGCTCCAATGAACTTTGTGCAATCCAGCACAGAACCACCGCCTACAGCTAACAGTACCTCTATACCTTCTTTTTTGCAGATTTCAGCACCTGCATTGACAGAGGCCACTCTGGGGTTCGGATCGATCCCTGACAGCTCAAAGAGCTCTAAACCTGCCTTTTTTATTTCCTCCACTACTTTATCGTATAAGCCGATTTTTTTAATGGAACCACCACCATAGGTTAAGAGCACCTTTTTACCGTACTTTCTCAATTCCCCGCCTAAATTCACCAGTTGATTTTCTCCAAAATATACTTTTGTTGGAATTTCATATACAAAATTATTCATCTCTTTCTCCCTTCGCTTTATAAGCATACTAAATTATCTATTGTCTCATGAAACATATATCTTTTTACTATGGTATTACCAGATGCAGCAGCTACTATATTATTCATCTATTTATGGTATATTATTTAAGCTTTTCCATATTCAGCATAACCCCTCGAGTTAACTATATGTCAAGCAATATTTACAGCTTAAGGAAAATATTTACAGCCTTGAATGTAAATCGAAATTCCTCTAGACTACAACGAAGTTTTTTGTAATCACAACCTCTACTTTATTGATTTTATTAGTTAATATTACGTTTACTTTTAAATTAATATAGCTATAATAGAACTGTGGACACTGTTTTTAGCTGTTTTTTGCGTACAAAAAGCAGACGTCTGGAAAATACCGTTTAAAAGTAAATTCCACACGATGAATTTACATTTTCATGGACTGACCTCTGCCTGTATCATATTTTTAGCTGATAATTAGTGTTTCAATAAGGATTTCTTTAGCATGATATCATCCGCGGGTACTGGTTTAAGGCCAGCAGCATGAATCAGCTTTTTATCAAGCAGTAACTGAGCCAGTTCTAATGGATTGCGGCCATTTAAACTGGCTCTTGCTGTACAGTTAATGTGATTTGCCAACAATGTCAAGTCTTCCTGTGTAAGACCGGTTATAGGTATACCTTTTGGTATTACCTTCCGAATATATCCATGATTCTTTTCAAGCTTAGCTTTCTGCCAGGATGCCAGTGGATCACAAAAAAATACTTTAGTTCTTTCTCCTCCGCTTAAGCTTTTCTCAACATCTGCCGGACCTTTGAATTCAGGGCCATTGTCCGTTAGAATAATCGGGAATGTATTGGTGAAAGTTTCAAATCCGAGAGCTGCTTCAAAACCATCGAAAACTTTCTTAACACATTCCTTAGTGCAATCCGTCATAAGTATAATAAGCATCAGGCTACAGTTGCGGAACAGCATGGTGAGCATTACATTTCCGGTTTTATTGCTACCATGTACCGTATCCAGCTCAACCACATTTGTTTCAGGGTGCTCCTGTATGAATGACAGAAAATCCTTATAAGTCCTACCTTCCCTGTAAGCATAATCAGTTACTGGTTCTTTCCTCTTCTTTTTACGAGCCTTATATTTTACCTTCTTAGGAAGATCAATGTTCCTAGCAGTAAATATCCCCTGATCGATATAATTATACAATGACTTCATGGAGCATGGGATTTCATCCTTGTGGCCTGTATAAATGTGCGCTATTGACTGCCCACGTTTAATAAGCGGGGTTATTAAGCAATCCAGTTCATAAAGCTGTTGACGCGACAGAGCTATTCCTTCTCTACTATCCTTTAGTAGGGATTTATAGGTATCATAAGCCATATTTGCCCGGTAAAAAAAATGAGGTTTGCGACAGTCATAGATACTTTGGCAACCATTACATACATAAGGTGCACGGGATATGTTCCTGCACATATCCGAATGATAATCCTGACAGAATGTCCTGCAATCATTTTTCTTACAAGTACAGCATCTTTTCATCCTATCGCAGTCAGGACACGTAGACTGCTTCTGGCAGTAAAAACGGTACATACAGTCATTGCTGTGAGTATTATATCCTTCATCTCCGATTCGGTGTTTTCTGATTTCCTTTGCAATTGTAGAGTTGTCTTTACCTACCTTGTCGGCTATCTTTTTCAATGTGTAACCGTGGTTCAATCCATCTTCAATGTCAAATCGATCCTGTAGGGTAAGATGTTTCTGATATCTGTTATCATTGGTCATAAAGTACCTCCTGGACAGGCAGAAGATCATACTCCATTATACCTTTTGTGCAAGACTAAGTTCCATCTTTTTGAAGGACTAAATTCCCGAAATACCTGAAAATAGAGCTTTCAACTTCATTTAAGGAAAATGTTTACAGCTAGTAATAGTAAATTGTTAATTCTTGATTGCAAGGATAAATTCATGTTTGATGCTTACTGATTCATACAGTGGATTCCGGTCGGATTTCTTATGTATTCTCAATGACAAGGTACATTTTAATACTCATATCATACTATAAAAAAAGGAAAAAAATGAAAGATCATATTATTATGTATACTTTACCTATAGGTTCACATCCATATGAAATCCAGTCCGGTGATTCCTTATGGATGATTTCTCAGCGTCATCATACCACCATACAAGCAATTACAGCTGTTAATCCAGGGTTAGATGTGAGCAATTTATATATTGGAGATATTATCCTGGTTCCTCAAAGCTGTGATATCTACCGAATGCCAGCACAGGAAATTTCTAATGGGGACATTACAGCGGAAGCTTTGAGCAATCACTTGCGGATGCTTTGGGAGCAGCATGTTTATTGGACCCGTCTGGTCATTCTCAGCATGGTTTTTAATCTGCCGGATACAGAACTCGCTACTGAACGTCTCCTTCGCAACCCCAAAGATTTCGAAGCAGCTTTAATTCCTTTTTATGGAGAAGATATTGCAGGTGAATTCGAAGAGCTGTTTACAACTCATCTGACAATTGCAGCGGACCTTGTCAAAGCAGCTATCGAAAATAATAGTCAGGCCGTTTCCGATACGGAAAAGCTCTGGTATGAGAATGCGGATCAGATTGCAGCTTTCCTTGGCAGCATCAATCCTTTTTGGTCAGCTCAGGAATGGCAGAGAATGCTGTATGATCATCTGGCAATGACAAAAGATGAAGCCGTTGATATCATTTCTAATAATTTCTCAGACAGCATTACAGGATTTGATGAAATAGAAATGCAGGCTCTTGATATGGCAGATATGATGATAGAAGGTATAATTAATCAGTTCACAGAAAATTTCTAGGAAAACACCTTAACTGCAAGAAGAGAAGCAGTCCCCTTCCCCATTTAAGGGGAAGGAGCTTTTATGTTAATACCAGGTCCTATAAACAACCTATTACTTCTTTTAAATATTTACCCGTATAAGAATTCTCCACCTTGCAGACTTGTTCCGGTGTCCCCTCAGCCACTACATAACCGCCTTGGCTGCCGCCTTCCGGTCCCATATCAATAATATAGTCCGCAGATTTGATTACATCCATATGATGTTCGATTACAATAACTGAATGACCTTTATCTACCAGCTTGTTTAAGCTTAATAAGAGCTTCTGGATATCGGACAAGTGAAGACCGGTGGTTGGCTCATCCAGTATATAAAGATTGTGGGCGCCTTTCTTAATCTTTGCCAGTTCATAAGCCAGCTTCACCCTTTGGGCTTCTCCGCCGGAGAGAGTGGTGGAACTCTGTCCCAGGCACATATAGCCAAGTCCCAGTTCATTCATGATCCCCAGCTTGTGCTTCAGGTAATTGTTATCCGAGAAGAACTCGCAGGCCTCCTCCACAGTCATTTCAAGTACATCCGCGATGTTTTTCCCATGGTACTTTATCTCTAGCCCTTCTTCTGAGAACCTGAGACCTTTACAGATTGGGCAGACAGTCTCAATATCCGCCATAAACTGAAGGTTTGTTACGATTACACCATCGCCGGAGCAATGCTCACAGCGGGTCCCTCCTGCATGGGTCAGGCTGAAATCTATCGCTCGATAGCCTTTATTAAGGGCTTCCGGTAAAGATGCAAAGAGTTCTCTGATTTTATCGTAGATGCCGATATAGGTAGCCGGATTGGATTTGGAATTTCTTCCAATAGGTGTCTGGTCAATGTTGATAATATTATTTATAAGGCTTGCGCCAAAGAGAAAATCGTGCTCCCCGGCGGTTATTCTCGCTCCTGTCATATCTATCTTTAACTGTTTATAGAGAATCTGATTAATCAGGGAGCTCTTTCCTGAACCGGAAACTCCCGTTATACATACGAATACTCCCAAAGGAATATCAAGGTCTACATTTTTCAGATTGTTTTCCCTGGCTCCCTGTATGGATATATAATCGTCTCCAAGGCTTCTCCGTCTCATGGGTACTTCTATCTTAGCTGCACCAGATAAATACTTCCCTGTTACAGACAGCTTCTCTTTCATGATATCCTTCATTGTACCCTGGGCTACAACATTTCCGCCGTGAATACCAGGACCGGGGCCGATTTCAATAATATGATCCGCACTTTTAATGGTATCAAGATCATGTTCCACTACAATTACCGTATTACCAATATCCCTGAGCTTCTTCATGGTTTCGATTACCTTAAAGGAATCCCTGGAATGAAGACCGATACTGGGCTCGTCCATAACATACAGCATACCCATCAGCTCACTGCTGATCTGGGTAGACATCTTTATTCTCTGCATCTCCCCCCCGGATATGCTGTCGCTTCTGCGGTTAAGGCTGATATAATGAAGACCGATATCAATCAAAAGGTTTAATCTGGTGGTAATTTCTCTTATAATCGTGGCTGCCACATCCTGGATTTCTCTATCAAAGGTAATGGAGTTTAAGAATTCCATCAGCTCCGGAAGCTGTAACCTGCACAGCTCATCAATGTTTTTTCCGCCTACGGTAATTAACAGCCGCTGTTTCTTTAGCCTTGCACCATGGCATTCCGGGCATACCTTTTCAATCATACACTCTTTGATAAAGTTTGGTTCAAAGGCTTCTGTTGTAGAAGTTTTTCGGATGTAATGCTTATACCAGCTCTCCAAATCATGTACAAAGCCCCAGAATGGCCGTTCTCTGCCGGTTATCCAATTCTTCTTGGTGGAAAAAGGAGGCTGCTGCATCTTTACAAGTTCACCTTTTGTACCATAGAAGAGAATGTCACAGATTTCTTTCGGAAGCTCATGAAAGGGCGTATCCAGACTGAAGCCGTATTGCTGTGACAGGCTGTACATAACAACTGTTCGGTAACTATCTTTTCCCGAAGTATTATAGACCGTATTCTTTAGTGCACCTCTGCTGATGCTCTTCTCCGGAGCGACTACCAGAAATCTCGGTTCCACTACATAGGAAAGTCCTACACCCATACAGGTTCTGCAGGCACTGGCAGGTGTATTGAAGGAAAAGTGGAAGGGCTGCATATCACATAAAAAGAAATGGTGCTCCGTACAGGCAAAGTTCTCATAAAAGGAATCCGCTGCTCCGCCCATAACCTCAACCTTTATCATAATATCTTCTTCCAGGGAAAGCATTGCCGCTTCAATAGACTTTGCAATCTGGATATAATTATCACCTTTTAAGGTGAAACGGTCGATTACCAGCTCCAGCTGATATTCCTTTCTCTCATCCAGTTCCTTTTTATCCGCCAGTGAGAAGGGTTCTCCGTCCACCAGCAGATTCTTATACCCCTTTTCCCGCAGCTCATCTATGGTATAACTGTAATCTTCTCCAAAGACCTTATTTATGGGAGCTCTCAGTTCCACGACTGTACCGGAGGGTAAGGTAGTTATATGCTCTGCTATCTGCGCTGCGGACAGTTGCTTCAGCGGTTTAGAGCATACCGGGCATTTACCCGTGCCGGCTGTTGCGTACAATAATCTGAGATAATCACTGATGTCAGTTACCGTTCCAACTGTTGATCTGGGATTGTTGTTGGATTTCTTCTGCTCAATGGCTATAACCGGTGACAGACCTCTTACATAATCTACCTTTGCTTTCTTAAGCTGACTGATTCGGCTTTTGGCAAAAGTTGAAATGGAATCCAAAAACCGTCTCTGTCCCTCTCCATACACAACATCAAAAGCGAGGGAGGACTTGCCGGACCCGGATACGCCGGTTATGACCGTTAACTTATCCCTGGGAATCTCTACAGAGATATTTTTAAGATTATTCTGCCTGGCTCCGGCTATTTCAATGGTGGTGCGAACTGACATAAATGTCTCCTTTCTCATTCTGTTAAACATCATGGAATATATAAAAATCCCAATTCTTCAACTGCTGGTTTGCTTTTCGGAGTTATTCTTATAGTCTGGGATACCTTCTCCAAGATCCCTTTCTCTGCCAGATAATCAAAGATAGATACAATGAAATGCCCTGTTGTATGAAAATGATTTGTTATCATGGTAAGTGTCTTGATTTCTCCATCCTTCATATAATCAAAAACCGGTTCAGCTATTGCCTCTAAATTAGCTTCCAGGTAGCTGTCTATTAAGTTAATGCACCTCACTACCTCCTCTTCACTGTAATGGCCTGACATTGCATCCTGGTAAAAAGGCTTAAGCAGCTCCGGCGACAGGGAAATTGCCTGTAGTATCGCTTCTCTGCTTGGCGCTTCTCCATTCTTGCAAACTTCTATTCTGGCAATGAGTTCTGCGGCTTTTAGAATATAATACTGTGCATAGAGAGGATTCTTCTTTACTTTTATCCACTTCTGACATTTCTCACTGGTTCCCACCAGTTCACAGGCAACTAAAAAGATATAATAATTGATATCACTTTTGTCCAGCTGTTTCATCTCTTCATAATAAGTCTCAAGACTGTCATCCGAGGTATATACCATCTTGCCTCTGGAATAATAAGACTGAAGAAAGCTTCCTCCCTTCATTTGTTCAAAGCCTCTTTTAAAATCACTGCGGGTTGTCAGATTGATATTAATTACAATATCATCCTCCGTTATACAATAAGAAGTGGTCTTAAGAATCTGATCCCTGACAATCACAGTGGTATCGATATCACTCTTTTCCCAAACTAAATCATAGGCGAGACTTCCGCATACAATAACAGCTATTACATTTGGATCACTCTTTATTTTCTTCACAAAGCTGTCTACTGCGGCATTATACTTTTCCTGCATCTTACTTTGATTATTATCTAACATCTGCCCTCCCTCTTTTGCAACAGAAACATTTAAAATTTTTCCAACAAAACACTTGTTCTTACTTTTTCGTGTGGTATAATTATACTGAGTCCGGAAGGAAAAAAACGGACAAAAATTGCTGGGTTAAGGGAATCTATGGATAATTATCTGTTATCGGTTATTAAAAACACCACAGAATATATTGAAGAGAATCTTCTGGAGGAATTGAATCTGGATAATATCTCGGAGAACGTCAACATTTCTAAATTTCACCTGCTGCGCATCTGGAAGGGTGCTACCGGCACAGGACTTATGGAATATGTACGCAGAAGAAGGATTGCATGCTCCATAAAGGATTTGATAAGTGAATATAACAGCATAGAATTTATTTCATCAAAATATTCATTTGGCTGCGCTCATACCTACAACAGACTTTTTAAAGAAGAATTCGGAACCACTCCCGCCAAGTGGCGAAGACATCCTTCCGCCCTCTCTATTATGGATCGCTTTAATGCAGACTTTATGAGCAAAGCCGGAGAAGGACTTATGTCCTTTCTTTCCATCACAGTACTTCCTGCCTTTAAGATAGCGGGATATGAATTTACAATAGATATGGAGGAGAACAATAAGAAGCAGCTGGCAACCCAATACGGAGTTGATTTCTTTTATAATCACAGGCTGCGGATAGCAAACCCTGTAAATAAAGATATCTATATAGGTTATACCACTATCTCCGGTAAAAATGCTGCTTTTTCCTATTACCAGCCTTCCCTGATGGTAGATCAGAACAGCATACTACCTCCTGATATGTTGACAAAAAAAATAAAGACCCACAAATACGGAGTCTTTAAATACATGGGTCCACACAGACCCGAAGAACTTTCCTCCCGCACCTTAAAGGCAATCTGGGATTATATCTACAGCACTTGGATGCCTACAATAGAATTCGAGCTTGCGGAATTGTTTCATTTTGAGTATGTAGACTATTCCAAGTGCAATAAACAATATTGTGAATGTGAACTGTATTACCCTATAGCACAGATATAAGGAACCTTATACTTAATCAGATCGGTATTTGATATAATACCGTTATTTCTAAATTACTCAAACTTCGCACATGGATTTTAGCTATGCACCTTGAAAATTCAATACCTGGCAGTAATTAAGTTGTCAATGTTCAGCTCGTTTTACGCTGCTAGTAAGCGTTCCTTTAGTACCGATGGAATCGCACTCATGAATGCATCCGTGAGTTCACAGATTTTTTCGTCTGATAGCTCACAATCATTTACAAGCAGTGCTCTGAACATTTGAAGCATCACTTGAAAGGCCTGAATCCATGTGATATCAGACAATTCGTCAGAAAAGTATAAGAATAACTCACCTAGAGAACGTTCATCCTTTGTTTCCCGATTCTCAACGGATAACATCATATATCTGGTGAAAACAACCGCTACATGGGCAGTCATTGCGTCATAAGAAAGTGAATGACATTCTTTGCTGAGTCTAAGATAACTTTTACAAATTTTAAAGAATACTTCGATATCCCATCGTTTTCCGTAAATGCGGATGATTTCATCCTCATCAATCGTTATGTCGGTGGAGATTATGCAGAGATATTCCTTACGATTGTTTTTATTCCGGACATAAATTACTTTAGCAGGTACGGTTTCTCCGTCTTTGATAACATCTACCATAACAGACAATAGGAATCGCGATTTACCACGACGCTTCTTATTCTGATTATAGATTTTCGGCAAGGATATATCTGTACCATTATAGCGGAAGAACATTTTTGGTGTCCTCTTAACCATAGCCACAACATCATAACCGATTTCCTTCACGGCATGTATTGTGCTAGGGGATGTAAACCAACTATCAAACAGGACATATTTTGCTGGAATGGATGCTATTTTGGCAGATTCCAACAGCTTCAACATGGCTTTCGTACCCTTGGTCATAGAAAGTTTACGACGTTTATATCCCGCTGTTCTTTTATCCAGTATTGCTGCTTCATTGATACGTTTTTTCTGTTTCTCGGAAGTCAGAAGAATGCTGTTAATTGGCAGAAATGTGCTTCCATCTGACCACCCGAGTGTCAGCATACGAAATCCGTAACGGTACGCATGTTTCGCATGGTCATATACTTTAGCAAGAAGTTCTACCTTCTTTGAACGGCTTCGCTCAAACATCGAGTCATCAATAATCAGGACATTTACCCTGTTCTCATCATTCAGAGGAAGAATGGCATCCCTGATGATTCTGGAACAGAGCACCGATGTGAAGCGAATCCAGTTGATATGAATCATCTTCATAAAACGATAGACAGTATCCTTGGCAAAGGTCGGAGTATTTCGTCCTGTCAACATGTTCATATACATGCTTCTATTTGAAAAAATCAAAAGAAATAGATACTGATAAATCTCGGTTACAGGAAATCCTTTCGTTTTATATGCGTTAGCAGCCTTGAGAGCCGATGAAAGATGAAATCTTGTAAAAAACTTTCTGATTGATGCAGAAATCTGGTTATCATTCTGGTTGTTTTGTGTTATACTTTTTGTCATAGCATGAACCTCCGATTGTTTGATTTTGTGTGGTAACTTAATTATAACAAAACCAGCGGTTTCATGCTATTTTTATGCCAGTTATTATTGAATTTTCAAGGTGCATAGGCACTTATTCAAGTGCGAAGTTTGAGTAAATTATATATAAGTTTTATAAATTACATAATGAATATCAGCAATTATTATACGGTAAAATCCCGCAGCAGGAGAGTGGGGCACCGTTATTACAACAGTACATATGAGAAAATATAATGGTTATCAGCCGGCGGTATGATACCTGGGTCTGAGAGTTTCTCAAATTTTCCTGGCAGGTCTTTTTCCAGTGCAGCCACATGAAAATGGCAGGCTGCGATACCGACATCTACTCTTTGGATATCAAGAGACAGCTTATCACTATACCCCGGAGCTTTTGCTTCATAAAAATGAAACCCATTCTTTGCTTTTACGATTCTCCAAGGCTGCTTATTACTGGCAGAAGGGCCCAAACGCACCATTTCTAACGGAAATGCAAATTCTTTTGCTTCCTCCTGTGTTAATGGAACAGAAAAATCATTCAGGAAAAAGAGTTCGTTCCAGTTCTTACGCTGATCTGATTTTGCTATTTTTCGAATAAGGGTATCTGCAAGTCTCTTTTTCTCCAAGGGATAGCCTATAGGCGAGATGGCAGGAAACAATTCGTTAGCTTTAACCTCCAGGGCATTGGAGAATTGATTCCGGTTAAAGGTTCCTCCCAGCCAGCAGGTTCCGATTCCAAGGTTCGCCAAATACAAAATCAACTTTTCAAAGGAATAGCCTACAGCCTCCAGGTTCAAATCAACTTCTGATACGGTTGCTCCAATATAATCCCTGGCACCTTTTATTACACCATATGTGCCCAATTTTTCATTTGAGGATGCTGTTTCCAGAAGCTGGAGTTTAACCTCCACAGAAAAGGGATTTGATAAAGCAGCAATATAATCCTTTATCTGTTGTTTTACCTTGATATCAAGTGGTTTTTCTTCATAGGTTCTAATACTGGAACGTGTTTTTATAGTTTTTTCAACAGGAAATTCTAATTTCATATCTTCCTCCTTTACAGGCAGCCTGGATTGGCAGGTGCTTTTTCAATGATTTCATTTACATGATGAAGTAATTTCATCAGTTTGCTAAGCTCTGTCTTCCTCGAATCAAAGTAATAATAATTCTTTGTTCCTTCTCGTCTCATACCTATGATTCCCGCCTCTTTTAAAATTTGTAAATGATGAGAGACAGCCGGTCGTGACAGATTTGTTTTCTTTGTAAGCTCTCCTACTCTAACTCCTTTGCAATCACACTCTAATAACGATATGATAATATGTTGCCTTGTCTCATCGCCTATTGCACTAAGGGATTTCTGACAATCTTTGAATTCTTTGGTTAATTGCTTTATTTCATTTGTATCACTCATTATATCCCCCTTCTATTTATTGGATTAATCCTTTCGACCATTATATCACAAACCCATTAAAAGGAAAATCTTGAAGAATATCTTCAGAAGAATTTTTCCTATGAACAAATAGAAGCCGAATTAAAAAAAGACGGCTCAACGTTCTTCCTGGTGGAGACTGACCTGGAAGCAGCTGCCTATATGAAAATAAATTCTGATAAAGCCCAGACAGAACCGGGACATCCCAATACCTTAGAAGTTCAGAGAATCTATGTCCTGCAAGAATATAAAGGAAAACATATCGGCAAAAAGTTAATTCAAAAAGCCATAGAAACCGGAAAAACTTATGACCTCCATTATATCTGGCTGGGTGTTTGGGAAAACAATAGAAACGCTATAAAATTCTATGAAAAACAGGGCTTTATTAAATTCGATACACATATATTCGTTTTAGGAGAGGAAGAACAAACCGACAATTTGATGAAATTACAGTTGAACTAACAAATCTTATCTGCTAAACAATATATACTGCCCCGGAATCTCCCAAGTGTAATACTGCTTACATGATGTTATCCTACGGTATAATACTATTGTTATCGTTTATTATAACAATTTGAACTATAAATTTAGAAGCGAACCCCTTTCATTAGATTTTGCCTGACAATAGGGGTTACTTCGAAAAGTCGGTTTTTTTTAACCCTATCATAACATAGAAAGCCCTTTGAAAAATAGAGAAACCGATGCAAAAGATAAACTTAACCTTCTGCACCGGCCTACCAATTAACCCCAGATTGCCTTCATTTCTTCATTATTCTGCAATAATTCCTCCAAGGTTCCGATTCCGTCAATCCTGCCGTCTTTCATAACTATTATCTGGTCTGCCTGTTTCAGTGCCAGCCTGCGGTTGGATACCACCAGACAGGTGGCAGAACGTTTTGCAAATAACCGGTGCCAGAGTTTGCTTTCCGTCTCAACATCCAGGGCACTGGATATGTCATCAAATACCCTTAGGCTTGATTTTCTTGCAAACATTCTGGCAACCGCCACTCTCTGAATCTGTCCGCCGGATAATTTAACACCTCTTGGTCCGATAATGGTCTCAAGCCCCTGTTCCAGCTGCAGGATATCTTCCTCAAATACAGCACTGTGCAGAGCTTCATTGATATCTGTTTCTTCTTCTCTTAATCCGAATAAAATGTTGTTCTTCACACTGTCACTTACAAGCCTTGGTATCTGCGGGGTGTAGGAACAATGGGGATGGATAAGAAAATCACCGGGAGTTTTTAGTTCCTTTCCGTTCCAGCAGATGCTTCCACTCTGGGCAGGCAGAAGCCCTAAGAGTACCTTTAACAATGTGGATTTACCAGACCCTATTCTTCCTGTAATAACAGTGAAAGAATCTTTCTTTAATGTAAAGCTGATATCTGCCACACCATTTTCGGAGCTTTCATAGCAATAAGTCAGCCCCTCAACCTTTAGTTCCTGCAGTTCATCCTTTTCTTCCGCTGTTTCTACTGATTTAACCTCTGCTATTTTACCTTTCTTCGTGCCAGGTTTTAAGGACATTTTGGTATGTGCTACCGCATTAACCGGTGTATCCTCCTGCATAAGTTCTGCGATTCTCTGAAAGGATATCTTTGCCTGTCTGGTATTAGCGATAAAATTGCCATAGAAGCTGGTAAAGTCTGAGATAAAACTCAGATAAAATATAAACAGGGATAAATCCCCGATACTCAGCTCACCTTTTTTCATATACCCGGCGGCTAAAAGCAATATAAATCCGGTTCCCAGACTTACAGTATTGTTAAATAACGAATTCAGGGTCTGGGAAAGGAGAGAGTCTCTTAACATATACTTATGCCTTGTGGCATTAAGCCCCTCCAAATAACCTACTGCATTTTCTTCTTCCCCTGCCACCTTTATAGCCTGAACTGCTCCAAAGATTTCCCCCATGGCACCGGTTACTTTACCCGTTGCTTCTCTGGCTGCTTCTCTGTATTTCTGAAGCTTTTCACGCAGCATTTGTACGATACCCACAACAATTATCATTGGAGCAAATACGAACAGCGTAATATTTACATTAATATTCAGCATTATGGTTATAGCAACGATTACAAAAGTCAGCGAGCCGATGAAATCCAGCGTCCAGCTTATGGTATCTTCTATGGTTCCTGCATCATCCCGAAAGCAGTTCAGGGCTTCTCCGGAGGCCCAGGGTGTAGCAGCTGCTCCGGGCTTTTTTAAGATGCTCTCCAGCATATTTTTTCTTAACAGGGCACTCATGGTAAAGCGGTGGAGATTATCTGCGTTGGCACCAAGATATATATTTAACATACGTCCAAGAGTATAAGCAAGGGTCAGGGCACATACTGTTAAAAGACCTCTGTAGAAATCGCTGCCCGGGGTCAGTAACTGAAAAAATTCCTTAAAAAGCAATCCCATACCTAACGGCAATACATGTATCATTGCCCATAAAAAACAATTAACAGCGTAAAGCCCGGGTCTGTAAGCCATCATCTTTAAGAGCAGTTTCCCCATGGAAAATTTCTTATCTTTTGAAGGCGAATTTATTTTCTTATTCATTAGGCCAGCACCTCCTCAATTCCATAGTTTAATAGCTCATTAAGCCTTGAATCCTTCTTACTTATAAGCTCTTCCCTTAATCCATATTCCAGGATTTCACCCTTATCCAGAATCAGAATGTTATCGGCTCTTTGTACCGTTGACAGACGGTGAGCTATAATGATACATGCCCTTCCCTCTATCAGGGTGGACAGAGCCTGCTCCAGAAATCTTTCCGTAACCGGGTCCAGTCTTGCGGAGGCTTCATCCAGTATAATTAGTTTGGGATCTCTTAAGAACACTCTTACTAGGGTTAGAAGCTGTGCTTCACCAGAGGACATTCCGCCGCCAGGCTCTAAGATGGTATCAAGCCCTTCCTTGATATTCTCAAACCAATCCTTTAGTCCCATTTTATAGATAGTAGCTATGATTTCATCGTCGGATATATCCTTGTTAAAGAAAGTGATATTATCCCTTACACTGGCATAAAACAGCTGTACCTCCTGGGTAACATAAGCTATACTGCTTCTTAGATCTTTTAATAAGATATCCTCCTGTTTCTTTCCATTAAAGCAGATATTTCCGGAATCCGGTTCATAAAAACGAACTACAAGCCTTGCAAGGGTCGTCTTACCGCAGCCGGTATGCCCTAATATTCCAAGCACTTTACCGGCTGGCAGTTCAAAGGAAATGTCCTTTAATACCGGTACCTCTTTCTCGTAAGAAAAACATACCTGGTCAAAACTTAATGAGATATTTTTCTCGGATAGTTTAATTGTACCCTTATCAGAAATGGAAGAAGACTGATTGAGAAGTTCTTCTATACGGATAATACTTGCCGTTGCTTTCTGGATATCAAGCATCTGTTCCTTTAATTGATCCAGCGGACTCTCAAGGAGCTGAAAATAGTTGAGCATCAGATACACCAGCCCCAGGGAAATATGTCCTTTATACCAGAGATAGCCACCTACCGCAAATATCATGATATCACCAAGACCAAAGAGTCCGGACATTATAATCCAGATCTTGTAGCCGGACAGATAAGCCTTTAACTGGATAGGCAGCCATTTACGAAGCAGTTCCATAAAGCGCTGGGACACATAGCTTCCGGCTCCACTGGCCTTAATTTCTTCGGTACAGTCCAGATGTTCTCCTAAAAATCCATAGAGCTTAGAGGAAAGTTCGCGTTCCTTACCGAAATTGTCCACTGCATCTCCCTGTGTTTTCCCAAGTATTATGAAGGATAGTACAAGAAATAGAACAAAAGCTGCCCCTATCAGCGGATTCTGTAAGGATAAGACCACAACAACTCCAGTCATGAGTAAAATATTATTCGCAAAACCTATAAAAAGCTTTGAGAAAAAGTTAAATAAGGCATTTACATCTCCATCAATCCGTTCTACCAACTCACCGGACTGATGCTCTTTAAAATAATTCATATCCAGGCCCAGGCAGTGTTTTACCAGATCCCGTCTTAAAGTATTCGTGGTTCTCCAGCCGATATTCTGACTGAGATAAGTGGAGGCAATTGCTAATAACTGCTGCGTAAAGGCTGCTAATATAAAAAGGATTGCTGCTTTTATGAGGAGCTCCATGGATTTATTCATTTCAATACCGTCGATAAAAAAGCTGATAATCATTGGATTTACTAATTGCAATATTATGCTTACAGCTAATACAAGGGCCAGCAAAACCAGATGCAGCCTGCTGTTCTTCATGTATTTTGCCAATAAGGTTCCATATTTTTTAATTGATAATTTCATATAACTGAAGGTTTCCTTTCTTAAAATGATTCCGGCCAACAAAAAAGACGCAGTTTCTGTTCACTGCGTCTTCTTCAGGCAGATTAACCTTAAGGTTTATCTCATATCTGGCTCCCATCCTTGTGCTTTAGCACGCGTATAGAATCAGAGGAGTGAAAATGTTTTCTTCACTCTTATGCCTTGATAAAAAAAAGCCGCAGTATCTACACAACCTGCGACTTGAATAGTTTATATGTTCAAAATTATAGAAATCTCTCACACAGGCCGGTCATGCATTTCTTATTCTGTTGAACTGTAATTAACATAGTAATAATCATCTGCCTGACCTCCTTTTCTTTTCTAATTTGTGACCTTCCTGTCACAAGGGGTTCTTCAAAACCGTTACCTCAATACATTAACATATTATGGCAGTCATTTCAAGAAAAATTTCACAAAGTTTTTACACTAATTGTAATACATGTAAATTTATGTCATTTTCATCAAATAAATTTTAAAATAATAAAATTCTTTGTGGAATTCTGACGAAGACCGTGCTATACTTGTCAGGATGAATTTTTATGAGGAGGAAACTTTCTTGGAAACGAAAAAAATTATTCAAGTGGAAGATAAGGTAGGCGCGGAACTATTAATCCCCCTTTCCCTTCAGCACATGTTCGCTATGTTCGGTGCAACCGTATTAGTGCCAATGCTCTTCCAGATCAATCCATCAGTTGTACTGCTTATGAACGGTATCGGTACACTGCTATTTATCCTTATTACCAAAGGCAAAGCTCCCGCATATCTCGGTTCCAGCTTTGCTTTTCTTGGGCCCGCTGGTCTGGTAATTTCCCAATGGGGTTATTCCTATGCACTTGGTGGTTTTATCGCAGTTGGTCTTGCTGCATGTATTATTTCTTTTATTTTCTACAAGTTTGGTATCAAATGGATTGACGTAGTACTTCCCCCCGCTGCTATGGGCCCGGTTGTTGCACTTATTGGTCTTGAGTTAGCTCAGACTGCTGCCAAAACCGGAGGTGTTATCGCTACAGAGACTGCTCCTATTGATTCCAAAAATGTCATTGTCTTTCTTGTAACCCTGATCGTAGCTGTCCTTGGTAATGTTTTATTCCGTAAATTTTTCGCTGTTATACCTATATTAATAGCTATCATTGCGGGCTATATAGCTGCACTTTTTACGAAAGTAGTTACGGGAGACCAGTTAATTCATGCTCTGCAATCAAGCTTTATCCATATTCCTGATTTCCAGGCACCTAAATTCAATATTCAGGCTATTCTTATGATCCTGCCCGTTATTCTGGTACTGGCTTCCGAGCATATTGGACATCAGATTGTAACCAGCAAGATCGTTGACAGAGACTTAGTAAAGGATCCCGGTCTGCACCGTTCTTTCTTTGCTGATGGTATTTCAACCATGCTGTCCGGTTTCGTAGGCTCCGTTCCTACTACGACCTATGGTGAGAACATTGGTGTTATGGCAATGACAAAGGTATATTCCGTACAGGTTATTGGCGGAGCTGCCGTTCTGTCCATTGTTTCTGCCTTTATCGGACCTATTGCTGCCTTGATTCAAACCATTCCAGGTGCTGTTATCGGCGGTATTTCCTTCCTGTTATACGGTACCATCGGTGCTTCCGGTATCCGAGTTATGGTAGATGCACAGGTAGACTTCAGCCGCAGCCGTAATCTTACTCTTACTTCTGTAGTATTTGTAACCGGTCTTTCCGGTGTTGCCTTAAAAATCGGTGAAGTAACCTTAACAGGTATGGTTCTTGCCTGCGTGGTTGCTATGGTAATGTCACTGCTGTTCTATGTTTTTGATAAGCTGGGGCTTACAAACGATAAGTAATTATATAGGATTCTAATTATTGATGAACGATTGAATTTATCTAAAGAATCTGCTAAATAAATAGTAATACGCTAAGGTGCTGTAATATTTCAGGTTTTATATCTGAAATATTACAGCACCTATTATTTTTAGCCGTATTTGATATCTATTTGTCAGGAAATGAATTGAACGGATACCGGTTATAGGTAAATAATTATAGAAAGAGATGTTTTTCAATTTTTTGGTCAATAAAAATGGTATTTATAATTTATAACATCTTTTATAATGAATTTATTACATTTCTGACAAGGAGATAATGATATGAATGCACCTGTTGAAACCTTATTAAAGGTACCTGCAAACGGTACCTATAACTTAAAAGTTACAGTTACCGCTGACAAAGATATGGATTATGTCATACTATGTGATAACCGCAGATGGTATCAGGAAGACACGGTAAAAGCCGGAGAGATAAAGGAGCATGATTTTACTGTTAATGTTTGTGATAATCATCAATTTGGCAAAGAATATGTACAAGTGGAAATGCTTACGGTTGGTGTAATGGGTGAAGTGAATTACAGCTGTTCCTATAGTTCCTGTGATGCTCCCACCTTATATATCGCAGGAGATTCTACTGTTGCCGATCAGAGAGCGGAATACCCCTATGAACCTGCTGCCACCTACTGCGGCTGGGGACAGATGTTTCCTCTATATCTGAAAAACGGTCTTGGGCTTTCTAATCATGCACAATCGGGACTCACTACGGCAGATTTTAAGCAGGCGAACTGGCAGGTCCTAAAGAAAAGAATAAAACCTGGCGATTTCCTGATAGTGGAATTCGGTCATAATGATCAGAAGAAAGCGGAACTTCCTGCTAACGGCGGTTACAGAGAGAATCTGATCTATTATGTTACAGAGGCCAGAAAGCTTGGTGCAACACCCATTCTGTGCTCCCCTATAAATCGCATTCTATTTGATGAAGACGGCAAGTTAATCAATCTCCTTGGTACCTATCGAGATGCTGTCAAAAAAGTAGCAGAAGAAATGCAGACACCTTTTATCGATTTATGGTCCCGGACTACTGAATATATGGAAGCTGCCGGACCTGAAGATGCCTGGGATTATTTCTGGGGTAACGGTACTTCAAGAGATTATACTCATACCAATGATATTGGCGGTAAATTAATTGCAAAATTCGTAGCACAGGAAATAAAAAAAGCAAGTGTTCCGGGTATCAGCGAATATATTACGGATGCTCCTCTTGATACTCCGCTTCCCAAGCCCTCCGGTAAGAAAAACCTGGCACAGAATCTAAACGATTACCGTAGGATTGGACTTGTTAATCTGCCGGAACTCGACAAGGATATAACCGGAAACTAACTATTACATATAAGTTCAGTTTATTCTTATTATCCATTAAATTAATTGGTTATTTATTAAATTAGGCAGAGAAGAATTCTATTCTTCCTGCCTAATTTAGAAATGGTATTTATATTTCTTTGGTATTTATATCCGGTGTATAATCTTCGCTATAATTCTTCTATTATGTAAATTCTTGATGTATATAAATCTCAGCCACCTATAAATCCTGGCATTTATAAAGTTTGAACGTCTTCATATAACTCTTGAATTCTTTAAATCCTGAACGCCTATAAATCCTGACGTTTTTAACCCTTGAATTCTTTAAATCCCGGACGCCTATAAATCCTGACGTTTTAACCCTTGAATTCTTTAAATCCCGGATGCATATAAATCCTGACGTTTTAACTCTTGAATGTCTATAAAGCCTCCATTTATAGCTCCTGGATGTTTATACATCTTTGTTACTTATATCTATTTTCAACATCTAACGTTCCATAAGATAAGATTACTTATAATTTAAATTTAGCTATTAAAGATTGTAATTTTAAAGCCAGTTCTGTTAAGTTATCACTGGCACCTGCAATTTCCTCAACAGAAGCAGTCTGTTCTTCGGTGGAGGCAGAGGCTTCTTCTGATGCAGCTGCATTCTCCTGTGCAATGGCAGAAAGATTCTCTAAGACTTCCAGTATTGTTTGTCTCATATTATTCATCTCATCACCGGCAGTACTTAAGTTACTTACTGCATCCGTAGATATCTCCATGGATTCTGCTATACTTTTATATTTATTTCTGCTGTTTTTCACGCTGCCTGACTGTTGTTCTGTTATTGCAGAGACCCTTACAATAGTCTGAACCGCATTATCCGTATTCTTTTGTAATTCATCTATTATTTCATTTATGACTTTGGTAGAGACAGAGGATTGCTCTGCTAACTTTCTTATTTCCTCTGCCACCACTGCAAAGCCTTTTCCGGCTTCCCCTGCTCTGGCCGCTTCAATAGCAGCATTTAGGGACAACAGATTGGTCTGGGCTGCAATGGATTCAATAACATTACTTGCTTCACTGATTCGCTTGGAACTGTCGTTGGATTTCATAATGACTTCATGTATAGCTTCAACGGCAGCAGTATTCTCCTCGGTTATCTTACTAAGGGTATCGATTTCCTTTAAGCCCTCCAAAACCACTTCTGTTGCTTTTCCGGTAGAAGTATGTACGTCCAGAATAAAGCTTTGAACCCTTTCTATGGTTTCACCTAGCTGCATTGCCCTATGTGAGCCTGTTTCAGTATGCTTCGCCTGTTCTGAAGCGCCTTGTGCAATTTCTTCTACGGTTTTTGATACTTCTTCTGCAGCAGTTGCTGTCTGCTGAGACGTTTCGGTCAGTACATTAGAAGCAATGGAAACCTGCTCCGATGAATCCGTAATTTCTCTTATGATTCCCCTGAAACCGTTGGTAATACTAAGTAAAGAGTCTGCCAGATCACCGATTTCATCCTTTCTGCTTCTGAACTTCTCGTCAATATTCTCTGACAGATCCAAGGCTGCAATCTTTCTTGCATAATTACTTGTTCCGATAATTGGTTTCGCAATAGAAGTACCTATTATAAAAGCAATTACTGCACTGATTGCCAGCACCAGAATAACAATCAATATGATATAGACCTGAAGGGTTTTTACAGGCTGCAATATTTCACTTTTTCCCGCTGCCAGTATAAAGGTCCATTCTGTTCCGGGAATCTCAGCAAATCCAACATACTGATATCCTCCGTTGAAACTGTAATGACCGATGCCTTTTTCTTTTGAGATTGCTGACTTTAATGTCGCTGCCAGGGCCGAAGCGCTTTTATCTGTCTTTTCTGCTTCGATGGCATTATAGCGATTGGTTACCAGTTCCAGGTCTTTATGACCAATAATCGTTCCGGTTCCGTCAATGATATATCCATAGCCAGTAGTACCGTAACCTGTATCTTCGGCCAGTTTACTCAGAGTATTTCCATCCAGACGTCCTAATAAGGCTCCTGTTACCTGCCCGTTATTTTCGATTGGAACTGCCTGCACCAGCACAAGTTCACCTGTAACCGGGCTAATCGTAAAATTAATAGCATCTTCCCCTGCTAATGCTTTCCTTAAAGGATCACCTTCCTGAAGTACTATCTTCGTATCCGCAGTATTTGCATAAGAAATGCTTCCATCAAGTTGTATGATTCCAAGTTCCGTAAAATCTGTTTCTTTTAATACGCTTTGAAGAACCGGCTGCTGCTTTGCCCAGTCCATGGATCTTAATTCATCAAAGAAGGAAAGGGTCCTAAGCGTCTCTTTTTGTGTCTCAAGTCTGCTGCTCTCCAGTTTCGCCGCATCTTCAGCAAGTTGCAGCATGTTATTTTCCGCTTCCTTTAAAATGATATCACTGGCAACTTTATTGCTGATAAAACCTAAGGCACAACATGAGAGTAATATCAGGATAGTAAAATAGAGTATTAATTTTGTTTTCACACTTACATTTTTACTGCTATGCTTTTTCATATACTATGTCCCTCCACCTGTCTTTTTTCTTTTCATCGATGTCGTTATTTGTTATAATGCATTATATATTGTGGATTATAGCCGAATTATGTAATATTTAAAACTATTATTGATAATCTGTCATTGTCATTGACATGACAGTATTCGGAATCCTGTAATAATGACACCCTCTAAAGGAGTACCCTGCAATTGTATAACGAAATGACTTTTGGCAAGTGCCTTAAATTCTTGCTCACCACCTTTCACCTTCCAATGAGCCAGTTAGCAAAAGCTATTAATGTGGATAATTCACTTGTCAGCCATTGGGTACATGAGAGAAGATTTCCTTCAACCCAGTATATTAACAGCATTACGGAATTTCTTTCGAGAAATATAATGGATTCCTTACAGCTTAAAATGGTAGATGAGTTATTTTATAGTCTGAAGGTCAATGAGAAAATTACCGAGATTACAAATAAAGAAAAATTTCATATTATGCTGCAGGCATCATTAAAATATTCACTTGCCAGCCGGACAGAAAAGAAAGGTACTTCTTCAGAAAGTAAAAGCGATATCACTTTTTTAAACTCCATTGATTTATCCAGCAACGATAAATTAATCTATGGTATAACCAATGTATTTACTGCCGGCATTTCTTTGATAGAAGCTGCCAGATCCTACCGCCGTAAAGAGAATAATGTGATTTACCTGACCTATCACAATGTTCTTGATAACTCCTTTTTCTCTGATAACCGATTAAGCTATCTAAGAGAGATTCTGTTAGAAGTTATACAAAATAACTGGCAGGTTACTTTTTTACTTACATTGGACAGCAATGTGGAGCGTGCGGTCAGATTAATCAGCTTCATACTCCCCTTACTGAAAACAGGTAAAATCAATCTCTATAACCTGACAAATAACGAAAGTTTTATGACCGGTAAAGAGTTATATGTTGTGTCCGGCATAGGTGCCTTGTCATGTTTCCCTACTGATGCCTACACCGGCATCAGTTGTGCTTTCTATCTAAAAAATAAATCAGCAGTTGATGTACTGACCAACTATGTAAATTTATTAATCAATAATAATTCCAATAATATTGTTAAGTATTATAATCAGGAAATGAAAGATACTTTCTTCTTAAATTTAACAGACTCAAATGAACAGCTGGGAAACCATTATTGCTATAACAACAGCTTCAGCAAACTGCTGATACCTGCCCGGTTATATCAGAAGTTTTTAGATCAGACGGATTTATCAAAAGAGGAAAAAAAGCTTTCAATCTATTACTATGAGAAGCAATTCAGAGGTTTCCTGAAAAACCTGGTTCATCATATATGTACTGAAATTTATTTCACTTCAGCTTTTGAAAAATTATGTGAAGATAAAATTATATTTCTTTACACTTATACCGGTATAAAAATAGTGCATGCAAGTACACAGGATGTAATTGACTATCTGGAATATGCCATCTCGATTATAAAACAATATGAAAATTATCAAATAGCAGTTATTTATCAGGATATGGATGGCTTAGAGAAAAATATAGCCTTATCCATAAAAGAACGTAAAGAAATATTTCTATATGCTTATGGAAAGAACAGGACAGTACTGGATACTTTTCTCTCCCTTGATGACCCGGTTATTGTTAAAGCCTTTGTAGAATATTATAAGAATCTCTGGCAGAAGATCTCTCCTCTTAACAAAGACAAGGAAGATATTGTACTCTTAATTGAAAGCTATGTCCGGATGCTTAACAAAGAAATAAAGTAAGCTGTCCTTCTGGTAAACAATGCCGGGTTTGGTGAAGGTATTACTACTACATAGCCGTTAACAGAAGCCGAAGCCGTGTGGGACAGGGTCAATTCTGCTAATCTTAAAGGGGCATTTCTAATGACCGTTGCCATTAGTCCTTTACTAAGACGTCCTGGCGGCAGAATAATAAATATCAGTTCCATCGCCGCATACACCGGCGGCAGCAAGGCCGGGAACCTGGCTTATGCTGCTGCAAAGTCCGGTTTACACGGCCTTACCTTTTCAACAGCAAGAGAATTAAGCAGCCAGGGAATTACCGTCAATGCCATTGCTCCCGGTATTATTCTTGATACAGACTTTTTCGGCGGCAAATTATCCAGTGATAGAATTAATCAGACAATCGCTCAGGTTCCGGCAGGTCGTACAGGTACTCCTGAGGATATTGCTTATGCCGCTGGCTTTCTCGCCTCCCCGGAAGCCTCCTATATTAATGGTGAGATTCTTAATGTAAACGGTGGCTGGCTTTTCGGCAAATAAGTGAATTTTCACATTACTCTTTGTTCATGAAGATCTTAGCTGCTCCCAAGGTATCAATCAAGACTACAGCTCAAACACTCTGTCAAGATAGTGACACTCTTTATAAATGTATCATGTACATCCAACGGCCAGGGCTTTTAATATAAACGGATAACATGTCCTATTCCCATAACTTAACCTTCTATTATAATTCAAGTGTCAAAAGCCTCTTTTCCATATGATTTCAGGCAAATTGTACAAACCAGAAAGACGAATGCGCCTATGGAAAGGTATTAGTAGTCCTTTTCTCTGAATATTTTGTGCTATATTATCAAACAGATTGTCTGAGCGAAGCGAGTTATCTGTTTGATAATATGCCAAGCATAAAATATTCAGATAATTAGGACTTCTTATGCCTTGAAATTGAAGTATGAGTCTTTCTGGTTTGTACAATTAGCCGTCCCCTTGTAAAAAACTGGCTCTTAACCATCCTATTACATAAAAAAGTTTCCCAAAGCAATCATTTTGTTAAATATCTGCTTTAGGAAACTAAATATACTAAAACTAAAATCTATCTTATTAACACAGGATGAAATAGCATGCAAGTCATCTTATTTATCATTCTTATTTATCATTCTGAAATCCTTGTTTTTTCAGTACCGGATAAACCTTAGGATAATAAACATTCTGATAAATATTAGATGTATACTGGCTCCAGTTACCTTCCTGCGGTCTTCCAATTTCAGAAAGATAACTCTCCATCTCACTGTCATATTGGTCAATAGCCTCTCTTAAGCCCTCCGTATTGTATTTCTCATTATGTCTGAAGGTACTCTGGGGAAGCCTTGGTTTTTTATGAGAAGGCTCCAAAGGGTATCCAATTGCTAAGCCAGCTACCGGGAAAGTATATTCGGGAAGACCAAGGAGCTCTATGATATCCTCGGGGTTTCTGCGTACCCCTCCGATGGGTACAATACCAAGTCCAAAGGATTCAGCTGAAACAATAGCTCCGCCCATATTAAGTCCCGCATCAAAAGTCCCAACCATGGTACCTTCAACACTTTCATGTATTACCTGCTTCAATCCGTTTTTCTCTGCTGCCAGCCAGGTCTTATAAAAGTCCATTACAAATACAAGAAATACCGGTGCGTCGTCAATCCACTTCTGTCCGCCTGCTAATTCTGCAATCCTTGCTTTGGTTTCTTTACTTCTTATAACAATCACAGAAGTCTGCTGTCCATTTATGGAATTGGGCATAGCCTGGGCTGATTGAATTATTTCATCCAGTAAATTATCCTCAATGTCTTTGTCAAGAAAACTGCGTATGGATCTATGGTTCTGTATGGTTTTAATCGTTTCATTCATAAGAAAAGCTCCTTTCTTTTCAAGCATACTACCATTCCTTTAAGCTATATGTTACCCATAAGAAATAAATCAACTCCACTTCTCGTAATGTACTCTGTCTTTGTTATATCGGTCTACAAATTCATTCTTTTGTCCGTCGGGGTAACCAACTGCAATTAATGCATAGGGTTTGATATTCTCAGGAAGATTATAAAGCTTACGGACACTTTCTACTACACTGTCGGCGGTGGCTACGCCAAGCCATACGCCTCCAAGTCCTAAATGAACAGCCTCTAGCAGCAAATTCTGTGTTGCTGCCCCTAAATCCTGTTCCCAGGCGGTAGGTACTCTGAAGTTCTCTGCATTTGCCATCACTAAAAAGGTTACACCTGAGCCTTCAACAGGTTTTGCATAAGGAGATGTCTGAGACAGCTTCAACAGATTTTCCTTCTCCTGTACTACGATAAATTCCCAGGGCTGCTGATTAGCTGCAGATGGTGCCTGCATAGCTGCTTTTAACAATAATTCTATCTTCTCCGGCTCAACAGCCTGATCCTTAAACTTACGTATACTTCTTCTGTTAAATATTTCATTCATTGTTTATACCCATTGCCTACCGCAGGCCTGCCTGCGATACTGCCACAAATAAAAAAGATTTAAAAAATCTCCACGTGGCATCCTTTCAATTTATTATTTTCTTTCACTCTTAAATACCTCTCATTAGTTATCTTGATTCTGTAGTTTTTCAATTAACTTACTGCTTATGGTTATAAATTGCAGGGCTTCCTCTTCTGTCAGGATATCCTTGTAGGCATCATGCAGCCTGTTCCAGGAGCGGATAATTTCTTCCTGCAGCAGCAAACCTTCTTCTGTGGTACAGATAAATACATTCTTTCCTTCTGTTCTTTTAGCAACCAGCTTTTTTCGTACCAGCTTCTCGATAAAGCGTGTTATGGTAGATGGGGTCAGGTGCAGCTTCTCGCCTATTTCCTTCTGAGGAAGTTCACCTTCCTGATTTACCATATATAATATCAGTGCATGGCTTGTGGAAAGTCCGGTCTTGCCGAATGCTTCCTCCGCTATCTTACCGAATTCCCTGGCAAGCTTTGAGGTAGAAAAAAACAGGCAGGTATCCAATTTGCAATTACAACTTTCGTTATTATTTGTACCCTTCAAAATCATCACCTCATTTGTTTGTACATACAAATATACCATCAGATAATATAATTGTCAATTAAATTTTTCACAATCTACTTTTATAACTACAGTTCAATACTCTATTATTTCTTCTATGATAAACACCTCTTAATTCCCTCGTTAATTAATCCGTTAATTTTCTGTCTAAATTTCTATAGAGGAATAATGCAGAAAACAAGTAAGCCAGCTGGTATCCTAACGGCTTTTACCAACAGGCTTACTTGCTATTTCAATAGTAAGTTCATTCTCTTATGTCAGGACTTACTCTTAGTATTTCCTGTCTATACCTGTTCCTATTTGACCTGAACCTTAACTTTAAAAGTTTTTTCTTCTCCCGAATATAGCTTAACTTTTACAAGAATCACTGTACTGCCTTTTTTCTTTCCGGTTACCTGCCCCGATTTCTCATTAACCAGTGCAATGCTCTCGTCTTGGGAAGAATATTTCATGGTTACCGCTCCAATTGCAGCTGCGGAGGCCTTATCTGTTATTTTATTGGTCTTCTCCAGGGTAGCAGGTAAGGTAACTTCTATTTTCTTATTAGTCCCCCTGCCGATACTTAACTGCTCCGGTGCAGAAATCTGGCTGATTAAGGAATTGGTTATGTTATGGCTGGCTTTTTGAGGCATAAGGATGTAACTGGAGCAGCTTAAGATATTCATCGTAATATATCCGTTCTTATCTACCTTGTAGCTGCCTGTTTTTAAAGAATCCAATCTGTTCTTCGTTTCGTTATAATGATATACATATACCGTATCTCCAGCTTTAATTCCCTTTTGATCTGCTACATATACCTTTACCGCTGCCTGCCCAGGTAATACACCACTATGTTTAAATACTACTGCTGCCGCCTGCTTATTTTTTGTGTCTTTTGACAATAGTTTGTTTAAACCTTTTACGGTATTTGCAGGTACTACTTCCAGAGAGGTATTTACAGACGTCACAGCCTGCTTGGAATTCTTAAGAGAAGCTGCATCAAACTTCCACTGGTAAACGATTTCCCCTTTTTCATCCTTTACTGCCAGTGACAATCCTTTCTGGTTTTCTTTTGCCTCCTCCAAGAGATTCTTATCAATAATAATATCCTCCAATTTAATTCTGGCGTCTGTTGTTATGGCTTGGGGAAGAATAATTGATATCTGTACCAGTTTTGTCGTACTGCTCTTTAACTGAGCGGTAAGCTCCTTCTCCGGAAGAGTTATATTTAGCAAATACGGATTTTCTTTACTGGAAGCTTTTAATTCGTCCTGTAATTTCTCCGAAGAAATTGTAAGCACCACGTCTGCTGTCTTATTTTTTACCTTCGTTTCTATTAACAGATACGGTGGAGTGTTATTCTCCGGAGTAAGCGTAGGTGTTGCAGCAGGTGTAGATGTTGGCTCTGGGGTTGGCGTGCTTGTAGGTGCTGCTGTTGGGGTCGCTGTCGGTTCAGCTGTTGGGGTTGCTGTTGGTTCAGCTGTTGGAGTTGCTGTTGGAGTTGCTGTCGGTGTACCGGTAGGCGCTATTGTTGGTTCTAAAGTTGGTGTTACTTCTGCACCTTCTTCCAGAATAACAATATCCCACTGACGTTGGGCTATTTCACCGGCCACATTGACAGACGCAGTTAATTTAACCTTTACATTACCCTCTCCCGCTTTTGGACGGGTAATGGTGCCATTTTCCGCGAGTATATCTGCATTGCTGGATTTCCACTGGATTAGTGCTCCATGCAAACCACTGACGGGCAGTATAAGATTCTTAGTTATACCCGTTACTTGGCCCAGATCGATGGCCTCTGCCGCTTCTTTTGCCAGCCTTTGATTTTCTTCTTGTTCTTCTGCCAAAGTCTTGCTGCTGCCAAAGACCTTAACTTCGTACAAAGTTGGTGTATACCAGTTATTCGGATTATTATGCAGTACCGCATTGGTTACAGAAAGCCTTACATAACGGCCGTTTCCGGTAAGGGTATCAGCAGTAAAACCATAAGTCTTATTATCTGACTTATCCAGTATTTCAGTCCAATTCTCGCCATCCTCACTGGCCTCAACCCTATATTGATAGTAACCTTCCGAACCTTTGTACATAAACCATGACACCTGAATTCCTGACAATCTGTAAGTACTTCCCAGATCCACCTGCCACCAGAAGGGCCACTGAGATTTTACCGCTGTATAGGCAGTGTCATAATTTCCGTCGTTGGCTTTTGCTGCTGTCTTGGTACCATTTGCTGCAATAGATGCAATTGCAGGTTTATTTTCTGATAGCAATACCCCCTTATCTTCCGGTATTAAACTTCCGGTAAAGGGATTATAGAGCACCTTATCATAATAATCATAGGTAGCAATTCCATTTGCAAAAGCAACAGGCAGGCACAAAGCAGCCGCAGTGCCTTCTTCCCTCACCCATCTTGGTGCATGCATAAAATAATTCTTTCCTGCTGCTCCTTCAATAGAAATTACACCGCCGGACTGGGAGGAATAATTAGAACTGTTTCCGATACTTCTTAACTCACTCCAGGGCCCCTGTAAGGAAAGTGCACTGGCATAAGCTCCCTTGCTGGGATACCAGCCCGCGGCCTGCGAGGTAAAGAGATAGTAGTAGCCATCTTTCTTCACAAGACTTGGAGCCTCCCGGTACTGATTCTCAAATAATTTTGTGACAATGCCTTCAATTCCTGTATAGGTATCATTCATCTGAAAGATATACATGGTCGCATTAGCACCTTCACCGGCTGCATTACCTGCTGTTACCAGGTATCCGGTTCTGGCTTCATTGTCATCTATAAAGAAATTCATATCCCTTACAGCAATTCCTTCCGGATTATAGATTTCATGTACGGTAAAGCTCTCACCCGGTGTAGCTGAGGCAACCAAAGCTTTTCCCGAACCATATCCGTCTTTTAATTCCCAATGTGCCCAGAGTACATTCTTATTATGAATGCTGTCATAGCGAATATTCATCGCTTCCAGCTTACAGGAGGCTAGATCTGGATGGCTGTTTCTGTCCATTACGGTTTTGACATAAGTCCAGTTCAGCGAATCCCTGGAGGTATATTCCTCAAGTTTTGCGAAACCGCTTTCATCGCTGACGTAGTCATATTTGTAATATGTGTCTCCTGCTTTTAGGGTACTTAAAGTGGTCATGGCTCCGCCAACAGAATTACTGTATTCCAGAAGTCCTTGGGAAACCGTTGCAGTCTGAGCTTTTACTTCACTGCTTTCACCTAAAAGAACACCATTGTTCCAGGCTTGAACCTTGTAATAATAGTCCTTGCCCAGAGCAAGCTCATAGAGTTTTACGGAAGTACCGGCACCGTGATAAATCAGGCTGTATTCCCCTGCTTCCCCCTCCTTGCCGTATACATAATAGCTTAGGGCATTTTCCTTTGTGGACCAGGCAAGGTTTACATTATTAACCTTATTTGAGCTGCTCAGTTTAAAAGGCGTAGCCGTAATACCAAAGGGATTTAAGACAGTCTGTGTTCCCTCTCCATAGATATTTACCTCATGAATTCCACGATACCAGGTAGCAGAGTTATTATTATTTACATTTATCTGCCCGGATACGGTAATTCTTACATAGCGGTAGGCACCTGACAGAGAGTGAGCAGTAAAGGAGGTCATAGTATTACCGGTAGCATCAATAATTGTTGTATAATTACTGTTGTCATTGCTTCCTTCTACAATATATTTGTAGCAAACCTCTGAACCATTCCAGGATCTCCAGCTGATATCAATATCGCTAAGGTTATACTGTTTTCCTAGATCCACTCTCCACCAGTAGGGAACACTGTCTTTACCGGTATCAAAATAAGTATCATAATCACCGTCCACAGCCAGTGCAGAGCTGTAGCCTTCGGCTTCACTGCTGCCTGCCGTTTCCTTTCCTGCTGACAGGTTTACTTTCTTTGCGTTGGTAACCTCTCCGGTCTGAGCATTAAGTTTCCACTCTCTTATATAGTCCATGGAAAGTTTACCGGCTTCAAGCTCCAGGGGGAGCCATACATATCTGGAATCGCCAAGTGCATTCTGATTCCACCGGTCGCCGACATAGACATAGGTAGTAGCACTGGTTCCGTTTATGGTAAGTATATTGGCAGGCTGAGAGTAAAAGGTTGAAGTATTGCCGAATTTACTCAGTTCAGACCAGCCTTCTGCCCTGGTTATATCCTGTGTACTGGTATAGTAGCCTTGATTGGGCTGCCAGCCGGACTGTCCGGAGGTCAGCATATAATAATAGCCATCCTTCTTTACGATAGCCGGAGCTTCACGGCGTTTACCGGCAAAAAGGGTATAAAGCTTCTTCTCTACGTTGGTGTAGGAATCGTCTAGTTTATAAATATCCAGATCCGCATTGCTGTTGGCAGAGGATATCAGATACGCTGTTTTATCCTCATCTACAAATACGGTAAAATCTCTGGACTGGTTACCCGGATCGAAATGTCCGAGATATTCATAATCCCCGGTTATGGTATCACTGACTGCCACCACCACATGCCCCAGGTTATAATTACCGGCTTCTTCCCAATGTCCCCATAATACATATTTCTTTGTTTTCTCATTATAGATGACCTTAGGGCGTTCAACCTTGCAGCTTGCTAAGACAGCAGCTGAATTTGGTTTCAAAATGTCATTCTCATAAGTCCAGTGCATAAGGTCCTTTGAGGAATATACACTGACACCGTTAAAAGTGGCTCCGTTATGGGCTTTGTTTTCTCCAAACCAGTAATAGGTGCCGTCTTTATAAAGAAAACTTCCTCCATGGGCCTGCAAGGTATTTCCGTCCAGGTCTTTCAGACTCTCGCCATTTATTATATCAGCCGTTTTTATCTTACTGGTAGAAAGCTGCTCTAAGGCAAACCAGCTTAAGACCGGGTCTTGAGAGCTGCCGTATCTTGACACTTTTAAAGTTACCTTTGTATCTGCCGGCAGGGTAAAGGTTCCTTCTGCATTTTTTGTCTTATCACTGTCAGGAACATTTCCGTTCACCTGATTCCAGCCAAAGTTCTCTGCAATTTTTGTTATTACGGGAGTTCCTTTCTCATCTGTGTATTCGATTGTTATATTCATATGGCGTGACTGATTCCACCACTCCCTAAAGCCTGCCGTAAGCTTATAGGTTCCTTCTTCTAATTCCATCTGGTACACAATATCCTTATGGTTTACAGAGTACCAGCCATTTTCATAGCGGTCGGTGCTCTGGGTTACCCTCCCCTTCATCTCTGTTGCTGTGTCACTGGTATAGCCCCAGGAACTGTCATACTTTTGATCCGGTACAGCATTGACCATAAGAGGTGAATTCTCTTTCAGAATATTAAAGGTCTCTGATGAGGTTCTGTTACCTTCTATGTAGTACATCAGTTTTCTGGAGATTACGGTAAGAGTGGTTGAAACTGTTAAATTCACTCCTGTAACCTTTCCTGTTACTTCACAGGTATCACCAATGGTATCCAGCGCCCCCTCCGGCACTGTATCCCAAAGCACTTCACAATCCAGCACCTTACCCTGGGATTTCACCTTAACCGTAGCAGGAAGTGACAGTGGTTCTCCCAGTTTTGTTAGTGTGGGAAGAACTGTCATTAATTCAGTACCAAGAATATTCTCCATTTCCTTTGCGGTAAAGGCTTTATCATATATTTCAATGTTGTCAAAATATCCTTTGAAATAACCGTCACCGCTGTAAAAGGATTTGCCCAGATAGGTCAGTACCTCTGTACCAAAATCTGCTATCTTTGTCGTCAGGCCGGTTACTTGTTTTACAAGCAGTCCGTTAATATACATTGTCATAGAATTATCATCAAGCACCATAACGACCTTGGACCATTCTCCAGCAGTCATACTGCCGCTCATTTTCTGCTCGCCACCCCAGGTAGCCTTGGTTATGGCACCATAGAGTTCACTTCCTCTGGCCCGCAGAAAGAAATATTTCTGATCGTTCTTACCGATTGCAAAGGTAAAGAAATTACCGGAGGTAAGACTTGATTTTACATCCATTACAAGGGTCAGCTGATTCTTATTGTCAAGCAGCCCTTTTGGTATTTCACCATAGGTTCCGGTGGTTCCGTCCAGATAAAGTACCTGGCCTTTAACCGGGTCTGTTACATAGGTTGCTTTCCCGTATAGCTTGCCATTATGACCGGAACCACTCTTATCTTCTATTACAGTGCCTGACAGGCTCTCGTTAAAATCATATTTTACTACGGGTACTGCAATAATAACCCCTGCATTTTCATACACCTTATCAAAATTATCCTTTGCTGTCTGAAGCGCAGACCTGACCATTTCAATAGTGGCAGCAGCTTCAATAAGCCCTTTGCCTTGAGAAATTACCGTGTTAAGAGCTGCGGTTTCTTCTGCCGTATAATTCGTTTTTCTTCCAAGGGCTTCTGTGGTATAAGCAGTAAACTCCGTGAGTGCCAGTGACTTTTCAGCCAATACTTCTCCGCTTGAGGCTTCATTCACTGCCAGCCAGCTTAAAATCACATCCGGACCCGCCGTATACTCGTATACCTTAACGGTTACATCCGCATCCACCGGCAGGTCAAAGAAATAACTTACGGTCTTTTTACCGTTGTTGGTAAAGTTACCGAGTGTTTTTGTTATTACCTGATTATTCTGTGTGTAGGAAACGGATAAACCAATATTCCTCGTAGTTCCCCACCATTCCTGAAAGCCTGCAAGAAGCTGGTAACTTCCTGCTTTCAGCGGAAGGATATATTGAATGCTTTTATCGGTCTTTGCCCAGAAACCGCTTTCAAAAGCATCGCGGCTGGTATTATTTTTATAGCCTATGTCAGCATTCGTTATACCCTCTCCCTCAAGGATACTGGAATACCCCCAGCTGCCTTGCACATATGCCTTATCCCAGGTCTCATTTATGAGAGTTACCTTATCTTTTATCAGGTCATAGAGATCGGAGCCTGCAGTTGCACCGGAATCAATATAATACTTTAAGGTATCCGGTATCACCAGAACATTTGCCGCAATCGTCTGGTTATAGCCTGCCAAGGTGCCTGTAATCTTCGTCTTTACAGCTGGCAGCAGGTTCTGAACCTCCCAGTTAACAGACACATCTTTCGTTTCAGCACTGCCATTACGATAGACAGTTATGCTTACTTTAGAGGGCAGTTCACTGATACTGTTATAGATGTCCTTTAACTCTGTATTCACCTGTACCGGAGCAAGTTCCCCAAGCTCCTCAAGAGTCCAGTCTGTATAAGCCTTCAGCTGCAATTCTTTGTTAGCGGTTATCTCAACTGGCAGCCAGATATATCTGGAATCACCCAGATTACTGTCATACCATCGGTCTCCCATATAGATATAGAGACCTTTTTGCGGGTCATAAGGTATTACATTGGTGCTCTGTGAATCAAAGGTGGTATATTTGGTATCACCTACACAAGGATCTCCGGCATTGGTCCAGGTACCAAGGATGGAATCCGCCACCCAGTACTGTGCCTGATTGGGTGCCCAGCCTGTTGCACCTGAGTTAATCATATAATATTTGCCAGCGTACTTAAACACTGCCGGTGCTTCTCTTTGTGCTCCCGGAAAGAGTCTTACGAAATCAACTCCATGGACGGCTTCTGTAACAGGTGTGGCTAGGTAAGTATAGTCTTCATTCAGCTTTGAGATGAACATGGTTCTGTTCTCTTCACTGGAATAAATAATATATGCTGTTCCGTCATCATCGATAAACAGATTCATATCCCTGGCAAAACCCTTGCTGCTTTCATACCAGGCTCCGGTCAGCTGATCCTCCGGGCATATATTCAGGCGGTATCTGTCTATAAACCGGAAAGGGCCGGAGGGTGAATCACTGACTGCTACGCCTGCAGCTGCTGCCGCATAATTGGCACCGGGACTTTCCACTGTTGGTCCGTCTGCGTGGAACCACAATACATATTTCCCGGTTTTTTCGTTATAAATCATCTTCGGTCTTTCAATAACCGAGGTGGAATTATTGATACAAAGATATATATTATCCTTTTCTTCTGAGGACAGATTACCGTATAGTGCGGTGAAATAGGGATCGTTATCTAACTGCTCTCTGGTTGTGACAGATCGCATGACATAACCTTCAAACCTCCAGTTATACAGATCCTCGGAGGAATAGGCACTGATACCATTACTTCGGTATCCCTTTGTCTTGTCTTCTCCGTACCACCACCACTTTTCTCCTATCTTTTGCACCTGCCCGCCATGAGCCTGAATAGGAATTCCGTTGGTATCCTTCCACACACTACCGCTTGTTCCGGAGAAACTGGAATAGTGCTCTATGGTTCTAAGGGCTGCATACTGGGTATCCAGTTCATTACATTTCTCACGAATCTCTAAACCGGAAGCAGTACCGGAAGATATCATTGCTTCAGCTTCAGCAATTGTCAGCTCCATATCTCCCAAGGTATCTTCTTTACCACCACCCTCCAGGTACAGCTCTGTACTTAAGGCTTCTGTTGCATAGATTGTTCCTGCGGCTGTTGCAGTGTTTATTTTGCTCCTGATTTCGTTTATTTTAGCACTTAATAAAGCCGTATCATAATCCGGTACTGCTTTTACAATAATATAATTAATTAATGGATCCTTATAACTATCAGTTCTTGATGGGTTATGCACAAATACATTAAGCTGTCCATCTGAAACCCTCAGTTCGTTCTTACTCTCGACAACTTTATTCTGATCAAGACTCAAAGCACTGGTATAGGTCGTTCCCTCCAATACAATATCAACAGGTCTCCAGGACCAGGGATTTTTAAAACCTACCGTTACTTCATAATAACCGTCCGGCAGTTCAAAGTCATAATAAAAGCCACTGACTCCGGACACATAGGTGATTGCCCCAGTGTAATAGTAAGTATCTTCCTTGTTAAGACTTGCGGCAGTTCCTCCTGCAACTGCATTGGAATTAGAGGTATTAGGCAAACGTCCCCAACTATAACCCGTTATATCTGAACCATATACTTTATCCGTAACTGATTGATAAAGTCCCATATGGTCTCCGCTTGCCACTGAGCTGACATTGCCTGCACCGCAATTCACAAAATACAGTACATAATCATTGGCTGCCAACTCTTCTGCTCCCGGCATAACTTTCGTTATACTGGATCCGCTCACTACGTTTACTGCGGTGTTCCCCTCACCTGCAGTCTCATCCGTAGTTACCTCTGATAGAATTTCCCCTTTCTCTTCTGTGCCGTTTAAGGCCGCTGCATCATTTGCACTTACAGGCAATGGTTGTATTACCAGTGCAAGCATTAATAATACAGCCACTATCCTGTGTAAACGTTTTTGCTTTCCCATAACTTATCCTTTCTCTCTCTATTACTGGGTCTAAAATCCTTTTGTGCAATTAGTATAGTATTATGGATTATTTAACCAGTATTTAAATATTATCACACCACATAATAGAATGCAACCGGTTTCATTATTATTTTATTTGTGCATATTATACATTTGTAGATTTTTGTTTTGTTTCGTCGTTAGAACCATACTTATTTCCCACTTCATTTAATAGGTATATTTTGGTAATATTGACTCTTGAAAATTGATACAAAAGGATGGTAAAGAAAATGAAGAAAAGTTTAACAGCAGTATTGTTGCTAATCGCTTTTTTATTAACAGGCTGCAGCAACAGCACCGGAACGGATTCCAAAGCTGAAACACCTGTTGATGTTACGGTTAATGAGGATACTCTATCCGATACATTACGTTGGTTCAATGCTGCCTATGCAATAATTACAACTCGAAACGGCGGTGACCTGAATCTCATTGGAGGGTATGGGACTAAAAATCTCCTAAATGTTCAAATGATTAAAAGCGGCCTAAAGGAATCCTGGGAGGTTACAGACAGAACCACTGCAGAGGACACCATAAACTGGTTATTAGAGGAGGGTGGACACAATGCTTTGTTACTGGAAGAATACAAGGAGAACAGCTTGTCAGAATATACAAGGGAAGAGCTGATAGAAGCATTGTCGGATAGCTCTTATACAGATAATGACAGAGCTTATTACCTGGGGCTCTATGATGCTGTGGCTAATTATGGTGACAATGCAATTCTTGCCTGGGATTTATCCAGAGCCATGCAGCTTTCTGCCTGGTATTACCTTGCCGGTTATTATACTTATGAGGAAGCCATGGATAAAAGTCTTGCTATCGCAAAAAAATTACAGGAAGCCTATGGCTCCTGGGACGAGATGACAGATAGCTATCTATTTGGATTTCAATACTGGAATGGTGACGATATGTCTGATGAAACCTCTGAAAGCTATGCCCGTTATCAGATATACCAGGAGTTAGTGGAACAGACCGACAGTCCATATTCCGTTGACTGGAATTATGAATTACAGAAAGAGTGGGAATAATACTGGTACTTTTCAGCCCTCCGGCAATACACATCTGTAAACAGGTGTTTGCCGGAGGGCTGACTTTTTCTTTATTCATTGGTAACAGTCTGCGCTGCACTCTCCTTTGTAGATGCTTTCCTCTTATTGTAATCCTTTAATAAGGCCTCTGCTTCCGCTGCCCAGTCCTGATAGGCCTTGTACACCTTTTCACCAAAAAGAACCGTCAGGTAATAGTACAGGTGGTCTTCATCCACTGAAAGTACCTGTTCCAGATTATGTTTAAATACTTTTATTATGTCCGCATTCTGATTTTGCCGTTCTCTAAAAGCACCAATACGCTTTAAATTTTCTTCCGTTGTCACCATATTTCCAAAAAAAAGTTTTACCAGAATCTCATATTTTGTATATTCCTTATCTTCCGGCAGTAAAAGCCATTCCTTTAATACTTCCCGCCCTTTATCAGTAATAGAATACAGGTTCCTTTCCGGTCCTTTACTGGCTTCACTGGAGTGTTTTATTATCATTTTATTTTCTTCCATCATCTTTAAGGTAGGATATATCTGTCCGTACCCAACCTCCCAGAAATGGCTTATCATATAGTCGATTTTTTTCTTTATATCATACCCACTAAGGTCTTCATGATCAAGCAAACCCAGGATTATATATACAGTTGTATTTGTTTTTGCCATTTTAACCTCCTTCGCGCCTTTGCACGTACAAATCAGAAGCGTATATAAATAATAAACTTCTTGACAAAACTATATCATGTTGATATAGTTTTGTCAAGAATAGCAGATGCGATTTACCTTGTGAAAGAAAATAAAAAGAAAGGATGCCACAGTAACTTCTTTCATACATATCAGTGGCTGTAACACAGTGACTTCGGACATAACTGTTTATTTCCCTGTGTTATATTGGTGTTCAATATTATATGAAACGTCAAAAATTAAGAAAATTACTCCTTACGCTATCCTTTTTCCTGTTCCTCATCACTTTATTTTATTTTTCACCCTACCTGATAATACAAGGAGGTTTTGAAGGGATAATCTCAGGAAGCTTCCTTACCTTTGCTGCATTATTTCTGTTCTCCCTGTTATTTGGAAGAGCTTTCTGCAGCTGGGTTTGTCCTGCTGGCGGACTTCAGGAGTGCCTGTTTCCAGCAGTAGACAAGCGAATTACGAATATAAAAATCAACCTGATTAAATACTTTATCTGGATTCCCTGGCTTATTGGCATCCTTGCTGCCTTTCTTACTGCCGGTGGAGTTCATTCCGTGGATTTCTTTTATATGACAGAGCATGGAATTTCAGCTGCCGGGATGCCCGGTCTTATCACTTATTTCTTAATCCTGACTCTTATTACAGTATTGGCCCTGCTTCTGGGTAAAAGAGGTATGTGTCATTCCATCTGCTGGATGGCTCCTTTTATGATTCTTGGAACGAAGCTGAAGGAACTTCTTCCTATCCCTTCTCTTAAACTGACCGCTGACTCTTCTGCCTGCATCAGCTGCAAACAATGTACCGGTAAATGTCCAATGAGTCTTGAAGTCCAGGAGATGGTGTCAAAGAACAACATGAGCAACAGCGAATGTATCCTCTGTGGGGAATGTGCCGACACCTGCCCCAAGAAGCTTATTAAACTATCCTTTAACCACACCCGGAAATAGAATCTTTTGAGCATAGCCCTTGTGGCATCTGGAAGATTATGATAAAATCAGTATATTTCCAAGCACCAGAGCTATTTAAAATCATTCTTCAGGAGGAAACCGTATGGCATACAAAGAGGTAAAGACCATCAAATGTAATCCGGAACTTAAAAGTATGGCTGTTATGATTCCGGATGTAATATATTCCACTGCCCAGGGAGTGGATTTAAAAATGCAGATACTTACTCCCTGGAAATCAGATGTATCACCGATACAACCTGCCTATCCTTTGATAGTATTTGTACAAGGCAGCGCCTGGACTCACCCAGACGTTTATTATCAGCTTCCGCAATTGGCTCAATTTGCCAGAGAGGGTTATGTAGTTGCAACTTTAACACACAGAAACAGTCTGGAGGGACACCCATTCCCGGCATTTCTGGAAGATGTGAAAGCAGGAATCCGTTACTTGCGAAAACATGCCTCCAAATATCTGATCGATCCTGACAGAGTTGGCATCTGGGGTACCTCCTCTGGCGGTAACACTGCCTTATTAGTAGGCCTTACAGGGGATGAACCCTGCTACAAAACAAAGGAATACGAGGAATTTTCAGATTCTGTGAAATTGGTAGTGGATTGCTTCGGACCTACGGATTTAACCTTTGCCCTTGATAACCTTCCGAATCTGGAGGAAAATATGAAGAAGATATTTGAAGGTTTACGAGGTGAGGATACTCCTGAAAATCTTAAGAAACTTATGAAGATTAATCCGGTGAACCATATGAAGGAAGGACAGTCTTATCCTCCTTTCTTAATTCTTCATGGCAATGCCGATACACTGGTGGATTATTCCCAGAGTGAACTTATGTATCACCGGCTATCTGATGCAGGTGCAGAGGTTTCTCTTGTCTGCGTGGAAGGTGCTCCCCACGAGGGTTCATTCTGGAGCAACGAGCTTTTAGATTTAATTAAAGTATTTATAGATGATAATTTATAGCTTTTAATTGGTCGGTTCATGGTTTACTGAAATGCTTATATTTTACTAAGATACCTTTTATTCTAGCGTAGATAAAGCTCCTTCCCTTTCACAAGTTTTCTCATGAAAGTAAAGGAGCTGCCTCTATTTCAACACAATTCATATTTTGCTCTGTCTTATTTCGACATATCTCTTATGTAGAAAGCTACCTGGTATGGGAATAATTCCTCACTGTCCTTAAGCTCACACTTAAGTATCCGCTTGATGTTCTGAATACGGTAATTAACAGTATTTCTATGGGTGAAAGTATCCTCCGCCACCCTTATAAGGCTTCTGTCATTTCTGATATAGCTTCTTAAGGTATCCACATAAGTTGAACCATGGGAAATATCATATTCCTCCAGGGGCCCTAATATCTCATTGGCGTAGCTTAGCAGAATATCTGTGTCATCAATGGAAAATAGTAACTTAAAGAATCCCATTTCTTCAAAGTCAACCATCTCCCGTCCGGTTCCCAGGGACATCTTCATTGCTGTTCTGGCTCTCTTATAACTGGTAGGAAGGTTCTCAAGATGAATCACCCTGGGTCCTATGCCAAGATAGAACCTCTTTTCTCTGGAAAAGGCGGCAAAGCTCTGCAAAATCAGTTCCGGCAGCTCCGTGTAGTATTTTTCCTTTCTGTTATTGAGAATCAGAACAAGAAAATCCTCCATTTTTATAAGGCCGTAAGAAGCATTGATTTTATCATTGCCCTTCCATAAGCCGAACAAATTCTCCAGTTTTATAACCGCCTGATTATAGCTTAGCTCATCCTCCATTGTCTTCTTTACATAGATGCAAAAGGCCTGAAAGGTGCCTTCTATATCATACCGTTCTCCTAACACCTGCCTGACATCCGCCTCTTTAAAACGTCCTTGAATAACTTCTCTGAAAGCATTGCTTATTTTCTTCTCAAATTGCTTCTGATCGATTATACGCATACAGTAATCCTGTATCAGCTCTGTTATGGAGATTTCCCAGGGCATCTCCAGAATAGGAAAATTGTGTTCATTACACCATTCAATAACCTCCTCCGGAATCCTTTCCATATACATTCCTGTATTTATGATGATTCCTGCACAATCCTCCTGGGACATTTCTCTGACTACCTTTAAAAGCCAGTCAGGCTGATCTGCTTTCATTCCTGTTGTAATAGCCAGCTCTTCTCCGTGAAATCTGGATACAATGGTCTCATCCTCCAGCATATGAACCCAGCTTACAACCGTATCCATTCCAGCTTTGCCGGCAACTATATTTAGCTTAAACTGTTCCCTGGTTTCTTCATACATTTCCCAGAAACGGACTGCCATTTATGCTTTACCCCCTAGGTCAGCATTCGCTGATTCTATACTTACTTAAAAATTATAAAGACGTTACCCTTTGTGCTGTGGATACAAATTCCACCCTTTATATTCAGACTAGCAGATTATATACAAAAAGTCAATTTTTATATATAATATACATACAGTAAAGATTAATAAAGAGTTCGGCAAAGGAATAAAGGAGGATACCTATATGTATATTGGCAGCACAAATTTATACTTAGATTTAATAGATTATAACACGAAAGCACCTGCAAGCTGGATTACCTCCGAAAGATATGAAAACTGCGAAAACTTCTACCAGCATCTGGTGGTAAAACAAGGCAGACCCAAACTATTTCATAAAAAAAGTGACGCTAATAATAATATGAAATAATCACATACGCTTAAATCTTAATTTATTGAATGTAAATTAAATCCTATATGTTTCGTCATCACAAAAAAGAGAGCATTTTCCGATGAATGCTCTCTTTTTGAATCCTTCTATATTCCATATCCCTTAATTCTTTCCGTCTTCCAATTCGTCCTTCCATTCATATATAATCTTTCCATCAATTATTGTATACATGGTATGGGTAAACACCTCCATTGGATTTCCTGTAAAGATTGCTATATCTGCATCCTTTCCCACTTCCAGGCTGCCTACCCGGTCTTCCACCTGGCATATTTCTGCAGCATTGATGGTTATTGACTTTAACCCTTCCTCTATACCAAGTCCCTTTTTTGCAGCAAGTCCGGCACATATGGGGAGATACTGAATTAATGTTACCGGATGATCTGTTGTAATAGCAACTTTTACACCATTTCTGGCAAGAACTCCCGGGGTCTTAAAATCCACATTCTTAATTTCAAGTTTATTGCGGCAGGACATTCCCGGGCCCACAATGGCAGGATATCCGCTTTTATATATCTCCTCCGCTATCAAATGCCCTTCTGAACAATGATCCAGGGTAAGCTTAAGATGATATTCCTTTGCAATCCTGATGGCAGTCAATATATCATCCGCTCTGTGTACATGAGCCTTTAGGGGTATATCTTGATTTAATACCGGAAGCCAGCTCTCCAGCTTAAAATCCTCCTCCATATCAGCTTCTGACTGCTCTTTCTTTTTCTTATAACAACTGGCCTTAAACAGCTCTGCCCGAAGCATGGCAGCTATGCTCATTCTGGAAGCCGGCGGTTTATTAAGATCCTTATAAGATCTTTTAGGATTCTCCCCGAAAGCTATCTTCATGGCTGCCGGTTCCTTAACTATCATGTCTTCAATTACCCTACCCTGTGTCTTAATAAACAGAAACTGGCCGCCTACTACATTACTGCTTCCAGGACCCACCATGACAGAGGTAATCCCTGCCTGTATGGCATTATGAAAGGCAGGGTCCATAGGATTTACCGCATCCAGGCCTCTAAGATAAGGTGTTACCGGCTGGGTTGTTTCATTGCAGTCATCATCCTCTTCCCCTTCTTTTTCTTCCGTAATGCCAATATGACAGTGTGCTTCAATTAACCCAGGCATTACCCACAGACCAGTGGCATCTATGACAACAGTATCTTCCTTTTCTTCATACCTGGGATTCTCTCCTACATAAACTATCTTTCCTTCTTCTGCCAGAACACTGCCACATTCATAAACTTCCCCTGTCATTGTGACTATCTTACCATTCTTTATAACCAGCATTGCAAATCCCTTTCTATGTGTATCTATCATACAAACTTAAGCTTTAATTCCTTATCCTATTACTGCCAATCTTATTACTTCCATATTTGAGCCATAAAAAATGGCAGTTTTTAACCATAGGAAAATTATTCAACACTATTCTTAAGTTTTTCTATTTATGTATAATCTATACATCAGGGGAATATTATTATTTCTCAGACTTCAGCAAACTCCGTAAGCTTTGAGGCATCCAGACCGCATTGCACAATTCCTTTTCCCTCCGGCAAGGCAACTCCAGCATATTTAAACAACTTGTTATCGATATCCCGAAAAGCAGCTTTCTGATTTACCTTCAAAGTCGGATTCTTTAACATTCTGGTGAACTCATAGGTCTGTGCGCCTTCTTTATCACTGAATTGGAAACCATGGAAACCGGAAGTGCTTAAAACTACCTTTCCATATGCATCCGTTATGTGAAATTCTGCAAGGTTGTAATGTTTCCTCAATTCTTCAAGCCTGTCATCCGTTACCGGCTGATTTCTCTTCTCTCCTTCTGTTATAAGTTCAGCCAGGTTCTCACAGATTTTTATCATCTGCTCTCCAAGGTTATTGTCGAAGCGCTCCATCACTTTCTCAAGATTTTCTGAAATATCCAGCAGTTTATGAGTGGATACATTGGTCTTATGCACATCTTCTGCCTGGTTCTCCATAACACATGAAATCTCCTGAACAGAAGCAGTTCCGCTGTGACCCTTCTCAGCAACCTCCTGGGCATTTTTTGATATGATATCTGTCTTTTCAGACTGTTCTCTAACATCCGTCGATATACTTTCCATATATTCAAGGGTCTTACCGGTAACCGACATAATATTCTTTAGCTTCTCATCCGCAAGTACAGCAACCTCAGCTCCACTGTATACATGGTCTTTGGCAGCTTCAATGGAACCAACCACTGCCTGTACTTCATTTTGCACCGTTAAAATAAGTTCATTGATTCTGCCGGTAGCTTCTTTGGTCTCATCTGACAGTTTACGTACCTCATCTGCTACAACGGCAAACCCTTTGCCAGCTTCACCGGCTCTGGCTGATTCAATGGAAGCATTTAAGGCAAGCATACCGGTTTGCCTGGATATAGCAGAAATAGCTTCTGTTATGCTGCCGATTTCCCTTGAAACCTGCTCTAAATGTAAGATCTTATCATAAGCTTCCGTAACTTCTGTCTGCATTACTGACATGGATTCAGACATTTTCTCAAGAGCAGTTCCTCCTTCTGCAGCAGCTTCCTTTGCCAGACGTACACTATCAACCACTTCTGTACTGCTTCGTGCAATATCAGCTCCGCTGACAGACAGACCATCCGCTGCCTTTGAAACATCAAAAAGCATGGCTGAGGTCTCATCAAAAGCTTGACTGATTTCATTCAGAGAAATATTAAGTTCCTCCATGCCTTCTGTTGTCCGCTCTGTATCTGCCGTAATCTCAAGAGCCGAGGTCTTTACAGCAACAGCGGAATGTAAAAGTCCATAAATCCATGTATTCAACATATCCCTAAGGCTGTCAAAATCGCTGATTATCTGTGTTGTTTCCTTATCCTTTGCCTTAAGACGAATCCTGGCAGTAAAGTCACCGCTGTTAAATCGGTGCAGAACCCTTACGATTTCTGAAAGCAGTCTATTGCTTCTTTTATTCATGAAATAAAGTATTAATCCGGTATATAAAAGTATCAGCAGCGTTGCTATGAGAACTGCTGCTTCTTTAGATAAAGAACTCTCTCCCAGAAAAGCAGCACCTGTTATTACTACGTTTCCAACTCCAATCAATAATATTTGCTTCAATAATCTACTTTTATCCATATGACCTCTTTCTGAACTTTTGGCCTTGTGCCATCCAAAATATTCCTTTATATTTACCCACAAAAAAGGGTACTGCCGACACCATCGCCACGCCAATACCCTTTCGAAATATGGAATAATATTATCACAATTGAATTAATTTATCCAGTACTACTTTATATAATTTTTACGTAAGGCTGTACTGTATTTTTCTTAATTATTCAAAAGTTCTTGCAGATAACCACTTAGTTCTTCCGCAGCTTTCTCGTGGGATAATCTTCCCGGATGCCATCTGGACCCAACTGTTTTATCATTGGTATTAGGAAGTTGAAATACAGATACCTGCTTGTCCTGGGTTCTCATTTTATAAGTATCTATTGCCTGATAGATATAGGGCATCATAGGAATGCCAAGCATACCGTATACCCAGACTATTTGAGCCTTTGGATTGTAGCTTCTGATTTTCGTTAAGAAACTTATTACTGCTTCTTTGAAGGTATCCATATCTTCCGTATTATAAGTTCCGTCACTGTTCATACGCTGCTTATGATATCTTCCTGTCACTTCATCACGCCATTGGGGCTGTAAAAATGCGGAGCCATCATTGGTACCAAGATTAACGACTACAATGTCCGGCTGCCAGGCATTAAAATTATTCTCCCTGAAAGCACCTAATTTTTCATTCATTTCTCCCTTTAACAGACCGCATACTTTATCATAATACTGAGGTATATTACAGTCCGGGTTATTATCCCAACTGGTAAGTACTCCCCAACCACTCTGAGATATGACCCGGTAGTCTGCTTTCAGGGCATTCGCAGTAAAAGCGGTATAATTATCGGTTGCGCTAAACCACATGGATATCCAATCCTCTTCTTCTTTTGCACCAACTATACCTTCTCCTGAGGTTATACTGTCGCCTATAAATTCTATCTTATAAGGCTTCTCCTCCAGGGCATGGAATTCACCATCCGTCTTAACAGAATGGATTACCAGATAACTGGAGGGATCGCCGCTCATAGCCTGTACTTCCCTGATAATACGGATATTCTTAACCTTCTCTGCATTCATACCTCGAAATACACATATCCAGTATCTTTCATTATTAAGCATCTGTCTTCCAACAGGTACGGAATTCACCCATAATCCCAGCCAGGGTTCATATTCCTTATAACCTGCTTCTACTTCAATCCACAGCTCGGAACCGCTGACATTTAACTCAATTCCGCTTCCTGTCCAAAATAATGGTACAGGATTTAATGCTCCTGCTGTTCTTCCATGAACCTTAAGGTTCTCTATTTCATCTAATCGGTATTCTTTCATCCAAGCCTCTTTTCCGGATATCCAATCCTGACTTTTTGTACAGTCAAAATTACAGATATCTCCTGCTTCCTTCTTAACAAATCTTCGGCTACTATTATAGCAATTTACCTTTCTCTTTACCAGCGCTTCTTTTTATTTATTGATAAATTCAATTGCTGAAAGGAAAACAGGAGAACAAATTGGTTGTTTACTTTAGGATACATGGTATCATAAAGTTATGTTATTTACTGTCCTGCATCATTTTCCTTGTTAAGATGCAAAACAAGGGGAGCTATGGCAAGCTACGGAAAAGAGGTGCCGAAACATTCTACTTCTCAGTCAAAGAATTTCCCTTTATAAAAATTCTCATTTTCAAGTTTTCTTGCCGTCAACCTGAACATAACGCAGCCGTCTGGACATACAAGGTCTTTGCTGTATTTGCTGTCTCCTCCGATATTTTCTAAATTTCCGCCACTCCTGACCGCTTCCATAATTGGAAACATCATCATCATTACTTTGGAGCAGATACCTTGTCCGTCTGTATTTACGGGACAGCCATAAGTACAGGTATATTTATCTCCTACTTCCTCACCATTTCGGCAATACCGCTCCGTGTGATCGCTGCGAAGAAAACCTGTCACCTCAATTTCCCATTCATATTCCTCGTTATACCATTTTTTCATGTCTTACCTCCATTTTTATTTACAAAGTCAGGTTTTACGCTCAAATCGATCCTCTTGATCCCTTTAAATATGCTTAAACTGTCCCGCGGGCTTTGCCAATCTTACCTTTGTCTCTTCCCCTCGTTTGAGCCAGCCTCCTTTGAACCACCCTCCTTTTATTATAAAGAAATCGAGGGGTTACGGCTTGATTTTACTTGCTGCTATTTTTATTTTCGCTTCTTATTGCCGCTGCCAATCCACAAAGGGATAACGAAGAATCAGCTTTGAGCGCAAAGGGTAATAAATAAAAGAAGCCTGTGAAAATCAGATATTTTCAACCGGCTTCTTTCAACAATAATATTTAAAAACTTCCGTAGAGGCTTTTCAGTTTAAACTTGCTGATGGATTCTTTCAACAATTCTGCCTGTGCTGATAATTCTTCGCTGGAGGCTGCTGTTTCCTCTGAGGTTGAGGAGTTGATCTGTACCACCTCTGATACTTGCATTATTCCTTGATTAACCTGCTCAATACCTGCTGCCTGTTCATCGGAAGCCATAGCAATCTCACTTACCAGGGTCGCTGCTTTTGTTACATCTTCCACTATTTTATTTAAGGCTGACGCGGTTTCATCTGCTATCTTAGTACCTGCTTCTACTTTTTTGATAGAACCCTCTATCATGTCTGTAGTTTCCTTTGCCGCATTTGCTGACCTGGCTGCAAGGTTGCGTACTTCTTCTGCAACTACCGCAAAACCTTTTCCGTGCTGACCTGCTCTTGCAGCCTCTACTGCTGCATTTAAAGCAAGTATATTCGTCTGGAAAGCTATTTCATCGATTACTTTGATGATTTTAGAAATATTTGAAGAGGAAATGTTTATCTCTTCCATTGCCTTTTGCATTTCCTTCATCTGTTCATTTCCCTGAAGTGCGTTATTCTTAGCCACACCTGCCAGATCATTTGCCTGACTTGCATTTTTTGCATTTAATTTCGTCTGAGCAGCAATTTCCTCTAAGGATGCTGTAAGCTCTTCAATGGTACTTGCCTGTTCCATTGCCCCCTGAGATAATGCAATGCTGGAATCTGATACCTGCTTGGAACCTATTGATACTTCATCGGAAGCAACTGCAATCTTATTCAGGACTTCATTGTTTCTATCAACCATCTCCGCTAACTTTTTGCCAAGTAAGTCGTTTTCAGAGCGGACCTCCACTTCAATTGTCAGATCACCCGCTGCCATCCTTTCTGCCGTAAGTGCCTGATTTCTGATATTGGCAATCATTTTATCAAAGGAATCTGCAAGACTTCCTATTTCGTCCTTACTGTGAATCTCAATATTGACATTTACATCGCCAAGAGCCAGTTTGTTGGCGGCTTCCACCATTTTATTAACCGGTTTGCTGATTAACCTGGAAATAAAAACACCAAGTGTTACAGCTACCACCATTCCTGCAGCTATAATCGCTAACATAGTAAAAGTGGCACCGCTGGCTGCACGGTCATTGGATTCGGAAGTCTCTTTTGCAAGATTCATCTTTAATTCCAGCAGGTTGTTGCAGGCATCTTCCACCTCTTTGGTAATACTCTTACCATCCGTAACGATGCTTGTCTTTGCTTTCTCCAAATCTCCTGCATTTACTGCTGTTATGATATTATCCCTGTAAGCATAGAATCTTGTAAATACCTCTTCCAGGCTATCATAGGCTTTAAGGACTTCCTTATCATAGGACTGGTTTTTGAAGCTTAACATATTCTCTTGGATCGCTTTATCCAGCTCAGCCAAGTTTGCTATTACTCCTTCTCTTTCAGCTGTTCCTGTATTGATTAGTAATTCACGTACTCCCGCACGTTCTGAACCAAAATCCCTTAAGATAGACGCTATCTCATCCATAGTAGCCGTATGTCTTTCATACATTTGAGTATCCAGCGTATTTATCTGATTAATATAGAAAATTCCAACTGCTCCTACCATACCCGCAACAAGAGCCACCAATACAAAACTGATTATTAGTTTTACAGCAATCTTTAAGTTGTTAAATAATTTCATTCCTTCACCCTCCGCAAAATTATAATGCCTCATTAATTTCCATAGCTTCCGTTTCCGAGATTAATTTCTCGCAGTCCAGAAGCAGCTTGACGTCCGTATCGGATTTCCCGATATTTTTTATGTATCTGTTTTGAAAATTCTTGTTAAGTTTAGGGGGTTCAACCAGGTTATGCTCCTCAATGGCAAGTACCTCAGCAACACTGTCTACTATCAGCCCAATCGTTATTAAATCGATATCAATAACAATAATGCAGGTTCTGTCATTATATGCAACCGGTTCTTTATGAAAACGAAGCCTGACATCCATAAGGGGGATAATTTTCCCTCGAAGATTGATGATTCCCTTAATATACTCCGGAAGATCCGGCATTTCCGTTATAACCTGCATGCCTATGATTTCGGTAACATATTTTATCTCTATTCCGTATATCTCTTTACCCAGCAGAAAAGTCAAATATCTTCCTTTTTGTGTATCCTCCTCCCATTCCATGATTTCATCTGTCACATTTTCCATTTATCCTGCTCCTTTCATGAATAATGCTGCAGGCACACTTTAAAGTTCAGCTGACGCTAAATATTAATCAGCCAGGACACATCCAGTATCAGACTGATGTTTCCATCCCCTAAGAGGGTACACCCCGCAAGTCCCTTTATTCGTTTTAGTCTTCTTATATATTCCGGCATGGCTTTTACGACTACCTGCTGCTGTCCTAAAAGCTCATCTGCAAAAATACCAATAACCTTGTCATCATGCTCAATCATTATCATTATGCCTTCTTCGTAGCTGCGGTAACCGTCACTTACTTTGAAATACTCATATAGCTTAACTATGGGATAACAGTTCCCACGAAGCATTATCATATCGTTGCCGCCTGGATCCATGATGATATCTTTCGCATCAGGTCGGAAAAACTCCCTGATGCCAATGGTCGGAAGTGTATAATAACTGTTCTTGACCTTAATGTTCATACCGTCTATAATAGCCAGCGTCAAAGGTATCTTAAGGGTTATGGTGGTCCCGTTACCTGCACTACTTTCAATGGTAATAGAGCCGCCTACCATTTCAATATTCTTCGTTACAACGTCCATTCCCACACCCCTGCCTGAGAACTCGGAGATTTCATCCTTTGTGGAGAATCCGGGCAAGGTTATTAGTCCAAATACTTCTTTGTCACTATACTCTTCTACTGCTTTCGTAAGCAGGTTCTTCTCCCTGGCCTTTCGCAGGAGGTTTTCTCTGCTTAAGCCCTTACCGTCATCTTTAATGATAACCAGTACATCACTGCCAGCATTTTTCGCTTCCAATGATATAGTGCCGGCAGGATTCTTACCATTTACAATTCTGTCCTCCGGCATTTCTATCCCATGGTCTAATGCATTTCTTACCAGATGCATCAGAGGATCTGAAATATGCTCGATAATACTCTTATCCACTTCTGTTTCTTCTCCGCTGACGATAAGATTAACTTTTTTATCCAGCTTTTTGCACATATCCCTTACAATACGCTGCATCTTATGAAAGGTAGCTGCCAGTGGAACCATCCGTATTGACATTACCATATCCTGTATTTCATCCGTTATTTTACTCAGTTGTCTGGCTGCCTTATGAAAGTTGTTAAGCTCTAAGCCCTTCAAATCAGAATTCTCAATAACCATAGCTTCGGCAATAACCATTTCCCCTACCAGATCCATTAGTTTATCCAGCTTGCCAACATTAACACTGATAAGACTTTGTGTATTCCCGGTACCGGTTTCTCTTACGGGTTCCTTCGCTGCTCCTCTGGCTGCTCCATTTATTGCTTCTTTTGCAGTGATTATTTCATTGACGTTATCTTTTGCAGTGATTATTTCACTGACGTTATCTTTTGCTTTTTCAGCTGCCACACTCATTGCTTCATTTGTGCTATTACTTGTTTCTTTATCTACTACCTTAATGGTTTTATTTGTGTTTTCTTTTGTTTCTTTTACTGCAGCCTTAATAGCTTCCTTTAAGTTATCTTCTGTGTCTTTTATCTCATAAGTATCTGCTGTACCTGCAGTTTTTGCTCTTTTCCCTGACTCTCCGGTTTCTTCTCTGTTGGCGTCAGTTTCAAAATATACCTCATTTTCCAGTGCTTCTGCTTTTATATCTTGAAGTAACTCAAACCAAGACTTACTCAGGTCAGAGGTGTCAAGAACCAGAATCTCAGAGGATTTTTTGAAGGAAACATTGTCGATATACGCAGAGATTTCCCCAGGCTCCATTGTTGTTCTGACACACATATGAAATCCATTGTTTCTGATTTCCATGACAGTGGCATCATCATCTATTATCTCTTCCGGATAATAAAACAGTTCTGATACCAAAGGCTTAAGATGGTGCACCACACCATATGCCCGGATATTCTCCATTTCACAGCCTTCATCAAAATTAAGTGATATCCGATATGTATATGTATTTTTATAACTATGGGTATTAATAGAATTTGAAATATCTTTTTGATCGGTAGCTGTTGCCGCTGCCTTATTTGAATCTTCTTCTTTTAAGCTTATTAGATATGACTGTATATTGGTTATTAAGACAGCGGAATTACCATCTGCGGGTACTCCCTGCTTTATTTTATCCGTTTCTGACTTAATAAAGTCAATCCCTTCCAATATCAGATCTGTCAGTTTGGAGTGGTTGATGCTGCAGTTTCTGTTTCCACGCACATAATAAAATAAATCCTCCATAGAATGAGCCAGAAGTGAGATGCTTTCATACATCATCATGGCTGCGGACCCCTTTATCGTATGCATGATACGGAATACTTCATCTACAAATTCAGCGGAGTAGCTGTTCTCTTTCTCACTGGTCAGCATGCTGTCCTCTAATTGTTCAATCAGCTGATCTGTTTCAAACAAGAATATGTCTAACAAAGAATCGTTGTTGTAATCCATAAAAGCCCCTCTTTATGTGATTTTTTGTAATACCTGTATTAACTTTTCTTCTGTAAAAGGTTTTACGATAAAAGATCTGGCTCCTGCTATTATTGCCTCTTTTACCAGCTCCTCCTGCCCCATGGCAGTAACCATAATTACTTTTGCATCCTTATCCAGATTCATGATTTCCTTGAGCGCCATACTTCCGGACATTTCCGGCATTGTAATATCCAAGGTCACAATATCTGGCTTATACTCCTTGTATTTTTGTATGGCTGTTCTTCCGTTCTCTGCCTCTCCTATTACTTCATAGCCGTTTTTCTCCAACATTTCTCTTATAGCACGTCTCATAAAAATAGCATCATCTACGATTAACACACTGCTTGGCATATGCCCTCCTTAGAAACATTAATTTTTGTCATCCTTCGGCTTTTATAGTTTGCTTATCAAGCAAATTTATGAACCTGTTATAATATTTTTTTCAACACTTCTCGACATATTTCTTATAGATATTTAGACCTATGTAATTTTTGCCAATGATATCCTTTTTCGTGGTTATATCCGTAAAATTCTGTATAATTCAGTATTTTTACCAATTTTTACATAACTGAGTGATATAGTATTTCTGCAAATTTTCTTTCCTCATATTATCTTGCTGTTTTCTGATCATTTATCATACAATAATATATAATAAAAAAGCTGCATTGGTTGCTCTTTTGGGACTCTTGCTGGCATTGGCACTTGGGCTCCTCTTTGGTATCTTATCCTGCACCAGAGTAAAGCTGTTACAGCTGCTGGCAAGAATTTATGTTGAATTTTTTCAGAATACTCCTCTGGTAGTTCAGGTTTTCTTTTATTCCTTTGGTTTACCTTTTCTGGGAATCCCCATACCGGACTTTTTCGTAGGTATTATTGGTGTGGGCCTGTATCATGGTGCTTATATTGCCGAAGTATTCCGCAGCGGTATTGAAGCTATCAGCAAAGGACAGACGGAAGCCGCTCAGTCCCAGGGCTTTCATTATCTTCAGACCATGTGGTACATCATACTGCCCCAGACCCTAAAAGTCATTCTTCCGCCTCTTACTAACCAGGCGATGAACCTGATAAAGAATACCTCTGTACTTGCAATGGTTGCAGGAATGGACATTATGTACTTCGCCAAATCCTGGGCCGGCAACAACGGGTATTTCTATCAGGGGTATCTGTCAGCAGGACTGCTTTACTTTCTGCTTTGCTATCCGCTGGCCCGCTTAACTGCAAGATTAGAAACCAAAGCCAGACAGCTTCCCACAGCTAAACCACTGCAGATTATGGAGGTGGACTAATGAGTGATATATTCAGCCGGAGCAATATCCTCTTTATGCTGGACGGTTTAAGGCTTACTCTTTTTCTGTCTGTTTGTACTATCCTCCTAAGCCTTCTCTTTGGAACGCTTTTTGCTGTTATCAGAAATTACGCTCATGGCCCCCTGATGCCCCTTAATAAGATCGTAGGTGCTTATATCGAATTCTTTCGCTGCACGCCAAATATCCTCTGGGTCTTTTTCTTTCGCTTTGTCATACCAGGCAACGTACTGGGCAAGGAAATCTTCGCTTTTACACTTTTTACCTCAGCTGTAATGGCAGAAATTATAAGAGGCGGGCTTAACGGAATTCATAAAGGTCAATATGAGGCGGCGCGTTCCCAAGGCTTTAACTTTGTTCAAATGATGTGTTTCATCATCTTACCCCAGACCTATAAACAGATAATACCTTCTGTTCTGTCACAGATGATTACAGTAATCAAAGATACTGCTTATCTCAAAGCCGTGGATATTGCAGAACTATCAAGAAACACTGATATTGTAATGGGAAAAGCTGTTACAGCCGCAGAGATTATGGCTTTGTTCGGATTCCTGGCAGCCACCTATTTTATTATCTGCTTCCTGTTATCTGTCACAGTTCGAACTTATCAGAGAAGAGTTACAATCTAAATAAAAATAAGAAAGATAATAAGTGTATCATTGTCTGTTATCCCATATAGAGCTTATATATCTCATTGTCCTGTCCTATAAAGGGAAAGCATATCAATAATCTCTTTATTATCTTTCTTAATTTTTCTTTCTTTATATTCTTTTTTCTTTGTTTATTTTTCTTTGCTTATTATCTATGCTTATTTTCTTTCCTTATAGCCTTTCATATTTTTTCTTTATAATTTATTGTTTGGATAGCTGCATATAGCCTCTAATCTATCATATTCTTATACCGGATAAGCCTTACCTTATAGCTTATCGCTATAAAGTTTAAAATAAATGATCCTTTTTCATAAAGAAATCATGATAGAACCTGATGCTCTCAAGTTCCTCCCACCTTCTGATCTCTACAGGTTCCTCATCCAGATTATAGATACGTGCACCTTCAAGGGACAGTACAAAAGGTGAATGGGTAGCTATTACAAACTGTACATCAAAAAATCTAGCCAAATCGAATAAAAGCTTTGTCAGCTCATATTGATACTTAGGGGACAGGCTGTTTTCCGGCTCATCCAGAAGATAGACATTACCCGGAGTCAGCTCCTTGTCAAAGAAGCGAAGGGCATTCTCTCCGTTGGAGAACTCTCTGGTCTTTTCCCCTGCATTCAGTTTAATATATTTCGTTGCTGTTTTTGACCTGGTCTGATTTACTTTCTTCAATCGGTCAAAGTCTGCTATCGAGGTGAACTGAAAAGGCGTGTATTTTAAATTATTGTATTCTTCATAGGATTGTTCCTGCTTAATCCCTGTTGATTTATTCACTTTTCTCTGGGCAAGAATACCATCTATAATATCTTCGCTGGTAATTATCTTACTTCCGGAGGGTATCTTTTTAATGCCTTCTTCCTCATTCAGGCTTACACTGCATTTTCTGGTAAAATCGATGAACTCTTTGGTTCTGTCGACGGTCGTCCGTCTGGGGAGCTCCAGCTTATCGGATAACAGATTTAGCAGCGTGGATTTCCCGCTGCCGTTTCCTCCATAGAATATTGTTATCCTATCAAAGGATATATGATTTAATTCCTTAAAATACAACACACCAAAGGGATAGGCTGATGTTAAACCGTATAGATCCATATCATATTGAGTGGGAAGGCTGAACCCTGTCAGGTACTGCATATTGGTATACCTCTCATAAGCTTCTAATGATTACTATTATTTTTGCGGCTTTACGAACACAAAGAAATAATATCTTTCGTCTTGTATATTTCTTATACCACGGAAATTATAAGGCTTCGCTTTTATCAGATATTTTATCATAAAAAGAATCTGAAGGAAATATTTTTACAAAAATATTGACAATGCCGATGCACAGGAATATACTGACTGTACAGTCAGTGATTGAGAGGTCATTATATTGAACAAACCAACTGCAAGACAACAAAAAAAAGAACAGACAAAGGCATTGCTTATCAATACCGCCTTCGATATTTTCTCCAGCCAGGGTTTTCTAAATACCCGAATGTCTGATATAGCAAAAGCTGCCGGAGTATCACATGGAACAGTATTTCTTCATTTCAACACCCAGGAAGAATTTATAGCAGAGGTGGTAAACCATTTCTGCAATAAGATAGCCTTCCGTACCCATGAACTGTCTGAGTCCAGTTCCTCGCTTAAGGAACTGCTGTCAGCCCACCTAGAGGCAATCTCTGAATATGAAGCTTTCTACACCCGTCTGGTAATTGAGAACCGTATGTTATCCCAGGAGGTCAGAGATACCTTTATTATAGTCCAATCAGCTATTTCCCTGCATTTTAGTAAAGTTCTTAAGAAGAGCAGCAAATCCTTTCCCTCTCCTGAGCTTCTCTTTAATATGTGGATTGGTTTTATACACCATTATCTTTTAAATGGAGATATCTTTGCACCGGAAGGCAGCGTAATTGCTGCATATAAAGCTACTCTGACAGATTCCTTTACTTCATTGCTGATACAGGCAAATTAGTCAAAGGTATATTGATAATAAAGTTACGTTTTCCCGCATTCCTTTCTGTTAAGACTATATACTAAAGCCTATAGGAACTTATTAAAACGGAAAACTTAAACCTACAGATTCTGGAAGGAGGGAGGAAGGATATATGCCGTCAAAAAACGAAGAACTGCTGAAAGCCAAATGTTGTTATGAACATCTTGGTGGTACTCTGGGAAACCGGTTATTTAACCGATTAGTAGAGCTTGGCTGGTTCGAGAAGAACCTGAGTAACCAGAAGGAATATGAAATAACAGAGCTTGGTATGAAAGAGCTGATAAAACTGGGAGTAGATCCCTTTGAAAGGAGCAAATAATTATGAATAATGTCAATCCCTTTCAGGTATTTCTGAAAGAATCACCCGAAATTGCAGGAGCCTATAATAACCTACTTGCTGCTATAGGAACAGCAGGCGCTTTAGATGATAAGACCAGGCAGCTTATCTTTATCGGCATTAAAGCCTCTCAAGGTGATACAGCAGCTGTTACTGCCCATGTACCAATGGCAAGACAAGCCGGTGCCACCAGAGAGGAAATCCGGGATTCCATCGTTATGACACTTGCCATATCCGGTTTCCAGGGAATCAGCCATTGCCTGGTTCCGGCACTTGAATGTTTTGATTCAATGAACTAAATTAGCACTATGTGCTAGCGCACAGATCGGAGCATATATGAAAATTTGTATTTCCTGCGGAATGCCCATGGAGAAAGCAGATGATTATCCTCTACAGGATGAAAGCAAAGATTACTGTATCTATTGTGCAAGACCCGACGGCACACTTCAATCCTATGAGGAAAAACTTAAGGGTACCACAGAATTTATTATAAGAACTCAAGGATTACACCAAAAGGCTGCTCATGAACTTGCAATACGTACATTGAAGAAACTGCCTGCCTGGAAAGGAAGGGAATAATTTCTTTCATGTAAAATTGATTTTACTCTAATATGCCTTGATTTTAATTACTATTTTCTGCATAAATTTCACAGCTTTACCAAACAATATTCTTAAATTAAAGAATAAAAGGAGGCATATTATAAGTGACTTCAATTGAAATGAATTTCACTTATGATAAAAGAGATTTTATGTTAAATATTTCAGAGAAAGAGCGCTTTATTATTAAAGATTTACAGGATCAGGAGAAATTGTGTATCGATAAGTACACCAAAAACGAGAATGCTGCAAAAGATACTGAGTTAAAAAATTTATTTAACTCTATAAAAAAAGAAGAACAAAAACATTACGATTCCTTAGATCGACTTCTTAACGGAACTGTGCCATCTGTAAATTCTAAGGACTCAGCAGGCAAAGACTATAACCCGACAGCAACTTATGTCGGAGGCTTTAATCAGGCTGATAAAGACAGTGATGCCTTTTTATGTACAGATGCTATCACTACTGAAAAATATGTTGCATCTGCTTATAATTTTGATCTTTTCCAGTTTGGAGATTCTGATGTAAGAAAACTCCTAAACGATATTGAGACAGAGGAACAAAATCATGCAGAAAGAATTTACAAATATAAAACAGTAAATCAAATGACTAATTAAAGTGAAGCAGTTACAAAGTTTGATATGCTTGCTTCTCCTATGGCGGACAAAGATAATTATCAAAGGTTCTGCCATGCGAGGAGCATTTCTATGTCTGAAACAGATTGAGATAAGAGTCTTGTAAAGAAGAATACTACCAATTTTTTAAGAAATTATCACATCTTATTAATAAAGAATTCAGGTTATGGTAAACATTTTGAATCCAGACATTGATTTCTTTCTTCATCAACCGAAAGCACCGTTTTTTGTGTTTTCGGTTTTTTTACAGTTCCCTGACCAAATCCATATATCGCAGTACAGATGAAAATATATCTTAATTTTTTCTTTATTATTTTCATAATTTTTTATTCTCTCTTGACTTTTTAAGAGCTTACTATCATACTATTTTAGGGCTTAAACCAATTTAATCACCTGTGAATGAAAGCCTTATTAAATACAAATGATAAATACCGCAGTATTTATCCCAAAACGATAGGCTAGGTGATATGGTACCGTTTCAGGATATACTTCTGGGTATTATCTAAGGAGGACCTTGTGGAACTAAAAAAGAAACTCGTTGACAATTTAAAAGAATATCTGCTGATATCGGCAGGTGTGGAATTGGTGGTTTTGGGTGTTTATTTCTTTAAATTTCCCAATAATTTTTCCATTGGCGGTGTTACAGGTTTAGCCATTTTATTAAGCAGCCTCTTAGGGCCAAAGATCAGCACCAGTACCGTTGTATTTGTAATTAATATGATTCTGCTGGTTGTAGGATATTTGGTAATAGGCAGGAGCTTTGGCAATAAAACTGCTTACGGAAGCATCTTGATGTCTGCTTCTTTGAGTTTATTAGAATATCTCTTCCCCTTAAAGGGTCCCTTAACCAGTGAACCCATGTTAGAACTGGCATTTGCCGTTCTGTTACCGGCAGTTGGTGCCGCTATTCTCTTTAATATTGGAGCTTCTACCGGCGGTACGGACGTTGTTGCCATGATACTTAAAAAATACTCAAATATTGATATCGGAAGATCACTTTTTATTACGGATCTGTTCCTGACACTGGCTTCCTTCCTGATCTTTGACATCACAACAGGCTTATTATCCCTGCTGGGTCTATTAGTGAAATCAACTATGGTAGATACCATTATTGAGAACCTGAATCTTCATAAATACCTGACGATTATATGCAAAGATCCTAAACCTATTTCGGAATTTATTCTAAATACGCTTCACCGCAGCGCTACCATCAGCGATGCCAAAGGAGCCTTCAGTAATCAGGAGAAAAAGATAATCTTTGCCGTTATGAACCGCAGCCAGGCAGTACAGCTGAGGCGCTTCATCAAAGAAACTGAACCCGATGCCTTTATCTTGATAACCAATACCAGTGAAATCGTTGGCCGTGGCTTCCGGGCTTAATAAGCTAGCTGATTCTTTCCATGGTTATAAAAATATGCAGACAATTAACAAGCTGCCAATTTTGTTTACAGAAAGCGTACAATTACTGTACGATTATTTTAACGAAATCGGCAGCTTGTCTTACATCGAAAAAACTACCTCAATCCTCAACTGTATTGATCAGTCTTTTGTTTATCATAATATCGAATAGTCCTCTTTCATTTTTAATAATCAAAGCTCTGTATCCTGCTCAAGCCCTGCTGCCCTGTTTATGTTTTCCTGGGCTGGTATGGTTCTTATACGGGTAAAAAAATAGATATACTTAAATACGAAAACCATAGCAATAACTATACGCCCATATATAACAGGTATAAAATAGAAAGCTAAAATCAGCATGAAAGATGCCGGTATCAGTATGGAAAATTTGGTTTTCAGGGTCATTGCCCTGTTCTTTAGAAAACTATCCAGGTGCTTTTTATAAAGCTTCGTAGAACAGAACCACTGGTGAAATCTTTTAGAACCCTTGGCAAAGCAAAAGGATGCCAGCAATAGAAACGGTGTAGTCGGAAGTACCGGAAGAAGGATGCCGATAAATCCAAGCCCCATAGCCAAAAAGCCAAGGATAATAAATAGTAAGTTAATCGGATTATATTTCATTTTGACTCCTGTCTGTGTGCGTCTTAACGCATAAATGTTTGTCACTTCTAACTTTAAATATATTTTATACTATTTACTGCAATTTACAAGTCACAAAAATCTATTAATAGAAATTATCAAAAAAGACTCTTGCTTTTGCAAGAGCCCTTGTAAAGGATCTATTATCTTTCAGTTAATATAGTCAGGAACAGCAGTGCCAGAACCAGCAGCATAACTGGCTTTACAATTTTATAACCCTTCTTCAGTACAAGTCCTGAACCGATATAATGGCCTGCTATGCTAAAGATTGCAGCCGTAAGGCCTAAGAGGAATATCACCTTGCCATGTAGCAGAAAAGTTATAACTGCCGCAATATTAGAAGAAAGATTCACGATCTTCGTATTACCGGAGGCCGTCTTAATATCCATTCTGGCAAAAACCGTATAGCACAATATGAGGAAGGTTCCTGTTCCGGGTCCGTAGAAGCCATCATAAACAGCTATCACAAAGGAAGCCATACAGGCTATCAGAAAGGTCAGCTTATCGGATAAGGGTGCTCTGTTATCGTCAGTTTTCTTATTCTTAAGCACAAAAAAAGCCGTAAAAGGAAGTACAAACAGCAGCAGGTTCTTAATAACACTCTCGCTTACCATAAGCGCAAGGTTAGCACCAAGAAAAGAACCTGCCAGTGCAAGAATTACTGATACTGCTCCTATTCGGTAATTGACGGATTTATTCTTTATGTATCTTGCTGTTGAAGCAAAAGTTCCGATACAGGAGGATAGTTTATTGGTTCCCAGTGCATAATGGGGTGGAATTCCTGCGATTAGATAAGCTGGTAATGAGATAAGACCTCCTCCTCCGGCAATGGAATCAATAACTCCTGCCAGGAATACCAGCGGACAGACAATCAAAAAGGTTATTAAGTTAATATCCATAGTGTGTACCTGACTTTCAAGTGATATTCTAAACTATACAAGATTCCTTTAACAATGTCAATTTCCTGTGATTTGTATTTTATGGTCTCAAATGGTAAAATAAGTGAAACCATGATTTAAGCTTACCTTAGACTGAAAACGCCATACCTTAGACCAGATGTATTGCAATTTTATGGCAGGTACCTATAATGTGATTATGGCGCCTGTAAAGAAAGGATATTTAAGAAGTACATGATTAGTATAGCAATCTGTGATGATGAAATAACTGTACTGCAGCATACGAAAAGGTTATTAAAGGAGTATCCGGGGAGAGAACTGCAGATTGAGGTCTTTACCAGCGGAGAGTCCCTTCTTAATAGTACCCTGGAATATGAAATTATTCTGTTAGATATCGATATGCTGAAGTTAAACGGTATAGAAACTGCACAGCTGATACGGCAAAGGAACAAAAAGGTCAAATTAATCTATGTAACCAATTACAGTGATTATACAGTATTTGCCTTTGCAGTACATGCTTTTGCCTATCTTCTGAAACCCCTGAAACGTGAGGAGTTATACAGGCAGCTGGATGAAGCCTTTGAATACATGCTGCTGCCTGCAGATACGCTGCTGGAATTTCATACCATTGACGGAATTATACGTATTAACCCGAAGGATATATTATTTTTCGAATATCTGAACCGAAAGGTGTACTTAAGGTCAGCCAAGGGAACACATATACTGAATCGTAAGATTACGGAACTTGCGCTGGAATTACAGGATAAAGGGTTTTTTATGCCCCATAAGAGTTTTGTGGTTAATCTTTATTCGGTTAAGAGCATCAAAGGATATGATATCTATCTGTCAAACGGGCTTACGATTCCTCTTTCACAGAAAAAGTCCATGGAATTTCGCAAGGCACTCAATCATTATCTGTCGGAAGGAATGGGATTACGCTTATGATCGAAACATTGCTATATTTTGTCCTCCCCCTGCTTGGAAGTGTTTTCATACTTACCTCTATCTTCAATGGTATGAAAAGCATCGGTACTAATATAACCGTCACTGCATCTAAGAAAAACCTTATACTGACTGTATATATGTTAATAACTCTCCTGCTTTCATTTACAGGTAACGGACTGGTCAACCTTATTGCATTGCTGTTTATTCCAGTAATAGGCCACTATCTTTACAATAACCTGCGATTATATATCGTGTATTATACAGGCCTTGTTGTTGCCTTTTATCTGACAGACATTCTTTCCATTTTACTCCTGCAGCTAATGTTTCAGGCGGGAATTATTTATTTTATCAATGAAACAGCCTATTATATGGTACTTATCATTACCATACGTTTTGTGGAATTTATTGTGTTAAAAATACTGGTGAATGTTATACGCAGAAGGCAGAAAGAACAGATTACCAGAAGGCAGATGCTCAACTCCTTCCTTCTTCCCGTTTTTAGTATCATTAATTTGTTCAGTATGATGTATTTCATGCAGGTCTATCCATCAGAAGGCTCCATCCTTCTTTTTGAGATCAATATAGCTCTTCTGATTGGACTTAATATATACTTTACCAGTGTATTTGACATCATTACCCAGAATACGCATTTGGAAAATGAATTAAATCTTTATGTACAGCAGCAGGTAATACATTCCCGTTATTATGAAAGTCTGGAACAGAAATATGACAATACCAGAAAGCTTGTCCATGATATCAGAAATCATATTCTGGCTATGGAGCATCTGTACGAGGAACAGCAGAATTTCATAGGCTGCCAATACACCAAAGATGTTCATGACATACTCAATCAGCTGGGACAGAAATATTACACCAGCTGTAAAATCCTAAATATTATACTTAACGACAAGGTGCAGATTATGCAGGCTCATGACATTGAGGCTGATATCAAGATCTCAGAGGTGGATTTAAGCTTTATCCGGGAGGTGGATATTACCACGTTATTTGCCAATATACTGGACAATGCCATTGAAGCTGCATCAGACAGCCAGGATAAACGAATTATTCTTCGTGTTGTCATGATACATGATTTTATATCCATTAACCTGAAAAATTCCATGTTAAAGGAACCTGTTAAGACTAGTAGGGGTTTTCTGTCAACGAAACTCTCTCATGAGGGTTTGGGACTTAAGAACGTGGAACGGGTAATAGCAAATTATAAAGGAGATGTTCAGTATGAGTGGGGAGAGCAATATTTTATTACAAGAATTATGCTTGGGCTTTGATGTTTTACTGTGTTTTGGTATCCCCCTTGCGGGATTCCTGCTGCTGCGTAAGAAAGCTGATCGTATGTTGAAACCTTTTCTCCTTGGTATGACTGCTTTTGTAATCAGCCAGATGTTACTACGTATCCCTTTGCTTCAATATGTACTGCCAAATTTCCAATGGTTTCTTATGCTTCAGACACAGCCTTACGCATATGGTATCTTCCTTGGACTGACAGCCGGAGTATTTGAAGAAACTGCAAGACTTCTTTTCCTTAAGAAATTCCTGAAAGGCGGCACCCGACTTTGGGACGGTTTATCCTTTGGACTTGGACATGGAGGAATTGAAGCAATCTTACTGGTGGGTATCAACAATTTAGCAGCCATGTTTCTCTATCCTTTAGGATACCTTAACCTTTCTGAAAGCAGTTATTTTTCCTTATTGCTGGGCGGTATTGAAAGAATTTTTGCAATAGCCTTTCATACCGGTGCCACTTTAGTAGTGCTGCATGGCATAAGGGTACAAAAATCCGGAAGATATACTCTACTGGCAATTCTGCTCCATGGTCTCTTAGACAGTATGCTGGTAATTCTGCCGGCAGCCTTTTCCATAAGTGTTGCAGGCCTTGAAGTTTATATTATGGTTGTATCCTTTCTCGTGTTGCTCTTCGGGCTTCGCCTTTTTAGTCACAGAACAAAGAATGGATAAAAACTACTGGTAATTACTTATAGCCATGAAAAATAGAAAACGGTCAGAACTGCCCTGTATTTATAGCGCCTACTTACGGCAGATTATCTGAAAGCTGCTTATGAATGTGAGTATGTTAAAGGTCTAAATATCGGTTTTCACATTCCTGATTATTCCTTTACCAGGGAACACAGTTGATACTTAGATTAAAATAAGCGTTTACACGCAGAAATGAGGAATAGAATGAAAAAATTAGTATCTGTATTATTTATATCGCTCTTTGCTACTGTTTTACTCGGAGGCTGTTCCTCCGGTAAGTTATCAGATGCTTTTGATAAAGAGACCGTAGAAAAATCAGCAAAACAGGTAATAGAATATTTGAACAATGCCGAATATGACAAGGTCAGCCAAATGTGTCAGGAAGACCTGCAAGAACAGCTGTCAGCTGATGTCTTAAAGGACGCTGTTGAGAATACCTATAGCAATGCCGGTGAGTTTAAAGAATACAAAAACATAGCGGTTTTAGGTCAGAAGATCAAAGCTACAAAAGAAGACAGTGCCGTAGCAGTTGTAGTTGCCAAATATGAGGAGCAGAGCATAACTTTTACCATCAGCTTTAACACAGATATGGAATTAATCGGTTTGTATATGAAATAAATATAATTACAAAATTTAACCCTATTCTCCTTCCCTGCAGATGAAGCATTCTGCAGGGATTTTTTGCGTCAGGACAAAACAGAAATAAAGATATAATGCCTGTAATTCTTATAAGAAAATTCTCATATGTTTAAAACTTCACAGAAAAGGAAAACCTATCCTAATAATGGTTTATCACAGAAAGGACAGAAATATGCCAAGTAATCGCTTTACTTCAATATGGGAAAAAGATGTTTCTTTTGAAGCCAGAGAACAATGGCAGGGAGAAGCCAGTGTCGATACAGTTATAATAGGTGGTGGCATAACGGGCTTACTCACCGGTTTTCTCTTAAAGCAAAAGGGTGTTGACTGCATTATTCTAGAGGCAAATGAAACCGCCTCGGGGCAGACAAGAAATACAACCGCTAAAATCACATCTTTTCATGGACTTATGTATGATCAGCTGATAAAAGATTTTGGTGAGGAAAAAGCTTCTCTTTATGCCAAAGCAAATGAAGAAGCCATAACGAAATATGATAATTTAATAAAAGAGAATTCCATCTCCTGTAACTTTAGCAGGCTCCCGGCTTATGTATATTCCACTGGAGATATTTCTTCCCTCGAGAAAGAGGTAAAGGCTGCAGCTGCCTGTGGCATCCCGGCAGAATATACAGATAAAACCACTCTGCCCTTTCCGGTAAAAGGTGCTGTGAAATTCCCGGAACAGGCACAGTTTCATCCTCTTAAGTTCCTCCAGACTATAGAAAAACCGCTTACTATATATGTAAAATCCAGAGTCATAGGAATTGATAAGGATACTGTAACTACTCTTAACGGAAAAATAAAAGCCAAACATATTATAATGACTTCACATTATCCCTTCCTGATTACCCCAGGATACTACTTTGCCAGAATGCATCAGGAACGTTCTTATTGCCTTGGCCTTAAGACTCCCTACCCACTGGACGGAACCTATAAGGAGGATAAAAAAAGCGGGTACTCCTTCCGTCGTTATGAGGATTTCTTAATACTTGGCGGCAGCGGTCACAGAACCGGTGAAAATAAAACCGGCGGTCAGTATGAGGCCTTAAGGAGCTTTGCCAGGGAGCATTTTCCCGAGGCTGAGGAGAAATACTTCTGGTCAGCTCAGGATTGTCAGACTCTTGACGGAATTCCTTATATCGGTAAATTTTCGGATCAGACACCTAATTGGTATGTGGCAACAGGTTTTCATAAATGGGGTATGACCACAGCAATGGTGGCTGCAGAGTTAATCAGCGATATGATTACGGGAAAAGAAAATCCCTATGAAGAGGTCTTTACTCCTCAGCGGTTTAAACTGACTGCTTCCATAACCAGCCTTCTTAACGAAACCGGACACAGTGCTGTGGGACTGGTCTTAAAGAAATTAAAACCTGTCCCTTCCAGTCTTTCTGCAATCGAAGAGGGTACCGGCCGGGTTATAGAGCTGGAGGGCGAGAAGGTCGGCGTATATAAAGATAAGAATAACCAGCTGTTTGCCGTGGACCCCATGTGTCCCCATCTGGGATGCCAGCTGGAATGGAATGAAGAAGAGCAGACCTGGGACTGCCCCTGCCACGGCTCCCGTTTTAATTATGATGGTCAGTTATTTGACGAACCCTCTAACAATTCCATTACAAGGAGGGAATTTCATGAAGAATCTCCTGAAGCAGAAACCATACTTTGAAGGCTGGTATTTTAAACATCAGATAGGAGATGAAATACTGGCATTCATTCCTGGTATCAACAGAGAGTATGGCAGTGAAACACGTGTCTTTCTGCAGGTTATTGCAGGAAAGAATGCTTACTGTATCAATTATTCTCAAGATGATTGTTATATGGACAGAAAAGCCTGCTATATCCGTTTAGGAAAGAATGTCTTTACAAAGGATGGTATAATGCTGGATATCGATAACGAGGAGTTGAAGTTAAAAGGTAATCTTTTATACCGCCATCCAAAACCTATTGCTTACAGTATTATGGGTTGTTTCAGATACTTTCCTTTCATGGAATGTAAACACGAGATCATCAGTATGAATCATCATTTATCCGGCAGTCTTCAATTAAACAATAAGACCTATAACCTTAACAAGGGAATTGGCTATATTGAAAAAGATTGGGGACATTCCTTCCCCAGTTCCTATCTATGGCTCCAGTGCAATAATTTCAATACGGACAGCTGCTCTGTATTTCTTTCCATTGCACATATCCCGTTATGGGGGACTGAGTTTACCGGCTGTATCTGTGCCATACACTACCGAGACCGGGAATACCGCCTTGCCACCTATCTGGGTGTCCGTATTTTAAAAGCCACACCTGAACTTATAATCCTAAGACAAGGTGATTATTTTATGCTGATTAAAATAAAGGATAACCCAGCAATGAGTTCCTACAGCTTAAATGCACCAAAGAAAGGTAAGATGAGTCGTGTCATCAAAGAAGCTCATCTATGTGAAGGATCTTTTCAATTCAGATGGAAGGACCAAACAGTATTTCATCTGAAAAGCAGGAATATCAGCATGGAGGCAGTATCTGATTATGAAGAGAGACCTGTACAGAATTCTCAATAAGTTAACTGAAGTTTTTATAGTTAATTCATTACTGACTAAGTAATTAGTTTTAATATGATGATAGTATATTTAAAACCATTCTTTGACTTATATGGTAAACTAAAATACGATTTTTACAGAGAATATGTAATTATGGAGAAATCTAATTTATATCTAATATCGGAAACGGTTGTACTGTTTCCGGTATTTTTTTATTTACTCTTGTTAGCAATTCTTTTGTCCTCCTGTAAATTAGTAACTTTTATACATATAGTATTACTATTGACTAAATGGCTCGTATTTTATTTCTGATCCATGTTAATAAAGGCTGATTATTTTCTTTTTGATATCTAATCGGTTATGAACTTTTGGACAGGTAGTAAGCTTTTATGGCTTTTATGGCTTAATGGTTTTTATGGCTTAATTACTTTTATGGCTTATTCACTTTTATAGCTTAATCACTTTTATGGCTTAATCACTTTTATAGCTTAATCACTCAAACTTCGCACTTGAATAAGTGCCTATGCACCTTGAAAATTCAATAATAACTGGCATAAAAATAGCATGAAACCGCTGGTTTTGTTATAATTAAGTTACCACACAAAATCAAACAATCGGAGGTTCATGCTATGACAAAAAGTATAACACAAAACAACCAGAATGATAACCAGATTTCTGCATCAATCAGAAAGTTTTTTACAAGATTTCATCTTTCATCGGCTCTCAAGGCTGCTAACGCATATAAAACGAAAGGATTTCCTGTAACCGAGATTTATCAGTATCTATTTCTTTTGATTTTTTCAAATAGAAGCATGTATATGAACATGTTGACAGGACGAAATACTCCGACCTTTGCCAAGGATACTGTCTATCGTTTTATGAAGATGATTCATATCAACTGGATTCGCTTCACATCGGTGCTTTGTTCCAGAATCATCAGGGATGCCATTCTTCCTTTGAATGATGAGAACAGGGTAAATGTCCTGATTATTGATGACTCGATGTTTGAGCGAAGCCGTTCAAAGAAGGTAGAACTTCTTGCTAAAGTATATGACCATGCGAAACATGCGTACCGTTACGGATTTCGTATGCTGACACTCGGGTGGTCAGATGGAAGCACATTTCTGCCAATTAACAGCATTCTTCTGACTTCCGAGAAACAGAAAAAACGTATCAATGAAGCAGCAATACTGGATAAAAGAACAGCGGGATATAAACGTCGTAAACTTTCTATGACCAAGGGTACGAAAGCCATGTTGAAGCTGTTGGAATCTGCCAAAATAGCATCCATTCCAGCAAAATATGTCCTGTTTGATAGTTGGTTTACATCCCCTAGCACAATACATGCCGTGAAGGAAATCGGTTATGATGTTGTGGCGATGGTTAAGAGGACACCAAAAATGTTCTTCCGCTATAATGGTACAGATATATCCTTGCCGAAAATCTATAATCAGAATAAGAAGCGTCGTGGTAAATCGCGATTCCTATTGTCTGTTATGGTAGATGTTATCAAAGACGGAGAAACCGTACCTGCTAAAGTAATTTATGTCCGGAATAAAAACAATCGTAAGGAATATCTCTGCATAATCTCCACCGACATAACGATTGATGAGGATGAAATCATCCGCATTTACGGAAAACGATGGGATATCGAAGTATTCTTTAAAATTTGTAAAAGTTATCTTAGACTCAGCAAAGAATGTCATTCACTTTCTTATGACGCAATGACTGCCCATGTAGCGGTTGTTTTCACCAGATATATGATGTTATCCGTTGAGAATCGGGAAACAAAGGATGAACGTTCTCTAGGTGAGTTATTCTTATACTTTTCTGACGAATTGTCTGATATCACATGGATTCAGGCCTTTCAAGTGATGCTTCAAATGTTCAGAGCACTGCTTGTAAATGATTGTGAGCTATCAGACGAAAAAATCTGTGAACTCACGGATGCATTCATGAGTGCGATTCCATCGGTACTAAAGGAACGCTTACTAGCAGCGTAAAACGAGCTGAACATTGACAACTTAATTACTGCCAGGTATTGAATTTTCAAGGTGCATAGCTAAAATCCATGTGCGAAGTTTGAGTTAATCACTTTTATGGCTTAATGGCTTTTATAGCTTATTCAGCTTAATTAATGCTTATATTTTTACTCTCCAAATATTTCATAACTGTATTGACAAAACTTTCACTCTATTGTATCATTGTATTAATCACTTAATACAATGATACAATTAATAGGAGAGGAGTAAAGAATGGAATGGAATATTGATTCTGAGAGACCCGTTTACCTTCAAATAATCGAACAGATACAAAGAGGGATCATATCCGGTCAAATAGAACCGGGTTCTAAACTCCCTTCTGTCAGAGATTTGGCGGCAGATGCCGGAGTGAATCCTAATACGATGCAAAAGGCTTTGTCAGAGCTTGAACGAATGGAGCTGATATCAACTTACCGTACCAATGGTAAATTTATTACGAACGATACCGCTCTGATTCAGGCTATGAAAGAGTCCGAAGCAGATAACCGTATTAGAGTCTTTTTAAGAGATATGGAGTTTTTGGGTTTCCTTCCGGAGGATATTATCGTCCGGATGCGTAAATATAAGGAGGAGAAAGAATGAATGCTATCTTAGAATGTAAGGGAGTTAACAAGAGTTACTCCGGCTTACGAGTACTAAAGGATATTAATCTTACTCTCGAAAGAGGTAGGATAACCGGTCTCTTAGGGCCAAATGGCAGCGGTAAATCAACACTTATCAAGCTGATTAACGGCCTTTTGGTTCCAGATTCGGGGGATCTGCTTATCAACGGCTTTGCACCGGGAATAGAGACCAAAAGATGTGTTTCTTATCTGCCTGAGAGAAATTATCTGGCAGACTGGATGCGTATCAAAAATCTGCTGGACCTGTTCCGTGATTTTTATGCTGATTTTGATATTCACAAAGCATTGGAAATGCTAAAGCGTTTAAATATTAACCCGGAACTGAAATTAAAGACTTTATCGAAAGGTACAAAAGAAAAGGTACAGCTAATACTGGTAATGAGCCGAAAGGCAGACCTTTACTGTCTGGATGAACCCATTGGCGGTGTTGACCCCGCTGCAAGAGATTATATACTAAATACGATTATTACCAACTACAACGAGAATGCCACTGTACTGATCTCAACCCATTTGATAGCAGAGGTGGAAAAAGTATTGGATGATGTTATTTTTATCCAGAACGGAAGTGTATTATTCCATTCACCGGTTGACGAAGTGCGGAATGATACCGGAAAATCAATTGATTCCTATTTCAGGGAGGTGTACAAATGTTAGGAAAACTTATTAAACAGGAATGGAAAGCAACCATTCGTATTTTGCTTCCCCTCTATATGATTCTGGTTTGTACCACGTTGATAACCAGCTTACTGGCCCACTGGGATAAGGATTTTAGTAACCTAATAACAGGATTGTCAACCTTTACCTATGGTATCTCTCTCGTATTGATTGCCGCAGGAACTACAATCCTTTTATATGTACGCTTTTACAAAAATCTGCTTACCGATGAGGGCTATCTGATGTTCACCCTCCCAGTAAGAACAAATGATCTGGTATTATCCAAATTAATCATATCCTGTTTCCATACAATTGCCAGCATAATAGCCGTTATATTATCCTTACTGGCCCTTGCATATGCCAGTGGCCATCATGATACTGTAAGAGCAGGTATAAACCTTGTCAGAGAGGAACTTGTTCATGAATCAGGATTAGCCGAACCTCTTCTTTTGATAATAGCTGCTGTACTTGTAATTCTCTCTATAGTCTCCAGTATTGTGCTGGTGTATTTCGCAATAGCCTTAGGACAGCTGTTTACCAGTCACAGGATAATAGGTGCTTTTGTCTCTTACGGCGCTATTTATGTAGTAATGGAGCTTTTACTATTTGCTATGATGATGGTATTCGTTCTGATTAACGGTCCTGGGTATATTGATGAGCCGGACTTTGCCCTTTTCCTGGGTATGACGATCTTTATATTAATATTAACTGCAGCCAGCTATGTTGGTACCATTAATGTTCTGAAAAAGAAACTTAATCTGGAATAAAGAAGCATCAGCTTAAAATGCTTCAGATGTATACACAGGAGGCTGTTAATGCAGTTATTTACAAACATCGCCATTAGTTCAATTGTACAGTTTATATTATTATCAGTAATCCCCTTCATTTGGTGGCTGATTACAGCCAGAAAAGAAAACACCTTTTTTCAATGGATAGGATATAAAAAACCGCATACTTCAGACAGAAAAAGATTCTGGTCTATAATTATAATTATTGAAATAGTTTTTTTAAGTGCTTTCCTTGTGATAATGCCTTTGGTGTATGATAATACCAGCCTTGCAACTTCACAATTTTATGGTATGGGAATATCCGCTATCATTCCTGCCCTGATATATGCTTTTTTTCAGACTTCCTTTAACGAAGAGTTATTTTTCAGGGGTTTTCTTGGCAAGCGTCTGATTAAGAAATTTGGATTTGCATTTGGTAATACACTGCAAGGGGTTATATTTGGATCAATGCATGGCATAATGCTATACTCCTCTGCAGGGCTTTTAAAAGCTGTCATTATTTCTGTACTTACCGGTGCAATTGGAATTTGTATGGGTTATGTATGTGAAAAGCAGGCAGAAGGTTCCCTTATTCCAAGTTGGTTGATGCATGGAACCTTTAATACCCTGTCCTCATTATCTGTAATGTTCTTATAAATTATATAAGTTGAATTAAGTATCCTCTAACCTGCTTATTGATACCTGTAATACCCGGTTTTAAAGCTTTTAGGTCTGGAAACTTAATTCAACTTATTTATTTGTTGCTTATAATTCACTTTCACCGCTTCCATTTCTTTAAGCAATTGAATATATTATGTTTTATTCCTGAAAGGGTTCAAAAAGGTTCATCTTTCATTTTTGTCCTCCGGAAGAAGTAATTTCTCCAGTACATTCTTATAAATTAAAACAATCTGCGCATCAATATAGCAGTATTTATTTATCAGATACTCATAGGTTTTTTGCAGGAGCACCAGGATAATCAACAGTATTCCCACTATCGTGAACAGCGGATGAAGCCCTAAGGTAACAAGATAAAATATTGCTGCTAATACATAAACCAGAAATATCATGTAAGTCTTTATTATTCTGACCGCTATTATCAGAGATTCATTTAAGCGGGACTGCATTTTCCTGATATCTCCTTTGTCCTTTCTTTCTACACGTTTATAAATATCCTGATAGATCTCATTGCTGTCAAAAAATTTATCCTTTAAGCTTTTCTGACAAACGTAAAAGTATTTGAAATAAATATTTTCCCCAAACTCTCTGCTTATCAGTTTACGAAATACGCTGGCCACCAAAAATACTCCCTCTGCTTTCATTTTCTTTCAATTATTATCTGTAATCAAGCGAAATGTAGCCTTGGTAAATTCTGATATTTTCTCATAAAAAACCCAGTTCTAATATTCACAAAATGTTCATAAATCATCCATACTATAATCATATATGTCCGATATAATTTAAACATAGCAAATAGCTATATTACAAATAATATGTTATACAATAATGCTAACAAGATAATTTTTTTCATAAAACAAAGCCTGGTAGTAACCCTCCCCCCTCTACCGGGCTTCTCCTCTGTCCAAATATGGTCATTTTTACCAGTAAGGAGCCAATTTCCAGCCAAAAAATATAATTTTCTACTTTTCTTGAGGCAGGAAGTTTGATATAATGGCAGGTAGAGCAAACAAGGCCCCTTTGTAGGACAACCTTGTAAATATTAAATTTGGAGGCAAAATTATGTCTAAAGTTGTTGTTATGGATCACCCGTTGATTAAGCATAAAATTGGTATTATGAGACGCAAAGCTACTTCCACCAAGGAATTCCGTGATTTGGTTTCTGAGGTTGCCATGTTAATCTGTTATGAGGCTACAAGAGAACTTCCTTTAACAGATATCGAAATCGATACTCCTCTTGTAAAGACTATCGCACAGGAAATCGAAGGAAAGAAACTTTGTATCGTTCCCATCTTAAGAGCCGGCCTTCATATGGCTGACGGTATCTTAAACCTCATCCCTAATGCCAAGGTTGGTCATATTGGTCTGTACCGCAATGAAGAAACCCTTGAGCCTGTTGAATATTTCTGTAAACTTCCCGTTGATGCAAGTGAAAGAGAAATTTTTGTAGTAGACCCCATGTTAGCTACCGGTGGTTCTGCTTCTGCTGCTATTACTCTTCTAAAAGATAAAGGCATCAGCAAAATACATTTCTTATGTCTTATCGCTGCTCCGGAAGGTGTACAGCGCCTTACACAGGCACATCCGGACGTTGATATTTTCGTAGGTGCCCTTGATGAAAGACTGAACGAACAAGGTTATATTCTTCCCGGTCTCGGTGATGCCGGTGACAGAATATACGGTACGAAATAATTATATTACAGTAAATAAAAAAAGTGCTTATTCCTTTTGTTTTCCGCAAAAAGAATAAGCACTTTTTTTATTTCATTATTTTAAACCGAATTTATATACGGTTACATAATCATATTCATTGCCTGCCTTCAATACACAGGAAGGAAATTCGGGTCTGTTGCAGGAATTAGGGAAGAACTGTGTCTCAAAACATACACCACCATTTTTCTGGTATACGAAATTCTTCTTGCCGGCTTCTGTACCACTGATGAAATTTCCGGTATATAGCTGCATGCCGGGTTTGTTTGTAAAGATTTCCATGGTTCGTCCACTTTCATCACTTACAAGCTCTCCTACCTTTTCAACTTCTGTACCGCTGATATTTAATACATAGTTATGGTCGTAGCCGCCTGCTATCTTAAGGGGTGCATAATCTGCATTGATATCCTCTCCGAGGGCTTTTAATTTACGGAAGTCCATAGGTGTTCCTTCAACACTTATGATTTCACCTGTAGGAATCAAGGCATCATTGGTAGGGGTAAATGTATCAGCATTTATCATAACCTTCTGACTTAAGACAGAACCGGAAGCTTGTCCGTTAAGATTAAAATAGGAATGGTTGGTAAGATTACAGATGGTATCTTTATCAGATACTGCCATATATTCTATAACCAGTTCATTATCATCTGTTAAGGTATAGGTTACGCTGATATCAAGATTTCCGGGAAAACCCTGTTCCATATGAGGGCTTAACCTGGAGAATTCTACGGAATCCGCATCCTCTTCTTCAAATGTTTCAGTTTCATAGATAAATTTATTATAACTCTTTGAACCGGCGTGCAGATTGTTGTTTCCGTCGTTTTTCTCTAAGGTATATGTCTTTCCGCTCAGTTCAAACGATGCGCCGTCTATTCTGTTAGCATGTCTTCCAATGAAAGAACCATAGCCTGCCGGGTTCCCCTCATATCCTTTTACATTATCATAACCAAGGACAACATCATCATATTTGCCGTCTTTGTCAGGTACAATAATATTTACGATGTTGGCACCAAAGTCCGTTAAGCTGACTGACATGCCTTTCTTGTTGATCAATGTATATAGAGTAGCCTCTTCACCCGCTGAAGTTTTGCCAAAAGAATGTTTTTTAATGCTCATAGTCTTCTCCTTCTATTCATTTATACCTTCTAGAATAATCCATATCCCTGAAAAGTGCAAGTGTTTATTTGCTGTTTGTAACGGCTGGGTTGTGGGGGCGGACGATGGATATGAGGGCAATTTATCCATTTTGCTGTTCGAGAACCCTTATTCTACTAAAATGGCAGTAACTGTTCAAAAGCAGGGTAAACAGTGCCAAACTCGCTTGGTATTTGTGGCTGCGGTAGTTTATTGTGCTCAGACAATGGCACTGCTTACCCTTATCACAGTTACTGCCATTTAAGTATCATAAGGAACCTCTCAATGCAAAATTCCTAAAATGCCCTCACATCCATCTGGTTGTCTTCATACGAAACCAACCTGTGTATTATTCATATTATTAAGTCGTATATTTAACAGTAGTTGAGTAATATTAGAGGTTTAGGGTTTGTTTGTTAATTTGTAGGAGAATACAATTAACATTTATATTGATTTTGATCATTTTCTATTCCTTAATCAATAGTTACAGGGAAAATAATATAGATTAATCCCATAATTTATAAATAGATTTTATGTTACTTAGCCAATAGGAATTTATGCTGCTGACTTCAGCTTTTCAATTTAACATTTGAGGTATGATGAGATACAAATAGCAAATGTATTGAAAAATTATAGTGAATATACAGATAATTGAGAGTTTTGTTTTAGCGTTTTGTATCGAAAGGCTCCATATGACACTTAAGCGGCAGATGTCGTGACTAGCGGGAAAAGTGCCAGTGTTTGAGCGCTGGAAGCTACCGATGCCACAGCGCGGCAGCGAGTTTGGCACTTTTTCCGCTTATAGGAACGGCAGCTGCCGCTTTAGTGACATACGGAGCCTTGAGCGACAAAACGAAAAAACAAAACTCTCAATTATCGTCCGTCCCCGAAAACTCTTTCTCTTTTGCCCTTTAGAACAGTAATACCCTCCTACAAAGTTGACAGGCTATGAGACTAATGATATACTTTATAGGTCTTAAATGGCAGTAAGTGGTCGCTGTTAGTGGCGACATAATAGGGAAACAGGTTAAAGTCCTGTGCGGTCCCGCCGCTGTATATGAGGAGTCTGTAATTGCCGCATGATTTGGGAAATCATGCAATCACTGGGATATCCCGGGAAGATTTATTACAGATGATGATTCATGAGCCAGAATACCTGCTTGCTGTCCGTACCGCATGTGATCCACGGAAGATGGAGGAATGGTACTTTTTTTGTGCACCCTTCTTTCCTGTTCAACGGATAAGGGTATTTTTTTTCCCTTCGGTTCTGACATATTCAGTATTATATTAAAGGAGGAGAATCATGGATAACAAAAGATCAATTAAGAAGCCCCTTATTGGTGTTATTATTTTCATCGTTGTAATTGCAGCTATGGCTGTTCTGTACAATGTCTTCAAACCCGAAACCAGTGAAGGCGCTAAGACTATTACCGCAGAGGTTGTTTTAACGGATGGTACAAGTAAATCCTATGAAATCAGTACCGACGCGGAGTACTTAAGACAGGCACTGGAGGAGAAGAAACTGATTGAAGGAGAAGAGTCCGAATACGGTTTGTATGTTAAAACTGTTGGTGGTGTAACTGCTGATGATGGCAATCAGGAATGGTGGTGCTTTACCAAAGGCGGAGAGAGCATAAATACCGGTGTTGACACGACTCCCATTGCTGATGGTGATCATTTTGAGATTACACTGACTGTCGGATATTAACAAAAACATTAATGCATGTAGGAGCGTTTTTTGAAATATAAGACCTTTACACTTCCTATTTGGTCAGTACCCAAGCTTGCCTGGGGTATGAGTGTTAATGTGAATTCTTGAATACATAATTCACATCTTGATTTTATGGCAATGCCGTATCTGCAGGCAGATACGGCATGCAATGGGAGCTAATATGAAAATTAAAGATACTGTCATTATAGGTCTGCTTAGTTCTGTACTTTTTGCTGTACAGTATATTCTCCAGGGGATTCCTAACATCGAACTGGTTTCTTTGCTGATCCTTGTTTATACCTGCATCTTAAAGCGAAAAACACTTTTCATTATTGCAGTATTTGTTTTGCTGGAAGGTTTCTTTTATGGCTTTAGTATTTGGTTTATTGGTTACCTGTATGTCTGGTTTATTCTTTACCTGATTGGCAGGTTAATTATTAGAAAGACACCTCCCCTGGAACAGTCCTCCATAATATGGGCTTTGGCCTCCGGTAGTTTTGGTTTGTGTTTTGGTGCTTTTTTTGCCCTTATCAGTTTTTTAATGGGGTTGCAAAGCGGCGGATTTCAAGGGGGACTTAACAGCGCTTTTGGTTATTGGGTAAGCGGTCTGACTTTTGATATAATACATGGTATCGGCAATTTTATAGTTGCTCTTGTCTTATTCAAACCTGTTTATAAGATATTAAACAGTCTGATGAAGAATTACTATGATGACAGCTATCAGACCATGAGCTCCTAATTATATATTGTATTTTTACAGAAAGAAAAGGCCTTCTCCTTAGATTGATTTGGGAGAAGGCTCTGTTTTTATTACCGGAAAGGACAACGCTTTTATAAACTCCTCTTCAAAGGTTTCTTTACCTGATAGATCCAGATGGTGTACCTTCCGGCTGATTGCCTCTGCTTCTTCCATGGTTATTTCCTGCAGTAAGAGTTTTGCTGAACCGGCTAAGGCTCCGTTCCCGATATATTCTATGTTTTCCTCACTTACATCCGGCAATAAACCTACACCTATGGCTTTGGTAACAGATAGTTTACTACCAAAGTTTCCGGCAAGGTAGATTTTATCAAGTTCCTGAACCTGAAGCCCCGCTTCCTGTAAAAGAAGTGCTATACCTGCTTTTATTGCACCTGTTGCCAGCTGAAACTCCCGGATGTCTTTCTGAGTGAGAAGTATTTCTTCACGATCCCTCTTCCATATTCGGTAAAGATTCTCTTCTCCTGCCACTCCTAAAAGTCTTCCGGTTTCATCCATATATTGATTTTTATAAAGTTCGTAGATACATTCTATAAGGCCAGAACCACAGATACCAGTCGGAGATACCTTTTCGTCTTCTTCCTCAATATAATGAAGCTCCAGCTTTCCATTCACCATTTTTGCTGATGTTACAGCACCGGTTTCTGCTCTCATTCCACAAGAGATATTGCCGCCTTCAAATGCGGGTCCGGCGGCTGTAGAGCAAGCGGTCAGCCTTCCCTTATTGCATAGCACCATCTCTCCATTGGTACCGATATCCATAAGGAGAATCTTTTTATTTTCCTTATTAAGTCCTGTACTTAATATACATCCCAGGGTATCCCCGCCTACATGTCCCCCAATTCCAGGCATTATAAAGACGGAACCGTTCTCCCCTATATTTATGCCCGCCTCTCTGGCTGTCAGAGTAATTCCGTTATAGCTGTCCTGCTGAAAAGGAGCTCTTGAAAGTTTCCTTAGGGAACGGCCCAGAAAAAGCCCCGTCATAGTTGTATTTCCGGCTATCGCTGCTCTTTTTATAGTATTAACATTTATTCCATACTGGAATGCAAGTTCATTTATGAGTTTATTACAGGCTTTGAGGAGTATATTTTGCAGGATTTCTGTGTTTTTCTCTTCTGCTAAGGAATAGGTAATACGGGATACTACATCTCCTCCATAGATTCTCTGAGGGTTCAGCAATCCTTTAGATAATACAGGCTGACCGGAGGCTATATGATAAAGTATGGCTTCTAAGGTTGTCGTTCCAATATCCAGAACTACACCATAATTCTCATTCTCCTTGGAAGTTATCAGATTTCTTTTTATACCACTCAAAGTATAAGTGTCCCTCTCATGAGTTGGTTTATTAACAATTACGCAGGTATCATCTTCAGGAATGAAACAGCAGGCTAATCGAAAACCCCGTTCCCTTTCCTCTTCCGTCAGATGCTTAAATTCTTCCGCCGTAAAAAGTCTGTTATTCCCTTTTGTTACCATTACCTTACACTTACCACAGGTTCCTTTTGCGTTGCAGACAGCCCCCGTTTCAATATTGGCTTTGACTGCGGCTGCTTCTACACTTATACCTGAAGCTGTTTCTATTTTCTTATTTACCGGAAGAAACGTGATTACCATATAGATACCTCATTTAGTTTGACGTCCACATCGAGAAAGCTATTTGTGCAAGTAGCAAAGGTGCTTTTATCCTAATATTTCTATGTTCAAAAAAAGGTTATCCCGAAGGATAACCTTTAAATCATTCTCGTTGATTACAATATAGCTATTTCTGTATAAAAATTCTTAAAAATAATAATTCTTAAAATTTATATATCAAGAAAAAGGTACACTGAAACTTTGATGATTATAATTTTGTTACGTTAGTGGCCTGAGGTCCTTTAGCTCCCTGAACAACATCGAAAGCAACTTCTTGTCCTTCTTCTAAAGACTTGAAACCATCCATGTTTAAACCTGAGTAATGAACGAAAACATCATTTCCCTGCTCATCGGAGATGAAACCGAAACCTTTTTGATTGTTAAACCATTTTACTGTACCTTTGTTCATGTTATTTCCTCCAAATAAATTAATCTACATTTATAGTACATTGCATCTGCTGCAACAACTTTATAATAACACTTTAATGAACTTATGTCAAATGGTTTTTTGGAAAATTCTTTACAATTAAGCCCTTTTTTCCTATGTTACAGCCCCTTTTTGCCTGCATTCTTTGAATTTATGCCTTCCACTATCCTCCAAATATACACAGGACATTCCTGTAAATAGTAAATTTTAACCATTTTCATATTTGTCTTTTTATACCAGCCCTTAAAGTCTTACCAGACAGTTATTATAATGAAAATTTTAACTTTTTCCCTTTACCTCGGTGCTCCCCTGTATCAAAGTTTAAATTGAGATAATACGAGAATTGGTATATAATTTTAACAACATCAATTTAGATTGATGCATAATACACTATTAAGAGGGAGATAAGAAGGGAAAATATACGATTTGGCATTTAAGGTTAGGTTTTATGATTCCGGTAAAAATCCTGCTCTACAATCCATTTTATTTTCTAACAAATATGTGATAAAGGGAGTTTACTATGCCAGAATTATTACTTAAGGACAAATTAAAGGAATTAAGAACCTCCAGACACTATACGCAGACTAAAGTGGCAGGGTACCTAAACATGACACGGCAGGGTTATGCCCACTACGAAGCCGGTAAACGCACTCCCGATTATAGAACATTGCTGAAATTATCCAAACTATATAATGTTGACATAGAAGTTTTCATAAATTCAAGAACTGTTCCTATGTCCGGCGATCTTCTCCATGAATCTGTGAATTATAATATTGATATGGAGAAAGATTCAATGCCACAGGGTAAATCTCGGATTATCCAGTTAACTCCGGAGGAAAAGCGACTATTTACCCTTTTTCGCAAGCTAAACGAAAGTGAAAAAAAGCAAATATTAGCTTTCTTGGAAAACAAAGTCCGAAAGAAAAAACAAGATAATATTAAGGAGGATTAGACCAATTGCATTTACTTAATTTATTATTGATATATTTAATTTTTGCGAATTTACTCTCTTTTCTGCTTATGGGATTGGATAAACACAAGGCCAGAAAACGTTTGTGGAGGATAAAAGAAAGTACACTTTTTCTAACCTCCGTAATTGGAGGCAGTTTGGGTTCACTCCTTGGTATGTTCCTATTTCATCACAAAACAAAGCATACAAAATTTATAATTGGAATGCCTGTTATTTTAATTGTACATATTTCTGTAATGTTCTTATTCTTTATGCGTTAACAATTCTGTTGCTATATATAAATGCAGTCTTGTGCTGCTGCAGATTATCTATGGCTACAGATACAGTACCGTAAACAGACATACGCTACTGTAAATATAGGTACAAAATACTAAAAATGCTCAAGCCAGGCGATTATTAGTCACCTTCTTGAGCAATTTTTATGTATTACTTCTGGAGAATCAACCCCCGAATACTAACGAGACAATTAATAAAAGTTCTATTTACATTAACTGTATAATGTAAATAGAGGTATGATAAGTAAACAGTAATTAGAAAACAATATAAAAAAATAGTTCTCATATTCCAATAAAAGATACTAGTTTTACGACTATTATTTTCAAAAGATAAAAGCAATTATAAAAGCAATTTCGCTTTAATACTTTATAGCAAATATAGATTAACCCCCAGAACACTATATATATCTATTTAAACATTATAAATATTTTTTATAAATATTTTTTTTAAATATCTTTTTATAAATATCTTTTTATAAATATCTTTTTATAAATGTGAATACTTATCTTTTATATAAATCTTTATATCTATTCTATTCTTCGAATTTAAAATTCTATATTGGTCTGAGCATCAAAAATCCTTGCATCCATAAGATTTCAGGCAAATAGCTCAAACCAGGTAAACGAATGCGCCTATGGAAAGGTATTAGAAGTCCTTTTCTCTGAATAATTTGTGCTATATTCTAAAACAGATTGTCTGAGCGAAGCGAGTTATCTGTTTTAGAATATGCCCAGCACAAAATATTCAGAGAATTAGGACTTCTTATACCTTGGAATTGAAGCATGAGTTTATCTGGTTTGCGCTATTTGCCGTCCCCTTGTGAAAACCCAATCTTTTTATTCTTTCCAATCCTACAATAAATCCAAATCCAAATCTAAATTGCTTCCCCAACACCACTATTTATTCTCAGTAATCCCAATCCCCAACTCATTTAATTGCTTCACTTCCACTACATTGGGAGCCTCAGTCATCAAGCAGGAAGCATCTTTTACTTTAGGGAAAGCAATAACATCACGGATACTGTCTTCCTTCGCCATTAGCATAATCAGACGATCCAATCCGTAAGCCAGTCCTGCGTGAGGAGGTACACCATATTTGAAGGCATTTAACAGGAAGCCAAAACGCTCATATGCTTCTTCCCTGGTAAATCCAAGTACTTCAAACATCTTCTCCTGAACCTGATTCTGATATATTCTGACGCTGCCGCCGCCGATTTCCGTTCCGTTTAATACAATATCGTAAGCTTTGGCACGTACTTTACCGGGATCAGTATTAAGAAGCTCTAAATCTTCCTCCATAGGCATAGTGAAGGGATGGTGTTTAGCGGTATATCTGCCTTCTTCCTTGGAGTACTCCAAGAGCGGGAATTCTGTTACCCAAAGGAATTTGTACTCATCCTTCTTAAGCAGTTCAAGTCCTCTTGCCAGCTCAAGGCGTAAATTACCAAGTACATCAAATACCACCTCGTCTTCGTCTGCTGCAAAGAACATTAAATCGCCGGGTTTGGCACCCATTTGCTCTGTAAGGAGCTTTAATTCCTCTTCTGTCATAAACTTTGCAAAGGAGGATTTATAAGTACCATCTGCATTAATGCTAAGATAAGCAAGGCCTTTTGCACCGAAATCCTTGGCAAACTGAACCAGTGCATCTATTTTCTTTCTGGGCATCTCGCCTTGTCCCTCTGCATTGATTCCTCTTACAGAACCTCCGTTTTTAATGGCATCGGTAAATACAGAAAAACCACAGTCTTTTACATACTCAGATACACATTTCAGTTCCATACCAAAACGGATATCCGGTTTATCGGAACCGAATCTCTCCATCGCTTCCTTATAAGTCATTCTTTGTATGGGCAGGCTGACTTCCACACCGATGGTTTCCTTGAACATCTTTGCCAGCAATCTTTCATTTACTGCAATTACGTCATCTACATCTACAAAAGAAAGCTCCATATCGATCTGAGTGAATTCCGGCTGACGGTCTGCACGTAAGTCTTCATCACGGAAGCATTTAACAATCTGAAAGTACCTGTCATATCCGGAGCACATTAACAACTGCTTGAAGATCTGAGGTGACTGGGGAAGCGCATAGAAATTCCCGGGATGTACGCGGCTTGGTACTAAATAGTCTCTTGCGCCTTCCGGTGTACTCTTGGTCAGCATAGGAGTCTCTATCTCCAGGAAACCTTCTTCTGAGAGAAACTGTCTGGTAAGGGTTGCCACCTTGCTTCTCATAATAAGGTTCTGCTGAAGATCCGGTCTTCTAAGGTCTAAATAACGATATTTCAGACGAAGTTCTTCCTTGGTCTTACTGTTCTCTTCAATGGGAAAAGGAGGGGTATCTGCTTCTGAAAGAATACGAAGGCTTTCAGCCCTTAATTCGATTTCTCCGGTTGCCATATTCTCATTAACACCGCCGGAACGAAGTTCTACAGTACCTGTTACAGCTATAACGAACTCGCTTCTTAGCTTTTCAGCCTTGGTATAGTTATCGCTGCCTACATCTCCTTCTTCAAAAATTATCTGAAGGAGCCCTGAACGGTCCCTGAGATCAACGAATATAATACTTCCTTTGTTTCTGCTTTTTTGTACCCAGCCCATAACCGTAACTTTTTCACCTGCCATGGTTTTTGTGACTTCCGTACATCTGTGGCTTCTCTGCAAGCCCTTCATAGACTCTGCCATGATATCCTCCTGCTAATTCCTTATAATTACGTCAATTCATTTATTAAATATCGTAATCTACACAAATACGATTACTGATTATGCTTCTTACCAGGGAAGCAGCTTTTAAATGCTCCTCATGATTCTGATAAACAGCCAGTGCTTCTGCATTTTCAAAGATGCTGTCCAGCATGAAATCACAGTTATCGGTTCCGGTGGGCAGAGTTTTCGTTATTACTTCTAAGGAGTGTATACCCGGAATCTTACCCTTTAAGGCCTCTAACTTTTCTTTTACTTCTTCACCAAGTCTAAGTCTTTCTTCCTCTGTCAGTTCTTCCTTATACTTCCATAAAACAAGATGTCTAACCATTCCTGCCCCTTTCCGTACAGTAATACCTACTGTAGCTTCCAATATTATTGTTATTGTTTCATTTTGACTCTATACCTGTAACATTTCTCGAGAACGCACTCTCTCTGAGATTAATTAATCAGAACAGCTCTTATAAATCTATCTAACTGACATTATATTAGATATCCCTTAAGAAAGCTATCTAAGTGATATTATCTTATATTTTCTTCACGAATGCTACATAACTGATATTATCTTTTATTTCCCTCAAGAATGCTATATAACTGACATTATCTTATATTTCCTTCAAGAATGCTATATAACTGACATCTTCTTAAATTTCCCTCAAGAAAGCTATATAACCCTTGTAAGTTTCATAGATATCAACTTTACTGGTTATCTCCCAGGGAGCATGCATGTTTAGTACCGCTACACCACTATCGATAACCTCCATATTGTAGTTAGCCATAATGTAGGCAATGGTACCGCCGCCGCCTTCATCAACTTTACCAAGCTCAGCAGTTTGGATGGATACCTGATTATCCTCCATGATCTTACGGAGTCTTGCCATAAATTCCGGATTGGCATCGTTGGAATTTGATTTGCCTCTGGACCCGGTGTATTTGTTAAATACCATACCTTTACCGAAATAAGCTGAATTCTTCTTCTCCATTACCGCAGGGTAATTGGGATCAAAAGCTGCGCTAACATCGGAGGAAAGCATATGGGAATTAGATAATGCACGTCTTACCTTTAACTCAGAGTAATCACCGGTTAATGCAATCATCTCTGCTACAGTATTCTCAAAAAACTTGGAATGCATACCGGAGGCACCAACGCTTCCGATTTCCTCTTTGTCTACCAGAATGCAGGCACAGGTTCTGTCGGTTTCTTTTACCTCTAATATTGCAAGCAGTGAGGTATAGGAGCACACTCTGTCATCCTGGCCATAGCCCATTACCATACTCTTATCAAGACCATAGTCCCTGGCTTTTCCTGCCGGTACTATTTCTAACTCTGCGGATAAGAAATCATCCTCCTCCACATCGTATTTATCCTTTAAGATATTCAGGATGTTTGCCTTAACAGTATCTTTTTCTTCGCCCTTTAAAGGCATGCTTCCGATAAGGATATTAAGATCCTCACCTTCGATAACTTTGGCACCTTTCTTCTCCAGCTGAGCACCGGATAAATGTATTAAAAGATCGGTAACTCCGATAACCGGATCTTCTTCTGCTTCACCGATTACTATGTTAAGCACTGTTCCGTCCTTTTTAACAACTACGCCATGGATAGCTAAGGGAAGTGTTACCCACTGATATTTCTTGATACCGCCATAATAATGGGTATCAAATAAAGCCATCTCCGCATCTTCATACAAAGGCACCTGTTTTAAATCCATTCTGGGAGAATCTATATGGGCACCCAGTATCTTTAAGCCGTCTTCTAAAGGACGTGAACCGATTACAAAAAGTGCTATTGCTTTCTCCATATTGGATATGTAAACTTTATCACCGGGTTTTAATGCTTTTCCGTCGCGGATATAATCTTTTAAGTCTTTAAACCCTTCTTTTTCCGCCAATTTAATACTTTCTCTGACGCATTCCCTCTCAGTCTTGCAATCAGTTATGAACTTCTTATATCCTTCACTGAAGGCAGTTATCTCAGCTAATTGACTGTCTTCATACTTTAACCATGCATTTTTACTCATTTTATTCCCTTTCTGTTCTCTATATTTTTGTAATGATGTAACTGTTCAGCTCTTCATTTTTTTACCTCTGCAGTGTTTCAGTACACGAAACATAATTATGCAAAATCTATAAAAAGATGCATATCAGGATTTGCTTCCTCAGATATGCCCCAGGAAACGTCATAAATCTCCCATTGTTGCGAATAGTTACAATACATATATTCTTTCCGTGGTTTATTATAATGCTTTTTATATTAAATTTCAACCATTTGGAGCCAGGTGTCAGAATCCGTTTCCTGATTTCCTCCCCATAATTTAGTAAGTTCCGTCATGGAGTATATTCTTCCAGCTAAATTTCTTTCGGTTGATGTCGCAGGCGTATTTATCGATTTCTACAAAAGCCTCTGAATAGACAATGCTCAGAAAATTCAGAAAAAGCTTCATATCAAAATTCTTTACTTCTTCAATCATTAACTGAATTGCTGCCTCTTTATGATAGGAGCAACGGTATCTTCTGTCGGACACCAGCGCAGCATAAACATCACATATTCTGAGTATCCTTGCACCAAGAGGAATCTCATTCCCCTTTAGATTTCTGGGATAACCGGATCCATCATAATTCTCATGATGATGCAGTATAGCTTCTATGATTCTTTCTTTATAGCCGTATTTACGCAAAATATCGTAACCTAAATCGGAATGCATCCGGATATATTTCAGTTCTTCAACAATTAAAGTGTTCCGGTCACTGGCATAAAGATACTTACCAAGGCGAAGTTTACCGATATCATGAACAAGACCGGCATCTGCCATATCATAACAGAAACTGTCATCACAGCCGGCTTCTTTTGCAAGTACATAAGCTAACTTACTGACCAGGATTCCATGGTCTATTGCTTCTTCCAGATCATCCGCCAGAACATTTTCTTGTCTGTAATCATTGTTTTCATATTCACTGAAAGCTTCCATAATCGATTCCTCCTTTCCTCCAGGGCGTTTCTTAAGATATTACTTAATAGTACCCTCTGTCAACAAAGTACTGGCCTTAAAGCAGATGACCATTTTCAGTCAGAAAAATATTTTTTCGCTCTATCATTTCATCAATTCTAGCTATATAATCCACCAGGCTCTTTACATTTTCCACTCTTTCAATACGGTTTTCCTCATGAAATACAAACTTCGACTGAGCTCCTGCTCCTAAAGCAAGTATTGTCTGTTTCTCTTCCATAATAAGAATGTTATAAAGTCCTTCCTTACCTTCCAGGGCATAACCTATGTTCTCCAGATTTCCTGCCATATTCTTTTGCCGGTAGAGATAATAAGGTCCATAGCCTTGTGCCTCTGCAAAATGAGCAGTTGCATCTACCATTTCGGAAGCTTCTTTGTAATTTGCAGAATCATATTCTACATTTTCCGTATTGAGTCTGGAAGCTCTCTTTAATGCCAATGTATGAACAGTAAGGCTATCCGGTTTCAGTTTCCTTATTTCTTCCAGCGTATAAGTGACTTCCTTCATTCTTTCACCAGGAAGGCCTACTATAATATCCATATTGATGTTATCATGTCCTGCTTTTCTTGCCAGAGCAAAGGCATCTCTTATCTCATCAACTGTATGTCTTCTGCCGATCAGATCCAGGGTTTTCTGCTCCATGGTTTGAGGATTTATGGAAATTCTCGTTACTCCATGAGCCTTTAGTATCTTTAGTTTGTCCCCTGTGATACTGTCCGGTCTTCCGGCCTCCACCGTATACTCCATGGTCTGGCTGGGTTTTAACTTCTTATCTATATGGGTCAGCAGTCTTTCCAACTGCTCTTCATTGAGGGTCGTCGGCGTTCCGCCACCGATATATACTGTAGTGAGTTTCTTATTTTTTAATACTCCTGCGGCATAGCTGATTTCCTTAAATAGTGCTTCCAGATATGCCTCTGCCAGATTTCCAAATTTCTGAATGGAATAGGAGGTAAAGGAGCAATACAGACAGGTACTTGGACAGAAAGGAATACCGATATAAATACTATAACCGTTCCGGTAATCCATATCCTTAAGCAGTCTGTTTTCTCTTCCTGCTACCATCAGGCTCAGCTCTGTTTTCTTTTGGGAGCAGTAATATTCCTCGCTCATAAACCTGCGGATATCCGCTTCCTTTTCCCCTGCTTCCAGTTTCTCCAGAACCATTTTGGTAGGACGGATTCCCGTTAAGGTTCCCCAGGGAAGCTCTCTGCCGGTCATATTGTGTAACAGGCGGTATATCATTCTCTTTAGATGATTCCTGATTTCCTTTTTTCGTGTAACCTGTTGGTCATGGGTATAACTTAGTTCTGTCCCAGCCTTATCCGGTGCAGACGGAAAGACTTCTTCTTCCTCTTTGCAGAGTAATTCCTGGCCTTTTAACCCTTGAACACAAAGATAAGAATCCACGATTTCCACTGATATGGTGATGGATTCTTTCTCTGTCTCATTTCTATCCGCACTGTTTCTTATAACCTTTATTTCCTCTTCCGGGTAAAAGGCTTTTATTAAGGGACAAATATCATTTTCATATTCATCCCCTGTCATTATTATCTGAATCACTATTGCCTCCCGATCTTACCACCTTAAAAAAGGATTGTTGTTCTTTTCATGTCCAATGGTAGTTGTCATACCGTGACCGGGATAAACCTTTGTTTCTTCCGGTAATTCAAAAAGCTTCTCACGAAGGCTCTTTAAGATTATCACATTGTTGCCGGTAGGCAGGTCAGTCCTTCCTACAGATTCAAAAAACAAGGTATCTCCTGAAAAAAGAACCCCTTCCTCTGAAAGATAAAAGCAAGCACTTCCGGCAGTATGGCCGGGTGTATGAATAACCTCAAAGTTCATTCCTCCAAGGTTCAGTACCTCTTTGTCCTGAAATACTTTATCCCGCTTAGCTGAAATATTGCTTCTAAGCATAAAAGCTCCGTTTAAATCAGGACTCTCAAGGAGCTCCGCTTCCTGCTCATGGATGTAATAGGGAATAGTGTAGGTTCTGCTAAGTTCTTCCACCGCCATAATATGGTCAAAATGCCCATGGGTCAGTAAAATCGCCACAGGCATTAGCTGCTCCCCTGAGATCTTGGCATTGATTCTTTCCGGTTTATCCGCAGGGTCAACTATTATTGTTTCTTTTGTCTCTTCATTTATTATAAAGTAACAGTTAGTACTTACTGGTCCTAACACAAGATTTTCTATCATCATTGGTAGTTATCCTTTCTTCCTCAGCCGGTAGTACGCTCGATATCCAATACACTCTCGATGCTCCTGAGTTTACCGATAATATAACGCAGCTGCTCAACTCCATTTATTTCAAAACCAACGCTTATGGTGGCAGTTCCCTGTTTGCTGGTTCTTACAGTCATTGAGGTCACATCGATCTTATTTTCTGTAAGAATCTTTGATACATCTACCAGAACACCGCTGCGGTTATTGGCATAAATCTTAATTTCTGCCGCATAAAGCTCACCCTGAGCCTTATCCTGAGGTACATTCCACTCGGCTTCAATAAGTCTTGCCCTGTCTTCTTCCGAAAGATTCATAAGATTGACACAGTCTGTACGGTGTATGGATACACCTCTGCCTCTGGTTACAAAGCCTACAATTTCATCACCGGGTACCGGGCCGCAGCACTTGGAGAAACGAACCGCAACATCATGGATTCCTTCCACTACGATACCACTCTTTGACTTACGTGAGGGCGGTCTGTTATCCTTTACTTCCGTAATGGAATCAAGCACCTTCTCATCGGTAATCTCTTTCTTATGCTTCTTGTCATACTCATCTTTTAATTTGTTGATGACCTGGCCTTCCTTTAAACCGCCATGACCTACTGCAGCATAAATGGAATCCCAGTCTCTAAAGCCATATTTGGACATTACCTTATTCATGTATTCCGGCTTCATGAGATCGCTTAATACAATACCCTTGGTCTTACAGTAAGCGACAATCATTTCTTTTCCTTTTACAATGTTGTCTTCTTTTAATTCTGTCTTAAACCACTGATTAATCTTGTTCTTTGCCTGGGTACTCTTAACCAGGGACAGCCAATCCCTGCTGGGTCCTTTGGAGTTCTGGGAAGTTATAATTTCAATTCTGTCACCATTTTGTATTACATAATCTATATTAACAAGTTTGCCGTTTACTCTGGCTCCTACCATCTTATTTCCAACTGCGCTGTGAATACTATAGGCAAAATCAATGGGAGTGGAACCATTGGGAAGATTCTTAACATCCCCAGTTGGCGTAAAGCAATATACACTTTCTGAAAACAGATCCAGATCGCTCTTTAACAGGCTCAGAAACTCCTTGTTATCAGACATGTCTCTCTGCCACTCAAGAATCTGCCTTAACCAGGTAAGCTTAGCTTCTTCGGTGTCCTGAGAATTCTTTCCGTCCTGGCCCTCTTTGTATTTCCAATGGGCAGCGATACCATATTCAGCCGTACGGTGCATTTCATAGGTTCTTATCTGAATTTCAAAGGGCTGTCCGCCGGGGCCGATAAGGGTAGTATGAAGAGACTGGTACATATTGGGCTTTGGCATGGCAATATAATCCTTGAATCTGCCGGGAATGGGCTTATACATTTCATGGATGACACCAAGGGCTGCATAGCAGTCTTTCACGGATTCCACAATAATACGCACAGCAAATAAATCAAATATCTGATCCAGCGTCTTATGCTGGTTGACCATTTTCTTATAGATACTGAAGAAATGTTTTACCCTGCCGTCTATTTTGGCTTCAATATCAGCTTCCATAACATGAAAGCGGACTTCTTCAACAATTTTACCGATAACTCCTTCTCTTTCACCTTTCCTGGAGTTTATCTTCTCTGTCAGGTCATTATAAACTTCCGGTTCCAGGTATTTTAAGGAGAGGTCATCCAGCTCGATCTTAATCTTAGATATACCAAGGCGCTGGGCGATAGGAGCATAGATATCCATGGTCTCCCTTGCTTTTTCCTTCTGCTTAATGGGCGTCTGGTATTGAAGGGTTCGCATATTATGGAGCCTGTCAGCTAATTTAATCAGAATAACACGGATGTCCTTTGCCATGGCAAGAAACATCTTACGCAGATTCTCAGCTTGTATCTCCAGCTTATCCTTTGAGTAATTCAACTGGGTAAGTTTTGTAACTCCATCTACCAATAAGGCGATTTCGTCATTAAAGTCTTTGGCCAGTTCTTCCACCGTACACACAGTATCTTCTACTACATCATGCAAAAGACCTGCTACAATAGTTTCCTTATCAAGCTCCAGCTCTGCAAGAATTATTGCCACACAGAGAGGGTGAATGATATAGGGTTCTCCCGATTTTCTAAGCTGGTTATGGTGAGCCTTTGCAGCACAGTGATAGGCCTTTTCGATCATGGAAATATCTGCGGAAGGATGGTAGCTTTCCACGATTTTAATCAACTGTCCGTAAAGTTCGTCAGGGCTCGTAAAATCTGAGGGAATAACTGTATCTGTATTCTTTTTTCTATTTAAATTGTCGTCCGTCAGTTTGCTTGTTACATTGTTTTCCATGAAATCACCACCAGTTTTAGATTTATCTTTTTATTATAAACATATAATGAGAAAAAATCAATTCCTTTATTGTATTATGGCATATTCTGACCTAAGTTGTCGTTTTTTCCCAGAAACAACAAAAAGTCTGACAAGTCAGACTCCGTTTTCGAAGTACAGGGGATATAAAGGCGCTAAGCTGAAAAGAGCCTGTTTTGTCAGGCTCTTTATTATTAGTATGCCACGCTGTTCTTTTTTGAAACATGGCAGACAATTCATGGGTTATCGAAGTGGTTTTTAAAATAAAAAGGGCTTCTGCAGATAGATTACCGCTGCAGCAGCCCTTCATTCTCTATTTATTTACCTTCATATTTAATAACAGCTTCAACATCATAGCCCTTTAACTTATCGCGTCCATGAAGACCTTCCAGTTCCATCAGGAATATGATTTTAACCACGACTCCTCCAAGGCTCTCAATTAATTTCGTAATAGCCTCGATGGTTCCTCCTGTTGCAATCAAATCATCCACAATAGCAACCTTCTGTCCGGGTTTGATGGAGTCCTTGTGCATCTCGATGGTTGCTGTACCGTATTCCAGTGCATATTCCATTTCAATGGTTTCACAGGGAAGCTTACCCTTTTTACGAACAGGTACAAAAGCTTTATTGAGATTGTAAGCAATGGGAACTCCGAATATAAATCCTCTTGATTCAGGTCCCACAATTACATCAATATCCAATCCGTCCAGCAGCGCCTGCATCTGGTCAATTGACAGTTTTAAGCTGTCTTTATCCTGTAAAACACTGGTAACATCTCTGAATACGATTCCTTCCTCCGGGAAATCAGGTATACTCCTAACATATTCTTCTAACTTCTTCATGGTTTTTGCCTCTTTCTTATTATATTACTTCATTATAATAGTTGTTAATCCTTACCGGCGCGATAAGTACTTCGACTTTTATCTCAATGATAAATTCTTCACATTCTCATAACAATCCAGATTAGATTATATCATTTTTTCCTAAACATATCAACAGAAATAAAGCTTATTACACTGCAAAGAGCATCAGACGTTTATCTTTTTTCTATCAGATAATTCCGTTTAACAATTTTCCAGCCTGTCATCCCTGTCGTCTTCTTTATTAACATGATAATAGGTTATCGAAATCTTTAATTTTTCTGCCCAATACATTCTTATGTAATATATTTTTGCCACTTTATCCAGTTTTATTGGAATAGTTCCAGTATTTATTGAAAGCCATTTTAAACATTACGAATTATGATACTATTTATTGGAGAGGTGATTTCTATGGATATTGGTAACAAAATTAAAACCCTGAGGCTTTCCAAACCCCTCACCCAAAATGAACTGGCGGATATACTTGGTGTGAGTAAATCTACGATGTCTAATTATGAAAGAAACATCAGCACTCCGGCTCCTGATATCTTATTAAAACTAGCAACCTACTTTAATGTTACCGTTGACTATTTATTTCATGAAAAGCAGGACAATTCAAAGGACCTTATAAAAGAGGACTCTGCCTATCATTCCGATAAATTCGTAACGAGAGATGAATGGAATACATTAGTCTATTACAGAAGACTTAGTGACGAGCAGAAAGATTACATAAAAGGCCATATGATACAGTTATATCAGAAAAAGATAACCTCAGATATACCTGAAAAAAATTGAAGCAGCTACTGTAGATATCAATCTGTACCAAACTTTTCAGCAGAAACAAAGTAGCTTACGCCTTAAATACTCAACAGGTTATTCTTTTTCTATCAAATAATTCTGTATAACAATCTGCAGGCTGCGATTCCCGTTATATTCATTTATTGTAGGGTAATAGGTTACTGAAAGCTTCATGCTGTTATCTCTGTTCTGATAAGCCCTGTCCACTTCTGTTTTGCCGTAAGCTGCATTGAGAGCTTCCAGAAAACCTGCCACATCTCCAAAATACATAGCTTCCATTTCTCTGCCATATTGATTTCTCACCAATAATTTTATCACATTCTTATTCTTGCCAAGAACAGACAGCTTTAATATCTTAAGGCTCCTGTCAGCGAATAAGGGCTTTTCATTTCCTTTACCGAAGGGCTCAAGTATCTTAAGGTCTTCCACCAATTCCTCTGTAATATAGCCCAGTGGAAGCACTACATCTATTACTACTTTGGGAATCAGGTCTTCCTCTGTCAGTACTGTATTACCGTTAAGACCTATCCTTAAAGTCTCCACAGAGGTAAGCTGCAGAGACATTCCAGCTGCCATGGGATGACCTCCGAACTTCACCAGATGTTCTTTACAGCGGGTCAGTTCCTCGTACATATTATATTTCTCAATGGATCTGCCCGAGCCTTTCACCATATCATGGGCATCAGTCAGCACAATGGCCGGCTTACAGTAACGTTCTCTTAATCTGCCAGCAATGATTCCTGCCAGACTCTCGTGGCATTCTTTCAGATATACTACCAGGACTTTATCCGTTTTGAGTTCAGAATCTTCTATAAGGGATATAGCGTTTATTAAACCTTCCTCCGTCATCTGCTTTCGAAGGTCATTTAATGCTTTAAGCTCCTCTGCCCTTTTATCTGCTTCCTCTTTGGTCTCAGACAGCAAAAGCCGTAACCCCTGCTTAGCGGTATCAAGTCTGCCGCCGGCATTGAGGCAGGGACCGATTACATAACCGAGATGATAGGCGGCAAGATTCCCGGCTGCTATGCTGTTCTTTTCCATTAGCGCACGAAGCCCCAGGTTCTGGGTATTATTAAGCAGTTCCAGGCCTTTTTTCACCAGGATACGGTTCTCTCCGGTCAGTTCCATTACATCACATACCGTAGCTATGGCCGTTGCTTCCCTTAAAGGAATCAGCTCTGCTTTTGGTATCTGTTTTCTGTCAAAGAACGCTTCCATGAGTTTATAAGCAACGGCAGCCCCGCAAAGCTGCTTAAAAGGATACGAACAATCCTCCTGCTTGGGATTAACCACGGCATCAGCTTCCGGAAGAATGTGCCTCTTATTCTCTCCCTCAATGAGAAAAGGGATATCATGGTGATCTGTTATGATTACTGTCATTCCAAGGGTTTTGGCCTTTTTCACCTGCTCGGCGGCGGCAATTCCATTATCACAGGTCAGGATGGTATCAATACCTGCTTCATAGGCTTCATCTATAATCTGTTCGTTTATTCCATAACCGTCCCTGATTCGATCCGGTATCTCATAATCAACCTTTGCCCCGCATAAGTTCAGCGCCTTATACAGTATGTAAGTCGAAGCAACTCCGTCAACATCATAATCTCCTACAATACGAATGCTTTTTCCCTCTGCTATCTTCTTTTCCAGAATATCACAGGCTTTTGCAAGATCTTTCATTAACAGCGGATTGTATGTTCTCTCATAATCCGGGTTCAGATAGAAGCTGATATCCTCTTCTTCTGTTAACCCTCTGTTAACAAGGAGTCTCGTAAGGCATTCACTGATACCGTGCCTTGCCATAATCGTTTGAAAATCTGCTTTTTTATTTTTGAGTACCCATTTTTCTGCCATAGGTGTCTCCTTTCCATTGAAATCGTATGATATTTTCTCCTTTCAATTTATGGTACAATCCTAGCTGCCACGAAGAGGCGGACAAAACAGAATACCCCCATAAATAAGTTCGAAAACTATCTTCGATTTCATTGTAACTAAAAACAGAGAATGCCTGTACAAGGCAGTCTCATTACTGACTGCCCAACAGGCATTATCCTTCTATTGATAATCTTTTAAGCTTCCTCTGAAAGAGAAGCCTCTGCTGCTTTTATCATGAGTGCGCATTCCACACGTTTCTTCTGAAGCTTGCAGCCGATATCATAAGTATCATGGATGCTGCCATGGAACTTATAAGAATTGGCAGCACAGCCGCCGCTGCAATAGAATTTGGCAAAACATTCTTTGCAATTTTCCTTGGAGTATACGTTGCAGCACTTGAATTCTTCCTGCATCTCCTTTTGCTTCACTCCTTCAAAGACATTTCCCATCAGGTATTTTTCTTCTCCAACAAACTGATGGCAGGGATATAAATCACCCCAGGGAGTTACCGCCATATATTCGGTTCCTGAACCGCAGCCTGACAGTCTTTTGGCAACGCAGGGACCGCCGGATAAATCTATCATGAAATGGAAGAAGTTAAAGCCTTCCCCTTTTTGTTTCCTTTCGAGAATATAAGCTGCCAGCTTATCATATTCTTCATAAATCTTTTCTAAGTCCTCTTCCTTTAAGGAATAGTTTTCTTCGGGTAAAGCCACTACCGGCTCAACGGAGATCTGCTTAAAGCCGTTCTCTGCCAGATGTATAACATCTTCTGAGAAGTCCAGATTATTATGGGTAAAGGTTCCTCTTACATAATAGTTTTTCTGGTTTCTGCTTTCAGCAAGTTTCTTGAATTTGGGAATGATAACATCATAGCTTCCTTTACCGTTTCTGGAAGGACGCATCATGTCATTTACCTCTTTACGGCCATCAATGCTTAATACCACATTGCTCATTTCTTTATTAGCAAATTCCATGATATCATCATTTAACAGAATTCCATTTGTAGTAAGGGTGAAGCGGAACTTTTTGTTATGAATTACTTCCTGCTCTCTTCCGTATTCCACCAGTCTTTTCACTACGTCAAAATTCATCAGCGGTTCACCGCCAAAGAAATCTACCTCCAGGTTCTTTCTGTTACCGGAACTGGTAATCAGGAAGTCCAGGGCCTGCTTCCCAACCTCATAGCTCATCAGTGCACGTCTTCCCTGGTATTCGCCCTCTTCCGCGAAGCAATACTTGCAGGCAAGATTACAGTCATGTGCTATATGAAGGCAAAGTGCTTTTACAACCGTTGAACGGTTCTTAAATTCCGATATGTAATTCTCATAGATATCCTCAGTAAACAGAGCACCTTCCGTTATCAGCTCTTCTACTTCGGATAAGGCTTCGGTTACCGCCGTAACTACCGGGTCTGCTTGTTCCTTATATTCTTCAAATAAAGAGGTATATTCCTCTCCTTTGTATTTATCCGCTATATGATTGATTATGGCTTCTCTGTCTTCCTTGCTTACTTTATGCTTAGCATCTCTGGAAGCCTTGTTGTATCCTTCTATAATATCATAAATTAAATCATCCACCACATGGACCATGCCGCTGTTAACGTCCAGCACAATATTATAGCCGTTATTTTTATACTGGTGAACCAAAATTTCCTCCTTCTATGTGCATTTATCCATGCACAAGGAATAAGCAGCGACTGTAAGACGCTGCTTAGTTTACATGATTAATTATCAACTTTATCAGTAACCTTAGTACTACCTTGCATTACTTATGTATACTGCAGGATTATTATCTATTATCGTTCTCGCAGCTCTGATTTCCTACTGTGCAGGATGTCTTACATGCTGACTGGCAAGAAGTCTGGCACTCGCCGCATCCGCCCTTCTTCATGGACTCTTTAAGATTTCTTGTATTTAAAGTCTTAATACGTTTCATGAGTTTCCTCCTTATATTTTCCCTATGGATGATAATATCCAAAATTCAAAGCTTATTATACCATAGCCTCCAAGATTTGAAAAGAGAAATTTTCAGCTCACCATGCCTCCCAGCATCCCTCCGAACAGGCATAATAGCATGACTGTAAATACTCTGGCAGGTTCCATTCCCATTACGGAACCGGTCAGTATTGATGCTAACAGCAGGATGGCAAAATAAAGCCCTCCCATCATTAGTCCCCACAGAAACCTTTTATGCTCGGCACTTTTCCCGAACAGGAAGCCTCCCAGAAAGGTCGAGAGGATATAGGTCGCTATGATGCCTCCGCTTAATATTTTATTGGATACGTCCAGCTTAAGCATAAGGAAAGAGAGCAGCAGTATCATAAGTACGGTTATGACATAAGAAAAGAGAAGATTCTTTAACGCGACGGTTACTTTGGAATTCCGGTGAAGTACTTTGTCCATGAAATACCTCCATACATTTATACAGTATTATATTTTTCATGTCCTTAGTATATGACCTGGAATGTGAATTTTTGTGAATGATTGTGGGAAAAGGGGGGGAGGGGGGCTTTGGAAGGGGACGATGATTGGAGGGGCTGTCTGTCCGTTTTGTTGTTCAAGGACCCTTATTCCACTAAAGCGCCAGTAACTGTTCATGGCAGGTTAAAGAGTGCCAAACTCGCTGTACGGTTATGGCCGTGGCAGGTTATTGTGCTCAGACAGTGGCACTATTTAACCTATTCACAGTTACTGGCGCTTAAGTGTCATAAGGAACCTTTCAATACAAAACTACCAGACAGCCCCTCCAATCATCTGGGTACCTGGTAAGATGGAATCTTAGTTTATTTTCTGCAATAAAAATACATATTATTACCTTTATATTATCTTGGTGTTTTTTCATATAGAAAAAGCACCCCTTAGGGTGCTTAAATATTTTTACTTTATTACAGGATATTGCTTATGCATCATATCCATACTCTGCATATAAAGTTGCATCAACTCCAAAAATAGAATCAAAATGAACTGTCGCTGTATATTTTACGGTCGCTGTTCTTCCACTATCTAAAGTTTTATACGTTGGACTTGATATATTTGTAAGATATACATTGCCCAATATAGCTGCTGCTTTGTAATTAATTTCAGCATTTCTTAAATTACTAACTCTATTGGAAGTCACATCATATGTTAGTGTAAGAGAAAAATGAGAAGGTAAATCCTGTGAATCTTTTGTTCTTGTTTTAGTCACAGTAGACATTGTGCTTTCAGCTGTAATTCCAAATCGTTCTTTATTATTTGAAACAGTTTGGGCAATTGCTAATTCATTCAGTTTTGATTCAAATTCTTCTACAGTAATTTGCTCTTTATGTATATAACTTAATTTAAAATCTACTCCATATTTTTCATTAATTCTAACTATTGCTGCTTGATACTCGTCAGTATACGTCTCTGCAAGCACATTCATTGGCATAACACCCATTATCACTACACAAACCATTAAACTAAATAACAACTTCAATTTCCTACTCATTTACATCCCTCCATGATTTATTTATACTTTGTTCCTCACCCACATTAACATATATTTACATTTCAGTCAAGAAAAAGTATATTTTTTCCAACCTTATACCTGTTATCACTTTATATTATTCTCAGATATACTCATTTCAAATACTATATACGGGAATGAGCAAGGTGAAGTATTATCTTTACAAGTAAAAGATAATGATTTAAAATTAAAAACAATAAATGTGTGATTGACAGTTGATGGTCAAAAGCTGGAATACGTACATTACTTATTTTTTGAACCTTTGTATCCAATCTTTGAGAGTGAGTTATTACACTAATAAAATTAGATTATTATTTCATAATAGTAAAGATGGATGCGTTAACACATAATAGTAAGAAAAAAACTCACTATTGCCCACACATTTTGTTAAAGAAAATTAAAGATTGACTTTGACTCTTTTTCAGTCAGTCAATCTATATCTCAAAAGCTTAATATACAGTAAATACAGTGCTATAGGAGAACTCTTATGAAATATATTGATTTACACGTGCACTCTAATGCTTCGGATGGTACTCTTACTCCGGCGGAAGTTGTCAGCCTTGCCGCTTCGTTGTCTTTATCCGCTATTGCTCTTACGGATCATGATACGGTTGCCGGTGTAGCGGAAGCCCAGGCTGCTGCTCTTGTAATGTCCGATGCCAGCAATCCTTTAAGAATTATTCCCGGTGCGGAAATCTCTGCTGCTTATAATGGCAGGGATATTCATATTCTGGGACTGTTTCTGGATACGAAGAATAATGCTTTGATTAAGACTCTTAACGAGGCTGTTGCCAAAAGAGAAGAACGTAATGAGAAAATGGCAGCTAATTTAAGAGGTGCCGGGATTGATATCACGGTGGATAAGTTAAAGGCTGCAGAAGGTGAAGCTGTCCTGACCCGGGCACATTTTGCCAAGTATATGACGGAGCATGGTTTTACGAAGTCTAACAAGGATGCTTTTGACAGATTTCTTAATGATTCTTCTCCATATTACGTGCCCAGGGATTATCTCTCCCCGGAAGCCACTATTGATTTGATTCATGAAGCGGGAGGGCTTGCAGTGCTTGCCCATCCTTTATTGTATAAGTATAATTTAGAGCAGCTAGATGTTCTTATTGCTCTTTTAGCCGGATTTGGGCTGGATGGCATTGAAGCTATTTATTCCTTGAATACCGGTTTTGATGAAGGCATAATCAGACGTTATGCCAATCGTTATAATCTAGCTATTACTGGCGGTTCTGATTTTCATGGTATGAATAAGCCGGATATTTCTCTGGGTAGCGGAAAAGGTAATTTACAAATACCTGAATCACTCCTTGAGTCATTGGAAAAGAGGTTAAAATAAGGGACGCCGTGGCGTCCCTTTTGTGTTCCTTATTCTTTTGAAGCAATTGCTGACTGAGGTTTCTCAACTTCAACGATTGCTGATTTCTTCATAGGTATACGGCAGTTCTTGTTGTTACCGAATTCAACGATTACTACATCTTCCATTACATCAATGATTACACCGTAAAATCCTCCGGTGGTCACCACGCTGTCACCGTTTTCCAAGGTTGACATCATAGCGTCCATTTTCTTCTGCTGTTTCTTCTGGGGACGGATTGCCATGAAATAAAAAATTCCTACCATGAAAACGATCCACATTACTAATGTGGCTAAGTTCAAAGCACCGCTTGGTTGTGTTAAAAGTCCGATTTGCATCTTGTTCCTCCTAAATAATATAATTCTTGTGTTTAATATTCCTTCTTAGGCAAGTTCACCCTGGGCGAAACCCTCCAGCTTGTTTTTCTTATATTCTGCGTACCTTTGTTCTTCAATGGCACTGCGGATTTCTTCCATCATATTGTTATAGAAATAAAGATTATGTGTTACCAGGAATCTTAATCCTAACATTTCTTTTGCTTTTAACAGATGTCTGATGTAAGCTCTGCTATATTGTCTGCAAACGGGACAACCGCAGCCTTTTTCAATTGGTGAATCATCCAGTTCATATTTGGCATTCATCAGATTCATTTTACCGTGATTGGTATAAGCATGACCATGTCTTCCGTTTCTTGCGGGATATACACAGTCAAAGAAATCCACACCTCTCTCTACTGACTCCAAGATATTCTCGGGTGTACCAACACCCATGAGGTAAGTGGGTTTTTCCAAAGGCAGGTAAGGTACTGTTTCCTCAAGAATATAATACATTTCAGAATGTGATTCTCCTACTGCAAGCCCTCCCAGTGCATAACCGTCAAGATTTAATTCTGATATGGTTTTTGCATGTTCTATACGAATATCCTTATAGGTGCCGCCCTGGTTTATTCCAAATAACATCTGCTGCTTATTTATTGTGTCCGGTAAGGTATTAAGTCTGTCCATCTCAGTCTTACAACGTAACAGCCATCTCGTAGTTCTGTCCACTGAATTCTGCATGTAGCTTCTTTCAGCAGGATGCGGAGGGCATTCGTCAAATGCCATAGCTATGGTTGATGCAAGGTTTGATTGGATTCTCATACTTTCTTCCGGTCCCATAAATATCTTACGGCCGTCAATATGGGAACTAAAGTATACGCCTTCCTCTTTTATCTTTCTCAGTCCTGAAAGAGAAAACACCTGAAAGCCTCCTGAATCTGTCAGTATTGGTTTATCCCATACCATGAATTTATGAAGTCCTCCAAGTTTCTTGATTACCTCATCACCGGTTCTGACATGAAGGTGATAAGTATTGGACAATTCCACCTGGGTTTTAATCTCTTGAAGATCCTGGGTTGATACCGCACCTTTAATAGCTGCTACCGTTCCAACATTCATAAAAACCGGGGTCTGAATGGTACCATGAACGGTGTGGAATTCTCCACGCTTGGCTCTTCCGTCTCTTCTTAATAACTTGTACATTTTACTCTCCGATCTGTTCATTCCCTGGGTATATTACAGAATACAAGATTCTGCTAATTCTTGCCCCACCCGTGTTCATCTGCAAAATAAACGACGCACACTACTGGTACAAGTATACCTGTTACAGGAAGCTTTTTCAACTAAAATTTATAGTATTGTTACCAATTTTATTGCTTTTTTTCTGTATATTTGTTAATATGTTAAATAATTACATATAAATCCGATTATCATAATATCCACAAAACATCCTTGTAAAACACTTATCGTTGTTTTACTACCAAAATCTGTTGAAGCATACTCTATCCAAACAATAATAATGCACCTGTCTGCAACCTAAAAAACAGCCTGGACTGCGGTGTTAAATAGCATTTCTTATGCAGAGCAGTACCGGCCAGCTAAAATATGTGTAAATATAAATCCTAAATTAAAGCGTTTTAAATTATAAATAAAATACACATGAAAGAAGACCATTATGTCTATTCGAAATAATTTACGGATTACTTTATTTATATTATCTATCCTTCCTATTATCCTCCTTTCTGTACTTTCCTATCATCTGATGACCGGAAAGCTGATCAGGACCGAAAAAACAAACCTTGAGCAACGAGCTGTAACAGGACAGCAGGGACTTCAGATATTTCTTAGCGGTAAACAGTCAGAAACCAGCCTTCTTGCTACAGAAAGTGATATTTACGATTATGCCTTTGCCCTGTCCTCTGATTCCACAGGAAAAAACGATGAAAAAATTCTCTATAACAATGCTATGGATTTATTAATCCGTCAGAGCAATACTATGCCCTATTATCAGAACATTCAAATATTTAATACAAATAATACCGTTATCCTAAGTACAGAAAAACAACGCATCAATACAAAATTATCCGACAACCTTACGTTATCCTATATGAAGGCCACGGGCAATCCAGCCTGCGGCGTCAGCGGTATTATTAAGAAAAAGCAGGAGAATGGCTCCAGTCAGTATTTCATTGAAATCGGTTCTCCCATTAAGAGCCGTTCGAATAGTAAGATAACTCTGGGTTATCTGGTTAGTACCTTGAATCTCCAAAGTCTCAATGACTATATGAGTACTTTATCCTCCGGTAAAAAGGACTATGCCTTTTGTCTGGATAAATACGGTAATTATATCTATCATCCTGACAGCAGGTACATCGGTACCAATATAAAGGACGATCAGCTGGGCAGGCTTGTAACTGATTTCTATAGTGGTAAGGCTAATGCCTCCGGAAATTTTCAATATGTCTTTGAAGCAACAGATACCATCTACGGCTACAGCATCTTAAAAAATACCGGCTGGGTCATTATCATGAAACAGGATGTAGGAAGTGTGACCGGTCTTGCAAGAATTATCTTATATATTTTCCTCATTGGAATTATCGGCTGTTCTCTGGTTATATATCTCGCCGGCAATCGTATAGCTGATATTTACACAGAACCCATTATTGAAATCAAAAATACGCTGCGGGTTGCTTCCGAGGGTAACCTAAAAGCACAAAGTAATATAAAATCCAGGAATGAATTCGGTGAGCTCTCCAGGAATCTAAATAAAATGCTGCATATTGTCAGAAGCAGCTACAACGAACTTTCTGCCATGCACGAAGAGCTTATAACCAAAGAAGAACAATTGAGGCTTAATTATAATCACATTGAATATCTCGCCTATCACGATGTTTTAACGAACCTTCCTAACAAGATGTCCTTTATTGAAAGAGTTAATCAGACTATTGCTTCCTCACCGGGGTCTAATAAGCTGCATGCCGTTTATTTTGTGGATCTGGATGATTTTAAGACAGTTAATGATACCTTGGGTCATGAATACGGGGATAATCTGTTGTCACAAACAGCTGCCCATCTGCTCTCCCTTACCTCCGGAGACGATATTCTGGCCAGAGCCGGAGGGGATGAATTCCTTCTTTTTCGCGAGAATCTGGACAGCGAGAAAGAAGCCCTGGATTTTGCGGCCTCTGTTATTGAATCGCTAAAAACTCCTTTTCATATAAACAATGAGTCCATCTATGTATCCATGAGCATCGGAATTGCTTTGTATCCAAAGAATGGGCTTACTCATACAACACTGATTAAAAATGCCGATATTGCCATGTACAAATCAAAAGATACCGGTAAAAACAAATATACACTTTTTGACGTGACCATGGAGGAAGAGTTAAACCGCAGTTCCCTTATTACCGAGGTTTTACGCCATGCCATTGCCAACGAAGAAATCTATGTGGTATATCAGCCTCAATACAATATCCGCAAAGAAAAGATGACAGGCTTTGAGGCACTTATGCGTATCCGCAACCAGAAACTGGGTGAACTGAATCCTGTGGAATTTATACCGATAGCAGAAGAAAGCGGCATGATTACAGAACTTGGTGAGTGGATTCTAAAAGAAGCATGTATATTTAATAAAACCCTTATAGATCATGGATTTCCATCACTTATTGTCTCTGTCAATATCTCCAGTGTTCAATTAAGTAAGGCGAATTTTATCGATGTGGTTCGTAATATTTTAGCGGAAACCGGTCTTCCTGCCTGCAACCTGGAACTGGAGGTAACAGAAAGTACTTTGGTATCTTCTCTTACAAAGGCCTCTGTGCAATTAACCTCCCTGCAGGACTTGGGTATCCGTATATCACTGGATGATTTCGGTACAGGCTATTCCTCCTTGAATTATCTGACGAATATACCAATTAATACTCTTAAAATGGACAAGTCCTTTGTGAACAACATCAGCAGCAATGAAAAAGATGCACAGATAGCTTCCGGAATCATCCATCTGGCTCACAGCATGAAGCTTGAGGTTATCGCAGAAGGTGTTGAGAAGGCAGAACAATTAGAGGCTTTAAAGAAAAATAAATGTGATATTATTCAGGGATATATTTACAGCAAGCCTCTTTTGCCACATATTTTATTTGAAACTCTGACTCCTTGTCCAATAAGTAATATTTAATAAAAAATTCTTGACAATTGACACAATTTATTGTATTCTATATTAGCAGTCGCGACAAGCGGCTGAGCTTTAGGGGATTGGTCAAATGGTATGACAAGGGTCTCCAAAACCTTTAGCGGGAGTTCGATTCTCTCATCCCCTGTAAACACTATCAGATTCTGGTAGTGTTTTTTTTTGTATTTGTGGAGGTGTGTATGGTTAAAATTATTGATACTTATTCGCAAATCAATTCATTATTTGAAAATGAAAATTTCAGTTTCGATAAGTGGGAAATATATATAAATTCGATTTTTGATAATTCTGCTCATATTTTCAAAGATGACATAAAAGAATATCTTGATAACGGAACATATACTTACGAAAGCGATATTTTTCCAATAATTAATGCTGTTAATAAAAACCCTTCCTTAGAACGATTACATAACTCTTTTACTAAGGCGACAAAAAATTTAAATGCGAGGATTATTGAATGCTTTGGTAATGAGTTTGAGGTTGAAATTGTATTATACCTTGGTCTTTGCAATGCAGCTGGATGGGTAACTAATATCAATGGAAAAGATACTGTTTTGTTAGGCGTAGAAAAGATAATCGAACTGAATTGGCAGGATATAGAATCAATGTATGGTCTTATTTATCATGAATTAGGCCATGTATATCAAAAACAACATGGTATTTTAAACCAACATTGTGATGACAATAAACAGTACTTCGTATGGAAATTATTCACAGAAGGTACTGCCATGTATTTTGAACAGATGCTGGTTAATGACCTTAATTATTATCACCAAGATGTGAAGGAATGGAAAAAATGGTGCGATGATCATTTTCAACAAATAGTAATGGATTTCTATAATGATTTGCCGATTATGGACAAATTAAACCAGAGATATTTTGGAGACTGGGTAAATTATCAGGAATATGGAGATGTAGGTTATTACCTTGGAACGAAATTTGTTCATCATCTTATTAAGAAATATAATTTTGCTCATTTAATTAATTTGAAGATTGATGATGTTTACAAATTATATTTGGCATTTGTTGAAGAAAACAGTGAATAATAAAAAAACAAATAAATTCCAATATATTGGGCTCCACCCTCAATCGGGGGGAGCTTTTGCTAAAGAAGCCCTTTGTTATTCGTAACAGAGGGCTTCTTCCGGCTGTAATTTAAACTTTATTCTTTTATTCCTTTTTACGGGGTGTCCTCTTACTTGTGCTCTTTCTAATAACCTTTTTATCTGAACAATCACTATTGTTCTTTATATTTCGAAGGAGTTCAAAAGCTCCGGTGCTGGCAAGACCACTTGCCAGTCCTCCCAATAAGATTTCCGGAGAGAACATCCATTTATTCATCCACATGTTTAGTAAAATACCTATTACACCCATAATTAAAGGTATAAATTTATTGGGAACTACAGTTATGCTGTGTTTAATGATATACCCAAGGCAGTAACAGATACCAACAATAATCAATACTACATATTGATTTAAGAATTCCATACTTCTCTCCGTTCCTGGGCTAAACATATTTTAAGCTTGATGCCGGTCAGCAATATCATGTCTAAAGACCATAATATACTTTTGCATATATACTTACCTGTTGTATATATACATACTCCTCAAACTTTATATATAATACTCCCTCAAACTTAAAATATCGTTTTCAATACAGCTATGATAATAAGAAACTGCTATCGAACAGCCTGTTTCTAAACTATTCAATAGCAGTTCTTCTACTATTATATTCAATTCTTCTGTCATATTTACTTATTTTTTGTTATTCAATAATTGATATCTGTTATTCATTTAATTAGTGCTTCATTTTCCTGTGTAATGAATGCTTCATATTGAATCCTTCGCAAATCCTTAAACGGAAACCCTCCCATCCTGTCTGTTCGTATCGATTTTCTCTGTTTCAATCTGAAACTTGATATAAATGGAGCAGCCAATCAGTATAAGAAAGCCTAACACATTTAGTATCTGCTGGGGATATATATAAATGCCGTTGATTGTAACCGAATGTCCCTCAAGGAAATTTAGCAGCCTTCCGCCAACTACCGAGACAAAGAATCCCAATACGCCGGACAAAGAGGATACTAAGGATAACCATATCATTCTCTTTTCATTCTTAAAGAAGTCCAACTGTACTCCGAATAAACCAATACCTACAAAAGCCCAGGCCGTTGAGGATAACAGGGCACCCAGGATATGAAAGGGATAGGCATTTGCCGGTACTGTAAAAGCTATCGCTAAGAGGTTTAAACCCAGTATTGCCAGGCTGTAGCGCAGCATTTTTGCCATGCCGTATTTGTCCGCCATTCTGCCGATCTTAGGTGTAATATAGATGCGGTACAGATTACAGAAAAATCCCACCAGCATCATAAAGGTATAGGGAAGCTTTAAGACATTTACCTGGTAACTGGCTATAAACGGAATAGATATATAAAAGCCTGTTATATAGAGGCTCTGGAGTATTAATGCCTTACGAAACTTCTTGTCCTTAAAGGCTTCCGCAAGCTCAGATATGAGTTTCCCTTTCTCTGTCTTATGCTTTACCGGGTTAGCTTCCGTTGCTCTTTTGACAAGCCTGCCGTGCATCTCCTTACCTTCGGTATTCAGATAGGATACACGGGGTTCCTTCATTTTAGACATCGCTATAACATTGATAATAACCAGCACTAAAATGATAATTCCTAAAACCAGAAATCCCGTACGGATACTGTTTGATTTAAAAAAGTCAAAGATAACACCTGCAATAAGCATTGTACCAGACACTGCAAATACAGCTACCGAGTCTTTAATGGAAAAATATTTTCCCCTCAGCCTGCTTGGTACCAGACTGGCAATCCAGTCCTGGGAAGCAGGTGTACCTATTTGAACAAATATCTGCGCCAGAAAATAGAACAGGACAATTAATAGTGCCTTTAGATCATCACTTATTGGCAAAAACGGTACAAAATATATAACAGAAAATAAAATCCTAAAAAATGAGGTAAAACATACAAGAAATTTATATTTCTTGATCCGTCCCATATACTGGATCAAAAAGATCTGTGCTAGGGCAGCCAAACTTGCTAATGATGTAATAATACCAATATTGGCATCAGAAATATTACAATAGGTCATTAAGGTAGCGATAAAGGTCCCCCCGGCTAATTGGACAATTGTCTGGGCAGCACTATCTCCGATAGTAAAATCAACTCTGCTTTTTTTGTAGTCTTCCTTATTTTCCGGAAGTGCCATGAAGTATATCCTGCGCAGCTTTGCGAGCAGATATTGATTAAAAAATTTTATATTATAAGACATTAAGATGAAGCCCTCCAAAGCCCATTGTTTTTCTGATTAGTAGTAACAGAACACAATTATAGCTTAGGAGGACACATATGTAAATTGATTTCATTTACCAATAGATATACTTCTTTTGTGTTTTCTTATATATTTTCTTATAAATTTTCTAAATTATCCCTTATTTTATTGTTGCATATTTACCATATGTTTTTATTTACCTTTTTTAGTTTCTTGTCATCCCTAACAATTTAGTTTCTTATGAATACTTATGCCAATGAAGCAGTTACTCTGTATTTCTTTATAAATTGGTATCATATACCTGATAATAGCCTTGAGGGAAACCACAGATTGGGCATACAGCCGGCGCACAGATACCACCCAGGATATTTCCACAGTTTATACAGATCCACAATACCTGACTTTTTTTACAGAATACCTCATTGTTCTCAATATCGTTGGCGAAGTTCTCAAAAATCACTTCATGATTAAGCTCAATATTAGCCACACCATTAAAAAGTGCTTCTATCTGGGCATATCCTTCTTCCCTGGCTATTTCTGCATATTGTCTATAGGTATCATTTCCTTTCGCTTCTTCTGTTGCCGCTGCCAGTCTTAGATTTTCCAGAGTACTTGGCATTGTTCCCTCATTGATTAATTGAAGCCAGATGGTAGCGTGCTCTCGTTCAAATCCAGCAATTATATCAAATACATTACCGATTTGAATATAGCCATCCTGTCTTGCTTTAATTCCATCTATCCGATATCTTGTACTACTCATAAGCTCACCCTCAAAAGCACGCTGCAAGTTCATATATGTTCTGCTTTGTGTAAAATCCATTGTTATTCCTTCTTTCTCCGGTATATTACTAAATAATATGTAGTTTACAATGCAAATATGTGACTGGATAATTTTTATCAATTATTCAATGCATATTTTTTTATAAATCTGGAGATAATGTTTTTGGAAATGAAATGGAGCTAATCCGGAAAAGAGGTCATTATGTCATATGTTGCACCAGCAATTAAGGACAGGTTTGAATCCCTGCCCATTGAATTAAAAGATTCGATTTTGAAAAGAAATGTTACATTGAATAACATACAGGATTTAATACAGGTTCTTGAGCAGATCGTAGCAGAAGGAGAAAGAGCATAGCAGCTCTTTCTCCTTTTATTTTGTGATTTATTTCCAACATTTATTAAACATTTATTTCAGTTCTTTTGTTTTAGTTGATTCATGTTCTTTTGTTCATTTACTTCAATTCATTTATTTCAGTTCTTTTTGTTCTAGTTCTTTTGCTTCAGTTCATTTGTTTCAATTCTTTTGTTTCAGTTCTTTTGCTTCAGTTCATTTACTTCAGTTCATTTGTTTCAATTCATTTGTTTCATCTTTTGTTTCAGTTCTTATGTTTCAATTCATTTGCTTCAGTTCATTTGTTCTTTTAAATCTATAAGCATCTGCAAAGTATCTTTTGCATTGTCAGTGATATCTCTCTGATAAGCTATTTCATGTTCCACATTTCTGGATACATCATTGGATATATAGGCTGCTTCCAGAATCTTTTGAAATACTTTCTTAACATCACTTACCATATCATTTTGCTTCTTTACGATATCATAGATATTATCCATGGCTTTAACGGTCTCTGTAACAAAGGATTGTATGGATGCAATGGTTTCTGAGATTTCTTTCGAAGATTTCGCTGACTGTGAGGCTAAATTTCTGACCTCACCGGCTACAACTGCAAATCCTTTTCCCTGCTCACCTGCTCTGGCTGCTTCAATGGATGCATTTAAGGATAACATATTAGTTTTATTGGATATACCACCGATTACTTCTGCAAATCCTACTATCATGTTTGACAGATTCTTCATTTGATTCATATTTTGGGAAGAGTTCTCCACTACTTCATTCAACGACTTAATTCTATCCAGTAAGTCATCTACACAGGTAATACCATCTTTTACAAGGTTCAGGGATGTATCTGAGCTGTTAATTGCATCAAATGCATTTTTTTCAACTTTTAATTGGGAAGTATCAAGATTTTTTACTATTTCACCTATACTCTTAATAAACTCATCTTGCTTCGCCAATAATCTGTCAATTTCTGCGCAGTCTTTCATACAATCCATATCAATAACCAACCTTTCTCACAACCTGCATCCAGGAGCCGCAGGCACTATTTTGCATGTGTAATGTCATTGCATCACACAATTACCCAGTTTATAAGGAGCTTCCCTGTGAAAATAACCTGTTCAATTCTCTGATATTTTTTACGCCAATCAGCTTCATGCCTGTTTTCTTTATGGTGTCTGCATTTGTCTTAGGAAGGATACAGACCTTAAAACCCATTTTCTCTGCTTCCGCCACTCTTTGATCCGCCATACTGACACCTCTTACCTCGCCGGTAAGACCAATCTCACCAAAGCATATGGTACGGCTGTCCAAAGCAAGATTACGGTAACTTGATAAAATGGCAAGAACTATCCCCAAATCCAGCGCAGGTTCATTGATCCTCATTCCACCGGCAACATTGACATAAGCATCCATGGATGCCATCTGAAGTCCTATCCTTTTCTCAAGCACTGCCATCAGGAGGTTTACCCTGTTGTAATCCGTTCCTGCCGCCGTTCGTCTTGGCATATTAAAATTCGTCTGGCAGACTAACGCCTGAACTTCTACCAGGATAGGCCTTGTCCCCTCCATGGACGCTGCAACCACAGAGCCTGGTTCATCCTCAGGTTTTCCTTGAAGCATATATTCTGAAGGATTTGTTACCTCTCTAAGTCCCTGATCCATCATCTCAAAGACGCCAATTTCATTTGTTGAACCAAATCGATTCTTTACGCCACGGAGAATTCTGTAGGAAGCCTTATTCTCTCCTTCGAAATACAGTACAGTATCCACCATATGTTCTAATACTCTGGGACCGGCTACAACCCCTTCCTTGGTTACATGTCCTACAATAAATATTGAAATATTAAGGCCTTTCGCCATATGCATCAGCACACTTGTGGTTTCTCTTACCTGGCTTACACTGCCCGGTGCCGCACCAATCTCTTCTTTATACATGGTCTGGATAGAATCGATTATTACAATCTCAGGTTTATTTTTATTTATGATTACTTCAATATTGTCAAGATTCGTCTCGCTTAAGAGAAGTAATTCTCCTTTAAATATACCAAGCCGATCTGCCCTCATCTTAATCTGATGAAGGGACTCCTCACCTGATATATACAAAACTCTATGCTGTTTATCGGTTAATTCTTTACAAATCTGAAGTAACAGGGTAGATTTTCCTATACCGGGATCGCCTCCTACCAGCACCAAAGAGCCGACTACGATACCCCCGCCTAAAACCCTGTCCATTTCCTGAAGTCCCGTTGTAACCCTGTTACTTTCAGTTGCACTGACAGCGGATAACAGCTGAGGTTCCGGAAGAATACCAGTACTTCTGCTTTTTTCACCTTTCTTTAATGGCGGTTCTTCTGCAAAAGTATCCCAGGTCTTGCAGGCAGGGCACTGTCCCATCCATTTTGAACTTTCATATCCGCATTCTGTACAGAAGAACACATTCTTTAACTTTGCCATACAATCCTCCCATTGCGATTACATACACTTTCATACTGATTGTAAATTCTGTGTGAAATTAAGGATATTCCTTACTCAATTGCCTTTATTTTACATCTATAATTGTAACAAAGGAGAGGTATTATCCTCTCCTTTATAATGTTCTTGCTATTGGTATTACATTTTTAATTAACTCTTTACTATTTTTACTTCAGCTTTACCACTATTGGTACCAAGCTCCACGCTGAAATTCAGCTTACCGCCAAGATTAGTCTTCATCTTACCTAAGTTGGTATCATCAATATAGATCTTATATTCCTTCTCTGCTTCCAGTTCAAGGGTTATCTGGGAATCCTCATATCCTTCTACTGCAAAACTGATTTCTCTTTCGGTTATGTTTAGCTCATTTACTGAAGTTCCAGGTACTGATTCGTATACGATCATACCATTCTTCTCTAATTTTGTAATTTCCTTAAAGGTCTTAACTTTATACAAATCGCCATTATGTTCAAAATCATTGACCTTGGATTTCTCGCTTAATTCATAATTTCCGAAACTTATTGTCCCATTGCTTTCTTTACGAATTAACTCTTTTACAATTGACATGTAAAAATCCTCCCAATAGATAAATGCTTGCTTTTTCCTTTAGTCATATATACTAATCATCTGGAGAAGGGGGTGTCTGCCCTCCTTCTCCACTTAATGTTACGCTTTATGATTATAGCTCATATTATACTATATTTTCGTGTCAATTTCTACAGGATTATTCACAAGTTTTGAATTATTTTTTGGAAATTTTGATTTCTTTGTCGATTAATTCAACAGAAGCTGTATCTCCGCTCTTAATCTTACCTTCCAATATTTCTTCTGCAAGCTTATCTTCAATATTCGTCTGGATAGCTCTTCTTAAAGGTCTTGCACCATAATTCTGATCAAAGCCTGTTTCAGCAATATGAGTGGTCACCTCTTCTCCTATTTCCAGGTTAATGCTCATCTGCTGTTTTGCTCTCTTTGTAATGGTGGCAAGCATGATACCTACAATACTCTTGATATCATCTTTGGAAAGGGAGTGGAATACGATCATCTCATCAATTCTATTTATGAATTCCGGCTTGAAGATACGTTTAACTTCCTCCAGTACCCCTTCACGCATTTTTTTGTAATCTTCCTTTTCATCACTGACAGAGGCGAAACCAAGTTTTTTGGGAGAAATAATATTCTGGGCGCCTGCATTGGAGGTCATTATGATAATAGTATTCTTAAAACTTACTTTTCTTCCCTGGGCATCGGTTATATGACCGTCATCCAATACCTGCAAAAGGATATTAAATACATCGGGATGGGCTTTTTCCACCTCATCAAAAAGAATAACGGAATAAGGATTCTGCCTTACCTTTTCACTTAACTGACCGCCTTCATCGTAGCCAACATATCCCGGAGGAGAACCGATAAGCTTAGAGACACTATGCTTCTCCATGTATTCCGACATATCTACTCTTATCATGGAATTTTCACTGCCGAACATAGCTTCTGCCAGGGCTTTTGAAAGCTCAGTCTTACCTACACCGGTAGGTCCGAGGAATAAGAAGGAACCAATAGGTCTTCCCGGATCCTTTAAGCCTACTCTGCCTCTTCGGATTGCCTTGGATACAGCCGACACTGCATCTTCCTGCCCGATAACTCTTTCATGAAGGATTTTCTCTAAATTCCTTAAACGTTCGGATTCTTCTTCCGCAAGCTTTCTAACAGGAATTTTGGTCCAGCTTGAGATAATATCTGCTATTTCATTTTCACCAACGATCAAGAGATTATCCTGCTTTTCCTTTTCGGTTTTCACCTGTAAGGCATTCAGATTAAGTGTTATCTCTTCCTGCTGTCTCTTTAGATCTCCGGCTTTCTCATATTCTTCATTTTTGATTGCCTGTTCTTTCTGTTCTTCCAGTGTCTGAATCTGCGTTTCCAGCTCTTTTACCTCAGGGGAAGTAATATAAGTGCTGAGTCTTACTTTGGAGGCTGCTTCATCCATTAAATCAATGGCCTTATCAGGTAAATAGCGGTCATTGATATATCGGCTGGACATCTTAACAGCCGCTTCCAATGCTTCATCGGTAATCTTAACCTTATGATGTGCTTCGTAGCTGTCTCTTAAGCCCTTTAATATAAGGATAGCTTCCTCTTCCGAAGGCTCTTCTACTACAACGGGCTGGAATCTTCTCTCCAAGGCGGCATCTTTCTCGATGTATTTACGGTACTCTTCTCTGGTGGTAGCACCGATTAATTGCAGCTCACCTCTTGCCAGTGAAGGCTTTAATATATTAGAGGCATCAATTGCACCTTCTGCTCCGCCTGCTCCGATTATTGTATGAATCTCATCGATAAACAGCAGTACATTGCCGTCACCCATTACTTCACTGATAACCTTTTTGATTCTTTCCTCGAATTCACCTCTGTATTTAGAGCCTGCAACCATTCCGGACAGATCCAGGGTAAGTACCCGCTTATCCTTAATCACCTCCGGTATATTACCTTCAACGATTTTTCTGGCAAGTCCTTCTGCAATGGCGGTCTTACCAACACCGGGTTCACCTACCAGGCAGGGATTATTCTTGGTACGTCTGCTCAATATCTGGATAACTCTCTGGATTTCAGATTCTCTTCCGATTACAGGGTCTAATTTGCCTTCTCTTGCATATTCCGTTAAATCCCTGCTGTACTGATCCAGGGTAGGGGTATTGGATTTTGCTTTCGCTTTGCTTTTATTAGCAGAGTATTCATTCTTGGCAGTATTCATATCTGCTCCGATAGCGGTTAACAGATCCACATATAATTTCTGCAGATTTATACCAAGCGTATTTAATAATCTTACCGCGATACAATCCGATTCTTTGATAAGTGCGATCAGTATATGTTCAGTTCCTACGGACTGGCTCTTTAACCTTACTGCTTCTTTAAAGCTCTGATCAAGTATCCTCTTTGATCTTGGGGTAAAGCCGTCAACTTCAACTGCTTCCATGGTAGAACTGGGAGCAATCAGCTGATTTACCAGCTCCAATACCTTATTTACTTCCACTCCGTTTTTCTCCAGAACTCTTGCTGCCACACCATCGGATTGTAACAAACCAATGAGAAGGTGTTCTGTACCTACATAGTTGTGGGATAATTTATAAGCAACTTCTGTGGCATTATTAATAGCACGTTTTGCTTCTTCGGTATATCTCTCATTCATAGTTTACACCTGTTGCGCCACTGGTAAAATCAGTGGAGTAAAAGAATCTGTCAGTGGCATCCTTTCTTTTCAATTTTCTTTTACCCATTTTACGGTTAAAGGTACTATATAAGTTGAATATTAGTTTTTTCCTTTTCAAAGTGTAAAATGCTGCACTAATAATTATTTTATGCTTTGAAAAAGAAAAAACTTTACTCAGTTTATATGTTCCTTCTTCCTTCTTATTCTTTTAAGAAATGCCTTCCGGATAGCCCCGGATTTCTCTGCCGGAAGGCTTTATCTTTATGGTTAAGCCATATCCGGAAGCTTCTCTCTTACATAATCTGCTCTGAAAGTGTCTCTTCTTACGCTTCCGATTGTTTTATCCAGGATACACTGTAAATTCCCAGGCTGTATTTCCATCATCAACTCATGGACATTACACTCTTCCTTTAAAGCAATCAATTCCAGATCGACACCTAACTTCACCTGTGACAATAGTGTCATTGCATCCACAGAAGAGAGCTGCTTTGCATATTTTAGTACACCAAAGGAACGATGAACCTTATCTTCAAATTCATCATAGTTATGCGTCAGGATATATTCTCTGTACCTGCGTTCCTGTTTCATTACCTGTTCTACAATACGGTTAAGACTGTCTATGATTTCTCTCTCCGTACTGCCTAAAGTCTTCTGATTGGATATTTGATAAAGATTGCCTACACTTTTAGATGCCTCACCATAGGTTCCTCTTAGAGCGATTCCATACTGGGACAGTTCTTCCGCAAGTTTTGCAATCTTGCCGGTTACAGTCAAAGCGGGAAGAAACATCATATAGGATGCACGAAGTCCTGTTCCTACATTAGTGGGACAAGAGGTGAGATAGCCATATTTTTCATGGTAGGCATAATCGAATAATTCACTTGCGATGTCATCAGCAGCATTGGCCTCCGCAAAAGCACCCATTATATTCATACCTCCGGTAATGGACTGTATTCTTATATGGTCTTCTTCGTTTAACATAATACTGATTCTTTCATCTTCTGACAGGATAAGGCCTGTGCTCTGTTCTCTGTCTAACAAAAGAGGACTTATTATATGCCTCTCTACCATAGCTGTCTTTTCCGAATCGGATAATAAATCCACATTACAGCTGTAATATTTCTTGGTTTCTTTCGCCTCCAGGACAGCTGTTGCTTCCTTTAACTTTTCTACCAGTTCTATTGCCTGGTTATCTGTAAGCTTAGCTGAGAATGGAAAAGACTTTAGATTTCTTGCCAGCCGTATACGGCTTGAAATTACCACATCACTGTTCTTTCCGTTTTCCTTATACCACTTAGGCATTGTTCATCTCCTCCTTCTTTAACTGACGGATTCGATCTCTTATTCTGGCTGCCTCCTCAAATTCTTCCTTTTCCACGGCATCCTGAAGCTTTATTGATAGTTTATCTATTTCTGACAGTTCTTTCACCAGCTTTTCTGTCTTTGTTTCAAAGCCTTTTGGTCTCTTGCCGTTATGGGTATCAGCACCCTGAATGCTCTTAAGGCTCTTTTCAAGTACCTTCTGAAAGCTCTCATAACACTCAGCACACCCGAAACGACTTTCTTTCAAAAACTCTGAATAAGTCATTCCGCAGTTCTTGCAACTGGGCTCCTTTTCCCCTTGCTCCGTTCCATGGAGGTTTCCGGGGGCCTGATAATTACCAAGTATGGAGGACAACAGGTTACCAAGTGTTATTTCCTTATTGAACATTCCTGAACCCATGGAAAAAGAGGTGTATTCCAAAGCACATTCTTCGCAGAGATGTTGTTCTTTTTTCTCGCCGTTAATGATTTCGGTATAATAAAGTTTTGCTTCGTTTTTTTTACACTTATCGCATAACATAGCTACATCCTCCTGTCCGGATGTGATTTCGGTTACGGCTTTCCTTTCTCTTTGGGGTCGGAACTGAAATCACCAAATATTTGATCCACTATTTCGTGAACTTCATCACAGCTGATGTTCTTGCAGGCAGCTTTGGCAAGCAGTACTCGCATTTCAAGCGCCAATTCTTCCATTGCTTTAAATTTATCGACACTTACAGCTATAACTGCCCCTTTTCTGCGATCCAGTTTAACATATCCCTGCTGTCTTAAAATAGTATATGCTTTATTCACAGTGTGCATGTTAATACCAATATCATCTGCCAGATCACGCACAGAGGGGAGATTATCACCGTCTCTGAACTCAGCGTTGGCTATACCAAATATAATCTGATTACATAGCTGGATGTAAAAAGCTTCATCACTATTAAAATCAATAGTCACTATCAAATTAACCACCTCCCGCAACATTCGTTATATTTGTTATACTGTCAGTATAACAAATATATTCTAAATGTCAAGTAGCAACAACTTAATCTTCGGAACCTTTATTTTTGAGCATAAGCTTAATTATACCAATAGCAAGAGCACTGCAGATTCCAGTCAATACAGCTGCTGCGATACCAAGAATCATAATCTGGTTCTGATAATGCTGCGTATCTCTTGTTTCTTTATTTATAACTAACTTTTCACCCTCTTTGATACTGACGGGATTGAACCTCTGTATCGTATTCTCTCTTCTGTCATACTGATAGAAACCCTTCAGCCCATGTATATTCTCTCCATACAATAAGAGAAAGTCGCCGTCTATATCCTCTGTATTGGTATATACAGCTACTGATTCACCATTTATAATGAGAGATGTCTTTGTATAACCAGCGGGTATTACAACTTTTTCTTCAGGAGTCAATAGATGCAGATAGAATCCTCCTGTAAGGTAAGTCTCTTCTCCTGTCTTCTCAAGCGTTATCTTGCCTGCCTCAGCCTCATTACTGTTCTCTGCCTCGTTATTGTCTTCCTCCGTAACAGCTGCTGTCTCTTCTTTTACAACATCCAATTTATAGATATTAACCTTGCCGGAAGCAGCTTTTACATTAATTTCAACAGAATTATGCCCAGGTTTAAAATCTTTATTACCGGTTATTGTTACAGTAGCATTACTATCTTCCGGTAATGCACTGATTACAAGCTGGTTCGTATCCCGATCAATGGTTATGGCGTAATTGTTCTCCTTTGGGTCAAAATTACCTGTGAGAGTTCCAGGATTAACTTTGAGTTCCTTCAGATTCGCATTATCTGAGGCTTTATCCTCTGCTGCAACTTCAACTACTAGCTGATTGCTGGAAGCTGACATTTTATCAGCAGATTCAAAGGTGTATATCCCGGTCTCTTCATTCAGGGTAAAGGTTGATTTACCAATTCCTACAGCCTTGAACTTCAAAGCATATTTTCTGCTGGAATCTCCTGCCTGCACTCCCATATCCGTTATTTTAATGAGGCCTTCTCCGCCTGCTGCAACACCACCATCACTTTGAAATTCCAATATATCAGCATTATATGACAGATACCCTTCAAAATCTCCTATGAGTTCATCCGACGAAAGATTAATACTAACAATTACCGAATCACCTTTTTTGATATAGTTGTTATCTGCCTTAATATTAACACTTACCCCGGCTGCCATACATACTTTGGCAGGGAAAATCAATATTAATGCAAATAAAAATAATCCGATCACTATTTTATGTCTGTTTTTCATAAGGATTACCTCTCTTCCGTTTAAGGGGTAGCAGCCGCTTCCCTGAAAACATTGATGATATAATTTCTGGTATTGCCATTTTCTGCTGTTACAGTTATGGTAACAATATTGTTTCCTGTGTTTAAAATTATGTTTCCTGTTCCCTGTACGTTTGCTTTGGTGCTAACAGCACTGGCAGACACTTTAATAGAAGCTGTACTGTTAGGAACAATGAGGGAATACTGCTGGTCAGCTTTCAAATCAAAAGTAGGTGATAAGCTGTAACCATCTACTGCCAGGGTCTTAAGCCAGTTGTTCGGATTATAGGCTTTAACAGGTACCTGACTCACAGTCTCCGGCATGTTTAGGTATACCGGCACTGAGAATACCAAGGGCATTGTACTCATATTGCTGTAAGCTGCATAGGTTTTTGCTGCCTCAGCATTAGGTGCTTCAATATTAGCCATATACTGATGTGAAAAGGTTGAAGCAGCCGTCATATTGAATTTCTGCAGATATATTGTATCCTGTCCTCTTTTTATATATGTACTTCCGATAATATAAGAACCGCCTACTATGGCATCATAAGGGTTGTCCCAGGGAATCAGATACTGTGTGTTCAAGCTGCTGCTTGTTGTTCCGTTCTTTGCATATTTCAGGGCATTTGCTATTGCACCACCTGCAGCAGTACTGTGATATGCACCTATGTTAAAGAAATTATAAAATCCCTGATAACCGGAAAAGGTTCCGGATACACTATCGCTTAAGGTAGTCACTCCTGTAACAACCTCCTGTTTGGAACGGCTGGCAAGATGGTAAGGACTTACGCCGGAATAAACCGCTGCATCCATAAAGCTTTCGGAGTAAGATTTCGTTACAGTTGCTCCGGAATCATTTATAAAGGAGTAATTCTTATTATATAAAGGAGTATTATACAGGATGCTTTCCACGCCTACCGCATTCTGGTACTGGCTGTTAAATGCCAGGGTCTCAAATTGAAAGATTCCTTTTTCCGTAAGGAAATTTCTTGGGTCCATATAATATCTAAGGCCTTCTGTTGACGGCGTAACCCAGGTGGAGCCGTCAAAGGGTACAAAGGTATCCGTTTCCCATTTATAAGCACCTGCAGCCAGGGATTTCCATTCAATACTTTTTCCATTGGTTATAAGATTAACACCAAGAACACTTTCTTTTGCTATGGCTGTTTCCCAATCAATTCCTGTATGAAACGCATTGAATACCCAGGTCGGATGAGCTTGATGCAATGCACGAAGACCTGCTTTGTAGCTCTCCGGAAATCCCTGTGCGGTTAGATAATTTTCAAATTCTGTATTAGTCATTCCAGTTGCTGGCGTTACCGTAGGTGTTACAGTAGTAGTAGGATTTCCATAGTTTAAGAAATCCATAACCGTTCCATCCACATAGCTGCCGGTTCCGTTACCAATAAAAGCTGCCTGAACATAACCTTTTGCTTCTTTTCCACCTTTGGTAAAGCTTACATAATACCATTGAACGGAACTCTCTGTCACTGTGTTCAATATGGAAACTTTCTCATTAATCGCTAAAGTTACCGGTACGTATGAGGTTGTGAGCAGGAAATCCTGTGTTCCTTTAATATTTACATACACATAAACGGAACCATTATACTGTACATACCCGTCAGTTGCACCGGGCGTCGGGGTAACAGTAGGCTTTGGAGTTACGGAAGGTGTTGCGGTGGGTTTGGGTGTTGTTGTTGGTTTGGGTGTTGAGGTGGGTGTTGTGGTCGGTTCAGGTGTCGCTGTCGGTGTTGGTGTTGCCGTCGGAGTAGGTGTTGTGGTTACAGTCTTTCTCGTAAATAGAATCTGATTGGCAGCAATATAACCCGTATATTTCACACTGCCTTTCTTATAGGTTATTTTATACCATTTCTTTCCGTTTTTATCTGTACTTTCGGAGGCTACAGTAACAGCAGCTTTTTTTGCTACTGTTATATTATTTCCTTTGCTGTCCTTGATATAGACAGAGCTGTCTGAGGCCAGTTTTCTTATCTTAACTGCTGCAGTTACGGTTCCGTTAACCGCCGAGGTAATCGACAATTTGACATAGTCACTGATAACATACCCTTTAATTGTTTTCTTATTCAGGGTATAGGATATGCCATACCATTTTTGAGAATTTTTTATAACTTCATCAGTAATTGTAACTTTTTGATTCTTACCGGCAGTAGCAACCTTTTTTGCCGTAGTGCCTGCTGAACTTCTTACATTAACATTGGTGGCTGTTACTACGGCGCTGATTTTCAAAGGGACTGTTGTTGTACCTGTTGAAGTCTTATCAGTGGACGTTGGAGTAGGTGTCGCTGTCGGTGTCGGTGTAGCTGTGGGTTTCGGTGTAGTAGTCGGTTTCGTAGTGCTGGTACTTTTACTTATATAGGTTCCTAAAATATAACCTTCTGATTTAACTCCGCTGAAGGTAAAGGATATCTTATACCAATCACCTTCTTTTTTAACCAGGGTTACCTTTTCACCTTTTTTCAAAAAGGCATTACTGCCTTTGACTGTAACAATGGCATAGTTTGTCCCGGGACCGGAACGAACATTAAGACTGGTGGCTGTAACCGTTCCTTGACTTTCAGCCTGGACTTGTATTGTATATGTAGGTAATATCTGCAATGCAAATAAACTTAAGCATAACATGAGTACTATTATTCTGTGATAATTAGTTCTTTTTTCCATAAATCCCTTCCTCTTTCTATAAAACTGTTTTTCTCGTGTCCGGTTCTTCTTATGTAATAGGAATTTTCTATAAATTCCATATTATTCCTTGTACTTCAATATTCTACAAAATACATATGGCACTTCTGTGACATTGCCGTCAGATTACTTAATAATTTATATCGACATAAAAAAAGAAAAGAATGAATGTCAAAATATTCATCCTCTTCTATTTAATTTACTTTATATTAACTTAAGCTTCATCAATTGCTTTACCGATATCACTTCTGGCATATTTATTGGTAAAAGTTACAGCCTCCGCTGCTTTATATGCATTTTCCCTGGCTTCTTTCAGAGTACTTCCCGTAGCTGTGACTCCTAAGACACGCCCGCCAGCCGTCACTATCCTTTCCTGGTCATTGGCTGTTCCGGCATGAAAGATAAAAACACTGTCATTATCCTTAAATTTATCAAGTCCTTCAATTGGAAAACCTTTCTCATAAGAAAGCGGATAACCCTTGGAAGCCAGCACAACACATACAGCCGCATTATCCTCAAAATCCAGCCTGATCTCTGAAAGCCTTTCCTCCACACATGCTTCAAAAATTTCTATTATATCATTCTTAAGCCTTGGCAATACAACCTGTGTCTCAGGGTCACCAAATCTGGCATTATACTCAATTACTATAGGTCCCTTGTCCGTTAACATCAAACCAAAAAAAAGAATGCCAGTAAAACTTCTGCCTTCTTTCTTCATGGCAGCCATAGTGGGTTTGTAGATATGCTCCATACAGTAAGCATCTATATCTTTGGTGTAAAAAGGACTGGGAGAGAAAGTTCCCATACCGCCGGTGTTGAGACCCTGGTCATTATCCTCTGCTCTTTTATGATCCTGGGCACTGGTCATGACTGCAATATCCGTGCCGTCGCAGAATGCAAGCACAGAAACCTCCCTGCCGGTCATAAATTCCTCAATTACCATGGTATCTCCGGAGGAACCAAATTGTTTATCCTCCATTATAAGCTTAACACCCTCACAGGCTTCCTGCCTGGTATTACATATAAGCACACCTTTACCAAGGGCAAGTCCGTCTGCCTTTAACACAACGGGATAAGTACAGGTATTCAGATAATCATAAGCCTTTGAGGCTTCGGTAAAGGTCTCATAACCTGCTGTGGGAATGTTATATTTCTTCATAAGATCTTTGGAAAACGCCTTGGAGCCTTCGATAATAGCCGCTGCTTTATCAGGGCCAAAGACACGAAGACCCCTTTGTTTGAAAACATCTACGATTCCCCCAACCAGTGGATCATCAGGTCCGACTACAGTTAAATCAATGCTCTCTTTTTCGGCAAAGTCTGCAAGCTTTTCAAATTCCATTACACCAATAGGTACACAGACTGCATATTCTCTAATCCCTGCATTTCCGGGAGCACAGAACATTTCCGTTACTTTCTTACTTTGTGCAATCTTATAAGCTATGGCATGTTCCCTTCCGCCGCCACCGATAATCAGTACTTTCATACCCAAACCTCACCTTTCTATTCATCTGCCTATCCGTTCCTTCTTTAGTCACATTACCGTTTCATCTAGAAGAGCACCTTTGAAACGGTTCATTATAAGCAATTTTCATACCTGATCTAAGAAAGAATACGTACTTTATTATTCTCTATCAAGACCCGGTTATTTGCTATTAAGTTTATGGCTTCAGGCAAAAGCTCCCACTCAGCTTCCTCCATTACACGTTCTTGCAGTATTTCAGGAGTATCTCCTTCCTGAATCTCTACTGCTTTCTGAAGTATGATTGGTCCGGTATCCGTTCCTTCATCTACAAAATGAACCGTTGCACCTGTAACCTTGACCCCGCGCTCCAGTACTGCTTCATGTACCTTGAGCCCGTAATAACCGTTTCCGCAAAAGGAGGGAATAAGTGACGGATGAATATTTATAATCCTATTTCTATAGGAATTAATGATATCTTCCGGTATTACCACAAGATATCCTGCAAGCACCAGCAGATCCACTTTATATTCCTTCAGCTTCTGAAGCAGCTCTTTATGAAAAGCGTCCCTATCCGGGAAATTCTTTGGAGCAATCACTTCAGCCGGAATATTATTCTCTTTAGCACGGACAAGGGAATAAACACCGTCCTTATTACTTATTACTACATTTATCTTTGCATTGCTTATCTTACCTTTATTGATATTATCAATAATTGCCTGGAGATTGGTACCACTGCCAGAGACCAGTATTCCTAAGCCTAGCATAAGGTTACTCCTTTATCCCCTGCTTTGATATCACCAACAATGTATGGGCTTTCTCCTGCTTCTTTTAAAAGGGCAACAGCTGTATCAGCCTCCTCGGCAGCCACTGCTATAAGCATACCGATTCCCATATTATAGGTATTATACATAACCTTCTCTTCAATAGATCCGTTCTTTACAAGCATTGAAAAAATAGGCGGAATAGGATAGCTGTCTTTCTTAATATAAGCATGGACACCATCCCTTAACATTCTGGGTATGTTCTCATAGAAACCACCTCCGGTTATATGAGAGCAGGCTTTCACTTTAATCTTTCCATCCTTTAAGGCAGACAGAGCTTTTACATAAATACGTGTCGGTGTTAAAAGGGCTTCACCTAAGGTAGTTCCCAGAGACTCATAGTAAGTATTCAATGACTCTGTATTCATATCAAATACCTTGCGTACAAGAGAATATCCATTGCTGTGAATTCCGGAGGAGGCCAATCCAATCAATACATCTCCTGCTTTCAGCTCTTTGCCGTCAATCATATTCTTACGGTCAACAATACCTACAGCAAATCCCGCCAGGTCATATTCCTCCACCGGATAAAAGCCTGGCATTTCTGCTGTTTCTCCTCCTATTAAGGCGGCTCCGGCTTCCTGACAGCCTTTTGCCACACCGCTTACGATAGCAGCAATCTTCTCAGGGTCATTCTTACCACAGGCAACATAATCCAGGAAAAATAAAGGTTCACCGCCGGCACAGGCAATATCATTCACGCACATGGCAACGCAGTCAATACCAATGGTATCATGTTTGTCCAATAGAAATGCAAGCTTTAATTTGGTTCCTACTCCATCGGTACCTGATACTAAAGTAGGCTCCTCCATATTCATAAAACTCTTTAAGGAAAAGGCTCCGGAAAATCCACCTATACCGGACAGTACTTCCTTCCTCATGGTCTTATCGATATGCTCTTTCATCAGTTCTACCGCTTTATAACCAGCTTCAATATCCACTCCGGCATTCTTATAATCCATATTTGACTCCCATCTGCGTGTTTTAGCACGTCTCTTTCCTTTGCTCTGTATTTATCTTTTATTTGATGTGAAATTATTTCTCTTTCAGATATTCCTTATAGCCGACTTTTGCCAGCTTTTCTGATTTTGCTGCCACGGTATCCTTTAAGTTCTGCGCATAATCTTTTATACGTCCCAGTAATTCATTATCAGAAGCTGCCAGGATTTTAGCTGCCAGAATTCCGGCATTCTGAGCCCCGTTAATTGCTACTGTTGCAACAGGGATACCTGCGGGCATCTGAACGATGGAATAGAGAGAATCTACACCCCCCAGTGATTTTGTCATAATAGGCACACCAATAACCGGAAGTGAGAATATTGCTGCTGTCATACCGGGTAAATGAGCTGCGCCGCCAGCACCTGCAATAATGACTTTATAACCTTTTTCTTCTGCTGATTTTGCATAATCATAAAATACATCGGGCATTCTGTGAGCAGAGATTACTGTAATGTCATATTCCACTTTAAGTACTTCAAGCACCTCTGCTGCTTTGCTCATGATTTCCAGATCTGAATCACTTCCCATAACTATTCCAACTTTAGCTGCCATATTAAATCCTCTCTTTCTTATCAGTTCATTATTATAAACCAGTGTAAAAGTAATATCTATATTTGATGCTTCCATTTTATCATAGCTGCCTGCTTTTGTCTTATGATTTCCTGTTATTAATTTCTTATTGTATTTATTAACACAATTAATAAAAAGGCTTTATTATGAAGGAAATCATATAAATCCTTAAAGAAAAGGCAATCATGATTTCCCTCTTATATCAGAATCATTTCCGATATGTCAGGTATCATAATTGCCCTTTATCTTGTTTTGATTATTATAATTTAGTTATTTTGAAAAGCCTCATTTAAGCTTTCAGTACCTGCCAGTACAAATCTTCCGTTCTTAATAATAGCGGTTTCTTTACCGTTCTTGTTTACTACCGTAATTTCCTCCAGCTCATCATATGGAATGGTGATATCCGTATGACAGTTAAAATAAGCCTTTTCAATCTCAGTTAGCCGCAGAATGGATACTTCATTGTCTTTGGCAACAATTTTCTTACCATCAGGATTACGGAGCGTAAGCTCTTCACTCATCTTATAGCAGGTGTCACCAACTGCAAAATGAGGTCCTGTCTTCTCCGCGATGAGAATGGGAAGCTTATCCCAAATCCCATATTTGCCGGCCATTACATAGGCGGTGGTATTGGTGCCTATGGCAAATTCTCCCATAGGGAGGGTATCCTGATTATAAAGGATATTTTCCTTCATATATCGTTTATTCTCTTCCGGATTGGTGAAATTACCGCAGTTATACTCTGTTATCATACCATCTTTAAAGGTTATGGAAAGGTCCGTGTATTCCAGTCCATTTAAGAATATCCTGGATACATTTAAGACTCCCTCCGTACCTGTAAGTTTTGGTGAAGTAAACACTTCACCTACAGGGATATTAACATCGGCGGTGCAGTTCTCAAAAATAGTTTCCGTAGCAGGATCTTCCATTTCATAAAGCATGACCTTTAAATCCGTACGATTATTTCCAGTACCTTTTATTCTGACATATTCACCGGTATCCAGGCAGTCAATTATTTTCTGCTGAATACCTTTGTAGATATCATTATCCAGGTTGTTTACCTTCACAGTCTCACGGAAGATTTCCTCAAACTTTTCTCCTATTTCAGTAATCGGATATGCAATTATTGTAAAGCTGGTTTCATCTCCCTTGATATATTGATAAAATACCATATTGGAATCACGTTGATAAGCCACAGATAACTTCTGCTGCCTTTTATCCAGCTTAATAACCTCTTCTTTCGCTTTAGGTGCAAAGTTTTTCTCACCGAAGACCTGTATAAGAGCAGGTCCTGCAAAACCTGCTGCTTTGTCCTTATACTTTTCAAAAGAAGCCTTATAAGCCTGCAGTCTGCGTTCATGAAAGGCTTTGTCCATATATAATCCAATATCAAAACGGTGATCATAGTCATATTGGTAGTTCGGCCCTGTTGAATGATAGCCAATTCTTAACTGCTGCTTCTTATCCATACTGGCAGTTGCAGTACGATACATAATAGGTTTTAAGCCCATTTCTGCAAAATACTCTATTGCATACTTCACCATTCTCTCAAAACCAATGTTGTAGCGGATGCATACTGTTTTCTTTTTGCTTAAATCAATCCCGCCTGCCTGGAAACCTCTTCTATATCCGTCCGTATAGGTAAAAGCCATTGCTTTTACTTCTTCCTCCGGCAGCTTATTAAGAAACTCTGCTGTTTTTATCTCATTCTCTCCGATATATTCACCGAACTGATACAGATATCTTAAATCCGACAGCTCCCAGCTCTCAATGATATCCGCAGCAAAGGAGAGTTCCTCATCCAACAGTTCTCTGGTACGGTACTCCATAATATCATTGCAATTGTCCATGTTGAAATCACAGACTGCTCGCTTAATATCCTTATAGGTATATTCATCTTCTTCTTCAAAATAATTGTATATCTCAATCAGTAATTCCATATAAATGGTCATAAAATAAAGTCTGGCTTCTGCCGCATATACAATCATTCCTCTGACTTCGGCATAAAGATAACTTAAGATTTTACCATATTTCTTCCCCAGCCTCTCAGCTGCATAAGCAGGATTAGCATAAGAGCTTTCATAATTCTCAGGCAGAATATCTTCATACAGGCTTTTATTAAGCTCTTGTAACTCCTTTAAAGACAGAGCTTTCAGTTTATTTTGTTCAGTCAGTGCTGAAAAACCCACTGCTTTTTCAATAAATGCAGCTACTTTTAAAAAATAATCTCTGTAGGGTTCTTTCACGCTATCTTCTTTTTTTATCTCATTTACACGCCAAACAGCAAGCTCGTACCTTTCACGGATACTATCATTCTGCTCTTTCATAAGTTCCTGGTAGTTCAAATAAGAAACCTCCTTTATACTTCAGTTTATTTTTTCTGTTACGATACAAGTACCTTTAATACTATTTTTTTATGTTACAGATGCCTGCTAAATAAATTTTTACATAATGATTCCTTACATAAAATTAATTGTTACATAAAAATTCCTGTTACTTAAGATTCCTGTTACTTAAAATTCCTGTTACTTAAAGATTCCTGTTACATAATGTTCCTGTTACTTAAGATTCCTGTTACATAAGATTTCTGTTATATAAAGATTCCTGTTACATAAAGATTCCCATCACATATAATATAAATAAAGTGATAGTAAGAATACCGTTTATAGACATACCCGTTATCGGTGCAGTATAATAGATTTCTTTTTCCATACAAGCTCTCACACCCACAACAAAACCTATAAAACATAAAATAAATAATATCATTCCTGCGATTCCGAAAATAATGGAGCCGTTCCCTTTGTATATTCCTGACACTATAAACAGTGCCAAAAGTCCGGCAATACTGACACCGCCTATGACTGTTGACACCATCCCTTTTACAGAATGACTTTTCCCTGTAAACTTATAACTGTCTTTTCTTGTTTTAAACATATACCACCCCTTAAAACTATATCTAAATTGAACTTATATTTTATATTCGTTTTTATACTTGTCAATTTATACTCGTTTTAAATTCGTCTATTTTATATTCGTTTTTAAACTCATCTATTTTGTATTCGTTCTTATACTCGTCGATTTTCTAATCGTTCTTAACTCATCTATTTTGTATTCGTTCTTAACTCGTCGATTTTGTATTCGTTCTTAACTCGTCGATTTTCTATCCGTTCTTATAATCGTTATTTTCGTATTCGTTTATTTTATATCATCTATTCTGCTTTCTTTTATCATATATTCATTATTTTTATATTCGTTATTTATATTTTCTTCGGAATGATCTTAGCAGCTTCCTTGCCAGGAAAAAGCATAGACCTCCTATAAAGCCTCCTATGGTATTCATCAGAAGGTCATCAACATCAAAAATTCCCACTTTAAAAATTAATTGCAGCAGTTCAATGGTAAGACTGAACTCCAGGCTCAAAAGAGTAATATTCAATAGTTTTCTGTTGTCCGGACTAATGATGGGTAATACAAATCCAAAAGGTGCGAATGCCAGAACGTTTCCGAATATATTAACGATAAAAGCCTCCGGTCCGATGACATCTCTGTACTCTATAAATCGCTTTACTTCTTTAAATAACGTTAAATTATATCTATATTCACCAGAACTAATTGTTCTTCCGTAATGTTCACTAAAAAACAAAAAATATGCCAATAAAATAAGATATAACACAAACAGTAAGCGGCTGACAGACATTATTAGTTTGTTACTGAGGTTTTTCACTGACAAAGTCCTCCACTGCAGGTTTTTATATCTCAACTATTATAAAACAAAACCATAAGGACGTAAAGGGGGCATAAGTTGAAAACTAAAAGATGTTTTCAACTTTCTTTATTATATATGTGCTAAAGCACTGGTGGGCATAAGTTGAAAACTAAAAGATGTTTTCAACTTTCTTTATTATATACATGCTAAAGCACCGGTGGAGCATAAGTTGAAAACTAAAAGTAAGAAGAAAAGAGCCTCCGCTGTCTATGCCGCGGAAGCTCTTCCTTTTAATTCTATAGCTTTATAAACCGAGTATATCTTTCATGAAATACAAATTAATAATTAGGAACTACTGTTACTTCTGTAAAGGTTGCTGCATTACCACTGGTATCTGTTACAGAGTTACTTACCGTAGCCTTAATTGTAATCGGTACACCCTTAACAGGTGTATTATTTAACAGAATCATGACTTTATTATCTGCAAAAGAGCAGCTGTAAGCCATATTGACATTATTCTGTAAAGCTTCAAAGCTGGGGTTTCCTTTTACATTTTCACTGAAAGTCAGAGTGACAATATTAGGATAGGAGTAAGTTGCTCCGGTCAAATAAGGTCCTGAATTTTCAGTTAATGCAATGGTGCTGTTAAAAGGATTCATAGCTGTATACGTATTGTTGTAACCCTTGATATTCGTTATGGTAATCGGGTACAAGGTTGTATAGGATATGGAACCTGCTGCTACAGTCAGGGTTATGGTTGCTCCTGTACTTGTATTTGAGGTAAGCTCAGCCTTAATAATGCTTACACCCGGTATATAGTAATTAGAAATCGTCTGTGCGGTTACTTCATCAACTTTATCTGCAAAGGTTACAAATATCTGGCTTGGCGTAACCGGTGACTGGGTTACTGACCTCGGACCTGGTAATATTGATGATGCAGTCGCTGTCTTTGAAAGCTGTATGGTTTCTGCCGCATTTGTATTATAATACTGATCCTTCACTAATCCGGAAGGTACGACTATGGTGTACTGGCCTGCATCACTGAATTGTGAAGCATTCAATATTAAGGTAACTATATTTCCGCTGGCAGAAGCCATATAAGATATGGTTCTGTTGCTATAGATGTCGTTATTTGAGGTAACAACTCTGGTAGCTGTAAGGTTACCGGTCTGTGACATAAGCGTTACATCTTTATTATAAGTCAATGTTAACAGATAAGTATCTACTCCGTTTACACTTTCTGTCCTCAGTTCAAACTTACTTATACTAGGTATATTGGTAGTAATCGTAAAGTCAACGGTATAGGTCAGGAAGGTTCTGCCGGTTGTATCGGAAGGATTAACATTATAGCTGTCCCACATACCGATAAATACCTTCTGTACGCCGGTAAGCAGAGCTCCCGTGGAAGAAATTGTGTAGTTAACCTTCTTAGCATCTGTTGCATCTACTGTACCATTGGTAATATACTCACCGTTACTTAACTGAAGTACACCGGGAACACGGATATTTCTGTTAAAGGTAGCTGTTATGGTATTGTAGCCGGTTCTCTCGATCTTAACAATATTCGCCTGAGGTTTATAGGAGGTATCTGTTCCAACGATAACAGAAATATTGTATGTTGTAGGATAGTTTCCTGCAAGATCTTTCACACCTGATAAAACCACTGTGAACTGTTTGTCTTTATCATAGCTGGAAATGCTTGACATATCTATGATCAAGGACTTACCATCAGCACTTGGCTTATAGTTGGTCTTGCTCTTAAGCAGAGCAAGAGTTGCCGGTAAGGCCTGGGTTGCTGTTGAAGTCGTATTCAATCTGGCATCAAGGATAGTCAAACCTGAGAAATCCATACTTTCCGAGAAGTTAATGGATGCCTTATAACCGGAATCATCTACTGTAAAGCCTGTATAGTACGGCGGTGTAGTATCAACATAGGTCAAATCAGTATAATAGTTCTGCATCGCTATGCCTTCTGTTGAAAGAATAGCAGATGATACATGTATATTATATTTACCGCTGAAAATCTTTGTTGTATTAATAGTTAATACTTTCGCATCGGAGGATAAAGTTCCGGATAAGGTACCTACTCCAGCTGCCAGATTCCCTTTATCATCTGCTTTAGGAGTAATCTCAACAACATTTAGCAGATTCTTATTCTTATCAAAAATTGTGGCTGCGTCCACTGCACGGTCGAAAGTAACCGTCAGCGTGGAGTTATCAGTAATAACTGCTGACTTAACTCTTGCTGTCTTACCTGCCACTTCAATATTTATGCTGCTGAAAACACTGCTCTTAGAGGCTCCGGCTGCTGTCATGGAAGCAGTTGCCGTAAGAATTACAAATCCAGGTTTGATTCCGGTAACAACACCATCTTTATCAACGGTTGCAAACTCTGGTCTGTTAATGCTGTAGGTTACTACATCATTGGCATTGGAGGGAGTTAAAGTTACATTGAAATCATACTTTTCACCAACCTCCAGCAAATGCCTGCCATTGTTATCTGCAGTATCTGTTGCGTTGTTGATTGCAATTTTAGTTGCAGGTATCTTAACAGTTACCTTACAACTTAAAGTCGTTGTCTTCTTATTTGTATATGTAATCTTTAATTTAATGGTTGCGCTTCCTTTTCCTTTCGCCGTAACATAACCGGTGGTAGCGCCGACTGTTGCAATCTTCTTATTGGATGAAGTCCACTTAGCGGATTTCACTTTTGTTTTATCCAGATTCTTTACACTTAAGGTAAAAGTTGAACCAACTCCTACCAGAGTTCTTGTCTTCGTGGAAAGAGCCGGTGCTGCTGCCGCTTTGGCAGTGATAGAACCTATTGAGGTAAGCAACGGCAATATCAGTGCAGTAATCATAAGAACTGCCAGTGCTTTTCTCATTCCTTTTTTCATATTGAACCTCCTCTGTTGTTTATTTATCTGACTATTGTTATTGTACATCATAATGGCTTAATTTGTCAAAACCTTGTCAGAAAAGTGTCACGGACGTCAAACGCCGGTTTTTATCAATGAGATGAAAATTTGCTCAGAACAGAAGGCTTCATGCTTTCATTACAATGTAAAAGAAGTCCTGATTCTCAAAGATTTTGTGCCTGACAGATCCTCAAAGAGAAACTTAACTTCACTTATACAATCCCTTTAAGGATATAGCACAAAATCTAAAAAGAAAAGGACTTCCAATATATTTTCACAGCGCATTCTTCTTTCTGTTTTGCGCAAATTTCCTGTATACATATGAAACGGGGTTTCCCCGGTTTGTTGCTATTGTCTTAATTCAATTCCCATATTACCAAGATTCTTGAGGATTCTGTTCATAACCTCTGTAATATCCTTCTCCTCCAAAGTTCTGTCCTTTGCACGGAAAGAAAGGGAATATGCCATGGATTTAAATCCTGGCTTAATCTGTGTTCCCTCATAGATATCAAAGAGTTCACAGTTCTCAAGTATGCTGCCGGAGCTCTTACGAATAACTTCCTCAACCTGGCCGGCTGTTATCTCCTTCTTAACCAGCATGCTTAAATCTCTGGTAACTGCAGGATATTTTGCTATTCCCTGATATTTTATATCAAAGGAAGCTCTTGCTACGATTTCAGGCATATCCAGTACTCCGACATAAGCCTTGTCTCCGATGTCATAGCCCTCCAGTACATCAGGATGGATTTCTCCCAAATAACCGATAATTGTGCCGTCATATGTCATTTCAGCCTGTCTTCCCGGATGGAGATAAGGTTTTAAGGTTCCGGGTTCATAGCTTACTCTGTCCTTTAAGCCTACTTTCATAAGAATCTCTTCCAGTACACCCTTTAGTTCAAAGAAATCTCCGTCACCGTAGAAAGCGAGTACTAACTGCACTCTTTCCTCGGGAAGCTCTGTCAGAGGAAGCGCTTTCGGCTGATAGGTATTACATAATTCATAAAGGCGTACATTCTTGTTTCTGCGGTTATAATTAGTGGACAATGACAGGAACATTCCATTAAGAGGAAGAGTTCTCATGATACTATAATCTTCACCAAGAGGGTTTGAAATAACAACTGCCTGGCGTTTCTTATCCTCTGCCGGAAGAAGCAGTCTGTCAAATACCTTGGGACTCTCAAAGGAGTAGCTCATTGCCTCTGAAAAACCGCATTGCTCTGCTACGTTTCTTGCTACATTTTCAATGCGAAGCTTAAAAGGAAGGCTTCCGGTTGTGGCTTCTCCTGTAGGAAGGGTAGTGGGTATGTTGTCATAACCAAAGAAACGTGCTACTTCTTCATCTAAATCTGCCTGTAGATTAACATCCTGTCTCCAGCTTGGTACAATCACTTCGCCGGTTGCTTCATCATAACTCAGATCGATTTTCTTAAAGTAGGAAAGCATGGTCTCTTTGGAAAGGTCAGTACCAAGTACCTTATTGGTTCTGTTATGATCAAAAGGAACTCTCTTTTTCTTACGGATTACAGGGTATACATCTGCTGCGCCGCCCACAACTTCACCGGCTCCCAGTTCTTCGATCAGCTGGCAGGCTCTGTTAATTGCTTCCAGTGCGGTATTGGGGTCCAGTCCTTTTTCAAACTTAGCTGCCGCATCGGTTCTAAGTCCAAGTTTCTTACCGGAGAGACGGATATTTGTGCCGTCAAAGCAAGCTGCTTCAAAGAGCAGAGTTGTTGCTTCCTCTGTAATCTTTGAATTCTCACCGCCCATGATTCCGGCGATACCAACTGGCTTTTCACCATCACAGATCATAAGGATGGAGGAATCAATCTTTCTTACCTGACCGTCAAGGGTAGTAAACTCTTCTCCGTCTTTTCCTCTGCGTACAATGATCTCTTTGCCTGCTATCAGGTCAAGGTCATAGGCATGCATAGGCTGGGCATATTCTTCCATTACATAATTCGTGATATCTACAATATTATTAATAGGTCTGATACCGCAAGCTGCAAGTCTTCTCTGCATCCATTGAGGTGAAGGTGCTATCTTTATGTTCTTAACTACTCTTGCTACATATCTGGAGCAAAGATCACTGTCTTCAATGGAAACCTTGATATAATCTGAAGCCTTTTCACTGTTTCCGGTTTCTTTTACAACAGGCGGTACAAATTCCTGCTGAAAGGTTGCTGCCGCTTCTCTGGCAAGACCGATTACGCCAAAACAATCCACGCGGTTTGAGGTAATCTCATACTCGAATACTACATCGTTAAGTCCCAGAGCTTCTACTGCACTGGAGCCGATTTTTAAGTCCTTGTAGGCTTCGTTATGGCTGAAGATATAAATTCCGTTATCGGGAGCATCGGGATACATTTCTTTACTGGAACCCAGTTCTTCAATGGAACACATCATACCAAAGGATTCCACTCCCCGAAGCTTACCCTTCTTAATCTTGATTCCACCTGCTGTTTTATTTCCGTCGTGTCCTCCGGCAACTCTTCCGCCTTCTAATACAACCGGAATAACATCTCCTTCGGATACATTGGGAGCACCTGTTACAATCTGTACAGTTTCTCCTTCCTCTGTAATCTGAACCTGGCAGATAATCAGTTTATCTGCATCCGGATGTCTTTCTATCTTTAATATCTTACCTACTACTATTTTCTCAAGATCCCTGTCAAGGGCTTCAAATCCTTCAACCTTACTACCGCTTAAGGTCATTTTATCGGTATATTCCTGAGGGGTAACGTTAAGCCCCGGCACATATGCTTTAATCCATGACAATGGCGTATTCATGTGTCTCCTCCTATTAATCTGTTTCTTTCTATATAGAATGGATTAAGTCTATTCTGCATAAACATAAAGTCTTTATTTATCATGTAAAGGTTCTTTCTATCTGATAGAAATTTATAGACTTAATTCTGTTAAAATTGCTATCCCATTCTCTTACCAGTAATTCTATCCTGTTATAACAACTGCCTTCCTGGCAGTGCCTTTATATTAAGTCATCTAGAATTGCTTCAGAAATCGGATATCATTCTCGTATAAGAGTCTCATATCATCAATTTCATATTTTAGAAGTGTAATACGCTCAAGGCCAACACCGAAAGCAAAACCAGTGTATTCCTCCGGATCGATACCGCTCATCTTAAGTACGTTGGGATGAACCATACCACAGCCAAGAATTTCAATCCAGCCGGTGCCTTTACAGAAACGACAGCCGTCTCCGCCGCATTTAAAACAGGTTACATCAACCTCTGCACTGGGTTCAGTAAAGGGAAAGTGATGGGGTCTGAACTTAACTTTTGTGCCTTCACCGAAAAGCTGTTTTGCAAATTCAGCCAGTGTACCCTTTAAATCTGCGAAAGTGATATTCTTATCTATTACAAGTCCTTCAATCTGATTAAAGCAAGGTGAATGAGTGGCATCCACTTCATCGGAACGGAATACTCTTCCCGGTGCAATCATACGAATAGGGAGCTTTCCCTCTTCCATAACCCTTACCTGAACCGGTGAAGTCTGGGTTCTTAACAGAATATTGCTGTTAACATAGAAGGTATCCTGCTCATCCTTGGCAGGATGGTTGGCAGGAATATTAAGTGCTTCGAAGTTGTAGTAATCATACTCAACTTCCGGGCCTTCCACCACTTCATAACCCATACCTACAAAAATTCTTTCTACTTCTTCCAAAGCTATGTTGTTAGGATGGCGGTGTCCCATATGAGGTCTTTTAGCAGGAAGAGTAACGTCGATGGTTTCCTTCTTGATCTGTTCCTCTTTTATCTTACCAAGAAAGCCCTTTTTCGCCTCCTCTAATTTCTCCTCCAGAACGGTTCTGGCTTCATTTACCAGCTGACCTACTTTGGGTCTGTCTTCGGGAGATACCTCCTTCATAGATTTTAGAATTTCTGTCAGTTCGCCTTTTTTACCCAGATATGCTACTTTTATATCATTCAGAGTGTCAAGCTGGTCTGCTGCTTTCATTTTCTCAAGGGCGTCATTTACAATTGCTTTTAATTTTTCCTGCATCATTTTTTCTCCTTTCCATCAATAAAGCTTATTAAGCTGCGGTATGCATGGTGTTTATGTGAATTATCAAAATGCATCATTCACACCATGATCTGCGGCAGTGCCACATCTGTAACAGATACAGCCTGCAATGGGAGCCAGTATGATTATTACTACTCTTACGCAACAAAAAAGCTCCGTCCCAAAAGGGACGGAGCTGTATCAACATTCTAAGACATTTCTTAAAACTGGAACCATTCCGCGGTACCACCCTAATTCCTTCTGATAAATTATAACTCACGGTTATATTCTCTCATCAGGCACTCAAGTCTAAGCGTAACGTGCTTACAACGTCATCCCCTACTTAGCTTCTGGGACACAGCTCCGGTGTGAAAGTAAATAATTATCTGAACTGAAGGAAGCTTTCAGCCGGTGACTTCCTCTCTCTGACAGAAAACAATTATCCGGTAAGGAGATATACTCCTGTCACCTTCATTGCCTTTTACATATGTATACCATTTTAGCACAATATTTTCTCTTGTCAAGGCTGATACCGTTGAAAAAGAGGTTAAATCTTCTGCTGAAAATCAGCCAACTTTTTTATTTGTATATATTTTCTGCTGTTTGCTAAAGCTTTGACTGCCGACAGACTTTTTTATGCCATAGATTTATGTTATAATATCCCAGACATAAAAAAGTACATATGTCAGTCAGAAAGGAATTAAATATGCTGCTTATCAGAGATTTATATAAGGAAAATAAAAGTCAATCCATCAAAGGGCTTAATATAACAGTAAACCCTGGCAGTTCCGTAAGCCTGGAATGCAATAGTGAAATAAGTGATTTATTATTTCAGTTGATCTTAGGCAAAGAACTTCCCTCCAGAGGTGAAATTTTACTGGGGGATATGCCTTATCAGGACTATATACGTAAGAATCCCAACTCTGTTGGTGTCATATTAAAAGAAGATGCTTTGTATGAGGGGATGACCATCGAAAGTTACCTGAAATTCTTCACAGAAGTTTACAGAAACAATGGAGATTATAAAGCTGTTATGTTAAAACTGGCGATTCTAGATATCGGCAAAGAAGTTATTAAGAAATTAAGCTATTCTCAAAAGAGAAGAGTCAGCCTTGCAAGAGAAATGCTGAAAAAACCTGCCCTTCTCCTCATTCAGGAACCAATATTAAATCTGGATAATGAGGGTGCCAGTCTGATAATTGAAAATATCCGAAAACTTTGTGACAATAATACTGCCCTTCTTCTGACTTCCGTACATTTAAAAGATGCTATACTTGTAGGGGATAAAGCCTACCGTCTTGAGGAGGAAGGCTGTACTGAAATTAACAACAATGAAGTTTCCGTTCAAAGCAAAATCATTCAAGAAGATGTTAAAAATACATATACCATCGAAAAAATTCCAGCTAAAATCGAAGATAAGATTCTTCTCTTTGATCCAATGGAAATTGATTATGTTGAAAGCGGAGAGGGTTCCTGCTACCTGTATATACGAGGTGAAAAATTTCCCTGCGGCCTATCCTTAACTGAGCTGGAAGAGAGACTCAAATATTTCGGTTTCTTTCGAAGTCACCGCTCCTATCTTGTCAATCTCCAAAGAGTCAGAGAAGTGGTTACCTGGACCAGAAACAGCTTCAGCTTGAATCTGGACGATAAACTTAAGAGCTCCATCCCCCTCTCCAAAGGAAGGCTGGAGGAATTAAAGAGTATTTTAAAGCTCTAAATCTGCTCCACTGGGAGAAAAATATGCAGGTTTCATTCTAAAATATGCTCCTTTCAGGGATTTTTCAGCTCCTTTCAGGCCAAATATGTGGCAGTAACCTTAAATCTGCCGCATAATACAGCCATGATCAACGAAAGGAGCAACAAACGTATGAACTACATCATCGACATGGAAAATGTCAGAAAAAACTTTAAAGAGAAAACAGCTTTAGCAGGATTAAATGTTAAAGTTAAGGAAGGAGAGATATTCGGTTTCTTAGGACCAAGCGGTTCCGGAAAAACTACTACTATAAAGTTACTTACCTCTCAGCTCATTCCTTCCGCAGGAAGTGTTAAAGTATTCGGAAAAGAGGTTTATGCAAATAAACAGCATATCTTTGATAAAACCGGTGTCCTAAGTGATAACAGCGGGATATATGAAAGATTAACCGTATGGGATAATCTGGCACTCTATACGGATATCTATGGAATACCCGAAAAGAATATTGATGAAATACTTGAAAAGGTTGGCCTCGCTGAAAGCAGTAAATTAGAAGCCAGAAAACTCTCAAAAGGTATGAAGCAGAGATTAATGCTGGCTCGTTCCGTTATCCATAAACCAAAGCTCCTCTTCCTGGATGAACCTACATCGGCTCTGGACCCTGGAACTGCACTTGAAATTCATAAACTCTTAAGACTATTAAACAAAGAAGGAACTACAATCTTCCTAACCACTCATAATATGGAAGAGGCTGATAAACTGTGCGACAGAGTTGCCTTCTTAAACAATGGCGAAATCGTTGAACTTGGAAATCCTTCCGAGTTGAAACTTAAATATATAACAGATGAAATTAAGGTAATCTTAAAAGGAAGCTCTGAAAAACTCCTTCTTAAGAACACACCGGATACAGGCAGGAAAATCATGGAATGGATGAATGATAACAAACTGGTTTCCATCCATTCAACAGAACCTGCTTTAGAACAAATATTTCTTATGCTCACAGGGAGGGAATTATAATGACACTATCATTAAGAAGAATAAAGGCTCTAACCAAAAAGGAATTTAAGAGCTTTACAAAGAATACAAACGTACTGTTAATGTGTATGCTGCCTATTTTGTTCAGTATTATCTATTCTTACATCTATGGCAGTGACCATGTGAATGGTATGCCAAAACTCATGGTTATGCTGCTCTGCCTGAATATGAACCTGATTATGTGCTCCAGTTTTACGATCGCCATGCTGATTGCAGAAGAGAAAGAGAAGAACACCTTAAGAACTTTATTACTCTCAGGCGTATCCGCTCTTGAGTTCCTCTTTGGAAAAGTTGTCCTGACTCTGATATTGTCTACAATTACTAACATTATCATATTTTTTATTTCCGGTATGGAAGTCAAGTATTTAGCCTGGTTTCTGCTAATCTCTACTTTAGTTATCATCAGTATGATTATAATAGGTGCCTTAATCGGTATGTTTTCAAAAAATCAAATGTCTACCAGCGTTATCGGCATGCCGATTATGTTAATACTGCTCCTTATACCAATGATGGCCGACTTTAATGAAAATATCAGAAAAATCGCTGTATTTACACCCAATTACAATATGACACTTATCTTTAATAAGATTTTTTACGGATTGAGTCTCTCCTCTCAGGAAATTCTGCCCTTTGTAACGATTTTTATCTGGATTGTCGTTACAAGTGTAGTTTTCATTGTAGCTTATAATAAAGTAGGTATTGATAATTAATAAAATTCATATACGTAATTTTCATAAAATAATCCGTCTATGATAAAACTTCCATTCTCTGGCTTTTCATCCTGTACTTGTCATGTTATAATATACATCTATATTAACAGCAGCCCGTCAACCCAGGCTGCTGCAGGCTTGTTCATAATTTGTCTTTCACTGATAAGAAATGCTTGCATTTTTATGTCACGCAATGCAATTATTAGAAATCCATCTGATTCAAATATAAATTGTGATGAATAGGCATATAATAAAATGTACATACAACACTTTCTTTACAGTGTTTGAAATGAGGTCACTGATGAATATACTGATATCCATATATAAAATAATACGTGCTTTCGGGCGTAAAGTGAAAGAAGATAACATTGCAGCTTTCTCTGCTCAGGCAGCTTTTTTTGTAATTATCTCTTTTTTCCCTTTTTTTATGCTGTTTCTGACTTTGATTCAATATCTGTCCATTGACCAGAAGGTACTTCTTACAGTAATTGATCAGTTCTTTCCTGACAGTATAGACGAAATGGTTATCGGCGTTATAAAAGAAATCTACCACAATGATTCCGGTACATTAATTTCCGTTACGGCCGCTATTTCTGCTCTCTGGGCTGCTTCCAGAGGAATTCTTGGTATTGTGAAAGGTCTGAACGCAGTTTATGGAATAAGAGAAAGCCGCAATAATTTTAAACTGCGGCTTATATCTGCCTTCTATACTCTGGTTTTTACGATAATTTTAATTGTTACTATTTTTATTTTGGTATTCGGTAATCAGCTTTATGACTGGATTATACAAAAAATACCTGTGCTCACCCATTTAGCGCTGGTTATTATAAGCATCCGTACCATTGCAGGCCTGCTTATTCTTACCTGTTTCTTTCTCATGGTCTATATAGCCATACCCAACCGGACTACCAAATTATACCGTGAATTTCCAGGAGCACTTATCGCCGCTGCCGGCTGGATGGGCTTTTCTTACCTGTATTCCTATTATATCGATAACATGAGTAACTATTCCCGTACCTACGGTAGCCTTACTGCTATCGTGCTGTTTATGCTATGGTTCTATTTCATCATGCATATCCTCTTTATCGGCGGCGAGATCAATGTGGTACTGTCCTCCGGTGACCTGGTATTTTATATGAAATACCTCTTTAAGCACAGGAAAACCTTAAAAGCAAAGGACAGGAAAGCCATTGATAAGCTTTATATCCAGGAACAGGGAGAGGAAGAAGAGGACAGCAATGATGGGATTCCAAGCAAATAATCAATAAATAAATCCAATCTCTGTACCGGTATAAAAGTGCTTTAGAATAAGGTCAAAGGTCTTGCCGGAATCGGCCATTGCCTTCGCACCATTCTGACTCATTCCTACTCCATGTCCGTAACCACCGCCTTTTATGGTGATCTTATCCTCTCCTTTGTTAAAGCAGATATAGGCACTGGGCAGCAGCTTCAAGGCGCTGACAGAACTATCGTCTGCCCTGATTATCTTAGAGGTGATAGGCGATAAAAGGCTTCTTATATTATATTCGCTCTGAACGGAAACCGTTGCTTTGGTTCCTACCAGGTATATTTTTGATACTACGCCGCTGGTTTCTCTGGCGGCTATTTTTATATCTGTAAGCTCCCCGATGGTGCTGATATCCCTGCTTTCAAAAATCGGATTCCCTGACAGGGTACCTCCGGTCAGAGTCAGAATATATCCGGGATTAGCTTTGTAACGGCTGCTAAGGCTCTGATTAATGGTCTTTGTCAGTTCGTCTTTGGTCATGGTTACCTTCCAGCGATACCAGGGAAATTCACTGTCATAGGTATCATATTCAGGCTTTTCCAGGAAGCTTCGAAATGCAGTTTCATCCGAGTAGTCAATATCCTCCGGATGGAATGAAGCTGCATATACCGTCTTTTGATCTACCAGGTCATAAACTGCCTGGGCTTTTCCTGTTAAATAAGGTGCCGCTACATCACTGCCCCATACTTCCTTTAACGAAGCTGTATGTCCCCAGGAGGTAGAGAAATAATAAGCATCTATTACTTTAGCATCATATTTTATAACCTTACCGTAGGTATCCTTCACTGCCAGAATGGACTGTTCATTTTCCGGAAGGTTATTGTATACCTGATAGCTGACACTGTCATCCACCTGGGCCCCGTATTCACTTAAAGCCCCTGCCATCAGCTGATTATAGGCATAACTTCTGGCACAGACTGCCTGAGCCTTTAGTGCCTCCATATTGTAGGAAGTAGGCATTTCACTGGGTATTACAGCATAAAGGTACTCTTCCATGGATAGTTCATTTACAATGGTTAGTCCGTCCGTTTCTTTTGCCACCTCAATATTCCCTCTGTATTTGGGATTCCCACCGGATCTGTTTACAGAAAGGATAGTTATCTTTCCGTTTTCTCCCTGGGTCTCTATGAGCAGCCTGCCTTCGTTAAAAAGTTTATTTGTAGTCTTAATAGTTACTTTATCCCCTGCTTTGTGTTTCTTTACTGTCTTGCCCGCCGTTACGGTGAAATCTTTGTTGGCTGTAAGCACCACCTGGTCATGGAATATACCGTTAAAATTATCCGTCTTAATAAGAACACGTATATTTTCAGCCCTGATTGGTTCTGTAATGAGGGCTGCTGCTATTTTTCCATCCGCCACAACAAAATCTGTGGTGCTGTATCCCACCAGAATACTGTTTGTAACCTCCATGGATAGATCTCCATAGATTTTATATATCTTATAGCCATCTTCTAAAGGAACTTTGCCATATCCCTGGATCTCAATGCTGTTTTTACCCGCAGAAAGCACTTTTCCTTTGATGGTATCAGGTTTCATGGTTATTCTGATAATCTTTTTATTTTTTACGGTAACATTACTGATCGTGTTTTCGATTTCCTCCGATAGCGGATATTCTGTCAGAAAATCTTTCGTAAAGCCGTTTACATAGGTACTTATTTTATTGTCTTTACCGCTTATGATCCAGAGATTGGAGAGAACCCATTCTTTATCAGAAGTTTCTTTAATATAGATAATATCCTTTCCCTTAATAAGTACAGTTACTGCCATATCCGTATAGTCTGAAGCTCTTACCGTTTTTGTTGCCGGCAGCTTATGTCCGGTTTCCCCTTCACTGCCCCCGGTTATAGTATCCTCAACGTCTGTTAATTTACCGGCTTTATAATATTCTTCATAGCTAACTGCATTTTTTAGATTAAATTCTCCTGCGTCAGTAATAATAACTTCCGAATCATTTTCTTCCCTGCTGCCTAATATGTATACTTCTTTTTCTGTTACCGGAAGCTCCTCTGCTTCTATACTATCCAGTACTGCCTGATAGAAACCAAGGAATTCCGAAACTCTCATCTTTTTCCCATCCTGAAGGTCTGAGAGGGAGTAAGTTAATTTATCCGTTATGTCCTTTTCGGTAAGGTTAAGGGTTTCCGTAATCAGTGCCAGGTAACTGCGTGCTTCTTTGAAGGTCAGCTCATTCTCCTGGTCTGTATCAGCCTCTTCTGTCTTTACGCCCAGAGAAGCCAGCAGTCTTTGAGCTTCTGCTGTTTTTATAATTTCTCCGGCTCTTGCAGGTGTATTAACTTTCTCTGTGTCATTGCTTTCCTTTAACTGTCTGATAACATTTCCTACAAATATAATTAATATGGCAGCTATACAGATGCCCAACAGCCACAGTTTCTTTTTCATGTTTGCCCCTTTTCCTGTCCTGCTTGTCTTGGATTTGGCGCGGATATGCCGCTTACGAAAGCGTTCGGAACGGTGCAAGAACTTCCGACACACCCTAACAAGCTTGTATTACATTATATACAGGTTGGACAGGATTATGTCAAACACTTTCAAGGTTATTTGCTGAAATTAATTTTCTCTTTTCCCGCAAAAAAGTTTATAAAAAAAATACATAGGCACTTAGTCCCACAGATCCTTTTAGTATTATACTGGAGAGTCAAAAGTTCTCTTTTCTCATCATACGGACGGAAAATTGCAAAAAAACAGAAGCACTCATGCTTCATTCCAAGGTATAAGAATTCCTAATTTTCTGAATATTTTATGCTGGACATCTTATCAAACAGATAACTCGCTTCACTCAAACAATCTGTTTGATAAGATAGCATAAAATATTCAGAAAAAAGGACTTCTAATACCTTTCCATAGGCGCATTCGTTCTTCTGTTTTTTGCATATATTGAAGTTAAGTTCTATAGAGGGAATTTTTATAGATGGAATCATTTAAACCCGATTTATGGGTGACAAGTCCACTTAATTCAAACATATCACAAAGGGAGAAGCCGGTAAATTATGCAAATTATAAAGCAGCTCTTCTTTGGGACTATTGGTATATGCATACCTTATATATTGGGGGTTTACCGAAGCATTATATGAAAGAATTACTGACTCTTCCTGTATTACTGCCTCAGCTCTTGTAATGCAGCCATCTTCATCCACAATCTGAAAATTCCCGGGATGTTTACTGCCATCCCCTGAAACAAGTCCTTCTCCGGTATGGGAAAAGGTTAGAATTATTTTATTATCCTCTGTATCAATTACTGTTTCCGCTGTTTTAAGGATTGGTCCCGAATACTCAAGCTGCTCCTTTAAAACAAGAAATCTGGCTGCCAGTGACAGACGGTATCCAATGTCCTTTTTGCGAAGGGGATGGAGATCGTTAGCTTCTCCTAAGTCAATGGCAACAACCATAGCCGTTCCCGGAAGAGAAAGTACACTCCGTTGTTCCTCTCTTAAAGCCGGCCAGCCTTCGTCACCTTCTGCTATATCAATTTCAAAATTGGGAAGCTGTACATATAGGAAAGGCAGGTTCTCCTGCTGCCATTTTCTTCTCCAGGAGGTAATAAGTTTCTGAGATAGCTCTGAATAACCGGAAGGGTTACCGGTATTTGATTCCCCCTGATACCACAATACACCTGATAAGGAGTATTCATGACAGGGATTTATCATACCATTGTATAAACCGGCGGGTTTCCAGCTGATAAAATTGGCAGCCGGCTTATTGGCGCACTTTGCTCCAATTTTATAATACCAGTTTCCTTCTAAGCTGATGCTTTCCTCCCGGATTATGCTTCCTTCTAAGCTGATGTTTTCCCCTAAACAGTTGCTTTCCCCTATCCTGCTGCTTTTCTCTAAACTATTGCTTTCCCCAATCTTATTGCTTTCCTCTAGACAATTACTTTCCTTTAGAAAGGTGCTTCTCTCAATATTGATGTTTTCTTCCGTTCTGCTTCTTTTCTCTAAATTGATGTATTTCTTTAACTTGATGCTTTCTTCCAATCTGCTTTTTTTCTCTGTAATAGTGTATTCCTTCTCCGGAAAAAGCCTGTAGATCTTACCGGGGGTAAATCTGCCTTTACCATTATCGCAGATTACACGTACCGCAATTACATTATCGCCTGCTTTTAAAACTCCTTCCGGAATCTGATACTTCCTTGGCGGATACTGGTAGGGAGTTCCTCCTATATAAACACCGTTAACATAGACCGTGTCACTGTCAACAATCGTACCAAGCCACAGGGAGGCACTTCTTCCTGCCATGGTCTCTGAAAGTGTTATTGTTTTTCGGAACCAGATACTTCCGGTAAAGTCCAAAATTCCAGCCTCCTGAAAGAAGCCTGGCAGTTCAATTTCACTCCAGCCATCCGCCCTGACAACTTCCGCATACCAAGGGATATTTTCATTTAAGCCTTTATCTGCTTTCTCCAGTGCCTGATACCATTCCTCTGACTGCTTTATATTCCTTGCAAGCTCTGCTTCAATCAACTGATCGTCTTTGTAGGCATTCAATTCCTCCATATAGGCAGGGTACTCACTCAGCTCTTCTTCCCCCAGCCAGGCCTGTATGGGAGAGCCGCCAAGGCTTGCATTGATTACTCCTACCGGTACTGAAGTACTTTCATAGAGAAACTTCTCAAAGAAATAAGATACAGCTGAGAATTCTGCAATATCAGAGGGAGCAGCACTCTTCCAGGTACCGGATTCCAAGTCTTGTAAGGGATAAGGAAAATGGTATTTTTCTTTCACCTTAAAAAGCCTCAGATTATTATTCCTGCAATTTATCATTTCCTCGGGATATAAATCCTTTACCCGTTCCATTGGCACTTCCATATTTGACTGTCCGGAACTTAAGAATACATCTCCTATGAGGATATCCTTCAATTCGATTTCTCCGCTGGTTTTTGCGGATATCTTCATGGTATGAGGGCCCCCAGGCGGAAGATTCAGAAAAGATACTTTCCATTTGCCGTCTTCACTGGCCTTGGTTTCGCTTACCTTTTCCAGAAAATGAATGCAGATGGTATCTCCGGGTATTGCATACCCCCAGATATTCGCTATGCCATTACGGTTAAGTACCATGCCATCACTGATAAGCCTTGGCAGTCTAAGTTCTCTGATCTGATTCACAGCTCTTCCTCCTTTAATAAATCTCACGTTCCATTATATCCGGAATACCCGACTTACGGTAAAAATAAGAACAGATAACATCTCTCCATTCCAGGGCATGATTCTTTTGAAATTCCAGACGTTCCTTAACCCTTTTATATATTTCCTCCGGAACATAATCTGTTAATTCTTCCCACATAGCTGCCATTTGCTCTGCCTCTTTGGCCCCCTCAAAGTGCGTATCATAAATATGCTGTATCAGGGTTTTTCCGCTTTTCAGACAGTAGTTGTATTCAATATAATGAAAGAACAGCAGCAGTTCTTCGGGGCAGGTTTCTGCAGTTTCATATAATAAAGCATTGGACTCGCTGTAGGTCGTTGCATAGCCGGTTCCTTTACTGCTCCTGTCAACTCCCAGGCCAAACCGGTCTGCTCTGTGATAGGTTCCCCAGCGGTCATACTCGTAACCGTCAACATTCGGTCCAAAGTGATGGTTTGGATTGACCATCCAGCCAATACCAAGGGGAGAGGTATATTTTTCATAGGCCGGCCAGGACATCATCAATATTTCCAAAATGGTATCCACCACTTTCTTCTCCCCACCAAAGGTGGCACGTATCCATTCTTCTCCAATCTCCTTTGCAGACAGCTTCCTGTCGAAAGCAAGTCTTCCAAAACCATAAAAATTGGCAGCTGCAAGGTCATGTCCTGTCCAGTTACTGTCATTACCGGTATTTACAACGGCTGTAATGCCACAATTTCTGCTGCCCGAAGCTGTTCCGCTAATGATCTCTCCTACAGTATCTTTATCACCATAACCGGTATGAAACTCCAGGATTTCCTTAAAAGCTGGTATCAGATAACATACATGCCTCTGCTGACCTGTATACTCTTGCGCTATTTGAACCTCCAGCATCTGATTGGTCTGTTCCATTGCACCAAACAATGAATTTACAGGTTCTCTTACCTGAAAATCCATCGGTCCGTTCTTAATCTGAAGAATTACATTCTCACTGAAGCTTCCGTCCAGTGGCTTAAAATTATCATAACCGGCTCTGGCCCTGTCGGTCTTTTTATCCCGCCAGTCCTGCATGCAGTTATAGACAAAACACCGCCAGATTATAAGCCCGCCATAAGGCTTAATAGCTGCTGCCAGCATATTTGCTCCCTCACTGTGGGTTCGCTTATAGGTAAAGGGTCCGGGTCTGCCTTCTGAATCCGCTTTTATCAGAAAACCTCCAAGGTCCGGTAATCTGTCATAGACCTTCTGTATTCTGTCCTGCCACCAGTCCTTAACTTCTTCGGATAAAGGATCCGCAGTATTTAATTCTCCCAGTTCCATTGGTGCTGCAAAGTTCAGACTAAGGAATAATTTAATACCATAGCTCTTAAAAATATCCTGCATACTTTTCAACTTATCAAAATAACGGTCAGTTATCAGCCAGGTTGCTGCTCCCTTGACATTTACATTATTTATTACTACTCCGTTAATTCCGACAGAAGCAGCTAACCTTGCATAGTCTTTTGTACGGCTGTCAATCAGAATTTCATTATTCTGAAAAAAGAAGGACTCTCCCGAATAACCTCTTTCTATACTGCCGTCCATATTATCCCAATGGTTTAACATACGAAGGGGATTATCAGGGCTTTTTTCTTCTGTATAACCTGAAAGGTCCAGGCTCCTATTTAATCTTCTCAGGAAAGCATAGGTACCGTACAATACACCTCTTGAAGTACTTCCTTCAATGAGTACGAAGCTGTCTGTTCCGGTTATACGATATCCTTCCCCGGAGATTTTCGTCCCTTTCTCCACCTTAAGAAAGATACCATTTTTAACGGAAAAGGAATTCTCCTTTACTTGAATTTCTTCAAGCACACAGTCAAACATGCCTTTTGCCGCCACTTTCAACTCCTCTATTGCACTTAAAAGAACTGTATCCTCTTCGGTGTAATAAAGCTGCCCCATATACTTTGGTAATTCCTCTGCCTTACAGCTATGGTAGCTAAGCCAGCCCATTTCGTAATTCATTGTAATGCTCCTTCCCTTTACCAACTTGGTTTCTTCCCTGCTTCTTAATTTTTCTCTGAAAACTGACTGACAGGCTGCTCTTACCAGATTATTTCCTTCACTGCTTCCAGGCTTACAGCTTTAGGACTTGTTCCGGTCAAAGCGATGCTTCGTGTATCCGGCTGAGAGGTCCCTATGTAAACTGTATACTTTCCGGGTTCCAGCCGCTTAACTCCCTTCTCATCATATAATGCAAAAGCTTCGGCAGCTAATTCAAACTGCAGCTCTGCTTTTTCACCGGAGTTTAGATGTACCTTCTGAAAGGCTTTCAACTGGGGATTCGGGGTATCTGCTCTCTCTGCCTTTATGTATAGCTGTACTGTTTCACCGCCATAGTACTCTCCCGTATTGGTTATGTTCACAGATACTTTTACACCTTTATCTGTAATGTTTAAGGTATCTGTCACCACAGCATCAATAGAGAACTTCGTGTAGGAGAGTCCGTAGCCAAAGGGATATAAGGCCTCCTGCTTCATATATCTATAGGTCCGGTTATTCATTGCATAATCCGTAAATTCCGGAAGTTCCTCTGAAGTTTTGTAGAAGGTAACAGGGAGCTTTCCTTCCGGTGAATACTCACCAAAAATTGCTTCTGCTATTGCTTTTCCTCCCCTGGCACCAGGATACCAGCCTTGAAGAACCGCAGCAGCATGTTCATCTGCCCAGGTTACAGCCAGGGCACTTCCACTTAGCAGGACAAGAATTACCGGTTTACCGCTATTGTAGATGGTTTCAAGAATTTCCTGCTGTAATCCCGGAAGATTCAAATCAGGCTTATCACCGCTGGCAAACTGATTTCCGGTATCGCCTTCTTCTCCCTCCAGATCCGCATCAAGTCCAAGGCAGGCAATCACCACATCACTTTCCCTGCATACGCCCTTAACCTCCGCAAGTCTGTCATTCGCCATTCCAAGCTTACTCTTTCTGTCCTCATAAAGATGGCAGCCCTCTGAATAGTATACTCTTACCTCATCTTTCAGATAATCCTGCAAGCCCTCCAATACTGTAATATATCTGGAGGCAGTTCCTTCATAATTTCCTACCAGTGCTTTGCGGCTGTCTGCATTGGGTCCAATGACACCGATGGATTTGATATCAGCCTTCTTAAGGGGAAGTATATGATTCTCGTTCTTAAGCAGAACAAGACATTCCTTCGCTGCCTTCTCATTGAGCGCCTTCATCTCTGCAGAGTCCACCTGTTGATAGGTAATATCCGCATAGGGCATTTTATCCTTTTCTTCAAATAATCCCAGTTTTATTCTGGTAGTAAACAGTCTGGTAACCGCCTGATCGATCTCCTCCTCACTTACCAGCCCTTTCTCCACTGCCTGAAGCAGGTGTACGAACATATTACCGCAATTTAAATCACACCCCTGTCTTACGGCCAGTGCTACAGATTCTACCGGTCCGGAAGTGACTCTATGATTCTCATGGAAATCTTTGATTGCCCAGCAGTCAGAGACCACATGGCCTTCAAAGCCCCATTTCTCTCTTAATATTTTCTTTAACAAATATTCACTGCCGCAGCAGGGTTCTCCATTGGTCCGGTTATAAGCCCCCATAACCGCTTCCACTCCTGCTTCCTTCACGCAGGCTTCAAAAGCAGGCAGGTAGGTCTCGTACATATCCTTCTCAGAAACTGTTGCATTAAATTCATGTCTTAAAGACTCAGGACCTGAATGTACCGCAAAATGTTTGGCACAGGCAGCAGTCTTTAGGAAATTTTCATCCTCCCCCTGAAGTCCGTTTATAAATCGAACGCCAAGTCTTGAGGTAAGATAGGGGTCTTCTCCAAAAGTCTCATGACCTCTGCCCCATCTGGGATCACGGAATATATTAACATTCGGTGACCAAAAAGTCAGTCCTTTATAAATATCCGTATCCTGAAACTCCTGCTGCATGGCAAATTTCCCTCTGGCTTCCGTGGATACAGCATCCGCTATCTCTTCAAGCAGCTCTTCATCAAAGGTTGCTGCAAGGCCGATTGCCTGGGGAAAAACTGTTGCTACACCGGCTCTTGCAACACCGTGGAGCCCTTCATTCCACCAGTTGTAAGCCTTTACATTAAGTCTTTCAATGGCAGGAGCAGAATGCAGCATTTGAAATACCTTCTCCTCCAAGGTCATCCTGCTTACAAGTTCTTTTGCCCTTTTTCTATATTCTTCTGTTTTTTCTCTGTTCTTACTTACTTTCATACTTCCTCCGTTTCCGCACATGATGCAAGGGTATATCTGAATGAAATGTACCTCTCAGTCACTGAGTACAGTACAAGCACCATTCAGACACACCTTAAGATTCTTTATTCAATTATGATTTCTTTGATGCATGGATACCCTATGGTATAGTACAATTATAATTATCTGTATGCATTCCCGCTTATTATATATTGCGAAATACCAAGCATTTATTGCGTTATTTTAATTGTTAAATGCATTTCAAAAGTCAGAAGAGTTATAATTATTACCTTTTGTTTTAAGCAGCAATTTATTTATAGGCTTCTTATGTCAAAGGGTAAGAAAAACCGCAGAAACACTATGTCTTCTGCGGTTTAAGTATGTCAATTCTATGCTTTTTGCTCCTTAAGCCTCTGCATTTGCAGCTGCGCTGTTACCAGGTTGTAATAAATCCCTCGTCTTTCCATTAATTCATTATGACTTCCTGTCTCTGCTATATGGTGTCCGTCTATGACTATCAGTCTGTCCGCCCTTCTCAGGGTTGACAGACGATGGGCGATTGCCAGGGTTGTTCGTCCTGCTGACAGATTTTCCAAGGCTTTCTGTATCAGGTATTCGCTTTCCGTATCAAGGCTGGAGGTTGCTTCATCCAGTATCAGGATACCCGGATTGTTTAAGATTGCTCTTGCAATTGCAATCCTCTGCCGTTCACCGCCGGACAGGTTGTATCCATGTTCCCCTACATAGGTATTATAGCCGTCAGGTGTCTTGCAGATAAAATCATGGGCATTGGCAGCCTTGGCCGCTTGTATGATCTCTTCCATGGATGCCTCCGGCTTGGCAAAGCGTATATTATTCAGAATAGAGCCTGAGAAGAGAAAGGTCTCCTGCAGAACAACTCCAAGCTGGGAATGGTAATGCTCCAGATCTAATTCCTTGATGTTACGGCCGTCTATCAGGATATCTCCGTCATCCGCTTCATAAAGGTGCATAATCAGGTTTATCAAAGTGGACTTACCAGTGCCAGAGGCACCTACCAGGCCAATATATTCTCCTTTCTTAATACGGAGGTCTATATTTTTAAGTACCGGTTCATAGGATTTATAGCCAAAGCTGACATTTTTAAATTCTATCTCACCGGATATACTATGCTGAACTGCATCTGCTTTGTTAAGAATCAGCGGTTCTTCATCCAGTACATCATAAATTCGTTCAAGACTGGTAACCATTTCCGTAATCATTCTTGGAAGATGGGTCATCCAGCCTAAGGGACCGTATAGTATCCAGGCATAGGCATTAAACTGCATCAGGGTTCCCACTGTCATGTTACCCTCTAATACCTTTATCCCTCCAAAATACAGCACAAAATAAATTCCCATGCTCATAATAAATGTCAGTACCGGGTAAAGGCTCGCCCAAAACACTTCATTTCTGCTCTGAACTGCTGCATATTCCTCTGTCAGATGATTAAATTTCTCAGATTCCTCCTTTTCCTTTCCGAAGGATTTCACCACGCGGATTCCGGATATTACATCCTGAAGGGAGCTATTAAGTTTATCACTCTTCACCCACTGGAGGTGGAATCTTCTGTGTATATTCTTTCGAAAAGCTCCTGATATAAAACAGACAAGGGGCAGAAAGACAACCGAAACAAAAGTCATCTTCACGTCCAGTGCCAACATGATGCCAATGGCTCCCGTCATGGTTATCAGACAGGAAAACATATGGCCAAAGCACTCCTGCATAAAGCGCTGTATCTTTCTGGTATCCTGTGCTACCCGGTTCATTAATTCTCCTGGTCTTTTATCCAGAATAAAGGAAAGGGTCAGCTCCTGTATCTTCTCATACATTCTTGCCCTGATATCCATACTGATTCTGGCCCCCAGATATACAAACCACCAGTTCTTTACGACCTGAACCAATATCTGAACCACTGTAAAGAAAAGCATGATTGAAAAGAAGGATAGGATATCTTTCGAGGTTCCATTTTTGGTAACCAATATATTATCAATGAAAGGTTTCTGAAATTGCGGTATGTATAAGCTCAAGGCAGAAGACAGGATTGCAACCAATGCCATGAAAGCCAGCTGGAGCTTGTAATACTTAATCAATCCCCAGAACTTTCCTGCCGTAACCTGTTTACCGTCACAGTTAGGGCATATTCTGGTACCGGGTAAGGCTCTTCCGCACTTCAGACAGGTTTTCTCCCTTTCATTACTTCTTATTTCTTTCTCATTATGCTCCAGTAACCGCTCAATTCCTTTAGCTGCCAGGGATATTCTGACCATATGATGCATGGTAAAGCGGGCAAGATATTTCTCATAATCCTGTGCATATTCCTTGACTATCAGCAGTCCGTTGTTTACCATAGGCTCACATTTGATTTTCTCAAGAGCTGAAAGCTTATTCTGGTAGGTTATCTCTGTTCCTTTGGTAACGAAAAGTCTCAGATTTGTTACAATGATATACCCGTCCTCTGTCAGTCTTCCCTCCTCATCAATGTCATAGGGTACACTATATTTAATATCTTCACCGGTCTTTAGTTGTAAAACATCCTTTACTTTCCCGGCTAACCGAAAATTTAACTCCATAAGTTTTACCTCATTTCTGCCTGCCTTATAAAAACAGATCCAGTTTCTTTAACTCCTTCGCAGACAGTCTTCCTGTATCCGGTATTTCGAAACGGTTACCGTCGAGATCCGTTATTATCAATCTGGTATCCGTCAGATGAACTACAGAACCACCTCCCATATGTATGGTAAAGCGGCAATGTCCCTGATTGGTAACAACATCAAAATATGCAAAGCCGTATTCATCCCTGATATTGTTGATTTTCTCTATCAAGGGAGTAAAATACCGCAGACGCAGCTGACTCATAAGCAGCTCTCTGGTCCGCTGGGACACATCTTTACTCAAATCCTTTATAATACCGATTTCCTTTGCCTTTTCATCGGGTTCTCTGATAGAAATGTAGCTGGTGTTATGTGTTAATGGAAAGGTATAGTATACCTGTATTCTATGATAAAATTCTTCTCCCATCCTTAAAGAAACAAAGCCTCCCTCTGTCGGTGCAAATTCTGCATTCTCCTCCGTGATAAAGCGCAGCTTCATCATAGCTTCTGCTTCCTTCTCCATAACCTCCAGATCAAATTCATCCGATATATCGTTATTTATGTTTTCATTCTGTTCCTTCACAAAAAATTACCTCCTGCCTCTTACCTCTGCCTGAATTAATTTCTATACTCCCTTTAAAGCCAGAGCTTTGGTCTGCAGCTCCTTTAATTTATAATAGGTACCCTTTTTCGCAACAAGTTCTGTATGAGTACCTTCTTCCGTTACCTCTCCGTTATCAATAACCACCAGATGGTCTGCATCCCTTAAAGTCGAAAGCCTATGCGCTATGGATATTGTGGTTCTGCCCAATACAAGATATTGAATAGACGCCTGGATGGCTTTCTCCGTTTCCGTATCCACAGAGGCGGTTGCTTCATCCAGAATTAGTATCTTGGGATTGGTAAGTATCGCTCTTGCTATGGAAATTCTCTGTCTTTCCCCGCCTGAAAGCTCTCTTCCCGAAGAGCCGATAATGGTATCATAGCCGTCCGGCATCTTGCAGATAAAGTCATGGGCACTTGCCAGTACTGCCGCATTAATGATGTCTTCTACGGAAGCGGAAGCATTTCCGTAAGCGATATTTTCAGCCACACTGCCCATAAAGATGTAAGTTTCCTGTGATACCATGGCTACATTCTGTCTGAGATCCTTAAAAGCTATATCCTTTATATTAATGCCATCCAGAAAGATTTCCCCTTCTATAGGGTCATACAGCCTCGAGATAAGATTTACCAGTGTGGATTTGCCTGCACCGGACCTGCCTACAATTCCCAGCATCTTACCTGATTCTATTTTTAGATTTATGTTTTTGAGAACAGGCTTATTGGGTTCATAACCAAAAGTCACATTCCTGAGTTCGATATCCCCCTTGGTATCAACAAGTGCTACCGGGTCTGCCTTTTCCGTAATATCAGGCACCGCATCGATAATCTCAAACATACGCTGGGCACTGTTCATACTTTCCGTAAACCACCGGAATGCATAGGACATAAAATCCAGAGGTCCATTTAACTGCTGAACATAACCTGCAAAGGTTACCAGCAGACCAAAATGCAGATTGGGTTCCTTAATCAGCAGATAGGAACCAAGCCCCCATACCAGCAGGGATGCAATATTTTCAAAAGTACAATATAATGCAAAGAACTTATTATCAAACCCGACCAGGGACAATTCCGCATTGCGGACTTTCCCGTTACTCTTCTCAAACCTTGTAATTTCACTTTGCTGTTGCCCAAAGGCCTTAACCACCCTTGCACCGGTAAGATTATCGTTCAGACAGGCATTCATACTTCTTTCCGCCCGGTGCCGTTTCCCGTAGAACTGCCAGAGCCTTGGAAGCAGACGAAAGCTTATGGTAAAGATAACCGGAACAAAGATTAAGGCCGTTATGGCCAGTTTCCAATTCAGACAGAACATAACAACCGCTGTGGCAATCAAAGTCAAAATATTAACAAACAGATAGGGAAGCCCGTCGATATAAAAGCCTGTTACCCTTTCCGCATCACTAAGCACCCGTGTCATAAGGCTTCCCGTTTGTCTGCTGTTATAAAAACTCACCGACAGCTTTCCCATAGAATCAAATACCTGGGTCTTCATTCCTTTTACTACCTGAGGTACGATTTTTGCAGTAAGGACACCTTGCAGGATTCCCACTGCCTGTAAGGTAATCTTAGTCAGCAGCATGACAAGGGCTACCAGTATCAGTGCGGTTGTATATTTCATAGCCGGATGCCCAAGAAACTGAAGAAAGGTGCTGTCTCTTGCCAGTACCTTATCATAAAGAATTGTTCCGCTTAAATAAGGCCAGACCAGATTCAGTCCGGCGGTTATGATATAACAGAAAATCATAAATATCATTGGAAGTATATATGGCTTAAAATACACAAGGGAACGGATAAACACTGAATGCTTATCCATGCAGCCGGGACATATTTTCCTCTCACTGTCAGGATACATCCTGCCGCATTTCGGACAGTACTCTTCCTTCGCCTCCAGCTTCAGGTCTTCTTCTGACAGTTCACCCTTTTCCTTAAACACAGAAAAAAGCTTAACGAAATGCATTACCTCAGCCATTCTTAAATTGGTAAAGGCAGCAATTTTAAGCTCCCTGTTCATTTCAGGTTTATTCTGTGCCGTGTTTCCACCTGCGTTTTTTTCTGTGCTTCTTTCTGCGTTTTCTGTGCTTCTTTCTACTTTTTCTGTGTTTATTTCTATGTTTTCTGCGTTTATTTCTATGTTTTCTGTGTTTACTTCTATGTCTCCTGTGTTTACTTCTATGTTTCCTGCGTTTATTTCTATGTTTTCTGTGTTTGCTTCTATGTCTCCTGTGTTTACTTCTATGTTTCCTGTGTTTACTTCTATGTTTCCTGTGTTAATTCCTACATTTATTTCTGTAATCTTTGATGCTTTACTCTTGTCGCTCCTTGATGCTTCCTTTTTCTGTTCCTTCTGATTGCCGGTACAGAGAATCCCTCCGCTGACATTTCGAAGAACCTGAAGATTTTCAATATCCTTAAGCGGCAGCTTTTCCAGTGTATATTTATCCTCACTGCGAAAGAACCTTTCACTTTTCAAACCGGAGCCTTTGAAATGAAATATTTCCTTTTCTGTCCGTTCTGTAAGAATACAGACTAATTCTGACTTTGTAAGTATTACAAAACCTCTGGCAAATTCCCCTGTTAAAGTCATATCCGTCTGGGTATATGCAAGGATTTCTTCCTCAACCGAGTTTTCCTTCAGACATTTAAGGATATCCCTCCGAAATTCTTTTATCCTCTCCACGCTATCACCTCTTTGCTTCCATCAGAAAAGCTCTGTCACTTTGTATCTATTATACAAATAATATAAATTTCAAGCTGATTTGATGATTTATTTGCACAGCTTATTACCCAGTTTTAGGGTCTAGACTATAATAGTTCATATCTTTTACACTGACAATGATTTATAATGTGATAAAATTGACATATTGTTATAATTTTCCTCATTAAATTCCCTTGCAAAAAACATCTTTTTTATTTTGTGACTTATACTTCCTTCTTTGTAGGAATGCTTTATAACAGGCATTTTCTCGAACTTATGTTTTGTTTTTATTAGTATATCAAAAAATTTGATTCAACCACTAGTTTAATACAATTGCATAAACTTGACTTATCCTTGTAATATCGACTGGGATATGCTTAAAAACACTACAGCGTAAGAGCCGGAACAGAATAATGAATTTACAAATATGTAAAAAAGATTCCTTCTAAATTTCAATCCCAAAACTACCGGTGAATTGACTTTTTATTGGAATGCTACTATTATAATATCAAAGTATAGTGGTATTGTAAATATAACCTGCTGGTAAAGGATGGTGAAAATATACAATGCAATTTGATACAGGTTTTTACGGCTTTGTCCATATAGGAAATATAGGAACGGAATCCCTTTGTATTCAAGACCTGGGATTGGAAAAGCGGCAGAATGAAAATTATTACTATAACAACAAGAATCGAGATTATCCCGGTTATCTGTTTCAGTATACCTTAGAAGGCTGCGGCATTTATGAAACAAGTGATAACCAGTATCGGCTCACAAAGGGCAAAGCTTTTCTTCTCTCCTTCCCTGATGAAGGCAGTTATTATCTTCCTCCCGCAAAGACCAGGGAGGATAACTGGACTTATTTCTTTATACACTTTTACGGTCCTGCTGTTGAACCCTTCTTCAGACGAATCAGAGATATAACTGGACCGGTAATGTCTCTGGATATGGAAAGCGCTGCAGTACGCCTGTTCTTTGATATATTCCATTCTCTGCAATGCAAAAGAAAGCTTGAACCCTACGAAGACAGTGAATGGCTCTACCGTTTTCTTGCTGCATTACTTAGAAATATTGAATTGCCCTCTGGCAGAAATACCAACTCTCATGTATCTGCTGCTATGGATTGGCTGCAGACACAGTATGCGAAACCTCTGAGTCTTGAGGAAATGAGCAGAGAAATCGGTGTCTCCTTATCCCATTTAAGCAGACAGTTCCATAAAGAGAAAGGAGTTACTTTAATTCAGTACCTTACGGGAATACGTCTTGAGCATGCCATGCAGCTCCTTATAAACAGTGAGCTGCCAATCAGTAAGGTTGCGGAAGAATGCGGATTCTCAAATGGAAATTATTTTACCAAGGTATACAAAAAGGTATTTCATATTACACCGGAAGATTACAGACGCCAGCACCAGGTATTTACAGGTGTCAAAGCAACTGCCAGGGATAAAGAATAATTTAATCATCATATTTTGCTGAATTAATTATAATTCCAGGATTCTCTAATATAATGTAACAATAAAAAATTTTGGGGATCTTGTGTATATACATGTTGTACAACCGTCAGAAACAATAGATTCCATTGCTGCCCTTTACGGCGTAACGATTACCAGCTTAATAAGAAGCAACGGACTGGTAAATCCATTTTCTCTGGTACCAGGGCAGACTATAGTGATTGCTACACCTTCTATGGTTCATACTGTTGCAGAAGGTGAAACTCTATTAAGTATTGCTGCTGCTTATAATATCACTCCACTGCAGCTCTTTAGAAATAATCCTTTTCTCTCAGACAGTGATACTCTGTATGCGGGAGAAACTCTTATAATCAGTTATGAAGTGGGACGTGAAGTTACAACCAATGGTTTTGCCTATCAATATATTAATCTTGATACTTTGAAGAAAACCCTGCCTTTTCTCACTTATTTGTCCATTTATAATTATGTGGCAACAGCAGAAGGAAATATCAGCAGTTATTATGACGATTCGGAAATTATTGCACTTGCAAAAGCATACGGTACCATTCCTCTGATGCTGTTGACTACCTTGACTACACAGGGTACACCGAATCCCGAGATTGCTTATCAAATACTAAATAACGAAGAATATCAGACTACTTTTTTTGCTGCTATGATTAGAATTCTGAAAGAAAAGGGACTATACGGTATTAATATCTTCTATAGTTATATGACTGCTGACAATAAGGAATCCTATGATAGGTTTACTGAAAAATTATATAGAATTTTAAAACAGGAGGGCTATCTGCTGTTAATCACTATAAATCCCATTATTGAAAAAAGCGGACTTTATCAGGAAGATATTGATTATTCATATATCAGCCAGTACTGTGATTCCATTACCTTTTTAAGGCTTATCTGGGGAACGAATAAAGGACCGCCGATACCGGTAATCTCCATAGGCACACTGCAGCAGTTTGTAGAATATGTTCTCACCACCATTCCTGCCAGTGAGATTTCTTTAGGTCTTCCAGTTATCGGCTACAGTTGGGAACTTCCTTATCAGGAGGGAGAGACAGAGGCAAATTCCCTGACGATCAATGCTGCCTTAACCATTGCCAGCGATGCCGGTGCAACAATACAATACGATGAGATTTCACAGACACCTTATTTCTTCTACGAAGAATACCGCATTACGGAATCCCTGCAGCACATCGTTCGATTCATAGATGCAAGGACAACGAACGGTCTTATGAATTTAATAGCAGGTTATGGTTTATTGGGAATCGGTATCTGGAATATAATGATTTTTTATGATCAGCTTTGGCTTATCATAAATTCTCAATACCAGATTATTAAACGAATGAAAGACATACTGCAGGACTATTAAGCTGTCCACCAAATTATCCCGCCTTATAGCTCTAAAGAAGATTCACTAAAATGTAGTCCTGTATAAGACAGTATAAACTGTTTATGGGCACTGCCAAGTAAGATATCTAACAACAAGCGTATCGTTCCAAATGGACGATACGCTTGTTGTTACTTTATAGGGTAACTCATAGTTTTCACATGCTTGCACTTTTCATTTTCATGCGTTACAATTAAAACTCTCCACTATAACACCAGACTTTGATTTGGTGTTATTATGATGGAATAGAATGGTGGTGAAAAAATGAATACTTACAAGACATCCGAAATTGCACATAGTATTGGAATCCATCCCAATACCGTGCGGCTTTATGAAGAGCTTGAATTAATTCCCAAACCGGAGCGTAAGGAAAACGGTTATCGTATCTTTACCGATTTTCATATGGAGCAGATCAAACTTGTGAGAATTGCATTAAAGGTTGAAGTTCTGCAAAATGGCCTGAGAAAGCAAGCAATTGATATTATTAAGACCTCCGCGCTTGGGAATTTTAGCAATGCAATTTGCCTGACAGAATACTATCTAAAACAGATTAGAAATGAACAAAAAAATGCCGAAGAAGCTATAGCGATTACCAAAAAGCTTTTATCAGGTGGCAATCAGGAAACAGGCACTACGTTTTTAATCAGAAAAGAAGCGGCCAAATATCTGCAAATATCAATAGACATCTTAAGAAATTGGGAAATGAATGGCTTGCTAACAGTAAAGCGAAAACAAAATGGTTATCGTGTTTATACTGATGAAGATGTCCGACGGTTGAAAATCATACGCTCTTTACGTTGTGCCAATTACTCTCTTTCGTCTATTTTGCGTATGCTGAATACCCTATCTCAAAACCCCGAAGCTGACATTCGGCAAGTAATTGATACCCCAAAGGAAAATGATGATATTATTTCTGTGTGTGATAAGCTGCTAACATCATTACACTATGCGGAACAGAATGCAAAAGGTATGCTTTCTCATCTTGAAAAAATGAAAAAACAATTTCAAGAAAACCCTACACTTTAACACCAGACTTTGTTCTGGTGTTATTCTTTTTAAACAAAGAAAAGGAGGGAATTAATCGCATGAAAACAACAATTGAAGTAAAAAATCTATGCAAGTCTTACGGTCATATCAAAGCAGTGGAGAATATCAATATCTCTGTTTGCCGTGGTGAAGTATTTGGCCTGCTGGGCGCAAATGGTGCGGGTAAGAGTACCACAATTGAATGTGTTTTGGGAACAAAAAAGCAAGATAACGGAACCATATCTATTTTGGAAATGAATCCGCAAAAAGAGCGAAAAAAACTATTTGAGAAAGTTGGTGTTCAATTTCAGGAAGCGAACTATCAGGACAAAATCAAGGTGGGTGAACTTTGTGAGGTCACGGCTTCGCTTTACAAAACCTCTCTGGATTATGGCGCTCTTCTAAAACAATTCGGACTTTCTGACAAGCTGAAAAGCTTGGTCAGCGAGCTTTCGGGAGGTCAGAAACAGCGACTTTTTATTGTATTGGCACTAATCCCAAATCCCGAAGTTATATTCTTGGACGAGTTAACCACCGGCTTGGACGCTAAGGCACGACGAGATGTATGGAAAAGCCTTTCTGAATTAAAAGCGAAAGGAATAACAATTCTATTAACCTCTCATTTTATGGACGAGATAGAAGCACTCTGTGATAAAATTATGATTTTGAAAAATGGAGAAAACGTTTTTTGCGGAACAGTAAAAGAAGCAATCGCTATGAGTCCTTATGAAAAATTTGAGGACGCATATCTTTGGTACACAGACGAGGAGGTAGGGAATGAAAACATTTAGAACTTTACTAAAAGCAGAAATCAGATTATCCCTACGTGGGATGGACATGTTTATTTTTGCTATCTGTATGCCTGTTATTGTCGTTATTATCTTGGGAGCGGTGTTTGGAAACAGGCCTGCTTTCGTTGGTGCGGAATATACCTTTTTGGAACAGTCTTTCGGTGCGGTATCAACCATTGCCATCTGTGCCGGAGGTGTGATGGGGCTTCCCTTAGTTGTATCTGATTATCGAAACAGAAAAATATTAAAGCGGTTCAAAGTCACACCTACCAGTCCTGTGCTTATCTTGGCGGTACAGGTTGTCATTTACGCACTTTATTCGATTATTTCACTTATCCTTGTTTATGCAACAGGGGCAATATTTTTCGGCTATCAGTTATACGGCTCATGGCTCCAATTCTTGGGAGCATACTTACTGGTTATGCTGTCAATGTTCAGCATTGGACTGTTGGTGGGAGGAATTGCGCCAAATATTAAAATAGCAAGTGCCGCTGCCAGCCTGCTGTATTTTCCAATGCTTATTTTTTCGGGAGCTACTCTGCCTTACGAAGTGATGCCCGTTGCACTTCAAAAAATCGCGGACATATTGCCGTTAACGCAGGGAGTAAAACTTCTCAAAGCTGCTTCCCTTGGTCTGCCAATAGATAGTGTTTTTATTCCCGTGGTTGTCATGATTGTAATTGCAGTAATATGTACTATTGTTTCTCTCCATTTTTTCAAGTGGGAATAGACTTCCACTTTATTTGATAGTAACTTTCTACTATATCGGCCGATAGTTTAAGATTTATTTTCGTGAGAAAATGAACGCCAGGCATACCTCTGATTGAAAAAACCACCTTGAAGCGCAATCAGGTTGCGCAGGCAGAATATTCACATCATCTATGATTTAATGGGGATTCTGCCGAAACTAAATAACCTGGTATATGAAGAAATGGCGTAGCTTTTACGCTACGCCATACTTTGTTCAAATACTGTTTTACTAAGGACTAACTAAGGTTAATCCTTTTAGTGGGTCTTATTTTATAGAGTTTTGCTCCGTGAGGTGCCACCTTACTCTCAAAGCTGGCTCCTGCATTCTCAATAAGCTCCTGGCTCCAAAGTTCCTCAAGTCTTATTCCCTGTAAGGCGAACTGGGGCAGATCTTCTTTGGTTACCTTAATGCTTTTTTCTTCATCACTGAGATTGAAAAGTGCAAGATACCAAGCTTCTTCTGAGATATCTTTTGAAAGCCATACAGCCTGTTCTTTGTTTCTGGAAATCTGCCTTGCTCCGGCTGACTCTGTCAGCAGTCCCAATACTTTTTCATTGGTAAGAAGGCTTATGGTCCAATCATCCAGTTTTGTAAGCTCTGCTCCCAGCATCAACGGTGAACGGAAGATGCACCATAAAGTCATCATGGTAATTTGCTCATCCTTTGTAAAGCCGGTATATCTTTCTCCTCCAAAGCCTTTTCCAACATACCCCAGTGGTAACATGTCACAATCCGGATAACAGCCTTCCGAAACGTGGTTCTGCCACAATTCACATCGCTCGAACATATTGGCAAGAAGGGGCCAGTTATCCCAGAAATCATCGGTAATACGCCACATATTGGCATACTTTTCATAATACCAGGCCTGATCAATCAATGCTGGTCCGGGAGACAGGCTCAGTACCATAGGTCTGTTACAATGCTCTATCGCATTATGGAGCATTTCAATTTCTTTTTTGGCAGAAGGCATATCATAGCGTGCAATGTCATCACATTTTATAAAGTCTACTCCCCACTCTGCATATAGTTCAAAAAGGGAATTATAATATTCCTGTCCGCCTTCCCGGTTTGTAACCACTCCATACATATCCGGGTTCCAGAAGCAGATGGAGGATGGGTCTGCTATTTCATTTGCAGTAAGCTCAGTACCAAGAATCTTAGTGTGGTTATGGGCGGCTGCTCTTGGAATACCTCTCATAATATGAATACCAAATTTTAAACCAAGGCTATGAATATAATCGGCTAAAGGCTTAAATCCCTGTCCGTCTCTGGAGGAGGGAAACCGGTCTGGACAGGGCAGCAATCTGGAATACTCGTCCATCTCCACTTTCCAAAAGGGGATATACTGATGGCGGTCTCTCTGAGAACCGGCATCGTATGCATACCACTGGATATCTACCACAATATATTCCCAGCCATATTTCTTCAGGTTAGCTGCCATATAATCCGCATTGGCTTTTATCTGCTCTTCGTTCACTGTTGTATCGTAATAATCATAACTGTTCCACCCCATAGGTGGAGTTACGGCAAATTGATTCTTGTTCATCGTTGCCTCCTATAGAAAATATTTGATATGTTATAATAAATATATTTATATTATAAAACAACGATACAACAGCAACAAGAGTGTTTATCTGATATGTATAGGTAATTATTTGATGTAAATTACAGTGATTCCTACGATGCTTTTACTATTGATGGTTACTGGGCAGTAACATTTATATTATCAATATTGGGTCCTTCTGTTCCTGTTGTAACCACTTTTAAGATATTGGTTCCACTATTCATAGCAGCCTGTATGGTTTTCTCTCCCCAGGAGGTCCAGCTTCCGGTTGCGGAAAAATCGGCATTGCTTATTACCTTCTGTCCGTTCACATAGATGTCCAGGTTCCTTGTACCGGACGCTAGTGCGTAACGAAACTTGATATTCTTTGTTCCCGAGGTTGCGCAGTAGATATTACTCCACTGTACGGAAGCATCGCTATTGGCAGTAAAGTTCACATAACCGGCTCCGGTATAGCCTGAGTTCACAGTTTCCGTTACGGCATTCGTAAGTGCAGTACCCGTTTCCGCTTCATAAGTAGTTCCGGTATTGCTGCTGCCGTTTAAATCAACTACAAAGGTTGTAACACTCTGTGCTGGAAGCTGGGCAGTAAAGGAACCGGCTGACATATTATAGCCGGAACCGGCCAAAAGGTTTCTGCTTCCGTCTGTTATCCAGGAGGATACTGTGGTTGCAGCTCCGTTCTGGAGTGTAAATTTTTGATTTACGGAAGAAGTGCTCTTGTTAATAGCAACTATAACAGCTTTATTATCACCTTTATAGGCCGATACAAAAACATTGGTATCAGGATTTTTGGTTGCATCTACCCTTACATATCCGGGTCTTACAAACTTTGAGAAATGAGCCATATTATAGCCTCGTTTGCTGATTGTACCATCCTCTTTCATTGGTCCGTATTGCCTGCGGATATACCACCAGACATAGGCCTGGAAATCTCCTTCTACCATGGCATTGTGAATATGATAAGAAACCTCCAATGCCTCAGGCCAGGAATCAGCTGAATTATCATTACTGTTCGGATAATACACTTCTGTCATCCAAAGCTCTTTACCTGCTCCCTTTTGCTTGAACAGAGGATAGGCAAAATTACTAACCTGTGTACCATACAAATGAGCACCCAGTATATCCATATTGGCAAGTGCCTGTGAATCATTTAAAATAGGGTCTGACATATTCTTCAGATAGGAAAAGGACTCCGGTGCTATTACCCGGCAATTGATTGCTCCGGCATAATTTTTCATGAAGTTAAGTATTTCATCCGGTGTCCACCAGGTCCAGGTATGTGCATAATCGGGCTCATTCTGAACGGATATGGCATACAGCTCCACACCGTTATTCTTCATATAAGTAACAAAATCATTCAGATGCTGTGCATATGCAGCATACTTATCATATCGGAGCCGTTTTTGCCCGGCAACACCATTACGTGTGAAGGTCTCAACCATATCACTGGGTGGATTCCAGGGTGAAGCAAATATGATTGCTCCTTTTTCGATAGCTTTCTTTGCTGTTGCTAATTCTCTGGACCAATTATTCTTATTTTCATCTACATAGATTCTCAAAACAGTAAAGCCCAGCTGGTTATCTCCATTTCCAAAGGCAGTTTCTCTTTGAGAAGCAGTTAAATCTCCAATCCAGGCAGGATGGTTGATTCCTCCAAACCCCCGGATCAGTTGTTTTTCTGAGGCTAAATTAATTGTTACATCACTTGCCGCCAATACATTCGTCGGTTCCGGTACCGTAATTAGCAATGACAGTAACATTATACCGATTAGTATCCCACTTATTATTTTTTTAATAGGTAACTTCATTTTCCCATCTCCTTATTAATTTTATTCTCCCTGTTTCGGGCTTTCAGATTCCCTGCCACTTTACACTTACACAATTGAGTCTTTCAACTCACTCCCCGTGTTAAGCTACTGAGCTGTAACAGTTATACAGTCAAATACACTACTTCTATCAAGGAGCAATAATCTGCCATTGCTGATTATAACCCCCGTTATTGCTCCATTGTAATACATTTCCTCCGTCTGCCAGGGACCCCCTGTCTACATCCAACAGCTTACCGCTGTTTACATTTACTACATTATAGTAACCATTTCCCAAATCAATCAGGTTCCATCTCTGGTTGTTCTGCCCGCTATCTGTCCATTGGATTACATCCGCACCTTCCGCAGTAGAGTTGTTATAAACATCCAGCGCTTTTTGGCTGTTGACATTTATAAGCTTATAGCCGTTACCCATATTCGTGATTACCCATTTCTGATTATTTCCGCTGCCTGCACTCCATTGGATAACATCTGCTCCGTTGGCTGTCGAACTTTCCTTCACATCCAGTGCCTTGCCGCTGTTACGGTTAATCAGTTTATAGGTTCCTCCCGATAGAATACCTCCGCTTCCCGGCGTTATATATATCCGGTATCCCGAGCTGTTGTTACAGCCTGACAAGCTTACTGATATCTGTCCATTTACCACGGAATAATTGGAATTAGATATGGTAGTAGTACCGTTTGATACGGTATCCTTACTTACCCAGTCAATCTTTTCAATCTTAACGGACGCCGTAGAACCTATAAAGGCTGGGATATTCTTAATGGTTGTATTTATAGTTCCGTCATTTGGTCCGCCAAAAATAAAGCTGATATACCTGGCGCTGGAATCTACGCAGGCTGCTCCGTCTACCAGATTACTGTCGTCGTTAGGCGGTGTAACAGATACCATATTTCCGCTCATATCACCATACCATTTATAGAAATACCAACCGGCTCCTTTTTGTGTATTGGTTGCAAGAAGACTGCCCAGCCTTCCGGGAGAAGGAACGAACCACCAGGAAATACAAGCGCTCTCTACTTTATATCGTTCAAATTTTGCAATATAACGTGCCGAGGATCCGGGCTGCCCTTCCAGACTATGATCCGGGTCACAGTATTCATTGATACTAATGGGCAGTGCACTGATTCCAAGGGAAGCTTCCAACGCTCTGTAATCCCTTAAATGGGGTGATACCGCTTCTGCACCGCCTCCAAGCTCATGCCAGCTCATAATATCAGGCATACAATTATTGCTCTTACAAAAGCTTAAAAAACTGCTCAATCTGGTACGACTGTAAAAGCTGTCACAGGGACCAATTATTTTCGCTCCGGGATCATTGGCCCGTATAACATCATAGGTCTGCTTCCACATGTCATGAAAGGTTCCGTTGGCAGAATTCCAGGTACCATCCGGTTCGTTCCAAATCTCATATCCATAGAAATTATCGCGTCCGGAGGCTTTCTTATCAGCTATAAAAGATTTTACCTGATTCAGCCAGCTCGTCATACCGGGCCATTTATACGGCCATCCCGGCAGCATATCTGCCAGATCAATGGATACCTTCGCACCTGGCACCGAAGCTAATTTAGCAGAAACAAGAATAGCATCCCCAAAAGCATGCTGGTTTCCTGCACTTCCTCTGGCGGGATTCCTCAGTACATAAGGGCTTAACGGTGCTATAAGCCCGTTAACATCTGCCGGTATGCTCTCCGTAACCCCATAAAGAGAACCATTTGCACAGTGTGTCACACCCCTTAATACATTTGCGCAATCTACTGTCATTGAATAAGCGGCTAATACCGGAATCTCCGGAATCATGGTAAGTAACAGCAGAATGCTAAGTGTAAAAGCCAATATCTTTTTTACCTTATTCATAGATCTACCTCCTCAAATTTTTTTACCTTCTCTTTGTTTTACCTTCTGAAATTCTTGTTTACACTCTTTTTATCCCTCAATTACTTCCTCCTTTCCTTCCATATTTCTATAAAAGAGTAAACTCATTTCATTCCCCCAGCTTTTTACTTCCGTTTTCCTGATCAGCCTCCTTCAGGTTTTCCTGATAAACCTCCGTACTCCTTACCAAAGCGTATATTTCACTGTTATAAGCATAACACCATCCTTCATTTTCCGGTATGGTTTATTGTAATATTTATATGTTTAAATGTGTTGTCGAAACTTTTTTTATGCACTTTGCACAAAATTGTAATTAGAAATTCGTATGGACAAATTATTTCATATTTGCTACCATTAACGTATCAAAACCACACACCTCTTATGGGTTAAAGAAAGGGTCTTCTATAAATGCCAACAAATGTAAAATATACGGATTCAGCCCGTTATAAATGTCTGGAATATCTGAAAAAAGCATCCATGGATTTGTATCTATGCTATTGCGGCTCACAGATATGCTGTGCCGGGCATGCTTACGGCCCTGAAATAAGAAAGGAGTATTTAATCCACATCGTATTAAATGGCAGAGGTTATTATACCGTCGGCAGCAAAACCTATGAAATCGGTCCTGACACCGCTTTTCTAATCCTCCCCGGTGCCACTACCTATTACGAGGCCAGTATAGATGACCCCTGGACTTATGTATGGGTAGGTTTTAACGGAATCAAAGCAGAGGCAGCTTTAAAGCACGCCCACTTTTCGAAAGATAATCTGATAGTACCCATCAAAAATACCGAGCCTTTCGTTACCTGTGTTAACGGTATGCTTGCTTCCAGTCAGCTGACCTTTTCCAATGATTTTGCAAGAGAGGGTTATCTCTATCAGTTTATTTCATATCTGATTCAAAGCCAGCAGAGCCTTGAGAACGCAGAAGAGGTTCATGATTATTCCTATCAAGTGTATGTTGAACATACTCTGGAATACATAGAGCACAATTTCTCCGGTAATTTAAAAGTACAAAGTATAGCAGATTATATCGGTATTAACCGTTCCTATCTGACTAATTGCTTTAAGAGTGTCCTGAATATGTCCCCTCAGGAATATATTTTGAATTACCGTATGAATCAGGCAAGCATTCTTCTAAAAAATACGATGCTGCCGGTGGGAGAGATTGCCTATAAGGTTGGATATGATGATGCCTTGAACTTCTCCAAGGCTTTTAAGAAGATTTATGGAATCAATCCGAAGAAATACCGCAGTACAACCGAAAGTCTTGATATTTCAGATAAGGACACACAGAACAGGTTATAGAGGTGCTGTATAGACTGACAGACCGGAGGAAACTCATGATTTCTCCGGCCTGCCAATCTTTACAGCACCTCTGCTGTCAACGCTTTCGTGTTCTTAAATTAGTCTTTCTTGTTGCTAATAAATCTAATTCCCTTTGATCAGCATGTATTAGATTTCTTCCTTAATTTCATACTGAAAGGCTTGATAGTCTCCCCAGGGATTAGGTAAATCGAACCCGGCATTCATAAGTGCTGCACCGCTGTACAGTTTATCTCTTCCGCTAATTCGATAGAGTGCCATTTCTTTCAGCCCCCGAAGCAAAACCGTATAAAAATTGGGATTGCCATGGCTTTGGTGGAAAACAACACTGAGAAGACTCCTGGTTCTATCGTCAGAAACGAACTGCCAGGATGTAAATTCGTTGTTTTCATAAGGGCTGGACAGGCGGTAGTATTCACCCGCCTGTATTAACTCATAATTCTGTTTGTATATTTCTACCTGTTCCCTGATATCACTCTTCTCTTCCAGAGACAATAGGTTTACATCCAGTTCATAACCAAAAGTACCTGCCATAGCCACAATACCTCTGGTACGAAAAGGAGTGGCTCTGCCTGTCTGATGATTGGGAACGGCAGATACATGGCTTCCCACTGCACTGATAGGGTATCCAAAGGAAGTGCCGTACTGGATCTTAAGTCTGTCATAAGCATCTGTATTATCGGAACACCAAATCTGAGGCATATAGTAAAGCATGCCCGTATCAAAGCGTCCTCCTCCACTGGAACACCCCTCAAATAAAACCTCTTTATAATCTCCAGTCAGCCGTTCCAAGACTTTGTACAGTCCCAATATATAATCATGGAATACCTGTCCCTGGTGTTCTTTACCTTTCAGTGCAGACCAGGCTTCCGCGATGCTTCTGTTAAAATCCCACTTGATATATTCAACCTTCGCACTGTCTATGACAGCAGCGATGGAATCATAAATATAATCCCTGACATCCTGCCTTGTTAAATCAAGTACCAGCTGGTATCTGCACCTGGTTTTTGGTCTTCCCGGTATCTGCAGGCACCAGTCCGGATGCTGTCTGAACAGGTCACTGTCTTCATTTACCATTTCCGGTTCGAACCAGATTCCAAATTTTAAACCGGTAGCATTCACTCTGTCTGCAAGTTCCTTTAAGGAGGTTCCAAGCTTCTCTGTATTAACCTTCCAGTCTCCCAGTCCCGAATAGTCATCCTTTCGATTACCAAACCAGCCGTCATCCATAACCAGCATCTCAATCCCAAGCTCTGCTGCTTCCTCTGCAATTCGCACCAGTTTCTCGGTATTAAAATCAAAATAGGTAGCCTCCCAGTTATTAATCAGTATAGGTCTTCTTTTATTCTTAAAGCTGCCCCTGCAGATATTATTGCGAATGAGTTTATGAAAGTTATGGGACACCTTCTGCAGCCCCTCAAAGGAATAACTCATCGCTGCCTCAGGTGTAACAAATTCCTCACCTGGCCCTATCTCATACCGAAAAAAAACAGGATGTATTCCCATTGCAAAACGGGTCTGCCCAATCTGGTCAACTTCCACCTGTGCCTGGAAATTCCCGCTGTATAAAAAGGATATGCCATAGCATTCACCGTTTGTCTCCGTTGCTGACCTGTCTGCCAGTATGACAAAGGGATTATGCTGATGGCTGCTCAACCCCCGCATACTCTCCACCGACAGCTTGGCATGACCAACCGGTGTCCGCTCAAATTCTCTCTCCTGGGAGTGTTTTCCATAAAAGTGAATAAGATCGAAGTGGTTATTGGGAAACTCTAAGCAGGTCGATAAGGCTTTTGTAAGCTTTATACAGTCTCTGCCTTTGTTTCGTATTTTAACCGCACGGGTAATAACATCGTACTCCTCTATTACTCCATAATATAACTCAACCTCAAGCTTTGATACCTCATCCTCGCAGGTTATGACAAGGGTATGCGCCGTAATCTCCTCCGTCTCATAAACCGCCGGAAGCCCCGGAAGATGATATTTTCCTTTTCTTATGCTGTGGGCTTTATATCGAAGGTCAACGGCACAGCTTCCATCCTCATTCAGAACCTCCAGACAGGAGATTCTGTAATCTCCCATTCCAAAGGCAGAATATTCCTGCAGCTGGGTGTCCAGTGAAAAAGTTCTGTCTCTTTCAGCTTCATTGGGATTGCCGCAATGGCTTCTGTCCATCCTCCTTATCAGATAATCCAGATTCCCGTCTACCTTTTTTCCGTAATACAGGTGGAGCAGGGTATCATAGGGTCCGACCTTTATATGATAGGAGGTATTCTCCGTGTATAATATAAATCGCTTATCCTGTTCGTAATATGTAATGGCCAAATGTTTTTCCTCCTGATTTGGATAGTTGGTGCACTTCTTAAAGTTTGCCGCCGCTGGTCGCAATCCCTTCAATAAACTGCCTTTGGAATATGATGTAGAGCAGCATCATAGGCCAGATAGCCAGTACCGAGGATGCCATCAATTCAGGATATTTAACAGAATAAGCACTCTGTATCTTTGAAAGCGCTGAAGATAAAGTGGCTGAATTCTCCTGATTATTTACGATTAAAGGCCACATTAAATCCTTAAAGGCAAAAAGGGCGGTGAAGATTGCAAGGGCAACCAGGCCTGATTTGGTCAAAGGAAGCATAATCTTCCAGAAAGTCTTCCAGATATTGCACCCGTCCAGTCTTGCAGACTCCTCCAGTTCCTTTGGCAGTCCAAGAAAAAACTGCCGAAGCAGGAAGGTTCCAAAGGCACTAACAAGCCCCGGAAATACAAGTGCAAATATGGTATTACGCAACTTTAAGAAATCCACCATTAAATACTGTGGAATTACAAAGATCTGTACCGGCACCATCATCTGAAAGAGCACAATTCCAAAAAGAAAGTTTTTTCCCGGGAAATTAAGCCTTGCAAAGGCGTAGGCTGCCATAGCAGAAAAAAATACCGCACAAAGGACACGGAGCAGCATCATTGTAAAGGTGTTAAAGTACAGACGGAGAAAATTATTATTCATCCATACAGCCTTATAGTTGTCCCATTGAGGCACTTTTGGAAAATACACGTAGGGATTCATGGAAGTAGACTCCGTTACGGACTTTAAGGAGGTCAGAACCATCCATAGAAAAGGAAATAGCATTATAATAGCACCTGCTGTCAATAAGATATGCAGTATGACACCTGATTTTATATTTTTTATTTTCATAACCACTCCATTCCGTCACCAAAAAGACTTCTGTCTTACATATAGCTGACCCACTTCTTCTGTGCTTTCATCTGCAGCACAGTAATAATCATGATAATAACCAGCAGCAGTACAACAATTGCCGAGCCATAACCCTTATTACTGTATTTAAAGGAATTATTATAAAATAAATAAACCAGTGAAACGGTACGGTTATAGGCAGGATTTGCAACATCTATCATCATAAAGATCACATCAAATACCTGCATTGAGGATATTACACTGGTAACTGCCACAAAGAATAAGGTTGGCGATACTAAAGGAAGTGTAATATGCAGGAACTGATTAACGTTCGATGCCCCATCAATATCACTTGCTTCATAGAAATCTCCCGGTATCTCCTGAAGCCCTGCCAACAGGATAACCATGCAATAGCCAATGGTACTCCAGATACCGATGACAGCGATTGAAATCAATGCTATTTCCGGCCCTTCCGTCCATTTTACCTTTCCAAGTCCCAGGTTATAAAGTATATGATTAAGAAACCCGAACTGATAATTGTATAACCATCTCCACACCATTGTCACTGCGGCTGGTGCAGCTACCATCGGTACAAAGTATATGGTTCTGTAAATACCCTTCCCTCTTATTTTCATATTCAGTACGACCGCAGCCAACAATGCGATTGCGATTGTAAATGGTACCACCAAACAGGTATAGGCAAGTGTATTACGTACAGCATACCAGGTCTGTATATCAGAAAACATGTCTCTATAATTCTGAAATCCAATAAATATATTTCCTTTTCCAAAGGCTCCGCTTTTAAAAAAACTCAAATACACAGTCTGTAAGATTGGAATAATATTTAAAATGAATAAACCGATTATCGTAGGTGCAACCATGATATATGCCCACTTCCATTCATTCAGGACATTTCGCGGGATTTTCCTTTTTCCGGCGGGATCTTTCATTACTGCCATTATTATCAGCCTCCTTCGATGAATGCACAGGTATCTCTTCCTGCCGCCTTACTGTAAATCCGGCAGCCATCCAGGGCCGCCGGACTTATAATTTCGTTTATTGCTATTTCTGCTCATGATCTATGGCATTGTTCATCATAGCTGCAACTTCCTTACAGGCAGCCTCCACATCTCCCCCATTTGCATAAACATTTGTTAAAAGTTCGTAGGCCTTATCCTCCCATAGGCTGGTTTGATTCGTATAGGGCCTGATTTGGGCGTAAGTCACCATGTCTAAATATGACTGTACATTAAACCCGGGATATGCCTTGGTCCAGGCTTCTGCAGTTCCGTTATAGGCAGAGATTGCAATTCCCAGTTCTGCCTGTTTCTTTTGCCCTGCTTCGTTACTTAAATACTCGATCCATTTCCAGGCTTCCTCTGGATGCTCAGTGGTTGCTGCGATACAGTTGCCTAATCCGTTAAAGATGGAAGCCTGACCGCCGCTATTGGATTTTGGAAGTACGGCAACATCACAGTTTTTTGCTATGTATTCATTGGCTGCAAAGCCGGAAAGATTCCAGGAGCCAAAGAACGCCATTGCTGTCAGGCCGTTCTGGAAAGCTTCTGCCCTTTCGGCATCTCCTGTAATTACCGGTGAGAGTCCATTTCTTACAAAGTCAAAATAATATTTGATTGCATCTATTGTCTTTGGATCATCATAACCGGACTTCTTATCTGCAGTAACGATGGTACCTCCATTCTGGTATACGAAGTTATAGTAACCCTCCTGATTGTGAAGAGGTGCAAGGATACCGTACTGAGAACCATCCTTCTTGGTAAGCTTCTCCGCTGCCGCCTTAAGGTCCTCCCAGGTCCAGTCCCCATTAGGATAAGCCACACCGGCTGCATCAAACATGGTCTTGTTGTACCAGAGTCCGATGGTATCGTAATCCTTGGGGATGGCATACTGCCTGCCCTCCAGATTATATATCTGATTCAGTCCAGCTGGATAGTTTTCTAATTTAATATCGCTGCTGCTGTTGATATCCTCTGTCAGATCCAGCAGCTGACCGTTGGAGGCATAATAGTAAATATTATTTGAATGCATCCAGAAGGTGTCGGGCAAAGACCCGCCTGTTGCTGCTGCTTCCAAGGCAGTCCAGTAATCAGACCAGCCATTAACCTGGATATCTACATGAATTCCTGTTTCTGTTTCAAAGGCATCCGCCAGCTGCTGAATTAATTTAGCCTGATTGGAATCCCATACCGCATAACTGATTGTTACCCCTTTGGCAGCTTCCGTGGCTGCAGGTGTTTCTGATGCTTTCGCATCTTCCGTTGGATCCGGGTTGACGGTTTCTTTTGAATTTAAGTTTTTGCCGCATCCTGCCATTAATGACATTACCAATAAGATACTCAAAAAAATACTAAAAGCTTTCTTTTTCATCTAATCTTCCTCCTCTGGTTCGTTCTTCTGGAACTAGCTTCATCTTATCATGAATACAAAATGTCATAAATGGAAATTTGTAATATATTTATGTTTAAATGTGCAATCCAGGGAGTTCTTTGTCTATAATCACGAATACCTGAAGCCTGGTTCCATCGGAAATTTGTCCCTCCATACTTTCACCTGATGCTGGATTGGTGTTTCCATTATCCGTCCAAATAAACCCAGGAATTTCCTCCAAAAGCTCACATCTTTGAAAATGAACCAGTTTTTCAGATTCAATACGGTATTGTGAGTTTGAAACGAAATCGATGAATGAAAGCTAATATATAGTGCAAAGTCAGCCTTTACATGTTATAATTCAATTACAAATATTTACATTTATGGAGGTATTATCTATGTTAAAGAAAATTGGTATAATCCTGCTTGCGATTGTACTGACCGCCATGACTCCAATATCCAGTGTTTCTGCCGCAGAAAGCATAAGCGTACGGTCCTTCAACGGAAATACGGCAGATAAATCAAACACCATTAGCCCAAATTTCAGGCTGGTCAACACAGGGACAACCCCTTTGCTGCTTTCAACTGTTAAGCTAAAGTACTATTTTACAAATGACGGAATCCAGTCAAACAACTTTTCATGTGACTACTCTACTATAGGTGCACAAAATGTGACCGGTACCTTTGGTACCTTGAGCGGAGATAACTCCGACAGATATCTGGAAATTGGTTTTAAAAGCGGTGCAGGGACTCTTGACCCGGGTACAGGTATTGAGATAAAGTCAAGAATCTGGAAATCCGACTGGACTGACTTTATACAGACTGATGATTATTCTTTTCATACCGCTTCAACCTATACTAATTCCAGTTCAATAACAGGTTATATCGGAGGTGAACTGGTTTGGGGCCTTGAACCCAGCGGAACAGTTTCACCCACTCCTACCATCAGCCCGACACTTACCCCTACAGTGACTCCCACTCCTACTGCCACTGTAACACCTTCCCCTGACTCCAATGTACTTTTTATTGGACGTTTTGACAGAAGTGACCCGGCAGGACCAAAGTTTTCCTGGGGTACCACTACCATAAAAGCTTCTTTTTCCGGAACGGGCATCCAGGTAAACCTTAAATCCACCGGTGATAACTGGTTTGAGGTGATAATTGATGGTAAAGTAAAGACCCCCATCAACGTTACTGCCAAAAGTTCCTCCCCGATTACGCTGGCTTCCGGCCTGGCAAGCGGCACTCATACAGTTGAGCTGGTAAAGAGGACTGAAGCCTGGGTAGGTGATGTACAGTTTCTTGGATTTACTATTACGGATGGCAGTCTGCTGGCTGCTCCTTCTCCCTCTTTGCGGCGTATAGAATTTATTGGTGATTCCATTACCTGCGGTTATGGTAATGAAGGCACCAGCCAGTATGAGTCCTTTACTACAAAGAATGAAAATGCTTACCAGGCATACGGCGCAATAACTGCCCGTCTTCTGGAGGCTGATCCTGTTACTGTCAGTTGGTCGGGCAAGGGTGTAATCCGCAATTACGGAGGAGATACCACTGATTTAATGCCCTCTCTGTATTCCAGGATACTGGCTTATGATTCTGCCCTTCAATGGAATCCCAGCCAGTGGGTGCCTCAGGTAGTTGTCATAAACCTCTGTACCAATGACTATAGCATCGGTACTCCGGACAGAACTGCTTTTACAACAGCGTATTCAAATCTGGTGGCAAAAGTCCGGACCCAGTATCCGGATGCCCATATATACTGTGCCATGGGCCCTATGTTAAGTGGTGACAGTCAGTCAAGTGCCCGTGATTATATAAGTGGTGTGGTGAATCAGAAGAACACCGCCGGGGACTCTAAGGTTCATTATATCGAATTTCCTGTTCAGGAATGGGCCAATGGTTACGGTGAAGATTGGCATCCCAGTCTGGTAACCCACCAGCTGATGGCTGACCAGCTGGCAGCCAGGATACGTGTGGATCTGGGCTGGTAATACTTGCAGGATAATCGACTGGAACGAAAAAGAAACTCTATGGTTAGCCGGCCTTGCACATTGTGCAGTGGGATGGAAAACCATAGAGTTTTTATTATACTGCTCTTAACGATATGGCAGTAAGTTTATCTTTTACTTGATTATTCCTTTACTTTAAGCCGCTCCTCCGACTTAGTTTTAAAATATACCTGATGTAATCTTTTGCACAGATGTGATGTGTTCCTGGGGAAGAGAGAATATAAGAATAAGAAAAAGCCTTGGAGAAGACATTTCACTATTGGAAGACTAGTCCTCATTCTTCTTATACTATAGCGCAGGATTTTAAGTGTACGTATGCCTAATTGCTTATTTACATTTGACACCTAATATAAAATATTGTAAGATAGTAGTAAAGAAAAATGGAGGTTTTTATGAGACATAAAGTTACTGTCCAAGACATAGCAGATGCTCTGAATATATCAAGAAATACAGTCTCAAAAGCCATCAATGGGACAGGTGTCGTTTCAAAAGATACCCAAAATAAAATATATAGAAAAGCCGCCGAACTTGGCTATAAACAATTTTCCATGTTAAATCAAGGCTCCACCGAAACTACTAACCCTCAACCCAACTATGAAATTGCCCTGTTTAGTCATTCCGTTCTAAGTACTTCCCATTTCAGTTCAGCATTACTGCACACTTTTCAAGAACATATAAGTGCGCTGGGATATCGATTATCCGTGTATACAATTCGGGATGACTTTATGTTTAAGTGTCAGCTCCCTGCCAACTTTAATTATGACTTCACAAAGGGTATTATTATCATTGAAATGTTTAATGAATGTTATACAGAGTTTCTATGTAATTTAGAAATTCCTACTCTTTTCATTGATACGTTTGCAAACACCGCCGGGCAAATGATAAATTCTGATATTATGTATATGGAGAATTACAATTGCTCTTACAAAATGACGCAATCCCTGCTTGCCAGCGGATATAAGAAAATTGGCTTTGTAGGTGATTATCTTCATTGTCATTCATTTTATGAGCGTTGGTCCGGTTATCGTAAAGCCATGCAAGATTCCTGCCTTGATAATAATGAATATTGTATCTTAGAAAATGATAATCTCCCTTACTATAATCCAGAATTATTAGCCTCAAAAATAAAAGCGCTCCCCTGCCTTCCTGATGCTTTTGTCTGTGCGAATGATTATATTGCAATTGATGTCATCCGGGCTTTAAAATCAATGAATCTTATTATCCCCAATGATATCAAGATATGTGGTTTTGATAATTCCGCCGAATCCAGAATAATAGAGCCTCCCCTTACCACTGCAAATATTCCGGGGGATTCTATGGGGTACTTTGCTGCTGAGACTTTACTATCAAGAATACAGCATCCGGAATTATCCTATCGGACTATATATGTCCAAACTCAGATAATAAATAGACTTTCTACCTCAGAATAAGTTCCGGTTTCGTGACATAAACCGGGACGTGTCTGAAAACTCACTGCAACGTACTAAATGCTCTGTTTTGCGGTATTTTACTTTATAACTTTGGAAACATAACCACTATCTCCCTGGTATCAGGGATTGCCTCCCATAAAGTAGAATTACAACTTGGTGCAAGTAGTTTTCAGACACATCCTAACGGCACAGGAAGGATTTTCAGTCTATACAGCAGAGAAAAATGACACCTGGATCTTCAGATAGCAGTTTAGATCAAATTATCAATTTCCTCTTCTGAGGGCATTACAGACAGTGCCCCTTTTCTAGTAGTGATAATTGCTGCTCCTGCATTTGCAAAAGTAAGCATTTTTTGAAGCTTTGATACAGTGAGATTACCCAGTCCCCATTCCAATATATGATGTAAGACACAGCCTCCGAAAGTATCTCCAGCACCGGTGGTTTCAATGGTTTTGTCTTGTTGAAAGGATTTTACTTCTACGCGTAGCCCTTTATAATACGCCCTGCTTCCCTCTCTTCCCATGGTTAACAGTATTAAAGGTATATTATAGTCTGCCCGGAGATTTGCTATTCCTTTGTCATAATCCTCAATACCTGTAATCCATTGTATTTCATTGTCAGATATTTTTAAGATGTCACAGTGCTGTAATCCATATTCCATCTGTTCTTTTGCAGCCGCCGGACTTTTCCAGAGAGGTACCCGTAAATTAGGGTCAAAGGATAGCAGGCATCCATTTTCTTTAGCAATCCTTACTGCTTTTTGGGTGGCTTTTCTGTTTCCTTCATGTGTCATAGATAACGTTCCGAAATGAAAAATTCGTGATCGTTTTAACAGCTCCTCCGGTATATCTACCTCTGTTAACATCACATCAGCTCCCGGATTTCGATAAAAAGAGAAATCTCTGTCTCCATTGCTTAAAGTATGCACAAACGCTAAAGTAGTGGGGACTTCTCTATCCTTATACAGACAGGTGGTATCAATTCCTAGCTCTGACACCCTGGCAATCAGCATTCTGCCGAATTGGTCCTCACCGACTTTCCCTATGAAAGCTGTTTTATTTCCTAATTTGGTCAGCATAGCCAATAAATTACAAGGTGCGCCTCCGGGATTAGCTTCGAATAAGGAATTGCCTTGTACACTGTCTCCACATTCTGTAAAATCAATCAATAATTCTCCCAATGCCACCACATCAATATCTTTTATAGTCATTCTTTGTCCTCACTTTATGGTTTTTTGTAAGAAATTTCGTGATTTCTATAACACATCAGAAAAATGTCCTATCACTTTCATTGCTACTCTCCTTTTTGACAAATAAAGGTCATACACAAATATCATATTTCTCAATGACCAACCCTACCTGTCCATCTGTATCAAAATCAATCTTATCAAACGCTAAATCCGTATAGATGAGCGAACTCATTGCATATTTGCCGCCGTCAATAAACATTTCAATCGTATATTTATCCATCAGTATCCTGATTTCTATTTCTTTACCGAAAGGATCAACTTTCATCTTTCGTATACATTGCACATCTTTATGCAGACCTGAATGGGACCTGTCAAAGGTTATCATTTCCTTTACTGGTTCATAGGTAATTTGGGTATATTTTCTTTCACCACAGGCCAGTTTAATTTCAAAATAGCTGCATTCCACTTTCTTTAATTTCAGAATTAAATCAATTTGTCTGCCCTTCACCAACTCTATGTAAGATTCTCCGGCAATAACCGTCAGCGTTTTCAAAAATTGATTACTTCGGAAGGCCTCAATTTCCCTTACAGGATATTGGTATAAACGGTTTCCACGTAAAGTCAGCACGCGTGGAATGCTCATCACTCCCGACCATTCAAATTCCTCAGGTGTGATATAATTGTCCCATGACTGCAGCCAGGCAATCATTATCCTTCTTCCGTCAGCTGCTTCAAGGGTTTGTGGAGCATAAAAATCCAGACCATAATCAATTGCCTGAAGATTACTTCTTATTAATTTATTTCGATTATCCACTTTTCCAATAATACACATGGTTCCGTTTCCGTTATGGAATTCCAAATCCTCAGCTTCCATAAACTGCGGAGAGGTAAGAAGCACGTCCTGCCCATCCAAGGTAAATAGATCAGGGCATTCCCACATTTTACCATAACGTTGTTCCGATTGATCTAAACTGCTTACATATTCCCACTCTTTTAAATTCTTTGACTTAAATAATACTACCTGCCCATCATTGTCTTTGCCCTTACTACCAATTATTGCATAAAATGCATCATGTTTTTTCCAAATTTTAGGATCCCTGAAATCATGAATATTAAAACCCTCGGGCAGCATATCAGCTGTAATGACCGGATTGTATTCTGATTTTATATACTTTTCTCCATCTCCGACCGCAATACATTGAACTTGATAGGTTTCTTCTATTCCCTCTGTCTCTTTTTCATACACTCCTGTATACATCAGGATATGTTCCCCTTTGTAATCAATCGCACTGCCTGAAAAGCAACCTTTATTATCATATTCCATGTCCGGGGCCAGGGCTACCGGCATCCTGCTCCATGTTATAAAATCTCTTGTTACCATATGTCCCCAGTGCATGAGTCCATTATGGGTATTATAAGGATGATATTGAAAAAAAAGGTGATATTCTCCCTTATAGACCGACCAGCCGTTTGGATCATTTATCCATCCGATTGGAGAACTGGCATGAAAACCCGGTCTTTGGAGCTCCGGTACGCCATCCGCTTTCTCTTCCTGATATATTTGCGCCTTTTTTAATAATTCACTCATTCATATTTCTCCTTTTATCTGTATAATTTACTAAAATAATAATTTATCCGAAGCCTCCGCAAAAAGAATAAAAATACCGGAAGGAAAACCACCGGCTTCCTTCCGGCAACACAATGAATATACAGCTCCTTATATGCAGTTGGTATTTGCCCTGTAATAAAATTTCCCTGTCAGTTGCAAAAATTAGTTGCTTAAGTATGAGTCTAAATATTTTTGTTTAATTGCAAGATATTCCTTCAGACCAAGCTGATCCAGCTTTTTCAGATAGCTATCCCATTCTTTTTCTATTCCGCCGTTTAAGATCCATTCTGCCTTCATCTGTTCCGCGTATTGCTTAATACCAGTTTCATATTGTGCTAACTGTACAGAATCCTCCTGTGACATAAAGACATTAGGATATACCATATCGTATTCCATATCTTTTACATAACTCTTTACAAATTCCATTCTCTCCAAGGCATCCGGAGGGCATGTTGTATAGAGTCCATAATAACTGTTCAGTACGGCAAGAGGACCACCGACCATTTGAGCAGTTCTGGCTTCCCAGGGTGATACTGACAGACTGTCAATAGGTGTATGTGTTAATGTTCCATCTTCCTTCAGTTCGAAAATATTATTCTTTCCTTCTTCTCCATAGGTCCCCCAGTTATTTTGTATGGATTGGAGCGGTGCGTACATAAGATCAATCCATTTAGCTGCTAATTCCAGGTTTTTGCAGGAGCTTGTAATTACAGCTCTGCCAACTTGGAAACCACCATCAGCTGTACCGCTTTGACGAGGTGCATTTGCTTCTCCGCCAGGTCCTTTTAACGCAGGCAGCGGAACATATGATTCAGCAGTACCAGGAACCCCAGTATTGTCCCATCCAAAATACATACCATATCTGTCTTCCTTACCTTTCGCCACAAGGGTTGCCCAATCCTGTGTAAAAGCTTCCGGATCAATAAGCCCTTTTTCCTGCAGGGTATGAAGCCATGCGATTCCTTCTTTGTATCCATCATCTGTTACAGAGTAGACCACTTTATTATTTTCATCTACCATGATATGATCCGGATTATCCCCATATCCAAAGGCTCCTAAAATAAATCCCAAATCTTCATTTCCGCCGTTAATTCTAAAGGACATTGGTATTGCATTTGGTATGTTTTCTTTAAAGGCCGTAAGTACCTTTACTAATTCCTCAGTGGTTGTAGGCATCTCAAGCCCCAATTGCTCCAGCCAGGCTTTATTGATAAAAGGCATACCACCAATTGCCTGAATTGCTTCTTTTCCTGTTCCCAGCTGTTCAATCCAAGGAAAGGAATAAATATGGCCATCCGGTGCGGTAATTAATTTCCTATAACTCGGGTTTTCTTCCAATACTTTTTTTAAGTTTGGCATATAATTATCAATTAAGTCTTCCACCGGGGTTATTAACCCCTGACTTCCATACTTCAGTAAATCCAACGTTCCCAATTCTGCATTCAAAATGATATCCGGCAGATTCTTCCCTTTCGCAAGTAGCAGATTCCTTTTATCAACAAACTGATCTTTGACATAACAGGTCCAATCTACCTTTACATTGGTTTCCTTCTGAATTCTCTGGTAGATGACTTTTTCATCAGGATTTTGTGTCGAGGTTGCTTCTGCACTGGTCAGAATGGATATGGTTTCCTGCTCAGCCAATGGGAATTCAATGTTCTTCGGTTCCTGTGCTGCTTCTTTCTCCTCTCCGGAATTCTTATTACCACAGGCTGATAAGGATATAACCAGCGCAGCCACCGCTGCAAGTGCTATAACTTTTTGAAATCTTTTTTTCATAACTTTCCTCCCAAGAATTCATAATTTGTTTATTACAGTATTAATCTTTATGTTAATAGGATTAACCCTTAACAGAACCCACCATAACACCACTTTCGAAATATTTTTGGAAAAACGGATACATAACCAGCAACGGCAAACTTGATACAACAATTGTTGAGTATTTTAATAATTCAGCAAGCTTTGACATCTCTGCCGCACTTTGAATATCTGCAACCATTCCGGGATCCGGCGTATTTTGTATCAAAATGGATCTTAACACTAACTGCAGAGGCTGCAACCAGGAATCCTCCAGATAAATCATTGCATCAAAGTAACTGTTCCACATTCCTACGAATTGCCATAAAACCAACACTGCAATTATTGGTTTGCATACCGGCATTAATATACGGAAGAAATGCAATACATCTGTTGCTCCATCTACCGAAGAGGCTTCTCTCAATTCTTCAGGAACCGTTTGATAATAGGTTCTTGCTAGAATAATATTCCATACATTCACCGCATTTGGTACAATGATAGCCCATATGGTATTAACCATATGCAATTCATTGATCAATAAATAGGTTGGCATTAAGCCTCCTCCAAAAAACATTGTAATAACCAGAAATGTATTGAAAAACTTCCTGCCCACCAAGTCCCTTTTTGAAAGGGGGTATGCAGCAAACAAGGTTACTCCCACTGACAATATGGAAAAGGTGATGGAATAAATAAAGGAGTTCAGAAAACCGGTACCAATCATTTTATTTTCAATAACTCTGACATATCCATCGAAAGACCAATCTGCAATATTCAGGCTGATTCCCCGGCTGTTTAAGACATTGGGATCCATAAAGGAAGCAATTACTACAAAAATAAGGGGTACGATAATAGCTAATACAAATAACCCCAAAGTAAAATACCCCAAGCCCAATATTAACCGGTCTTTTCCTGACCGCTTTATAAACTTTTTATTCATTTCCTACTCCTTCCTATAAACCTTCACCTTCATTAAAACGTTTTATAATCCTATTGATAAGTACTAATAATATTACATTGATAATCGAGTTAAACAAGCCAACTGCCGTAGAAAAACTGTAGTCACCCATCTGCAGTCCCAGCTTATACACATAAGTCGGAAGAATTTCGGAAGAAGGTATATTCATAGAGGTTTGCAACGCATATGCTTTTTCAAAACCCAGGCTCATAATATTACCGGCCTGTAAAATAAACTGTATTATAATAATAGGCTTAATGGCAGGTATATCCACATGCCATATTTGCTGTAGAATACCGGCTCCGTCAATAATTGCAGCTTCTGTCAATTCCTGGCTGGCATTTGCCAGGGCAGCCGTATACATTATAGAAGCCCACCCTGCTCCCTGCCAAATACCGCTTATGATATAGATAGAACGAAAGGCTTCCGGCATTGTCATGAAATTAATATCCGTCCCCAAAATTCGATTAACTGGTCCAACCGGTGATAAAAATATAAAAACCATACCGCAAAGCACAATAACAGATATAAAATTAGGTGCATATAACACCAGCTGAATATTTTTTTTTATTTTCTTGCTTCTGATCCGGTTTAACAGTAATGCCAAAATAATTGGTACCGGAAATCCCCATAACAATCCATAGACACTCAGCTTTAATGTATTCAGCAGGTATCCCGCAAAATCCGGTGAACTGATAAATCTGTTGAAATTCTTCATCCCAACCCAATCGCTTCTCATAATACCAAGCCGGGGATTAAAATCTTTAAATGCCATTAATATTCCACCAATTGGTAAATACTTGAATATTAAAGTCAGAAAAAATGCAGGCAATAAAAAGACAACATATAATTGCCAATTTCTCCTTATGTACCTTAAACTGGAATTACTTCTGCTTTTCTTTCTTTTCTCCATAACAGCTCCTTATAACTCTTTGATTATATATGTGTTTTGCTAATTGTTATGATGCAATAGTAACATTATAATATTATTTTGTCAACTTTAATTTTACATAATACACAACTCATAACCGAAAAATGTTTCATATACACCTTTTTATTCGTCATTATCCTTGTAATTAGCTAATACTTTATAATTTTTTTATATAGATTTTTTTACATTATTGTTATATCATTATCTTATAGTTGCAAATGTAACATTAAATTTATCAGTTATATTTCTTCTAAATTAAAGAAAGGGATTTTTATCTATTCAAAAGAAAGGATTTGCAATTTTATTCTGAAAAATTAAAGATATTATTGCAAAAAAGATATGGGAGAAAAAATTACACTTCAGAATATAGCCGACGATTTAGGAATATCGAGAAATACAGTATCAAAAGCTATAAACGGTACAGGTGCTGTTTCTAAAAAAACAAAAGAGAGAGTCCTCCAAAAAGCTGCTGAGGTTGGATATCCTCACCTCTTGGTTCTCTCACCGGTACTGGAAAGTAAAACAGTACCTAATGTATGCAACAAAGAGATTGCACTTTTAACACACTCCTTAATTGGAAACTCACACTTTAGTTCAAGTCTCTTAAATACTTTTGAAAAAAAAATCAGCCAACAGGGATATCGTCTCTCCATTTATACGGTTGGAGATAAAGAAATTGATTTCTTGCAACTACCGGCTAATTTTAATCATGATAATACGGCCGGAATTATATGTATAGAACTTTTTTCCCGGGTATACAGTGAATTTTTATGTTCACAGTATATTCCGACACTTTTTGTTGATACAGCCGTTAACTGTTCAGATTTAAATCTGGCATCCGACATTCTCTATATGGAAAATCATGATAGTGTTTACTTCATGCTAAAATCAATAATCGAAAAAGGGTACCGTAATATTTCATTTGTAGGCGATCGCTTAAACTGCCATTCTTTTTATGAACGCTGGCAGGGATATTGTAAAGTGCTGGACGAATATAATATTGCTGTTGATCCATCCAACTGTATATTGGACAGGGATTCCTTCCCTTATATGGATTCAGAATTATTAGGCAGGCGAATTGAGTCTTTACCACAGATGCCGGAGGTGTTTTTCTGTGCAAATGACTTTTTAGCAATTGCTATTTTAAAAGCTTTAAAGACTCTAAGTTACTCTGTACCAAATGATATTTTACTTTGTGGATTTGATAATTCCATCGAATCGCAGATTATTGAACCAGCCATCTCTACAGTAAACATTCCCAGCTTATCCATGGGCTATATCGCTGCTGACTTAATTCTATCAAGAATTGAATTTTCAGATATGCCTTATAGGACTACCTATGTAAAAACCAATGTTCTTTTACGTGAATCAACGAAACACGAAAGAGGCAGGATTCAGGAATAAGGCTCCTTAACTTTCCTGTATTGACTACCAAAAAAGACATGTTGCTGATATTGTGTGCTGAAAGCAAACAATTTTTTTGTTCGATGATAGCACACAATTTTTTGTTCGATGATAGCACACAAAATTGGTATTGTGTCTAACAGCCAAAATCCACATAGAATTCATTTTCCATAAAATATGGTAGAAAAAACCATAAACACACGCTGACGTTCTGTGTATGTTTATGGTTTTCTTCTTGAAATCTGCACTGAACCTGATTGCTTTTCTCTATACCAGAGCTCCCTTTATCAGCTCTTCCCTGAAGCCTCTGTCAGTATTTCTGGTAATCTTCTTCAACTCAAAATAACATATTCCATTGTCTGAAAGGATAATCTGTATTTCTGCTGTCTGCTCCTGCACCATAATTGCTTTTGTTGTTATGTAAGGCCGGCTGCATTCACGAAGGAGTTCCAGCTGTTCTTTCGAGGGATTGGCCGGATTTCCAAGATTGATCCAGTCTTTTAAAGGGTTACAGGTATTTTCATCCACCAGCTTTGTCACCAGCAGATATTCACCGTTTTCCATCTCAAAACGGAGGCTTAAGGTAAGTTCCTCCCTGTGGCTCTCCTCTACGGGATTCCAGCAGATTCCTCTGAGATTTCCCTCCCCATCCCTGGTAACCACATACTGCTTCCCTCTTGCAACTGCCTGACCCTGAAGCTTTTGAAAGAATAAAAAGGTGTAATATGTTGGTTTGGGTATCATACCGTTTGCCAGCAGGCCAAAACTACCGGAGAAAGGTGTATAGGCAACCCCTGCTTCCTCAAAAACATCACCAAAGGTCCAATAGGAATAGGAAGCGCAGACATCTCCCATTTCATTTAAGAGTCCGGCAACATATGCCGCATTCAGATTGGTATCATGAATTGGGTTTAAGGGTGTATAGGAAGTATTGAATTCCGTAATATGCATTTCCATGCCGGCATATTCAGAAAAGCTGTCAATAATATCTCTGCTGGTGCGAAGTTCAGAAAGAAAAACTTCCTGGCTTCTTAATTTCTGGTAATCATAATGCCCTTCTCTGACAGGCATTTCCGTTGCATAAGCATGCCTGGTGACAAAATCCAGAGGGGTCTTGTGCTCTGAACAGAAGGCAAGGAACAGCCTCAGCCAGCGCTCATCATCCACACCGCAGATAGCAGGACCTCCAACTCTTAACCGGGTATCACATTCCTTCACAGCCTTACTGGATACCTCATACAGGCGAAAGTATTCCTGCATGTCTGCACCTTTCCAGAATCCCGGAAGGTTCGGTTCATTCCAGACTTCAAAGAGCCAGGTTCTTACCTCTTCTAAACCATAACGGGAAATCCAGTGATTAATAGTAGCTTTTATCAGCTCAGCCCATTTACCATAATCAGAGGGAGGTGTTACGTTTCCTTTCCAGTAGAATATGGTCTGGCTGCCGGAGGCCAGTTTTTCCGGCATAAATCCCAATTCCACAAAAGGTTTCAATCCCAGGGAAAGATAGTCGTCAAACACCATATCCACATAGGTGAAATTGTATTCGACCTTTTCCACTCCGTCTTCCTCATAGGTCTGATAGATAGCCATATCATCACAGAATAGTCCGTGACCTCTGATATAGGAAAAGCCTATTTCGTTTTGTACCTTTTCAAGCTGCTTGTGGTATTCATATCTTAAGGCCAGATTCATGCGCCCTGTGCCGATACAGTAGCAGGCTTTGTTATGAAAGGGCACTGTGTCATCTTTCTTTATTAGTACCTCTATCTGTTTATCCATTTTCTACTCCTCAATTTAATACTCACTCTACTAAAACACCTGATGCTTTCGTGTTTCTTATTATTCTTTTACGCCTCCGATGGTAAGTCCCGTCACAAAATATCTTTGCAGGAAAGGATACAGGGCAACAATGGGCAGACAGGTAAGAATAGTAGCTGCTGCACGTACGGAAGTGGTGGTAACCTGTGTACTGGTTCCCGCTACTCTGGAAGTATTGGCATCTCCACTTAGCTGACTCACGGAGGACAACAGCTTCATAAGCTCATACTGAAGGGTGGTAAGGTTCTCATTCATACGGTTGTAGAGCATAACATCAAACCAGGCATTCCACTGTCCTACGGCAATGAACAAGGCTACGGTTGCAAACACCGGCATACATAAGGGTACGATGATCTTTCGAAAGATGGTAAAGTATCCTGCACCATCCATCATGGCCGATTCTTCCAGACTGTCCGGCAGGCCGTTCATATATGTACGGATAACCAGCAGGTTGAAGGCACTTACCATACCGGGTATGATATACACCCAGAAACTGTTGGTAAAACCCAGGCTCTTATTCAGCAAAAATCCCGGAATCAGACCGCCGTTTATATACATGGTCATTACATACAGCACAGAAATGGGTTTGGCAAAAACAAAGTTCTTTCTGCTGATAACAAAGGCAATCAAAGCAGTTACAGAAAGCTGCAATGCTGTTCCAACCACAGTTCTGAGTACCGATATATACAGACCTGTTACCATGCTCTCTTTGTGTAATACAGTCTTATAATTCTCGAGAGTCCATTTACGCGGCAACAGATGGATTCCTCCGCGAAGAGAGTCGATGGCATCATTAAAGGAAATTGCCAGGGTATTGATGATTGGATAAATAGTAACAATAACGAAAATGGTCAGAATCAGACCGATTATACCTGTATAGATAAGGTTCTTTATATTAAATTTCTTCTTTTTCTGATACATTACTTTTGATGCTCCCATGGTTCTTCCCTCCTAGAAAAGTCTTTCTTCCCCGGCTGCTTTTGACGCCGAATTGGCCAGAACAATCAGAAGGATACTGACAAGACTCCTGAAAATACCAGCTGCCGTACCGAGGGAATAATCCGTCTGGCTGATACCGTACCGTAGTACATAGATATCGATTGTCTGGGATACGCTCTGAATCAGTCCGTTGGTGAGCAGATATTGAATTTCAAATCCTGCATTCAATACGTTACCGATATTAATCAGTAATAAGATGAAAATTGTGGGTTTTATACCCGGAAGGGTAATGTGCCACATCTTCTTTAACCTTCCGGCACCATCTATAGAAGCTGCCTCATACAAATCCGGATTAATGGCTGTAATGGCTGCCAGATAAATTATGCTGTTCCAGCCTGTTTCTTTCCACACATTGGTAAAACCTACGATCCACCAGAAAAATCCCTTATATGTAAAAAAGTTAATGGGAGCATTCAGGATATGTAATTTCACCAATACTTCATTGATAATACCATTATCCACGGAAAGCGCATCCTGCAGGATACCGCATACAATAATCCAGGAAAGGAAGTGGGGCAGATATGAAACGGTCTGTACAAATTTCTTAGGCCCTTTATGTACTACCTCATTGAGAATCAAAGCGAAACCAATGGCAAATACCAGCTGCAGCACCAGATTAATAATTCCCATTGCAAAGGTATTACGAATGACTCTGATAAAATCAGGATTATTGATAAAGAGGAACTTAAATTTATCCAGACCGACAAATTTCGAATGGAAGAATCCGTTAACCGGCTTATAATTCTGAAATGCCATAACCCAGCCGATTAAAGGTATATAATTAAATATCAATACATATATGACGAAAGGAAGGGATAACAACACCAGTTCCTTTTGTTTCACGATTTCCTTCCAGGTTATTTTAACCCTGGCCTTTTCTATCGGTCCTTCTTTACTGCGTTTTCTTAAAGCCATTGTTAGTACCATACTTTCTTTTAAAATAGAGCAGGCAGCGCGGACGGTTACATCCAGCTGCCTGCTCGCAGCTTACAGGTTATTTGGCGGGTCTTACATCCTTACCCTGAACCTTTTCAATACGGTTATATACTTCCTCCTGCATTTCCTTTAAGAAATCTTCCGGTTTGCAGGCACTGTAGGCATCCATGTATTTATTCCAGGAAGCTTCAAAATCACCTGCGATAACTACCTGTGGCAGATATTCCTGTTTGGTATCTCCCATCTTGGTCCAGGCAAGACCTCCCGGTGTCTCCGTCGTTAAATTGTTGGAGAAAGACCACATAGGATACCAGGGCTGTTCCATACCATCGATTGTATTGTAGTCCAGCATTTCCACATAAGTCTTGGCTCCATATGCGGTAAGGCATTCCTGTACCTCTGCTGATAAGCCTTCAAAGAATTCAGAGGGCTGGGTATCTGGTGTCATGGCATTCTTTCCGTCAGGATTCATACCTGAGAAGTTAGGGAAATATCCGTAACCGCAAAGATTAGAAGCCTTATAGTCAGCATTAACACCATTATCTCTCATTTCCTGGGTTCTGTAGTAGAGTCCGTCATCTCCTACCAGGTAATCTGTTCCTTCGATACCCCAGCTGCGCAGAGTCACGATTTCAGGATCCAGCAGATCATTGACGAACTGAAGAGCACCTTCCACATCCTTGCAGCTTGTAGTAATACTTAAGCCTCCGGTAAGAGCCATTGCTTCATTGGCAGCATAGTACTGCTCCTGCATACCGGGATCAATGGTAATTCCTAAGGGAACATAAGTACAGTCATTGAGTTTCTGTGTCTTAATTGCTTCTTCAGCAGTATTGAAATCCCAATGCTGCTCTACCATACAAAGTACACGTCCGGAGGAAACCTTCTCTAAGAACTGGTCGTGGTTCATGGTCATAAATTCCTGATCAATGATACCTTTTTTATATTCCTCGTTCAGCTTCTGGAAGTATCTCTTTGCGGTAGGTGTTGTATTATAATCAATAACTTCAAAGGTTGAAGGATCCACAATTACAGATCCGTTGTTGGGATGTCCGTCCAGGAACTGAGGCGGATTCTCAAGGCAGAAATAATACCAGTCATAAGCCAGGATCTCAAAGGGAATGACAGAGGAACCATCAGCCATGGTAGGATTTGCTGCATAATAATCTCCCAGGAGCTTGAACAGTTCATCCAGGGTTTCGATCTTAGGGTAATTAGCCCATTTTAATACTCTTGTCTGTATCCAGAATGCTTCTCCGTTATTCTGGGTATCCATGAGTTTTTCATTGATCTTACCGAACTGAGGAATGGAATAAATATGTCCGTCAGGCTGTCTTAAGGAATTCCACTGGATATCATTCCAGAAATTCTTGATATTTGGATATTTATCCAGATAATCATCCAGCGCTACCAATGCTCCTGCATCATAAAGCTGCTGTGTATAATTGATAAAATCCGGATACTCACCGCTGGCAATGAGCATACCCACTGCTTCTTCTGCGGTCTGTCCCGTTAACCAGGTTTCTTTGCATTTCGCCCCAATTTTTTCTGCAATTAAATCTTGTACAACGTTGTTCTTATTGAGTTCTGTTCCCTGTCTGTCGAAAAAGGCCGTGAACTCCTTGATTTCTTTTGCTGCCCCACCGGTTTCAGTAGAATTTTTACTGTTTTTGTCATCGTTTTTACCACATCCTGCAAATAATGCGGTTACCAGCATGACACACATCAAAACTGCTATAAAACGCTTTTTCATAACAATCCTCCTAAGATTTTTTCACTTCCGTGATAACTATATTTTAGCATTTCTGCACAATACATTAATCATACAAATTTCATATAAAACCACTACAAAGTATATATGTACAAATGAAAAACAGTATTTTATATTTTTCTATGCATTTTTATGAATTTAACCATAACTTGCTAATTCGGTTTTATCATAAGTTTATAGCCAGAATTTATGGCTGATCCAAAATGAATACAAAACAGTAAGAAGCCTCCTGGCTTTCTCTTTAATGCACTGCCTGAAAGACATGCTGCCGATTTTGTATGCTAAAACAAACATTTTATGTTTAATGCACACGAAATAGGTAATGGTTCTTTCAGCCGGTGTAGAGGAAAGCCAAAAGGCTTCTTACCGCAATATTATTTAAAATACAATGCTCCAGTTAATACTGTTCTTTGTCAGAAATTCATAATTCGATAAAATGCTTCTTTGGGATTATGGTCTTCATCAAAGAGCAGCGGCCAGTTCTTTCTGCCTCTTTCCGGAAAATTATCCAGCCAGGTGCTGTCATCTGCAGCTCCCCATAAGGTTACACTGTCTATAACCTCCCTGTATTCCCGGAATAATTTAAAGTAATTGTCAAAGACCACCGCCTGTTTCTCCAGGATGTCCCCGGAAGGCTTATCAAGCCTGCTTCTGTCGTTGAACTCAAACAGGGATATATCCAGTTCGGTTATGTGCAGCCGGACACCAAGAGATGCATACATTTCAATGGTTTTTCTGACTTCCTCCAGGGATGGTCCATAAATATTCCAATGACACTGCATTCCGATGCCGTCAATGGGTACTCCCCTGTCTTTCATACCTTTAACTATCCGGTAGATCTTACTGCGCTTATCCGGATTCGTTTCGTTATAATCATTGTAAAACAATTTGCAATCCGGAAGTATTTCCCTTGCTGCTAAAAAGACCTCATCCATATACCCTTCACCCAGAATCTCAAGCCATTTGCTCTGGCGAAGGAACATTTCCTGCTTGTCTTCAACAGCTTCATTAACCACATCCCAACAGCTGATCTGTTCCTTATACCTTCCGCCCACCATCGCCATGTGATTTCGGATTCTCTTCAACAGCCCTGCCTTGTCCGTGTCCTCAAACACCCAGTGAGGTGTCTGATTATGCCATACAAAGGTATGCCCCCGCATTGTCAGATTATTTGCGGCAGCAAATTCTGCTATCATATCCGCAGTCTTAAAATCATAGAAGTCCTTACCAGCTGTTACACTGGCATACTTCATTTCATTTTCACAGGTAATACTGCTGAAATGTTTTCTGATAAGATCTCCGTGGCTGATTACTGTTTTTGCACTGACAGCCGTCCCTACTTCAAAATAATCTCTGTACTTTTCTTTTAAGCTCTCCATCATACCCTCTTTTCTGAATAGCCAGCTTACATCGGATATTCATTATTTATACTAGGGAGCGTATTTATTACAGACCTATTCGAAACTGCATGCACCGTTCTTACCCTCCATGGGAACCTGCTGCAATTACTTAACGTTTTACTGCTGCTTTATTAAATTTTCTTCACCCAGAGTGTGTCTGAAAATTGCCTGTACCGCGGGATGTTTCACTTTACGGAATACCTTTATGAAATACTACAGGGTAATTATGCAGTGGTGTTACATTCCCAAAATGTGACGCAGAACACCGAATTACAGAGCCTTTCAAAAGGTGCAATACATTTCAGACGACTGGCATAAAGTGGAGATTTGGCCGGTGCACGAGTTCTTCAAATATTCCTCGTAACTGATACAGCCCATAAACAGCATAATAAAATAAAAACAGAATATCCTCTCATCAATAGCTGCCTGCTTATCATATTTTGCTATTTTGGGTATATGGCCATAGTGATTCACAAAAAGAATTCAAACATAATACCAGCTTTATCCTACTGGCAGATTATTATTTTGGTGTAAATGCAGGCGTTTTTTTCGATACTCTCTGGGCTGACAGCCGCATAGCAGCTTGAATTCCCGGTTAAAGGTCCTTGAGTTCTCATAACCGCACATCAGACTGATGGTCAGGATATCATGACCACTGCCCTGTAACAGCAGCTTGGCATAATCAATCCGAAGGGTATTCAGATATCCTGAAAAGCTGGTATGAAGCTTCTCGCTGAATATTCGGGATATACTATATCTGCTGATGCCAAACCGCTTTGCCAGTGAATCCAAGGTGACCTGCTCCGTATAGTTTTCCGATAGATAGGTAACAAGCTGAGCCGTTATATCAGGTGAATTGCTGTCCCGGTTCTTAACAAGTTTCAATGCTGGCAGTGCTCTTGCCAGGATCAGCTGTATATATGCACTGATTACCGGTATATCATCTGCTATGTCCGGACGGGTCTTCAAAAGAGAACTGATTCCATAGGCTATATCCGGATGCATGCCTCCGGTCAGAAAAGGGACCGCGGGATGGTTCGCCATTAAGACAGACATAAAATCCCCTCCCATAGCCGCAGGACATAGAATCAGAGTTCCTTTGGAGGCGCCTGCTGCTCTTACTGTATCATAGCTATGTATCCTGTTTGGAAAGACGATACTCAGTTCCCCTTCCCCAAGGACCCGGCTGGTGTTTCCTACCGTTATCTCCATTTCCCCCTTTTGTACCAGAAACAATTCCAGCCCGCCATGCAAATGTGCCGGAAAAGTAAAGTCATCCAATACCTGGAACAAAAATCTTTCTGAACTGTTTTCATAAAATATTTTCATAGCTTCCCCTTTACCCCAGTCCCTTCCGGGCTATCAGATAAGATGATAAGATAACAGAGAGGCTGGCTTTGTTCACGTTTTCATCCCATACAGATACAAACCGCAATAATTGTCCAATATTTTCTCTCCGTTGGCAAGTATTATACCATATGAAATGCTATAATACTATTAGCTTTTACTTATAGAATCGGGAGGAAAATTACTTATGAAATATAAAATGGCCATAATCGGTTATGGCGGTATGGGTAGCTGGCATGCAGAAAATGTCTCATCCAGAATACCTGATATAACGGTTAAAGGGATACTTGACATTCAGCAGAGTGCCTGTGAAAAAGCCGCCGGACAGAATCTGTATGTCTATTCCGATCTCAAGGAGCTCCTTGCAGACAGTGAAATAGATCTGGTCACCATTGCGACTCCAAATAATTTTCACAAGGATTATGCTATTGCACTCTTACAGGCCGGAAAGAATGTTATTTGCGAAAAACCGGTTACCATGAATGTCCGGGAGCTGGAAGAGATCATGGAAGCAGCAGAGTCCAGCGGTAAAATATTCTCCATTCATCAGAACCGCCGTTGGGATAAGGATTTTGTGATAGTAAAGAACATTCTGGAACAGGAAACTTTGGGTAAACCCTATTTTATAGAAAGCCGTGTTCAGGGTTCCAGAAGGGCCATGTATGGCTGGCGGGGTCATAAGGTAAACGGAGGGGGTATGGTCCTTGACTGGGGTGTCCATCTTTTAGACCAGTTCCTCACTCTTATTGATTCACCGGTAGTATCCGTTCAGGCTCACCTGTTCAACCTATATTCAGACGAAGTGGAGGATAACATCAAGATCTTGCTGCGCTTTCAGAACGGCGTTTCCGCCCTCTGTGAAATGTCCACCAATTGTCTTATCAACAATCCCCGCTGGCACATTTCCTGTACTGACGGAACTGCTGTTATTGAAGACTGGAGCTGTCAGGGTAAGCTGGTCAAGCTGAAGGCGGATTCTGAGATGGCCTGGAGCGAGGATATCGTTTACACCGAGGCCGGCCCTACCAGAACAATGGCTCCAAGACCCGAATATACCACAGAAGTACTTGCTTTACCCGATGTGACAACAGATTGGAGCGATTACTACCAGAATATTGTCGCTGTTATGGAAGGGCGAGAAGCTTTGATTGTCAAACCGGAACAGGCCTTGAGAGTCATGAAGGTGATTGAGAAGGTCTTTGAATCAGAGGACTCCGGTAAAGGTATCCGCTGTCTTATATAGCAGAGGAGATCTTATGAGAGATTAAATAAAATACTTAAAGATTACTGGAGAGTCAAAAGTTCTGGTTGACTTTTGACTCTTTAGGAAGATTATTTATGCATAATAATTATCATTATTATGAGATTTCTTTTATTATGAAATATTTCAGAATTATAGTAATCAAGCAGCACTGCCGGGACGAGTGGCAGACTGTTGAAAGAAAAATCTAGAAGAAAGGTTGCCTTTAAATCCTGGCGATAATTCGTCAGGCGGCAATACCGCAGGACCTCCTGCGATATGGGTATCATATGAAAAAAGCATTGATTTTCCAGGGTGGCTGGGATGGACATGAGCCTGTTCTGGTATCCAGTCGTTTTGCAGAACTATTAAAAAAGAATAATTACGAGGTAAGAATAGAAGATAATCTGGATTGTCTGTCAGATGCAGAAGAATTGAAGAAACTTGATTTGATCGTCTCCTGCTGGACCATGGGTGAAATTGACCATAAATACGTCGTAAATCTTTCTGAAGCAGTAGGTTCCGGCGTAGGCCTTGCAGGCTGCCATGGCGGTATGTGTGATTCCTTCCGCCAGAATACGGAATGGCAGTTTATTACCGGCGGACAGTGGATAAGCCATCCGGGAGGCGACGGAATCGAATATACCGTTAATATCTGTCATGGTTCCAGCCCTATTACAGAAGGGCTTACGGATTTTCCCGTTTGCAGTGAGCACTACTATCTCCATATAGATCCTGCTGTTGAAATTCTGGCTACCACCAGGTTCCCTCTGATCAATTATTACCACATCTCCAACAAACCGGTGGATATGCCTGTCGCCTGGACAAAATACTGGGGTAATGGCAGAGTATTCTATACCTCACTGGGTCATCACGATGATGTATTTGACAAGTCCCCGCAAGCCCAGGTCTTAATGGAACGGGGAATGCTATGGGCAGGAGAAGGGAAGCAATATGCCCTGGACCACGGTCTTACCACTGAGCGATTTATGAACAATGCCAAAATGTATTAAGGAGGAAGCCATGCTAAAAATTGGAATGGTCGGTGTCGGTGACATCAGCGGCATCTATTTAAAGAATCTGACCCAGCTCTACAAAGAAGTGGAACTGGTTGCCCTTTGCGATCTGGTAAAGGAAAAGGCTGAGAAAGCTAAAGAGGAGTACAACATACCCAAAATCTATGATACCATGTATGAATTATTTGCAGATAAAGAAATAGACATCGTACTGAATCTTACAAGACCCTATGAGCATTATCAGGTAAGCCTTGAGGCATTAAAAGCCGGCAAGCATGTTTATTCCGAGAAACCTCTGGCTGCCACCTATGCCGAAGGACTGGAGCTTGTAAGAATAGCAGAGGAAAAACAGCTGTATCTGGGAGGAGCTCCGGATACTTTCCTGGGAGCAGGAATACAGACCTGCAGAAAACTCATTGATACCGGTTTTATCGGAAAACCCATTGGAGCTGCTGCATTTATGATCTGCCGCGGTCATGAGAGCTGGCATCCAGATCCAGAGTTCTATTACAAGCACGGCGGCGGCCCCATGTTCGATATGGGTCCCTATTATCTCACTGCTTTGACAAACCTCCTGGGAGGCATCCGCTCCGTAACCGGACTTGCAAGAACTTCCTTTACAGAGCGTACAATCACCAGCAAAGCAAAAGCCGGAGAAAAAATCCAGGTGGAGGTTCCCACCTATACCACCGGAATCCTGGAATTTGAAAACGGAGCCATCGGAACTCTCTTCACCACCTTTGACGTACATTATAAAGGCCAGGCCAGACTGGAAATCTACGGCTCAGAAGGAACCCTGCTGGTTCCCGATCCGAATACCTTTGGCGGTCCAATTTCCCTCTTAAGACAGGAGGAAGGGGACTATAAGGAAATCCCCCTTCTCTTTGACTACGCCCAGAACAGCCGAGGACTTGGGCTTGCCGATATGGCAAAAGCCATTGAAACAGGTCGTGCCCCCAGAGCTGGCTACCACCAGACTCTTCATGTACTGGAAGCCATGGAAGCCTTTGAGACCAGCAGTAAACGCCGTTCAGCTGTTGATCTGGAATCTGTCTTCAGCCGTGAGAATCCCATGGTAGCCCATCCGGTAACGGGTATTCTACAATAAATCCGTCTTACTTTTATAGCAACAAAATAGCAGGCTGTCTCATTGTAGTTACAGAAGAACTGATTACTACTAATAGCTACAGCCTGCTTAACAAAAGAAAAAGCTCACTTCTTCTCTCCCCAGAAGCATACCCTTTCTTCTCTATAATATGGTTGTGCTTACGAAGTCTCCTTCAATATGAAGCAAGCTACCCAAAGCCATTCCTTAAAATATGATTCAAGCTTCCAAAAGCCATTCTTCAAACATGATTCAAGTTTACAAAAGCCATTCTTTAAACATAATTCATGCTTACAAAAGCCATTCTTTAAAACATGATTAAGCATATAAAAGCCATTCTTTAAAACATGATTCAAGCTTACAAAAGCCATTCTTTAAAATATGATTCAAGCTTACAAAAGCCATTCTTTAAACATGATTTAAGCTTACAAAAGCTATTCTTTAAAATATGATTCAAGCTTATAAAAGCCATTCTTCACAACATGATTCATGCTTACAAAAGCCATTCTCTAAAACATGATTAAGCATACAAAAAGCCATTCTTCAAACATGATTCATGCTTACAAAAGCCTTACTTTGAAATTATTCTAACTTCCACAAGCCATTTTTTATAATAATATAAGTTTCCAAAGCCATTCCTTAAAATATGATTCAAGCTTCCAAATTCATACTTTGAAATGATTTAACTTCCAAAAGCCTTGCTTAAAATTATCCATAAAAGCAATTCTCTAAAATGATTATTCCTTCCAATAGCTTTACTTCCAATGATCCAAGTTTCTAAACGTCGTTCTTCACTAAGTACACAGGCAAAAGGTACAAACCAGAAGAACGAATGCGCCTATGGAAAGGTATTAGAAGTCCTTTTCTCTGGAAATTTTGTGCTATATTATCAAACAGATTGTCTGAGCGAAGCGAGTTATCTGTTTGATAATATGTCCAGCACAAAATTTCCAGAGAATTAGGACTTCTTATACCTTGGAATTGAAGCATACGTTTTCTGGTTTGTACCTTTTGCCGTCCCCTTGCCATAACCCAGCCTTTTTATACTTTCCTATGGCTTTCCTACGCTTCTTTAAGCGCCTCATAATTCCTCTTCCTAAACCTGGCCGGCGTAACTCCATAAATCCCCTCAAACTTATTGATAAAGTACTCCATATTCTTATAACCCACTTTTTCCCCAATCTCATAAACCTTTTCATCCGTTCGCAGCAGCATTTCTGCCGCCTTTCGAATACGGACACCATTAATATATTCCTTAAAGGAACAACCATAACTTTTCTTAAAGATCTGTCCAAGATAAGCACTGTTGAGGTAATATTTCTCCCCCAGGGATTTCAGACTTATATTATCAGCATAATTGCTTTCAATTTCAGCTTCAATCTGACTCATGACTCCTCTGGCGGAATTCTGTCTTAACTGCACCAGATAATCGGCGTAATCCTCTGCGAATTTCCGGAATTTAAGCTCATTAATCCAAGGCATACCCGTTGAAAAGGCCGCTTCCTGGATATAACTCATAACCTCTTCCTGGTTAATATCGGTTTCAATTTCATAAGCCAAACCCAGAAGTCTGTATAGATAGTACTGGATATTCAGACCAATAAGCTCTGTATCTGTACATTTATCCATCATCCGCCGGTAAAGGCTTCCGGCATTCTCTCTGATAAAAGTCTTATCACAGGTTTCAATGCCATGAATCAGACAGTCCAGTTCTTTTCTGTAATATTCTTCCTGGGAATTTTTCTTTTGATTCCTTGCCTGATTCTTCGGCTGCATTTTCCTTATCCCGCTGCGGTTTACGGAGTCCTTTTCGATCTTCTGGTCAAATCGGAAGAACCGCATCATGGAAGCTTCCTTAAAGGAATCCGCAAGCCCTTCAATTCCAGAAACCCAACTGCCGGCACAGGCAACGATCTCATAACCCAATCGCTCCTTTAATTCCTTTACCAGCCAGTCAAACCATTCCTCATCCTCTTTTCCTCCGGTCATAAAGGTACTGTAGAGTATTCCGATATCATAACACACGGTATGTTTTGTAGCCCCAAATATGATCCGGTCGGAATAATTCTTTAGGAGGAGGCCTGCATAGCTGTAAAGCTTCCTGTGCTGTTCCTTTTTCTTATCCTCGGACAGTCCCATGAAATTTTCATCGGACAGACAGATTTCCAGGTGGATATATCGTACTTCTCCTTCCGGCTGCAATCTGGTTCTGGCATAATTCAGGTTGATTTCATCATAATTCCCCCACAATAAAGCAAGGAGGTTTCGATCCAGATAGGCCTTCTCACAGATATTACGTTTTTTAAGTCCGCCCGTTTCTTCCTCAATACTGCTTCGGATTCTCCGAAGGATATTCAGCAGTTCCTCCCTTTGTATGGGTTTTAAGACATAGTCGCTGCACCCCCACAATATTGCGGATTTTGCGTACTGAAATTCATAGAAACCACTCAGGAAAACAAACTTTGCCTGGGATAGCTTCTTTTCCTTCAGGTACTGGATCAGTTCTATCCCAGTCATATCCGGCATCTTGATATCCGAGATGACCAGGTGGTATTCCTCACATGAAAGCTTCTCGATTGCTTCAATGCCATTTTGTGCTTCTCCGGCTATGATATAACCTTCCGCTTCCCAGTCAATAAGTGCCGCCAGTCCTTTACGGATGAATGGTTCATCATCCACCAAAAGAACCTTCAGTAACAGATCTTTCTCTTCCTCCATAATGACCTCCCCCTTTTCAACAAACCAGTGCAAGGAATCAAAAGTACTTTAAACGGTTATCAGACCAGCCGAATGACCCGTTAATTCATATCCCTTGTACCAGCCTGGTTTCTGTACATATAATCCGATGGTAATCGAATAATAATACAGGTTCCTTCTCCTGGTTCACTTTCTATTAAGATACGGGTTCCCTCTCCGCAGAATTTCCTCAGACGGATACTGGCATTCAACATTCCAAGACTCCCTGATTTCTGCAATTCCTGAATTCCGGCTTCATTCAGCCGCTTTTCATATTTCCTTACCTGTACTTCGTCCATTCCGATTCCTGTATCCTCAATTTCCAGATAGAAATATCCATCCTTTTCATAACCGGATAAAAAGATCGAGCCGTTATGCCCAGGCCTGTTCAATCCGTGGACACAGGAATTTTCAACAAAGGTTACCAGCACCAGGCTTGGTATCCTTAAGGAATAGAATTGTTCCTCTAATTTGATTTTATAATGAAACCCATCACCATAACGATACTTTTGCAGTTCCAGATAATCCCTGGTAAATCCGATTTCCTGTTCCAGCGTAATATTATCCGTCCCCCAGTCGGCACTTTTTCGCATTAGCTTCGCAAGGCTTTCAATCATCCTTGAAGTTTCTTCTTCTCCTTTAAGAACACTGTGCATCCGGATACTCTCCAGCACATTAAACAGAAAATGTGGATTGATCTGGCTGGAAAGTGCCTGTAGTTCTGCCTGCTGTCTTGCCATTACCAATTCCTGCTGCTCTAATTTACTTTTTAATTCATTTTCAATAAAGGTCTTCATTCTAAGTGTCATATGATTGTAATTGACCAGTAAGTCTCCAATCTCATCCTTTCCATCTCCGTAAGGCAGCAGTTCAAAGTTCTCATTCCTTACCTTCTCCAGATACTCCCCTAAAAGCAGTATTCTTCTGGTTATGGAGTTGCTGAACAACGCCAGCATAACAGCAGGTATCAGAGCATCTGCCAGAAAAAGCACTGACATCAGCCACAGATTTCTTTTAAGATAGGCCATGAAATCCGCCTTATAACCAGTAACATATACCTCCCAGTCAATGCCGTATACACTGAACTTGCGGGTAGCCTGGATATCCTTCCGGTCACCAAGGGTGCTTATAGGGTAATCATTATTAAGATTCCCCTCTTCCGGATCATTGGTAAATATAATTCTGTCCTGGTTGCACAGATAAACCTTAGTGTCAAAGGCTGAACTGTTAATGGATTCATTGATTTGATTATAATTGAGATCCAGTTTTACGATCTTCTCTCTTTCCTTTACGCCAAGATAATTAAGCCTGCGGATAACCGAAATCATTCGCTTCTTGTTATTGATATTCTGGGTATTCTGATAATAGGGATAAACATAAAGATCTGTGTCCGCCTCTTTGAATTTCTGATACCATTCATCCTCCTGGATGGAATCTATCCGGTAATATTTACCCCCGTTTATCATAGTTGCATTATCGGAATAGAAAGTAATATCATTGACCAAATGCTTTGTACTTGCATAAAAAACATAATTGTCAAAGACCTTTCTGTAATCTTCATAATAATCACTGTCCGTTTCGTAATTTCTTTCAAGAAAATCATTTATGGAGGCACTGGTATATAAATCTACCGTTACATAGACTGCACTTTCCAGGGCTTTTACGATGTCATGACTGACGGAATCCGCAATATTGTTAATATTTATATTTCGTTCATTGATATACAACCGGAAGCTGCTCCCTAAAAGGATCAGGTTAGTTACCACTGTGGGCAGAAGAACACACAATATATAAACATAAGTGATTTTGCTCTTTATCTTTTTGTTATTTAGTATTTCCAGAAGGCTCTCAAAAACATTGTGCCGCCATTTCCTGCTTCTGATGGCTAAGCTGACCAACTTTCCCAAACTCTTCATAAGCGCCTCATATATCTGCTTAAAACTACTCTGTTAACAGTGAAAGGTAAACTGCCTGAAATCAGCTGTTCCCCCTGTAAACCTGGTGGAATAGCAGAATAGTCCTACCCTGGCTCCGGTAAAGTGATCCAGGCGAAAATGCAACTTCTGCGTAATACCAAGCCTGCACCACTCCTGCCCCCTTAAATAATAAAAATCAGCCTCATCCTTATTATTTTCAAAATTACTGATGATTTTAAGAGTAACCTGGCTGCCATTGATGGGAATTCTCTCATATTCCCTTCCGGGGTTTTTATCTCCCCCTTCCGGCCCCCATATGCTTTCATCCCTGGTCAGCTCTTTCCCTGTCATTACCAGGTAATAGTTTTCCTTTTCCTTCGTCAGTGCTATGTAGCCGTAACATCCCTGTAAGACACAGATTCCCGCAAAATCACCGTCCTTTAAGCCGCTGCCACAGACCGTTACACTCGTTTCACTGACAGGACCCATGAGCCTCTGAGTAAGGGTATTGACAGCAAGTAAAACATTGGGACTTAGCTTGCCGGTACGGATACGATATGCTTCCGGCTCTTCGGTTACCGACCAAAGACTGTTATCCGGTGTATGATTAAACTGCCAAACCTTCTTTAAATGAATCTTCCCGTCTTCCTCCGGGAGATACTTAAAGTCATCACTGTCTGCCAGGGGCTTGTATCGGTACTCCGGTCTGGTGCTTGGTACTTCTATTTTAAGGGGAACCTTTCCATCTACTCCGAATACCGGAAAATCCTGTTCCCAATGTACTGGCACCAGTACAGGTATCCGGCCAATGGCACCATGATCCTGAAAGAGCATACCATACCATTCTCCCTCCGGTGTATCTACGATACCACCCTGAGCAACTCCGGCATTGTGGTAACCCATATCATCATCCAATATATCTCTCCCTGTAAATTCACCCTCCAGGGAATCAGACATCAGGCAGCATTCAGTTCTTCTTTTGGTTCCTTCCGCCGGCCAGTGTATGAGAAATACATAATATCTACCGTTGATCTTATAAAGATGAGCTCCCTCATAGCCCAGATTCACCTTCCCGGTATCTGTGGCAAGAATTCGGTGCAGCCCCCCTTCTTTCGGGGCAGTCAGTTCCTCGTTCAGCTCTGTAAGATACAGGGTTTTGTTTCCATATAAGATATACACTCTGTCATCCTCATCAAACAATAAGGAGCAATCATGATAAAATCCTTCGATATACTGCTTGCTCCAGGGTCCTTTGATATCCCTGGCAGTGTATAGATAAGTCTTTCCTGTATCATTGGCAACAAAGCATACATAAAAACTGCCTTTATGATAGCGTAAGGATGCTGCCCACATTCCTTTGCCGTAGATACTTTTGTTTTCTTCCAGACATTGCCCCGGTGTATTATCCAGGGTCTCATAGACATAACTCTCCATCTCCCAGTGGATCAGGTCATACGACTTTAATATGGCACCGCCAGGCATAAAGTGCATGGTAGTACTGATCATGTAATAGGTGTCTTCTACTCTGATAATGTCAAGATCCGGATAATCGGACCATATAATAGGGTTCTTACTGAACATCTTCCTGTCCTGCCTTTCCATCCCTGCGGATTCTGTTATTGAAAGTACCAGTAATCCAGCTCATAGCCTTCTCCGGTAAATACAAAAACCAGATCATGTTTACCGGTTATCTTTTGATAAAGCTCTGTACTGATTTCTTTGAACTCTCCTGAAGAATCCGCTTCTATTGGAAGGTATCCGACGATATCGCCGTTCGGTCTGTCAAGCCGTATCTGAATTCCTCCCTGCTTTCCCTCCAAAGCTCTGACCGCAGCAGTAAAACTCTCAGCTCCTTTTTCGAAGAAGTCGGCTCCGTACACTGCAAGCCAGCTTCCCTCTTTCATGTCCGTTACCGCCATGTTGCCAGTGCCGCTCCGTTCTCCATTTTCCTCCAGGAGGGCTGTGGTGATTCCGGCCATGGTTCCAATGGTCTCAGCTTCTGTTTTCTCATAGGGATTCAGGCTTCCCACCTGTGTGACTCCGCCTTTCGTAGCAGTGATTTTCTCAATCTGCCCATCCTCCCCTACTGTTACCGGATCGATATGGGTGCAGCGGTAACCGCCCTTTATCTTTAAGAGCTGTTCCAATATCTGTGTATGGTACGTTATATACATCTGATCCTTAAAACGGAACATACAATGATGGTTATTGCCGTAGCAGCCGAAGAATATTCCGGGATTCTTAAGAATGGAGCCCTGGAGGGTAAAGGGTCCTAATGGATTCTTACTGGTCATATATACAATTTCTGCACTGGCAAAACCTAACTTATCCGTTGCCTCCTGGTCTACATTCCAGTTGGAGCAATAAGAATAATAATAGGTATCTCCAATCTTATTGATACCTGAATCTTCAAAGAGATAAGGAATATCAAGGGCCACCGGATCGCCGGCAAGACTTATCATATCATCTCCCAGTTGTACAGCTCTTCCCGTACCTGGGTTTGCAAAATTCTCTCCCGGAATTCCTCCACCGAAATACAGATAAGCCTTGTTATCGTCATCCACCAGTACAGCCGGGTCAAACAACCAGGCCACATTGGCACAGTTGGGTGTGGAGCGGGATACAATGGCATGACCCAGGGGATCCGTAAATGGCCCGATGGGACTATCCGCCGTTAAAACACCGATACCGTTCCCGCCATTGGCAAAATACAGAAAGAATTTTGGTTTACCATCTATTTCTTTATAAGCCGCAGCCGGTGCCCAGGAATTATTTCCCCATTTAGCAGCTCCCAGAGAGCCTGCCGCTTTGATGGCACCATGATCTGTCCAGTTGACCAGATCAGATGACGAAATAACATTAATAGTGTTTATTTTGCCAAAGCTGTTGTTTTTGGCTTTTTTATCAGCGTCATATTCTATTACATCCCCCGTCATATAGATATATACCCTGTCTTGATATACAAGGGCATAGGGATCAGCTCCCAGTCTCTGGGTCATTAGCGGATTCTTGTTTCCAAAGCTCTTAAGAGCTCCTTTTAATGTGATATCCATTCCTTCAGTCAATTGCTTTTCCTCCGTATTCTGGCTTTTCTCCTCCTCAAGGTCCTTTTGAATGCCTTCTTCCGCTTTTTGTCCATCTTTTAAAAGGTCTTTTGATTCGGTCCTGTCTGCGGCCATTTCTCCTCCTTGGTTCAACCCGTCTCCGCTGCAGGCTGTAGTAGCAAGAAGCAGCAGAAACAGTGGTATCCCGACTATCAGAGCTTTACTGATTTTTTTCATTCTATCCTCTTTCGTGAATATCAAATCTATTGATTTGATATTCCTGAATATGTAGTTGAAAATGTTTTTTTATTTTCAATCTATCCTCTTTCGTGAATATCAAATCTATTGATTTGATATTCCTGAATATGTAGTTGAAAAATGCTTTTTATTTTCAATCTATCCTCTTTCGTGAATATGTAGTTGAAAAAATACCGGCACGGCAGTCATACTATCATTATAAGTACTTGATTGCCATACCTCAATGCTGTATAATTGCATATAGTTGATATATTCTTTGAAACTTTATTTATTCGATTATTTTTTTGAGGGAGAAAATAATATGTACATACACCATATAGCCCTGGATTGCATCCACGGAAGCGATTTTGTAATGGAACGTCCCAACGGCCTGATAGATTACCTGTTTTTATATATACAAACGCCGAGTACATTAGTAATTGACGATCGTGTATATACCATAACTGTACCATCTGCCATTCTTATAAACAGCAATACTCCTCACAAATATTTTCCCACGGGACTGACTTATATGGATGATTATCTGCATTTTGCTGTGAAGGATAAAAATACTTTCATGAATGAATTGCTCTTTCCTTTGAATGTACCGGTTCATATTTCAAAGGATAGTCTTATCCATTCCATCCTTAGCCACATTCAGCAGGAGGATACCCCCAGCAACAAATATTCCAGTCGGATTACTACCCACCTTATTTACATCTTACTTATTAAAGTAGGCGAGCAGTGGGACATTATGCAGCAGAAAAATACCGGACTGCCCCATTATAATGATCTCTTATCCGTCCGCAGCCAGATACTGAATTCTCCCGAAAAAGTATGGACAGTGGAAGAACTTGCAGAAATGGCTCATTTATCCCATGCATATTTTCAGGTAATGTATAAAAAAGCCTTTGGTGTGACCTGTATTACGGATGTAATCAATACCAAGATTGCCCAGGCCAAAGTTCTTCTGACTTCAACGGATCTGTCCGTCAAACAGATCTCACAGGAATTAAGCTATAATGATGTCTACCATTTTATCCGCCAGTTCAAGAAAAGCACCGGTCTGACTCCGGGGGCTTTTCGTAAGAAATTATATTGATCCGGTGAGTCCAGCATAAATATGGTTTTGCAGAAAACCACAAATGGGGTATTCAGAATGATGCAAAGAGTTTTCAGACACACCCGGTTAAAAACTGTAATACCCCGGTAAATGATATTTATGGTTCTGCTTAAATCCTGCTGTGAATTAAGGCTCAGCTTACTCAACGAAATACAAGCTGTGCAAAGTGATAAAAGCCAAGATACCAGACATTAAAATCATGGCCTCCTCCTTCTACCTCTTTCCACAAATAATTCTTACCTTCTGTGAACTTATCTGTCAGTTCCGTAATACGGTCTACTGCAGCTGTTGAACTGGGCCAGGCAATACCGTCTGAGGTACCGCAGATATTATAAAAATAATTGATATCATAATCCTTGAATTTCTCCAGTGCTTTTGCTGTTACCGCCGAGGTATTTGTCGTCGGGCAGGCAGAGAAGGCACCAAAATAACTTATAATATCGGCATTCTCACATAACCCGATGTTGATGGTCTGCATACCTCCCATGGACAGACCTGCCATTGCACGGTGGTCTCTTGCTTCCGTCAGATCATAACCTTTTACATCATACTTTCCATAGGTTGCATAATTGGCCTCAATATAGGGAATCAGATCATTCTTAAGCTCCTGGCCGAACAGATAAAAGGCGTTATAATCCGAGGCAGTATCCGCAAAATTAACGGAAGAACGCCCATTGGGTACTACCACCAGAAAGGGTTCGATATCCCCGTAGCCTATGAGATTATCCATGATACATTTCACGGTGGAGGAATCTTGAAACATTCCCCATTCCTTCTCATTGCCACCAATACCATGCATCAGGTACAAAACGTTATATTGCTTTTTATTATCATACCCCTGTGGCAGATAGACATAAGCCGGTTTGGTCACCGGTTCACCATTTCCATAATAATCCTTTGATTCATAAGTAATCTGTTCAATGCTCCCTCCATTTTTAGATAATGCTGTGTATTTCCCGGGTATACCCTCGCTAAGAGATGCTTTTTCGTCACCATCTTTCACCTCCTCTGCTTTCTTACGCTCTTCTGCTTCTGCTTCGGAATCCTTTATCGCTGCTGCTTCTGCTGCTATGGCTTCCGGTATTCCTGTTGCTTCCTTGTCCTTGTCTTCAGCAGCTGGGGATACAGCCTCGGCAGCTGGTAACTCTGTGTTTTTAACCTTACCTGTATTTTTCTCTTCAGATTTATCGGTACCTTTACCGGAACAGGACACTGCCAAAAGATTGATTAACAGCAGTCCTAAAATAATAATTCCTGATTTTTTCATAGATATTTCCCTCCCTTTTATTATAAAATAGATTTGTTATTTGAGCAATCAGACTAGGGGGTAAAAAGAATACCCTATGTTATTTTAATGGAACATAAGTTGTTTTTCTTCTCCTGCCTTTAGATGGATTTCTTCCTTGTACTCTCCATAGACTACAGTGGTATGAAGTTCTTTGTCTGCCTTTAGGCTGCTGCCAGTCAAACAGCCCTCCTGCCATTCCAGGCAAAGACTGGCTCCTCCCTTTACACGCAGTCCTTTTACGCTTCCATCCCTCCAGGCTTTTGGCAATGCCGGCAAAAGTACGATTCTTTCCATGGTACTCTGTACCAGCATTTCAGCTATAGCTGCGGTTCCTCCAAAGTTTCCGTCTATCTGGAAAGGTGGATGATTGTCAAAAAGGTTAGGCAGTGTGGATTTAGAAAAAAGCTGCTCCAGATTATAGAAGGCCTTTTCCCCATCCCACAGCCTGGCATAGAGATTGATGATCCAGGCACGGCTCCAGCCGGTATGACCCCCTCCATGGGACAGTCTTCTCTCCAGGGTCAGACTGGCAGCTTTGGCTAACTCCGGTGTACCATCCACCGTTATCTGATCCGAGGGATGAAGTCCATACAAATGAGAGATATGCCTGTGCCCCGGCTCCTGTTCTTCATAATCCTCCGCCCATTCCAGTATCTGTCCATATCTTCCGATTCCTGTAGGTACCAGCTGCGTTATGGCTTTTCCGATCTGCTCCGTAATCTCATCCTGAATATGAAGGATTTCTGCTGCCTTCTGACATTGATTGAATAAATCCCTGAGAATCTGGTTATCCATGGTAACTCCGGCAGAAACAGCGCCTCTGGTGCCATCCGGCAGTATGTAAATATTCTCCGGCGAAACAGAGGGACAGGTCTTTAAATACCCCTTATCCTCTATCATATAATCCAGAAAGAATAAAGCTGCTTCCTTCATCACTGGAAAGACCTCTGCCAGGAATTTGTCATCTCCCGTATATTCATAATGCATCCAATAATGCGTGCACAGCCAGGCGGCTCCCATCACCCAGTAGGAACCAGGAATCCAATGGTCCTGAACTGCCGTATCTCCCCAGATATCCGTATTATGGTGGGCAACAAAACCCCGGCAGCCATACATTTTTTCCGCCGTCTTCCTGCCTTTTGGTACCATTCGCTTAATATGGTCAAAGAGCGGTGTATGGCATTCGGACAGATTGCAGACCTCTGCCGGCCAGTAATTCATTTCTGTATTGATGTTTATGGTATATTTGGAATCCCAGGCCGGGCGCATATCTTTGTTCCAGATTCCCTGCAGATTCGCCGGAAGGCTTCCCTCACGGCTGCAGGAAATAAGCAGATAACGACCGTAATCAAAGTAAAGTCCTGCAAGGCCTATATCTGCTTTCCCTGCCTGCAGGGCAGCCAAACGTCTATCCGTAGGCAGCTTATCTGCTTCCTCCGCTCCATTTAATTGAAATTCCACCCTTTGAAAAAGCTCTCTGTAATCCTTTATGTGACGGGCCTTTAATTCCTCATAGGAATACCCTGAACTTTTCTTAAGTATATCCTCCAGTGCTGCTTTTGGATCCGGGAACCGGAAAGTGGTCCCTGCAGTAAATAACAGTGTTACCGCATCTGCCTCTCTGACAATAAGGTGTTCTCCTATTACTTCGCAGGTACCGCCTTCTGTAACTGCCTTTACCGCCATGGCAAATTCCAGCCCGCCCTGTCCCAGGTTTCCGTCCAGCATGATGGTATCCTTGTCTATCCCCAGGGCATGATCATAATAACGTTCCCTTACAAGGAGTGCCGAAAAGGAGATTCCGCCCTTTTTCTCTGCGGTAAGTCTCATTACCATTACATTATCGGGATAGGAGAAAAAAGTCTCCCGTATATAATTACCGGAACCCGCCTGAAAGCTCACACAATGTACAGCATCCAATACAGAAAGACTGCGTTCATAAGCCTGCGTTTCTCCCTCTATTCCGGAAAAACGCAGATATAGATCTCCCAGAGACTGATAAGGCCTTTGACTCTGAGGTGTCCCGGACAGTGCATATATCATCAGTTCTTCCGCTTCTCTGATTTTTCCCTCTAAAATCAGCTTTCTGATCTTGGGAAGATTTTTAAGAGCATCGGGATTGTTCCGGTCAATGTAACCGCCGTACCACACACTATCCTCATTGAGCTGCAGGTGCTCTTCCCTGATACCGCCAAATACCATTCCCCCCATTCTTCCGTTTCCCAAAGGAAGTGCCTCTTCCCATAAGGCTGCCGGCTTCTCATACCACAATCTGCTCATTTTTTCTGTCTCCTTTCGCTATTCTGCTATGTGTGTTCCCTTATTCTGAACTCATTAAATTATGTTTTTTATTGGTTGTAAGCCTCTACAGCAATACAGTAACAGTGCAAACAGCAGGTACTGAATTAAGTGAAATGCAATGTAGTGCCGGAACAACCCGTTAGGAGGAGACCGCCTTAATGATTATCCTGTCCTGTTCAAATTCCAATATCACCTTATTGTCCTGAACCCCCATCTTCTCCAGCATTTCCGAAGGCAGCTGCAGGCGGTTTGCCCTGTCCAGAATGGTATATTCTTCATGCCCCTCTTCCCAGGCAAGCTCCTTCAAAGCTTCCAGATCATATCTTGCATGAAGTTCACTGCTGATTTTACCGTCCTGGATGGAAATAACGCGGTTAACTTTTCTTGCCAGGGCATTGTCATGGGTTACAATCAGGACGGTAGTCTTTTTACTTCTGTTCAGTTCTCTGAAAATATCCAGAATATAGTCAGAGGTCTTTTTATCCACCGACCCCGTTGGTTCATCCGCCAATAAAAGCTTCGGAGCATTTGCCAGGGCAATGGCGATGGCAATCCTCTGTTGTTCCCCTCCGGATAATTCCGCCAGTTTATTATATTTGCGGTGAGACATCCCTACCAGTTCCAGTAACTCCAAAGCTTTTTCCTTTCGCTGCTTTTCTCCGGTAAACAGCATGGGAACCTGTATATTTTCCAATGCATTCAGGTAAGGGAAAAGATTTCTGGCATTGTTCTGCCAGACAAATCCCACTGTCTTTTTCTTATATTCCACAAGCTCCTTCTGTGTCATGGTGAACAGATTTTTACCGTCCACCATCAGCTTACCCGCAGAGGGTTTGTCAAGTCCTCCTATCATATTTAGAAAGGTGGATTTTCCACTGCCGCTTTTACCAACTACTGCCAAAAGCTCCCCGGGCCGGACTGTCATATCCAGTCCCTGCAGGGCCAGCACTTCGCTGTCTCTGGTCTTATAGATCTTAACCAGGTTATCGCACTGAATCATATAAGCCTCTCTATTCTCTTCCAATAAAACCACCATCCTCCAGCTCATATACCCTGTCTCCCATTTCCATCAGATCCGTGTCATGGGTTGTCATCAGTACCGTTATTCCTTCCTGTTCCGTCAGGTTCTTGAAAATCTTAACAATTTGAAGAGCCGTTTTCGTATCCAACTCTGCCGTAGGTTCATCTGCAAAGATGATTCTGGGTTTATGGACAATTGCACGGGCAATGGCAGTCCTTTGCTGTTCTCCTCCGGAAAGCTCCTGGGGCATATGATCCATTCTGCCTGCCAGCCCTACCAGTTTAAGGCTTTCTTTCACCCTGTCATTCCGATTCTTTTTTATCCCTGCCATCCGGAGCATATATTCCACATTTTCATAAGCATTCATGGTGGGTATGAGGGCAACCGACTGGAAAATAAATCCCATCTTTGTTCTTCTGAGCCTGCAGCGGCTCCTTTCCCCCAGTTCCTCCAGACGTACACCGTCAAATAGTATTTCTCCGGAAGTAGCCGTATCAAGGGCCCCTAAGATATTCATCAGGGTCGTCTTGCCTGAACCGGAGCGCCCTTTTAAGATTGTAAGCTTTCCCTCCGGAATTTCCATGGTTATATCCTTTAGAACATGAAGACTGTTTCCGCCGGGAACTGCAAAATATCTGTTAATTCCACTGGTTTTCATTATCTGATTCATATCCGACTTAATCCTCTCCTAATTTTAAAGCTTTTGTCACTTTCATATCAGAGATAAGCTTGCCGATTATCAGCATACACAAAAGCACCACTGCAGCTACTATCACCAATACCCGGATCCTGTCACTTCCCTGCTCCATGATTTCAAGAGGAAGAATCTGTTCAGAGGAGGTATATGCTATCTGAATCAGAGGCACGAACAAACCGGATACCAGTCTTCCGATAAGTATTCCAAAGAAAATAGGCAGTACTGATAAAAAGAGCTGTTCCTGTACCAGCATCCCTATTATTTCACCCAGGGTCATACCCATGGCACGCAGTACACCGAATTGCAGTGTTCTGGTAAAAATAGATAAAATCCAAAAAATCAGGAATCCTATTGCGCAGATCAGCAGGATGATAATAAATCCCAGTGTGAGGATACCATTGGTTCCCTGGTAAAAGGGATCGTTGTTCTTCTCTATGATATTTGCTGACAGGTCTTTGAATACCTCAAACTGCAGATTGTTTTGCCCTGCAAAATTATAGATAAAAGAAGAGGAACCGCTGGTCTTTATCCAGATCTGGTAAGGTGTTATCCCCCATTCCTTCTGTACTTTTGAAAGATTAGCCACAATCAGGAATTGATTAACCTCCGCAGCTTTTCCGTCTTTGCTTTTTTCCAGGGTTACCGGTGCATAAGACGGCCAGTAATCCACAAAGCCCTTGATTATCCCGGTAAAACTGCCATCCTCTCCGGAACAGGTTATGGTATCACCGGTCTTATAGCCAAGCATATCCCTGAAATTAGAAGAAACCAGGATTCCGTCTTCCGATGCTCCCATTTCGTTGAGGTAGTTATACCAATGGGTCTGAAGCAGTCCGTCTTTAAAATTTACAGTTTCTCCGAATCCCTTTGTCTGGATCCCCATAAGAGTTGTGTTGATCTTACCGCTGTTTCCATTAACCTGAAGGCCTTTATCCATCAATACCTTTGTTACTTTTTCTACTCCCTCCAGCTCCTTATACCTGTCAAAGTCCGGTTCCGTATAGACCACAGTAAACTGGCTCTCATCTACATTCTGACCCATGGCTTTTAAGGCTGCCACATATGCCTGGATATCCTCCTTGTTACTGACCCATTTCTCCTGCAGTACCAGATCAGCACCTGTGGTATAAACAATTCGGTCCTCTTCATTGCCGTTAATGGTTCTGGCCAGAGTAGCATCAAAAATGCCCAGTGAAACTGTGAGTATAAGAAAGAGCAGAATAAAACCCTGGTTATCGGAAGCTTTGTTAAGCTTCTGGAAGGAGGCATAAGCCGCCGGGTTCCAGAAATTTTTACCTGCACAGAATATAACCTCCGTCATAAACGGGAACAATCCCTGCACCAGAAAAGCCATTCCCAGTATAAAAAATATTGCGCCGCAAAATAACAGCGGATCAAGACCTTTTCCTGCTGCCAGGGTATCTGCATGCAGTTTGAAATTATACAGACTGTAGCCTGCAATACTAAGGAATACAGCCCCTGCCACCAGACTTTTAAGCACCGGTTTTCCCGCCTTTTTGTTGAGCTTCCGTTTGTAGGATACAATGGTCTCTCCGGTGTGCCAAAATGCCAGCACCAAAGTTATGACCAGGGATATCCCTCCACAGAGCAGAGACGCAAGAAAGGCTTTCCCTGTAAAATCCACTTTAAGGGCGGTTCTTGATACAAACTCCAGGAAAGCATTGGAGTTTCCAAGGCTGTAACAGAAAAAAAGCCCAAGAGGGATACCAAGCAGCAATCCCAATACTGAAAATATAATTCCCTGGTACAGATATATCCTGATAATATGTCCACCTGAAGCACCCCGGCTCTTTAGCATGGCAATGTCTCCGCGTTCATTTAGCATCATCTGTTTGTTTACCATATAGATAAAGACCAGCAGCAATATAAAAATGGGAATTTCCAGCAGAAAGAGTATGTTATTTAATCTGACCTCTTTCACCTGAAAATCCTTTAACAACTCACCGAAGTATTCCTTGTAACTGTAACAGTCCATGGCTATGACCTTTTCACTGAACCGTTCCAGAACAGACGACATATTTCCAACCTGCCCCGATTTGATGTCACTGTAATCCATCAGCACATAAAAAATACTGTTCCATTTATATTGAGGTGCTTCATAATTCACAAATAGCTCCCGGAATAAGTCCTCATCCATAAAAAACTGCTTGGAATAGGCATCAGGACTTTTTACCCAATAGACATCCTCGCTTTCTGAATTTTGAAAGACTCCTGTTATCCTTATCTTATATGGGTTTCCTTCTTTATCCCTGGCATCTGCCAGATAAAGTTCTTCCCCTAACATAAGCTCCTGCTCCATCATGGCTTTCCGGCTTACGATAACCTCAATGGCACCGTCTACCAGCTGACTGCTGTAGGTCTTACCGGAAAGCATGGTTACATGGTCCTCCATACCAGAAAGAAAAGAAAGATCCAGTACCTGGGAATTGACCTCTTTCTCCTCCGGGGCATACAGATAGTTGGTGCGGATATAATAGTTTCTGATAATTTCCCTGGCTTTCAGCTGCATATTGGAGGGAAGGCTGTCTGTCAGGTATTCCAGCTCCTTTACCTTGCCAGCTACACTAACATCACTTCTGGTTCTGTCCATTCGGATCTCTACTGCGGTCTGCAAAGGATAGACCCCTGTAGTCTCCATGGCATTATTCAATTCTTTCACCAGCAGCCTGTTCAGTACTGCATTGGAATAGACCACACTTCCTGACACCATACCAATGAGCAGAAGATTCCCCAATATCAGACTGGCAGCCATCCATTTTTTATTCAATATTTTATGTATTACATATTTAAACATATGAACCCCCTGCCTAATCCACTACGATATTCTGTCCCGCAGACAGACCGTTGTACACCCACATATCCGTTCCATTATCCCTGCCGGTGATATACTGCCGTCTGAGGCTGCCGTCACTGTCTTTCTGGTAGACATATTTCCGGTCATTTTCCGTTTTAACGGCCTTTAACGGTATAATCGGAACCTGCTCAACGGTCACTGCTGCCGCAGTTATATTAGCCATTTGGATGGTATCCACCAATTCCCGATCATCCACTGCAACATAGAGCATGCCTGTTGTAAGCTTTCCTTCAAACAAAGAATCACTGGAAAGGATTCTGCCTGTGTGAAGGTTATCCTTATCTTCCTTTCGGTTTATGATACCTGTCACCGAAACCTTCATATCAAACCAAAGGCTTTCATTTCCGCTTACCTCTGTGCCTAATACGGCACTTTTTTTATCCAGAATGGTCAATAGCACCTTCCGGCTGTCGATGTCCATAGCTTCCGATACCCCATCCCCTTTATGAATGAAACCGTCATATGGAGCATACAGATATTGGAGTTCTTCTTTTGCCTTTATTGTCTTGATATCTTCTTTCTGTATATCCAGGGCTTTTTCTGTCTGGTAACAATACTGCCGAAAAGAAAGCTTCTGCTTCTCCAGGTTCAGCTTTGCTATTTTTGCTTCATAGGTCTCCTGTTCCAGGATTTTAAGCCGCTTCTCACTCTCGTCTATCTCCGCCTCCCTTTGCCGGCAGGCCAGCTCATATGCTTCAAGGCTCTGCTTCAGCTTCAGTTCCTTCTCCTCCAGACTGATTGGGTCAAAAGGGAGCCGATAAGAGAGCAGCTTCTCTCCTTTTTTTACCTCCTGTCCTTCCTCCACCAGATAGCTAACAAAGGTACCACTGGGATAAGGTATAGACAAGCTGTCATATCTGAGATACTTCCATTCCAGATTCTTTAGAGTCCCTTTTTCCTCATAATCACCGATGACAACTTCTTCATAATTTACTTCTCCCGCTTGACCGGTCTCTTTATTAGAATCTTTTCCGCCATTTGTAATTTCTGTCTCAGGACTTTCTTCATCGGTCTTTACTGTTTCTGTCTTAGAACTTTCTTCATTGGTCTTTGCTGTTTCTGCCCCAGTTTTTTCTTCTCCGGTCTTTGCTATTTCTGTCCCAGGCTTTTCTTCTCCGGTCTTTACTGTTTCTGTTCCAGGTTTTTCTTCTCCGGTCTTTGCTGTTTCTGTCCCAGGTTTTTCTTCTCTGGTCTTTGCCGTTTCTGTCCCAGGTCTTTCTCCTCCGGTCTTTTGAAAGACAGACTTACTGTCCGCAAGGGCAACTCTTACGGTTATCAGGGAAAGTGCCAGGCTTCCGGCTGCTATGAGGCATATTATTTTCCTAGCCTTTGACATATACCACCTCTCCTTCCTTCAGTCCGTCTTTTATCTCCACCTGTATGCTGGTCTCCATTCCTGTCTTAACAGTCCGTTTTACCAATGCACCATCAATTACCAGATAGACAAAAGCTTCTTCTCCGTCGCTGTTCAGCGCGGTCTTTGGGATACTGAGGACATTGCTTTCCACCTTATTTTTAAGACAGATACACCCATAATCTCCGGAAGCATAATCACCGCTCTCTTTGAAACGAAAACGGCTGCCCATGCCGGTGCTGCTGTTCTTCATACGCAGCAGTTCTTCAACGGTATAGGGATCGTATTCCAGCGGGTACTCCCTGCCCTTTATCAGTGCATACACCAGCTCTGCCTTTTCTACCACAGCTTCTTCCAGATACTCCCCCTGGATATAGAGCCCGGAATAGTCCGCCAGGTATATAGCGGTATCTCCTTCTTTAACAGGTGTATCTAAATGAGTCTCCTTTAAATAAACTACCTTACCGTCAGCAGGTGCTGTTATGCGAAAGGAGTTCATACTTTTCTCTAACTCCTGTATCTTTACCTGCAGTTGCTTTTTGTCAAAATCCTTTACTTTTAAGTACTGCTCCAACAGCAGTTTCTGCCGGTCATAATTTGCCTGAATCTGGGCAATTTCTATTGCCGGTGCCTTCTCCTCCTGCTTCTGCTTAAGTGTAAGCTTTTGAATTTCAAGCTCCAGCTTCTGTATATCGTACTCATAGGAATTGTTTACTTCGGACTCCTTCAGCTGTTCCTTCAGGGAAGCCAGTTCCTGTTCCAGCCCTTCGTTTTTTAAAAGGAACAGGGTATCCCCCTTTTTTACCGTATCTCCCAGAGCTACCTTAACTTCTGCTACTGTCCCCTCTGTACCAAAGGTAAGCTCCTTAAGCTCCGGATACACCTTTCCGTCAAAAGTGGTCATTTCAAACAAATCCCCCCTGGTTACCACAGCGGTTTCCAGCTGAGTTCCAGCTGACTCCGACAGTACCGGCACGGACTGCTCCGCTTTTTCACAGCCATTTAGCAGAAGCACCAGCAGACATACTGCCGCATATTTTATTCCCAATCTATTCCAGTATGACACTGTCACCCTCCTCAAGACCTGACAGAATTTCTATTTTCCTTTCTGCCGTAAATCCGGTCTTTATTTCCTTCACGCTTTTGAAGCCATCTCCATCCTCTACATAAACCACAGATGCTCCATTTTCTTCATAGACGGCAGATACAGGCAGATAGAGCACATCCCTGGCTTCCTTCAAAATCAGGGTGATTTCTCCTTTGGCATCCATCTGAAGCCTTTCCGGTTTTTTCAAAGCTTTTAGGTAAAGTCCTCCGGCTTCATTCTTCTTTTCGTCCAGATCAAGAACTTCTGCTTCCACATTTTCTCCAAACATCTTGACCGTTACCTTATCACCCGGTGCGAGATACCTGATATTCTCTCCTTCAGCATAAAAGAGCATTTCCTCCGGATCATAAAGAGTGATCATAGTCATCTCTTTCTTGGAAAAGTCTCCGCTTCTGTAACCGGCGATAAAGGATACCATACCATTCATTCCTGCCAGAATTCTGTGATTGTTTAAATCCTCTCTGGCATTCTCCAGTCTTTTTTTGGTGATATAGATACTATCCTCCAGTTTTTCCATATCATTGTCATAACCTGAAATATCTCTTTCATATTGCTCACCGATATTTACGGTATAGCCTTCTGTGGCTTTAAGCTTCTTAAGACTTGAAGCTGCAAGTACTTTTATTTCCTTTAGATTCGAAAGATTCAATTTCAGGAATTCCAGATTATTACTATATTCCTCTATCTTACTTTGCGTATCGTCCATGACCAGGTCAGCCAGAAGATCTCCTTTTTCTACCCTGTCGCCTTCTTTTACATAGATATGGTCAATAATTTTTCCACTGATGGAAAACTTTAAATCTTCCTTATAAAGCGCTGTATAGGTACAGTCAATTGTTACACTTTCTATGATATCTCCCCTCATGACCTCCGCTTTTTTATACTCCTTTATTTCTTCTGTCTTTATCACAGGGGCATCCGGCAGTACTTCCTCTTTTGGAAGACAGCCCTGGAGCAATACTGCCATTGCAAGTGTAAGGACCAGTCTCCCCCTGAACTTGATTCCATATCCCATAAAACCTCCGTCTGTTTACAGCTTCACCCGTAAAACATCAAATATATAATTCCAATAAAGGGAGACACTGCCCGCTGACGGCTCTGTCTCCCTCTTGTATGATTTCTGCTTTTCGTTGCATTATTATTGATACGCAACAGTACACCTTGCAGTCTTCAAAGGTACTTTTGAGAATAAATGAAAGCTGTCGGCTTCCTTCTCCAATTAATATATCCGATATCTACCCGCCAGCATCAACAGGGAGAAGAAATACAGACAGTTATCGTAATATCTTCTCTCACCTTTTCTAAGAGGAGTATTTAGGAAATTTCTGACCCAATCCATTCTGTATTTTCCTCTGGCTGCCAATGACCCTGCCGCATTGGTGGCTATAATAGCTACCGGGTGAAGCGCGGGCTGCCCCAGAGAGGTTCCGTCAATAAGATAATTGTCATACTCACCCAGTTTTGTATTTTCAGAGAAAAATGCCTGTAACCGGTCAATAACCTCTCCCAGGGCCTCTTCTTTGTTGAACCAGGCTCTATCCAGTCCGATATTCATGGCAACCCTATAGGCATCGGAATAGAACTGTCCGTCATGGAACAGCCTCCTTGGCGTACCATCAAATTCCGCATATTCCGAAGCCATGCCTGTCTGAGGATGGCATGCCAGCAATAGATATCTCCGGCTCTCTTTTGCCGCTTCTTTAAAGAACTCCCTGTCTTCTTCCTCCGCCCATTCCGCAAACAGCTCGTAAAAATGGGGCAGATGATAGGAAGGATCGGAAAAAGGGGACTCCGGAACAAATTTGATATAATGGTTCTCAGGCTCCCACATTGGACTGCCCTCTGCTGTCAGCTCATGCTGGTGAACACAATGCTTTAATATATTCCTTGCCTGTGTACTGTAATCAAAAGGTGCTTCTCCTTCTCCCCAGCGGTGGGAAGCAAAAAAGAGTGCCATTGCATAATATTCTTCTCCATCCGGTGCAGGCCCTTCCGCATTTTTCTTTCCGTCTGTTGCTACGGACCAGGCAAAATACCCTTCATACTTTCCGCTGCTCTGATACATATATGTTTTTGAAAAAAGCCACAACCTGTCAAAGATATCCTTTCGGTCCATCTGCACCGCCATCATCATTCCATAGCTCATGCCTTCGGTCCTTGCATCAAAATTTCCGGTATCCATCATATAACCCTTGTCCTGACCCATTTCAAAATAGAACTTTTCCTGCTCATCAAAAAACATGGTGTGAAATGCTTCCTCTATCCTGCGGTTGATTTCCTGCTCCGACAGTCCTGCTTCCGCCAATAGATTCGGATAGCTTCCTGTATAATATGCCCCGTCCTTCATATACTCTCCCATCTGTGTACCTCTGTACACATATATATTAAGATACTGCTATTATCTTCCGGTATATCCAAAGGCCATTATGGTAAATTCCTTTTCTTCATTTCCTTTGGCCATTTTTATTTCTATCCTGTGTTCAGCCGCCTGCTCTTCCTTAAGAAGAACCACTGTAATAGGATTGTTCCAGCCGTTTTCCTGATGTCCGTTATAGCTTCCGATTTTTTCTCCGTCTACATAGACTTCCGCTTCTCCAAAGGTATCCCTGCTGCTTACCTTATAGGCCATTAAGAGATTCTTACAGGTCAGAGTCATAGAGAAGCTCTTTTGTTCACCATCCTTCTCATGTTTCCAGTTATCAGGAAAGCTTCGTCTTTCCGGAGCATAATACAGACCAACCAATTCTTTGTCATTTCCGGAAAAACCACCTTTTTCTATGATGATCTCTTTCTCCTGTATCCCGGCATCCAGCATTTTCAGTTCCTCGTAAGCATTGCCAAAGAGAGTTTTATCCGTTACCACAGCGTTAGAATCCGAAGGCTTACTTGCAGCCACCGTATCAAAATAATAGCCAATACAGTCCTTCATGATCTGATGACCGAAATCTTTGGGGTGGTATTCATCAGAAAAGAACTCCTCCTCTGTTATTCGTCCTGCCTCAAGTTCAGGGACCACCACATCTTTTATACTGATCATGGGCAAATCATAGAATGCACCCAGGGGCTGATAAAAGTCCTGCATATTCCACTTGGTCTTGAATACACTGAATACCAGTACTACAGCAGGCTGATTCGGCTGATTCAGAACCTTTCTCACCATACTTTCGTATGCTTCTCCGTTGGTGGGTTCCTGATAATCATTCACCGCAAACTCTATAAATACAATATCCGGTATTGTTTTTCCGTAATCCGTAACGTCCCTGTCATAGCGGATAATCCCTAAAGCAGAAGGAGTACCACCCATTCCGGCATTTACAATATTTATATTTTTCCCATTATCTTTCCCGAATTTTTCAGAAAAGGAGAGCCAGGATTGGTAAGCATAGCAGTTTTTATATGTGGAGGCCCCAGCACCTTCCGTAATGGAGCCGCCGATATAGGCAACCGTTACCGCTTCCCCTTTTGCCGCCTTTTCCATAACCTTTTTCATTCTGAAATTATTCCCTGAAGATAGCAAGGATCTCTCTATCATCTTCTCATACGCCTCCTCTTTACTGTCTGCTGCATGATCCTTTTCGGTCGCTGTTTCCTTCTCAACAGGAGCTGCCTCTGAAAGCTCCGTTTTATTGCTGCCCTCTTCTTGTTTTTGTTCCCTGGTGGTATCCGAAGTATCTTTCAGTGTATTTTCCATTTCCTTTATTTCAAAATCCGCTTCCGTTGCCTCATTCCTTGTACAGCCGCAAATAGAGAGCAGGGTAAGCAATATCAGCAAAATGCAGAATCTTCTACACATAATTCACCTTTCTTTTACAACCAGCAGGATTAATTTATACCTTTAGATATATTATGTTAAGAATGGAACTTAATATCTTATGGTAAAATCCAGAATATCCAGGGTATTCTCAGACTCTCTTCCATTAGAAGATGCATATACACCTATGGTATTACCGACAAAACCTCCGGCTACCTCCGTACTCATTTCATGTATATCAACGTCACCTGCAAGCAGTTCCTCACTGCCTTCTGTTTCCAGAAGGAAATTAGCCTTCTGTCCTTCTCCCCTGACCTTAAACGTAAGCTTCAATCCATTTTTTATATCCTCACCTGCCAGCTTAAATTCTTTTTCCGCCAGCAGATTGTCTTTTCCTCCGGTAACCTTTATTACCTGGACTTTTAAGCGGTTATCTCCTCCGCTCTTCATACAGAACAGCATATGATACTCATTACTTTGCAGGATAACGAGTCCTGCCTCCTCTCCTTCCTCCAATACCGGAACAGAAAGGGTCTGAACTGCCTCATAATGGTACTCCAGCTGTCTTAGCCCAAGGAAAGCAGGGCTTTTCTTCTCCTTTAAAGTCGCAGGAAGAAATTGCAGGGTAATCTTATTTTCTTCCTCTTTATAAAAGAGGCTCTCCGGATTCCTTAACATTACCCGGTCAAATTTGTTTGTGCTGCCTACAAGTTTTTGCAGGCTTCTGTCCCTGCCTTTTGCCGGCGCAAACGGCAACATAACCTTATCCTCCAGTTTACCAACACCGGGATTCACCACCGGCCAGCCGTCTTCCCAGAATACCTTTGCCAGGAAAGTCTCCCGTCCAAGGCCCACGTAACCCTCGCAGCGTCTGCTTGCAAGCATCACCAGATACCAGTTGCCCTGAGAGTCATCCACCAGATCAGCGTGGCCTACATAAATAACGGGATAATCTTTACCCAGATGTCTGTGGGTCAGGATGGGATTATTCGGATTATTTTCATAGGGACCAAAGATCTCTTTGCTTCGTGCTACGGTAACTGCATGATTGGGTCCGGTTCCGCCTTCTGCTATCATCAGGTAGTAATAGCCGTCTTTTTTATACAGATGAGGTCCCTCCGGCCAAATGACATCCCGCAAGGCCCCTTTCCATATGGCATGACTTTCCTCTGTTAGTTTCATAGTGCCAAGATCCAGCTTCTGTACCCAGATCTCCCAGTCACCATTGTAACGTACTCCTGACGGATTAGGTCTGGTTCCTACATAATAACAGGTTCCATCCTCGTCAAAGAAAAGACTGGGATCGATTCCTCCAGCTTCCGGTCCCAGAAGAAAGGGTTCCGACCAGGGACCTTTGGGGTCAGTTGCAGTAACGATAAAATTACCGCCTCCTGAGACATTGGTCGTAATCATGTAATAAGTGCCATTATGGAATCGTATTGTAGGTGCAAAAATTCCACCGGAGTGACCACTTTCCTTTAAAGGAATCTGTGACTCTCGGTCCAGAATATTTCCTATCTGCTCCCAGTCCGCCAAATTCCTGCTATGCCAGATGGGTACCCCTGGAAAATAAGCAAAGCTTGAGTTCACCAGGTAGAAGTCTTCGCCAACCCTGCAGATGGAAGGGTCGGGATAAAAGCCGTTTAATATGGGGTTTGATGCAGTTATCATAAGAATGTCCTTTCTTGTATTGCCAATTGTGTTTGTTAAGTTTCGCTGTTTTATGAAAGCCTGCCGCTTATAGACAGGCAATTATTCAATAGTTTTTAACGGAAGAATCCTGCAATACACCAAAGTAAGCTTTCTTTGGTTTCAGTTCTTTGTCAAAGAGCAGAGGATAGCTTGCTCCGTCTGCATTGTTAAGCCAGGAGCGGTCATCCGTAAGCCCCCAGAAGGTAACACTGGTAATATTCGCTTTTCCTTTTTTCACGGAATTAAGCAATACCGCCATGATATTCTTATATCTGGTCCCAAGCTTTTCCTGGGCTTCTTCACTGTTTTCCTTCATATCTATATCAAGTTCGGTAACCTGAAGCTCAATTCCAAGTTCTGCATATTTATTGACAGCATACTGATAATCTAGAACGGTTGGACTGGATAGCTGGATATGATCCTGCATACCGATTCCATCGACCAAACCTTTCTCCTTTAACTTCTCCAGTAGCTTATAGACCGCAAACATCTTGGTCTTGTCATAAGTACCGTAATCATTATAGAAAAGCTTCTGTCCCTCCGCTGTGTATTTTCTGGCATAGGTAAAAGCCAGTTCAACATAATCCTCTCCCAGTACCTCATACCAGAGATTGTTTTTCGTCCGAATACCGTTTTCTTGTCCGTCACCTGTTTCGATGGCCTCATTGACCACATCCCAGGCATAGACCACACCGGGATAATGAGTATTCACATACTCCATTTCCTGTTTTATGTAATTCTCCATACGTGCAAGCATTACCTCTCTTGAGACCAGAGGAGCTTCCGCACTGTCTTGAAAGCCCACAGTGAAAAGCCATCTGGGAGTCTGTGAATGCCATACCAGAGTATGTGCCCGCATGGTAAGTCCGTTTTCCTTTGCAAAGTTAAGGGCTGTTTCCGCCCTTTTCATATTAACTACAGGGTATTTTTCTTCCCCTCTTTTTAAGGTGGCTTCCCTATCCAGGGTAAAATCCGCCTTCATTTCATTTTCACAGGTAATACTGTTAAACTGTGAAGCTACCAGCTTCGCTTTCAGGGGATTCTTGATATCTTCGGCAGAAAGTGCAACCCCTGTTTTAAAGCTACCCTCAAGGACCTGTGCCAGGACAGGCAGTTCTCCGTTTTCCTGGTATTGTTTATAATAATCCACTGTATTTTCAACCTTTTGGGTATCCGGTTTACTTTCCTTCTCATTGCCTTCAGCTGTTGCATTACTGCTTTCTGTTGTATTGCTTTCTGCTTTATCACTTTCTGCTTTATCACTTTCTGCTGTATTACTTTCTTTTAAACTGCCCTCTTTACTAGCCGGCTCTTCTTTCCTGCTGCAGGACAGTAATAACAAGGACAGGCATAGCACTAAACCTGCCAATTTAAAATATTCCCTCTTACATCCCATTTACTGCAACCCTCTTCTTCCTGAATTCATAAATATCAGCACCAGAGTCTGGTGCTAACCCGCTGTCATGATAGTAACAATCTTCCTTAAGCGAGTCCTGTATATCCTGCCCGGCAGGGCTTTCTATATCATAAGCTGCAATTTCTTATTACAAAAAGGGGAGGCGGGTACATACCTCCCCTTTTTGACTATCTGTTATTTTTTATTGGCATCATCTATAAGTGCCTGCCAGGAATCTGCTACCTGCTCAATCTTCTCAGCAGGTGTGCTGCCAAGGGCATAGGTATCCCAGATAATTGTTCCAAGATCAAGACCATATACGAAAGATGCATAATCTGTATTGATTGTTGCGGAATCATACATCATTGTAAGTGTTTCGTCTACAGCTCTTTCATCACGGAATCTGGTGTAATAGCCATCTTTCCAGGACTCACTGTCATCTTCGTAGCCAGGAGTGGGGTTAGTCCAGAGGTTGTAAGCAAAGGCTATTTTTTCAGCTGTTTCCTTATCATAGCTGGAAGGAATAACTGCTACATTATCATTAAAGTATACCTCGTATCCATTTGCCTTAGGTCCCTTAGGGCAAAGTACAAATCCCCAGTCATCTTCCATATCAGCCCAGGTTCCGGTCTTATAAACTTCTCCAAACTGCATGGCAACTTTGGCATCGTGGAAGGCAGAAATGAACCAATCCCAGTTAGAATCCGCAGGAGCCGGCATCTCATAATTCTTCTGGATCAAGCTTACAGCCCATTGAAGAGCTTCCAGGAATTTAGGATCCTTGGAACCGTTGATGAACATACCGCTGTCATCCTTATCGATATATCTTGCATCGTTACTGGTGATAGCACCTTTAAATAAATCAGATGAGAAACTTGCCATTGCATAACTGTCGATCGTACCATCATTGTTACTGTCAATGGTAAGGGATTTACACAACTCTTCAAATTTGCTCCAGGTCCATTCTCCGCTTGCCTGTAAATCATAAGGCAGGTTCGGGTCAAGGCCTGCTTCTTCAAAGAGTCTCTTATTCCAGTACACGCCAAGTTTGGGTTCAGGTTTACCGGCAGCCATACCATATACGGAATCACCATAGGTTAATGTCTTTAATACAGAAGGATTCCATTTACTCTCTGTAAAATCTAAATTTTCCAGAGTGGCCAGATCATATACCAATCCGTTAGCCAGAGGCTGTGCCACCCAATCGGGTGCAAGGATAAACACCTGAGCCGCAGGATCTTCTGCCATTGTTGAGGTGGTAAAGGTCTCCTGCATGGTTCCCCATTCAGCAACTGCCACCTGTTTTATTTTAAAATTATATTTTGCCTGGATTTCTTCTCTGTAAGCCTGCGTAGCCTCTTCCTGTGCGGTTGTGGGAGCTGCAGGATCTGCAGAAGACCACCAGTCACCGATAACGATTTCCATACCACCTAAATCCATGGCGGGTTCTTCCGTTGCGGTAGGTGTTGCTTCTTCTGTAGGTGTGGTTGCCTCCACCGTAGGTTCAGCATTATCACTTGTTTCTTTTGCCTTATTCCCTCCGCAAGCTGTAAACATTGACAGACACATAGCGAGAATTAACAATACTGCCAAAAACTTCTGATTCTTTTTCACTGTAATATCCTCCTTTAAATACATTATATAGAAAAGTGATTTTCACTTAACTATCGCCTTTTGTGTAAATCCGATATATAACCCCATAAATAACTGCTTAATTTCTTCCAGGTCTCCTGGATTTTCCCCGATTATTTCATCCAGAAGACCCCTATTACCCAATATCCAATATTTTAACGTGTGAAACTTTAACAATTATCTGCATTACATCTTTAATCCGGTTTGACTTAAACTTTCCACAAATCCCTTTTGTGCCACGATATAGATTAACAGCAGCGGGATAATAGCCATGATCATTCCTGTAGAGATCATCATCTGTCCATAAGCTACGGAAGGCTTGCTGGCTGTTCCGCTGATAGAGGTTAAATAATCCCCTAAAAGGCTGCTTATTGCCGTCAATTTATTTGCTAACAGCGCTGTCTTTCCAAGGAACATTCTTGAATAAAAGGAATCCGTCCATTGCCATACAAAGGCGAACAGAAAACAGGAGGTAAGTATAGGTCTGGCATCCGGCAGCATAATACGAAGGAAGGTAGAAAAATTACCGCAGCCATCCACATAAGCGGCTTCCTCCAATTCCTTTGGTATTCCCCTGAAATACTGTCGGATCAAAAAGATATATAATCCGCTCTTTAAGCCCATACAGGTTATACATAGCAGCATATATGGCACAATGGAATTCTGAAGGTTCAGGGTACTTCCCGTAATAAGCTTAATAATACCGAAAACATCAAAAAATCTAAAATTTAAATAGAGCGATGACATAATAGTCTGCGGTGGAATTACGATTACAAGGAGCACACAGCCAAACCAGAAGTTCTTAAGCGGAAACTTAAATCTTGCAAATCCATATCCAACTATGGTACAGGCTGTAACCTGCAGAATACTTGACATTACCGAAATACCGATGGAATTAAATAATGACTTCCAATAATTTATCAGACTGTTGACCAGTTTATAATTCTCAAGAGTAAAATTTCTGGGTACTACGATTATAGTAGGGTCATATAAATCCTTTTCCTGCATAAAGCTTAAGGATACCTTATTAAATAAAGGCTGCAGTATTAAAAAACACAAACCGAATAACAGAACAGCCCGTAAAATCTGATATATCCTGATGGAAATTCTCTTCTTAAGAAGATATCCTCCGGATTTTCTGTTCCTGATTATAAACTCTTTCCATTTCGTTTTAATATTCCTATTCATAATAGTACACCCACCTTGAAGTAATTGCGGAAAATATCGCAATAATCAGGATAACTGCTGAAAAATATATCCATGCCATAGCGGAACTGAAGCCATAATCCATTTTCTGTACCATGGTATCACTTATCTTCGTCATAACCTTACTGTCGGTTTTCATAAAGAAATCAACAATGGTATAGATAACATTAACAAGGATAACTGAGCTTACCATAGGCAGTGTTATCTTCCAGAAACTTTCCCATGCCGTACATCCCTCAATGGTAGCAGCTTCATACATACTCTTTGATATGGTCTGCAGACCGGACAGGAAGATGATTATCTGGATACCTGAAGCAATAACAACATCATAAACATTGTTTACAATGTCATAAACAACATTCAGAAAACGTTCTCCAAAACCACTGTTGGATAAAATCTTCTCCAACACAGCCGTTATGTCAGAGGTTTGTGTATTATTGCTGATGTATTCCTGCATTCCGGATAAAAGACTGTTATTATATTCAAGTCCCACTAAAACTCCGGAGGAAAGTATAACCGGCAGGAAGAATACGGCACGCACCAGGCCTCTTCCCTTAAAAGCCTGATTCAACAATAAAGCCATAAAAAAGCTTACAATTAATGTTGTCGGTACCTGAACTGCCATTTTCGTTAATTCATCTGTCAGCATTCTGGTAAATTCCGGATCTACCAGAAGTGCTTTCTTGATATTGCTTAACCCGGTAAACTCCAGTACAAACCCTCCGTTTCCGATACCTACAATTACATTGCTGAAGGTCATACGGAAGGATTCAATAAGAGGTATAACCATAAAGGCAACAAAGCCTATAATAAAAGGCAGTATGAACAAATAACCCGTTCTGGCTTTTCTAGCCTGCAAATCCTTATGTTTTTTTCCTGCCATTAGCTTACCTCCTCTCAACCAAGTAATCACTGGCCGGTACCTTAAGGGTACCGTTTACATACTCGGTATTGTTGTAATTGACATAGACACTGGTTCCATCTTCGTAAGTAGTAACATAAACGCCATCACTCAGCTGCCTATGCTCTGTAATATATTGGTTAAAGCAATGTCCGAGCTCTTTCTCGTAACGGTTATATATTTCAAGAGCCTTAGCCTTCCATCTGTCATAATCAGCACCAAACAGGAAGGTATAATTGGAATTCTGCAGGGCAGTAGCTTCTTCCTTCATAAAGGTGAAGGACAAACCTGCACCGGCTTCTGCGCTTTTAAGCAGCAGCTGCTGAAAATCCCCAGAGACATTTAAGGAAACGCCGGTATAGTCTACCAGTCCGTGTATGGCCATTGTATAGAAGGGTACCGAATAATCAATGATCTGATATCTGCCGCCGGTCAGGTCCATATCTGCAATGAAATCTGCGTAAGGAAGTGTATAGGCATTACCTCCCTTTACCATAAGTTTCGTGCCGGCTGAGGTTATCTCTTCCATAGCCTTTGCCTGGAGTTCCATGGATTTCTCTCTGTTGACCAGTTTCTTTGGATTATAATCTGCATTTAAGCGGTATCCGGTATCAGCTAATGCCATACCTGTATCCCCAGAGGCATCTGCTATGTAATCTGCAAGATTGTGCATATACTGTACCATCAGTTGAGGTTTTAAGAGATAATAAGGATCTTTTAATTCATCCTCCCCGTAATACACCGGTGAGAATTCGTACAGCTTTACTACCTCCCTGCTGGCATATTTTGCAGCATCCTTATTGGCTGAGAAGCCATCAAATAAACCGTCCTCATAGGCATATGCCACTGCACCTTCAAGATACACCGGTACTTCCATAGAAGCCGCACCATTCAAAAATTTCCTGAAGCTTCCTTTGCTGCCTAAAGCACCGATTCGATCGATGGATTTTGCCGAAGTCTGTTTGATACCTCCGTTCATCCAGCCTCTGTAGCGAACCGACAGATTCTTTACGCCCTCTGCTTTCAGTTCCTCAATCATACTCGTTGCTTCTTTGTATTTTGTCAAAGGTACGGGAACAGAAACCGGGAATCCAAGGCGTTGTTTTACCTGATCCACAGCACCTATCAGAGTAACATTTACAGGTGTACTTTCTTCCGTCTTCTTTGCCATATCAGGGTATTTCTTCATGAGATAATCCCTATAGGATTTTGCCATATCGGAGTAGGTATCGGTTTCAAGAAAGCGGTACCGCTGACTGATTTTACCCTCCGGTTTTTTTGCTTCATACACCATGACAGATTTATCCGTTTTGGCAGACACGCTCAGGGAAGCATAATGAAGTGTCACGTAGGAGGCTCCGGCAAAATTATAACTGTGGTTTCTTCCGCTGACATCAGCCTCAATAGAGGCCAGCGTCTGATAATCCTCCAGTATGCAGAGCATGGAGCTTCCATTCTTTGAGATACCAAATACAGGGAATGCAGCTCTGTTTTCCGTTACCAGGGAATCTCTCGGAACGGCACTGTCGATACCATAAATCTCCGTATAATAACTGTTCTGTGCTTTCTTCCCGTTGTTGAAGTCAATAATACCGCCATTTCCCTCGGGTACCAGGATAAACCCTTTATCCTCACTGCTGCCTGCACCCAGATAGGGCAATACCTTTACTTTGGTTAAAGGATAATTCTTCTTCCAGCCCATATTTTCAAAGGGCAGATCCACAATAAGGTCTCCGTCCTGCAGGCGGTATACCACAGATACGTTGAAATAGGGTTTTTCACTGGAACCTGTAGCGGAATATCTGGCCTCATCCTCCTCATAATCCTCTCTGGTATAGCCTGCCTGAGCAAAGAGTTCTTCAATCTTGGCCTTGAGATATTCCTGTGTGCCATCTCTTAATACATATACGTTCTCCGTCTCTAAATCCGGATATTTTGCCAGCAGTTCTGCTTTGTTATCCGTAGCACGGAGATTATTGATATCAATCTTTCGGTAATAGGTATTTACTTTTTTCTGTGAACTGCTGTCCATCTGGTCCAGAAATTCATTCATTCTGGATTCCGGCGCTGCTGCTGGAAGCAGATATGCTTTCTGTATATCACCAATGGTATAATTGACCTTGATAAAATCCTCTCCCTGCTCTATGGAATAGAGCTTTTTCTGGATACTATAGGAAAAATTATCAAAAATGGTTGTAATACCAGTTTCATTGGTATATTCAATGAGCAGCGTGGATTGAAGGTACTTTATGTTCTGCGCATTTGCCTGTGTATCCTCTGCTCCGTTTTCAGGATTAGAATCCCATACGGTATTATTTGCCTTATCCAGTACCTGAAAATAGGTGTTTTCACCATTTAAGGTAAACTTGAGCTTATCATCCTCCAGCGTATAGGTCTTGCTTTCCTCTCCATAGGAATAGGTGTCCATAGACTGCTCTTCTTCCTCTGTCTTGCTGCAGGCAGAGAAGGTCAGGACCCAGACCAGTATCATGCCCATTAATATCAAACGTTTCATTTTCAGCCCTCCTTATCAGTAAAATCGGAATATAATTTCTTTGTACAAAGAAATAAAATATGCCGCCGCATCTGTTACCAAGCTGAAAAACAAAAGGAAAATAAATATAATCAATATCATCCCCAGAACGGTAGCCGCAATGGTTATAAGTGTTTTCCCCAGCGTATAATCATGTATCATCATTACTGCAGAAATTATAAGCATACCGCACCAGAGCTCTGAAAAGATGAGAATATAGGAATAAAATGCTCCTTCTTCCACTGTCATCAGATTACTGATAAATATCATCGGAAACTGTATTAATACATAAGGAGTAAGAGCATAGCCAATCCCCATATGAATCTGTTTCATGGTACCTTTTCCGTCAAAAAGAGTGGTCAGAGCCCAATTTGCCACACAGGCCAATACAATAGGAATCAGAAATCCCAGTAAGATCTCAATTAGATTTACGTGCTCCCATATGACCTTTATGAATAAAAAGCTGGTAAACTGCAGTCTGAAAACCCGGGTAAGCATTGCCATTGCAATAATAATATTTGCGGCTGCAACGGACCCTCTGTTTTCATGGGTCAGGTCCCAAAACCCATCCAGCGGATGTGTAATCACATACAGGGAATAGCGCAGGGTTTTAGCCGTATGCTGAAAGTCAAACCGTTTTAAAAATGCGGCTGTCTTCATTCTTCCTCTACCTCCCTTTTAATTTTTTTCACAAAACCGATGAGGGAGGGAAGTATGATTATGGTAAAGAATACACCCACAATCCACCCGATTTTCTCTTCGATCCATTGTTTCCTGTATAGCTGGAAAGCTTTCGAATAATTTTCTTCGTCGTATTTAAGCTTAAAATACTCCATGGCTTTTTTATAGTTCCCTTGTCTTAGCAGGGAACGGCCGATGCCGATATAGGCCAGGTCATAATTACCATTTTGGGTAAGTACCTCTTCCCAATAAGCAGCGGAAGTATCGTAATTTCCACGTTTGTATTCCATCAGTGCATCATTGATCAGCTGTCCGTATTGGGTAAGGCTAAACACCGTAATACTTACGTTTCCGGAATCCAGAACCAGCAGATTGTTATCCATATGCTCCAGTGCTGTGGGATAATTGAAATATCCCATCCGGTTACCCAGGCTGCCGAAGGCATAAAGCAGGTTTCCCTGAAAATCGTATCCGAAAATCCTTCCTCTTGTCCTGTCAATTACAAAGTAGGTATCATTGTCCATGGCCGTTACATCGACGAATTTGGATGCTCCGGATACTCCGGCAGCATTCCCCCACATCAGGTCACCAATAGGGGGATACTCTCCGTTCCTTACCAATATGTCAGTCCCCATGGCGTTGAGCTTGCGGATAGGCTTTGCCTTATCGTTCTGCAATTCCCTTTCCTTAAAGACAGAAGTGGTACAATAGATAAATTCATCCTTATCCAGCGCCAGATTATTATATTCCGTGGGTACGAAGGTTTCCATCTGGGCTCTCTGCTCCTTGGTGGCAAATCTCTTCCAGATATAATCGATCATATTGAATTTAACTTCATTGGCTCCGATAAATCCGGAGAATTCCCCTGTGTTTTTATATTCTACAAATCCCTTGTTATAATTTTTCACCAAAACCACTGCTCTGCCGGAACTGTCTACCACAACCTTTTGAGGGTAGAAGCTGGATTCCTGGTCAACAGTTTCATCTGCAGGACGAACCAGTTCCTTCACCAGCTCCCGGTTGGCATTCAGATGAACGACCCTCTGATTCTCCGTATCACAGATATAGAATTCTCCCTTGCCAGTAACAAAGATATCCATAGGCCCAGAAAAGGTATTGATATCCGTCTCTCCGGTAAATTCTGTTATGACCTCCTTAAGCCGGTAAACTCCGTCTGCTTTTTCAATTACTACAATCCGGTTATTTCCGGTATCACAGACATATATCAGATTATCACGGACAAAAAATCCCTGGGGGTTCAAAAAATCACCAATTCCCAGTTTATCTCCCGTTATGGAAGTATTTGCTTCGTAAGCGTCGGGGGATTCCCTGTTCAGTCCCCACCAATCATATGTATAGGTATAATGCGTATCCTCTGCCAGTGCGGGTACAGACGGAAACAACATAATCACCATAAAGCAGAGAAGCACCAGCAAAATACATTTTCTCTTCATTGTTTCCTCCTTAATCTTTGATACCGGAGCTTGCCATGGTCTCAATAACATTGCTCTCCACTACGATAAAGGTCGTAATAGGTACAATCATCATAACCAGTGTAACCGCAGCTCCGACACCTGCTCTTGCAATTCCTCCGCTTACTATCTGCTGAAGTGCATAAGGTAATGTCTTTAGTTCTTCGGAATAGATAAAATTGGAGGCCTTGATGTTCCAGAGTCCCTGTACTGATAAGATCATCAGTGTCAGCCAGGCCGGTCTTACCATTGGCATTACAATGAATCCAAAGATGGACCACTCTTTTGCACCGTCAATTTTCGCAGCTTCCAGCAATGCATCGGGAATACCCTCCATGTACTGTTTCATAAGAAAGAGTCCCATGGGAGAGGCCAGGGCAGGAATTATGACCGCCCAGGGAGAATCCACCAACCCGATCTTAGACATTACCAGATAATTAGGGATTGCTGTAACGTAGCCGTTGAACATCAGGGCTGTTACGACGATACTGAAAAATACCCTGCTGCCAGGAAATCGATATTTTGCCAGAACATAGGCACCCATGGAAGAAATAATGATATGTCCGGCAGTACCCAGAACCGTTATAAAAAAGGTATTGAACAGGTACCTGGAAAAGGGTACCCAGGATTTGTTCATTATTACGAACAAATCCTGAAAATTGTCCATAGTGGGATTCTGCACAAACAGCCTTGGCGGATAGACAAAGATCTCATCCAGCGGCTTAAAGGCACTGTTTATTGCATAAACCAGAGGGAAGGCCATAAAAAGCCCGAAGAGTACCAGTACGAAATAAATACCGAAGTCCCCTCCCTTGGAACGATTAGGTTTTCGTTTAAGATGTTTTTTCATAATCATAGCCCTTTTCTCCGTTATTCATGGTATTAAGTTCCTACTCTTCTAAGCATAGCCTGAATCATTTTGTTGCAAAGGATCATTACTATGAAAAGCAGTGTGGCAATTGCTGATGCATAACCCATTTCAAATCGGATGGAACCGTAATCCACAAGGTGCGTTACCACCGTCTGGGTAGCATAATCCGTACTTGGGAATCCCGTAAGCGCAATGGGTACATCCGCCACACCAAAGGACTGGGTAATGGTCATTACAGCTCCGAACATCAACATGGGTTTCATACCGGGAAGGGTTATATACCATAATTCTTGCCAGCGGTTCTTAACCCCATCAATATAACCGGCTTCATACTGTGCCTTGTCGATACCCTGGAGACCGGCGACAAAAGCCAGGAATCCAGTTCCAAGACTCATCCAGAGACTTACGATGATGACCACCATCATCATATACTGGGGGTTGGTAAGCCACAGGATAGGGCCGCTGATGATTCCCAGTTCCATCAAAAAGGAATTGATGTAACCATAGGCATCACCGGAGAACATGATTGCCCAAATCAGATATACCTGCCCGGATATGGTCGGAGCATAAAAGATAACAATCGCAAAAGCTCTTAGGTATCTGGGCAACTCATTGATGAACCAGGCAAACAGAAACGCTGCCATGTAACCAATGGGGCCGGTAATCGCAGCCAGCAGGAAGGTGTTTTTTACAGCTGTTATAAATACATCATCCGCCAGCAGAAGGTTTATATAATTCTGGAGCCCAATGAATTTTGGGGTCTCCAGAATGTTGTAATAAGTAAAGCTCAGAACAAGAGAAGTTATAACCGGTACTACATAGAACAAAATGAATAATATCGCATAGGGTGCCAGAAACAGGTAACAGGTCTTAGACTTTTTGGCCTGCTTCCAGGCTATGGACATATCTCTTTTCTTCTTTCTTAGATATTTCTTTATGAATGTTTTCAAATCTTATCCCCCTATCTGACAGTCAGGCCGAATTCAAGACGTTTTTTCTCAATTTCCTGATTAATGGTTGTCGTATAATCCAGAAGCGTTTCCCTTGGATCTTCATTCTTATTGAGAACCTTACGGATTGCATTGGTTATATGTCTCTGGGTATAATAGCCGCCGGCTACTTCCCTTAATCCAACGGTCCACTGCCACTGTTCATCCAGCACCTCCAGCTGACTCTTGCTCCAGGACAGCTGTTTAAAGGCTTCTACGTTGGCTGTTGCATATCTGGCCGAAGCTCCCATAACACTTTCCATCTCCTGGCCAAAACGCACCTGGGTATCGGCACTGACCCACCATTTCATGAATTCCCAGGAATTGTTCTTTGTCACCTCGTCCTCCTGCTTCAACAGCATGGTACAAAGCCCGGTGGTATGACAGGAACGGTCTATGGATCCGTCTTCTCTTACGGTTCCAGGAATTACTGTAAAATCCCAAAGTCCCCTGATTTCCGGTGCAAATACTACAAGTGTATTAAAAGTATTGTAGTCTGCTATACCAATCGGCATCTGACCTGAACGGAACAGGTTCGCGAAATCATAGATAGTCGGCAATTTATACTGGGTAAACAGTTTGGTAAAAGTCTCAAAAGCTTTGGAACCCTGTTCCGAATCTATCAGCGCTGTCTTGCCCTCTTCATCATAGATAGTACCACCGTTTTGGTAAAGCAAGGCAAAGAAGGTGGACAAATCCGGATTGGAGGAATTATTAAGGGTCCTCTCGGTTGAAGGAATGGCTACCGACATATTGTTCTGCTGTATGGTAGGCAGCATGGCTATCAGGTCCTCCCAGGTATTAGGTACCTGAAGTTCCAGTTCCTCCAGAATATCCTTTCGGTAGAATAAAACATTAAAATTCTGGGTCTCCGGCAGAGCATAAATTCCGCCTTCAAAACGGTAAGGTGCATAAGCACTGGGGTAAAAATCCTTTAGAACCTCCTGGTAGTCTGTAAACTGGCTGATATCCTCCACCGCACTACGAAGAGCATAATTTACGGGTTCTCCCTGGCCTGCCGAAATTACCACATCCGGTCCTTTACCGGCTATTATGGCATTTAACAAAGTACCTGCTTCCACCAGCTTTACATTGACCTTAATTCCCTTTTCCGGAGTAAAGGTATCATCTATCATGGCTTTCAGGATAGTACTCTGATCACGGCCGGACAGAATCCATACCTGAATGGCATCACTGTCCTCGTATACATCTCCTACTGCATTGTAATCTGTCGTAAAGGAAGCATAGAAGGATTTCACTTCATGTACTGCTCTGCTGAAAAAGCTTTCCTTTACTTTATCCGGTTTCTCTTTTGTACCGGTTACGGTGATGTAGTCAATATCCAGAGGAGCCTCACTTAAGGTGAGAATGCTGGTACCCATGGCACTTATATTTAACTTAAAGGCTGCAAACCCTACGGGAATCTTCTCCGGTTTTTCCACAAAATCCTCCAGCTGTTTGGCCAGGGTCTGTATGGAAGCTACCTGATTGGCTTTTTCTCCGGAGTATGCCACGATGTCATCCACCATCTTATAAAGTCTTTTGCTTTCCAGATCCATGGACTCGATAATTTCCGGATATACCTTATCTATCTTGTAATCTCTATACTTATCCGGTGTTGTTCCGGTCAGTACGAGGATCTTACGGTACATGCTGTTGAGCCTGTAGACAGAATCCTGCATTTCATTGAGAATATTTCCCATATCCCCCAGGGTAACTTCCATCCGAATCGTATGTTTTCCTTTATCGAGGTAGAATTGATACGCATCGTTTTGCGAATCGGAAAGGGTATAGGAATTCCATTTATTGCTGTAACGGAAGCCTACCTGCTCCAGATCTTCAAAAGGAATATTACCGTCTATGTAGACAGAACGGTTGGAAACAAATCCCCTGTTATAATTCTGCCTTGCTTTTAAGGTTATATTATAGTACCCGTCCGCAGGTACTTCGAAATCCCATTCTATCCATTGTCCCGGAACTCTCCAGGCATTGCCGCCTATCATATTGAGCCTGATCTTCGATACACTGTAGGGCTGTGTAATGGGTGAAGACCGGTCATATAATGGATACAGAGAAGGCGAAGATCTCAGGGTTGATGCTTCTCCCTGAATTATCAGTTTATAAGTGGAGGCTTCCTCTGTTTCCGCTGTTCCGGCAATATTTTCACTGTACTGTTCATAGGTAAGATCTTCTTTAATCCCCTGTAGTGTTATGGATTTTATAACTACAGGTTCATTTATAGCTTCAAGGCCGATGGTGTTCCTGCCTTTTTCAAAATAAAACTGATAGGGTTTGATGAAATATCCCAGATCATCCTTGAAATAAGCTCCCGTCCAGGCCTGCTCATCCACCTGAGTGGGACGGATGTCATTTCCCTGGTTATCCCTCTTTACCTCTTCTTCATTCTTCCATAGCCTGGTAAAGGATAAGGCATCTGCTCCAAGAAAAGGTAACTCACCGTTGATGTAGAATTTTCTCTCTATATCAACACCACGGGCTTTCACCGTATAATACTTCATGAAGACCTGATACATTCCTGCCTCCGGAACCTCGATCTGCCATTCCGTGTAGGAATTCTCACCGGTGTAAAGAACCTCCGGTTCTCCTTCATAATCCTTTAGAACCTCAACATCCTCACCCTTTGTATAATCTGTAACCGCTACCTCCACCTCTTTTTCAGGGTAAGCCGCCTGGGAATGCGCTTCCAGATACTTGGCATAAGTATTGTCACGTCCTATTCCGCCCACATCCACATCCAAATTGGGAGTATCGGAATATTTGTCTGCAAAACTGTCTTCTTTTCCCCTTGAAAAGAAAAAGACAGCTGCTATCACCGCACATGCCGTTACTATTCCCACTACCAACTTCAATTTCCTGCTCATGATTACCTCTCCTGTTTTAAATATGTTTCGTATTGCAGAATATCTTCGATATCAGGCATTTAATTTTTTTGTTCATATTAAATAAGTAAACGCTAAATATCTGTGGTTCTTATATTTATTTATAACACACATCCCGTTTCTCTGCTTCTTAATGATTGCCAAACACCTATCATATATTGCTATTTTTAAGCAATAGGAACTAAAATTAAATTGCATAAATCCGATTATATGTAATAAAATTTATGAAATAATATTGAAATCCATCGTATCTGATTGTAAAAACTGTACATATATACAACTATACATCTTTGTACGTCCTGCAGATATTGCCATTTAATGCCTAGCCCATTATGCCCAAATAAAACTTACAAAACATTTAATATATAGGCAATAAATAATTATGGAAGGCATATTTTGTATTAAATAGTAAAATAACATTTGTGTATTTACATTTTCACCAAAGCAAACTATAATGTTAAATACGAAATTGTTTATTATGTATACTAATTATCCTATAAACGCCGTTCTGCTCAATCCTGCATTTCTGCTGCAATATTGGATGAGCTCCCAACAGGAGGCTACTATGATTGAAAAATTAACAGGTACCAGAGAAACCGTATTTCATCTGGAGAATTTACAGGTCCGTCTTCATATTAATCGGGAATACGAAGATTATCCTATGCACTGGCATACAGATACGGAGATAATCATGCCTGTTGAAAATACCTATTCTGCAGTGGTGAACAAAGAAAAATACATATTAAATCCCGGTGATATCATTATCATTCCCTCCGGTGAAATACACGAATTATATGCTCCTCCCACAGGAAGGCGCTTCATCCTTCAGTGTGACAACTCCCTGCTAAATGGCTTAAACGGCATTGATTCCATCAGCAGCGGCTTTTATCCCTGTATCTGTATCAAATCGGAGGACAGTACCAGCTACCAGAAACAATTGGTGGACATCATGAACAAGGTCGCAGAGGAATATATCAACCGTCCGCCTCTTTATGAAGCCTCCATAAATGCCCTGCTGACATCTTTTTTTGTAATTGTAGGCAGGAACTGCATCAATCTGGACAGGCAGAATAAAAATTTAATCAAAAAGAAACAGCATCAATATATTGATAAATTCCTGCATATCTGCCAGTATATCAATGATCACTGTACGGAAAACCTTACCATCGACAAGCTTGCCACCCTGGCAGGTTTCAGCAAATATCATTTTTCCAGGCTGTTTTATAATTTCTCTGGTGTAACTTATTATGATTACCTGATTAAACGCCGCATATTATTTGCTGAGAGCCTTTTAGCAGATCCCAATCTTTCTGTAGTGGAGATTGCCATGCGAAGTGGCTTCAACAGTCTTTCGACCTTTAACCGTAATTTCAGAACCATAAAGAACTGTACTCCTACGGAATACAGAAGCATGCACTGTTCCATGCAGAATCTGGAATTCCCGCAGACAGAAAGCCCAAAGAGATCAGCACTGTAAATCACAGTCGCAGAAAGGATTGTCATGGCACGACAGGAACTGTTCAACTCTAATTGGTATTTTCAAAAAATGCCGGTCAAAAGCTCACTGGAGGAGGTAGCGAAAGCTTCACTTAACTGGGATGCAGTCAGCCTTCCCCACGACTGGCTGATCTATGATACCAAAAATCTTTATGAAACCGGAGACGGTTGGTATAAGAAATATTTTAGCTGCTCCCCTCCCAGGGATGGGTCAAGGGTTACCCTTCGTTTTGAAGGTGTCTATATGGACTGTAATATCTATGTCAACAAGCAACCTGCTGGTTCCTGGAAGTATGGTTATACCACTTTTGAAATTGATATAACCGACTGTTTAACCGAAGCTGAAAACGAATTACTGGTACAGGTTACCTATGAATCACCCAATTCCAGGTGGTATACCGGTGCGGGAATCTACCGTAATGTATACCTTATTTCCCGTCCAAAGGTACATATCCCTCCGGAGGGAGTTTATATATCAGCCACCGACACCGGTGGCAATTGGGAGGTTTATACAGACAGCACCCTTTGTTTTCCGCAGGGTATTTCTCCTGATGCCTCTTACCGGTTAAAGCAGAGCATCCTGGACCTTAACGGTACCTGCATCGCAGAAACCGAACTTCCCCTAACCCCTGAAAATATCCATACCCTAAAGGAAGCTCACAGCTTAGGTGCCGCTTATCAGTGTATCTGTATACTAAAGGTTAAGGCTCCCTTATTATGGGATACGGAACATCCAAACCGATACCGGATGCATACCCGGATACTATCCTCCGGAGAGTTACTGGATGAGACGGAAGAGGGTTTCGGATTTCGCACTCTTTCCTTTTCTCCGGACAAAGGCTTTTCTCTGAATGGACGGCAGCTGTCCCTAAAGGGTGTATGCGAACATCACGATCTTGGCTGCCTTGGGGCGGCAGTTTGGAAAGAAGCACTGAGAAAACGGCTTCTGCTTCTAAAAGAAATGGGAGCAAATGCCATTAGAACCGCTCACAATATGCCCTCTGTAGAATTTATGGACCTGGCTGATGAACTGGGGTTTCTTGTAGTTTCAGAAGCTTTTGATATGTGGGAGAGAAAGAAGACGGAATATGATTATGCCAGATTTTTTTCCGAATGGCATGAGAAGGATGTCAGAAACTGGATCTGCCGGGACAGGAACCGCCCCAGTATAATCATGTGGAGTATCGGAAATGAAATATATGACACCCACGCCGGGGAACGTGGTCAGGAATTGACAAAACAACTTAAGGAACTGGTCAGCCGCTATGATTATAAAGGCAATGCCCCGGTTACCATCGGCTCTAATTACATGCCCTGGGAGAATGCCCAGAAATGTGCGGATATTGTAAAACTGGCCGGATACAACTATGGTGATAAATACTATGACAAACATCACAAAGAATATCCCGACTGGATCATATACGGAAGCGAGACCGCTTCTACCGTTCAGAGCAGAGGTATCTATCATTTTCCTCTGTCAAGACCGGTTCTCTCCGATGATGACGAGCAATGCTCCTCCCTTGGAAACAGCTCTACCAGCTGGGGTGCCAGAAGTACGGAAAGCTGTATCATTGCACACCGGGATACCCCTTATGCTTTAGGCCAATTTATCTGGACCGGCTTTGATTATATTGGTGAGCCTACGCCCTACCACACAAAGAATTCCTACTTCGGACAGATAGATACCGCTGGTTTTCCTAAGGATTCTTTCTACATCTATCAGGCGGAGTGGACGGACTATAAGGTGAAACCCATGGTACATCTCTTTCCATACTGGGACTTCTCTCCGGATCAGCTGATCGATGTCAGGGTATGCTCCAATGCCCCTTGTGTGGAACTCTTTTTAAACCAGCGTTCTCTGGGATCCTTTACCATTGATCATCAGAAAGGAGAAAGGCTTCTTGGTGAGTGGCAGATTCCCTACGAAGAAGGGGAGTTAAAGGCCATAGCCTACGATGAAGAAGGTCATCCCATCGCAGAGGACAGAAAAGTCTCCTTTACCGATGCAAAAACCCTGTCCTTAACCGCCGATAAGCCTAACCTCTCAGCCAACGGAAAAGACCTCATCTTTCTGGAGATCAGCACTAAAGACTCTGAGGGTAATCCGGTGGAAAATGCCAATAACCGGGTCACAGTTACAGTGGAAGGCCCAGGCATACTTCTGGGTCTGGATAATGGTGACAGCACAGATTACGATCAGTATAAGGAAAACAGCCGCAGACTCTTTAGCGGTAAGCTCCTTGCAGTTATTTCCAGCACTCTGACTCCCGGTATTATTAAAATTACAGTAACCTCCAAAGGGCTTCCCCATGCGGAACTGCTTCTGCCTTCCCTTGCTGAATACGAAAACTTAAAGGACAGCAGCTTTTATGGCTATTCTGGAGGGCATGCTTACCAGCCAAGTAGCATTTCACCGGAAATCCCCATACGAAAGCTGGAAATCCTTGCACCGGAAGGTAACTGCCTGTCCCCCCTTACAAAAACCCTGCCCGTAGAAATCCGAATCCATCCCCCTAATGCAGATTATCGTGATATAACCATATGTGCAACAGATGCAGGCGGAGTTCCTACCAATCTTGCCCTTGTAAAAACAGAGGGTCTGAAAGGTGAAATAACCGGTCTGGGTGACGGTATGTTTTATATTCGCTGTTACTGCCGAAACGGTGCTGAACGGATCACAATGTACTCTCAGCTCGAATTTCATGTACAAGGGCTTGGAGTAGCTGCTTTAAATCCCTATGAATTCATTTCAGCTTCTGTCCATACCTGGGGACTTAACCTTACAAACGGAAATGAGAGAGGAATGGCAACGGCAAGAGAGGGAAAAAGCATTATAAGCTTTGACCGCCTTGATTTCGGTGAATATGGATCAGACGTAATTACCCTTCCTATTTTTTCTCTGGATGATGAACCCTTTACCATTGAAGTTTGGGAAGGGCTTCCGGAGGCGGAGAATTCCGAATTCCTTACAACCCTTGATTATCAGAAACCCTCCCGCTGGAATACCTATCAGGAAGAGACTTATCAGCTGCCAAGGCGTTTAAAGGGTATAACCTCCTTAAGTTTTGTATTGTACCGTAAAATCCATTTGAAAGGGTTTAAATTTAAAAAACCGGCGAAAGCCTACGAAGAAATACAGGCACTTGAAAATTCCAGCATTTACGGTGACAGCTATCTTTTAAGGGAAGATGCCATTGAAGAAATAGGAAATAATGTAACCCTTACCTTCCGGGATATGAATTTTAGTGAAAAAGGCTTTAAACGCCTGCTTCTCTGCGGTCATTCCCCTTTGGATAAAAATACCATCCACTTACATTTTAAAGATAAGGATGGTTTTATAATCAGCCGTCAGCTGGTAGAATTCGAATACTCTACAGATTATGTTATCAAGGAATTCAACCTTGAAAATGTCACCGGAGAAACAGAAGTTTCTTTTCTCTTCTTACCGGGCTGCTGCTTTGATTTTAAGTGGTTTCGCTTTGAAGAATAGTCTTTTAACAGGAATAGTCCTTTAGCAGGTATAGGACTTAACGAAGATTTTTCGAAAAGACAAATTGCCGGACTGGTTTGCAAAAAACTTATAGTTTATATGTTCGATGCCAACCAGGTCCGCAATTATTAAGAATTATATTTGATAAAAATGGATTCTTTCCAATATGTATTTCTATTTCGCTCTTTATTTTTAATCTTGCATTGTATCTTTTCTTTTAATCTTGCACTATATCTTTCTTTTAATCTTGCACTGTTATCTTTTCTTTTTATCTTGCTCTGCATCTTATTTATCTTGCTCTGATTTATCTTACTCTTATTTATCTTGCTCTGATTCCTCTTTCCCCAAAAGCCATTGAACAGATAACTCCAGATGTTTATTCCAATATACCCAATTATGTACGCCTTCTCCTTCTTTGTAAATATGAGCAATCTCCTGCTCTATTAAGAATCTGTGAAGTTTACGGTTCGATTCTATGAGAAAATCCTCTGCTCCGCATACCAGATAAATATCCGGAATCTGCTTGCCTGCTGCTTTTAAGTTCTCAAGACAGAATCTGGGATCTTTGTTGCTGTTTCTTAATTGCTCTGCCTCTCCGAACATCCTCCTCTGATACTTCTCATCGGAAACACCGTCAGGAAGATATACACCGGCATCCGCTATATTAAGCGCAATGTAAGCTCCGGAAAGGCTGATAATCCTAGAAAAAGTCTCCGGATACCTAAGTCCATTGATCATGGCTCCGTAACCTCCCATGGAAAACCCTCCGATATAGGTATCCTCTCTGTCCTCTGACAAACGAAAAAGGCTTCTTGTATAGGCTACCAGTTCTTCTCCTATAAACCTGCTGAAATCTTCCCCTTTATCCATATCCTCCAGATAAAAAGAATTCTCCCCGCTTGGAAAGATAACTGCAAGATTATTTATACCTGCTAAGAAACCGATATTGGAGTTCATGATATAATCATTACAATCACCCGTGTAGCCATGCAGCAGATATAATGTCTTCCTCTTTTCTTTTGAAAATTCCCCTGCTTTTCCCGGAGTGTACCCACCTTCATTGGGTATGAGGGCCTTAAAGGTCACCGATCTTCTAAGGGCATAAGATGGAAATGTAACTTCTACAATAGACATAATGAACTGCCTCCTTCTTGTATTTTATTCTGCTTGTTATAATAACTATTTATAATATCTATTTATTTTCCCAAAAGAATCCTATACTGCCTGTAAATCAAAATAGAATTCCCTGAATGTTCTCTCTACAACAGTCTATATATTGTAATCTCAACAGATACTCTGCCTTCTCCCGGTTTCAGACTGCCTACATATACACCACGGTTCAGCCAGCCATATCTTCCTTTACTGTCAGCGGTAAATCTGGGTCTGGTCTTAATCAGCCTGGTATCCTCTTCTTCCAGTATTCCTTCATTTTCAACAGCAATATACTCTCCGTCCTCCGTAAGCAGCAGATATTTGGCAAAGGCATGTGCATAATTCCCTGGCTTTAGTGTGTTCCAGTCTGCACCGCCGTTTACGATTGTTCCCTTAATTCTGCCCTCGAAGGTTCCTCCCCTTATGGGAATAACCCTAAGGTATCCGTCAATACCTTCTTTTACCTCCAGCGATTCTGAACACTCCACCTTTAAATGCATGATTTCTTCTGCTTCTAATTGTATCAACTTACCCTCCCGATTAATTGATTTAGATAATTTTAAACCTTATCTTTTAATATTATATAACATTTTATAGCCAATGGATTAGGAATTTCAAATTAATAGAAATTATTAATTCTACGTTCCATATGAATAAAAACCCGGAAATCCTTGTACGCCCATAAAAACGGCACGTACAAGGATTTTCCCAGGCTTCTTTTAAGAAATTGTAACCCCAATTATACCATTATTTAATTTACATTAACTGATTATCATCGCTTAATTTACATTATCTGATTATCATTACCTAATCAACATTATCTGATTACCGCCACATATTTTCATAACCTTATAATCATTACCTGATTAATAAGTAATCCACATAGGCATCCCATTGTCCTGTATCACCGGTCACTACCAGCTGAATCTCCTGATTGCCGGTACCGTGGTTAATATTATTCAGGGTATAGATGGCAGGCGTACTTCCAGCGATATAGAAAGTTCCCACCGTCACACCGCCAATCTTTAAAGCCACTGTTGCGGTATTGGCATTATTGGAGCAGGCCCTTATGGAAAAGCTATGATTGCTGTTGGCAAAGTATTGTGTATATTTGCAGAGATCATCATTAGCATACAGAGCAACTCCTGGGAAGGGCGAGCTGATCTTGCCGGCATACTGACCGGCCAGGGTCATATTTTCGCATTCCACCTGTGTTCCTTCGGAATAATTTTTGATAAGTCCAAGATCCCAGTTAATCTGCTGATATGTTACCGACGTATTGGTAGTACCCTGAATCAGGAAGTCAACCCGGTTAATGTCACTTATCTCCATTTTCTGATTGTAACCCGAGCGGATAATCTCACCATGGGATACATTGGTAGTCCATTTACTTCCCTTATAACTGAGGTTGCCTCTATAAGCCCATTTTTCAGCCACCTGGTTCCAGGGTCCACCTGCACTGGACGAGGTCCACAGCTCATAATACCTGCCGTCTTTCATATCCTCGATTACCATATAGTACTGACCGTCTGCCAGTGACTTATACACATGGGCACCTTCAAAGGAATCTCTTATAGCGACGCTTGTAGCTCCCCAGCCTCTGGGGAAATTGGAAAGGGTAGTCCTGCGAACATAGAGATTTCCGGAACCGTCACTTGGTGTATTATACATATAGGCATAGGTATTATCACAAACTATAAAATAATCCCAACCCATATTTCCGGAGATTCCAAAGGATTTCGGCCCTGACCAGGAGTAGGGATCCGCAATGTTGGTAGTAGTAGCATAAGCTGCTCCGTAGGTTCCGTCCTGATAAACCAGATACCATAAGCCGCCCGGCTCATAATAGAACACCTGGGGAGCGCAAAAATAACTCTCACCGATTGAGCTCATATAGGTTCTGGGTGCATTCTTTAAGCCGGATATGGTAGTAGCAGAGGTGTAGAGCATCTGCCAGCCTCCGCCTTGATTGGCTCCGGTATAAAACACATGATATTTTCCGCCGTAATAAACAATGGTCGGATCCTTCGCACCATAAAAATCATAGGGTTTAGCCTCTCCATGATAAATCACCGGTTCCTCCACATACCAGGTCGGATTGGCAACCGCCGCAGCTTCTGCCTTAATATTAAAGGATGGCAGCAGCAATGTGCAAAACACTAAACAAGCGATAACTTTTTTTATATATCCCTTCATAATTATTCACCTCACATAATTAAAGATCAACAGTAAACAGGGTTTCTGCTGGCGCGGGCAGTCCAGTTTCGGACTCTTACAACAGAAGATATTTATATTCTTAAAGCCACTCTCTTTCTTTCCAGGCTTTCTGCTACCGCCTTACTGAACCGTATAGCCAGCATCAAAATAGGCCTGTAAAGCGCTGTTATAGGATGCTTTTGGTGTTGTCAAAGCGCTGAAGAGAAGCGGATTTGAGGATGACCGCCAGGATACGCTGTCATACAATCCCCACCAGGTAACTCCGGTGATATTTCCTCCTGCTTTCTTTAATGCCAGTAAGGAGGCCATCATATTATAAACATAGGTTGCCTGCTCTGACGCTGAGGTATTTCCCACATCCAGCTCTGTAATCTGTACTTCAAGACCTGCATTGATATATTTTTGTATATCTGCTTTGAAACTTGCAACAGATGGATAAGAAGTGCTTAAATGAGATTGGGCACCAACACCACTGCATATTTTCGAACCGGAATTGATATAACCAACCAGGGCAAGGATCTTATCGGTTACTTCGTAGGTATTGTAGTCGTTATAAAAAAGCTTAACCGACTGGGTCAGACCAAAATAGCTGAGGCAATCGTAGGCATACTGGAAGGCTTTCTTTACATAAGGTGCACTTGTGCCAAGGTTAGAACCATAAACTTTAGCCCAACCGCCGGCTGTTCCTGCATGAAGATACTCATTCACCACATCCCATGCATACACCACATTGCCGTAGCTGCCTGCGTAAATGTGATTCATATAACTCTTAATAAAGAATTCCATTCTTGCATCCATTACAGACTGACTTACATAAGCACCGCTTGTACTGTAACCTGTCCGGAAGAACCAGTCAGGTGTCTGGCCGTGCCATACCAGGGTATGCCCCCTGAGCTTTAAGCCATTGTCATAGCAGATCTTCAGCACCGCATCCAGTGTGGAGAAATTTAAGGTAGGTACGGTGGTTTCCGTATAAGCAGAAGGGATATAATATCCGTTTGAATTCGCCTGGGCTACGGTAATAAGTCTGGGCGATGAGCCTAAAATTGCATCGGGCTTCATTTCATTTTCCATGGTAATACTGTTATACTGGGACTTTATCACATTAAGGGTTGCTGCATCCCTAAGCTGTGAGGAATTTACTGCCGCACCGGAATAGGAGAGCACCTTTCCATAGGTGTTCTTTAAGTTGGCTCCTGCGGTACTGCCGGACATGGTAAAGGTCACGCTGTTGACAACTGCTGAATAACTGCTTGTCCCCTGTGCCATAATACCGATACTGTTGACCTGGGCGGAAGTGTTTGGTGCAAAGGAAACATCCGAGGTAGAGGAATTGAAATTATACATCACCGCTGCCTGGTTTCCTGCTGTATCATAGAGCTTAAAAGCAATGGTACCGTTGGGACTGGACGCATTAAAGGTCACATTGGTACACTGAGACATATCAAGGGTTTCCGGAAGCTTGAATTTGATTTCTCGGTACTGCCCTTCAAAGTTAAAGGTTCCAGACCCTCCACTTATTGTATAAGTTACACCCCAAGTTGACTGATAAGTCAGATTATTAAAGTTATAAGATTTTGCAGTTGCCGCTTTCGCCGGCACTGCCTGGAATGCTGTCAAAAACAGCAAAAGAAACACAAAAGCCAGACTTAAGAGCTTTCTTAGTCTGCCATTCCACTTATGTAACATATTTACCCCTCCTAAATAATTTATTAAACAAAAGCAGAGCCCGCAAGTCTGCTATGTTTCGAATTAATAAATCAAAAACCGCTTATTGAAGCTTTCACTTCTGCCCATTCAGGAAGTCATGTATTATGCTATTATTCAACCAAAAAAAGGAGTAATGTCTTAAGAACTTAAGAGAAAAGAAGAATTTTCCGTCACCTTTAGTTTACTGCCAGATAGAAATAGAAGCAATGAAAAATACTTTGATTGCGCTTACCTATTATTGTAAATTATCAGCATAAGATTCTTTTTAAATTTTCTGTTGTTTTTATTGCCTGTCCTTTTAAACAGCATGTTTTAGGGTAAATTCACTTATTTGCTGCTGTACATCTGCATAAAATACAACCCGATTGACTTTTTATTTTATTTATTTGAAATTTAGTATTATCAGTACTCAAACTGTTCCTGGTAAAAACTACTTTATTACCTAGTGTTCTTCTTTACCTAAACGTATTGGACATATAATGAATGACAAAAAAATTCCGTAAAGTTTACGGACAGAAATTCATTTCTTTAAATGAGTAGCCAGAAAAACCATATAAATAAATGCTACGAAAAAATTCCAAATAAATAAACAGCTGAAAAAATGCTATATAAACGTACATCAGATAAAATACCATATAAATAATGGCTGTAAAAAATGTCATATAAATGTACATCAGATAAAATACCATATAAATGATAGCTGAAAAAATGTCATATAAATGTACATAGATAAAATACCATATAAATAATGACCATAAAAATGCCGATTTCATGAGAAAACCGTACAGTTTTGTACGAATACTTCTTATAAAATCGGCAACTTTTTGTGGAACATCTGCAGGAAGTCCAAGATCTTCTTCCTGCACTAAATTATATTTACAATGGTCCTTACAGTATCGGTCTTTGTTACTGTATTTACTCTTTGTTACTGTATTAGCTCTTTGCTACTGTATTTACTCTTTGTTACTGTATTTACTCTTCGTTACTGTATTTACTCTTCGTTACTGTATTTACTCTTCGTTACTGCAATAATTCTTTCAATCCGTCAGTGATGGATGTGGCATTTCTTAAATCCATCAGGAAATACTCCGTTCCATTGGTATTTACAATATAATAACTGTCGTCATAAGGTTTGAATTCAACTACAAAAGGTGTTTTGGAAGTATTTAAGTGATATGTTACGGTCATAACAGGTGTTTCCTTCTCACCCTTCATTAAATCCGCTTCCGGTATTTCTCTTTCCGTCTTAGGTGCTATTAATACCTGATAGAATTTCTTGAAGACGTCTTCTTCCACGGTTTTCTTATCTGCCGTATAAACAGCGGTAGTGGTATCCTTACCGTCTTTTGTGGTAGTCTCTCTTTCAATTGCTAAGGTATGAGAGACTCCACCGGCTGTAATATCAACACTATCCACTGATTCAATGCTTATGAGATTTACATATTTATAAGTATTGCTGTAAGCATCAATAGCGGTCAGCTTCTCTACCGTTGAACTATCTAATATATTAACTGCATTGGAATCTGATGTTTTCGCATAATAATTACCGTCTTCATTGGTTGCTCCAATCAATAAGGTCAGACTTTTGTTGACCTTAACGGTTTTCGCTGTATCAGTGCTGTCCGTACTGCCTGTTGTGCCAGTATCTGTCCCGGTATCGGTACTGCTATCCGTACCGTCAGTTTCCGCAGCCTGCTCTTCATAGTAATCTAGTGATACTGTATAGGCAGGCTCCTCAAGTCCGTATTTGCTCAAGTCCGTTGCATTATAATCTGCACAGGAGGAGAAGGAAAGGGACGCATAATTACCAAACAGGGTTGTCATACTGTCATTATCTGCAGCTACGGGAGTTGCATAAGGCTTATTCATGATATAGTTGCTAAAGCCGGAATAATCATAGGGGGAATCCTCATCATAAACCACTTCAAAGTCCTTGCCATCCTTTGCCGTTACCGAAAGCTTCGTTACATTCTCTGCTTTAACAGCCGGTATAGCTTCTACTGCTGTCAGGTCTGTCCTGGTGTAATGAAAATAACTGTAGAAGGAGGTTCCGATTACATAGACTTCTTTACTTCCTTCCAATGCCGCATAATATTCACCACCAAAAGGCGTCTCATTTCCGATCATTACAGTGGTTTCCTTGCCATCACTGGTAGTGGCCGTTGCCGTTATTACCGGATTCTCCAGACCAAAAGCAGACAGGTCCTCAATTCCTTCCGTGAGAGTGGAAGTAGGTTTAATCTCTGCAAAAGCATTCTGCATATTGGCAGCATAGGTCTGGTTTACAGGAAAAGTGGAATTCTCCTTATCTTCCCATACCCCTTTGTCATTTAAGGTTAACGTCATCTCCAGTGAGGGATTCTTAAAATAGATACTCTTTATGGTACCCGTATCCAGTGAAACGATTGCTTTGGTTTCGTCTGCTGCTGTGTCCTGCGCTTCTTTCTTGTCGTTGTATTTCACCAGCCAGAAATATACACCCAGTAAAACAATCATAGCAAGGAGCAGCAGCAATAATCCCAGGTGCTTCTTACGCTTACTGCCAGCCATTATTTTTTCCTCCTTCTAAGAACAACAAAACCACCGGTTCCAAGAACAAATACAGGTAATACGATGACCATAAGAACGGACCAGAGATTAGCCTGTGCTGCTGTTACATTTAAGTACTGCTGCTGGGTGCTTACAGTTCTGACTGCAAGGGTATCCGCTTTATCGGTTACATAATTTACGGAATTTAAAAACAGGTCAAGATTACCGAGGGAGGAGGAAGATACCATACTCTCGTCAATCAAAGCAGAAGAGCCGTATACCACCAGCTTTGTTTCCGCTTCATTATAGGTTTCCGTAACCGCGATACCAAGGTTAAAGGGACCGTCAATATCACCAGCTTCTTTGGAACTATTGGTTGAGTTAATATCAGTCTTTGAATATGCCTCATCAGAGGTAACCAGAATGGGAGCTGTTGTTATGGTACTTCTTGCCGTATCCAGAGTCTGAAGACCGGAAGAGAGCGGTGCTACCACATAAGTGCCATCGGACTTTAAATCAGTGGTAATCTCATGGGTACTGTAATCCGGTACAAGATAGGTCATATATTGTCCCATATAATGGTTTCTGCTGCCTTCTACTACCAGACCGGTAACCTGGCTTACACCATAATAGTCCAGTAATGATGCGAAATTTTCAAGGCTGCTGGTATTATAGTCGGTATAGATCAGTGCGTCTCCACCCTTAGACAGATAATCTTTTATCATGATAACCTCATCGGGGGAATAATCCTTCTGGGGAGCATTGATCAGCAGTACGGAGCAATCCTCGGGAATGCTTTCACTGGTAAGGGTATTAATGGATTGAGAGGTAACATTAATCTTTCCCAGGGAGTTCGTTATGGTTGTACCAAGTTCTGCCTCACCATGACCCGTAACGGTATACATAACCGGCAGGTCTTCTGTCGTTACATACTGCAGGGCTGAGGTTACCTGACCTTCTACATCGATTCCGGTCTGATAGCTCTGGTAAGTGTTATAATCCACCTCCGAAACTATCATATCTCCCGCAGGTATATATTTTGCCCTGTCATTGCTGTTGTTTACGACCAGTACACTGTTGTTGGTGATTGCATCGCTGTAATATTTCTGCGCAAAGCTGGGATAAAGCACCGGGTCTTTATATTCCACTTTAATATGTCCTGACAGCTGAGGATACTTCTGAATGATTTCTGTAGTGGTTTTATCCTCCTGACCGGTCTGTGCAAGATAATAGATTGTAATATCATCTTTGATGTTCTTTACATAATCCTTTGTAACATCTGTCAGGGTAAAAGTGCCTTCCTTGCTGATATCTACTTTTAAATCAAGCTCCGTAACAATGATGTTCAATACCAGAATAATGATAATGACAACAGCTGAGACTGCCGTTGCATAAGCGCCTCCTCTGAACTTTCTGGATGTAAAGGAAGCCTTGATCTTATCAGCAATACTTGTCTTTGTTACTGCTGCTTCCTTGCCATCAGTTACGTTTTCCGTTATATTATCTATAGTTTCATTGGTGTTGTTATCTGTAATCTGATCCTTCATCTGCTTTTGCTCCCTCCTTAGTTCCATCTATGTTTCTTGATTACCTGAACAGTTAAGAACAGGAATATGAATACAACGCTTAAATAATAGACCACCGAAGACAGGTCAAGGATTCCGGTAGTGAAATTATCAAATCTCGACATTACGGAAAACCAGCCCAGTACCTTGGTCAGCAAACCGTCAAATAAGGCAGGCTTTATAAAATAGGTTACAGCAAGAGCCGCTTCACCGATCACACCAATGGTAAGTGCCACCACATAATTGTGCATCATACTGTACAAAAGCCAGCAGATTAGAAGAATCGCCACTAAAAATACCAGATAGCAGGTACGATTATCTGTGGGCAAGAAGGATACAAGGCTATCCATCAGTACCGTAACCAGAATAACTACAAAGGAAACCACCGCAGCTACTAATTGGCTTTCTGTTAAGGATGATACAAATAAACCGATGGAGATATAAGCCGCCCCCAAAAGAGTAAAGCCCAGGATGGAGCCATAGGCAACCTTAAGGGACAAGCTGCCGAACTGTAGCAATATCAGGGGATACAGGCAGACAATTACCATAGCGATTAAAAATACAGATAATACTGCAAAATATTTACCTGATATGATTTTACTGATGGATAAGGGGGAAGTGAATAATAACTGGTCCGTTTTCTGTTTCTTGTCTTCTGCCATCAGCCTCATTGTTAGGATCGGTACTAACAGAACGAAGATAAAAGAAATGCCGGACAGCACATATTCAAAGTTAGCCACCATATTCATTAAATTATAAACAGCATAATAAATTCCCACAATTACCAGGAAAAAAGCTACAAACACATATCCTGTCATTGAGGTAAAATAGGATTTCAGTTCTTTCTTAAATATAGCCAGCATCTTAATTCTCCTCCTTCTGTTCAGAGTCTGAAACCAATTCCTCTTCTACCGGAAGAACGCTCTCAGCAATCTTTACAGTATCCAAAGTTTTCTCTATTTCAGGTTCCTTCGTATTCTCCTGTGCTGCAGAGGCTTTCTTATTCTTGCGGAACAATCTGTTAGAGTTCTTTCCCCCGTTTGAGGCAGGTTTGCTTTCCTGGGTAAGTTCAAGGAAAATATCCTCCAGGGACATATTGGAGGTATGCATCTCATAGATAGGGCATCTGGCATCACTTAAAGCATAGAATACAGCTTCTCTGATATCACTTTCTTCCCTGCTGAAGGCAGATAATTTTACCATACCCTCCTTTGAGTTCTTATCAAATTCAAGCTTGGTAATTTCAGTGATATTTTCCAGTGCCTTTTTCACTGTATCTTTCTCGCCTTTGACTTCCAGGTGTAAACCGGTAGAACCACCGATATGCCTGGACAGATTATCAGGGGTATCCGATACGATAAGCCTTCCTTTATTTATGATCATTACCTGATCGCAGATAGCACTTATTTCAGAAAGAATATGGGAGCTTAATATAATGGTATGTTTTTTGCTTAATTCCTTAATCAGATCTCTGATCTCAATAATCTGCATGGGATCAAGGCCTACTGTAGGCTCATCTAGAATAATCACCTCTGGAAATCCTACAATTGCCTGGGCAAGACCTACTCTTTGCTTGTAGCCCTTTGACAACTGCTTGATCAGACGCTCAGATACCTCTGTTATCTTAGTCATTCTCATGATTCTGTCAATCATCTGCCGTTTTTCGTTCTTTTTTACGGACTTAATGTCCGCAACAAAATTCAAATATTCTCTTACTGTCATATCCTGATAAAGAGGCGGAAGCTCCGGCAGATAACCAATACATTTCTTTGCTTCCTCGGGTTCGTCAAATATGTCATGACCGTTAATTACAACGGTTCCTTCCGTCGCTGATATGTAACCTGTGAGAATATTCATTGTTGTTGATTTACCGGCACCATTGGGGCCGAGAAATCCGAGAATCTGTCCCTTTTCCAGGGTAAAGCTCAGGTCATCTACTGCCAGATGCTCCCCATACTTTTTTACAAGATTTTTTACTTCAATCAACCTTTTCTCCTCCTTAAATGAAAACATATTTGCTGACTGTATAAGCTGCAGCCGCAACTCATAAGATTCCTGTCAGGCAAACTAACAAGTCTATGTTACTACCTGATTGCGAAAAATTTGTGAACATTTCCATATTTTTAGGGAAAAATTTTTAGAATATTTATTTGGGCAGCTGCTATGGCTCTAAACTGCTGGTCCTTACTTTAGCCACTTGCTCATTCCAATAATTTATGGCAATTAAAAAGAGAGCATCCCATTTCGATTAAGGGTGCTCCCTAAAGATAGTGCGTCAGATTAGTCTGCTCCATAGGCCTCCTGCTTTCTTATGCAAATTATTTTCTTGTGTTTTTTCCATTACTTTTCTCGATTAGATTAAACATTGCAATTAGTAACATGCCGAATTGAAGCATCAGAAACAGGGAATCATAGGTGATCATACTCTCACCACCTTTCCTTTTCGTCTGTCCCTTTCCGTCAATAGTTCTTTGTGACCTGTTTCCTGCATTTTTCCCTATTCCCCCTCTCATAAGGTGAAAAAACGGTTACCAAGATGTTTACATTAACATTATAACATCTTGGATATTTTTTACAATACTTCTTGTCTATTCTATCTGTTTTTTGTCTATTCTACCTTTTTAAATCAAGAAATCTAACAATTAATATCTTAATCTATCTATTGCCTGTGTTTTGACAAGTTAAAAAAGCTATCGCTGCTTTTATAACTTGGCGGTTGTTACCGGGCAAGTAATGTGGTAGGATTTAATTTGATGAATACTTTTACCCAGATTACTAAAAAGCAGGACAGCATTTGTCCCCTGGCAATAAAGTTTGTTATGGAAGGAGATTTCTATGGCAGAAGAACATAATTGCAGTTATTGCAATAACCATCTATGTGTACACAAGGTTCCCATTTTTTCTTCCTTGAATCATGAGGATCTGTTAAAGATATCCCAGTGGATCGACCACAGAGAATATAAAAAAGGTGAAATCCTCTTTCATACCGGGGATTCGGTGGACTTTCTCATTATCATGGATGTGGGCAGTGTAAAAGCCTATAAATATACCCAGGACGGACGGGAACAAATATTATACATCTTTTCTGAAGGCGACTTCTTTGGGGAACAGTACCTTTTAAATAATCTAAATGCAAGCTATACAGTTGAAGCCCTGGAAAATGTGAAGGTATGTATGTTAACTAAAACCCAATTCCGTCATTTATTAGCTGCCTATCCTGATATCGCTGTTAAAGTAATAGAAGAGCTTGGCGGACGAATGGCAACACTGGAGAACACTATGCAGAGTTTGGGAATACGCAGTATTGATTCCCGCATCAGTTCTCTATTAATGGACTTTTCCGAAAAATATGGAAGAACTGTTCCCGAGGGTATTCTCATACGCCTGCCCTTAAGCCGAGAAGGGATAGCCAATTATCTTGGTATTGCCAGAGAAACGGTAAGCCGAAAGCTTATGCAGCTTGAAAATGACGGAATTATACGTTCGGTCAGCAATAAATCTCTTTTGTTGCTAGATATTGAGGTCTTAAAAGAAGCTGCTACTTAAGATTTGTCATAAATCAGCAGAATTAATGGTAAAGAAAATAATTTAAATTATAATAAACTAAAATTTGACTTAAATCACAGAATTCCTCCTATGAGTCCGTTATACTTGCAGTATCAAATAAATGCAAACCAACAGGACATCATAAGGAGGAATTTTTTATGAATTACCGTGATATAAACATAAGCATCGGAGACGTAGCAGCAGCCCTTCCAAAAGCAACCCGAATCTTTAAAGAATATGGTATTGATTTCTGCTGCGGCGGACACAGACCTCTTGCTGCTGTTATGAAAGAACAGAGCCTTCCCCTGGAGGAAGTATACGGTAGGCTGGATCAGTTAGTAACTGAACATGAGAATAACACAGAAACCACAGCCCTTCCCTTTGACCAGATGAGTTCACCCGTTCTGTCTGCCTATATTGAGGATACCCATCACAGCTATTTAAGAAAAGCATTACCGGAAGCTGCGGAATTATTAAATACCGTTCTCAGGGTTCATGGCAGCAAACACAGGGAGTTGTTTGAGATGTATCAGCTGTTTGGCAGGCTTAAAACAGATCTGGAACAGCATCTGTTAAAAGAAGAAAATCTTCTGTTTCCTTTATTGGAGAACTCAGCTGCTTCTTGTAGCTGCAGCAAGGATATGGATTCCACCTCTGAGGCCAGAAGCCTTACTGATGAAATTATCTCTGAGCATGAAGCAGCCGGTGAGATACTTCGAAAATTACGCAGTATTTCTAAGGACTATACCCTGCCTGACGGTGCCTGTGCTACCTATCAGAAGACCTACTCCCTGTTAGAAGCACTGGAACAGGATCTTCACCAGCACATTCATTTAGAAAACAATATTCTGCTGAAGGATTACGCCACCCATTAATATCTTACCTATAGGTTGCTGAGGGTAGTCTGTAAATACATCTGTAAGCACCTTGTACTGTTCTTGTTGCTCCTTTTAAGAACTGGTCAGATTTCAGACACACCCTGGTTTAAAATATCTGCGGCAGGTTATGCTTCTATATGTAAGTGGAAGTACTGCGCAGGTGTTAACGAATTCGGAAAGGATAGAAGCTATGAGTGATAAAATTCTTGATTTAGGCAAATCAGTGTACGAATTGTGCAGCACAGCCCCCGAAACCGCAGAAATTCTTGCAGACCTTGGATTCACAGATATCACAAAACCTGGAATGTTACAGACTGCCGGAAGATTTATGACAATACCAAAAGGTGCGGCTATGAAGAAAATCAATCTGGATACAATTAAGAAAGTATTCGAAGATAAAGGATTTACAATAAAAGAGTAAAATAAGAGAAGGAGGAATAGTAATGAGTGAAAGTATTAATAACAGAGAGTTCCGGCAAAAAGTACTAAAAGAGGTAATCAACAGCCTTCATGCCGGTAAATCCGTAGAAGATGTAAAACAACAGTTTGAAGAAGCCTTTCAGGGAGTTTCCGCTACTGAAATTTCAGAAGCAGAGGCTGCATTAATCGCAGAAGGTCTTCCCGTTGCAGAAATACAGCGTTTATGTGACGTTCATGCTGCAGTATTTAAGGGATCCATTGAAGAAATCCATAAAACAGATGACCAGACAAAAATACCGGGGCATCCGGCTAATACCCTTATCAGAGAAAACAGAGTTTTAGAAAAGATTATTGAGAAAGAGATAAAACCCTGGTTATCAGACCCAGAATCAGTAGAATTGGCGGCTTTAAAGGCTACCCTGGAAAAATTAAACGGTCTGGATATCCATTATCAGAAAAAGGAGAATCTGTTCTTTCCTTATATGGAGCAATACGGCATTACAGCACCGCCTAAGGTTATGTGGGGTGTAGATGATGAAATCAGGGATCTGTTAAAGGAAGCTAAGTCAATCCTTAATCAGAACGGTTCAGAACTAAAAGCCAAAATTGAAACCCTGATAGATAAAGTAACCGAAATGATATTTAAAGAAGAGAACATCCTTCTTCCCATGCTCCTTGAAACCCTTACGCAGGACGAATGGAAGAAAATCGCAGATGAGAGTACTGAATTCGGTTATCTGGTGGATAAGGTTCCGGAATGGAAACCTTCTCTTGAATATCAACCTGCTATCAAAGAAGAGAAGAAAGAAGCAGGTGTTATTGTTCTTCCTACCGGAGTGCTAAAAACGGAGGAATTAATCTATATGCTCAATACCCTGCCCTTTGATATTACCTTCGTGGACAAAGAGGATGTAGTTAAGTATTTCTCAGAAGCAGCTGACAGAGTCTTTCCCAGAACCAGGTCAGTAATCGGGCGGAATGTATCAAACTGCCATCCACCGGCAAGTGTCCATATCGTGGAACAGCTGGTGGCGGACTTTAAGAGCGGAAAGAAAGACCAGGAGGATTTCTGGATAAAAATGATGGGGAAATATATCCTGATACGTTATTATGCCGTTAGAAATGATAAAGGTGAATTCCTTGGAGTTCTTGAGGTTACTCAGGATATTAAACCCATTCAGGAAATCACCGGCGAAAAACGTCTGGTATCACTGGAAAAATAGAACCCATAGGATTCGCCCCAACTTAAGTGTTTAATTTTTGAGCAGAGCTGTTACGCTCTGCTCATATTGTTCTATAAATAATTGCTTTTATTAAGATTGTGTAACGTTACTTATGCTTCTATTGAGATAATATCTTTGCAAACTCTTCATTGGCTCTACTTATTTCACTATCACTCAATGAGCCTAGTTTTTTTACCAATCTAACACTAAGAGGACGATTCGTAAGAAATTCGACATTTCTATCCATAGTAGTTCTTGGATGCTGATAGATGTCTTTATTTATTATTATCTCTTCATTAATAATATACAGATAGCCGAATTCCTGACCATTATGCAGTATATCACCGTTGTCACTATAACAAAGCTTTGGTGGTTTATGAGAAAATGCTTCTGCTAATTCCTTCCACTGAGTTATGGTGCTTCCTATCTCTAATGTGTCAAAGATTTTATCAGAGCCATGATACTAAGTTCCATTTTCAACAATATCAAATTCCATAATTACCTCCAACACGAACATGTATCAAGAGCACCTGCCTTCTGATGCGATAATCTAATAGTATCCCTTAAGCTACCACATCCTGCATACCATAAAGTCCCGGTTGTTTATCAACTATAAATTTCGCCCCAGCAATGGCACCTTTTGCAAATATTGCTCTGGAATAGGCAGTGTGCTTAATCTCAATAACTTCATCAAGTCCCGCAAATATAACTTCGTGATCCCCTACGATGCTGCCTCCGCGTACTGCCGAGATACCGATTTCCTTCTCTCCGCGCTTCTCGCGAACAGTAGAGCGGTCATATACATAGTTGTACTCACCCTTTAGCACTTCATTTATGGAATCTGCCAGTAACAATGCGGTTCCCGAAGGTGCATCCACTTTCTGATTGTGATGCTTTTCAACAATTTCTATATCAAAGCCGCCTGCACTCAAAAGGCCTGTTGCCTCTTTCAGGAGCTTAATTACCGTATTGATTCCTAAGGACATATTGGCAGAACGAAGAATAGCAATTTTCGTTGATGTCTCTTTTACCAGTTCCAGATCTTCTTCCGACAGACCGGTGGAACACAGTATAATTGGAGTATTTGTGCGGATGCCATAGTCAAACATCTCCTTAATATTCCTGGGAGAGGAAAAATCAATTATCACATCTGCTTTTTCCGTATATTTTGTAAAGCTGTCAAATACAGGGTAGGAATTTTCAAAGCGGTTATTAACGTCGATTCCTGCAACAATCCTTACTGCGTCATCTCCGCTGCAGATTCTTGTTATCTCCTGACCCATTCGACCGTTACAGCCACGCAAAATTATATTAATCATTTCAACCTCATTTCTGAATACCAATTTTAATTCAGTATTCATATCCTTTCAGTGCTTTAATCTCATGGCTCTTTCACCTGCCGGATATTTAAGAACCACATTCTTTCCTAATTATATTACAAAGCAGGAAGCTTTGCCAATTATATCTTCAAAGTTATGCCAGTTTCATTCCGCAATCCTTCATTGCTTTGATCAGCTTCTGCGCATTTGCCTCTTCCATTTCGGTCAGAGGGCTTCTTAAGGAGCCTACTTCAAAGCCCATAAGATTTAATGCCTTCTTAACAGGGATAGGATTAACTTCACAGAATAAAGCTTCAATCAGGGGTATAAGGCGTAACTGTTCCTGCAAGCTGGCTTTCATATCTCCCTTTAAGAAATCAGCAACAATGTTATGAGTTTCCCTTGGCAGTATATTTGATAGTACGGATATTACACCGATACCTCCAAGAGAAAGCAAGGGGACTATCTGGTCATCATTTCCGGAATACAAATCTATATCGCCCTGTGTTCTATGCATTAACTCAACTACCTGAGAAATATTTCCACTGGCTTCCTTAATTGCTACAATGTTATCCACTTCTTTAAAGAGTTGTGCTGTGGAAGCAGGCAGCAGGTTACAGCCTGTTCTGCTGGGTACATTGTATAATACGACAGGCAGATCTACCGCTTTTGCAATCAGGGTAAAGTGCTGAACTAACCCTTTCTGGGTTGCTTTATTATAATATGGGGTCACAAGAAGAAGACCGTCAGCTCCCGCTCTCTTGGCATCTTCTGAAAGCTCGATGGCTGTCTGGGTGCAATTAGAGCCGGTTCCTGCTATTACCGGTACTCTGCCTGCAACTTTCTGAGCTGTATAACGGATACATTCCATATGTTCTCTCTCTGCAAGAGTGGAGGATTCACCCGTAGTTCCACAGATTATGATACTGTCAGTTCCGTTATCAATCTGATAATCAATCAGTTCTCCAAGCTTTTCATAGTTTACATTCAGATTTTCATCAAAGGGTGTTACGATTGCAACCCCAGCTCCTTTAAATATTGCCATAGGGCACCTCCTGTTATTGGGCCAAGCGGCCATTCTGGTCTAACGTTTCTCAGCTTTTGGCAAAGATAGAAGTGAAATAAAAAAAGCCGGCCTATGAGCCGACACCAAAGAATTCCGTTAAAAATTCCTCCCATACCTGGAGAAACAAATGTTTATTCTTTAGGCAGCACTCCATCAATTTCTTGATGACAGTCACACAGCTCTTAACTGTATGCCCAACAAAGAAAAAGCAAAATTCTTCTTCATTTCGGCATCTTTTCCTTTCCACAGCGTTCTTCTATGTTCTGCCATATCCTGCTATGTACTATTAAAAAATGCGCCTCTACCAAATCACGTTATTTAGTTGATTAAGAAATCAAATATCCTGTCTATCTTATCATTGTGCAGGAAGGTTGTCAACCATATATTTTATGAAACCACGGCAGACACAGGAGGGTTACTTATATAAATAAATGAGATTAACTTACATTTATAGTTCTTACATTTCTTCATGTTAACACTTAAATGAAGAAATGTAAGTCAATCTCCCCGTAGATTTTCAAAGCTATCCTTCCTGGGCTTACCGGCTCATGAGCTGCTCCTAAAAACAGCTCATGAATAATTGTTATTCTTCTATCTTAGCTTCAAATTTCCAATAATCCAATTTAAACAGATTGCCGGAGGGATTACCATGAAAAGTAAAGTAAAGTTCATGAATTCCCTGGATTTTTTCAACTCTTTCGCTTACCAAGCTCCAATTATCCCAGGCACCGGTATCTGGTATCTCAACACTTCCAAGCAGCGGCCCTTCCAAAGTATCCGCATGTATTTCTATTGTTCCGCCACCGGAGGCACTGGCAGCACATACATGAAAGGTATCCGGACCAGCTTCTCCAAAATCCACACTACTTACCCGGATATAATCCCCGTCATCAATATTGCATACATTTATGCCGCCCTGGCTGCAGCTTTCCGTCTTGATGCCCTGTGACCAGGCAATGGTCTCTGCCTCATTCCTAATATAAGGATTAAGGCATCCAACAGGTGACACACCTTCTTCTGTCATATGGAGTACCGGAAAAGCACCATCCTCTTCATACTGAAACTGCTCCACGCATACCGAACGGGTAAAACCGCTGCCTCCCGGCAATGCTCCGTTATGGTAAAAAAAGTAGGAGTTTCCCTTATAATCTATGATACCTGGATGATTCGTAAAGCTGCCTCCTTCTGTGGGCATGATGACTCCTCTGTAGGTCCAGGGGCCAGTAGGGCTGGTACTGGTGGAGTATGCAATGTTTTCAGGAATTCCGCTGGCAGCGTAGACCATATAGTACAATCCATTTCGCTTATAAAACCAGGGGCCTTCTTCATAGAGTGTTGCCCGTTCCGGATTCCCTGTCCGTTTTCCAAAGCTCTCCTCCGTTAACGGTACCTGAACAATACCGGTGGTCTCGTCGTAGGATATCATATCGTCCTTTAGTTTCACATACCAAAGATGAGGATTGCCCCAGTATAGATAGGCCTGACCGTCATCGTCTACAAAGACCGTAGGATCGATGTCTCCTGTCCCGGTCTCCACCAGCGGATGACCCAGAGGGTCTGTAAAGGGACCTGTGGGGCTGTCAGAGACAGCTACTCCTACAGCCATCTGGCCTCCTTTTTTATTCATTGGTACATAAAAGTAGAATTTATTGTTTCTTTCAATACACTGACCTGCCCAGGCATCTCCTCTGGCCCAGGTAAAATCCATAAAAGCCAGCGGTGAACCATGATCCGTCCAATTGACCATATCTTTTGAAGAAAAACATCTCCAGTCATTCATGGTAAACCAGGTAGAACCATCCTCATCGTGTCCGGTATATAAATAAATCGTATCTCCAGATACCATGGGAGCGGGATCTGATGTGTACATCGTCTGTATCACCGGATTTCTTTTAACTACTGTTTCTTTTTTCATTCTCCATACCCTTCCGTATTCTGGTAAACCTGCGAATACGGTGCCATATATATCAGGCGCTTGCCAGCTGCTTTTGTTAATAACCTCGCAAAGTAACCTGATAGGCATCCTTTCTTTTATTTAAAATAGTGTAAAGGACTTTAAGGCTGCACTGCCCTCTCCACGGTAGGTAAGATAAATGGCCTGTATACCCTCCGGTATTGTAATATCAGCGGTATATTCTTTCCAGATGTTGCTGTATTCAACCGGAATACTTCCAAGGCTTTCTCCATCCCAGGAAATCTTCACCTGAAATTCACCCCTGCAGTATCCCCTTACCTTTATTCCAATCTTTTTGATATCCCTGCATTTAAAGTATTTAAAGCCCGCTGTGGCAGCTTCTCTCATATTCTGTATATATCCCTCTTCTTCATCACCATCCCTGCCATCCTGGGTAATTTTCGGGAATCGGCTGTCCATCCACATTCCTCCCGGTGCCGTATACATTTCCTCTACACTGCAGAACAAATTGCAGGCTATGTAGGCCGGATATTCACCTTTTCCTTCCAAAGGTCCGCCATTTAAGCCGCAGGAAGTCATTTCCGGCTGGATAATGCTGCCGTCTTCCCTGAATTGTATGGGTTCTGCACAGCCCTGTCTGCTGAAGTTCGTTCCGTCGGTATGACGATGATAAAATATATACCACTGACCGTTGATATCGATTATACTACCGTGATTATTGGAACCGTAATACATGGGTTTACCGGCAGGTTTATAAGAAGAAATATGCAAATCACAATTGCTGCTTACCACTCCCCGGTATACAAAATCTTTGGTAGGCGATTTACTGGTGGCATAACATAACTCATGCATTGCAACAGAGGAATAAATGAAATAATAGGTATCTCCCCTCTTCCGAATGGAAGGCGCTTCAAAAAAAGCATACCCTTCAAAGGAACTCCCTTTGCTAAAGGGTTCGCTGGGAGCAACAAATACCGTCTCCTCCACAATGGTGAGCATATCCTGTCCCAGTACCGTAACCATGGGACCGCTTCTGCTTCTGTCTCCCCGGAAGCAGAAACCGGTATATAAATAAGTCCTGTCTCCCTCCGTATGTACTCCCGGATCGAACTGAGGCTCATCCCCTGTTCTTTCACCCAGGCGTGTTCCGTCAGCGTAATGGACATAACCATAGAATTCATATTCTCCTGCCGGTTCGTTGCAGACGGCAACGGAAACTATGCTGACCTTATCAAGTACATAATACAGATAAAACCGTCCATCCGGACCTACCGTTACATCTGGTGCATAAAGACACATGCTGCCATCCCTGTTCAGGGGATCTGCTTCCTTTCTATATATCACGCCTTCATAACGCCAGTTACCCAGATCATCGATCCCTGCGGACCAGCATACATAATCATTCAAACAATAAGCATTTCCACGAAAACGGTCATGGGAGCCGTATACATAAACACGGTCACCAAACACATAAGGTTCTCCGTCAGGTATATATTCCCATGACGGCAGATAGGGATTAAATGCCTGTTTCTTCAATGTCAATTCCCCCTCTCCTCCCGGGTTCCTACCGGGACTTTACTATACCACCAGGCCCAATAGCATGATGACTAAAACTAATTATAAAATACTTCCCTATACCAGACAATGATACATTACCTTGAATCATTGACCTATTCTAAGAACTGCTGCTATCCTGTCACACCGGGATAAAATGTGGGTACACCCGCCGTCGGTAAAGCCTTACGGCTTTTCTCCTGGCAGGTGCACCCTTTATATTCTTACAGTTTGAAATTTCTATTATTTCACTGCTGCTTGTCTGGCTTCGATTACTTTCTGGAATTTTGCTTTATCAAACTCAACCAGCTGTTTCCAGTCAAGACCCTCTAACATGGTCTTCATTTCCGTCCACATGGATTGAAACTCGTCTTCGCTGCCTGCAAAGACCATTCTCCAGGAGGTATCGCAGATCAGGCTGGCGCACTGGCTTCTGATAAGGGCAACATCGGTAGTATCACTGGGAAGGATAATATTTACATTAGGAACAGGTTTTAACTGCCCGGTACTTTCCAGCAGTGCCACCTGATTGGCTGCACCGTATTTCTCGCTCCATTCCTTGGTCATAGTGGTCTTATTAGCCTCCAGATAAGAGCTCCAGTAATTGCTGTTATAGGGTTCTTTTGTATTTGGATTGATGGATACGGAATGCAGAGGCCATTGATTGATCTTACTGTTTCCGTCATCAAATCCACCGCCGCCCCATTCATCGGGTACGGTACGATTCTCCATCAGACCATAGAGACCGTCCTCTGTAAGCGTATACTTGCCGTCCTCCCCTTTCGTATAGCTCCAGTCAGGGATACCGTCATGAATGAACTGAAGACCTTCCGGGCTGATCAGCCAATCCAGAAATTCAATCGCTCTTGCTCTGTCATTACCTTCCATATGAGCTCCCAGGGCAAATGCTCTGCCGTCTCCGTAATATGAATCGGAGGGCTGATAGAAATTCATGTCTTCAACGGGTGTATAGATATAAGCATTTCTTTCATTTGCACGGTCCGGTGTATTCCAGAAACCTCTCTGCCAGGAATACCAGAACAACAATACCTGTTTATTCTTCATTTTTGTGCAGGCAGTGTCCCAGTTCTGGGTACCGGAATCCGGGTCTACAAGACCTCTCTGATTTGCATCAAAGAAGAATTTCAGCATCTTGTAATAAGCGCCATCATCATCGGTAACCTCTTTTATGTCCCCGTTATTACCAAGCATAATGGAACCGTTGACCTCATAGCCATACATCTTGGTCAGCTGGGTAGCTGTTTCCATGGTTATCTGTGTACCGCCTTTATCCCAGTCAGGCCAAAGAGAAAAAGCATAGTTGGGATCGCCTGCATCGTTAGCAGGATGTGCGGTCTGTATCTTCTGCAGAACATCCAGCAGATCCTCCAGGTTCTTCATTTCGGGAGAACCGATTTCCGTATAATAATCCCAAGGCAGCATTGGACTGATATAAACTTCCGTATCACTGTAAGTGGTGGGTGAGGTATTGGTTATCTGGCAGGGCATACCATAGATTTTTCCTTCACTGTTTCCTTCAAGCCCTGCGTTGTAGGTCTTATACTGGTCATAATACTGACTTAAGTTGGTGCTGTTCTGGACATCACTGCTGATATCTGCAATCAGTCCCGCTTTAATACAATCCTGAAGGGGTGAATTATCAAGCAGTATGATGTCTCCCAGCTTTCCTGCAGCTGTCCGTGTCTGGTACAGAGCCTCTCCGTTACCGGAGGCCTGGGGTGCGATGATATTCAGTTCCAGATTGAATTTATCTTTTATGACTTTTGCAAACCATCCGCTTTGCATACCCTGGTAATTGGCTGCCACATCATAGACCTCAAGGGTAAGGGTCTTTGTGTGGTCAATCTCTCCCGATACCGGAGTTGTTGGACTGTCTGTTCCTGACTGGCTGTTTGTGCCTGCCGGAGTATTGTTAACCGCATTGTTGCCTTTGGAGCAGCCTGTCACGGCTAAGGAAAGCACACACAGAACTGCCAGTAAACCCTTTACAAGCTTTCTCTTCCTCATAGTAAATCCTCCTCTTTTTTATTCTATAAAAAGATGTCTTCATCCTCTTATATTCCATTGAAATTTAACATTTAATGCTCAGTCTTACTAAGGTATCAAAGCCGGAAGGACAAGCTTCTTTAACCCTTTACTGCACCTATCATAATACCCTTAACAAAGTATCGTTGGAATATCGGATAGATCAGAAGGATTGGTGCGACAACAAGAATGGTGACCGTCATACGGATGGACGTTGCCGTCTGAACAGTGGCGATACTCTGCGCTACTGCAGAACTGCTGGAGGAATTAACCAGCTGCTTTAAGGAGCTTGCCTGATTAATATACTGGTACAGGATGAACTGAAGGCTGTACAGCTTATCATCGGTCATTAACAGCAGGGTATCCTGAAAAGCATTCCATTGTCCCACCGCTGCGAAGATTGCCACTGTTGCCATAATCGGCTTGATTACAGGCATAATGACCCGCAGAAATATTTTCATGGTTCCGGCCCCGTCGATTTCCGCTGCCTGCTGCAATTCCTTTGGAATGGACTCCACAAAGGTCTTTGCCAGAATAATATAAAAAGGCGATACGACAGCCGGCAGTATATAACCCCAGAAATTATTTGTAAGATGCAGATTTCGCATGGTAAGGAACCAGGGAATAATACCTGCATTAAAATACATGGTAATGATTACGAAACGATACCAGAATTTCCTGCACCACAGGGTTTCTCTGGTAAACATAAACCCCAGGAAAGCAGTCGTCCCTACCGTAAGCAAGGTACCAATAACGGTTCTGCCTACTGAAATCATCGCAGCATCCAGTAATCCGGGAATTTTTATAGCTTTCAGATAATTTTGAATGTGCAGCTCCCTTGGCAGGAAAATAATCAACCCTTTCTGGCTCAATTCGTTGGAGCTGATGGTGTTAATAAAGATATAATAAAACGGATAAATACATATAAATGCAAAGGCAGCGAAAAATACATAGGTAAAGACACTGATAACCGCATCACCAAAACTTTGTTTTTTAAATCTTTTTCTGATTCCCTTCACCACAACATTCCTCCTTGCTATAAAAAGCTCTCGCCTCTTACCAGTTTTGAAATACCATTTGCCACACTAAGCAGTATAAGGCTGATAATACTTTTCAGTATGCTCAGGGCCGTTGCCACGGAATAGCTTCCGCTTCCCATTGCCAGGTTGAACACATAGAGATCCAATACCTGGATCTTTTCCTTGTTAAAGGCATTCTGGAAGACATAATACTGTTCCATACCGTTTGAAAGAAAGCTTGCGATGCTTAACATCAGCAGTACAAAATATGTCGGTAATATACTTGGTATGGTGATATAGCGGATCATCTGCATCCTGGTGGCTCCATCCACTCTGGCAGCTTCAAAGAGTTCTTCGTCAATTCCTGTAATAGCCGCTATATACATAATTGCCGCCCACCCAAGATTCTTCCAGGTTAGCCAGAACCACTGGGTAAGCCAGACATGATCGGAGGCCTGGAGAAATTGAACGGGTTTTTCCAGTATTCCTGTGGATACCAGCAGATGATTCACCACACCGGTATTGTTAAAGATATTAAAGGCAACGGAATACACCAGCACCCAGCTGATAAAGTTCGGAATGGTTGTTACTGTCTGTACGGCCTTTCGAAAGGGAATACATTTTATTTCATTTAAGAATACCGCAAAAATCATGGGAAGCCAGGAAGTTCCAACGGTAATTCCGCTCATGACCAGGGTATTGGTCAGAACGTTCAGGATCTGCTTCGTCTTTACCTGGTTGGAGACAAGGGATTTGAACCATTTAAGTCCTACGAAGCTCTCCATGGTAAGCGGCTGGGGGGGCCTGTAATCAAAGAAGGCATATAACCAGCCATAAAGAGGATAATAAGCAAAAACGGCAACCAGCAGGATAAAGGGCAGAATATAAAGGAATTCCTTATAGGATCTCAGTTTCTTTTTATTTTGTAATAGCTTCATGATTTCTCTCCTTGTTTTAGAGTATGAAGTAAAGCCTGTCATTACAGTCTGCGGGGATCGATGGATATTACCTGATTCTCCAGGAGTTTACCAAAAGGCCCGGGTAAACAGGTATCCTCCTCTGCCGTATTTCCAAAGAAGTCACTGCCGGTTATAAATCTGGCTTTTACTTTATGGATATCTGAGAGGTTTTCCAGATAGGGTGCCTTCCCGGCATGGCGTCCCGGAAAGCCTTTTTGTTCCTTTGCTTTTCTGATTTCAAGGGTATAGTTCTCCGTATCAATATCTACCTCCAAACGCCCCTCCTGTCCCTCCAGGTCCAGACCATAGAACTCCTGCCAGGCCTGCAGGTCAAGACATGCCGTGGGGGCGGGGTAGAGTATCCGAAGGTATCCTCCCGGCATATTCAGATAGAGATTTCCCTCCGACTCATTATGCTCCGTTGGAAATTTCACTGCCGCTTCCTTACAGTCATAAAATATATTATTCCAGATTTTTGCATCTCTGGAGGTTCCGCCTCGTTTCCAGGCTATCCGGAAGGCTACCGTCTTGGCATAATAACCGGCGCTCCGGCATTTTCCGATGAAATTATTCACCATATGGATGTGATCCGTGCCCTCACCATATACGGCATAACCATTGACCACACTTGTTTCCTCCAGCTTATACCAGCCGGTGGAACCGGGTTCTTCTGGTATCTGCTTCGGATCAAAGCGTCCTTCTATATTCCAGAAAATATTATGGTCAATCAGATTGATGCCATCCCTGCTGCATTCTATAAAAATAGCTTCTCTCTGGTTTATTCCATCCAGAAAGAGGTTCTGAGTAATTCGGTTGTTCTCATTCCCCATATCCATCCACAGATGGTCTGCACCGTGGGTCCTGGTAAAAATATTTCGTCTGATCAGGCTGCCCGTACAGTCATGCACCTTGATTCCTCCTGCCTCCCAGGATAGCTCCATCCTCTGCCAGCCCGTTCCCTCAATGAGGTTGTCTTCCACCAGTATATTTTTTGCAAAGAGCCCGGCTATGCCGCACACTCCGGCATTGAAGATCCGGCACCTTCGAATGATTACCGACCCAATGACCTGTTCCTCCGAAAAAGTGTGATGCCAGCATTCATTGCCGATATCTATTCCCACGCCATTTGACCAGTCTATGGTACAATCTTCGATAATCCAATGATGCCCCCTGAAACAGGAGAGAGCTCCTCTTTGGGGTACCGGTGCGCCCGTTGCACTATGAGCACAAGTCAGGCCTTTTACTTTAATATAGGATAAGAAAGGAATTTCCGGAGCAAAGCACTGTTCTCTGTTTGTAAGCTCTATGGTGTGCTCCTTGGGGTCTCCGTCATCCCAAAGTCTGAAATGTACAGTCTGTCCGTTTGCTTCCACCCAATAGGATCCGGGATGGTCTGCAAGCTGATTGAACAGAGAGACCTGATAAAGGGGTTTACCATCGCAGAAGACCATACCCCTTCTGTTCAGATAGGTGGTCATATCCGTCTTGTCATATTCTATAAATAACCGGTCATGCAGTATATTCACGGCACAGAAAGGATTATAGCCTTTGAAATCTTCCGGATTCAGCTTTATTTCCCAGATTACAGCCGAACCTTCTTCCTTGAAGCCTTCCGGTGAAAAACGCCGGAGGTTCCAGCCTTCGCTTCTCCTGAATTGTTTAGCCTCCACAGAAGCTTTTATAAGAACCTCTCCATCTCCATATGCTTCATAGGAAATCATTTTATGGCTTCCTTCTCCGCCTCTGGCCGGACGGACACATTCCCGGTAAACTCCTCCATGGATCCATACCCGGGTACCCGGATATGCTCTGGCAGCCGCTGCATTGATTGTCTTAAGAGGCTGACCTGGACTTCCGTCATTTTCATCCGAGGCAGCAGGATGTTTCCCATCCACATGAAGTTCTGTTTCGTACTCCTGCTCTATTTCCCATAAATCAAAATAACTTCCGTCCGGTAACTGCAAAGTCCTGTCCTGAGCCATATACTCCTCCCATTCCTGTCACTGATATGCTATATTTCTTGCTGTCTACATATGCTGATTGCTATCCATACATTGTCTACTGTTTCATACCTTCGTTTGCTATCCTTATTCTGATTACTATCTTCATACGTTGTTTGATACTCTCATAATCTAAAACGCAATTTTATACATTATATCCAAATATTTATTTAAAAAATTAAATAATGGCACCGAATAGCAATAATATAAATTTGAACCTATAGAACATTTGTGTATTTTGTTTAATAATTACATTATATATAACAAATCATTATGAAACAATGATATATACTCATGTTAATATGAACTATATTAAGGTATACCCCCAGGTCGGCTGTCAGATTTATGTTAATTTTGACCCAGCCGCTATTTACTGGATTATTACAATAATAAAAATCAGGACCACTAGCTTAGCTAAGCTCAGCTGGTGGTTTGCTCTGGGGCTATAGCCTTTATTCCTGCTTGCCTCTAAAGAGGCTAGCGGCCTTGATTTGCATCAGATTCAAAGCCGCCAGTAACAATTATGTGCTTTTCATTTTTAGATTTAGCTATGCGCTATGTAAAAGAGCCAATAACGGTGATTTTACTCACTGCTTTTAACTTGAAGCTAAAGCTGTTTGAGAACGCACCTGCATAACAGATGCGTTTATTTTTATTGTGAATACAAAGAAAGAGAACAACCTATTGATCTGGCTGTTCTCTTTACTTTAATTTTTATATTAATCTAAACCTCATTGGCTTGTTTCACCCTACTGGCTGAAAAATCTTCTCATAACTAAGCATACATGACATTAAGCCCCTGACACAATCAGAAGAATACTATCTGCAGAAAGTCAGCAGCACAATGCCGCCAGAAGGTCCAGTCATGATACCCTTTGTCAAAGAAAGTCACCAGAGGAATCCCATATCCTTTCACTTTTTCTGAATTTTTAAGAGTCTCCTCATAAAATCCCTCCTGCTTACCACAGGCTACATAAAGGAGTTTAAAGACCTCCTGAAAGACAGCAGGGTCCTGAAGCAGCTGCCTGTAATCCTCCTCCTTGTTCTGAATAACCAGACCTCCGCTGAATATACCGGCCCAGGCAAATTGCTCTGTATTGTGGAATACGGTCCGCTGGGTCTGCATTCCGCCCATGGATAAACCTGCCATGGCTCTATGTTCTCTGTCAGCCCGGGTTCGATAGTATCTGTCGATAAAGGGTATACAGTCCTTAACAATTTCATCTCCTACGGAGCCTAACAGCGGATGGCTTGTTCCGTCCGGCCGGAAGCTGTAACCGGTGTTCATGACCACAATCATTTCCTTGGCTTTCTTCTCCGCCAGAAGATTGTCCAGGATATTGCATATCTTCCCCTGCCAGATCCAGCCGATCTCATTTTCTCCGCCGCCATGCTGCAGATAAAGGATGGGATAGGTTTTCTCCTTCTCTTTCTCATATCCCGGCGGGGTGTAAACATAGCACATTTTCATACGGCCGGTTTGGGAGGATAGATAATAATTCATATGTATGCTTCCATGAGGCACGGACTTTAAAAGATACAGGTCAAATTCCGGCTCCGGCATTTCGAGGAAGTTCATAGGTTTAAAGCAGCCGTAACCTACCGGTGCCAAAGGATTGATTACAGGTACTTCATTTACAAAATATTCATGGTAATGGAATCCCGGTTCAATCCCCTCTGCCATTCCCTTCCAATAACCCTCTTCTCCCAGAGTTCCTTGGGCTTTTTCCAGCAGGACCCGTTCCATTCCAAGAATCTGAGCCTCTACTTTTTTCGCACCGGGGGCTTTAAAATAAAATTCCGCCCTTCCCGGTTCCTTTATTACCACCCCGGGCTGCAGATCCTTATAACGTCCCGCCGGCCTTCCCTTTTCATCTACTGCAAAGATTACCCCCTTGTATACCGGGTCAAAGAATAAAGGCTGCATTTCATAGGTCTGTCTGGGAGAAATTTCACCCTCTGTGTTTTCAGGCTCGTATGACATTTGCGGTTCCCTGGAATATAGCAGAACCTCCTCCGGCGAATCCGGCCTTTCTTCCCTGAAGATCTTCTGTACGAAAGCAGCAAGGCTTTTTCTCCATACATGCCATTCATGGTAGCCTTGAAAAGCATAACTGTCGCAGGTAATTCCCGCCGCTCTGAGTTTATCCCTATATAACTCCTGCTGTGGAAGAAGTCCTGTTTCTCCTTCTCCTGCAGATAAGAGAACATAATAAGGGTATTTCTTTCCGCTTTCTGTTATACTGTCCAACTCCTGGATGGCAACTCCTGAGAATACCCCCAAAGCAGAGAACAGTTCCGGATGTCTGGCTGCCGTAAGAGAAGCCTGGGCGGAACCCAGGGACAGGCCGGCAATGGCTCTGTTCTCCCTGCCTCTTTTGACCCTGAACTTCTCCTGAATAAAAGGTATCACATCCTCTGTCAGCTCCCTGTCAAAATCACCTGGATAAAAAACCGGGTCCTCCCCTTCTCTAAAAGCATAACCGCTGCACATGACCACCAGCATTTCACTGCATTTTCCCTCTGCCAGCAGATTATCCAGGATAAAATTCAATTTCCCGTTCCACAGCCAGCCGGTCTCATTTTCACCTACACCGTGCTGGACATAGAGCACGGGGTAGGTTCTATCCGTCTGTTTCTGATAACCCGGCGGAGTGTAGATATAGCAGTTCTTTACATGTCCGTTCACACGGGAACGGTACAATTCCATCTGCACCTCTCCATGGGGAACCTCTTTCAGAAAATAAAAATCCTCTTTCCCCTCCGGTACCTCAAAGAAATTAATAGGCTCAAAACAACCGTAACAAAATGCTCCCAGAGAGTTTCTGACCTGTATGCCGTCCACGAACCAGTTATGATAATGAAACCCCGGTTGGATTCCCGAAACCTTTACGGAAAAATACCCATCACCCTCCGGATTCAGTTCTACCGGTTCCCGGCTCATGGTACCACTGATGCCTGCAACTGTGACTTTTACAGCTCCCGGCGCATAATAACAGAACTCCACCTCACCGTTTTCATAGACTCTGACCCCTTCTCTGGCGGGTACGTAATGCATACTTTCCAAACCATTGCCGCCTTCCTGGAATGCAACCTTTTGATTCAGCGGATCAAAAAATAACTGATGACAGGATACTGCCTGATTTTCTACTTTCTTCATATCTACCTTCTCCTTTTGATATTAAGAATATTTGTATGTTAAACCTGAGCTCTTTCATAAACTGACATTACTTTTTTCTTAAAGTCTCGCAGCCTAAAATACAGTAGCTTAAAGTCCCGCAGCTTCGCTGACCAGCCTTCTGTTCTTCCCCTGATAGAGGTTAAAAACCAGGATTCCTAAAAGCATAAGGACTGCTGTACCAAGATACATCCCCCGATAGCTGAAAGCTTCCGAGATTCTGCCTCCCAGCACCGGTCCCAGCCCCTGACCGATGTCTGCACCGATAAAGTAGGTACTGGTCGCAATACCGACCCTTGCAGGCTCTACCTTCCGTATACAGGCCGACTGCAGAGAAATCTGACCGCCCCCCTGACCGGCTGCTTTTAAGACTCCTGCTGCCAGAAATAGCAAAAGCCCCTGGGAGATACCGAGAAAGAACATGGAAGCCGCTGTAAGGGCCAGAGAAATATTCACGATAATCCCAAGGCCAATCCTGTCGATCACTCTGCCCATCAGCAGCCGCATCACCAGCAGTACCACCGCATTGACCGTAAAGAAAATGCCGATACCGGAGATATTCCTCTCCTCTCCCACAAGCACCAGAAATGAAGTGGTAACACCATTACCTAATGAGAACAATCCTCCGACCAATGCATATACCAGACACTCCTTCGCCAGGATATTTTTTCTGCTAAAGGTTTTTTTCACTTTTAAAACTTTCTCAGTTCCTGGTTTTTCCCTTTTTATCAGAAGCAAAAGCCCTACCGACAATAAGGTTAAACCAGCAATTATAAAGAACAGAAATTGATATCCAAAACGTCCCTTAATGGCAATACCGGCATTGGGTCCAATAATCTGAGCAACAATCTGACCCAGTCCGAAATATCCAATTCCTTCTCCCAGACGCTTTTCTGGCAGGACTTCACTTATCAGCACCAGAATAGCGGTACCATTGATTCCAAAGGCCATACCATGAAGAATACGGAAAAAGAGCATGACAGCTATGTTAGGCGCTATGGCATACCCTGCAAAGGACACTCCCATAAGCAGGGTGGAAAGAAGACAAATATTTCTTTTGTCCAGAATATCCAGAGCCATTCCGCTAAAAGGTCTGATTACCAGTGCAGACAGGGAAAAGATACCCGACAGGGTCCCTGCCAGGGTAAGTCCTGCACCCAGTGTTACCGCATAAGGGGATATAATGGTCGCAATCATACTATATCCCAAAGCTGTCATCAGGTTTATACAAGTCAGCAATATGTAAGTGAGGCTGAACAGCCTTTGATTATCTTTATCCACATTCTCCCCCTTATCTTAGCAGACCGTAGGCGGCAGCACGTATACGTGGATGATAATATTCCTCTTTGCTTGGAATCAGATTATGCATATACACAATAGACAGCCCCTCCTCCGGATCGGCCTCACACCAGGTCCCGAAGCCTCCTGTCCAGCCAAAAGCCTGTAAGGTCCCGTTATGATGGCCAGCTCCCTGATTCAGAAGCGTCCGCACACCATATCCATAACCATAACCGGCATTGTATCCATTGCTGAACTCCTTTAACTGCTCCTGGTTCAGGACATTGGTCCTCATCAGGTCTATAGTCTTCCTGCCCATAAGCCGTTTTCCCTTATACTCACCGCCATTGGCAAGCATCTGAACCAGCTTCGAATAATCATTGACTGTAGAGAACAGCCTTGCCCAGCCGCATTGATGTTCAGACCCGGGGATATGCTTCTCATCAAAAGGTGTAACTGCAGGAATCAGTTCCCCTTCTTCTGTTCTCTGATATAACGTTACCATCCTCTCCTGTATGTCTCTAAAATAATGAGCTCCCGTATCATCCATATCCAAAGGCTCGAACAACAGCTCACGAAATACCTCTTCAATGGCTTTTCCGCTGACTGCTTCCACAATGCCTGCCGCCAGTTCGCTGGAGAAGCCATAGAGCCAGTGTTCTCCCGGTTCAAAGGCCAGAGGAGCTTCTGCCATTACGGCAATATGTTCCCGAAGGGTATAATGCCCCTTCTCCCATAAGGGCTTCATGCATTTTTCCATAGCCTTAAGCACCGGATCTTCGGAACCGGAGGGAAAGTTGCAATAGGGAAGCCCACATCTCATGGTAAGTAAATCACTGATGTTTATGGGTCGGAGAGTGGGTTGTATTGTAAAAGAACCATCTGGATGCTTTACAATCCTTTTGCTGTCCTTCCATTCGGGAAAATAGTCTGAAACCGGGTCAGTCAGTAGAAATTCCCCTCTCTCATAGAGCATCATAAGAACGGTATACAAAGGTAGCTTGGACAGAGATGCCTGTCGAAAAACGGATGCGTTGCTGACCTTCTTTCCTGATGCCATATCACTGCAGCCGAAATAACCTTCATACAAGGTCTCTCCACGCTGTTTTATTTCCAAACCGCAGCCTGACAGTCCTTCCTTCACAAACCCACTGAGCAGGCAGTCTATATCAGTTACATTTGACATAAGCTTCTTCTCCCTCATAAATAATATTATTTATCTCACCTTTTTTCCCGTCCTCGATAAATCTTACCCTGAAATCTGTCTGATATGATAAACTCCCCTCTGCTTTTCCAAAGGTCAGCGTCCTTTCTTCGTCCCTGTAGGATAAGGGAATGCAGGAGTAATTTCCATTTTCATAGGAATAATTATCCCCTTCATCGTTATACAGTCTGAATTCACCATCTGCTCCCATATACACCAGCAGCTCCGATATCCTTCCACCGTTTTCCTCTGCATATTCTCCAGGTACAGACAGAGGGAGAATCGAACCGCTTCTTACAAAGACCGGTATGATATCCAACTCCGTTGCCGCCACTATGGTCTGCCCGCCCTCATAGCTCCTTCCGGTCCAGTAATCATACCACAGGGCGTTTGCAGGCAGATACACCTCCCGTTCTCTGGGTCTATCCTTTAAGGGTTGGCTGTCAGCCCCGTAATACATAGGCTCCGTAACCGGACAGATCAGCAAAGCTCTTCCAAATAAATAGGAATCACTGATTTCTTTCACTCTTTCATCCTGGGGGAAGTCAAACATCAGACTGCGAACCATGACAGCATTATCAAAATGAACTTTCGCTGCCAGAGAGTAGATATAGGGCAGCAGCTGATAACGTAATCGTATATATTTCACAATAATGTCATAGAATATTTCTCCCGGAGAGCCGAAATTCCAGGGTTCCCTGGGTGTATCGGTGCCGTGTGAACGAAACATCGGCAGGAAGGTCCCATATTGAAACCACCTCACATATAGTTCCCTGTAGCCCAGATCATGTACACCGTCATTGTAGTCTCCATCCCAGAACCAAAGCTTATTGGGATTTCCACTGCTTCCGCAGCCTCTGTTCTCCCATTTATCCTTCACCGTAAAGAAGGCACCGATATCCAGGGTCCAATATGGGATGCCGGTCATGGAAATCTTTATTCCCTCTGTAATCTGTTTCTTTAAGGTGGACCATTTTGCACTGATGTCTCCGGACCAGAGAATGGTTCCGTACTTCTGGCCTGATATAGAGGAGGACCTGGTCAGATTAACCACCCGTTTTGCTCCGGTGGAACGACGCCAGTTCTCATAGATTCCTTTTGCATGGAACAGTCCAAAGCTGTTAAGCCGGGTCCATTCAATGGACTTTTTGGCTTCCTCTGTTACCAGCTTGAAACGTTGTTCCTCTGTCTTTTTCTTCTCTCCGTTCCAATCCGAGTCTGTAAAGGGTTCAGAATTATCGCACCACCAGGCATCCACTCCGGACCGGAACCACTCCTCTTCACACTGTTTCCAATAAATCTCCCTGGCGGTCTCATCATAGGCATTATAAATCGAAGAGTTTGGCAGGAGCAGATTCTTTTCTTTAAATTCCTGCAGGTTCTTACCACCTTCCGACATATTAGGCCAGATGGAAACCATGAGTTTTACCTGCTGTTTGTGAAGGGTGTCAATCAACTTCGTAATATCAGGATACCTTTTCTTATCCGCTGTCTTTTCTCCCCACAAGCCATCTTCCCAGGTCAGCCAGTCCTGTACAATACAATCCAGGGGTATTCCAAGCTCACGAAAATGCTTTACCACCTCCAGAAGTTCCTCTGCGGATTGATAACGTTCCCTGCTCTGGATATAGCCGAAAGCCCACCTTGGCAGCAGGGGAGCTCTGCCTGTAAGCTCACGCAGCGATTTTTGGATTTCTTCCAGATTTTGACCCGTTATAATATAATAAGAAAGGTACTTGACCGTATCTATTGTAAAATGGACCCTGTTCTCTTCACTTTCAAAGGTCATGGCACTTTCCGAATCAATAAAAATACCATAATTACGTGAAGAAAGCAGCACCGGCATACTGATTTTCATATTAGCCTGAAACAGATACTCCTTCTGGTTGCGGTAATTATATATTCCGTCCTCGTGCTGCCCGAGTCCATAAAGACACTCCTCTCCTGTTATTTCAAAGGTAAGCCTGCCTTCATAGGCCTCCTCCCCTGACTCCTTTTCAATCGTATCGAGATAGGTTACTTCCCCGTTTGCTGTATGCTTTTGGCGGAAGGAGGAGGTCTCCGCTTTTTGATATCGGTAGATTTTTTTCTTTATAAGACTGTGTTCCACCTCTTTTACTGCCACTTCTCCCAGCCTATTCCGAATAAGCAGGCTGCCGTCCTCAGAGTACTCCGCTTCATTAACTGCTTCCCTGCCGGTGTCCTTTTCTTCTGTCTTCTCAACCAGAATACTTTCTACAGGCTCCTCCTGATTAAAGGTATGAACGATATGAATGAAATTTTTGTTCACCCTTTCTATCCCGGTAAACAGAGCCTTCTCTCCTTCTATAAATTCTATTTCCTCTCCGCTATTACCGGTCTTTATCTCTGAATACATAAAGGTATCTCCTCCACTATCTGTATATAAGCGAAATTACTGCATTCTAATATCCAATAAATAATTATAAATTAATGGTAAATGCCTTACAATGATGTATCAAATCAATTAATTGATGTATTCTATTATTTATAGAAGATGTATTCTATTACTGGAGAGTCAAAAGTTCTCTTTCTCATCATACGGACGGAAAATTGTAAAAAAACAGAAGAACTCATGTTTCATTCCAAGGTATAAGAATTCCTAATTTTCTGAATATTTTATGCTGGACATCTTATCAAACAGACAACTCGCTTCGCTCAAACAATCTGTTTGATAAGATAGCAGAAAATATTCAGAAAAAAGGATTTCTAATACCTTTCCATAGGCGCTTTCGTTCTTCTGCTTTTTTGCAATTTTCCTGAAATAGTATGAAACAGAAAGTTATATTTTATTATGAATTAGACAGTTACATATTTAACTGTGTGGCCGGATGAAACCATAACAAACCACTTAAGAGATCTTTGAAAACCCTTGATGAAGGCGTTTTCCTTATTTTCTCTGATATGACGGCACCTATACCAGGCAGTTCTTTTCTACGGATAGCAGTTCACGGAAAATCCTTATCTTTCTTATTCTGCAAAGGAGGTATTGCATGGGGAAGCTTTCGGAATTGGTTTGGAGTGACTCCGGTAGTCTTCTTGAATTGACGAAAAAAATGTTCAATGTTGCGGTATCCGCATAAGGTTATAATCTCAGCTATCGTGTATTGGTCGTATACAAGGTACTTTTTTGCCAGATTGATCCTGCTGTTGATTACATCCTCCATACAGGTAACACCAAAAGTATTCTTATAAATATCCTGCATATAGCCAACGCTGATATTCAGTTTCTCCGCCATCCGGCTGACAGTCCATTCCTCGTAGGGTCTGTGATAGATCTCCATTTTCAGTTCCTTGAGATTCTTAAACAAAGGTGTCACTGTTTTATAATCATAGGATTCCAATAATTTGTTGAACAATATACGAAAAAGATTATCTATTGTTATATCCTTAAAGCTGTTGTTCAGAATGTGTTCCGTAACCAATAACTGGTATAACTTATGACAGTAAGAGGGATCGTGTATCTGAAAAGGTACCCCGCACTGTATCGGCGTTGTTATGACATAATTTTCATCGGTATAAAAACGGATCCAGTCATTGGCATACCTTTCTCCGCAGGCCCGGTAGTATATCCTTTGCTTTGGTTTGTACAGTATGGCACAGTTAGAAGGATATTCCCGGCAGGTATTCTCCACCATAAAAATAGCAGGGGTCTGGGTCAGCAATAACAACCAGCAATCATGCCCTTCCGGTATGTCAAAAACAAAATCACTTGTATGAGAAGCATCATATTCTGTATAATCAATGTGTATCATTTCCTTCCTCCATATATCATCGGTTTTATTGACCCTCTGATTGCCTTACATCCGTTTATTGAAGTATTCCTTGCGTTAATATCTTTATTCTAACATAAACAGATAGTTAAATGAAATAGTTAATTTAATGATTAAACAAAATGATACCGGCATATAATTCCACCTCAATTTCAAAAAAAGAGCTGCTTGTACTCTGCTATCAAGGTATAAAGTCCCCAGAAGCAAAACAAAAAGAAGAGCCCTTTGCTTCTCTGTCCAGCCTGAGAAATTATCGGCATGTATCAGCAACAAAATACCCTTTCTGATACCGGACAGAAAAGAGAACTCTTCTGCTGTATACTTACTCTACTATTATTTTTATAGATAGCTCTTCCAAGCCCTTGCTCAGCTCCCTTTCTCCTGCCAGGTCAAATACCGGACGTCCTTTCCTGTCAAAATGCACCCGGTGCATTGCCGTACACCTTTTTCCAAAGGGAACCAGTTCGGTTTCACCGTGATACAGAATCCAGGTACTTCCATCATAATCCCGGAAGAAGGAATTATGTCCAGGACCATATACTCCTTCAATGGAATAATAGGATAAGACAGGAGTAGTAGCCTTCTTCCAGGCTGCTGCATCCAGATAATCACTACCCACCGGAATACTCAATAAGCCCAAAGCGTAGGTATACCCGCAGGCAGCCCCGCCGGAATAGGTAATGTACACCATATCCTCCGTAACCAGTGGGTAGGGTCCTTCGTTATTAATTGTTCCCTGTATGTTTTCCCAGCCGTAAAGAGGTCTGGTCAATAACACCGGTTCGCTGGTCAGTACGGTCGGATTCTTCTCATCAATGGATGCTATATAGATCATGGAACCTGTATCCAGGGGTGTTCCAATGCCTTTTCGGAAAGACCAGAGGACACAGGCTCTTCCGCCGGCATTGAAGTATGTCATATCCAGGGTAATCCCCTCCTCTGCCAGATAGCTGCCGTCTGTTCTTCTTACCCTTACGGGTTCTTCCCAATCCTCTGCACACAGGATATCTCCGCCCTTTTTCAGCTTCATCATATGACACTGGGGTCCCCACTGCTTACCGCTTACTGCAAAGAGAATATAAAGTTCCCCTCCGATGCTATGGAATTCCGGCGCCCAAAAGGTCTGAACAAAATTCTTCTCTTCGTTTTCGTCCAATATCAATACTTCTTTATAACCCTCTGCAAATAAACCCTCTATGTTCTCTGCTTCCCGTACAAAGATACCGATATCATTTTTATTGTCATTGGTGGCAATGTAATAATATTTCCCATTCCAGGGTAAGATTACAGGATCAGCATATCCGTGGGCCAAGGGAAAAGGATATTCCTTCCGGAGAACTTTTCCGGTAAGCTCATAGGTTCCGGGTACAGAAAAGTCAATTGTTCCGCAATCCCAGTCCACCTGTTTTTCGGCAATAGAACCATCGGAATAAATTGCTGCCGCTTTTATATCTCTAACTTCATCCAGGGTATTTGCTTTTAAGCTGTCCGGTACCTTGATTTCTGTATACTGCAAGGGACTCCACCTGGAACTTATATGGTTTCCGGTTTCCCAGGCAACCTTCATACTATTTCCGGGATTCACTCCTGGCTGAAAGGCTTCTGGAGATATCCTCTCATATTCCGTTATTTCCTCCGGTTCTGATATACTGCCGGGCTCTGACAAATCTGTTAAGGTATTTCGATAGAATTTTCCCTTGCTGTCTTTCCATCGTAATTCATAAATCTTTTCTCCCGGAAGATAGCGGCACTGCACCTCTTCCACATATTCCTCCTTATGCAGCTGCAACAATTGCTCTTCCCCGAAATCCGTCAGGTCATCGGATTGCCAGAAAAGGACATATCCTCTGCTTTCTGTATCTGCTTCCCCCTGGCCATTTACCCTTATTGCAAGAATGCCGAAGGAACCCTCTGCCCTTTGAAACAAATAGGGGTTCTTTAAGCCTTTTTCCTTTATTACATTGTCCTCATTGATGGTAGCTTTGGCAAAAAGTATGCCATAATTCCTGTTCAGGGGTTGAAACTTCTCCTCCCCTTTCTTACAGGCCAGATGAATACTGTTACTTAAAGACTCCGTATAATCCTTCTCCGGGTCTCTGGTATAAACCATTATCTCCATAGCTTTCTCATATTGCTTCGTCATGCTTACCTCCAAACCTATTTAAGAATATTTACAAATTCCCCCATACCTCATTTCTCTCTGCCGTTTTTGATAGTGAACTTAAAGGATATCAAATACAGAAAGGACATCGCTTCCTTCTTTTACGAAAGCAATAAACTCATACAATTCAGCCCTGCAGCTTATCTGCTGCTTTCCGCTGTAGACCTTTTTGTCAAGTATTTGGATCCAGTTACCTTCCGGCAGATAAACTTCGCGCTCCACCTGGCCCTGGTTTACAATAGGTGCAAAAAGTATCTCCTCCCCATACATATACTGGTCCTCCAGTTTATAACAAATCTCATCGTTGTAATAATCGAAGAACATAGGGCGCATTATGGGTTTACCGGTCTCGCTGGCAATGTCCATATATTTCTGGGTATAGGGTTTCATTCGCTCCCTGATTTCAATGAGTTTCTTTAACTCCGGATAATTCTCCTCTCCAAAGCACCAGATTTCATTATCACCGCCACTTGGCTCAATGATTCCCGGATGACGGGGTTTATGATTCTTGGAACGGCTGCGTGAACCATGGAGTCTCATAATGGGGCTAAACAGACCAAACTGGAACCAGCGGACAACCAGCTCTCTAAAATAGTCACTTTCAATATCACCGCTAAAGAATCCTCCGATATCTGAATTCCACCAGGGAATCCCGCACATTGCCATGGACAGTCCACTCTTGATACTCATTCGGAGAGCTTCAAAGGTGGACATGATATCTCCATTCCAGACAGCAGACCCATATTTCTGACTTCCGGGATAAGCTGCCCTGGTAAGGGAAATGACTTTCTCTTCTCCAACCTCCTTTAAGCCCTCGTAGAACATTTTTGAATAATAATAGGGATACAGCATGGCTGTCTGGGCACCGTTTCCCAGATGGAACTTCAGATGTCCGAACTGCTGGGGATGAACCTCAGGTTCCGCTTCATCCAGCCAGAAATTCCTTATGCCATAACTGTAATAATTCTGCTTGACCTTGTCCCATACAAATTTGGCTGTCTTAGGATTCATGGGATCGATGAAGGTCTGCTGCCCGTAGAAATCAAAGGTACCGTATTGTCCGTTTTCTGTACGCACCAGCATATTGCCTTCGCTCATCTCAAGGTAATTCTCACTGTTGGGGTTGATGGTTGGCCAGATGGAGACAATGGGTTCAATGTTCATCTGTCTTAATTCTTCGCACATGGCTTTGGGATCCGGCCAGTATTTCGGGTCAAATTTCCATTCTCCCTGCTCTGTCCAGTGGAAATAATCGATAACAATGGCATCAATGGGGATACCTCTTTTCTTATACTCCCTTGCCGCCTCCAGTAAATCTTCCTGTGTCTCATAACGAAGCTTGCACTGCCAGAAACCAGCTGCCCACTCTGGAAAAGCTGGTGCATAACCGGTCAGATCACAGTAGATCTTCATGACCTCTGCGGGGGTATCACCGGCATAGACCAGATAATCTGCCTGATAAGCACTATCCGATACCCACAGGGTATGGTTATTGGTCAGCTCACATCTGCCGGGAGAAGGGTTGTTCCAGAAAAATCCATACCCTAAGGAGGAATACACTACCGGCAGTGTGGATTTTGTATTGTAATGCAAGAGATTACAGGTACTTCCCTTACGGTCGAACTGATCCTCCTGTTCCTGACCAAGTCCGTAAAAATGCTCTCCTTTATTTGCATCAAAAATCACCTTGACCTGATAATGGTCACCTTCACGATGCATGTTCCTGGTGGTATAGTCACCTTCGTATTTGGTATGCAGGATCTGTTTTCCGTTGCGATAATAAGTGATAATGCCTCCATGCCATATATTACCTGCTTCAATTTTAGCAGAGACCTTACCATTGGTAATGATAGCCACACTTTCATCTCCGGTAACCACGCAGCTATCAGCTGCTGTCTGGGGCAGCAGTGTCCAGGACTCCTCTGAAATCTTTGCATTTTTCGTTGTCCGGCAGCGCAGGCAGTTGTTGCCGTATGCTTCAATAACCGTAAGCTCGTCTTTTCTTTCAAATACCAGTTTATCCTTATATAATTCTATTTTACCCATAACTTCCTCCTTGTTGCGATTCCTTCTTGCTGCTTATAAGTCTACTTTAGTATAGACGAAAAGCCGAAAGAATACTTTAGATATCTTCACCTAAGTTGATACTATATTGACTTTTTCCATTTATATGCTATACTCGGCTCATATCCAACTTGCATCTGTCAATCACAAGGCTGCACCTTACAGGAGATTATTATGGTAAAATCATTATATACCGATTCCCAGTTCAAGGAACTGGTATCCCACGTCATTTCAAACCGGCCCTATTCCCTGCACCGGACCTTTATTCCGGCGGATTGTGACCTGGTACTATATCAGCATCTCCACGATGAAATCGAATTGTTTTACCTGGAATCCGGTGAGATTGAATTTATGATTGAAGACAGACGTATTCTGTTAAAAGAGGGGGAAGCGATTCTTATCCCGCCAGGTCTGCTGCATATGGCACTTAATCCCCATAGAAGGAATTGCTGTTTTTATGCCTTCCTGTTCAGTACGGTTCTCTTTACCGAAGCCTACTCCCATTCCTCCTATGCACGTTTTGTCCAGCCCCTTAAGCACAACGGTGCCCTCTACGTCCTGCCGTTTTCTCCGGCTACCGGCTGGCAGGACAAGTTCCTTCAGCTGCTGGTGCAGATTCTGGGATTCTATGACCGGAAGGATATCGAGAACTGGGAGCTGGAACTACACGGGCTGCTGTTTCAGCTATGGAATCTTTATTACACAAATCATATGCTCTCTGTTGACCTGTCCGGTACCTACCAGAAGCTCTATGATAAGCTGAAAAATTCCCTACTCTATCTGCAGGAGCATTATGGTGCGGATCTGACGCTGGAACAGCTGGCTGATCGTTCAGGTCTTAGCAAAGGTGCTTTCTGCCGTTACTTTAAAGAGCTTACCGGAATCTCTCCCATTACCTATCTGGTACGGTTTCGAATCCGAAAAAGCTGCGAACTGCTTATAAACAGCGATCTAAAAATAACACAGGTCGCCAATCAGTGCGGTTTTTATAATATCAGTCATTACAATCGGGCTTTTCTTCAATATATGAAATGTACACCGACGGAATACCGCAGGCAGTATCCTGAGAGTGGGAATTAATATGAGGTATTAATACTTTTAGATTTTGGATTTTGGATTTTGGCGAAAGCTGGTCTTTGGGGGTGGACGAAAACCTGGCCTCCTTTTTGTACGTTTTTGTTCGGAGAAGAACCCTTATTCCACTAGTACTGCAGAATCCGCTTAAGACAGAACCGAATAAGCCAAACTCGCGTAGTAACAGGTTGTGCATCTTTTTCAGTTTTTTGCACGCTCAAACAGTGGCTTATTCGGTTCTTGGCGCGGTTTCTGCAGTACAAGTGTCATAAGGAACCTTTCCGAGACAAAAACTCCCAAAGAGGAGGCCAGGTTTTCTGATTATTGTAAATGACTTTATTTCTTTTTTAGTTATGCTGAGTAGAATTATTTTACGGAAGCAGTTATATGGTTCAATAAGTAGGATGTATATTAGATGATTTATTTTTAGAAATGTATTTATAAGCTTTTACTTAATAGCCAGAATTTATCACAATAAAGAATAACATATATATTTTTAACTTTAGAAGCTCAGAACTAATATTTGCAGTACATAAGAATTGACCTTGAACATATCGTGGCTAACAATTATTTAAAATAACGAAGTGCTAGAAGAAGCCTATATGAGTTGGATTTCCTTAGGCTTCTTCTGGCTTGTATTTTATGATATGGTTAGTTGCTTGTTTATATTATTTTTGTGTTTTAATTGATGTTACTGGACTGCTTTTCTCATCTACTTAATGGTATGATTAAAGCGTCAAAAGCCTTGTTTTTACACAATTTCAGGCAAATCGCACAAAACAGAAGAACGAATGCGCCTATGGAAAGGTATTAGAAGTCCTATTCTCCGGATGCTTTGTGCTATGTTATAAAACAGATTGTTTGAGCGAAGCGGGTTATCTGTTTTATAACATGCCAAGCACAAAGCATCCGGAGAATTAGGACTTCTTATACCTTGGAATCGAAGCATGAGTTTTTCTGTTTTGTGCAATTTGCCGTCCCCTTTTGAAGAACTAATCTTTTGACACTTGAATCATGGTAAGGGTAGAACCGGACTTTATCTCGCAGATTGTATCATCGTATTTCAGCCAGAGATCTGTGGCTGTTGGATTACTTATGCGTTTGCCGTCTGCGCTGAATATTAATTGCTCGTAGGCTTTGGTGTACTCGTATATTTGAATGTTGGTTGCATACCACACATCTTTTCTATTGCTGATATATTCGGCAAATTCTTCTATTACCTGCCAGTTGTCATCGGCTTCAAATTCATAGCTGTGTCCCCATAGATAGAACAGATAAGGTGCCCGGTCGACTTCGTCTTCTGTGAACTTTTTGGCAAGCTGCATTAGCTCCGGTGCTTTATGATGACAGGTGGCGGTCAATCTCAGCCAGTCGGCAGGCATTCTGAAATCGAAGGTGGAGATTACGGTTCTTGCATAGGCAATTCCGCAGTTTTTCAGTATTTCTACTACGCTGTCACTATAGGTACCAAAGGGGTATGCCATTCCGCGTACTATAGTATTAAACTGTTTCTCCAGGCGTTCTCTGTCTTCTGTAATTTCCTTTATTACCAGATTTCCCGACAGCTGCTCGAGAAATGGATGGGTGAGGGAATGGACTGCAATTTCCTGGCCGGAATTCTGAAAGCACTCATTTATCTGCTTTTCTGTCATTCTTCTATGTATCTGACCGGCTGGATACTCGGTACCCTCCTCTGCGTATAAGCCGCTGTTCAGGTTAAAGGTTCCTTTTAAGCCATATTGCTGCATGATTTCCAGCAGCTTTTTATCCTGCTCCACTCCATCATCGTAGCTTAAAGTCAGTGCTTTTGCTTTTCCTTCCGGATATCTTAAGTGTATACTTGCCATAACAGTCTCCTTTCTTTACTACCCCAATCTTTTATTTTCAGGGTTATTATACACTTGAAAGATGAATTTCTCAACGATTTTTATCTCAGCAGTATAAGTTCTCTGATCCCGAAAACGATGGATTGCCTCTGCCTGGCTTATTGCAACTCTATACTGATATGATGCGTACTTTCCTTTTCCAATCCCATTATTTTGTGTTTCTCAATTCTGTCTGTATTTTCCCCGTATAATATTCCATCTATCTTGATGCTGCCGATTTGATACTCTCCAAACTCTTTTTTACTTTTATTGAGATATTCCACTTTAAATTTTCTTTCCCGGTAGGTCAATGATATGGAAGCTGAACCAGCTTTGTCAAATTGTTCTTTCAAAAGCCCCGGTTTCAGGACAAGTGTGCCGTATTTCCCTTTTACTCCATACATTTCTGTCAGCACTGTCAGCAGGAGCCAGCTGGCTGCTCCCGTAAGATAATGATAGAGACCGTAACCTCTGGCATCTATATATTCTGTTATTCCCGGGTACACCCTGCTCTTTTCGAAATCACTCAGCTGTTTATAAAGGGTGTTGATTACCTTATAGGCCTCTTTGGCAAATCCTCTCCGGTATAAGGCGTTGGCATACATCACTGCCATATGAGAGAAGACCGCTCCATTTTCTTTGTGCCCATAAGCAAACCCGAACATTCTGCCAAGGTCCGTTTTAACTTCTCCAAAATCAGTGTTGAGCCTGTAGCCGCCTGCTTCCTTTTTGTACAGGTAGTTATCTGCCGCCTTTATGATCTCAAGGCACTGGGCTTCTGTTGCCGTACCGGACATTATGGTAAATACCTGACCGGTAAGCATCATTCTCGCCCCCGATGGATGGTCTCCCTCCACCCTGCTGCCTTTGTTATCGTAGTAACCATTAAACCAGGAATATCCGTTCTGATCGGTTATCCACTCTTCTTTCCTGATATGGTCTTTGATCCACTGGCTTTTCTTCTTAAGATTCCTGATCAGTTCCTCAATGGATACCTCCAGCGTTTGTCCGCTTATAGTATGACGGCAGATTTTATGATATTGCTGAAGGAGTTCTTTTTTTCGTAGGATGCTGTCATAAAGCTCCTGACTGTCCTCCAGTAACAGGCTGATTTCTTCTGCCAGTGTCAATACCCTGACATTCTTTTCCTGTCTCAGCTCTTCGAGCAGCTCCGCCATATCGGACAGATTTCCGGCATAAGCAGCAGTAAAGGCAACACTTTCCCCTCTTTCACCTGCCATATCCAGAGCATCATTCCAGTCAGCTCCCCTTAAACGGAGGTTATTATGCTCTCCTACATCGTAAAATGCTGTCAGGTTTTGCAAAAGCAGATGTTCCAGTACTGTTCCCCTATATATTCCTCCCTTATCGGTACATACCAGATTTCCCTGCTCCTCGGACCAGTTTTCATCTTTTCCTTCTCCTCTGTCTGCCTGGTTATCTTTAAAATAAACAACCTCCTCCAACAGTAAATCCAGATCTGCGCTTTGTTCGATATAGAGTTTTGTTGTCAAAAACGGCCAGAAACCATGATCCATCCATACACGGGTAATGTTATTCCTGTCTGCGATAAATTCCCCCGGTTTTGATCCGATTATGGTGGCATTGGTTCCGTCTATTCGGACACCTGCAAAATTATTTAATATCATTTCCCTCACTCCCTGGGGGTTCATGATCAGCAGTGCCAGACAGTCCTGCCATAAGTCCCGCCAGCCTCTTCCGCCTTTTCCATAGTCATGATGGGGCAGAAAGGAGCAGCCGTAAATGCGTCGTAACATAGGCTGAAAGTTTACCCAATACATCCAGTTATCAAAGTTCTTATCACCGGTATGGCAGGATAGGTTTATTTTATACTTCCAATAGCTTCTGGTCTCTTTCAGTGCTTTTTCAAAGAAATCTTCCGACAGAAATTTGACAGCAGTCTCTTTCATTTCACCCTCTTCGTCACCATAGGATAAGGAAAGGATATAAACGCTCTCTTCTCCCGGTTTTAAGACAACCTCGGCAAACCGCAATCCTCCCAATGCCTCATAACCATCTATGGTGTAATCACGGCTGACCGGCAATAAGGTACCTTTCATTATAGCCTCCGGATTCTCCAAAGAACCTCCGTTTCCGATAAAATCATCAACTACCGGAAAGAAGCCTGTGGGGTTTCCGCTTTTTTCTGATTTTCCAAATACTCCATATACCCAATGATTCTGCTGGTGCCCTCTTTCATCAAACGCCAGGGTAGGATGGACCAGCACTCCGTTACTGGTGGTTTTGATCCGATGAAGCAAGGAGGTCACATGCCTGTGATCTCTGAGGTTATCCGCAGAACGTCCGTAAATGGGCACGGCTGCAGTAGGTGTTATTATCATTTCTTCAGCACCTTCATTGCGTATCCGTACTTTCATCAATTCTATTCTTTCACCGGTTGCAGGTACAAAGGAGGTTATGACAGAGCTGATTCCAAGACTTTTATTGCGGCGTGTTACCTGGTGCCACATAATTCCCGCTTCCAGTACTGTCTCTTCTTTTTCTTCCGTAAAAATTTCCGCTTGCTGCCTGACGGATACCCCAGTGGCTGACCAGGCCTCTTTGCCATTGATAAGTACCCAGAAGTTCCTGGTGGATTTGTTGTTATGTAAGTCCTCACTGCTTACAGGCTGAAGCAGAAAATTGTGCTGCCCGGTTTTGGAATCCCCACCTAATAAGGGTGTAATACTACTCATTACCCCCTTTTCATTGGCCAGAGGGAAATACAAATAATTTGTTGTTTCCGGGTTCGGCAGCCGGAAAGTTCCCATCTCATCGATAAACTGATATTGTTTCATTTAAGCTCGGCACCTCTTCTTCCTTATAATTTTATCTTTACTATCTCGGTTCTTTTCACGACACATTGCCGGTTCTGCCTGAGAAACTGTATAATGGATATACAATTTTTCCTGGACAGAATCGGCAACATTCTTGCACTCCTGTAATGTATTTGTTTCTTGATATTTTTCTCTTCTAATTCTTTATGAAATCAGATGTTTAAAGCGTCAAAAGCCTTGTTTTTACACAATTTCAGGCAAATCGCGCAAAACAGAAGAAGGAATGCGCCTATGGAAAGGTATTAGGAGTCCTTTTCTCTGGATGTTTTGTGCTATATTATAAAACAGATTGTCTGAGTACACATAGTGTACTCATGCGTAGCGAGTTGTCTGTTTTATAATATTTCCAGCACAAAATATTCAGAGAATTAGGACTTCTTATACCTTGGAATCGAAGCATGAGTTTTTCTGTTTTGTGCAATATGCCATCCCCTTTTGAAAAACTGATCTTTTGACACCTGCATCATCAGATTACTCTGCCAGTGTAATGCGTATCCAGTCATATTCTGCCTGAAGGGGGGTCTTTCCATCATATGTACCTAACCAGGAATCCACTCCGGTTCCGGGCCAGACATTCATCATAACCTTTCCGGCAGTAACGGGAATGTCTTTCTCCGCAGTATGTACGGCTTTTCCGTCCACATACCAGGTAATCTTATCCTTAAGCCACTCAAAGCCGTAGGTATGAAACTCTTCTGAGGCATCAAATCCAAGCTCATGGACATATTCATGCTCCCCTACGCCATTGGTAAAATAATTGAACTGTACCTTTGTCGTATCTTTACCCAGAAATTCAATATCTATTTCATCCCATGGATTATTATCACTGGGTCCAGTATAGGTGAAAAAAGAGGATACCACTCCATCATTCTTTATGGGTTTCATCTTTACCTCATACTTTCCATAATGGAAGAATTCTTTGGTACGGTACTCACCACCGGACCATTTTGGGGACGCCTCCGGACCATCGGCATCAATGGTTAATTTCATGATGCCATCCTCAAAACTTACATTATCCCCTCTCCAGGTACAATCGAACATACTGCCGTTACTCCAGCCGTCGGCTTTTTGCATCTTTTCTTCTTCATAACCGTCAAACTGCTGCTCCAGTGCTACTTCTTTTTTCGATGAACAGCCTGTTAAAATCATTCCTGCCATTAGTAGGAATACCCCCTTTTTTAGTTTTCTCAACATGCACTTTTCCTCCAACCTGGGCTTTCTGCCCATGCTCTGAAAGCCTTTTACTGCTTTCACCATTCTTTCCATTATCAGTATAGCTACCAAAGAACAAATGTAACAGGGTACAAAATTATGATAGTCCCTGATAAAATTAATAAGTTGAGAGGGAATCCCTCTCAACTTATTATTCTGCTAGTCCTTGTATGAACTCTTTATATGATTTTTCTCCGAATACCAGTCTGTTCAGCAGATCATAATACTCACCCGACTGCTCCTCCGACATGATCTGATCGTAAGCCGGATATAATACCTTACTTCTGCCGGAGTTCCAGCTCTGATAGAGAATCGGGTATTTTTCTTCTTCCACTGTCTGATTTTTATATACCGGCAGACCTGCTCCCATATCATTTACTACAACGTTGGAAATGCTCTGCATGACCTCCATATACATCTGGATAAGCTCCTCCTTTTGGGGTATGGCGCCATATTTATTGATAACAAAGGTATCGACGTAACCTCCGATACCCTCCCTTCTGTTACCATTTGGAAAAGGAATTACATCCACTTTCCCTTTGACCTTGGATTTATCTCCCTCCAAAAAGGTGGATCCCCAGCTTCCATAATAGAGCATTGCCGCTTTCCCCTGAGCAAACTGATACACTGCGTTATAGCCATCACACTCCAGATAATTCCGCTGCCATATCTTCTTCTCCGTCAGCTGTTCCATTTTTTTTGCAGCCATCTGAAACTGCCCGGAGGAAAATAAAGACTGGTCCTTAACAGCACGGTAGATGGTATTTCCCGGCCCTTCCTCCTGTACCAGACTCATATAATAGAGGGAGGACAGCCAGCCTTCTTTTGCACCGGTGACAACAGGTATTACACCCTGTCTTTTACACTCCTCCACAACCTTCAGAAACTGCTCGTAAGTATTGGGATATTCCATACCATATTCCCGAAAAATCTCTCTGTTGCAGAATATGTCCGCTTCCCAGCCATACAGGGGGAGAGCATAGATCCTGCCCTCAAAGGTAAAGGCATCGAGGCCTTTACTGCGAAGGTCCTCAGAGATTTTTTCCTCTCTCACCGTATCCGTAATCTCCTGTATCATACCGGCATCAACAAACCGTTGCAGCTTGCTGTATCCCCACATAAAAAACAGATCAGGCAAACTGTCTGTTAACATAGCATTGTTGACTGCTGTCTGATATACCTCATTTTTGTAAACCGTTACTTCAAAGGCAACCTCCGGGTGGTTTTTCCTATACTGCTCCAAGGCAATATCCAGTGCCTTCTCCGTGTCTCCGTGAATAGTCCATATACGAATCACTTCTTTTTTTCCATCCCTGTCCGATTTATTTCCCCATAATAAATCGGAATATATCTGGATCAGGATCAAACCCAGTAAAATCCCCAGCACAATTATCAGCTGTACTATCTTTTTCCTTCCCATATTTTTTTCATCCTCCGGATAACCCTTCTCTTTTATATGATAACTTTGATACTAACATATAAAATCTTCAAAAAGCAACCTTGAACACAAGATTGCTTTTTGGAATACCTGTTAACCTTTTACTGCACCTGCTGTCATTCCGGTTATGAACTGTTTCTGGAGCCCAAAGAATATTAACAATACCGGCAGGGTAGTAACACATCCCGCAGCCATTAACAGGTCATACCGGTTCTGATAATTTCCCACATAAAGTCGGATTCCCACAGGAATCGTAGCCACCTCTGAGGAAGTTGTAAGCACCCAGGCAAAAAGCAGTTCATCCCAGGCCATTAAGAAGATATAAATTCCTGTGGCTATGAGTCCTACCTTTGCCACTGGCAGAATAACCTTTATAAAAGCCCCGAACTTGCTGCAGCCGTCAATGATAGCCGCCTCCTCAAGTTCAATGGGAATACTGGCAAAGAAACCTCTTAAGATCCAGATGCTGAAAGGAATAAAAAAAGCAGAGTATACGATGACAATACCAGGATAGGTATTAATCAGGCGGATTCCCAGTGTCTCCTGTATCCTTATGAACATCAGATACAGTGGAAGCAGGAACATAATACCCGGAACCATCTGTGTAGCCAATACCGTTGCCCCAAAGATACCGGCCCCTGGAAAGTTAAATCTGGAGACTGCATATCCGGCAAGGGTGGCTATTGTCAGAGCAACGATGGTCGTACATCCGCACACAATGACACTGTTCTTAAAATACTGAAAAAAGTTAACATTTTTCCACATTTCCAGGTAATTCTCAAAATGATTGGGTGCACCGATATTTCCGGTTGCAATCTGCCCCTGTGTCATTAAAGAGGTTGCAATCATCCAGATAATCGGGGCCACTGCAAAAATTACGAAAATTCCCAAAATAAAATTTGCAAGAAAGTTAAGTCTCTTTTTCCTTCTATTATAGTTTGTTAAAGTTTGTACTCTCATTATTCATCCACCACCAAATCATTTTGAAATACCCTGTACCAGATTGCCACCAGTCCCATTACGCAAACCATTACAACCACGGTTGCGGCAGCACCGGTTCCGAACTGCCAGATCTGAAAGGAATTACGGTTAATGTTCGTCATGAGCAGGTCTCCGTATTTTCCGGGAAAACCGGCACCGTGACCAAACATCATGGAAACAATGTTAAAGGAGTATACATAGCTGATGATTCCGTTCAGTATCTGAATGGATAATACGGATCTTAACAGCGGCAGCGTAACATTGCAAAAACTTCTCCAGGCATTGGCACCATCTATCTTGGCTGCTTCATAATATTCCTCCGGTATCTGCTGCAGACCAGCCAGCAGCATCAGCATTACAAATGGTACCTGTCTCCAGATCGTCGGAATTATGATAGCTACCATAACCGCAGGGCCCGTGAGCCAGAAGGGTTTGTTTGGAAACAAGTGCAGGATATCTACTAAAATTCTGTTGATGATACCATCCTGCTGCCACATAAATCCCCATAGCATACCAACTACAAAGGAGGGAACTACCCAGGGTGTCATCAGCAGTGTTCTGGCAATACCTCTGAATCTAAACTTCCGGTTCAGCAGTACCGCTAACAGCATGGCAATGGAAATTACCAGGATACTGCAGATCAGTCCGAAAATGGCTGTATTTCTTAAGGCGTCAAAAAATCCCGAACGTATGGTACTGTTCGCATCAAATAATACCGCTTCATAATTATCCAATCCGATAAAAGGGGCCTTAAGAAATTTCTTAAGGGTAAACTGATTGAGCTTTAAAAATGACATTATTATTCCGGATACGATGGGAATAAAATGAATCACGATCATAGCTATAATGGCCGGTGCAATCAGACAGTAGGCTAACTTGTTCTGCCTGATTCTCTCCAGCATCCCTGTTCTTTTCTTCTTAGGGCTTCTTACTTCCCGCTTCTTTCCTGTATGTTTCATCCTTACTCCTCTATTGAAAAACCGCTGCAGTCTGTATTTTCACCTTGCAGCGGTTCCTTTCACTCCACTATCTTGTTATTGTTGGTTGTATATAATGGTGCACTCGCTTGCTGTCTGCTTTAAGAATTCTTTCGTCTGTTCCGGCTTATACTCGCCATATACTCCCATAACATTATCCCAGACATTACTTAAACCTTTCTGCAACAGGGTTTCGGAAGGCCCCCATCCTGCCACGGAAGGATATGCTTTGCCAAAATCAAGCTGTGTCTTGAAAGCTTCTCTTAAAGGTTCTTCTGAAACGAATTCCGTTTCATAAGCTGCTTTTACTGTCGGTAAATTACCGCAGAATCTCTGATAAGCAACCTGGGCATCCGTAGACATTAAGTACTCAATTACACGATAAGCAGCTTCTTTGTTCTTGGAGCTCTTGAAAACGCTTAGCCCGCTGCCGCCAAAAAAGGCATATCTTCCTTTGGGTCCTGCCGGGAAGGGAGCTGTTCCGATCTTTTCAGCCAGTTCCGGCTGCTCTCTTCTTAAAGTAGCGATTTCATATGCACCGCTGATGATAACAGCTGCTTCTCCCGCATTAAAGGAGGCTTCCACCTCTGCGGAATTCTTCTCCAGTGCTGCCATGCTCATCAGGCCTTCCGTAGCAAGCTCTGTATAGAATTTAACACCTTCATAGGCTTCTTCAGAATCCACTACGCTTGTCTTGTTATCTGCTGCTATGAATTCACCGCCGGCACCCCAGATCCAAGGAGCGAAATTATGTATAACATTCCAATCGTTCTTACCGGGCATCATCAAAGGCGCAGCTTCTTTTCCATCCACGGTAATTCCCTTCATCTTTTCTAACGCTGCTTTGAATTTATCCCAGGTCTCAAAATCGGTCTCAGGATTTACTCCTGCTGCTTCACAAATGTCCTTACGGTAAAACAGTGCTCTTGTATCTATAAACCAGGGAGCGGCATATCTTTCCTCCCCTGCTCCCAGAATCTGAGTGGTAGGAAGTGTAGCAGGAACAAAAGCTTCTTCTCCTCCGAATTTATCATAAATTCCAGTCATCTCCTCCAAGGCACCCATAGCTGCTACAGCCGCGACCTGAGTTGTTCCAAGCTGTGTAATATCCGGTCCTTCTCCGCTGGTAGCTGCTGTTGTGATCTTAGTCCAGGCAGAGCCCCAGTCTAATACGGTCAGCTGTACATCAATATCCTTGTTCTGCTCAAGGAACGGTGCCAGAACCTCTTTCAGGTTATTTTCCGGATCACCACTGTTTGGCATAACCCACATAGTTACGATTGTTTTGTCTCCACTTTTATTGGCTTCTGTTTCTCCGGCATCTTTTCCGGTTTCCGTTGTTGCTGCTTTATCTGACGATGTATTGGTATCGTTTTTGGAGCTGCACCCAACGAATGATGTGGCTAAAAGCATAACCACAAGTACACATGATAATAATCTTACTTTCATGATGTATCCCCCTTTGCTTTACTTGATGGATAAATTATAAAACAAAGTCCGGGGTTCGATAACTCTATAAAATTACGATATTAAGGGGTAAAATTCTTAATGTGAATCCCTCTTGCTGATTCCTGTTTCATTTTGAAAGGGAACCTTTAAGATAACCTTTGTGAATTCCCCTTCTCTGGACTCAATCCGTATGATATCTGAGATGTTTTTGATATCGTGAGATAGCGAAATCCTCATTACCACGGATCTCAGACCAAAGCCGGATTCTGCTTCCAGGGACTCGCCTTTCATAATCCGCTCAATGATATCCTTTTTAATACCGCTGCCGTTATCTTCAACAGTAATTTCAGCATAACCTTCTTTCGATTCTGCTGAAATTGTGATCCTGATAGGTTCCCCCATTTGCTTGATTCCATATTTAATACTGTTTTCCACCAAGGTCTGGATGGTCATTTTGGGGATCTGCAGATCCCCTGCTTCTGGATCAATCACATAAGTTACCCTTAAGATATCCGGATTTCTGATAAGGGCGATTTTAATATATTCCTCAACAATCTCAAGCTCATTTTTCAGGGATATCATATCTTTTCCCTGGTTCAGGCATGCTCTGTAATATTTTGCCACAGATTTTACCAGCTGGTTTGCGGATTCTTTTTCTTCCACACTGATAAGGATACTGACAGCATTTAAAGTATTATACAAAAAATGAGGTTTGATCTGGTGGTTTATTACAGACAGCTCAAGTTTTTTCTGCAGCTTCTCTCTCCGTTCCACTTCTTGTATAAGACCGCGGATCTGTTCCATCATTTCATTGAGCGCTTTGGATATATCGTCTGCTTCCGAATAATACTCTTCTTTTGGAAACAGGATACTCAGATTACCCTGTATTCCGATTTTTCTGGCCCTCCTGGCAATTTCCTCCAACGGGCTGGTGACCCGTCTTTTGATAATTACGGAAGCTATCAGGATAAATTCTATGGTAATAATAAGCAGTAAGATCAGGGCAAATTCCACATTGGGTGCATACAGAGATACTCTTGCCATTCCGTAAATTTCACCCTGTATACTGTTAATCTTCCGGGAACTGTACTGCTTTTTATGAAAGAGCTGCCACCAGCTGTCATCGGCTTCTTCCCGGTAGACCAACAGATTTCCATACTTTTCAATGCCTGAATCTGACGGAAAAGATATGGTATTACCCTGACCGCTTTTTATCAGGACTTCATAATCCAGCTCCTGAAGATAGAGGTTGATTTTCTTCTGCAGCTCGTTGGGATCCAGGAAAACGATAAGATATCCCAGATGCTTCAGTGTAGTTTTGGAACGGATACTGCCTACCAGATAAAAAGTATTGTCTCTTTGAATTTCTATATTGTCTCTTCCAATCTCCCAGTAAAAACTGCTTTTCTCCTCTTGATTATCAGGATTGATTCCCAGCTCTTTCAGAAACTGGCCCGGTTCCTGGTCAAAGACCGGCTGCTTGTATTCTGAAATAACATCCTTTCCCAATACAATATGAATGGATTGTATTTCATTTCTCTCCGCCATCTTGTTCATCAGGAAAGTGCTGATTTGCTTGCTTTTTCCTTCTTCTTTTCCATCAATTATATCCTGGAGCTCCTCATCGATAATCAGGTTATAGGAATACCGTTTTATATCTTCCAGCTGCATGTTGATAAAATAAGAAAAGGTAGTCAATATCCGGCTGTTATTCAGATTCTGCCGGTAGACCATCTCTTTTCCTGTAATGACAAAGAAAAAAAGGAGGCCTAAGAACAGGGAGATAATCATTGTCCTGATATAGCTGCCAAGCAATACACTGGTTATGGTCTTGTCCGTCATCTTGACCTGGGGGTGCTTCTCTTTAAAAATCATATTCCTCACACTCTGTTTTCTTATAATCGTTTGGTGTCATTCCAATATATTTCTTGAAGAGTTTCGTAAAGTAAGTGGTGTCGGTATACCCAAGATAATTACACACTTCATAAATCCTCATATTCTTCTCTTTTAATAGGTATTTTGCTCTCTGCATCTTAATCTTAGTTACATAGTTCAGAAAATTCTCTCCCGTCTCCTGTTTGAAAAGACTGCAGAAATAATTCTTACTGATATTAAGGTAATTGCTTATGATGGTCAATCCGATTTTCTCATCAACATGATTTACCACGTACCGGCTGGCCTGTCTTACTACATTGTCTTTATACACCAGCAGGTATTTATCCAATATGTCAAACAGCCTTTTAATTTCCAACTCAAACCGTTCTGTAAGAGCAGTTCTTGACATATATTTCTGCCGGCCGTCAGTGAGGTTTACGCCCAGGGGCTCCAGTTTGTTCAAATTAGCGTATTTCTTATTGATTGCCTGTACAATTTCCTCCAGAATATAAGAAAACCGAAGGTTCATCCCGCTGATATCCTCCAGTTCATACTGTCCCTCCTCTTCCAGAATGGCAGCCAGAAGCTCATAGGCCTTGGAGTCTGTCAACAGGACTGCTTCAATTAATTTTTTATCAAGTTCCCTGGTATATTTTCTTTCCACAGGAACTGTAAGGGTCTTTTTCACCTGATTCAGGGTTTCTATAATCTGATTCTCTGCAATAGGCTTTAAAATATATCCGGCTACACCGTATTCGATTGCTGACTTTGCATACTCAAACTCAGCGTAGGCAGTTAAGATTACAATTGCTTGTTTTCCTTTTAATTCCTTTACTTTTTTTATATATTCCATCCCATTCATAATGGGCATTTCAATATCTGTTATAATCAGGTCGATATGGTGCTCTTTCAACTGCTTTAGTGCCTCTTCACCGTTTTGTGCTTCATAGACTGTATGAAACTCAAGCTCCTCCCACGGTATCAGTTTTTTCAACCCCATTCTGACGATGGGCTCATCATCTACTATCTGTACTGTAAACATCCCTGCTCCTCCTTAACCTTCTTTCTTTACTTTATAAAACTTCTTTCTAAAACACAAGCCATAAAAGAAACTGCTATGAATTACAGCAATTTCTTCTATGGCATTTGTTTTCTTATTTTACAAATTCAAGTTCCAGGTGATGGAATTTTCCATCATCGATCAGAGGAACTGCATTCCCTTCAGCTGTTCTTCCGTCCAGAACAAACCGGTAACCCCCTTCTTTTATACGGGACAGCCCAACAGGTTTTCGGACTGTTATCTCATAATAAGTCTTCCTATGTTTTAAGGTATATCGAAGCTCTTCCTCTTCTTCGGATAACATAGGATTCAGAAGGAGTTGTCCGTCTCTGTACTCAATTCCGAGCATTTCAAATAAGGTCAGGGTCAGCCATGTGGAGGTTCCGCTTAAAGTTGGCCCTATGTTCTCTCCGGTCTGGCTGTTAATATACTGTGTACACCAGCGGGGATTACCGCAGGCCATAAAAGGATTTTCAAGGGTCTTAAAGGGCAATACCAGATTTACCATCCAGTAGGCAAGATCCCTGAGTTTTACCGCCAGCTTTATATCCTCTGCTTCTTTCGATGCCTTCACCATGGCGGCTGCCGCCATCATGGTGGCATGCTTAAAGATACCACCATTTTCTCTGTCACCGGGAAAATATTCCCCGGTTGCCGTAGCTTGGGCTACCCTGGAGAGATCTGTGGGGCTCATGAGGGGGAATCCAAAGGGACTTATAAGGTATTTCTGAATTCCCTCCAGCATGATTCCTATCTGCTCCTCCGTTGCTTCCCCTGACAGTACTGACCAGCTGAAGGAATTTAAAAAGTAAGTTCCCGGTATCTCTTGCTTTCTGGAAAACCCATCACCGCCGGCACCCAGATATGTTATCTTATCCCCGTAGCGGTTAAATAAAACCCTGGCAAAAAAATCCCCCTTCCAGGCATGTTCCTGGAGATTTCTGCTCAGTATCTGCTTCTGGTGCTTTAGTTCTTCCCTGTATGCCAGATCTCCAAGGTTAAAGGACAGCTCTTCCATGTGGTTTATGGCAAGCTTTAACAGAAATCCGTTCATAACACTTTCCGAATACCCATCGACAGGTCCTGTCAGGGTTTCTTTTTCTTTTCCTGTCAGATAATTCGGGTCTACCTTAAGGCAGTCGTTCCAATCAGCAAAGTCAATTAAAGGCAGACCATGATTACCAATGGATACTGTTCCTGAGTAATGGATAACTGCTTTCAGGGTATCATATACCTTTCTTTTCTTTCCACCGCTTTCCGGTATTTCGTATTCCACCTTTAGAAATTCCGTGTCTTTGCTGAATTGAACATAACGGTATACGGCCTGTACCAGCCAAAGCCCATCATCTGACCATTTTCCGGCCTCTTTTCCTTTCCAGAAAAAGTTGTGATAGCAGTAGCCGAATTCAAGTACTTTTTCTATCCACTCCCTTAAGAGGGACTTGGTATACTCCCCTTCCCCCATTGCCATAAAATAGTACATAGATGCATAGATATCCTGAATCTCCCGGAACCCGATTTCCCGGTATCCCTTTTGTGTCAAATCAAAGGAGCGGGATACAAAGGTCTGATATAATACCTGAAAAGGCAGATTATAATTGACATAGGCATTAAAATCCCTGTTTCCGGTAGAGACCTGCAGATAACTGCGGTAATCGTCGTACCAGTTCATCTGAGCTGACAGGGCTTCCTCCAAAGCCTCCCTTTCGGTAAATCTGGAATGGAGGTTCTCTATTTCTCTTTGAAGGGTTTCCTTGCTCACCGCTGTATCCTGAAGTTCTGTGATCAGCCCCGTATATTGATCCGCTGTTACTTCCTCTCCTGCCGCCAGATAAAACTGTTTTCCCAAAGCAAGAAATCCCGGACCTTTGGTACTGAGGCGGTTAGTGAGCCTGGATAGTCCCTGGGGACGGTTCAGGCTGCCGCTTCCGATAAAATCACCGTAATGGGTCCCGATTTCACCCGGGTAGGTCTTCTTTCCTTTCTCATAGAACATAGCGGTTCCAAAGCGGACATCCCCCTGGCAGTAATCCGGATAATAATGAGGTACATAAGCGAGGAGCTGGCCTTCTGCTTTGTTCAGAATACCAGATTCCATGATAACCGTGGAATAGACCACATCCTCCATTAAGGCAGGAGGAACCGCAGAGGCAATCATTCCGGTAAGAACCACCTTTAGCTTTCGTTCCTTTTTCCCGGTATTCCTAATGGTAATTCTCTGAACCTCTGTTGCCATGGGAAGCCCCTGGTACTGGGGCAATAAGAAAATCGTTCTGGTTATGAGAAGACCGCAGGCAGTGGAATATTCTAACCTGGTATGGTTTCTGGAATGACGGCAGACAGCCGTTAAAACATTGGAATCCGTCGCATCCGCTGAATAAAAGATCTGCTTCCCTTCCTCCACCAGATAAAATTGACGATTTGCCGGAAACCCGTTTTCCTCTGGCAGCATGTCCCATCGGGTAGCCAGTACCTGATTAGCGGCATGTGCTCTGAAGCTTCCTCCTCCCAATCGGTCCACAACGCTTTTCGGCGTGGATTGCAAAGGAAGAGAAAAACCTATACGTTTTCCCAGCAGCATATTGGTATAAAAATGGGCACCCGGCGAAGGAGCTTTCAAATCAATAATATGATCACCGAACTCGTCCAGGTATCCAGCCCAGGACTTGTAATTCATTAACTTATTCAGTATCTTAGAGGCCAGGGGCTCAGGCAGGGACTTTTCCTGCAGAAGCTTATCCTTCTTTTCCACGCTGTCATAGGTATACTGAATAATTGTTCCGCTGTCCCAGGCTATTTGAAATAAATGGGATTGCACAGTGGATAAACTGTCAAAAAATACTGCCAGCATCTCATCCTTGTACAATTCCTTGAAAGCCGGTACCTGATATGTAAACCTTCCAATAAGGAGCAAGTTCTGCAGACTGGCATCCGTAAACTGATAATCATAACCTTCCGTCTCTGTAATTAATTCCCCGAAAAACTGTTGTGCCATTTCCTGGGGTTTCCCCAGCAGTTCACGAGCAAGTATATGCTTCATAAAATCCCTCCGATAATAAGTTTATTGTCTCAACTGAAAGGTATATCTTATTCTGTGTAATTTTAGTCTTCTGCCTTTATCACTTCCGGTTTCTGACTGCTTATAATAAAATTATTATAATGTATTTACTTAAAAGAAATAACCATACAAAATTACGGTTAAGCAGGTCAAAATTACGGTTTTTTAAGACTTCTACGGCCTTACTACCAGCCATAAAGCAAGAAAATGCTGCTGCATTTTAAGAAAATACCGGAAGGAACCAATGGCTAACCTTCCGGTATCGTCTTTCTTATGCAACAGCATTTCCTTATTATATGATGTAATCTATAATTAATTCTTTTAATATTCCTCCAGATACTCCAGCTTACTTACCGATACTTCATAGGCAATTCTTTTTTCAAAATCATTTTCACTGATCTTTTTCTGGTATTCTCTGCTCTGGATTCTGCCCCATACCTGGATGTGTCCCCCAACGGTGAAATTCTCGGCGAATCTGGCATTTCTTCCCCAACAGATGCAGGGTATGTAATCGGATTTTCCATAAGGTCTGTTTACTGCAAGAAGAATATCAGCTATTTCTCTTCCTAAGGGAGTTTTTCGATAAATGGGCTGCTTGCAGACAAAACCGTCTAAAAAGATGAAATTTGGGCGAATACCTTCCGTATCCTCTTCACTTACTTTGATTTCTCGGGCAAATACAGACAGAACCAGCCTGTTCTTGTTGTCCTCATGACGGTTATAAGAACGGAATTGTCCATTAACCTCTACATATTTGCCTTTTAAATCCGCTTTTACATCCACCAGCCGCTCTGATATCATAATAGGTATGTTATCATAGGAATTACTTAACCGGCTTACAGAAACCTCCAAAATGTAAAAACCCTCCCCAAATACATCGTGACTGAATTCAAAATCAGTCATTACCTCGCCTGCAATACTTACTTGATTGTTATCAAATACTTTATCTGTCATTTCGTATGACTCCCTTCTCTTTACTCGTGTTCTGTACAATTTATAATTGGTATCCCAATTGTATTGTCCTGACCTTCAAGATAAAATTATTCTCCAATACTATATGTATGACAGTAATATTCGTTTTAGAACCAATTTTCAAAAAAATTTTTATAAGTTTTTTTCCATTTGTTGTGAAAGGGTAAGCAAAACGCTGAAAATACCGCCCTCTAAAGAAATACCTTGTAAATTTCCCGTAGTATGTTAAAATGTTTTAGTTAGAGTGTTATTGCTTATATTGAGCTTAATATAGTTTTTATAAATCTATATATTTTATTGAAATAGTATCGCTATTATGACAGTAAAATTAAATTCTGCCGCATCAGCAGTAACAGCTGGTCTAAGATCATATAAACCAATATCCGGACAAAATTGAATCAGGTAAGCGGATATTAAAACAACAGAAGACTATTTTTCTATCCTGATATATCTGTTATCCTTAACACAGATGGAAAATAGTCAAATAAGTAAATATCCAATCAATAAGATTGGACATTCAAGAAAGAGGTTACGATGAAAATCCAAAGAGAAGACATCAGAAACATTGCAATCATAGCCCATGTTGATCATGGCAAGACTACCCTTGTTGATGAGCTCTTAAAGCAAAGCGGAGTATTCCGCACCAATCAGGCTGTACAGGAAAGAGTCATGGACTCTAATGATATTGAAAGAGAACGTGGTATTACTATCCTTTCCAAAAATACAGCTGTTTCTTATGAAGGCGTAAAGATTAATATTATAGATACACCGGGACATGCTGACTTCGGCGGCGAAGTAGAACGTGTGCTTAAGATGGTTAACGGTGTTGTTTTAGTAGTTGATGCCTTTGAAGGCCCTATGCCCCAGACCAAATTCGTTCTTAAGAAAGCTTTGGAACTGGAACTTCCGGTTATTGTATGTATCAATAAAATAGACCGTCCCGAAGCCAGACCTGCAGAAGTTATTGATGAAGTTCTTGAACTTTTCATTGAGCTGGATGCTACTGATGATCAGCTTGACTGTCCTTTTGTATTTGCTTCCGCCAAATCCGGTGTAGCAATTCTTGAATTAGAGGAGTCTCCTGAAAATATGAGACCCCTTTTCCAGACTATCATTAATTATATCCCAGCTCCTGAAGGTGATCCTGAGGAAAGTACACAGGTACTTATCAGCACCATTGACTATAATGAATATGTTGGCCGTATCGGTGTAGGTAAAGTTGATAACGGTATCATCAAAGTAAATCAGGATGCAGTTCTTGTAAATGCCCATGATCCGAATAAGAGCCAGAAAGTTAAGATCAGCAAGCTTTACGAATTTGAGGGTCTTAAAAAGGTAGAAGTAAATGAAGCTTCCATCGGTTCCATCGTTGCGATTTCAGGTATTTCTGATATCCATATCGGTGACACCATCTGCTCTCCTGAGAATCCCCAAGCTATTCCTTTTCAGAAAATCTCAGAGCCGACCATCGCAATGCATTTTATTGTAAACGACAGCCCTCTTGCCGGACAGGAAGGTAAATTCGTTACCTCCAGACACTTAAGAGAACGTTTATTACGGGAGCTTAATACAGATGTCAGCCTTCGTGTGGAAGAAACAGAGAATACGGAAAGCTTTAAGGTATCCGGAAGAGGAGAACTTCACTTATCCGTTCTTATTGAAAATATGCGAAGAGAAGGTTACGAATTTGCAGTAAGCAAAGCTGAGGTTCTCTATCGTTACGATGAAAAAGGAAAGCAGTTGGAGCCAATGGAACGCGCTATTATCGACGTACCGGAAGAATTCACAGGAGCTGTTATCGATAAATTAAGCCAGCGTAAAGGTGAGCTTCAGGGAATGTCTAACGGAAACGGCGGATACTCAAGACTTGAGTTCCTAATACCTTCCAGAGGACTCATCGGTTACAGAGGCGAATTCCTTACAGATACAAAAGGTAATGGAATTATCAATACCTTATTTGAAGATTACGGCCCTTACAAGGGAGATATCCAGTACAGAAAACAGGGGTCCTTAATTGCTTACGAAACCGGTGAAGCAATCACATATGGTCTCTTTAATGCGCAGGAAAGAGGAATTCTCTTTATAACAGCCGGTGTTAAGGTTTACTCCGGTATGGTAGTAGGCCTGAATGCGAAAGCAGAAGACATCGAAGTTAATGTCTGCAAGAGAAAACAGCTTACGAATACCCGTTCCTCCGGTGCCGATGATGCTCTTAAACTGGTGGCTCCAAAAATCTTAAGCTTAGAGCAGGCTCTGGAATTCATTGATACTGATGAATTATTAGAGGTTACTCCTCAGAACTTAAGAATCAGAAAGAAATTATTAGATCCTACTCTCAGAATGAGAGCTAAACGTAATTCAAAATAATAGCTTTTACCACAATGGAATTACCTTTACAGGAGAATGCATATGGGAATTGAATTTAACAAATTAACGATAGCAGACTGTCTCAGATTGGAATCCTATTCCAACCTGAGACCGGTTTACATCTCTGAACGACAGCCGGTAAACCAGTTTATCTGGGAAGAATTCTACAATACCCATTACTACCGGAATGACCAATATATGATGTGCGTTATAATGACGGAAGACAAGACAAGTCCTATGATGCCTTTATGCAAAGAAGCTGACATACCTGCCGTATTTCAGGAAATCAAAGAACACTGGAATAAAGAGCTTAACAAACCGTTAAACATGTATCTTATTGATGAAACTTTTCTTACTGCATTAAAGACCCTACCGGGATTTGAAGAAGAATTTGAAATTGAGAACTGCAGAGATAATCATGATTATCTCTATGATGCAGCTAAGTTACGTACTCTCAGCGGTAAAGCCTATCATAAGAAGAAAAACCATCTGAATTCATTCTTGAAGAACTATGATGGCAGATATGAATACCGCACCCTGGATTGTTCTAATGTGGAAGAAATTCAGAGTTTCCATGACAGATGGCTGGATAACAGAGAATACGAAGATAAGCATGGCAGTATGCGAAGCGAAGAAAACGGAATACACCGTTTATTCAAATATTGCGGTTTTGTGGATTGCAGCATCGGTGGTGTATATGTAGACGGAAATCTGGAGGCCTATACCATTGGCAGTTATGCACCGGATATTAAATGTGCCTTTATCCATATTGAAAAAGCCAATATTAATATTCCCGGTCTGTATAATTTCATAAACCAGCAGTTTCTGATACATGCCTTTCCGGAAGCAGAGATTGTAAACAGAGAGGATGATCTTGGACAGGAAGGCCTGCGTAAAGCCAAACTATCCTATCAGCCCATCAAACTGGAAACGAAATATCACATCTACCAACGTAATTTCAACACGGATAAATAAGCAATTACCTTTATTATCCAGCCAAATAATCCATACCTGTTCATAAAAAGAAGCACCCTGTGCCCCTTATTCTAAAGGTTACAGTGCGCTTCTTTTTACATCCTTATTTTGTAAGTATTTTTTTATGTATCTCTTAATCATTTCTTATTATCAGTTCCTCTTATTAATTTCTTATTATCAGTTTCTCTTATTAATTTCTTATTATCGATTTCTCTTATTAACCACTTTTTATCAGTATTTCTTATTAATCTCTTTTTATCAGCATTTCTTATTATCCTCTTTTTATCAATATCTCTCTTATTCTCAATACTCCTACCCCTCATTTAGTAAGTTCAGAAGCCACTTCTATACGATTTCAGGCGAATTGTGCAAAACAGAAAGAACGAATGTGCCTATGGAAAGGTATTAGAAGTCCTTTTCTCTGAATCCTTTGTGCTATAATGTAAAACAGATTGTCTGAGCGAAGCGAGTTATCTGTTTTACATTATGACCAGCACAAAGGATTCAGAGAATTAGGACTTCTTATACCTTGGAATCGAAACATGAGTTCTTTCTGTTTTGTGCAATGCGCCGTCCCCTTGAGAAAAACTAACAACTCCTACGATATCCCTCTGATTTCCCTGAACTTCCCATCCGGATATTTATGTATATCATTTAAACTGCGTATCCCATATATCGTCATAATATCCTTGAATTGATTTTTAATCAGCTCTTTTGCTATGATCCTCTTTCCTTCTTTATCTCTGGAAATTCGATAATTGGCCCTCTCATGAGCCGCCAAAACTTTAAGAGTCTTAGGTCCATACCAGCAGAAGGTGTCAAGCACCTTATTTATAAGGTTCTTCTCCATTTCTGTCAACCGGTTAACAGGAACCTCAAAAATATTAATACCATGTTTTTTCATACTATTGTATAAAGAAATGTATGGTGCATTCTCACCATTTACGCTAAAATCATCTTCAAATAACTCTCTTTCGTATAGCGCCAGGAAGAAACCCTGCGCATAATACAAAAGCCATTGGGTATAGCCTGGGGACAGATCGCCCTGGGTGTAGTATATCATGTATTGGGCTATTAAGTTAATCTTGCGCTCTGTCATTTTCTCAAGGACTGCCTGCATTGTCTTGCGATAGGCTACATTGGTCAGATTATCCTTGTTTTCAAGCAACAATTCATAGTAATATACCGGATCTTCAACGATATTTTTGAGTTTACCGGAATACTCCGCAGTAGGTATATCACCTTCAATGTATCTTATTATGGTGGTTTCGCCCCAGCCTAATAATTTAGCAAGAGGTTTTTTTCCTATGCAAAAATCCTGTAAAATCGTTCGTATCTCACCAGAAGTAACAATAGCATTTTCTTGACTTTGCACTTTGTTTTCACTCATAGTTTATCCCCTTTCGTATAATTTTCCCCAAGACTCCTCTCATCTAAGTTCATCCGAAAATAATAATAGCATAATTATCTATTTGTACTTTAACACACCGGAATTTCTTTTCTGCGTGATTGTGGAGTTATTATCCAGTGTGTTCATAACCCTTGCATTTTAATAACTTTAATGATTGGATAGCAATACGGAATAAAACATGTGTATATAATTTACAATTTCTATAATACCTACTATAATACAATTTTTTACTACCGGTCAACATATTTCTTGTATTATTTGCTATTTTTTTATACTTATTTACATTTTACGCCTTTTCTTATAAAAATCTAAAAAAGAATTTTTAAAATAAAAGCTGAATTATTATTACATTTTTCGAAAGTCGTTAATGTCCTTTATGATAATTCTAAAACCCTTTATAATATTATCGAACATACCCGCTTTATAAAAATTAATAATAATCATACCAATGGGTATACCAATAATCATTCCAAGAACACCTAATAAACGATATCCGATAAACATAAATATCAACGTTGAAAAGGGACTGATACCAACGCTGTCTCCTACCATTTTAGGCTGCAATACCTGTTTTACGATAAGGCATACCAAATAGATGATTAAAAGCATAACCGCCCTGAAATAATTGCCGGACAGGATTTCAATCAGAGCCCAGGGCCAGATTACAGCTCCGGTTCCGAAAAAAGGCAGGAAATCAAGAAATGCTATCAATAAGGCAAATAGAAAAGAATATCTTACCTTAATGATTTCAAACCCCACGAACATGATTATGGTAATCACCAGCATGATCTTAAACTGTGCCTTGAAATATCCGCCTACGGCAGATTTAAAATTGGAAACGATTAAGTTATAGCTTTTTATCAGGGAAACAGGTGTAAAACGATGTACAAGAGCAGCCAGGTTATCTCTTTCTGCAATAAAGAAATAGGCAGACATAATTGTTACAATGGCATATAAAAGTACATCAAGAACGTTCTTGGCGTAACTACCGGCTTCACTAATGTTAAGGTCACTGCTCTCAGACATAAATTGGGTTGCATAGTTAGTGATGTTGCTTCCTATATTATCCAGCATGTTTCTGGCACTCAGAGGCAACAGATCATAAATACCAGAAAGCTTGACGGATATAGTATTAAATTGCTGTTCCAGGCTGGTATAAATATTCGGGAAGTCTTGAATCAAATTGGTAACTTCTTTTACCAGTACACTTGCCAGGGCATAAATAGCGCCTACTACCGCACCGATTACCAATATAATAATAATAGCAGAACTGTGTTTACGGACTATCTTTACACGTTTTTCAAGGAATTTGACCAAAGGATTTGCAATGACAGATACGACAAATCCAATGACGAAAGGCATAAAGAAACCCAATAGTTTCGGAAGTAAAAATACAACAGCCAATACTCCCAGAAGAAATAGGAGTACATTAACGAGAATCTTTACATAGATCAAAGGTTTTTTCATTTACTAAACTCCACTGTATTTCATAAAGTGTATGGCTACACTCTTATTATATCTTATTTATCTTATCTGTAAATATTATTTCTTAAATAAAAGTATCTAACTTTACTCTTTTTCGACATTTTTCATGATTTTGAGCATAGTAATAATTACCTATATACACCAACATAATTATCTATATACTAACCAGTTTTTACTGTCTGATTCACTATTGTTAGAGGAATTATATATAATTCAAAACAAATTCTTTTACAAAAAAAGGATGCCCTGCCGGATTCCAGCTCTGGGTTCCGGTGGTGCATCTCTTTATTAGAAATTACTCCCTGCTTTTCTTTAAAATCATATTAATGTGTTTCTTATAACGTATGAATTCATCACTTACAAGGAATTCTTCTCCCCGGGGTCTTTCACTGTCAATCACAAGCTCCTCGGAAATATGCCCAGGTTTACCGGTCATAACATATACACGGTCTGATAACAGTATGGCCTCATCGATGTCATGGGTTATAAAAAGTGTAGATAGTTTAATGTTTTCCATTACCTGAAGATACCATTCATGCATATTGCTCTTGGTTATGGTATCCAGAGCACTAAAGGGCTCATCCAGCAAAGCTACCTGATCTGAAAACAGATATGTACGCAGAAGCGCTGCTCTTTGTCTCATACCGCCGGATAACTGCCTGGGGTATTTTAACTGAGTACCTTCAAGCCCAAATTCCTCAAAAAGTGCTGATGCCTTTTCCCTTGCCAGCTTCCTCTTCTCCCCTTTAATGACAAGAGGTAATGCTACATTATCTACAATGGTCTTAAAAGGAAGAAGCATATCTTTTTGAAGCATATAACTTAGCTTTCCGGTTTTCCCTGTAATATCCTCCCCATCCAGGGTTATGCTGCCTTCCTCCGGCACCAAAAGACCGGATAATACATTAAATAAAGTAGTCTTTCCTACACCGCTTACTCCAAGAAGGCTGACTATTTCACCTTGCTGGAGTCTTAAGGATATATTTTCAATAATTTTATTGCTGCCATAGCTTACGCTGATATTGCTGGCTGTTAATTTATCCACGGCTGTTTAACCTCATTTCTGCACCTACCTTTACGCATATATTTTAACTGCGTACCAGTGCATACCAACTTATTTCCTTACTCCGCTAAATAGTCATTGGAGAAACCTGTGCCTGAAGGTATTTCTTTTTCAATCAGGCTGTTGTCAAATAACCATTTATAGAAGCCATCCCATCTGGCTTTATCTATATATCCCCATTGGGTAACCTCAGCTTTATATTGATCTGCCAGCCACTTCTGGCTTTCTGTAACAAGTGCTTTATCAAGTTCCGGAACCGCTTCTACAAGAATATCCGCTGCTTTTTCAGGCTCTGCAATAGCATATTCATAGCCTTTTTTGACAGCTGCCAGGAACTTCTTAGTCGTGTCAGGATCATTTTTCAGAAATTCATCATTTGCTATAATAACAGGGCTGTAATAATCCAACTCTGTGCCGTAATCAGCAAAATTAAGATAATTTGTCTCAAGACCGGCTATTTTTGTAGCGATACCATCCCATGCATAATATACCCATACAGATTCGATATCTGTCTGAAGTGCTGTAACAACGTCAGATACCGTATTTGGAATCAGCTTGATTTTATCGTAATTACCGCCGTCATCCTCCACTATCTTCTTGATAATGGCAAGCTCAATTGGGGAATCCCAGGTTGCATAAGAATGCCCTTCCAGCTTCTTGGGGGAATCAATCCCCAGCTCCTTGGGAGATATAATTCCGGAGGTATTATGCTGGATAATCGCTGCTACTGCCGTAACCGGAATAGGGCTGTCGGTTGCATAAGCTGGTGCCAAGGTATCCTGAAAGGAAATACCGAACTCCGCTCCGCCGGCTCCTACCAAAGAAGTAGTACTTCCTTCCGGTGGCTGCATGATTTCAACGTCCAGTCCGGCCTCTGTAAAGTATCCAAGTTTATCAGCTACATACAGACCGGTATGATTGGTATTGGGTGTCCAGTCAAGAACGATTCTTACCTTTTTAAGGCTGTCACCGGAGGCATTGGCGTCCTCACTGTTTTTGCCTGCATCTTTGCTGCAGGCTGAAAGGCCTGCTGTTAATAAGGACAGGCATAAAGCAACTGCTAGTATTTTCTTTTTCATAAAACTCCCATCTGTGTGCCTGGCACACGTTTCATCATGAAGTTGAAGTTTGATAACAGCTTCAACCTTCTTTCTGTCTGGTTATCCTTTTAATATAACCTATACATTAGGTTTACTTTTGCGTTTGTTGTATTTGATATTATCTCTAAGGATTTTACCCGGCTTCTCTTCTCTGTCCCAGGGGGTAACCGCTTTTTGCAGCATAGTAACTCCAAACATTAACAGAAGGCTGATAAATGAGATAAAAAATATTACCGCAAACATTTTATCGTAGGAATAGGATTTTCTTACCCTTGTCATATATACACCAAGTCCGCTGAAACCTCCAAGCCATTCTGCAACAACCGCTCCTATAATGGAATAGGATACGGATATCCTTAGGCTTGAAAAGAAATGGGGTATGGCACCTGGCAGCTTGATATGTAAAAAGCTTTGAAATTTACTTGCTCCCATAGCTCTTAACAGATTTAGGGCATCCTTATCCGCAGCACGAAAACCATCCAGTAAACCAATGGTTATGGGGAAAAAGGAGGTTATAATAATTAAAGTAATCTTAGGCAATATTCCATACCCCAGCCATAACACCAAAAGTGGTGCAATCGCTACGGTTGGTACTGTCTGGGTTATAATCAGTACGGGATAGATTGCCTTATAGGCAATCAGGAACCGATCCATAATAACCGCAACAAAGAATCCAAGCAGGATTCCAAAGGTAAGTCCTAAAAAAGCCTCCGCCAGTGTTGTCCTTGCATGAGCCATTAACAGGGCAAAGTCTCCTATAAATGCTTTTACCACCTCACTTGGTGAGGGAAGCATAAATTTAGGTATGATTCCACCGGCAGACAATAACTGCCAAAGAAGAAGAATGGCTACTATTGCAAATGCAGGCGATATTTTATTGATGATGTTTTGTAACTTTCTGGTCAATGGTAAGTACACCACCCTCCGGTGCAAATGTTATTTTTACATAAGCTGCAACTTTAGGGCAGCCTGCCTTTATTGCTATGTACTGACAATTCTTAACGATTTCCATCAGCTCTTCATAATCCCCTTCTATGGCTGTTTCACAGGGACCAACATAATATTTTAAGCCGGTGCTTTTGATATAATCGATAACCTCGTCTACTACTCTGATAACTTCCTCATCGCTGTTTACGTGAGGCAATACCTGGATTGCTACGCTTGCATTCATGATGCTTCCTCCTTTATCTCTGTATAATAAAAAAACTCACCGATTCCGGTGAGGTATGTATAATGGCATATTCTTTTACGCCGTTTATTTCTATACATCCCTACGCCAGCATTATCCGGATCAGGTACGAAACAGCCCTAGCTGCTTCAGGGTTTAAAACATTTGGTAGTTTCCTCTCAGCCTGATTCATCAGACACCCCTAGTTCATGGCAAGTGTAGCATAAGCATTATGGATTTGTCAAGGGGAAGTAATTCCTTCCTATATTTCTGTACTTCCCCCTTATTACAAAGCCTTCAAAAGGAAGCTGCAAATATTATCAGTACATTTTATAATTGCATGACCCTCTCCTTTTAGGAAGTTGATTTCAGCTGCCGGTAACAGCCTCTTTATTCTTTCTACCGTTTCTTTCGAGGAAAGCATAATGTCCTTTTCTCCGGCAAAAACGCTTACAGGCATTGGCAGCCTTTTAAGGTCCTGATCACTGAATACAGGAATCTTCCCCATTCTATAATTAAAATTGTTCCGAATGCATTTCTGGTAGCTTAACATTTCTTCTGAAAGAGTTCTTCCCCCATTAATCTTTTTAATGAGTCCTTCCTCGCCTTTATCACCTAATAAACTGTAAAAAATAGCATAAGCAAGAAACGATGCTTTTTGCCTTCCCACACCGGAAGTTGATATGAGAACAAGCCTTTTTACATATTCCTGATATTTAACAGCAAATTTTAGAGCCATCCAGCCGCCAAGGGATAGTCCCACAAAAAAAGCATTGCTTACGCCCAGCTTTTCCATGAGATTCTTCAACCAGTTTGGGTAGGAATCATCTTCCAGGGACATTTGCAGTTCAAAGCTCTTTCCAGGCTCACCGGGAATATCTACTGCATAAACGTGAAAATGAGAAGCATATTCCTGCAGCTCTCCCAGCCACATTGCTGAATTCATACCAGAACCATGAAGTAAGATTACCGTTGGATGGTTTTCCTCGCCGCACTCTAAAACATGGGTTAAACCCTGGTCTGTCAGAATATCTGTTTCTTTTACAAAATTATATTTATTTAAGAATCTGTTATAGTACTTCAGTATTTCAGTTTTTGAGTTGTCTGTTTTATATATATTATTCATCTTTCCCTTAAATCCTTTTCGTTGTCCAATATTGTAATGATTGATATCATCTCAGTTATATACTCCGCATTTCCCCATAATAAAAGCTTGCATAAATTTCTTTCTTTATCATATTTAATATGAATTGTTGAACGTTCAAATACACCATCTTTACTGTTCATAACAGCTAATAGGGTATTAGATAATCTTTCAAACTTTTCTTTATCAACGGCTTTTATATCAATAACCGTTGAAATACTTATTCTGCTTCTTTCTGTATTACATTGTGAATTTTCAGTTGTAAACTTAATATTATTCTCTTCAATATCCAGCTGTATTATTTCATTTTTTTCCATACTGGGCATATTTTCCTTACCCATAAAATAATCTAAATCTGCCTTTGTAATTCGCCATTGTTTACCAACTTTAATTGCATTTAATTTACCATCAGTAATAAATCCACGTACTGTTTTATGATGCAGGCCCAGCAGATCGGCTACTTCATATATTGTTAGAATATTCTTCTCCATAGTATCCTCTTTACTATAATTCTTATATACGTATAAAATATCATCTTTGATAAAATAAGTCAAGAAGATATTTAACTTTATTGTATTTTGTTTAACTTTGTTTATATTTATTTAACTCTATGTAACAATACGGGATTTTTTTAAAATATTTTATATCTATTGAATCCTATATAATATCCTAATATTTATATAGATTAATTTATATCGATTGAATCCTATATAACATCCTAATATTTATATAGATTAATTTATATCGATTGAATCCTATATAACATCCTAAGATTTAATTATCTTTATACCCAAATCCTCCTTCGTTATTTTTTTCTCTGCTGACTTATTTTCTTCAGTCATTTTGAACATCTATATAAAGTAATGATATATTTAGAACAATATAAAGTTTCACTCATTGGAACGTGCACCCGCCGGGTGCACTACATAAAAGCTGCCCTTAAACACCTGGTCTAAGAGCAGCTTTTTTATCTTTACCTATTTATTTATATATCCAAAGCAGCATGATGTCCTTGATAGATAGCCGCTGTTATGTTAGAAACTCTACTACAGTCTCCGACTACAGCTACATTAGGTGCAACGTTATAGAGCTCTTCTACCACAGCTCTTCTTGCTTTCTGACCCAGGGCACAGATAACAGTCTCTCCTGCTATCAGAACTTCTTTACCTGATTCGTCCCTGCACAATACACCTTCTGTTGATACCTTCATTCCTTTATGTCCGGTATATACGGCTATTCCACTCTTATCAACTTCCTGGAGCAGAAGAGGACGATGTCTGATATTGGCATCGGGAGCCAGCTCGCTGTTCATCTCTACCAGACTTACCCGCTTACCTTCTCTTGCAAAATGGATGGCAATTTCAGCACCTGCCAGACCACCACCTAATACCACGACAGAATCCTTTACCTGGTCCTGCTTTTCGTGATAATCGGTTACTACAATGACGTTTTCGCCGTCAAGTCCAGGTATTTTCGGTACAATAGGTTCTGAGCCGACCGCTATGATAACGGCATCTGCCCCTTCCTTCTCCGCAGCGGCTCTGTCCACCTCTGTATTCAGACGGATGGTTACACCGGCTTCTTCTGCCAGCCTTCCAAGTCTTTCCCCCAGCTGATACATTTCGTATTTGAACGGTATCGCCTTTTCACCGATCAGGATACCTCCCACCTGAGCATTTTTATCACAAAGGATGACCTCATGCCCCCTTCTGGCTGCCGTATAGGCCGCCTGCAGACCTCCCGGTCCTCCTCCTACTACCAGTACTTTTTTCCTTTGTGCTGCCGGAGTGACCTCCATTCCGTCCATTTCCCGTCCAATGAGAGGATTAACGGTGCATCTTCTAGTTGAGGTTGTGGCCCGTTCTGCCATACAGGTATAGCAGCGAAGGCAAGGGATAATATAATCCTCCCTGTTGGTCATGACCTTCTTTGGTAATTCCGGATCTGCCAGAAGGGCTCTTGCCATTTCCACCACATCTGCTTTTCCCGAAGCTATGATTTCCTCCATCATTTCCGGATCATTTAAGGCACCAATCGTAGCAACGGGAACCTTGACATGTTTCTTTATCTCTTCTGCCAGATAAACATTGACTCCATGAGGCAGGAACATAGACGGATGGGTTACACCAAAACCTCTTTGATAGGTTCCGGCAGAAACATGGAGCAGATCGATCTTATCCTCCAATAACCTGGCTATTTCCACACCTTCTTCCAGTCCATAGCCGCCTTCAAACAATTCTGAACCGCTCATTCTGAATTCTATGGGGAATCCGGGACCAACGGCTTTTCGTATACTGTCCAGGACTTCCATGGCAAAACGCACACGATTCATTAGAGAACCGCCGTATCCATCCGTCCTTTTATTAAAGTAAGGTGATAAGAACTGATTGATAAGCCAGCCATGTCCGCCATGTACCATAACCATCTCAAAACCTGCCTTTTTAGCCAATGCCGCCTTTTCACCGTAGGCAGCTACGATTTCCTGAATCAGTTCTTCCGTCAGTTCCTTCACTTCTCTGCCATCAGGGCGTATACCTGCACTTGGTCCCCACTGTGAAAGGCTTTCCTTCTTCTCCTTGTCCACCAGATAAGTTCCCGCATACTGTCCGGAATGGGATAATTCCACACTGGGAATGGCACCATGTCTGCGGATGGCATCTGCTGTATAAGTAAAGCTTGCCAAAGACCCAACTGTCTGCAGATCCAAGTGAAACATATGGGAGGCTTCTGTCTTCGGATGCACCACAAGCTCGCTAACTGTTACCGCTGCTGCCCCACCTTTGGCACGCAGCTCATAAAAAGCGGTGGATTTAGGTCCTACGGTGCAGTCTGCGGTAATATCTGTTCCTCCCATGGGAGCTCCAAACATACGGTTTCTAAAAAACACATTACCTATTTGAATTGGTTTACTTAAATTCGGAAATTTACGTTCCATCTTTTTTCTCCTATTGCATATCCCGGACTTCTCAGGGATACTGCCACAAAGAAGAGTGAAAGAAGCCTATTGTGGCAGCCATTCTTTCTATTATTTTCTTTCACTCTTTCAAACATGCCGATACAGCCTTCCTGTCTACGGCAAGTACATAAAAGTAACTAAGCTTTCTGACTATCTTATTGTCTTTTCTTTAACATTCTATATAAAAAGGTCAATAACAAACCTGCTGCTGAAAATACCATTGCTATGAGAAACGCCTTGTTATAGCTGCCGCTGCCTCCATAAATATGATTGAGAATACTGGGGCCTGCATACCCTGCCAGTGCAAAACCGATGAACATGATGCCGTAATTGACACTGTTATATCTGGGTCCGAACTGGTCAGCTGTAAATCCCGGGAATACTCCCATAAATGCTCCAAAGCAGATACCGATAATGGAAATCCCAACATAGAACAAGGCGATATCCCCTTCTTTAGCCATAAATAAAAGTACCAGCCCCACAACGGAAAATACACAAGCAGCTGCAAGAGTATTAATACGGCCGATCCTGTCTGATATACTGCCTGCAAAAACCCGTCCGAAGACATTGAACAATGCCAGAGTAGAAACAGCCGCCGTTGCCGCGGTAGGAGAGATACCTATCATATTCTGGGCAATGGGAGAAATCATAGGTATGAACATCAATGCAGCAAAGGCACCACAGGTAAGCATCGTAATCATCACATAGAATTCAGGGGTAGCAAGCATTGCTTTCCAGTCCTTATCCTCTTTCTTCTTGCCTCCGGAAACAGCAGCCGGAGGGATAAAACCTTCCGGTACGAAATCTGCAGGGCATTTTTCAATGAACAAAGAACTGATACCAATAATTACAATAAAAGCTGCACCGATTACTTTAAAAGCTGTTGTAGGTCCCGTTGCGGAGATAATCATAGCAGCGATTGGCGGAATGATTACAGAGCTGATACCAAAAGTCGAGGTGGTCAGTCCTCCGACCAGGCCTCTTTTATCCGGGAAGAATTTGATACAGGTACTGATTGTTGCCCCATATACCATTCCCAGACCAAGTCCCAGTAAAAGACTGTAGGTAACAATCAGAAAACCAACACTGTCAGCAAAGCCTGACAGGAACATTCCGCCTCCAAACATCATGCCCCCAAGAAGAACTACAATCTTAGGTCCCAGGGTATCATTAATCTTACCTCCTGCAATCATGGTAATAGGTCCAACAGAATTGGCAAGGGTAAATACAATTGCCAGATCCTTTGCTGTTAGTGTAACCCCCTTTAACCCCCCTAAATATTCTGCCATAGGTCCTGCCAATACACTCCATGCATACAAGGAGCCAATACACAGGTTGATAAAACAGCTTGCCGTCAATATCAACCATCTCTTCTTTGTGTAACTCATAACCTTTCCTCCAACTTTGTTATTTTTATAACGTTATTTATATCACAAAGTTTTGAACATGTCAATATTGACATGTTCAATTAAATATGTTTATTTATACTTTCCTTATATGTATTACAGTTTAGAATTTTATCTATGTTTTTATTGACATTAGACTAATACCAATTTTTATACTAGTTAAAGGAAAGGTCTTATGAATTTACAGTATGAGGCAGATGTAAGACATTATTTCTTTGATATAGATTTTTAGAAGGTTAGCAATAAATAATTAGCTGTCTTAGGGTGTGTCTGAAAGCTGCTTGCACCGGGCTAAAGAGCTAAAGGTTCCACTCTGTGGGAGACACAAGGTGCGAATTTTGGGAAGCAGTGATGTTACATTCTCAAATTCGCAACGCAGAATACCTCAAAAATGGGGCATTCAGAACGGTACAATGAGTACTCAGACATACCCTGGCGAAAGAGCAAAAAGATATTGGAAATAGTTACAGAATTAGGATTAATTAATGCGAAAGACCGCTTATCTAAAAATTCAAAGAATAAGCGGTCTTCCTGTAAAAAAGATGTACCTGTATTAAGTATTTATAAATAAATATGTTTCTTATTTCTTTGCCTCTTCGCTATAACGAATGCATTCATTAAGCCAGGCTATTATATTCTCTTCCCGCATAATAGCTCCCCTCAGTACGATAAAATCGCCAAAACGGTCAGAGTCATGAGCAGGAGTCTCCGGATACTGCTCCGAGGTTTTTTTCAAAGTATTCAGGCGCTTGATATGCTGCTGCCTTTGATTTTCCAGCAGATGAATCCTTGTCTGCAGATCCAGGTTATTGGAAAAATACATTCGAAGGCGGAATATATCTTTGGGTGTCTGCTGAATCTTTTCATCTTTATGCAGCCACTGGATAAATTCATCCCGGCCTTTATCCGTTATGGTGTACCTTTTGGATTCCAGGATATCCCCGCTGATTTCAATATCATATATGACCAGCTTTTCTTCAAATAATTTCTTTAATTCCGGATATATCTGGCTATGATTGGCATACCAGAATTCGGCTAATTCATAGTTAAATTCTTTTGCAATCTCATAACCTGTCATGGGATGTCTCATCAACAATCCCAGAATGGCATACTTTAAGGCTCTCATAACAGTCTCCTTGGAATAATGATTCATAAAAAGGTATTTTATTCTTTTATAACTATAACATATCAGTACCAGTAGTCAAGTTCGTTCTATTTTGAGATTTTATTAACTTATTTTAAGATTTTAATTAATTTACTAAATTTTTCCCAAAGGTCTTGACATTCTTTTACTCAGCCGATATACTTGCGATGTATTCCTAATCAATACGCAAATCTATGTAACTTATTAACCTTGAATCGAAAGGAGGACAATTATGATGTACTTAAAATTTACAACCAACAACTTAACAGCAAGCAACAGAGGTCTGATTGTCCTGGCGTCAATTTAAGGTTCTATATATCTATATAAGCGAATGGTAGATTTTACTTTCTCGTATAAAAACGGCTTGAAATATAGCATTTTTATATCTGGGAATAAAACCAATTTCAGCTTATTTAATTCCTTAATTGTTTTCTGGCACTATGGATAACAGCACCTCTTTAGGTGCTATTTTTGCGCCATAGAAAGGGATTAGCAATTGATATCAATTAACGGAACCTATACCTCTGCTACTATTTTCACCACTACAAACACTGAGACAAATATAGATGATTACGCCCTTGCCCAGCTTCAGATGCTCTGTGACAATGAGTCCAGCAAAGACTGTAAAATCCGGGTCATGCCGGATGTTCACCCGGGTAAAGTCGGTACCATCGGACTTACCATGACCATAGGAGAAAGAATTCTACCAAACCTTGTGGGAATCGATATGGGCTGCGGCATGACAATGGTACAGATCAATACCAAAAGAATAGAATATCAAAAGCTCGACACTGTCATTCGGGAGAAGGTTCCTTCTGGAACGCATATTCATTCCAAAGTTCCTCCCTCTGCAGTGAATTTTGACTTCACCTCACTCTGCTGCTTTCGGTATATCAGACAGGATAAGGCACTACTAAGTCTTGGAACCTTAGGCGGAGGCAACCACTTTATAGAGATAGACCAGGATGATGACGGCAGTTACTATGCGGTCGTTCATTCGGGCAGCCGTCATTTGGGTAAGGAAGTCACGGAATATTACCTGAGGGAAGGTCAGAAGCAGTTAAAGGAAAATGGTATCAACATTCCCTTTGAACTGACCTATCTGGAAGGAGAATTAAAGAAACAGTATCTTAACGACCTGCAGATTGTTCAAAAGTATGCTGCACTGAACCGTGAACTTATCCTGGACGCACTTGCAAAAGGTATGAAATGGAAGCTTACCGGTATCAACTCCTGCATTCATAATTATGTAGAAGCAGCAGATACTACTTATAATGAAATGCCAATTCTGCGCAAAGGGGCTATTTCTGCAAAGAAAGGGGAGAATGTAATCATTCCGGTTAACATGCGTGATGGCGTTATTATTGGCACCGGCCTTGGAAATGAAGCCTGGAACTGCTCTGCTCCCCATGGTGCCGGACGCATTATGAAACGGGAGGATGTGAAATCTCATTTTACACTTTCCTCTTTTAAAGCTGAAATGAAAGGCATCTACTCCTCCTGTGTCAAGAAAGATACTCTGGATGAAGCACCTTTTGCATATCGCAGACTTGATGAAATAAGCGAAGCTATGAAAGAAACCGTAACTGTAAATAAAATAATCCGTCCTGTCTATAATTATAAAGCCGGCGGATATTAAATATGCTGCGTTAAGTTTTACCTCTTCAGATATAAAAACATAGTAAATATAAAAACATAGTAAATTTATGAATTTTTATACCCTGAAGAGGAAAAAACCAGATTCAGCTTATATAGAAAGCAGGTATCAGAAAATGGCTGTATTTAGGGAAACCCCTTGTAAATACTATATTTCCTTTGGTAAATGTAGTAAAAACAGAGAAGCCTGTCACACAGGTTATTGCCAGCATTGTGACAAGTATTACCCTCGTGCCAAGGTCAGACATATAAATAAAAAGAAGCAATATAATGAGAAGGCCCGTATGTAAGTTGTCTTAATTTTCTCATCTCTTTCCAGCTAAAGGAATACACTGACAACTGCTATTCAAGCCTGGAAAGGGATGGTATCAAAGCTTATGTTACGTAAAGACCCGTGGCAAGCTGCTAGCACTGAATGTTTTGCCTTGCTCGGCAGAGCTCCCTACTCTAAAAAATAAATTGTTAATTATCATAGGAAAAATTGAATCCGCCCCACATATAATTAATCAAGTAAGCTGTTCTGTTCAATCCATACCTTATCTCAATAGAGAGGAGTTACTCTATGACAACGAACCTGCAATTTGATATACAAAGGCGAATTGTTTCACATATGACCACAAAGTCCTGGAACACCATTCCCCATGTTTCCTATCTTTATGAACCTGACATAACTGATTTTTATAACGAATATGAAAAATTCAATCACACCTACGTTAAAAAAATAAGCTTTAATACGATAATGCTGCGGACAATTGTAGAAGGACTAAAGAGTGCTCCTTCCCTTAATGCTACTTTATCTTATCACCCGAAAAAAATCAAAGGAACCCTTACTCTCCATGAAAATATAAATATCAGCCTCCCCTGGCTGCTGCCGGACGGGAAAATGATTACGCCTGTAATTGTTCATACGGAAAATAAAACCCTCACCGGCCTCTCTTCTTCCATTTCTGAAATGAGGAAAAAATATCTCACACAAATATAGATGAGCTGCTTTATAAAGCTGCTCTTCAGGACACGATATCAGAACTGAAAAAAATGCATCTGGGAATTATAAGGCGTATTCTGGCCGCTCAGCTTGGTCCTCAGCCTATGAAAGGTCTTACCGGAAAAGAAAAAAATAAATACTATAATTCCCCCGAAATGCACCTGTCATCCAGGAATTTAACCAGGGGAACCGTTACTATTTCAAACATAGGCAGTATTTACAAAGAACAGACCGGCTGTTTTGCCCTGTTAGAAATCATACCACCACAAGTTTTTGCAGTTGGTCTGGGAGCTATCCAGGAAAAGCCCGGTGTCTACATTAACGATGACGGTGTTAAAACTATAGGTATCAGAAAAACACTTCCCATGTGCTTGGCCTTTGACCATCGAGCCGTGGATTTCTCCACGTTGATTCCCTTCTTAAAAACCATGGATCAGATTTTTCAGTCACCGTATATTATTTATACCTGGTAAACCATATATAATACGCACTTGATTGTTGACCAGTTATAAGTACCTTTTGATCTTATTGCACCGCCCATAACTTAATGCTATAATTATCCCGTTGTAAATTTAAATCTAAATCATCAATTAACTAAACTCTTACAATAAATTCACCCAATCAGAAAGAAGGTATACCAATGAAAAAGCAAAGTTTATATTTGGAATGCTACTCAGGCATCAGCGGCGATATGACTGTCGGCGCATTGCTGGATTTGGGAGCAGATAAGGATGTTTTGCTGAACGGCTTAAAGAGTCTCAATGTTGACGGTTACAAAATAGAAATTACCAGAAAATTAAGGAACAGTATAGATGCCTGTGACTTTAATGTTATTTTAGAGAAAGACAATCATGACCATGATATGGATTATCTCTTCGGTCACGAGAAAGCTGTTCAACCTGCCAATGCTGTCACTTCAAAATCCTATAAGCTGAAAAGCCCGGCACAGGCTCACAACACCGGGTCACTAAAATTACATGGTACCGCTCAAGTACATGACCACAATCATGAGCATACCCATGACCATAATCACTCTGGTGCCTCCGAATCAATGGCACCCCATGAACATAGCCATAAACATGAGCCTATTCATACCCATGACCATCCCCACAGCCACTCAATTGCCGCATCCCATCTGCACTACGGTCATCACGAACACAGGAATCTTCAGGATATTTATTCCATAATTGATGCTTCCTCCATCACAGACAATGCCAAAGCAATAGCCAAAAGAATCTTTCTCATCATCGCCGAGGCAGAATCCAAAGCCCACGGCAAGTCCCTTGAGGAAGTTCACTTTCATGAAGTAGGTGCTACCGACTCCATCGTAGATATAACCGCTGCCGCCATCTGCCTGGATAATTTGAATATCAGTGAAGTATATGTATCCGAACTATACGAAGGCCGCGGTCAGATCACCTGCCAGCATGGAGTTCTTCCCATTCCCGTTCCGGCAGTGGTAAATATCTCCTCAAAATACAGCCTAAAGCTTCATCTGACGCAAGTCAAAGGAGAGCTGGTCACCCCCACCGGTGCCGCCATTGCTGCAGCCATCAGAACAAAGGAAGACCTGCCCTCTAATTTTACAATCAGCAGAATTGGACTAGGTACCGGAAAAAGAGCCTATGAGCAGACAAGCTTCTTAAGAGCTATGCTGATTGAGGAAGCTGAAACTGCATTACCCAACACCATTCCTGATACGGTCTGGGTTTTGGAAGCAAACCTTGACGACTGCTCCGGTGAAGTACTTGGACATACCATGGATATCCTGCTGAAAGCCGGTGCCAAAGATGTGTATTACACTCCCATCTATATGAAGAAGAACCGGCCGGCTTATCTATTAGGCGTTATTTGTGCAGAAAAGGATATTCCTGCAGTAGAAGAGCTGATCTTTACACATACCACTACCATAGGCATCCGCAGACAGGAAATGAAACGAACAACCTTAAACAGAAGCTTCACGACTATTCAGACACCCTATGGTGAAGCCACTGTAAAGATCTGCCGCTATTCAGATAAGACTTTCTGTTATCCGGAAGGGGACAGCATCCGAAGTCTGTCCTTAAGCTCCGGTTTGGATTATACCACTTTATACAGTCTGGTTCAGACCCTGGCTCTTAGGTTATGACCTTTATTTGAATTACATGAAACATTGTAGCTTTAAGAAAAGCCATTTAAAAATTGTCCAACAGCATCCGTGCTAAAAAGTGGTATCTATACCGCTCCTCAGGATTACTTTCGTTATAGAGGGCCTGACAGATTATAGCTTATACGTTATTCTTTACAAAGTCTGTTTATCTGGGTTGCCATATAACCTGCACCAAAGCCGTTATCAATATTAACCACTGCCAACCCTTCTGCACAGGAATTGAGCATGGTCAGCAACGCAGAGACACCTCCAAAGCTTGTACCATAACCTACGGAGGTGGGCACTGCGATAACCGGCTTGTCTACAAGTCCAGCTAATACTCCGCCTAAAGCTCCCTCCATCCCTGCAACCGCTACAATACAGTTTGCTTTCTGAATTTCCTCCAGTTTAGCAAATAACCTGTGAATTCCGGCAACACCTACATCATAGATCCTAACTACATTACTACCAAAAAATTCTGCTGTTCTGGCTGCTTCCTCTGCTACCGGAATATCTGCCGTACCACCGGTACATACCGCTACCAGGCCTGTCCGCTCTTTCTTCTCTTTCTCAACCGATAGAATTCTGGATAAAGGGTCATAAGTCACGTTATCCAATACCTTCTTCACTTCTTCGTACTGTTCTTTGCTGGCCCTTGTTCCAAGCACGTCCGTATCATGAAGATAGAACCTGCGATAAATCTCTGTCAGATGTTCATTGCTTTTTCCCTGACAGAAAACCACTTCTCCAAAACCGCTTCTAAAATGTCTGTGATGATCTAATTTGGCAAAGTCCAGATCTTCATAAGGCATTTTTTTTAATAAATCTGCGGCTTCATCAAGTTCTATTTCACCCTTTTTAACCTGCTCCAGAAATTTGTAAACATCCATCCTTCTAACCCAACCTTTCTCAAAGCCTGCACAATAAACTACAGGCAAATTATTTAAAATTTAAAGCTTAATTTATATACTGACAATCATTCATCTCTTTACAAGCCTATGAAATTACACGGATTAAACTTAGAAAAGTTTATCTCTCTTAATAATATATTTCTTTCCTGCAAAAACAAGGTGTAGTTATGTCTTTTCTGATTCATACTAATTGTATTTAATAGAAATTATTGATTAGAGAATCTGGCACCATTAATTTTTTCATTACTGGAACTTTCAATCATGCCAATTTTAGAATAAAGTAACTAAAAAGCAGTTCTTATATAAATATAAAGATGTCCAGCACGGGAGGTATCAACACATGAACACTAAAAATAATAGCCAGATACTTATACTATCCGCACTTATGGCTGCCTTAACCTGTATTGCAACTATGATAATCAAAGTCCCGACACCTGCACTTGGGTATATTCACTTCGGTGATGGCATGGTCCTTCTGTCCGGTATCTTATTAGGACCGGTCTATGGAAGTCTTGCCGCTGGTATCGGCTCCTTGTTTGCAGACATATTATCCGGATATGCCGGCTTTGCTCCTGCCACTTTAATTATTAAAGCCTTTGCGGCACTTCTCGGTGGTTATATATACCATGCGATTTGCAGACATACCCTTAGACAGAATAATCGTATTCTTGGTGTTATTGCCGGAGGGCTGGGTGCCGGGGCCATCGTGGTGACGGGATATTACCTGTTTTCAGCCTTTATCCTTGGGATGGGGGTAAAAGCAGCACTGATTGATATTCCCTTTAATCTGGTTCAGACTGTATTTGCAATACTAGGAGCATCCCTCCTGCTGCCGGTACTGGATAAGGTACCTGTAGTCAGAAAAGTAATTTATAAAAGATCTTAATATGCATCATCCTCAGTGATATATCATAGCACAAGTTCTAATTGCTTTCAATGCAGTGATGCCCAAACCCCTCTCTGGAAAAATGACGGAGGGGTTTCGTTTTCCTTTCATATCATACTTCTATATGTGAGATAAGCTTATATCACAGAATCTTGTCCAATCCCGTTAGAATAGAATTTATTTCAGTATTTTTTACACCTTTCTGTCAAATTCTTTAGATTACCATTTATTGTAAATTAAAATAGTACATGTTATAATGGGTGGGATTTATAATCTAGGAACTACAATGGCGTATTCCTAAATTAACCGGATAAATGATGCACATAAGCTTAACAGTTCCATAGGATTTTAAATCTATATGAGTTAAATTTAGCAGCTTTCAGGTAACATTCCAATCAATTTGGTATTTCTGCCTGGGAGTATCTTTCATAATTTAACTTACATACTCCCTCTGCGCAAGATAAATTTAGCTGTGGTCGACATCATTTAATCCTAACATTATATAGAAAGAGGGATGTAAATGAGAAAAAAAGTCACAGCAGCACTCTCCGTCATCGTGTTGACAGTAACTTCCGTACTGGCTAATCCGTTTCTTCAATACCCCCAGGCAGCAGATTTACCGGCAGCTTCCGGGATTTTGTACAACGGAACTAAGACCGGGGGCAGTTCCAAGCCAGTAAATGCAGGTGAACTTAAGGGGTATGAAGGAAGCATTGGCGCTTCAGCAAAGAACAAAATTGTAACCGTTATTGTAGAGCTTGATAACTCTCCCCTTCTGGAACAGTATCTGAGCAGTACCAGTCTAATGCGTTCCGGCGTTTCAAACAGCTTCGAGGAATTTAATCAATCATCCGAAGCAGACAGAATAACTTCTGATATTTTGAAACAGCAGGATACTGTCATTAATCAAATCTCGGCTAAGCATTTCGCAGCCTCAACACCACAAGTATTATACCGCTATACTACTGTCATGAATGGTTTTGCTATCAGGACCAGTTATGGAGCCATTGAAACCATTAAATCCTTAAAAGGCGTTAAGACGGCTTATGAAGCTCCTGTTTATGACAAGATTGATCCTGTCATGGATTCAAGTACCGAAACCATTGGCGCAACAGCCCTTTGGGATTTAAACTATAAAGGTGACAGAACAGCTGTAGCAATCGTTGATACAGGTTTAGATACCGGTCATCCAGGGTTTGGAGTGATGCCTGCTAATCCTAAGTTCAGTGATCCCTCCTCTTTGCAGGGGAAAATCTCAAATAGTACAACAGGACTTCAGTCCGGTATAACTGATGCCTCCAAGACCTACGTCAATTCAAAAATTCCATATGCCTATGACTATGCTGACAGGGACACCAATGTAACTCCCAGCACCGAATCCGTTGTACAAAACGGCAATGACCATGGTACCCACGTAGCCGGTACCGTTGCTGCTCCGGACGGAGATTCCGATGGTATTACAGGGGTTGCTCCCGAAGCACAGCTTATGATTATGAAGGTATTCAGTGATGTATTAGGAGATACCGGTGCTTATACGGAAGACATTCTGGCAGCCATTGAAGATGCCGTTGTTCTTGGTGCCGATGTCATAAATATGAGTCTTGGCTCTCCCAGTGGTTTTACCGACGAAGGAGAAGCTTCCATATCAGATGTATATGCAAGAGTAGAAAGTGCCGGAATTACTATGGCAGTATCAGCCGGCAACAGCTACAGCAGTTCCTATACCAATGGATTTAAGGACCTGACACCAAGCGGACTTGCTTTAGCCGCTAATCCCGATACCTCTGTAGTAGGCTCACCGTCCGTATATAGGACCCCTTTGTCTGTAGCAAGCGTTGTAAATACCAACTATCATGCTTATTATTTTGAAGCAGCAGAGAAAAGGATTACCTACACAGAAACAGCTGCCGGAGACCAGCCGCTCTTCTCTGCCCTGTCAACTGTTTCAGGCGGAGCGATTCAATATGTTGCGGTTCCCAATGTGGGAAATAACTCAGATTATGCAAATATTGATGTTGCCGGTAAAATTGCTCTGGTTAACAGAGGTTCCATCTCCTTTAATGACAAATTAATCTTTGCAAGAAATCATGGTGCTGTCGGTTTGATTGTTTCAAATAATACTACCGGAACTATCAGTATGCAGCTGACAGATTATGATATTCCCGCAGTTTCCATAACCCAGGAAGACGGGTTCTATCTGCGCGGCCTGGCAGAAACTGTATTACAGGTATCAGGCGAGACAGGTCAGTTTCCTGACAGCCTTGCTAACCAACCCTCTGATTTTTCCTCCTGGGGTATAACACCGGATCTGAAGCTGAAACCGGAAATTGCAGCTCCCGGCGAGAATATCTATTCTACATTGCCTGGCGGCAAATATGGTTCCATGAGCGGTACCTCCATGGCTTCTCCTCATATCGCAGGTACCTATGCTCTGGTGAAACAGTATCTGAATGAGATCTATGGTGACAGTTTAAGCTCTGCAGAAAAAGCGGAACTGGCAACCAACCTGCTTATGAGTACTGCCAGCCCTTCCGTTACAAAGGCGAATGTACCTTTTTCACCCCGTAAACAAGGCAGCGGTATCGTCAATGTTTATAATGCCGTTAACTCAGGAGCTTATCTCTATACCGACGAAGCTGATGGTGCTGAAGGAAGACCGAAACTGAATCTCGGTGATGACGTTTCAAAGGCCGGTACTTTTACAAAGTCCTTCCATGTTCGCAGTATTACAGGTTCAGCCATAACTTATACACCACAGTCAGCTGTGTTATCTGAAAATCTCCTGTTATCCGATTATGGAAATTTTATAGCTGAAAGCCCGTTGGATATCAGTGAATACGCTCAGGTTACACTGTCTGTTAACGGAAACACTCTTGTATCCGGCAGTGCCATTACTTTAGACCCCGGAGCAGATGTTCAGGTAGATGTTACCATCCAGCTTGATGATACCATAAAGCAGGTACTTGACAGCTACTATGAAAATGGAGAATTTATAGACGGCTACATAACTCTTGTATCTGATGGAATAGACCTGTCAGTTCCTTTCCTGGGCTTTTATGGAGACTGGAGCCAGGCACCTCTATTTGATTCCGGTTCCGCAAGTAATCTGGAAGGCTTCCAGCAGACAATTAATACACTGTATACACAGACACCGGAAGGTTACAGCTATCTTGGCGTTAATCCTTTTGATAGCACTGCATATACATTAATTGGTGATTATAATCCTTATCTGTACAGTGATCTGTATGAATACTACGACCCTTTTGCAGCAACTGAAAAGATAGCCATATCCCCCAATGCAGACGGTTACTTTGATGGCCTTGATATCGCCCAGCTAAGCCTTCTTCGTAACGCCAGAGTCCTGCACTATGAAATTACCGATCAGGAGGGTAACAAATTATCTTCCTATACTTCCAATTATGAGAGAAAGACTCATTATGTATCCAGCCAGCGGGCAATCGTTCCGACTTATCTGGATGTATATTATACCGGAACTGACAAAAATGGTAATCCCCTTCCCAATAACTCTGTTGTTACCCTCACCGTTACAGGAGAGCTGGATTATGATGCCCATAGTCAGAATAATGCAAGAAGCAGTCTGGTATTCCCTATCACCATTGACACTGAGAAGCCTGCTCTTGTAGGTGTCGTATCAGATGAGGATACCCTGCAGCTTGCCGTAAAGGATAATCAGTATGTAGCTTCCGTAGCTCTTTATGATAAATCTAACCCGGCAAGTCCCATAACTGTTCTTTTGGCAAATGAGAGCGAAGCAGGCAGGCAGACCTCCTTCCTCCTTGATAAGAGTGACCTGGCTATTACAGATATCCCGTTATCAGAGTTAGCCGTAACAGTATATGATTATGCTATGAACAGTGAAAGCTTTGATCTTGACAATATTCCTTCACCGGAACCTACAGTTACTGTTATTCCGACACCTACCGTAACTGTAAGCCCTGAACCCACTGTAACTGTATCTCCCGAACCCACAGTTACTGCTACACCAACTCCTACCGTAACTATAAGTCCTGAACCCACTGTAACTGTATCTCCTGAACCCACAGTTACTGCTTCGCCGTCACCTACAGTTACCGCTTCACCTTCACCTACGGCAACTGTTACACCAACCGTGACTTACTCACCTACCCAGTCACCTTCAACTCCGGAGCCTACTGTAACTACTACTCCTACCGCAACTCCTACTGCTACACCTACACCAACCATAGCTCCCGATTATTCCAAGGAAGCTACTGTAGCCATAAGCAGTAAAACCCTGTATCTTAAAGAAACAGCTAAGGTAAGTGTAACTTTACCGGAGGAAGTGACCAGTAAGGATAAGGTTAAGATTTCCTATTCAACCTCCAATTCCAAAACAGCCACTGTATCCTCCAAAGGTGTTGTAACAGCAAAGGCTGCCGGTTCTGCTGTAATTAAGGTAAAAGTAACTGTTAACTCTTACTCCACTACCTACAATTTAAAGGTAACAGTTAAGAAACCTTATATAAGCTTTACCAAAAAGATAGCTTCCTTAAAGGTTGGCAAGAGTTATACCTTTAAAGCCACTGCTTATGGAACAAAGGAGAAAGTAACCTATTCTGTTTCAAACACCAGACTAGCTGCAATTAACTCAACTACCGGCAAATTAACTGCGAAGAAGGCTGGTACCGTTTATGTTATTGCCACTTCCGGCAATTATGTAAAGAAATATAAGCTAGTAATTAAATAACTCTTTTTTACCAATAAATTTCACTAAATTCAGGTATTTAACATTCTTTTGATTTTGGAATGCTTCAATTAAATATACTTGTAATTTAGTAATACTAGTGTTAAAAAGCTTCATAAAAGTAAGAACTGCCCTCCATGAACCATCATTAATTGGTTATGCAGGGCAGTTTTTTAGATTGACCAGACCAGATTGGTAAAAAAACTTGACATCGAGTTAACTCTATACCTTATAATGAAGATGTAAAATACATAAGCTACTTATGACCTTATTTAAATACAATTGAAAAAAATCAATCCCTGAAAGGAGCCAAGAATATGAAAAGTTTAACAGATACTTATGAATTAAATAATGGATTAAAAATTCCCTGCATCGGTTTTGGAACCTGGCAGACACCGGAGGGTGATGTTGCCTACGAATCCGTTAAGGCAGCTTTGGAAAGCGGATACAGGCATATAGATACGGCAGCAATGTACGGCAATGAATCAAGCGTAGGCCGGGCTGTAAAGGATTCCGGCCTTAAACGTCAGGACATCTTTATCACCAGTAAGCTGAACAATTCCTTCCATGGTTATGAAGCAACCAGAGAAGCATTTCTGACAACCCTTAAGAATCTGGATACTGACTATCTGGATCTCTATCTGATACACTGGCCTAACCCGATAAAATTCAGAGATATCTGGAAAAGTGCCAATGCCGGAAGCTGGAAAGCCATGGAGGAGTTCTACGAAGAGGGTAAGATCAAAGCCATCGGTATCAGCAATTTCCTCCCTCATCATATAGATGCTCTGCTTGAGACTGCCACTGTAAAACCTGCAGTTAACCAGATTCGTTTGTGCCCTGGCCTCACCCAGGATGAGCTGGCTGCGTACTGCAAGACTCATAATATACTACTGGAAGCTTACAGTCCCCTGGGAACCGGTAAGATATTTACCGTACCTGCCATGGAGGAACTGTCCAGGAAATACGGCAAGACAATTGCTCAGATCGGTATTCGCTGGAGCCTTCAGATGGGCTACTTACCCTTACCGAAATCCGTTACCCCTTCCCGTATAAAAGAAAATACAGATGTTTTTGATTTCACTCTTACTAATGAAGATGTTGCTTTAATAGCAGGATTGACTGACTGCTGTGGCACAGCTACCAACCCGGATACAGCGACTTTCTAATACAGGAGACATTGACATTTTATACCACTCTACTTATAATAAAAGAGCAAAAGACATCCCAAACGGGCTGTGGCAGAGCGCTATAACTTCTGCACCAGCCCTTTCGTGTATGTTGTACAAAAAGATGGAAACCTTCTTCACGAAGAAGGAGCTCTGATTATTTTTAGACAATAATTGAGACTCCATTAAGAGTGAAGATAAATCAAATACGAAAGGATTAATTATGAAAGTACAATCCAGTAATTATCTGAAGCAGGTGAAACCTTGTCTAAAAGAGCTGTTAAACAGACTTCTAGCCAAATACAGTTACGTTTCCATCCTGGCTTCTGACTCCAAAGCCATGACCTATAATGTATCCAAACGAGGTACAATAATCTCTGAAGATACAATTCTAAGCGGCAGAGGATTTGTTGCGAAGGTTTATGATGGCAGCAGTTATGGTGAATATTCCTTTAACGATATTTCCGAGGCTCTTTTAAAGGAAATCGAAGAGAAAATCGACTCCAGTTTAATTCCTCTTAAAGACTCCCTGCCTGAAGGCACTGAAGTCATATCTTATGAAGCCTTGGCTGATGAACCTATAACATTCTGTGAAAGCACAGATTATGTTGAAAGCCTTTCTGATCTTGGCAGTGAGAAGATCATATCTCTGCTGACCTCCCTTAGCGAGGAAGGCCGGGATTATAATCCTTCCATCCTTGATTGCTCTGCCGGACTGAGATATCAGGAATACCATAAACTGTTTCTTTCCCGTAATAAAGACATGGAGCAAAATGTTCTCTGGACTACCGGAACCACCATGGTTATGGTATCAAAAGGCGAAGAGATCAAATATTATTTCAAAGGTTACTCTAACCTTGGAGGCAGCGAAATCTTAAAGGATATGAAAGCAGGCTTACAAATAACAGCAGATTCTGCTCTTGCTTTACTTGAGAGCGAGCCTATAACACCGGGCGAATATGAATGCATCTGTACCCCGGAGGTTACCGGAATGATCGTACACGAAGCTTTCGGACATGGTGTTGAGATGGATATGTTCGTTAAGAAACGTGCTCTTGCTGAAAAATATATAGGTGAATATGTTGCCTCCCCCCTTATCACCATGCGTGACGGTGGTGCAGCGGCAAAAGAAACCGCTACCTATTTCTTTGATGATGAAGGCATACCTGCAAAGGATACTGTAGTAATTGAAAAAGGAATCCTAAGGAGAGGCATCAGTGACAGCCAGAGTGCTATGTATCTGGGTACTGAGCCTACCGGAAATGGCAGAAGACAAAGTTATGAGAGAAAAGCCTATACCCGTATGACCAACACCTTCTTCGAGGCCGGTAAGGATAAAGTAGAAGATATGATTGCTTCCATCAAATATGGATTTTTACTGGACAATCCAAGCAGCGGAATGGAGGACCCTAAGAACTGGGGTATCCAGTGTATGGTTAATGTGGCAAAGGAGATTAAGGACGGTAAACTAACCGGTAGGATCTTCTCCCCCATTGTTCTCACAGGTTATGTTCCTGACCTGTTAAAATCCATCACTATGATCTCTGATGAACTGGACTTAGGAGGCGGTGGCTTCTGCGGTAAAGGTTATAAGGAATGGGTTAAGGTATCCGATGGCGGCCCTTATATTAAAGCTAAAATACGTCTTGGATAATTTCTTAAAAGAACAGATTAAATAATAGAAAGGAAATAAAACTGTGCTTGATAGAATACTTCATGCCTTACAGAAAAATAATATAGGGCATTATCTTATAAATGAAGAAACAACGGAAAGTGTTGAGCTGTTTTTTATCCGCAAAAAGCTGGATATCAGAAGAGAAAAAAAGGTTCACGATTATTCCCTCACGGTGTACAGGGATTTTGAAAAAGACGGTAAGAAAATGAGAGGCTCTTCCGCTATTGGTATCTATAACGGAATGACAGCAGAAGAAATAGAAGAAACCATTAAGGAAGCCTATTATGCAGCCTCCTTCGTAAGCAATGCTTACTATGAACTGCCCGGCGGACAAAAAGAGGATTTTCTTCCCTCCGCCTCAAAGTTATCTGAGAAAACTCTTGCAGAAAATGCTAAAATAATGACAGAAGCTCTATTTGCTGAGGATACAAAAGAGGACGTATATCTTAATTCCGCAGAAATATTCCTGGAGAAATCCATTGTACATATCTTGAATTCAGAAGGTGTGGATGCTTCTTACAGCAAATTTACAGCAAAAGGTGAATTCGTAGCTCAGTGCCCCACTCCTCAGGATGTTGAAACCTACCAAAGCTTCTATTATGATGAACCGGACACCGAAGCTTTAAAGGCTAAAGTAAAGTATACCCTTGAAACTACAAAAGCAAGAGCCGCAGCTACAACAGCTCCAAAGAGCGGAGAATATAAGGTTATCATATCAGGGTCCTTTGTTAGTACAATTTTTGATTATTATATTGACCGTTCCTCTGCCTCCATGGTATATCCCGGTTATTCCAATTATACCAAAGGGGTAAAAGTTCAGGGCGATAAGGTAGCCGGCGATCTCATCTCCATCGAGCTTATTGCCAAAGAACCCTATAGCGGTGAAGGTATTAAAATGACTGACCGTGCTTTGATTACCAAGGGTGAATTAAATACTCTCCATGGCAACAGTCGTTTCTCTTATTATCTGAATACAGAACCTACCGGTATCTATTCACATATAAAAGTAGAAAAAGGGAGTAAGAGCTTTGAAGACATGAAACAAGGAAAATACCTTCATGTCGTTAACTTCTCAGACTTTCAGATGGACAGTTTCTCCGGTCATTTCGGCGGTGAAATCCGCTTAGCCTTCCTTTGTGATGGCGACACCGTAACTCCCGTAACGGGTGGTTCCATTAACGGCAGTATCTTAGATACTCAGGGAAATTTAACCCTTTCTACTGAATTACAGAAAGAAAAAGGTTATGAAGGCCCCTTTGCAGTAGCTTTTGCTAACGTAAATGTAGCAGGTATATAGACTCTTAGAAAAACTGACAGGCTTACGCATATTAAACAATGTTAAAGTAAGAAGCCCCATGCCTTTCCCCTACACCGGCTTCAAGACATAACCAATTTCATTGCTCTTTTCGCACACAAAATCGGTAATATGTCTTTCAGGCAGTGCATTACAGGAAAGCCAAGGGGTTTCTTATATCTTAACCTTCATTATCAGGCAGCTCTTATACCCTTTTAAGTCTATATTTATTGGTAATTACTTGGAACAACAGGCAATTTCTTTACCTTCAATACTTTTCTGTCATAGGTTAAAAGACCGTTTATTTCCTCTTCTACATCTGACAATTGAGTGAATACAGCAGCAGAGAGACCCTCCTTGATAAGACCCGGTACCTCTTTTTTATATAATTTCCGAATAGCTTTTTCAAAGTTTTCACTGTTACGGTATATTTTATAGCCATAGATCTCCTTGGAATACATATGGTCAGGAATAGGACAGGCATAACCTGCGAACTCCGACAAGACAATTGCTCTTTTCTCCGGCACAATTCGTAATCTCCTGAAATAGTTATGGATACTCTTAAAGTCTCCACCCTTTTGATCGAACCAGCCGCTTGCCTGGTCAATTAATCTGGTTGAGTCTATCGCCCTGATTAATTCTACTGCCTCTTCTGCATTAAACTGTCCCCAACCCTCATTAAAGGGAACCCATACTACCACACTGGGAGAATTGTACAACAGGTCGATGGTACCAGCACAGTCATTTTTCCAGTCCTGCCTTCCTTTCGCATTGAGCCTTGAGAAGAATGGATACCAGTCGTCTTTGATTCTTTCTGCCAGTCTTGGGAAAAAGTTAGGCAGATAGCCTAATAGCAGCATATTATAACTCTCACCGCCATTTACCATATCCTGCCATACCAGCATTCCCAACCGGTCACAATGGTAATACCATCTTAAGGGTTCTATTTTAATGTGCTTTCTTAACATGTTAAACCCTAAATCCTTCATGGTCTTGATATCATAGATCATCGCTTCATCACTGGGTGCCGTATAGAGCCCATCAGGCCAATACCCCTGATCCAGCACCCCATTTTGGAAATATGCTTCTCCGTTGAGGAAGATTCTTGGTATTCCTTCTTTATCTTTTTTAACTTCTATTTTTCTCATGGCAAAGTAACTCTCAACTTTATCCTCACCTGCCATTAAGGTTAAATCATATAAATGCGGATTCTCCGGAGTCCAGGGCTTAAAATTATTAATGGGAACCAGGAATTTATTTCCCACAACTTCAAGGTTCGCAATCACCTCACCCTTATCGGCAATCTGGAGCCATACCGGAAAATCCGGTCCTTCCTTTAATTGATTCATCTCAAGCTCAATCTGAAGCCTTGCCTCGTCATATAATGGTGTAAGCTTAAGATTTTTTATATAATATTCAGGCACCCATTCCATCCAGACGGTCTGCCAGATACCACTTTGAGCCGTATAGAACATTCCGCCTCTGTGCAGCTTCTGCTTACCTCTGCTATGATACGATGTATCACTGGTATCACGGACCATTACAATTATCTGATTCTTCCCTTTCACCAGCAGCTCTGTTATATCAACTGTAAATGGCAGATAACCTCCCAAATGACTGGCAGCTTTTTTCTTATTGACATAAACTCTGGCGTATTGATCTACTGCACCAAAATGAAGCAGTAACCGATGGCCTGCTCTTAACTCTTTTATGGTAATTTTTCTTTCATACCAGAGATAATCCTTAGGCATTACCTGCCTGTTAACTCCGGATAATACACTTTCCGGCGAAAAAGGAACCAGGATACGCCCGTCATAATGACTGGGTAATCTCTTATTATCCGTTATCGTATAATTCCATAGCCCATTTAAAATCTTATAATTCTCTCTTTTCAGCTGAGGTCTTGGATACTCCTTAAGAACTTCATTCTTTTTCAGAGCTTTTCCCCAGGTTGTATACAGCTGATTTGCTGTCGTTTTCTTATTTTTTAATAAAAACATCCTTACAAAATCATTTACTGCCATGGCAACCTCACTTTCAGGCGATTCTCTAATATGTACTTTTAATGGAACTGCAGCTATGTCAGTGCCTCCCTATTAAAGACCTCTCATTAACAACTGCTCACTCATACAAATCTTAGTATAGCACATACTTTCTGTTTTTTTCATACTTTTATATTATACACCTACTTAAAAAATTTAAACTGATACTTTTAAATTTTGAAGTTTTGTGATAGTGTGTTAAATAAAGAATTCACCGTGAGGTAACATAAGCACGGGTGCTAACCACAGGGAGGAAGCCATGAGAAGAAAAGACAGAGAAATAACAGATATAAACGAGATTTTTTCCATAATTAAAAAATGTGATGCACTGAGGATTGCTCTATTTAATGAAGGCTATCCATACATCGTCCCATTAAATTTCGGATGTAACTATGATGCAGAGAATCTGGAATTCTATTTTCATGGAGCTAAGAAAGGTCTAAAGCTCGACCTGATTGAGAAAAACAACCATGCAGCTTTTGAGATGGACTGTTCTCATAAATTGATTGTGGATGAGGAAGCCTGTAAATACACCATGGAATTTGAAAGCGTTTGCGGTAATGGTGAGATGATTATATTAGAAACGGAAGAAAAACGCGAAGCACTGACTCTCCTGATGCGTCAGTATTCTGATGATTCCACTTTCACTTTCCCTGACAAAGCACTGGAAGGTGTGGCTGTTTATAAATTAAAGGTTCATTCTGTTACCGGAAAAAGATTAACTACAAATACCATCTAATGAAAATCTGCTGTTCCTTTGTTCCTGGAACAGCAGATTTTATTATTAGCAGAGCATAAAATTAGCAACACCGATATTTTTAAGAGTAACCTTTGGTTTACAGCAGCTTTGTTTTGTAGCCTTATCAGCCGGGCATACTTCAAGAACATAACAGCCGTTATAAGGTACCTCAAATTTAAAGCATCCGAAACGGCATATTTTCTCACAATAAATGAGTTTCTTACAATCATCGCATACTGTATAGAGTTTAACTTCCCACTCATGTGTTTTATGACAATCGCAGCCCCATACACAGCCAAAGATAATTCCGGGTGTTATGATGCATTCTTTTATTTCAGGGCAAACAGGACACGCTTTCGGTTCCTGAATAATCGGTACGGGTACAGGAACAGGAAATGGTATTATTTCTGGTTCGATATCGGGGCAGACAGGGCAGGGTTCCGGTTCCGGGCAAACAGGACAGGTCATTGCCGGTGGGGTCGGTCTTGGACGAGCTGGTGGTGTGGGTCTTGGTTGTGCCGGAGCTGGCTGCGCAGGCGGAGTAGGTCTTGGCTGTGCCGGCGGGGTCGGTCTTGGTTGCGCTGGTGCGGTCTGTACCGGCGGGGTCGGTCTTGGCTGTGCCGGTGGGGTCGGTCTTGGGGTTGGAGGTGCTGGTGCTGGGATTGGAGCTGGTGCTGGTGCTGGAGTTGGTGCTGGTGCTGGAATTGGTGCTGGTGCCGGAATTGGTGCCGGTGCCGGTGCCGGAGCCGGTGCCGGCTGCGGTGCACCACATACTAACCCGCCTACGAATGGATAGAGATGGAATTCAAAACCGCTGTTTGCATTAACAGCAAAGCCGCCTAAAGCTGCATTACCGCTTACATGACCGCCGGTTTGATGTGCGTGGAACATAGCCTGAGGTGCAAGAATACTTCCCCAGATATCAGCAGGTGTTTCCATGTGAATCTGCTGCGCATCTTCAAATACATAAATAGTATGATTTGCTTTACTTTCCTCACCCATAACACCATATTGCAGATGAGCATGAGCACCGGATCTGATACGTACTATAACAAGGCTTCCCTCAGGAACTTCAGCACGCAGACCTTTATTGATAATGCCGTTAGGCCTTACATCAACTGAAAAAACATTCTGTACAGGGTCAGTTCCTCTTAATATCCATTCATGGTAATTATCCGTTATCGTACCGTTTACCGGAAGGTTCTCGATACACTCCTTATATGCTTCAATGCTTGCCCTTGCATCCTGGAAGAAAGCTGTAACATTTGCTTCTATTCTGCTTGCAGGTATGAAACGAGGAACGTCATAACTGGATATAAGATAATGATCTCCCTTATCAGATGGTTCCCAGTATCTGCTTCCGTTATTAGCCTGATAAAGAAAAGCAAGTTCCTGTTTCTGATTCGGGGTACCATCTTTACCAATCAGATAAGTACTTCCTTTTGCTACTTGAAAGCTGCCGTTTCCAACTACATGACCAACAACAACGAGAGGTCCCATAAAAGTCGTGTTACCGCCTACCATAAAACGAACCAAATCAGGGGAATATCCAATATCTACCTGACCGTTTCTTCTTTCGAAACCAATACTTATCCCTCTTGGACTATAGAAGGTACCTCCAACTGCCATAGCTCCTTCAACATCGATTATATTATTGGCATCACCAAAAACAATAACATTAAAAGCTGTTGCCGAACCAAAGGGAGAACCTTCTATATCGTACCAGTTAATATCATCATAAGGGATACCAACACCTGATATGGCCCCATTGTAATAATACTCATCATTCATATATTCTCCTGTATATTACCTAGCACTGTAACATTATTCTCAATTCATTTTATTCGCTCCGAAGATATTTGTGCCAGTTTATATAAGAAGAACATGAATATTGTTAATGTTTCTTCTCTATTGATATACTAATCTTCTTATCCTCTCTTTCTTTCACTATGTAATACAAACCTCTCTTTTTCATTTCTTCCTCAAACCAGGGCATAACATGGTCGCAGATAATTTCCAAATGCCGATAGTCTGCAGTGTTTAAAAAGGGGAGAATAGTACTTTTGGAAGAATGATTGGTCCCCGTATTTTTAAGTAAGCTAAAGTCAAAAAAGTAATCTCCCTTCACCTCAGTTTCAAATGGTGCTGTTGGTATAAGCCGCGCTTCTTCCCTCTCTCTTTCCATACCTTTAAGCTGTTCTTCAATTTGGCTGTACAGGTATTCCAGCTCTTCTTCTGTAAACACAGTAAGCTCTGATATAATAAAACCTTCACTGTCGAATATATTATAAATGACACCAGTAATATTTTTTCCTGCAATCACCCTGCAATCGCCAAGCTTCTTAACCAGCCCTAAGGTCTTGTTTCGTACACTGGTAATACCCCCTTCAAATAAATTGGTTATATCAAGAAATTCTTTTGCATACCACTTTCCCCTTTCAAAATTGTATATAGTAAGTTCACCTGCTTCCTGTGGGGAAGCAATATTCTTATCCTTATCCCAAAATACTGCGATCTTTTTCTCCATAATGACCCCTTTCTCATATGCTGTTGTAAAAACTTTAGCTTATCATAATACAAAGGGATATATACAGGCAATTAATAATCTAAGTATTTTATGGGATATTCCTTTAATTAAATAAGTTTTTATCACATATAAGACAGAAGAAAAGGCTGCCAACCGGCAGCCTTTTCTCTATCTATATTTTAACAATCCCCTCAAAGTTAAAAATTAGATCCAATCATGAATTAAATACACTATAATTTTTTACTCAACATTAGTTACAAGCTTAAAAGCTCCTACTACAGTGGTTCCATCCTCAGCATAAACGGGTATTACTGAATTAGCCTCAGAATATGCACTTAGCGCGATTGCTTCTTCCGGTGTAGCCGGTGTATCCAGTAACAAGTCTTTGACATTCAGGTATCCAACCTTGCCGTCAGTTGTCACTGCTTTAACCAGGTCAGGCATTTCACCTGTAATGGCTCCGACAAAAGCACTACCATAAGTCTGACCATTCTCATTTTCGGCTAAACCAACTGCCGGTGCTTCTAATGTTGCAGCCAGCAAACTGGAGCTAAGTGATAATGAAGGTGTAGTAGTAGTTATGTAATTGGTATAACTGCTACCATTGTAATATGCAGTCAGACCAAAACTTGTATATGATGTTGACGTTGAATGCGTATCTGTTGATACAGCCAGAGCAGATGTGGATGTGGTATTATATCTGAAAGATGTGGATTTGCAAATAGCGCCGTCTGCCCTAAGTAATTGTGCTAAAGCTCCCATATATCCTACAGGAACATTAGTATATCCGGATGTATATATTTCCGTCGTTCCCCATGCTGTGCCAGAACTAGTATGAACTACTGCTCTGTCATAATATGTATAAGAACCTATGTTATGCTGAACATACGTCGAACTTGCTATACCCGCTTTGACGACAGAAATATTAATAAGAACAAGTGTTAGTGCAATAACTACAGAAAAGCAACTCTTTAATCTTTTGTTTAACATAAAATTCTCCTTTTATGAAAAGATTTTAATTGTTATAACTTCCCTTTAATTAATTTTATATGTTCCTATAATAGTTTCCCCATCATATTTATAAACATTACATATCTTATCCATTTTCTGTCCGTCTAAATCAGAATCCCGATTATTATCTGCTCCCTGTTTCATCAGATTAAGACTCTCATATCCCCAAATCTCGTTAGCATAGGCATAACCCTCTTCACCATTAATTGACTCAACATATATCAGGTCAGGTAAAATGTTAATTTGCTGTGATGCCTTACCATAAGTATATCCGTTTTCATTAACCGGATAATAACTTCTGGCCTCTAAGTTCTTGGGATGCCCATCAACGATCTCCCCTTCGTTAAATGAGCCTAATTTTATTACAAATTGGCTATCATCCATAGCCCCCAGTGCAACGGTATTAATAAATACTATCAATGACATCATGATTACTGTAATTGATACTGTCATACTGGTTTTCGTCTTCTTCCCCAATTTCATAATGGAGACTATTCTTTCTTCCACCGGTTTTTCACCGAATCCATTGTACAAAAATGCAGCTTGCGGTTTCTTTTCCATTAATTGAATAATTGCATAGGCATAATCCGGTTTTGCTTCGTTTCCGAACACTTCTATAACACCTTCGTCACAGGCTGTCTCAATGTCCTTGTTAAACTGTTTATACATGATCCATACAAATGGATTATACCAGTGTATACACACAGCTATCATGGATAAGAGTTTCCAGACTATATCAAACCGCCTGATATATATCATTTCATGGAACAGTACATAATTAAGCCGCTTACCCCTGTCCGCCTCCATTGCCTTTGGAAGTATTATCCTGGGACTTAATACTCCCACTGTTACAGGCGAAGTAATTCGGTCAAAAGATAATAATCGGACTTTACGTCTTATTCTTTGATGTCTGAGCCATCTTCTTGCATAATCATTATTAGAAGGCATTGCTTCATTTACATGCTTCCGGCTTCTCATGTAATTAATCATAAATAATAAAAATAATACCCCGGTAACTGCCATCCAGATTGAAAAAACTACAATTCCTATTGCAGACTTCTTCGCTATTATCTCACCAGAGTTTACCGTACCCTCCATACCTCTTGTAACAGCAGAAGTAATAAGAGCATTCTCTGTCAGCTTCATTTTATCCTTTACCGACACCAAGAATTCAGGAACAGGTATCTTTATGGTTACGGGTATCAGGAGCCTTAACAATACAATCTTCCACAGTATTGCAAAAGTTTTTCTAGGAAGCTTATATACAGCAATCTTCCTTAATACTAATATGAATACGATCAGTAAGGAAGAAGCAAGGGATATCCGGTAAAGCTCCATACTTATCACCTCATTTAGCTTCGTCTACAATTTTCTTAAGCTTCTCAGTTTCTTCCTGTGATAAATACCCTTCATTTAAAAAGGCTGCAAAGAATTTCTCATAAGATCCTTCAAACATCTTCTCCACCAGCTCAGTGGTCTGTTCCTGCTGGATCTCTTCACGAGTAACCAATGCTTTACACATAAATTTTGAACCGTATCTCTCAACTGCACCTTTATCTATACATTTCTTAACTACTGTATAGGTGGTGTTACGGTTCCAGCCTGTTTCCTCTTTTAATATTTTGGCGAGTTCTCCAGCTGATAAGTCCCCCCTCTTCCATAAAGCGTCCATGATTTTTAATTCTGAATCGAAAAGTTTCATTCTTAATCTCCTATAATAACTATTGCAATAGTTTTACACTTAAAACATTATCATACGTGACAGTATTTGTCAACTGACATTTTAATAATATCGCAATATTTTTTTAATATTAATCGATTTTTATCATATTTTCTTAATATTTGTTCTTTCATCGAATTGTTTCCGCAATTTATCCTTATTATCGTTATTTCACTGGAAATACCGCGACTAATTTACTATATTATCCCTCTTAACATATGGGCATTTATGGAATTTCTATTAAAATTTAGCACCTTCCTTGAAAAAACAACTGCTTAAATTATTTTCTTATTTGTATAAACTATAACCATTTATTCCTATGCTCAATAATTATCTACAGACTACGCAAGTAGAATTTGTTATATTTTGTAATATTATACCCGGTACTGCCTTAAATAATCTTCACTTAATTTTCTTACAAGGCAATAATAGAGTATACATGAAATATTCTATAGAATTCCTATATTTCTTCTGCTAGAATTAAAGTTATAATCTTATTGAAAAGAGGATAATAGTATGCATTTTAACTGGTGTACCCTTCATGTGAGTAATCTGGAAGCATCCGTTAAGTTTTACGAAGAAATTGTGGGGCTTTCTATTGACAGACATTACTTTTCCGGCCCTGACAAGGAAATTATATTTATGGGAACCGGTGAAACAAAGCTGGAACTCATCTATCAAAAAGATCAGAACGAGATTTCAATGGGAAAGGATATCTCTATTGGTTTTGAAACAGAATCACTGGAAAAGCTGATGGAACTGCTGAAAGAAAAAGAAATCCCCGTTACTGGCGGTCCCATACAACCTAACCCCAGTATCCGTTTTATCTATGTGAAGGATCCCGATGGTCTGAGCGTTCAATTTGCAGAGCACATTGCCTAAAATAATAAATGGATTGAAGCAAGAAAGGAATCACCTTTTTTACTTCAATCCATTTATTATATCAGTCTTCATTATAAAACTTCTGTATTGCACGGTAGATATCCAGAGTTCCGAATCCCCAGCCCTGATCTGGATAGGTGATAGTCGGAAATCTCCTTGCTCCGTTTATGAGGATTCTCCTTAACAATATATTATTTAAGTTGGTAATATTTCCCTTTACTATTCCCCATTCCAGCATTAATGCAATAGCACCGGTTGCATGTGCTGTTGCCGCACTGCTTCCCGTTACACTATAAAAGCCTTCCCCCAGAGCCGGTGCCAGTATTGATACCCCGGGTGCTGCTACATCCGGTTTCAGTCCGCCGCTTTTGGTAAAACCTCTTCCGCTGAAATAATAAAGGCTCTGATTCTGATGATTGTAAGTTGAGATAGATATACTGTTTAAAGCATTTGCCGGAATTGATAAGGTAGTATCCCGGTTTCCGTTAATGAAATAGGTATTTGAAGTAAGAAAGTTACTGATAGGAAGCCAAATATGGTATCGCAGCATTAAATCTCCGCTGCCGGAAACAACTAATCTCCATAATCCCGGCGTTGGATTGACAAATCGGAACATCATAAGCTGATTCCCTGTTCTCTCTTCACTAAACTGATTGTCTACATAGATAGTGGTTTCCCCATGATTGACGGTCTGCGTTTTTCTTTGCAGAAATATACCGGAGATCCTGGTAACCAGAGCTGCCTCCGGCGAATATACTTCTACCGCGACAATGTTGGGTGCGAACCCCCAAAGCTCCATTGTAAATCCTTGTTCTCCTTCTCCTATATTTAATCCTACAACATCAAAATCTGTGCTTGGATTAATTTGACCATAATAATGATGATTGGTATTTCCTTCGTTACCTCCTGCAGCTGCAATGGATTTTCCTGCTAACTTACCTACATCGTTTATATAATGACTGAAAACTCCTTCGCCTTCATGTGCCCCTTGTGAGGAGCCAATACCAATACAGATAGCTATTGGCCGATCCAGTTGTTCAGCCATGTTAATAAGGTACTGTATTCCCATCATTATGTCGTTTTCCTGATAACATATTGTATTAGGCGGTATGCGAAAAAAATCCTTTAGATTCTGTTTTGCCTCTTTTAACTTGACAACGACTATTTCTGCATCCGGCGCTATCCCGGTAAATTCTTCTGCTATATCATCTCCCCCTGCGGCAATACCTGCTAACATGGTTCCATGACCATTCTCATCTCTGCTTGGAACTATCCGGTAAGGATTCTCAAGCAGCAATGCAGTATTGATATCCCATTGGGTGTACTCTGTTCCATAATAGAAGTCCTTCGGATATCTGTCACTATCTATTCCCTGATCCCAGATAGCTGCTATTCTGCTGGTATTATCCGCATAGCGGAATATAGGATTTGTATAATCAATTCCGGTATCTATAAAACCAACCAGCACTCCCTGACCTCTTAGTTCCAAAGCCGGATTATTTCTTAATCTTAGTACTCCTGATGCCTCAGCGCTTGATAAATTCATCAATCCATAGCATTTCGGCAAATACTGGTATCCGAATTTCAATACACTATCTACAGTTAATTCAGGTACTGGGACATGATAAACTGCATAGTTGTCATTTATTCTGTTTACTGTATAATTTTCTTCCTTGGTTAGCGTATTAATTTTTTCGTAACCTTCAGCTAATATATCCGCATAATCGTTACTGATTATCTTATATCTTTCCGACTCAGTCATATAACCACCTGCCTGCGATTAATTATTTAAATTTCCTATTCACTGGTTTCAGAGGCTAAAGTGCCAACAACAGGAAGCTGGGTCAATACACTTTCCATTCCTCTATGGCAGCTTGTAAATTGCGCCGTTAAGTCTTTTCCTGCTCTTAATCCTGCAAAATGCATCCCGCCAGCCCAGGCAGGTTTATCGCTTACATCATAAACTATACCGTTAACTGCTACATAGGCAGGTCGTCCCTGGCTGCCGTCATATGCGGCAAGCTCACTTATGGTAAATGCCTTGTCCGCAGCCTGCCCATCTGCCGGTGGCTGTTCCGTATTGGTATTTTCGCCTTCTGTTCCCTGCTCCTCTGCTGCTGATATACCTGGATGTCCGGCCCCCTCTGCCCTAATACTTAATATCTCTGCCAATTCTACTGTCAGGCGGTCTGTACTGCTCTGTATAAGCTCCTCATAATACTTTTTATCATATGGGTTGGATGAATATATCTGCATCTGGCTATAATATGTAATTTCTTTCTGGAAATCTCCCAGTTTCTCTTTCAGTCCGTATGCCTCCATGCTGGTATTCTCCCTTCACTTTAACTCATCACGAACTGCCTTCTTACTATATTCAGGCATGCTTTTTAGTTTATTAATCTGCTTAATTATATTAAAGGGATAGATAATATATTCTAGGAAATATAATAGGATATTATTACAGCGGATATTGTGTATAAACATACCGGAAATTATCCGGATAAAATTTTGGAAATGCTTAAGATAAATATTATAATAAATATTCCATGCAATTTTTCTGCAAAGACTTCTGAGAAATTATTCTGTTTAAGACTTCTTAGTATACTTTCAAAAGACAAAAAACAACAGCAGCTACAGGATAACCTCCACTGTAAAGAATACTATCAGGTATCTTTTACATGGTCGTTATCTTGAGCTGCCGCATTAAGAGGGGATTTATTCAGACAATAAGGAAAGAATAGCATTTTTAGGCTTAACTCCGACTGTACTGTCTACAACCTTTCCATCCTTTATTACAACCAGTGTAGGAATGCTCATGATTCTGAATCTGGCTGCAAGTTCTTCCTCTTCATCTATATTTATCTTACCTACCTTTATTGAATCTTTCTTTTCTTCTGCTACCTGATCAATAATAGGGGATACCATTTTACAGGGTCCGCACCATGATGCCCAAAAATCCAGCAGAACGGTCTTTTCAGATTCTAAAACCTCTTTATCAAAATTGTCTCTCGTTATTTTTAATACGCTCATACTACACACTCCTTTATATTTTTTATATTTATATGCTTATTATAATCATTTTCAGGCTTTCGTCTGTGATGAAGTTACATTTGAAAAATACAGAGATATCTGTACATTTAGACTTTTTTTTCCTGAATAAAGGGGTTTATAAATTTATTTATTTTTTTTTGTTTTTTATGATAATAATATGTCACATTATAATTCCTCCGCCATATTATAAAGTATGGTTATAGACGACAGACAGTCGGATGACCTAATAATTTTAAGGAGGAATTCATATGGCATGTGGAGGTTTTAGCTCAAATCAGTCATTAGTTGCTCATCTTCGTCATTTTATTGGCGAGACCGTAACAATTTTCACGAAAAGCGGCGGTGTTTCCGGATGTGGTTTTACAGGCGTTCTCTTTGCTGTTAACTGCGAATTCGTACAGATCGTAACAGATTTCGGTAGTGCACCATCAAATCCTATCGGTGGCCCTAACAGTTCTTGCTGCAGGGATCTTGGTTCCGATGACGACCGTCACGACCGTAGGCGTTCTTTAGGTTCTGTTTGTGATATCCCCATTGATAAGATTGCAGCTTTTTGCCATAACGCTGTTTAATTTATTGAAAATTAGGAGGGTTCAATATGTCATTTAATAATGGTTTTAACAATGGTTTCAACAATGGTTTTAACAACGGTTTTAATAACAATAACCAGAGTTTCATTAATCATATGTGTAGATTTGTAGGCCAGACGGTTATTATCTTTACTGCAAGTGGCGGTGTTTCCGGATGCGGTTTTACAGGTGTTCTTCTTTCTGTTAACTGTGAGTTTGTTCGCATCGACTCCAGACAGGGTGAAGCTCCTGATTGTCCTCTTGGAAGTTCCTGCTGTGGCGATTTCGACCGCGACCGTGACCGTGACCGCGACGACGACTGTGGATGTGGTCATAGACATCATCACAGACGCGAACGCGAATCTCTAGGCTCTGTTTGTGACATTCCTATCGAAAGTATCGTAGCCTTCTGCCACAATGCAATTTAAAACCAATCCCTGAAAATAACAGCATAATTTAATAAGGACTGCTTTAAACAGGATGTGGTACTTTGACCTCAACTGTTTTAAAGCAGTCCCTTTTCTATGTATATTTTTTTATAATAGTTGGTTTTTTATAATTATTGCTTTTTATTATTATTGTTTTTATAATTGTTATTTTATTATAATTATTGCTTTATTAGTTGTTTTTATAATAGTTGCTTGCTTGAATTAATAATCGCCTTTTCTATTTCCTGTGTGTTGTTCTATTGTTTTTTCTCATCCTCTGTCAGCTCTTTTAAGAGAATACTGTTACGGTATTCATTGGCTGACAAACCTGTCAGTTTCTTAAATACCTTGGAAAAATGAGCAATATCCATAAATCCTACTTCCCAGGCAATGTCTCCTATCCGAAGAGATGAATTTTTAAGAAGTTTCTTGGCTTCCTTAATTCTGATATTATTGAGAATTTCTGAGAAATTAAGTCCCATATGTTTATTCAACAGCTTACTTAAATGCCATTGGCTGATATAAGTCTTTTCTGCCACCTCAGACAGAGTAATTTTCCTGTTATAATTCTCTTCCATAAACTGGATTGCATGAAATACAATGAAACTCCCTGCTGCTTTACTCTCCTCACTGTCTGCTGTATTCTCCTCTGCACAGACCTTATCCTCATACTGATCAACGTCTGTAAGCCCCTCCGTCATTACTGCAATTGCTTCTTCTATCTCAGTCAGGCTGGAGGGTTTTAATAGATACCTGCTGACACCAAGGTTTATAGCCTTCTGGGCATAGTCAAAATCCCGATACCCCGTCAGTATACTAATCTTAATACCCGGAAATTCCGATTTCAATCCTGCAACCATGCTGAGCCCATCAAGTCCTGGCATGGAGATGTCAGAAAATAAAATATCCGGTTTCAGTTCTCTTATCAATCTGCTGCCTTCAATACCGTCATTGGCTGTTGCTATAATACGACACCTGTATTTTTCCCAGGGAACTATTCTCTTGATTCCCTCTACAATAATAGGCTCATCATCGATAATCATTACCTTGAACATAGTATTCTCCATTTCAAGTATCTGTTTAATTTGATTTTATCCCTTAACCGCTCCCGCTGTCAATCCTTTGATAATGTATTTCTGTAAAATGAAATAGATTATCAGGACTGGTATAACTATCAGAGTAACACAGGAAGCCATCAGCCCGTAATCTGTTCCGTATTTCGAGCTGATATCAATTAAAAGTGCACTGACTGGCAGGCTGGAACGTTTTCTTAGCATAATCAATTGTGTCAGCAGATCATTATAAGACCATAAAAAGCTAAAGACTGCAACTGTTGCTATGGAAGGTCTTAACAGGGGCAGGATAATTGCAGTAAAGATTTTTACCGTACCCGCTCCCTCCAGATAAGCAGACTCCTCAAAAGTTAATGGTAAGCCCTTAAGAAACCCCATCAATACCACAGCCGCAAAACTAAGGTTTCCTGCCGCCTGAGGAAGTATTACGCTGATTGGCTGATTTAAAAGCCCCAGTCCTGCCATATTACGAAACACTGGTATTATAGTAGAGTATACCGGAAACATAAGACTTGCAAACAGCAGACTGTGTATTACAGCCTTTCCCCGAAAACAGTATCTGGTCATTCCAAATGCCATCATAGCACCAAGCAGCATACATACTATCATCACTGTTCCGGAAATTATCAGACTATTTTTATAAGCTTTCAAAATATTTTGTTTCTCAAAAGCATTGGTATAATTCCCAAGGGTAAATTCCTTTGGCAAAGCAAAGGACGTATTTATAACTTCCTCTGATGGTTTAAAGGAATTATTGATAACCCACAGAAAGGGAAAGGTTGTTGTTACCGCCCATAGAATCAGGATTGTCCGGATTACAAAACCACCAGGGGAAAGTCTTTTCTGTCTGCTGTTTACTGCCATTAAATCAATTTCCCTCCTTAAAGGCTGTCTTCTTCCTTTAACAACCTGTTAAACATTCTGTTTATTATCTGAGCTACCAGCAATCCGATTAATACAATTACAAATGCAATAGCTGACCCGTAATCTATATTTCCTATGTTAAATGTCTGCTCATAAAGAAAGGTTCCCAGAAAGTGAGTCTTTCCCTGAGGGGCCCCTTTGGGTGCTATTGCCCAAGGCAGGTCAAAGACCTTTACCGCACCGGTTACAGCCAATACAAGGCAGGTACTGATCACATTCTTCATTAACGGAAGAATGATATAATATACCTGCTGCCAGGCCAGACAGCCATCTACTTTGGAAGCATCATACAGTTCTTCCGGTACTTCATTTATGCCGGTCAGAAATATCACAAAATAAAACCCCACATAACTCCAGATTACCGGAATTGATATCATGGTAAATGCGTACTCGGGGGACAGCCAGTTGACAGGTTCAAGACCCAGCATCTCAAGTAACTGGTTTAGCATACCTCCGTTATAATAATAAAAAAGTTTAAATATAAGACCTATGGCTGTTGAAGAAATTACAATAGGAAAAAAATAAACAGTTCGAAAAAAATTATGGCCTCTTTTAAGAAAACTCACAAAGATAGCAAGGAGCAATGCTATACCTACCTGAAATACCACTGTAAATCCCATTAATTTAAAGGTATTTATAAGTGCTGTTCTAAACCGCTCATCCATTAACAGCTTCTCATAATTCTCTATACCAATAAAATGAAGCTCCTGTCCGGGTACCTTAACCAAAAACTGAAGATCATATAAGCTGTCCATAATGTTTTCTCCAAAGGGAAGGTAGAGAAACAAGAACATTAAGACCAGCCCCGGCAGTAAAAAAATGAACATTGGTAACTTCTTTTTATATAACATTACTGCCCCCTTGCTAAGGCGTGTCTACCTTTAACCTGTGATTCTACACATATTTAGGCATAATTGGGTACAAAAAAGGCAGCTGCAAGCCTCCGGCTATGAACCCAAAGGCTTCTCAGCAGCCCTTTTTTTCGTTGCCATATTTAGAAAATTATAATTATTGGGAATATCCTACTGTCTACTTTGCATTAATAGCCAGTACTTCATTCAGTAATTCCTCCGGCGCTTTTGCCCCTGTTGAGATATCTACAATACCGGCAATTAAGGTATTATAAGCTTCCTGAGAAATTCTCGAATCGGTGGGTGGTGAACTGCTGGTTGCCCGGTTGCTGTATTCCAGTCCCGACAAGCCAAGAGGTGTCATATTGCTGCTGGGGTTAACGACTGCTGCAGCCTGACCGTTTCCGCCCCAATACATGGAAACAGCTTCTTTGTTGGTATTTGCCATAACAAATTGCACTGCTGCATCCCTTGTATCTAAGTCCTCCCAGGCTTTTTTAGTGATATAGAATCCGGAAGAGATTCCACCTACCATTGCACCTGGTTTGGATTTACCTCCCGGTATCACCGGTAATTCCACTACCACAGTATTTATCTGATCGGTTACACCGCTGGCATACCATGAACCGTCTAACTGCATGGCTGCCTTTTTGGTCTTGAATAATTCACCGGCCAGATCATTGTCTATTGTGTCTGTATCTACAGGAAAGGCTCCCATATCTCTTAGAGTCTTGAACATGGCAAGTCCCTTGCACCAGTCTTCAGGTACAGTCTTTGGTACCTTCGTATATTCCTCAGGTCCTGCTGCGGACAACAGCAGATACTCCACCCAGTAATGTGGAACATTGTTCAAAGAAACTGCAATGGGAATGATATCATTTGCCTGAAAGACTTCAATTGCCTTCACCATGTTATCCCAGGTATCAGGCAGAGCAAGTCCGTAATCGTCAAAAAGGTCTTTATTACAGAACAGTCCCTCCCAATAGCCGGTAGTAGGTACTGCCCTCCTCACACCATCCGGATTGGCGGCTGCTTCTAAAGCGGAATCCAACGTATCTTTTGCGTAGTCCGGATATACTGCTTTGATTTCATCAATTGTGACAAATTTATCTGCCGCCAGGACATCACTTGCATTAGCATCGGTAAAATACTGAATCACATCCGGTTCATTGCCTACTGCAAAATCTGCTGCTATTCTGGTTTTCCAGTCCTGATCAGCAGCCTGAGAATCGTCTTCTACCGTAATATAAGGATAATCCTCCATAAACTGACTGATAACAGCCTGATAATTAGCGGCATTAGGATCTGTTCCGCCATACATGGATATGGTTGTAAGGGTTACCGGATTCTTCTCACCCTCAGTTTCTATATTGTCATCTTCCTCTCCGAAAGCATCAACACTATTATATTTATTTTTACTACTACAGGCTGCCAATGAAAGAACCAGAACTACAGCTAATAGCAAGGACAGCCATTTCACCGTTATCTTCATACCTACACCATTGCATATGGCTTATTAATCAGAGCCATACAGCCACTAATTAAAAAGTGAAAAAATATTTATGTGGCATCCTTTCATATTTAATTTTCTTTCACTTCTTCCGGCATCTTGCCACTGTCGCGGTATATAATGGATTATTATACCTCTTTTAAAGTCTCCCCGCCTTCTCCCATCTTGACATTATTTGTATTATCTTGTTTAATTATCATTTACCTTCCATTCACCCTTTCCGACATAATACCCTTTTCAGCATAATACCCTTTCCGGCATAATACCCTTTCCGGCATAATGCCCTTTTCGGCATAATGCCCTTTTCGGCATAATGCCTTTTTCGGCATAATGCCTTTTTCGGCAGCACACTTAACCTATAATATTAAGCTTCTGCCTGTAATTTTTTCTCCTCTTCCCTCTCCCACTTACATGGAATGGTAACCTCTGATACTACCATTTCCCCTTCTGAATAAATTGATAGTCCGTAAGACTCCCCGAATATAAGCTGAATACGTTCGTTCACATTACGTATTCCTAAGGAGGTATGCCTTCCTCTGCCTTCAGGCAATGCTGTATTTGCACCCTCCAGCAGATTCTTTATTCTGGTTTCTTCTGCCTTACTTAACTCCCCTGTATTGGTTATTTTTAAAATAACCCTTTCCTCCTCTCTGTAGACCACAAGTCTGATGATTCCTCCTTTTACCGTATATACCCCGTGTACCACAGCATTTTCAAGAAGCGGCTGCAGTATAAGCTGCGGCAGTTGTACATTCTGCAGGGATTCATCAATTTGCTTTTCAAAACGTATCCGGTCACCAAACCGCATGGCTGTGATGTAAATATAAGCATCTGCTCCCTTTAATTCTTCAGCCAGAGTCGTGAGCTTCCGGTTTTCTCTTCCCATACTCTGATTCAGCAGTACCGCCAGGGCCTCTATCATTTTGGATACCGCCTCGTCCCCTGATAATCTGGCCTGCCAATTCATCATTTCCAAGGTATTGTTCAGGAAATGAGGATTAATCTGGGATTGCAGGGCCAGTATCTTTGCCTCCTTTCTCGCAAGCTGTTCTTTATAGGCATAGTCAAAGAGGTATTTCACCTCAGAGGACATCTTGTTAAAGCCATCGGAAAGGTAGGTAAACTCCTGATTCGGCATGGTTTCCCCCTTAACCTGCCAGCCAAATTCTCCTCCTTCTATTTTCTTAGCAGCCTTAACCATACGTTCCATGGGCTTTGTAATATTGTGAGAAATAAAATAAAACATATAGATAAATACCGGTACTATTATAAGAATATTAAAAAGTACCAGATTATTTAAGGCACGTATTTCGCTAAAAAGCACCTCCTTATTGGCTATTAGCACCGCACCATAATAATAATCATCAAATTTCTGCTGATACAATACTCCCTGGTAGGTCTTATCCTCAACCTGAAGCATCTTTCGGTTGTTCTTCGCTGCGAACTTTCCCCTAAGAGTCTTTAAGAGTTCCTTCTCTCCTGTTTCTTTAAAACCGCTGTTATAAACAATCATCTCACCGGCATTGTCAACAAAGAATCCCAGGTCATAGTCCTTATTGATATTAATACCATCAAAGAGCTTATCTTTATTAAGCTCCACCACCAGTGTTCCAAACTTCGTGTAATTCCTGGTCGTGTAGAGGTTGCGTATGATATAGATCCTGCCATTGATGATTTTAACATGGGCATCAGAATTGTTGTCTCTTGTAATATCCTCCGCAAAATGCTTCACTTCCCTGTTGTATATCTGTATATAACTGCTCTGCTCTCTGGTAGTATAATAGAGCCTGTCAGTATCCTCACTAAGATAGAACACCGACATTAAGAACCGGTTATCATTTATGTATTTGCTTTTGAGATTTCCAATAACCTCTTTATAAAATCCAGCTTCTGATATTTCGCCAGCCTCCAGCTTTCTCCAGGCCTTTTCCAGTACAAGGTCATAAGATATTTTCTTGGAACTCTCGATTGCTTCATTTAGCTTCTGACTGTGGAAAGAGGTGTAATTCTTTAAACTTTCCGCCATAAGAGTTTCTGTTTTTCGAATTATATTATTTCTGTAATAGGAGAATATAAATACCATAAATACTATGACCGGGACAGTGAAACATATGACTGTCACCAATAAAAGTGCTCTCTTTAAGGATATGGGCGTACCTTTCTTATTAATGGGCAGTATCATATCTGGCTCCCGTCTGTGTGCCTTGGCACACTTACAAAATCAGGGGGAGTGAAAGGATTCCCCGTTCACTCTTTCCTCCTGTACAATATCATACTTTTATTGTAGCATAGCCAATTTTACCCTGCAATCTTAGTTTGAAAAATACTCACTTTAAACCTATGAATGTATAATTATATGCCAATCTCATCGGCCATTTTAAAGTTATCCTTCATACCGCCGTGTAAAATGCGTTGCAGTATTTGCTTTTAAAAGTGTTTTTATGTTATACTTGACAGGATGCTTACAGGATAATAATCAGAAAAGAGGTAACTATGAATACGGAAATCTGGCTGGTAAGACACGGAGAGACTGAGTGGAACAAATTAGGGAAATTCCAGGGGAGTACCGATATAGAACTAAGTGAGGAAGGAAGAAATCAGGCGAAGGCCTTAAAGAATCTTATAGCTGTTGATTTTGATGCAGTCTATGCAAGTCCTCTTGTAAGAGCAGTAGAAACTGCTGAAATTTTGTGCAGGGATACCGGTTTAACTGTATTGCCCTGTGAAGGAATCAGAGAAATTAATTTTGGAATCTTTGAGGGGCTTACCCTGGAAGAGATTGAACATAAATATCCTGAGGAAATGTCTAAATGGAGAAGTGATGAAGCAGAAGGTGCTTTTGTAGGCGGCGACCTTTCTATCTTAAATGCAAGCAACAGAGCTGCTGCCACCATAAGAGAAATTGCAGGAAAACATTCAGGAAAAAGAATCCTTATTGTTGCCCATGGCGGCATCATAAAAGCTGCCCTAATAGGACTTTTTGAATGGAAAATGACCATGTACCATCACTTTTACGTGGATAACACCGCCATAACAAAAATCATATTCAGAGACGGCGGATACCCCGTTCTTAAGAGTTTTAACGAAACCGGTCATTTAGTGTAATTCCAAAACCTTTATATCCAGAAGAGGCTGTTGCATTTTAAACAGTATTGCGGTAAGAAGCTTCTTTGCGTGTCTTTACACACCGATTGAAAGACATAAAGCCGGCTTTATATGCTAAAACGCTCAAATTTTGCTTTTAGCATTGAAGCCGGCTTCATGTTTATCAGGCAGTACCTTACAGGAAGGTTAAGAGTTTCTTACCGCTTTTCATTTATTTGCTACAGCCTTTTCTTACTGTATGCATCAGTTATGTATGCATCAGTTATGTATGCATCAGTTATGTATGCATTCTTAAGACCCTTTTAAATTCCGTGAAACTTGTAAAAGAGTTTACACAAAACTGTAATCAGACCTGTATTCTTAACTGCTTATATCTACCAATGGTTATTTAAGCCTAAATCTTATTTATTTCTTGAATTTATAAGCACTTTCATATCAGCGCTCAGGTTATTAAGATCAATAACAGATGAATTCATCTGGGTGATCAGGCTGTTCTCATTCTCAAGGGTTGCCAGTATTTCTTCTGCTGAGGCTGTATTATCCTCTGCCCTTTCTGCCACCTTATCTATCTCCCTCTGAACCTCCAGGAAATTGTCTGCTGCTTTGCCGATCAGCTCCATATTGTCACCCAGGGTTTTATTGGAAAGGCTATAATCTTCCATGAACTCCTGAAAGCTTTCATTCACACCTTTAAGAAGCATTTGTATCCTCCCTGCTGCTTCTCCTCCCTCTAAGGATTTCTCATCTGCATCTTTTGCTTTATCAGACAGGGATTTGGTTACTTCTGAAATATTTCCGGCTATCTTTGAACTCTCTTCCGCAAGTTTTCTAATCTCATCTGCAACTACAGCAAATCCCTTACCTTGTTCTCCTGCTCTTGCTGATTCAATTGCTGCATTCAAAGCCAACATATTGGTCTGTCCCGCAATTTGTTTAATCCCCTCCAGCAGAGAATTTACAACTTCAAGATTATTTCTTAAGTCTGATACTGTTTCTGTGGTAGTTCCCATAACTTCATTTACTTTTATTGCATAATCCGTTGCCTGGCTGATGTTATCATGACTATCCTTAACCTTGCGGTTCATTCTTTCAGTCTTTGATACCACCTCCTGAGATACTGATACTGCATTGTCTATTTCATGAAGCGAACGATCCATGGTTGATTTCATATTACTGACGCTTAAAGCCTCTTCCTGTATGGATTGTGCCATCTGTTTTACTGTATCTACAATACGGTCACTGGATTCATTGATTGTTCCGGTATTTACAGTGAAGCCTGTTATATTATGGTCAAGGGTAGCTACTCCCTCTTCCAGAGAAGTACAGGTATTTTCAAGTTCCTTTAACAGAGTAAGTGCATCTTCTTCCTTTTTTGCAGAAGCATCAATAAGAATTCTGCCCCATTTTGTCAGAAGAAAGAGCAGTAAAAGTATTGCATTCATTGAAGTCATTACTATAAGAAAAGTAGGTAATCTTAAATCGTCACCCATTACTGTTTCCGGTTTAAAATAAAATGATACGAACATTCCGATATTGATAAATACCCAAAAGGTGAGCAGCAGTTCCTTCTTAAAGTAAATAGCAGCCATCATTATGGTTATTAATATGATATAATGCTTATTCAACGCATATTTGTCCAGAAAAAACAAAGCAAACATTACCAGTGCGGGGAGAAAGGCAAATATAAAACCTTTAACGTAATCATTAATACGCAGGAGATAGTTAATACAAGCAACTCCGATAATTCCAATACCAATGAAGAGAAACTTAATATTTTCCCCTATACCGCGATAAATCAGTATCTGACCAACAATCAGTGTAACAAGTGCAACTGTAATGATCAGGTTTATCCGATGCATTTTCTTTAGATCAAAAACCTTCTTATCTGTATTCTTCATTTGTCATCCCTCTTTCTATCTTTCTATCACAGTGAAGCCTGACACTGCCTTAAACTGCCTCCTGACAGGACGCATATTCCATAAATAAAAAAAGTCAGTCTTGTTATAAATTACAACAAGACTAACTTTATTATAATGATATTTCGACAAATTACTATAGTAATATAGATACAGTTTTAACGTAGTTTTATAAGTTATTTTGTCATTTCTTTGCATTTTTTGTACTTTGTGCCAATTCTTCTCTATTTATCATTTTCTCACTAAAAGGATTTTACAATAACTTCCTCAAGAGGCCTTTTAGGTACATGATGTACACCCTTTTCATCTCTCCAGTATTTCACATTACCTTCCCGGATTTCTTCTACCACTACTTCTTCTTTGGGATAACCAAGAGCAATTACCAGTGATATTTCATACTCCTCAGAAATCTCCAATTCCTTTGCAAGAATTTCACGTTTCACACTGCCGATAAAGCATCCCTTTATTCCCTGGTAAGCGGCACCCAAAAAGATGCTCTGAGCTGCAATTCCTTCGTCCATTCCAGCCTTGCCAGCTATGTTCTTATCCCTTAAAAGGATAATATAACCTCCCGGTCTTTCCCCTTTAACCGGGCCCTCCCATTCCTTTAAGTAACCTGCCCAGGAAAGACAGGGAAATACCTTTTCTCTGCTTTCTTTACTGCTTACCAGTATATATTTTAAGGGCTGTAAATTTGCACCGCTTGGTGACAGTCTGCCTAAATCTGCGAGAGCCTTTAACTGTTCCAGGGTAATTTCTTTCTCTTCTTCAAATCTGCGTACGGTTCTTGCTCCCGTTACCAGTTCATTAAACTGTTCTCTCATTTTTATTGCCTGTCCTTTCATATCTGCCTGTAACCAGGTGTTACAGGCACACTTTTTTATAAATAATTATTAGTTCTAAATCTGCATATGTCCCTTGCAGCCTATACGTTTCTCTTGGGTTCTGCACCTGCTTCAGATGTACTTATTCGTAATTTGTACATCGCTGGGATTCCCAGCTCAGTGGTGTATTCGGGGCGGCTTGCTAAGGTCTGTTGAGATCTGGGGCAGTTAATTTTCATTCTTTAAAATAATAATATACCGGGTACTAGATTTCTTCTACGTAAGAAGGAGTGGGAAAATCAATGCGTTTTACTACATTTAATAATTTACCCGTTTCTTCAACGCCATATATTACTATCTGATCTGATTTCTGATTGGCAATCATCAGGTACCTGTCATCCTTTGTCAATGCAATATGCCTTGGAACTTCACCCTTTACCGAAGCATCCTGCTTTACTGCAAGAGTTCCGTCAGGATTAATATCATAAACCCTAATGGTGTCAGCTCCTCTGTTAGCAGCGTAAAGGAACCTGCCGTCACTGGATATGGCAAGACTGGAGCCGAAACTCTCACCCTCAAACTGTTCCTCTAAGGTACTAAGCTTTTGAAGGAGCGTAAAGAGAGGAACTATGTCTTTTTCTTCATAAAGATAGACATAGATTTCATTAGAATACTCTGTTATAACGTAGAGGCAATTTAAGACAGGATGGAATTTCAAGTGCCTGGGGCCTGCGCCTTTATCAAGGTTTACAAAGGTTTGAGGACTTTCTGCTGTAATTCTTCCCTCATCGGTATCATATACAAATATTTTATCCTGGGCTATGGCAGCAAATAACAGCCTGCTGCCCTGTGGTTCCTTTTCACAGCAGTGTGCCCGGGACAGTCCTGTTTCCTGGTTCACCGGCAGTTTGATATGATTCAAAACCTCTGTAAAATGATAATCTTGAACCTTTACTGCCGCAATATCTCCGGAACTGTAGAAGGAACAATATAACACGCTTTCCTTCGGTGCATAGAGCAGGTGGCACAAATCCCCTCCGGAAAGCTGTAGTTCATGCTGCAGGCTGTAGCCCTCTTCTGTTCTTTTATAACAAAGGATACTTCCGCTGTCAGTTTCTTCCCTAACGGTAAATAACATATCCTTCCAGGTGCAGGCAAAGGAAGGATTCGACTTGTATGCTCTAAAACTCCTGTTATCCTCTGTAAAATCCCCGGATAGTTCATACAGTCCCATGGAGGCTTCTCCATTTACCGGCCCATATCCGCTTATCAATAATTCTCTTGCCTTTTGATTCATTGCTACCTCTTTTCTGCTTGACCACCCATGATGCATCTGCAAACTGCTTTGCTGATCTGAGTGTACGGTTTGTGGGATTCAACGCCATTTTGGGTATCGTGATGAAATCCCTCTTTGCTGTCAACCCTCTACCTGTTTCTACTTTTACTGTTATTGTAATACTGCTGCTGCCTGATAGCAAGCAATAATCAAAAAAGTGACCCAGGGGCTGTTTCATGAGCCCCTGGGTCTTTAATCACACCACACCTGTATTACTGCAATAATTCCATAATTTCGCTAACTGTAGCTTTATTAACCGCTTCTTCTGCAAGTTTTCTTGCTGCCTCATAATCTATTCTTCTTAATCTGTATCTGATACCGGATATCAGGGAGGCTGTCATACTAAGCTCATCCAGCCCAAGTCCTATGAGGAGCTCTGCAGCTTTCTCATTTCCGGCAAATTCACCGCACATACCTGCTTTCTTTCCATACTTATGTGCACTTTCTGTTACATGTCTTATGCTTCTTATTACAGCAGGGTGAAAGGAATTGTATAACTCAGCAATTTTAGTATTCCCTCTGTCCACTGCCAGCAGATATTGGGTCAGATCATTGGTGCCGATACTGAAAAAGTCCGCTTCTTTCGCCAATTCTTCAGCACAGAGCACACTGGCAGGCGTCTCAATCATAACCCCTGTCTGTATGGCTTCATCATAGAGAATAGCTTCTGCCTTTAATTCCTCCCTGCATTCTCTGAGGACTGACTTCGCTGCCCTTAATTCCTCCAGGGAAATTATCATAGGAAAGAGAATCCTGATTTTACCGAAAGCGCTTGCTCTAAGGATAGCTCTTAACTGGGTTTTAAACAGTTCTTTCTCCTGAAGGGATATTCGGATGGCTCTAAAACCGAGAAAGGGATTCTCCTCTCTGTCCATGGGATAGTAAGGAAGTGTCTTATCCCCGCCGATATCCAGAGTTCTTATTGTTATTTCCCTTCCGCAGATTACAGCAGCTTCCCTGTAGGCTTCAAACTGCTCTTCTTCTGTAGGAAAATGGCTGCTGCCAAGATAGAGAAATTCACTTCTGAATAATCCAATACCATCGATTTGATTTGTGACAGCCTTTTTAATATCCTCTATATTGCCCACATTTGCGCAGAGATGAAGTTCTCTTCCATCCTTGGTAATACAGGGAAAGCTCTCCTCTTCCTTTATTTTTTGCTCCGCCTCCTTGTGTTTCCCGGCAAGCTCATGATACTTCTGTTTTTCCTCTTCTGAAGGATTGATTCGGATTTCGCCATTATACCCATCCAAAATGATATAATCTCCGTCTGACACCTCTGATAAAATGTCCTTTACTCCCACCAGGGCAGGAAGCGAGAGGCTTTTAGCAAGTATAGCCACATGACTGGTGACCCCTCCGTCTCTGGTAATCAGCCCCTGTATTTTATCAAGGTCAAGAGAAGAAGTATCAGAAGGTGTTAAATCTGGTGCAATCAGAATGGAATCCTTCTCACAGCTGACAGCTTTCTTTACTGTGCCTGTTAACTGACCTAAAAGCCTTTCTCTGATATCCTTTATGTCGGCTGCTCTTTCTTTCATGTAGGCATCCTCCATGGCTTCAAAGAGAAGGATAAGCTCCTCACAGGCAAGGTCTACTGCTTTTTCTGCATTATTACCATCCTCTTTTATCTTACCGGTTACTGCCTCCTGTAAAGTAACGTCCTTTACCATTTCCAGATGGGCTGCAAATATGGGATTCTCTCCTGCAAGTATAGAAAGTTCCTCTGCGGCATTAGCAACTGCAGCTTCAAATCGTTCCATTTCTTTCTTCATGTCTTCTGCACTTACTCTGTAATCTGCTATCTTTCTTTCCTGCGGCTGATATAGATATGCCCTTCCCATGGCAATTCCGCCAGAAGCAGGCTGCTTCACCTTCAGCACCTTCATAAAGCTCCCCCTTCTTTACAATTACTCACCTAAACCTTGTTCAATGGCTTCTCCCAGACGTTTTAAGTCCTCGGTTTCTGTTTCGCCGGTACACTCAAGCTCAATTTCTGTGCCAAAGCGTATTGCAGCCGCCATGATATTTAGGATACTTTTCGGATTAATCTTTTTCTCTCCGATTTTAAGGATAATGTCCGAACGGCAGGAACTTGCTATTTTAGCCAGTTCACCTGCAGGTCTTGCATGGAGACCATTTTTATTATTTATGATAAAAGTCTGAGTAACCATCATTTACCTCCTTAAGACTATTAAATGCCATGATGCTCAAATAATATTTTCTCTGCTTCCACATTCCAGAGTCCTTTATGTTTTTTCACGGATTCATCCAGTTTGCGGAACAGTTCATCCTTCTTACCAAGCGCTTCAAAATCTTCAATAGCAGTAAGAGGCATATCAAACTGTGTATAGGTAAGCTTCTTTCCGCCTGGTATGGAGGGTAGATTTAAGGTTGCCTCTGCAATGGAATCAATTCCTCCGATGTGTGTCACCATAACTGCCGGCCGGATTTCTCCCTTCGCCGCCAGGTCAAGGGCTTCTAACAGGTCATCATTATTACCGCCGGTGGTGCCAATAACGTGGGTACTGATATAATGAATATTATACATATTGATTTTTGAGGTAAAATCACCATTTGTAGGGCCTGCAAAGAAGTTCATGCAGCCGTCAAAGGCCAGCAGGGCATCCGCCATCTCTACTACTGCTTTATTCGGTACATATACAAATACATCATCATATCCATGCTCCTCTGTAAGCTCTCTCAGAACACTTACGGGATCTTCCAATACAGCTGTATTCATATAGATAAGCTCTATTCCTTTTTCCTTTGCTTCCTCCGGTGATATCATCTGTCTTGCATTTTCTATTCTGGCTTCGCTGATATCTGTTACCACAATCCGTCTGGGTTTGTTTTCTGTATAGAGCCCATAGCTTACCGCCCCAAGTCCCATAGGTCCGCAGCCCCCAAGTATTAAGATATTTCCGCCTGTTTTGGTTCCCATGGCATGCTGATAATTCTGCTTGTTTGTATGATAATTGGCATGATAACCGCCAATAATACAGCTCATTGGCTCACCTAAGGAGGCTTCAAAGAAACTCTCTCCATTATAGGGCAGTAAACAGCCAAGCTCCATTACTTCCTGGGGCATAATACAGTAGGTGCAGGCACCTCCGCAGTATTCATAGGAATATCCCGGTGAGTCCAGTTTCCCTTTATAATTAAGGGCCGGTTGAAGGGCAAATTTATCTCCTGCCTTATATTTACCTTCCCACTTCTTTCCTACCTCTACAATAATACCGGCACATTCGTGGCCGATAATAATCGGATTGGTATCTATATTCTGAGGTGCTCTCTTATGTTTCTTTCCCTGTTTTACCAGCTTATAGGTGGACATACAGATACTGTCACTTATTATCTTAACCAGAATCTCATCCTCTTTTATCTGGGGAAGCTCGAACTCCTCCAGGCGTAAATCATCTTCTCCATACATTCTTACTGCTTTTGACTTCATAAACGCTCCTATCTGGGTGCTATAGCACACCTAAAAATCAGGATATCGTGAAAGGGCTTTAGCATCGATCATAACTCCCTGATATCTACCTTTTCTTTCAGTTCTTCTATTAAATCCCTGTGAGGCGGTTTCGTTCCCTGAGTGGTTACTGCTCCTGCGGAGGCAGCCATGGCAAGCCTAAAACACTCATCCTCTGTATCACCTTTATGAAGGCTGTATACCAGCGCTGCAACCATAGCATCTCCGGCTCCTACGGTAGAATGTGCTTTTACCTTAAGTCCCGGACACTTTACTGCTCTGTCCTTTGTTAAGAAAAGCGCACCCAACTGCCCCAAGGAGATTGCTACCAGGCTGCTGCCTTTTGCTAACAATTCCTTTCCCATTAGCAGAAGCTCTTCCTCACCTGCTCTGTAATCCTTCTTAAAATACTCTTCCAGTTCTTTTCTGTTAGGCTTAATGTAATCGGGATTTCCTTCAAGTCCTCTTGCAAACAGCTCACCGTCTGCATCCAGAAAAACCTTTGACCCCTTCTCTTTCACCATAGGAATTAAGGTGCGATAGATATCTTTATCAATCCCTCTTGGAATACTTCCTGCAAAAACAAACAAGGTATCTTCTCCGGCGTACTGAAGCAGCTTTTCAGACAACTCCATCAATTCTTCCTCTGTAACCATAGGGCCCGGTTCGTTTAATTCAGTTACGATTCCCCTCCCTTCAACCAGTTTTAAATTCACTCTGGTCTCATTACCGATACGTACAAAATCATTTTTGATACCAAGTTCTGTCAGGTTCTCTTCTATCTGTCTGCCTGTGCTGCCACCGCAAAATCCCGTTGCTATGGTTTCACCGCCCATGGCTTTTATGGTTTTGGATACATTAATTCCTTTGCCTCCAATATCCCAAAGGCAATTTTGCAGCCGGTTTAAACTTCCTTTTTCCAGCTGCTCCAATTCTGCTGTTTTATCAATAGCCGGATTCATGGTTACTGTAACTATCATAGGATACTTTTCCTTTCTCTACTCCGACATGATGCCATTATAGCTGCATGATGACAGCTGCACCTTTTCTATTCACATGACTATTTATTCTCTGGCGGTAAGTATCTGAAAGATTGCATCTTCCTTACTGTTAATGACCTTGATTACATTTTCCATATCCGACAGCTTTTCTGCGATATTGGAGAGAATTTCAAGATGTTCCTCTCCGACCCCAGCTATTCCAATTACAATCTTAACAAATTCTCCGCCCCAGTCAGTGCCATCCGGAAACACCATTACGGCAATACCAGAGGCTTTGATATCACTTTTGGCCGCTTCTATGCCGTGAGGAAGAGCAATTCCGTTACCAATGTTCGTGGAGAAGGATTTTTCCCTTAGCAGCATAGCCTCTATATAATTCTCTTCAACATAACCACTGTCACAAAGCTTTTTGCCGATATGACGGATTACCTGCTCCTTTGAAGCTGCCTTACAGTTGATTTCAATATTTTCTTTTCGTAATAATTCCACCATAATCATTCCTTTCTTGTTATGCCCTGTTTTTAATGTCCTGCTTATACAAACCCTTATAATCAATATTATTTGAGCAACCTTGATCTGCTTTTTTCATACTTTTATTATAACTGCTGCCATATGGTGGTTCAATCAAAGCAAAATTGACTTTGTCACCATAGCCTGAAGACATTTTTATGTCTTCTTTTATGATGCTAAACTGTTTCCAGATACTGTTTGAAATACTGCCTCAATACCTTCTCTACCTTTTCTTTCACCGTTTCTTTCTCTCCTTCAAACATTACCTTTAGAAATTCGCTGTTCTCAATCAGCTGGCTACTTAAGCAGCCCATAATGTCACTGTTTATCCCTACCTGATCATCCTCCGGTATGAGCATGACTATCACTGCCTTAATACCTTTAAAGTACGGGTCCAGGAAGGCATTTCTGTCTTTTGTTACGCAGAGTGAGAAATTCGGTTTAACGACACCGCCTGTTCTGGAATGCAGCAGGGCAAAGCCGTATTCCGGTATAATCTGAGAGGAGATTTTTTCTCTTCTTTTTATATCTTCCTGTATCTGAAGCCGGTTGACCTGAAAGGCAGATAGTTTTTCAGAGACCGCTACCAGAAGTTCATCAAAATTAATATGTTCATCCACCTTCATAAAACCAAAATCTTTAATGATACCTTTAATCTGGTTAATACAGATATTGATGTGCTCCAGCTGCCTGGAGAACTCACTGCTGCCTTCATTTTTCTTTGTGGTTTTGGAGTAAGCCCTTACCTTTTCTTCGATTTCTCCAAGCTCTGTGTCATTTAACATTGCACTTACCTTGATCACATCTGCCGGCACTTCCTCCAGATCGATATTCGTAACAATAAAATCCAGGTTCTTTAAAACACCGGGTGTTAAATCTTCTTTTCCATAGGTATAAATCTGTATTCTTTCCTTCAGGAAATTCTTAAGCTTGGAATGCATCAGCCGGGATATACCAATCCCGCTGGCACAAATAATTCCCACATCAACTTTTCTGAAGCTTTCTCTTCTATCATCAAGCCTTACCCCGGCTGCTCCAAAATGCATAGCCAGGTAGCCGATTTCAGCTGCAGGCACCTTAAATCCATATTTCTTCTGAATAAATTCACCAACCTTCAGGCATTTGGTGTAAATCTCCGGGTACGCCTCCTGTATCTGAGACAGCAGAGGATTGGTAATATTCAGATGATTCTTAAGACGAATAATGGTGGGTTTTAAGTGCGCCAACAATCCTCTGATAAATTCCTCATCTTGCTTTAGTTCATAGGAAATACTGCTGTCGTAGATATCGGTTATTTCGTTTATCAATCCCAGCAATTCCTCCCTGAGGGCCGTATCCTTATCTTCCTCATAATCTGCTGACTGGATCTTGGCTCCACTGATATGAAGGAGTATATAGGCCGTTTCTGCTGCCGGTATCATGATTTCAAACTCTTTCTCCAGGGATTCTCCGATGAGGCAGGCCAGCTGATAGTCTTCATGATAGAGAAATTCATCCATGGTCCTGTTGTCTGTTTCGATAAATTCCTTATCCTTTATCCTCAGAATAGCTATGGTAATATGGACCACCAGTGAATAATAGGAGCTGTTGGTCAGGCGATTTAACTTACTGTCTCTGATACTTCCAAGGCATAGGACAACCCTTTTAAGTATCTTATAATCTATTAATTGAAACATTCCTTTGTTTTCTTTTTCGTAATACTCCCCTAATACGTTCCATTTCTTTTCCCCTATGGCTAACCTTAATTCCTCCGTATCGGGATTTTCATCAATAAAACGCTTCACGGCCAGGCGGTAGTTCTTCTCAGAGCCTGACAGAGCAACGCCATACCCCTGTTTTCTGATTAATGTCAGATCAAATCTTTCAAACCAGTATTCAATCGCTTCCATATCATTACTTATGGTAGCTTCACTTACACCGAATATATTTCTGTAGTAATATAGTTTCTTGGGTTCTCTGTCCCTTAAGACTTCCAATATAAGGCTGTTTCTTCTTTTTTCCTTGTCAATATAATCAATAACTTCCTTTGACTCCAGTTCTTCAAGCAGTCTGTTCTTACTGCTTCTCTCGCCCTCCATCCAGATACCTGTACCGGCCTTTGTACTTAGGCTTAAGCCATATTTCCGCAAAAAAACTTCTGTATTATCAAGCTCTCTTTGTACTGTACGCTTGCTTACCCTTACATCCTCCGCCAGTTTTTTGACAGATACGATACCTTCTTCTCTTAATAGAATCGTAAATAGCTGAATGAGACGCGGAGATAACATCATGCCTCTCCCTCCTTTCTTTCACTAATTTAAAGACGCGGAACAGAGGGTTGACAGAACACCTGCAGTGCCTGCAATCCTCTATTCCGCAGAGGTCAAATGATCAGACCTTTAATTCATTTACCAGCATGTCATATTCCGGTGCCGATAAGAAATTCTTTATTAAGACCAGTCTGGCTCCGGGACAACTGCTGGCCGCACGTTCTCTTAATTCTTCATGTGTTACTACCACCTGGGCATTCTCAGGTATGGAGGATACGGAAGCGTGTACTACGTTAATAGAACCAAGCCCTGCGGCAGCAAGTTTCTTTCGGAGGATGGTTGCACCCATGGCACTGGATCCCATTCCTGCATCACAGGCAAATACGATACTTGAAATATTTTTTGCTGCTTTTACATCTACAAGCCCTTTGGAGGCATTCTTCATCTCACTTACCATTTCCTTTGCAGCCTCTAAGTCTTCTGTTTTACCAAAAATCTTTAAGAGAGGTACTGCCGTTACGCAGGAAACTGCACAAGCTATGATTACTGACAGTATTACTCCCAGATAACTGTCTTTGGCAGTCATACCAAGAACTGCAATAATACTTCCAGGTGAAGCAGGACCCGTAAGTCCGGCTCCAAAAATATTAAGTGTTAATATACCGCTGGCACCACCTGCTATAGCTGATAAGAGCAGTATAGGATTCATCAGAATGAAAGGGAAATAGATTTCATGTATACCACCTAAGAAGTGGATAATGATAGCTCCGGGTGCGGAACTTTTTGCATTTCCTTTACCAACCAGACAGTAAGCCAAGAGAATACCAAGTCCGGGACCGGGATTTGCTTCTAATAAAAAGAAGAGTGACTTTCCGGTCTCTGCTGTCTGCTGCAGACCCATAGGTGTCAGGATTCCATGATTTACTGCATTGTTTAAGAACAGTACCTTGGCAGGTTCTATGAAAATACTTACCAATGGAAGTATTCCGTGATCTACGAAAAATCCTACGCCGGCTTCCATTACACTGTTTAAGGAACTTACTATAGGACTGATTCCCAGGTAACCAATAATTGCAAGAATTGCTCCTAAAATACCTACTGAGAAGTTATTGATCAACATCTCAAAACCTGCTGGTATCCTGTCTCCTATTAATTTATCAAATTTCTTGATTAGGTATCCTGCTAAAGGACCCATTAACATGGCTCCAAGGAACATAGGTACATCTGCTCCCACAATAACACCCATGGTAGCAATGGCACCCATTACTCCGCCTCTTGTACCGGCAACTGTTTTACCACCTGTATAAGCGATCAGAAGGGTCAGCAGGTAGGTGGACATAGGCCCTACTAGTTCGGCCAGTTTTTCATTGGGAAGCCAACCAGTTGGAATGAACAAAGCTGTTATTATACCCCACGCAATAAAAGCCCCAATATTTGGCATAACCATGCCGCTTAGATATCTTCCGACTCTTTGAATTTTCTCTTTCATATCATACCCTCTCTCTTTAAATCATAATGAATAGCACATATGACATATTAAGAACTGATTGGCCAATCTCTTCTTAAGATAATTTTATTATAAGGTATGGATAGATGATTTATCAACTTTTTAAAAATACCTTTTGTCACTAATCAATAATGACACAGCTGAAAACCAGTGTATTTTGGTTATTTTTATGCGGAATAAATGTAAAAAGGGTGTATCCTATGGAAAATGTTATGCATTTTACCTTAGGATACACCTTATGTGAATTTTTTATTAATTTGTTGAGTTGGTGGCAAAAGGGGGGGTATTACAAGGGGACGGTGAATTGGACAAAGCAGAAAGACTCATGCTTCAATTCCAAGGTATAAGAAGTCCTAATTCTCTGAGTATTTTGTGCTTGTCATAATGTAAAACAGATAACTCGCTTCGCTCAGACAATCTGTTTTGCATTATAGCACAAAATATTCAGAGAAAAGGACTTCTAATACCTTTCCATAGGCGCATTCGTTCTTTCTGCTTTGTCCAATTCACCTGAAATCATGTAGAAAAATCATGTAGAAAAATTATATAGAAATAAGGTTTTGATACTTGAATCCTTTGATTTTATTCTTTTTGATCTTTATTTTAAATTTTGTAGTTTTGATTTTGTGTTTTATATCAGTTATTATGTTGTTTAGTACTGTTTTAGTTATTTTTTTATTTATTTTTTTATTTATTTTTTTATTTACTGTTTTATTTATAATGTACCCATAACCGTGGACACTTTATTTAGTGAAGACCTGTCTTTCAGACATCCTTACTAAATATATCCTTAATTATGGACACTGTGCATTTATTGTTTCCTTTTTCTTGGACACATCCTTTTGTTCATGGTATTCTTAATTCAGATCAGGAGGAATATCATGAGCAGAAAGCAGTTTACCGATGAGCAAATGCAGCTACTACGTCAGAATCCATATACTCACAGCGTTACTAGGACTCGATTATCCTTTACCAAAAAGTTTAAAGAAATCTTCCACGCTGAATACCAAGCAGGAGAATTTCCGAGGCAGATTCTAATAGATCATGGTTATGATCCTGAACTCCTTGGCAACCGGATAGGGGGCATTGCTAACCGCATTCAGGAACAATACAAAAAGCACGGTGGGTTTCACCAAGGTTACGCTTCTCACAGATTGATAAAATCAAATACATCGACATCGGATAAACCCACATCTGAAAAAGATGAATTAATGCAGCTCAGGCATGAAGTTGATTATCTGAAACAGGAAGTTGAGTTTTTAAAAAAAATTTCCTCAATCAGAACTACAAAGAAGTAGGTGCTTGGCTTATGAACGATTCTTCCTGTGTTTTCGAAATCATCTACAGTACGATACAGCTAAGCAATATTTCTCTTTCTGTTAAGGAGCTTTGCTCCATAGCAAATGTGTCGCGGAGTGGTTTTTATGCCTGGGTAAAAGCGGCTCCCACTCGTGAACTTCAGGAACAAAAGGATCACGAAGATTTCGATCTGATCCTGCTTGCCTACAAGATGCATGGCTATACCAAAGGAGCCAGAGGCATCTATATGGCATTAATACATATGGATCCGCCGGTAATCATGAATCTTAAAAAGATTCGAAGGTTGATGGATAAATTTCATCTCTCCTGTCCTTACCGTGGCCCTAATCCTTATAAAAGAATAGCGAAGGCTCTAAAAACCAGCACTGTCGCAGATAACCTTCTTCAGCGTGAGTTCGAATGTTATGGTCAAAGAATGGTTTTGTTAACTGATATAACCTATCTCCCCTATAATAGAACCTTTGCTTATCTATCTACTATCCTGGATGCTTTCACCAAGCAGATACTTTCCTATGTGCTGAGTGACTCTCTGGAAGTGGATTTCGTAGTTGAAACAATTAACAAACTGGTTGATGATCATGGAATTTCACTACATGCAGAAACCATTGTCCACAGTGATCAAGGTTGTCACTACACTAGCCACAGTTTTATAAATATCCTTTATGACAAAAAGCTTCGGCAATCAATGTCACGTCGCGGCAACTGTTGGGATAATGCTCCGCAGGAAAGCTTCTTCGGACATATGAAGGATCACATCAAAGCAAAACTTATTGAATGCACCGAGTTTGCTGAAGTCCAAGTCATCATTGATAACTACATGGATTTTTACAACAATCGGCGCTATCAATGGCATCTTGCAAAGCTTGCACCGAATGAGTTTTACAAATTTGTTACCACTGGCGAATATCCATTGGATGTTTTAAACGTGCCTGCCTTGCCGTCTATAGCTAAGAAACCGGAGGAACTTGGAGTCAAAGCAGAACTAAAAGATACTAAAAACCAATAAATTTCATAGAATACCATGGCATCATAGGGGCTGTATCTAAAACTGTGGATACTCCCCACAATACAGTGTATAAAATCAAGGTACTAGTTAAGTGAAAGTGTCCAAAAATTAGGTGCCTTTCTTTTTTTAAATGTCCTTGACAAGGGGTACAGTTCAATTCTTGCGTTCTTTCCTATTTAAAATCAGTACTATATATAGCGAAATCCCTGACACTCCTCACAAAGAGACAGCCAGCTGCAATTATGACAGACCTGGTTCAGCTTCTCTTGTTCTAAGATATGAACTTTGACCAGTTTCTTAAATTCCCGCCAGGTCACAATATCATTATCAGATAGACCGCATAGTTTAAGAGCCATGGAATCATACTCTGCCACTTTCTGCCCTGATCTGCAATTTCCCTCTTCATTGTGAGGACAGCTGCTGCAGATAACATCTACCGAGCATACAAGCCGTATGCCTTCATCGGGCTTGCTATCGAGTTCCTCAATTACTTTATACATATTGGCTACGAATTCCTCACTGTAGCCTTTCCCCATAAATTGTCCGATGCACATGCCGTGATGTGGCCGCAGATTAATCATAACGGGCTGCCTATACGGATAATCCAAAGGATTCTGTGTATATCTTTATAAGATCCTTTTCTTCCGGTACAACGGGGCAATTGCCGATATTTTTAGCCTTTATGGCTATGGAGGAATATTTTGATATTTCTTCTGCCGTTATAGCCTCTTTGGTACCCAAGAGTTCCTCCAGGTCTTTTTCTAGTTCCTCCAGTTTTTTATAACCCATTGCGGTTATGATGCTCTCTATTACATCCGGTCTTCCGGCTGCTGTAAATTTCATAAATTCTGCCAGTAAGAGACCGTTGGCTCTTCCATGGTCTATATCCTTAAAATAAGTAAGGGAATATCCCATTGAATGAACCGCAGTGGTTCCGGTGTGGGCAATTACCACTCCTGCAAGCATGGAGGCATACAAAAGCTGCTCTCTGTGAGCTGCTGTCAGACTTCCTTCCTTTAAGGCTTTAAAGCACTCTCCGATCTGGCGGATACTTTCCTTTGCAAGAACATCGGATACCGGATTTGCTTTCACAGAAATCATTCCCTCTATGCCATGAGAAAGCGCATCAATTGCTGTATTTATGGTTGTCGTTATACCAAGGTCTTTGGTATATCTGCCATCTAAAAAGGCAAGGGCGGGAAATAGCAGAGGGGTTGCAATACTGGTCTTGGTCTGGGCTTTATCGTTGGTAAGTATGGAATAGGGGGTAACTTCTGAACCGGTGCCTGCTGTGGTAGGTACAAATGCCATAGGAAGAATCTTATTTTCATACTGCCCCTTAAAGAGGTCATCTTCGGATATGTCCTGGGCTGCTAAAAGTGCTATTGCTTTACCGGCATCCATAGGTGAACCTCCACCGATGGCTATTACAAAATCGGCTCCGGCTTTTCTTGCCGCTACGGCTCCTTCGTAAACACATGCAATGGTAGGATTACTCATTACCTTGTCAAATACTACATACTCAATGTCTGCAAGTTTCAAGGCTTCTGTAACGTCCTTCTCAGAACCGTTTGCTTTAGCAGATCTGGCACCGGTAACAATGAGAGCCTTTGTTCCCAATGCTCTGAAAGCATCTTTGTTCTTTCGGATACAGTCTTCTCCTGTGATAACCCTGGTAGGCATATAAAATTGAAATTCCATGATGTCCCTCCTATTTCCTATTCTATAAAGAACCTGCCTAAGATGTGTCTGAAAACTTATTACAGTTTTAAGCCACCTCTCAGATAAGTTGAACTTTTAAGTTTTTCCTGTTATATATTTCACATAAACATATATACTTTTAAGGTATCAACTATACAGTAGTTTTTATTTTAAAGACATTCTGCAGGATTGTTTTTCCTGTTTCCGTTCTGAAGATATTTCGGTATACATTGCGAATTGTTTCCTCAGAGGCCTTATCTTCTTCCAGATTAACTAAAAAATCAGCTTCCACCAGTATCTGATAGTCTTTCTCGGTTATATTGTGGTATGTATGATGATGCGCTATCAGATAGCAGACTCTCTTTATAAAAGCTCTGTCATATCCCAGCTTCACAAGCATAGGGTCAGCTACCAGAGGCCCTTCGATCTGCTGATAATTCCCTGCACTGCTGTTGTATTTACGCTCACTTACTTTGATGCCTATGTCATGTACTACTGCTGTAACTTCAAGTATTTCTCTTGCCTCTTTATCCAGCCCCTCTAATTCTGCAATTGTCTTTGCATATGCATATACTTTTAAAAAATGGCTTATCCTTTTGGTATCTCCTGCATAGTACTCTATCATCTCTTGAATAACTTCACCGATTTGTTTCATAAATTCACCCTTTCTCATTTATGATTATGTAATAAATGCCTACTTCCTTTTTCTGCAGCGCAAACAAAAGGAATAGGCACTATTGTCTAACTATTGAATAAATTCAGAATCGGAGCATTATAGCTGATGGCCTTGGAAAAATAGCTTTCTTTCTCGTCTTCCTTTTTGTTTTTATCATCTTCCATAAATATCTCTAAAAACTTTAAAAAGTCATCATAGGAAAAAAGCTCCTCTAATGTGTCGGTACTGGTTGACACATCCTCTGTATTTATTCCTGTTAAATTATTCTTTATCTGTGCTATATTAGGTAAATTACCATATGCAGCTGCATTTGATTTCACGGTTACACTACCGCCGGCCTCTACCTCCTGCTGCATATACCCCATAACCTTCTTAACATAATTCTGTGTTTCTTCAAAGGGAGGTATCCCTCCGTACTTGGCTACATTTCCGCTGCCGGCATTATATGCTGCCAATGCAAGTGAAACGTTTCCGTCATATTTATCAAGCATTTCTGCTATATACTTAGCTCCGCCCATGATGTTCTGTCTGGCGTCGAAGGAATCGGTAACTCCCAGGTAAGCTGCGGTTCTTGGCATTAACTGCATAATTCCCTGTGCACCGCTTCTGGATACCGCATCTGCTTTAAAATTCGATTCCTGCTTACCGATTGCCTTTAGCAGGTTAACCGGTACGTTGTATTTCTCTGCTGCTTCATTGAATATGGCGTCCAGACTCACCGTTTCTCCCAGGTAGGAGGAAAAACTTTCAGCGGAAGAGGCCTTCTTCTCGCTTGTGGCGGATGTTCCGGATGTATATGAAAGATTCCTGATTCCTTGAATTTCTGACATAAGGCTGCTCCTATTCTTCTTTAGGCGACAAATGTTGTAATATTCTCCAGCATATTATAACTTAAAGCTGTATAAAAAAGCAAGTGCTTTTCTCTGGGAAATCTGTAGGAAAAGCACTTGCATTCATATGGAGCCGACTCCTCTTAAATCCGTTAAATCACTGCGGTAATAATGGAGGCGGCAGGTACTGTAAATTCAGTATTTAAGCCCTGTATTCTCAGAGAAAGGGGCATATCCTCCCCCTGCTTGTTGAGTACGATAAGAACAACTGTTCCATCAGGGTTCTTTAAGGCAGTCATTTCAAGTTTATCCGTATATTTTGTCAGCGCTATACGTTTTGCATCTCTGTCAATGTAATGGCTGAAATGTCTGATATAGTGGAAAGAAAGCTTTTCTTCATAGCTTCCATCCTCTGTATTTACCATAATGGGAGCATCACACAGATTATTTACATGATTGGGGCCTCCCTTTTCATCCAGCAGGATATTCCAGTCTATAAAACCCGTCATGCCGGCATTCAGGTTCCCGATAATATCATGAGCATACATCTGGGCATTTCTTAACTGGCCTGCGTCAAATCTGCTGTATTCCACACAGCCTTCCGTAAAGAGCAGTTCTTTTCCGGGGTATACCTCACCGGTCAGTTGAATTGCTTCAAAATGATCTCCGGTATACCAATGGAAGGCTACCCCATCTATCATCTTATCTGTCTCATCATCAATGATAGCTCTGGCTCTTTCAAACATTCTTTCCTTATTATGGTCCCATATATTGATTTTTACATGAGTTAACCCGTTTCTTTCCAGGGCTTTATATAAGTAATCTCTTAAAAACTCCTTTTCCTCTGCGGGGTTAAAGGTACAGGAATCCCAGGTCTGTACCGCATCCGGCTCATTCTGCACCGTTATACGGTTTACTGGAAATCCCAAAGCTTCATACTCCTTTATATAACGGCAGATATACTCTGCCCAGAATTCACGGTACTCTTCCTTTAGTTTACCGCCGTTGTTTCTGTCTTCGTTGGTCTTCATAAATGCCGGAGGGGACCAGGGGGTAAGCATCAGGTCAAAATCCTCTCCTTTTGCACTTCTTGCCTTTCTTAATAAGGGCAGAATATATTCTTCATCCCTCTTTAAGGTGAAGGAATTCATTTCCCTATCCTTGGAATCCTCCATTGCCGTATAATTGCTGATAGAGAAATCACAGCTGTCAATATGGGTACGGATAAAATGATATCTCAAACCTTCATTGCTGAAATATTTTTTCAGTATTTCTTCTTTGCCCTTCTCCGTAAGTTTTGAGAAGGAATAACCCGCTGCTTCCGTAATGGCACCGCCAAAGCCGTGGAACGTCTGGTATTCCATATTCGGATACAGGTTGACAACATTCATTGCTGCACCTTTATCTTCGGCAAGGTCAATTCTTTGAACCTGGGTATCTCTTACCTGGTCCTTGTATGTAGTAATAATTAAATCCATAAATGCGCCTCCTGTATACTGCTTTTTTATTATCTGCTATGGTTAAATCAGTTGAAATAAGCTGTTAATTTTTTAATTCTTCCTTCTCTTACAGCATGTGCCATTTCCCCGCTTATAATATTCCCTTCAATTCTCCTGCCTTCTTCTGTGATTATGTGAGAAATTACAGCCCGGTCTTCTCCATAGGTGTTCTTACCGGTGGCGTTCTTATACACAATGGTACAATTTGAAAGAAAGGTAAAGGCTGCCTCTTTCTCCTCGTTGAAGAACCAGGACGGGAGTTTCGGCTCCAGGTGAAGTTTCAGTCCTTCTTCGTCAGAGGTGAACAATGTATTTCCAATAAACATCAGTGACCACATGGAGATAAGCTCTGTGGTGGAACCGCTAAGCCTTGCCACATAACCTCTGCCATGGATTTCTTCATTGGGATTGGAAGAGGATGCAAGGAAGGAGGAATTCTCAAGAATACTTCTTCCATACATCTCGGGAGGCAGAAAAGGTATGAGTGTATTGACCAGTTCCTCATAGAAACTCTCCCAAAGTCCCGCTGTCTGCATTCCGTATAGATATTTATACTCCATATGCAGGAAGATACTTTCTCTTTCCAGCCAGCCGGGAGTGAATGCCCTGATTCTTCCGTTTTCCATGGAAATATCCTCTAGAGACACGCTGGTCTTATACATTTTCAGTTTGGTATCATAAAGATCGCTTTCCTTTACCTTCTGATGAAGTGCCTGGGCTTCTTCTACCGACTCCACCTGAGAGAAATACCTTGCCGGTCCTTCCAGGAAGAAAGGCAGCATTACACGTTCAAAGCTCTTTACCTTACCGGCAGGTAGTCCATAAGGCGTGATAATTTCCTTTCCTGCTTCATCGGTAATAGGAAGAAAAGCATCTGCATGATAAGTAAAATAAGTCGGTATGATTCCATCTCCAATTTCTCTTGCTTTCTCAATACCCTCTCTGACTTTGCTTAGAAAAGCGGTTATAATTTCCGCAGCCTCTTCACTGCTTACCAGTACTTCTTCTCCGTCCAGACCATATCTTACGCCATCTCGGAATTTCTCCCTCTCAGCGGTAACAAGATCCCAGTATTCAAATTGTGCAATTGCACCATCCGTAAGCTCTTTCAGCAGCTTCCTGGTCTTTATCAAAAGACTGTAAACTTCTGCCGGTAAGAGAAATGCTTTATCAAGAGGCAAAGCCTTAACTACAAATTCCAGGGTTCTCTTTAATTCAAGGGTCTCTGCCATACCGCTTCCAAATAAACCGGGAAGCCCGTTCATAGCATCATTCCAGCCGGGTTTTCCGCCCTCCATCTCAACCCCCAGACCTTCCGGATCCAGCATGGTAAACTTTACCAGTGACAGATTTATCAGTTTAGCCATAAGGGAAGACTGGACATACTCACCGTTCCTATTCTTCAGCCAATTGGTTCCGTTCTTATGAAAGCCTTCTTTGTTTTCCTTCTCATGATCGTGTAAAAGCGATCCGTATTGCCTTAACTTACCCTTTGATATTACATATTTCTCACTTCTTGGCAGTACTCTTGCCGGGCTGTCATAATATCGGTAGGACTTATCTCCATATAAAAGCTCTTTCTTCTTATCAGGGTAGATCTTAAGGTAGTTCTCGATAAGATCCAGATTATAGTCCCAATGATCGCTCCAATATCCTTCGCCAAATCCCGCTTCTATATTCTGATCGCACAGTGCCAGCAGCTTTACTAAGAAATCATCCTCTGAAATTGTAAGCTTTATGGAATAACGGTTTAAGGTACCGGCTATCTTACCGGGTGTAAAAGGCTTATTGGCTATATCAAACAGAACCTTCCAGTCGTCAGGCGCTGCTGCCTTTAGGAACACTTCTGCCTCAACGATATTATCTTTTGCCACTTTGAAAGTTGAAGGTCTTACCTCCAGCGGATTGTAGCCGTCTATCTGTATCAGCTGGTAGAAGGTCTTTATATTAAAGTCTCCTACCTGACGATTAAAGAGCAGATCATTTCTTCTGTTCTGGTTAACATCTCTGAAATTTCCGTTTCCCTGGGAATAATACTCACCATTTATGGAAAAGAAATTATAATCTCTCTCAGGGTCTCCATGTTTCCTGCTAAAGAGATGAATGACTGATTTTTTATCCTCTTCACCAAAGACAAAGGGATAACCACCTCTTAAGAAATTATCCAGGTAACAATGCTCTACGTAGCTGTCGAAAAGAGGGACTCCTGTCACTGTCTTAACATCCTTTGTTAATTCCTCACAGCATAAAGCAGCAAGACTTTCCTTCTCAGAGAAGTAGTTCTCTTGTTTTAAGAGTTCAAGTTTCTGATTAATCTGCTCTGTTGTCTGGGCAAAACCCACCATGGTATGGAAGGTGTAGCTGTCACCGGAGGAGAGTTTCGTCTTTAGGGGCGTAAAACCACAGGGCACTTTATTAGCAAAACACTGACTCTTTTCTTTAATGCCAAGACCTTCTTTCAGGAATGGAACCGGAGTCATAAAAGTAGTATCATATCCAAAGACCACTTCTGCATCATAAATAACAGGGGTTACCTCACCTTCTGCAATTGTAAGGTAATAATAGCCGCCTTCAACTTCCACCACCTCAGCTGAATCATCACTGGAGGATCTCATTGCGTAAAAAGGAACATTATTCTCAATATTTTTGATATCCGACCAGCTCTTTAACAGATTGGACATTTCCTTATAAGCACTGTTTGCCATGCCAAAGGGTATAATCTTAGGCAATCCATCCAGGATCTCAAGCTCTTTCTCTTCTTCAGAAAGATTGGTAAGCTCCACTTTTCTGACCAGTGCTCCGATATCCTCTAGAGGCAGAACATAATATGTAACCTTTACCTTAATTCCTGAAGCTGCAGATGTTTCTTCTATTTCAAAGCTGTTCTGCCTGATTACGAACTTTCTTTTAGCTTCTGTAACGCTGGAGAAGAAAGGTTCATAAACTGTTCCGTTATTACGGATAAAGGTACGGAATCCCTTAATTGCTGTATTTTCAAAAGCTGTATTGGCTGGATTGAATTCCATAATCGCATTGTTTTTATGATGTACTCCAAAGCTGTTCACACCTTGACCTCTGTTGGTATAGTAAACCCACATTGGAATTCCTTTGATTCCGGCAAGACCGGGGAGAAAACTTGAGAAAGGCGGCAGTCTGTGATAATCTTCCAGCACGTAAGCCTTTCCATCCAGGTAATAATTCTTCATGTATAAATCCTTTCCTTTCCCGGGATGTTCCTTGGTAATCTGCATTTCTTTCCTTGCATTTTAAGCTGCATTATCTTAATCCGCATTTCCTAAGCTGTATCCTTTAGCAGCATCCTCTAGATAACATTTTTATACTGCATAATTTATAATGTATCTTTTATACTGCATCTTTTATACTGCATATTTCATACTGCATCATACTTTACCGGACAATCCCTTTGAGATACTTAAAATACCATGTTTCTAGATTGATTATAGTACGGATTTTGCAGGATGGCAATATAAAAACATTTTTATTTTAGTTTTATCCGATTTTAATTGTGTTATTTGTATATTATATTTATAAATGTTTTTATATTTTTATAATATTCGTTATTTCATTATATATTATTTTGATAAATTATATCAAATACAGAATATATGTTCTTATATTTCTATATATTTTAATAGAAAACGTTTTTATTTGTTTGTATTTAAATATAGTTAGTAGAAATAATCCCATATTTAGGTTACATTACCCGCCACGAAGCTTGGCTTGGGACATCTTAAAGAACAAAATTACTCCTGCTGTTGTAAACAGTGGTTTTGACAGTTGGTATGAATATGCAGCTTCTTTCTTAATCGGAAGAAGTATTTGCTATCAATCTGATCCGGGAGAAGTTTTATTTCCGATTTCAGATTTGCTTAAAGCGAAAGAGCTTTCTATCTGGCAGGAATACTCCATAAAAGATCTTGGGAGGATCTGAATTAAAGGTTAAACACAGACAATTAAAGTGTTATACATAATAAAAATCCTAATCTTATACAGCTGGTAAACCACCGCTGGTATAAGGTTAGGATTTTACATTTAATAAATTTATTCCTACTTTAGTTTCCGCTGCTGTCACCGGAGAGTTCTGTCTGATTTCCTCCATTTGAGGGTTGGTTATTACCACCCATACCCCCTTGGAAACCATTCTGGCCTCTTCCGTTTTCCATTCCTCCCAGCTTGCTTAAATCAAGGCTATCCGAATTTACTAATGCATCGCTTCCAGACTGGGTATCCTGTGTAGAGGGAATACTGCCGTTTAACTGGCCGGTCACGCTCTCCCCACGCAGCTCTGCAAAGGTCTTTAACGCTGTTACTCCTTCTTTGAAGGCATCATAGCCATCAAAGGATGTAGTATCATTCTTTACATAGCTGTCAATGGAAGCAGTGAGCTGACCCACCTTTTCCTCAAATTTGCCAGAGGTAACATAATCCGCAAGCTCTGCCAGATATTTATGATACAGTTCCTTATATTCTTCATTCTGCAGTAAAAGTCCAATAATCGGTCTTTCTTCAGCGGTAACATTATTAAATACCATATCAATGGCATAGTTTACTGCTTCGGAGGAATTACTCATATTAAAGGTACCAAAGGATAGATTGTAATCCCAGGGCAGCATGCTTAGTATTCCATTATCTTCGTAGAGAACATAATTATGCCCCATATTAGAGAAGTAGCTGTCTAAATTAACCAGAAATACATTGACTGCCGCATAACGAAGTACTTCATCGACATTAATATAGTTTTCCAGCTCCTTCCCTTCACTGATACCTTTTAAGGAGGCAATTAATCTGGTGTAATCCGAATCATCAGCCTTTGTCAGAGCATTGTCAGTTATATTGGTATAATTGGTTATATCATCTCCATTATACACCAGGTCCACACCCAGACTGCCTCCGTTTTGACCGCCTTTTCCGCCTTCTTCACCATTCTGGCCTCCAAAGCCCGGTGCACCGTTCTGCCCGCCGCCTGCCGGCTGCATGTTCTGGTTCATACTTAAGGTATAGCTGCTTATGTCAAGGAGATTGCCGCTGTCGTCTTTCAATCCAGTAACATTTGAAAGCTCCATTGACATCAGTTCTCGGAAATCAAATGCGACGGAAGTTCCGTCTTTTAGTATCAATTCCGAAACACTTTGGCTGTTAAAGCCCTCTGTTAGCACCTGATTCCAGTCAACCGCTTTCCCGTCTTTATCTGCCAGTGCAAAGAGTGTTGTAATATCCATATTGGGACCACCGGCATTTGCCCGTCCCTGGTTCCCAACTGGGTTGCTTCCATCAGCCTGATTGCCCGTATCGGGTGCTGCTGCTGTATTGTCATTTCCTTCTGCACTACTACCCTCTGAGTTCTTACCGTCTGTCTTACTATTGTCATTATTTTCAGCGGGCAGATTTGCCGGGTCGAAATTACCGAAGTTCCCCATTCCTGCATTTCCTGCCATCTCAAAGCTTTCCGGTTTATAGGCTACACCCGAATTATCCTCACCGTAATTACGTGCGAAAAAACTATTATCCACATCCTCCAGTGCCAGATAGAAACCATAATGTTCATCATTTACATAAATATCAGCAAAAGTATGCAGGGAACTTGGTACCTCCATATACTGAAAGAGTTCGTAAGACATATATTCCTTCAAATATGTGGAATCTCCGAAGATATTATTAAGTACCAGCTTATCAAGTCCGTAGCAGTTCTGATTGTCTACATACTTGTCAAAGTTAATCTTAAGGCTGTAACGGTCACTGTCTGTGGCAGCCACCTGGGAGAGGGAGGTATTTCCTTTTGTCTTAATACCAACATCCTTATAGGTAACCCCATCTATGGTCACGTCTGCTTCTATATACTCCTTCGCTTCTGCATTCTCCATAAGACCGGACCAGTCATCGGTATCCGCAGTAATCTTAATTGTTATAACATCCTTACCAAATAATTTGGAGGCGTATTCACTGCCTGAACTGATTCCTTCAGTCGTGTTACTGTCTGTTTCCGTTTTGGAATTATCCAAAGACTGCTCCTTTTTTCCTTTTGTGCAACCAGTAACTGCCACAGCTATTACCAGGAACAGTACAAGTGCAAATCGTCTCTTTCTCATTCAAACAATACCTCATTTCCTTTCTATTGATATCGATAGTTTGATAAATCTTATAAAGAAAGGATACAGAATTTGTATGTTCATTATGTGAAAGTAGTGTGAATTATTGAAGTACATCATTCACACACAAAAAAAGATGCCATTTAGGCACCTTTTTTTATCTATCAACCTTTTACAGCTTCCTTCACCTGTTTAACAAGTTCCTTCAGCTGTATCTCTATTTTCTTAAAGTCTTCCTTGGCGGGAATTCCCTTAAACTCAACAGGCTCTAAGAACTCCCAGCCCATATTCAGTCTGGTGTTGATTTCTGCAAGCTCTCTCTCCGCACCGCCTGACCAGCCATAGGAACCAAATCGGAAGGCTTTACGATTTAAGGTCTTCTTCTTTCCAAGCTCTTCAAGGACTGCACTCATAGGTGGAAACATCTTAAATTCATAGGTAGGCATTGCAAGTACAATACCCGTAGAAGTCCAGGCAGAGGTGAGTACTGTACCCCAGGAATCTTCCGGTACTCTGTGAACATGAACCGTTATGTCCTCCCCTTCCAGAACCTTTAGGGCCTCCTTAACTGCAGTTTCAGTCATACCGTACATGGAACCCCAGATAAAGGTTATCTCTTCCCTTGCAGGTCCTTTCTGGTAATCTGCATAGGCGTCATAAGCATCCATAACTGCTTTTGTATTCTTCCAGCAGAGTCCATGTCCCGGAGCTATCAGCTTAAGAGGCAGATTGGCAACTTTCTTTATGGCAGTTTTTACCTGAGGAGAGAAAAAGGATACAATATTGGAATAATACCTTATGGTCTCCTTCTCATATTCTTTTAATTCTGCTTCACTGAATTCTTCGGCATAAATTCTTCCTTCATATTTACCAAAGGAACCAAAAGCATCACAGGAAAATAATACACCTGTTAACTGATCAAAGGTTCCAATTGTATCCGGCCAGTGTACATTAGGAATTTCCGCAAACTGAAGAACATGTCCTTCACCGAGATCAAAAGTATCATTATCACCTACTACAGTGACATTATCTGTAAGCCCATAAAATGCAGTCAGCAGTTCTTTTCCTTTTTTGGAGCAAAGAATCTGAAAATCGCTGTTTATCTTCTTAAAGGACTCAATCCAGCCGGAATGATCAGGTTCTACATGGTTTACTACGAGATATTTTATGGAAGCAGGGTCTATCTCCAGCTCTTTTAACAGGGAGAATAAATTCTCAGGCACTCCATCCCAACCGCATACTCCATCTACTAGGGCTGTTTTTTCACCTTTTATTATATATGAATTTAAAGTTACTCCTTTGGGTATATCCCATAAGCCTTCAAATAAGATATTTTCCACATCAACCGACAATTGATAGGTTCCTGCAGCTATCTCTGTTGTTTTCATTTTTCGTCCTCCTTAAATATTCCTAGAAACATTTTAGCCGTAAACTCTCTGATAGTCAACTAAAAACCTCTTTATTGGTAAGACTGTCCCACGAACAGACTGCATCTGCGTATTTACACTCAACCTAAAAGGTGCTATAGTGTTTGTATATATATTATTAAATTGCATACAACTAATTATACATATATTACTTGAACAAATCAACGAAAGAAGGAAAATTCCATGAAAAACATAATTATGTTCGAAACCAGCTGGTGTCCATACTGCCTCAGGGCTCGCGGATTTATAGAAGAACTGCTGCAAGATAATCCAGCTTACAAAGATATACAGATACAGTATATTGATGAAGAGCTTCATCCTGATATTGCAACGCAATATGATTATTACTATGTTCCAACCTTTTACGTGGATTCCATAAAGATTCATGAAGGTGCTGTAACGAAAGATTCAGTAGAGTCAGTATTTACAGAAGCCTTGTCTTAAAAGAAGGCTTCTAGATTTTATTGATATATCAATGAGTATTTACTTTAGATGTTTTTTACAGGTTTCAGCAGAAAAAAAGTAAAATGGGAATATTAATAAATATCACCATTTTACTTTTTTTGTCCCTGCTATTCCTCTATTTATTTGTATGCCACATTATTGATATTTGTGATACCTTACTACCTTACGAAAAACCTTCATAAACCTATGGTATCAGTTCTCTTAATTTCTTTTTATCAACGACCTTAACTCCTCCGCGGTAGAGTTCCACTATTCCTTCCCCTGCAAAGTATTTCATCATACGGGATACTACTTCCCTGGCACTTCCTATATATTTTGCGATCTGTTCATGGGTCAGTTCGATGTTATCAGAGCCGCTTCTTGATGCTTCATCCAGGAGGAAGATTGCAAGTCTTTTATCAAAGCTCATAAACAGAATTTGCTCCATAGCCCACATAACTTCTGAGAAAGCTTCAATTATAAGTCTGTTGGTGAAATTGTCAGCGTAAATATTCTGCACACATATCTGCTGATAGGCTGCAGCGTCCACAAGCAGTACTTCGCTGTCACTTTCCGCATCTATATGCACATCAAAGGTTATGTTCTCCAGGATACAGGAGGCAGACAATATACAGATATTATCATCTCTCAAGCGGAATAATGTAACTTCTTTTCCCTCTTCCGACAGGATATAGACCCTTAACTCTCCCTTTTTAATCAACAGGATTCCGATACAGTCATTGCTTCCGCTGTGAATTTTTGCTCCCTTTTCATATCTGACAGGAACGGTACTGTTTAATAAACGGTTTTTTTGTCCTTCAGACAGGTCCTCCCAAAATCCCAGGGAGTGGGTAATGTAGTTTATATCCTGCTCATTTACCATAGCTACCTCATTTCTAAGAATCCCTATACCTGCATTTACTGCTGCCGGTAAAATCCTGTTTACATTATACTACTGTTTATTATATAAAATACCGGCCTTTTCGTAAACCACGAAAAGGCCGGTTATCTGTTTGGAAATCTTCTTACAGTACAGTTTTCCAGAGTCCATGAAGATTACAGTATTCATAAGCTGCTACCGGTTCTTCATCCGTCAGGTTAAATACAGCCTTAGGCTTTTCACCAGGCTCTAAGAAACGTGCAAGAATACCTTTTGTGGTCTCAAGATATACCCATTGTATGTAGTGCTCCTCTGTCATGGGATGCTCTACACTTCCAATACAGACAGTTACGGTATTGCCATCCTTTTCTACTACCGGAAGGTGTTTCTCTGTAGCTGCTTCTGTGGTATTGGCAACCAGCTCATCCATTTTATCTCCGCAGCATGTTAAAGGTGCTCCAGACTCGTAAAAAAATGTTACGATGTTTCCGCAATGTTTACATTTATAAAATCTAGCTTCTTTCTTCATAATATCCTGCCTTTCCGTGCCCTTGGCACCTATCAGATATGATTAATAATTTGTTGCGAGAACACGGAAGTATGCCTGTGGATGGTCACATACAGGACATTTCTCCGGTGCTTTCTTTCCAACGTGTATATGTCCGCAGTTAGCGCATTGCCAAACAGTATCACCATCTTTGGAGAATACAACGCCCTCTTCCAAGTTCTTTAAGAGCTTTCTGTATCTTTCCTCATGTTCTTTTTCGATTTTGGCAACACCTGCAAACAGCCTTGCAATCTGGTCAAAACCTTCCTCTTTTGCTACTTTAGCAAATTCGTCATACATCTGGGTCCATTCGTAATTCTCTCCGGCGGCAGCATCAGCAAGGTTGGTTAATGTATCCGGCATACCGTCATGAAGTAGTTTAAACCATAGTTTTGCATGCTCTTTTTCATTATTTGCAGTTTCAAGAAAAAGTTCTGCTATCTGCTCATAACCTTCTTTTTTCGCTTTTGAAGCATAATATGTATATTTGTTTCTCGCTTCGGATTCTCCCGCAAAAGCTGCCTTTAAATTAGCTTCTGTTTGTGTGCCTTTTAACTCTTTCATCTTAGCTTTATCCTCCACTTTCCGTTTCTTGCAGAATCAGAATTAACAGCTGATTCCCGCTTCTCATTGATTTGATTTGGTATGCACATCGAAAAAAGAGCACGCACTTATAGTAAGCATGAGCTCTTTTTTTATGTCAACTTCAATTAAATCTGTGTAAATGAATCTTTGCTTAATCCGCAAACTGGGCATACCCAATCCTCAGGTATATCCTCCCATGCTGTGCCGGGTGCAATACCGCCATCTGGATCGCCTGTCTCTGGATCATAAATATAACCGCAAGGGCATTCGTATTTCATGTAAAACACCTCCTTAAAGTAGTATTTTTTCTTTATTCTGTTGTTTCGTCAGAGAATAATATGGTATATTATCCTTCATCTAACATCTTATAAAGCAGTTAAATTATAGCATAAAATGAAATTGATTACAACCTTAAAAGCATCGGTTCTTATCAGTTTTCTCACAATTATTTAATTTAATACACTGATAACAGATTTCATTTGCAAGACCTGCATTGTCAGAATAATCCTTTATATTCTGAAGGGTGATCTCAGCAATTTTATTCAGTGCTTCCCTGGTAAGAAATGCCTGATGGGAGGTCACGATTACATTTGGCATTGATATCAACCCTGAAAGGATATCATCTTTTATAATCTCTCCGGATAAATCCTCATAGAAGAACTCCGTTTCTTCTTCGTAAACATCCAGAACTGCTCCGCCAACCTGCTCTTCCTTAATAGCATTCAGTAAAGCTTCGCTATCAATAAGGGCACCTCTTGAAGTATTGATAATATAGATACCTTTCTTCATCTGTTGTATCGTATCTTTATTGATCATATGCTTCGTTTCTTTCGTAAGAGGGCAATGGAGTGATATCAGATCTGATTCCCTGCATAGTTCATCTAAGTCCACATAATTAATACCTGCATCTTTCACAGGGTATGGATCATAGGCAAGCACCTTCATACCAAAACCTTTACAGATATCAATGAATACACGGCCAATCTTACCGGTACCTATGACTCCCATGGTTTTTCCATACAGATCAAAACCAGTAAGACCATTTAAACTGAAGTTATGCTCTTTGGTTCTGTTATAGGCTCTGTGTATCTTACGGTTCAGGGTCAGGAGCAGTGCCATTGCATGCTCTGCAACTGCATATGGTGAATAAGCAGGTACCCTGACTACGTGAATCTTATTATAAGCCGCTTTAAAGTCTATGTTGTTATAGCCTGCGCACCTCATTGCTATTAGCCTTACACCTTCATTATAGAGAATATCTATGGTCTTTGCATCAATGGTATCATTTACAAAAGCAACTACCACTTCATAACCTCTTGCCATAATGGCTGTAGCTGCATTCAGCTTCGGTTCAAAATAATCAATTTCAAATCCAAACTTGTCCTTAAACATATCAAAATAAATCTTATCATAGGGCTTTGTATCAAAAAAACAAATTCTGCTCATTCTGCACCATGCCTTTCTGTATTATCAGACAGTTTCATTGTTACCAATTTCTAAGGTAGCATACATACAAAATCACAAAACCCATAACATGTTTTCTGTTAACGGACTTATTGCGGAGCAGAGAATTTTTCAATTCTCTCCTTCATTGTTTTATTAAAATTCTCAACCTTTCTGTCGTACTCTTCTTCCATCAGGGAAGACGCAAGCAAAAAGTCAGCCGTTGCCAGATTATTGGCTATGGGAATATCATAAACCACAGCAATACGTAATAATGCCTTGACATCAGGATCATGAGGCTGAGATTCTAAAGGATCCCATAAAAAGATTACAAAATCAATTCCTCCCTCTACGATTCTTGAGCCAATCTGCTGGTCACCTCCTAAAGGTCCGCTGTTGTAGCCCTTAACGGGAAGACCGGTCTGCTCAGAGATAAGTCTTGCCGTTGTACCGGTTCCGCATAAAAAATGACTCTTTAGTATATCCTTATGTCTATCTGCCCATTTCACCAATTCCTGTTTCTTACCGTCATGAGCGATCAATGCAATATGCTTTTTCTTACCTATTTTAAAATAAATAAAATCATCAAGTAACATTATGCCTCCTGTTCCTTCTCTAGCCTTTATTTGTTATGTATATTCTTGCCAGTAAAGTATTTATTATTACACTTCTATCATACTTGCTTTACCAGAAAAATGCAACGCAAATATGCACCTGGACCTTCCATTCTATTACTATATAAAACCCACAGAAAAATGTATAATTATAAGCACTCTTTTTGTATTTTTATCCTTATTACTTGTAGAATGCTCATTTTTATGTTAAACTATATACTATATCGTTTTGCAGGAAAAGTAATTTTGATTAAATAATACTAATAAATGCAAAATAATACATAGTATTACAAAAAATATACCCCAAAGGAGGCTGTTATGAGTAATATGAACATTTCCAGTATTACACCGGAGATTCTGGCGCTATCAGAGCTTTGTGCCAAAAATAGTGTGATTGATTCCTCTCTTTACACCAAATACCAGGTAAAAAGAGGTCTTAGGGATGTCAGTGGAGCGGGAGTTTTAACCGGTCTAACAGAAATAGCGGAAGTCCGTTCCCACTTAATTGTCGACTCCGAATACATTCCCTGCGAAGGACAGCTTTTTTACAGGGGTATCGATGTAAAACAGATCGTTCAGGGTTTTATTGAAGATAATCGTTTTGGTTTTGAAGAGGTTACCTATCTGCTATTATTCGGCAAGCTCCCAAGTGTCGAAGAATTGACGAATTTCAAGGTATTATTAGGTGAATACCGTTCGCTTCCAACCTCCTTCGTAAGAGATATTATTATGAAAGCTCCCAGTAAGGATATGATGAATACATTGGCAAGAAGTGTCCTGACGCTGTATTCCTATGATGATCTGGCGGATGATATTACACTGCCTAATGTATTAAGGCAATCCCTGCAGCTGATATCCTTATTCCCTTTGTTATCCGTTTACGGTTATCAGGCTTACAGTCATTACCATGACGGACAGAGCCTGGTTATACATACTCCGGATCCTAATCTTTCAACTGCCGAATTAATCCTGCATCTATTAAGACCTGATAGTAAATATACCCCTCTGGAAGCTAAAATTCTTGATGTTGCCCTTGTTCTCCATGCAGAACACGGCGGCGGTAACAACTCTACTTTCACCACCCATGTAGTAACCTCTACAGGTACGGATACTTATTCCTCCGTGGCAGCTTCTTTGGGCTCTTTAAAAGGTCCTAAACATGGCGGTGCCAATATTAAAGTTATCCAAATGTTCGAGGATATGAAAAATGTCATCAAGGATTGGGATGACGAAGATGAGGTACGTGCGTATCTGGCTGCCCTACTTCAAAAAAATGCCTTTGATAAATCAGGCCTTATTTATGGTATGGGCCACGCGGTATATTCAATTTCTGATCCAAGAGCCGAAATCTTTAAAGGCTTTGTTGAAAAATTATCCGTTGAAAAAGGACGTGCCAAAGAGTTCAAACTCTATAATATGGTGGAAACTCTTGCTCCGGAAGTAATTGCGAAAGAGCGTCAGATATATAAAGGTGTCAGTGCCAATGTGGACTTCTACAGCGGTTTTGTATACAGTATGTTAGATCTGCCTCTTGAATTATATACTCCTATCTTTGCTATCGCCAGAATATCCGGCTGGAGTGCTCACAGAATGGAGGAGCTCATTAATGCAGGTAAGATTATTCGTCCTGCCTATAAGAATGTAGCAAAGGTAAAACCTTATTCTAAACTGAAAGATCGTACCTGATCTTCCTGTGAAAGCATAGAACCGTTTTTGCCAGGAGTTGTGATTTGCAGCTTGAAGCAACTCCTTAGGTGTTACGCAGTAAAACAAATTGATAAACCCTGTTACAAGTTGAGGCTGCTGCAATTCTGCAACAGCCTCATTTTCCAACATATTCAGGTTAATCCTTCTGTTTAAATAATCCGATAATAAAGAGCAGTATAACTGCACCAACGACGGATACGATAAAACTCCAGATGTTTAAGCCTGTTGCAGGTCCCCAACCAAAAATACCTGCCAGCCATCCGCCGATAAATGCACCCACTATACCTACAAGGATATTCATACCGACACCCATCTGGCTGTCTTTCTTCATAATCTTACTGGCTATCCAACCAGAAATACCTCCAAGAATTAACCAAACAATAATATTAGTAATCTCCGGCATCTTATTACCATCCTCTCTCGTTTTTTATTTTGTCAATGATTTTGTTTGCTTTTCCGGCAGCTTTTTCTTTTATTTCTTCCCCTTTTTGGCTGATATCACTGCCCACCTGCTGCAGCTTACCTTTTAGCTCCATCTGGTCTGAGTTAACTGCTTTTCCGGCAACCTCTTTGACCTTTCCTGATATATGATTGATCTGGTTATTAAATTTATTGTCCATAATAACACCTCTTTTCTGAATATCCTGAATTATAGAACATTCGTTAATCAGTAGTTTAGATATTAAAATTTACTTACCTACTCCACTTTATTTTAGTATGTTAAAAGAACATGTAAAAAATACTGGGAATAAGAGTTATAAAATATTATGGCTGGCAATTTTTTTGCAGCTTCAATTATTTTTATCAGGAAATTAAATTTATTCGAGGAGTCCCATTGCATTTATGAAATAATTGTCTTTTTTAGTCTTCCACCATATTTTTAACTTTTTCTATCATTTTAATTTCATTGAAACCATAAAATTTCATTGCATTTGTTTCAAGAAACATTCTTTTATCCTCTTCTGTAAGCAATTTGGATTTTGTCACAAAGTCCAGGCTCATAAGGTAGGTAACAGCTGTCATGGTTCTGGGATAATCACTCCCCCACATCAGCTTATCCATACCGCAGATTTCTCCGGCTGTCAGTATAGCATATACTGCAGATTCATAAGGATAAAACTCCTTATGGAACAACCAGGTAATACCTCCGCTTTCTATATAGACATTCGGATATCTGGCAAGCTTTATCTGTTCTTCCCAACCCTTAACAGTAACCATACCAAAATGTCCGATGGCTATTTTAAGCTTTGGGAAGCTTTGAACCAATTCCTCCAGAATCTTTGCTTGAGAACTCCCTTCTGCCAGATCAATGGAGATAAACAGGTTTTCTTTTTCCGCTTTTTGAAATACAGGACTGCACGAATACAAATTGCGGCTTAAACGTCCCCCACATATTTTGATACCATCAAATCCTTTTACGCCATAGTTATCTTTCTCTTCATAAAGAGAACAAATCTTAAAACGTTCCGGATAGTCTGACTTTACCGCAAGGAGATACTCATCCTGATTTCCATCGATGTATTCCTGTGTTATAACACTGCCCCCCACTCCTGCGTAATCCATGTTAGCTAAAAAGGCTTGTGCAGTATTCCTTCCGTCATACAGATAAGGCGGCAGCATTTGCCGTAGTTCACCTCCAAAGTCACTACGGCCTCCCATGAGGCCCACAACAGGCTTACCATTGACATTTCCCTGTTGCTTAATCCAAAGGTGTGCATGTGCATCGATTATCATAATTCTACCAATACCTTTTCCAGAGACCCGTCATTTTCTGCAAGTGCTTTAAAGGCTGTATCTGCCTGGTCTATCGGATAAATACAGCTTACCATCTTCATAATATCCACCTTACCGGAGGCCACAATGTCAATCAGCTCTATAAAATCCTCTGCAAAGGAATTCCTGCTGCCAAAGATATTTAATTCCTTTTTTAGAAGGATTGAATGCAGGAAGGTGGTTTCCTTCTTACCGTTTCCGATTAAAATGATGCTCCCTCCAAAGGCAGCACAGTCTATGCAATTTAAGAAGGTTGCAGAAAGCCCGCAGGCTTCTATGCATACATCAAAGCCTCCTCCTTTTGTTATTCTGTCCGTCTCCTCCTTCAGGGAGGAGGTAATCGTATTTATGATTCCGTCAGCTCCGAATTCCTTCCCTTTCTCAAGCCTGCCATCCAGAATATCTGCTATATAAACTTCTGCACCTTTGAGTTTGGCGGATATCAGGGCAAAAAGACCGATTGGTCCGGCACCAACTACCAAAACCTTGTCAGTAGGTTTTATGGCAGTTCTTGCTACCGCATGGTAACCAATGCTAAAGGGTTCAATTAAGGCTAATTCCTTTGCAGAAAGTCCTTTACCGGGATAAATCCGTTCTATCGGCATAGTGATAAACTGACTGAAACTTCCGTCCCGTTGTACCCCCATTGTCTGGTTATCCATACAGCAGTTAACAAGACCTCTCTCACAAGAATAACAGCTATTACAGTTAAAATATGGATTAGCCGTTACTACATCTCCTGCTTTCAGTCCTTTATCATTTTCCGGAATGCTTATAATCTCCGCGCTGAATTCATGCCCGGGAATTCTGGGATAAGTTGTAAAGGGCTGATTTCCCGTATAGCTTGCAACATCTGCACCGCAGATACCGCAGTATAGAATTTTAAGCAGAGCTTCTCCCGCTTTCGCTTCAGGTTTTTTTGTTTCAACAATCTTAATATTATAAGGTTCAGAAATCAGTACCGTTTTCATAAATTAAGTCCTTTCTTTTTTAGGTAGGCAATATTACAGAAGTTCCTCCCTCGTATTTCCCTGTGAGTAATTATTTCTTGTCAGTATTTATTTTCCTGTTAATATTTATTTTCCTTGTCAATATTTATTTCCTTGTCAATATTTATTTCCTTGTCAGTATTTATTTTCTTTCATGACCTAACGGTTTTTGTCAATATATTTCTCATTCCAAATAACTGCTGTTTTCATGGGAGATTCCTTACTGTAAATTTTCTCACGGTAGGCCTTTATGGGATCGGCAGTGAACTCTTCCTTCTCTATGATACTGACGATTTCATCATATCTGCTCTCTGCCAATATCTGAATGGCCTTCTCCATGTGATCCTGCCTGAAATTAATAGAGCCGAATATCAGATGATTTTCAAAACCAAAAGGCATTGTTTTAAAAGAAATCTCTGGTCCAAGAGAAAAGCTGTTAAAAACCCCATTACAACCCAGCACTTTATGTTCAAAAGCAATCTTATGCTCTAATTCACTTCCACTGACTCCTATAAATGTGGTAGCTCTGCCACCTGCAGCTGCTATTATGGCAGCCGCTAATTCCTCCGGTGTGCCAAAGTTGTTCTGTACATACAGTCCGCCGGCCTGTTCTATGGCAAATTGAACCTTCTGAGAATCTCCGGCACTTCGGCCTACAAAGATAATTTTTGCATTTTTATGATTTCTTCTGATTAAATCGGCAATAAACATTCCGGTTGTACCCAGACCAAATATAACGGTCCTGTCAAATATTGCTTCCGCAGCATAGCTTCGGGCTTCTGTTTCGCTGCATTTTCTCCGCGCCATTTCTACCCGAAAATTATGAGCGCTGCCTAAGTCCTCCATTCTTTCCAACTGGAATACCATGCAGGCATAAGGATCCGGGAATACCATTTTCTTTGCAAAGGAAAGGTCCAGCTTACCATCCCTTACGTACCCCTCCGGTATGGGCAGCAGCATATCCGGATGGAAATAATTCCGGTCACTGAATAATCCGTCTGCCTGGTCACAGCCATACTCGAAATAAGTTTCCTCTTCCGTATAGCGGGTGGGATCATAGCTGTCCCCGCCACGGATTAAAACGATTGCAAACCTTTCCTGGGAAGGTACCCACACCACGCCTTCATGGCCATTAATGAGCCTGTTGGTCCCCTCCGGGAATTTACTGCTCAGAAGACCTTCTTTTCCCATTCTCATCAGTTCGTTATCTGTTCCGCAAAAACCTACGATTACAGGTTCGGCCAGAATACCTTCCTTTTCTTCTTCTCCCCTGAGCCTCTTACGCGGCGGATTTTTTATCTCCACTTCACCATATACCAAGGGTGCTGTTTCACTGTTCTGAAAATATGTTGCTTTTACCAGCATAAAGTTCTTTACCTCCTGTAACATGAAATTAGTCTGATTGCTTTATCATAAGGCCGTATTACTTATTCGGGTAAGATTACACCTTTTTGCAGCATCACATTGGCATATAATGCTGTTTCTCCCGTTGCAATGATTGCATATGCGGTTTTAGCCTCCTCATAGAACCGGAAACGTTCCGTATATTCGATTATTGCGTCTCCTCTGGTATCATGTTTTTTTAGTATTTCCTTATAGGTATCCCAAATTGGAGTCTCGACTCTGTCTCCCTGTACAACCTCCATAAGCTTGACCGGATGCTCCGTATAGCTATCCAGTGGAAACAGGCTTAACACTGCTTCCAGAATCTCAGGAATACCGTGACCATCACAACGTATTACAATACCCTTCTTTCCCATAGATTCAGCCGGGAAATTCCCGTCTGCTATGACCACTCTGTCACTGTGCCCCATCTCACAAAGTACTTTTAGAAGCTCAGGTGATAAAATAGCCGGTATGCCTTTTAACATAATACCTCCTCCTTATTCGTAAACCCTTAATGGTAACTGTATACCTCTTAATCTTACCTCAGACGACCTGCCTATATAAGGTCTTTACCTGACAATTCACAAGTGGTTATGTCGTGTTAGCGCATATAGACTTGTTGACTAACCTGCTTCTATTCGTTAGAATAGAGATGATACATCATTCCAGTACTGATTTGCATAAATTTCGCCTAATGTGCCTGATATTTCCATTGAGGCAAAGAGAAGGAATGAGGAGTGATACTACAACAATTCACAATAACACAGAATCCCGTAAATAACAGGTGCCTGAATTAAGTGAAATTTAAACAAGGGAGCACTAGTTCTGATCAGAAAGGATACTGTATGAAGCTCTATTATGATACCGTTAATATTACTTTTTCCATGGAACAGTACAGGATTTCCTCTCTTCATTTTGTATACGAGCAATTTCTGCGTTCCATTCCCTGTCACAGCCATAGTGATAACAGCTACGAGATTCATTATATTTCCCACGGTAAAGGAAAAGTCAAAATCAATGGAGTTCTTTACCCTATTGTACCCAACACTTTGTATATTACAGGCCCTCATGTGGAACATGAGCAAATCCCCGATGCACAGGATCCCATGTTTGAATATTGTATATATCTGAAAACAGAAAAATTAAGCAAAAGAAAACAACAAAAAAAAGCTGACAATTACATGCAGCTTTTTTTAGAAACAACATTTTGGTTTGGCCAGGACAGTCAGAATATCCATTCCCTGATGCAGCAAATATTTTTTGAATTGGAGAAAAAATATGACGGTTACCACAAACTGGTAGAAACTCTTTTGCAGCAGCTTATTATTAAGATGACCAGAAATTATGTACGTATTCCAATGAATCAGGAAAAGACTATCCCCTTTGATCTGGGTTATGGAAAATTCCTTATAATAGAAGAATACTTCTTATACGAATATAAGAATCTCTCTTTAAATATTTTATCGGAACTCCTAGGCTTAGGTCCAAGACAGACAGAACGCCTCTTAAAGAAACACTACGGTAAATCCTTTCTTCAGAAAAAAACAGAAGCCAGAATGTCTGCCGCATTAATCTTTCTTTTGGATCCGAATAAGCGTATTACTGATATTGCTCTGGATATCGGTTATTCCTCTTCCGAACATTTTTCCAATGCATTTAAAAGATATTTTGGCATGACTGCCAGAGAATACCGTAAAAAATGCTGAAGACCTTGTTTTCCGGAGGAAGAAAATATCTCCTTCCCCTTTTAACAATCTTCAGCACCATAAGCGGCTACATGTTTCTAAATCTTTCATAACGCTGCCGCGTTATTTCGTCAGTGTCTTTCTTTTTATAGGAATCTATAAAGGATAGAATCTCAGTCCTTAAGGAATCTGCCACACAGCATAAACTCTCCAATTTTAAAGGCTCTTCTTCCGGAATAATCCGTTCGATAATGCGAAGCTCCAGGAGATCTTTTGCCGTTATCTTCATAACCTCTGCTGCTTCCGCTGCTTTCCTGCTGTCTTTCCATAGTATGGAGGCAAAACCCTCCGGTGATAGTATGGAATATATCGCATTCTCCATCATCCATACTTCATTTGCAACTGCTAAGGCAAGGGCTCCTCCGCTGCCTCCTTCACCGATGATAATACTTAGAACAGGTACCTTAAGTCCGGACATTTCAAAGAGATTTCTGGCTATTGCTTCTCCCTGCCCTCTTTCTTCTGCTTCTATTCCCGGATAGGCTCCAGGAGTATCTACAAAGCAGATTACCGGCCTGTTAAATTTTTCTGCCTGCTTCATCAGTCTTAAGGCTTTACGGTATCCTGAAGGATTAGCCATTCCGTAATTGCGCCTTGCATTTTCTTTGAGATTACGGCCCTTCTGAAGACCGATAACCGTTACATATTCCCCGTCTATCACAGCAATTCCTCCGATGACCGCACCGTCATCTTTCCCTTGTCTGTCACCGTGGAGCTCCGTAAATTTATTAAAGATACCGCTTATAAAATCCAGGCTGGTAGGTCTGTTTATTCCTCTTGCTATTTCAACACGTTCCCACGCTGTTAATTCTGCCGGCATATTACCTCCCATCTGTGTACTTTAGCGTGCACTTTTTCGTTATCACAGGAATTTCTTAATAATATTCGAAACATGCACTCTATACACATTCTGAATAACAAAATCTATTCATCTGTTTTGCTGTCTATACCTGCATCCTGGCTTTTTACCAATAGTGATAAGGTCTGTCTTAACTTATTACGTTTTACCACTTTGTCAACAAAACCGTGCTCCAGTAAAAATTCAGCACTCTGAAAACCTTCAGGCAATTTCTGTCCTATGGTCTGTTCAATTACTCTTGGTCCTGCAAATCCAATTAAGGCACCTGGTTCAGCAAGTATAATATCACCTAACATTGCAAAACTTGCCATTACACCGCCGGTGGTTGGATCTGTCAGTACCGGTATATATAATAATCCTGCCTCATCATGCTTCTTGATTGCCTGTGCCGTTTTCGCCATCTGCATCAGGGATACAATTCCCTCCTGCATTCTGGCTCCTCCTGAGCAACAGAACAATACTACCGGAAGCCGTCTTTCTGTTGCCTTTTCCACAAGACGGGTAATCTTCTCCCCTACGGTCTCTCCCATACTTCCCATCAAAAATGCAGAGGCCATGACACCAATTGCGACCCTTGTGCCATCAATGTTACCCTCGCCTGTTATTACTGCATCTTCGAGTCCGGTTGCCATACGAAGGTGATTCAATTTATCCTGATATCCGGGAAAATTCAAAGGATCGCTTACCGGAAGATTCACATCCCATTCCTCAAAACTTCCCTTATCCAGTATCATACTAAGTCTTGCCCTGGGACTGATACGGAAATAACCGCCGCAGACAGGACAGATAAAATAATTTTGGATGACATCCTCCAGATAAACAATTTCACCGCATTTATCGCATTTGTCAAAGAGGCCTTCGGGAATCTGTGCATCATAGATGGAATCTTTTATTTTCTGTCCCTGGTTCAGGAGTTTTTGCTCCGTACCAGCTGATATATTTTTCTTAAACATTTCCTTAAGCATGGAACTCCCCTCTGTGTGCCTGGCACACTACAAACCGGGATGCTGAAAAACCATTTGTTTTCAGTCTAACCTCTGTTCAAATCTAAAAATACAAATTAGTTCCCACTTCATTACACCTCTGCCTGCAGATGTGGCACTGCTTCAGATAGGATGCAAATTATACTTTTAGTAACTCACACTAACACCTATTCGCGCCTTGACGCACTTCAGTCAAAAGTGGAATTACTTTCTAATTACCACACTAACTCCCACTGTGTGCTTTATCTTCTGCAGATGGCACTACAACAAAGAGTGTAAATTAATTAAATTATCCAGTAGTTCAGCTATATATTTATAAGATACAGCTATCTTATATCGCTTCCGGCATTTCTTTGACTTCCGGAATTCCCCTGTCTTCTTGCATATCCCTGTCTTCTTGCATATCCCTGTCTTCTTGCATATCCCTGTCTTTTGACATATCCCTGTCTTTTTGCATTTCCTTGTCTTTTGACATATCCTTGTCTTTTAGCTTATCTTTGTCGTTCTGCATTTCCTTGGTTTCCATCAACAGTCTTTCCACAAATCCTGTGTCAGTATTACCATCCTTAAAGTCCTCGTGATTTATCAGCATATACTGGAAATCGAGGTTGGTAATTATCCCTTCAATGACAAGCTCCCCTAATACACCTCTCATTTTACGTATTGCCTTCTCTCTGTCCGTATCATGAACCATGAGCTTTACAATAAGAGAGTCGTATGCTGACGGTATTTTATACCCGGCATAAAGGGCAGAATCAATGCGGACACCGTTACCACCGGGAAAATGAAGGGAGGTTACTGTTCCGGGACAGGGCATGAAACCTTTTAAAGGGTTTTCTGCATTAATTCTGCATTCAATGGCGTGACCGTTCATTTTTATATCAGCCTGTGTCAGATTTAAAGTCTTACCTTCTGCAATACCTATCTGCTCTTTGATCAGGTCAATTCCCGTTACCAGCTCGGTAATCCCATGTTCCACCTGTATTCTTGTATTCATCTCTATAAAATAAAAATTATTCTCTTTATCCAGAATAAATTCAATTGTCCCGGCATTCTGATAACCTGCTGCTTTGGCAGCTTTTACTGCTGCTTCTCCCATTGCTTCCCGTATCTCAGGGGGCATACGATAAGCCGGTGCTTCTTCTATGAGTTTCTGATGTCTTCTCTGCAGAGAGCAATCCCTTTCTCCCAGATGAATGACATTGCCGTAATTATCTGCTAATATCTGAAATTCAATGTGCCTTGCACTTTCAATATATTTTTCTATATACAGGGTATCATCGCCAAAGGCATTCTTTGCTTCCTGCCCGGCAGTCTCAAAAAGCTTCACAAATTCTTCTTCCGCCCGAACGATACGCATTCCCTTGCCACCGCCGCCGGCACTGGCTTTTACAATAACCGGATAACCGATTTCATTTGCTATCTTAAGACCTTCCTCGGAGGAAGCCACTGCTTCTTTGGTTCCCGGTACTACCGGAACACCTGCCTCCATCATAGTCTTTCTGGCTTCGGATTTGTTTCCCATCTTATCAATGACCTCACCGGTGGGACCAATGAATGTAATTCCGCATTTTTTGCAAAGATCAGAAAATCTCGCATTCTCAGAAAGGAATCCAAAACCCGGATGTATGGCATCTGCTCCTGCTGCACAGGCTGCGCTTATGATTCTGTCCATCTTTAAATAACTGTCTTTTGAGGATACCGGCCCGATGCAGATGGTTTCATCTGCCAATTGGGCATGAAGGGCTTCCTTATCAATATCCGAGCATATAGCTACGGAAGCAATTCCAAGTTCTCTGCAGGCACGAATTATTCGTACTGCGATTTCTCCTCTGTTGGCAATTAGTATCTTATTAATCATAGCTCCCTCTTTTCTAGCCGAGGACAAAAATAAGTTCTGCTTCTGCAAATACCTTCTCTTCGTTAAAGGCCTTCGCTGTGGCAATCCCTATATTTCCTTTCCTTTTTATCAGCTCAACTTCCATTGTGAGAACATCTCCCGGAAAAACTTTGTTGCGAAACCTCGCTTTATTAATACCTCCAAATAAAGCATTCTTACCCTTATTTTCTTCAATGGAAAGACAGATTACCGCACCAACCTGTGCCAGTGCTTCTATGATAAGCACTCCCGGCATTACCGGTTCTTCCGGAAAATGACCTTCAAAATAAGGTTCATTGTAGGAAACACATTTCTTACCCACAGCACGCTTTCCAGGATCTAGTTCCAGAATCCTGTCTACCATTAAAAAAGGACTTCTCTGAGGTATGATTTTCTTAATTTCATTAATATCCAACATATATTAACCTTTCCCTATCCTGCACTTATCAGGCCCTAATCAGCTTATACCTACAGAGGTCTGATATAGATCAACGGCTGTCCGTATTCCACCATATCCTTGTTATTTGCAACTATCTTATCAACGGTTCCATCGTATTCTGATTCAATTTCATTCATTAGTTTCATGGCTTCAATGATACCAACAGCCTGCCCCTTCTTAACCCTGTCGCCTACTTGAACATAGGGTTCACTGTTCTGGGATTTCGCCGTATAAAAGGTACCCACCATGGGGGATTTTATAACTAACAGGTTTTCCTCTGTTTCAGAAGCACTATCCTCCTTTACCGGATGAATAACCTTCGTCAGGACTTCTCCTGCCTCTTTCTGGATGCATTCCAGTTCCAGTGACACCTCTCCGTCTTTGTAACGGAAGGCTGTTAAATTACTGGAAGAGACAGCTTTTATTAATTGAAGAATTTCTTCCTGTTTCACTTCTAATCCTCCTTTTCTTACATAAGTTATATACCGGCTGCTCTTATAGGTTTAAAATGTATTATTCACTGGTATTTTATACCTTTAGGTGTCCAGAAACTCTTGTATTCTTTTGAATACTGGTGCAAGCCTCTTTTAGACTTACCTGATATCTTGCAGCAATTGAGTTCGCTTATATAAATTTCGTTACTCCAAAAATTCGTTATTTTAAAGATTCGTTATTTTAAAGATTTGTTATTTTAAGGATTTGTTATTTTAAGGATTTATTACTCTGTGAATTTCTTAACCAGTAAGCTTCCGTTATGACCGCCAAAGCCCAGGGAATTGGAGATTGCATAATTTATTACTCTGTCGGTTACAGGAGTCTTCACGTAATTTAAGTCCAGTTCCTCGTCGGGATTCTCATATCCTACCGTTGCATGAACATAATTCTCCATAACGGATTTTACACATACGATGAACTCTACAGCTCCTGCTGCACCCAGCAAATGTCCGGTCATTGACTTGGTAGAATTCACAAGGAGATTATAGGCATGGTCTTTAAAGGCCATCTTTATGGATCTGGTTTCAAACAAATCATTATGGTGGGTGCTGGTTCCGTGAGCATTGACATAATCAACTTCCTCCGGTGCTATTCCTGCTTCTTTTACAGCTGTAAGCATGGCTCTTGCTGCACCTTCTCCGTCTTCGGAAGGAGAAGTAATATGAAAAGCATCACAGGTTGCACCGTAGCCGGCTATTTCAGCCAATATGGTTGCTCCTCTCTCCACCGCATGTTCATAGGATTCCAGTACTACGATGCCTGCTCCTTCACCCATAACAAAACCGCTTCTGTCCTTATCAAAAGGGATGGAGGCTCTCTTAGGATCTGTCTCAGTGGTCATGGCTGTCAGTGCGGAAAACCCTGCCACACCAATAGGGCTTATAGCAGCTTCCGTGCCGCCTGCTATCATGACATCTGCTTCGTCACACTGTATATAACGAACTGCATCACCAATGGAATGAGTACCGGTTGCACAAGCCGTAACCACATTGGTGCATTTACCCTTCAGTCCGTATTGGATTGCCACATTACCAGCTGCCATATTAGAAATCATTAAGGGTACCAGCAAAGGAGCGACTCTCTTAGGTCCTTTCTCTACAAGCTTGGAATGCTCTCTTTCAACTGCCTGGAGGCTTCCGATACCAGAACCTACGCAAACACCGACTCTGGTTACATCTTCTTTTGTTAAGTCCAGCCCTGAATTTTTAATAGCTTCACCGGCTGCAGCTACAGCAAACTGGCAGAAGCTTTCCATACGTTTGGCAGTCTTGGCTTCCATATAGTCTTCCGGCTTAAAGTCGTTGATCTGTGCAGCCAGCTTTACCTTATATTCTGTGGTATCAAAGTAAGTAATCGGTGCAAAGGGGACCTTCTGTTCTTTTATACTTTTCCAAAAATCTTCTATATTATTACCAATAGGTGTAATAACTCCTAATCCGGTAACTACTACTCGTTTTTTCATATTCATATCCATGCCTTTCTAACAACCTGCAAATTTTATCACAGGTACCAAGTTACATGTGTAAAATCATACATTTCACACCAATTTTCATGTCTCCTTATTTTCATGTTTTCCTCAACATGACTTAATTGTGCCGAAGCTCTATATACCCATACCACCGTCAACAGACAATACCTGCCCCGTGATATAAGAAGCCTTATCAGATGCCAGAAATACCACTGCTTCTGCAATGTCCTCTCCTTCACCGAATCTTTTTAAAGGAATTGTTTCAAGGGCTTTTGCTTTGATTTCCTCTTTTAAATGTACCGTCATATCCGTATTGATATACCCTGGTGCAATCGCATTTACGTTAATGTTCCTGGAGGACAGCTCTCTTGCCAGGGTTTTGGTCATTCCGATTACACCGGCTTTTGCTGCACTGTAATTAACCTGCCCCGGATTACCGTGAATACCGGAGATAGAGGAGATATTTACAATCTTTCCGTATCTTTGTTTTAACATCATTCGGGAGGCATGTTTTAAGCAGTAAAATACGCCTTTTAAATTCGTATCAATAACCTGATTATATTCCTCATCCGTCATTTTAAGGATAAGATTATCTCTGGTGATACCTGCATTGTTTACCAGGATATCCAGTCTTTTCACGTTTTCTGCAATCCAGGCAAACATTCTTTCCACATCGGAGGAACTGGCTACATCCCCCTGAAGCAGATAGGCCCTGCCTCCGTTATTTTTAATGATTTCTTCTGTTTCCTTTGCAGCCTCTAATGAACCGCAGTAATTTATAATAACAGTAGCACCGTTTTTCGCCAGAGCAACTGCTATTGCTCTACCGATACCTCTGCTTCCACCGGTAACTAATGCTGTTTTACCCTCTAGCATGAATAACCTCCTTAAGCTTCTCAAGATCCTGTGTTTTCTCTATATTGATAACGGAAACATTCTTGTCAATTTTTCTTATGAATGCTGACAGAGTCTTTCCGGGACCGATTTCTACAAACAGATCCACCCCTGCTGCCAATAAAGTCCTGACGCTGTCTTCCCATCTTACAGAGGAATACACCTGTCTTGATAAACTCTCTCTGATACCTTCTGCCTCTGTTACAGGCTTTCCATCTACATTTGCCACATAGGGAATTACAGGCTTTGATACAGTAATGGAGTAAAGTTCTTGAAGAAGCTTATCCCCTGCCCCTTTTAACATAGGGGAGTGAAAGGGTCCGCTGACATTTAGCGGAATAACTCTTTTTGCTCCTGCTGCCGATAATTTCCCGGAAGCAGCACTTACCGCTTCTTTCTCTCCCGAAATTACAATCTGTCCCGGACAATTATAATTAGCGACTACTGCTATGCCATCAACTTCTGTCAGAACCTTCTCTATGGTTTCACCGTCAAGCCCAAGCACAGCAGCCATACCGCCTAGACCTTCCGGTACAGCAGTTTCCATTAACTCTCCTCTGATCTTGACCAGTTTAATTCCTTCTTCAAAGGATAGGACACCTGAAGCTATAACTGCCGGATATTCTCCCAGGCTTAAACCTGCAAAGTAATCAGGCGTCAGCCCCAATTCCCTTACTCCCTCATAAATGGCTAAACAGGTGACAGCCATTGCCGGCTGCGTATACCTGGTAATTGATAATTTTGTATTTTCTTCAAAGCACAGCTCCTTGATGTTCATGGAAAGGAGCTCTTCTGCTTTGTCATAAAGTTCTTTTGAGGTGCTGTAAGTATCGTAAAAATCCTTTCCCATGCCTGCGTATTGAGCGCCTTGACCTGGGAAAATAAACGCTGTTTTTCCCATATGTTATGCCCATCCTTTTTGGATTACCTGACAGGCTTCTACTGTTATTTCCTCCAGTATCTCCTTACAGGACTGTTCTTTTGAGATAAGACCTGCTATCTGGCCTGCCATAACAGAGCCATCGGTTATATCCCCTTCCATAACAGCTTTTCTTAATGAACCCAGGGTAAGAAGCTCTAATTCCTCAAAACTCCTGCCTTCCTGTTCCAATTTAAGGTAATTTCTGGTCATATTGTTGCGAAGAGCTCTTACCGGATGCCCTGTTGAGCGGCCGGTTACCACAGAATCAATGTCCTTCGCACTGATAACTCTCTGTTTATAATTGTCATGTACTATGGATTCCATTGCTACTACAAATCTGGTTCCGACCTGACCGCCTTTGGCACCAAGCATAAATACCGCTGCGAGACCTCTTCCGTCTCCGATACCTCCTGCTGCGATTACAGGGATGGAAACAGCATCTACAATCTGAGGAATCAGTGCCATAGTGGTAAGTTCTCCAATATGACCGCCAGCTTCACAGCCTTCTGCTATCAAAGCATCTGCACCACTTCGCTCCATTCTCTTGGCCAGTGCAACGGAGGCTACTACAGGTATTACGGTAACGCCGGCTGCTTTCCAATCCTTAATGAACTTCTCAGGATTTCCTGCGCCTGTTGTTACTACCGGAACCTTTTCTTCTATGATTACCTTAGCAATCTCCGGTGCATGAGGGTTTAGCAGCATGATATTAACACCAAAGGGCTTATCTGTTAATTCTTTGCATTTTCTGATTTCATTCCGTACAATTTCGGCAGTAGCACTGGCTGAAGCAATAATTCCAAGCCCTCCAGCCTCAGAAACGCCAGCTGCCAGATGATGCTCGGCCACCCAGGCCATTCCGCCTTGTATTATAGGATATTTTATATGAAGCAAATCACAAATCACTGTGTGTAATGCTTTCTGACTTTCCATTATTCCACACCCTTATTCTTTAAATAGGTTATTAAGTCTCCTACTGATTCCAGCGAATTTAAATCTTCTGAAGGTATTTCAATATCATATTCTTCTTCCATTGCCATAATCAATTCAAAAAGTTCAAGAGAATCTGCTCCTAAATCCTCTTTGAAAGTGGATGTCTCAGTAATAGTACCTGCATCTACTGCAAGCTGTGCTGCTATGATCTCTTTGATTTTCTCTAACATATAATCTCCTATCTGTGTGCTAATGCTCACTTACATCTTAAAGATGTATTTATTTTTTCTTTTTATTTTCCTGCTATTCAGGCAGTTTGAACTCTATATTTTAAATTTCTTATACACTGTTAATAACTGATCTGTACCTTCTTGAAAAGTTTGAAGATATGTTTTCTTCTTATAAGGACAATGATCAGTCCTATGATAACAATAAGAGCTGCTATAATGGCTGTTATAATTCTGATCAGATTCCTGATGCTGCGCTTAAAGACATGAATAGTAAAGCCTCTTTGCTGCTCATTCTGTTCCTCTTCTTCTGCTTCCATGGCTGCTACCGTATCATTTTCGGTAAAAAATTCCCCGGAAGCCTCTGTATACTCTTCCAGATGATCCTTAAGAATACTTCCCTTTACCGAATCATCCTTACGGTTTAAGGATCTTATATAAAAATATGCCCTTTTAAATACATTTCCATCTTTGTTTCTTAAATCTTTTTCTGTAAAATTTTCTTTTAAGGAACCGGCATCCAGTTCACTTAACATATTTATCAGCGTTTGTTCATTCATTCTGTTACCTCCTACTAAAGGTATTGGTTTACACCTTGATTTTTAGTTTTTGGTCAAAGGTAAGCTTCATTTTATTCCGTAGTCTTGACAATCTGCTGTCCACTGCTGTTACGGACATCTTCATAGCACCGGCGATGTCCTTGGAGGATTGCAGATAATAGTACCTGCGCAGTACAAGCTCCCTGTCCTTTTTGTCCAGTTCTCCTATGATCTCATTTAAAAGGAGAATATCCTCTTTTCGAAATACCTGATTTTCTACATTCTGGCTTTGATCGATGTAGTACTGGGCAATATCTGAAAAGTCTTCTCTATATTCCATTCCCTCTCTGCGGCTTAGATCACGAAGCTTATTTATTGCTGTGTTTCTGATAATTACTTTTAAATAAGTTTTCAAGGAGGCTTTTTCCATATCATAACGGTCGATATGCTTCCATAGTTTCATATAAGTGTCATTCACACATTCTTCAATATCTTCATTACGTCCGCCAAGGATTGTACCGGCAATATGGATTAAAAGCTTTTCATACTTTTCAGCCAACTTTAATAAACCCAGTTCATTTTTTTCAGACAGCAGGTTTATTATTGCCTCATCCTTCAAGTTAACAGCCTCCTTTCGCATGCTCCAATACTTATACACTTTCCTTTTAAAAATCTTGCAAAATATTTTTATTTTTTTTCGTTTCTTTTTTACTTATCTAAATTAATGATGTATCCAGTACAGTCAGATGTAAATTTATATAATTTCCCTGGCTGATATATGCACTAAGGTAAGTTAGAGGTATGAGGTGTGTTATCACAGCAACTATACCATACCAAGCCATGAATTAAACATCAGTTTAAATAGCAGGTGCTGAGTTTAATAAGATTCTTGTCAGAAAAGCACCGGCTTAATCTGTCTTATCAAGAGCTGCTTCCGTATAATTATTACTGCCGTTCCACAGAATCCATTCTGTATATCCGGCATCGTATACCGCCTTTATCTGTGCCCTTATTTCCTCCTGACCGTATTCTGTATGGTGTTTCACCCAGGTGGCAGTAAAATCCTGTAACCAGGGTCTTACCTTTGCTGTTGTTTTTATGTCGGCTTCTTCTTCCTCGGCTTCTTTTCCTTCAGCCACTGCTACTTCAGCAGTTTCATTATTAATTCCTTCTTCCAGTACAAGCTTTGATTCCTTTAATGCTGCCAGTATGGTATCATAAGGCTTCATATCCGGATAATCAATTCCATAGGAGCCCTCTGCATAATGAGAAGGATATATCATAGGACAAATAAAATCCAGATATTTTGCCATAGCTACATAGTCCTGTCCTACAATTTCTGCATCTACAGAACTTCTGATAATCGTTCCGTACACATCTGCCGAAACCTTTACTCCAAGAGGTTTCAGATTATCGCAGGCATATTTGGTGAATTCCGTTATAATATCAATCCTGCTCTTATTTCTGGCCTCTGCGCCGTAATTAACGTTCTTCATCCCCGGATCTGTGGAGAAGCGTATATAATCGAATTGTATTTCATCAAAGCCTGTTTCAGCGGCTTCTTTTCCGATATCTATAAGATAATCCCAAACCTCCCGTTTATAGGGATTTACCCAGCTGTCCCCGTTCTTGTCTTTAAATATCACACCGTTCTTATCACGTAAGCTCAAATCTTTTCTTTCTTTTGCTAATAAGGGATCTTTAAAGGATACAACTCTGGCTATGAGATAAATATCTTTCTCCTTTAACTGCTCTACAAGTTTCTTTATATCCTTTATATATCCCGTTCCGGCTCCAATATCTACCGCCAAAGAAAGTTCTGTCTTATAGGTAATTTCACCAAAATCATTCTTAATATCGATTACCATGGCATTTACTTCTGTATTTTCTGCCAGAGCTGTCAACTCCTGCATATATTCATCGATTCCGGCTCTTGCTCCGGAAACATATATACCACGTACAGGCTCTGAGGTTTTATTGATAAGATCTTCTGTCAGAGGTCTCTGGCTGTTTACTGAGGCTTCCTGCGCGCTGTTTTCCAAGTCTTCGCTCGTTTCCCCAAAGTTCTCATCAGTATCAGTGGCCGAGTTATTCTCAGCTGTTTCCTGTTCGGCTGTATTGAAAGCCGTGTGCTGCTTTACCTCATTCTGTTCATTAAGCTCTGCTATTCCTTCCTTTTTTGTTCCATCCGGCACTTTCGAAGAATCCTGTTCTCCCTTTATGTCTTCTGATATTATATTTGGTTGTTTCACTCTGTCTAAGATTGAGTAAATAAAATTACCGGGTTCTATGATTCGAAACTGCCACAAGGCTATAAATACAATAGCGGTTATTGCGGTAACTGATAATATGATAATTCTTGGTATCCTTCTTTTTCTTTTCGTTCTCATGCCCATATATTTTCCGGGCTTTATATACATATCGCGTTTTCTCATAAATTTTTATCTGCCCTTCCTCTTCATGAATCTGTATATTTATATACTTCTGTATTTGTACTCAGCAGTGTACTCAGCAGTTCTCATAAAACAGTTCTTTTTGTGATGTATCAGTACCTCTCTGTTCCGTATTACTGTACTCCGCCTTTCTATGTGCGAGTCTTTTATGTGTCTGGCCTTGTTTGCCCATCGTATATGTCAGTTATTATGTAAATTCAATTTACCTATATTATACAGTTACTGGCAGAGTAGTGCATTATATTTTTTACCTTTCTTGTTAGAATCATGCAACTGTATTTAAAATATATTAATTTAGTATTATCCGGATACTTTTCCTTTCATAATATTCAAACCCAATATATGTAATATTCTTCATGTAACGAGTAAGTTGGGAATTGACACACTCTTTTTACAGTTATATAATTTTTTTGTATTGTTAACTAATATATTTGACCTGTATGAATTTTATTATAAAGCGTGGCATATTATTCAGGCTGTGTTTTATTCTATTATTAATAAGGGGTATAAAATGATGCAGTTAGGGGGAGCAACAAAATGGATTTTAGTGATCGGTTAAGATTTTTAAGACAAAAGCATAAGCTGACGCAAGGAGAATTGGCTGGTGTTATTGGAATCAAATCAAGCGCAATTGCTAATTATGAATCACAGAGGAATGAGCCCTCATTTAGCAAGCTGATAGCCTTATCCAATTATTTCAAGGTATCCTGTGACTATATGCTTGGAGTTTCCGATAATTCTCTGCGTATAGGTTATGGAGATTTTGTTAATGAAACTGCGGACTTTATCAAGAAATATAATCTGCTGTCTCCGGCGGGAAAAGAAGATGTCCTGGAATATGTTAATTATCTCTTGTACAAACAAGAACAATATAAACAGGATTTGAATGGATAATATTAAGGGCCGTTTCATTCGTTGAAACAGCCCTTTCATTTTATAATTTGAATTTGTCTATCAGACGGGATAACTCTTTGGATATTTCCTGTAGTAGTTTTGCGGAACGTGCTATATTGGCAATACCCTCATTCTGGCATTCCAGAGAGGACGCAATCTCTTCTGTCGCTGCACTTGACTGCTGTGCTACTGATGATATATTCTCCATTAGATGTATTGCAGCTTCTTTGCCTGTATGTACTTTCTTTATATCCATAACGACACTGTTAATATGAGTAATTACATCTTGTATGGCTTTTTCAATAAGTTCAAAGGCCTCTCCTGCTTCCTTGGAGGCTGTGGTAGTATCCTTTACGGTACTAACTCCTCTGTCCATAATTTCTACTGTCCTGGTAAAGGACTCCTCGACTTCTTTACTTAAGTTTTCGATTCCTTCTATGGATTGAGTGGTCTGTTCTGCAAGTTTTGCAATTTCCTGCGCTACGACTGCAAAGCCTTTACCCTGTTCACCAGCTCTGGCACTTTCAATTCTTGCATTTACTGCAAGTAAATTCGTCTGATCGGCAATTGCTCTGATAACAGAGGTCATATTGACGATTGAACCCAATTTGCCTGCCAGGTCATCCACTGTCCCTTTCATTTGAACAAAGACAGCACCGTTATCATTAACCTGCTCATGAAGTTCCTTCTGGCATCTGTTCCCGTTTAAACTTGCAGTCTTAATCTGCTCTATGCTTCTCTGGATAACATCAAGACTTACATACAATGAATTGACACTGTCTGCCAGTAAATTCATCTTAGAAAGGCCTGTTTGCGAATTATCTGCCAAATCTGCAGCTCCCGCTGTCAGTTCTTCCGATACTTTGGATATTTCCATGGCTGACAAGGAACTTTCCTCCATAGCTGAATTCAGACTACTTACACTGTCAAGCACCTGTATGGAATTGTCCTTTATACCACTGACCAGCTGTACCATGTTTAATCTCATATTATCAAGAGCTTTACTCATATCACCAAGTTCGTCTTTACTATGTACCTCTGTTTGCTTTCTAAAGTCACCTTTTGCGTATTGCTTCAAATTCTCTGACATACTAAGTATCGGCTTGATAATCTTGCCGGTGGGTATTACGGCAACAAGTACTGATACTGCCATTATAATAATTCCGATAACAGCCATATCAAAGAATGCTATCCTAACCTCTTCATACATGGTAGCCAGAGATATTCCAAGATTCAGATAACCTGACTCACCGTTATATTGAAATCCGGTTGTAATATTATAGACTTTTGTACCATCAGGCATTTTAAGAATATTTCCTGAGACTTCTTCCTTGGATACAGGTGGCACTTTGTCTCCGCCAACTGTAGCCGAAGATACTCCGTCAACCTCTCCTGTCTGTCCAAAGATTTTATCATCCGTTAAGAATACACTGGAATTAGCATCTGATAAAGAAACATAACTGATATTTCCATTGCTTGCTTCTTTTATTTCTTTAAATATTTCCTGCATTCCTGTCAGTTCTGTTACATTGTTCTTAATCAATTCTCTTTTGATAGTTGTTATCAGAGTCTGTCCGTCATTTTTCATCTGCACGGTTACTGCTCTTTGTATCATATAAAAAGATAAAGCCATGTATGCAAGACTGCATACCAGTACAATGATAACGATGATAGCCCTGATTTTCCTCCCTAATGAAAATCTCATCGTATTTCCCCCTTAATATTTTTTTATATCATACTATAATTTTACTGAAAATCATACAAAAATTTTTCTGTGCCTACATTTTCTGTCATTGTTTTCACTGTTTATTTACAGCTACCTGTGGATTTCACGGGCATTATGTCATCTTATATGATAAATTTTTATCAGAAAGAAGCTGAAGTATAATTTGGCACTTTAAGTTGACATTAAAACATCAATATATAATAATATATTACATAAAATTACATGGGAGGAATAGCTGATAAATTATACGTGTGCCAAAGCACACAGATCGGAGTTAATTTGAAGAACAGAAAGAAAATATATATCTTTATTTTATCTATAATATTAGTTATAAGCGCATTCCAGTCAATACCTGCTAAAGCTGATGAACTTATAACTATGTGTATAGGCTGGACGAAGCAATTATCTGTTGACACAAAGAAAACAGTAACCTGGAGCAGTAGTGACAAATCTATTGCTACTGTCTCAAGCAAAGGACTGGTTACAGGAAAAGGTGTCGGTGTTGTAGTAATAAAAGCAAAATACGGTAATAATGCAGCTTTATGGGTGATTACAGTAAAACCCTCAGAGGAAGTAATTGTATACGAACATGATGTTAGCAAGCCCCTCGGCCTTCCTGGTAAAAAGACTCTTATCGCAGGAAAATCAACAATTTTGAAATTGAATGGTATAATGGGAATTCCCACATGGTCTTCCAGCAACAAGGCGGTTGCAACGGTTTCTTCCAAAGGAAAGGTAACAGCAAAAAAACCAGGCACTGTAACTATCACCGCAACTGTTGATAAGAAAAAATACACATGTAAAATAACTGTCAAAGCTCAAACTCTGTCAGCCAATAAAAGTAAGCTTGAATTGTCTGTCGGCGATAAAGCTAAGATTATCATTACTTTAAAAACTGATGACGAAGAAAGCTTATCATGTACCATTAAACTTTCTCGTGGTTATTATGAGCCTGTTGCATCTGCTGAATTTGGAGAATGGGATGGTTATAAAATTCCTCTGTACATAACAGCAATAGAAGAAGGGGATGCCGATATTATTATTACTACCGTGAACAGTAAGGAAAAAATAGTTATACCAATAACCGTATACGAAAATTAATCAAGAATTAAGATTTATTCTCTTTAAGAATTTGCAGGTAAAATAGATATTAGTTTGACAACAAAATAAAAATCCCCACTGGTTAGAATTCATATTCTATCTAAGGGGAGAGTATTTATATATATTTGTCTTATAAAACTTATTCATAAAAATGTCCACGCATTCAATAATGCGTGGACAAAGAGTGGAAATACCACTTTTTATTTATCTAGTATTCTACAAACCGCTTATATTAAGCTTTCCCGCAGCAGAATTTGTATTTCTTGCCGCTTCCGCAGGTACAGGGATCGTTTCTTCCTACTTTTTTCTCTTTGACTACAGTTTTAGATTTCTTCTGCTCAAGATAGAGCTCTTTTCTTTTCTCCTCAGATAACAGGCTGTCCCAGACAGGAAGTTGATAGAGCCATTCTGCTTTCGCTTCTACCATGTTCTTATACAGCATCTCTTTATCAAATCCAAGATTTACAACTGTTGTCTCTTCCATTTCTTCAATAGGGTTTTCTTTCACAAGGCTCTCGTTGATGCCATCTAAGAATCCTGTCATAAGTGAAATGGTAGTGCCGTATTTTACTGCAAGCTCAGCTACGGTTCCTTCTACAACAACTTCGGGCTCTGCAAGAATCTTCTCATAGATTCCCTGCTCTACATTAAAATAATTAGCCCAAAACAGCTGGCCTTCTTTCTGGTTTGTGTCAAGGGCATATGCAAAGTCCCTCCACTCAGTTAATAAACTCATTGTTCTACCTTCCTTTAATCATCTTTTGATTCTCTATAGATTTTTTACATAATATTTTTTATTTATGTATAATCTTAGAAATATTGCATCATACTATAATTAATCTAATTCGTCGATGATTTAGATTAACCGGTGCCATCTGAAACCGCTGGATCCCCCCTCCAGCATAAAGGATGACCGACTGTACAGTTTTCTGTGCAGCCAATACCAAAGAAAAGTTAAATACTTATCCTCCCCTTTTTAATGCAACCCCCGTGGCAAAGGCGTCATGGGGGTTGTGTTTTTTTATGGAAGCCTTATGAATCAAGGCTTTCAGCGTTTTTAACCTTTTATGGCACAGAGAGTATTTTATCATAAAAATAGTTTATACGCAACTTATACGCAAGTTTTTATTTATTTTGATGGATGCAAATTACGAGATTTTATATAACAAGTATAATTTGAATATATCTTATTATAGTACTCATAACATACTACTATTAGTAGCTTCAATCAAAACACTATAGGCTTTATTAATCACTTCTCCCATTCCACAAGTATCATTTGTGCTTCTATCCACAGATACATCATAAATGATTTTTTCGATTATCTACTCTCTTTATTGTTTTATTCTTTCTGATTTGTACTTAAATTAGGTCTATCCCCCCATATGTACTCCAATGCTTTATTCATCATTATATTTTTGCTTTCTTCCGTAGTTCCTTTAGCATCTTCTATAACCTTAAAACTCAATAATACCTTTTGTACATGAACTAAGCTATCAAAGTATTCCTTTAATTGCTTTACAGTGCTATTATAAAGATAAAAGGATGCTGCTGAAATAAATTCAGTTATAACTCCCGAAATAGTAATAAGCACTGAAATATTTTGATCTACTAAATCAAAAAATATGAGTGATATTCCGCCAATAATAAGAAAAAAACCTGCAACAGTTAAAACTAACGCTATCCAAAAGCTCTTATTGGTATGTGACTTAACCATACTGTAATATTCTCTTAAATTATTAACGTTTATATTAACTAGACTATCAAAATATGTCTCAGGCTTTTTTAAAGGAAAGACTATATTTGTTTCATATAGCAAATCACTATTGCCCGTACTACTTGCTTTTTTCCTCATTAATTTATCTCCCTCTTTTGGTTATACTAAACTAAATATAAATCAGCATCAGCTTCCCATTACAATGGTTCTACATCTATTCTTATACCGATAATAATTATTTATAATCTTTATTCATATATCTCCAATAAATCACTTATTATATCAGAAGTCAGTTTTGCTAAAGGTCTTTTTCCATATGCTTCTTCCATAATATAATCTCCATAAACAATTCTATATAGTTCTTCTTCTGATTCAAATAACTCTTCATAAGTATAATATAGAAAATTCAAATATTCTGGTTCAAATATTATTGCCTTCTTGATACATTCCTGTACAACATCTGTATGTATCTGATATACCTCTCGCAGTTTTAATATATCAACGTTATCTTCCAATTCCATTGCGGTTTCAATTTCAATTCCTAACTGCTTCTTATCCACTAAAAAATCCATTCCTTTGATATAATAATCAAATGTAACTAAATCATCTGTCTTATACTTCTGATTATGTGAGGAATAAGATATTCTTTGGCTTGCTTTTATATGATTACATGAGTGGCACACAGGAACAATATTATAAAATGACACTGCTAAAATTGGATATGTATCTTTATCAAAAAAATGATCCAAATCACACATAGTTCTTTTTCTAGCAGAGTTTACAAAATTTCTGTTACAGTATGGACATACTGTAACTTCTAACTCGCTCAAAAATTCTCGCCTTGGAAATCTATGTGCATATAGAAACTCAATTATGTACTTTTTATACAAGAGTGGTAAACTCTTTCCTGCATCAATTATTTGAGCAATTTTTTCTATTGTCTCATAGTCAGCTTGAATAATTTCAGGGAACGTGTAAGCGTGACCACTGAAAATGATATTATTTACGCACCACGTGTTAATATTTTTTATCATAAAAATATATGCTTTGCGTTTCTTCTGTCGATATTTAATATTTAGTAATGTATGATACAATGAATTTACTGTTTTCGTTTCATTGTTTCTAAATCTTATTGGTATCATTCTATTTCTCCATTACGCAACTTTTTTATCTTTTCTTCATATACTCTTATTTTTTTCTCTTTTACTCCTAAACCACTGTATTTGCATTTATATAGCATTGTAAAAAGCTTATCTCTTATTATCGTTTCGCCAATCAATGCAATTTCCTTCTCTAACCGTTCGACTTCAATTTCTGAAAGTTGAGGATATTTGATCCCTTCCTCTTTATTAGTTACCGGTTTTATTGTATCTATTATCTTTTGTATTTTCAAACTAGCAAATTCCCCTATTTGTCCTTTTTTCCCAAGGAAAAAAGCATCATTAAACAATTTATAAATACTTGCTCCAAATGTTTCGCTATGCTTATCTTTCTCATCTATTCTGCACCTATTTACTGCCTCTTCCTTCTTTAGATAAATGACATTCCCTTTTGGCATGTCAGATAATACAATAGGGCTATGAGTTGTAAAAATTATCTGTACTTTTTTCCCCACAAATTGTAGCTTTAATTCTTCAATTAAATAGTATAATATTTTTTGCTGCCATAGGGGATGACAGTATAAATCAATTTCATCAATGAGCAATAAAACATTATCTCTTAAACTCTCATGTACATCATCACTTAAGTATTTAAAGAATGTCACCAAATGTAACCATGAAAAGAAATTCAATAGCGCTCTTTCACCAGAAGCCAGTTCAAGACCCCCAATTTCAATATACTTCAAAACAAACGATGTTTTCCGAATAAAAACGGATTTATAAATTAACCTTAGAAAATCAAAATATGGTTTTGAATTATATTCTATTTTTTTACAAGTTCTATACGCTAAATCGTTTATTGGAAGCAGACATTGTAACATATCACAATTATCTAAACATTTTTCATATTCTTCTATCTCGTCTAACGCATCTAAAAAAAATGCAGCATAATCATTCTCTTTTTCTTTTAGCATATTAATAAATCTTTTTAGATAACTTTTTAAATCATTCTTATTATTAATTGATGAATTACCTTCGTAGGTATCATATCGACAATAAGTAATCAACTCAAATAATAAATTAATATAGGGTATACAAAATAAATCTTTTTTTAACAATTCAAAATCAAAATTCTCTAATAAGCCTTTTGTAGCTTTATAATGAAGTTGCAAACTTATCTCCTTATTATGCTCTGATAATATATCCCCAAACTTATCATCCAAACATTTCTGAAATGATTGAAATTTGATTTCTAAACTTGATTTTAAGTTGTCTGCAAATATGCTATTTGCTTTATTCTCATGTAAATAATTTAAATAAAGAACATCTACAATTTGCTGAAAATCAGTAACCTTCTTATATGAACATAGAATATCTTGATATTCATAATAACCACCTGCACAACTATCTACTTTTTTACACTTCTTTTTATAAAACATATTTTTCAACGTATTTAAGGTGTTTACATTTAAAGAGATTTCACTTATGCTTCCATGCGTTGATACACTATTTCTTTGTGTATACATACTATTTGTTAAACTTATTTTACTAATATTTTCAAACCCCATATTGTTTTGTACTAAATACATTAATTCTGGTGATCCTTGAAACAAATATCTACAGTCTATACCTGTCGTATTTTCAAAGGTATCTATATTATGATAGCATATTAATCTACCATCTTCCTTATATATTGCAATCTGTTTATCTTTTTCATATTCCTCGGCAAAATGTTCTTTATATTCTGTCTCATGTGTTCCATCCTTTACGCTACCTTGAAAACTTGCTATATTATTTAACAAAGTACTTTTTCCTGCACCATTTTCTCCCACAATAGCAGTTATATTAGTTATACAATACGTTTTATCAAAAAAAGTATCAGGTATTTTTTTTTCACATAGTTTCTGTTTTAATCTATATATTCCATCATTAATTTCTACATAGAAATAATAATTTGAAGAAAAGTTAAATCCCTGCTTTTCTATAAATGTTGTTATAGATTTATTTATATAAAGAAATATTAGTTCCATTTGCCACATCCTTTTATTAATATGAATTTTATTTTTTCAACACACCTCACAAAGATAAGATAATTATGTTATTAATTATACTCCATATGTATACATATTTCTACATATATTCAAGATTTACTATTCATGCTATACATAATCATAACCACCCATTGAACGGGTGGTTTGCTCTGCCCCTATAAGGGGCTATTACCTGCAAAGCCTAAAGGCTTGTCTAAAGATTCTACTTTTGCCAAACCTGCTTCGCTGTTCTACGAGCTATTTCTAGTATTTTGCAGTTCTAACACTTTAGCTTTTATTTGAGATGTTGAAATACTATAATCTCTCAGCTCGCATCAGTAAAACTCTTTTATTCAGTACATGGTTAATAAACAACATTATCATAACTGTGGGGCTTTTACTTGAAGCTAAAGCGACTGTGGACACACCTGCATAGCAGGTGGTTTATTAAAAGACTGCTATACAATAAAAAGCAGCTACCCCAACCAGAGTAACTGCTCTCCTTTGCTAAAATAAGTTTGCAATCTTTTTCATTTCCTCAACCTTAAAATCATCCTCCGTATGTACATTATAAAGTATATCTTTTACTATCCATAGAAATATCATTATTATTTACATTAACCAAAAACAATATATACGCAACTTTATACGCAAGTTAGATATCACAAGACGAAACCGGATGAATTTCAAATCCCTGTTTATCCCCTCTTGGGGCACCATATATTACATGATGGAACACTATGAAATCTTAAATGCATAGCCTCCCCTTTTTAATGCAACCCCCGTGGCAAAGGCGTCATGGGGGTTGTGTTTTTCTGAAAACCTAATATTTTCAAGGGTTTCAGGATTTACACGATTTATGGCACAAATGATATTTTAACATATATTTTGTATATACGCAACTTATATGCAAGTATAAATTTTTTACTATTACTTTATAAATTACAGTGCTATTAGATAGTTCATTTGCATCAAATTGTAATTTAAAAATAGTATAATAACTATCCTTGATGGCATTTAAAAGTCAAATAATATCGTTCCTGATTTACTACACATAGTCCTGCAATGAAACAGAAAATATACTAATTAGTTGCATCCTTTATCAGATGATAATCAAATCTGTTTTAATCGTAAAATCTATTATATCCTAAGAAATCTTTTTAGTCTTTATCTTATTTTCCTTCGCATATTTATCAATTGTCGAACCAGGTGTGCAGTAGATAACCAGCTTGTCATTACTTCCACTAAAGGTGTAGTTGTAGATAAACGTCACACTGGAGGGGATTGTTACTTTTTTTAATGCTTCACATCCCATAAACACCTGAAATTCAATTAACCAGACACTGTTTGGAATCTCAAGAGATTTCAGACTTTTACAGTTTACAAACATTCTGGCCGGAACTAAAGGAATTCCCTTTTGCAGAGTTACCTTTTCAAGCTTAGGGCAATCCGTAAATATATAAGAATCCATAGATTTCACAGATCCAGCCACCACTGCCTCCTTTAAATTCTCACAGTATCCAAAGGCCATATGTCCAATTTCTTTGACTGTATTCGGTATTTTTATACTGGTTAGACCGCTTCTGTTAAAAGCATAATCTCCAATATATGTAATGGTTTTAGAAAATACGACCTGTTTTATAGAGGAGTCTGCAAACGCATAATCATCTACCCCCTTTAGTCCCTTGGATAAGGTAACTTTCTCAAGAGTATAGGCATCACGAAAAGCTCCAGGCGCAATCGTATGTACATTATCGGGTATTTTTAACTCCTTATCTTCTCCATGATAGGAAAGTAATATCCCATTTACAATCAATAGCTCCTCAGGATTTCTGTAAATTGCAGGTACATTCTCAAAGGCATATAAACCAACAGTTTCAATATGTGAAGGAAGGTTCAGCTCCTCCAATGACATACAATTCCGAAAAGCAAATTCACCGATACTTTTTAGTCCATTTGGCAGAGTAACCTCTTTCAAAGAAGAGCATTGGGTAAACATATTGTCAGGAATCTCAGTTACACCTTTCGGTATATTAATGCTTTCCAGCTTTTCGCATTTATAAAATGCTTCACTTCCAATTTTTATGATGGACTCTGGGAGCTTAATAGTTTTTATACTTGTATTTTCTGCAAAGGCACTTCCGGCAATATACTTGATATCGGAGGGAACCGTTACATTTTCCTTCTTACCATTATAAGCAACTAATACCTTTCCGGCTTTTACGAACTCACCTTTCACGCTTTTAAGCCACTTGGTATCTTCAAATGCAGAACCACCAATCGCTGTCAAAGAATCAGGTAAAGTAATAGAAGACAGCTTCTTACTGTTGTAAAAGGCTCTCTCACCAATCTCCTTTGTTCCTTTTTTTATAATTACTGTTTTAAGATCCTTATTATCTGAAAAAGCAGCGTTGTTAATGACTTTAATCGAGCCGGGTATCGTTACCTCTGTCAGTTTTGAGACATAAGAAAATGCCCCTCCTCCAATTTCTTCTATGCCGTTTTTTAGGGTAAGCTTTTTTATGGCTTTATTACCAAAGGCTCCATCACCGATTTTCTTAACATTTCCAGGAATTATTAAGGATGAAATTTCAGAAGCACTATAGGTAAAAGCCATATCACTGATCTCAGTTACGTTTGATGGTATGGTTATATTTTTACTGGTTCCGATGTATTCTTCTAAAACCCCATTTACAACACTAAAACCGTTTTTTGCATGTTTTTTCTGCCAGGGAGTTCCACGAAATGCAACACCACCTATCTGTTTAATACCGGATGGAATGCTAACCTCAGTTAAGCTGGAACACCAAATAAAGGCACCGGATTGGATTTCTCGAACTCCCTTTTTTATGGTCACTTTTTTGAGGTTTGCACAGGCATAAAAGGCATCGGAGCCAATCGTTTTTACTGTAGAAGGGATTACGACTTCTTTCAGACTGTTACAGTGGTCAAAGGCACTGTCCCCAATTTCAATAACATTTGCAGGTATAGTAACTTTGCTTGCGCTGCCAAGGTATTGTTTTAGGACGCCGTTAAGAATCACGAAATCATTTTTCGCTGCAGATACCTGATAGGGCTGAGCACATGATACTACTATCAAAATGGCGAGCAGTATACAGCACCACTTTTTTCGGTAAGTTTTTTTAATGTTTTTCATATTAAATCTCCTCATCTTATGTTTTTCCTTTTAGTCTCTACATGTAATTTATTACAGGCATAAATGTAAAACCCTATTAAATATAATAATTCTAAATTAATTTATTTCCATAAATTTACTTGTAATCCGTATAAGACCCCAGCTTATTATATGCCATATTTTAAAACTTTACAATAAAACATACTTTTTGCAATATAAACAACATACTTTTTACAACATAAATCAACATGCTTTTTATAACAATCAACATGCATCTTATAATAAACTAACGTGTTTTTTACAACATAAATCACCATGCATTTTACAACATAAATCAATATGCACTCTACAACATAAATCACATCTTCTCTATAACATAAAGATTCATAAATTCTACAACTTAAGTTATATCTACATTATAAAGTTACATCAGTAAAAGAGCTGCTGTTACAACCAGCAGCCCTACTTTAAATACTCAAAGATAAAATAAAGAACATTTACTTATTATTTCACTTAACTTAACTATTCTTATTTGTTATTCTGACAAATAGATACCGTAATCTAATATCACATTACCCTGCTCATCTTTCTCTGTAAAACGCGGGCAATTATATCTTTCAAAAATGTATTCCCGGTTATTTTCATCACTTTTGAAATCTCTCATACCGTTTTCTTCCAGTTTGGCAATACATTCATCATTCATCCGGTAGATACTTCCATCACTATCGCTGCCTTTAATCCAGCATAAACCAACATCACTTTCAGCAAGGTCAATAGATTGAAATCCCTCAGGTACAGGGGTTCCGGGCGAAAAGAACATTCCTATCCAGTACTCAAAGCTATTTTCAACATCGTTACCGTCACAGCGCATAAAACCAAGATAACCGTTATCAATCTCTTTTATTTCACCTTGTCCCTCAAGAATTTCGAACCAGCCATTTTGAAACCATTCCCCCCACAGATGTCCATATCCACCATCACCGCCTCTGTCGGCACTGGTATAACATTTTCCTATAAGTCTCAATTCAGGAAGGTGTTCCTTATAAACTCTTATGATTTCTGCCATTATTAATCCTCCTTTTCATGATTTAAGTGATTTGTACAAATTCGGATCCAGCTCCAACTACTTATAATCTTATTTATCTGCATTTATCACATTATGCATAATATAAATTAAGAGAAATAAGCTATATTGATATCAGATATATGGATATCAGAAGATGTTATTAAATTGATATATTTAATGGTCTACCCTGTTTTTCTTTCCTGGAAGGAAAGTAATTAGGACTTTCTTTTCAAATATAAACGATTGTATCATTAAGTATTATCTTATTACCAGCATTTAATATGGTTTCGCGATTCCTTCATAATATTTTAACTTATACGGCTGCTGTAAAATATTATGATTGCATTGGTGCCTATTAACTCTGTAAGGCTTATTTAAAAGGCCATGGTCTTTTCTTATAAAAGGGTGAGGAAGCTTTCACTGCACTTTTTCCAAAGGAGTCCGCATATGGAACAAAATCAATATACATACCGCCGGCATATGGCACAGCAATCTTAGCAATATTGGAAAATAGCTGCTCTTTATCTCCCGTAAAATCCAGAACCAGAAGGTAGCTTTTATCTGCTTCCTTGATCATAAGCTTAAGATAGGCAGCCTTTACATTTTTACAGGTTTTAAGGTATTCTGATATAGCATTCACCATTTCCTGAGGGTAATCTGTCTTTTATTTACTTTATGAAATATTTATAGATATCGCCTTACTTTATTCATATAATTTATGTACTCCTCACCAAATTTCTGTATACACCATCTTTCTTCCGACAGTATTATCCAATGAGCAGATATTTGAAAAATTACCACTATGCCCAATAAGTACAAAGACTGCGTAAGTATCGTACAGCCTATAAAATATATGAAATAGGCTACATACATGGGATTTCTTGAAATCCCGTAGATCCCCCTTAAGTTGATGCCATTCTTTGCCGGTTTTGCAAAATTTATCACAGAAACTAAACACAATAGAACCCCTAATCCATATATTACGAGTCCCGGATATAGCAGGTAGGAATCTGTTCTAATCTTTAAGAAACAAAGAGATACAAAAATCAACAGGTTTGATATCTGATAAACCCAGTATGCAGACCTTTCCTTACCAATGAGAGGCGGGAAATGAGCCGCACGTTTTAATGAATCCCTATCTAATATGCTTAATACGCCAAACCTTATAACCCAAAGAGGTATAATTGCTAAAAATCCGTTCATTATGCCACACTTTCTTGAGACCTTGCGTTTAGTCCCATTGTCCCGGGAATCTTAGTTTTTGCAGTAGAGGAAACTTTTTATTGTATTCATCTACTTCCTCCTTCGGCAAATCGACAAAGACCTCTGATTCATAGAATTTTCCTCTTATATCCGTCATACTGCCTTCTGCTAATTCAATACCCATAAATGCATTGAAATTCTTCCCTTCAGCAGTTGTAATATTAAAATTATCGCAGGTTTTAAACCCAACTCGAGGATAATAATCCGGTTCACCAAAGATTACAATACCTTTATATCCTTTACCAGCTGCCAATGCCATGGTCTCCTTTAATAAGAGCTCACCTACTCCGCAGCCCTGCCATTCAGGTGCCACGCAAAGAGGTCCAAAGGTAACTATATCATGAATTTTAACACCGTCTACTACCCGAGCCTTTGAATACATGATACAACCTATAATCTCACCGTCCTTAACTGCAATTCTGCTTATCTCCGGCAAATAGTCCTTATCCTGACGTAATTTATGTACAAGGTAATGCTCATCGCATCCAAGATGGTGTTTATTCCAGAAGGCATGCTGTGTCATTAATTCAACCCCGTGCCAGTCCTCCTCTGTTTCCCTTCTGATCTCTACTTCTTCTCTGTTTAATCTTTTCTTCACTTCTGGAAACCAGCCAAACTCCAGTCTTACTTCTTTTCTTTGCAAATCATTGTTTTTGTAACAGCAGGTATCCATTCCAATCAGCCCAAAGCCTTCGTGTTGATAGAAATCAATAGCATTTACATTACAGGATTGAGTTTCAAGTATAATAGCCCGCCTGCGTTCTCGTCTTGCCTGTTCCTTTGCCATATCTATTAAGGCGTGGCCAATGCCCTGTTTGTGATATTCGTCTGCAACCCACAGTTCAGTAATCCTCAGTCGGTTAGACCATAATTCCTGTTCCGTTTCAATTGCAGCAATCAATTCATTATCAACCAAAACACCCCAGGCATAGGCATGTTCCCAGTGTTCTTCATATAATCTATCCGGAAAATCGTATTCCTCCGGTGTATGAGTAACAGGTTCAGGAAAGCTTTTCTTCTCAATCTCTATGGTGTAGCCACTGCCTGTCTTATTCACGGAAACATCATAATACTTATCTGTTGTGTACTTGATGGGAAGGATTGTTCCTTTCCATTGCTCTTTTGCTAAATGGATAATTTCATATTTCATATCTTACTCCTCTCTTTCTGTCCGATAATTTTTCTGCTATTTCTTCCCGCATTAATATAGAGGAAGTAAATAAATACAATTAAATTTATATTACCCCATTTTTATCCAATGTTCCAGTGATAATATAATTATAATGAAATAATCACCCTTTAGCTTTTTCTATTTGCTTAATATGAAAACAGCCCAAAACGTATTGTTTGAGCTGTCTACTTGCTTCCATTAAAAGCTTACTATTTATAGGAATCAATAATCCTCTTTAATTCAACTAACTCAACTCTTCCCTCCAGGGTATATTTTAAATCCTTGTTATAGAATACAGAAGCTTCTTCATATGCACTCATATCATTTCTTTTTAATTTTGAAATCGAATTTTCTTCCCAGACTGCTTTTAAGTGAGTACCAGTCCGGTCATAGGTAACGCTATCATTCAATTATTACTGCCACCTCAAATACTACCACAGCACCTGTTTGCTCCGGCTTATTATAATACCTAATCCCTCCATTATACCTCTCTGCAATATGATTGGCATAGTACATGCCAAGACCATAATGTTCCTCTCCTCTGTGAGTCTTTTCCGTATAGAACTGATTCTTGGCATATTTTAAAGCCTCCTGTGTGAAGCCTTTGCCGTAATCTTCAATCTGAATGCGAAAGACTTTTCCTTTCCTTTGGAAGCTTACCTTTACCCTTTTATCCTTCTCTGTATGCTCCGCAGCATTTTTTATAAGATTAATTACAGCTCTTACGATAGAATCCTTATCCAAAAGGGCTTCTTCCTCACTAATGGTATCAGAAATCTGTAACTCTATACCACCGGCTTTACAGAATGCTTCACTTTCTTCACAGATTTCTGCTATTAGCTCCGCAAGTCTTACCTTACCTGTCCGATTGTCATATTGTGTATCCCTGGTCTCATCGATTAATAATTTTATATACCTCTCGATTTTATCGGAGTAAACCCCAATAATATCTGCTGACTGATAGATTTCTTCCAGCTTGTCTTCCTCTAAGATAAGCTCAGCATTCCCTTTTATGATTGTTAGAGGTGTTTTAATATCATGGGCTAAAGCTGAGATATTCTTCTTTCTCTCCTTTTCCGTTTCCCATTCTTTTTGGAGAGATACCGACAAGGCACTCTTCATTTCAAAAAGTAAGTGCAGTATATCGTCAAATTCTTTCACTACAGAGTTTTTTTGCTCAATTATCAATTCTTTGGTTTGAATCTGTTCAATTTCTTCCTGAACGGGCTTTAAAAGAAGTCTTAATTTCCTGCCCATACTCAGTGCATTTCCTATAGTAAGAGCAACAAATAACAGTATAAAAAATATTAAACCCATTAATTCAGGAGCCGGAAAGAGCCAGCGCAGGGTAGGTGAAGCAAAATAAGCGGTTATTTTGTAGCTTACCACCAGATACCCTTCCCCTCGTTCAACAAGCATATAATAGCCCTTTGAATAGCCTTTTTCTATAAAATCTCTAGCCTCTGCGATTTCCTCTTTCTTAAAATTCCCCGACAGATAAGCTCCCTCTCTGTCAAAGATTCCATAGTAGCAGGAATAAGGAAGCAGTTCTTCTGAGAATGGCTCACTTTCTGCCAGCTTTTCCTTGTTCGCCTCCAAATAGCGTTCCGAATAATTGGCAGGTAAAAGGATTCCATTATCGATTACTACAAATAGAAATACAACGAATAAGGTTATTTCCAGTAATATGGTAAAAGAGAAAATTATGAGCTGCTTTAGAAATAACCAAAAAAGAGTATTGGTTCTTACTTTCTTTATACCCATTTGTATCCTATCCCCCAAACTGTCTCAATTGGTTTTTCCTCATGTTTTTTAAGCTTTGCCCTGATATTTTTAATATGCTCCCGTATTATGCTGCTGTCACTCTCACATTGGAAGCCAAATACTTTTTCTAAAATCTGCTCCAGTGTAAATACCGTCCCTTTGTTCTTTACCAGGAATTCACAGATTTCATATTCACTTTTTGTCAGTTCTATCTTGTCCTGTTTAAAATACATTACCTTTTCTGATATATCAAATCGATAATCATTGGTAACAATACGGCTGTGATATTCCCTTTTCTCTCGTCTTAAATGGGCATTTACTCTTGCCCTTAGCTCTGTTAAGCTGAAGGGTTTCCGGATATAATCATCTCCGCCGAGGGCAAAGCCCTCCATAAGGTCCGAATCCATGGTACGGGCTGTAATAAACAGGATTGGACAGTCCACACTGTCTCTTATCTCTCTGCAGAAAGCAAAACCATCAATATCCGGCATCATTACGTCCAGCAGAATCAAATCATATGCTGTAAGTTTGTCTCTTCCCACCTTATCCGCCCTATCCTGTACCTCCACCAGGTGATTATCTTTTTCCAGAGCCTTTTTCACGATATTTAAAATCTGTAGATCATCATCTACTGCAAGAATTTTCGCCATTGGTCCTCTTTCCCAACTATCCATTCCTTCGTCCTGACAACTGATGGAGCTGATAAACTATATTACTGTCAGTATACCCCAACACCTTCGCCGGCTGCAAGCCCTTATGCCATACGGTACTTCCAAATAAGAAATCTGAGATGTCTTTTCCTTCAAAAACATCTACTGTTTAAAAATCGTGACATATGCTTTATTTCTCTTATTTCTCCTATCCATCACACTACAATCAGCACCCGTTAAATATACGGGTGCTGTAATTATACTCTGCAGCAATATTCTGAATTTGCTGTTATGTGCCAGGGTGTTCTAAAAACTGCTTGTGCCTGGCTGGAGGTTCCACTTTGTGGGAGGCAATTTGCGAAAAACAGCAAGGCGCGATTTTGGGGACGTAGTGATGTTACGTCCCAAAATCGCAATGCAAAATACAGCAAAGTGGGGATTTCAGAACGGTACATTGAGCTTTCAGACACACCCTAATGGTTCAGCATAAAATAAAGTCCTATGGAAAGCCCATATAAGATATAGACATGGGCCGGATAAAACCAGTAGAATAATTTCTTATTTCCCTTTCCTCTCTCTCCATTATACAAAAGCATTGGTATTGCTGCCAAAGCACCCATCCATTCATAAGCAACTGTAAATAGCATTTTTACAGTAACCTCAGGAAATGCAGCCATGGGATAGACCACGTACAGCAGAATGGTTGAAAGAAAGAAAACCAAAGCCTGCCATTTACGTCTCTTACGAAACAGGTACATTAATATACCCTGTAACACAAAGAATGTACCGCCGTCTACAATCCAGCTATGTAAAGGAAGCACCGTGAAATGAAGCAGATTTATTATAAACAACGACCCCGGTACCAGGCTTGCTATGATTACAGCCACAAAGGGCAGGATAATGGGTAAGATGATAGCTGCTAAGCCTCTGCCCCACTTCTTTTTGGCACACCAGTCGAATCCCTGCAGTATCACAAGAAGAATCGTAAAAGTAGCAAGCATCTGGTTCTGGGGATAAAAGCCATCAGGTCGGTTTAACTTAAGTACTATAATCAGGTATTGCAGAAAGCTCATGACAATGGCAATTGCATATATCTGAAAAAAGTATTTTCTCCGGTTACGGGTATGGGTAAACCCTTCAATGACGCAGAATAAAAATAAAGGTGCCGACAAACGTCCAAGCATTGAAAACCATTCCGGTATCTTACCTGTAAAATCCATGAAGTAATGAATGTGATCCAGTACCATCAGAAACATCGCCATATACTTTAGCTGAAATCCGGTTAAGCCTTTTTTCATTGATTGATCCATTTAATTAATCTCCTTTCCTATCAGGTTAAGTGTAGCTTATATTTATAAGAATTTTATAAGGATGATAAATTTATTGTAATTTTCATTACATTTGTCATCTTTATCCATGACATGTCACACTATAAAATCCGCCGTTGATGGAATACAATACCAATGATTACAGTACCAATATAAAGCGCAGCGAAGGAGAGCAGTATGAATATATTTCTAAAATATGTCCTGAAGAGCATGACTGAGAAGAAAGGGCGGTTTCTACTGCTGATAATAGCCATATCTATCAGCACAGCACTACTGGTAGCCAGCACCGGTATGATTGATATTATCCTGGACACTTTAGTCGGACCACAACAAAAAGCATATGAAGATAAAACTATTACAATTTCATCTACAGATGAAAGCCAGAACTTCTATTCCACGGATGGTATGAAGCTTAACGGTATCAAAAAGGACAGTCTGGTAAAGGAGTTGTACTTAACAGGCATGCTCTCTGATAAAGCAGGCACTGAAGAGGAAACCATGCTGTACATACCCATACATGGCAGAGAACAGCAGTATCTTGAAGCTTATAAACTGGTGGACGGGGATTTGGCCGATTTCTCTGATAAATCCTGCATTATTTCAGAAAGAGCCGCAGAAGAACGCAAGTTAGAGGTAGGCGATACCTTAGAACTGATTATTGCCGGAAAGACAGAAGCTTTCCAAATCAAGGCTATAAGTGCACCTTCCGGTATTTTTTATAATGATAGGAAAAATTCTTTTAGTGTGGTACTTCCTTACGAATATCTGAGTAAAGATTTTGATGCAGAAGGAAAATACAATGCAATCTTTGCTGATTCCTCAGAAAAAAATACACAGGAAGGTATTGATAAATTCAATGAAGCTAATTCCTCCTTTACTGCAAGTAAGCTATTTGACGATGCGGCGGTGAAAGAACAGTTCGGAAGCTTTGAGTCCCTTTTATATGTCATGATGGTTGTTGTCATTGTTATGAGTTCCATTATTATCTACAGTTCCTTTAAACTTATCATAACAGAAAGACTCTCTACCATAGGTACCTTTTTAAGCCAGGGTGCTACCACCGGTACCGTAAAGTTAATCCTGTATCTGGAAAGTATCACATATGGTTTGACTGGTGCCCTGTTCGGCAGCCTGTTAGGTATTGGAGCTTTACACCTTATAAACCTCATGATATCCCCTTTAAAAGCTTATGGTATCTATGGGGCAGTCACCATCCATCCCTCCTATCTGGTTAAAGGAACTCTGTTTGCTATAATCCTGTCGCTGCTTTCTTCAATTATACCCGTTCGTAAAATTTCTAAATTACAGGTGAAGGAGGTAATTCTTAATGATGTCAGAATTTCCAAAAACATCGGCTGGAGGAAATTTATCTGCGGCACTGCACTGATACTGGTATCTGTCATACTTTTTATAACAGCAAAGGAAGCTTTAAACGGCTTTTCTGCAGTGCTATTAATTATCTCCCTCCTTGGAGTTATACTGGCATATCCTAAATTGGTTGATATCTTGTCCAAATTTTTGTATCAGTTATTAAGAGGACGTAGTAAAAACATCGTCTATGCCATTAACAATCTCAGGACCTCTAAGATTTTACTTGGTAATATAACTTTAATCATTATCTCTCTGGCTTCCATCATAGCAATTGCCTCCATCGGCACCAGTATGATTCATGTGGTAACAGAAGCCTATACAGAACTGGACTTTGATGTAGAACTGGATAATATATCTACCTTGAGGGATTCCTCAGAACAGTCAACCGCAGATTACCTTGTGAAGGAACTAAAAGGTCTTGGTATCAAAGAATCTGATATTAATTTAATTAACAATCAAAATGCCACTATAGAAAATGAAGATGAAGATAAAGAAATGAACATAAGCATTATCGGTGCAAACATCGATACTTACACTGCTTATAATAAATATTTGAAATTGGACAGCAAGAATAACAGACAGTATATAACAGATTATAAAAATGAAAGCAACGGAATTATCTTCACTACTGCTCTGGAAAAGAAATTCAACAAGCATGTAGGTGATACTCTGGAGATTACCTGCAATGGTATAACAAGAACCGTTAAGATCTCAGGTATTGTTGATGGAAGGCTTTTTCAAAGCGGCTACTTTATATTGATGAAATTAGAAACACTGAAAGACCTTTATGGAATTAACAGTGCTAACACCATCACCTTTACAACCGAAAAGGTACCAGAGGAGCTCCTTAAGGAATTAAAGCCGGTCTTACGAGAAGTCGGTGCAACCGCAATAATCAGAGATGAGATGTGCGCTAATAATGTTGAAAATAACAAGATGCTGGTAAAAGCCTTAAGCGTTTTCTCTTATATGGCAATTATTATAGCTGCTTTAGGTATGGTAAATAATGTATCCATCAGCTTTCTTCAGAGGAAGAGTGAATTTGCCATATTATCTTCTGTTGGCATGGAGGATTCAGGTCGTACGAAAATCTTAATCTTTGAATCCATTGCCTCTGTAACCTGGGCTATGTTAATTACATCCGTTTATTGTATCTTCGGGTTGAAACTGATATCTATTATGACAAAGTCCATAGGTTTGCCTATGACAGTATCTCTGGACTATTCTTCTTTGCCTGTGATATACGCTGTTTCCTTAGTTATTGTTCTTTTAGCTACTTTTCCGGTACTGCTTAGAAGCAGAAAGTTATCGGTAATACAGGAAATTAAATATGAGTAATGCATAACCTTAGAAGCCGCTGGTAAAATGAAGTGAAAGCAAATCAACTTTCACTTCCCCTTGATTTTATACGCGTGCCAATGCACGCTAACGGGAGCCTGAAGTGAAAGCAAATCAACTTTCACTTCCCCTTGATTTTATATGCGTGCCAAAGTACGCAGATTGGAGCCTATATGAAAGCTATTGAAGTAAATGGACTAAATAAAAAATTTGTTACAGGTAAAGAAGAAGCTCATATTCTAAAAAATCTTACTTTTAGTGTTGACCAGGGTGAATTCGTATCAATTATGGGTCCCTCCGGCAGCGGTAAATCTACTCTTTTATACCTGCTTGGAGGCCTTGATAAACCAACAGACGGTACTATTAAATTAGATGGGAATGATTTAAGTTCCTTAAAAAAGAAAGCAATGAGCAAATTCAGAAGAACAAAAATCGGGTTTGTATTTCAGTTCTATAACTTGGTTCAGAACCTGAATGTAGAGGATAATATCCTCCTTCCCCTAATCCTTGACGGCAAAAATCCGAAACACTATGAACAGAAACTTTCTGAACTGCTGGAAGTTATCGGCTTGTATGATAAAAGGAAGTTAACTCCCAGAGAGTTATCCGGCGGTCAGCAGCAAAGAGTAGCCATAGCAAGAGCCTTAATAACAGATCCTGAAATTCTCTTTTTGGATGAACCCATCGGCAATCTGGATTCCAAAACTGGAAAAGAAATTATGGAGTTGTTCAGAAAAATTAATGTAACCTATGGTAAGACTTTGATTCAGGTTACTCACTCAAGCAGTTCCTCTCAATATGGCACCTCCATCATTCGACTGGTAGATGGGGAAATCGTTGAACAATCTGACATTGCCTTAAATCCGCTTAATGCAGCAATCTAAACAGCTACACGTAAAAAGCCTGTTTCAATTAGAACAGGCTTTTTACTTATGCTAATTTGTGTACCAGGTAGCAAAGACACAATCCGAGCCTTCTGTAGCAAAGGTCTCAACAATATCCATATGACAAACTTTATCAGGAAATACTAATTTATAAATACTTAATAAGGTACCCTGGCAACATCTACACCAGGTCGTCGTGGGCGGTTTCTGCCAGCCTCCCTTGATTACATAACAGACACAGGAATTTCCGTAACTGAAGTGGGAATATATTTTTCCGTTGATATACTCGACTTTCTTCCCACACCTGCCTCTGCCATTTAAAAATTCTGCAACTGCCTTTATATAGGCTTCATCTTCAGCATATTTCTCACGAATCTCCTTAAAGTATTTTACATAAGGAGAATATTTATTTGCCTTGATACAGGCACTTTCTTCTCTTACATGAATAAGTATTTCAGGGCTAACTGCTTTTTCAAGCCGCTCATTTACTTTCCTTGCCCATTCGGCACTTTGCTCAGGGGTTTCCTGTCCAGTCAGCTCGTCAAGTCCACTCAGTATTTCATCAGCCTGCCCTTTCCCCAGATACTGATTTAATGATTTTTTCAATTTTTCACAATGCTTTCTGGCGTTGTCCATTCGTTCCTCCGTTCTAAATTAATAACACAGGCTTTTAACAGGAGCTTTCTTCCTTTATCTTCACCCATAATTCCATTTTGGTAGCTTCCGGTGTAATATCGTAATATAATTCTGCCATAAAATATTCAGTGTTTATCGTATGCTTTGGGAGCCAGACACCAAACAGATAATCCCTTGCCTTATTAAGTGCTTCGTTTACGAGCAACTGAAAATTCTCTGCCTCAAAGGTACAAATAATATAATTTCCCGCTGGCATGTCCCAGTTAATAAAACCTTCTGTAAGCTCTCCTTCTTCTGCTTCCCCGCCTGTAAAATAAGTAAAGAAACCTGGCTTTTCGCCGGGAGATGAGACTCCTGCTTCCTGCCCCTTCCTTTTGAGTCCTTGAATGGAAGCTTTGTGTTCATGGAACTTATCCCATAACTCGCCTAGCAGATCCACACCGGGTTCATCTCCCATAGGATTCTGGATACTATAGCCCATAAAGCTTCTGGACTTAGAAAGATAATATCTGCTTACCTCCAGGGTGATACCGTCAGATATTAAAGGGACATTTTCATCCACCATATAATAATTCAATGAAATATCCGGCATTATAAAATGTGTTAAGGGACGGGGATTGGCACGGTAATTTTCCGGTGTCATACCATATACAGCCTTAAAAGCACGGGTAAAGGTTTCATGATTCTCAAATCCAAAACGATAGGCAGTCTCACTGATCCTGCTATCCTTATTTAAATTGAGATAATCAGCTGCACCAGCCAGGCGGCGGAGTTTTACATATTCCATCACTGGCTTGCCGACTAACCTGTTAAAAAGCCTCTGAAAATAAAAAGGAGATAAATATGCCACACCGGCAAGCTCCTCCATATTTATTTTCTCAGCTAGATTATTTTCAATATATTGTATAGAATTTTGTATAGAATTCCATGCTTCCATAAAAGCACCTCCTTACTCTCAATAATATCTAATTTTCATATATTTGTAATTGACCTGTAATGCTTTTTTTATTAGAAAGATGCTATAATAGCTTGTATGAGTTATTATAGCATCTTGTACATTCATATAAAACAGATTTATCCAATTCCTGTTCTTTGCCAGCTGCTTTGCAGCCATTATTGATTTATTGTTGCTTATAGATTTTATATAAATAGATTTTTCACTGCAATTACATTTCAGGTATCTCATTCACCGGCACTTACCAGATTTTATAGATTTCATTTAGAAGATTGCTGATTTCTTCTAAGCCTTTCTTCTCACTATTAACACTCTAGCTCTTAATCAATCTGGTCAGACGATATAACCATATCCCCAATCCGGGTTAGGATATTCTTTATCTGAATCTCTTCTGGCTAAGTAGGTTAGGATAAACCGCAGCAAGGGCGTATTGATCTTATCCGTAACATTAAGCAGCTCTCCTCCTTCCAGTATTGCTGCCAATACACCAGCAGTAAATGCTGTTGCCAGCCCGCTGCCGGACAAAGGATAGAAGCCTCCCTCCAGAATAGGAACAATCATATTTTCTCCTGGAGCAGCAATATCCGGCTTGGGAATGTTATTGGAAGTAAACCCTCTTCCAGCACTTTCTGCCAGAGTGAGGACAATTGCATTATAAGATGTAACCGTAATCAACTGGGTTGCGTTTCCAGGTATTGAAATTGTCGTATTGGCATTCGGATTCAGAAAATAAATATCGTTTTTCAGGAAGTTCCTTATGGGAAGCCAGATATGACAAAGGGATACCACACCTTCTCCTTCTTCTATCTGAAACCGCCAGACCCCCTTCGAAGTATTTTTAAATCGCAGCAATATTAATTTCTTCTGAGAATATACCTCACTGCCAAACAGGTCATAATAAATAATGGTATCTCCATATTCTATCCTGCCGTTTCGGATTGCTGCAAGCAGGGTATCAATACGGAAAACCGCAGTATTATCAGGCGAAAATATACTAAGACTAAGCGGATTCTGAATATAAGTCCAAAATTCCATGGTAAAGTCCGTATTATCGCTTCCTACATTCAGCTCTGCCAGGCTGTATTTCTCTTCTGCCGGTTTTATTTCAAGGAAATGAAGGCCCTGGTTGCCTTCATTTCCTACAGCCACTGCCAGTCCAACACCGTTGTTACTTCCGCACTCTGTTAAATATCTGCTCATGATGTCATAACCGTCATGAGCTCCCTGTGAGGAACTTAACCCCATACAAATGGCAATGGGCATATTTAATCTTTGAGCAGTTTCAATTAAATATTTAACCCCAAGCATTATGTCATTCTGCTGATAGCAAACCGCATCTTCTTTGATACCATAGAAGTCTCTTAGATAATCCTTTGCGGTTTTTAACTTAACTATCACTAATTCTGCATTAATAGCAATTCCTGTAAAGGCTGAACTTTCTGACTTATTACCTGCTGCTATGGCAGCCATAGCCGTTCCTTCCCCTATATCATCTATACTTGGTACATAATCATAGGGATTCGTCTGCATAAGGGCATAATCAATATCATCTTTGCTATACTCTGCTCCGTAACCAAAGCCTTCCGGCTGAAGTCCAGTTTCAAGCGTCTGGTCCCAGATATATCTTATTTTAGTAGTTCCATCAATCTTTCTGAAAGCATCATTTCTATAATCTATCCCGGAATCTACAATACCTATGAGGATACCATTGCCCTTTATATCCTCCAGCTCAAATTGCTGTATGGTATAAGCACTTTCAATTACTTCATTACGGTAAGTTGTGATTCCGTAGCATGCCGGCATAGCAGAATATCCATATTGCTGTAGTATGTCAGCTGTTATTTCCTCTACCGGTATATGAATTACTCCGTATTGACTGTTTATATCCTGAATTACAGAATTCGTGAAATCACTTCTGTTTATGTTAGAAATTGTCCAATCCACTATCAGATCAGCGTAGTTCTGACTGGTTATTTCATTGATATTCTCATTATTCATGGATGTACTCCGTTTATACAGGTGGCTGATGTTATTTTCTTATGCTATCAGTCATCTAGAATTGTTACTTTAACATATGATACACGAGGATACATTATTATAAAAATATACCGGCTTTGTCTGAGATTCCAAACAAATCCGGTATATTCTGATCTATCCCACAAAATTCATAAGTTCACAATTAAATTTGTCTTTTTCATCATAAAAAAGTCCGTGTCCGCTTTCTTCAAAGGTTACGAACTTTGATCCTTTTATGCCTTTATGCTGTGCCACTCCTAAGGGATATTTGCATACCTGATCGTGTATTCCATGCATAATAAGCGTAGGTACATTTACACATTTCATATCTTCGAATAACGTCTCATAGAGCCATGCACAAGCTACATAGGCCGTTGCCCAGCTTGCCGCTACTGCTCCCAGTGAACCAAACCACAGAGAAAAAGCTTCGGTAACCGGTTGGTAGAAGAACATTTTTCCGAAATCATCAAGCATCTGAGGACGGTCTTTATAAGTATTCTGGATTATCTCAATAACCTCCTCCTCCCTTAAACCATATGGAAAGTTCGGTCTTTGTATCAGACTTGGTGCAGCAGCTGCACAAAGTACCAGTTTGGATACTCCGTACCCATTATGCCTGGCCATATATCTGATGGCTACCGCACCTGCCGTTGAATGCCCAAGCAAGGTCAGGTCTTTAAGTTTTAAGTTCTCGATAACACAGCGAATATCATCAGCAGATGAATCGTAATCATAGCCGTAAACCGGCTTATCAGATTTACCGAATCCTCTTACATCCATACCTATGCAGCGATACCCCTTCTGTATCAGTTCATTGTACTGATACTCAAATAAGTGATGATTAGCAGGCCAGCCATGCATAAAAAGAATCGGTTTGTCTCCCTGTGGATTGATATCATTTACATAAATTCTGACACCGGGTTCAACGGGAATATAGTACTCCATAATATTGCACCATAACGTTTTATTACCACTTTATTCAGAAATAGGATTTATGCCACAGTTTTTTATATATTTTATTTTATTTACTATAGACAGCTGCCAGAAAGGACGCTATACCCTCTATATTAAGGATTCCATATCCCCAGGACTCATTGGGATAACTGCGTTCCTTATCCCTTATGGCGCTTTCCTCGAAAATACGCTTTATATGCGGAGTATTTAAATAAGGTGCTAATAAATTGACCTCTCTAATCGTGAATGATATTATTCTTTACATAATTATAGGAACATCCCACGTTTAACCCCTCTGATACCTTATTCATCTTGCGGGTATCACCAAGCAATATTGCTCCCACTAACTTGTTCTCTAAAAAATAGAATTTCTCATAATTTCCGTCTAAGTCATTTCTGTATTCCAAAGTCTGATATTCTTTATCAGGAAGCTTACCGTTATCTCCTCCGGCAAATAATGCAGTCTTCATACCGTGAAAGGTAAGTGCAGGCGGATAAATATCATAGTCTGTATCCTCTCCGGCGGCATTGGCACCAGCGGTCTTTCCCATTTCAATTGCCTGAGCCCATACTCCGTAATTCACACCCTTACATTCGGCACAATCACCGCAGGCATAGATACTGTCTATATTCGTTTCCATTTTATCATTTACTTCCACTGCTTTACCAACCTGTAATCCGGCTTCTTTTGCCAAAACTGTATTAGGGGTGATACCACAGGAGAAAATAACCAGATCTGCGTCAAAAACTTCTCCTGTATTTAGTGCTACTCCTGTAACCTTCTCATTTCCCGTTATTTCTGCTATTGCAGCGCCTACCCGGTAATCAATACCCACTTTTGTAATCAGGTTTCCAAGCATCTCGCTTGCTGTATCATCCAGCTGTCGGACCATAAGCTTGTCAGCAGCTTCAAGGATAGTTACTTTACACAATTTACTAAGTTCCCAGGCAGTCTCAAGCCCTAATACGCCACCGCCTATTACAACTGCCTGCTTTGCATTTTTACTCAGCTCTCTGATATCACTTACATCCTGAAGATTCCTGATAACCTTAACGCCTTTTTGATCGCTTCCTTTTATAGCCGGTACAAAGCTTTCAGCTCCCAGTGCATATATACATTTATCGAATTTGATTTCTTCGTCATTATTCAAAATAACAGTTTTATTACCGGTATCTATTTTTTTAATTTCTCTGCCCAGGTAGTTTGTAATCTGATTTTCCTCATACCAGTCAGGCTGATGCATATATATCTCTTCTGAGGAATTAAAGGTACTGAGCTTTTTGGTAAGCAGCGGCCTGTTATAGCTTAATTCTGCTTCCTTTGATATGATAATAATCCGACCGGTATCATTCCGTTCTCGAATTGCTTCTGCAGCGCTGATACCCGCCGCCCCATTCCCTAGAATTATAAAAGTCTCCTGGGTATCTTTGCGAAAGAGTACCTCTTCTCCATCATAAGGAATAAAATATTCTCTTCCTACGCCGCATACCGGACAGGTATCAATCTCTGAATCAAATATTTCCCCGCATACAATACATTTCACCAGTTTTCTTTTTCCCTTTGGCATGTTCGTTTCTCCTATTTCTCATTCTAGTATCATTGGATATTATGACCAGTTGTCCCAATTTCTATCATTATAGACTGTAAAAAGCCGGCGGTCAATGCAAGAAAAAGCTGTGTTCCAGAAGCCCTGATAGTATTGGGCTTTAGAAGACACAGCTTTTGAGTTTCATTTATTCAATGTCTGATGATTTATTCATCATAGTAATTGTATTCATATTGAGCATTTGAAGCATTTTCATTATTCTGACTATTATAGCCTGAAATTTCAAGATAGAAGGCAGCGTTGGCAGCTTCCATATAAGGACTTACCCAGAGCAAACCGATACCGCAGGTAAACAGACCAACTATTATCCAACCGATGAAGCTGATAGACAGGCAAAAGTACTTCCATTTATAACCCACCATCATTTCTTTGGATCTGCTAATCGCTTCCATAATGCCTATATCAGGATCTTCCGCCATAATATAGGGTGCCATGGCATAACGAAAGGAAGCTATTATACCCGGGATAATGAATAGCAGTAACCATAACGTAACAAATAATCCCATCATAAAAAACAATCCAAAGGTTTTTATAATTATACGAAATCTAGCAAACAGATTCTCGAAACGGTAATCTGAGCCTTTAATAAGATTAATATTAAATAAATAATAACCCATTCCTAAGGCGCCTGATATTAGTACAATCAGTAATTGCAGAATTAAATAAATCATAGCACCAGCAGGTGAAGCATAGACACTCGCTTCTTCATAGGTAAGAATATCCTGAAGGCTGATAAATCCCCCCATAGCCAATATTATCTGGGGTATATAATTAATTATAAATACAATAACAGACATAGCAACACCAACGATAACTGCTAATGCCCAGTTTCCTTTCAGAGCTTCTCTTGCCCTTGCCCTGTAATCACTTGCTCTTAACATAAATATCCTCCCTGTTATGCTTTTGTGTTATCTTTATGCCCCAACATCGATAATATTACACCTAAAAGTGCTGATAACATTGATATTATATCACAAAAGAAGCTAAAGTCAATTTATGTAATATTGTAGAACTAAAAAAATATTTTTCTCCTTTTTGGTTATTTTATGACGCAAGTAAAGTATTTATCTTTTATCTTATTAAATCATTTGATAAGTCTGTTAATATCCTCTGCTTCCTTCACCATAATCTTATAGAAATACCGCTGTACCAGAGAATAAATTAAGAAGAAAAACAGGCTGTTTAAAATGAATGTGGCAGGGTTCTCATAATTCGACCATTGAAAGAAATAGGATACCCCAAGAAAAAATAAATAAAAAAGAATTCCCTCCACAATAACATACATCCGAAAGCTGGAAAAAGGTATTTTTAACAATAAATAATTTATACCGTTTATTGCCACCAGGAATATAAGTAATTGCAAATCAAAAATATTACTGCTCTTTCTGTATCCCTGAAGCAGATTAAGAACAGAAGCAAACAGAGAAGTATACATAAAACTTAAAGCAACGCTGGGCAAAAATATTCTGCGAAAATGATTCATATTAAACCTCCTCTTGATAGTAATTTTTCTTTTAATACTGAGATATAGTTTCTGGAAACAATCACTTTTTCATTATTCTTTAAGGTAGCTTCAAGCCGATGATTAACAATGGGCTGAACCTTCACCAGATATGCGGTATTAAGTATACAATTCTTACTGATTCTAACATAAGGAGTTACCTTTAATTTACCTTCCAGCTCCAGCAGACTTTCTTTGGCTTCATAAATCTTATCTATGGTATAAGCAAAGGTTCTGCCGTTGGCAGAATCAAAATATAAAATACTTTCCAGCGGGATGTGATAACTTTCGTTCCCGTTAAACAGCTCCATGGAAAAAGAATACTGCCGTATCAGTTCTATTAACCCTTTCAGTCTTTCATCCACATAACTGCAATTAATAATAATTTCATCCTCCCCACAATCTGTATTCTGATTAATAGTTACTTTCATTCATACTCTCCTCCCCATGAAGATAATAAATTATGTTCTGTATAACATCCTAAAATATCAATAATTAATATTAGCCTTTTTCTTTGAGCCTTATATTTACTCTATGGACTTATTATATACAATATAAATAAGATAACAAGCGATACTCAGCCAAATGCCCCAGATACGGCTCCAAATACCCCAGATACAACTCCAAATATCCAGCTCAAGAGTTCCTGTAATGCTTACCTGCTTTTACTTACTGCTTATATTTTAGCGGTATATTAATACGATGACGATTACTGTTAACAACCTGTGCTGTAATAATAATATAATATTTCATAGTTCATTATTATAATAGAAAGCCTGGCTTGACTCAAAATCCAATTTTTTAACAAAGAGTCTAGCTTACTGTAATTTCTTACATAACAAAGAGTCCACCTCTCTGCAATTTCTTATTACTAACAACAAGTCTGCCTCACTGCAATTTCTTGTTACTAACAATAAGTTCACCTCATTGCAATTTCTTATTACTAACAACAAGTCTGCCTCACTGCAATTTTTTATTACATAACAAAGAGTCTGGCTAGCATCTTACAACATAAGAAGCACCTGCCCACAAGGCAGGTGCTCACTGTTATCTTCGCATATATTTTATCAACGAATCAATTCCATTGCTTCGCTTTTATAACGCTTTCTCACCGCGCTCTTTGGTACGGATTCTGATACAATCTACAATATCACTAACAAATATCTTTCCATCGCCAAATTTACCGGTCTGTGCAATTTCAATAATGGTATCAATAATCTCTTCCATTCTGTCATCGGGAACTACAAGTGTTATTTCTATCTTAGGAAGAGTGTTCATTATAATGGTATTACCTCTTACGTACTCTGTAAAACCATACTGTTTACCACAGCCAAGAACCTGATTGATCGTAAGACCATTTACCTGTTTTTTTAACAAAGCTTCCTTTAAAGGCTCCAGTTTCTCCGGCCTGACAATTGCTTCGATTTTCTTCATATTCTATCTTCCTTTCTGCCTGTTAATATCAATAATTAATCTAAACCATTAAAAGAAGGATATGCAACTTCGCCGTGTTCAACCAAATCAAGTCCCTGTGCTTCTTCTTCCTGTGTTACTTTAATAGGCATTACTTTCTTAATGACAAAAACAATGATAAAGGTAGCAATACCTGCAAAAGCGATGGTAATTACAATGCTTAAAACCTGGGCAACAAATAATTTAACATCTCCAAATACAAGTCCGTTCCACTGTGCGCCGGAATTAATGGAAGTCTGTGTAAATAATCCGGTAGCAATTCCACCCCAGATACCGCCAAGACCATGGCAGCCAAAAGCATCAAGTGCATCATCATAACCGAATTTGGCTTTGATCTTTGTCATGCCGAAATAACAGATAGGACTTACCAGTAGACCAATGATCAGTGATGCCCAGATTGGAACAAAACCCGCTCCGGGAGTAATTGCTACAAGACCGACTACAGCACCGGTACAAGCACCTAAAATAGTAGGCTTTCCATGAAGAACCTTTTCAATAAGCATCCAGGACAGGAGAGCTGCTGCTGCTGAAGTATTGGTGGTTACAAATGCATGAGCCGCAAGTCCGTCCGCTGCTAAAGCACTGCCGCCGTTAAAACCAAACCAGCCGAACCAAAGAAGTGCTGCACCAAGTACTACAAAAGGAATGTTATGAGGTTTGTAAGGTACTACTCCGTATTCTCTGCGCTTTCCAAGCAAGATACAAGCTACAAGTCCTGATGCACCGGAGCTTATATGAACTACGTTACCACCGGCAAAATCTACTGCACCCAACTCTCTTATAAAACCGCCTACGCCCCAGACCATATGAGCCAGAGGATAGTATACCAGTAAGGACCAGGCAGTTACAAAAACGAATAATGCTGAAAATTTCATTCTTCCAGCTACCGCTCCGCAGATCAGAGCAGGAGTAATAATTGCGAACATCATCTGAAACGCTGCAAATACTGTCTCTGGAATAGTTCCGGCATAATCAGCGTTAGGCTCCATACCAACTCCGTTAAAAAATACTTTGCTGAAATCACCGATAATGCCGCCGTGATCATTTCCAAAAGCCAGTGAGTAACCAACTGCCACCCATAATACAGCTCCAAGGCCTAAAATAAAAAAACAGGACATCAAAGTATTGATAGCATTCTTTCTTCTTTCCATACCCGCATAGAAAAATGCAAGACCTGGTGTCATCAGGAGTACCAATGCACTGCTAATAATTATAAATGCGGTATTTCCGCTGTTAATTTCCATAATTTATACCTTCTTTCAAATGATTTACTTGTAATCAAATTCTTAAAATGCTTCTATGCGTTACTTTAGTATTTCTGCAATTCATTAAAGCATTTATCCGTTAAAAAAGCAGCTTCGAAAGCAAAGGTATACGGCCGTCTGATACCAGATCCACTTGCTGCAAATAACAGAAAAAAAGGCAATTACTCCATAAAAATAGAATAATCGCCTTTGACTCTAAAGAAATTATACAGCATATTTTTTAAATGTCAAATATATTTTTTTATTTCCTTTCTTCTCTTACATTATGCAGTATTAAATAATAAATTTTGATTTTTTACTAGTGTACTATGTACAAATCACATCTACTGATATATAGAAATATAACAATTTCTTTCCATATTAGCTAAATATTCCCTGATAATACCCAAACAAATCTAACGCCAGGAGTAAACCTATCAAAATTAATAATACACCCGATACTTTCTTTACCGTTTCCATATGCTTTCTAATAAAATCATTTAAAAATTTGAGTCGGGGAAATAACATTGTCATTACAAGAAATGGAATACCGAGTCCTAGCGAGAACAACAGCAATAATAATACACCCTCATAAAGTGTAGCTGTCTGAGAAGCTAACAGCAATGCCGAGCCTAAGAAAGGACCAAGGCAGGGTGTCCAGCCAAAGGAAAATGCAAACCCAAATATCATACTGGTAAAGAACTTCAGGTTATGAGTGTTCACACTTCTGGTACTGGTTCTGTTCAACAATTTCAGCTTAAGGACTCCCATAAAATGCAGTCCAAAGATTATCATAATAATTCCGCTGACCCGCTGCAGCAGTTCCTGGTACTCCCGCAGCAGCTGACCAATAGCAGATGCAGTAGCCCCTAAAATAACAAAGACCGTGGTAAAGCCAGCGATAAAACCTAATGTATTAAGAAATAATCTTTTATTATTCTTTTTTTCCTCTGCATTCCCTCCAAGATACATAAGATATACAGGCAGCATTGGAAAGATACAGGGTGAAATAAAACTAAGAATTCCTTCTGTGAATACCAACCAGGCCAGGTACGGGGTCAGTTCTTCTGCTGTTTTCAGAAGCATTATTTGGCCTCCTCTATCATCTGGGCTACTTTCGAATATTCCGTTCTGCCAAGAACATAATCAGATAAACGCCCTTCTCTGTCGATTACAACAGTTGTTGGTATACTGTTTATGCCAAATATACTTCCGCCAACTTCTCCGGTATCATAAAGTATCGGAAAGGTAAGACCCTCTTCTTCTATATAATTATTCGCTTTCTTTTCTGTTTCGCGTTGTCCGTCGGTCTGATTTAACATTAATAATACTGCATCCTCAGACTCTGCAAGTTCATCATATAACTTTTGAAATTCCGGCATTTCTTCCTTGCAGGGAGGGCACCAGCTGGCCCAGAAATTAAGTACCACTACTTTACCGGCATAATCAGAAAGAGTAACCTCTTCGCCCTCTGAGGACTGTAAGGTAAAGTCGGGTACTAAAGGTTTTTCTTCATTGGTACCCTTCTCCTCGCTTGTCTTGGTATCCTCACCTTCTTTTTCTGACTGTGTATTATCACTATCCTCATTGGTATTACTTTCTTCTTCAGTACTATTTTCTTCTGCGGTATTATTCCCTGTCTGATTTTTTTCTGCCTTACCACATGCAGTAATCCCCACTGACAATAGCAGAACGGCTACAACCAGCATAAAGTTTACCATCGATTTTCTAACTTTACTCAATTATTGCTCCTTTCATTGAAAAGCCCCTACAAGGCTTTGTTGCTTGCTTTTACAGTACATTTCCATTATACTGTTTAAAGAAATAATTAATCCCTGTTCTTTACAAGTAGATTAAGTTTTACTGTTTCGTGTGTGATAAAAAACATTTCAAGTACTGAGAAAGGCATGGTTATTAATATGAAGAACCTAAAACGAATTGGTGCAATCTTAATAGTAGTATTGTTGTTGTCCCTATACGGACTCACTCTTTATGCCGGGCTTACAGCTTCCCCCGATTATCAGAGTCTGCTTATGGCATCTATCTACTCGACTACCATGATACCGCTTATGCTGTATGCATATATGTTAGTCTACAGGCTCCTGAAAAAGCGGGCAGAGGAAGAAGCCAAAAGGAAATAATTATTCTGCTTCTCTCTTAATCCGATTAAGATGCTCTTTCAGGTCTTTTTCATAACCTTCATCGGATAGTTCATAAAAGGTTCGGTCCTTTAAGGCATCGGGTAAATACTGTTGTTTCACATAATGATTCTTAAAGGCATGGGCATATTGGTAATTCAGTCCATGCCCTAATTTATGCGCTCCCTTATAATGTGCATCCATAAGATGAGGCGGAATGGGAGGGGTGCTTTCATTCCTTACAGCCTCCATAGCAGCATCTATAGCCATGATAGCTGAATTGCTCTTAGGTGCGCAGGCTACATAGGCTGCTGCCTGTGCAAGTATGATTCGCCCTTCCGGCATCCCTATTCTTTCCACCGCCTCCGCAGCCGCATTTGCAACCACAAGGGCATTGGGATCCGCATTGGATACATCCTCTGATGCACAGATAACAATTCTTCTTGCGATAAAGGAAACACTTTCTCCTGCATATAGCATTCTTGCCAGGTAATAAATAGCGGCATCCGGATCGGAACCTCTCATACTTTTGATAAAAGCTGAAATGGTATCATAATGATTATCTCCGGCCTTATCATATTTAATAGCCCTTTTCTGGACACAATCCTGAGCCACTTCCAGGGTTATGTGTATTTTCCCGTCTGTCCCCCGCTCTGTTGTAAGAATGCCAAGCTCGATGGCATTTAATGCAAGTCTTGCATCTCCTCCGGCAATATCAGCCATAAACTCTAAGGCATCCTCTTCGATGACTCCGTTAAAGTTACCCATGCCTCTGTCCTTGTCATTCACAGCCCTAAGCAGTAGTTCCTTAATATCCTCTTTCTGTAGGGATTTCAGTTCAAATATCACAGAACGGGAGATTAAAGCGCCATTTACCTCAAAATAAGGATTCTCCGTTGTTGCTCCTATCAAAGTAACCGTACCATCCTCCACAAAGGGAAGAAGATAATCCTGCTGTCCTTTGTTGAACCGATGTATCTCATCGATGAAAAGTATGGTTTTACGACTATACGCCCCCATGTTTTCTTTTGCTTTACCAATAACCTCTTCCATATCCTTCTTACCGGCAACAGTGGCATTTAATTGAAGAAAGGCGGCACTTGTGGTATTGGCTATTACTTTGGCAAGGGTTGTCTTACCGGTTCCAGGCGGACCGTATAAAATAATGGAACTGAGCTTATCCGCTTTTATGGCTCTGTATAACAATTTATCTTTTCCTATTATGTGCTCCTGCCCTACGACTTCCTCCAGCGTCTTTGGCCGAAGCCTGCTGGCAAGAGGAGCTTCCTTTTCTTTATTGGTTTCTCTCATATATTCAAATAGATCCATAATACCCTCTCATTCTGCTACTTCAATCAATAACATGATTCCTGAAGGAGTGCTGCTCATTTTATGCTGTTTGTTATTTCATAGCACTAATCCACTTCATCAGCCTCTGTTCATTATACAAACCTCTGTTCTTTTATTGTAAAGAATATATCTCCCTACGTCAACTAAAAGCTTCCTTCCCTATTTTGTTTCAGGGTGTTCTGTGGTATAATAACAGAAAATACTGCTTAGGAGGACATCATGACACTGCCCAAAGATCCATTTATACTGTTAAGCTATATTAATACTCAATTAAGAGATAAATATAGCAGCTTAGCAGACTTATGCGAATATCTCGAATTCAATGAGCAGGAATTAAGAGACCGGCTGAATGTTATTCATTATGAATATATTCCCGAATTGAATCAGTTTAAATAAGGAGTCAGCAATGAACGAAAGCTGCCGTACAATATACAGTAAGAGCACAGGTGAGGTAATTGTTAAGAAGTCAAGGTTTATAGCCTCTGTCTTTCCCATCTCCTCTGAAGAAGAAGCCCTTCAATTAATCGAGCAGGTGAAGAAAGAGCATTCCGGAGCAAGGCACAACTGTTTTGCATATGTTGCCGGAAAAAAAGATGAGGTCAAGCGCTTAAGTGACGACGGTGAACCTGCTAAAACTGCCGGCCTTCCTATTATGGATCTGATATTGCTTGAGAAGCTTCACAATATCCTGATAGTGGTGACCAGATATTTTGGTGGTACCCTTCTTGGAACAGGCGGCCTGGTCCATGCTTATCAAAGTGCCGCTAAGGAAGGTATTCAGAATGCTGTCATCATAGAAAAAGAAGAGGCCTGGAAAGCAGATATCCTCATAGATTATACCTTAACCGGCAAGATTAAATATAATATTGCGCAAATGGGTGTTTATCTCCTTGAAGAGGAATATACCGATAAGGTAAAGCTTTCACTTCTGATACCGCCCAATGCTTTCGAGGAATTCGAAAGGAGCCTTTTAGAAATCTCGGCCGGTACTGTTAAAGTTCCCAGGGATGAAATAATTGTTTATGCAATCGTTAACGGCAATCTTGAAATTTTTAACGAAAGGGTTTCTATCACCCCTCCCTGCACCATATAGGACGTCCCTCTTTACCGCAAAATAAAAAGGAAAAAGAATTCACTCTGTAAATTCTTTTTCCTTTTTATTCAGCTTAGTTTGTTATTATTCTATTATACCGTATTATCGTATCTAGCATATTCTTCCGATATTCTTATAATGTATATTCCGAAACTAAATCGTCTACAATTTCTAGCATCGTAATCAGCGTGACTTCATTTTTCCAGAGTTTATGTATCATGTCTTTCACCGTCTCCTTTGAATAAGAAATCGGTTCTGAATATTCTACTAACAGATGATCTTTCATATGTTGAAAAATCTTTATGCCGTATAGTTTCTCATGCTCTGTCTGGCTGCTGCTTTCTTCCACCAGATAGTAATCAAATACCAATTCGTTATTGTCTTCCAGCACTATCTTTTTTGTTCCCTCTAAGAATAATTTTTCCATGGCCCCTCCAAAAATTCTGAAAATTTGTAAATAACACTGCAATAATAGAAATAATAAACTATGGTTATTATAACTTCACCACAATACAAAATAAAGAGATAATTTTCTGATTAAAAGCTGATAAAAGAAGCTTTCAACCTATATTACACGATGTGTAAAAAAATGGGTCTTATAAACATAGTTTACCATAGAGTTTGTGATTTTTCTAACATTTTTAGAGTTTTTTTGAATGCTACATTTTGTTGCCTATGTGCATAAATACATATTTATTCACATATTACTTAATCATTTTGTGTATACTTTACATATTAATTAATGCTTTATATATTGTTTAGTGACATAACTATTAATTTTCTCAAGAATTTCCAAGGTAAAATACTACATTTTTAACAATTTTTAATTTTTTAGATGTCCTTTTCTCCAAGTAAATTCTTGGTATTCATCTTTGAGAATTATTATTGCTCCGGTTGACTGCCGTAAGAATGCCGGACGGTAAAAAATCCTTTATTTTAAAGGCTTAATTTGATATAATAACGAAATAAAGAAGGTTACACCCTTTATCGAATAGAGAATATTCAATAGCAGCTTGGATATTCAGGAAAGAGGTTATTATGGATTTCAGCAAGAAAGGAACCGCCAGAAAACAGCAGTATATCAGATCTGCCTCCAGGAAGATCGCCACCAAGGCAAGTGTTACTGTGTTCCGGTTATTCATGGTAGGTTTGGTTTCCCTCATAATTATCGGCTCCTATTTGGGGTTTGGCGTATTGAAAGGATTGGCAGACAGTGCCCCCAACATAGATCAGATTGAAGTAAAACCCTCCGGTTTCACTACAAATATATATGATAAAGATGGAAATCTGATAGATACTCTTATTGGAGCAGAATCAAATCGTGTTTATGTAGAAATCAGTGAAATACCGAAGGTTTTGCAGGACTGTGTTATCAGCATTGAGGACGAGCGTTTTTATGAGCATAATGGAATTGATGTTCAGGGTATTTTTCGTGCTTTTTTCGTTGCTTTAAAATCCGGTGACTTCGGACAAGGTGCCAGTACCATTACCCAGCAGCTGATCAAGAACCAGGTTTTTGAGGGAGGCGCTGAAGATAACTTTACCGACAGATTCATCCGTAAAGTTCAGGAACAATATCTGGCTATACAGCTGGAACAAAAAATGTCAAAAAAACAGATTCTTGAATACTATCTGAATACCATTAACTTTGGTGCAGGTACCTATGGTGTCCAGACGGCTTCCAAACGTTACTTTAACAAGGATGTAGGAGAACTTACATTGTCTGAAGCAGCTGTTCTCGCAGCTATTGCACAGTCACCGACGAACATGAACCCTATTAATCATCCGGATAACAACGCACAGAGACGTGCTCAGATCCTTGAAAGCATGAAACGCCTTAACCTGTGTACCGAAGAGGAATACGCACAAGCCCTTTCCGATGATGTCTATTCCAGGATTCAGGTGGTAAATGATGAACAGGATGTTACTTCCTATAATACTTACTTTGTCGATGAGCTCATTGAACAGGTTATTGCAGATCTTCAGGAGGAGAAGGGTTATACCTATACCCAAGCCAGCAAGGCCCTTTACAGCGGCGGATTAAACATTTATACGACTTTGGATTCCAAGATTCAATCAGTCCTGGATGATGTATATACCAACGAAGATTATTTCCCAAAAATCGGAACGGATTCTTACTGGGAGTTGACTTATGCTTTATCCATCGAGAAGAAAAACGGGAAGCAAATTCACTATCATACCAATGATCTGCTGGATTTTAAACACCTGACCACCGCATATTTTTCCTCAAAGGAAGCCGCGGAAGAGTTGATTGAGCAATTTAAGGCAGCAAAGGTTGAGACCGATGATATTATCCTCGCGGAAAATAACAGTCTTATCATCCAGCCTCAATCCTCCATGGTTATCATGGATCAGCATACCGGATATGTAGTAGGTCTTATAGGCGGACGGGGTGAAAAGACCGGTAACCGTACCTTAAACAGAGCTACTAATACTACAAGACAACCCGGTTCCACTTTCAAGATACTGTCAACTTACCTTCCGGCACTGGATTCAGCGGGAATGACACTGGCAACGGTTGTAGATGATGCACCCTATAAGTACCCTGGAAGTGATAAATATGTAAGCAACTGGAGCGGTGATAATTACGAGGGTTTAACCACCCTTCGCAGAGCCATTATGCGTTCCATGAACGTTGTTACCGTTAAGACACTGGAAAAGGTTACTCCTAAAGTAGGTTTTGATTATCTGCAGAAGCTTGGCTTTACTACACTTGTAGAGAGTGGTGTATCTGAAAGCGGTAAAACGTATTCGGATATCAACCTTCCCTTAGCCTTAGGTGGTATCACAAAAGGTGTATCCAATCTGGAACTTACTGCTGCTTATGCTGCTATAGCCAATGGCGGAGTATATTCCAAACCAATCTTTTACACCAAAATACTGGACAATAACAATAAAGTATTGTTGAATAAAAAGACTTCGGTTCGACAGGTCATGATGGAATCCACTGCTTTCCTCTTAACCAATGCCATGGAAGACGTTGTGAAAAAAGGTACCGGAACTTTAGTAGGCTTTAAGAATCTTAAAATGCCTGTAGCCGGTAAGACAGGAACTACCACCGATGATAAAGATTTATGGTTTTCCGGATATACTCCCTATTATACTGCCACCATCTGGTCAGGTTATGACAATAACAAGGCTCAGACCAACACCAGTTATCAGAAAATTATATGGCGTGATGTTATGGAGCGTATTCACAAAGAAAACGGTCTGGAAGCTGTTCCCTTTAATAAACCTGATTCAATCGTAGAGCGAACGATCTGTACCAAGAGCGGTAAACTTGCCGTTGAAGGCCGATGTGATGTATACGAAGGCGGCTCAACCGTAAAGACCGAATACTTTGCTAAAAATACAGAGCCTACGGATAAATGTGATATACACGTAGCTGTGAAAATCTGTACTACATCAGGTAAGATTGCCACCGAATTCTGCCCTCCTTCTACCGTAGTTGAGAAGGTCCTGTTATTCAAAGAAGAGACAGCAAAAACCCAGGATACACCATTCCTTCTTCCGAGCAATGATGACACCTGTAAAGTCCACAATGCAAGAAATTCAGGGCTGCAGAACCTTCTTCCTACCCCCGGCGGTACAACACCATCAGTAACTACTACTCCGCCCAATACGAACAATTCCGGTAATGGCAATAGCAACGGAAATAACGGTTCAAATGGTAACGGCAATAATGGAAATGGCAACGGTAACAATGGTAACGGCAACGGTAACAATGGTAATGGCAATGGAAACAATAACAGCAATAACACCGGCGGCGAAGAAGACTATTATGATCCCGAGTTCGATTATGATTACGGCGATTAAACGAAAGTAATAAACAAAAAATAATGCGGGTCTTGTTATATGAACTAACAGGACCCGCATTTTTATTCTCTTTATCCTTACGCACTTTTTCAAATATTAGTCTTTCATTTTAGGGTTAAAGATCCAGGAAGCAATATAACTAAATATCAGGGCTCCTGAAATACCAGCAGAGGCAGCTGTCAGTCCTCCTTTAAATAACCCCAGCAAGCCGTCTTTATCAATTGCTTCTTTAATTCCCTTAAAAAGCGAGTTTCCGAATCCGCTTAAGGGAACAGTGGCACCAGCTCCTGCCCATTTAGCAAAGGGTTCATATAAACCGACTGAACCAAGAAAAGCTCCGAGGCATACCAGCATAACCATTATACGGCCCGGCATCAGCTTTGTATTATCCATTACTATCTGTACAACCACACAGATAGCACCGCCTATTATAAATGCTTTTATATAATCCATTGAGTTCCTTTCCAGAGCCTGTGCTATTTGCTTCAGGCTTCTTCTTATAATCCGTTGTATTTACATTCCTTCTATTATTACAGCATGGGCAATACCGGGAACCGGATTTCCTTCATTAAAGCTTACAGTTGACAGCAGGGCACCTGTAGGAACAAATAATACTCTTTTCCACTCTCTTCTGCGCAGTTTTGGTATGATATAACTGTTTAAGGTGATAGCGCTGCAACCGCAGCCACTGCCGCCGGAATGGGTGTCCTGGGTTTCTTTATCAAACATCTCAATTCCGCAGTCCATGTGGTTCTTTGAAATATCGATTCCTTCCTGTTTTAACAGATCGATTAATATGTCCTTGCCGATATAGCCCAGGTCACCGGTAATGATCTTATCATAATACTCTGCTTTAACACCAAGGTCATTCAGATTAGCGGCAATGGTCTTATAGGCTGAAGGCGCCATACAGGCACCCATGTTCATGGAATCTTTTACACCGTAATCCACAATACGTCCAATGGTTACTCCTTTAATACAAACCGGAGCTTCTTTATCAAGCAGGTTTTTGCTTCGGTTATCCTCTTTATCAAGGATAACTGCTCCACTTCCCGTAACCGTCCAACTGGTAGCCAAAGGTCTCTGACTACCATAGGCTAAGGGAAAACGAAACTGTTTCTCCGCACCGCCAAAATGACTGGAGGTAATAGCCATTATCTTATCAGCGAACCCCCCCTCAACCAGCACAGAGCCAATAGCCATGGATTCACCCATGGTAGAGCAGGCACCATAAACACCAAATAAAGGTATCTCCAGTTCCATAATACCAAAAGAGGTCGCAATTAACTGACCCAGGAGATCGCCGCCTACCATATATCTAATATCTTCTTTAGTAATACCTGCCTTTTTTATTGCAAGATCAGCAGCTCTTCTCATCATTCTGCTTTCCGCATCCTCCCAGGTGGTACCTCCGAACATAGGATCTTCCTCAACCTGGTCAAAATAACTGCCTAAAGGACCTTCTCCCTCTTTCTTACCGGCAATGGAAGAACCTGCTGTTACGTAGGGTGGATTTGCAAACAACAGACTTTGCTTACCGCACATTTTACTGCTCTTCTCCATTCTTACCTCTCATTCCGCCGCCCACAGCGGCACAAAATATGATGAAGGAAGCTTAATATAGGCACACCTGTGTATAAGCACACCTGTACCCTCTTAAGTTCTTTCAAACCGTTCTTAAATCAGATAACCCCAAGCTTCATTAACACAAAATATATAACCCCCAGCACCCAGGAACTAAATACACCATATAAGATTACAGGACCTGCAATGGTAAATATCTTACATCCAATACCAAAGACTTGTCCTTCTTTTTTGAACTCCACTGCCGGTGCGGCAACAGAATTGGCAAAACCCGTAATAGGAACAACGGTTCCGGCACCACCAAATTTAGCAATTTTGGGATAAATATTAAGCCCTGTCAAAAGAACAGACAACAGTATCAAAGAAAGGGCCGTGTACCCTGATGCCTGGTCTTCATTGCATCCAAGAGAGGTGTAGTAATTGTTTAAGCCCTGTCCCAGAACACAGATAAGTCCGCCAACCCAGAAGGCATTTAATATATTAATAAATTTATTATGGACAGGTGTTTTGTCTTTCACATATTTATTATATTTCTCTGCTTTCTTATCCTTATCCTGTTCCTTCACAACATCTGCGGCAGTAACTTTATTTTTATTATCCTGCATGTTATAACCTCCTTATTCACATAAATAAATGCCTTACTATTTTACATAGTTGTCCTGGAATTTATTCTTTATTTTTTGTAGTGTATAAATAGCTGAAAAAAAGCTCCTGCGCCTTTTCCTAAAGCTAAGCACAATACGATTATGGGTATTCCGATTTTAAGCTTAAGTCTGTGGGTCATGATAGGAAATATCTGAATTACTTCTTCAAGGGCAACGGCAAGACATCCGACAAAACACCCTGAAAATAAGCCGAATAGTATCTGCCCCACATACCCGACAGGTAATGGTGGTTTAAAGATATCCAGTATGTTTCCCAGGGTTGAACCAACTACAACAATATCTTCATACAACAGAATTCGTTTGGCTGTATCTGTTCTTATGGCAAGACGAGTCAGAACCCCGACAATGGTTATAAAAGCCACCATACCTGCTGCTATCAGTATTCCGCCCGTAAGTCCTATAAAAACCAATAATAAGTATTTAAGGAACATCGATGGATTTCCCCTCTCTTGACTTATTTTCAATCAATGTCTCATCCAGGTCTGCTTCATACAGCCTTAATTGCACCTGCATAGGTGTGGGATCCTTCCCGGCTTTCATTTTACTAAAATGATTAAAAAAGATTATGATACCAAGAGGTAACCCCACCGCATAGGAAATTTCCAGTAAAGATCCTTTAACCTGCTTCGTTCCCATTACAGACTTATAGACGATCTCAAAGATAACCGATACATTGGCATCCTCATTAAATGTCATTATGGTAAAAGCAGCACCAAAAAAGACGATACATGATACAAAGCCCACTTTAAAATACTCCCATAGCTTCTTCTCCTTCTGTTCCGGCTCAAATAGAATAATAAAATCCCGCTCACCAAGATTTATTATTTCTAAATCCGGATATTCCTTATGGATCAATTCTATTAGCTTAAGCACAGAGAAAACGTAATTGGCCTTTTTATCATCTTTTATAATAAAGATCACCTGTTGGTACAGATTTTCTGTTATATCCCGGTTGGGGGAAAAGAGTTTTGCGACATCTTTTAAACGTACTATCTTATGATGCACCAGGTTATTCTTGTCAATTTTAATATATAACCGTGTATTCTTCATCAGGCATCTTTCCTTCTATTCCGGATGTACTGCAATAACTGCTTTCAAATACAAGAGTTCCCTTATGAATCTCCTTTTCCGTATTCTGCGCAAAAATTACAATTACAATCCCTGCAGCAATCAGCAGTAAAGTGGCGGCTGTAATTATCCAGATTCTCTTCTGTCTGAATATCATTTTTAGTTACCTAACCTTTCTAATGATTTTATTCTAAAAGTTGAAATTAAGTTAACTCTGCCTAAATATTATAATTAAAGTTCATTGTTTTAATCAAAGATATTGCTTTAATCAAAGACCATTTCTCTAATCAAAGACTATTTCTCTAATCAAAGACCATTTCTCTAATCAAAGACTATTTCTCTAATCAAAGACAATCTCTCTAATCAAAGACAATGATTTAACAAAGATAAAATGTTAGTTAACTTAATTCAATTTATTCTAAAAGCCAGCTAAAAAAAAAATTGTAAATAAAAAACAGCAGCAGTTTTTTTACTGATGCTGTTCTTTCTTGTATTTATGATTCCTACTATCATAAACACCTATATAATTGTTATTATCTGTTAACTGCTTTATTATATACTGGTAATATCAGCCAATGTCAGGACATTCTCTCACGCATTTTCAAGAGTATTTTCTTTTCCAACCGCGATACCTGAACCTGGGAAATTCCCATTTCTTTTGCGATATCTGTCTGTGTTCTATTCATAAAGTATCGAAGCCTGATTAATTCCTGATCCTTCTCATCAAGTGATGCTATGGTCTCTCGTAATGCAAGCTTGTCAATCATATTTTCACTTTCATCATTGGTTTGTTCCAATTTATCAATCAGATAGATGGCATTTCCGTCTCCCTGATAAATTGTTTTATAGAGCGATTCTACTTCTGCACCCGATTCTAATGCCATTAGTACTTCTTCTTTTGCCAAGTTCAATTCTTTACTTATCTCTTCCAGGGTTGGTTCTCTTCCATACAGGCTTCCAAGCCGTTCTCTGATAACACGAATCTTGCCTGCTGTTTCCTTCATGGAACGGCTCACCTTAATTGCTCCGTCATCTCTTAAGAATCTCTTTATTTCACCCATTATCATAGGAACTGCATAGGTGGAGAACTTTACATCATAGCTCATATCAAATTTATCAATTGCCTTTATCAGTCCGATACTCCCTATCTGAAATAAATCCTCCGTCTCATGACCTCTTGACATAAACCTTCTTACAATACTCCATACCAATCCTACATTCTCCGTTATTACCCTGTCCCTTGCCTCCTTATCGCCCTGTTGTGATAAACGGATTAATTCGATTGTATCCACTGTTTCACTTCCTTCCTGCTCATGAGGTTTCCTCAGGATGTAAGCCCTAGTGGATTTTCTTTTTCATTTTAATAATAGTTCCTTTGCCTATTTCCGATTCTACTTCCAAATCATCCATAAAGGCTTCCATAAAAGAAAATCCCATACCGGATCTCTCTTCCTCCGGCTTGGTGGTAAACAGAGGCTCCATTGCCTTTGTTACATCCCCTATCCCTTGACCTTGATCCCGTACCTCTACATATACTTCATGTCCAAATATCCTGCAAAAAACAATCACTTTACCTTTGAGCTTGTCATAGCCATGTATTATGGCATTGGTTACAGCTTCTGAAACAGCAGTTTTGATATCGGATATTTCCTCCAGTGTAGGATCAAGCTGGGCAACAAAACTTGCCACGACTGATCTTGCAAAGCTTTCATTTTCAGATTTGCTGTCAAACTCTAATAACATTTCGTTGGTATCCATACATATCCTCCTGTTTAAACACCTATCTTCCCTTAGCTAACGCCTCTTCTATGGAATCAAATTTCGGAACGATCCGGTAAAGTCCGGACATTCTGAAAATTCTGTCTAAATTATTGTTTATGCCGGTTACAAAAATCTTTCCCCCTGAAAGTGCTATTTTTTTGTACCGTCCCATTATTACACCGATTCCGGAACTATCCATAAAATCTGTTCCGCTGAAATCAAATACAATATTCTTAATCTGTCCCTTGTCAAGCAGCTTGTCCGACTGTTCCCGGATTGACAGGGTATTATGATGATCCAGATCCTGCTTCACCTGTATTATCAGGCACTTCTCTTTCACATGGTATTCCGCCGCCTCCTTTTTGTTTATTTCTGATTTTCTCTTTAACGGTTCTTTCTTATCCATGCATACCTCTTTTCCGGACATTTAATTTTACCTGCCTCTTAACCGAGTCAGGCGTAATCCGTTAGGATCGTTTTAATATACCATTTGAAATATCTTGCAATCTGAATTTCGTTTTTATCCGCTTAAAAGCGTTATATAAACAGGCTTTTATCGTTTATAACCGTAGCGATAAAGTTCAAATTAAATAGTTGATGATTCAACTGATATATTAACTTCCATCTTTGTGCTTTGGCACACTCTCAAATCAGGAGACTAGTGCAAGTGCATCTCCTTTATCTCTCAGAAACTCCATAACCTTCATTATTAAGATATAGAATAGAGCATAAATGAAGGTTACAAAACCCAGAAGTTTACATTTACATATTTTAACATATATTTTCTCATCCGTCTATAAGAAAAGACAATTCCAAATAATTTTTGGAATTGTCTCTCCTGGTTGGTTTTATATTTGATTTTGCTTATCTTAAGGCAATGTCTGCAATTTTTCCTGTGCCTGGCTATAACGGCGGTTTGTTTCGGGAATTTTCTCGATTATCAGGTTATAATATTTTTTTGCATTCTCATAATCGCTTTTTTGGTGGTAAGACCTGGCGATAAAATAAAGTGCATCTGCATTGGTGTTATCCAGTTCATATGTTTGAAGCAATACTTCCAAAGCTTCATCGTACTTTCTATTAGAATACAGTCCATAACCTTCATTATACAGTGCCGCAGCTGCTTTTTCACCTACTGCATCTTTTATCTGGTTATAGAGCTCCAAGGCCTGAGGTTTCTCTAATTTATCAGTTTTTACCTTTGCCAGCTGCTCCGCCACATTAACATAATTAATCTGGGAACTTCCTTTTTGAAGCTCATTTACATATAAAGCTGCTGTCTTAAAGAGCTGGTCATAGATCGTATCATCTACCTGATTACCATTTAATTCCTCAATCTGTTTATTCAGGGCAGCAATTTGGGTATCCAGTTCATCCTTTGCCTTTACTGCAGTATCATACTTTTGATCCAATTCATTAATCTGTGCACTGTGTTCCGTTTTCAGCGCATTTGACTTGCTCTCGTAATTGTTGACAACGGTTGGCACCAATAGAAATGCTGCACCCATAATGCCGATGGCTATACCGATTATCAGATTTACAAAAGGCCATATATTGGGTCTTTCTTCTTTATAGGGAGTATGGCCAAAGACTACCGGTTCCGTTACAACTTTTCTTTCTTCCTTCTTCTCTGTCCTGGCATCTTCACCGGCAGCCTGATTAAGCTCATTTAATTCCCTCATATACTTAAGGGTAGTAGTATTAGATACATCTATCTTACTTGCTTTGGTCAGATTCTTAAGGGCCTTGTCAAGCTCACCGCTCTTAATGTATAGCAAAGCAAGCAACTGAAGCGCTTTCACAAAATGCGGATTCAGATTAACAACCTTCTTCAGCTGAATGATTGCCAGGTCCTCATTTCCCTGTTTGGCTGACTGCAAGGCAGCATTATATTTTTTGGTAGTCTGGTTCAGATTCTCAAGTCTGGTAGGATTAGCCTGCACTAACTCCATATATCTGTCCGCGTCATTATTTTCCTGCTGCAAATGCTTACTGATTACCCATTGACTCAGAGCAGCGACAGGTTCTCCCATCTCATAATAAATAAGGCCCAGAAGATTTCTGGCATCCGTATTTCTCTTGTTCAGCTCCAAGCTCTTTTTCAATATAATGACAGCACCGGACAAATCCCTTACTTTTGCCTTCTGGAGTCCTTCATTATAGTAGCGGTTGGACATTAAATTTATTTTTGTATACACTGTTAAGTCTTCCCCGCAGCGTTCACAGCGGTTATTCTTACCCTGAACGCTTTTATTGCATACCGGACATATCATGTTATCTTCCTGCCACTTGTCATACGAGCAAAGGAATCTCTTGTGGCTTCCTTTCCATTCTTATTTTCCATCGCTCTTCGCTCAGCTAAAAACACCCAGGGTGTGTTTGAGAACTATTTGCACAAACTGCCACAAGTGATGGTCAGAACGGTGCAAGTAGTTTATAAACACAACTGCTAATTCTTGTCTTTAATTTCCTTCAGCATGGTCTTAATAATATCTGTAATATCAGACAGATCATTACTTTTTATTACTTCTTCCACCTGGTCTACTTCAAGGCTTGGCTGAAATTTAGCGATTTCTTCATCAAAATTAATCATGCTGGCTCCTATCTGTGCGCTCCGGTGCACTCGTTTTATTTCTGCAACCCACTATATATACATATCACAATTCTGCATGCAATATGTATATATAGTTGAATTAAAATTTTTACTTCTTCCGGATATAAAATGCCATGTTAAAAATGCTTTTTATACCCGCTCTTTTTTCTATCTTAACCATTAAATGGGTAAAAATCAAGTGTAATCTCATACCCTAAGAATTTTTACCTCTTATCTTAACTATTTCGTAAGAGTCTTAAGACGTTCTTCCACCTGTTCCATAAGCTGGGTGTATTTTGCCAGCTTTTCCTTCTCTTCCTGAATCTTGGCTTCCGGTGCTTTGCTTACGAATCTTTCGTTAGCCAGCATTCCGTTTACACGGTTTAATTCACCGGCTAAACGAGCCTTTTCCTGGTTCAGTCTTTCTATTTCCTTCTCGATATCTACCAGTTCTGCAAAAGGCATATAGATTACAGCCTCCGGTATAAGCGCTGTAACTGCATCCGTCGGTATTCCATCGGTATTCTTCTGTATGGTTACTTCTGAAGCATAGGAAAGAGTTGCAAAGAACGCTCTGCTGTTCTCAAAGATTTCCGTTATTCTGCTATTTTCCGTTACAATAATAACTGAAGCTTTCTTTGAAGGAGGTACATTCATACCGGCACGAACAGCTCTGATACCTTTTACTGCTTCCTTCATTAATTCAACTGCTTCTTCCTCTTTGCTGTAATTGAATTTTTCATCAAATACCGGCCAGTCAGATACCATAATGGACTCTGCTTCTCCATCTTTTCCTTCTGCTTCTAATAAGGTACAGTAGATTTCTTCTGTAATAAAAGGCATATAAGGGTGAAGAAGCTTTAAGGAAGTTATCAGCACCTGTTTTAAGGTCCAGATAACACCTGCTTTGGTCTCATCGGCATCATTGTAAAGTCTGGGTTTAACCATTTCGATATACCAATCGCAGAATTCCTCCCAGATAAAGTCATATATTTTCTGTACGGCAATACCAAGCTCGAAGCTTTCCATATTATCCGTAACTTCTTTTACAAGTGTATTGCATTTGGACAGAATCCATTTATCCGCATCTGTTAAGAGAACCTTGTCTCCTTCTACAGCTTCGGCTTTCTCAAGATTCATCATAATGAAACGGGAAGCATTCCATACCTTATTGGCAAAGTTTCTGCTTGCCTCCACTCTCTCTAAGTAGAAACGCATGTCATTTCCGGGCGCATTACCGGTAATCAGCGTCAGACGAAGGGCATCTGCACCATACTTATCAATGATCTCAAGAGGATCGATACCATTTCCAAGGGACTTGCTCATCTTTCTTCCCTGAGAATCTCTAACCAATCCGTGAATCAGTACCTTATGGAAAGGCGCTTTTCCAGTATATTCATAACCGGAGAATACCATTCGTATTACCCAGAAGAAAATAATATCATAACCGGTTACCAGTACGTCGGTAGGATAGAAGTATTCAAGATCTTCTGTGTTCTTAGGCCATCCAAGGGTGGAGAAAGGCCAAAGCGCTGAGCTGAACCAGGTATCCAGAGTATCCTCATCCTGCACCAGGTGATCATGTCCGCATTTGGGGCAGGTTCCCGGCACTTCTCTTGACACTACCACATCGCCGCATTTGTCACAGTAGTAAGCAGGTATTCTGTGTCCCCACCACAACTGTCTGGAGATACACCAGTCTCTGATATTGTCTGTCCAGTTAAAGTAGATCTTATCAAAACGTTCCGGTACAAAGGTTATTTCACCGTTTTTTACTGCATCTACTGCGGGTTTGATAAGTTCCTCCATTTTAACGAACCACTGCTGTTTGATTAAGGGTTCTACAGTTGTATTACATCTGTCATGGATACCTACATTGTGAACATGGTCTTCTACTTTCTTTAAGAGTCCCATCTCCTCTAACTCTTGTACCATCTGCTTTCTGGCCGCATAACGGTCCATTCCTGCAAATTTTCCGCCTTTTTCATTGATGGTGGCATCATCATTCATAATATTGATCTGTTCCAGGTTATGTCTTTTTCCTACTTCAAAATCATTAGGATCATGAGCAGGTGTAATCTTAACAACACCGGTACCAAAATCCTTATCTACATAGGTATCCGCAATAATCGGTATCTCTTTGTCCAGGAAAGGAAGAATAACTGTCTTGCCGATCAGGTCCTTATAACGCTCATCCTCGGGATGCACAGCCACAGCCACATCACCTAACATGGTTTCAGGCCTTGTCGTAGCTACCTCTAAGAATTCCTTTGTTCCTGTAATAGGATAAAGAAGATGCCAGAAATGTCCGTTCTGTTCTTCATGCTCTACCTCTGCATCAGAGATACTGGTCTTGCAGACAGGGCACCAGTTAATGATACGGGAACCTTTATAGATAAGTCCTTTCTCATATAATCTGATAAATACTTCCTCTACGGCCTCGGAACAGCCTTCATCCATGGTGAAACGCTCTCTTTCCCAGTCACAGGAGGAGCCGATTTTCTTAAGCTGGCTTATAATACGTCCGCCGTATTCCTCTTTCCACTCCCAGGCTCTCTTTAAAAAGCCTTCTCTTCCAAGATCCTTCTTATCAACGCCTTCTTTCTTAAGCTGCTCGATAATCTTAACTTCCGTTGCAATACTTGCATGGTCTGTACCTGGCTGCCAAAGCGCATTATAACCCTGCATTCTCTTAAATCTTGTAAGAATATCCTGCATGGTATTATCAAGGGCATGTCCCATATGAAGCTGTCCTGTAATATTAGGCGGGGGCATAACAATGGTAAAAGGTTTTTTGCGTTTATCCACCTCTGCCTTAAAATATTTCTTATTTATCCACTTTGAATACAGCCTGTCTTCTATATCCACGGGGTTATAATTCTTTTCCAATTCCTTGTTCATTCTTTCCTCTCATTCCTCCGCTCTTGGCGGCATCATTTTTCTGCTTCCGGGGCAGTTATTTCTTACTGATTTTTTAGCTTTTGCCTGTTTTCTAAGAACAAAAAAAGGCTCTCCGTCTAAAAGGACGAAGAACCGTGGTACCACCTTTGTTCACAGCTGTAATCTGCTGCCTCTTAATCTGTAACGGGACTACCCGGCATTTCCTACTCGCTTTCAGAAACACAGTTCAGGAGCTACCTTCAACAAGCAGTAAGTAAGACAGCCTCTCAGCCTTGAACCGTCCTCTCTGATACACTTACCTGTCTAATCCTCTCCATCATTACCTTTATTCTATCTATAATCACTATGAATATCATATGAAAACTTTCTTCTTCTGTCAAGTACGAAATGTTGGTTATTGGGGGGACAGAAGTTTTGGTTATTGGGATGACGGATGTTTTTGGGGGTGTACGATGAGAGTGGCTTACATTTATGCATTTTCCTGTTCAGGGTTCCAAATTCCACCAAAATGGCAGAAGTTGTTCCCTGGGCAGGTGAAAGGATACCAAACTCGCTGAAAATCGCTCAGACAATGGTATCCTTTCACCTAGGGACAACTGCTGCCATTTAAGTGTCATTAGGAACCCTTCAATGGAAAATTCCTAAATGTAAGCCACTCTCATCTGGTATATTCTAATGATAACTTCGTAGTTTTTGGTATGCGATTCTTTTATAGGTTGATTCCGTGTTTTTTTAGAAGCTCTGATACATATTCTTTGTTTTCTTCTTTTTCTTTGGTGAATTTCTCGATATCCTCGAGATACTTGTCCTTTAGCAGGTTGTTCTGTTCAATTCGATCTTTTAATTTCTGTCTTCTGTCAAGGAGTGCGGTAGTTAACTTCTCCATTTCTATTGAATCCAGCAAGGCTTCCAACTGGTATATCCAGATCTTGGCATCTGTGATTTTTGCAGCCTTTAGATGAGTGATAATTTCCCTGTTGTAGTATTCTGTCTGTTCTTTGCTGACCTTATACTTATTCTCATCTTCCTTTTCTTTCTTATACTCCTCCCAGAGATAAGTCAGCTGGGCATAACTGTCTACCATATACTTCTGGTAACAGTAATCCAGTGCGTTGGTATTATTGATATATTTGATTTTTACTTTATTGAGCAGCTGGATGGCGCGGTTTAATTTTTTTTCTGCCTCAGCTGTCTCTTTTCTATTCTCTCTGGCCCGTATAAATATATAGGCTGCTGCGGTTGCTCCTAATGCTATAGTTAGAAGAAAAGGCAGCTGCATATTGGCCCCGGTTCTTAGGTTTACCCAGATAAATAACAGGAATAAAAGAACGGAGAGTATACTGGTGGTTATCCCAATGGTGCCTAGAGTTTTCTGATTTGCTTCTGCATCCTCTTTCTGATGCAGCAAAGCTGCCCTCTCACTGTCCAGATATTTAAGGTCATTTTCGATATCAAAGCTGTAAGCCTCCCAGGCTTTCATCTTTCTTAGGTCCAGCGGTATGCTTTCTTCAAATTTAGCCAGATTATGATACTGGGTATCCTTTATCTTACGGGTGCCTTTCTTATATCTTTCCCTGTCTTTTGACAGTGTCAGAATCTTTCTGGCAAGGTCATTGATAAGCTCTCTGTCTTCTCGCTCCAAGGCCTCGATTTTCTGTATATCACTGATATAATGGGTTACAGCCTGCAGCTCTGTCTTCATTTCCTGTGCCTGCAAAGTACTTTCTACAATCTGCTGGCAGCTGTCTTCTATCGCGTATTTGGAATCCTCCGCCCTATTCACTGTCAGGCTTACAGGTTCTTCTGTCCTGCTATTCTTGTTTTCCTCTGAAGCCTTACGTCTTCTAAATGCCATGTGCCTGATTTCCTTTCCGTAACCGGTTTATGAATTTTCTTTGCGGTACTCCTGTTTATATAAAGCTATTATATCCTTCACTTCCCGCCTGAAATCGTTAAGCCTTCCGGTATCTTTTGCTTCCTTAAGAGCCGCCAATTTCATATAATTCTCGCTGTCCTTAAAGCGTAACAGGCTTTGTTGTATTTCTTCCTTTAATGCTTCTATATACGTTTCATCGACTGTTTTATGATTGCCGTCTGAATCCTCTGGTAAGTCTGCTTCTTCCATTGTTTCCCCTGATAGCAGCTTGCACAGGTAATACTGTCTTTTGGACTCTTCATTGCCATTTAAGCGGTAAGCTTCCTTAAATTCTGACTTGGCCCTTAATAATCCTTCCAGATGAAGCCTGCATATTCCGAGATTATGGCGAATTCTGCCTGTAACCTCTGCAGTTAGCGTATTACTGTGGTTATTTATCAGTATTTCATAAATCAATTCTGCATCCGAATACTGCCTATGGGATAAAAAGGAATCTGCTTTTTTTAATGCCATTTCAGCAGGTGATATATTCTTTCGTTCCTTTTGTTTATTCAGAAAATCTTCTGCTTCTGCCTTTGTATAATAACCTGTGTCCAGCAATAAGACCACCGCAGCTTCCAAGAGTGCTTCGTAGCCGGACAGAGTAGTTTTAATCTCTCTGAGCTTCAGCGCTTTTTCAGCCTGTTTAAGCTCCCGCTCTACCCAAAGAAGAAAATCCTCCTCCAGAAGCTCATCCGTGAGGAGCAGGAAATTATGATGGATATAGTAATAAAGCTCCTCTGCATTATTAACAGCCGTGCCGGTTATTTTAAATCGGTAAGGAACTTCTGCTTTGACCTTATCGCATAAAATAAGTACCCCTGCACTCTCTTTTTCCGTATTATCTGCATCCTCAAAGAGTTTTATAAGTTTTTCCCATCTTAAGCCGGAAGACGCTCTGAATTGCCCAAAGCCAGTATCTCTTACTCTTACTGCCGCTGTTTTCTCGTCCTGAAAAGTCAAAGATATTTCTATACGTGTAGTCTTATCATTTTTTACCTCTAAGCCTTCCAGAATAATTTCGTGATATTCCTTCTTTAGAGTGAATAGATCCTTCACCTGCAAATTTAAAACATTGCTTTCTGTTAATATGAATTCCTGGGTACAGGGCTTATCATACCAGGCCTTGTAACCGTCCCAAAGGGGAATTTCTGCCGCTTCACCCGCCTTGTAACCCTCTGCTGTTATAAGGGCATTTATACGGTCTGAATCCAGAAAGATATATTCCTTTAATAATCCGGCCTGTTCATTCTCCTTTTCTCTGGAGGTATAGCAGGCTCCTTTTGCATATAGATTCTGACCTTTAAATACTCTTCTGCCAGTACATAGTTCCTTGAGGGCATTGTCGACCCAATCACCTTCAAAGCCTGCACCAGTTACATAAATAGTAGAGATCAGCTGTTTATGAAGAATCCCTTTGGCAAGATTAAGAAAACAATACTCCGTCCGCTCCCTGTCATCCTTCTCCACTTCTTCAAGGCTTAAAATGTCACTCAGTTCCCTTCTGCTTATTCCTACCGGTATGGGACTTAATCTTCTGTTTATGCTTATCTGACTATAATAGAATTCCTCTTCATCCATATGAAAAAGGCCTACATCATTAAGCCACAGCTCCTTCTTCTGACTGAGAGCATAGTATTCATAGCTGAGGGAATTGCTCTGAAGTATAAGCCTGTCCTCTTTGATTCCCATATTATGAAAGGCTTCTGTAAGTACTGCCTTTAGATTCTCATTTAGTTTTTTCACGGTTATGGTTATTTTACCGATGCTTTCGCCGGGAAATTTCAAGGTAACAAGGGTCAGGCATTTGCGAAAGAGTTTCTCCAGAAGGAAGGCTGCAGTGTAAGCTTTATCATATAACATAATCTCATCCCCAGCCATAGCCTTTACAAGCAGATTATCTGCCTTCTGACACAAGCCCTCCTGCTCAAGGCTTAGAACTTCTTCTCCATAAGCCCATTCCTTACCACCTGTCTTACTTCCCACCAGTGCCGGATAGAGATATTTCCCCTGGCTTAAGGTTATGGATTCCGGTTCCATGGTCTTATGATTATAAAAGCATATCTGTATATAATCATTTCCGAAATCAATCCCTAACAGAAGTTTTTTTCTGTCAGTCATACAGCTCTCCTTTCTGTTTCTACACGATGGAGTAGGTTTCATAATACTTATGTCTGATATTACCTTGCATAAATTTCACTGAACGAGCACCCGTTATTTACGCGAGGCAGTACACGCTGGATATTTCGCTTATGGAAGAATTCATGAGGCAGCAAGGTGCGATTATGGTAACACAGGTGCTATATCTCAAAATTCCAAAACAGCATACTACAAGGTTAAACGGTCAGTGCGGTACAATAATATTTAGAACATACCTTCGTGCAACGTTATTAAATCGGTTTAAATAAATCCATAATCAGATGCCTGCTCTTTCCATAATTCCACATACTGTCCAGAACGCTGGTGTTATCGTTCATTTCAAAAGCCGTAAGTATAAAGTTAATCTGATCCAGAGGTGTATCTTCTTCAAGCTGCATCTCCTGCTCAGCCTTTATACTGCCGCTCTCCGTAATATTGGTATGTAGGCTGTCGCCTTCTGAGATATAATATTGCAGATTCTCATCCTGAAATACGGTGAAGTCCTTTACCCTTATTCCAAGAAACATATCCTTCATTTCCTCAGCAGTGAATTCTTCTTCTTTGTTTTCCAGCCGGTAGTGTATGATAACCTTACTGGAAGGATCAGCGATATATTCTACTAAGTATTTTTCGGTTATTTTGGGATTTAACGGTATGACTCCTTTAAAATTTTTAAAGAAAGGAAGGATAATTCCCCGTCTTAAAAAACTTTGCAGGTTATAATCTACAAATTCCTTCTCACTTTCATCAAAGAACTCTTCTTCCGATAGTTTCTTTAACAGTGCAAGCATGCAGACATCGTTTTCCTCATAAATCAGTTCTCGCTTCATAACGTTAAATAACTCTGCTTTAAGAATTCTGCCGTTCATCAGATATTTATAGCCATGATAGGACAAAAATGCACGTATTAATTTACGGTTACTGCCTCTTTGATAATATTTCAGGAATACCTCCGGTGAGTTCAGCAGATACTCCCTGGTTACCAGCATCTGTGTCAGAAGCCGTTCCTCAAGTACGCAGGTATTAATCTCAAAGCTTAAGGCAGCTTCCCATAAACTATAGAGCTCACCGGTGGTTCCTTCATAGTATTCTGCAAGATACAGCAGTATTTCCTCATTATATTTACCTGCCTTATAGATAAAATAACAGAGCTTCAACAAGAATTCATTCTTATCCGTATATTTGCCAAGAAGATTGATTGCTACTTTTAGCAGCCTGTTAATCTGTATACCTTCAAAACCAAATTCATAAAGGGCTTTTTCCGCTTCCTCATTATAGTTTCTGATAATAAGCAGCTCCGTAACTTTTAACCGGTCGTTTTTATTTAACTTCGTCAGGTCAATCTGCATCAGGTATTCTTCTAACAGCTCTCCCTGAAAGTTGTCATAATAATATGAAACCAGCTCCATTAAAAGCTTTCCCCTGTAACTTTCATTAAGAGAGGGAACGTCTAACAGTTTCCTGCGGATTACTACAGATGCCTGGTCAAACTTCTGATAGGTGTCAATCTTATCTGCATAATACAGTAACACCATGGTATTCCGGCTGTTATAAAGCAGGCAGTCCTTCAGATAACTATCTTTGTTAAAGAAAGGATAAAGGGTGTATTCTATGGTATTGGAATATCTGTTATCCTGTGAGTCTACCAGCAGGATTTCATAATTTTCCATATAGAGGTCTATATATGCTATATTTGATACAAGGGGTGTATATACTTCTTCACCGGTTTGACCATGAATGGTAATTACGCCCTTTACTGCATTATTACTGCAGCACAGCTCCTGCTTGAACATTACATAAGGAAGCTCTCTAGAAATCTCCTCCGTTAATCCGTTTAAGGTGATAAGCTCCTCATAAATAACTGCATAATTCCTGTCAATGGCATGCTCTTTCAGCATTCTTCCTGCAAAGTTCTCTACCTTCTTGCAGTAGCTTTTGTATATAGGCCCTAATTCCTCTTTGTTCTTTATTACATAAGCATAAAGAAAAGCTTTCTTTTTATCACTTAAGCTGCTGTTATAGATAAAGTACAAAAGTACCTGCTGTGGAAGCTTATTCTGAGGCAACTTTGACTGAAGCAGCGTATATTGTTCCTCCTCAAGGGAATAGAGATAATATTCATACAATTCTGTGATTCTAAGCTGTTCCTGTACTCCCAGCTGATACCAGACAAAATACTTCCTGCCACGTTTATGTCCTTTAATCAGCAAACTGCAGATTGCAGAAAGGATACCAGTAAGGACAGAGGTATCGGCTTTGTTATCCAATTCAGAAAAATGATTGTACAACAAAGAGAGGCATAGATATACACCTCTTGTAAAATCTCTTTTCTTACCGGCAAGGTAGGCAAATTGTCCTGCCAGTTCCTCACTTATGTATTCTTCCTTCACTCCAAATAGAATCAATTGGGTTTCAAAGTCCCCAAGTTCCGTTAAATATACCGGATGCTCCCGTAAGATCATGAAAGCTTCCAGATACATATAGGGACTGCGGCAACCATTGTAATATTGATTCTTGATCATATCCAGAGCTTGATTTTTATTACTCTCATATTTCTTATCCGTATATAAGAGAAACCACAGAATCCGATAGTCTGAGGAATTCATACGGTAAGCCGCCTGTATTTCCTTTAAGGCTGCCTCTGAGGCTTCACTGTTCTTATAAATCAATGCTGTCAGATACCAGAAGGCACATACTATTGCAAGTGAGGTCTCTTTCCCCTCCAGGATTTCAGCTTTAATGGTATTTAAAGCTTCTTTTAACTCCTCCTGCCTTTCTTCTGAATCCTTATCCTTTACCTGGATAAGATGTATCTCCAGAAGCTTATACCACATGAGATTCTGCCTGTCACCTACTTTCAGGCCATGTAATTCTACCTCTGTCTTCTCTGTATATTCCTCCGGACTCAGGAGATTTTTACGAAAATCCAGGTAATTTCTCACACAGGCAGTGACTTTCTCTCTGATTTGTGGTTTCTTACGGATATTTTCTTTCTCTTCAGACTTTTTAACAGCAACTATTTCTACTACAATTGTCTCATGGACTGAAGTCAATATAAGCCTTCCGTAGTTCTTCCCCCTGCGCATCTTTTCCGGCAGGATTACAAACTCCAGTGGGTAGATATTCCCCACAAAATAATCAGACCAGATAATCTTATGCTCCGGATTAATAAAATCTCCGTCCCAGGTAACTCTTATCTCTTCATAACCCCAGTTATCCTTCATCAGGGTCACTTTATCCATAAAGCTCTCTGTGCTGACCTCATATTCTATAATATTCTTATCAACAATAATATTAACAGGGGTTTTCTTACGAACGGTAACCTGGAATTCTTCCAGGGCCTGACTGTAGGATCTGCTCTTTCGTAAGCCATCATAGAGGGTAAGGTATTTTTTATCACGAAATTTGAGGAAATCTCTGAATTCTTCAGATTTGAACAGCTTCACCGCTTCTGCCCAGTCTGTTTTGGCAAGATTGGTAAAGTGAAAGAAGTCTTTGATTTTACCCAGAGAGGAGTTAAGATACGGTGGTTCTGCGGATATGTAATAAGGAATCTTTCCTTCTCCGCTGTTGCTGACAATATGGAGTTCTCCCCGTATCATATCTCCCGGAGCCAGATTCCTGCCCTGAACGGTAAAAGTGATCTCGCTCCGTATGCCTTCAAATTCCTTATTCTTCAAAGCTAAAAATGTACCGGTAGAATAACACTGTCCCTGGACCATAGTTCCCAGTGAATTCTCAACCGTGAGAGAGCCTGTATAGCAGCCGCCTGCGTCTACCGTTATAATTAACTCTTTCTCAGACAATACTAAAAAAGGTGATTCATATTCAAAGATACCTTCAGCCAGCTGTTTAATTTTCTCCTTCAACCATTTCACCTCAGACCTTGATTATTTTTGTATTGTATTGCATTTTTCTTCCTTTATATTATAATTATTATAACACTAATCGACAGGATTTCGCAAGGGAAAGGATAGTTATGATAACATCGAAAGAACATTTTCACGGAAGTGATTTAGAAAAAATAGAAACCCTTTATGGGATTAAGAAGGAAGAGCTTGTTAATTTTGCAGGAAATGTTAATCCATTGGGAATATCCCCCCTGCTGCGCCAGTCCTTATCAGAACGCATTGATGCCATAACCGAATATCCTGACAGGGAATATACCTCCTTAAGGCAGAGTATAACCGCTTATCTGAATAAAGACAGAGGAACAGGGTCTCCCATAAACAGAGAAGATGTGCTGGTTGGAAACGGTTCTACAGAACTGATTTCGTTAATGATTCAGTTTATTTCCCCCTCTAAGGCTCTGATCCTTAGTCCTACTTACTCTGAATACGAGCGGGAGCTTACACTGGCAGGAAGTAAGATTGACTATTTCCCTTTAAAAGAGAAGAAGGATTTCCGCTTAGACTGTAACGCTCTAAAAGCAAAGTTAGCTGAGGGGTATCAGCTTCTGGTAATCTGCAATCCAAACAATCCCACCTCCTCCGCTATCAATAAGGATACCTTAGCTGATATCCTTTCCTGCTGCCAGGAAAATAATGTCTACTGTATGGTGGATGAGACCTATGTGGAATTCGCACCTGCTGTTAACGCCATAACGGCTGTATCCCTGATATCTGATTACAGCCGGCTGATTATTATCAGAGGAATCTCCAAGTTTTTTGCCGCTCCGGGACTTCGCCTGGGATATGCAGTAGTCGGTGATAAGGAGCTCATTGCTAAGGTAAACCGCCGCAAAAATCCCTGGACGATTAACACACTTGCTTCCCTGGCAGGTGAAATCATGTTTGCAGACGAAAATTATATTCATACTACCAGAGCCTTTACCCAGAAAGAACGGCAACGGGTGGTAACTGCACTAAAGGACATACCGGATATAAAGTTTTACGAGCCCTCTGCCAACTTTATCCTTCTTCAGGTACAAAAGGACAGTCCTACCTCTTATGAATTATTCGAAGGCGCAATAAAAAAAGGAATGCTGCTTCGTGACTGCAGCAACTTCCCTTTATTGAACAACCGCTTTATACGCTTTTGCTTTATGTCGGAAGAGGCCAATAGCAAACTACTGGAATATCTCAAAGAGAGCCTGAGCTGAAAGAAACTTCTGTATATAACTTTCAATCACATTAGGGTATGCCTGAAAACTGTTAATACCGTGCCTTGCCTCCACTTTCTGGGAGGTAAGGCCGTCCTAGAGCAATGCCGCGGCTTCTTTATCTGCCACAATAATAAAATCACTGTGCATTTGCAGAATTGAGGCCGGTACCAAAGGTGTGACCGGTCCATTTATTGCGGACTTTAATATCTCTGCTTTCTCTCTGCCGCTGACGACAAGTACAATTTTTCTTGCCATCATAATACTCTGAATTCCCATGGTATAAGCTTCCCTGGGTACTTCTTCCCCTTCTTTGAACAAGCGGGAATTGGCTTCTATGGTTGATTGGGTCAAGGTAACACAATGGGTGCCTTTCTCAAAGCTGTCTCCGGGCTCATTAAATCCGATATGACCGTTATGGCCCAGTCCCAGGAGCTGTATATCAATTCCGCCCAGTTGTTCTATTACTTCGTTGAACCGGCCGCATTCTTTCTCACTGTCCTTAGCCAGACCATCCGGCAGATAGGTATTACTTTGATCAATATTCACATGACGGAAGAAATTCTCCTTCATAAAATAATGATAACTCTGTTGATTACCGGGGGATATTCCCTTGTATTCGTCAAGGTTTACCGTCCTGACTTCCTTAAAATCCAGATCCCCCTTATGATACCAGTCAATCAGCTGCCTGTATATTCCTATTGGTGTAGAGCCGGTTGCCAGCCCCAAAACACTATCGGGTTTAAGAATAATCTGGGCTGACAGTATATTAGCTGCCTTTCTGCTCATATCCTCATAATCTGCTGCTCTATATATCCGCATGTTTAATCCTCCTGTGCCTGTCTTTATGTCCATATGCTTTAAATCGTATGTCTAAACTCCTGATGAGTCGTTTTAACGCTATTTACAAAAACCAAATATAATATCCAGAATATCACCAGGCTTGCAGGAAGAATGATAAAGGCTGTACCAAGCCCGATTTTGTCTATTAATTTTCCGAAAATAATATTAAAGGTAATATCACAGATTGTTGCAAGGCTGATAATGGCTCCTGTGGCCCTGGCAATTCGGTCTTCTTCATAGAAGTTCCTGATCATAAGTATAAGAGTGGGATACACAATGGAGAGGCTGAAGCCTGATAGACTCAGTAATATAAAAGCCCTGCTTCCAGATGCAATTCCTGCCACATACAAAATCATTCCCCCAGTGCTGAAGATACCGATACTTTTTGATACACCTATTCTTTGTACCACCGGTGCAAATACCAGACGTCCTATTGTCATACCTGCAAAGAAAACAGACAGATATCCGGCTGCTTTTCCATTGTCAAAGCTCAGCTCTTTTGTGCCATACATCATCAGCCAGTTCAAAACACCGTGTTCTGCTATAAAATATGTACCAAAGAGCAGGGTAAGAAACAGAAAGGCCCGGGTTTTCATAATCGCCCCATAGGATACCTTCACTTCTTTTTCTTTCTTTATCTGAGGCAGCTCATTTATACTGAATAATACCGCCCCTCCAATTGCAAGAAGGAAAAGCAGCAGGTTAACCGTCTTCCAGCTGGAAAAATCCGCGGAATATCTCCCAATTACATTCTGACTGCCGCTGGTTCCTATTCCCTGGACAAAAAACAGTACATTAACGATTAACCCGGGAGACGCTGCATATACCACCGGTACCAGTATATTGATCGTGGTGTTAAGAAGTGTGGAAGCTCCCATACACAAAAACATACCTGCCAGCAAAAACACATAACTCTCGGTAAGCAGGAACAAAAGTGCACCGGTCATCCAGATTCCCAGTACAGCCAGAAACACTTTCTTTTTCGGGTAGGTATCCAGGAAATACCCTCCGAAGAACAAAAACACCAGATTTCCCAGGTAGCTGACTGTGATTATCATTGATACCTGGGTATTCGTAAGATGAAAATGTTCCTGAAAGACCATACCAAAGAGGCCTCGCAGGCTGTCGCTTGCCCCCATGACGATCATGATTAGCATAAAACTAATAAACAGAAGCACCTTTCTATTCTTTTCCATCACCATAGCCCTTATTTCCTGTATTATTCCTTCCTCAGTCTTCGAATACTTCTATTGTCACATTATTATCCAGGAAACGGTAACGGAAGCGCACTACCGTATTATCCTTTTCAACCTTAAAAAAGCCTTTGTTGGAGGAGCCACTTCTGGGATAGGTATCATAACAATAAGTAGCGGAAAGGGTTCCATAAGTGGAAACGGCATAATCGTATTCTCCTGCAAAAGGAATTACCAGGGAAAGGGTGTAAGTATTGTCTCCGATATAATACATTCTGGTAACTTCACTGTTGGAATCATTATGAGTTGCCCCTGCAAGAGGCTGAAAGCTTCCATATACAACAATCTTTTCCGGCAATTTATAGCCTGTTTCCGGATCAAAAACATTCTTAGCACCGTAGTCCATAAGATCAGCGGGGTTTCCGGCAAGTCTGCGCAATTTATCCCCCGTCTCCCAGAGCTTTTTCACAGTCTCTTCCATATTAAAACCCATAGGGCAATCAGCACTTTTTTTGTTTATCTGATAATAATCCTGCATATCCTCTTCACCGTTATCACCACGAACCATCTTCACTGCCGCACTTTCCAGGCTCCGGCGGAAGGGGATTTGAAAATAAGCATTGGAATGAGTGATTGCAGTCCATTTATAGGTATATTCAAGGAAATGCTTCTGTCCTGCCTCATCCTGGTTGGCAAACCATCCGATCTGGTCATAACCCCACCAATCCTTCCAGGCCCTTTCTTCATAACTGATACTCTCAAAGTCCTCTATCACTTTACCGCCCCAGTTATCATACTCCATTAAATAAGGCATGGATTCAGCACTCCAGCCATTGGGATTTAAGCCACCTTCACTGTAGCCCTCCTTTACCAGCACCAGTTTCTCACCGGCTCTGTCTGTAACCGGATACCTGGTAAAAGGCATGGCATGATAATCAAGCAGCAGTCTTCCCTTTATATTAATGCCGTGGCTGTGAGCATCCATTAATACTTTATGCCTTCTTGCATGCTCTTTTCCATAGCTGCGTATCATCTCCATCAATTCCGACATTTTTACCATACCACGGTCATTGGCGGTATAGAGGTGAATCTGTCCCATATGAAGGGCCTCATAACCGGCATCGATATACCTGGTTGCCCGGTAATAAAACCACAGCCTGGTCTCCAGGCGGTTTATATCAGGAAGTGCACCGTCTTCTCCCCAGATAAACCCGTTGGGGGCTTCCGGAAACCGCATTTCTTCAAATCGGAAACCACGGTCTTCCACCGGCAGTCCAAAGGCTTCAAATACATAAGCCGGGACTTTAAAATTTTCGATATGTCTGTAAACTGCTTCAAAAACACAAGCCTGGAGAATGATCTCTGTATCAATCTCATGAACACGGTCTGCCAGATATTTTGACTTCTTAAAATGCTCCTCATCATCAAGGTCCGGATACCATACTCCTGAGGCTCTTCCGATAAACTTTACGCCCAGGTTTTTAATGGCTCTTAAGTCATCCTCCAAGGTTTTCGTGTGTATGAAAAATGCAGCCGTAACGGATCTGTCCAGATAATTTTTAAGAACCTCCAGTTCTATGGTAGTATCAAAGGTATAATTTTTCATGTGTACACCATTCCATACCGCAGACAGGTCTGTGGTATTGCCACTAATAAAACCGGCTGAAAGAAACTTAGTGTGGCATCCTTTCTATTTATTCGTATTTTCCTTCAACCTTTCAAGTCTGCCGATGGGCATGCGCTCCTGTACCGTTCCTGCCTTTTGGCGAAACAATGAGGAGGCTTCCTGTCAAAGGCTATCGAAAATATCCACGCTTTACCCGGATATTGATATTTCAAAACTAGTAATTCTGCCCTTCGTACAGCGACATTACAAACAGGGCAAACAGGGAATTGGCCCAGGCAAACCATTCTCTTGTATAAAGCTTGGGTTCATTACAGCAGAACCCCTCATGCATCACCATTTTATCCGCATCCGTAGCCAAAAGGGTGTTAAGAATTCTTAATTTATCCTCCTGTTTCGCTGCTGTAAGTCCCTCCATGGTAAGCGCAATATGCCAGATATACTGGTCAGGTGTATGAGGGCTGCCAATACCCTTTGCGGCTGTCCCCTCGTAATAATATGGATTATTACGGCTTAGGATGAACCTTCTGGTATTTTCATAGACAGAATCCTCCTTCTCCCGGTATTTCAGCCAGGGAATTGATAATAAACTGGGAACATTGGCATCATCCATTAAATTATAGTTACCAAGACCGTCCGTTTCATAAGCATACACTTTACCATATTCTCCGGTCTCAACAATTCCGTACTGGCGGATACCCTCCTCTATACTCTCCTTAAGCTTCGCTGCCTGTTCTGCCAGCTCAGTATCCTCATAGATTTCTCTGAGGTAATTCTCCATATAGCCCAGCACCACCACTGCAAACATATTGGCGGGAATCAGATATCCATAACGGCAGGCATCATCACTGGGACGAAAGCCGGACCAGGTCATACCCGTATAGGCTGTGGGTTCACCTTTTCCTTCTCTGGTCAGGGTATCGGAAGGAGGGCAGTTCAGACGAACAAAGGAATAATCAGACTGGGTCTCATGGTTTTGCTCTTTGGTCCACAGCCTTATAATCTCCTCAAAGGCTCTTTTAACCTCTGGGGTGAAGATTTCACGGTTTCCGGTTCTTTCGTAATATTCGTGAAGCAGCCAGACAGGATAACATAAGGAATCCACTTCATATTTTCTCTCCCAGTTCCAGGGATTGGTTTCGGTAATATCAACTTCCCAGCAGTTTCCATTTGCCGTTTCATTAAAAGCATTGGCATAGGGATCAATGAGTATATATTTCATCTGTCTCTTAATAAGACCTCTTACAAATTCCTCCAGGATATCATATTCCTTCAAAAAAGGAAGATAATGCACCACCTGTGCAGAAGAATCCCGAAGCCACATAGCTGCAATATCTCCCGTAAATACAAAGACCTCATCCTCCTCAAGAAACTTTGTGGTAGTCTTTGCAGTGCTCTCAAAGCAATTGATAAAGGACTGGTGTAATTTCTGATTTTCCTTAAAACGAGAAGAGATTCTCTCTGCTATTTCACTAATCGCCTCGTTCAGGCGCTGCTGTTTCCTATCCGTACTCATATCTACTCCATTCCGCCGCCTGCAGCGGCAACTTTTCACCCTTATATCCCGGACGTTGTCCGAAAATCCCAGCATTCGTTTTTCTGGTTTGCGCTATTTGCCGTCCCCTTGAGAAAGACTAACCCTAAAATCCTCCATTAAACTGTACCAGTATGCTTTTAATTTCGTAGGGTTTTACGTCTAATACCACCTCATTTTCGGACACCTCTCCTACAGGCTCCTCCATAAGGTTGCATTCACACCAGTTTTTGACGGTAAGGCTGCCAGTCATTGTAACCTTACCCCTGCCTCCTGTAAACTCATGGAGACGTATTACGTACCAGGAGGAATTTTCAGCCTTTTTGATACAGTCTATTACGACATTTTTCTTATCAAAGGACAGCAGGCTGCTTTCTCCTGCCCTGCTCTTTCCCTTTATAGGAATTATGGGGAAATTTAAGTCAAAGGCTTCCTCCTCCAGTCCGCTCCGGTACCACTCCTCCCTGTGCGGATAGAGGGAATAGGTAAATTCATGATGCCCCAGGTCTGCGGTATAATCGGGATCCACTGCTGATTTAATCAAGGTCAGACGCAATGTATCTTCCAGAATATCATAGCCGTACTTACAGTCATTTAACAATGCAACTCCATAACCAGCTTCACTGATATCCGCCCATTTGTGGGCTGCAACTTCAAATTTGGCAGCTTCCCAGCTGTTGTTTCTGGTAATGGGGCGGCGGATATTTCCAAACTGTATGTCAAACCTTGCATCAACAGCCCGGATGTTAACCGGAAAAGCCACTTTCATAAGCTTCTGGTGTTCCTGCCATTCCACCTCTGTTTTAAAATCTATTCTTCTCTTTTCATGATACAGGCACATAGTCTGGCAGATAACAGATTTATGATATCTCCATTTGAATCTAACGAAGATTCCTATGGCATTCTCCTCTGTCTCAATACCCGTACAGTCTTCCACCAGCTCCAGCTTATCCTTCAAGGTGGGCTCTAACTCCCAGGCATCAAAGCATCTTGGTTTATCTTCAAATATCTGAAGTATATTACCATATTTTCCACCGGTAAGAATCTCCCTGTCAGCTTCTTTGTCAAAGAGCCTTGTAAGCTGTCCCTGTTCATTCCAGCTTACTTCATAATATTTTGTGGCAGCCGTATTTCCTTTTGTTATGTTGTTTTCCTTCTTATTAATCTCAGCAGAAGCAGGCTTTGTAACTCTTCTAATGTTGGTAAAGGAAAAAGGCTCCATACCTTTTACAAGAATGACAGCTTTACCATCTTTCATGGTACAGGGCAGGTAATTTCCCCTATCGTCTGTGAAGGCATCTGCTTCCAAGCAGGACGAAAGCTCCACATAGGTACTGCGCTTCCAGTTCTGGTTATTCCAAAGGGTGTAGGTGTTTTCTTCATTGGTACATAAGGCAGCATAGGCTTTTTCCAATACTCCGTTAAGCAGGGACTGTGCTTTCTCATATTCCGCATGGCTGTCCTCATAGACCTCCTTGATAGCAGAACCCGGAAGGATGTCATGAAACTGCTGGCAGAGAATTATTTTAAGTGCCTCTGATATAGCCTGCTCATTATATGGAACTCCTGCTGTTTCAGCTGCCAGTACAGAAAGAAGCTCGGTATGATACAGCATATACTCCATACGGCGGTTCATCTTTTTGTTGTATGCCTGAGAGGTATAAGTTCCCCTGTGAAATTCCAGGTAGAGTTCTCCATCCCAAACGGGTAAATAACCCTCCAGAGCATTTTCCCTGATATTATTATGAAGGCGTTTAAAGTATTCCGCACCCGTTTCTGATTGCACGTAAGGCAGTCCGGGTATTTTATTTAAATGCTTCATTGTCTCCAGCATATCCCTGTTAGGGCCTCCGCCTCCGTCACCATATCCATAGGATATCAAAAGGTCACGGTTCAGATCCTTATTCTTATAATTATCCCAAACACCTTTTACCGCATAAGGCCTTGTATCTCCATTATAGGTATAGGAATCGGAATCCAGATCTGTGGTTGTGATAAAGTGGGCAAGAATCTCTGTTCCGTCTATACCTCGCCAGGTAAAGGTGTCATATGGCAGCCTGTTGGTATCATTCCAGCTGATTTTAGTTGTGATAAAAGTATCTATCCCTGACTTTTTTAAGATTTGGGGAAGTGCCCAGGAATACCCAAAGACATCCGGCAGCCACAGAAAATCATTTTGATAGCCGAATTCTTTCTGGAAGAAGTTCTTTCCCATAAGAATCTGCCTTACAATAGACTCACCGCTGGCAAGATTGCAGTCACACTCCACCCACATGGAACCGGAGGGTTCCCATTTTCCTTCTGCAACTCTTCTCTTAATATGAGCATAAACTTCCGGATAATCCTGCTTTATATAATCATATAGCTGTGCCTGGGACTGCAAAAAGGAATAGTTGCCGTAATGCTCCATCATCCGGTTTACCGTTGAAAAGGAGCGGGCAGCCTTTTCTCTGGTATGGCGAATTCTCCACAGCCAGGCCACATCAATATGGGTATGTCCGAGCATACTGACCTTAACCCCGGGTTTTCCTCTTCCATCCATCTGCCCGTTAAGATAAGCATAGGCTTTCCCGGTGCTTTGGTAGAACTCTTTAGAACCGGGCTCTGTATAATCCACCAGCTGGAAGGTCTTTACCAGTACATTTAGCAGCCATTCCCTGTACTCATTGCCCTTCTCCAGTAATCCGTAGGTTTCCAGTACGCTTCTGGAAAGAAAGTATAAGTCATCCGTTGGATGGTCCAGTACGCCTATTTGTGCACGCTCCAGCTCCATTACCATTTCCTTAGGCTTTCCTCCGCCATTCAGGCCGGACCAGACCCGGAATTTAAGCTCCAGTTCCTGTCCGTTTACCGGTATGTCAAGGAATACCTCTTTATGGTTACCGTCTACTCCCTGGTAAGGCTTTCCGTTAAGATACAAAAGGCTCTCAAAATGGCTGTTATTACCTGTTCCTGCCGGTACACCGAAATCAAACAGGCCGATGACCTCCTGGTTTTTCAGTTCATCATGAATCCTGATACTGGTGCACAGCCAATTATAACGGTCATATCCCTTCCACCGGTATCCGATATGGACCTCTTCCGGTATTCCCTTAGGGTCTGCATTCCCAATGGTTCCGTCATCTCCGTACCACAGAAATCCCGGAATGTCCTGAAGCTCCCTGTACCGCAGTTCTGTCAGTTCTTCTATTAAATGCCCTATTCTGTCCTGGTTATGAAAATCAAAGGGCATTTCCGCCTCCTAAGATTCCGCCATAGACCTGATCATATTTTGCTACCAGCTTCTTAGCCAGGGAATAGGAGTTCACTAAGGGATGCAGTGTAAGAGCCTGAATAGCAATTTCCTTGGAGTTATTCTCAATAGCTTTTACTGTCAGTTTCTCATACATCTTAATCATACGGATTAAGAGATAGCAAGGCTCAGGCACTTCGCCAATGGGCACAGGCTGAATTCCCTCTGAGGATACCTTGCAGGTAACTTCGATGACATCCTGTTTCTCAAGCCCTGCAATACAACCGTTATTCTCAACGGAAAGCACCAGATAGCGGCCTTCTTCGCTTTGCAGCCCTTCGATACAATCCAGCATTACACCGGCATATCCCATTCCGTCCGGCACTTCCAGCTCACCTTTTTTAATCTCTTCCTGATGGCTGCTGCCGGTTTCAATACTCATGTAAGAACCTTCACGAATTGCCATGTAATATAAGAAAATCTGAAGTGCTGCCTCGGGATCGGCGTCAATATCAATTTCTTTTAATTCCTGCAGCATCTGAATATTTACAGCCTCTATGGTCTTACCTCTGGTAGCTCCGGATTTTATGATATTTTCAAGGGCTTTCTCTCTGTGATAATAGTAATACAGATACTCATTGGGTAAAAATCCGATGGAACGAAGCAGCTCGGGATCAAACATGGAGAATTCCTGTATGCCGGATAAAAAGCTGTCATCCTTTAATAAGTCCTTAAGAATTTCCGTCCCCTTCTTTTTCACGCTCTGTATCCAGGAAAGATGATTCAGTCCGAAGAATTCCACATACAGATCTTTCTCCTCAACCTCCAGGGCCTTTGCCATTCTGAATTTTGTACTGCTGGGTGCATCACAGATTCCGATAATACGGTCATAACCGGCATTTTTAAGAGCTTGTGTCACAAGACCGGAGGGATTGGTAAAATTAAAGATCCAGGCATTAGGAGCATACTTCTTAACCAGCTCACAGTACTCTAATAATACCGGAATGGTACGCACTGCCATGGAAAAACCGCCTACTCCTGTGGTTTCCTGACCAATAACGCCTTCCTCCAGTGCTACCTGTTCATCGGTCACCCTGGAATGATCCCCGCCAACGCGAAGGGTGGTTACAATATAATCTGCACCACTGATAGCATCAATGGCATTGTCTGCTGTTTCCAGCACCAGATCCCTGTTCTTGCGTTTTATTACATGGCTGCAAAGCTTTCCTATCACTTCAAGCTTCTCCTGATTGATATCATACAAAACAACCTTATCTATATTTAAGTTTTTATAACGTTCCAGCAGGCCGTTAATAAAGATAACTGTCCTGACACCTGCTCCGCCAATTACTGCAATTTTCATATTTTCCTCCATTTCGCTGTCCTTAGACGGCACAAAATCTAATAAAATTAACCTTGTTCTTTCAGAAATTTAAGTAATTCTTCCTGAGTAGGAAACGCTGTATTACCGCCATAGGCGGTAACAGATCTTGCACCGCAGGCATTTCCGGTTAAAAGGCACTCTCTCACAGGTTTTCCCTTAAGGAAGCCATAGATAAAGCCTGCGTTAAAGGAATCTCCTGCTCCGGTGGTGTCTACGGCAGTTACCGTAAAAGGCTGAGCCTCATAAAACTCGCCTTCCGAAACAGCAATAGAGCCTTTCTTTCCAAGCTTTGCCGCTGCGATCCTGCAATACTTTGAAAAATCTTCTATTGCTTCCTTTGCCTCCGCTTTTCCGGAATAATGAATTGCTTCCGTTTCATTCATGAACAGTACATCAATATAGGGAAACAACTCATAAATTCCCTTAAACCACTCTCCGCTGCTGTCCCAGCCCACATCAAAACTAACAGTAATATCCCCTGCCTCTTTTATCTTCTTTAACAGGGAAAGATACTGTTCATGGTTTTTACGGCCTGCATATTGGGTAACATGAATATGTCTGGCTTGCGCCAATTTATTAAAATCAATTGCTGCTAAATCTATCTCTGCATTTGTTCCCTGGTAAGTAAGAAAAGAGCGGTCCTTTTCATTGGTAAAACTAAGGGATATGCCTGTTTTATTATTCCTGCTGATAGTCAGCAGCGAATCATCCACATTATTCTTTAAAAACTCATCTTTTATAAACTTTCCGTAACAATCCTCACCAATACTGCCTTGAAATACCGGGTTTAAGCCCAGTTTCCCAAGTCCCAGCGTGAAAAGGGCTGCTCCACCTCCCACAAAGGTATCCATACAATCAACCAAGTCTTCTTCCCCGGGTGCCGGAAACTTCTCCACACCGGGTATTACTATATCTATATTAACATCGCCATAGACGAAAGCATCCCACTTTTTTTCTTTCATTTCTTCCTCCTTATGACTTTTTACATAAATTGAAAATTTACATCCTCTGTATTCTATATAAAAACTTTAGCATGAAATTCTATAAAAAAACTTTACCATCAAATTCTTATAAAAGAACTTTACCATCAAATTCTATAAAAGAACTTTTACCATTAAATTCTATAAAAGAACTTTTACCATTAAATTCTATAAAAGAACTTTACCATCAAATTCTATAAAAAAAACTTTACCATCAAATATAATTAATAGCATATTTATAATCATATTAATTATCAGACAATGGTAAAGAATCTCTATGTTCGTATTTTGTTATTCTTTTACAGCTCCAATCAATGCACCCTGGGCAAAATATTTCTGTACAAAGGGATATACACAGAGAATAGGAACTGTCGTAACTACCACTGCCGCCATTTTCAGGGAATCAGTCGTAACTGTATTAGCATTTTGTGCAATTGCCTGAGCTACTGTAGATACATTCTTTGCTCCCATAGCTTTGGACAACATCTGCTGTAAAACCGTCTGAACGGGCCATAACTCACTGGTTCTCATATAAAAGGAGCCTGCAAACCAATCATTCCAATGGTTTACTGCTGTATACAGTCCAATAACAGCAAGTACAGGTTTACTAAGAGGTAATATGATTCTTGCAAAAGTTCTGAAGTATCCGCAGCCATCCAGCTTCGCCGATTCCTCCAGACTGACAGGTATATTTTCAAAAAAGGTTCTCATCATCAGTAAATAGGTAACGCTCACTAAGCTTGGCACTACATATACCCAAAAGTTATTCACTAACCCCAGTTTATTAAACTGAATATAAGTCGGTATCATACCGCCGCTGAATAACATGGTAAAGGTAATTAATATTGTGATAATTTTTCTTCCCGGCAAATCCTTTTCCTTTAATGCATAAGCCGCAAAAGAGGTAACCAATAAACTTGCCACCGTCCCGATAACTGTACGGGCGATGGTTATCTTATAAGCATTCATGATCTTGCCGTCACGAAAAACTTCTTTATAGTTATCCAAGGTAAAAACTCTGGTCCAAAAATAAATTCCGCCCTTTGCAGCATCCTTACCGTCATTAAAGGACAATGCCACGATATTGATACAGGGTAGAATTATAATCAGGCAAAGTACGGTTATAATAATGTAAATAAGAATCTGAAGAGCCTGTTCTGAGCCAGTGGCTTTTATCCTGCTTTTTGTTTTCATACGAACACACCCTGTCCTTTCATTCATCGGGATACCGCATAGAGATATACGAAACCGCTATGCGGTATCCCATTAATTCATCCTATTTGTTGTAAAAATCGATTGCGCTGCTGTCGCTCTTATAAAGCTCTGTTAAATATGCAATAAATTCTTCGTTGCCAGCTACTTTTAACTGAGCTCTGAAGGATTCAACAATATCCTTCACTTCGCTGTCAGAGCTTGCATAAATCGCCTGAACCAGCATCTCATTGTAGTTTAATAATGCCATATTAGCTTTTACTTCTGTAAGTGAATCTGCTGATAAATACGCTGTAGCATCAAGACCAGGAACTAATTTTAACTTAACCGGGAATTCCGTTGCAATCTCAACGGAGCGGTTGAAAGTTTCACTGGAGGCCGCACCGGGACGGCTCTCACCAAAGTTCACCAGATTATCTACATTCGTCTGTATGAAATTAAAGAAGTTAAAACCTGCATTTCCAAAACCTGCTCCTATGTTATTAACAAGAGCTTCTTTTTCGCCGTTATTGATCATATTAAGAACATCTTCTGTTACCTGTGGTTTACCATCCACCATGGTATAGCTTAGACCTTCCACACCGTACTCACTAAGAATATGTCCTTCTGTTGTTGCAAGGTAATCAAAGAAATCAAGAATCTCTTTGGGATTTTCAGCTTCTGAGGAGATTGCCCAGGCACCGTTTTGTGTCTTACCGTGTACAACTTTGGAATTGTCTCCGGTGAAATCATTTAAAGGTCCCAAAGGAATCCATTCATCAGAGGTGTAGACAATATCCTGATAGTTGTGAACATCGGCAATGATTGCAGAATTGTGTGACCTGGAAACCTCTTCTGCACGAGTAGGATCCATGGTGAAAAACTCAGGATTCATTAAACCGTCAGCCAGAAGCTTTCTTACATAATTGATTTTATCAAATACATAATCTGTATCTGCCTCGTGCATGATGGTGCCGTCTTCCGTAATATTGTAGCCATCACTTACGCCCCAGGTATAACCGGGAACAATATACTTTAAGGTATCAACAGAACCGCCCCAGAATTTCGGTCCCAAAGCATAAACATCATTTCCATTATCATCTTTAAAGCCGCCATCCTTAATCTTAACCAGCAGATTATAGAAATCCTCCTGAGTTTTAACCTGAGTAGGATCAATTCCCAGTGCATCAACAATGGATTTCTGAATATACATACCACCGACAAAAGCATCCTGAGGATTGTATTCCAAGGTTCTGTCCTCGGCAGAAATGTATAAAGGAAGGATATAAGCTGCTCCGTTAAATTCCTCGCGGAAGGTTATGTTCTTCTTTGCATCATCAGGTAAGTAACCGTCTTCCAAATAACGTTTATAAACCTTTGTATCAGGCAATAAACCGGAAACATCCGCAAACATCTCTTCTCTTGCAGCTTTTAACAAAATAGGAAACTCCGGTCTGGTGGAATTGTCCAGATAAGAAATAATTACATCCGGAATGGTTCCTGAAGCCATCTGTGCTGCCATTACACTGGCATCGCTGTCTCCGGGTGTATACTGAATATCCAGTTTGATACCCGTACGTTTTGTAATCTCCTGCATAACCGGTGTGTTGTTAAGATCCTGAGGCAGATTATTACCGATATCATCTACATAAGCCTGTATGGTAATGGTTCTGTCAGCAATCCAGGTATCCGGTCTGTTTTCAGCAGTACTTTCATTTTCTGTACCGCTTTTCTTATCATCTGCTTTGCTGCTGCAGCCTGCAAGAGCTGAAGCTGCCATTACTACAACCAAAGCCGTGGCTAAAAAGCGTTTCTGAAATATTTTTCTCATAATGTTCCTCCCATAAATTATATGTTATCTCTGCTTCCCTTATAGCAGTAGAGAGCATTCAAGCTTACCAGAGACTGACCTCTGTAAATTTTTTGGACAGTTTATTGCAGGCAACCACCAATATCAGACCTACAATACCCTGAATCAATCCGATAGCCGTAGCATACCCGAATTGTCCGTTTAAAAGACCAACCCGAACCACGAAAGTATCCAAAGTATCTGCAACCGTCATATTTCCGGGAGTTCGAAGCAGATAAATCTGTTCAAAACCGGTAGATAACATACCACCTACACCCATAATAAACAGCAGACCAATTGTACCGCGAATGCCGGGAATGGTAATGTGACGGATTTTCTTTAACTTAGAACAACCGTCAATGCCGGCAGCTTCATATAAGGATGGATCCACTCCGCTGATGGCTGCCAGGAACATAATGGAATCCCAGCCGATATTTCTCCATAGGTCCATGGAAAACAGCAATTGGAAGAAGTATTTAGGCTCCATCATAAAGAAGGTACCGGGATCCCCGCCCATACTGCCAATAATCTGGTTTAAAACTCCTGTATTGGGAGCCAGTATTCTCTGCAGCATGGTAACAATAATAACCGTAGATAAAAAGTGAGGCAGATAGGTAATTGTCTGAGTGATCTTTTTAAACTTCATATTTTTAATTTCATTCAACATCAATGCCAGAATTATCGCAAAAGGAAATTCCAGGATACATTTGATCAAACCAACCGTAAGGGTGTTTTTTAAAAGTCTTGTGAAATCAAAGCTATTGAAAAAGGTCTCAAAATAACGGAATCCCACCCAGGGGCTTCCCCATATTCCCTTCTTAAAGGAATAATCCTTAAACGCTAATACAATTCCACCCATAGGTACATAGCATATTAAAATATAATAAATGATACACGGCACCAGCATCAGGTACAGGGGCCAAAATTTTATAAGCCTTCTACCCAGAGAATTATTATCCATTGACCTTGGTTGTTTCATTCAGCTCACACCTCTTTCTTGATATACCCCAATTATAGAAAAATCCCGATTTTCTCACAATGGACAAAACTTTTTTATTCAGTGCATATTTCTACAGCCGAAACAATGCTGCCGTCTTCTAGACGAAGATAGGTCTCAAAGCAGTTTTTGTTCTTTTCCTCCAGCAGAATAACTCTGGCTCCTCGTAAGAAACCTTCTTTTCCATAAGTGTTATATCCGGTAGCTCTCCCATATCCAAGCTGAATTCCATGTAAATTCCCAATATAATCGTTTATATGGTCATGTCCGGCAAAAACACCTTTCGTATGACCTTCCTCCAGCAAAGCAGTAAAAAATCCTGAATTAACAGCAGGACAGCACACCTCCTCCAATTTATTACCTATACAGCCTTTACGCTCCCATACCTCCTTATATTCAGGCAGGGGAATATGGAGAAACAACAACGAAGCAAAATCACCGTAACTTACTCCCAGCTCTTTTATAGCCTTACGGTACCATCTGATCTGCTCCTCCCTGATATAATCGTACCCACCTATATCCGATAAGACATTGTAGCTTCCGCTGTCTACTCCAAACAAAACCCACTCCGTCTCATAGTTATCATTCTTAATTTCCAAATAGTGATTCCCGATACCAAACCCGGAATCCTCTGCATGAAACACTATGGAGCCAGGAATATCCATAACCTTCTTAAACAGAACCTCTTTGCCGACTCCTTCCTCCGCATCGTGGTTACCAAAAACAAAACTCCAGGGAATCTCAGCCTCCACAAGAGGCTTCAGTACCCTCTCAAGGCCCTGCAGATTCCCTACCCCATAAACAGTATCTCCTGTTATCATAACAAAATCAGGCTTTTCAGCAGCAAGAAGACTTCTCATCAGATTAATGGTCTTCTCATCAACACTGCTTCCATCTACATAATGCAAATCAGTAAACTGCATAATCTTAAATCTTCCATTTTGGAACTTCAGCTCTTTTTTCATTTTTACACCTTTTTGCTTATAGCAATCTTTCTTATTAAATTTTATAGTTCTTCCTTATCTATGGGAAATTGTTATTTCATTGGTATACTAATTTTAGGGATTTGCTTTTACTAATTTCTATTTTACTGATTTCTATTTTCTAATATTTTCATTTAAACTTGATATTCATTACTGGTATCTCTTTTACTAGCACCTGATAACCAATAACCTAATACCTGTATCATACAGGTAACATCTCAAAATCTCTTTCTGCATTTCATATAACATAGATAAAATCAAAGAGTATCAAGACACAGGCAGTTTGCAGAACATAGAAAGAATGAATGCGCCTATGGAAATATATTAGAAGTCCTTTTCTCTGAAGATTCTGTGCTATATCCTCAAACAGATTGTCTGAGCGCAGCGAGTTATCTGTTTGAGGATATGCCAAGCACAGAATCTTCAGAGAATTAGGACTTCTTATATATTGTAATCGAAGCATGAATTCTTTCTATGTTCTGCAAACTGCCGTCCCCTTGCCAACCCCTGCCTTTTACCAAAATTCAAATTCATATTAAAATGAATCCCCCCTCACCACAATGGATAAACATTCAAACTATAGTGGATATTTCTATAACTTGTAGCCAACATCTTGTTTCTTATAATTGCCAGTAGTATATTGAAGACAGAACCGTGCTTTTCATTCCCTACGAATCGGATAAAAGCACAAAACACCAAAGGAAAGGATCCAAAACTCATGCATACTTACTTTCAAGCCAGCGGCTCCTTGAACAAGGGCTTTGTGGGGCAGATATCCTATACTGTTTGCCTGGACAAAGAATACAAAGGCATGAATATAGAATTTTCATTTAATAAACAACGCTTTACTGCAGTCACCGAGGAAATAAAGTCCGAATTCCTTAATACCTACGGCGGAGAATATGGCATCAGTAATTACTCTGATGAGGAACTTAATAATGCCATACGCGAAATGAAGACAGAGATTCATACGCTGGTTACTATGAATCAGGAATTTATAGGAGGCGTACACAAACAGCTTACCACCCGTCAGATGACTTTCACACCTGACTTTACCAGTGATGGCTGCATTCCACAAACAGGTATAGCAGGTGTTCTTAAGATCACACTGGTAGTATTTAATGTTATTATGGACCATACCGATTATCAGCTGACCTTAACGGTAGAAAGCTGACATCAGAATTGCACTATTATTATTTCACCAGGGTGTAACGAAAGACTGCTTGTACCGAGCTTGAGCTACCACTATGCAGAAGATAAGGCAAGATTCCGTGATGTTACGTTACCAGAATTGCAGCGCAGAAGACTGCAAAGTAGAGCATTCAAAACGGAAGGATGGTTTTTTAGACACTCACTTGTACTGCCTGGCATGAAGAAAGGAACTATAATGTTTAAACGTTTGGAATTACATAATCACACCACTGAATCAGATGGCAGCATGACTCCCCTGGAATTAACGGAATTTATGATTGAAGACCAGGTCGATGCCTTTGCCATAACTGACCATAACACCATTTCCGGGCACAGAAAAATTGCTGCACTGCTTACAGAGAACAAATTTCCAATAAACTGTATCTACGGAATGGAATATACCACTTATTACGGACATATCCTGTGTCTTAACCTTAAAGAATACGTATCCTGGGAGAATGTGAATCTCCATAAACCCGAACTGCTCTTTTTGGCAGCAAAAGAAAAGAAGGCCTTGGTGGGAATTGCCCATCCCTTCTCTTACGGACATCCTTTTGCCAGGGGGTGCCGTTTTGACATGAAGATCACGGACTATTCTTCAATTGATTTCATCGAGATCTTCAACAATCCCGAACCCCTTCATGAGGTAAACCAGCGGGGACTTTTATGGTGGGAGTCACTGGTATTAGAGGGTGAGAAGCTTGCCTTTACCTGCGGAATGGATCTTCACGGCAGATGGGATATGAAGAATCAATATGCAACCTTTATAAAAGGGACGCCTGATGGAGATATCTCCAAGGAGTTGGAAACTGCTATTCTAACGCAGAAAACCTGGATTTCCAAAGGTCCGTTAACAAAGTGTGAAATCGATGATAAAAGGAAACGGCTCACCTTTACCATTATTGATACCAATAAGCCTGGTTATCTCCATCAGGAGGAGGCTCCTTATTACCTTACCCTGAGAACAAAAAAAGGAGTCCTTACAAAACAGTTCGACCGAAAAGCTCCCCTTACAGTTGATTATATGGAATTACAAAACGAAGCTGTGGTTATACCGAAACTCTATCAGCAGGATACGGAAATTGAAAATCTGCTGGCTGTTGCACCTGTAATCTATTTGTAAGCTTAGGTGTAATTGGAAACGAAAAAGGCGTAATTGAGAATACCATATGCTACCCTATGCACTTAACTGGTCATTCTGCTTTGAGAGGAACCATGTGCTAATCAAGGCAATTAGAAGCGCTGCTTAGGGCATACAGTAGCACTCTTAAAGATAGAATTGTTGTTTGTTGCAGAGCGCCTCAAGGCCTTGCTTTCATATGTGTAAGAGCAAATTTTACAAGCCAGTAAAAATCAATGTAGAATGTACCTACAGAAAGGCATAAAAAGTCCTTTTCATAGTATCAGGACTTCCTATGCCTTAAGAAAGCATGCGTCTTTTGCTACAATAAATTGGGGTATTTGGCTTCACATTGTTAATGTGACTTACTGATACTCAAGTCAGATGTCACTTGCGATGCAGTCTTCTGTACTCCAGAGGTGTCAATGAAGTTGATTTTTTAAAGACCCGGAAGAAATACTGGCTGTCCTCATAACCAACCTCTTTTGAGATTTCCGCTATGCTTTTGTCCGATCGTACCAGATACTCGCAGGCTTTTTCCAACCGGAGATTTTTGATGTAATTTACAGTTGTCTGCCCGGTTTCTTTCTTAAATATGGTGGAGAAGTAATTTGGGCTTATTGCAAATTTTTCTGCCAGCTCTGTAATGGAAATATCACGGTTATAATTATCCTGAATATACTTGATACCCAGCTTTATCTTGTTTCTGGCATTAATATCAATATCGCCCTTAACGGATATACTATCCAGAATAAGCAGGTAAAGGTAGTTAACCAATTCCTTAACAGATTGAAAGGTCTCAAAGATCTCAAAATTCAGCACCAGCTTTTCCATATTCTTTGGATCATTGGTAAACAACGGATTGGATACAGTAATAAGAATCTGTATGATTCGTGCCCAGACAATACGTATATATGCCACATTGTATCTTTTAATCTTATCCTCTGAAAAGATATCATTGAGCAAAAATTCTATATTCCCAGCGTCGTGCCGCTCAATATACTGATGCAGCATATGCAGCTCGGATACCGGAAATTGCTCTGCTGAAAGTATCTTTATATCATCATAGAAATAAAGATTAAGCTTGCCATGAATCATTCTCTGCAAGAAAGCCTCCTGAGCCTCCTTACTGCTTTCCACAGTAATTTGAGCTGCTATGGAGCTGCTGCCAAAGGTCAGGGAGACCCTCATCTTCTTCCATAGAAGATTCTGCAACTTGGTAAATACTTTCTCCGCCTCAATCCGCAGCCTGGCTGGATTGGTATTGGTAAAAATGACATAAAGCTGATTCATATTGGAAAGGTTATTAACAATAAGCCGTCTTCCCTCTCCTTCAATTTCATAAAACACATTCTTTATGGAAAATTTAATCAGGTCAATATCCTTATAGTCAAAACATTTCTGTTCATAGCTTTCAGAGTTTATATGAATTACTGAAACAATACTCCATTGATTTTCCAGTGGAAATTCAATCCCTGCAAGGTTTCCTGTTTTGCGCAGATTATCAATTTCCAGCTGGTTTCTGAGCAGTTCATTGACTGCCTTGTCCAGCATATAATCCTTTTTTTCCGCAAGCGAACGTGAGCCTTCTCTAATGCTAAGCCTCAAAGCTTCCTCTTCCTCAATTTTCTGCAGGGAATCTTCAATGGCCTTTTTTAAGTTCTCATTTGACACAGGCTTTAACAGATAGGCATTCACCCCCAAATGAATGGCCTGCTCTGCATATTCAAATTCTGCATACCCGCTTAGTATAATGAACTGCAATTTCGGTAACATCGTTTTGGCAGTACGAATAAACATTAATCCATCCATCCCTGCCATGCGGATATCTGTTATAATAATATCCACTTTGTGCTGTTCTAAAATTTCAATAGCCTGTTCACCTGATTCGGCTTCATACAGCACCGCCGGCATCAGCTCCAGAAACTCCAATCTGGCTTTAATCCCCTGTCTTATCAGTTCCTCATCATCCGCAATCAAAATACTCCTATTCACGCCAATACCCTCCCTATTGAAGAAGTGGCAGGGTAATTGTAAAACAACTTCCCCGTCCCTGCAAACTCTCTATCGTAATTCCATATTCAATTCCACAAGCTAATTGAATTCTCTGGTTAACATTTCTGATACCGATTCCCTGTCTGGTCTGTTCCGTTTGGTGGGTATCATTGATATAATTACTGATTTCTTCAACTTTTTGCTGCGACATGCCGGCACCATCATCTTCAATCTTTATGACCAGCATATGATTAATCTCTTTAATGGAAATCTCCAGGGTTCCCTTCCCTTTATTATTACTCAGACCATGAACAATGGCGTTCTCCACAATGGGCTGCAGAATGAACCGCAGCACCAGTTTGTCCTCCATTTCAGGATCAACATTGTAAAACACATCGAATTTATTCTCAAATCTTGTTTTCTGTATATACACATAATTCTGCGTATGCACCAGTTCCTGTTTTACCGTTACGAATTCCCCATAGTTTTTCCCAAGGCTGTATCTGAAATTCCCTCCAAGCTTTTCACAAAGATCACAGATAAGAAAGACACCTTTTACCGCTGCAATGGAACTGATGGTTTCCAGGGTATTATAAAGGAAATGAGGATTAATCTGCAATTGCAGATTACGGAATTCACTTTCTTTCTTCTCCAGCTGCTGAATATAATTTTTCTTAATCAGGGTATCAAGCTTTTCAAGCATTGTATTGAACTGCCTGTCCAGAACTGCTATCTCGTCATTTCCTTCAATTTTTTCCGTTATGGATAAATCACCGGTTTCCGCCACCTTAATCTTATGAATCAGTTTCTCCACTCTTTTCGAAAAACTTCTGGTAAACGCAAACATGGTAACAAAGATAATTCCAATCACTACTGAGAGAACCGGCAAGAGGCTGCTCTGGACATCCGCTTTCTTCTTGTTCAACTGGCTGTTATTGAATAAAAACAGTAGTCTTAAACCAAAGTTTATTTCATGATTCGGACTGATAACCATAGCATCTTTATAATAATTGGTTTTATGAGAATTCAGTTCCTCATAGGACAGGTCATTCAGTATGGAATTGTAAGCTTTGTTAGAGGAATATACTATATTCGAGTTACTGTCTAAAGCGATTACATCATAAGAATACACCGATTCGCCAAAAGTAACGGTTGGTGCCAGCAGCCGTTCCAGATAAATATCCAGTTTAACCATACCGATGAATTCGCTGGTATAATCCGCAGTATTTATATAAATAATATCCTGCTTTAAGGAAAGTATGGCTTCTTTCTTTTTGCCTGCCATATAAATAAAATAATTCCCTCTTGCAGACAAACTTTTTGTAAACCAGCTCTCTCTGGTAGCTCCATCCATCATAGCTACTCTGCTGCCATAAATCTTACCGTTTGAATTATTGGAATAAATCATGCAATTACGCAGCTCGGGACTTTCCAAATGGAGTGATTTGTTTACTTCTGTACTGACATCTGTTCCTTTACTCCGCGGATTATTATCCTCCGTCTTATTCATCAGGGTATTAACAATAATGGTGTTATTGGTTATCTGCCTTAAGCTGTCATTATATTGATAAAGCTTGCTTTCTAAATTCGACGTATACTGGGCAATCAGCTGATTATGGGAATTCACCAACTCCTCTGTAACCAGATTTGTAATTTTTTGAAAAACCAGTGAACTGATGAACAATATGGGTACAATGCTTACCAGCGCTGTAAAAGCAACCAGCTGAGTAAATATGGTACTGGAATGGAAAACAAATCTATGCAGTCTCTTTAACTTTTCTTTCATTGCTTTTTCCTCAATTTGCAAAAAACCCAAGAATAGAAGCACCATAGCAGTCATTGCACTTATTCTTGGGTTATAATATTAATCTATCAAATTATTCTACAGTGCCTTCTCTAATGCAAGATATCCAAGTCTTATAGCTCCCAAGATACCGGGATCTTCCCCAAGTATTGGTGATATAATATAATTATCAATATCTTTCATAATGTCCTCATGACGGATATATCCACCCAAATTTTGCAGAACCTTCTCTCTTACAGCAGGAAAGAGCTGAGGCTGATGCATAACACCGCCCCATAAAACAATTTTATTAGGTGATAAGGTCAGTATATAGTTAGTAACAGCCTGGGCTATATAAAAAGCCTCCAGTTCCCAGACTTCATCCCGTTCTGCCAGCTCATGGCCTTTTTGCTTCCATCTGCCCTCTATTGCCGGTCCGGCAGCAAGCCCTTCCAGACAGTTATCATGATAAGGACAAAAACCTTCGTAGGTATCCTGTTGATGGCGGGTAACAAGTATATGTCCAGCCTCCGGATGAACCAGTCCATGCAGCGGCATACCATTGATGCAGACTCCAACTCCCACTCCGGTACCAATCGTAATATAGATTACCGACTCACAATCTTTACCCGCTCCCCAGACAGCTTCTCCAAGAGCAGCACCGTTGACATCCGTATCAAAACCTATGGGAATCTTCAATGCATCCTTAAAAGCCTTCACAATATTAAAATTACGCCAGGCCATTTTCGGACTGCTGGTAATCGAACCGTAGGTAGGAGATAAAATATTCAAGTCAATAGGACCAAAACATCCGATTCCCAGGGCTTCTAAAGCTTCTGTTTCAAAAAATCGAATCAATGCAGGAATAGTAACTTCAGGTGACTCTGTCGGAATTGTTAATCTCTTATGGATTTCTCCCTTTTCATTACCGATTGCACAAACCATTTTTGTACCGCCGGCTTCAATTCCTCCAATTATCATAATCCCCTCCGTCTTTCGTCCCTTTTCTTATTGCTCCAGTCAGAATCTGCAAACAAGCAATTCCTCTTTCCGCTTTCATTATAAAATGAACGTAAAGCTTGTTCATTTTCTTGTTGCTCCAGTCAGAATTCGCAAGCAAGCTTGCAATTCCTCTTTCCGCTTTCATTATAAAATGAACGTAAAGCATGTTCATTTTCTTGTTGCTCCAGTCAGAATTCGCAAGCAAGCTTGCAATTCCTCTTTCCGCTTTCATTATAAAATGAACGTAAAGCATGTTCATTTTCTTGTTGCTCCAGTCGGAATTCGCAAGCAAGCTTGCAATTCCTCTTTCCGCTTTCATTATAAAATGAACGTAAAGCTTGTTCATTTTCTTGTTGCTCCAGTCAGAATTCGCAAGCAAGCTTGCAATTCCTCTTTCCGCTTTCATTATATCATACAAACTCAAATCAGGCAGTTCACAATTCTTCAAAAAACACTGTATTTTTCTATGATACACTCCAAAGCTTCACGCCTCAAAAACCGTTCTTCATAAACAAACAGGAAATTCGCGCCAAACAGAAAGATGAATGCGCCTATGGAAAGGTATTAGAAGTCCTATTCTCTGAAGCTTTTGTGCTATATACTAAAACAGATTGTCTGAGCGGAGCGAGTTATCTGTTTTAGTATATGTCAAGCACAAAAGCTTCAGAGAATTAGGACTTCTTATACCTTGGAATTGAAGCATGAGTCTTTCTGTTTGACGCAAATTTCCGTCCCCTTGTGAAAACCTTCTGTTTGAAGCAAATTTCCGTCCCCTTGTGAAAACCTGTTGTTTGACGAAAATCCCCCCTTGTGAAAACCAATTAGGAATCCACCATTTAATTAACGATAAATAATTTCATCCCTGCCAGGACCATTGGAAACCATGGTAACAGGAACGCCTATCTCTTTTTCTATAAACTCAATATAATTCCTGCAATTCTCAGGAAGCTCTTCGTATTTCGTAATTCCCCTGATTTCCTGATTCCAGCCAGGAAGATTTACATAAACCGGCTTTGCTTTGGCAAGCTTAACTGTGGTAGGGAAATCCTTTGTCACAACTCCATCGATTTCATAACCTACACATACAGGCAGCTCATTTAAATAGCCCAGAACATCCAGAACAGTAAGTGCAACCTGTGTTGCTCCCTGCATTCTGCAGCCATATCTTGTTGCTACTGCATCGAACCAGCCCATACGTCTGGGTCTTCCGGTCGTAGCACCAAATTCACCGCCGTCACCGCCTCTTTTTCTTAACTCATCGGCTTCTTCACCAAAAATCTCACTTACGAATTCACCGGCTCCTACAGCACTGGAATAAGCCTTGGCAACTGCAATAATTTCCTTGATTTCATAAGGAGCAATACCTGCACCTATGGCACCGTAGGCTGCCAGTGTGGAGGAGGAAGTTACCATCGGATAAATTCCGAAATCCGGATCTTTCAAAGCACCAAGCTGTCCCTCTAATAAGATATTCTTACCTTCTTTTATAGCCTCATACAGGTAAGCAGAAACATCGCAGACATATGGTTTAACCATTTCTCTGTATTCAATAAGGGTATTGTATAATTCCTCAGTGTTGATGAGAGGTTTGTGATACATATGCTCTAAGATAACATTTTTAGCTTCACATACTCTTTCAACTTTTTCTTTTAAGCTTTCTTCATCGAAAAGCTCGGATACCTGAAAACCTATTTTTGCATATTTATCGGAATAAAAGGGTGCAATACCTGATTTGGTGGAACCAAAGGATTTGCCTCCCAGTCTTTCTTCTTCATACTGGTCAAAGAGGATATGATATGGCATCATAATCTGTGCTCTGTCAGAAACCAGGAGCTTAGGTTCCGGCACGCCTCTGTCTGTTAAGGATTTTACTTCTTCAAAAAGATAAGGAATATTAAGTGCTACTCCGTTACCGATAATACAGGTAGTGTGCTCATAAAATACACCTGAGGGAAGAAGGTGAAGTGCGAATTTACCGTACTTATTAATGATTGTGTGGCCAGCATTGCTGCCTCCCTGAAATCTTACAATAATATCAGATTCCTGACCTAACATGTCCGTTATCTTACCCTTGCCTTCATCGCCCCAATTAGCGCCTACTATTGCTTTTACCATAGAATTTCCTCCTTTTACAACCATGAGTTATCTCTTATACAGTCATCCTTTTTTCTGCATAAAAAACGGCATTGTAACAAACCAGTTACCATGCCTTATTACTTTCCTATTATACATATATTTGGAACATAAGTAAAATCAATATTTTTTATATTGTCCATAATCCCTGATTATATTGTTTCAATATACAGACCGGCTTTTATATATTATAGGATGCTGTATTATATGAAATTTATCCCAAGCATTTATATTTAACTCCATTGAAGCGTCTTTTTATCAGGTTCTTCTGTCTCATCGCTGCTGTTCTGTTAAATGCTCTCCTATTTTATCTTTGAATTATTTTAAGCTTATCCCTTCAGGGATTTATACTTTTCATAAATATTCCCATGAGAAATAAGCTTTTATATTACTGTGCAATCATATTATTTGCTATTATGAATACATCAATGTGATTATCATTATCCGGATTAAGTACCATTTCTTCAAAATCTTCCGGGCTGATATCTTTCTGGTCTGCAAGATAGACTATCCTTCTATTTTCCTTTTCATAGGTATTGATATAGGAATATTCTTTTGCTGTAATCTTTTCTTCCGCGGCATAGGCGTCTCTGGAAGCATCCGTTACGGCGTAATATTTGCCGCCATCATAAATAAAATCTGTGATTATGGGATCTCCTTCTATGGTATAGGAAACTTTTCTTAGATATGCTGTGATACCCTGTGTACTGTTATCCAAAAAGCGATCAACCAGTTCAGGGTTTGCAGTTTCTTTCAGACCTTCTGCATATACTCCGTCCTCTTTTGCTGAATCGAAAGGATACTCCTCAGGAATCTCTTTCGTAGGGGGCCAGTTATCCGCCACCTCCTCAATCACATTAATTTTCCTTGCTGAAATCTGAGGGGGATAGGATTCCATAACTGTACCATCAAATAAAATGTCAATAACCGTACCTCGTTGAAGCTTTAAATCTTTTGTATCTTTATAATGAACCGAAACCGGTTCAAATGGTGTCAGGACATCATTTTTACCGGACACAGCTGTCATGATGCTTTCGTCATGGACTGATATCACAATGGCACGAAGAGTCTTATCTTCCGTTACTTCTGACTTACGACAGCCAGATGCCGGTATAACAAGGCATAAAAGCAATGTAAGCAAGAATAATTTTTTTGATGATAAAGTCATACTTTTCATAGAACTCCCATCTGTGTGTTTCGACACACAACAAATCAACAGGTTTATACGCTGTATTAGCTTTACCCAATTCTCCCGGCATATACTTTAAAGTCTTCCAGGCCCTCTTCTGTAAAGATCTTAACCCCATTTTTATGGAGGAGAGCTGAGGTTAATCCTTTTCCTTCTTTAAGTATACCCTTAAATGTACCATCATATATCTGGCCGTATCCGCAGGAAGGACTGTTCGCTTTTAAAATGGCTGTTTTACATTCAAAATATTCTGCCAGTTTTAAGGTTTCTGAGGCACCTTTAGTAAATTGCTCCGTTCGGTCAGCTCCCTCCTGTTCAACAGCTCTCCCCTCCCTTAACTCCACCGGATTTCTTGGCGTAGGAAGACCTCCCAGCTGTTCAGGACATACGGGAATAAACTGATGCTCCTGACTTAGGCTTTTCAGTTCATGAATGTATTTACCCGTTCCGCAATATCTGCAATCCAGTCCTAAAAGGCAGGCACTGACTAAGACTTTCATTTCATTTCCTTTCTGCCTGGCAGAGCCTGGCAATCCGAACTTTATAAAAAAAATGTCCTGACTTTTGCTTCATGAGAAAGTTATTATTTCGATGTACTTCCAAATCCGCCGTTACGCTCTTCTTCACACTCATCATCTACGGTTATTCCATATTCCACAAATATTCCCTGCATAAAACCTGAGCCAGCTTTTACTTCGGCAACTTTTCCTTCATTGGAATCGTTTGTAACCTTGGCAAAGATATGTCCCTCATTGTCGGAATAATAATAATCACTGTCAATGATACCAACGGTATTATTCATCTGCAGCCTGAATTTAAAGCCCAAGCCACTTCTTGGATAACATTTTAGCACCCAGCCTTCTTCCATAGATACTCTTATACCGGTAGGTATCTTAATTCCAGCTCTGGGAGACAGGCTAAAGTCCAGGGGACTGTAGAAATCATACCCAGCAGAGCCTTTTGTAGCACGTTTCGGCAGTTCTATGGCTTCATATATAGTAACAACTTCCTCTGCATCTGTATCAGGGAAAGTATCGCTCCAATCTTTCTTAAACTGTTCTAATGTAACTTTTTCAAATTTTGCTATTCTTCTCATGTTGTCCCATCAGCCTGCCCAATACTCTTAGCTGACTTAATCCTTCCTATTTGCTATGTATATAATAAAACTATCTCTTTTTAACTCTCCAGATATGAAAATATATATTATTTCCAGTTTTTATACCTTGAGATGATAAATTAATTCACTTGTTAAAATAAAGTCTTTCACTCATTAAAGTATTCATTCCAGTGGACTATGAATCTAAGAATTAGCCTTCCATCATATCAAGGAGTTTACCGGCTGCTATAGACACCGGGTTCTTAGAACTGGTAACGATACAATAATGTCTTGGTGGCAGCTGTCTTTTCAGGGCAAGCTCGAAGAGCTCACCATTTTTGATATACTCTTTTGCAAAGTCATTGACAACAGAGCCTATACCAAGGTTCCTTAAAGAAAACTGCACGATCATATCACTGGTTGCAAGTTCAAATTCCGGTTTTAATACTACACCGTTATTTTTTAGTATCTGGTCCACATATGTCCTTGTACTGGTGAGTCCCTCCAGGCAGATAATAGGCAGTTCTTCCAAATCCCTGTATTCCAGCTCTTTGCCGGACAGGTGCGAAAATCTGCTGCCTGCTACAAATATGTCTCGTATTTCTTTGACCTGTTTGGTCTTCACCGAAGCTTTCGCCGTAAAGGGCTCGCTTACAATGCCGAAATCAATCTTACCATTATATAAATATTCCAGGGTCTCAGGGGTCGGTGCATTGGTTACACTTACCTTAATGCCGGGATATTTGTCATGAAACTCTTCCAGATAGGGCAGCAGATAGTATTTCAGCGTCATATCACTGGCACCTATTCTGATTTCACCATTTTCCAGGTCAAGCCTCCTTCTTAAAAGCTCCTCACCCTTTAAAATACTCTCATACCCTGCAGCTATGTAGGAATAGAGCATTTCACCTTCCGGTGTGAGCCTTACTCCTTTTTGTGTCCGCAAAAAAAAGCTTCCGTCAAGCTCTCTTTCCAGCAGCTTGACAGCCTGACTGACAGCAGGCTGGGAGATACTCAGTTTCTCAGCTGCTGCCGTAAAGCTTCCTGTCTTTGCCACGTAATAAAATATTTTATAGTATTCCAGACTTATATCCATATGTGCCTTTCGTATCCCGAGGATTACTTAATATCTTAGCCTATACCCAGTCTTTCCAGATATCAGGCTGATATCCCACTGTTGCCTGTCTGCCGTTTCTTACGATAGGGGTCTGAAACATCCCTTGATGCTCCAGGAGCTTTTCTTCTTTATCTACTTCATCTGACAGGTACTTTACATAATTCTCTTCATATTCCCTGGAATGCTCATCCATCAGTCTGCTCATACTGCCCACAGCCGTTTTCACACTTTTATATTCGCCAAGGCTCATACCGTGCTTCCTTAAGTCTATCATCTGATACTTAATTCTTCTTTCCTTGAAATACCTTTCTGCTTTTTTCGTATCAAAACATTTGGATTTCCCGAAAATTTGTATGTTCATCCCATCCTCTTTCCTTAACACAGACAGATTAACATATAAGTTCAATTTTTTCCTGCCAAGCATAAAACAGGATATATTTTTATACTTTGGCAGGTAATAAAAAGCCTCATTAACTTATATATTCTCAAATCTATCCAAACAAAACCAATATAAGTTACTATAGCATTTATGTGTTCATGCGCTTAATTTATATGCTATAATCTCGGCATTTAAATTAAACCTTCTTAACTAAATCCGCATACTCTGTATTCTTTTCAAACCATTTTACTGCATAGGAACAGGTCAGCACCGCCTTTTTATTTTCGGCACGAAGCTTTTGTGTCAGCTCTTCCATTAATTTTCCGGCAATACCCTGTCCTCTCAGGGAATCATCTACAAAGGTATGATTGACATTTACTGTTCCTGCATAGATCTCGGGGAAAGTAACTTCCGCAATTGTCTTACCTTCTCCGTCTTCCAGATAGATACGGTTTGGTTCCTGTTTAAATTCCATACTCCTGCTCCTCGCTTTCCTGTTTTTAACTACCGTAGTAATAACATTACATACATCTCTATTGTAAGGGGTTACTCAGGTAATTGCAAGGCTATTTTACAGCAGCCTGCCAGTTGTTTTTTCGTTCTAGCGGTGTATTTTACAGCCCTCCGGTTATTTCAGTTTAAGACAGGGAATTACTTCCATGTTTTTCAGAGGTTATGTATTACTGCCTGTTTATATACTGTTTATATGTTCCAAAATAGTCCGTATTGCTTAATTCTTTTTTGCTGATTCCATATATTTTTTTACCACAGCTGAAGCCAGACATTTAGAGGAATCAATAAAATGTACCGGTGCCGTTAACAAATCCACAACAACATTTAAATCCGTACAGGCAATTATGATATAATCAATGAATTCTTGATTCACCTGTTTTATCAGGTTTTCCCATAGACGTTTGTTTTGGTCATCATTTTTATTTGTTTTAATACACTGAATCAGATTATTTATTGTGGACTGCCATTCCTGTTTAAAGATAAATTTGTGACCGGCCTTTTGTATACCTTTTTGGTAAATATCTGACTCAAAAGTAGAGCTTGTTGAAAATAAGGTTACTCTTTGGGAAACGACAGGCAGGTTTTTAAGGGTTTCTTCAACGATATTCAATAAGGGCACCTGAACAGAAGCTTTCAGCTCACTATAATAAATATGTGCAGTATTGCAGGGTACTGCAATAAAATTTACACCGGTGGATTCAAGTTCTTGCAATCCTTTTGTTATGGTTTTCTTCATGAGATCATGGTTTATGGGACGGTCAATAAAAAATGGAGTAGGTAAAGAATATATCATCATTTTGGGGAATTCTTCATCATATTTAGCTCCGTACTGTAACTGGCATTCATTTACTACCAAATCGATGAAGGGTGCAGTTGATCTTGGTCCCATACCGGCTAAAATCCCAATGGTACAATCATTCATAGGTGGACTCCTTCTATTTTTTATTCTGATTTTACCACATTTGATATTTATACGTAATAAATAAAATGAAAGAAATCGGTTCTGCAGAATTTGATAATCTTATAAAGGGATTTAGATCTCTGAACATTGATATCGGTACAGGTGAAGGTGAATTTGTATATAGAAAAGCCAGGCAGAATAGAGACGCTATGTTCATAGGCGTCGATTCGGCTGCAGCCGCCATGCGGCCCTACTCCGTAAAATCAGCAAAGAAACCCGAAAAAGGCGGGCTTAGCAATGTGATGTATGTCGTTGCCAAGGCAGAAGCTTTACCGGATACTTTATATGGTAAAGCAGACCAAATATCTATTAATCTTCCATGGGGAAGTCTTCGGGATGGAATTATTAAAGGAGAACCTGAAGTCTTAAATAGTATATACAAAATTGCCAAAACAGATGCAGCTTTAGATATATGTATCAGCTATTGTGATTTTTATGAAAAGCAGGTAATAAAAGAGAGAGCGCGCTTCCAGCCTTAAGCATTGCCTATTTCAGCCAGAAATTAAAATATGTATATGAAAATTATGGAATAAGTATTAACAAAGTCTCAGTTTTAACCAATGAAGATTTGATAAAAATGAATACAAAATGGGCTAAAAAACTGGGATATGGAAGGAAAAGGGAAGTATTTTATTTAAGCTGTAAAATAAAAAAATAAACAAAAACCTAATGAAAGTCACGTTTATTTCTAAAAATTTATGTTAGTTTTTATGTAAAGCAACAGGCTGGGCGTATACCCAGCCTGAAATTTTTGTTTTCTTGATAATGTGTCTTTCAGCCTTTTCTATATCTATCAGACATATTCTCGATATCCAGACGTTCAATCAAACCTTAATGTCCGCTGTCATTCCAAGAGTCTCTTTATTCTCTTCTAAAAGCGGATTAATTACCTCATCAATAAATTCCTCCACCTGCTCCTTGGAACGTCCTACATACTTCTTAGGATCCATGGTCTGCTTCAGTTCTTCCAGGGTCAGGTTAAAGGAAGGATCTGCAGCAATTAATTCCAACAGATTGTTATCGAGTCCCTTTTCCTTTACATTACGCCCAGCCTCCATGGAAAGGGTACGAATCTTTTCATGAAGTTCCTGTCTGTCACCGCCTGCTTTTACAGCATCCATCATAATGTTTTCTGTGGCCATAAAAGGAAGCTCCGCCATAATGTGCTTTTCAATAACCTTTGGATAAACCACCAGGCCGTCTACTACGTTTAAATAAAGATCAAGAATTCCGTCCACTGCCAGAAAGCCTTCCGGTACGCTGATACGTTTATTCGCTGAATCATCAAGGGTCCTCTCAAACCATTGGGTAGAGGAGGTTATGGCAGGGTTTAAGGCATCACAGATAACATAATTAGCCAGAGATGCAATACGTTCGCTTCTCATTGGATTTCTCTTATAGGCCATAGCAGAGGAACCAATCTGATTCTTCTCAAAGGGCTCTTCAATTTCCTTTAAATGCTGCAACAACCTGATATCATTTGAGAATTTATGTGCACTGGCTGCAATTCCTGCAAGTACATTTAATACTCTGGTATCTACTTTTCTGGAATAAGTCTGACCGGATACGGGGTAACAATCCACATAGCCCATTTTCTCCGCAATCTTTTTATCCAGTGCTTTTACTTTTTCATGGTCTCCTTCAAACAATTCCAAAAAGCTTGCCTGGGTACCGGTGGTACCTTTTGAGCCAAGTAGTCTCATGGAATCAATCAGATATTCCACATCATCAAAATCCAGTTTTAATTCCATGAGCCACAGTGCCGCTCTCTTTCCTACTGTAGTAGGCTGTGCCGGCTGAAAATGTGTAAAAGCAAGGGTCGGTAGATCTCTGTATTCCATGGCAAAGCTCTTAAGCTTATCCATGACATTAAGAAGTTTTGTGCGAATTAACTTTAAAGCCTCCGTCATAACGATAATATCTGTATTATCACCAACATAACAGGAGGTTGCACCAAGATGGATAATCCCCTTGGCTTTCTGGCATTGTACACCATAAGCATAAACATGGGACATAACATCATGGCGTACCAGGGCTTCTCTTTCCTTTGCTACCTCATAGTTAATGTCATCCTGATATTTCTTCAATTCCTCAATCTGTTCTCTTGTCACAGGAAGCCCAAGTTCATTTTCTGCCTCAGCAAGTGCTATCCATAGCTTTCTCCAGGTTCTGAATTTCATATCGGGGGAAAAGATATATTGCATTTGTTTGCTGGCATATCTCTCTGACATGGGGCTTATATATTTATCATTACTCATTGCTTCCTCCTGTATTGACGGCGCTTTTCTCAAGCCGTTACTGTGCTAACCATATGCATCATTGCCTATTCTATGACCTGACCGCAGATGTGGGGACTGCCAGTCTTTTAATTCAATTCAGGCACTCCCCTTTTATTCTCTCTATCCAATTATCCTTAAAATTATGAGATTTTGCAAGTTCTTTTTAGAAATTCATAAAACAACCACTGAAGATTATTATCTTATAAGCCCTGGCACTACTTTACTCATCCCATATAAAATTTGTTCCCACTATTTACGAGAAGCTGTATCCGTCACTTATCTGTCATACTCACCACGTATATCTTCTGTAGGCGGCTCTATGGGATAATTTCCTGTAAAGCAGGCATCACAATACCCCTTGTCACCTTCTATAAGCTCGCTGAGCCTGTCCACACCCAGATATCCAAGAGAATCTGCACCAATCATATCACATATATTTTCAACTGTATTGTTATGGGCAATCAGCTGGTCATCGGAGGGTACATCCACTCCAAAATAACAGGGGTAGAGAAAAGGTGGTGAACTGATTCTTACATGGACCTCACTGGCTCCTGCATTCTTAAGCATTCTTACAATACGTTCACTGGTGGTGCCTCTTACAATAGAATCATCTATCATAATAACACGCTTTCCCTTAACTACATCTTTTATTACATTTAGCTTAACCCTTACACTGGATTCTCTCATGGACTGCTTGGGCTTAATAAAGGTTCTTCCCACATAGCTGTTCTTTACAAAGGCAGTTGCCAGCTGTATTCCCGACTCCAGGGAATAACCGTAAGCGGCAGCATTACCGGAATCCGGCACTCCTACAACAATATCTGCTTCCACAGGGTGGGTCTGTGCCAGTATCCTTCCCGCCATAATTCTGGAATTATATACGCTGATATTGTCAATATAGCTGTCCGGTCTTGCAAAATAAATATACTCAAAAATACATTTTGCTTTCGTCGGCTGTGCCAGTGACATATCCGAATGAATTCCGTCTTTGTTGATCATAACAACTTCACCGGGTTCCACGTCTCTAACAAAATCTGCACCAATTGTGTCAAGAGCCGTACTTTCTGATGCCAGAATGTAGGAATTTCCTCTTTTGCCGATACAAAGGGGGTGGAAGCCAAAAGGATCTCTTGCACCGATTAACTTTCTTGGGCTCATGATAACCAGGGAATATGCTCCCTTTAATTTTACCATGGCGTTCTTTACAGCCTCTTCTACGCTGCGGGTCTGTAATCTCTCCCTTGCTATGAGATAGGCTATAACTTCTGAATCTATGGTGGTCTGAAAGATTGCTCCTGTATAGGACAGCTTATCTTTTAATTCCATGGCATTGACCAGGTTACCATTATGTGCAAGTGCCAGTGTTCCTTTGACATAATTTAAAACCAGGGGCTGGGTATTCTCTCTGTTGCTGGCTCCTGCGGTTGAATAACGTACATGGCCAACGCCGATATTTCCCTGCAAGCCCTCCAGGCTTTCCGGTGTGAACACCTCATTTACCAGTCCCAAACCCTTATAAGACTTTACACTGCCCTTGGGACCATTGGTATCGCTTACTGCAATTCCGCAGCTTTCCTGTCCTCTGTGCTGTAAAGCAAATAGTCCGTAATAAATGGTTGAAGCAATATCATTGCCGTCGAAGTCATAGATTCCAAAAACTCCGCATTCTTCATGTAACTCATCTGAATCCCAGGTGTCAAATTGCGCGCTCTTATCCATTTAAAATCCTTTCTGATACAAACTAATACAGGTATTTTGTTCTTATAGCAATATCAGTTTATACATCCTTATTCCATACCAAAGGTTTACTGACCTTAATTAAGAATGGGCTGCTGCAAAATCCGGTACAGTACATACCATTCCTTCTATTTGCAACAACCCAGACTGTAGCTTTAAGCGAGACCGATTCTCTGTAATACTTCCTTATAAGCATCTTCTACATTACCCATATCTCTTCTGAAACGGTCTTTATCTAATTTTTCGCGGGTCTTGATATCCCATAGTCTGCAGGTGTCCGGTGAAATCTCATCTGCCAGGATAACTTCTCCCTTATGTCTTCCGAATTCTATCTTAAAATCTATTAATTCAATGCCACACTCCGCAAAATATCTGCTCAGTACTTCATTTACCTTAAAAGTCATTTCAGTTATCTTATCAATTTCTTCTCTTGTAGCAAGACCTAAGGCAATGGCATAATAATCATTGATCATAGGATCTCCCAGGTCATCATTCTTATAGCTGAATTCCAAAGTGGGAGCAAGTAATTTAATGCCCTCTTCCATTCCTAACTTCTTGGCAAAGCTTCCGGCGGATACATTTCGAATAATAACCTCTAAGGGTACTATTTCAACTTTCTTAACAGCAGTTTCCCTGTCACTTAATTCTTCAATAAAGTGTGTGGTTACGCCTTCTTTTTCCAGTAATTTAAACAGATGATTGGACATTCGGTTGTTAATAACACCTTTTCCGATTATGGTTCCTTTCTTTAAGCCATTAAATGCAGTTGCATCGTCTTTATAATCAACAATATAAACATCTTCCTGTGCTGTTTTAAAAACTTTTTTAGCCTTACCTTCATAAAGCATCTCTAACTTTTCCATATTCGGCTCCTATCTGTGTTCTCATCACATCATGTTATTAACACCCAAAGCTTGTCTTACTCTTCTTATTATATCCTACAAAACTAGAAGCGCAATAGAAAAATCGTAATTTCCAGCTCTAAGCCCTTAGTTTCTGCTAATTAAATTTATAAGCCTTACTAATATTTTTCCATTTTTTCAGGTTTTTACTTATTAATTTAAGGGTTATATGAAAAAAACCAAAAAACCTGTAAGCTGATGATTTCAGACCTCACAGATTCTTTGGTATCAATGTAGCAATTCGTCATAGTGCACAACACTAATATCCAGTATGGAGAGTTTTGAGGGGCTTCGCACTTCCAATACATTTGGATTTTAGCCTGGGCATGTTTATGACCAAAGCTTCTGAACTCAAAGTACTCCTACTATAATTTAACTTTTTAGGCTCGGTCATGTTTACATTTTATGACTTTAAGTCATATTTGTCAATCCAATTATTTATTTTGGTTATATTAACACCAAACAGTTATAAATTATTATATAATATCAAATCAGGAGGTGCTGTTTTGTTTGATGCAAGATTAAAAGAACTGAGAGAACACAGAGGATTAACCCAGAAGGATCTGGCGCAAAGATTAAATCTGACCCAAAGCACCATTGCATACTATGAAAACGGCAAAAAGCTCCCAACTGTAGAAACCTTACTGTCATTGGCTAAGTTTTTCAATGTCTCCACCGATTTTCTTTTAGGCATAAGCAATTCTCAAACCCAAAATGAAAATACGATGCAATGCAATGCCAATGCAGTCCCTAATTATCAGACCCTACCGTTGACAACTGAGCACAAGAAACTCATACGTTATTATGACAGGCTTAATCAGGAAAATAAAGAATTCATGATAGGAAAAATGATAGAAATATACAGGAATCAGCTACCGGATGATGAAATCGCACGGGAACTTGAACGTTACCGACTTGAACTGCTTAGCAAAAAAAGCTTGAATCATCTGTAACCACTGTAAAGATATTTCCTTCAATTAAATATAGGCACGGACTATCTAAAGGACAGCCCGCGCCTATATTTTTTATTACATTATCAAAATCACTTCATTCTTTTCCTTCATCTGGTTCTCAGGAATATAATTATCGGAAAGCTTTACTCCATTTAGATATATTTCCTTGTAACCGCCTTCTGCACCGTTTGGATTCTCTACTTTGATATTTAAGAGCTTTCCTCTGAAGGATTTATTAATGGTTATCTCTTTCCAGTCAGAAGGAATGGCCGGTGCAACTCTTAGACCGTACATATCCGGTCTCATACCAAGAATACCTTCCACACAGCCAACCATGACTGTGGAGGCGGTTCCGGTGAGCCAGTGCACATGTGAACGTCCTTCAAAGGGACTTTCCGTTGCTTCGGTAAACTGTCCGTGAACATAAGGCTCCAATACACGGATTTCTGCCTGATCATTTAAGGAAGCCGGGGAGCTTTCTTTAAAGTATTCAAAGGCTCTGTTTCCGTGTCCCATCAAGCTTTCGGCAAGTATAATCCATCCCTGTGGCTGAGAGAAGATACCGCCGTTTTCTTTTGTGGAGGGATTAAAAAGAATGGCAAGGGCTCCTGGGAAGGCATGATCCTTAAAGGATGGTGCCATTATTCTTACACCATAAGGAGTATTTAATTCTCTGTGTACGGATTCCAGTGCTGCTTCTGCCTGTTCCTTGCTTGCAAGTCCGCTGATTACTGACCAGGACTGGGGATTCAGCCACATGCTTGCTTCTTTATCTTTCTTTGAGCCGATCACCTGACCGTCTTCTTTAATACCGCGAATATATCTGTCGTCTTCCCAGCAAAGCTTCTGAATTATCTCGCCCAGCTCTGCCTGTACCTTATTGATGTATTCAATATAATCACTGTCTTTCTGATCTTCTGCAAAATCCTTGATAATACTCATAGCATAATAAAGCTGGAGGGCAACAAAGGTTGATTCACCTTTCTTACCAAGTCTTAAGCAATCATTCCAGTCTGCGTGAAGACCGGCAGGCATATTATGATCTCCCATTCTTTCCATAGAGAAAAGGATTGCGCGTTTTAAATGTCCGTATACGGTATCCTCATCTTTGTTGGCATAAGGAACAACCTCTTTCAGGAACTGGGTATCTCCGGTCTCTCCGATGTATTTTAAGATAGTAGGGAATAACCATAGGGCATCATCTGCACGATAAGCAGGATGACCTGTAGCCTGTACATAGGAATAATCATCGGGAGTATCCTCATGTCCGGCATTATGGTCATATTTAACCAGAGGCAGACCACCGCCGTTATCTACCTGAGCAGAGAGCATAAAGCGGATTCTTTCCTTCGCCATAGCAGGATCCAGATGGATAATTCCCTGGATATCCTGTACGGTATCACGGTATCCATAGCCGTTTCTCTGTCCGCAGTAGACGAAAGAAGCTGCTCTGGACCAGATGAAGGTAATAAAGCACTGATAAGCGTTCCAGGTATTGATCATACTGTCAAATTCCTTGCTGGGGGTGCTTACCTGGAAATTATTCAACTTGCTGTGCCAGTAATCCTTTAATTCCTTAAGCTCTTTTTCGGTTACACTTATATCTTCATAAGCCTTTAAGATCTTATCGGATTCTTTGTCATTGTATCTGCCAAGAATATATACGATTTCTTTTGTCTCACCGGGGTTTAAGGTAAAGGCTGAATGAAGGGCTCCGCAGCCGTTTGAGTTGTAGTTTAACACATTGTCGCAGCGTCCTCTTTCTACTGCCACAGGATTGCCGTAGGTATGGTAATTACCTATAAATGCCCCTTTATCTCCATTATAAGAGGTAACCTCAGCACCTACACAGCCAAAGAAACGCTCTTTGTCATTGCTGCCTTCGGCATTTTTCAGTTCATTCTCATTTATTGTCTGGAATATTTTATTGTTTTTAAAATATGTTCTGGTTATAAATAAAGTATACTGCAGATTAATCTGATCCTGCTCATAATTGCTGTCATTGGTAAACTCCGCGTAGCTGAAGGCTGACAGCTTTCTTACCACATCAGAATCATTCTTAACTTTCAGCCTCCAAACTTCATAGGTCTTATTCAGAGGAACATAATAAAGAGCTTCACTGGTTATGCCTGCATATTCCGCAGTCATCCTGGTATAAGCCGTACCATGGCGGCATTCGTTCTTATATACCTCTAAGTCCTTACCTACGGGCTGCCAGGAAGCAGACCAGTAGTCACCGGATTCATCGTCCCTGATATAAAGATACCTTCCCGGTGTATCATCGCTGTTAAAATGATATCTGAGAATTCTTCCATTTGCTCCACTCTTTACAAAACTATAACCACCCGCATTATTGGATATTATAGCCCCATATTCCGGAGAGCCAAGATAATTCGCCCAAGGTGCAGGCGTATTGGGTTTTGTGATTACATATTCTTTCTGTTCTTCATCGAAATAACCGTAATTCATTTTAACACTCCTTTTCATTTTACGAAATATTTCGCAAGTTGCTCTTGCGATACAATAATATCTTGTCTATACGCTATTCTTATTTTACTATATATTTCGTAAAACAGCAATGTAAAAGCGAAGGATATTTTGTATATTTTACATAGAAATGTGTTTTTTTCCGGAAGTATGACTGTTGTTATATTCTACGGCAATCTCCTTATTATGCTACAGTTCTAAATTTTACGAAAGTTTCTTAATACATTTTACATTGGTTTGAATTTCATTACAATTATTCTAATAGATTAATCTATTAGATTATTCTTTTAGATTATTCTTTTAGATTATTCATTTAGAGAATAAATAAAAGGAGAGTTTCCCCTCCTTTCATAGTTCATGAATGTACTAATGCACTTATTGTCTGGTCCACTTCTTAAGCTTATCCCATTTGTCCTTTATACCTATTCCGATTTCAACATCTAAAATGAGTAGCAGAACTGCATATATCATAATAGCAACGCCACTTTTTAGTAAATACTTCATACCCCGTCTCCTCTCATGATATTATCATATTGCTATATGAAATCAAATCTTTCGATACATCCCATAACCATTATGATATAATACCCTCATATTTACTTCCCTCAGAGAGACTTTTCCTGTACTTCTTGTAGAATCAATTATAATAGCTGTATCTTTCTCATCTCTGCTAAATCCAACAAATAACATTACATGATTTCCAAGCTTTGCAAGAATATCTCCTTTTCTTATATCCTCTGGTGTTTCGATTCTATTAGCAATATTGGGAATGTCCATTACTTATTTATCATTTTCGTATATAGTTTTGCACTGACTCTATGCATAATTCAAGAAATGTTTCTTCACCAATGGTATTCATCTTAAAGAATACTGCCTGGCTGCCTCCAGAGGTAATCGCACTGATAAATAAATCATCACCAGCTCCTGCAATCGTTACATTCATGCTTACACGATTACCACCAGCCATACTGTATCTTTCATAGACCCGGACAGCTATCCTTGACCCTGGTAAAACAAAATCACTGCCATCCTCATAACTAACCGAAGAACTGCCATTGGTAATATCTCTATGTACCCAGTTTAATAATTCCTGGAAGTCTCCTTTTAATTTTCGTTCATATTTTGCCATAATTCACCATGTCCTTATATAAAATTATATTAGCCCTTATACTTTATTTTTATAATTATTTTTTAGAATTCCCAACTTAAGCTGCCCTGCCCGGTGTATTAATTAATAAGAAAGTGCATAATTTTCATATTCCCCGGCTATAGTAAAATATTTTATACTCTAATATAACTAAGTGACAATTCTATCTGTGCTTTCACTTGTAACGTCAAGCTTCTTCTCTCCTCACTGAATGTAAAGCAGAGCTTTGTATTGACAGGAGTCTCATAATGCCACACGTTGGCTTCAAAATCTTCGTTGTTCCACTCACCATAACACACAGCCCTGTAAAAATATTCAGAAAACCAGAAGGGTTTTGCGGTTTCTACCCATTGTTTTTCAACAAAACGAACTACATATAAGGGCTGTTGATTACCCTCCATATAGAGTGCAAGTAGACACTCTCCATTTTCAAAATCAAAACTAAGTTTGTTAAGCTTAAACTCATCCGGAACTTTCGTGTCTGGAGAAAGCTTGTAAACTGCTCGAAAGGTTGGATACGCTTCGGCATTTTCGTTTACTTTTAGATGTGTTTGTCCGGCTGCAAACTCAACCAGCTTGTCATAATCGTTACTTTGGGGCATAGCTTCGTCTCCGCCCAGCCAAGGAAGAAGGTCACTCCAAATAAGCTTCATGAATTTATCCATGTCAAGGTTGCTGGTTACGGCAATCACACAGTTCTGCTCAGGCATCACTATACAGTATTGCCCATACATGCCGTCTCCACGATATACACCAGCAGGAACACATCTCCAGAACTGGTAGCCATATCCCTGCGCCCAATCGCTGTCAGCATCATCACCATTATTGATTTGTTTGGAGGTCGCTTCTTTCACCCAAGCCTCCGGTACGAGCTGCCTGCCATTAAATTCTCCCTTTTGAAGCAGCATTTGCCCAAAAACAGCGATATCCTCTGTTTTGATATTTAATCCAAAGCCACCATAACTGACTCCTAGCTTGTCTTCTTCCCAGAAAGGATCGATACCCAGAGGTTCGAACAACCTCGGCATAAGGTAATCTACAAGCTTTTGTCCGGTTAACCTGGTAATTATTGCTGAGCACATATATGTAGCAAGTGTATTATAGAAAAAAGTACTTCCTGGCTCATTTTTAACATGGGATCTTAAAAATTCAAGTATGTTGTTAGAATCCTCTTCCTCATCCCATACCCAGTTTTCATAAGTCATTCCAGTTCCCATTGTGAGAAGGTTTTTAACGGTAATTCTCTTGATTTTTTCATCAACCTTTTCACCTAGCTCTTTCATTTCGTCGGCAAAGATATCAGCTACCAGTGTATCTGTTGTTAGCAAACCTTCTTCAACAGCCAGACCAATTGCAATAGATGTAAAGCTCTTGCTCAGGGAAAACAACTGATGTCTGTATTAGGCTGCATAGGGTTTCCACCAGCAATCGGCGATATTTTTACCGTTCTTTAGCAGCATAAACGAATGGACTTCAAGTTTTTGTTCATTTACCTTGTTTAAAAAGTTTAGAATCGCTGAAGAAGGGATTCCTTGTGATTCAGGTGTTGCTTTTTCAATTCTCATATAATAACACTCCTTTCTCATATTGTATTAACATTGGGCTTCAGGCTGAATTCTCCTGCGAAAATCCTGTTATTAATCACCAGCTCCTATTTATACAGTAAGTACTTGCGGTACCTCATAAAAAGTGCTAAATTTACTTTATTTCTCACCATCTCCCACTACATGCCTCATTTGGTTGCAGATGTACACTTCAACAATCAAAAGTGTAAATTATGTTTTAACAAGTCATACCAGGGCGTGTTTGAAAACCTGCTTGTGCTGTATTTAAGGTTCCACTTTGCGGGAAACAAGGTGCGGTTTTGGGGACATGGTTGGTGATACTTTTCCAAATTGTTCGCAGAATACCGCAAAGAGGAGATTCTGCACCCTAATATCAAAAATCATATTTTATATAAATAAACACCAGTGAACACCATATTTATCTATAATATCAGTCATATATGGACTGAAAAAGCAAGGCCCCAGGGGTGCAAGCACGTTCCCCTCCTCTTTCATAGCTTCATAAGCTTGTTTTATAATATGCTCTTCCCCTTTGTCGAACTGCAAGCAAAACTGCATAGTATTTCCGATTGCCATCTCTTTGGGTTCGTTATATAATTCACCCACTGCTATATTTTGCCCGCATATATCAAGCTCTGCATGTATAATGTTTCCGTTTTCATCCCTATCACACCACCCAAGTTCGGCGTTAAAAGCTATTTTATAAAACTCAAAGGCTTCCGCTCTGTTTTTTGCGTAGATTTGCATGAGTAGCCTCTTCATAAATTACCGCTCGCTTCCTTCCAATCTACAAGAAGATTGTATCGCTCCGTTCTAAAACGTAAAACGCAGTAGTTCGGATCCTCAGGTCCATTAAAGTGATTTACAAGTCCCTCATACCACATCTCTTTTTTAATTTCAGGGTCTGTTAGTATTTCTATGGTACCCACCAGTGTAATATTATGATCTAAGGAGTCAAAGCAGACACTGGCACGGTTACAGTTCTCAATTCGTTTGGTTTTGTTGCTGCCAAGACCAGTGCAAAACGTAATCCAGTTTATCCCATCAGCTTTGGAGGCGGATATCGTTGAGGTTGTCGGATAACCTTCCGTGTCAATCAGTGCCAATACACAATATCCCTCATTTCCGCCACCAGTCTTACTTGCAACGATTTCTCCGGCTCTAGCGATTATTTCTTCATTCATTATTCTTTTCCTCCTAGTATTTTAGAATAAGAGTACCACATAGAACATGACAACTGTAGGTTATGTTCAAAATACAGATAAAAAAATATTTGTTGCGATTTTTAGTTCGTATATAGTTTTAATATAACATTTAATGGGTAATATTTCAAATTATATATTCCATAAATTAACAGCAAGTTGTATAAACTTCTACTATTATAATTATTTAAAACCCTAAAATTAATATATACTTTCATAATTTAATCTTCAATAATTTATACCCTCAATAATTTAGACCTTTTATAATTAATACCTTTAATATTTATGCCTTTAATATTTATGCCTTTAATATTTATGCCTTAATATTTATGCCTTAATATTTTACCTTTAAATATACAACAAGTGTTTATTTCCAAATGGTCACAAGCAAAAATAACCGGGCACAAATATATGTACCCGGTTACTTTTTTCATATTTACTTTAGTTCAATGAGCTGCTGTAACAACATAATTATTACCTAATTGGCTATTTATCTACTTAGATGGCTATTCTTATTAACCTTGATTCTTTATTAACCTAATTACTAAAATATCATTTACATATTTACCCATCTACTTATTTACTTATTTATCCATCTACTTATTTACTTATTTACTTATCTACTTATCTACTTATTTACTTATTTACTTATTTACTTATTTACTTATTTACTTCTAGTTATTATATCTTTCAAATCATCTACTGTAAAGTGATAATGGGTGCTGCAGAAATGACAGTTTACTTCAATAGGCTTGTCCTCATCAATCATTTCCTGTATTTCTGTTCTACCAATACTCACAATCGCCTTCTCTACTCTTTCCTTTGTACAGTTACACTCGAACTTTGTATCCATCTTATCCATAATGGAAAGTCCCATATCACCAAGAATAATTTCAAGAATTCTCTCCGGTGTTTCATATTCCATTAATAAAGAAGTAATAGAGGGAAGGCTTGCTAATTTTTCCTCCAGCTTCTGTATTACCTCTTCCTCTGCAAAGGGCAGAAGCTGTATAATAAAGCCGCCGGCTTTTCTGACCGTATTATCTTTATTCATCAGTACTCCCAAGGCTACAGAAGAAGGAATCTGCTCTGATGCTGCAAAATAATAGGTCAAATCCTCCGCAATCTCACCTGAAACCAGCTGCGTCTGGCCTACATAAGGTTCCTTTAATCCCATATCTTTGATTACGCTTAAGATTCCGGGATTTACGGCACCGCCTACATCCAGCTTCCCAGCAGGACTGGGGGGCAGCATAACCTCCGGATGATAGACGTAACCCTTCACGTTGGCAGAGGCATCTGCTGTAACCGTAATACCGCCGATTGGTCCATCACTTTTAATCTGAAGGGTCAGCAAATCATCGGTTCCTTTCATCATACTACCCATCATGGCACCTGCTGTCAGCATTCTTCCTAAGGCTGCAGTTGCTACCGGACTTGTATTATGAACACTTCTTGCATACTCTGTCAATTCTCTTGTTGTTGCTGCAAATGCACGAATCTGATTGTCTGCAGCTGTTGCTCTTATTATATAATCTGCCATTTTCTATACCTAACCTTTCTAAAAACCTGTTATGCATCCACTATAAGTTGAATTTACGTACTTCCTATCCTAGCCAAAAACACTTTAATATATAGACCTTAAGCTGGGATAGCTATATTCTATATTAATTACTCAACCTATTCAGTCCGCATTATATTCTTTTCCCTGTTGATATTTCTCTCTTGCCAGAAAACAAACTCTTTCTGTATTTTCAGCTGGTGCTGCTTCTGAATAGCCATCATAAACACCTATAAACTCCATCCCGGCTTCAATGAGAAGTTCTTTTATACGTTCTATGGAATATGCTTTCTGTATATGAGTTTCACTGAATTTCTCATAGAGGTTTCCAACAGCCTTTTGCCTGGAGTTCTCATTCCCATCTGTTTCTGACTTTACGAATATTGTTACCTGATACTCATTTAAATTATCTGTTTCATTATAATAATTTTCCCAGATAAAGCTGCAATCTTCCCTATTTTCTGCAATAACATTGTCCCCAAGAATATTTTTATACTTATACTCTGTATTCATATCGAATAAAAATATACCGCCAGGATCCAGATAGTTATTTACCAGTCGAAAGATTTGTTTTAAATCTTCTTCTTTCAAAATGTAATTCATGCTGTCACAGCTGCAGATAACCGCTCCAATGGTTCCATAAAGTTCAAAGCTTCTCATATCCTGGTTAAGATACAAAATATCTTCTCTTTTACTGCCAGGAAGGACTTCACCGTCTTCTTCATATTTATTTTCAATGGCAATACCCAGCATTTCTTCTGATATATCTATGCCAATCATATCATAACCGTAGTCGGCAAGACGCCTGGTAATATTTCCGGTACCGCAGCCAAGATCCAGAATCAAACCATCCTTCACCCCGTATTTCATCAGCATGTTTCTTATATTATCTGCCCATTCTTCATAGGGCACATTATCCATAAATATATCATAAACCTGGGCAAACCCCGTATAAGCTTCCATTCTAAAACCTTGCATACCGCAGATGTCCTGCGATACCGCCACAAATTACAGGTCAAGTATCTATTGTGGCGTCCTTTCTATCATTATATTTTCTAAACTTTATTTTGACTATTCTGAAACCACTCCACAACTTCCCTGTATTTCATTGGCCCGCCAAATAAATCAAGGGAACTGCCTATAGTTACATCTATCATACCGCCGCTTATTTCCTTTATTAACTCCAGATCCATAAAGCTTCCGACGCCTCCGGCATAGGTTACCGGACAACCCTGCCACTCTTTCAGCAGCTCTATCAGGTCTTTATCAATACCGGCTGATTTCCCCTCGACATCAACTGCATGTATAAGAAATTCACTGCAATAACCGGTTAATTTCATAAGAAGCTCCACAGAGAGCTTTTCGTCAGTAAATTTCTGCCAGCGATCGGTTACTATATAGTAGTCTTCGCCTTTTTTGCGACAGCTTAAATCCAGAACCAGTCTGTCTCTGCCGGTTTCAGCCGATATCCGGCTAAGGTTATCATAATGAATAAGACCATTTTGAAATACAAAGGAAGTAACAATTACATGAGAGGCCCCAGCTTCAAGAAACTGACAGGCATTCTTATCGGTTATACCGCCTCCGATCTGAAGTCCTTTTGGATATTCCTTTAAGGCTCTTTCTGCCTGAATCCTGTTAAGCTCATATTCCTTCGTTCCGGCTGGATTGAGCATAATTATATGTCCGCCTCTAAGACCGTCCTTTTTATAAAGGCCGGCATAATATTCACCGCCTTTTTCGGACACGAAATTCTCTGCTGCCTTTCTGTTTTCATCTGTCAGGCTGCCGCCTACAATTTGTTTGATTTTACCATTGTGTATGTCAATGCATGGTCTGAAATTCATCGGTACCTCCTAAAATCCCATCTGCCTGTCCTAAACATAAGCATTCGTACAAGCATTATACCCCAGTTGAGCATAACAATCAACTATCTGAGAACATCCGTTTCGAAACAGTAAAAAGCTGTCATTTAACTGACAGCTTCTTTCGTCTCATCGTATCTTCAATTCTTGTTTTCTCTACCTGGAACTTACTTTTTTATTAAACGGATCTTACATTCTTTTTTCTTTAACTGGAATTTACATTCTTATTCTTTAACTAGAATTTGCATTCTTTTTTCACTAACCGGGAATTGCATCCTTATTCTCTATCCGGAGTTTGCATCCTTATTCTCTATCCAGGAACTTACATTCTTTTTGCTAACAGTATCTTACCTTCTTCTCCTTTTTACTAACCGTAACTTACCTTTTTTCACTAACCTGATTTTACATCCTTTTTTTCTTAAACAAAAGGATAGACAGGAGCAGTGACCCAATCGTCAGGATTACTGTTATGATAATTGTCAGATAAACGGTCTTGGCATCTTTTGTTCCGTTTAGCAATTCTGTATTTACAGAAGCCAAAGTCACAGGATTATATTTTGCAACGGCATTAAATACATTTCCCATTAACATTGCTGCCAATGCAATAACAGAAACTACCAGACCGCCAAAAGCTCCCGGTGCTATGGTACTGGATAACAATATTAATGAAATAAGGAATATACCAAATAACCATAAACAGAATAGGGAAAGGGACAGATTCGGCAGGTATCCCTTGTCAAAAAGATATACCGTATAGACATAATTTATTACTACAGACAGCAGAAAACCCCCTGTCCATAATAGAACGGCTGCTGTAAATTTTGCCAGTAATACAGCAGTTCTGGATAATCCCTTGGCAAGTATCTGAAGTAAGGTGCCTTTTAAAAATTCACCCGATAAACTGCCACCAAAGACCAGCAGTAATACCAACATCCCCATTTGAGTAAGGTTCTTAAAAAACTGTGCATAAGCATCCATAACCGTAGGGCTTGGAAGCTCTAGTTTTATCCCTCCCATATCCATAGATGAAAGGATATTCGGCATTAATTTGGCAAGCAGAGGACTCATTAATCCGAACATCAAAAAGGCTGCAAAGAATATCAGTAGCTTATAAGTACGTATATACTCTAACAACTCTTTTTTGGTAAAAGCAAAATATCCTCTTATCCCCAAAAAACCAGAGTTGTCGTTTTCAACAGCCTTCGTATCTTCGTATCTGGAAAGCGGTTTTATTTTATTCATAATAAACTCCTATCCGCTGCAGCCTCCCGAATTACAGTCTTTAGCTATAGTTTTTAACTTTTAAAGGGCTGCGCATGTCATATTTTCCTTTAACTCACATGCATATCGCAGACCTGCCTGCGATACTATATAAATGAGAAGTGTGAAAGGTCCTGTTTTTTAAACTATCACCTTCATAAATATATTTTCCAGAGAAGGTTCTGTGATTTCATAACGGATTATCTGAATTTTTTCCTTTAGTAAAAAGCTTAATATTCTGGCTCCTGCTTCTTCTGTGTCAGAAACCTCCAGTTCAATTATCTGATTATCCTGACGGATATTTGTTATACCGGAAATGCTTCTTAATCCTTGGGCTGCTATAGCCGCAGAATATTGCTGTCCTATCTCAAGGCGAACCGTATCCGTTCGGTAACTGTTTCTGATATCTGCTGTACTTCCTTCTAATGCAAGGGTTCCGTCATTTAGAATTCCGATATTGTCGCATATACGCTCTACATCTGATAATATGTGAGTGGAAAACAATATGGTGGTCCTCTCCTTGGCAAGTGCCAAAATACTCAGTATCTCCATTCTGCCAACGGGGTCTAACGCAGAGGTGGGTTCATCACATATCAAAAGCTTGGGCTCATTGAGAAGGGCTTGTGCTATTCCAAGTCTTTGCTTCATACCTCTTGAGAAATTACGAACCTTTTTGTTTACATTCTGCAACCCCACCAGCTCCAGCAACTCATCGGATCTTACCCCCAGGGTATCTCTTTTAAGTCCCGTAACTTCACCACAGAGTTTCAGATACTCTCTGGGAGTCATATATCCGTAAAATTCCGGTACATCCGGCAGATATCCGATGAAGCGGTTGGTTTTCGTATTACCATAGCTTACTTTCTCACCGCACACCAGAATATCACCTGCATCCGGCTTATAAAAACCAAGTATCATCTTCATGGTAGTTGTTTTACCAGCACCATTCTTTCCGATAAAACCAAATACAGAATGCTCCGGAACTTCAAAGGTTAAATCATTAATTACCCTGGTATCACCAAATTGTTTGGAAACGTTGTTTAACTTAAGAACTGCCATTATTCCTCACCCTTTCCTATGGTGAAATAAAGAATCGGTCCGATTGTATTTACCACAACGGATATTACAATCCATACTACACGGTTTCCGATTCGATAATTCTTATGACGGAGTATGTGAACCAGCGCAGCAATCATCAATCCATATTGTACGATCAGAATCGGTATGATAAAGGGTAGATATTCTTTTATTTGTTCCAGTCCATTCATATTATTTACCTATTATAGCTATCGCAGGCAGACCTGCAATACTGCCACTTACAATAGAATACTGATATTGACATATAATCTACTGTCCAGAAGAAAAGAGTGAATGCTTTCTTTGTGGCTGCCTTTCATTTATTTTTCACTCTTCTTAACATAATGCAACTTTTCTTTATTAAAATTTTGAATTAGAGCCAATACCGAGCACCCCAGCAATCATTAGGGAGTCTTCTGTATGAAGCTTCTTCTTCATCATTAGTAACTTAAATACACCGCTACAGCAAGTACCTTAAATCATTTTTGTTTCCACACTTCCTTAAGACTTCTTACGATTATCTGAAAACGAGGTTCCTCTTCCAGGGGTTTAAAAGCCGGATTCTCAGAAAGTATATTTTTAATATCCCTCCAAATCACCTCTGAACTTCTGGGTGCTATAGTCTCAGCATCAATGGTTTTTAAATAGGTCTCAAGCTTATCAAAAATATGGTTACCATGTATTTCGAAGTCTTTACCGGCATTTCTTTTCGCCAAATCAGCATATTTCTCAAGTACCTCCAGGGCTTTTTCCTTCCTGCCCTGTAAAACATAGATGGCTGCTGCAGTCAGATAGATGGAGTACAAGCCTCCCGGAGACATCTGCTCCACTTCAAAAATATCTGTAAGCTTTATAAATATCTCGTAATATTTATCCATTCGTTCAGGGTTGTCAGCGTAAAGCTGAAAGAAATCAACCGAACTGCCAAGCAGGACATTCAGACTGTTAACTGCGCTGCCTTGCAGGTATTCAATGGCTTTATCCCTGTCCCCTTTTAACTGGTATGCCTTTACGAGGAGTGACTCTGTTTGTATAAACGGTTCATTCAGGTTTTCCAGCACCTCTATTGCCTCTACTGGTTTCTGCTGGCAGATATAGCAATAAGCCCTCAGCTGCATGGCTTGTTTGGCCAGGCTTACTTCTTCGCAGGAACGTTCTACCAACAGAAAAATATCCACCGCCCGATTAAGGATATTCTGGGTTCTCTCAGGAGTACCAGCAAGTGCACAGTGATTCAGATACAGAAGTCCAATGCGGTATTGCAGATACCAGCAGGAAAAATACTTCTTAAGATATCCTTCACATTCTTCATAAACTTCATCAAAAGATTTCTTTGAAAACTCTTCTGCCAACTGGTGGTAAAGCTTTCGTATATCCTCCTTGCTCATCATTGGTTCATAACCTATCAGCTCATCAACAGAAATATTAAAATAAGAGGCAAGCACCGGAAGAAATAAGATATCCGGATAACTCTGCCCTGATTCCCACTTGGATACAGCAGGCTTTGAAATACCTAAATAATTCGCTAACTCCTCCTGTGTGATACCTTTGGCTTTTCGCTTTTCTGAAATAATCTTTCCGATATTAATAGTATCCATAATGCTCCTTTCCAGATAAAACCGATGCGGTTATATATTCTTCTTAATGAAAATATTTTGATAATGCCTTAAGTAATAGTAAGAAGTTTGAAATTTATTTTCTTTCCTTTTACGTTGTTCTTATTTCTTTCTATAGGTACATTTTATAATCCTATTATTAACTTTACAACGGATTTATAGTTAACTTCCGTTAATTATATTAATCATTAGTTAACCTTCAATCAGACGATACAAGTTCCATTATTTCGAAAAAGCTGCATAGTATCCTGCACCAGCTGACTCCTTCAAATCCACTATCATAAGCATACTGTATCAATAAATCATTAAATACAGTGATATAATCAGCAGACTCTTTTACGGAACAGCAAGTGCAGAAAACTTTGCAGCTTCTCTATATAATACGAATCATTACTATCCTATTATTTTATTACCCTCTTAACTTTTATAATCTTTTCGTCCTTTACCTGCAAGATTGAATAAAAGAAATACATCCGGCTTCTTCTGCTTTTATCCAACCACACCTCTTATAAAACTCTATGGTTCAGGCATATCATCTGTTAAAGAACCTTCTGTATTGCTCTCATTACCTTAATTGAATTCCATTTTCTCCAAATAAAATTAACAGTCTGTCAGTCATTTCATTTATTTCTTTGCTTTCTAAAGTTCTTTCATCAGAGCCGAATTCAAATCTGACTGTAACACTCTTTTTACCCATTAGAAGCCTATCATCTTCAAAGGTATCAATCAGGCTGTACGACTTCAGATACTCACAGGCAAATTCCGAAATGATAGCTTTTAATTCTTCATACCGGGTTCCTTTATCCGTAAGCAAGCTTAAATCTATGGTAATACCCGGATATTTGGATATTTCTCTATACATAATATTTTCTTTCTCTACTGCAGTAAGCTCCTCCATATCCATTTCTGCAATTGCGATATTAAATTTCTTATCAATTCTATCCTTCACCTTAGGATGAAGGCAGGAAAAATATCCGATATTCTTCTCATTAACTATAATATTCGCAGCATTGACAGGATGTATATAATTTACTTTCTCTATTTCCTTAGCTGTATAATCCAGATAAACAGGTACAATATTTTTTATTGCAGCAGTAAGGTTTTCGATTACCTCCTTCAGCTTAAGGAAGGTCTGCTTTTCTGTCATACTTCTGCTTGCTATTACGATTCCTAATTTCTTTCTTTCCCTGCATAAACCATCTTCATCAAGACCTTCTGCTACCCGGCCTATTTCAAATATACCTATCTCTGGTATCTGCTCCATATTTTTATTAATATTACCAAGTAGAGAAGGAATTAAGGTGGCCTTTACCGTATCATTTTCAACAGTAACAGAGTTGATAATCCTTACATTAGGTTTGGTCTGAATTCCCAGCTCCTTGTTTGCTTTGGTATCATACCAGATGTAATTATGCACTTCATTCATTCCGAATCTGTCCGCAAGAAGAAGTTTTATCCTGTATTCCTCTTCTCTCTCAGCGCTGTGACGTATAGGCGAAATCAAAGACTTATTGGATTTTCCTATTATATTGTCATATCCATAAATTCTTGTAATCTCCTCAATAAGATCAGCCTTTATGGTAACATCTTTCGTAGCACGATATGAGGGCACTGCTGCAGTAAAACCCTTATCCTTATGATTAATGGTAAATCCCAGTGCTGAAAGCGTCTCAATTATTTCTTCCACAGAAATATCAATACCGGTATATTTATCCACATAAGCTTTATCGAAATCAATGGTTATGTCCTGATATCGCTTTATATAGTGATCCGTTAAGGAAGAAGTCACCAGAATACCGGGATCAGCTTCCCTTAATAGCTCTAAAAACCGCCTTATAGAAGTTACGGTCATCTCCGGATCCAGCGTCTTTTCGTATCTGGTACTGGCTTCTGTTCGTAAACCAAGCCTTGCAGCTGACTTTCTGATAAAGGTTCCGTCAAAATTAGCAGCTTCTAATAACAGTTCTGTCGTATGGTCTCCAATTCCGGAGCTTTCACCTCCCATAATTCCCGCAATAGCAGCTGGTTCACCATGGTTGGAACAGATCATCAGCGTATCTTTATCCACAGTTCTCCTGATACCATCCAGGGTCTCAAAATCAAAAGGCACCGGGAAGGATTTAACCTGTATACCTTTTATTATGCTATTATCAAAAGCATGCATTGGCTGCCCCATTTCAAGCATCAGATAATTAGTCAGATCCGTCGGCAGGTTAATGGAGCGCACACCACAATAGGTAAGTCTGATTTTTATCTGAGGAGGCGTATGCTTCTTCGTTATATTCCCGACCCTGATGGCAGAATAACGAAAGGTCTGCTCCTTATCTTCAATGGTTACCGGTACCGGAGGAAGTTCTTTAAAGGCTTCTGTATCCATTATTTTCAGAGGTTTTAAGGGACGTTTTGTTAATACTGATATTTCTCTGGCAATACCGTAATGCCCCCATAAGTCGGGACGGTTGGTTAAGGACTTGTTATCCACTTCGAAAATAATATCCCTAAGCGGCAGAAATTCCAGAATATCTGTACCTGGCTCATGAGCCTTATCAAGTATCATTAACCCCGAATTATCCTCACTGATACCAAGTTCTTTCTCTGAGCAGCACATTCCATAGCTGCTTACTCCCGCAATTACAGTCTCATTTATTACTCTGTCACCTACCTGACCACCTGCCCTGGCAAATGGCACATAGGTCCCAACTGCTGCATTAGCTGCTCCGCAGACACAATCTATAATTTCTTTTCCTGTATTTACTTTCAGCAAGTGCAGTTTATCTGCGCCTGGATGCGCTTTTACTGACACAATTTCTCCAACTACCACTGATTTAATTTCTGTTCCCATTTCATAGACATGCTCCACCTCTGCTGTAGCCAGAGTAAATTTATTGATGAGCTCTTTATGATCAATACCGGTCAAATCTGTATACTCTGAAATCCAATTCATTGAAATCAACATATTTTCTACCTCCTACCTGTCCTTGAACTGTCTTAATATTCTGAGGTTACCGCTGTTAAATACTCGAATATCTTTTATTTCATACTTCATCATTGCAAGTCTCGTTAGTCCAAGTCCGAAAGCAAATCCGGTATAATGCTCTGAATCTATTCCTCCCATATTTAACACATTAGGGTGAATCATTCCGCAGGGTAGTAACTCCAGCCAACCCGCCTGTTTGCAGGTTGGGCAGCCTTTTCCGCCGCAAATCTGACAATTTATATCAAGTTCAAAACCCGGCTCCACAAAGGGGAAGAAACCGGGCCTGAGCCTTACCTTTACCTCTCTTTTAAATACCTCCGATAACAGTACCTTCATAAAGTAGATAATATTTGCGATGGAAATATCCTCACCAATCATCATTCCCTCCATCTGGAAAAAGGTATTTTCATGGCATGCATCAATATTTTCATTACGAAAACACCTTCCCGGGAATAATACCTTTAAGGTCTCATCCTTGCCTGGAGCACCGTATTTTCTCATGATATAATTCTGAGCGGCAGTAGTATGCGTCTTAAGCAGCTGTCCGTTCTCCAGATAGTAGGTATCCTGCATATCTCTGGCCGGATGGTTCTTCGGGATATTGGCGGCTTCAAAATTATTAAATTCCGTCTGTATTTCCAGCCCATCTTCTATGATAAATCCCATGGTCTTAAAAATGTCTTCTATCTGTTTTTGAACAATCGTTATTGGGTGAAGGGTTCCATGAGTAAGCAATGACGGTATGGTGTAATCATATTTTTCTGTCTTACTCAGTGTTTCCTCAAACTCCCTTTCCTCTAATATTTTACCGGTCTTGTCAATTAAATCGGTAATTTCATTCTTTAAGAGATTTATCTCCTTTCCGGTTTCACGCCTTTCCTCCGGGCTTAGCTCTTTCATCTTATTCAGGATATCTGTTACTCTGCCTTTTTTGCCCAGATAGGATATCCTGATTCTTTCAAGCTCCTCATTTTTTTCAACTGCTTTCATTTCTTCCTGAAATTGAAGCTTCAACTGCTGAATATTCTCCTTCATATGAGTACCTCCTTCATATTGTCATACTATTCAGGGGCTGATTTAAAGGAAGAAAACACAAAAAATCCGTCCCTGTAAAAATAACAGGGACGGATTATAATCCGCGGTACCACCCAGTTTCCCATAGTCTCAATCAATACCTTCCTGGATTACGCAGTATACTCCAAAGTGGGGCAGCCAGAACGGAACAATAATTTATCCAACACGCTCTAAGCTATGAAACTGTTACTTCCGGTATCAATGACATTATGGGCACTCATCACAGCGTAACGTGCATCTACGTCATATCCTACTCTGCATCGCATTTAAGACATGAAGCTCCAGCGTGAAAATTCAATGCTTACCTAACCTTAAGGAAGCTTTCAGCCGGTGACTCCCTCTCTCTGACAGTGTTTAAGCATCTACTATGCGCCTTCAAAGCCTTTATTTATGAATGAGTCTAAATTAACATATCTGTATTTATATGTCAACTGATAAATTTTTATTATATCTCGGTCTGTTCTTTTGCCATCTGATCATATACCGGCTTAAGAGCAGGATATATGTCCTTAAAGACAGAGTATTTCTTATCATAAAGACTTACTGTCTCAGCTTCCGGTTCAGTGGTTTCCGTTACCTGAATCAGCTTGCCGGCAGCTTCTACAACAGACGGGTATTCCCCGCAGCCTACTGCTGCTAAGATAGCGGCACCAAAAGCAGGGCCTTCTTCCGAATTAATCTTATCCACCTTGACATTCAGTACATTAGCAAGGATCTTACACCAGAGAGGGCTCTTGGCACCTCCTCCGTTAATGCGGATACGCTCTATGTTAAGACCTGTATTCTTAATTATTTCAAAGGAATCCCTCAGAGCAAAAGCTACACCCTCCAGGACAGCCTGTGTCATATCAGCTCTCGTGGTATCCATAGTCATGCCGATAAAGGTACCTCTGGCATCCGGATTGTTATGAGGGGTTCTCTCACCCATCAGATAGGGCAGGAAATATACATTATTCTTCCCAAGCTTACTTATTTCCTGCTGTTCTCTGGCATATTCCTTTGTCTTTAATATCTCATCCATCCACCACTTATTAGAAGCCGCAGCTGAAAGCATAACTCCCATGAAATGATATCTGCCGTCGGCATGAGCAAATACATGGAGGGCATTGTCTTCAATTTCAGAGTAATCCTTGCTGGCAACAAATACTACACCTGAGGTTCCAAGGGATACACTGCACATTCCGGAGCCTACGGTTCCGGTACCAACAGCTGCAACTGCCTGGTCACCGCCTCCGGCTATTATCCTGCAATCTATGGGAAGCCCCAGTTTCTCAGCAATATCTGCGTTAAGCGTTCCTGTTACCTCATAGCTTTCATATACCTTCGCCATCTGTTCTTCTTTCAGACCGATAATATCAAGCATTTCCTTGGACCAGCACTTTTCCTTAACATCCAGAAGCAGCATTCCGGAAGCATCGGAAACGTCAGTGGAATGTACGCCGGATAAACGGTAAGCTATGTAATCCTTAGGCAGCATGACCTTTTTAATCTTCATGAATTTATCCGGTTCATGTTTCTTAACCCATAAGAGTTTGGGTGCGGTAAAACCTGTCAATGCCATATTGCCGGTATAGGCGGATATCTTCTCTCTTCCGATATCATAATTCAAATAATCACATTCCGCCTGGGTACGTCCGTCATTCCAAAGGATAGCCGGGCGTATTACCTTATCCTCGTCGTCAAGAATTACCATTCCATGCATTTGTCCGCTGAAGCTGATACCTTTTACCGTACTCTTATCAGCGCCTTCTGTTAATGCTTTCAAGCCTTCCATCAGCCCTTCAAACCAGTCCTCCGGATTCTGTTCCGACCAGCCGGGCTTTGGAAAGCTGATAGGGTATTCCCTGGTTACAATATTCTTGATATCGCCTTTTTCATCCATCAGTAAAAGCTTTACTGAGGATGTTCCTAAATCAACTCCGATATAGAGCATACCTACCTCTTTCCTGTACAAGTTCCCCTCATTACACCAATATGTAATGAGGGGAACTGATCATTGATATCTTTATTTCGTCTCTTAGCTTTACTTGGTACATTGTGATTACTTAGTGCATTATATTTATTTCGACTCTTAGCTTTATTTCATCTCTTATTTTAATACAACCGATTTATATTTCCTGTATGACCATATATTCAGAATATAATGCTGATACTGCTATATTTAACCAGCTTACATTCTTGTATATTGGTTCACCGTCTTCAAGCAGATATTAGTAATTTCTTATTTACTCAGCAAATACATTCTTACAATCTCTCACATCAAATATAAACTGATTCGATTATTTGGTTTCAAGTATATACTGATTTAATACGGACTCAAGCATTTCCTGTCTGCCGGATACATTAGGACTAATACCGTTGGCAAGAGCATACGCCTCCAGAGATTTAAAATCAGCCTTACCGTCAATGATATCTTTACCAAGACCTTCTGTATAGCTGGCATAACGCTTATCCTTGAAGTCTTCGAATACCTTATCCTCCAATAACTTAGCTGCTACCTTAAGTCCTCTGGCGAATGCGTCCATTCCTGCAATATAAGCTAAGAATAAATCATCTTCTTCAAAAGAAGCTCTTCTTACCTTGGAATCGAAATTCAGTCCTCCTTTAGTAAGACCGCCGGCCAACAGAATCTCATACATTGCAAGTGTTGTATCATAAAGATTGGTAGGGAACTGATCTGTATCCCAGCCAAGCATAGGATCACCCATATTGGCATCTACGCTGCCTAACACACCATTTATACGAGACATATTAAGCTCATGCTGGAAAGTGTGCATTGCAAGAGTTGCATGGTTTGCTTCAATGTTTAATTTGAATTTATCCAGCAGGTCGTATTTTCTTAAGAAAGAAATAACTGTTGCTGCATCGGTATCGTACTGATGTTTTGTAGGCTCCTTGGGCTTGGGCTCAATTAAGAACTGTCCGGTAAAACCAATCTGTTCTGCGTAATCGCAGGCAAGTTTCAGAAGTCTGGCCATGTTGTCAAGTTCCAGCTCTGTATTGGTATTGAGAAGTGTTTCATAGCCTTCTCTTCCGCCCCAGAATACATAGTTCTCTCCGCCTAATTCCTTTGTTATCTCAATGGCTTTCTTAATCTGTGCTGCTGCATAGGCAAATACAGTAGCATTACAGGAAGTTCCGGCACCGTGTACGAATCTCGGATTACTGAAAGCATTGGTGGTACCCCAAAGGCATTTGATACCGGTACGTTTCATCTCTTCCTTGATTACTTCAACGATTTCATCCAGTCTTGCATTGGTCTCTGCCAGATCTTTTCCTTCCGGTGCAATATCCCTGTCATGAAAACAGAAGAAAGGAATCTGTGCTTTCTCCATAAATTCAAAAGCTGCATGAACTCTTTCTTTTGCAACTTCCATGGAGCACTCATGATTATCCCAAGGTCTGAACATGGTTCCGGAACCGAAGGGATCACTACCCATATAAGTAAAAGTATGCCAGTATGACATAGCAAAACGCAGCTGCTCCTTCATGGTTTTTCCCATTACGACTTCTTCGGGATTATAATATTTGAAGGCCAGAGGGTTCTTACTCTCCGGTCCTTCATATGTAATTTTCTGTACCTTTTCAAAATAAGCCATACTTAATCCTCCTGGTTTGTTTAATCAATAAACTAATCTTGCTATATCTAGCATATCAATTATTATTCTGCTTGTCAACAAAATTATGTCATATCCCCTGCCAAAAAAATGAGTCTATTTTACGGCATATTTACCAGAGCTTACGTATTCAATTCTCTTTTCAAGCTTGAAAAAGTGTGATACTATAATAGCCATAGAAATAAATGAAGAATGAAAGCTTAAGATTCGACTTAACTGCAATCTTTGCTGAACTTTAACTTAAACAGTGAGAAATCAAGAGGATAAAGGTTGAAAAAATACGTTTTCAGCCTTACGTATTTGGGTCTGTGTCTGCCATAAAAAGCCCCAGAACGAGAAAGGCATTGGTAATAAAACATGATTACAGGAAGTAAAGAACTTATACGAGATATTAACAGCACACTGGTCCTTGAGACTGTCATCAATCAAGGTCCTATTTCAAGAGCCAACATATCAAAGATTCTTGGCTTAACAAAAGCTACCATTTCTGCCATTGTTGCAGATCTGATCAGCCGCAACCTGGTGGAGGAGATCGGATGTGATAATACAGATTTCGGCAGGAAACCCATATTATTAAGTTTCCAGAAAAAAGCCGGTTATGTGGTAAGTGTTGATGTGGGTGTAGACACGATATCCGTTATGATGACTGATTTACAGGGTGAGAACTGCCGCCTAAAGCAGATAAAAACCCCAAAACTGAAAAATGATATTTTAGATGCCTTATTTCAAGTCATTGATTCCATGAAGCAAGACAAAGAGACCTCTCCTTATGGGATGGTAGGAATATCTCTCGGCATTCACGGCGTAGTTCATGAAAACCAGGTCTCATTCACCCCTTACTATGATTTAAAAGGTTATGACCTGGCCGGAAAATTAAATGAATATTATAATACCCCTGTATATTTAGAAAATGAAGCAAATCTTTCCGTACTTGGTGAAAAGACCTTTATGCATGATTACCCCAACATTGCCAATATCAGTGTCCATTCCGGAATCGGTCTGGGTCTTTTAATCAATAACGAACTTTATACCGGTTATAACGGCAGAGCAGGTGAATTCGGTCATACCATTATTGAAATAGACGGAAGAGAATGCCCCTGCGGAAATCACGGCTGCCTGGAACAGTATGTCTCAGAACGGGCATTATTAAAAGAATTTGCAGTCAAAAAAGGTCTTGAGTCTGCTTCTTTTGATATTCTCTCTGCTGCTTATCAGGAGGGTGACCCTGATGCTGCTGCTATTATGGACCTTTTTGTAAAGCTTATGGGTATCTTAAGCAATAATGTACTTAATGCCTATAATCCTGATATTATTATAATTAACAGTGTTTTTACTATCTTTTTTCCACAGTTGACCAAACGGATCGAAGAAGCATTAAACAGTAAGATGAATAGTTTCGTAAGAATTGAGTCATCAACGCTTCAGGACTCCTCTATTTTACTGGGAGGTATCTGCGTGGTCATTAAGAATTTCCTTGGTATTCGATCCCTTAACTTAAGTGGAAAAGAAATTTTCGAGTAAGTAATCTTAAATACTCTTTAATACTTATTAACTGCTTATTAACTGCTTGTAATACACTTTAAAGCTGACTCGCAATTAATTTATCCGATTTTAATCAACTCCACGGATAATGGAAACAGCCCTGTTCAGATTGCTTATTTCTACTTTTTCATGCTCCCCGCCGAATTCACCATCGATAGACCAGGGCACCTTCTCCTCACATATCAAAGTGATTTCTTTAACCGGGAAGGAATAAATATGATCACTGTTTAAGTTCCCCTTTAAGAGATCATTGATTACACCCTGGAATTCTAAAACAGTTTGAGGCATCTTAATAAAAATACCTTCAAAGAGTCCATCATCCAGCTGTACATCTTTGCCGGCAAGGCCTTTGAAGCCTCCTACGGAAACAGAATTTGCTACCATACCGTAGATGAAATTATCCTTTATGATACGTTCGCCGCACTGGATCTCCATTTGATATGCTTTCCAGTTAGGCAGTCTTTTAATACCCTCCAGAATATAAGCCATTCTGCCGAGGGTGTTTTTATTTGCCTGGGGAGTCTCATATGATGCATCTGTAAATAAGCCGAAAGCAGCCGTATATGTAAAATACTCCCCATTAAAGATTCCGATATCGCAAGGAAATACTTCACCCTTAAGAACTACCTCAGCAGCCTTTGGAAGACTCTTTGGAAGCTTCAGATTATAAGCAAAATCGTTGGTAGTGCCCGATGGCAGATAACCAATAACAGGCTTATTTTCAAATTCCATAACGCCGCTGATTATTTCATTAAGGGTACCGTCACCTCCCGAACAGACTACCAGTTCATATTTATCTCTTTTCAGGCAGTCTGTTACGATTTTTTTGGCATCTTTCTTTCCCTTGGTGGCATAAATGACAATTTCATAATTACCTCTTCCAAAGTATTCTACAATACTTGAAAGCCAGTTCTTTATCTTGCTCTTTCCCGCCAGAGGATTATAGATCAATAATAGCTTCTTCTTCATGGTTCTTTCTTACCGCCCTCCATCTTCATCTGTTTTTTTCTCTTTGTCATTATACCGCCTATTCGACCGCTTTCTTTGGCAGACAATGATTTCCAGCCACTTGCCTTTACTTTATCCATCAGTCCTAATTCGCTGGCTATTTCATATTTTAATCTCTCATCCGGAGTCAACTCTTCAATAGGTTTTATTTCCTTTTTTTCCTGTGCTTTACTCATATAATTATACACCCTTTCTTGATTTTAACAAGGGACTGTTTAAGAATTAACATTTTAGAATTTCATTCGTAAATGTCGCTTCTTATAAACAGTCCCTGTTTATTTACATATTAAAGTGTAACCTCATATATAAGTTTCATACCGGAATATCCCAAATTACTGTATTTTAAACAGCTGTATTGCTCTTTCTAAACTCTTGGCATCTTCCGCTAATTCTGCAGCAGACTGGCTTAAATTCTCAACGGTACGAATCTGTGCATTGGCAGTAGCACTCACCTCTTCGGAAGCTGCTGCTGTTTCCTGGGATACGGCTGAAATGCTTCTTACTGCATCCAGTGTATCTTCTTTCGCAGATTCAATACTCTTAACACCGATAGAAATGTTATCCAGATTACTTACAAGACTTCCAACATAGTTGTTGATCTTCTCAAAAGTAGCTACTGTTTTATTTAATGCTTCTGTCTGGGAGCCTACGATCTCTCCGGCTTTCTTGGCAGAGGATACGGTTCCCTGGGTTTTATTCTGAATATCGTTTACGATATCCTGTATCTGTTTCACTGCATCTACGGATTGGTCAGCCAGCTTTCTGATTTCATCAGCCACCACTGCAAATCCCTTGCCTGCATCTCCGGCTCTGGCAGCTTCAATAGAAGCATTTAAGGAAAGGAGGTTGGTCTGAGCAGCTATTTCATTGATAATTCCTACAAAGCTGCTGATACTTCTGGACTTATATTCCAGTTCCTCAATACTCTTAATAACTGTCTGTGTAACTTCTGTAGTAGCTTTGGCTTTCTCACCAAGTTCATCAATGATTATGATACCATCACCGATAACTCCTTTGGTATCCGTCGCAGTTTTCTCAATTTCATAAGTGTTACTGTATACCTGGCTGATCTGATCAGATAACTTTGCCATCTGTCCAAGGCATTTCTCTGTATCATCTGCCTGCTGAACCACACCGCCTTCGATTTCATCGATGGTAAGTGAGATTCCTTTGGTGGCGGTAAGGATCTGATCGGAGGTCTGGGATAATACCTCTGCCGATTGTGTTACCTTGCCTCCCACCTGGTAGGCTTCGCCAATAAGCTGCTTCATACTGGCTGTCATATCTGCCAGGCTCTTTGAAAGTATACCAAATTCATCTTTCTTCGTGGTATCAAATTGAACCGTCAAATCACCTTTTGCAGCTTTGGCTATGTTCAACATAAGTTTTCTTATGGTATTTCCGATACCCATAGCAATGAAATAACCGATTACAATTGCTACGATACTGGATACCAAAACAAATATAATATTAAGATTTTTCAGTGATTCTGCTTTCTTAACAATTTCCGCTTTGGGTATTAGAGCCCATACTGTTCCACCGGTTTCACCAACATCATTATAGGTGTATAAGTATTCTTCCCCTTTGTAGGTTGTATAGTCTAAACCGGACTTGTTTCCTGCTTCAACTTCCTTCTTATAGAAATCAGAATCAAGAAATACTGCTTCACCGGTTTCTGTGGTATTGGTTTCGTTTCCGTCTCCTGTAATAAAACCTATAATACTGCCATCCACATCACTGACATTCTGAAGTGTCTTAACCACCTCATCCTTTGAGATATCAAGGATTACAAAGCCATCCACAGAAGGCATTTTTGCTACCACTGCCATAGAATACTTGCTGGAATCCAATCCAAGCGTCTCATCCAGGAAGAGATGCTTACCGATAAACTGGTTGGTTCTCTTACTTCCAAGGATTGCTTTACCTTCATCGGATTCTGCATATACCTCATATAAATCTTTTGGTGCAGAACCTTTTGTAATAATTGCTTTACCAACATCCGCAAACATAAAGGAGTTGCCTATAAATACGTTTGTCTGGTTCACGACCATGACTTCTGACTGTAATGTCTTAAGATCCTTATAGTCATCGATTGTGTCTTCTTTATTAAGCCTTATGTAATAGTTGGTTACGGACTTACTTAAAATAAGTTCCACTGCCTTATCCTGTACGGCACCAACACCCAGATTCAGATAATCGCTTACTGCTTCTATCGTCTGTTTAATATTTGATTCATAACTTTCAGTAATGGCTTCCGATGACTTCATATAGGATACATAACCATAAACAGCCATAAAAATTACCGGTACCAATACCGTTAAAATAATTTTGGTTCTTGTTTCTTTTAGCTTGTCCTTAATCCCTCTTTTGCCTACAAGCGCATCCATAGTTGCTTTTAAATCCTTATCCTTGATTTTCTTTGCTAACTTTGCATGCTTTTTATCATTGATCTTATTCGTATTTCCCTTCTCTGCTTTTGTGCTGCCTACCTCTTCTTTGAGCTCCTCCTCTTTCCCAGATTCAGCTAACTGTTTCTTTTTTTCTGATTTTAAGAATCTCTTAAAATCTTTCTTTTCCTTTTTCCCCTTTACTAATCTGTCTGTACTCTTCATCTCGTCCTCCTGATAGCATTATTCTAAGTTAATGCCGGTATTTTTGGTAGGTGAAACATGCTGTTTATCTACATATTTCATATGAAATACTACTAAAGCATAACTTTTTTTATCTATTTAGCATAATCATAACACAAAATACAACAAAATAAAACAAATTATCTTAAATGAATTTTTATTTATTTAGTTTAACGTAAAACCCACTCACTACTTAGTGCATTTTTCATATATTTACAAAAATTTAACAGATTTCACGTAGGACTTTCTTCCTGTTTTTACATTAAAACTGCTATGCCTCAACTTATACTCCAGATTTTTATAAATAAACACATAATATCAGGTATCGGATTTATACTAATTTCCGATACCTGATTTATGCAGGGTTTATTCTTTTATATCAGTTTTTTCAAGTACTCAGCCGATTTTTATAACCTGGAATAGCCATATGAAATTAACATACTCCTGGTTCTATTATACATTTGCGGAAAACAAACACAGCTCATTATAACGAAGATACGATTTTTACACCCTGTAATATTATGTTAATTTGTATGGTTGTGCATATTTATTCTATGATTACCTGACGGCTTAACCATACGGAATAGATAATACTTTCCTTGACTTTCATGCCTGTAAGCTGTTCCAGTGCTTTTTGGTAATGTTTTAGCTGCATATGATACCGACTCTTAAGCTTCTCCTCCGTTACATAGGCATCACTCTTATAATCTACCAAAACAAGCTCATTTCCTTCTATAAAATAAGCATCAATTACTCCCTGTACTAAAACCAATTCTTCACTTTGCAGTTCTCCATTGATATCTTTTGCCTTCACTCCCATGATAAACTGCCGTTCCTTAAACAATCTGCCTTCTGATTCTGCCATACGGAGTCTTTGCCCAAGCTCACTTTGATATAGCCTACTAATTCTTCCGATATCAAGTATCTTCAGTTCCTCGGGTAACAACCGCTTCTCTTTCACAAGCCGGTCCAAATGATCAGTAAGCTCTTTCTCACCATATATACCTTCAAAAGGAGTTAATTCCAGTACCTTATGGATTAATGTACCAAGATCTGCTCCTTTTTCTTCTTTTATTTCCTTTAGAAAAGCAGGAACAGGATATTCCTCCTGCTGTGATTTGAGTACAGGCAGAGCCTCCGATAATTCCTCCTCTTCCTGCTGTCCCATTTTCTTAAGTTCTGAAACTGTTACCTTTGTGTGTATACCAGCTTCCGCCTGATAAGGGTATTTATATTCAAAATACGCTTTAATATCCCTTTTATATTTTTCGTCATAAACTGCAGCTTCACTTCTATTAAGCAGTATATCTTCTTTTATTTCTTTAACGACCTGCTGTTCCTTCTCTCTTTCAAGGAGCATTTCGTAAGTGTATTCTCTCACCGAAAGCTTGTCATCGGTGGCACAGGAGGCTGGTAAGCCATAGGATAGCAGTAATTCCTCAAATCCTTTCTGCTGAATCATGGACAGCATGATCCAGTCCAGATAAGAGGCAGCTGCCGACAGCTCCAGATAACTTAAGGTATTCCTGGGTGTTATTGCTTTCAAAGCATACTTTTCCAGCAGCTTTTTCATATCCTTTACACCGGCAGTTAGTATCAGTTTCTCCTTTGCACGGGTAAGGGCTACATACAGAACTCGAAGTTCTTCCCCAAGACTTTCAGTAATCAGCTGCTTTTGTATGAATTTCTTTATCAGTGTCGGTTCCTTTATCCGAAGGTCTAAATCTATATAATCCATACCGATGCCATAGTCCTGATGTAATAACAGCTTTGCTCTGGAATCCTGGGTGTTAAAATTCTTTCCCATACCCGCAACGAACACAATAGGGAACTCCAGGCCTTTACTCTTATGGATACTCATAATCCTGACACTTTTATCATCTTCCCCGGTTACCTTGGCTTCTCCAAAATCCACATCGTATCTGTCCAGCCGCTCCATGTAACGTATAAAATGAAAGAGTCCGCTAAAGCTTGTCCCTTCAAAACGTATTGCCTGCTGGACCAGCATGTTCAGGTTCGCTTTTCGCTTATCTCCTGCCGGCATTGCAGCTGCATAGTTGTAATAACCTGTATCTGATAGGACATGAAGAATCAGCTCATGAATCGGCAAATGCACTGCGGCGCTGCGATATCTTGAAAGTCTCTCAAAGAATTCCTCCAGCTTTACAGCAAGTGCATCTTCTTTGCCGCTACTGTAAATCTTGGCTGCCTCATACATTGGCACCCTCTTCTTTATCATACGTATGTCCGCCAGTTCCCCATCTGTGAAACCTGCCATAGGGCTTTTCAATACTGCCGTAAAAGGAATATCCTGCCTTGGATTATCAATTGTCCTAAGAAGATTAAGTGTTGTAGAGATTTCCAGTGTCTTGAAATAACCAGTCTGGGTTTCTGTGTGGGCTATTATACCTTCTGCACTCAGGGTATCTGAAAATATATCTGCCCACCCGGTCATGGAACGAAGCAATATGGCGATATCTCCATAAACGGCTCTTCTTAACCCTCCGGTCTTCTTATCCTGGACAAGGAGTCCCGTCTCCGGGTGAACAAGTTCCTTTATTCTCGCAGCAACAGCCAGAGCTTCAAGCTCTCTGGCAGTGTACTCTTCTGCTTCTTCGTCCTTTTTATTTTCTGAAGCAGCTGTTTCTGCTTCTGGCGGTGTAACTGCTGCCAGCAGCAGCTCCGTGGAATCAGAAATCCCATCTCCTGAACAGAAATCTGCTCCCGGATATAGATAGGCACGTTTATCATATTCAATATCTCCAAGCTTTCTGGTCATTATCATTTGAAAGACACTGTTAATGCTGTTTATAACCACTTCACGGCTTCTGAAATTCTTATGGAGATCGATTCTAAGATTATGTTCCTCTGCTGAGGATACTTCGGCTATTCTTATTTCAGTCAGCTTATCTTCATTTTTCTGTGCTGTAATTTTATTGGGTTCTTTATCCTGCTCCAGTTCCGTTCCCGAAGCCTGTTGCAGTTCCATTTGCAAATACTGTTCCAATTCCATTTGCAGATTCTGTCTTAATTCCGTTTCTGGATTCTGCTCCCATTTCGTTTCCGAATCCTGCTCCATTTCCGTTTCTGGATTCTGCTCCAGTTTCGTTTCGGAATTCTCTCCCAATTCCGCTTCTGGATTCTGCTCCCGTTTCGTTTCTGAATTCTGTCCCAGCTCTGTTTCCGAATTCTGTTCCAGTTTCGTTTCTGAATACTGTCCCAATTCCGTTTCTGGATTCTGCTCCAGTTCTGTTTCCGAATTCTGCCCTATTTCTGTTTCCGATTTCTTTTCCAGTTCTATTTCCGAATTCTGCTCCAGTTTCGTTTCCGAATCCAGTTCCTTCTCTGCCTCAGTTTCTTCCTCCGCCAGTAATGGATACTTCTCATACTTATCCATAAAAATACTTGGATCAGCCAGTCTGAATTTATAAATACTCTGCTTAACATCCCCTACCATAAACCTGTTTGGATTTCCAAACCTGCCTCCTGAGATGCTTTCAAGAATGATTTCCTGCACCAGGTTACTGTCCTGGTATTCATCCACCATAACTTCTTTATAAAAGCCTGCCAGTTCATCCGCTGCCTGGGTTGGAATCGTTATCCCATCTTCTTTTTTTACCAATACGGACAGGGCAAGGTGCTCAAGGTCGTTGAAATCAACCATGTTCTTTTCTGCCTTACGTTTTTGATAGGCTGCTGAGAAATCTTTACAGAGCCTTATAAGAACTTCTGCATTTGACCTCATGGCAGCAATATCTGCTGCCATTTCCTCCTCTCCCTGGAAGAAGTAATTGCCTTGGATATCACTGACAGCTTTCTTTATTCTGTCTCGGATGGATTTCACCAGTTCCTTCTTACCTGGGTCCACGCCTTCTTCTTTCTTACCGGAAAGTCTTGCAAAGCTGATACCTTGAATTCTTTCACCAAACTCTGAATAGTCAGTAATCCCCTTAAGACCTTCTAACTGTTCCGAATCGCTGATAAGTGCAGACTGATAAGCCGTGGGGCCATCAGCCTGCTGGCATATCAGAACCGCTTCCTCACACATACTATACAAATCGCTGACAATTCGGTTCAACATTGACATCAGTTCATGCATCCAGTCAGCGGTTTTCATGTCTTCTGCTGATTCCACCTCAAAGTTTTCCTTCAGCTTATCATACCAATCCTCCGGCCAGGGAGCACTCATGGAAAACTGATGGATATTTAAGATCAGGTCTTCAATGCCATCATCCGTCTTCCCCCCGCCAAAGCTTTCCGTAAAGGCAAGAAAATCTTCCCTTCCTTCTTCGTAGCAGGCTTCTAACAAATCCTCCAGTACATCTGATTTAATTAAGGTCAGCTCTGCTTCTTCTGCAATACGAAAGGAGGGATCAATGGGCAGGGATTGAAAATTATCCCTTATTACAGACAGACAGAAACTGTGAATGGTTGTAATCTGTGCACTGTGCACCAGCGCTGCCTGCCTGTGAAGGTTCGCATTATCCGGGTCCTTTATGAGCTTGTCCTCTATGGCCTTTCGGATTCTCTCCTTCATCTCTGCCGCCGCTGCATTGGTAAAGGTTACAACCAGGAGCCTGTCGATATCAATGCCTTCTTCTGTTATACGGTTAATTATATGTTCAACTAATACTGCTGTCTTTCCGGAGCCTGCCGCCGCTGAGACCAGCAGGTTTTTATTCCTGGTTTCAATTACTTTCTTCTGTTCCCTGGTCCATTCCATCAGCAGTACCTCCTTCTTTCTTCTTAATCCTCTCTATGATATCTTCTTTTTCAAGAGCTTTGAGCTTTCTGTAATCATAGCCGCCAAGTTTTGTATCAAACCCGCAGACCTCCCTGTAAGGACAATAATCACAGGCAGTGTTATTGCCAAGCTTATAAGGTTTAACATCCGTATTTCCTTTTAAGATACGGCTTCCCATATCTCCCACCATATTTCTGACATAGGAGATGAACAGCTTTAGCTCCTCCGTATCCGCACCGGCAGAGCGTTTGGTAAGTTCCCCGTCCTTGTTGGTCTCCGCAGGTATAACATCCGATTTCACACTGGGACGTATACCCTCTCCTTCTGTCTGAAAACTGTTATCCTGATGCTTTAACATGTCATGGGAGCTGTTTACAATTCCATTCATCTTAAGCGCCTTTAAGATGCTCTTCTCAATTTCCTCCGTCTTACCTACAAAGGGATCCTCCATATTGTAATACAGGATACCTGCCGGTATGACTTCCTTTCCCCTTCGTTCCTTCTGAAACAGCTCCAGGGCAGCTCCCAGATAAAAGGCCAGCTGTATCTGCAGTCCGTAATATAAGGAATTAAAGTCAAAGGATGTGCTTCCTGATTTGTAATCCACTACCCTAAGTAAGAGCCTGTCCTCCTCCTCATAGATATCCAGACGGTCGATACGGCCCGTAAGATTAATACTATCTCCGGAAGGCAGAGGGATATTAAGGGTATCCAATAAGGTTCTGTCGGAGAAAAACAGCTCAAAGGCTTCGGGCTCAAAGTCTCCTTTTCGAATCTGCCTGCATACTGCCCACAGGGTTCTGTTTAAGATTCTCTTAGCCCTTCTTACCACTGCTTCATAACGCTTGGTACTTACAAATATATGATTGCCATACTCCTTAACCGCTTCTTCTACAGATTCGTTGCATAAGGTCTCTCGAACTTCATCGGGTATGGTATGCCAGGTATATTGGCTTTGCTTTATCTTTCTGGAAAAGAGCTCCAGGGCTTCATGAAAGATATTACCGATATCCGGTGCTCCTATCCGGTATTCTTCCCTTTCCTTTAACTCCAGACCATAAGCTGCAAAATGTGCAAAAGCACAGGAAGCAAACTTCTCAAACCGGGTTACGCTGCCAAGTAGCTTTTCTCCGTATAACTCTCTGGCTGCCTGCCGCTGTAAGCCTTTTTCTTCATTGATATAATAAACCGCCTTGATTAATCGAAGCAGTTCTTCTTTCTTTTCTTCATGGCTGAAATAATACTGAAACAGTTCCTGCCATAACAGGTTGTCATTGCTTTCCGGAAATTGCTTCAGCCCTTTTATTAGGTAGTCAAACCCTTCATGAATACTAAGTATCTCGCTGACTTCCTCCATCTGCCCATATTCTTCCCTTATCTTAAGCTCCGGGAAGATCTTTCTGATATCACTGATCAGATATGCAGGCAGAAGCTTCTTGCCGTCTTCACTTAATTTACTGAAGGAAATAAAGAGCATATCCTTTGGTTTCGTAAGATTTATATAGAGATAGAATCTCTCTGTATAAATTTCCTGCTGCCTGGAGGGGGCAAGTTCCAGTTTTTTCTCCTCTAAAACCTCTCTGTCGCTGTCTGTCAGAATAAGTCCTCTGGAGCTTTTCTTTGGGATACTGCCATCGTTTACCCCAGCAAAAAACAAAACCTTGATATCCTTTAATCTGGTTCTTTCAATATCACCGATTACAATCTGATCGATGCCGGGAGGAATCAAACCGACTTTTGCCTCCTTAAGACCTGCCTCCAGCACCTGGGCATATTCTCTTGCAGACATCCTCTCCTCCCCTAACAGCTCCACTAACTTATCGTATAGCTCAATTACTGTTCCGTATATCTGGCGATATTCCTTTTCTTCCGATAAATGCCCTCTCTCAAGGAATTCATCTGCAAAGGTTTCCATCTGTCCCGGCACATTTAAGATTACTCCCAGCTCGTACAGGGCTTTGGTGTAATCTTTTACGGTAAGATTTTTGTCCTTCAGAACCTGATACAAGGGAAGAATATACTCACAGATTCTCTCTCTTGCTTCATTAATCCTTGTAAGTTCACCTTCCTGCATCCCTCTGTAGATCCGTTTGAAGGGTTCCTCCCATCGTTTCTTTCCACGTATTCCAAGAGCAATGACGTAATTTTCCAACAGGTCCGTAGCATCGCTGTCAATGCCGGACAGACCGGAGCGAAGAAATCCGAAAACTCCCTCGTAACTGAAGTTGTCGCATACAATCAGCAAAGCACAGCGTATAAGCTCTACAAAAGGATTGGACATAATGCTGCGTTTACTGTCTAAGAAGAAAGGAATTCCCTCCTGCTCGAAACCACGTCTTAATTCTCTGCCATAAGAAGCCATATCTCCAGATACCACGGCTATATCCTGATACCGGTACTGTTTCTCTCTTATAAGCTCTTTGATCTTTCTTATAATTACATTTACTTCTTCCTGTATGTTAACCGCACCCTGAAGGATAATACTGTCTGTTGCCTGGGTATAAGGCTTTATACGATAACGGAAGATATTCTCCTCCAGTGCGCCTAAGGCCGGATTACCAAGATACCTCCTTGGCATACGCTCCCCAAAGTCCTCCTCCATAAAGGTTGGTTCTTCTACCGGGATATTTTCATCCTGGGCTATTTCTTTTAGTTTATCTATGGTCTTTCTGCTTAGGTGAAAGAGTTTATAAGGTGCATCCTTTTCAAGGTAATCTGCCTTTCCAAGCGTGACGGTAACCACTACACCTTTGGCATATTTCATCAGCTGTGTTAACAGACGGTACTGTGAGGGCGTAAAACCAGTAAAGCCATCCAGGCAGACTACGCTTCGCCTGATCAGCTCCGATCTTCCAATTGCAGGCACCAGCACCTCCAGAATCTCTTCCGCGGTTATGTAGTTATCTTTTAGATATTCCTGAAAAGCTTCATAGACAAGCTTCACATCATGAAGTTTATCCTTAAGTCTCTCTTTTCCTTCAAGACCTGCAGAAACCTTCTCCAAATCCTCTATACTTATGCTGTATTGATATATTTCTGATATCAGGGATTTCAGCTCTTCTGCAAAACCCTGCTTATTCACATCCTGGGAGAAGAATTTCAGTTCTTCTTTTCTCTGGGCTACCAGCTTTCTCAGCACCATGGTCTTACCGGTATCCTCCAGAACCTTTCTGCCATCACTGCCGGTCTCGTCAAAGATTCGATAGGCCAAACGGTTAAAGCTTAAGATATCGATATTCATAGTACCTTTAAGAGGATGCATGGTTACAATATCCTTTTGTGTCTGCAGGGTAAACTGCTCCGGTACCAGAACCAGATAATTGGTATCCGGATAGACCATGGACTTTTCTATAATCTCATGGTTAAGTCTGTAGGATTTGCCGGAACCAGAACGTCCCATTATAAATTTTAACGACATGCTTCTTCCCCTTTCGCACTATTTAAGGTAGTGAATGTATTATAACATGACTTTTACTTCAGTTAAATTGTATTCATATTTTTTTCCTGCTTCTAATAAAATATATAAAGGATTTATGGAGGCAGCTAATGTCAAAGTTGCATAACATTAACCAGGAAAGGCACGGTGCTAGGATATGTCGAATACCAAAATAGTTGTTCTTCACTTAAAGGAAATCATATATACAGTTCTGTTTGCAGGCCTGGGGATACTATTGATTATTCTGCTTGTAGTTATGTTTATGAATAAGGGCGGGGACGGAACAGATTCAACAACGGATGCCAAATACATACCGGGGGTATATAATTCCACTTTTGTTTTAAGTGATACCTCTCTTAACCTTGAAGTGGTATTGGATAAGGACCATATTAATTCCATCCGTATCGTAAACATTGACGAAGCAGTATCTACTTTTTATCCTCTGGTAGAACCTTCTTTGGAAAAAATAGCAGCACAGCTGTATGAAGGAACAGACATTGACAATATTGAAATGACAGACAGCAGTAAATATACCGAGACATTTTTAGTTAACGCAATTAAAGCTACCTTAGCAAAAGCAGAAAATTCTGATAGTACAGAACATTCTGATATTCAATAACAGAGTACATAAAGGGGCTTGTGAGACCGGACCATCCGGTGACAGAAGCCCCTGGGTTATGTTGCTTGAACCGATGCAGTTATACACCTGCTTTTTACTTATTCTTTTGTTCCAATTCCTTATAGGGAGATACTTCACTTAAGAAGATAATACCGATAATGCCAGGCCCGGTATGCGCGCCTATTGCACAGCCTACAAAGCTCTCCAGGAAGTTGGTGCAGCCATACTTTTCTGTAAGGAGCTCCTTCACTTCTGTTATGGTCTTTTTATCATCCCCATGTACCAGACCTATGGTCTGTTCCGTAAGGTCTTTTCCACGCTCGCCTACTATATCTATTATCCTTTTGATGGATTTACCCCTGCCTCTGACCTTCTCTATGGGTTTTAAGGCACCGCTGTCATCCACTTCAATAATGGGCTTTATGTCAAGGAGACCACCTGCAATCGCTGAGGTTCTTGACAGCCTTCCTCCCTTGTAAAGATATTCCAAAGTCTCTACCGTGAAGATATGTTCCATATTATTGCAATAGAAATCAATCGCTTCTAAAATAGTATTCTTCGGTACGTTATTTTCTGCCAGTAAAAGAGCTCTTTCCACTACCAGCCCAAAGCCTAAGGAGGCGCATTTAGAGTCCACAATCGTAAGATCAAAATCCGGATATTCCTCTAAAAGCTCTTGTTTTGCTATATTGGCAGCATTGTAGGTTCCTGCAATTCCCGTTGAAAAGCATATATATATTACATCATCGCCATTTTTTGCGTAGGTTTCAAAATGCTTATGAAACATGAAGGAATTGATGTGATAGGTCTTAACATCTGTTCCGCTCTTTAGGATCTTATAGAACTCCTCCGGAAATATTGTCTCTCCGTCAAAATAATCCTTTTCTTCTATGACCACCGGTGTGGGAATAACATGAAGATTGAATCTTTTTATTAAGGAACCCGGTACATCCGAAGCGGAATCAGTGATTATTCTTAAAGCCATATTGCTGACACCTATTGCTATGGAGTTTGTCTAAAAATCCTCATAAAACTATGATTTAAAGAATACTCCAGGCCAAAATACAAATACTTGTCTGCATCCTGGCCACACTGCCAAAAGCCGGAAGATAGGCAGCTGCAATTATCCTTTATCTTTATTTCTTCCGGTAATTCACCCTGTAAAATACTCCTGCAAGCTTAAATTCAGTATATTGCCCGGAGCCCTGGGATCTTTTGTAAAATCTATTTTAATATCAGTTCTATTTGTCGAGACTGTCCAGTTCTTTCATCCACAGAGATACACTTGCATCACTGGGCATTCTTAAATCCCCTCTTGGCGATACTGCTACAGAACCGACTTTAGGACCGTCCGGCAGACAGGAGCGCTTAAACTGCTGACTGAAGAAACGTCTGTAAAAACTCTTTAACCACTTTAATATAATCTCTTCACTGTAATCCTGGTGGAAGGCTAACAGTGCAAGTCTGTATATTTTACCGGGTGTATATCCAAAACGAAGAACATAGTATAAAAAGAAATCATGAAGCTCATAAGGCCCCACCAGTTCTTCGGTCTTTTGTGCAATCTCACCGTCTTTTGGCGGCAGCAGTTCCGGGCTTACCGGAGTATCCAGGATATCAAACAGTACCGTTCTTAAGGTCTCATTCTCCAGGGTCTGCGCATAATAAGCCACCAGATAACGAACCAGCGTCTTAGGAACAGAGGAATTAACGCCATACATAGACATATGGTCTCCATTGTAGGTAGCCCAGCCCAGTGCCAGCTCTGACATATCCCCGGTACCGATTACCAGGCCATTGTATTTATTGGACAGGTCCATAATTACCTGGGTTCTCTCTCTTGCCTGTACATTCTCATAGGTTACATCATGTACAGAGCTGTCATGTCCGATATCCCTAAAGTGCAGTTTTACTGCCTCCTGAATAGGAATTTCTAAAAATGTTGTTCCCAGTTCTTTTGCAAGACTCACGGCATTCTGATAGGTTCTGTCTGTGGTGCCAAAACAGGGCATGGTAACTGTAATAATTCCTTTTCTGTTAAGTCCTAAAAGGTCAAAGGCTTTGCAGACCACTAACAATGCAAGGGTAGAATCCAGTCCTCCGGAGATTGCAAGGACACTGGTTTTAAGACCTGTATGCTCAAGCCTTTTCTTTAAACCATAGGCTTGTATATTAAGTATCTCTTCACAGCGTCTGTCCCTGTCGTCTCTGTTGCTGGGGACAAAAGGCGCTTTATCTATATATCTGGTAATGAGGGTTTCAGAAGCTGCCAGCTCTTTGCCGAAAGCAAATTCTACATAGGTGTAATCTTTTCTTTCCGCCACCTGATAGGTAGTCATTCTTCTTCGCTCACTGATTAATTTTCCCATATCCAATTCAGTTACGGTCATTTCATTGGCGAATCTTTTAGATTCTTTTACCATTGCTCCGTTTTCTGCAATCATATTATGTGCGCCGAATACAAGGTCTGTACTGGATTCACCTTCACCGGCAGAGGCATAGACATACCCGCAGACCAGCTTTGCTGACTGCATCCTTATAAGGTCTCTTCGATAGATATCTTTTCCGGTAGTCTCATCACTGGCAGAGGGATTCAGAATCACTGTGGCACCAGCCAGACAGTGATTTACGCTGGGAGCAAGGGGTACCCATAGGTCTTCGCATATTTCAACACCAACAGTAAGCTGTCTGAAATCAGATGCGGTAAACAGCAGATTGGCGCCAAAAGGAACTGCTTCATCATAAAAAATAAAATTCTCTGTAATATCCTGTCCGGGATTAAAATGTCTTGCTTCATAGAATTCAGAATAACCTGGAAGGTTCTTCTTAGGCACTAATCCTAATAGTCGCCCATTAAATATCACTGCTGCGGTATTAAAGAGTTTTCCATGGCGTAATACCGGAAGTCCAAGAGTTATCAGCATTCTTCTATTCTTCGTAAAATCAACAATACGTTTTAACTCTGTTATTGCACTATTTATCAAGGTATCCTGGAGAAATAACTCACCGCAGGTATATCCGGTAAGACAAAGCTCCGGTAACAGTAATATCTTAGCAGAAAGGCTGTCCGCCTCTTCAATCAACTTTCGTATCTGCTGTCCATTGTATTCACAGTCAGCGACCTTAATATGCGGAGTGGCTGCGGCTACTTTCAGAAAACCGTCTTTCATAACTACCTCTCATTTCTGCGTTTTTCGCACTTTATTGTGTCAGATTACCCTGTCAGGCGATTACATAAATCCACTCACAGAGTGGGTTTAAATATATTGTTTTATAAATATATTGTATTAAAAACACTCCTATAGTAATATAGCATAATAAATTTATGTCCAAAGCTCATCTGCTCTCATAAACAGAAAAGCTTCCTAACCTTCATTCTATCAAAACTTCAGAATTATGTAAACATAAAATACTCTATAAAAGCTACAAAAAAAGGCAGCTTTCGCTGCCCCTTTATCTTTTGTCAATACCCCGAAACGCCGTTTCCCGTATTTTGACTCCTAGCGCTAGCTAGGTGGGTTTCCGCAGGTAAGCCTCTGTCTTCCACTGCAAACGGTGGCCTGACATAATCTTACAAATTAGGAATCCCGTATTATCTGATGTAGGTTCAAAATAACAGGAGTGTCGTACATTCCAGGAATTTCTTATGAGCTTATTATAACCCAGACTTTTATTTTTTTCAAGGCTTAAATTGTGCTAATACTACTAAATATTTAACTCTTCTACATAATTTTCCAAGCTTTGAAAGGAAAACAGGAATTCGGTGCCTTTCCCTTCTTCACTGTTTACAGTGATTACACCTTCATGTTTTAAGGCAATCTGCTTTGCTATTGCAAGCCCCAGACCTGAGCCTTGTGCATTTTGCTTTAGCTTGGAACGATAAAATTTATCAAAAATAAAGGGCAGTTCTTCTTTGGAGATTCCAATGCCTTCATCTCTGATTGATATTAATAGTTTATCCTTTTTGCTTAGATTTATGTGTATGGCAGAATTTACATGAGAGAACTTAACCGCATTATCCAGTATGATTAAAAACATTTGTTTTAAACGGTCATAATCTCCCATCATGGTATAGGCAGGCTGATCCCCTGAAAGTATCATCTCAACTTCCTTATTCTGGCATAGGGGATAAAAGCTTTTAAGCAAATCTTCAAAAATCTGAGTAACATTAACCGGCTCCTTCTCTACCTCAAAATCCGGATTCTGCATTTTTGATAACAACAAAAGATCTCCCACCAGTCTTTCCATACCCTTGCATTCCCCCAGGATCTTAACATAATACTGATATATTTTCTCTTCATCGGTTACCACACCATCCAGTAAGGTTTCAGTATACGCCCGGATAACAGTAATAGGTGTTCTTAGTTCATGAGAAACGTTAGCAAAGAAATCCGTTCTTATCTGTTCCCTGTTCAGCCTTTCCTCTTCATTTTCCTTCAGCCGGTCTGCCAGTATATCTATTGTAGTAGCCAGATCCCCTATCTCATCCTTCCGTTTCAGGGCTAGTTTACTCTGATATTTCCCATCTGCTAATTGAAGGGCAGTCATTCTCATGGAGCTGATAGGCTTCGTAATACCACTTGCAAATAATATTGCAATAATAAAGGAAATGAAAAGTGCAATTCCTACACTGGAATAAATCAGGGTCACACTACTTCTGACAATATCCTCTTGTTTCTTAACATCTGAACGAAGCAGTACTACTCCTACCACTTCTCCGTTAATAATGACAGGGTAACCCTGGATTGCAGAATTGCCGCCGAATTCTTCGTAGTAACCGCTCCGGTACAAGGTCTCTCTATTAAAAGCCCCCTCTATTACTGTTATACAATCTGGTGATAAGACTACATTTTCCAGATTCAGATTTTCAAACTTCTTATCCATTGGATTAGTGGAATTGGGATTTGAAATGGTCCAGATATCCAGTTCGTCAGGATCTACATCCTGTATGATCTGCTGATTATCCAGATACTCCTCCGATTCGTTATTAATGATAGCCTTGGACAAATCATCTATTATAAAGCTTGCCTGCTTTAACATTTTATTCTGATAGCTTTTTTTCGTTGCGCTTTCATACAGGTTTACAAAGATAAGACCTACCAATATGGCAAACAGAGTCAGAACAAGGGCATAGTTAATATATACTTTAAAAAAAAGCCTGTTAAAAGGCTTCCTCTGCTGCTTTCTATCCATTTATTCCTCTTTTCTGAATATGGAATTCATCTAACAATCAGTTTTCAATATTCCTTTTATAAATATGACTTAAGTGTCAAAAGCCTGAAAAACTGACCTTTTGACACTCAAATCAAACATTCAACTACAAAAGGAGCTTCCTATACTTCTCAATGAATAGTAATCCTACTGCTTATTTAAGTTATGCCTCTTCTATCTCAAATTTATATCCTACCCCCCAGATGGTCTTAATATTCCATTCGGGATGAGGAAGCGCATCTAATTTGGCCCGCAGCCTTTTAATGTGAGAATCCACGGTTCTGCTGTCACCAAAATAATCAAAGCCCCAAAGACTGTCCAGAAGATTATCCCTGGTAAATACTTTGTTAGGATTCTTTGCCAAAGTCCACATGGTCTCAATTTCTTTTTTTGTAAGTGACATTCTATTTCCGTTGATATGTAAAGTATATTCATCCAGATTTATTGTCATATTACATACTGTTATTGTATTTTCAGATGTGACTTCCTTCTCAGTCTTTGTCATTCTGCGAAGGACTGCCCTCACTCTTGCCATAACTTCACTTGGGCTGAAGGGTTTTACAATGTAATCATCTGCACCAATATCAAGCCCCATTATTTTCTCAAAGTCCTCGCCCCTGGCTGTAATCAAAAGCACCGGAACATTGGACACTGCGCGAATTTTTCTGCATACTTCATAGCCATCTTCTTTTGGCATCATAACATCCAAAAGGACTGCAGCAGGATTGTATCTTTCAAATAATCGAAAAGCTTCTTCTCCGTCACCAGCTATTACCGGTTCCAAGCCTTCTTTTTTGGAATAGGCTGACAAAACATCTGTTATGTCCTGATTATCATCGGCAATTAGTATGTATTGCATTTCTTTTCCTCCAATATCACTTTTAAGCCTTATTTCAAATATTATATGTTACTCTGCATAGAAAAAGGCACATGAAAACTATGAGCAACTCATAAATCCACGAATTCCTCCTATATAAGTTGAATTTTAGCTTTTTCTGTTCCCGCCTGTCATAAAGGTTAAATCTTTTGTATTTATTGCTGGGTAAACAGTTAAACCATAATTGACCTTATATATCTCTGATGTTATATAAATTGAATTACCTTGTTTATCTCTTACAGGACTGGAATAAGTGCAAATACTATTTATTCAAGTCTTATTTTATAGGATAAAACTAATATCAATTTATATCAGTAACAAATTTGCTTCATATACCTCTCATTATATCTGTCTTAAAGCGTAAAAACAAGTGTTTGACGCATATTGGATGAAATTTGTAAGTTCTGTAAGAAAAAATTAAGAAAAACCGCTTCATAGAAAGTCAGAATTCTCCAGGAAAGTACCTGGTTATCCAGTTTCTATGCCGCGGTCATCAATTTACCACATAATGGCTGCTATTTTGCTGTTAAGGCATAATCAGCAGCATTTTCTCCTCCAATACGTCCTGAGGTAAAGGAATATCCGATGCCTACACCATTTCCAACATAGGTATCATTAAACAGAACTCCCTCTGACTCCAGTCCAACTGCATATAACCCTTTGATAGGTGTTCTTTCTTCATTAAGGACTTTAAACTTCGTATTTACAAGCAGTCCGCCTACAGAACCCAGATTGTTGATTTCAGCTACTATTGCGTAATAAGGGCCTTCCTCTCCCATGCTCAGCAGGTAATCAGAAGCTTTGCCAAACTCTGTATCCACACCAGTCTTAGTAGCCTCCACATAATTATTGTACGCCTCCGTAAAGGTATCTACATCCATTCCTGCATTTTCAGCCAGTTCTTCTATGGTATTTCCCTTATAACCATCACCATTGGCAACCATGGAGTCAAATACCTTCTCAACCTCTGCCCAGGGATTCTCCAGGGTAAACTGGTCTGTAAAATCTGCGTAGAATTCAGGGGGCAGCCCTGGCAGTTTCGGTGCGTTGACACCGCTCATGCCTTTTGCCGCCAGTAAATCCAACTGTGCTTTTGATACAATTACCAGATGATAAGCACCGTTAAAAGCACTGGTGTTAGCAGCTGCCACAGCTGTCAGGGTGGAAGCCTCATCCCTGAATCTTGCTCCGGAAGGACCTACGTTCATAAAATTCGGCAGGTAAGACAACATAAGAGGATAACTTGCATGGAAGGAAGTATATTCTTTCTTTAGATTAGCTGTGGCTTTCGCAAGGGTCTGATGGAGCATCTGCCCTCCGATATTATCAGGTACCTTCGCTCCGATGTCCCAGGCCATCTGAAGACCTTCTCCGATATTTTGCCCAAGGCCACCGTTAACGCCTTCAAAGCCAAATAATTCTTTTACCATTTCAGCATTGGCAGCATAACCGCCGGTTGCCAGCACTATACTTTTCGCATTAATATTAAGAATAGTTCCGTCAGCTTTCTCTGCACTGATACCGGTAACAGCACCAGCTTCATTAGTTAACAGCTTTTTACCAGTTGTTTCAGTAAGCACCTGTCCGCCTGCTTTTACTACGGATGCCTCCAGCATACTGCGAAGGATTTCCTGACGTGTGTTATAAGCAGGCAGTACATGGAGTTGTTCACCAGCAAAATTAAGGAAGGTGGTCTGATAGCCTTTTTTGGCAAGCCAGTCATAGGTTTCTCCGGATTTTGTTACATACTGTCTGATAGCAGCCGCATCTACTCTCCAGTGATTATTAACGATCCAGTCTGATATTTCCTTTTCTACTTCCACCTTCACACCATTATCAAGAGCTGCAGATGAGTTGTAGAACTTTCCTGCCCAGGATAAGTTACTGGCACCGCCAATTACTGCGGTTTTCTCTATAAGGATTACCTTGGCTCCTTTGTCTGCTGCCGAAACAGCCGCTGAGACACCGGAGGCACCGGCACCAACCACAACCACATCTGCAGTCAGTTCCTCGGTCTTACCTTCGCCTTCTTTTACTGTTTCTCTGGCTTTTAATGCATCTACATCACCGCCTGCCTGTTTTACTGCATTTTCAATAGCTGCCAGGATTCCATCACTGGATTCTGTAGCACCGGATACAGCATCCACATCCAGTGTCTGTCCATTTAATACTTTATCCTTTATGGTATTTAAAGCTTCATCCCCAAGACCCTCTGTCTCAGTCTGATTTACAATCTTAATATCCGTTATTTCTGTGTCACTGAAGGTCACCTCGATCTGAATAAGGCCATCCTTTCCTTCTGCTTCACCTGTATAGGTACCGGCTTTATAGGTTACATCCCCCTGGGCCTCACCGGTTACCTCAGCTTTATTATCGTTTTCATTTTTCTTATCGTTCTGTTCCTTTTTGTTACAGCCGGTAAAAACAGCTAATAATAGCATAAAAACAGTTAATAAAATAACATATTTCTTCTTTTTCATGTTTTCCTCTCCCTTGTTGTGTATGATTTCTGCACTATTCATGCAGTTTTATCATAAACCCTGGTGTAACACCAATGTCAATAGTTTGTTAAATAACAAACTATCTGCACATTTTTTCCCAGAAGCAGAGGCTAAAAGCATATCCCTTTAATTTTCCACGGGTATATTTACTTCAATATAAGTTTGGCGCAGGGTATTTGAGGTTTCCGTCAGAACAATCTTTCCAAAAATATCTCCGTCGATCTTATATCCCTTTTCTTTTATGTACTCCAGCATAAAGATTATTGAATCCTTTGTAATATAATCGCTGGAGGATATGATCAATGAGGATACACAGTTAGCAGGAGGAAGATACTCTACCCCTTCATCAGGTTTTAACTGTAGTCTCCTTGCATCCTCCTCATATAAAGCAAGTCCCCAATTATAATCAAAACAGTTGTTTTTGTTTATGACCTCTTGTCGGTCTATATGAAAAGAAAAAAAGGTAAAGGGCAGGTATTTCATCCATTCCTCTACTATCTCGGTCAGAGAAGAATCTTTACGCAGACTGTTCTTTTCTGTCTGCTTTATTCGATAGACGCCCGGTAGTTCTTTCAGGCTGCACTTCTCCAGTCTGTAATTTATTTCTTCATATTCAAGGTTGATCTCTGACATTTTCTGAAGCAGCATTGTTTTTTGCTTAATCTCTTCCTCCAACTGCTTTTTCCTATCCTTAACTTTTTCAATAATAGAATCGGGATCTGCACTACCGGTGAGACTGGCAGCTTCCTGCATAGAGAACTCAAGACTTCTGTACCAGCGGCTCATTAACATATTTCTGGCATCAAAATCGTTAAAATATCGGTAGCTGTTTCTTTTATCTTTTGTTGGCTTGATAATACCGTGTTTTTCATACAGCCGCAAGGTATCAACAGTTACTCCCAGCAGTTCTGCAAATTCCCTTATAGTATACTTCATAATATCCACCATTCACGCTTTGGCGTGTTCCAATCAAAATTAATTGTAAACATTTTTGTAAGAATGGTCAATATTCTGTAGGGCTTTTTATAGTTATCAATCAACAGATACCTTCCATCTTTTTGTACTCTCTTTGTTACTGCTGCTTGTTTTTCCCTTCTGTCTGTCTTTAAGGACCTTCACCAGCCCTGTATAGATTCCGAGATTGGAGCGATCTGACTCTGACAGTTCCAAAACATTGCTCTGCTTGAGGTATACAGCCAGAGCCTCTTTACTCACCGGGTAAGGCTGATTTAAAATCTGCATACAAAAAAAGGCATCAAGGTCTGTTAAACTGTTCGTTGCGAACATCTCCTTTGCAAAAGCTCTGGTTATTTCCCAGGATAAAGTACTCTCACCTTTTGTGGAAAAAGGTGCATAAATACGGTTTAAAGTATCAAAAACTGTATTTCGGTCTTCAAAGTTCTGATACTGATCTCTAAGCTTTGCTCCCTGCTGCAGTTTAAACCGGCATAACTCTAATTCATTCTGATGAAGATCAGCTTCTTCTGTTAAGATCAGATCAATTTCCCTGTACACAAAATTAGGTTCTCTTAATTCATCAGAGATATATAATTTTAGTATGGTGGTTGTATTGGTTGGGTAATAAGCAATAGTCATAGCTTCTTTTATGAGATAAGCCTGTCCGTTATAAAATATGATACCACTGTTCAATATAATATTATCTTTCGTGGTCGTTAGTTCACAGCCAGCCAGAATGCCGTCTGAATATCCTTTATACACCAGCTGGCTGGTCAGATAAGCGTAATCTGATAATGCTATCAGCATTTCCCGCCTTAATATATGCCCATCCTGAAACAATGGAATTGCCTGTGTCAGCATAAGTGTCCCCTCCTTTATTTTGTTCCGTCAAAGAAATTCATCAGCCAGCTCTCAATTTCAAACAGATAAAATTGATCCGGACCTAACATCAGCCGTTCGTCGTTTCTTAGTATGGGGACTACCACAAACCCCCAACGTTCCTCATCAGCTAATATGAAGCATCTTAATTCCCTGTCAACAATGGAATCCACGTCGTCCTGTATAATACCTCCTCTATATTGTTCAACAATCTGTTCTGCTTCAACTGGCTTAAAATCTGCCTTAGAAAATGAACAGTTATATTTGTAGAGGAGGCTTCCATTGGTATCCTTCAAATACAACTGCAAGGTCAGGTCTGCCATATTTCTGGATATATAACCGCGAATATTCTTCCTGTCCAGACTTTGTATGAGAATCTTTTCTTCCTTCGTATGTGTAATAGCTGTAACAACATAAGGAAATGCCGGCGGTTCATTCGTGATTCTTACATCTGCATAACCAAACCTTTTATCCTTAATGTATTTGACTGCACCGTCAAGGCACATCAGTTTAAGCTCATAGTCTTCTGCCTGACTGCTGTTTTTCCTGGAGGATGCAATGACTTTTCCCGGAATGAACTCCTTTAGAGCTTCTCGAAACAGATCAATTTTACAGGATTGACCAGTAAGCTTCATGATAGAGTATTCCTGTAATTCTCCGTTCTCATATGAAGCCTCGATAAATCTCTTTACAATCCCATAGATATCAGCCTGCAGCAGTTTATTCAATTCGTTGATACTGATATAAACAGTAGGAATATCTTTTAGAATACTTAGATATTCCGTCACAGATTCTCTGACAGACAGCTTGAACCTCTCTACCAGAATGCATTTCACTGCATTTTCTTTGATTTCTACTGAGGATACTGCTACACGCAGGATATCTGTTTTACTGTAGAATACCTTCTTTATCTGCTCAGCCACACCAAACAGGTAATAGAAATTGTTTTTTACTGCAAAATATTCGTTATTGCTCTTATGTTCATATTCCTTGAACCTTGTGGGAATAACAGCTTCCGCCTTTTCATATTCCTGATTCAATAAGCGGTAGACAGACTTTACCCCTTCTGAATCTACCTGTCTGAAGATATCCGCACCAAGCCTCTCAACGATGGTTTCTTTCATATAACCGTCACTCTCACCAATCTGCCTTGCCAGGGCGATCTTAAGCAGCTGGAGTATCCGAAAGGTAAGGTTGTTGCCGCCAAAGTCAGTATCACCGTTTTCATAGGAGGTAGCAATATCAATTTTATAGGATACTCTCTGATTATTAATGGAAAACCGGCAGGAAGACAAATCTGTCGTACCACCTCCGCAATCTATTATCAGTGCCTGTAATTCTTCATCGTTTCTGTAACGTTTTGTTTCAATAAGATCCGATATGGAATTATAGAGTACCGCTACCCCTTCATCCAGCATATCTTCTTCCTCTATCTGATACTCTGACAATATTTCTTTGAAGAGGTTTATGAATAGTTTTTTCTGTTTCACCGGAGCTGAAATGTGCAGACTCTTAAAACGGCACTTAAATCTCTGGGTAGCACAGGATATTACATAGTTAAGGTATTCTCGTATAATATCCTTTCTTTTTACGAAACAACGATGTCCGCTTCTGTCTACCAGCTCTTCCAGCCTTTCTGCATCACTGACCCAGCGCTTCAGGTCATAAAATACACAGAAACCCTCATCTATGTAACTCATATGAAATAAACGGTCAGCCTGGTATCCGAATACATAGTCCACCTTATCGTCTTCAATTTTTGTAACACCTATTACGGAAGGAAGTACAGGGCTCTCAGTTTTACCTTCCTCTTCTATTAGATACATGACATAATTCACTTCATTTTCTCTTAACACCTCCCGAACAGCGTCACCATCCAGATTTTCTATATAAGTTGAATCCAGATAAGTTCCGGCTGTGGTATTTGAGGTTCCAAAATCTATGGCAAGAGGCATATTGATATCTAATAGCTCTCTCACTCTGAAATCCAGTACCGGAACCATATAGAATCTTAAATGAGCCGGCAGTGTTCCATACTCTGTTTCATATAAATGATAGAGCCAGTCGGATTGCAAACGGTCCATACAATACAATTGATAGCTTCTGACAGGTGATTCTTCGCAGGAGATATCTGCCGACTTTGTCAGGTACAGCCACTCTCTGTCCTGTCTGAATTGTTTTACCTGAAAAACGGCGCATATCTTATTACCGCTAACCAGCAGGGCATTGGTATCAACAAGCTCAGGCCGGTAACCGATGGTAAAATTATCAAAATACCCTACTTCAATGCCATTATAGGTAATAATCTTCGCACATCCCTTTATGGAATGTGGCATACTTTGTATGGTTGCCGTTAGCAGTAGATTTTCCAGGCGTTTTATACTTTCGTCTTTGCTTTTTAATATGAACAGATTATCTTTTCTGCCACGAAAGCGCATAATTTGAAGTATTAATTCATCTTTATCCAGCGGTGCCTGGATTCCGTTGATGATTCTTTCTTTCCAGCAGATTTCCCGAAGCTGATAGGACGTCATCAATTCCAGCTCTTCTCTGATGTAATAATTCATTTGCTTTTCAGGTATTTCTTTTCTAACCGCTATATCCATCTGTTGTATCCTCCCGATTTATACTTAGTAAATAGACAACTCATCAACCTTCATGGTACCCTCAACACCAATTATGCCAAAGTGATGTTCCCAAAAAATTCGGATATTATAGCTGAGTGGGAGAAACATATCCTGTGCCAGTTGAATCATATTCTTCTTTCGCTCCTCTGGCTTGTCAGGCAGATATAAGAGCAGTTTTTTCCTGTCTGCTTTTACCTGGTACAATATAGCATGGGGAAACAGAATAAGAATCGATCTTCGAAAAATAAGCAGAGAGGAGCCTGTCTGCATCTGGGTGAGTACCAACGTTGCCAGGCGGTTTTGCTTTTGCAAAGGAATCAGACGGAATATCTCTGCTATATCCATCCAAAAGGTACCATTTAACAGTTCTTCCGTCAGCTTTCTGATATAGATTTCTCTGGTGCTCAGACCATGTCTAAGGTCTGTATACAACAGGATATGTAATACTGCATCTATTATATATTTTTTAAATTCAGGAAACTCATTCTCTTCCTCTGCCAGAATATCCTGAAAAATATCTGTAAAACGATATAGAAGATTCAATTCAATTTCGTTATTCTCTACGTTAACCTCATTGATACAGTTAAATGCTTGTTCATAAAACGGACTGTATTCAATCGCCTGCAGAAAAAACAGTTCTTCTTCTTTTTTCTTACAGGACTGTGCCCTCAAAAAAATATCCCATAGAAAGTTCAACTGCTTCTCCTCCTATATCAGCTTTCCGACACATAAATACTCCGGAAATATCTTTTGTACCTGGGTGACTAAAAAGCTCATGATATCTTCATTTAAGTAATGTCCCTGTTCCACTGCTGCAAAATTCAGCACCAAGGTCTGGCGTGATCTTCCTATTCTTATCTCATCCAAAATAAATCCATCCATATTGTAATTGCAGGCATTAAGTCCTTCCGGAGCTGTTTCCAGAATTTCAAATTCCTTGAATACTACATAATTATCGTAAGAAAAAGCCTCCATTAATCTTGCCAGTTCTGCTTTCGTCTTTATACTTCTCCGGTACATTTCAGTAAGGCTTCCTGCAAAACTCTCCTTTGACTGATTGGACAAAACAGGATAATGATAATATTCTTTTCCGCTTCTCCGATTCACCTGATACAGGCTCCATTCGCAGGGATTATCCAGGGGACAGGTTATCAGAAGGTCTCCGTTTAACCTTCTGATATTCGTAATTTCTTTATCTGTATTCATAATCAGGTATTCACAATCTTCCTTCAACCGGTGTGAAAAAATACGATGCTCATAATTCACTTTATCAATACAGGCTTCCGGATAGGTACTGGTCTTTTCCAGTATCTTTTCCAGATTCCATAAAGGTATCATGTTATAATAAACACTGTCATTGAATTCTTCAAAATCAATCGTGACTTCCAGTATTTCCTCTTTCTCTGATAATTGCGGAGCAGAACAGAGAAATATTTCAAACATTTTAGCAATATAGGCTTCACATACTGTCATCCAGGGCTGGTAGTTAACTCCAAAGATGTAATACAGCTCTTTCACAAGCTCCATATACCTTTCATTTCTGGAAATCCGAAATGTCCCTTTGTATTCTGCCTTTTGAGTTCTTAAAACCCCTTGAAAGGTTCTGTCTGAGCTCATTAATTTATGTATGTTTGTTACTGTGGTTTTCACAAATATTGTCAGCAGTTTTATGTTTTCGTTATGGTCCAGGGCTTTTCTGATTTCTGCCGTGTCATAATATTTCCGCTTTACATCCTCTGCTACCATGGGATACATAAAGGTATCTGTAGCATCATAATGATTTAGATCTGTTAAGGTCAGGTAGATCGCAAAATCATTCTGCTGGCTTTTATGTTCGTTTAATATCCTCTGTTCCAAAGTTCTGTATGCCTTTTGGTTGTAATGATTTATCTCTAACAGCAGCTTTTCGGTAATCTCTTTAAAAAGACGTCTATCCTCCAGGGATGTGATTTCCAGCATTCTTTTATTGATATAGCTCTCCATATCAAAATCATGTTCCTGTTTCATGTGACACTCTCCCTTCCGAATTATATAGTGATTTCACTCACCCGATTCACTTGCTGAATTAGCATTGCTTTCCGTTTTCGTAATGCCGGCTTTTTCTGCTGCAGCGGAATCCTTTGTCTTATCTGCTGATGCTGCCGCTGAATTATCTGCCAATGCAGCATTGTCAGCTTTTTCTTTGGCATCCTCTTCTTTTTCCTTTTCCTGTTCTTTGATGTCCAGCACTTCCATCTTTCTGGCTATTTGATCTACTTTATCCTGAATTTTCAACGCAGCATAGATATCTTTTGCTAACAGGTAATACTTTTTAGCGGAAGTGTAATCCTCCTTTGACGCAGCTGCTGCGGCCTGATCCATGTATCCGTCTGCTTCTCTTTCAAGAACTTTCTGCTGCTCAATTTTAGAATTTGCTGCTTCTGCTTTCTCTTCTGCTGCACTTGCCTGAATCTCATCACCTAACAGCTCAAATTTCTGTTTTGCGGATAAATAGTGAACCTTGGCACTCTCATAATCTCCCTGGGTAAAGGCTTTATCTCCCAAAGACATATAATTAGCAGCCGCTTCCTGTTTCTCTGCCTGTTCCTTGGCTTCCTCTGCCTCTGCTTCTTTTATTCCCTTTTGATCTGCATAGAGTTTTTCAAGAGCAGACATAGCAGAAGTTCTTCCTTCATCAAAATATATTTTCCCCGACAGAGCCTTCGCCTCCAGATATTTCTCTTCCGCCTTATCATAGGAAAGGTTAAGCGCAAGGGTATCGCCAAGCCCGATTAAATCATAGACAGATATATAATCTGAAATCAGATCCAACCTGTCAAACACATAATCTTTGCCCAGATTATCCACATAGCGGACTCTCTTGGCAGCTTCCTGAAACAGCTTACTGGCATCTGCATATTTTTTACCGTCAAGTGCCTCATCAGCAGACAAAATAGTCTCTATAAGTATCTGGTAATCGGAAAGCTCCTTCTCCATTTTCTTATCTTTCACCTGGCTTGCCAGCTTTAGGGCGTTCTTGCACTCTTCTTCTGCTCGTACAAAATTATCGGACTGTATATACTCAATACTTTTTAGATAAGCTGTTTTCATGTCCTGAATCTTATCCTGCTTATTGTTATACCTTACGATCAGGACAATTGTCAGTACCGCAACAATTGCAAAAATTGGGATTACTGTAAGGATTATTTTGCGGATCTTTCTTTTTTTACCAGGATCCACATAAACCTTGTTGGCAAAAATTACAGCCAAGGTATATTTCGTAAGACCTGCGGGCTGTCTGGATAAGAGCATATCCTCCAGGTCATTGACCGTTTTCTCAGGATCATCAGTGGCATCCGCAAAGACTTCTTTTATTTCTCCTTCATCTATGTGCTCCCATATTCCTCTTGAATATAAAGCTATGGCATCGGAATTTGTCAGCTTGATTTTGCCGGATATGATAGGATTGAATTCTTTCTCTTGCCCCAGACAGGTATAGAGGTTATTTCGCTCTTCATGAGAAGCGACCTTATCCGGAGGTATTTGTCCGGATGCTGCCAGATCCATGGAAAGAGACTGATCCACCGACTGATATTTTAGGAATCCATCACGGTATAAACGTAGCCTGATGTTACCGGCATGTCCATATCTGAGTTTTGCATAGTCTGTAATTATAATAAGTATGGAAGCTTTTAACTTCATTTTGCTCTTTGCTTTAAGCAATGCTCTGTTGGCTGCTCTTAAACAGGTAAGCATTCCTTTCCGGCTTATAGCGGGAGCTTCTGAAAAAGCTGCAATGGCGGCGGAAACTGCTAATTTTGCACTTATACCATCTACCTGGTCATCAATTCCATCGGCAATGACATAGCAGGCATACCGATCCAATTCTACAAAACCAAAGTAATCCGTATTTTTTAATGCATTTGCTTCAGAAGTAAAAGCAGTCTTAAACTCTGCGTTTTGTTTTCTCATACCATAGCTCCGTTCCTAACCCTGATTAAAATAATACTTGCATTATCTTTTGCTTCACTTTTATGTTTATTAACTGCTTCTATTATCTCCAGTGCCATTTGCTGACAGCTTCCATTCTTATTTAATACCAGTTCTATTTGTTTAAAACCTAACAGTTCGTATACTCCATCTGTCATAAGTACTATAATATCGTTATTTTTTAGCCGTATAGGTGCATCAAATAGTTCAATATCCTCAAAGCCGTCTCTTCCAACAAAATTATACAGACGTTGATTTTCCAAAAGCTGTACCGCCTCTTGTTTCGAAAGTTTCCCTTCACGAAAGCGTTGTTCTGCCAGTACAGCAACGGTATGACCGGCAGAAACGGGAACCAGGCTTTTCTCTCGGCAGACACATACCTTTACATTTCCAGCTACCGCATAATACAGATATCCCTGTCGAAGCAACGCACAACTAATACTTGCGGCTCCCCTTTCTTCTCCTTCCAAAGCTTTTAATATTTCTTTATTGGCCGAATGGAACGCTTTTCGAAAAAAATATTGGGGATTATGAAATGCATTATAGTCCTCAAAAATGTTTACAAAAGTATCGACAGCAATTTTACTGGCAATGCGGCCGCCGTAGGCCCTTCCCATTCCGTCAGAGAGTACCGCCATCCTTCCGGAGGGTGTTACAGCAACCTCCCCAAGGTCTTCCTGTACTTCGCAGGTTCCAATGGTCATACAATAGCCTTGGTCCCATCCGGATTCCGGTTTGACAGGTCTTACCCATAGTTTTACTATTTCCAGTACGAAAATAATGCAAACCAATCCTCCGATTATGTAATAGGAGTTATCCATTCAATCTGTACCCTCCTCTATTTACTCCCACATATAATTTGATCCGCAAAAAGGCAGGAACAAAAATGTAGATTTTCCAAGTTCTATTTTGGCATATGGATACAGCGGCATCGGTGTGTATACTGCATTTTCATCCAGATATACCAAACCATTGGCATCCCCTGGCAGCAGCATGAACTCCTTTTTCTTTCTGTCAAAAACAACAATAGCATGGTTACGTCTGGATATTTCGTTATCCCCAAGAATCTGGATATCCATATCATCAGCACGTCCGATAAAGTTCTTTCCGTCTATAATCTTATAATCCTTGCCTTTTCTTGGTCCGTCAATGCAGACAAGCCAGCCGCATACAGGTTTTACCTCTTCTTTAAATAGCTCTTCTTCCAAATCCACCTCTGATTTTTGTGTCTCTTTCTTTTCCTTTGTGGCCGTTTCAATATTACAGTATGGACACACTGTTCCATACCTCTTTTTACTGAACATATGCCCATTCTGGCAGCGAATTAAATTGGATTCTCCCATGACTTCCTACATCCTTTCCGTAATCTGTCTATTATATAATCTGTAATTTGGTAAGAGCTACATATATAATATCTCCTCTTTCCAATCTACATGGTTTTCCATAAGCAAGTTTGTATTTCTTACCATCTGTTTTCTGAAGACTTACACCATTTCTTGTTGAAATATCCTCCACATACCAGTCATTACCGGAGAAGTTAAGAACTGCATGTTCGATATCAATCATACTTGCATAGATGGTATGATCAAGATTGACATCTACCTGGTTTTCTCCGATATCCCTGCCGATAACAAGTCCATTTTTACCATAGATATTCCAGCCTGTAAGCTTTTCATTGTTTTCTCCCAGAAGTAATACTTCTGTAAGTGTAGCCTCCGGAGCCTTTTCCTTTCCTGAAAGATACCTGTTTTCCATGATCTCAGATTTTTCTTTCTTTTCTGCCCATAACACATGCATTCCTGCCATTACAAGGGCAATGGAACCCCACAGCCAATAATATGTAATATGTGTATACATAAACAGCAAACCTGCCAATAATACCAGCAGCGCAGCAATAATTAGATTCAGTCTCTTCTTCATACACTACCTCTTTATTCCCATGAACCGTTCAAACATATCCGTTGTATCAAGGGGATTTTTCTTTATTTTCATTTTATCTTCTCTTGTAATGTCTTTCGTTTCCGGATGAAAGCCGAAGAATTCTTCAAATTTCTTATTCATGTTCTGAAAATCAAAATCCGCTTTGCTGCTATCATTTCCTTCTCTTTTTGTGCTATTACGGTTATCCTCCGCCTTCTGCGTCTGCTTTCGTTTCTTATCGTATTCCTGTCTCTTTTCTGTATTTCCTAAGATTTGATACGCCTGGTTTATATCATTAAATTTATCTATGTTACTTTTATCTTTGACATGGGTGTCCGGATGGTATTTTTTCGCGAGACGCCTGTAGGCTCCTTTTATCTCCTGCTCTGTGGCGCTTTCTGCTATTTCTAATATCCGGTACCAGTCTTTTTGCTGCTCCATACCAATTCCTCCCTTTCTTATCCTCATTCTAAGGCCTTTCCTATGAAGGAAAAGTTTTAGAACAGGGACAATTTTATAAAAGGCACGTCTTGTCCAGACGTGCCCTCCATTGTACTGGGATAAGCTTAGGCTCCTGTGTAACCGCCTTCTATGGCAATCTGATCGAGCTTATCTTTCTTTTGTTTGATAATAATGTTAAAAGTACCGATACCATCGGAATTTCCAAAATCCTCTTTGTAATCAATAACAAATGCTCTTGGAAAGCTGTATTTTCTCTCAATTACGCCTGCGTTGATAACTTCTACGGTTACCTGGCGATAGGAGGCTGAATTCTCAGCCGGTACCATTGACCATAAAGCCAGCTGTCTTGTGCTGTCAAAAGGGTCACCATCTGTCGCAACCAGAATTTTACCGGAAATTTCAAGCGTACTTCCCACGTCTTTTGTTCTGGCATTCGAATCCAGAGGGATGTCCGTCTTGAATATCACTTTTTTAACGCAGTCTTTTGCTATTTCAAAGCTGTCCTGTCCATCAATTTTTACTCTTAATGACATAATTTATCCCTCCTTTATTGTCCGAATCCGCCTTCAACTGTAGTATCCTGTGTTAAATCCTTCTTCTGTTTTACATGAAGATAGAAAACACCCACACCATGTTCATCATCCAGTTCCTCTCTGTAATCCATTACAAAAGCATTGGGAAGAGTAATCTGGCGTACTACCTGGTCCGCTGCAACCACATCCACCTGGACCTTACGGTAACTGTCAGCTGATTCACTGGGTACAACACTCCATTTTGCAAGATTTAAGGTAGAATCCTCCACTGCCGCTCCTAAAGAGAACAGCATCTTTCCCTGAATAATCAGTTCGGTCCCGTGGTCTGTTGCTCTTGCATTAGAATCCTCCGGAATATCTGAGTGGAAATTCACACTTGTGATACATCTTTCACTTAAGTTTACAGGTCCTGATCCGTCAATTTTCAGTCTAAATCCCATTGTTCCTTCCTCCAATCATTAAATTTGATATGTTATGCATTGGAACTTACCCGATTAATTAATACTTCCAGGTTTCTCGGGCTGCCATTAAAGGATATGGTAAGTTCACATATGCTGGTTGCCTCATCTATGCTGTATTCCAGGTTGTCGCCTTCCGTAATAATAGCATTAACACAATCCTTTTTCATGTACCACTTACTCTTCTGACTCTGGGGATTATTTGAGAAGAAATTCTTGATATTATCTTCCTTGAAATCTCCGGTCACATAACGAAGGATTCTCTCGATATAAGTGGTTACCTGTGTCTTATACACAGATTCATAGGATGAGAACTCTGAATTATATAAAAGGTTCCTGGCTTTATAAACTGTAATATTCGTAATGTTCTCACCGCTAAGGGAAGCATTTTCGGAGGAAAAAATCCAGCCGAAGTTCTTCTGGTTAATCTGATTCTTGATCGTAGTTGTAAAACCGGTGATTTCCTTTGGCATGGATGTATAAGCCAGCAAAGAATTATTTCCGGCTTCAATATCAAAACGCACACCGGGAAGTTCGGAATCAGTCTTGACCTTCGTCCTGTTAAAATGATCCTTTAAGAATTCCGGACACTGGCAGGCAGCTCTAAAGCCCGCGGCTACATAAGCTCCATTTATGTAAACGCCTTCAATCCACAAACGCATCACATCTTCTTTGGCATCTGAGAAAGCTACGTTATTGTTATCTGTTACACGCATTTTGGTATCAAGGGTAACGCCGGATTTATTTTTCGGAATTACCGTAAAGTTAGGTAGAACCGGTATTGCAAATTCACTGTAAGGCCTTCCGATAAGCGGAGCACATTTCTCAATAGCCTTTTCTACACCTTCTGCCGCAAGTGCATTAAAGGTGGTTTCTTCTCTGTTCTCAAAGGAAAAGAAGGTCTCTACACGGTAGTCTTTAAACACATCCAGCAATATACTTAAGGACTCCATGCTGTACACATCTGTTCCTGCTTTCTGTACATTGCCTTTGAATCTCTCTCTGTTGATCTTATTGGTAACATTCTGACTCCAGGAAACATTAGGATAGATTGCGTACCAGATTGTATCCTTAAAATTATTTTTACTGTTGGTGGTATTTAAGTATGTAATAAGCCTTGGAAGATTGGAGCTCTTAGCAAGCATCTCAGGTGATATATTAGCTATTAACAGGGAAGGAGACATGCCCTTAGATTTCGCTTTGTACTGGTCAAAGTACATCTTAATACCAAGGAGTTTTTCTACCAAAGGTTTAACAACCTTAATAAAATTGTCTTTGGAGGTACGGTAGAATTCCAGGTAGGAGTTATAATTCAGTACTTCAGTTTCCACATCGATTTTAGTCTGGTTGGTGGATGCAAGGGGACAAAATGTACGAACTACCAGGTTCTGCACATAATCACTTGGCGTATCGTTCACTGCGTTATAATCTTCCCTGATTACTTCTATCAATCCTGCGTTCACATTGTCATCTAAAGCAGCCAATGCGGTATTCTCTTCCTTGGGAGCTTCCAATACCTTTAATTCTCCGTTTTCAGCCATTGTGAGAATTCCAGGCACCAGTTCTTTATTATCGGACTTTTGTTCACCTCCGCCTAAAAGCAGACGGGTCTTTACATCTTCAATTGCCAGGGGGAGCATAGCCATAATATTATTATAGTTAGAGCTGGCTTCTTCAAACAATACATTTAAGCGGTCACCAACATCCAGCTTTCCGGGATCCCCATCTTCCATCTCAGCATATTTGCTGTAATTATATTGAATCTCCTTGCGGACCTGTTTAATATCCTCCATGACTTTTTTAGGTGATATCATCTCTAGCAATTTTTCAAATCCAAACTCAACATTTAGCAATCCCTGAGATTTTCTTGAGCTCATAACAGTAAAAACTGTTTTAAGAAAGTTTTCCTGCTCATTTAACTTAATCTCCGTCAGCATTGATTCTGAAATATTTTCCGGTTTCTTCAGAGTATACTTCACTGATTGTGAGTTTGCATCGAAAAAGGACCAGATAACCGGTGCCATTTTCCTCTCAGCTTCTTCATAGCTGCGGCATTCAAGATGCAGATTTATTTCACGCATCTGGTCATCGCTTAAACTGTCGATTCCTTTCACCTCTCCAACCAGAGTCAGTAAGTCTAATTTCTCCGGATTTATAACATCCAGTAATATTGTACGGTTCGTTTGGCTTATAATCTCCATCATTTACCACTCCCTTTCTCTAACTTTTCATTTATTTAATTCCTTCTTACTTCTGTATCACGCTGTTTATCAACGCATTTCGGAAGGCTTTAAATCTTTATATTGGAACGTAAGTTCACTGGTTTCATCCTCAAAAATAATATCCACTTTACCTCCAACGGTAATCTGGTAACTTTTCTTCTTCATGAGAATTTCTCGATTCTTCATAACAGTACAGTCCGAATTGTTTGTCAATATCAAGTTATGGTTTGGGCCTGATTTAAAATATATCTTATCTGCTCCTTCAAAGAATTCCTGCACGGAGCAACTATCCAGTACATCTTCCAGAGACATAACCTTACCGGAAGGAAGCCGGAACAGATTGTAGGTCAGCGGCGGTATATCATATCCCGTTGGTGTTCTGGTGATATATATGTTCAGTTTTCCAGTATAGCTATACTTACTGGGCTCCGGCTTGTCGTCCGGTGGCAGAGGCTCAGGTTTCCTTCTGATTATAAGCCATAGAATTACTCCTGCCACGATTACAGCTGCTGCAATTCCTCCTCCAATAAGTAAGTAAGGCGGCTTCGGTTCTTCAACAGGTAAAAGTGCCGGCCCTTCCAACTGAACTGTCACAGCATTATCACCGTACACATAGAAGGGCAGCTTCCCATAATCAATCATTACCTCCTCTGTCCTGTCCTCTGTAACAGTAGTCTCTATGGTGAGTTTTCCCTCATTCAATGCTTTTTCTAAGTTATCCTTGCCATTTAAGGTAAGACCAACTCTGTTATGATCAAAATAAGGTTCTTTCCATAGCTGTAAGTTCTTGTTTTCATAGTCTAAGAAAGAATAGGTTATTCGTGCTGTACGTTCATAAGCAATTGCTTCGGGAGCTGTGGGTACTTTATCTACATATTCAACACTTACCTGCGGTGCTATCTGATATTCCGGTATTATTACAACTTTGACACGGCTTCCGGAGACTCCCTGAAACCCTATATCTATCTTCTCACTGGAGGGTTTCTTTATCTGGATAAGTGAATATTTCTCACCATTAATCTGCCCGGCATCTTCTGCCTGAAAGTTCGTCTTAAGATTCTTTATAGGTGCGTCACTGGTTAACAGTATTCGGACAATACTTGCATTAACAAAAGGACAGTCAAAAGAAAAAGACTCCTGTGTGCCATCGGCATCTACAATAGCCAGATTTGTTTGCTTAATATCCAGCTTTTCTATAAGAATTGAATCGATTGCATCCTGTATATCCACAGGCAGGGGTGCCAGATAGCTTCCACCTCCCGTTTCTTCTGCGGCATCAAAGATTGGATTTTTTAAGTTCTTCATCTGCTCGCCTAAGCCGATTACATGAATCGTAATGCCAGCTTTTGAGGCCTGCTCTATTGCACCCTTGTAAAGGGAGGTCGATTTCTTGGTTGTCGAAGCATCTTTCATCAGTATCTCACCATCTGAAAGAAGAACAATGGTCTTTTCTTCTGCTTCTTCTTCCTTCAGTAGCTTCACTGCCTGCTGCAGACCCCGGCCTGCATTGCTGTAATCTTCATACTGAATCTTATTCGCCTGCTTCATAATCTGAGTTCGCTGATTGCTGTCAACGGGCTTCTGGCTGATTACAACCTTTGTATTGTAAGATACCACACCTACCCGGTAATCACTGGGCAGTGCATAGGTTAATTGGGCAATACTGTCTATTGCAAGACGCTCTTTATCATTGGTTTTCATACTTCCGCTGGAATCAAAAAGGAAAATAACAGATTTTGTATCACTTGCTGGCTGCTCAGCCGCAGGAACTGTAATACTCATCATCAGAGTAAATAGAAATAATAATATTACACTAAAAATGGTCTTATGTTTCTTCACTGTTCTCCCCCTATAACCCCTTTTTTCTACTATCGAATGATTGTTTATTATCAAATAATAGAAAATTATGTCTAACCATGGATTATTATAACATTATTTGGATAATGCGTATATAGGGCTCATTTCTCAGTTGGAAAACTTTTACCATTTATTTAAGTTTTCTTAATATGATTTTTCGTATGCAACATTAAATATGATTTTTACAATTTTTAAATTTGAGTGTATCTTCTTAATTTTCAAGTGCTATATGGATAAAAATCCCATACAAATACTTTAACATATTTTACCACGTGTTTTATTAGCATAAATTTACTATTTACAAGAACTTCACAGATATATTTATTATATAATATTTCTTTATTGTTTTAATAACACCTCATTTACTTGGTTCATAGACTAAAAAACACAGCCGACATCCATTGCTTAGAACTTGTTATGGCGTGACTGTGTTTTACAATTGTATACGATTTCAAAACAAAATAGGAAATATTACCCAACTTCTTTATTGCGTATAACAATTTAATTACCTAGTATTTTATGACTACTTCAACTAATGTTACAATACAAATCCCTCAAAATAATCATCATTTCCATCAAGCCAATACTCAAACCAAGATATAAAAAAATTCTTCATAATCGTAATCAGCATCCAAATAACATAACTTCATTAAAACTCCATTAAACTCCAAATAATATTCTATCATAGGTATAACAAGGGTGTAATCAAATTATAAATTACACCCTTATTATTTATTGAATACTAAACTCAATCTCTGTCATTTATCAATTACTATCTTGTAGTCATTTAATAACTATTTAATAGCTTGTACTTTTTCCTTCTTTCATTACATATTGTATCAAAACATTTCTTAAATTCCTCTTTCCCGGCCGAATTATAGACTTCCTGACTTTTAATGGAGTTTAAAAAACGTTCCAGATATTCCTTTATACTAATATTAATTACTGAAGGCTGCAAACCCTTTGATTCATCCTCCTCCATTAATCTCTTTAATTCTTTCAATTCTATGACTCCCTGGCCATACTCCTCTGTTAAGCATTTATATACGGCCATTATGTAACGATGATCTACCCCGTTACGCGAACGAATGTCATAGTCTTCACCAAAAAATATTGGCCGTTCACATTCTAGAACGTTAATAAAATCTGCCAAAGAACCTATTCTATCTTTTTCAGGTAAAATTCCCTCTTTTATTGAGTATATCAACTTTTCAATATTGGGTAGATGTACTTTATTATAATCTTCCCACTGAATCATCTTATTATGTTTTTCCCGCTCGTACAAAGTCGGAAAATACTTACCTTGTAAAAGACTTATCCCCGATGAGCCCGTAATTTCAATTCCAAAGGTCAAAAGATTATCATAAGGAAAATATATAGGAATATAAAACGCAAAAGCTTTTACCCTCTCTTTGCTAACATTGAAATTTATAAATTGTAATAATCCATCTAACTCACGGACATACTTATTGGGTGAAAATTTTGTAAAATTATGAGAAATTAATAATGGCTGTATATTTTCATTGATATTATGTTGCATCGCCTTGTTAAAATTATACTCTTCTACTGTGTAATTAATAATGTTCATATAACCTCCTTCTAAGGTTTTATTTCCATATGAGTAAAAGTATACCCCTTGGTATTACTGCCAGTACCATTTATATTATTAGAATTTTTAGTCTGCTGTCTCTGTGTATAAGTTGCTTTTCCTGTCTTAATATCTCCCACAAGAATATTTGAATTAACCTTATTTTCTATTGCTATGTCAACTCTGGAACTATTCTTTGCATTATTATCAATGGTTCGACCATCTAAATAATTTTGTTCAATATTAATTCTTTTAATATAGGGTAAATATTTTATATTATTAGGAGTAAAATTATTATTTATATCATTTGCAACATCTGCATGTGTCCATGATCCTACTTGTTGTGCTGTTCCTGTTCCCTTCCTCTTATTATAATTTGATGTTGCAGATTTCTGATAATAATCCATAATTTTTTGTTGCTCCCTGGATGCCATATAATCACTTCCAGTTTGATTCAATGGATTTTTACCTGTAGCAATGTAATAAGCTTCTGCAGCACCTGCTCCTCTTGCTCGGGCAGCATCATATTCACTTTGTTGTTGAGCATTAAAAGTAGGTTTTTTATCCAGTTTGGTTGGAGTTTTGGTTGCATTTTTTGATGCATCTGCACTCTCTCCGATTCTATCCTTCCCAGGTTCACACGCATTCCCGCTCGGATCCACATAATACACCGGATTATTATCACAGTACGCATACAGGTTTAGACCATCACCACGGTAAGCATCTTCCTGTGTAAAACGTCCAATTACCGGATTATAATACCTTGCTCTAAGATAATACTGTTGGCTGACAGGGTCAAACTGCTGTCCATTGAACTTAAACTGATTTTCTACCTTTTCCTGACACTCTGTTACATTTCCCCATGCATCATATTCATACCGATTGAGGACTTCCTCCTTCACCGTTACATGGGTGATACTCCCTAGCTCATCGCTTGCATAATGATAGTAGGTTCTGGCACTTTCTGCATCAGAGGCTAGCAGAATATCTGAACGGATATAGCGTCTGATTTCTTCCTTGGATTCCTCGGCAACAATTTCTGTTCCACGGAAGATGAACTGTACCAGATTCCCGCTTTCCTCCAGCTCATGACGTAATCCTTCTGCATCATATCGGTTTATCTGGATATTTCCGTCAAAGGTCTCTACCCTGCTTGTCCGGTTAAAGGCGTCATAATTGTACTGATTCTTTCCATCTTTTATTAAGTTACCGGCATTATCATAAGCGTAGTCTTCCATAATACCATTAACGCTATGGCTGGTTAAGCGGTTCCTGCTGTCATACTGGTAAAGTTCCTCGCCCTTTGGACTGATTCTTCTGGTACGGTTCCCAGCCTTGTCATAAGATAGTTCCTCCCAGCTTCCAGGATACTGCACCTTGGTTAATCGGCTCAGACTGTCATAGGTATAACTAATCTCTCCATGGAGCTGTTGTTTTCCTGTTCGGTTTCCATTACCGTCGTACTTGTAATAATTATCTGCCAGAATTTTTCCTGACAAAGTACTTCGTAACCCAGTTAGGTTCTTATCCTTATCGTAGGCATATTCTGTATAAAGATTTTCTCCATTTTGCAGACTCTTTATGGTACCGTCTTCATTATAATTATACTCGGCGATAGGCCTGCCGTCATCCCATATTTCCTTGATTTCATCGTTGAGATTATAAAAATATTCCGTCTGTTTTCCGGTTACATCCTTCTGTCTCCGCAGATTTCCGTTCTTATCATATACAAAGGATAATAAGGTTCTTCCGCTTGCTTTCTTTTGTATTAACCTTCCCATATGGTCATAGGTATAGCTGTAGCGCATACCTCCTGCGATGGCGGCCTTTAATAAGCCTTCGGTGGTATATTCATAAACTTCGGAAAGTTCCTTTGCCCGTCTGGTTAGCAGATTACCATAAAGATTATAGGTATAAGACGTCTCTATTCCATTTCTATCCGTCTTTTTGCTTAAGCGCCCTTCTTCATCATAGCAGTACTGCTCTGTTTCTCCTGCCGGGTCGGTTAAACCGGAAAGTAGATTTGCTCCACTGTATTCGTAGATAGTCCTGTTACCTTCTCCATCTATGCTCTCTATGATATTTCCAGCATAATCATAGCCATAATGTTCCTGGCTTTCATCTGCCTTACGTATATCAGTAATCCTCCCCCATTTATCAAGAACATATTCCGTCCGGTTGCCTTCTCCGTCACATAGTCCGGTTACATTACCAAAGGCATCGTAGGTATAGCTCTGGGTCGCTTTCCCTTCGGTCTCGATTCTTGTCCTTCTTCCTCCCAGATCATAGAAGAACCTGGCTCCGCTGCCGGTTCCATCCAAAGTCTGGATCAGATTTCCTTCTCTATCGTAGGTACGGCTCTCCTGGACCTTTCCATCAGGGCGAAGGATGGTAAGCAGCTGACCCCTGGCATCATACGTGTACACTGTTCCGGGCCCGTTTTCTTTTGAGGCTTCGTACTCCTTGGGACGGATTACCTTGATTAACTGTCCATTGTTGTCATAAAACCGTCTTGTTGTCCCTCCGTCTCTCTCTGTCCTCTGTATTTCCTGGTTTAACAGGTCGTATTTGATTTCGGTCTTTCTGCCTTGGTTATCCGTGATGCATATGAGATTCCCAGCCTTATCATAAACAAAGCTGGTTGTGTTATGAATACCACTTTTTTTCTCATTATGACTTTCCTTTATCAAACGGTCTGCAGCATCATATTCACGGAGTATCTCTCCGCCGGAGGGCAGCAATACTCTGGTGTTATTCCCATTCTTATCGTATTCATAACGGACGAATACCGTTTCCTTTCCACAGCCCTTTTGGTCAGCACTGCGGGATACTTTTATGATATGGCCTCCCTCATCATAGAAGTAACGGAATACCTGCTCTGTACTCTGGTTGATTCTTCTCTTTTCCAGAGTTCTACGGCCCTTTCCGTCATACCCATATCGAAGGACTGCTCCGGTACAATCACTGACACAAACCAGACGATCTTCCTTATCATATTCATAGGAGATAGTATGTACTTCTCCTGTCTGGGTATCTTTCCTCTGATAGTCACAATAGCGAATTTCCTTCACCTGGTTACCGGCAAGATCATACTCATACCGGATGAGCTGATACCATACGACTCCCTCTCTCTCCTCCATAGGTGTCCGGCTTTCCAGCAACCAGCCAAGGCTATTATAAGAATATAATTCACCCACCGTTTCTCTTTCTGTTCCCTCTATCGTGCTGTTTTCTACAGGCTTTCTGCAGTTACTTCCATGGACAGCCTTCATAAGATTCCCTGCAAGATCATAGGTATATTGGTGAAGAATATCCCCCTCCGGTCCAGTAATCTGTATCAGCCGGTTTCCACTGTCATATTCATAGCAAAAACCAGGACCATCATCAGCCTTTTCATCGTATTGTTCTGGGTTGCACACTTTTGTAATATTTCCGCTGGCATCGTACCAGATTCGCCTGGTTCCCCCGTTCGGGTATTTAATTTTATATTTATTATCACTGGAATCATAATAATTAATGATTCCTTCCCCATCCTTGTCCTCTATCCGGTAAGCATTCGGATGAATTTCCTTCACTGGATTCCCTTCTCCGTCAAGCTGCAGGGCATAGATACCACCGGCTGCATCAATATGCATGTTCTGGTGATGAAAGGCGTCATAACGGTATCTATCACCAGTGTCTGCTCCCATATTTTCACCGTATTGGTTTGGTCGTACCACCTGTATCAGATCCAGTACTCCATCATACACATATCTGTCGGTATGCCCCAGAGGATTGGTAGCCTGACAAAGAAGATCAAAGCTATTGTAGGCATACCGGCTGGTTCCATCCATATCCGTACGGGTCATTATGCGGCCGGCTTCATCATAACCATAGGCTGTCCGTTCCCCTCCCGCACTGACATATATCTGCTCTTCGCCAAAGAGATTACCATACTCATAGGTTTCTCCGTTCCCGTTAGGATCAGTAAAGGAAGTTATTCTTCCATATAAATCATATGTAAACCGATAATGCTGAAACTTTTCCTCATCCACTTTCTGGAGCTCCTCCATTAAGTTTCCGGTATTGTCATAGATATATCGACTGTCCATCCCTGTATTGTCCCATTTATGGATACAGTTTCCGGCTTCATCATACTCATAAAAGAATTTTCTGCCGTTTGGCTCATGAAGCGCAAGCAAATGCCCAGTTTCATTATATTCTCGCCTGGTTTCATTCCCTTTTCGGTCTTTTTCCCATACACGGTTTTCCCAGGAATCATAGCCATATTCCAAGGTGGTACCATCTGAATATTCTGTTTTTACTAGCTGCTTTAACAGGTTATAATGGTAACGAATTTCCTGCCCGTTCTGTGGTGCCAGATAGGTATTCATTCGATCCTCTTCTCCATAAAACAGGATATATTCCTGGCCATTTGATAAACTCTGTCTGGTTACCCTGCCCTTTCTATCATATTCGTTATGTATATAGGTTACGCCATTGGCATCAGTAATCTCGTTAACTCTTCCCTTCGTATCGTAACCATAAGTTTCTTTTCCACCGTTTACCATGGTCACGGCAATCAGATAATCATCTTCGTAACAGTATTCCACACTTCTTCCGATACAGTCCTGCATACTTGAAATCTTATCACCCTGCCAGGTAAAGGTTAAATACTGTCCGCTGGCAAAGCTGATTTTAGCAAGTTTTTCTCCTTTATAATCATAGGAAGTCCGATTTCCGTTACGGTCTGTAGCCGTTAGCAGTTTCCCCTCCCTGTCATAAAACCAGTTGGTCTTGTCAGTACTGTCAAATAAATTATAGCCATCTCGTTCCTCTGTCAGTGACAGGCGCTTTGTCCCACCCCTTCGGTTACGATAGCCCTCGGCTGTTTTTAAAAAGGTCTCTGTATGCTGATCTGGCAGGAGAATCTCTATCTTTTCATCATAGACATAGGCCTGGCTGAAGAGACTTAAAGTCCATCCTTTTCCAACCGGAGATTCTTCCTCTGATAAAAGGGATTCATAAGTACGCTCAATAGCGATACGGCCTCTGATATCATTTATTAGTAAATCACACTGCTCAATCAGATAACCACCGGTCACCATATCAATCGGATCACCGTTTTTACAGCGGTTGGCTGAGTATTCATCCAGTTTTGCCCTAGCTTTGTCTTTGACTGATTTGGCAGTGTCCTTTGCTTTTTGAACCGTTTGTTTTCTGGAATCCTTTCGCTGCTGCCGTTCAGTTTCTTTTTCCCCACGGGTTTTAAATCGTTCTTTTCCATTTTCTTTAATCTTTGATTTTTCTACTTTTGATTTTGCAATGTTAGATGTTCCTTGCAGGATACTCATCACGTCCCTGCGGCAGTCCGGATCATTCATATCAAAGGTACCGTCTTTTATGGCAGTACCAATATCCCAGATAGCCATACCTGCTGTTAGCGCCAAATTCACATTATTGGCACCACTACTAAATATCTTGGCTATCCTTATCACAGTCGCGACTTTTTTTACTGTTTTTCCTATCTTGCCGGCGGTGGCAACTGCCTTCGCTGCACCTACTGCCGTATTCGCTCCAGGAATTAAGGAAAGGCAGGCTGTTCCGGCAGATATAGCAGCTCCCACATAATCGCCTCTTGACAGACTGATTCCCGCATTGGCAAGGTTTGCCACCGTAGAGACCACTGGTATTGGAAGTGCACCAACAATATCCAATGCACACTGGGCTACATCCAGGAACATATCCTTCCAGGAATAATTTTCATCCTCCAGATGCTCATAGGCTACACTGCGGTCCGTTCCTAACTGCATATAGGCATTTGTACGTATCTGGATGACACCTCCGGCAAACGTCACACTTGTCGTTCCCACCTGCAGAATCAGGCGTTCTAAGGATAGGATATGTGCAACCCCTTCCTCAAAAACCGGCACCTCTGCTTCTCCTCCTTCTGTGCCTGCGCTTCCCCCTATACGCCCGGTCAGTTCCTGTAAGGTTCCAAATACCTGAAAGGGGGCTTCCAGATTCTGCTTGATATTATCCTTCAAAGCAGTATAGCTTCTGGAGGAGAGCAGTGCCATGGCATCAAATTCCATGCTGCCGCCCTCTGCTGTGTACTTACTTTCTCCCTCTCCATACATCTGATCAAACTTCTGCTTTAGTTCATCAATGCCCTTGTAAGTACCCTTTAATGCCTGCAGCGTTATCTTTTCTTCGGCTTTCAGATTGATATCCCTGGTGCTCTGTATCTCAATTCCAGTTTCATCATTGAATATAATCTTAGCCTGTTCCCCACCGTTGCCGTCATATTCCGAACGGTTACCGATAAGATTCAATTCCTTTTCTGCAAATTTCACCATACGGTTATTGGCAGTCATCATCTTATTTTTGGGATTGGAGAAATCAGGACTCTGATTTACATGACGACTGCCCAGGCATACTATTTTCTCGCTATCCCCTGTTTCATAATAGACAAATACAGTATCCCCTATATCCGGCATGGAATAGAAATAGTTACTGACCGCACTGGCATAGGGCATCCACCTGGGGGCATCTCCCGGTGTATTAAAGTCTACCATTACATTGGTTCCATCCACGGCAGTCACGGTTCCTGTCAGGATGCTGGAACGCTTCGTGGATCCCTGAGAACGGGAAACCTCCGGAACCACTCCTTCTCCATGCACAAGGGTAATTGCATTAACCAGTAAACCCTGACTGGCTCTTATCTCACTTCGGGTTACGGTTTGGGTCCTGCCTTCATAAGATACAGCGTAACCTGCACCAATTGAAAGGTCACTGACCGTAATTGTTGTTTCTTCAAACTCGAATACAGAGGCACTCTGGCTTGGTCCTGCCTGTATTGCTCTTACCTTGTCTACATCACGGCCTACGGATGCAGAAAGGACTTTGCCCGGTTCCTTTACAGCAAAAGGATGATTTCCTATATGAATCTGGCAACCAGTGGTCTTACTGTTGACAAAAACCTGTTTACCATACTGATTGGCAATCCTGCGATTAAAGGTCCAGTCTGTTTCATTCTCCTGGGACAGCATTTCCGTTACCGGTATATCGGAATCTAACTGTACTAGAGTTCCGCTCCCGATTCCTTCACTAAGAATTCCCTTAAGAGTCTTTCCTGTACTTTGAAAAGTCTTTGTTTTCCTTTCCCTGTCAGTCTGTTCGGATAAGGTTTTGGCCTGAACCTGTACTTCTGTGTAGTCATTTTCTTTCTTAAGCTGTATAGCAACACAGGTTCCGCAGAAAATACAGGCACTGTCTCCATCCAGTAGTTGAATCCTGCTGTTTTGATAACGCATGGCATCCATAGGTTCCATCTGCTTTCCGGAAAGGAAACTCAGAGATAGGATTCCATGCTCATTTACCTGATCCAGGATGTGAATATCCTTTATGTACAGCGCTTCCATTTCTGACCGCAGCACAAGCTGCCCTAATCCGGTCATTTCATCTTTTGCCATTCTTGCTCCCTCCTGTTTATTTCCGTTTAAATACCTTTTCCGCTGCTGTGAGTAGAGCCACAGCTAAAATAAGGAATACAACTGCAGAGATTCCAAAACGTATTATAAAGACAGTAAAATTATGTTCTTTATTCCATTCAGTATCTATGGCATAAAGGACATAGTCTGGAGAAGCCCCATACTGACTGCATATATCACTCAGATAATCCTTTGTTAGTTTTCTGTTTGTTTTCTTGATACCCAGTGGAAGTGTAACGGTTTCTCCTTTTTCTATGGACTTTCTATAGGTATCACTAAACTGAGCCAGTATGTAGGAATCGTCCGGCAGCTTAATCAGATAGTATTCAAGGTAGTTAGAAGCTGCAACGATAAAGCTGTCTGTGGCCTCTGCTGCCTTCCTGCCGCTGCGGTTTCTTCTTGATTTGTTAACTTCATAAGGATCCAGCCAGGGTTTCAAGCCATATATGCCGGTTCTTATCACCTGCTTTGGAACGGCACTTACATACTCGGTATCCGATATGTCTAAGAGCTCTTCACTACCGGTAAGTTTATGGATGTCCTCTCCGGCAGTTTTACCGGTAGAAGCACCCTTGTCATTTGCCGGAATATCAGCCTGATTAACAGCAGCTCCCTGTTCCTTTATAAAACCTTCCGGATTAAGTTTAGTAAATAGCAAAAATGCAGCCACAAGACTAATTAATACAACAATTACTGGTATTATACCTATTTTCCCCTTGTTATTCATAAGCCTCCCTTTATGTTCTTTTATAAGACCATATTTCCTCATCATTTTTGTGTATACGATTCACTCCAATAAGTTGACCTCTCCGGCTATTCTTGCGGTATTAATACACATCGAACAATTTCCACAATATTACCAGCATTTTTTTTTGAAAAAGTTATACCTGGAACCCCTTTATACCTCTGATAGTAGACTTTTTGTTGTGTGTCAGTGACTTTAAGGTATCTCTCTTTACTTTTTAAGTAAGAATCCAATTCTATCTCTTTCCATCCTTCTTTTCCTATGTCTCCATAAGCAATAAGCCCGCACCAATTCCAATAACCCGGATAATAATACGACTCGTTTCCATGATATCCCTCATATGACAAATCCGTAACATTTTTATAAACTTCATTCTTAATGCTATAATTTCCTACCGGTATATCCTCTCCTATTTTATACATTCCTGCTGCATATACCATTTTCCCTTTATCTTCCTCTTCGCCTTGGTACATTATAGGCTGAATATCAGGTTTAAGGTCTAAAGGAATTAATATACAGTTCTCCAAATTAACTGCTAAATCCTCTCCGATGGTTACATATCCAAATCGATTTACTAACCCAATAACTTCATTTTTTTCATTTGTAAGCAAACAGGTCCCTGCAGATACTTCAACCGAAAGCATAAAATACTCACCTTCGGGGATTTCTTCACCTACCTTATATGCTCCTTCATAATAGATTCCGTCGTAATTAGATTGTGGCAATGAAAATACATCTGCTAATGCCATCTCAGTTTTATCACCAAACGTAACGATATTCCCTTCTTGGAGAAAAACATACGTCATATCATCAAATAAATAGTTTACTTTTTTATCTCCTTCTTTGCTTTCTGCCTCAACAATAACTTCACCCATAGATGTAATATCATTGTCTTTACATATATATAGCCCTTGCTTAATATCTCTTCCAACAGTATACTTTCCTGATTGTATCCATTGTCCGCCCCACTCATTTAAAAACCCCATTTTCAGTTCTTTTTCTTTTTCATTATTATCAAAATACTTCCAGTATCCTTCTACCTGCGCTTCAAGTTCTCTTACATCGAACCCTCCATAAATATCATAGCCATCACCTCGATCTTCTGAATGAGTAAAGCGTTCTTCTGGCGGAGTAATTCTCGAACATCCGCTTAAAAGAACTACAATTAAAAAACATATAATTGAAAGTATATAATTAATTTCCTTTCTTTGCACGATGAGCATCAATTCCCTCCTGTATCATTTCAGCGTCAGACTGAGCATCTACATTAACGTTATCTCCATAATTCCCATTCATAATACTGTTCAAATATTTTGCACCTACTTCTTTTACAGCTTCAATGCTTGCGCCATCCTTTCCAGCTATCCCAAGCATATCTGAAATCAATTGTGCAGCACCTGCTCCATATTTTAAAACTCCATCATCCGCAGGCGTTGCAAAATACTCATCACCAACATACCCATATAACCAATTTCCGGCATAATCTTTTTCAAAGGCCTCTCCATTTGTCTTGGGCCATGGTGCTGCCCAAATTGAAAGATCTGCCCCCGTATCAGTTCCCGGATAAATAAATTCCCTGGTTTTTAAATCTATGGGGTTACCGGTGTACACCATATTAAAAAAGTTTACTATATCATTTTTATGCCCATCTACAGCTTCTGTAGAATTTAAATCCTTCCCCATTCTTTCCATATACTTCATAATATCTGTATCTTTAAATGTATCAGTTATTTTTTGCATTACTTCTTGAGGAATCTCATTTTTTCCATATTTATCTCTTTGGCTTTTATAATAATCTATTTCATCTTTATACTTCTCATATATCTCATTTTCATACTTTGTAATTATCGCATCCATTTCTTTTAGATCGCTGTTTTGAAACAGCTTGGATTTAGAATTTACTGCTGCTACAGGTACCAAAGAAAGCCCCATTTGTAAGACCCCCCGTTCTTTATCACCAAAATTAAGCAGCTGATGGATTCGACTTTTCACTCCTGCCTCCATATTCTCCAAGGCAAGAGCAATACCTTCTTTCCCCATATTCATAATTCCTAATCCGAGACCTTTTGCTGCATGAAAGAGCTGGGCTGCCATATCGTTTGACGGCTGTTCCTCCGGAGTTTCCTCGGTCTCTCCGTCTTCTGCCACAGCATCCTCTTCTTGCGGAACAATTGTAATTACCCCACCAAACTTGCAGGCACAACAACTATCCATGGTAAGTGCCGGAGCACCGTCAATCATATGGTCTTTGCTGGTAAAGATCCAAGGCAGGGGGGTCTCCAACTGACACTTATTAGAACCAAAGGTTTCTTTTAATACAAGAGAGGCTTTTGTTGCAAATTTTGCAATTCCTTTTCCAAGTTTTTTAAAAAACCCGTCTCCTTCTTCTGTCTTGTACTTTTCATCTGCCTGTTTCTTTGCTTCCTCAAAGATCAGCTTTGATTTACAATCGCCAAAATGAGTAAGATTCACTCCTTCCACATGATCATTGGCATTTAGTACAGGCTGCCCCTGATAGACCACTCCATGCCCCGTGTCTGTGCTGATATAATTTTCCATAGAACCTTCACTGCATTTTGCTCTCATACCATATACTACATATTTTTTGCCTTCTGCCATTCAGACCACCTTAATCCTTTGCAATCCAATTCCATAAAGCCTTCGTCTTAATAAGCTTTCTGCAACCGGAAGTGATACGATGATCTTATATTCCAACAATCCGGCTACACGGAAAATATCCAGTCCTTTTATTTTCTTTCTGTCCAGTACCAGTGCTTTTAGCATCCCGTTTCCATAGATTTCACTGGTCTCGTGCAAACATACCCGCTCTTTTATTCCTGCCACCCAGTATAACGGGCTTTTCGTATTTTCACTGGCAGTGGAAAAAAGCTGTACTCCTTTGTAATCTATGCTCTTGTCATATAATTCAAACAGTCTTTTTATTTCATTGGAAATAAGATAAACAGGCTCTATTAAGATATCGCACATTTCCTCTGTTTCCCTGCCACTGTAATAAGCAACTTTCAACGGTTCCAGCGCTGTAAAATCCTCCTCTGTCATACCGTAGCAATATCTGTCTCTGTCTAGACCCATTAACTCAACTGCATTTTCTACTTTATCACTTTGATATAATTCAAAATAGTCCATGCTTTATTCCTCCTGTTTCGAAAGCCATTCTATTCCAGCCTGTTCTAAGAAATCGGAATTCTCTGCTCTGCCACCATAGACTGTTACTCTGTCCATAGCACTATCTGTTACAACACACTCAGATAAGTTACTCTCAATAAATTGATTGTCCGTTAACTGGCACCTATAGAATTCTGCCGGTTCGTAATATTCTGCTTCCACATACATATCCTCTTCAAAGAATGTTATCCTCTCCCAAGCTGTATTTTTCATGGTACAGTCAAGAAATAAGCAGCCTTTCATTTTCGTGGCTTTTATTTTCACATTTTCGAACATGCAGCCGGCAAACAAACAGTCATTCATAATACAATCGTCTATTATTGTATTTTTAAAAGTACAATCTAAAAATCTGGCACTATTTACAGTCAACCCAGAAATTACTTTATTCTGATAAGAAAATGCAGAAAATCTGCGAAAAGAAAGTAAAGTATCTTTGTCACAATTGAAAATATCCACCTCCGGCAACAGGGCATATAACGTCTTCTGCCAGTCCATATATTCACCCATCTGGATTACAAAGCTTTCTTCCTTCTCTACCTTCGCCAACTGTCTGAAATCTAAAATTTCAGAAATAAGATAACGAAAACGACCGGTGAAATAGTATAGCAGACTTCTTACAGCCCGTAGTCTTAAGACTTCCAGCTCTGCCGGGCGGATAAACCTGCGGATACTTTCCGCCCTTGTATATTGCTCAAGTTCCCTGGTGAATTCTTCAAGGCAGCTTCCTAACCAGTCTGCGGAAAGTTCTTCTGTAAGAACAGTCTCAGATCCCAGACGACCTCCTTCTCCATAGCTGTCAATCCGAAATCCTGGTTTGCCGGACAGCAGGGAAGTATATAAAAAAGATAAATGCAGTTCAGACACCTCCTCCGCCAGCCTATCCTTCTGTAAATTTTCCAGCATGGTAAGATACTGCTTGATTCCTGCCTTCCATTCTTTGATGATTTCTTCCTCCTGTGCCTCAAATACCTCTATAGTCTTTTCTGCAAGTGTTAGAAAAGCTCTCGGATAGAAAGTTTCCTCAAACATCTCGATACAACTGTCCGCCATCGTTACTCCCCCTAATTGATTAATACCTGACTTGCAGCCAGCGTTGCCGAATTTTCCGTCAGATCAAGGTATGCATCTTCCGTTCCAATCATAATTTGATTTTTTGCAATGATTTGTACCTCCGAGGAGGAGTTGATCTTGATGTTTGCGTCAGAAGTTACAGTGATATCCTTATCGGAATGAATCTCGATTCCTTTTTCATCGGTTAGATTGATATATACTTTTCCGGATTTACCGATGATATACATTCCTTCGTCGGTAAGTAGTATTTCTTTTCCGCCGGGTGCTTTCCAGCTTTTATGTTTGGGGTTGGCTGGTGGGGTAGCGCAGACAGAGCTTGCAGCAAAGGCATCCCCTTCATTTCCGGACGGGAAGAATACCCTCACTTCATCCCCTTCCTCAGGCATACAATACCACCCGCTGCCATCACTGGAGGAATAGGCTGTTGAATAAGGGAACCACCAGTTTCCACCGCCGTCATATCCCCCATCTACATCCGTAAGATGTACTTGTACTTTATCGCCTGACACTGCCATGACTTTACCTCTCATCATTTTTCCTGAGGCCTGTGCATTTGGTGCTGCCGGTGCTGCGATTCCTGCAAGTCCGCCTCCAGACGCGGAAGAAGCTCCCCCAGCAGTTAACAGACCATAAGTCATAGTTAATATGCCATCCTTAAGTGTAGCCCTTACACTTCTAACCCTTCCATTCTTTCCACCAAAAGATATCTGATCTCCCACATAGCCATATTCGTAGCTCTCGATCTGCTCTCCGCCAAAATCCTGGGCTGGAGCTCCGGAAGCTAATTGAGCACCACCTTCACTTCCATAAGAATAAGCCGTTTTATTGACTGTAATAGTCTTGCTTGCAGGAGGCAGACCAATATATATCTGCGGCCTGGGCGAAGATACATTGGAAACTAATGGAGCATTGAGTTTTGATGCCATACGCTTCGCAAACTGCCAGTCCGTTTCATTGTATTTCATAATCAGTGCACCAATGGCTCTATCCGAAACCATCATATGCAGATCACTTTTGTCTGATATATCAGCTGTTATTATCTGTCCGTAGGTTTTAGCCGTGTTCTGGTAGGTTTTATTCTTTTTCTCCATATCCAGCAAACGACTCATGGAATACAACTGTAACGTCACTCGGCTGTACTCTGTTTCCTGTTGTAAAGATACCTTTCGTATACATCCATAAAAAAGGTTAGAAGGCTGTCCTTCCGCTTTTGTTGTTATGGTCACCATCATTTTCTCATCCACACGCTTTAGAAAATCCTGCGCGGTAGCAGCATCCAGTTCTCCGATAATCTCTGCCTGACCATGTTCGTTAACAGTATGACTGATTGTCAGCTGTTCTATTTTCTGAAAAGGAAATCCAGTCACCGTTATATCAGCATATGAAATTGTACTCATCCTTCTTCCTCCTTCGTATCTTCAATGAACCGGAAGGACGTAAGCATTTCTTCTGCTATAGTTTTATAACGGTTCAAATACTGGTAATCAAAATTTATGAAACCAATCAGCACTTTGCCCTCTAAGGAACTATAAAACATAACATTATAAATTGTGTCTGTTACCGTATGAGAAACCAGTTCCAGACTTGAAACTATGTGATTGCCTGTCTTTTTAACTTTCTCAGAATATATATTTACCTTTGGACCTGATTTTTCTAAAACCATTTTTGCTATTTTGAGAAAGTCCCCCATATATTCATTGGGAACCTCATTGCTTGTATAATGAAAACCAAGGGAAAATCCGAGATAGGAATTACCAAACACAAAATCTGGCTTGTTACCTAAAAGATAGACTGCATTAATTTCTTCTTGTGAGAATTGTCTGAAATCCTCCGGCATCCAGATTGCTATTTTTTCGTTAAGCAGTGTTCTCTCCCCAAAAGTCACCGGTATTTTGTGTATGTTAATCATTCCGTCAAAAATAGAACTCTTATTCTCTTTATCAATGGTATCCTTATCATATCTTTGCTTTTCAAACTCTTCCATCATTTCCTTTTGTTTCAGAAGCTTCTCATCCACATGATCCATATTAAGTACTTATCCTCCTTTTTAATTTATTTAGATTATTTCCAAATACATTATAGGGAAATTTTATAAAATATTACCATTTAATTATCATATCGAAAACCCTTCTTTAAATCTATAGTCTATATTTATTACAAATTTTGACCTTTTTTTATTTTCCAGATTTATGATATTAATAAACACTTTTTTCCTGCTGCATACTACATATTGGTTTAAATTCGTAAGATTCGTAAGAAAAAATTAAGAAATTGACATGATTCTGACAAATTAATATATTATTTTAGTAAGGTACATAATAAGATACATAGTCCGTGATGTTATATGAATTTCACGGAATGTGTTGGAAACAGGCCATACTATTGATATAATAGTATATAGAAAGCCACCTTTACTTTCTGTAATATCAATGACCTGTCATTAGGAGGATAATGCCATGAAATTTGCTTTATGGAAAAAATGCCTTCTGGCATTTGGCATATGTTTATTCCTGTCTGTATTATTGCCGCCCGTATTCGGCAGTACTGCAGTTGCCAGTGCAACAACCACTGATGAAGAACAAAACAGCATTAAATTAAATGTAAAGAGTAAGTCCCTGGTAAAAGATTCTACTTTCAACTTAAAGCTGTACAATATTACAGAAAGCCAGAAAGTGTCCTACAAATCCGGTGATACCTCCATTGCAACGGTTGATGATTCCGGTCTTATAACCGCTGTTGACTTTGGAACTGCTTCCATAACTGTTACCGTTAAAGATGGCACTAAGACAGTTGCCACTTTGGATTGCAGTATTACCGTTGGTCCTGCGGCCTTAAGTATTAAACTTACCAAATCGGAGCTGACCCTGACAGTAGGCGATAAGACTTCCTTAACAGCGATCTTAAAGCCTAACAATACTGTAGAAGAAGCAAAGTTCTGGAGTAACGATTCCAATATTGCCAGTGTAAGCATTGGCGGAAGAATTTCAGCAAAATCAGCTGGTGTTACTTATATCTTCGCTTCAATCGGAAATGGTAAATATGATTATTGCAAAGTTACAGTAGTCGAGAAATCAGATACTACTCCCACTCCATCGGGAACAGCACAGTAAAACAAGAATATGCAGCTTATTAAAAAGCCATAAAAAGGCACCGTAAACATTTAATATTAAATGTCTACGGTGCCTGAATTTATGACCTTACAATTTATACTTCCTTATAATCTGAGGAATCCTGTTCTTCTTTATCCTGGCTGTACAACTCCTCTTTCTTTTCCTTTGAGAGATTCTTCTTAATAGAGTCTGTCAGGTTAATTCCAGTGATTGCTTCAATGGTCTCAGGAATCTGAGTTATGATATCTGTTACATAACCGGATACCTTAGAAGCTCCTGAGCCTTCTCCGTTCTTACCGCTGTCTATAATAACAATTTTCTCAGTCTTAGTAAGAGGTTCTGAAATAGAGGCAGCAATTTCAGGTAATTTCTCAATGATCATCTGTGTTACCGCAGCATCGTTATACTGCTTGTAAGCTTCGGCTTTCTTAACCATGGTCTGAGCTTCGGCAGTACCTTTTGCAAGGATAGAGGCAGCTTCTGCTTCACCGGTAATTCTGATTGCTTCCGCTTCTGCTTCTGCCTTAACCTTTATTGCCATACTGGCTGCTTCTGCTTCTTTTAATTCAGAATATTTCTTAGCATCCGCTTCTTTACTGATACGGTAAATATCGGCATCCGCTTCTTTGTTAACTGTGGCAAGTAATTCCTTTTCACGTCTGATAGCTTCTTTTTCCTGAATTTCAGCTTCTTTTTCCTTCTTGGTAAGCTCTACCAGCATGGCAGTTTCAGTAACTTCCTTATCCACTTTATTTTTCTGGATGGCATAAGCAGCATCCGCTTTCGCTTTTACTGTCTCCTGCTCCTGACGATAGCCCTGTATCTTTAATTCCTTTTCTTTATTCGCTTCCGCCACCTGGGTTTCTGCGAGAATCTTTGCTTCTTCTCCCAGTCTCTCTGCTTCTGCTACCTTGACCTTGGTTTCTTTTAAGGCTTCTGCTTCTGCGATTGCAGCATTTTTCTTTACTTCCGCAATACGAGGTTTACCAAGTGCCTCCAGATAGCCATTCTTATCGGAGATATCACGAATGGTAAAGGCTTTCAGTTCAAGTCCCATACTGGCAAGACCCATGGCTGCAACTTCCTGAACCTGTGAAGCAAACTTTTCTCTGTCTTTATAGATCTCTTCAACGGTCATCTTGGAGATAATTTCTCTTAGCTTACCTTCTAATACATCCTTGCCTGTGTCTTTTATTACTTCTATGGTCTGCTGTTCTCTGCCTGTATTAAACTGCTCAATGGCATTTAGAATGCTTTCTTTATCGCTTTTTACCTTAACAACAGCAACACCATCAGCACGGATATCAACACCCTGCTCCGTTCTTGCTCCTTCTGTACGAATTTCGATTTTCATATTTTCCAATGAAATCTTATCGGCACGTTCCAGTAAAGGGATAACAAAACCACCACCACCGGAGATTACCCTTTTCTTAAGACCTGTTACAACTACTGCCTTATCCTGTGGCACTCTCTTCCACATGGTTGTAACCAGCAGGATAACCAGAATAACAGCTCCTACAATACTTCCTGCAATAATAATAGCTTGTAATGGCATACTTTCTTCCTCCTATTAACACGTACTCCCATAGCATATAAGTTGATAGCCTTGTATAAAGGGCATTCCTATTACCATGGTTTCCAAATTTATATCAGATACGAATAGGTTTAACCTTATGTATCAGATATTCTCTGTGGATGTAACATAAAATACATATTCTTCAATCCAGCAGATGGCAACACTTCCTCCTGCTTTAATCTCTCCGCCGTTAATGGTCCTAGCGGGTGAGGTATAACTGTTTCCGTTTATTATATATCTTATCTCTCCAAAGCCATTCTCCATTATAGTCTCCGAAACAGTGGCCGGCAGCCCAACAAGATCCTGTACATCCGGTGTACTGGTATTCTGGGCTTTCTTAAGGGGTGTTATGATGAAATGCTGTATGGTGAAACATACTGCAAAACCGGTAACTGCAGAAATGAACAACATTAATATCCAGAACAAGTCTGGAACCTTCTCCCACAGAATCCATCCCATACCGCCAAATACTGCTGAAAACAAAACGAAAACAATCGGACTAAAGGGAAGTACAATGGAACTTCCTCCAAAATCCAGGTCAAAGCCGTCAATCCCAACAATATCAAAGAGGCTTCCCAAAAGAACTGATATAATTATCAATGCAATACCTGCAAAAAAACAAACCTGAAATAGCAATAGCATCTTAACACCTCCTGTGTGGAGTTTTTTATTTCTTCACGCTTAAGTTGATTTCTGTGTCTTTAACCTGTGTAATATAATCATATTCCATCCCGATTAATTCCATATTACACAAATATTAAAATTGGATTAGAATTTAATCCCTCCTGTGCGTCTGAAAACTGCCTGTGCGGGGCTGAATGCTCAGAACGGTGCAGTGAGTTTTAAGACACACCCTAATATCTATTGTACTAAGGATAGAACTCATTGTCAATTTTAACCACGGAATTAGTAAATGTTTACTGGTTATTCTCTAATTGTTACAATAACAGCTGAAATATTAGATAGAAATCACTCATTTATCTGAATAGAAGGTTGTTGAGGCTTAAACTATGATACCGATTGGAGCTCTTTCTGGTCATAGGATTTTTACTGTGACAATAGTGTGAATCTTTATTTTACAAGGCAGCTGCAGCTTTCTACCTGTTCTTTTATAACAGGAGTTTATTTATTCCATAAAAAAACCTCTCCGGCAACAGTTTCTGAGAAACTGTGCCGGGGAAGTCTTTATGGTGGGATTAAATCAGATTTATTTTAGTGCTTGAAATGCCTCATACCAGTAAATACCATAGTTATTCCATATTCATTGCATTTCTTTATGGAATCTTCATCACGGATGGAACCGCCTGGCTGGATAATTGCTGTAATTCCACCTGCATGTGCTGCCTCTACACAGTCATCAAAAGGAAAGAAAGCGTCAGAGGCAAGTACAGAGCCCGCAGCTGCCTCTTCACTTATAAGCTCTTTGCTATGTTCAATACTCTGTCTGGCTGCCCATATACGATTTACCTGTCCGGGTCCGATTCCGATGGACTGCTTATCTTTTGCCAGTGCAATACCATTGGATTTTACAAACTTCACCACCTTCATGGCAAAGAGCATATCCTCAAGCTCCTTCTCCGTCGGTTTTCTGTCAGTAACAACTTTTAACTCTTCTTCTAACAGAAGTTTGCTGTCTATAGTCTGTACAATAAGTCCGCCGTTTACCTTTTTTAAATCATAAGCATTTTCATCCTGGGGTATTTCTATATCCTCCAATTTCAGAACTCTTACATTTTTCTTGGCCTTTAAGATTTCAAGTGCTTCTTCTTCATAATCAGGTGCAACTATTACTTCCAGGAATATCTTACTCATCTCACCAGCCATATAGGAGGTAACTGTACGGTTACATACCAAGATTCCGCCGAAAATGGATACCTTATCTGCCTGATATGCTTTATCCCAGGCTTTATCAATATTCTCAGCACTTCCTACCCCACAGGGATTACCATGCTTGCAGGCAACTACTGTCGGTTCTGTAAATTCCTTTAACAGCTCCAGGGCACCATTGGTGTCATTAATGTTGTTAAAGGAGAGTTCCTTGCCATTTAACTGCAGGGCATCTGCCAGAGAGCCTTTTCTTTTACCGATTTCACGATAAAAAGCTGCCTTCTGGTGAGGATTTTCACCATATCTCATATCCTGAACCTTCTCATAGGTAAGGGTAAGGGTTTCCGGAAGTTCCGTATCTTTTCTTTCCTTCTTCAGATAATCTGCAATCATTGTGTCATAATTAGAGGTATGCATAAATACCTTCTGCATCAGGTAGAACTTGGTCTCCAGGCTTACCTGTCCCGCTTCTTTGAGTTCTGAGAGCACTTTGTTGTAATCGGAAGGGTCCGTAACCACTGCCACATCCTGATAATTCTTGGCAGCACTGCGCAGCATGGTGGGACCGCCGATATCAATATTTTCTACAGCTTCTTCTCTGGTTACACCGTCTTTTAATATAGTCGCCTTAAAGGGATAGAGATTAACAATTACAAAGTCTATTGGCTTAATTTGAAGTTCCTCTAACTGTCTCATATGTTCTTCCTTGCTTCTCATAGCAAGCAGTCCGGCATGGATAGCCGGATGAAGGGTCTTTACTCTTCCATCCAGGCACTCAGGAAATCCGGTAACCTCCGATACTTCAACAGCATCAATTCCTTCCTCTTTCAGTTTCTTATAGGTTCCTCCGGTAGACAGAATCTCAACGCCTAAACCTTCCAGCTCCTTTGCCAATTCCACTATTCCAGTTTTGTCAGATACGCTGATCAATGCTCTCATTTTCATTCTCCTTTTCCTGTATTATTGACACTTAGGGTATTTTTTACTACGTGTATGATAACCTTATAATTTTCTGCTCCACAATTATTATTCCAGTAAAGAGATATAGATTTATTCTAGTTGTTTAATCTGAAGCTTCAAAAGCTAACGTCAACATATTTAATCCCTAAGACAACAAAAAACCGCCCGGGTAACCCGAGCTTCTGTATAGGTACAGAGCTACCAGGGCTGCCCAGGCGGTCGGCATATTATATTTTTGTACTCCCTATGGGTGAACTCCCATTTCCGCCAGTCATACAAAATCTAATATAAGTCTACAACATTTTGAGAGCTGTGACAAGTGTCATTTGATATATTCTGTTTTTTAATTTATTTCTGCTTTTCGATTTATTTTGCTTTTCGATTTATTTTGCTTTTCGATTTTATTTTGCTTTTCAATTAATTTTGTTTTTCAATTTATTCAGCTTTCCTTCCGGTTTAGACTATGGGACTTACATTTGTAAATTACCCGTTATGATACTTCCGGCATACCCTCTTATTCTTATATCTTCCTACCCTTTCCCTGTGTTATAATTGGAAGAATAACAGAATAGAGAGCATGCCTATTCAAATATTGCTGTAAAAAAACATGTTAATCTATTATTTGACTATTTATTGGCTTGACTATATATTGGCTTGATTATTTAAATAATCAATTTTATTATTATCAATAAAGTTAATTCTGCTGGTTCAATTTCATTATTTTCTTAATTATGTCCCATTACCTTAACATCCCACAGAGAATATCCATAAGGAAGTGCTCTTTCAATTCCCTGGAATTTGACGTATTTTGCATTAACTGCAGAGAAATTCAGGGTCTCAATACCACCGCTGCCGTTAGACTGCTTATAGATACTGGAATAACTGCTGCCATTGGTTGATACCAGTATCTCATACTGCTTTCCGTTAGCAGCCTCCCAGTTAAGCACCAACTGGCTGATGTTATAGGTTCCTCCAAGGTCAATGACGAACCATGCATTATCTGCGAAATTAGAGGACCATCTTGTAGTAGTATTATTATCTGTCAGATTGCCTTCACCAAAGCCGGCTCCTTCTGATCCGGAAGAAGTTACAGTCTTTCCGGCGGCTGCGTCCGTATTGGTGCCCGGATTACCGGAGCCACCATCCTCCGGTGTTCCTTGTGTTACTCCGTGTATATAAGTAAGGGTCTGTGTATCCAGCGCACCATTTCCCGGGTTATAGGTAAAGAAATATTCTATCACATCTCCCTGTTTGACCGGATTCACGGTGTAGGTGAAGTTGCCGTTTCCACTTCCGCTCATAGCCACATTTATCTGACCGCCATTATTGATTTTATAATGTAAGTCTGCAAAGGTTGCTCCGTTAACATAGAATTCTAACTTATCTCCCATTTTCTTCAACCCTTTTACACTGTCACCAATCACATATACAGTAGAGGCTGCCTTTACGGTAACCTGACAGCTTGCAGTTTTACTGCCATCTGCCGTTTTAACGGTAATCGTGGTCGTACCTGCAGCAACAGCTGTTATTTTACCGTTCTGATCGACTGCAGCAATACTGGTGTTGGCACTGGACCAGGTTACCTGTTTATTGGTTGCATTTGAGGGACTTATCGTTGCATTGAGAGTAGCAGTTCCGCCAACTGTCAGTTCGGTTTGTGAAGCACTTAAAACCACTCCTGTTACTGGTACCGTCTGATTTCCTCCTGCATTTACCGTTATAAGGCAGGCAGCTGTATAGCCTCCATCATTTGTTGTTGCTGTAATAGTTGTTGTACCGTTTGAAACAGCAGTTACCTGACCGGCACTGACTGTAGCTACTGATGGATTGGAGGAAGTCCAGGTTACATTTTTATTGGTTGCATTGCCAGGTGTAATGGTTCTGTTGATCTGGACTGTTTCACCGATGGCTGATAAAGCTGCAGTCTGTTTATCCAGTGTAATTCCTGTTACTGGTACATTACTTGGATTTTCACCGTTTGTATCTTTATAGACTCTTACATAATCCACCTGCATGCTTGCCGGAATATCTCCCGGATTCGGTGATACACCACCATCGAACCATCCGCCTACCGCAAGATTCATAATAATATAGAACTCCTGGTCAAAGGGAGCATTGTTATTGGAAGGTGCCCCATTGGAGTACCACTGGTCATTGGTGGCTTTAAAGAAGCATTTACCGTCTACATACCATTTAATATTATCTTCTTCCCATACGGCACTGTATACATGATAATCAGAATCTATTGTCTGTCCGTTAGGGAAGGAATAATCACCGCCAATATAAGTATTCGCGGGCCATTGTCCGCCAAAGTGAATGGCACCGCTTGAAGCGCCCGGCAGACGTCCTCTTGCTTCCATTACGTCTATTTCACCGGAAGCAGCCCAGGTACCATAGGTATCGTCATTGGGCAGCATCCAGAGTGCAGGCCATAATCCATTTCCTCTGGGAAGCTTCGCACGGAAATCAATTCTTCCGTATTTAAAGGTAAAGTTATCTTTTGTTGTAATCTTTCCGGAGGAATAAGGTGCTACACGATTTGGATCCTGCGGAAAGGTCTTAGGATCTTCTAACGCTGTTATCGTTAATTTACCATTGCTTACTGAAATGTTTCTTTCACTGGTGGTGTAATGCTCCAGTTCGTTATTTCCCCAGCCCCAGGTACCGGGGTCATCATTGATATAATAGCCTGTGTTATAATTCCAGACACTGGTATCCAGAGAGGTTCCACTGAATTCATCATTCCATACCAGATTCATTCCGGTAATCTCTGTATTTTCAGGTGTTCCAAGTTCTATATCACCAAGGTCTGATACATCCGGTCTTGGTGCGTCAGGGTTACCGATAAAGGTGTAGTATACATAATTAGTTCCAATGCTTCCGCCTTTTTGTCCATTGAGAGGATATCCGATTCTTATCTCCATATTTACCTGAATTGGCTGGAACCACAGACCATAGATGTGGTCTACCCAATATCCCCATTGGTTCTTATCGGATAAAGTATTATAGCCATTTCCGGAATAGCTGAAGCTACTCTTACTAAAATCACTCAATTCAACCCAGACACCATTCGCTTTTATCTCATAAACAAACTTATCAAGTTCTGAACTGACCGGTGCACCTCCATCAATTTTAGGTAAGGGAATGCCGATTGCTCCGGTTTCACCGGCCGTATAAGTGGTCCCGTCATAAGCGGTAATATTATAATTATTTCTTACGGGCTGATTGTAGGTAATCGTGTATATTAAAGCTGCTTTAGAAGTTTTTGATTCCAGTTTAACATTGATGGATTCTGTAACAGTAAACCAATAACCGCCACCTCCGTCCGTAAACTGTCCGAAATTCTTGTCATAGATCCATCCGCTGGCCGCATTATTATCAATGTCTATCCAGGTACTGCTTGCCACAGGCTTCACAAATACCTTCAGATCCTCCGCTACAGCAGCATAAGTGATAGATGCATCTCCATTAAAGACTGGATATGTAAAGCCTGCTCCTCCTGTGACTCCTGCTGTAATATTAGGTCCCTGGGTTGCAGCCATGGAGGTAATTGTAGTTTTAGGTAAGTTCGTAAATACCAGCGTATAATCCAAGGTAACGCCTGTGGTTTTAGAGGCTAACCTTAGATATGTAGTCTCTGATACGATGAACCAATATCCGTTAAAACCGCTGTCACTCCAATTTCCCCAGTTAACATTGTAAGTGAAACCTGTGTTATCAATATTAACCCAGCTGCCATTAACCTTTACGTTAACCGTTAAATCACTGGCAACATCTGCCCAAGTAGCTGCGCCACCGTTAAATATAGGCATTACGAATCCATAGCTTGCCTGTCCTACACCCGATTTGGTGATAACCGGACCGTCTGCTGCTGAAAAATAAGACATGGATGTAATAGCTGTAGCCGCCTGAACCTGAGTTCTTCCGCCAAAGGGGGTAACCATACTGCAAAGAACCAGTATCATTACCATCATAAGGCCAAGCACTCGTCTGTTTAAGACTTTTCCCTTTTGCTTCGTTTGCTTCATTCATAGCTCCCATCTGCGTGCTATAGCACGCGCGTTAATCAGGGGAGTGAAAGATTCTTCTCTCACTCTTTCCTCCTCTTCAATCTGGTTAACAGTTACCTTAAGTCTATAGAAATAAGCATACCGGTTTCTATACGGCTTATTTCCCCTCTCATATTGTTACTTACATTGTAATTGGCAAATTCATGTAATTAAAAGGGGGCTTTTTTTATTTTAGTGTGTATTTTTTATTTTAAGGAGTTTTTTTAGATATTTTGTATGCTATAAGAAGAAATTTAATTACTTAATTGTTGATATGTTATAATTTTAACTAAGATATCTTCTTTTGGAAATATTATATCAGACAGAATATTTCACTTTTTGCAGAGTCAGCTTAAAAAGGACAGAAGATGTACTAAGGGATACGCAGTGATACTTTGTTTCTAAATTGTCGCAATGTGCATACACTTCCCCTGCTCCTATTCCGTACGTAGTAATGCTATGTTTCTAAATTGTAAGCTATACTCCTTCAAAGCAGGACGGTTCAGATTGGTGTCATGAGTTTTCAGATTTCACTAAGAAAGATGAGATAAAAGAATAAACAAAAAGATTTTATACATGAAACAGAGGTGAATGAACAGAAATATCTTTTTAATAAAAAAAGGCCTGTTTATTTTTCAGCAGACCTTTTCTAATTTATCAGCAGAAGTTTTTCATCAGATGTTTTTCATTGGATGTTTTTCATCGGATGTTTTTCATCAGCTTCTTTTTTAATTTCATGCTGTCATTCAAATGCCCTATTTGATGTCTGGTTATAGGCATAAGCAAGATTCCTGCAACATTCTTCCTGCCCCAAAAATCAAGGAGCCACAGTGAATCGGGATGTTCGGTTACACCACCTTCTTTAAGGATTCTGGCAATTCCTTCAGGCTTAACCTTTCGCTTTAAATCCTCCGGTGTCAAACTCTCTATAATACCTCTCGTTCTGACTCCAACTGCCTTACGGTAATTTTTCAATTCTTCCATGTCTATTAAATTGCTCAAATCCAGAATCTCTTCATCCGTCATAGCGTTTCCGGTATCCGTGACAGTCACTCCAAGACGTTTAAGCCAGTCTTCATTTAAGACCTGCTCTTTCTCCTGTATCAGGATATTGGAGGTTATATCTTCAATCCTTGTTATATGCCACAAATTCCAGGCTATGGTTACGTCTTTTATTGTTGGCATGATAGTAAAGGCTTCTTTGGTCAGCCCATTCATAACTTCATCGTAATAACCAGCTTCTGGATTGTGTGATATTTCTGATGTATGCACAATCCCATGCAGGTACAGGCACAGTTCCATTGCCTCTTTGAATTTTTCTGCATTTAAAATTAATTCTTTTAACTGCGCTTGTCTTGGATTCCATTCACTGCCTACCTGAAACATAATATCCCTCCTTAGATTATTTTTCTCTCCCTGATAAAAGCTCTGTATTTTTCGGATACCAATTGTTCCTGCCCCTTAAGCATCAGCCGTATTGCATTTTCCAGCACATCTCCTCTGATACCTTCAGGCAGAGAAAGGTACTCCTCCATCTCCTGGCATTCCTTATAAAACTCCTCAGAAAGAATCCCCTGTCTGCTTAACACCAGTTCGGATACCGGTACTTCTTTTCGTATAGTAACTACTTTTCTTACCTTACCGAAATGATTGTCAAAATTCTTTTTAAGATATATTCTTTCAGAGGAGGATTCCAGAAAAGCACAATAACCCATGGATTTCTGAATAAGACTCTGATACCAGGATAGCTGCTGGTCGTTCTTGTTCACTCTTGGATTTAAGATATATACAGGAAGTATTCCCTCTGCCCGGTAATAATCATCTCTTAGATAAAATTCCTCAATGCCGGTGCTGTAAAGTCTGTATTCTACTGCCATAGAACCGCCATCTGTAAAGGTTATATAAAAGCTGGTGTACAATCCGTTTTTTAGCTTGTATCTGGTATGTATTTCCGCCTGGGGAAAGCTCCTTTTAAGAAGGTTATACAATAAGCGTTTCCCTTTAAGCGCTTCCTCCGATTCCCTGTTCCCGGAATATTCGCAGGCTGTCGTATCATAATGGGCAAAGTAAGGTTCCTTGATCAGACCTGCTGCCAGATATACCCTCGCTCCGCACTCACCACAAACCAGCTCTCCTTTCGAAGCAGCCATTTTCCACTTTTCCACCAAATCCACCCTGTAAAAGCCGGCAGCATCCTTTAGCTCGTATGCACAGATCTCTTCTTCTTTATAGAAACAGTTTTCCATACTCTCTTGTTCCTCCGAATCCCTTACCGGATAATTCTGTACAGACCAGATTCTTCCAGATTAAAACCAGTGAATCAATCAATAATAATTTTACAGCTTCTGTCTTTATAAAATTACAGCATATCAATCCATTCCATTAAATAAACAACTTCCATACCAACATACCAACATATTTTTATATTTTTCATATAGGATTTGCTTAAATTATCCACAGCGGATATAATATTTATAAGTAGTGTACCATATAAAACCTGACATATAAACAAACTGAAAGGAAGAATTTATGAAAAAATTCAAATTTTCCGATATCGGTATCGGGATATTGTTTACACTGTTCTTTATCTCTGCCGGTGTTATTCTGGCGGTTAATTTCCGCCCTCTTTATTACCTTGATATAAAATTATTAGAAATAGAAAAGACCTCCGGATTGGAGGCCTCAGTTATAAAGGAAAATTACGATGCGCTGATTGATTACAACTCTCCTTTCTTTCAGGGAGAGCTTAAATTTCCAACCCTGCCTTCATCAGCTTCCGGATTGGAGCATTTCGTCGAGGTTAAAAATATCTTTGTCAGTTTCTACGCAATATTTGCTGTTACTGCAATAGCACTGCTGCTTATACTAATATACAAGAAGAAAAAGAGGGATTACACTTACCTGCCGGTATCAAGCGTAACCATACTGGCCCTGCCGGTTATTGTGGGACTGGCCTGTGCCATAAATTTTGACAAGCTCTTTATTATCTTTCATAAGATATTTTTCCGTAATGATTACTGGCTGTTCGATCCGGCTACAGATCCAATTATCAACCTGCTGCCGGATACTTTCTTTATGCACTGCCTGTTCATCATACTGGGTATCCTGTTGCTCGGAAGCCTACTTCTGTTTCTGATTTCCCGTATTATAAGGAAGGGTGATAATAAATTCCGTTCCAACACCTAAAGTACTGTTTACCTGAATATTACCGTTATAGAGCTCAACAATATGCTTTACAATGGAAAGTCCAAGGCCGGTTCCGCCCTGTTTACGGGACCGGCCTTTGTCGACCCTGTAAAAACGTTCAAATATACGTGACAGATATTCCTTTTCAATACCGATACCGGTATCTTTTACAGAAAGAATCAAATCATTTTCCTCTTCCTTCAGGCTTACTGTTATAGTCCCTTCCTCCGTATATTTTATGGCATTGTCAAGAAGGTTAATAAGGAGCTGTTTCATTCTGTCAGGGTTACAGTAAAAAGGTTTCAGATACGGCTGAGGCTCAAAGCTAATTTGAATAGGAGAATCCTGTATCTCAGGATGAAGCAGTTCTATCACTGCATTGACGCATTCGTTCAGGTCACTGGGAACTCTTTCAAATTCTCTTTTGGATTCAATTTCCTGCAGTATAAGGATATCCTGTATCAGAGAGAACAAACGCTCTGCTTCGATATCAATAATATCAAGAAAACGATTTGCTACCGCTTCTTCTTTCATTGCACCGCTTTTCAGTGTATCTATAAAACCTCTGATAGAGGTCAGTGGAGTCTTCAATTCATGTGTTACATTGGATACGAAATCCCGCCGCATATTCTCAAGCTTCTTTAACTGGGTGATATCTTCAATAATCAGAAGTATTCCAAAAGATTTTTCACCATCCAGCCCCAGCGGTGTTCCTGTTACTCTGATATAACGCAGCCCCTGACCTGAAATGGAACCTTCTTTCATAACACTGCATTTCATTTCCTTTACTTCATCAATGGCATCAAAGACTGCAGCATTTCTGAATAAGGTAAAAAGGGACTGCCCTGAGGTTATGGATTTGCTATTGTTACAAATCTTTTCAAAAGACCTGTTATAAAAAAGGATGTCACTGCTGTCATCAATAGCTACAACACCTGCTTCCATACTGCTGAGCATTGCTTCCAATTCAGCATTCCTCTGGGTAAGGCTTGAAATATTGCTTTTCAGATTCACCGCCATAATATTAAAGGCACGGGCCAATTTCCCGACTACCGATTTATCCCTGGTATAAATCTTTATATTATAATCTCCGTCGGATATTCGTTCTGCTGCTTTGGCAACCTCATTAATAGGTTTCGTCAGCAATTTTGTAAAGATTACGGCTGCTGCCATAGCCAGACCAATACAGAGAATAACTGTTATAAACAGCGAATCTGCCAGTTTGTCATAAAGCCCCTGTAATGTAGAAAAGGGCAGAGAAATACGGATTACACCGTCAAAATTGTCAGTATGAATAGATACAGCACTATAAGAATATTCTCTCTTCATTGTCTGTGAATATCTGGTAACAGAAATACTCTCACCCTTTAGGGCACCGATGACTTCTTCCCTGGATTTATGGTTTTCCTGCTTACCATCAGTTTCAGAATCTGCCACAACATTGCCGTCCTGATCAATAATAGTGATTCTGCAGTTGTATTTTTCCTCATATTTATCTACAAAGTCTTCATAATCCTGAGCGGTGTTAAAGGTGCTTAACATAAACATATCTCCAACCATTTCAGCCTGAGTAAGATAACGTTCCTTACTCAGGCCATAAAGATAGTCAGAGGTCTCAAACCAGAATAAAATACCTGTTATTCCAAGGGCAAGTACAATGGTAATCAGATAGCTTATATAAAGTTTCTTCTGCATTCTAAACTTCACCCTCCATTACGCAAATTTATATCCCATACCTCTTACTGTTTTGATATAAACAGGATGGCTTTCATCCTTTTCTATTTTTTTACGCAGGTTACTTACATGAACATCCACCGTTCTGGTCTCTCCGATGTAATCATAACCCCATACTTTTTCTAAAAGATTGTCTCTTGTAAATACAATACCTCTGTTTTTAGCTAAGAGATACAATAATTCGAATTCTTTAAAGGAAAGCTCAATAGGTCTGCCTTCAAAGGTTACAGTCCTTCTGGAACGGTTGATTTCCATGCTGTCGATAACCAGCTTCTCTTCTCTCTCATCCTCGGTCTCTGCTACCTTTGCTATCCCTTCTGTTCTGCGCAGCACTGCCTTGATTCTGGCAAGGAGCTCATGAATACCAAAAGGTTTCACAAGATAGTCATCTGAGCCTACTTCAAGTCCTACCACCTTACTGATTTCGTCACTTTTAGCTGTAAGAAATATAACAGGTATTCTGTGATTTGTTTTGTCAGCACGTATTCTTCTAAGTACTTCTATCCCATCCATTCCCGGCAGCATCCAGTCTAAGAGCACTATGTCAACCTTTTCTGCTGCCAGAATTTCCAGGGCATGCTCTCCGGATTCTGACTTTAATACCTTATAGCCATCTCTCTCCAGGTTATAGGCCAGCAATTCCAGAATGTGTTCTTCATCATCTACTGCTAATATGGTTTTCATCATAACTCCCGTCTGTGTGCCTTGGCACACCTTTCTATCAGGAGGTTGAAGGCGTTCTTTGCTTCAACCACGCTTCTGTCTGTGTGCTTATCCGATTGCTAAATCACCTGTAACAATATAAGTAATCCATTCTGCAATATTCGTAGCATGGTCTGCCATACGTTCCAGATATTTAATAATAAAAAGGTAACAGATACACTGAGGCACCAATTCAGGCTTGCTCTGCATGGTGGCAGACAGCTCCTCTGTAATTTTCTCAAAATTATTATCTACTTCATCATCACCATCAATAACAGCCTTTGCTTTCACAAGATCTGCCTCAACAAAGCTGTCGATGGTATTGATAACCATTTTTTTCATAGCCTCAATCATAAACCCTAAGGACTTGGGAGCTTCCATCTGAGGATATTTGTTAAGCTTGATAATATACTCTGAAATATCCGCACATTGATCTGCAATACGCTCAATGTCCGTGATGATCTTCATAATAGAAGTGATTTTTCTCAAATCTGACGCCAGTGGCTGCTGCTTGGCAATAATGTTAATGCATTCTTTTTCGATCTGTTGTTCCAGCATATCGATTTCATCGTCTCTGTCTATGATCTTCTTTGCTTTCTCAATGTCCTTATCATGGAGCACATCGATCATTTCATTCATAGACTGTTCCAGTATACTGCCCATTTTTATTACATCATTGTTTAGTTCCTCCAATTGTGCAAGAAATGTCTGTCTCATTAAGTACCAGCTCCTTATCCGCCTTTTTCAGGCATTTTGATTATCCTTATCATAGCATTTTCTAAAATAATTGCAAACCTTTTTCGCTGTGATTTCTATAAATACGAAAAGGGAAAATCCCCTTGTGCTTTCCTGACATCAGCCAAATCTTCCGGTTATATAATCTTCTGTTTTTTTGTTTGAAGGTTTGTTGAAAATCTGTTCTGTATCTCCATATTCTATTACTTCTCCGGTAAGGAAGAAAGCTGTCTTATCGGATATACGTCCTGCCTGCTGCATATTGTGGGTTACGATAATAATAGAGTAATTGTTCTTTAGTTCAGAAGCCAGGTCTTCAATCTTAAGGGTTGAGATGGGATCAAGGGCAGAGGTAGGTTCATCCATCAAGATAACCTCAGGCTCAATGGCAAGTGTTCTGGCGATACAGATTCTCTGCTGCTGCCCGCCGGAGATTGCAAGGGCACTTTTCTTGAGCTTATCCTTTACCTCATCCCAGATTGCCGCCTGGCGCAGGGATTTTTCTACGATTTCATCTAATACACTCTTCTTCTTAACTCCGTGTATTCTGGGACCATATGCTACATTATCATAAATACTCATTGGAAAGGGATTTGGCTGCTGAAATACCATACCAACCCTTGATCTTAACATAATGGCATCGAAATCTTTATAGATATCCACACCGTCAAGTGTGATTTCCCCTGTAATCTTTACCCCCTCCACCAGATCATTCATGCGGTTAAGGGTTTTTAAAAAGGTAGATTTACCGCAGCCTGAAGGTCCTATAAAAGCAGTAATCTTTCCTTTTTCTATATCCATATTTATTTTCTTTAGAGCCTGAAAATTACCATAAAATAAATCCAGATCCCTTACTGTAAATTTCACTTTATCGTTCAATGCATATCCTCCTGTTTTCATTACATTAATCAGTTATCTGCTGCTCCCCGTCTTTTTAAGGAATACCTTCGTAATCATCTTTGATGCGACATTTAAAAGAACTATCAGGATCAATAATATTACTGCGATGGAACTTGCTGCAGACAAATCACCGGATTCTTTGATCAACCAGTACATTTTGGTTGTCAGGGTAGCTGCAGAGGCTTTTCCGCCTACCAGCCCTTCCGGTATCTGTGCGATCGTTCCTGCCGTAAAGATAAGAGCTGCGGATTCTCCTACAATTCTACCGATACTTAATATTACGGCAACCAGAATACCAGGCAAAGCACCAGGTAAAATGATTCTGGCAATGGTCTGAAGCTTGGTAGCTCCAAGTCCGTAAGAGCCTTCCCGGTAGGATCTGGGAATTTCTTTTAAGGCTTCTTCCGTAGTTGAGATTATAGTAGGAAGCAATAATATACTTAAGGTCAGGGAACCTGCAAGAATGGAATATTGCATTTTTAATACCTGTACGAATAAAAGCATACCAAAAAGACCGTATATAATAGAGGGGATACCTGCCAGATTCTGAATGGCAAAACGTATGCTGTTTAGAATCCTTCCGGGTTTTGCATATTCATTCAGATAAATAGCAGCACCGATACCAATTGGTCCGGAGATTACCAGGGAAAGAAGGATAATGTATATAGTAGATACCAGCATGGGTATAATACCGCCACCTGGTCTTACCACTTTAAGCCGCAGTGTTCCTTCACTGTCTTTTAGCAGCTGTACCGCATCGGTAAAGGATAAGTCCTCTGTATTATCAGACCCTATCTTGGTTATCTCATCCGTCTTTTTCAGACTGTAAGGTGAATTCTTCAGGTTTAAGGCATCTTTAACCGGTGAGTTTTTATCAATATTTACTATCACCAGATTTTTCTCGCCTTCCTTAACCGTTATGCCGAGAGAAGGGATATAACCCTCCTTTCCTGTGTCTGCTTTATCTGCCTGTAAGGCAACATTTACAAAGGTAGTCTTATCATCCCAGCTTCTGGTCAGGAAATCGAAGTTAATTCCGGGTGCGCCTTTGTAAACTATGAATCCGACAATTATTAATAAGATACTTACGGTTACGGCTGCTGCAAGATAAATTAATCCTCTTAAAATACCGTCCTGCATTTTTCTATTTTTATAATTCTTATTATTCATGCTGCTGCTCCTATGGATTTATCTTAAAGGGCCTTCATTCCCAAGCTTTTTCGTTATACGGATTAATGTAAAGTTAATCGCCATAATGAAGGTAAACAGTATTACACCGGTAGCAAAAAGCATATCCTGATGCCTTCCGGAGGCATAGCCCATTTCCATGGCAATGTTGGTGGTTAAAGGTCTGATCTTCGAAAAAATACTGGTAGGAAGCCCACCGATATTATTACCTGCAATCATCATAACCGCCATGGTTTCACCGATTGCTCTGCCGATACCAAGTACGGTAGCAGTAAGGATACCGGACCGTGCTGCCGGTACAATAGCTTTGAAGATGGTCTGTATTTTAGAGGCACCCAGTCCATAGGAAGCTTCTTTATAAGATCTTGGTACTGCTCTTAAGCTGCTCTCGCTTAAGGAAATAATAGTTGGAAGTACCATAATGGTAAGTACGCATATAACTGCCAGTAAGGACTGGCCCTGGCCGGTGGGCGATATCTTATTAATCAGGGGGACGATAACACCAAGACCGAAAGCACCGTAAATAACGGACGGAATGCCGGCTAATAATTCTATTCCCGGCTTTAATATTGCTACTATTCTTTTAGGGGCTATTTCGGCAATAAATACAGCTGTCAATAAACCGATTGGAACCCCGAGCACTATAGCGCCCAGGGTTGCAAGGAGGGATCCTACTATCATGTAGAAAACTCCGAAAACATTATTGTTTGGATCCCACTTCATACCGGTTATAAAATCGAGAAAGCTGTAAGCATCATTTCCGAAAAAGGGTTTAAGACCTTTTGCGAATACAAAGACGATAATTGCAATTACACTTAAGACACTGACCAGCGCACTTAGCAGGAAAATTGTTTTAAACAGTGCTTCTCTGTATTCTATTGCCTTACCTGTCTTTTTATCATTACTTACATTTTTCATCATTAGTCTACCTTTATTCCTCCGTGTTTTTCAACAAATGTCTGTCCGTCTTCGCTAAGAGAGAATTCAATGAATGCCTTTGTAGCAGCGGAAGCTGAAGCCTCTTTGTATACGAAAAGGAAAGGTCTGGATAATACATACTCACCGGATTTAGAATGTTCAGGTGTACCCTCAACACCGTTTACTGTAAGAGCTTTAACGGTAGTATCAATATAAGAGAAGGATACATAACCAATTGCATTTTCATTTCCAGCAACTGCAGTCTGAACGTTACCATTTCCTTCTACTACTGTAGCACTTTCAGTAAGTCCGCCAGCATCTTCTAATTTCACTAACTCTTCAAATGCACTTCTTGTACCGGAAGCACCTTCTCTGGATACAACTACGATGTCCGCATCGTTTCCGCCGATCTGGCTCCAGTTAGTTACCTGTCCGGAGAAAATCTTAGCAAGATCCTCTGTACTGATATCTGTTAAAGGATTTGCAGGGTTAACTGCTACTGCAATACCGTCATAAGCAAAAGTTACTTCTTTAATGTCAGCTGATTTTTCTTCATCTTTTAAGTTTCTGGAAGATGCACCGATATCATTTGCTCCGGATGCAGTATCAGCGATACCAGCGGAAGAACCTGTTCCTGTATAGTTAATGGTTACATCAGGATTTAAAGCTGTGAACTCATCGATCATATCGTTTAAGATTTTTTCAACTGATGTAGAACCTGTTATGGTTACTGTTCCTGATATGCCTTCTGCCGGAGTTTCTGTTGCTACATCTGTAGGCGCTTCTGTTGCTGCCGGTGTATCTGTTGCTGCCTGAGTAGGTTCTGCTGCGTTACCGGATGTATTGTTATTAGAACTTCCGCATCCTCCAAGAACACCTACCATGGCAACGGTTAAAAGAACTGCCAGAACTTTATTTCTGATTTTCATTTTTTTCTTCCTCCTTGATTTGGGATCCCCCTGAGTTATTTCATATTTGTTTCACTTACAGGTTGTATTCTACTATTCCTTTGTAATCGGTGTATTTTTGTAATGTAAAGTTTTTGTAAAGTCGTATAATCCTTGAAAACATCGTGTTTTAGGCGTTATGTAATACTATTTTTACCGAAAAACTTAAAATAAATCCTTGAATTTTCATTTTTACAGGCTGTTGTAACAGCTTTTGTAAAGTATTAAGATGCCTGCTGCAAGGGTTGGATTTATGAATGAAAAAAGTTGGTAAAGTGGTTTAAAGTTAGGTTATATAGGTAGGACGGAAATTTACGCAAAATAGAAAGCTTCATGCTTTCATAGAAATGTATAAGAAGTCCTAATTCTCTGTAGATTTTCTGCTGGACATCTCATCAAACAGATAACTCGCTGCGCTCAAACAATCTGTTTGATGAGATAGCATAAAATCTACAGAGAAAAGGACTTCTAATACATTTCTATAGGTGCATGAAGCTTTCTATTTTGTGTAAATTTCCTGAAATCGTTTTTAAACTGGGGCTTTGATAATTAGCTTAATATTAGATTACTATTTAAATAGGGAAAGAAATGCGAAGAACTTTTACATCTTTGAACTTGCCTCGTTATGAAGTCTCTTGGCCTCCTACGTACACTGGGTGAAAACATATTACAGGAAAGCCATGAGGTTTCTCACCTCTTTGTATTCCTATTGCAACAGCCCCTTTTACCTTTGATATTATTTTATAACTATCGGCTTATACTTAAGTTTTTACTGGGCAATTAGTACAGGACAAATAAGTTAAATATTTAAATAAAGGGATTGTAAAACCTGGAACCATCCTGGAAAGTGATTACCAAGGCAAGGATACTAAAGAGGATAACTGCTCCTATGGTGATATAATCGGCTGTTTTAAAAGGTCTTTCAGAGTACCAGGTTCTCTTTTTATGTTTTCCAAAGCCACGCAGCTCCATGGCATTGCTGATCGTATCAATTCGTTCCAGGCTGGAAAAGATAAGGGGGAAAATAATGGCTGCCATATTTTTGATACGAACCATAAGCTTTACATTCTTTGACATGTCTATCCCCCTTGCCTCCTGGGCGGTTTTGATTTCCTGAAAGTTTTTTTGGACATCCGGGATATACCGGAGGGCTATGGCAATGGAATAACCAATGGTATACTTTATCCCAAGTTTATTCAGAGATGCAGCAAATTCACTTGGATTGGTGGTTACAATAAACATAAGCGCTACCGGAATTACCGTAAAGTACTTTAGTATGATATTTATTTCGTAGAAGAGCTGTTCTTTGGTTAAGGCATAGTAACCTGCTAAATGTATCAGCTCTGTTCTGGTTCCATAGATTTTACTGCCCTGGTAGGGAGCAAAGATGAATATTGCTATAACGTTGATTAGCAGGAAGAAAAAGATGACTTTCAGAACTGTTGAAACCTGATGGTATTCCGTTTTTGACAGAGCGAACAAGACTAAACTGCTGACAAACATAAACAGCAGGATTCTTGTATCATAGGTAACCATTCCTACTACCGACCAAAGGATAAAGAAAACCATCTTGGATACACCACACAAGCGGTGTATCCACGTGTCTTTCTCGGAAAAGGTAAGTAATTTTCCCATATTTAGTGATTCACCTCCCTGTCATACCGGATAAAGCTTTCAACAAATCCCGTTGCATCTGCAATTTCACAGGCTTCTGCCAGATAATAAAGTGAAGTCACCTTTAGATTAGCCTTCTCCGCTATTCCTGGCATGGTCAGAATCTTAGCAGGACGGTCATCTGCAACAAGAATTCCATCGGATATTACTATGGTTCGGTCAGCATATTCCAGCATCAGGTGCATGTCATGGGTAATCATCAGAATGGTAATTCCAATATCCTGATGAAGCTTTTCTAAAAATTTCATAATTTCTGTATAATGTCTATAGTCCTGACCTGCGGTAGGCTCATCTAGTATCAGGATTTCCGGTTCTAATACCAAAATAGAAGCAATTGTTACCCGCTTTTTCTGACCGAAACTAAGAGCAGATACCGGCCAATTTCTAAATGGGTAAAGACCGCAGATATTTAGTACGTTCTCTACCTTTTCTTTTATTGCCTCTTCTGGGTATCCCCGGGTGCGCAGCCCCAGCGCCACCTCATCATATATCATCGGTTTGGAAATCATCTGATTTGGATTCTGCATCACCAGCCCGATGGTTTCAGCACGTTTGGCAATTGACTGTTCTGCCATATTACTTCCTTTATACGAGATGGTTCCTGAATCAGGACGAAGAAATCCGCAGATAAGCTTTGATAGGGTGCTTTTTCCGGCTCCATTCCTTCCAACGATACTTACCATCTCCCCCTTATGGATAGAAAATGACACATTGGTAAGTACGTTTTTTTTCTTCTCATATGCATAGGTAAGATTTTGAATAGTAAGAAGTTCTTGTGTATCCACCACAGGAGCCGGCTCTGGAATGCTTTGATACCAGCCATTGATTTTTTCCCGTTGTTTTACGAGAGACATGTTATGTATATCAGAAGGATGGTCTGCTGGCTGGATACTGCCTCCAGAATATTTTACAGCAGTAAGATAGAGAGGCTCTCTTATTCCGTTTTCCTTTAAAACTGACTGACATAAAAGTTCATCTGGCGTGGTATCCGAAAGTATTTTACCGTCTCCGACTACAATGATACGATCTACCGGCCGGTGAAGGACGTCTTCCAGTCGATGTTCGATCAGGACTATAGTTTTTTTTGTGCTTTGATGGATTTCATCAATTAATTCTATGGCATATTTACCTGTAGCCGGATCCAGATTGGCAAGGGGTTCATCAAACAAGAGGATATCCGCATCGTTGGTCATGATACCGGCAATGGCTACCCTTTGCTTTTGACCGCCGGACAGAGCGGAAGGAGCATGGGATAAAAGGTTGCCCACTCCTACCATATCTGCATATTTTTTAACAGTTTCTTTCATAGCTGCCTGAGGGATGCAATCATTTTCCATAGCAAAAGCAATGTCTTCCCCCACAGTTAAACCGATAAACTGGCTGTCCATATCCTGCATCACCGTTCCGACACTCTGGGAAATTCCAAAAATACCGGCTTTTGCCGGATTATTTCCACCTATAAGAACACTTCCCTGTATTTCACCTTCGAAGGAATTGGGTATCAGGCCATTAATGCAATGGGCAAGAGTTGATTTTCCCGAACCGGAGGGTCCTATAATCAGAACTTTTTCCCCTTCATACAAAGTCAGGTTAATATCCGTCAGAGTGGGGCGCTTCTGTGTCCTATATCTAAATGTAAAGTCTTTAAATACAATAATTTCTTTATTCATATATACCCCCATTGCATATCCCAGGTTGCCTGTGATACTGCCACAAATAATAAGGAGTGAAAGAATTTCAACGTGGCATCCTTCCTTTCATAATTTTCTTTCACTCTTCCTCCCTGCAGAAAACAGGAATCCTTTTTACAGGATTCCTGTTATGTAATCTAGTCTTCTCTGTCAAGGCTTGACGATCTTGCTTTAACCCTTGTATAAGCAAGTGCCAGTAAGGTACCGAGAATACCAATGGTGATGCTATTGCCCAGGAAGGCAAAAAATCCTTGGGCAAATACTTTGTTAACAGGTTCTGCATAAATAGCAATATCAAAGACAGGTGCCAGTCCGATCCAGGTAATTGCATTTGCAACTATTTGTGCTGCATTAAATAAAACAATCTGTTTTCCGGCAAAACCACCTTTTTCAATCTGGTATTTACCGGCCAGGATACCGGCCAAAATACCAAATACGGCATCGGGGAATACCCAACTCCACCATATACCGCCATATTGGAAGGCGTCAGCCAATGCGTGGCCAAGGAACCCTACCGCTCCGCCTACCACTGGTCCATAAATTGCCGCAATAAGTGCAAGCAAGGCTGCCCTTGGCTGGATAGCAGTGTTCGGGATAAAACCCAGGGGGATTGAAACAAGAGACAGTACAATGTAGAGTGCCGTTCCGATTCCGATTGCAACAACTGCACGGATACTTAATTTCTTCATAAGATATTCCTCCTACCTTAAATATGAAATTTTTATTATATCAATACCTAATAGGTATTAATAGTTTATATAATCCAATCCCTATTTAATATTAAAAGTTCATGTAATCCCTATTTGATATTAATAGTTCATGTAATCCCTATTTGATATTAATATTTTATGTAATCCCTATTTAATATTAATATTTTATGTAGTATCCAATTTTGTATTAATGCTTAATAGTATTTCATACAATTCCTATTAGATTAATATATTATAGTTTTTTCTGTTATGCAAGTATTTTTTCTATTATATATTTCCTTTACCTGTTTCTTTACAGTTACAATTTACTTACCCTGCTTCCTATGTTAAAATACTTCTAATGATGAGTACTTTAGGAGGATAAGGGTATGAAGAAACAGGATTATATCACCTGGGATGAATATTTTATGGGTATTGCGATTTTCTCTGCAGAACGCAGCAAGGATCCCAGTACCAGTGTTGGAGCATGTATCGTAAGTCAGGATAACAAGATTCTTTCTGTAGGTTATAATGGAATGCCCATTGGCTGTTCCGATGATGACTTTCCCTGGGAGAGGGACGGCAACCCCCTTGACACCAAATATTTCTATGTATGTCACGCCGAAATGAATGCCATACTTAATTACACCGGTCCTGATATGAAAGGTGCCAAACTCTATGTAACCCTGTTCCCCTGTAACGAATGTACAAAAGCCATTATTCAGAAGGGAATCAGCGAGCTTATCTACCTCTCGGACAAGTATGCAGATACCGACGCTACGAAAGCTGCAAAACGAATGTTAGATGCTACCGGGACTACCTATCGACAGTATCAGCCAATTAACAGAGATATTACTATCTCTTTATAATTTCTCTTAAGAAATTAATCATTATTCTTAAGTTATTTTTTCTTGCATTCCGGTTTATATTTATGGGATGATAATATAGAAGCCGGATTAAACTTTTGATGATAATTCAGCTTATACAGATACTAACTTTCAAAAGAGGGTCTCCTATACTATGAACGCCAAGGACAAGCGCCGCAGAAAAAGACACAGACGAAAAATTATAAATATTACAGCTGTTACCAGCCTCTTCATGCTTATGGCTGCAATTGTTGTTATAATGATTTTATCGGTACTGAAATATCACAGGGATGCTCCCAATGGTTTCGCTTATTATACCATTGCACCCCCTCCCATTACGGAGATGTACCTTACTCCCAATGATTATTCCAGACCGGAAGAACCAATTAAGAAGGTTAAGGGTATCGTAATCCATTATACTGCTAATCCCGGCACCTCAGCTGAAGCCAATAGAAATTACTTTGAGAATCTTAAGTCCCAGACCAGAATCTCTGCCAGCAGTCACTTTGTAATTGGATTAGACGGTGAAATCGTACAGTGTATTCCTTTAGATGAAATGTCCTTTGCTTCCAATGACAGAAATATTGATACTATCTCAATAGAATGCTGCCATCCGGATGCTTCGGGAGAATTTAATAAGAAGACTTATGAATCCCTGATTGCCCTTACTGCCTGGTTATGCAGCAAATACAATCTGGAGGAAGAGGATATCTTAAGACATTATGACATTACCGGGAAACTCTGCCCCTTATATTACGTTGAACATGAAGACAAATGGGAAACCCTGAAAGAGGATGTTTTCGAATATATAAAAGAAAAGGAAGCTTCAGCCGAACTGGACTAAAGCTTCCTTTTTTCTGGTTATTTATTCAACACTGTAGTTAGGGGCCTCTTTGGTAATATGGATATCATGAGGATGGCTTTCCTTTAAGGAAGCAGCGGAAATTTTTACAAAGCGTCCGTTCTGCTTTAGGTTCTCAATGGTCTTGGTTCCGCAGTAACCCATACCGGAACGAAGACCTCCCATTAACTGGAATACTGTATCTTCTACATTTCCTTTATATGCTACTCGGCCTTCCACGCCTTCCGGAACAAGTTTCTTGGCATTACTCTGGAAATATCTGTCCTTGCTGCCGTTTTCCATGGCTGCAATTGAACCCATTCCACGGTATACCTTATATTTTCTTCCCTGGAATAATTCAAATTCTCCGGGACTTTCTTCACAGCCTGCAAAAATGCTTCCCATCATACAAAGATTAGCACCGGCTGCAATAGCTTTCGTAATATCTCCGGAGTATTTGATGCCTCCATCGGCGATTATAGGTATATCATATTTCTTAGCTGCCGCATAGGAGTCCATAATAGCTGTAATCTGCGGAACACCAATACCTGCAACAACTCTGGTAGTACATATGGATCCAGGTCCGATACCAACCTTAACGGCATTGACTCCGGCTTTGATCAGATCTTCCGTCGCTTCTTTGGTTGCAACATTTCCTGCTATGATCTGAAGCTCGGGGTAAGCCTCCCTTACCATACGTACAACTCTTAGTACATTAGCGGAATGTCCGTGAGCTGTATCTATAACAATCGCATCTACCTTGGCATTCACCAATGCATCTACTCTCTCTAGAATATTTTCAGTAACACCAACTGCTGCTGCACATAAGAGTCTTCCCTGGGCATCCTTAGCGGATAAAGGATATTTAATCTGCTTCTCGATATCTTTTATGGTAATCAGACCGGATAAGTTACCGTCTTTATCTACAATAGGAAGTTTTTCTTTTCTTGCAGTACCAAGAATTTTCTTTGCTTCTTCAAGTGTAATACCAACAGGTGCTGTAATAAGGCCCTCTGAGGTCATACTTTCCTTTATTTTCTTGGAAAAGTCTGTCTCAAATTTAAGATCACGGTTCGTAATGATACCAACCAGACGCTTTCCTTCTGTTATAGGAACACCTGAAATTCTGTATCTTGCCATTAATTCATTGGCATCTTCTAATGTATGTTCTGGAGACAAATAGAAAGGATCTGTAATAACACCATTCTCGGATCGCTTAACCTTATCAACCTCTTCTGCTTGTCTGGCAACTGACATATTCTTATGGATTACACCGATACCACCCTGTCTTGCCATAGCAATGGCCATTCTGTGTTCTGTTACGGTATCCATACCAGCACTCATCATAGGTATGTTTAATTTGATAGTCTTAGTCAGATAAGTTGAAACATCCACTTCATTGGGTATTACTTCTGAAAAGGCTGGTACCAGTAGGACGTCATCAAAGGTAATGCCTTCACCGATTATAGTTCCCATCTTATTTTCCTCACTTTCTTTTCTGTTAGCAATAATTATTTTTAGTTAATTTTTAAAAGTATAACGAATTAAATTATGCTTGTCAACTAGAAAAAATAGTTTTTGTCTTTGGTACAAATACACCAGGGTAACAATGTCTCCTCCATAAATACATTCGTCTTTCTATACTGAACAGATAATTTCTACTTATATTATTTATAATTCAGGCTTTCAATATTCTCTATTTCCAGTTCCCTTTCTTTCCATAAATAAAACTCAATAAACTGCCAGTCAGGCTTTAACGCCAGATACCTTTCCATGCTTTCCGCTATCTTTGTCCTGCCTTTTTATTCTATTTGAATATACTCTGAACGAGTTGCCGGATAATTGTTTCCAGGTATCCCAGTTTAATCCTTCCGGCTTTAACGCCAAAAACACTATATATAAGATAATTGATGTCATCATAAAAAAAGTACCCGAAAGACCTTGTCATAACTGACACAGTCCCGGGTACATTTCTTAAGCTTATTATATTACCTATATATTTGTGTACTAATTCTTTTGTGACCTAATTCTTTTGTGTACTACTTCTTTTGTGTACTGGGTAACTAATTTTCTTTGCTTTTGATAAAGAAAAAGCTTAAAGTAAAAGCTTAAATTATAAGTGTAAACTAATACTGTACAAGTTTTCTGGGATTCTTCATCTTGATGCAATTTAACATTTTCTCATTAGGCTCAAATAAGATCTTTAAGTTCTTCTCGCCCTGACGATAAATGATTACATAAGGGGTAGCTTCCTTATTACCGGAAGAGAAATCCTTCACATCGCATTTAATGTGATTATAGCTATCCAACGCATGGGAACCCTGAGGAGCCATTACTTCTACCTGCTCAAAATCAATTTTCAGTGCATTCTTTCTCTTGGATTTACCCATTATCTTATCAAAATCCAACTGTCCGTCACAGAATACATACTCATATTCCAAACTAAGTCTTGGAAAGAAATAAAAAATACCTACAATTACTATAGCTGCTACAAATAACATGATCTGGTTGCTTAATGATATAATGAACAACAGAACAGCTGCAAATATTAATAATATTCTTATAGCATATGTCCCAGCAGTTTCCTTTCTCTTGACTCCTGCCTCTGCATATAACTCGTTCATTTTTATGCCTCCTAACCTTATTTTATGCCTTAACCCTATTATACATTTTGTCATAATTATAATAACAGGCTGCTGACCAATCAGCTTTTTTTCCGAACGGCACGTCTTTAATTTCATTATACTAAAAAAACTCACAAAGGAAAAGCCTTAATAGCAAAATAATTCTAATATCTTTATAAAAAGTTATAAAAAATTCAAGAAAATCAGCAGCTAAAAAAGCTGTTTGAACTCCTTATAAAAAGAAATTCAAACAGCCTTTGGTATTCAAGTATTTATTAAATATTTATTTACAGGATAAGACAGAAATTACATCATTCCCATTCCGCCGGCACCTGCGGGCATTGCAGGCTCATTGGATTTTATATTAGCAACTACAGATTCTGTAGTTAACAGAGTTGATGCAACGCTGGTAGCGTTCTGAAGAGCGCTTCTTGTAACCTTGGCAGGATCTAAGATACCAGCAGAAACCATATCTACATAAGCTTCTTTCAGAGCATCAAAGCCAACTCCGGGCTCTTTCTCTTTTACCTTGCTGGTAACAACGGAACCTTCAAGACCTGCGTTGGATACGATACAGTGAAGAGGAGCTTCCAGTGCTTTCAGGATAATGTTGGCACCTGTTTTCTCATCTCCTTCTAAAGTAGCTGCTAATGCAGCAACATCTTTGGAAGCATGAATATAAGCGGAACCACCACCTGCTACAATACCTTCTTCAACAGCTGCTCTTGTAGCTGCAAGAGCATCTTCCATACGAAGTTTCTTCTCTTTCATTTCTGTTTCAGTAGCAGCACCAACACGGATAACAGCTACACCACCTGCTAATTTAGCAAGTCTTTCCTGTAATTTCTCTTTATCGAATTCAGAAGTTGTTTCTTCAATCTGAGCTTTGATCTGAGCAATTCTTGCATCGATATTGTTCTTCTGTCCTTCACCATCAACAATGATAGTGTTTTCTTTCTGAACTTTAACAGATTTAGCACGGCCTAACTGATCAAGTGAAGTCTCTTTTAAATCAAGACCTAAATCATCAGAAATTACTGTACCGCCTGTAAGAACAGCGATATCCTGAAGCATTTCTTTTCTTCTGTCGCCATAGCCAGGAGCTTTTACTGCAACAACGCTGAAAGTACCTCTTAATTTATTAACGATTAAGGTTGTTAATGCTTCGCCTTCGATATCTTCAGCGATTATTAAAAGTCTTGCACCAGACTGAACGATCTGCTCTAATACAGGAAGTATATCCTGAATATTGGAGATTTTCTTGTCTGTGATCAGGATATATGGATTGTCTAAGTTGGCTTCCATTTTGTCCATGTCAGTTGCCATGTAAGCAGAGATATATCCTCTGTCAAACTGCATACCTTCTACCAGGTCAAGCTCTGTCTTCATAGTCTTGGACTCTTCAATTGTGATAACACCGTCATTGGATACTTTCTCCATAGCGTCTGCTACCATTTCACCAACGGAATCATCACCAGCGGAAATAGCTGCAACTCTTGCAATCTGCTCTTTGCCGTTAAGTTTGGAGCTCATTTTTAAGATAGCGTCAACTGCTGTATCAGTAGCTTTCTGCATACCTTTTCTTAAGATAATAGGATTAGCGCCTGCTGCCAGGTTCTTGATGCCTTCGTTGATCATAGCCTGTGCAAGAACAGTAGCTGTAGTAGTACCATCACCTGCAACATCATTGGTCTTTGTTGCAACTTCTTTTACTAACTGAGCTCCCATGTTCTCAAAAGCATCTTCTAATTCAATTTCCTTTGCAATGGTAACACCATCGTTTGTAATTAAAGGAGCACCGTAGGATTTATCAAGTACAACGTTTCTTCCTTTAGGTCCTAATGTAACTTTAACTGTATTAGCTAATAAATTAACGCCACTTTCCAGAGCTGCTCTGGCTTCTGCACCATGTTTAATTTCTTTTGCCATTTCAATAACCTCCTAAATTATTCTTAAATAATCGTAAACTTCCTATCTGTTTAGATACAACCGCACACAAAACATACCAAAAGTATATTTTGGCACTGTATAATACGAAATCTTTTATAATTAGTCTTCTACAATAGCAACGATATCGTTCTGTTTTACAACGATGTAATCCTGATCCTCTAATTTAACCTCTGTTCCGGAATATTTAGAGAAAATAACCTTGTCTCCAACCTTAACCTGCATTGTTACTTCTTTACCGTCCACAACACCGCCGGGACCTACTGCAATAACTTCCGCCTGCTGAGGTTTTTCTTTTGCCTGACCAGGTAAAACGATACCTGATTTTGTTGTTTCTTCAGCAACAAGCTGCTTTAAAACCACTTTGTCTCCTAAAGGCACTAATTTCATTTTCATTTCCTCCTTATGATATCAATATTTCATTTAAAAAGGCATATTTTGAGTTTTATTAGCACTCACTTCTAATGAGTGCTAACCGATAAACATATATTAGTAAATTTGCATTTATAATGCAACTATACTTTCCGCTCAAAAACAGGTAAAATAGGCAAATATATAAACTTAACTTCTGAATAATCCTCTTATCTCATTTTTTCTCACTTTTTTATAGTTTTACCAGACGATTACTATTATATAGGAATAATCCTCATATAGCAATCCTCATTAACACGCTTTAACTATTATTTACCACATATTCAATTTTATTCCTTCTTTCTACTACAATGTATTTATGGTTAATATCCCTTACAGCCAGTAAGGAATTATCCATCTTGTTGCTTAACTGTTAGAATGTAGGTAGCAATCGGTATATCGTCTCTCTTTCTTGGACTTAGCGTCCGTAAATTAGACTGATAACCAGCTCCTCATTCGCAGCGTTCGTTTTATGCAGGTTGAACTGCCTCAGGTACGTTCGTGTCACACCACAGTAGATTGAATAGGCAATGAGTAAAACTGGTACTTATCCATTGCAATAATCTAAAGGAGTGCATATTTATGAACATGAATGCAGTAGGTATTGATGTATCCAAGGGCAAGAGCATGGTTGCTATCCTACGCCCTTATGGTGAGATTGTTTCAGCACCATTTGAAATCAAACACACTTCCGGTTACATCCAATCTTTGATTGAACAAATCAAATCTATCGAAGGTGAATCCCGCATAGTTATGGAGCACACTGGTCGTTATTACGAACCACTGGCTCGTGAGCTTTCTCTGGCAGATCTTTTTGTGACTGCCGTAAATCCTAAGCTTACTAAAGATTTTGGAGATAACTCCCTGCGTAAAGTAAAATCTGATAAAGCGGATGCTGTAAAAATAGCCCGTTACACACTTGACAGTTGGACTGAATTGAAACAGTATAGTCTTATGGACGAAATACGTAATCAATTAAAGACTATGAACCGTCAGTTTGGTTTCTATATGAAACACAAAACAGCTATGAAGAATAACCTCATCGGTATCCTAGATCAAACTTACCCAGGTGTTAATACTTACTTTGACAGCCCTGCTCGTAATGATGGCAGTCAGAAATGGGTTGATTTTGCTACTACATACTGGCATGTGGACTGTGTTCGTAAAATGTCATCAAACTCATTCGTTGACCATTATAAGCATTGGTGCAAACGCAAGAAGTACAACTTCTGCAAAGATAAAGCTGAAGAAATCTACGGAACAGCAAAGGAACTTGTTCCTGTACTTCCAAAAGATGATTTAACCAAACTTATCGTTAAACAGGCCGTAGAGCAATTAAGCACTGCTTCTAAGACCGTGGAAGAACTCCGTACCCTGATGAATAAAACTGCAGCCAAACTCCCCGAATATCCTGTTGTTATGGAAATGAAAGGTGTTGGTCCATCTCTTGGTCCTCAGCTTATGGCTGAAATCGGAGATGTCACACGGTTCACTCATAAAGGTGCTATTACAGCATTTGCTGGTGTAGACCCAGGTGTAAATGAATCGGGAACCTATGAACAAAAAAGTATTCCTACTTCTAAGAGAGGCTCTTCTGTACTTAGAAAAACCTTATTTCAGGTCATGGACTGTCTCGTCAAAACAAAACCTCTGGATGATACTGTATATGCGTTTATAGACAAGAAACGTGCTCAGGGAAAACCTTACTACGTCTATATGACCGCAGGTGCTAATAAGTTTTTGCGTATCTATTACGGAAGAGTAAAAGAATATCTTATGTCTCTTCCAGAATAATAAATCCCCACATCCTTTCAGACCAGCGGATAACGGTGGTCTATTTTTCATACCCAAAAATAAATATAAATTTAATCCAGAAAATCATCAATTTCCTATTGACTTTTTATTTGCAGGCTTATATGAAAGGACAGTCTTAGACCAAAAAAGTAATACCAGCTTTTAGTATCATCTTATGACTAACAGAAAAGCAATCGGTTAAGGGCGGAAAAACGCTTATCTGAGAAAGACCACCGTTGACCTCTTAGGTAAATAACAATATAATGTCATTGTTTCAACAGGTAATTACTGGGTGATTATTTTAGGAGTTAGGTAATAAATGAAATGATAAATCTTAAGATAATGTTAAGGTTAACCATGTTTAATCGAAAGGTAGGGTTACTATAATGAATTTACGGCTCGAAGGTATGATGAGAAAGAAGAGAGGTGAGACCATGAGCAAAACTATTCTGATTGTAGATGATGAGAGAGAAATTCGGGAGCTTTTGCGATTATATATAGAAAAGGAAGGCTATATTGTGATACAAGCTGAAAATGGATTGGAGGCGCTTAAACAGTCCGCATCCGTGCGAATCGATTTGGCTGTCATTGACATTATGATGCCCGAGCTTAACGGCTATCAGCTAATCAAAGGTTTGAGAGAACGCAGCAATCTTCCAATTATCGTTGTGAGTGCCAAAACGGAAAATCATGAAAAAATACTGGGGCTTGACCTTGGTGCGGACGATTATGTGACAAAGCCATTCGACCCTTTAGAGGTCACTGCCCGTATCAAAGCTCAATTACGCCGTTATAATGGTAGTATGGTAGACTGCGAAGCAGATTTACTGACAACAGGCGAACTTAGCTTGGATATATGCTCTTGCATCCTTCACTATGGCAGTGAGACAATCCCTCTTACCGCCACGGAATTTAATATGATGAAACTGTTTATGCAAAGTCCCGGCCGAGTATACACCAAACAGCAGATTTATGAAGCTGCATGGCAAGAGGCAGCCATTGTGGACGACAATACCGTGATGGTCGCTATCAGCAAGCTGCGCAGTAAACTTCCTGACCTTGGCTCAGTATCCATTGGAACCGTAAGAGGCTTAGGTTATCGTCTGGAGGTGCGTACTTGAAGAAAAAGCTTAGTTTCAAAAAAATCATTATGCGCAGATTTGTAGGCTACATCATCGGAATTGCACTGACACTTCTGCTATTGGAGCTTTTATTCAGTCTGTTTACCTGGAATAACGGGATGAACTTCTCGGAACTAGCATCCTCCCCTCTGGCCGAGGGGACACAACCTCTTCAAATCATGCTCTCCGTTATCTGGATTCTTGTCACTGTCGCCGTTTATTTTATAGGAATTATCCTTTTTGGGCGCGGAATCAGCAGGAAAATCCTGGAGCCTGTTCAAAAAATGGAAGAAGGTTTCAAAGAGGTTACGGCGGGCCAGTTGGACACCAGACTGGAATTTGAAACAGAGACGGAATTTGGCGATATGCGGGATTCCTTCAATTATATGGTAGCAAAGCTAAAAGACTCCGAAGAAAAACGAATGACAATGGAACATGAGAGGATGCAGCTTTTCTCCCATATTGCACATGACTTGAAAACCCCCATGACAACGATTTCCGGTTATGCGGGAGCCTTGGCAAATGGTATGGTGGAGGACCCGGGCAAACAACAGGAATACCATCTGGCAATCAAAGCGAAAGCCGGGCAGATGAACCAATTGATTGACCAACTGCTTTCCTACTCCAAGTTGGGCACACCGCAATACCGCATGAATTTTGAAAAGGCAGACCTGGTCGAGCTGCTTCGTGCATCCTGTGCCACTTTGTTTGGTGAAATTGAAAGCAGGCAGATGAGCCTGGAGCTGCGGCTGCCGGACAAACCTGTATATTACCTGGTGGATTCTTTGGAAACCAACCGGGCTATCAGTAATCTGCTGACAAACGCAATCCGCCATAACCCAACAGGCAGCTTATTGTCCATAGGTCTGACGGATGAATCAGACAGTATTCAGATTCAAATTGCCGATACCGGAGCAGCTATCCCGGAGGCAATTGCCGGGAATCTGTTCGAGCCTTTTGTTTCCGGCAGTGATTCAAGAAGTACCAGCAGTGGTACGGGACTTGGGCTAGCCATTGTGAAAAAGGTGATGGAACAACACTCCGGCGAGGTCTACGTAGTGGATGCCCCCGCTCCTTTTACAAAGATGTTTGTTCTGAGCTTTCCAAAAGCTTCCGGACACAGTTAAACGAAGGGATAAGTGCTAATAGTTTTGTCCTATGTAATCCTAAGACAAAATCTGAATACACAAGACATATACAGAAAAGGGGGTATATATATGTATAATAAAATGATTAAGAATGATGTACGTAAAAGTAAGCTGATTACCATCACAATTACAGTGTTTATCCTCATTGCTGCCATGCTTACGGCTCTGGCTGCATCACTGACATTAAACCTGTTCGGCGCTATCGACAATATGCTTCTTTCATCAAAATCGCTCCATTACATGCAGATGCACACAGGCGATGTAGATATGGAACAGTTACATAGCTTCGCGGATGCGAATGACAGCGTAGAGGATTATCAGGTATTGGAGTTTCTCAACATCGATGGTTCAGATATTGTCATCGGGGATGATACCCTTGCCGGAAGCATACAAGACAACGGTCTTTGCGTGCAAAGCGAGAAGTTTGATTTTCTGCTTAACTTAAATGGTGATGTCATCCATCCCGCAAATGGTGAAATCTATGTCCCCATCTATTACAGACAGGAAGGAAACGCAGTGCTTGGGGATACGGTGACAATCCACGGAATTTCCTTTACCATCGCTGGTTTTTTGCGGGATTCGGTTATGAACGCGGCACTGGTAAGCTCCAAGCGGTTCCTTGTGAACCAGACGGATTTTGAAAGAGTCCGTGCATTCGGGCAGTTAGAGAATCTAATTGAATTCCGGCTGAGCACAGACATTTCCTTCCCGGCTTTCGAAGCAGCCTATCAAGGTGCGGGGCTTCCGGCAAATGGTCCTCCACCTATCACCTATACTCAGGTGAAGATGATAAATGGTATTACGGACGGCATCATGATTTCCGTGCTGATGTTGATTGGAGCCCTTGTGATCCTCATGGCATTTTTGTGTATTCGCTTTACGTTATTGACCAAAATAGAAGAGGATTATAAGGAAATAGGTGTACTGAAGGCGGTTGGGATGCGGGTAACACAGATTAAGAAGCTCTACCTTATGAAATACGGCGCTATTGCGGGTGCAGCCTGCGGGCTGGGTTTTCTGGCTTCCCTGCCGCTCCAAACTCCTTTCATGAAAAACATCCGATTGTACATGGGTGAAAGCGGCAGCCCGCTACCCGGCCTGTTTTGGGGGCTTTTAGGGGCAATGCTAATCTGCGGGAGTGTCATGTTGTATGTAAACAGCGTGTTGCGGCGCTTTAGTAAAATATCCGCGATACAGGCGATTCGATTCGGTGCCCCACAGGAAAAATCGAAATCATCCAGAAACCTCTGGCTGAGTAATAACAGGCTCTTTTCCAGGAATATCTTTCTTGGAATCAAGGATATTCTTACCCGGAAAAAACTGTATGTCACCATGTTGATGGTTCTGGTCATTTCCTCTTTTCTTATGGCTGTGCCTCAAAATATCAGCAGCACAATTTCTGCGGAAAACTTTATCACCTACATGGGTATGGGCATTTGTGACGTAAATATCGGGGTGATGCGAACACAGGTAGAGGACGTACCGGGAAAGGCAGAGGAAGTTGCTGACATGCTGTCTAAGGATAAGAATGTTGAAAATTATGCTAAGTTCACCGGCATGATGCTGGACCGAAAAGCAGACAATGGAACGCTAGAGAAGCTGCGTGTGACAATTGGTGACTATTCCGTCTTTCCTATTACCTACTCCAAAGGCCGTGCACCACAACTAGAAACAGAGCTCGCCCTCTCTGCCCTTAATGCCAAGGACCTGAACAAAACCCTCGGAGATGAAATTATTTTAATTGTTAACGGTGCAGAAAAGCACCTTACAGTCTGTGGGATTTACTCTGATGTCACCAATGGCGGACGAACAGCACAAGCCATTTTTGCTGCAAAGAACGAAGATATTTTAAGCGTTGGAATTGCTGTTACCTTCCGCGACCGCCAAGGTGTAAAAGCAGCAGTATCACAGTACAGGGCGCAGTTACCCTTTGCAAAAGTTACCGGTATCGATGAAAGCATTGGGCAGATGCTCGGCTCTATGCGAAACGCCATCCGGATTGCTTCTGTTGTTGCTACCATAGTAACCGTCCTGCTAACACTACTGGTCACAGTACTATTCCTTAAAATGCTGGTGGCGAAAGACCGATATCCCATCGCCATTCTGAAAGCAATGGGCTTCACCAGTGCAGATATACGCCGTCAGTATCTTACACGCTCCATCACTGTGCTGATACTGGGCTTAATCATCGGTACGCTTCTGGCAAACACACTGGGAGAGCTTGTCGGCGTGGCAATCATTTCTTCCTTTGGTGCAACTACCTTTCATTTTGTAGTAAATCCCTGGTTTATCTACCTCGGTTCACCTCTGCTGCTTACAGGTTGCGTTGTCGCTGCTACCATGCTTGGAATTTCTAGCATCCAGGCATTAAAAATTTCACAGCATATTAAGGAGGCTTAATATAATGAATAATATCATTACTGGTAAAAATCTTATAAAAATCTTTGGCAAGGGGAACGAACAGGCAAAGATACTAAACGAAGTTAACGTGGACATAGCAAAGGGTGAATTTGTCGCAGTAATGGGGCCGTCCGGTTCCGGGAAATCCACTCTGCTATTCGTGCTCAGCGGTATGGATGAGCTAACAAGCGGATCAGTTAAATTTGGAGATACCGAACTATCTAAGCTTCGGGAAAACAAGCTTGCAGATATTCGTCGGACTCAAATGGGCTTTATATTTCAACAGCCCACAATGCTTAAAAACCTGAATCTTTTGGATAATATCCTTCTCCCCTCTGCAACTGAGGGCAAAAAAGATAAAGCAAAGCTTACGCGAAAGGCGAAGACCCTAATGAAGAAAACGGGACTTGACGGGCTTGAGAGCAGGGATACTTCGGAGGTTTCGGGCGGTCAGCTCCAACGGGCCGGAATCTGCCGAGCCCTGATGAATAGTCCTAAGATTCTTTTTGCCGACGAACCGACCGGTGCGCTCAACTCCAAATCAGCAGAGGAAATCATGGGATTGTTGGTGGATATCAACAAAGAAGGCACAGCCATATTGCTTGTGACTCACGACCCGAAAGTCGCGGCTAAAGCTGACAGGGTTCTGTTTATGAAAGACGGAAATATCGCTGCTGAACTAATGCTTCAGAAGTTCAACGGCAGAGATATGGAGGAACGAAGGGAAAAGGTCCTCACCAGGATGGCTGCTGCAGGTATATAGACGCAATTAAATATCACAAAAACTCCTAGACACAAAAGCTCGCCTCGGCTTGTATATTTCCGTCAAAAGAAATATGATAGAGTTATGGAGGTAATATGTATGAACGATAAAACGAAAAAAAACCATCAATTTAGGATTTACATACAGGAAAGGAAGATAAACAAAAATGAAACAGATATTCTTGGTTGAAGACGATAAAACGATTGCTAAAAACCTTACCCTGCTGCTCCGTTCAGAGAGTTTTACCGTCGCCCATGCCTCTACTCGGAGTGAAGCTCTTGCCATGCTTACTGGGAATAAGTTTGATTTGGCGCTTGTTGATATTTCCTTGCCTGACGGAAATGGATTTACAGTTTGCACAGAAATAAAGAAAACATGGAATATTCCCGTTATCTTTCTGACGGCATCCGGTGATGAGGCGAGTGTTGTTACCGGTCTGAACATTGGTGCAGAAGACTATATTACAAAACCTTTTCGTCCACGTGAATTGATTGCACGAATTGAAACCGCCTTACGAAAAGGCCGGCGTTCAGAGTATGATTTTCAAATTAATAAGCTACATGTTGATATAGCAAACGGCATTGTTAAAAAAAATGGCAGCGAAGTTTTTCTTTCCGCCTTAGAATATCGTTTGCTGCTGGTGTTCATAAATAACGCCAAAACCATCCTCACTAGGAGCAGGCTGCTTGATGAGTTGTGGGACGCGGCAGGTGAGTTTGTCAATGATAATACACTGACTGTATACATCAAACGTTTGCGGGAAAAGATAGAGGATGACCCGGTAAATCCTCAAATCATATTGACTGTTCGTGGTACTGGGTATCGATTGGGTGAAGCATATGCTCAGGAATAGAGAGGTTCGGCAGTTTGTCATTTTGTTCTCCGTGTTGTCTGCTGTTTTTATCATAATTGGCTTTACAATCAATATGGCATCAGGAATCCTTGCTACTGCCTCTGCCACCGTCTTTGGTACAGCATTTTTTACCTTTACCAAAGCCAGGTACAAAAGCATTTCCCAGATTTCTCATCAAATCGATCTTGTACTTCATAACGCTGACCATCTGTATATTGGTGATTCGGACGAGGGTGAGCTTTCCATCCTCCATAGTGAGATTACAAAATTGCTGCTGCGCCTTCGAGAGCAGAACGATGCATTGAAAAAAGAAAAAGAACATCTTGCCGAATCACTAGCCGACATAGCCCATCAGCTTCGGACCCCGCTCACATCTGCAAACCTTATTCTGTCCTTGCTAGAGAATAACCCTGATGAAAAGGAGCGGAAAGCATTTATACGTGAAACAGAGGAATTGCTTGTCCGGATGGACTGGCTACTCACTTCCCTGCTAAAGTTATCCCGCCTGGACGCAGGTATCGTAGTGTTCCAATGCGAACAGGTAGATGTAAACCATCTTGTAAACGCTGCTCTTCGCCCGTTACTAATCCCAATGGAGCTTCACAATATTGATTGGAAAACTGACATACCGAAAGGGATAATGATACAGGGAGATTCCGGTTGGCTTTCAGAGGCTATTCAAAATATTCTTAAAAATTGTGTGGAAAGTGTAGGCGATAACGGAAAGCTTGAAATTGTTTGTGTAGATAACCCATTATTTACCGAGATTTCCATTCATGATAGCGGTGCGGGTTTTGAAAAAAAAGATCTGCCCTGCCTGTTTGACCGGTTTTACCGGGGCAGTAAAACAAACGCTACAGGATATGGGATTGGACTCGCTCTCAGCAAGATGATCATAACGAGGCAGGGTGGAACGATTACCGCAAAAAATCATCCCCAGGGTGGCGCGGTATTTGTCATTCGTTATCCAAAGTGACGATTCTCTCACCGGATTGTCACCGAATTGTAAGCTTAAGGGTCTATTATATGAGTTAAATATAGGAAAGGAGACTCACATAATGGAGTTTTTAAAAATTGAGAATCTAAACAAGGTCTACGGCAAGGTTGAAAACCAGGTTACTGCCCTTGACAATGTTTCCCTTACCATCGAAAAGGGGGATTTTACCGCAATCATCGGTTCCTCTGGGTCAGGCAAGTCCACACTGCTTCATAGTATCGGCGGCGTTGACGTGCCCACAAGCGGAAAGGTGTATTTGGAGGGGCAGGATGTATATAGTCAAAGCAATGAAAAGCTAGCCATTTTCCGCAGAAGGCAGGTCGGACTGATTTACCAGTTCCACAACCTCATACCCACTTTAAATGTAGTGGAAAATATCACCTTGCCTATTCTGATGGACAAACGCAAGGTCAACACAGAGCGGCTAAATGACCTGCTTGAAATGCTTGGTCTGCAAGACCGCAAAACCCATTTACCCAATCAGCTTTCAGGCGGTCAGCAACAGCGTGTTGCTATCGGGCGGGCTTTGATGAACGCTCCGGCGGTCATGCTTGCTGATGAGCCAACAGGCAGCCTGGACAGCCGTAACGGACAGGAAATCATCAAGCTTCTGAAGGAAAGCAATAAAAAATATGGGCAGACCCTGCTTCTGGTTACCCACGACGAAAACATTGCCCTGCAGGCAAACCGCATTATTACAATTGCTGATGGAAAAGTGGTGCGGGATGAGAAGCAGGTGGCACGCTAATGAACATCTTTCATAAAGTTGCCCTGCAAGGACTTAAAAAGAGCCGTACCAGAACACTCGTAACAATCGTCGGAGTTGTTCTTTCAACCCTTATGATTACCGCAGACGCTACCTTCGCGGTGTCCCTGCAAAACTATATGTTAAGGGGTGCTGTTGCCAAATATGGCAATTGGCATATCGAAATCCCGGATACCGATTCCTCCTTTATGCTGAAACAGGAAGAGGACAACCGGGTAGCAAATGCTATAGCGCTGCAGAACATCGGTTATGCTACCTTGGAAGGTGGAAATAATCCCGACAAGCCATATCTTTTTATCAGCGGGTGGAGCAAGCAGGCCCTGGATACGTTGCCCATCAAGCTGCTTTCCGGCAGACTTCCAAAAGACAGCAGCGAAGTCGTGATACCAGCACATATTGCCTCAAACGGTGGTGTAAAAATTTCGTTGGGAGACACTCTTACCCTCCCCGTTGGCAGCCGAATGAAAGGTGATCAGAAGCTCAGTCAGCATGATTCCTATTCCCATGGAGATGAAAGACTTGTTACTGCATCAGAGAGAACATATACGGTTGTCGGCATCTGCCAACGACCGGCAATCGAGGAGTATAATGCTCCCGGATACACCTTAATAACAACAGAGGATACAGGTGCCTCGGACAGCCTTGCAGTTTTTGTCACACTGAAGAACCCCTATCAGGTTCATTCTTATGCAAAAAGCATATCCGACAATTACAGTTACGTTCTAAACGATAATGTACTGCGTTTCATGGGACTTTCCGGGGAAAAGATAATTACAACCCTTCTGTACGCCATTGGAGGTATTCTGATTTTCCTGGTTATGCTCGGCTCGGTATTCCTGATTTATAATTCATTCAACATCTCACTGAATGAACGCACACATCAGTTTGGAATTCTTATGTCGGTAGGTGCCACAGAAAAACAGCTGCGCAATTCCGTGCTGTTTGAGGGGCTTTGCATTGGTTTAATTGGCATTCCCATCGGTATTTTAGTTGGGATACCAGGTATCAGGCTGGTACTTACTCTTGTGGCAAAGAATTTCGCAAATGTTATGTATAGCAATGTACCGTTGACCCTGGTGGTGTCTGTTCCTGCTCTTGTTGCTGCTGCAGTTATCAGTATGATTACCATTCTGATTTCAGCCTATATTCCTGCAAAAAAAGCCGCCGGTACCCCTGTGATGGTGTGTATCCGCAAGACAAATGAGGTTAAGGTGGATGCTCAATCCATAAGAACATCAAAGTTAACGGAACGTCTTTATGGTTTGGAAGAAATACTTGCGCTTAAGAACTTTAAGAGGAACAAGCGGCGTTATCGCAGTATTGTCCTTTCACTTACCTTAAGTGTCGTGTTGTTTGTGTCGGCAAATTCCTTTGGAACCTATCTGAATCAGATTGCGGAGAATTCATCCGTGGTAGTTGAGGAATATGATATCTGTTTCTATACACAGGACATGGAGGAAAGCGATCTGTTCCAGCTTTATGACAAGCTGAAAACTGCCGACGGGGTTACCGAAAGCACTTATCAGGCCCTCTCGTCCTATTCCTGTGTGCTCAATGCAAATGATTTATCAAGCCATTTTATCGAAGAGTACGGTGAAATTATCGGTTATGATGGGGCAAGTGAAACGGTAGAAGTACAATTAGATGTTCAGTTTGTTGAGGACAGTGTCTATCAGAACTTGTTAAAAGGCCTCGGTCTGTCCTCAGAGGAATACAGCGGGCAGGATAAAAAAATGGTCATGGCAGGAATACTGCCCGGGAGTTGGTATACCCAGGAACAGCCTATGGAATTTTCGATCCCTTCAAAGAATGGAGACCAGACGAAAACGATATCTGCAACCTTTATAAAGGACTACCCGGATCTGTTGCCTGCACAGCCTGGTGAGTGGCCCGGATACTCGCTTATGGTGATTGCTCCTTACGAGGTAAAACCCCAGTTTGATGCACTAGGTGCGACTATAAGGCCTACAAAGCTTGGTATGACCTTTAAATCAAATAATCCTGGTCAGTCTACAGCGGCCATGAAAACCATGATTGATGGAGTCAGCCTTGCTGCCGGCTATAATCTCTACAATGTCTATGAGATACTTGAACAAAACCGTAATATAACTTTCATTGTAAATCTTTTTTCGGTTGTTTTTATTGCGATGATTTCGTTAATTGCAGTTGCCAATGTCTTTAACACGATTTCCACGAATATTAAGCTGCGCAGGCAGGAATTTGCCATGCTCCGTTCTGTGGGGATGTCTGACCGGGATTTTAATAAGATGATGCGCTTTGAATGTACTCTCTACGGAGCGCGGACGATGCTTTGGGGGCTGCCTCTCTCAGGTATCCTTTCCTGTCTGATTTATAAGGGTATGGTTACCGGCGGCGGAAATGTTGGTTTTGTGTTCCCTTGGGCCAGTATGGCAATCAGCTTGTGCGGTGTACTCTTTCTTGTTTTTATTACAATGCTGTATGCCATAAACAAAATAAAGAAAGAAAATATTATTGACGCGCTGCGGGATGATATGACTTGACTCTAAACCAATATCATATGCCTCGAGTAAACCAGCTTGTACAATCTCTTTCCACATGCTATACTCTTAGTAAGTATTTTAACCATCTCGGTTTCATGCAATAAATCCGCAACTTAACATTGAAAGGAGTACAAAAGCATATAAATGAAAGAAAAATTATACACCATACCGGTTAACGATGCCTTTGACAGTGAATGTGAATGTCCCGTCTGCTTTATGCGAAAAACCCTGGAAGATAATGCAGTTGAATTTACTATGGGCCCAAGTTATATGGAGGACGATGTAAGAGCTGAAACGGATAAAATCGGCTTCTGTAATTATCACCTTAGCAAGATGTATGAGAATCAGAATCGTCTGGGTCTTGCGCTTATGCTAAAGACTCATATGGATAAAACAATAAAGGATCTGGAGCAGATATCTCTTAAAAAAGTAAAGGGACCCGGGTTATTCAAAAAGAATACGGAAGCCTCTCCCGTAAAAGAATACACAGATAACCTGAAAAACTCCTGCTATATCTGCAATAAAGTCGAGAATACCTTTAAACTATATATAACCACCTTATTTTCTTTATATAACAGCGAAGAAGCTTTCCGCCAGAAATTCAAAACTTCAAAGGGTTTTTGTAACACTCATTTCGGCCTGCTCCATGAGGTAGCTCCTAATCATTTAAGCGGAGATAAGTTAGAAAACTTTTTGAAAGAATTAAATCAGGTCTATTTAGAGAATATGAAACGAGTACGAGATGACCTGGAATGGTTTATTGATAAATTTGATTACCGTTATGTCAATGAGCCCTGGAAGAATTCAAAAGATGCACTGCCAAGGTCCATGACCAAAACCAATAGTACGCTATAAGGTACAAAACAGACCGGCGGCGGGATATCCAGCTATAAGTAATAGCTTAAGATATCCTGTCGCCGGTCTGTTCTGTCAGTCTATATATTTGAATAAACTACTGTAAACTTCGTAATTTTTTCCTTATTCGGGGGGCAAATTACCTTATTTTTTAACCTGTTTACATCTGAATCGGTTATTTAATGAAGAAACTTGATTTGATAAATGAATTAAAATTCATTTATGCATTCTCTTCATCCAGTTTGAGCATATCTTTTAATTCTCTTGCCTTGGACTTAATACGCTCATTGGCATCTCTGGAAATAAGAACTCTTGAAATCCATCTGCTGGATTCCTCCAGTCTGCCGCTTCTTCTTGCAAGGTCAGCAATCAGATACATCATGGTATTCTCATCCATACCGCATAAGGGGAAGGATTCCTTTGAGAACGCTTCCATAAATCCATCACAGGCATTTTTGATAAATTCAAACTCTTCATCATGAAGATTCTTGATTTCTTTCCTGATTGCCTCTGTCTGTTCCTGTTCAGCTAAAGATTCTGCCTTCCCTCTGAGCAGCCAGGCTGTCTTTAAACAGGTATAAGCTCTTTCACTGATTTTTCCTTTTTTTACAATGGTATTTACCAAAGCAAGCTTATGCCTTGAAATTGCTTCATCATAAGAAAGCACTTCGCCTTCTGCTGCCAGGCCTTTAAAGGATGCTGATATATTTTCTTTAATCAGCTTCGCCTGGGGTGAGGTCATATAGTTATAGAACCTGTTCAGTGCAGCATAACCGCAATGAGGGCATGCAATAACGTCATATTTAAGAGAATCCATATGCTGGTATTTGGGACGTAAGTCCGTATCAGCGGAGATTAACTTAACCTTACCGGTTTTTACTGTTTTGGTTTTGAAGCTTTTATCACAAACAGGGCAATTAAAGGATTTCTCAAAGATAAAATCAGATTCCACTACCTGAACCTTCTCTTCGCCGCCACCCTGCTCTGCCTTTTTTGCTTTTTCATCTGTTGCGTATACATCCAGTCCGGACATTTTACCCAGACCAAATTCCTCTAATCCTGAAAATATGTTAGCCATACTACTCTCCTCCTTTACTCAGGCTTGTATGAACTCTTTAATGACACAATTCTGTTAAATACCAGATTTTCTTCTGTCGAATCTTTTGAGTCCACACAAAAATATCCGTTTCTTAAAAACTGGAAACTGTCATAAGCTTGTGCCCCTTTTACACTTTGCTCAATACGGCAGTCTCTTAATACTGTAATAGAGTTGGGGTTTAAATTAAGACTTCCGTCTTCATTATATACCCCTTTCTCTTCATCGACAATATTTTCATATAACCTTACCTCAGCTTTTACAGAAGTTGTTGCCTCCACCCATTGGATGGTCCCCTTAACTTTTCTGCCGCTGAAACCGGACCCGCTTCTGGTCTCCGGGTCGTAGGTTGCATGAACTTCCGTTACGACTCCATTTTCATCAGTTACATAATCTGTACAGGTAACAAAATAAGCATTCATAAGTCTTACTTCATTGCCTGGGAACAGACGAAAATATTTCTTCGGAGGTTCTATCTTAAAATCTTCTCTGTCTATATAAAGCTCTCTGCTAAAAGGAACCATTCTCGTACCCATTTCTTCATTTTCCTGATTATTGGATACTTCCATCTGTTCCACCTGGCCTTCGGGATAGTTTGTGATAATTAACTTCACAGGGTCCAGAGCCGCCATAACTCGAGGTTTTTTAAGCTTTAAATCTTCTCTGATACAATATTCTAACATGGAATAGTCCACTGAGCTCTGGCTCTTAGATACACCGCAAAGCTCCATGAACATCTTAAAGGATTCCGGCGTAAAGCCTCTTCTTCTTAAGGCACTGATGGATACCAGTCTTGGATCATCCCAGCCATCAACGATTCCGTCTTCTACCAGCTTCTTTATGTATCTCTTTCCGGTGATAACATTGGTAAGATACATTTTTGCAAATTCTATCTGTTTTGGAGGATTCTTATATTCCAGTTCTGTAACCACCCAGTCATATAATGGTCTGTGATCTTCAAATTCCAGAGTACAGATTGAATGGGTAACGCCTTCTATAGCATCTTCAATGGGGTGTGCGAAATCATACATAGGATAGATACACCATTTATCCCCTGTGTTATGATGAGTCATTCTGGCAATACGGTATATAATCGGATCTCTCATATTAATATTAGGAGAAGCCATATCTATTTTCGCCCTGAGGACTTTGGAACCATCTTCATATTTGCCGTCTTTCATCTCTTCAAACAGCTTCATATTCTCTTCAATGGTTCTGTCCCTGTAAGGACTTACCCTGCCTGGTTCGGTTAAGGTTCCTCTGTATTCTCTCATTTCTTCTGCTGTCAGATCACAGACAAAAGCTTTTCCCTTTTTAATCAGCTTAACTGCACCTTCATACATCTGTCCAAAGTAATCTGATGCAAAGAATAATCTGTCTTCATAATCTCCGCCAATCCACTTAACGTCTGCTATAATAGACTCTACAAACTCAGTTTTTTCCTTGGTGGGATTGGTATCATCAAAGCGCAGATTGAATTTTCCGCCATATTTCATTGCCAAACCGTAGTTCAGCAAAATGGACTTGGCATGTCCAATATGCAGGTACCCATTAGGTTCAGGAGGAAAACGTGTTACTATATTGGTACAGCGTCCCTCTTTGATGTCTTTTTCGATAATCTGCTCAATAAAATTCTTTGAGACAGTCTCACTTTCAGCCGGATTCATCTCACCGTTTATTTCTGTGGTTTTGATGTCGAACTCCTTATCCATGGCTGTGTTCCTCCTTTTATCTGGTAAAGTAATAGCTAGTTTATAATAACATAACCAGCTTAATTAGTCAAAGAAGTGACCTTAAGTATTTCTTCCAGAGCAGTCATAAGTGTCTCCATCTCCCGGTCAGTTCCTATGGTAATTCTTAAATAGTTATTAATCCTGGGTTTGTTAAAATAACGTACATATATATTCTTTTCCCTCAGTGCCAGAAATATTTTCTCAGCAGGTATTTCTTTATGAGAAGCAAATATAAAATTCGTCCTGGAATCTGGCATGGAAAATCCGAGCTTTATTAATGCCTCCTTCACCCAGGCTCTGGTATTGATTATTTTATCCAGCATCTCCTTGTGATAAGCCTGATCCTTTACGGCTTCTGCTCCATACAAAAGAGAGGGCAGATTCATTGTATAGGAATTGTAGGAATATTTCACATCATTCATGGCCTTTATCAGGGCAGGTGCTCCAAAGGCATAACCGATTCGTATACCTGCCATGGAATAGGACTTGGAAAAGGTCTGCACCACCAGCAGGTTTTCAAATTCCTCCAGCAGCGACAGAGCACTGACTCCGCCAAAATCGATATACGCTTCATCTACAATAACAACGATTTCACTGTTATTTAATAGTATATCCCTTATAGCCTCTAATTCCATACACAGAGAAGTAGGTGCATTAGGATTGGCTATAACAATCCCACCATTCTTCCTGTAATAGTCTTCTTTACGAACTGAGAAGTCTTCCTGCAAAGGCAGCGTGACATAGGGAATCCGGTATAAACCTGCCCATACCTCATAAAAAGAATAGGTAATATCCGGAAAAAGAATGGGTTCCTCCGCGTTAAAAAAAGTAAGGAAAGCCGTTCCCAATACATCATCGGAGCCAACTCCTACAAAAATCTGCTCCTTATTTACGCCATAGGCTGCACTTAAGGCTTCCGTCAGTTCACTGGAGGTAGGATCAGGATAAAGCCTTAACTTATCCATATCTAATTCCTCCATGGCTTTCTTAACCTTAGGTGAAGGCGGATAGGGATTTTCATTGGTGTTTAATTTAATCATTCCTGGTACACTGGGCTGTTCTCCCGGAACATAGGGCACAACCTTTCTGAAATACTGTTCCCACTGGTTCATAGGTGACCTCTTTTCTTTCACTGGGTATGCTGTCGGAGCATTATACAAGGTATTTTACAGGTTATATTCATCGTAAAGCTTCTGAAAGCCCGGCAGGGCTCCTTCAATGCTGCTCTTTCCCACACAGTAAGCAATGCGGCAATATCCCGGGCAGCCAAAGGCGGAGCCGGGTACTACAAGAATGTTATATTTCTTTGCCCTCTCACAGAAAGCTTTATCATCCTCTTCCAGAGTCTTAACGAACAGATAAAAGGCTCCCTGAGGTTTGACACAGGAATAACCATATTCTATGAGACTATTGTAGAGAAGCTCCCTGTTCTCATTGTATACAGAAACATCTACTTCTGAATCCAGGCATTTTGCAACCACTCTCTGAATAAGAGAAGGCGCATTAACAAACCCAAGTATTCTGTTGGCAACATTAGCTGCAGCGAATATATCTTCATAATCATCTGCTTCCTTTGGTATTACAAGATATCCGATACGCTCTCCCGGAAGAGACAGTGATTTACTGTAAGAATAGCCTACAATCGTATTCCTGTAGTATTTCGTAATATATGGTACTTCTACCTCTCCATAAACAAGCTCCCTGTAAGGCTCATCGGAGATCAGATAAATAGAAGTTTTTAATTCTTCCTGCTTCTTTTCCAATACTTTTGCAAGTTCCTTAATGGTTTCCTCGGAATATACTACACCTGTAGGATTATTGGGAGTATTAACAATAACTGCTTTTGTCTTTGCTGTAATCTTTTCTTCCAATTCTTTCAAATTGGGCATGAAGGTCTGTGTATCTGGGCTGATTACTACCAGCCTGGCATCATAATTATCGGCGTAATTTCTATACTCTCCGAAGAAAGGAGCAAAGGTTATTATTTCTTCCCCGGGATTTATTAACGTCTTTAATATTACATTCAATCCGCCTGCAGCACCAACTGTCATTAAGATGTTCCCTGCATGAAATGAGGTACCATGGTGTTTATTTAAGAAGTCTGCAATTTGCTCCCTTACGTCTTCATACCCGGAATTATTCATATATCCGTGTACCATGTTGGTATCTTCATGGGTTATAATGTCTATTACTGCCTCCCGTACGGAAGCAGGGGGTACCACACTGGGGTTTCCAAGGCTGAAATCAAATACATTCTCTTTTCCGTGAATTGCTGCCAGTCTTTTTCCTTCTTCGAACATTGCTCTGGTAATTGAGCTGTTCTTTACCATAACACTCATTTTTTCAGAAATCATAGATAACCTCTTTCCTTTTTATGTGTCTCATTGTATTTTTATCAGTATAGCATACTGATATTCTTGAATACAAGACATGCCATCGAACTATTTTTTTATGTCCTCGAATAATTGTTTATGACCTCGAACTATTGTTTATGTATTCTGACTGTTTTTTTATGAAGTAAATATATATTCACGAAAAAAGGCTGTTGCATTATAAACAATGATGTTGCAAGAAGCCCCCTGACTTTCCCCACTGCGGCTGAAATACATATACCCAATTTCGTGTGCTATAATCTACAAAACTTGTTTGCGTTTAGTACACAAAATCTGCAATATGTCTTTCAGGCAGTGCATTAAAGGAAATCCAAGGGGCTTCTTGCAGCTTTACATTCGTTTTGCAACAGCCCCTGACATGCTTAATTAAAACGTATATCCAGATAATCTCTGACTATCTTAACGCACTTATCAAAACCCAGCTGCTTGCTGTTCAGGCACAAGTCGTAATTCTTTGCAGCTTCCCAGTCTCTGCCGGTATAATAGCGGTAGTATGCCGCACGGCGTTTGTCTGTCTCAATTATTTTCTTTTCCAGTTCTTTGGCGGGTAAACTAAACATTCCTTCCAGTCTTGTTACACAGTCCTCTAAAGAAGCATGTATAAAGACTTTAACTACATTGTCCATATCCTTTAGGATATAATCCGCACATCTTCCTACAATAACACAGGACTCTTCTTCTGCCAGACGTTTGATAACCTTTGCCTGGTAACTGAACAAATTATCATTGGAGACAAAATCTTCCCTGTCCGGCTGAATCAGCTCGCCTTTATATTCCCTTCTGGCTATACGGTATAACAGGCTTTGCTTCAACTGCTCATCAGCTCTGCCGAACAGTTCCTCGTTAATACCGCTTTCGTCTGAAGCAAGGCGCATCAGCTCCCGGTCATAATAATGGATTCCCAGCTCTTCGGCAAGCATCTTTCCCATTGTTCTGCCGCCGCTGCCGTAACCCCTGGCAATGGTTATTACATAATTTTTCATATTGCCCTCTTTTCTGAATATTCAATCCTCAACAGAATACTCTTTAATCTACTAACTTCTGTCTGTGTACTAAATGTATTACTCACCCAGGTAAGCTTTTTTAACAGAATCATCATTAAGCAGATCACTTGCCTTACCTTCCAGTACAATTTTACCGGTCTCTAAAACATATGCTCTGGAAGCGATGGATAATGCTTTTTTTGCATTCTGTTCTACTAACAGAACGGTCGTACCGCTTTCACTTATTTCCTTTATTATATCAAAAATCTCAGAAACAAACAAGGGAGATAATCCCATGGAAGGCTCATCCATTAATATGATTTTAGGCTGGGACATAAGGGCACGCCCCATTGCTAACATCTGCTGTTCACCGCCGCTTAGGGTTCCGGCTATCTGATTTTTTCGTTCCTTCAATCTGGGAAATCTGTTGTAGACCTTGTTTAAAGTGTTTTCGATTTCCGTTTTGTCTTTTCTGGTATAAGCACCAAGCTTCAGATTCTCATATACTGTCAGTTCTGCAAACACTCTTCTGCCTTCCGGTACATGAGCCATTCCCATGGTTACTATTTTATGGGCAGGTATCTTTGTAAGATCTTTGCCTTCATACAGTACACGGCCTGATTTCGTGCCAAGCAGTCCTGTAATGGAATGAAGTATCGTAGTCTTACCTGCACCGTTGGCTCCGATCAATGCGATAACTTCTCCTTCATTTACTTCAAAGGATACTCCCTTTAATGCCTGAATAACTCCATAATATACATTCAGGTCTTCTATTTTTAACATTGCCATTGTACCCCTCCTTTATTCTCCCAGATATGCGGTAATAACCTCGGGATCATTTAAAACTTCCTCAGGAGTACCGGATGCAAGTTCCGTGCCGAAATTAAGTACCAGTATCTTCTCACAGATACCTGTTACCAGCTTCATATCATGTTCAATTAATAGGATTGTAATGCCATATTGTTTTCTGACCAGCTGTATGGTATCCATTAACTCAGCGGTTTCATTGGGATTCATACCTGCTGCAGGTTCATCTAATAAGAGAAGCTTAGGATTCGTGGCAAGTCCTCTGGCAATTTCTAATTTTCTCTGTTTACCGTAAGGAAGATTTCCTGCAAGATAATCTGCCTCATTGTCCAGATCAAACACTTTCAGGATTTCAAGTGCCTTCTCATCCATCTCTCTTTCTTTTTTGAAATAAGACCCCAGATGAAGAAAACTCTCTGCCAGGGAGTAGGTATATCTGTTATGAAGAGCAGTCTTAACGTTATCAAGGACAGTCATCTTCTTAAATAAGCGAATATTCTGAAATGTTCTGGCAATACCGGACTTACAGATTTCAGAGGGGGATTTCCCCACCATATCTGTACCGTCTAATTTAATAGTGCCATCCGTAGGTTTATATACCCCCGTTAATAAATTAAAGATCGTTGTTTTACCGGCTCCGTTGGGTCCGATAAGACCATAAAGCTGTCCCTTTTCGATGGAAAGGTTTACACTGTCCACCGCCCTTAGTCCTCCAAAGGAGATACCTAAATTATTTACTTCCAATAAACTCATAATTTTTCTCTCCTTTCTATTTGATTCTTGCCTTTAAGGTTGGAAATTTAGGCAGTTTAGGCAGCTTACCGCTGTCCTCCAGCTTCTGACGGATTTCAGAAGAATTAAAGAGCATGATTATAATTAGTGCTAATGCGTAAAGCAACATTCTGTATTCACTGGCATCTCTTAAGAACTCAGGAAGCAGTGTAAGGATAATGGCTGATATAACAGAACCTCTTATGCTGCCCATACCTCCAAGTACTACGATAACCAAAATCTCTATGGATTTATTGTAATCAAAATTTGTAGGCTTTAATACACTTAAGTTATGTCCGAAAAGAACCCCTGCAACTCCTGCAAAGAAAGCAGCTATTACAAAAGCCATGATTTTATAATTACTTACCTTAATACCAATAGATTCTGCTGCTATGGAATTATCCCTGATGGAGCTGATAACTCTGCCGTAACGGGATTTTACCAGATTCGCCAGTACAATCAGAGTAATGATTACCAGAGCATACACCCATTTATAATTTGTATATCTTGGTATACCGCTTAAGCCTCTGGCTCCTCCGGTAAACCCAAGGAAGTTGATTACAGAACGAACAATCTCGCCAAAGGCAAGGGTTACAATGGCAAGGTAATCGCCGCGGAGCCTGAGCACCGGGATACCGATTACTACACCAAGTAAAGCTGCCATGATACCACCGATAATAATACCAATGATGAAAGCCAGGGGACCCGGAAGTCCGGTATGATCCTGTGCAAAAATTGTAAAAAGGGAGCCGGAATAAGCACCGATTGCCATAAAGCCGGCATGTCCCAAAGACAACTCTCCTAAAAATCCAGTTGTAATATTTAAGGATACTGCTAAGATTATGTTAATTCCTACAGGTACTAAAAGGGATTTAAAATGCCTGGTAGCAAAATCCCCTTCCATGACCAGCATAAGCAATATATAAATAATAACTATCACTGCCAGTTTTATCAGATTTTTGCCGTTAAAGATGCTTCCTGTTTTTTTCGCGATATCTTTCCCCATATGCCACCTACACTTTCTCTATACGGTTCTTGCCAAGAAGACCGGAGGGTTTAACCAGCAGAACGATTACCAATACACCAAATACGATTGCATCAGCTAATTGTGTTGATATATACGCTTTGGAAACACTCTCAATTACACCTAAAAGGAGTCCTCCAAGCATTGCACCCGGTACACTTCCAATACCTCCAAGTACAGCAGCTACGAAAGCCTTGATACCAGGCAAAGCACCCAGAGTCGGTTCAACAGACTGGAACTGACAAATAAATATAATACCTGCCACTGCGGCAAGAGCAGATCCAATAGCGAAAGTCATTGATATGGTTCGATTAACATTAATTCCCATTAATTGAGCTGCTGCTTTATCCTCAGAAACTGCTCTCATGGCACTGCCTGCTTTTGTTTTATTGATAAACAAGGTTAGGGCAGTCATACAAATAAAAGTAACCACTAATGTCACCAAGGTTATACCAGGTATGGTTATACCTGCTATTTTAACTGCCTTCAGGTTAATGATAGATTTAAATGTTATTGGATTAGCCGTAAATATTAGCTGGGCTAAATTTTGCAGTAAGTAACTTACACCAATTGCTGTTATAAGAACTGCTAATGGCGGTGCTTTTCTTAGAGGTTTATAAGCAACCTTTTCAATCACAACACCTATAATTGCACATACTAAAATCGTAAATATAACAGCAGGTACCACTGGCATCTTGAGCCTTGCAATAAAAACATACAAACTATATGCACCAACCATGATAATATCACCATGGGCAAAGTTAATCATTTTCGCTATACCGTATACCATTGTATAGCCCAAGGCAATTAAGGCATAGATACTCCCCGACCTTAAGCCGTTTATTAATTGTTCAATAATACTTTCCATATCGACCTCTTTCCTGAATATCCAATCCCGCTTGAACATTCCTTCTTCATAAGCTTATTCGCTTGGCCCGGAAGCCTTCTCCCCAGCTCTTCCGAATAAAGCGAATAGTCTTAAGTTCACCTGATTAAAAGAAAGAATTTGGACCAAAGACAGTTTCCTGTCTTCCGTCCAAAATTCTTTAATTTACAGCTCTGTAAAATATATTACTCTACTGTTTTAGCAGTATATTCTCCGCCTTTGATTTCTACGAATTTAGCACCTTTATTTGGTTCACCGTCAGCATTAAAGGTAACGGTTCCGGTAAGTCCCTTTACTTCAATCTCAGTCATAGCCTTGATTAAATCAGCACTGCTGGTTTTACCGGCTTTTTCAATTGCTGCTTTGATTACATATACGGTATCATAACCATCTGCTGCGAACTGGTCAGGTGTTGCATTGTATTTTTCTTTGTATTTTCCAACAAAAGCCTGTACAGCTGAATCTGAGTCTGTTGCAAGGAAAGGACTTAAGAATACAGCACCTTCCAATACCTTTGTATCTACTACCTTATCGATTACACCATCCCAGCCGTCAGAACCGATAAAAGGAAGTGTGATTCCAAGCTCAGAAGCCTGGGTTGTTATATAAGCTGCATCCTGATAGTATACAGGAGCAAAAACGATCTGTGCATCGGTTCCTTTAATTGATGTAAGCTGTGTATTAAAGTCTACTGCATCGGTTACGAAAGCTTCTTTTGCTACGATTTCACCGCCCAGAGCTTTTACTTCACTTTCGAAAGCCTCTGCTACACCGGTACTGTAGTCATCCGCATTGTTATAGATAATTGCTACCTTTTTATAACCTAAGGTCTCAACTGCATACTTTGCCATTGTCTGTCCCTGAAGAGGATCGGTAAAGCAAAGACGGAAAGCGTTGGGATTCTTGGTCAGGTCTGCTGCTGAACCGGAAGGAGTAATCTGTAAGATTCCATCTGCACTGGTCTGATCAGAAATTGCAAGACCTGCACCACTGGTTACGGTTCCAAGTAAAGCCTGGATACCTTTATCCATTAATGTGTTATAAGCTGCCATAGCAGTATCGCCATCAGCTTCATCATCTTCAAACTGAAGAACTAATTTCAGTGTCTGGTCCCCAGCCTTAACACCGCCTGCATCATTGATTTCCTGAATGGCAATTTCAGCGCCCTGCTTTACAGAGATACCATAGGAAGCTGCTGCTCCTGTTAAAGGTCCTAAACCACCGATTAAAAATGTACCATCTCCGGAAGCTGTATCGCTACCGTCAGATCCTGTACTGTTATTCTTTGTACCGCAGGCTGCTAATGAAGCAACTGCCAAAGTACCTAATAAGCCAAGGCTTACAACTCTCTTTAATAATTTTCTCATAAGTCTCCTCCATCATATTAATATATCTTATACAGCTACAACTTAACCATTGGCATATTAATGCATTAAAGTACTAATGTAAAAACAAAAGCTTATGGTGTATTATAAGCTGCTAAGTAATATATATAGTATATTGAAAAAAGGCGTTCAAAATACAAATACCTTGAACGCCTTTGTTCTGTTTTATCTTACTATTGTCATTTTCATTTGTCAACAAAAAATTGATTAATCGATTCATTCAAATAATCAATCAAGTACCAGGCTGCATAAGTACACGCATTATACTTAGCCGATATTTGTGGTTATGCCGTATGAAAATGTATCAGTTCAAAAATTCTCATAGTTTGCCAGCTCACCGCCGCACTTATCGCAGAAATCAAGACCTGCAAGAGTAATCCCTCCGCAATCAGGACATATCATTTTCTCAGGTAATATCTCCTTCTCAACAATCTCGTACTCCATAGGTTCCGTACTTGACTCCGTATTGCTTTCTGATTCTTCCAGATTTTCTTTTTTTATCGTTTCCTTTACAATGGTAGGAACTGTAGTATGAACGGTTTTATTTGGCTTAGCCGCATTAACCAAACCCATAATTTTCTTCAGGATCACTTCCGGTTACCCCCTAAATAATATGGTCTTCTTCTCTATATTTATTCATCAGCCTTTTGAATATCTCTCCGTTGGTAGGCGGTGTATAGGTTATTGCATTGGCACCTGCCTCAATGGTTTTTAGGATACTTTCTTCTGTAGGCCCACCAGTTGCAATAATGGGTATTTTGGGAAATTCCTCCCTGATCTGTCTAACGATATCATTGGTCCTGCCGGCACCGGATACATTTAAGATATCCGCACCTGCTTCAATTCTGGCACGAATATCCGTTTTCTCAGACACTACGGTAATTACAATGGGAATATCAATTTTCTCCTTTAAATAAAGAATGGTTTCATTGGGTGTAGGCGCATTTAAAACAACTCCTACCGCACCTTGAAATTCAGCATCTTCTGCCAGATTAAGTACCCTGGGACCTTTGGTGGTACCACCTCCGACGCCGCAGAATACCGGGACATCCGAACAGTTTATAATAGAATGGGTGATGATCGGTTGTGGTGTAAATGGATAGACTGCAATAACCGCATTGGCATTACAGTTTCGTATTATAGCTACATCTGTAGTAAATACAAGGGATTTAATTAGTTTTCCAAAGATGCGGATACCACTTGCATGATCGATTGCTTTGGGTACACGAATCATATGTTTGCGTAAAACACCGTCAATTTCCGGCAGAAATTTCTCCTCCATATCTTTTTCCGCGGGCCTTGTATTCACTCCTTACACCCGCGGAATACACCTCTCTCCCTTTTGTTGTTTTATTTATCGCATGTACTTTTATACGGATTCTTCCAGCAGCATATTATTATAACTGCTTCCCCTCATCTCAATCTGAGGTACTCCCTTTTTCTCAATGTAATCTCTGGTAATGGTTACTTTTCCAATGTTGATGTCCTTTGGTATTTCATACATTATATCAAGCATGAACTCTTCAATGATAGCACGCAAAGCTCTGGCTCCGGTCTTCTTCTCCATGGCTTTTTCTGCAATAGCTTCCATTGCGCTTCTGTCAAATTCCAGACGCACCTCATCTAAAGCAAGAAGTTTCTGGTATTGCTTTAAAATAGCATTTCTTGGCTCCATTAAGATCTTGATAAGCATGTCCTTTGTTAAGCCTTCCAGAGAGTATATAATCGGAAGACGTCCTAAAAATTCCGGTATCATACCAAACTCTCTTAAATCCTCTACCGCTACCTTTAACAGCAGGTTCGGATCATCGTCATATTTATCTTTTAAGTCTGCGCTAAAACCAATGGAGGATTGTTTGTTCAGCCTGGCTTTGATTATGGTATCCAGGTCCGGAAAAGCTCCCCCGCAGATAAAGAGAATATTCTTGGTATTTACAGTAGTTAAAGGAACCATAGCATTTTTGCTGGTAGCACCTACCGGTACTTCCACTTCGCTGCCCTCTAAAAGTTTCAAAAGTCCCTGTTGAACGGACTCACCGCTTACATCTCTGTTATTGGTATTCTTTTTCTTTGCAATCTTATCAATCTCATCAATAAAAATGATTCCCCGTTCCGCCTTCTCAACATCATTATCAGCAGCTGCCAGTAGCTTTGATAAGACACTTTCTACGTCATCACCAATATAGCCGGCTTCCGTAAGAGAAGTAGCATCTGTGATAGCTAAAGGCACATCCAGAAGCTTTGCCAGGGTCTTTACCAGGAAGGTCTTACCGCTACCCGTAGGTCCGATCATAAGCATATTGGACTTCTCGATCTCAATATCATCCATGGTATCCGTTGCGACCCTTTTATAATGGTTATAAACAGCTACTGAGAGTACCTTTTTGGCATGTTCCTGCCCAACGACGAAATCATCCAGTTTGCCTTTAATTATATGAGGGGAAGGAATATTTCTTATGTCCATTGTTTTGGCGTTGGTTTCTTCCGTCTCCTCTTTCTTTTTCTTTAACTTCTGACTTTTGGGTACTTCCTTTTGCACATTGTTCATATTCATCATATTAGACGGAAATCCCATCAAATCCATATAAGGCATTCCATTGCTGTTAATGGTGTCAAAGGTCTTCTGCATACAGTCGGAGCAGATACAGATGTTATTTGGTATCCTCATCATCTTTCCAGCTTTGCTCTCGGGCCTTCTGCAGATATAGCAGACTGTCTCGTAATCATCTTTGTCTTTTTTCTCTTTATCTTCTATATTTATATCTTTAAATTCATCCTTTAAATTATCATCCCTTACATCGTCTTTCATTATATCATCTCCTTCTCCTTAAAGCCAGCTTTAAGGTTTTGCCGCTATCACCAGTATGAGGGGGTAAATATTAAATAAATTGATATATTAAATATCTTTAATATATTAAATATATTTTTATATTATAACGTAGCAATTTGTTGTATACAATAGAATAATATTGAATTTTTTCTAAAATAATTATAATAAAAAAACAAACAGGCTGCCATAAAACAGCTTTTTTCAAACAGCTATCTTACCGCAGCCTTTATATTACCTATATTTTTAATCGTTTTATGAATTGGATCAGAATTTTTAACCTTCCTGAAACCATATGCTCTGACTAATAAAGAATACTTTATTGATTGTTGTTTGTTTCAGGATTTCCGGTTAAAGTAACCTCAAAGGTTTTCTCTTCAAATTTACCATTGGTATTTCGTTTCACCGTAATGGATATCTTGGTTCCTACACGGTAGGAATTTACCTTTTCCTTCAGCTGAGTACCTGCAGTTACTTCCGTATCATTCACCTTGGTAATAATATCACCGGCTAAAATACCTGCATTAGCCGCACTGCTGCCATCTAAGGTTGCTTTTACATAAACACCTAACGGCCAGCCGTACATTTGAGATATCTCTTCTGTAACATCCTTAATACTCACACCTAAGTAACCTTTCTCCTTCTCGGTCAGTACTTCTCTGCTCATTAACTCATCAATAATCGGTATGGCTCTGGAAATAGGAATTGCAAAACCCATACCTTCGACTTCACTGGAGGCATATTTAACGGTATTAATACCAATTACATCTCCGTTTAAATTAATCAGGGCACCGCCACTATTACCAGGATTGATAGCAGCATCCGTCTGCAGCAATACCATTTTCTTCTCATCCACCTGGACCTCACGGTCTTTTGCACTGATATAACCTACTGTGGTAGACTGACCATAACCTAAAGCATTACCGATAGCAACCGCCATCTCACCTACCTTCACTGCATCTGAATCACCAAGCTTCGCAATCTGTATGGTCTCCAGGGTGCTGGCTTTAATCTTGCTTAAGTCAATAGTAATAACAGCAAGGTCTGCTGTGGAATCTGTTCCTTTAATAATAGCCTCTGCTTCTGTTCCGTCAATAAATTTAACATTGATCGGGTTTGCTCCTTCAACCACATGGTTGTTCGTAGCAATCAGAAGTTCCTTATCATTCTTTCCAACGATAATTCCTGAGCCGCCGCCTTCACTTTCCTCGTCATACTGCTGACCGAACCAGTCATTATAAGTCTGGGTATAGGTTGTAGTTATCTGTACGATAGAAGGCATGGTCTTATCGATAACATCCGTAACATCGGTTTTCTGCGAAATCTTACCGTCCGTAACAGCAGTTGAGGACAATAAAGGCCCTTCATTGTCCTTGCTTATGGAGAAGCCGCCATTTCCGCCAAAACTCATATAAATAGGTTCAGCATTAGGATTTATCTTATAATAAACCGTGTTAAAGCCTACAAAAGCCAGACCTGCAATTAAACCGAAAGCAACTGCGGATACTGCCAGCTTTCCAGCTTTTTTAAAGAACTTGTTTTCTTTCTTTTCCTTGATGTCCGACTGTACATTATAGGCAGACTGATTATAGTTGTAGGAACTATAGGAATCATAATTTTTGTTTTCCTTAAACTGCTGATAATTCTCATAATTCTGACTGCTGCCGGTACCCGTTATCTGCTCAGCCCAAAAACTGTAGGTACCCTGCGCCGGTTTACTTAACCGATATACACTGTCACTCTCTTCCTTACTCTCATTTAACGGTTCATTTATAGTACTGTCTGCCGAACTCACGTCAGTACCGGTAGTTTCAAGATTATCACCGTTTGTGATTTCTTCATTCTTCTTTTCATTATCAAAGAATTCATCTGACATAGTTGTTCACCTTCCTTATTTATTACTTTCTTTATTAGATGCTTTCTTCCTTCATCTAGCTTATTGATTTACGACATCATTCTATCAGTATTTTGTGTAGAGTCTGTGAAGAATAAAATATAAAATACAAATTTTTTATCAATAAACTGAAAAGATAAATTGTCAAAACAATAACTGGACAAAACCATACTTAATATTCATAACACATATAATTACAACTGCCAAAACCATAACTGAATAATCATAACACACATAATCATAACTGCCAAAACCATAACTGAATTAATCATAACTCACATAATCATAACTGCCAAAACCATAACTGAATTAATCATAACTCACATAATCATAACTGCCAAAACCATAACTGAATAATCATAACTCACATAATCATAACTGCCAAAACCATAACTGAATTAATCATAACTCACATAATCATAACTGCCATAACGATAACTGCTATAATCATACCTCACATAATCATACATCCAAATGATAACATACGATTTCAGGGGAGTTGCACAAAATAGAAAGAACGAATGCGCCTATGGAAAGGTATTAGAAGCCCTTTTCTCTGAATCTTTTGTGCTATAATGTAAAACAGATTGTCTGAGCGTAGCGAGTTATCTGTTTTGCATTATGCCAAGCACAAAATATTCAGAGAAATTAGGGCTTCTTATACCTTGTAATCGAAGCATGAGTTCTTTCTATTTTGTGCAATTCCCCGTCCCCTCGTTAATAACCCACCCTTTTTCCTCCAATTATATTTAAATGTATCTGCACTTTTCCAATACATTGATTTCACAACCCCTCCCTAAATGAATCTTAAGAATTTCAGTTAAATATTAAGAAAATTTTGTATTGTGGAAATTCTTTCAATCATGTATTATAATAATGTCATTTAAGGACAAAATTAAATTAAAGAAACCAAGAAAAATGCCGTTGGGCAATGGAGTTTTGAATGATAAAAGACAATGAAAAGACTTTAAACCGAATAAATGTTGTAGCTGATGGCATTATCCTGATTTTGGCATATATACTTACCTATTACCTTCGTTTTTTTACTCCGTTACGGTATCTTGTACATTTTGACCCCAATGCGGGTTACTACGATATTTTTATATATATTAGAATATTATATCTGTTAGTACCGGGGTATTTAGTCGTTTATTATATTTGCGGGTTGTACAGTGCAAGTCCTATTCAAAGCAAAAGACTTACCATGTGGAATATCTTCAAGGCAAATATATTAGGTACATTATACTTTACCTTCCTTTTATATGCAACCAATGAAAGCCATTATTCCCGTTATCTGATATTTATCTTTTTTGTAGTTAATATACTATTGGATCTGATCTACCGTTTGATTGTCAGCTGCATTCAAAGTGCTGCGAGAAAGAAAGGTTACAACCAGAAAAAGGTACTATTGGTCGGTTACAGCAGAGCGGCTCAATCCTACATCGACAGGCTCCTTGCCAATCCTCATTGGGGATATGCCATATATGGTATTCTGGACGACAATGTAGGCAGTGATACAAACTATAAAGGCATAAAAGTTATTGGCTCCATTGAAGATCTGTCAGAATTACTCCAAATGAATAAACTGGATGAGATCGGTATTACTCTTAGTATCGATGAGTATTCGAAGCTGTCAAGAATCGTTAATTTATGCGAGAAGTCGGGAGTACATACCAAATTCATTCCGGATTACCAGGACCTTTTACCCACCATCCCTTATACGGAGGACTTAGACGGACTGCCGGTTATCAATATCCGAAATGTACCTCTTACCAATTTTGTAAACCGAATCATGAAAAGGGCCGTGGATATCTTTGGTGGTATTTTTGCATTACTGCTTTTTTCAATTCCAATGATTATTGTAGCCCTTATAATCAAAGCTACTTCCAGCGGACCAATTATCTTTACCCAGGTTCGTATAGGAAAGCACAATAAGGAATTCAAGATGTATAAATTCCGCTCCATGGAGCTTCAGCACGAATCCAAGGAAAAGAAAGCCTGGACAACCTTTAATGATCCAAGGGTAACAAAGATCGGCAAGTTTATCCGAAAAACCAGCATCGATGAATTACCGCAGTTATTCAATGTACTGAAAGGTGAAATGAGCCTTGTGGGACCCAGGCCAGAACGTCCCTTTTTTGTAGAGAAGTTCAAGGAAGAAATTCCAAGATACATGATAAAGCATCAGGTACAGCCTGGTATAACCGGCTGGGCTCAGATAAATGGTTTCCGCGGAGACACCTCGATTCGTAAGCGAATAGACTGCGACTTGTATTATATAGAGAACTGGACACTTGGACTGGACTTTAAGATATTATTTCTGACCATCTTCCATGGTTTTGTAAACAAAAATGCTTATTAAGGGGTCGTGACTGAAAGCTAATCAGGTTTTCACTTGCACTCCGGAAAAGAAAGGTAAATGTTATGGCTGTAAAAAAGAAAAGAAAGCGCTTTAAGACGAAAGTTGTTATTATATTTGATTTGATACTGCTGCTTCTGGTTGTCAGTGTAGGTTACTATTTCTGGAAGGCTTCCAAAATGCAGGTAGATAAATCCGGAGATTCCTCCATCGTTACCAACAATCCGGATAATGAAGATATGGAAGGATACCGTAATATAGCCGTGTTCGGCGTGGACTCCAGAGACAATTCCGTAAAACAGGGTACCCATTCAGATACCATCGTAATCGTAAGTATAAACAATAAGACCAAAGATGTTAAACTGGCTTCCATTTTCCGTGATACCTATTCCAAGATACCGGATGAAGATAATGCTTTCAATAAGATTAATGCCGCATATTTCCGCGGTGGTTATCCATTGGCGCTTAATACCATCAATACCAACTTTGATCTGGATGTAAAGGAATATGTAACGGTTAACTTCAAGGCAGTAACTGAGGTAATCGACCTGCTGGGAGGTATCTCTCTTGATATAACAAAAGAAGAATTAAAGTATGTAAATGGATACACCAAGGAACTGAACAAAATTAACGGTACCAATGTGGGCAAGCTAAAATCAGCCGGAACACAGGTAGTAAACGGTACTCATGCTACAGCCTATGCAAGAATCCGCTATACCAAAGGTGATGACTTTAAGAGAGCTGAAAGACAGCGAATAGTAATCCAGAAGATATTCGAGAAAGCAAAAACCGCAGATCTTATAACCATAAATTCCATCTTGGACAAGATATTACCAATGATCCAAACCAATCTGGACTCCACAAAGCTGTTACTGCTTGCCAAGGATATCATGTCCTATGATATTGTAGATGAAACCGGCTTCCCTTTTGATAAAAGAGCATTTACCTATCACAAAGTATCCTATGTATTTCCGGTAGATTTAGTTGCAAATGTAACACAACTTCATCAGTTCCTCTTTGAAACAACAGATTATGCTCCTTCTGATAAAGTGAAGGAGATCAGTGCAGAATTAAAGCAAATTACTGATAACAATTGATGAAATAAATCTATTAATCTCTGATAATTATTTTCACAAAAATCAGGACCACCAGCTTAGCTGGTGGTCCTTAGACTATAGACAAATCCAATTAATAAAAAAATAATCTAAATAATTGTGCAAAAATAATCAATACTATATTTTTATCCTTGCTTATGGTATTCTTTAATAAATCTGAATTTGCAGGAGCGGTAGATATATTATAATTAAGTGCGTTTGGGAGCATAATGGTGACGATTCACTGCTATATTCTGTGGATTATGTTGGGGCATTTACAAGAGGTTCGAACAGAGATATTGCAATAAAGAAAATGCAAGAAGAAATAAAAAGAAAACCGTTGTCAGTAGAAGAATATTTGAATCTAAAAGAATTCGTATTGAAGTCTGCCATGGACTTCTATTCACTATACTTATCTATTCCTGACAAAAACACTAACTGTTTGCAATTTAGAACTACATTTTATGGAAATGTACCAAGAACAGCACAGGAGATGTATGAACATACAAAGAATGTCAACGCCTACTATTTTGGAGAGATTGGTATTGACGTAAATAATGAAGGTACAATATACGAATGTCGCAATAGAGGATTTGAACTTTTGGAACAGACTACCGAATTTTTAAGTAATCCTATTGTTGTAGGAAGTTATGATGAATTAAGGTCTGTACGAAAGATGTTAAGACGTTTTCTATGGCATGATAGAATCCATGCAAAAGCAATGTATAGAATGGCGATTCGAACTTTTAGTAAAAATGATGTTAATAATACTTTTGGATTTCTAGGATAAATTCATTTTGAAAGTACAAATTCCAATTCAATGGTGTAGATTTACGAAAGGCATGCCATCCCAATATACAGGAAATTAGTACAAAATAGAAAAGGCGCATACGCCTATGGAAAGGTATTAGAAGTCCTTTTCTCTGAAAATTTTGTGCTATAAGGTAAAACAGATTGTTTGAGCGAAGCGAGTTATCTGTTTTACCTTATGTCAAGCACAAAATATTCAGAGAATTAGGACTTCTTATACCTTGCAATCGAAGTATGCGTCTTTCTATTTTACACTAATTTCCGTCCCATTGCCAAAGACTTCCCTTAACCCCATACATACTAACCCTTTATCAATCAATTTCACTTTTGTGCACCCACCACTTCTATTATTTTATCAGCAACAGTTTTAGACGCCAATCCGTCTTCATAAAGCACCAGCCCCTTAAAAAACCCATTGACCCTATTCTCATAATGAGTACCATTAAATTCTAAGATACTGCTTTCCAGCTGCCCCATATTTTCTGCTTTGTCATAAGGAAGTGAAGCATAGTCAAAATAAAATCCCCTGCCATCATCGTATTCTTTCATATCGGATGCATATAAAAATACCGGTTTACCGGTAAAGGAAAATTCAAACATGATGTTGGAATAATCCGTAATAAGGACATCACTTTCAGACATCAGCTCGTAGATATCCCGGTAATAGGATGCATTAATAACCCCTTTGCCATACTTAAGAGCATTGCTTTGAGCCGCTACAAGCGGATGAAGCCTGACAGCTATAGTCCAACTGCCGCCAAATTTCTCTGTAAGTACAGAAATCAACCTGTCATATTCAAGAGAATAGGCTGCCACATTATCTTTTCCTTCTCTGTAGGTTGGTGCATAAAGAGCTATCTTTGTCTCTTTGCCTATACCAAGCTCTTTTCTTAAACGATTCCCGATACCCTTTCTGGGATTAATAAGAATATCATTTCTGGGACTTCCGCATTCTAAGATTGGCCCCTTATACCAGAAGCTTCTGCGGTACATTTTCGTGCAGAAATCACTGTTGGAGATATAAAGGTCTGTCATGGCCGAATCCCTTTTCGCATTCTTTATATAAGCTTTTCCAAGGTGATCTGCATAGTCTTTTTCTATTTTCTTCAGTGCAATTCCACCGTGCCAGGTCTGAATGTAGTATTGCCTTCTTCGCTTCTTTATATAGCTTTCCTTACGGTTATTATCAAGCCATACTCTGGCTGTTGCAAGGCTTAAGATTGCTTTGATACTATTGCTCTTATACACGGTGACGCCCTTTGGTGCGCCGGCAGTCTCCGGATGATTGGTGATAAAAATCAGGTCCAGTTCTTTTCTGTGCCTTGCTGCCAGCTCTTCCGTCACATATTTTGCATTGTCACCGAAACCCCAGACATTACATATAACAACTTTATTTTTCTGTATGGGCAATAAACGAAACAGTCCGAAAAGGGCTGTTATAGACAGATATCTGACCTTCTTATATACTTTTATTCCCCATTCCGGTGATAACTTTTTTAACTGTTCACGCAAAGCCATGGCTTTAACCTCTCATTTTAAATTGATAAGCTGATTATAAAAGCTCAAACCTTATCAGGCATAAAAATGCTATAGGGTAACATTTTTATGCCTGATTACTAATTGAGCGTGTATGAAAAACCATGGTGTGTCGTTCTGACCGCACCACTTTGGAATATACTTACGTTTCATTCTGGAAAGGCAGCACCAATACACCCCCAAAAGACTGTTTACGGTCTCACGCAAGCTGCCTTCCTCTAAGTGGAAATCCATACAGGCACAAGATTTTTCAAACACCCTACAGCCTATTAAGTATTTCCTCAAATTGCTTCGCTGTTTTTGACCAGCTTAAAGTACTTAAGCAAGAAAGCGCCTTCTTATCCCTTTCCTTTAAAAGGGAAGGATTTTTAATGGATTCCTTAAGCTTAATATATAAATCCTCTGGGTCCAGAGATGTAAGTAAAGCACTTCCCTCCGGGAAAAAGTAAGGAAAGGTTCCGTCTTCGAATTCAATAAGGGGTAGTCCTGTTGCAAGCATCTCATAAGGTACCAGGGATACATTACTCATGGAAGCGACCATACCAAAGTCTGCTCTGCGGTACAGGGAGAGCAATTCTTTCTTGGTAAGCATACCAAGGTTCTCGCCGCCTTCGGTTCGAAAGCTTTTATCTTCTCCATAATAAAGAAGTGTTAGTTTAATACCATCCGACAGGAACTTCTCCTTCACCTGTTTTAACATATGCTGGGTGATGTTTGGAAGCCTTTTACCATAGTATTTTAAGTAAACCGCAACCACGATTTCTTTCTTCTTACTGTAGCTGTCATAGTCTCTTTTATAATGTGGATATTCAGCGCTTTCATAAGGGAATTCCACAGAATCAACAGGGGATACGGGCTGACAGTTCTTCTCTATCATCTCTTTATTCCAGGCGCCAAGGCTTACCATATGGAGCCCCTGCTCATAGGTTTTCTTTGCCATTAAGAACAGTTCACCAAAGGAAAAGAAATATGGTTCATAGTCCTGGATAAAGTACATCTTATAACCGGGTATTTTCTTTGCAAAAGCAACGGTATCCCAGGAAGTTGCTACTACTATATCTGACTTAATACCCTCTAACTGCTTATTGGTATACATTCTTCCAAGATATCCGGTAAGATTGCTTGCGGCAATCTCTTCCATGTCAGACTTAGTCTGAGGCTTGTACACCACATACCCCACCTCATGGCCAAGCTTTGCAAGCTCCGTCCCCAAACGCAGCATAGAAGTCTGTCCGCCGCTGTACTTAGCCATTCTCTCTACCACAAATAAGATCCGTTTGGTCTTTTCCGGTTTGTTATTACTGATAACTGATACATCATAGTTAGATATTCTGTAATTTACAAGTCTTTTTTCAGTTTTAGCCTGGACACTGTGCAGGATACCTTTAACCTTAATCTTTAAGATGCTTTTCCACTTGTTAACCATAGGAAGTTCTACCTTTCTCCCCTAATTATTTTCTCAATTACCTCCACAACTTTAGCGGAAGCTTTTCCGTCATCAGCGTGGTTATATTTGCTATAGAAATTGTTGTACTTGTCTTGGTACCTACTGCTGTCATAATTTTTGATGGCTGCTGTGAGTTCCTCTGTAGTTCCTACAATCGGTCCGGGTGCCTCTTCCAGGAAATCAAAATAAAAGCCCCTTAAATTATTCTTATACTCTTCCAGATCATAAGTATAGAAAAACATAGGCCTTTTTAACAGTGAATAATCAAACATTACAGAGGAATAGTCTGTTATCAGAATGTCTGCTACCAGATACAGGGTCGATATATCTTCGCACATGTTGAATTCATATACAAAACCGCCGTATGTAGACCAGTCGATATTATCCTTTACAAGGTAATGATATTTCACCACACATACATACTCGTCTCCGAATTCTGCTTTCATCATGGCAAAATCCATAGGTGTATTAAACTTATAGGCCCCTTTGGTATAATACTCATTATCCCGCCAGGTTGGGGCATATAGGATAATCTTCTTATTCACCGGAAGACCCAGCTGCTTTTTTAATTTACTGATATAATCATTATTATTACCGTAAAAAAGGACATCATTTCTCGGATATCCTATTTCCAGCATGTTTTTATCAAAGGCAAAGGCTCTTCTGAAGATTTCGGTAGAATAATGATTCTGGGATAACAGATAATCCCAGGTCCTTGTATTGATAAAGAAGCTTCTCTTGTATTTATCTATATTAGTTTCGCCGGCCATATTAACAGAATCCATGTCAAGGGCTAATTTCTTAAGGGGCGTACCATGCCAGGTCTGGATATACTGAACCCCTTTTCTCTTTTTCAGATAATTAGGCATTCTGGAGTCGGTCACCCACACCCCTGCAATACCCATTATAAGAAAATAACGTGTTCTTGTCCGCTTCAGCTTGATGGCACTGCCTGGTATTTCCGTAGCAATGTTATCCAAAAAGAAATAGCAGCGGTACTTTTTATCCAGCCCCTGTTTCACCATTTCCTCATAAATTGCCTTCGGATTACCGGTATAGTTTCGTCCCATGTTACTTTCAAATATAATAATGTTCTTATTTATAGGAAGAATTGAACTTTCAATACGGTATAAAAGCATAACGGCTTTCTTTCCAAACCGCTTGATCATTTTCTTGCATTTATTCTTAAGTCGTTTAAGTTGGGGCATATATTTACTCCGATATCCTTATTTTTTTACCCCTAAATTCAGGTCATTTTTTATCTTAGTCGTAGATATTCCATCTGTTCTCGGAAGGTAAACAACTTCACAGTAGTCTTTTAAGAAGTCAAACTGTCCTTCCCAATCATCTCCCATGACAAATACATCTACCTGGTTGTCCACCACATCCTGAATCTTCTGTTCCCAGGTGAATTCCGGTATTACTTCATCCACATAAGTTATTGCTTCCAGGATAATCTTCCTGTCCTCATAGCAATGGTAAGCAGTTTTATGCTTAATTGTGTTAAACTCATCTGAGGATAAAACAACGATTAAATAATCTCCAAGCTCTTTTGCTCTTCTCAACAAATTAATATGGCCTACATGGATTAAATCGTAGGTTCCGTAAGTAATGACCTTTCTCATTTTAACCTCTATTCTTGCGCACGCTCTTTGTGCATACCAAGTTTGTGGTGCGCAAGCACAAACTTGCGGTTGAAAAATTTATTTTTCAACCTAACTCCTATCTATGCACCCTTTCGTGCATATTCCTGTACTTTCTTTCAAGGCTTTAAAATCCCTGGTTTGTTTTTCTTCTTATTATCTTCAAGAAACGGAGGACACATACAAGCAGATATTCTGATTGCGCTGTATCCTCCATTTATTAGCATAACATATCTAATTATATCTTGTCATTAAATATTATTGAAAATTTCTTATGATTTCTTTAATCTGTTAAGGCCACTAAAGATTGCTCTGATAGATGCTCTGGTTATATTGGAGCTGATGCCTACTCCGAATATTGTTTTTCCGGTATCCATGCTGAGTAAATGGATATAAGCAGCAGCCTGGGCACCGGAGCCTTCTCCTAATGCGTGCTCTGAATAATCCAATATCTTAATGTGTATACCAAGCTCCTTCTGAAGCCCTCTAAGTACCGCATCAATAGGTCCGTTACCAGTCGCTTCAAAGGTTTTCTCAATACCCTCCTCTGTGTAGGTAACTTTGGCAAGGGTATCAAAGGGATCACTGGTTTCTGTCAGGTCTTCAAAGCGGCTTCTTCTAAAATGAAGCGGTTCCTTCTGCTCCAGATAACTCTTCTTAAATTCCTGCATAATCTGATCCGGTGCTACTTCACCCTGCTTCTCAGAGATATGCTGTATGTTATCCGCAAATTCCTTATGCATTCCTTTGGGAAGTTTAAAGCCATAATAGGTCTCCATAATAAAGGCTACGCCACCTTTACCGGACTGACTGTTAATACGGACAATGGGCTCGTATTTTCTTCCGATGTCTGCCGGATCCACAGGCAGATAGGGTACTTCCCAAATTTCCTTATGTTTAACCTGCATGGCATGCACGCCTTTATTAATGGCATCCTGATGTGATCCGGAAAAAGCAGTAAATACAAGCTTACCGCCATAAGGATGACGTACATGTACAGGAATCTTACATAATCTTTCATACACTTCTATAATTTCATTGATATCATCCAGCTCTAATTCCGGATTAATACCTTGTGAGAACATGTTATAGGCAATTGTAAGCACATCTACATTACCGGTTCGTTCACCGTTACCAAATAAGGTTCCTTCAACACGGTCTGCACCTGCAAGAAGTGCCAGCTCACTGGCAGCTACACCGCAGCCTCTGTCGTTATGAGGATGTACGCTTAATATAATGGAATCTCTGTTTTTAAAATGGGTATGCATCCATTCTATCTGGTCTGCATAGACATTCGGTGTAGTCATTTCTACCGTGTTGGGCAAATTAATAATGATTTTATTATCCGGTGATGGTTCCCAGATATCCTGAACAGCAGTGCAAATATCCAATGCAAAATCAAGCTCTGTTCCACTAAAGCTCTCCGGTGAATACTCAAGTATAATCTTTCCTGGAAAAGTCCTTGTATATTCTTTCACGAGTCTGGTTCCATTTACTGCAATCTCTTTAATTGCTTCTCTGTCCATACCAAATACAACATCCCGCTGAAGAGTGGAGGTTGAATTGTATATATGAACAATGGCTGTCTTAATACCTTCCAGGGCTTCAAAGGTCTTCTGTATCAAGTGATCTCTGCACTGTACCAAAACCTGAATTGTAACATCATCAGGAATCAGCTTGCGGTCCACTAACTGTCTTAAGAAGTCATATTCAATCTGTGAAGCAGAAGGAAATCCAACTTCTATTTCCTTAAAACCTAATTTTACAAGAAGCTGAAAGAATTCAATCTTTTCTTCTACAACCATAGGCTCAATTAAGGCCTGGTTACCGTCTCTTAAATCTACACTGCACCATATGGGTGCTTTTGTTATCTGCTTATTTGGCCAGGTTCTTTCTTTAAAATCCACTACCGGTGCGCTCTGATATCTTCTAAAATTCAACATGATCCGTCCTCCTATAATTTCCCGTGATATAATGATTGTTTATCAGTTTATATCATGCTACGGAGTCGATAGATCACACTGTATTTCTTTACGATAAATAACTTGGCACTGTCTACTCTAGTCCCATCCTTATCATTCCTTTGCTCATAATGTTGCTGGTAATTTTGCATACCTCTGCCCAGTTAATCAAAAAATTCAGCGTATTTGTGTTACCAGATACACAAAATGCATCTTTTTTCAGTTTTCTTTTTATAAGAATACTATTCTGATAGATTTCCTGTATCATTATACTATCCCAAAAGAACTGCTATAACTGAATAGAAGTTATTGTTAAAGATTATAGCATTGTGACTGGAATATTACAAGGTTTATTTTTAATCAAGAGCTACGAATATTTATGCGGCAAGTTTATTCCTCCAATACATCTCCCAAGCCATCCTCTACCGCCTTGGAAAGAACAGCAAGTGCCTTTTCCTCATCTTCGCCTTCACAGGTAATTTCAATCTCATCTCCCGTTTTGATACAAGCTCCCAAAACACTCAGTACACTTTTTCCATTTACATTTGTATTTTCCATTGAAATGCTTATCTTTGACCGAAACTCTATCGCCAGTTTACAAAACATACCGACGGGTCTTAAGTGTAATCCGTTAGGATTTTTGATTGTCAATTTCCTGCTTACCATCCTTAACCCTCCTTAAAAGCTGATATGTACAGAGAACAGCAGCATTTATTCTAACTGCTTTATTATGTACCGGAACCGCTGACGGATACCATCACACTAAGAGGATCCAGTGTGACTCCGTCCGGTAAATCAAGTCCGACATTAAAAAAATCCGTTCCGACTTTGGCTCCTTTTAAGTCTATATATGGCTTTAAGTTATACTTATTAAGCATATTCAGATAGTCATTGCTGCCATAGAGAATAACATGCATATTGGAGGCTGCTGTCTTTGCTTCCATGCCACTGGGTATATTCCTCAGCTCTATCTCACTGCTGTCATAGCTTAAATCCTTGCTATCCATTCTTTCTATCTTAACCTTGATCGCAGCTGTCTGGTTATCATCGATCAGGATTACATCGTTCTTGATAAAATCTGTAATATTAACCTGATCTTCAAAATCTTCTCTCTTGTTGGTTATATTGTATTCCCCATTAATAATTGGAACCTTGTCAAGTTCGTCCTTTTCTCCTGCAATTACTACCTGCTTGGGTTCGTATTCTATATCCACATACTTGTACCCCGGATATGGCTCACCAGTTACTTCAATATATAACCCAACCGTCTTCGTTTGAAGCAGATTTACTGTGACTTCCACTTCTTCTACACTTAAATTCAATTTATCAGAATCCATTAAGGTACCGTTATTATCATAAACTTTCGGTACGGCAGTATCAGTAAAGGATTGCCTTTTACCGGCAACATCAACCTCTACTACAACTTCTTTTATTTTGCTGACTACGGTTTCAGCACCGCTGACCTGTATCATATTAGGACTTGCTAACTTTTCCTTTACATAATAGCCAGAGGCTACTTCTCCGTTTGCCACAACATTAATTCGAAATTGCTCTGTCTGCAAATTCTCAAGGCTGACTTTCATTGTTGAAATATTTTGAGTTTTCTCTACGATATCTCTTTCGTGCCCCGGAACGGTCACTTTAATTTCCGCAGCATTTACCACGGACAGCTCAGACAGGTCCGCTACTGCTTTAATATCCGATTTGCTTAATGACTCCAACACAGATCTTTTCGCTCTGATGGTAACATTGACGGTATTTCCGGATACCACCTCATATACCTTGTCTTTTTGAGCCAGTGCATTTTCATTTATTACTGTAACTTCTATATCATTAAAGGGTCTTTCTTTCACAGGGTCTGCTATATTTAAAATAATAAGCCAAGTCAATATAGCCATAAACAGGGACAGCAGTTTAAGTCCAAGATTTCTAGTCAGCTTCTCTTTCATTCTTAGACCTCCCCTTCCATAATTTAATTTTCTTTGTATCCGCTACTTTATTCTGAAGGGTGAGTATTTTATTTTTCAGATAATCTCCATCCACATTACGGATTAAAGTTCCACCCATAGCAATGGATACCTTACCGGTTTCTTCTGATACTATAATTGTAAGGCAATCGGTAATTTCACTTACACCGATACCGGCTCTGTGTCTCGTACCAAGTTCCTTGCTCAGATGCATATTATCGGATAAAGGCAGATAACAGGTAGCTGCAGCAACTCTGTTGCCTTTTATAATAACAGCTCCATCATGAAGCGGTGTATTATGCTCAAAGATATTGATAAGCAGCTGGCTGCTTACCAGGGAATCAATTGCAATTCCTGTATTTTCAAATTCCATAAGGGATAATTCTTTCTCTATTACAATCAAAGCACCTGTTTTGGCTTTTGCCAGTTCAAAGGTTGCCTTAACAATATCTGCAACAGTTTTCTCAGAGAATCTGTCCCCTTTGTCCTTGGAGTCATTAAAATTAAACAGGGGAGTCACAAGATGATTCTGCCCCAATTGCTCCAGTGCTTTTCTGAATTCCGGCTGGAATACAATGATAACTGCAATAATACCTACATTCAGACTCTTATAGAACAGCCAGAGTATAACGCTTAAGTCCAGTACAGACGCAAAAAGCCAGAGAATAAGCAGCACAATAAGTCCCTTTACCAGAATCCATGCTCTAGTCTGTTTTACCCACACAATAACATTGTAGATAACAAAAGCCAGAATAAGGATTTCAATAATATCGGTCAGACCGATATCCGGCAAAGAATACCAGCTTATATATTCTTTAAAAAAACTTATAATTGTCTGCATTAAAACTCACCCGCTTTACTTTTTACTGATGTTATAGAACTTACGTTAACCTCGTGTATAAATAACTTCTACTCTTCGTCCTCGAATTCATCCTCCTCAAGCATTACATCCTCTTTCAGATGTTTACCGGGTATCTGGGTTTTCTGAGTATTAAATCTCTTTACATTGACCTGAGGCGTTGTAACATTTATCTTAGGTACTGCCTTAACATAGTAATAATAATCGTCGTCTTCAAACTGCACATGTTCCACTGCTGAGTAATCCAAGGATAGGTGAAAGAACTGTATGACTCCCGTTATAATACCGGATATCAGAGTCCCTACAATCATAGTTCCTATTTCGTCCGTGGTATTAAATTTCAGGCTGGATATGAGGAAACCTAAAATAATAGCGAAGCAACCTGCAACAACAGCAATTTCATGCGAATAGTCAAACTTCATCTTCCACACAACCCAGGTAATCAGGATTGCCAGTGAGAAAACAATCATTGAAGTAAACAGCTGTTTATTATCTTTTAATCCATCGACTACATAAGAATAAACAGTCATGGTATCTTCCAGGCTGACGGTCACCTGTATGGAAGCCGCTTCCTGTATTATACGCAACAGAAAATATATTATAACTCCAAGGCAGGTTGGTATTATTGCTACCGGTGTTGCAAAAACACCTAACAATAAGGGAACCACATAAGGTATTTTTAGATAGAACAATATGGGAACTGCAAGTACCACCACACCAAGCTTAGGTGTAAACCTTAAGAAGAGGCAGTACATCACAATAAATATTATTAGTATAATAGCCGACAATATGATTGAAACTGCGTAAATATGCAAAAAAGCTACCACACCTGCAAAAAAGAGCAGTACTGCTGAAGGGGTGAATGCACATAACAGCGATAAAGCAAGAAGTATCGGCATCTGCTTTATGCGGTCATCATACCCTATGGTATTATTCAGGGTCAGAAAGATAACCAGTGCAATAATAAACTTAAATACGGGCTTCATATAAATATCATGTTTCTGGTATAAGCTTTGGAGTCTCGCCCTCAAGACTAACAATGTCATCATTTTTTTGCCTCCCCCTAATCTTTGGTACTGTCGTCCTGATAATGCTTATTCAGCTTCTTTAACAGTTTGAAGTACTTAGACAGGTTCTTTCTGGAATAATCATACTTAATGGAGTAACCGATCAAGGCGCCGGTTATATAAACAGCCATTATAATAATATAAAAGCCAAGCAGGTACTGCCCCATACGGACGATGTTCAGGGTAACGATCTTACTAATGAGAAATTCAGCATGGTACAAACCAATCAAACACAGAATTAACAAATACCCAATTGTTATACTAACAGCTGTCTTAATAACCTGGTATCTGATATAGTCTGTTTTATAGTATTTGCTGATTTTAATATCCTCCTTGCATTTTCCCTGTTCAAAAGCAGCCAGTTTTGTCATAATCTTTATCTTTTTATTATCTAACATCTGAATCCTCGCTTTCGCTTACCCTATGGAAATCCTCCCACCGGGTAAAATCCCGCTGTCCTGCCATGAAACTCTTACTTTACGAAAGTGTGGACAACTGAATAGTTATGGTTATTATAACATAACAACCCGATGTTTTCGAGCCTTATTTTTCAAGTTTTCAGGTTTTTCCTGTATTTTATACCTATTTTCATGAGATTTTTATTGATCTTTGTACGGAGCGATAAGATATTATAGAAGGAAAGTACTGAATAGTACATTATTCTGAGGAGAAGTAAATGCTTTCAAATAAAAAAAGCAGTTAAACATTAATAACAGTTTAACCACTTTTATGATGATTTTCACAGACCTTATTTTATATTGGAATTCCAACAGTAACTTTGAATATAAGATTGTCATAGTAAAAATCAATATATCCTATTTTGTCAAAGTAAATTTTGTATACCTATAAATGTCTAAAAGCCACTTTCTAAATTTCTTAGAAAGTGGCTGAATGGCCTAAAGATTTATACAATTTCTGTTTAACTCTCAAAACATTGCCGACCTTTTCCGATAGAACCCGAATTGTTGTGGTTAATTTGTGTCCGGTAAGTAGGGTGCTTATTTAAATAATGATGTCCATCTGAAAGTATTCCGCAGCCCTAAATATCTCTTCTAATGCGTTCAATAAGAGTTATATCTGCCGGTAACCATTCCACCGAATTCAATTCCTCTTTCCTCAACCACTTTGCATCTTTATGTTCGTTCAGGACAATATCACCCGAAATAATCTCTCCCCAGAAACAATCCATAGAGAGGTGAAATGTTGGATAATCATATTCGATCGTATCAATCAAATCCCCTACTGAAATGTCTGCTTCAAGTTCTTCATTTATTTCTCTTTGCAATGCTTCCTGTGGTGTTTCCCCTTCTTCGATTTTACCACCAGGAAATTCCCATCCGCCTTGATACTCTCCATAACCACGTTGGGTTGCAAAAATGACTGGTTCTCCTATTTCATTCACAGATCTAATCACTGCAGCTACTACTCGAACTATTTTCATCCTACTTTTACTTCCTCTTTCTTAATCTTACTCTGTAAGTAACGTAATAAATCTTCTCTGACTGCATTGTGCATTTTCATCTGAAATTTAGTTATATCACGTTCTTTCCCATTATTGTCTTTCTTACGTGCCGGCTCAACTTCTGTAACCTCAAACTGCCCCATATAATAGAAACATGTTTCCGCATCACTTTTCTTCACAAAAAGATGTTTTCTTTGTGCTGTTGTAACATCCTTCACATAGGAACTATTAATTCCTCTTCCTATCTGAGAATCCCATCGAAAGATCATATTATCCTCAAAGGCATCTGCATAATCTGGCTTACCATCTACATAATTCTTATCTTCACTTTCTTCTTTATGATAAGTTACAAAGTAAGCGCACAATAATCAGACGGATTGTTTACGCTTACTTTTTTTGTGATAATATAATAATTCAAAAACACAAGCATTTCACTATGAGTTCTTTTCGGCTTGATACGAAATAGTAAATCTCAAGTCGAAGTGCAAGCACTTTACTATGTATGGAGGTTGAATTCTATGTATCGCAAATATTCAATTCAAGAACGCTTTGAAATTATTTCAAAAGCCAGAAAAAGTGGTTTGACTGATTGCCAATGGTGTAAGGCTAACAACATTGCACCTGGTACTTTTTATGGTTGGGTCAGCCAAGTACGCAAGGCTGGTGGTATTGTAATTCCAGAATCAGTTGCAAATATATCTCATGCACCCAAACAGGATGTTGTTGCGCTTGAAATCGTTAATGATGAGTCTAATTCAGTTTTTCCTCGTCCAATGATCCCAGCAAGCATATCTTATAAAACTGATGAACTGGTTCCAACAATGGAAATCAGTGTATCAGGCATGACTCTGCGAATCAGTAATGATGTTAATCCTACTCTTCTGAACAGTCTCGTTAAAACCATTGGAGAATCATTATGTTAGGAGACATTACAGGAGTGAATTCCATCTACATAGTCTGTGGCTACACAGATATGAGGAAGTCCATTGACGGACTTATAAGTATTGTTGATGACAAGCTACATCTTAATGCTTCTGGCAATGACTTGTTTCTCTTTTGCGGGCGACGAAATGACAGAATAAAGGCACTTATCCATGAATCTGACGGATTCGTTCTCCTGTATAAAAAGTTAACAGGCGAAGGACGATATCGGTGGCCACGGAATGCTGATGAGGTAAAATCTGTTACATGGAAACAATTCCAGTGGCTTATGGATGGCCTTGAAATGGAACAACCCAAAGCGATAAAACCTGAAAAAGTACTACCCAAAACGTTCTGATTTTCTTTTGCATACAGCTGATAATTCCTTGTATTTACTGGATTTGTTGGCTGTTTTGTGTTATACTTATAGTATCAAAGTAAGGAGATTCTTTCATGACAAAAGATACTATGGAAATGCTTATTTGTGAGCTAAAAGATTCAAATAAATATCTTCGTGATGATAATCATTCACTTCGTATTCAGCTAGAAAGGAATACAGAGGAACTTTCTGCCATAAGACGTCTGCTAGCTAATGCTAATGAAGAACTCTCTTATTTTAGAAAGATGCTCTTTGGTACTTCTAGTGAGAAAAAACATATCCCAGATATAGACGGACAATTAAATATGTTTGCATGTCTTGGCTTGAATGCTCCTTCTCCATTTGATACTATAGAATCAGATGAGATTATAATACAAGAGCACATCCGCAAGGCTAAGACAAAACTTAAGGATAAGCTTGACCATCTGCCACATAAAGAAGAAATACACGTCATTAATGAAGCTGATCGTTTCTGTGATGTCTGTGGAACAGAACTTGAGATTATAGGCAAGGAGTTCATTCGCCAAGAAGTTATTTTTCATAAACCTGAACTTGTTGTTGTAAAACACTTCGCCAATAAATATGCCTGTCCTAACTGCAAAGTGAACGGAATTGAAACCAGAGTAATCAAGGCACCTGTTCCGACTGGATTAATGAAGCATACATTTGCATCACCTTCTATAGTAGCTGAAGTCATTTATCAGAAGATGGCAAACTGTGTACCTACTTATCGTCAGGAAAAGGACTGGCAGCAATACGGCTTGGAGTTATCCAGAGCTACTATGGCCAACTGGATAATCAATTGCACCAAGCTTTATTTCACCTCTATATACGATCTGTGCCATAAGCTACTTCTCCAAAGAAGTTTTGCAATGGCAGATGAAACAAGACTTCAGGTTCTTAATGAGAAGGAACGACGGGCCCAAACAGATTCCTATATGTGGCTCTTTCGGAGTGGTGAAGATGATAAGCCACCAATAATCCTTTATAAGTACCATGAAACCAGGGCGGGAGGACATGCAGAGGATTTCATGAATGGATTCACTGGTTATATAATGACCGATGGCTATCAAGGATATAACAAGTTGCATGATATGAAGCGTTGCTGCTGTTATGCTCATCTTAGAAGATACTTTATAGATGCCATTCCTGCAGATTATAAGAATGACATGAACAATCCTGCTGTACAGGGGCGTGAGTACTGTGATAAGCTTTTTAGCTATGAGCGCAGATTCAAGCAACAAGGATATACCCCTGATCAGAAGAAAGAAATGCGTCTTAAGAAGGAGAAACCAATACTTGAGGCTTTTTTGTCATGGGCAGATATGCAGTTGCCACGAAAAGGTTCTCGCCTAGCCAAAGCTATAACTTATTTACAAAACCGCCGAGATTACATGATGACATATCTTTTAGATGGTCATTGTAGTTTAAGCAACAATCTATCCGAACAAGAGATGAAGGCCTTTGTTATTGGCAGAAAAAACTGGTTATTTAGTAATTCCACTGACGGAGCCGATGCATTAGCTATCTGTTACAGTCTATGCGAAATGGCCAAAGCGAATGGCATAAACATATATAAATATCTTGAATTTCTTCTCAACGTAAGACCATCTGGAAATATGTCAAATGAAGAACTTGAAAACTACCTACCGTGGAGTGAACAAGTGAAACATATATGTGCTATATAATTATAAATTAGCCTGACCAGCCCAAATGGCTGGTTTTTTGCTTTAGTAAAAAATTATTTTGCGCTTACGTTACAAAAATAAATGCATCATCATCTATACGCTTCATTCCATACATAGTAGATGATAGATCCTTTCCACAGTTCATCAAAAGGCTCACATCGCGCCTAGAGTATTTTTCATATAGTACAAATGGAGAATTCTTCGCCTGATCTACAGAATATTTTTCTTTATATCTTCTAAGCCCTACTTCTACGATATCATTTACTTGTTTATAAAATTCCTTGTGTCTCAAACGATCAGCAAAACCTTTAAGTCTCTTAAGCAAGCTATCTTCATCATAACATATAATATCAATATGACTGTACTTTTTAAGCTCGTCTTCGTTGCTCACAAATTTACCCTGAAGTACTTCGATCGCATTTTCAAAGGAATGCATTTCAATTTCATAGCCATAAGACGTTCGAAACTCTTGTTTTATTTGATCCAGATTAATCTCATCATTATCTAATAAATATTTTAATATTTCAAGCTCATAAGGCCTTGATCCACTGAGAATTGTCTTTGACAAGTACTCCAGAGTAATCACTTCCTGCTCTGTTACTTTTCCTAAATATAGCTCCTTCTCAACCGACTCCAAAAAGCTTTGATACGACTTATATTCCCTTATAATTAGTAGTGGATCAATCTCTCCATTTTCATAAAAATCAAGTAGATAAGGTACTCTGCCTATTTTATTTTTCAAAGAAATATAACTTTCTTTGATGATGGATTTCATACCCTTAATCTTATCAATGGAAGAAAAAATCTTATCCTTTGCAATCTCATCAAAATGAACCGTCGAAGATCCAGGAATTGTACTGTTACCACTAATCACATATTTACGAATGGTATCTGGATTATAAGAACGATCACCGGATAAGGCAATTGGTATCATAAAGTTATTGTTATAGTTTCCAATAAAATCAAGAATAACAACATATTCTTTCTCTTCGGCTTTTCTAAGTCCCCTTCCAAGTTGCTGAATAAATACGATTGGCGACTGCGTAGGACGAAGCATAATTACCTGATTCACTTCTACAATATCTACACCTTCAATCAAAACGCAATCTTTAATACAACCATATATGTAGGTAAAGCCCAGAAACAGCGTGAAATAGAGCTATTTCTGGGTTCTTTCCTGTATGCATGCCCGCTCTGGTACCAACCAATTGTGACATAATTTGCATTGTATTTCATTTTAGTTACTGCAAAGCGACACCTCTGCTTCTAATAATTAAAAAGTATGGCAAAATTAAAAGGTTTAGTAATAGCTTAACAGTTGCTCAAAAGATATTGTTATACCGATTTCCTCTAATAGCTCTTTTCTTTGTTGATATAAATCATGCAACACATCTTTATACGCCGAACCATAATGCAACAGATTATGACAGTTACTACAGAGTGACACAATATTCTGCTCTCGATCTAAATCAATTCCAGGAAAATCACGGTAGGCGGATAATGGAATCAAATGATGTGGCTCTGTATAATTATTGGGACTATTTCTTCGTTTAAAAACAAAATGTGAATTATCTACTTCGCATAAATACTGTGCTCGTCTCAAAGCATTCTTAGACTCATATTGTTTTCGAGGATATATGTATTGTGTTCTCTCTGCAATTAAGGGAGCTTCTCTTAGCGTAATATCATATTGAATCTCTTTGTTGAAGTGTTCGATAAATCGTCGTTCCTCTACGCTCTCTTTCTGAAACCCTTCACTAATAGTTTCTTTATCCAATATATCTTTAGCTTTTTCTATTGCTTTCGGATCTACTCGTTTACTTTTAATAATGATACGTAAGGCTTCCTTCTCCTGTCCTAACTCAAATATATGTCTTGCTCTTGGAATTCGAAAGTTTTGACTATCTGACTTCGAACCTGGATTCCGTGAATAAATCTTCTTTGCCAATTCATCACTCGGAATAGAAAAATCTTTGAAGTCATAATAAAAATTCACAAATACAGCTTTACCAACTGCAGCTAGCGTTTTATTTAGATCTTCATACTTTGTGTCCTTCAAAAATATCACCCCTTAACTTCTTCTATTCCCGTATCTTTTAAATATCTATACGTTCTGTTGTAGTAATCAGGATTTCTTGATGGATCTTCATCTGAACCTTCAGGAATATAAATAATTAATCCTTGTCTTGCTCTGGTCAGCAAAACACGGTATGCGTTTTTAAGATATCGCTGTCTTTGTTCTTGGTTAACATGGTTCCATTTAGTTCCTCTAAATTTGTAATAGTCAAATCCATTTGTCGTGTATCTTAAATCAGAATCCCATGCTAATACCGCATAATCGACCTCTAAACCTTGAACTTTGAATTCAGATGCAGCCACTTCTAAATAATATGATGAGTCAACATTATCCTTTCCATTCAAAAACCAACCCACATGATTGATATCTGACGGAACCCATATACCTTCAGCTCGCAACCTTTTTCCTTCTGAGCTTGCTAAAAGTCCATACCTTTCAGTTCCACGCGCTTGATCTTTCACCCATTTTTTTGCGATTTCAAAATCGCGCGTCAGAAAAATCGGATATGATTGTTTAAGCTCAAAATAAATATTTTTTGCCTCTTCTGACTTTTCATCTAACAACAGTTTCACAAAAAGAGCTAATTTTTCACTTCTAAAAGAGCGTAGTGAAACCCCTAAATGCAAATCAGAAATGCATTGATATTCCCTACCATGTAATAACGTCGAAATATCTGATTCGCCAACGTATTCTGTATCTGTGATCTTATCTGAAAGGTAGACTTTCCAGTCTTGATAATTCTCCGACAGAGTGTCAAACCAATCCTGAATTCCTGCCTCTCCGTTGTATATTTCTTGTCCACCACCAACAAGGCAAACAATAACAGCCCAATCCTTATGTCGGTCCATAATACTTATCAAAAATTCAGGTTCTGACTGATTAAATTCAGGTATTCCTTTTTTTCGCTTCATAAAATCAGCAAGCGACTCTTTATTCCATGCTCTTTGAGCTTCATCAAAAATTGCCACACTCTCTACTGGAGCCAGGTCTGTAGTTAAAGCCTCATCTCTAAATTTATGAATAATTTGAATAAAGGCTTTTGTTTCTCGCAGAGCATTTTTCTTTGTTATTCCTTCTCTCTCCGCCCGGTCTATTGCTAGCGCGTTTTGCAAAACGTCAACAAGCGGGCCATTTCCCGAAAGGAAAACTGCATGTTCATCTTCATTAAAATGATGACGTTCATTTGCAATATTTAGGCCGGCTAGTGTTTTCCCAGCACCTGGAACGCCTGTAACAAAGCATATTGCTTTTTCATTATTATTTTTGCACTGATCGATTATCTTAGAAATAGCTTCTGTAGTTATCGTCAGATTCTTTGCACCCGCATCATTTCTAGAGATGACTTCTACTTCATGTTTTCTATATAGTGCCTGTGCAGCTTCAATAATAGTAGGTGTAGGTGCATATCTTGAATCTATCCAAGCTTGTGTATCTAAAAGGCTGTCCTTAATTTGTGAGATAATCTCTCGTATAGTTCTTCCAATGTTTTTCTCATTACACAAAACAGTATTATAAATATTGTCCGCCATACAGTAATACTCGTTCTGTTGCTCAGAAGCTTTAGTCGAAACATTAATCGGGACAATGTATCTACTTCTACTTTGCTCATGAAAATACTTTAAATCTAATGCATAATCCATTACCTGATCCGAAGTAGCTTTCTTGTATTCTTTATCTCCAACCTTAAACTCTAGAAGAATTATAATTCCTTCTATTACACAGACCACATCAACCCTATGTCCCATTCTTGGAATGGTATATTCAAAAATAATATCGCCGTGCATAAATTCGGATAATTGTTTCTTCAGAATCTGAATCTCCGATCTCCATGCCATCTTTTGAAGATCGGATGTTTCAAACTCGTCATTAATCAATAATTGGCCGAGAACAGAGTCTTCTTTCTCTGATATAAAATTATAAATGGAATCAAAATAGTACTCTCTTCGGCTCATACTAATTACTCCTTATCTCTTGGTTAATGCTTTGTTCAGCTGATTAGCTAGTTTTTTAGCTATAGCTTTTGCCATTATAGGAGGCACCGCATTTCCTACCTGTTGATATTGTTTGTCTTTCGTTCCACAAAAGACAAAACTATCCGGAAACGTCTGCAAGCGTGCAGCCTCTCTAATACTTACAGCTCTATCTTGTGTAGGATGCACCCACATCGATTTACGCACGTTGACAACTGTACCTGATGGCTCATCATATTTTAATCGCAAATAAATCGTATTCTGAGTTCTTGTAACATCTGTATAAGTGTTTGTCTTCATTTCATCAGATAACGAATGAAAATTCTGACCCTGATCTAGTGCTCTAAAACGCTCCATAGCAGTTTCTGTAGTTTTAGTTATGATATGATTATGCAAAATCTCAGAGTCTCTAAGCGATTGTGCCAGCTCACTCAAGTCTGATTTTTCTTGTAGCTTAATACCCTCATTATCGTCGGATACATTGTAGATCGGATCAACATCTTCCAAATCTTTAATTGCATCCTCAACAGTTCGATATGGGCCATCCTTAAATTTTCCTTCTGGAAGTTTCACTTCATCTGAAATATCTTTACGAATTCCCATTACTACAAAACGCATTCTCTTCTGTGGTGCACCAAACTGTGTCGCCGAAAGAACATCTGCAGAAATCGCATATCCATCGTTATCACCAGTACCTTTTAGTTTTGCCTTTAAATAATCAAAAACCGCATATGAACGAATATTAGCAGTTAACCCTTTATCATCTGTATAACTATCAACTACTATATCGTTATCAAATATTTCCTGGGCCTTTCTTATCATTCTTTGGTACATAATTGCTGGTTCAATCAATTCTTTAATTTGAGATTCTCCTATTTTCCCAGCATAAAAATCCAGCATTGCGTTAAATGCAACCCAATCCGCGTTGATAATAAAGTCTTCTTCATTATGATCTCTGTGCTTCTCTGCGATTTTTATTAAACGCGCTTTATGTTTTTCTAATACTCCTTTAAATTTAGTAGCATTTTTTGAAGCCTTATAAATTACATTTAACTCAAGATTGTCAAAATCATCCCACTTATATTTGCTAACTTCTTGCTCCGATTGCACAATATCAATCGCACCAACAAACATAAAATCAGCATCAAGTAATACCAGTTCTGTATTAGCTGTTTCAATTACATTACTATCTACTAATTCTTGATCATCACCACATAAATAGAATCTATGAACATCCGATCTAAGCATGCTCACATTTTCCATTACGAATGCCTTTGGTTTGAGTTCTGAAATTGCTCTAATATACTGTTTCACCAATGAGTTGTTTTGACTAATCGCATGATTTTTTTGCCTATTAGCATTGGAAAATCCCTGACAGGGAGGACCGCCAATTACAACATCGATATCGCCGTATTTTTCTCTTATCTCTGCATAGTCAGCGTCTCTAACGTCTCCAAATACAGCCACCCCTGGATGATTTTTCTTATATGTTTCCTGCATAGCAGGATTAAATTCAAATGCAACTTTTATATCAAATTTTTTTGTTTGCATAAAGCCAAGACTTAGTCCCCCAGCACCAGCAAACAAATCTATCGTATTATACATAGTTCCTCCATTACGCTTCAGTATTAAAGCCTTCTGCGGAGGCTTTGCGTAACAATGCAAGTAATCTCTTGCATTGATAAGTGTTTGGTATTTCGGCAGGCATTTTACAAGCAATCACTAATGCAGATACGTCCGTGGGTGTAACCATATGATTCCTTACAACAAACTCTGATAGCCTCATCCACATTTCTACAGGATAATTTACAACCGTTGTCTGAGCCTGAATTTCATTTACAACCTTCTGCTCTTTTTTTGCAGATTTCTGTGCCGCCTTTTGCTCGTCAATAGTGATTAAGCAATTTTCGATATCTTCAGGAATGTCAAGCTGGATCTTTTTCACATCTTCCCAACAATCATTTCTCTTACACCATTGAGTAACATTCGCAACTTTTCTTGATGGATCAGTTATTCTAAGAAGAACCAATTCTGCCAACGCAATCAAAACAATTCCCACTTGTTCAGGCACACTTTGTCTGTTCCAAATTAACATCAGATCAAGTTCCTGACCCTGGTATTGATTATGTAATAATCTTCTGAATTGTGCCAAAGTATAATAAATGATGTTCGCACGATATCCACCCTCATACCAAGGCTGCTTTGGTATGGTTTTCTCTAGATATTGGAACAAAAGAATCAATGCGGCCGTGGTTTGGAAATATCTCTCATTAAACTGTTCATCATTTACATTCCACTGTTCATCTATATCTTCTGCAAACGCATTAAAATTGGTCTGTGCACCTTTACTGACAACCTGTGGGAATCCTCTCCATGTATTTTGAACTTTTGCTAGGTCCGTTTTCTTAATCACCTTATTTTTAGGATGCTGTAGTTCAAATTGTTTTTTCTTTGCAGGTGTTAAGCGCATTTGCTCTTGCAAGTACTGTCCTCTTGCCCTTTCATAAAACCATTTTGTCTCATACTGAGCACCTTCCGATGCTGGTGCAAACAAGTGTCTTGAAATCTGTTCCATACGTCGATGAAACGGATGAGATGCAAAGAAGTCTGCATCGCTAACTTTATTCTGACTATTTGAAGATCTAGAGATATTCCTAATTAATTCATCCGACTCCTCTGGCGTCGATTCATCAATTGAAGTTAATTTCATCTGCACATAAATAGATGATAAGTCTGCCTTATCCTTATATCTTGCATTTGAGATAGACGCTGTCGTCTGTCCACCATTAATAATCTGAAAATCTCTAACAAACGTTATAAATCTTCCGTGATTGGTATCTTCTATCTCAACGTCCATAGCCGTTGCTGAAATTCCATTGTTGAACGCAAAAAACATTTGAGGATTATTCAGAATTGTTCCTCTGATTTTCTTATTTACCGCTACTTTAGTAGATAAGAAAGATCTGACATTTCCTTCCAAAAGCTTACTACCATATTTATCATAAATGTTAGCCAAAACAGTTCCTGGAATCACTCCCAAATAACTACTATACTGTTCTGTAGATGCAGAGCTAGCTTCAATACATGGTATGCCTTCACCACAATATTCCTTAAAATCAATTTCAATAATTTGACGGCCTTGTTCTGAACAGCAAACTCTGAACAAACGATCAATGTCCCAAATTTGTCCTTCAACGGGAATTGAATTGTAATCATCGATTTCAACTGTTTTTATAGCAGCACTCATATCCGCATCGGTAAATACAAGGAAACGGTATTTTCGAATCGCCTTCTTGTTATATCTTAAAAGGTCCACCAAGTCCGCACATGGTGTACTCATCTCTATTTCTTGGTATAAATCGGTTGTTAATGCAGCATCAAGAAATTTCAAGAGTAAACCAAAATTCTTATTTGCGGCTGTTCCTGTGAGTCGACGTTCCAAATCATTTCCATCGAAATCTGCGATGATAAGATTCATTGTATTATCAAATTCATCATAAACATATCCGTCTACTCTATAATTACTACGTCCATTCTTACCTTTATAAAAAGAAGGCGTAAAATCAGATAAGGACTCCGCATCTATTAGATACTGTGCCATATTTTCTACAAAGGATGCACATGATCCTTCACCAGTAACCGCTGCTGCAGTTTTGATACTTTCTATAAAATCCTTTTTAAATTCGGTAGAATCCATGTTTGACATCCTCCCACTTTTTTACTTTTCCCAGCTTTTGATGCTAGGTATATCAATCCGATATTCCATATTTGTTATTTCCACAGGAATATCTTTTCTTCTTACTCTAGGAAATGTATCGTTTACAGAATAAAATTGTTTCGAAGACATGCAAAAATGTTGCTTATCATACTCTTTCATATCAATATATCCTGCAGATCCTAGTTTTAATACTAGTTCATCCGGGTTATCACCATTCCTTGAAATCAAATCAATTACCGTATGAACCAATCCGTATAATGTGAATGACTTTGGCTGATCTGGCGCACATTTATCAATTCGATAGACAACTAATTCCCCCTCATCATCTCTATCTATTTGTTCAACAGATGAGATAGAAATTTCAGCAGATGAAGCTCCGGTAGATTTGATTTCATGCCAGCATCCAGCATATACAAAATCTTGATCCGCTCCTTCTGGTCCAACCCATCCAGCCAATGCTACCGATGGTAGCATTCCAGCTTCAATCTTTTCTTTCAAGAATAATAACTCGCCTATAAGACCTTTCTGTGTGTTGCTTCCTAAAACTGCATTGCTTTTATGATCTAATAGTTTGAGCCACGCATTGTATCTTCGTAGCACTTTTAGCAGTGCAATATCATCAGTATCCACATTTGAATACTCAATAATATCTCCCGCCATTGTAATGAAAACATCTTCTTGTTTCCTATCCATCAGTGTAAAAGCTATCGCATACTTACCATCTTTTCGCTGATTACATGAAGCATCAATACACTTTGAAGAATCGATCTTTTTTATTGCTTTTTGGCTTACTATTACAACCGACTTATGCTCTGGTGATGCGTAGCGAACATACCATTCAAGTGGGTGATTTACAGACAACTTCAACGCGCCACCAGAGTAATAATTGATAGTATTCCATTTTTCTCTTAGTTCATTTTCTTTACTGCTCATCACATATCCTCATCGTCATCGTCATAATTATCATAAACATCTACCCAGTTTCTTAATTCAATCAGATTGACTTTATAGTTTGCGGTTTCAGTAGTTCCACTAGTTTTTGGGAATCCAACTCCTAGAGCGAACAAAAATTCAGGTAAATCTTTATTCTCCGCTTTTGAATAATCAGCTTGAATCACATGTAACATCAGAATAGGATCTCTATCAGGTATCAAGTAAGCCTTATCAGGTATATTTTCCTTATTCTCGTTATTCGGTATGGATCTATACACTTTTTCTGCTTTCTGGATTTCATCTTTAGTTAATCCAATTCGAGTACAACCACCAGCTCCAACACGAAGCTTTGTTCCACTCACACTGATCATTTTCTTATCTGCTAATATTTTTCTTTTTTCTGTCCCCTCGATCACCAGCGTTTCATCACCACACTGTAGCAATTCATCATACGGGATTCCAGTTCCAGATTTTATCAATACTACATCCCAACCGTTACTCCAATAGTGACTTTCTATAAATTCGGCCAGTGCTCTACCATTAAAATTTAAGTGCCATGGATTTGTTTCAAAGTCTAACAGCAGTTGAGCAACATTATCACCTGGGACATTCTTCCAGTAATAATGTCCCTTTGTACGATCCTCATCTAAAAATCTGTTTCCAATGCTATTCAACGAATTTACAAAATTCTTAAAAGCAGTCTCATTCGAAGCCAAAATATTCTTTGATGCCTTTAATCTAGGTGTCTCCAATAAATTACCAGACACAGTAACAGGACATGTTAAATCTGTAGCTGTACGCATTTTGTTTCGTGCAGTTACAATTAAAGCACCAGGGTCTTGTCGTACTTTTAAACCAAAATCTCTAGGTGTTTGATTTGCATTTCTCATTTTTGAGATTTCTTCCTTAAGCTCTGCTGTAGCTCTGGTAATTTGTCCATACCAGTCAATAGCTTCTGGTGTCATCCAAACCTTTACAACATCACCGTAGTTAGGTCTATAGCCGAACCAACGTCCCATCTGTAATAAAGTATCATACATCTTCGTATTACGATGGAAGTAGGTTACTCCCAAGCCCTCTAATGTCAGTCCTCTGGACATACTATTTCCACCTACAGCAATAACACGTAAACCGTCACTCTTGTGATTAAAATAGTCTAAGCTTGCTGCTCCTGTCTTCATATTCACAGCACGCACCTCAATAGGAGAAATTGCTTTATGTAAGTAGTTTTTAAGCAAGTCTTCCCATTCGATTCCAACAATTCCGCTTAAATTATACTTATCCCAAACAACATGCAATGCCTTAATGTTTCTTATTTTATCACTTTGATCTAACGGTAACTTGGCATAATTTCGAACGTCTGATTTCACCTGATCTAACCATACATTCATCATTTCTTGTATTTGATTCTGCACATTTGTGAAGCGACTAATATGTACCATCATAGACCTGTTGTCAGTGAGATCGCCTCTATAATCACGAAATGCATTTAATAACAAGAAATAATATGATGCTTCATATAAATCTTCTGGCAATTCCTCAACAATAAAATCCTTTTTATGCGAAGGAGGGAAACACGCTTCTAGCTCTTCGATGTCAATTTCCTGAAGCATATGATCACTATCTGAGTTGTCTCCAAAGATTCTATCAGCACCAATATAGTTAGTTGGAGCAGAAAGTGCATAGATAAAATCAGCCGGAAATAGATCATCATCTTTTTCTGGATCAATAAAAATGTTCGCAAAAGGTGTTGCCGTAATCCCTAAATATGTTGTCTTGCTAAAAAGATTCAGCAAACGTCTAATGCAATCATTAATTGCGGCCGGCTGAGAATCCTCATCTTTCGTATTAACAGATGCATTGTCAGCCTCATCATCAATAAGCAAAAGCGGAAGATCAATCTGTCCCGCAGCATTTTGCGTGTTATTATCTGATAACCATTTAATCAAATTGTTGAGAATCCTCTTATTCTTCTTCACTACCAAAATAACAGGACAATTAACGTTTTCGATACCTAAATTATTATTTCTAAGAATACCGCTATCAAAGTCCTTAGTCACAGAAGTAAAAGCAACTATTTTTTTATCAGTACCGTATCTTCCTACGCCAACTGGTTGATTTTTTATTCCCTGTTCGGCTTTAGGATCAAGGTAATATTCACTTTTTCTTCCAGTACATTCGGCATCCAATCTTTCCTGAGTTTGCTTACGCAAATTCTCCTGCATACCAGCTAAAACAATAATAATTCTGTAGCCAGTATCTGCAGCCTTATTGCAAATAGCTGTATAGTTTGCTGTTTTACCAGACTGCACATCACCCAACACTAATCCCTTTATTGCAAAATGATCTTCTGATGGGTCGCCGCATAAATCTAATATCTCATCGGAAACTTTTCCTAAATTAGTTGTAACTCTTGGATTCCAATGTTTAATTTCTTCAAGGTATTTTTTATATCTGTTCCAAAAAAAGAAATCAAAGTCAGCTCGCTTAGACGGTAACCAGGACTGATGACCGTTATTTCGATCATTGATAAATACACCAACATCCATTTGAATAACTAATGATTCTTTAAGCCTAGTTATAATCTCTTTAAACTCTTCATCAGAAACCGGCATTATTGGAGCATTTGCATTTCTTAACAAAGTTGCTTTTTCTAAAAATTCTTCTTCTGTCGGAGGAATCTCTTTGTAAACATTATTAATAAATGCTGAGATGATATTCTCTACTTGTTCAATATAAGGATTACTCATTTTCTAAAATTTCCTCCTTTAGTTTTTCTATTATTTGAGTGTGCGCAGAATATGGTTCAATACCAGCAACAGCATCCAGCAGATTGCATTTTTCCTGCTTTCCTGCACACATAGTAATCATATCCTCTAATGATTTTTTTATTTCAATATCTGATTGCTCGTTATCATTTATGATCTGTTCATCATTATTTAGATCAACATATAGCTGATTAAGAGGTAGCCCAATCTCAATCTGCTGTAGCAAAGCATATATCGATGTTTCCATATTCGGATTAGCTTTCACCAATTGCTGTACAAGCGGATGATCGCGATTAACTTCATAATAAAATCCACCCTGCTTGTTTTTCATTCGATTCCACACATGAGTTTCCGTATCGCTTACTTCTTTTTTTCCCCTGAATGTCCATGTTCTTTTGCTTCGCTCTGCAATTTGGGTTATTATTATTTCTAAATTTTTTCTAACCTCTGCAGGTGGTAATGCGGATGATTTCTTTATATCCAGGGTCCATAGATCATCTAATGTGTTGGGAATATCGACACGAATTCTGGCAAGTTTTGATAAATCTCCCTGCCTCATCATTCTGAACCAAGTTCCCCATACTAATAATCTTTTATTCCTATAAACATAGAAGCCTTGCTGTTTTCTAAGACCATCTTTACCACCCAGCATTTTTATTTCATCCGCTGTGAGCTTGGATATATGCGGAAGAATATATGCCCGTACTAATATTTTATTGCCTTGTATGACCAGGCTCTCATCATCCATTGCCTGCACACTTTTCTCAGTCAAAAACGGATCAATTGCTTTTACTTTTTCTCCATTTATTGACAGCTTAAGTTTAGTGATCCCGGATTCACCGGCTATGTATCTATGATAAACAAGAGACAGGTGATCTCTAACCCTGTCAATTTTACGTCCTAGTGATAGTTCAAAATTGATTTCTCCCGCCTTCAAGCGATCTAGTTTCTGCCAAATCACTAGTGTTCCAGTTTCATATTTTTTTAATTCATCAATCTGTGGAAGCTGATTTAATTCGTCTTCATCAAGTACAATTAAAGACCAATCTCCTACTTCTGTAACATGATCTATATCCCATTGACGTCCCTCTAATTCACCTCCTTGCTTGGAAATAACAGTCAGACATCTACACTGAGACAACGATGCTGTCTTTAATCCTAAGCCAAAACGTCCTAAATCTTTTTTATCCCTTTCTTCAGTTGGATTCTTACTTCCATATTGCATAGCAATATCAATTTCTTCCTCAGTCATTCCTTTCCCATTATCAAGAATAGCAATATATGCACCGTCTACCGGGAAAAAATATATATCAACATTCTTTGCATTCGCTGCGATACTGTTATCAATAATATCGGCCACTGCTGCCTCAAGAGAATATCCAATTGCTCTTGTTGACTCGATTAAAGTAGGCGCATAGGGTGGCAAGCTTTTTGTTTTCATTTGCAGATCCCTTTCATAATTAATCGATTCCTAGTTAAACCGAGTATCTATTTACTTTCATCAGGTACAAATTCCATAATATCACTTACATCACATTTGAGTTCATTACAGATTTTTGCTAACACTTCTGTGGTAACATTTTCATCTTTACCTAGCTTTGCAAGAGAAGATGAACTGATTCCTGCGTTCTTTCTCAAATCCGATTTTTTCATGTTTTTGTCGATCAGTAACTTCCATAATTTATTATAACACATCTTCATACTGGTTTTACTCCTCTATATTCCATGACCTTCCATATAGTTCGCAATTATCATTTGAGAGTCTGAGAACACAGTTTCTTTCTAATGTTTCTCTTGTCTCAGGCCTACAATCTCCTTGTTTATCGTAAGCAATAAACACCTGCTTTTTAGTACTATCATATATTCTGATAATTCCATCCTCGACATTCTTTTCCAGATACTTGAAGAGCAAAGAATAATGGGCCAATGCCGGAAGCGCAGTAGTAAACAATATCGCCAAATCGTATACTATCATTCTTTTATAATTTGAACCTGTACCTGTATCCTTAGGAGTTTCAAATTTATAGCTGTCATAACGATTAAAGTGAATGTACGGAGGCTTACGCTGAGTCGAAAACAAAGAATCCTCGCCATGTTTATCTGCATTTGTCATAATCTCTCTCATGCGAACATAATACGCATTAACATAAGAATTGATTGTCAAATACAGTGCAAAATCGTCTTCTGGATTTATTTTTTGCGTTATCTCTTTAGGGTCAAGAGAAGCATTAGATAAATCCTTCTGATTCAGCTTTTTAACCTTTTTTAGAACATCAACTATCCCTTTTTCAAGAGATAAATTCTCTAACAATGCTTGCTGAACAGGGCAGCTGCAGAACGAATTATCTCAACAAAACAATCTGCTAAAAGTTCACCTATATTCGGCTCTAAAATCATCTGCCAAAAGTTCTCTAACTGTCTTTGGCCTTTGGTTAATTGAATCTACAAATAAATCTTTATCGAGTCTATAAACAATACTCTCTGCAAATTTTTTGCTTAATCGACGCTTTGAATAATTTCGAAGCGTGTTTTCTTTTGTCAATTTGGTTGATGAGTCCTTTTGTGTACCCCACTCATCTTCTGACACATCTGTAATCATGGCTATCAAATCACGGAAAAAATAAGGAACATCTGCACCATCAGATATTCGCTTTTTCAATATTGATAAAAAATCTTTAAATTCCACGAAGCACAACTCCTTCCGTTTTTGAACCATGATGAACCACGATGAGCCAAACGAGACCCAATCTGACATAGGCCATTTTATATACTAGTTTTGACAAAAAAGGAACAACACTGTTCAGGTCTGTTCAGGTCAAAAACCTATTAAATATTATATCACCGCATGTCCATTTGTCAAATTTAATATTTGTGTTAAGAACATTTTTGGCTTTTATCAAATTTCCATAGCGTGATTTGGACTCATATATCAATTCACAACTCAATTCACATATCAATTCATACTCAATTCACCATCTTCGTGCCCACGTGGTGTGTTCGTAATTGATATATGACAACACATGATGAAGTAGCTTCTACAGAAGAGACTGGACTTAGCATCACCCTTCCGCTAGATAAGTTCAAGGTTGGAAACCTCACCAACCTTCTGGATGCCAAAGTTTCCTCATCAAGCACGCCCTGCATATCGAGGACCTACGCTTTGAGCTAAACAAGGACAGCATTTCCTTCCCTTGGTTCAACGAACTGCCTGAGCTGGAAGAAAACAAAGCCTACAGCAACTTCATCGCAGCCATTTGCGAAATGAGTGTAAAGCAGAAACGCATCAGCGCCACGGAAAAGCCAGTGGACAATGAACGCTACTGTTTCCGCTGCTTCCTTCTTCGCCTTGGCTTCATCGGTGACGAGTACAAAGCAGACCGCAAAATCCTGATGAGATATCTTCCGGGCAACAGCGCATTCAAAGGAGGTGAAGGCCATGCAATTTCCACATAAGGAACAGGTGGCCCGCCAGCGCCGCCTTTATCCGACTGGTACACGTGTCGAGCTAGTTCAAATGGACGACGCACAGGCCCCTCCGGTGGGCACACGTGGCACCGTCATTGGTGTCGATGATACCGGAAGCATCATGGTATATTGGGACAAAGGCTCCGGACTCAACGTTATCTACGGCGTTGACCGTTGCAAGGAGATTACAAATGAATAACCGATACTTTGTAAAATTTGAATATCGAAACGAAAAGATGGTCAAAATCTTTGAATTCAAAACCCGCCGCGATGCATTAGATTATTTCCGCTTATTTTATCAACCCGATTCAGAAGATCTCTACTATTCCATTTTTGTATCTGAGTGCGATGCAGATCAAAAGACAGAAAGTCTACTTGCTTTGCTAACTTTTGTAGAGAGAAATGTTAGTGGTGAAATAATCCGAAAAAACTGGAGAAATTGGAATGTAGGAAGAGTAACTATTTATGAAACTTATGAATTTGATGGGGACAGTATCACACAAGGAATCCTCACAGAAGTTCATTCCGATCACGCAATACTAACTGCTGACGGTATGCACCTCTGGATTGATGATGACACACAATTTATGTTCCGATAATTTTATCAAGAAAGGAAACAATAGATATGAAAAGTTTTGATAAATTAGCTGATTATGATCTAAATGGCATAAAACTCTTAACTGATTACTCCTACGATGATGCCTTAGTAGGCATCAAAGAAGATAAACGTGCCATCTATGATTATGACAAAATGGTTAGATGGCTTGTTGAAGAAGAAGGCTTCGAAGAAACCGATTCAGAAGAATGGATCAATTATAATACTTTACGTGCTCTTGATTATTTAGGATCTGATTCTCCAATTATTATGCATGCACTTGCATAAATTATATCAAATATATTGAGAAAGGAACCATGTATATGAACTATAAGATACTCGATTCTCACTTATCGGAACCACAAATAAAATACTATGAAGATAATAATCCTGGATGGAAAGTTAAAACAACCAATTGCTTATTAGTCACATTGGATGACGGATCTTCTACTACTTATGTTATCTTTGAAGGTCCTTGGACAAAATCTAACATGTGCAGAGATTGTGGATCATACTATGAAATTTCAATAGGTAATCAGATCATAAAAATCTCTCGTTCTTCGTAAGCGCACTTTAGGCTCCACCAACGACTGAGGACATATGGAAGAAGCTTTAGAAAACCTTTATGGTTCGAGTTATCTACGAGACTTCTATGTGCCATCGTAATAAAATACTTTGATTCACGCCATTAGACAGTAGAACTCACGGCGGACCATTGACCTGTGGTAACCATTCCACGTATAACAGAGTGGTCAAAGCCGGAAGCTGTTACGTCTAAGGCTTTTTCCATATGCTCTCAGTCATTGGAAAACACAAAAGTGATTTTTTCAAAATTTACACTTGACAAAAGTCACTACATAACAGAAGTTAATTGTAATCTAACTGAATAAAAGCTTAACAAAAAACCATAGAATATCAACTCAATAGCCTATGGTTTCTTAAGACTTTATGTACTTACACTACATCAAAGCAAAATGGATGTCCCTCTGGGTCGAGCATTACAGCCCAATCTCCGTATTGTATATCTGCTTTTCTTGCTCCAAGTTCTAAAGCGTAATTAATCCATTCCTGAAGCTTTGCTTTCTCCATACTAAAATCAAGGTGTTCCTTCTTATCAATAATAATGCTAAAATTCAGGAGAAATATAATACATTTAAAATCACCATAAAATTTACTCTGTGCTCATTTGTCCATGGGGGATGGACTATTTTCTATCATTCTCTAAGCATGTGATAAAAAATAGAATCTCCATTTTCAGAGATTCTATTTGAACGTGTCCTCTTATATTGGTCGTAAAATGGTCGTAAATCTTACCACTTAATCTCACAAACCGTTGATTTTACTAGCTTTATTTCTCCAAGCTCTTCATCGTCGGAAACAAAAGTACATCCCTGATCGCCGCAGAATCCGTCAGCAGCATTACAAGACGGTCAATTCCAATACCAATACCACCAGTCGGCGGCATACCATATTCCAATGCCGTCAAGAAATCTTCATCCATAGAATTAGCTTCTTCATCACCCGCAGCCTTTAAAGCCTCCTGTGCCTCAAAACGGCCTCTCTGATCAATGGGATCATTTAATTCAGAGAATGCATTCGCCATCTCCCTCTTTGTTATAAATAACTCAAATCTCTCAGTAAAGTCAGGTGCTTCCGGCTTTCTCTTGGCAAGCGGTGAAATCTCTACCGGATGATCCATGATAAAGGTTGGCTGTACCAGATTCTCTTCTACGAACTCCTCGAAGAAAAGATTGATGATATCACCCTTCTTATGTCTGTCTTCAAATGCAACATGATGCTCTTTCGCAATTGCTTTTGCTTCTTCCTCTGTTTTAACCTCAGAGAAATCAACACCGGAATATTTCTTAACAGCCTCTAACATGGTCATTCTCTCGAAAGGCTTGCTTAAGTCTATAATAACACCATCATAGGATATTGTAGTTGTGCCGAGTACATTCTGAGCAACGGTACGGTACAGCTCTTCTGCAAGATCCATCATACCATAATAATCTGTATAAGCCTGATAGAGCTCCAACAGTGTAAACTCAGGATTGTGTCTTACGGAAAGACCCTCATTACGGAATACTCTTCCGATTTCATACACTCTCTCAAGTCCGCCGACGATCAGTCTCTTCAGATATAACTCTAAGGAAATACGTAAATGAATGTCTTCATCCAGCGCGTTATGGTGAGTGAAGAAAGGTTTTGCGGCTGCTCCGCCTGCATTAGGAACCAGAACAGGTGTCTCTACCTCAATAAAGTTCTTTCCATCCAGATACTTTCTGATTTCTCTGATGATGAGTGAACGTTTGATAAAGGTATCCTTTACTTCCGGATTCACGATCAAGTCAACATATCTCTGACGATATCTGACATCGGTATCCTTCAGTCCGTGATATTTTTCAGGCAGTATCTGAAGGCTCTTTGTTAAAAGAACAATGCTTGTAACCTTTACGGAAATCTCTTCTGTATGAGTCTTAAATACCTCACCGGTAATACCAACGATATCACCCATGTCATATTTCTTGAACTCAGCATAAAGTTCTTCTCCGATTGCGTCCTTTCTTACATACACCTGGATATTTCCCTTGATATCCTGGATATTGCAAAAAGAGGCCTTACCCATTACACGTTTGGACATGATACGTCCGGCAATGGATACTTCCTTGCCTTCCAGGGTTTCAAATTCAGCTTCGATATCCTTTGACTGGTGTGTTACCTGGTATTTCATTATCTGAAAAGGATCCTTGCCGTTTTCCTTTAATTCGGAAAGCTTGTTCCTTCTTACCTTCAAAAGCTCATTTAGCTCCTGCTCTGTCTGCACCTTTTCCTGCGCCTGTATCTTTTCCTCAGCCACTTTTCTTCATCCTTTCCTTTTTACATCAGTTGGATCTGCATTAGTTGGACTTCTGTATTTCCAGTATCTTGTACTCTAACATACCGGAATGAGTCTCAACATTAACAATATCCCCAACTCGTGCACCAATCAATGCTCTTCCGACCGGTGATTCATTGGAGATCTTTCCTTTAAGACTATTTGCTTCCGTAGAACCTACGATTTTATATTCCATCTCATCATCAAATTCTATGTCAAGTATTCTAACTTTACAGCCTATATTAATTACGTCAACCTCAACTTCGTCTTCTACAACGACTTCAGCGTTTTTCAGGATTTTATCTATCTCTTCAATTCTTGCTTCAATTTCTCTCTGCTCGTCTTTTGCTGCATCATATTCTGCATTCTCGGATAAATCACCCTGCTCTCTGGCTTCTTTTATCTTCTGTGCAACCTCTTTACGTTTGTTGACTTTTAAATCCTGTAATTCATTCTCTAAAAGTCTTAATCCCTCATAGGTCAAAATGTTCTTTTTTTCTGCCATATTTAAACACCCTTCCTCCGTTTCAATCGTATTAACGATACATTCAAAGTATTATAACTTATCACTAGTATGTTGTCAATAATTTTGCTGATGTCTCTTACGGTACTTTATATATTATCATGGTTTAACAAAAATTATTCCGCAAGTTATGATTAACTTTATTGTGACTTTTATACCAAAATTATTATATATTTTAATTTAATGATTTTGCAGATTTTGTAACAATTTCATAGAACATATTACAGGAATTCCTTCATATTTAATGACGATTTTGGTGTTTTTTACTAGTTTTATCGCAGTAAAAAAGAGTAAGGAGTGATTTATTAAAAATTTGAATAAGTACGAATTAACTCTTTACACGACTGTCGAATAGTGTTATTCTCTACTATAGGTATTCCACTGGATTTTCTTATTTTCAGGTTTGCGGGAAATCGGTTCTTTACCAAATAAAGCTAGTTACATAATTAACAATGTTCAGTAATTGAGGCGCACAATGAGGTGACTCATTATTTTTGTTGTATTCTAAACTCTCTCGATTACTGCATTCATCAAGGAGGATAATATAACATGGCTAGAAAAATGAAAACCATGGATGGAAATAATGCCGCAGCTCATGTCTCCTATGCGTTTACCGATGTTGCAGCTATCTATCCAATCACACCATCTTCAGTTATGGCTGAAGTAACTGACGCATGGTCTGCGCAGGGAAGAAAAAACATTTTCGGACATGAAGTTCAGGTAAGTGAAATGCAATCCGAAGCTGGTGCAGCTGGTACAGTACACGGTTCCTTACAGGCCGGTGCATTAACTACAACTTTTACTGCATCACAGGGTCTTCTTTTAATGATTCCCAACATGTACAAAATCGCAGGTGAATTACTCCCTTGCGTTATTGACGTTTCTGCCCGTGCATTAGCAAGCCACGCGCTGTCTATCTTCGGTGATCACTCCGACGTTTATGCATGCCGCCAGACAGGTTTTGCAATGCTTTGTTCCGGAAATGTACAGGAAGTTATGGATTTAGGTGCTGTAGCACATCTTTCCACTATTAAAGCCCGCGTTCCTTTCCTTCATTTCTTCGACGGTTTCAGAACTTCTCATGAGATTCAGAAGGTTGAGACCTGGGATTATGAAGATTTAAAAGAAATGACTGACTTAGATGCTGTTGCTGCTTTCCGTAAGCGCGCATTAAATCCTGAGCACCCTGTAACACGCGGTACTGCACAGAACCCCGACATTTTCTTCCAGGCAAGAGAAGCAAGTAATCCTTACTATGATGCCGTTCCCGGTATTGTAGAAGAATATATGAATAAAGTAAATGCCAAAATCGGAACAGATTACAAACTGTTCAATTACTATGGCGCTCCTGATGCTGAGCATGTAATCATCGCTATGGGTTCCGTATGTGATACCATTGAAGAGACAATTGATTACTTAGTAGCAGAAGGCGCTAAAGTTGGTTTAATCAAAGTAAGACTTTACAGACCTTTCTCCGTAAAACACTTACTGGATGTTATTCCTGATTCCGTTAAGCAGCTCAGCGTACTTGACAGAACAAAAGAGCCCGGAGCTCTTGGTGAGCCTTTATGGTTAGATATCGTAGCTGCCTTAAAGGATACTAAATTCAAGGACATTCCTGTATTAACAGGTCGTTACGGTTTAGGTTCCAAAGATACTACTCCCGGACAGATTGCTTCTGTTTATAAAAATACAGAGAAAAAGAAATTTACAATCGGTATCGTTGATGATGTTACTCACCTTTCACTTGAAACAACCAAGAAATTCAACACAACTCCTGAAGCAACTATCAGCTGCAAATTCTGGGGACTTGGTGCGGATGGTACAGTAGGTGCTAACAAGAACTCCATCAAGATTATCGGTGACCATACAGACATGTATGCTCAGGCTTATTTCGATTATGATTCCAAGAAATCAGGTGGTATCACTACTTCCCACTTACGTTTCGGTAAAGCTCCTATCAAATCTACATACCTTGTAAGCCAGGCGAACTTTGTTGCTTGTCATAATCCTTCTTATGTTAGAAAATACAACATGGTTCAGGATTTAAAAGAAGGCGGTTCCTTCTTACTTAACTGCGGCTGGTCAATGGAAGAGATCGAAGCTCACTTACCTGGACAGGTTAAGCGTTATATCGCTGAGCACAACATCAAATTCTACACCATCGACGGTATCAGCATTGGTAAGGAAATCGGCCTTGGCGGACGTATCAACACTGTATTACAGGCAGCTTTCTTCAAATTAGCAAACATCATTCCCGTTGAAGATGCGGTTAAATATATGAAAGCTGCTGCTACTGCTTCTTACAGCAAGAAGGGTGACGCTGTTGTTAAGATGAACCATGATGCTATCGATCGTGGTATCACAGATGTAAAAGAAATTCAGGTTCCTGCTTCCTGGGCTAATGCTGAAGATGAAAGCCTCTTAAGCGAAGCAACTGGTTCCAGAAGAGAAATCGTTGACTATGTAAATAAGATTCAGAATGTTGTTAATGCACAGGATGGATACAGCTTACCAGTTTCCACTTTCGTAGAGATGGCAGACGGTACTTTCCCCTTAGGTTCTGCTGCATTTGAAAAACGTGGTATTGCAGTTGATGTTCCTATGTGGAATCCTGATAACTGTATACAGTGTAATTTCTGTTCTTATGTTTGCCCTCATGCATCCATTCGTCCTGTTGCTATGACAGAGGCTCAGGCTGCAAATGCTCCTGAAGGTTCAACTTATGTTGATTTGACCGGTATGGCTGGTTACAAATTTGCTATCTCCGTATCCGCTCTGGATTGCCAGGGTTGCGGATCTTGTGCTAATGTTTGTCCCGGCAAGAAAGGTGAGAAGGCTCTTACAATGGAAAGCCTTGACACTCAGCTGGATTCACAGAAGTTATTTGATTACGGCGTTGAAATTGGATTCCCTGATGAAGTTGTTGCTAAGTTCAAAGAGACAACTGTTAAGGGCAGCCAGTTCAAGAAACCTTTACTTGAGTTCTCCGGTGCCTGCGCAGGCTGCGGTGAAACACCTTATGCTAAACTTGCTACACAGTTATTCGGAGACAGAATGTACATCTCCAATGCTACCGGATGCTCCTCTATCTGGGGCGGCAGTGCACCTTCCACTCCTTATACAGTAAATAGAGAAGGAAAAGGTCCCGCATGGGCTAACTCCTTATTCGAGGATAATGCAGAGTACGGCTATGGTATGGCACTTGCTCAGAAAGCTTTAAGAAAACGTCTTATCGCTTCTGCAGAATCTCTGTTAACTACAGTAGAGAACACAGATGTGAAGTCTGCTCTTGAGCAATACCTTGCTACAAAAGATTCCAGTACTTTAAATGCTCCTGCTTCCACAGAATTAATTGCTGCTCTTGAGAGCTGTGAATGCGACAACGAAGACAGAGCAAACATCCTTGCCAACAGAGATTTCTTATCCAAGAAATCACAGTGGATCTTCGGTGGTGACGGATGGGCTTACGATATCGGTTTCGGCGGCTTAGACCATGTTATTGCCAGTGGTGAAGATGTAAACATCCTTGTATTTGATACAGAGGTTTACTCCAATACAGGCGGTCAGTCCTCCAAATCCACACCTACCGGTGCGATTGCACAGTTCGCAGCTGCCGGTAAAGAAGTTAAGAAGAAAGATCTTGCAGCTATCGCTATGAGCTACGGTTATGTATATGTAGCACAGATTGCTCAGGGTGCTGATTACAACCAGTGTGTTAAAGCATTTGTTGAGGCTGAAAGCTATCCCGGTCCTTCTCTTATCATCGCTTATGCTCCTTGTATCAATCATGGTATCAAAGGTGGTATGAAGGGTGCTCAGACAGAAGAGAAACGTGCAGTTGCTGCAGGATACTGGCATACTTTCCGTTTCGATCCCCGTCTTGAGGAACAGGGCAAGAATCCATTCCAGTTAGACTCCAAAGAGCCTACTGCTGATTATCAGGAATTCCTTTCAAGTGAAGTTAGATACAGCTCCCTTGCACGTTCTAATCCTGAAAGAGCGGCAGAACTCTTTGCTAAGGCTGAGGCAAGTGCTAAGGCTAAGTACAAGAAACTTGTACGTTTAGCTTCCTGGGAAGATTAATCTGAATATCTAAGCTTAGGATAACAAAAGGATTTTTTTACTGCTTTGACAGGATATAAAAAAAAGAATGCGTTATATTTAACGCATTCTTTTTTTAGTTATGAATGATGGGGTAAAGGGTAGTTTTTATAAAGGGGACGGAAAATTGGACCAAACAGAAAAACTCATGCTTCAATTCCAAGGTATAAGAAGTCCTAATTCTCTGGATATTTTGTGCTTGACATATTATAAAACTGATAACTCGCTTCGCTCAGACAATCAGTTTTATAATATAGCACAAAATCCCCAGAGAAAAGGACTTCTAATACCTTTCCATAGGCGCATTCATTTTTCTGTTTGGTCCAATTTTCCTGAAACTTTATGGATACTATGCTTTTATACTTTATTATATTGCTTTTTGTATAGATAAAGAGTAGTAAAATTAAAATACATAGCTTGTGTTTATATGATATGCTCAGTTTATTAATAAATGGAGGCCATAATCTAATTAATGTTTTTTATTGATTTTCAAGGCTCTGAATTTTATAAATCCCATAAATACCGTAAAGGCTGGAATCTGCCTTGAATTTATTTATGGGATTTTTATGTTGAGTTATTAGCCGAAAGTCAGGGTTCGCATAAATGAAGTTTACACAAAATGAATTACTGAGCTTATTAATTTAAAATTATGGAATAGGTTTCTCATATTATATTTGTAATTATATATGTAGTGTTATGATAAGGGCTTAAATTGTTATTTTATAAAGAAGCCTGCAAAGAACATAAGGATCGGAATGGTCACTAACGATGTTACAGTACTTACTGAATAAAGTTCCGAAGCATAAAGGTGATTCTTATTAAATCGTAGCGCAAATAACATTCCTGTTGCTGCTACGGGACAACCTGCTGCAATTACTGTTGTGGTAAGTATCATATTATCTATGGGAAGTTTATGAAATAGTATTACCAGTATTGCAGGTATTACAAGCTGCTTCATGATAACCACCAGGTATATCCTGCCCTTTAAGAGTACCTTCTTAAGTTGGGATTGCGCCATGGTAGCTCCTGCAATTATCATTGCCAGCGGTGTATTCATAGATGCCACATAGTCCATTGAACGATATAGAACTTCCGGTATTCTGACATTTATTAAGAATAGAACGAGTCCTGCTATGATTGCTATAAAAGTGGGTGATACCAGAGTCTTTAGTATTGCTTTCATATCCTTTTGTCCTGTCATCAGTACAACGCCATGGGTCCAGATTAGCACATTAAAGACAGTTAAATAAGCTGTTAGATAAAATACACCTTCACTGCCAAATAGGCTGTTAATGAGGGGTATACCGATAAATCCGCAGTTAGAGTATACAGCCGAAAACCTCTCCAGTGAATTATCCTGTTTATTCTTTCCTCTTATTACAAGTCTGGCAATGCCCATTGCGACCAGATGGCTTACAAAAGCAAGTACAAAAGATATCTCAAGGCCTAACAGCAGCTCTTTGTTAAATTCCCTCTGATATGAATTAAAGATCAGCAAGGGGTTAACGATTAAAAGTAGAAAATCAGATAGTTTTCTATTGGTTTCATGATTAAGGATCTTAATCTTGTAACAAAAAAAACCTAATAACATTATCAGAAACATAATTAGTATTTGTTTAAGTGCAATGACTGCTAATGTCATAAAGTACCTCTTCTAATTGGTGATTACTACACACACCAAAGTATCATATCAAATTTAATTTTTACTGTCAATCATTCCTGTTGACAAAAATCCTGCCTTTAACTTATGCTTCTTTTCTTTTTGTATATACTTTTTGTATACTTTTCTTATATGCTTTTTTTATTTGCTTTTCTTATTTGCTTTTCTTATATGCTTTTCTTATTTGCTTTTCTAATATGCTTTTCTTATATATATGATAATGAATGCATACAAAAAGCAGCCTTTCATTATGATTATGTCATAAATTAAGGGTCATAAATTAATAAGAGGTTAATAAGACAGCAAAAGACCGGCAGATATCCTCCTGGATTCTTTCTCTGCCGGTTTTTTTTACTATATTTATTACTTTTCGTTCCTATCATCAGACTTAATTAATAGTACTCTTCTGTATTTTACGCGCTTAATCTGTCTTTGACACCCTCTTTATTCATTAAGATATGTCTGGATTTATCATAGGACACTCTGCAGTATACAATTACAGGAGATACTTTCTGTATGACCAATCCTGGAATTCTTTCAGCAATCACTACTTCTTCTTCGTCTTTCTTTATTGCTCCGGCTCCGGCCATGATAAAGAGGAATAAGGGCATTGTCTGAACCCACATCAGTGTTACGTCTGTTATTCCGTGTACCAGCGCAGCACCTGCTACTCCTAATATCAAAGAGGTTATATGGGTATTCTTCTGGTAGAAGCATCTTTTTAAGATGTCCAGTATAAACTTTCCAGCGGCTGCAAACAGCACTATGGTTCCAAGGATTCCGTAATTAAGCAGGGACTCGAATATTATGCTGTGGGAATGTACTACCAGTTTGCCGGTCTGAAGTGTGGAGTATGCATAAGCCATGCTTCCTTTCCCAAGTATAGGGGCTTCCTGTATAAAGGACAGCGCATCCTTCCATATCTTAAAACGCATACTGAGGGTAAGACTTGCTTCTGATATTCTTGGTATAATATCGGGGTTGATTAATAAAATCATACCGATACCGGCACCTGCCATAGCAACAAAGGTAATCAGCAGCCTTTTATATTTTAATACAAATAGCATAACGGCAGTTCCGGCTAATACTTCTACCCAGCCGAACATACTTTGGCTTAAATAAATATTAATCAGGTTCATTGTAACAGCAATCAGATATATTTTCTTATTTCCCTGACCTGTCAGCAGTTTGTAGACGCATATTAGTATTACCGTAGCTGAGATGGTAGCAAAATAATTTGGATAGAAGAAAATACTGCATACTCTCTGATAGCTTAAATAATCCATAGAGATAAGTGCCTTTTCCACCAAAGCATATATTGTTGAGAAGCAGCTGAATATACACATTATTGTAAGACTCTTCTCATAAAGCTCTGCGGTCATAATCCGGTATTGATATATTCCAAGAACTGCTGCAAGTGTAAATACAAACCCTCCCAGTACTCCCATCCAGTTGCCGTAAATTAATGAAACTGCCTGGAAGAACAGCTGAAAATAAATCACACCTTTAAAGGCCTTATGTACAATTAAGGCTTCCCTTGTCTGTTTGTTGATTATTACATATAAGGCAATTGCAACTAATATAGCACCTGACAGCATGTAGGGCAGAAATATAGCCGCTGCTGCTATCATAACCAAATTACTGTCTGTCAGTAACTTTTCTGCCATTCCGGCAAAATCTCTTTGTTGTAACGCTTTTATAATGAATTCTGTATCTTTTGTTCTTCTGGTAATAACTTTATTTTCTATGATAACCCGCCTCTTTTCTTTTTGATTGCACTTAAGTTACGTTAGCGCTTCTCACAAACAGAAGACCGAAGTTTCCGCAATTTATTGTCTATCACGAAAAGGCATTTTATCACATATTGATAAAATTATCAATTTGGTATATCCTTAATGTTCTTTACGAATTTATTAATTTTTACGTAAATTTTATGAAGATTTATCATTTAAACCTGCTTTTGCCAGGTACAGAAGGGCATTACAGATACCGGCCGCAACGTTACTGCCACCTTTTCTGCCTCTGGCTACAATGCAGTGTATATTAAGGTCTTCAATCATTTCCTTCGCCTCTACTACATTAACAAAACCAACGGGAACCGCAATAACAAGGGCAGGCCTAAACTGTTTCTCAAGGATTAGTTCATGAAGTGTTATGAGAGCCGTAGGAGCGTTACCAACTGCAAATATAAGCTCTCCTTTCAGTATCCCCTCTTCTTTTAGTCGAAATGCCTTCTCCATACTCGCAGTTGCCCTGGTAACACCTCTTTTTTGAGCTTCCTCCGCTACATCCTTATCTGCCATGAAGCAATGTATCTCACAGCCGAATTGCTCCAGAGCAGCTTTATTAATACCAGCCTTACCCATGTTGGTATCTGTAATAATTACCGGCTTATTTGCAAGGACCTCCATAGTATGACCAACAACGCCTTGTGAAAAATACAGGTTTTCCGCATAATCGAAATCAGCTGAGGTATGTATTACCCTCTTAATAATTGATATGGTTCCCGGTTCTTTCTCTTCAAATCCCCGGTTCTTTAGTTCTCCTTCAATGATCTCAAAACTTCTTTTTTCAATCTCCTCCGGGAGAAGCTTCTCTATCTTGTATTTCATTCTTCCTCGCCTTCTGCCGTTCTTAACGACCCTTTAAAGGTTTTCCTGTACTAAAACTCAACCCCTTTTCTTGCGCCGATATTCTGGTCAAAGGGATGCTTTACTTTCTTTATTTCTGAAATATAATCCGCATATTCCAGGAAAAGGGGTGCCGGATCTCTGCCCGTCAGGACGAGCTCCAGTTTTTCAGGTTTTTCCCTTATAAGTGTATCGATTATATTTCTATCCAAAAGATTATAGTGGTAAGCTGCACATACTTCATCCAGCACCAATAAATCGCAAGCCTCTTCATAAACGTATTGTAATGCATTCTTTAGATTTCTGTTATGAAGTTTTGTTATCTCAAGCTTATCCTCTTCTGACATTCGTTTATAAAACCCGTAATCCACATCATTTCTGATTACAGTTACATTCTTAAGCTCTCTTAAAATATCAACCTCACCGGAGTCTCTTGCTTTAAGAAACTGAAAAAATACGGCCTTTAACCCACTGCCTGCGGCTCTAATGGTTAAACCTGCAGCGGCTGTGGTCTTACCTTTACCGTCGCCACAATATACATGTATCAATCCTTTATTCATAATAACCTCCCTTCGCGCTTAGGTGCGCTTAAACAAGGATTATTTTGCACCTTCATCCATAATATGATAAATCAGATCCATATCCAAATTCTCTCTGACGGTATCTGCAAGGAGATTGTATTGACTTTCTTTGTAAGCATTAAAGTCAAGAGGTTCAATTCCTTCATAAGTAAGACCCTTTCTCTTTAAAAGCAGCTTCATTAAGTTTTCACAGAAATTCCCCTGGTCAAAGATACCATGAACATAAGTACCAAATACATTTCCTTTTGCAAATCCCTCTTTCTTACCCTCAGATTTTTCTGTGATAGGGGTAACCTCAGAAAAGCTTTCCTCTGCCATATCTGAGAGGACCCTTGAGCGTCCCATATGTATTTCATATCCTTCGAATTCTGCACCGCTAAGCTCTGTTAATTCGCCTTGTATATTATTATTAACTCTGCCCTGTACTCTGGTGCGTACTTTCTCTTTTTCAAAGATTGTCTCCAGCGGAAGTAAACCAAGCCCTCTTAACTCGCCTCCCCCTTCAATATTGTCAGGGTCCTTCAGCACTTCCCCCAACATCTGAAAACCGCCGCAGATTCCCATGATAATTACACCCTTCTGCGCCAGCTTCTTAATAGCTGCTTCTATTCCGTTCTGTCTCATCCATAGCAAATCACTTAAAGTATTTTTTGTACCGGGTATTATGATAATATCTGCATTCTCAAGATCACCTGCGCCTGTTGCATATACCAGCGACAGATAATCCAGTGATTCCAGTATGCTAAAGTCAGAGAAATTGGAAATCCTGGGGAGTTTCACAACTGCTGCCTTCAACTGGCTTACCTTACCTTTGTCCTGAAAACGTTCTGTAAGACTATCCTCATCATCCAGGTTAAGATACACATAAGGAATGACACCTGCCGTGGGACGATTTATCAAATCATCCAGCATGGTAAGACCAGGTTTTAGAATTTCTTTATCTCCCCGGAATTTATTGATTATTACTCCCCTGACCAGTTCTTTCTCTTCTTCCTCTAACAGCATCATGGTGCCTGCCAATTGGGCAAAAACTCCCCCTCTGTCGATATCACCCACTAATAGCACCGGAGCTTGAAGAGCTTTCGCCAGTCCCATGTTTACGATATCATTCTGTTTAAGATTAATTTCAGCTGGGCTTCCGGCCCCTTCTATAACAATATAGTCGTAATCTTTTTCCAATTCCTGAAAAGCTTCCAGAATAACCGGCATTAAGGATCGCTTGTATTTAAAATATTCCACCGCTTTCATATTCCCGATTACTTCACCCCGTACAATAACCTGAGAGCCTACATCGGTAGTGGGCTTTAAAAGTATGGGGTTCATAAGTACGTTGGGTTCGACCATAGCTGCCTCTGCCTGAACCACCTGCGCCCTTCCCATTTCAAGCCCGTCCTTTGTTATAAAGGAGTTTAAGGCCATATTCTGTGACTTAAAGGGTGCAACCCTATATCCGTCCTGACGCAGGATTCTGCACAAGCCAGCCGTTAAAAGACTCTTTCCTACCCCGGACATGGTTCCTTGGATCATAATTTTCTTTGCCATAAAGACCTCTTTTCTGAATATTCAATCTTTGCTTTGATAATAGAGCAGGTTTAAAAATATTTTTACCAGGCCGGGTATTCTAATTGGAGCAGGCAATTTGCATATGGCAGCAAGGTGCGATTTTGGTGGAATTATATTAAAAAAATGCACCCCTGTATAAACCAATGTGGACGGCCGTATGGTAAAATGATACTTTAAACACACTCTGGTATTACCTTGCAGAAATACCTTTATTTTATTCATAAATTTCTTTTTCTGAGTAAGAAATTAGTAAGGATTTCTTTATTTGTTATTAAAAGCTTCCTATTATAATGTAACTATTAATTACTGAACCTTATCTTAAACTTTATATTTTCGTTCTTAATAAACTTAGGTACCTATTCTTAATTATTCTGTAAGCTTCTGTTATCTATAATTATTATTTTGAATTTGTGTTCTAAATTGTTCTTTATTTGTTTATTCCTCTTTATTCCTCTATACCAGATTATCGTTTTATTTCTATTTATAATTATTTTGTTCTCTATTACTCATTATTTTTATAAGTTCCACTTTAGATGATCTTGTACAAAAATATATTCCTCTTAGTTAATACTTTCTAAAAATGTCTGCTTTATATGGCCCTGCTAATTTCTAAAATCTCACCGATTTCTTTGAGCAGCTGTTCATTATCTTCCCTTAATTTAACGGCAACTCGGTAGTAGCCCGGTCCTAACTGTCTGTAATTTTTACACTCTCTGATCAGAATCCCATGTTTTAATAATTCCTCATAAAGCCCTTCTTTCCCACGAAAAAGCAGGAAATTACCTTGAGAAGGATACACCTTAAAACCCAAAGCGGAAAGTCCTGAACTTAAATAATCCCTCTCGGCCACAATCCATTCATATGTTTTTTCCCGATACACCTTATCCTTTAGGGCTTCCACACCGGCAAGCTGCGCAGGCAGTGATATATTCCAGGAAGGGGTATGCAGCAAAAGCATCTCCATTAATTCTCTACGGCTGCAGATACCGTATCCAAGCCTCAACCCTGCTAAGGCATAAAATTTTGTAAATGCCTTAAGGATAAAAAGTCCTGGATATTTCTTTCTATGGCTTATAATCGACTCTGCTTCTTTAATAAAATCAAGAAAGCATTCATCCACGACCAGAAATATCCCAAGTTCCTTGCATTTTTCTGCAACTTTTATCAAAAGCTTTCTATCCACAAGATTACCTACAGGATTAGAAGGATTACACAAAAATACCATATTAATATCAGGTGTCAGGTGGATAAGATAATCCTCCTGTAACGTAAAATCATTCTCTTCCTTTAGATTATAATAAGTAATTTCGCACCCGACCGTCTTGAGAGCCTGTTCATATTCTACGAAAGTAGGTGCACAGAGAAGTGCTTTTGCCGGCCGTATTACCTGGCATAGTCGGTATATCAGATCTGAAGCACCATTAGCACATATAAGCTCTTCCTCGTCAATGGAGTGCTCCTTGGCAAGTGCTGCCTTAAGCTCCCTGTAATAATCATCCGGATAGCGGTCGTATAAATTCACTGAGTCTATCAGGATTTTGCGAACCCCTTCCGGTATACCGAACGGATTCGTATTTACAGAAAAGTCCAAAGATACCTTCTTATCGTATATTTCACCACCGTGTGTATAACTTAACATGCTCTAATTCTTTCCCTTCTTACAATATTTAATTACTGCTTAGTTTAAGTAAACAAACTTTACTTCGCTGTATATTAGTTTTAAGTTCATTAAGTTCCGTTTCATAAATACATCATTATAAGGGCTCTGCATCCGCCAAAGAGAAGAAGTGCCAGTAACGAACTGGCATACATCAGGCGGTTTGCCCTCTTAATATCTTCTCTTTCCACCGATCTGGTATTATCACCTATAGTCTTTTTATGGTGAATTACCCCAAAATAGGAGGCGTCACCGCCTAACTGTACCCCCAGGCCTCCGGCACATGCACTTTCTGTCTGAGCAGAATTCGGACTGGCATGGTTTCTATTATCTCTTCGGTAAATGCGAAAAGCCTCTTTCAGCCGTAAGCCTGTCAATGGGCAGCTTGCAATAAACAAATAGGCTGCTATTCGTGAGGGGATATAGTTTAATATATCATCAAGTCTGGCTGCACATCTTCCGAAATAAAGATATTTACTGTTCTTATAACCTACCATGGAATCCATGGTATTTACTGCCTTATATAGGAAGCCCAGTACAGGCCCTCCCAGCAAAAGATAACACAAAGGGGCTATTACACCGTCAGAGGTATTCTCCGCAACGGTTTCAACTGCTGCCTTTATAATTCCCTCCTCCGTAAGTTCCTTTGTATCTCTGCCGACGATCATGGAAACATTGTATCTTGCTTCCTCTATATCCTTCTTGCCTAAAGATTTATAAACCTTCATACTCTCTTTTTTTAAACATCTGACTGCCAGCAGCTGATAACACATCACAGTCATAATGCTAAATCCAAGCCAGCTGTTGAGCTGATAAGCGAGCTGTATTAGAAGGAAAGGAATTCCCCCCGAGAATACTAAAACCACCAGTACTAATATAAAACCACCGATAAGCTCACCCTTATTCGTTGCCGGCAGAAATTTTCTAAGCATCTTTTCCGTTATCTGAATCAGTTTCCCGATCACTCTTACCGGATGATACAGCCAATAGGGATCACCAAGTATAAAATCCAACAGAAAACCTGCCAGACATGCCAAAAGAATATCGTATACCATAATCTACCTCTATCTCCCTGTTTTCAAGAAGTTCTATAACAAATTTGATATTGCATACAGCATTTATAATACGACTTTGTTATTTATAAGTGCTGGTTTTACATTTCTTATAAGAATACTTAGCTTAACTTATGCAATACCTTGAAAGAAAACTTTCCTTCCAATTCGCATAAGTAACCCTCTCCATTCTTTACCTGCCAGTCAAAATAAGCTTTCTTCTCAAGACTGTATTTATCCAGAATTGCCATAATAGTGCCGCCATGAACTACGAAGGTTATTGGTGCATTGCCGGTGTTAAGAATTATTTCTTCATAAGCTTTTATACAGCGTTCCTTAAAGGCTTCATTTCCTTCACCCCCCGGAAAATCCAGGGTTCCTCCGCTGTCTATCCATGTCTGGTAATTGGAATTTCCCGAAAGCTCCAGATAATTCCTGTATTCAAACTCACCAAAATCGCATTCTCTGAGTCCCTTATGTAATATTGGTTTTATTGCAGGAAATAGTATCTCCGCGGTTTCCTTACACCTGATAAGCGGACTTGCATAGATAATTTCTCCCTCTGAAAAGGGATACAGATAGGACTTCTCAATAATTAGTTGTTTTCCGGCTTCACATAGGCCTTCATCCGTACTACCAACATAACGTTTCTCAAGGTTTCCGGCTGTTAATCCATGCCGTATAAATCTTATGCTTCTGCCCACATTTTCCTCCATCTGAAACGTAATTTAATCTGGTGTATTTTTTCAATGCAAGTTTGCTCCCGATACTGCACTTTATTTCTAAGTTGAGATGTTTTACACCAGTTCCCCAATTTTATGATACATTTGCTTCGATATGAGATATTGCCACAAATCAGGGTATGAAATATGTTTTACACTATGTTTTACACTAATATTAATTTACTATTATTTCAGATTCTTTTAGTACCAGTCCCAGCCCACAGGAAATTCGCTCAACATGAACGGCACTAGAGGCGATTTTTAAAGTACAGTGACCGACTGCTTCTCTAAAACGTCTGTCTTTCCTGTCCAGAGGCACTACACCGGCTCCCACTTCATTGCAGATAATCACTGCCGATGGATTGCATTTAATCAGTTCTTCAGTAAATTCTTCCGGCTCTATACCTTCTGTAAGCAACCTCTTTACAAATTCGTGGTAATGGTTAATAAATCTCTTCTTAAATAACTCCTCTTTCGTACATACGGCTCCATCACAGAGTTGATCACTGTCCTTTGTAATACTATATTTTGTCATTACATAATCTAATTTTCCTTGATTTAATCCACCGATATACAGCTCCATTAACTTCCTCCTTTCTTTTATCTATACAGCACTGCACAGCTTATTACCACAAACAGCTCACAAAGCTGTAAGAAGAAGCCTGCCAGGTCCCCTGTAATGCCTCCAAATTTCTTATCAGACATTCTTCTATAATAAACAAAAACAAGTATTGCCGCTGCTGCAGGTACCATTCCTTTCACTCCGCCTATTATAAACATCAGCGCAATCATAACGATAACCGTTCCGGAGAGCACCACAGCTGTAACTTTTTTCTGCGCAGCAGAGGAAAAGGTATGCAGTGTTCCTTCTTTTTTAGCATTTGGAAACCAAATCAGAGAAAGTCCGCTTAAAGCCCTGGATAATACGAATCCGAAAGCAATAAGCAGACAAGGTATCAGCTCTTTTATTTCCGTCAAAGCACCGAATAGAATCAGTATATACATAAGCCCTCCAATAACTGCAAAGGCACCGCAATGAGGATCTTTTAAGATCTTTAGCTTTACTTCCCTTGACTGATAGGAGCTAAGTGCATCTACTGTATCCAGGAAGCCGTCCATATGGATCCCTCCTGTAATCATTAATGGCAGCATAGCTGCTATAGCTGCTGTAAAGCTCCTTCCAAAACCTAAGCTTGCCGCAGCATAATACCAGGCAATAAATACACCACCAATAACGATTCCTATAAGCGGAAAGAAAACCATGGAATATTTCATATCCTCTTCTTTCCATTCAAAGATAGGTACCGGAATCTTGGAATACATAGAAAATGTTATCGCCAATCCTTTTAAAAGTCCCATCGTCTTTCCTCCTCTTTTAAAGGCAGCTTAAGCCCTGATACAATCTCATATACATTATCAGCCATTGCAGTAAGCCGTCTGTTGATTTCACCCAGGTATTTAAGATAGCTCATGGTTTCCTCGTATACAGAGCCATAGTCGGAGAATACTTCATTGGTGACAACCACCACATGCTCACATTGTCCTCTTAATTTATTCACCCCACTGATTATGGCATCACAGAGCCCGTTTACACCGTATTTACTGCAATACCCCTTCGAATCATACATTTCATTGGCTAAGAGGTTGGACAAACACTCCAAAAGCAGCACTGGTCTGTCTGATAGTGTGACACTTGCTATATCCGTATACTGCTCCAGGGTTTCAAACCCCTTGCCGGCTCTCACTGCCCGGTGCTTTGCTATCTTCTCCCTGCATTCCTCGTCCCAGGGAATCATGGTAGCCAGGTATATTGCCCTGTCCTTTTTTAAGGTTTCAATTACCTTTTCTGCAAAAGCCGATTTACCGCTGGCACTACCCCCGGTCACCAGAACCATCATAGATTATCCGCCTTTCCGCAATTGCTTAGTTATTGTTTTAAATCTTCATAAGCTGCAATCTTCATTCCGCTAAAGGTTGGTGAGTTCCTGTACACTGCCTCTGCCATATCTAACAACGGAAACAGAAACGCCGTACCGCTTCCTTCACCCAAAGCCAGATTGCCGTAAATAACCGGCGTAAGTCCCAATTCCTTTAAGATATAATCACAAGCCTTCTCCCTGCCCTGATGGGAGGCCAGCATAAAATGAACGGCATCAGGATTTATCCGGCAGGCAGTCAGGGCTGCCACAGCTGAAATAATCCCATCGATTACTACAGGAAGACGGTAAAGCATTCCCCCAAGGAACAATCCGGTAAGCCCCGCAATATCAAAACCTCCTATTTTAGCAAGGACATCCAAGGGGTCAGAAGAGTCCGGTTCGTTAACTTTGATTGCCCGTTCGATGACCTCTATCTTATGGAGAACGCCTTCTCTTGACAGGCCAGCACCAGGTCCTGTAAGCTCTTTCACCGGAAGCTTTAATAATACACTTGCCATGGCTGAACTGGTAGTGGTATTCCCAATTCCCATTTCACCGGTTCCCACAATCGAATATCCCTTATCCTTCAGCTCTTTCAAAAGGTTTATACCTGTCATAATAGCCTGTATTGCCTGCGCGCTGCTCATAGCCGATCCTTTGGCGATATTAGCGGTACCACTGGCAACTCTTGCATAGATTAAACCATTATGTATTGTAACGCTTCTATTATCCTGCCTAGCAGCTTCTTCCTGCTTATCAAGGTTCTTGTTCTTTTCTTCTGTGTGCTTGACCGGTTCCTCTGGCTTATCTTTCTCTGCGGACTTATCCGGTATCTCTGGTTTTTCCTCTGTGTTCATACCGATGTCTACTGCTATTACCTGTGCTCCGCTATAGCGGGCAAGGGTATTGATATTTCCTTTTCCCTCGGCAATATGTCCAGCTACAACTGCTGTTACACTTTGATCTGTCTGGGTGACACCTTCTTCTACAACACCATTATCACTGCACATTACCACGATTGCTTTCTTCTCCAGTTTAATATCCTGACAACCGGTGATACCGGCTATTTGTATTAGGTGTTTCTCAAAGGTTCCAAGGCTGTACAGAGGTTTGGCTACTTCATTCCAGTGAAGCTTACAGGCCTCCATGGCCCCCTTATCAAGTTCAAAGCTTCCTCTTACTAAATCCTTAAACTGTTTCATGTCCATAACCTGCACCTTTTATCTTCCATATTCTTCAGCTTTTTTAAGAAATCTCCAGGCAGCTTTTGTATTGCCAGGAAAATAAAGATGGGGGAAGCCGGCATACATTCTGTCGGTCGCTATTACTTCTCTCCATTCCTGTCCATTGGAAGCTTTCCTTACCAGAAAATCTTCACCGATTATATCGCTATCCCAATAATGAAATTCGTGAGCTCTCAGGCTCTCACCCTTTTCAGTCAGCATACTATCCTTCTCTGCCTTTAATTCCAGATAACCAAAACGTCTTAACCTGCCTGTGGGAAAGGCTTTTCCAGAAAAGGTTCCCACCATTTCATATACTTTTCCTTCCTTATCCTCCAATTCCTGTTGAAGATAAAGAAAGCCTCCGCATTCTGCTATTACAGGAATACCCTTGTTGATGCACTCTCCAATTTCTTCTCTTATGGACTGGTTTTTACTTAGCCTCTCTCCATGGAGCTCAGGATATCCCCCGCCCAGGTAAAGTCCTGAAAGGTCTTTAGGCAGCCTGCCATCTTTTAGTGGGCTGAAAGTAATAATTTCTCCCCCAAGACTTTCTAACAGCCTTAAATTTTCCCTATAGTAAAAGGTAAAAGCTTCATCCATTGCTACACCTATTCTTACAGGTCTGATTACAGGTGTTTGGTAGATATTTTGGTATAAGGGACCACTTAACTGGGAATGCTTGGATAAATCACTTTCAGTATTAATATTTGATGGTTTAGCCGAGTCATTCTTTCCACTTTTTCCTACACATGTAGAATATTCTACAGCTGGTGCCTCCGCTGCAAGCTCCAGTAACCCCTCTATGTCCACCGTTTTCTCAAGTTCTCTGCTCAAACGGGAAAGAATATCACCCAGGTTTTTAATTTCCTCTGCCATTAGCAGTCCCAAATGACGGCTTTCTATAACGATATCTTTAAGCTCCGGTACGTAACCAAAGCATTTTGTACCTAGTTCTTCACATTTATTTTTTGCTGCTTCATAAAGCACGGGAGATAAACGGTTGAAGATTACGCCTGCTATCTTACTGTCTTTCTTGTATTGTAAGAAACCATGCAACAGTGCTCCGAGAGAGTTTCCCATTCCTTTGGCTTCAATTATCAGTATGACCGGTGTATCGGTAAGGGAAGCTACTTCATAGGAACTGCTTCGTTCCGTGAACCCAATACCATCGTAATAGCCCATAACTCCTTCCATTACCGAGATATCGCTATCCTTACTGCCTTCCAGGAATACTTCTTTTACAGCTTCTTCCCCCGAAAGAAAAATGTCCAGATTATAGGAATCTGTTCCGATTACCTTCCTGTGAAACATAGGATCAATGTAGTCCGGTCCGCATTTAAAGGAACTGATTACCATTCCTCGCTCTTTAAGACACCTTAAGATTCCACAGGTAATAGTTGTTTTTCCGGTTCCGCTTTTGGTTCCGGCAAACATAATTCGGTTTCTTTTCATTTTAACCCCCATTCGCGCCTTGACGTATCAAGTCAGAAGCCAATATTGCTTTTCATTTCCACATGAATACCCGTGCAATCCCAAGCCTGCTATCGCTACTGCCCAAATAAGAAGTATGATTTGTACTTAATTTCACACTTTGGAATACCCTTCATTCCTTGGCACCCTCCCGTCAGAAGTGGTAATTTACTGTTTCTATGTATTCCCTTTACCTCTGCCTTTAATAATAAACACCGGGTTTTGTGCAGAAAGCATATGATAGGGTCCGGCTGTTCTGGTTTTTGTAATGGCTGCCTGTAATATTTCCATATCGGTTATTTCTAATTTCCTGAAAGCCTCCAGGGCTTCACTTAAGGTTTCCAGCGTTATGGCATTTAGCACCAGCCTTATGGAAGGATTTCTTTGGAGTAATTCCTCCAGTATATTGCTCAGTTTACCTCTGCTGCCACCAATAAAAGCAGCATCCGGCACCGGTAGCTCTTCTAAGCAGTCCGGAGCACTTCCTTTGATTACAGTCAGATTCTTAAGAGAGAACTTGTCCCTGTTTCTTTCGATAAGCTCTGCACCCTCTTCTTTTTCCTCGACAGCATAGACCCAGCCGTTATTTAATAGTAAAGCAGCCTCCACGCTTAAGGAACCGGTGCCGGCTCCGATGTCGTATAGGATATCGTTATCTTTCAGCGAAAGCTTGCTTATTGAAAGAAGCCTTACCTCGCTTTTCGTCATAGGGATATCGCCTCTTATGAATCCTTCATCGGGTATACCAAGATGATACTCTTTTTGATAGAAATTATTTATTATAAACAGGGAGGTAAGCGGTTTATCTTCCATAACCGCCAGCTCAGCCGGTGTCACTTTTATAACTTCCTCTTCTGCATAGGATAAGGCTGTCCCAGCATAGATATCAAGCTCCAAAAGACCGGCAGCCATTAGTTCCTTTCCTATTACAGAGAGCCTTCCATCGGTCAGAAGAAAAGTTTTAGAATGCCCTCTTACTGCTCTTGTAAAGTCACTGCTTTTTCCGTGCAGGCTTAAGATACAGGCATCCTCCCAGGAGATTCCAAGGAGAGCACTGAAATAGGAAACTGTGGATATACCGGGTATTACCTTAACTTCATATTCCCCCTTTTCCCTTAAGGCTTCTGTGACTTTACCTGCTCCACTGTAAAAGCCTGTATCTCCTGAGAAAAGTATAGTATACCGCTCATAGACAGAAGTTTCGATAAACTGCTTTATTTCCAAAGGGTCGTAGGATTCAAAAATCTCTCTGCCACCACAGGATACAGCTTCCAGCATCCGCCTTGCACCAATGAATACCTGTGCATTTTCAATGGCTCTTATCCCTTCCTGTGTAAGTGTGTCTGGGTTACCCATTCCAATCCCAACTAAGTTGATTTTTTTCATAAATTCCTTTCTGCAAATGTATTTTAGTTCTAGTTCTGGCTATTTCCGGAGGGACTCTTTGTAACTTTACTATTTATTCCGGAAAAGGTTAGAACTTAATTCAACTTAATGCATACAAATCACCAAATGTCTGAATGATTGACCAAACCGATAATTACTCGATTTAAGATAGAGCTGCATTCTCATTGCATATTCTTTGACCACTTCACTATGCCAGTCTATCCATAATTTCTTCTACTGAAAAACCTGTTTCCTCTTTGGGCCGTTGAATTACGATAACTTTGGCACCGGCCATTCTTCCGCCTTCTGCTTTTTCTTCATATCCTCCAAGACTTCCGCCTTCTTTGGTGACCAGATACTTTCCATTTATCTGCTTTAGCATGGCGTAATTCAATTCCTTATGAAAGGGTCCCTGCATGCATATAATATTCTTTCGCTGATAGCCCAGTTCAAAGCAGTTCCTTAAAGCGTCCGGATCCGGAAGTATTCTTATATATAGCCTGTCCTGGTAATCCCTTACTCTGGTATATTCTTTTAAATCCTTGCTCCCTGTGGTAATCAGGGCATTTCCTTCATTATCATTTAGGAACCGTATGGTTTCCTTCATATCTTTTACTTCTATTATTCCTTTAAGAGACAAGGTTTCCCTTATAACTCTTAATAGGGGAACTCCAACTGCTTGTGCCGCCTGTTTGATATTATCCGTTACATCACAGGCGTATGGATGTGTTGCGTCTATAATAACAGTAGTTCCTTCTTCCTTCATGAGAAGTTCCATCTGCTGACTGTTAAGACGCCCTTCACGAATACTGCCCCAGTCTCCTTTATCTAATAAGGTCTTTCCATATTCTGTAGCTACGCAGGCAGTAACAGGAAGTTTCTTTTCCACGCAGTATTCATATAAGAGTCTTCCTTCTGTAGTACCTGCAAAAAGTAAGATTTTACTCATGTTTTCCTTTCTTCTGTCATATCCGGTGCATAAAACTCTGACAAAGGCTTCCGTCTTATATAATTTAAATAAGTCAGCTTTTACAAGTTGTAAATGACCCTTCATATTAATCATGTATTGATAATTTATACGGAATAACCTCTTGGTGTAGCCATGGAGTTCTCTATCTGCAGGGTATTGGAATTACCTATAAACACAGTAGTAAACATATCCACTTCTTTCTCCCTTAACTCTGTCAGGGTGAGTACTTCTGCTTCTTCTCCTTCTCTCCCGATATTGCGGGTAATACCGCAAACAGTATCTCCTTTCCGGTACTGCAGCAGTATATCGCAGGCCTTCATCAGATAATCTGCCCGCTTCTTGCTGGAGGGATTATAGAGGCTGATACAGAAATCACCCATGCCTGCACACTGCAGCCGCTTCTCGATTACTTCCCAGGGTGTGAGGAGATCACTTAAGCTGATTACTGCAAAATCATGGTTCAAAGGTGCTCCTAAGAGTGCGGCACCGCTTAAAGCAGCTGTAACGCCTGGTATTACCTTGAGCTTAACGGAAGGATATTCTTTTTTCAGTTCAAAACAAAGACTTGCAAGTCCATAAACTCCTGCATCACCACTGCAGATTAAAGCGATATCCATACCTTTCGCTGCTTCCTCCATGGCCAGCCGGCATCTGCTTATTTCCTGTTTCATGGAGGTGCTTAAGTATTCTTTGTCCGGGAAATAAGGCTTCACAAGTTCTACATATGTAGTGTATCCGGTAATAATCCGGCATTTTTCCAATATCTCGATGGCCTGTTTTGTCATATATTCAAGGGAGCCTGCCCCAAAACCAACAATATAAAGCATATTATCCTCTTTTCTGTATAATACACTCAAGCATACTTCCCTTATTTGATATAAGGATTGAATGTATGATGTGTTTTATCCTTTAATGTGTAACTTAATTTTATATACATATTAAATTTTACTTAGAACTCAATTTTGAATTCCTTTTCATAGACTGCCATTGCAATCCCTGCACCAGTAGTCTTTGGCAGCAGCTGTTTTCCAGAATTGCTCGCAAGAGCGCCGCTTCTTTCACAGACATTGCCTACTCCTGCCGTTTCCTCCACAAAAGGAGAATGCATAAATTCTCCTGTCACTGCTGATAATTCTTCTGCTGAATAAAAGTACGTCTTTGCTTTCAACCTGTCTGCCAGCTCAAGAATTCCGGGTTCTTTACTTTTTAAATCCACCGAGCAGATGGCAGAAATTCTGGCAATATCAATACCTGCCTGGCTGCAGACATCCGTTACCCTTTTATGCAGCGCCATACCTGTAACACCTTTACGGCAGCCTATACCAAGTACAAGATTCTTAGGTACCAGATGCAGGGTAGTTTCAAAGGGAGCAGCGTTTATATCACTGCCTATATAGATACCAACTTTTTTCACTCCCGGTTCCAGGCCCGCCGGCGGTTTGCCAAGCAAAGGATACTCACTATAGATTCCCACTGCTTCTCCGGCCAGGAGTGCTGCAGAAACTGACTTTATCCTGTATATTTCCTTTATTACCAGTTCATGCTGTCCGGCAAATAAATCTACCGCAAAAACACCGTTTAAATCAGTTGCCGTAGTTATTACCGGTTTCGCTTCTATTAACTCTGCAACCTTCCTGCATAATTCATTGCCTCTGCCAAGATGGCCTGAGAGCAAAGATATAACGTAATTTCCTTTCTCATCCAGCACCAGGACAAAAGGGTCAACCTCTTTACCCTGAAGGTAAGGAGCTATACTTCTTACTGCGATACCACAGGCACCTATATAAATGATTCCTTCCCTGCTTTCAAAAAGTGTACCGGTAAGAACACTGATATTTTCAAAGCTTCCTAATTCATCAACGGGTGTTGTGGAATATCGCTGAAACCCTTCCACATCATGCCCGTTATTTCTTAAGGCCCGGCAAAGGCGCTGATTAAGCTTGTTTCCGCCTTTGGTAAAGGATATTACTGTTATTTTCATAAGCTCCCTCTATTCCTGTCCTTTCCGGTACTCCGTAGTAAACCTTTCATCATAGAGCTTTGATAATTCATAATCATTTCCCAGGGAATCACCTACTACGATTAATGCGGTTTTCTTTATTCCGTTTTCTGCCGCTAAAGCCGATAGCTCTTTTATAGTTCCTCTTGCAATCTTTTCATCCGCCCAGCTGGCTTTATAAACAATAGCGCAGGGTGTAGCTTCACCATACCCTCCTGCTATCAGCTCTTCAGATAACTCCTTTGTATAACTAACACTTAAGAAGATTACCATGGTCGCCTTATGAGCCGCCAGAGCCTTTATGGATTCTCTCTCCGGTACCGGCGTTCTGCCAGCCATCCTGGTTATGATAACGGTCTGAGTAACTCCCGGCAGGGTGTACTCTGTCTTAAGAGCTGCTGCTGCACCAAATAAGCTGCTGACCCCCGGACAGATATCATAGGCTATTCCCATACTTTCAAGTGCATCCATCTGCTCACGGATAGCACCATAAATACTCGGATCACCGGTATGAAGGCGTACAATCTCTTTCTCCCTGTTATTATCAATGACTTCCAATACCTGAGGCAGTGTCATATAGGCACTGTCGTAAAGAACAACGTCCTCCCCGGCATACTCTAGCAGTTCCTTATTAACCAGAGAGCCGGCATATATAATAACACCTGCCTCACCAAGAAGCCTCGCGCCTCTGACTGTTATCAAATCCGTGGCTCCGCTGCCCGCTCCTACAAAATGGACCATAGTTATCTTTTTCCTTTCTATTAAAAATTTATAACTGATTGAAGGCTAATCTGATGAAATACTTATATCTCAGGAAATACCTATATACTTATTAAATTCTCATATCTATCAAATTCTTATATCTCATGAATTCCTAAAACCTATGAAATACTTATCACTTTAAAATAAGTCAGGGTGCATTAAACGTTAGAATAGACTACAACCTTAACACAACTGTTTTATCAGCCTCTCTGCATCTGTTGTTTTTCCAAGAAGACCGAAGTTATTAGAAAATAGGACAGCACCTATTGTTAATCCATCATAGGCTCTTTTCTTTAAATAATAATCAATTTTATCCATTAGAATATTAATGGTTGCTTCCATTTTCCCATGTTCTTTCAATACTGCCAAGGCTTCCTCTGTGGTAACACAGTCCAGTATTTTGTTTAATACCTCCGTATCACAGCCCGCTTTTAAGGCACAGCTGCACAGGATTTCCTGTCTGGCATCTCCCCATTTGGAGTGGGTATTCATAATTCCTGCTCCAAGCTTTACAAGCTTGCCGATATGTCCTATCAGCAGAAAGCCCTTTAACTTAAATTCATAAGCCATATCAATGGTATCCCCGATAAAATTACTGCACTTTACCATATTCTCTTCGCCAAAATTCAACTCGCTTCCTGCAAAGGCTTCACCGTAATTTCCCGGCACTACTGCCAGAGTTGTAACCCCTTTGACAGAGAGCATTCTTATTTCCGTTCGGATTGTATCCACAAGAGCCTTTTCACTCATGGGTTCAACGATTCCGCTGGTTCCAAGTATGGAGATACCTCCGGTAATTCCAAGTCTTGGATTAAAGGTCTTCTCTGCAAGGCGCTCTCCTTCAGGAACCGCAATTACTACCCTGAGACCTCCTTTATATTCTGCTTCCTCACAGATTTCCTTTACTTCCTTTTCTATCATAAGCCTTGGTGTCCTGTTAATGGCAGCCTCACCAACTGGCTGATCAAGTCCTGTCCTGGTGACTCTTCCGATTCCCAGACCTCCGTCAATGGTTATCCCCCTGTCTGTTTTACTGACAGTGGCATAGACCAATACTCCATGGGTAATGTCTGCATCATCTCCGCCGTCCTTTTTAACCGAGCAGGTAACTGAAGGTACTGTTGCGGAGAAAAACTGGCTGTCATCAGGCTCTGAAAGCTGCCCCTTCCCGTAATCTGTCCGGTTATGTTCTGTAGTGATGATATCAAGTGTGAGAACTATTCCTTTTGGCGTATCAATGGTTACCCGCCGGGCTTCTTTTTGCAACAGCAGCCCTATAGCCGCTGCCTTTGCCGCAGCTGCAGCGCAGGAACCTGTTGTATAACCGCACCGCAGCTTTTTATTATCCTTATAGATATATAATTCCTCCATGCTGCCTCTTTCCGAATTATCTTCCTGTTCTATCAGTCCTATCCTATTCTGTCTGAAATCCTGTTCTAGCTGTCAGCCTGTTCTATTTGGCATCCTGTTCTATTTGTCAGCCTATTCTATCAGGCAGCCTATTCTATCAGGCAGCCTATTCTACCTGGCATTCTATTCTATCAGGCATCCTGCTCTATTTGTCAGCCTATTCTATCAGGCATCCGGTTCTATCTGTCAGCCGGTTCTATCTGTCATCCGGTTCTATCAGGCATCCGGTTCTATCAGGCAGCCGGTTCTATCTGTCAGCCGGTTCCACCTGTCATTCTGTTCTATCCATCCTATCTGTTATCTGACTTATCCAGCCTGCTCTTTTATGATTATAAGGGTAAAATATCCTGCTTCAGCCGGGAAATCTTCTATTTTTTCATAGATTCTTTCCTCTGCCATTCCACAATTCTCTGCCATCATGGCTCGTAAGCCCAATTCCTTGATTCTCTGAACCAGCTCTTTGTACTTCCTGCCTGATTTCATAATAACCTTAGTCCCCGGCTGCCTTAAGGTTTCTTCAACATCATGCAACCCGGGAATAATATGTATCTTTTCACTTCCGGCAGCAAGGCTTGTCTGTAAGAGAGCCGCTGCATTACAAAAGGAAGTAACTCCATTAATCGTACAGGTGCTTAACCCTTTCTTCTTAAGGCGTTCCTCCAGATAGCCATAGGTGGAATATACCGTAGGATCACCCAGGGTCAGAAAGGCAACGCTAATGCCTTTTTCCAAATATTCCTCTACCTTACCGGCACAAGTATCATGGCTTTGCTTCTGCAGTTCCTTATCCATCGTCATAGGCATGGGCAGATATAGGATTTCTTTCTCCTTAAGCTCTGGTATTGCTTCAGACCCTATCCTATAGGATACACAGTTTTCTTTATTTTCGGCAGGTAAGGCTATCACCGGACACTCCCTTATAATTCTTACCGCTTTTAAAGTAAGCAGTTCCGGATCCCCCGGTCCTACACCAATGCCATAAAATACAGCTGTATCTCTCTCCATATGTTCTGTTTCCTCTCTTATAAATTAATCGCCTCTTTTGCATGTTCTGCAAAGATTTCCTGTATTCCTCTGTATTCGCCTAACCCCTTTAAGATACATTCCACTTCAAAGCCCTCCTGTAAGAGCATCTCCTTCCAGGAATCCTCCTCACCCGCCATATCATTAGCAGCATGATCTCCTGATACTACCATAAAGGGAGCAAGACAGACACCTTTATAACCTTTTGCTTTTAATCTTGGCAGAATGGTTTCAAGAGAAGGATACGCCTCAACTGTTCCCACATAAACATGCTCATGGCCTTTGTCCCTGAACACATATTCCAATGCCGCATAGGAGCTGTTGGTGTAATGACTTGTTCCATGCCCCATAAATACCAGGGCTTTCTCTGCACTTCCGGTATCCATTACTTCTGCAACTTCTTCTACTGCCTTCATATAATCCTCTGTACTGCTAAGGAGCGGTGTTCCAACCCTTATGGTATGGAATTCCTGTGCCAGCTCTCTTATATCCTCTAACATCCTGTCATTCTCTACCCCATTTAGTATATGGGTAGGCTGTACGATAATATCGCTGATACCATCTTCCGCCATCTGTCTTAAGGCCTGGGTTACAGTAAATATCTCCATCCCATCCCGCTCTTTTAGAATCCTTATAATCATTTTGCTGGTAAATGCACGGTAAAGTACATACTCCGGAAAAGTTTCTGATAATTTCTCTTCTATCTTAACGATTGTTTTTTCCAGGGTATTTAAATGACTGGTTCCAAAGCTAACTACCAGCAATCCTTTATTCTTCATAATTTGCTCCCATCTGTGTGTTTCAACTCGCATAGAAAATTAGGGAGAGCGAGAGCTTTCACTCCTGGCTCCCATAAGCGTATTTAGCAATTACGAAATAAGGTGGAGTGAAAGTATCCAAATCTCTACCCCATTTCATAACACAGTTCTCTCGATACAGTATAATTTCTATATTTCAGTCTGTCAGATAACCTTCCAGCTCCTTTAGATTTCTTGGTACGGGAAGGGTCTCTTTCAGAATTTTTTTCTCTATTAATTTATTGAATAAGGTTATTACATCCGGCTGGCTAAGGTTGGTTTCCTTTAACAGCTCTTCCTCCTGGAAGATATCTGCCGGATTTCCGTCTCTTATGATATTTCCGTCTTTTAGCATTACGATTCTGTCAGCCCATTCCAGGGCAAAGTTCATATCATGGGTTGCCACTATAACAGTTATTCCTTTATTCGGAAGTTCCTCCAATTTCTCATTTAACAGCTTCGTATGTAGTGGATCTAAGGCTGATACCGGTTCATCCATAATCAATACCTCCGGTTCCATGACCAATATGTCTGCTAACGCTACCTGCTTTTTCTGCCCACCACTCAATGCATGGGTTGGTTTTTGACTGAAAGGCGTAATGCCTAACTCCTCAATAACACTATCTACTCTTCGTTTTACCTCCTCCTGGCTTAACGCCAGATTACAGGCACCAAAGGAGATCTCCTGATAAACACTGGCGGCAAATAATTGATTATCCGGGTCCTGAAATACAATTCCAACTTTGCTTCGAAGCTCTAAAAGTTCTTTTCTCTTATATATAACCGGCTTCCCTTTGTAGTTTATCGTTCCGCTCTGGGGTCTTAATATTCCGTTGAGACACAAAAACAATGTGGACTTACCGGACCCGTTACCACCTATAAAAGCCAGTTTTTCTCCTTGCCTGACTGTAAGGCTTACACCATTTAAAGCTTTCGTTCCATCGCTGTAGGTGTAGGTAATCTTATCAATTTCTAAGATATTCATATGTTTCTCCAATCCCCGGGATTAAAAATAACTTTTAAACTATGTTTTTTAGATAACAGCTGCATATACCCAAAACAGTGACTAATAAAATTACCGCTGCGATTTCACCTTTTCCGGCATTCTTCTTCTCCCATAAGACCTTTATGGTACCATCATAACATCTTGCTTCCATTGCATCATAGAGCAAGGAGGATTTCTTCATCGCCCGGATAAAGAGAATAGAAAACAGTCCTGTGCTTCCCTTTAGCGCAGTCTTAAAACTGCGGTTGCCCAGTCTGCTCTCCTGGGCAGTGGTTATACCTGCCGCTGTCTCGTAAAGCACAAAGATATACCGGTAAATTAACAATAATAACTCCGATATAACAGTGGGACAACGAAGCAGCTGAAGTACTCTCAGGATATCCGTAAATGGTGTTGTCAAAGAGAGAAAATACAGACAGGCTACTGCCCCAAAAGCCGAAGAGATTAATTGCAGTCCAAAAATAAGTTTACCACTTTCAAAGTAATAGAATAATCCGAAGACTTTAATAAAGGGTTCCTCCACCGGATGTTGTGATATTCCAAAAAGAATAGTGACAGTACTGATAAGCAGAAAAGCTAAGGGCACACGCATAAGCCTTATGTAATCAAATATAGACGTTCCTCCCAGAATCACGGTCAGCCCTGTCATTAATGTGAGAACCAGAAAGGAGAATAAAACTGATCTTGCAGCTACACATATCAACAGGGTAGTAACCGCAAGAAATGCTTTTAAGACCGGACTTTTATCCCTAAGCCTGGACGAATAGGATAATTTATCAATTAACAGCATATTTAATTCTCCTTTCAGTTCATTATGTATTACCTTCTTATTCTTTTGCGTACTTTCTTCTTTCCTTCAGTACACCAATACCATAGCCAAAGATACCGGCACCAAGAGCTGCCTGAAGACAGAATAACAGGGATTCTGTTTCCCCGCCTGGAGGCTCGTAAACAGGGGAAAACCAGGGGGTATATTCCTCCTCACCGGTAAGCTGGCTGATTGCCTGGGACGCCGCATCATCAGAACCACCGAATTCGGAATCTTTAATTGCTATCAGCGGAACCACTGCAATAACAACACACAATAATATTAAGATAATTGCTTTCTTTCCATTACTGCTCATTTTTAATTCCTCCCTTCATAAAACCGATTTCCTTCAGCTCATTGCCTGCATAGGAGCTAAGAGTCATTACAACCAGCGCTGTTACGATACCTTCAATAATTGCAATAGGCACCTGGGTAACCGCAAAGATTCCCATAAATTTGATCATGGAGGCTCCCACACCACCTACTTCTGCCGGGTAAGCAAGGGCAAGCTGCAGAGAGGTAACACAATATGTAATCAGATCCCCAAGGGCAGCTGCCAGAAATACTGCCGTAAGCTTTGGCAATTTAAATTTCAAGCTGAGCTTATAGATGGCATATGCTGCAAAAGGTCCTGCAATTGCCATAGAAAAGGTATTGGCCCCAAGGGTTGTAAGACCGCCGTGAGCCAGTAATAACGCCTGGAATAACAGAACGATAACACCAAGGATACTCATTACGCTTGGTCCAAATAATATGGCTCCAAGGCCGGTACCGGTAGGATGGGAGCTGCTGCCTGTAACGGAAGGTATTTTAAGAGCGGAAAGCACAAAGGCATAAGCTCCGCACATTGCCAGTACAATCAGGGCTTTTCTGTGTTCCGTAACAATTCGTTTCAAATTAAAATACCCTGTTGCAAAAAAGGGTATACAAATTATCCCCCAGGCTATACAAAATTTCAGGGGAAGGTACCCCTCCATTATGTGCATGGCATTTACTCTGGGCGTAATCGAAGCACCAAGACAGATGATTGCTAAGGCCACCACAAATTTTTTCTGTTTTTTGTTCATTTTTCTCCATTCCTGCACATGCATTTCGTGCATCCAAATATGTGTCTGGGATTTCACAGACACAGCTTTGCAGTTGAAAGTTTATTTCTTCCAACCTTGTCCTCTTTTTCATATTGTAGATGCCAGTCATCCTATTCGTCAGACTGGCGCAATAAAAATACCCTTTTACTCTGCTCACATTCTTATACGAACGATTGCAGGGTGAAAGGGTACCCTAAATAGTTTCCTGTTAATACCGGTCAATACAGGAAAGGAAAGCATACACAGAGCCATCGTCCGTAACTTGTGTATAAAACATACGAAAAGGCAGGTCTTCTGACTCAGGCTTCCATGCAACAGTTTATCTTCCCATCTTGTGACAGTGATTATGCGGTAACTGTTACTCTTCCTTTACAGCGGCGGGACCGTATGGGCTTTTCACCCATTTCCCTATTATCTTGTCTGCAGTTAAATGCTCCAAGCACCTTTTAGTATTTATATTTCTATTAAAGTGTATCATTATGGAGGGGTTGTGTCAATCTAAATGGAGTGGTGAGGAGAGGTTAAGACGTGGGGTTGTGGCAGTGGACGAAAACCCGGCTTCCTCTTTGTACGTTTTTGTTCGGATAAGAACCCTTATTCCACTAATACTTCAGTAATTGCTTAGGACAGTTCCGAATAAACCAAACTCGCTAATGAACCATCTGTGGTTTTAATATGGTCTTTTGAAGCTCAAACAGTGGTTTATTCGGAACTTGGCGCAATTTCTGAAGTATAAGTGTCATAAGGAACCTTTCCGAGACAAAAACTCCCAAAGAGGAAGCCGGGTTTTCTGATTTTTCTTAAGACTCTTTGCAGTACTATTCAAGACTGCTTTTTATTATTAGGTTCTTCTTATTTCTTTTCAGTTTTTATTACGTAGTCTCTGGCTCCTTCTATTCTCTTTACGGTTAAGGAATAACCGCCTTCGAGAATTCCTCTGGTGGTAAAAAAGGGCTTTATCTGCTCTTTTAATACTTTTGCCAGTTCTTGTGGAGTTTCGTATTCAGATACATCCAGTTCTTCGATTAGTTTTAAGGTTTCTTTTATTCCATAGAGCTGCTTTTCATATATTGTCAGGTTTCCATGATAGGTAAAATTCTTTATGACCCTGTTTGCATGATCTTTGTGGGATGTTTCGATATATTCTGTTATGTCATTAATCAGGTCCTGTAACTCGATTCTTACTATGTCCAAATATTTACTCATTTTACGTACCATTGCAGCACACTCCTTCTTTTCATATAAATCCCAATATGATTTATGATCAGCAAGTTGCATTTTTCGTTTAGATGTTTATATTTTAACATATTATTGTAGATACAACAATAATTTACTTTCATAGGATTTTTGTGTACTTATACAATATACTTATGTTTGGACATTGTTTTTTTACTTTTCTTATAAAAAATTACATATATTTCTTATTGCTTAGATTTTTTCTTGTGATTTTTAGGTACTACTGTAATTGAAAGCTGTCATTAGAGCTCTGATAAGTACTCAAAATCATTTCTGATGCTTTCCCAAACAGGCTTATCATACTCTTCGTGTTCCAGTACAAAATATGCAGCATGGGTGGCTGCTTCTTGTATTGCCTTCATATCCAGGCTGCCTTCTGCCATATCCACATTTTCCAGTGCTTCATTCATCTGTTTCATATGGATCAATTCTATTTTACTGCCCCACTTCTTTATATAGGTTACCGGATCAACTCCGGCATAAGCTGCCCAGTAGACATCCAGTTCCAATATGACATTCTCATTTGTCTTCTCTGCCAACAGGTCCAGCGCATATTTTCCGTCAATCTTGTTGAATTCTGCTCCGTGGTTGTGATAGCCTATTTTGATGCCGAATTCCTTCGCTTTCACGGCTGCATGATTCAGTATAGCTGCAAGCTCTTCTATTTCTTTAAGGGTATCTGTTGGTGCATAGGGGCAGATGAGGTATTTGGAGCCGATTGTCTGATGATATCTCAGTTCCTCCTCCAAGGCTTCTTTAAATTGTTCTACTCCGATATGAGCTCCTACGGAATAGAGATTATTTTCCTTTAGAAAGTCTGCCATTTCCTCAGCGGTCAGCCCACCGTAGCCGGCAAATTCAACTCCTTTAAATCCGAGCTCTGCTACTCTTTCTACTGCTTTTTTATAGTCCTTTTCTGTTTCTCCGTGAATGGAGAAAAGCTGTAATGATATTTCCATTGCTGCTCCTTTTCTGCCTGATTTTTGCTTAAATACGAATGCAGTATCGCAAGCTTATTTGCGATACTGCTTATAGGGTGTGTATGTAAACTGCTTGTGCCGGGACGGAGGTTCACTTTGTGGGAGGCAATTTGCGAAAAACAGCAAGGCGCGATTTTGGGAACGTGGTGGTGTTACGTTTCCAAAATTGCAACATAGAATACCGCAAAGTGGGGCATTCAGAACGGTACAATGTGTTTTCAGACAAACCCGGAAGATTAATTATTTATCAAATTTCTCAAGCTATAACTGCTTTCTTTCCGGTGGCGTGGGATTCATAAGCTGCTTCCATCAGTTTTGTAAGGGTTATAGAATCTTCAATTCCAAAGGTTACATTCCCTTCCCATTTATCTCTTGCCCACATCACTAAGGGAGAGGGAAGAGCATTGGGTAGTTTATCAGGAGTTATCCATCTGCCTTCTGTTTCTTTTGTTGCATAGCTGATGGTTTCTCCCACTATTAAGGTTCCATCTGTCCCGCTGATTTCCAGTATTGGAGGAGTATAAACAGATACAAATCCGGTCTCTGCCACTCCGATTGCCCCTCCTTCAAACTCAATGATAGATACAGCATTATCTTCCACTCCATGTCCCGTTATATCTGTAAATACGGACTGAACAGTAAGCGGTGTTCCAAGCAGCCATGTGAGCAGATACATCGGATGAGCCCCTAAATCTATCATGGCGCCTCCACCGCACTGTTCCCTGTTGTAGAAATGCTCCGGCAGCCAGTTTCCTGTGCTTCCGTTATGAACATTCCTCATACGTGCATAAGTAATTCTGCCAAGACTTCCGCTTTCTACCAGCTCTTTGGCAAATAGAAATCTGCTTTCACATTTTTTTACCAGTGAAAGTGTTATATCCTTTCCAGAAGCAAGAAGTGCTGCCTTTATTTCAAGACAGTCAGTAAGAGTCAGAGCTAGTACTTTCTCACTGAATACCCTTTTTCCTTTCTTTATTGCTTTTATAATTAATTCCTTATGCATAGAGGTCGGTGCTGTTATGATAACTCCCTGAATATCGGAATTATCAAGGAGTTCATCATAATCCTTTATAAAAGGCACAGAAAATTCTTCTGCATACTTTCTGCCTCTTTCCTCTTCTTCATCCCACACAGCTGCTATTTTATTGTCCGTGTTCTCCAACACTTCTTTTGTATAGCCCTCAGCATGGACATGCCAATAACTTATAACTGCTATATTCATGTTTACACCCATTACATATCGCAGGCGGCCTGCGATACTGCCACAAACATTAAGGAGTGAAAGAATCGCAAACGTGGCATCCTTCTTTTATAATTTTCTTTCACTCTTAGCTACTCTCTGCTTGATTTGGCACCCGTGCAAAATCAAGGGAGAGTGAAGAGCATTTCCTTCACCCCTGCCCCTTTACTGCACAAATGCAATCTGTCTTATTAATCAAAGTATACGGGCTGACCGGTTCTGGCAGAGGTATAAATTGCCTCCAGAATCTCTGATACCACACAGGCCTGCTCCGGTTTCACGATTACTTCTGTATCATTCTTAACTGCATCAATCCAGCGCCTTGCCTCTACCTCCGCAGGATCACTTGATACACCTTCGTAAAAGGCTACTCCGCCGCTTGCCATATCGGGCTTAAGCTCAACCAATCGATTAAATTCTGCCTTGTTTATAGAAACTCCGCCTTTTATCTGAGCTCCTGCATCGGTTCCGCAAAGAACAGTGCTGCCCTCCTGAACCGGTTCTATGGTGTTCAAAGCCCAGCTGGATTCCAGAATAATTGTTGCCCCGTTCTTCATAACGATAAAACCGAAGGCAGAATCTTCCATGGTATTATCTGCATCCTCCCAACCTCCCCAGGGATTGCCGCACTGAGGATTATTCACCATCTTATATTTCGTTCCTACTACCATCTTAGGCTCATAATTGTTCATCAGATATAAAGTAATATCCAGGGAATGGGTTCCGATATCGATTAGAGGACCACCACCCTGCTCATATTCATTTAAGAACACACCCCAGTTGGGAGTGCCTCTTCTTCTTACCGCAAAAGCTTTGGCAAAATAAATATCTCCCAGGTCGCCTCTCTCAATAACATTCTTTAAGTAAAGAGCTTCCGGTTTATGTCTGTGCTGATATCCGATTGTCAGCTTTTTGCCGGTTTCTTTGGCAGCTTCCACCATCTTTCTGGCGTCTTCGGCTGTTTTTGACATGGGCTTTTCACACATAACATGCTTGCCGGCATGAAGGGAGTCAATGGATATGGGCGCATGGGAGCGATTAGGAGTGCATACATGCACTACCTCAATGTCCTTATCCTTTAATAATTCCTTATAGTCTGTGTAAACCTTGGCTTCCGGTACACCATACTGCTCTTTTGCTTTTATTGCTTTTTCCTCCACGATGTCACAAAAGGCAACCATCTCAACATCCTTTAATTTGCTTAAAGATGGCATATGCTTTCCATTTGCAATGCCGCCGCAGCCAATGATACCAACCTTCACTTTTCTTTCCATCTTAACTTCTCCCTTTTCTTCTTTTTTTAATTGCTGATACCTTGTTCTTTACAAGGTGTGTCTTAAAACTCATTATAGTTTTTTAGAACGCCAAAATAATGTAAACTTTAATTTTATGGACATTATCTGTCTTGCCTGTAAATCTGTGCTACTCATTTTCTGCTATATGTTTATTTTTTTAAAATATAGCATAAATAATTCGTACATGATATAATAAATCCACAAAAAAATATCAATTATTTGTCCTCTAAGGAGTTATGATTTGGAACAGAATTATTATATTGAAAAGCGGGATACCTATAATGATCTGCCACTGCAATTCAGCCTTCATATGCAGGTATTGAACGGAACCGGAGAAATGGCCCATGCCCATATGCATGATTATATTGAGATTCTCTACGCCCTCTCCGGAAAATACCAGATACTTCTCAACAACAGGGATTATACCTTCAAAGAAGGTGATATGGTTCTGATCAATTCCAACGAAATTCATAATGTTTTTTCAGAAAGCGAGGGTTTGAACCGGTATATCTGTATCAAATTTGAACCTGAGTTGCTCTATACCTCCTGGTCTCTGATTGAAATGAAATATCTGATGCCCTTTATATTAAAGGATTCCTCCCATCAGAAAATATTCACCAGAGAAGAAATAGCAACTACCGTCGTTCCTTCTCTTATTGAAAATATGAATAAGGAATATACCAAAGCCGCTTACGGATATGAGTTCGCGATCCGGTCAGATCTCTTCCGCTTATTCCTGTATATTATAAGAAGCTGGCATGTCCAGAATATTGACTTAAATATAGGTGTTTCGATTAATAAGGAAATGGAGACTCAGCTTAGAAAGGTCTTTGACTATATTGATGAGCGGTACAACGAAGATATTACCGCAAGAGAAATGGCAAAATACTGCAATATGAGCTACAGCTATTTTTCCAGAATGTTTAAGCGGGTAATGAAGAAAAGTTTCAAGGAATACCTTAACTATGTACGTATCTCCAAAGCAGAAAAGCTTCTGATCAGTACCAATAATACCATAACAGAAATTGCTCTGGAGACAGGGTTTACTACCTCCAGCTATTTTATCAGTCAGTTTAAGGCACATAAAAATATAAGCCCCAAGCAATATCAACTGAACTATAGAAAGCTATAACACTGTAATCAGCAAAGAAAGGGCGCTGCTTTACTGGAATTTCAGAAGATTTCTTTTATTATTCCATTCCTGTAGCAGCGGCCCTTTTTAAGTTCTTATTTCTATGCAGTTATAAATCCCACGTTCTCTTGCGTTTAAAATCTGTCTTACAGATTCTCTGTAAAAAATTTCTCTATTTCTGTAATCACAGCTTCTTCATCCGTACCTTCAGCAGTTATGGTTACCTGAGCTCCGTTCGTAATTCCAAGCCCCATTACTGACATCAGCTTTCTGGCATCGGCAGAAGCTCCCTTTGAAGCTATTAAGACACTGCTCTCATAATTTTTAACCAGTTTTACCAGTAAACCTGCGGGTCTGGCGTGAATTCCCAGCTCATCTTTTATGGTATATTCAAATTTTTTCATATTACTCCTGTTCTATATCAAGGTCATTAAATCCTGCCCATAGTCAATATTCTTTTCGCTTTCACTAATGATATCACTGTACTCCTCCGTATTTGTTACGATTACCGGTGTAACGACGGAATAGCCTGCTTTCTTTATTCCTTCTATATCAAATTCAATAAGTGTTTGCCCTTTTTTTATCTTTTCTCCAATCTTTACCTTCTGAGTGAAGAATTTGCCTTCTAATTTCACGGTATCCGTACCAATATGAATGAGTATTTCCGCACCAAAATCGGTCTTTAATCCAATAGCGTGACCGGTAGGAAAGAGTGAGAGAACCTCACCGTCAACTGGTGCAATAAGTTTACCTTCTACGGGAAGGATTGCTACTCCTTTACCAAGTACCTCTGTTGAGAAGGCTTCATCCTCAACCTTATTAAGCTCCACAACTTCTCCTTTGAGAGGGCTTGCGATTACTCCTCTTATACTTGTTTTATGAGCCAGCGCAGTAAGATCTTCTGTTTTTTGCTCCTCATCCCTATAAGTAACAAAGGTGGCCACAAAGGCAATTACAACTGCTACTCCCACGGCTATCAATGCCCAGACCATACTGGAAATATCTTTTGTAGCATTATTGATAAAAGTAGGAATACCAAATACTCCAAGTCCTCCAAAGGTGTAGATCTTCGCTCCAACAGCTCCGATAATGGCTCCGCCTACACCGGCTGCAAAACAGGATATGATAAAGGGTTTCTTCTTCGGCAAACTGATTCCATAGATTGCCGGCTCTGTTACTCCGAAAACACCGGATATTGCAGCAGGGATACACAGTGCTCTTAATTTCATATTTCTTGTCTTGAATAGAATAGCTGTAACCACTGCTGTCTGAGCAAAGGAGGCAGCAAAATATGGCGCAAGTACAAAATCATAACCAAAGTTTGTCAGATTGAGCATCATGATAGGCACAAGTCCCCAGTGAAGACCGAAAATAACCAGTACCTGCCAGAAAGCACCAACCAGTAAGCCTGCGAACAAGGGGCTGAAGTCAAAGGCTGCAGAAGTCAGAACACCGATTAAGGAGGTCAGCAGAGAAGCTACTGGTCCCACTACCAGGAAGGTCAGGGGTGTACAGATAATAAGTGTCATCATAGGTACCAGGAAGGTCTTTACCACATCTGGTATGATTTTCTTCCAAAAAGCTTCAACCTTACTTGCCACCCAAACAGCTAAAATAATTGGTATTACTGTTGAGGCATATCCGCCGGAGGGTATCATTACCGGTATATGAAGGAAAGTGGTGTAAACACTGGTTGCAAATTTGGAGCCTTCAAAAAGTGTGGATACCGGTTCAAAACCCGCAATGTTAATGATGTCACTTGCATATAACAATGCGGCACCAAGGGCCATACCTACAAATTGGTTTACATTGAACTTTTTGGCAGCCGTAAATCCCAGGAAGATGGGAAGGTAATGGAAAAATCCATCGGCTACCGCATACAACAGAAGATAGGTTCCGCCGGTCTCCGACATCCAGCCAAAATAAGTGAATAAGGCCAGGAGTCCTTTTATCATACCTGTTGCTGCCAGAACGCCGAGGGTGGGCTGAAATACTCCTGATATAATGTCAATTAGAGCTGCCCCTGGGTTTAATTTTGATTTCTCCCCTTCCGTTACCCCTTCCGTAAGGTTACCAAACTTTCCGATTTCGTTTACTGCAGCAAAGACATCCGGTACATGATTACCAATAACAACCTGATATTGTCCGCCACTCTTAATTACAGTAACGACTCCGTCGGTATTTTTCAGTACCTCTGTATTCGCTTTGCTTTCATCCCTTAATTTGAAACGCAATCTTGTGATGCAATGCTCAAGGCTGATTACGTTTGCTTTACCGCCAACATTCTGAATAATAATTCTTGCTAAAGCATCATATTTACTTGCCATACCTATTCTCCTTTTTATTTTGTAGTGTCTGTTTCTCTTATTTTTTTACGCAGCTCCAGGATAACAGATGGAGCTACGCTAAGTTCATCGATCCCCATCTTTATAAATTCTTCTGTTAAAGTTATATCACCCCCCAGTTCTCCGCAGATACCAATCCATATTCCGGCCTTATGGGCACTTTCTGCCGTCAGCTTTATAAGTTTCAGCAAAGCAGGATGATGGGAATCATAAAATTCCTCCAATCTCTGGTTTTGTCTGTCGATTGCCAGTGTATATTGGGTAAGGTCATTGGTTCCGATGCTAAAGAAATCCACTTTCATCGCCAATTCTTCGCTGATCAGGGCGGCTGCCGGCGTCTCTATCATGATTCCCGTCTCAAGGTTTTCTTGAAACGGAATTCCTTCGCTCCTCAGTTCTTCTTTGGTTTCCTCCATAATTTCCTTTATTCTTCGTATCTCTGCTGTAGAAATTATCATAGGGAACATAACTGAGATATTACCGTACTTTGCTGCCCGAAGGATAGCCCGCAGCTGTGTCTTAAAGATATCGATTCTGGTAAGGCAGATTCTGATTGCCCTATAGCCCATTGCTGGATTTTCTTCCTTTTCCAGTCCGAAATAATCTGCCTGTTTATCTGCTCCGATATCCAGGGTTCTTATAATGACTTTTTTACCAGCCATATTTTCTGCTGCTTTTTTATATACCGAGAACTGTTCTTCCTCTGATGGATAATCACTGTTTTCCAGGTATAGAAATTCACTGCGGAATAATCCGATTCCCTCCGCATCGTTGTCCAATGCTGCAGCCACCTCGGATACATTTCCGATATTGGCATATACCTTTATCTTCCTGCCATCAAGGGTAATGTTTTCTTTCCCTTTCAACTCCTGAAGCAGCTTCTTTTTATTCACTATCTCCTTATGCTGGTCCGCAGCACTTCTAAGTTCCTCCTCCCCAGGCTCCAGAATAAGCCTGCCCAAAAGCCCGTCCAGTATTGCTGAGCTACCTTCATATTTTGAATCAAAATCTTCACCAAGCCCAACCAAGGCCGGAATTCCCATACTTCTTGCCAATATTGCAGTATGGGAATTTACGGATCCGTATCGGATGGCAAAACCCAGGACCTTGCTCTTATCAAGCTTTACCGTTTCACTTGGCAGTAAATCATCCGCAGCTATTATAACCGGTTCTGTAAGCTGATCGCCTTTCTCTGAAGCACCGCTTAATATCTGAAGCAGCCTGTCTGATATATCTCTGATATCTGCTGCTCTTCCCTGCATATAGGAATCTTCCATTGCAGTAAACATGGCAGCGAAATTATCCGAGGTAATGCCAATGGCGAATTCTGTATTTACCTGTTGAGTCTTAATTATATTTTTTACGGAATCACAATAATCCTCATCCTCCAGCATCATCTGATGAACTTCAAAAATAGCAGCATTTGCCTCGCCGGTTTCCTTAAGTGCCTTTTGGTAAAGGTCTGATAATTCCGTTATACCTTTCTCTCTGGCTTCATGAAACCGCTCTATTTCATTCTCTGTATCTTCCACATGATACCGCATAATATTTCCGGTTTTCTTTCGAAGAAAATGAATTTTTCCATAACAGATATCCCGGTATACGCTTTTTCCTGTCAATACATTCATCTCTGTCTCCTCTCCGGCCTTATTGTTACCTTACTGCTCTTATTTTAGACTAGCACCGTTAGAAGCAATAACTTCCTTATACCAGTTAAAAGATTTCTTTTTATATCGATTCAGAGTACCGCTTCCATCATCCTTACGATCTACATATATAAAGCCATAACGCTTTTTAAGCTCTGCTGTTGAAGCACTTACCACATCAATACAGCCCCAGGTTGTATATCCCATGACTTCTACACCGTCTTCGATTGCCTCTGCTACCTGTACCAGATGATCATTGAGATATTGTATTCTGTAATCGTCTTCTACGGTTATATTTCCCTCTGAATCAGTTATGGGTTCATCCACTGCACCTAACCCGTTTTCTACGATGAACAAGGGCTTTTCATAACGGTCATATAGTACATTCAGCAGATATCTGAGACCCTTGGGGTCTATCTGCCACCCCCATTCACTAGCCTCCAGATATGGGTTAGGAATACCTCCCATGATATTTCCTTTCCCTCTCTCTGTTATATCTGCAGATTCACAGATACTCATATAGTAGCTAAAGGAGATGAAATCCACTGTGTTCTTCAGTATTTCTTCGTCTTCAGGCTCCATTTTTATCTCGATATTGTTTTCCTTAAAAAGCCTTTTGGTATATGAGGGATACTTTCCTCTTACATGAATGTCGGTAAACAGAAGGTTCGCCCTGTCTGTTTCCATCGTCTTAATAATATCCTCCGGCTTTGGTGACAGCGGATATACGGGCATTCCAAGCACCATACAGCCGATTTTTGCCTCCGGCATAATTTCATGTCCTATTCTGGTTGCAAGAGCACTGGCTACCAGTTCATGATGCATTGCCTGAAACAATTCCTGTTTGGACAATTTCTCTTTTGGAGTAAGGATTCCTCCGGTTAAGGGAAGGTGTGCTATTGAATTGATTTCGTTGAAAGTCAGCCAGTATTTTACCTTATCTTTGTATCTGTTAAAGATTGTTCTGACATAATTCTCATAGAAACCAATAAGTCTTCTGTCTGACCAGCCATTATACTCTTTTGCCAGGTGAAGCGGAGTTTCATAATGGGAAATTGTAACCAGCGGTTCAATACCGTATTTCAGGCATTCAGCGAAAAGCTCGTCATAAAATTGAAGTCCTTTTTCATTGGGCTGTTCCTCATCTCCCTTTGGAAAGATTCTTGTCCAGGCGATAGAGGTACGAAATACTTTAAAACCCATTTCCGCAAATAATTTAATATCCTCTTTATAACGGTGATACATGTCAATTGCTACCAGTTTTAAATTATCCGGCGTGGGCTCTTCCGTCATGGGACCAAAAAATCCTTTCGGAGTTACATCCTGAATGCTGAGTCCTTTACCATCTTCGTTATAAGCACCTTCACATTGATTGGCTGCTACTGCTCCGCCCCATAAAAATCCTTCATTAAATTTTGATATCATTTTTCTTCCTCCTGTTTTTGCTATACTTATTATTTGTGTTTTATATTAAAAAAACCTAAACGTAAGCAAAGAATATTCTCTCCGCAACAACGTTTAGGTTTTGCCTGTTCTCATCGAATGCCGAAGCCTCTGTACAACAGTAACAATCCTGATTATGAAATTAGCAATAATGGTTCGTTAACTTACAATTCGTTTAATATGGATGGTCAGATATACCATCTCTTCCTTCGGCAGCTCTATGTGATATTCCTGCTCCACATAAGCCTTAATCTTTTCGGCACAGGCATATGCTGCCGGGTATTGATTTTTTACCATCTGATAGAGTTCTTCATCCACCCCTGTATTGTTGTTATTCGTTACAACCCTTTGTGAAAAGAATTTTAAATGTGTTATGAACCTTTCATAATTAATGGTGTCTTCATTTATAACCAGCTGAAAATGGTAGGTAATAATCTTTAGTACATTTTGAATCAGCTTTGTAACATCAATTGTATTGGAAATCTCTATTCCAAGCTCTGCATTTACAAAATGTAATGCTATTGAAGCTGCCTCATCCTCCGTCATATCAATACCGATTCTTTCCCGAATCAATTCAACTGCCTTTTTCCCTGCTTCAAATTCCTCATGATAGAATTTTTTGATCTCCCACTTAAGTGCATTGGTAAAATGGATGCCTTCCTGGTACCGGGTTATGGCGTAATTAATATGATCGGTAAGGGTAATGTATATGTTCTTGCTCAACTTGCTCTTGATTACTGTTTTTGCATAACTGATTATCTCATTGCACAGCTGGATATTTTCAATTGGTATATCAGCTAACACTGCTTCCAATTGCTTTGCTTCCTGGTCATTATCCATTCGGAATATTTTCTCTACCTTCTCCTGATCAATGGTTTGCCCAGGCTTAACCTTAAATCCCAGCCCCCGTCCCATTACAACAATTTCATTCCCTTTTTCATCAAAGGAGCTTATAATATTATTATTGATAATTTTCTCAACAACCATGACTTTCTCCTTAAGAATGCTGTTATCCTGGCGGTTTTATTCATGAAATAAAAAAAACCAATCATCTAAACCATAGCAATACTATGAATTACGAGATTGGTTTTGCCTGCTCAAATTTTCGAGCATATTGCTCGTCAATTCCCAGTAACAATCCTATTAAATTACAAATACTGTATAAAACATAGCTGTTTTATATAGATAAATTACCATACGAATTGTATTACGTCAAGTACATTTGTTATTTTTGTTAAAAATAATCAAAATATTATTTTGTTTTTGTGCATTTTTTTATTGTACATCTCTTTCTTTTCTTATTTTTGCAACCTCTGAAACCTTGAAATCAGTTTATGGCATTTTCTAATGAGAGCATATTGATTTAGTTCCTCTCTAAATCGGCTAGATTCTCTGACAGCTTCAATTTACCTTTTCTGCCAGCTTTTTAAATTCACTAGGCTCGTTTTCTTCTCTAAGTAGTTCACCATCACTGCGGTATGACTTTCCTTATGCAGTTCAATCCCTACATGAAGCAGATTTTCTCTTTTCTGCAATTCTTTCTCTCCCTCCAGATCTTGTTTCCAACAAATCAGTACCCGCACTGTCAACCTCAGATGACAGCGTTAACTCTTCACGAGTCCGCAAGGGAGCGACATCCTACCTACAACAAACCAATGGGTGGAGGGAACATAAAATTTCACCTTTTTTTCTTGTCTGTACATTTTTTGATAATATATTATAGCAATGAATCACTCAATAATTTCTCCATTAATTTTTCAAGGCAACTAAATTCTTTAATTTCTCTCCTTGATGGATTATCCAATTCATAATATTTCTTCACTTCATTATTATTCATTCTTCAGATATATACAATCTAGCATTCTCCATAATTGCGTCTAAAATAAAACGACAAATTGCAGATAATACTTCTGAAGATTTTTCAAACCTTAGTATGGTTTGTTCTACACTGCGAAACTGTTGTAGTACACTTTCAAGATCGAGGATTTCCCATGGACTATTTTCATACCATCCAATATGAAGATGATAATAGTATGCCAAACCTTCCCATCCCTTCTCTGTTGGTTTGAATTGCTCCATGATATCGTTAAAATAACCGTCCCAAATACTTAACACTTCGACATCATTTTCACATTCTTTTATAAATCTTATTTCATTTTCCCCTTCATATCCTTTGTAAAAATCATTTATTAATTTCATGATAACTATCTCCTTTTTAAGGAGCAGGAATATGTCCCGCTTTCATTATTTCGCTTTGTGAACTACTCATTGTTCCATTGTTATACGCATCTACAGCATCTTTCCACTGCCACATAGGTGTCCAATCTCCATTCACTCCAGGTGTATATATTTTTTCTACTCTTAATTGCCCTGTTGGGGTACCTGGCGTGACTTGTTCCACTACCCATGAGTTACTAGAACCCACTGGAGCATTCGGGGTTGGAGTATGCCAACGAGCTTTATAAGTATGCGTGCCATCAGACCATTGATAAGTAATCTGATCATAACCTCCTGCTTTGTTTTGTATTTTGGCAGTTGCATTATCAGGTATTTTAATTGGAGATTGTTTTGCCAAATCAGAGGTTTTACCTGCCCAATCCTTGGCCGTTGTTTTACCCGAACCCTTAATAGCCTTTCCAGCATTCCCGGCTCCCTCACGAATACCTTTGGACCCACCACTAGCCTTATTCGTTAGATTCCCAACACCACTACCGGCTACCACACTTTCACTGTATATTATTTCGCCGGTTTTTAAATTCTTTATTGCTTGTACCCCTTTAACTGTTACTACGGCAAACCCTTCAAGTAGTGGCATTGTTGCAAAATCTCCGTATATCTCTGCCCATTCCGGATCCATCCCACCAATTATCGCCATTTGTTTCATTTGTTCTGAATAAAGCCCTGGATATCTATCCCATAAGTATTTAAACAGGTATCTGTATGCCTGTGGTAAATTCCTTGCAGTCAATAATTTTTTTAAGTCCTGTTCATAGGGCAATAAATTTCTATCTTCTTTATCTTCTGTTTTGCTGTTTTGTTTGGGATCTGGATTCTTATACCAATTTTTTATTAGATTTTTTAAATTAACATTACCATTATCCGGGTCGTTTTTCAAGTCGGGAAATAATCTTACCTCTTTTCCGTATTCTGACATCCAGTCTGACTTTTCATAGTATACGTATTCTGTCAATACTTCCTTATACCATTCTATAATAAAATCTTTCGTGAATCTTGAACCGGGCAAAAGATCTTTTAATCTGTCTGCAATCAACTTCATTACTAATTTGTTATCACCAATGCTAACCAACAACTTTAATATTTTGTCTATCCAATTCTCAAGACGACCGGATTCATTATGGACCAATTTATATCTGCTTTGCATTGCAATTGTATCTGCAACTTCCTGGTCCATCTGAATAGCCACTTCAAGTAAATCTGAAATTTGATTTGCTAAATGATTAAAATTTTCAGACTTTTGTTTCAACATTTTGATTTTGTCACTTACCAAATCTCTTGCATTTGTTAAATTTCCTGATGAAGCACCTGTAACATTATCTATTGCCGTTACAATATTCTGCTCTAGCTCCTCCGCATAGTCATTCGCTTGTCTTTCCAGGTCTTTGGAGTATCCTATGACAGACTCCAGCACATCATATTCTATTACAAAATCCGACATAACAAACTATCACCTCATTTTCTTTTTTATACGTATGTCACTTACAATTCACGTATTTATATCAAAACAAACTTTAAATTTATTTTGGTTATACATACAACATACATACAATATGACAGATGATATTTTTTTCGTTGTAATTTCGATGTATTTTAACTAGTATTCAAGAGTTTTATGGCAACTAACTTATGGCAATTGCTTTATTGTAGTTGTCTAATTACAATTGACTTATTGTAACTGCCTTATCGTAATTGCCTTGTTGTAGCTGCTTTATTGTAGCTGCTTTGTTGTAGTTGCCTTGCTGTAGCTGCCTTGTTGTCGCTGCTTTGTTGTAACGCCTTGCTGTAGTTGCCTTGCTGTAGCTGCCTTGTTGTAGCTGCTTTATTGTAGTTGCCTTGTTGTCGCTTCTTTGTTGTAGCTGCTTTGTTGTAGCGCCTTGCTGTAGTTGCCTTGTTGTCGCTTCTTTGTTGTAGCTGCTTTGTTGTAGCGCCTTGCTGTAGTTGCCTTGCTGTAGCTGCCTTGTTGTAGCTGCTTTATTGTAGTTGCCTTGTTGTCGCTTCCTTGTTGTCGCTTCCTTGTTGTCGCTTCCTTGTTGTCGCTTCCTTGTTGCAATTGCAGACTCATCTTCTTCAAATTAGATATTATCATCATAAAAATAAGCAGCTGATTAGAATAAAAGTATTTCTTCTTTATCCTAACCAGCTGCTGCCTGTTCTCTTGTTCTGCCCCTTATTAGTTCTGAAAAGGCAGGAGGTTTCTTTTTGTTATACAATAAAATCATGAAACTTTCTACCTAAAGAAATATATATGCTTTATCACCTTGTATTTCATTTGATTAATATAAGTTACACATACACCTTAACATATACGTGGAAGCCCTTCTCCATAGAGTACATCTACAATACGGCTGCCGTTATAGATAGTGTTCAGTACTACCTTTGAACCACTTCGAATATTGCCTATTAATGCAGTATTCTCACCATATTTCGAATTTCTCATAATCTGTAAAGCCTTCTCTGCATCCTCTTTGGCGACAACTGCAATAAGCTTGCCTTCATTGGCCATATATAATGGGTCCAGTCCCAGTATATCACAAAAACCCTTAACCTTTTGGCTTATAGGAAGTGCTTTTTCCTCAAGCAGTACCTGGCAGGAGGATGCCGCTGCTACTTCATTTAACACGGTAGCCAGTCCTCCCCTTGTTACATCCCTCATACAATGAATATCAATTCCCTCCTCTATAAGCTTTGTAACAAGCTCTTTTAGCGGCGCGCAGTCGCTTCGGATGTCATTCTCAATCTCCATCCGGTGGGACATTATGGCTGCATGATGTTCTCCCAGGTTACCGGAGAGAAGGATAACATCTCCTTCTTTACAGGCAGCTATACTGATTCCTTCTTTCTCTATCTCTCCGATTCCTGAAGTATTAATATAAATACCGCCATTTCCCTCTATCACCTTGGTATCACCTGCTACGATAAATACGCCTGCTTCCTTCGCTGCTTCTGACATGGAAAAGGCAATTCGCTCAAGGTCTTTAAAAGAGGCTCCTTCTTCAATTATGAATCCTGCCGTTAAGTATTTCGGTATGGCTCCCATCATTAACAGATCGTTTACCGTACCGCACACAGCTACTTTACCAATGTCACCGCCATGAAAGAACATAGGGGTTACCACAAAAGAATCCGTTGTAAAGGCTATCCTGTTCTTAACCGTCAGCACAGCACTATCCTCCAGCTTGTTTAACACTTCATTATTAAAATGCTTCATAAAGATTTCATTTATCAGGCTGGTGGTCTGTTTACCGCCACTGCCGTAAGACATATCTATCTGCATCTTCTGATTCCTTCCCAACTCTGTCATGATATCTATTATTTATTATTTTCTTCTTATTCGTTGAAGGTTTTACTTCATTTATGTTCCTAATGAATTTATTAGTAATTTATTAGTAATTGAATCACTTTATAAGCCATTTACATTTATAAGCTATCCATTTACATTTATCATATATTTATAATGCATTTAAGTTTTATTCAATTTTACTTTCTGATTTCATAAGTTCAGGTACTAAATAACATCCTAATTAAATTATGACATCTTATCTTACACACCTTTGATAAAGCTATATTATCCAGCCTTTTATCTTCAACTGTTCTTATACCAGATTCCACAAGCTCCTTCTGCCGATACCATACAGGGGCCTAAGGCATCCATTGGAGTACAGCGTTTTCCAAAGGCAGGACACTGGGAAGGACTGATTCTGCCCAGGATTACCTCCGTACAGCGGCAGCCTGACGGGAGGCTCTCTTCCACCTCAGATAATTCACTGTGGATACCATAATCGGCATAATCCGCTTTCAGGGCGAGACCGGAAGATGGTATATTACCGATACCTCTCCACCAGGCATCAGAGGGTTCAAAGTATTTCATCACCGCATCCATGGCTTTCCTGTTTCCTTCTTCTTTCACTGCACTGGTATAAAGATTCTTAACCCGGTATTCTCCCGCAGAAACTTGTGCCAGAATCTCGTAAACAGCGGCAAGGATATGCTCTCCTTCAAAACCTGCTACCACAAAAGGTTTATGATATTTTTCCGCCAAGGGTTCGTATACCTTGCTGCCTATAATGACACTTACATGCCCCGGACATAAGAATCCATCTATGCCTTCTTCTTTCTCACACAGATAGGACAATGCCGGTATCATGGTCTTTATAGCTGTTAAGAGCTTCAGATTCCTGATGCCTTCTCTCTCCATTTCCTCTATGAGTATAGCATACAAAGGAGCTGTAGTCTCAAAACCCACCGCTGCAAATATATAGGTAATACCTGGATTCTCCTTAGCCAGCTTAACAGCCTGCAAAGGAGAGTAAAGAAACCTTACACGCCCGCCCATGGCTTTAGCCTGGGTCAGGGAATACTTGCTGCCTCGCACTTTCATCATATCTCCAAAGGATAAGACTTCATACTTTTCTTTGCCGGCATACTCTATTAATTCATCGATATAACCGGAGGGAGTTACGCATACCGGACAGCCCGGACCTGATATGAGCTGGATTCCTTCCGGCAGCAAAGAGCGTATTCCCGCCTTAAAAATACTTGCTGTATGGGTTCCGCAGACCTCCATAATCTTAATCTTTCTGCCTTTATACTTCTTAATTTCTTCTGTTACCTTCTCAAGTGTCAGCATTCATTACCTCATTTAATTCTGAAAAAATACTTATCATTTCTTCCGCCTGGTCTTTTTTCACCACTTCAATGGCAAAGCCTGCATGGATTAAGATATAATCCCCCACCTCCGCCTCCACCAGACTGATATTGGTCTCACATATATTTCCCAGGATATCCGCTTTGGCGGTATCACCCTTTATCTCAGTTATTTTTCCCGGTACTGCTACACACATATTAACCTCTTTTCTATTGCATTGTCCGATAAATTCCTATATAAGTCTGACCAAGGCTGATGCCTCCATCCCCCGGAGGTACCGCTTCATTACGATATACCTGAAACCCCTGCTCTGATAAACGTTGGGTTACTCTCTCTAGCAGCAAGGAATTTGCAAAGACTCCTCCGCTAAGGGCAACCGCAGAAATATTTAATCTCCGGCTAAGACTACTGCAGATACATAATACTGCTTCGGCTATAGCGTAATGAAATCCAAGGGATAAAGCCCCTCTGTCCTCAGCATTTTTAGAAGCTGCAAGTGTACGAATCACACTTCCCGGCTTCATCTGAAATATTCCGTTAACTTCTGTTATGTCAAATTCCATAAAAACTGGTGCAATTTCAGCTATCAAAGCTTTTCTGCCCTCCTGCTCCAGCAGCACTGCGGCTTCTCCCTCATACCTACTCTCTGAACAAATTCCAAGCAGAGCCGAAACCCCATCAAAGAGCCTTCCCATACTGGAGGAAAGTACCGTATTTGTACCATGGGTTAAGGCTGCTTTGATCAAGGCCGTCCTGTCATCCATCATAACCTCTGAAAGCCCCTCTGCCAGAAGATAACAAAGAGCAGTCTTTCCCGCATCCTTCTGAGAAGCATCCCCTCCCATTAAAGGTGTATAACTTAAGTGTCCCACTCTTGTAAATTCTCCGCCCTCACAAAGCAGGAATTCCCCACCCCAAATATTCCCGTCCGTCCCATAACCGGTTCCGTCAAAAGCAATCCCAAGAATCTTACCCTTAAGACCATGTTCAGCCATAACAGAAGCTATATGGGCATGGTGATGCTGAACCTGCAGCACCGGAAGTGCCAATCCCTTTGCAAATTCTGTGGAATGGTAGCGCGGATGCATATCACATACTGCTAGCTTTGGTGAAAGGAATAGAAGGGCTTTTAAGTCCTCGTATGCTTTTTGGTATTCCTTTAAGATATCATATTCCTCTAAATCACCAAAATATTGAGACAATACTGCTCTACCATCCTTATAAAGACTGAAGGACCCTTTCAGATCTCCCCCGGCTGCAAATATTTCTCCATCGCTTTCAGGCAATAAAACCGGATAAGGTGCATAACCCCTGCTTCTTCGTATGATCTGGCGTTTCTTATTTACCACTTTCACCACGGAATCATCCACAGAGCGCAGAATTTCACGATCATGGTATAATACCCCATTCAGATAAGGAGAGTTAAGGGAGAGAATCTCACTGTTCTCTCGTATGATTGGTTTTCCCGATAAATTGGCACTGGTCATAATAAGAGGTCCAAGCTCTTTCGTTAACAAAAGCTGAATCGGTGTATAAGGAAGAAAGGCCCCAAGATAAATGCTTCCACCACTGACCTCATCTGCTACTCTTCTCTCCTTCTCGTATAAAAGCACAATTGGCCTTGCCTTACTGCGAAGCAGTTTCTCCTCTTCTGTGTTCACCTGGGCATAAGCTTTTAACGTATCCATATCGGGAAAACAGAGCGCGAAGGGTTTCTTCTCCCTTCCTTTCAGCAGACGAAGCTTCTGTACTGTTTCATTTCTAAAAGGAGAACACACATAATGAAAACCCCCGATTCCTTTAACCGCTACTATGCCGCCTGCCCTGATAACCTTTACCGCTTCAGCCAGAGCTGTTTCCCCCTCAGCCCTGGAATTGTCTGATACCTCCCCTGTGTGTACCTCCCATCGAAGAACAGGTCCGCATTCCAAACAGGATATGGTTTCAGCATGAAACCGTCTGTCAGAAGCTGCCGTATATTCATGATTACAGGCTTCACACATGGAAAATTCCTTCATTACTGTGGTATTCCTGTCATAAGGGGTGCGCTCCAGTATGGTATATCTGGGTCCGCAGGCTGCACAGCTGATAAAGGGATGCCGGTATCTTCTGTTAAGTTTGTCCGCTAATTCAGACGCGCAGTTCTCACATAAACCAATATCCGGGGTAAGAGAAAAACCTCGCATATTATTAGCACTGGCACTTATAACAAATTTACCGCTCTCATACACAGCAAGCTGTTCCCTGGTTAGTTGCTCTTTAGTAATCTCTTGTGTTTCAAGGGCATGGATTTCATAGTCTTTTCCCTCTTCATTCCTTAGTTCCTCCAGAAATTCCTTATGCACTTCTTCCAAAGCAGCAGCGATAATCTCTACAATACCGCCCAGATTGCAGACGCCTCCAACAATTCCAAGCCTCTCTGCCAGAGAATATACAAAAGGGCGGAAACCCACCCCTTGTACAATACCGTATACCAATATCCTTTTTATAACGATTCCTTTTTTTCCTTTATCCACTGAACTACTTCCTCATAGCCTTCTCTGCTTCTGGCAGATACCTTGATTACAGGAGCTGTTTTATTTAAGGCACGTACTCCTTTTAAGAAAAATTCTTCATCAAAATCCACATAGGGCAGAAGATCACATTTATTCAACAATATGATGTCTGCTTTCTCATAAGCAAGGGGATATTTATAAGGCTTATCGCTTCCTTCGGTTACAGAACCGATTAACAGTTTTACATGCTCACCAATCTGAAATTCTGCCGGACATACCAGATTTCCGATATTTTCAATAAACAGAACACCAGGTGCCAGATCAAGCTCTCCCGCTGCCTTTTCTATCAGAGGAGAGTCCAGATGACAGGCTCCTCCTGTATTTATCTGAATGGCTTCCACTCCTAAGGACTGTAACAGCCTGGTATCAAAATCTGCTTCAATGTCCCCTTCTATTACATAGGAGGTGATATCCTCCAACCCTTTTATAATCTGTACCAGGGAAGAAGTCTTTCCTACTCCCGGAGCTCCCATAACATTCACTGCAAATATACCTTTATTGGTAAAATTCTCTTTGGTTTTAGCCGCTACTTCATCGTTTTTATCATAAACAGACTGCATGATTTCAATTTCTTTTGTCTCTTCCATATATACCTTCTTTCCTGACCTGGTGAACTTTCAGATACTTACATTATAGGCTGATTTTAGTTTTTTTGCCATAATAAGATATACCTTAATGAAAGGTGTAATCTTATATAACCAGATAGAAAAAACCAATCCTCCTTTAAATAATATATACATCACCATATAACCGTTTAATGCAAAATGTATTTCCAGTTGCTTCATACCTCAAGCTTTTATTTACGCTTTCATTTATGTTATTGTAAGTCTATATACTATATTAAAATTCCCCTCAGGCTCTACCTGATTTCAATGGATTTGAGATAAAATTCTTTTCCAATCTCTGTAGGTTCTCCATCTCCCTTGCAATATGGACACTCAAAGGAGAAGGGCTTTCGTTCAAAATACGCCTGACAGGAGGTGCATTTAAGCTTCGGCTTAACCCTCTCAATGTTTAATTTCGCCTTCTCGCAGAGAGACCCTTCGGCTATGATATCAAAATACAGATTAATGGAATCTGCCACATAACCGGAGTAATCTCCTACTACCAGGTTTATCTGTTCCACAGAGGTTCCCTTATTTTCTTTCAGGTACTCCTCTGCCATTTCAATTATTCTTTGTGTTACGGGATACTCATGCATTGGTGTATTGATCCTTAGACTCACCATAAGATGGTGGTGTGTAGTGATTATCCATTGTCAGGCACTTCTTGGGACATACCTCACTGCAATAGCCGCATTGGATGCATTTTAAGCGGTCGATTTCCCAGGAGGCATCTGCTTTGCTTACCAGAATTGCTCCTGTGGGGCAGCGTCTCTGGCACATTCCACAGTAAATGCACTGGGGCATATCAATTTCTATTTTACCTCTGGTGCGCTCATATTTATCTTTTTCCTTCAACGGATAAAGACAGGTGTAAGGCCCGTGAAACAAGCTTTTAATAAGTGTTTTCGTCATATTTAGTATCGCCATAAATTCCTCCGTTCCGATACGTTCTTACCTTGAATTATAAAGAATATTTATATAAGTTAGTCTAGGGTGTGTCTGAAAACTGCTTGTGCCGGGCTGGAGGTTCCACTTTGCGGGAGCAATTTGCGAAAAACAGCAAGGCGCGATATTAGGAACGGGTGTTACGTTCCCAGAATTGCAATGCAAAATACCGCAAAGCGGAGCATTCAGAATGTACAATGAGTTTTCAGACACACCCTGACAGCATCTACCTTTCGGTACAGCTGATACAGGGATCTATGGTCAATATCAGAATAGGAACATCTGCCAGTGAGCAGCCTTTGAGTGTTTCTAACAGTGCCGGAACATTGGCAAAGGTCGGTGTTCTAACCCTTACTCTGTCAAGGAATTTTGTACCGTTAGCTTTGGTATAATAAATCACCTCTCCTCTTGGCTGTTCTACTCTGGTAAAATGCTCTCCATTGGGATTTCCCGTTACCTTAACCTTAATATCTCCTTCCGGTATTAAGCTGATAGCCTGACGGATAAGGTCAATGGACTGAAAGATTTCCTTGATACGGACACTGGTTCTTGCATAAGAATCCCCTTCCGTATCAATCACCGGTGTAAAATCAAGGTGCTTATAAGCTGCATAACCCTGGGTTCTCATATCAAAGTTCAAACCACTGGCCTTTCCCATAGGTCCTACTGCTCCAAGTTCAAAAGCCAGCTGTTTTGACAAGACTCCCACACCTTTGGTTCGGTATTTTACAGAGGAATCTTTAAAGAATACGGTAGTAAGCTCTGTCAATTCCTTCTCAATAACATACATGGTATCATTTATCTTCTTTAAGGTCTCAGAGCTGATATCCTTCTTAACTCCACCGATTTCACAGACTGAAAAAATTACTCGTCCGCCGGTAGTCTCTTCAAAAATATCCAGTACCTGTTCCCTTAAACGCCAGGAATGCATAAATAAGCTTTCAAAGCCAAAAGCATCTGCCAATAATCCCAGCCACAGAAGATGGCTGTGCATTCTGGACAGCTCTGCCCAGATAGTACGAAGAAAATCTGCTCTGTCCGGAATCTTTACGTCCATGATGCTTTCAAGGGACATGCAGTAACCCATTCCATGCATAAAGGAACAGATTCCGCAGATTCTTTCCGCTACAAAGGTATACTGCTGAAAATCTTTTTTCTCCACCAGCTTCTCAAGACCTCTATGGATGTATCCGATCTGAGGAATGGCCTCCACTACGGTCTCATCCTCAAGTACCAGATCCAGATGAATGGGTTCCGGCAGTACCGGATGCTGGGGTCCAAAGGGGATTACAGTACGGTCACTCATGCTTTTTCCTCCTTTGCGGCAAATGGTGTAGGTACCGGTATACGGTACAGCTGGTTGTTGAAATCAATGGAAATATCTTTTATCTGAACTCCGAATAATTCCTTGATTTCATTCTCATAAAGAAATGCATAGGAATAGAGGGAGCTGATACTCTCAATTTCAGTAGCGCTGTCGATTAAAAGTCTCAGATGTATAAAGTCATATTCTTTGTCAAAGGAATAGCTTAGTTCTATTCCGTCCTTTGTAGTTGCGGATATTGCCACCAGGCGGTATCCTTCATGTTTATAATGTACAACGTGGGTAAGCAGTTCCCCAGGTTGTATTTCCTTAATATTCTGCTGTTCCATTCTTCCTTCTCCTCAATTTTAAGTGCCTCAGGACATTGCTGTCAGTGATTATGCTGCACTACTTTGCCAGAGCCTTCTTACCGGATAAAACCTTTTGCTTCTCATCAAGGATTGCAAGAGCTTTCACCACTCCGTCAATAATAGACTCCGGACGTGCTGCACAGCCCGGTACATATACATCAACGGGCAGCACTTTGTCTACACCGCCGACAATGTTATAGCATTCAGCAAAGATACCGCCGGAGGTGGCACAGATTCCCACTGCCACCACAACTTTTGGCTCAGGCATCTGCTCATAGAGCTGTTTTACAATCGGTATATTCTGTTCATTTACACTTCCGGTTATCAGAAGGATATCCGCATGCTTGGGATTTCCGGTATTGATTACACCAAACCGCTCTACGTCATAAAGAGGCGTAAGACAGGCTAACACTTCAATATCACAGCCGTTGCAGCTGGAACCGTCATAATGTAATATCCAGGGTGATTTTTTTATAAAATTCATAGGAACCTCTCTTTTTACGTCAATTCTGTTACTATATAAGCCAACGATAAGTTAAGTCACTTTTACTAGTACTTCATTACAAAGTTCTGCTTGCTTGAAATCCCTGATATTTGTGCTGAGACAAGGCAGAGAAATGAGGCGGAGAACTCCCAACAGCAAGTATGCCAGCCTGCCTGCGACAATGCCATATCCATGTAAATAGCAGGTGCTGAATAAAGTAAAATTCCTGCAATGCAGTACCGGTTATTTTATCATAACAGCTGTTCAGCTATCTGAAATAGGACAATACCATTAAATTAACAGACCCCAAAACAGCCGTAACCAGCCAGGCAGACTTTAAAGCGAAATTCCATTTCATCCTGGCAAAGCCGTTATCAATTAGTATCTCCAGAAAATACACCAGCAGGCATACAATTACACCGACGATAATACTGGATATATGGCTGGTAGCAAAGAACAGGAAAACGAATACCAATGCGATAATTTGCTCATACCAGTGTGTAATTTCAATTACTGCCAGGTCTTTACCTGAATATTCTGTGGTGATTCCCTGTACGATTTCCTGATGTCCATGATGGGACATACTGAAATCAAAAGGTGATTTACGTAATTTAAAAGTGAGTATATATACAAAACCTATAAACATTCCCGGCAGATATACAATTGCCGGTATATTGTTCTTAATAATGTCAGAAATGAAAAAGCTCTTATCCGCCAGATAGAAACCGATTCCGGTAAGCAATACCATAGGCTCGTAAGCCATCATCTGGAGAAGTTCTCTTTCAGAGCCTACCAGACTGTAAGGCGAGTTGGAGGCATATCCGCCAAGGATAAACAATACCGATCCCAAGGTCAGGGCAAAAACCGCCAGCAGTACATCCCCGCCCAGTAGAAGTATTACTGAGGTCAATATTACAAAGATCAGGGACAAATACACATAAAAGCGGTGCATCAGGTTAACTTCTATGGCTTCTTTCTGAATGAGCTTTAACACATCATAAAAGGGTTGAAGCAGAGGCGGACCCTGTCTTCCCTGCATCCTTGCAGTAATTACCCTGTCCATTCCCGTAAGCAGCCCCCCTGCTATCGGCGTTAAAAGAATGATTGCAATTATTTTAAGTATCAACATTATTTAGCAAGCCCCCCGATTAGAAGTATTACGCCGAGCACCAGTATAAGTATCGCGATAATATCACCGATGAACAGCATTTTCTTACTGTCAAAATATTCAGAAAGATACCAGTTACGCATCTCAGCTTTCCTTTTCTCGCCAAGACTGCCGTAGAAGGTCTCATTATCCCCGGTATTTTCACCGGCCATATAAATGGGAACAATACGCCTTTTATCTCCTTTATAAAGAGGAATAAAGCTAATAGGTATGATAATCAGCATGGCAAGCATCATTATCATAAGGTTGACATCACTTGTACCAATAGGTATTATCGCTTCTTTACCAAAAAGCTCTGTCAAGTAGGGTACAAGAGCATAATCGGAGATAAGCGGAAAAGCAAAACAGGAAACAATAACAATTATGGCATGTATGATAATAGGCAGTTCTTCAAACAGGGAAAAAGCATGGTCCTTTTCCTGCTTCCGATTAGAACCGGATACCAGTTTACCCATCCATTTCGTCCAATAGAACAGGGTAATGGCGCTGCCGTAAGCAATCACTATAACAGCCAGTATATGTCTGGAATCGATAAATGCTTTCATTGCCACCCATTTTGAGATAAGCATACCAAAAGGTGCCAGGAACATACCGGCAATACCGATAAACATAAACAGATTCAGTTTTCTGGACACTTCTGCCAGGTCTCCCATATCCTCTACATTACGGCTGCCCAGCTGATGCTCAATAGAACCCACGCACAAAAACATTAAGGATTTAGCTGAAGCATGGAAAATAATTAACAGAATGGCAGCCCAAAGTGCTTCCTGGCTTCCGATACTGGCACAGATAACAATCAGTCCCAGGTTGGCAACGGTGGAATAAGCAAGAATCTTCTTTCCATCACTTTGGGTAACTGCTGCCAATGAGCTTAACAGGAAGGTGGCACAGCCTATTCCCGTTACAGCAATCCCCACCGGTGAATCCCCAAGCATAGGTGCAAGTCTGATAATCAGATACACGCCTGCCTTAACCATGGTTGCGGAATGCAGCAGCGCTGAGGAGGGTGTAGGTGCCACCATAGCTCCAAGAAGCCAGGAGGAAAAGGGAAACTGGGCAGATTTTGTGAGAGCTGCCACAGACATCAGGAAGACCGGCACCATTGCTATGGCTTCAGGTTCAAGAGAAATCAGTGTTGATAACTCAAGGGTGTCATAATGTAAACCAATAAATACGATGGCAACAGCAAAAGCAAGCCCGCCACCAAGATTAATCGTTAACGCACGATAGGAATTGTTCTTTGCTTCGTCTGTTCTTGTATACCCGATTAACAGGAAAGAACAAAGAGAAGTAACCTCCCAGCAGAAATAGAGCCAGGTCAGATTGTTACTTAGCACCAGTCCAAACATAGCGGAGAGAAATAAAAACAGGATGGACAGGAAAAAGGATTTTCTCTCGGCATATTCCTTATGGTGATGGTGGTAATCCTTCATATAACCCACTGCATAGATACAGATAAGGCTGCCAATGATACCGATAATAAGTACCATGATACCTGACAGCTTATCATATACCATCTGGTTCACTATCCGGATGTGATGTCCTGCGGATAGTTCAAACCACAGGATCAAAGGTGTCTGTACCGCCGCAAATACAGTCACTAAGTACTTTTTGTCCCTGATGCTCTTCACAAGAATATAACCTGCGATTATAATCTCAAGACACATTATCAGGTATGAAATTTCCACTTCTTGATGATAAGAATAAGTAATACCGTCTCCGAAATATCTCACGGTTACCAGAACGGTCAGAAGGGCGATACTTGCAGCCCCTAAAGTTACAATAGCATTTCTTATTTTATCCTGTCTTATAACAAAAGAGAGGATTGCTATTGCCATTGGAAATAGAATGAGTGTTGTTATTAAGTTCATATTCGTCACCTTGCCGTCAATTGATATAAAGCCGGTAATAATAAAAAGGAGTCTTCAGACTGCAAGTCGTCGCATGGCTGCCATCTGTATAGGCTGATTTTATAATATCTGCTTATTTTCTAATCACTTTTTACGTGATTCTGTCTAATTATACACCCAAATATTAAACAACGCAAAACTATTCTTTGTTTTTTGCCCAAAATTTTAATATTTTTTATAAAATTTTTAGTGTATTTGTTTATATTTTAACAATAAGCTTCGACAAAATGTTTCACTAATACATTTTTTATGACGATTTTCTATGACTGCAAATCGCTTAATATGGAAAATGCTTCTATAGACTGTAATGTAATAATTTGTGATATTATTAATTTTTTAACAATCTTTTCCATCTAAAACCCATTGAATAATCTGCTCCTAGAGCAAAAAAGCATCAGCTCATATGTTAAATAAGAGCTGATGCTTAAAATGAAACATAATTTAATTTTCTTCCGGATTTATGGATATTACAGAGGAGGTTTCCTTGGTGAGTGGCAATTCCCACTGTATCAGATAGACTTCTTGCTGTACTCCTTCGTGGTCACTGTGCTGCACTGGTTTAACTTCAATTGCTGCATCCTTGTCTTCTATTGTAATACAACATTTCAAAGAGTCTTTCTTTAATAAAATTTTGTTCTTCTCTATTACAGGCTTAATACCGGTTATCAGGTTTTCCCTGATGGAAGCGGTATGCTCTGTACATTGAAAGTCGTCTCTTATCCGCACTGAACCATCCTCTGGATTAAAGGTTACCGTTCTTTTGATACTTTTTATACTATTTTCTTCATAAGCCTTTTCCAGATGAACTACAGTTTCAAATGCCTTATCCGCATTAAAATAAGTACAGGCATGTTCTCTGCCGCTTAACTGTCCTTTGTTATTAATAATTGGGACACTATGGCCTAAGGAACTGTTACATAAAATGTCATATCTTCCGTTTCCGAAATAATCCTTGGTATATTCTCCTGCACCAAGCTCTGCCAGAAACATAGCTTTCTTATAAACATAAAGGAAGCTTCCTATATCATTATGATTATGGGGTTCGTCATTATGCCCCCCTTTCATCGCAAGTCCTGCTTTATTCTTACTGCGCATGACATTCCACTGGGCTTCCTTTAGAGTATCCTGGGCATTCAGGTGCAGATTCCGTTCTTTTATCGTACCCGTCTTAAGAGCTTCGATATATTCTTTGGTCCATAGGTAGTCTCTGTAGATAGCTGCCCACCTGAAACAGGGGTCTGTGTCATAAGCTCCGGCAAGTCCAAGGGGCGGGAGGTTAACCGTATCATATTGCAGGGCAAGCTTTAAGGTAAGCCCCATTTTGTATCTGGTATGGCTGTCGCTATCAGAGAAATTAACGGAAAGTCCTTCCTCAAAGTAACATTTCTGCTGAAACTCAGCAATACGTCTGACCTTATCGTTCCTGAACAGGTTAAGCTCACCATTGCTATATTCCGCTAATTGCTGTGCAAAAGTTGTAAAGTAGGTCATTCCATAGGTAAAATAACCGATACCTTCCATACAGGTTCCGTCTTCCGGAAAACCTTTCAGGTAATACTGAAGTGAATCTGTAATACGTTCTATTACATTTCTCAATTCTTCCGGTTGATTTTTAAGCATATAAAGGGAGGCGCTACCCAAAGAACCGCTGCAGACAGCGCACCAGTTATGGGTAGAATGCTCCCAACTGCTGTAAGGTGCGGTACTACGATAGAAAGGATTTAACACCCTGGTGAAAACATTGTCTCTTACACTTTCATAAACTGCTATGTTTATTTCATCTTTTAACAGATAAATGATTTCTGATAAGGCTTGTGCAGTTTCTGCCGCAAATAAATCGATGGTCTTTCTCCATACAGGATTATTGGTTCTGTCCACATGAGGTGGCAGTGCCCAGCATTCCTCCAGGCAGATATCAAGCATAATCTCTTCCAGCTTCCTGATATCCTTTACTCTTCTTTTGATTACAGCAAGCATACCAAATACTGCAAGATATTTTCTGCGTTCAAAATATACCGCTTCAAATTCCAGGCGATTGCCCGTTCTTTCATATAAGGAATATAACTCCTCTGAAATCCATGGCATTTCTTTTTCTCTTAGTTCTTCCCCTGCCAGCTCAAGCTTGTCTATGTATGCTTCTAAGAACTGTTCCAACTCTGTAACCATTTGTGTCTCTCCCCTAAACAAGTTCTCTTTGCACAATTATGTAATTTCTTATGCTTATTGAGAACCCGTTCTCTTCACGTCAATATTATTTTTTATAACGTTCCCTCTTCTGTATTGGACTTATTATCCTTAAAAATTTCTGGATAGTTTTCAACTATCGTGCTTTCCAAATCTTCCAATGCTGTAAATTGTTTTGTAATTTTATAAAGGCATATTGTCTGATCGTAAAATTCTTTTGCTTTGTCATACTGCTCCAGCTTATAAAGAAGCTTAAATTTCATAAACATCAAACCGGGTAGAAATCGCATATAGTTTTCTTGTATAGAATAATCTATACCTTTTTCTATAATTTTTTCTGCATTTACATAATCTTCATTGTTTAATAACAAATGGACTTGTGTCAATAATGTAGACACAAAAAGTTTAACTTTTGATGCCGCTTAGGCAGCCTCATGAGCAGCCTGCGGAGTCAAATAATTAATGGCACCATGAATCCTTTTTCTATTGTACCAGGATTCAATATATTCAAATACGACCTTGCGGGCAGCATTGAAATCACTGTATTTATGATGATTGATCTCTTCCTTCTTTAGGACGGAATGGAAGGATTCAATACATGCATTATCATATGGATTTCCTTTTCGACTAAAGGAATGGATAATCCCTTTGAGAGACAGGTAATCCTCAAATATCTTACTGGTATACTGTGTGCCTAAATCGCTGTGCAGAAGAATGCCTTCCGTAACCTTTACATTTAAACATGCATTTTTAACTGCCTGCGTAGCCAATTCGGCTGTCATGGAAGTATCATAGGCATAACCAATGATTTTCTTGCTGTGAAGGTCCATGACGGAAGCTAGATAGGTCCATCCATCCCGTACTGTATGGATATAGGTAATGTCTGTACACCATTTTTGATTAATTCCAGTTGTACGAAAGTCACGGTTTAGGATGTTTTTCTTTTGGTCCGTCGTGATTCTTTCTGAGTGATATCGGAACTTCTTTATAACAATGGAACGAAGTCCCATATCAATCATATATCGTTGTACTCGTTTTAGGCTAATTGATTTACCTTGGCTGATCAGTACCTGGTGAATTTTAGGTGCACCATATCTGGCTTTGCTGTCAGTCCAGATTTTCTTGATTTCTGCCTTAAATTTATCGGCTTCTAGCTGTCGATTTGAAGGTACACGAACGAGAGCCTTATAATAGGTACTTCGAGGGAATTTCAAGGCTTTGCATATAAGCTTTACGGTATATTTGGTTTTGTATTTTTCGATGAAGGTAACGATTTCTTCTATCGTTTTCTTGCGAATATGGCAGTAGCTTTTTTTAAGATTTCATTTTCCATTTCAAGTTCAGCGATACGTTTTTTCATTTTCTCGTAGTCTTTAGAGTTAATTTCTTCTTTTTCTGATACTTTGACTGGAGATAGCTGCTTGATCCAACTATAAATCGTTACATTTGTGACACCATATTCACTACTCAAGTAGGAAACTGAGCTACCTGAATTATACAGATCAACAATCTGTTGTTTGAATTCTTCCGAATAACGGGTACCGTTCTTGGACATTGTTTAACACACACCTTTCTATGAAACATTTTATCGTGTTAAACTTTTCGTGTCCACACTTATATACTAACACCAAAATAACTAAGATTAGCTAATATACTTTGATAAAACTTCTTGGCAAACTGAGATGCCTGGTACATAGGATATGGTGAGGGCAATATATTAGTTTCCAACACATATAACAAATCCAGTAGTATTTTATTCGCTATATCTTCTCTTTTTAGAGACATATAATTAGTACTCATAAAATTAATGATAGATAGTCCCACATTAGAATATGTACTTTTTGTTATAGAGTCTAATGTAAACGACGGTTCTTCTATCATTATCCCTTTAAGACAATAATTCAATGAATTCATATAATTCTTTTCATAAGCAGCGCAAATTGCCTTACCATACAGAATATGTTGAAGGTTCTCACCTTTAGTAAAGTCTTTATGCTTTTCATATTTTTCTACCAGATTTTTCAACAGTTCCCTATCCCCTAAAGATATTGCATTGTTTATAGCCTGAATACCCTCATATCCAATAACAGTATTTACTGAAAAATACATTTTAAAGTATTCATTAAGATCCATGTTGAACTTAATGGATAACTGGTTTAATAAATATAGTGAGGGTTCGAACTCTCCCTTCTCAATACGGTAAATCTGCTTCGGTGTACAGATACCTTTTGCCAATTGCTCTCTTGTCAGGCTTCTTGATTCTCTCAGTTCCCTCAGAAATATGCCAAAATGCTCGTAACTCATATAGTAATCCGCCTTTTTTGATGGACATAAGTGTCCATTTATATATAAAAAAACCAATGGTATAATTTACCCAAAGAATAATTTATTATGAATCCGGAGGTAAATTTTATGAAATTGTTTTCAAAAATACGTTACTTTATTGCTGTTTTACTGGTTCTAGTCTCTGTATCTGGTATAACCTCACCTTCCAGAGGTACTGGAATAATAACCACTTTAAATGATCCCTTTCCTTTTATTTGTGAGACCAGATAATATTTTACTATGAATTATAGCATAATTTTACAAAGTTATCAAATCTTTTGACACTTATGGCATAAAATATCCTTCAAGGATATTTTATATTTAGTATAAATATTATTATTTAATCACAACTAAGATAGTTGATTCAAATAAATTAAAAATTAAATATCACCATTTATTTCCCGAAAGAAAGGCATAACTGTCTAAAGGCAGTGACGCAAAGCTATAGGGCCTAAACCTGACAGGTATGGCAGCCAGTTGCAATTATTTCCTACGAAATAAAATCAAAAATGTACAAAGAGGCTGATCTACTATGTGATTTGAAAAGCGAGGGATTTTAATGAACAAAAGAGGCAGCAATATCAACATGTTATCTACAGATACCAATTTTGAAGAAATGTGTGAACGGTATGATGTAATTGCTGAACAAACAAACTTAGTCATTTTTGACATCAATTTCGAGGATGATACATTCTATGTATCTGAAAATTTTATGGAGTTAACAGGGATATCCTTATATAACCAGAAGAATTCCTTTAAGCATCTTCTTGGATTAAAATACATACATCCCAGTGATTTATTGAGATTCAAAGAATTTATAAGGACAGCAAGCCCCGACCAGGCTTCCACCTCCATTACGTTCCGCAGAAGAACCGAGAACAATGAACTTATGTGGGTGCGTTGTAAGCGTAAATGCTACTTTAACGAAGATGGCCGGTTAACAAGAGTCCTTGGCACTGCCCAGGAAGTTAGTAAAGAAATGGTTGCCTATACAGTAAACGGAAATGATCTTTTGATGGGTGTCAATATTCCTACTTTTAGCCGGTTTGAATACAAAACCAGACGTATAAGAAGAACTAACCCTGACAAAAAATTTGCCGTTATTGTATTTGATATTAAACGTTTTAGTGTTATTAATGACTTATATGGTAACAAAGAGGGAGACGGAGTATTAAAATATATCGGCACTGTCCTGTCCTCCAATACAGCAGGCTGTTATGCTTATTGCAGGCTGTATTCGGATAATTTCGCAGTATTTACTGAGTATAGAAATGAATCCGAAATTTATGATTTTGCTTTATTTCTAAAAAAACAGATGAAAGAGTATCCTCTAAAAATGGAAATCTCCTTTTCTATCGGTGTCTGCCTTGTTGAGAGCAAAGACCTTTCCATGAATGTACTGTGCGAACGTGCAACTCTCACTAAAAAGACAATCAAGAATGATGTTATGAAGACTCTTGCTTTTTATGAAGATTCTTTACGAAAACGAACTCTTGAAGACAGTGATATTGAGAATGAAATGATTTCCGCATTATCAAACAATCATTTTGAAATGTATCTGCAGCCTAAAATGTCCATCCCTACCACTGAGGTAGTGGGAGCTGAAGCTTTAGTACGTTGGAATCACCCGGAAAAAGGTATCATTCCTCCGGAAAGGTTTATACAGCTTTTTGAGAAGAACGGATTTATAATCTCACTGGACTACTTTATTTGGGAGAAGGCCTTTCAAACGATTGCAAAATGGATGAAAGAAGACTATCCTGTTATACCTATATCAATTAATGTATCCCGTATCCATTTCAGCAACTCCGACTTTGTAGACAAGCTCATGTATATATCTGAGAAATATCAGGTACCTCCTACCTACATAGAGCTTGAAATAACAGAATCAGCATTCTTTAACTACAAAACGGACTTGCAAAGTAAACTGTATACGCTAAAAGAGAAAGGATTCCGACTTTCTCTGGATGATTTTGGTACCGGATATTCAACTTTGAATTTTCTGAAAGACATTCCATTAGATATTCTTAAGATGGATAAGGCATTTCTTGACGGGACTGGGGAGAACCGTAAGGAAGAAACCGTTCTGGAATATACCATAGCACTTGCCAGAAGTCTTGGTATAGAAGTGGTTGCTGAGGGGGTTGAAAATTTCAGCCAGGCAGAATTTTTATATCGTTCAGGTTGTGAAATCGCGCAAGGATATTTCTATTCGCCGCCACTTCCGGTTGCTTCCTTTGAAAGATATGCCGGATTAACGAAATGAGAAACAAATAAAACCTGCTAATAAATAGAGACTGTGTTAACAAAATCTGCTTGTATAAAGATAATGGTAATACAGTCACTATTTACACACTTCAATATCATTTAGATTACTTTCCTGTTTCACTTTCAACTATCCTTTAATTACTATTTATGTCATAATTCTCCATATTTCATATCTTATCTTTCTACATCCCTGTCATCTAAATATTTTATTATCTCTGGATAATCTATTTTGGCAGACTCTTCAATCTCTATACTTGTATTCATTTGTTTTACAAGTTTAAACAAACCGATTGCCTGAACAAAATAATCTGCTGCTTCCTTAAAATTACCTTTTTTATACAAAACTCTAAATTTATTATAGATTAGATTTGGTATAAATCTTAAATTATATTCTTTTATAGAAAACTCAATCCCTTTATTAATCATTTCTTCAGCTTTATCTATTTCATTATCTGATAGATATATATGTCCTAAATTACATAGAATTCCAATATACATTTTTTTAGAAAACTGGCCTGCCTGATACATTGTATACGATGAATTTATGTAGTACTTTTCAATAAGAGACAATATGTCTGATAAAATTTTATATGCAACTTCATTTTTTTTCATATACATATAATTTATACTTATACAATTTATAATAGCAAGTCCTACATTTGAATACATGAACTCTGTTATTGTATCGATTGAAAATAATGTGTTTTCTATTAAGATACCTTTCATACAGTATTCTAGGGATTCTGTGTAATTTCCTATATCCGTTTCACAAATAGCTTTAGCATAATATATATGTTGTAGATTTTCTCCCTGTTTAAAATCCTCATTATTTTCATACTTTTTAATCACTTCTTTTAAACTAATAAGATCTCCCATAGTTAATGCATCATTTATTTCCTGTATTCCGATTAATCCAACTGCTGTCTTAACAGTATAATACATCTTAAAATATTCATTTAAATCAACATTTAATTTAATCGACAATTTATTCAATAAATATAAAGACGGTTGATACTCTCCTTTTTCAATCCTATAAATCTCCTTTCGTGTACACAAACCAGAAGCAAGTTGTTCTTTCGTTAAATTTCTAGCCTCTCTGAGTTCTTTTAAAAAAGTACCAAAATGTTCATAATTCATCACTCACACCTCACCTCATTCGTAACAGGGACATAACTGTCCCCTTATTTTTCTTTATTTCTCAAATTATCAATGTTATAATTATTTCAAACAAGGGTAGTTATATTTTTACATTTATCATTATATTATATAGTGTATATTTGTAATAAGGCAAAAATAGCTGTTATCTTTTATTCCCCTCAATAAAGTTACTTCTGTTTTATGCCTTATTACACATATATAGTATTTTATTCACCATATTTTGTCAAGTTTTTACTATTTTACAATAGTACTTTAACTTTTCATTGTAAGGAAGCGAATAATTTTTTTATGAACTTTATTAAATTGCTTATTTTTCAATACCCAGAATGTACAAAAGATTCTGTATTTCACTCACGGAGTCAGAAAAGCTCTTGATGTCTGAACCTGCTAACTTTCCGGCTTCTGCTGTTGTAATTGACTGAATAATTTCTGTTTCGCCTTTTCCGGTCTCCACGGTATATTTCCACGTTACTTCGCTTAAATTATCAATCATGGCTAGCATAATACAGGCATAGGATTTCATGGTACCGTTAAATTCATCGCTTTCTTGCTCCTGTACCGTATCTTCAAATAATAAGGTATAACCATAAGGCTCTGCTTTCGTCTGCAATTCATTTTTAAAATTACCAAGGACTTTTGCAACCTTAAGATCATTTAAAATCCTGCCGTTGGCAGACATATCTCCCACATAGGGATTGCGATGTTTATAGAGATTTTTTGCTAAGAGTCCCGGTTCTACATTTCCCCAGGAGGAATAGGTTTTAATCCAGGTCTCTGCTTCTGTTCCTGCCTCCTTAAGCTCTGTTTCATTACTCCAGATTAGAGTTTTTCCGTCCTTTCCATTATCGTAAGTATCGAGGCTGTCATAAAGATAGATGTTTTTTATGCCACTCATGCGCGTATTGAATTCCCACCTGCTATAATTTGCAGTATTCTCTTCAAAACTTTGTGATACCTTCTTCTTTTTCAACTGCACCTGGTCTGTCTTTAATGTTATATATACATTTCCGTTCTGCTCAAACCAGTTCATCCCGTCTGCATTGACCTTCTCTGAAACCCGTAGAGTAAAATAGATGTTAGTATTCTTAAGTATACTTAATTCCTCCACTGCCACTTCCTGCGGTTTTACCGGACGTTCGGAAAAGGAATAGAGTAAGGCGGATATGCCTGCAACAATAAGCACAGCCATAAAAAGTATACCGGTTAGTAGCGAGGTTCTTTTAGTCTTCTTCCAACGGCTGGATAACTTTTTGATTACTTCTTCCCCTTTGCTGTCTGCTGCTGTAATATCCGATCTATATGCTTCTAATTCCCTTCTGCAATTCTCACAGGTTGCAATATGCTCCTCCACAGCATTTTTGCTGTCTTCGCTGCACACATTGTCCAGATATAACGGTAGCAGGTCTTTTATAATATCACAGGTCTTTTCCATTATTTTTTTCCTCCATTAATGCTCTGATCATCTTCTTGCTGCGATAAAAAGTGACTCTTGCCCAGCTTTCGGTCTTATGGAATATCTCAGCTATCTGAAGATAAGACAGCTCTCCGAATATCCTCAGTGTAAAGACCTCTTTATAAGGCTCCTCCATGTTATGAAGATGCTTGTGGATCTCCAGAACCGTTTCTTTATCCTCTAACCGTATAAATAAATCCGGGCTGTCATACTCCTTGTCATAGTCCCACTGTGACTCCTTCTTATGCTTTCTGCAATAAGTAAAATAACAGTTCTTTGCAATCTGACATAACCAGGTACTGATTTTCGCCTCTCCTTTAAACCTGTCTATGCTTTTAAGTGCCTTATAAAAGGTTTCCTGGGTTAGGTCTTCTGCTAATGCCGGATTGGCACATAACCCCAGTACATAGGCATATACCTGTTTAAAGTACTCTTTGTATATACGGTCAAAGTCAATTTTCTCCACCCTTTATCACCTCATTTCTGTTGTTACTTAAGTTAGACCCGCCAAAATAATATTCGTTACAAAATATTAGAGATTTTTTGCTTTTAATCTTCATTCATTAGTATCGTATTATGTATAGCTTGAAAAAAGGAACTTTCTTTATTTTTAATAATTTTTGATATATGTCTTTTTCTTATCTGTCCTCTGTATTACAATAGCATTTGTTTCTTTCAGGCGCATTATTTGTTATTCTAGGATTTTCTAACTCATTCCTTTTATATTACCATACCCGCTTTTATATTAAGCCTTTTTTAAGCTTATGACTTTTTATGTTCATACCTTTTTTATGCTCATGCTTTTATTCTAATGCTTTTTATTCTCTCATGCCTTTTTATTCTTATACCTTTTATGCTCATGCCTTTTTTATTCTCATTCCTTTTTATTCTTATACCTTTTTATTCTCATGCCTTTTTATTCTCATGCCCTTTTATGCTCATGCCTTTTATGCTCATGCCTTTTTATTCCCATGCCTTTTTATGCTCATGCCTTTTTATTCCCATGCCTTTTTATGCTCATGCCTTTTTATGCTCATGCCTTTTTATGCTCATGCCTTTTATATGTTGACACCAGTATTACTTCCAAGGACCTTTTAGCCCGACCACCTCTGCACATTCTTCCAGCTTAAGCGCGAACAAGCACCTCCTACCCATATCTTTGACACAGGACGGTGGTGCTTGTTTACTAATTTTAGTTATTTCATATATGTTAAGGCAATGTGTTTAAAACTCTTTAACTATCAATCCCAGTTGGGAGCTAATAGAAAGTCTCGAATATTTCGATGCTTAATACCGTTTCGGCTCATGTCCAGATCATCCATTGTGACCACATACTTCGGAAAATTATCCCTTATGCTGTCATATGCACCAAACTCCCGTTCAGTGGTTTCTTCAGATGCCAGCAGATAGGCCACCTGAACATAGATTTTCTGTCCCTGCTTATTACAGACAAAATCAATTTCTTTGTCTCCCGTTTTTCCTACTGTGACATCATATCCACGACGCAAAAGCTCCAAGAATACGATATTCTCCAAAATTAGATTAACATCTTTCATATTACCGCCAAATACAGCTTCCCGTATGCCATGGTCAGCGATAAAATATTTTTCATTTACTGTAAGTATTTTCTTCCCCTGCAAATCCTGCCGTTTCACACGGTAAAAAAGATATGCATCTTCACATGCCTTAATGTAGTTAAGAATAGTTTCAGGCGAAACCGTCCTGCTCTCATTTTTAAGATACTTGGAAATTCCTGTAGCAGAAAAAGTAGTTCCCACATTGGCAGTTATATAAGCAATGATACGCTCTAACAAGTCTACGTCCCGGATATTATTCCGCTTAACCACATCCTTGAGGACAACTGAGTTGTAGAGATCCTGAAGGTATTGGCGGCTGGGCTCAGGAGCATAACGGAGATTATTCAGATAAGGCATACCACCAAGAGTAAGATATTGCCTAAAAATTTCGTTTTGAGAAGTGTTTGGATAAATAGATAGATATAAATGGGTATACTCCTCAAAGGAAAAGGGATAGACAATAAATTCCACATAACGTCCTGCCAGATACGTAGCCAATTCGCCTGATAACAGCTTTGCATTAGAACCTGTAATATATATATCACAGTCAAACTCTACCCGAAAGGAATTAACACATTTCTCCCATTCCTCCACCTCCTGAATCTCATCAAAAAAAAGATAAACTTTATCTTTGATTACGGAGACTCGGCTTAGTACCTCGTCATGTAAGGCCTTGGCGGTACATAAATGAGAATTGCTCATATTCTCAAAATTAATAAAGATGAATTGGTCTTCGGATATACCAGAAGAAATCAGCTCTTCGTATATCATCTCCAGCATAACTGACTTACCGCTGCGTCGAACACCAGTAAGTACCTTGATAAGCTCATTCCCTATAAAGGGGCGAATACGGCTCATATATAACTCTCGTTTTATCATAAAGGCGTTTCCTCCTTTGCTTCACTGCTTTAAGTATATCACAAGTATATTTGATATATAACACCGATATTTTATTTTTATAAGTTATAACTTATAAAACTGTGTTTTTTGCGTATAGTTACGGATTTAAACGCAGGATTTTTCATACGAAGGCCGCCTCAGAATTCTATTATTCAAAGCTTTAGAAGGATTTCTTGGTGATTTTTCAAACTATGGTGGCACTTTCTAATGATTTTTATTATAAATCCCCATAAATATGAATCTCTCATTTGGTTCAAAGGTATGTTCATAGTCACAAATATACCCTCTCAGCCAATAGTCGTTATCAATTTTTCTAAGATAAAATCCTTTTGGAAAATGCACATCTTCGTCCAATATTTCAGATACTACGGTTACAGCACCATCAGGAGTTTTATGTTTCTTTTCCGTACCGTGACTATTTTTATCATCAAAATAGGCTAATCTTAAAAATGGTGCCACATCAGGAGAGCAAATATTCAACCCAACATTTTGTGCTTGCCTAATGACCTCCAGAAGTCCTGCCTTTCCATCCGTTAAGCCTAATTCAATTAATGATATTTCTGTTAAATCAATTTGTTGTCTCTCTTTCGTTACAAGAAACAATTCACTTTCCAGTAGCTTTTCCCCTAAAGGATTGATTAATATATTCTTTTCTTTTAATAAGCTAATCAGTTCTTCTTTTGAAATACCGCCAATTGATATTTTAATTCTTTTCATAACTTCACTCCATCTCTAAGCAGATTTATAATCCAATGAGAATTATTCTTTACATTGTACAGCAGCAAAGTATTATTTTCTATAAAACTATCTGGGAGAATATAAAAAGAAAATATTTAGGATAAGCTGCTCTGCAGGAAGTTCCCTGGCAAAATCCATCAGACTCTTTTACAGATATAATAAACGGAAGCTAACCTAATATGAATTTCCTGACTTTCTTCGGTACTGCCTCAGGATTTAAGGTTAATATCCTTTGATAGATTTTATCATAAGCAGCCTCAGCTGTAATTTCGGAGACCTTCTCCAGAACATCCTCTGAGAAGAAATCCTCTGTTAAGCAGAACACTCCTGCCGACCAGCCATATTCTTCACCAGCTCTTGATATTTTTCTTGCTCTGCCGCACATGGTTATATAGAATTTCATCTGTAATTCAGTTACTGCAGCATCAAATTTACTTTTATCTTCTGATGAGAAACCTCCGTATTGCTTCAGAAGATGAATGGGCAACTCTTTATATTCTGTGATAAGCTCGTATATCTTCTTTGCAAACAGGCTGATATTTCCTGCTTCATATTCCTCATAAAGATCTCTGTCTCCTCTTCTGACTGCATAAAAATATGGATACCACTCTTTTGTAATAAATCCGCTTTTCTTAAAGAAGAACTTGCCATATGCTATATCCATTTCTTCACGAAGCACTCGCATTCTCCATTCCCAGGGGTCTGTATCAGCGTCCTCCGTATGCCAGATTATATTCGCACCATAGTAATCACAGAGAGAAAAAACTCCTTCGTTATTTCCCCCACCGACACTCATACCTGCCCGATACAGGTTGTCCTTAAATTCCTCATAATTATTTATTGTATTTATCATCTTTTTAGCCTCTCCCTCTAGCTTTTATCTTTAGCTTTTCAGCTCTTATCTTCAGTTCTTATTTTCAGCTCTTATCTTTAGCTCGTATTTTCAGCTTTTATTTTCAGCTTTTATTTTCAGGTCTTATCTTTACTTCTTATCCTAAGCTCTTATCATCAGCTCTAGCTCTTATCTTCAGCCCTTATCTTCTGCTATTATCTCAGTTCTTATCTCTGTTCTTATCTCTGTTCTTATCTCTGTTCTTATCTCAGCTCTTATCTCAGTTCTTATCTCTGTTCTTATCTCTGTTCTTATCTCTGTTCTTATCTCAGTTCTTATCTTCAGCCCTTATCTTAAGCTTTTGCTTTTGCAGATAATTCATTTCTTTATTTTACCATTTCTATAAACTGTTTGCCACTAAATAAAATTAAGATCCGAACATACATATCTAATGTTATCTTCGGATCTTAATCTAACGTGTGAACATTTATTACAAAATTTCATACACCTTGGTAAATTATCATTTTCAATATTACTTTACCACAATCTCACTATCTGAATTTCTTCCATATAACATCACGCCAGATGACGGATAAAACCAATAGCCCTATGCCTCCAGCCAGCAGAATATACTTTTCCTGATAAGAACCGGTCTGCATTACAGAAAACAGATAAAAATCTCCCAGATACTTTTTTCCTGAGCCAAAGTTCAATACATAATACAGAATCGGCACCATATAACCCAAAACTGGCTGATTGCTTATGGAAAAGAAAAACACTCCAAGTCCACCAAGAAATATACTGTTTGCCATAAGTACAAAAAACATACCGGAAAAGGTGAACTCACAGCCTCCTAATGCCATCCAGCCCAAATATAGAACCCCTGTTACTGCTATGAGAATTAGCGCACTTATACTACGAAGTACATGATTCACGATCATGGATTCTTTTTTGGAGGATATGATATCTCTTATATCCCTGTCTATGTCCGGTGTGAAGATACTCATCAGCAAGATAATACCAAAGAGGCTGATAAAGACTTCTATGACTTTAGCTGTTTGATTCTCGTTTAGATTTTCCAGTCCGATTACCAGAGGTGACAAAAGACAGAGGAGCACCACAAGGACATAAGGAATTATTAGGTTATGCTTCAGATTTACGTATGCTATTTTTTGATATCTTTCCATTTCTTCCATAGCTTCCTTTCCTCTTGCAGTCATAAAGATAAATTACTGCTGCCATAAGTATAACGGCAGATAAGGTATATACTAAGCGATTCTGAATCAGCTGATGTTTTCCCGCCTGAAAAACCTGGTAATTTCCCAAGGTATTGAAACGTGGAATAAGATTGAAGCCGAATCCTCCGATCATGTTATTTGAACTGGCAAATATGGAACCAAACCACCATACTACCTGGAAAAGAATCGGCAATACCTGCTCTGTCAGTTCACCTATGAAATAACCCAGGGCCGTAACCACCAGTATACTTGGCAGAAGCCAACCGGTACAATATTTTAAGAAGGCAAGATAATCTACGGTTATACCGGCTGTTTTCCCTGCATATACCGCCTGGGACAAAGGCAGAAAGGACAGTAGCAGTACAGGTACAAATAACATAAAACAGATGGCTGCATATCTGGCAGTAACCAGAGTAATGGAGGAAATACTCTTTCCATATATAACGTTAACTACTTTACTGTGTTTATCTTTTAGAATCCTTGCGGTGATGAAAAATACCGGCAGGACACCTAACAGAATTCCCATGTAATCACAGAACAGTCTGGCATAAGCACCTGACAAGCGGTCTTTTTCATAAATTTCATTATAATCCTTTAATGCTTCTTCATAGGTTAAGGGGACTTTTGCATTCTTGACCACAGTGTCCTTGCTGTAAGAGCTGCCTTTTCCAATCAGTTCAGCTGCCTGTGCCATATAACTTAAGAATTCCTTATAGGGGATATCCGTCCTTACCGTTAAACTTAAAGGTGAACCTTCGATTTTAATAATCATCCCGTCTTTTTCCTCAAAACCTGAAGCTTCCTTGTAATTATCAGTAATTTTCTGAAACTCTTCTGCCGTTGTACCTGTTAGTTTCTGTAGGATTTCTTCCATTCTGGCTGTTTTCTCTTCATTCAAACGAACTGCTTTGTAAAATCCGATGGGATAGGTGACATAAATTCCATTGCCGTATTCCTGCAGCAGATTCTCAGTAGCAGTACGCATAATATCTGACTCTTTCGTGCTGTAATGATAGCCATAGCTTTCCTGTCCGGGCTCCGGTTTTAAGGGAATATCCTCTGACCCCATTTGAGTCAGGTAAAAAAATACGATCATAGCTATATAGCCCAGGAATAAGATACTTTTACACCACATCCGGCACTCTTTTAGAAATAAGGTTAACCACATAGGTTTTTTCCTCCTTCCTTTCCCATCAGGTAAAGGTAGGCATCTTCTACATTGGGTTCTGCTATAAAAGCTTTCTCAAAAGGAGTTCCACCTTCCGCCAGAAAGCGTACTTCTGCTTTACTTCCTTTTGACAGGATGGCAGTTACTATATGTCTGGTCTTTAACTCCTCCAGCTCCATTCTGGATATCTCTGCGGTATATACTTTTCCTTCTGCCATTTCTAAGAGCTCCCTTACTGTTCCCTTAAATATAAGCCTGCCTTCATCCAGTACAGCAATATCTTCACAGGTTGCTTCAATATCCCCTACAATATGGGTTGAAAGTATAACAATCCTATCCTGTGCTATTTCACAAAGAAGATTCCGGAAACGTACCCGTTCTTCCGGGTCCAGTCCCGCCGTAGGTTCATCTACTATTAATACCCTGGGATCATGAAGAATTGCCTGGGCGATACCCAGTCTTCTGCGCATACCACCGGACATGGCTCTTACCTTGGTCCTGTGGTTGGCAGCTAGGTTTACCTTTTCAAGGAGTGCCGGAATCTTTGCCTTTCTCTCCTCCTTTTTCATACCGGAGAGTGTTCCGAGATAATCCATGGCTTCATAGGCACTCATTCCGCCGTACATGGAGAAATCCTGGGGAAGATAACCTGTCATACTGCGTATTTTACCACTTTCCTTAATATCCGTTCCATTTACCAGCACCTGTCCGCCTGTGGGTTCATGTATGGTCGCAAGTATTTTCATCAATGTTGTTTTACCGGCGCCGTTTCTTCCAAGCAGGCCAAACATTCCCTCGCTTATGGTCAAGCTGACGTCATTTACTGCTTTTTTCTTTCCGTAGGTCTTACTGACATTTTTTAAGATAATTTCCTGACTCATGATAACCTCTCTTATTACCTGTATTTCGCAGGGCTGGTTATACTTGCCCAATGCGATTGTGCCAGGAGTTATTTTTCAAACTGTTCTCTAATATTGTCTAAAAAATCACCCCTGACCGGGATGATTTTATTCTAAGCTGTAAATATCTATCCTTTCACTACGCTGTAAAAAAACTTGCACAGGAAATGGCTCCACCATGGATTCCATTGGTTAGCTCAAGACTTCCTCCATGCTTCTCGGACAGCAGCTTACAAATGGTAAGCCCCAGGCCAAAATGTCCTTTTTCTGTTGTAAAATATGGTTTCTTCGCATTTTGAAGAGCTCTTTTGTCAAAGCCCGTACCATCATCTTTTATATATAGATACAGCATACCATTTTCCAATTGCAGAGTTATCCGGATAAAATGACTGGAATATCGCAAGGCATTACTGATAAGATTGCCGGCAACCTCCAATACAGCACTGCTGTCACAATAGATATCTCTCGCCTCCAACTCCTGCTCTATGGTCATATTTACCGTAATTTCCGGAGGAACCATACCTTTTACCAGTTGTTCCAACTCATTATATAATTCTTTTCCTGAATGTTTTTTTCTCTTTAGTTCCAACTCTTCAAAGGTATTTATTTCTTTCATGGTATCTGCAAACTGTTCCAGCCTGTCTGCCTGTGCATCTATTAAAGCTAATGTATCCAACAGTTTTTCCTCTGTAATCAGACCGTTTGGATGGAACCTGCGCAAGATTTCCGTATGACCTTTCATAACAGTAAGAGGTGTTCTGATATCATGTGCAAAGGCAGCATTTAACTCCCTCTGGTCCTGTACCAGCTTCCAGATGCTTTTCTGATTATCTATCAGTCGAAGACGCATCTGGTTAAAGGCCTGGCAGATTTCACCCATTTCATCGTTACTTTGATAACTGCAATCCAGACTGAAATCATTTCTTCCCACCGCTTCGATCTCTTTCTTTAATATAGCAAGGGGTTCCATCAGTTTATTCTTATAATACATGTGGCTCACCAGATATATGGCTATGCTGGCATAAACAAAGACGGAAAAGGTCTCTATAAGATTAAATAAAAGCAGCTTCTTATTAACTGCTGCCGGAATTTTAGAAGAATCTATGGTATAACTCTTATTGTCCCTATAAATAATAGCATAATCCTTAACCCCCTCCGCAGATAGAATCACATTCTTCCAGCCCTCGCAGAACAGATACGTTGCCAGATAACAAAGCCCACAGGAAATTATTGCCATTATAATATAAAACCCCAGTGACTTCTTTAGATTGGAATTCTTAAGATATTTTTTTATTTTCTCTATAAGTTGTTCTATATAATCCATCGGTAGCCGACTCCCCATACGGTCTCAATTACGTCCGTCTTGCAATGCTGTCCCAGTTTTGCTCTTATCCTTCTTATATGCTCCGTAATTATACTGCTACTGCCTTCCTTGTCAAACCCCCAGAGTTTTTCATAAATACTTTCCTTATCGTATATACGGCCTTTGTGAAGACTTAATATCTCTAAAATATCAAATTCTGTCTTTGTGAGTAAGATTTCTTCTTCTCCCCAGTATACCTTTCTGGTGTCATATTCAATCAGTAATTCCCCGGCTACCCTGATCTTACCGGTTCCCTTGCTTCTTCCTTCTCTGCGCAAATGAGCTACCACTCTGGCATGAAGTTCCTCCAGGCTAAAGGGCTTTGTAATGTAATCATCCCCGCCAAGCAGCAGTCCGTTGATTCTGTCCTGCTCCGTCACCTTCGCTGTGAGAAATACAATGGGTGTGTTAATATGACTCCTGATTTTCTGACATAGGGAGAGCCCGTCCATGTCGGGCAGATTAATATCCAGCAGTATAATATCGGGGGATGCCGAGATTTTCTCTAGTGCCGCCCCACCGCAGTCTGCCGTATATACCAGATATCCCATCAATTCAAAATAAGACCTTAACATTTCCAGGATATCTTCTTCATCATCTACAATCAATATTTTATATGCCATAATCTATTCCTTTTAAGATTTAATAATTTTTCTCCAATGATATAGTAGCAGTAAATTCACTATTTATTCTCTACTTTATTTTTAAGGTCCTAAACATTTACTGTCCGCCATTCATGACTCTCTGTCACTTATAATAACCACGAATTTCTCTTCCTTTATCTTCCTTTAATTGTACCACTACAGGGCCGTTGAGTACCAGTTGTTTTTTACTCTCTGCTGCTGTTATAACAATAAAATGACTACATAATAGAAAGCGATCAAGTTTAATCATATTCATCGGGTCATATCCTGAAATCCATCCTTCCATTATGTATTCCTTTCTATTTTCCTGAAAAAATAGTCTCAATTGTTCTTTGGACTTCTCTTTATACTCCTCTATAAGTTTTCCAACATCACAGGAACAGCTGCCCTCTAACGCTTTTAAATCCTCCGTTTTTATATGCTGTTGCTGATAAACACGATATTTTTGCTGATTGTAAAGCTCCTTTATTATATTAGCAAGCTCATAATCAATCGAATTCTTATTTACAGTAATTCTAGTATTTGTATTCTTAATACCTTCCTCAGCTGCCAGCTCCCAGAAAGTATCAGTAGTTTTCCCAATTCCCGGTGTCAATTGGATTCCGGCTTGTGATAATACCAATAAAAGAACTGCCCCTGTCACATAAGAAATTCGCCTTATATCCAGCAGCCTGGCAGAGCATTCATCTAATACCGTCAAATAGTCTTCAAGCTTCTGTTTATATAATCCTTCTTCCCCCATCTCTTTCAATGCAAGAAGAGAGATATATTCAGCGGCTCCCTCTATGGTCTCAACCCTGTATTCCTGATAGATATCATCACCTATCAGTTCTCCCCTGAACTTCCTGTATGCCTTAAAATATGTCAGCAATATTTTTCTTGTATTTATATCCTGGGTTCTCATTGCAGCAGCTAAAAGCCTGTTTTCATTCAGCTTTACTCTTAAATTTCCTTCCCCCACAGGATAAGAAAGAAGCTTTAGATCATCCGGATACCTGCTTTCTCCCAGTTCCTCCTGATAACAATGAAACATCTCATGGACAACCCCGGCTGCTATAGTTACTGCCAGATGTCTTATCTGCATTCTTTGGCTCAATTCAAGATTTTCTGCTATGGAATTATGGAATAATTTAATCTTGTCTAGCTCCCTTTCCTCAGATTCTGTTATCTGCCAGATGGCAAGCAGTTCATTTCTGAAGTGAATGCAGGTATTTGCACAAAACTCTGACTGATAAGGAATTTCCTCCTTTTCCAGCCAGATTGTTTCAACGTTATACAGAGCAAAGGGATAGGGGTGAAACCCTTTCCACAAAATACTAAAATCAATACTTTTAATAATATCCGCTACTTCTGCATAAAGCTGTCTCATTTTTTATATTACCTCCCTTTTTCCTCTTATCTTTTTGGATTCAGTAAAATCTCATAACTATAAAAATAAATTCTTACTTGTTCCAGTCAATAAAATTATAGAAAGAAAAAGGAGGCTCTTCAATTTGAAAATCCTCCGGTTTTTCATAGCACGATATGTAAATAAATACAGATTCTTTTACAGGAGCGTTATGAATCATTATTCTGCTCTTGCTCTATACCAACAATATTTAAACCTTTTAGCACTATGAACGTTGGAATCACTGTTCCGTTCTTGCCGCTAAACCAGGCAAAAGCATTTTCACACAGATTCTAGTCTGTTGCTTTTCAAGATTCCAAGAAGCTTCCAGACTTTATCCGCGTCACCTGATAGGATAATTCTTACTGTTCCTTTCTTTGCATCATATCGATAGGAACAGGTAACCCGGTTACTTTCTTCTGTATTGATTTCTAAGAGCAGTTTCTCGCAGAGGCTTTTGCCTTCCTCCGCCTCCCTGACATTCATATCATAGATGGTGCACAGTGAATCCATACTTTTTTTATCTTCATCCAAAAATCGTGCTACAATTCCTTCCGCTTTACCAACAGCTGCCTGTTTTACATAGTCCTCCGTTAAGAATTCACTTAACTCCTCCTCTGTAAAACACCAGGCTCCTCCTTTCAGCTTCCCCTTTAAAAGTCCCCTGCGAAGGTAATTACGTATGGTCCTGTCTGAAAGCATGGTCATCTCCGCTACTTCATTTATATTATAAGTCTTAGTCTCCTGCTTCTTAATGGCAGAACACTCTTCTTGTTTTTGCTTATCCTCCATAACTGTACTCCTTTTAATTGCAGCCGTTATTTTACATTTTCTAATTACATACTTATACTACCCGAACTTTATACGAAATACAAATAAATTATTCAGTAAATCACTGCAAAAACAGGTTACTGTAAGCAAATACTGAATCCTCTTACAAATAACCTGTATGTTTTAAAGAACATTAAAAAATCCTCAGTTATATTTCCTCTTCCAGTATCTGATAGATTGGAGCTCCCTCGCATTGGGCAGGTATTCTCACTCCAAGCAGTATTGCCGCTGTAGGCGTAACATCCACCTGTCTGATTACCCTTTCCGTTATATGATTCTTCTTAATTCCCTGACCGGCTGCAAGGAAGATCGGCGATACAGAAGTGTTAAAATAACCTTTTGCCGTAGTCAGTCCATCCCCGTGCAGACGATTAAAGCCTTCTTCTACGGTAAAGAATATATCACCGCATTCCTTTCCATTTACCCCAAGAAGAACAGCATCTTTATTCCTGAGGGCGATTCCAACGACTCTTTTTCCGGTAGTTTCATCCCGGTAGTTATACAGATCTGAAATAATCTGCTCCTCAAGCGCATATTTCTCCTCAGGCTTCACAATACCATGAGGATCACGTCCTGCCAGATTCACATAGATATAATTACTCCTAATCTGTACGGCCCTGGTCTTCTCCCAATCCACTTCGTCCAGAGAATTTCCGGCAGCGTCTTTTTTTAGCACCGTATATCCAAGCTCAGCCATAACTTTGGTATTCAGTCCTGAATATTCCCCCAGAATAGGCGGAACATTTTCACCTACCAAAAGACCGTGATCCGATACGATAAAAACCGTATAATCTTTTTCTAACAGCGGCAGAAATCTTCCCAGATAACGGTCCGTCTGTACATAGAATCGCTCTATAAGTCCCTGGTATACTAATTCATCGGTATGTTTCCAGGGTTCCAGCGTCTTTCCCAAATGCCAGATCTGATGACCGGCACAGTCCACATTATGTAAATGGCTGAATACTGCCTCATAGCCTTCCTCTTCTAACAGGTAATTAAGACAATCCGCCTGCCACTGACTGTAAATGTCCCAGGAGGGCTCAAAGACCTTGTCTACCAGTTCGGAATCCTCTCCTCCGATTAAACTTACCGGTGGAATATGCCCTACCTTCTGAACAATCTTTTCATGGAGAGAAAGGGGATGCCAAAGCATATTGTTGGTAGTATCCAATGCATTGCTGATCCAAAGCCTGAGATTCTTGCCGTCAGGACTCAGCTCCAAGATCTTATAGGATCTGCAGCAGGGTTTGGTACTCCCCTTTTTTGTGGTATCATCTATTGTTCCGGTTATCATTTCACCTTCCCTTATAACAGCAAATGGCTCTGCCTCTGCTTTGGAACGATATAGACTTACTGTGTCATAGACACCGGCAGCTCCTGTTATCAGACCAAAGCGCTCTTCTTTTCCTGCTGATACCAGATAGGTGAATTCCAGTGCATCTTCTTTGGGCTTTATCCAGTCCTGTGCAGGTCGTATGGGAGTAAAGATCATATCATAGGCTACCTTGGCACCAATCATCATCTCTGTGTCATCAAGGCTTTTAACATAAGTTCTGATTTCTCCGCCTTTTCTGGCTTCATCTCCCCACCAGAGCTCCATCATCTCGTCTGCTTCTTCTTCCTTGATGGACAGGGCTTCGTTAATATCTGTAATATTACAGCCCACACCGGCAGCTTTCTGGGTATGGGGAATGAATTTAAGCTTCTTTAAATCCGCTCCAGCATAGATTACCTTCTCCCAGTCCATCTGAGCAACCCCCATATTTACAGAACCAGGCTGAGTTCCATCAACCACATGGAGCAATGGACTTTTGGACGTAGGCGGCCAGGAGGAACCGGGCCAATGCCATACAAGAGTTTTTAATCCGGCTTCTGTCGTGGTATTCCATATCTGCTCTGCTGTACAATTTCTGGAATCCATATTATAGACTACAGCATCCAGACTATCCGGTGACTGGCGCCAGTAACAGGTAATTCCATGTGTTCCCGGATAAGCTCCTGTTGCCAGAGTAGTCCAGCAAGGAGGGGTAATGGTAGGATGAGCACCTAACATATTCAGATCTTCTCTGGCTGCTCCATACTTCAGAAACCTTTGTACATTAGGAAGTTTCCCTTCCTCCAGTAATCTCTTGGTGATATCCGGATCCATACCATCAATACCCAGTACAATTAATTTTTTGGTAATAGGTTTTCTTTTCATGTTTCTTCCTTTCACATTTCAATTTAGTAACAGTCAAATACCTTCAGTACCTGCTCGTCTGGCTGTATGTGGTACTGTCATATCAGTATTATATTTTTAAGTTAATATTCACACTATTCATATATGGATTAATAATAACTCAATCACTGAAATCAGTGTAGAAGCAAAAAAACATATGGGATATCGAAAAGTACGATAATTCTGATAGAAATCTACTTGACGTCAGCTGAAAAAAAACTTATATTATCTTTAAACCTATTATTTCTATATGAATATAGTTATATTGCATATTAATATTAAATTGGGTATTAATAATTAGCTGAATTTCATCACAACCTATAATCTAGATAAGTTACAAAAATGCATGGGATTATGTAAATAAAGAGATTTTTACACCTTTTATTTAGGTAGTACCCCAAGCAGACTTACGGTACGTAGAGGTGCTGGTATGAATTTTTAAATTGTGTTTAAAACACACGGATAGGAGTAAAAATGAAGTTTGAACAGCTCTTTTATTTTAAGGAAGCAGTAAAATACAGTTCTATTTCAATAGCGGCTGAAAAGAATTACATGTCCCAGTCTTCTGTCAGTTATTCCATCTTAAAGCTGGAAAAGGAACTGGGCGTTGAGCTTCTTAAGAGAACCAACTCGGGAGTAACTCCTACCCATATGGGAGAGCTGGTATTGAAAAGTACCGAGGAGATTCTTCGTTCTATGAACGATATCACCGAGATGGCAAAAGAAATGAGGCACTCGGGTGAAGTACATATCTCCTGCATCCCCTGTCTCTGTGACTGGATTATTCCAAGGGCCTTAAGGAACTTAAAGGAGAAAGCCGCAGATATTATACTATCTGTCACGACCTCAGAAAGCCGGCTGATAACCCACAACGTTTCCTCCGGGATATCGGAATTTGGCATTCTTATTTCTTATGACGGGCTTGAACGGAATACAGACATTAAATACACTCCCTTATTTAAAGATGAATACCTCCTTTATGTGGGGAAGAATTCACCTTATTGGGACAGAGAAAGTATTTCCTATCAGGAACTTATTACACAGCCTTATATTGCTTACCGGGATGAGTTCAGAAGCTATAACGGAGGACTTACGGATATCTTTGGCACCAATAAATCTCCTGCTATAATTTTTCGAACCGATGACCTTTGCTCTATCAAAAATATGATAACCCAGAATGACTATGTGGCCTTTTTCCCCAAGCACATGTCCCAGAACGACTATTTTGTACAGAGCGGGCAGATCAGGAGACTGCCGGTATCCGATAAGAAACTCAGCTTTGAAGTGGGTTACATCGAAAGTAAAAAGTACAAGACTCCTAAAATAGATAAGATCGTATTGGAGGTGATAAAAGACACTGTAAAAGAAATAATCGATAAAAATTGTATCTCTATAAGGTGATTACATCTTATCACTTTCTCGGATATGAAAAATTTTGATATCCCATATTCAAGAAAACAGGATTCCCATATGGCATTAAATAAGTTAAAGTGAATATATCATACTAATCATATTATTTCTATAGGAATTGGAGGTGAGATTATTAAATCAAGAAAAGCCAGCTATATAATAAGCATACTGACAGCTTTGGTAATTATCGGTCTGTGGGCAATCATTACTTCTGTACATAAGGTATCGGATATTATATTTCCTTCTCCCCAAAAAGTATGGAGCAGCTTTATAACCCTTCTGGAAAACGGTTATAAAGGCCATTCTCTGTGGCAGCACTTACTGGCTTCCCTGCAAAGGCTTTTTATTGCTTATTTCATTGCTGTAGTAACTGCCATTCCACTGGGACTGTTAAGCGGATATTCCGAAAAAATAAGAGCAGTCTTTGAACCAATCATTGCTTTTATCAGACCCCTTCCACCCCTTGGTTACTATACCATAATTATTTTATGGATGGGTATAGGCAACGGCTCCAAGATACTTCTGCTGTTTATAGGTGCTTTTCCTCCAATCTACCTTTCCTGCGTTGCCGGAGTCACCAGAGTAAAAGCCGATTATATAAACCGCGCAAGGACCTTAGGAGCTAATAAACTTCAAGTTTTCTTCTATGTTATTTTCCCATCATCTCTGCCTGATATATTTGTAGGCCTTCGAAATGCCATGAGCGGTGCCTATGCCACTTCTGTAGCTGCTGAAATGGTTGCTGCCGCATCTGGTATCGGCTGGATGGTGCTGGATGCCAGTAAATATCTGCGAAGTGATGTAATCTTTATCGGAATCATTCTCATGGGCATTACAGGGATCATGCTTGATAAAATATTACTTCTGCTGGAGAAAAGAATTGTCTTCTGGAAAGGCAAAAATTAATTTACACCATAGGGAGTCCCAGGTTGATAGAAAATACGACGATAGAAAGGTGCCACAATCTCCTTCCTTCAACCTGTATAATTGTGGCAGTACCACAGGCGTACTGTGGTATGAAATGGGTATCAAATTATGAAAAAGATAAAATTACTCTTATCCTTAGCTTTGCTATTAGCAGCAGGGAGCCTTTTTACGGCATGTTCATCCAACAGCACCAAAACATCCGCACCTGACACCGGTGCAACAACAGCCACAACGGCAACAGATACACCTGCTCCTGCTGCCAATAGTGCAGATAACGATAACAGTAAAGACAATGACGGTAAAGATCCGATCACCGGTGAAACTTATCCGGAACAGATAAATATTGGTGTGATTGAAGGCGGTCCGGAATCCGCTATCCTAATACAGGAAAATTATTTTAAAGATATTGATGTAAAAGTAAATGCAGTAAATTATTCAGCCGGTACCGATATTAATAATGCGGTAGTATCCGGTGATGTAGATGTTGCTTCTTTCGGCTCTTCCCCTATTGCACTTGGCATCTCAAACGGTATTAATTACAAAGCGGTATTTGTCAGCTACTTAGAAGGGGGAAATATTGAAGCCCTGGTGGTAAAGAAGTCCCTGGGAGTTTCTGCTGTAGCAGATTTAAAAGGGAAAACCATTGCTGCTCCCTTTGGAACAACTTCTCATTATGCTCTGTTAAATACCTTAAAACTAGCAGGTCTTTCTCCTTCTGATGTAACTCTTTTGGATATGGGCGGCGCTGATATTGTAGCAGCCTGGACCAGAGGTGATATTGATGCAGCTTATATCTGGAGTCCTGCTCTGGATGAATGTGTTAAGAATGATGGTGTAATCCTAACAAATGTAGGTGAACTTGCAAGGCAAGGGGTCAGCATTCCTGAGATAGCGGTTGCCAGAAATGAATTTGCAGAAAAATATCCTACCCTGGTAAGCCAATACATAAAAGCACTGATAAACACCTATGACCTGGTTAAGAATAATCCTGATCAGGCAACGAAAGCAGTTGCAGCCTGGGAGGGTGTAACGGAAGAAAATGCGAAAGGTCAGGTAGCTGATAACATCTGGGTATCCGGTGAGGATCAGTTAACGGCCGATTATCTTGGAACACGGGACAGTAAGGGTAAGCTTGCGGATACTTTAAAAACGATTGCTGATTTCCATACGGAGCAGGGTAATTTAGGCTCTTCCCCCGAACTTTCCGTATTTCAGAATGCTATTGATACCTCTTTCGTGGAACTGGCACTGAAATAATAAAATCAATGACTCTATAAGGACAGGAAAATCATGAGTGAAAACAAAGATGTAAATACCCTATCAGGTATCAAAGATTATTATGAGGCAGTAAACGAGCTCATATCCATCGACAATATATCTTACGTATACAGTGAAGGAGAAAGGTCCGTAACTGCTCTGGAAAATATCAATATCAATATTTATCCCGGTGAGTTCGTATGTGTAATGGGTCCCAGCGGCTGCGGCAAAAGCACCCTTCTAAATATCCTGGCTGGTTTTATTACGCCTACTGCCGGAAAGGTAAAGCTGCACCAGCAGGAAATCAAAGGCATAGACTCCCACAGAGGTGTTGTATTCCAGCAGCCGCCCCTTTATGAGTGGTTTTCCGTCCGTAAAAATATTGCTTTTGGTCCTCTTATGAAGAAGCTGCCAAAGGCTGAGCTAAAAAGAGAGGTTGATACTTATCTGGAAAAGGTAGGTTTGAAAGAGTTTGCCGATAAAAAAGTATATGAACTCTCCGGCGGTATGAAGCAAAGGGCAGCTATTGCAAGTGCCCTCATAAACAATCCGGAAATCCTGCTTATGGATGAACCTTTTGGCGCGCTGGACGCTCTTACCAGGGAACAAATGCAGGGTTTTATCAGGAATATCTGGTGGAATACCGGTAAGACAATTTTCTTTATTACCCACGATGTGGATGAGGCTTTATTACTTGGAACCCGTATTCTGATAATGTCCAAGCATCCCGGAAAGATAGTTACAGATTTTCAGGCTGTTTATACCAGAAGCTACGTAGAGGACAATTCCGACGATGTTCGTTATACAGAAAGCTTCCATCAGAAAAGAAATTATATCTTAAGCCTTATAAATAGTAATTAGGTTAATCGTAAGTTAGTTATTATTATTAAAATTAAAATCATATAGATTAAAATAATAAGCGGATATGTAATCGGGGAAGATTGATTAACTTATCCGCTTATTCTATTTATTCAGAAAATAACTATCTTTTTCCTTTTCATCCTACTATGTTTGTTCCGATCCTCTGACATAGTTTGCTGGGTGGTCGGTGCGAATCGGTCAAGTGCATCGTTAACTTTCAGTAAATAATTCTACCTTATGAAAATACTACTCTCAACCAATCGATAGAACATAATACTAACCGGTTGATCTTACTTCCACACCTCCCTTGCAATCTCCCCTACTAATTTCAATTTAGCCCACTGCTCTTCTTCCGTTATTTTATTACCTTCTTCTGTAGAAGCAAATCCACACTGAGGACTCAGACATAAACGCTCTATGGGAACATACTTCTCTGCCTCTCTGATTCGTTTAATAATATCCTCTTTCTTCTCCAATACCGGAGATTTTGTCGTAATCAGCCCCAGTACAACCGTTTTATCCTCACTAACATACTGAAGAGGAGCAAAATCCCCGGAACGCTCATCATCAAATTCCAGATAAAAACCGGTTACATTTTCTTTTGCAAAAAGGTCTTTTGCCACTCTGTCATATCCCCCCTGGCAAGCCCAGGTAGAATGAAAATTACCGCGGCAGATATGGGTGTTGATAACCAGATCTTCCGGTTTATCTTCTATGGCAAGGTTATTGATACGGATTAATTTATCAATAAACTGCTGCAGTCCCGCCTCATCTGTGCCTAAAATAAAGCTGGCATTGGGATCCACGCATACTCCCCAGGTGCAGTCATCAAACTGAATATTTCTGCAGCCGGCCTCATACAGCTCTCTGATCACCTTTTTATAGCCTGTTGCAATATCCTGGATCAGGTCTTCTTCCTTTGGATAAATAGCTTTGGTACTATCAATATTTCCTCGAATAATCATCTGGAAGAGAAACTGTGCCGGTGCCGGTATTGTCTGACGGGCTACGGTATTCTCATCTTCAAAGAGCTTCACGAATTTAAAGTGCTCTACAAAGGGATGATTATCTACGGATACCTTTCCGGTAAGGAAAGTATCATCGATTAAGGCTGGTTCTCCATGAAAAGGTATACCCTCTTTGGTCTTTTCATGTCCAACACCGTTAAATGCCCACATAAAATCCAAATGCCAGGAACTTCTTCGAAATTCACCATCAGTTATAACGGGAAGACCAATCTCTTTCTGTTTCCCGATTAATGCCTTGATAGCCTTATCCTCCACTGCTTTCAGTGCGTCAAGGTTTATCTTTCCTTCTGCGTATTCACTTCTTGCCTGTTTCAAATCCTCAGGTCTTAAAAAACTTCCTACAATATCAAATTTAAAAGGTGCATTCTTTCCCATATTATTCTCCTTCTTTCTTTCATATCACTTAGTCACTTGGTTTAAAGCTATAAATGAGTTACTTTTTACTTCCTTCGGATATAAAAAGTCATGTACACCATGTATATAAATCCTGGTATTTATATCTGTCATTTATGACAAGTATTTATATCTGTTATTTGTGCCTGCCATTCATGACTGGTATTTGTTGTATTTGTTTCTGCCGTTCATGACTGGTATTTATGGTATTGGTTTTGCCATTCATGACTTATGTTTATGGTATTTATGTCTGCCATTCATGACTTATGTTTATGGTATTTATGTCTGCCATTCATGACTTATGTTTATGGCATTTATGTCTGCCATTCATGACTTATGTTTATGGCATTTGTGCCTGCCATTCATGACTGGTATTTATGTCTGTTATTTGTGCCTTGGTTTTATACCAGGTAATACCCATTAAATATACGGAGTTTTTATATACCATCATAAGATAAAAAAATAATTAAAATTTATATAGAAGCTTCTCTTGAATAGTAGTATAGAATACTTTCTCTCTATTGAAAAATACAAAAAAGAGTAGGTTTGATATAGTTTTTAGCTATACCATTTCTACTCTTTCACTTAGGAGAATTTAATCCAGGCAGTATAATTAGTATGTCTCAATATATATAAATCATGTAAACAGCCCCAGGGCAATTACCTTTATTCTTTAATCTGCATAATCAATAACATGTTTTTTTAGCGCTTCCATATAAGCTTTACCATATCTGCTATGGGGCATATTCTTCTGTTTGATGGTACCCACCCGCATATACTCCTCTACCAGAAGCGGTCTGGCAATTATATTCTCTCCATTAAGCTCCCTACTGATCACACCAGTGCTTACAGTATAACCGTTCAACCCAATGGCAAGATTAAAGAGGGTTGCCCTGTCCCTGACCTTAATATTCTTATTCCGATCAATGGTACTTAGTATCTCTTCTGAAAAATAAAAGGAATTATACTCCCCCTGTTCAAAGGAAAGATAGGGATATTCCTCCAGCTCTTCAAGTGAAATACCTTCTCTATTTGCCAGGGGATGCCTGGAGCTTATAAATACATGAGGTTTTGCCACAAAAAGCTCTTCAAATTCAAGATTATTCTGCTTGATAAGCTTCATAATCACCTCTTCATTTTTAGAGGATGTATAAAGGATACCAATTTCACTTTTCAGTTTACTGACGTCTTCAATAATCTCATAAGTCTGGGTTTCTCTTAGTGTAAAATCATACTGGTTTCCGCCGAATTCACGAATAACATCCACAAAAGCATTTACAGCAAAGGAATAATGCTGGGCAGAGACAGAGAATCTCGGGCTTTGCTTTTTTACATTCAAAAATTTCTCTTCCAGTAAATTTGCCTGCTCCAGTACCTGTCTGGCATAAGAGAGAAATTCATCTCCTGCATTTGAAACAATTATCCCTTTATTGGTTCGATTGAAGATCGTTATCTGCATTTCATTTTCCAACTCTTTTATGGCACTGGTAAGGCTGGGCTGAGAAATAAATAATTCTTTTGCAGCATCGCTTATCGTCCCCTTTTCTGCAACTGTTACCACATATCTTAATTGCTGTAATGTCATTTGCTCCACTTCTCCTTTGGGGTATACTTCTGTTATGTAAAATAAACCTTAGCTATTCCTGTCCAAGTATAAAGTGCCTAAAGTTAAGGAATTACTTTCTATATACGTTGAATATACATTTCCCACAGCACTTTTTATAGAAAGCGCAGGTTAAAAATCTACTTCAGCCTATCTGTTTCTGATAATACAGCTCCGTGAAGCTAAATTATAAACCAGAAAAGCTCTTACTACCTATCATAACCATCCTGCTGCTTACATGCAATAACAATTTACCGCCATTTACAATTAAATAGGATGTGTGTATAATAAGTGATGCTGGTAACTTATAATAGCTTTGTTTTAGAAAGAGGTTACAAAATGAAAAAGAACCCAAAAGGTCATTTAATAAAAACCGTTACACCGGATTCTATCGGTGAAGAAATGGGAATTGAACCCGGTGATTACCTGGTTGCCATAAATAATGAAGAAATTGACGATGTCTTTGATTATCAGTATCTCATCAAAGACGAATATATTGAAATTCTCATCCGAAAAAGCTCCGGTGAAGAGTGGATACTGGAGATCGATAAGGAATATGAAGAGGATTTAGGGATAGACTTTGACAATGGTCTGATGAGTGATTACCGTTCCTGTCATAATAAATGCATCTTCTGCTTTATTGACCAGATGCCGGAAGGCATGCGTGATACCCTTTACTTTAAAGATGATGACTCAAGATTGTCATTTCTTCAAGGTAATTATATAACCCTGACAAATATGTCTGAAAAAGATATAAACCGAATCATTCGATTTAATCTGGCACCGATTAATATATCCGTGCAGACGACCAACCCGGAACTGCGTTGTAAGATGCTTAACAATCGCTTTGCCGGACGTGCTCTTGAAAATCTTGATAAACTATACGAGGGCTGTATTGAAATGAACGGCCAGATTGTACTGTGCAAGAATGTCAATGACGGTGCAGAATTAGAAAGATCCATTAAGGACCTCTCCAAATACCTGCCTTTTATGAGAAGTGTATCTATCGTTCCAGCAGGGGTTACCAAGTTCCGCAGTAAGCTGGAGCCACTTGAGGTCTTTACGAAAGAAGAGGCCGGTGCTGTTATTGATCTGATTGAGAGCTATCAGCAGGGCTTTTACGATAATTTTGGTCTCCATTTTATTCATGCCAGTGATGAATTTTATATTACTGCCGAACGGGAATTTCCTGAGGAAGAACGTTATGACGGTTATATCCAGCTGGAAAATGGCGTAGGTATGATGAGGTTATTCATTAATGAATTTAAAGAAGCCTTAAAGAACACCACCGCTTCAAAAGATTATCCCCACCTGAAAGAAACTGTTCAACGGAATATTACCATAGCTACCGGAAAGCTGGCCTTCAGTACTATCCTATCCTTTGCCCAGGCTATCATGGAGGTATTTCCTAACATTAAGATAAGGGTAGTATGCATCCGTAATGATTTTTTTGGTGAGACTATTACCGTTGCCGGATTAATTACGGGACAAGATCTTATAAAGCAATTAAAAGAACTTAAGGATAAGGACACTGACTTAGGCGACAGCCTCCTTATCCCCTCCAGTATGTTAAGAACCGGTGAAAATGTATTCCTGGATGATGTAACTACTGCAGACGTAGAAAATAAACTGGGTATTGAGCTTGTACCGATTGAATCCGGCGGGCAGGAATTTGTGAATGCCATTTTAAACAAAGATTACCGGATGAACAGGAACAATGAAAATTTTGTTTATGTGAAAGCCTACGAAGATAAATAATCCATCAGGCATGGGAGAGAGTGGGGAAGCGTAAACCCGCTTCTTCAAATTCCTCCCAACCATTTCCCAGGACAAATAGTGTCGTGTCCTCTTCTATAAGCAATTCTCTGTCATAATTCTCCTTCTTATCCGGAACAAATCCCAGGATTACTTTCTGATTCTGATTACCAAAGGCAGCTGCAATTGCTGTAATATCAACCTCTCCAGCTGCAAAAATCTCATGAAGAACCAGATTTCCCTCCTCCTCTTCTGCCACCACATAGGCCTGCTGCTCTTCTACATAGTAAACGGTATTTTTCATAAAAGAAGACAGATAGAACATATGTAGTCCCATATTATTCATTGTCATCTGACCACAGGGCTTACTGGTGGTTATTATCTTTTCCATTTCTTCCAAGGCTTTTTTATCCGAAATAGGAAAAGGACTTACACTACGATTTCCGGTTATGGAAAGCTTCCTGCTATATTGATATTCATTGGCTTTACGGAAACCAAATTTGGGGTAATAGTCCAGAACACTATCATTTGCAAATAGATAGATACCGTCACATTTATCCTTGTAATCCTCTATTACCTTCTTCATCAAATAACCGTTTAACCCCAGACCACGATAGTTCTTGTCCGTCATAACCGTACCGAGCTGTATATATTTTTTAAAACTGCCACTCTGATTAAATTCCATCAGGTTAACAGATACATTTGTAACAATCATGTCATCGACTTTCATGGAGTAGGGTATATAGTTTTTTGTCCAGTAGCCAAGCTTATACCAATCCTCAAATTGAATACCAAAGGTATTTCTGGCAAGGGTATTAAAGCTCTCTCTTAGTATATTATTTTCTTTATAATCTGCTATAAAATCAAATTTTTGGTTCATTTTCTTACCTTTCTCCATCAAATAAAATGCAATCACCTATGGGTCTACCGTCGTCATTTTTACTTACTGTTTGTCTTATGCTTCTTTATTAACCCTGAATAGTTATAGAACGGAATAAACTCATAGTAACTGAAGAATGGCAGAAACACCACCTTATACTCTTTTAAAATTATTTATGTTCTGTCTTTAGCTCTTAATAGATTAAACCACTCCTATAATTCATATTCTTCAATGATACTTCTGGTTCCTACACGTATTGCTGTGAGTATGGTAGTTACCTTTTCACCGATTACTTCAATCTTAGCCGGGGGTGTAGCCAGAATCACCTGTATATCCAAACTGCTAAAGAATTCCATCATTGATGCAATACGTTCATCATCCATTTTATCAAAGGCTTCATCTAACAGCATGATACGAATGGTATTTCCAAAACGGTACAGCTGATCAAAGGAGGCTGCAATTGCTACATAATAAGGTACCTGGGTTTCACTGCCGCTTTTTTCACCATAGATAGCAGAGAACTTCTGTACGGTTCCGCTTTTCTTATGTATTTCAATATCATAGTCCAGGTAGGAACGATAATCGGTATATTCTTCGATTACCTTCTCGCCTTTATCATCCTTGGTTATAAGCTTGGCAAAAAGCTCCGCCATCTCTTCTTTGTACTCTTCTTCAAAAGCCTTCGTCCAGAGATTATATCCCTCCATATTTTTTTCGGAGGTTATCATACGGTACAGACTCTCCTTCTTTTTGTCATAGGTTATTACAAAACGGTAGCTGTCCTCACCATAATAAATATTTTCCAAGGCTTTGTTAAGGCTCTTGAATTCATTTCTGGCATTTTCGATATTTTCACGCATCCTTGCCAGGAAATCGCTGCGAAATACTTCTTCGCAATCGCTTTTCACACGCCTCAGCTGCTCCTCAAAGCGAATCAGTTCTACGGTTTCCAGCTGTCGTTTGGCATCAATATAATCTCTGATACCTTCCATACCACGCAGTAAATCCTGATCGAATCTGTGATTGTATTCCTCCTGCAGTTCTTTCAGTCCATTATTGCCGTTAAGAAGTTCATCTTTGTCCTTTAACAGTATACTCTTACGGTATTGGCACCTTTCCTGAATTGCTTTAGCAGGTCTGCTTTTTCTGTTTGAATGAAACAGTTCTTTTGCTTCTGACATGGAGGCCCCGTCTAAGTCCGCCTTTTCCTCCAGTAAGCTATGCTGGGTTTTATAGTACTGCTGCTTTAGTAAGAGTTCGCTGCTCTTTTGCTCTGTACGGTTCTTTAATCTGCCGTTCTCTCGCTCAAGACCTGTTTTACTCGCATTAAGCTTTGCTTTCTCTATTGTGACAGTTTCAATCTGTTCCATTAATTCAATCAGCGTAGGGTCTTTTCTGGCAGCTTCCAGCTCTGTCTTAAGAACGCCTAACTGTTGCTCATACTGGCGAAGCAGCAAGGGTGCTTCCAGATAGGTATTAAGGAGTTCAATATTGACCTTTTTTTCTGCTTCTAAAACTTCCGAAAGCTTCGTGATTTCGGCTCTTAAGGTTTTCCGTTCTCCTGATTTTTCAGAAAGCTCGGTTCTGGTATTTTCAATCTGTACCCGGTAAGCATTTTGTCCAATATAGGGATTCTTATAGCTTTCCTTGTCCAGATTTCTGATTACATACCCCTGATAGAGGAAACCTTCCGGTGTCATGGCAATCTTATGCTTCTCAAGCTCTGCCCTGTCCTGACAGCGGGTTACACGCCCCAGCAGATAGTTGATATAAGCCTTGGCATAGCTGTTCTCACTATGAACCACATATGCCAGAGAGGAGAGGTCAGCACTGCTTTTCAACTCAATTTTTCTGGTATTGATAATACCTGCGGTGTGAATCTTCGCCATCTTCTTATGATATACTTCCAGGGCGATATTATAGTATTCCGGTTCCACAATCAGATAGAACTTCTGTGTATTCAGATAACCTTCAACGGCATTCTGCCACAAGGAATCCGTAACCTCCAGCAAGTCCGACAGGATATGAACGGGGCTGACAATTCCCCTGGTCTTAAATTCTTTCTCGATTTCCTTCTTCAGTTCACTGGTATGAACAGGATAGGAGAGCTTTCTGTTCTCCAATTCCTTCAGTCTGTTCTGAAGTCCCTCTATCTGCCTGTCAAGTTCTTTCTTACGTGCCTTCAGTTCGCCATGGCTTTCTGCTATCGTATTCATATGGCTGTTAAGCTCTGCCTGAAGCTTTCCTGTTACTTCTATTTTCTTCGCCGCTTCAACGGGTTCAGTTAGCAGCTCCAGTTCTTCCTTTGACAGTATCCTGATATCATATCCGGCTAGTATACTGACAAGACTACGCAGTCCTAGAACTGCCTCAAGGAGTTTCTCCTTCATCTTGCCTGCATCTTTGATATTACGGTTTATTTCTTCAATTCTTGCGTTAGCACCTTCCACCAGCTTGCTGGCTTCATTCTGACGCATTGCCACATTTAAGTCTATGAGCCTCTTATCAACTCTTGCTATTTCTTCTTCTAATTTTCCCGTCTCTTTTTCATTGGACTCTAAATACTGCTTGTCTTTATCCGTCTCTTCTGTCAGCTTATCAATTTCTTCTTTCAGATTCTCTACTTCCGCGAAGATAAGCAGCAGTTCATTCACGGCAATTTCTTTGTCTTTTTTTCTGATTCCGTCATACCTGGAAATAATTTTGCCTAACTGTTCTAACTTGGCAGCTGATTTCTCCATCAGCTCTTCCAGTTCAGACAGGGTCTCTATATTAACCCTGAGACTGCCTACATCAATTCGTTCCTCCGGTAATACAAATTTATTGATAAAGTCCTTTACGTTGTCCATGGGCTTAAAGGCCAGGGATTTGGGGATGATATCAAAGAAACGATCCTCCAGATTTCCCATCCTTCGCTTAAAACGTTCTCTGGCAGCATTCTTCTGCTCTATAAAACGTACTTTTCTTTCCCCTGCAAAGAACTCTTCCGGAAGTGAGGGTTTCGTTCCGTTTAGAAAACTAAGCTCTTCCAGCCTTCCTTCTTCCATATACCATCTGGTGGTTACGGGACTAAGTTCATCAGCTGAGGTCATATGTACACCAAGGACAAAATACTTATCTGTTTTCTCCTCATAAAATTCCAGGGCTACATTTCCGATAACTACATTCTTACGAAGGTAAGTCTCCCCCACGTTACCGACTTTACATCTGACATAACCTCTTAAATCTCTGCTGCCTTTCTCATTGGCAGCCGTATTGAATCTTCTGGTATTAGTGGTTAACACTAACTGTATGGCATCTAGTACCGTGGATTTACCTGCGGTATTCTCACCGCTGATTAAGGTGGAGCCATATATGCTGACGGTTTCATTCTCAAAATAATGCCAATTAATCAGCCGAATCCTCGTCAGTAATTTCTTCTGTTTCTCCATCCTCTTCTCCTCCGGTATCACTGTAGCTGGCTAATCTATCTTTAATCTGGTCGTAGTAAGCACTGACATCCTCCATCTGTACAGCCATAACGATGGAGGGATAAATGATAATCCTTGCATCTGCCTGGGATATATCACTCTCTAAGTTCAGCACCAGATTGTACTTACGAAATGCCGTTATAATAGTACGTTCCATGGATTTATCCATTACGGGTTTGCTCTTTATCTTAAGCATGGCATACTTTTCACGGATTTCTTCCATCAGTACCGTTACTTCCTCGGAAAAGGTTCCAAGCTCCCTGCGTTTCTCCAGATAGAGCAGTCGCAGGAGCAAAAGCATAATGCTCTCATATTTGTTCATGGACAGCCTTCCTGCTCCGAACTGGTTCACAAGGCCGATTACTCCCTGATCTTCATTTATTTTAAGCTGATAACCCAATAATTCAAAATACGGTATAAACAGTTCTCTGTTCTGATACACGAACATATAATCCTTTTTGGTGCTTTCCTTCTTTTTTACCAGAAAGCACTGGTTAAGAAGCCTGTTAGCTGCCAGACGGAACCGTTCCTTTTGAACTACGGATTCTTCGAAGATATTAAACATACCTTTTCCTTACCTCTTCCTATGTATCTCTTTTATATCAACATAAATTATGTATTTAATTCTCATCAATTAAAAATTTTGAATCGATTGTATTCTATAGCTGGAAGCAGTAAAATTATTTTATTTCCATTAAATGAAAGCTTCTGCGCTATTACCTGATCAACCCAATTCTTTGTTAATGGTTGTTGATGATATTATTAATAATTACTGTCACTTGCAGGTAAAATAGATCTGTTGATTTTAACGTCTTGTAACATAATAAATTCCGCTCCTTTCAAGAAATAAGTTATTGTGTAAATATATCTCTATACTTTGATTTAAAGCCGCCAAATGGATAGCAGACAAATTGCAAAAATAGAAACGAACGTGACTTGGAATAAAAGCATGTTTCATGATTTACAATAAGTTGTCTTCTTGTGAAAGACTGACTTTTCTTCGATTATACTTTTACAATCTTAAAATCATGAAAATGGAAACCGTTTTTTTGCACAAGAAGATTCGACCGTTCCACCCGGTAACAGTTGGACCGGTTATTCCCATACAGGCTGATATAAATGATTCTTATCATATCCCTCTTGCTCTCCAGGGGCAGCGCAGAAGCTTTCATACTGCCCTGTTCTGTTAGAAGCTCACTGACATAAGAATCTATGTTATTTCTTGAAAAACGATTTCTGTTCTTTTCCTTAAGGGCTTCTTTATAAAGCTCCCGTTCTTCCTCTGTCAGTATCATACCTTCCTCCAGGTCTTCAACAATGCCTAACTTCTTTGTTACAGATACTGCCCGCAAGGATTCATCATCAATAAAATTCTGGGGATATATCTGAAAGAGCTTTAAGAGGTCTGCTTTGGAATCCTCGTAGATATTCTGATTCTCTGAAGTATTCAGTTCCTGGGCCAGATAATCCAATATCCTGAGTATCTTTCCCTCCATGTTGTTTCCGGTGGACAGAAGGAATTTGGCTCTCATTACTGCATTTTTTAAATATCTGGTGTGCTTTCTGTCAATCTCTTCAATTATCTCATCCAACCGGTAGAAAACACTCTTAACATCCAGGATTAGAGATAACACCAGATCATAGGCCTCTTCTCTTTCCGTTATCTGCTCAATCTCCATATAGCCTGAGACTGCTCCTTCCATAATATCCTGGTTTGAGAGTATTTCCTCCAGTTTACTGATAATGGCACTGCGGAAATATGAAATATTTTCACTGGTCTTCATTCTTAAGTAAGCTTTTGAGCCAATGTTCTTATGATAGTCAAAGAAATGCTCCAGCACCTGTGCCGCTCCCATTTCACTGGTCTGGCGTTCCATATGCCGCTTAATGCTGGCATTTAATTTCTTTAATTCAGAAATCAGTCGTTCGGTATTCTCACTTACTCCCTTAAGAATTAGCTCATAAGGCCTTGCATACAGTTCCTTATTCTGAAGAGCCGCATGTATCTGGGAGATAATCCCCTGATACTCGGTCTCTTCTTCTTTAATAATCCGTTGAAAGCTTTCAATTACTGGAACGGTATACTCAAACAGAAGGACGTTAATCTGATGATTATCACCCTGCTCATATTCAATCCAGCCTGTATCCCTCAGGGTCTTAATTACACCATTCGCTTTTGCTCTGGCATCAAAGAGTACCGTATCCTCGTCTTCTAATACCATCTCATGGTCATCATATTCAAAATATCCCTCTAAGGCAGACACCAGTATCTCCCTGCTGATGCCATAGGATATTTCAGCCTTAAAAGTATTAAATATCAGTTGTATGCAATCCGCATACTCCCTTTTGTACTTTCCCGTAAGTGGTTTGAAAAAATCATCAGGAAGGCACTCAAACAGGTTTTTCATATAGTTGTTCCTTACTTGTCATATTCCCCGTATTCACAGCCGGTATGTCTCATATCTATTTCATCAATAAGTATTCTTCTGCCGTTATACTTTTCATATAGTTTGATTCTGCCATATCCGGTACCGCCATTCCATAGCTGGTTATGCAGTTTCTTTCCGTTAGGAGCTTCATAATTAATTAGCAGCATCTCTTCTTTCGGACACTTCAATACCAGTTCCAGTTCGGAATCTTTATTAACAGCCTTAACCCTCCAGGTATTGGTTCTTTTACCTTCCTCAAATTTGTAAATGGTCTTGGCACCTGTCCAGAACCTGGAGAAATTATAGTCATACATTTTTCCTTCATAATATAGACCGCCAAGAAGTTTTCTTTCCATAGGAATTCCAAATACCTTAGGTCTTCCTCCGCCGAATTCAACAGCAGAATTCGAAAGTGTCTTTCCAGATATTCGGCTCTTTAGATCACAGCTGCTAATCCAGAGCCAGGGCGATGTAAAGTCCTGTCCCCAGTTCTTATCTGCATAACCGTAGGACTTCTCCGGAATTACATCGTATATTTCACCATCTAAAATAACTTCACCGCTATACTCTGTTTTGATTCCTTCCGCATGCCAGAACATCTCAAAGGCATTCAGCTCTCGAAAGATTCTGGAGGCACCATAACCTACGTGATAGGATATCTTTTTATTTATGGACAGATCCCATTCCATGGTACCTGCATTACACATATATTCCGGATGGGCTTTTGCTTCTTCTTCGGTAACCTTGCATTTGCCGTCCATTCTGGTTTCAGTTAGAAGACAGTTACCGATTCTTACATTCAGGAACGTATCAGAAGAGGTAAATTCAGAAATTGGATAGAAATTATGAATCTGCTTTGCACCTGTTCCCCAAACCCCGGCTTTTATCAGCGCATAGGAGGGTCTTCTGTTAACAGCCCTGTTCCTTGGCAGCTGCCCTAATATAGGCGTATTTCTGCTCAGTGCCGGATTGCAGACATAGTACTCAATAAAGAAGGATTTTTCCTCCCCGGTTTTCCTGCTGTAACCGGTAAAATTATGCCACCACCAGTCATACCCCTGGGTTGCCAGAGGCCCTTTTAACATATAGAGATTCCTGCGTAAGTCTGATTTGTTCATTACTCCCAATTACCTGTCCCTTCCTTTAATCTTTTGCTTTATTAGTTGAGCCACCCTTTTCATTTTGTTTATTACAACACTGTCTTCTATTATATCATTAATCTTTGGATTTGTCAGTAAATTGGCCTGAATCTCCTGTTGTGCAGATCCTGGGGATAATAAGTTCTTTTGTGCCAATCGGATTACGGAACAAGTGCGCAAATTCCTTTCTGTTCTATCATGTTTCAAATGGCTATAAAATTATTATCGAATTAAATATGGTTATCATATTTATTTTTAAATAGACAAATAGAAAATTTCTTTGTAAGATGCTAGATAGGTATTTACGACACTTGGAGGAACTTATGAAGACACAGATGAAATTTGACTTAAAAGACAAAAAAAGAATTCTTGCCGTACTGGCTGCCGTTATTATAATGGGATTTTCACTATCCTTTCTCATCCGGCTGAACTTTGGCACAGACCCCTGCTCCAGCATGAACCTCGGTATCTCAAATAAACTATCCATATCCTTTGGAAGCTGGCAGGTTATCTTTAATTCCCTGTTATTTATTATTGTAATCTTATTTGACCGTACGCAAATAGGCTGGGGAACACTGGCCAATATGCTTTTAGTTGGATACTGTGCTGACTTTTTTACCTGGCTGTTTGATCAGATACTTCCGGCAGGGGCCTTCCACAGTCTGCTTGTTCGTATTATCGTTCTTATTCCGGCACTGATACTGTTTATCCTTTCAGCTGCTGTATATATGGCTGTGGATCTGGGTTCTGCTCCTTATGATGCAACTGTATTTATACTGGCCACACGCTTTAAGAAGATTCCGTTTCGAGTAATCCGTATGGCTTGGGACATAACAGCTTGTATCATTGGTTTCTTAATGGGCACTACCATCGGAATTATTACTGTTGCAATAGCCTTTTTACTTGGTCCTGTAATAGCCTGGGTGAAAAACAGATTGGATAAAGTGTTTATTCAAACAGCTCAGGCAGGCTGACAGCACATGGTATGTATCTTTACTTACTAAATATAAAAGCCGTAGATTGGCATATCCACTGTTATTGGATATGTCCTCTACGGCTTATTTTTACTTTTTAACTTTCGCAAACCTCCATCTGGTTTTTCTCTAATAGTAATCCCAATATTATTATCTGTTAATATTCATATTTTCAATTGCAGTTGAATTGGCATTGTAGAAAGCTAAATCCACTGACTTTACATACTGGCTTAACCTGCCCATTTTAAAGGTTCCGTCATATTGACCCGTTGCTACAGCATTAAAATCAGATATATCCCCCGGTTCAAAACGTTTGATATGCGATATCAATATTTGCGCAATCTGTCTGGCACACGCATATCTGTTCGGATAGAAGGTTGTAAGATCAGCTCCCATTGCATGATTGATATAAGCTCCTTCCGGCGTATAGGTGGAGTGGGCATATAAATCCGTAACGGAATGCATTGCCATACCGAAAACAAATAATGCTTTGTTTCTTTCATTTACCGTATTTCCGCCTAGCAAGGTAGACCAGGATTTTCCGTTAAACCCGCTGGTAGTCAGGTATGTATCAATTCCATTCCTGTCAAATCCGGTCAGGTAAAGAGGCACCACCGGAGCAGTATTGTTATATAAACCGACTGCTTTATGTGTCAGATAAAGGTAAGATGCCAGGTAATTAGACTGATATATGGAGCCTGTCTGTTTTGTCATAAACCCGTGGAACTGGGGATATGAATTGAAACCTGAAAGTTCATTATCTGCTACAATTGCTCCTAATTTTACAACCGCTATAGCACCATCTGTCATAGGATTACCGGATTCAGAGCTGTTTTCTTCTGCAAAAGCGTAATGGGCATCTGACAGCCAGCTTCCCTTCACATAATCCACAGCGTTAAAGGAGTACACATAGTGGGTATTTTCCGGTAATTCACCTTTTGCCTGCGCCTCTTTCAGTATATTATCAAGAGATTTTTCTTCTGAATAGGCAGCCTTAAATGTATCATACTGTTCCATCGCATATTCCACATCCAGTAACCCATATCCGTATTCCTGGGGATTACCATACAGATTGGCACTGTAATCAAGGAGCTTGCGTATGAACTCACCGGATACCGTTAAATCCTTCTGCCAGAGCAGGGAAGCAGCCCCTGTTACATGAGGTGCAGCCATGCTTGTTCCGGAGGCTACCAGCATTCCGCCTAAATCACCTATTGTTAATACCTGCTCACCGGGAGCCATTAATTCAATTTTACTGCTGACCGGACTGCTTTTACTGCGGATTCCCTTACTGTTAACTGAGCCTACTGCAATTACCTCATCATAAGCTGCAGGATACTCAAGCTTTCCTTTATTACCGGCTGCTGCAACAAGTAATATTCCTTCATTATGTGCATCCTTTACTGCCTTCTTCAGTGCTTCTGAATCAACATTAGTACCAAAGCTGATATTAATAATATTTACCTTTCTCTCGATTGCCCAGTATATAGCTTCTATTACACGGCTGACAGGTGCTGAATTATTCCTGTCAAGAACTCTTGCCGAATACAGTTCAACATTGGGGTTGATGCCTGTAATCCCTATATTACTGCCATTTGCAGCAATAATACCCGCCACACTGGACCCATGACCAAGACTGTCTTCATAAAGAACGGATATGCCGTCTTCCCCAGGTATAAAATTCTTTCTCATATAAACTTCAATATCTTCGGTATAATCCACACCGGAATCAATTATTGCAACCTTAACCCTGTTACCGGTGTAAGAATTGGAACTGGAGGCAAATACCTGAATTCGTGCAGGATCTACATTATTCCTTTTAAGGGTATCTGCTTTAATTGCTTTTATATTCCATTCACCCTCTGTATCCCTTATAGAGAGCTGCTGTACCTTTTTAATCTGCCTTTGCTTTGTATACGGTTCTTTCAATTCTCTTTTGTAATCCTTTTCTCTTTTCATTGATTTTCCTCCTTTCAATGAATATCCATTACTATGTTACATCTGCATATTATCATATAATTTGCAAGTGTGCCGGCTCTTGCAGTAAATGATACGATTTATGTAATAAACAGTATCTCTTTATGAAAGATTAAAGGAACAGCAGGGCCGAAGCTCTAAAAATCCCCCCTGAATGTTCCAGTTTAAGGATCCCTCCGTATCTTTCAACTACAGTTCTTACATTTTCCAGACCTACACCGTGGATTTTCTTATCCTCCTTTGTAGTTACCAGTTTATCCTTATCATATAGAATTAGATTGTCATATTGATTTTTGATATCAATTATTAGTCTGCTTTTATCATAGCGGATTGCTGCTTCGATGATTCTTTTCCCTTTCTTTAAGAAAATACTGGCCTCTATGGCATTATCCAACAAATTACCCAATATAACCGTAAGATCACTGGATTTTATCGGCAGCTGTTCCGGTACATATAGTTCTGCAGCAATACACACTCCTTTATTTCCAGCTTCCTGGAGTTTAAAATTCATGATACTGTCAATAACAACATTCCCTGAATGAGTATAGTGATATATATCCTCGTTTTCCTCTAACAGTTCCGATATGTATTCCTTTAATTTCTCCATCTCACCGCCCTCTGATAAGGAATGAATGATGGACAGATGATTCTGTAAGTCGTGGTGGAGGGCCCTTGTATTAACCAGGGTAGTTTTCATTAATTCAAATTGACGTTCATAATAACTATTTATTTCATGATACTTATCCTTTTCATTTCTTTCAAACAAAATACCCATATAACGAAATACGATATATGTTAGGAACATAATGATAAGGATATAGATTGCATTATATAATATAACCCCCATTTACATCACCTCTCTCTCATATAGCAGCTGCTGTTCAAGGACTTGCTTTCGTCTTTGCTGACTGATTGGAAGAATTGTATGGTTGGTCATTACTATTTCCTTATGGCCGAATTTCGTTATATGGGCATAATTAACAATATAGGATTTGTGGATATACAGGAATCGGTGTTTTTCCACCTCTAAAAACACTTCCTCTAAACTGGCGTAAAAATAGATTTCAGAATCTGCCGTAATTATTTTGACCCTTCTATTGTCCGCTTCAAAATACAGGATGTCTTTTATCGGTATTTTGCAGACCTTATGATTTTGTTTATATGTATAGAAGTTATTGAGTTTTCCTGACAATTCCATGGCCTTTTCAATGTCCTTTATTATCTTTTCAGGCTTTAATGGTTTATGCAGAAAATGCATAGGCCTTACCTCAAATAATTCCAGATAATAATTGTCTTTTCCCGAGATGTAGACGATCTGTACCAAGTCATTCTTCATCTCATCCCTGATTGTCCTGCCAACTTCAACGCCATTGATATTTCTTAATTCAATATCCAAAAATATTAGATCATATACCTCTCCCCCTTTCATAAATTGACAGAGCTCTTCACCCGTATAATAAATATCTACTTCTACCTCATTTAAGTTAGCTTTTGTATAATTTAAAATTACCTGTTCAATTTCCGAACAGATATATTGTTGATCATCACATATGGCTATATGGAACATTTATTCACCCTTCTTTCTACTACTTATAACTGATAGCTTGTAATTTTCCAATTATTATATTAACGCATTTTCCTTATATTTACAATAAAACCAATTCTACAGTATATAAACAACTAATCCTATTGTACACAAACAACTAATCCTACAGTACACAAACAGGTTTTTAAGATTCAGGTTTCTTTCTTCATTTTGTGATTTCAAATGCCAGAAAGAATACTGTTTTTTATTTCTAAACACAAAAAAAAATGAGCATCATGGGATACTCATTTCTAAGAGCTGGGCTACAAGGATTCGAACCTTGAGATGCTGGAGTCAGAGTCCAGTGCCTTACCGTTTGGCGATAGCCCATTATTCATTTTTTGTGTTTCTTCTGACATCCACTGTGTCAGCCACGAATGATATTATAACTCATAAAATAACAAAAGGCAAGTACTTTTTTAAAATTTTTTTATTTTTTTTAATTATTCAAATTGTTTATGCGGAATGCATTTATACCTGCAATACCTGATATATTATACCCTGTTTTCTGTAAATTATTGCTTATACAGGATAAGAGATTATGGCAGCTCAATTATTCGCTGACATAATCTCCAAATATGCTCACTCCCCATAAGCATTATCCTGTATCGTTTAACTACTCACCCTCATCAATGTTAGTTAACACAAATTTGCATAAAAAAAGATCTCCTTCGGAAACTGGCTGTCATCTGAATTAGTTTACTCAGGAAGACCCTATAGTTTTGCGTCCCTGCTTTTCAACAGGTTTGCCTTTTTCGTTGAAACCAACGTATTGCCGTTATCACTTTTTTTACTGTTATAGATTTTATCACATTTTTTTTGAAATGTAAACACTATTCTATTATTACCAAATATTTGTAATACGTACCTCACATTTATATGAATACTGCCAATTCTACTGGCATTCCTGAAATACTTAAGTGTTGTAAAAAGACATGACTTGTTATTGTGTATCAACTGTGTTACGATTTACAAAGAATAAAAAGAAAGGATACTTATCAAACTTATGAAACCTTATGCAAGAAAAGCCCAATATTATGAAACAGACCAGATGGGTATCATTCACCATTCGAATTATCTTCGCTGGTTTGAAGAAGCACGCATTGATTTTATGGAGCAGATGGGGTTAAGTTATGCTGCCCTTGAACAATTAGGTATTATGATTCCGGTTTTAAACATATCCTGTATTTATAAACAGCCTGTACGTTTTAACAATAATATTCTTATACATTCTGTCATAAGCTCTTTTAATGGTATTAAAATGTCAATTACCTATACCATTACAGATACGGAGGACAAGGTTACATATTCTACAGGCGAAACTGAACACTGTTTCCTGAATAATTCCTTTAAGCCGGTTTCTCTTAAAAGAGATTATCCTGAAGTCTTTGATATTTTCAACAATTGTAAAAAAGGGAATGCAGACGAATAATCCTCTGCACTCCCTCTATCCTGGTTCTCCCCTTAGGCTTATGAACGTATTATAGATATCAATAATACCATATCCCCACTCTCTGTTAGGGTAAGTATTATTGGGATCTCTTCTGGCACCTCTTATTAGCAGATTCTTGATTTCAACACTGTCAAGCTGTGAATAATAACCTGTTTGAATCCCCCACTGAAGTAACATTGCGGTTATGCCTGCTGTATGGGCTGCCGCCAGGCTGGTTCCGGATCTTCTTCCGTAGGTACCTCCCGGCTCCGGCCCTACAAGATTCACGCCAGGTGCAGCAAGACTTGGATTTACGGCTCCCAGCCGGGTGAAGCCTCTCCCTGCCGGCAGAAACAGGCTGTTGTTCGTATGGTCATAGGCTGTTACTATAATTGGTATAACTGTATTTCCCGGAGAGGTTATGGTAATAAAGGGATCCGGCTGAGTAAAATACGTTTCTGTGCCTATAAAGTCTCTAATCGGAAGCCATATATTAAATTCCGAATTCAAATCCCCACTGGAATATACCTTGAAGCGCCAGATTCCTTCAGTCGGCCTGTCAAAATTTACAAGTATAAGCTGATCACCGGTTTGGGTTTCCAGTAGAAAATAATCAACAAAAATAACCGTTTCTTCAAATATAAAACGGATTTCTCTGGATTCGCCAATTCTTGCAGGTATTCTGGGTATGTACTCTCCTGTGGGGGATAAAATATCAATGGAGAAAGTTCCAGGAGCAGCTCCCCATAACTGCATGGAAAATCCCGAAACATTAGGACCCACCCTAAGCTCCACCATATTCGTCTGATCACCGCCTCTATTTATGACTCCTTTAAAATGATGACCAGAATTCCCTTCATTTCCTGCAGCTATGGATATTACAATACCCGGCAGATCTGCTAATACAGAGACATAGCTTGCCAATGCTCCTCTCCCGTCATGGGACCCTTGTGACGTTCCAAGCCCTATACAGATTGCTATCGGTTTAGAAAGCCTGCGGGCCACCTCCACCAAATAACGTATGCCAAACATAATATCATTTTCCTGGTAACTTACTGCGTCTGCCGGAACACGGAAAAAACTTTTAGAACTTTGCTTTGCCTGCTTTAATTTCACTACAACAAGATCAGACATTGGTACCACACCAGAGAAATTATTTTGAAGATTCGGGGTTCCGGCAGCAATTCCAGCCATAAATGTACCATGTCCTAATTCATCCGTTGTCGGTACTATTGACCTTGGGTCAGCATTTGCCAGTGCCTCATTTAACTGTTCTCTGCTATATTCTGTTCCATAATAATAGGTATCCGGGAATGCATCGCTTTGTATTGTCTGGTCCCAGATTGATGCAATTCTGGTAGTCCCATCTGCGTTTCGAAAGGCTTCATGGGTATAGTCAATTCCGGTATCTACAACTCCAATAAGAACGCCTTCCCCATTAAGAGCAAGAGTAGGAACATTCCTCACTCGTACAACCCCTGAGGCCTCCAAACTGCTAACATCCATTAAGCCGTATAGATTGGGAAAGATACCATAACCATAAGAATGCATCAAGTCATTGGTTGATACTGCTGTTGTTGGCATATAGACGGCGGCATATGTTTCATTTATAATGTTATAACAGATATTGGGGATTGAAGCTAAGGTATTAATATCTCTTCTATATTCAAAAATAAAATCGCTGTATTCTTCCCCTATTATCCAATCCCTGCAATTTTGGTCCAAAATTATTTTCCCTCTAACTAAACTTATTTAAATATATGATTTGTAATCGGGTTTATTCTTTTTTAGATAAAACCATATAAAAATAACTGATGATAATACAGCTTTAAATAATTGTAAAATTATTTCTGTTAGGATTGTAGCCTGGTTCATAGGGTGTTATAATATTTGAGACTATTGTATTCTATCAAAATGTTAGTCCTGGAGGAAATTATGTTGATTTATTTATGTCTGATACCGGTAGTGGTAATTCTGTTATACCTGATGGCTATCATGCCGAAATTATTCCGCAGAAAAGACTTCACTCCGTTTCAAGGAACATATTATGCCCATAGAGGCCTGCACAATGACCCAGACAAGGTTCCGGAAAATTCTATGGCTGCCTTTACGCTTGCCGTTAAGAACAATTACGGGATTGAAATGGATGTTCAACTCTCAAAAGATAATGTACCGGTGGTATTTCATGATTTTACACTCAAAAGAATGTGCCATATTAATAAGAAAGTAAGAGAATTAACTTTAAAAGAACTGAAGGAGCTCAAACTTCACCAATCCAATGAAGGAATTCCAACCCTGCAGGAAGTCCTTGAAATGGTCCAGGGTAAAGTACCATTGATTGTTGAATTTAAGGTAGAATTACAAGATACCTCTGTGTGTGATATTACAGCTCCTGTGTTAGAAAAATACCATGGAAAATACTGCATTGAATCCTTTAATCCTCTTGTCCTGCTCTGGTATAGACGTAAGCGTCCTGACATAATAAGAGGTCAGCTGGCAAGTAATCTGATAAAAGATAAAGAAGTAGGAAGCTTCTCCCTGTACTTTGTTCTTCAGAATCTCCTGCTTAATTTTATAACCAAGCCGGATTTTATATCCTACAATTATAAGCACAGAAATATGCTGTCTTTGATTTTGTGTAAGCATTTCTACCGGACCCCGGCCTTTGCCTGGACTATTAAAAGTCAGGAAAGCCTGGATTTGAGCCGGAGCCGGTTTGATTATTTTATTTTTGATCAGTTTATTCCGCAATAAAATTATTTCTCGTATAGAAATTCTTCCGGAAGTTCTACTTTGAAGGCTTCAGCCAAATCCCTGAAATTATCAGGTGTTATGGTCTGTCGCTTACCGGACATTGAAAATATCTTAACCAATATTTCCGCAGATTTCTCAACCGTATGCATAAGACCGAAGGTTAAGTCGAAATCTTCACCGGAACAGAACATACCATGGTGTGCCCAGATGGCTACATCATATTTCTTCATTAATTCACTGGTTGCTACCGCAATGTCCCTTCCGCCGGGAACCATCCAGTGTACAACACCAACACCTCTTGGGAACACTACAGGACACTCTGTAGCTGCTTCCCATAACTCTCTGGTAAATACCTTGTCGCTTAAAGGTAATACAAAGGTCAATGCAATAATATTGGTAGTATGTGCATGATAAATAACTCTGTGCTTACCGCCGGTTGCTGCCTTCTTAACTTCATGGTTCATTAAATGAGTGGCAAGCTCACTGGTAGGAGTTCCACCTTCTGCTAATCCCCATCTTATACGGTATTTTTCACCGGTTTCATCTATTTCTATAATAGTGATACAAACCTCCGGGTCTACACTGATATTTCTAAAATACTTCCCACTTCCTGTTACAAGAAAGAATTCTCCTGCAAGTAAAGGAACACTGGTGCCAATGTTATGCCACTCATCATTATTAGAAAGTCTTGGTAAGACCTCCATGACTTCTTCTTCCTTCAAACGGTAAGAAAGATTCCCTCCGTTTCTTTCATGCCAGCCTTGTTGAAAGCCGTCATCTGCCATCTTTATAAATCCTTTAACGAATTTCGTATCTAATATTTTCATATATTTATATTGGGATTGTGTTGTTTTCCCTTTCCTTTCCTTTTATTTTGTTGTTTTATAGTTATATTATACTTCGTTAATGTTGTTTTGTAAATAAATCTTTTATTTAACAATCCTTTCCACTGTAGGTGCATTATTTCTAGTTATTTCATATTAATTAGTAATATTTATCTATTAAAACCAGTATAAAAAGTGTCATATGAATATTATTTTGTTTCAGATTATAACCCTTAATAACAAAAAATAAAAAGATATACAAAAATATCATTAAATGGATTGTGATATTTGGCTCCCTTTTTATATACAAAAAAGCCCGTGAAATCAACTAACTAAGCTGAACCACTGGCTTTTCTTCTATTTATAAGACCTTCACAGTCCTTCATTCGATTTGTATCTTCAAAACTACACACTTTTTGATTTCATCTAATCTTAGGTCAAGCCCTCGACCTATTAGTATTAGTCAGCTGCATGTGTTACCACACTTCCACCTCTAACCTATCCACCTGATCGTCTTTCAGGGGTCTTACTGCATTCGCATGGGATATCTTATCTTAAGGGGGGCTTCACGCTTAGATGCCTTCAGCGTTTATCCCGTCCCGACTTGGCTACTCGGCCATGCACTTGGCAGTGCAACCGATACACCAGAGGTCAGTCCAACCCGGTCCTCTCGTACTAAGGTCAGCTCCTCTCAAATATCCTACGCCCGCGCCGGATAGGGACCGAACTGTCTCACGACGTTCTGAACCCAGCTCGCGTACCGCTTTAATGGGCGAACAGCCCAACCCTTGGGACCTAATACAGCCCCAGGATGCGATGAGCCGACATCGAGGTGCCAAACCACTCCGTCGATGTGAACTCTTGGGAGTGATAAGCCTGTTATCCCCAGGGTAGCTTTTATCCGTTGAGCGATGGCAATCCCACTTTATACCACCGGATCACTAAGTCCTACTTTCGTACCTGCTCCACCCGTCGGTGTCGCAGTCAAGCCCTCTTATGCCTTTGCACTCTTCGGATGGTTTCCGTCCATCCTGAGAGGACCTTTGAGCGCCTCCGATACCCTTTCGGAGGCGACCGCCCCAGTCAAACTCCCCACCTGACATTGTCCACTGCCCGGATCACGGGCACATGTTAGAAACCCAGTACTGCAAGGGTGGTATCCCAACAACGGCTCTGCGGCAACCGGAGTCACCGCTTCTTAGCCTCCCACCTATCCTGTGCATGCAATACCGAATCCCAGTATCAAGCTAGAGTAAAGCTCCATGGGGTCTTTCCGTCCTGGCGCAGGTAACCAGCATCTTCACTGGTATTTCAATTTCACCGGGTGCATTGTCGAGACAGTGCCCAAATCATTACGCCTTTCGTGCGGGTCGGAACTTACCCGACAAGGAATTTCGCTACCTTAGGACCGTTATAGTTACGGCCGCCGTTTACTGGGGCTTAAGTTCAACGCTTCGGGTTACCCCTAACATCTCCCCTTAACCTTCCAGCACCGGGCAGGCGTCAGCCCATATACTTCACCTTACGGTTTTGCATAGACCTGTGTTTTTGCTAAACAGTTGCTTGGGCCAATTCTCTGCGGCCTGTATTTCTACAGGCACCCCTTCTCCCGAAGTTACGGGGTCATTTTGCCGAGTTCCTTAACAATGCTTCTCCCGTCGGCCTTAGGATTCTCTCCTCATCCACCTGTGTCGGTTTACGGTACGGGCTTATAAAAAACAATAGCGGCTTTTCTTGGCAGTGCCTCCATCAGCTTCCCTACTTATATTTCGGTCCACATCACGTCTTCCCATTATGGAACGGATTTTCCTGCTCCACTGGTACCTCGCTTGTACCGGGTATTCCTCACCCGGCTCTGACTTTGTCTCTGCGTCCCCACAGTTCTGTTTTTATAAGGTACAGGAATCTCAACCTGTTGTCCATCGACTACGTCTTTCGACCTCGCCTTAGGTCCCGACTTACCCAGAGCAGATCAGCTTTACTCTGGAAACCTTAGATATTCGGCCTGAAAGATTCTCACTTTCATCTCGCTACTCATTCCGGCATTCTCTCTTCTTATCCCTCCACGGCTCCTTACGGTACCGCTTCGTCGGTATTAAGAATGCTCCTCTACCACAGTAGTTATCGTTAGATTACTACTATCCACAGCTTCGGTGTCGTGTTTTAGCCCCGGACATTTTCGGCGCAGGACCTCTCGACTAGTGAGCTATTACGCACTCTTTTAATGTGTGGCTGCTTCTAAGCCAACATCCTAGTTGTTTTCGAAATCCCACATCCTTTTCCACTTAACACGCACTTTGGGACCTTAGCTGGTGGTCTGGGCTTTTTCCCTTTTGACTACCCAACTTATCTCGTGTAGTCTGACTCCTGATCATCATCTGTATGGCATTCGGAGTTTGATAATCTTCGGTAAGCTTTGACGCCCCCTAGGATATTCAGTGCTCTACCTCCATCAGACTAAATCAAGGCTAGCCCTAAAGCTATTTCGAGGAGAACCAGCTATCTCCGGGTTCGATTGGAATTTCTCCCCTACCCACACCTCATCACCACCCTTTTCAACGGATGTGTGTTCGGTCCTCCACCGCCTTTTACGGCAGCTTCAACCTGGACATGGGTAGATCACCCGGTTTCGGGTCTACTTTTACTGACTGATATTCGCCCTATTCAGACTTGGTTTCCCTTCGGCTCCGAGTCTTAAACTCTTAACCTTGCCAGTAAACGTAACTCGCCGGACCGTTCTACAAAAAGTACGCGGTCCACCTGTAAATAGGTGTTCCACAGCTTGTAAACACAGGGTTTCAGGTTCTCTTTCACTCCCCTCCCGGGGTTCTTTTCACCTTTCCTTCACAGTACTATGCACTATCGGTCACTAAGTAGTATTTAGCCTTGGGGGGTGGTCCCCCCGACTTCCCACAAGGTTTCTCGTGTCTCGTGGTACTTCGGATCCCGCTCGCTGACTTCCGGTTTCGCATACGAGGCTTTCACTCTCTTTGGCTGGCTTTCCCAAAACCATTCTGCTACCTTTCATCTCACTTGTTGCGGTCCATAACCCCAGAGGATAAATCCTCTGGTTTAGGCTCTTTCCATTTCGCTCGCCACTACTCTGGAAATCGAGTTTTCTTTCTCTTCCTCCGGGTACTTAGATGTTTCAGTTCCCCGGGTTCCCTCTATTAAGCTATGTATTCACTTAATAGTAACGGAGGTTTGCTCCGTCAGGTTTCCCCATTCAGAAATCTGCGGGTCAAAGGATATTTGCTCCTCACCGCAGCTTATCGCAGCTTATCACGTCTTTCATCGGCTCTTAGTGCCAAGGCATCCACCCTGCGCTCTTATTAGCTTGACCTTCGCAGTCTTTCGACTGTTGTGTCTTCAGTTCCACAAACTTGATACGATCTCCTTTGCTTCTTCTGTCTGCATCATTTTTCCGTCTAGCGTGACAGAAAAACAAACGCATATTTATTAGATGTCTTCAAATCAAATGTGTAGTTTTCAAGGTACAATTGTTTTGTTTCTTTCTTCCTGTACTTGACCATCTGAGGATAGTCCGTACTCAAAGTTAAGAAACAGTGGTCTAATGAGAATTGAACTCATGCCCGCTGTTACCAGCTGCTCTTCCAATTAAGCTATAACCCTTTTATGAAATTCTAAAAAATAGTTTCTTTTAATTTATTACTTTCGCTTTACTTAACCAGGTTTTTAATAAAACTCGATATATCCAACCTCGTGTAAGTCATTTTAGTATTATATAATCCGGCAGCCACCTGCTCTCCCATACCGTCTCCAGTATAGTACCATCGGCCGCTTACGTCTTAACCATCGTGTTCGGGATGGGAACGGGTGTGTCCCATAAGCGCATCGCCACCGGAAATTTTTTGTTATTCAATTGAAGGTTTATTTATAATAACAAAACATGTTTTTATAATCAACCTGTATTTTTTACCAGCTGTTTTATATTGCCGGCATGCAGTTATACGCATTGCGAAAACTACTTTTTTGATAACTCAACAGTAAAACAACCCTTACTTACTTCCTTAGAAAGGAGGTGATCCAGCCGCACCTTCCGATACGGCTACCTTGTTACGACTTCACCCCAGTTATTGAACCTGCCTTCGGCTGCTCCCTCCTTACGGTTGGGTCACAGACTTCGGGCATTTCCAACTCCCATGGTGTGACGGGCGGTGTGTACAAGACCCGGGAACGTATTCACCGCGACATTCTGATTCGCGATTACTAGCGATTCCAGCTTCATGTAGTCGAGTTGCAGACTACAATCCGAACTGAGATGACCTTTTTGGGATTTGCTCACTCTCACGAGGCTGCTTCCCTTTGTAGTCACCATTGTAGCACGTGTGTAGCCCAGATCATAAGGGGCATGATGATTTGACGTCATCCCCGCCTTCCTCCAGGTTATCCCTGGCAGTCTCCCTAGAGTGCCCGGCCGAACCGCTGGCTACTAAGGATAAGGGTTGCGCTCGTTGCGGGACTTAACCCAACATCTCACGACACGAGCTGACGACAACCATGCACCACCTGTCTCCTCTGTCCCGAAGGAAAGGATCGGTTAAGATCCGGTCAGAGGGATGTCAAGACCTGGTAAGGTTCTTCGCGTTGCTTCGAATTAAACCACATGCTCCACCGCTTGTGCGGGTCCCCGTCAATTCCTTTGAGTTTCATTCTTGCGAACGTACTCCCCAGGTGGAATACTTAATGCGTTTGCGACGGCACCGAAGGTCTTTTGACCCCCAACACCTAGTATTCATCGTTTACGGCGTGGACTACCAGGGTATCTAATCCTGTTTGCTCCCCACGCTTTCGAGCCTCAACGTCAGTTACAGTCCAGTAAGCCGCCTTCGCCACTGGTGTTCCTCCTAATATCTACGCATTTCACCGCTACACTAGGAATTCCACTTACCTCTCCTGCACTCTAGCAACATAGTTTCAAATGCAGTCCCGGGGTTGAGCCCCGGGCTTTCACATCTGACTTACATCACCGTCTACGCTCCCTTTACACCCAGTAAATCCGGATAACGCTTGCCCCCTACGTATTACCGCGGCTGCTGGCACGTAGTTAGCCGGGGCTTCTTAGTCAGGTACCGTCATTTTTTCGTCCCTGCTGATAGAGCTTTACATACCGAAATACTTCTTCACTCACGCGGCGTCGCTGCATCAGGGTTTCCCCCATTGTGCAATATTCCCCACTGCTGCCTCCCGTAGGAGTTTGGGCCGTGTCTCAGTCCCAATGTGGCCGTTCACTCTCTCAAGCCGGCTACTGATCGTTGCCTTGGTAGGCCGTTACCCCACCAACTAGCTAATCAGACGCGGGTCCATCTTACACCGATAAAATCTTTTCACACGATGCCATGCAGCACTGTGCGCTTATGCGGTATTAGCAGCCGTTTCCGGCTGTTATCCCCCTGTGTAAGGCAGGTTACCCACGCGTTACTCACCCGTCCGCCACTAAGTTCATAAGCTTCCGTCCGAAGACTTCCGCTTATAAACTCCGTTCGACTTGCATGTGTTAAGCACGCCGCCAGCGTTCATCCTGAGCCAGGATCAAACTCTCAAATTAAAGTTTAATCATTTTCAGAATTAACATTGGCTTTTCAAAATCTTAGGATTTGCTACGCAAATCCGATTTGAACAATTGTTATTTCCGGTAGTTCAACATAAGTTGTACTACTTTTTTACTGTTTTAAGGTTGTACCATTGCTGATACTGTTCTTTTTCAATCATTAAGACCGGAGTCCTAAATCCTGAATGAAATTTATAAGAAAATTTCAGGGTTGTTATACTGTTCAGTTATCAATGTTCAATTTGCTCTTTTATTTCTTTACTAATTCAAGCGGCTTATCAGTTACTTTTCGGCAGTTATTCTTGCTTACTGTGTCTCTTTTATTCGGCAGCCCGTCAGTGCTTTATTACTATATCACAGCGTTTATTGTTTGTCAACAATTATTTTTAGTTTTTTTTATCAATCATTTTCTTTAATTAATTATAAATAAATGGACATTTTTTTGAATTTTCATTCAATTCAAAAATGAATCTAAAATATTAATTGACAACTTCACAACAACTCTTAAAGTCTTATGACTTAATCTACTGTATATGCACTCAGTGAGCTTAGTCATAATAACATATTTATTATTGTGTGTCAACAAGAAATAATTTTTATTATTCTCTGATTATTTAGTGTTGTTTTCCTAACGCAGGTATATAGGATACCACCCCTTAGCAGAAATGTCAACTGTTTTCATAATAATTATTAATATAATTAAAGATCTGCTTCAACACTCTTTGAAAACATCTATATACGTCACTCCAATAACGATTTAAAACAATTAGAGTAACCGATACTGGTATTGCCTTATTCACTTCTAAATTAAGCATAAACAGTTCATCATGAGCGTTCCAGCGATAGTTGGATGACCGTTTCTACTATTAAATGAATTCTTTAAATAATTCTGAGATTAACAAAAAAAAGTATGTACCAAAAAAAATATCATTTATATAACCCGGCTTACTTTTGTTCTGCTATATATTTTAAGAAGATTCCTTTTAGTGATTTTGCGATAATTTTAAAAAGCAATAATTTTGCCACCTTAATGGTGGCAAAATTATTTATTTTTTTGTGTTATAATTACTTTACCCTTACAAAAAGGATTCGATAATTATTATGAAAATCGTTAGCATAGTAATAAACATTATATCCAGGATTATTATGCCGAAGTAATGAACGATACGGTTCTTATGCTTGCATAAAGGTATTATGCTTTGAATATTTAAGTAATTGGTACTGGTAAACACGATAAATAATAACATCAACAGACAAAAAATTCTTTCGACCCAAAGAACAATACCTGCTATATTTGGTATTTCAATTGTTAAACATAGAAAAAAAATCAATAAATATCCTAGAGTTCCTAGCATCATGCGCCAAGGAGTACGGGTACGAAATCCTGGTGGAATAAGCAATTTCCATGATTCAATTTGAAGAAAGTTACCCGCTGGTTTGATCCGAAGCTTTTTCAGCAGCTCTGAAACGGACTTAAATCTGTCAGACGGATTAATCTGCATACATTTTACAATTAAATCATCAAAGTCATGGGTTTGTATTTTTAATGAAGATGTTAGTTCCTTTAATAGCACACCAATAGCATAAATATCGGTTTGTTGTGTTGAAGAGCCAAAACCATACTGTTCCGGAGCGGCATAGCCTTTGGTCCCTAATAAGACAGTATCGGGTAATCTTATGTCAGTAAAATATTTGGCTGCATTGAAATCTATAAGAACAACACGGTTATGAGGTGCTATTATAATATTGGATGGCTTGATATCTCTATGTATGATTGGCGGATTTAAGTTATGCAGCTTGCTTAATATTTTACAAAGTTCTTTGATGTAGTAATTTATATCACTCTTCACGAAAGAACATGTATTAATTTTATCCTGTAAGGTATCTCCGGAAATATACTCCTCAATTACTGTAAGGGAGGAATCATCTTCGTATAGTTCTATGATTTGTGGTACTCCCTCTATAGGTGTTGCTTGTAGTTGCAAATAAATGTTTGTATTGTAGACGTACATTTTTTTCTTTATATATATTTTTTTTGTTTCCTGATGTTGAACTACATGTACTTGATGTTCATCATTCAGGGTTGCTATTACTTTATAATATGATAAGGATAAGCGTTTTGAGAAATCCATGAATTCATCCTTTCGTCAATAGATAAGTATATTATATCAGATTGGAGCCTATTATGAATGAAAAAAATACACAAGAATTAGAAACTATCTTAGGAAGTACTCATTCTAGAAATTTTGATTTATTTTGCAAAAATAATAAGGAAAGCTTACTGGATGAAAAAGATGCATTTAATACCTATGTTAAAAGCTTGATTAAAGCAAAGGGTTTGACACAACAAATTGTATTTTTAAAAGCAGATATTCCAGAAAGATATGGATATAAAATTTTATCGGGAGAAAAGCATACCAAACAGCGGGATATCATTTTGAGAATATGTTATGCAGCTGAGTTTACTTCTGAGGAAACCCAGCAGGCTCTTAAGAAATATAAGATGCCACCATTATATCCAAAGCTGCCAAGAGACGCTCTTTTGCTGATTATTTTTAACGAACGGCCAAAAAGCATCATCGATGTGAATAGCTTACTGAAACAAAATGGCTTTGACCCATTAAGGACAAGTGGTTTGCAAGAATAAAACAAATATTAATTAGGTAATAATACAGCAAGTTTCTTGAAGATTTTCCTTATAGCTTATATTTTCTCAACCGCTATGGAATTCCTTCGGATTACACCTATTTCCAAAGGAACATTTGACTTGTAGGATACTTAAGTTGAATTTCTAGCTGAGGTAGTTGCTGTTCTTATTATAAAAATACTTTTTACAGGAGAGAAATAAATATGAAAAAGAAAAGTAAATGGATTGCTATTTTATTATGTCTGGTGTTATTTGCATCAATGGCCATGGGATGCGGCTCCTCTGATCCGGTTGAAACAAAGGATGTTGTTACTTCTGAAAAACCTGAAGTCTCTGGTGACGAGACAACTAATGATGCTGCGGAAGAGGCCAAAGAATCAAGTAGTGCAGCTGTTACAATTGAGAAACAGGTTCTTGTTAACCAGGATGATATCGTTATTACAGCGGCTGAGTATACATCAGATGCGATATGGGGTGATGGAATTAAGCTACTCATTGAAAATAATTCTGATACGAATGTTACTGTAAGTACTAATGCATTAATCGTAAATAATTATATGATTTCAGATATATTTGTAGCAGAGGTTGCAGCCGGTAAAAAATCGAACGAAACAATGTACTTATCAAGCACCTCTTTAGAGGCTGCCGGTATTGATTCTGTCGGACAGGTAGAAGTATATTTTCATGTATATGACAGTGCTTCATATGAAGATATCTTAACAACAGATGTTGTGACCATTCAAACATCAAAATATGCAGATATGGACACCACCTCAAATGATGCCGGTACGGAACTTTATAACGAGGGCGGAATAAGAATTGTAGGTAAGACAGTTGATGAGAATAGTTTTTGGGGAACCGCTATTTTGCTTTACATGGAGAATACTTCAGGAACTAATGTAGGAATACAATGCACAAATATGTCAATCAATGGCTTTATGATGACTCCCTACTTCTCTTGCAATGTATACGATGGGAAGAAATCGATTAATGACATTACCATTATGTCCAATGAGTTAGAGGAGAATGGAATCGAGAGTATTGATGAGGTAGAATTACAATTCAATATTTTTGATGTAGATACTTTTGAAACAATTGCAGATTCAGATCCTATCACATTTTCTACAAAATAAACTGCAGGAGATTTGAGATAAACGAAAAATTAATATAAAATCTAAGCAGGTAGTTCAATAATTTTGTGTCACAGCAATATAAACCACTTTCCTGATGAGAGTTAGATATGAATACTCTCACTTGGAAGGTGGTTTTTATATGGATATTCTGAAAATCTCTTCAAATGATGGATTATATGGTAGTAGGTTATGTTTACAAATTACTAGGAGACAGAAAGACATGATGGAGATAGATGCTGGAAGCTGAAATGGACGTTTCCATGAGATATCCTAAAAATGAAAAGGGACAGCTGATTGTTGATAACAAACGAAATAGTTATTCACCTAAGAAGATAAAGAGCCTATTGATCGCTAACATAGCTCTTTATTAATAAGTCGCTCTTTTGAAAAAGTAATTTATAGGTAAGCTTAAGTATGTTACTTATAAATACAATGCTAGCGCAGCAACATTAATGAAACGCAAACAGTACTAAAACGAGTAAAAGCAGCATCTTTGACCTGCTTTAAAAAATGCCAACCATTGTGGATAAATCTCTTGTAACGAAAAAGTTTGTGTACTGTAAACGATATTGACTTCCTTTTACATTCAGCCACTACTACCATTAGCAGATATTTATCAATTCCAGAAGACGAAATCCCAGACTTACAAGAGAATGTCATGGAACGAAAACATATCCAGCAAATAAAAGGTCTAACACCGGATCAGTACTAGCAGCTTTAAAAATATCCTATATTGGGTAAACTATGCACTCTTCTAAAAGATTTTCACAGAATAGTATGCTCACAAAAAAATAGTGAACTGGATTCATGGATAGAAGTAGCTTCTACTTTGCAAGTGGATGAGCTGGATAACTATATAAGTGGATTGAAAAGATTTACCTGCCATAAAAATGGCATTTATTATAAATGTAATAATGGATTAGCCGAAGGAAGCGTAAATAAAATAAAGTTAGAGCTAAAAGGATACTATATGGAAGAAATAGTTTTTTACTGCTCAAAGCAATACTTCTTGTTAAATGAACATTTTTATCAGATTAACTAATTTTGGTGAGAACTTATGGTGCGCTTACGTTATAATGTTAGAGAACCTATAAAATTAGCAGATCAAAAGCCAATACTAGCTAATTTTCCGGTATGAGATATTATCATTTAATAGAATACAAAGAAACCTGTGAATTCAACTTACTAAGCTGTTTCACAGGTTTCTCTTCTATTTATAAGACCTTCACAGTCCTTCATTCGATTTGTATCTTCAAAACTACACACTTTTTTGATTTCATCTAATCTTAGGTCAAGCCCTCGACCTATTAGTATTAGTCAGCTGCATGCATTACTGCACTTCCACCTCTAACCTATCCACCTGATCGTCTTTCAGGGGTCTTACTGCATTCGCATGGGATATCTTATCTTAAGGGGGGCTTCACGCTTAGATGCCTTCAGCGTTTATCCCGTCCCGACTTGGCTACTCGGCCATGCACTTGGCAGTGCAACCGATACACCAGAGGTCAGTCCAACCCGGTCCTCTCGTACTAAGGTCAGCTCCTTTCAAATATCCTACGCCCGCGCCGGATAGGGACCGAACTGTCTCACGACGTTCTGAACCCAGCTCGCGTACCGCTTTAATGGGCGAACAGCCCAACCCTTGGGACCTAATACAGCCCCAGGATGCGATGAGCCGACATCGAGGTGCCAAACCACTCCGTCGATGTGAACTCTTGGGAGTGATAAGCCTGTTATCCCCAGGGTAGCTTTTATCCGTTGAGCGATGGCAATCCCACTTTATACCACCGGATCACTAAGTCCTACTTTCGTACCTGCTCCACCCGTCGGTGTCGCAGTCAAGCCCTCTTATGCCTTTGCACTCTTCGGATGGTTTCCGTCCATCCTGAGAGGACCTTTGAGCGCCTCCGATACCCTTTCGGAGGCGACCGCCCCAGTCAAACTCCCCACCTGACATTGTCCACTGCCCGGATCACGGGCACATGTTAGAAACCCAGTACTGCAAGGGTGGTATCCCAACAACGGCTCTGCGGCAACCGGAGTCACCGCTTCTTAGCCTCCCACCTATCCTGTGCATGCAATACCGAATCCCAGTATCAAGCTAGAGTAAAGCTCCATGGGGTCTTTCCGTCCTGGCGCAGGTAACCAGCATCTTCACTGGTATTTCAATTTCACCGGGTGCATTGTCGAGACAGTGCCCAAATCATTACGCCTTTCGTGCGGGTCGGAACTTACCCGACAAGGAATTTCGCTACCTTAGGACCGTTATAGTTACGGCCGCCGTTTACTGGGGCTTAAGTTCAACGCTTCGGGTTACCCCTAACATCTCCCCTTAACCTTCCAGCACCGGGCAGGCGTCAGCCCATATACTTCACCTTACGGTTTTGCATAGACCTGTGTTTTTGCTAAACAGTTGCTTGGGCCAATTCTCTGCGGCCTGTATTTCTACAGGCACCCCTTCTCCCGAAGTTACGGGGTCATTTTGCCGAGTTCCTTAACAATGCTTCTCCCGTCGGCCTTAGGATTCTCTCCTCATCCACCTGTGTCGGTTTACGGTACGGGCTTATAAAAAACAATAGCGGCTTTTCTTGGCAGTGCCTCCATCAGCTTCCCTACTTATATTTCGGTCCACATCACGTCTTCCCATTATGGAACGGTTTTTCCTGCTCCACTGGTACCTCGCTTGTACCGGGTATTCCTCACCCGGCCCTGACTTTGTCTCTGCGTCCCCACAGTTCTGTTTTTATAAGGTACAGGAATTTCAACCTGTTGTCCATCGACTACGTCTTTCGACCTCGCCTTAGGTCCCGACTTACCCAGAGCAGATCAGCTTTACTCTGGAAACCTTAGATATTCGGCCTGAAAGATTCTCACTTTCATCTCGCTACTCATTCCGGCATTCTCTCTTCTTATCCCTCCACGGCTCCTTACGGTACCGCTTCGTCGGTATTAAGAATGCTCCTCTACCACAGTAGTTATCGTTAGATTACTACTATCCACAGCTTCGGTGTCGTGTTTTAGCCCCGGACATTTTCGGCGCAGGACCTCTCGACTAGTGAGCTATTACGCACTCTTTTAATGTGTGGCTGCTTCTAAGCCAACATCCTAGTTGTTTTCGAAATCCCACATCCTTTTCCACTTAACACGCACTTTGGGACCTTAGCTGGTGGTCTGGGCTTTTTCCCTTTTGACTACCCAACTTATCTCGTGTAGTCTGACTCCTGATCATCATCTGTATGGCATTCGGAGTTTGATAATCTTCGGTAAGCTTTGACGCCCCCTAGGATATTCAGTGCTCTACCTCCATCAGACTAAATCAAGGCTAGCCCTAAAGCTATTTCGAGGAGAACCAGCTATCTCCGGGTTCGATTGGAATTTCTCCCCTACCCACACCTCATCACCACCCTTTTCAACGGATGTGTGTTCGGTCCTCCACCGCCTTTTACGGCAGCTTCAACCTGGACATGGGTAGATCACCCGGTTTCGGGTCTACTTTTACTGACTGATATTCGCCCTATTCAGACTTGGTTTCCCTTCGGCTCCGAGTCTTAAACTCTTAACCTTGCCAGTAAACGTAACTCGCCGGACCGTTCTACAAAAAGTACGCGGTTCACCTGTAAATAGGTGTTCCACAGCTTGTAAACACAGGGTTTCAGGTTCTCTTTCACTCCCCTCCCGGGGTTCTTTTCACCTTTCCTTCACAGTACTATGCACTATCGGTCACTAAGTAGTATTTAGCCTTGGGGGGTGGTCCCCCCAACTTCCCACAAGGTTTCTCGTGTCTCGTGGTACTTCGGATCCCGCTCGCTGACTTCCGGTTTCGCATACGAGGCTTTCACTCTCTTTGGCTGGCTTTCCCAAAACCATTCTGCTACCTTTCATCTCACTTGTTGCGGTCCATAACCCCAGAGGATAAATCCCCTGGTTTAGGCTCTTTCCATTTCGCTCGCCACTACTCTGGAAATCGAGTTTTCTTTCTCTTCCTCCGGGTACTTAGATGTTTCAGTTCCCCGGGTTCCCTCTATTAAGCTATGTATTCACTTAATAGTAACGGAGGTTTGCTCCGTCAGGTTTCCCCATTCAGAAATCTGCGGGTCAAAGGATATTTGCTCCTCACCGCAGCTTATCGCAGCTTATCACGTCTTTCATCGGCTCTTAGTGCCAAGGCATCCACCCTGCGCTCTTATTAGCTTGACCTTCGCAGTCTTTCGACTGTTGTGTCTTCAGTTCCACAAACTTGATACAATCTCCTTTGCTTCTTCTGTCTGCATCATTTTTCCGTCTAGCGTGACAAAAAAACAAACGCATATTTATTAGATGTCTTCAAATCAAATGTGTAGTTTTCAAGGTACAATTGTTTGCTTTGTTTCTTACTACTCTTCGCATACAAGACTGTTGTTGATTGCCTGTAAATAAAGTCTAAGAAACAGCGGTTTAATGAGAATTGAACTCATGCCTGCTGTTACCAGCTGCTCTTCCAATTAAGCTATAACCCTTTTTCTTATATGAAATAACTACAGAGTAGTTATTTTTTTAATAATCCGGCAGCCACCTGCTCTCCCATACCGTCTCCAGTATAGTACCATCGGCCGCTTACGTCTTAACCATCGTGTTCGGGATGGGAACGGGTGTGTCCCATAAGCGCATCGCCACCGGAAATCTTTTGTTATTCAATTTTAATATGCTGCAATGCCAACTAACATCATTGCTCCATATTATGTAGTATCATTCAATACCACTTTGATAACTCAACAGTAAAACAACCCCTACTTACTTCCTTAGAAAGGAGGTGATCCAGCCGCACCTTCCGATACGGCTACCTTGTTACGACTTCACCCCAGTTATTGAACCTGCCTTCGGCTGCTCCCTCCTTACGGTTGGGTCACAGACTTCGGGCATTTCCAACTCCCATGGTGTGACGGGCGGTGTGTACAAGACCCGGGAACGTATTCACCGCGACATTCTGATTCGCGATTACTAGCGATTCCAGCTTCATGTAGTCGAGTTGCAGACTACAATCCGAACTGAGATGACCTTTTTGGGATTTGCTCACTCTCACGAGGCTGCTTCCCTTTGTAGTCACCATTGTAGCACGTGTGTAGCCCAGATCATAAGGGGCATGATGATTTGACGTCATCCCCGCCTTCCTCCAGGTTATCCCTGGCAGTCTCCCTAGAGTGCCCAGCCGAACTGCTGGCTACTAAGGATAAGGGTTGCGCTCGTTGCGGGACTTAACCCAACATCTCACGACACGAGCTGACGACAACCATGCACCACCTGTCTCCTCTGTCCCGAAGGAAAGGACCGGTTAAGATCCAGTCAGAGGGATGTCAAGACCTGGTAAGGTTCTTCGCGTTGCTTCGAATTAAACCACATGCTCCACCGCTTGTGCGGGTCCCCGTCAATTCCTTTGAGTTTCATTCTTGCGAACGTACTCCCCAGGTGGAATACTTAATGCGTTTGCGACGGCACCGAAGGTCTTTTGACCCCCAACACCTAGTATTCATCGTTTACGGCGTGGACTACCAGGGTATCTAATCCTGTTTGCTCCCCACGCTTTCGAGCCTCAACGTCAGTTACAGTCCAGTAAGCCGCCTTCGCCACTGGTGTTCCTCCTAATATCTACGCATTTCACCGCTACACTAGGAATTCCACTTACCTCTCCTGCACTCTAGCAACATAGTTTCAAATGCAGTCCCGGGGTTGAGCCCCGGGCTTTCACATCTGACTTACATCACCGTCTACGCTCCCTTTACACCCAGTAAATCCGGATAACGCTTGCCCCCTACGTATTACCGCGGCTGCTGGCACGTAGTTAGCCGGGGCTTCTTAGTCAGGTACCGTCAAAGGAGTTCTCACGAACTCCACTTCGTCCCTGCTGATAGAGCTTTACATACCGAAATACTTCTTCACTCACGCGGCGTCGCTGCATCAGGGTTTCCCCCATTGTGCAATATTCCCCACTGCTGCCTCCCGTAGGAGTTTGGGCCGTGTCTCAGTCCCAATGTGGCCGTTCACTCTCTCAAGCCGGCTACTGATCGTTGCCTTGGTAGGCCGTTACCCCACCAACTAGCTAATCAGACGCGGGTCCATCTTACACCGATAAAATCTTTTCACACGGTACCATGCAGCACTGTGCGCTTATGCGGTATTAGCAGCCGTTTCCGGCTGTTATCCCCCTGTGTAAGGCAGGTTACCCACGCGTTACTCACCCGTCCGCCACTAAGTTCATAAGCTTCCATCCGAAGACTTCCGCTTATAAACTCCGTTCGACTTGCATGTGTTAAGCACGCCGCCAGCGTTCATCCTGAGCCAGGATCAAACTCTCAAATTAAAGTTTAATCATTTTCAGAATTAACATTGGCTGTTTAAGAATCTTAGGATTTGCTTCGCAAATCCAATTCAAACAATCGTTAATTTCCGGTAGTTCAACATAAGTTGTACTACTTTTTACTGTTTTAAGGTTGTACCATTTCTGGTACTGTTCTTTTTCAATCATTAAGACCGAAGCCTTAAATCCTGAATGAAATTTATAAGAAAATTTCAGGGTTGTTATACTGTTCAGTTATCAATGTTCAATTTGCTCTTTCAAGCGGCTAATCAGTTAATTTTCAGCAGCTATTCTTGCTTACTCAGTTTCTTTATGTCAGCAGCTCATCAGTGCTTTATTACTATATCATAGTACTTATTGTTTGTCAACATTTATTTTAAAGTTTTTTTATCATTCTTTTTCACGAATTGTTTATATATAATTGACAATTTCCAGAAATGTTTTTAAACTTTTTATATTGTAGACAAATTAGTTAGTGCTTAATCACAATTACTAATTTAGTTCATATTTAGTTCGTATGATTTATCCACTGTGTTTGCTCTTCAAGAGAGCTTAATCATATTAGCACATTTCTTATTGTGTGTCAACAGCAAATAATTAATGTTTTTTTCTGATTACTCAGCGTTTTTTTCTAACGCAGGTGTATAGGATACCACCCTCCCACAGAAATGTCAACAGTTTTATAAAATAATTTAATCACCTATGATATTGAAATATTGGGTGTTTGGTTATTAAACGATTGTTATTACATTTGTTAATAAATATTCGTTATATATGTTACTATATGTTTGTTATTAATACTCATAAAAGCTTCTAAATGAAGCAAATACCACCTCCTATATTTCTCCCCTTTAAATAAAAGGTTGTCTTCTTTTTATTATTCACTTACATTCTTAATGAAAATTTTAACATTTCTACTTGACAACAACTTCCTACAAGTGTAATCTATAAACATCAAACAGACTACATATGTAGGAAGGAGGTAATATATTGAAAGACAGTAACTGCAAAATATCTGATGCAGAATGGCTGATTATGAAGGTACTATGGAAAAGCTCACCTCTTACGACTACTAAAATAATTGAGGCTGTAAGCAAAGAAGCCAGCTGGAGTCCCAAAACTATCCATACACTGATTGCCCGCCTGGTTAAAAAGGAAGCATTGGGTGTTGATAAAGAGTCCGGTCAGCATAAATTCTATCCTCTTGTGACCAAGGATGAATGCATACAAGAAGAAACCGGTTCTTTTGTCCGTAAGATCTATGAAGATTCTATCTATAATTTAGTTGCTAATTTTATTCATGACGAGAAAATGACCGCTGAAGAAATGGAAGAATTAAAAAAACTTCTGGACGAGAAACTGAAATAAGGAGGCAGGTGATAAAATGGATATCGTAATCTTATTTGAACGTATATTTTTGCTTTCCCTTATGGGAACTATTCCTGCTCTAGGTATCCTTCTATTAAAAGGTATATTGAAGGACCGGCTCAGCGCAAGGCTGCAATATTATATCTGGCTACTATTAATAATAAGGCTTGTGCTGCCGTTTACTTTTGAGAGTCCTGTAAGTTTATTTCCATATCAACCTGAAAAGGATATGGCTGTCACCGGGCAGACTCTTACCAACACCGAAACAGTCTCTCCTGTATACAGTACCTCCACAGAGAATGGCGTTATTTCCCCTGTTTCCCCTGTAAGTAGTGGAGACAATAACCAGCATACCAATATTATAGGTCATATTTCCTTCAGTATGGAGAGTTTCGCTTATCTATGGCTTGCTGGCGTACTGGTGATTTGGGGTTATATAATTTTAGTAAATACTATTTTCTTACTAAAGTTAAAGAAATATAAGTCCTGTACCCAAACAGAAATCATTCATACGCTAGCTTACTGCAAAACAAAACTTCATATAAGAAACAAAGTTTCTATTGTTTACAGTAAACACATACAATCACCTATGGTGTGGGGTATTTTTCACCCTCGGATTCTGCTGCCTGAAAGACTGCTTCAAACCTTAACTCAGGAGGAGCTTAGTTTTATCCTTCTGCATGAGATAGCTCATATAAAGAGAAATGATTTATCCCTTAATCTGATTGGTATGATTATACAAGGTATCTATTGGTTTAATCCGGTTATATGGTATTCCATGTACAAAATGAAACAGGATTGCGAAATATCCTGTGATGCCTCCGTCCTTCGTGTTTTGTCAGAAGAGGATTATAAGAAATACGGACTTACAATCCTTAATATTATGAAAAGAATAAATGAACTGCACCTGGTTCCAGGAACTGCAGGTTTTGCCAGCAAACAGAATAAGAGGAGAATAATTATGATTACACAATATAAAAAAACATCTGCAAAATGGGCAGTAATAACCTTATTATGCTTAACTCTGCTAACGGGTTGCGCCAGTCTGACCGGTTCTGCCAATTCCCCTGACAAAGAACTTAATACCGGTACAAAGAATTCTGCTTCCTCCGATACAACCACACCAGAGGCTCCTACTGAAACACAGAACAATGACACTGACCCAGAAGACGAGAGTATTACTGTTATTAATACAGTAAGCTTTCAGAAATATTTCGACCTATTGGGATCAACAAAAGAAACATTAATAGAAACTCTTAAGGAAGAACCTTCTAAGATAGATGAAGGAGGATTAGAATTTAAGGAAAATGGAATCAGAATCTGGTTTAATTCAGAATACACAGCTGTTAGCCAGATCTTTACCGATAGAGCAGATATAGATTTTAATGGAGCCAAAATCGGCGATAAGATAGACAGCTTCAAGGTAGCGTTCGGCGAACCTGTCAGTGACAATAATGGTGATATGCATTTCAAATACGATAATGGTTTTATTTCAGTAAACTATGACACTAAGACAGAAGCAACCTTTGCTGTATATCTACTGAGTGAAGATTTCTAACATATGAAGTTATTAAACAACAACTACTATTAATAGATGCTAATATTTATGTGCTGTCAATTTTTATGTAGCTGTCAATTTTTATGGCTTCTGATTCAACATAACAGAATCAGAAGCCATTTTATATAACGATAAATCTGGATATTCCATCTATACTAATACAATCAAATTTGGGGGTAAAAGATATCAGCCAAGAATACAATGTTAACATACAAAAATAACATCAACATGCTTAATAAAGGCTTTGAAATACTTTTTTTGCTCAGTTTAAACTCGGCTGCTATTAATAAAAATGACCTTTAGCCCAGCATCATTCAAATTTATAGGAAAGACAGACACAACTATATATTTAGCCTTTTACCTTATCACTTAATCCCTAAGCTTATAATAGTAAGTAGCCTTTGTCATCAAAACTCTTATTTCATTAAGAGCACAGGTAAAATGTACAAGTCAGAAAGAACGAATGCGTCTATGGAGAGGCATTAGAAGTCCTTTTCACTGAAGAGTTTGTGCTATATTATCAAACAGATTGTTTGAGCGTAGCGAGTTATCTGTTTGATAATATGTCAAGCACAAACTCTTCAGTGAATTAGGACTTCTTATGCCTTGGAATTAAAGCATGAGTCTTTCTGACTTGTACATTTTGCCGTCCCCTTGTTAAGAACTGTCTCTTTGTTAAGAACTGTCCCTTTGTTAAGAACCTTCCCTTTGCAAAGAACTGTTCCTTTGTTAAGAACCTTCCCTTTGCAAAGAACTGTCCCTTTGTTAAGAACTTCCCCCCTGTAAAGAACTGCCCTTGCATCCCCAAACTATACGTATACTCAAAATACCATCTCTTCCAGACCATATGGTCATATCATCATCTTAAACTGTTTGTAATATAAACAGATAAGCACCTTCTCTTTTGGAAATCTCAAACTCTTTGACTATTCTGAAATTCTTGCGGTTATAGAACTTGTGTACATAATCCTTGTTATGGGAATACATTATAATCACTCCGTCCTCATTAAGATGCTCCCCGGCCTTTACAAAGAATCTACGGTACAATTCACAGATTTCATTTTCATCTTTATGTCCCTGGGCTCTGGGCATATTGGTAATAATCTCATCAAAGAGATACTCATGTTTAAAATCAAAGAAATTCCGGTTAATAAAATAGATAGTGTCTCCGCTTAAGGCTGTATTCTCTTTAGCCCTCTCAATTGCCTGCCCGAATACATCCAATCCATACATTGTCCCAGCTTTAACTTCTTGGTTTCTTTCTATAAGCATTGTACCCACACCACAGAAAGGATCTAGCACCTGGCCGTCTTCTTTCATATAATCTTTGGCAAGTGCTGCTATAAGTGCTGCCATAGCAGGATTTATGCTGGCAGCGATTACATTCTTGCGATAACCGAATCTGTCATCCTTTAAGGTACACAGCTTTATAAGGACGTTAAATCTTCCCTCTTTATTCTCAATAAGCCTTAATTCCCATTCGTAATCAGACGTACTGTTAATAAGTTTTCTTCCAGTATTCCGCTCTAATTCTGAAGCAAATTTCTTGGTAAAACTGCTACGCTTATCAAGCTCCATTTTAGCTTTTAGTTCTATCCGGAAATAAAAAGGTGGATTTCCCTGGTGTCTTTGCATCAGAAATTCCATCAGACTGCTCTCTGCCAATGCTTTTGCACCTGTTACCACATCTCTGTCCACGGATTTTATGTCTTTTAATATAAACAGGATTTCAGTATAGGTTCTGACAGAAAGCACTTTCTCCAAGTCGTCGCATTCCACCATGACACCTGCATTAAATTCTCTTGCGTTGATTCCCTGAAGCTGCTTTAAGGTAGCTCCTATATAATTTCTGTTGGTAAGCAGAATAAGAGAGGAGGGTACTTTGTAGCCGGTAAATTCATGTTTTTTGGCTCCTTTTACCTTACGAATCAGTGCTGAAAGATGTCGTAGTTCTTCCTCCACATGTTTCTTGTTCCCTTCGGTTATTTCTGTACTGCTTAAAATATCATATCTTCTCTCCAGGTTATCTACGTAGGCGGTATAGTCAAAGTTCTTTAAAGCTGTAAGGTAAGCACTTCTGACAAATAGCTGCTCCTCATTTTCATAGGCTTCATATAAATCGTTAAGAGTTTCCGGTATGTTCAGTTCTCCTAAAATTAATGCGGTATTTTTTCTGATTTTGGGATCTTCTTCCTTTAGCAAATTAAGTAGTATCTGATAATCTGCCCCAATATAATACAACAGAGCAGTCTTACTATGGGTTTCTTTTAATTCAGCCTTTAATTTTATCAGATTCTCTCTGATATCTGCTTTTTCCCTTATTTTATCGAAAGTATCACGTATCATAGCTGCTCCTTATGTTTACTGGTCCGGTCCTATGCAGACTCAGTTATTTCTATTATATCAAAGTCAACTTAAAATGTCAGCCGAATTCCAAAAATGCAGTGGTTTTTCTTCTTTCTTACCTGTTGAAAAATGTGGTTTTTTATTGACTTCCCCTTATATTTATGCTACTGTTAAAGGTAATCAGATATAGGGGAGTAGTCAGCATGTTATAGTATAAACCGTATTTCGGACATGCAGTTAAACCAACAGCCGAACGTTAGTTAATGTTCTGGTTTAATTTGAAAAGACAAGACCTGTATCCTATTTTAGGGTACAGGCTTTTTTTATGTCAGAGACTAACACACCCATTAAAAATTAGTAATTATTCACTAACATCAAAAGCTTTACAAGTACGAAGGGAGATTCACAATGGATTTTTTACTATCGGGTATTACTTCCGTAACTGTTCCACAATTAGTCATGTATGCTGTAGGAATTTTGCTAATCTATCTTGCTATTGCTAAAGGCTATGAGCCCAGCTTACTTCTTCCTATGGGATTTGGTGCTATCCTGGTTAACCTTCCGTTATCAGGTGTTATCGACCAGGTGCTCCCAGGTATTGGTAACACCCACGGTATTATACAGTGGCTGTTCGAAACAGGTATAGAAGCATCAGAAGCACTGCCTTTACTGCTGTTTATCGGTATCGGTGCCATGATTGATTTCGGCCCTCTGTTATCCAATCCTATCATGTTATTATTCGGTGCTGCTGCACAGTTTGGTATCTTTTTAACTTTAACAGTTGCTATACTCTTAGGCTTTGACCTTCGTGATGCAGCTTCCATCGGTATTATCGGTGCTGCCGACGGCCCTACTGCCATTCTTGTATCACAGATACTGGAATCCAAGTATATCGGTCCTATTGCAGTCGCGGCCTACTCGTATATGGCTATGGTGCCTCTGGTTCAGCCGGTTGCCATTAAAGCTGTTACGACAAAAAAAGAACGCCTTATCAGAATGCCTTATAATCCCGTATCTGTATCAAAAAGGATTAAAATAGTATTCCCCATTGCAGTAACAATTATTGCAGGTTTTGTTGCTCCTACTTCCGTATCTTTGGTTGGTTTCTTAATGTTTGGTAATTTATTAAGAGAGTGCGGTGTGCTTACCACTTTATCCGATGCCGCTCAGAACATATTAGCAAATCTGGTTACTCTGCTATTGGGTATCACCATCTCCTTTAGTATGAGAGCGGAAGCTTTCGTAACCTGGCAGACGCTTTTAATCCTTGGTCTTGGTCTTATCGCTTTCGTATTTGATACAATCGGCGGTGTTATGTTTGCTAAGTTCGTCAATCTGTTCCGTAAGAATAAGATTAATCCTATGATCGGTGCTGCAGGTATTTCCGCATTCCCTATGTCAGCCCGTGTAGTTCAGAAAATGGCTATTAAGGAAGACCCTACCAACCATCTTCTGATGCATGCTATCGGCGCAAACGTATCCGGTCAGATTGCTTCCGTATTAGCCGGCGGTATTATCTTAAACCTGTTAACTACTATCTTAAAATAGTCCGCTGCTGTAAATGAACCCACTGCCTTAGGATGAAAGGAGTCAGTCATGAATTTTAGTATTGAAGATCTTTTGATATCACTTGATATTATGTGGAAAGGTATGTTTAGTATATTTGTTGTTATAATAATAATTACTTTGCTTGTCATGCTTTTTCAATGGTTTGAGAAAAACTTTCTGGACAAGAAGAAGGATAGACAGTAATTCTTTTATGAAATCAATCGTATTATTAATATAAAACATAAAGGCTGTATCTACCGTATAATCCTGGTTTGATACAGCCTTTATGGCTTATTGAACGGCTTCATTCTCCTTCTTTACGCAGTCCTCAGGGTTAATCCTGATCTGCTCCCACTCTCCTTGGCCTGCCTTTCGGTACTGGGCAATCTCTATATCCGTACCATTTGTTAATTGATAATATACCAGCAGATAGTCTGATCCGTCATTTCCCTTAAAGGCTATGTTTTTAATATAACCCTCCTGCTTTACAGGATATAATTTTTCTATCAGCTCACACCATTCTCCGTACCGTACCTTAACAGACATTTCAGCATCATATGCCCAACCATGATAAGGCGCACATAAATAGTTTTCTCCATGGAATTCAATGTTTGATATTTTGAATTCATTCATTTCTTCCTTAAGATCTACAAACCCGTAATAATACGCAAAACTTCCCTGATTCTTTTCATTTCCTTCAATAGTCTCCAGCTCTACAAAATAGCGATGTATATTCTCTTTGTTATCATAAACTGGCACGCTGTGGTATTTTATAAGATTGATATGCAGGATATTTTCAAAGGTCTTTCGGTACTGCTTATAACTCAATCGATCTTTATAGATATCGTCAAGAAAGTTGTAGGCTATTGGATAGGGAATACCTGCATTCCCAAGTGTTCCGCAGCCTGCTGATTTGCCTTTTTCAATATTGGCAGCTTCCCGTAAAATACTGAAGTAATTAATTATTGTATCCTCGGGCGTCTTAAAAAGTTCTGAAGGCAGTTTTATTTCAGATGGCTTTTTGTCATAATAATCATCAATGAAGTTCCAGTCATAACGGGTATTTAATACTGGAAGGCTGGAAGGTCTGAAATAAGTTTCCAAATCCGGTTCCTTCTCCTCAGCTAAGCTTTCTGCACGAGAATCCGCCGTTAACTCTGCTTTATTCTCTATATGTAGCATCTCATAGTATTTCCCTCCCATCACCATTGTATTGGCACTCTTTTTCTCTAAATACATACTAATACCAAAATAGGATACCAATAACAGCACCAGCAAAAAACCTAACAGAATAACTACCTGCCTGCTTCTGCCTGCTAATGTATTTTTCATTGTCCTAATCCTCCCATATATACCTGCCTTTCTAAAACATATGATGAGGCAGGTATATTAAGACACCTGGCGGATTATTTCAGTTGCTTTTGTACAGTTCTGTCCTCTAATAATTATTACTTTCTGAAAATACATGTATGATTTGTACTGATACTAGCAAATGCAAAAAAAGTACCCCTAAATAAAAGCTATCTATAAGGCAGACTAAAATCATAACCTTTAACACTATAAAAAGCTAACTATTCGGGCTTCTTTACAAGTGGTGAGGAAAGTTTCAACTAACCTGATACTCTATTATTTAGGGTGTACTAAAAAAAGATCAATTATTTAATTATTTATTATACTGTTATCTATCCCATCACATTATTAGTATTATAATTTCGTGTTAATCTAAAAGTGTACTTATTTAAAATTGTGCGTTTATCTAAAATTATACGTTTATCTAAAGTTGTGCATTTATCTAAAAATATGCGTTTATCTAAAGTGTGCGTTTATCTAAAATTGTACGTTTATCTAAAATTGTGCGTTTATCTTAAGTTGTGCATTTATCTAAAAATGTACATTTATCTAAAATTACGCACCGATCTATGAATAAAACTTATCTATGCCTGCTGTGCAGCTAAAGCTATATAGCTGTACGGCTGGTTGAAATGTGGCAGGAAGAATAAATCAACAAGTTTTAATTTATCAATGGTCACCTTTTCTTGAATAGCCAGGGAAAACATATGAAGTCCCATGGATATATCATACTCGGAAGTCATCTGCGCTCCCAATACTACTCTGGTTTCCTTATCATAGACAATCTTTATCTTAACCTTATGATTGTTCTCCTCCATAAATCCCGGCTTCTGGTAATCTTCATAGTCAACAGCTGCTGCATTTATTCCAAGCTTTTCAGCTTTCGCCAGCGTAAGACCTGTTGAAAGCATATTAACACCCCAGATGCTGATACCATTAGAACCTTGAACTCCTCCGGATTCCAATTCTTTTCCGCAGCTGTTATTTCCCGCAACTATACCAGATCTAACAGCATTAGAGGCAAGGGCAATGTAATTAACCTCTTGTATGGAATTATCATAAACGGTTGCACAGTCGCCTACTGCATAAACTCCTTTAACACTGGTTTCCTGGTGTTTATCTACCAGAAAAGCACCATTTTTGAACAGCTTAAGCTGAGAGTTTCCAAGTGCTGTATTTGGCTTAAAGCCTATTGCCATAATAACCATATCTGCTTTATATTCGGACTTATCAGTTATTACCTTTTCGACTTTATCCTTACCTTCCATTCTTTGTACAGTTTCCTCAAAAGCGACCTTAACACCATGTTTTTTAAGGTTCTCTCTCATAATATCTGTGAAATCTTTATCATAATATCCGGACAGGCAAGTTTCTGCACAATCAACCAAGGTAACTTCTTTGCCACAGCGAAGGAATGCTTCTGCAAGTTCTACACCGATATATCCGGCACCAACAACCACAACATCTTTAACAGATTCCTCTTTTAATTTCTCGATCACCTCTTCTGCATTCTGATACAGTTTGACCAGCTGCACATTCTTCAAATGAATGCCTTCAATATTAGGTACAATAGGTACTGAACCGGTAGCCAGGATAAGTTTATCATAGTTTTCATGATACTCTGTGCCGTCTTTACCTTTCGCATGAACGATTCGGTTATCATAATCAATGGACTCAACAGGTGTCTCCATGAAGATTCTTGCACCCTTATTCTCCAACTTCTCTTTATTGGAATAGAACAATCCTTCTGGCCCGCTGATTTGTTTTCCAATCCATAAAGCCATACCACAGCCTAAAAAACTTATATTGGAATTGGAATCAAAAGCTGTAACTTCATTTCCTTTAAAATTATCAAGTATAGTATTTAACGCTGCTGTTCCGGCATGATTTGCTCCTACTACTACTATCTTACTCATAATGTTACCTCCTTAGGATGATTATTTATCTAATTTTAAAATACGGCACTTTCCTTGTTCCTTTTGCCGCAGAGATGTTAATCTTTCTTACAGCCTCATTGTAATCCAACTTTGGTAATTTTGCAACTAATAATTGTTATTATTATCACAAAATATTTAATTAACACCCTGCCCTCCTTATGAATATGATAATATAGCATATACTCTATATTATGCATATTTTTACTATATAAGTTGAATTTTAAGTGTTTAAAAAAATCTTGACTCTTAATATCTGGAACTAGCTTGCTAAATTCAACTTAAATTTAATCGGAAGGAGTCCTTTTATGAAGAAACTTGATAGAAAGTATTATCCATCTTTCAGCAGATTATTTATAAAGAAAAAAACTTTAAAGAACGAAATAAAAGAATCCTTATCCCTGCCTCAGGTCAGTGCTACCAGCTTCGAAAAAGAAACTGATCTGGCCCTTATCCTTGCTGATGCCCAGGCCAATAAACTTATTGATCTCAACAAGGAACTGGCCCCTTTTGGATTTGCATATTACCGTCCTCAGAATATGTTCTATTCCCTGATGAATTGCTGGCAGCGTGAATGCGGTTACTGCAGACTTTATGATGAAGGCTGCGCTGCCTTTAGCATGATTATAGACTGCGAGCCAATATATTTTGATTATGATGGTAAGAAGTGGATGATCGAATTCTGGAAAGGTCAGTATGGTATGACTACAGGCTGTGAAATCGGTATCTATAATACCACTGTACCTTTTATAGATATTCCCGGCCTTTTTTACGGAACCTTCTATGAATGTGCTTCCGATGAAGAGCGGATGCCTTTGGCTTTTACCCTTATAAAGAAGGATAAAGTACTTTTTTACCGCAGCGATCTTCATTGGTGGCTTACCGGTTTCCGTCTCGGTGAATTTTCTGAACCGGAAGATCTGGTTATGCATGCCCAGATAACACTGAAGAACGAGGAAATGAGGGATATCTTTATCGAAGCCCTAGTAAAGACCGGGTATAAAAGAAATGAAATAGCTTATACGAATAATACCGTAGGTTTCGTATTTGATAAACCCCGCTCCAAACAGCCGCTTACAAGAAATGCAGTTATGGATTTCATTATGCAAACCAACAATAAACGGAATTGTTATGCATATAATGAAGCAACTAAACTTATTGGAGATCCTCTGGATAAATTCATATTGGTAAAAAATGAAGCGCCTAAAATGTATAATAAGATACTCAATATCAGAAATACTCCTGATATCTTTAAGGATTATAAACGCCTGCAGCAGTCTAATACAGAAAGCAAAGCTGCTGCCCTTAGTGCAAAAGAGCATAAACAGTAAGAAAACGGCTGGGATGGGAGGTGTTATAATTGTCTGTGGATAAGAAGCTGACAAATGCTTATATAAATGCAGAAGAACTGGTACTAAAGAAAAATACCAAGATTGTGCTTATCAGCGACTGCCACAGAGGAATCGGTAACTGGGGCGATAACCTGTTTAATAACCAGAATCTGTATTTCGCTGCTCTGTCCTATTATTATGATAAGAATTTCATTTATATTGAATTAGGGGATGGAGATGAGCTTTGGGAAAACAGATCGGAAGAGGACATCATTTCTACTCACAGTTATGCTTTCTGGCTAATGTCCAAATTCTATGAAAGTAAGCGTTTTTATATGCTTTATGGTAATCACGATATTGTAAAAAGAAACCCGTCCTTTGCCAAAGAACACTTTAGCTCTTTTTATGATGAAAGCTTAAAGAAGCAGGTTGCTTTGCTGCCGGATATCCGTATAAGGGAAGCTCTCGTTCTTCGAATAGCCAATACAAACCACAAAATTTTACTGGTACACGGACATCAGGCGGATTACTTTAATGACACCTTATGGCGCCTTGCCAGATTCCTGGTACGTTATCTATGGAGACCCTTTGAACTTATTGGAGTAAAAGATCCGACCAGTGCCTCAAAAAACTTTAATAAGAAGGAAAAGGTTGAGAATCATCTTATTAATTGGACAAAAAAACACAATAAAATGCTGATTGCAGGTCATACTCACAGACCTGCCTTCCCGGCTGTAGGCGAACCCTTATATTTCAATGATGGCAGCTGTGTTCATCCCAGATGTATTACCTCTATTGAAATTGAAAATCAATCAATTACCCTGGTTAAGTGGTCTGTGAAAACAAGACCGGATCGTACTCTGTATGTTGAACGTACTCCACTTGAAGGTCCTGTTCCGTTAAAAAATTTCTTTTCACCCTGATAAAAGGGTTCCTGGCTGAAATGAATATCCTGTCTATGTAGGAATATTCATTTCAGCAGTTGTCTATATGGGTGATTCTTTTTATATTACGATTCACTCATTTTTCACACCTTATACACATTTGTTACATAATCATCTGGTATTCTTTTTCCACAATTATATATTTTCAGACAGAAAGGGACAAAAAGGGCAGATTGGCAAACTATGCCCTGGCGTAACAGGTGGTTGAATGAAAGATAATAACAAATCCAGAGAAAAAAGATACCGTACTCTCTCAATTAAATTAAAGATCTCCCTGCTGTGTGCTTTCTTTATCATTATTGCATCTGCAGTGAATTTTACAGCTATTAACAGGGTATCCAAAAGTACGATTACAGATAATACCAGGCTTACAATGAAGAATCTGGCAGACTCTTACAATAAGAATATCAGCGAGTCCGTAATCTCCATCAGTAATTCCGCTCAATTTCTTATGCAGTCCCAGGAGATCAAATCCCTGCTGCAATCCTCCGGCACCACTGATACAGAAAGCATTGAAAACTATGTTAATATGTTTATGAACATGGATACATACCGTACTGATATAAGTCTAATAAATACAGGAGGTATTATTTTATATAGTACGGATGATTCCTTAACAGGCACAAGCATTTCTGACGAAACCTATTTTCAAAATACCCTTGCCAGTGGTACAAGCTCTCAGAGCAATGTTTTTGTTTCTGATACCGAAAGTACCCCTCGTGTTACCTTTATCATTCCTTTTCGGAACATGGAATTCAGCCAGGGACCGGAAGGTATGCAGCATGAGGGAGAAGCTGGGGCAGTTCCCTCAGCAGAGATAAAAACTGAAACACCTATGGCTGGCAATACACAGAATGGCAATGGTGATACCAGCCAGTCGGATGCAGAAATAATCGGTTATATCACAGTTACTGTTGAGGTTACAGAATTCAGTAAGCTGTTATCTGATATTACTTTATCCGGCATGGATACGGCATATGCCTACCTCTTAGATACGGATGGAAACGCTGTTTATTATCCTGACGAAGAAGTAGTCGGTACCAATCTGAATGTGGATTCAATCTCTTCACTGACAAAGGACATCCAGTCCGGTAATATCTCTGAGACAGGTACACTCACTTATACATATGATGGCAAGAGCACCTTTGCTTCCTATAGTATTCTGCAAAACAGCCGTTGGATTCTCGTTCTTGCCGTGGAGGAAGCAGAGATCATGGCTCCCTTGCAAAAAGCAACCGTTACTTCATTGGGTATTACTCTGATACTCACAATAATACTCAGCCTGTTAACCTACCTGTTTGCCGGAAGTATTTCAGGACCTATAAAGAAACTTACAGGTTACATCAACAAAACCGCAGGACTTGATTTTACTGATGGCTCTGCCTTTCAATCAATTCTTCAAAACAAAGATGAAACCGGTGAAATGGGAAGAGCTATTGAAAGTATGAGAATCAGCCTGAGAGGAATGATAGAAAAGATTGGACAAGCTTCCGATAATATGCTGACTACGGCAGACGGACTTAACAGGATAACCATATCCGTAAATGATTATGCCTCCGATAACAGTGCCACAGCCCAGGAACTTTCAGCCAGTATGGAGGAAACCGCTGCAACCACAACACTTATATGCAATAACATCACTAACATTGAGCATCACTCCCAGTCCATTTATACAAAAGCAAACGATGGAATCGCAAAATCTTCTCATTTAATTGACCGTGCCACGAATCTGAAGGCCGCAACAGAAGAGGCGGTCGCAAGAACCAGAGAAATCTATGAAAAAGTAAAGTCAGATACCTCCCTTGCTATCAAGCAGGCAGAGGCAGTAAATAAGATTAATACCTTAACCAATGTTATAAAAGAAATAGCAGATCAGACTACCCTGCTTGCATTAAATGCTTCTATTGAGGCCGCCAGAGCGGGAGAAGCCGGCAGAGGTTTTTCCGTTGTGGCCGGTGAGATAGGCTCACTGGCAGATCAGTCTGCCGGTACTGTTAACAGTATAAATGCCATAACCGCAGAGGTTAATCAGGCAGTAAAAGCACTGACAGAGAGCCTTAACCGCTCCCTTTCCTTCCTGGAGGATTATGTTCTTACTGACTATACGGATTTCCTGGAGACTAGCAAGGAATACAGTCATAATGCCAAAGATATCAATGAAGCTCTGGAATCTATACACGGAGGAATTGATCTGTTAAAAGACGAACTTAAGAATATCAGCACTTCTATAGGTGAGATCAATAACATGGTTGAGGATTCCTCTGCCGGTGTCAGCGATGTAGCAGCAAGAGATACTGATATTGTCTCACTGACCTCCGACACAAGAAAAATGGTTGAGAGTAATCGACGCAATGCTACTGAACTCGATACTGTGGTTAAATCCTTTAAATTATACTAAGGTCTGTCTAGTAAACTCATGACCGTTCTCAATCCCCCCACTTGTGTTGTTCTGCATTCCGTAAACTACGCAAATTCAGTATCTGATATTAATGCCTATGAAGGACTAGGAATAAGGTGCAGTATCCGGTAACTAAGAAAAGAAGAAGCCCGTTAACCTAAATAGAGAAGGGTAAAAAATATTCAGTTCCAATATTTTACCCTTCTCCAGCTTATTTAATTAACCTTATTGATAGGCTTTCCTTCCAGGAAGGCCTGTATATTATCAGCAAGCATATCAATTAGCCGCTGTCTGGTCTCGATACACTTCCAGCCTATATGAGGTGTCAGGATACAATTAGACAGCTGAAAAAGCGGATTATCCGGAGTTCCCGGCTCCTGTTCCAGTACATCCAGCGCCGCACCAGCAATTACTCTGTTCTTAAGTGCCTCCACAAGGTCCTTTTCTTTGATAATCGCTCCTCTGGAAGTATTGATAAGATAAGCTGAAGGTTTCATAAGTGCAAGCTTCTCCTGATCTATCAAATATCTGGTATCCTCATTTAAGGGACAGTGAATTGTTACAAAATCACTTTTTGTGAGCAGTTCCGTCAGGGATACAAAGCTCACATTTTCCTCCTGAAAGACTTTTGGTGTTCTGCTGTACACCAAGACTTTCATTCCAAAGAAAACAGCTGTCTTAATTACTTCCCCCGCAATCTTTCCGGCTCCGATTACCCCCAGGGTTTTACCGGCCACTTCACTGTGATTCAGCGCCATATACTTCGTAAAATTATCATACCTCTTCTCTGTCAGCAGGTTCTGCTGTGCGGTCAGCGAAGAACTTAAGGATAGAATAAAGGTAAAGGTTAGCTGTGCGACAGCTCTGGAACTATAAGCAGGAATATTACATACTGTAATGTTTTTCTTCGTTGCTGCTTCTATATCTATATTGTTATAGCCGGTACCAGCCTCACATATCAGCTCTACGGTTGAAGGAAGGTTTTCGATAATCTCCTTTCCCATGGGCAGCTCTTTTGTAATTAAAATATGGCTTCCCTCTGCCTTTTTACAGATTTCCTCCGGTGCTGATTTTTCAAATAATGTGATTTCTGCCGCTTTATTTAATTTGTTACAATCTAATTTATTGTCATAGTCTACTTTTGCATAATTTAGGAATACTGCCTTTTTCATATTATCAATCTTTCCTTTCCCTTAATCATCTTATTTCGTATAGTCTCAAACTTATGTGCTTAACAGATGTTCCGACATTGCCCTTATAGCTGCTGTGCTATCCTGCTGCTCAATTGCATGGATGATACTCTCATGCTGCTTATAAAGAAGTCTTTTATTCTCAGGATTCTTAAACATACTGCTGCGGGTATTAATAATATACTCTTCTACCAAAGCTGAGACGGCATACATGGTGTAGGATACCAGTTTGTTTCCCGATGCTTCTATTATCTTATAATGCAATTGTTTATCAATGGCTGCACTCACGCTTTCATTCTCCGAAGTATTCAGCTCACAAAGTAATCTCTTCATTTCCTCCAGTTGTTCCTCGCTTCTTCTGAGCGCAGCCTCCCCGGCTGCCTGAGGCTCTATCATCTGCCGAAATTTAATCACCTCATCGATATTACTGCCATGAAGGAGAAAGGTCAGGGACAGAGGCTCAAAGAAGCTGTCCTCAAACTGCTCTTTGATATAATTGCCTCCCCCCTGCCTGGCTTCAATAATACCCAGCATCTCAAGGGCACGCAAGGCCTCTCTTATGGAAGTCCTGCTGACTCTTAGCTGTTCACACATCTCTCTCTCAGAAGGCAGCTTATCCCCAGGCTTTAAATCACCTTGTCTTATAAGTTCTTTAATCTGCCCAATAACCTGATCAAAAACTTTTGTGTTTTTTATCGCTTCAAACATCACCTTCTCCTTCCGATAATTCCCCAAAGTACTTCTCTATCACTTAAGTACTATATTCATATCCTATATAACAGATTTTATTATTCCTTTATGAATTAGATATTGATATACTTACGATTATACATAAAAAATGTCCAATAAGTTTATTTTCTTAGAATCATATTTAAAACCACATTTTCTAACCACATTCCTAAATGTCTCTCTTAAAATATTGTCTTAATTCATGGTCTTAATTCATGCTCTTGATTCATGCTCTTGGTTCATGCTCTTGGTTCATGCTCTTGGTTCATGCTCTTAATTCATGTTCTTGATTCATGTTCTTGGTTCACGCTCTTAATTCATATCTTGATTCATGGTCTTGATTCATGCTCTTAATTCATGTTCTTGCTCCATGGTCTTGATTCATGTTCTTGGTTCATGCTCTTAATTCATATCTTGATTCATGGTCTTGATTAACGGTCTTTATTCATGTTCTTGCTCCATGGTCTTGATTCATGTTCTTGGTTCATGCTCTTAATTCATATCTTGATTCATGGTCTTGATTAATGGTCTTTATTCATGTTCTTGATCCATGGTCTTAATTCATGCTCTCAATTCATGCTCTTGATCATGTTCTTGATTCATGTTCTTAATTCATGTTCTTAGTTCATGTTCTTGATCCATGTTCTTAGTTCATGTTTTTGATTCATGCTCTTGATTCATGTTTTTGATTCATGTTCTTAATTCATGGTCTTAATTCATGGTCTTAATTCATGTTCTTAATTCATGTTCTTGATTCAATTATCAAAAAGTCTTGCTCTAATAGGATTTCAGACATATTGTACAAAACAGAAAGAACGAATGCGCCTATGGAAAGGTATTAGAAGTCCTTTTCTCTGGATATTTTATGCTATATTCTAAAACAGATTGTTTGAGCGTCAGCGAGTTATCTGTTTTAGAATATGTCCAGCATAAAATACCCAGAGAATTAGGATTTCTTATACCTTGTAATCGAAGCATGAGTTTTTTCTGTTTTGTACAATATGCCGTCCCCCTTATAAAAACCCACCCTTCCCCATCCCTAAAGAATAATCAAAAATAATCTCCATATAACAGGAGCTAGAACTACCGTAACAATACCAGACAACGCCATTGTTAGCCCGCTCATGGCGCCTTCAATCTCTCCAAGCTCCATAGCCCTTGCCGTTCCCAATGCATGAGAAGAAACCCCCATAGCAATTCCCACAGACACACTATCCTTCATTTTGAATAACTTAGCGAGAAACGGACCAATCACTGCTCCCAATATTCCGGTCAGTATAATTGCAACTACTGTAACCGATGGAATTCCTCCAAGCTGGTTTGAAACCTCCATACCAATAGGTGTCGTAATAGATTTTGGAATCAATGATTTTGTCAATACCTCTGAAAGGCCAAAAACCTTTGACAGGAGGATAATACAGCTGATACCTAAAACATTACCGCTTAAAATACTGACAACAATAGGAAGTGCATTTGCTTTTAACAGATGAAATTTACGATAGATTGGTAATGCCAGGGCTACTGTGGCCGGATACAGGAAAAAGGAGATAAGCTGTCCCCCCTGACTGTAATCCTCATAGGATATGTTAAAACTCGAAAGCACCAATATTACCAGCAGCATGGCAAGCAATAAAGGATTGCATATGGATAACCTGGTCTTTTTCTGAATCAGAATGGCTACTTCATAGGCAGCCATAGACAGAATAACTCCAAATAACGGTGATTTAATTATTTCACTCATTGATACTTTCCTTTCTAAGCAGCTTTGCTATGTGCGCAGTTATAATCCAGATAACCGCCGTTGAAATTACGATAACTGCCAGAAAACCTGCCAGCTTTCCCTTTATCAGGCCAAAGGAGGTCATGAGCCCCACACTTGCGGGCACAAAGAGAAATGCCATATGTGATAACAAAAAATCGCAGACCTCTTCTATCATGTGAACTTTAAGAACACCGGTATGCAATGCAAAAAACATTATCAATATGCCTATTACAGAACCCGGTACCGGTAAATGAAATATTTCCTGTATTACCTGCCCTGCAAAATAGATACCTAAAATAATCAGCAACTGTCTAAGATACTTCATAACATCCTCCTGTCATTCTGCTCTGTCAATAAAATTGGTATATTGGTCATACCACTTTACGTTAGTGTAGCACCAATTAGCCAGAAGCGCAATAGAAAATAAAAGGATAAATTTAGGTTTTTCTAATGTGTTTTTAATTCTTATATGGTAATATATGTATTGTTGTAAAATTTCAACAGAAAAAGCAGGAGGATATCAAAATGGAATATGTACTGCAAACAAAAGACCTCACAAAGGTATTTGGTAAAAGAGCGGCAGTAAGTGGTATGAATCTTAACGTTTATAAGGGTGATATTTATGGATTTATCGGACGTAACGGTGCCGGTAAAACTACATTTATCCGAATGGTGGCAGGACTTGCCCATCCAAGCAAAGGAACCATTCAATTATTTGGAAGTAATGATTTAGATACCCAAAGAAGCAAGACAGGAACAATGATAGAGAATCCGGCAGTGTTCCCCCAGATGACAGCTAAACAGAACCTTCATTATTATTGCAGATTGCTGGGACTTGACCCCGTAACGAAAATACCTGAAATGTTAAACCTTGTAGGTTTATCTGATACCGGTAAGAAAAAAGCGAAAAACTTTTCCCTTGGTATGAAACAGCGGCTTGCCATAGGTATCTCTTTACTTGGCGATCCGGAATTTTTGATGTTAGATGAGCCTATTAACGGACTTGATCCAACCGGCATAAAAGAAATCCGTGAATTGATCCTTCATTTAAACCGTGAAAGAAAGATTACTATTCTTATCTCCAGTCATATTCTTGGAGAACTTTCAAGGATTGCTAACCGTTATGGGGTTATTAATAACGGAGTTATGGTTACAGAGTTTACCAATGAGGAGCTGGAACAGCGCTGCGCCGGAGAACTGGAGATAAAGGTTGATAAAACCGCTGAAGCTGTAAATATAATAACGGGAATGATAGAGAAAGATGCCGTTAAAGTCTTGGATGAGAGTACAATACGAATATCTAGGAATTTAGAAAAGGCCGGTACCATTAATACCGAACTTGCTAAAAGTGGTATAACTGTTAATTCCAGTTCAATTGTCGGGCAGGATTTAGAAGCATACTTTATGCAGCTGATGGAGAGCACTGAGAAAAGTTATGTTTAAGAAAATATGACCTGCAATACATTTAATTACAAAATAATATATCAATTACATATTAAAGAATAGCAAATCAGAGATTATTGTTCTAACTTACTGATTTGCTCAGTGTACAGTAGGTACACAGATGGGAGTTACTATGTCTAATTTATTGCGTTCTGATTTTTATCGTTTGTTTAAAAGCAAGTCTTTTTATATTTGCATGGCTGTAGAGGCCTTTCTCTTTATCCTGGGTATTGTAGTGTTATATTTAATGCAAAATTCAGATCCCACTATGGTAATTACCGATCCCTCAAGCGGAATTGACTACGGTATGAGTGCTGTATTTGGCAGTGACCTTATCATGCTGATTGGAATAGTAATAGGCATATTTGTTACTGCAGAATTCAGCCATGGAACTATGAAAAATGTAGTATCAAAAGGCTACTCGAAGATTTATATATACCTCTCTAAACTGATTACTATGATTGCCGCCTCTTATATATTCATCGCTGTTGTTATATTGGTCGGAACAATCAGTGCAACAATTGTAACCGGTAATTTGGGGGATTTTTCGGGTGAATATGTAGGCTGGATGTTTAAGACTCTTGGTATAGAAATGCTCTTATATGCCAGTGTTACCTCCCTGTTTCTGATGCTTTCTATGGTTGTAAAAAATCTTGGCGGAGTCATTGCAATTAATATTATTTACGCTCTCATGGCAGAGCGTTTGATATTCACCTTACTCCAGTATGCTGTTAAAAGCAAAATTAAATTTACAGAATTCAGTTTGTTAAACAACATCTCTTTCTATGCTGCAGATACAGCCACCGGATCTGATTATTTAAGATCAGCGATCGTTGGACTCGTAGTATTGGCAGTAACCACCGTGCTTGGAATATGGGCCTTCACAAAATCAGATATAAAATAACCGTAAAACCAAATACAGCCATTTCAGCCGGAATTGATATAAGTAACAGATAATCTGTTCTCGTATAACTCCTTGCTGATATGGCTGCTTTCTATTAACTTCTCCAGCAGATAGTCTAATTTACATCCACCCGGTAAATTCCAAAATGGTTGCTTTTGAGGACTTGGCTTCCGATTGCAGTGTGGTATTTCTCCACACTCTGGGAGACGAACCTGTAAGCTTAGTAAAACATCGGTTAAAACTTGAGATGGAATGGAAACCAACCTGACCTGATATACTTAAGATACTGTCCTCAGTACTTCGAAGCAGTCTGCAGGCTTCATCAATTCTTGTACTGTTTAAGAAATCAAGTGGCGCTGCACCCATTATGGAATGGAAGGTTCTTCTGAAATGGCTCACACTTAAATGGCACATATCGGCTAAATCTTCTATTGTTATTGGCTGCATATAATTTCTGTGTATAAAATTTATTGCATCAGCAATAATTACAACACTTTCGTCTTTTTGCTTATTCTTAGCGGTATTCTGATTCTCTGCACTGTGTATACGCAAAAGTTCTGTATACAGAGACAGCATCAGACCCTTGACACTTGCCTGGTAGTTGAATTTCTGCTCTTTTAATTCATCTGCAATTGTCTTTGCCAGGAAATACACCTTGGGATATTCCTGCTTATTCATAATATATTTGTAATGCCTGATGGGTGACATGGGGCTTTCAAAATTTTCTATGGAATCTCTGAACATATCTCTGAAAAGTTCTTCCGGATCTACAAAGATATATACCCAAAGACTCTCTTCTCCCGGAGAACTGAAGGTGGTATGGGGGATGTGCCTTGGTATGCAGGTTACATCTCCTTCTTTAAAGGTATGTGGAACACCTTCAATATCAATAATTCCGCTTTCTGCCAGACAAATACCAATTTCAAGACAATTATGAAAATGCAGATTAGAGCTTTTCACCTCTGATATTCTCCAACGTTCGCCGGACAATAGCAAAATAGGAAAACTTAGTGGCAAATTATAGTGGCGGTATTCAACGATTGATCTCTTCTTTCTCGGCATAAGCTGCATCCTTTCTATAATAATCCTGATAGATAATTTATGCTTTCATTATAACATGAACAAAGTGCGTGTTCATGTTCTTGTTGCTCCGGTCGGAATTATGGAGCGAGCTCCAAATTCCTCTCTACGCTTTCATTATATCATAACTGATCATATTCATCAATCAAATTCCGCTGAATTGCGTAATATTTTTTGTGCATTATGCTCATTTTTTCCATATTTTTTCGTCTATTTCTCAAGTTTTATTGATAATTTTATGGTAATTAGCCATATTCAATTGATATTATGATTGATTTTGCATAGTTTTATATGGTGAATGATTAGACAGATACAGATATCTCGACTAAGATATCATTAGAAGCATTATAACTATCAGAAAATCTATAAGGAGCTGAAAATTAATGAAACCGGTATATGACAAAGAAGAACTTCTAAATAGAATGGACAGTATTGTTCATAAGACCATGTCCATGGATTTAACCTGGGATTGGCCCTGCGGCGTTGCTTATTACGGTGTTTGCAGAGCTTATGAAGCTACCGGCAGAAAAGAGTATTTAGATATGCTGATCCGCTGGACAGATGAATATATGGAGCTTGGACTTCCTGCCTGGACAGTCAACACTTGTGCCATGGGGCATACCATGCTGACTCTGTACAAAGAAACACAGGATCAGAAATATCTTGATATCATACTGAGCAAAGCAGAATATCTAACCAAACACGCTCTTCGTTTCGGTGAGAATGTATTGCAGCATACAGTATCTCAGAATAATGATTTTCCTGAACAGGCATGGGCAGATACCTTATTTATGGCTGCTTTTTTCCTCCTTCGTGCAGGAAACATGTTAAACCGCCAGGACTTTATTGATGATGCATTAAACCAGTATTACTGGCATATCAAATTTCTTCAGGATCCTTCTACCGGTCTCTGGTATCACGGCTACAGTCACGTGGCTAACAGCCATATGTCAGGCTTCTATTGGGGACGTGCCAATGCCTGGGCCGCTTACACTATGTCAAGAGTGAAGAAAGAAGTGAAAGAATGGTATCTTTATCCTCCCTGCATGGAAATTGAATGTGCCTTAAGGGATCAGCTGGCTGCTCTTAAATCTCTTCAGACAGAGAATGGTTTATGGAGAACTGTACTGGACGTAGAGGAAGCTTATGAAGAAGTATCTGCTTCCTGTGGTATTGCAGCAGCTATGATCAACAACAATAACCCTCTGCATACGAAATATATTGATAAGGCTTACTATGGTATTATTGAGAATATTTCAGAAGACGGACGTGTATTAAACGTTTCCGGCGGAACTGCTGTCATGAAAGATAAAGCGGGTTATCTTAATATTCCCAAGTCCTGGATGCAGGGTTGGGGCCAGGGGCTTGCACTGGCTTTTCTTGCTGACATGCTGGAAGCAAAGGACATTGATTTTAAGTAAAAGACGCATATTGAACCCAAGTTTATATGCAGGAAAGAGGATACTATGAAAAATTCAGACAATTGGGGCAGCTTTACTCTTCCCGGCGAAGCAGGCTTTGAAGATCTTACATTGCAACTGGCAGAGAAATGGGGAGCTGATGTTATTCGCGACAGCGACGGAACCGTTCTTTCCCCTAAAATTACAGAAGCTGGCTACGATATCTACTCCACAATCTGTATCATCAGAGATCATAACCAATGGGCCAGCGAAAATAAGGATAAACTTCAGCAGAGTTTTCTTATGACAGCACCTGTGGTTGCTACAACAGACAGTCTAACTATCTGTTTAATGAAAGATTATTTTAAAGAGCAGTTTCAAATTAACAGTCAGGAGGATTCCTTAAGGTACTGGCAGGTATTTGACCGTACAGAGAATACGGAAGTACCAAGAGAACAGTGGACTTATGATTCCAATACAGAATCCGTTATTATTAGCAAAATAAAACCAATGCATAAATACACTGTGAATTTCCTTGCTTTCCGTATCTGGGAGGAAATCTCCATGTATAACCATACCACAAATAACTGGGATAAAGAGCATCTGCTGCAGATAGATCCTGTTCATGAAGAGGTACAAAACTACCTTACAGACTGGCTCATTAACTGGTGCAAGGAACATCCAACCACCAATGTCGTGCGTTTTACTTCTCTTTTCTATAACTTTGCATGGATTTGGGGCAGCAGTAAACAGAATCCTTATCTTTTCTCTGACTGGGGTTCATACGATTTCACGGTAAGTCCAAAGGCCTTGGATGGTTTCAGAGAAAAATACGGATATTCCCTGACCTCTGAAGATTTTATCAATATGGGTAAGCATATGGTTACCCATATACCAGGAACCAAAGAGAAAAAAGACTGGATGGAATACATTCATGACTTTGTTATCAGCTTTGGAAAGAAATTAATCGATATCGTACATTCTTATGGAAAGCTTGCTTATGTCTTCTACGATGACAGCTGGGTTGGCTTAGAGCCTTACAGCAAACGTTTTGAAGAATTCGGCTTTGACGGTATCATTAAATGTGTCTTTTCCGGTTATGAATCCAGACTGTGCTCTGATGTAAAGGTTCCGGTACATGAGCTGCGGCTTCATCCTTATCTCTTCCCCGTAGGCTTAAACGGAACTCCTACTTTTATGGAGGGCGGAGAACCTACAAAGGAAGCAGAGAAATTCTGGATAAATATCCGTCGTGCTCTTCTTCGTGCACCTATTGACCGTATCGGTCTTGGGGGATATCTGCATTTAGTTGAACCCTTTCCGGATTTTGTTGATTATATAGAAAAAGTTGCAGGCGAATTCCGTACCATAAAGAAACTTCACAGCCAAGGAACTCCTTTGGTGAAAGACCTTCGTATTGCCGTTCTTCATAGTTGGGGACACTTACGCTCCTGGACCTTGTCAGGGCACTTTCACGAGACACATGTCCATGATTTGATACATATCAACGAAGCCTTATCCGGTTTCCCTTTTGAGGTTGATTTTATTAGTTTTGAGGATGTAAAAAAAGGTGCTTTAAAAAATTATGAAGTAATAATCAATGCCGGGTATGCCGGTTCTGCCTGGAGCGGCGGTGATGCCTGGAAGGATAATGAAATCATTGAGTTAATCACCAGGTGGGTATATGAGGGTGGTTCCTTTATTGGTGTAAATGAGCCTTCCGCAACAGAAGGTTATGATACCTTTTTCCGTCTCTCTCACCTGCTGGGTATCGATAAGGATACCGGTGCCAGAATCTGCCATGGTAAATGGACCTTTGCAGAAGAAGAGTCTGAACTCTGGCCTGACAATGCTTCACTTAAATCCAAAGACGGTTTGTACCTGACAGATGGTAAAGCCAGGGTATTAAAAGCACAGGATGGCAATCCCCTGCTTACCGCTTATAAATTTGGTGAAGGTAATGGTATATATCTTTCCTCCTTCTCCATCAGCAAAGAAAACAATAAACTTCTCCTTAATCTTCTCCTCTCTTTCATGAAAGGCAAGGATAAAGATACTTATATTTCAGATAACAAGAATACAGAGTGCACTTATTTCCCTGCCAGTAAGACTTTGTGTTTAATTAATAACAGTGATACTGCTCAGGTTACTTCCGTGACTACGGATTTCGGTATTATTACTGCTGAACTTGGACCAGCAGATATACAGATTATGACCCTTGCTTAAAATGGAAAGAACCGATACAATGTAATTATTAAAAACCTGATTTTATAAAAGAATAAAAACAGCCTCTGACCATTTCCTGTGATCAGAGGCTATTTCTATATTTAAAGTTAAACTTTCATAAATTCCTGACCATTAGTAGGTTGGTGCAGGTGCAACAAATCCGTTTAACTTATACTTGCGAACTTGATTTATCGTTACATTATTCCTATTATCACTAGCACATAATAAGCTTGTTTCATTTTATTTGGCAACCATAATTAATCTAACCCTATGCATAAATACTATAAAACTATATGGGTATTAGTCAGAGAAAAGCTGTGAGCAATATACAGTGCCGCTTACTTCATATACACCAATACCGATATGATTAAAATTCGTACTTAAGATATTTGCTCTGTGTCCAGGTGAATTCATCCAGGCATTCATAACTTTCTCTGGTGTATTATAGCCATAAGCAATATTCTCTCCGGCAGCATTTACTCTTACATTATACTCTGTAAGAACCGTACTCCAAGCTGTTCCGTCAGGTCTGGTATGAGAGAAGGATTGTTTGATCTCCTTTGCACGTTTGTTAGCCGGGGCAACAAGTTCCTGTGATATAGAAAGCGGAGATGCTCCCGCCTTTGCACGTTCTTCATTAACAAGCTTTAGTACCTGGCTTGCAAAGCTGCTGTCATAATTGGTATCATCGGAAGTACCTGTTGGTGTAGGTGTTGCTGTAGCAGTACTTCCCTTAACTTTAGCTGATGCGATATCTGAATATACACTATAGTATTTAACATTCTTAGCAGTCTTCATTCCTCTTACTTTATAATAATAGGTTTTTCCTGCTGTCAGTGATTTGTCTGTATAGCTTGTACCGGTTGTAGTAGCTATATATTTATAACTTCCGCTCTGCGATGCTGCGCGGTAAACATTATATTTCTGTGCTCCGCTTATTCCAGACCAAGCCAGTGTTACGGTTTTAGCGGTTGTACTGCTTGCAGTTATTGCTGCCGTTTTACTTAAGGTACGGGGTACCTCTAAAGCAGAGGAAGTTTTGCTGTAATAACTTTCGCCACTGATCTTTTTGTAAGCCCTTGCTTTATAAGAATAGCCGGCTGTTGAAGTAAGACCGGAATCTTTGTAAGCTCCGCTTGTTGTTTTGCCGATATATTTATAAGTTCCATTTGCACTGGCTGCTCTGTATATCTGATAGCCTGTCGCTTTACTAACATTTCCTGCTGTCAAAGTTACTGTAGTTGCAGTTCTGGAAACTGCTTTTAATGTGGGAGTTGATGATTTGATGGGATTAACGACTGCCGCAGAGGCTTCATTGGGACTACTAGCATTATTTATATTAAAGTCCGGTGTTAATATGGATGCCATCATCAGAGTTACTATAAGAACTGTTGATATGAAAAATCTTTTCATATATTTTTGCCCTCCTTATTGTTGTTCACAAGTAAGTTGCTTAATAAGATTAACATAACACACAAAGAGGGTCAACACACAGAATTTGGAAGGCATATACGATAAAATACCCCAGGGGTAACCCCTGAGGTACATAATCACAAGTTTATTCTCCTATAAAACTGTTGTCTATGGTTATAACAAGTTCGTATTTTACATCTATAGATTTTACAGCAGCCTCAATTTTATGAAGCAATTGTTCTTTCTCTTTTTCACCATATGAATAGGGTAATACCATATCAAAAATCAGTTTCAATTTATCCTGTTCGTCTATTATTCGAAAATCATGAATTGAAACCTCAGGTTCGATTTCTTTGATTACTGCAATTACTTCCTTTTTCCTAATCTGACTTTCTTCATCCTCCAGATTTACAGGATCCACATGGATTACAATAAATATCCCCATTTCTCTTAAGATATCGCGTTCAATCTTATCGATGATTTCATGTACACCTTCTAGATTTTCTTTGGACTCTACCTCCACATGAATGGTTGCCATTATATGAGAAGGTCCGTAGTTATGAACTATCAGATCATGACAGCCAAGGATTCCTTTATAACCTTCCACTTTCTTCGTTATCCCGTCATAGGTTTCTTTATCAATGGCCTCTCCAAGGAGGGGTTCCAGGGTTTCTTTTGCTATATTAAAACCAGCCAGTAATACTACTAATGAAACGATGGCACCCATCCAACCGTCAATTTTTAGTCCTGTAAATTTGCCTATCAATATTGATATTATGGTAACAGAGGTTATTAAGACATCACCAAATGCATCTGTCCCTGTGGCTTTAAGTACAGAGGAATTAATCTTTTTTGCCATACTTTTATTAAAAAAGGCCAGCCACAGCTTAATAAGCACTGATAGTACCAATAAAATTAAAATTCCGATATGAAATAATACAGGTTCAGGCTTTAATATTTTCCCGAATGCGCTTTTTAGACAGGTTAACCCCACCTGCAATACCAGGAAGGCAACTATAAAAGCAGATATATATTCCGATCTTCCATGTCCGAAGGGATGCTCTTTATCTGCTGGTTTTTGTGAAAGCTTCGTCCCTACAAGGGTTACAATAGAAGATGCAGCATCGGATAAATTATTAAAAGCATCTGCTGTGACTGATATACTGTTTATAACAAATCCACCAATTAATTTAATCAGAAAAAGGAATATATTACAGATTACCCCTATATAGCCGGAAAGCATACCATAAGCTCCCCGTACTTTAGCATTGCTGGTATTCTTATGATCTTTCACAAAATGTTTTAAAAGGAATTCCGTCATTAAGAGCCTCCAAATCCATATGGTAATATTTTATATATTACCATATTTATAAAGGAAATACCAGTTTGCTGAAATTTAACTGTCCGGTCTGAGTTGCTCACGTATTTAAGATGTATTTAAACTATTTCATTGGATGTTTATTCCATCTGCAGAGAATAATTTTAAGAGGTAACTCTGCTTGAAAAAGGGACACCGCCTTGCAGAAAGCAAGGCAGTGTCCCTTATAAATAATCACTTGATATTATTTCTGATTATCAGGTAATTTTGTGCTGTTGCCATCCTGATATGCCTGTAATCTCTGGTTCATTACTTCTTCATATCCGGCTTTTAAATACTCGTCTGTATATTTCTTATACAGAGCCTCGAATTCTTCAGGTTTACACATTGTAAGTTTATCACGGTATTCTTTGTATTTCTCCTGTAATACACCGCTGAATTCAGTCTCTGCTTCAATGGGAACTGAGAAGATTACATCTAAGATACCATAACCTGATTCTGCCAGTTCTTTCTGCTGATAGTATACCTTAATGATATCCTCTGTGAAATCCTGAGGTAATCCCTGAGGAGCGGAGGATTTAATGATATCTTCAATTGTACCGGCATTTTTAGTTGCAGTTACGATACACCAGTAGTCAACACTGTTATTGTAACCCTGTTTCTTGTCTCCAGCATAATCTACAACAGATACAGGAAGATTTGTTGTAGCATCAACAGTGTAGTTCTCGCCTTCTACACCCCACTGCATTGTAAAAAGTACATCTTCCTGGCTCATCCATTCCATATACATCCAAGCTGCTTTGATCTCATCTGCAGATGCACTTGAGGAGAAACCAACGATCATACCAAATGGATTATTTGTACGGTATGCAGGAACTGTACCGCCAGCTTCATCAACAATACCCATAGGAGCAACAGCCAGTTCAGCACCAGGATTCTGCTCATAGAAGGAGTTTAACCAATCCATGTTTGTAGAAATATATCCACCATAGGAATAGGAGGAGCCGTTGATAAAGTTTGCTTTGTCTGTTTCTGTATCTGTAATGTAGTACTCAGGATTTGTAAAGCCTAAATTATAATCTTCATTTTCTCTCTGAAGTAATTTAAAGTTAGCATCTGAACCAAGCTGAGGAATGTTTACATCTCCTGCTTTTGCCCAATCTTCTTCATTCTGAGGATATGTTCTAAATGCATAGTTCTGATCAGAACCAACACCTGTGATCATAGCGCCGCCCTTAGGATTCTTTGCAAGGCCTGCTTCTTTGATCTTTGTCATAGCATCAACATACTCAGCACGTGTTAAAGGAACATGATCATATCCAACCTGTTTCAACCAGTCCATACGCACGAAGGTCTGGAAGGAGTAATTCGTATCATAATAAGGTCTGGCACCTAAAGCAAAATATGTCTCTCCGTTCATGGAGGAGTAAGCGAGCTGGTCACTTTCTACCATTCTGTTGTAATAATTAGGAGCTACCTTAGCAAAATCATCCATGTTAAAGGTTGTTAAGTAGCCTTCATTAGCCCACTGTGATGTTTTAGGATAATCATACTCCATTAAGATTGTAGGAAGTTCGTCAGATGAAGCTAATAAAGCATAATCTGTCATAACATCTGTACGTGTAATAGGTACATATTCAACTGTTACATTGTATTTATCACCAAAATTCTCTTGAATCCATTTTGTCCAATAGTTATCGTCTACAGTTGGCACACCCTCTACACCTCTATCGTATACGGGTATCTTTAATGTAACGTTTTCTGCAAATGCTGTATAACCCTCAATCCCAGCTGCATCTGTAGTTCCTTCACCTTCGCTGCCAGTTGCTTCGGCGGTAGGTGTTGTCTGGTTTACTGTCTCCCCATTTTTGTCATTTGACTTACTGCAGCCTGCCAGTGAACCGAATATCATAGTAGCTGCAAGCATTAAAGCCACAACTTTGTTAAGTTTTTTCACAATAATTCCTCCTTCTTTATTTAGAAAATGTATATATAAATCTGCAATTCCGCTCATGAGCCGGTCACAGAATTCATATCCCCAATAAACTAATCAAAAATTTATTAGTATTATCAGCCTTTTACCGCACCAACCATAACGCCTTTTACAAAGTACTTCTGTAAAAACGGATAGATACAAATAATTGGTATTGTTACAAACATAATAGCTGCCGCCTGAAGTACCTCAGGCGTACTTGTTACCGCTGCTGCTTCAGAAAGGGTCGTAGTCTGCGCCTCTGTGGCGGACGCTACCATCTGATACAGCTTGTATTGGATAAGTTTTAAGGTTTCTGTTTTGATGTAGAATTTATTATCCGCATATTGATTCCAGCGTCCTACTGCATAGAAGAGAGACAAGGTAGCCAAAATCGGTTTAGATAAAGGGATAACGATTCTTCCTAATATCTGAAAATTAGTTGCGCCATCCAGGAAAGCAGATTCCTCTAAACTATCAGGAATATTTGACTGGAAGTAGGTTTTCATAATAAGCATATTGTAAGGTGAATATATCAGGGGCAGAATCAGAACCCACATGGTGTTAAGCATATTCAAATCTTTCATAAGCAGGTAGGAAGGAATCAGACCGGCACTGAAATACATAGGAAACATAAGCAGGAAGGTAAAGAAGGTTCTTCCCTTTAATCTTTTCTTGGACAGCGGATAAGCTGCACAGATACAGCAGAGCATACCAAGAAGTGTAAACAGAGCTGTTACAAAAATACTGTATACCATTGAATATACCATGGAACCATCGCGGAAAATGGATGCATAAGCGTCTATATTAAATCCTCTTGGCCATAGATATACCTGCTTTGCCAATACAAAAGAGTTTTCTGAAATTGACTTTGATGCAAGATGTAAAAACGGCAGAATACATGTTGCACATAGGATAACCAGTACGAACATAATCACTGCATCACTTACTCTGAATTTATTGATTGCCCTGCTGCCGTCAGAGTGTCCTTCTTCTTTATGCATTGACTTTTCTTTTTTCTTAGACATCATACTTTCCTCCTAAATTAATCCGTCTTCACCAAGCTTCTTGGCTACTTTATCTGCCAATAGTACCAGCATAAGACCTACCAGGGACTGGAATAGACCCACGGCCGTTGACTGGCTGAACTTACCGCCGCCAAGACCTTTTTCATATATGTAAATCGCAAGCTGGTATTGAAATTCTCGAACCTGTGAATTACCGAATACGTCAAGACGTTCAAAGTTACTTCCCATGATACGTCCTAAGTTCATGATTAATAAAGTTACAACAGTTCCTTTAATACCAGGCAGTGTTATATGCCACATTCTTTTCCATCTTCCGGCACCGTCAATCATAGCAGCTTCATATAATTCACCGCTGACACCGGATATGGCTGCGAGATAGATAATGGTACCCCAGCCCATTCCATACCAGACACCAATCATCAGGTAGGTAACTGCCCAATTCCATTTTTCAGTCAGGAAAGGTATTCCTTCCTGAATGAGTCCCATATTCTGCATTACTACATTTACGAGACCAGTACTGGGTCTGAACATTGTATAAGCTACACTTCCGATTATTACCCAGGATAAGAAGTGGGGAAGGTAAAGAATCGTCTGTGATATTCTCTTAAATTTGGGAAATCTTAATTCATTTAACATTAATGCCAGAATAATCGGCACGGGGAAACTCACTAAAAGGTCCAAGAGGTTAAATGATATGGAATTTCGAAGTGCCCGTATGAAATCCGCATCCTTAAAGATCTTGATAAAAGTCTCAAATCCGACCCACTCACTGCCTGCATATCCTTTAGCCGGTTTATAATCCATGAAAACCATCCGCAATCCGGGATAAGCTGCATAATTAAAAATAATTACCATTAACAACGGTAACAAAAGCAACAGATATAATTGCCAGTCCCTCTTAAAAGCAGTTTTTAAGGTACCCTTATTTTTAATCTTGGGTATGGCCGATTTATTCTTTTCCATCTTTTTAACCTCCTATGATTTCTGTCAAAGCTTTTCTCGTCATTTTATATATTTTTCTCTAACTTGTAAGTATATTATTATATATTTTGATGTTGATTTCTAATCAATACTTTTTTAAAACAATGCAAAAACGACTTATTATTTTTGCTATTAACGAAAGTTTATGATTATTTTATTTCTTTCCCTTGAATTTCTATTAATTATTCAAGGGAATTTGCACAGAAAATTTTTACACTTTCACATTTTTCCCGACAATATTATTTATACATAACAATTATCTAAAATGTTTTAGATTAAATATAGTTGATAGTTAGCAATATTAGCATATAGTGATATTTTTTAACATAGAATCAGCTTGCTATCGTATACTCCCTATAAGGTACTTCTGTTACGAGTACAATGAATTTTTTCCGGCAGATACCTTTATGCATTACAAGGCAGTCAACTATAACATAAAAGAAGTTTCAGAACGAATCTGAAACTTCTCCACTTAATGAAACCGGGCAGCTTCTCAAATAGGAAACCGCCCGGTTTAATATTTATCCCATTATGGTCTTAAATAAGAGAAATAAGGTATATTTCTCATAATACCAAATGCAATCACTCCCACCAGCATAATTCCGGTGACAATCTTCTCTGTTTTGGTGGTACTTCTCTGCATACCTTTTATATATCGAATAAGATATTTAATTAAGAATATGGCCAGAATAGGCAGCATTAGAAACAAGGCTTCATTACTCCGAAATGCTGCGGTAAGGCGACCCTCTATCAAAGCTGCTGCCAAACGTGTTGAGCCGCAGCCCGGACAATAGAAGCCTGTTACCAGTCGGAATACACAGGGTATATAAAGTCCTGTGTATTTTCCAAAAAGATAATATGCCATCCCGATTATACCAAGAAGGGAGCTATAATAAATAACCTTGTGTACTCTTTCTTTCATTCCATTAATCCAATTGATTTAATTCATGCTGAATCAGTGCGTATGTTATGATACCACCGAAGAGATATAACAACAGATACAATATACCGCTGTTGGAAGAAATTAAACCTCTCTTCTGCTTTGCAAGATCAAGTTTCTCACCTCTTCTGTATGCCCAGTAAAGCCCATAGATACCGCAAGTAATAATTACAAGCAGAAATGCGGCTATACCTGATGTATCCGGTTGATCAGCCGCTTCATTTGTCTCATTTGTCAGACAAATAAACCAATAGATACTGTAAATACCACAGGTAATTAGAGAAAATATGATACACAGTGCAATGTTTCTCCTAACCATTTGATTCACCTCCCGTTTCTTACCCAATATTATACGCTCCGCAGTCCCTTTTTATTGAATTGGTTCTGGACTGTTAACAAGCTTTTATTATTATATAAAGATTTATAGTTATTGTAAACCCCAAAAATCGTCAAATGATTCCATTTTATTAGTTTTTTTATTTTAGCAGCAATCTACAGGTATAGCTGTTAACGGAAGGGGGAACCAACTGCTGAGACAGTTTAATTGGTCAGCTGCAAGACCCCCTGTATAGTCCGTTAATCCATAGCTGCCTATCTGGGATAGCAGAAGTCTGGTTGCTGTAAGTTCCGTCATGGCAAGATCAGCTTCTTTTGAACTTTTATGTACAGAGGGTACATTTCCCCTCACTTTTATCTCATATACATTGTCTCCTATCCCTATTCTTAATACTCCATCTGAAAGATACACTAAATGGGATTTCAGTTCTAAGAAAGCTTGAAGGACCTGCTTCCAGTTAAATATCCTATAACTTTCACAAGTTGTTATTTTGTAGGTTTCCGCAATATTTTGCAGATAATTGATTTTATTTAAATCATAAGGAGCAGCCAACAAACGAAACTGCTCTTTCCCGGTATAAGTAAATAATGCTTTTAAAACCGCAGAATAGTGCTTCTTATCGGCAAGCAGCAATTCCGGTATCCAGCCGTCAGGGCCCATTGTCAGATAACCACTGAACTCATAATTTACGATTATTCCATAAGGAACACATCCCCAGGTGCTTAGGATATCGTAAAAATCCTCCCTGCTTCTATGGGCATGCACCGGCTGTGCCAAGTAGAAGGAATATGCTTTATCCAGCAGTTCTTCTGTTGTCAGGGGCACAATCTTAACGGGGGTACAGTCCGTATTTGTGAGACCATGTCTTGCATTATCTGAAGTTAAACTAAATTCCATCTGTATTCCGGAGGGCTCAAAGCCGAAATATTCATATCGTTGTCTCTGACCACCTAAAAATACGTAATGATAACCTTGATTTTTAATATCTGTCAAAACTTCCTTCATGAGGCGCTTCATATAACCTTTACTCCTGGCATAGGGATGGACTGATACCATACCGATACAGCAGGCTTTAATTCCATTACCGTATATATTATATTCTATGGGCATGGCGCAGATTAAAGCCTTGATTTTATCATCTTCTTTAACCAGATAATGAATTCCTGCATAATTTCTGCTGTCGCCATATAGTTTTGGGAGTAGTTTCTTAAAGTCATGAGGCCTCTCATTCTGACTGAATACATAATTAATAAAGTCTATAATCTCATCATATTCTTCCGGTATAGCTTTTCTGCATTGAATCATTTGTTTGGCAGTCCTTTCTTTCGTCCGTTTTACATCCTTATTTTTACAGCTTCTTACAACAAATCCTTCCGATTGTTTTATAATCGGGATATTCGTTACTTGCAATCTCTTTTATCTTTTTACCTTTATAACTATATCTTTTTCCCCATATCTTTTCAATTCTTTCTTATTAAGTTTCCTTAATAGTATGTTTTTGTGATCATCCTTTAAAACTTCTCTTTACATTACTGGGGTTATATAGTAATCTTAAGTGAAATTTCTACACCGCTTACATATAGATCTATTATGATAGCGGATTATTTATTGCAACAGAAAAAGAATGACGGAGGACTAAAATATGAAAGTTTATAGAAACCCAGAAAATATTCATGCACCACTTGCTGCTTATACACATCAGATTGAGGTTACCGGACAATCTCGCTGGCTGGTACTCTCCGGACAGGTTGGCAAAGACCTGAAAGGAAATATCCCGGAAGACCCAATCCTGCAGATTGAACTTGCTTTAGAGAACATTATTGAAAACCTGAAGGCGGCAGATATGGAGGTAGGGGACCTTGTAAAACTGGTGTTTTATCTGGTCGGCGATACGGATACTATAAGACGGCGGGATGCGATTTCCAAAGTGTTAAAGGATCACATGCCTTGCATGACTGTACTGTATGTTGCAGGATTGGCTTCCCCTTCATTAAAAGTGGAAATTGATGCCTGGGCATGTGCAGACGTTTAAAACCCCTTGGACTATTCATTAACGGCCTGTAGGTAACATCAATCAGTTCAATAGATTGTAAAAAAGGGCTGGCTTCTTGATGTGACCCCTAAAAGTTAGACTTTATTGCGAAGTGGATTTTCCACTTCGCATTTTTCTTTTATGCTGCCAAGAGGCTGAGTCTGTATTCAACAGGACTCATCCATCCTAGTTTCTCTTTTATTCGTTGCTTGTTGTAATACTCTATATAGTTATCTATCGCTCCTTTAAGCTCGTCATAATTGTAATAAACTACTCCATAATACATTTCCTGTTTCATTATTCCAAAGAAGTTTTCCATAACTGAATTATCATGGCAATTTCCTTTTCTGGACATACTTTGAAAGATTCGATGTTCTTGTAATGTGTTAACATATACCTTCATCTGATAACCCCAGCCTTGATCTGAATGAAATGTTCTACGATATGGACAATCCGATGTGATTTCTATCGCAGCATTCATAGCATCCATTATATTTTTAGCAGATGGTGTTGGAGATACACCATAGCTTATAATTTCTCTATTACACAAATCCATAAATGGATCTAAATACAACTTTTTGATAATCATACGACCTTTAGAATCCACATCATAATATTTGAACTCAGTAGTGTCTGTTGTGATTTTTTGATGTGGGATTTTTGTATCAAAGCGTCTGCGCAATCGATTCGGAGCCATCTTACCTACTTTACCTTTATAGGAACTATACTTGCGGCTTTTTCTGGTAAAAGATGTAACTTGTAAGGATAGTTTCTGCATAATCCGTTGAACACGCTTCTTGTTCACAGAGTATCCTTGTCTGCGAAGCTCCCCTAGCATACGTCTGTAACCAAAGTCTTTATGAAACGAATGGATTTCCATGATTTTTTCTTCAAGTTCTTTACTAGGATTAACTTTGTCAAATCTTCTTTTTTGCCAGTACATGTAAGTTGCTTTTGAAAATCCAACAACTTCGAGAATATCTTTTAATTTGAAATCTCCTCGGAGGCTGTGGATGATTCTCGCTGTTTTTTCTGAAGAGCTTCCTCCTCTAAACGCAGCCTCCTCAATTCTTTTAAATAGGCATTCTCTATTCGTAATTTTAATAATTCATCTTCAAGCTGTTTTACATGCTCAGCGCTTGTATCTACAGGGGGAATGTCTGGTACAGACTGTACTTGTTTTTTCTTATTATTTGAATCCAACGATTTCTTACGACCTTTCTTCTTAGGTCTCAGAGCATCAGGTCCAGCAATTCTGAAATCATTTACCCATTTGGCAGGAAGTGCTGGATTATTAATTCCTTGTGATAAGGTTAACTCCTGAAAAGAGACTTCACTTGATAAATACAACTCTACCACATGAAGTTTAAATTCAAAAGAATATGTTTGATTTTTTCTGGAGCGCATTAATCCTTCATCACCGTATTCATGATATGCGCTAATCCACTTACGTAGCTGTGTGTTGGATCCTAGCCCATATTTGTTTGAAAGATAAGGGGTACCTCCATTTCCTTCCAAATACTCCGTTACAATTTTTTTCTTGAATTCAAAGCTATGTTTTGCCATGAAAAAACCGACCTCCCAATCGTTTGATTTTTGGTCTAACTTTTGGGGGTCGGTTCATCTGACAGCACAGCCCCTTTACTAGAATTAGTTATTTAACATTTTATTCCTGAGGCGAACCCATCATACAGCTCTAAAAACGGCTCTATCCCTTTTTTCATTGCAATGGTAATGGTATTATCCTCAAAAGTGAAACTCATATTTACACTGGAAAAACATTCATCTATAATACTGGTGCGAAGATGGAGCGTATTCTCCGTTACCCAGGCAGCAGAGGAAATACAATCATACTCCGTATCCGGAAATTTCTGTAGTTTCATGGTTCCAAAGCCAAAATCCAGCCGATGGGTTCCGGCAGGATTCGTATAAATAAAGCTTCCGCCGCTCTCCTCTCTCTGAAACTCGAAGCTGCAGCTTGATAGGAGCATCGGATTTCGTCCCAGCTCATAAATACTCCCAGTGATGTGTGGAGCTATGGCACAGGCGCTTAAGCCTTCCACCGTACTGACCTTAAGCCCCCTTAGAGTCTTAAGCAGCTTATCCTTAATAAAAGCAGCTTCCGGCAAAGGGGTCTGTTCTCCTGCTTTTAAACAGGGCAGTATCTGATGCCATAAGGCTTCATAGATACCTTGCACTCCATTTGGTATGGATAAGGTATCCGCTACTGTCACCAGCATAAAATCATAGTCAGGAAGACAGATAGCAAGCTGTCCTCCTATACCGTATAAAGCAAAACCATTGTTCCTGCATCTCCAGAACTGATATCCATATCCCTGCTGCTCTTCAATAACCGGCTGCAGACAGGTACTGATTTGAAAAGAAGTGGCTTCTTTCAGATAATCAGCAGGTAACAGCTGTTTTCCTTGATACACTCCCTTATTCATGCAGGTATAGGCTACTTTAGTGAGGTCCCTTACCGTACAAAGTAAACCGGACCCGCCTTGACTCACTCCTACGGGATCTTTAAGAATCTTCATCCCTTCAGAGCAGCCAAGGGGAATCAAGAGCTTCTCCTTCAGATAATCCAACATGGGCCTGCCGCTTAAGCGTTCCACCAGAGCAGCCAGCACATGAGAGGAGGAGGTATCATAACAGAAGCACTTTCCCGGATATCGATTGGGCTCTACAACAAAAAAGGTCTTCACCCAATCATCTATCTCCAGCTGTTTAAAGGTGGTATACCTATATGGTGTTGCCATTATAAGCATATCTCTAATGGTAGTCATGGCAAGATAGGGATGGACCTCCCTTTCCCCAAGCTTATCCGGAAAGTAATCACAGATATGGTCGCTAAGGGAGAGTTTCCCTTCCTCCTGTAATAAACCTATGGCCAAAGAAGTAAAACTTTTTGTAACAGAGTATACCCTATGCTCAAAATCCTTATGAAAAGGTGCGTAGTATCCTTCTGTAAATACTTTGCCACTTTTCATCATAGAAAAGCCATGAATGCAAAGCCCATCCTTTTTCAGCTCATCAATAAATCCCAGCACTGCCGCAGATGGTATACCTACACTCTCCGGCGTTGTAATTTCACTAAAAATATCCTTGTTTTGGCAAGTACTTAAATGCTTTGAATTTCCCATAGAACGCTCCTTCCTCCTCTCTATTTAATGCATACATACCTATAGCTGCTCCTGTAAATCTCTTTCTAACAACTGAAGGATTTTCTTAAGCCCGCCTAAATTCACTGAATTTAACAATGCTATAATATCCTTCATACAGCCCTCTCCTTCTTTTTTTTAAATAGCTTCCACTAATCTCATGGGTGTGTCTGAAATTCATAACACCTTTTTAAATATCCCACTTCGCAGTATGCATTCCCTGTTCTTCCCTTTGATGTATACTCATTTTAGATGAAACACTTGACCCGGTCACTAAAAATCCTGCTTCATTATCAAAGAGTAAACATGAAAGAACAAGACTTCTTATATTATTTTATAATATTTATCAACAAATTCCAAGTCCTGGAGATAGCACTTCCTTTATCTGTCACATTTCAACCAGATTCTACAACACAATCACTTCCCCGAAAGTACTGGAATCTTGCTACATGACTCAGGATTTTCTCCGGTAGGCTGATGGCAGCTTGCCAGCACATAGATCTTGTACCCGTTAAATTGCATTCATCAGGAGGAAATATAAAAAGCCGCCAGCGTTAAAATCGATCTGGCGGTCCTTTATTCAGCCGGGTTCTATTGTACCCCCATTATTGTGTACTCAAAAAAACTATACGCTCTTCTCTTCTGTCATAAGTTTAATTCCTAGCCTTTGCTTATTTTCCGCTGACAGCTGATTTAGCACATTGTTATTATAGAATAATTAATATATATAAATTTATGTTGGCAATTTAGTACCAGCATCTCAATCTCTGTTTACCAGTTCATGATATTACGGATTTCTTCCGTTAGCTTATCTGCCATCTTTCTATGAGTAGCCTTGGAGGGATGCCAGTCGGAGCCGATACCGTCTTCTTCTTTCTGTATCTCAAAGGCCATGGAATAGATTTCTTTATCCCCTTCTCTTCTCAGAAGTTCCACCTGACTCTCTACTTCAGGGTATAGGTCCTGCCCCATAGCTCCTAGGGTGCACAGTATTCTTGCACTGGGATTTAACCTTCTCACTTCTTTTACGAACCGGTAATATTCTCTTCCAAAGTCTTCTATCCTCTCTGCTACTCCTTTGGTATAGCTGGAATCATTGGTTCCAAGATTGATTATGATGCAGTGAGGGGTATACTTCTTATGATCCCAGACCTCCGGTGCCTGCTTCTTAAATGCAAGGTCGGCTGCCTTGTCCGTGTAAGGATACATCCCAGGCATAAGCCAGTCAGCATTAGGCTCCTCCTGATCTGTCCAGTTGGAGATGATTCCGATACCACTCCAGGATATTAGATGGTAATCTGCCTGCAGGCTTCTAGCAGTTAGGGCTGCATATGCTTCCCAGGGATTCTCCTGGCCTGTATTAAAGCTATCCGTATTCCAGACCCCTTCGTTTCCATAACCGCAGGTAATGGAATCACCTATGAATTCAAGCTTTCTTTCACTTGTATCAGCAGGCATTGGCTGTTCTTTGCTATCTGTGATAATTTCCTTGATACCGACTCTTCCAAAAGCAACTTCTGAATACTTTACCAGTCGTATCCTGGTCTCTTTCACTGAACTTCCTTTATAAAGCAAATAAGTTTCTTCTTCCTGTAATAGAGGAAAACGTTTTGAAGGTATCTCTTCGTCATCAACGAATACAGCAACCCAGGCTTTCAGCTTATCTTCATAATTTCCGGAGTCCGTCCATAATACGGCTTCTGCACAGGTTCCGGTAAAAATAAATTCAATGGCAGAGCAGGAATAATTCAAATAGCGGATATTATCCTGCCATAAAGTTCGTCCCATAACCTTTACATATTTCTCATCTGCCGTAAATTTCATATTTGGCTCCCATCTGCATGTTTTACATGCCTTTTCATTCATGATTTTTCTTTATGGTTCCTGGTTCCCTGCCTGCATCGTAAAAAAAACTTAATGATACCGGCTACAGCTGCAGCTCATACAGCTTTCTATAGATGCCGTTCTGATTCAGTAATTCCTGATGGGTTCCGCTTTCCCGTAATTTCCCCTTATGCATTACCATTATAACGTCTGCATGCTGAATAGTAGAAAGCCGGTGGGCTACCATAATGGTTGTCCTTCCGGTCATAAGCTTTTCAAGGGCTTCCTGAATCAGCTGTTCTGTCTCCGTATCAATATTCGCGGTGGCTTCATCCATTACCAGAATGGAAGGATCAAAAGCCAGGGTTCTGGCAAAGGATAAGAGCTGCCTCTGTCCGGCTGAGAGGGTACTTCCTCTTTCCGTTACTGCCTCTGCATAGGTATTGTTCAATTCCTCAATGAAATGATCCGCTCCCACATAACGGGCAGCATTTACAATATCTTCATCACTGATATTGTCATTTTTCAATCTTATATTACTCTTGATATCACCGGTAAATAAAAAGACATCCTGCTGTACTTGTCCGATGGCACTTCTTAGCTGATCCGTATCCATCTCTTTAATATCTACACCGTCAATGGTAATGCGCCCCTTTTGTATATCATAATACCTGCCGATCAGATTCAGGATAGAAGACTTTCCGGCACCGGTAGCTCCCACAAAGGCTGCTCTCTGACCGGGTTCTATCACAAAACTTACATCCTTTAGTATCCAGTTCTCTTCTTCATAAGCAAACCATACATGTTCAAATTCAATTTTTCCCTTCACTTCTGACAGTGCTGCAGGTTTCTCTGGACTTACTATCATAGGTTCCTCATCCAGTATGGTGAAGATCTTCTCTGCACTGGCCATGGCGGACTGCAGCGTGCCAATCTGCTCGGAAAGCTCCTGAATGGGTTCAAAGAAAGAACCGATATACTGTATAAAAATATATAAGGTGCCGATCGTAAGGGTCTCATTGATTACAGAGGAACCACCCAGTCCGATAATAATAACCATAGCAATTACAGAAAGAAAATAAATAGAGGGACGGAAGATTGCAAATACCATCATCTCCTTAAAGTTAGCCTTTAGCAGGTCCTTACTCTTCGCCTCAAACTCTCTCTGTTTTTCCTTTTCTCTGGCAAATATCTGAATAACCTTCATTCCGGATAAATGCTCTGACAGGTAGGTATTAATCGTCGTTAACCTTGTTCTTACCTGACGGTAGGTCTTTCTTGATATGTAGGTAAACAATGAGGTAAGTCCGATTATCAGCGGTATCAGCAGAAAAGCATACAGGGACATCCTGATATTCAAACTTAACATGACAATTGCCAGTCCGATGATCTTAATAATGTTCTTTATGAGCTTCACCAGGATATTGGCATACATTTCATTCAGGGCTTCCACGTCATTGGTAACCCTGGTCACGATTCTTCCCACAGGCGTTATATCAAAGAATCTTAAGGACAATTTCTGTATGTGCTCAAATACTTCCTGCCTGATATTATAGATAATATTCTGTCCCGTAAGGGATAAGATCCAGGTCTGAAGAAAATTGCAGAAAAAGCTTAAAAGCAGTACTATTAAATAAATTAATGCTATATGCTTTACTCCGTCAAAGTTCTTTTTGGCTATAAATTCATCTATTACCTGCCCCACCAGTATGGGACGGTATAGTTCCAGGCCTGTTATACATAAAACCAGCACCAGAGAAAAAAGTATCAGATGCCAGTAAGGCTTAGCATAGATCAACAGCCTCTTAAGGACACTTCCTTTGCTTTTGGTGCTGTATTCCAATGATTCTTCCATGTTCTCCTCCATTCCTGCACTCGCATTTTGCGCTTATAGATGTGACTTAAAGAGCTTCAGCCACAAATTTATGGTTGATAATCCGATGAGTCAACCTGTCCCCCAGAATTACCTACTAAGGAGCACAAAATATGCTTACTGCAACATTATACCGCCTCCAGCTGTTTCTCCAGCTGCTGCTTCTCATACATTCTTGCATAGATACCGTCTAAGCCAAGCAGTTCCTCATGGCTTCCGTACTCAGCCATCTCTCCGTTTTCAAGTACCAGTATCTTATCTGCATTCTGAACAGTGGATATACGATGTGCTATCATGATGGTGGTCTTACCTATACGGTCTCGTTTTAAATTCGATAGAATTTCTTCTTCCGTATTGGTATCTACCGCAGAAAGGGCATCATCCAGAATAAGGATGGGAGCATCTTTCAGCAGGGCTCTTGCTATGGAACTTCTCTGCTTCTGACCACCGGAAACCGTTACGCCTCTTTCTCCTACCAGCGTATCGTATTGCTGGGGAAACTCAATTATATTATCGTGAATGCAGGCAGCTTTAGCTGCTTCCTGCACCTTATCCAGATTGTTATCCAATGCACCGAAGGCTATATTATTACGGAGGGTATCCGAGAACAGGAAATTATCCTGTGGTACATAGGCAATATTTTCACGAAGGGTTTTTAGCGGAATCTTATTTATATCGTTCCCGTCTAAGGAAATCATACCAGGCTCTGAATTATACAAACGAAGGAGCAGGTTAGCAATGGTAGACTTTCCGGTTCCAGTTCTTCCAAGGATGGCAAGGGTAGAACCTTTTTCCACCTCAAGGCTTATCCCTTTAAGAACCTCAGGTGTTACTGCTGTAAAAGCAAAGGATAAGTCCTGAAAACTTATATTACCTTCAAGTTTATGAATGGGCAGCACATCCTCCCCGTCATATACCTCCGGCTTCTCTGTAAAGATCTGCTGAATCCTCTTCGCCGAAGCGATTCCCTGAGAGATAAAGGTAATACTGTCACCAGCTGCCAGCATGGGCCATACCAGCATACCTACATACTGATTAAAGGCTATAAAACGTCCAAGGGTAATCTCTCCCTGTATAACCAGGTAACCGCCGTAAAGCAGGGTAATAAGGCTGGATATTCCGATAATTATATCCAGCAAAGGATACTCGATTGCCTGAAGCTTCACAACACCGAGATTCTTCTGTTTATTCTCTTTATTGGCTGCTGCAAAGCTCCTGATTTCTTTTCTCTCCTGTACAAAAGCTTTCACCACCCTTACTCCTGAGATGCTTTCCTGCACCATATCAGAAAGTCCGGAAAAAGCCTCCTGCTTCTCGGTAAACCTTTTCTCAATGGCCCTGCCATAGATTATACCGCCAAAGGCAATAAAGATAAGCGGGATGGAAGCAAGTAAGGTCAGCTTCAAGTCAACATGCAGTATCATCTTACACAAAACCATAATGGTCATGATGATTGCATCAAAGGCACAGATGACCGCAGGTCCGGTTGCCATTCTGATAGCATTCAGATCATTGGTAAAATGGGCCATCAGATCCCCTGTTTTATTCTTATTGTAATACCCCATGGACAGTGTCTCCAGATGGGCAAACATACCGTTTCTCAAATCATATTCTACATTTCTGGCGGAACCAAAGATAAAATATCTCCAGCCAAACCTTCCAATAGCCATGATAAACCCTACACAGAGAATCTTCACGATTCCTGTCATAAGACCTTCCATTTCCAAAGTTTTAGCTTCCAGTCCGTCTGTAATATCCCCGGTGAACTGGGGAATGTACAGACTGGCTATGTCTACAATAAACAGGGTAATAACCCCAAGCAGATAAGACAGCCAGTATTTTTGTATGTGTTTAATAACTCTGTTACGTTCTTTCATCCCTAATGTCCTCCCTCAGATTCTGCACATCCTTTTATTATGTAGTATTTTCTCAGAGATTTCAAGATGAATTTAAACCTGGATTAAGCAATTTATACATCTGGATTTAACAAGTTTCATTATTGGGGCATATCATATTTAGACATTTAATACTCACAACTAACTCGTCAATGGCTCCTGAAATATTTACAGAATAATAAAAGTTCCTTACATCCTCTTAAATCTTAAGAAAATGACCGGAACTTTGTTAGTTTATCTTAAAGTTCTTACCAGAATACTTCTTGCCGGAGGGAATAGCTTCTGCTTAATTATCAGGTTCCACATAGGCTCCATCCTCTTCCAGGCACAGGAATATAGAAAATGCTTTCTTTTCATGTTGCTTGACTCATGCTGTTTTGCAGCCTCCAGAATATTCCGGAACCTGTAAAATTCTCTGTAAGCGTTATGATAACCCTCCTCTGCTTCCTCTTTGGTCATATTGGGGTGGTTAAATACCAGGTGTCTGGTGTCATAATCATTCCAATTTTCACTGGTTATCCTTCCCTGCTCCTTCATTCTGTTGTGCAGTGAAGTTCCGGGGTAAGGTGTTAACAGATGAAATGTAGCTGTAGTAATACCGCTTTCAATTGCCCAGTCAGTTGTTTCCTTAAAAGTATCAAGGGTATCATGCTCCATTCCAAAGATAAAGCTTCCATTAATCATGATACCCAGTTTATCCAGCCTTTTTATGGCTTTCTGATAATCCTGATTCAGATTGGAATATTTATTTTCCAGGATAAGATTTTCCTTTCGTATGGATTCAAAACCAATAAAGGCACTTCGAAACCCGGCTTCGTAAGCCTCTTCAATCAAATCGCCTTTCAACACGGAGCTTAGTGTTACAGCCCCCTGAAACACCTTCTTCATCCCCCGCATTTCCCGAAACAGCTCTCTGCAGAGCTTTTCGTCAGCAAACAGATTATCATCCAGAAAATAAAGATGCCGCCCCTTAAGGGTATCCAGCTCTTTTAGTATACGGTCTATACGACAGGTATAAAAGGATTTTCCTTTTTCGTAAAAGGAACTAACATAACAAAAGGAACAGCCATTGGGACAGCCTCTGGAGATGACCATAGAATTGGGTACCAGGTAACTATCCTTTTTTAGTAAATCTCTGCGGGGCAAAGGGAGATCATGAAGGGATACATTCCCCATTTCATAGAAGGGCTTTGCTCTGTGGTTTCTTAAGTCTTCCAAGAAGATAGGAAAAGAACTCTCCCCTAAGCCCTTAAGCACCGTATCCGCATGAGCTTTTGCCTCTTCTGGCAGTGTTGTTGCATGAAGTCCTCCCATAGCTACATAAACACCCCTATTCCTGTAATAGTCTCCAATTTCATATGCATGCCTGGCATTTGTAATATAGGTTTGTATGCAGACCAGGTCCGGCTGGTCGTTGTAATTTATCTCTTCAATATGTTCATCCATTATGGTTATCTCATCTTCGTCCTTGCATAATGCTGCGAGAGTAGCAAGGCCCAGCGGAGGGAAAAGGGAATATTTTATAGGGCGGTAGAATGGGCTTTTGGCTTCTGTTAAGGCAGGTAAAATAAATTTAATTCTCATCAGTAACCTCCTGATAATTAATTTCCAGGGTATTTTATAAATACAACATTTAAGTACATATTAACCACATGTTAACACCCGGCTTACATTTTCACTGTTTGATTTATTGAATAACGTTTCTATTTTGACTATATTCAATATATATTTATTGTAATACAATAAATATAATTATGCAATGATTAATTATAGGATACTCAATAGTAAGGTATTAATTTTTCGTACTCAAAATCAATTTTATAAATGTTCTTCCAGTACTTGTCCGGTTTAAATAATATATTATTCTTAGGTTTTTTTGTCATTTTTCTCCCATTGCCTGCATTGACTTAGCAAAGCAAGGTCTTTATCTTCTAACCCAAAATAAGTTAGTTCAAAATACAATAGAATACCCAAAAGATAAAATACAATTTGATTTATTATTGCTCCATTCTCCAACCATCCCCTCTCTATCATCCTGATATAACCAATGGTCTGAGTAACTAGACATGGAATAACCAGCTACTTTAATTTCAGCTACTGTTAACTTACCGTTTCCATCTGTATCTACACTATAAAGATTAAGCAATTCCTTTTCCGGTTCTATAGTCTCCGTTATTTGCTTCATCAGGATCAACATTATCAAAATCATCAATAACTTCATTTCCATTGATTATATATTCATAGAGATTAGACGGCATTTGAGTTTTTGAATCCAGATAAGTAATAGTTTCAACAAACTTCTCACATCCACCAGCTTCACGAATTACTTTTTTTCCATATACGCTTGATTTCCATGACGAATTGAGGGTACTGTCTTATACTTAGCAATAAATATAAAGCCACAATTTAGCTTGTAAAACAAAACAATTAATGGTATTATTTAGAAATAGATCTCCTTTTTTAGGAAGTTTAATAAAATTCATATAATAAAGGAGAATATCAAATGAAAATGAAAAAAATTATTTCTGGAGTATTATTACTTTCCCTGCTAGTTTGCAATAATGCGTTTATTGCTAAAGCCGAACAAGATACCTCAAGTAATTGGATGTCTGAACAATTAAAAGATTACGAACCATATCAAGAATTAATTAAAGAGTATCCAAATGCACAAAAAGTACAGAGTAATACGAATTATATTTTAAGTGAAATTGTATCAGATCAAAATGGTGTAATTATTAAAACAACTGAAAAAACTTTTTCTGATCAGGAAAGCATGGATAAATACCAAGAAGAAAAAGAAATAGAAAATATACAAACTAATTTTAATGTAAATACAGTTAATCCAGGTCAAACAGTATATAATACTACTTATACTCAAATGCTAATAGGACTAAGTTTATACAAATATACTAGTAACAGGTTTTTTGTCGCTTGCGTATATGATTGGTTGACTCCTCCTCCTGCTACTCTACTTGACTATACAAAAGGTATAGTTGGTTTAGCATTAGATAGTATGATGTCGATGGACGGTAGTACTTATGCAGGAAGAGTAACTGCTGTTCAGATAACATCAGGTAAAGTCGAAACTTACACATCATACAATGGCGGATTATCGATTCAAGCAACAGGTAATAATGCAATAGGATATTCCTTTAGTTTACCTTATGCTTCATCAGATGCTTATGGAGTTATATCATGTGAGGCTTATAAAAATTTCCCTAGTGTTAACTATTGTAGTGCATTCGGAGAATATGATAGTCTAAACTATATACTTGATATTAGTAATTTTAGCGTAAGTTACCCTTATGGAATCAGTATTGGTACAGCACATGTTAAAACACCCTATACAATTAATGATGCTTTGAATTTACAGTAATAGTAAGAAAAAAGGAGCTTACAACCACGACAGGTTGATAAATAACTTTCAAGGTTAAAAGTTATTTCCTGTTCTGTCGCACATTTAGAGAGTGTTAAATAGAACTACTTATATGTGTGCTTGAATGATGGAACTTATACTGATTAAGCAAATACCTACGATTTTTTTTATACTGCGCTGCACAAATTACAAGACTATAGAAAGGGCATGGTGAATATTCTTGTTGTCTAAAGTCATAATTTCGGCAACCGGAAGGCTATGGATTCACATCCGGAATATTCACATATTAATATGAATAAAAGTTTAAAAATAATAATATTTGGCTTCGCATTAATGCTTTTTGGCGGAACATTTTTTATAACCTGTGCTATATATAAAAGCGTCCTTTCTTATATGGTTTTGTTTTCTTATGGGTTATACATCGGTTTTATATTAATATTGATTGGGTTACTTACGTATAATAAAAAATAGTTTGCTACATTATTAGATTTTAAATACGGTGCCACAAAGTATAACTTTTAAGAACATCTGAAGAAGGGTTATCTCTTATACTAATCCAATTTATCGGCATTAAATAATTCAAGTATATATTACAATTAGGTTAAGGGTTATTAAATATGGTAAGGTACCAGTTCGCTTTACCGATACAGTAACCTCAGATTAACTACTTCTGCTTGCACTATCTCAGCTAATGGATTTATAATATAGCAGAAGGTCGCTTGACTAACTCAACAATTGAGAATAGCTATCCTACAACTTGTCATGGAAGAGGATAGCTATTTTTTTTATTTTTGAATAATTATTTAACTCAACTTCCCAGCAGATACTTCCAAACAAAGCCTGGATAAATGAGGCTTGAGACAGCATCCATTCCAGAATGATATATCTTGTAAACACAATGGCTGTATGGCTTACTATTGCACCATAATTATGGCTCTGAAATTCAGTACCCAGTTAAAAGATAGATTTAGATGATTTAAAGAAACACTCGATTGACCATCTATTTCCATAAACACGTATGATTTCTACATCTTACAGTGAAATATCTGTGCTTAGGATAATAAACATTCACTTTTCTTATTGTTTTTCGTTCAAATACAATCTTAAGAGGAATCCCTGTTTTAATTGTAACCACCAGTGAACCAATGATGTTTCTGGCACCTTTAATGTTTACAAATTTCTTTAATTCAGGAAGTGACTAGTCAAGGTAAGAAATTTGTCCCCACATTATGTATACCGAATGATTTTTACAAAGAAGGAGTCAAATGGAATCAGTTTAGTTTTTCTCAACATGAATCAGAAAAATATGAAAGTCCTCCTTCAAGAAGTTGGAGTGCAGGTGCAAGAGGATCTTATAATTTGATCTGGGGCTCTGCAAATGCAAATGGAAAAGAAACCGTAAATACAAAGAATCTGATGTTACAGATTTAAAAGTTAATTTTGAATATACTAGAGTTTTCTTAGATAGGCCTTGGTTTGATTCATACTTACTTGAGAGTAGATTGTGGTGGTGGAGAGCCACCTCTCTAAAGAAATTAACAAATCTATGTTAAAAGAGCTTCATGCCTCTGCTTCAGCTGGTTTTCTGGCTTCTTATATCGAGGTCGATATTTTACCTTGCGGGGCAGGTCAATGTTTCTTACTTCAAAAAAGCAGGCATCCACATAGTTGTAGAGAGTCTTCTCACTACACATAAGTTCATCCGCATGATTTACATATATTTGATGGATGGATTGTCCTTGCTTGATAAGCGGAGTGATGATGGCATTAATACGAAATAAGTCAGCTTCAGCAGCCATGATACCTGTTCTGCTTTCGGACAGTTTTTCGGAAAAGCACAGATGGGCATCTTCTGCATTATAGATGTACTTTTTCAAAGTGCATTTTCCATACTGTTTGCAGGCGTTACAGACATATGGTGTTTTGAATCTACCCTGACAGATTTCTTCTGAGAAATCCGGACAGTTATCATTACATTTGTTACAAATGCTACACTTATATGTAGATGAACGCGTGCAGGCGCTACCACAAACTCTCTTTGCTTTGCACGCAACTCTGTGGACACAAGCATTATAAGGATAGCTTGAATAACCGCTCTTGAGGTCGTAGGCATACTTTTTGATTTCTTTGCTATAGTGGTTCGGTCCTTACCAAGCTCTTTCGCAATGAAACCGAAGGACTGATTTTCACAAAGTCCCTTCTCAATGATGAGACGATCTTCAAAGGTTAAAAATTTAGACATAGACGACTCCTTTCCAATACCGCCAGTGTCTTAAGAATAACAGAAAAAGAGCCCAATAACTAACGGATCTCATTCGGCTGCGTAAATCCAGTGGACTTCCTTTGAGGATGAGCAAAGTTTTTCTCAATAAGTTAGAAAGGATTATTGATTATTTCTTATATTTTCTTTATAATTTAAATGTAATTAAAAGGAATTCAACCTTTAACACCGCTCCAAATATCTTATATAAATAATTCCTGCCTATTAAGACTCTATAATAACTGGCTGTATCAATAGTTTTTATCAGAATCCCAAACAGTACTACTAATAAAAAGGAGATAGGTTATGCGTTTAGGAGAAGTTAGTTTATTAACAAATGATGTTGTCAGACTTGCAGACTTTTACAAATTTCTGCTGGAAATACAAAATGGAAGCAGCGATGAAGTTCATCAAACGATTATTTCTGAAGAAACCATGCTTACCATCTATAACGACGGCTCAAGAAAAGATAATAACAACAATAACATATGTATTGCTTTTACCGTTGAGGATGTGGATAAGGAATACCAGAGACTGCTGGAAACAGGTGTAGAAATAATGGATAAGCCGGAAACCCGCCCTTGGGGAGCACGTAATATGAGCTTTCTGGATCCAGACGGAAACAGGATTTACTTGCGCAGCCTGGCAAAATAATATACTACAAAGCCGCTAATATCTTAAATCTTCGCAGAAAATCCCCTTTCCTCTGCTCTGATTGCCATTGCAGGGAAAAGGGGATTATTCAGATGAATTTACGGAACATAGAAGGTATCGATCATTGCCTCTATTCTGGCACCATAACCTTCTTCTGCTTCCAGATAGTATTGCGTTTCAATGAGAAAGACCTTACCCGCTTCACCAATCACACGATATTTGCGTATCACTGAATCCCAATTATATCCTGTTTGTACTGTGACTTGTACGTCCTTACTGGAATCCTGTCCCTTCTCAGTGTCATTTGATATGGTTACACTACGATGGCCTTCCTTTGATAACCTTTTATAGAGTTCTTTGGAATATTCCTCAACAGTGGTATCCTCTAACCGGCTGATATTAACATAGATATACGGATATATCGTGGGATCCGGATTATCTGCAAGAAAACTGTCTGTATTCTCCTGGCTTTCCCTTTTAAATCTCTCAGAATCGTATACTATTTCATAGCCTTGCTTACTTTTATAACGTTTGCCCTGGACCCTTTCCTCTGTACCTTCAATGCTTACGTTCATAGCTTCATCGGTTTCAGAAACTTCCCCGGCTGCTGATCGGGCTTCTGAAGCTCTGTCACCACCAGCTTCCGCGCCTTCTACACGCCTTGCTTCCGCCATTGACCTGATGCGTTCTTCTTCTGTCTCAGTGGCTGCTTTCGCTTCGGCGGCTCTTGCTTCGGCTTCCTCGTTACTTTCCGCCTCTGCCGCTGAGTCTTCCTTTCCGGTATCCTTTACAACTGAACCTTCCTCCGTCTTTTTATTGTCTTCAACGACAGCTGCAGCCTTATCTTCAGATTCTGCCAAGACTGGATCTTCCAGGTTTAACTGAGCGGAATCCTCAATAATAACTGGTTTCTTTTCTACTTCAGCCTTGTTGCAGGCAGACATACTGATGGCAGCTGCCAGAAATAACGTGGCTGCTAATACTTTCTTCATATTCTTTCCTCCAATCCTTAATAAAGCTCCCGGTTCTTATGGAGGGTTATTCCTTCCTCGGTTCCCGGGATTATTTATTATGCCTTTATTTTAGGCGTCGGATTTATCAGAGTATTAATCAACTTGTAACAGAGTTGTAAATATATCTGGCTTTCCCCAGCAGCTTTACGGGGTTCCTACTCCCATACAACCCGCCGGGTACACGGTGCAAATCCGTCAAGTGCATACTGCTGCCTCCGGGAACTGTACAATCACCCGGGTTCCTTTTCCATACTCCGATTCAATAATCAGCTTTGCCTGATGCAGGGTTGCAATACGTTGAACCAATGCAAGTCCCAGTCCGGCACCGCCGGTCTTTCTGGACCGGGATTTATCTACACGGACAAAAGGTTTAATTATCTCACTAATTTTATCCTTTGGTATGCCACAACCGTTATCTTCTACCATAAAGATTGGTGCAGAACCCTCCATATAAGCCCTAAGTATAACCATACCTCCACTGCCCGTAGCTTGTTGGCTATTATAGAGCAGATTTGTCAGCAGCATTTCCAGAAGGGTTTTATCTCCTTTTATCATTTTCAGCTGATTCTCTGTAATTAATTGAATTCCCTGTTCTTTAAATGATATAAAAAGGCTCTCCCTGACACTGTTCACAAGTTCATCTACTGAAAATTCCTCAGTTTCCACTGCATGCTCTCTGATAAAGGTCAGGTTCATCAGTTTTGTATACATTTCACGCATCCGCTTGGCGTCTTTATGAATACTTTGAGCGGCAAGGTATCTTTGCTCTTCTGTTGCATTTGCAGTCAGCAGAAATTCAGAATATCCCTGAATCGAGGTTAAGGGCGTATTCATTTCATGGGATAGGTCGTCAATGAACTCCTGCCGCTCTCTTGCACGGTTTTCTAATTCCCTGGTATGCTGTCCGATATTTTCGATCATCTGGTTAAAGGCTGCAGCAACCGGAGCAAATTCCTTGTCTGTTTCCTCAAGCCTTATACTGTAATTTCCCTCTGCTATAACAGCTGCGCTTCCCTGAAGCTTTTTAAAAGGTCTGGTTATGAAACGGGTATAGACATAGGAAAAAATACCAAGCAGCAGAGACAGGATAACAGACAGGTATAGGGTCAGCCGGATGCTCTGATTTCTGGACTCATATATTTCATTGATATTACGGCTGTAGAGTAATACTGTATTGCTTTTCTCTGACAACAGGTCGGATACCAGTATGTACTTCCCATCTTTGCCTGTTAATACTTGAACCATCTTATTATCCGGTTTGACAGATAATAAAGCTTCATACTGGGATGCTTTAAGGCTATTAAGCCGGTTATAAAGATATCCTTCCTTCTGGTAAAGCAGCAGCCCGATTCCCTTCTGCTCGTAATACTCTCCGTATCTGCTGATCAGAGCAGTCATTGCTTCTTTGGAGGACACTGCAAAATCTACATTACTCTCTAAGGAAATCCTGATTAATTCCAATTCATTTAAGGAACGTTCCTGTTCCCTGCTTAGATTGCTGTTATGATTCTTCCTTATAACAAAGTAGGTACTGATAAATAAACTGGATAGTGACAGTATAAGTATACTTAGAAAAATTTTCAGCCATAATTTCATTCTTTTGGAACCTCCAGTCTGTAACCCAGCTTGTAGACGGTCTTAATAACCTCCTCCCATTCGAGTTTCTTACGAAGTCTCTGAATGTGCATGTCCACTGTCCTGGTCTCACCAATATAATCATACCCCCAGGCAGCAGATAATAATTGCTCTCTGCTTAATGCAAGGTTCCGGTTCCTGACCAGCGCTTCCAATAAGGCATACTCCTGAGCAGTCAATTCAATTACCCTGTTATCTTTTAGTACCAGATGTTCTCTTAAGCGTATTTCAACGTCTTTGCAGTTGAATACCTCTTTTTCTTTCGGGTTCCTACGTAGCACTACGTCAATCCGTGCCAGTAATTCCAGGGTTTCGAAAGGTTTTATTATATAATCTTCGGCACCAAGCTTCAATCCTTTTACCCGGTCAGCAAGGGCACTCTTTGCTGTTAGAAAGATTACTGGAACCTGGGCCTCTTGAAATTGCCCCAGGAGAGCAAAGCCATCAGTTCCCGGAAGCATAACATCCAACAGACATAAATCAAAGGCGTTGCTGTTTAGCGCTACAATGGCTTCTTTCCCATCAGCCGCCCCAACCCAGGTATGCCCAACCATGATAAGATTCATTCCGATTAAATCCCTGATGCTATCTTCATCTTCTACAACAAGTATATGTCCCAAAATCTTTCCTCCGCCTCACGAACCTCTGAAAAAATGCATATAACTTTTAACCTGGCTCTATGTAAACTTCTATATTCTTATATCTTCTACGCAGTTCATTATAGCATAATAAATTGGATATTAACAACCTGCTTACTTTATTTTCCATCCAATCCACAGGCTTCGTCATCTGTATGCTTTCTATGTTCTCGCTCGGTATAATGTACTATTTTTCTGTACAACTTAATTTGCAGGTATCCTGTTTAATTGCAAGCCCGATAACATCATTTACATTTCTATTTTAACGTGTTAAACTATCAAAAGATAATCCTGCCACCCCTTACGGCACTGCCAGTTTCTATGTCTGTAAACAAACTAGCATAGACACTACAACTAGCATAGACAATGCAGTAGAGAAAGAGAAATACGAGGTAATTATGAACGACTTTTACATTGATCCTGTTATGTATACTTCTAGACCTGCTCCTGCCGGACGTTTAGAAAAAGAAATGAGGGTTTACGACCTGCTTGAGAAACTGGAGATTTCTTTTGTTCGGTTAGACCATGATATAACACCGACCATTGACGCCTGTAATGACATTGATCGTCTTTTAGATATAGAAATCTGTAAGAATTTATTTCTTTGCAATGCACAGAAAAATAAATTCTACCTCTTAATGATGCCAGGAAGCAAAAAATTCCATACCTCAGAATTGGGAAAGCAGATTAACAGTCCCAGATTGTCTTTTGCTCCCTCTTCCTATATGGAAGAATATTTAGATATTACTCCGGGTTCTGTCAGTGTATTAGGTCTGATGAATGATAAAAATAACCAGGTACAGCTCCTAATTGATGAGGATGTATTAAAAGACGAGTTTTTTGGCTGTCATCCCTGTATTAATACTACCAGTCTTAAGATCAAGACCAGAGACTTAACAGAGAAAATCCTGCCTCATATTCATCATTCCCTGACAGTGGTTACACTAACAGAGTAAGCCTTTTGAAGAATTGTATTAATATAGAACGATAGCTTTTATATTGCCAGAGTGAGTGCAAGGATGCTTCCTCTTCCCATTTGGGAAGGGGTTTTTATTTGTATCGCTTTATGCTTCTAAACTTGTCATATTGGCAATACAACCGTGGTATAATATGTAGATGAGAAGTGTTCTTATCATTAGAAAACGCAGAAAGCAGTGTTCCTATAAGTTGAAGCAATAATATATATAATTAACTTCTATACATACTAGGGCTTGTCTGAAAACTGCTTTGTGCCGGACTGGAGGTTCTAATTTACGGGAGGCAATTTGCGAAAAACAGCAAGACGCGATTTGGGAACGTAATGGTGTTAGGTACCCAAAATTGCAACGCAGAAAACTACAAAGTGGACCTTCGAAACTGTACAATGAGTTTTCAGCCCCCCTTGGAAAGACCGAAATTAAACTTATATAACTGTTAAAAGAATGGGAGAATATATGAAAATATTAGTTGATGCAGATGCCTGTCCGGTAAAGAATATAATCGTTAAAGTAGCCAAAAATTATCAGCTTCCGGTATTGATGGTTATTGATACCAGTCATATACTGGAATCCGATTATTGTGAAGTAATCCAGGTAAGTAAGGCTCCGGATGCTGTAGATATAGCCCTGATCAACCGTACAGAGGCTGGAGATATCGTTGTTACGCAGGATTATGGCGTAGCTTCCATGGCTTTGGGTAAAAAAGCCTATGCCATCAATCAGAACGGAAAATATTACACGGAAGAAAACATAGATTTAATGATGTTCGAACGCCATCTTGCCAAAAAACAAAGAAGAGCTGGTGGCCGCATCGGAACCATGAAAAAGCGTTCAAAAGAGGATGACCTCCATTTTGAAGCAGCCTTTTCCTGGCTATGCAACCAAGCTCTTCCTCCCATGCCTGATGTATCTTTTCCTTAAATTGAATCTATAGGTTAAACAAAGGATTACCTCTTCCAGGTAGGATTTCCACGAAAATAATACCTGGAAAAGGATGAAATAAGTCTTCTACTTATATTTCAGGTTTACGCTCTGCTTGTAGTTCTGTTAACTGCTCCCAGTGCAGCTGCAATGGCCGTACCAAGAACAAAGCAGGCAGCTGCCTCTACCAAACCGTTAACGCCTACAAAAGCTACCGCAAACAGAATTACATTTCCCGTTCCAAGAGTATCAGCGATCCCCTGAATAAAATCAGTACGGTAAAAGAATACCAGCAGCGTTGTCATAAATAACAGGGTATTTAATAAGGGGCCGGCCAAACTGGCAACAGGATACGCAATTGTTTTTGTTTTGCCTTTCTTTAATGCGGCAAATAAAAGCCCTGAGAGCCATCCCATTAGTATACGGGGGATAACACATACAATAAAGGTTCCTACAGGGTTGATACTAAGCAGCGCCGCACCAAAAGCGCTCAGTCCGAAACATTGCAGAAAACTCGTGATACCAAATACACCGCCAAGGAAGGCTCCTGCGGCAGGTCCAAGTACAATTGCTCCTACTGTTACAGGTATAACAATCAGTGCAATCTCAAGTCCTAAGGTTTTAATATATCCGATTGGCGTAAAAGCCATCAGCAGTACTATTGCTGTCAGCAATGCCAACTGTGTCAGTTTAAATGTATTTACTCCGTTTTTCTCTCTCATAAATCTTCCTCCGATTCTAATGCTTATTATGTGTCATTTTTAATTGAAATATGTTCCTTGCTGATTGTCCCAGTCCAGTGCATTTTAATTCATAAAGTATATTATAAATTAAAAAACGCTGTCTGCCAGCTTTCCTAATGGATTCTTATGGCATAACAGCGCTCACTATATAGGTGCTGTCTATGCCAGGGCATAACAGCAGAAACTAAATTCCACAGCATTAAAATTCGTTTAGTTCCCGCCGTAATATTCCGGTCAAGACTGATAGGTTTTCTGATACAATCAGCATAGGCAGCTTTCGGTTCCGTTCTTATCATACCGCCCCTTAATAAGGGTGCAATTGACATTCTCAGAAAGGAATGCAGGGAAATAGGTAAGGACCATTTTTCCATAATAAAACCTCCTTATGCTTTTGTCTTTTTTATTTTATTAGTTTTTGATAAAAATAGCAAGAAAAATATAATTCGTATGGTAAACAGAGGGTGAAGGTTAATTTCAGACGGACGATGACTGGCGGGATTGTTTTTCCGTTTTGTTGCGAGGAAACCCTTATTCCACTAAAACGGCAGGAAAAGTAACTGTACAGGTAAAACAGTGCCAAACTCGCTGTAACTGTTTGAACTGCGTTTATTTCCTGCGCTCAAACACTAGCACTGTTTTACCTGGTACTGCCTTGCATAAATATCGCTTAATATCAGTGCTTGATATTTTCGCTGAGGCAAGGCGAAGGAATGAAGCGTAGCGGCTCTTACGCTGATTGACGCCAACGCAGTATCAGCGGAAATAGCAGGTACTGAATTAAGTGATATTTATGCAAGGCAGTACTAGTTACTTTTCCTGCCGTTTAAGTGTCATAAGGAACTCCTCGAGACAAAACTCCAAAACAATCCCACCAGTCATCTGTGTATTTGCTTATCAGGGTTGCTTATTGAGAAGATGATTACCCTATTACCCTGCTTTAACGATGGCGGTTGATATCCTGTTATACTATTACATTAATCAGTTGATTAATGGTTAGATGATTTGCCTACTGTAAGCTGTACCCTTATACTTTTTTCATTGAGAAGATTAATTGTTACAACTGTTAAGTAGTTTTATTGCAGATATATGGGCAGTAATTCCTGTGTTTTGGCATCTGCCAGTCCTCTGGTGGTTAACTTAAGTCTTGGGATTACAGATAAGGATAAGAATGCAAGGGTCATGAAGGGGTCTATTCCTTCTTTTATTCCGAGTTTGTAGGTTTCTTCTTTTAGATTCTCAAGGATTTTATCCACCGCTTCAGCACTTTCTTCACTCATTAATCCACCAATGGGAAGGGGTAATTCACCGATTATCTTTCCTTCCTTAACGACTACCAGACCTCCGTTGATTTCTCTTATTCTGTTTGCCGCAAGACACATATCTTCCTCTGTGGCACCGGCTACGATTATATTATGGGCATCATGGGCAATACTGGAGGCTACGGCGCCTGTCTGTAATCCATATCCCTTCATTAAGGCAAGGCCAATATGCCCGGTCTCTTTGTGTCGTTCTATCATCGCCAGTTTGACAATATCCTCTTTTAGCTCTATTCCAGACTTAAAATCTGTATTGTTACTGCAAGGCAGGATTAGTTCCTTTGTTATCAGCTCGCCGGGAATCAGCTCCATAATTCTTTTCTGACTGCCGGTTTCATTAAAATAGAAATCTGAAGGTGTCAGTTCCTTTAGATGAAATGATTGAAAGATTCTCTCTTTATCAGATGAATGTAAATGTGTCTCCCTGTCCTTGTCTTTATTTACGTACGCTTTATCTTTCTGTAATTCGTTCTTTTTATACCCTTTAATATCAAAGGAGGTTTCTAGTATCTTCCCGTCTTTTGCTGTAAGTTTTCCATCCTTATATACCGAATCCACCGTAAAATGAACCAGGTCTTTAAGAATTACCAGATCCGCATAATACCCAGGTGCTATTGCTCCTCTGCCTGTGAGGCCAAAATACTGTGCAGGATGGAGCGTTACCATTTGAATTGCAGTTATAGGATTAGCTCCGTATTCTACTGCCTTACGGAGAAGGTAATCCAGATGCCCAAGATGCAGAAGCTCTCCCGGATGCCTGTCATCGGTTACCAGCATACATCGAGCTGCATAAGGTGCTTTCAGTAAATCTTTTAAGCTCTCCATATTTCTGGCTGCAGTGCCTTCCCTTATCATGATCCATTGGCCTCTTCTTAATTTCTCCAGTGCTTCTGCTTTGGTACTGCACTCATGATCGGAGGTTATTCCAGCAGTGCAATAAGCATTCACTTCTTTTCCTTTTATTCCTGGTGCATGACCATCTGCAATCTTTCCGGAAAGCTGTGTTAGAAGTATTTTTCTTAATAGCTCTTCTTCTCCCTGAATTACTCCCAGTGAGTTCATAACCTCTGCCAGTCCAAGAACATACTGCTCTCCCATAAATTCCACCAGATCTTCTGCCCTTATTACAGCTCCTGACTCCTCCAGCGGCGTTGCAGGTACACAGGAGGGCAGCATCACATATACATCAAGAGGAAGTCCTTCTGATTCTCTCAGCATAAATCGAAGTCCGGCTTTTCCGGCTACATTTACAATCTCATGTGGGTCGGTGATGACAGCGGTTGTTCCATGGGGCATAACCGCCTTGGCAAAGGCTTTCGGGGATAACATAGAGCTCTCTATATGAATGTGCCCGTCAATAAAACCCGGAGCAATAAATTTATTCTTACACTCTATAATTTCTATTTCTTTTGAGAATTTTTTCTCTATATCAGCATATTTTCCAACTCCGACAATCTTACCCTTATACACTGCAATATCGCCGAATTCCAATTCCCCAGTAAAGACATTGACGATTCCCGCATCTTTAAATATCGTATCCGGCCAAAGTTCCCCAACAGCTGCCTTGATTCGCTCCTGTTGCAGTGAAACTGTCTCCAGGAATTCCTTCGAGTCTAAATTGATGGTTTCTGTAACATAACCTGCTGCCATATTTATCGTCTCCTTCCGTTCTATCTTAGTCTGTATCGCTTCCATTAATTATGTTTCTTTTAAATTTTTAAATACTATATTACTCAGATTACTATGCAATTGTCAAATGAATTATTATAGTATGGGAATGAAAAATATAAAAGCAGTCAACTTCTCTCTATTATTTTGTATACAAGAAACTGGGATGAATTTCTGACATGTAGACTATAACCACTTATACTTAATTTTGGTTATCAGCTTTATAAAATTGTCTGCAACATACGATTTTTTCATCTGTAACCTGAAAGTTTTTATTACTTGTTTGAGGTACTTACTAATGTCATTTATTTTCATTTAAAGTGGTCACTATTATGTTGACAGCAAGTAATTTTATCGTATTTAATTCGTCTGGCGGCAGCTTTTCCTGTATATGATAGTGGCTTACCTGTTCTATTATACCATAGCCAAGCCGAACCTTCTCAAGCATATTATCTCTAGAGAAGCCTGCCGCTGCCAACAATTCATAAAATTTTAACAGCACCGTGTTTTCAAATTCATCAAATAAAGTTTGTATTTCACTTTCCAGGAGAGACAGGGCTAAAAATTCATTATGGGCTTCTTTATTCATGGTGTGTGACTTGATTGATATATTAATAAGCTCCTCTATTAAGGCCGTTAAATTATTTTTACTCACTGGTGCAGAGAGCAGAGGGTTTAGTTTCTCTGACAACAAAGAGATATAGTGCTTAATTACTTCTACGAGAATATGCTTTTTATCTTCAAAATAACTGTATACAATTCCTGTTGATACACCGGCAGCTTGTGCGATTTCCGCAGTATTTGTTTTATAGTACCCTTTATCACTAAACAACTTATAACTTGCTATTATTATTTTCTGTTTTTTCTCTATCGATCTTTTTTGCTTTGGTTCTCTGATTTTTTCATTATTTTGCATTAATTTCCACCTGCCTGTATTATTTTATCTATTATATTACAAACCTTCAGCCAATTCAATAAACATGAAAAATATTTCATATTTTATTGACACCAAATAGAAACAGCTATATACTAAATATGAAATATATTTCATATTTAGGAGGATTATTATGAACCATTCAAAGGTAAGTGTTCCAATGAAACACTATAAATATTATCTTATATTTATGCTTATTGCTTGCAGCGGTGCATTTATATGGCAGTTTGTACTTCCAGATATAGGCGGTCGTTTAACAAGTTGGGGAAATAGCAGAGGCTGGCAGCGGGAAATTGCTTTATGGAATATTGGTATTATCAGTGCGATTCTTGCAGCACTCATAAAACAGAACATAGAATATATGAAAATTTTGACCTTTCAGTTGACCGTACTCTGTTGGGTATTAGGTACAAACCATCTCATTTCATTACTACAGAATTTTTCATTTAAGTATATTATTCACATTGCAGGTATTTTTGAAGTTATGCTGTTGGGAGGCATTTGGGGGACAGTTCTATTATTTAAATTTTATAAAAAGAAGTTAAAAATTAAATTATCTGCGTAAACAATGGACTTTTACAATTTATTGCCACTATATTGTTATATTAACGGAATGAATAATTCATTAAATAAGACAGTAAGAAAGAATCTCCTTCTTTCATACTGTCTTATTAATTATATTATTTATTTAACAAAGAAATTCCTGCGAAAAAATCCCTCGAAGATAGCGTTCCGGTTCCTTCATAAAAGTGCCAAAACTGACATTAAAATCACCATACCACATATGTTCCATTTCATAATAAGAAACGCATTTCTTTTTTGAGTTCCACAGCAGACAGATATCCGGATAGTTTTCCACTTTTCTGGTAAGTAATATCCCTTTTCTTCCTTCAAAATTTACTGCTGCCAAATCTCTGAGAGGCAGGAATTCAAGATATTCTATGCCTAATTTCTCTGGCATAGAAACCTTCAAATCACCTTTTTCCAAAAACTCCTGCAGTTCCCTTGGAATCTTTTTTAGAAGCTTTTCATCGGGACCGTCTTTATTTGGTTCATATTCTCTTAATAGTTGTGCATTTTTAATTTTTCCTTGTTTTAAAGCTATTAGATATGGTCTCATCCCTGATTTATTTTGGATGCTTGGATCAGCACCATGGTCAATTAGTAATTTAAGCATTTTAATATCACTATAACAGGCGGCATGGCACAATGGAGTGTTTCCCACTGGGTTCCAATTTGTTTTTTTATTATAATTTATATCTATCCCATAATTTATTAATAGTTCAACTATCGGATAATGACTGCGATAAATTTCTGTGTAAAAGGCAGCTTGAGCAAATGGCCGTATTGGTAATCCCAGTTCTATAGCAAGAGGAATATACTCCGTTCTTTTTTCCTGTATTATAAAATCGTATGCATTTAATATTCTACTATAGACTTGAACTTTTGCACCTCTTTTTACTACATAACGTATTACCTCCTCGTCTGCATACCTCATTGCATAAATAAATGCATGATCAGGATCCGCTTCCAACATAGCTCCATGTTCTACTAAAAATATTACAGACTCTTTTTTATTATGTTGGATTGCAAGCATTAGCGGTAATGTATATTTTCCCTGCATAGCATATCTTACCAATGGGTCATTCACATTCCATCCGTTGTCATACTCTCTCTGTAGTTTACTAATATCTCCGTTTATAATATCTTCTGTCAGGTCATATTGCCATAAGTCTTCAATTTTCTTCATAACATCTCCTTAATGCACCATCAATTACTGTGTTTTTTATACTTTAACAGAATGTACCATTTATTATAGTTTAAGGAGTCTAAAATGGTGCACCATTACTTAATACATGAAGGAAAGCCCTTATTTCATTTAATGCTCTTACAACATTAGTCCATTTATCACTGGTACTGCCTACATAATATGCATTAATAATATAGGAATTCACCAAATTGTAGTATAGACTGGTATGTAAATGTGAATGTACACCTGATTTAATAGGTATTAAATTATAGGTACTATTAACATCAATATTAACATCACTCCTTCTTAAGATGTCTCTTGCTGGCGCTGCTTCAGCTGCTCTTTCAGCAACAATATGATGAACCTGATACTGTGAACTAAATGATGGTGCAACCGTATATTCCCGTAACTTACTAGCAACGTAGAGTGAAACTCCGTTAGCTGAGCTAACAATTCCTTGTATAACTGCAGCCGTTATACTACTACCAATACTTATTAAGCCATTTGCTAATTGAGATATATAAGGTGCATAATATTCTTCCCACAATCTCATAAAGTTGGCAGCAACAAAAAATGCCAGCAATAAGGCAAATCCTACGAAAACAAGACCTATAATAAAATAAGTTGCATCCTCACCAGTATAATCCACATAGTTTATTGGATTATTATCACAATAAGCAAAAGCATTGAAAGATGCCAGTTTTCTGTCTGCATTAATGAATCTGCCAGTTTCACTGTCATAATATCTGCTTTGTAAATAATAAAATCCGCTTTCATCGTCATAATAGTATGTTCGATACCTAAACTTATTTATATTTCCAAGCTCTTTATCACCCGAAATATCAATTACATTCCCCCAGTCATCATAGGTGTATTCTACCAGAATATCACCATTGCTTCCATAAATATTTACTACATCATTTTGAATATTTTTACCATAATAATAAACCTTCCCTTTATATTCAAACCCGATTGCAAGATTATTTGAATCATAGGAATACCATATTGTATTGCCGCTTGTCTCTTCTGCTATTATTTTCGTTCCATCTAAGAGATAATTTGTCTGTATCCCGTTTATTTCCTTCTTTATTCTGATTCCATCATAATTATAGGAATATTCTGCCTCAATCCCCGGCTTACTTAGTTTCGAAAGTTCACGTCCATTATCCCAAGTAAGATTCATATTTCCTAAATAGTGCGTAGGATTTCCAATAGCATCATACAAGATTTTCTCGTTATTATAGGCTGTTAATAGGTCTTTCCAGTTAGTATCATTGGAATAAATTACTATTTCCTATGTTTATAATCAACATTTACCAGATATCTGTAAACAATTGCAAAAAAAGAGTGAGAAATGTTCCAATTCTACATTCTCACTCTTTTATAAATCATAAACTAATTGTTATTCAATAAATTAACCTAAAGTCACAGTAACCTCATGTACCTTACCATCTCCGACATAAGGAATTACATTGGAAGCTACCTCTTTTCCATCTAATACCAGCTTCTCCACACCTGTGGATACATGCTTGGGATTATTAATGGTAATCTTATATTCATCGCCTCTGAATTTTCTGGTAACCTGATAGGTATCCCAGCTTGTAGGAATTGCAGGATCGATTAAGATTCCATCATAATCAGGTTTAACGCCTAAGATGAATTGGGTTATTGCAACAAAGTTCCAGGAGGCGGTACCGGTTAACCAGGAATTCTTAGCTTCACCGAAACGCTTTGCATCTTTACCTGCAACCATCTGTGAATAAACATAAGGCTCCATGCGGTGGATCTCACTGTATTCTTCTGTGTAAGCGGGTGCAATTCTTGTATAGTAATCAAAGGCTTTATCTCCTCTTCCAACAACTGCCTCGGCACACATGATCCATGCATTGTTATGGCAGAAGATACCGGCATTTTCTTTATAGCCGGCAGGGTAAGTGGAAATCTCGCCGTACTCTACATAATATTTTGTAAAGGCAGGATTGTTAAGAACAAGACCGTATTTGGTTCCCAGTCTTTCTTCTACGGAATCCAGTGCTTTGATGGCTTTGCCATCTTTCAGACCAAGACCGCCCATAATACAAACACCCTGAGACTCGATAAAGATTTTTCCTTCTTCACACTCATTGCTTCCGACTTTTCTTCCATAGTCATCATAAGCTCTTAAGAACCACTCGCCATCATAGCCATGTTCCATAACAACCTCTTCCATCTTCTCAACTTCCTGGATAGCTCGGCTGCTTTCTGCATCATTTCCGACCTTCTTCATAAGTTCTGCATATTCTTTTCCGATATACACGAACATACCTGCAATCATAACGGATTCAGCAACTCTTCCGTCCTTACTTGTGGAAGTCTGGAAGGATTCACCGGGCTCCATGGAGAAGCAGTTTAAGTTCAGACAGTCATTCCAGTCTGCTCTTCCGATAAGAGGCAGTCCGTGAGGTCCTAAATTATTGATAACATGGTCAAAGGATCTCTTTAAGTGATCTGCTAAAGGCTCGGCTTTGCTCTCATCATTGTCATAAGGAGTGGAAACGTCTAAGATACTATAATCTCCGGTTTCCTTTACATATGCAACAACTGCAAGGATAAGCCAGAGAGGATCGTCATTAAAGTTACCGCCGATCTCGTCGTTACCTCTCTTGGTTAAAGGCTGGTACTGGTGATAAGCACCGCCATCCTCAAGCTGCGTGGAAGCAAGATCAATTATACGCTCTCTTGCCCTGTCAGGAATCTGGTGCAGGAAACCTAATAAATCCTGATTAGAGTCACGGAAGCCCATTCCTCTGCCAATTCCGGATTCAAAATAGGAAGCACTTCTTGAAAGGTTAAAGGTAACCATACACTGATACTGGTTCCAGATATTAACCATACGGTTTAATTTATCTTCTCCTGATACAAGGGTGTATCTGGACAGCAAGTCCTCCCAGTGAGCATTTAATTTTTTCAATGCTTCATCTGCTTTTGCTGCTGTCTGGAATTCTTCTATCATTTTTCTGGCTTTTGTCTTATTGATTACATTCTTAGACTCCCATTTGTCTTCCTGTGCATTTTCCACATAACCCAGGATAAATACATACTCCTTGGATTCGCCGGGCTTAAGGGTTATATCCAGGCTGTGGGAAGCGATAGGTGACCAGCCATCTGCTACGGAATTCGTAGATTTGCCTTCAAATACAGCATCCGGGTTATGGAAGCCGTTATAGGTTCCAAGGAAGCTCTCTCTGTCTGAGTCAAAGCCTGTAACAGGTGCATTTACTGAGAAGAACGCATAATGATTACGTCTTTCCTTATACTCTGTTTTATGATAAATAACGGAGCCGTCTACTTCTACCTCTCCGGTATTTAAGTTTCTCTGATAATTTGTCTGGTCATCCTGTGCATTCCACAAACACCATTCAACGAAAGAGAATAGAGTAACCTTTTTCTCGGTAGTTCCGGTATTCTTTACAACAACCTTATGAACTTCTCCATTGAAATCGATGGGTACGAAGAAAGTGATCTCTGTCTCTACCTTATTTCTCTCACCGGTTATTTTGGTATATCCCATACCATGACGGCACTCATAACGGTCCAGTTCTTTCTTAACTGGTGCGTATCCGGGAGACCATACGTCTTTGTCATCATAGATATAATAATAGCGTCCGCCGCCTAAATCCAAAGGAACGTTGTTATAGCGGTAACGTGTGATTCTTCTTAATTTTGCATCTTTATAGAAGCTGTAACCGCCTCCTGTGTTGGATATAAGTGAAAAGAAATCCTGTGAACCCAAGTAGTTAATCCAAGGATAAGGGGTTGCCGGAGTAGTGATAACGTACTCTTTTTTGGCATCATCAAAATAACCGTACTGCATACTGTACTCTCCTTTACATTAATAACATCAACATGACTTACTAAACTTTCGTAATTATATACTTTCGATATATCAAGGCTTTTTTCCCTTGCAATAACAGCTTCGGAGACATTTGATACATCTGGTGTGCATGATAGTATTAACGATTAGTTTTACTGTCATTATAGCCTATGAAAACAATCATTGCAACAGTTTAAAAAGATAAAAATTTATTTTTATCTTACTTTCAGTTACGAAATTTTCGTAAGTCTTGGATTTTTATCTTTCTTCATACTGGCTGGGATTTATAGTTTTGTTTACCGTCCCAGCTGTCTTTTTGTCTGCTAAAGGGTTAAATATCAGGTAATACTATCTTTTTTATTATCCCAAATGTATTATTTTTTCACTAATATTTTAGAATTAATTTCTTTTTTTTCCTAGTCAAATGTGTTAAACTACCCATAGTAAAAAATACTGTGACTTTTCTATGGGCAGAATTGACTATATCAATATTTATGTAATACTACATGATTGTCACAGAATACAGACTTTAATGGAGAGAAAAGCCATGATAAGTGAAGATAAATTAAAAGATTCAGCACTGGATGATAATGCATCCATTTATGCGCCAAGAGATGAAAAAAGCGAGAAAGAAAAATTTAAGGAAATGAATTTTCAGGAGAAGGTCTCTTATTATAAGAGCTATTACCTTTCCAAGACCATTATAGGCCTTATCATTCTCGGTTTTGCGGCCTATTTCATTTATACGATAGTTTCACCGAAGCCAGTCACCGTGCTGAATGCAGCGATTTTAAACTATCCCTTTTCCGATGAAGCCATTGATAAGATGACCAGTGATATGGAGAACAGGCTTATAGGCGATAACGATATGGAAGAAGTATTTATTGATGCTTCTTATTATCTGGGCTCCGGTAATGATGTTTCGGAATACACTATGGGTGCTCAGCAAAAGCTTACCACTTATATAGCTGCCGGTGATATCGATGTTATCATAGCACCTGAATCCGCTTTTCAGTCTTATGCAACGGCAGGCTTTTTCAGTAAACTGACGGATCTGCTGCCTACAGAAATGATTACCGCTCTTTCTGATTCCGTTTTTGAATCAAGTACCTCGGATAATCCGGTATCCGGTGCCTATGGCATCTATCTGGACAATGCAGAATTATTCAAAGGAGCCTCCAGTGCCGCTGACCGACCGGTATTCGGTATTGTAGTCAACTCTAAAAATCAGGATAACAGTGTGGATTATCTGAAATATCTCCTTGATTATAAAGAATGATAATGAAGGCTTGATATACTGGGTATGACAGGCTCCAGGAACCCTCTACCTTTAAAAGCTTTAATATAAATACTGGAAGTCTGTTTTCCAGCTATTTGAAACAGAGCCCTTTAAAAATTGCCGATTTTGCTGACAGAAACCGTGTGATATACGGTTAATGCAAGCAGAATCGGCAATTTTTATTTCGGCTATTTCGCTGTAATGTATTCTTTGGCAGTAAGCAGTTCCGCTATTAATACGGCTCCGCCGGCTGCACCTCTTAATGTGTTATGTGAAAGTCCTACGAATTTATAATCAAATACGCTGTCTTCTCTAAGGCGACCGATGGAAACACCCATTCCTCCCTCATAATCTCTGTCAAGTTTGGTCTGAGGACGATTGTCTTCCTCTAAATACTGAATAAACTGTTTAGGCGCCATAGGAAGCTCTAATTCCTGTGGAAGACCCTTAAATTCCTTCCAGACCTTTAAGATTTCTTCCTTGGAGGGCTTCTTCTCAAAGTTAACAAAAATTGCTGCAGTATGTCCGTCTGATACCGGAACTCTGATACATTGAGTGGTAATTAAAGGTCCCTGTGCTTTTTCAAGCTTACCCTCAACAACCTTACCAAATATCTTCAGGGGCTCCTGCTCGCTCTTTTCTTCTTCACCACCAATGTAGGGAATAACATTATCTATCATTTCAGGCCATTCATCAAAGTTCTTCCCGGCACCTGATATGGCCTGGTAGGTGGTTGCTACCACTAACTTAGGACCATATTCCTTTAAAGCGAATAATGCAGGGGTATAGCTCTGAATAGAACAGTTCGGTTTTACAACGATAAAACCTTTCTTCGTTCCAAGTCTTTCTCTCTGAAAAGGAATCAGTTCCAAATGTTCAGGATTAAGTTCCGGAACCACCATGGGAACATCAGGGGTCCATCTATGAGCGCTGTTATTGGATACTACAGGAGTTTCAGTTTTTGCATAAGCTTCTTCTATGGCCTTAATCTCTTCTTTGGTCATATCAACTGCACTAAAGACAAAATCAACCTGGCTGCTTACTTCTTCCACCTGATTCACGTCTTTCACAATAATATGTTTAACTGCCTCCGGCATGGGGGTACTCATCTTCCATCTGCTTCCTACTGCTTCCTCATAAGTCTTACCTGCACTTCTGGGGCTGGCTGCGATAACAGCTACTTCAAACCAGGGGTGATTTTCCAAAAGGGAAACGAAACGCTGGCCTACCATTCCGGTACCACCAAGGATACCAACTCTTAATTTACTCATACAAACCTCTTTCCGGCTCTCCACTTAACCTTATGTCGCTTGTGAATTCACCTAATCTGCCTAATACATATTTATGCGGCAGATGTGGAAGTGTGTGTTCGTGCTACGCGGACATCTGTCGCTCTAATAAATATATTACTATTAGAGTCTATAAAAATCAACTATTTTCTACTAAATATTCATTTATTGTTTAATTTGTAGAATCTTAACCTACTTTTACCCAGGTCATTGTTACTTATTATCCATCATTTCAACAGATGACTGATAGGCTAAAAGCAGTTCCTCCAGCTGAGGATACGTATCTATCAGGTTGACATTCTGTCTGAATCTGGCTGCCATGGGATATCCGGTGGTATACCAGGCAACATGCTTACGCATCTCACGGATACCAACATACTCTCCCTTATACATGACCTCAAGTTTTGCGTGGCGCAACATCATATCCACAGCTTCTCTTATAGTAGGTTTTAGAGGGGCAGCATTATTCCTCATTGCTTCCTTTATATGCATAAATATCCATGGATTACCTTGGGCTCCTCTGGCAATCATAACACCATCACATCCGGTTTCCTTCTGAATCCTTACCGCATCTTCATAAGTACCCACATCCCCGTTTCCGATAACCGGTATGGAGACTGCTTCCTTTACCTGCCTTATAATTTCCCAGTCGGCTTTGCCGCTGTAGTACTGTTCTCTGGTCCTTCCGTGAACAGCAATAGCTGCCGCACCGTTTGCTTCTGCAATCCTGGCAACCTCCACAGCATTTACTTCTGCCTCATTAAAACCTCTGCGTATTTTAATAGTCAAAGGTTTTGAGATGGCCTTGGATACAGCAGAAACAATCTCTCCGATAAGTTTCGGTTCCTTCATAAGTGCTGAACCTTCACCATTGTTTACTACCTTTGGTACCGGGCAGCCCATATTGATATCCAGAATATCAAAGTTCCTGTGTTCGATCTTTTTAGCGGTTTCGCTTAAGATAACCGGATCCCTGCCAAAAAGCTGTAAAGACACAGGTCTTTCCTCCTCTTTAACCAATAGGAGTTCCTCTGTATTTTTATTATTATATTGTATACCTTTTGCACTGACCATCTCTGTATAGATTAAGTCCGCTCCCTGTTCCTTACATAACAGACGAAAGGGTAAATCCGTCACTCCGGCCATTGGCCCCAGTACCAGATTCCCCTCTGTTTTGATCTTGCCTATCTGCAAAATGAATTCCTCTTTCTAATAAGACTACATAAGTTTAAGGCTGCTTCTATTTCTTATTTTTATTATAAATAATACGAAGACCTTTTAAGGTTAATAGCTGGTCATATATCTGAATAACATCCGTGGAATCGGCTATTATCTTACCTAAACCTCCGGTTGCAATAACTTTTACATTCTGAATTTTAGATTCCTCTATAATCTGGCGTACAATATACTCCGTTTGTCCGATATAACCGTACACAAGTCCTGCCTGCATACTGGAGATCGTCTCGTTTGCAAGAATGGAATCAGGCTTTTTAATCTCTATTTCCGGAAGCTTTGCAGTCTCATTCCATAAAGCATCCGCACAGATCTTGATTCCGGGGCTGGTTATTCCTGCAATAAATTCACCTTTGGCACTAATTAAGTCATAGGTAGTGGCCGTGCCGAAATCAATTACAATAAGGGGTCCGCCATAGATATCATAAGCAGCCACAGCATCTACCACACGGTCTGCTCCCAGTTCCTTGGGATTTGCCATATTTATAATAAGTCCGGTCTTTGTTCCGATACCGACTTCCATAGGTTTGAGATTTAAGTACTTCATAATTCCGTTTTTAAAGGAATGCATGATTCCCGGAACAACGCTGGCAACAATAACAGCTTCTACATCTTTAGGTTCAATGCCCCTGTTTTTAAGCAGTCCACACATGGTAAAGCCATATTCGTCTGAGGTACGCTGGAGCTTTGTTGTCATACGGAAGCTGGCAACAAGCTCTTCTTCTTTAAATACACCAAAGGTGATATTGGTATTTCCTACATCTATTACTAATAACATGTTTTTCTCCTTTTCTGTCTCCCTTAATCCGGCATGTCTTCTCCAAGGAAGAATACTCTGTAGAATAACTCAAGGGATTCCAGAAGTTCTTCTTTGCTTCTTTGTAATTCCTTGATCTTTAAAACGCTGCCGATTTCATCATAAAGGAGGTCTCCTTCATCACTGCTTACCTGAAAGAGCAGGTTTCCCTCTTCGTCAAATTCCAAAGTAAGTACCCCACCTACATCTTCCGTGAAAAGTACACACATAATTTTAAGCTCTTCCTTTATGCTTTCCGGCAACCCATTAAAATCCTCATTTAAATAATATTTCTGTTCATATGAGCTGCTTGCACATAGAACTACATTTTCCTGGTACATAAAACCTCTCTTTCGGATATTAAGTTTGGGATAATCCCGCCCCTGGTATATTCTATCGTATTTCAATGCCTCCCATAAAGCATGTCCCACGAATATATACCGTAACATTACTATCCTTCTTATTATAACTTCCGTCTATCTTACTCTCCACCCCTCCCATAATAGGGGTACAGCTTACTGACACCATTACATTTGAAGGCAGAAATATGGTTATTCCCCCCATAATACAGCTGACATCTATCACAATGTCCCTTGTTATAACCGCATTCCTTAAATCCAGCTCTATACCGCCTGCCAGCACCATTAACTCAGCTCCTGTAAATTCCTCTGTAAATATAACGTTTTGTGAGGAAAGAATACTGCTATAATGCTCTTTGCCGGTAACTTTATTTATGGTCTGTCTGAACTCTTCGTCCTGTTTGAAGTTATTATCCTTACCATTCCCATAAATATGGCTGTTATAACCTGATTCATTTTTATAGCTATCCTGACTGAAATCCTTCTCATAACCATTATGACTGAAGCTGTCCTCCTTATTACTTTGTCCTGCATCATATTCATAATTCGTTTGAGAGAATCCATCTTCATAACCGCTTTGCCTGAAATCACCTTCATAGCTGTCTTCTTTTGAGAAGCTCCCACTCTCATTCTCTTTAGAAGAATAACCTGTATTACCTGCAGTGCTATCTCCGTCAGCCTTCTCTTGATTTGCATTCTTAAGCATGATCGATACACCAATCAGTACTAATATTGACGCAAAGAGAAGTCCGGAAAAGGTTCTGCTCTCAATCAAGCCGGTGCTGGTACATATCCAGAGAAGTCCCATTACTACAAGAAAGGTGCCCCATAAAATTTTTGTTACATCCTTTTTCATGTACAAAACCCCTTTACCTTATGAACCTGGTATTTAAATACAAAGTTCTTCTCTTAATAATATAAAAAAAAGGAGAATAATTCAAGGGCAACTTATAAAAGTGTTGTCAGGCAAAAATGGGAGCGCCGCTCTGTTTATCAGACTACTGATAACTGATGCACTCCCACCGTTCATACTGGTATATTTTACTTAATCCGCCTCTATATTCTTCTTAAACAAAATCCAGGTACTGATAAAATAACAACCAAGCAATACAATAATTATTAACAGCATCTCCGTTAATGACTCAAAGAAATCCTTTCTCCCAATAAAGGTCTCAATATATAGATTCATCCATTTGATATAGAAGCTGCCGGTTATCAAAGCACTGATACCTGCTGTAAGAATAGGGAGTCCAAACCACACCCCCATCTGCCAGCAAATAATCCTGTTAATGGAGCTCTCTTCTACCCCTAACTTTTTGATTATCCGAAATCTCTGCTTAAATTCAGAGGAATCCGCCAGCTGCTGCAGTGACAGTACGGTAAAGCTGATGACAAATAATACAATTCCTCCATAGAATAACAGCAGTTTAAAAACCAATGCCCCGGATATCCCTTCATTCCTTTGCAGAGTACGCAGGCGCACCATGGTGGAATATTGATCCTTTGTCTCCCTGCTGTTTATTATATGTTTCAAGTCATTATTAACCTTAAGCGCAGCCTCAAAAGATAGTTTATCGGAAGTCATTGCATAATAATTGCTCTTTCCAAGAAGCAGCCCTTTACAGATGTAATCCGGCACAATAATAACCCGGCCGTTAAAGTAGGGATAAATTACTTCACCAAGCTTGGCCCGGTGTCTCATATCCTCTGCCTGTCTGAGAACTTTCTGATTAATAGAAATTGTCTCAAACTTTTCCAGAAATTTTTGAACCTCCGCTTCCACAACGCTGTACTGCCACTGCATGGTGAATTCTGTATCCTTTAACTCTATTGTCTTAAGACCTGCCATGGTAAGGAGTTTATTATACTGGGACAAAGGCATTACCATATCCGGCTGTTCCATATCCGTATTGCCCGCTATAAAATTATCCTGGTTTATATAAAAGAAGTCGGCCTTACAGATACTCTCAAGTTCTATTCCCTTATCTTTAAGATAGGTATCTACATAAGAAAAATCACCCTCCGGAAGGGTTTCATAGGTAGTATGTGAGTTAGCCTCCGTACTGATCTGTATATCAAATACAGCTCTTTCCTTAAGATACCCCAGTGCCCATCCCGATAGAATAGGATCAATAATAAAAGTGGTAACAGCCAGTAAAATAGCTGCAGCCAGTACTGACATGGTGCGAAAATTAGAGGATAACCTTGCATTAACCTGACCTGTAACAAAAAGAATATTCCCTCTGTATTTAAGCTTTGTGGATTTCTCTTTAAACACCTGCATAAGAGCTGACAGTGCATAGAAAACAGTAAAGAGAAGGAATACCAGATATACCATAACAAATACATAAGCCCTGTTGGTGGTGCTGCTGTCAAAGGCCGGATGCCCTGCTACAATAAGCAGATTGCAGATAACCATCAAAGCTGCCAGTCCCGTTAGAAGTATAACCGGCTTCTTAAGAGATAATAATTTTCGCTTAATCAGACAGGCGGCAAGAAACACCACCACTGTAATTACAAACAAGGCAGGCAGCAGTAAATTAGAATAAAACAGCAGTATATCAAGTGCTGCCATAGCACCGCCAGTTATTGCTTCTTTATATTTCCTGTGTAAATGTATTATATCAATCACTCTCTGTATGGATACAGCTCCACCTGTCAGAATAAGTATGGGCATCAGATAGTCCTTCTTCAGGTCATTCTGCAGTTCTTTCTCAGCCCGCAGCATATCTATAATCTTTAACCTTCTGATCTTACGTATATTTAGGCATCCTATTAACAGAAAGGCACCTAAAAACCCTATAACTGTTATAATTAAGGTATCCGGGTACAACGAAAAATGTAAGCTGTATTCCTCTTCAAAGAAATTCATAATATGCAGCGTTAATACCTGAGAAAAAAATACCCCCAGCATAATTCCAGCCCCTATGGATATCAGTCCCATCATAAGCGTTTCTACAAAAAAGAGAAGGGCAGTATGCTTTTGTTCCATACCCAGAAGGGTCTGAATGGCAAATTCCTTTTGTTTTCTTCGTAGCATATAGTTATTTACATATTGAATAAGAAATATCAGCAGAGCAGTAATACCTATAACGGGAAAACGCATAAGCTGCTGAAGCATTTCAAGGTTATATTCTACAGGCAGGGAACTTACATAATAACTGCTGCAGACCGATAGAAAGGCATAGAATAAGCCTACACAGATAGTTAGTGTAAGTATATATATGATATAATCTTTCACGGATTTTTTAGCATTGCGTAAGGCAAGTTTACCGTACATCCCGTAAATCACCTCCAAGCAGTGTCATAACATCCAGTATCTCGCCAAAGAACTGTTTTCTGGTCTTATCCCCTCTGATTATTTCATTAAATATTCTTCCATCCTTCAGAAACAGTATCCTTTTCGCATAACTGGCAGAGAACGCATCGTGGGTTACCATAAGAATGGTTGCCTTAAGCTCTTCATTCATACTGATCAGTGTTTCCATGAGCATCTGTGCGGATTTAGAGTCCAGAGCACCTGTGGGTTCATCCGCCAAGAGCAGTTTGGGCTTATTCACTACGGCTCTTGCACAGGCACATCTTTGTTTTTGCCCGCCTGATACCTCAGAAGGATACTTCTTCAATATGTCTCCGATTCCAAGCTTTTCAGCTATCTCCTGTACCTTGACGGCTATTTCAGCTGTTGGTATTCTGTTAATGGTCAGGGCATATGCAATATTCTCTTCCAGGGTAAGAGTATCCAGCAGATTGAAATCCTGAAAGACAAATCCCAGATTCCTTCTCCTGAATTCTGCCAGCTTTCTGTCATCAATTTCAGTGATATCAGTTTTCTCCAGATAAATATGTCCGGCACTAACCGTATCAATGGTTGAGATTACATTTAAAAGCGTAGTTTTACCGGAACCGGAAGCACCCATAACACCGATAAATTCCCCTTCCCCGACAGAGAAGCTGATATCATCGATAGCTTTTGTTACATTGGATTTGTTGCCATAATATTTCTCGATATTCTTTATAGTAAGTATTTCCTTCATTTCCTCTCCTTTTAGTGTTGAACAGCATATTAATCCTTAAGGTTAACTACATTATCCCTTATTTACAGGGTTAAATATATAGAAATAACTTACTTACTTCTTACAATTTTGTAAGAAGTAAGTAAGTTATTTCAGAAGCACCAGTTGCTTTTCAGTCATACCTTCGTACACGCTTTCTATATAGTTGGTTTTAAGCCGGGAATACATCTCCTGGAGTACAGGTTTAAAAGCACAGGTGCCAGGGTGTTATCCCGTACTATATGACGGCAGCTGGTATAATAGTCCGGGCTGTTTACTGTTTGTAAAGAGCGGCGTGCATTAGTCTGCCTGTGGAAAATACCATGCGAATTGTAGTTCCGCTGCTCCTTTCAGATTCTGCCTCTATACCTACATCCAGCTTATCACATAGCTTTTTGCACAAATACAGACCCATTCCGGTGGACTTCTCCGTCTCATGACCATTTTTTCCGGTAAATCCTTTCTCAAAGATACGCGGCAAATCCTCCCTGGCTATCCCCACACCATTATCGGTAATATGGAGTACTGTTTTACTCCCCCTAACCTCACTATTAAACGTAATACTGCCAGCACCATATTTCACTGAGTTAACGATACATTGATCCAATATAAACACAATCCATTTGCTGTCGGTAAAGACACTCTGTTCACATGAAAGATTTATCTGTACCTTTTTCTCCAATAAGAGATGTTTATTGTTCTGCAGGGCCTTCTTTACCACTTCCTCTAAGCTTACCTCTCTGATAAGGTAGTCCTTCTCCACATTACTGCTTCTTGCAAAATAAAGCACCTGATCCACAAATCGATTGGCACGTTCTAATTCCTGCTTTATCTTTCTTGTTTCTTCTGTGGGACTGTTCTCACATATCAATTTTATTGCAGAGACAGGTGTCTTTACTTCATGGACCCACTGCTCAATATATTCCGTATAATTACTGCTTTCGTGCCGGATACGTGTAATCTCTTCAAGCATTGCCCTATTACTTATCCGCAATGCCTTCTGCCACAGAATATCCTCCTGCCTGCGGGGTTTTAACAGGATATCGGAAATAAGATATTTCTGATCCAGTTCATCAAGGCTTATAAAAAGTATATTATAGTAGCGTTTCCTGATTTGGTAATCTATTAGGTAATAAACGAAAACAACAAGCCCCCAGCCGGTTAACAGAAGTATTGCAGCATCAGATGAACTCCTTTCCTTCCCCAGAAACATAGAAACCGCTATTGCTCCCAGTATCTGCAGGATAATGGGTATGCTTTTGTCTTTTACATAATTGGTTAACTTCATGCTAACAACCAAACCTTTCTCTCAACCTGCAAAACTTATAACAAAAGCTAATACCTTCTAAGTAAAAATGAAATGCCGCATATCTCCATGGAAAGCATTCCAAACGGTACAGGGATTTACAAACACGCTCAGGCTCCCCTTACATGCTTTATCTGCTTGTAATATTCCCACTGCTTCTACTCCACATAATAGCCTTGCCTGTGTTTTGTTTCAATGAAATCGAACACCTTAATTTCCTCCAACTTCTTACGGATACGAGTCATGTTAACACTTAAGGTATTATCATCCACAAATAATTCATTATCCCAAAGATAGTCTATCATATCAGCCCTTGATACAATTTTTCCGGTATGCCGAAAGAGATATGCCAGAATTCTTGTTTCACTTTTCGTAAAGTCTATGGTATTACCTGCATTTGTTACTTTACCGTTTTCTATATTCAGAGTTATTCCTTTATGCTCAAGAAGCATCTGATTATCATCTTTATACACTCTTTTTAACAACAGAGCTATCCTCGTCAGCAATATGGAAATGTTGTAAGGCTTGGTGATATAATCATCCCCACCCATCATGAGGCTCTGCAACTCGTCCATATCAGAATCACGGCTGGTCACAAAGATGATAGGAAGCTTTGAAAATGAACGCAGCTTCATACAGACCTGATGTCCGTCTTCCTTCGGCAGATTAATATCCAATAATACAATATGGGGCTGCAATTCCTTAATTTGTTCGGCTATCCCGTTAAATTCCAGGATATCACAAACTTCATAGCCATTATTGGTCAGCAGCAGATGCAGTTCGCTGCGAATCATCCTGTCATCTTCTACTACTGCTATCTTATACATGAGCTTCCTCCTGGCTTTATTATCATATACCCTATTGTAGCAAAAGCAGCTAAATTTATCCACTTAATTCAAACCAAAGACACCACAAATCCAACGTATGCTTGCAAATTAATCTTTCAAGGGTTTTGATGTGCAAGCTTTTATGTGTAGGGCTCTTATGCGCAGCCTCTTATGTGCAGGCTCTTGTGTGCAGGCTCTTGTGTGCAGGCTCTTGTGTGCAGGCTCTTGTGCAGGCTCTTGTGCAGGCTCTTGTGCAGGCTCTTGTGCAGGCTCTTGTGCAGGCTCTTGTGCAGGCTCTTGTGCAGGCTCTTGTGCAGGCTCTTGTGTGCAGGCTCTTGTGCAGGCTCTTGTGCAGGCTCTTGTGCAGGCTCTTGTGCAGGCTCTTGTGCAGGCTCTTGTGCAGGCTCTTGTGCAGGCTCTTGTGCAGGCTCTTGTGCAGGCTCTTGTGCAGGCTCTTGTGCAGGCTCTTGTGCAGGCTCTTGTGCAGGCTCTTGTGCAGGCTCTTGTGCAGGCTCTTGTGCAGGCTCTTGTGCAGGCTCTTTTTGATTAGCACAAAAAGACTGCAGCCAGTGGCATATATCCGGCTGCAGTCTTTTTTGTTAATTAGAAGGTATATAAAATCTATCAAATTATAGTGGTAAGCTTGTTGGGAAGGGGATTATTTAATAAAGGAACCATCCTTGATCTGTTCGATGTATTCAAGATATTTTGTCTTAATATCATCGGTTACTTTATCACTGAAAGTTCCGACACTTAAACTGCCGTTTGAAAGGTTACCATAAATGGTCTTGTTTCCGTAGGTACCATTCTTTAAGTCCTCCATACAGAGTTTTAACATAGTTGCATTATCAGTAACAACACTACCGATAACTACCTCGGACTGCTGTGTTGCAAGAATATCACTGGGCTGTCCGATATCAAATCTGTCAGTGTAGTTTGCAAGAGCTTCACGGGCACCGGAGTCTACTGCACTGGCATCACCAAACATAACATCTACATTATTCATACTGACCATGGAATCAGCAATTTCTTTACCTTTTGCAGAATCGGAGAAAGAACCTGCATAAGCGGAGAATACTTCAACAGAAGGATTAACTGCTTTGGCACCGGCTTCGTAATTTGCCAGCTTGGCTTTTGTTGTATCAAGCTCCATACCACCGATAAAACCTAATTTACCGGTCTTGGTCATAAGTCCTGCAAGTGCACCTGCCATATAACCGATCTGTTGTGCATCTGGAAGGATGGAGACGATATTCTCTGTCTCTACTGTTCCGTTTAATAAAGCAAATTTAACATCGGGATAATCAGCCGCAACTTCTTTTACAGCATCTGTGTACTGATTACCGGGTGCAAAGATTAAATCGATTCCAAGATCGCAGTAGCTTCTGATACTGGACGCAAAATCTGCTGTTGTAAGGCCGTCTGTATAAAGTGTTTCGAATCCGCTGTCTTCTGCTGCTGATACCATTGCGTTATAACAGGCTGCACCCCAGCCGCCATCTGAGATGGATGAATCCAGTATCATGGCTACCTTATAAGTCTTGTCTGCAGCCGGAGTTGTTTCTGAACCGGAAGTTTCCGTACTTCCTTCAGCAGCTGCTGTAGGGGTTGCAGAATTACTAGAGGTGTTAGTGTTTGCCTTGGAGCCGCAGCCTGCAAGACTTGCGACCATAGCTACAGTCATGGCGATAGCTAATAATTTCTTTCTCATAATGATTTCCTCCTGGTTTTGTAAAAGTGGGTTGTGAAAGGTATATAATTCAGGAAGCCTTGGGGATTAACCTCCTGTAATTAACCAAAACGACTGCAAATTAACGCTCTTCTCTGAAATAAGGCTTTCCGTTCGCCTTAGGACCAGCTTTCTTAATACCGAAGAAAGCAAGCACAAAGAGAGTACAGATATAAGGAATCATTGCCAGCAGCTGATATGGCGTTTGGGAACTTAATACCTGAAGACGCAGCTGAAGGGCATCGGTAAAACCAAAGAGCAGCGCTGCGATTAATACACCGCCCGGCATCCATCTGCCGAAGATAACTGCTGAAAGGGCAATAAAGCCACGTCCTGATACTACTCCGTCAGTATAAGTACTGATATAACAGGTGGTCAGATAGGCTCCGCCTACCCCGGCTAAAGCACCGCAGATGATACAGGCAAGGTATTTCTGCTTTACTACATTAATACCCAGTGATTCTGCCGCCTTTGGATACTCTCCAACGGCTCTGAAGTTAAGCCCTGCCTTGGTCTTCTGAAAGAAAATAAAAGACAGCGGTACTAACAGGTAGGCAATGTAAACGATAATTGTATGCTTAAAGAATACCGGCCCGATTAAAGGTATTTTGCTTAAGAAAGGTATGGGCATGGGTGTCATTAAGGTCGCCTGAGCAAGGGTTGAGGATATGCCAAAGTAAACCTTGTAGATAAAGGAGGCGATTGCCGGAGCAAAGATATTAATCGCCATACCGTAAACAATCTGTTCTGCCCCCAAGGTAATGGTACAAAAAGCATATACCATATTTATAAGGATTCCGCCGGCTGCTCCAGCTAATAAGCCCAGATAGGGATTTCCTGTTATGTAACAGACCATAAAACCAGCCAGGGCACCAAAAGCCATGATACCGTCCAATCCGATATTAACCTGTCCGGCTCTTTCCGAATAAAGTTCTGCCAGCGCAACAATCAATATGGGCGTTGCCATACGAACAGTGGACAGGAGCAGTTCCTGTATAAAGGTCATATTTAAAAAATCCATTATGCTTTACCCTCCTGTGCTTTTTTAGACAGCATGTTGGTAAGTACCTGTCTGATCTTAGGGAGATTGGTTAAGGCACTGCCGGCTACGGCAAAGACAATGATCAATGCCTGTATAATATCAATAACAGAGGTGGGCATTCCGCTTCCTGCCTGCATGGTAGTTGCTCCTGTACGCAATACCGCAAAGAGGTACGCTACCAGAACTGTCCCAATGGGATTAAGCTGGCCGATCAATGCAATGGCTACACCGTCAAATCCGTAACCGTCACCAAACCCAGCCATCAGCCTGAACTGTGTCCCATGAAGTTCAACACTTCCGCCAAGTCCGGCTATGGCTCCGGAGATGATAAAGGATACCAGCATAATTTTCTTAACGGAATAGCCATTATAGCGGGCTGCTGTCTGATTTAACCCTACCGCTCTAAGCTTAAACCCTGCTGCCGTATGAAACAGAAAGTAATACAGGAGAAGTGCTAAGACGATGGCAAATATAATTCCTGCATGAAGTCTTGTTCCCTCCATAATCCGGGGAAGCTTTACAGGAACTGCCGCTGTCTGAGGAACACTTCCCTCCCTTAAAGGGCTGGAATAGAGATACCCCATAAACAGAATTGCAATATAGTTCAGCATAATGCTTACGATCATTTCATTTAAGCCTCTGGTAATTTTTAAGATACCGGGAATACAGCCCCATAAACCACCGGCTAATACACCTGCTATCAGGCTGATGACCAGCAAAGGTATGCCGGATATTCCAGTCAGTGATGTTGATACCCATATGCTGGCAACAGCTCCCATTGCAAACTGACCCTCCGCACCAAGATTGAATACCCCGCACTTATAGGCAAAGGTTGCTGCCAGTCCTGTAAAGATTAACGGAACGGATTTTACAATGGTCTCTCCGAAATTGGCTTTTGTACCAAAAGCTCCTTTTAACAGAAAGGAGAAAGCTTCTCCCGGATTACCTCCGATTCCGGCAATCAGTATAGCCCCCGCGAGAAAGGAAATCAGTATAGATACCACTGGTACCAGTATCTGTATCAGAAGTCGTTTCATTTTCATTTATACTGCCTCCTTCTTTGTAATCTCTTTTCCTGACATGGCAAGAGATATTTCGTTTATAGGCGGATTCTCTCCCGGATAGACGCCTGCAATCCTGCCTTCATACATAACTGCAATCCGGTCTGAAAGTTTTAATACTTCATCAAAATCCGCACTGATAAGCAGGATGGCGCAGCCTTTGTCTCTTGCTGCTATCATCAGGTCATGGACATATCTGGTAGCACCGATATCAAGTCCTCTGGTGGGATGGACGGCTATCAGAAGGTCCGGCTTTTCCTCCAGTTCTCTTGCAAGTACCACCTTCTGCTGGTTACCCCCTGAGAGATTACGGATTTCCTGCTCTATGGTAGCGCAGCGGATATCGTATTTTTCTTTCATTTCATTGGCATATTCAGTAATTGCCTTACGTTTCAGAAACAAGCCTTTTAATACGGATATTTTCTCTTTGTAAAGACTTTTCATTATCAGGTTTTCTTTTACGCTCATATTTCCTACAAGCCCCATTTTGTTTCTGTCTTCCGGTACATGGGATACATTTGCTTCTATAAAATCACCTGGAATAAATCTGGCAACTTTCCGTTCATTTACTGCAACACTGCCTTCCTGTGGACAGAGTACTCCGGTAACCAGCTGTGCTAACTGGGATTGACCGTTACCGTCTACCCCTGCGATACCAAGTATTTCACCCTTGTTGATATTTAAAGAGATTTCGCAGACACCGTTATGCTTGGATTCCTTATGATAACTTACTTTATCCAGCTCCAGTACCTTTTCAGCTTTTCCTTTGACTTTCTTATAGACGTTATTCACCAGCTCTTTACCTATCATGAGGGTTGCAAGCTCTGTTTCGTTGGTGCTTTCCTTCGTAAGGGTCTTAATGGTCTGGCCGGTACGGAGGATGGTTATACGACTGCTGATTTCAAGTACCTCTCTCATCTTATGAGATATAAAGATGACGGATTTTTTCTCGGCGGTTAGCTTTCTGATGATTTTAAAAAGTCCTTCTACTTCAATATCAGTAAGCGCTGCCGTAGGCTCATCCAGGATCAAAAGCTCCGCTCCGCGGTATAAAGCCTTAAGTATTTCTACACGCTGCTGTGCACCAACGGATATTTCCGTTACCGGCTTGTCAATCTCGATGTCCAGTCCATAGCGTTCTGCCAGTTCAAGAATCTCCTTGCGAAGAACCTCTTTCTTAATGAACAGGGATTTATCCTTTGTAATACCAAGGATGATATTCTCAAATACCGTAAGGGCTTCCACTAACATAAAATGCTGATGTACCATTCCGATTCCAAGCTTTACTGCTCTGGAGGGTGAATCAATCTTAACCTTGGCACCCTTTAAATATATTTCACCGCCTGTTGGCTGATACAGACCTGTAAGAATATTCATCAGCGTGCTTTTTCCTGCTCCGTTCTCACCAAGGAGTGTATGGACTTCTCCTTCCAGCACTGTAAAGTTTATATCCTTGTTGGCATAAACTTCTCCGAACTTTTTTGTTATGTTTTCCATCTTGAGATACTCGCTCATTTTAATAACCATGCCTTTCTCATAACCTGCAGACTTTAGAACGCAGGCATATATTTACGTGTGGAATTTCTCTTATTTCACAGTAACTCCCTTTTACTTGCCGTATCTGCCTGCAGATACGGAACTGCCAAAAATCAGGGTGCAAAATATGCTTATTAATAATTCACACTAATACCTTTCATGGATACCAGATTAACTTTAAGCCATTTACAGAACAAAGAGTCTGGCTTGTCAGACTCTGGCGCTGACACGCTGTTCACAATAGGGACTCATCCTAAGTACGTCATCTGCCTACCGCCTGGCAGGGCTTTTTATATAACAGGGCATAATTTCATATTACATAAAAAAAAGTGCAGATACATCCAGAAGGATTTATCTACACTATTGTATACCTGATTTATTACTATTCATTTTGTCTCGCTTAAAGTCAGCAGTAATTTGATAGTTACTATATCATTATTTGATTGAACAGTCAATACTTTTTTTCACGAAAGAATATTCGAATATTTATGCAGAAAACTGCTTAATTAATTGATTTTCATTCTCAATTTAACCTGCCCTTCCAGGCACTGTACTACCTGGCTTAAGCCTTATACATAACCATGAAGTCCTCTAACCGATACTTCACCGGAAATAATTTCTCTGATTTCTTCTTTGCTCTCTACCAAAAGAGCACCTTGTTCATTAATTCCCAGAGCCGTTCCGGTATATTCACCGTCCCTTTCCAGTACCCTTACCTGTTTTCCTCTGTTAATCAGATATTCTTCGTATTCTCCTTTCAGCTCAGATAAATCCCTGCTATTAAGGAACCGCTGGTAATATTCCTCCAGACGGTTTAATATCTCACCTATTAATAGATTTCTATTAATCTTCCCGCCTTTTTCCAGAGCAAGTGAAGTTGCACTGTCCCTTAATTCCTCCGGAAATTCACTTCGGTTGGCATTTATGCCTATTCCGATTACAATATCCGGTGTTCCCTGGGATAAGCCTGCCATTTCCGTCAGGATACCGCAGACTTTCTTACCGTTTATAATGATATCATTAGGCCATTTAATGAAGGAGGAAAGTCCTGTCTGCTGCCTGATGGCACTATTGACAGCAAGAGCTGCAATAATTGTTAGCATGGGACAGGTTTGTGCCGGCAGCTCCGGCTGCAGAGCAAGAGACATCCATATACCTCCTTCATGAGGTGAGCTCCAGTCTCTTCCAAGCCTTCCTCTTCCGTTGGTCTGCTCCTCTGCCAAAATGAGTGTCCCATGAAGCTTTTTACCTTCTCCCCGATGCTCTGTCAATAATCTCTTAGCTTCTGTATTGGTTGAATCTATTTGGTCATGGTAATATATCTTACTGCCAAATGACTTTCCTGACAGCATACCTTTCATTTCATCTATATTTAATTTGCCGTTTTCATTCATATATTTCACATTCATATAATTCATTGGCTGCCTTTTCTATCTCAAAATTAATATTCGTTCCGCGCTTCGATGTTATTAGTTATTCCTGCCAGTTACTTTGTTAAGTACTCACTTATGGTAATAGGTTTTATGCCAAACCTATAAGTCCAAGACAGATTAGCTGTTTCTTTATATCATGGCAAAAAAGGAAGCTGCTACAAAATAAATTATGACACCAACCGCAAAAAATCCGATACTGTTTCTCTTATTGGTCCCCTTTAGCCGTTTCACTCCGTTTAATATATTTATGGTGCCTGCCAATAAAAGAACAACTGCCATAAGCAGAATATTGTCCTGGTCCATAAAATAGAATATTGCTAATACGATTATTACGCATCCTATTGCAACATTAATTATATCCAATGCTAATTTCTGTTCCTTAATTACCGTTATCAGTTTATTCATACTTCGTTCCCATCTGCGTGTTTAGTACGCGTATAATCAGTAGACGCAATAATGCTTTTCTTCCTCCCTCGCTGATATGATGCCATTTTCAGGTATCATAAACAATCCTTGCCTTTAATCATATAAAATCCTGGTTCCTGCGTCAAGTATCAATACCGTCTTTCATCGGAAAAAGCCAGAATTTGTGAACGACTTCTGAAATCTGTTCACAAACCCTGACTATGATAAATTGTAACTTTATGAAGGATAACCTTCTTTTCTTAGAGGTTTCCTATTAATTCCCAAGGGTTGCCACCATTACTGCCTTAATGGTATGCATTCTGTTTTCTGCCTCATCAAATATTACATCTGCATGAGCTTCAAATACTTCTTCCGTCACTTCATAACCCTTTACCGCCGGAAGACAATGAAGAAAGACTGTTTTCTCAGTACCTACAGCATTCATAAGACTGGTATTAACCTGATAAGGTTTTAGCAGAGCAATACGCTCTCCTGCCAGTGCCTCTTCACCCATGGAACACCATACATCAGTATATACGGCATCGGCCCCCTTAACCTCAGCAATATTGTCAGTTATGGTTATCGATCCGCCGGAGATTTTATTATATTCCTGGCATTCTGCCACAAGTGCTTCCTCCGTCCATAAGGCTTCGGGGGACAACACGGTAAAGTTAAGACCTAATTTGGCACTTCCAATCATCAGACTGTTAGCCATGTTATTACGTCCATCACCTACATACACCAGATGAAGCCCTTTTAAAGAGCCAAACTGCTCTTTTAAGGTCAGGAAATCTGCCAGGATCTGAGTAGGATGGTCCAAGTCGGTTAAACCGTTCCAGACAGGAACACCGCTGTATTTGGCCAGCTTCTCTACAGTTTCCTGCTTAAAGCCTCTGAATTCAATGCCGTCAAACATACGTCCAAGTACTCTTGCGGTATCTTCAACACTTTCCTTGTGACCCAGCTGGATATCATCTTTTCCAAGATATTCAGGATGTCCGCCTTCATCGATACAACCTACAGTAAATGCACATCTGGTTCTGGTGGAAGGTTTCTCAAATATTAATGCGATATTCTTCCCCTTGAGACTGTTTCCTGTAATACCTTGCTTTTTCTTTGCTTTAAGGTCCTTGGCAAGGTCTATGAGATACTCAATTTCATCAGGTGTATAATCTTTTAAGGTTAGAAAACTACGTCCTTTTAAATTCATTATCATCTCTGCCACTTTAACCTTTCCGTATAGTATGAAAGATTAAAATATCTGTCCTGCCTTTCTCACCTGCATAGCCGGACAATGCATACCTCCTTTTTCTGATCTTAAGGTTTAGCTATATGTTTATTTATTCATATTACTTTATTTTTATGCATATGTCAAGTTTCATTTCTTTTCTTGGATTTTATTTTATCTAATAAATTTTGCTGTAACTTACAAATATATCGTTAAAAATAATAAAAATTGATTTTCTTTTAACTCCTTATTACTATCCTTATACCAATTAAGCTTTCTCTTCGCACTTTGTAAATAACGGAATAAGGCCTGCTTCACAGTCAGCAGCCATAGAAAGAGCTTCTCTTTCTTTCCTTCATCTGCATTCAACTGTAAAACAAACCTTAAATTTACCTCACGAATCCTTCTGTTTTTATGAGCAAGGATTTTTTAACTATTCACTTATAATTATTTATTATTTCATTTATTATTTTTATTTATTAAATTTATTAGCAGTTATACTAAGACACATAAATCCTAAGAGGGTGGCAGGATTATCAGCTTAATGACAAGGGTAAGAAATAGTTCTATTTCATAACCTCTTTTCTGACTCTTTTCATAGTTTTCTCTTATACGTTTTATCAGTTCTTCTTCCGTATAGATTGCAAATTTGGATATATGGACTGTTTTCGCAGCCAGCTCCAAAAGACTTAAGTATAATTCATGATAGGTCCAGTTCTTTTGCAGTCTTAAGCTATTTGCAAGGTTCTGGCATACTCCTTCTAAAAAGCGTCTGGTATAAACCGCTGCATCTCCAAAGTCCAGTTTGTAATATTCCAAAAAAGCCATCTTCACTGCTTCATTTATATGAATGAGCCGCATTACTGCCTCTTCTTCCTTCAAACCAGCTTTGAGATAATAGATTTTTCCGCTTAAGCCTCTTATACTGCGCAAACCATCGAAATAGCCAAGATCTATATTTCTTCTGCTCTTCTCAGAATTAAACTCCAGCATGCCGCCCAGATTAATTCTGGGGGATATTTGTGTAATTGTAACATCCTCGGGAATTTTTACGCTTTTTAGAAGTCCCATTCCAAAGATTCTAATGATGATAATATCCTTATAATTCCTGTTAATAAGCATATCTACAGGAACATTATTGAACATACCACCATCCAGGTAGCGCTGCCCATTCAGCTTCTCTCTTTTAAAAGCCGGCAAAAGTGCACTGGCAAGGAGGTAATCTTTCAGATTCTCTTCTTCTATTTCCTGAGCTGTTATCTCAAGTTCCTTTAGCTTATCCACAAGAAAGGTTCCAAAGACGAATTCCATCCCCGACTGTTTTATCTTTTCCACATTTATGAACTTGTTGATTAATTCTTTTAACGGTGCCACATCGATACCCCGTTCTGTGATTACTCTGGTGGTATCTTTTGTAAGAGATTTTAAATCCAGATTTTTTATGTCCTTTTTCATCAGACACTGCATCTGTTTATCATTTACATTCATGATATCCGAATAGGTTAAATTCTTCCATAACTCTTCAGCGGCTTCATAATCCCCCATGCACATCAAGGCTCCATTTAGAGCTCCCACAGATACACCGGAGACACCTTTTATCTTAACTCCGCATTCTAAAAGAGCCTTCCAGACACCAATCTGGTAGGCTCCTTTTGCTCCGCCGCCTTCAAGAACAATTCCGTATTCCTTAGTTAAATCAAATTCTTTCGCCATACTTGCTCCCATTCAGGTTATTTGAATGCCATGGGTCTGCCTGGTTCATAATCCTAATACAGATTTGTTGATACAGCATGTTAATGAGCTGATTATCTATTATTGCTTTACTAATTATGTCTTTATTAATTATGTGTTTTAGTAATTACGTCATTTATTTATTATTTTCTGAATTGCTTTCAGCAACCGGTTCTCTATGAATATAGTTACTGATCAAATCCTGATTCAGAATCTCTTCTGAGGTCTTTTTGATGGTAATTGCCTTATTATAGTCCGCTTCATAAACAGATGCATCTACCGGCACATCTGTTCCAATCTTCCAGGCTCTGCTTCCGTCAAACACACCTTCTCTGGATATCTCGAACATGGTATCGTTGTGAATAAAGGAACCCTCAAAAAGATATGCTGTAAAAGCAACAAATCCATCCGTGGCATTACTTAAATCCTGCCCCAGGATGTAAGGCTGATTGAATTCCAGACCCATAATATTAGCAATTGTAGGAAGAAAATCAATTTGTCCTCCAGTCGTTGAAATCGTCTCTTTTACACCGCTTCCTGGTACATGAATCATTAGAGGGATTCTGAGCATCTCATCATAATCATAAGTTCTTCCCAGATAGTTTTCCATCATTTCTTTGTTATTATCCATGTTCAGGTTAAGACCATGGTGATCGCCATAAAGTGCAATTACAGTGTTATCATACAGTCCTGCATCTTTTAATTCCTGTAAGAACTCACCGAAGGCCTCATCAAAATAACGCACGGTCTTTAAATAGGAACCGAATTTAGTATCTTTATCTTCTTCTTTTAACTGTAAGGTTACATCTTTATCTTCTATGACAAAAGGATGATGGCTTGTTAAAGAAATTATAAAACTGAAAAAGGGCTTTTCTTCCTTAGACAGTATATCTGCTGCCTGCCGGAACATGGATTTATCCGATATACCAAGACCGATAATATCACTCTGATCCAGATCCTCCATGCTGTAGAAATTCTCAAAACCCTGGCCCGGGTATGCTGCTTCACGATTCCAGAACTCCCCCTTATAGCCGTGAATAGCAAGTGTATCATACCCCTTATCTCTCAGTAACCAAGGAAGTCCGTTAAAGGTATTATTCTGGTACAGTGTATAGCACTCTCTGTCTATTACGGGGTAAAGGCTGTTTAAGGTAGAGAATTCTGCATCCGCTGTATTACCTTTACCTATGTTCGTGTAATAACGGTCATAATATAAGGTATCCTGCTGCAAAAATGCATTGAGATTCGGTGTTATTACCTGCCCGTTGTACTGTGCACCAATTACGAAGTTCTGTAAAGCTTCTACCTGTAATACAATCAGGTTCTTGCCTTCTCCAATATTTTTGTATTTAAGTCCGCTAACCTGAGGAGTAACTTCCTTCACCGTATCCAGTACCTGTTCCTCAGGTACTTCCTCTGTAACAATATTATCTGCGATTGCATTATAGATATCGTTAACATGGTTAGAAAAGAACTCTACGCTGTTTACCTTATCAATGGTCTTACTGTCAAAAGGATTTACTACCAACAGTAAGAACAATCCTATAAAACTGATCGCAAGATATTTTAGCTCTCTCTTATAGCTCCAGCCGGTACGATTGCTGTCCTGTTTCAGGAGCTTTTTAAAATAGTAATAAATAAATGGTATATCAGCGAATAAAAGGAAGCTTGCAGGTATCAGTGTCGCTACAAAACTTTGAGGAACCGCTGCTACATTGGCTGCCTGCCACAATTGCTTAATGGAAACTGTCTGATTATAATAGTTGTAATACATCGTATCAGCAAACATCAAGAGACTTAACAAGCTGTATACAACCAGGAATATTATATTCTTCCTCTTTAGCCTGCTTCGTATAAAGCTTAGGAAAATCAATCCTAAGGCCATTACACTGACCAGTATAAAGGTAATATCAGATATATCCACGTTAATAAGCTGGTAATACACTACCAATTTGATTGCAAAGAATAATAAAATCATATAGGGAGACTTGATGATCTCCTTAATTTTTTCCACTTACATCCTCTCCTTAACAACAACTTTACGTATAATTTAACTCATTTAACTCTAATTTATAATAGCTCATTGCCAAATTTTTATCAAGGAGTGAATTCTTAAGTTTATCTTAACGATTTCAAAAATTTTACTCCTTATTTTTAATGCTCTCCAAAGGTACGGGTATATTTTCCGCATGCTCCGGTCTTGTATCCCCTCTTTTCACAGGTGCCAGATAACCGGCTGCATTTACTAATACTCTTTGAATATCCTTATTATAGTAGGTAGGGTATTCTTCGTGACCCGGACGGAAATAGAAGATCTTACCTCTTCCTCTGTTAAAGCAGCAGCCGCTTCTGCATACTTCCCCGCCTTCAAACCAGCTGATGAAAATCAGTTCATCGGGGTTTGGTATCTCAAACTGTTCCCCATACATTTCTTCTCTGGGAAGCTCTATATACTCTCCAATACCTTCTGTAATAGGATGTCCCGGTTCCACTACCCATAATCGTTCTTTCTCATCAGCAACTCTCCACTTTAAATTACAGGAGGTTCCCATTAAACGTCTGAAGATCTTGGAATGATGACCTGAATGCAATACCACAAGTCCCATACCGTTTAAGACTCTGTTCTGTACCTTTTCAACGATTTCATCACTTACTTCATTGTGTGCCATATGCCCCCACCAGAACAGAACATCCGTACTTTCAAGAACCTCATCTGTCAGTCCATGGAATTCCTCATCCAGAGTAGCCGTACGCACCTCAAAGTTCTCACCCTTAAAACAATCCGCCAAAACCTTATGGATTCCTTCCGGATAAATATCCTTAATCTTTCCTTCCATTTTCTCATGGCGGTATTCATTCCAAATTGTTACACGTATTTTATCACTCATGTTTACACCCATTGTATACCCCAGGCAAGCCTGTGATTCTGCCACTCGTAATAATATGTGAAAGAATTTACTGTGGCAGCCTTTCTTTTTTATTTTCTCTCACACCTAGTCTCTAGAGTTATCATTACTATGTTTACTAATAGATTTTATGTTTATTAATTTTATCTTTATTAATTCTATGTTTTCTAATTTTATGTTTTCTAATTATATCTTTTTAAGCAATTCAAGTATCAAAAGCTTTTCGTAATCAATCTTTTTAAGCACTAAACCTAATCCTACTTTATTCTTTTCTTATTAATCAGCATGTCAAAAGATCGCTTCCATACAATTTCAGGTGAAATGTACAAGGCAGAAGGAACGAATGTGCCTATGGAAATGTATTAAAAGTCCTTTTCTCTGAAGATTATGTGCTATAACCTCAAACAGATTGTCTGAGCGCAGCGAGTTATCTGTTTGAGGTTATGTCAAGCACAAAATCTTCAGAGAATTAGGACTTCTTATACATTGAAATTGAAGCATGAGTTCCTTCTGTCTTGTGCAGTTCGCCGTCCCCTTGTAAAAACCCTCACTTTTGACATTCAAATCATATATTATCTAATAACCCTAGTATTACCTTTATCCAAGAAATAACCATACTATTCCTTTACTTTCTTGTCAATCAGTTTTCCGTAATTAATTACAAAATTGAAGAATAAAGAATACATAACCCGACACACAAAACTGCCCCGCTTCCATCAACCGGACAGAGGCAGGGCAGTTAGTCCATATTACTGTTTATCGGATACTACTTCCGTAATGGATTTTGCAAGGCCTGCAATACCCTGAATCTCGGAAGGAATAATAATCTTAGTAGCCTTTCCGTCAGCTGCCTTTTGGAAAGCCTCAAGGCTCTTAATCTGAAGAACTGCCATGCTGGGATTCGCTTCGTTTAAGAAACGGATACCGTCAGCATTTGCTTTCTGAACGGTAAGAATAGCTTCTGCTTGACCCTCTGCTTCTCTTATAGTAGCCTCCTTCTGCGCTTCTGCATGAAGAATTGCTGATGCCTTATCTGCTTCTGCTTCCAGAATGGTTGACTGTTTCTTACCTTCTGCTACAAGAATTTGTGAAGTCTTCTCACCTTCTGCACGAAGGATAGCTTCTCTTCGCTCACGCTCTGCCTTCATCTGTTTCTCCATGGCATCCTGAATAGCTGCTGGAGGAATGATGTTCTTTAATTCTACACGATTTACCTTGATTCCCCAAGGGTCCGTCGCTACGTCTAAGGAAATTCTCATTTTTGTATTGATGATTTCTCTGGAAGTAAGCGTCTGATCCAGCTCCAGATCACCAATTATATTACGAAGAGTTGTAGCTGTCAGGTTCTCAATTGCAAGAATAGGACGTTCCACGCCGTACGCAAACAGTTTTGGATCTGTAATCTGGAAGAAAACTACTGTATCAATCTTCATGGTTACGTTGTCCTTGGTGATAACGGGCTGAGGAGCAAAATCAACTACCTGTTCCTTTAAAATAACTTTCTTTGCTACCTTGTCAATGAAAGGTACCATAAAATGGATACCCACATTCCAGGTTGCCTGATATCCGCCCAAACGTTCTACTACATAGGAATGAGCCTGGGGAACAATTCGAACACAGGACGCTACTACTAATAATAATAAAACTACAAGAATAATTAATGCATATGGCACTTTAAACACCCTCTCTTTCTTCCTCTACGATTAATTTCACACCGGAGATTTCTCTTACTATGACTTTTTTTCCTACCTGGATGATCGTATCATCGCTGGATCTTGCTGTCCATTCCAGTCCATTAAGCAGCACAACACCGGTGCTGTTAAAATTGTCGATTTTCTCAAGGACTTTACCGGAACTTCCCTCCAAGGCCTCATAGTTGGTCTTTTCACGCTTATTATTGAAATATTTCATTGCAATAGGTCTTGTAAAGTACAGTAAGACTAAAGATACTGCAACGAATACACCAACCTCTAAAATCAGATTATCTGTGAACAGGGATAGCAGGAATGCGGCTAATGCACCTCCGGCAAACCATATGGATGTCAATCCCAGTGTTATGATTTCGATAATCAGAAGTATTGTCAGAGCAACGAGCCAATAAATTGAGTCCACGGAATATTACCCCCTTCCGTAAATTTGATAATTACATTTTACTTCATAAATGAAGAAATAACAATATCTGTATGACATCTTTTAGCTTTCTATAAGAAATCTAATCAACCTTTAATCTTTCCCTGCCTTTTCTGACGGTAGATCTCATACATAAGGATAGAAGCAGCAACACCGGCATTTAAGGACTCCACCTTTCCCTCCATGGGAATAATGATATTACTGTTTGAAAGCCTTGCTGCCTCTTCACTGAGCCCTCTGGCTTCATTTCCGACTAGAATAGCAGTCTTCTCTGGATAAGAAATCGTATCATATTCTGATGCCGCCTTCAAATGTGCAGCATATATGGAAATACCCGCAGCTTTTATTACCCTTAAGGTTTCCAGGAAATCCTCTGAATATACTATGGGCATTCGGTAAATGGCACCCATTGTCGACCGGATTACCTTCGGATTATAGAGATCAACTGAAGCCTGGCTTAAGATAATTCCTGTAACGCCTGCTCCTTCTGCTGTCCTTATTATAGTACCAAGATTTCCCGGGTCACGTATATCCTCCAAAAGCACCAAATTTATGTCATATTTACGGATAAGCTCTTCTATGGAATATTCCTGTTTTCTTACAATCGCTAATATCCCCTGGGGCGACAAAGTATCACTGGCAGCTTTCATTACCTGCTCTGTCACTATCTCATATGAAGTGCCGATAAAATAATCCGGCTGCAGGCTGATCTTTTCCTCATACAGCTTCTCGGATATATAGGCTTTCATAAGATGTCCACCTGCTTTTGCTTCCTCAAACATCTTTATGCCTTCCACAACAAAAGCTTTCTGCTCCTGGCGTTCCTTAGGCTTAGTCTGTAGCTGTATAAGATTTTTTATCTGTGGATTTGATGTACTGCTAATCATGGTTTCTCCTGTCTTCTCTGCTTCTTAAATTGCCTCATATATTTCTATAATGGGAAAATTATTGTACGCTAACATATTATAACTCTTTTATTCTAACTTAACATCAGCTATACTGCAAGAGTCCGGGCTCTTTTTATACTCAATGATTAATTTTCTCTATTCTCTCAAATAGCAGATCGCTATCCGGAAGTTTCAGTCCGGCAGGCACCACCTGAAGCTTCCAGTCTTTACTGATTTTCAGCCATTTCGATACTTTTTCAGATGAAAAGGGCAGAAAGGGAGCAAATAGCACCGCAAGATTTGCTATCAGCTGAACACAGTTATACAGAGTATCTTCACAGCTATTTATATCAGTTGTTCTGGTAGTCCAGGGGGTTCTCCTATCAAAGAACTTATTAGACCCTCTAACAAGTTCTAAAATACTCTCAAGAGCTTCTTTTATGGATCCTCGCTCAAGAAGTGCTCCGGCTTTATCATAAGTGTCCGCTATTGCGGTCTTAATCTCTAAGTCCAGGCTCCCATTGGTAACAGTACTATCAAAGTATTTATGCAAAAATACAAGCGTCCGGTTTACAAAGTTACCATATGCTCCTACCAGTTCGGTATTATTGCTTTTTATAAATTCATGAAAGGTAAAATCCGTATCCCGCTTCTCCGGACCATTTGCAATTAGAAAATATCGAAGGGCATCAGGATTATAACTCTCATAAATATCTTTTACCCAGATAGCATGATTACGGCTGGTGGAGATTTTAGTTCCCTCCAACGTCAGGTATTCATTGGATATAATATCATCCGGCAGATGATACCCTTCTCCTTCTGCAATCAGAAGTGCCGGAAGGATAAGGGTATGAAAGGGGATATTGTCTTTGGCATGCACATAATAATGCCTTGCTCCTTCTCCCCATAGTTCCTTAAAATCCACATCACGTTTTTCTGCAACTTCTTTGCTCATTGAAAGGTATCCCAGCACATTTTCTGCCCAGATATAAATCCGCTTCTGTTCATATCCGTCAAAAGGAACATCTATTCCCCATTTTAAATCCCTTGTAAGTGCCCTGTCCTTAAGACCTTCTGCCAGATACCTATTTGTTAAAGAAATTGCATTTTTTCTCCAACCCGGATGACTGTCCACTAAACTTTGTAACTCTGTTTGCAGTCCTATAAGGTCAAGATACAGATGTTTGCTTTCTCTTAGCACAGGTGTATCCCCGCAAATAAGACACTTCGGTTCAAGAAGCTGCTCCGTGTCCAGAACAGTACCACAGATCTCACATTGATCACCTCTTGCCAGACCTCCACAATAGGGGCAGGTTCCTTCCACATATCTGTCAGGCAGGAATTCACCGCAGTGATTACAATAACTTTGGGGAAGTGCTTTTTCAAACACATACTTGGAGTTATAAAGCTTTTTATGAAAGTCTTTCACAAATTCCTTGTGGGCTTTCTGTGTTGTTTTCCCATAATAATCATAGGAGAAACCAAGCTTTGTAAAACACTTTGTAAATTCTTTATGATACTCTTCGCTTACAGCCCCCGGTGTCTTGCCCTCTTTATTTGCCCTGATCGTAACTGGTGTACCGTGGCAATCACTGCCGGACACATAGTATACATCATTTCCAATAGCTCTATGATATCTTGCTAATACATCTCCTGGAAGTAATCCTGCTATATGTCCGATATGGAGAGAACCATTGGCGTAAGGCCAGGCTCCTCCGATTAATATTTTCTGTTTCATATTACAACCTCACTTTTTTTATTTGATTTGTCTCGCGAAAGATATAACAGTATCTTTATTACAACTAACATGCTACAATTCTTTATAAAATTATTAACTTGTAGGTTCACAAACTAGAGTTCCTATCTTACAAATTCTTATAACTCACTAGTATTTTTCAAATAAAAAAGACCCTCACCCCCGAAAAATTATTTTCGAGGACGAGAGCCATAGTTAAGCTTCGCGATACCACCTCAAATTTACCCATATTTCACAATAAGGGCCTTGTCAGCTGCGGATATAAAATGGTATATCGACAGCCCGGCACGGTAACGGGTGCACCCGTCGCAGCCTATGCAATAATACTCTTATGCAGTCGGTACGCAGTTCCAAGATCATTTTCAGAAACAGCTTAAACATCCCCTCTCACCAAATGAGGATTCTCTGTGGTTCTCCTTGTTTCTTACTCTTCTTTTCATAACCTTTTTTGATGTAAGATTTAGGTTATTATAAATCAGTAAATTCCAGTTGTCAAATCAAAAATTCTTTATTCCTGGTATCTTATCCGCTCCACCAGTGAAGCTTTTTTGAGATTTCTGCTTAACAGATAGGATAATGTGATCTGCAGAACAGCTATGGCAGCAACCATTAATCCCATTTCCATCACGGGAAAATGATATTCATATAATCCAAACCAGGAATTTTCTTTTCCATAGCGAAATAACAGATAACCGGCCGGCGTACCAACCGCTAATGCTATAAATACTGTTCCTGCCGTAAATAGCAGCCCTTCCATTTGGAGCATCTTGTTAAGCTGACGGTTTGTCATGCCCACTGCCTGTAAGATACCAAGTTCCTGCCGCCTTGTAATAATACGGGTAATGATAGTATTCGCCATATTTAAAAAGCCTATAAGGCCCATGACTCCCAGAAATGTGTAAGCCATAAATTTTATCATTTCGGTAGCAATCTGTGATGCTTTTAATTCCTTGGCATAAGAAGTTAAAGTAATCTTGTCTGTATTTTCCAGGAGTTTTTCAAGCTCCTCTTTCACATTTCCTTCCGCTTTCTTATCACAGTCAATCCAGAGGTACCCGTTAGTTTCCCCTGAAACCTTCAGTTTTTCATAAGTATCTTCAGTAATGACCCAATCCGTATCCATGTTTGAGAAAGAACCGGCAAGGTGAAAGATATGCCTGCCACTCTTCTCACCAGAGCTACCTTCGGCAATTTCCATTGATATATCCTGCCCCACATAATAACCATAATCCTCCATAAAATTAGCCCAGCCATAATATATGAGGTTTTCTAAAGAAGCTTTGTCATAGTTGAAGTCACCGGTAGTGGTGCTGTATTTGCTGAACCTTGTAAAGTCTTCTTTGTTTAATACCATTACATCTGCCATGCTTTCTTCTTCGCTGTTTCCCTTTTCTTTATGAACAGCGAGAAGCTTTCTTACCTTTACCTCCGTGACACCAGATATGGCTTTGATTCTTTCTATTAATTCACTATTAAGTGGATTATTCTTAAGGATTCTATCCAGATTATTCTCTGGATATGCTTTGTCATTTAAGGAGTAATCCAGGCTGAGATAAAACCTACCATACTCTACCTCTTTTCTGGCATTGTATTCATCGTTTATATTTCCCGCAAGACCTGCAATTCCCACAAAAAGAACACAGGAAAGTCCCATTGTGCAGATAGTTGATATATTATTCTTAAGACTTCCCTTTAGACCCGCCAGGGTAATACCAATCAGGTGAATAGAGCTCCTTCCTTTTCGGAGACCTTTATCCTTTCCCTTACTTTCCTGATAAACGATAGCTTCTATGGGCGAAAGAACGGAAACGGTTCTTATAGGTTTTCTTAGAGCAAGCCAGACCGTTGTCAATGCAAGTATTGCTACCAGCAGCAATAGCGGAAGTGAAAAGATTGAAACTTTTGTCATTTCCACATCACCCCTTACGGCATTTCCCTGTTTCATCAATAAATCAAAGAAAATAACAGACACCAAATATCCAAAACCTAAGCCTAAGGGAACTCCAATGGCTCCTAAGAGCATTCCTTCTCGGATAACAATTTCTTTCAGCTGTTTTTTCGTAGCTCCCAAAGCTTTTAATTTACCATATTCCTGAAGTTTTTGTACCAACCCAACCTGATAAATATTATAGATGACTACAATGGAGAAAAGAATGACAATAAATCCAAGAAAAGTCACTCCCCATATGGTTTCCGTTCCAGGGTCCAATGCAGCTATAAGGAAATAGACATTTGGCATTATATACTCTTCCTTCAATCCATATTCAGCCCCTAGTTCCTCTATTTTAGCTTTTGCGGTATCATAATTTAATTTCATGGATTTATTCAATGCGAAATACGCGTGAAACTGCCGGTTACTCTTAGAGATTGCTGCTTCAAAGAAACCTTGTGAGATAAAAGCAGTCATAGTGCTGTTATTGATGTCTGTATTGCTTTCTTTCATTAAACCGCTGATTCGAAAGTTCTTCTTTTCATATTTACTATTCAGATCCGGCCGGAAAGATACCTGAATAACCTCGCCTACCCTGGGTTCTGTAATCCCAAGCTTTCGAAAGAATTCCGGCTTGGCAGTTATATCCGTTTCTTGAAGAGGATAGGTACCTTCTTCTAACTGCCGGTCCATATTGGTAAGATTTCTTGCTGTTTCATCTGCAAAAAACAGGCTTAGTTTATCCTTGTTTTCAATTACACCCGCATATGACATCAATCCAATTTCGGCAAACTCATTTCGAAGTCTCATATCTTCTGTTTGTTCATAGGACAAACCTCTGAATACGCCATAGTAGCTTCCATATAAGTTCACTGCATTTACCCGATTGGATTTGACTATACCATAACCCCAGGTAAGGATAACCGTAAGAAGAAGCGTCGTAAGAAATACTGAAATTATTATCAGGATACTTCGGGTTTTATTTCTTCTGTTGTTGTTAATTGCTATATTGGTTAAGGTGCTCATCTTTCCCTGATACCTCCGTCCTCCATGACCAGTATGCGATCGGCGATTTGAGCGATTTCCTCATCATGAGTTATCATAACCAGGGTCTGACCATATTTTACGGCAGACATTTTCAGCAGGCCTATGACTTCCTCCCCTGTTCTGGAGTCAAGATTCCCTGTAGGTTCATCTGCTAAAATGATGTCAGGTTTTACTGACAATGCCCTGGCTATAGCCACTCTCTGCTGCTGTCCTCCGGACAGGGTATAGGGCAGGTTGTGAATCTTACTGTCAATACCCAGTGTAGCTATAATATCCTTTATAAACTCTTTATCAAACTGTCTGTTGTCGAGTCCTATGGGCAAGACGACGTTTTCCCAAATGTTAATGGAAGAGATCAGATTATAGGCCTGAAAAACAAATCCAATCTTTCTTCTTCTGAAAACAGTAAGTTCCTCCTCTTTCAAACCAAAGATATCCTTACCGTTTATTAAAACTTTCCCCCTTGTGGGTGTGTCGAGTCCCCCAAGCATATGTAACAGGGTACTCTTTCCTGAACCTGACTTTCCTAATATAGTTACAAACTCTCCCTGCTTTATGGCAATGGAAGCATTGTGAACTGCTTTTACCACATTTTCTCCCTTACCGTAATACTTACATAAATCTTTACTTTCCAAGACCGTATTCATTTATAATAACCCCTTTCTCATTTTTACCTTAGAGCCTTTACATTCCATATGAACCTACCTGAATCAATACTATGTTATATTATATATTTCAGCAATAGCCTCTGCCTGTAAGATTACCAGTCAAAGTAGTTATATAATGGAATCTTAGGTATCTTACTGTCATAACTGATATTATTACTGTGCTGCCACAACAAAGTTTATACTTAATCATTGAATTATACTATATTCCTAACTATAACAGCCTTCCCTTTCCATTCCATTACAGAACATGAAAAAAGTCTTACAATTCTGTAAGACTTTCACTTATATATGGTAGTTGTATAATAAAACAGCTTCCTTTACTTCCATTTCCTTTACCGGAGCTAACCGTTACGATTCCCCTTTGTCTGGTTATTATCTCCCTGGTCAGGTAAAGCCCCACCCCTGAACCGTTCTGGCTCTTAACCTCACGTGAGTTTCCACGGTAAAAGCGTTTAAATATCTCATGATATTCTTCTTTTGGTATTCCAATTCCTTCATCGGAGATCTCTATTCGTAAGAAAGAGACCCGCTTTGCCATCGTTATGGTTATACAACTGCCCGCTTCACTATATTTTATCCCGTTATCCAGAAGATTTACCACAGCTTCACACATCCAGCCAGCATCGTGGGGTATAATAAGGCTCTGCAGTTCTTCCGCTGCCTCCATGGCAATTTCTATCTGCTTTGCTTCCGCCTTCTGGTACACACGATTAACTGCCTCCAGCAGGGTATTAAAGATATTTGCTTCCGCAATCTTTATCTCAATCAAACCGGTTTCTAACCTTGAAATATTGATTAATGCTGCCAGAAGATTTTCAAGCCCTGCTAACATGGCACCGGAACGGTGTAAGAACTCCTGTCTCTCTTCAAGGCTGATATCTTCTCTTCTTAGTATATCAAAACAGGCTTTCAAAGCTGCCACCGGAGTTTTAAGCTGGTGGGAGATATCTGTTACCAGGGTCTTGGTTTCATTTTTTTCCCTGTTAATAAGTTCTTCCTTCATTTTAAAATAATTCCCCAAGGATTCCAGTTGGATTAAAATTCTTTTAATAGCAGCTTCCTTTTCGCTAAGCGCCTCATAGTCTGTGATTCTATAATCCCCCTTACTGTAATCGACAAGCAGTCCTTCGAGGCTGTTAAGCTCACTCTTTACCAGCTTTCGGTTGTTCCTCCATAACCAGATTAATATAACAAGAACAGTACAATAAAAGCACAAAGAACATACGCCGATTGTTATCAGTTTATCCTTTAGTTCCTGGCTGTAGACATTATCAATGCCGCTGAAGTATCCATATTCTTTCAGAATATCCTCGCCTATACTTTCATTGCTTATTTTCTGTCCTTTTAGCAGTTCAGAAGCAAGCCTTAAAAAATCGGTATTTTCTGGGTTCTCCGCTGCAATGCTGCTGATTATCTGAATCTTCTCCCTGTAATTCTGATATTCTCCCCAGGATAAACCTGCCACTGCCAAAAGTATCAAAAAAAACAGGAGCACCGCGGCTGTTATATATTTCTTCTGCATTCCTGATTCCATAAATATCCCATTCCTCTTATATTTTTAATATACTCAGGTTTGGCACTGTCTGGTTCTATCTTCTCTCTGAGTCTCCTTATATTGACTGCCACTGTATTCTCATCCGCAAAATTGCCATCCATATCAAAAAGCTGCTCTAATATCTGGTTCTTGGACAAAATCTGCTTTGGGTGCTCTAAGAATAATCGAAGCAGCTTCCATTCATTTTTTGTAAGATCGATAGAATTACCTTCTATTTGAACACGCATATCAGATATAGAAAATTTTATTCTGCCAGACTCTATTACATCTGAATTTACCGGACTCTGTTTTCGAAAATAAGCTGCCACCTTCATAGTTAGTACAGACAGACTGAAGGGTTTTGTCACATAGTCATCTGCACCGGCTTCATATCCTATGACCTGGTCCGCTTCTCTGTCCATTGCTGTAAGACATATGATATGTGCCTGGCTTACTTTTCGGACTTCACGGATGAACATTAGTCCGTTGCCATCTGGCAGGGTAATATCACAAACAATAAGCTGAGGCTTTACTTTCTGAAATAACCGCCTGGCTTCTCCAAGTGAAAAACAGGAATATACCTGATATCCTTCCTTTTCCAACAGGAAGGCAATACTTCTGTTAACACTGTCTTCGTCCTCAAGGATTAATATCCGGTTCCTGGTTGGAATATTAGGTTGTAGTAAATCTGAATTATTATTGTAATTCATGCCTATGTCCTTTGTTGAGTTGTTCAGTAAACGCTTCTATATAATTTGACCTGGAACTATTTTTCATCCTTTGAAACATCACTATATTTTAAAGTTTTAATTTTAAGGATTTATTTTTAGGCCTTAATTTTAGGCTTTAATCTCAGGCTTTAATCTCAGGCCTTAATTTTAACTATATTGTCATATCCTATCTCAAATATAGCTGTAATTTTCATATATTACAACCTTTTTCTGGAATAACGTGATGGTAAGTGACTCTGGCAAAAATAAATTAAACCTACTTTCTGGTCAAATTCATAAATTTTTTGACTCAGCTCAATTATTTTATTGAATTTTATCTCTAGCTTTTTCTCTAGCTTTAGCATTTTCTATAATATAATAAACTTTCAAATAATTTAAAGTCATATACTGAATCTACGTTATCTGTTGCTCTATTGCCTTGTAAAAGCATTTTCCAGAATGAGGGCACTATTTCCTGCTCTTGATTTTCGATTAATAACTATGAATTTTTAACCTTGAACTAAAAGCAACCGTAAAATACATAATAAATCCCAAGGATTTACCTTACCGAAGAATGTATTCGACAGAGTATAGAACCTTGGGATTTAACATGTAAACACTAAATAATATTCAATTTATACACTTCTTCGTCATCTACCACTTCTCCGGTAGTAACAAAACCTGCTTTTTCATATAAACCCTTTGCCATTATATTATCCAATGCAACAGATAAATAAATTTCCTTACATTGGAATTGCTTTTTCATATCTTCAAGAATTAATGCCAGGGTCTGCTTGCCATAGCCTTTTCCCTGATACCTTCTGTCAAGCATCAGCCTGCATATCTCATAGATATTCTCTTCTTCGCACAAGCCATACATGGCAAAACCTATAAGGTTCCCCTCAGCCTCAATTGCTTTGGTTACCCAGCCCTTTTCATATATCGACTGTACGATGGAGTATGCATTAGAAGCCACATATTTTTCGCCAATGGTATGGCTGCCATCTTCGTTTGAAGTAAGCAGGATTACTTCTTCCCAGTTTTCTTTCGTTATATCTACAAGTCTCATTTATTATCCATCCTTTTTAAAGAGGCGAAACCCTCCCTGGTATTCTTTGCTTATTATTCTTCATAAATGCTCCTCCTTTCTCAGCTGATTCTATGTAAAATAGTTAACTGCATTATTTATTTTACAATTATAACAGTCTTACTTCTAATGAGCCAGGTAAATTTCGGATTTAAATATAAGAGTAATTCACCTATTTTAGCGTTAATATCTAATATTTCCAACTATATTCCTTGAACCATACTGTTTTCTATTATAGTAAATTTTCATCTTAAAGTAAAATGTATCAAAATAATTTAATTTCTGATATCTAGACATAAAAAAGAGCCTTGTCAATCGTCATGATAGATACTTAGCTGTTCTTGTACTTTAGCAAAACATACTATGATTAAAGAACAGATTTAAGCAAAAACCCGCCCACAATTCGCAAGTGATTTTAAAGCGATTTAGGGAGCAGTAGCACTGTAGGCACTGTACAAGAAACGCCATTAAAATCCTGTGTGCCCAGAAAATGGAGCGAAAAATGGCATTTAATTTTTGAGTTCATACCATACAATGAAAGAGGTTTGACAATGGGGCTAAGTATTTTATTTTTGACCGATCAGATACCCCACAAAAAAAGAGCCAAGACTTATCATCTCAGCTCTTTACTCCTACAGATACTGTGGCGCATATTGTCAGTGTTTCTAAAAAAGAATCACCTCTTCTTTATGCCACATTTGCTTATTAAGACTCCACATTCTAACATACAACTTAAATCATTGTAATGTGTCAAATCCGTATAAGTTTACAATTGTAACAAATCAGTTATAAGTTAATTCTGATTATTATCTATATACCTCAACATCTACTGTCTTTGTAAAATATTTGCATAAATTTAAGTTATGTGTTACCATAATTATCGTAACTCCCTCTTTATTCAGTGATTGCAATAAACTCATAACAATCAATTCATTATCTTTATCAAGACCTGATGTCGGTTCATCTGCTAATATAATTTTACTCTCTTGTAAGATAAGCTTAATAATTGCTATTCGTTGCTGTTCACCTCCGCTTAACTGATAAACTTTTTTATTGGAGACATCAATTAATCCAAATTTATTAAGATACCTTTCGATTCGCTCTAACTTTTCTTTTTTACTTATTCTTTTATATTCTAACGCCAACTTCAGGTTCCATAACACACTTTCATCTTCAATTAATCCATAGTTCTGAAATAGATAACCAATTGTGTAACGTCTTAATAGAAGTGCATTTTTACTATACATCGTTAATTTTGTATAATTGTCAATTTGAATTGTGCCTTCTGATATGTCTGTAATTAAACCAATAATATTGAGCAGTGTAGTTTTTCCTGCCCCACTTTTTCCAATCAATCCTATAAATTCACCTTTATTTATGTCAAGACATAAGTCATTAAATAATACTTGTTCTTTGTTGTATTGTTTTTTTATATGTTCTAGCTTAATATAACACATAAATTATGCTCCCTTCTCAATTTCATATAATACTTTTCGTATATATATCTTATATAACAATTCACAAAATACCCAATCTATGAGAATAATTAAAAATAAGCATGAAAAATATGGACTAATTATACTAAAAATAACTGTTATACCTATTGCAATTCCCCATAAAAAGTATCTGTTTTTCAATATCTTCGAATGAGAGAAACCCATAATTTCTTTTAGTGCATATCTCTGTTTATTTACAAATACATCAACGTAATTAGACATATAAAGGATGAACATCAAAGAAACAATAAAAACAATTGCAAAGATGATAATAGTTTTTAATACAAACGTTACACCTTCTAGTTCCATTAAATATGGAGTTAATAATGTTCCTGCTGTAACTAATTTACCCAATCCGTAATCTGTCAATAATTTTGAAAATTGTTCTCTTGAATCCAACTCAAAAAAAGTACTCCTTGTGTTTAATGAATCTAAGTAATATAAACCGTCGAACTCTCCTGTATCAAGAATTATTATGTTTCCTGACATATCTGAGAAACCTTTTTCAGTGTTAATTTTTATTGTTGAATTATCTTCTACATAAATAATGTCATAGTTATTTGCCACCCTTGTTTCTTCTTGTAGATGATAAAACTGATTATAATTTAAAAGTCTATAATATTGCTGTAAAACAAAATCTCTAATAACGCTCTCATCTTCTTTATATTTTTTTGGTACTAAAATAGTAGGTGTATCTATTTTACTCGTATTTAGATTGCCTATCGCTGTATTTATATTAGAAAAATTATTTAGATAATTCTTGTTTGCAATTACAAAATGCGTTTCATAATAAGGCCTTGAAGAAGCAATATCAGATTTATTGATATTTAATGCACTACTATCACATAGCAATGAGTTATTATTTGTATATAATTCTTTCATTGAATCTGAATACTTTAATAAGATATCTAAGTTATTTAAAGCGTAATCATAATCTACTGAATTAAATCCATTTGCAGTATAATAACCCTCAAGATATTTATAATCTAAAACTGCCTTTTGGCTATCTTTATATTGGTTACTTTGCTTAAGTAATGTGATGACTGTAAATGCAATCATAATTGAAAATACTATTTTAACAAATTGCACAAAAATATTGGTACTTATATTTAAAGTCTTATTTTTTATCATAGCTTCCAAATTTACCAATTTGATTAAGACTGAGGTATTCAATATAGCAATGATGTTTAAGAGCAAAGCAATTAAAAAGAAAATTAAGCGAAATATAAAATAAGAAAATGTAAACCTCCTAGATAGAATATAAAAAATATCTTGTATAAATCCAATTACAACATAAATAACAACATAATATCTAACTATATTAAAAATTTGTTCTTTCAAAATACGTGCACTTGAAAACCCCATGCTTTTCTTAATGCCAATTTTTTTAAAACTATATGAGGTATATATACAATAAATAATCTGAATGATTACTAATAATATCGCAAAATTCAAAATATTCAAATTAAATACCATGTTATATGGTATAGTATTATCTTTAAATGGTTTGATGTTAGTTTCTAATTCAGAAGCGATAGTCAGTAATTTTTCATAAGGAACATTAGTATAGAAATTACCTACGCTATCCAAGAAATCTTCTTTTGTTAATTCATAGTACTCAAATTGCATAGTTTGGGAAATAGGCTGTCTTCTAGAAAAATCATTTATAGGATAGCAGTGTAACTCATAAACAGATTTATCAGTAGATGTTAATGTATTATGTATGGTTTCTAACTTATATTCCGGATAATTTTCCATAAACATATCATAAAATCTATCTAAATTATTTGAATTACCGTCTTCAAATGTGTATCCATATAAACCATTCGAAGCTATATTATTTTTTTCGTATATATTGTATATAGAGCTATTGAATATATAAGTAAATAACATTATCTCCAGTAAAACAAAAACTTTTAAAAAATTTCTCATGGAGCAATACTCCCCTTCTCAATAATAAAAATATTGAGAGGGGCTAAGAATAGCCCCTCTCAGAAGACTAATTAATTATTTAGCATCATATGGGTAATAGTCATAATAAGATGTTTCATTAGCCCAAAATGAACGGTTCGCTTCCTTGTAAGCATAGTTTGAAAGAAAACCACTGGTATAAGTATCTCCCCCAACCTTTACGGTCGCTTTTACCATATAGTTTCGGGTAATACCCTCTTTGCGGCCTATTTCAGAGTACACAACAGAACTGGTTTGTCCACCATTGTAGTATAAATCGCCACCAGCTACATCAATAGCATATGCTGCAATTGGTGTACCAAGTACAAGAGAAGCTACTGCAAGACCTGCAACTTTTGATTTCAGTTTCATGTTTCTCATTTCTAAATCCTCCTTTCGGTTGTTTAGGTTGATATTGTTATGCCTGTTTAATTTTGTCAATTCAAGTATATCATATAGCATATTTAATGACATCATTTTCCAATGTATAAAATAAATAATTTAATATACATTACTTTGTTAAAATTTACCATGTTAAAATATATTATCTGTTAATTAAAACCAAATAATGAAATAAAAATCTAGTAAATCTTCTCTCATCCAGAACTTCACTAATACTAATAGTGTTAAAAAATTTTAATGCATCCAATCAAGCTTTTTAAATCAAATAACATATTACTGAAAGGTTCTTTTGGTTCTTTCAGGCTAAGAAACTATCTATAACATTTTTCAGGAACGACAAAGATATCAATAAAATTTATTTGAGGATTTTAAGCTAAAGTAACTTACAAAAAGAAAGAAATATGGTCTCTCTGACAAGCAGAAAGACCATATTTTTATAAAAATTATTAAAATTACAAAAATTTCCAATAAAATCAAGGTGTTTTACATATCTTCACTAAGCTTGGTTAAGCGCATCGCCTGGTCTGCTGCTATAAGACTGTCCACAACCTCTTCCAGATCTCCGTTAAGAACATTATCCAGCTGGTGAAGGGTAAGCTTTATGCGGTGGTCTGTTACACGTCCCTGAGGAAAATTGTAGGTACGGATCTTCTCAGAACGGTCTCCGGTTCCCACCTGGCTTCTTCTGGCTTCTGCCTCTGCATTATGGGCTTTTTCAAGCTCCAGCTCATAAAGCTTGCTTCGTAATACCTTTAACGCCTTATCCCTGTTCTTTAACTGGGACTTTTCATCCTGACAGGAAATTACGATACCTGTAGGAATATGAGTCAGACGAACAGCAGAGTCAGTAGTATTAACGCACTGTCCACCGTTACCAGAGGAACGGAATACATCAAACTTACAATCTTTCATATCAAGCTCTACGTCTACTTCTTCTGCTTCCGGCATAATTGCAACCGTTGTGGTGGAGGTATGGATACGTCCGCCGGACTCGGTTACCGGTATACGCTGTACACGGTGTACACCGCTTTCATACTTCATTTTGGAATAAACACCTTTACCATTAATCATGAAAACGACTTCCTTAAAACCTCCAAGACCGTTTTCATTTAAGTTCATCATGTCTATCTTCCACTTCTGGCTTTCGGCGTATTTGGAATACATACGGAAGAGCTCGGCTGCAAAGAGAGCTGCTTCATCACCACCGGCACCGCCTCTGATTTCCACGATAACGTTCTTGTCATCATTAGGATCTTTGGGAAGAAGAAGGATTTTAAGTTCCTTTTCAATTGATTCGATCTTTTCCTTGCAGGAATTCAGTTCCTCTTTGGCAAGCTCACGAAGTTCTTCGTCGCTTTCTTCCTCTAACATCATAAGGCTGTCTTCAATTCCTGCCTTTGTATCCTTATATTCTGTGAATTTCTCGACAAGGGGAGCAAGGTCATTCTGCTCCTTCATAAGCTTACGAAAACGCGCCTGGTCATTTACTACACCTGGGTCATTTAATTCATCCGTTAATTCCTGGTAACGGATTAATAAATCTTCTAATTTATCAAACATTTGGGTTCCTCCATTTTTACATTGGTTGAATTGGGTTTTTTGATACTCGCTGCAATTTATGGTATCAATACCCATTTCAAATTATTAGCACTTTAAACTTTCCAGGTTTGAAACGCTAAGTAAAAGGTTCCCCTTTTTTCTGACTCCATGTTCCTGTAACTACTCTGTCAAGTCCTGCCAAATCTTTTATTATATTAATGTTTTTCATTTCTGCTTCCTGTAACAATTTCTTCACTGCCTCTCCCTGATCATATCCAATCTCAAAAAGGACGTGTCCGCCGGGATTAAGATAATCCTTTAACCCCCTGCAGATCTCTTTGTAAAAAAACAGTCCGTCTTCCTTACCGTCAAGGGCTATAACTGGTTCATGATCCTTTACCTCTTCCATTAAGGTAGGAATAACTTCTGTTTGAATATATGGTGGATTTGATATTATTATATCATATTTTCCTTCAACCTGTGAATAGATATCACTTTTTATGAAATCAACGGAAACCTGTAATGCCTCCGCATTTTCCCGTGCTATCTCAAGTGCTGCTTCTGATATATCTATACCCGTTCCGTATTTGATGCCGCCAAGCCTGGCTAAAGATAAAAGGATACATCCGGAACCTGTGCATATATCAAGTACACCCTTTCCTTCACTTAGCTTCAGAGCTTCCATAACCAGTATCTCTGTATCCTGTCTTGGTATTAATACACCTTCCCGAACCCGGAAATTTAAACCCATAAATTCCTGTTCACCGGTTATATACTGGAGTGGTATGTGACGACAGCGTTTCTTTATACCTTCCTGGTAGGCTTCATAATCCTCAAGTGACATTTCTTTCAAAGGATTCATGAGATACTCTGCCTTACTTATACGAAGCAAGGAAGACAATAACAGCCATGCATCAATTTCACCATTCTCTATATTACTGTCTGACAGTTCTCTCCTGCCGGTTTGAAAAGCCTCTTGTATGGTTATCATTTTACGATCAATCCTTCTTGTCAGCCTCATCGGTAACAGCCACAAAGTCATCCAACGCTCTTAAGATTTCATCCTCTTCTTCAAAGATATCCCTTGCCTGTAAAGGTTCCATTCTCATAGAGGTTGCTGCAGTTTCTCTTACAGCTTTATTATCTTCTGCTTTCTTCTGATTATTGCTTCTTGCAGTATTTGCTCTGTCTTTTTTACCAGATGTACTTTTTTTATTATTTCTTGCGGCTGAATTCTGTTTCTGGGTACTTTCCTGCTTCTGGACATCTGTTTGATTCTGGATATCTGCTTGTTTCTGATTACTTTTCTCTGACTTTATACTATCCTCTGACTTGAGATTTTTATTCTCTATGTTCTTATTATCTCTATTCTGACTATTGTTGCTTTTATTATTGCTTCCAGTCTTCTGGACAGATTTTGCCTGAGCTGACTTAGAATTATTTTGTGTGTTCTTAGAAGTGTTTTTATTACTGCTGGTGTTTTTCGTCCGGTTGTTTGATTTTCCTTTTGCTTCAGGAACAGCTGACTGTTTTTCGTTTCCTGCCGTCTTGCCTTCCTCTGTTGGAACCTCACCGGTTTCACTGTCCTCAACTCCTAAAAAGTCTTTCCAGTTAAATACCGCTTCTACTGATTTAATTGCTACCTCTATCATATCGTCATCAGGTTCTCTGGTGGTAAGTCCCTGAAGCCACATGCCCGGTTTGCTTAACACTCTGACTGCAATAGAATCGTTTCTTCCGGCAAAACGGATAAACTCATAGGATATACCGGCAATTACCGGGATCAGTATAATTCTGCTTGCATAACGAAGCCAGGTAATATCTGTACGGATAAACATAAAAAAGATTACACTTACAAACATAACGATAAATAAAAAGCTGGTTCCGCATCTTTTATGCTGTCTGGACTGCCATTTTACGTTTTCAACTGTTAGTTCAAAGCCATTCTCAATACAATTAATGGTCTTGTGCTCCGCACCATGGTACATAAATACCCGCTTAATGTCCTTAAGCTGTGAGATTGCAACTACATACAATACAAAGATGACAATTCTTATAATACCCTCAACCAGGGCAACCAGGCTGTCCGATGAGATAACCTTACCTAACTGAGTGGCAGCAAATGCAGGCAGAACAATAAATATTCCCACTGCCAGCACCACGGCAATAATCATGGTGATAGCTGCCAGTATTGCTTCTCCTTTATCTTTAAAAACCTTTGATATAGCCTTGTCCACTTTTGATTCTTTGGCTGTTTCCTCTTCTTCATAAAAGCTTGCGGAGAAATTAAGAGTCTTAATCCCAATTGACATGGACTCTGCAAAAGCCAGTACGCCTCTTAGGATTGGCAGCTTCCACACTTTATATTTATCTGCAATACTGTTAAAAGAGTCTTCTTTTACTATAATTTCGTTGTCCGGCTTTCTTACGGCAATGGCATAACGTTCTTTATTCTTCATCATTACGCCTTCAATAACTGCCTGTCCTCCGATTCCTGATGGTTTCATATGCTTATCCTTTCTTTGATAAAACATGCCCTGATAATATAAATCTAAATACGAATTTAAAAATAGGCTGAGATAATCATACCTCAACCTGTTTTTAACACATAGTCATTATTGTCATTTATTGTTCCTGATTAAGACCATATCTGCGGTTGAACTTATCAATTGCACCGCGAGCCGCTGCAGCTTTCTGCTGTCCGGTATAGAAAGAATGGCACTTAGAACAGATTTCTACGTGGATATCGCTCTTTGTTGAGCCTGTTACAAATTCATTACCACAGTTACAAACTACCTTTGCCTGATGATAATTAGGATGGATTCCTTCTTTCATGCTTTTCACCTCTTTACAAACAAACATAATTTTCTTAAAGTTGACTAATTGTCAAACTAATTCATCATTTAAAACAGCTTTTTAATTATAACATAGGATTATTTGGTTTGCAAGTCCTAATTAATCAATTTCGTTTTTTTCACAGTCTCGATAAATTCTGCATTTGTCTTCGTTTTCAGGAACATATCTATAATCCGTTCTACAGCATCATCGGATTTCAGGCTATTGAAAGCTTTTCTCATGAGATAAGTAGCTTCCAGCTCTGACTGGCTTAATAAGAGGTCGTCTCTTCTGGTGCTGGATCTGGGAAGGTCAATGGCAGGGAAGATTCTCTTCTCAGAAAGGTTACGATCCAGAACAAGTTCCATGTTACCAGTTCCCTTAAATTCTTCAAATACTACGTCATCCATACGGCTTCCGGTATCTACAAGGGCTGTGGCAAGTATGGTAAGACTGCCGCCTTCTCTCATATTTCTAGCTGCTCCGAAGAAACGTTTTGGCATATGGAGTGCCGCAGGGTCCAGACCACCGGATAAAGTTCTTCCGCTTGCCTGGACTGTAAGGTTATAAGCTCTTGCAAGCCTTGTTATACTGTCTAAGAGGATTACTACTTCCTGTTTATGCTCTACGAGACGTTTAGCACGCTCAATTACCATTTCTGATACTCTTTTATGATTTTCCGGCAGTTCATCAAACGTAGAGTAGATAACTTCTACATTCTTACCTTCAATGGATTCCTTAATATCCGTTACTTCTTCCGGACGCTCATCAATCAGAAGAATAATCAGCTTCACACCGGGATGATTTATGGTAATTGCTTTGGCAATCTGCTTTAAAAGTGTGGTCTTACCGGTCTTAGGCTGGGAAACAATCATACCTCTTTGTCCTTTTCCAATAGGAGATACCAGGTCCACCATACGCATGGATACATTCGCTCCAGGTGTTTCAAGGTGAATTCTCTCATTGGGGAATATGGGGGTCAGATCCTCGAATTTCTTACGTTTCTGTGCTTCAGCAGGATGAAAGCCATTAACACTCTTAACAAATAAAAGAGCGCTGAATTTCTCTCCCTGGCTCTTAATTCTGGTATTTCCAACAACAATATCTCCTGTCTTTAAGCAAAAACGCCTGATCTGAGCAGGTGATACATATACATCATTCTCACCGGGCAGATAATTATCGCAGCGGATAAAGCCATAACCATCAGGCATCACTTCCAAGATGCCTTCCTTGGTCTCACCACTATCTAAAGCCTCTGTATCCTGGGGCAGGCTGCTTCTTCTGACTTCATTTTCCTGGTTGCCATTCTGCCAATAGGAATTCTTTCGGCCGTCTTCCTGTAAATTCTGGGTATACTGCGGATTCTGGGGATTTCTGCGGGGATATCCCTCCTGATTTCCGGAAGTACTTCTTGTGTCGGAGATATTTCTTGTATCCGTATTATTATCGTTTCTGTAATTTCTTCTTATCTGAGTTGAAGCGGCTTTTTCTTCTTCTTTGTTGTCTGTTTCTTTATTGTCCGCTTCTTTATTTGTTAGTTCTTTGTTTATAGGTTCTTTATTAATCAGCTCTTTACTGTTTGCTTCTCTATTATTAGCTTCTCTATTACTCACTTCTTTATTATATACTACTTTATTATATACTTCTTTGCCCGTCTCTTCTTTACCAGCCTCTTCTTTTGTTTCACGTTCTTCTTTAATTACAGTTTGCTGCTTTGCCGGTTTCGTCAGCTCAACTTCTTTTTTCGCCTCCCCTTTCCCAGCAATATTCTTCTTTTCTTCCACTGCCTCTGTACCCGCTCCTAATATATCAATAAGCTCCTGTTTACGCAGGGTGGATACACTTTTAATGCCTCTGCTCTTTGCTAATGTTCTAAGCTCTGCTAAGGACATTTCACTAATTTGTACTTCCATGAATTCTTGCTCCTTTACAAGTATAAAATTGTTTAAAGTATTTGGGAATGGTTTCGATTTGATCTAGAAGTTCTCATGAATTAAACCAAAATATTACTACTGTGATATATTATAACCTATTATATACAAAAAATAAAGTATCTTTTACACAGCTTTATATAATTTTCTTATCTTGCTTTCCCTACTTTTCAGTGATATGATGTCTTTAGCCAAGCGGCATTCATAAGGAAGGCGGTTAATTTTATGACAAACAGTGATAAAGCTCTGTTATTACACGAACAATGGCAGGGAAAGATTTCAACAGAGACAAAATGTTCCGTTAAAACCAGAGAGGACCTGGCACTTGCTTATACCCCAGGTGTTGCTGAACCCTGCAAGGTAATAGCAGAAGATAGGGATGCAGCCTATAAATATACTTTAAAATCCAATACCGTAGCAGTTGTTTCAGACGGCAGTGCCGTACTGGGTCTGGGTAATATCGGCCCCTATGCTGCCATGCCGGTTATGGAAGGTAAAGCAGTGTTATTTAAGGAATTTGGAGGTGTTAATGCATTTCCCATCTGTCTGGATACACAGGATACAGAAGAGATCATCGAGACTGTAGTCCGAATCGCTCCTGCATTTGGCGGTATCAACCTGGAGGATATCTCTGCCCCCCGTTGCTTTGAAATCGAAGAACGTTTGAAAGAACGCCTTACTATACCTGTATTTCATGATGATCAGCACGGTACAGCAATCGTTGTACTGGCAGGCGTAATCAATGCACTCTTAGTAACCGGAAGAAAGAAGGAAACTTCCAGAGTGGTTATTAACGGCGCCGGTTCTGCAGGTATTGCCATTGCCAAACTGCTCTTAAGCTACGGTTTTAAGAACCTGACACTTTGTGACAGAGTTGGTATACTCTCAGAAAATACGCCGGATCTGAACTGGATGCAGAAACAGCTCACCGCCGTAACCAACCTGGATAAGAAAGAAGGCTCATTAAGCGATACCCTAAAAGGTGCCGATATCTTTATCGGAGTATCCGCTCCCGGTATTGTATCAAAGGAAATGGTCGCATCCATGAATAAAGATGCCATATTGTTTGCTATGGCAAATCCTGTACCTGAAATTATGCCGGACCTTGCAAAAGAAGCCGGTGCAAAGGTAATCGGAACCGGAAGATCTGATTTTCCCAATCAGGTAAACAATGTTATTGCTTTTCCCGGTATCTTTAAAGGTGCCCTTGAAAGCAGAGCAAGTCAGATTACGGAAGAGATGAAGTTAGCTGCTGCAGTTGCAATTGCAGGACTCGTAGCTGAAAATGAGCTGAATGAAGATAATATTCTGCCTCAACCTTTTGACCCCAGAGTCTGTGAGGTAGTCAGCAATGCCGTGAAATCCCACGTTATGAAATAAGTTTATTTACTATTAGCAGAATCTTAGGAAGGAGCCGCCTGTTGTCAGAGAAAAGAATGAGGGGCGACAAACCCTATTACTCCCTGGATTATTACCTGAAAGAAACCTTTGGCAGGAAAATATATAAGCTCTCTTTAAATGCAGGTCTTACCTGTCCTAACAGAGACGGAACCCTTGGTCTTGGCGGCTGTATCTTCTGCAGCAGTGGCGGCAGTGGCGATTTTGGTGCTTCTCCTTTATTATCTGTTACAGAACAGATTGAAGCCGGTAAAGCACTTATATACAAGAAGCTTCCGGCAGCTGTGAAAGCTGCTCCGGTCAATTCCGGAGAAAATGAGGCTTCCTTTATCGCTTATTTTCAGGCTTATACAAATACTTACGGTGAAATCTCCTACCTGCGAAAGACATTTATGGAGGCACTGAATCATAAAGACATTGCCCTCTTATCCATAGCTACCAGACCTGATTGTCTGGGAGAGGAAGTTCTTAAACTTCTGGCGGAATGTGCCGCTAAAAAGCCATTATGGGTAGAATTGGGGCTTCAGACCATTCATGAGGATACTGCAGAACTCATCCGAAGAGGATATCCGCTTTCAGTCTTTGAGAAAGCCGTTGAGGAGCTTAATGCCATTGGAGCAGAGATTATTACCCACATGATACTGGGGCTTCCCGGCGAAGACAGCTCAAAAGTTCTTGCCTCCATGGACTATCTGGCAAAACAGCCCATACAAGGTGTTAAGCTGCAGCTCCTCCATGTACTTAAAGATACGGATCTTGCCCACATACCCTATAAAGCTATGGAACTGGAAGATTATACTGATCTTTTAATAGCCTGTATTGAGAAACTGCCGGATTCCATGGTAATACACCGGCTTACCGGTGACGGGCCTAAGAAACTGTTAATCTCCCCATTATGGAGCGGTAATAAGAAACTTGTATTAAATCACATTCATAAAGAGATGAAGGCCAGGGATTCCTGGCAGGGAAAATCGTTGTAATTTCTTTTTGCGAAAGGAGGCTTTTTATGCAGACAGATGCGTTAACTCTATACAAACTGATTATACTTTTTCTTTTGGACAAAGTAGATTTCCCTTTGACAAATGCTCAGATTTCTAACTTTATCCTGGACAAGGAATATACCAATTATTTCAGCCTGCAACAGTGCATATCCGAATTAACAGAAGAAGAATTCATGACGGTGGAAACCGTCGGTCACAGCTCCCTGTACCAGATAACCCCTTCTGGTGAAGAAACCCTTTCCTTTTTTCAGAATATGATATCCTCTGCAATTCAAGAGGAGATTATAAGCTATCTAAAGGAAAATAAGTATTCCTTACGAGATGAATCTTCCATTCTTTCCGAATACCATAAAACCGGCAAGGATGAATATACGGTTTCCCTGCGTGTTATGGAAAAAAAGAATCCAATCATAGATATCAATCTAGCCGTACCTACCGAGGAGGATGCCTCCAAAATCTGCAGAAACTGGCGTGGACAAAGCCAGGAAATATATTCTTATGTCTTAAGCAGTCTTTTGAAGGAATAACAAATAAACTCGAAAATTAAAATACCGGTCTTGCTGCAGAGCAGGGATATTTCTTCCAATACTGCAATAAGACCGGTATTTTAATTTATTCTTCTGAACTGCCTGTTTCAATATTTTCTTCGATAAGATCCCATATTTCATCTCTGCCCTGTTTTGACAAGGCTGAGAAAGGAAGAATTCTGGTTGTGCTTTTTGCACCAAGTCCCTGCCTTATCAGCTTAATCTGCTTATCCTTCTGGCTTCGGTTAATCTTATCCAGTTTTGTTGCGATAATTACAGGCTCGTAGCCCTGATGAACGATCCAATCGTACATCAGCCTGTCATTGACAGAGGGTTCATGCCTTATATCCAATAATAAAAAGATTATCTTAAGCTGCTTGGAGGTCTTAAGATAGTTCTCAATCATCTTCCCCCATTTTGCTTTTAATGCTTCGGAAACTTTAGCATAACCATAGCCTGGTAAATCTACAAAATACAATTCTTCATTAATATTGTAGAAGTTAATAGTCTGGGTTTTTCCGGGCTGACTGCTGGTTCTGGCATACGACTTTCGATTCATCAGTCCATTTATCAGTGAGGACTTTCCTACATTTGATTTTCCCGCAAAGGCGATTTCCGGTTTATCATTTTCCGGTAATGTGCTGGTTATACCGCAGACTGTTTCCAGGTTGACGTTCTTTACATGCATATGTTTCTCCTTTCCTGCCGTTATAAGATAACAGCATATGGTTTTCATCCAGGCAGCTGAAATGCCTGTGCCGGTCTTGTTGTTCCACACTGTGTAATACCTATGCGTAAAACAGCAAGTCGTGAATTTAGGATGCACTGGTGTTACGATCTATTCGTTGTATTTATGCAAAGGCATATTTTATTACTTCCGCCATGTTATCTACAAATTTGAGATCGATACCTTCCAGTATTTCTGCTGATATCTCTTCAATATCCTTCTTATTCTGAAAGGGTACCAAAACCTGCTTCATATGAGCCGTCTTTGCTGCTAATATCTTTTCCTTCAGCCCTCCGATTGGCAGCACCCTACCTCTAAGAGTAATCTCACCGGTCATTGCAGTATCCGCCTTAACAGGTTTGCCGGTTATAGCAGAGAGCATGGCAGTTGCCATTGTAATACCCGCAGATGGTCCATCCTTTGGTACAGCACCTTCCGGAATATGGATATGAATATCATGCTTATCAAAATAATCTGTACTGATTTCATACTCATTGCTTACGGAACGTATATAGCTGATGCCCGCTCTTGCAGATTCCTTCATGACATCACCAAGCTGACCTGTAAGTTCGAATTTACCTTTTCCCGGCATTACATTGACTTCTATCTGCAATGTGTCACCGCCTACGCTTGTCCAGGCAAGTCCTCTTACGATACCAACTTCATCCTTCTCATTAGCCTGTTGGAAAAAGTATCTTTGCTTTCCCAGGAATTTTTCAAGATTTTTATCGTTAACACGTACTTTTTCCGTATTATTGCTTACAATTTCCTTGGCTGCTTTTCGACAGATTGCACCGAGTCTTCTCTCCAGATTACGCACACCGGCTTCTTTGGTATAGCCTGTAATGATTTTAGTAATTGCTTTATCAGACACTGTTATCTGCTTGCCACTCAGACCATTACGGGTAATCTGCTTTGATAGCAGGTGCTTCTTAACAATATGGAATTTCTCGTTCTCCGTATAGCTGCTGACTTCGATTACTTCCATTCTGTCCAGAAGGGGCTTGGCAATTCCCTGCAGGGAATTAGCTGTTGCAATAAAGAGCACCTCTGATAAGTCTACCGGAAGCTCTACATAATGATCTACAAACTTCTTATTCTGCTCAGAATCAAGCACTTCCAAAAGTGCAGCAGAAGTATCACCTTTATAATCACTGCTTACCTTATCTATTTCATCCAGAAGCATTAAAGGATTCTTAACACCTGCATTCTTAAGACCTGTAATGATTCTTCCAGGCATCGCTCCCACATAAGTTCTTCTGTGTCCTCTGATTTCTGCTTCATCTCTTACTCCGCCAAGACTGATGCGTACATATTCTTTGTTTAAAGCTCTTGCTACAGAATTTGCAATGGAGGTCTTACCGGTTCCCGGAGGACCAACCAGACAGAGAATGGGACTCTCCCCTTTCTGGGTCAGTACTCTGACGGCCAGGAATTCAAGAATTCTCTCCTTAACCTTTTCCAAGCCGTAATGTTCACGGTTTAAGATAGCTTCTGCATTTTTGATATCTTGTTTGTCATCACTAACCTTATCCCAGGGAAGGCTTAATAAAGTCTCAATATATCCTCTTACGACTGCTCCCTCAGAGGAACTTCCGGAAACATTCTTAAAACGTTCTATTTCTTTGATTATCTTCTCTTTGACTTCCGGAGCTGCTTTTAACTTCTCTGCTGCTATCAAATAGTTATCTGCGTCAGCAGCACTGTTTGACTCTCCAAGTTCCTCTCTTATAAGCTTAAGCTGTTCTCTTAAGATATACTCCTTCTGATTCTTATCCACTTTTTCCTTCACTTTGACCTGAAGGTCTTTGCGGATACGGATGATATCAATTTCTTCCGTCAGGATAACCATAATCTTTTCATAACGCACAAGAACCTCTGCCGATTCCAGTAAGCTCTGTTTATCCTCCAGGGTTAAGGGCAGGTTAATGGCTATCTGGTCGATTAACTCGCCTACCTCCTCCAGCTTCATGATAGTCTTATAGATATCTTTTCCAATCTTAGGGTTCTCATTAAAATAAACTTCCAGTATATCCTTAAGCCCTCTTAGCATAGCCTTCTTCTCTGATTCACCGGCGGCTTCCAGGTCATCTTCCAGTATTTTCACTTCACCTACTAAAAAAGGAGTTTTCTCCACTATATGATCTAATTCTGCTCTATCTGTTCCGGTAACCAGTACACGGATAACACTTCCGGGCAGCTTAATTATCTGCTTTACCAGTGCTATTGTGCCGACGGAGTACAAATCCTCCTGATCCGGTGCTTCCATATCTGCATCTTTTTGAGTCAGCAAAAGTACCAATTGGTCATTTTCCATGGCATTTTCGATAGCCTCAATGGATATCTGTCGGTTTACGTCAAAATGGATTTGCATTCCTGGTAGCACAGCCATTCCCCGAAGTGCAACAATAGGCACTTTTCTGCTGTAATCACTCATACTATAACCATGCCTTTCTCTTAGCCTGCAATCTTTGGGCCGCAGGCTTAAATTTGCGTGTAAAAATGTCCTTTATCCACACGAACCCTCATCTATGTGCCTTATACACACAGAATTAAGATGTTTCGATGTGATTTTCTCGTTTAATTAAGATAAAAACTGCCTTAAATCCTCTTATAAGGTATTTTAAGGCAGTCCCTATAACAATCGAATCTACTCAATTTATTGCATTTGCTTATTCCGCTTATGCAATCTCATTGCTGTTCTTCTTCGATATTCTTTTCGTGATAGCTTTTCTTGGCTGGTTATCCTCTGTACTTATCAGTGTTGGCTGATTACCGCCTTCAGCAGCTTCTTTTGTTATAATGCATTTCAAAATCTGAGTATCTGTAGGGACTCTATACATGGAATCCATCATAACGGATTCCATTATAGCACGCAGACCTCTGGCACCGGTTTTTCTCTCAAGAGAACGTTTGGCTATAACACGAATTGCTTCATCCTCAAAGTCTAATTCTACTCCATCAAGCTCAAAGAGTTTCTTATATTGCTTGATAATAGCATTCTTAGGTTCTGTGAGAATTCGGACAAGTGTTTCCTCATCCAGCGCATCCAAAGCCACATTAACAGGTACACGTCCTACGAACTCGGGTATCAAGCCGTACTTTACGAAATCCTGAGGCATTGCCTGACGGAATAATTCACCTATATTACCTTTGTTCTTCTCTATGATTGAAGCATTAAATCCTATGGATTTCTGACCGATTCTGCCCTCTACTATCTTCTCCAGGCCGTCAAAGGCACCACCGCAGATAAATAAGATATTGGTGGTATCAATCTGAATAAATTCCTGATGGGGATGTTTTCTTCCGCCCTGGGGAGGTACGGAAGCAACGGTTCCTTCCAGAATCTTAAGCAGAGCCTGCTGTACACCTTCACCGGATACATCTCGTGTTATGGAGGTGTTCTCAGATTTTCTTGTTATCTTATCAATTTCGTCGATATAGATAATACCGTGTTCAGCTCTTTCAATATCAAATTCTGCTGCCTGAATAAGCTTTAGAAGTATGTTTTCTACATCCTCACCAACGTAACCCGCTTCTGTTAAAGCAGTAGCATCTGCAATCGCAAAAGGTACGTTAATAAGCTTTGCCAGGGTTTGTGCAAGAAAGGTTTTACCGGAACCGGTAGGTCCTACCATAAGAATATTACTCTTTTGCAGTTCCACATCCAAATCTCTTCCGGCCAACACTCTCTTATAATGGTTATAAACGGATACCGCCAGGACCTTCTTAGCATCCTCCTGTCCAATTACATACTGATCCAGAAAGGTCTTGATCTCAGTTGGCTTTAATAAGTTTATATCAGTATCATGTACTTTATCATCAAATTCCTCTTCCACTATCTCAGAGCAGATTTCAATACACTCGTCACAGATATATACGTTACCCGGTCCAGCAATGAGCTTTCTTACCTGATCCTGTGTTTTATTGCAAAAGGAACATCTTAGTTGTTTTCTGTCATCGGTTCTGTTTGCCACTCTCTTTCCCAACTCCCTTCTTCCAGCAATTTAAATTACCTGTTTACAATAACATTGTCGATAAGCCCGTAAGCTTTTGCTTCTTCAGCTGTCATATAATAATCTCTTTCTGTATCGACTTCGATAACCTCCAGAGGTTTTCCGGTATTCGCTGCCAGAATTTCATTCAGTTTCTTCTTGGTCTTTAAAATATTCTCAGCAACAATCTTAATGTCTGTAGCCTGACCTTTGGCACCGCCGGAAGGCTGGTGAATCATAACTTCAGCATTGGGCATGGCAAATCTCTTACCCTTAGCACCGCCAGCTAACAGGAAGGCTCCCATACTGGCTGCCATACCAAGGCAATAGGTAGATACGTCGCATTTGATATAATTCATAGTATCATAAATGGCCATACCTGCTGTAACGGAGCCACCCGGGCTGTTTATATACAGATGAATATCTTTTCCAGGGTCTTCAGACTCAAGGAACAGTAACTGTGCCACAATAACACTGGCTGACACATCAGTTACTTCCTCTCCTAAGAAAATAATTCTTTCCTTTAATAATCTTGAGTAAATATCGTAAGATCTTTCACCGCGGCTTGTCTGTTCAATGACATAAGGTACTAAACTCATAGTTATCCTCCTTTACTCTGCTGCTACGGCTGTCTCTCCAATCAGATCAACTGCCTTTTGTACAGCCATATCCATAATGATTTGTTCTTTCTCTTTCTCACCGATTAATTCTTTTAACTTATCAGCTTCCATTTTATAGTTCTCTGCCATCTGAGCGATTTCTTTCTCGAAATCTTCATCAGCGATAACAATATTCTCAGCTTTTACAATAGCCTCTAATACCAGTCTTACCTGAATAGTCTTTAAAGCCTGAGGACGCATCTGCTCAAAAAGCTGCTCACTGTTAGTACCTGTAAACTGGAAGTACTGTTCAACAGTCAGTCCCTGAGACTGGATTCTCTGAGCGAAATCGTCTGCCATCTGTCTAACCTGTGTATCAATCATAGCATCAGGAATATCCATCTGTGCATTCTCGATAATCTTATCGATTGCTTTATCTTCCTTAGCCCTCTTAGCTTCTTTTTCTTTCTTGTCCTTTAATTTAGCCTGAATATCAGTTTTGTATTCCTCTAATGTATCAAATTCGGAAACATCTTGTGCAAAATCATCATCTGCTGCAGGTAATTCCTTTGCTTTGATCTCTTTTACGGTAACCTTAAATAAAGCAGGCTTACCTGCCAGTTCCGCTGCATGGTATTCAGCGGGGAAGGTTACATTAACTTCAACTTCTTCCCCGATATTCTTACCGATTAACTGGTCTTCAAATGTGTCAATAAAGGAATGGGATCCGATAGTTAAAGCGTAATCCTCCGCCTTTCCGCCTTCAAAAGGAACTCCATCAACAAATCCCTCAAAGTTGATTACTGTCTCATCTTTGTCTGCAACAGGTCTGTCAGTTACAGTTACGATTCTTGCATTCTGATCTCTTACTTTGTCAAGCTCTGCTGTGATGTCTTCTTCTGTTACTTCTGCTGAAGGAACTTCAACAGCGATTCCTTTGTAATCACCAAGTGTTACTTCAGGTTTAAGAGCAACTTCTGCTGTGAAGATAAAAGCCTTTCCTTTTTCGATCTGTGTAACATCGATCTCAGGTCTGGATACAAGTGTAAGACCGCTTTCTTCAACAGCTTTCTCATATGCATCAGGAATAATAATATTTGCAGCATCTTCATAGAAAACACCGGAACCGTACATCTTCTCTATAATAGAACGAGGGGCTTTACCCTTACGGAAACCTTGTATATTAAATTTTCCTTTATTTTTGGCATAAGCTTTCTCAAGAGCTGTGTCGAATTCCTCCGCAGCAGTTTCGATGGTAAGCTTTACCATGTTTTTCTCTAATTTTTCTACCTGTAAACTCATTTAAAATTTCCTCCTTAAAATATGTGAAACTATATTACGCTTCTCACGTAAATTGTATAACTTCCCATTTTGACGATTTGACATTAGTATATTATATCATAGGTAATCTGTAAATACCATATTTTTTTCATGAAGCAGCATCTACTTTTCTATTACATGGCCCTGGCTTTTTAATTTGTCTACAACCATATTAACATATTTTTCACAGTCTTTCGTTGTAGGAGCTTCTACCATTACACGAAGCACCGGTTCCGTACCGCTCTCCCTGACCAGAATTCTGCCGTTATCCCCCAGCTCTTCTGTTACTTTTGCCACTGCATTTACGATTTCAATGTCTTCTCTGGCGGTCTTTTTATTATTGACACGAACATTCTCCAATATCTGAGGATATATCTGAACATCTTTGATAAGGTCGGACAGTTTGGTTTTGTTTTGTATGATTACTTCCATAATCTTTAAAGACGTAAGGATTCCATCACCTGTTGTGGCATGTTTGCTGAAAATAATATGCCCGGACTGTTCACCTCCAATAGAGTGACCGTTTTCCATCATATTCTCAAACACATATTTGTCACCTACAGTTGTTTTCTCATAAGCGATTCCTTTTTCCTCAAGTGCTTTATATAGTCCCAGATTACTCATAATGGTAGTTACTACGGTATTATTGTTCAGCTCATTGTTTTTCTTCATATCAACGGCACATACATATAGAATAAGGTCTCCGTCAATAATATTGCCTTTATCGTCTATTGCTAAACATCGATCAGCATCACCATCGTAGGCAAAACCCACATCCAGGTTATTCTCCAGCACATATCTGCGCAGCTGCTCCATATGTGTGGAACCACAGTCTTTATTGATATTAAGACCGTTTGGTTCATTACTTATTACATAAGTTTTAGCACCCAGCGCATCAAATACTCCTTTGGCTATGGAATAAGCAGAACCATTGGCACAATCGAGGCCCACCTTCATATTTTTAAAGGAATTAGCCACCAGGGAAATCAGATAACCGATGTATCGGTTTCTTCCATTTACATAGTCCGTAGTTCTGCCGATGTTATCTTTGGTTGCATAGGGTATTTCCTCCCCTTTTCCGTCTATGTAATTCTCGATAAGTTCTTCCACTTCACTTTCCAGCTTGTAACCCAACCCGTTTATTATCTTGATGCCATTATCATAATAAGGATTATGACTTGCAGATATCATAATACCGCAGTCAAAATCTTCACTGCGGACAACATAAGATACGCTGGGTGTAGTGGTTACATGCAAAAGATATGCATCTGCACCGCTGGCAGTCAGTCCTGCAACCAGTGAATACTCAAGCATATAACTGGAGCGTCTGGTGTCTTTTCCGATTACAATTCTGGCTTTGTGTTCTTTGCCGTAATAATAACCCAAAAATCTGCCTACCTTATAGGCATGCTCTACCGTTAAATCAATATTTGCTTCCCCTCTGAAACCATCGGTACCGAAATATTTTCCCATGTTTTTACCCTATAGCTTCGGTCAGGTTTGATACCTGCCTGCTACCCTTTCATTTTCTATTCTAATAATCCCATATAAGTTGTGTTTAAATGCAATTAAAATTTGTACCGGAACATATTATATGAACCTGTTCAACCTATATATGTAATGTTCTAATAATCAATAGTATATCCTGCAAGGTTTCTGCAGTCCAAAAACGATTGTATCATAACCAATTGGCATGCGCAAGTAATTGAGGCTACTATATAATATGAGCCTTTTTTTGTCCCTGTGTGCATTTTATATTTATTGCCTGCGCTAATAAGGGGAAGTATATTTTTTGATAAAAAAACATCATCTTATATGTATGACTGTAACAGCTCTTTTAAGCCAATGGTCATATATATTAGATGATGTTTTATTCGTCTGGCCTATGACAGCTATAAGGCATCTGTCTTATAGTTTAAGCCGACGGTTAGCTTATTCAGAAATTAAAAAGAACCAGATGAGCCCTGACCGGACATGGATTCTTCCTGTCTTTTGATCATACGTCTAACCATTTCTCCACCTACAGAACCGTTCTGAGCGCTGGTTAAATCTCCGTTGTAACCTTGTTTTAAAGGTACTCCGATTTCAGAAGCAACCTCCATTTTAAATCTGTCAAGTGCTTCTCTAGCCTGAGGAACTTCTGATCTGTTTGATCCGCTGTTATTACTTGCCATAAAATTTCACCTCCGAAATTATTAGATAGTTCTTTATAAGGGATTACCCTTTTTTCTCGATGACCGCTCTGTATGAATCAGTCATCGTAGTAATATTGTTATCAATATTTCAAAAATTATTATGGTAAGTTGTGGAAAATAAATTATTGATTATTCAAAATCACCTTATGGACAATTATCGGACTATCTGTCCTAACAGAAGCATATACTATAGAAATCCAATTTAACGGTATAGTGAAAATTCATATGGAAAACCTTTTGTCTTTTATCTCAAGTGCAAATCATCTGCTATGGAGCGGACCTATGCTGTTCCTTTTATTAGCCACCCATCTGTTTCTGACTTTTCGCCTTAAATTCGTTCAAAAAAAAGTCTTTAAAGGTATCCGCCTTTCAACCAAATCATCAGATGATGAAAAGGGGCAAACCAGCAGCTTTGCTGCTCTTACTACCACACTGGCAGCAACCCTTGGCATAGGTAATATCGTCGGTGTCTCAACTGCTGTTGCTTTTGGCGGTCCTGGCGCAATTCTCTGGATTTGGTTAACAGGAGTACTTGGAATGGCTACAACTTATGCAGAGTGTTATCTGGGCATTCGTTATCGTAAGCTTGCAAAGGATGGCACCTATTCCGGTGGTCCTATGTATGTCCTGGAACACGGGCTTAAGTCAAAAGGAATGGCTGTGTTATATGCCTTTCTGACCCTTGCTGCCTCTTATGGAGTCGGCTGTTCTACTCAGGCAAACTCCATAACTAATGTCACCAGCTCTCTTTGGCACTTCTCACCTTACATTGTAGGTATCGTGGTTGCTGTTATTACAGGCCTCGTAATTCTTGGAGGAATCGAATCCATTGGTAACCTGTGCAAAAAACTGGTTCCGGCCATGGGTGCCTTCTATATTCTGGCCTGCCTGGCTTTAGTTTTTTTAAACCGTGATTACGTGCTGCCTGCCATTACCCTTATATTTCGCTCGGCTTTTCTTCCCAGTGCTGTAGCCGGAGGCTTCATCGGAAGTACGATTAAAACAGCTGCCAGATACGGTATTGCCAGAGGTTTGTTTTCAAACGAAGCCGGTATCGGAACAGCTGCTATTGCAGCTTCCAGTGCCAAAACTGATAATCCCCATAACCAGGCTCTGGTATCAATGAGTGCGACATTCTGGGATACGGTAGTTATGTGTGGAGTCACCGGAATTGTAATAGTGGCAAACATATTAAAAAATCCGGCATCCATTGAAGGCTTGCCGGCTTCTGACCTTACCACCGCTGCTTTTATGCAGCTGCCTTACGGCGAATACATACTGGGTTTTTCAATCATTGCTTTTGCCCTTGCAACACTGATCGGCTGGTCTTACTTCGGGGAAAAGGCCGTGGTATATCTTTTTGGGAAAGAAGGAATCGGCACCTATAAATTATGTTACATTGTAATGATTTTTATTGGTGCCGTTCTTTCCCTGGAATTCGTATGGCAGTTATCTGACCTGATCAATGCGCTTATGATACTTCCTAACGTACTGACCTTATGGATCCTGAGAAAAGAGATTAGAGATACTGAATAGTCTTACCGATTTTCTCAGCAGTTTCCTTATCCTTTAAAAACTTTATTATTTCCAGTGAAAAGTCAATTGCAGTGCCCATTCCTTTACCGGTAATAATATTTCCGTCTGTCACTGCCCTGTGACCTGTAGGGTTGGCTCCCAGGAGCTTGTCTTCAAAGCCCGGAAAACAGGTTACGGATTTCCCTTTTAAGAGTCCCTGCTCTCCCAGAATGCTGGGTGCAGCACAAATAGCAGCCAGTGCCTTGTCTTCCTCTCTGAATTCCTTTAACAGGTTCACAAGGCCTTCATGAGCTGCCAGATTCCTGGTTCCCGGCATTCCTCCCGGCAGCACCAGCATAACTGCATTTTTATAATCGAATTCCTCAAACAGCCCGTCAGCCTTCACCTCAATATTATGTGCGCCATTAACTATCTCTTTTCCGGTAATTGAAACCGTAGTTATTTCAATCTCTGCACGTCGCAGCATATCTACCACTGTTAAGCCTTCGATTTCTTCAAATCCATCCGCTAAAAATAAATATACCATAAAAAACCTCCTGTCTCTTTCTGTGTAAGCTTCCTTTCTTCAAAAGCATTCTCAGATTTTATATCATTTTACAGTTACTTGCTATTTAAATTAATTATACAGAAAAACAAGCTTAAGTACCAGTATTACCTTGCATAAATTTAGGCACTGATATTTTGCCGTCCTGATATACCGTACTTTACGGTATAGTATCAGAACATCATACCTTCCGGATTAAGGTTCTACAGAGTATTATCAGGCAGTGCATACTGGTACTTAAGCTTTATGTCACCGTAATTTAAGGTTCTACAGAATATTATCAGGCAGCCTCAGAGCAATACAAGAATCTTTTAAACAGCTCTAAGGTATGACTGGTGACATCTCTTATACCTGGCAGAATAACTGGAAAACTAAAATTCTGCTAAAGTTTTATAATAAGAAAACCGATATTCATAATAGTTCTGCTGAATTTCATTCAGAAAGGATAAGTGAAAACATGGATATAGCTCAATTATCATATTCCTTAGCAATGCAAAATACCGCAACCGCATATAGTTTTGCCGTTATGAATCTTTCTTTGGATACGGTTGAAACGGCAGGAGATGGAATCGTCAAAATGATGGAAACTTCCGTAAATCCCAATATCGGCGGTAATATTGACATTAAGTTATAGCATGGAATAATGATTTCCATCCAAGAAAAACCTCTGCAGCCCCACGGGTTCTGCAGAGGTTTTTTATTGTGCGCCTGGCGGCGCACGTTTCTAATGGGTGAAAGTCCCTAGTCTGCCCTAGTAGTGGGAAAGACACAGCCAAGACCAAGGGTGTCGTGGGTGACTGCGAATCTGAAGGAAGGTGGAGGCAAATCTCTGGTCTGACGAACAGAAATCACATCAGGCTACAGTTAAGGATAAGACTGCAATACAAGTTAAAGTCCAATAACTACTCGGAATTAACTGTAGTAAATGTGGCAGATGGATGGAGAGAAAGAAACGTGTGGTACCCAGGGAGATCTCGTCAGCAAGTGAAAACAGAGTATGAAACTTGTAGTAACAACGAATGACGAGAAGTCAGCCGAGGTCATAGTACCATTTCAGTTGCAAATGATATGGGAAGGACTGAACTTTAGGAGGTACAAGCAATGAAAGTAACTGATAGTAGATTTAAGAACAGACAACTTCATATGGAAGACTATCTGCAAATGGTATCTGCGGAACAGAAAGAGGATGCAGAAGTGTTCGACTACGGGAAGATTACTGAAAAGAGCGGTATCATCACAAACTATTGGATGAATAATCTCTTGGAATTGATTTTGCGAAAAGATAACCTCAACAAGGCATATAAGCGAGTGAAATCAAATAAAGGAGCAGGTGGAACGGATGGAATGCAGGTGGATGAACTTCTGCCCTACTTAAAGGAAAACCAAGACACCTTAATTCAAGAGATAAAGGGAGGCAGATTTAAGCCAAACCCAGTTCGAAGGGTAGAAATACCAAAAGAAACAAAAGGTGAGTTCAGAAAGCTTGGAGTTCCAACCGTGGTTGACCGAGTTATCCAACAAGCAATCATACAAGAACTAACGCCTATCTACGAGGAGCAGTTCTCAGAAAACAGTTTTGGTTTTCAGCCGAAAAAAGGTGCACATGATGCACTGAAACAATGCCAAAAGAATGTAAACGAAGGCTACGTATATGTGGTTGATATGGATTTGGAAAAGTTCTTTGATACCGTATGCCAGAGTAAGCTGATTGAGGTATTGGGAAGAACCATCAAAGATGGCAGAGTTATCTCTTTGATACATAAATACCTCAATGCTGGAGTGATAACAAAAGGGGTGTTTAAGAAAACAGAGGTCGGCATGCCACAAGGTGGACCATTAAGTCCATTGCTAAGTAATATCATGCTAAATGAGTTGGACAAGGAACTTGAAAGCAGAGGACATAGGTTTGTCCGATACGCAGATGATTGCATGATTTTCTGTAAAAGCAAAAAGAGTGCAGAAAGAACCTTGGAAAACATCATACCATTCATTGAGAAAAGGCTATTTCTGAAAGTGAATAGGAAGAAAACGCAAGTCGCGCACATCAGTAAAGTTAAATATCTTGGATATACATTCTATAGATATAGAGGTAAATGCAGATTTAGAGTACATCCGAAATCCGTAACAAAGATGAAAGACGCAATACGAAATCTGACAGACCGAAACAATGGCATGAGCAACACAGCGAGAGAAGATAAATACCAACAGTTTGTGAGAGGATGGATAGAGTACTTTAAACTCGCAGATATGAAGAATCTTCTAAAAGGCATAGATGAATGGGCTAGACGCAGAATACGAGCGGTCTATTGGAAACAGTGGAAGAAAATCAAGACAAAGTACAGAATGCTTAGAGCCATAGGATGTGAGCATTGGAGAGCCAAAGAACTTGCCTGTAGTAGAAAAGGGTACTGGCGCATGGCGCAAGTGCTGAACCAGATATTTTCTAATAAAATAATAGCCAAGCTAGGATATACATCCATGCTTGACTATTATCTGATAGTTTATGAAAACTAAAGAACCGCCGTATACGGAACCGTACGTACGGTGGTGTGGGAGGTCGGTAGATAAAATAATTATCTACCTCCTACCCGATTACAGGCTATTATAGCACTATTCTGATAATTCTTCGCATTATACTACTATTCCGCAAATTTTCACGTGAATATAATAAGCATTAGACAGGAATTCCCGTGTTGACATTCCAGGTTATTTTCAGGGAAGTACACGACGCTTTCCCATCGATTATAGGAAAGGAGCCTGAGTATGCCATACAGAATATAATCTGCCAGCCGTACTTCTGCAGGTATACTCATAATGTTAAAGTATTATGAAAATAGTTGTTTTATCCGGAGGTCTCAGTCCGGAAAGAGATGTATCTTTATCCTCCGGCTGTCTTATTGCCAATGCACTAATGGATGCCGGTTACGAGGTAGCACTTGCTGATGTGTATAAGGGAATCGAAACCTCCAAAACTAAGCCAGACTCCTTATTTTTAAAAAAAGAAGACGGAAAAAGACATGAATACCATATTCCTGATAAAATACCTGATCTGGAGGAACTCATAGCAAGCAACCATGGTAGAAAAGAACTGATCGGTGAAAATATCCTTGCCCTGTGCAAATTGTCCGATGTGGTCTTTATCGCACTACACGGTTCTATGGGCGAAAACGGGCAGCTCCAGGCCGTACTGGACTGCTGCCAGATTCCCTATACCGGTACCGGTTATGCAGGCTGTCTTCTGGCTATGGATAAAGACTTAAGCAAAAAGCTTTTAAAGCAGGAGGGTATCCCCACCGCCCCATGGATAACAGAAGAAGCTGCTGAGATAACTCCCGAAAAAATAACCACCTCAATAGGTTTTCCTTGTGTCGTAAAGCCGGTTAGTAACGGTTCCAGCATCGGTGTTTCCTTTGCATATTGTGAAGAAGAACTGACATCTGCCTTAAGTCTTGCAACAGAGAAAATAGCATCTTTTGGCACCGGTAAAGTTCTGGTTGAAAAAATGATTAAAGGCAGGGAGTTCTCTGTTGGAATTCTTGAGAAGACTGCCCTGCCGGTGATAGAAATCATCCCGAAGGAAGGCTTCTATGATTACAAAAATAAATATCAGCAGGGCCTTACAAACGAATGCTGTCCCGCTGATTTATCCGAGCCGTTAAGGGAAAAAGTACAATTACTTGCATTAAGAGTACACAATGCCCTGCACCTTGGCTCCTATTCCAGGATAGATTTTATTTTAGACGAAACCAATGAATTTATCTGCCTTGAAGCTAACACCCTGCCCGGTATGACACCAATGAGCCTTCTTCCTCAGGAAGCAAAAGCAGCAGGAATTTCCTACGTAGAATTATGCCAAAAAATTGCATTGCTTGGAGCACGTTAAAATGCCTCCAGGGTTCCTTTTCTTCTGGCTGTTTTCTCGATTCCTTTGATTAACAGCCAGGACAGGAGATAATAGCATACACCTATCCCTGCTTCCTGTAATAACAGCATTGCAAATTTCTCAATTATCACTCCTGAAAACAGCAGATTAACCGCTTCAATACTGCGGGTCAAAGGTATCAGCTGCGATATGAGCCTGCCTGCTGCGGGCAGCTGGGATATGGGAAAGTTAGCTCCGCAAAATATCATAAGGACATAGGACATAAAATTCAATACAAAATTCATCTGGTCGGTTATCAGACCAAAGATTCCGATAAACAATCCGAACCCGGCAGCCGCAAACATTGCAGCAATAACAGCAGTAAAAAACAGCAACAGGTTAATTTGTGAGAAATTTACCTGAAACAAAAGACTTCCGGCGAAGAAACCTATTGTTACAGTAGCCACTGCAGTGATACAGGTGAATAGTCCCTTATGAAGTATAATTAATAGCTTCCCCTCAGGGGCTGTAACAAGGCTTCTGATACAGCCATAGGCTCTCTCTGCCATAAAGGTGCTGCCAAGGGTAAATATACAGGTATTGACACATAGCAGAAAGGAATTTCCCACCACCCACCGGGCAAGATTATCCGTATTATAACTGTAACCTGCAAGAACACAGTAGAAAATAAGCGTCAGCAGCGGATATATGGTCTCAAGACATAGAAATTCATCCAGTCTGAAAATTGACTGTCTGCTCTTATAACTCAGCCATGCAAGAGTAAAAAAACGTCTCATCAATTCACCTCCAGTGTTGCTGCTATTCGTACCTGGCGCTCTATTACCTCTGCCAGGAAATGTCCCAGTAATATATAAAAACCTGTTACTCCTAAAAGAATCAGGAGCGTCAGACAGTACTCCCTTAAATTCAAGGTATCCGACACACTCAAACGCAGCAGTTTAACTGCCCAAGTCGGAGAAAGAACATAACTTACAGGTCTTATAAAGACGGGAAGGATATCTGCCGGAAACACAAAACCACATACAAGAATAACAGGTATCTCGATACAATTCATGTACAACTGGGTTTTTCTTGACAAAGTCAGCAGATATGCCAGAAAAATCGATATGACGGAAAAACTCACTACAGTGCAGATAAAAGCTGACAGTAAATAAATTGGATGGGCAACTTCCAGCCTTACTCCAAATAAAAGCTTCGCAGTTGCAAAAGATAACAGAAAAGTTATCATACTAAGAAAGGTATTACCTGCTACTTTTCCTGCTATAATGGTTTTAAAACCTGCCGGCGCGGTATAGATAAGTGACAGGGTGCCGTTATAACGCTCTCTGTTGATATCTCCCGCTGAAGAAAAGCAGATACAGCTCCAGAGTGCCATCAATCCTGCCCCCAGTACCACATACGACAGAAAATCCTCTCGTTCTGAATTAACAAACATCTCATATAAGAGCACTGTATTGACTGCCGGATTTGCCAGCAGACAGAATCGGAACATAGGCCTTGCAAGTGAGCTTTTTATCTGAAGCACCGCTGTTGAAACAATAACACTTAATCCCTTCATTGCCCTTCCTCCAGTATCTTTACGTACACATCCTCCAATGTCAGTTCTTTATTGGTAAAAGAATGAATACCGGTTCCTTTTAAGGAATTAAGAATTTCCTCGCTGATATCTGTCTTTGCTATGTATTTCATCATCAGACGGTAACCACTTTCATCTGGTTCACTTATTACCTCTTTAACCCCCGGAATACCTTTCAGCTTTGCTATTACAGATTCCTCTACTCTGTCCAGCTTGATTTCCAGGTTTTTATCATCACCGGTTAGTTTTTTTAAGTTAACAGGTGTATCAAGGGCTATTAGTTTCCCATGATTTAATATGGCAATTCTGTCACAGAGTTCATCGGCTTCATACATATAATGAGTAGTCAACAGAATTGTTTTACCTTCTGACTTTAATTTCTTTATTATATCCCGCAGCATCCTGGCTCCTAATGGGTCAAGGCCAACTGTCGGCTCATCCATAAAGATTATCTCCGGTTCATTGATCAATCCTCTGGCAATCTGCAGCCTCTGTACCATACCTTTTGAAAAAGTTTCTACCAGGATATCTGCTTTCTCCGTCAGTCCCACAAGCTCTAATGTCCTGGTGATTCTTTTATCCGCCTCCTCCTTGCCTATATGATACAGGCAGGCAAAGTATTTAAGATTATCTTTGGCTGACAGACGTCTGTAAAGTCCCAGTTCCCCGCCGAAGATAAAATTAATACGGTTTCTAATGAGCTTCTCCTGGGTAAAGGTGTTATAACCTAAAACCTCGCATTTCCCTTTCGTAGGTGCAAGGAGGGTAATCAGCATTTTTATCGTCGTAGTCTTTCCTGCTCCGTTCTGCCCAAGAAGACCAAATACCTCTCCTCTTTTAACCTGAAAGGAAATTCCGTCTACCGCCATTACTCGTTCTTTTTTGCTGTTAATCCATCCCTTTCTGGTAATGAATTCTCTTTTTAAATCCTTGACTTCAATGACACAGTCCTTATCCATTCTCCAATCTCTCCTATCTTTCATATGAAATTATTATGGCATGTCTGCAAAAGCATGCAACCGTCTGAAGCTTCCGCTTTTGGGAATTAATTTGTACGATAACGCCAGGTGCTATTTTTTAGCCATAGAAACACACATTTCCAAAATTGCAATACAGAACACTTCAAGGTTAGGCCTCCAGAAGGGTGCAAATAGTTTTCAGCCACGCCTAAAAACTTATAGTTAATAATATTCGATATATATCGAATATTATTATAATCGAATATACAGATCAGGTCAATACAGGATTCATAAATTCTTGTATAAAAAAACGACCGGATTACTTTCCGATCGTTTGGTGTATTAATATAATTAGACCTGCCCCTTTTTATCAAGGAGCTCCGCCAGTGCTTTCAACAACTCTCTGGCAGCAGTTCTGCTGATACTGTAAAATTTGGAGCTTTTGCTCTGCTCTTCATTTAAGAGTCCACAATTCTTCATCTGATCCATATGATGAGAAATGGTAGAGGGAGCCATGGATAATTCCTTTGCAATATCAAGTCCTCTTAAAGGTTCTTTCTCATTGAGCAGAGAAATAATTTTAAGACGGGTCTCATCTCCGATAGCTTTTAGCTGTTTCAGCAGCTGTTCCTGTTTCTCCCTGGATTCCCTGAGTGAATAGAATAGCACCTGGTTCTTCCCGAAGAATCGGATTTTTTTATAGGCGGCAAAGAGAGTAATGGTAAAATAGAATTCCTTATATGGTCCCCGATTATAAAAAACCTTACCCATTAATTCCTGAGAGAATTCTAAAGGCTCCGTTGCCTTTAGCCCTTCCTGAGCTTTTATAGCCTCTGTCTGCAGCACTGCTCTTACCTGCCGGTTCTTTTCATGAAATTCCTCGGTATCCAGTTCCCTGGCAAAGGCAAAGTAATCGTTAATTATCTTTCCAGTTTCACGGATAAATACTTTGAACCCCAGATAACTACCCAGAAATTTCTCATATTCTCTGAAAAGTCTATCCAATTTATCTTCATTTTCCAAGGCCTCTCTTACAAGCTCTTCATTAAATATATTAAAATAGCTGGAGACAAAAGCAGCCACATCCATTTGAAGCAGGTGCTCCCTGTATTCCTCAAGGTTAAACTCAACCAGTGGATAATCCGTCAGGAATTCCAACATCCCCGAAGGACAGCCTACCGCCTGAAATATTTCCACAAGGTACGCATATTTTTTCTTTAAGCCCTCAAGCTTTCCTGAGGAATAAGTCTCCGTACATAAAGTATGCCACTTCTCCCCCTCTAAAATATTACTGGCCGCCATTAACAGCTCAATGTCTTCTGAATATATAAAATAACTATTCTTATTTAATTTCTGATAATACATATTGTCATACCCGTCTTTCAATCGCTGTAATTTCAGTTTCAAGGGTGTGTTTGAAAACTCATTTGCTGTTATGGCTGTCCCTCCATAGCAGTTTACAAAAGTACTATAATCAGCTTAGCAGATTAAGCACATTTAAAGGACAATCTATAATTTAAACGCTTTATTATGTAAATTATAGCAAACCCTGTCTTAAAAAGAAACAAAAAATTAACCACCTCTATTGTCATCACTTATTTCTTGGGTTATACTGTAAAGAAAACTAAGTACAGCCGATATCGTATGAGGTTGTACCCTAAAACACATAAGACAATACATTAGCAGCTTAAGTACTTCTGCTGAGAATCGAGGTAAATATGTCAATTGAAAAGGTTAAAAGCTATTTCAAACAATATGGAATCGAAGATAAGATCCTGGAATTCGAGGTTTCCAGTGCAACCGTAGAACTTGCAGCGAAAGCTTTGAATTGTGAGGAAGGCCGTATCGCAAAAACACTTTCCTTTCATGTAGGCGAGAGGGTAGTACTAATCGTTGCTGCTGGTGATGCGAGGATTGACAATGCAAAATATAAGGCATACTTTGGAACAAAGGCTAAAATGTTATCCTACGAGGAAGCCGAACCTCTAATAGGACACGCCGTAGGCGGGGTCTGTCCCTTTGCTGTAAATGATAAGGTTGAGATTTACCTGGATGAATCACTTAAACGCTATCAGACTGTTTTTCCGGCCTGCGGCAGCTCCAATAGCGCAATCGAATTAACCTTAGGCGAACTTGAGAGGTACTCAGGCAGTTCAGTGTGGATCGATGTCAGCAAAGCTTTCACTGTGGAGAGTTAAGGACTTCTTATAATCAGAAAAAATAAATGCCCTATTAAATTAATTGGTTGATATCTCTTAGCCCTTCTCTTTCCAAATCAAACAATAAACATTAACATCCAAGCCAAAAAGTTTCACTACTGACAGAATGTTAATAAGAATAATTTAATAATCATGATCTGTTATTATCAATTACTCACCTTGATGGTATTTAAAAAACAGGATTTGAGACACATAATTAGTCTCAAATCCTGTTATCATATACCAATATACTTTTAAATACTTATCTCAAGCTAGATTATATAAAGGTTCCAAAACCTTGTTTTCATATAGCTTTCTGTTAAACTCCCTAAACAAAAAAGAGCAAATGTGCCTTTCAATAATTCGTTTAAGACAGTTAAGTAAAACCGCTCTCTATCTCTCTTCTCTGAAATAAGCCTGACCCAGACTTGCCGGCGGCTGATTCTCCTGTTTATTTCTCTTGCTGGATAAGATAAGTACGATAATCGTTACCACATAAGGCAGCATCTTGCATAACTCCTGGGTAGCTCTTGTAAGCCCCGGCAGATAAATATAGAGAATATAAAGTCCACCAAAAAGGAAAGAACCCCAGATAGCATTAACAGGCTTCCATAAAGCCAGGATAACAAGTGCAATAGCAAGCCAGCCTCTGTCTCCGAAGCCGTTATTGGTCCAGGTTCCCCCAAGATACTCCATAACAAAATAAAGACCGCCAAGACCTGCAATTGCAGCACCGGATACCGTTGAAATATATTTGTATCTGGATACATTGATACCGGCAGCATCCGCCGCTCCCGGGTCTTCACCGATTGCCCGAAGATTAAGTCCCTTTCTTGTCTTTTTAAGGAAATAAGCTAATAACAAGGCAATAATCACAGAGAGATATGTGAGGAAACCATAAGAAAACAGAAGGTCTCCTATTACAGGGATATCATGGAGCAGGGGTAATTTTGCTCTGTATGCTGATGCTGTTGTTTTAACAGATATCTGGCCAACACCACCTGCAAGCTTTGAAATGGAACCTCCAAAGAAATTACCGAAACCAACACCGAAGGTGGTCAATGCAAGACCAACTACGTTCTGATTTGCTCTAAGGGTAATGGTTAGTACGCTGTATATCAGACCTCCAAAGGCGGAAGCCAGTAAGGTAACGATAAAGGATATTACAAGTCCGATAAATGCGTTGGGTGTTTCAGTGGATTTCTCATAGAAGAAAGCCCCCATCAGTCCTGCTATACCGCCCATGTACATGATGCCGGGTATACCAAGATTCAGGTTACCGGATTTCTCCGTTACGATTTCGCCGGTGGCACCAAATAGAATACTGATTCCCTGGCTGATTGCATTTTGAATAAAGGTTAAAAGCAGCATGTTATTGTACCCCCTTCTTATTTCCGCGGAATTCCACTTTATAATTAATAAAGAATTCACAACCGATCAGGAAAAATAACAGAACACCGGTTATGATATCGGAAGCATTTTCATTTAATCCATACTGTGAAGCAATCTGTATGGAGCCCTGCTGCATAAATACCAGGAAGGCAGATACCGCCAGCATTGCAATGGGATTGAATTTGGACATCCAGGCAACGATTATGGCTGTAAATCCTCTTCCGTCAGCTGTACTGGTAGAAATGGTATGGCTGGCACCGCTAACTATAATACTTCCAGCAAGTCCGCAGATTCCACCGGATATCATCATGGTTCTGATAATAACCTTTTTTACATTGATACCGGCATATTTTGCTGTATTCTGGCTCTCACCTACAACCGCAATTTCATACCCCTGCTTGCTGTGTCTCATATAGAGATAGACACCCACTGTCATAATCAGTACTACAATTATATTCAATCCATACTGCATACCAAAAATCTCCTGAAACCAGCCTTTTCTGGTGGCTCCGTTAATTATACCTACTGTATTGGAACCCGTAGGATTCTCCCAGAAAACAATGCAGAAGGTAACAATCTGCATTGCTACATAATTCAGCATCAGTGTAAAAAGTGTTTCATTGGTATTGTAATAAGCTTTGAAGACTGCCGGAAGCACTCCCCACAGCATACCTGCAATACTGCTGGCTGCGAATATAATAAGGAGCAGTAACCAGTTAGGCATGGAATTGCCAAAATAAATCATAACAGCCGCAGTAGCCGCTCCACCCATTAAGATCTGTCCTTCCGCACCGATATTCCAGAACCTCATCTTGAAAGCAGGTGTAAGTCCCACCGCTATAATAAGAAGCGTCATAATTTCACGGATGGTTACCCACATACGGCGTTTTTTACCGATTGCACCATCAATGATACCCAGATATACCTGAATGGGGTTATCATTCGTAATAAATACGATGACCAAGGCACATACAATTAAGGAAAGAGCGATTGCTATCAGCCTGATTGTCCATGCTTTCGTTTTGGAAATGTTATCCCGCTTGCTCATTCGCAGGAAAACCTCTTTATTTGCTCCTTCTTTGCTCATGTGCTTTCGCTCCTTTCCGCTCTGACGTCATCAGTAAGCCAATTTCTTCTTTGGTGGTATTTCTTGCATCTACGATACCGGCAACTCTTCCGCTGTTGAGTACCATAATTCTGTCGCAGAGCTCCAATAATACATCTAAATCCTCACCAACACAGATAACTGCAACACCTTTTTGCTTCTGTTCATTGAGCAGGTTATAGATGGTATAGGAGGAATTAATATCAAGACCTCTGACAGGGTAAGCTACCATTAGAACTGTTGGATTAGAGGCAATCTCACGTCCTACCAATACCTTTTGCACATTACCGCCGGACAGCCTTCTTACCGGTGTGGAAACTCCGGGAGTAACTACATCCAATTTATTTACGATATTTTCTGCCAGATCCTTAGGCTTCTTTCTATCCACGAAGAAATGCTTCCCGTCGGTATAGCTTCGAAGCATCATATTATCCGTTAGATCCATGGAGCCAACCAGTCCCATTCCAAGCCTGTCCTCGGGAACGAAGGATAAATGAATCTTAAGATTTCTAATATCAGCGGCTTTCATATCGGATATCTTCTCTGTACTTCCATCCGGTGCAAAGTATAGAATCTCACCGCTTTCTATAGACTGAAGCCCGGCTATTGCTTCCAGCAATTCCTTCTGACCGCTTCCTGCTATACCCGCGATTCCCAGAATTTCACCGCTGTAAGCCTGGAAAGAAGCCTCCTTTAATACTTTAAGTCCTTCCCTGTTCCTACAGGTTATGCCTCTCATCTCAATCCGTTTCTCTGTATTTGCCGGCTCTGTACGGTCAATATCAAGCTTCACCTTTTCTCCTACCATCATCTCCGTCAGGGAAGATACGGTTGCTTCTGCTGTATTGACTGTATCGATGTATTTGCCTTTGCGAAGTACCGTTACACGGTCGGAAAGCTCCAGTACTTCATTCAGTTTATGGGTTATAATAATAATTGATTTTCCGGCTTTTCTCATATTGCGCAATACATCAAAGAGCTTCTTGGTTTCCTGAGGTGTTAATACAGCCGTTGGCTCATCCAGGATTAGGATATCAGCACCACGGTATAACACCTTAACGATTTCCACTGTCTGCTTCTGGGAAACCGACATGTCGTATATCTTTTGGGACGGATTCAGATCAAAACCATACTGGGCAGTAAGTTTATTGATTTCTTCATGTACCTGGTTCATCTTTAAGGTTTCGCTGCCTTTAAGACCTAAAATAATATTCTCTGCTGCCGTTAATATATTAATCAGCTTAAAATGCTGATGTATCATACCAATACCCAGCTCAAAGGAATCTTTCGGGGAACGTATTGTAACTTCTTTTCCGTCAATACAAATCTGTCCTTCATCCGGAAAATAAATACCGGAAAGCATGTTCATAAGAGTGGTCTTGCCGCTGCCATTCTCCCCTAATATAGACAGAATTTCACCTTTCCTGACGGAGAGATTCACACTGTCATTTGCTATTACCTCCCCAAAGCGTTTGGTAACATTTTTTAATTCAATGGCGTTTACCTGTTCCACAAAAAAACCTCCTAACATCAAATTTGCGGAACTGCACTACTGCAGTCCCGCACAAAGGGTCAGTATCACCCCATCTATATACTGATTTCGCTTACTCTTTCAGACTATATATACATACTGAAAAAATCCACCTGTAAATTACCAATTATTTTGTTAATTCAGTAATTCCATCAATTCTTAATTCAAATGCAGGTGCAGAAATTACTTCTGATTCATGGAAATATCCGTCTGAAACATATGCAGAGAATTTAGCAAAGTCAGCATTGTCAGCAATCAAGTCTTCAATCTTAGAGTTCTGTACAGTAAATGTACTTGTATCAAATACTTTAAGAGATCCGTCTTTTAAAGCAGCTTCCACTTCTGCAACCTTATCAGCTGTTCCTGCAGCAACTGCCTTCTCATTTAAAGGAGAGGTACCAACAGCACCGTCAGCAAATCCCTGGCACCAGTCAGTTGCAATAGGTGTTCCGTCAATAATGCTCTTAACGGCATAAGTGTAATAAGGTCCCCAGTTAATAGTAGCTGAAGTTAATGCCGTGTTAGGAGCTACGCTAGTCATATCCACATTGTATCCTACAACAGGTACACCGGCTTCTTCACAAGCAGTAGGAGCACCGGTAGTATCTGCGTGCTGGCTGATTACCTTTGCACCGTTTGCTATAAGGCTCTTTGCAACTTCATTCTCAGCAGCCATATCTGCCCAGCTGTTTGTATACTGAACTTCCATTGTTACAGAAGGGCATACGCTCTTGGCACCAAGATAAAAGGCAGTATAACCGGAAACAACCTCTGCGTAAGGGAAAGCTCCTACATAGCCCATTTTAGCCTGGTCTGCAGTGATGTCACCTTTTTCAATCATTTCATTTAATTTTAAACCTGCAACAACACCGGATACATAACGGGATTCATAAACAGCAGTAAAGTAGTTATGCATATTAGGAAGTCCTGAGGATTTCGCCTGATATCCTGTAGCGTGGCAGAACTGAACTTCAGGAAATTCTGCTGCTGCCTGCATCATATATGTCTCATGTCCGAAGCTGTTTGCAAATATTATATTACAGCCCTGATCAGCTAAATCAACTGCTGCATCATAAGCAGCTTCATCTTCACCGATTGTTGTCTTCTCAATTACCTGATCTGCAGATAAACCAAGTGCTGCGATCATTTCATCGATACCTGCCATATGAGCGGCAGTATAGCCTTCATTCTCATCTCCTATGTAGATAACACCAACTTTGATACCGGATACATCACCGCCTGCTTCAGGTGTTGTTTCCTCTGTTGCAGCGGGAGTGTCCGTTGCAGCCTGGGTAGGTTCAGTTGCGCCATTGCCTGCAGTGTTCGTATTATTTGTCTTACCGCAGCCAACCACCAGTGTCATTGCCATTGCCATAAGAAGCAATAACGATACTACTTTTTTCATATAATCTTCCTCCTGTAATTTGGTTGGAGTTCTCGAGAAGTAGAACTCCTGCAATTATTTTGTAGACACATTTATAACATAATGCCCTAAAAGCATATGTATCAGAAGATGGAACAAAGATTGGAAAAATCCAAAAAAGTAAGGGAGTTGTATGTACTTAATGTACATACAACTCCCTCCATCGGGTTTTAAATCCGTTTTTATGATTTCTTAGTATATCATAAAAAAAGTTTTTGTCAATTAATATCGATGGATTAATCAAGCAAATTTATGTACATTTTTTCAGTTTTCTTATGTGGATACTCTGTATTGGACAAAAGGTACTGCCGGAAGTCTATTACCTTTCCGGCAGCTCTGAACCTGTCCTATATCTTAATTCTTTACAGTTTTTCGCTATAATTTGTAACTTCTGTCCTATAACTGATTCTACTCTGACAGATACTTATCTACACTAACAAGCTTTACACAAAGGGTAAAGAGTTCCATAGCCGTCTTTAAATCCTTTTCCGGGGGGAAAGAAGGTGCTATACGGATGTTACTGTCCTCAGGGTCCTTGCCATAAGGGTAGGTTGCACCTGCTGCTGTTAGTTTAACCCCAGCTTTCTGAGCTCTTTCTACTACTGCTTTTGCACAGCCGTTTAAGGTATCAAAGGAAATGAAATAACCGCCTTTGGGTTTGTACCAGGAACCAATCTCCAGTCCCTCCAGCTCCTCGGATAATTTATTTAATACTATCTCAAATTTTGGCCTTAAGATTTCTGCATGCTTGCTCATATGACTGATTATTCCGTTTATATCCTTATAATACCTGACATGCCGCAGCTGATTTACCTTATCATGTCCGATTGTCTGTATTCCAAGCTGTTTCTTGATATCCACCAGATTGTTGGGAGAAGTTGCAATAGCAGCTACACCAGATCCCGGGAAACTGATTTTAGAGGTGGAGGAAAATTTATAAACCATATCCGGATTCCCGGCTTTCTTACATTCCTCAAGGATTTCCAGGATATTGTCCTGATCATCTTCATATAAGTGATGCAGGCTGTATGCATTATCCCAATAGATTCTAAAATCTTTGGCCGCCGGCCTTAACCTGGCAAAGCGTTTCACCACTCTGTCCGAATAGGTAATACCCTGGGGATTGGAGTATTTGGGAACGCACCAGATACCCTTAACGGCTTCATCCTCTGCTACGTATTTCTCCACCAGATCCATATCCGGTCCTTCTTCTGTCATTGGGATATTTATCATCTCAATACCAAAATATTCGGTAATTGCAAAATGTCTGTCATAACCGGGTACCGGGCAGAGGAATTTTACCTTATCCAGACAGCACCAGGGGGTACTTCCCATAACTCCATGGGTCATGGAACGTGATATAGCATCATACATTATATTTAAACTGGAGTTACCATATATGATAAGATTCTCGGCAGGAACCTCTATCATGTCTCCAATAAGCTTCTTCGCTTCAGCAAGGCCATCCAGAACACCATAATTGCGGCAGTCTGTGCCATCTTCACAGGTTAAATCAGAAGAGCTGTTTAAGATATCCATCATCTCCATGGATATATCCAACTGATCAATGCAAGGCTTACCTCTTGACATATCAAGACTTAAATGCAAACCTCTCATTGCTTTGTATTGCTTTCTTAAATCTTCTCTTAATTCCAGTAATTCTTCTCTGGACATTTCTTTATAAGGTTTCAAGAAAAAGACCTCCTTTGCAGCGCCATTTCTGACAGTCTATCACAAATCCCCGTACCATGCAATGGAAAACAAGCCATTTTGCGGCCATAATTTAAAATAATTATGCACCTATAAGGACTGTTTATGCAACTTATAGGTTCTGCTTATTTATCAGATGGTTTCGCTGGATTTATGAGAATTGTTCCTGTATTCATGTTAAATTATGTAACTTTACAGGGTTTTATAGATGCTCTTGATATCTGGGATTAGGTGTGAAAATTTTAGTTTTTAGAAAGGGGACGGAAAATTGCACCAGGCAGAAAGATTCATGCTTCAATTCCAATGTATAAGAAGTCCTAATTCTCTGAAGATTTTATGCTTGGCATATCAACAAACAGATAACTCGCTTCGCTCAGACAATCTGTTTGTTGATATAGCATAAAATCTTCAGAGAAAAGGACTTCTAATACATTTCCATAGGCGCATTCATCTTTCTGCCTGGTGCAATTTTCCTGAAATCGTATTAAAACAGCGTTTTTGATACTTATATCAGTCTGTACGATAAGTGATGGTTATATATGTGTTAGTTAAGTTGAAACAACTTTTTATGAAATCAACTAATAAGGTAGTATTAGTTCCATGATAGAAGCAGCCTAACCTTAAGAAGTGTCTCAAGCTTGCTTGCGATACTTCTTAAGGTTAGACTGCACAGGATGGATAATGAGATTACCTGTGGGTTTCTATGGATGCATATTTATTATTTGCTGTAAGGTGTAGCTTCAAGGGGCAGACTTGTACGGAACTTGCCGTCCCACTTGTAATAAGCGGCCTGGGCTGCAGGTGAAGTTGGTATCAGAGGTATCTCTCCCACTCCTTTTGCTCCATATGCCAGCTCTGCATTATTCTTTTCAATCAGGATGGTCTTTATCTCAGGAACCTCCGTTGCCCGGAAAAGTCCCAGCGTGCCATATCTGGCAGTTGGCCTTCCGTTTACGATCCTTGGATTCTCCGTAAGACCAAATCCCAGTCCCATAACTACGCCGCCTTCAATCTGTCCTTCTACGTTGGAGGGATTGATGGCTTTGCCTACATCATGGGCAGCAATTACTTTGGAAACTTTGCCTTCTTCATTTAGTATGACCACCTGTGTTGCATAACCATATGCCAGATGGCTGACTGGATTGGGTTTGTCAGAGCCCATGGGGTCTGTAATGCCCACAAATTCATCATAGAATTCTTCTCCCTCCAGTTCCTGCAGGGTATGCTCTTTTAATGCCTCCTTTAATTTGAGGGACACTCTTCTTGTGGTTTCACCGGTTATAACTGTCTGTCTGGAGGCTGTACTGGTACCGGAATTCGGCGTGATATCTGTATCCGGCATGGCCACGATTACCTCAGAAGCCTTTAGCCCTGTGGTCTCACAGCAGACAGCCCGCATGGTTGCGGCTATTCCCTGGCCCATACAGGCCGCACTTGTTCTTAAGGATACCTTGCCTTCCACGATTTTTAAGCGCACCCTGCCTGTATCCGGTATTCCAACACCAACGCCTGCATTCTTGATGGCGCAGGCAATTCCGGCCCTGTCATAATTCTTATAATATTCCTCTTTTACTGCCTCTAGTGTTTCCACCATACCGGTACCTTCATCGGCAAGCTGGCCGTTGGGCAGGGATTGCCCCGGACGGATTGCATTCAGATAACGGATTTCAAAGGGATCAAGGCCTGCTTTTTCTGCTAACAGGTTTAAATTACATTCCGTAGCAAACATTGTCTGGGTAACTCCAAAACCTCTGAAGGCTCCTGAGGGCACATTATTCGTGTAGACAGAGAGTCCTATAATATCTATATTCTGATAATTATAGGGGCCTGCCGCATGGGTGCAGGCACGCTGGAGCACAGGTCCTCCAAGGGAAGCGTAGGCCCCCGTATCTGCCACCAGGCGAAGGCGCATGGCTGTAAGCCTTCCTTTCTCATCACAGCCGGTGGTAAGTTCCATTTCCATTGGATGGCGTTTGGGATGTACCCGCAGGCTTTCTTCTCTGGACAGTGTTACCTTTACCGGAAGGTTGCACAGATAAGCTAATAAGGCTGCATGATGCTGAACGCTCATGTCCTCCTTCCCGCCAAAACCTCCTCCGACATAGGCACTGACTATCCTGAGCTTTTCCCTGGGGATGCCAAGGAGCATACCAATTTCTCTGTACTCGTCGTAAACACTCTGACCTCCGGTATAGACTGTCAGGGAATCTCCCTCAGGAACAGCTAGTGCACTTTCCGGTTCCAGAAAGGCATGCTCCTGTGCCGGTGTATTGTAGACACGGGTTACTACATGTGCTGAATTCTGAAGGGCAGCCTCAACATCCCCTCTCTGAATAAGCTCTCTTCTATAGATATTCCCGCTCTTATGTATAAGGGGAGCCCCTTCCTTCATGGCTTCTTTGGCAGACAATAATGGTGTACGCTCCTCATATTCTACTTCTATGAGTTCCTTTATCTCCTTTAATGCCTTTTTTGATTTGGCTGCTATAAGACAGACAGAGTCTCCCGGATACCTGGTCTCTTCACCGACCGCTATTATTGCCGGCCAGTCAAGGGTCAAATGTCCGATTACCCTCTCACCGGGAATATCTTCTGCCAGAACAATCCGTACCAGCTCCGGATGTTTAAGCGCCTTCTCCAGATGGATTGCTTTCACCAGGGCTCTGGGATATTCCGCACGAAGGGCAGAACCATACACCATACCCGGTGCCTTTAGGTCATCCGCAAATTTAGCCTTACCAAGTACCTTGTCCGGTGCATCGGGTCTGTGGCTCCGCTCTCCCACCTGACCGGTAAATTCACGGACTGGCAGAGGTTTTTCATCTCTTATATATTCTGCGGCCATCAGTATCGCCTGCTCTATCTTGACATATCCGGTACAACGGCATATGTTACCCTTGATTGCTTTCTTCACCTCAGCCTTTGATGGATTTGGATTCACATCCAAAAGACCCTTGGCGCTGATAATCATTCCTGGAATACAGAAACCACACTGAACTGCACCTGCCTCCGAAAATGCAAAAGCATAGGCCTCCTGTTCTCTTTTTGAAATCCCTTCCACTGTTATTATCTTTTTCCCATGGACCTTTGATGCTGTCAAAAGACAGGCTCGTACAGGTTTTCCGTCAAGAAGCACCATACAGGCCCCGCAGGCTCCCTCCATACATCCATTCTTTACGGAAGTAATATCAAGGTTATCCCTCATATATTCCAATAAATTAACGTCTGTTTCCGTGTCTGTCATCTGGTTATTTATCCAAAACTGGTACATTATATCCCTCCGTTTACCTGTATTGAGATTTTAATTGTGTATTCTGTTTTTATCTTACGGGATTAATTTTTATATTATGGCCGGCACTAAATATTCAGAGAAATAGTGCCAGGTAAAGGGAGGCACGGGCCTGAAATCGTAGCATGTGTTCTTTCTGCTATATGCTCTTCACCGTCCCTTTGCACGATGCACTTGACCGATTCGCACCGAGCACCCGACGGGTGGCATGGGGTCGAGAACCCCATGCCACCCAGCCAGTAAAACTGACTTTATGATACTCAAACAATTTTAAAGACGTCTTAAGACTCTGCCGGCCTGTTTTCCTGTATGTTCACCGTTCTTTACGGCAATCTGCCCGTTTACCAGCACATGGCTGATTCCTTCCGGATACTGTATAGGGTTTGTAAAGGTTCCCTTATCTAATATGGTATCGGGATTAAAAACAGTAATATCCGCATAATACCCGGCCTTTAGCAGTCCCCTGTCCTTTAAGTTCATGGCTTCCGCCGCTTTATGGGTTAACTTATACACTGCTTCCTCTAAGGGCAGTGCTTTCTCTTCTCTGACATACTTTCCCAGAATCCTGGGAAAGGAGCCATATACACGGGGATGGGGTTTGCCGGAAAGAAGCCCGTCGGTGCAGGCATTCATTTCTTCTCTTTTCAGTATCTTAATAACTGCTTCTTCTGTGCCGTAGAAGTCCACCATACCTACGGCATTGTTTTCCTCAGCCAGCAGATCAAAAGCTGCCTCCAGCGGATCTATACCTTTTTGCTCACCGATTTCTTTCAGGCTCTTTCCTATAAGTTCCCGATTCTTCTCAGTAGCGGTACTGGTTATAAAGATTCCCTCTACACCGGCAAACTGAATAAAATTATCCCAGCCAGGTATTCCTGCTTCTATATCCTGCTTCATCTTCTCCCGCTGTTCTGCATCCTTAAGACGCCTGATCAGCTCATTGGTCCCGCCGTCATGAGCCCAGGGCGGCAGAATTATACCCAACATAGTGCTGCCGGCCACATAAGGATACTGGTCTAGCGATACCCTGATGCCTTCTTCTCTGGCTTTGTCCAGCAGTCCCAGCATATCCTCAAGCTTATCCCAGTTATCCTTTCCGCATACTTTAAAATGGGAATAGTGGATCTTGACACCGGATTTTCTTCCCACTTCAATAATCTCTTCCATGGAGGAAAGTATGGTATCTGCTTCACTCCTCTGATGAACTACAAAAACACCGTCATATTCCGCCACTACCTTACACAGTTCAATTATCTCAGAAGTTTCTGAATAGGCGCAGGGAGTATAGATCAGCCCTGAGGAAAGCCCCAGACACCCTGCCTCCATTTCTCTTCTTGTGATTTCACACATCTTTTTAATTTCCTCATCAGAAGGTTCTCTGCCTGCAAGCCCCATAGCCTCCATGCGCACGTTTCCGTGGGGTACCAGGTAGGACTCGTTAATACCTGGCTTTGCTTCCTCTATCTGCTTTAAATAGTTTTCCGTCGTTTCATACTCCCAGTTGATAGTGTCACTTTCACCATCCAGTCCTGCTATGTTCTTGCGCCAGGAATCAATATATTCCTTTGGCAAAGGTGCCATTGAGATTCCATCCTGTCCCAGGACTTCTGTTGTAATACCCTGCATTACCTTTGGCAATACCAGCGGCTCTGTTAATACCTTTAAATCACTGTGACTGTGGGTGTCAATAAAGCCTGGAGCCGCAACAAGCCCTTCCGCTTCTATTACTTCCTCAAAGCCGTCTTCTTTTATTACGGCTTCCGTGCTTATCTCTTTTATTCTGTCGTCTTCCACTATAATATGACCTTTATATAGTGGTGCCCTGCTGCCGTCTGCGATCAGGGCATTCTTTATAAGTATGTGCATAAGGGGCCTCCTTTGCTTCTAACGCAGTAATGCCTTCATGATACCGTAATAATTATCAGTTACACGGGTTAACTGATCGATTTCTATATATTCATTTATGGTATGTGCCAGATTTTCTTTGGACGGGCCCATACCGAGGGTCTTAATCCCAGCTTCTCCTGCATAATGGCTTCCGTTGGTGCAGAAATTATACTGGGTAATGGCAGGTGAATAACCCATTTCCTTTAATTCTGTGAGCACTGCCTCAATATACTCTTCTTCCTTGTCAAAAAGCCAGCCGGGAAAGAATCTTTCACCTTCGATTTCTTCTCCGGTATAACAGCTTTCCTTTCCTACGCTATAGGATACCCTGGCCTTTAATTCAGGATCCTTGCTTTTAAGCTCCGCCAGCAAGGCTTCAATAGGCGCAAGTACACTTTCTTTGGTCTCTCCCACCAGAAGTCTCCTGTCATAGGTAGCGCTGCAATATTCCGGAACTACACTGGCACCTGGATAGGGACTGGATTTGATATCCGTTAACTCTAAGATACCTTTTCCAAGCACCGGATGCTCTGTTGGAGTCAGTCCCCGGATGGCTTCGATAATCTTTGCCATCTTATATACGGCGTTTACACCCTTTTCAGGATTGGCAGAATGTGCAGGAACACCAAAGGTCTCCACTTTTATTTCTGCTCTTCCTCGCTGACCGATTTTCAGATTTAACTCCGAAGCTTCACCTATTACTACAAAATCAGGTTTTACTGCCTGACTTATCTTTCTGGCAGCAACTCCTTCAAAGCATTCCTCATGGACAACACCGGCCACATAGATTTCACCGGCAAAATCCTTATCCGTATCCTCCGCAAAATTTGCTGCAGCTGCAGCCATGGCTGCAAGGGCTCCTTTCATGTCAGAGGTCCCTCTGCCATAGATCTTCCCGTCATGGATTTCTGCCTCAAAGGGCGGATAAGTCCAGTCCTTGATATTACCAACGGGTACGGTATCCATATGTCCGTCAAATAAAAGTTTCTTACCAGGGCGTTTTCCTTTAATAATGCCGATGGTATTTCCATAGCTGTCCTTTATTACCTCATCAAATCCCTTGGAGTAGAAGAACTCTGTCAGCCCTTCACTGACTCTTTCCTCTTCACCGGAATAGCTCTTCGCCTGCACCAGTTTCTGACACAGCTGTATTACCTCTTCTTCTCTTATATTATTTAGCATCTTCTTTTCCTGCCTTTCCTGCCTTTATGACGGTCTGTTAATTATTATAATCTGGGATATAAGCCATCCCATACAATTCTTCTGTAATTCTCCCTGTCAGTATCGCCCTCACTGTTAAAGAACAATACAACGGAAGCTTCATTAATACCAAGTTCCTCCTTCATCCATTGCAAGGAAGGATTCGTAAGCACTTCATAGAAAAGACCAAATCCCGCAGCACCGCTTTCACCGGATATTACTTTTCTGTCCTCTCCTACGGGATTTCCTAAAACCCTCATTCCCTGTGCTGCGGAGTAATCCGGACAGGATGCAAAAAAATCGGAATAATCCTTTAAGACCTCCCAGCCCACAGTGGTAGGTTCACCACAGGCAAGCCCCGCCATAATGGTATTCATGTCTCCGGTTACCGGATGAATCCTGCCGTCATTTGCCTTGGCAGTCTTATAAATGCAGGCTGCTTCATTGGGCTCAACAATTGTAGTAACAGGTCTGTCTTCTCCATAAACACTGGCAAAGAAGCCCTGTACGGCACCTGCCAGGGATCCGACACCTGCCTGCACAAAGATATGCGTAGGTTTCACTTCCCCTAACTGTTCATAAGCTTCATATGCCATGGTAGTATAGCCCTGCATGATCCAGGTGGGAATGTCTTCATACCCCTCCCAGGCAGTATCCTGTACCAATACCCAGCCATTTTCTCCTGCATGTTTATCTGCAAGGCGAACAGCGTCATCGTAATTAAATTCCGTGATTTCTGCCAGTGCCCCTTCTGCTTTTATATTTTCAAGTCTTTCCAATGCACTGCCCTTTGGCATATAGATTATGGATTTCTGCTTTAATTTATTAGCTGTCCAGGCAACACCTCTGCCATGATTACCATCAGTTGCAGATATAAAGGTAATATCGCCGGTCTGCTGCTTCACCTCCTCAGAGATTAATTCCCGGTAAGGAAGCTCAGACAAGTCTTTTCCTAACTTTTCTGCAATGTAATTTCCAATGGCGTAACTGCCCCCTAACACTTTAAAGGCATTCAACCCAAAGCGGTAGGATTCATCTTTCACATAAATTCCTTTTACGCCAAGCTGCTTTGAAAGCTCTTCTAAGGCCACTAACGGAGTTTCTTTATACACATCAAAGCTTTTGTGAAAATCCAGTGCCTTTTTTGCTGCCTCAGGCCCTAAATGGCTTATATCTTTCTTACCGGCAGCTTTACGTTCAAAATGAACCAGTTCAAAACTCATACCTACCTCTTTCCGAATATTATCCCAAATATTCCAATTAAATATTTTACTATGTAAGTTGAATTATAAATTTTCTTTCAAGGATGTATTTAAAACTCCTTGCGCCGGGCTGTCATATAACTGTTCATATGAAAAGCTATTCCTATAATTCTACTGTATTAATTATTGTCTTTTTCATCAATTGTAAAAATGCTCATCAGACAACTTCCGTAGTTTCCTCAAGAAGCTTATCAATATCTGCCGGTTCTAATTCTGTAACATTTTTAATATGCTCAAAGACTTCTGCCCCGGCCTCATAGATTTTTCCTTTCCATCTTAATCGATAACCGCTCTCCAGATTGCAGACACCGGGATTCAGACTGTCAAGGAACAGTTCCGGCGTTTCAAACAAAGTGAACTTCTCTTTATAGGGAATGTGCCCTAAAGGACAGAAATATACGCAGTTACCACATTCATTGCATAAACCGTCACGATGCAGGATATATACTTTTCCATCTCCCTCCGTCTTATTGTTTGCCCTGTTAGGACAGACGTCGGTGCATTGCCTGCACTTAGCACAAAAAGCCGAGTAATCACTGGCTGGGGTTTTTGCATTTCTCTTAGCTTTATTCCGGTAGCTGCTATCCTGTTCTGCAGCCTTTGCCAATGCAGACAACCTGTCTCTGTCAATTATTTCAGGTATTTCCTTAAGCTCTGCTGCAAGGGCTTTATCCAGGGCTGTAAGATTCTTATACCCCCCGGTCTTTAATAGCAGAGTGGATACTGTGACAGGTTTGATGCCTGTTTCTAAAATAGCTGCAATGTTTCCGCTGTCAGCTCCTCCGGAATAGGACATGGATATATCTTCTTTTATTATTTCTTCAAGTGCTTCTCGTAAAGCTGCTGCGACTCCTATGGTTATGGGGTAGAGAGCCGGACCTGACAGATACATTGCCTCTCCCGGAAGCTCCTGATTGATAATCTTTACAGGAAGAGTATTGGTAAGCTTAATACCAAACTCCTTTCCCAGTTCCATGCTCTTTTCTTTCAGTCTTCCAATTAATGCAACCGCTTTTTCAAAGCTGATATCATGCCGGAAGATCTCCTCGTTCATTTCCACCTGGGAATAACCGCCGTTCTCCAGCAGTTCTTTGACCTTATCATAACCTAAAAGGGTAGGATTACATTTTAAGTGGGTATTCAGTTTCTTCTCTTTCATCAGATAGAGAACAATTTCTTCAATCTCTCCGGAGGGACAGCCGTGCATGGTGGAAAGGGTTACCGTATCACTGATACAGGAGGGAATATTTCTTATAAATTCCTCTGTAACCTTACCAAACAATTCCTTTTCCTCAATGGCAGTCTCTTTACACGCCTTAAAAACTGTGGTGTCTTTCCCCTCCTTCATAGCTTCCAGAAAAGCATCGACGGCAGGAGACTGTATCCCCGCCAGCTGGTACCCCACACTCATGTTGAACACAAAGCCATCGCTTCTGCCAAGGTCGAACTCCTTCACCAGTAAATGAAGCAGCATCCAGGCTTTTATATATTCCTCCAAAGCCTTTTCCGGTGACAGCTCAGAGGACCATTCTGTGTTATAGGCCTCCGTTTCTACATAGATACAGGGCTTAAGGATTCCCAGTTCTTCGCCCCACATTACCTGAACGGTTTTTAGTTCAAAATATCTGGCTCCTGCTGCATAGGCTGCCAGAATATTTTGTGCCAGTTGGGTATGTGGGCCTGCTGCCGGGCCAAAAGGTGTTTCTATCTTCTGCCCATTTATTATCAGGTTCTTTAATATTTTTTCCGGTCTGCTTACCGGCACTCCATAAAAACTTTTCGTCTCTTTATATTCCATTACTGACTGCCGTAGCAACTCTTTAAATGGTATTGGTCTCAATTTATCACTCATACAAATCCACCCTTCCGGCAATCCCTGCTTCAGCCGTGCTCATAACTCTTTAAAACGCTTCCTTTTAACCTCTAAAGTGTATTCCACAGCTCTTTGGCAGCTTCCCTGCATTGAAATAACACTTTTTCTTCGTCTTCTGCTAAAAGCTGCCTCTCTTTCATAAGAACCTTACCATTAACAACCACCGTTGAAGTGTCTTTTCCGCTCATACCAAACAGAATATGTCCATTAATGTTTTCTTTGGTAAGTGGTGTTATGGGTTTGTAATCCATAATTATCACATCTGCAAAAGCTCCTGGAACAAGTTTTCCAAGCCCTGCTTTACCCTTTGCATTACTGCTCATAACCCGTTCTGCTATAGAAGGATTATTAAAGTAAAGCATCTCTGGTATCTCTGTCCAGGCGGCGGAAGGATTTTTAGCTTCATGCTTTTGCAGGATATTCGCTACCTTTAACGACTCCAGCATATCAGAGGTATATCCATCGGTGCCAATCCCCAGCAGCACTCCTTTTTTATACATGGTCAGTACCTTAGGGGCACCTACCGCATTTCCCATATTGGATTCCGGGTTGTGAACCACCATGGTATTGGTTTCTTTTAAAATATCCATATCCTCTTCGTCAATATGTATGCAATGGGCAGCAATAGTATGTTCCCCAAGGATTCCTTCCTTTAACAGGCGCTTTACTACAGAGCTGCCATAGAGATTTCTGCAGTCTGTTTCATCCTTTAAGCCTTCTGCTACATGAATATGGAAGCCTGACTGCTTATCGGTGTGCTCTCTGCATAAAGCCAGCGTATCATCACTTAAGGTAAAGGAGGCATGCAATCCCATCAGAGCACTTATCATACCGGAGTTATCTGCTTTTGTGAAAGCAGCAAATTCACTGTTTTCCTTTACTGCCTCAAGCATCTTGTCCCTGCCGTCACGATCAGAAACCTCATAAGCCAGACAGGTTCTGACACCGCTTACCTTGGCAGCTTCTGCAATAGCTGCAAGGCTTCCCCTTATATGTCCGTAACTGGCATGATGGTCAATAATAGTTGTCACGCCGTTCCTGATACACTCCATATAGGTCGCTCTGGCACTTAAGCTGCTTTGTTTCAACGTAAGCCCACGATCGAGCCTCCACCAGGTCCCCTCAAGTATCTCCAGAAAATTCCGGGGGGTATTCCCCGGTATATTCATGCCTCTGGCAAAAGCACTGTATATATGGTGATGAGTATTTATAAGACCCGGCATGATTACACCACCTTTGGCATCAATAAACTCAGCCTCCGGGTATTTCTCTTTTAATACATGATAGGGTCCTACTTCTGTAATAAAATTATCCGTAATACAAACTGCACCATTGTCAAAAAAGGTGCTATCCTCATCCCTGGCTACTACCGCTCCGTTTCCTATTAAAAGCATATTCCAGCTTCTCCTTCCTGACAGCTTCCTTACAATTCTCTTCTTAAGAACCGGCCTTTTCCCCCAAGGAATTTTCCGTTTCTTACTATCTGCTCTCCTCTTAGGAACACCTGAGAAACAGATCCCTTCACTTTATTTCCGTTATAAACAGATGCCTCATCCTGTATCTGATGCACTGCTTCACCTTTAAGAATTACAATATCTGCATCCGCTCCGGGAAGCAGTGTTCCCTTTCTGGGATAAAGTCCATAGGCTTTTGCCGGACCTTCTGTAAATTTTGGTATTATCTTTTCTCCAAAGGCTTCATACATCGTTAAAAAGGAATATTGTATCCCTCCGATGCCCATGGGAATCTGGGATGTATATTTTTCTCGCTTCAAGGCATTATCAAAGGGGCAATGATCTGTTCCAATAGCCGTAAGACTATCAACCTGTTCTCTTAGTAACAGCATTTCCTTCTCTTCCCGTAAAGGAGGGGTCATAGTATAGAGATAACCGTCTTCTTTCTCATAATATCCGCTGTGAAAGAAGAAGTAATGGGGACAGCTCTCCAGGAGAATCCTGCCCTTCTTAAGCTCTTCCTGGTAGTTTTGCGCCAATAGTCTTACAGAACTGCCGGCACTGACATGTACGATATATAACTGTCCTTCCCGTTCCCTGGCCATTTCAGCAAGCTTTAAGATTTCCGTTCTCTCGCTTAATACCGGTCTTGATTTTTCATGGTCTTTTACCAGGATATCCTTTTTGGTATCAATCAAGGTATCGTTTTCTGCATGGATAACAATACGTCCCTTTAATTCACTTGATACCTGAAGGAGTCTGTCAATGTCTCTGTCGTAGGTTCTTCTATCCGTATCGGAATAGGTGGTAAATAGTTTAAGTGAGGGAAGTCCTGCTTTAATCCCTGCTTTCAGAAGATTTGCCGCATCTTCCCTGGGTGCTGCAATGGTAGTGTGGAAGCTGTAATCCGTAGTACTGAAAGCCGCCAGCTCCATACGTTCTCTAAAAGCCTTTTCAAATTCTGTGCTGCTTTGTATTGGATCAAGAAAGTCAATGTATGTAGTAACCCCTCCCAAGGCTCCAAGCACAGAACCGGTATAAAAGTCATCTTTTGAAGTATTCTTACCTACCTTCAGTTGAAAATGAACATGGGGGTCAATAAAACCCGGCAGTATTCTGGCACCCTCTGCATCAAATTCCTCTTCGCAGGGAAGATAACTCTTAGTAACGGCTTCAATCCTGCCGTTTTTGATATAGATATTTTCCTCTCTGAACTGTCCATCCAAATAGACCAATCCGTTTACAATTCCTAACTCCATTAGAATCTCTCCTTTTTAAGGTTATTACATATGCCTGCCTTTTGCCTTTTCGTAATCTTCCGGGGTGTCAATATCCAACAGCAGCCTTTCATCCTCAATGAGGAATCGTTTTACTTTCTTTGTATGTAAATACTGTTGTAAATTAGCACTATCCTCCAGACGAAGAATTTCTGCTGCTGCCTGCCTGGGAAGCAGTAATGGGTGCCCTCCTCTGTTTGCAGTGCTGGGTTTTACGATACCCGGTATTTCCTTTAACAGCTCCTTACAGAGCTCTGTTGTAAGAAAAGGATAATCTCCCGGCGTCAGAAAGAAATATGGGCTCTTTACTTCTGCAACACCAGTCTTTACGGAGGTGAACATCCCTTTCTCATAATCTTCATTCCATATCAGCTGTACTCTGTTGTCATAAGGCTTAATTAAGGGATAAAGTCTATCAATGGAATATCCGCCTACAATGATAATATTAGTGCAAATGGGTAAAAATACTTCAATTACACGGGCAAGCAAAGGCTTTCCTTCAATCAGCAGCTCAAGCTTAAACCCTCCTGCCCGGCTTGAGAGGCCGCCTGCCAATATTACTGCATCCGTATCCATAACTTCTCCTCTTTCAGGTTATTCTAGATTGACTAGTCAATCTAATTTGTACCGATAAAAATTATATCCCAATTCTAAACCGGGATATACCGGCGTTCTTCCATATTATTTATAAAAGGGGTGATAACTACTGCAGAATTTAAAGTCTGATTAATCTTTCTTCAGGGGGTGTCAAAAAATACCATAGATTGACCGGCACCTTAAGTTGATATATGAATATGCAAAATAAGCGAAATACATTACTGCTGTAATATATCTCGCCCGTGAGTTCTTTTTATGCTTAGTAGTTTATCACCCTGTATTATAAATGTCAAACCCTTTTTTACAATGGAAACCCATGAATTAAATCAGGTTGTATAATCCTCCATAAGAACCCTCATAATTCCCCCGCACACCATACCTTCTGATTCTGCCACATCCCCTGTCATGTCTATATCCCGAAGCCTGTACCTCCCTGTCCCAATCATAGATACTGCTTCATGAATAATTTCTGCCTCTGCGCAGCCACCGCCTATGCTGCCCTTTACACTGCCAGTTGGAAAGACTGCCATCTTAGCACCTTTTCCTCTGGGTGTAGAACCCTTGGTTTCCGTAACCGTAACCACACACATGGGTTCTGTCCTTCCTGCTGCCAGGAATTTTAACAGCTCATATTCTACATCCGTTTTTTCCTGCGCCTGTAGGTGGTTGCCCAGACGTTTTCTTTCTATGAGCTGGGCCAGAATAGAGATACTGATTTCCTCCGGTGTTACGGCACCAATTGAAAGCCCGATAGGAGTGCACACCCCGTTGAGCCTTTCTTTATCATATCCTTCTTTTTCCAAGAGCTCAAGTACTGCCTTAACTCTTCTTTTGGAACCAATCATCCCAAGATAGATAGTCTCCGGTAAGTTTAAGATGCTCTTAAGACAATCCATATCATGACGGTGACCTCTGGTAATAATTACAATGTAATCATTTCGGGTAATCCGTAGCCTGGGTATAATATTTTCAAAACTGTCACAGATAACTGTCTCAGCCTCAGGGAATCTGGCTGAATTTGCAAAGGATGGTCTGTCATCTGCAACCGTCACCTGAAATCCTGTTTTCCCAGAGAACTCTGCCAAAGGAAGGGCAATGTGTCCGCCGCCTAATATAATCAGGCGTTCCTTTGGGTAAAATACCTCCGAAATACATAATTCCTCTTTTATCCTGTTTTCTGCCTCCACACCGCTGATTTCTTCCAGATAACGTTCAAGCTCAGTGTTAACCACTCCTTCTGCTTTTTGGAGTTTTGTAACCAGCCGCATAGGTTTGTCTTTTTCCAGTTCTTCAACAAGCTGTTTGTAGATCATCCCATCGCCTCCTTTCCAGTTTATGATAGTAATGCAGGCGTCCGCAAACATCACATAAATCAGTAATTAAGCGAACACCTGTATAAATAACTAATTTATGTGATAAAATCGGTTTGCATCCTCTTATACTATTTACCAAACCCGCAGTTTGGAAAAGTACAGCTTTCGCAGTTTAAGCAAAGTCCACCATGCCCCAAAGCGGCCAGTTCTTCTGCGGTTACCGGATCTTCTGCCAGTACCCGCGGCAGGATCAGGTCAAATATGGTCCGTCTGGCATACATAACACAACCGGGCAATCCCATAATAGCTCTGTTATTATAATAAGCCAGCATAAACATAGCACCAGGAAGGACCGGAGCACCATAGGATATAACCTTTGCCCCAGTATCCTTGATTGCCCCCGGAGTCGTATCATCCGGATCAACACTCATACCCCCGGTACATAATACGATTTCCGCACCTGTATCTATTGCCTTTATAATAGCTGCTGTAATCTTATCCTTTTCATCGTTTAATATCTCCTGGCTGATAACCTCAACACCATATTCTGCAAGCTTATTACGGATAACCGGCCCGAAGGTATCTTTAATACGTCCATGAAACACTTCGCTTCCTGTAGTAATGATAGCTGCCTTTTTTACCGTAAAGGGAAGCAGCTGCAGAAGCGGTGCTCCATTTCCGATTTCTTTGGCCTTATTCATCTTTTCCTCTTCAATAACCAAGGGAATCACTCTGGTGCCTGCAAGCATATCTCCCTTTTTCACCGGCTGATTGCTATGCATGGTAGCTATTATCATTTCTCCCAGAGAATTTATCTGAAACAGTCTTTCTTTATCCACCTTAAAAAGTCCGTCTCTGTCCGCAACTATATTTATTTTGCCTTCCTTCACCGGCGTTGGCACCATATGCTCGTTCTTACAGAGGCCATACAGTATATCCGCCCCTTCATTTTCATGAAGAATTCCCTCTTTCTTCTCCCAGACATAGAGATGTTCTTTTCCGATGGAGAGTAAAACCGGTATATCCTCCTCCCTGACCACATGTCCTTTACGGAAGATAGCATCATCTATTTCACCTTTAATTATTTGTGTGATATCATGGCATAGTACATGCCCTACTGCTTCTGTTGTTTTAATCGTCTTCAATTTTTTCACATCCTTCTTAAGGGGACACACTTTAAAGCAAATATACCCCTTAAATCTCTGTCTGTCCTTCTGTATCTGTCTTCTGCAAGTCTTCTGCTCTGTTACTTCTTTCTGTCTCTGTATTCTTTTCTGCGTACTTTTTTCTATACACTGATTCTTTTCTGTTTAATTTTTTTCTGATCAATAATTTTTTCTATTTACTTTTTATGGTTCAAAGGATAAATAATATTCTCTGCTTACTTTTTACTGTTCAATATATTCTTTTCTTTAGTCTTTCTGTGTATTCTTTACAGTTCTCTGTACTGCTCTCATTACCGATTTATGTACTGATATGCTGCACTATTCCAGTATAGTCTTTAATATAACCTCTTTGCTGTATTTAAAATATTCCTCTACATCAAATCTGTCTTCATTGATAAGATACTGCATGGATGCACCTTCCAGAATCGATACGATAAAATAGGGCAGAAAGTTCTTCTTCTGCTCTGAAATTCCAGGCGCATAGTTATCAAGCATCTTTCTGATTTCCTTCCGCCAGCCTTCAAAAGAAGAATCAAAATTCTCCTGGATATCCGGATTGGTATGTCCCTGTACCCAGAAGTCAATTTCAGCAAAATCATATTTCTTCTCATTTAATATAAACTCTAATTTTTGTTTGATAAATACCTCTAATTGATCCTCCAGGGTATTGTCTGCCTCAACTTTCAGTCTCTCCCTTAAGTCAAGGCATCTCTTTAACACCTTCTTCTGTAAAGCAAGCATCAGATCATTTTTGGTCCGATAATAATAATGAAGGTTTGATTGTACCATTCCGGCTCTGTCAGCTATAAGGTGCATCCTGGTTCCGCAGATGGTATTCTCAACCACTATATCCAATGCTGCATCCAGTATCTTCTCCTCCGGTTTCTCTACTAAGCTTTTAACTCTCATCTTTTTATCCTCGCCTCTCATAATGCCGCCTAACCGGCATGTAAATTAAATGGTATTCTAAATTCCTCTGTATTTATTCTAATGACAATATTTGCTGAATTAATCAATCAAATAGAATCAGCCTGCTGCTATTCGTTTACCCGCTATATATTTCCCCTTAATATGTCTGTCATCCGAAAGATAGATAATTCTCTCAAGTCTTTCTTCTAAGGTCAGTTCTTTTTGTGATTGTATATTGCTGTCCTCTATAATCAATGCATCCAGCTCGTAACCCGGCAGAAAACTTCCAACCTTACCAAACAAAGCACCGCCGCCCATGGTTCCAAGATAGAAGGCCTCTTTTGCAGTCAAAGGTTTTAGCGAAGAGTCTTTTAGTCTCCAGCGAAGCTTGGATACCTGTATGGCAGACACCATAGTGCGGAAAATAGAATTGGAATTACCTCCTGCCATATCTGTTCCAAGACCCACTCTCATATCCAGGTCTACAAATTTCCTCACAGGAGCGATACCCGAAGCCAGGTTGGTATTGGAGTCAGGACAGTGAGCAATGAATACGCCTTTTGCCTTCATCAGGGCAATTTCTTCCTCAGTGGAATGAACACAATGAGCCATCACTGCTATTCCGTTTTCACCGAACAAGCCGAATTTATCATAAGCCTCTCCGTAATGATCCGTATCAGGACAGAGCTCCTTCACCCATTCAATTTCAGAAAAATTCTCGGAAAGGTGTGACTGCACGGGAACCTTATACTCTTTTTGGATCTGCCCAAGTCCCTTTAGCAGCTCATCCGTACAGGTTGGTACAAATCTGGGGGTAATCACCGGTGTGATATTTTGATATCTTCCCTGACAGGCCTTCAGCCAGTCAACTGTATCCTCAATAGATTTACTGGTATCCTCTTTTAAAAAATCCGGACAATTCCTGTCCATGTTTACCTTACCTACCATACATTTAAGGCCTGTCTGTTCCAGCATATCCATTAAATCAAGGGTAGCCTCTTTATGAACTGTAGCATAGATACAGGCTCTTGTAGTGGCACCTGCCTGTAAATCTCTGCAGAATATCTCATATGCCTTCCTGGCATACTCCCTGTCGGCATATTTACGCTCTTCCGGAAAGGTATTTGTATTAAGCCAGTCTATCAGCTCCATGTCCATACCAAGGCCGACAAAGGTATATTGAGGCGCATGGGTATGCGTATCAACAAGCCCAGGAATTATAAGATCGTCACCATAATCTGTTAATGGCAGATGCGTATAGTTCTCAGGAAGTTCTTTATAAGTACCCTCTACCAATCCATTAAGACATACCAGATACCCCTTGTCAACTGTCACAAGCTCTGACCTTGATTTCATATATATAATATTTCCTTTAATTACAAACGAAGCTTTCTTCACCATACAACGCCTTTCAAATAAAATGCTACCTACTATTATAATAACATCTTTTTGCTTTTGTGATTCACTGATACGTGTTTCCTCAATAGTTTCCGCATAGGCTGGCTTTACAACATAAAAAAAGTCACAAATAACCGTCTTTTCCTCATTGAAAGAAGTAAAAACTATTATTTCTGACTTACTGCAGCCACTTTTTCTACCTATGATATCGGATAACCGCCATAATGTCAAGTAAAACAGTAGCTAAACAAAGCTATAAAAGGTAAATTTAGTAAAACAGCTTACCTTTTATAGCTTAACACATGACTTAATTGATGTTATATAATTATTATGCTACTGATTCCTTCTCATAATTTCCCACCGGAGCTTTGTTAACTGCATATAATGAATTAAAATAACCTTTCGCTTCTGTTAATTCTTCGAAAGAGCCCTGCTCAACCACCATCCCCTGATTCATTACGATGATCTGATCATACTTTCTTAAAATACTCTCCTCCATCTTATGGGTAATAATTATTTTTGTGAGATTACCAATGCTTAAGATTGCTTCCTCCACTTGTCTGGAGGTCTGGTTATCCAAAGCTGCCGTTGCTTCATCCATTAGGAGAAAAGGCGTCTGCCTGATCAGGCATCTGGCAATTGAGATACGCTGTTTCTCTCCACCGGAGAGATTGGAGCCATTTTCTCCGCATTTATAATCCGGCCCTTTCTCTTCAATCAATTTCGTTAACCCGGAACATTTAATGGCATACTCTAACAGCTCCTTATCAAACTTCTGAAACAGGCTTATATTATCGGCAATACTATTATTGAAAACAAATACATTCTGCTGTATGGTGGATACCATGTCATATAAACTGGAGGAGTTGATTTCCCTTAACTCATGCCTGTCAAACTTAATCTGTCCTTCATAGTTCCTGTGGTATCCTAATAAAAGATTAAGCAGTGTGGATTTACCACTACCGCTGCCTCCTACAATCGCATAACTCTTACCCTTTTCAAACTTAAGATTCACATTCCTGAGGGTTCTTGAGCCTTCATCATATCCAAAGGAAACATTCTCATAAATTATTCCCTCTTCAACAGCAGCAAGCTCCTGACTTCCTTCCTGCTCCTCACTGGCCTCAGCCAGCTTTCCTATTTTATCAATCAATGCTCCTGCTGCTTTCCTGTTAACAATCAGCTGCCCCAAACTGTTTATAGGCCCCAAGACATAATTAAGCAGCTGAATATAAGCAACCACCACACCTGCTGTGATAACCCCCTGTAAGGCGAAATATACACCCATACCAAATACCGTCAGTTCTACAACCAGGCCAGACAGGATGTTAAGTATTTCAACCGAATCATTAAGGTCCCCTCTTCTTTTCTTGGTCTGCTCCAGTTCCCCATTCTTTTCTTCAAAATTATGATAGATCTCCTTATCCACCTTGAAGCTTTTAATAACCGGAAAACCTGCCAGTAAATCCTTTAAGAGAGCTAAAAAGGTAGCATTTTCTTCCGATACGTTTGTTTCCGCTTTGGTAAGTTTATTACCATAAAGAACTGAAACCAGTATGGGCAGCAGACTGGCCAGCATAGTACATAAGAAGATCTTCCAGTTATAATACGCCATTGCAGCTACGCCTCCAAGAAACATAGCTCCATGCAAGATAATATTGAAAGTACCTCTTAAATAGTTCTGCTCGATGGAAGCCAGATCATTACTGAAAGCTGAAAGATAGGTACTGGAAGACTCCTTATGAAAGGAGTTTATATTTTTATTCAGGATTCTGCCAAAGATATAATTTTTATATTGCAGCAAGGCCCGTTTTATAAAGTGATTCATAAATATCTTCTTCATATATTGTGAGCCTACCATAGCTGCCATAACAATAACAAAAGTTATCATGGCCCGCCAGAATTCCTTCATGGTACCGCCGTATGCCACGTCCAGAAATAACTGAAGGACAACAGCAATGGCTACCTGTGTGATTACAAAGATTAAAAGTGTAAGCACAGTACCAGTAAAATTTAAGTGATTCTTTTTATAAAACTGCTTTGTATAAATATTATTGTTTTGCTTCATATAATAATATCCTTTCTATTTCTGCAGCAGTGGTTTATTTCTATCATAAAGTATTGGGTACATCATATAAGGCTGCTTAATAATCTCCTTAGCAAACAGAAGAAAAGGCAGAACAGAAGGGTTATCAATGAGGCAATAGGAAACCAGAAAACCTTCTTCAGTTTCTATCTCCTGTTTGATAACGATTTCTATATTGCAGAGTTCACGTAACATATCTTCAAGTTCTTCTTCCTCCAGCTTAAGGTTCTTACAAAGGAACTTCACGGTAAAACCATCATTTTTTCTGTGATTCAGATACAAAACCAGTTTCATCATGTTTTTCTTACCCAGGATTTGAAAAAGCTTTTGATATTCTTCCTCTCCCGGCAGGTCGTATTCATTTCCTTCCTCTGCCTCCGGCAGCAGAAAGAAATAATGAAAATCCTTTGATAATTTTGCAAAAATATAACCTTTATCCGATATAATTCTGGAATAAAACTGGTTTTTATCATCCTCGTACATTTCTTCTATATCCCGTATAATCGAAGTGGAGGCTTGACCTAATATTCCAAGAATAATACTCCAGCAATAGTTAAAGCATTTCTCGTATTTTTCATCATCTGCCAGTTCAATAAGTTCATGACGGATAGCCAGTCCAATATTCTGCTTGATTTCCTCTGTCCTTCCAAACAGGCTATCTATAGTAACGTCAAAAAAGTCTGCAATGGAAGGCAGCAGCTCTGCATCCGGTACACCGCCGCACTCCCATTTGGAAACCGCCTGTGTCGTCACACCCACCGCTTTCCCAAGCTCCTCCTGGGTTACCTGCTTCTTTTGCCGTAATTCCTTAATCCTCTTACCCAATATACCAACTGCCATGATAACCTCCAACTAAAAATAGATCCTTCGCGAATTCAGTATCTTTATGGTTTAACTATATATCATCTTTTAGTTGAATGCAAACAACTATTCCTATGCAAAATCAACTGTAGGTTTAATTCATGGTTAGTCTGAGCATTTCTCCCTTGTTGTTTTTTAGGAATATCACATGAATTATGGAAAATCATTCATAATTCCTTTCGAATTCCGATAGTAATATATAGTAAATAATGATATAATTTACTTACTTTAATATCAATAGCGGTGGGTTTAATTATTGTAATATGCCGTCTTAGACGGCGGAATGAGAGGCATTTATGAACGAACCACTGGTCAGTATTATTGTACCACTATATAATGGGGAGCAAACAATTGAACGATGCCTAACCAGCATCCGTAATCAAAGTTATAGAAATATTGAAGTACTTGTGGTAAATGACGGAAGCAAGGATCACAGCATGAAGGTGCTGAAGAAATTTGAAGAAATGGATTCCCGCTTTCAGATAATAAATAAAACGAATTCTGGTGTAAGTGACAGCAGAAATATTGGCATGAAACATGCCAGAGGTAAATACCTGCAGTTTATCGATAGTGATGACTGGCTTGTAAAAGATGCAACGGAAACCTTTGTCACCGCTGCTGAAAATTATAATTGCGACATGATTATTACTGATTATCACCGAGTAGTAAACCGTAAGATCTATATTAAGGGACATATCCCCAAAGAGGGCTTAATCAGCCGCAGGGAATTTGCCGAATATATGATGAAAGCACCTGCTAACTTCTACTACGGTGTTATGTGGAACAAATTTTTTAGAACCGATATCGTAAAATCCCATAAGCTAAAATGCTCAAGAGACCTTAACTGGTGCGAGGATTTTCTATTTAACCTGGAATACCTGCAATACATAAAGGATGTCTGTGTTATAAAGAAACCTGTCTACTATTACGTAAAAACCAAAGGAAGCCTTGTATCAACCCAGGTAAATTTAAAACAGACAGTAAGGACCAAACGCATTCTCTTTGATTATTACAAAGATTTATATAAGAGCATTGATATCTATGATGAGAACAAACTGCGGATTCAGATGTTTTATCTGGCAGTAGCCCGGGATCCGGGAAAACGCAAGAAATCTGTCCGTTCGACTAAAAACGCAGAAAAGATTAAAAAAACTTCTCTGCCTAAAAATAAGTCTTCTGATAAAGCGAGAAAGAAACTTCCCGTAGAATAAGTGACCTGTCCACTTATATATCTGAAACTCTAATATCTGAAACTCTAAGTAACAGTAAGCTGCAGCGATGTATTAAGAAGTATTATCATATGACTATTAATAAATATATATAAAAAAATGAAAAAGCTATGCTGCTATGGCAAATGATACGCTAAATATAAAAAAAATGACAAATTATTGCGCTATGGAAATGCCGTAAAACCACCTATGCATTAACTTTAACTCCCGACGAATACAGCAAAAAGTAACCACTACTTAGGTAGTGGTTACTTTTTGGTTTTATGCCCGATTTTGATTTCTCATTATCACTGCAATTCCTTATAATGCGGATGACAGGACTTGAACCTGCACGGTATCCCACTAGATCCTAAGTCTAGCGCGTCTGCCAATTCCGCCACATCCGCTTATTATAAATGAGACATCCGGGATTCGAACCCGGGACACCTTGATTAAAAGTCAAGTGCTCTACCGACTGAGCTAATATCCCATATAGTATAACACCATTCGCGGCAGGTTCCCTGATTTCAGCGATGGCTGACTGGGCTGGCTGGATTTGAACCAGCGACTGCAGGAGTCAAAGTCCTGTGCCTTACCGCTTGGCGACAGCCCAATGGTACTATTACCAAGGTGGATAAAGGGATTCGAACCCTTGGCCTCCAGAGCCACAATCTGGCGCGCTAACCAACTGCGCTATACCCACCATAAAACAATAACACCTTATCTTGTCCACATTAACCCAACGCAGGAGCTGTCGATATCAACTGACGTATATATGTCTTTACAAGATAAAATGTGCCAGAAGGGATTCGAACCCCCGACACATGGCTTAGAAGGCCATTGCTCTATCCAACTGAGCTACTAGCACACATATGATGTATATTACATACATCAAGCGGGTGATGGGAATCGAACCCACGTATCTAGCTTGGAAGGCTAGTGTTCTACCATTGAACTACACCCGCGTATGAAATTTTATCTTTAGCCACCTTAACAAAAGTAAAAGTCGGGGTGACAGGATTCGAACCTGCGACCTCTTGATCCCAAATCAAGCGCGCTAGCCAAGCTGCGCCACACCCCGTTAGGCTTTTATTTTTTGCGGCTTTCGTGACGCAAGAATCATTATATATTATGCCAACATAATTGTCAACAACTTTTTAAACTTTTTTAAATTTTTCTACAATGTCTTGTCTTGGCAGATTTTAAGGCTTATTGTTTATGCTTTTCCGTGGATTAATAAAGTACTCTCAAGCCAGGAAATTAAGGCTGAAATGGGCCTTTCCCTGCCCGTCTATATCCATAATAATATAAGAGGGCTTGCCGTTCTCCTGCCGGGGCTGGCTGATACTGCCGGGGTTTACTGCCCATACCCCCGTACTCAGATCGATGGAGGGTCTGTGGGTATGCCCATACAAAACAATATCAGCACCTTGCAAAAGAGCTGCTTCCTTTAGTCTCCCCGTACCGAAATTAACACCATACCGGTGTCCATGTGTCATTAGTATTGTATGGCTGCCCAGGGTTATTATCTTCTCTTTTGGTACGTCTGCAAAAAAATCATTGTTTCCGGATACAAATTCCACGGGACAAAAGGCTATAGATCTAATATAGTCTTCACCGCTTTCAAAGTCCCCTAAATGGAGCATTAAATCCAGCGGGCTTACCTTTGCAATAACTTTTTCCAAATTGCTTAATCTTCCGTGGGTATCACTTACGATTAGTATTTTCATAAATTCCTTTATGACCCGATTATAGCCTTTCTGTTGATATTTATTGTTACATTAAATCCTTCAGTTTATCCTTCATTTCTCTTAAAGCTTTCCCTCGATGACTTACCTCATTCTTAACCTCAGGGGATAAATCAGCAGAAGTACAGCCGTACTCAGGTACCCAGAATATAGGGTCATAACCAAAGCCATTTTCACCGGAAATAGCATCCCCGATTAAACCTTCAAACTCACCTCTGGTAGTAAGAATTCTGCCATCAGGAAAAGCACAGGCGATAACACAAACGAACCTGGCACTCCTGTCACTGCCTTTGAGTCCTTTTAACCTGTCCAGTATATAATTGTTTTTAATATCATAGGAAGTATCCTCACCCATAAACCGTGCGGAATAAACACCAGGGCCTTTATCCATGGCATCCACCTCCAGTCCTGAATCATCTGCCAGAACTATCTCACCTGTCATATCCATAATTGCTTTTGCTTTAATTATTGCATTTGCTTCAAAGGTGTCACCATCTTCTATTATATCAGTATCTATACCTGCTTCCTTCATAGATATCACCTGGCAGTCCAGATCCTTTAGAAGCATTCTTATTTCTTTCATTTTGCCTTCATTTCCTGTGGCGAATATAATTCTTTGCATCATTCTAACCTCTTGTATACCGCAGGCCTTCCTGCCAGTATTGCCACAAAATAATATATATATGAAAAACCCCTTGTGGCACCTTTCTATTGTTTATTACTTTCATACTTTCACATAATTACTAACACGACTGCTTCTCCGTCATCTCAAAAAAGCTTTATATTACTGGTATGAGCTACCTTTTAAACTCCATTTTAAGTATCTTAAGTGAAAATTCTCTTTAAAAAATCTTTTTTGAACCAATTCAATTTTGTATAACCTTAATTGCTAATATCTTTTTCAACAAGAGCCCTTTTAATAATCTGAGTAATTGCTTTCCCTATCTCTTTCTCTCTTTTACTGGATTTTAAGAACTCCAGCTCCTGGGGATTTGACATAAAACCAACTTCTATTAAAGCGACCGGAACCTGTGATTTATTAATTATCAACATTTCATCTCCTGCAACCAAACCTCTGTTAACATGACCAGTCACTGTCTTCATTTCCTCCAGTGCAATTCTGGCTAACTGTTCAGAGCTGTAGGAGCTTTTGTTCCAATTACTCTTATACAACACCTCAAGGCCTCTTGGCAGCGAGGATTCACTGGAATTGCAATGAATACTGATAAATAGATCGGCCTCTGTTTCATTAGCCAGATTAACTCTTGGATTCAGATAAATTGTTCTATCGTCAGTTCTGGTATAATATACTTTTATATTCTCCTTGTCCAACAGCTCCTTAACATATAAAAGTATCTTAAGATTTATCTCCTTCTCATAATAAGAACCATCGAAGGCTTCCGCACCGGGATCCTTTCCTCCATGTCCTGCATCCAAAACAACTATATGCTCGTAGACCTCAGAAGGTTTCTTTAATGCAATATAGACCTGTCCCTTCTCTTCTAACATAAAAGGAGCATAAACATGATCCAGTGTTAACTGTATAATTGCTTCGTAGGTTCCATCTTCTTTCTTATTATAGTCAATATCTATTTTAGTAACAGGGTCGGTATCCTCGAATTCCGGTATTATACCATAGGAAATTTCTCCATCCTCCGCATTTAATACCTCTGGTACCAGATATCCGCTCTTTTCTGCCTCTGCCTTCTGTGAAACAATCCCCTGATAACTTTCCTTATTATTTACTCTTACAATACTGTCTTCTGTCAGACTTTTGTCTTTTAGGCCCTTTATTATCAAAGTCAGACCTTTGTTAATATAGTCCTCGCTTACCGTAAATTCATTATTACCTGTATTATTTATTGCTATATATTTATCCCCTAGTTCATCTTTCAATTCATCGACGGTAGAAAGGTAATCTTTACTTTCATTTTGCTTTTCATACACCGTTTTAATTGCAGCCAAAGCTGAATCATCCCCCACAAGACCCGCTCTATAAGATAAAATCAGTGAAAATATAACTACCGACAGCATCAGACCAAAGGTGAAAACTGCCGTATACTTTAGCACTTTATCTCCCATTCTATAATCCCCCTGATAGAAAGATTATACTATGCATCTAATTTTTCTACAATAAGCAAAATATTATTACATATATCCCAATTTATAAGTGCTTAATTTAACTGTATTCTTCGCTAATGGGTAATAAGTAGGATAATATAAACTGTATAAAGTTTAATTGTTTTTATGAAAAAAAAGCTGCCTATTACTGTGTTTTCATTCTTATAACTCTATCTATTAATAGGATTATAAGCTTTTAACCGTAATATGACAGCCTTCTTATGAAATTCTTATCAGGGGGTATACTAAATTTCTTTAGCAGTATTATTTCTTTTAGGCGGACGAGGTCCCATAAACTGGTAGAAATAGGTCTTAAGCATACCATTATATATCTTACGGTTCTTATCTTCTTTACGTCCAATATATTTTATGGCATCTTCATAGCTGGTAATCAGAAACATGGACCAGGCATCCAGATTAGCATAGGTTTTTCCTATTTCTTTATAAAGAGCCGGCAGAGCTTCCTTTTCCTCTAATCTTTCACCATAAGGCGGATTTGTAATAATAAAACCGTATTTTTTACTGCTGCTTAATTCACTGAGGGGTCTCTGCTGAAAGTGAATATAATCCTCCACATCAGCCAGAGCAGCATTCTGCCTTGCTGCCTTTATAATTTCACCATCAATGTCATAGCCCTGAATTGTCATTTCAACATCTTTTTTTCTCACATCGTTTGCTTCTTCAATTGCCTGATACCAGTTCTTCTTCTGAACCAGTTTCCAATTCTCAGCGAGGAAGGAGCGGTTGATTCCAGGTGCAATATTAGCTCCTATCATGGCAGCTTCAATAGGGATAGTGCCACTGCCGCAAAAAGGATCCACCAGTATACGATCGTATTTCCAGGGGGTAACCATAATCAAAGCCGCTGCCAGGGTTTCTGTTATAGGAGCTTTACTTGCGTATTTTCTATATCCTCTTTTATGAAGAGATTCACCGGAGGTATCAATACCGATAGTAACTTCATCTTTCATAAATGTAACACGGATAGGATAACTTTCCCCATCCTCCGGAAACCATTCTATTTTATAGACCTGTTTCAATCTCTCAACAATAGCTTTTTTCATGATTGATTGAATATCTGACGGACTGAATACTTTACTTTTGATAGAAGTAGCCTTGGCTACCCAGAACTTACCATCTTTAGGAATGTAATTTTCCCAGGGAATTGCTTTCGTGCCCTCAAACAACTCATCAAAACTTTCTGCTCTAAATTTACCTACCTTAAGAAGTATACGTTCTGTTGTACGAAGAAATATATTTGCTCTGGCAAAGGCCGTCTCATCTCCGGCAAACAGAATACGTCCGTCTTCAACTTGTTTTATTTCATAGCCTAAATCTGTTATCTCTTTCTTCAGAACACTTTCTAAACCGAAATGGCATGGTGCCAAAAATTCATATTGATTCATCATATTGTACTCCCTTTGTTTAACTGAGGTAAATTGAACTAACAATGAATTATAACATATGAAATATACCAATGCAATAAATAAACCAGCTTCAAGGAGTTTGGGCAGGAAAAACGCTTTTATTTATATATATCAATACTCAAGAGCACCTCGATATGCATGCATACCACCATAAATATTCTTGACCCAATAACCCTCTTTGCTAAGGTCCCTTGCAAGCAGCAGGCTTAAATTACCTCTGTCACAATACAGAATTAACAGTTTATCTCCGGGTATATCCCTTTTACCATCTTCAAAATCATCATAGGGTATATTTATGGCAGATGGTATATGCCCCTGTCTGTATTCAAGGGGTTCTCTGATATCAATAATCAATACCTCCGGCCTTCTTATGTAGTACATTATATCCTTTGCATTTATAGTTTCAAAAGTCATAATATCACCTGCACTTCGATATTATAATATTCTGTAAAATGCCTAATTGTGCCTGGATAGGTGAAAAGAGCAAATATTACATAAAATTGATATTACATAAAAGAGCGTGTTGCTCAATTTTTAATATCGCAACACGCTCTTTTAGAACATTACAGATATTATTCTTTTGTTGTATTACGCGCAGAATTAGATGTGCTTGTATTCTTAGCGTTGTTTTTGGAGCTATTGGAAGTTTTGTTCTGTGTATTGGATGTTGTGTTTGTTGATGTGTTTTTGCTTGTGCTATTTTTTTCTGAGTTTGATGAGTAATCATTATAACTGTTGTTTGCCATTTTAAAAGTCCTCCTAAAAATCTAATTTTTTATTGAGATTACACACATATTATGAACGTTTATGATTTAAAATATGCAACTGTGAATTCATTTTATCGAAAATATTATTTTATCACTTAACAAATATTGGATTTTTAAGTAAATCAGAAAATTTAAGAAAAATATTAGATTTTATATTGCTAGCATCTTGCATAATTGTTAATTATGTATTATAATGTAGTTGTGTTAGAGAGAGGTCGGAAGATTCATCTAACGCACTATATAACCCCTTATTAATTATTTATACTCCCCTCATCGAAACAACCGCCTTGGCTCCCCCTTGGCGGTTGTTTCACTATATACCTTTCTATAAATTAACTAAAAAGATCTATTCAGATGTAAAAGTTACGTAAAACCAATTAAACATTTTACTTCTGTAAGAGACCTATGCATATAAAAAGCAGCTGCTAAGTTGTTTCTAACCTGTAGCTGCTGCTTCTTTTTTATAAGTTAAGCTTCTTTTTTTAGTTATGCTTCTTTTTTTTAATTACGCTTATTCTATAAATCATAGAATATTACCATTATATATATTATAACATCAAGAATACATTGTCTCTATTTACATTATTGTCGAACATACCGCTTGTATTATAATTTCTTGATACATTATAATTGATACAATATAATCGATACAATATAATCGATACAATATAATTCTTTGACACTAATCAATTGTTCCGATTTGCTATTATCAGCCTATAAACGATGTAAATTAGTAATAAAGGGATTCCTATAGAGAAGAATAACTTTAATATTATACCGCCAATTATAATCACTATAGAAAGAATAACAACAATCATAGCCGCTAAAGCAACTTTATGATACCACTTTAACTCATAATTCTTATAGACACGATAACTGCTCCCTGTACCTGTACTGCCAAATACATCGTTATCCTGGCTATATCCCTCTCCGGCATCATTATCCTGCCATTCCTCTGTATAAGCATCCTCATAACCCTTACGCTGCCTCTTATTGTTATACAGCGGCCCTTGGGACATCTGAAAGCTATCTATTATGGTTTTAGCTATTAATCTTGGATCACCCAGCTCTGTAAGGACCTCTTCCTCTGACTTAGTTTGCATTTGTTCTCTTATATAGCTGTTATAGTAATTAATATTATTTTCAATTTCATTTGCAGGTATCTCTTCCGCAAGTGCTTTTTTAAGTTCTATTATAAATTCTTCTCTAGTCATGTATCCTCCTACTATCAAACTATACATTTCCGATTTCTTTGCTGCTTTCTTTTTATCAAATCCAGACTACTAATAATAATTAGTTTATCTAATGTTTTAAGAATTAGTCTAATTTTAGCATAATGCTCCACTGGGGTAAATAGCTCTATTATTAACATTTCATTAAATTAGTTATTATGAGGGTTTTGATTGAAAATTAGCTCATCTACAAAGCAGCTGATTTGAATATAAGAACTTCCACAGAGTTTATAATAAATTCAAAACCATTTAGAGTTTCTATTATTGCATATTATAAGCCTGCTATTAACGCTTATTATAAACCTTCAAGGGATATTTATAAGAATTAGCAAGAACTATTTTTATATTGGCATTTTTAATAACAAAAAACTGTAATTCCAATTAAGAAATTACAGTCCTATATGTGCGTTAGAGGATTCGAACCCCCGACCTTCTGGTCCGTAGCCAGACGCTCTATCCAGCTGAGCTAAACGCACGGATTCAAAGAATTATTAATTTTGCAATGCCGGCGACCGGAATCGAACCGGTACGGGCGATTAGGCCCGCAGGATTTTAAGTCCTGTGCGTCTGCCAGTTCCGCCACGCCGGCATTTTCAATAATTGACCTGGTAATCAATTATTTATGGGACCTATAGGGCTCGAACCTATGACCCTCTGCTTGTAAGGCAGATGCTCTCCCAGCTGAGCTAAGATCCCACGAAACTTTCATGTAAATTAATTATTTGGTTCTTTATTTCTAAAGAAACGACCCAGAAGGGACTCGAACCCTCGACCTCCGCCGTGACAGGGCGGCGCTCTAACCAACTGAGCCACTAGGCCATATTTACAATAAATATGTATTTATTATCTTAAATATCAACTGAAGCTGTAACAACTAATGTAATGGACCTTCAGGGACTTGAACCCCGGACCGACCGGTTATGAGCCGGTTGCTCTAACCAACTGAGCTAAAGGTCCAAAAAGCCGACGATCGGACTCGAACCGATAACCTGCTGATTACAAGTCAGCTGCTCTGCCAATTGAGCCACGTCGGCATATTACTTATCACGTTCATGATATCAAAAAAATGACCCCAACGGGATTCGAACCCGTGTTACCGCCGTGAAAGGGCGATGTCTTAACCGCTTGACCATGGGGCCATGACTTAAATATTATAACACAAACTTTAATGCATGTCAATCATTATTTTTTTTTTTGTAGTCAGCAGTTTTTGCTGACTACAGCTCCCCGAGTAGGGCTCGAACCTACAACCCCACGGTTAACAGCCGTGTGCTCTACCATTGAGCTATCGAGGAATACTACACTTGTCTTTTCTAATAACTTGATTTATGAAAAATATGAACATTATTAACCATAAGCGAAATAAAATTTCACTTATTTAGGTCAAGCCCTCGACCTATTAGTATTAGTCAGCTACATGTGTTACCACACTTCCACCTCTAACCTATCCACCTGATCGTCTTTCAGGGGTCTTACTGCATTCGCATGGGATATCTTATCTTAAGGGGGGCTTCACGCTTAGATGCCTTCAGCGTTTATCCCGTCCCGACTTGGCTACTCGGCCATGCACTTGGCAGTGCAACCGATACACCAGAGGTCAGTCCAACCCGGTCCTCTCGTACTAAGGTCAGCTCCTTTCAAATATCCTACGCCCGCGCCGGATAGGGACCGAACTGTCTCACGACGTTCTGAACCCAGCTCGCGTACCGCTTTAATGGGCGAACAGCCCAACCCTTGGGACCTAATACAGCCCCAGGATGCGATGAGCCGACATCGAGGTGCCAAACCACTCCGTCGATGTGAACTCTTGGGAGTGATAAGCCTGTTATCCCCAGGGTAGCTTTTATCCGTTGAGCGATGGCAATCCCACTTTATACCACCGGATCACTAAGTCCTACTTTCGTACCTGCTCCACCCGTCGGTGTCGCAGTCAAGCCCTCTTATGCCTTTGCACTCTTCGGATGGTTTCCGTCCATCCTGAGAGGACCTTTGAGCGCCTCCGATACCCTTTCGGAGGCGACCGCCCCAGTCAAACTCCCCACCTGACATTGTCCACTGCCCGGATCACGGGCACATGTTAGAAACCCAGTACTGCAAGGGTGGTATCCCAACAACGGCTCTGCGGCAACCGGAGTCACCGCTTCTTAGCCTCCCACCTATCCTGTGCATGCAATACCGAATCCCAGTATCAAGCTAGAGTAAAGCTCCATGGGGTCTTTCCGTCCTGGCGCAGGTAACCAGCATCTTCACTGGTATTTCAATTTCACCGGGTGCATTGTCGAGACAGTGCCCAAATCATTACGCCTTTCGTGCGGGTCGGAACTTACCCGACAAGGAATTTCGCTACCTTAGGACCGTTATAGTTACGGCCGCCGTTTACTGGGGCTTAAGTTCAACGCTTCGGGTTACCCCTAACATCTCCCCTTAACCTTCCAGCACCGGGCAGGCGTCAGCCCATATACTTCACCTTACGGTTTTGCATAGACCTGTGTTTTTGCTAAACAGTTGCTTGGGCCAATTCTCTGCGGCCTGTATTTCTACAGGCACCCCTTCTCCCGAAGTTACGGGGTCATTTTGCCGAGTTCCTTAACAATGCTTCTCCCGTCGGCCTTAGGATTCTCTCCTCATCCACCTGTGTCGGTTTACGGTACGGGCTTATAAAAAACAATAGCGGCTTTTCTTGGCAGTGCCTCCATCAGCTTCCCTACTTATATTTCGGTCCACTTAACGTCTTCCCATTGTGGAACGGATTTTCCTGCTCCACTGGTACCTCGCTTGTACCGGGTATTCCTCACCCGGCCCTGACTTTGTCTCTGCGTCCCCACAGTTCTGTTTTTATAAGGTACAGGAATTTCAACCTGTTGTCCATCGACTACGTCTTTCGACCTCGCCTTAGGTCCCGACTTACCCAGAGCAGATCAGCTTTACTCTGGAAACCTTAGATATTCGGCCTGAAAGATTCTCACTTTCATCTCGCTACTCATTCCGGCATTCTCTCTTCTTATCCCTCCACGGCTCCTTACGGTACCGCTTCGTCGGTATTAAGAATGCTCCTCTACCACAGTAGTTATCGTTAGATTACTACTATCCACAGCTTCGGTGTCGTGTTTTAGCCCCGGACATTTTCGGCGCAGGACCTCTCGACTAGTGAGCTATTACGCACTCTTTTAATGTGTGGCTGCTTCTAAGCCAACATCCTAGTTGTTTTCGAAATCCCACATCCTTTTCCACTTAACACGCACTTTGGGACCTTAGCTGGTGGTCTGGGCTTTTTCCCTTTTGACTACCCAACTTATCTCGTGTAGTCTGACTCCTGGTCATCATCTGTATGGCATTCGGAGTTTGATAATCTTCGGTAAGCTTTGACGCCCCCTAGGATATTCAGTGCTCTACCTCCATCAGACTAAACCAAGGCTA
>NZ_JNLE01000003.1:600000-972500 GCF_000702945.1 Clostridium sp. KNHs205 | reverse complement strand
GGGCAACCTTTTTTAGCTTAAAATCTTTTGCTGCTGCCAGTGTCTTGGTAACCAGCGCATCTACCACAGCTTCCTGGAAGGACGCTGCTATATCTGCTCTATTTATTTCTTCTTTCTTCATTTCACAGTAATTCAAGTGGTTCAGAACTGCAGATTTCACTCCGCTAAAACTAAAATCATAAGGAGCATCTGCTATGTTGGCCCTTGGGAAGGCAATGGCATCTTTCTTTCCTTCTTTTGCAAGCTTGTCCACCTTGGGTCCTCCAGGATAACCAAGTCCTATTGCTCTGGCAACCTTATCAAAGGCTTCGCCGGCTGCATCATCATGGGTCCTGCCGATGATTTCATACTTCCCGTAATCCTTTACAATTACAAGGTGAGTATGTCCTCCTGATACGATCAAACATAAGAAAGGAGGCTCCAGGTCTGGGTGTTCTATGAAATTAGCAGAAACATGCCCTTCAATATGATGTACCCCTACCAGGGGTTTCTTAGCGGCATAACTGATTGCCTTTGCTTCTGCTACTCCTACAAGCAAGGCTCCAACCAGTCCGGGTCCATAGGTTACACCAATAGCGTCTATGTCCTCTAAAGTCACTTCTGCTTCCTTCAACGCTTCTTTCACTACCTGATTGATTTTTTCTATGTGCTTTCTGGAGGCTATTTCCGGGACAACCCCTCCATACAGGGTATGAAGTGCTATCTGGGAGGATATCACATTTGATAAGACCGTTCTTCCGTTCTTTACTACAGCTGCTGCTGTTTCATCACAGGAGGATTCAATAGCCAGAATTAATATGTCTTTTTCCATTTTTAACAGATTGCTCTTGGAGCAATTCCTTTCCAACTTTATTGATTTTGTTATATAAGAATCATATCTGGTATTCTAATGTTCTGTAAAAGCTTCTACTGCTTCGTCCATTTAATGCTGTTCATAATTTTGGAATAGCTTTTCATATGCAATGCAGGCAAACCCAGTCGTAGTTGTGCTATGCTTAGGTTCAACCGGAATTGTATAAAGGTAATCAGAGCAGTACTATACCTAGGTATTGCAGTACACTGTTTTAGTTCTAGTTATTCATTCGGATCGAATTCCAGCGTGATACTTTTCTTGTCAGTTCCCGCCTTTGCTTCCGGAAATATAGCTCTGGTATCGGCCATAAATTCTTCGGGTCTTATTAAAGACGGACTGTAATGAGTCAGCCAAAGTTCCTTTACATTGGCTGCTTTTGCCAGTCTCGCGGCATCATAAAAGGTCATATGCTTATGTTCCGCCGCCTTATTTTCCTTATCCTTCTCACCATACATTCCTTCACAGATAAACAGGTCTGCCCCCATGGCATGATCACTTATGGAGGGGATAGGTCTGGTGTCGGTACAATAGGTTAACTTAATTCCTTTTCTTGGCGGACCTAATACCATCTCAGGGGTAAAAATTCCATCCTCTGCTTCTACCGTCTCTCCTTTTTGCAGCCGGTTCCAGTATTTTTGCGGCACCCCATTCTCTGTTGCTTTCTCAAGGAAGAATCTGCCGCCACGTTCAATCTGCACATTATAGCCGTAACATAATACATTGTGATTAACTTTAAAGGCCTGTATCACATATCCATTGATTCGGAATTCTTCTTCTGCACCGTTTATCTCTATAAAGTTAATTTCAAAGGGAAGCTCCGGTGCAATTACTCTTAAGGCACTTACTACTCTTTCCAATCCCTTTGGCCCGATCATGGTAACCGGCTCGGTTCGGTCTGCATTTCCCATTGTAAGGAGCAGCCCGGGTAATCCGCTGATATGATCTCCATGATAATGGGTAAAGCATATAATATCGATAGGATGAAAACTCCATCCCTTTTCTTTTATTGCAATCTGGGTTCCTTCACCACAGTCTATCAGTAGACTGGAACCATTGTATCTGGTCATTAATGCTGTCAGCCATCTGTTTGGCAAAGGCATCATTCCGCTGGTTCCTAGTAAGCAAACATCTAACATGTATTTTCCTCGCTTTACTGCTTTGATAAAACAGTTATTTAATATGGGCAGAAGCCTTCTGCCTGTGTTTCCTAAATAGTACCATAACATTTTTAAGGAATCAAGCCCGCGGGAATATTACTGCCGGTCCTGTTCTATTATAACGATCTCATATTTGTATTATAACCCAAATCGTTATATCCCAAAACAGCTAGACTCTGACCATGCCAGTCTATTGTGATAATACGCTGTCAAGCTAGTGGCAATCTTCCATAGGAATGTCAAAAGCTTACCTGCCGTTCTTTTGATGCTCGAAGCCCATTACATAAAAAAAGAAACAGACACCCAGCTCGGCTATGCCTGTCCCCTGGTATGTCTGTCCCTCTCTTTATAGTGCTTCTTTCTTATGAATCTTTTGTATCGGTATCTTAAAGGATGAAATGAATTTGTCATAACAATCTTCACACATATTGAATTTGTGAAGTTCCAAATCGTACTTGGAAAAGTATCCCCACTCTTTTGCAGCTTCAAAGACATCTTCTTTCATTATACCTTTTTCTACCGCTATTTTCTTTCCACAAACATTACAAAACATGTCATGTCTGATTATCGGTGCTTTCCTTACTTTATCCATGTCTTCCCTCCCGCCGACTTGTCCGCCTTCTTGTTATTATTATAACGTGAAATCCAGAAAATTTACAGTGGGAATTACAACCACATTATAAGTGCATCCTCTACTGGTGCGTCATAATAGTTTTTCCTGATTGCAGTATCCTGAAAGCCTAACTTGTGATAGAGGTGAATAGCTGATATATTGCTGAGCCTCACCTCCAGTGTAAAGGCATCTATCCCTGACTCTCCCGCCTGTCTGAGCAGTTCCCGAAGCATGGCCTCCCCTACCCCCTGGTTCCTGTATCTGGAGTCAACGGCAACATTGGTTATCTCTCCTTCACCAACAATTCCCCATAAGCCGCAATAGCCGAGTATTCTTCCTTCTTCTTCCACTACAAGGTAAAGGTTACTGGGATTACGAAGTGACTGAAGAAAAGATTCTCTGCTCCAGGGCCTTGAAAAAGAATTGCTTTCTATAGCATAGACCTGGTCCATATCTTCTTCCTGCATATGACGAATCAGCATAGACTACACCCCTTCTTGTTTTTCTGCTCTCTCTCTTTCTGCCTGAGACATTCTTAAATACTCAGGCTCAAAGCTGTCTGCATTTTCAATACGTCCGGCTTTATAATACTCTACGCTTAAACTACCCAGTGCTGCTGCTCTTTGCCTTGAGAGATGGATAGGTGCTATGGTATAAGGTGCCTTCAATAAAGAAGCAAACTTTGACAACTGTGCTTCTACCCCGTCTCCCAAAAACAATATCTCATTTTCATACTCATTTAATATAGCTGCCAGTTCTTCAACCTCGGCGGCAAACTGAGGACGAAGCACTGTAAAGTTTCCGGCCTTCCATTGATAAAGACCTGTATATACCTGGTTTCTCCTGGCATCCATCATAGGACAGATAAGTTTATCTGTTCCAAAGAAATTATATGCCAGTGCATCCACCGTAGGTACATTGATAATGGGTATATCTAGTACAAGAGCCAGCCCTTTGGCAGTTGAAGCACCGATTCGAAGTCCGGTAAAGGAGCCCGGTCCCCCTGCAACGGCAATGGCATCAAGTTCCTCTAACTCCATATCTACTATCTTTATTACTTCATCCACCATAGGCAGTAAGGTCTGTGAATGTGTCTTTTTATTATTTACTGTAAATTCTCCAAGAACTTTTTCCTCTGTAACTACCGCTACGGAAGCAACAAGTCCGGAACTGTCTAAGGCTAATATTTTCATCTCAGCTCCTATCTGTGTGCTCTGGCACACGTACCAATCAGATTATTGAAAAAATGTCTTACCTGCTGTTTTCTACGGTAATTCTACGATAATCAAATCCTTTGTCCGGATCCTTTTCTATGGTAATTCTGACCGGATTATCGGGAAGCAGTTCCTTAATCAGCTCTGCCCACTCCACCAGACATACACCCTCTCCATAGAAATAATCCTCGTAACCTATCTCTTCCATTTCTTCAATATCCTCTATACGATATACGTCAAAGTGATATAGCGGCAGTCTGCCTTCTTCGTATTCAGAAACAATAGTAAAGGTTGGGCTGTTAACCGGTTCCAGGATTCCAAGACCTCTTGCAAAACCCTGGGTAAAAACTGTTTTTCCTGTTCCCAGATCACCGGATAAACAGTAAACCTCTCCTTTGCCTGCTTCTTCACCCAGCCTTTTTCCCAGGCTGTAGGTTTCATCTCTGTTATATGTCTCTATTATCATAAATTCTCACAGTTCCTTATAATTTTCTGCGGTTATTTTATTCCGGTTGAATTCTGTAACTTTTTTCTCTCATATTTATGATTACAGTTACACATGCTGTTCAACTTAATACTCAACTGCTTCGTTTAGATAGTTCCCTTCTTATTACCTGCTTTATTACCTGCCCTTAAACTATTTGGTATCTAAATTATAAATGGTTTGCTACTATCATATAATCACTTGCAAGTATGAGTCAATATTTTTATTGTACTGCTGATTACCTATGTTTACAACATTAAATTATAAATCACAGGTAATTACTAGCTTTAGTTCTAGTAACCCCATGATTACAGGCCTATTGCAAATATACTTCTATAAGTATCTTATACTCAACCATTAATTCATTAAATATGATGCAATGACAAAGCTATATATAAAAAGCTTATTCATTTTATTTCATAATGTACTAAAAATACCGGCCTGTAAACACTCTGAAAATTTTCAGACTATGCATACAAAGCCGGCAAGTACATCTTTTTATGTGATATATTAAGGTTTGTGCTTTAAACGTCAGGCAGTCTGCACCTAATGTCTTATAGTTTTTTTAATATCTGACAGAAATTAAACATCACACTGGGCTGTATTTAATTTCTTTCAGAGATTTAACATCATACTGGGCTGCATTTAATTTCTTTCAGAGATTTAGCATCACACTGGGCTGCATTTAATTTCTTTCAGAGATTTAACATCATACTGGGCTGCATTTAATTTCTTTTCAGAGATTTAACATCACACTAGGCTGCATTTAATGTCTTTCAGAAATTAAATATCATACTGGGCTGTATTTAATTTCTTTCAGAATTGATTTCAACATCATACAGAGCTTTTCTTAACGTAGTCAGTAACAAAAGAACTTCGTTTTTTAGAGCTGTATTCTCTTCTTTAACATTTCATAAGTAAGTTGACCAACTATTCCGAGAAAGACTCCTTTTACCAGATTAAAGGGTGTAATACCAAGAAGTATTAAAGTAAACATATCCTTGATTCCAGGTATCATAGTTGCTGCTGCAACGATATTTTCTATTCCGCCATACATTCTGGCATACATGGGTACAGTAACGAAATAGTTCATGAGAAAACCAACAACAGTCATTACTATTGTAGCTACTCCGAACACTAAAAATGATTTATATTTACCTTTCAGTTTATGGAACAGAAGCCCTGCAGGTACTACATAAGCTACACTGACAATAAAGTTAGCCAGCTCCCCTATACCCATAGTCTTTGATGCAGTTATGGCTTTTATAAGGTTCTTTATTAGTTCTATTACCACACCTGCTGCAGGCCCAAACCAGAAAGCTCCGAGCAACGCAGGAATATCACTGAATTCCAGTCTTAAAAATCCGATAAAGGGAGGAGACTCCAAAAGCATCAGCACATAGGACAGTGCAGATAATAAACTCACTGTTACCATTGCTTTGGTAGTAAACATATTCTTTCTTTCATAGGTTCCTCTCATCATTTTGTTCTCCGACATTTTCATATTAATCTCTCCTTTTGGAAAGGAAATTCCTGGTGTTCGGTGCTGAATAACTATTTCTTCGTTTATTCACACTCTCTCCAAGGAAGTAATAACTTCAGAAGCAGAAAAATAAGGCCCCGAATATAAATATTCGGGGCCATTAAATACATAGAATCATGCATATTCTGCAATCAGCTTCTTCTCACATCCAGACTTTACTGTCGGTTTTGGAATTGCACCAAATCAACTGATAACGGTGTAACCGTATATCAGGTCGCGGACTTTACCGCCGGTCGGGAATTTAACCCTGCCCCGAAGAATTTCCTTATTTTTTTGTGTCTTTATAATAATCCTATTATACGACTTTGTCAATAGGAATTTTATGTGATTTTTTTAATGATGATTTCAGGCTGTGTATCCCCTGAAACAGCAGGATTCCAAGCCCTGCCCCCAGGGCATCAATAAGCACATCGGTTACCATACCGGATCTTCCGGGAACAAATAACTGATGTATTTCGTCAGTAGCCGCATAGAGTGTACAAATTAAAAGTCCTGTAATAAAACGACGCTTTCCTTTTAACCCGTGTTTCAGTAATAAAGGGAAGGATACTGCAATTCCAAGCAAGGCGTATTCAGTCAGATGTCCTACCTTCCTTATGGGAGTATGTATAAGCTCTATTATATTCGCTTCTTTTGCCTGGGTTAACTCCAGGTCTATAGCATCAATTACAGCTTCCACCATGGACTTCGTCAACGAACCGCTCAGATCTGAGGATTGATTTCCGTTTTCCATGGAAAACATAAATATCATTACCATTATTAACAATGCCGGTATCCAGGTTAACCACAATTTATTATTATCCATTCTTATATGCCTTTTCATTTTCTTCCTACTATTCTATTACATTTTTTGCAGGATGCCACTTTTATTTAATAAATTATGGTATAACATAACTCTTTCTATGTCAAGTCGCCTGACTTACGGCAGAACAGCAGATGTAGATTATAATACTTGTAGCGAAACAGATAATATAGGCTTACATTAGTTCCCTTTGACGGGTTCTTAATGACACTTACATGGCGGCTGTTGTGCCTAGTTGAAAGGCTAACATTGTCTGAGGGCTTTGCAACGAAAATGGATAAAAGGTCAGCCTATCTCATGGTCTGCTCCAAAGTTTTGCCTCATCGATCAGCCTTATTCCTCCGGTGCATAGGCTTGTGTTACAGGAGCTGTCTCATCGTAGATTTTTGCCCTTAAGGCTTCGATATTACGGTTAAAATCAAGCGTTATAACCTCCATTCCCCGTATACGCATGAATTGATAGGAATTATCTACCGGTATACTCCATTGATTCAGCTCATAACCGGCATACTTCGGAAGAGAAAGTATCAATGAGAAGATATCCCCCTCCGATAGATCTGTGGTTATCTCCGGAAGCAATTTATTCAGTAATTTATTCAGTTCTAATAAATTCAATTTCTTTACTTTGTTAAAGGCCTGCTCCAATACCCTTCTCTGCCTGGCAGTTCTTTCAAAATCCGTTCCTATATAACGGTTTCTTGCATAACCTAAGGCCTGCTTACCGTTTAGTTTCAGTTCACCGGAACTTGTCAGGTAATCTACCCCGTTCTCTTCTCCCTGCAATCGATTTAACTCCGCTATGTAATCGTTGATAATGGGTATTTCCTCTTTGGTCACATTTATCGTTACACCGCCGACAGCATCTACTATATCCATAAAGACATAAAAATCCACAGAGACATAACGATCTACCGCTACTTTAAAGTTCTGCTCTATGGTGTCCATTAACAGCTCCGGTCCTCCAAAGGCACAGGCTGCGTTTAACCTGTTATTATTCTTACCAGGTATTTGAAGGTAGATATCTCTTAACAGCGAGGTAGCTGTAATGGTTTTCTTCTTTTTATTAATTGACACCAGAATCATTGCATCTGATCTGGAATTTTCACCTTTTGCCCTGGCATCGGTTCCTATCAGTAAAAGATTAAATACATTTTTGTCTGATAAGACGGTAGTACTGTTAGCCTCCATGTTTTTACGGATTTCGTTTTCTGCATTTTCTATATCACTTACAGGTGAATCAGGTTCAGTGCCGTCAGTGTCCTCCGGTAAATCCATAGCCTGTGTCTCTGCTGCCTGTGTATTTGCCTTAAGTGAACTGCTGTTGTTTATTTTACTGATATAACTATGCACCAGAAGATACGCACTTAACACCAGTAAACCTATGGCAAACAATATTAACAGCAGCAGCTTCTTCCATTTCCTGTTACTTCTCTGTTCTAAGTCTTCCATAATTACACTCCCTGCATATCACAGGCAGACCTGCGATACCGCCACTTTTATTAAGAGTGAAGGAATCCTGGCGTGGCATCCTTTCATTGGTATATTTTCTTCACTCTTCCTTCTATCCTTCAGTTAACATAGTCTCTCAAATCGATCTCGTTTCTACAATTCTCTAATCCTGTAGGATTTAGGCTTTTTTTGTCTGCTTTAATTGGTTGTCCCGCTGCTTTAGAATATGCTATAATTTTGTAAATGTTTAACATTGTCAATGCATGGGAGGGCTTAAATTTATGTTGGAACACAGTGCTGTCTTAATTCAATTATTATCGTCTGCTATATACGGTAAACATCCTGATGCTGTTCCTGAACAAACTGATTGGGATGCTTTATATGAAGAAGCCAAAGCACATCAGGTTCACACGTTAATCTATCCACTCCTTGAGGAGCTTCCCAAAGAGCTTCGGCCTGATGCTGCCTTTACTGAGGCTTATAAATGTGAAGTTCTAAGAGAAGCCGCTCTTCAGATACTGCACCTAGAACAGATGGAAAAGGTATTTGCTGCCTTTATTGAAGCCAGTATTCCCATTATTGCACTTAAAGGACTTATAATCAGGGAATACTACCCGCACCCTGAACTCCGCACCATGGGGGATGCTGATGTACTGGTTCATTCAGCTGATCTGCAAGAGGCACATAAGGTGCTTACTTCCCTGGGGTATCGAAAAGGAAAAGCCAGCGAAAGACATATCGCATATTTACATACCGACTATCCTGAGATAGAGCTCCATGAAATCCTGACAATCAATGAATCCTCGGAAAATAAGAAACATTTTAGTGATACTGTCTGGAGCAAGGCTCATTATGATTATATAGGCGAAGTTCCCGTTCTGGTTCTTTCAGTAGAAGATCAGATACTTCATTTGCTCTTTCACACCATTCACCATGTTATGCTTAGTGGTATCGGTATCAGACAAATATGTGATCTTACTTTATTTCTCAACGCTCATCTTAATGATTTTGCCTGGGAAGATATTCTGGCAGAAATGAGAGAGTATGGCTGGGAAAAGTTTACCACAACTATATTCCAGGTATGCCACCAGCTTTTTAAGCTTCCGGTTCCGGCTTATATCCTGAAGGAGAATTCAACTGACAGTACCATGTATCAGCAGCTCTTAATTGAAGATATCCTTAATTCCGGTGTTTACGGTAAGAGAACGAAGGAACGGGAGGCCTCCAGGCACATCTTATTGTATATGAAGAATAGTACCCCTGCCATGTCATCTGATATAACCCCAAGTAAATCAGCAGGACATAATACAGATAAATTGGTGCATCTTCTGCGATTTTTCTTTCCCAGTCCCGATAAATTACATTATCAATACCGATATGTGAGAAAGTACCCCCTGCTGCTCCCCTTTGCCTGGCTGCACCGGGCCGTCTATAATCTCCGGCAGCTGTCTGTTCTTCCTTTCGTATATAAAAAGAAATTTACAGCTTCTTATGAAAAACGGATCAAATTACTCCAGTGGCTGCAACTTCGTTAGCCATTTCATTAAATTCTGACAGAATTTCTTCTGCACTCCTTTCTCTGAGCCTGCCGCCATTTAACTCAAGCACCCTGCGGCAGTACCGGAGGATTGAGAGCCTGTGAGTTATGATGATACAGCTGACTTCTCTTAATTTACTGATATTGTGTATAACTTCTCTTTCTGTATCCATATCCAGCGCCGAGGTTGCTTCATCTAAAATAAGTAAGGGTTTCTTTCGAATAAGCGCTCTTGCTATGGATATTCTTTGAGCTTGTCCCTCCGATAGTCCCACTCCCCGTTCTCCTAAGCTTGTATCAAGGCCTTGCGGTAATTCGCTTACAAATTCCCAGGCACAGGCAGCCTTTAACATCTCCTTTTGCTCTTCTCTGTCTGCCTGACTGTCCCCGACCCTTAGATTCTCTTCTATTGTACCGGAAAATAAGGTATTCCCCTGTGGTACATAGGATATTAGCTGCCTTATGTAACAGCTCTCAAGGTCATAATTAATTCCCTTGTCTTTTATATATATATGCCCGCCGGTTGGTCTTAGCAGCTGCATGAGCAGATAGATCAAAGTTGTTTTTCCCTCTCCTGATGCACCGGTTAATGCCAGGATATCTCCTGCCTCTAACGAAAAAGTTATATCTTTTAGCACCAGTTTCTCAGGAGTATAGGCAAAAGTCAGCTCCATCAAATCAATGCTTTCAAAGCCATTTACCTTCTCCCTGACAGGGGCATCCGCAACCGACTGCTCCACAGCCTTATCAGGCTCTAAATCCTCCCTTAAGCCCTCTACTTCTATTATTCTCTTTGCAGAACCGGCTGCCGAATAAATCATAGGAAAAAGAGAAGCCAGTTCAATAAAAGGCAGGATTACCTGTAAGATAAGCTGTATGTAGGCAGTAATCGTGCCCACTGTCAGTGTGCTGTCCAGCACATAGGCAGCTCCCCATCCAAATACTGCAAGAAAGCCTATCCATAAACCTATCATTATTAATGTATTTGTAACGGCAGAGGTATAATTCCTCTTAAGTGCCAGCCTTTTCTTCTCCGCCTGAAGCTCTCGCAGCTTGACTCTGCTCTCTCCTTCTCTGCCAAAGGTCTTAATAATCAGCATATGCTCCAGACATTCCTGTAGATAGGATCTGTAGCTGGAATCCGCTTTCTGGGCTTCTTCATGAACGGATACATAACGGGAACCTGCAAAAGCACCCAGAATTAGTGCCACCGGACCTACTAATACAGAAAAATAAGCCACACCTCTATGAAAGGACATCAGAACAAAAAAGGCTGCTGCCAGACCCATTACGGAAGCTGCCCCTCTGGTTAGTCCATTAATTATTCCATTTACTATAACCTGGGTGTCTCCGTTAACCCGGGTTGCCATATCACCTGTATGGTACCTGGCGTATTCCATCCAGTCAGTCTTTGCAAGCTTTTCATATACTTCTTCCTTTAAGCTTCCCGTCATATTTTCGGTGGTATGAACTGTAAGAACTGTAATAAGCCATTTCCCAAACAATAGAATAAGCACAGATGCTGCAAAGAGAATTCCTCCCTGTACTGTTGCTTTCGTAATACCCCCCATAAAGGAATCAATCAAATCTTTCGACAGATAAGCCATTATCACCTTAATAACAGAGGAGACACTTCCTGCCAGCACTAAAGTTATCAGAGAAATAATATGAGGATGGGTTCTCTTTCCCATCCATTTAAGAATCTGTATTTTTTGATTCATCTGTATACCCACTGCTATCGCTGCCATGTCAGCGATACCGCCACGAAAATTAGTGAGAAAGCTTAGTGTGGCAGCCTTTCAATCATAAATTTCCTCTCACTCTTCTAATTATGATGCAATTATCTGGCATCTTAAATTATTCCTTAAGTTCCGGAATCCTTCAGTATACTTAAGCCCCTTCAAATACTGTATTTTCGCTGTAGGCTGCGAAATTTATGATACCGGAAGATTATCGTTTTACGAAAAGGCAGCATACAGAACCATAAAAAGGAAAGGGTTTTCCACAGGATATTATTTACTGGAATCTCTGCCCCCTTCCGCCATACCTTAGTTACTTTCGCCAGTATCTGATCTTTTCGAATCGGCCCTTCCAGGCTTCTTTGTGCATCTCCGTTTATATATACATATTCCTTTTTCTTAAATATGACCCGGTGCAGCACGTATACACTGTCATCTCTTTGTATTAAGATAATGTCTCCGGCTCTTATTTCCGGGTAGGAACAGGTAATCAACTCTACACTGTCCTTGTTCTCACGCAGGAAGGGATACATACTGTTTCCGGTTACAGATATCCTTACACTTTTATCATTTTCAAGCAATTTTCGGATGACGGGCATCATAACCCCCGTACTGATTCTTTTTATTTCATACATTGGTATAATAACTCCACTGCTTCCCTGTCAGGCCTGCATCTTAAAAGAAATACAGGTGTAACAGCTATTATTTCCTCCAGATTCTTAAGTGCCAGCTTCATATCCTGCTCATTGTTATATGGCAGAAAACTTCTGGGCATTAATTTCTTTAGGGTTTCCTCCCCGGCTAGTTTCATAATATCATTTTCTTTTGACTGCTCCAAAAGTACGATTGCGCTTAAATCAGCTGTTTTATTGGTACATTTCCTGCTTGCACCATTCCATAGGGTGCCGTATACTCTTGGAACCCCCTGTATTACTCTGATTGCAGGCCTGTCATGATTGATCATGACAGCCCCTTTGTATTTCCTCCACAGATTTGCCTGGGTGGTCTTTCCCATTCCGGAGGGTCCTGAAAAAATCAGCCCTCTGCCTTCATATTCTATGGCCGCACCGTGAATTACCAGTCCGTTATGCCTTAAGATACGGTTGCGAAAAGCGATTTCTCCAAGTGTGCTTAAAAAAGAAGCTGCCGGCTTCTTCTCCTCCGGAGTATAGGAAATATCCACCTGACTCCAATCTCTGTCCGCTGTCATTCTATATGACAAACTGTCTGTCATTCTGTTAAAGAGATACAGCTCTGTTTTTTCAGCATCCCTTGTATAAGGAACCCACCTTATACTGTCATCAAAAACAATCAGCTCCTTGGGAACCTGAATCTCTTTATCCAGTCTGTATGTAAGCTTCATTTCCTCTCCTGTAGACCTAAGTTTAAAGGTGTTTAATTTCCTGTGTGACCATTTAAGATCAGTCTCCAGAGTTATAGGAATATCCGCTATCTGTAAAGTACTTTTCATGCTAACACCCCTGTATACCGCAAACCTGCCTGCGGTACTGTCTTAATATAAATTGTGAAATATCCTCGCAAATGTACTATGAACTATGCTGCTTAGCTGCAGCCACCTGCACTGGTATAACCAAGTTTGCAGCGGCTTTTTCTGCAGAAGATCATCTCCCAGATATAAGTAAGGGGATCCGGCCCGGACAAGCCTATATGGCAGGTTGCCAATCTTTCCTCCGGTCTTAATTCAACAATTTCAATTGTAGGCCTTATGTATTCCTTCATACTATTTCCTCCATTTTTTGATATTCTGTCAGCCTGCTGTTCTCTCTTGCCAATTCGCAAAGATAGGGTGCAGGCTCTTTAAAGCTGCCGGTTTCATTCAGCAGTCTGCCCGGACAGGACTTGCATTGCCCTTTCAGGGAACATTTACTGCAGGTCTTGCAGACCGGAACTCTATCGCACTTTTGAACCAGTTCCCTCCAGGCACGTCGAAAGGAACTTTTAAGGGGATGGGTCTTGGGTGTATTCATTATGGAGCAGGGTACCATTACTCCTTCCCAGGTTATAAAGAAACTGTTCTTTCCGCTGTTACAGGGAAATGCATTACTGCTCTGGAAATAATCAAAACACTCCGTTGCTTTTCTATAAGCCTCTTTGTCAATATGTACGGTTTCGTCAAAGGCCTCCGCCTCCGTTTCCGGCTGTGTATCAAGAATCAACTGCGCCTGCTCAGCCGGAGACAACCGCCCGGTATCAATCTCCCTCCTCTCCCTTTCCGGTGTGATATAATCCACCAGATTTATTTTTAAACCAAATCCCTCTGCCAGATTCCTTATAGCAGGCAGATCCGATCTGTTTTCCTTAATTATGGTTGTTCTTAACTGAAGGTTTATACCTGCCTCCTGTATTAACCGAATCCCCTCCAGGGCTTGCTGAAAACCCTTTGCATTCCCGCATACTTTTCTATAGGTATCTGGGGAAGCACCGTAAAGTGAAATATCTATCTGAGAAGGAGGTATGGTCTTAAGCCATTTGATAACCTCCGCTGTAATCAACGTCCCGTTTGTATAGATACTGATGATAAATCCCATCCTGGTTAATTCTTCATATATTTCTTTAAAATCTTCTCGAAAAAACACTTCTCCTCCGGTCAGAAGCAGAAACAGCATACCGGAATCCCTGGCTTCTCTGGCTATCTCGATCCATTCCTTTGCACTTAATTCTTTCTTCTTTAAGTCACTGTGCAGAAGTCCGTTACAGGCATAACACATTCTGCAGCCCAGGTTACAGCGGGTGGTAAGCTCAAATTGTCCGGATAAAGGTATTTTATTGCTAAAAGAGTTCATTGTAAGCGTTGCACTTAACTGTCCCCAGTTCATTGCCATCTTCTATCAATCCCCTCTCATTAATCTGGCTGATAAAGTCTGTAATATCCTCTGCTGCCACCTCTGCTTCAACACTGTAATTTTCTCTCAGAAGTTTCACCAGTTCCTCCTTTGATTCTATCCCCTGTTCCAGCTTAGACCAAAGCAAAGCTCCACTTTCACTCAGACTCATTAATCCGTTAAAATCCACTACTCTCTGCCCTACCGGTACTACCACCCAGGCTCCTGCTATTTCACGCAGTAAAAATCCGCTCTTAATTTTCATGTTACACTTCCTCCCTTACGCAGCTTTCCTTTCACATCTGTTATGGGAACTACTGCAAGCACTGCCAGGCTCAGATATTCCTCTACCTGTTGTGCAGTCTTGATTCTGGTTCCTTTTATATATCTTATAGTAAGCACAAGCACTGTGATAACTCCCCCCAGCAAAGCTCCTCTGACGAACCCTACCGTATCTTCTTTGGGAAACACCTGTGCACGGCCGGCTTCCTCCAGAACCTTTATTTCAAATATATCTCCAAATTCCCTCTTTATTACTTTTATATAGGCATTAATCAGGGTAACCGCCCTATCTGCGTCATAATCGTATATTGTAAGTTCAATAACCCTTGTATTTTCTACCAGGGACAGGTACATGGCCTCTCTTAATTCAGCTGGGGTCAGATCTGCATCTGCTTCAAGAATTACCTTCTCCAGTATATTTCTATTCTCCATAAGGCGTATCAGATCATCTGCTGCCTGCATCCCGGTCTGCAGCTTTGTTACGGCATAATAGTAGTCCGATATTATGTAGCGGTTCACACCCCCTACTAATAAACCTGCCAATATTGTTATAATTATTATTGATTTCATTTTATTTCTAAGGAATAACAGATATTCACTGAAGGTATCCTTCGCCTCGGTTTTTAATCTTTCCATGAAAGCTCCTTATCCGCTATGTAATATATAACGCTTTGCTATGTCTGTAATACTCCTGCTAATCAGATGTCCCAGTATGCAGCCCAGTACGTTAAGCAAAACGTCATCTGTCTGCAGATACCCTCTTTGTGTAAGGTACTGTGCAAGTTCAATAGTGATGCTTAAGGTTACTCCACACAACAGATATATTAATAACTGCTTATTTTCTGTAAATAACATGGAGAGTAGGAAACCAAAGGGCATAAAGAGTATAATGTTTTCTATGGTATAGATATTACCTTCAAGCCTATGGGAAAAGGTTGCAAGAGGCATTAGATCTATATCGTTTCTGGAACCGGGAGGCCTGGAAAGAATGGCAAGAAAGAAAACAAAAGTGATATAGGTAAATAATAAAAACAGTATTGTCTGTGTCTTTCCGGTCATTATCCGGAATCTGTTTCTCCTCTTCTGCCCAAGCAGCAGAAAGGTGAAGTCAAAAACCATAAGGGCAAGTATTCCGGAAAATGCCGAGGGTATCAGATAAGAAGCCACTGCCAGGATGGTATCGTTATAGATGGGCAGCAGCAACCCGTTATATATATTGGTCTTTAAGAAGCTTCCTGCCGTTATGTATAAATATATCTGCTGCATATTCTTCTCCGTACTTTTTCTTTGCCGTATCGATACACTCCCTTATCCTTGGCGGTCTGATTTCATCCCCATGACTGTCCGTGGCTACAAAGTGTAATAGCTTTCGTTTAAGGAGTCTCTTGACAAATCGCTGCAATTCCCTTCCATCCTCCCCTCGTATACCGGAGGCATTGGATTGGATATAAGCTCCCATAAGAATCAGTTCGTCAACGAGTTTCATATCTTTTCTTAATACATAATACCGTTCAACATGTGCTATAACCGGCTTATATCCGCCTATTATCAGATTTTGAATACTGCTCTTTAAATAACGGTATTCACAGGAGGGTTGAAATTCAACCAATACATAACTCGTATTACCCAGGGTAGGTATTTCATTTTTCTGAAGTCCGTATACGGTGTCCTGGCTGTAAAAGATCTCACTGCCCAGATAAAGCTTAAGTTCCGGAAAATGCTCTTCTGCTTTTATTTTTAATTCCTCAAAGGCTGCCTTTAATCTGCCTAACCTGTCTTCTCCCCTTCGGTAGCATATATGGGGTGTTGCTATCATCGTGCGAATTCCTTCGGCATAAGCTATTTCCAGCATACGCAATGCCTGGTTCATACTGTGAGCACCATCGTCCACTTTTGGTATTATATGATTGTGTATATCAATATATCCTTCCATCTTCACCACCACTTTTTACGGACTATTCCACCTTTAATACAAGGGATACCTTTTCAGACTGATTGCCTTCACTGTCTTCTGCTGTAAGTACGATAGGATAGGTTCCCTTCTGATTCATATTATAGGTTCCGGTTACGGTTACACTGTTTAGAAGAGCCTGAACGGAATCTTTGTCATCACTGATATTTTTGATATAGGCTTTCGGATCGAAGTCTTCACCTTTATTCAGAGTAATCTCTGTGCTAAGAAGTTCTATAACCGGTTTCTTCTTATCTGCGGATTGACCTTTTGCATCTTTCCTGGAATCAACCGTTTTCGTATCACCATTTGATTGCGCTGTTTCTTGCAATCCGGCTCCTCCATTGTCTGAAGCTTCTTTGGCGTTTTGTACTGCTTCATAAGGTATGAGTATATCCAGCTGTCCTACGTTATTACTGGAATCTTTGGCCAGATAAGTAATCTTCGCTGCTGTACCATCCGGCATTGTGATAAGATCTCCAACCATAACAGTGGAGGTAACATCGCCATCTACATCATCCTCTGCCGTGATACCCTGTAACAATAAGGAGGCATCTTCTCCCTCTCTATAAACCAGGTTCTCATTGTCAATATGAATGACCGGAGCTGTTCGGTCTTCCTTCACAACTATGTATATCAGCAAAGCAAATAGAAGCGATGTAATAATCCCTGATAATATAATAAATTTCTTCATAATTGACACGCACTGCCTATCACAGGTAGTTCTGCGATACTGCCACATTTTATACAGAGTGAAAGAAGCCTTATGTGGCAGCCTTTCCTTTGTAAATTTCCTTTCACTCGCGAGGTTTCTGTTATTGCCCTCCTATAACAAAGTAATTTCTACTTATTTGATCGGTGCAATGCTACCACTAATACGGGGCATAGGCTGCTCCGTAATATTTCTTATAGGTTAACCCGTAATACCTTTGATGCTTAACTTCTACTTTGTTCAATACTGCTCCCAGGACCCGGCAATTACTCTTTTCCAGCTGTTTCATAATCTTCTGGACAAATTTATAGCTGTTGGCATCTGCCTGTATTACAATTACCGCTCCATCACAGCTTTCCGCTACATTTGCGCTGTCTATTACAAGCCCTAAGGGTGGAGTATCAATTATGATGTAATCGTATTCCTCTCTTTTGCTCTGTAAGAGTTCTTTAAAATACCGATTGCTTAAAAGGTCCGAGGGGTTTGGCGGTATGGGTCCGGTAAAGATCATATCAAGGCCTTCCAGGTTGGTATTGTATATTACCTCCTCACTTGTGTTCATACCTGAGAGATACTGGGAAAGCCCATTAACAGACTGATTTATCTTCAGTCTTTTTATCATATTGGACTTTCTTAAATCTGCATCTATAAAGAGTACCTTCTTCCCTCCTTCTGCCATTGAAGCTGCCAGCCGGATGGATACGGTGGATTTGCCTTCACCTGGAATACAGCTGGTGATACAGATTATCTTTACATCTTTTCCGCAAAACTGAATATTGGTACGAAGTGTGTTATAGGCTTCATAACCTCTGAAATCCACACTTGCCTTTAATTCAATATTAATTGACTGCATTTTCAATACCTCCTTTGTAACCTTTCTTATTTGCCTTTTTGTATGCTCTTTTTAATTCCGCTCTTACTTTCCTTGTATTTAGAATATCTTCTTCCAGAGGAATTTCTGCAAGGGGGATTATTCCCAGATGATTTTCTATATCCTCGTTGCTCTTTATATGGTCGTTGCTTAAGAAAAACAATACAATCAGACCCACGGCAGCACCAAGTCCCAAGATACCTCCAAGCATGATATTCCTTGAAAAGTTATCTTCCGTAGGCGCTAATGGAATACGACCTCTTTCCACTACACTGACCTTCTCAATATCCATTACCGCTATCATCTGTTCTGCCGATACATCAGCTATTTCATCGGCAAGTTTTTTTGCCAGGAAAGGATTCTCATCTCTTACCGTAATCTCAAGGATTCTGGTTTCTTCAGGGATATATACGGTTATTTTACTAATAAGCTGCGCCTGCTCCAGGTTTAAGTCAAGATTATGTATTACCTGTTCCATAATGGGTCTGCTGGTTACCAGAATCTCGAAATCCTTTATCAGAAGGCTTCCCGTAGACAAATCAGCACTGGTTACTGTTTTTGCAGGATCCTGCCTGTTTATTACATACAGTTTTGTTGTTGCCGCATATATGGGTACCTGGGTCAGCTTTGTAGCGATACCCCCTGCCAGAGCACAAATGATTGCCGCGAAAAAAAGTATCCAGAACTTATCAAGCAAGGCATAGAATATTTCTCTTATATTAATCTCTAATTCTTCTGTTTTCTCAAATTCCATTTTATAAACCGTACCTTTCTCCTATATATGTATAATCCTATTTTTTCTCTATGTGGTATAAGAACTTATATATTTGGTATATTTATACCCAAGAGAAATGAGAAACTTAATTCCTTCAGTAATTCTCCAAAGCTTTGGCCCCAGCTATAGGCCACATTTTAACTGCCTTTTATCACATACGATTAAGCTATAAACACTTTGAACACTGTTATATACTCTTCTTCTCTGTCCGTATCCCTGTTTAGTCAAAACAGGGATAGAATCTCCGGTCAATCTTCTTACTTTCAAGAAGGCTTCTGGTATTCTCTAATAACTGCCTTTTTATTTCAGAGCCGTGATAGTTCTCGATATAACGAAGACCTTCCTTCATCATAGGCGCCCTGATGGAATCGGAGCGGGAACCTGTCCCTATAAAATGAACCATTTCATAATTTAACAGCCGCCTTGCATGCCTTACACGGGAATCAAAAGGGTTCCCTAAGAGGCTCTTAATATTCAGCTGCATATAAACACCAAGGTTTATAAGCTGTGCAATTCCTTCATAATTGCCATAAAGGCATTGATAATTTTCTGCATGGGAGAGTATCGGGTAATATCCCTGAATCAACAGACTGTGAAGCCCTGCCCTCATACACTCATACTCTTCTTCTCTGTAAAACCTAACCAGACAGTACCTGGTACCTGCTAAGGTGGCTGCCTTTCCTTTGCGCAGATGCTCTGTAATATCACTGCTGTAAAACAGCTCATTGCCAAGTTCAATTTGAAAGTCAGGATTAAGTTCACTGGCTGCCTGACGAACCTTTCTAAGCTTTTCCTCCAGTTCACTTTTATCCGGATTTATACAGCCGGCACCATAATGAGGTGTTGCAATGATGTAAGTAATGCCTTCTTCATAGGCAATCTTAAGCATATTTCTTGTCTGTTCCATGCTAACGGAACCATTATCCACCGCCGGAAGTATATGGCAGTGAATGTCTATAAGCTGTTCCAAACCGATTCCTCCTGCTTATTTTGATCCCCTGCCAAACAATACTACAAAAATTGTTTTCAGAATTATTATTAAATCCATCTTAAGAGACCAGTTATCAATATATGTCAGGTCGAGTTTAACGACCTCTTCAAAGTCCGTAATATTGCTTCTTCCGCTTACCTGCCATAGGCCTGTAAGGCCGCAGTTTAAGGCAAGCCTTCTTTTATGCCGCCCCTCATACCGAAGAAACTCTTCTTCTGTAGGAGGCCTGGTACCTACAAGACTCATATCCCCTTTAAGCACATTTAAGAACTGGGGAAATTCATCCAGACTGGTTTTTCGCAGAAAACTTCCGACCTTGGTGATACGAGGGTCATCCGTTATCTTAAACATCTGCCCCTCCATTTCGTTCTGCCCCATTAATTCGGCTTTCCTGGCTTCCGCCTCCGCACACATGGAACGAAACTTGTAGATCCGAAAGCGCCTGCCGTTCTTTCCTACTCTGACCTGGGAAAAGAATACCGGTCCGGGGGATTCTATAATAATGGCTATTGCAATGAACACCCCCAATACCAGTGTTAATATACAGCCGATGATACCTCCTAAGATATCTATCAGCCTTTTAATATGTAAATGGTACTCATCAAAGACCTTGTTACTAAAGGTCAGTACATGATACCCGCTCATATTCTGAATACTTTGCTCGGACAGCCTAAGCCCAAAGGTATTAATACTTAGATTCACATTTACTCCCATGTTCTTAAACTGAAATATAATATCCTCCAGATTAAAGTTCACGGTATAATTACTTGGTAAATGTATGAACACACCATCCAGAACTTCCTGTTTTGCTACTTCGAACATATTGTGAATACCTGCTCTTACCGGAACTCCAAACATTTCATTTCCTGTCATATCCAAGTCAACTATCGTAAGATAGCTGACTTCATATTCCCAGGAATTTTCACCGTTAATCTGTTTTAATACTTCCCCTGCCTGTGTGGTGGTAGTTACTACCATTATTTTGCTGCTTGCCCTGCTCTTCTTATAGACACCTAACAGAATCCACTTAAAATACTGCCTGACGGTCAGGGAAATAATTGTGTTAAAGAAAAAAAACAACAGAAAGAATAATCTTGAGAAGGCAACTCCTTCTCTGGTAAGAAACAGAAAGGCCGTTATGGTTAAGGAAAAAATAATATTTAATTTGCATACTTCCAAAAATTCGTCAATAAAACCTCTCTTAACAAACTCCTTATAGGTATCAAAGGCTATAAATACTCCGCTGTAAAGCAATACCCCCAACACCAGTGCCCAGCCAAAGACATTATAATACCAGTATTCTGTTATCTCACTGTAACGGATACAGGCTGCCAGTATGTAGGAGATTATTATTCCGATACAATCTATTAATAACAGATACCTACCGGGCAAATTCTTCTTTATGAAAGCCATCGTATTTCACATCCTTAATCTTGATTTGTATTTTCTTTGACAGTACGTAACAGATAGCCAGAAGAATACTTACCACTGATACCGAAATAATGAGTACTCCCATATTAATATGTTCGCCTGCTACCTTGCCGTTGACAATAGTAATATTCCTGTATTTGTCCGACAGGCTTATCAGTTCCCCGGAAGGGTTAAAACCTGCTTTTAAACCGCAGGCAGTAAATATATCTTTCGCAAGTCCTATGGCAATTTCTTTGCTGTCACTAGATAATTCTTTCATACTGGTCTTGTTTTCCAGGTTCAATAGATGTAGTAATTCCGCTGCTTTGGCCTCCACTTCTTCTTCCTCCGCAGCTCCCAGATTAATGTTATTAAGTCCGAAATACTGCAGCAGAAATTCCTCATATTTTCCGCTTCCATCAGTATTCTCACTGATTTTGTTGGTTAGGATGTCAATTATAATCGCTTCATGCTGATTGATCCTGGTGCTTTTATCCGCACTTACTGTTGCCGCCGACTGCTTCATTGTTTTGGCATTGGCTTCTTTTAAAGGCCCCCCGGCAAAAAGAAGAAGCACTGCCACACACAGGATGGGTATTACAAGATTCTTTAACCTTTTCATGATGATTCCCCCTTTCAAATTCTGTCATCAGGTTAAATGCTTACCGGTTAATGCAGCTGAAGAACTGCCTCAATTGGTATATCTCAGTTTCCTTATTCGGACAAGCCCGGACAGCAGACCGGGCGTATCTTACGCTGCTATAAGGAATATTCCTCCTATGTGCTTAAGTAAATATTTACCAGTTGCTACGATTATAAAACACACCTTTTAAATTCACAAGTTACAAACTGTATTTTCATACATCTTTTCATCGCAGTAATTTCCATTAAAACTGTGTAATTGAATTAGTTTTACAGCATCTTTTGTCCTTATACTATTTTCTACCCCTTTGTTTTAAAGGAACGACAAAAAAGCAGCAGCTTATGTTCTTTCCTGACGATTACCGTCCGGTTAACATAAGCTACTGCCATATTTTATAATTATTCAGGAATATCAGAATTGATTTATAGATATTCCTGGTATTTTATGATGCTTTTACATTGAATAACTATATAAATTGAAATACGCTTTTTATATGTCCAAGTAAAAAAACATATACTCAGGTATTTTTGTACCTGTACATAATAAGATGATATAGTTACTTGAGAGTCAAACGTTCTAGTTGATTTAACATGCTAACGTTAATTTATACAATTTCAGGAAAAATACACAAAACAGAAAGAACGAATGCGCCTATGGAAAGGGATTAGAAGTCCTTTTCTCTGAATATAGCACAAAATATTCAGAGAATTAGGACTTCTTATCCCTTGAAATGAAGCATGAGTCTTTCTGTTTTGTGTATTTTTCCGTCCGTATGACAACAAAAAGAACTTTTGACTATCTAGTATAGTTATAACTTCATCGTTAATTGAATTCGCTTTTTGGCAGTATCCACACTCATGACCTTTACTTCTACAATATCACCTACACTGACCACATCCAATGGATGTTTGACGAATTTCTTATCCGTTAGCTGGGATATGTGTACAAGTCCGTCCTGATGAACACCAATATCCACAAAAGCTCCAAAATCAATTACATTACGGACGGTACCTTTTAATATCATACCTTCTGTAAGGTCTTTCATTTCAAGTACGTCGGTTCTTAATATGGGCTTTGGCATTTCCTCTCTCGGATCTCTGCCGGGTTTCTCAAGTTCCTTAATAATATCTGTTAAGGTTATCTCTCCGATTCCAAGTTCAGCTGCCAGGGCTTTCTTATCTCTTATCTGTTTACCCAGACCCGACAGCTTTCCTGCCTGAATGTCAGCAGCTGCAAGACCAGATTTCTCCAACAGCTTAAGAGCTGCTGGGTAGGATTCCGGATGAACACTGGTACCATCAAGGGGATTCTCACCATCCAAGATCCTTAAGAAACCTGCACACTGTTCAAAGGCTTTGGGACCTAACTTAGCTACCTTTAACAGCTGCCTGCGGTCAGTGAAGGGGCCATTCTCTTCTCTGTGGGTTACTACATTCTTTGCTATGGTTTTCGTAATACCTGAGATATATTCCAGGAGAGAGGCAGATGCAGTATTTAAATCCACTCCTACTTTATTTACACTGTCTTCTACCACACCGGATAGTGCGTCGGACAATTTCTTCTGGTTCATATCATGCTGATACTGGCCTACACCAATGGCTTTGGGGTCAATCTTGACCAGTTCAGCCAAGGGATCCTGGAGTCTTCTTGCAATAGAAGCTGCACTTCTCTGACCTACATCAAAGTTCGGAAATTCCTCTGTAGCCAGTTTACTGGCGGAATATACGGAAGCCCCTGCCTCATTTACGATGATATATTGTACTCTGCCGTGGTATTCCTTAAGCAGGTCCGCTATGATTAATTCCGATTCTCTGGAGGCTGTTCCATTTCCTACGGATATAAGTGTGATGTTATATTTCTGTATCAGCTTCCTTACAGTAGCTTTGGCTTCTTCTACTTTATTCTGAGGTGCCGTTGGATACACCACCACTGTGTCAAGTACCTTACCCGTTGCATCCACTACAGCAAGCTTACAGCCGGTACGAAAAGCGGGATCCCAGCCTAATACAACCTGTCCGACAATTGGAGGCTGCATCAGCAGCTGTTCCAGATTCTTGCCAAAGACCTTAATAGCACCATCTTCCGCTTTTTCTGTCAGGTCGTTACGAATCTCTCTCTCAATAGCAGGTGCTATCAGTCGGGAGTAGCTGTCACTGATGGTCTTCTTTAGTATCTCTTCCGTATTGGGATTCTTTCTTACAATTACTTTCGTTTCCAGATAGAGAAGTATCTTATCCTCCGGTGCAAGGATCTTTACAGTGAGGATTTTCTCATTCTCTCCTCTGTTAAGGGCAAGAACACGGTGTCCTGCCAGCTTGCTTAACTTCTCCTCGAAGCTGTAATACATCTCATAGACACTTTCCTGTTTCTCGTCCTTGGCGGCAGAGGTGATGCTTCCTTCTTCAAAGGTTACTTTACGGATATGGATACGGTAATCTGCTTCATCGGAGATGTTCTCTGCTATGATATCCATTGCTCCTGCTATTGCTTCTTCTATGGTATTTACTTCCTTTTCAGGATCCAGGAAGTTTTCCGCTTCTTTTTCTATGGGCTTGTCTGTCATCTGTAAGAGGATGATATTTGCCAGGGGCTCAAGTCCTTTCTCCTTTGCTATGGTAGCTCTGGTTCTTCTCTTGGGACGGTAGGGCCTGTACAGGTCTTCTACTACTACGAGGGTTTCGGCAGCTAATATCTGTGCCTTTAATTCTTCTGTTAATTTTCCCTGTTCTTCAATAGTTGCCAGCACACTGGCTTTTTTCTCTTCCAGATTGCGAAGATAAAGAAGACGTTCGTGCAGATCACGTAACACCTCGTCATTTAAGGAGCCGGTTACCTCCTTACGGTATCTGGCTATAAAGGGGATGGTATTGCCCTCATCTATTAGCTTTACCGTTGCTTCTGCCTGTTCCAGCCGGATTCCTAGCTCGCTTGCAAGCTGTCTTAAAATATCCATGGTTTACTCCTTTTGATTCTCTTTCCTTCGTTATAACAATGTTATTATAATAACATTGCGGGGGAATAAATTCAAGCCTGCCGGATTGCTCATGGATATTGGGAGGGTTGTGGCAGGGGGACGAAAACTGCGGACCTCTTTGTACGTTTTTGTTCGGACAAGGTTCCTTATTCCACTAAAGCTGCAGGGATTGCTTAGGACAGTTCATGATATGCCGAACTCGCGGAATAAACTGCTATGGGTTTCGGGAGGTTTTTGCCGCTCAGACAGCGGCATATCATGAACTTGGCGCAATCTCTGCAGCTTAAGTGTCATAGGGAACCTTTCCGAGACAAAAACTCCCAAAGAGGTCCACAGTTTTCTGCGCGTTGGGTTACGGAACCTTGCCAGGGCCTGGAGGGAGGGAGGTTTTTTGATTGTTCGGGATAATATTATTTTTACTATTTGTATTTTTATTATTTTATATTACTCCGGTATTTATTTTGTTTATTATTGTGGTCTTTTGGTATTCTATTCTGTTTTTGTATTCTGTTTTGGTATTCTTTATATGGAATAGATATAGAATTTGGTATGTGGTGATTATAGAATGGTTAAAGACTGGTACAGGTTAGGATTTTTAAATAACTGTGCATAGTTTCAGGATTGAATCGGTAGGAATAAGCTAAATCAGGTACAGGGGGTATACCGGATTTAGCTATATTCTTATTGCAATGAATGCCTTATTTATGCACAGTTATTTAAAGTAGATTTATGATGTATCTTTTTACCGGGGGGAGGGGCTTGGGTTATTGGTTTTGGAGTGGGGTAGGGTTATATTAAGTTATTAAGTTAGTTTAATTAGTTTATAAGGGTTCTTAGTTGTTCTTCTGTTAGTTCTGTATCCGGGTGAAAGTCCTGTGAGGCCATGTAGTTTACTATGCTTTGGGTTAGGGCTGTTACTTCCGGGTAATGAAGTTGTTCCAATAATCCCATTGTACTGATTATCAGTCTGCCTTTTCCTGTCTTTGCTTCCAGGAGCATGCCCATTTTTCTCATTCTGGCGTAGCAGTCCAGGGCTGTTATAAGGGGAGTCAGGTTTTCAGGCAGCTTGATTGCACGGCCCTGGCACATAGGCCACCATTGCCAGTTGGTATGAAATTCTGTAGGGAAGCTTCGAAAAACCGGGTGCTTGGGATCCACCAGGCAGCCCATAAATCCGTCCTGACAGGCGAAGGTTCCTACGGACCAGAAATCTGTGGTGAACTGCGGTTTGATGGAGTCAGGAAAATGCTCGCTGGTTGCCGGTGGTGACAGGAATACTTTTCTGCCTTCCTGTAAGGCGGTTATTGCTTCCTCCAGGCTTTGGGTCAGCAGCAGGTCTTCCGGACAGGTTAAGGGAGCATCAGGATATACCCATATGGGGTAGCTGTTTTCATAGGTTCCGACCTGTATTGTCAGGGTTAGCTTCTTTGCTTCTGTTTGTGCAGCTAGGGGGAGGGTTATGCTTCCTGCTGCTGTTAGTTCTCCTTTAGGGTAGGTGGCAGTTTCCAGCTGTTGTTCTGCCAGCAGAGTGTCACTGTGTTTGAGAAGTACTTTGGAGCTGGTAGTGTAATCTTTTTTACTGTAGTTGGCAATTTTTATTTCACAGGTTACCACTTCGGTGTCACGGTAGGTGTACTTTTCCATGAGTCCCAGAGGTACTACATCGTTCATAAACTGCCTGAAGCGCTCCGGCTGGGCAAAGGAGTAGGGTTTGGGTTTCAGATGGGAGTTCAGCATTCCTACCAGGGCAGTGCCTTGTCCGGGAAAATCCTGCAGTCCTAAGAGGGAGATACCGGACATTTCTTTGGTTCGAAGCACCGCTTCTACTTCTTCTCTGTATGCCAGCAGAGACAGCTCTCCGGTGGCTTCTACATAGGTTTTCCATTGGCTTAATAATCCCTGGGCTTCCACTCTTTCTTTAATATACAGAAGATTCTCAGGGCTTGTGATTCCTTTGAAATCATTGCATTCGTCAAAGTCCGGCAGTACCTCGTATTGTCCTACTTCAAAGTTAAAGACCGGTTTATCATATTCTTCTCTTACCTTTTGCATTTCCTTATCAAAATTTGTTCTGGTATTTGGATATTGCTCATTTATATATCCCGTCATATTGGCAGAGGTGCCCCGGATATGCTCCTTGTAATAGTTGGAGGAGGTATAGAAATCGCTGTGCATATCCGGCCCGAGGCTTCCGTAATGTGGATTGGAGGCATTTGCATACATCCTGGTATTGTCCAGTTCTTTTGCCAAACAGAGCAGTAAATACATTCTCTTATGTCCCAGCGCTCCGGCCTGAAGTTCATTTCCCAGGGTCAGCATGACAAAGGAGGGGTGGTTGGCATAGCTTATTAATATCTGCTGTAATTCCTCTTTGTAATAGGACCAGCTCTTATCGTCTTCGAAGGCAGTTGCCGGATTCCAATGGGAGAGCTCCGGCTGCATCAGCATTCCCAGCTCATCAGCTGCGGCAAAGGCTGCCTCCGGGGGACAATGGGAGTGAAAGCGCATGCAGTTTATTCCATAGGATTCATAGACCGACAGAACCTTTGTCCATTCCTCTTTGGTCATTGGCATATGTCCGTTTTCAGGAAATACACAGCAGTTTGATTCACTGCGCAAAAAGATTACTCTGCCGTTTAGCGCCAGTCTTCCATTGAGATTATGAAAGGTCCGGATTCCAAAGGAGACGGACTTCTCCGCAAGTCTTTCACCGGATACGGATAAGTTATACAGATGTGGATCGAACTCATCCCAGGATATGGCATTTTCACTGATCGCTATGTCTTTTATTTCTACCGTATGCCTTCCTGCAGGTTTGGTTATCGGATGTGTTATTGTTTCTGCAAATGCTTCTGAATTAAGTGTCAGATAGCCTTCATAGCTTTCTGATAAATCAAGCTCCACAACAACACTGGCCGTTGTAAGGCTTGGATATATTCTTATATTTGCTATAAAATTCTTATTCTCAAGGCGCAGACGCAGATAACCCAGCAGACCATTCCAGTTGGTCTGGGTCTCATCTGTTGCGGCAGAGGAATATACAATGGCATCGTGGGGCCAGTCAGGATAAGAATTATCACAGCAGAAGGTACAGGTATTCTCTCCTTCTGCTATATAATCTGTTATTTCAAATATATGTGGTGTGGAGATGGTTCCAGAAGTAAAGGCAGGCACTTCCCTGCCCTTCATAGTAAGGGATAGCTGACGGCTTCTCTCCACTTCCAGGAATACTCTTTCTACCGTTTTCGGAAGCTGAAAGGTCTTTGTAAAGTAAGCTGGTCCTTCGTAGGTATTCCTCCTTGTCAGCCTGGTTAAGATTCTGGTATTGCCTAACATATCCTTTTCATTTCCAAGTCCGGCATCGGGATGCCATTGATTTGCCCCTGCATCAGTAAAACCTACACCGTTTTCATCCAGGGTTCCCGGTAAAAGTACTCGGTCTGCTTTGTGACCTGAAAGCTGCAACTCCCATTGACCGCTTAAATCAATATAGTTCATTGTTACCTCCATAATAATGTTATATAAGAAATATCTTTTATATTTAAATTTTACCTAGTAAATAGTATGACTCTATTTTATCATGAACTTATGAGAATAAAATGCAGTATCTACATCATTAATGGACAATATAACACATGGATGCTACAATCATAGGAATTATATGGATTTCTCATTTATTTACATATTAATGCAGAGCAGCTGGCAGGAAGCTGCTGCCCAAAGGAGGAGGTATACAATTGTTTTCTATTAATAAAGACGATTATATAGAGATGAAGGTTGCTATAACAAAAGAGGATTACAATAATCTGAAGGAATTAGAGGCTGTATGCACAAAGGAAGATATTAATCTGAAGCTGGAACTGGAATATAAGCTTTCACAGGTGTCCCATGAGGCTGAGGCACAAGCTTTAACGGAGAAGGATTTTCGCTCTTCCTGTATGAAGGAGTATATATATTATTCACAGGGCAGACCGGTTTCTTATCTTGGTATCTGTAATTTTGGCGGAAATGTTTATGAGTTAAATGGGATGACACATCCTGACTTCCGAAATAAAGGTATCTTTCGGCGTTTATATGAACATGCATTTACAGAATGCAGGCTGGCAAATAAAAAGAGCCTTCTCCTTCTTACAGACGGTAATTCTCCTTCCGGGAATTCTTTTATTAAATCAGTGGGCGGGGTACTTTCATTTTCAGAATATCGAATGGAGCTTTTAGCTGGTGAATATGCTGCAAGGAATAATGATTTGGATAATGGTCTAAGTCAGGTGGTGCTGGTGGAAGCCCAGCCAGGTGATATCAGCTTATTGCATGAGTGTGATAAGCTCTTGTTTGGGGATGAAGAAAATGAGGAGGAAGCTGAATATATTTCTTCCATTGATAATAGTTATCTGATTAAGAAAGAGGATATAACGATAGGCAAGATTAAAATTGATTTTTCTGAGAATGCAGGCTTTATATATGGGTTTGGTGTTCTTCCGGATTACAGAGGTTTAGGTTATGGGAAGGCGGCGATTGGGGAAGCCTTGAAGGAAATCTTCTCCAGAGGGCTAGAAAAGGCTGCACTGGATGTAGCTGCTGCCAATGATCGGGCGTTGTATATTTATACTGGGAATGGTTTTAGGGAAGTATCCGTGATGAGGTATTATGAAGTTAAGGTGATGTAGTTTGTTAGGGTATTAAAAGAAATGGCAGCTTATTAGATTATCTGGTATGGCTGCCATTATTTGTTTGTTATACTGTTATTATCTTCTACTTCCTTCGTTTCATTTTAACGGAAGGAAAAAACTGAAATATCCGATCTCGTTCTCTGAACAGCATAGCTGTTATATATATCAACATGATTCCCCAACGAAACCAGCTTCTGTCCATTAACAGATAGAAAATAACACATGAAAATATAAGGTGTATTAAGGGCCGATAAAAATAACTGATTGGATACAGATTCTTTGCCAGCTTTTTAGCATAGATAGAATGAAGAACAAATGAAACCATATAAGAAGCCAGCGTCGTGTATGCTGCGGCAATATAACCGTATTCAGGGATAAAGATAAAATTCAGAATAAGATTAACTGCTGCTGCTATCAATGTATTGCAGGTGATATACACAGTTCTTTTATAGTAATGCTCAATATTTACATATAGTGTATATATAAATATAACAAAGTTTGCAAGTACTACCGGAGGAATTATTATAATACCTTCCCAGTAAGACTTATCCGCCATCAGCTTAACGATTTCAGGAGCGGTAAGAAGCAGGCTCACCATCGCATAGGTCATGAGATTTATGTAATCCTTCGCTATGATATTTATTATTTTCTCCTGCCCTTTTTCTTTCATTTTCTGTAGAAACCAGGGAACCCAGACACCTTCCAGGGATGTTGTAATAACTGTAGCTATCATACTAAAATTATAAATCAGACTATATATACCCGTCTGGGAAGCATCTGCCAGAAGTGTAATCATTATTCTGTCTAATTGTGACAGCAAGTTCAGGGCAATTCCATGAATTATCAGGGGGGCGGATATGATTAGACCGTATTTCAGGTATTCTTTATTCCAAAGCATTCTGCTCTTATGAAACACCAAAAAAATTACCCACACGGCAAATAGTGATGTAACTATCGCTGTTGGAATAATACGTCCCATATATTTGTCAGTCTCAAAAATCATAGTTATTGCCAATACGGACAGAATAATTGAAACCAGATTCGGTAGTATCATCAATGCGGTTTTTAGCCTGTAATCATACTTCATCATCAGAAAATAAATATAGTCCTGAATAATAGCCGTGGCAAAACCTTGAACCATACAGAGAATGAACATTAGTAGCTGTCCGGACATACCAAACATTAATGCAGCCAAAACTACAATAGCAGTTATGACAGATGATGTTATAATAGTAAAAAACGTAGTTACAGACATGAAATCATCGATTTCTTCCTTGTAATCCACGTAAGCCATTCGGATACTTGTATGTAATGCGAACCCCATTATCATTGACAAAATTGCAATCCAGGAATTATAAGTAGTCACAATACCGTAATCATAAGTTGATAGTATCCTTGTAAATACAGGTACCGTTAAAAAAGCGACACCTTTGTTAAAAATATTTCCAATCAAATAGTATGTGCTTGCTTTCTTGTAATTCACAGTACCCATTTGTTGATCTGCACCTTTCTCTATTGCCTTTTATAGCAGTTTTTACTCCGCTCCCTTTAGTCCAAGTGACCGTCCACCATCCACGATCAAATTCTGTCCCGTGATAAATATTGATTCATCCGATGCCAGGAATAATACTGCATTTGCAATATCCTCAATTGTACCTACTTTTTTCATATAATTACTGTCTTTTAACCAATCGAGTGTTATCTCGTTATAATCACCGCGTTGAATATAACCTGGTGATACGCAGTTGACATTAATATCATATTCGCCCAACTCCATAGCCAGGGATTTTGTAAATCCTATAATTCCCGCTTTCGCGGCACTGTAATCAACGCATGATTTCGCTCCACCCACACCTATTGTAGATGATATATTGATTATTTTTCCACTATGCTGTTTGACCATCTGATTAGCTGCACTTCTACAGCAAAGGATGCTTCCTATAAGATTTGACTGTATAACAGACTCTACTACAGACGGTTCCTGCAAATGAAGATATTTCGCTTTCTCACGTGCCCCACCACCTGCACAATTTACCAGAATATCTATACCCTTTACTCCATTAAAGGCACTTTCAACAGATTCATTATCGGATACATCTATTAGTAGAACATCGGCTTGCCCTCCCAGAGTCCTAATTTCATCAACAACCTTCTGCATATTAGAGATATTACGTCCGCCAACATAAACATGGGCTCCATGAGAAGCGAAAAGAATACAACAAGCCCTGCCAATTGCACCGGAGCCTCCTGTTACAACTGCAACCTTATTTGATAGTTTTTTATTTTGTGTATAGTTGATTGTATAATTCTTTTCCGCTGTGTATATTTTTTTATCTAATCCTATTAGCCTGCCAAATTTTCTGCGAAGGAGTTTATGTATTTTTTCTTTTGTCTCCATTTATCACTACCCCTTTACTATAATTTATTATCACCGCTTCAATATTTTCTTTATTCTACGTTTTATTGGTTCCGGAAGAGAAGCCGCTAATTCATTAACCCCCCTTGTAGTACCGTTTCTGTAACTATTAACAGCTGTGCTTAATTGCTTTACATCCATTTCCTTGTCTGAAAATACCTCTAATATAATTGGCTGCTCCGATACAGATAGGAATATTTTGAGTGCTTTATCATACTCTTCCTTGTTTATCGCTGCCAAATATTTAAAGCCTCTCGCTTCTGCCCACCCTCTTACACTGGTATTATGTTCGGCTGCAACATGTCTGTCTATATTTGGGAATGTTTTTATCTGTTTATAATATTCAGTATGGAATAAAGCGCCGCCTGCATTGTTTGTTACCAGGATGCGGATATTTTTTCCTATATATCTGTTCCATAATGCATTCATATCATAGAAAAAACTCAAATCACCAATAGTCAAAAAGCATAAACATTCTGAAATATACGCCTGGGCCACAAAAGACGACATTGAACCATCAATCCCGCATGTCCCTCTGTTGCAAAATACTTCTATGCTGTTATCTATTGGGAAGCAGCTTGCAATACGAACATTGCTGCTGTTGGATATATGCAGCAAACTGTCTTTGGGCAGATTAGAAAGAAGTCCTTTTACCGCATAAACGCTTGAATATTTAAGCTCCGTCTCATCTGTAATACTGATTTTATTTAAATATTGTGTCATCCAGCAATTAAAATATTGCCTTTCAGTTAATTTATCGTCCACCAATTCATCAAATATTTCAAAAAATTTCTTAGGAGAACATTCAATAATATCTGTCATACATCTAAAGGGGTCAGATATTTCTCCGTCCCTGGAAACATGCCAATGCTGAAAACTTTTGCTCATAGCTAAACACTTTTTTTTGATTGAAGATAGTGAATTACCATGCATGGTAATAACAATGTCCGGGCATACTTCCTTGAAATCTGCCTGCGTTTGAAGAATATTCAGAACAAATGTGTTTAGGCTGCCTGCACAATGCAAATTAGATATATGATCTGTTGCAATTAAACAATTGAATTTTTCACAAAAACTCTCTATTGTTTTTATTTCTTCTTCACTGATTACACCATTTTGACCATAAATGATTAACACTTTTTTTTCTTTTAAAAACCGTGCTTTCTCTTTCCACATACTCAACGGTTCTTCCAAAGTCAGCCGGTTTATTTTAATAACCTCCGGAAGGTTTTCTTCTTCAAATCTGAAGGTTCCCTGTTCTATGGGATAATTATCATCAATGGGAAAATTTATATGCACCGGCCCCCTGTTTCGATGCTCTAATTCCAGCAAGGCTTCATTTACTAACCTGGAACAGTACCAAAAATCTTTCTCATCACGAACAATGGGTAGATTTACTATTTTTTTGCATACATCTTTATACAAATTTAATTGCGGTATGCATTGTTCTTCCTGTTGATTTAAATAATATGGGTGCCTGTCCGATGTTAAGATAACAAGAGGCAGCTGTTGATAAAATGCCTCATTGGCCGCTGATACATAATTAGCGGCAGCTGTCCCGGAGGTACATATAATACATACAGGTCTTTTCAGTTTTTCAATAAGACCCAGAGCAAAAAAGCCCGCGCTTCTTTCATCAACGACAGAATAGCAGTTAAAAAAATCATCTTCTTCAATGGAAAACACTACCGGAATATGTCTTGTTCCTGCCGATATTACGAAATCTCTAATATTATATTTTTTAAGCAGCGCTATTAATATTTGAGCATTTTTATGTACAGAATACATTTCTACCTCCTGCTTTTCTACGGCTATGATTTTTATTTTGAATCGATCTTTAATACCTTCGCTAATAATTTCGTGTATTGTTCCAAGTCTCTTGCGTATATTATTCCTGCTTTCATTACGCCGCTCTTTAACTCATCAATACGATTTAAATAATTGCTGAACTGTTTTAAGGCATCATCAACTGTTATTTCAGCTTTCGCATCAATGTAATATGGATACTCTAAGGTATCATACAAGCCGTTAAACTTACGGCTATACGCAATTGGAATTACCGCTACTCCACTGGATATAGCCCCTATTGTTGAATGCATTCTCGCTCCCGTAAATAAATCCATACCAGAAATATAACTTTTGGCTTCTGATGCTGTCTTGAAATCGTCCGGTAAAATACAGTTTGGATATTGTGTTTTTATTTTTTTGCATATCAAATAATCATCATCTACACCTTCTCCTTTTTCAATTACATGGGGTATCAGGTGTATCTGGATTTTGCTATCCGAAAGAAGCATTTCAATAAGCTTATGAATAAAATCCCGATAGGAAAAAGACAGCTTAAAATAATTGTCATAATTGTATCCGCCATTATAAAGTAAACCTGAGACATTAATTCCTATGTTAAACTTTCCATTGTTTAAGATATTTTCTTTGTAGGGCAAGGCAAATGCAACATCAATAACTCTCTTTGATTTCTTTTCAAGCCCCAGGCTCTTACAGCATTCCATTGAAGCAATATCTCTTACAAATATCGTATCTAACATGTTCAAGATAAATTTCGCTATTATTTTTCCCGGAAAGGTATGAAAGGGTCCAATTGTTTGCGGTGCAAATACCGTTGCCGTATGTTTTCGCTTGCAGATATAAACAGGTAATGATTCGGCAAGTAAACGGATCAATCCATAATTATCCGTATAACCATCACCTCCGCATAAATCAATTACATAGTCCAGATCATCAAACACAGTGATTTTTCGTATTAGAAACGGATTTTTTAGTACTGGCTTAAGCCGGGGATAGGTTCTGTAAGAATACGAATTCTTCGTATACCCGTCTAAATTAGTAAATTCTTTTAGATCAATTGTTTCTTTTGCTTCTGCCAGTATAACTACATACTCCACTTTTACTTTGTTATATTCAAACATTTTGTCCATCAAGGCAATATTGGAAATAGCCAAAGCAGAACAGCCAAGATTATAGTCCCTGATCAAATGAGATATTAACCCTATTTTCATTACTGATCCTTTCCTTATTACATTCATAATTCTTTTTTCTGATTCTTACATATGCAATACCCAGGCTAATTAACAGGCAATACATTCTTGTCAAGTCAGTTTCTTGTACTCCAAACAGACATATATAATAAACAATTAAAGTAACAAACAGAACTTTGGAAAATGAAAATACCTTCTCCTTATTGTTTAACATTCCAGAATTCTTCCAGAAAAACTTCAAAGAACTAATATATGAAATTACCAGGGAAAGTAACCCCACAAGTCCACACTGAAAATAGATGTAAAGATAATGGACTTCTACGGATGTCTTTGTAAACCATGGATTCATTTGAAATGAAAAGGTTGCTCCGACGCCCTTTCCCAGGAGCATCTTCTCACCAACAGTATCTATTACCCATTTATATAAATCATATCTATTACCCATACCTATGGCAGAATTACTTGAGCTTGACTGTAAGCCGAGCACATCCCCCCTTACCGTGTCAACCAGATCAAGAAACAATTCTGTTATTCCAAGTCCGGTTAGATCCAGTATTGATATGATAATAACGATAAACAAGCCTGCCATACAGATGTATTTCATGAAATTCCTGATTCCCATCTGAAGAAGTATAATAAGCTGTATTGCAATAAACATACAGATTGCCAATCGCGATACTGACAAAAACATACTTATGATTGACAGTAGATATGCACTCATACACAGACGTTTTTGTTTCCTTGAGATAATAGTCTTTAACCGGTAAAAAGCAAGAATTGCTGCAATCCCCTGGTAGATACCAAAATTAATAGGATGTCCGAAGGTAACTACGCTGCGCAAGACTCCATAGCGAATGGAATCCGTCCCGTTAAATATCCCCCCCTGCCAAAAATAGGTTTTTGTTAAAGCTTCTATAATCCCAATCACACCCAAAATAATAGCACTTAATAAGAAATTATCGATTATCTTATAAAAGTCTTTTTCGTTTTTAATGATAGAAATCACTATACAGCTAATTGCAAACTGTGCTATAAAATATGCTACACCGGTAAGGATACTGTCCGTTACTAATGCAAATACAGCATATACAATAAGGTTTACCCAAAATGCTCCAATATAAATAAAAGGGTTAATAATTAAACACTTTCTTCTGGTCAATAGATATACCATCACAATCAGCACTACACACACATTTGAATAATTTAGAGGCCCTATATAAAAATTAGTTGGAAGAAATGGAAACAGAAATATCAAGAAATATAATAATTTATCACCTATAGTGCCAGTTTCTTTCATGTTCTCTTACCTCTGGTTTCTTCTATTCTCAATTGCTTCATAAGTGGCTTGAAGATATGCGTACCCAAAATAATCATCCGGCTCCAGATAAGACCCCTCTCCCCATTCGTTCCATGCATTGATAAAAACGAGTTTCTCATCCAATAATGTATTGCTGCAGACTTTATCAACTACATCCTCTAGCCAGCGCTTGTACAATTCGGGAGTAGAGCCATGAAAAATCAACCCCCGATAATTTCTTCTCGCACTGTTATCCCACATAGGCATGACAGCGGGATATACCTTTTTCACTTTATTTTCTTTTAATTCATATATTTTGTTCTCCACCAAATGCTTGTAATCAAAAATATGGCCTCCAAAATCTCTTCGTATAGGCTGCATCTCTCTTGTTATTTCTTTACAGGAGTGCTGGATCTGTTTCGGTTGAAATTCCGTTTCCGCATCAAACCCTGCTGCTATCCAATTAATAGTTACATCGCGCTCCTGCACAGCAATTATGTAAAGGTCTGTTCCCAGGAATGTTTTTGCCTTCTCTCTCCAGACTTCCATTACTTTTTGAGGTTCAGGGATTAAAGATGGCCTGTACACTGAAATCACAGGTTTTCCATTTATCCTGTAGTACCTGTTATCCTTGAAATCCTTTAAAACAGAATCTATAAATAATTCATAGTTTTCTTTTGTTTCTGTGATTTTTACCAGAACCCCCTCATCTGTACCATTAAATCTCTTTGTCCAGTTCTCATTTGCCCAGCAATAACAGAACTGTATATTTAAATCCCTGTTCTCCAAAAACATATTAAGGGGTCTTTCAAGCAGTCGCTCGCCATCAAACCAATAGTAATAAAAACAAAACATAGTAATACCATAATTTTTTGCCAAATCAATCTGCCGCCTGAAGACTTCTTTTAATCTCAGGTCATAATAACCTAATTCTCCCGGCTTTCTCGGCTGATAATGACCTATAAACTGAGGCATTGCCTGGTTGACATTGTTCCATTCAGTTGTACCTTTCCCCCACCATTGATCATTCTGGTCATTAGGATGGTACTGTGTGAGATAATAGGCAGCCAAATGTATATCTGTGTTATTCTCATTATGATTAATGAAGGCTCTATAATCCTTTGATTTTATACCATGCTGTTCTAATACATATTTTGAATAGTCATGATTCAAATCTCTGTTATATGTAATGTCTACACTGTCATTTGCATCTTGAATTTCTTCTTTTCGAATAATTCGCTCATATCTTTTTTGACTAATCTTAGTCTTGAGTCTTTGTGGAATAGGAAGTCTCCAATAAATTTTTTTCACAAGATTATTCATATATTACCTTCCTGTTTATACAACTCTATCATTCTTAATGTATGCTTGCTCATGTCCTGTATTTCTATATTCTGTAATGTATACTTGCTCATTTGGTTTATAATTTCCGGCTTGTCTATAATTTCCAATACAGCACTTTTCATAGACTCAATATCCGGTGAGACTATGTCCCCGTTCATCTTTGGTACAATCAAATCCTTCGCACCAACATTCTCTGTTACAATTACAGGTATACCATAACTTAATGCTTCTAAAGCAGTAAATCCGAAGGTTTCATTCCATAAACTCGGTACAAGTAATACATCAAATTTTTCCATTACATTTTCGAGTTCAGAATAGTCATAAACAGGATGCTTTATTAAATAAGTGGCTTCGTCCATACATTCTGCAAAAATATGTAATTGAAAGCTGTTATTTCTATTAGCCGAAAGCTCATCGAATACTTGCTTTATAAAATAATACCCCTTATGTTGGGTAATAGGACCCAAATATCCGAATCTGACCGGCATCTGACAATTCCTGAGTTTTCTAAAGTCCTTTATTGCAGCGTGTGATATGTTTAAGACCTTCGCCGAATTCCTAATATTGCAATATCTATTATATATCTTACTGGTATTACTGCTATTACAGTGAATGATATTAAAGCTTTCTATCATATCGGTATAATACCTGCGAAGTTCCCGGTAGGCTTTACTAAGGCTCTTTTTTATATCATCAGGATAGAAATCCTCTGCTTCTGATCCATAATCCTCTTTGTACAATTTCTTATTATGCATCCTTCTCATGTTTTTCATGATTGGTGTGTCCTTTAAATACCGGTATGCTGTAGATTGCATGAATTTTATCTTCCTTAGTGATAAAGCCGTTTTATTGCATGCAATGCAGGATTCACAGCCGTTATCATCTAAACATGGGCTCCCTTGCTTTTCAAGGCTCCATCTGGGACATATCCCAAAATAGTCATGTGTAGTAAAAACCGTTTTAATATTCAGTCGAACACACACATCTAACACTTCCTTCGGAAGTCCCATTAATGTATGCACATGAAGGATATCTACTTTATTTGCAATAAAAAATCTTTCAAAGTTATCAATCACCTTAGGCTGCATAAATGCTTCAAATTCATTTATTCCATTTAAAAGTGGTACAGGTAGAGGATTAACAATTTCAAAACTTTCTATTCTTATTTTATCGTCTAGAGGGTACTGGGGTTTATTGATTATTTTGACTTTATCCGAGTAATCCGTTATCCTGCCAGGCCATAACAAACCTACCCAATTCTTAAGCTTTGCTTCTTCAGCCATTAAATCCATACAGTACTTTATCATTCCGCCGGTTCGAAAAGGCGGGAATCCTAAAGCATAATGTAATATATTCATAAACAAAGCCTCCTTATACAACCAGGTAACCTAAGATTTACTTTTTATCCCATCAATCCTTCATAGATGTTTTTCATTTGCATATTTGAAACGGTACAATCGAATTTACGTGCCATTTCAATACAATCAGGAATAAAGCTCTCCCTGACTTCTTTATTGGTAAGTCTATCTATACCTTTTGCAAACTCATTTACCGAATATGGATTTGCTAAAAATCCTGTTATTCCATCTTTGGCATAATCAATAATACCATGCACCGATGATGCGACTAATGGTAAACCACTCGCCAGCATCTCAATTCCTGCTAAACCAAGGCCTTCACGTGTTGATGATATAACTCCAATATCAGCACATTGACAAATTTCCGGTATATCTTTTCGTAAACCTAATAATAGTAATTTAACCTTCTGTTCGTCTGCAATTTCTTTTAACTGCTCTGTCGTCGCCTCGTCAGTCATTGCATTCCCGCATATTACAAAAACCGCATTAGGTAATTTGAGCTTACCTAGTGCTTTAATCACCACCTGATGATTTTTTCTGTTAGAAAGTTCACCTATAGACAATATCATTAAGTCGTTGATACCTACACCTATTTTTTTGCGATAGGCTTCTTTATTAACATTACAATTTATAAAACGCTCTGTATTAACGCCTACGCCATTAATATACTTTACATTTTTGCAGTGCATCTTTTTTGCATTGCCGTAGTCCTCCTGGTTAATGGTAATTATCATATCCGTAAAATAGGACATGATATTTTCAACACTATGGAAAATCAACCATGATTTTTTGCCTGATTCTTTATGAAAATAAAAACCATGTGTGGTGTAAATAACTTTCGTTCCTCTTTTCCTGTTTTTTCTTACCGCAATTCTGACTATAGCACCAGCAATCGGTGTGTGACAATGAACAAGCGTATAGCTATGTTCTTTTACTAGTTTATGTATCTGCTGGTAGGACTGGCAGGACTGTCTGGAAAATGGTTTGTTTGATGAAAAATCAATTTGATGGAATATTACATTATTATCTTTAAAATACTCTTCGATTCCATCTGCTCCCGGATGTTTTCTATTTGCAGCACAATGTACTTCAAATCCTTTCTCTTGCAGTATTTTTATATCATTATCCAAAAAACTTCTTACAAAACCAGCTAATGCAGTTGTTATCAATACCTTCTTCACCACACATCTCCTTCTTTCTTATACGGTGAATTGTTTTCTGTATTCAGAACATATATATTCCCAGCTATACCAATCCTGGATTCTCTGATGAGCCCGCTCTCCAAGGACAGCAACTTCCATTGGTGTCATTTCCTCTGCTTTTTCAATTAATTTCCCTAAGCTTCCTTGTTTTTTATTCCAATACAGTGCCCCATTTTTTCCAACCTCCCGATTAAATCCCACATCTAAAAGCAGGTTTAAATCAGTACTGCTTAAAGCTTCCAACAAACTTGGATTTGTTCCTCCGACTTCATGTCCATGCAAATACCCAAAAGCATTTTCCCGTATCTTCATTAATAACTCTTGATTATACACTGTACCCACAAACTTGATACGAGGATCTTTGTTAAATTCCGTCTTCTTTTTTAAATCTTTCAGAAGCTTACCGCTAACATTTGTTATTAACGCAAAATCTAATTTGGATTTACTGCTCATAAACTCCCGAATCATTATTTCATAGTTATTTTCAGGTACAAATCTCCCTACAACCAAATAATAAGACTTTGCTGACAAGCCTTTGGATTTATACCATTCCTCCAGTTCTATATCGTTATTCCCCAATAGACTTTTTCTGGTTTCTGCACCATATGCTATAAACACTGTATTAGGATGAAACTTCTTATAGGTTTCCTGTATGTATTTCTCAATGTTCTTACTGTCACAAATCAGCAGATCTGCATACCGAACCATCAGTTGCTCCGACAGCTTCCAATACTTGCGGACAGGAGCACTCCATTTAGCTCTCATCCATTCATGACCGTCCGGATTCACAAAGACTTTTCCTCCTAACCCATGAATCTCCTTCTGAAAATATTTGATAAACGGCCCGATTCTGCAAGCCAATATATATACTATAGCATTGGAGATATTGTTTGCTTTTATATAAGAACAACATTGCCTTAATGCAGCAACATCATAATAAATAGCCTGAGCAGGCCCAATACTCGGAACCCTTACATTGAAACAACGAGCATTATGATATGTAAACTCACCTCCCTTAGTACCTTTACAAGCTACATGATATTTAATATCAGGATTATTTTGGTGATGTTCTGTTAATTTATCTACAAAGGTTTCATAACCGCCATAGGTACCTGGAATTCCCTTCGAGCCAACAATAAAAATGTTTTTCATTCTTATATCTCCAATCAATACAACTTAATTAACACATAACGCTGACAGTTTCAGTCTTAAGCTCAATCTCCTCTATGCCCTTGCCTCACACTGCTCAAACTAATTTAATATAAAGAATATTCCTGCAAATAATTTGAAGTAGCTGCTCCCTTGGTTTATAACATATATGAACCTAACCAGAACTGCCAAGAACCTTATCCGGTCTTTTAATTTCCAAGCATATAATTCGAGGTAAAAAATAAGGATATAGCAGTATAATGCAGACTTGCATTAACTACATATATCCAGTTTGATTCAGCCTCTTTCATATCGTTCAGCTGCCTTTTCTGATGATGTTCCTTAGACATTCCCTATGCTTACGTATGTTATAAAATTTCATGTTCTTTCCTATTCTCATACAAATAATAACTCTTAAACAGCCTCTGACACGTTATTAAGGCACCATTATAAGTATAAGTATTAACATAAGTAACAAAGGAATATTAAACGCTGCTGTTAGAAGGTTGTCCTGCATCATTGCTGTTAAATACATTTTTTACCACTGGTTATATGGTAAAATCATTATACTTTTAATTTACAAATATTGTCAATAGTATATTAACAAATGTCTTTAACTTCTCCATTCCATACATTGGAACCCATATATTCCCTATTCATCTATACATAAATAACAATAGCTAGAATTGAACAGATTTTCTGTCTCATAACTTTCTTTTCTTTAATTATGTCATCCAGCTCTCAACGAACTCTTTATTTCCAATTTATTCTTTCAAATTCTGACGTTGTTAAAGGAAAGTGATTTTATTTATTCAGAAGAAGAAACGCAAAAGATATTATTATCTAAAATAGAAGAATTTGAGAACGAGTTAAAAGAAAGGAAGAGGGAGGCATAAGCCTCCCTCTTCCTTAATGATGTTCCTCGCCGCTTGTAACCTTTGTCACTAACGGAAGAATACATCCGCCGACCAGATTACCAAGGGCTATCACATTTATGTATAACAAGGCCTTACCTCCCCAAACATTTGCAAAGGAAAAGTAAAACATATCTGCAATACTATGTTCATAACCTGAAAGTATAAACACCATAATCGGCAGTATTAAAGCCAGGTATTTACCAACTCCGTCTTTTATATTTAGAAAGCCCAGTACAGCTATGCACATAAGTAAACCGCACATGATTGCCATAATAAAGGTACTGAACAGGTTGTCCGCAAGTTTTCCAGCGACTACTTCGCTTGCATGCTCTAAGTACTGTGACTGTTTTGTTGCTCTTAATATGTATCCGGTTCCTACTGTACCTACTGCATTACCAAGGTAAACGATAAGTACTGTACCAAGAAACTTTAGGGGTTTGTTAAGGATCATACAGACCTTACCGGTGTACAGATCCAATCCGAAGGTGTAAATAGTAAATAAACCTAAGGAGAATAAAAATGCTCCTACCACATGATTTTCCGCCCTTAAATATATCATTCCGCCAACACTGATTGCAACACCAGCCATGACTGCGCGTATAAAGGTTTTCATTTCTGCCTCTTTCCTGTATAAACATTCTGAATTTATTCTGCCTGGCTAAATCCTGTAAATTACCGTTTATTAGACAGACACAATATTATAGCACAACTCAGCTGTAAAAAATATACCTAATAATTAATAAATTTTATTCATAAAAACATGTTTTAATTTGCTATTTAGGTCGATTTTTAATGTAACTTTATACTGATACTCCAAGCGATACTTCAACTGATGCTTCAACTGATACTTCAATTGATACTTCAACTGATACCAAAAGCTTAACGAATTCAATATTTTATCTTTGCAGCAAGTAAAGCAAACAAAATAATTATTTCGAGCTATATAACAATCCTCTAAGCATAAGTAATCGCAATATAATAACCCCCTATACTCAATGAGAGTAATTCCAGTACTGCCCTGATTAGATTTCACTTAAACAGTGTCTGATATTAAGCTGAGTTAAGGCAGCGGAATGAGGCAGATCGGTCCAAGCAGCAGGTATGTTACGCCGATTGGCGCCAACGAAGTATCAGCGTAAATAAGAGATATTGAATAAAGTGAAATCTCTACAAGGCAGTATTAGTATTACGAATAATTAACAACTGGTTATTAGGCTGTAGATACCTCTTTAAGTGTCCTGTTCACAAACGCAGACATAGCGGTATGGTGCCGAGTCAGAGCTTGGGGACTGTGATAGGAAATTCAGGCCAGTCAATAACCAGTTAATCAACATTCGTAGTACTACTTATGGTCAGCTTTTTAAAGCTGTTTCATCCGTTTCTCAATAAGCCGCTCGTGTACAGCTCTTACTGCCTTCAGCGTATCCTTTTCATCAACCAGTACTGTTATTCGAAGTTCAGAGGCATAGATCATATGAGTATCTATACCGGCTTCATGCAATGCTTCAAACATATTAACAGCTATTGAGGTATTTGACATCATTCCTGCACCTACTGCTGATACCTTGGCTATATTATCTTCCGCGATAATTTCAATGGGTGAGAAGCTTTCTTTGCTGTAGCGGTTAAGAACTTCAACGGTTTCGCTTAAGCGGTCTCTTGGTACGGTAAAACTGATATCCGTTGTGCTGTCACGGCTGGGAGACATAAGAACAGAATCGGCACCAATATGCTGTTCTGATAATTTCTGAAAGATATGGTATATTTCTTTTGTGGTCTCCTTAATGCCTGTCAGTTGAATCCGGGCTGTATTCTTGTCTGCGGTTACCCCACTTACAAGCATTTCCTCCATGGTGGTAGCCTCCAGGCTCTGGGTTGCCCTGATAGCCCCATCCTCTAACTGAAACAAAGCAGTTTTCTTTCCGGTATTGTCACACACCCTGGTACCTTCTAAATTTTCAAAGCTAGATTTTACCACCAGCTCAACCCCAAACCGTTTAGCCATCTCCACAGAACGGTTATGGAGAACTCCTGCACCTAAGGATGCAAGTTCTAACATCTCTTCATAAGATATCTCTTTTAATTTAACTGCAGATGGAACCATTCTGGGATCAGCTGTGTATACACCATCTACATCTGTATAGATTTCACATACATCAGCTTTTAGTACAGCTGCCAGAGCAACTGCCGTGGTATCAGAACCACCGCGTCCCAAGGTGGTATAGTCTCCTGCCTCATTAATACCCTGAAAGCCGGCAACGATTACAGCCTTTCTTTCAGAAATGGCTTCCTCCATTCTGGCCGTATCAATTCGTTGGATTCGTGCATTTCCATAGACTTTGGAAGTATAGATTCCTGCCTGAAAGGCATGAAAAGAAATGGCCGGAACTCCCATTGATTCGAGAGCCATGGCCATTAATGCTACTGATATCTGTTCTCCTGTGGTGAGCAGCATATCGATTTCTCTTTTTGGTGCATTGGGATTTATCTCTTCTGCTTGTGTTAAAAGTACGTCGGTTTGTTTCCCCATTGCGGAGAGTACTACCACTACGTCATTGCCTTTCTTGTATTCTTCGGCACATATTCCGGCCACATGCAGCATCCGCTCTTTATCGGCTACCGATGTCCCTCCGAACTTTTTAACAATAAGCATAATATGCCTCCTTATATATTCACAAAAGGCTGTTATTGCTCCTGAAATAACTTTAAAATTGTCTCATATCCATTTTCCACCTTGTTGCCGCTGGCAAAAGCAGCTTCTTCGGTGTATTCCCAGGAGCTTTCAAGCTTTTTGGTACTGTCATAGAGCATATAGGGAACAGGGTTTCCGGTATGAGTGCGTAAACGGATTGGTGTTGGATGATCAGGCATAATTAACATTCTGTAAGCTACCCCTAATTGCTCCAACTGTTCTTTTACAATCCCTATTACCCTCTTATCTAAATACTCTATCGCTTTTATTTTATTCACAGTACTGCCCTGATGACCCATCTCATCGGGTGCTTCTACATGAATATATACAAAATCCTGATTATTTTCTGTCAGCTCCTTCACAGCAGCCATTGCTTTCCCTTCATAATTGGTATGAAGAGTACCATCAGCACCTTCCACCTCTACTACTTTCATTTCAGCACCTACGGCAATACCCTTTAATAAGTCTACTGCTGATATCATAGAACCTTTTTTTCCGAACTTCTTCTCAAAAGAATCTAATCTTGGCCTGGTACCCGCTCCCCAGAACCAGATAGAGTTTGCTTTGTGCAAGCCCTGCTTCGCTCTCGCAACATTTAGGGGATGGTTATTTAAGATATCAAAGCTTTTTTTCATCATTTCCTTTAAAGCTTCTTCTTTGGGCAGGTAATCACCTATTACCTTTCCCAGAATATCATGGGGAGGGGTTAAGTCTACCACCTCGCCTTTATCCCAGATGGTCAGATGTCTGTAACTGGTTCCCACATAATACTTGTAGGTATCTGTTTCCAGGGCTTCTTTCACTGCCGCTATTAAAACAGCTGCATCTTCTGTAGAAATTTCACTGGAACTATGATCTATTATGGTTCTGTCTTCATAGGCAACCGCTTCTTCTGAGACCGTTACTATGTTGCAGCGAAGAGCCACATCTGTCAGATTCATATCTACACCGATACTTAATGCTTCCAGGGGTGAACGTCCTGTGTAATATTCTCTTGGATTATAACCAAGAACAGAAAGATTAGCAGTATCACTGCCGGGACTCATTCCCTGTGGAACTGTCTGGGATACGCCAATCTCTGAAATTTTAGCCAGTTCATCCATAACCGGGGTATGAGCATAAGCAAGAGGTGTCTTACCACCAAGTTCCTGCAAAGGCTCATCAGCCATTCCGTCTCCAAGCACAATTATATATTTCATATAAGCTCCCGTCTGTGTGCTTTAGCACACCTTTAAATCAGACTGTTGAAAAATATGGACTCTTTTCAACTTAGCTCCCGTCTGTGTTCCTGCGCACACCTATAAAATCAAGATACTGAAAAAATTTGATTTATTTACCTTATTATCCTGTATAATTTAACAACTTATCAATTAGCACCTTGAAAAATAGTCAATAATTTCCTTTAAAACATTACTCTGATACGGCTTGCCGGTTTACCCAGTCTTTCTGCCTTCTGTTCATAAGCAGCTTCACTTAAAGCTGGTGTAAGGAATGCATATTCCTTCTCCCTGCCAGCAAGCTTAATCACTTCTACTGCTCCGAACTCTTCTTCTATTTTAACTTTGGTCTCATCGTCAATATCCGTTACCCTAACAAAAAATCGATGCTCTACATCTTTTACATCAGTTAACCGAAGCTTCTTGCTGCTCCAGAAGGTCATAATATTAGTTCCGATATGTTTTGCAGCATCTACCACGTCAGCCACTACTGCACTTGCAGTGGGAAGTTTACCGGCACCGCTGCCATAAAACATTACATCTCCGATTACATTTCCTCTTACGAATATCCCGTTAAATACTCCATTTACACTGAATAAAGGATGGGAAGGTTTTATAAGCATAGGTGCTACCATTGCATAAACCTGGTCATCCACTTTTTTGCTGGTAGCCAAAAGCTTGATACTAGCCCCCATCTCATTGGCATATAGTACATCGATATCTGAAATCCCTGAGATACCTTCCGTATAAATATCTTCGAAATCCACCTGCATACCAAAAGCCAGTGAAGATAATATAGCAATCTTACGGCAGGCATCATAACCCTCTACATCTGCCTGAGGATTGCGTTCTGCATAACCCATATCCTGCGCTTCTTTTAAAGCAGTCTTAAAATCTGCATTCTCTGTGCTCATTTTAGAAAGAATATAGTTGGTAGTACCGTTTAAGATACCAGTTATTTCTTCAATTTCATCTGCGGTAAGGGATTGATTTAAAGGTCTTATAATGGGGATACCGCCGCCGACACTTGCCTCAAAGAGGAAGTTTACCTGTTGCTCCTTAGACAATGCCAAAAGCTCTGCACCATGTTTAGCCACCAGTTCTTTATTAGAGGTACATACACTCTTACCCTTAAGTATGGCATTTCTCACAAAAGTATAAGCCGGTTCCACGCCGCCCATTACTTCCACTATTATTTTAACTTCAGGATCATTTAAAATAACATTGTAGTCATGTACGATCAGTTTCTCAATGGGTTCACCTTTGAAATCCTTTAAATCCAATATATATTTGACATTGATATCATGCCCGGAGCGCTTGCTGATGCTCTCTCCGTTCAGATTCAACACCTCAAGCACACCAGAACCAACTGTGCCGTAGCCCAAAACTGCTATATTTACCATGTATAACTCCTTTCTGTCATTCCTTCCCTTTTAATCCGTCAGAATTTATATAGTATGTCATTGCTCCCTATCATCCATGCACCCGGAATGTGCCTAAAATCTGCTGGCACTTGGTGCAATGAATTTCCAAACACACCAGGCATTTTATTCTCTGGCCAGAATCTTTGTATAATGTATTCCCTCCAAAGCCTCTATGGCTTCAAATATAACGGTTGTATCTTCAAATTGTCCGGGAATTTCAATGCTTAAAGTCAGGGATGCAATTCCGTTAACCGGAATACTCTGGTGTATCGTAAGTATATTTACCCCATTTTTTGATACGCAGTTCAGAACGCTGGACAAAATGCCCGGCTTATCATCTATCTGTAGCATAAATGTAATAGTTTTTCCTCTTGCATTTTCATGAAAGGGAAAGATATCATCTTTATATTTATAAAAGGAACTTCTGCTGATGCCAACAATATCCGCTGCTTCCTGTACTGTAAAGACCTTCTCCGAATCCAGAAGCCTTTTTGCTTCTACTACTTTCAGAAGAACCTCCGGAACTGCCTTTTTTTTAACGATGAAGTATTTTCCTTCATCCATATGGATGCTCCCCCTGTACTGAATTTATTTTTTACTTTCCACGTATTTAGAAAGTATTTCAAAGACTGTTAAACTTTAATACATCTTTAAGGAAATGTATCTGCACCACAACCTGTATGTATAGCAAATACAACTGTCTTTCACAGAAAGATATTTTACCATGTTTCGGTGCTGTTTGCAACAGCTTTTGAATAAATAATCATTCTTAAGACAAAATATGCGTTTTCTGCTGATTCAAGCCTACTTTTTTAATCAATTTGCATAAGACGCCGGAGAACTGAGAAAAAAGGTCGATACAAAAGGAGGGAGGGGACGGAAAAAGCCCTCTGGCTTTCCTGTAACACACCGTTAAAAGGATTATCACTACATATACAGTAAGCGTACAAATTTGTACACCCTTTGCAAGCATAACCGCAAGATGCCTTTAATCGGTGCGTAGGAAAGCCGGGGGCTTCTTCCTTTAAAGAAATATGTTGAGTTTATGTAATATTAAATCTTCTGGAACTTTACTACTGCATTGCTTAAATTGTCAACCGAACGGGTACTTTCTATTAATGTTGATTGGAATACATCAATGTCTCTGGATAACTCCGTACTGTTCTCTGCCACCGTCTGAACATTATTGGAACTTTCACTGATAATTTGGGACACACCTTCTATGGAATTCACAATATTTATCATACTGGTTTCCAATTGGTTTGCTGTATTTTGGAATTCCTTCATAATCCGGTCTATGGATTTGGCATCCCGGTTATATTCTTCCCCTGTTTTGACCATTTGGGTATAATCCTTCATAACATCTGATTCTACAAATTCCAGCATACGGTCTGAGTCCGCCGCCAGCTCTCTTACGGCTTCTATAACATACCCGCTGATCTTCTGAATCTGATTGGCCGTTTCACTTGACCGGGCAGCCAGATGACCGATCTCTCCGGCAACTACGGCAAAACCTTTCCCCTGTTCTCCTGCCCTGGCAGCTTCAATGGAGGCATTCAGAGCCAGGAGGTTTGTCTGGGAGGTTATATCCAGAATAGTATTGGTAAGCAGGTTTATCTGCTCTACTTCTCTGGATCTTTCAATGGTAGCCTTTACTTTTTCCCCGATTTCCTCCAGTACATTTCTGGTGGTTTCCCTTGCTTCTCCGGAAGTAACCTGGAGCTTCTCCGCTCTTGCACTGATTTCATCCGCAAGCTCTACACCTTCCCCGGCTTTTCCGGTCATATCTTTTAGCAAGCCATTGACATCCGCAGCCGTAACATTGACCTCTTCAATATTAGCGGCGGTTTCCTCCATTCCGGCAGACATCTCCTCCATTGCCGCTGAATTATCCGCCGCACTGTCGATTACCTTTTTGATACCATCTTCAAAGACCGTAAAGTTATTATTAAGGCTGCCTGATACCACCTGTATATTCCCGATTATCTCTTGTAAAACTGCCAAGAATCCATTTATTCCCTGTGCCAGCTCTCCAATTTCATCTCTGGTGTTTATTTGTATCCGGCTGGTAAGATCTCCTCTGTCTTCTTCTATTCCCCTGGTTATTGCTTCCAGCTCCTTTTTGGTTCGAAGAACAGGCTTAACCACTCCTCTTTGCATAAACAGCCAGATCAGCAAAATAATGACCAGTGTAACGGCAAAGCAGGCTGCTGCCGTATATAACGCCGCCGTTTCGTTTGTATCCAGTCTTTCCTTCAGTACCTGTGTCTGGGCTTTATTATAATCATTGATTCCCCGGAGCTTCTCATATATGTTTATGGTTATCGGTTCCATCTCCGATAGGAACATGGCATATGCTTGCTGCCCCTGCCCCCCATCGGTTAGCTTAATTCCCTCTGCCAGCTTGCCATAGTATGCATCGTATTCTTCCAACATACTGTCTATAGCAGCTTCCTGTTCCGTACCCTTCATACCTTCCTGCATTTGCACAATAGCTTCCCTGGCCTTACTCTGGCAGGAGTCGATTATGGTACGGTACTGCTCTCTTGTCTCTGCACTGCCAGTCAGATAATACTTGGCTGCCAAGCCGTCCATGGACAATATAAACGTATAGGCATCAGTAAAGTATATCATATTCTCTACATTTTCATCGGCAATGGATTCTGCTGTCTCCTGTGCTTCTTTTAAGTGGAGCAGATTAAACGCCTGGGACAATATTGTAATAACTAACATCATTACAATGGATGCCAGCAACTTTTGAGATATTTTTAGATTCTTCAATATACGGTTTCTTTTCAAGATTTTTTCCCCCTGTATCTTGTTTTTCCAAATGATTTTATTGGAAAATTCGGTTATCTATTGTACTCATCCTCATCTGGATTTTTACTGGTACTAAATTCCTGTATCTCTTTTATTTGACATTTACTGACTAAAACAGATTACTATATAACAACGGCGTTTCCGCACCTTGACATATCTTGTCTCATTTTGTATATTGGATTAATATAAAGGGTGTGAATCAGAAAATAAAGTGTATTTATTCACTTTCAATGAAGCAGCTTCGCAGCAGACCTGCGAAATGCACGAGGTAATTTATGAGATATAAAATTAATGACGTCAAACGTATTTTAAATATTAAAGAAGAAACCCTGCGTTACTTTGACAAGAAAAATATTATAAAAACCACCCGGGATCAAAAGAATAATTACCGGTATTTTAAAGCGGAAGATATTAATAAGATATTTGCTTACAAAATGTACCGTTCCCTCTTATTTTCTTTAAATGATTCCAATGAACTGGTATCCGGCAAGCCTCTTCCTCTCCTGGAGAGAAAACTCAGCGAGCAGATAGAGGTTATTGAGAAAGAACAGAAATATCTTAATCAGGTCAAACTTCATATTTCAATTTTGTCTGAAAAGCTGAAAAAGTGGAACTCTTTCACAGGCGGCTTTGAAATCACCGAATCCGAGGAATGTTATTATCATCCTAATCAAACGGATACCTGTTTTATACAGGAGGCGGATGTATTTGAGAATACTTACCTGTGCCTTGATTATCTTCCTTCTATCTGGCCATGTTTTTACTATAACTATTCTGCAGCTTCTCCGGAATTCAGCTTTGGGTATGGTCTTTATACAAACCATACCCCGCCTATTAACGGCCTGATACACCTGCCTCCCGTTAAATGTCTTTATACTATGATTTCCCTGGAAGATAACCTGCTGCCCTCTATACCTGATATATTAGAACAAGCAGATACCTACTGTTGTCAAAATAATCACAAACTCAAGGGTATCCTCTATGGCAGTATTCTTCATGAAATGAAGGAAAACGGGCTTAATTCTCGTCTATTCGAGCTCTATCTGCCTATTGATTGAGCAGATCAATTGATTTACCCAGGGCATTTCCGGTTGCGGCTGCACCGGCAAGTCTTCCGGAGTTATAAGCCCAGCCCTGTGCGGCGCCTTCAATGGTATGAGCATAGTGATCGGAATAAAGACCACCGGTGTCCGCTCCCGCTGCATAAAGATTGGGAATGGAGGTATAGCCGTTTTCCGGATCATTTTTTACCACTTCGAAACCGGAGTTGATGCGGATTCCACCTACTGTACAAAGATTATTAACACTTACTTTAAATGCATAGTAGGGACCTTCGCTCATCTGGTACATATGTTTTCCGTCTTTACCGTAAAGGGTATCCACCCCTGCCTGGGCATCTTTATTATAACGCTCCATGGTTTTTGTCAGGTTTGTAGGATCCATACCGAGTTTCCCCGCAAGTTCTTCAATTGTATCGGCTTTTACCACATATCCGCCGTCTACCATCTTGCCTACTATCTCTGTCAGTTTACTCCAGCCATGGTCCATGGGAGTAATTTCCGGCATAGGACCCATGGCTATCTTGTCTCTCATACCTGCTGCTCTGGCTCCCTTTTCCTCCAGTGTCTTTAGCAGCTTCTCATTGTACAGAAAATAAGCATGATCTCCCTGAGAGATAACAGAATTGCTGGACAGTGCTCTGTCATATACGATATCTTCATTCGCAAAACGTACTCCCTGTGCATTCACCCAGGGAATTATGGGAACATATGCTACGGAGCTTGTGGCCTGGTACAATTCCATAAACTCATAGTCGCCCTCAATATTTCCATTTCCCTCTACTTTAAAGGTATGAGCAACCATAGCAGAAAGACCTCTGGCAGCAGCACCTGCATCCATCGCCATATTGATACCGTCACCTACATTGGAGTTATAACCAGCGGCATTTACACTGACACCATTTAATGCTTCCTTCACCATTTCACTGTTTCCTACAAAACCGCCGGATGCTATTATTACTGATTTGGCGGTTATACGTAATACGGATCCGTCTTTCGCAGCAGCGGTTACACCTGTAACTTTTCCATCCTCTACAATCAGGCTTTCCGCAGGGGTTTCGTAATAGACTTCTGCTTTATTAGCCTCAACGATCTTTTGAAGCATTGCTCCAAGCTGTTCTGAGGTTTTGGTATAATCATCATATTTATGATATCCGTTGGTGCCTTCCTCATGGCTTTGCTGTACGGCAGTTTCCGTTTTATGAAATACCACGCCGTGGTCTTCCAGCCAATCAGCAGTTGTTAAAGATAAATCCAGGAATTGCTTCACTAACGTTGCATCTGCCAGCCAGTCCATCTCCTCCATCCACTTTTGAAAGATGAGGTTGGTATCTATGGGTTCATCCCCTAATGCTCTTGCCTTTCTGCTGTCAGCGGCAAAAAAACCTCCACCATTTGCAGTTGTACCTCCAGCTATGGCTGTTTTCTCAAGTACAATTACCTTTGCCCCATTTTCCGCAGAGGTTACTGCTGCGGCTACTCCTGCACCACCAGCACCGATTACTACTACATCTGCTGCCAATTCTACGGTTTTACCTTCATTCTCCTTCACAACATCGGACTTAAGAGCCTCCATATTGCCTCCGGCTTGGCTGAGCGCCGCTTCTACCGCTTCCAGAAAAGCATCGGAAGTTACAGTAGCTCCACTTACGCCATCCACTCCAAGGGATTGGTTATTTACAACCTCACCAGTAAGGCTCTCAATTGCTTTATCTCCAAGTCCTTCTGTTTCGGATGATTCTACAGTCTTTATGCTTTCAATACTGTTTTCAGTAACAGTAACTTCAACTTTGATAATTCCGTTTTTACCTTTCGCTTCACCGGTATAAGTGCCGGCCTTAAAGCTTAAAGACTCGGTATTTACCGCTCCCTTTCCTTCCTCTTCCTCTTCCTCACTTGCTTCTTCTGTTGCTTTGGGATCTGTTTTCTTTTCTTCCTGACTCTTTTTATCCTGGCAGCCTGTCAGCGAAAATACCAGAATAAGAGAAAGCAGCACTGCTAAAACTTTTTTCATTATAATGACTCCTCCTTTTCTTTATGAGGACAGTCTATACCCTGTAGCAACTATAGAGTCAAGAAGTTTGTGTATTTTTTAACAATATTCTTATTCTTCTCTTTTTTTATGCTTCTCTTTTTTATACTTCTTCATTTCCATACTTTTTCATTTTTATTCTTTTCTTGTTCTGTTCTTCATTTACCTTCTTAAGATTCATTACGAGAGTATCTAAAGTTTTAGTTGATTTAAACGTGTTAAAGATAATTTTTATACGATTTCAGAAAAAATGCACAAAACAGAAAGAACGAATGCGCCTATGGAAAGGGATTAGAAGTCCTTTTCTCTGAATATTTTGTGCTATAATCTAAAACAGATTGTTTGAGCGTTAGCGAGTTATCTGTTTTAGATTATGTCCAGCACAAAATATTCAGAGAATTAGGGCTTCTTATCCCTTGGAATGAAGCATGAGTCTTTCTGTTTTGTGCATTTTTACGTCCGTATGACAACAAAACCAAAAAGAAGAGCTGAAGGATTTATAAAAATCCATCAGCTCTTCTTACAATATAGAACACCTGTACCAGGCTGTCATTTTACTGTTCTTCTAATATACTCTCAATCTTCTCCTGCTCCTTTGAGGATAATATTCCATCATGATTCAGAAGAATAATCATCCTTCCACCAATGTTAGCTACATTTTGAATATAGGTGGTATTAATACCTCTAACAATAGACGGAGTCTCACTGATGTTCTCAGGGGCTATTTCTATGATTTCTTTCACACCATCCACTTCGAAAGCCATGAGAATTCCATTTGATTTAGTAATTATCAATCTTGTATCTTCACTGACCGGTTTGTCGGACAAGCCGAATTTTCTTCTCAGTGAAAAGACAGGGATAACATCTCCCCTTAAATTCATGATGCCATGGATAAAACTTGGAGCATTGGGAACGGGTATTAAATCGGTAAATTTCTCTATTGCATTTACTACCATAATATCCAGACCGAATTCTTCATTATCCAACGTAAAAATAACCTGCTTTGTCTGTATGGACTGCTTAAGTATCATATAAGGTACCCCCTTTTCATCTGTATGGACGATATACTTATTGTTATTCGTTCGTCTGACCTATACTGTTCCATTTTAAATATGCATTTATGAAAGGATCCAGATTGCCATCTAGAACTGTTGCGGCATTTCCGATTTCCATATTGGTGCGATGATCTTTTACCAGTGTGTAGGGTTGCATAACATAAGATCTTATCTGGCTTCCCCATCCGATTTCTTTCATCTCACCACGAATTCCGGATTCCTTCTCTTGGTTTTCCTGCTGCTTCAGAATATAAAGCTTAGCCTTTAACATCTGCATAGCCTTGTCTTTATTCTGGAATTGTGATCTTTCATTCTGACATTGTACTACTATGCCTGTCGGCAAGTGTGTAATACGTATAGCGGAAGAGGTTTTATTAACATGCTGTCCTCCCGCACCACTGGAGCGGTAAGTATCAATTCTTAAATCCCCTTCATCGATTTCAATTCCTGTATCTTCTTCGATATCCGGCATTACATCACAGGAAACAAAGGAAGTCTGGCGCTTTCCTGCAGCATTAAAAGGTGATATCCGCACAAGCCTGTGCACTCCTCTTTCTGATTTCAGATGGCCATAGGCATTAAGTCCGTTTATCTGAAGAGTAACAGATTTAATACCAGCTTCTTCACCATCCAGGTAATCAAGAACCTGGGTAGAATAACCCTTTTTATCAGCCCATTTCTGATACATACGAAAAAGCATGCTAGCCCAATCACAGCTTTCTGTTCCTCCCGCACCTGCATGGAGGGTCAAAATAGCATTGTACTTATCATATTCTCCTGAGAGCAGAGTATTTAGCCTCATCTCGTCCAAATCATCTGTAAATTTGGTAAGTGCCTCTTGTATCTCACCTGCTAAAGAAGCGTCATCTTCTTCATAGGCCATTTCTAACAAGGTTTCGATATCTTCAAATTCTCTTTTCAGACTATTGTACTCTTCTACAACATCCTTAAGATTCTTAAGCTCTTTTACATATCCCTGGGCTTTATCAGCAGAGTCCCAAAATCCGGACTCCTCCATGATATGCTCAATCATATCTATTCGCTCCAGCTTGTTAGCCAGGTCAAAGTGAATCCCCCACTTCAATCAATGGCTGTCTGTAAGTGTTCAGCGTATATTTAATCTGATCTAATTCAACCATTGTATCACCTCTTTCTTTTTTTTATTCTTATTATGTCTAAGCGTATCCTCAGACCTTTATCGTTGTAAACTGAATTTAAGTCTTCCTGCCAAAGTACATATAGCTTACTATATACTATTAAATACTTTGGCAGGTCTATAAACTTATTTAATTAGTCCGTTTATTAAAGGCAGACAGTAAGCTTCTATTCTGTCTGGTCCGGCATAAATAGCAGTGCTAATTTGGCTCAATACAAAGCACGTGCTGATTTATGGAAAATTAATGAAATGTAATACTAGCTTCTTCCACAGCAGAACTTGTATTTCTTACCACTTCCGCAAGGGCAGGGATCGTTTGGCTGAACCTTCTTTGTTGCACGTCTTACAGGGCCCTGAGCAACAGATTCGTCTTTGTTAGTACCGGTAACCTTGGCAACCTGCTCTCTTTCAACGTTCTGCTCAATTCTGACATGCATAAGGGCTTTAACTGTATCTTCTCTGATTGCATTGGTCATTTCATCAAACATCTCAAAGCCCATGAATTTAAATTCTACCAGAGGATCTCTCTGTCCATAAGCCTGGAGGCCAATCCCCTGACGCAGCTGATCCATGTCATCGATATGATCCATCCATTTACGGTCGATAACTCTTAATAAAATAACACGCTCAACTTCACGAAGCTGTTCTTTTTCAGGGAATTCAGCTTCTTTATCCTCGTATAATTTTACTGCATCTTCCTTCAGTTTCTGAATTAAGGAGGCTTTCTTTAGACGATCAAGCTCCTGGGCATCAAATACAATAGGCTCTAAAGGTATGATAGGCAGAAGCATGTTGTTAAGCTCTTCTAAATCCCAGTTTTCCGGCAGCTGATCATCACTGATGCAGGTATTTACACAGTCTTCGACTGTATCAGTAATCATCTTAAAGATAGTGTCTCTCATGCTTTCGCCATCAAGCACCTTTCTTCTTTCTTTATAGATGATTTCTCTCTGCTCATTGTTAACCTGATCATATTCCAACAGATTCTTACGAATACCGTAGTTATTGTTTTCTATCTTAGTCTGTGCTCTTTCAATGGCAGAGCTTAGCATTTTATGCTCAATCTGTTCTCCATCGGGAAGCCCCAGGGAATTAAACATTGTCATGAGACGTTCGGAACCGAAGAGTCTCATTAAATCATCTTCCAGGGAAATATAGAAGCGGGACTCACCAGGGTCACCCTGACGTCCTGCACGTCCTCTTAACTGGTTATCAATACGTCTGGATTCATGACGTTCTGTACCAATTATCTTAAGTCCGCCTACTTCTACGACTCCTTCTCCAAGCTTGATATCGGTACCACGGCCAGCCATATTGGTTGCAATGGTTACAACACCTGCCTGTCCTGCATCAGCAACAATTTCCGCTTCCAGCTCATGGAACTTCGCATTGAGGACTTTGTGTGGTATATTTTTTTTCTTAAGCATATCGCTTAATTCTTCCGAGGCTTCAATGGTTATGGTACCAACAAGTACAGGCTGACCTTTCTTGTGAGCTTCTACAATTTCATCGACTACTGCATTCAGTTTCTCTCTTTTCGTCTTATAAACTGCATCCTGTCTGTCAACACGGGCAACAGGTACATTGGTAGGAACCTCAATAACGTCCATTCCATAGATATTACGGAATTCCTTCTCTTCTGTAAGAGCTGTACCGGTCATACCGCATTTCTTATTGTACTTATTGAAAAAGTTCTGGAAAGTAATAGTGGCCAGTGTCTTACTCTCTCTCTTAACCTTAACTTTTTCCTTGGCCTCAATAGCCTGATGAAGACCGTCAGAATATCTTCTTCCGGGCATAATACGCCCTGTGAATTCATCTACAATAAGTACTTCATCATCTTTTACCACATAATCTTTGTCCCTTGCCATAAGGTTATGGGCTCTGAGGGCAAGTATAATGTTGTGCTGAATCTCAAGATTTTCAGGATCTGCAAGGTTCTCAATCTTAAAAAAGTTCTCAACCTTTTCAACACCTTCTGCTGTAAGGTTTACTAACTTGTCTTTTTCATTTACGATAAAGTCGCCTTCTTCTTCCACATCCTCATTCATAAGGGCAGCCATCTTTGTAAGTTCACCGCTGACTTTACCTTTTGTAAGCTGTCTGGCAAGAATATCACAGGCTTCATATAATTTTGTAGATTTGCCGCTCTGTCCGGAAATGATAAGAGGAGTTCTGGCTTCATCGATTAAAACGGAGTCAACTTCATCGATTACTGCAAAGTTAAGTCCTCTTTGAACCAGCTGTTCCTTATAGATAACCATGTTGTCTCTCAGGTAATCAAAACCTAATTCATTGTTGGTTGCATATGTGATATCACAGGCATATGCTTCTCTTCTCTGGTCATTGTCCATGCTGTTTAAGATAACGCCGACTTTTAAGCCCAGATACTCATGTATCTGACCCATCCACTCGGAGTCACGCTTTGCAAGGTAATCATTTACGGTTACAATATGAACACCTTTACCTTCAAGAGCATTTAAGTAAACAGGAAGCGTAGAGGTAAGTGTCTTTCCTTCACCGGTCTTCTGTTCTGAAATTCTTCCCTGATGCAGAATAACACCACCATAGAGCTGTACACGGAAATGTCTTAACCCAAGGGTTCTTACAGCCGCTTCCCTCACTACTGCATAGGCTTCAGGAAGGATATCATCCAGTGTTTCACCGTTCTTCAGTCTGTTTTTAAACTCTGCGGTCTTGTTTTTTAGTTCCGCATCGGACAATACCTTTATAGAGGGTTCCAATGCTTCAATCTTGTCAACTATGGGCGTAATAAGCTTTATTTCCCTTTGACTGTGTGTACCAAATATTTTCGTTACGAGACTCATACTATTCACTCCTGTATTTATTTCAATGGATACTAAGTCAATTCCGGTAAAAATAATTTTTTCATAAAATACATTGTATCATTTCCCCAGTTAGTAATCAACCTTTTTGTAAGAAAAGACGATAACAGGCAAAAAAAGGGGCTGCAAAAACAGCCCCCTGTAATCATTTTCAATTTGTTCATTCAAAATCCAGCACCATGAGAATAATTATTAACCTGCCTAATGGTCAGTTAATTCCTATTCAGAGTATTAGAATTCTGGTTCAATTAAACCATAAGTATTACCTTTACGTTTATACACAACATTTACTTCATCTGTTTCAGCATTCCTGTATACAAAGAAATTATGTCCTAAGAGTTCCATCTGTACGCAAGCTTCTTCCGGATCCATGGGTTTAATGGCGAATTTCTTTGTACGGAATATCTTAATATTGTTCTCTTCTTCATAGGAATCATCAATAAATTCCTGATTAAGATTAATGGTTGCCTGCTTCTGTTCGATTAATTTATTCTTATATTTTCTTAACTGACGTTCAATAATCTCTTCAACCAGGTCAATGGATACATACATATCAGTGCTTGTCTGCTCTGCTCTTACCATACTACCCTTCATTGGGATAGTGACCTCAATTTTCTGCCTTTCTTTTTCCACACTCATCGTTACATGGATTTCAGTATCAGGAGTGAAATATCTTTCTAGTTTACCGATTTTCTCATATACAGCTGTCTTAAGACCCTCTGTCACTTCGATGTTTTTGCCACTTATAATGTAACGCATTCGAATCAACTCCTTTTAACTTATTTAATGCTTAAGCTTAATATTACTTAGGCTTAACATTATTATAACACACCCCAGAATTTGTGACAAGTTATTTCCCGTTAAGAATTCTTCCTACTTAGCAACTTGTAGCTACTATATCTTAAATTGTTAGCTAATTCTCATTCATTGTACGTCATATGTGATAATTTTTTGACAGTTACATATTATACCATTTTGCAAAAGGTAATTTACATAATTTTTATATTATCATAACTTACAAAACAAATTTTCTACCTTGACATCTCCTCCAGATTCCACAATAGTGGTTAAAAATTGTGGATAATGTGGATAACTCCGTGTATAACTTTTTTTATGAGTAAAAATAGGCCTTTTTTATTGTGGATAACTTTTGGATAAACTTGTCCAATTTTTCTGCTTCCATTAATTAACTAGACCGCAAGAATGGATTTTGTGCATTTTGTATATTTCAACTTTTGTCAATAAATTTCACTGCAGTTTTCTTTATTCCGCAAATAAGCTGATTTTAAACAATTATCAAAAAATTCTATTAAAAGAGTATTTTGACGCTCTTTTTTAGAAAATTAGTTTAATAACAAAGATTTTGCCAGTCATACGTTTGTGTCCATGTACAAAAAAGCTAGAAGCCAATATACTTTATCTTTTTATCTCAATCAGATTCATAAAACTGTTCGTACCTGACGTGGCATACCATCTTTTTGGGGACAACTCAGGTTTGAATTTTTCCTGCAATTTCAAAGAATATAACTCACATACCATAATACGGGATAGAAATGAGTTCAGGAGCGGAAGCAAATAGTCTGACTTGGAGCTTTTATGCAATAAGGCAAAAACTCCGATTACAAAAAAGTACCGCAGATAGTGTAACCTATCTGCGGTACTTATATACTGTATATTATTTTACGATTCTTTTTACCTTATAAGGTGAACGGTAATTGTAGCTGGATACTTTAATTCCCGTTCTGGCTGTGCTGGCATTAACAACCTTACCGTTTCCTATGTACATTGCAACGTGATTAATCGTACCGCTGGAATTTGTATAGAAAATCAAGTCTCCAGGCTGTACATTGTTGATACTTACTTCATACCCTGCACTTGAGGCCTGATCTCTGGAGGTTCTTGGGATACTATAGCCAAAATGAGCATATACAGATTGTACGAATCCGGAACAGTCTGCACCATTGGTTAAGCTTGTCCCACCCCAAACATAGGGATTACCTACAAAGTTTAATGCGTAATTTGCTATTGTGCTTCCGCTTCCTGAACCTGATGCGGAATTATTTGAAGAACTTGAGTTTGATGAGCTTGAGTTAGAAGAGCCAGAATTCGAGGAGCTTGAATCCTTGGAACTATTACTCTTGTTGGAGTTGGCTGCTGCATTAGCTGCCGCTTGTCTCTGTCTCTCAGCTTCTTTATCTCTTGCTAATTGTTCAAGTCTTTCAGCTTCTGCCTTCTTGGCTGCCTCTTCTGCAGCAATCTTGGCCATCTCTTCTTCTATAGAAATAGCATATTTGAATTTTACATCCAACTTAATGAAATCTTTTGATACATAACCGGTTTCGCCTTCATCAATTTCAACTTTAACCCAATCATTATATTCTTTGAGTACGTAATAGGATTCTCCGTATGGTATCATAGTTGTTATGGCGTTATCTGTTCCGGGCTTTTCCCTTACAAATAATGTTTCTGTATCAACAGTAGCATACTTATCTGCAAATTCATCTACCTGCTTCTCAGCTTCTTCACCAATTGCAAGAAATTCTGATTTGATATATCCTTTGACCTTACCGGATTTTATCTTTACCCATTCGCCTTTTGTTGCCAGGATGTCTGTGGCACATCCCCTGTAGAGCTTACCGACTATTTCACTGTCGGTATTGGGTTCCTTTCGAATATTAACATAGTCATTGGCTATGGATATTCCTAAGTTTTCGTAAGGTGATTTCACTTTTTCCACTTCACTGCTGCTTGGCTCGTCCTTTTGTTTTACCAATGTTTCAAGTAATTGTTCTGCTTCGCCTTTCTCCTCAGTGGCTGTAGCTACATAATAATTATCCAGCGCAGGCATAATACCTGCCAAACCAACATCTGATGCACCCTCTGCTGCCTGAGCCTTCACTCCCATTCCCAACGAAAAGAGCAGCGCAGCAGTACACAAGGATGCCTTAACAGCAGTACTTCTAAGCATTTTATATGTAACCTCCTTACGGTTTTCTCGAATGTGACAAATAATTAAATAGAAATTAAATATATGTTATCGCGTATTAGAATCAATATGAAATGTTACAAATTTATTAAATATCCTGAGGTAATTATATCAAAGCATACTACTGCTGTCAACGCATAATTTAACATATTTTAAGCTTTATTTGTTCATATTCGTAAAACCGTCTCAAAAGTTACAAATTGTCTATATATATTTAATTTTATAGACTATTAAGGTATTTTTCAACCCCGGTAACCGCATTAGCTCCATCTGAAGCTGCTGTTATTATCTGTCTTAACTCTTTGGTTCGGATATCTCCTGCTGCAAATACTCCCGGAACATTTGTTATTCCTGATTCATCAGCTTTGATATATCCGCCCGGTGCCAGTTCAAGCACCTCCTTATAAACCTCTGAACTGGGATTATAACCTACTGCAATAAATATACCGTCCACAGCCAGTTCTTTATTTTCTCCGCTCTTAAGGTTCTTAACCTGTATTTTCTCAACGACTTCTCCGCCGTTTATTTCTTCTACTACACTATCCCAGATTATTTCAACATTCTCCATGGATAGCAGCTTACTGATATAGGTCTTGGCTGCCCTGAATTCATCTCTTCTGTGAATTACATATACTTTCTTACATAGTCTTGCTAAGAAGATTGCATCCTCCACAGCTACATCACCTCCGCCGACTACAGCTGTAACTTTATTACGGAAAAAAGCTCCGTCGCAGGTAGCACAATAGGATACTCCCATACCTGCAAGTCTTTCCTCACCTTCTACCATCAGCTTTCTGGGATTAGCACCTGTAGCAATTATGGCTGTTTTTGAACGTATAACAGTTCCATCATCCAAGGTAATAACTTTAATATCCTCTTCTATATGGAAGTCTTTCACTTCACCGGTTACAAAAGGCAGATTCATCTTATCGCAATGCTCCCTGAATCTGGTTGCCAGTTCAAAACCGCTGATTCCAGGTATTCCAGGATAATTATCAACTTCATAGGTATTAATTATCTGGCCTCCGCTTATAGGTGCCTTCTCTACTACAACTGTATCCAGTTCTGCTCTTCCGGCATAAAGTGCCGCAGTTAATCCCGCCGGTCCTGATCCGATAACAGCCAACTCATATATCTTATCCATGATAAATCCTCCATTCATTTCAACTTATAATACCCTGATGTAATAACAGATATACACATTTTATTAATTGCTTACAATTTAATTGCATTTATATTGTATCACATTTTACAAAAAAGAAAAGCCCCAAATTATTAAAAGAGAGAAGCTGCATCCTTTTACCTGTTGGTAACAGGAAAGTCAGGCAGCTTCTCTTTCTTTATTTAACTGCAGTCCGGCTGATTTGTTTCTTATGAGGAACTTTTTGAAAGCCATCTGCACATTTTATTCTTTATAATTTAGGAAGATACCTGACCGAACTGCTTTACATCAGATAATTCTTAACATTGTTTATAAATCCCAATATAACTGTTGTGAATCCTTCATGGGAGGCTGCTCCATCTGACCCGCTTCCTGCCAGTTCAGTAGCTATCATAATAAGAATACAGACAATAATTCCAATTACCAGGCTGGGTGTTACAAACCTTACCTTTACTGCTTCATCCCCGTTCTCTGCAGCATGTTCCTTTCTTCTAAAAATGCTTTTAATATGCTCCCATCTTCCTGAATTATCAGCAAGTACCCGGAATACAAAGAAAGCAATCACAGTGGACACAACTGCAAGGGGCAATAACACGGAAACTATATACATAGGGGTTATCTCAGCAGCCGCCTGCATTACCTCATCCTGGCTTACACCATTGCCGGTTATTCCTTCGGACAGCTCTAAAAGCTTGGGGTATAAGGTAAGGCTGACCACGGAGGTTCCATTTATAATAAAATGAACTATCATTGTTGACAGGATGGAGCCCGTTGCTTCTATAATAAGCGCAAATATCATACCCAAGACAAATGCATAGGAGAATTGGTTAAAATTCTGGTGAATCAGTCCGAAGAGCAGCCCACTGATAAAAATACCTTTCAGAGGGTTGACTTTACGGTAGTTCTGAAACAATACTCCCCGGTAAACGCTTTCTTCAAATAAACACGGTACAACAGCAACCATTATCAGACTTATTAAAAATCCATTTTTACCTATAAGATTATCGATAACAGCCGTTGTATCATTTCTGACAAAAAGCATGGAAATAGAATTTATCAATCCCATAAGAGGCATGATTAAGAAGGTCAGAATAACCAATAATACCACATTTCCGACGCTTATCTTATGAAATCCAATTGCCTGAGAAAGCCCCTCCTTACTCTTTATTAGATAAATCACAGAAGGTATAATCAATAGCAGCTGTGATACTATCAGAGCAGAAATAATATTATTGGTTCTGTCATATACCCAGGGATTAATTATTATTCCGGCAAAAGTAATCAGTACTGTTGCAAGGAACACTCTGTTAACCGATTTTACTTGGTTCATATATTTACTCCTGCTTCTCTTCCTGCTTTTTTAATATGATATGCAGCCACTCATCAAGATTTGCTTCTCCAAGGTTCTCTGTACTCTTCCATATTTCAAGAAGCTCAAGTCCCGAGTAACCTACCAGGAAATCCTTCATAGCTTTTGTCTTAAAATTCTGAAAGTATCTCCCGTTAAGATATCCTGTAAAATCACCGTGCCCAAAAGACATATATAATATTCCGCCGGGCTTTAACGCCTTGATGACTTTCTCAAAGACCCCTTTTAACTCCTCCGGGGAGATATGTATCAGTGCTGCGCTGGCCCATATCCCATCAAATACTTCATCAAAATCCAGTTCGTCAAACTGCATGCAGAGTACATCCTGTCCAATATGGATAGAAGCAAGCTCACAGAGCTCTTCTGCTCCGTCAATGGCTGTGACATCATATCCTCTTTCGATAAACTCCAGGCTGTCCCTTCCTGAACCGCAGCCAAGATCTAATACTGCAGCACCTTCCGGAATGGCTGACATGAATTTTTCTCTGTTTTCTTCTGTATTGATATCTACTGTGTTCTCAAAATAAAGACTTGCATTCTTATTATAATAATCTATCGAGTCCAAAAAAGTCCTTCCTTTCAAATATAACCCCTTCGCAGACTATCCTGCGATATTGTTTTCTTATTATAGATACGCCACTGCTTCCACTTCTATGAGGACATCCTTAGGAAGTCTTGCAACTTCAACGCAGGAACGCGCAGGATAATTCTCGGTAAAAAAGGAGGCGTATACTTCGTTTATCAGAGGAAAATCTTCCATGTTCTTTATAAATACTGTTGTTTTTACTACTTTCGTAAGATCTGAACCGCTGTCCTTTAGCAATGCGGAAAGACTCTTTAGAACTCTTTCTGCCTGCTTCTTTATATCTCCTTCCACAATGGTTCCGTCTTCAGGATTAATGGGAATTACACCAGAGGTATAAACCATGTTGTTAATGATAACAGCCTGTGAATAAGGGCCGATTGCTGCAGGTGCATTTGTTGTGCTTACTATTTTCTTCATTTATATAACCTCCGTTTATTCATATTAAGAACCATTATATACTATACCGAAAGGTTTTTCACTATTTTTTATAAAAAATGCATCATTAATTCATTTTTATGCGGACAAACAGGGAAACATGAAAGAACTTCTATCAAAATTCCATTACTTATGGTACAATTAGGCATATGGGCAAAACATTGCCAGATAAGTTTAAGAAGACAAATATTAGTTTGTCTGATTGGATAGGATATTCAGAAAAGAGGTTATATATGTACAGTTTTAACAGCAGAATACGCTACAGCGAAGTCTGCAGCAACAAAGAACTGGATTTTTTCTCAATCATTAATTATTTTCAAGACTGCAGTCTCTTTCATTCAGAAGCAGTGGGACAGGGTTTTGATGACCTGGAACAAAGACACCGTATCTGGTTAATGAATGCCTGGCAGATTCAGGTCTCTCGTTTTCCCGTATTCGGTGAAGATATAAAAGTATCCACCTGGGCATATGATTTCAATGCTATGTATGGTTACCGAAATTTTCTCATAGAAGATAATCAGGGTAAAGTTTGTGCTTATGCAAATTCTATCTGGATATATATGGACACGGAAAACAACCGTCCTGTTAAGATTGACGAAGACATTGCCAGAGCCTATAGGCCCGAGGAGCCCTATCCCATGGATTATGCCCCTCGCAAAATCTCTCTTCCTGACAACCTGGTGGAAGGTACACCCTTTCCAGTTCTCAGAAGAAATCTGGACACAAATAATCACGTAAATAATGGTGAATATATCCGAATGTCAGAAGAATTTATTCCCGAGAATTTTAAACCTGCCGGAATGCGGGCAGAATATAGAAAATCAGCTGTAATGGGTGATATAATCATCCCCCTGATACATCAGAACGAAAGTACTCTGACCATTGTACTTGCCGATTCAGCCAGGAAACCATATACCATTATTGAATACACCGTATAACCAAGAGGAGGTCTTATGATAAAATTAGGTGAAATACAAGAATTAGAAATGATAAAAAGTACTGATTTCGGTGTCTATCTGAAGGAACCGGGTAACACTACTGATGAACGTATCCTGCTGCCCAAAGCTCAGGTTCCAAAAACTTTAAAAACCGGTGACAAGATATCCGTATTTATTTATAAGGATTCTGATGACAGACCAATAGCAACAACCCTTACACCCAAGCTGACCTTAAGCGGAATTGAGGTAAGTCGGCCGGGAGTTAATCCTATCGATGAGAGTGATGCTCTGAATAGCGAGCTTACTGAGAGCAATATTGATCAGAGTAGCATTGCTCAGAACGAAGTTACTCAGAGCAAGGTTGCTCAGAGCAAGGTTGCTCTTCTGCAGGTAAAAGAAGTCACTACCATCGGTGCCTTTTTAGACTGGGGACTGGCAAAGGATCTGCTTCTTCCCTTTAAGGAACAGACTGAAAGAGTTCACACAGGAGAACAAGTACTGGTTGCCTTATATATTGACAAAAGCAGCCGTCTCTGTGCCACAATGAAGATATATGAGTATCTAAGACTGGATTCTCCTTATAAGAAAGGAGACAAGGTTCTTGGAACCGTTTATGAGATAAGCAGTAACTTCGGCGCTTTTGTAGCTGTTGACAATCTCTACAGCGGATTGATTCCACAAAAAGAATTAAAGCGTTCTCTGAAACCAGGTGATAGCGTAGAGGCAAGGGTTACCGCTGTTAAAGAAGACGGTAAACTTGATCTAAGCCTTCAGGAGGCTATTCCTGTTCAGATTGATTCCGATGCAGAAATCATATACAAACTGTTAAAAGAGGCCGGCGGTTCTCTACCCTATCACGACAAGACCGATCCTGCTATTATCTCCGAAAAATTCGGCCTAAGTAAAAATGCTTTTAAGCGCGCTATTGGAAGGCTTATGAAAGAGCAGAAAATCAGAATAACCTCAGAGGGAATTGAAGCTCTGGAAATATAACAGACCAAATATTCATAACAAAAGTTCCGATTATCCAGTTCACTGCTATAGGATAGCTATCCCAGGCAGCAAAGGAGATATCGGAACTTTTATATTTTACCTTTTATATTTTAATCTCGTAATCAAATTTATTACTTTCCTCCTCTTTGAAGGAAATGCATTTTTTTCTCTTTCTCTTTAAATTCTTTCTTCTTCTCTTCAGAGATGTCTTCATAGAGACTGCCAAAATGGCTGGACAGCTTATCTTTACAGCTCTTGCAAAAACGTCCTGTTCTAATGGAAGCACCGCACATCTCACATTCCAGAGCTACCATAGAGTCCTCCGTAAAAGCAAGCCTTTCATCTCTAATCCATTTATGAATCTGCATAGTAGTTACATCATTCGCTTCCGAAACTTCTTGAACTCCTGCTCTTGGATTATCATAAATGTATTGTTTTACCTGATCGAATTTGTCATCAAGAGCTTTAGCACAGGAGGGGCATAAAGGCGGACCTCCTATATAGTTATATAACTTACCGCAGCTTTTACAATTTCTAACATCCATTGCAATCCTCCTTAGTAACCTTTTCCAATACATACTGTGACAAAGTAAACCTCATTTATACCATTATTTTTAAGTATTCTGGCACAAGCTTCAATAGTACTGCCTGTAGTATAGATATCGTCTACTAAAAGTACTTTGTTTAGCTTATTACGAAAACTGTTTCTTTCTGTGGGGGAAAAGTCAAATGCTTCCGCCAGATTAAGCATACGCTCCTTATCATTGAGTTGTTTCTGGGGAAGTGTATCCTTTTTTCTTATAAGCAGGTCAGATAAGACTGGTATATCCAGTTTATCCCCTAAACTCCTGGCTAATACATCTGCCTGATTATATCCCCGTTCCGTTAACTTCTTTTTATGAATAGGGACCGGGATCAAGACCTCCGGTGAGATTTCTTCAATCTCCTCCCTATATGCTTTTAACAGCTCTTCGATATAGAATGCGGCATACTCTCTTCTTCCATGGTTCTTAAACTCAGCCATAGATTTCTTCATTTCTTTATTATATAGCCATAGCGCTATACCTCTGGTAAAATCCCGGCTTTTCTTTTCACAGTCATAACAGTATTCTTTATTCTCTTGTTCCATTGGTTTGCCGCAGCACTTACATTTCGGTTCCTCTATAAGAATAAGTTTCTTACAGCATTCTTTGCAGGATAGTTCTCCCCGTACATCTACGATTTCAGAACATACGGGGCATCTGCGAGGGTAAAGGATATCCAGCAATGAGTTGAACATAACGGCTCCTTAGAACAATTTTGTTGGATATAACCCTTTATTTACAAGTTCTTTAATTGAATCCATTACAATAGGCTTATCTTCTTTGTAAGTAACACCGAACCATTTGTCATTGGTTGAAAGGACTTTTACAGACGCTTTGCCTTGCTTAATCAGGTTTCCTACTTCCTCGGGAAGTAAGTATTCTGACTTTAGTTCCTGACCGTTTTCTTTTAAAAACTCCACGAAACCTTCCTCCAGATCAGCTAACAAACCTGGCTGAAATCCCCACATATTCATAGATACAGGGGTACTTATCTCAAGCTCTGTCTCTACACCATCTTCAATGGCTACTGCATTTGTTCCCTTTTTCTCAATGGCTTTGGTTTCTTTAATATCAATAAGATAACCCTCTGCATTAACCTGGCATACGCCTCTTGTAACAGTACCATTTTCACTTAAGGTATTACCGAGGATAAAGCCTGCCATACAGTAATCACCCTCATTCTCGCTTGCCACCAGGTAATCATGGACCTTAACAAAGGCCTCGCTGCCATAATAATCATCTGCGTTAATTACTACAAAGGGTTCTTTTATAAGTCCTTTACAGCTTAATACTGCCTGTCCGGTTCCCCATGGCTTTGTTCTGCCTTCCGGTACAGAAAATCCCTCAGGTAAATTTGTCAGCTCCTGAAAAGCATACTCCACCTCTACCTTTTCAGCTATACGATTACCTATTACTTCTTTAAAATCTTTTTCGAGGTCTTTTCTTATTATAAATATAACCTTATTAAAACCTGCTTTTATCGCATCATAGATGGAATAGTCCATAATAATCTCGCCGCTTACTCCCACGGGTTCTAACTGCTTAATACCGCCAAATCTGCTGCCAAGACCTGCTGCCATAATAACTAATGCTGTTTTTTTCATTATCTCCTCCATTTCTGCCTTCACCCATATATATATTAAAGACTTATTTAAGCCCCTTACTTATATTATTATACTTAAATTATACCTTATACCGGATGAATACGCACTAATTTTTTTAATAATTACTATATATTTCCTATTTTTGATTATTTCAGTTGACTTTATTTTTCTTCCAGCTCATTGATGCGTTTTGCAAGACCAGAGTACCTTCTCTGCTCACTTTCATTATCAATCATAAACTGGATAGTATCCGAATTGCCTACAATGGTAACACAATTTTTCGCTCTTGTTACGGCCGTATAAAGGATATTGCGGTTTAATAACATCCTGGGTCCGGTTAACAGTGGAAGGACAACAGCCGGATACTCGCTTCCCTGGGATTTATGAATGGTAATTGCATATGCCAGTTCTAATTCTTCCAATTGACTGAAAGGATACTCTACCTGCCTGCCTTCGTCAAATTCTACGGTCAGCTGTTCCGCAAAGTGATTGATTTCCCGAATAATACCTGTATCTCCATTATAAATTCCGGTGCCGCTTTCATTTGTAATACCGTATTTACTCTTACTCTCCCAGGTCAGCTGATAATTATTCTTGATCTGCATGACCTTATCACCTTCTCGAAAGATTATATTATGGAACTCCTTTTCTTTCTTATCGGCTGACGGGGGATTTAAATACTGCTGAAGCACACCATTTAATTTCTCTACTCCCAGCTCACCCTTACGCATAGGCGTTAATACCTGAATATCATAAGGAGAAGCATTAACGTACTTTGGCATCTTATCTCTTACTAAAGCAATGGTAACACCAACTACATCATTTACTTCTGCTCTTTTTAATAAAAAGAAGTCCTTGGACTTATTGTTAAGCTCAATCTGTTCTCCATCGTTTATCTTATGGGCATTGACGATAATATCACTTTCTTTTGCCTGACGGAAAATCTTAGTCAGCTTAACTACGTTGAATACATGGGAATTAATGATATCCTTAAGGACATTTCCGGGTCCCACAGAGGGCAGCTGGTTAACATCACCCACCAGTATCAGTCTGGTTCCTACTGTAATGGCACGCAGGAGGGAATGCATCAGGCTGATATCAACCATGGACATTTCGTCAATAATTATTACATCGGTTTCCAAAGGATTGCCTTCATTTCGTTCAAATACCAGCTTGTTCTCCATATCACCGGACATTTTGGAGATTTCTAAAAGCCGATGAATTGTCTTGGCTTCATAACCTGTTGTTTCTGTCATACGTTTAGCCGCTCTTCCCGTAGGTGCAGCTAATAACAAATCCATTCCTTCCGCTTCAAAGAAACGAATAATGGCGTTAATGGTGGTGGTTTTACCGGTACCTGGTCCTCCTGTTACTATCAGTATACCGTTTTTTGCTGCCTCCATTACAGCTGTCCGCTGCAGTTCATCCAGCTCTATCTGAAATTGCTTTTCCACTGATTTTAAGCGGCGCTCAATCTCAAGGAGAGGCAAGTCATATTTTATATTAAGATCACTTAGCATTTTGGCAGTGTTTAATTCCAGGTAATAAAGGCTTGCGCTATATATAAGTTTCTGCTCACCTTCTGTCTTGATAATAACCTTTCTCTCCATAGAAAGATTACTTATCTGATCTTCAAAGCCCTTGGGGGAGATACCTAGAAGCTCACATACTTTCCGGTATAATATATCCTCCGGCAGGTAGACATGTCCATTTGTGCTTCCCTGCAGCAGTACATATAATATGGCTGCCTTGATACGGTAATCTGACTCTGTACCGATGCCTACTCTTGCAGCTATTTCATCTGCCAGCTTAAAACCAACACCATTAATGTCTTCTGCCAGACGGTATGGATTCTCTTTAATCACCTGATACATTCGCATTCCATATTCTTTATATATCTTAACCGCCAGAGCTGTGGTAATCCCATATTGCTGAAGGAATATCATAGCTCCTCTCATATCTCTTTTATCATTAAATTGAGAAGCAATCTCTCTTGCCATATGGTCACTGATGCCTTTTACTTCTGCCAATCGCTCAGGCTCCTCTTCCATAATACGAAAAGTATCTGCCTTAAACCTTCTTACTATACGTGCCGCAAGAGCACTTCCTACTCCTTTTATAGCACCTGAGCCCAGATACTTCTCCATAGAGTCCAGATCCTCCGGCTCCTTAAATTCATAGGTCTCCACCAGGAATTGTTCTCCGTATAGCTGATGTGCAGTGTATTTACCGGTGCAATGTATAAATTCACCCTCATTGATAAAGGTAAAAGTCCCCACACAGGTTATTTCTTCCTTTTCTTTTGTAAGGGTTAATACTGTATAGCCATTTTCAGCATTGCGGAATACGATCCGATCTACATACCCTTCTAATTCTTCAGCCAATAATATTTCACCTGCCTTTAGACTGCGACTATTTTATACTTAATTTTATTCATACACTCCTATATACCACATCTGCTTTCATATGTGGTACTGCTGCAAATCATGCATACCCCATACCTGCAAAGTTATTGGATGAAAAGTGAAATGTTTAATTTATAAATTACGCCTAGAAAACAACTATACCCCATTTCATAACAGAAATGCAATACAGAAATTCTCTAGGCGCATAAAAAATCATATTTATCTTATTATACATTACGTTTCATGGATTCGTACAGCATCTGGGCAATTCCCATGCCACCGGTCTCAACAACATCATCTGCGTATTTTTCATATAACATATCACCAAAGTAGGAAACATATTCCCCTTGGTCTTCTTCTGACCCAACGCTTTTCTTCATTTCCTTAAACATCTGTTCAACCAGATAGGATTCGAAGTCTTTACATACTGACATTAACTCATCGTCAGTAGCTTTGCTGAGATCCTGGTTCAGCGTTTCCTGCAATTTTGTAGTACTTTGCTTTGCCTGTGTCTGAGCAAGGGCTGATTCTACTGAGTAATTATTTCCAATTCCTATACTCATTTGTAGCCTCCTTATCTGCGAAGACTATTCGCTTGCTGAAGCATTTCATCTGCTGCATTGATGGCCTTGGAGTTCATCTCATAAGCTCTTTGGGCTACAATAAGATCTACCATCTCATTAGCTGCCTGTACATTGGAGTTCTCCAGGTATCCTCTTTTTACAGTGCTTCTTTTTACAGTTGCGTCCTGACCTTCCACTCTGGCTGTTCCGGAAGCTGCTGTTTCTAACATTATACTGTTGGAAGTCTTCTCAAGACCGGCCGGATTATTAAATTGAGCAAGTCCAATCTGCTTACCTGTTGTTACCAGATTACCTGATGCATCTGGATAAAGGAAGTTTCCATATTCATCAACCTCAAGTAAAGAAGCATCTATGGTGCTGTCAAATACCAGGGGTTGTCCTGCTGTATCAAGTACGGGATACCCTTCTGTGGTTGCAAGGGTTATACCATCAGTTCCTACCGACAAACCAAATGTACCGCTTCTGGTGTATCCAATACCACCATCGGCTGTCTGTACCATAAAGAAACCATTACCCTGTATAGCAAAGTCATAATCTCCTTCTGTCTGCTTTAAAGATCCCTGGGTATACTGGGAGACGATAGCGGAATTTTTAACTCCCAGACCTGTCTGTGCTCCCACAGGCTTTGCTTCGCCTGTACTGTCTGTTGATTTATTCTGAATTGTCTGATATAACAATGATTTAAATTGAGCAGTTTCCTTCTTAAATCCGGTTGTGTTAATATTAGCCAGATTATTTGAAATCGTATCAACATTTGTCTGCTGAGATATCATACCGGAAGCTGCTGTCCACAGTGAACGCATCATAGAAGTTTATCCTTTCTCGTATTATACCTTACCTACGGAGCTCACAGCCTGCTCAAGTGAACCGTCAATGGTCTGTATAACTTTTTGATTAGCTTCATAGGCTCTTGTTATGGCAATCATGTTTGTCATTTCTCTTACAACATTAACATTAGACTGCTCTGTATATCCCTGCTGAATGGTTGCAGTACTGTCTAACTGTGTTGCGCCGTCAAGTGCCAGATAAAAGCTGTCTCCCTGTTTCTTCAGATAATTATAATCTGTAAAATCCGTAAGCTTTATCTTATCAATAAATACACCATCTGCATAAATATTTCCGCTCTCATCAGCTCTTACTTCTGCAGCCTCGGAAGGTATCGTAATTTCTCCGCCTTCTCCCATCAGTGCATTTCCGCTCGCATCCATGAGCTTACCATCCTGATTCACTGTAAAAGAACCATCTCTTGTATATTTAACTGTTTGATTTCCTGCACTGTCAGTGGTGGTTACATTAAAGAAACCGGAGCCTTGGATAGCAAAGTCATAAGTGTTGCCTGTGCTTCGCAGGGATCCCTGGTTATAATCTGTATAGACCTCACCGATTCTAACTCCCAGGCTCATTGACCCGACCTTTTTATTAGAATAATTTTCTGAAACATCTTTTATTTTATAGGTTAAAAGATTTTTAAAAGATTGGTTTGTGACACCATCCTTCTTATAGCCTACAGTAGAAGCATTAGCCAGGTTGTTTGTTATAACATCAAGACGCTTCTGTTCATTTACCATACCGGTCCAGGAAGTAAATAATCCCTTTACCATTCTAACCCCTTTCTGCCATATCCACACTGCATATATATAAGCGAATAAAGCACTGATCAGTAGTTGAAGTTCTATTTTGTATAATCCGCAAGTCACCTTGGGATATTACAAGTAATTTCTAGTTTAATGTAATCCGTGTAATACCTCAATCCGGCATTATTCCTATACACGGCATACCGATGTATATATTATCGGACGTTTACTTCAAATACTTAATCCCTGGAGCCACTTAAATATTCAATATATTTTCCGGTACCAATAGCAACAGCAGTCATGGGGTCTTCTGCAGTCATGGTATTAATACCTGTCTTATTCTCAATTAATTCTTCCAGTCCGTATAAAAGGCATCCGCCTCCGGTAAGTACAATTCCTCTGTCTGCAATATCTGCTGCAAGTTCCGGGGGAGTCTTCTCCAGCACACTGTGTACTGCTTCAACTATCTGTGATGTAGTTTCCTTTAAAGCTTCTTCTGTCTCATCAGAGGATACTGTTATTGTCTTTGGAAGACCTGTAACCAGGTTACGTCCTCTGACATCCATAGTAACAACCTCTGGCCTCTTAAAAGCTGAACCGATTTTTATCTTGATTTCTTCCGCAGTTCTCTCACCGATTAAAAGATTATGTTTTTTACGCATATATCTAACAATAGCTTCGTCAAAATCATCACCGGCAATCTTAATAGAAGTACTTACAACTGTACCTCCTAATGAAATAACTGCAATATCTGTTGTTCCGCCTCCGATATCTACTATCATATTACCGCAAGGTCTGTATATCTCAATTCCAGCTCCGATAGCTGCTGCAATGGGTTCTTCAATTATCTTGACATCTCTGGCGCCTGCCTGATAGGTTGCATCTTCAACTGCCTTCTTCTCAACCTCTGTTACACCACTTGGTACGCATACACTGATAATGGGCTTACGGAAACGATGTTTACCGACAGCTTTCTGTATAAAATATTTTAACATTTTCTCTGTTACTGTATAATCAGAAATAACGCCCTGTCTTAAGGGACGTACCGCTACGATATTACCAGGAGTTCTTCCAAGCATTAATCTTGCTTCTTCACCTATGGCTCTGATCTTATTTGTATCTCTGTCAAAGGCAACTACAGAGGGCTCTTTCAGCACAACCCCTTTTCCCTTTAAATAAACCAATACACTTGCTGTTCCTAAATCAATCCCTATGTCACTACCTAACATATCTAATCTCCTTTCAGATTCTCAAGGTTATTCTTTGGCTGCTGCCAAACCTCAGACCGCCGCCGGTTCTGCATCTATCCTATACTGTCAATTTACTTTGTTATAAACGAAAAATGCTTGTATTCATTTTATGATAAGCACGATTAAAACTGCTGAATTATTCTTTGTTACTTCTATTATTGCCGACTTTTCAGGAAGCTATCAAAATACTGATACACACTTAACATTTCGATTTTTTCCATAAACCTGTCAATTAAACACACTCTTTTTTATTATATACATATTTATAGTTTTTTTCAAAGGAAATTTTAGAAATATTGGAATATTAATATTTTCTTAAAGAAATATGCTGTTTTACCTGATTTGAAAGCTCATTACTACAGTTGCCTGCATAGATTCCTTAATGAAACAGCTATTTAATCACTTAAACAGTAAGTTAATTAATTGAGTTGCTTCCGGTGTTATGGTATGATGATAATATTTTTAAGATAATCAGGGTAAACAAGAATTAGTAATAACAGAACGGAGGATTAAAGTGGATAATATTGAACAACTTACGACAAAAGCTGAAGAAAACGATGTCAATGCACAATTTCAACTTGGTAATCATTACTCCAGAGAAGCCCTTGTAGGTAAACGAGGCTGTTATAAAAAGGCGTTTGAGTGGTACATGAAAGCAGCTCTGCAAGGACATTCACAGGCGCAATATGAGATTGGGTTTCGATATGGAAATGGTTATGGTGTGCCTGTCAGCAGAAGGCTTTCAATCGAATGGTATGAAAAAGCCGCACAGCAGGGTAATGCCGATGCTCAATATGATCTAGCTTGTTATTATCGAGATGGTCATGGTGTTAAGAAAAATATAGAAACCGCCATACATCTGTTTACAGAATCAGCAGATCAGGGTCAAAAGTACGCTCAGTATGATTTGGGATTTCTGTATGACCAAGGAATAGGCATTCCGCAAAATACTGAAAAAGCAATTGCCCTATGGCAACAGGCAGCTGCACAAGGCCATGGAAGTGCAAAAGCAGCTTTGAAGATAACAAGTACATAATAAAATAACCAACTATTGGATTCTGCCTGCATAGGGTTACACTAAAAAGGATCGGTTGCTTTTTAACCAATGGGCTGAAAAAATCCCATTGGTTTTTCACACACACCGGATTTTAAACACATTCCCAATTCCTGTGTATAATCGAATATAGATTCTTCGCTTTTAACACACAAAACCGGCAGCATGTCTTTCATGCAGTGCATTACAGAAAAACCCAATGGGTTTCAAAAGCCCCTGACTATAGATCGGTATATAAATAATACTAATTTTAATAATCAATTACTTTAATTGAAATATTCCTGTCCTAATAAATCCGCTGCAAGAAGTGCATCGTAGAGCTGATCGGCAGTTACATCTCCCGCCATATTATGTATGGTCTCACCTGGTATACAGGCTTTTTCAGCTGCTATCCTTACTCTGGTCACATCTGTTACTCCTAACTCCTTCAGGGTAACCGGCAATCCCACCTTATGACAGAAATCCATTACTTCCTTGATTTCCTCTGAGGGAGCACTCTCTAACAGAAGCTGAGTTATGGTTCCAAATGCCACTACAGAGCCATGCATTGTTTCTTCACATTCAGGAAGGGCTGTAAAACCGTTGTACACAGAATGAGCTGTTGCTAATCCACCGTTATCAGCTCCTACACCACTTAAGTAGGTATTTGCTTCAATAATTGCTTCCAGGGCAGGAGTTACCAAATGATTCTCACAGGCAAGCTTTGCCTGGTATCCGTTTTTTAATAGAGTTTTATAACACAATTCGCATAGAGCCATTGCCGAAAGGGCGATTCCTCCATTCTCAAGGCTGGGGGAATCCGTTCTGACACATGCTCTGGCTTCAAAATAAGTTCCTAAAGCATCTCCCATTCCAGCAATCAGGAATTTGACCGGTGCATTGGCTATAATCTCACTATCCACGATAACAGCTTCCGGATTCTTAGGATAGAAAAGATAGCTGTCAAAAGCTCCATCATCCTGATAGATAACTGATAATCCAGTACATGGTGCATCTGTGGCCACTACTGTGGGCACGATTACAACCGGAAGTTTTTCATAATGAGCAGTAGCTTTGGCAGTATCAATTGCCGATCCGCCGCCGATGCCAACTACTACCTGAATCTGTTTATCCTGAACGATTTCTCTCATCCTGCTGATTTCACCTACAGAACTTATACCTTTGAATATTTCAAAATGAAGTTCACAATTACTTCCTTCAAAACTTTTCTTTATTTTATCAGAGCAGTTCTTATAACCGCTGTTACTGCAGACAAATAAATAGGAGGTCCCTAACTCCTTTGTTTCCTGATAAAAATGCAGTAGCGCTCCTTTTCCCTGTAAGTATTTTAAAGGTGCTCTTAATAATTTTAATACAGCCATTGATGTCCCTTCCTTTTCCTGTGTTTATACATACTTAATTTTAGTCTGGTATATTTTTGATACTTTGTTATTATCTTGACAATCTAATAATAGCACCTATATAATAAAGTAACAATTACCCACAACACCTATTCTTCTAGGGTAAATACCCTAGTATTGAGTCGATAAATGCCAGTGCAGGGCTAACATTCCATTTCTTAGAAGTAATACACGATTTTAGGGTTTAATGGTGCTGTATTTTAAATCGCAACGAAGTATGCTCCTAAGTTGAACTGCCAGAATGGTACAATGAATTTTTATATGCTTTAGAGATACTTCCCAAATCACATCCGTTAAACAGGAATGCAAAGTTTACCTGCACAACTAATTGGAGTTATTATGACTGAAATTAATTCTTTAACACAAGAAGATTACAAAAGGCTGCTTTTATTTTCCGAAGGCTTAAATCCCTGCGATATGAATTTCCGTAAGACAGCTATGGAGGATCTGCTTCATTACTTTCCTTTTGATGGTGCTGCCTTTCCTCTGGTAGATGGAAAAGGATACTATAAACATCTTATCTATGTGAATTTTACACCTGTTTCGATTGAATCCTACGAACGAGACTGTTATAAAAATGATTTCTTTGCCCCAGCTAATTTAAAGGAAGCAAAGCAGAAATCTGTTTATACCATTGAAGATTTTACTTCCTATATTGATTATGAAACATCCTCTTTGTACAGTCAGTGTTTATACTTTAATGGATTTTATTATGAAGCTCTGGTTCTGCTAAGAGATGATAAGAGTAAACCCCTAGGTGCTGTTGCCGTATATCATGGAAAAAATTCCTCCGGATTTACACCTCGGGAGCAGCTCCTTCTTGAAGAAATAGGGATTATCCTGGAGAAAGCTACACGATTACATCTGAATTATCTCTCTATGCAAAATAACCTGAACTTCTTCAACAGGATGTTTGCTCGTCACCCTATTGGAATGATATTATGTGACGGTAATTTTTCTATACAGGAGATTAACCAGGAGGCCCTCCATATCCTGGATCTGATTGACCTGCCTGCCAATAAAGATGGAGCAGGTTTACTCTTAAATGATTACATCCTTCCCGTTTACCAGGAAGGAGCCACTCACAGATTCTGCCTGCGTCTGGCAGAGGGAGTTGAGGTATTTCTGGAAAATATTATTGCAAAGGAGCATATAACTGACAGTTTTGTAACTCGCTATGCAATCTTTCTGAATCTATCTGCCGGTAATAGCAGAACCTCCTGGACTGCCTATCTCAAAGAAAGAGAACTTACAAAGCGGGAGTGCGAAGTAGCGGGATTGCTATGCCAGGGCAATAAGGTCAAAGAAATAGCGGATATATTAAAAATAAGCTTAAATACAGTTAAACGCCATAAAGAAAGTATTTATACCAAGCTGAAAGTAAATAGTTCCAGCCAGTTAATATTACTATATCAGGAAATAAAGAATTCCTGATAGTAATTAAATTCCATTAAAACTAAATTCCATTATGGTAATGCCTCATAATGAACTATAGATATACTTTTGTCAATACAGGGTCTAAGGATTTCAACTCGAAGTGTAATTGTGTAAGAATGTATTTATGTGCAGGGTAGGAGATAAAAGGATGCAGTAAATTAATATCAGCTTTAACACAGTTAACGACATAAGGAGCAGTATACATATCCTATTGTATACTGCTCCAGTCAATTATTATTCCGTAAAAAGGTGTGTATCCCAAACTCCGGTATCAGGCTGTTATTTCTGGTATATTTTGAAATCAAAAGTAATTTGAGGTGCACAGGCAAGCACTGTTGTGTTTATATATGCTATATAGAATACCAATTTGGGAGCTCTCAGAACGAAATCCGGTTAATCCACCAGGGTATTGAGGGCTTCCACCAAATAGTCGAGCTGAGCTTCAAGGCTCAGTACATCATCAAAGTAGAACAAACCTTGGTATTCACCGGGGATTTCCAAGACATGTCCATCCGCCACAGCAGGAATACTCTTCCAGATATCAGATTGTGCATATTCTGATTCAGTACCTTCCTGACGGCACCAGATAATATAATCACCAAAATATTCATGGGCAACCTCGTAGCTGATGGTTCCTCTTCCGTTGCCGGAGGTCTCGATTAATTCCCTCAGTTTATCCGGATACTGCTGTTCAAGGTATGTGTATAAGAGTGTCCCGCCTCTTGACCCGGTTTCATAAGAGAGCCCGGCCCACTCGCCGGAAGAACCCCAGTCCTCCAGAATACTGAAGGTTTTACCTTTAAACGCCTCGGTATTAAATATTTCTTTTGCATTCTTTAGCTTTGTTTCAAATGCAGTAATCGTTTTTTCTGCTCTCTCAAGGGTTCCGGTGGCTTCGCCAATGATTCTCGTGCGTTCAGGAGATTTAATACTCTCCTCAATAACAAGCACAGGGGCCACTTGGCTAAAGGTTTCATAATCCTCTTTACTATATGTAATGATCAGATCCGGCTCCAGTGCCATGACCTCTTCCTGTTCCCAATTCTCAATCTTTGTTGACGCCATCATCTGATCATAGAAAGGCATTGTTTTTTGCATCCAGCCATAGTATCCCACTATATTGAGGCCTGTCGCCAGCGTATCTCCGATATACCAGTTAACAACAACCCGCTGTGGATTGGCAGGAATTTCAATATCGCCCATTACTGTATTAACTACGCGGGTACCACTTTCTTCGGAAGACTCTGCCGATATCTCAGACTCCGATGTTACTTCAGGCTCCGATATTACTTCAGACTCTGCTGTTAATTCAGAATCAGCTGGTGTCTCGGACTTACTACTTGTGCAGGCTGAAAACGTAAGTACAATGGCAAGAGACAAAATAATTGGCATTATCTTTTTCATAATTATCCTCATGTTAATTCTCCTTGACAGGTATATTATATTGATCAGGCGCGCGCTGCCGTTAAGTTAGACTCTTCTAACTCAATTGCTATTTTACGGTGTGGAGTATTAACTGTCAAGAACAAGATAGACGGGAAGTGTTAACTTACCCTTTAGACAATAATTTGGAGAAGGCCGAATTATATGACTTTCAGTGTGTAAAATACTCTCTTGTCATATTTATTTCGGATTATACACATCACATTTTGGATTAGTTTTGGATTGTAAAATACTAAGCTTTGAAGTATACTATTGCATCAGATAGGTTAAAAAAGGAGGGAATAAATGCAGCACACTAATGATTATGCTTTGGGCTGGGGTGCAATGGCAGAGCACCTTGGGTTTAAAACGAGCCAAAACGGAATATATTCCTATTATGATATCCCGGATATTTGGGATAACGGGTGGATTACCCAGGTGACTCCCGTAGAGGGGCTGCATGTCGCCAGCGCCTGGTTCACCGCCAAAGATCAGATTGAGTATACCATGCATACGGAAAAGCCCTGCTTGTGGGTCTTTTGTGTTGATAATGGCAGCCTCAGCTTCACACGGCAGGGAGTACCCTCCCGGCAACTTTCCCCATCTACGCAGCTGATTATCTGCAATGGCAAGCCGCTTCGACTCAACATTACACCGGGTGAGCCTGTCTGCTTTACCAGTTTGCTAATCTTTGATTCCTGGATTGAGACCTTTCTTCAGGCAAATAATATAACCTACCCGATCCGGGTTTCAGACGCCCGTTATTGGCTGCCTCAGCATGTGGATACGCCTATTGTAATGCTTGTGATGGAGCAGCTTCGCTGGGGAGTGCGGGGAAACAGGCTTCCGCAGCCTGCTTATTTATGGAAAGCAGGTGAACTCCTATGCCTGTTCGCACACGCGCTCTCCCAGGAAAACCGTATAAAACCTCGCCGCCACTATGTCACCTGGGAAAACGAGCAGAAGCTCCATCGTGTACGGGAGCTGATTGATAAAGACCCACTGAATACACCAAGTACGGAGACACTTTGCCAGCTTGCCGAAATGGGCGAAAGCAAATTGAGAATCGCCTTCAAAGGTCTGTATGGCAAACCTCTCTATGCCTATATTCGTGAAGCCGTTATGAAGCGGGCTATGCAGCTGCTAGCCTATGACGAGCTGAGTATTAAAAATATTGCAACGCTCTGCGGTTATGAAAATCCGGCGAAGTTCACAGCAGCATTCAAAGCAGTCCACGAAATTACACCCAGTGCATTCCGAAGGGGATTTGGACTGTAGTTCCATATCAAAGAAATTACTTTTGCTACTTACATAAACGTATCTGACTTAGCTCATAGTTTATATTTAATGGTAATAAAAAAACCCCAAGTCCTTATAAATAAAGACTTGGGGTAATATTTATTTTAATTACTGAACGATAGTAGCAACTTTACCAGAACCTACAGTACGTCCACCTTCACGGATAGCGAAGCCTAAACCTTGCTCCATAGCGATAGGATGGATTAACTCGATGCTCATTTCGATATTGTCGCCAGGCATACACATTTCAACACCATCAGGAAGGTTGCAAACACCAGTTACGTCAGTTGTTCTGAAGTAGAACTGAGGTCTGTAGTTGTTGAAGAAAGGAGTATGGCGTCCACCTTCATCTTTTGTTAAAACGTAAACCTGAGCTGTGAATTTCTTGTGGCATTTGATTGAGCCGGGTTTGCAAAGAACCTGTCCTCTTTCGATTTCAGTTCTCTGAACACCACGAAGAAGTGCTCCGATGTTATCTCCAGCCTGAGCCTCATCAAGAAGCTTTCTGAACATTTCGATACCAGTAACAACAACTTTACGTGTCTCTTCTTTGATACCAACGATTTCAACTTCTTCAGATACGTGAAGAACACCACGCTCAACACGGCCTGTAGCAACTGTACCACGTCCTGTGATGGAGAAAACGTCCTCGATAGGCATTAAGAAAGGCTTATCTGTCTCTCTCTGAGGATCGGGAATCCAGCTATCAACAGCATCAAATAACTCAAGGATCTTATCTCCCCAAGGGCAAGAAGGATCTTCAAGAGCCTTTAAAGCAGAACCCTGGATGATAGGTGTATCATCGCCGGGGAACTCATACTCTGTTAACAGGTCTCTGATTTCCATCTCTACTAATTCAAGTAATTCAGGATCATCAACCATATCACACTTGTTCATAAATACTACGATGTAAGGAACACCTACCTGACGGGATAACAGGATGTGCTCTTTAGTCTGAGCCATAACACCATCAGTAGCAGCAACAACAAGGATAGCGCCGTCCATCTGAGCAGCACCAGTGATCATGTTCTTTACATAATCGGCATGTCCAGGGCAGTCAACGTGAGCGTAATGTCTAGCTTTTGACTCATACTCAACGTGAGCTGTAGAGATTGTGATACCTCTTTCTCTTTCTTCGGGAGCTTTATCGATCTGATCGAAAGCTACAGCCTGACCAGTACCTAATCTCTCATGAAGAGTTTTAGTGATAGCTGCTGTTAAAGTAGTTTTACCATGGTCAACGTGTCCGATGGTACCGATATTACAATGGGGTTTGTTTCTTTCAAATTTAGCTTTAGCCATTTTTGTAACGTCCTCCTTTAAATAAATGCATCTTTGTGCACATACTTTTTTTATCGCCTGCAGAAAAGACTCAAAGTCATTATCTGCGGGCATTTGATTTTGAGCTCATAGCTTTATTATATTTCAGTTTAGAAATATTTTCAAGCATAATTAATGATTCCACGTATATTTGTGGATTAGTTCTTTCCTTTTGCTGCAAGAACCTTTTCCTGAACATTCTTAGGAACGGGCTCATAGTTGGAGAAGAACATGGAGTAAGCACCACGGCCCTGAGTTCTGGAACGAAGGGAAGTGGAATAACCAAACATTTCTGAGAGGGGAACGAATCCTCTGATAAGCTTTGTACCGTTGATATCTTCAGAACCTTCGATACGTCCACGACGTGAACTGATATCACCGATAACATCACCCATATATTCATCGGGAACTGTTACTTCAACTCTCATGATAGGCTCTAATAAAACAGCGCCTGCTTTGTGCATCGCATCTTTAAACGCCATAGATCCGGCAATCTTAAATGCCATTTCGTTGGAGTCTACTTCATGGTAGGAACCGTCATAAACGGTAGCCTTAATACCAAGCACAGGATATCCTCCAAGGATACCAGCTTTGGAAGCTTCTTCTATACCAGCACCAACTGCAGGGATGTATTCTTTAGGAATAGCACCACCAACAACGGTAGATACGAATTCGAAAGTCTTTTCTGCATTAGCATCCATAGGCTCGAAACGAACCTTACAGTGACCGTACTGTCCACGTCCACCGGACTGCTTTGCATATTTAGAGTCAACTTCAACAGATTTTGTAAAGGTTTCTTTGTAAGCAACCTGAGGTGCACCAACATTAGCCTCTACCTTAAATTCACGAAGAAGTCTGTCTACGATAATTTCAAGATGGAGCTCACCCATACCGGCGATAATTGTCTGACCGGTTTCTTCATTGGTGTAAGTTCTGAAAGTAGGATCCTCTTCTGCTAATTTCGCTAAAGACTCACCCATCTTATCCTGTCCTGCTTTTGTCTTAGGCTCGATAGAAACCTCGATAACAGGTTCAGGGAATTCCATGGATTCAAGGATAACAGGGAATTTCTCGTCACAGATAGTGTCACCGGTTGTGGTGCCCTTTAAACCAACTGCAGCAGCGATATCTCCTGAATATACTTTCTCCAGATCTTCTCTCTTGTTAGCATGCATCTGAAGGATACGTCCAACACGCTCTTTCCTGTTCTTTGTAGAGTTAAGTACATAAGAACCGGAATTTAAAGTACCGGAGTATACACGGAAGAATGCAAGCTTACCTACGAAAGGATCAGCCATGATCTTGAATGCAAGAGCTGCAAAAGGCTCTTCATCAGAAGATTTTCTGTGAACTTCGTTACCGTCTTCATCAACACCTTTGATATCAGCGACATCAGTAGGAGCGGGCAAGTACTCGATAACAGCATCCAGTAACTTCTGAACACCCTTATTTCTGTATGCGGAACCGCATGTTACAGGAATAATGGTAGTTGCGATAGTAGCATTTCTTAAAGCAGCTTTTAATTCAACTGTTGAAGGCTCTTCGCCTTCTAAGAATTTCTCAAGCAGAACATCATCGGTCTCACAAATGGATTCGATCATTGCTGCTCTGTATTCTTCTGCCTGCTCTAATAAATCAGCAGGTATTTCGGAGATACTGATGTCATCTCCCTTATCATCATTGTAGAAATAAGCTTTCATTTCAAACAGGTCAATAATGCCCTTGAACTCATCCTCTTTACCGATAGGTATCTGGATAGCAACAGGATTCTTGCCAAGTCTTGATTTAATCATGCTTATTACATTGTAGAAATCAGCACCAGAAATGTCCATCTTATTAACGAAAGCCATTCTGGGTACCTGATATTTATCAGCCTGACGCCATACTGTTTCAGACTGAGGTTCAACACCGCCCTTAGCACAAAAAACACCAACGGCACTATCAAGAACACGTAAGGAACGCTCTACTTCTACAGTAAAGTCAACGTGTCCCGGCGTATCAATGATATTGATACGGTGAGGTAATGCGCCAGCTAATTTCTGGTGCTCAAATTCCTGAGTCCAGTGACAGGTGGTAGCGGCTGAAGTAATTGTGATACCTCTTTCCTGCTCCTGTTCCATCCAGTCCATGGTAGCAGTTCCTTCGTGAGTATCACCAATTTTATAATTAACACCGGTATAATATAAGATACGCTCAGTAAGAGTGGTCTTTCCGGCATCAATATGAGCCATGATACCGATGTTTCTGGTTCTGTCTAACGGGTATTCTCTTCCAGCCAAGGAAATTCCTCCTTATCTTAAAGTCACATGTGATTTTATAATCACAGAACATAATTTATTTACAGCAAACTATAATAGTTTGCTGCATTTAATGCTGTATGGGTTCTGGCATAGGCCACAACCCATTCCAGAAGATTACCAACGATAATGCGCAAATGCCTTATTAGCGTCTGCCATTTTATGCATATCTTCTTTCTTCTTAACAGCAGAACCGGTATTGCCAGCAGCGTCTAAAATCTCGTTTGCTAACTTTTCTTCCATGGTCTTCTCTCCTCTTTTACGTGAGTAGAGTGTTAACCAACGAAGTGCTAATGCCTGTCTTCTGTCGGGTCTAACTTCGATTGGTACCTGATAAGTAGCACCGCCGATACGTCTTGCTTTTACTTCAAGAACCGGCATGATGTTATTCATAGCTTCTTCAAATACTTCGATAGCTTCTTTTCCAGACTTCTCTGCTATCTTAGCGAAAGCTCCGTACACAATCTTCTGTGCAGTTCCTCTCTTACCGTCTAACATGATGTTATTGATAAGCTTAGTTACAATCTTACTATTGTAAATAGGATCTGCTAATACATCTCTTTTTTGTATATGTCCTTTACGTGGCACGTTTCTTCCCTCCTTAATAATCCTTATTGCCCGTGTTATATACTATTCTTTTCACGGACCAGTAAAACAGCTATCACTGCTTTACATAAATAAGTTCACTTAAATCATCGGTACTCACATTCCCTGTTAGGGTAGTATAGGAATAATCCTATACTCTTTTACTGTGTTCGCGCTCAGTTTAACTTATCTTTCAAATCTATACCACTGATGAAACATTCTTCCTCTTGGGTGATAAAACGCGGCTCCCTTATTTTATCCTAATCTGAAATAAAAATTAATCCGGCACTTAATGATTAGCGGAAAACTTAATTATTTTGCTGGCTTAGGTCTCTTTGCTCCATATTTGGAACGAGCCTGTCTTCTCTTAGCAACACCTGCTGTATCAAGTGTACCTCTGACGATATGGTAACGGGTACCAGGTAAATCCTTAACCCTTCCACCTCTGATCAGAACGACACTATGCTCCTGAAGGTTGTGGCCTTCACCGGGGATATAGCTTGTTACTTCGATTCCGTTAGAAAGACGAACTCTGGCAATTTTTCTAAGAGCTGAGTTAGGCTTCTTAGGAGTAGCTGTTCTAACCGCGGTGCAAACACCTCTCTTCTGGGGTGAGGACACATCAGTAGACTTCTTGTTTAAGGAGTTAAATCCTTTTTGAAGAGCAGGAGAAGTAGATTTCTTCTCAACCGTCTTTCTACCTTTTCTAACTAATTGATTAAATGTAGGCATTAATTTTCACCTCCTGATTTTTGTATGAATACTTTGGGCCGCCTTGCATTCTTGCTTAAAATAAACATAAACATTGACGCAATATAAAATCGCGCTTAATGATTATACTTTAAATTCGAGGACTTGTCAATAGTTTTAATATGAATTTAGGCTGTACAGTTCTTCAGGTATGTTTTTCCAGTATTAATAGCTCTTATATTTTGATTCCATAATGAACAGCCAAAACTTCTTATGTTCATACACCACTGTATGACTGTTTAGTTTCCGGATTTTATTTATTTGTCCTGCTGTCAAAAACAGCTGTTAAAATGTTCATGGGAAAGAGCCTTTCTTTGTATAACACGACAGCTGCACCTGATACTGTCGCCACTCCGAGGATAAAGTAGATGATATGCAGGGGATGTACGCTTCCCATGATTATCACCTGCACCCCAATCCAGATTACCAGTGCACCTCCGAATACACCACTTACATAACCCTGATATTTTGAATGAAGTCTTACTGCAAAGCCTGCCAGTACGTTTCCAAGACCTATTACCGCAAATAATATAAGACTTGGGTAAAAATAATTGGTAAATGGCGAACCTTTCAGCAGGTCATTGGATATACCCATTGGATTATCCGGATAAAGCATACCCATGGTTCCTCCGAATATAGCTCCTATACCTATAAAGAAATGCAGAATTGCTAAATAGACAAATACTTTTTTCATACAATTATCCTCTCCTGTTGCATATTAGTGGTAAATCCTGATATAGCCGTCCAAACAGCTAAGGGTTTGTATAATCATAGCAAAATTTGTATTTGTGCGCAATACTCCATGGGAATTTTTACAATTCTGTTTTTACCTGACCGGGCAGGCTCCGGTTTCACAGTCTTCCTCCAAAAGTTCGCTCTCTTCTGCATTTTCCAATGCTTTTAATAAGGAATAGTCTATTGGTCTGCTTAAGCTGACACGTCTTTCGTAGTCTTCTTTTGTGGTGGACTCATAGGGAAGAAGTGGATAGGTCTCTTCCATCAGCGGCAGAAAAGTGATTCCTACAACGCTGTCAAAGTTAGCAGAAAGCCACTCACCAACCTCCTCCCATTCTTCTTCTCTTACATGAACCGTAATACTGGTATTATGATCCGTCCAGGCTTCCATGGTAAGTTTATAAAGGTTAAGCTGTTCAATAGCACCAACCTGATACTTTGTTTTTCCTTCCGGTGATTTCATAGGAAATTCGATGACTTTAACAGTGCAGTTCTCATCCGTCTGACCCACTTCGTTATAGACCGGATAACACCCCAGAAGTTCGACCATCTTATATAACGGATCAGTTATTGAAATACGGACCCTCCTGATATAATAAGGTGCATGAGCATAATGCACCCCGGAACTTACCCCCGGCAGATTAGACAGAGTTCCTTCTGGTTTGATGGTTGTCATCAACTGAGGTTTTTCTATTCCAAGTTCCGTGCAATAGCGTTCCCCTTCCTCATGAACCGCTTTCTTTAAGATTTCCAGCAGTTTTCTTAATTCATTGTAATCCATACCGGTTCGATTCATCATATCCATCATTCCCGTTAAGGAGACCCCTACAATCCGGTCTTCCTGCATAACCTTATTCCACTCCGGAAGTTCGACATCAACCAGGGTCATTCGTAAAGTAACTCTGGCAGATAACCTGATTACTTCTAACAGCCCTTCCATATCCAGGGTATTATCTTCCTTTACAAAAGCTAATAAATTATTGGTGGATAAATTACAGCACTGCTTGGAACGCAGAAGAATTTCACCACAGGGATTGCAGCCCAGGAAGGTTTCTTTCCGGCGGATTGCTTCCCTGTTATTTAGAAAACCCGGTTCACCATTAATACGAATAGAATCAAGAATTGCCTTTATTTCCTCTTTACCGGGAACACGGTTATAGAGCACAGAATTATTGCTCATTTTTCGATGAGAAATCTTTGTATCTTCTATCCACTGTCCGTCTATTACTTTATATAAATTCCTTTTCGCTTCTATAACCTCTGTATCATCCTCTTCGCAGATTACCATCATCGCACTTCTTCTAACACCGCCGGAGACTACATTCTCACTGATAATAGTGGCAATATCCAAAAGATCGATTGTTCTTAACCTACCACCCGATTCTGCCATTACTTTATTGATTTTCTCAAACATCCTCTTTAAGGATTTATGTCCCGAAGCTCTTCCGCCAAAACGCTTAAGCCGTTCGCCTTCCGGTCTTACATAGCTGTAATCAATAATTATGTTATGAATATTGTTATATTCTTTACGGCTGATAAGCTCAAAGTACATTTCCAGTCCCTTGCACCAGCCTTCTTTACTGTCACCAATAAATAAGACTGCTGTGTTCTCCTCAAGAGAAAGAAGCGTATTCTCCCTTTCTTCCTTCGTCAGCTGGTTATGAAGCTCTTCTTCATACCTGCCAAGCAATTGGACGTTTCTTACCTCTGGCATTTTATCCGCTGCTTTCTTCTCAATCCGAACACCAACTCCACAGCCTAACATCAGCAGGTAAAATACATCCGTATAATCTTTTAGTTGATCTATGGTAGTAAAACAGCAATTATAGTTGGAGAGCGGGTATTCTTTCACAATTTCTGTACCACCCATATAAAGAGTCCTGCCTGAAGGGAAGGTTCTTAGGAAAAAAAGATGATCAAAAAAGCTTTCTGCCTCTTTTCTCTCTTCTGTGACATCTATCCGGATACCATGCTTTACTTTATATTCTATACCCAGCATAACATTATACTGTACCGTACGGTATACAGTCTCAAACCAGTTTTCCCTACGGCCTTTCTCCTCCACGTATCTGGCATAAGTCCGCAAATAAACGAACTCACCGATACCTGTCATTGGATTATCTCTCTTACGGTATTCAGACAAAAACTCTTCCGTTAACAAATCTTCTATTTGCAATTCTTTCATCATTTCCATTACCTGCTTTCCAGATCAGTAGTTTACAGATAAACAATGTAAATACTTCATAAATGTTTAGTTTTTCCAATGGTCGTATTTTTATGTAGACGCTATATATAGTATATAAATTATATACCTATACTATATATATGTCAATGCTACTAAAAGAGAAATATTCTCACTCAGAATTTCACTCTCTTTTTTTCCTAACCACTGCCTTATCATACAGCCTCTAGAACTAAATATTTGATTCGCGGTAATGGATAATACTTATAATAATACTAATCTATAATATATAATCTCTATGCCATATGTATTAAAACAGCGTAAAAGCTTTGTAAAATGTTTCTGTGCCATTTTCTATTTGGCATATAACCAGCTTCCTATCAACCCTTGACACGGCGCATGCAAAAAAGCCTCCAAAGAATCACTCTTTGGAGGCTTTCGCTATATATTATTATATCGTATTAATTATTTGTCGGAATCATCCTCGAAATCAACATCATCAAAATCTTCATCGGATAAATCCTCGTCTTCAAATTCATCCAGTTCAATGCTGTCTAAATCATCATCCATGGCATCCTCTGAATAATTGAAGCTCTGATAATCATCATCCTCAAAATCTTCGGAAAGGATTAACTCTTCTTCCATGTCACTGTCAAGCTTAACAGAACGGTATCTCTTCATACCAGTACCGGCAGGAATTAACTTACCGATAATAACGTTCTCTTTTAATCCGATAAGTGGATCAATCTTCCCGTTAATAGCAGCTTCTGTTAATACCTTCGTGGTTTCCTGGAAGGATGCTGCTGAAAGGAAGGAGTTTGTTGCTAAGGAAGCCTTTGTAATTCCAAGCATTACCTGTTTTCCGTCTGCAACGGTGAGTCCCTTTTCCTCTAATATCTCATTGGCATCATCAAATTCCAGAATATCAATCAGTTTACCAGGTAAGAATTCAGAATCTCCGCTGTTCTCAATACGGATTTTCTTAAGCATCTGACGTACAATGACCTCGATATGCTTATCGTTGATCTCAACACCCTGTAAACGGTAAACACGCTGTACTTCCTGAATCATATAATCCTGTACGGCACGAACACCTTTAATCTTTAAGATATCATGAGGATTAACGCTACCCTCTGTCAGTTCATCTCCGGCTTCTAATACATCCCCGTCAAGAACCTTGATACGTGAACCATAAGGAATCAGATAAGTTTTAGCTTCTCCGGTTTCATTGTTTGTTACAATGACTTCACGTTTCTTCTTGGTATCCTTTATAGTAACAATACCGCCGAACTCTGCAATAATTGCAAGTCCCTTGGGTTTTCTTGCTTCAAATAATTCTTCTACACGGGGAAGACCCTGTGTAATATCATCACCGGCAACACCACCGGTATGGAAAGTACGCATGGTAAGCTGTGTTCCGGGCTCTCCGATGGACTGGGCAGCAATAATACCAACTGCTTCACCTACCTGAACCGCTTCACCGGTAGCCATGTTAGCACCGTAGCATTTAGCACATACACCGATGTGTGATTTACAGGTTAAAATGGTACGAATCTTTAATTTGGCATTAAATCCCTGTTCGTCAATCTTCTTCGTTGCAACGATTCTGGCTGCACGTTTAGGTGTAATCATATGATTCGCCTTAACGATCACCTCACCGCTATCATCTGTAAGAGTTTCACAGGAATATCTGCCCGTAATTCTCTCTTCCAGACTTTCGATTAATTCGCTGCCATCTGCAAAGGCTTTGATCCACATACCAGGGATTTCTTTGCCTTCACAGCAATCAACCTCACGGATGATAAGATCCTGGGATACGTCTACCAGACGACGGGTTAAGTAACCGGAATCGGCTGTACGAAGAGCAGTATCGGAGAGACCTTTTCTCGCACCATGTGCTGACATGAAGTACTCGAGAACGTCGAGACCTTCACGGAAGTTGGATTTAATAGGGAGCTCCAGAGTACGACCGGAGGTATCCGCCATAAGTCCACGCATACCGGCAAGCTGTTTGATCTGCTTATCGGAACCACGGGCACCGGAGTCTGCCATCATGTAAATGTTGTTGTATTTATCAAGTCCTGTAAGAAGCGCCTCTGTAATATCATCATCGGCTACCTTCCAGGTGTCAATAACTGCTTTGTGTCTTTCATCCTCTGTCATAAGACCACGGCGGAAGTTCTTTGAGATTTCTTCAACTCTTGATTCTGCCTCTGCGATAATGGTCTTCTTCTGAGGAGGAACGGTCATGTCAGAAATGGATACGGTCATAGCTGCTCTTGTAGAGTATTTATAACCCAAGGATTTAATAGCATCCAGAGTTTCCGCTGTCTTAGTGGCTCCATGAGTATTGATACATTTCTCAAGAATCTTCTTAAGCTGTTTCTTGCCAACATGGAAATCTACTTCAGGAATCAGGAAGTTATCGGGGTTGGTTCTGTCAACAAATCCCAGATCCTGGCTGATGATTTCATTAAAGATAAAGCGTCCGAGAGTGGATTCAACTGTCTTAGTGATAGTCTCACCGTTGCTGTTTACACCAGTACGTCTTACCTTTATTTTTGCATGAAGGGTAATTGCACCATTCTCATAAGCAAGGATTGCTTCGTTTACACTCTTAAAGAAATGTCCTTCTCCTAAATCACCGGGCTTTTGTAAAGTCAGGTAATAGATACCAAGTACCATATCCTGTGAAGGAACGGCAACGGGACCACCGTCGGAAGGCTTTAAGAGGTTGTTAGGGGAGAGCAGAAGGAATCTGCACTCTGCCTGAGCTTCTACGGAAAGAGGTAAATGTACAGCCATCTGGTCACCGTCGAAGTCGGCGTTGAAGGCGGTACAAACCAGAGGGTGAAGCTTAATAGCCTTACCTTCTACCAATACCGGCTCAAATGCCTGGATACCAAGTCTGTGGAGTGTCGGGGCACGGTTAAGCATTACCGGATGTTCTCTGATAACCTCTTCTAATACGTCCCATACCTCAGACTGAAGTCTTTCCACCATCTTTTTGGCGGATTTTATATTATGTGCAGTTCCTTTGGCAACCAGCTCTTTCATAACGAAAGGTTTGAATAACTCAATTGCCATTTCCTTAGGCAGACCACACTGATAAATCTTTAATTCCGGTCCTACTACTATAACGGAACGTCCGGAGTAGTCAACACGTTTACCAAGTAAGTTCTGACGGAAACGTCCCTGTTTACCCTTTAACATATCAGATAAGGATTTTAAAGCACGGTTTCCGGGTCCAGTAACGGGTCTTCCTCTTCTTCCGTTATCAATTAAAGCATCAACAGCTTCCTGAAGCATTCTCTTCTCATTTCTTACGATGATATCAGGTGCGCCAAGCTCTAAAAGTCTCTTTAAACGGTTATTACGGTTAATGATTCTTCTGTATAAATCGTTCATATCAGAGGTAGCGAAACGTCCACCATCCAACTGAACCATAGGTCTTAAATCCGGGGGAATTACAGGTACTACGGAAAGGATCATCCACTCCGGTCTGTTTCCTGACTCACGGAAAGCTTCTACTACTTCCAGTCTCTTGATTACTCTGGCTCTCTTCTGTCCGGTAAAATCCTTTAAGCCTTTCTTTAAGTCTTTGGATTCTGCTTCCAGATCGATTGCCATTAACAGTTCCTGGATTGCTTCCGCACCCATTCCAACACGGAATCTGTTTCCGTATTTTTCATAGGCTTCTCTGTATTCCTTTTCATTAAGAACCTGCTTATACTGCAGATCACTGCTTCCTTTATCAAGTACGATATAGGAGGCAAAGTAGAGTACTTTTTCCAGTGTTCTGGGTGATAAGTCCAGAATTAATCCCATACGGCTGGGGATACCTTTAAAGTACCATATATGAGATACAGGGGCAGCGAGCTCAATATGGCCCATTCTTTCCCTGCGGACAGATGCCTTGGTTACTTCAACACCACATCTGTCGCACACAACGCCTTTATAGCGAATCTTTTTATATTTTCCACAATGACACTCCCAATCCTTGCTGGGTCCGAAAATTTTCTCACAGAACAACCCGTCTTTTTCAGGCTTTAAAGTTCTGTAGTTAATGGTCTCCGGTTTTTTTACCTCGCCCCTGGACCACTCTCTGATTTTTTCAGGAGAAGCAAGGCCAATCTTTATAGCATCATAGGTTATTTCCGGACTACTTTGGTTATTTACCACTTCTGGCATCATCTGGCACTCCCTTTCATAGTAACGGACCTTTTAATCAGTCCTTTTCTTACAGTAGACTAGTCTTCGAATTCTTCTTCCTCAATATCGCTGATTTCTACCGTCTCCTCATCAAAAGGATCAAAGAAGCTTTCTTCCTCCTCAGGTGTGGTCTCACGATATCCTGCTTCCGTATAATCTTCGTCATAACGGAAGTTGTTATCACCTTCAATTAGAGGAGTCAGATCACCTTCACCATAGTCGATATTTTCAGTCATCTTTACTTCCTGACCGCTTTCATCCAACACGATAACATCCAGCGCTAAAGACTGAAGCTCTTTTAAGAGTACCTTGAAGGATTCCGGAATTCCGGGATCGGAGATGTTCTCTCCCTTAATAATTGCTTCATAGGTCTTAACACGACCGGTAACATCATCGGATTTCACCGTAAGGATTTCCTGGAGTGTATAAGCAGCACCGTATGCTTCCAGTGCCCAAACCTCCATTTCACCGAATCTCTGTCCACCAAACTGAGCTTTACCACCAAGTGGCTGCTGTGTTACTAAGGAGTAAGGACCGGTGGAACGAGCATGAATCTTATCATCTACCAGATGGTGGAGTTTTAAGTAGTGCATGAAGCCCACTGTAACGGCTCCGTCAAAGAACTCTCCGGTTCTTCCGTCACGGAGTCTTACTTTACCGTCTCTGTTAATGGGTACACCCTTCCATTGCTCTCTGTAAGCTTTGTTATTTTCCAGATAATCCATAACCTCAGGGTCAAGGATATCATTATACTTATCTTGGAATTCCTCCCAATCGGTATTTACATAATCGTTGGCAAGCTCAAGAGTATCCATAATATCATACTCGTTTGCACCATCAAATACTGGTGTTGCTACCTTAAAGCCGAGAACCTTGGAGGCAAGGCTTAAGTGAATCTCAAGCACCTGACCGATGTTCATACGGGAAGGCACACCCAGAGGGTTAAGCACGATATCAAGAGGTCTTCCGTTGGGAAGGAAAGGCATATCTTCTGCCGGTAATACACGGGAAACAACACCCTTATTACCATGACGTCCGGCCATCTTATCACCAACCTGGATTTTTCTCTTCTGTGCAATATATACTCTAACGGTCTGATTTACTCCAGGAGAGAGTTCATCACCGTTTTCTCTTGTAAATACTTTGGCATCAACAATAATACCATACTCACCGTGAGGAACACGTAAGGAGGTATCTCTGACTTCTCTTGCTTTCTCACCGAAAATAGCACGAAGGAGTCTTTCTTCTGCCGTAAGCTCAGTTTCTCCCTTAGGAGTTACCTTACCTACCAGAATATCTCCGGCACGTACTTCCGCACCGATACGGATAATTCCGCGCTCATCCAGATCTTTTAACGCATCATCACCGACGCCTGGTACGTCTCTTGTGATTTCTTCGGGTCCTAATTTGGTATCTCTGGATTCTGCTTCATATTCTTCAATATGAACGGAGGTATATACATCCTCCTGCACCAGTCTTTCACTTAAAAGAACCGCATCTTCGTAATTGTATCCTTCCCAGGTCATAAAGCCGATAAGGGGATTCTTACCTAAAGCTAATTCACCTTGTGAAGTGGAAGGACCATCTGCAATAACCTGGCCGGCCTCTACCTTATCACCCTTAACAACGATAGGTCTCTGGTTGATACAGGTTCCCTGGTTACTTCTTGCAAATTTTAATAATTTATATGCTTTCTTCGTTCCATCATCATTTTTGATAATGATTTCCTTGGAGGTGGATTTCTCAACCACGCCTGCCTTTTCAGAAACCACACATACACCGGAGTCAACGGCTGCTTTTAACTCAATACCGGTTCCTACTACAGGAGACTCAGTAATTAATAAAGGCACGGCCTGACGTTGCATGTTAGATCCCATGAGGGCACGGTTGGCATCATCATTCTCAAGGAAAGGAATCATGGCTGTAGCAACGGAGAATACCATCTTAGGAGATACGTCCATTAAATCAATTCTTGACTTAGGGAACTCAAGGGTATCTTCTCTAAAACGACCGGATACATTTACATTTGTAAAATATCCGTTTTCATCCAGAGACTCATTTGCCTGTGCAACGACATATTTATCCTCTTCATCAGCAGTCATATAGATAACTTCATCAATAACTCTGGGATTCTTAGGATCTGTCTTATCTACCTTACGATAAGGCGCTTCAATAAATCCATACTCATTAATTCTGGCATAGGATGCTAAGGAGTTAATAAGACCGATGTTAGGGCCTTCGGGTGTCTCTACGGGACACATTCTTCCATAGTGGGAGTAATGTACGTCACGAACCTCGAAGCCGGCACGATCACGGGACAGACCGCCAGGTCCTAAGGCTGAGAGACGTCTCTTATGGGTTAATTCACCAAGAGGATTATGCTGATCCATAAACTGTGACAGCTGGGAACTACCAAAGAACTCCTTCACTGCTGCAATTACAGGTTTGATATTGATTAAGGACTGAGGGCTTACACCTTCTAAATCCTGTGTAGTCATTCTTTCTCTTACTACACGTTCCATTCTGGAAAGACCGATACGGTACTGGTTCTGAAGTAACTCACCTACCGCACGGATTCTTCTGTTTCCTAAATGGTCAATATCATCAGAGCCTCCCACTTCATATTCAAGATGAATATTGTAGTTAATGGAAGCAATGATATCATCCTTGGTTATATGTTTAGGAATCAATTCATTAATATTTCTCTTAATTGCTAATTTTATTTCTTCAATATCTTTGAATTCATCTAAGATACTCTTTAACACAGGGTAATAAACTTCTTCGGTTACCCCTAGTTCTTTTTTATCTACATCCAGATAATAGTTCAAATCCACCATCTGGTTCGTAAGTACTTTAACATTTCTTTCTTCCGCTTGTACCATTATGGAACGTACTGCAGCATTCTGAATCTCCACTGCCAGCTCTTCATTAATCGTAGTACCTGCTTCTGCTAAAATTTCACCGGTTTCCCTGTTAACAACATCTTCAGCCAGAATAGCTCCAATAACTCTGTTCTTTAAGGAAAGTTTCTTGTTGAACTTGAATCTGCCTACCTTAGCAAGGTCATATCTTCTGGGGTCAAAAAACATGCTGTTAATTAAAGACTCTGCACTTTCTACAGAAAGAGGCTCGCCGGGACGCAGCTTTTTGTACAGCTCAAGTAAACCATCCTGATAATTATCAGAAGGGTCTTTTGTAATACTGGCAAGAATCTTTGGCTCTTCACCGAAAAGTTCCTGAATTTCAATGTTGCTGCCGATTCCGAGGGCACGGATCAGTACAGTAATGGGAACTTTTCTGTTACGGTCTACACGAACGTAAAATACATCGTTGGAATCTGTTTCGTACTCCAACCAAGCTCCTCTGTTGGGGATAACAGTGGAGGAGAAGAGTTTCTTACCTATTTTGTCGTGTCCAATTGCATAATAAATTCCGGGGGAACGTACCAACTGGCTAACGATAACTCTTTCTGCTCCGTTTATTACGAAGGTTCCGGTTTCCGTCATTAAAGGCAAGTCACCCATAAAAATATCGTGTTCATTGATTTCATCGTTCTCTTTGTTGTGAAGTCTGACTTTCACCTTTAAAGGTGCAGCATAGGTAGCATCTCTTTCCTTGCACTCTTCAATTGAATATTTGACATCATCTTCGCACAGCGCAAAATCAACGAATTCTAAGCTCAAATGCCCACTGTAATCTTCTATTGGAGAAATATCTTCAAAAACTTCCTTCAGTCCTTCATCTAAAAACCACTGATAGGAATTTTTTTGAACTTCAATAAGATTTGGCATTTCCAAAACTTCTTTTTGCCTAGAATAGCTCATTCTTACGCCGTTACCAACTTTGATTGGACGTATCCTGTTTTTATCCATTGACGTTTTCACCCCTTGAGTTTTATTTTTATTTCCAGAAAGATTCTAGAATAATTTGTTTAAACCACTTTTCTTTTACACTTATATGTGCTATAATAGATATTGTAGGCATATCTTCGCACAATAGTGCATCTTTCATACTATCACAAGTTTGTCAAGATGTCAATATGTTTTTGTCCTTTTTTTCTATTCCCATGCAAAAAAGTTCCCTATCTTAAGTTTATTCCCCAATTTGATAAGTCTATACCAGGGACCCCTGTATTTTTTATGTCCTGAATTTAAATATTTCCAATTAATTTTGATTACATAAATTTTTTTATTCATTATATTAAGTTTGAAGTTCTCACTCTGAAACTTTTGCGAATCGGGTAGGAGGTAGATAATTATTTTATCTACCGACCTCCCACACCACCGTACGTACGGTTCCGTATACGGCGGTTCTTTAGTTTTCATAAACTATCAGATAATAGTCAAGCATGGATGTATATCCTAGCTTGGCTATTATTTTATTAGAAAATATCTGGTTCAGCACTTGCGCCATGCGCCAGTACCCTTTTCTACTACAGGCAAGTTCTTTGGCTCTCCAATGCTCACATCCTATGGCTCTAAGCATTCTGTACTTTGTCTTGATTTTCTTCCACTGTTTCCAATAGACCGCTCGTATTCTGCGTCTAGCCCATTCATCTATGCCTTTTAGAAGATTCTTCATATCTGCGAGTTTAAAGTACTCTATCCATCCTCTCACAAACTGTTGGTATTTATCTTCTCTCGCTGTGTTGCTCATGCCATTGTTTCGGTCTGTCAGATTTCGTATTGCGTCTTTCATCTTTGTTACGGATTTCGGATGTACTCTAAATCTGCATTTACCTCTATATCTATAGAATGTATATCCAAGATATTTAACTTTACTGATGTGCGCGACTTGCGTTTTCTTCCTATTCACTTTCAGAAATAGCCTTTTCTCAATGAATGGTATGATGTTTTCCAAGGTTCTTTCTGCACTCTTTTTGCTTTTACAGAAAATCATGCAATCATCTGCGTATCGGACAAACCTATGTCCTCTGCTTTCAAGTTCCTTGTCCAACTCATTTAGCATGATATTACTTAGCAATGGACTTAATGGTCCACCTTGTGGCATGCCGACCTCTGTTTTCTTAAACACCCCTTTTGTTATCACTCCAGCATTGAGGTATTTATGTATCAAAGAGATAACTCTGCCATCTTTGATGGTTCTTCCCAATACCTCAATCAGCTTACTCTGGCATACGGTATCAAAGAACTTTTCCAAATCCATATCAACCACATATACGTAGCCTTCGTTTACATTCTTTTGGCATTGTTTCAGTGCATCATGTGCACCTTTTTTCGGCTGAAAACCAAAACTGTTTTCTGAGAACTGCTCCTCGTAGATAGGCGTTAGTTCTTGTATGATTGCTTGTTGGATAACTCGGTCAACCACGGTTGGAACTCCAAGCTTTCTGAACTCACCTTTTGTTTCTTTTGGTATTTCTACCCTTCGAACTGGGTTTGGCTTAAATCTGCCTCCCTTTATCTCTTGAATTAAGGTGTCTTGGTTTTCCTTTAAGTAGGGCAGAAGTTCATCCACCTGCATTCCATCCGTTCCACCTGCTCCTTTATTTGATTTCACTCGCTTATATGCCTTGTTGAGGTTATCTTTTCGCAAAATCAATTCCAAGAGATTATTCATCCAATAGTTTGTGATGATACCGCTCTTTTCAGTAATCTTCCCGTAGTCGAACACTTCTGCATCCTCTTTCTGTTCCGCAGATACCATTTGCAGATAGTCTTCCATATGAAGTTGTCTGTTCTTAAATCTACTATCAGTTACTTTCATTGCTTGTACCTCCTAAAGTTCAGTCCTTCCCATATCATTTGCAACTGAAATGGTACTATGACCTCGGCTGACTTCTCGTCATTCGTTGTTACTACAAGTTTCATACTCTGTTTTCACTTGCTGACGAGATCTCCCTGGGTACCACACGTTTCTTTCTCTCCATCCATCTGCCACATTTACTACAGTTAATTCCGAGTAGTTATTGGACTTTAACTTGTATTGCAGTCTTATCCTTAACTGTAGCCTGATGTGATTTCTGTTCGTCAGACCAGAGATTTGCCTCCACCTTCCTTCAGATTCGCAGTCACCCACGACACCCTTGGTCTTGGCTGTGTCTTTCCCACTACTAGGGCAGACTAGGGACTTTCACCCATTAGAAACGTGCGCCGCCAGGCGCACAATAAAAAAGTCTGTTCTGGCATTTGTCAGAACAGACTTTTATCATTTGGTGTAAATTATTTAACTGTAACTTTAGCGCCTTCTGCTTCAAGTTTAGCTTTGATATCAGCAGCTTCGTCTTTAGATGCAGCTTCTTTTAATGTCTTAGGAGCGCCATCTACAAGGTCTTTAGCTTCTTTTAAGCCTAAGCCAGTGATTTCACGAACAACTTTGATAACCTTAACTTTGTTAGGACCGCAATCTGTTAACTCTACATCAAATTCTGTCTTCTCTTCAGCTTCTGCTGCACCAGCTGCAGGACCAGCAACTACAACACCAGCTGCTGCGGATACACCGAATTCTTCTTCACATGCTTTTACTAAATCATTTAATTCTAATACTGTTAAGCTCTTAATAGCTTCGATAAACTCTTGAGTTGTCATTTGAAAATACCTCCGTTTAATAATTTATTGTACTGAAACTAATTTTTGTTCCTTATGCCACTTCAGACTGTTTCTCAGCGATCTGCTTAAGAACACGAGCAAAGTTGGTAATAGGTGACTGTAAGCTTCCAAGTAACTTGGAAATAAGTACTTCTCTGGAAGGAATTGTTGCGATAACCTGGATACCTTTTTCATCATAGTAGGTTCCTTCAACAACACCTGCCTTGAACTCTAACTTAGGAGCAGTCTTGATTGTATCATTGATGATTCTTGCAGGAGATGTTGCATCTTCGATGCCGAAAGCTACTGCTGTAGGTCCTTCTAAGTGTTTAGCAAGACTCTCATAAGCAGTTCCTTCAAACGCACGCTTTAACAAAGTATTCTTGTATACTTTATATACAACTCCAGCTTCTCTTAACTGCTTACGAAGCTTTGTATCTTCTTCTACAGTAAGTCCACGGTAGTCAACTGCAACGATTGATTTCGCCTGATCAACATAACCTTTAATCTCATCGATAATAGGTTGTTTTAATTCTACTTTTGCCATTCTGGTATACCTCCTTATAGATTTTAAAAAATCCCTTACTGCCGGACAGTAAGGGATTCGAAAATTCGTATCTGGAACGCAGGGTAAACAGAAATATTTCTATTTATCTTAAGTTCCGTATGAATTAAAGTTCATAAGATCTTATGATCTTAAAAACCATTCCCTCGGTAGGCGTTTTCTCCTTATGCCTTACGGCACCTACTGTCTACGGCAGTTATTGCTAACGTATTGTAACATTAATCTATTATAGTGTCAACCATAAATTAAAATCTTTTGCAAAAAATATTACTGAGCAAGCTTAGCTGTATTTAATTTTACACCAGGTCCCATAGTGGAAGACAGTGTAACGCTTTTTAAATACTGACCCTTTGCTGCAGAAGGTTTTGCTTTATTGATTGCACCAATAAGCGTCTGGAAGTTGTCCGCTAATTGATCTTCGCTAAAAGAAGCTTTTCCCAACGGCACGTGAATGATATTTGTCTTGTCTAATCTGTATTCAATCTTACCAGCTTTGATTTCCTTAACAGCCTTTGTTACATCCATAGTAACAGTTCCAGCTTTAGGGTTAGGCATTAAGCCCTTAGGTCCGAGTACACGTCCTAAACGTCCTACTACACCCATCATATCAGGAGTTGCAACAACTACGTCAAAGTCAACCCAGCCATCGTTCTGGATTTTAGGCACTAATTCTTCTCCGCCTACGTAATCTGCTCCGGCTGCTTCAGCTTCTGTAAGCTTGTCACCCTTTGCAAATACTAAAACTTTAACATCTTTACCAGTTCCGTGGGGAAGAACAACTGCACCACGTACCTGCTGATCAGCGTGACGACCGTCAACACCAAGTCTGATATGAGCTTCTACTGTTTCATCAAATTTAGCAACTGCTGTTTTCTTAACTAAGCCGATAGCAGCATCTGCATCATAAAGAACAGCCCTGTCGATAAGCTTTGCAGCTTCTGCGTATTTCTTTCCTCTTTTCATTACATTACCTCCTAGTGGTATTATCGGGAGCTTAAAGAATCTGTTCTTTTCGCTAAACAGTTCCATCATGGAATATAAAACCTTCCATTACCCTCCCACACTTAAAATAAATTAGTCAACTACAGTGATTCCCATACTTCTTGCAGTACCTGCAATCATACTGGTTGCTGTTTCAATATTAGCTGCATTTAAATCAGGCATCTTTAATTCTGCGATTTTCTGAACTTCAGCTCTTGTGATTGTAGCAACTTTAGTCTTGTTAGGAACAGCTGAACCGGACTTTAAATTGCAAGCTTTCTTTAACAATATAGCAGCGGGAGGAGTCTTAGTGATAAAGCTGAAGCTTCTATCCGCATATACTGTGATAACTACAGGGATGATCATTCCTTCCTGATCTGCAGTTCTTGCATTAAATTCCTTTGTAAACTGCACAATGTTAACACCGTGCTGACCTAAAGCAGGTCCTACGGGCGGTGCAGGTGTTGCCTTTGCAGCGGGAATCTGTAATTTAATATATCCTGTAACTTTCTTTGCCATTATAGCATACCTCCTGAATTTGTGGTTTTATCGGGATTGCCCTCCCACCATCCGGTTTTTTGCAATAGAAGTATTTTCTACCGGATGCGTTTGTTTACAGTTTGTAACTATTCAGTAATAGTCACTACATTTTCCTGATATCCGTGAAACTGATCTCGACAGGAGTTTCACGGCCAAACATATCGACACTGATTGTAACGATCTGTTTGTGAGTATTAATCTGCTTAATGATGCCAGTTGTATTTTCCCACACACCGGAAACAACCTCCACCATATCACCGATTTCAAAATCAATAACAACATCATCTTTTTTGATTCCCATGGCCTTCATTTCTAAGTCCGTTAAGGGAACCGGTTTGGAGCCAGGACCGACAAATCCGGTAACGCCGCGGGTATTACGCACAACGTACCAGGTATCGTCGTTCATTTCCATGTTAAGTAAAACATATCCAGGGAACAACTTCTTCTGAACTTTTTTCTTAACACCGTTCTTTACTTCAATAACATCCTGAAGGGGAACGGATACCTCTAAGATTTGATCTTGAAGCTTTCTGTTTTCAATTGTTTTCTCAATGTTGGCTTTAACCTTATTCTCATATCCTGAGTAAGTATGAACAACGTACCAATTCGTCTTTGACATATGACCACCTTTATTTCTATTTAATAATAAATCCGAATCCGAACTTAATGATAACATCAAGTAGAGATATTATTAAACCTAAAGCAACAGATGCTACTAAAACAGCTGTTGACTGCTTTACAAGGGTTTCTTTGTCAGGCCAGGCGATTTTTGAGAATTCAGCTTTCAGTCCTGAGAACTTGCTTTTCTTTGGAGCCTTTTCTGTTGTAGTTAAGTTTTCTCCCATATTCTCTTATCCTTTCCTATCAGTATAACCGGTTTAACCCGGCAGATAACTGATGAGACTATTCGATTCCGTTATTTTGTTTCTTTGTGTGTTGTGTGTGATTTGCAGAACTTGCAATATTTCTTTGTTTCCATTCTGTCTGGATGTGCTTTCTTTTCTTTTGTCGTATTATAATTACGTTGTTTGCACTCCGTACATGCCAATGTGATCTTTACGCGCACAGCTTCCACCTCCGCTTGAAATTTAAATTTAAAATTTTAGGCATAAAAAAAAGACCTCTTCCATCGCCAATCTACTATAACATACTTATGAGTTCCAGTCAATGAATTTTTTTTACAGTTCCACCCTCTATCAGACTAACACCAAGGCTGATAGAATCCAGGGATGTGGTCATTGGACTTTCAATCAGATTGATGAGCTGCCTGGCAGCCTCTGAACCCAGCTTGTCCGTATCCTGTTTCACTGTGGTTAACTTAGGCTCGATTGCCTGTGATACAGAGACTCCGTCGTAACCGGCAACGGATATATCCTCCGGTACCTTAAGTCCCATTTTCTTCGCACAGTTCATAACCCCCATGGCTGCATAATCATCCGGAGCTATGATACAGGTAGGCGGATCAGGCAGAAAGATAAGGCTCTTTGCCAGCTCTTCGCATTTCTCCGCATTCCGATAGATTCCCTCCACCAGATACTCTTCCTTTACTATCAACCCGTTTTCTCTCATGGTATTGTGAAAACTGACCAGGCGGTTATGGGTAACAGAAGACATACTGCCATGGATATAAGCGATTTTACTGTGGCCTGAATCTATAATATATTGTGTAAGCTGCTTCATTCCGTCATAGTTATCTGACAATACGGATATCACTTCATTAAATACCTGGTCAATGGTCACAGCCGGGAAAGAACTGTTAACCAGCTCTATAACCTCTGTCTCATTAAAATCCGCACAGACAATAAATACACCGTCAAAATCACGATACCTGCAATGCTCCAGATAACTCATCTTACGCTTACCTATATTATGCTCAATAAAAGTTATATCATATCCTTTCAGGGCGGCTTTTTCCTTGAAGGCCGCAAGAATATGAGCGAAATATTCATTTCGCATTCCGTAATTAAACAGAGTGGAAAATAACACTCCGATATTATATGTCTTTTTTGATTTCGGTGCCTTTCCGCTGTCTGCTGACAGATATCCCAGCTCCACTGCCGCTTTTTTTATTTCTTCTCTTTTATCGTCACTGATATCACGATATCCGTTTAAGGCCTTACTGACAGTCGAAGTTGATACACCGCATTTATTTGCAATATCTTTAATGGTAGCCATATCTTATCACCACTTTTTATAATTTATTTAGATTGCGTTTGAATTTGCTTACTCTGTGCTGAGTGTTCCGCTTATGTGAAGGGGCAAGGCGCTGTTTAAGGCTTGTAATGTTTCTACATACTCCAAAAAGTGCAATGCTGTATACTGCAAAGCAAAACAGTCAGAACAATATCATGGGTTTCCAGACTCGTCCTAATCAGGTGCAGCATAATAATTATATCTGCCCATAAGACGTAGTAAACTTCAATTTAATTTATATATTATATAACAGGTGATTATTTTTCAAGTAAAATCGATTTTCTTCCTACGTAATAACCTGAAGATATTCAACAGTACATATTAATCAAATACACTTTTTAGAAAGTATTCTTTTCATGATGTATAATTCCAAAGATAATTTATCCAAAAGGCGTGATCATCTATCATATCCGCATCCAAAGCTACTCCTATCCAAGAGTATTCTTAAGCCTGAGCTGAGCTTTTAATAGTATTCCACCCAGTATTCCAATTAAAACTCCTGTAACAGTACCGGCAATCAATAATACCGGCAGATAATATATTACGCTTGAGGTCTTTAACATAAGCCCTGCCACAAAAATCTGACCAATATTATGCGCGATACCGCCAGCCAGGCTGACTCCTATCATACTAAATCCCTTTATTCTCTTTAACAGGCACATTACCAGCCAGCTGAGGATTCCCCCTGCCAGACTGTAGAGCAGAGCTGCCATATTTCCAAAGGTAAATCCCACCAACACCACCCGGACACAGGAGATAAAGAAGGCATCCTTGGGCCCCATTGCATAGAGGGCAGTAAGCACTACAATATTGGCAAGCCCAAGCTTTATACCCGGTATACCAAGAGATATGGGAACAAGCACCTCAACAAAACTAAATACAAACGCAAGGGCTACGAATATACCGTAGTATGCCACCTTACCGGCTACGGATTTTTTCATTTTAACCTCTATTCTTGCGCACGCTTTTTGCGTATACCAAGTTTGTGGTGCGCAAGCACAAACTTGCGGTTGAAAAATTTATTTTTCAACCTAACTCCCATCTGTGCACTTTGACGCACCTACTTTATTCTCTGATATACTTTTCAAAACCAGAGCTGTATTTTAAGTCACCGTTTTTAAATACCCATAAGGCTTCAATATCAGGGTGTGCTTCTACAAATTTTACGCCATCCTCATAGGACATGTTAAAGATTGCTTTGGTATAGGCATCCGCCATTCCTGAATCTTTGCAGACAATTGAGACTGCCGTAAAATAAGTGGAAGGCATCAGTGTTGCCGGGTCTATTATATGATGGTATTTCACACCGTCTACCATGTAGAAGCGTTCATAATCACCACTGGATACCAGTGAGGCTTCGGTTAAATTTAATATATAAAGATTAGCCTGTTCGCTGGTCAGGTCCGGGTTCTGGATTCCTACACGCCAGGGATCACCTTTACCGTCCCTGCTTCCGATTACTCTTACATTTCCGCCTACACTTACCATGCCGTTAACAAAACCATTCTCTTCGGCATACTGGCATACCTTTTCAGTGGCATAACCTTTTCCTACTCCTCCCACATCAAGGGACATTTCAGGGTCCTTTAAATATACGGTTGATTCTTCTTCATTGATAATCATATCCTCTATATTGGTATTCTGATTCTTTTCTTCCAGCAATTCCATAGGAGGAACTTTTGCTTTTTCCGGATTGTCTATTCCTTCTTCCCTGTACTCATGCCATACTTTGAGCACTGCACCCAGGGCTATATTCAATTTTCCGTCAGTTTCTTTGTATGCCTCTTTGGCATAGGAGAGCATATCTATAATTTTCTTATCCACCTTAACGGGTTTTATTCCTGCATTGTCATTAATGGTCTTTATATTATTAATCCCTTCATAATCGTTATAAATATCATAAAGCTCATGATATACCTTAAGCTCATCATAGATCATCTGGGCATATTTGTCGAAGTCTTCTTTGTTGTCTGCATAGCCGACAATTTTTGTTACCGTATTAAACAAAACCAGAAACTCTGCCTGATATCTTTTCTGCTCGGACGCACAGGAGGTGAGGGTAATTACATTTACCAATATTAATACAATCGCTATAAGCCTCTTTCCCACGTTGTTCTCCATTCTACATTAATATATACGTTTTGCTTATATATAAGCTTTACCTTTACATAAGTTTTGTCTATACTATCTGTTTGTTGTAAGGTTCCTATATTATATATTAATTATTTTTCCTTGTAAATTTGTTTGTTATAGATGCTACGTTTTAGTTTTCATAATTATTTTGGAAAAACGATAATGTAAGTGTTTTTATTCTCTGCGTTCTTTTCATTCGTTAAAATAGGGAGGTAGTAGAACTACCTCCCCAAAATATAGTCTGTTAACTTAAATTATTTAGCGTTAGTTGCAGCTTTTTCAACAATACCCATGAAAGGAGCTATGTGTACTGTTACAGAGCTTGCAAGATCTGCATCGCCAGTTTTTCCTTCTTCATTAACAGATAAACCTTTAACTTCATCAGCAGTTTTTCCAACTACGAATTTAGCAAATGAGTTAGCCTGCTCAAACCACTCTTTGCCGATACCAGAAGCTGATTTCATACCATAAGCATCTTTTAATTCCTGCTTAGACTGAACTTCTGCATTGATATCGCTTGTAATAACACCTTCAGTACTGAAATTTACATCAGCAATAGAAGCATCAATTGCACAGCTTGTAATCTTGTTGGAAGAATCTACAGTTACTGCAGAGTAGAAAGCATAAGCTTCTGCTAAACCATCTCCTTCAGCAGATGCATCTTTGGACTTATCAGCTGTTGTTGTAGTTCCAAGACCTAATTTATCACCGGATTTAGCACCTAAATCCTGAGCGTTGGATACAGCTTTGGAAACAACTGCTACGAAATCACCAATATGTACAGTTACAGAAGAAGCAAGGTCAGCATCACCAGCTTTTCCTTCTTCGTTGATAGAGATACCTTTTACTTCATCTAAAGTCTTGCCTTTAACAAACTCAGCAAAGGAATTAGCCTGCTCATACCACTCTTTACCAATACTGGAAGCAGCTTTCATACCATAAGCATCTTTTAATTCCTGCTTTGTCTGAAAACCAGCAGCAAGATCTGTTGTAATCTTTCCTTCTTTTGAGAAGTTGATGTTTGTCTGAGCTGCATCAAGTTTACAATCAATAATCTTGTTGTCAGCGCCTACTGTTACAGCAGCGATGTAGGAATATGCCTGAGCTAATCCATCCTCATCTCCTGCATTTGTTGATCCAGCTACTGATGTTACAATACCAAGACCAGTCTTAATTGCTTCCCCACCTTTGGATTCGCTCTTACCGCATGCGGTGAGTGTGGTAAATACAAGTGCTAAGCTTAGTACAAGTGCTAAACTTTTTTTCATATTTTTTGTCCTCCATAAATTTATTTTTTATTTTAATATCAGCATTGCTGATAAAAATAAACCGAAATACTACACACTTAAACAACAAGTGAGTACCTTAGGGAAGCAGGGTACTGATAAAGATCAGTATAGTCAGGCTTCCCATAATAATTATATAATTTTTGATTGATAGTATAAAGGTTTCACTCTTGCTCTGCTTATCTTTAAAAGCCTTGATATTCTTCCCTACAGGATATATCGTCAATAAGGATATCAGACATAGGGGTGATAATATTTTAACAATTGACATTACAATAACCGAAAGATAGCAGGCATAATAAAGAAAACCAAACAGGTCTAATGATCTCCTGCCAATATAGTAAGGCAGCGTGTGCCTTTTTACTCTTATATCTTTTTCTACATCACAAATATTGTTGGCCAGCATTATGTTCGCCGTACAGCAGAAGGGAATCACTGAAAACAGCAGAACTGCCAGGATTGGCATTATTTTAACACTTAAATTTATCTCTTTAAGGCTTATGCTGTAAGTTAAAAATGTACCTTCCGGAGTGTTGATATAAAACATCAGGAACGGAATAAATAATCCGTAGAAAATACCTGATAACAATTCTCCCAGTGGCTGTCTTGATATAGGAACAGGCCCATAGGTATAAAAAATACCGCACAGGAAACATACAGCTCCAATCGCAAGCACTACCAGGCCATTTTTCCAAGCCAGATAAAGTCCTAATAAAGCACCAATAAATAATAAAATATATATTATATGCAACGCGGTCTTTCTGTTAAAGGGAAGTTTCTGATCCCCCGCCTTTGTATCAATATAATTATTGATGGCCGTTGTTGCAAGATCCAGCAAAAACATAGAACAAAAAAACACCAGTGTGTTTATGATGCTGATTTCCTGCTCCTTATAGAGCAGGAGACCAAGAGACATCAGGAACGCAAAAAGACTGGTTATCTTGGTCCGGATTTCAACATAGTCCAAAAACCTTTTTATCATGTCTTTTCGCTCCTTTAGCTATTACGGGATGCTTTGTTTAAAAGTTCGATAAGCTTATCCTTTTTCGCTGAAGTAATCGTTAATTCCTCTATTACTTTCATAGACTTCTTATAATATTTCTCAACCATCAGCTTCGTTATCTTAAGTCCGCCGGATTTCTCCACTGCCGTGTTGATTTCCTGTCTGGTAATATTCTTATCTTTCGCCTTCTTCTTAAAGTCTGTCAGGTTCCTAAGAGCATGGATCAGAGGAAGGGTTATAACACCTTGTTCATAGTCGGATTGTACCGGCTTAAGGCTTACTTCCTTGGTAGATTCAAAATCCATACAATCATCTGTCAGCTGAAAGATCATACCTACATAAAAACCTAATTGTCTGTAACTTCCGCATTCTTTCCTGTCATAATCACCAAAGACAGCGCCTGCATAAAACGATGCTTCAAATAACGCAGCTGTCTTACCGGAGATAATCTTAAGGTACTGATACACAGATAAGTTCAGATTATAGTTGTTAATATGCTGTTCCAGCTCACCGGTACATATTTTACCGGCATAGTCAGGTAATGCAATTTTAAGATATTTATCTTTGTCTTCTACACTTGCCGCCAGTATCAGTGCTGCACAGAGAAGATAATCACCGCAAATAACTGCGGTCTTCTTTCCAAACTTCTTCTGCAGAGTTACTTCTCCCCTACGCAGATCCGCATCATCAATTACGTCATCATGCACAAGAGTTGCCAGGTGGAGCACTTCAATTGCCGCAGCTATCTTAACGGCTCCGGGGTGCACCAGCCCTTCCTCATTCTCGCTGCAGGTAATAACCGATGCAGCGCGAATATATTTTCCTCTGGAGGAAAGAAGGTGAGTGGTATATTGCCTAACCGTCCTGGGAGCTTTGGTAATAACAGTCTCCATTTCCTGAAGCACCGCTTCAAAGGCTTCAGAAGCGGGTATCAGAACAGTCTCATCCTTGCTGTTTATTTTTTCATTAGTCATTATAAATGTACAACTTTCTTACGATAGGTAACTTCTTCCACCATTTTTTAAGACCGGGCATAGCATAGTAATCTAAACCTAAGGTTCTTCCTGCACCGATTAACAGAGCAACTCCACCGAAAAGCATCCAGAAATTACTTAAGTAAAGACCTGTTGTGCATACGAACATGAACTGAAGTACTAAAGATACCAAAGCTGCAGGTCCGGTCAACAGTCCGCCCATTAAAGCAAGACCAATTAAAATTTCAGCTACTACGATGAATATCTGCATAAACATCTGCATGCCATTATAGGGAAGGATTAAATGGTTAACAAACCAGTTCATTAATGGTATATCTAATTTAAATGCATAATCACTTATAGTAGATTCTGCAAGACCCTTGCCGCTTACAAATATAAATCTGATCAGACCTAAGAAGTCAAAGTTCATGATTACATGGCCTAAAGCTTCAGCTGCACCTTCTGTTCCACCGGCTGCTGTAGCAGAAGAGGTTGCGTCTGCTGCACCAGAAGCGGCTGCTGTTGTTACTGCAGTTGCTGCAGAGGTAGCGGCTGCAGAAGCACCATTTAAAATGCTGTCATACCAGGAATTAGCACCGCCAAAGAAGCCAGTAAGCTTAGCCGTTTTAAACCAGCCCTCAACTATCTTCATGACGCCTTCGAATACCCATACAGCACCAAGCCATACTCTTAAAGGTACAAGCAGGAAACTGGGGGTTCTGTTGGAGAAATGTCCTCCCACGAAGCTTCTGCAGTTTCTAACGGTAAAGAATTCATGTTTTAAGTAACTGAATACTTTATTCCAGCCAAGTACCTGGATAAAGTAAACGATATTGATAAAATGCTTTGTGAACATGGCAAAGAAAGAAGCCAGACTGAACATATGCTTCGGTGTTCCTACCTGAGCAACACCATATCTTCCTCCTATACTTACCATAACACCATGGAAAGAAGGCTTATAAACTTCCATCTCTCCCTGGCCTCTGAGGGAACATGCAACATTGTGAGCTATTACATCTGCACACTGCTCGCAATTTTCTACCATCTGAGGAACGGGACGCTCTTCACCTTCCGGAACGAAATACATATTATCTCCGGCGATGAATACTTTCTCATCCTTGCTGGAACGTAAGTAACTGTCAACCTGGATACGGGCACCTCTGGTAAGCTCAAGATCTTTTCCTGCTTCCTGGGTAATATCGGCACTCTGAATACCAGCTGCCCAGATTACGGTTCCAGCTGTATAGTGATTTACTTTATCATTCTGTTTTAATTCAATGAAATCACTGCCCACTTCAGAAACAGTTGCATTCATTATTAAAGTTACGCCCATCTTCTCAAGACGTCTTGCCACCTTAGCGGAAAGCTTCTCTGTAAGATTGGGAATAACACGGCTTAAACCGTCTACATCAAAAAGTGTTACTTCACTTCTGTCAATTTCGTACTTCTCGCAAAGGAAGGGAACATATTCTGCCAGTTCTCCCACCATTTCCACACCTGTAAAACCTGCACCTACTACATAAAAGCTTAAAAGCTTCTTTCTCTCTTCGATATTTGTTTCACAAGCAGCCTGGCGAAAAAGGTTATGAATACGGTCTTTTAGTATAACTGCATCCTCATAAGACCATAATTTAAAGGAGTGCTCCTCTGCTCCGGGAACTCCGTAAAAGGTAGGTTTGGAACCAGCTGCAAGAACTAGGATATCATATTGATAATCGCCTGCATTTCCTACAACTTTTTTACTTTCAAAGTTGATTGAAGTAACGGTATCATGAACTACCTTAACTTTTCTTCCGGCAAAAACCTTCTTAAGACTTATCTTGATACTATCTTCATCCACGCGGCTTGCCGCTACTTCATGGAGTTCAGTAAGCATTGTATGAAAAGGGTTTTTGTCTATAATTGTAATGGTTACTTCGGGATTTTTTTTGAATTTCTTGGCTAATTTTTTCGCTGTCAGAATACCTGAATATCCGGCACCGACGATAACAATATTTTTCTCCATTTTGTTCTCCTTTGCTAATTTACAGATGCATTGTATCAAATAAACATTGATTCGTCAACTATATTTGTCAGTTTGTTAATTTCTTAATAAAGATTATCAGAATGCAACTGTATTTCTTCCAATACCTAACAATTTTATATAATTTTACTTGATTTAATCACATTAAATTATATCATACCTATAAGAAAAATCAATTATATATATCTACCTATATTTATTAATTGCCAAAAAAGCCCTTCTGTTTTAAGAAGAGCTTTTCCTTATGGGGAATTATAGTTATTTCTAATTAATAGACTACTACTCATTAGTATGCTTGACTATATTTCGTTTTATGTAAATACTTTTCTTTTGTGGCTAAACCGCCTCTGATATGCCTTTCAGATTTGTTTAAATCCAGCACGATTCTTGCCCGATCTGCAAGCGTAGGATTAAGCTGCCCTAAACGTTCTGTAACATCTTTATGTACAGGTGTAACAATTATGAATGTAAAACGTATTTATGTGGCATACTGATAAAGCAACAATGGATTTCTAATTTTTTGTCGAATGATTTGCTCTATAAGCAAGATATTCGCATTTACATCTTTTATAATCAAATTGTTGCTATATTTTAGAAAAACGGAGTGATACATATGAAAAATCTTATCGGCGATCGGGTTAGAGAAGCAAGATATAAGAAAAACCCGAAAATAACACAAGTTGACTTGCTTGCCAGACTGGCTATACGAGGTGTCTATATGGAGAGCACCTCCATATCTAAGATCGAATCCTATAAGCGGCCGGTAACAGACATCGAACTGGTAGCATTGGCAGACTCTCTAAATGTAAGTATTCTGTGGCTCTTAAATAAAGAGTGATGTAAAATCCAAACCAAAACTGCACATACCTTAAATAACGGGTATGTGCAGCTTGGTTAAAAAAGATTCCTTTTAAGATAAATATCAACATTTCCTTCGTCATCAGCTTCAAGTCTGTCGAGAATACGCCGCAGGTTCACATTATCAGAAAAAACTTCTTTTACATAGAATTCAGGATTGCATTTTGGTGGCGGTGAAGGATTATCCTTTCCCTCTGTCTCCTGCAATTGATTATTTAATTTTTGAATCTCATCAGCAAGATTATATGTCCTCTCCCGTAATTCTTCCATTGAGATAATTTCTTTCGTATAAAGCTCTATGTACTTTTGACGCTGCTTGTCTTTTTTACTGATTTCACTTTGAATCTTTTCCTTATTATAGTAATCAGAAGAACCTGCCCCACTATAACAGCAATCTGACAAAGTACGCAGAGCATTAGGACTTTGCCTGATTATATCCGTCAAGCCGTTAATAAGCGCTTCAAGCAGCTCCTCTTCCCGGATTGTTATATTATTACAGCAGCTTTGAGTTCCGTTCATATTACGGGTGCTGCATACCCAGGTTACCACAGGTGTTTTATAATTCCTGGTAAGTCTTCTGAAATAGCCTCCGCAATGGTCACATCTGATAAGCTGGCTGAAGGGGTGTTTATTTGACTCCCTGCTCTTTTTAAGCTCTTTGTCCTTATTCCTCTTATTCTTTATTTCCTGTGCCTTCTGAAACACCTCATCATCTACAATCCGAAATTCCGGCTTATAGGTAATCTGCCATTGTTCCTTATCCAAAGCCCTTCTTTTACCAGTCAGAAAGTCTTCTATCTCCTCTTTTCCATTTATTATCTTTCCTGTATATATCTCATTGCCAAGTAAACGGCATATCCCAATCTGACTCCAGGAACAGCCCCTTTTAGTCTTGATCTCCTCCGCATTAAGTATGTCCGCAATTTTACCTGCCCCTTTTCTCTGTTGAGTATACAGGGTAAAAATACGCTTGACTATTTCCGCTTCTTTTTCGTTGATTCTAAGCTCGAAGTAATCTCCCGGGATTTTATCATAGCCATAAATGAGATTCGGTACTCTTCCAAGCCTTGCATTCTGCTTTTTCCCAAACCTGACCCGCTTAGAGGTATTGGCACTTTCCTCCTGTGCTATGGCACTTAACATGGTCAGCATAAACTCTGAGCTTTCCGAGGAGGTCTGATCATAATTAACAAAGATTACTTTAATTCCCTTTGATTTTAATCTGCGGATACTGGTAAGGAAGTCAACGGTATTTCTAGCCAGTCTTGAGATATCCTTTATCAGAACCAGATCAAAGGCATTCTGAGATGCATCCGCCAGCAATCTAAGCAGCTGGGTTCGGTTTTTCATCTTTGTACCGCTCTTCCCCTCATCTGCATAGATATTCACCAGCTCATAACCGTTCCTTTCTGCATAATCCTGGAAAAACTTCTGTTGGCTTTCCAAACTGTCAAGCTGCTCTTCTCTTTTTGTTGATACTCTGCAGTATGCCGCTGCCCTCAAAAAAAGTCATCCCTTTCTGTCCCCTGTTTATGTTTATTCCCAATTACTTCTTTTATAATTTCAACCAGATATTTAGCAGTACGTGCTTTAGGGTCAGTATTATGGAAAGTAACTTTTAATTTTTTTCTCCCAGCCAGTTGTTTCTCTTGTTTTAATTGTTTCATTTTTCCAGCCAATTGTTTTTATTTAATCTTATGACAACTCTTTCTGCGATATGTTTATTTTGCGGACAAATTTACACCAGTAAAATTATCTCAGTCAATGCAGTTTACTCCATTCCTGCTCCGGTTATCGTCGGATTGTAAAAGAATATAAAATCGGGTAGGAGGTAGATAATTATTTTATCTACCGACCTCCCACACCACCGTACGTACGGTTCCGTATACGGCGGTTCTTTAGTTTTCATAAACTATCAGATAATAGTCAAGCATGGATGTATATCCTAGCTTGGCTATTATTTTATTAGAAAATATCTGGTTCAGCACTTGCGCCATGCGCCAGTACCCTTTTCTACTACAGGCAAGTTCTTTGGCTCTCCAATGCTCACATCCTATGGCTCTAAGCATTCTGTACTTTGTCTTGATTTTCTTCCACTGTTTCCAATAGACCGCTCGTATTCTGCGTCTAGCCCATTCATCTATGCCTTTTAGAAGATTCTTCATATCTGCGAGTTTAAAGTACTCTATCCATCCTCTCACAAACTGTTGGTATTTATCTTCTCTCGCTGTGTTGCTCATGCCATTGTTTCGGTCTGTCAGATTTCGTATTGCGTCTTTCATCTTTGTTACGGATTTCGGATGTACTCTAAATCTGCATTTACCTCTATATCTATAGAATGTATATCCAAGATATTTAACTTTACTGATGTGCGCGACTTGCGTTTTCTTCCTATTCACTTTCAGAAATAGCCTTTTCTCAATGAATGGTATGATGTTTTCCAAGGTTCTTTCTGCACTCTTTTTGCTTTTACAGAAAATCATGCAATCATCTGCGTATCGGACAAACCTATGTCCTCTGCTTTCAAGTTCCTTGTCCAACTCATTTAGCATGATATTACTTAGCAATGGACTTAATGGTCCACCTTGTGGCATGCCGACCTCTGTTTTCTCAAACACCCCTTTTGTTATCACTCCAGCATTGAGGTATTTATGTATCAAAGAGATAACTCTGCCATCTTTGATGGTTCTTCCCAATACCTCAATCAGCTTACTCTGGCATACGGTATCAAAGAACTTTTCCAAATCCATATCAACCACATATACGTAGCCTTCGTTTACATTCTTTTGGCATTGTTTCAGTGCATCATGTGCACCTTTTTTCGGCTGAAAACCAAAACTGTTTTCTGAGAACTGCTCCTCGTAGATAGGCGTTAGTTCTTGTATGATTGCTTGTTGGATAACTCGGTCAACCACGGTTGGAACTCCAAGCTTTCTGAACTCACCTTTTGTTTCTTTTGGTATTTCTACCCTTCGAACTGGGTTTGGCTTAAATCTGCCTCCCTTTATCTCTTGAATTAAGGTGTCTTGGTTTTCCTTTAAGTAGGGCAGAAGTTCATCCACCTGCATTCCATCTGTTCCACCTGCTCCTTTATTTGATTTCACTCGCTTATATGCCTTGTTGAGGTTATCTTTTCGCAAAATCAATTCCAAGAGATTATTCATCCAATAGTTTGTGATGATACCGCTCTTTTCAGTAATCTTCCCGTAGTCGAACACTTCTGCATCCTCTTTCTGTTCCGCAGATACCATTTGCAGATAGTCTTCCATATGAAGTTGTCTGTTCTTAAATCTACTATCAGTTACTTTCATTGCTTGTACCTCCTAAAGTTCAGTCCTTCCCATATCATTTGCAACTGAAATGGTACTATGACCTCGGCTGACTTCTCGTCATTCGTTGTTACTACAAGTTTCATACTCTGTTTTCACTTGCTGACGAGATCTCCCTGGGTACCACACGTTTCTTTCTCTCCATCCATCTGCCACATTTACTACAGTTAATTCCGAGTAGTTATTGGACTTTAACTTGTATTGCAGTCTTATCCTTAACTGTAGCCTGATGTGATTTCTGTTCGTCAGACCAGAGATTTGCCTCCACCTTCCTTCAGATTCGCAGTCACCCACGACACCCTTGGTCTTGGCTGTGTCTTTCCCACTACTAGGGCAGACTAGGGACTTTCACCCATTAGAAACGTGCGCCGCCAGGCGCACAATTAAAAGAAGGCCAGCGCTCATGCGTGACCTTCTTTTATAGGATATTTTATTTATATCAGGTTTATTATCGTGCCTGAATTTATTACTGAATTACAGCTAATACAATGAAATTTAATACAAATAAACCTGTTACCACCCAAAGGATAGGATGAATCTTCTTTGCTTCTCCCTTGCAAATCTTTACGATGCAATAGAAGATAAAACCGGCAGCGATACCATAAGATATGCTGTAGCAGAAAGCCATGAAAATAGATGCAAAGAAAGCAGGGATTGCTTCATCCAGATCTGCCCAGTTAATTTCCTTAAAGGAGGACATCATCATGATACCAACAGCTATAAGCGCAGGTGCAGTTGCCTGAGGAGGTACAATGTTAACAATAGGTCCAAGGAAGATACTTAAAAGGAATAACAAAGAGGTAACTACGCTGGTAAGACCAGTACGTCCGCCGGCTCCGATTCCTGCAGCACTTTCAACATAAGTAGTAGTATTAGAGGTTCCGAAGATGGCACCAATTGAGGTTGCAACAGAATCCGCAAATAAAGCCTTGTCCATCTTAGATTTAAATCCGTTTCCCTCCTGAAGAGCTTTCTCATCAGCAGCATCAAAGATACCGGTTCTCTTACCTGTACCAACAAAAGTTCCGATTGTATCAAAAGTATCGGATAAACTGAAAGCAAATATAGTCATTAATACGAGAGGAATTCTTGAAGCATCGCTGAAAAGTGAACCAAGGCCATCTGCACCAAGTGCAGCGCCAAAGGTTGTACCAAGCTGTGAGAAAGATTCTCCCAGTCCTGTAGTACCACTTAAGTCAGAAACATTAACAACTCCTAAAGGAATTCCGATAATGGTTGTTGCAGCTATACCTATAAGAATAGCTCCTTTTACCTTTAGAACCAGTAGTATTACAAACAGAGCAATCGCAATGATGGAAAGAATAACTGCTTTGTTGTCAAAATCTACAAGAGCAGGTACAGCGCTGCTTCCGCCGATAACAGTTCCGCTATCCAATGCAGTATAAGTACCCGGATCTAAAGTAAATTTCAGTAATCCGGCATTTTTAATACCCAGATATGCTATGAATATACCAATTCCGCCGCCGATAGCGCTCTGAAGGCTGGAAGGAATAGCTTTGATGATTAACTTACGAACTTTGGTTACAGTTATTAAAATATTGATAAGGCCACACAGGAAAACCATTGCCAATGCTTCTTTCCAGGAAAAACCAAGAAGGAAAACAACGGTATACGTAAAAAATGCATTTAGTCCCATACCAGGTGCCTGCGCATAAGGCACATTTGCAAAAAGTGCCATTACCAGGGTGCCGGCTACAGAAGCTATAATGGTTGCCAGAAATACCGCCCCAAAAGGTATACCTGTCTGACTAAGCATCTGTGGATTTACGAAGATAATATAAGCCATCGCAAAAAAAGTTGTGATACCAGCTACAATTTCTGTGGAAACCGTGGTGCCGTTTTCTTTCAGTTTGAAAAACTTTTCCATAACTTTCTCCTTTAATTGTAAAATATATAAACTGCCCCTTTGCAGGCGAACATTGTCTATTATAAAGGATTGGGACAGTTTTTAAAAGTTCTATGAGCATAGGTTTTTTATTAAATATAATAATGCTATTTATATGTTTTGCTAATATATGATTTATTTCCCATAATTTTATAATAAATAATTACAATACCCCCATATACTGTATTTCTTATGGTTTAATTTTGCACTTTCTTCCATTAATTATAACTTTCTTATATTTAGATATTTTAACCATTGTATTTATATGGTATACTCTTGAAAAAGAAATCAGAAAGGGAATTTTCTATGTTCTATCAGCTTCAGGACAGTCTCAGACCAATTGACTTAAAAGATTATAATCCCTCCGTCCTTACTCTAGGCATTATAAACCTCAAGGAACTCTCAGAACTCTATAGCTCCTTTGGTTTTGCTGAGGCCACTGTATTGGAATGTCAGGATGTTACCAGGAAGCTCCATGGCGGAATGGGAATTTATGATGATTACCATTTTGGAATTATCAGAGCTATTGATACAAAGTACTTTATTCATCTGGAGGACAGAATAGGCATCTATATTAAGGAAAACCTTTTTCTGATTGTAATTATAGAAGACCAGGATAACAGTATTCATAAGGATTTAATGGATTCCTTAAGCCAGATTAATTTTACGAAGATCTCGCTGGAACGTTTGATATATGGATTTTTAGAAAGATTTTTGACGAATAATTTTATTATTCTTGAGGAGATAGAAGACAGCATCAGCAGCTTCGAAGACAGTATAGATGAAAACAGATTTCCCAAGGACTTTTATCACCAAATCACAAAGACACGAAAAAGACTGCTTCTTCTGGGTAATTATTACGAGCAGCTTATTTCCATCGGAGATGAGCTGATGGACAATTCCATCGGACTGTTTGAAGAGGACAAGCTACGTTACTTTAAACTGTTTACTGACAGAGTTACCCGCTTAAGCAACAATGTAAGAAAACTGGAGGATTACAGCATTCATGTAAGGGATTCCTACCATTCTCAGATGGATTATAATCTAAATAGCATCATGAAGCTCTTTACTGTTGTTACTACGATATTCCTGCCGCTGACTCTGATTGTAGGCTGGTACGGAATGAATTTTAACATGCCCGAGTTTGGCTGGAAATACGGTTATCTTGGTGTAATTATATTAAGTGTTTCAGTTATAATCATTTGTATCTTATACTTTAAAAAGAAAAAGTTCTTATAAGGGATTCTCTCTGAAATATTCATCTGTTATGAATTCTGCGCTCTCTACCCACATTAGAGAGCCTGTTTTCTGCAGCATTTCATAAACTTTTGATCGATAGAACTCATAGAGGCAGTCATCAAAGGGTTTACCGGTTTCTCGGGCTATCAGTCGTACTACGTGTTCAATTTTAATTATAACATCCAGGGTAACATCTTCGTCCCTGTATATATAACGGTTCTGCATATTTATCCCACTGCATATTCCAGGGCAGCCTGGAATACTGCCACAAATAGAAAAGGTTGAAAAGCGTGGCATGACATCCTTTCCTTTTTTTATTTCCAACCTGACATGCTTGCCGCAAGCGGTCTTGCGGATAATAAGAAATGCAAATGTTCTTTATCTCATTCTGGCTTCATACTTATGCGTATCCCAGGCTTGTCTGGAGTACTGATTACTTAGAAACTTATAATTCAGTACATTTTTAATTTTATACTCAACCATATTTTCTTTCATGCTGTCTTTATACCGCTTCCAACTCAGAAATTCTTAAAGGAGGTAATTCTTTCCTTCCCGTATATTTCAGATATTCAAGTGCTTTTGCCGTATGCAGCGAGACCTGGTCATGAGCCTTATAAGGTCTCAGCCTGTCAAGGGCTGTTTCCTCAGAATATATTCCGGCTACATAAAGAGCTATTATTCTCATTATGTTATCATCGGCTACCGGCCCGATTACTATATCATATGTATGCTGAATTCCGCCGTACAGTCTGTTGCTCTTAATCATCTCAAGCCATTCCCTGGTAAGCCCCGGATACAGCTTAACAGAAAGCTCCTCTGTCACAGCCAGTTTAAATTCCATGACATACTTGCCTTCTCCTCCATACCGGATATACATATTTTCAGCCCAGCCTTCTGCCTGTTCCTTAAAAGTCGTAGTATAAAATCCTCTTCCAAAATCCCTTTTATCCTTTGAATAGGTTAAATCCACCTTGTCAAACATAACATTGGTACCATGGTATAAAGTAAAATCATTTTTCATTCTGCCTTCTCCTTAAAATGTCCTCCACAAAGTATATGCTTTCTTCCAGACTTTGTGTATGCAATAGCTTGTACTGCGTACGCAGAAGCTCTAATATACCATTGTGCCTGAAGAGCAGAAAGACTTCCCAGGGTTTCATATTGTGATTCCAGGCATATCCTTCTATAGCCTCCACTACCATAAGGTTCTTGTCATTTTCCGGGTCCTCCAATTAATTCCCTCCTTTCAAGTTACTTCGTTCACTTTTGTAACGGCTTTATGTACAGTTGATTTTGAAATGCCAAACTGCTTTGCTGTCTGCCTCACGGTCGCATTGTTGTCGATTATGTAGTTGGCTATTTCTACTGCACGTTCTTCTATATAGCCTTTCAAAAGGATATCCCCCTATTGTACTTGTTTCTATATTGTATGCAAGGTAATTGCAAATTATATCATTATCCTTCTAAGCAAATAAGGCAAATAAAGAAAGCCCTGGAACTCTTAACTGCAGAAGCAATCATAAGTACCGGGGCTCTCAATTTTCTTAGTAATCTTCTCGTACTCCAAACTCAGCAGATTCTACCCACTCCTCTGGTCTTGTAGTAAGTTTAACAAGTTCCTCCAAGAGGATGCAATGGATATCTTCCTGTTTAATAAGGTATTCGTAAGTTGTCTTTTCTTCTTTGGATTCAGCTTTATCCCTTAAAGAAGTATAAAACTTAAGACTTTTATGCTCCATCTCCAGGGCCATGCGATAAGAATCCAATTGACTCGGTAATTCCGTAAAGTCACTTTCAAAATCTTTCAGGTGGCGGAACAGCTTTTCTGCTTCCTTTAGAATATTGCTTTCACTGACAGGAAGTGTTAATAAATCTGCCTTACTCATTAATATCTCCGCATGTTTATCTTCTTCCCTGGCAAGCATGTTAAATACAACCTGTAAGCTGTTATTCGCATTCTTTTCAGCCTGCTCCCTGTAGTATTTTCCCAGATCTAATTCCAGGGATAAGGCAAGTTCTAAAGTATCCATATTCAGCACTCCTTTTCATCCTATGTTTTTAGTTTGTAGAACCATCAACCTCCGAAAGGGTATTTCCTTCTATCTTAACTACTACCTTATTGGGAAGGCAGATGATACTTTCTCCCGTTTTACTGATTTTCCTGGAATCAACACATATTTTATCCGGGCAGTCAGCATCCGTCATATCTGCATAACCGTCTTTAATAACCAAATGGTTCGTACCACCATTAATACCGGGTATGTCTACTTCTATGTCTTTGTTCAGTGGATATTCATTATAAATAACTCCGTCAATGGTGACTACAACGGTATCCCCTCTTTTTTGCGTTAAATAGAACACCAGTAAACCCGCAATGGCCACTACCAGTACAACGGCAATAAGGATTATATCTTTTTTCTTCACCTGTATGCTTTTCTCCAAAATGTAACTCCTTAAACTTTAATCATTTGCAGCTTAATATTCTTTTAATATTATGGCTGTCTGCTATTATTATACCCTTAGAGGGCTGATGATGCAAGAAAGGAAATCCGGTATACGGCTTTTTTAAGTGCATGTAAGCTCATACACCTGCACTGCTTAAAGTCTTTCTGTACTTCTTTCTCGTAGCCAGTCCACCTCTTATGTGCCGTTCTGCTTTGTTAAACATCAGAATTTCATTGACCGCATTATATAGCTGACCGTTAATTCCCGGCAGTCTATCCTGCAGATCCTTATGTACAGTTGATTTACTAATGCCATAGCGGTTGGCAGTCTCTCTTACAGTTGCTTTGTTTTCAATAGTATAATTGGCTAGCTCAATGATTCTCTCTTCCATATACGGATGCATATAGGGCCCCCAAGCTTGTTTTTTCTAATATATGCCTGTTTGTCCCCTTATATGCCAGTATAAAATCCGTTAAAATCCTTCTATCCTGCGTTGCCTGCGAAGCTCATTTCTTTTCAATGCACCTTCCCATTCTGCTTTTTGTGCCTCTGTCTCAACCTTAAGCTTTGGTACCTTAACAGGCCTGCCTTCGCTGTCTATGGCAACATAAACCAGATATGCTCTGTTGATGGGTTTTCTTAATCCGGATAGTTCCTCTACATAGGTATCTACCCTTACTTCCATAGAGGTATTTCCTGCATAAGTTATTCTTCCCAAAAGTACAATTGTGTTATTTATATAAGCTCCTGCCTTAAATTGCAGATTATCTATTGCCGCTGTTGTAATATGGGATTCCGCATGTCTTTTGGCAGTAACACCGCCAACAATATCAATCCACTCCAAAAGCTGTCCGCCAAAGAGCCTTCCGCTGCCATTGATATGTCCCGGCATTAACAGATGAACCTGCTCCGTAAATGATTCCTCTACTGTTTTTTCATCCTTCATGTAAAAGTCCTTCCTTTATAACTAAACTTACTCATTCCTATACTTATTTTGCGCTATACCCTTCTCTCTTGTCAAGGGGCGATGACATTTGCCGTGGCTTAACTTGTGGCAGGAAAAAAACCGGACCTTATGAAAAGGTCCGGCCGGTTAGGGAAGATTATATAAAATGAAATTATTCAGCGAATAATGGAGTAGACAGATATCTTTCACCTGTATCAGGAAGCAATACCACGATAGTCTTGCCTTCATTCTCAGGACGTTTAGCAACCTGTGTTGCAGCCCAAGCGGCAGCACCGGAAGAAATACCTACTAAAAGGCCTTCTGTTTTAGCAATGAGCTTACCTGTAGCAAATGCTGCCTCGTTATCTACAGTGATGATTTCATCATAAATCTCAGTATTTAAGATCTTAGGTACGAAACCTGCTCCGATACCCTGAATCTTGTGAGGTCCTGGTGTACCCTTTGATAATACAGGAGATGCGCTGGGCTCAACTGCAATAATCTTAACATCGGGATTCTTGCTCTTTAAATATTCACCAACACCTGTAATAGTTCCGCCGGTACCGATACCTGCAACGAAAATATCAACCTTACCCTCTGTGTCGTCCCAGATCTCAGGTCCTGTAGTATTTCTGTGAACCTCAGGATTAGCACTGTTAACGAACTGTCCGGGAATAAAAGAATCAGGAGTCTCTTTGGCAAGCTCTTCTGCTTTGGCAATTGCTCCATTCATACCCTTAGCACCTTCTGTCAATACAAGCTCAGCACCATATGCTTTTAAAAGGTTTCTTCTTTCAACAGACATTGTCTCAGGCATTGTAAGAACAATCTTATAACCTCTGGCTGCCGCTACGGAAGCTAAACCGATTCCTGTATTACCACTGGTAGGCTCTATAATTGTTGCACCGGGCTTTAATAATCCTTTCGCTTCTGCATCATCAATCATAGCTTTTGCAATTCTGTCCTTTACACTGCCGGCGGGATTAAAGTATTCAAGTTTTCCGATCAATTTCGCCTTAACTTCATTGCTCTCACTAAACTTAGCCAGTTCCAGAAGAGGAGTTTTTCCGATTAAATCTGTAAGGTTCTTTGCTATCTTTGCCATAACTTATTCTCCTTTTTATATTTTATATGATAAATAATATTTTGCACTTGCTAACTATCTATAATCTACCACAGGTATTTCTATTTGTCAATGATTATATTATAATTTCATATATGATTACTATGAATTATTTGTGACCACTACAATGAAAATAAAATAACTTGTGACTATCATTCTTCAGCGTTATATATGAGGCTCCTACCCTCCGGGCTTTTTATGTTATAGCAGGTTTCTTTCATCCCATAAAAAAAAACTGCCATCAGCAGCCGTTATTATCTGTTATTCATTTGTATATTACTTTACTTCCTGGGTTATTCCTATATTTTATCCATCACTGATCTAGTATATCAGGTTTTGTTATTTCTAGTCATTACATATTTTAATATGGGTTACAAGGGTAAGTTTTAATTTTATACGGGATATATCCTTATCAGCATTTTCACCCTCAGACACCAGGGGTATATCCATCTCATAATTTGCTTTAAGCTCAAGAGTACCTATACCATTATCTGATGCCACCAATTCTCTTAATTCTTCGGGAAGGCTGCTTCTGCTGATTTGGCTGGAGAAATAAGAACCAATATCTTTCCCATCATTTTTTAAACTCATATGTACCTGGAAGGTGTTATTCCTCTGTCTGATCGTATAGAATTCTGCTTTTATGCCCTTGAGGACAGGTGGCAGAAGTTCTCTTAGCTTCTCAGGCTGCGCCAGTTCTACATTGCCTACCCCATATACTTTTCCCTTTGTATCCAACCTCCAGTATACCGGGTCCCCGGAAAGAGTAAGTTCCGTCTGGTACCCTTTGATAGCACCGGATTCATTTCCACTACCAGGTTTTGCGTTCATTAACCTGAAATCTACCATTAAAAACTGGCCGCTAAGTTCATTGAACTCTATTTCATCAGTGCCTTCAATGGTAAGAACTTTGTCCTCCTGCCGTAAAAAAGCCGATATCTGCCTGTCCACTGTTCTAATAAACGCTTCTTCCTGATCTTGTGCAAAGGTATAAGACAATACATTACTCGTATTGTATAAAACGGTTTTACTATAAGCAGTCTTGTTTAAGACTGGGGCCCTAAAGGTAAAAGGGTTAATAGACAGGAGTAATGCAACAAGGAAGACAATCTTTCTATATTTTCTTAAATTTATTATAGCTCCTCCTTCCGGATTAATTGTTATGAATAATTTGTACAGGTTCTGCATAAATCAAAAATAACCAGTATTTTACATCTCAATTATATCGGACAGTAAAAGGCATTACAAGATAAATAGAGAAAATCGTTCGACTATTCTTCTTATATAAAGCGAAAAGTGCTAATATCCCAACATTTCTTTCTCTAATACTACAGTAAACGGCCCATCCCCCAGTAATTCAACTTTCATATCTGCTCCAAATATTCCGGCTTCAACCTTTCCGTATTTCTCCTTGCAGGCTGTTAAAAAGTATTGATACAGTTCCTCTGCTTCCTTTGGTGCTGCTGCCTGCAGAAAATTAGGGCGGTTTCCTTTCCTGCAATCAGCATACAAGGTAAACTGTGATATTGCCAGAATCTCTCCCTCTATATCACTTATCGAAAGATTTGTTTTACCTTGTTCATCTTCAAATATCCGAAGCTTTAATATCTTGTCCAGATATTTATCTACTGTTTCCCTTGTATCTTCTCCGCCTATTCCTATAAGCAGTACCAAGCCTTTCTTAATACTTCCCGTAATCTTGCCTTCTACAGTTACAGATGCCTGTTTTACTCTTTGAATCACAACTTTCATTTGATTAAACTCCTTTAATGTACCCATACTATATAAGATTTAATTTTAGTCTTATATCTTCTGAGTTTACTAAGTCTTAAATATATCGGTTAAAATAAAGCCTCAAGAGATAGAAACATAAATATATTTTAATATTAACAACAGCTGTTCCTGGTTTTAGATATAGCTAATTCAACGAGTACAACTTTCTTACGATTTCCTTAACAAAACTAAATTATCCTTGAACATTGTTGTTATCTTGTCCCTGCTATGCTATAATTCCAATGAATAACAGAATGAATAAAACGGAGGCCTTGCTATTGAAAACATTAATCCATAAATACAGGCACGCATGGGTTCTATCCTATTTTGTCATATATATGGTTTGGTTTTACTATCTGGAAAAAACAGTTACAAAGAATTATTATTCTATTCATATTAAATTAGATGATTTGATACCTTTTAATGAATTGTTTGTCATTCCTTATATGCTCTGGTTCCTATATATCTTTTTATCCGTAGTATATTTTTTCTTTGCATCAAGGGATGAATTTTACAGACTAACTGCTTTTCTATTCATCGGTATGACAATTTGCCTGATAATTTACACTATTTGGCCTAATGGCCAGGATTTAAGACCTAATCTGGATACACTGGGAAGAGATAATATATTTATTGATATTGTAAGAAGACTTTATTCAACGGATACCTCCACCAATGTATGCCCCAGTATTCACGTCTTTAACTCTATCGGTGCTGCTATTGCCATTTGTAAGAGTGAATCCTTAAAGAAGAAACGCTGGTTAACTTACGGTTCCATAATCTTAACCATATTTATCAGCCTTTCCACTGTATTTCTGAAACAGCACTCTGCTTTTGATGTAATTATGGGTGTACTTCTTGCTTTTGTTATGTATTTGGTGGTTTATGTATGGATGGCTGCCAGACAGACAGATAAAGCAAGAGAAAAGAAACTTTACGCTGAAATCTAATATTCTTATGTAAGTTAGCGGATACCTTTCCAGCAGCTTATTTAAAACCTTCAAAAATCTATGGGTTTATGAAAACCCATAGATTTTTCTTGATATTCTGTACCCTAATTCTACAATCTTTCTCCCGGCTTTACCTGGCAGGGTCATGGATCTGCCAAGTACCTTATTGTGAATTCTGTTATACAGCCTTTTATTATTCTTTTCTAAATAGTCCCATAATTCCTTTTTCTTCTCAAGACTCTCCGGTGTATTTTCCTTAATCAGAAAGACTGAGGAAATCGCCATCATCATAGTCAGGTATTTTATCATATAATTCTTAAGCTTCCGATTCTTTATGGTCGTAATATCTTTATAATCAATCATTATCTTGGTAATGCGAATCTGCTGATCGATACGTTTGATCATATTCTTCTCATTGACCGACTGGTCGTCCCGTCCTATAAAATAGCGGTAAAGATTTACATCCAGATAATACAGGGTCTTTACGTAGGGGAGGGGCTGGTAAACAAAAATATTATCCACATAGAAGGTATGACTTGGAAGCTTCAGTCCACAATCCTTCAACAACTTTGTTCTGTAGATTGCAGCATGCATGATAATTTGCTGGCTCTGTTTGAAGAACATGATATCATTCCAGGTGAATACCCTGTCCTGAGGCAGGGCTGTTTTGTAGTCCATTACTTTATGCTTATTGATACTCGGCTTTTCGTAAACATAGTTGGCAATAAATAAATCAACCATCTTACCGTCAGATACCAGGTTCCTTAATGTGGCAAGGACCTTGGCAAAGGCCGCCTCATTTACCCAGTCATCACTGTCTACAACTTTAAAATACAATCCGGTGGCTGCCAGAAGCCCTGTATTTACCGCTTCTCCATGCCCTCCGTTTTCCTGGCGGATAGCTTTAACAATATCCGGATAACGTTTTTCATATTTAGCAGCAATGGCAGAAGTATTATCGATAGAACCATCATCTACGATAATAATTTCCACCTCCTCCTTCCCCGTTAAGAGCGTTTTTATGGCATGCTCCATATATGCTGCAGAATTGTAACAAGGAATTGCTACGCTTAGTAACTTCATTCTAGCCTCTTTTCTGAATATCCGCTTTCTATTCGGATAGTCCTTATTCAACTTAACCGATACTTTCGTCAAAATAGGTGTAAAACATATTTCCGGCTTTATCAAACATCTCACCCGCATCTTTTAAACCAATTTTCATGGTCCTTCCCAAGGAAGGATCGATAACCGTTATATTATACATATCAAAGCCGACGATCAATACTGCTTCTTTTTTGCTCTTCATGGCTATAACCGGCTGATTTTTATTAACATAATACAGTACTTGTTCTAAGTTGGCTCCGGATACATTCAGATAAGAATCACCAAGCTTTTCCTTAAGCATGGAAACCAGGGAATCTGCTGAAGGAGAAGAATCATCATATCCCTTCTTAAAGCTGCTTAACATTGCCACACATGATCTCTTACTGTCCTGTCCGCTATATACCGGTGTCACACCAGATATATTAACCATTGGTCTCCTTATAATTCTTTCCCAGATTATCTGCTGCCTGCTATTCATTACTGTACCGATAACATTAAATGCATTCCCAATTGCTTCTCCGGCACTTTCACCGGAGGCAACAGCCTCACCCTTTGCGTATACTGTATAGGCAGGCAATTCAAAGATGGAATCCTTAAGTCTTAGCGTTGTATCTTCTGTTATAATGGTATTCTTCGTCTTAACGAGCAACGGCAGTTTCTCCATTGAAAACCCGCTGGGAAGAGATATATAGTACTCCGTAAGCATCTTTTCCGTTACACGTTCTGTTATATGGAATACTTTATGGTTTTCAGTCACGCTATTTAAGATATAGTCATCGTCAGCTTCTTCGTATTCCCCGTCATCTCCTTTAACTGCTCTCTTTAGTGTAATAATATTTCCTTCAGCATATGCTCCGGTTATAAAATACCCATCCTTCTGATAACTCTTTAGTATTTTCTTATTTTTGTCCGTTATTTCAATTTCATACATCAAAGTTAATAGTGTACCATCAGGTGCTGTCATGTAAGCATTCTTTTTTCCATATCCATATATTATATTATTATCAATTTTACCAAGCAGATTTATGATCTCATTACTTGATGCTTTTAAACTGTCCATTACACCGGATTCCAAGTCTAGAATATATATTTCTGTCACCTTGCTTTTATCTGTTGTATTCTCCCAGGCGATGTAATGATTGTCTGCATCCACAATATAGCTGTCTTTGTCTACGTCCTCTGCTATAACAGACAGATTATCGGTTATAAGATTATAGGAATAGATCCGGCTGTTTAAGATGAAGTAAAATACTTCATTGGAATTCACATAGCTGAAACCATCCAGTTCTTCCTTTAATAACTGATAGGTTATATTCATTGGTATATACAACAGCTCTTCAATCCTGTTATCACCACTGTAATAACGGTAAAATACCATACCCACATAACCTTCGTAGGCACCTCTGTTCATATAACCATAGACCATAAAATCAATATTGCCGTCATCATCCATCTTCAGTATCTGCACATTATGCTCATTGTAGGTATCTCTTATATAATCTGTTTCCTCCTGCCGGAAGGAAAATACTCTGGTCATCTTATTCTCTGGCAGATTGTAATACCACAGTTCACCCTGCCTTACAAATGCCAGCTTTTTATTATCACCGGCAGTAACAAAATCAATCTCCGTATCCCCCGTTATGCCAAGCTTAAACTCACTTTTTGCAAGGCTGGTAAGATTTAAGTCAAAGTAAGCTTCCATGGTCCTTTCATAATTTAACAGATACATTCTGGTACTGGTATAACGGACCCTGTAAAACTCCTTCACCCGGTAATATTCTTCACCGGACTCTGTTTCTGCTTTAACTGTATAGTTAAGGCTCACCGATGCCGTGTCTGTATTTATTTCATTAATAACAGGTACAATCTCTCCTGCTACCTGGGGCTTTAAATTACCAAAAGTAATCAATTCCAAACTGGAGTGTATGTCCACATAGGCCAGGGAGGTATTATCGGCACTGCTCTGGGGTTCCAGATAAGCAGTTATTCCATCCGTTTTCCTGCTCAAAATGGAATTATGGAAATCCATGATAAAATCAAGTTTTTCTTTGCTATAAGAGTTTTCTATCTTTTTTACCCTGGTATAGTAGTTCATTTTTCTGCTCTTACTGGTTACAAGGGTAAATTTCACAGCATATTCCTTATCCTGAGCAAGACCTGCCTTAAATTTAAGGTGGGCTATTTTATAATTCCCTTCTTTTTCAAGGGCATTTATGGTATCTGTATCCAATAAGCTGTTATCCTTAATACTTCTCAGTTCATAGATAACACGCTTTACATCATTTTCTTTCCCGTCTATTACGATATCAAGACTCTGTGCCGTATCGACAGGAGTAATAGACTCCCTTACAAGATTAGCCTCCAGATTATTGCTGTAGCCATGTAGCAGGTTTATTTCATAACCGTTCTGCCGGATAGTAATTATGGGCAAGGACACTTTCCCCATACTGACAGTTCCCTGGACCTCATTTACTTCCTCTGAAATATCCCTGGAGAAATAATAAAAGGCACCGGCAAATATAAATAATAATATTAATACCCGATATACGTGCTTTAACATTCCTTCACATCCTTACTGGCCTTAAGCGGCAGATAATCCTTAAGCAGTTCATATAATGCAGGTTGTACCTCCAGAAAAGATTTTAAACTCTCATATTCCTTTAATCTTTCCCTTATCTTACTGTCAGATTGTTTTCCACTTCTTTTAACTCCCCTTATGAGGATATTCTTAGGCGTATGTTCCATATCAATAAACTCCAGCACCTGGGTTTTGTAGCCTGCTATTTCCAGTAGTTCAGCACGGAGTCCGTCTGTTGCCAGAGCAGCCATTCTCTCCTTAATCAATCCATATTGCAATATAGGGTTCAGGATATCATTTTTAAGCTGTTTATTCAATTCATGCTGGCAACAGGGCACTGAAAGTATAACTTCTGCTCCCCAGCGTACTGCCTTGGAAAGTGCATAGTCCGTTGCCGTATCACAGGCATGAAGGGTAACTACCATGTCAACCTTGCTGACTCCTTCATAGTCAGCTATGTCTCCTACCAGAAAGTTCAGCCTGTCATAGCCATACTTTTTGGCAAGCTCATTACAATGTGCTATGACCTCCTTCTTAAGGTCCAGACCGATAATTCTTACGGCACATCCTTTCACCACCTTCAGGTAATAGTACATAGCAAAGGTAAGATAAGACTTGCCGCAGCCAAAATCCAGAACCGTCAGTTCCCTGTCCTTCTTTAAAGCCGGCAGTATATCTTCTATAAATTCCAAAAACCGATTTATCTGTTTAAATTTATCGTACTTTCCTTTAACGACCTTACCCTCATTTGTAATGACTCCAAGGTCGTACAGAAAAGGCACAAAAGTTCCTTCCTGAATAATATAAGTCTTTTCTCTGTTGTGGGAAGTATTCTTAACAAGGGGTTTATTTTCATTGGTCTGTTGTAACTTCTTTATTTTCAATGTCTCTTTACCCTTGCTGCTTATCAGCATGGTTAACTCATTTTTACTATTTCTCACCAATAACTGTTTCATGACCTTACCCATATAAAGTTCTACAAGCTCTTGTAAGTCCTGCAATTCAATATTTTTATGGAACACCTGATTATTTCTATATTCACAGACCTGGTACAGCTCTTTGCCTTTAAGGCTTACAGGTCTTACGGTTATTTTATTTATTTCACTGCCTTTCACCGGGTTACTGATTATAATATCTATCAAATCTATATTCAAATTCTCCCTGATAAGGGATAAGTGCTTCTCTTCCATTGTAGTACTGACCTTTCTATTTTAGGATGTGCTTTTCAACTCAATAAGGTGTAAATGCTGCTCAAACACACTCCAGATAGTTACTGGATACATTTTATCATAACGTGCAAAATATTCCTACTATATTATTCAATTTTGGCATAGGTCCCATGTCCGAAATTGAAATACATATTTTTTTAAAGGAATGGTGAACGGCACAGCTTTCACTGCATATATTAGTTATAAAATGATATAGCAGATCTAAGGAGGATCGAATGAAATATTCTCGTTCAGAATATTCACCTTCTAACAATCCTTTCGGAAAGTCCGGTATTCCCAATTATACCACTTCTCCGGTAAATAATACCGATAAAGGTAAACCCGGTTTCATTAATTCTGTATACTCGGACCTTTTAGGTACTAAGCAGAGCAACACTTTAAGTTATACAGGTATTTCTCCTGATTATGAGAAAAAGGTTAATTCCATGCAGGACCCCCTGACCACTCCCACTGTACCTGTAACCCCCACTGTTCCAGGTGCACCTACTATGCCCATGGCTCCCACAATGCCCGGAAGACCTGGGACTCCTCAGCCTGGGACTACCTCTCCGGTACCCCCGGCTACCATTCCCATTATGCCTCAGAGACCACTTACCCCTGGCCCGACACCTTCAGCCACTATGCCAGGACCCGGCAGACCCATGACCCCAGGAACAAGACCTGGTCTTTTAACGCAGCCTGCCATTCCCCTGGTCCCTACCCGGCCTACAGCTCCTTTTATGCCAGGCGCAACAACTCCTTCTACCACACCAACAGTACCCGGAACAACGTCTCCGCCGCCCTTCCCTTCCGCTCCCGGTATTTCCACTATCCCCGGAATGAATGTTACACCTATAAGACCTACTCTTCCTACTGGAACCCCCACTGCACCCGGAATTAACACTTTACCGGTCATGCCCACTACACCTGCTATTCCAGGCACTATAACAACTCCCGGCATGAGTACTTTACCGCTTAGACCAGCCATGCCCTTTATGCCTACCGCACCTGCCAGGCCCACTGCGCCTGCTGTTCCCGGAACACCGGGTACCACTCCTGGAATTCCTACTATACCGACTGTTCCAAGTACTATACCCTCTTCGCCGGCTCTGCCGGGTTTTACTTCACCCATAATGCCCGGTGCTCCGTTTACCCCTACAGCAACCCAGCCATCTCTGCCTACATTGCCATCCTTACCTAATATACCTACAGCTCCTACACCTACAGCTCCGGGCAACAGGCTTCCAAACCAGCCGCTAAATACTTTTCCAGGAACGTTAATTCCTTCCACCCCAGAGGTTCCAGGTTATTTACCAAGAACGCAGAATTATTCCGAATATGCCAGCAAGCACAGCTCGGAATATGATTATGATTATAACCAGGGGTATGGGGCAAATAATATCTATATGACCGATGTATCTCCCTATCATGTACCTCTTGCAGTACCCATGATGCCTTTATACGGTTATGATAACTGTGAAGATGCCTCAAAGGACTTTGGTTATATGAAACATCTGTATCCGGAGAAAGCAAAGAAAATGATGGTATTAATCGAAGAAGAATGTGATAAGCTGGAATATGACGGCAGTTGTATGTTCGATGAATACCCTGACAGAGTATACCTTGGCAAACTCGTGGATAAGATTTATAACAATCTGAATCCAGTTAAGGAATCCAGTTTACCGGATAACTCCTCCTATGACAATTCTGCCACCGGTTATGATAATTGGATGCGGGATATGACAGAAGTATTGCTTTATAACGAAATGCTGGAACGCCGCAAACGTTACAGAGGAAGAAAACGCTGGTTTTAAATTATGATATAAAAAACGCTGTCTCACTTCCGTTCCGCCGTGTAGCGGAGTAAGAAGTGAACAGCGGTTTAATACCCACCATTGATTACCGGTGTTCCCAGGTAGACTATGGTTGAATCTGTATCTTCATCATATTGAATTGCAATATGGATATTAATCTTTGTTCCCATGGAGGTTACATATTCCTTTAACAGCCCGCTGTAGGCGTATACTGTATAAAGGCTTTCCTCTCTGTAGGCATATGCCTCTTTACCGCCCAGGCTTCTAATCATGTCATCGGTTATCTGATTTCTGCTGTCCATGCCTAATTGTCCCTTATATTTGCTGGAAAGCTGCATGGTTGTCTGAATATTCTCAGCACCTAAATCTTTTAAGGTTTTCTCAAGAATCTTACGGTAAGAGAGCAGACTTTCCGTATTATCATATAATTTCAGGCGAATTAGTATATAATTATGATAGTTTCCGGCTCCCTCCGTATCCTGCTGCTTCAGAGTTACTATCTTTACAGAAGTATCTGCATTTTTACCGGTTTTTTCAACGACAACTTCTGATTCTTCACCATTGATGGTAACAGAAGGTGTCTGTTCTATTTTAAGACCGATATTCTCGGCAATATAATAGATATAAGCATTTTTCTCCTCTTCACTTAAGATGCCTTTACCACAGCTTGCATACATCTCAAGTTCATAGGAAGATACATTGGTGTTAGTCCCTACAAATGCCTCCAATAGACTTACCTTTGGAATCAGCAGACGATTAACACCTATCTGGACAATAACTGCAATCCACAAAATGCCGGTTATATATATCCAGGTCTTCTGTTTTCCGGTAAATAAAGCCTTTTTCAGTTGTCTGTAAACACTTCCTGATGTATTCATTTTAAGCCTCCACACTGGGTAAACATTTTAATTATATAAAATAAAAGTTATATAATATTCTTACCCAATAAATGGAGATTATACGGATTGCTTCTATTAATCTTCAATCAGATTGATTCTTCTTATATGTCTCTCATCCTGAGAGAAAGGGGTCTCAAGGAAGGTATCAACTACCTTTAATGCATGTCCGGGACCTATAACCCTTGCACCCATAGCCAGAATATTGGCATCATTATGAGATCTGGTCGCTTCTGCGCTAAAGCAGTCATGACAGAGTGCTGCACGTATGCCTTTCACTTTATTTGCCGCTATGGATATACCAATTCCGGTTCCGCAGACTAGGATTCCAAGTTCACATTCTTTGCTTAGAACAGCCTCCGTTACTTTTCTGGCATATACCGGATAATCACAGGATTCCTCTGTATAAGTGCCGCAATCCTTATAGGCAATATTTTTTCCTTCAAGGTGCTTTATAATCTCCTGTTTTAATTCAAATCCGCCATGGTCACAACCTAACGCTATCATGTGTTTTCCTCCTCGTTGAGTTTATATACTGTCTTTTTCACAAGCCTTGCAAGCTCTACATAGCAATCTTCATAATCTATAAGTGTTCCGCCGTAAGGATCTGTAACATCTCCGCTTTCACCGACGAACTCTTTAATAGTATATACATTTCCGGTATCCTTAAAATCTTCCGTCACTATTTGCTTTTGTTTTTCAGTCATTGTCAGTATCAAGGTATTTTCATCAATGTCTGAGTTTTTGAGAGGCTTGGAAAAATGCCCCTCCAGTTCAAGATTATGATTTTTTAGCACAGTATCTGCTTTGGGGTTAAAGGGTTCCGAAAATAGTACCACTATCCCCCTGGAGGTTACAGTGATATCACTGTTTGTTTCCATACTGCGGTAAATAGTCTCTGCCATGGGACTTCTACAGGTATTTCCGGTGCAGACAAATATAATCTTTTCATATCTTATCATTCTTAACTCCCATCTGTGGACTAAGCCACAAAATGCTTTTTTATCTGTTTATACTTTCTCAATATGATAGCCGGCTGCTTTTAACAGGCGGTTCATAATAGCCTGTCCTAAATGATTATCATAAAAACTTTCGGAGTAGATATAATCTGCCTGTTCTCCGTCAAAGTCTCTTAGTATCTTAAATAATCCGGCTGCAATAGTCTTCTCATCTTTTCTGGTTCCTATGGTTTTAATCAGGCCTTTTTGGTAGCTGGTAAGAGTTTCATCTGTGGCTATAATCCCAACTCTATAGCCTTCCTTCAGCTTTTCCTCTGCTGCCTGGTTTATTGCCCTGACTACTGCCTCGCTCTCACCTTCATAGATGGTAAGCTGACCTCTGGGTGCATAATGCTTGTATTTCATACCCGGTGCTTTGGGTTTAAAATCCTCGGATTCCGGTTTTTGAAGCAGTCCCTTATCATATTCTGCCTCACCGGTAATTCCTATAATATCCTCCAGGGTTATATACCCAGGTCTTAAGATAATCGGTATTTCTGCCGATACATCTACTATGGTGGACTCCAGCCCGATATCTGCGCTGCCTCCATCAAGAATCATATCAATACGTCCATCCATATCCTCAAGTACATGTGCTGCAGTAGTAGGACTTGGTCTTCCGGACGCATTGGCACTGGGTGCAGCAATATATAAGCCTGCCTGCCGTATCAATTCATAGGCAATAGGATGAGCAGGCATCCTGATAGCCACGGTATCCAGTCCTCCCGTGGTAGTTAAGGATACCAGACTGCTTTTTTTAAATATTAAGGTTAGGGGCCCGGGCCAAAAAGCTTCTGCAAGCTTTCTGCCTAAGGAACAATCACCGGCTGTTAAGGCATCCAATGCTTTCATGGAACTGATATGAAGAATTAAAGGATTATCAGAAGGCCTTCCCTTGGCTGCATAAATTTTACCGGAAGCTTCTTCGTTTAATCCATCAGCTCCCAGTCCATATACCGTCTCTGTGGGAAAAGCCACTAATCCTCCCTGTTTTAGTATTTCTGCTGCTTCAGTTATTTTTGTATTGTCGATGTTGTTACAATCTAATTGAATAAATTTCGTTTTCATATTGGTTTACCAAACCCAGGATCCTGGGCAGCTTCTGTTAATTTATTATAGCAAGTATCTTTATTATATTTGTGATAGAAAATTTCCATCTTCGACGGAAGTACCGCCATGGCACAAACAATGGCTAAATCTTATTTGGACAGTACCGCAAGTTTGGTTTGCTTTATATATGGGCAGAATAATTTACACCACAAACTTATGCCAGTGTCACATCTGCCACAGGAGCCCATAATTCATAATGATTAACGTTGAATCGAGTCATCAGTTAGTTGGTATGAAATAAATTTCATACCAATAACAGGTACATTATAACACCATCCCTGAAAGAATGCCATGTTTTCTTTGTACCTTATTTATTCATAGAATTTAGATAACGAAAGATTCCTAAATGTATCGCCCAGGCCATCTTTTCCTGGTAGTCTTCGGTTAAGAGAAGAGTAGCTTCCCCCGTATTGGATAAATAACCGCATTCTACAATTACAATAGGGCATTCTGTCTTTCTTAACATATAGTAGGAGTCATTGGATTTTGCTTCCCTTTTGTTTCCATCCATGAGAGTGGCCTTGAGCTGATTTTGCATTACACCAGCAAATTGCTTGCCCTCAGGAGATTTGGTGTAATAGAATACCTGCGCACCTTTAATCTCTTCACTGGTATAGCTGTTCTGATGGACACTGACTGCTAATACAGCTTTGCTGTTATTAATGATATCCACACGATTTCTCATGTCTACTGCTTTTTTATTATTATCACTGTCTTTATACAAGCCATCATCCGTGTCCCTTGTCATGATGACCCGAATATCATTTTGCTCCAATAGACTTTTCAGCTTCAGGGCTATGGCTAAGTTGATATCCTTTTCTAAAGCACCGTTTATTCCCACTTTTCCCGGGTCTCTGCCACCATGTCCGGGATCCAATACAATAGTTAGCTGCCCGTCAGTATTCTCCGTTTTCGTATCCCTCTGCATAACTAACACAGAAGGGTCGTTTAAGGTGTAAACTGCCAGGCAGACAAAGAACAGAAACAGGAGGTGAAAATAATTTTTGTAAAGCCTTCTTTTATTCACAATAAAATATCCAATCAGGTTGTTTTATTATATTGTATGAGCTAAATCCGAGCCCTATGAATCACTTTACAGGTTCCACTCCTTTAATTTAAATATTTCACGATTACATTCCAGACACTGTCCTTTTCAAGCCCAAGCTTCCAGCCGGCAACTCCGGCTACATCAGCACCAGAAATTGCTTTTAATTTTGCCTCCAGAGAATCTTCCTCCTCCAGCCACATTCTATTTAGGATACCTTCCTTTTCAAACTCCCCGTAATACTGACCGGTTGCGTCATCCCATTCTGCCGTAACGTTATTGTCTTTTAAGAAATTCTCGGCCGCTCGCATTCCATATGCTTCTGAGGTTACCTTAACAGTTCCATCCTCCTGTTTTTCTTCTTTCCACAGTCTGGTATAGAAAGGAATTCCCATTACAACTCTTTCCTTGGGAACGTATTTCGTAATTTCAGTTACTGCCTTTTCTACAAAGCTGATGGAGGACACAGAGCCACTGACCTCTGAGCCGCTGTGATGCTCGTCATATGCCATAATGATTACATAATCTGCTACTGCTCCCTGCTCCTCCCAGTTGTAATGGGAATTGTAACTGGCGGGTACATAGTTGTCAATGGACAGAACGATGCCGTTACTGCGGCATTTAACGGAAAGCTCCCGTATGAACTGTATATAATCTTCTCCTGCTTCACTGGGAATGTTCTCAAAATCGATGTTGATTCCATCTATCCCATATTTTATCGTTTCTGCAACAAGTACATTTACAAGTTTCTTTCTCTTAGAGGTGTGGGATAAGACTTCTTTCTTATCAACCTCCGTGCTAAAATCATCCACCAGGGCCCAAACCTGCAGCCCTAAGTTATGAGCACGCTCCACATAACTTTCACTGGCAAGGGAGGTAATACCTCCGTTATTATCAGCCAGTTTAAACCAGGTAGGAGAAACACAGTTAACTCCTTTGGTATTAGCCAGCAGATCCGTAAGGCTCTTATTTGCATCTTGATTTGTAACCTGATGCCAGACAAGATTTACTTTACCTTGCAGGGATATGTGTGAATATTCAGGGGGACTATAGCTACTCTCTAATGTATTATAAAAAGGTTTTACCATCTGCTTTGCTTTTACATAACCAATAATACCGTCCTTTGATATTACCTTGTAGAACTTTCCTGCTGAAGCTTCGTCGGTATCCAGTAATAACAACTCATCTTCAGGGGTTAAATCCTTTAAGATATCACTTTTGATATTTCCTTCTACACGTAACTGAGCTTCCTTCTTTGCTTTGGTAACTAGTATATCACCCCATTTATATTCAACAACTACTCTTGAGGGATCTTTATAATATTTATAATGCATATCAGAATACTGCTTCACAAAATCTATGGCAACATAAACGGTCTGTCCATCCAAAATTACCGGCTGATAATCTGTATCTATGGATCCGTTATTTTCATTATAATATTTATTTCCGATTTCTGCTCTGATAATCTCATTAGGCGTGGTATAACTTAAAATATTCTCATTCTCATCCCAATAAAATCTGTCATTGAAAATATCCTTCACTGTTTCATAATCAAGATACACCTGACCATCTTGCAGAATTCCCTTCTTCTCATATAATGTATCCTGCAGAATTACCTGTACTTCTTTCCCCTTAACGGGATAGTAATCTTTCAGTTCCATGTGCTCATCACTGGGAGTAAACCTTTTTACAACAGCAGTTATGATTAAAATCAGTAATATCAGCAGTGCTACAGATATCCCTGCCACTGTCATATTCCTTTGTCTCCTCATATTAATAACCATGCCTTTCTCACAGCCTGCAAACTTTGGGCCACAGGCATAAATTTGTATCCTCTTTACAGTGCGTTTCAACTGTTACTATTATAGCATTGATTCTAATTACCGTCATTATGAAATTCGACTTTTTTCCAAAATCCCATAGTTTTTCACGGAAATAAAGAGGGAGGTATAGTCATTATTTGGTATTTTATCCCTATTAAGAGACATTTATACATTATAATGCTATACCCCCAAGTGCCTGCTGTATTGAGGATACGGAATGCAGGCCTGTTTTTGTTCATAAATGAGAAAGCCTGGGACCAAGTTGTTGGATACTCCAACCTTTTACTTGTTTTTTGGATAAGTCGGTCATTTGTGATATGTTATACTTAACCTTTATCAGCTCTTTCTTAATAAATAATACTTTTTGTAATGTTCATTGCTTCCGATGACAGATAAAAGGGATCTTCCAGAAATGGAATTACGAATAATTTCTTCTGCAGCTGTTTCGCTTCTTTTGACGCAGTCTTTGAGTCTGTGCGCGTAACCGCATAAATCCATTCTGCGCTGCCGGTTACGTTCTCTGATTTTCTTATAAACTCCTCCAGATAATATCTCTTCCAGGGAATGAGGCTGCCAACAGTAATCTTCTTATCACAACGAAGAAACTCTTCCTTATATTCAGAATAGTCTTTGCCGAAATCCAGGACAACACTATCATATCCTTCTGCCAGAATATGAGCAATCATCTCACTGTTGACATAAGGGTAGAAGGTTGCATTGGCTACCGTAAAAGCTTCCTGCCTTCCTCCTTCATTCAGCCTATGAAAGTAATTATACAAATATGCAATATCCTTACTGCTCTGACAGTGAAGATATGCGGTCTTAAGCCCCAGACCTTCACTCATACAGGAAGTAAGCATAAGCCCCAGATGAGTTGCACCGGCTCCCTTAAAGGCAGAAGTTATTCCTATTGATAATCTGCCCAAATTTTTATTCCCATTCCTGTTAAGGCAGCCGCATTTTTTAAGAAAGTTCATGTTCTCACCTCTTTCATTCTATAACTCCTCTATCAGTCCGTCCAGAAAATCCTTCATTTCATCGGCTAACGAAGGATTAAAGGGATCAGGCTCATAGGGAATACGTATAAAATTACCTTCACCAAAGTTTTTTAGGAAGTCACGGAATTGCTTTCCATTTAGATAATTAAGAAGTACTTTCACAGAAGGTCTCCCCAGCTCCGGAAGAACTTGTCTGATGTTTTCTGTCTCCCACATCTTGCCTCCAGCCGTAATAAGCTTTAAGCCGGCCTCCCACATTTCAGCTTTTTCCAATTCTATTACCCCATAATCGCTGATAACCACTTTATAATTGATAATTTCCGGAATTGTGGCAAGTCCTGCCCCTGTCAAGTAGCTATTTCCCTTAAGCCGCCAGATGCCATCCGACTGCAATTTGGCTCCTTCCCTGTTTAGAAATTCAGTTAAATGCCCTGAGGTATTTCTTTCTATATAAATACTTTTTACTCCCAAACTGTTTAGGTAACTGTTTAAAAGGAAGGCAAGATGGGTTGTCCCTGTCCTGTTATGTACTCCTCCTACTGCAACGGTAAAGGAATCCCTTGATATTACTTTGCCGCTTTTATATCTCCGATTTTGCTCCGTTAATTTCTTTTTTAGCATAGCAACCGTAGGATAGCGTAATATAGACTGGTGTCCCAAAGATTTCTGAAGGATACGAAGAAGCTCCCTGGAGTATATTTTTTCTGCTGTTCTATCTCCTTTGTTCTCTTTGTGGTTATAGCCATCACCCATAATCATCGCCTTTAAGAGGGCAGCAATGGCATAAACATCACTTCTTTCATCCGGAGCAGCTTTCGTGTTCAATTCCGGGGCAGCGAACCCTCTGGCACCCAAAGAGAACTTTCTGGCCTCAGCGTTGTTTTTATATACACAAGCTCCGAAATCAATTAATTTTACCGTGTTATCTTTTAGAATAATATTGCCGGGATTCAAATCCAGATAAAGAACGGGATCATTAATAGAGTATAAATAAAGAAACAGATCGCAGATAGAAATTCCAATAGATAGAATTAAAGCTTCCGTTAGACGGCCTTCTTTCTTTAAGTAATCTTTCAGAAGTATTCCCTCCATATACTGTTCAATAATGTAGGAATATTCTTCATCTTCTTCAAAATCAAAAATTACAGGAATGCAAGGATGTGACAGATTCTTTAAGATAACAGCTTCATGAAGCAGCTGTTCGTGAAGGGTGTGCCCCTTATTGATACGTTTAATCGCACACAGAGAAGATAACTTTATATGTCTGGCCAGGTAAACTTCTCCGCTGCCGCCTTTTCCAAGGCTTTTTATTATCTGATATTTACCAAACCAAATCGGATTTTTCATTGTCTCCTTTCTTTTCGGTTTAAGCGGGAATATATCAAGGATTCCACTTTTATTATATCTTCCCCGGAAAGTATTCTCAACCATTTTTTAGTAATATTAATTCACAAACATTTCGCGTATTCTCCGTCACTTTTACCAGGATATAAATACCTGGTGAGTTATAAAAAGGAGTTATAATATATTATTTGGGCAAACTATTAGTTCCATACAAAGAGGTCAATTATAAGGTCAATTTTATCCTGTTGCTAACTTTGGTTCTGCAAATCGACTTTGATAAAAATTGTGTTTGTTATCTACTTCAATGAAATTGGATCTGTTTGAATTGCCGGAGCCCATTATTAATATCCTTCAAAATATTTTATATTATTATATGTAATAATTTAACTTCCCCGCAAGACAACCTGATTCTTCCTGGTATAAAATAGTGTAATCTTTAGAACTTCAGGGCATATATTAAAGTTATAAGCAGGTTCTTTTATGAAACGAATAATCTGCCAAATCACATTTGATAAATTTCCCCATATGTTTGAAAATCCAAGAAATTGGCGGAAAAAATCACTTGACTAAGTAAAACTTATAAATTATACTTTGAATACAACATCACTATAGATATCTTTCTACCTAGTACTATATCAATGTTGCAGCACTTATTGTCTGTTTCAGCAATAGAATGCCTGCGCGGCATGCTTAACTTCGATGCACGCCAGCACATAGAAAAGGATGTGATTCTATGAAGATAGAGAAAATTAGCGAACGTCAGATTCGCTGTACTTTGAGCAGAGATGATTTAGTGGATCGGGAGTTACGTATTAGTGAGCTAGCTTATGGCAGTGAGAAAGCAAAAGCCTTGTTCCGTGATATGATGCAGCAGGCGAATTACGAATTTGGATTTGAAGCTGAAGATATACCACTTATGATAGAAGCAATACCAGTTTCACCGGAATGCCTTATTCTGGTTATAACTAAGGTAGAAGATCCTGATGAGCTTGATACCAGGTTCTCCAAATTTTCGCCAGACGATCACGACAGTGATAATATATATGAGGATGACAATGACGATTCCTATGCGGATGAAATCATTAGTTCCTTTGGACAGATTGATGATCTGCTTTCTGATAACACCTCAGAGGATTCAGAAGAATTTGTTCCCTTAGCGGAAGCCCTTTCCATTAACAAAGAAGAACCTTCTGAAAAACTAACGGAAGCCAAATCCGTATCTTATCAGACCAATCTTATGAAAGTATATTCTTTTAAGTCGTTAGATGAAGTCGAAAAGCTTGCCAGCGTTATTTCACATTGCTACTTTGGAGTTAATACACTCTATAAGAATCCCTTAAATTCCGTTTATTATCTGGTAATTTCCAAATCAGAACATACTCCGGAAGAATTTAATAAAATCTGCAATATCGTTTCCGAATACGGCAGACTTGAGCCTACAACTTATGCAAGCACTTATTTTTACGATGAGCATTTTGAGCAGATTATAAAGGGTAAGGCAATACAGGTTTTATCTGAACTGTAATCCATACTTCCGATACAGAAAATCAAAATAAAAAGATTCTGTAATACACCTTATAAGGTGTCACAGAATCTTTTTTTGTATCGTTTCATTATTTAGTTTCTAAATACTCGTTGATTGTGCTTAATAATTCATCAGCGTCCATTCCGTGTACCATAGCTGCTTCTTCTAAGGATTCTCCCTGAGATGAAGGGCATCCGATGCAATGCATTCCGGAAGCTAAGAGAATAGGTACAACACCCTGATCAACCATGATAATTTCACCGATTGTCATATCTTTTGATACCTGTGCCATGTTAATTCCTCCTTGTTTATCTAAAGATGTGCTTATTTTGCTCTGTTAACTCTTACATTATAATCTAAGTAAGGAAGTACGTCAAGGGTTACGTTCAGCGCCACTAACGCAACGTGTTTTTTGTGAGTGTAGCGAAGCGAAAGTCACAGAAAACCGGAGAATTGCAGCGACAAAACACCGCTTTTGCGTTTTGTGCGCATCGCGAAGCGTGTTACTGTCACGTAACTGCGGTATTTTGCAGTGGAGTGAACAGTAATCGTCAAGGTATCTTTACCCAGAAAGATATTGTATATTTTACTTGTATTATAGGCTTGTTTATATTAAAATAATAGATGAAAAAAATATAAAGGAGGTACATAATTATGGCATATAAAATAAGTGATGAATGTATTAGCTGCGGCGCTTGCGCTGGAGAATGTCCCGTTTCTGCAATTTCTGAAGGTGCTAGTCATTATGAAATTGATGCTGATGCCTGTCTTGATTGCGGAGCTTGTGCAGCTACATGTCCTACAGGTGCTATTGAAGCTTAATATATTCAATAAAAAGACTGTTGCCTTGGTAAATTAGAAAGCAGCGGTCTTTTTTTATTGTCTTTTTTTGTTAACCTATTACAATCCGTCTAAAATTCAGGCATGTCAGGTCGCAAGTACTGCCTTGCGTAATTTTACGCCATATCAGTGGCTCTTATATGGAACGAGGCAAGGGGAAGGAATTTATCTTGATTTCCCTCTGCCAAAGGTTGTTTTTTTCTTTTTCTTTAGAAATCCTGCGGCAGCTTCTGCCCGCCCAAGCTGAATCTCACGCAATGTACGGTCAAATTGTTTAAATCTTTCTTCTTCTCTTTCCTCTTTTACACGCAGCAGATAATCCATCTGTTTGATAACACGGTCTGTTACATTTTCACTGACAGTCTCTGCCATTAATTCGTTGTTATCCTTTAAGGCATCTATAAAGAGACTTTGCATTATCACCTTAAACTGCCCCAGCTTTTGCTCAGGTTTTCCAAGGATGCCCTCAACTTCCTTCTCAGAACTCCTTGCCGGCAGACTCTTTTCTGTTAAAGGTATGGAATGGGTGTCCTCTTCTGACAGCTCGTCCACATATTTTCTGTCCCATTCTTCCTTAATCCTGCCAACCTCTTCCTCATCCAGATTCTTTAATTTCTTAAGTTCCGGTAATAGCATTTTTATTGCTCGCAGCTGATACCCCTTCTCTTTAAATATTTTGACAGCTTTAAACATTTCAATATCTTCTTCTTTATAATATCTGTGACCCATCTCATTCCGATGAATATGTATATCGAGTTCTTCTTCCCAATAGCGTAAGGTATGCTGCTCTACATCCACTTTTTTTGAGGCCTCCGATATCATATATCGCATTTCCTGCATTCCTCATCCTCCTCTGATTTGTCATTTATTTACATTAATTCTATTATAACATAGAGGTTGTCCAATGCAATAAAAAGCGGGGATTTTCTTGAGTTTCTCATCGACAGCAGACCCAAAAAGACCTTATCCCCAAACAAAAAAAGACTTCTAAAAGATAATTTTTCTTTTAAAAAGTCTTCTTTTTACAGCATATTTCATTTTCTTTCAGCCTGACACAATTAGCACCACTGCCTTATCCTCTTTCCAGATTGGCAAATTTGGTAAACTGTGACTGCCAGGCAAGCTTTACCGTTCCTACAGGACCATTTCTTTGTTTACCGATAATAATCTCAGAGATACCGGCTTCCTCAGAATCATGGTTATAATAATCATCACGGTAAATAAACATTACAATATCCGCATCCTGCTCAATAGCTCCGGATTCACGAAGATCGGAGAGCATGGGCCTTTTATCCGGACGCTGTTCTACGGCACGGCTAAGCTGTGACAGTGCGACCACCGGTACATTTAATTCTCTGGCAAGCCCTTTTAGGGATCTTGAGATTTCTGATATTTCCTGCTGTCTGGACTCATTCTTCTTACTGCCTGTCATAAGCTGAAGGTAATCGATGATTACAAGCCCAAGATTGAATTCCAGCTTGTATTTTCTGCACTTTGACCGAAGCTCACCGATGGAAATACTGGAGGTATCATCAATTATCAGATTGGAATTACCAATCTCCTTGGCACTTTCCACCAGCTTAATCCAGTCATCATCCGATAATTCACCGGTTCTGATTGACTGGGAATTAACCTTGGAATGCATGGACATAATACGTTTTACCAGCTGGTCTTTTGACATTTCCAAACTGAAAATGGCAGTTGTTACATTTCCTCTTAAAACAGCATACTCAGCAATATTAAGAACAAAGGCCGTCTTACCCATAGAGGGTCTGGCCGCTATAAGTATAAGATCCGAGGGTTGAAGCCCGGCAGTTTTGTAATCCAAATCATAAAAACCTGTAGAAACACCGGTTACACTGCCTTTATTTCTGGCTGCAGCTTCTATACTCTCAAGAGATTTAAACACAATATCCCTGATGCTTACAAAGTCTCCGGTATTCCTCTTCTGAAGGATATCGAACATTTTCTTTTCGGAATCCTCCATAATGGTTTCTAACTTTTCTTTGTCCATATAGCAATCGTTGGTAATAGATTCCGTAACCTTAATCATTTGTCTTAAGGTAGACTTTTCTTTTACAATGTTCGCATAATATCTGACATTGGCTGAGGTAGGCACGGATGCTATAATATCCCTGAAAAACTCCAGGCTGTTTAACTCTTCCGGTGCTTCCTTTTCCTTTAATTTATTCTGAAGGGTAATCAGGTCAACCGGCTTACCCTCATTGTATAATTCCAAGATAGCTTCAAACAGCACACCAAATCTCTGCTGATAAAAGTCATCTCCTGTAAGCAGCTCGGCAGCCCCCGCTATGGCATCCTTATCCATTATCATAGAGCCAATTACCGACTGCTCAGCTTCCCCGTTATGAGGAAGTACTTTTTTTATAAATGCCTCATCCACCGTATTTCCTCCCTAAATTCCTGGCGATTCTTCTATCCCGGCGGTTTTATACCGGATAATAATTATCCTATATAAGATGAATTTTAGCTTTTACTTTATCCATGTAAAAAAATCTTCACAGCTTATATATTATAGTTCACTTACCTTAACCTTTAATTCCGCTGTTACCTGAGGGTGCAGCTTAACAGGTACTGTATGTGTTCCGATTGTCTTAATTGGATCGTTAATCTGTAGTTTCTTCTTATCAATATCCAGACTGTACTGTGTCTTTAACTCCTGGGCTATTTCTTTTGAGGAGATGGAGCCAAAGGTTCTACCGCCTTCTCCTGTCTTTATCTTAAGTTCCAGGGTCTTGCTTTCAAGGTCTTTTGCCAGGGTTTTTGCTTCTTCCAGGATTTCTTTCTGCTTTTTCTCTTCTGCTGCTTTCTGAAGCTTTAAGTCATTCAGATTCTTGGCATTGGCCTCAAGACCAACCTTTTTGGGGAGTATGAAATTTCTGGCATAGCCATCACTGACATTTACCAGTTCCCCTTTCTTTCCTAATGCTTTTACATCCTGTAATAATATAATCTGCATAATTAAGCCTCCTTCATACATTCACATCGTGTTGCTTTATAATTCGCCTTCTTTTTTCATACCTGAAAGTGTTGTCTTAAGATTATATACTGCCTCTGATAAAGTACAACCTGTAAACTGGGCTCCGGCAACACTCATATGTCCGCCTCCGCCAAGTCTTTCCATAATCAGCTGTACGTTCACTTCATCAATGGATCTGGCACTTAAATATATCTTATCATTAAATTCCGTAAAAACAAAAGAAGCACGGATATTCGTAATATTTAGCAGTTCATTGGCAACCTGGGCCGCTAAAACCGTGGGACTGCTAAGTCCGGCACCGTTACATACAGTCAGGGCATAATGCTCCATGTAAACTTCTGTTCCACTGATTGCCTCTGCCTTTGCTTTATATTCATCCATATCACTACGGAAAGCTTTTCTGATACGGGTTACATCTGCACCGCTTCTTCTTAAGAAAGCCGCCGCCTCAAAGGTTCTTACACCCGTTTTGGTCAGAAAATTGTTCGTATCTATCATTATACCAGCATACATGGCATCCGCTTCCACCTGTTTCAGCCTTAACCCGTCACCGATATATTGAAGAATTTCCGCAACCATCTCACAGGAAGAAGAGGCATAGGGCTCAATATAAGAAAGTACGGCATTTTCTATGGCTTCGCCGGTCTGTCTATGGTGATCCAGGATTACGATTGTTCTGGTTAATCCCAGTAATTCCTTACATTCCGTATAGCTTGGCCTGTTGACATCCACAACTACAAGAAGGGTATTGTTATCTACAATGCCAATGGCCTGCTCACTTTTTAAGAACATATCATCTTCATAATCCGGATTGTTGATGAATCTGGTCATTAGTGGTCTAACTGACGTAGTAACCTCATTGATTACAATATGGGCTTTCTTATTTAAGGTCTTGGCGATACGATAGATACCGATGGCAGCACCGAAAGAATCCACATCACCAATTGCATGCCCCATTATCACTACTTTGTCCTTTGCTTCCACAAATTCCTTCAAAGCATGGGCTTTTACTCTGGCCTTTACCCTGGTGCTCTTCTCAAGCTGGATGCTCTTACCGCCGTAATATGATATCTTGTCACCATCTTTGACAACCGCCTGGTCACCTCCGCGGCCAAGTGCCAGATCAATAGCCGCTCTGGCATATTCATAACCTGCCTGGTAGGATTCTGTATTGACACCAAGTCCGATACTGATGGTTACCGACATTTCATTTCCGATGTTGATGGTTCGCACTTCCTCCAACAAATTGAACTTGTTGTTCTGAAGCTGTGCCAGATACTTGAATTTAAATACAAAGATATATTTGTCCTTTTCCATCTTCTTTACAATGGCATCTATACTTTGCATATACTTATTAATCTTACGGTCTACTAATGCTACCAGCAGTGATCTTCTTACTTCATCGATACTTTCAAGGGCTTCTTCATAATTGTCAATATACAAAAGTCCGGTTATCATCTTTTGATCCTGGTTTAAACGGGCCAGGGATTTAATCTCTGTCTCATCGTATATATACATTCCTATCAGGCTGTTGGAATCGTCTCCATTTCCCTCTTCTGCAATATCCCAACCCTGGTCATCAAAAAAGCTGTTAGCGGTTATCTTACGCAGTAGTATTCGGTAGGCGAAATTGCCTTTCGTCAGATGAATAACCTGATCCTGGACATCCACCGGCAATACCGCATCCGTTATCTCAGGAAAAATCTTGGAAATGTTCTTTTTCGCCAGCTTTTCATCCCCAACCACTTCAAGAAATTCATTGTTTCCCCACAAAAGCTTTCCCTGACAATCCAGTACTCCGTAAGGCAGCGCCATATCCTTTAGCAGCTGTTTCTGCACCTGTCCGTAGTCAGCGGCAAAACGTACAATGTCACCAAGGATACCGGGTCTTTTAAAAAAGTATAATGCCATGGCTATAATGATATACACAACAACAAAGCCGTTCATCATCATGCCGGCTTTTTTATCTGCTAGGTTTATTCCGATATCCATGACTATTAAAAGCAAAGACAGAAAAAGCGGCCATCTTAGATAGGACTGCAGCGCACCTTTTACTTTAACTTTCTTTTTCATTTTCCTTCATCCTTTTTATTGATGCCCAATGGCACAATTGGCTATAAACGTAGATTGTTTGAGTATCCTAGTTTATTTAGTATTGTACATTATACCATTTCTATTATAATAATAAAAGAGTTTTTTGAATTTGGATGGTGTGTGGCTGTGATAGTTGGTTGATTGGTTGGTTATTTTGGTGACGAACGGGAGGTTGCGGCTGTGGACGATGATTTGTGCTTCTGTTTATGCATTTTGCTGTTCGAGAACCCATATTCCACTAAAGTGCCAGTAACTGTTCCTGGCAGGTAAGTCAGTGCCAAACTCGCTGGAGAGCTTTGGTCGCGGCAGGTTGTGCTGCTCAAACAGTGGCACTGGCTTACCTAGTCACAGTTTCTGCCACTTAAGTGTCCTATGGGACCTCTCAATGCAAAACTCCTAAACAGAAGCACAAATCATCTGGTTACAGAATACTGTTTGCCTGACAGATTTAGCTTGCAATACCTTTTTTACTTTATTCGGTAACATGCATATATTTCAAATGACAGCCCTTAGGTTGCCTTCCAAATAATGTACGGCACCTATAAATGCTTCATATTCTATATTTTTAATAAGACCCGTAATCAGTCTTTTTTTCTGGAAGAAGTAAATTAATGATTAATCATAAGACTTTTACATAAGCTATAACATGAAAGGATCAATCTAAGATGGTTTATATTCTATATCTAATCCAATCTGCCACATACTCTTTTATTCCTTTTCAGTTGCATAATGTACTCAGTATTTATGTTACATCTGCTATTAATTTTCTATATATTCGTTGCCTTCTGTATTTTGGTCCAAAAACCAAATGATACTTGCCTTCCCATTTGTGGGGCTAAGCTATTCATATCCATTTTGGGTAACTCCTATGTATTTTGTGGTTTGCAAACCCGTAAATAATATATCATAGGATTTTTTGCTTGAAGCTAAAGCTAACTGGGAACCCACCGGTCTAACCTGATCTAACCGGTGGTTTATTTTTATGGTGATACAATTAATACCGGTTACTTTTATGATTTCATAAAAACAACCGGTATTCGGTATTAATAAAAATAATGATGGTATATTTAAGATGGAAAATATTAAAGTAGGGTTCTGTTGTTTCTTAGGGTAATATCCCCCCTAGAATAAGAACATTTAAAAAGCCCTTTTTCAATCAGTAACAGGCTATTTGCAGAAAATAGAAAGGACGAATACGCCTATGGAAAGGTATTTAGAAGTCCTTTTCTCTGAAAATTTTGTGCTATATTTTAAAACAGATTGTTTGAGCGCAGCGAGTTATCTGTTTTAAAATATGTCCAGCACAAAATATTCAGAGGAATTAGGACTTCTTATACCTTGGAATTGAAGTATGAGCCTTTCTGTTTTCTGCAAATTGCCGTCCCCTTGTGATAAACCCAGCCTTTTGCCACCAGTCACCATTCCTTCCATTACCTACCCTAAACTACCTATCTTTTGACAAACGCAGCACTGCAATTGAATGCCCGGGAAGAGTAATCTCTCCTGTTCCGTTTGACAGTACTGCAGCTTCCTGTACAGGACTTATCTTTTTAGGTTCTTCAAAGCTGTTCATGTCATCCAGTCCATAACCGGACATCATATAGCGGCTGCCTTTGAAATTAGTGTTTTCCTGACCTTCAAGGGTTAAGGTGAAGGTAATAGGATTTTCCTTTACATTGACCATTTTGACGATATAATCACCGTTGTTTTCTATGCTGGCGGTATAATAGAGGTCCTTAAGGATTGGCAGCTTATCTTCTGTTTCATTCATTAAGACGCCGTCTATATAGGTTCTTATCTTTCTGCCCTCTACTTCTAATTCCAGCTGGTATTCTCTGTTATTCTCAACTACGAAGAAGGATTGTGTCAGACAGGAGCCTCTTCCCTCTACCATTGAGCTGACTAGGCAATCCTGATTCTGCCAGCCTCCCAGTTCCCAGATGGCCCTGTTTTCTCTGTTCTCATAGCCGAAGCTGATCTCAAAGCCTCTGGTTCCGCTCTTTTTCTCTCCGATGAATTTTAAACGGTAGTGGTTTGATTTTGTGTCAAACAACTCCAGCTGTTCTCCTTCTTTTAAGGCAGCTCCTTGGGCTTTTTTAATTTCTCCGGTGGTTATATCTTCAAAGATGATTTCACGGCAGGTTACCTCTGTATTTACTGCGGCAGAGATTATTAGCTTTCCGCTGAGAGGTTTATTTCCTTCTGCTGTTTCTGACTCGGTAAAGTTCTCTCCAGTGGTTTTTAACAGGTATTCTCCCTGATTCGTCATGAAGAGTTTCTGTACGTAGTAGTTAGCGGTTCCAAATACTTCATGGTTATTAAACCAGATCATATCCGGACGCCAGTTCACGTAGTCCGTATTGCAAAGAAGAGGTGCGTAGCAGGCAAGTCCCACTGCATGGGCATTTTGCTCAAGACCTGTCATAAAGGCTGCTTCTGCCAGGGCATTGTAATAGGTGTTTCCCCAGCTTGCATATTCTCCCAGAAATACTTTGGGATCTTCTGCTTTAAAGGTATCATATCTGTGATAATTGGCCAGAAACCATTCCGGAGACTGATAATAATGCTCATCCACAAGGTCTGACCCGTTTTCTCTGGCTGAGGTCCAGCCTCTTTCATATTCTTTTCCTGCTGCAAAAGGTCCTGAGGAATTTATTAATTTAATGTCTGGATATTTCTCTCTTATGGCTTTGTGGAAGTAGGTATAACGCTCAAAGAAGGGTTCTCCGATTTCTTCGTTTCCTATTCCAAGATACTCTAAATGGAAGGGTTCTTCATGTCCAAGTTCCGCTCTTATTTTACCCCACTCTGTATTCTTATCACCATTGGCAAATTCGATTAAGTCCAGGGCCTCCTGTATCCAGGGTCCAAGTTCCTCTATGGGTACCATTCTCTGGTGATGAGGGTCATATGCACCGGGCAGTACCGGTAAGGGTTTGGCTCCGATGTCTTCACAGAACTGGAAGTATTCAAAGTATCCCAGTCCCAAAGTCTGATTATATCCCCAATTGTTTCTTCTGGACGGTCTTTCTTCCACAGGTCCAAGAGTATTCTTCCACCTGTAAAGGGAATCTCTGTCCTCACTGTTCAGGGAACCGTCATGTACCAGGCAGCCGCCGGGAAATCTCATGAACTTTGGTTTACAATCTGCCAGAAGTTCTGCGATATCTGCTCTTAGACCGTTCTTTCTGCCTTTATAGACATCCACGGGGAACAGGGATATCATATCGAAATAATATTTTCCGGTCTCTTGTACTTCTATTACAAGTCGTCCGGAATAATCTGTAGCTACTGCTGTAAGCGTAAACTCATATTTCTTCCAGCCGTTGTTCTCAGGCTGCAGACTTCCTTCTGCAAGGATTTCCCCTTCTGCTCCTGTGAGTTTAATGACTACCGGTTTTACAGCCGTTGTTTCTGTCTTTATATAACAGGAGAATCGATAGGTCTTTGCTTTTTCAACGGGTATACCTGTATTAAAGCCTAAATTTATAAAGCCGGCACCTTCTCCGATGGCATCAGCCGTAACAGTAAGGTAATGAGGATTACGACTGTTTATAGGTGCTTTATCTTCTATCTCAAGTATAACCTTTGCCCCCTTCTTCTCAAGCTTCTCCCAGGCTGTCAGCCCATGATACGCCTTGTTATCAACAGGATCAAACTCAAAGGAACGGTTCTGAACCAGCTCTGCATACAATCCGCCATCAGCAGCATGGTTAAGATCTTCAAAGAAAATACCATACAAGTCCCCCAGAGGAGTAACTTTCTGATTGGTATCTATTTTTAGATGTTTCTGCATCTTATCTCCCATCTGTGCGCTTTAGCACACATACATTAACATTTTCCCACCCAAACCCAATACCTGTATAAGATATTTGCATTTGGATGGGAACCTTATATTAAATCAGTTTATTAAGTTCTTATTATTGTATTAAAGTAGTTATTTAACTACTCAACCTCAGCTTCCAGATGAAGTACACTGCATGCAGGTATCTTAAATAAAATTCCCTTATCAGTGATCTTATAATCCTTAAATTCTACCGGTTCTACCGCATCCGGTTTCTCAAAGGTATTATAGGTGTTAAAATCTGCAGATAACAGAGTAGCTTTTACAGTTCTCACTTTTGTCTCTGCAATTATGCTCTCCACTTCATATGCCTCACTTACAGACAGGTTATTAATAGTGATGTGCAGCTTATTGTCTTCTCCAATTGATACGGATTCATGAAGGTTAGGAACCTTGTTAATATCTTCCAGACCAATCAGTTCAGCTTCCAGACTGCTGTCAACCAGCTGTGCTTCCTGATGATGCTTATACATATTAAACACATGGTAGGTAGGAGTAAGTATCAGCTTGTCACCTTCTGTTAAGATTACCGCCTGAAGTACATTTACCAACTGTGCGATATTTGCCATCTTAACGCGGTCACAGTGCTTGTTAAAGATGTTTAAGTTAATGCCTGCCACAAGAGCATCTCTCATGGTGCTCTGCTGATACAAAAAGCCTGGGTTGGTTCCGGGTTCCACATCAAACCAGGTTCCCCATTCATCTACCAGAAGTCCTACTCTTTTTTCAGGATCATATTTACTCATGACCGTATCATGATTTGTTATGAGGGTTTCCATATAGAGTGTCTTCTTAAGTGTCTGATACCATAACTGCTCATCAAATTCTGTGGAACTGCCCTTCTTGGACCAGTCACCTGTAGGCAGTGTATAATAATGTACGGAAAGTCCGTCCATATGTCTTCCGGCTATTTTCATTACTACATCGGTCCAGTTGTAATCATCGGCATTGGCACCGCAGGCTATCTTATATAGTTTGTTATCTCCATAATTTCTGCAATAGGTCTGATATCTGCGGTATTCATTGGCATAGTGCTCCGGTGTCATATTTCCGCCGCAGCCCCAGCTTTCATTTCCTACTCCAAGATATTTTACCTTCCAGGGCTCTTTCCTGCCGTTCTCTGTTCTTAAGCCAGCCATAGGAGAGATTCCGTCAAAAGTCATGTACTCTACCCATTCAGACATTTCCTGTACGGTTCCGCTGCCTAAGTTAGCATTGATGTATGGTTCACAGCCTATCTGATCACAGAGCTCCATGAATTCGTGTGTACCAAAGCTATTATCTTCTACTAAGCCGCCCCAGTGAGTATTAACCATTTTCTTTCTGTTTTCCTTCGGTCCGATACCATCCTTCCAATGGTATTCATCTGCAAAGCAGCCGCCGGGCCAGCGAAGTACGGGTATATTAAGTTCCTTAAGGGCTGCAACAACATCCTTACGCATTCCGTTTACATTTGGTATCTCAGAATTCTCCCCTACATAGATTCCCTCATAGATACATCTTCCGAGATGCTCAGAAAAATGTCCGTAAATCTCTTTGTTGATCTTACCTTTTTTAACCTTTGGATTAATGTAAAGCTTAGCCATAATATTCTCCTTTTCTGTAAATTATTTTAATTACAGGCTATTTAGCCGGTTATAATATTGGTTATTATACCGTGTTTTCACCTGCTATGCAGATACTTTCTCCTGTTTTTTCAGAGTAAATCTAAATTATTTTACATATTTATAAATATATCATATTTCACTAAAAAACTCAATTATATTTATGGTTTTTTTGCTGTTTTTTTTATTGCCTCTTAATACTGTTTCAGGTAAGCTGAGACCTGCATTAATCCTGGTTTTTCATAAAAGCTTGCAATTATGTCTATTTTTTCACAATAAAGTTGACAAATCAATTTTCCCAGAGTTATAATTACTCAAATTACTAAATACTTTATAGAATAAGGGTAAACTATGAATGTAAATAATTCTTTGAGTAAACGTGTAAGTCATATATCAAAATGTACCCAGCAGCATATGGATAGCAGGTTAAAGCCTCTGGAGTTAAGCAGCGGCTCCTACCCTTTTCTCATGCTGTTAAGTGAAGAAGAGGGTATTAACCTGGAGAAGCTTAGCAGGCTGGCACATGTGGACAAGGCTATGACTACCAGGACGGTTCAGAAATTGATAGGCCTTGGTTTTATTGAGAGAATACAGGATAATAAAGACCAGAGAGCCTGTAAGTTATACCTGACGGCAAAAGCCAAAGCAGTTATACCAATTATCAAAGAAGTTTTAAACAGCTGGATCAATCAGATTACTCTTGATATTCCCGCAGATAAGCTAGAAGAATTATACAGCATGTTAGACCTTATTCTGGAAAAAGCTGAAGAAAAATAGGTGATGAAGATTATGGAAAATCAGACCGTTATGCCCCCAAAAGTAAGGTGGGGCATTTTAATTGTTATTGTATTGTCAATTTTTATGTCCACTCTGGACGGAAGTATTGTAAATGTAGCTTTACCTACCTTGTCAAAGAGCCTTAAGGTTACCTCCGGTGCGGTTGCCTGGGTAGTTAGTATCTATCTTATAGCTGTTTCTGCTACTATGCTGCTCTTCGGAAGACTTGGGGATATCTATGGTAAAACACGCGTATTCCAGGTAGGCCTGGCAGTATTCACACTGGGTTCTCTTCTATGCGGAATCTCAAGTACCCTCCTTATGTTATTAGTATCCAGAGTAATTCAGGCCATTGGTGCTGCCGGGTTAATGTCCAACAGCCAGGGTATCATTACTCAGGTCTTTCCTGCCAATGAACGAGGCAGAGCACTTGGCATCAATGGTACTTTTGTTGCTTTAGGTTCTCTTGTCGGTCCTTCTTTGGGTGGATTTATTGTTGATTATACCAAGTGGGAATACATCTTCTGGATTAATATCCCCGTTGGAATCCTGGTTATTATCCTATCCCTAAAGCTTCTGCCAAAGGCCGGTAAGGTTGTAAAAGAAAAAGTAGATTTTCCGGGTTCCGTACTGTTTATGGCCTTTATCGTATTGCTGTTTGGTGCTCTTGGACAAGTTCAGGAACTGGGCTTTGGTTCACCGGTTATTATTATATGTCTGGTTGCTTCCCTTCCCTTCTTCCTCCTGTTCCTGCGAAGGGAGAAACGGCTGGAAATGCCTTTGCTGGAATTATCTTTATTTAAGAGCAAATGGTTTACAATCAGTTTGATCTGTAGCTTTATAAGCTTTATTGCCATCTTCTGCTCCAATATCATAATGCCTTTTTACCTGCAGGATGCTTTACAGATGTCTCCCGGAAGAGCCGGTGCTTTCCTGTCCATTTATCCTCTTGTGCTTGCACTGACAGCACCCATTAGCGGACATCTTTCCGATAAGATTGGCTCGGAGATCCTGACACTGGTTGGGTTAGGACTTACCAGTACAGGCCTCCTGCTCCTGTCAACCCTGGACGCTGCTCCTAATTACGTGGTAATGGGAGTATATATTGCAATTATGTCCTTTGGTAATGCACTGTTCCAGTCACCAAATACCTCTCTTGTAATGTCCACGCTTCCAAGGAACAAGCTTGGTATCGGAGGCAGTATCAGCGCATTGGTCCGTAACCTGGGAATGATTGTTGGTATTACCCTTGCTACTACTCTGTTATATCAGTCCATGAGCGGAAAGTTAGGTTACCATGTAAGCGATATTGCTGCAGCCGGAACTCCTGCCTTTATCTTTGCCATGCGAATCGTATACCTGACAGCTTTTCTAATATGCCTTGCCGGTGTATTAATTACTGCTTTCAGACTTATATCAAGGAAGAAGGAAAAGAACAGGGCAGAAGTTTAAGCATATCATAGGAAATTGTTTTACAGAAGAAATTGTATTACAGTAGAATTGTTTTCAATTTATAAAGAATTTATAGACATCTTTTGTGGAATAAAAAACAAGCTGTAAAATCATCTGCATCGTATATATATATTGCAGATTTTTACAGCTTGCCTGTCCTCTTAATTTAATCTCATATTACCAAAGAACGTATCTTTTACAACTCCAAAGAATTCTCTTACATAGTAATGGATGGTCAGCATATCATCATTTGGTGCACCGAATCCGCTGACCTGCTCAAACCCCTGCTGTTTTGCCAGTCTTACAGCACGGTAAACATGAAATTGATTGGTAACTATTACGATTTTTTTCGTACTCTCAATGGATTGACCTGTTTCTCTGGTCATAATAATACCTTTACTGTTACGCAGATTCTCATAAGTATTAACAGAAGTATCTTCAAGTATTATCTTGCTACTATCTGCCCCAGCGGCAACAAGATATTCCTTCATTGCCAGGGCTTCCGTAATGTCCTCTCCTTTTCCTTGTCCGCCTGCTGCGATTACACAGGATTCGGGGTTATCATTCAGATAAACCAGAGCGGTATCCAGCCGATTCTTTAATGCACGGGATACTATGCTTCCTTTTACCTGCGCGCCTAATACGATTACATAATCCGCCCCAGGCGAAGCCTCCTTCTTCCCTTCAATCAGTATACTTCCCTCAACAAAGATAAAACTTCCGGCCACAGCGATAAATATCACCAGAAAACCATATCGGATAAACTTTGGAACAGGAATATGCTGAAGATGCAGGAATAAGAAACAAAGGCTAAGCAGAAGGCAGAATCCGCCCAGTGCCGGCCAGAACCACAAAAAAGCTGTGCCGAGTCCCGAATAAGATACAATTACAAAGAAATAAATTCCGCAGAACAGGAAAATCAGTAGAAAAAACAAAGCAAATGCAAGCATGGCATGGCCTCCTCTCCACCGGGTCGCCGGCTTCTTTTCAATCTATATACTAATTTACAAAACTTATCTATTACTTTATCATGAAACAGTATAAATAGACCACTCTTTTTCTATTAATATTCATTAAGATTTCCTTGTGAAAATATTCCAGTCCCGTCAGAAATTCATGTCATTCCCACGCAGGAAAATATTATTTCTATCAGCCTAATTCCTTACCCACTTTGAAAACTTATTATATAAAATAGCTTTGTATGAAATCCAACAAAAAGACACTACTCCAATAAAAGTAGTGTCTTAAATATCCGTAGTCTGCTTGCTTTAATTGCGGATAATGTAGTCAAAAGCACTCAATGCCGCATTGGCTCCCGATCCCATTGCAATCACAATCTGTTTATATGGACTATTGGTACAGTCACCGGCTGCAAATACCCCCGGGATATTCGTGTTATTATGAATGTCCACTTCAATTTCACCGGTACGGGAACGGGTAACTGTATCACCAAGCCAGTCAGTGTTTGGTACAAGTCCTATCTGTACGAACACTCCCTGTAGTTCTATGTGCTGTTCCTCGCCGGTGGTTCTGTCGGTAAAAGTTATACCGTTTACTTTATCTGTACCCGTTATTTCTTTTGTCTGTACATTCTTATATACGGTTACATTTTTTAAACTGTTCAGCTTTTCCTGCAGTACTGCATCTGCCTTTAATTCCGGCATAAACTCCAGTACAATAACCTTCTCTGCAATACCTGCAAGGTCAATGGCTGCTTCAATACCCGAGTTACCGCCTCCGATAACTGCAACTGCTTTGCCCTTGAATAAAGGTCCGTCACAATGAGGGCAATAAGCAACACCTTTGTTCTTAAATTCTGCCTCTCCGGGAACTCCTACATTTCTCCATCTGGCACCTGTACTTAAGATGACCGCCTTGCTTTTCAGTACACCGCCATTTTCCAGCTCTACTTCAATGAGTTCATTTTTCTTAAGACCTTTCGCACGAAGGGACTTTATAATATCTACGTCGTAGTTCTTTACATGCTCCTCAAGACTCTGCGCCAGCTTTGGACCTTCTGTATATTGAATCCCAATAAGATTCTCTATACCCATAGTTTCCAGCACCTGACCACCGAAGCGTTCTGCTACGATACCAGTCCTTATGCCTTTTCTTGCCGCATAGATTGCTGCACTGGCACCTGCAGGACCGCCCCCAACTATCAGCACGTCAAAAGGTTCTTTCTCCTCAAGCTCCGAAGCTTCCGGAAAACTGCCAAGCTTTGAAAGGATATCTTCTACCGTCATTCTTCCGCCTGCCAGAAATTCACCATTCAGATAAAGTGCCGGAACAGCCAGAATATTCTTAGACTCAACCTCCTCCTTAAATACGCCTCCATCAATCATGGTATGAGTTATATTAGGATTCAGCACACTCATAATACCGGCGGCCTGCACCACCTCCGGGCAATTATGACAGCTTAAGCTGATATAAGTCTCAAAATGGTATTCGCCCTTTAAGTTCTTGATCTGCTCCTTTACTTTTTCTTCTATTTTAGGAGGTCTGCCGCTGACCTGAAGAAGTGCCAGTACAAAGGAGTTAAATTCATGCCCTAAGGGAATCCCTGCAAAGGTAAGACCCTTTTCTTCTCCTTTACGGCAGATTTGAAAGCTGGGAGTTCTTGCAAGGCTTACCGGCTCTATATCTATTCTTTCTGAAAGAGAAGCTACTTCCTTCACAAAGTCTTCCAGCTCTTTTGAAATATTATCAGAACTGACACTTAACTTAATTAGCAGGTCGCTTTCCAGGAGCTTTAAATATTCACTTAGCTGATTTCGTATATCTTTATCCAGCATTATTTTATACCCATTGCATATCGCAGGCCTGCCTGCGATACTGCCACAAATAAAAAAGAGTGAAAGAATCTCCACGTGGCATCCTTTCTATTTATCATTTTCTTTCACTCTTCCTCCTTAAAATGACTTCCCATAGTACATGCTTATCGGCAATGCCAGATTAATTAGATCTTTCCTACCAGATCAAGGCTGGGCTTTAAGGTTGAGCCTCCCTCTTTCCACTTGGCAGGGCACACTTCACCGGGATTGTTTCTTACATACTGGGCTGCCTTAATCTTATCCACCAGTACATCCGCATTACGGCCGATGCTGCCTGCATTGATCTCAACAGCTACAATAATTCCATCCGGGTCAACTAAAAAGGTACCTCTGTCTGCCAGTCCGTCAGCTTCAATTAAGACATCAAAATTTCTGGAGATGGTATGGGAAGGATCACCGATCATGGTGTAGGTAATCTTCTTGATAGCCTCAGAGGTATCATGCCAAGCTTTGTGTGTAAAGTGGGTATCAGTTGATACGGAGTATACTTCCGCTCCCAGTTTCTTGAAAGTGTCGTAATTGCTCTGTAAATCTTCCAGCTCTGTTGGGCACACGAAAGTGAAATCCGCAGGGTAAAAACAGATGATGCTCCAATTTCCCTTGAAATCCTTTTCTGAAACCTCTACAAATTTACCGTTGCGAAATGCCTGTGCTACAAATGGTTTTACTTCTGTTCCGATTAATGACATAATTATTTCCTCCTAAGATTTTGATTTTATTGATAAATTATTATTAATAACTAATATTAGTAATCATTACTGTTATTATAGTATAACAAACTTAGATTTATGTCAAGCTTAAAATTACTAAATTTTGTGATTTTTCATATTCAGGTATTTTATGTGAATTACCAGACAGGTTCTTTTCAGTGGGTTGTAACCGGCTTTTTAAAAAGTTATGCTTGGTTTTTTCTGTTAGCAATAACCATAAGCTCCATGCAGCAGTGGCTACTTGAAGCAGCTGATAAGCTAAAGCCATGAGCAGCGCAGATATAACATTAATATATTTATCTTTTAATACATTACTAGAGGATAGATTGTCCTTTTATATGCAATGGTATTCAATAGATTGTAATTGTTATATTGCAGATAAATCATCTTATAGAAACACCAAAAGTATATTATGGCAATAAAAAACCGGTGAAATTTCTTAACAGAAATTTCACCGGTATGTATGGGAAGTCAGGGATTAAAAATCAATACGCAATAGGGAAGGTTATAATTAAAGCTTTGACATTAACCAGGTCATAGCTTCTTCTTCATTTAAGAAAGCCTGCTGAGGGAACTTAGATGAAATAGCTCTGTTGATCTGCATTTTTACAATTGCACTGTCAACGATGGAGGCTGTAGCGGCAAGATTATTATCTGCAAGCCAGTCAGCATGTTTAGCCATAACTTCTCCAAGATCGGACATTTTGTATTTTCTTAAGTCAGCAGCACTTACCCAAGGTTTATTACCCATTGCAGGTCCGATAACCTTTTCATACTGACTATGATATTCAATATAGTCTTCCTTTGTCCAAGAACCTACGGGTGTTTCAAATACCAGTCTTTTTTCAACATCGTAATTAATAGTATACAGCCCCTTTGGGTGTGTAATCATCATAATAATTTTCCTCCTGAGTAAAATATTATATTGTTGAAACAGAGATAACCTCTGTGACAAGCGATGAAAAAATTACAGATTGTTATTGATCAAATTCTACTAACTGCTGCTTTAATGTCTCTGCAATATTATACATTTCTTTAGAGCATTCTGCAACTAACTGTATCAGGCTATTCTGCTCTTCAACGGAGGAAGAAACCTCTTCTGTTCCGGCAGCTGTTTCTTCGGATATACTTGCAACTGTTGCAATCATATCTTCTGCTTCTTTTGCATCTTCTGTTAAAGTGGCCGTTGCATTATAGGCAGCTTTTACTTTTACGCCGATAGAATATACTTTATCGGATATATCAGATATGGAAGCCACTGTCTTCTCGAAGGCCTTTTCCTGTTCCTGAGAAAGATCATTGGCTTTGGTAATCTGCATTACTGTATTTTCAATTCCCTGTTGTACATCGTTTATAATTTCTGTAATCTGCTTTCCGGATTCCGCTGACTGTTCTGCAAGTTTACGAATTTCTTCAGATACAACGGCAAAACCTCTTCCGTGTTCACCTGCTCTTGCAGCTTCAATTGCAGCATTCAAAGCTAACAGATTTGTCTGTTGTGCTACGCCTTTTATTACCTCTAATATTTTACCGATTTCTTTGGACTTGTCCATTAAGTCTGTAATTGCTCCCCGCATATTCTCAGTAAGAATCTTGTTCTCAGCCATTTTTTCTTCCTGGAATTTGATGGAACCTTTCACTTCTTCCATGGCATTGATTGCTCCGTCAGCAACTTTATCGGACTGTGCCATATCTTCACCGATACAAAGTATCATCTCGGTAATATTATTAATGCGTACACTTCCTTTTTCAGTTGATTCAGCCTGCTGCGTTGCGCCTTCTGCCAACTGTGTTATAGATAGTGTAACTCTGCTTGAAATATCACTCATTTCAGCTGATGATTGTTTTAACTCACTGGTCGAATAGGTTATGACATCGACAGAATCCTTTACACTGCCAATAAATTCTTTTATGCCTGCAGGAAGATGACCTTGCGTTCTTGTGGATTCAGCGGCTGCCGCGACTTCCTGGTATGCCGTCTCTGTCACATTACCCAGATCAATTTCTCGCAATTTCTGGTTCAGTAAAATTGCAAGGCAAAGGGTAGCTGCTACCCCTATTACTACTGCAAAGATAACCATAAAAAGCAGAAGGCTTAAGGTACTGCCTTCTTTATTTAACAATGACTGGGCTTTAAAAAATCCGCCTGCGGTTACAAGAACAATGCTGCCTGATAAAACGGCTAAACTAGTGATAAAAACATTTTTTTTCAAGCCTTTTTCTCTGAAAATTTCCACTTTCAAGTCCTCCTGCAATTATAAGCTGTTTCTATAGCATTAAAAAAGCCATTTGTAGTTGATACCCCACAAATGGCTAATATTAACTACGGCAACCCGACTATCATAGTTTTCACCTTAGACTCGTGGCTTTGCGTCCCCATCTTTAGAAGGGTTTGCTATTTTCAATTAATTTGGATATAGAAATAAATTGCATAATTTGTAATTCTACACTATATTTCTAAATATCTTGCTATATTATGTCATATCATGTCTATTCGCATAATAAGATTATACACCAATTTGCTCAAAAGTCAAATTATTAATACACAATTTTACATAATAGTAAAATTTTATTTAACCGCAGTCTTATAAAGACAGACCGCCGTCAATTACAATTGTCTGGCCTACGATATATCTGGAGATATCCTGGCACAGGAAGTATGCAAGCTCTGCCACCTCTTCCGCTTCACAGAATCTCTTTGCAGGTACCTGCTGCTTATAGGCTTCTGCTGCATCTCCCAAGGTATCCAGCATATCTGTTATAATAATTCCGGGTGCTATTGCATTAACACTGATGTTATTTGCAATAAGTTCTGTACCAAGTACCTTGGTAAAGGCTGCAACTCCTGCTTTTGAGGCAGTATAGCTATAGGAGGCAGGAAGCATTTTAACGGCTGCAAGTGAACTGATATTAACGATTTTACCGGAGTTCTGTTTGATCATATGGGGTGCTACCAGCTGGCACAGATTGAACATACCGGTCAGGTTGGTATTTATTACGTCACTCCATTCACTGTCAGTCATTCCGGTTATGGTATTATAACGTACAATACCTGCATTATTAACCAGAATATCAATCTTTCCAAGCTTTTCGATTGTAAAGTCAACCAGAGCCTCAAGTTCTTCTCTTTTTGCCACATCACAACGGAAAATATATGCCTTTCTTCCAAAGCTCTTGATTTCTTCCTGTACTTTAAGGGCGGATTCTTCATTGCTTACATAATTGATAACTACATCTGCACCTTCTTTTGCAAGCTTTACTGCTATCGCTCTGCCGATACCTCTGGATGCTCCTGTTACTAATGCTACCTTTCCTTCTAACATATCATGTCCTCCTTAAGCATATTATTTTTTTATATTAATTGTGTTTCTGTAAGGCTTTCAGTCTGTCTCCGTTCGGTGCAGGCTCACTGCCGTCAGTAATAATTTCTACGACTACAGGTCCTTTCGCTTCTTGTAAGAATCCCGGAAGCTCTGTTATCTGACTGTTCTCGCTAATAACCATTGTCTTAAGACCGCAGGCCGCCATCATATCAGCTATGCTGATTCTCTTCTGGCAAAAGCCGTCAACTACTCTTTCAAACAGGAACTTATGTCCATGTTCTACAAAACCTAACATTGCATTATTTATAATAAAGTAAACGATGGGTAATTGATATTCCGCTGCAGTCAGTACTTCCATTCCATTCATAAAGAAGTCTCCGTCACCGGCAAATACCGCTACGCTTCGCTCAGGATAAGCTGCCTGTACACCGACTGCACCACCGATTGCAGAACCCATGGCGGCATAATTCAAATTGGTCTCAAAGTCTCCGCCTTCCGGTATAGAAAGATATTTAAAGGCATAATTCATGAATTCGCCCATATCTGCCATATAATAAGTATCCTTAGGCATATACTCCGGCAGCTGTTCCATGAACTCCTTAAGGCTAACTCCCGTATTTACCTTTTCCACGGGATTATTAATTTTCCCTCTTTCAAAGCCTGTCTGCTCAGCTGCTTTGGTATTCTGTATAAGATAAGGTAAAGCCACCTCTAAATCGGCACAGAGCTTAACATCCGTCTCATAGACTTTTCCAAGCTCTTTCTTATCCCAGTCAATGTGAATAACCTTCTTACCCTCAGTTAAGGCTTTACTGAAGTTATTGGTTGCATTCTCTCCCAAACTGGTTCCAAGGATAAGCAGGCAGTCAACAGAAGGGTCATTTACGTAAGCAGAAGCAGCATCTGTACTTGCAAAACCATAATTGCCAAGATTCAGAGGGAAATCCTTTGATACTACACCTTTACCCTCCGGTGTTGTAATAACCGGCCATTGCAGGTGCTCACTTATTTCTTTTATAAGTTCCGATTTTCCTCTTGCGCCTTTACCAGCCAGGATAAGTCCTTTCCCTGCTTCCTCTATTACCTTGCAGGCTTCTTCTAAACTCTTATTTTCATCTGACGCTGAAACATATACCGGCGCTGTAAAATCCGGAACTTCCCCAGGCAGGCTGGCAAGCTGAATATCAATGGGAACAGATAAAAATACAGGACCCATGGGAACTGTCAAGGCTGTCTTTATAGCCAGTTCAAGCTCCTTCATTACATCCTCTTCTTTTAATACCGTCTTACTGTATTTTGTAATTGGTCTGAGGATCTCTTCAGTATTAAGTTCCTGGATGGCCCCTTTCCCTATCTGCCATCTGTGAACATAACCGGTAAGGAACAGAACAGGCGCTTTGGCCCTGAATGCATCTCCCACACCGTTCATCATATTGTTCGCTCCGACACCGCCTGCACCCATACAAACCGCAAGCTTTCCGCTGACGCTGGCATATCTGGCGGCCATGTAAGCTGCACCGCCTTCGTTCTTGGCAACAATAGGTTTAATTGAAACGTCGTTTAATGCATCAAAAAGCGGACTGATTGTACCTGCTGGTATGCCGAATATATAGTCCACTCCTGCTTTTTTCAAGAATTCCAAAATCCCGTTAGCTATCCTCATTTGTAACTCCCTCTTATAATTAATATTGATTTTTTAAATAGTCATCTGCCAATTTACTGCAAGTCTCCATTTCCTCTTTGGTAAACTGGTGGTATTTTCCGATAGAAGCGATACAAATAATGGCTTTCACCTCATCCTCTCTTACAACCGGAATTATCATAATACTATCAATTCCAAAAAGAAAAAAAGCATCCGCTGATCTGGTGTCATTTTTGGTGTCATAGATTTCAATCGGCTGCTTTTTGGTAGTAATCTCCCTTAATATGAAGGTATCCTTAACATATACGGGATTCTGTCCATGTACTGTTTTCCATTTTTCAATTCCAAGTATATCTGTCTGTGTTTTATAAAAGGGCTTTAGCCGGCCTTCTTCTACCCTGTGATAACCGACATCCTCTACAGTTGTTACTTCTGAAATTTTTTGAAATAATTCCTCCAGAATTGTTACTTCCATCCTTTTCTTCCTTTCTGAATCTTTTGTTTTTGTATCATGTATTACTAAAACTAATTTATAAAACTGTATTTATAATCTGTCTTAATAGTAAAATAAATACAGATTTTACCTTTTTTATTAATTTTTATTATCAATTAATACTATTTTCTTCTATTATAACACATTATTCTAACTTTTCAAATAGTTCTTCCAACCTAAATAAAAAAAATCTGAAACAGCATATTTCCTCTTATCCGGCTTACTCATAAACACGGGGGATTATGCTGCATCAGATAACTTAATACCCTTCTATTTGCTATTATATTGAAGGAAGACTTATAATTTTCAAAGTATAAAAATTACAGATATCTAATTATAATACCTTATATAATATCATTATTATTTCCGCTTAAATCCTTTGTAATTTTTACTTTAACTGCCTCTTTATTTTTTGATGTCGTTACTTGATTTTAGCATCTCCTTTAAGGTCAAAAGCATGCACCAGAATAAAAAATACCAGCCCAGGTAATTTTAAACACTAAATATCAAAATTACATTTTCGTAACAAAAAAGAACTGCCAAAAACTTATCAGCAGCCCTCTCTTATCTTTAAAGCTCATTTTTACGTACACCTGTTACATTTCCATTTATATCTGTTACATACTTTCCTTTCGTCATGTCCAATATGACATATTTATTATCCCATCTGTCTTTGACAACCGCACATTTTCCTATGGCGATCTCAAAAGGTCCATGTATGACGCTCCCCCCTGCGTTCAGAATATTTTCAATTGCTTCTGGCACGGAAGCCACTTTAAAATCAACTGACATTTCCTTTCGTTCCGTCTGAAGGACAACCTCTGTTACACCTTCCTCCATTCCTAATCCCACCATAGTCTCAGTCTTCCATAACCGCTTTAGACCCATACTCTCACAATAGTATCTTATACCATCATCCAGATTTGAAACATATAACTCTATGCAATCTGCATTTCTAAATAGTGGCTTCATCTTCTCCTCCTGATATGCAGAATATGGCCGTTCATTTTACAGCCGCTTCCTGTTTTTATTTGTATTATAACAAAGTGAAAAAGACACCTGTATGTCTTATTCATAGAAGGAGGTACCGTAAAATGAGACTGGTAAAGGAATAAAAGAACCCTACGGTTTTCCCGCAACCAACTCTCTCAGGAACATTACCGATTTTATATGCTGTAAAGGTACAAAATTGTAGATGCAATCTATAAATTGTACAATACAATATATAAAATCAGCATGTTTCTGAAGTCGTTATGTTGGAAATCCATAGGGCTCTTTTTAATAACAATATTTGAAATGTAACAGCTTCCCTGGCTTATTTCAAATCAATTACAAGTTGTCAACAGTTGCTACTTTTTTATTTCTGCATCTCTTGCATACTGTTGTTTTGCTTCCGTCTCCGGCAATAACCGGATATAATACCTTAATCCTTGTGGTCTTGCATAAGGGACAGGTTCCCCTTCCTCTGGAAGGAAGATTTCTTAATGTTTTACCTCTGTGGGGCTTTAATGCCATGTGGGTGTTCCTTTCTTTATAACCGTTTAATATCCAATACAGCGAATAAGGAGTGACTGGTTCTTTAGATCAGCCTAATAATCAGTTCATTAATATTGGCGTACTGGTTTCTATATTTAGATTATAAAATTTTTCACATGGGTTTTCTATCGCCAGAACTGTTCTGTATCAAACTTGAGCACGCCTCTTCTCCTCGCATAAGATCCGACGGATGCTTTGTTCGGAAAGAAAGAAGTCCTCAGATAATTCTTCCACTGACCGTCCTGTCAGGTACTTTTGATAGATTTCTTTGTTTCTCGTTCTGAGCATCTTTTTGGAACCGCTCTTTTCACCCCAGGATTTTTTGTCTCCTTCTTTACAGGGTATATATAAATAGTCTCCGCTGACATATTGTTGTATTATTTCAATGATTTCCTCAGGCAGCACTTCCTGGGCCTTAATATATTTCATAAACTTTGCTCCTCTAATCATGTTTGTAAGTTAGATGAAGCAAAGACCATAAAAAAAGCAGCAGGCTAACCTGCTGCAATAAGATTTCAAAGAAATCCCTGTCTGAAATTAAAAGAAATACGATGAAAAGGTACACCAACTAAACCACCGGCGGCTGCCTGTGATTTATCCTGCTATATCTTAACATCGACTACTTAAAATATCAGATCTCCGAGCAAAGCATCGCCGATTCACTAATTTGTGGTCTCTGCGCGGAGATACGTTTGCGATCTACTGCCTTTAAAGATTTCATAAGGATTCCCTTCTAAGGTAATTCATACCGTAAGTTTAATAATAGTTATATCTATTATAGCAAATAATTACAAAATGGCAATAGCAAAAACAAATCTGTATCGTTTTTGATATTGCCATTGTTCTGCTTAATATACTTCTTAGCCAGGTACGGAAAACATCTCCTGAAATCAGGCGTAGTACTGTGCCTGTGCGTTGTAGAGAGAAGCATAAATACCTTCCAGCTTTAACAATTTTTCATGGTTTCCTCTCTCAGCGACCTTACCGCCATCAAGGACAATGATATCATTGCAGAACTTACAGCTGCTCATTCTATGGGATATATAGATTGCTGTCTTTCCGTTTATCATATTGTTGAAATTCTCATAAATCTCAGCTTCTGACAATGGATCAAGGGCTGCTGTAGGTTCATCCAGTATTACAAAAGGCCCATCCTTATAAAGTGCTCTTGCAATTGCCAGCTTCTGTGCCTCTCCGCCTGATATTTCAACTCCTACACCATTGCTCTTATACAATCTGGTATTTAGTCTGTCCGGCATAAGTTCCACTCTTTTCTTCATACCTGACTTCTCTAATACCTGCCACATTCTCTCTTCCTCTATTTCACTTCCGGAGGAGAGGTTCTCTCCTAAAGGTAAAGCCAGCAGTTTAAAATCCTGAAAGACTACGGAAAATATCTTTGTGTACTCTGCATAATCATAGTATTTTATATCAATCCCATTTAAGAGTATTCTTCCCTCTGTTGGATCATAGAGTCTGCATAGCAATTTGATCAAGGTTGTCTTCCCTGCCCCATTTCTTCCCACAATAGCAAATTTTTCTCCTACATTAAATTTGAGATTTATATTATCCAGAATCTTATCCGCCGTACCGGGGTACTGAAAGCTGACATTTTCAAGGCTGAATTCGTAATCTCCATCAGAACGCTTTTCAACCGGTAAGGTTCCCGTATAATTGACATTGGGCCTATTGATAAATTCCGTATAGCTGTTTAAATACTCAGCCCTGTATTTGAAATTATTAAATTCAATTATTTCGGTGCTGATAGAACTGGTAAGCTCAAGTATGGCTCCAGCATACATAAAGACTGCACCAATACTTATTATTCCATAGATTGCTTTACCTCCCACTACGATATACACCATAGCCGAGGTCAGTTGGGTAAGAAATACGATAACCCCTGTGTACTTTCCATCAGTAATACCCCATCTCAGGTAAAAGCCGTTTACACTGGTCATGATCTTACCAAAATAGTGTCCTACCAGCTCCTGCATGCTGTAGATACGAATATCCTTTCCATACTGATAATTGTTCATGATTGCAACCATATAGTTTGCCAGGGAATTGAAATGTTCATTTGCCTTTCCCATCTCATAATACTTTTTATAGGATTTACCGGATAATTTGAGGGATATGAACATTACAATACCAAATATAACGACCAACAGTACAGAGGACCAGGGAGAGTTAAAGAAGTTACTGCTGCTTGAATCCACCTGAGCAAACAATGATATTACAAAAGCAAAGGATAAAAGGATAGCAAATCCTTTCTCAATCAGGTTGTACATACTTTGAATCTGTTCGTCGATACCCCCTGTACTGCTCTCACCAGTCTGAACACGTCTGATGGCATCCATGGTCTCTGTTCGTTCAAAGACCTCATATTCCATGGTATAGGCCTTATCCGCAGTCTTTAGGAAAATGGTATCTGCACAGGTTTCCTTCAATACTGTAACAGACTGTCTGCAGGCTTTGTTGATAAGATTTAATACTAAAGTTGAAATCAACAAGATTGCAATATCAGTAATACTCTCTTTATATTTCCCTTCAAATACTTTGTTCAGAACTCTTCCATAGAAAACCAGATGTACAAAAGGCTGAACTGCTCCGGTTAACGCTCCGAGTATCATTATCCAGAGGATATTTGGGTGATCGGTCTGAATCAGCTTTAAAAAGCTGTAAAAATCATGACAGATTTTCTTCAGTTTCATATTCTTCCTCCTTATAGTACTGGCTCTGTACATTAAACATTTCCGCGTACTTTCCTTTTTGCTCCATTAGGCTATCATGGTTTCCTTCCTCTGCAATACGTCCGTTCTCCAGAAATAAAATATGATTACAGAACCTGGTGGATGCCAGCCGGTGGGAGATAAACAGAGAGGTCTTTCCTTTCAGCAGTCCCTGATATTTTTCATAGAGTTCACTCTCAGCAATCGCATCCAGTGCGGCCGTCGGCTCATCCAGTAGGAGAAGCCTGGCTTCTTTGTATAAAGCCTTTGCAAGCATCAGCTTCTGCAATTCACCACCGGACAGCTGTATACCGCTGTCATCCATATCTTTATTCAAATAGGTATCCGTGCCTTTCTCCAGCTTGTCTATTTTGGACTTTAAGCCTGACAACTCCAGTGCTTTATTAAGCTTTTCCTTATTAATATACTTCGTTTCTTCTCCGCTGATATTTTCTCCTATGGTAAAGGACAATGGGTTAGAGTCCTGGAACACAACTGCTATCTTTTTGAAATAGCCTTCGATATTCAGCTCCTTCATATCGACTCCATTGATGAGTATCCTTCCTTCTGTGGGTTGATAGAAACCGCACATCAGCTTAACAAGAGTGGTCTTACCCGCTCCATTGATACCAACCAGCGCAAAGGTATCTCCTTTTTTCATATGGAAACTTACATCTCTCAGAACATAATCAGAAGCACCTTTATAACGGTAGGATACGTGATCAAAAACAATGTCAAAAGCGGTATCTTCCTCCGTAATTTCTTTCCCTCCTTTGTGCCGGAACTCATCTTTTATGTCGATGAATTCTCTGAAATCTGATATCATCAGTAAATCTCTGCTTATCTTTGATATCTCCTCGGTAATCTTCATAACCCAGGTAGCAAGGCCTCCTACAATTCCGATGTATAACACGAAATAGGATACTTTCAGCCCGTTCATCAACAGATATATCAGGTATCCGTAACAGACAGCATCTCTGACAAACTTAAGGATTACTTCTACTACATCATTGGCATAATAAGCTCCCTGTATCTTCGTTTTGATATTTTTCAGGCTGCGGTTCGTCTTGTCATATACCCTGTCTATAAGCCGATTTAGCTGATACAGACGGATATCTTTTCCTGCCTTTAGGTCAAAGGCCTGTTCCTGCAGATATTTCTGTGTAACATTTAATTTAGACATTTCATCTTTTTTACTGTGCTCATAGCTCTTGGCTCTGTTATATACCAACATCTGAACCAGTGATATTACCACCAGAAGAAGAAGTATTACAGGATTGATTACTCCGATAATTGCAGCATAAGCTATCATCCCTAAAAGGTTCGTGAGAAGTTTCACATTATGATGCATAATGCCCTCGATGCCCTGCTGATTTGTATAAGTACCCCTGAGAGCCTTTTCCTTTTCTTCTCTGACACTTTCATTTTCATACAGCTGATAATCCATACCCATACATTTGCTGAACAGCCTGTGTGAAAATAACATCATTCTGATATCAATGTACTGATTTCTGTTTCTGGAGGTCAGAAATGCCTGTATGGCTGCAACGACTCCGTAGATTGCAAATAAAATTATTATGTTTCTTATAAATACATCAATGCCTGCTTTGTCTTCCAGAAGTCCGATTACTACAGAGGGAACAATTACAGCTCCCAGTGGCATCAATACTCCAAAGATGACTTCTGCAATACCGTAACCAATTAAGGACTTATCATAATTCCACATACCGGAAAGCATAAAACGGTAGTTATTAAACAGGGAATAAGGCGATTTACTTTTATTCATATATTCTCTCTCCATTCAGGCCTGACGGCTAATTCTTAATAACAACTGCTTGTTTGGAAGAAAAGCCCGGAATCAATGTAATCCGCATTCATACCAGACTTCCTTCCCAGGAAGAAATTCTTACCTCGCACTTACCCTGTCATATTATCATATTCTCCCGGCAGGTATGAAAAAAGTGCACGAATGGTAAATTTTCGTGCACCACTGGAATACTACTAAACTGGTTATACTAAAGCGGAAGCATTATTTCGGTTACAAAGACCCCCGGTTCATTTTTTCGATTAATATATCCTTCATACTTCTCAACAATATTGTTGATGCGCTTCAATCCATGTCCATGATTTCCTCTTTTGGTGGTGATATAGTCTTCATCAAGTTTTCGGATAACTTCACTTGTTGAATTCGTTACGGATATATATAACTGCTTTTTAAGAACCCCGATATAAAATCGTATAAATCTGCCTTCTGCCCTGTCCTCCATTTTCTCACAGGATTCCACAGCGTTATCTATGAGGTTTCCAATCAGCACACACAGGTCAATATCCGATACGGTTAATACAGCGGGTACCTCTGCCTTATAATTAATCTCTATATCACCTTTTAAAGCTAGTGATAACTTTGAGTTAAGAATCGCATCCACATGTACATTGCCGGACTCTATCAGGTGGTTGATACTGTCAAGGTCTGATTCCAGTCTGTTAAGATAACTGTTTGCCTCCTCTGTCTGCCCTAATTTCAAAAGTGCTTTCAGGGTCTGCAAATGGTTATGATAGTCATGTCTCCAGCCACGCATAGTCATGTAGATATTCTGAACTTCAACCACTTGCTTTGCTAACAGCTGGTTCTGATACAGCGTAGCGCTTTCCTCATAGCTCTTCTTTAAATAGCGGCTGTTGCTTTCCGTCAGCAGATACAGCAGTAATAATATATATTCATTTATAACCATACTTTGTCTATAATATACAGCGCCTCCCGCCACTACCGCTATGGCTAAGTAAAATAGTAAATGATAGACGGCAGACATTTTGCGGGATCTTACATGAAATAATTCAAAGGAAAACAACAGAAGGCACACCATTACCATAAGGCTTGCAAATTCTGTATGAAGTAACTTATCCAGTACAAACCATATACCACCGGTAAACAGGGGAATCACAGCTAAAGGCCACATATATCCAAGCCCCTTACCTTTGATGCATTGAAAGGAACTGTAGATAGACATGATCGCTACCGGCAGAATCTCCAAAATGATAGACATCAGTCCAGTCCTCCCTTATAGAATCTGATAAACGCTTCGTTAACGGCAGTATAAGAATTCCTGCTGATAGGTATTGTCTCTTTAGTGTTAATAATACATTCTGTTCTGGTTATTTTTTCTATACAGTTAAGATTAACAAGATAACTACGATGGGTTGGGACAAAGGCTTTTTTCAGCTGTTTATCCATCTCACTCATATTCATTTTCACCTCGTAAACCTTATCTGTTGTATGAATTCTTACGTAATGCCCCAAGGCCTCCACATAGTTTATAGCTTCAGTATTTAATTTGATATTTTCCCTGTCCACCATTATAATAATATAATCTGCCTCTTTTGTAAGCAGACTTTGAACCTGGTCAAGCAAAGGAAATAACTGAGTCTCTGTAAGGGGTTTTAATAAATACCTTACAGCTCCTACTTCATATCCTTCAAATACATATTCCTTGCTGTTGGAGAGAAATGCAATTGTCACATGCTTGTCTACCTGCCTGATATTTCTTGCCAGCTCTACTCCATTCATCTTATCCATTTCAATATCCAACAGTATAAAGTCAAAGGAAAAGTTCCCCTGGTTCTCAAAGAGCATTTCCTCAGCACTCTGGTATACACTGATTTCACACTTTTTCTCCTGCTTTATTTCCCACTTATCTATTAATTCCTTTAAATATACATATTGAACTTTTTCATCGTCACAATAAGCAATTCTCATATCTGACTCCCAACTGTTTTGCAGCACGGGTAATTAATTAAGTATGTTTAAGCACTTCCTACACGCCTTAACCCGCTGCCTTTCCTCTGTTTTCTTTAATAGATGTATTTTAACATCTAGTTACCGGATTGCAAAGTACTTTTTCACCACCAGCATTTCAGGTGAAGCAATCTGCCTTTTCTATAAGGCACAGAAAGCTCCAGTACTTGTCTTTACATATTGCAACAAATTAATTGTTCCATTATGAGTTGAAAAGTTCTGGAGCCTTGCAGTTTTGTTGTAATAAATTTTTATATACTTATATCTTAAATCTTGAGACTGCCTGTCTCATCTCTTTTGTCCGGTTCCCTAAATTAACTGCAGACGCGGCTACATCCTCCGTGGACTTTGCGATTTCCTCTGTGGAGGCAGAGATTTCTTCGGAGGAAGCAGAGGTCTCCTCTGATACGGCAGAGATCTCTTCAATTCTGCTCATAATATCATTCTTCTCTGAATTTATAGAGTTCGCAGACTGATTGACCCTATCGATCTTAGGCAGGATTTCATTTACTGCTTCTATAATTGCATGGAAGGATATAAGCGTTGATTCAATAGCTGATGACTGGTTCGTGAATTCACTGCTTACAAAACCGGCAGTTTCCATCATAGTCTCGCCTTCCTTTTGTATGTCATCAATCAATACTGAAATGTTAACTGCAGAAGCTCTGGACTGTTCAGCAAGTTTTCGTATTTCTTCTGCCACTACTGCGAAGCCCTTACCCGACTCCCCTGCTCTGGCAGCTTCAATTGCCGCATTTAACGATAACAGATTGGTCTGTTCGGATATGGAATTGATCAAGTTCGTAATCTCATTTATTTTACTGATATTCTGATTAAGATTTGCAATGCCTCCCTCAAACTTGGAGAAGGCAACATTTAAATCATTAACTGATTTTGCAAGGCTTTGCATTTTTTCGTTACTTTCCTGAGAGGAGTTAAAGATTTCCCCTGCATTGCCGTCTACTTTTTTGATATCAGCGGTTATTCTGTCTATATTGGAGCCAAATACACTGATACCTTCTGTAATTTCAGCTAACGCGTCTGTCTGGGAAATAGTACCTCTTGCTACTTCCTGAATCGAATTTGTCATTACATTGGTAGAGGCACTCATTTCCTGGGATACAGCAGATAAGCTTTCTGCGTCTTCATCTATCTGTGTAGAGTTGACAATAACAAGTCCAAGCATTTCTTTTAAAGACTCCTGCATGGAATCAAGGCCGTTTAACATCTGCCCTACTTCATCCTTTATCTTTAAGTGCTTTTCACTGATCTTCACTGTGAAATCTCCCTGAGCGATTGGCTTCATATAATTTACTGCCAGTTTAATGCCTTTGGTAATACTGCCGGAGATAATGAAAATAAGGACACTGGAGATTATCAGGAAGATAACTGCCAGTACGATACAGACAGCTGTGAGCCAGGTAAGTTCAGAGAGCAGCTCACTGTTTTCTATTGTAACTCCCAAAGACCAGCCGGTATCTCCTACCGGAGTATATGCCATGAATTTATCTACTCCCGTATAATAATAATTACCGTGACCTGCTTCACCGGCAACCATTTTCTTCTCCAGCTCTACAAGAGACTTCAGGTCAGGATTTTCTTTCACATTTTCGATGTCATTATCCTGCTTATTCACTAATTCCTGGTTGTAGTGTGCAATCTTTACTCCGTCTTTGTTAAGCATAAATGCTTTACCGGTATCACCGAAGGTAATTGCATTTACTATGTTGCTGATTTCACTGCCGTCTTTTAAGGCTGTCAGTACTCCTGTTACTTGTCCGCCTTTTATGACAGGCACTGCATAAACTTCAACAATTATGCCTTCACTCTTGCTCATCAGAGGATCTGAGGCATTGGCTTCCCCTTTTGTTGCTTTGGCAAAATAATCTCTGTCAGCTACATTTGAATTGGTGCCGTTACTAAAAATTGCATTTCCCTCCAGATCTACAATGCCTATTTTGAGATATCCGTTCTTCTCAATTGCTGCTGCATAACGTGCCAGCTTCTCTTCATTGCTCAGTGTGTCATCTGTGAGGAATTCATTTTGTGCCAGTGTTTCCAGAACCGAAAGCTGCCAGTTGATCTTACTTTCAACTACTTCTGCTCCCTGCTCGACCATTGCCTCCATGGTCTTTTCAGCTGTCTTTGTTAATGCAGTCTGCGCACTGAGAATTGATAATACACTTACTCCGGTTATTACGGCAAAGACTAATGCTACAGTAAATAAAATAAGTTTGGTTCTAATGCTCTTCATCTTTAACTCCCTTTCCCATGAAAGATTTCATCTGATACCCTACTATCAGCATGACATTTTAATACATTATATCACATATCTCGACATTGTGAATAGAAACCTTTATGGTGTGCGGATTTTTACTTTTAACTGCTAATTTTGCTTAATTTACAGGATATTTTGTGAATATTTTCTGGGATTTACCGCTGACCAACTCCGGTAAATCCTGTTCTGCTGACAATATCTATGCTATACTAATTTAGTCGAGGTTCAATCTGATATTCACGAAAGGGGTTATTATGGATGGAGAATTTATTTCAATCAGCAAAATGGCCAAGCTGCATCATCTTACCAGGCAAACACTCATCTACTACGATCATATAGATCTGTTAAAACCAGTATATGTTAACGAACATGGCTACCGTTATTACAGCATATACCAGATACCCTTTCTCAGGGAAATCTGCCTTCTTAAAAAGTTAGGGGTAAAATTGGAGGACATTAAGAACAGTATTGAGAATAGAAACCCTGATTCGGTGATTAATCTATTAGAAAGGCAAAGAAATCAAATTGAAGAGCAAATACAGGAGTTAAACAGAACCAGCATGCTCCTGCAGCAGCGAATTAACTTTTATGAAGATACACGGGTGAGTCATATTCTTAACACACCAATTATTAAAACCCTCCCTCCCAGAAAAGTCCTGTATATGCCTTTTCCATCAAAGCCCGGTAAAGATATACTTCGTCTTACACTGATGAAGGGCTGGAATCTGCTATATGATTACCGCATCCTGCCCTCCAATGGTTTTGGCACACTTATCCGGCAAAGCAGCTTTGGTACGGAGGATTTTTATAAGGACGCAGGTATCTTTATAGTCCTTCCTGACACACAGGAAGATATCCCCGGTTTTATTAATATTTCCGGCATCGAGGATATTCCCGGCACTACCTTTGCATGTATGTATAAATACTCTTTCCCATATGATGAGAAGGATTTTCGTTTCCTTAAAGAGTGGATACATAAACAGCATTATGAGATAATTGGCGACGTACTTGATGTCTGTTTGTTAGATGCTACCTTCTACACCTCAGAAAATGAGGTGGATTATTGCTGTCTTCAAATACCTGTGAGAAAATTATAGATATTTTTTAGATTTTACTTGACTGTATAGTAACAATACAGTTCATAGTATTCTTATTGTCCTGATAAATTACAGCAGATAATTGTGTTTCGGACATAATCTAAATAAGAAGAGGTATAACAAGATGCCAATCGGAATTATCGTGAACAGCCTGGCAATACTCACAGGCGGCGCTTCAGGCGTCTTATTGGGTAATAAACTTCCCGAGCAGCTGCGAAACAACCTGACCTTAATCTTTGGTGTTGCTTCCATGTCAATGGGTATTGCTTCTATTGTTAATTTAACCAACCTGCCAGCGGTTATTTTTGCTGTTATCATCGGTACTGCAATAGGAGAAATAATCCGTCTGGAGCACGGTATAAGTCTGGCTGCCAGTAAGGTGCAGGCTCCTGTCGCCAGAATCTTTTCCCTTAAAAGCGATAGTATAGGCAAGGAGGAGCTCCTTCAAAAACTCGTAAGTATTATTGTATTATTCTGTGCCAGCGGAACCGGTATTTTCGGATCTCTGCAATCCGGTATGACAGGAGACCACACCATACTAATTTCCAAATCTATCCTGGACTTTTTTACTGCTGCTATTTTCGGTGCCAGTCTCGGATTTATTGTCTGCCTGGTCTGTATTCCACAGTTCATCATCTTTTTTATTTTATTTCTTAGTGCAGTTTTTATTCTGCCGCTGACCACGAAAGAAATGCTAAATGATTTTACAGCCTGCGGTGGTATCCTGATGCTTGCAACCGGTTTGCGTATCTCAGGTATAAAGTCCTTTCCGGTAGCCAATATGCTTCCTGCCATGGTATTGGTTATGCCCTTTTCCTATTTCTGGTCCCATGTGATACTGCCTTTATTATAATACGCACATTTAATACTTATAAGTTAAAGCGGGTAAAACCTTCTGTAAGCGAAGGCAGTAAGGCATAACTGGCTGTCTGCAAAGCAATGGATTAAAAAGAGAGTATCCCTAACCAATGAACTGCCCCCATAAGTCAGACTAAAAATCTAACATATAGGAGGTCAGTTCAAATCTTTTAGGAATACTCTCTTTTTCTATTATTATATCATTACATATTCTTTTAATATTCCAGTTACGGAAACCGATAATACAATTTTATCTATTATAGATTATTCTGTAATATCAGCATACTGGAAGTACCAGTATCCATAAGGAGAATGCCAGGAACCTGTAATTTTTGAGCTCTGAAGATAGAAGTCATTGTAATAAGCAACCGGAATAATACCAGCTTCAGCCATTACTAAATCTTCTGCCTCATGCAGATATCCGGAACGAGTCTTAGGATCTGTCTCAGCAGCTGCTTTCTTCATTAACTCATCATATGCAGGATTATTGTACTTGGCATTATTGTTACCATTTGTACTAACCATAAGGTCGAGCATGTTGGAAGGATCATTGTAATCGAACACCCAACCGTCACGGCTTGCTTCATAATCTCCGGCACGACGCATAGGAGTAAAGGAAGCCCACTCAACAACGTTAACATTTACAGTAACTCCAAGCTCTTTCCAAGCCTGCTGTAAATACTGAGCAACAACCTTGTGGTAACCGGTATCATTAAGGGAGTAGTTGATAACCGGGAACCCTTTTCCGTCAGGATATCCGGCTTCTTTCATAAGTTCTTTTGCTTTTGCAAGGTTTCCGGCATGATCTTCAATGTTGATATAAGGAGCTCCGCCGTTAGCGTTATCCATAAAGTAGCTGCCATCCCAATCTACAACACCAGTACCGATGAAGTTAGTAGCAGGAGTATAGGTTCCCTGCATTAATGTATTAGCTACATATTTTCTATCAATTGCAAGGCTTAAGGCCTGACGTACTTTCGGATCAGAAAACTGATCAAGTGTGTTATTAAGATCAATATAATAGGTTCCTAAATTAGGATCAATGTGGAATTCTGGATTACCCTGCAGTGAAGGAATTTCAGCTGTAGGAACATCTTTGATCATCATTGCTTCACTACTTTGGTAAGCACCATATGAAGCATTTGGATCTTCAATCAGAAGAAGCTTAATGGAATCCAGTTTAATTGAAGCAGCATCCCAGTAGTTGGGATTCTTAGTAAACAGGATGTAGGAACTGGGTACCCACTCAGTGATATAGAAAGGACCATTGCTGATATATGTTTCAGGCTTTGTAGCCCAAGCATCACCGTTCGCTTCGATTGTTGCCTTATTTACGGGGCTTAATACACCGAATGCTGCAAGCTTATCAAAATATGCGCAAGGATTTGAAAGTTCAACTTTAAATGTTGTGTCATCAGGTGCAGATACTGCTAAAGCGTCTATGTCGCCGCCAGCAGCTTCAGCATAACCTTTAACCATACCAAGTACTGTCTCGCCATAAGGAGCAGCGGTAGCAGGGTCAGCAACACGTTTCCAGCTGTATACGAAATCATTTGCTGTTAAAGGAGAGCCATCAGACCATTTTAACCCTGCACGGAGCTTAAATGTCCAGGTAAGGCCGTCAGGACTTACTTCATAAGACTCAGCAGCGCCGGGGATAACCTTGTTATCCTTATCAATTGCTAACAGGGTATCAAATGCGAATAATAGCATGTTACCACCATCAACAGCACTGTTAAGAGCAGGATCAAGAGTTTCAGGGTTAGGACCGATCTGCGCTACCAGCTGTTTTGCTGATTCAGAAGGTGTGTCTGTGGTGCCGGCATCACTGCCGCTGTTAGTACCGTTACTGCCGTTGTTCTTATTAGTGTCAGCTTTGCCGCAAGCCGCAAGAACTGTTGTTGCCATCATAATAAGAATTAATAAAAGTGAAAGCTTTCTTTTCATAAATTTCCTCCTTTTAAGGTTTATATACAATTCACCGTTTCGGTGAGATTGGGCAATATCAGGGAACCGTTATTATTTTACACGGTCAAGGTGGTGGCAGGCTGCATAATGTCCGGCGGATACTTCCTTAAATACCGGTTCTTCAGCAGCACAACGCTCATCCGCATAAGGGCAGCGGGTTCGAAAGCGGCATCCGGAAGGCGGAAATACGGGACTTGGTACATCCCCTGCAAGGACTATACGCTTGGAGTTTCTTGTAGTTTTCGGATCTGCAACGGGGATTGCAGAAATCAGGCTTCGTGTATAAGGATGAACACTATGAGTTGTTAATTCATAACTGTCTGCTAATTCTACCAGCTTACCCAGATACATTACGCCGATACGGTTGGAAATATGCTTTACAACGCTGAGATTATGGGAGATAAACAAATAAGTAAGTCCCATATTCGCCTGGAGTTCTTCAAACATGTTGACTACCTGGGCCTGAATGGATACATCCAAGGCAGAAATCGGTTCATCACAGACAATGAATTCAGGGTTAACTGCCAGAGCTCTGGCGATGCCTACACGCTGACGCTGTCCGCCGGAAAATTCATGGGGATAACGATTGGCATGCTCCGTATTAAGACCAACAAGGCTTAACAGTTCAACTATACGGTCGCGGCGTTCTTTTGCATTAGCAGCCAGCTTGTGAATATCTATGGCTTCACCCACAATATCACCAACTGTCATACGAGGGTCCAGACTGGCGTATGGATCCTGGAATACTATCTGCATCTTCCTGCGGTAAGGAAGCATTTTTGCATGAGTAATGTCTTTACCGTCATATATTATCTTACCTCCCGTTGGTTCATGGAGGCGAAGGAGGGTTCTGCCGGTAGTTGTCTTGCCACAACCGGATTCTCCTACCAGACCGAGGGTTTCTCCTTTGTTTACAAAAAAGGATACATCATCTACAGCCTTTACTACTCTTTTCTCTCCGAATTTTCCACCATGTACAGGAAAATACTGTTTAAGGTGCTCTACCTCGACCAGTTTCTTATTTTCCATTGGTCTGCACCTCCCCTTTTTCAAATTTCTCTTTATCCAAGAGCCAGCAGGCACTGTAATGATCCTCTGCAACCTGTGTGTACGCAGGCATTGTACGAAGACAGATCTTCATACAGGCGCGGCAGCGGGGTGCAAAAGGACATCCGGCCGGCGGATTCAGCATATCTACAGGCTGACCTTCAATGGGGATCAGCTTCTTATGGTCTGTGTCATTCAGACTTGGAACACTTTGCAGCAGTCCTTTGGTATATTCATGAGACGGATGATAGAAGATTTCATCTGTAGTTCCTGTCTCTACAACCTTACCGGCATACATTACGGCTATTCTGTCACACATGCCGGCTACTACACCGAGATCATGGGTTATTAGAATAATGGCCATTCCAAGCTTATTCTTAAGTTCCGTCATCAGCTCTAAAATCTGTGCCTGAATGGTAACGTCAAGAGCTGTTGTGGGTTCGTCTGCAATCAGCAGTTTCGGTTCACAGGCAAGAGCCATGGCAATCATAACACGCTGACGCATACCGCCGGATAATTCATGAGGATGCTGTTTCAGACGTTTCTCCGGCTCGTTGATACCAACCAGCTGAAGTAATTCCTTTGCTCTGTCAAAAGCCTGCTTTTTATTTTTATCAGTATGGAGCAGGATTGCTTCCATTATCTGATTACCGATAGTGAATACGGGATTCAAGCTGGTCATGGGATCCTGAAATATAATGGATACTTCATTACCGCGAATCTTACGCATTTCTTTTTCTTTCATCTTATTAATATGATGGCCGTTAAAATAGATATCTCCGCCTATCATACGTCCCGGATGTGCAGTAATTCCCATAAGGCTGTAGGCCGTTACGGATTTTCCGGAACCACTCTCTCCAACTATTCCCAGTACTTCGCCTTCTCTGACAGACAGAGAGACATCATTAAGGGATTTTACTTCACCTGCAGGGGTAAAGAATGAGAGCCGCTCATTTTGTATATCAACTAAATATTCATTCATTTAAAGTTACTCCTCTCCACCTGTCAGCTCTTCATCTTGGGATCGAATGCGTCACGCAGACCGTCACCAAATAAATTGAAGCTGAGGATAATGAGACTGATGGTGATAGCCGGAGCTATCAGCAAATATGGATAAGTATTCAAACCATTTACGGCATCACTTGCAAGGGAGCCCAAGGAGGGAAGCGGAATCGCAACACCTAATCCTAAGAAGCTTAAGAAGCTTTCCGTAAAAATGGAGGCTGGAATCTGTAAGGTTGTTGTTACAATCAAAGTACCGATACAATTGGTCAGCAGATGCTTGCGGATAATACGTCCGTTAGAAGCACCCAGGGCTTTGGCTGCGGTCACATACTCACTTTGTTTTAAAGTAAGTACCTGGCTTCTTACGATACGAGCCATACCAACCCAGTAGAGCAGTGCAAATACCAGGAAGATACTGATAAGATTGACACCTACTGTCTGTATCCATTGAAAGCCCGGCTTTGTCGCCAAAGTTTTCATAGGCTCATTTATAGCAAAAGATATTAATACTATCAATAAAATATCAGGTACCGTGTATACTATATCCGCCAGACGCATCATGATCATATCTGTCCAGCCGCCAAAGAAACCGGCTACGGAACCGTAAAGTGATCCGATTATTAAAATGATTCCTGAAGCGATAAGCCCGACCAACAGAGATATTCGGCTTCCCACCATCAATCGTACTGCATAATCACGACCCAGGTTATCCGTTCCCAGAAGATGAGGGAATACCTTCTCGCCGGAATCAATCCTTGCCTGCTCCTGTACGGAATAGGTCATAGGCTTTAGGTATTCGGAACCCTGAATCTGCTGGTCATATTTATAAGGATATAAACCGGGAACGAAAAAGGAAAATATCATTATAAACAGAATGATAGCAAGGCTTACCATTGCAACCTTATTCTTACCCAATCTTTTTAATGCATCTTTCCAGAAGCTTACGCTGGGGCGCATCAGCACCAGGCTCTGCTTCTCATCATCAGTAGCAGGCAGAAAGTCATCCACCTTTAACTGAAAGCTCAATATATTCTTTTCCTTCATATCTTCCTCCTAATTCAGCTGAATACGAGGGTCGATTAATTTATAAACAATATCAACCAGGGTATTCATCACGATAACAAGCGTTGCAAGAAAAATGGTAGTACCCATGATAACGGTATAATCACGATTCATGATGGAACTTACGAACTGACCGCCAAGTCCTGGGATAACAAAGATCTTTTCAACGATGAAACTACCTGTCAGGGTGTATGCCAACAGGGGGCCGACATAAGTAATTACCGGCAGTATCGCGTTACGCAGAGCATGTTTGAAAAGGGATAAGAACTGAGAAACACCTTTCGCTCTGGAGGTACGGATATAATCCTGTCCTATTACGTCCAGCATAGATGAACGCATCAATCTGGTAATGTAAGCTGTGGGATAGAAGGAAAGTGCAAAAACCGGCAGGATATAATGTAATGGTGAAGTAAGTCCAAAGGTGGGAAGCCAGCCTAAATGTACACCAAATACGTACATACCCACAGTACAGATAACAAAGCTTGGTACTGCAATACCCCCTGTAGCAATGACGATAATAAAATTATCCAGCCACTTGCCTCTGTTAACTGAAGCTACACAGCCAAGAGGAATTCCTATCAATAACGCAACAACAACGGAAATACCACCAAGTCTTGCTGAGATTGGAAATTTACTGAATATGATATCGGTGACATCACGACCTCTTTGCTTTAAGCTAAGACCAAGATCTCCATGAAGTACGTTAACCATATAATTTTTATATTGCACAATCAGTGGCTTATCCAGACCGAACTTTTCTCTCAGTGCCTGCTGAGCCTGCTCACTGATGGATTTTTCTGCAACAAATGGACCGCCTGGTACCAGGTTCATAAGGAAAAACGTTATGGTGGCAACCAGGAATATGGTCAGGATTGCCGCACCCACCCTTTTAAGAATGTACTTACCCATACAATAACCTACCTTTTATCTTTTATTATAACACTATGATATATCAAATATTAATTGCAAACCCTTTAACCATAAAGACATATTTACCCAGAAATAAAAAAAATTGCACCTGTGGCGTGTATATTATACACATCCTTGTGCAAATTCGAGTTGGTAAATTATATATTATAACCAATATATGTTAAGTATAAGCAATTTATATATCACTTTTTAAAGAATAGTATAAAACATTATAAATGTCAAGTGTAAACAAATACCTGTACTTTACCATAATGAAATTCTACATTTTTATAACATTTTCACTAATAAAAAAACATTTTTTATCCTCAGTAAATGCTTTATATTCCGCTGTTTTACTGTATAAACAATGATTTTCTATCTTTATGTAAATAACATGTATACAATTTCATTATAACCGGTACGACGGTACATTCCTACAAAATATTTTGGATAATTGAGGAATTGTTGTGTGATTTTATATTTTATTCTATTAAAATATTAACAATACAGTTGAATATAATATAAATAACTCCTTGCACTGCCATGTATAAAACCAGGAACTACTGTGAACTCTCTGACGGCAGCATATCATGGCTAGGTCAGGTTCATTCAGCAGTAACCCCTGTTAATTTATTTATTTTAATCCTCTGTCTGTGTGTCGAAAATTGCTTATATTCCTGCTATATTTTGAAGGCGGCAATACTCAACGTTCTACCAGATACCCTGCGCCAGCATAGCATCAGATACCTTTAAAAAGCCTGCGATATTAGCACCAAGAACATAGTTGTCCTTCGCCCCGTACTGCTCCGCAGCTTCAGACATACTCACGAAAATATTTTTCATAATCTTCTTCAGCCTGTCATCCACTTCTTCAAAGGACCAGCTGAGTCTCTCACTGTTCTGGGACATTTCAAGAGCGGACGTAGCAACACCACCTGCATTGGCTGCCTTACCGGGAGCAAATAATACTCCTTTTTCCTGCAGGAAGAGGGTAGCGTCAAGAGAAGTCGGCATATTGGCTCCTTCCGCTACCGCAATACAGCCGTTCTCCACCAGAGCTTTTGCATCTTCTATCAGTAATTCATTCTGAGTCGCACAGGGCAGTGCTATATCACATTTAACACTCCATACTCCTTTGCCTTCTTTATATTCAGCCTGAGGGCGGTACTTGATATATTCTGTCAGCCTGGCTCTTTTTACTTCTTTTATCTCTTTTAATGCCGCTAAATCTATTCCTTCTGCATCATATACCCAGCCATTTGAATCACTTACGGTTATTACTGTAGCGCCAAGTTCCTGGATTTTTTCAGCTGCATATATGGCAACATTACCTGAGCCGGATATCGCTACCTTTTTACCCTCAATGGAATGACCATGAGCTTTTAACATTTCCTCTGTCAGGTATACAAGGCCATAACCAGTTGCTTCCTTTCTGACTAAGGAACCGCCGTAGGTCAGTCCTTTACCGGTTAGCACTCCCTCATAAGTGCCTCTGATCTTTTTATATTGACCGTACATATAACCTATTTCTCTTGCTCCCGTACCGATGTCACCTGCCGGTACATCAGTATCTGCACCTATATACTTATATAACTCTGTCATAAAGCTGGTACAAAACGCCAGTACTTCTCTGTCAGATTTATTCTTTGGGTCAAAATCAGAACCGCCTTTTCCGCCTCCTATGGGCAGGCCTGTAAGTGAATTCTTAAATATCTGCTCAAAACCAAGGAATTTTATAATTCCGATATTAACGGAAGGATGAAGTCTTAATCCTCCTTTATAAGGTCCTATGGCATTGTTGAACTGAACACGGTAACCGGTATTAACCTGTACCTTGCCGCTGTCATCTACCCAGGGAACTTTAAACTTTATCTGACGGTCGGGTTCAACCAGACGCTCCAGCAAAGCTTCCTTACGAAATTTCTCTTCATTAGCCTCCACTACAGGACGTAATGACTCCAATACTTCTTTCACTGCCTGGTGAAATTCTGCTTCTGAAGGATTTTTGCGAATCACCATATCAATTATTTCATTTATATAATCCATACTTCTCCTCGCCACCTCTCTTAGCTGTATGAATTATTGTGGCCTACTCTTAAATTTTCATACAGCCTGAGCTGCCAAAGCCATACAATTTCCCGGCATCGTAGCTATACCAATATATGTAAAACAAAAAAGGGTAACACAAAGACAGGGTTACCCTTTGGCCTCGCTCAAAATAATTATAAGCGATATCTCGTTATTTTTCAACAGTTTAATTTGATGCAGTAATAAAGCTTCCTTATTATATGTAGTATTAATCCGATGCTGTTAATGCCAGCAGCAAATCCCCGGGGATTATTACTTTGTATCTATTAACTTTATGTTCTACCTTTTTTACATCCTTCAGATACTTTAACAAACTGTTATAGTGTAACACCTTTTCAAGCAAGAAGACTTTTTTCTTAAACTGAAATTTCGTATTTTTCTGTGATTTTTTTGTCTTTTGGTTTTTAATAAAGAAATAATAGAACTAATTGGTTGTTGAAATATCACTATGTCCCATCTGCTCAAGAATTATGGTTTCATCTACATTATTAAATTTAGAGTCTTAAACGTACAATAAAGTTCAAGAAAGTTGTTTGTTACTTGAAGTGTATAAAAGGTAATTTGAAGACTATTTTGCATATTGCTGAGTATTATGGTAAGTTCAGATATTAATTAATCGGGTAGGAGGTAGATAATTATTTTATCTACCGACCTCCCACACCACCGTACGTACGGTTCCGTATACGGCGGTTCTTTAGTTTTCATAAACTATCAGATAATAGTCAAGCATGGATGTATATCCTAGCTTGGCTATTATTTTATTAGAAAATATCTGGTTCAGCACTTGCGCCATGCGCCAGTACCCTTTTCTACTACAGGCAAGTTCTTTGGCTCTCCAATGCTCACATCCTATGGCTCTAAGCATTCTGTACTTTGTCTTGATTTTCTTCCACTGTTTCCAATAGACCGCTCGTATTCTGCGTCTAGCCCATTCATCTATGCCTTTTAGAAGATTCTTCATATCTGCGAGTTTAAAGTACTCTATCCATCCTCTCACAAACTGTTGGTATTTATCTTCTCTCGCTGTGTTGCTCATGCCATTGTTTCGGTCTGTCAGATTTCGTATTGCGTCTTTCATCTTTGTTACGGATTTCGGATGTACTCTAAATCTGCATTTACCTCTATATCTATAGAATGTATATCCAAGATATTTAACTTTACTGATGTGCGCGACTTGCGTTTTCTTCCTATTCACTTTCAGAAATAGCCTTTTCTCAATGAATGGTATGATGTTTTCCAAGGTTCTTTCTGCACTCTTTTTGCTTTTACAGAAAATCATGCAATCATCTGCGTATCGGACAAACCTATGTCCTCTGCTTTCAAGTTCCTTGTCCAACTCATTTAGCATGATATTACTTAGCAATGGACTTAATGGTCCACCTTGTGGCATGCCGACCTCTGTTTTCTCAAACACCCCTTTTGTTATCACTCCAGCATTGAGGTATTTATGTATCAAAGAGATAACTCTGCCATCTTTGATGGTTCTTCCCAATACCTCAATCAGCTTACTCTGGCATACGGTATCAAAGAACTTTTCCAAATCCATATCAACCACATATACGTAGCCTTCGTTTACATTCTTTTGGCATTGTTTCAGTGCATCATGTGCACCTTTTTTCGGCTGAAAACCAAAACTGTTTTCTGAGAACTGCTCCTCGTAGATAGGCGTTAGTTCTTGTATGATTGCTTGTTGGATAACTCGGTCAACCACGGTTGGAACTCCAAGCTTTCTGAACTCACCTTTTGTTTCTTTTGGTATTTCTACCCTTCGAACTGGGTTTGGCTTAAATCTGCCTCCCTTTATCTCTTGAATTAAGGTGTCTTGGTTTTCCTTTAAGTAGGGCAGAAGTTCATCCACCTGCATTCCATCTGTTCCACCTGCTCCTTTATTTGATTTCACTCGCTTATATGCCTTGTTGAGGTTATCTTTTCGCAAAATCAATTCCAAGAGATTATTCATCCAATAGTTTGTGATGATACCGCTCTTTTCAGTAATCTTCCCGTAGTCGAACACTTCTGCATCCTCTTTCTGTTCCGCAGATACCATTTGCAGATAGTCTTCCATATGAAGTTGTCTGTTCTTAAATCTACTATCAGTTACTTTCATTGCTTGTACCTCCTAAAGTTCAGTCCTTCCCATATCATTTGCAACTGAAATGGTACTATGACCTCGGCTGACTTCTCGTCATTCGTTGTTACTACAAGTTTCATACTCTGTTTTCACTTGCTGACGAGATCTCCCTGGGTACCACACGTTTCTTTCTCTCCATCCATCTGCCACATTTACTACAGTTAATTCCGAGTAGTTATTGGACTTTAACTTGTATTGCAGTCTTATCCTTAACTGTAGCCTGATGTGATTTCTGTTCGTCAGACCAGAGATTTGCCTCCACCTTCCTTCAGATTCGCAGTCACCCACGACACCCTTGGTCTTGGCTGTGTCTTTCCCACTACTAGGGCAGACTAGGGACTTTCACCCATTAGAAACGTGCGCCGCCAGGCGCACAATGAAAAGACCCTCTATGATTTTATCATAAAAGGTCTTGAGTTTATACTAATTAATTGCCTGAAGAATTAGTATATTTGTAAACTGAGTAAGAGTTTTATAACTATAAATTTTATTATTAGAATGTGAAATCCACTATTGTAGTTTCATTAAGTCTATTAACTCCTAAATCATCCCACATTTTGTGGTAGCCTGTTGTTTCATAATCATCACCATGATTAGGTGATTGATCCGTCCTTGATGCTTCTACTTCGTCACCATAAGCAGTTGTAGAAGCTATACTACTCCAAAAAGAATTATTTTTGTAAATATGTCCAGAAGTATTTAACTTTACACTTATACCATCTTCTGAGGTTAGTCTAACACCCACTTTGAATTTAGCCCATTCGTCAACGTTATCATCAAATGGATTCCACCAATCTTGCCTACTAATGTCCCAACCATTAACACAAACATATATTACTGTATCCCAGTCTATACCAGCTCGCAGATTAGAACCAGAGCTTGTAGTACTATCTTGTACGTCATATAAGGTACCTGTATATACTATCTCTGTATCTGTGTCTTCAGTATAAGCTGGCTGCTGATCTACGGTACTTGCAGCATTAGCATATATGTTACCTTGGAAAGCTACAACCAGACCTAAACATAATGCGAAAAGCTTTTTCTTATTCATTATCTACATCCTCCATTTTTTATATTAATTATAAAACTTTACTCCAATTTAGCATTTATTGTATCATTTAATACCGTAGACCAATTTGTTGCCTTATATGTACCTAATAAATTATCTAAACTCTCATAGGGATAGGTAAGTACAAAAAAGTAAATATTTTGATTATTATCCAAATCAGATTTATTTAATAATGGGCTAATAAGTACTGTTTCACCTAACTTTACATTATAAAATAGTTTATAATCTTTATTCCCGTTTGAATAGTATAAGGGTATTAACCTGCCATCAGATATAGCAATAATCGTTATGATCTGTTCTTTATTCTTTTTAGCATCTTCTAAATACTGGTCATAAAAAGGGGACCCATATATTGAATTTTGTAAGTTTATAGCTATTGGTATTTTAGTTAACCCATTCTTATTATTTGGGATAGCAATTTGTTTATTTGGGATATATTCATTTGTATCTACTCTTAATTCAGTGTTAAGAGCAATTGATAAATTGAAAATACTATTAATAATTTCAATTTCATCCGATGAATTTATACTATATTTATCTTGGTTCATTGAATTATTAGTAGCTGTAAACCTTTTACTAAAAACTAAATTATTTTTTGATGATGATTGATTTTTCGATTTTTCTATAAAAACTAAAAGAAAATCATTAATTCCATCTTCTAATGATGCAGTTATGTTAATTTTAGTATCTAAGAACTCTTTTTCTGATTGAGGTATAAAAATTGTTTGGCTAGTTTCACTCTTATTTTTATTGATTTCAAAATTTACTTGTTTATAATTATTTAATAAAATAATTTGATATTCTACATCTACATTCGAACGAGAACTTATAATAAAATCTCCATTAAATGTATTCTCATTGATAAATGTTTTGTGAAATACTAACTCACCATCGTCAAGTAATTCACAGCCAAATTGAACAGATTTAATTTTATAATTATTATTTTTTTTATTTTTTTCTATGAAATTGTTCAAATACATACCTCCAATTACAAATATAGGAATTGTTATGAGTAAAATTAGTATGCACTTCTTCTTTATATTCCTCAAAATTAAAACCTCCTATATTTCATTTAAATACACATTATACCATTTTTTTACATTTGTCAATAGCTGGATACATCATGTTTTTTCAATAACATTCGGCTCAGTTCATCATAAACCGTATACCTTTCGTATAAATTCCATTTAAGAATTTCACAAAATATAATATTCTTAAATGTGATTGTGTATTTAATAAACTTAAAAAGGATATATTTCTCTAGCTAACAATGCTTTATATACAATATCAGGAATAATATCTTCATATTTATTGGCAGGATTGATTAAGTCTTGTTTCTTGTGTAATATGTATTCACTAAAGGCTTCTTCAGGAGTAGATTTCTTCTGTAACATTAAAGGAGGATTTATTGAGAAAAGATATTCAAGAAAAAGTAAATAAACTTCTAGAAATATATGATGAGTCTGAAGGAATTTTGTTATGTAAGGTAAAAGGAAAAAGGCACATATATACAAAACAGAATAATGTAATAAAAATTCAATTAATCAATGAAATAAAGCCCCTACACCGATAAGATGTAAGAGCCTTATTTTATTGATTACCTTTTAAATTCTAGTATGCAGAAATGCCCTTTCTACATAATATTAAAGCAGCTCGTAGGGGAATCGAACCCCTGTTTCCGCCGTGAGAGGGCGGCGTCTTAACCGCTTGACCAACGAGCCTTAAGAACAATATTTATAATATACTATCTCAAAGGAAAAGTAAAGAGTTTTTTTAATTTTTTTTATTTTTTTAATTATCCTGATAATTTACACTTCTTTCAACATGTCAATTCTTTCACAAAAAACAGAATCAATTCATCATCATTTTCACAAGCTCCATAAGGTTCCAGAGGTCTGTCTTTATACCAGACACCGGATCCATCGGGGATATACCCCCTCTTTACATACATTCTTTGTGCTGTTCCATATCCACTGTGCATGCCAACTGCCAGAGTTACATAATCACTGACTTCTTTTGCAAGCTGCTCTGTAACATCCATAAGCCGATTTCCGATTCCTTTTTTCTGATATGGGATTAATACATTAAAATCTACAATCTCCGGAAAGTCTTTGTCAGCAAAGGGGCCGACTTTGACAAAAGGAAGCAGTGTGACATATCCGGCTGTATTCCCCTTATACTCAGCAACAATAATTTTTCTTATGTTGTTTTCCTGTTCATTATAATACGTTAGAAACTGCTCCGCAGGTTTATTCCAACCCTGACCGGCAAATCCCAGCACAAAAGCTTCAATATCAGTATAAGACATTGAACGTATTATTAAGTCATCATCCTCATTATAATAAATCATATAATTCCCCCAAAGCTCCATCAAAAGTTAATTTTTATTTACCAGCAAAAATTAAAGTTTTTGTTAATATTCTAACACTCTTATTCTGTTTACTTTTATATGTATTCCGCCTACTCCTCCAGAAATATTTCTAAATAGCCCTGTACTCTTGCTTTCGTATAACGGTTTTCTAAAAGCCCGAACTCAGGATCATAATATTTGCCTTTATAATAAACTGCCCAGTGGCTATAGCCCGGTAATAAAAGCTTCAGGAGACAGACCTCCGGTAAAGGAGTAGTATTATCTGCTTTTGTCATGGTTTTTCCATGTCTTATTCCATAATGGGTAAGAGAGTCCGCTATTTCTTTTTTAGAGGTTCCTTTCTCGTTGTTCATTAAAGCTACCACCTCTTCAACGGTTACCCCCGCCAGCATTGCTACACAAGCCTGTCCGCATAAATACTCTGTAGGCTGCTTGATATAACTCATTTCCATTATTTATTCTCCTTCTACTTTATATGGACAAGAAATAAAACTACTTTTTTCCTATACATTATACCCATTATTATCCATATAATCAAGGTTATTCTTTCCTGCTAAGTAATCATACTCTTTTTATCACCCCCAATCCGGCAGTAATTTTATAAAAGCCTTCTTAATAAGCTCATCCAGCTCTGTGTTAGCTTTTAATAAGCCTATATGTTTCTCAAATTCCACTATTGCTTCAAGATTCCCAGGAACAGTCTTAATGCCGGGTACAAACATATATCTCTTTAATTCTTCATTGTAGGAAGCATCAGAAATAAAACCTTCTGCTTCTGCCAGATCAAGCTGATAAGCAAGGCCGCCTGCTACTGCATTGACACCTTTCATCCAGGCTGACAACAGGTTGGAGGCACTTTCAGGATAATCTTCTGCCAGTCTGGAAGAAATCACTGCATAGCTTTCGTAGAAATGAGGATTAGAGCCATGGCTGTGTCCTCCGCCCTCTGTCTTTACGAAGCTGTTCTGATAAATAACAGCTGCTTCTTCTGTTATGGCAGTCTCTTCTCCCTGCCAGTGTACCAAAGCATCAATACGCTTCTCCCTCAAAGCTCCTGCCAGCTCTTTTTCTTCTGCCATAACCCACTCTATGGATTGATAATCCTCTACCTTCTTTTGTTTAAGTACCTCCCAGGCAGCTGCCGCTGCTGCAATGCCTGCTTCCCCTGTCACAACTCCTATTTTCTTATTACCAAGCTGTTCTATTCCGGATATTTCAGTAGTTTTCAATGTCAGGATTTCCACACAGGCTCCCCGTACGCCTCCCCCGATATTAGCCGGCAGTCCGGCATAGATATCCTCCAATATCCCGGCACCTGCTGTTCCTCCGTCCACCGTTCCTTTTAACATTTCTTCTCCCAGTTCTCCTGCCTTCACCGGCACCAGAACTACCTTAATCCCCGCCTCTTCAAAATAACCGTTCTGGTAGGCAGCAAGCAGCGGCAGATCATACGCAGTCCCGGTATAGGAAAGCTTTATTTCTTCCGGCACCGGATTCTCCGCAACTCTTGAGCAGGAAGTCAAAAGTAGTACTAATATTAGAACACACCTTCTCAATCTGCTTTTATGTTGTTTCATTGCAACCTCCATTACATGTCCTGTACCAGTAAACCAATCAGGTCATGAATTATGTATTTCTATAATCAACGTTAATTATCATGCAGATACCCAGACCTGCCTCTCTCCAGCTTCTCCAGTAAACTATCAATAAGCAAGGCCATACCGGCTATTAAAAGTACTGCTGCATACATCTGAGTAATACGAAAATTCATCTGACTGTTCAAAATATAATAACCTAATCCCGAATCGGCACCCATCATCTCAGCAGCAATAAGCATTATAAAAGAGTACCCGGCACTTAAGCGAATTCCTGTAAACAGAAAAGGTACAGTGGATGGTAAAACGACTTTCCAGAACATGAGCCACCGCTTTAAACCAAAGGACTTTCCCAGCTTTAAGAGGTCTGGCTCTGTATTTCTAATGCCTGATATGGTACTGAAAATAACAGGCCAGGCACAGGTCCAGGTTATAATAGCTATCTTTGAACTTTCCCCTACGTCCATAAAAAGCAATATAATATGCAAAAGTAAAAAGGGATTAATCTGAGAGCAGACTTCCAATAACCCCTGAAAGGCCTCTCCTATTTTGGGAAACCAACCTCCCAGCACAAACCCTATAGGCACTCCCAAGCCCAAAGCCAGGCAAAAGCCTGTAGCAGCCCTTAACAGGCTTACGGACAAATTTATAAAGAACTCCCCATTCTCTATCATCTTTACTATTTCAAGCACCACTCTGGAAAAGGGTGGAATAAATACAGGGTTTACCAGCCCTCCCCTGGCTGCTGCTTCCCAGAGTGCAAAGAAAAACAGTACTGCCCCGTATTTATACAACAAACCCTTTATCTTCTTCATCCTTTTACTTCCCTTCACTTCCTATCTTTTCTTTCCATCGAAAAGCAGTTGCTTCTATATTAATAAGCAGATAATTAATACTTAAACCAAGCAGTGCCATAATTACAATAATGCTATACATTTCCGGTGTTTTAAAATTAGCCTGGTAAAAATATAAGGCATACCCCAGACCCCGGCTGGCGCCGATCATTTCAGCAGCTATCAGTATTAATATGGAAGTAGTTGCGCTTATTCGGATACCGGTAAATATGCTGGGCAGCGCTCCCGGAAGGATTACACGTATAAAAAGTACAACTCCTGGAGTCCCCATGGATCTGGCGGCTTTTATTAACTGTGGTTCTACGCTTTTCACACCTGCAATGGTATTTAATAGTACGGACCATAGAACTCCCCAGAATATTACTGCAATTTTTGATATCTCCCCTATACCAAAAATCATTACAAAGACCGGCAGCAGTGCAAGCACCGGCAGATTTCTGAATAACTGTATCAGCGGATCTATAAACCGTTCGAATTTTCTAAACCACCCTATTGCAAGCCCAAAGGGTATGGCAAAACCAAGCCCCAGGGTAAAACCCATAAGGGATCTCCAAAGACTGACAGACAGATGCTTTACTAATTCCCCGGACAAAGCAAGCTTATAAAGCGCTTCCAGCACCTTTGTAAACGGAGGCAGAAATATTGCATTCACCAGCTTCAATCGAGATATGACCTCCCAAAGCAGCAGGAAGAGAAATACTGCCAGAAGGCGGTATAATACCCTGTATAAACTTTTTATCTGTTCTGACAGGAAATTCTTTTTCTTATTTCTGACTATATATATATTATCCATTCTCCCACCCCTCTATTTCGGTATGAAATCATTGGTATAAACCTCTTCCGGCATAATATCCCCTTCCTTCCACAACCCAATGGCTTCTGCAATTTTAAACCACTGTTCAATATAATCCGGTGTTATATTCTTGCTTTCATCATACCAGAAGACACTCAGGTCCTTGGGTTCCAGCTTCAGATATTTGGCATTTATCTCTATAGCCTCCTCCTGATGGGTATTAATCCATATACGTGCTTTATACATGGCATTAACAAATCCTTGCACTATCTCCGGGTGTTCTTCTATGAATTTCTCACTGAATCCTCTTACCGACAGTCCTGCGCCTGGACTGTGAAAGATATCCCAACTGGTCCCTATCTCTCTCACACCACCTGCTGCAAGACTCTTGCCGGCATAGGGAGGATGGGAGGTGGTAACAGCAATCTGCCCCTGTACCAAAGACTGCTCCTGCTGCCCTCCGGTGGATAAAGTAACCCATTCAATCTTATCATAGGGCAGTCCTTTACTCTGAAGATAATATTTTATGTATCCATCATTGCAGGCACCGATTCCGGATATGGATATCTTCTCATCGGTAATATCCTCCAGGGACTGTAATGGGCTTGAGTCCTGTACCAGATACCTTACATGAGGAAAATCCTCATTATCTACCATTCCCGGAGCCACCGCCTTCACCTTTACTCCTGCCAATCTGGCCTGAGCAACATTAGGCGGATGCCCGCCGGTAAATGCATCTAACTGTCCCTGTTCAATCAGCTGATATTCCGTAACCCCTTTTCCAAGGGTACCGATATATGATAGTTTTATCCCTTCTTCCTTAAAATACCCAAGTTCATCTGCCACATTCAGTTCATTAAAGCCTGTTTGTGTCATTACCCTGATCGTAAATAAATCATCAGCAGCAGCAGAAACATCCGTTGTCTCTGATTTACTTCGGCAGGCTGATAAAATCACCATAAGGGTTACTGCTGCCATTAATACACAGATTACTTTTCTCTTTCTCATGGAACATCCTTTCTGCATGCCTATGAAATGCCGGCTTTTCCTTATCCCCTTCCCCTTTACCAGTATCCTTGTGCGGTATATGCTTCCAGACCTATACAATTTTTAACTCCCTAGTTGAACCGTGTCAGCACCACAGAGTAAATATCCTCCAGAAATTTAAGGCCGCCCTCATAGCCTGCATAGGAGCTGTTTATCACCAATCGTTCATTAAGGGGCCAGGAAATGGACAGAAAGTGTGCCTCGGTTTCTCTAGCCACTTTCTTTTCCCAGGAGCTTCCTATCAGAAGGGGATATCCATGGTAATCCGTGTTCTTTATTTCCTCCTGTATCTGATATCCGTCTGTCTCAAAAGACACCTCTGCTTTAATTCCATAATTTAAATCCTGAAACAAATCCTCTATGTTCTTCTTATACGGTTCCGGTGTATCATCCGTTATATACTGCTTTTCGGGAAACAGTCCCACATCATTTACCAGGAATCTGGTAATACCCAGAGTATACTGGGCATCAGAAACTACAACAAAACGTTTGGACATTACACGGTTCTCAAGAAATACATCTGCATAACGTTCTATGTAGTAATAATATTTCCTCTCTTTTTCATCAATAAGAGCTGCTGTCTTTTTGGGATCGATTCCTGCAAAATCACCTACTGTCTTTAGGAACTTACTGGTTTCATATGCTCCAATTGGGAGATTGGGATAATGCAAAAAGGGTGTTCCAAACAACTCCTTTAGTAACTCTACACTACTAAGACCCAGCCAGGGTGAAACCAGCAGATTAAATTCTGCCTTTGGCAGCTGTTTAATGTTCTCGATACCATTACCGAATCCAAAGATAATATTCGGCTTAAGTCCAAGTTCTTTTAAAAGTTCTGAAAGTACTTCGTAATTTCCATGCCAGAAGGGATCATGAATGGGGAGCCCGGCAAATATATTCACAAGGCCTGTCTCCACACCATATACTGCCTCCTTTTTCAAATACTGCTTAAAAATTGCTTCCAGTACCCATTCATAACCCAGGTAATTATTTCCCTTAAAGCCCGCAGTAGATGCGTATATGACCGGCTTTTCTCCCTCTCTGAATTCTCTTACAACCGCCTCGATATCATCCCCTATAATCTCAGCCGAACAGCCGGACAAAACCACATAGAGATCTGCATCTATAACCCTGAGAGCATTTTCAATGGTCTCCCGTAACTTTCTCTCTCCGCCGAAAACCACCTCACTTTCGCTGATATTGGTACAGGGGAATATACGTGGTGCAAAGTGTCCCGAGGTACCGGCACTGCCGGCTCCCTCTAATTTATCCGCACAACCAGGGCCGGAGTGGAGGATAGGCAGGGCTTTTGTTATGGCATGAACGGTCTGCATTCCTCCTAATCCACATTTATATCTGGCTTGATCCAATATTCTAGGCATCCTTTAAATCCCCTCCTTTATAAAGCGCTGCGTTGTCCTGACGGTACCACCATTCGGTATAGGGAAGCTCAATCCTTGAGGACAGATTCCTCTCAAAACTTCGGTTGGTAATCGTATCAAGTATCTTATAGGCAAGATTTAAAGTTCCCTTATAACCGTATGCCATATACTCATCTGCCATAAAAATGGACGGCGTCCCCTGTTTGATTGCCCACACAGTGGTTCCCCCGTGTCTTGCCAGGTACAGGTCAGGTTTATAGGTATTTAAAATATTTAAAATCTCAAAGTTCTGCTGGTCTGCAATACTGACTTTAAAGTTATTGGGTGTATGCTCTGCAAGATACTGAACATGGGGTGGCGCCTCTCCATTGTCATACACAGAATCATAATGCCAGGAGGCTACATACACCACCTCCATTCCAAGTTCCTGTATAACTCTTGCAACCTGGAAAGCAAAGCTTGAACCCATACCAAGGACTACCCTCAGTCCCTGTAACTTCTCTTTTATTTTCTTGATTTCAGGCAGGTACTTATTTCGTTCTTCTCTTAAAAATTCTTCTACCTGTTCTTCTTTCCCGATAACCTCACCAATTTCCTTTAACCAGGTTTCAAATCCTGTAATACCAATGGGATTAATGGTTTTAATATAAGGTACGCCGTATTCCTGTTCAAGCCCGTTACCAAGATAAGAAGCCAGAGTTCCGCAGATGGATACGGTAGCCAGTGCCTCTGAGATATGGGACAGCTCTTCAATAGTGCTGTTGGAATAAAGGAAAAAGGTCTCTACTCCTAATTTGCGGAACATCTCAGTTATTTCTTTTCTGGCTCCTTCGTTAAAATTCTTAAAATTGACTATATTTCGTTTCTCCCTGGGCGGCTTTACTATTCCTCTCAGTACCGCATGATCCGCCGCATCAAATCCCGTTGCCCAGACCTTGGAGCGGAAACCTTCACAGTGAACCGGTATTACAGGCACAGGGATATCTTCCTCCGCCTCCTTTATCAGGGAATCTACATCTTCACCAATTATACCGGAGACACAGGAGGTTCCCACAAAGATAGCAGAAGGCTTATAACGGTTATAGGTCTGCTTAATAATAGCAACCAGTCCCTCACCTCCTCCAAAGATAGTATCTGCTTCATTCATATCCGTACCCAGAAATACAGAATGATAAGGAAGATTTCTCTTTGCAGCCAGCTGAATATGGTTGGTTACAATTCCCGACGCCATGGCGGTACAACCACTGGGTGCATGGTTTATAATGGCGATATCCCGGATATTTGCAAGATATCCCAGGGCACAGCCTGCATCACAGGAACTGGACTGACTAAAGCACCTGCCCGTATCCTTAAGTTTACCGCAGCCTGAACATTCTGCCAGGTTTTTAATATCTCCTGTATAACCAACGATAGAACCCAGCCTTTCCTCTCTTGTTGCAACACGACTTCGTCTTAAATCAATTGCCATATAGCTCCTCCTTACAAATTTTTATATCTTAAATGTGAAACTATTAACAGATACATATAAATGTAAATTTCTTATTCAGATACAGCAGAAAGGTGCTCGTTATTTTCTCGTTGATTTTGTAATAATCCCCAGATATAATGTCTTATTTCTTCAAAGTTCCTTGCCTCATGGATGGTAGCATTGCTGCGTGGTTTTGGCAGATTAATAGGTATGATTTCCTTAACGCTTCCTGGATTACAGGTCATTACCACTACCCTGTCTGCCAACAGAACGGCTTCATCAATACTGTGTGTTACAAAGATAACAGTTTTATTGGTTTTATCAACTATCCTAATCAGTTCATCCTGCAGGTTTTCTCTTGTCTGTGCATCCACGGCAGCAAAGGGTTCATCCATTAACAACACTTCCGGGTCGTATGCCAGAGCTCTTGCAATGGCTACCCTCTGTTTCATTCCACCTGACAATTCATAGGGATATCTGTCTTCAAACTGCTCCAGACCTACCAGGCTTATATATTGCTTTGCAATTCCAGCCCTCAGTCTTTTGGGAATATGCTTTAACTCCAGTCCAAATTCCACATTCTTTAATACGGTCCTCCAGGGAAACAGTGCGTAACCCTGCATAACAAATCCCCTATCCAGAGCCGGTCCGGTAACTCTCTTTCCTCCGATATTGATATTTCCGGATTTTGGTTTTGTAAGTCCTGCAACAATATCAAGCAGAGTAGATTTACCACATCCTGAAGGCCCTACTACTGCAATGAATTCTCCTTCCTTAACGGAAAGGCTAAAGTCTTTTAGGGCCAGAAACTCCTCTGTTTCCCGGCTTTTCTTTTTGCCCGAATTGATTTTGTAGATTTGACTCAGATTATGAAGTTCGATTTTTGTTTCTTTACTGTTATCGGGTACTCTCTCACGTATAACGCTTACCTCTGCCATATAATTCCCTCCTATGAATGAATTTACAAGGTTTTTCCTTCTCTATAAAACAAAGGCAGGTTTTCCTCATGCCAAGATGGGAAAAACCTGCCTTTAGTTATCTAATCAGCAAAACTAATACTGTGATTGAATTATTTTATTCCTACTATTCATATTAATTTACTATATTTTGGGAAATTATAACATTAATTAGATTTTCCGTCAAGTAAAAAAATAAAATTATATTGCCTGCTTTTTTTAAAATAATCCCTATGAATATTACCTTATTCCGAGAAAAAATGATTAAACTCCTCTCCCGCTCCTGAATCATTCATAAGTCTGAAAGCCCTAAGACTCTGGTAGTATCCGCCTATCAGTATCACAACACACAGAATAGCTATAAAAGCAATCCCTTTGGCTCCCAGTGCCTTATGCTGTCCTGAGGATTTTTCTGTTTGAAAAAATCTTACAGTTTCTTTCCAGAAAAATAATCTTTTCTGTAAATCGTATAAAAGAAAATTTATCATTACTCCAAGGATCACAATACAGACCCCTGAGGCAAACAATTTATTTATTAAAAAATTCATGCCAGAAAGATGTACCATTGCCCCCAGACCTCCCGTTCCTCCTGTCATTTCCGCGGCAATAAGTACAAAAAAAGCCATTTCAACACCAACTCTCAGCCCATCAAATACTGCTGGTCCCGCAGAGGGCAGAATAACACTTCTAAGAATTTGAAACCTGCCGGCTCCCATAGCCCTTGCACTTTTTAACACTTCAATATCAGCACTCCCTGCACCGGTTATGGTATGAAACAGTATGGGCCATACAGCAGTCCAGGCAACTATGGCAATTTTAGCACTCTCTCCAATCCCCAGAAAAACAATAAATAACGGCAGAAGGGAATAAGGATTAATCTGACCAAACAAGCGCAGCAAGGGATATAGCATTTTTGCTGTACCCGGCAGTAAATATCCCAAGACAAGTCCCGCGCTGACTCCTGCTGCAGTTGCAAGCAGCAACCCTGCCATAATACGATATAGGCTTAGAAGGAGATTAAGAAACAGATATCCCTCTTTCCCCTCCAAAAGGATTTCCTTTAGCACAATACTAAGCGGCGGAAGAAAATTGGCAGGAACAGCTCCTATTCTCGGAAGGACTTCCCACAATATGAGAAATATAATAAGTGCTGTATTTTTATATATTTTTCGTCCTAAAGTTAAGTGTATTCCCTTCATATAACCTCCTTTGAAAAGCCTATATGTAAATTACAAAATAAACTGCATTTGGTTATATTTATTCCATAATTTATATCATAGTATTCATATTATTTTATATGTATTTGTTTGTAGATTATAAACGTATTGGTATATTTTGTCAATTAAAACATATAAGTTATTTTGCTTTCTTTTTCTATAATCTTTGTCTATACCAACTTTCCCTACAGCTTAGAATATATTTATTTGATAATGGATATTGAGTTATTGAGATGCAGAAATAGGATGCCAAAAAAAGAGCTTCAAAGACTAAATATAAGAATGATAATATCCAAAGAAAAAAGTTAAAGAGAGATCAGCGACTAGATTATGAGCATGAGATTTATTGTCTGATATCCGAAGTCGGTGTTTAAAAGTTTATATCTTAAAGAGGTAACTCAAAGACTTAGATTCAAAAATAATAATTCGAAGCTGGTGATTCAAAGATGATGACTCTAAAGTTAAGCTTCAAAGACGCAGCCATAAAATAACAATAACATCGAAACTAACATTAATGCCACCCTTACTCAACATAATCCTCAACTTTATAAAAGAATAGCTTTTATAAACTAATAAATTATGATTTGAACGTCAAAAGTACTGCCTCCATAAGAGTACAGGCAAATTATAAAAAACCAGAAAGAACGAATTCGCCTATAAAAAGGCAAAAAATGTTCTTTCTGGTTTTGTGTGATATTTTTCACCTCTTGTAAAACACTGACCTTTGACAATAAAATTATATTAATTGTAAATTAAAGATTCTCCCGCATAGTATTTACCATCTTATAAATATAATCAAAACAGTCTTTATCAAAAGGGGAACGAAGTCCACACTTCTCAATTATTTCTGGAAAGGTCATTGTACCTGCAGCACTCAAAAATGAAATATAACGCTTCCAGGCACTGTCCATGTCCTCTAAGGATTCTGCAAAGAATTGGAAGGCCAGTGTCTGAGCCAGTGCATAGTCAATAAGATAGAACGGCATTGCGTAAATAACCGTCATGTCCTGCCACATACAGCCCCAGGAATCAAAGGGCAGGTCTGAATAATCAATATAAGGATTGTACTTCTTATGTATTTCTTCAAATGTCCTGTTTCGTTCCTCGGGTGTCAAATCAGGGTTATCATAGATCAGATGCTGAAATTCATCTCCGATGCAGATTGAACTGATAAAATATGCTGAATACTCAATTTTCTTCTGATGATATTTTTTCAGGTTGTACTCATCAAAGAACAGATAGTCATACTTACTGGTAATCAGCTCCATTGTCTTTGAATGGGTTTCTGCTATTTCCTGACCCAGAGGATTTCTGGATTCCACTAGCAGCTCCGGCTGTTCCGTGGAAATCTTACCTGCAAAAGAATGCCCAAACTCATGGGTAAATACTTCCAGGTCAGACTCATCTCCATTAAAACGGCCAAATATGAAGTTCTCGTTGTAAGCCGTAAAATCCACGCTGAACCCATCATAAGGTGCTTTCCCCGGACGGTCAAACAAATCCATTAGTTCATTTACAAGCATAAAATCGATATATTCGCCGGTATCTTTACCCATTAGATGAAACATTTCAACACCTGCTTTGATAAAATCTTCCTCTTTTACTTTCATAACAGGGCTGCCGTCTTTGAACCGCATAGGTGAATCATAAATTCGAAAAGTAGGCACCTCCAAACGTTTACGTTGTCCTTCTTTTAACTCCACTATGAAAGGAACCCATTTCTTAAGTACCTCCTGGCGAAAGATTTCAACCTCTGAACGACCATAACCAATTCGCCCCCTTAGTATATAGGCAAGTTCGGTATAGCTTTGAAAGCCCAGTTCCTTTGCCTGCTTGGTTCGGTTTTTAACCAGTTTGTCAAAGAGCTCATCCAGTTCCTCTCTATTCTCATAAAACCAATGGTTATAGGTGTATAACGCATTACGGCGCTCATCCCGGTCTACTTCATAGAAGTATGTTTTCATCTTAGATAGAGGTACTTCTTCCCCTTTGTAGTTAACTGTGGCTGTTGCAAGTAGTTTCATATATTTCGTGGTTAGTTCATTTTCTTCAGCCATCAGAGGCAAAATGGATTCATTAATAGCTTTAGTTTCTGCTTCCCATTTATAGAAGATTGTATTGCCCAACCGTTCTTTCAGTTCTTCAATATAAGGAGAATTTACCATAGCTTCATGTATCTTCGTCTCTAATTCTTTTATTCCCGGCTGCACATTGTCCCAATATTCCTGTTCTTTGCTATAAAATTCATCGTTAACATCAAGATAAGCTCTGACTTCACTTATTTCCTGCATCGTGACAGCTTTATAAACCATTTTTTCATAGTCCCTGAACAAATCCTCTTGCTCTTTAGCGCTGCCAGCCTTCTTAATACGCTCTAAATAATCCTTCATCCCTGTCATTACTTCATCCATATCCGGTCTTTCATAGAGCATTTCACTAAACTTTATGCCTTTTTGTACTTCAGCCATTCTGCTTTCTCCTTCTACTCTCATGTTAATAAGATTTCAAACTTTCAACTCATGTGTTTTTTTAGCTATTATAGTTGAAGGAGCCTAATAATTCTACTGATTTTTACAAAATCGACATCTTTAATTTTAATAACTTAAAGATTTAAGAAATATACTGCAAAAATGTTTAATTATTTAACCTCAACTCCTAAAAAGCGGGCTAAGGCTGCAGCTTGATATGTATCCACAATTGCCCCAACCAGTTCTTTGTAGGTGTCTGATAATACGATTCCATCAATACTGCTATCTCTAAAATCAATTCCTTTTAAAGGTGTTTTGAAAAAATCACAGTTGTTAAATGTTACCTTTTGAAGTTCAAGCTCTTTCAGTATACATTCTGCTAATGCAGCATTGCTAAAGTTAGAATTAGTTATTATAACCTTCTGAAGCTTTGAATGCTCAAAATTAGCGTAGGTAAAATTCCCATCGTTGATTAGCACATGCTTGATGGTTGAATTCTGAAATTTACTTCCCACCCCCTTGCAGGAGATAAATTCCACCTGATTAAAATAGCAGTTTTCAAAATTACAATTCGATATATCACAGTACTTGAAATAAACATTGGCAAAACCTGCTTTACTAAAATCACAGCTTACCAGCTTGCAATTGTCAAATTCAACGCAGTTATAATCTATACCTGACAGATCTTCTCCTGACAGATAATCTGATGAGAACTTTAAGCCTTCTGCCGATTGTTCCAGTGCTTGCAGTTCAATTATTTGATTTATAAGGGGACCCGCTTCTCTTAAGCTTGTTATTTTCGGTTCGTTTATCTTCATTCTTTTACCTTTTTATATCTCAAGTCAACTTAAGATATGTCCATTATTAATACTATAAATATTAATAACGTATTTTCCTTTCACAATTCTGCCTAAACTATCTTTCTGTTATTATAATATATATTAATCTATAATTACAGCTATAAAGTTCCTCCAAATATATTAAAGCTCTGCCGGTACCAGCAGAGCTTTTAAAGTTTCCGTTATTAAATATCTCTATATTATCATAGTGAATGTGACTAAAACGTCTCCCTTCTTATCCATAACACACTACAAACTGTTTTTCCTTCCATAGCTATTTCAGATTGGATAACCAATTCGGGACAGTTGGATTTAATTATCTTTATCACAAGCATTTTACTATAAAGCCACCGTTATTTGCTGTTTTTATTTTATAACGCTTCAAACATATTTAGCTTGTTGTATTCATTCTTCTGCGCCTGCCCATCTACTGGTTCTTTCACTGTTACGATTACCTGTGCATAGCGGGTAATCGGTTTTTCCGCATCATCCTGCACTTCTAATATCAGATTAAAATAATCCCCTGGCCTGGCATCCTTTGGAATTGTAAAACGAGTGCGGAAAAGCATTGGCTCCCATACACGCAGATCCTTTGCCAGCCCGGAGTAGTTACTGCCTTGATGATATAAATACCAACCTGCTCTTAAATTATCCCCATCCGGGTCCGAAGCACTCCCCTCAAGCAGCACAACTTCCCCAGCTGCTGCTGTTATATCCCCCTTTGCCACTTTGACAATGGGTGGATGATTGCACTCTTTAAAAGGTTTGACACACCATTCAGCACGAGCTGCCCACTCTTCCTGATATCCACGCAGGAACCGGTTAGGGGTGCCCTCACTTCCGGTGAAGAAATTGTAGCCCTCCTGGGGTCCTTTGCTGCCTTCAAAAACACGGCCCAGCAAAGTCCCATAATTCCCGTTCTCAAGTCCTCTTAACCCTACATCAAATAATAGAACATACGTCCCGCTGTCTCCCTCTCCCAGGAAATCATATGGATGAAAGGTTGTGTTTGGTATAGCATCAAATCCCCAGTTCAAAGACAGCTGCTTACCATATTGAAAGACCTCCGGCTCCCCTTCATAATAAGTCCCATCTCCGAAAAGACCGTACTTAGACATCAAAACACCATGGTTATACTTAATATTTTTCTTCAGCCATTCACTGTGAAAGGTCTCAATACAATCCTCCTGTTCACTAATTGGGGCCATAAAACCTCCATACATAAAATCCGTGCACAATATTTTTATGTCCGGGTAAAGTCCCTTTGCATGGTCTTCATAACTATTATCCTGCCCTACACCATTAAATACACCTAATATTCTGACTTTACGGCATACTAATTCGTAGATATCCTCCCACAGGTTCGTATTTTTGTATTCCTCCGCTATGGATAATAGTGCTCGCACAATCGTGTTCACACCACCCCAGGAAAGCAGGTACAGTATCCTTTCATCCTTATCCAGAATAGCTTCTTTTATGAGCTCTGAACCCTCTGTAGCTTCTCTGACATCCCCTTCAAAGGCAATATTTCCATACTTTGTGATACTAAGTAATCTTTCCGGTGAAGGAAAGTCCGGATGATTTTGCAGTAGGCTTGGATAGGCTAAGGTATATTCATTCGACCAAAGAGACTCTATCCAGCCAGCTTCAAAGGGCCGGTAGCTTTTTAGATTCTTTGCTTCGGGATCCGGGTGCGGATAGCCTATATGAGTCATATAGGCAGCTTCTCCCTGGCACCGGTAATTTGGATTTACTTCTCCAAGGGTATGTACTCCGTCTCCGTTAAAATGGAACTGTGAGGAGGTGTATACAATCCCATCCAGGTCGATTTCATTAAGATACAGGCAAAGATGAATCAATGAGTTCATATCATCACATTCCAGATCTGTCGTAATAATTGCTCGCGGTTTTGATTTATTCATATTTCTTCGCTCCTTTTATTTATCCCATATTCGATTGAGGTAATAGCAGACCCTGCAACCGTTTTTCTCTAACTGCCGGTCAAATATTCCATCCGGACTCAGCTTTCTCATGAAGCAAAAGCAGCCTCTGCCGCCGTTAAGCTCAAGATGTTTTTCAAACCCCGAAGCTTTCATGGCATCTGCCACAAAATCCATGTCCGGGCTGCGTCTTGCAAAAACAGGTCTACCATCTTTGCTGTCAGAAGCTGCTCTGGGGTCTTCATAAGGAACATAGAATTCCTCTCCCTCATTTTCATGACCCTCAAGAATATACTTCAAGGTCTCATAGTATCTGTCAACATAGTTTGCATCGTGAATTCCATTGCCGGCACAGAGAAGATCATAGGAATCCCGAAAGGACCTCCAGCGTTTGATATTACGGTAAGAATGCTCTACAGAAATCCTGCTGTCAAAGAAATTTCCGTTCAGCTCGTCACCGCAAAACAGAATGCGTGCTTTACGATCCAGAAACTGCAATGACCCGCTGCAATGTTCTTCTATATTGTAAACCTCCAGTTCACGGCCATTCAGGTTGATGACATCACCGTCCTTTAGGAAAACCACCGGATAATCCGCCGGGATATCCATCCCCTCAAAGCCTCCGAAGGGCTGGCATCTGCCCTCATAACTCTTTTGGGACATATAGACAACATCAAACAAATAGTTGTTGGCAGTATGATCAAAGTGATTGTGGGTATTGAAAAGGCGATACAAAGGTTTTTCGGACAAGGTCTGACAGAACTCTCTGATATTGCCGGCACCCATACCACTGTCAATTGCAATGATTTCATCATCCCCTTCAACCACATAGGTATAATCACCGTCACTGAGTACCTGCCATGTGCCCGGTGCTATCAGATTAGCCTTAAAGTATGGCTCATCCTTTGTCTGAAGATTTCCCTCCTCGTCCTCAATAAAAATATCACGAAAACGTGACATATCTAAAGGATCCATATTCTTTTTCCACCGCATAAAATTAACCTCCTGGATTTGATACAATTCCGCCTGCAAAGCTAAGTTGTTCAGAAATCAGTATTTTTACATTTGGAATACCTCTTTCCTTCACGTTATTGATCAGAATTGTATGTCTTAAACTGAGGTTATAATAAAACAGAGCAAACATCAAGCGATGTGCAGTTTAAAGCATTATAGGTAAATATATTCGCAGGAAAGTGAAACAAAAAAAGCACAAACAAAAAACCGCTCCACAACCAAAGTGATATGATATTTCGCCAAAGAAAACAGAATTAATAAAAATCTGTCACTTTGTAGGAATCATATCACGAAGTCATGTAACGGCTATTTTCATTTTATTCAAACTGTATACAAGAAGTATACAGCGGTCTTCCACAGTCTTTCCCTCCTGGCACAATGTACTGTCACAATACCTACGCACAGGTGTATTTAAGGTACCAGTGACTAGGAACGTATAAAACAATACTTATCTCTTTATAGAAAAAATATCCCAGCCAGTTCCTCTTCCTAATTCATAACTCTCAAAGCAAATATATATTTTACTCTTGCTTAGATAAAATTTATATTCCTTTAACTTACAGGACTTAATATAATCATAGGCCCCCTTTTCAAAATCATTACCGGAAGTAAGATATTTTTTAGCGGCAACCAATATATTTTTTTTAATTGTTACGGGATCTCCTGGGGCAACCTCCTTTAATTCAAGCTTTTCTCCACTCTTTAAATCAAAGGTATATCCGTAATCCGTTTGATTATAAACTCCGCCTGCATACCAGCCAGTTATCATATGCAAGCTAATGATGGAGTTATCGTTATAGGTCACCTTGCATTCTGTTTTATAATAATATTGCTCCTCTTCACTGTAAAATAAATTATTACTTATTGCTGTTTCTGCAGATTCCTTCAATCCTTTCGCATTCTCATCCTGCATAAAGGCCTTACTGTCTTTTGCTAAAACCTCATTGATTTTCTTTGCAGCCCTTGTATCCCCTTTCATAACAGGGTATTGAAAAAAGATTACGCCTCTTACTTTCCCATTATTATCTTTAAAAATCACCTTATCTTTTTTCATTGTGTATTCTGCTTTTATTGCTGTAGCAGCAAAAGCTGCCGGCCCTGTGCCTAATAAAAGGATTGATATAATAACAAAAAAACAGATTACGGGTTTAAATTTATAACTTCTCATATAAGAAACCTCTCTTTCTAAAGATTACAAAAAAGCCGTTACATTAGTCATGTAACGGCTTTACATTATTAATCCAGTGTGTAAGGCATAAGTGCAATATGTCTTGCTCTCTTAATCGCTACGGTAAGAGCTCTCTGATGTTTTGCACAGTTTCCGGTAATTCTTCTGGGAAGAATCTTACCTCTTTCGGATACGTATCTCTTTAACTTGTTTACATCCTTATAGTCAATTCCTGTATGGTTCTTATCCGCACAGAATACGCAAACCTTTTTTCTTCTACGAGTATTTCTTCTTCTCATAGGTGAATCGCCTTTATCATCTCTATTGTTTCTGTCATTTTTATTGTATGCCATGACTTGACCTCCTTATCCAATGAATAACTGATTATTCTCTATTCTTTATGCTTTAACTAAATGGCAGCTCCTCATCCAGTCCGTCAGGGATATTCATAAATCCATCGCCTACGGCTTGGCTGGGTGTCGGCCTCTGGGTCTGCTGATAGCCGGACTCGTTATTCGATGAACCTTTGCTCTCTGCAAATTCCTGTTCTTCTACTACTACATCCGTTGTATATACTTTCTGCCCATCTTTGTTAGTATAACTGCCTGTCTGGATTCTTCCTGTAACAGCAATCTTAGTTCCCTGTTTAAAATACTTTTCTGCAAATTCTGCACTTTTACCAAAGCTTACGCAATTGATAAAGTCCGCATCTGCTTCTCCGGGTCTTTTAAATCTGCGGTCTACTGCCAGGCTATATCTGGCAATTGCTGTGGAATTCTCCCCCTGGGAGTATCTAACTTCCGGGTCTCTGGTAAGACGACCCATTAAAATGACTTTATTCATACTAAGGAATACCTCCTTTTACTATGCGTCCCGTCTAATGCATAAGAATCTGATTACATTTTCCATAATGCGAATACGATCTTCAACTTCGCCTGGGCATGTTGAGTCAGCATCGAATTGGATAAAATAATAAAAGCCTTCTTTCATTTTCTGAACTTCGTAAGCTAATTTCTTCTTACCCCATTCATCAATGTTTGTAATGTTGCCGCCGAATCTTGTAATAAGTTCTTTAACGGCTTCCACTGTTGCGTTTCTGGCTTCGTCTTCGATTTTTGCATTTACAACTAAGGATAATTCATACTGGTTCATAGTTGTCTGCACCTCCTTCTGGTCTCTGGCCCTCTCTCGCTATTACCGCTGCGGTAATTGACAAAGTCGGATTCATGGAATCCCTTTGTATGGAAAGAGCAAGGAAAATTATTTATAACATATCACAAATATGTATTTTATCATATTTTGTAAAGCTTGGCAAGTTAATTTTACAATGTTGTGCTTTATTAATATGTGTACTAAATAATTAATAGCTTTACTGGTAATCATATAATGCAAATTTATAACTTCGTTTCCTCCCAGTTCCTTTCCTTGGAACAATCACGTAATATGTAAATAATACCAAATTACAGCAAAATTATCAATGGAATATACAAAGAAAGAGAACATCCGTTTTGATTATTTCAATCAAAGGATATTCTCTTTTTTATTTCTGGGTTTCGCCGCTAATAGAATCTTGGTTTAGTGTTTACATCTAACCAAAATAATCCCCCAGCACATTATCAACGGTTCTTATCCTGTCTTCAAGATATGCGTTGGCCCCACAGAATAGCAAGGCTTTCTGAATATTTCCTTTTGCTGCATTAATCAATGCTTCTGTTATACAATAAGGTGTTTCCTTTGGGTTGCAGGTCCTTATACAACCGTGGCAATGATTAACCGGAACCCTGCCAAGGAGCGTTTTTTCAATAAAATCATTCCTTATTGCTCTTCCTGGCATTCCCACAGGGCTTTTTACAATCATAATGTCTTCTTTTTTACAGTTTATATAGGCTTCTTTATAACGATAATCAGCATCACATTCCTCGGTGGTCACGAATTTGGTCGCCACCTGTATGCCCTTGACACCAAGAGAGAAATATTCTTCCATGTCCTGTTTATTCAGGATTCCACCTGCTGTAATGACCGGAATGTCTTTCTCATACTTTTCGCTGTATTCCTTTACAAGACTAACGATCTCTTCTATTTCTTTCTTGTAGGCACCCTCATCGTGGTTCTGAATCTCCTCTGCCGTAAAGCCTAAATGTCCTCCGGCTTTGGGTCCCTCAATAAGCACTGCATCCGGTGCGGTATTTTCTTTTCTGTCCCAGAGCTTTAGAAGTACTCTGGCTCCCTTTAAAGAGGATATAATGGGAATAATCTTTGTTTTCGTTCCCTTTACTAATGCCGGCAGCTCAGTGGGAAGACCTGCCCCGGAAATGATAATATCAATGCCATTCTTCACCGCTTCTTTTACATACATTTCATAATTCTTGGTGGCAACCATGATATTAACACCCAGGATACCTCCTTTGGCAGCCTGCCTTGCTCTTCTTATATGTTCTCCCACCATCCTTAAATTCGTTTCAAGGGGTTTCCTGTCATAATCAACTTCGGTAAAGCCTATCTGGGCAGTTGATATCACTCCGATTCCTCCTTTGGCAGCTACTGCACCTGCCAGAGAACTTAAACTAATGCCCACGCCCATTCCACCTTGTATAATCGGTAATTTAGCGGTAAGATCTCCTATTTTCAATGAGTGAAACATTGCAATTCCTCTTTTCTTCCTGCTGCTAACAGGCAAATTACAACAACCACGGCCTTGGCCGTTTTTGTCTGCTTCCTTTAGGAAATATTCCGGCTCATAGCAAAAGCTATTGCAAAAAACCGGAACCCGTTCACTTATACACCGGATTTCCTGATTTCTTGCAATAGCTTTATTCAGATAACCATTTCTTATTCGCCGCCGGGCAATAATTCTTCTTCATTGCTGCCCTTAGTTCCACATAACAGCCGCACTGTCTGCACATGCCGTTTAACAGCTGATCACACTGCCTGCAATGCTTTAACCGTTCTTCATACACATTAGGAGGCACCTTTATGTCTTCATCCAGATGGGCTACATATTCTTTCAGACTTTTGAAATATTCATTTTCCGGCATATCCTCCAGCAGACATTTTCTGCAAAAGGCTTTTGTATCTTCTGCCACACTTTTCTCCCTTGTCTTGTCTTTACTCTATTAAGATTCTCTATTTGTTGTATACAAAATCTACTGCTTTGTTTATCCATTCAGCGGAGGGATGTTTTTCTTCGTATTTCCAATCTCCGTTCACTACATGATTTCCAAGAGAGAGACCGTGGTGGCCGTGAGGATAGATATGCATCTCTGTTAACACCTTATTTTTAGCCAAAGCCGCCGCAAAAAACAGGGAATTTTCAACAGGAACAGCACCATCCTCCCAAGTATGCCATAGGAAGGTTCTTGGTGTATCCTTCGTTACCTGAGTCTCCAGACAGTTAAAAGCGATAAGCTCTGGGTCCTGTCTTCTCTCAGCCAGAAGATTGCTCATGGAACCCTCGTGGGTGTATTCACCGCTGGTAATAACAGGGTAGCATAATATCAGACTGTCCGGCCTTACCTCAGAAGCTTCCTTGCCAATTCCCTTCAGTATCTCTTCTTTGTTCCAGTGAACACCTGTAGATGCTGCTAAATGTCCTCCCGCAGAGAATCCGCAGACACTGACATTTGAGCTGTCTACATGATATTCTTCACTGTTTTCCCTTATGTATGCAATTGCCGTTAAAGCCTCACTAAGCGCTACAGGGAATCTGGCAGGTGCTGTATGGTATTTCAGGACAAAAGCACATATACCTTCCGCTGCCAGTCTGAGGGCCACTGCTTCACCCTCCCGCTCGGAAGTGTAGCCATAACCACCGCCCGGTAATACTAAAACTGCCGGATGTTTTCTGTCTATATCAATCTCAGAGAAATTATTCGGAATGTATCCCCATAATACAGCCGGTTCCTTTAATTCTCCAAACTCAAGTTTAATCTCCGTGGTAAAACACCTCATAAGTACCAATACCTTCCTTTCTAACCCAATCTGACTGTCAGTTTATAAACAATAATTTACTACATTATAGCACCAATAGATCAAACCCTCAATGGTTATACCGGAATAAAATATATTGCAGGAGAATCATTTCCCTCCACTGTTTAACCAACACAGAAAATCCTATAATAATCATATAATTTGACCTATATTTTTTTACCGTTATAAGTTAAAATAGGGACAATAAATATTTCTACAACGGAGGATACTATTTATGTTACTTGGTGCTTTAGAAGCCGGCGGAACCAAAATGGTGCTTGCAGTCGGCAATGAAAATGGTGAAATACTGGAACAAATCTCAATTCCAACAGAAACCCCTGACATTACCTTACCGAAAATCATAGATTACTTTAAGAAAAAAAAGATTGAAGCACTTGGTATTGGCTGCTTTGGTCCCATTGATCCTGACAAAACCTCGAAGACCTACGGTTATATTACATCGACACCTAAATTAGCCTGGATTGACTGTAATATTGTTGGCATCATGAAGGAAGGTCTTGGCATTCCCGTAGGATTTGATACGGACGTCAACGGCTCCGCACTGGGAGAAGCTACCTGGGGCAGCACAAGAGGTCTTGGCACCAGTATCTATGTTACCATTGGTACCGGTGTTGGTGTTGGTGTATATCAGAACGGAGGGCTTCTCCACGGTATGCTGCATCCGGAAGCTGGACATGTTCCTTTAGGCAGACATCCGGAGGATTCCTTTGAAGGTGTATGCCCTTATCATCCTAATTGTCTGGAAAGCCTTGCAAGCGGTCCTTCTATTGAGAAACGCTGGGGTAAGAAGGCTTATGAGCTGGAGCCTGCTCATAAAGCCTGGGAACTGGAAGCATATTATATCGCACAGGCTTTAGTAGGTTACATATTGCTTCTATCCCCTCACAGAATCGTATTAGGCGGCGGTGTTATGCACCAGACGCAGTTGTTTCCTCTGATCAGAGAACAGGTTAAAGCACAGCTGAATGGATATTTGAAAACTGCTCTTTTAGATGACATGGACAACTACATTGTTCCAGCAGCTTTAAAGGATGACCAGGGTATTATGGGATGTATTAAACTGGCATTATTAGAGCTTGAGTAAGATTTTAAATTAGTAAAAGAGCAAAAATTCTGTAAAATAAGACTTCTGTAAAATAATTAAAAAGAGTAGGGGCACAAGTTATATCACACTTGTGCCCCTAAATTTATACAGATAAACTTCTCTAAAGATTCCTTTTAATGTGTTTATTATAGTAATAAGAGTCACCGTATTAACGCCAGAAATCTCCTGCTCGCAAGTCAAAACTGCCGGATAGATAAGCTAAGGCTGGAACTTTTATTCCCGGAACAATTGTTTCGCCTCTTATCAATCCGGCAGTATTTTATTAGGTTTCCATAACCGTTATTTTCTTATCAATAAGTGACATCCTCTTCCATTTCCCCTGCTTATAGCGAACAACGCTGAACAGCCCTGTAATAAACCAGGTTAAACCGGAAGTATACCAGATACCCCAAATACCGATAAAAGGAATTGTAACTAATATAGCTGCAAAGCCTACCCTTCCGATTACCTCTACCAGACCAACCAGCATGGCATATGCTGCATCGCCGGCTCCGTTTAAGGTACCTCTGGCAACATAGATCATACCAAGAGGAAAGTAGAACAGGCTTGTAATCTTTAAAGCCTTGCTGCCTATACGGATAACCTCTGCATTATCAACAAAAAGCTGCATAATAGGTCTGCTTGTCAGCTGTATCAGTACGAGCATAAACAAGCTGAATACGGCAACCATAATAACACTCTTGTTAAAGCCTTTTCTTACCCGGTCTAGTTTTCTGGCACCGATATTCTGCCCCGCAAAGGTAGAAACAGCTGCACCCAGTGAATTAAACGGCTGCTGTACCAATTGCTCTATACGTCCGGCTGCTGTAAATGCTGCTGTTACATCTTTTCCGAAGGAATTGACAACACCCTGTAAGATAACGCAGGAAACTGCAATCAAAGCCGTCTGTGCTGCTACGGGAAGCCCAATTAAAATACTTCTCTTCATGATAAATTTATCAAATTTCATATCCTGCTTTTTGATACGGAAGTAGGGATTTTTAATGACAGCATAGATTCCGCAGGTGACCGCAGCCATAAACTGGGAAATCACCGTTGCTATACCTGCTCCTCTTACACCCCAATGGAATACGCAGACAAACAGCAAATCCAACACCACATTAAGAAGGCAGGCCATAATCAGAAATATAAGAGGGGTCTTGGCATCACCAAGGGCTCTTAATATTGCTGCCACTCCATTATATGCTGCTACTGCAATAATTCCTCCGCACATGATCCGCATGAAAGCTACCGAATCGTCAAGGATTTTAGGATCCGTATTTAACAAAACCAGTATCTGCCTTGCAAAGATTACACTTATACTGCTCATAAGAATACCGGCAGTCATAATAATATAAATTGCATTCGCAATGGTCTTCTTAACTTCCTTTTCCTGATTGGCACCAAAGTACTGGGAAATCAATATACCGATACCGGTTGACATACCAATACATAGTGAAAAGAATAAAAAATGCAGGGACGCTGAAGTTCCGGCTGCCGCTAAAGCATCGGACCCAACAAAATGACCTACAATAATAGAATCTATCAGATTATAAAACTGTTGAAATATGTTTCCTATTAGCATAGGAAAGGCAAACCTGATAAGCAGAGAGAACTCTTTTCCCTCTGTCATGTTACGTACATTTGAATTTGACATGTCTACTCCTCGCTGACTTTCTTATATTTCTTTGTAAACACCCGTGTTTTGGATCTGTTGAACCCAATATGAATAGTTTTTTGCATAAAGCAGGTTTATGGTACTGTCTGCTTCCTATAACTGCTCTCTTACAACATTGGATCCCGGGTGAACTGTCATATCTTTTGAACTTATATCAGCGAAAGTTTAACAATAATCATTCAGGTCTTCTGTATAACGAAGCATTATCCTGGATATTATAACACTAATTATATTTATTCGAAATGGTGTATCTTCTACCAATAATGTATTCCCATGTTATAAATTCTCCTGGTTTTCGTCTTTTCTGATTAATTGCCGTAAATTCTTTTCTACCAGTTTTCTCGGTATCATAATTTGATGACCGCAGCCTTGGCATTTCAGTCGGAAATCCATGCCAATACGAAGTACCTCCCAAAGAGAGCTTCCACATGGGTGCTGTTTTTTTAATTTCACTACATCTCCTACTTTAATATCCATTTATGTTCCAACCTTTCCCGGGTGATTCTTTCTATTTATTACACCCAAAATAAAAAATAAAAAAATTTTAAAAAACCCCTTGATTTTTTCTCACCACGTGATATAGTATATTCATACATTACATGTAGTATCGAAAACTACATGACGCGTCTATCAATAACGTTTTATGAAAGGAATGATTATTATGGCTCACTTTATTAAACATCCAAAAGATCCAGGAAGTGCAATTACCCATTTTATCGGCATGCTTATGGCTGCCTTCGCCGCATTTCCCTTACTCGTCAAAGCCTCTAAAGCCCCAGATAAAACAGGAGTCATTGCGCTTGGTATATTTGCCTTGAGCATGATACTTCTCTATACCGCAAGCACAGTATATCATACCTTTGATTTATCTGACAAGGTCAATAGAGCCCTGAAAAAATTTGATCATATGATGATCTTTATATTAATAGCCGGTACTTATACACCAATCTGCCTTGTTCCATTGAAAGGAAAAGTAGGAACTGCCCTCCTTATACTTATATGGGGAATGGCTATACTTGGAATTTTATTAAAAGCACTCTGGGTGTATTGCCCAAAATGGGTATCCTCCGTTATCTACATCGCAATGGGCTGGACCTGTGTACTTGCATTTGCACCTATTTTAAACACTCTGCCAAGAGAAGGTTTTAACTGGCTGCTGGCAGGCGGAATAATCTATACGGTAGGCGGTGTGATATATGCGCTGAAGCTTCCTATCTTTAACAGCCGTCATAAGAATTTCGGCTCCCACGAGATTTTTCATTTATTCTGTATCGGCGGTACTGTATGCCATTTTATACTAATGTATAAGTTCATAGCCGGGGGGAATTTTTAAATATTGACATTTTAGCTCATCTGTGGTAATATTGATAATAATTATTGTTATTGGAGGTGAGCTATGACAACTACAAAGTTTAGCCGACAAAGAGAATCTATAAAAGAATACTTGTCTACTACCAAAGATCATCCTACGGCTGATATGGTATATGACCATATCAAGAAGATATATCCGAATATCAGTTTAGGAACCGTATACCGCAATCTGAATTTTCTGGTTGAACAGGGATCTATCATAAAGGTATCCTATGGTAATGGCAGTGATCACTTTGATGGCAATGTCTTACCCCATTATCATTTTATCTGCAGAAACTGTTCCGCAATCGCGGATATTTCAATGCCTGCAGAGGCAGTTGAAGAATTTCTTCATTCTGCAGATGAGAACTTCGAAGGAACCATTGAAGCCAGCAGTACCTATTTCTATGGACTCTGTAAAAAATGTTCAGAAAATAAGCATTAAGCTTGTGATAACTTTAGCCCCTTATCTGATCAGGATAATGGGGCTTTTTATATATGAAGGAGCATTTATTGCATCTAAAATTCTGAACTGTTTTTCTTTTTCTATAAATAAAGGAATACAAAACTTTGCTGGGACGCTTAAATAACACCTGTGCTCCTAAATAGCTGTAGTCTGAGGTAACTGCTTATCACTCTGTTAACTCCTGCAGAAAACTGGACTTCTCGAGTGTTTCCCACTGTTTTTGAATTATACTTCGGTCTCCTCATGGAGAAAAATTAATTTTGAAATTCGCAAATAAAACGCACCTTTCGCAACAAATTTTTTTGCTACAAAAAGTACGTTTATATGAGCATATTGGAACTACACCTAAAGATCCAATCGTATACCCAAAGCAAATTTTTTTGTTAAGTCTCTTAATTCATATCATGGATGTCGTTACTTCGTGAGAGCCATGATATTGAATAGAGACTGGGATTTAGGTAGTTGGAAGTCCTAAAGTATAACCATATATCAACCTTATCCAAACCTTTCAAATACTGAACATATTCCTCAGATGTCATACCGTAAGCTCACTTGAAATAGCTCACAGAAAACAGAGGTATTTCCAATATTTAAGAAACCTTGAAAACACCTCCAAATTTATATTGTAAGATATTTTATAAATCTGTTTATCATTATCTCTTATATAGATTTCCATTATTGCATAACATGTAATAATGAGGAACAAAATATTACAATTTAATTGTATACATCTTTGTGGCATTTTGTATACACCTCTTCGGAATACAGGTTATCCCCCTTAGTTGTAAAGCATTCATAGCAAATTTTTTAGAATTTCATTTAAAACTTGTCAGACACTTTGCTACATTTCTGAAAACCAATTTCGATTATACACCTTGAAATCCGATGTATACCCAATGCAGTTTTTAGCTAAGTCTCTTAATTCATGTCAGGGATAACGTCACTTCGTGAGAGTCATGATATTAAATTAAGAGATAAGATTTAGATTGTTGGAAGTCCTAAATTATAACCATAATTAAAGAATATCTATTCAAAATCAAATTTGGGCTAAATGCCCTTCCAAATATTCTATATCCATATACTTGAAAGGAAATCTTTCTGAAGAATTCAATTTGCTATCATCAACAGTAACTTTGTTATCTTTTCTTTCCAATATAGGCTTATCATTATTTGAAAATAAAATACAATCACAATCTAAAACTTTCATGAGATCCCCTATTACTTCCATCATTATTTTTTCAGATGAATAATTTTCTAAATAGTGAATTTCAAACCATAATAGGTATTCCAGTTGCATGTTATAATCTTCACTAGTAAATAAAATACCTTTTGCATTATCACTCGCATTTAAATTAAACCAAACACAATCAATTTCAAATTCATGATTGCTATCTTCTGCTAATACCATATCATTATTAGCAATATTATTAATAATATTTTTTATGATATCCTTTAGACTGTTAAAATCTTTTTGCTTCCCTAGATAAAATGTATAAAACATTATGACCTCCTTATTAGGGTATCCATCTTGTTATTTTTCCATTTTTTATTACCAAAAGTTCTTTTAAATTTTCAATATCCCACGATTTAAATTGTTTATATAATTCATCAATAGACCCCGTGTAATCATCTAAATTTAAAACAATTTTATCTGCTTGTTTTATAGTTTTTTGTTCTACAGTTGACCATATATTTCTTATATTCGAACCATCTGGTGAATAACAATCAAAAGCCTCTCCATTAATTAGAAAATCTGGATTTGATGTCGGCTTTTTTCCATAACCATTTCCCCCTTTTGTCTCTGGAAGCATCTCAATATCATATCCCTCACTAGCTAATAAATCAGCACTTTCATTTTGACGAATAATTGGTTGTCCGTCGGTACCTGGTCTATTTTTTTCATAATTACCCTTAGGTTTACTTCCTTTTTCAAGTATCGGTTCTGTTAATTTTGTCTTACTGCCACCCTTAATTACATCATCTGACCCTTTAACAGCCTTATCAACCTTATCCAAACCTTTCAAATACTGAGCATATTCCTCAGAGGTCATTCCGTAAGGTATATCATACTTCCCATTAGCAACATCATCCCAATACTTTTTGTATTTTACAGTATCATCAATCTCAATTCCGTTCTTAAGCAACGGTGTATTTTTAAGAAATGCTTTATCCGCAATGACTCCTGTAGTAGATCCTAAAAAAATCGCCAAAGCGACCGTCACAGTAGAAGGCACTCCTGCCTTATCACAAACGATTACGGTTGACCCTGACACCGCTTCAGCCAGTATATCTGCAGCAAAAATCTTGCCGAATGTCGCTCCCCCGCCTTTCGTGACTATCGCTCCATACGCTCCATATCCTAAGGTCGCCAGGCTTACTACCCCTGATACTACCTTAAAAGCTTGTTCATCACCCGTTAGATAATCTCCTGTTACAAGGGTTTTACCTGTTGCTGCCTCAATCATAGGAATTACGACAGTAATCTCGCTTAACGATTCTAATAGTTCTTTCCAGAAGGGGGCGTCCTTTTTATGGGTAAATTCTTTTAATACCAGGCTGTCCAGATACTCCTGTAAAGTCTTTTTACTTGGGTCTATTTTATCATTATTTACCAGATCTTCATAGTCTTTTGCAAATAAATCCGCAAAATCATCTACTTTCTGATAATTGGTGAGACTTTTATTCTTATTACGGCTGCCTATAAAATCCTCCAGATTAAGAGAGAGCATATCTCCCCCAACCTCATCATACCTTCCAGCACCCACATACAAACTAGTATGTTCCTGTAACCCAATGGTATTATCCGTCTTTGCATCTCTCATATCAATGGCAGCCATCCTATCGATGGCATTATTAAACCCTTTATAAAGTGGATTTTCCAGATATTCATCAATATCATATAAGACGTCGCTGGTATAGTTTAACAATGCACGTCTATGTTCCACGAACTCATCGATCCGCTGCCCTTGGGAAGAGAATCCTGCCCCCAGGGATTGGGAGTCCAGTTCGCCTTCGATATCCTTGCACAGATCATCCAGATCTACGAAATCAAAGAGGAGGTTAGTGGAATAACCCATGGTAATATTTGCTCTCTCCAGCCAGGTGTATTTGTCTATTATTTCTCTTCCCAGTTGTCTTACCATTTCACCACCCCCCGCTGCAATGCCAATAAATTTGTATTATCCATCTGGCAGATACTAAATTTATTATCATACATTTTAACTAACTCCCCAGCCAGGATTTCCTTCTTTTCGGTCCTTTTCATTATCCTAAACACCATATCACAGCCTGTTTTTAAATTGTTATAGAGTTCTTCCTCCTTGAGAATCTTCTTATTTAGATATTTGAGTAATTTACTGTATTCCTCTCTTTTTCGTTCATTGTCCGATATATGAAAAAAATCACCAACCGAATCCCAGTAATACATCTCATACCTCCTTCCTATTTAGTTATTATCCACTCTATTTCATTTTACTTTGTCTAAGCATATACTGTCTTATTGTAAATTCTGAAAAAAGCTGCAGTAGGAAAGGATTTTTATCGTTGCCATCCCCTTCCTGCTGCAGCCTCTTTACAACTTAATTCTTATAATTTTAGTCTGTCAGCGATTGCCTTATCTGTCTCCTCCAACGTAGTTGCAGTTTCCGTTAACTGCGTTTGAACTCCAGTAAGTATCTGAGGCATCGTTTTGTCCAGAACCGGCCATAAGTCGTAAGTAAATCCGCTGATAAATGCAGATTGAGCAGCACCTTCCCAATTCGCTGCAATTTCATTGATTTTTGCATTCAATGCATTTGCATCTGCTGTCATTGCATCCTGTTTCTGTTTGATAAAATTCGCTGCTTCTCTTAGTTCTTCCGGTGTAATTCTAATGGTTCCTGCCATTTTTTATCCCCTTTCAATTTGTATGATTTTATTTAATGCTCCTTATTTTTAGGAGAATTAATATCTCATTCTCATCAATCTAAGCCACGATATTTGTTATCTATGTTTTATATACCATAACTTTGTTTAAGTTTTTATTTCATTTATGTTTTTTACTGACAGAAACAATATGACATTTATTTTTGTTTTTAGTAACTTTTTTGAGGATTCTAAAATATATATATACCTAGATGATTCATCTAGCTTCAAATAAGGCTGGAGTAACAGTAACAATGAACATTAACGGTTTTGTGGAAATTTTACATCTCACAGGGATATTGCGTCCTTTTTTAGGTTAGTTGATAGGGAAAATATCTATAAAATCGTTAAAAGTAACTTTTGGTGATGAAACCTATTGTTTTTTTATCGCCATGAATATTTCAGGATTAATGATAATTTTTTATAAAAAAGGGTTGACTTCTATAAGATATTATAATAACATAATAACAGTAATTGTTACTATATTAATAAATATCAAAGGAGATTAATACAATGAAGAAATTTGTCTGTCAGGTTTGTGGTTATGTTCATGAAGGAGATTCAGCACCGGAGCAATGTCCAGTATGTAAGGCACCTTCTGCTAAATTTACAGAGCAGAGCGGAGATATGACTTGGGCTGCTGAGCACGTTGTTGGCGTAGCACAGGGTGTAAGCGAAGATATCTTAAAAGATTTAAGAGCTAATTTCACAGGTGAATGTACCGAAGTAGGTATGTACTTAGCAATGGCCAGAGTAGCACATAGAGAAGGATATCCTGAAATCGGTTTATATTATGAAAAGGCTGCTTTTGAAGAAGCTGAACATGCTGCAAAATTTGCAGAGCTTTTAGGTGAAGTTATTACTCCCAGCACCAAGAAAAATCTTGAGCTCAGAGTAGATGCTGAGAACGGCGCTACTGCTGGAAAGACTGACCTTGCAAAACGTGCAAAGGCTGCTAACCTTGACGCTATTCATGACACTGTTCATGAAATGGCAAGAGACGAAGCAAGACATGGCAAGGCATTTCAGGGATTACTTAACAGATATTTTGGTTAATTCATAGATTTAATTTTGCTTACATCTAAAGTGTATCTAACCCCTCATTATATACACTTTCCCCCTTATATATTGTTCCCAAAAAAGAGATAGGTTCCCTCCCAAGGAGCCTATCTTCTTTTTACGTTGAAATGGTGCTGATACTCAATTATAAAATCTCAAGGGAAATCCGTGGGAAATAACAGCGGTTTTATAAGCCAATACGAGGTACTCAAGGGAAATTTCCCTTGAGAATGGCTAGAAGCGTTGATTTTACTGTACTTAAAAGAGTTTGGCTTTTTTAGGTTTGATTTTCATTATCATAGTAGTTTTCCCCATAAATCATATTTGAAAACTTAAAACTATCAATAAATTTTTCAAGACACTCATCGCATAACTCAAATTTCAGATTGAAAGTATCTAATACACTTCCATAACCTGGCTCCCCTGCGTCTACTGTATGCCATTGATTTATTTTTATTAAATAGTCAAAGCCTTTTTGCTCTTCATAATCTATTGAACTTGGCAGAATTTCCTCTTTACCGCACTTATAACATTTATGTAAAACATCAGTAATTATTACTTCTTTTTCTTCTTTAATCCAGCCCTTTAGATTACAATTTTTTTCAAAATCATTTAATGTTGATAATACAGCTATGTTAATATCTTTAATATTATCTATAAATCTCACTATCTTTGATAAAACCAACTCTTTGAATTCTGAATATTTCTCACAATTAATTTTCTCAAAGTATTCCTCTCTTGTATCCATAGCAGCCTTTTTATGTAATAATTTTTCGCTTAAAATAACAGCAAAGACAGGTATCCCTTTAGAAATTGCATATTCATATTCTAATTGAGTATAACTTTTTTGTGATACAGGTTCTATACTACCATACCTTCCGCCCAAAATTAACATATACACATCTGATTCATCAATCCATTTCTTAACCACTTCTAATTGTGAATTATTTCCCGCTCTGAACAATTCCATTCCAGCTGGAATATGACCTGCATCTAGGATAGCTTGTACTGCACTTTGTCTTTCTTCTTGTAAATCAACATATGTAGATGATATAAAAACTTGTAATTTTTTATTCATATTATCTCCTAAGTATTCTGTAAAATCTATCAATCAAATATAAGAAATTTATACGGTTCCACTTCTAGAATTCTAGCAATTCTAAAGAGCGTGTCAAGAGATATGGATTTGTAAATGTTTGGTGCCTCTATTTGACCTATAAACGAGGTTGCAACTTCCATTTTAGCTGCCATCTGTTCTTGAGTATAACCTTTACGTTTTCTATAATAAGAAACTTTCAGTCCTATATTTATATAATATTCCCTAAACTCTTATTATTTGAAGATTACTGGGCTATTGATGAAGAGCAGGATTTAATTACAGATATTAAATATTCAGATTATGAAGAAAACTTAAGTAGTTCTGAGAAAGTTCTGTTATCAATTTGGCGCCATCAGTATTATGATGCAATTCCGACTAAAGAATTTTTATTGTGCAGTATTAATGAAGATGTTATTTATAAAATTTACAAAATATTAGATAAGGTTAAGTTTTATCATATGTATCAAATGGCTCATTTATAATAAATATCTCAATTAACTTCCGTACAATTTTAAATATTTTTAAAGTGTTAAAGTGAGATACCTTCTAAAAAGTCGTTTACAATTAGTAGGCGACTTTTTTAGCATATTATGGTATAATAAGGTAATTACTTAGAGGGGGATAGAAATATGGCACAAGGAATTATTGGTGGAGCAACATCATATGAAGAACAATCTTTATTGGATATTTTGGGTGATATAAATGGCTGGATAGATTATACTTCTGATAGAAAAGCTTTTATATTGACCCAAAGAGAGAAGCTAGATATTAGCCTATTTTGGGACAAAATACCTTTTGATTTTCAGATGACTATACTTACAACAATATCTTATTTTGACACAATTTTATATGATTTAAACATAGTGAAAAAATCCATTGAGAATAATTGCATAACTGAAAAAGAAGTTATATTACTTAGAAATATTGGAAGAAAATCCAGAGAATATAATCGTGAATATGGTAAGACTTATAAAGATGAGCATTTATGGAAAGATTATGGAAATCCAGATTTTCAGGTCGCAGAAAAAATTTACTCCGAAGGTAGAGATTATTTTGTTACACTGCAAGACGCTGGTAATGCAGCATCTAGATTGGAGAATTATATGGAAAAGGGAAATTTTATTAACAATACTTTGAGTTTTTCTGCTCCTATTACAGGCTCACAGATACAACAAGGCACTATAAATTCAAGCCAAACAATGACAGTTGAAAATAATTTTGATTATGATAAAGTAATGGATGTATTAAACAAAATTCAAAGAGCAGCAAACTCTACTGGTTTCCAAGAGGAATTTGCAGGAAAAGCAGAACAGGTTAAAGAGATTGTATCTGATACAATTCAAATGGTCCAAAAAAAGGAAGAACCAATGAAGATAAAGAAAGCATTGAGCCTTCTAAAGGATATAGCTATTGGTGTTGGTGAAAATATTATAGCTACTGGAATCTGTACTATGATAGCTCAATTACCTATTTGGTAGGAGGAAGTGGATTATGGCTATTGTTATAGATTTACAAGAAGAGGCTTTAAAAAGTGATGCTGATATACTATCACTTTTAAGAAAATCAAGTCTTATTGCTAGAAAATTAGATTTAAAGGATTTTCAAGAATGGTTAAATAATGAATTAAATGGATATAGAAATGGTAGTAATATCCCAGATTATAGAGAAATTAGAGGCGAATTGAAGGCTTGGAATCCTTATCATGGATGGATTCCAGTTGTTGCTCCTAATAATGAATTGGAAACAATGTTTAATACAAGAAGAATACCGGATTCAATACCAAGTCTTAATAGCTTGTTATCAGAGGGACATTCACAATTATCAATTTCTATTCCTGCGGAAATGACTGCATATTTCAATAAATTGACTGATTTTGAAACTGTATATTCACTTATGATTTCAAAAAATTCACTTAGCAATATAATAGAGCAAGTAAAAAATAAAATACTTGATTGGGCTATTACTCTTGAAGAAAATGGAATTCTTGGCGAAGAGCTACAATTTACCACTGAAGAAAAAAACAAAGCTCAAAGCGAATCTCAAATTGTGAATTATATAAGTAATTTTTACGGGGAAGTATTTGATTCACAAATACAGCAGGGTACAACAAATTCAAATCAAAAAGCAAAGAGAAATCCTTTTAAATCAAGGTAAAAAAACCAGAAAAACTCAAGGGAAATACGCGGGAAATGAGACCTCTGACCGTTCAATCCCTTGAAATCCCAACATAATAAATTAGAGTCCCTGGTTGAAGCCAGACATGGTAAGGCATTTGCCGGTTTACTTGAAAGATATTTCGGAAAGTAAGAAGTACTCCTTTTCATTATACGTGACCTTATTCAATAATAATTTAACTAATGCTAAATTAAATACATACACGAAAAGAGGAAGCTCCCCCTGGACCTTCCTCTTTTCGTGTATACAGCATTTTACCGTCTATCCTCTTGAAGTATTTTATCTGCAGGATACTGTCATAAGGCTCTGTTAAAATACGAAAGCAAGAGAGTATAAAACCAATTATAACCTCTTTCCAAATTAGTAGTTTCTACAAGCATACAGAAAAGGGCTGATTCATCTTCGCAGAAAAATCAGCCTTTAAGCTTACTTTAAATATTCCAGATTCTTAGCAATAAAATCACATCTCTGCTTCACACAGTCCACGGAACGAAGAGGATCAACAGGAGTATTAAAAGTATAATCCAATAGCTTGTCAATAGTTGTTGCCGCTACATGAAGCCTTGTATCGGAAGAAGCGTAATAGATATATACTTCTCCGTTATCTTTTGCAATGGCACCGTTTGTAAAAGCTACATTGGATACATCACCGACTCTTTCTTCACCTAAAGGAGCTATGAAGAAACCGGAGGGTTCTGCTATCACTTTCGCAGGATCTTTTAAATCCGTTGCAAAAACGTAGATAACATAACGAAGTCCCGCTGCTGTATTACGTACGCCGTGTGCGATATGAAGCCAGCCTTTTTCTGTCTTAATAGGAACTGCACCTGCACCGTTTTTTGCTTCTGTTATGGTATGGTACTTTCTCTCACTTGTAATGATTTCTTCATCGATTACCGCATTGGTAATATCATCACAGTAGCCGAAGCCAATACCGCCGCCGGAACCTGTATTAATAAAATCATCCATAGGTCTGGTATAGAAAGCATATTTTCCATTAATGAATTCAGGATGAAGTACTACATTTCTCTGCTGAGGAGATCTTAAGGTCTTTAAATTGGGAAGTCTCTCCCAGGTCTTTAAATCCTTGGTTCTTACAATTCCGGCTTCTGCTTTGGCAGCGGAAAGATCAGAACTTGTAGTGTCCTTGCTTTCAGAGCAGAATACACCGTAAATATAACCGTCTTCATGTTTGGTAAGCCTCATGTCATAGACATTGGTCTCTTCCTTGCAGGTATCAGGAAGAAGGATAGGATAATCCCAGAATTTAAAGCCTTCTGTAGGACTGTCGCTTTCTGCTACACCAAAGAAGGATTTTCTGTCATTTCCTTCAATTCTGGCAACCAGATAATATTTTCCGTTTAATTCAATCGCTCCGGAATTAAATACCGCATTTACACCAAGACGTTCCATAAAATATGGATTCGTCTCCTCGTTTAAATCGTATTTCCAGAACAGGGGAATATGCTCATTGGTAAGCACGGGATTAACATATCTGTCATAGATACCGTTAAAGATAGGGCTTACTTCATTACTCTTATTAACTAACTTATTGTATTTCTCTAACTGTACGTAATAATTGGGATGCATTTTCTGCCTTCCTTTCGATTGTTTCTTTTGCATTCAACTTTTCAATGTATTTTTACCATAAAGTCTTTTTATATTATTTCTTTTTAAGCATGATTTCATTATTACATCGAACACATTTTTACTTAATACTTCCTAAACACGATTTCTTCTTTATATTATTTCTTCTTAAATATGATTCTTTTTTACATTACTTCTTCTTAAACTTGATTTCTTCTTTTACGTTACTGCTTCTTAAACTTGATTTAAAAAATATTTCTTTTTATTATTTTTCTTCCTATCAATGGTCGCTTCTTACCAGTCAATGCCTCTCTTAATAACTTCAAAGCACATTCTTCCGTTGTGATAAGGGCATTTCCAAGGTCCGACGATTTCCTTCCTGCTAACAGGATGTCCATCTTTATCAAGGTCATAGAACCATTCAGAGCCTTCTCTCTTATCGATAATATACTCTTTGATGAAATTCCAGATAGTCTTTCCAGCACTTAAGTAATCTTCTCTTTCAGGTGTAAGCTGATAGCCGTTGATAAAGCCAAGGAGTGCCTCTGCCTGTACCCACCAGATCTTGGTTGTATCTATCTCACCTTTAAAATCCTCATTATTCAAAGAGAAACCGTCATATCCTACCTCTAATATGTGCTGTCTTAAGGCTTCGGTTACAGCAAACATTTTCTTTGTATACGCTTCATCTCCAAGAACTTCACAGCCTCTGTCAATCAGCCAGGAAGCTTCTATATCATGTCCATAAGAGTTAAGATCCGAAATAGACTTCATGTTCTCATCAAAGAATACCTCTAAAATCCTGCTCTCTTTATTGTAAAGCGCATCCGCAAACTGATCCATCATCCATTTTAAATCCTCACCTACCTGGGGATTTTTATCCACACGGTAAAGTTCTGTATATGCTTCAAATACATGAAGCAGGGTATTCATAGTCTTGCTGGCTAACAGTCCGTTCTCAGATAATTTCTCATTATCTACAGGCTGGAAGGTTCTGTCGAAGGCTTCCAGATATCCAACAGAGTCCTTGCATTTGTTTTCAATAAGTTTGTATAAGTCATACGCGATGCTAAGAGCCTCTTTGTCACCAGTGGCTCCATAGTAAGAAGACAGGGCATAGATAGCAAAAGCCTGATTATAGGTATGCTTTATGGAATCCTCTGGCTTGCCGTCATAGGTAAGTGACCAGTATACACCGCCGTATTCCTTGTCCAGGCAATGGTCTTTCAGAAATTCATATGCATGTTTTGCATGCTCTAAGCACTCTTTATCTCCTATTGTGGTATATGCATTAGTGAAAAACCATAATATTCTGCTGTTTAATATTACACCTTTTATTGCTTCTTTGTGCAAATTTAAGTCAAAATCGTAAAATCCGTAATAGCCCCCGAATTTTTCATCCTTAAAACTCTTCCAGAAGGGAATTATCTGCTGTGTTAGATTCTCTTTAACTTCATTAATAAACACTGTATCTTCACGTCCTTTCAAATTTTTACCTTCGCTTTCATGGTTATTATAACATAGTTTTGAGCAAATACAAGAAGTTAGTTCACTTTTATTGCATATTTATATGTGATTTTATAGTGCATATTTAGTGCATTTTATTTTTCTTTATCTGGTTCTCAGGGATTAAAGATAGTATATCCTAATCTAAAAAGAAAAAATTACTTAACTTATTATCTTCTTAAAATTATCTTTTTTCTTAAATTCGCTATATGTTACGGCTCCGGTAAGTTATGGAGAGAGGAGGAGAGCCGCTCTGGATTATGTTATCTTGTAATCCCTTAAAATAATCCCTTACTACTTAATCTCCTTTGTAACAGACAGTCTATATTCGAACTGTTTAATACAAGAAGTATATCCTTAATTAAGTAGTAAGGGATCATATTTACTTATTATGTAATTAGTAGTAATCTTAATTAATCTCAAAGAGCTTAACAAAGCTTTCGTTATTTTAAATACTTGCTTCTGTTTTTATCAGTATTCTTATTAGGAGTCTTTAGCTCTTCTTTTTTAGGCATATATTTTTTAATATAGCTGTCAAACTCTTTTTTTGTAATCTTTACTTCTTTACCATCTTTATATGTATAGTATTTTTTGTTTTTGCTGGTAAGGCTGATTATGGATGAATACTCACCGGTCTTTTTATCGTATTTATAAATACTGTAGCTACTTTCTCCATTCCAGGAGTAATAGTTCATTACATTATTTGTCTTCTCGGAATAATACATAGTGCTTAAAACCCAGGAATTGTAAATCCATCTAACCTCACCATCTTTGTAGGTAAAGATTTGAGGAGCATCACCGTTTATAATGAGTTCCGGAAGGTCATCTCCTGTTATATCCTTAACGCTGAAGGTTTCTGCGGAGAATCCTCCCTCCATGTCATCTGCATAGGGGTCCTTTACCAGGAGCTCTTCATAGGCTTTTAACGCCTTTTCCTTCGTATCAGCTGTTTTGGCTGTAACTGCCTGTGTACTGAAAAATAAACTGCAGCATAAAATACCGCTGACAATGATATAACTAAACTTCTTTCTCATAAATACCCATCTTTGTATTTTTTTCATTATATTATAAAATATCTCAGTTTACAATTATATACTTCATAATTCAACCAAATATGAGAAAATACAACAATAAGGCTGTTCCAAAAAGGAACAGCCTGTACATATTACATATTACTTTCTATTGGCAGGTTCGATATTAATGCTCTTGCCTTTAATCTTTGCATCCTTCATTACCTGGATTACATCAGAAGCATATTCTCTTGGTACTTCCACGAAGGTATATTTATCATACATATCGATGGAGCCGATTAATTTACCAGGCATTCCGGTTTCACCGGCAATAGCACCCAGGATATCTCCCGGTCTTGTGTTCTGCTTCTTTCCGATGTTGATAAAGAGCCTTACCATTCCGGCTTCTGCTCCGGTATCACCGTAATCTTCAAAAGCTGCTTTTTCTTCAATCTGCTCGTTCTCATCGCCCATGGACAGCTTAAGGAAAGCTGCTGCAATATCAAGAGCAGTACAATCCGCCGTATTAACTCTTTCTTCAATGATTTCCACCATTTTTGTCAAGTCCTCATCAGCGAGAATGTTCTGAATACGATCCAGGATCTTTTCAGCTTTTACTGCTGTTACGTCATTAATGGACGGTATGGGCTGTGCTAATATCTTAGTCTTGCAATATCTCTGGATATCTTTTAATTTGTATACTTCTTTACCTACTACTAAGGTAAAGGCCCTTCCGGTTCTTCCGGCTCTTCCGGTTCTTCCGATTCGGTGAACATAATATTCATCGTCCTGGGGCACATCAAAGTTAAATACCGCTTCTACATCGTCAACGTCTATACCTCTGGCTGCAACATCTGTAGCTACCAGAATTTCAGTTTTGCCGTTACGGAAGCTGTGCATAACCCTGTCACGCTGCTGCTGCTTCAAATCTCCGTGAAGACCTTCTGCAAAATATCCTCTTCCCTGAAGAACGGATACCAGTTCATCCACCTGTCGCTTTGTGTTACAGAAAACCAGGGATAACTTAGGATCATACATATCAAGAAGTCTGCATAATACTTCGTCTTTGTTCTTAGGTTTTACATCATAATAATACTGCTCAATCTTGGGAACTGTAAGTTCCTTCTTAACCACCTTGATAATCTGGGCATCCTTCTGATAAGTTCTTGCAATGTCCATAATAGGCTTTGGCATGGTAGCGGAGAAGAGTACTGTCTGTCTCTCTTCGGGAACATCCTTTAGGATGGTCTCGATATCCTCACGGAATCCCATGTTAAGCATTTCATCTGCTTCATCTAATACAATTAATTTTACTTCATCGAACTTAACGGTCTTTCTTCTCATGTGATCCATTACACGGCCAGGAGTACCGATTACGATCTGTGTTCCAGCCTTTAAGGAACGAATCTGCTTGGAAATTTCCTGTCCGCCGTATATAGGAAGTACTTTGATTCCATGCATGTATTTACCGAGATTTCTTATTTCTTCGGCTATCTGAATGGCAAGCTCTCTTGTGGGGCTTAATACCACTGCCTGTAAATGTTTATTCTTCATATCTATTGCCTCTAACAGAGGTATACCAAAGGCTGCTGTTTTACCAGTACCTGTCTGTGCCTGTCCTACAATGTCTTTTCCCTCCAGTATAACCGGTATTGCATTGGCCTGTATGGGAGAGGCTTCTTCAAAGCCCATATCTACGATAGCTTTTAATATCGGCTCGCTGAGCCCTAACTCTTCAAATCTAACTGTGTTCATAAATATACCCTTTCTATTCTTGAATTCTTTCAGTGTTTATCCTGCTGCGGCTGTATAATTTCATCAATCTGCTTATAATTAGTATCCCGCTCTTATCAGTCTTAATGTGCAGCCTTACATAATTTACTGCTAATCTTTACTGCACACAGACTTCCATTAAGTTATTAGAACCGCTGTATAAGTTATATTTCTCCATTTTCCGTGGCAATACTTTAACACTTAAAGTTTTGCCGGTCTTTTAATTTTTATAAAACTTCATTCCTTTATTATTGTTAGAAGTTTCATTCTGCATCTCAAAGCTTTTATGTGAAATTTGGATAAAATAATTGTAACTTATATATAAGCATCTGTAAAAAGATATTCATCTATAAAAGGAGCTTTAACCCATAAAAAAAGCTCTTGGTCGATTAGGACAGAGAGCTCTATATCTTATATTAGCTGTATTCCGTAATTATTCCTTTGCTCCAGATGCTTAATCCAGATAAATGTACCGTTGGTATTATATCACGATTAAATACATTAGTCAATTATTTTTTTCGCAACATATTGAATCAGGCGCTGTTCTACCAGAGAGGACATATTATAGATAGAAGTTTCCGTATCAAGTCCCGGAATAAAGCCTGCTGCCATTACGGCATGACCGCCTCCGTCACCAAGTCCTTTCAGTGCCCATTTAATTGCTTTTCCGGCATCAATCAAAGGAGTCGCACTGCGGATGGAAAATTTCAGGCCCCCTACCCGGTAAGCATATACTAAAGTCACATCCAGTTCCGAGAGACTAAGGAGAAAGTCTGAAATACTGGCAAGGATAGCTTCGGAGTAATCATTTCCAATCTTTACGATTCCTAACCTGCCATAGATCTTTAAATTGGTTATTGCTTCTTTATAGGCATTGAGATCATCTTTTGTTAGGGAACTTTTGTCTAACTCCCGCAATTTCTCTTCATCTGCCCTTCTAAAGAGAAAGCTGAATACTTCTACATCCCGCTCCGATACTCTTCTGGTCAGATTTCCTGTATCCATTTTAATTCCATAGGTAAGGGCCGTTGCTACCGGCTCTTCCGGCTCTATGTCATTTTCCATAAAATATTCACCGATAATGGAAGCACAGGAACCCATGGTACTGCGAATATCAAAGAAACGATAGCTGTCTGTCTCCTGCAGAGGGTGGTGATCTATACAGGCTATGATTTTCCCGGGGAACTTCTTTACATTAATATTTCCCTCCTGGGAATCCACCAAAAGAATCTCATCCATTGCTGTTATGATTAGTTCTTCTCCTCTCCTGACAGGAATGGGGATCAGCTCCACCATCTTAAGGGTATTATACTTATCAATCTGTCCGCTGTAACAGATGGTTGCGTTAATTCCCCTGTTCTTTAAGAGTGCTGCCAGACCAAAGGCGGAAGCCAAAGCATCCTGATCCGGATAATTATGTGTTTGTATATAAACATGTTTATTTTTTATTAACGATATCAGGTTATCTAACTTTGTCACTTTCATACCCCCAGTCACCAAAGCCTTCTATAACATATGCTGCTGATATGCCATTTATGGGTATTATATACTATTACATGGTAAAATGCACGAAAAACCATTATTTACACATTTTATACACTACTCTGAGGTTTATTGCCTTATGCTGAAATGCAACAAAGAGTCTGACTTGCCCAGATACTAACATAATGTGCTGTTACCATAGCTGATTATCCTCCTTCAGGGTGTCCTGCGCCTCCAGGCCGGCAGGGCTTTTATAACAGGACGCATATCTCAATGACATCAAAAAAGGATAGGTTTATCAGCGAGTCTTTCTCCCGCTGATATAGCCTATCCCTCAAATTGTACAGTTTTCAAATACTATACTTTTTCTACTTCTTCACTTCTTCTACAAATGATAATACTACCAATAATATATAATACTGCTTATATATAGTACTGCCTTCTGATTTTAATTACATAGACTTTGCAATTGATTAACTAAGCGCTGTTAGCTTCACAGGGGGCAGGACTCAAACTATAATTAGACAGACACTGCTTTTCTGACACTGCCTGTAAGCCTGTTATCGCTTACATCAATTACTATTGTATCTTCCGCATCCACTTCATCACTTAAGATTAATCTGGCACTTAAGGTCTCCACATTCTTTTGCAGATACCGTTTTAGTGGCCTTGCACCATAGACAGGGTCATATGCTTCTTCTACTACAAAATCCTTGGCAGCTTCCGTCAGCTCTATGGTTATTTGTCGGTCGGACAGCCGTTTGTTAAGCTCACCAATCAACAGTTCTATGATTCCTCTGATATCCTTTGGTGATAATGGTTTAAACAGGATAATTTCATCCAGACGGTTTAAGAATTCCGGCCGGAAATGGTTCCTCAAATCATTCATTACAAGTTCTTTGCAGCCCTCCATAATATTTCCCGTTTCTCCGATACCTTCCAAAAGATAGGAAGAGCCTATATTGGAGGTCATTATAAGAATGGTATTCTTAAAATCTACGGTTCTTCCCTGTGAATCTGTAATACGTCCGTCATCCAATACCTGGAGCAGTACATTAAACACATCGGGATGAGCCTTTTCAATCTCATCGAACAGTACTACGGAATAAGGTTTTCTCCTGACTGCTTCCGTCAACTGTCCTCCTTCTTCGTAACCTACATAACCGGGAGGTGCTCCGATCAACCTGGATACCGAATATTTCTCCATATATTCACTCATATCGATGCGAACCATATTCTGCTCATTGTCAAAGAGAGCTTCTGCCAGTGCTTTGGCTAGCTCTGTCTTACCAACACCGGTAGGACCCAGGAATAAGAAGGAACCTATGGGTTTAGAAGGGTCTTTGATACCGGCTTTGGACCTTAGGATAGCATCTGCAACCAGTCTTACTCCCTCGTTCTGTCCCATTACACGTTTATGCAGTTCTGCATCCAGATGAAGGGTCTTCGCCCTCTCGCTTTCCGTCAGCTTGGAAACAGGAATACCGGTCCATCGGGATACGATCTTTGAGATTTCTTCTTCACTTACGCTCTCATGGACAAGCGTGTGACCCTCCTTTTTAACCTTCTCTTCTTCTTCCTGCAGTAACCTGGTTATTTGGGGAAGCTTACCGTATTTTAATTCTGCGGCTTTATTCAGGTCATAGTTTCTTTCAGCTATCTCTATCTCATTATTCAGACTCTCCAGCTCTTCCCTTAACTTCTGCACTTTTTCCACGGAGGATTTTTCATTGTCCCATACTGCCTTCCCCGCTGCGAACTGTTCTTTTTCTTCTGCCAGCTCTCTTTGCAGGCTCTCAAGGCGCTCCAGACTTAAACGGTCTGTTTCTTTCTTAAGGGCTGCTTCTTCTATCTCAAGCTGCATGATATGCCTGCTGATATCGTCAAGCTCCGTAGGCAGGGAATCAAGTTCCGTCTTAATGAGGGCACAGGCTTCATCCACCAGGTCAATGGCTTTATCCGGTAGAAAACGGTCAGAGATATATCTGTTCGATAAGACTGCGGCAGACACCAGGGCACTGTCTGTTATCTTTACTCCGTGAAAGACCTCATAACGGTCCTTTAAGCCTCTTAGAATAGAGATAGTATCCTCAACGGTTGGTTCTTCCACCATAACCGGCTGAAAACGTCTTTCAAGTGCTGCATCCTTCTCAATATACATGCGGTATTCATTTAGTGTAGTCGCACCGATACAGTGAAGCTCGCCTCTTGCCAGCATAGGCTTTAACATGTTTCCGGCATCCATGGCACCTTCTGTCTTACCGGCACCTACTATGGTGTGAAGTTCATCGATAAAGAGAATGATCTCACCTTCACTGTTTTTGACCTCTTCAAGAACAGCCTTTAATCTCTCTTCAAATTCACCACGGTATTTCGCTCCTGCAACCAGTGCACCCATATCCAGTGCAAATACCTTCTTATTCTTAAGTCCCTCCGGAACATCTCCTCTTACAATTCTCTGAGCAAGGCCTTCCACCACGGCAGTCTTACCTACACCGGGTTCTCCGATTAAAACCGGATTATTCTTGGACTTTCTGGATAAAATTCTTATAACATTACGAATTTCAGCATCTCTTCCGATTACAGGATCAAGCTTTTGTTCCTTCGCTCTTTCTACCAGGTCAGAGCCGTATTTCTCCAGCGTATCATAAGTAGCCTCCGGATTGTCAGTGGTTACCCGCTGATTGCCTCTAACAGATTGCAGAGCCTTTAAGAAGCTGTCCCTGGAGATGCCAAAGGTCTGAAAGAGTTCCTTCAAGGCTTTATTCGGCTGTTTAAACAGACTCAGAAACAAATGCTCCACGGAGACATATTCATCTCCCATACGCTTCGCTTCATCTTCCGCATAAATCAGTACTTTATTTAGATCATTACTGATATAAACCTGACCGCCAGATACCTTATGCCTTTTATTTAAAAGCCCCTCTACCTGTGCAGTAAAGACTTCTCCTACTATCTCCATTTTCTTAAGGAGTTTCATGATAAGGCTGTCCTCTATGGTCAGCAGACTAAGCAGCAGATGTTCCTGGTCAATTTCCTGATGTCCGTAATCCATTGCCAGCTTCTCACAGCTTTGGACTACCTGAATGGAATTCTGAGTGAATTTGCTAATATTCATTTAACTACCCCCTTCTAAATACTTTCGGTTGTTCTATAACTAATATAACACTTGTAATTATTAAATGCAAGAGCTATTTTAAAATTTTCCTGTAATCAAAAAGATTTCAAACGTTCATAAAATTGGAAAACACCGATTTCAGTTATTGATTATAGAATATTATAATACCCAACATCAGAGGCGCTTTATAGTATAATAAAAGAAAGAATATAAAAATCAGATTACTGCTGATTTTTATATTCTTTCTTTTTTACTATTTAATTGCTTACGGAACTTTTTCAATAAAGTGTATACCAGGAACTACCTAACATTTTCTTTATTATAAATATTCCCCGCCATTGTCTTAAGAGTTCATTCTTCCCAAATGACTAGACGCTTATCTGCCCTTCGAATGGTTTACAATTTCCTTCATTAGCTCAAACTTCTTCTCCATATCAGCCGTCAGCTTTAACTGATTCCTGGCACGGTCCAGATTGTGCTTCTCCCTGCTGATCTTAAAATAGATATCGCCATTCAGATAATCCCCAAGGAACCTCATACCGCATTCAAGGGTCATCAGCCTGGCTGAAAAAGGCAGATACTCAAGTTCCGTTTCAGTCATTGCTTCTCCGGCAGTTTCTATAAATCCCTTCGTGAAGCTTTCAAACAAGGTGAGATCCAGCCATACCTCAGACAAGTCTTCCTCGTCTTCCCTGGCAGTTGTTGCACCGGAACGGATTGCATCTCCAAAGTCATAAAGCAGCAACCCAGGCATTACCGTATCCAAATCAATAACACAGATACCTTCCCCTGTAGCATCGTCGATCATAACATTATTAAACTTTGTATCATTATGCGTAACACGAAGGGAAAGTGCTCCTGCCTCCAAAAGAGACACAAGAACCTCCGTATCATCAGCTCTTTCCATAATGAACTGTATTTCTTTTTGTACTTCTTTGACCCTGCCTTTCGCATCCCTTCTTACAGCTTCCAGAAAATCCTCATATCTCTTCCTGGTATTATGGAAATCAGGGATTGTCTCATACAAGCTCTCAGCCGGATAATCCGCCAGGTACTGTCCAAATCTTCCAAATGCCTTTCCAGCGTTATAAAAATGGCTTGGGTTTTCCACCAGCTGATAGGTCTGTGCCTCTTCAATAAACAAATAACTCCTCCAATAGTCTCCATTTTCACTTTTGTGGAAGCTATTGCCGTCCTTTGTCTTAACTATGGTTAAGGTCTCCCGCTCTGGATTACCACCTTTGTCCCTGAGCTTTCCTTTGATGTGTTCTGTAACATTTTCTATGTTTTCCATCAGGTTTTCAGGTGCTTTGAAAATACCGGTATTTATTCTTTGCAATATATACCTGTGTATGGTTTCCTCGGGATTCTTAAAATAAACTGCATAGGTATTGTTAATATGGCCAAAACCATAGGGTTCTGCTTTTATAAAATTTCCCTGGTATTGAAAGGACTTTACAATTTCCTGAAAGTTATACTTTGGCTCCATTATTCCTTACCCCATAATCTTTCCGGATAAACTCCTGTAAGAATCTGATGGCTGATTGCAGCTTTTACCGCAGGTTTATCCTCTTTATAGGTTACTCCATACCATTGTTCTCTTGAAGTCAACACCTTTACTTTGGCTTTCTCTTCCTTCATCATAGCATTGACCAGATTGGGTAAAAAGTACTCTGCAGTAAGAATATTGTCAGAATTACTATCCAAAAACTCCTTAAATCCGGCTTCAAGCCCTTGAAAGATACTCGGAGTAAATCCCCAGGTATTCATGGAAACCGTACTTTCCCGGGGAAGCTCTACTAAGTCTCCCTCCTCACTGTAATACATCGCCCGGTCTCCCTCTCTTTTAATCTTTGTTCTTTCCTGTATATCCAATAGATAACCGCTTTCATCCACAGCGCATACACCACGTGCCACTGTACCAAATTCAGTAAGTGTATTTTCCAGGATATATCCAACCATGGCATATTGAAAATACTTTTCCGTATCTTTTGCTTTCCTAAGAAAATCAGCAAGCTCCTGAAAAGAGGACAGACCGTAATAATCATCTGCATTGATTACGGCAAAGGGAGTATCTACAACCTCCTGACAGCATAATACCGCATGCCCTGTACCCCAGGGTTTCCTTCTGTCTGCCGGAACCTCATACCCCTTTGGAACCTTCGTCAGCTCCTGATAAACATAAGCCGTATCAATAAATTTACTTACCCTGTCCCCGATTGCTTCCCGGAATATTTGCTCCGTTTCCTTTTTGATTATAAATACGACTTTGCCAAAGCCTGCTTTCAGGGCATCGTAAATGGAGTACTCCATAATTATTTCTCCATTTGGTCCGACTGGGTCAATCTGCTTTAAGCCCCCATATCTGCTGCCCATACCGGCTGCCATAACCACTAGTGTTGGTTTGTTCATTGCTTCCTCTCTTTCCCCGCCAAAGGCAGACACTAAACTCATGATGGCTGATATTCCTATTCTCACTTAGTTAAATAAATCGTTATATTGAAGTAAATTTCTATGTCTGTTACAATAAATTATATTTCTTTCTTACCGTAAATTCTTTGTTGAAAAGGCCTATCATTTTGTAATTTTAGTCAGGTAAAGGTCTGATGCCATCGTAATCTATGGAGGATAAGAATTTTGGTTACGAATTAATAATCTTAAACTCAGGTGATATTATGAATTATATGAAAACAGCTCTTACGGAGGAATTTACAATAAAAGATATTGTAACAGTTCATTACTTTGAATTTGCCAGGGATTATATTTATGAAGGGGAATCCCATGATTTCTGGGAGTTCGTCTATGTAGATAAAGGCGAGGTTGAGATCATGGCAGATACGGAAGGTTACAAGCTTAAGCAGGGAGAGGTCATCTTTCATAAGCCCAATGAATTTCATAATCTCTGGGCAAATGGCAGAACCGCTCCCAATCTGATGGTCATATCTTTCTACTGTACCTCACCCTCCATGTCATTTTTTGAAAATAAACTCTTATCCATTGGTGACAGTGAAAGACAGCTCTTAGCGAAAATTATGAAGGAGGCTGAAAATTCCTTTTCTTCTCCTCTTAATATTTCAACTCTGGAAAAACTGGAAAGACAGGAATCCTCACCCTTTGGTAGTGAACAGCTGATCAAGCTGTACCTTGAGATGTTTCTTATCCACCTGGTCAGAAAGGATTCCAGTATTACAAAAGAAATCAGGCTCTCATCGGCAGCAAAGGAAAGAACCGAAGAGAATATCACCAATAGAATTATTAATTATCTGCAGAGTAATATTTATGACAGGATAACTTTTGAAGATGTATGCAGATTTGCAAATATGAGCAGGACAAACCTAAAAATTACCTTTAAGAACCGGGCCGGTACCGGTGTGATTGAATATTATAAGCAATTAAAGATTGAAGAAGCCAAAAGAATAATGCGGGAGGAGGAATTGAATTTTACTGAACTTTCCGAAAAGCTTGGATATTCTTCGGTTCATTATTTCTCCAAGCATTTTAAAAAGTCAACAGGAATGACTCCCTCTGAATATATATGCTCGGTAAAATCAATATGCTAGAGCAGGTTTGATAAATCCTTATACCATTCTGACTGCTTTGCCTCCAAAGCGGAACCTGAACCCGGCACAGGTATTTTTCAAGCATACTCTGGTGCTAACATCAGACACCTGAAATTTTGATAATTTTTGTTCCACTTTTACTCTTAAGTAATAGACAAATGACAGCAATTACTATAATATATTACAGGAGTGTTAAGAGTTACAAAATTCACTCCGTCGTTAAGCAAAGCAACCTCAGTTCAAAATGTCATAATTCCAAAGAAGCAAGTTGTTTTTTCTTAATAATTTCAAGTAAGAATCAGGAGATGATCAAACAGCCGCAGCATAGTTTATAAGGCCAGCCAGCTATGCTATAACATACAAACGGCATTAATTATAAAAATATTTTTTAAGGTAGAGGTAAACAATATCATTATAATGCCTTTACAAGGTCAAGTATATTTTTAGCCGAAAATATTCGATCAAGTTCGTGCTATATAAATGAAGAAAAATTATAATCCAGCATTTTGACGCGCTGGAAAGGTTAATTAACATTTTTGCAAAGGGGTAAAAGAGTGAAATTAAATTTAATATCGAAAGGCTGCCACTCGGAGACACTTTCACTCCCCCTGATAATGTACGCGTGTTAAAGCACGCAGACGGGAGCCTAAGATGGAAGTTTCATCAAAAAAATCTAGAATGTCCAAACTTACACTGGGTGGAATTCTAGTAACATTGGGTGTAGTATACGGAGATATCGGTACTTCACCGCTTTATGTAATAAGATCCGTTCTTATCGGGAACGGTGGTTTAGAAAATATATCAGAAGATTTTATTCTCGGTACCTTATCTTTGGTATTTTGGACGCTAACTATTTTAACAACAATAAAATATGTATTTATAACACTAAAAGCTGATAACAATGGAGAAGGTGGTATCTTCTCTCTTTTTACGCTGGTAAGAAGCCGTTCCAAATGGCTGGTCATCCCTGCTATGATTGGCGGGTCCGCCCTGTTAGCAGATGGTATGCTTACACCGGCAGTTACCGTGACTTCAGCTGTAGAGGGCTTAAAGCTGCTCCCGGTTTTTCATGACTTTTTTTATGGCAATCAGAATAATATCGTTATTCTTGTTATTGTAATCATCTGCCTGCTGTTTTTTATTCAGCATATAGGTACTGAATTTATCGGAAGACTCTTTGGTCCTATTATGTTTTTATGGTTCGGCAGTTTGGCTTTATTTGGTATTATCAACCTTGCAGGAAACTTTTCTCTGTTGCGGGCATTATCACCCCATTATGCCATTAGTATCCTGTTCAGTGATGATAATAAGCTTGGTTTTTTTATACTGGGTAGTGTATTTCTTTGTTCAACAGGTGCTGAGGCTCTCTATTCTGATCTTGGGCACGTTGGACGGAAGAACATCTATTTTACATGGCCCTTTGTTAAAATAAGCTTATTATTAAATTATTTTGGTCAAGGTGCCTGGATTTTATCAGCGAAAGACAATCCTTCCCATGCAATGTTAGAGGATATCAATCCGTTTTACCAGATGATTCCTTCAGGATTTTTAATGTATGGCATTATAATCTCTACCCTTGCTGCAATCATAGCATCCCAGGCTTTGATCTCAGGTTCCTTTACGCTAGTATCAGAAGCAATAAAACTGAATCTGTTTCCAAGACTACATACACTATACCCTTCCTCTACAAAAGGTCAGTTATATATACCTGCCGTTAACCGGATATTATGTGTGGTCTGTATCGGAATTGTTCTATACTTTCGAAGCTCTGAGAAAATGGAAGCGGCCTACGGTCTTGCCATTACAGTTACCATGCTTATGACCACCATCCTGTTATATAATTATATGCTGAAGAAAAAGACACCTGTTATACTTGCAGTCATCATGCTGGTTTTCTTTATGTCCTTTGAGGTATCGTTCTTCCTCTCAAATATTATAAAGTTCTTTCATGGTGGTTTTGTTGCGGTAATTATTGCAGTTTCAATACTCTTTATAATGTACATCTGGGATAGGTCACATATTATTAAGATGCGTCACCGTGAAATCGTGCCCATTGAAAATTATATCAAACAGCTGAGTCAGCTGCGCCATGACCCGGACATCCCGAAATATGCAAGTAACCTTGTGTGCCTGACAAACTGCCCCAATCCAAAAGAAGTAGAACGTAAGGTAATGTACTTCCTGCTGGATAAAAAGCCCAAAAAAGCGGATGTCTATTGGTTTGTAAATGTATATGTAACAGATGAGCCTTATCAGGCAGATTATGTAGTTGAAAAATTCAAGACTTCCTATATTGTTAATATCCAGATCAATCTTGGATTTCGTGTTGAACAGAATCTTAATATATTCTTACGGCAGATATCAACAGAGCTAGTAAACAATAAGGAAATTGAGCAACAGTGCAATATTTATTCCATTATACCCAATCGTAAGCTGGGAGACTTCCGTTTTGTGTTTATTGAAGAAGTGCTTTCCCATGAATCTTCTTTATCCGGCTGGGATTCCTTTTTGTTAAGAACCAAATTCTTTATACAGAAGTTCACGGTATCTCCGTCAAACTGGTTTGGCCTTGACACCAGTGATGTTTATATTGAAAAGGTTCCAATGATCCTTGGTCATTCAAACCGAACGGTCTTAAAAAGAAGTTCAAAATCAGAATAATTTATGTGATGCTAAAAAGCACCAGCACAGAACATCTTAAGTTCTTTGTGCTGGTGCTTTTTACACAAACCCTGATTTTCGGCTTAACAGTTCAACAAAAAAATCCCAGAAATGCAGTCAAGGCAAGTGTTCAGCCTTTACTGCATTTCTGGGATTTTGTAGTTCTATGCTTTGAAAATCAGTAAATACACAATTCTATTACAGTCTCGATGAAAGAGCCAATGATTAAACCAAAATAGCTATCAGTTTCTTCTTAAAGTCTTTCATAAAGTCTTTAGTTTTTTAAACCCAAAGATACTTTCAGGGTATTTATCTCAAATGGTTTGAATTCCAGTGTACAGGAATTACCTGTTACCGTATCTTTCACAAGCCCCGCCTGACTGGTCTCCTTTTCCATCAGATCTACCAGCTGTATATCTTCTGGTTCAAAAGCCAGATTTATTTTGGTTCTGACTCCTCTTCCATGGCATTCATACAGGCGCAGGATCAAATCCCCGCTTTCCTCACATTTCTTAACAGCTTCTATAATAACATTCTCTGCCTCTACTGATACCAGTGATTCAGCTTCTCCTGTCATAGGACAATCATTCGCCGGAAGAACCTGAAGAGGTACATTCAGTTCATAGCCTGCCCTAACCACTCTGCCTTCCATATAATCCCCTTTATGCGGATACAGGGAATAAGTAAACTCATGTCTTCCCTTATCAGCAGCTGTATCTGGATACGCAGTGCTTCTTAACAGATTCAGATCAATGACATTATCCTTTAATTTATGACCATATTTACAATCATTCAAAAGAGCCACTCCGTAATCTCCCTGGGACATATCCACCCACTTATGGGCGCTGACTTCATATTTAGCCATATCCCAGGAGGTATTTCGGTGAGTAGGACGTTTAATATTGCCAAACTGTATTTCACAGGTGGCTTCCTGGGCTCTTAGGTTTACAGGGAAGGAGGTACGAAGCATCTTAGCACATTCCTTCCAATCCGCCTGGGTTACAAAGTCAATACGACGGCTTTCTCCTGTCAGGATTACTTTCTGCTCCAACTGAGATTCACCGGAGGCAGTGCGGAAACGATTCAGCCTTATAAGCTTCGGCCCCTCACGATAAACTTTGCTCTCCGTGAGAATTAAAGCCTCTCCGGGTATCTCATCATAATAGATGGGGAAATCCCAGGCATCTCCCTGGTCTTCATATATAACCAGCTTGTTTGCAGTTTCTCCTGCCGCTATAACTTCCCTCTTTTCTTCTTTATCATAGATAGACTGGATGAAACCATCGGGTGAGAATACTATAACATAGCTTTCATTTTCAAGTGTATTCTGCTTCTCTGAAATCTTAGAATTATAGAGGATATTATCATTGTACGGCAGCCTTGCAGGTGTTCCGTCAGCTAAGATCTGCCCTGCAACTGTAGCTGTATCTATATTTATATCTATATCTGTATCTGTATCTATAGTTGTATCTATATCTGTATCTGTATCTGTATCTGTATCTGTATCTGTATCTGTATCTGTTATTGTACCACCCTTTAGGTCTTCAACAACCAGAACACGGTATCCCATAGCCGGAACCTTAGCTTTTATCCAGGTATCATTATAAGACAGCCATTCCTCCCTTTCCCAGGATAAGGAGTTAAAGACACGTACACAGTTACCGGCAGCTGCCTTACTGCCAGCTGTACCTGTCTCTTGCTTCTCCTTAAAGTTATAAAGAGCAGTATACATTCCCTTTACTGCCACTTCTGTTTCCAGCAGCATTTTCTCATATCGTTCAAGAGATTCATTGTATACCCTGGCAATGGAGGACCCTGGCAATATATCGTGGAACTGATATAGCAAGGTTTCCTTCCAGGTCTTGTCAAGGAAGTCAGAAGGATATATATCTTCTGTAATCTTCTTATTACCAGTCTTTAAAACATTCCATGCAGCTGCGAATTCAAGCTCTCTTAAAGCCAGCTCCATCTTCCTGTTATACCTTTTATTACGCCCCTGAGAAGTATAGGTACCCTGATGAAACTCTAAATACAGTTCTCCCTTCCAGGTCTTATAGAGAGAATCCTCTGTATCAATTCTATCAAAGAAAGCCTGCGCCGGTCCCTGGGATACGGGAATAAGACCCTCCAGGTTCTTCTCTCTCTTAAGTCGTTCCAGATGCTCCTCTCCCGGTCCGCCTCCGCCGTCACCGATTCCGAATAACAGCAGACACTCGTCGCCGATACCCTTATCCAGAAACTCCTTCTCAGAATTAACAACGGCTCGGGGTGCTGCTGAACTGTTATAATTCCCCTCCGGCGGCATATGTGCCAGAATCCTGCTGCCGTCCAGTCCTTCCCACCAGAAAGTATGATGGGGATGTTTATTGAATTTACTCCAGGAGAGCTTAATTGTCATAAAATAATCCACACCGGATTTCTTTAAAATCTGAGGTAAAGCAGCGGTATAGCCAAAAACATCCGGCAGCCAGAGATTCTTTATATCCTTACCGAATTCCTCTTGGAAGAAACGTTTGCCAAGGAGTACCTGGCGAATCAGTGCTTCACCGCCGGAGATATTGGTATCTGCTTCTACCCACATGGCACCCTGAACCTCCCAGCGGCCTTCTCTGATTCGCTCTTTTACCTCATCATAGAGGGCAGGATAATAATCCTTGACCCATTGATACAGCTGGGCCTGACTGGCACCAAAGACATAATCCGGATATCTTTCCATATTCCTGAGTACAGTAGAGAAGGTTCTGGCACCTTTACGAATGGTTTCTCTTATCGGCCATAACCAGGCAAGATCAATATGTGCATGTCCTAAGGCATTAATCTTAAGGGAAGGATCACCGCCCTTCTTCTTCAGTTCTTTGCTCAGTATATCTCTCGCCCTTCTGGCTTCCTCATTGTTATAGAGACGAAGCTCATTGGCAGCCCGGTTAAGGCTGTGGAGGAGGCTGTGATATCTGGCCTTATCCTCACTTAAGAAAAGCATCAATTCCTGAAGCACCTCGAAATCATAATAAAGCTGCTCTAAGTCCTTGTTGCAGGCTGCAATAAAAGCCTGCCTTACGATTCCGCTGTCCTGGTATTTACCAAAGAGGTCATTACAACCGGCATCCGCCCACAGATCTATCCTTTCCCCCGCCTTAAGAGTTCTGTTAAAGCGGAACACCGTCTTTCCCGGCCTTCCTAAGGAATAGTCATATTCTGAGGAAACATTGGTAAGACCTCTTACCGGTTTCCCCTCCTCATCCACTACGCAAAGCTCTCCGTTAATGTCAATCAGCAGAACAGATTCCATAGCCTCTAAATCATTACCACCAGCTGCTGCAGCCTCCCAATCCTCAGGTACGGTACCGGTAAAATGAAACCACCCGCATTCAAACAGGCCTCCCCAGCTATCACCTATCTCAATCTTCTTCTCTTTACCCGTAGTTCTGTTCATAAAAGCAACCGGTTCCGGTGTCAGATAAACCTTCATATCCAGAGGTGCTATTATTTGAAATATGGCTTTCTTAATTCTATCCTGTACCCCGGGCAGTCTTTCTTTCATATTAGGCAAATAGTATGGCATAATAACCTCCTTATAGTTTTATCATAGCAATAATTTTATCATAGTCTGTATCCATATCATTCTGTGTCCTATCATTCTGTATCCAATCATTCAATATCCTTAACATTCTTGTATCCTTATCATAATAAAGACCCGCATTATTTTCATGCCAATAACAACTCAAAATATCTCATTTTTTTATCTCTTTTAATTTTCTTAATACCTTCACAATAAAATAATAAACAGCAATTGACGGACATAACACTTACACTTATAATTAAACTGCTACCAAACTAACATCTCCATTTTATAGGTATAGCAACCTTTATTCAAAAACCTTATTCCTATAATCTGTAATGTTATATAAAGCCTTATTTCTATCAACTTTGGAGCTAGTAAAAACTCACTTGACTATAGTACAGGTGCCAGCATAGTCCCTTATTACTATCAACTTTCTTGTTAGTATAAAATTTTTATTTCCTACAAACTTTATATTATAATAAATACTGATTTTAAACTTTGGGTGTTAGTATATATGATATTACTATATAAGCCTGGACAGAAAAATTAAAAGTTTACACGATAAAATATAAAAAAATGATTCATGGTGCCATTAATAACTTAACTCACCAGGCTGCTCTAAAGCAGCATAACTGCATCCAAAAATCAAACCCTATGCCCTAATAGACATAAGTCCTTATTACCACAAGTCCATATTGATAACCTTATAATTAAAGCGAAAAAACCTCAACCCACATGTGTCAGGCAAATTGCGCAAACCAGAAAGAACGAATGCGCCTATGGAAAGGTATTAGACAATATGTAGTGACCACACATTTGCACCATCGTGGATTTACCTATATACTATTACTTGTTAAGAATAATGGTGATAGGAATTACCGCATACAAAAGGAGGCCACTACAATGAATAGTATAGTTTATATCGGAATGGATGTCCATAAGGAAAGTTACAACCTTTGCTGCTACAGATTTGAGGAGGATAAACTTCAGTACCACCAAAAGATAGCTCCTGATTATAGGCAGGTTCTAAAATATCTGGAGCAGGTAAGGGCTCGTTTTACAGACGATGTAACCTTTGTTTGTGGATATGAAGCAGGATGTCTTGGCTATACGTTATATCATCAGCTGACAGACCATGGTGTTAAATGTATCATACTAGCACCGACAACCATGGGAATAACTAATACAAACCGGGTTAAAACAGATAAAAAGGATGCAGGTAATATAGCCAGATGCCTCGCATTTCACACCTATAGTGCGGTGCATATACCAACGGAAGAGGACGAAGCGGTAAAGGAATATCTCCGTATGCGTGACGATAACAAGAAAGCATTAAAAATCGTAAAACAACAGATTCTGGCGTTGGTTCTCCGGCAAGGGTTTCATTTTACAGAGGGTAAAAACTACTGGACCCTTAAGCATATAGATTGGTTAAAATCTTTAAATCTGGGTGGCCTTATACAAGAAAGTCTGGAGGAATATTTTATTACCTACGAATATCTTACCGATAAAATTGCAAGGTTTGACCAAAGAATAGAGGAACTGGCTTGCGGTGAGAGGTATCAGGAAAAAGTGAAGAAGCTTCGTTGTTTTATAGGTGTAAAAACACATACGGCATTATCTGTTGTAGTTGAGACAGGCGATTTTGTGCGATTCGCCAAAGCAGAAAAATATGCTGCCTACCTGGGACTTGTACCCGGGGAAGATTCCAGTGGAGAAAAGCAGAAACGAATAGGTATTACCAAAGCTGGAAATTCTCATATCAGAAAGCTTTTAGTAGAATCGGCACAAAGTTATACAAGAGGTGCCATCGGACATAAGTCGTTAGATCTAAAGAGAAGACAGAAGGGAAATTCTGCACAAGTAATAGCCTATGCAGATAAAGCGAACGAAAGACTCCGAAGGAAGTTTTACAGGATGACATTAAAAAATAACACGAATCGAAATGTAGCAGCAACAGCAGTCGCTAGAGAATTGGCTTGTTTCATATGGGGTCTGATGACAGATCACATGGCATAAAAAGAGATATGTTATCTGGCAACTCCGGTCAAGGCTGCTTCGCACCGCTAAAGCGGCAAGAGACCTTGACAGGAGCCGCCGGATAACATGCAGGGTAGTTAAGCAGATGTAAGGCAGACTATGTCAGCTTTCCATCTGCCCAACCAACGACTGAGGACATATGGAAGAAGCTTTAGAAAACATTTATGGTTCGAGTTATCTACGGGACTTCTATGTGACATTGTAATAAAATACTTTGATTCACGCCATTAGACAGTAGAACTCACGGCGGACCATTGACCTGTGGTAACCAATCCACGTATAACAGAGTGGTCAAAGCCGGAAGCTGTTACGTCTAAGGCTTTTTCCATATGCTCTCAGACATTGGAAAACCCAAAAGTGATTTCTTCAAAATTTACACTTGACAAAAGTCACTACATAACAGAAGTCCTTTTCTCTGGATGCTTTGTGCTATGTTATAAAGCAGATTGTTTGAGCGAAGCGAGTTATCTGTTTTATAACATGCCAAGCACAAAGTATTCAGAGAATTAGGACTTCTTATACCTTGGAATTGAAGCAATCGTTTTTCTGGTTTGCGCAATTTGCCGTCCCCTTGTGAGCCCCTCCCTTTTACCACACCAATATCATATTTTTTTATAACATTCCAGAAAGGCAGGTGAAATCCATCAATGAACCCTCTATTGGTTTCCCATGAGGAGTGGATCAGCAAAGACCTCCCCTTTGCATTAAGAACTGATATTATAACAGCACATGTGATACCCCACTGCCATAATTACATTGAATTCAATTTTACAGTGGCCGGCAGTGCCATAGAAAAAATCAACGGAACAGAACATACCTTAAGGCCCGGTACCTTTACATTATTATTCCCTCATCACATTCATGAAATCCTGGCAGCACCAGAATCCCCGGTTACCGTAATTGTAGGAAGCATAAAAATTGAAAGCTTTTATGATAAAAAAGGAGATTTTCTTGCTCTGACGGAGCTCTTAAGCCAGGCAGCCCTGGACAAAACTCCTTATAATGAATTCGGGGAAGATATCAAGAAAGAACTGACTGATATTTTAAAATCCATGGAAAAAGAGCTTATGGAGCGAGGCAAATGGAGTGCTTTGATGTTTAAAAGCAAGCTGATGGAGCTGCTGATTACCTATGACAGAAACCGTACCCCCAATCAGCTGCAGGCTGATGGAAAGCGTATCCTAAGCCAGAAGAGCGGTGTATGGGATATTATTACCTATGTATCTCAATACTATCAGGAGGATATCACCTTAGAGCTGCTTTCCAAGCGCTTTCATATGAGTGCTTCTCATATCAGCTCCTCCTTTCACCAGCTGTTAGGGGAAAACTTTCACAAATATCTGGAGAAGATACGACTGGCTCAAGCCTGTGACCTGCTCCTTTCCACAGATTCCTCTGTCCTTGATATCTGCTATGAAACAGGTTTTAAATCTTATAAGACCTTCTCCCGGGTATTCCTTAAGAATCTTGGTCTGAGTCCCACCGATTACCGAAAGCTGCAATCAGATAATCACCAAAAGAAGCAGTAAGACAGGAAAATCCCTTTCTTACTGCTTTTTTGTAAATAAATTTATGGATTAACAATAATCAGATTAGAACTCTTTGGCCAGGTTCTTTGCTTCTTCAATAGCTTTTCCGATAATACCGTCAACATCCTGTCCGATTACATCCAGCTGGTTAGCAGCTATAGTGGTGTAATCTGTCACTCCCATAAATCCCAGGATCGTCTTAAGGTATTTATCTCCCATCTCTATTTCAGCCATATAACCGGAAGTATAATCTCCGCCGCGGGAGGTAATATTAACTGCCTTCTTATCCTTGCATAAACCAACAGGGCCTTCTGCGGTATACTTAAAAGTTACATTAGCAACACAGATATAATCGATATAGGCTTTTAGAATTGCAGGTACGCCTAAATTCCATAAAGGCTCTGCAAATACATATTTATCTGCCTCAAGAAATTGATATGCATATTTCATAACAGGGTTTTCATTGTTGTCTCCTGTATTTGCTCTTAATTTCTGTAAATCCTCTACAGAAAGGCTGTCAATTCCTTCTTTATATAAATCCAGTGTGATAACTTCATCGGAGGGATGGTTCTTTTTATAACTTTCTATGAACTCATCTGCTATTTTATAGGTTCTTGATATACCTTCAGGTTTTGCATTTGCTTTAATATAAAGTACTTTACTCATTTACTCTCCATTCTGTGTGCTTAAGTACACTCCTAATAGTAGGTTGCATTATTTACCCATTGCATACCGCAGGCTGGCCTGCGATAGTGCCACAAATAATAAGGAGTGAAAGAATCTCAGCGTGACATTCTTTCAATTTATAATTTTCTTTCACTCTTCAACCTCAGGTTTTATAGTTTTACCCATAGTCTCTGGTTACTATATATCAGTAAACGGATGATTTTACTGCTTCCGGTATTCCTCCATAACCAGATTCGAGAAATCTGCATTCTGCCGGCTCACATTAACCAGGTAAGTAAATACATTTCCCGGATAATCTTCCATATCCTTTAAGATTACAGCCTCTACGGATTTTCTGGCCAAAGAGATGGCACAGGATTCCCGGTGCATAGCATTGCATTCTCTGCATAGTTTACAAATTGAAGCTATGCTCACTGCCAGTTTCTTTTCATCATAATATTTGGTATCTTCACTTGGTATAAGTGAGATCTCCTCATCCAGAAACATACGGTTGTGAATTTTCAGATTCTCTAAAAGTGTCAGGGAATATCCAATATTACATTTATCCCGAAGGCACTTTTCGGTGCCAAAGTTTGCACAGGCTGTGCAGATATCAAGCAAGCTGTTAATCGCCTTATTAATATTTGCCATGAATGCCTCCTTTTATCCATAGTGCAATATGAAGACTGACCATTGATTTTATGATCAAGACTGTTATAATTATAACATACGGTACCTTTAAGACAAGTAGGCACTAAAAAGTACTATAGTACCCAAAAAGATACTTAAAACTGCTCAAACCTACAGATAGGAGTTTCTATGACAATTAATGAAGACATGCATGAAGTGTGCCATATGCGTGATAAATGCATAAAGTTTGACAAATGCCCCATGGTTCTGGTTCAGGATATTCTGTCCGGTAAGCGTAAGATTCTCATTCTATGGTATCTCAGCTATAGAGCACTTCGTTTTAATGAAATCAAAAAGAAGCTGCCGGATGTTACGCAGAAAATGCTTACCCAACAGCTTAGAAGCCTGGAGGATGACGGACTTATCCTCCGAAATGTTTACCCGGTGGTTCCGCCAAAGGTTGAATATTCCCTGACGGAAATGGGCCAAAAAATTATACCGATTCTTGAATTAATGCATGGTTATGGAACAGAATACCTGACCGTACAGAGTTCTGTTTCTTAAAGGCTTCGTTGTCTTTTAAGCTGCTCCGCTGTTACATAAGCCTTTGCTTTGCTTTAGCTGGCGGCTTCTTCCGCTGCCAGCTAAAGAGCCTTCAAAACAATCCTGTCAGGATAAGAATTCTATCGCTTCCATGGGCAGGTCCGATATTTCAGAGTAAAGTACATCTCTAAAGTCTATCCCTGCTTTTTCATTTTCCGATGGTATTTTAGCTTTGAAAATTGCCTTGCTCTCTTTTATGAATACTTTCTTCTCTTTCTCCGTAATAGTCTCCATATAAGAAGTATTAATTACATTTCCGCCGGATACATAGAACATTTTGCAGCCATCTCCTACCGGAAGTTTAATGAGTATATCTCTTGAAGCCAATGCTTTGTAACCGTTCAGTCCGTTCCTTAACATACCGAAACAGATAATCATATCCCGGTATACGGATGCCATCTCAAACCGGCAGGCCGTGGCAGCTTCCTCCAATTTCTCCTGAAGGGCTTCTGTCAGCAGGACAATATTCTCCTCCTCATTAAGAAGCTCCAGGAGAACTTCTCTGTTCTCATTAAAGGTATCCTGCTCCATGGTTAAAGGAAACATATGATATTCCACTTCATACCTGCCGTTGCTTTTTCTTATGGGATAGAGGTTCTTAAGCCTTCCAAGAAAATCACTGATGGTATACCTGCTGCGAAAGGGTCCGAAGCAGTTGTCCGTTCTTTCATCTGTTATTGATAAGGCATTATGCTTATTATAATTCTCTACCCTGATATAAAAATATCTGCCGTCATTTTTCATCTGGGCATTAAAACGGGGTCTGATATCTTTTATTAAGGTGCATTCCAGGAGCCTGGCCTCCAGATGGGTATCCGTTACTATATAATCTATATCTTTTATCATGGATACCATACGGCCGACCTTTTCCCACTTCGGATTTTTCACAAAATAGGACTGTACCCTGTTGCGCAGACATTTACTCTTGCCTACATATATAATATTCCCATTAGCATCCAGCATTTTGTATATTCCCGGCTGCCGGGGAATTTGTAATAACATTTCCCTGGTTATGTATTTATGCTCCATTCTTTTTTCCTAACGTTGTATCTGCGTTTTAATTTACTACCTGTCTATCATAACACAGGCTGGTGATTCTAGTCTATTTGTTTGTTATCTACGGTAACACGTAAAGGATTTATTTGAAATAAACAGATGAGAGTAGGTTACGTTTAGGCGCTGTAGTGGTATCAAGAAATCCATCCACTAATCTTTCAAAAGTTTTTGGTCAGTTCTATCTCTTTCTTTCATATAAATTAAATAAATAATTCATCAGAGGTAGTTCCATGACCGACTCCGAACGGTTAAAAATTACAAGTGAGAATTTTGCAGATCTAATCATCAGCAATACCAATAGGGATGACTTCTTAAGGACTTACCCTGACAGTTCTGTTAGTTCGAGCTTCGCCAATTCTTCTATTGTTCATTTACCTGTCGAGAATATGGATTTTGACAGTATTAATAGATTTGGTTATAACAGTATCCCTGCCTGCTTCGGTCTCCTAACAGCTGATACCTTTATACCTGATATTAGTTTGGGGGCTCTTCCTGAACCCTTTCAAATAAAAGATGGCTACAGCGGTAAAGAGGTATTAATCGGATTTATTGATACAGGAATTGATTACCGAAATACTGCCTTTATCAAAAGTGACGGTACCAGCCGGATTTTATCTATTTGGGATCAGACAATCGAAAGTTCGAATTACCCCGAAGGCTTCTTCTACGGTACCCAATATGGCAATGCTCAAATCAATACAGCCTTGACATCGACGGAACCTCTTACGATTGTACCAAGTATTGATGAAATCGGACATGGAACTATCTTAGCCGGCATCGCAGGCGGTAATCCCAATGCCAGTTTCGGTTTTTCTGGCGTTGCTGTCGATATTAACATTGCTATGGTTAAATTAAAGCCTGCCAAGTCTTATCTCAAGGAATTTTTCGTCATTCCTCCCCAGTCAATCTGTTTTCAGGAAAATGACATTATTAATGGTGTCACTTATCTGAACCAGCTTGCAAATCAGTTAAAGAAACCTCTGGTTTTATGCCTTGGTATTGGTACCAGTCAAAGTGACCATACCGGTAACAGAGCATTAAGCCGCTACCTCTCCTCCATAGGTGAATTACCGGGAAGAGGTGTCGTAGTCTCCGCTGGTAATGAAAGCAACCGGGGAAGTCATTACTATGGGGATATCAAACCACCTGACTCTTTTGACGATGTAGTGCTGACGGTTGGAAAGGATAGCTATGGCTTTACACTGCAGTTCTGGGGAACCTCTCCCAACCTGTTCTGGATTGATTTATACGCCCCTGATGGAGGATTTATTTCCAGAGTTCCGCCAGTTCCTAACAAAAGTATCTTCTTTGTTCTAGAAGATATGTCAATTATTATAGACAGTCAGATAAAGGAACCCTTTACCACAGAGCAATTTATTGTTATGCGTTTCAGTAATCCCATACCCGGTGACTGGCACTTCTATGTATACGGTCTTACAGGGGATTTGCCCATGCGCTTTCATTTTTGGCTGCCGCTCCATAATTTTCTTACAACAGGAACAGTCTTCGGCAATCCCAATAATTATACAACCATAGTTGCCCCGGGTAACAACAGCAGCTTAATCTGCGCTACCGCTTACAATCCCCAGAATGCTACTCTCTATTTTTATGCCAGCAAAGGTAATACCATCACCAACTTTCCCAAACCAGATATCACCGCACCCGGTGTCAATTCCGTAGCTCCTTTTATCAATGGTAATTATGTAACAGCAACAGGTACCAGTATTTCCTCTTCCTACATTGCAGGTGTACTTGCTCTGTTAATGGAATGGGGTGTTACCAATGGTAACTACACGGAAATGAATAATGCTCTGCTAAAAAAAATCATTACTCAAAGTGCCAGCAGAAGACCGGAAGACAGTTATCCCAACCCGGATTGGGGTTATGGTATTGTAGATATCAGTAATATGGGCAGTGTGATTAATTCTATCCTAAGAGTGCAGGACATGAAATAAAGAGATTATCCATGTTCCTGACATCCTACTTCATATAAATGAAGTTATATTCATATAAATGAAGTAAAGATACATCCGAGGCGGCAATATGACCTATTCTGAGAATTTTAAGATAATAAATGAAGAATATGCAGATCTTATTGTCAACGAAACCAACCGGCAGGACGTCTTAGATAACTTTCCTGACAGCACTATAAGTCTGGACTTTTCCGATTTTTCAATAATTCATATACCCGTTGATAATATGACCTTTGACAGTATTGATAAATTTGGGGTTAACAGTATTCCTTCCTGCTTTGGTTTATTAACAGAGTATGGGAATTATAGAGAAATAAGAGAAAGGCGCCAAATAATCACCCCAAACCCGACATCACTGCTCCGGGTGTCCATTCCATAAGTCCGTTCTTAAACAATACCTTTCTTGAGGTAACCGGCACCAGTATTTCCGCTGCCTATTTAGCAGGGGTAATGGCTCTTCTGATGGAATGGGGCATAACAGAAGGTAACTTCCCTACCATGAACAACGCACTTATGAAGAAAATCATCACCCAAAGCGCCAGCAGGAAGCCGGGGGAAGATTATCCGAATCCAAATTGGGGCTTTGGCATTGTTAATCTTAATGATATGGGAAAAGTAATTAACTCTATCATTCATGTACAGGAATACCTGTAAGGATTTACTCGAGAATGTATTTCTCCAGCAGTTTCAATGTGTTTTCCAGACCCTTTACATGAGTTCTTTCCATTCCATGGGAAGCATGTACTCCCTGTCCAATCAAGGCTCCCTTAATATTATTTCCGCCTCTTAATGCTGCGGAAACATCCGAACCATAATGAGGGAATATATCTACCACATAATCAATTCCGGACTTTTTGGCTAAATTGATTAGTTTTGTGGTAAGCTCATAGTCATAGGGACCGGAAGAATCCTTGGCACAGATGGAGACTGCATACTCACTGCCGTTGAGATCCTCTCCCATTGCTCCCATATCAATGGCAATGAACTCCGTTATTTCTTCCGGAATCCAGCTTGCTCCAAAACCAACTTCCTCGTAATTGCTTATTACAAGCTTTAAGCATCTCTCCGGTATAATATGGTCTTCATGCATATCCTTTAACAGACCTAGCAGAACTGCTACAGACGCTTTGTCATCCAGATGTCTGGACTTCACAAAGCCAGTATCGGTATACTGAAAATTAGCATCAAAGCTGATATAATCACCTGTATTGATTCCAAGTGCCAAAACGCCTTCTTTATCTTTCACCTGTTCATCAATACGAATCTCCATATTCTTCTCACAACGTTCCAGCGTTCTGGCATCATCGTAGGTGTGAACCGAAGGGCTTTTGCTTAGAATCGTGCCGGTATAGGTCTTTCCTTCTCTGGTATGTATCTTGCAGTAGCTGCCTTCAATACTGTGCATGGTAAAGCCGCCAACCAGTGTAATCCTAAGCATCCCTCCCGGTGTAATGGAACGAACCATAGCTCCCAGGGTATCCACATGGGCGGACAGACCGAGAGTTTCTTTCGTTTTACCAGGTACCGAGATAATAAGACCACCTTTGTTACTGTATTCCCAGGAATATCCGAACCCCTCAGCTTCTTTCCTTACATACTCCATTACTTCTCTGGTATAGCCGGAGGGACTTGGGATATTAACAAGCTTATTTATAGTTTCAATAATATATTTCATGGTTTCCATACAGATACTCTCTCTTTCTTTTTATTTCATGTCCAGGAGCAGCGCCCTTACTGGAGCTCCGTCACTGCCTCCCAATTTTAAGGGAGCCGCCATCAGAAAATAGCTACCGTCGGTAATTTCCTCAAGCTTAAGACCTTCCAGTAATATGACCTCCTGCCCCAGAAGCTCTCTATGCACTTCCAGTGGAGCATCCATGGGAGCAGCGCTTTGACTTTCCACACCAATAAGCTCCAGTCTGAATTCATTGATACATCTGGCAAGCTCCATTGTTATGGTAACCGGCCCTTTCAGTATTACTTTCTTCTCGCTGTTCTTAAGGACTTCTCTTAACTCCTCTGGTGTTGGCTGACTGTCAAAAGCTTTTACCGTACAGTTGCCTACACAACGGTACAGATCCAGTTCCTCCACGGTTTTTCCGTCCTTTACAAAATGAAAAGGTGCATCCAGATGCGTACCGTTATGTGCATTCATGGAAAAAACCGTAACATTACAGGGCGCTCCCTGCCCCATATCACTTACCCTTGTAAATGCAGGTACCTGATCTCCCGGATAGGTCCTGCAGGTAAATACTTCCTGCGTAATATCATATATTTTCATACACTTCTCCATTTTGGCTTAAACTCGGTTATGTTGTTATGGTACTAATCCGCTTCAATAGTGAAAATTAGTATTTTTCCGTAAGGCTTATAGCCCGCTGATAAAGCTGTTCCAATTGAAGCGGTATTATTAGGGGAACAAATATAAACTGACTCACCGCCACCCTCTATAACGTGACGAGCTACGGAATTAACACACTCCCGGGCATATCCTTTTTTCCGAAAATCTTTCGAAGTATCTACCCCAATATCGGCAACTATGTCTTGATACTCCCCTGTTTTATGTGCATGGGCCAAAGAAACAATTTTATTATTTTCGATAACACTATATACAATGCCGTTTGGTATGCAATGCTCGGGGAAATTCACATCCCCATAACATTCAAAACTATTATCCGTAATTTTTACTGTTGTTATGTTTGAGTTTGGCTTTGCTATAGTTTCAGCATCACACGCAAAAATTAAAGAGTTCCAGTAACTCTTTATCTCTTTATTAAACATTAATTTCGCTTCTTCCTTCGCCAATTCTTTTAATGGTGAAATAAAGAGGTTATCATCAATATCATATTTATTAAAATTTTCACATAAAAATTTTTTTGTTTTTTCAGAAGTATTCAATGGCACACTTGCAATAATGGAACCATCATAAAACTTAACAATATAGAACATATGAATCATTCCATAACTTGGCATACAGTTATGTCTTTTTTCAGTTTCAATTATTGTTATACCGTTACTTGCTTCTTTTACACCTAAAAATGAGAATATATATTCATTAACCAGCTTAAACTTTTTCATTTATTCTCAAATCCCCTCAAACGCACCTGTATTTATGAAAAGACGTGTATATTATTCATATGTTGAAATTGCATAATTCTTTCATTCGCTATTGTCATATATAAACTTTGCAGAAAATACACCTTACTTTTCTTGTATCCACTTTGCAAAATAACGGTCTCCGTATTTTGTCTGCGAGCAGATTTGTACTTCGGCAGCTGTAGTATACAGCCGCTGAAACATACAGCAGTTGCCAGAATAAACACTCAGTCAGAGGTTATTATTAATTACTCCAATTCAATATCCAGCTCAACGGGACAATGATCGCTGCCCTGGGTATCCTGATGAATGATACTGTCTTTAATCTTCTCTTTTAAGGACTCTGATACTACAAAGTAGTCTATACGCCAGCCTGCATTCTTCTCTCTGGCACGGAACATATAAGACCACCAGGTATATCTGTCTGTTGCATCAGGATAAAGGTAACGGAAAGAATCTACAAAGCCATTGTCTAACAGCACTGTCATCTTCTCTCTCTCTTCTATTGTAAAGCCTGCATTCCTGGTATTGGTCTTGGGATTTTTAAGATCGATTTCCTTATGGGCAACATTTAAGTCTCCGCACAGGATTACAGGCTTCTTCTCGTCCAGCTTTTTTAAGTGCGCTCTGAAATCATCCTCCCATTCCATACGATAGTCCAGTCTTGCAAGTTCTCTCTTGGAATTCGGCGTATATACATTAACCAGATAAAAGTTATCATACTCAAGAGTTATGACTCTGCCTTCCTTATCATGCTGTTCAATTCCTAAATCATAGGTAACTGACAGGGGCTCCTTCTTTGTAAAGATTGCGGTTCCGGAATAACCTTTCTTCTCCGCACTGTTCCAGTATTCATAATAACCTTCAAAGTTATGCTCCCACTGTTCCTTCTGCATCTTGGTTTCCTGAATACAGAAAAAATCTGCCTCCTGTTCTTTAAAGAACTCCTCGAAACCTTTTCCAAGGCAGGCTCTTAAACCATTTACATTCCATGAAATAAATCTCATAATAATCTATCTCCTTATCTAAATTGTATTTTAAGTTTACAGGTAACGGGGGTGTGAAAGCTGTTGTCCGAATTCGTGTTCACGAGAACTTCATTTTACAGTAGGAAGAAATTCTTCATTAGTTAATGGTCACACGCCAGTAATATATCTTTTAATTCATTGAGATCTGCGGCAATTTTGTCTGCTCCTGCTTCCAGAAGCTCATCCCTGCTGCCAAAGCCATAGAGCACACCAATGGAGGCAATACCATTTTCTTTGGCTCCTAAGATATCATGAAGCCTGTCCCCAATCATGACTACCTGGTCCTTCTCCTTAATTCCATTCTCTTCAAGGGCATATGCTATTACTTCACCTTTCTTCGATCTGGTCTCATCAAGATTTGAACCGCAGATATCAGTAAAATACTGCTCCAGATTAAAGTGCTTTAATATTCTCTCTGCAAATATCTCCGGCTTGGAGGTTGCAACGATAAGGGTCTTTCCGGCTTTAACAAGGCTATCCAGAAATTCCTCTATGCCTTCATATTTATAATTCATGAAAATACCCTTGTCTGCAAAGTATTCTCTATAATAACCTATTACTTCCTCAATCTGACTGTCATCAAGACCAAAGTATTCTCTCAGCCCTCCTGCTAACGGAGGTCCGATATGCCTTTTTAATATGCTGCGGTCTTCTACTTTAATACCAATATAGGATAATGCATGTTGAAGAGATTTGGTTATTCCTTCCTCCGGGTCAGTTATTGTGCCGTCTAAGTCAAATAATATATATTTCTTATTCATCGTTGCTCCTATCCTCCTGCTTTGGCACACATAAATCAGAGAATAAAATCCATTTAGAAATTTTATTTACTCCAAGCTGCATGCTTAAGTTGTGCGGTAAGCCCTTTAGTCATACAAACTGCGGTAATCCTTCAGACGCTTCTTCAAAAGTGTATAAATGTCTTCCAGGGACATATCTTTGGCGTTGCCTACAAAAAGCAGAAATACCGGCTTCTCATTATTTTTATTAACCAAAGCCGTCTGCTGCTTCAGAGGGGACAGCTTGCCGATAAAGGCCTCTTCATCCCTTGGTATTATTCCAATGGCATTATCTTCTGCCACAATACAAAACTGTTCAATATCCTGATAGGAAAGTAATCCGACGGAGCCTTTGGAGGAGCTGTCAATAATACCGTCAAAGGTTATGGTAATCAGAGATTTCTTCTGGGAAGCTTTTAAAAGATTTATGATACATCTGATTCCGAATATAATTGTAGCTATAACTCCTGCAAAACTCAGCAGTATATACCTTTCACGAAATCCTGCCACCCATAGGGTTACCGACAGGAAAAGCAAGGCAAAAGACTGCATACAGCGCCGCACGGCTTTTGTCTGTTTTTCCTCAATAATAATCTTTTCCACGTTACTCCCATCTGCTTTCTTACCACTTAGCTTCCATTCTTTCTTTCATTTTATATGGAAAACCTTGAAAATGCAAGTAAACCTGGCGAATAATTCAAGATAAACCAAGTTGTAATTTTTTTAATTTGACGTTTTAAATTGGCTTTAGTATACTTAAATACAGTTACTCAGATTATCACTGTATACAACTGAGCGGCTTTGAAAGATAAGGCCTGCCGGAAAGAAGAATCGAATGAAAACCTTATATATTTCAGATTTAGACGGTACCCTGTTAAATAGTAATGCTGAGCTTTCTCCCTATACCATAGAGACTATAAACGGTTTGATTGAAAAGGGTATAGAATTTACCATTGCCACTGCCAGAACAGCGGCTACGGTAACACATATTCTGGCGCCTCTTAACCTATCCGTGCCTGTTATTCTTATGAATGGTGTTATCCAGTATAATATACAGCAAAAGGAATATTTAAATACATTTTATCTTTCCCGGGAAACAGCTGAGGTAATCTTAAATACCGCCAGACAATATGGTCTTACAGGCTTTTTATACCGGATTAAGGATAATCGCCTGGAAACCTATTATGAAGAGCTTACCAATAACGGCATGACAGAGTATTACACCGAAAGAAAAGTTAAATTCAATAAGGTATTTACCCAGGTGGAGAATCTCTTAACTGCGGCGGGTGATCACAGTATTTATTATGCGATGCTTGATAAATATGAGGCGCTGCTGCCGGCATATGAAATATACCGGAATTTACCTGGTGTTGCTACTGCCTTCTATCAGGATAATTACAATAAAGAGGGTATGTGGTTCCTTGAAGTATTCAGCCTTCATGGAACGAAATACAATGCAGCCATGTCTTTACGCCAGTCCCTGGGTTATGACCGGGTAGTCTGCTTTGGCGATAACCTAAATGATCTTCCTATGTTCAAAGCCAGTGATACAGCCTGTGCCGTAGGCAATGCAAAGGAAGAAGTAAAGGCAGCGGCTAATCATGTAATTAAATGCAATACAGAAGATGGTGTTGCAAGATGGCTTTCAGAGAACTTTGAGAAAGATAATAAGCGTTAGTGTATAAGGACATTCAGCTATTTTATTTGGGTCAGTATCACAGGTTGCCTGTGATATGTAGGGGTGTAGTTGTTTTTGCAGTGTTATTATTAAGAAGCATTATTCACACTGATTTGCAGCAGTGCAGCCTTAGTAAGCAGGTGTGACATACAGCTAATGTATATATTTGAAAAGCATATTCACACCTTGAAAGTGAAGTATCACATTTGTAAGTATATGCAACATACAAGTGGACACTATGTGCAACTTCAGTAAAAGCATAAATCACACCCTGATTGTGGAAGTATCACATTTGTAAGCTGATGCTACCTATAAGGGGCTACTAATGTGAATCTTTAGTAAAAGGCTTGATTTATACCCAAATTGTAGCAGTACTGCCTTTACAAGCAGAGGCAACGTATAAGGAGAGCTAGTGAGAAAGGAATGGTTGTTACTATGAAGAATTCCATCATTTTTGATACGATTATCGGAAAACTCTATCTTGCAGAAACAGATGGAGCCATTTCACACCTTTATTTTGCAGGAGACTCCTCAGAATATGAAACTGCTGGTGTTGAAACACCACTGCTAAGAGAAGCCCACAGCCAGATTAAATCCTATCTGGAGGGTAAGCGGACAAGCTTTGATCTTCCTCTGTCCCCCAAAGGTACACCTTTTCAGGAAAAGGTTTGGGAAGCACTTCAAACCATTCCTTACGGTGAAACCATAAGTTATAAGGAGCTGGCAACCCGCGCCGGGAACCCCAAAGCCAGCAGAGCAGTAGGTATGGCAAATAATAAAAATCCCATTTCCGTAATTATCCCCTGTCACCGTGTAATCGGAGCAAACGGAAAACTGGTGGGTTATGGTGGTGGACTGCCGTTAAAGGAAAAACTTCTGCGCCTTGAAGGTGCTTTAGTTTTATAAGAACAGACTATATATTAGAAGATTAATTAAATAAAAAACGGATTATATCCGATAAATTCTCAGGGTGTGTTTACAAACTGCTTATACCAGCAGGGCATTCCGTGCAATCCAATGAGTTTCAAACACCCCCCCTGCAGCGTTCTGTACCTGCCTTTGTTCGTTACCGGAGTGTATCAAACACTTTTTTATAACGGGTAATATGCAAAGGCAGCTTCAGAGCGCTTTGTTAAGCTCACAATTAAATTACATTATAACGAGGTAAACATGGAATCCATTGCCAGAAGGCTTACACTTAAGTTTGGGTTCATCCAGTCCAGCTACTGGATCAGCCAATGTGCTATAAACAGCTTTGCCGCAGTTTATCTGCAAGCCAAGAATTTTGAGAACACTCAGATAGGTTTCATCCTCTCCTTTGCAGCGATTCTATCCCTGCTCCTGCAGCCCTTAGTTGCTTCATTTGCAGATAAATCAAAAAAAGTAACCTTAAGGCACATGTTATTGGTATTGATGTTTACAGTATTTGGGTTGGGACTTCTATTATATTTTCTTCCTGATTCCTTCCTGCTTATTACGGTAATCTACATATTGATAAATGCCGTAGAGTATACGGTTAATCCGCTGTTTAATTCCCTGGCCATGGAATACATGAATCAGGGCGTACCTATGAATTACGGTCTGGCAAGAGGCATGGGTTCCATTACTTTTGCGGTTATGTCCTTTTTACTTGGTTCCCTGGTAGACAGGTTCGGTGCTGACATCATATTACCGGTATTCTTAATCTGTTACATATTTGTTATTCTCTCAACCTTTCTCTTTCGTGAAAAACTGCCGGAATTTACACCGGAGCAGAAGGAGTTAATGGGGTATACGCAGGATGCTGACCAGGGAGAGGTTAAGGAAGCCTCTAATATCCTGAACTTCTTTTTAAATCATAAATTATTTCTGGTAATGCTATGCGGAGTTGCCATGATCTTTTACTCCCATGTGCTTATAAATACTTACCTGATTAATATTATCGAGAATGTAGGCGGCGCTAGCGCTGACATGGGTATTTCCCTTTCTATCTCTGCTGCTTTAGAGCTTCCCACTATGGCATTGTTTATTTACATTGTGAGAAAAATCAAAGGAACGAAGCTGATTAAGATATCTGCCTTTTTCTTTGTTGTAAAATGTTTTATAACTCTGCTGGCTCCTAATGTTGCCATGGTATACTTTTCTATGTGTTTTCAGCTGATTGCTTTTGCATTGTTTACACCAGCTTCTATTTATTATGTGAATGATCTGATTGAGAAAGAGAACAGGGTAAAGGGGCAGTCCATGCTTGGCGTCGCAAATATAGCCGTTGCCGGAACCCTGGCTAATCTGACAGGTGGCAGGTTACTGGATGCTTATGGTGTTTCTGCCATGTTGATTGTCGGAACTATAGTTACTGCTATAGGATTTTTATTGATATGCTTTAGTATAAGGGATAATGATGGAGAAGTTTCCTCCAAGGATTAAAAGAGAAAAGGACGGAGCTTTCATAAATTTAATAAAATAGATGTAATACTCTGACTGATAATTTAATTTATGAACGAAAGAGACTGTTACACAAGCAGATGATAGTGAGTAGTCAAAAGTAAGTTCTGATATCTTAAATACATCTCTGGGTGGCATGGGGCCGGAACCCCATACCACCCAGCTACTACGTTATACGCCACTCTGAATAGACAATCTTTATTATTTCATTTGTCTATTTAGGGTGGCGCATACTCTTCTATCAGAAAAAATATAAATCTTTACTTTTTCTCATGACGGGAGCGGTTCATTATCTGTGTAACAGTCTCTTTCGATTTATTTATATATAATACTTTATTGCAATCTGGTCTGGTAACCTGTATTTTGACAGTTATAATTAATATCTTGCTTTTCTTCCGCTAACACTTACCGGAATATTAACGACCTTCTGAAGTGGTTTCCATACTACATAGGCTATGGTGAAGTCTATCATACTGTGAATAATTGTACCTGCTCCTACTAATAAAATAACTGAGAAAAGGTAGCCTTTATCATAGTAGGTACTGGACACATTATTCCCCCAATAGAACAGTGTAACTACTGCAACTTCGCTGACTGCATGGATAAGGGCCATTAAAAGACCAAAAACAGCAGAACCTTTTACAGTACTTAATAATTTAGGATTCTTCTTAAGCATAAACGAGCCGATGGCTACAAAAACAACATGTGACAGAGCTCTTAAAACTACAACAATCGGAAAACCTGCTAATAAAAAGCCCATAGCTGAGATTAATGCAACGGATATCGCCACATAAGGTGATATAAACATTGCTATAAATACGGGAACGTGGCTTGCCAAGGTATAGGAAGCAGGTTCTAAAATAAATTTTGGTGCAAACATCGGAATTACGATGCCTATTGCTGACAGTAATGCTGCGATTGTCATTTTTTGAATAGAATTCTTACTGTTCATCTGATTTCCCCCAGTTTTAAATTTTGAGTGCAAGCTTAACACCCTCCCGGACTGTTAAGTTAGCTGTCTTGTCACCTGTAATCACCTGTATTGTATTAAATTTAACAAGTAATGTCAAGGGAAATTTTTAGAGAGTTTTCAAAATTTTATTTTTGGGTTGAATTTTCCAGTTAATGGTTTTATAATTAGGTAGTAAACAGTTTTATGTGCGGATATAGTTTAATGGCAAAATTCGAGCTTCCCAAGCTTGTGTTGCGGGTTCGATTCCCGTTATCCGCTGTCCGGTATCAAACTAGAAAACACGCTAAGTGCTGATAACTCAAGGCATGAAGCGTGTTTTGTTTTTTTAATTGACGATTTTACTTATCATGTTGCATTATTTCTAAACTATGCAACACGAATTTCCATTACCTTTCAGTTTTGAGGAGAACATTCATTCCTCATGATAACCTCTATAAAAATCATGAGATACTATCTCGAATATCCCTTTATTAATACCTTTACCAAACCCTCAAATATAGTACGACATCTATGAGTATATATCATTCGATAACACCTTTCGTTTTGATGAAAGCGTTTAATCAATAAGCTGATTACCCAGCTACCATGCATCTGGGTATATTAATTTGACAATACAGGAAATTTACTCCATAATAATCCCATAATATTATACATAGGAGAAGAAGAATGAAAAAGTATTTATCTTTGTTGTTAATCCTGGCACTTATATTTTCTCTGGCCGGACCTGCGCAGGCAGTAAATGCTGCAACTATTAAGATAAGCCAGAAAACAGCCACCGTTATTAAAGGGGATTATCTATATTTAGATATTAAGGGGACTTCAAAAAAGGCCACATGGACAAGCAGTAACAAGCGAGTAGCTACTGTATCAAAAACAGGTAAAGTTACTACTATAAGCAAAGGAAAAGCGACGATAACAGCAAAAGTCAGTGGAAAAAAATACAGCTGTAAAGTTACTGTAGTACCCAATAAAGATCCAGATTATATGACAGATACAGACTTAGAAAATGCACTATCAGAACGTAATGCTATTGATAAGTGGACTTCTGCTGATTCATTTGATGACTCCGAAGTAATTACGGTAACTCCATCAATCAGTCCTACAGATAGAGATATAGATGGTATGGACTACTATCAATACGAGTATACCATTCCAAAATCCGACAGTGAATGGATAACAATAGCGGATTTATCTTCTAAATACGGATACGATATGATATGGTCATCCGAGGGATTGACTTTAGCTGGTGAATCCAGATATCTGCTAAAAGATGCACCCCGGAGCATGACACCTGATACAATTTATGAGTGCAAATATAATGATACGATTATTCATATGAAATATAGTGATGCATACTTTTTTAATATAGCTGACTTAAAGGTAATTGGTTTATTAAAATAAGACGAAAATTTCCCCGGGTGTTATACACCCGGGGTTTTTCGTATTTCTTTGTGCCAGCTGCAATTGCTGTTTTGTTTTAACTCCAACACCCCAACTGATGTTGATAGTTGATAGCCTGACCAATTATTTTATTCCTCCACTGTTCATTCACCTCCTCACCCAATTTTACAGTATATATTTTGGATTAAGAACGAACTGCCAATGACTTAATCATGAATATATGTCTACCGAACGAAGCGTTGATTTTATTCGTTTATACGTATATACTTTTATCAACATACCTTGTGGAGGAATACAAATGCTTGATTATATATCCGTAGAGCAGGCTTCTGAAAAATGTGGAATCTCTAATAGAAGAATTCAGAAGCTATGTGAGGAAAATCGAATTCATGGTGTTATTCGCTTTGGCCGTTCATGGGCAATTCCAAAGGATGCTGAAAAGCCAGCGGATGCCAGAAAAAGGAGGATAAACGATGGAAAGTAAAATTTTACTTATAGAAGATGACATCAGTTTAGTGGATGGACTGAACTATTCATTAAAGCGCAATGGATTTGATGTAGAAATTGTCCGTACCATAGAAGACGCCTTAAACCGCCTACCCAAGATTAATACCTTCGATTTGCTAATCCTTGATGTGACATTACCAGATGGAACAGGCTTTGAAATTTGTGAAAAAGTAAGGAAACAAGGATGTCAGATCCCTATTTTATTTTTAACCGCTTCAGATGAAGAGGTGAATGTCATTCGCGGGCTGGACAGCGGCGGTGATGATTATGTAACAAAACCTTTTAAGTTAGGCGAGCTGTGCTCCCGGATTCGTGCCTTATTGCGCCGAACAGGACTTTCCAATCAAAGCAACCATACCGTAATGGAATGTGGTGATATATTGATTGACCTTTTAGGAAGCCGGGTGCTGTTAAAAGGAAAAGGGCTGGATTTAACAAGCGCAGAATACCGTCTTATTTGCTAACTCGTAAGGAATGCTAACCGGGTGACTACTCGCAATAGCATATTGAATGAATTGTGGGACAGTACCGGAGATTTTGTAGACGATAATACACTTTCTGTTTACGTGCGGCGACTTCGCGAAAAAATTGAAGCTGATCCTTCCCATCCAGAGCATTTAGTAACGATTCGGGGATTCGGCTATCAGTGGAACGAGGTATCTGAATGAACCTTTTTCGTGATAAACAAATTAGACACTTCAGCGTATTTCTTTTTACTTTTGTTTTTCTGATTTTTCTTTCTGGCATAGGGTTGAATACCGTGCAGGAAAAAGCCATGCAGGGTATATTTCTATCACACGACAATGCCATTGTTGCCTCTCTTTTGGAACAGGGGGTTTCAAAAGATGTTATCGTAAAAGCCATTACGAGTACAACAAGCAGCAAAGAGGGAACGACTCTGCTTGCAAATATTGGTGTAACAGAACATACCATTATAAAATTTCTTCCTTTTGTAGCTGAGTTTCAACGGACCTCAGTATATTACCTGTTGCCTTTAGGAGTGTTTCTATCCACGTTCCTTTTGGTTGGAGTATTCCTATTCTTATGGAAAAGAGAGCAGCTTTATCTGCATGCTGCAAAAATAATCTCCAATTTTACAGAGGGTGATTTTTCCTGCCATATGCCACAAATGAATGAAGGAACAATCTATCATCTCTTTGCTTCTGTAGACCAGCTTGCTACCATACTACAATCGAAAAACGAAGCCAATCAGAAAGCAAAAGAGTTATTGAAAAATACAATTTCTGATATATCACATCAGCTGAAAACTCCGTTTGCTGCTCTTTGCATGTATCATGAAATTATTTCCGATGAACCGGATAATGTCAAAACTGTTACAGAGTATTCCCAAAAGACAGAACTAGCGCTAAAGCGTATGGAACAGCTGATTCAAGTTATGTTGAAAATTACCCGATTGGATGCTGGTAGTATTGCTTTTGAAAAAGAAAGCTGTCGTATATCGGAATTAATTGGTCAAGCTGTCAGTGAATTGACAACACGGGCAGCCAGCGAGGGAAAAGAAATCATTATAGACGAATCCTTGGAGGAAACCATCCTTTGTGATAAGCAATGGACAAGCGAAGCGATTGGAAATATCGTTAAAAACGCTTTGGATCATACCACTTCGGGAGGAAAAATCCATATTTCATGGGACCGGACCCCTGCCATGCTCCGCATATCAATATCCGATAATGGTTCAGGCATATCTCCGGAAGATTTACATCATGTTTTCAAACGTTTTTACCGCAGCAAAAAATCTCTTAATACGCAGGGAATAGGTCTAGGACTGTCATTAGCAAAAGCGATTGTTGAGGGGCAAGGCGGTATCCTCTCCCTTCAAAGTGCCTTGCATGAGGGGACAGTCTTTACGCTTTCTTTCCTTACGGAACTGTAAGCTGTTATTCACCTGATTGTAAGGTGTACCTGTTATTCTCTTCAGAAAGGAGGTACTAAAAATATGGAAATTTTAAAAGTACAGCATTTATCAAAAACCTACGGAATAGGGGAGAATCAGGTAAATGCCTTAAAAAATGTTTCTTTTACATTAAGACAGGGAGAATTTGCGGCAGTAGTGGGTGAATCAGGTTCCGGTAAAAGTACGCTGCTCAATTGTATTGGAGCCTTGGATACCCCTACAGCCGGAAATATCTATATGGACGGAAAAGATTTATTTTCCATGAAAGAGGAACAGCGCACCATTTTCAGGCGGCGCAATATCGGCTTTGTGTTTCAGTCTTTTCAGCTTGTTGCAGAATTGACTGTGGAGCAAAATATTATGTTTCCGATTCTTCTGGATTACCGCAAGCCGGATCAATCAGCCGTGGATGAGATTTTAGAGGTATTAGGATTGAAAGAGCGCCGTCATCACTTGCCTAGCCAATTATCCGGCGGACAACAGCAGCGTGTTGCAATCGGACGGGCATTGATTACAAGGCCTAAATTGATTCTTGCTGATGAACCCACCGGAAATCTGGACAGCAAAAACAGTCAGGACGTTATTGATTTATTGGTTAAGGCATCACGCCACTACCAACAAACAATTCTAATGATTACACATAACAACAATCTGACCCATTCAGTAGACCGTGTACTGCGTGTTTCAGATGGTGTTTTGACGGATCTGGGAGGGAAAGAGAATGAAAAGTTATCTTGACCTTGTTCCCATCTCAGCTAAAGTACATAAAAGGCAGAACAGAATGTCTGTATTCTGCATTGTTTTAGCGGTGTTTTTAGTAACAGCTATTTTTGGTATGGCAGATATGTTTATACGCAGCCAAATTATGCAGGCCCGTATTGAGGACGGTAATTGGCATGTAATGGTCCGAAACATAAACGAAGAGCAAGCAAACCTAATTTCTGCGCGGCCGGAAGTAACTGCATCCTCTTGGTATGGTGCCCTCAACTTCAGGGGAGAGCAAGGCTATACTGTATCAGGAAAAAACGTGGCTATTTTTGGAATGGATGAAAGCTTTGTAACAGAAATGCTAACGGATGAAATCCAGGATGGAACATTTCCCCAAGAGGATAGTGAGGCCATAATATCAGAAAATGCAAAAACGATGCTTGGATTGCAAATCGGAGATTCCTTTTCAGTCAATGCACCTGGTGAAGCAAGTTATAGATTTACGATCTCCGGCTTTATGAAGAATGCGTCAAAAACAATGGAGGAAGATTCCTATGCGGCTTGCCTGACGACAAAGGCATTTCGTTCCATATATCCCGGCGTCAGGAATGGTGAACCGGCCGAGTATAACAGCGTCTTTTATGTACAGTTTTCCGCTCATAGCAATATACGCAATACGATTATTGATATGAAGTCCCAGCTTGGACTTTCAGACAAACAGGTTTCGGAAAATACGAAGCTGCTGGGCTTACTTGGTCAAAGCGGAGATTCCTTCATGCTGCAGATCTACAGCTCAGCTGCTGTTTTGTTTTTATTGGTATTGCTTGCAGGCATTATGATGATTGCAAGCAGTCTGAACAGCAATGTCGCACAGCGCACGGAATTTTTTGGAATGATGCGTTGTATCGGTGCGACACCCAAGCAGGTAATGAGATTTGTCCGAAAAGAAGCTCTTGGCTGGTGTAAATCTGCAATTCCATTGGGTATTTCATCGGGAGCTGTTGTCATTTGGATCTTGTGCGCCTTACTTCGTTTTCTCAGTCCGGAATTTTTTTCCGGGATGCCAGCTTTCGGTATAAGCTTACCAAGCATTGTGGCCGGTATTTGTGTAGGCATCCTGACGGTTCTGCTGGCAGCTCGTTCTCCCGCGAAAAGAGCTGCCAAGGTCTCACCGTTGGCAGCTGTATCCGGAAATGCGAATTCTTTGCAGCCTGTGCACAAAGCCGCAAATACTGCGCTTTTTAAGATTGATACTGCCCTTGGTTTCCATCATGCTAAAGCCAGCACGAAAAATTTTGTTTTGATGGTAGGTTCCTTTTCACTAAGTATCATTCTTTTTCTGGCGTTTTCGGTCACGATTGATTTTATGCATCATTCGCTTACTCCCTTAAAACCGTGGACACCGGATTTAACCATTGCCAGCCCGGATAGTACCCGTTCGATTCATAGTACCCTGTTAGAAGAATTTAAGGAAAATCCAGTAGTTAAGCGGGCATACGGACGAATGTTCGCTTATAATGTACCGGTTACAGTAAACGGGGAAGAAAAAAAGGTAGATTTGATTTCTTATGAGGAAAACCAATTTGCATGGGCAAAGGATTATTTGCTGGAGGGATCTTTGGATGCCGTCCAATCGGAGAACAGTACCGGACTGATTGTCTTTGAGCAGCAAAATACAATAAATATTGGAGATACAGTAACCCTGCACATAAGAGGGAACACTGCGGATATAACAATTGCCGGCTCTCTTTCTTCCAGTCCTTTCAACAACGCCCCTGATGTCGGGACAGTGATCTGTTCTGAAAAAACCTTCCGGCAGCTGACCGGCGAAACGGATTATACAATTATTGATTTGCAGCTCGCTAAGAACGCAACGGATGCTGATGTTGATGAAATTCATAGATCAGTTGGTATGGGGGTCACCTTTTCCGATAAACGCTCCGGCAATCGCAGTGTAATAGGTTCGTATTACTCCTTTGGATTGTTTATCTATGGTTTTATGACTTTGATTGCTCTAATTACCATATTCAACATTGTAAATAGCCTTGCTATGAGCGTTTCCTCCCGTATGAAGCAGTATGGCGCATTCCGTGCCATCGGCCTGAGTAATCGCCAGCTAATAAAAATGATTATTGCAGAGGCTTCAACCTACGCAATCGTGGGGAGTATCTGTGGAAGCATTGTCGGATTAATGCTGAATAAGCTTTTGTATGCAAGTCTGGTTACCTCTCACTGGGGTGAACAATGGAATATACCATTTTCAGAAATTACCATTATAATAGCAATCGTCCTCTTATCCGTTGTCTTCGCTGTAAGAGGGCCGGTTAAGCGAATCCGCCAGATGTCCATTGTAGATACCATAAGTGCACAGTGATATTTCATGTTGCTTCATGGCCCCATTCATACGGGGCCATTTCCCGTGCGGAATTGTTAGCTAAAACTGCAATAATCTATCTAAAGTGACGTGTTATCTAACAAATACATGGATATTTGCAACCGCATGATTTATATTTAGTATTGAGAGAAAAAAGCAATTAATAAATGGAAGGAGGAGTAACTTGGCTTACAATATTTTAGTCATTGATGATGACAAAGAACTATGCTCTTTAATTAAACAAAGCATATTGAAAGAGCAGATAAACTCTGATTGCTGCTATTCCGGTACAGACGGACTTGCGTTGCTTAAAAAAAACAATTACCAGCTAATTCTTCTGGATGTGATGATGCCGGGAATGGATGGTTTTCAGACTATGGAACAAATAAGGATGAAAAGCAGCATACCCATTCTGATGCTCACTTCTAAAAATGACAGCATGTCAAAAGTACAGGGGCTGCGTAGTGGTGCAGATGACTATTTAACAAAACCCTTCGATATGGAGGAACTGATTGCCAGGATTATTTCTTTGATACGCAGATATACACGCTTTCATTCGGCAGGCAATTACACGCAGCCCCTTACCTACAAAGGGCTGACAATAGATTTTGACAATCGGAGCGTGACCACACAAAATGGTACCTACGAACTGCCGCCGAAAGAATTTGATCTTTTGGTCTTTTGCGCTAAAAACCAGGGAAGAATTTTAACCAAACAGCAAATTTATGAAGAAGTTTGGGGTGAGCCCTATGTTTATGATGACAGCAACATTATGGCCATCATCAGCCGACTCCGGAAAAAGATTGAACCCAGTCTTGGGGCGCCGCTGTATATCCAAACGATAAAAGGTATTGGCTATCGCTTTAACAAGGAGGTATAGATTATGCTTTGGGATATGGTTTTAGGCCTGTTATTTTTCCTCACCCTCTTTTTCGGTTTTGTGTGTTTTTCAAAACTAATCGGTGTGAAACGGCAGCTTACGTATATGAACGAGGTTCTGGATGATATTCAGTCAGGAAACGGCAACCGAAAAATCCTTACGACAGACAATCAGTTGACCGCAGAGCTTTCCTTCAAAATGAATGAGATTGTATATGCCTATGAAGAACAGCTCTCACTACTGCGGGCGGCAGACGAAACCAACCGTCAGTTAATGACCAGCCTTTCCCATGATGTGAGAACACCTCTTACAACCCTGTTGGGTTACTTGGATGCTGTTCACAGAGGAGTTGTTACCGGAAAAACCCGTGAGGATTACCTTGTAATTGCCAGAAAAAAAGCCCATAATCTAAAAGACTATATTGATGTTCTATTTGACTGGTTTAAGCTCAACTCCAGTGAATTTTCTTTATCCATAGAACCGACAGAGCTTGCGGAGCTAACACGTAATATCCTCAAAGACTGGGTTCCTGTTTTTGAGGAAAAAAATCTGAATTATGAAATTGAGCTTCCAGAAAAACCGTTGCTTGCAAGAGTGGATTCGGATGGGTATTCCCGCATCATCAATAATTTAGTCCAAAATGTCATGAGTCATAGTCAGGCGACACAAATAAAAATTGAAATGGTTCAACAGGAAAATGCAATAGAAATCTACATAACGGATAACGGGATTGGAATTGAAAAATTCGATCTACAGCATATCTTTGAAAGATTGTATAAATGTGATAAAGGACGTTCGGATAAGGGAAGCGGATTAGGCCTTGCCATTGTCCGGCAGATGGTGGAGAAAATGGACGGACAAATCACGGTACAAAGCGAGCCAGACCAATATACAATTTTCACTGTTTCCTTTCCTTTAGAGGCTTGAACGAATCCCTGTCTATCAGCAGGGATTCGTTTTTAATTGCAAGGTTAATGCAAGGCAACGGCAAGGTTAATGCAAGATTGACAGGGTAGAATGATTTCAGTAAGAGAAGGAGGTTCTTCATTTGAGTGATTTTATCATTGAAACCAAAAATCTCACCAAACAATATGGTGAGCAGAAAAGTGTTGCAAATTTGAATATCCATGTAAAAAAAGGACGTATCTATGGTTTACTCGGCAGAAATGGTGCTGGGAAAACCACAGCTATGAAAATGCTCTTAAACCTGACACGGCCTACTTCCGGAGAAGTTCAGATTTTTAGCAAAAACATTCAGGGAAACGAAAAGAGAATTCTGCCCCGTATCGGAAGCTTAATCGAAGCACCGGGATTTTACCCGAACTTGACCGGTACAGAGAACCTGAAAATTTTTGCACAGCTCAGAGGTGTATCCAAACGTACCGCTATCAAAGATGCATTAGAAGTTGTTGGACTTGCTTATGGGGATAAGAAACTGTTTTCTCAATACTCTCTCGGCATGAAGCAACGTTTAGCGATTGCCCTTGCTATTATGCACGATCCGGAGCTGCTGATTTTGGATGAGCCGATCAACGGGCTTGACCCCATAGGGATTGCAGAAGTGCGATCCTTTATCCGGAATTTATGCGACGCTCGGGGGAAAACGATTCTTATTTCCAGCCATATCCTTTCAGAAATAGCACTTTTAGTAGATGATGTCGGCATTATTGATCACGGCGTGCTGTTGGAAGAAGAAAGCCTTGCAGAACTGGAAGAAAAGAATGGGAAGTACATCCATTTTATTGTTTCTGACACAGCACAGGCTGCCAGAATCATAGAGAGAAATTTTAGAGCTAATAATTTCACAGTGGATGATGATCATAGTCTGCGCTTATATGATAACAATTTTTCTGTGGCTGCCCTTAACCGTGCTTTTATTGAAAACGGATTGGAGGTATCCGAAGCTCACACCTGTGAAGATACCTTGGAGGATTACTTCAAGCGTATAACCGGAGGTGAGGGCATTGCGTAATCTGCTTCTAAATGAATTTAGAAAATTTAAAAGAAAGAAAATATTTTTCTTTGGAATACTGGCAGCTTTCATTTTTCCTCTTTTTAATGCAGCATTGTTGTCTGATTCCAACTTTGCAAGTATCCAGTCCGGTGTAAGAGAGGATAATGCCTTTTTGCTATTAATGCCCTTGCTGATTATCTTGGCAGCTAATCTGTTTTTTGTCGAGCAGGACAATGACACCTTAAAGAATCTGCTTTGCATACCGGTATCTAAAAATCAATTGGTCCTTGTAAAGTTAATGGTTTTGCTAATTTTCTCAGTTGCATTTCAGTTAATGGGCTTTGCAGTAAGCACGGCAACCGCAGTTTCTCAAAACATCCCGCTGACTGATTTTACTTTTGAATTCCTGCTCACAGCCTCATCAGGGGTACTCATGTGGGCTGCTGCGCTTCCCTGTGTTGTGCTGGTTGTATGGTTTAATAAAAGCTATATTCTCTCGGTGATTATCGTGTTCTTTTACACCCTGTGTAATTATGTGATGCATTTCAGTAATGCGATTATGATGCAGCCTATAGGAATAAATGCAGGAACCCTGATGCCTGTTCCTATGATCTTTCGGTGGTTATACCAATTTTACACGCCCACTGGTGAAATACAGACTGAATTTTACAATCGGTTCAGCCAATACTTTGTATCGGCACCCGTATGCTTTGGCATGCTTTTATTGGAAGCAGCCGTTTGTATATATTTGATGATTCGCCTCTATCGGCGCAGAGAAGTCTAAGGAAAGGAGGGCTCTTTTTTGATTCGTATTATAAAAACGGAGTTTTTGAAACTAAAGAGATTTCATATTTTGCTCATTGGCCTCATTGGCATGACGTTTCCTGCCATTTTGTCTGTATTCACACAGGCAGTCGCTACACCGGAGGTCACAACTCAGAATTATGGATTTTCGTCTCTTTTTAAAAGTACCATTTGGAATAGCGCAACAATTTTTATGCCAGTTATATTTACATTGATAGGCGGCTATCTGATCAACCGTGAATACACAGATAGCACACTGAAAAACATTTTTCCTGTTCCCATAAGCTTTCAGCGCCTGCTGTCCGGAAAGCTGCTGGCTATGGGAATTTTAAGCGTACTGTTTGGCTTTTACAGCTATGCTATAACATTGGTTGTCGGATTGCTGTCGGGTCTTTCCGGACTTAATGCAGGAATTTTATTTACCGGGCTTTTGCAAATGCTCGGAATATCACTTTTCACCTATATCACCATTCTACCGATTTTGGCATTTACCAGCAGGAAACCCGGGCTATTTATAGGAGGTGTTATCGTAGCCTTTCTCTTTGGATATAGTGCCATGTTCATCAAAGATGTCACGATACGCAGCCTATACCCTATCCTGTCTGGACTAACGATTATGGGGTTCGATACGGGAACCTTCATGAACACTTCCGAGTCTGGGAATCTTGTTTTATGCCTGCTATCCTTGACGGTCATGCTTTTGCTCACAACTGTGATTGTACTGCTGACAAAATCACCAAAACCAGCTTCTGCACATAAAAAGCATAAAGCGGTCAGTATGTTCCTCCGGTCGAGGTAAAAAGGCCTATAATTTCAATATCCACAAAGAATATCTGCGGGAATTTATATTGTTTCAGATGGTGATGGGGTTCTGGTTGGATCGAGCTAGAGTTAATTGAAAGAGGTGACACACTCTATGAAAGATAAAATATTAAGCAAGCTTGCTTTGATTACCATTTTTGTACCGCTGACGGTTGTATTCTTCTGGGAACCAGACATCCCCAACGCAACCGCTCTGCTCATTGGATATTTCATTTTTATTGCGCTTAGTTTTTGCTATACCCTATTTCTGTTTATTAAAAAGCATTTAAGAAATACAGATACTAAAATTGCGCTTAGTGTAAACGGTCTATATCTTGCAGGGATATTATTTCTTGTGATACTTCCACGTGTTTTCTAATTATATCACAAAATTATACTAAACCCCTTCAACCCCATAAAGGTTGGCGGGGTTTTTATGTGTTAGTCAATACAGACTACTCCTAGGTATATTTACTGTAGCGACAAAGAGGTATTTCATCCATTTATGAATTAATTAAATAAAGCACGGAAATTCCCCCCTGCCTTATTTAAAATATTCTGTTTCTGCATAACCTAAAATCAACATTAATTATCTATAGGCTGAGTTTCTATCTCCATAATACAGAAATATATAAATACTTCTATCTTATGCTGTGCAAGAGTTTCTAGCGTAAAGATAGCTGTAAAGGATTCCATGTCTGATCTCATCCGTTATAATTTCTGTCATCATGTTAATATGAACACGGTCCTGCATTGCGTAGAGAATTTTGCGATATTTTTGGACAGCATTCTGCTCTCCCAGTAAGGCTCGACCCAAACCCTCACAATAACTTTCCGGTTCGATAAACTGCTCACCCTGCGTCTGCTGGGACATCATACCGGTTAATTCATAGAAGAGCTGACTAAATAACGTGTAGTGTCCAATTTCATTATCACGAATCCCAGCTATTATATCACGCTCTTCTTCAGAGGGTGCTTCCTGTAGCAGCCATGCATAGAACATTCTATCCTCTGTTTCACCAGATAGAGCCTCTTGTATTAAGTCAAGTGCATTCTGCAGATTTTGTGGATATATGAATATATCATCTGATTGTGTTTCTTGTGCTGTTCCGATTGTATTCTCTGCTGGCATATACGGATTTATCTGACCATAATAATAAGGATGGTAATTGCTGTAGTCGCTATAATACATTGTGTGAACTCCAAAAATATACTTTCAATATTATATGATGAATTTGATAGGTCTGTGATAAAACCCGCATTATGGATAACTTATATCGTTTTAGTGACCAAATAACTTAAATAAATAGGTCTATTCCAATTACTTCATGTTTTATTCACTGATAAAAATGAAGATACAAAAATCTATCCAAAAGCATCCTTCTTTTTCCCAGTCTTTCTTCCAGGTAATATCTGAAATACTTTGAAAACTCTATAACTTCCTTAAGATCTTGTGTTTTTACCTCATATTCACCATATCTGACACCCATAAATATAACGGCCACTTTAAGGAAATCTGTCTGGTTAAATTTTATTTTGTTGCCAATTCTTTCAGCAAAGGTAAGCAGCGTATCTTCATCGGTCATGCGAAAGCCCTCTTTTTCAAGGTAATGCAAAATTTCAGCCATAATGAAAAAGAGCTTTCCATTATCTGAAGCATTCTCAAATTTCTTCCTGTATTTACCCTTTAGTATGTTGTAATAAATAAAAGTAATTCCAATGAATAGGATCAAAATACCTGTCACTGCCCAAATAAAAGGTAGCACATAATTTTTCCGTTGTCTCTGATAACCTTGAAAATTCTCTCCGCTATTAATCAACTCCTGATAGGCAGGCGGCATTGAAGGCTGCAACATACCTGATTCTCCAAAATTACTGTACCCGGAAGTTTTTGGTTCCTCCTTCCACTGGGTATACCTGGCTCCATAGAATGCAGGCGTTGGTTCAAAAGGAATCCACCCGATTCCTTCTATGTAAGCCTCAACCCAGGAATGCGCACAGCTGCTGCCTACATTATAGGCACCGGAAGAATCTATGTTTTCATAATCCACCATAAAGCCTTCTACGTAACGTGTGGGTATGCCGACACATCTGCCCAGCACTCCGAAAGCAGAAGCAAAATAGGTGCAATAGCCCTTTTTCTGATGAAACAGAAAATAATCCACAAAATCTTCTCCGCCCGGAGTCCTTCCGATTCTGGTAGTATAGGAAAGCTGATTCAGATAAGCTTCTATAGCTTTTAATTTATCGTAATCATTCTCACAGCCTTTGGTTAACTGATCCGCCAATATTCTGACCCGTTCCGGAAGGGAATCCGGCAGGGCAGTATACCAAGTCTTTATTTCAGCAGATCGGCGGTTAAGGTCCTGTTTTAATCCCTCCATGTCAATATCTGTTGGTAACAAATCATAATGAAATAGTTTCCTTGCGGTTCTGCTTAATACCTCCGATGATACGAAACTGTTATCCTCAGCTCCCTCCCTGAACATCTTCTGCAGAAATGTATTATTTAGATTTAGTTCATAATACTTTACACTGTACTTAAACCCGATTCCTTTTGCTTTATCTGATAAAAAGGCTCCCTGGGGTGTTTCATTAAATTTAAGCTTCCGGTAGAACTTAATATTGTAGGTTTTTATGGGATAGAAAAGAGATCTGGTACTGATATCATAATATTCGATATCATAGCTTCTGTTTTTTACAATATTATTTAAATCGTTGCCTTCTTCCCTGCCAAAGGCAGTCAGTAATTCATAAAAGTCATAATAATAATCTTCTTTCTCAAGCTCTCTTGTCCTTTTGCTTCTCTCCCAGCTCCGCCCCGTATAAGTATCATTTATGGAACCGATCAGATATCCTGCCGCAGTACTTTTATTCTGCGTATTAACCTTCAGGGCCGTTTCATTCTTTACATTAACTTCTCCCCCAAGCTCTGTAGGTTCTTCCGAGTACCCGGAAAAACTGACCGAAAATTCATTGCCATTACGGTCAAAAAGGAATTCCAGCTGGGTGATTAAACGAGCCCCCTGTTCCTGCGCTTTTTCAATAAATTCCTTAAATCCTTTCCACTTAATGGGTTCATTCCCAGACGGCAGCGTTATGGATAACAAAGCTATGATGATACAGGCCGGCGCCAGATAAACAGTAGCAATACTATTATTCACTGTATTACTGCTCTTATAATATAGTTTGCCGCAATACTCAGCGAGGGTTGACAGAGAATAAAATATAATTACTCCTACTGTAATTTTAGGTATATTGACTTTATTCACAGCCGAGATGATAAGTAGTACTGCCAATACGGCCGCAGCTATATTCTTTACCATTTTTAGGCGATGCAGAAAATACGTAACCACACCACACAGGAAAATAATTCCTGCCATTACTATCACACCGTAACTTCGCTCATACAATTTCTCATCTCCGTTATAGATAAGGCACCATTGATACAGATTCCTGATTTCCTTGATAAAATTGACTTTTAATGCTAAGGTGATAATAATAAAAGCCAGGAGGATTCCTGTCAGTACAAAAAGGGTAAGAAGATTCTTTTTATACTGGTCAATAAAATATATCATACCCAGGAAGATCAATGTAAGACACATAAGAACTACAATATGGATCCTCAGGACAAACAGATTCTCAAAATATGCCCCCATAGCCAGGGTAAGCAGAAAACTTTCCGCAACCGCTAATCTTCTAATTAACTGCTTCTCCGTATTCATGCCTTTAATACCTCCCCGATTTCATCCTCCCGCGTCACCTGTTTTACAATTATTCCGGAAAGTCTCAGGCTTTTGATCATTTCCTTTTCATCCTCTCCGACTGTATCACGAACTAGCAGCAAAGACAGGTCATTGCCATTCTCCGACAGCCCCAGCATCATTATGTATAGTTCTAAGGTAATCTCATGGGTAATAACAATATAAAATCCCGTATTCTCCGTAAAGTTCAGACTTTCCTTTAATATGCTTTCTACAGGAATGGTCGAATGAAAGTGCATTTGAGCAGTAAGCTGGTAAAAGAGATCAAAATCCATTTTCCCCCCAATGAAGATATTTTTTATACCTCCCTGTTCATAATATACCTTTACTCTTGTATTATTATCTTTACAGTAGTTTGCAACAGCAAGCGCACCTTCAATGATTTGGTCTTCTATAATCATGGCAGTGAGGCTGTCTTCCCTGACCGTTCTCAGATCCATCAGGATAGCAGTTTCTGCTTTGGGATTGCTGATAAACTTCCGGACGAATAACTGATTGTGCCTGGCACTTACTTTCCAATGGATCTGCTTTTTACTGTCACCTGATATGTATTTTCTTGTCTCCAGATCCATGGCATCAAAAGAAACGTTTCTTAAACAGGATGTGTTCTTAACATCCTTAAGCTCCGGTGCTATACTAAGCCTTGGTATATTTACAATCCTTGGAAGCACGGTAACTTTTAGTTTGGAGGAAATAGGATAGGTAATCTTAAACAAGTAGAAAAAATCAATAATATCCACCGTACTGGCACCCACAAAGTATTCACCCCGATATCTGCAACGGAGATTGGTTTCCATTTTCTCCAACTGTCCGGGTAAAAGACAGTATTCACTGATATCATCTATATTGGCTATACTGGATCTGTCATGGAAGAAGTTAACCTTAATACTTCGAAAGGTAATATAATCTTCATTGGCCAGGGTAAAGGAATAGGGAATAAAATCACCTTTTACTACCAACCGCTGGCCGATTTCCTGATAGATTCGGAAACGGATATATACATAAAAGGTATAAAGAATAGAAACTACCGGTATGGATAAGCTCATATAAAAAAGAGCATACGAAACATTTCCGCCATAATGGCTGGCGAAAATGGCCGATGCTATGATTAAAATCAGCATTATAATACGATTAATAAACATATAACTCCTTCCTGTACTGGTTGCGTCATCGGATACCTATGAGCATCATACAGGAAGTATGGGTACACGGAATCTGGCTATTATCTTATCCAGCACCATCTCTGCTGTAAGCTTATTTAATCTGGATTCGGGGGAAAGTATCAGTCTGTGCCTTATTACAGGCTGAATTACTTTATGGATATCATCCGGAATACAATAATCCCTGTGATTATAATAAGCCGCTGCCTGGGATGCCCGGATCAGAGCCAGGATAGCCCTGGGACTGGCACCTAATGTGATATTGGTATCCTTTCTTGTTCCGTCTATTATTTCAATTATGTAGGAAATCAAATCCTGGTGTATTTTTACGGTCTTCACTTCCTCCTGCATAGCAGATATGGTCTTTCCGTCAGTTACAGCTTCCAGTAACTTTATGGGGCTCTGTCTGATGTAATAATCTGCCATCCGCTTTTCATCCGCCATACTCGGATAACCAATGGACAATTTCATCAGAAAGCGATCCAGCTGTGCTTCCGGAAGATTATAGGTTCCCAGATAATCAATGGGATTCTGCGTAGCTATAACCATAAAAGGCCTGGGTAGCGGATAGGTCTTTCCATCCACACTGATCTGTCTTTCCTCCATGGCTTCCAATAAGCTGGCCTGGGTCTTTGGGGATGTGCGGTTAACTTCATCGGCCAATATAATATGATTCATGATAGCGCCGGGTGTAAATTCAAACTGTCCCGTCTGCATATTATAAACTGACACACCGGTTATATCGCCGGGCATTGTATCCGGTGTGAACTGAATCCGGTTAAAGCCGCAGTCAATGGATTTTGAAATGGCATTGGCAAGAGTAGTTTTTCCGACGCCAGGTACATCCTCTATCAAAAGATGTCCTTCCGATAACAAGGTTATTACCGCTAAATCAATTGCTTCTCTTTTTCCTATTATAACTTTTTCGATATTCTTAACTATATCCACTATTACTTCTTGGTTTTGCATATAACCTCCCACTTTTAGCTGGCTGCAAAACCGGTAGTATCAAATCACCTTATGGCTTCGCAGCTGCTAATTACTATTTGTTATAATCTGCCCCACCCTTCAGTCCAGTTGTTTCCGGAACCTCCTAATGAATCTTTATGGAATTTTAAGAATAATATAAAATAAAATATCTCCAAATAGTGCTAGTCAATGAATCAGCACTGATAATCCTAATATTATCATATCACTTGCCTAAAAATTGTCAATTATTTTCACACCTTATACTTTAACAGAAAGGGTATGCTTTAAAAAATTCCGGTTCCATGATACATGATCTGCAATGACTATTGCTTTCATTGACTTCACTTTAACAAAGTGATATAATAAAGTATAAAAATAATACTGACATGTGAAGTTTGTAGGAAAATGGCTTTCGCCTGCCGAAGGAGTAACACTCTCAGGCGCTCGGAGTTCCGGGTGAAGACTATGAACGGATGTAACTCTGGAGAATCTCAAATGCGAGTGCCGAAGGTGTAAGGTACGAATAATGATTTCGTACTAATCTCTCAGGCAAAAGGACAGAGAACCTGTATACTGGGACTATCATGCCTTTTTCTCATATCCGGAGTCAAACCATAAGTGTGGTTTGACTTTTTTGTTTGCATCCGACGCCTGCAGTTATGTGAAATTAGGAGGAGTATTTATTATGGTATGGTTATCTGATTTAGTCAGCAGTATAAACAAGGTACTGTGGGATGTATTTTTAATCGTTGTGCTTTGCGGAGTTGGTGTTTATTTTACGATCCTGACAAGGGGAATTCAGTTTCGCAGATTTAAACAAAGCTTAAAATTAACCTTTGGTTCTATCACCTTGCGCGGTAAAAAGGCCAGCGATAAGGAAGGCATGACCTCATTCCAGTCTCTGCTTACCTCCGTTTCCGCCCAGATCGGAACGGGTAACCTTGCAGGTGTGGCAACCGCCATGGTTTCGGGAGGCCCCGGCGCGGTATTCTGGATGTGGGTCAGCGCGATTTTAGGTATGGCAACCATTTATGCAGAAGCTACCCTTGCCCAGCACTACAAAACAACGGTAAACGGAGAACTTGTGGGAGGCCCTGTCTATTATATCCGCGCTGCCGTCAAAGGGCCTGTTGGTAAAGCCGCTGCCGCAGTCTTTTCAATACTGATTATTATAGCACTTGGATTTATGGGAAACATGGTGCAGGCCAATTCTGTCGGTGGCGCAATGGAGGCAGCTTTCGGAATTCCTTCCGAGATCATTGGTGTTGTACTGGCACTTATTTCCCTGCTGGTTTTTCTGGGTGGTGTCAAACGTATCGTAGCTGTTGCAGAGAAAGTTGTTCCTTTTATGGCTGTCTTCTTTACACTGTCTTCAATCATTGTTATGGTCGTAAATTTCCGTAACATAATTCCAGCTTTTTATGATATATTTGTCGGCGCTTTTAATCCACAGGCTGTTTTGGGTGGTGTCCTGGGTGTGAGTGTACAGCAGTCTATCCGCTACGGCATTGCCCGAGGTTTATTTACACATGAGGCAGGTATGGGATCAACACCCCATGCACATGCTCTGGCCCGTGTAAAAAACCCCTGCGAACAGGGACTTGTTGCTATGATAGGAGTATTTGTAGATACCATCGTTCTATTGCCCTTAACGGTGCTGGCAATCTTAACCTCCGGCGTATTAGGTACCAAAGATGCAGAGGGAACCTTTCTTACCGGGATTGAATTGACACAATCTGCCTTTGCCCAGGTCTTTGGCCATTTTGGATATGTAATTATTGCTATCTGTGTATTTTTCTTTGCTTTTGCCACCATTATGGGCTGGTACTTTTTCGGTCTTTCCAATGTGAAGTATCTCTTTGGAAAGAAGGCGGTCTCCATCTATGCAATCCTGGTTTCTGTTTTTGTAGGAATAGGCTGCACCCTTAAGGTTAATCTGGTATGGAATCTGGCGGATCTATTCAACGGACTGATGGTTATTCCAAATATCCTGGCTCTGGTCCTCCTGGGAAAAGTCGTTGCCAGTATAACAAAGGACTGGGAAGCAGGTATTTCCGGTCTATCCAAAAAGGAGTAACCTTTCAGGAAAGGTTTAAGGACCATGATAAATAAAGAAAAGGCCGTGGGTTTTGAGGAAGCAAAACAGCTGGTTAACTCCGATAAAAAATGAAAAACCGGAAGTACCTCCATGTCTTTCTCCTAATACAAACTCTGAAGACATGGGATACTTCCGGCATCATATGATAAATGTTATAACCCTTATACAATAACAAGATTCACAAATACAGTTTTAACTTATTTCACTAATAGTTATCTAATCTGTCCCAAAAACTCCCCATCATATTATTACAGTTTAAAGAAATCCACCAGGTTATCCAGCTGCTCTGCGCTTTCTTTGTTTTCCTGTACCTGCTTTAATACATCGTTTACCTTAAAGGCAACGCTATTAATTTTTTCCGCTATATCCGTTGTACCTTCTGCTCCTTCGCCTGCTGCTGTCGTTATCTCATCGATTGCTGTACGAATCTGCTGCATGGCCACGTGAAGCTTCTCTGCAATTTCATTAATTTCAGTAACGATATCTCTTACACTATCAGAATCATTCACATATTGGTTGCTTGTATTCACTAACATCTCATAGTCTTTCAGCACCTGGTTATCCACAAAGGATAAGAGTTTTTCGGAATCCTGAACTACACTTTTTACTGCATCGGATACATTATAGGAAATATCGTTTATTCTTGATACCGCCTGTTTAGAATTATCCGCCAAAATACGAATCTGATCAGCCACAACGGTAAAGCCTCTTCCTGCTTCACCTGCTCTTGCTGCTTCAATTGATGCATTTAATGCCAGCAGATTAGTTTGGGCTGTTATCTGTATGATTGTCTGTGTAAGTTCTTTGATCTCTTCTATTGCCTCCGTCTTTTGTATTGACGTTCTTAATTGTTGATTGGTTAAATGATAGATATCCGAGGTATTCTTATAAGAAACTCCCGTTTCTTCCTTTAGTTTTTCTGCTCTTGCTTTGATTTCTTCTGCAAGTCTTTCACCATTTGCAGTTTTTTCTTTCATATAAGTAACTTCAGTTTCAATTTCATAGGTGGAGGCATTCATTTCCTCCGTTGCTGCTGAGGTTTGCTGCATACCGGCTGATAATTCCTCTGTGGTAGCAGAGATTTCTTCAATGTTGATATTTACGGTTTCCATCGCTTCAACAGAATGATTCACCTTGAGCTTAACCTGCTCGGATTCCTTCTGGATACCAGTTATGATTTCTGCCATTTTCAATTGCAGGTTCCTGGAGGAATTTGCGATTTCTCCCACTTCATCTTTTCTTCTCAGTAATTTATCCTGAAACTCAAAATTAAAATTTCCGCTTTCCATTAATCTGAGCTTGTCCTTAACTTTTGTAATACCTCTTGCAATGGTAGCTCCCAGTAAAAAGGAGATGACAATTCCTATAACCAGCATACCAGCTGATAACATACCTATCAGTAACATTGCTTCTAAAATACGCTCATTTACAACATCCGTGTAAACACCTACAAACCAGATACCAATTACTGCACCACTATTGTCTTTTAAGGGTATGTAATAGGTTTCGGCTGATTTTCCCTGTATATCTGCAGAACCTGTGTAAACCTCACCTTTATCCAGTACTTGTTCAATTACCTCATCAGAAGCTTTGGTATTGATCTGTCTCTCCCCGCTTCCAACTTTTACATTAGTTGATATTCTTGTATCGTTTGCGAACAATGTTGCAAGAATATTAGTATCAGCTGTAAACTCGTCAATGACCTCATAATTTTCATTTAACAACGTGTCCCCCTTATACAAGGCACCGTCCTGAACTGACCAGTCTCCCGGATATTCTGCATTGATAAGCTGCAGTCCCATATTAGAGTAATTTTTGATTTCAGACTTATTCTCTGCATTCACCAGATGTTTTATTTCAAAAAAAGTAACGGATATGATCGATATGGTCAGTATCAGAATAATAAATATTGAAACACCTGTTATCTTCCATTTAATTTTCATAAAATCAATTCCTTTCCAAACTGTTATTGGTTGTTGATTTCTATACCAATATGATATAATAGCGTCAGATAAAACGTTATGGGTCAAAAGTATACTTTTGTTACCATATACTGTAATTTGTTTTACAAAATAGCAATAAATGAACTATTGAAAAGAGTATAATTGGCACCTAGATTTATGGCAGTGTCATATCCGTTATCAGATTCTGCCTGCAATGGAGCATAGAATATAGAAAACCTTGTAATATACCCCCCTGAGTTGTATGTGTGACAAGGCTCTGCTGGGATAGGATACTATCTGAATTGTACGTGTGCTAAAGCGCATGGATGGGAGTAATATGGAAAATCTTAATTCGATTGAAAAAATGATTTTGGATTTTAATTTCATAGAAAATTTGTATGAGAGTATTCGTTTGGTTAATCCAATCGAAAAAAAAGTATACAAAATAATGAAAGATTCCGGTAATCTTTTAAAGGTAAACGATAACTGCTATGATTTCTGGCAGAACAATAAAGTCTGTGAAAACTGCATCTCAATGAGGGCCTACAATCAGAATAAAATATATACAAAGATAGAATACAATGAAACAAACATTTATATTATGACGGCAGTACCATTGCGAAATTATAATGTAGTACTGGAATTAATGCAGAATGTCTCCTCTGATTACCTTGAGAATGATCAAAAATTCGATGACATTATTAAATTAATCCGTAAGCAAAATCTATCGATCGTTAAGAATGCCCTGACGAGCTTATACAATGACCAGTTTATCTTTGAAAGACTTCCTCATGACATCGCCATTTCCTATAGGGAAAACGTCAATGTTTCCCTTTTTATCATAAAAATAAAGGATATGGATTACATCAATAACACCCATGGATATTTAGTTGGTAATCAGGTTATCAAAGAGGTGTCTAAGGCGCTAAAGGGACTACCCCGCCGCGAAAAAGACTGGATATCCACTTACCGCGGAGTCCGGTTTATTCTTCTTATGTATGGAATTAACGAGAACCAGGTAGGGCGAATATGCAATTATATTTATGAACGGATTAACGGTCTGGATTTCTCCTCCAATGATATTCCTGTTAAAATTGAAGTAGGCGTTGGTTATCATATATTAAAGGACAAGCTGATTACGCCGGAGCAGTTTATCGAAAATGCCAAAGAAATGATCAAAGTGGAAAACAAGTTAGAAAGAAACGATACCCGGCCACAAAAACTAACGCAGAAGTATTCATTAACCTATCGAGAAAAGGAAATTGCATTACTTCTTTTAAAGGGTATGTCAAATACCGAAATAGCGGATGCCCTTTATATTGGATTATCTACAGTAAAGAAGCATATCTCTTCACTTTTTATCAAAACAGAAGTAAAATCACGTACAGAATTAGTAGCAAAATTAAATAACGAAACCTTATAAGCCATTAAGCCGCAGCCTTTCTTATTTTGTTCTGGCTGTGTCTGATGATTACCAGCTGCGTTTGATGATTACCGGCTGTGTCTGATGATTACCGGCTGTGTTCGATGATTACCGGCTGTGTCTGATGATTACCGGCTGTGTCTGATGATTACCGGCTGTGTCTGATGATTACCGGCTGTGTCTGATGATTACCGGCTGTGTTCGATGATTACCGGCTGTGTCTGATGATTTCTGGCTATTTTGATGATTACCGGCTGTGTTCGATGATTACCGGCTGTGTCTGATCAACGGAATTACCGGCTGCCTCTGTTGTCTGAAGTAACCTGAAGACGAACGAGCCTTATAAAATAGTACAGGAGAATTGCCTTGAACAAACTCAATAAGAACTATCATATAAAAAGACTAAATACCCAAAGTACAGCAAATACAGGTAAGATATTAGAAGCAGAAAAACCCCTGTCCCAATCCATGGTATGGAAACTGCAAAAAGACTTCTATGCCAGCCAGGGACCGGAAGCCTGGAGAAAAGGAATCGTACCGCAATATATAACCACCAATCCCTATATAGCCAGTTTATATGCAAAAACTGCATTCGGATACTGCCGGGATATTGCTTCCAGTGAAGCTTTTGATAGAAATACAACAATTTATATTATGGAGCTGGCAGCAGGAGTAGGACGTTTTACTTACTCTTTTCTGAAGCATTTTCTTCACATGCTTGAAAATTCCTCTCTAAAGGGACTGTCATTCAAGTACCTTATTACGGATCTGGCGGAAAGAAACGTTGAATACTGGCTGAAGCACAGCTATTTAAAACCCTTTTTCGAAGAGGGGGTATTAGATGCTGCAACTTTTAATATGGCAGAAGATGAAGAACTGCATTTAAGGTACAGCGGCAAGGTTCTTAGACCCGGACAGGTTAAAAATCCCCTTATCTTATTTGCCAATTATACTTTTGACAGTCTCCCCCAGGATACATTTTATGTCTCGAAAGGTGAACTATATGAAGGTCTGGTTACAATCACTGAAAGAGAAGAACCGGTTGATGCAAAAGATAACTCCATTCTGGCGGGCTTGGATTATTCCTATACTGATAAATTGGTCTCTGGCAGCGGATATTATGACACAGGCAATGTAAATGAAATACTTCTATACTATAAAGACTGCCTGGAGGATAGTGCCTTTTCCCTTCCTATTGTTGCTTTTCAATGTATCAGCCGGTTAAGAAGGCTGTTTCAGGACGACCTCGTACTAATCTCCTCAGATAAAGGATATCGTAATTTATTATCTATGGAGAAAAACTACCATCCTTTTTTATCAAAACATGGTTCCATCTCCCTGACGGTTAATTTTCACGCTATGGAATTATATTTTGACAGCCTTGGCGGAAGTGCAATTCACAGCATTTATGAACATGAAAGTGTAACCACGTCCTTATTTCTGCTGAGTAAACGCACCCACAATTTTCTTGAAACTACCCTGGTCTTTCAGGAGATTATAGAAAGTATCGGCCCGGATGACTTCTATGTATTGAAAAAGGCACTGGTACCAAAGAATAAATCCCTTACCTCAAAAGAATTACTGACCTTTTTAAGATTTACCCACTGGGATGCAAGAACCTTCCTGGAATTCTATCAGACCTTTCTGGAACGAATTGAGAAAGAAGAAGATTTCCCCAGGGAGGAACTGATTACTGCCATATATCACGTTTGGGAAAATTATTTCCCCATTGGTGATGACGGGAATCTATTCTATTGCCTGGGTTCGTTATTAAGTTATTTTGGTTGTGACGAGGATGCAATAACACTTTTTGAATCCTCCATCGAATTCTATGGTGAAGAGGACGCCCTTTATTATGAAATCGCTTTCTGTTATTACAATCTGCAGGAGTTTTCAAAAGCTCTGATGTATGCGGAGAAATCACTGCTTTTAAATCCCGGCTTTGAAGAAAGCAAGGAATTGATAGGCATAATAAGTCAATCCTGATAATAGAGTTACCGCCCTAACAGCCATATCTTTTTGATTTTAAGAATTCCTCCAATTCAGAAATAGTCGGCATTACCCGTAAAGCACCCTTCCTGCCCGTAATGATGGATGCTGCCCCATTAGCAGTTATCAGCATCTCCTTAAGTCTTTCTTTGTTGAGCTGCTGCATTCCATTTTCCAATACATAATGAAGGCAGCAGCCTAAAAAGGTATCACCGGCTCCGGTGGTATCCAAAGGTTTTTCTTGAAGAAAAGCCGGCACTTCTGCATATTCTGTTCCACAATAAGTACGGCTTCCCTTTCCTCCCATAGATAAGAGTATCAGTGGAAGCGGATAAGCTTTTTGGAGCTTTTTAATCCCTGCGGCCAAGTCTTCCTCCCCGGTAAACCATATAATTTCATTGTCGGAGATTTTTAAGATATCACAGTGTTCTAATCCAAAGCTTACCTGTTCTCTGGCTGTCTTTAAAGAATCCCATAAAGGTTCCCTGAGATTGGGATCAAAGGAAATCAACGCTCCCTGTGCTTTTGCCACTTTAACTGCCCGTTTTGTTGCTCTTCTTACCGGTTCATGGGTCATGGAGAGTGTTCCAAAATGAAAGATTCTGGTATCGGCAAGCAGGGTTTCATCTATTTCTTTCTCCGTAAGCATCATATCTGCTCCAGGGTTTCGATAGAATGGCATCAGGTCGTCTCCCTTTTTATCAAAGAAACTGGCAGCATTGTTCTGTTTGGTACCAGCTTACCTTCCCCTGCCGCAATTACCAGCTCAATTGCCATCTGTGCCATCTCCCTGACAGGCTGATGGATTGTGGTTATCCGGGGGGTGGTCAGAGAAGCAAGGTAAACATCATCAAAACCTACGATTTTTAAATGTTCCGGTATGGAGATTTTCATTTTTGCACAGACTTGTATGACCTGGGCAGCAATCAGATCACTACTGGCAAAGATCCCGTCAGTATCAGGGTTCTCCTTGAGGATATTTTCAATAAAATCATGGTATTCCAGATTATTATACTGTAATTCACTGGTCGTGACCTCTTTAAAATCAATACCAGAGAAGCTGCACACCTCCCGAAAGCCTTCGCCTCTGGCATCTGCAGGCATAGACCTCTCACTGACACCACTGAAATGAATCAGATGTTTACACCCGGATTCAATCAGATGTTTAGCAGCCAGCCTTCCTCCCTGCAGATTATCACATTCAATGGAGGCTGTTCCATTCTCCAGATAGCGCTCAATGGTTACCAGCGGAATATTCAGCCTGCTGAATTCCCCTACCGCTACCGTACCACTGCAAAGGATAACGCCTGACACACGGTTGCTGGTGCACATCTCCAGATATTCTCTTTCTTTCTCATCCTTCTCCTTGGAATTAAACAATAGAATCTTATATTTATGCAAATATGCCTGGTTCTCCAGATTACTTATTAATTCAGCAAAATAAGGGTGTCTGATATGAGGTACTATAACACCTATGGTATTCGTCGATTTCTTGGACAGGGAACGTGCTACTTCATTGGGCTGATAGTTCAGCCTTTTCATGGCATCATATACATTCTGCCTGGTTTCCTCGCTAATATAACCTCTGTTATTCAGAACCCTTGAGATCGTACTTACGGTCAGTCCGGTTTCCTTTGCCACATCCTTTAATGTTGCCAATTCCATATCCTCCATTCATTATCTTAAAGCAACCTGCCGTTACCCTTCAAGCTGATATACCCGGTACTCTTTAAATTGTTCCGGTTTTGCGGAAATGGATGTCACAGGTACCGTTAATTCAAATATACCTAAAATTATATCATGATTTGCCGTTACTTCAAAGATAACATCATCCAATAAAAATGTAAAATCTGTCAACTTCTTTTTCCTCCATTTCCTGAGGTATCATAAACTCCATTATCTTTATTTCCCTGCCGTCCTCTTCCACAGAAAATATCTCCAGGCATTTTTCTTCACTTTACCTTTCAATGGGCAGATAGAGATACTTCTTTGAACAATTAACGATTTTAATCATAATCCATACCAAGTTCTTTCATAATTCCATTATGAGAATACATAATGGTAAAGCATCTTGCTTCAAAATCTGCAATCAGCTCCGCCGTGTGCTCATTATACCTTCGAATAATATGAAGTTCATTGTTCCCGCAGTCCGGCAGCTCTATATCTCCTTCAAAAGAAAGATGGCTGTTACGGAATTCCATCAGTTTAATCAAGTTTTTTACCACCGGTCTTTCCACTTCCTGCGCAACCTCCTCCAATGTATAATAATGCCGGTTTATATTTCTTCCTTCTTTGGTCTCCTCCAATAATTTCAGATCATTTTTTCCGGCCAAAAGTCCGACATAATAAATCTGTGGAATTCCCGGCGCAAAAATCTGTACGGCTCTTGCCAGTAAATAAGCATCATCGTCATTGCCCAGGGCAGAATAATAAGAGCAGTTAATCTGATAGATATCCAGATTGTTGTAAGCCGCTGTATTATAGATTTTCTTCACATTGGCACCCCAACGGAAGATATCCTCTTTGGTATTCTCAATTTCTTCTTCCGGAAGCAGATCTTTCACATCAACCACACCGATTCCGTCATGGGTATCAAGAGTGGTAAATTGTCTCCTGGGGCAAATAGCAAGCCAATGCTTAAGATACTCGGATTTACCGTAATAAAGGGCATTTATCATCAGGAATGGCAGGGCAAAGTCATATACATAATAGCCCTCTCTTGCAATTTTTAATTGCATGGTATAATGCTCATGGATTTCCGGCAGTATCTCTGCCTGATAGGGACGTATTATCTCCTCACATTCCTTAAGGAACTCCCAAACCTCCGGTTCCACAAAAAAGCAGGATGTATCTGCTTTCTTGGTTGCATAAGCAAAGGCATCCAGACGAATAACAGCCGCACCGTGGTTGCACAGGGTCGTCAGGTTATCGCGTATAAATTTCTTGGAAACTTCTGTCTTACAGTTAATGTCAATCTGTTCCGAGTCAAAGGTACACCATACCTTTTCAGTGGTTCCATCTTCAAATACCGCATCCACATAAGGAGCTCTGGGCTTTCTCTTATATATCTTATCAATCTGTTCAGGGGTGGGTTCTCCCTGCTCCCAGAAATCCTTATACCGGATAAACATCTCCCAATACGGGGAAGCTTCCTTCTTTTTCAAAAAATCTTTGTAGTATTCACTTTGGGCAGAAATGTGGTTGATCATATAATCAAACATCAGATAATATCTTTGTGAAAGCTTCTCGATATCTGTCCAGTCTCCAAAGGCCGAATCTACCTTATGATAATCCATGGGTGCGAAGCCCCTGTCACCGGAAGAAGGGAAAAAAGGCAGGATATGTACTCCCCCAACCGCTTTGGAAAAATATAGATCCAAAACCTCCTTAAGCTCCTTTAAGTCCTTCCCCAGGGAATCTGAATACGTAATAAGCATACATTTATTTTCAATTTTTTTCATTTTATCCTCTCTTTCGTCCTATCTTATAATTTAACCGCTCCGGCAATGACTCCACTTATAATCTGCTTTTGCAGGAACAGATGAAGGATAAGGACGGGTGCTACGGTTAATACCAGTGCTGCCATTATTACTCCGAAATTAGCCGAGTAGGTGCCGTAAAAGGCATAGGTAGACAAAGGCAGGGTAAACAACTGCTTTCTTCCCAGTACCAGTGACGGCAGCAAATAATCATTCCAAAAAGCCAGTACATTAAGTATTACCAGGGTTGAAGTCGTAGGTTTAAGCAGTGGAAACACTACCCGGAGGAAGGTCTGCAGCTTGGTACAGCCATCCAGATAAGCCGCCTCCTCCAGGGAGATGGGAATACTGCTCTTGATAAAGCCCTGATAGATAAATACCGACATGCTCATAGCAAAACCGGTATGCATAAATACCAGTGTAAGCCTGTTATTCAGAACATTCAGATATGAACCGTAAATAGATACCAGCGGAATCATTATGGCCTGAAAAGGAATTATCATAGAAGCTGCCATCAAGGAAAAAAATATCTTGGAAAACAGATTTTTCGCCCGGGTAAAATAATATCCTACCATGGAGGAAAGCAATATAACCAAAAGGGTACTTAACCCCGTTATAAAAAGGGAGTTGCCAAAGACCTTCATAAAGTTCATTTTTTCAAAAGCTTCTGAGTAGTTATCCGTGGTATAACCCATTTTTGTGACAAAGGAAAAAGGACCGGTTATAATATCTCTTTTCCTTTTAAAAGAGTTCAAAAAAATCAGTGCAAAAGGTATCATATACAGAAGAAAACATATCATTACGGTCAAAAACCCCGTTATCTTTAACACCTTACGCCTGGTTCCGCCAATGTTAGAAACTGTGTCCATTATGCCTCAACCTCCTTCTTTTTCCCGATATAAATCTGGACTCCACTGATAATGGCAACTACAAGGAATAGAATCAGGGCTTCTGCCTGCCCTACACCATAATTTCTGGAAGTGAAGGCCTTTTCGTATACATGCATTGCCACCAGTCTGGTTGAACCATAAGGTTCTCCGCCAGTCAGAGTAAGATTGACATCGTATACCATAAAAGCACGGGACAGAGTAAGGAACACACAGATTACAAAGGAAGGTACCATTAAGGGCAGGATAATGCTCTTTAATTTCTGTACCCCTGTAGCTCCATCTATACTGGCTGCCTCCAAAACATCGGAGGACAAACCTGTGAAACCGGCAATATAGATCAGCATCATATAGCCGGATAATTGCCAAACAGTTACAATGACCATAGCCCAGAAGGCTTTGCCGGGATCAGATAAAAAAGAAGCGGAGAAAAGCTCTGCACCTGTCTTTTGTCCAAAACTGACTATTACCCTGGAAAATATAAACTGCCAGATAAAACCCAAAACCACTCCTCCGATAAGATTCGGAGTAAAAAAACCCGTACGGAAGAAATTCTGGCCTTTCATGCCATTTGTCAGAGCATAAGCCAGAAGAAACGCTATCACATTTACCAATATCAGTGAAGCCAGCACATATTTTAGTGTAAGTGCCATAGAAGACCAGAAGTTCACATCTTTAAATACCTCGAAATAATTTGAAAAACCTATCAAGTTCTTATGTTTGCTGACTCCGTCCCAATCTGTTAGCGTGAGATAGAATCCATATATAAATGGAACAATTACCACTGCGGTAAACACCAGACATCCCGGCAAAGCAAATATACATAGATTTTTCAATTTTTCTAATGGTTTTCTTCCCATGGTTCCCATTATTACAGTCCTTTCTTTCTCCGGAATCCCGCTTGCTTACCGGTAAACAAATAAAATTGGCATGTTATCAGGCTATTAGGAGGCTGCTGCCAAAGCACCAGCCCCCTTTCAGCCAAAATTATGCTTCTGCTGTTAGTGCTTTATTTCTGTGATGTCCAGTAATTATCAATAGATGCAGCCAGTTCTTCCTTGCTGCTCTTTCCGGCAATATATTTCTGCATTGCGGTGCCCAGGACGCTCCAGTGGTCGGAAGGGGCAATGTAGGAAGAAGAGTAGGTCTCTTCTTTCGCCAATCTGGTCTGAATATCTTTACCCAGAGGATCGAGGGCTTCATAAGTATTATTGGTGCAGGCAGGTATTATAGCTGCCGTTTCCACCAGCATCTTCTGTCCCTGTTCATTAAATACCAGCCAGTTTATGAACTCTTTTGCTGCTGCAACCTCATTTTCCGTAGCTTTGGTCGAGTCTATCATTACCTGCTTGCTTGCGGACGCCTGAATGGCATTATTTGCAAAATCCGTGGTATCATTGCCTAATACAAAAGGGATAAAACCGTATTGGTCTTCTGAGGATGCACCTGCCTCCGTTATGTTGGGCCATGCCCAGGAGCCGTTTGCCCAAATTGCAGCTTCCCCGTCAGCCAGAAAAATTGGATCTTGCTCATAAAGTGCTCCCAGAGGATCTTTTCCATTGATATTGTAGTCCAACAGTAAATTCATGGTATCAATAAATTGATTGTATCTTTCATAATCCTCTACCTTTAAGCTGCCATCCTTTAATTTTCCGATCAGTTCCTGGCTGCCCTTTGTAGTGCCGTTATAGGTATCATAAATAAATCCAAGCTGATGTGCACCAAGAGACCAATCCTCCTTGGAGATTACCACCGGGTTCTCCATACCGCCTGCACGCAGTTCTTCAAGAAGCTTCTTCAAGGCATCATAAGAGTTGACCGAACCGGGGTCAAAGCCTGTTCCAAGAGTGTCTTCTATGGCTTTCTTATTATAGATCAAGCCTCTTCCCTCCACACAGAAAGGAAAACTGTACACTTTATCATCAATCCTGGTCAGCTGATTCTCACACTGGCTTACCCATAACTCCTCGGATAAGTCCAGTGCATGCTCTTTCGCTAATGCAACAATATCGGTAGTATCCAGCATGGCCATGGTGGGCGCTGTTCCGGAATTATACATACTGGTTATCTTGGTGTAAGGTGATTCTCCGGCACCACAGGCAATTATTTCAACAACAACTCCCGTTTCTTCTTCAAAGGCAGCAGCCATTTCTTCCAGTGCAGTCTGAATTTCACCCTTACTGTTTAAAAAAGATATCTTGGTTCCTGATAAGTCTTTTACCTCTCCTGCCTCTGTAGCCGGTGCTGTAGTTGCAGGCTCCGTCTCTTGAGCTTGATTACCGGAATTGTTGTTCTTGTTTCCTGTGGTGACTGAATCGTTATTACTGCCGCAGCCGGTTAGTATACCGGCCATCATTATTGTTGCTGTCATAACAGCAACAATCCTCTTAACCTTCATAATTTCTCCTCCAATACTGATTTCGTAATCTTTGCTTCCCTTATCCTGTCTGACAACTTCGCGCTTTGTTGTAAGTGAATTATAGCATTCTCATAAATATATGTCAACCGGTTGTTATATTATTATTCATCTATTTATGCAAATAATTATAATTTATTGCATCTAATTTGTACAATATTTTTCAAATATTATTCTATTCGCAAAAATAGATAGTGATTTCTGTACTGAAATAACTATCCTTTACTTTATTTGTATGATAATCGGTTATTATAAGTTTCCCATGGAAAGATAAATACATTCACATGCAATAGGGATAACGCTCTTGACATGAGAGTTATATTTATCATACTATGTTATAAACTATGCCAAATACTGCTGACCTTTCCATGGAGAGAACAGGCTTGCAATTGGATCTCCCTGGCTGTTAACCAGATCAATACCTATTAAAGAAGCAAATCGTAAAGGAGAAAGGAGAGTATTGATGTATTTGTTAATAAATACATCATACAAGAACTACATGAAGATTAATCTGGAGAATAAAAGAGCAATTGTAACCGGAGGTACCGGACAACTAGGCCGCAGAATCGTATTATCTCTTGCAGAATGCGGTGCTGACGTTGCCATACATTATCATAGCAATCAGGTAAAAGCAGAGGAACTGGCTGCACAGGTCAGATCTATGGGACGGGAAGCCGGAATCTTTCAGGCTGATATAACCAAGGAACAGAGTATTTATGCCATGAGGGATAAAGTATATGAAGAATTTGGCAAACCGGATATAATCGTTAACAATGCCGTTATACAATATCAGTGGAAAAGTGTTCTGGAACAGGATGTATCTGATTATTACACGCAGTTTGAAAGCTGCGTTATGCATAACGTATATATGAACAAGGCCTTTGTGCCTCATATGATTGACCAGAAATACGGCAGAATCGTAGTTATCAATACCGAATGCGCCGCTTTGGCTGATCCCTATCAATCTGCTTATGTTGCCGGTAAGCGCGGATTGGATGGCGTCGTTCGTTGTCTTGCCAAAGAAGTCGGTCCCTATAATGTAACCATTAATCAAGTTGCCCCCGGATGGACAATCAGCGACAATGACCGGGCTAAGAGCCAGGAGGTGCAGCCGGAATATGATAAGACTGTTCCTCTGGGACACAGAGGAACGGACCAGGATATCGCCAACATGGTATGCTTTCTTGCTTCTGATCTTGCTGCCTTTACTACAGGTGCTTATATACCGGTGTCCGGCGGTAAGGTTATGCCGGCAATTTAAGTTCTTAGGAATTAATACTAAAACCTATCTGTTAACATAATAAAGGAGCTGCCTGATTTTTGGCAACTCCTTTTACTCTATACTCACTTCTCGAAAATAATTATTTTATTTAGAATAGCTAGCTCCAGCTAATTTCTACAACCCCTGAAGAAATTGCAACTTGACAAAGCAACAATTCAGACAATCTGAAGTTTATCATGCTATTATCATAATGTTTTTTTCATATTGCTTACTATATTGCTTTTTCATATTGCTTTCTCATATTGTTTTTTCATATTGCTTTCTCATATTGCTTACCATATTGCTTTTTCATATTGCTTTCTCATATTGCTTTTTCATATTGCTTTTTCATATTGTTTTTTCATATTGTTTTTAATAAGGTTGTCCTTCTGACAATGTTCGCAAAAGTATATAGTACCCCCAAGGAAGTTCTCCTTACGTATCTGATATCCGCATTTTATGCAGGGTTCTCCATAGGAGTTCTTACTCATATAAGTTATATAGCCGCCTGGATTTCCAAACAGGTCTTTCTCTGTATCACGTCCGCCGCCCTCAATCATCTCCGTCAGTACTTTCCTGGTTGTATGATAGAGCTTCTCTATATCAGTTTCTGTAAGCGTATTCATTTTACTCTTGGGATGGATTCCTGCCTGATATAGCAGATCCTGTATTACACCGTTTCCTATCCCCGGGATTCTCTGCTCTGTGGCAAGAAATGCTTTCACTGACTTCTTCTCCAAAGCTTCCGTATAAAGTGCTCTGAAATACTCATAGGTGAATTCGTCGCTGAGAGGTGATGGCTTCTCACAGGAACCAATATAATAGGGATTATCATTCTGCCCTTCTTTATAAGCCCACAGCCCGCCATACATTTGTATCGTAGCTATAAGGGCTGTCCTATCTGTGAATTCAATATAAAGTTGATTTTTATTCGGTGCTTTATCCGCATCCTCAAAATACTTCAGTGCAGCTCCATCACCGAACAAAAGCCTGCAATCCTCTGCCTGCACCTCGACCATTCCGCCTCTGGCAATAGCCAAACCGAGCTTTTTTCCGCCAAGCAAAGTATCATACTCCCCTGGATCGCCAAAATACCAGGCAAATTTATGAGGAGATTTGTTGGCTTCAACATACTTAATAACTTTTCCTTGTACTGTTTCGTTCAGCTGTCTTGCAAGGGTAGTGCTTTCCGGTATTTCTAACATTTCTTCTCCTGCCTTTCATAGTATCTTTAATTTATTGCAAAATTCGTGAAGTAATAATTCTCCGCCCATAAATTTCTATCCTTTAACATCTATAACTAAATATTACCATATATAAGAGTTTCAGTATAGTAAAACCTGTAACAGCATAAAAGTATTGCAATCGAGTAGGAGAAATTTCTCTTAACAGAGAAATTTCGACCTCTCACACCACCGTGCGTACCGTTCGGTACACGGCGGTTCAATCAACTTAACAAGTAACACACCTTTCGATGTAATAGTCCAACATTGAGATTAGTCCAAACTGGGCTAATCTCTCATTATTTATTGCTTGGCTTATATCTGAACTTCGACATACTCTTGCAAATCCCTTTGCATAAGAGGTTCGTCTTGCCGCCCATTTAGGTATTCCCAGTTTTATTAGATTCTTTGCTCTATTCTTTGGTGTTTTCCAGTGTTTCCATATGCACATGCGAAGCCTATATCTAATAGTTCCATCAAAATTCTTGCATAGTTTCTTCATACTACCGATTTTGAAGTAATTTATCCAACCTCGAATCAACTGATTTAGCTTCTCTATTTTGTGCTTATTGTTAACTCCCCAACTTCGGCAAGTAAATTTCTTCATTTTTGCCTTGAACTTTGCAACTGAACTAGCGTGTGGTTTAGCTTTATACTGTTTGGCAAATGTGTCATAGTAAAATCCAAATCCCAGATACTTTATTCCTTTTGGTTTATCCACCTTGCTCTTGCTAACATTTACCTTCAATCCAAGCTTCTCTTCTATGAACTTTGAAATGCTTTTCATTACTCTGCTAGCTGCCAGTTCGCTTCCGACCATAATAATACAGTCGTCTGCATATCTGACAAAATCCAATCCTCTTGATTCCATTTCCTTATCCAGTTCATTTAACATGATGTTTGCTAAAAGTGGTGAAATATTTCCACCTTGAGGTGTTCCTACAATAGAATCCTCGTATTCATCATCTATAATCACTCCGCTAACTAAGAACTTTCGAACTATCGAGATAACATCTCCATCTTTGATTGTTCTTCCTATTATTGTCATCAGCTTGTCATGATTTACTGTGTCAAAGAACTTTTCCAGGTCAATGTCCACTATCCAACTGTGCCCATCGTTCATCATTTCCAGCGCTGTAAGCACCGCCTGCTGGGCACAACGACTCGGTCTGAATCCGTAGCTGTGGTCATGAAACTGTTCCTCGAATATCGGAGTGAGTACCTGTGCTACTGCTTGTTGAACAAATCTGTCCGTTACTGTTGGTACTCCCAGTTTCCTGACTCCTCCTTCTGGTTTTGGTATCTCTACACGCCTTACTGGTTGCGGTTTATACTTTCGTGTCCGCAATTGTTCTTTAATTGTTTCGCCATTCTTCAAAAGGTATTCACCAAGTTCTGTGTACTCCATTCCGTCCACACCCTCTGCTCCTTTGTTTCGTATGACTTGCAGATACGCCTTATTGAGATTATCTTTGGCTAATATCTGCTCCATTAGACTATTTGTGTCCATGCGTTGTTTCCTTTCTGTCCCGTTCGTTTCCACCATCTTTGACGTCATCGACAGATGTTGTGTTTACTACAAGTCGGAACCTACTTCAACTGATTGATTGTTCGTCCCTTTGCTCCGTTTCCATTACAGAAACTTCCTCGCTACTACGGACTATGCTGACTTCTCACAGTTCGTTGTTACTCGGCAAATGATACCGCTGTGAGACCTCCCCGATTAAGGTGCGAGCTCTTTCCTCTCATCTATCCGCCACATTTACTCCTACTTCCAGCAACTTTTGGACTTCATCTTCTTTTGCAAACTTATCCGTATTTCAGAGCCTTATATGTGATTTCTGTCCGTCGGACCAAGAGTTTGCCTACAACTTCCTTCAGATTCCACCTCACGGTGGACACCCTTGTTGTTCAGCTATGTGCTTCCACGTTGCCTAGGCGCACTTGGGACTTTCACCCATTAGAGCCCGCCCATGGCGGGCAAACAAAAAGAGCAGACACCTTATATTTTTGACATAAAGTATCTGCTCTCATCAATTCATATTAAATAGGCTGGACAATTCTACTATGCTCCAAGATATGCTTTCTTCACATTTTCATCTTTTAATAAATCAGATGCCTTGCCGCTCATGGTAATGGAACCTGTCTCAAGGACGTATGCCCTGTCAGAAATTGCCAATGCCATCTTCGCATTCTGTTCTACTAATAGAACTGTTATCCCATTATTGTGAAGGGTGCGGATAATCTTAAAGATTTCCTTTACTAAAAGGGGGGATAATCCCATGGACGGCTCATCCATCAGTACAATTCTGGGATTGCTCATCAAGGCACGGCCGGTTGCGAGCATCTGCTGTTCACCGCCGGAGAGAGTACCGGCAAGCTGTTTGCGCCGTTCCTTTAATCTTGGAAAATAATTATACACCATATCCATGTTCTTCTTAACCATGGAGTTATCCTTAAGAATGAAGGCTCCCATTTCAAGGTTCTCCTGCACTGTCATTCTTGTAAACACATGGCGCCCTTCCGGCACGTGTGCCATTCCAAGAGTTATGATGTCACTGGCTCTTGTCTTACGTAAGTCTTTACCGTCATATTCCACACTGCCGGATGAGCTCTCAATAAGACCGGTTATGGCATGAAGAGTGGTAGTCTTTCCGGCACCATTTGCTCCAATTAATGATACCACCTCTCCGTCATTTACCGTCAGGCTGATATTATGCAAGGCATGGATGGCACCATAAGATACGTCAAGATTCTCAACTTTTAACATCCTTTACCTACTCCTTCCCCTGCTCATTTACTAGATTATTGTTTAGGCCTGTCTCTGTGCTATAAATGGATTCATTTTCTGATGCCTTTACTGACTCATTTTCTGAAATGTTGACCGGCTCTTCCCCCGACTCAATTACTGTGTCTTTCTCTGGTTCAATTACTGCGTCTTTCTCTGACTCGATTACTGTGTTGTTCTCTGTCTCATTTACTGCGTTTTTCTCTGTCTCTTTTACTTCGTCTTTCTCTGAGGCTGATTTACCGTCAGCATCTTCATCTAAAAATTCATCCTCTTCGTCATCTGCGCCAAGATATGCCATGATAACCTTGGGATTGGCAGCGATTTCTGCCGGCAGTCCCTCAGCAATGGTTATGCCATAATCTATTACAACGATTCTTTCACAAATCTTCATAACCAAACTCATATCGTGTTCAATTAATAGAATTGCAATACCAAATCGTTCTCGGATAACATTGATGCAGGCTAACAGCTCAGCAGTCTCAGTCGGATTCATTCCCGCCGCCGGTTCATCCAAGAGCAGCAGCTTCATGCCTGTAGCTAGAGCTCTGGCAATTTCAAGCTTTCTCTGCTGTCCATAAGGAAGATTACTTGCAATATAATTCGCCTTATCCTCAAGACCGAAGATTTTAAGCAGATCTATTGCTTTTTCTTCTATATCCTTTTCCTCTTTCCAAAAGGTGGTATAGCGGAACAAGGCACTGCCCAGGCGGTATTTGAACTTCATGCCAAAAGCCACTTTAACATTATCAAGAACCGTCATGGTCTTAAAGAGTCTGATATTCTGAAAGGTGCGGGCAATTCCTGCCTGAACCACCTGATGTATCTTTTTTCCGTTCATCTTCTTTCCGCACAGGAAGAAGGCTCCCTCTGTGGGTTTGTATACCCCGGTCAGCAGATTGAATACAGTAGTTTTACCGGCACCATTAGGTCCGATAAGGCCTACCAGTTCGCCTTCGTTGATACTGATATTAAAATCATCTACAGCTTTTAGACCACCAAAGGCGATGCCCAGATGTTTCGCTTCAAGTACAGGAGTGCCCATTATGATTCCTCCTTTTCTTCAACTTTTGTCGCTGCAGTATCTGTAAGCAGAGGCTTCTCTTTTGCTCTCTTACCTCTTCCCGTTTTGATAAGCTTAAACAAAGAGAACTCATAAGTACCAAGTAACCCCGTAGGTTTAAATATCATTACCAGGATCAAGGCTACGGAATATGCCAGCATACGGTACTCGGAGAATTCCCGTAATGCTTCGGGTAATGCAGTAAGGACAATTGCCGCTATAATGGAACCGGTAATAGAACCCATTCCGCCGAAGACTACCATGATTACATATTCTGTGGACTTTAACCATCCAAAAGCAGCCGCATTTAAAGAACCGATGTAATGGGCAAATATACTTCCCGCTACTCCTGCGAAAAATGCAGAAACCGTAAATGCCAATACCTTATAAAAAGTTGTATTGATACCGGAGGCACTGGCGGCTATATCATCATCCCTGATGGCTGTTATTGCACGCCCGTATTTGGAGCGGATGAAAGTATAAAGCAAGGCAACGGATATTACCATAATCCAGAACACCACATAAATATCAGCTATACGGTTTATGCCTATCAGTGCCTGACCTGCCTGCCCCTTTGAGAAACCTTTACCGCCGGCAAATTTAAGGTTCTGGATAACAACACGGATAATCTCACCAAAACCAAGAGTGATGATTGCAAGATAATCTCCTCGAAGGCGCAGTGCCGGGATACCTACCAGAACACCAAAAACAGCTGCAATAATACCACCGGCTAACGTTGCAATCAGAAACCGCAAAGTATTCGGAACACCAATACCTACCAGTATATTGCTTGCCTCCATGGCTTTGGTGATCAAAGCTCCCGTATATGCACCGATTGCCATAAACCCGCAGTCGCCAAGTGCTATCTGTCCCAGGTAACCCACTGTTATGTTAAGAGAGCAGGTCATAATGATTGAAATACAGCATACCATCAGAATTCCCTTTATGTAATTGGATAATGTGCCCGTAGAACACAATGCAACCAATATCCCAAAAAGAACTAAGATGCTTATGAAATTGATTAGAGTTGCTCGAATCCGATCTTTTTTCATACCCTCCACCTACACTTTCTCGCCTAAATTTTTTCCGAGAATACCGGAAGGTTTAACAAGTAATACTACTATCAGAATACCGAACACAATGGCATCTGAGAAGGCAGAGGTAATAACTCCTCCTGTTAACTGTCCTATATAGGCTTTTGTAAGGCTCTCTACCAGACCTACCACTATACCGCCAAGCATGGCTCCCGGTATGATACCGATTCCTCCAAGAACTGCCGCTACAAAGGCCTTCAGGCCGAGCATGGCTCCCAGTGTAGGGGTTGCCTGGGGATAAGAAGCACAATACATTAAGGAGGCTATTGCCGCAAGACTTGAGCCGATGGCAAAGGTTATGGTAATGGTCCTGTTTCTGTTAACACCCATTAAGATAGCTGCCTGGCCGTCCTCCGATACCGCTCTCATGGCTTTCCCCATTTTGGTCTTCTGTACGAAGAGCTGTAACAGAATCATGACCGTAATACCAAGAGTAATGGTAAGTATGGTGTTTCCGTTAAATTTAATGGTATCAAATTTTAAATCCGGAATTGAAAATATTGTTCCGATAGGCTTTGGTGCCGCACCAAAGATTGTTTGCGCTAAGTTCTCCAGGAATAAGCTCATAGCAATGGCCGTAATCAGGGCTGACATGTTATTTCCTTTTTTACGTACAGGTTTATATGCTACTTTTTCTACAGTAACCCCAACCAGACCGCAGACTGCCACAGCCAGAATAACAGCCATCCAGGCAGGCATTCCAAGTGCTACCATCAGCGGTATGGAATACAGCATGGTATAGCTGCCTACCATAATAAAATCCCCATGTGCAAAATTAATCAGCCGGATAATGCCATATACCATGGTATACCCCAGGGCTACCAATGCATACACGCTGCCTATTTTTAATCCATTAATAACCTGTTGAATAAAAATGACGACTTCCGTTGACATAACGGTATTCTCCTTTACAGTAAATCACTTATGATTAAGTTTTTTCTTTTCTAAGCGCAAAAAGAAAAGAATTATTTTTACGTTTAGAAAGGCAAAAGACTTATACTCCGAAAGCCCAAAACGGCTTACCATCCGGTAAGCCGCAGGGTGATTGATTATTCAGCTGATTAGTTACCAAGTGTACTATTCCATACAGCTGCTCCGTCTTTGAATTCAATAATAGCAACTGACTTCTCAGGTGTTCCGCTGACATCAAGGGTAAAGCTTCCGGTAACGCCGGAGAAGCTCATTCCGCTCATAGCATCACGGATTGCTGTTCTGTCTGCTGATCCAGCCTTTTCAATAGACTGTTTTAACATATAAACGGAGTCATATGCCAAAGCTGCAAGTGCATTAAGGCTTTCTGCACCGAATTTGTCGCTGTAAGCTTTAACAAAGTTCTGAACGGAATCTGCTGTATCATCAGGTGAGTAGTGATTTGTAAAGAAGCAGTTGTTGTACAGGCTCTTATCATCTACCATGGTTCCGATGGTTCCGTCGAAGCCGTCAGCACCCATGATAACACCGCTAAAACCAGCTGCTCTTGCCTGAGGTACGATGTAAGGTCCAACGGAGCTGTAGTAGTAAGGAGCAAACAGATATTCTGCACCGCTGTTAGCAATGTTGGTCAGCTGAGAGGAATATTCGGTATCATCTACGGAGGAGGAACTTTCTTCCGCTACCACTTCAAGACCGAATTCTTTTGCTGCTGCAATGAAGGCTTCACGAAGACCTGCGGAATATGCATCACCGGAAGCGTAAAGTACTGCTACTTTCTTAACTCCTAATTTTTCTGCAGCGAATTTTGCTGCCATTTTTCCCTGGTAGGAATCCTTAAAGCAAGCTCTGAACACATAATCGTCATCTTCTGTTACCGTGTCAGCAGTCGCTGTAGGTGTTAATAAAACAATCTTTGCTTCATTTGCCAAAGGTGCAAGACCGGTAGTTACACCACTGGTTACAGAACCGATAACGGCACTGATCCCGGAATCGTCAGCCAGCTTGTTAAAAGCATTGGCACCTTCTGTGGAATCACCTTTATCATCCAGCGATACCAGTTCCAATTGCTGTCCGAGAACACCACCGGCTGCGTTGATTTCCTCCGCAGCAAGCTTCATGCCGTTTACTACGGCTTCACCATAGGCAGCTAAGTTTCCTGTGTTGGGAGAGATGGTTCCGATTTTGATCGTTCCTGATGCTTCCGATGAATCAGGAGCTTCTGTTGCTGCAGGTGTATCACTGCCTGAATCAGACCCGTTGCTGCTTGTTGAATCTGATTTGGTGCCGCAGCCGGATAAAAGTGCAGCTACCATGATAACAGCCATGATGACTGCTAATAACCTTTTCTTCATGTAAATTTCCTCCTATAGAAATTTTTATGATAAAAACTTTGAAAGAATAAAATCCGTCCAAAATTCTTATTTCTTGGAAAGAACAAAGAGTCTGGCTTGCCAGACTCTAGCGCTGATGGCGCTGTTACGATAGTGAAATAACAATTAAGTGTACTGTCATTTTCATATTCAAGGTCAATTTAAACAATTATCACGCTGTAATCTATGTATTTTATACTGCAATATTAACAATACAAAAAAAGGCATACACAATAAATTTGTGCACACCTTTGTTATAAAGGGATTATAATATCTACCGGGAAAAATTTCAATACCTTTTTTCAAAAGTATGAATAATTTATAAATACTATAGGATTAATATAATTTTCTTATGAAACTATATGACTTTAATTACAGTATTTAACATTATTTTCAGCATATATAATAAGGAACCATTATCTTCCTGTATAATTTAATTAAAAATGCCAATACCATAAAACGTATCTATTTAATACTATAAATGCAGATAGAACAACTATGCATTTCAAACAGTGAATTGAAGATAAACAGACTGAATAGCCTATATCAATTAGTTTGCTAAAAAACTGCAAAATAACGGTTAAAATGGGATTAAATGAACTATTTTCTCACTTTAGTTTAATTAATAGTGAACTAATTTAAATATAATTTAACAAAACACCTTGCCTATTTTCAAAATATGTGCTAGTATATCTCGTATTCAGGCTTGTTAAAAAAATAACACAAAGGAGAGTAACATGACGGAAAAAACCAAAACCTATTTAACCGACAATGAGCTGAAGAAAATAAATGCTTATTGGAGCGCCTGCAATTATCTTGCAGCCGGTATGATTTATCTCAAAGATAATCCCTTATTAAAGCAGCCTCTGAAAGCAGAACATGTAAAGAGCAGACTGTTAGGTCACTGGGGAACCAGTCCCGGATTATCTTTTTCCTATGTCCACCTTAACCGGCTGATTAATAAATATGATTTAAATATGATTTTCATCGCCGGACCCGGCCACGGTGCTCCCGGCGTTCTTGCACCCGGCTATCTGGAAGGCGGGTATTCCGAAGTTTACCCTGATAAGAGTGAAGATGAAGAGGGCTTAAAGAAATTCTTTAAACAATTCTCTTTCCCCGGTGGTATTGGAAGCCATTGTACTCCGGAAACCCCCGGCTCCATACATGAAGGCGGTGAGCTTGGCTACAGCCTTTCCCATGCTTACGGTGCGGCTTTTGACAATCCCGACCTGATCGTTGCTGCCGTGGTCGGTGATGGAGAAGCGGAAACCGGACCTCTGGCTACCTCCTGGCATTCCAATAAATTTGTGAACCCTGCAAGAGACGGTGCCGTGCTTCCTATTCTTCATTTAAATGGTTATAAGATTGCCAACCCTACTTTACTTGCAAGAATCAGCCATGAAGAGCTGGAGTGCCTGTTCAAAGGCTATGGTTACAAGCCTTACTTTGTTGAGGGTGATGATCCTGCTCTTATGCACAATGCCATGGCAGAAGCGATGGAAAACGCTATTCTGGAAATCAAGGCTATTCAGACGGAAGCTCGAACCACCGGTAAAATAACCAGACCCAGATGGCCTATGATCATCTTAAGATCCCCTAAAGGCTGGACCGGCCCTAAGGTGGTTGACGGACAAAAGGTAGAAGGCTTCTGGCGCGCTCATCAGGTTCCCTTATCCGGAATCCATGAGAATCCCGAGCATTTAAAAATGCTGGAGGACTGGCTTAAGAGCTATCATCCGGAAGATTTATTTGATGAAGAAGGTAAGCTGATTGCTGACTTAAAAGAGCTGGCACCCAAAGGAAACCGCAGAATGAGTGCCAATCCAATTACCAACGGCGGTCTGTTAAGAAAAGACCTTCGTATGCCTGACTTTAAGAATTACAGCGTTAAGGTTGAAAAACCCGGCTGTTCCGAGTATGAGAACACCAAACCACTGGGTGAGCTGTTAAGAGATATCTTCCGCAACAACCCTGAAAACTTCCGTATGTTCGGTCCCGATGAGACCTCCTCCAACAGGCTTACTGCCGTTTATGACGTCAGCAAAAAGGCCTGGATGGCAGACTATTATGACGAGGATATCACGGACGGCAGCGAAATGACCGTTGACGGTAAAGTCATGGAGATGTTAAGTGAACATACACTGGTAGGCTGGCTGGAAGGATATCTCCTGACCGGTCGCCACGGCTTCTTCCATACCTACGAAGCTTTCTCCCATGTAATTGATTCCATGTTCAATCAGCATGCGAAATGGCTGGACATCTGCAAACATGAAATATTATGGCGTTCTCCCATTGCTTCTGAGAACATCCTGTTATCCTCAACAGTTTGGCGTCAGGATCATAACGGCTTCTCCCACCAGGATCCAGGTTTCTTAGACGTAGTTACCAACAAAAGCCCGGAAGTCGTTCGAATCTATCTTCCGCCGGATGTTAACTGCTTATTATCTACCATGGATCACTGCTTAAGAAGTACCGGATATGTAAATGTTATCGTAGCTGATAAACAGAAGCATATGCAGTATTTAAGCATTGATGATGCCGTAAAGCACTGCACCAAAGGTATCGGCATCTGGGATTGGGCAAGCAATGATAATAATACCGAGGAACCGGACCTTGTAATGGCCTGCTGCGGTGATATTCCTACCAAGGAAGCCTTGGCTGCAACTGCCATCCTCCGTGAAGAATTCCCGGATATCAAAATCAGATTTATCAATGTTGTGGACCTGATGAAACTTATGTCTTCCTCTGAACACCCTCACGGACTCACAGACGAGGAATTCAATTCTTTATTCACAAAAGACAAGCCGGTTATCCTGAATTTCCACGGATACCCCTCCTTAATCTACAAGCTGTGCTTTAAGAGATGCAATCCTCATAGAATCCAGGTTCACGGATACCATGAGAAAGGTAATATAAACACTCCTCTGGAACTTGCTATCCAGAATAAGATCGACCGTTTCAACCTGGTTATCGATGCCATTGATAATATTCCTACTCTGGGCTCTAAAGGTGCTCATGTTCGCGAGAAGATGAAGAACACTATTATTGAGAATCTTGAGTATGCATATACCTACGGTATTGATAAGGATGAAATCCTGAACTGGGAATGGCCTTTTTAAGAATATACAGAGGAACAAGGAGCTGCCCTTAACCTATGTGGGGGCAGCTTCTTGCCTATTTGTAAGATTCCATTTCACTTTAGATTATCTCATTAAAATCTTAGTTAGTTTCTGATAATTATCTTCTTTGCACTTGTGCAGGCTCTGATATCCTTTTCCGACTGCTGAAAGTACTTTACCAGATAGGCCGGACAGGTTATAACCAGCTCTTCCATTTCCTCTTTCATGGATAACTGCTGTTCTGCTTTTTTCTTCCGAACCTCTCCGATTACCCCTTGGAGACGCTGACCAAATTCTGCGATTGCACCATCACTTTTGTCAGTCTTCCACAAGGTCTGGTGTATGGATACTGCCTCCCCCTCCTTACGGTAAAACTGCTGGTAGATATACTCCGTCATATGGGGTGTATAGATAGCATAGAGCTTAAGGATACCATACAGGCTGTGATACAGTGCATACTGTCCGGAACTCCGTTCTTCCCAGCCATGCTTTTCAGGCTGGTACAGGCGTTCTTTTACGATTTCTATATAATAATCACAGAAATCCTTCCAGAATAACTCATCAATCAGATGCCTTGCCTGACCGATTTCGTACTGGTCAAGGAGCGTTTCTGCATTTGCTGTTGTTTCACTTACTCTTTGCAGGATCCATTTATCCGCAGGCAGAAGTTCAGTCTTTGCAGTGTCTACATAATCCTCAAGATGCATAAAGGCAAATTTCGCCGCGTTATATAATTTCGTCAGAAAGCGCTTTGATACCTTTAGTTCCTCTTCCTCAAAGAAGGTATCCGTCCCAAGCTTGGCACCGGCCGCCCAATATCTTATAGCATCGGCAGAATGAGTTTCAATAAGCTGTACCGGAGAAAGAACTGCATTATTCTTGGATTTACTAATTTTCTCCCCTCGCCCTGCCAGTACGAAACCGCTTATCATAATGTCCTTCCAGGGAATCTGTCCCGTATGGTATAAGCTCTTTACAATAGTGTAAAAAGCCCAGGTACGGATGATTTCATGAGCCTGGCTTCTCATGCCCATGGGAAGCAGTTCTGCAGTTCGGTCTTCCTCCTCTCCATAGCCTGCATTAATCAGAGGTGTTACGGAGGAGGTTGCCCAGGTATCAAATACAGCCGTCTCTGCATAATATTCCTTACAGCCGCAGCTGCAAGGCTTGCGGGGTTTATCCTCCAGCGGGTTAACTGGCAGCTGCTCCTCCTCTGCCAGTAAAGGACTTCCGCACTCTTTGCAATACCACAGTGGAAAAGGTACACCGAAATTCCTCTGTCTTGAAATACACCAATCCCATTTCAGATTCTCTACCCAGATCCGGTAGCGGTTCTTCATATGTTCCGGATACCAGTTAATTTCATCGGCTGCCTTAAGAAAACGTTCCTTCTCCGTCATAATATCTATATACCATTGGGCAGAAGGAAGGATTTCTATTTCTGTACCGCACCTTTCGTGAACAGCAACAGCATGGGTAATATCCTCTCTCTTACTAATCAGACCTTTCTCTTCTAACAGCCTTACAATCTCAGCTCTGGCCTTCTTTATGCTAAGATTACCGATAAAGGGTACCTCTGAAGATATCCTTCCGTTCTCCGTTATAACTTTCTTAAAGGGCAGCTTATGCTTCTGATACCATTCTACATCTGTACTGTCACCAAAGGTCGCACACATAACCGCTCCTGTGCCCTTTTCTTTCTCCGCCTGTTCATCTGCAAGAACAGGAATCCAGAAATCATACAAAGGTACCTTTGCCTTCTGCCCGATAAGCTGCCTATAACGTTCATCCTCCGGGTTTACGAAAATCGATACACAGCCATAGAGCAGCTCCGGTCTTGTGGTAGCTATGATAAGGGGTGAACTCTCTGTTTCAAAGGTCAGGTAATGAAAGGCGGATTCGGTGTCCTTCGTCTCCAGCTCTGCCTGGGCTATGGAGGTTTGGCATTCCGTACACCAGTGTACCGGTGATTCCTTAAGGTAAGCCTTCTTTGCTTTTACCAGATTAAGAAAGGAGCGCTGAGAGATTCTCTGGGTCCGCTGTGAGATTGTCTGGTATTCCAAAGACCAGTCAACACTAAAGCCAAGGCTCTTCCACATAGCTTTAAACTCTTCTTCGTATCCCTTTACCGTATCCATACATCTTTTGTTATACTCCGTTCTGCTTAACTCACCGGGTTTGATTTTTTGAACCTTTTCTACCAGCCGTTCTGTGGGCAGGCCGTTATCGTCAAAGCCGAAGGGATAGAATACATCATATCCCTGCATCCGCTTATAGCGGGCAATCATTTCCGCCTGGGTGTAGGAAAATACATGACCGATATGGAGGCTTCCGCTAACCGTAGGCGGTGGTGTATCAATTGAGAATACCTTCTTCTCTCTTCCTTTTCCAAAGCTATAAATACTTTCTTTCTTCCAAAACTCCTGCATTTCCTTTTCTGCCGTCTTAAAATCATACTTCTTATCCATTCTGAATCCTCCTGTTATGATGCACAGCTGAAATATCCTTTTATTTTCAGGCACCAGAAACCTTCCTTTACAAAGCTTCGTGCTGACCTGACAGCTATGCTGGTGTTACAAAACAGACAAAAAACGCCCTAAGCAAATAAATAATTGCTTAGGGCGAAACGTGTCCGTGGTACCACCTAATTTCAGAATAGAATTCTGCTCTCATACAATACGGGAACGAATAAAGGTTCCGATATCGCTTTCCCTGATAACGGTGGAAATTTCCGTTGGAGTCTACTTAAAAATAATATTTTTGTTCGATCCAAAGCTCAAAGGCTACTTCCATGTTCCCATCACGAAGATTTTCACCAGCCATCTTCTCTCTGTTCATCCGGAATAACATGTACTCCTCCTCGTCAACGCTTTTGTCTGTGTTGTTATTATTATTTTATGCATAACAGAAAAAAATGTCAAGGGTTATTCTATATAACTCATATTTCTTTTGCTCTGTAGGAAAATAAATTACTCCTGTTATTTCAGATATAAATAAACACTCTCTACCGGCAGTCCTTCACAGCATTATAAAGAATTTCAAGCCCGCAATCCAGCTGTTCATCTGTCACTACCAGGGGACACAGGAAACGAATGACATTGGAATAGGTTCCTGCGCTTTCCACAATAAGCCCATGCTCTGCACAATAAATAACTATATCCGATACCAGCCTTGCATTGGGTGATTTACTCTTTTTATCCGTCACAAATTCTATACCGGTCATACATCCGATACCTCTTACATCCCCAATTTCTTCAAACTCTTCCTGCCACAAATGAAAGGCTCCTTTCACTTTCGCAGCAATTTCCAAAGAACGGGCACACAGATTGTCTCTTTCTATAATTTCAATTACCTTTAAAGCCGAAGCACAGGCAAGGGCATTGCCGCCATATGTTCCCCCGATTATGCCATTCTTTACTCCATTAAAAATCTCAGCGGAAGCAGTTATGGCACTTAGCGGCACCCCTCCTGCTATGGACTTGGCAGTGGCAATGATATCAGGTGCAGCTCCTGCCTCATCCCAATAATTTGACACGAACATTTTTCCTGACCTGGCAAAACCAGTCTGAACCTCATCTGCTACCAGAAGAATCCCCTTCTCGTCACAGATTCTTCTCACAGCCTTAACCCATTCTATAGGTGCCGGAACAAATCCGCCTTCCCCCTGAACGGGTTCCACTACAATGGCAGCTATATGTTCAGCAGGTGAAGCCTCTTCAAATACCCTTATCAATTTCTCAATATAATAAGCTATAGCACCTTCCTCATTATATCCTTCCGGTCCACGGTACAGATAAGGGAACTCCGCCCGGTATATACCATCCGGAAAAGGTCCAAGGCCTGATGCATAGGCTTTCTTTGCCGTCATGGTGGAAGCAAGCAAGGTCCTGCCGTGAAAAGCTCCTGAAAATACTATGACATTCGGTCTTCCCGTATAGGACTTTGCTACTTTCACTGCATTCTCAATTGCTTCTGCACCAGAATTAGCAAACATGGTCTTTCTTTTGGCAGACCTGACAGGAACGATTTCGTTCATTTTCTCGGCAAGTTTAATATAACCCTCATGAGTTACAATATTCATCATTGCATGAAAGTATTTTTCCGACTGTTCTTTTACAGCCTCTATCAGCTCCGGATGGCTGTATCCAATATTTAATACTCCAACTCCGCCTACCCAGTCAAGGAATATATTTCCGTCCACATCCTCTAACATAGCCCCTTCCCCTCTGCTGATAACACAGGGATACACCGATTTGATGGCACCGGGCACTGCCTCACTTCTTCTCTCCAGTATGGCACTGGCCTTGGGACCGGGCAGCAGGGTATTTATTTTAGGTAAAGCATCTTTTAACATATATTCCTCCCTTTCTGCGTTTTTTGCGCATGGTAAACAAACAGGGTTGTTTGCGTAATTCCCCGTTTTTTCCGTTATTTTTATTCATATTACATGTAGGTACCCTATTTAGATTATACTGGATAGATTTTTTCAATTATCTATAAATCCTGGCTTTCTCTTTTCTCTAAACCCTCGTTTCCTATCCAATATAAAAAAGGTATTTTAAAAGGGTTCTATATCTGGGAGAGGTTAAAACTTTAGTTCAACTTATATATTAACACTCGATATAACCTCTTAACCCCTAACCCCTTAAACCTCTTACTTAACTTTTTATTTATAATGCTTTTCTGAATATCTCTCTTATTTTCTCCGGTGTAAAGACTACGGGATGGTTAGCGATACTTGGAGCAGATACCTTCAGACAGTTTTCAGTAAGCCAATCCAGATTCTTTTCCTCCACTCCCATATCCCCAAGGGTTTCAGTAAGCTGCAGCTCTGATAAGAGCTGCTTTATAGCAGGCACGAAGTCCTTTTCATCCCTGCCGCCAAGTATCCTGGATAACAGAAGGAATTTATCCGGTGCCCCCTTAATAGAGGCTTCATAAACATACGGGGCAAGTGCCGCTAAGCCCTTGCCATGCACAATATTTTTGAGTCCGCTTACCGGGTGTTCCATTCCGTGAAGAGCTGTTACCCCCGCTGTCCCTATAACCATTCCTCCAAGGGTACTGGCAAGGCATAAGTGCTCCCAGCTTTTCAGATCTTCTGTATCCGCATAGAGTTTTGTAAGACTGCCTGCAGCAAGTCTTGCTCCTTCTAAGGCCATAATGTCCGTTAAGGGTTGTGAAATAGCAGAGATATAGGCATCCATATTATGGCAGAGCGCATCAAAACCCACAGAAACCAGCGTTTTCTTTGGCATGGTCTTCATAAGTAAAGGATCGATAATGGAACAGGCAGGAACAATGGCACTGCAGCGCAAGGATTTCTTATCCAGCGTATCCGGGTTCGTCATAACGGCAAAGCCGTTGCCCTCGCTGCCTGTACCGCAGGTAGTGGGAACTGCAAGGATTGGAAGTGCCTTATTACTGACCTTTCTTCCATAAATGTACTCATTTATATCCCCACCGTTTACGGTTTGAAAGGCAATTCCTTTTGCTGCATCCAGGCTGCTGCCGCCACCAAGGGCAAGCACCATGTCACACCCCTCAGAAATCGCATGTTCTGCGCCTTCATAAACCGTAGTAGTCAGAGGATTCGGGGTTACTTTATCAAATAAAGAAAAGTCTACTCCGCTTTTTCTTAATAGCTCTTCTGTCTTCCCAAGTAAACCGGATTCCTTGGTGCTTCTTCCGCCGGTTACGATAAGTGCTCTTTTACCAAATGCTGCTGCCTTCTCTCCTATTAAATCCGATTTTCCACGACCGAATACCAGATTGACTGGCAGATGATATTGAAATTCCATATTTAACTCCCATCTGTGTACTTTAACACGCGTACATAATCAGGGTGCGTGAAAGATATTTTCTTTCACGCTTACCCTCCTGCCATAAGTAAGCTTGTGGCAGTACCATAATTAGTCAATAAGCCGGAAGGAGCTTTATTCCTCTTAAAGATATAAAATTGTCATAAAATCATTCACTTTTATTCCTTGAAGAGGTAAAATCCCAAAACCTTTAAAGCAACTTATTTAAATTATCAGCGTGATATTCTTTTTTATTTGTTCTCGTAAGCAGAAGCAGTTTTCAGAACCAGGTTACAGAATCAGGTATCAGAAGCAGTCGCTCTTCTGGTTCTTATTTCGTATTTTCTGTTTTACCATTCTGCACATCTACATAATAATCTTCTGTTAATCCATAATCTTTTAATATGGTTAGCAGAGTGCCATCTTCCTTCATCTCATTCAGGCACTTATTCACCTCATCTAAAAAGGCTTTATCTTCAAAACGTAAAGCTGCACCAATCTGTCCGCTGGCTTCTGCTTCGTAAGGAGCTAAGAGCTTTAATTTTAAGGAACTGTCGGCAGAAAGGGTATAACCTGCCACAATACCATCTGTTACCACAGCATCCACCTTGCCCATGTTTACAGCAGTCATCAGGGTAGCCTGGTTATCATAAGCTTCCAGTCCTGCTATTCTTCCTTCATCTAGCCATTTTTGGGCAGTTTCATAAAAAGTGGTTCCGGGCTGTGCTCCCACTTTTTTATCCTTCAGATCATCTTTGCCAGCGATAGCAGAATCAACAGGAATTACCACTGCTTCACCTTCCTGATACCACTTATCTGTAAAGGCTGCTACCTTAAGTCTTTCATCTTTCACATACATGGCATCTACCACCATATCGATATTATTGTTGTTAAGCTCTACCAACAGGTTGGCAAAATCAACTACTTTCATCTGTATATCCGGGATTCCAAGCCGTTTGCAGATCTCACGAAGAATTTCAATATCGATACCCTCTAATTTTCCCGTCTCCACATCAGTATAGGAGAAGGGAGCATCGTTGGAGGAGCCAATTAAAATGTAGCCTTTCTCCTTGATCTTCTTTAACATATCAGATTCACCGGTGGAAGCCGTGTCTTCTCCACTGGCTGCCGTATCTTCTGCAGCGGTCTGGGTATTATTGTCCTTCTTACTGCAGCCTGTGAGTACGGTAAAAGTCAATAAAAGTGTTAACAACAGTGTGAAACCTTTTCTCAGATTCAATTTTTTCATCATCTTTCCCTCTTTCTTTCAGCATATTTTCTATATTTATGGAGTTACCAAAACTAACGGACTCTTTTAAGCCGGCGTTCCACTACTCTGCTAAGTTGTGAGAGCGGAATACTCAATATCAGGTAAACGAAAGCCAGAATGGTGTACGCTTCTACCGTAAGAAAGGTCTGAGAAGCATAAGTCTTGGTGCGAAGGAGAAGCTCCTGTACCGTTATCATAGCTAACAGGGAGGTATCCTTAATGAGCATTACTAAGTAATTTCCGAATACCGGCACAGAATTTCTAAGGGCCGGCGGTATAATAAAATAAAACAATACTTTATTCTCGCTAAAACCAAGAGCAAGGCCAGCCTCCCTCTGACCGGAATCAATGGCCAGAATGGCAGAACGTATAACCTCTGACATATAGCAGCCGTAATTAATGGCAAAACCTATAATACCGCAGGTGGCAGCTGCCAGCTGGATGTTGGTGTCTTTCCCGAACATGCCCATAACACCGTTTAACAGCGTCGGTACAACATAATAAATATAGAAGAACTGAACCAGCAGAGGTGTTCCCCTTACCAGTTCAATGATTACTCCAAGGGTTCGGCTTAGTATCTTATTCCTGGAAATTCTTCCGATAGCAACTAACAGTGCCACAGCCAAAGCACAGGAAAACCCTGCCAGTGTTATATAAAGTACAATTCCTATTCCTCCCCAGAGGCTTGGCCCCAAGGTCTCAAAGGCCTGCTTAAAATGCAATTCCATTTTTACCTCCCTTCCGCCGGTTGGCGGGAAATCTGTTGTAAGAAGCTTACCAGGAGCATCCCTGTGCTCTTTTATGGTTCTTTCAGAGTGATATAGATAATATTCACTCTTGCCTCTTATAGCACTCTGGCTAAAAAGGATCTAGTTCTCTCATTCTTTGGATGGGAAAAGATATCACTTGGTGCTCCTTCTTCTATCACATAACCGCCGTCCATAAAAATTACCCTGTCTGCCACATCTCTTGCAAAGCCCATTTCATGAGTTACCACTATCATGGTCATTCCTTCCCCTGCCAGTTGTTTCATAACCTCCAGGACATCACCTACCAGTTCCGGATCTAAAGCAGAGGTGGGTTCATCAAAAAGAAGAATCTCCGGTTTCATGGCTAGTGCCCTTGCAATGGCTACTCTTTGCTGCTGGCCTCCTGAGAGTGCTGCCGGATAGGTATCAGCTTTACTTTCCAATCCGACTTTTCTTAGAAGCTCCATGGCCTGCTCCTTTGCCTCTTTTACCGGTACTTTATTTAGTTTCATGGGAGCATACATAACATTTTCCAGTGCTGTTTTTAACGGAAAGAGATTAAACCTCTGAAATACCATTCCCACCTGTTTGCGATAACCGGTAACTTTCTTTCCAAGACAGGTAATATTCTCTCCCAGATACAGGATTTCTCCCCCAGTGGGTTGTTCCAGCAGATTGATACACCGCAGCAAGGTGCTCTTGCCAGAGCCGGAGGGACCGATAATAACCACTACTTCTCCCTTGCTCACCGATACATTGACATCCCTTAGTACCTCCAAATCAACAAAGCATTTGGATAGTTTCTTTATTTCAAGCATTTCCATAACATCATCTTCCTCTCTTAAACAGAAAGAGGCAATGGAGCTTTTGTATACAAAAGCTCCATTGCCTAAGTCAGATAGTCTTATTTCGTTGTATGTTTAAAGTATAAAATTATATATGGCATATATTTACCCTTAAACATTTATTCGTAAAATACGGATTGATTGATTATAAATTTTTGCTTATCATAAATTTCTGCTTGTTCCTAAATTTCTGTTGTTCATTAATTTCTGATTATTCTTTTAATGTTACAATTTGTTTATTACGCTTAATCACTTGACTCTTCATAATATCTATGTACTTTAGCTATTCTTACTGTTAACCAAATTGAATTTCTTCTGTATGATATCCGTTAAAATATCACAGGTGCCTTCCACTCCCAGCAGGCTGGAATCCAGCATTACATGTTTATAATCCTTATCCGCCATAGAATAACCGCAATAATATTTGTGATAGGATTCTCTGGCCTTATCTACAGAGGCAATCATTTTCCTGGCTTCATCAGGTTTCATATCCAGCCTCTCAACGCAATTGGCCAGCCTTGCTTCATATGGGGCATAAATAAATACATTAATTATGTTCTTATGATCCTTTAAGATATGGTCAGCACATCTGCCTACGATAATACAGGACTCCCGTTCAGCAAGATCGATGATTATCTTTCTTTGTACGGCAAAGATGGAATCCTGTATATTGGTTGTTCCCATACCCAGAGGATAATTCATATTAAAGAAAGCTGATTTCGCACTTTCCTCCACATCACTGACAGTTGAAACCGGCAGATTCAGATTCTTTGAGGTCATCTCAACGATATCCCTGTCATAGTATTCAATTCCCAACTTCTCACTGACTAAACGGGCAATGGGTCTTCCGAGACTTCCGAATTGCCTCGCAATGGTTATAACAAATTTTTCGCTCATATGGAACACTTCTTTCTTTTAAAAGTTCTCTTTATGGAGTTCTTTTGCTGTATATTCATTCTACGCCTCACTATAACGCTCTACAATGGCTGTTTATTCCAAACTTTTTGGAGGTAATTGTACTTTAAGTACAAAGAATTCTTCTACCTGCCATTTCAGTTTGTTTACCTTCTATTTGCCATTTCATAAAGGTTACCAGTTCGGATTTTTTCACACTCAGTCTTAATAAATATGCTGGTGCTTTTATTAATAATAAAGTAATATGTATAATTAATAATTGTTAATTTCTTTACCAATCTATTCATGAGGTTAATATAATGAGTGACCATTATAATACTTTTAGATACTTTGTTGAACATTATATGCATGACTTAAACGGAGGAGGGACTTTTACTTTAATTGAACTAATTGAGGAATATAAAAAATTAGAAAGTCCCTCCTTAAAAGAACAGCTAAAAACTGAAGCTGTCTTTTTAAAAGATATATTACAATTCGAGAGCTGGGAAATTGATTCCATTTTACTAAAGTATCTGTTAAAGTATAACGGCTTAAGCAGATGGAAGAAGATAATAGATTGTTTAACTGAGAATCTGTAAACTCTAGCAACGTAAGAGATAACCATATGTCAAACAGTTTCGCACCTGGGTTTTATCTTCTATGCGGTTATTTCCAGGTTACATACAAATCCTCTATCCTAACATCCTATATTCTATTAATCATCTAATGTATACACCGTCTGCCTAACTGCCTTTAATAAAAATAAAGTTGACAGAGGCATTAATGTGAATAATAATTATAAAATCAATTCATTAAAATTCTCATTATAAACTGTACTTAATTCATTAAAATTCTTATTATAAACTGTACTTTGAATAAAAGCTTAAAGGGGAAAGTCTATGGGAACACAGATAACCGATTTATATGAAAGTGCTAAAGATAAATACTTCATTACCCTCCATAGCGGAGAAGCTGGCCTGACCAATCCGGTTTCCTGGGTATACCTGGCAGAGGATATACAGAACACAGCCTTTCTTAAAGGTGGTGAGCTAGTAATAACCACGGGGCTCTTTATTCAGAGCGGAGTTAAGCTTTATGATTTTATCTGCTCTCTTATAACCTGCAATTGCAGCGGAATCATTATTAATGAAGGAAAATACCTTAATCTGCCGGATCTCACCCCTGAGATTGTTGACCTGTGCTTCCTTAATAAATTTCCTCTCTTTACCATGCCCTGGAAGGTTCATCTTATCGATATCATGCAGGATTACTGCAGTCTTCTCTTACATAACACACGCAGTACAGATCAGCTGAATGCTGCCTTTCAAGGTGCCTTGTACCAGACTCCCGTCCATGAAAATATACTTCTTACCTTAAATCAGTATGGCTTTCCTACACTGGGTGATTATAGAATCATCGTAATACAGAATCTAAAGAATACCACCCGGGTTACCTTTTCCCTGAACCGCCTGAAATTAAAATACCATCTCTTTGAACATGAAAACCGGCAGATATTGATTTATCTTATCTCCAAAACTCCCCCTTCTCTCCAGGAAATCACCGATATACTCTTATTCTGCGGCAGTATAACTTTAGGTATCAGTAATATTATCTCCTCCCTTACGGATATTGGCAGCTGCTATAAACGTGCCCGCTTTTCATTGGCTGCGGCAGCCTTCTGGAACATTACCTCTGTAAATTTTGATGAGCTGGGCTTTTTTCAGATACTTTTTAGTTCTTCCGATCCAGAAATGTTAAAATCCATCTACGAGAAGAACTTAGGGAAGCTGGAACAGTTTGATACGGTCCATGACTCAGATTATATGAACACTCTACAGGTATTTCTGCTGTCAGACTGCAATCTGTTAGAGACTGCTTCAAAGCTACATACTCATCGGAACACGGTTATTTACCGGATTAAGAAAATCAAAGAGCTGTTAGGAACGGAGCTTAATGATTCCAAAGTTAAATTCGACCTGCTGATGGCTTTTTTTATCAGAGAGTATTTTTCCATCGGTTAACTGCCAGGTTAAACTATGGGTTTAAGTACTTACTTCTTTCAGATAAAGAAATCCTATAGTCCAGTAATACCTGAAATGGATAAGTAAAACCTCCCCATGCAACTGCTGTGTAGCTTGAAACTGAAGGAAAGGCAGAATAATAAACAATACCTTCAACCGTAAAATTGCACCACGATTTCTCAGTACAAATTGGTATTCACAAATGGTACCCATGATGAAGTAAACAATGAAAAAATACCGGCAAACTCTGGTTTCAGGTTTTCCGGCATTCATTCCGTTACTCTATGGTTTTAATATAACCTTGATACATTCATCTTCTTTCTTATCAAAGATCTCGTAACCATAACTGCCTTTATCAAGAGGTATCCGATGGGTTATGATATCCGTAGGATCAAATTCTCCTTTTTGAATGAGCTTCAAGATAGGATCCACATAACTGTGAGCAGGACACTGCCCCATTTTCAGCGTAATATTTCGTGAGAAGAAGTCCCCAAATGGGAACATATTATACTTTGCACCGTATACACCCAGGATTGAGACTGTACCCCCTTTTCGAACAGCCTGTGCGGACATTTCGATGGCGGATTTCGAGCCTCCCTGCAATTTTAAGATTGACTCAACTGTCTCTACTACTGATTTCTTTCCGTCCATTCCGACACAGTCGATTACTACATCTGCGCCGCCATGGGTTATTTCTTTGATATATTCACCGGTATTATCGTAATCATCAAAATTTATGACTTCCACCTGATTGAATTTCTTAGCATGCTCTAATCGGTACTTTACATTATCAACTGCTATTATCCGTTTGGCACCGGCGTAGGCTGCCCATTTCTGAGATAGCAATCCCACTGGTCCGCAGCCTAGTACAACTACAGTATCTCCGGGATTTACACCACCAATGACAAGGGTTCCCCAATAAGAAGTCGGCAGAATATCTGTCAGAAACAATACCTGTTCATCGGTAAGTTCTTCCGGAACTTTTTTAGGCCCCACATTTCCGTAAGGTACTCGAAGGTACTCAGCCTGCCCTCCGTCATAACCTCCAAAAAGTTCACTATAGCCAAACAGTGCGCCGGTTTCTCCATGTTCATTGGAATTGTCACATTGGCTCCATAAATCATGCTCACAATACCAGCAATGGCCACAGGCTATGGGAAAGGGTACTATAACCCTGTCTCCTTTTTTCAGCTGCTTTATATCGTTTCCTGCTTCCTCTACGATTCCCATTGCCTCATGGCCCAGAATAAATCCTGTGGGCATTTTGGGTATCATACCATGTATCAGATGCAGATCCGAGCCACATATTGCTGTAGAAGTAATCTTAACGATAATGTCGTCTGACTTTACTAATTTAGGATCCTCTACCTGTTTTAACTGTACATCCCTGATGCCGTTATACGTTAATGCCTTCAACTTTATACCTTCCTTTCATTTAACTCTGTATATAAATTGTTCTTCTACCACTCCTGATTTGTTTTCATTTTATTAGGGTTACCATGACATTGTATATTATTCAGATTTACTTTTAATAAAAAACAGCAGAAGTCTATGAACAGTTTCTGCGGATTATTTATATAAATATTCCTTGGCAGACATCATTTCCTTTAAATACTTCTCAATCTTCCTGTACTCGCTATATTTTAATTCATTTTTCCTTGTACTTGTTATGTTCATTATCCACTAAAAATCTGTTATCTTAACTTTTTTCATCTTCAACCGTTTCTTCCCGGTACTTTAATAAATTTAACTTAAGACCTTCATAATCTATCTCATTTATATGTTCCTTTGCAACGGATGGAATACTTCCATCCTGTACCGGATTAGGTAACATGTAATAATGCACTGGAAAACAAAATTTTTCTGTCATATTAAAAGTAATGAGATCTAATTTATTGGTAAGGTTTCACTAAGAGAGAAGCGAAATTATTGATAACCGCTATTATAGCAGAACCTAACATGTTCAGTGGCTTTATCTGAAGCTCCTGGAAATCTGCAAGTACTTCTATTTAATAAATTACAGGGGAGGGAAGGGTATGCCTTGGGTAACAAAATATAATCATTATGCGGCAGCCAAAATGGAAGCCTATAAAAGTATGGAAAATTCGCTAACAGACATTCGAAGAAAGATAACAAATAACCTGTCAGATATAAATACTTATAAGAATAGCTTAAATAAGAAAGTCAATTATATAGGCGGGTTATCCGGTGATTATATCCGGCGTTATGAAATAAAACAGACGGATTATTTCAATCATTGCCAGCAAATAGTTACAAGTATTAATAATTTTACACAAGATCTTGAACAGGTAATCTCACAATGCAGCAGTAAGAAAGCAGAGTGGAGCAGTAAAATCTATACAAGAGAATGGGAAGAAGATAGGGAGGTGCTGTAGTATGTCTGAAATAAAGATACTGAAAAATGGACCTGCCGATTATCAGGCTTGTATAAATAGGATTGAGGACAAATTCAAGGAACTCAATAGTCTGGAGGCAGGTTTAATAAAGAAATTAGAAGCTAAGGACTGGCAGGGGAACACCCGTGACAAATGTGAAACCATGTTGAATTTAACAGTTGAATATAAGAAAAAGATAAAAGAAATATTGTATGAGATGAATCAGAAGGAGCAGGAACTATTGAAGAATGTGAATAATTTTACCACTAATTCCAATGCGGTAAAAGCATTATAGGAGGCCAACAATGAATTATTATGAACTCTATGTATTAAACACCGTTATAGACGGTGAAGATATTAATTCTATTGAGCCATTCTCGAATAAAAAAATGACTGGAATAGCAGCGGACGTAATCAAAGATGCTTTAATCGAAAACGGTCTCTTGAAAGACTATAAAACGTTAACCATCCAAGGAGTTTTGGTAATAAATAGAATAAAACAATTTAAGGAAGCAAAGAAATATGTTAGAATACTTAATATGACAATTGGATTTGTGAATGATACACTTGGCATTCTTCTAAGAACAGATCCAAATGAAAATTATTTCTTTTCTGTTATAAACATCAAAAAAAATTTAGAAACCGTAACCAAAGCCTTCCCCGAATTTCTGCTGCTAGATGGGAAAGGCAGTACCAGTCATAAAGATTCCTACATCAGTCCTGAAAGCTTACTGCAAAAATATGAAATCAACGCTAAAACCAGCTTTACCTTAAGTACGGAGATTCGATCCTCTAAAGAGAAAGATATGACGGGATACAATACGAAGGAATTATTTTTTGAGTCTGCCGGTAAAAAATACTGTTATGATTGCTATAATAATATATTGCTTGAAAGAGACAGAACTACTTTAGTTGATATGCTTCATAAAAGACTGGAGGTGGTTTAATGCCAATATCTACAGCAAAAATATCTGTTCGTGAAACGTCTATGGAGGAAATTGCACTTGAATTTAACAAGTGTGCTTCTTGTGTGAAGGAAATTATTACAGAGTCTGAAAAAATGAAAAGTATCATGCAATATAATTATAGTGGTAGAGCATCTTCTGGTTTAAATGATTATTTTACCGTCTTAAACCAGCATCTTGACATACTGCAGTTATGCTATGGGCAGTTGTCAGATTATACCACTATGGTTAAAGAGATTACTTTTATGATGGATAGTTTTATAGGTAAAAATTTCTTTAACAACGGAAAAGGAGGTATCAAATGAATAAAGATTTCATATCTGACTATGATGAATGGCTTTTTCATGAAAATGCCTGGAAATCCTATGAGGCGAAAGAAATAACTACTGCTGCTTCCAGTGCTTATAAACTGGCAGTTGAGGCAGTAAGAAAGATTTCTACCAGCCCACTAGACGGTATTTCGCCTCTGTACATCAGCATTCTTGAGCCTAAAATCGAAGCCTTGGAAGAGTCCAGGGAAAAACTTGGTGATTTCTGCAAGAACATTCATCTTGACGCAGAAAATCTTATAGACGATATCTTTAACTATGGAGTCATGAAAACGTTGACGGATGTTTATGCCTTAAATCCAAATGATATTACCTGCACCATGGGTGGCACGGAGTATAAATTAAAGACAGCAATGGCAACCATAATTATTGACCCTTATCTAAAAGCAGACTTTTTAAAAAAAGCAGAAAAACTTGATAAAGATGAGGTGTCCGATGATTTAAAAGCTGGTCTGATTGATGCAGTCAGCCGGTATTATGACGGTGATGTTACCCCCTATATGAGAAATGATGCGGCATATGACATAAAGAATTTTAAGGAAGATATAGGGCTGGTAATTGAATATTATGAGTATATGAAACCAAAGGATGCTAAAAACATGAACAATTTACTTTCTGGCCTGGCAAAGGATAAAAGCAGTAAATATCAGGAAGATATCCGTAATATAAAATTTATTGCTTATACTGCTCAGGAACCTTATCGTTCTTTGTTTTTTAAATATGCCAAGGATCTGAAAATAGGTGATTACAATTATCATGAAAATAACAGCAGCGGAAAAGAAATGGCACAGCATTATAGTGGAAAAAGCAAACAATTATATGTTCGTTTTTATCAAAATAACCCTTATAATAAAAATAATGAAGGAAAATATGATCCTAGAGGTGCTTATGTTACTTTCTTTCATGAAGTAGGCCATGCTATCGATGATTTATCATTAGACGATGATAAATTTTTGTTTATAACTAAAAATTATAAATACACAACAGTGAATGCTGATGGTACCACAGTCCTTCAGGCAGCTGAAAAAGATGTCAAATCCAATATAAAGAATAGTGTATTAGACTACATAGAAGACAAAGGATATGAAGGGTTGGGGATAAATGTAGATGAAATCGTAAAAAGTATAATGACCTACAACTTTTCAGGATATGATAAAAAGTTGGTGCAGCATGAGATATATGACGCCGTAACCCAGGAGTATAAAAGTAAATTTTCTATGCCTGATACAAATGCAACTATTTATTGTGGGATTTCGGATGTATACGGGGGATTCACTGACAACAAACTAAACGGTACTTATCATCACGATAACAGCAAAAAAGATGACACTACATATTGGAATAATCTGAATGCGAATAATAAATATACCGGAAGCCAGGCAAAGGAATTATGGGCAGAAGTATTTTCAAGGTATATGACATCAAATGAAGAATCGATACGGGAATTAGAAGCTTATTTCCCAACTGCCATGCAGCTTATGAATGAGCAATTGATAGAATCAAAGGGGAGGTGAAAAAATCGTGTATACTAAAAAAATTATTATGTTCTCAGCTATTATTGGCCTACTTCTGACCGGTTGTGCAACAGAAAAAATGAAAGGAGATGAAAAAGTGGAAAGTATACAAAGTTCACAGGAAGAAGCAGATAAGAAACCTTTAGCAACAAAAGCTTTCATACTTGAGACATTTCAACTTACAGAAGAAGATGTCGAAAACTATGATCTGGAGGAATTAGTATCATATTTTCAATTGACAGAAGATTATTTCCTGCAGGTAAAACAAAATTTAAAAAATTTATCCTATATAACCATTGATTTAAAAAGACTACAAGAACAGATGTTAAAAGAAAAGACGGAAGAAAAATATGACTTCTCCTATTTGATAAATGCAGAAAAATTTACAGGGGAATTTCCAGATACGGCAAGTATAAAATATTTGACTGTTTCCGACCAGCAAGATACCGGAGGAACCTCTTTTGTAATAGATTTTGAAAAAGGAATTATCTATGATTCCTACAATACAGCTAATCTATATAGTGACATACGAAAAGCTGATAAAGAAACTGAATTAAAGGAAGAGCAAAAAAATGATATAATTAAGGCTCTGGAAGTAGCAGAAATTTGGAAATGGGATTATATGTATTCCGATGATAGTGAATCCGGGATGGCAAGCTGGTGGCATCTAGGTGCAGAGTTTGAAGACGGTACAATCGTATCCTTCAATGGTGCAGGTATAGTTCCTGACAATTATAATGTATTGGAAAAAGTATTATATAATCGTTAATAATTGCAGCAGCAGAATAATGCTTGGAATAACAGGGTGAGCCAGTGAGCAAACGGAAGTGAACAAACAAAGGGGGTACTCTATTATTATAGGCGCAGCCTCTCTAATTCAGAGAAAAATATACCACAAAAATTCATTATACCCGCAGAAACCTATTTTGAGTACGGTCCTGCGGGTTGCTCATAAAATTATTAAACTCTACAGAATACTGGTTTTTCCATATATCCAAAAGCGCTTCCCAGAAAGCCCCCTTCTTTTATAAACCTCTTAATATTTCTCTGTAAAGATGTCTCTTCCGGCAATTCATCAAAAGGTAAATCTAAATTCTTAAACACCCATTCCATATAAGAGGTATCTTCCTTATTCCACTCCTCAAGGGTATAATCCGCCTGGAACTGAAGAATTCTGGAATCCGGAGGTAATACCTCCCTTAATCCCGGTGAAAGCATCCAGGAATCGCAGATAAAATAACGGTACTTCATTTCTGGATAGTACTTGGCAAAGAATTCCTGTGCCTGTTCATAAGAATTCAGACAGTTATCCCTGGTTATCCTGGCATCAGAAGGTATGTGTACACTGATTACCCGTTCACCTTTCCAGTTCTCCATTTCAAATTCCAGTTCTCCCAAGCGGAACTCCTCCATGGATATCTGTCTGGGCGTCCACCATTCCCTGTCAAAACCATATGTATGATAGCTGACCATATGCTCCCCAACGAATCTGGAAAAGCATTGAAAGGTATCAAAGAATATATTCTGACTGATTCCTTTCTCTTCATAGAGCTTATAGGTATTAAGTCCGGTTACCAGCTGCAACGTCAGCATTTTTAAACCTTTATCATCTTTACCTAAAGCTTTCTTTATTTCCTCAAGGGCTGTCTCCCAGTCCCTACGGTTGTATAACTTATCAGTCACTGCCTTTAATGCAGAATAATCCTGTTCTTTATAAATCCTTAGAACGGTCTCCGTTACTTCCTCTGGCATGCCGATACCAATGCAAAGTTCCTTTAAAGTCATATAGAATCTCCTATTCCCCAATAATATGGTTTCAGTATAACATGTACCATATCACACTTTCAACAGTATTAAAGCAGAAGGCAGAACAGTGTTTTATACCTCATTCTATGATATTATAAGGTATTGAAAAGCTCTCCTGAATGTATTACTATATGAATATACTTACGAAATATTCCAGCTGGAAGAGTGGTTTTACAGGGGGTTCCATATGTTGTTAAAAATTAAGGAATTTGCAGACTTTAGTGATATTTCAGTACGTGCACTTCATCTCTATGACCGGCTTGGCCTTCTGGCACCGGCTGAGGTTGATTCGTCTAACGGCTACCGCTATTATGATTCCGAGCAGCTGAAAGAGCTGAATACTATAATCAGTTTTAAAAAACTGGGTTTTTCCCTGGCTGATATCAAGGATTTAAAAGCAGACTGCTATTCAAAAGAGGCCGTTATGAAAAAGCTCCAGGAAAAGAAGGCAGAGAATGACCGCTGTATCCAGATTCTTGCCTATAATAACGAAAACATCACCAACATGCTGTCACACCTTGCTGCTGAGCCTGAAAAGCCGGGTGCAAAAGAAGAGGCTTACAATCTTTCAAGGATCTATTGCCTTGAAAACGACAAGCTGGAACAGGATTTCTCAGATATTCTATGGTTATGAAATAATCCCTGATAAACGCACCTGTGTCCACCGTCCTAAAAAAGTCTGCTGCTTGTAAAATTAAGATTGACCCTACACATGCGTCATAGTTTACACTTATTTCAGGAGGTGAAGCTATGACGTATTTTAGTTTATTTTACGAGAATCGGGAACAGGAATATTCAGCAAAAAAACAGTCCGAAAATCAAGTATATTACCGTGCAAAGCAAAAGCTTGAAAAGAAGACTTACTTTGTAGGTGCCAGAATGGTTGTGTCAGAAGAAGTAGCAGAAGCCGGCAGAAATCTGCCCTGCTTTTTCCAGGATCTGAATCTGGAAGCGGTATTTCTTCCTGATAAGGATGAACATCTTACAGAAGAACTAAAGAATTATTACTTTAGTTTTCCGGAAACTCTCTCTGAGATCACTTATCGGCAGGAAATCTATAAAGACCTTGATAATCTGCTGGTCTTACAGGGTCTAACTGCTTTTCGAAACGACTTTACAGAAGCAGAGCGGTTACTTGAATACCGGCACAATTCAGATTCCCAGCTTCAAAAAAGCAAGTATTATATTGATGCTGCCTTACTGCATTATGAGTCTGCCCGCAGGTTATATGATGTTTTAAAGGAACAGGTTAAATCCCGGGCTTTCCTTTCCCTGCTCTCTCATCTTACCGCTTTCCTGAACAGAGACGGTTATAACGATTTCTATATGGAAGCCACCCGTTTAAAGGAAAAGCTGGAAAGTATCCATTTTACCCTAACTATGGCAGGAAATACTGTTAAAGTATATTTTCATGAGAATACAGGAGTTACTGAAGATTTCGGTAGCAACCTTGAGAAGGTGTTCCGTATTCAGGAGCACAGCCGTAATTCCATCCGTCTTTTTAACCAGCCTGGGTTAAATCCTTTTGAAAGTAAACTCATATCACTGGTGGAGAAAGAGTATCCAAAGCTTCGCAAAGAATGCCTGGAATTCACCGCTTCTGACAGACCTCTGACAAATGATATCCTGCAAAGGCTTTACAAAGAATCTGAAGTCTATCTATCCGGACATATGCTTGCTTCCAAATTGCGGGAGAAAGGCTTCTTGTTGGCTTATCCGGAATTCACGGAAACCAGGAGCCTTCACCTGGAAGGAATATGCGATATCGGTCTTGCTCTGGCAGCCGGAAAACACAGGGAGGTTGCTGTGAATGACTTGCTACTGGCGGAGAGTAATAAAGGTGCTTTTATAACGGGAGTAAATCAGGGCGGTAAGACAACATATGCAAGAAGTGTCGGACAGACCGCGTATCTTGCAATGCTTGGTATGCCGGTAATTGCCACAAAGGCTCTGCTGCCACACTTTAACGGTATCCATACTCATTTTACCGTGGAGGAAAATCACCTGGTAAACAACGGTAAATTGCAGGAGGAATTGCACCACTTAAAAGAAATACTTGATAAAGCACCAACCAACTGCCTCTACCTTCTTAACGAAATGTTTTCATCTACAACCGCAGCGGATGCTTTCGATCTGACCAGTCTGCTGCTTCCGAAAATCTTTGCCAAAGCCGGTACCGTACTTTGTGTAACTCATGTTCCGGAACTGGCAAAGCTGCAGGCAGATATGATAAGCTTAATAGCCTCTGCCAGAGAAGAAGATGGCTATGAAAGAACCTATCGAATTCGTCCAGGGGAGGCAGCACTTAGTGCCAGAGCAATTGATATCGCCTTAAAATACTGCCTGTCAGGAACACAGATAAAGGAGCGTATAGCCAATGGAGATTAAACTTATAGCGACTGATAATGACGCCCAGAGACTTAAGACAGACAGCAAACTTCTCCTGCGGGATTTAAAGCTTAATCTGCTTTTAGATATTATTGCAGCTGGCGATGAGGAGTTGCGAAAAATAAGCTGTAAACAGATGATGATGCCTGCCACTCAGAAATCAGAGCTATCAAAACGCCACTCCGTTTTAAGGGACGCAATCAACCATTTTGATTTATTTTATAAAATCTACCAATGGGCTTGTCAGGCCTTAGATAAGATACAGACCTACGATGATTCTACAAAATTAAAATATAATTACATCATTCCGGTACCCAAGAAGATTCTGACTCAGGTTGAAACAGCGTTGGCAGCTCTTGCTTATCTGGAAAATATCAGCGGCAGTCTAAGAAGAGAAAACAAATTTACTTCGGAAGCACTTCTTTCCTTCTGCCGTGAATTTACCGGCTATTACACGGATAACTTTCTTAAGGAGGTGCAAGCTTTCCTTCATTCCTTATCAATCTTAAAGAAAACCGATGCTGTCTCTGTAGGCGCCCATCTTGGTAAGGGGCTTAAAATGTCCGACATGTCACTGCTTCGTATTCTTGATAACGAAGGCTCCTCCGAGGAAAAGAAAGGGTTGTTGTCCTTCGTTCTTAAGTCAGATAAATTCCATGAAATTAAAATCGAGACTACTACCATTGAAAACGAAGTACGGGAAATCATAGATGCCAGTCTTACCTGGATTCTAAAAACGGTAAGTGATTTTAACTATACTGTGAAGCACCAGTTAGAGCAGTTGAAATATCAATTCGGCTTTTATTGCGGTGCTCTGAATCTATATAATTTCCTGAAGGAACGTGGAATTAAGACTTGCTTTCCTGAATTTTCAGAAGGCTCCAAGGTCTTAAAGGTCTCTGAACTGTATGACCTGTTTCTGGTAATAAAGGACCGTTCTGCAGTAGCCAACAGTATTTCCTATGAAGGTGTCAGCAATTATATCATCACGGGAGTAAATCAGGGCGGTAAGACAACCTTTCTCAGAAGCTTCGGTACTGCACAGCTCCTGGCACAAAGTGGTTATTTTACCCCTGCCAGCCAGTATGTCTGCAATATTTATCAGAGTATCTTCACCCATTTTCCAGAGGATGAAGATTCCAGCTTGAAACACGGTTTATTGGAACAGGAATTGTTAAAGCTTCACGACATTGTTAATAGGATAACTCCTGACAGCCTGCTGCTGTTAAATGAGACTTTTGCAACTACTACCGATTACGATGCGGCCTATCTGGCAAAGGAACTCCTTAGCGGTATAGGAGACAGCGGAATTACCTGTCTCTTCGTTACACATAATTATGAGTTCAGTCATAGCCTTTATCGTAAGAAGCAAAGTGAAAATATCTTTTTAAGAGCAGACAGAGAGGAAGGTGGCGACAGATGCTTCCGTTTAATCGAGGGCGAACCCCTTAAGACAGGGCATGCCTTAGATTTGTATCAGGAAGTTATGAAGGAATCTTCTGGCTCCTGACTTAGTTCTTACACTTTATTTTAACAGGTGTAGTTGCTTATTTTAAGAACTGGGTAAAGGAAGCTTCCCATTTTTCCTCTTTTTTTATTTCTTCAATAAGGCTTTCCGTCGTAGTAATCTCCATTTCTATACGATTCAATTTATAGGAAAGCATCATTTTCATATTAAACGGAATTTTATCAAGGTATCTGGAAAGTGAATCCTGGGACTCAGAATGCAGCTTCCTTAATAAGGTCAATCTTTCTTCCGCTCTTAAAAGCGCCTCCCCTTTCGGAAGTGAGCATATATGAAAGATTCCGATTCCAAAGTTACTGGCCTCTGCTTCATAAGAGGCCAGTCCTTCTGCCAAATCCTCTATTAATACCTGCCTTCCTTCTTCCGTAAGATAATATTTTGTTTTAGCGGGATAATTACTTTCCTGCAGGATTTCACCGGTAATGTACCCCTTTTTCTCCAAATTCTTTATAGTAGTGTAAAGGGAAGCAGAAGTCATTGGAAACCAGCTCTGTATTACCTCCATGTCTGAGAGTTTTGTCAGCTCGTAAGGGTTCATGGGTCTTTTATGCAATAACCCCATAACATATTTTGATAATTTAGACAGCATAACAGCTCCTTATAAGTGAAGTGAATTTACTTTTTTGTTTCTTGGTTTTATGTAACATTGCTATTTTAATACTATTTTAATTATTTATTTTCTTTTGTTCTCTCATCTTAATATCAATACTACTCCTCATATAATGAAGTGGAAAGATATCTTTCACCCGTATCTGGTAGCAGCACAACAATACGTTTATCTGTGTTCTCAGGTCTTCCTGCCACAATAGAAGCAGCAAAAGCAGCTGCCCCTGAAGATATTCCTACCAGCAGTCCTTCTTTCCTGGCTAATTTTCTGGAAGCTTCGAAGGCTTCCTCCGTCTTAACCTGAATAATTTCATCAGCTACTTTTGGGTTATATACTTCCGGTATAAAGCTTGGGGCCAGTCCCTGCAGCTTATGAGAGGAGGCTCTGCCAGCAGAAAGAATAGGAGAATCAAAAGGCTCAACAGCTATAACTTTCATCTTCGGATTTCTTAACTTTAATACTTCTCCGACTCCGGTAATGGTTCCTCCGGTTCCAACTCCTCCTACAAAGAAATCAATATTACCTTCTGTATCCCTCCATATTTCCTCCGCCGTAGTCCTTCTATGAATCTCCGGATTAGCAGGATTTTTAAACTGCTGCGGGATGAAAGAATCAGGTATACTTCCTGCCAGCTCTTCCGCTTTACGAATCGCACCGGGCATCCCATCTCCACCTGGGGTCAATATCAGCTCAGCGCCCAGCGCAGTTAACAGCTTACGCCTTTCCACACTGAAAGTCTCAGGCAGGACAATTATAATTCGGTATCCCTTTGCAGCCGCTACAAATGCCAGAGCAATACCCGTATTACCACTGGTGGGCTCAATTATTACCGAACCTTCCTTTAGTACACCCTGTCTTTCAGCTTCTTCAATCATTGCAAGCCCTATACGGTCTTTTACACTTCCTGCCGGATTAAAATACTCAAGCTTTGCAATTACTTCTGTGTGCAATCCGCTGCTGAAATTTCTCAGACGAAGCAGCGGTGTATTGCCTACAAGTTCGGTTAGGTTATCTGCAATAAGTTTCATAATTACACCTCCTAATAAAATGATACAGTCTTAATTCACAGTCTTAATTCATAATTACCTACTTATCGTTTTAACTAATATTTATTACTACTAATATATATTAGTATATTACTATGACAACCCATTATTAGTCAACTATTTATTTGCTGACTAATCAAAGAATTATTTGACCGCTAAATAGAGCTTTATTACAATAAAAAAAGCTTAAAATCTTTTATTGTTTATCTGAAATGATTTTCATCATTCGTAAACCAAAACAAAAGTATTTAAGCTTTTTTCATTATTTTATTTAAATATTTCAGTACTTACAGAATCTCTGCAGCAGTATATTCCAAACGTTCTTTTGCTGCCGCAATTCTGTCTGCTTCATCTTTGGAAATGGTACCGAGTTTTGTCTTTCCAACAGTTTTCTTTAATTCTGCAAGGCTTTCTTTAATCTCCTTCTTTTTGCCTTTGTCCAGTTCCTTTTTTCTGGAAGCAAGGGCAGACTCTGCCTGAAGGATGAGATTTTCTGCTTCATTTCTGATATTCACGGCCTGCCTTCTCTCATCATCACCGGACTCATACTGCGCTGCCTCTCGTATGGCTCTTTCAATTTCATCTTCAGAGAGGTTGGTACTGGCAGTAATAACAATATGCTGCTCCTTGCCGGTATCCATATCTCTTGCGGAAACCTTTAAGATACCGTTGGCATCTATATCAAAAGTAACCTCTATCTGGGGAACCCCACGCATGGCACGCTTTATACCATTCAGCTTAAAATTACCAATCAGCTTATTATCTTTGGCAAACTGCCGCTCTCCCTGAAGTACCTTAATGTCCACCGAAGTCTGAAAGTTTCCGGCTGTGGTGAATACCTGGCTGTATTTCGTGGGAATGGTAGAGTTCCTCTCAATAAGTCTTGTCGCCACTCCTCCCATGGTTTCAATAGATAAGGATAAAGGAGTGACATCTAACAAAAGAATCTCTGACAGTCCTGCTTCTCCTGCCAGCTTTCCTCCTTGGATGGAGGCGCCTAAGGCCACGCATTCATCGGGATTTAGGTTCTTACTGGATTCCATTCCCGTTAACTGCCTGACTTTATTCTGTACCGCAGGAATTCTGGTAGAACCACCTACCAACAGCACCTTGTGTAAATCAGCGGGTTTTAATCCGGCATCATTTAGAGCATTCTGTACGGGTACTGCAGTTCTTTCCACAAGATCATGGGTAAGCTCATCAAACTTTGCACGAGTCAGGTTTATGTCCAAATGTCTGGGACCAGATTTATCTGTAGTAATGAAAGGAAGATTAATATTGGTACTGGTGGCTGCTGACAGCTCTTTCTTCGCCTTTTCCGCCGCTTCCCGCAGACGTCCTAAAGCAACCTTATCTTTTGACAGATCAAGCTTCTCCGCTTTTTTAAACTCCTGTACCAAATAGTCGGTTACCCTTTCATCAAAATCGTCTCCACCCAATCGGTTGTCGCCTGAGGTTGACAGAACCTCAATAACACCTCCGCCTATTTCGATTACAGATACGTCAAAGGTTCCGCCGCCCAGATCATATACCATGATTTTCTGTGCTCCTTCATTATCCAGACCGTAAGCCAATGCTGCAGCCGTAGGTTCATTGATAATACGCAGTACATTTAACCCCGCTATTCTTCCTGCATCTTTGGTGGCTTGTCTTTGTGCATCATTAAAATAAGCCGGAACTGTAATAACTGCCTCTGTAACGGTCTCACCCAGATAACTTTCGGCGTCTTTTTTCAGTTTGCCGAGAATCATGGCAGAAATTTCCTGGGGTGTGTATTTCTTGCCGTCAATATTAACCTTGTAATCCGTGCCCATCTGACGCTTAATGGAAGCTATGGTCCTTTCTCCGTTGGTAACTGCCTGGCGTTTCGCCATATCTCCTACCAGTCTTTCTCCGGTTTTTGAGAAAGCTACCACAGAAGGAGTAGTTCTCTGTCCTTCACCGTTATTTATAACTACCGGTTTTCCTCCTTCTATAACTGCTACACAGCTGTTTGTTGTACCTAAATCAATACCGATTATCTTACCCATTCATGTCCTCCGTGGTTTTGAAATCTATTCTTTTTATTGGTAATTTATTTTTAAATTTTCATGTTTAAGCATTATTATAATTACACTAGTAAAATTGTTCGCATTACTATATTCCTTAAATCATCTGCATCTGACTGTCATATTACCCTTTATGGTGCATTTCTGTCAATTATGGGATTATAAACAAATTATTAAATATTTTATTTATGAAAAGATTGATTTCCTTTAACGGTTAGTAATTTAAAATAATAATAATATGGGTATATGGTAAATAAGATCGAACATACAAAAAATAAGGTAGCTTTACCATATTGACCAGGGTAAAACCACCTTATTTAATTGCTGTACTATTTCGTTATTTTCATTCTTATCATTGCTTTTCTGTTGTCTACTTATGCTTCATATATCAGCTATACTTATCTAATTATTATTTAACTTCTATCTGCTATATTATTTCTTTATCAAGATTATATAGCAGCCTTAAGCTTTTTTATGAAGACTGCGCTTCATGAAGTCTGCAGTAAATCCCTCCGCAAGCCATAAGCTCATCATGGGTGCCAAGTTCCGCAATACCTGTACCCTCCAGTACAACAATAAGGTCTGCATGGCGAATCGTGGAAAGTCTGTGAGCTATAACCAGTGTTGTTCGCTCCTTTGATATCTCATCCAGTGCTGCCTGGATTTCCTGCTCTGTCTTGGTATCAAGTGCAGAAGTTGCTTCATCCAATATCAGAATAGGCGAATTACGCAAAATGGCTCTTGCAATGGAGAGACGCTGCTTCTGTCCGCCGGATAAGCGTACACCACGTTCTCCGATTACTGTGTCATAACCCTCTTCCATTTTCTCGATAAAGTCATGAGCATTTGCAGCTTTAGCAGCCGCCATTACATCCTCTCTGGTGGCTTCTTTCCATCCATAAACAATGTTCTCATATACTGTACCGTTGAATAGGAAGGTATCCTGCAATACCATGGAGATATTATCACGAAGGCTTGAAAGTGTTACATCCCTTATATCCACACCATCAATAACGACTGCTCCAGCCTGGGGATCATAAAATCGATTAATGAGATTAGCAATTGTACTTTTACCAACACCTGTGGTTCCAACCAATGCCACTGTCTGTCCCGCACTGATATTCAGACTGGTTTTTTGAAGCACCGGAATCTCCTCATTGTAGGAGAAGGACAGATCCTTTAATTGAATATCTCCTTTTATCCGGGGAAGTACAGCGGGATTTTTCTTTTCCTTAACATCAGGAACTTCATCAATGACCTCAAAAACTCTGCGGCATCCGGCTCCGGCTTCACCGGCACGTTCCACAAGGCCGGAGAAGCTTTTTACCGGACCGTAGAACATAGATAGGTACATAACAATACCGACAATATCAGCGATGGCAATTTCGCCTTTTCCCAGCAGATGTCCGCCATAAACAACCACGATAACAGTTCCAAGTGCAGTTATAAAAGCCAGAAGAGGGTAAGTAGTCTCAAAGAAGAAGCTGGCCTTAAGATATGCCATACTATGCTTAAGTGAAAGCCCGGATACCTTTTCTTCCTCATGCTTTTGCTGATTGAAGATCTGAATTTCCTTAATACCCGATAAGTTATCCTGCACCGTTCCGGAAAGCTCTCCCCTTACTCTGGAATTCTCTTTCCAAACCGGTGTAACATGATGGCTCTGCCAGACAGTAATTCCCAAAAGTATAGGGATTGTTATAAGACTCATTAATGCCAGCTGCCAGTTAATGTTAAATAGCAGTGCGCCTACACCGATAAAGGTCAGAATATTTACCACAAAATCCGGTATAACATGGGCTAACAGGATTTCTGCATCCATAGCGTCATTTACCACTCTTCCGGTCAGATCACCGGTGCGGCTTTTGTGAAAATAACGAAGGCTCATATGCTGCAGCTTCCTATAGAGCCTTGTACGCAGGTCCGCTACATAATGAAGTGCTGCATAATGGTTCAGATAACCCGATGCAGAGCTTCCCGCTGCCTGCAGCGCTGTGGCTGCTAAAAGGAAGAGTCCGATACGAAGGGCCTCTGCGGCAAAATTACTGCTGCCGTCCGTAGCAAGGCTGGTCAGTTCTCTCAGCGCCCAGGGTGTATAAAATCCGGCAATCGTCGAGATTACCAGTGATATAAATGCGATGATTAAATATAGCCAGTACTTTCTGGCCTCTTTCAAAATACGAAAAGAGGTCTTCATAGTCCTGCCACCTCCAATTCCTCTGTTTCTTCTTTGTTTAAAAGATCATAGGTAAGGCAGACGGGTTTGCCGGTTCTTGGTTCAAGCACAATCTCAGCATCAATGGAAAAAGCTTCTTTTAATACTTCTGGCGTCATTACCTCCTCCGGTGTTCCATGCTTAATGATCTTACCAGATCGAATCGCAATGATATAATCGGAAAAACGTGCTGCAAGATTCAGATCGTGAAGCACCATTGCAATGGTGCAGCCCTGTCTGCGGTTTAAATCATACAACAGCTTTAATACCTCCATCTGGTGAGCCAGATCCAGATAAGTAGTTGGTTCATCTAACAATATTAAGTCCGTCTGCTGTGCAAGAGCCATGGCAATCCATACTCTCTGGCGCTGCCCGCCGGACAGAGTATCTACTTCCCTATGTTCAAATTCTGTAAGCTTTGTTACCTTAAGGGCCCACTGAATGATCTTTTTGTCCTCAGGCATCAGCTTACCGAAACCCTTCTGATGGGGAAATCGTCCGTAAGCCACCAGTTCACTTACGGTAAGGCCGCTTGGAGCTGTAGGGGTCTGGGGCAGTATTGCCATCTTTTTAGCGATTTCTTTTGTTGATAATTTGCGGATATCATCTCCGCTTAAATATACCAGGCCGGTCTTCGGCTTCAGGATACGTCCTACTGCTTTTAATACAGTGGATTTACCGCAGCCGTTAGGTCCAATAATGGAGGTGATCTTTCCGTGTGGAATATTCATATCCAGTGCCTTTACGATAAGGGTATCATCATAGGCTATATCTAATTTTTCTGTGGAAATACTGTTCATATAATCCTCTTTCCTGAAATCCAAACATTAGTTGGAGCTTATCTGTTCCGTTGTTAAAAGAGTTCATTTTATCTTGCAGGAATCTCACCCATAAAGCAGATATAAGTAGTTCTAAATTAAGCTGTTTTTAATATATTCTGGAGACTTCTATTATCTGAAGACTTCTATTACAGCGGCGCTGCATAAAGTCTCATTAATCATTACTGAGGCTAACCAAGACTATCTGATAATGAGAACAGAACTTAGTTTGCTTTAGCCAGCAGATATAAGAAATACGGTGTACTTAGCACCGTAATTACGATACCTGTTGGAACATCCGTACCCAGACTTATGGTTCGGGTTATGGTGTCTGCCAAAAGTACGATAATAGCTCCTGAGAAGCAGGACGCCGGCAGCAAAAGCTTATGATTGGGTCCTACCAGTTTTCTGGCCATATGGGGGCTTATCATTCCCACAAAGAAAAAGTTACCGCCCAGAGAAACACTTCCCGAAGAAAGTGCCACCGCTGCGATGGACAAGCCGAGAAACTCTGCTTTAACCGCAAGGCCAAGTCCCGTTGCTGTCTGGTTGCCAAGATGCAGGGTATTGAGCATTCTGGATTTGTAGAACACATAGATGCAGAGGATCAGAGTCCAGGGTCCAAGAATGGCAAGATACTTCCAGTCATCTCCCCACAGACTTCCCGCACTCCAACGCTGAATAAAGTCCATCTGGTTCTGGTCTAACTTCAGGGTAAGAAGTGTCGTCACAGCACCGTAACCGCTGGAGAGTGCTACACCTGTCAGAATCAGACCTGTCGGGGAAATGTCCTTACCTTTACGGTAAGACAGCAGGTATATCAAAGCTGCTGCCGTCAAACCGCCGATGAAGGCCAGTAAAGGCAGCGTTATAGCTGAATAACTTCCTTTAGAAGCAATAAACACTACAAATAGCAGCACGAAAAGTCCGGAACCGGAGCTGATACCTAATGTACCGGGACTTGCCATATCATTTCGTAATAAACTCTGCATGATACAACCTGAAATTCCCATACCGATTCCTACAAGTACGGCAAGAATTATTCTTGGTAGCCGGAATTCAAATACGATAAGATTCTCCCTATCAGTTCCTTTACCAAGTATTACATTAAGCACCTCCAAAGGGGACAGATTCATCTTACCGGAGTTAATACTGATAACTGCTATGATAAGCATCAGAACAAGCATTATCAGGATGACGTTGATTCCGTGCTTTATGCTAAACCGTTGTTGTTTTCTCATTCAAATTCCCTCCTTTGCTTTCTGGCAAGAAAGAGGAAATAAGGCACTCCTACCACTGCAAAGATAACGCTGATAGGCGTTTCATAAGGTTTGTTTATAAGCCTTCCGGCAAGGTCTGCAAAGACAGTCAGCAAAGCTCCGTATAATCCGGAGGCAGGTATAATATAACGGTAGTCTACACCTACCATATAACGGACAATGTGAGGTGTAATCAGTCCTACAAAGCCTACCGGACCTACTACAATTACAGAAAGTCCTGTCAGAACCAGTACGATTATGGTTGATATTCCCTTTACCAACCCAGTCTTTAGACCAAGCCCCATTGCCACATCTTCCCCCAGACTCAATACCGTAACAGAGGGCGACAATGCAAGGGAGGCTAGTACAGCTGCAACGAAAAATGGTGCAACCACCGCAAGCTCACTCCATTTGGCGCCTGCCGTACCTCCCGCAGTCCAGTAAGCAAGAGCTTGTCCCAATTTGTAACGAATTGATATGTACTGGCTAAAAGCACCGAAGAGCATGGATATGGAGATACCTGCAAGGACCAGACGCTGAGGTGTCATTCCCCTTCTTCCAAATGATGCGATGAAATATGTCATACTGGTAGCCAGAGCTGCTCCCAGGCAGGAAAATAGCATGACCTGTCCGTAAGTTCTGCTGGGCAGAAAAGCCATACATAAAGCCATAGCAAAGGTAGCGCCACTGCTGATACCCATAAGCCCTGAATCGGCTAACGGATTTCTGGTAGTACCTTGCATTAAAGCTCCACAGATAGCAAGGCTGCAGCCAACTATGATATCTGCTACTGTTCTTGGGAATCGCAGGGTACGAATTATCTGATGTTCGGTTATATTAGGGTCAAAACGGAAAACCGCCTCCCATGCGGTGGCTAAACGCATATTGGCGGCGCCGAAGGAAATCGACGACGCCGTCATGAATACCAGTAATCCTAACCCTGCCAGCATAATCAGCGCAAAATTTGCAGAACCTTTACGCTGCTGCTTTGTGTGGGAATGTTCCATTGTTGCAATCCTTTCTTTTTCTATTTCTTAATACTCTCCGGAAGCACCTTTGAAACCGCTTCCAATAGGAGCAATCCGGGATAATATCATTCCAATTATTATTACTAAGATATACCTGACACGGGTTGCCAGTTTTATGTTAGATACTTCTAACTCGTTGGTAATCTTAGCATGATTTATTTTTACTGTCAATCTTTAGGTCTGGTTCATGGCAGAACTTAAAAAATGATAAAGTTATCTATACTCCCTTGTTTACTATAATTTCAGATAATTTAATGTTACCAGTTCGGAGTTGTTTTATCACATTTTGGATTATATCCTTATTGCTATGTTATATGGCAGTACACTTCCTATTTATATCCGGGAATATCATAATGAGTTGCATTTTTATACTTTAGAAGAATTTATCCAGTCATTTTACTTCTTACTGGTCTGTTTCAAACATATAATGAACAAATAGCCCTAAGGATATTACTATCATGCCAGACCAAGAATTTTACACTTTCCGAGAATACTTTCGAAATGAGCATGAAGATCTCTCCCCTTCAGCGGAAGATTATTTAGAAATGATATACCGTCTGGCAAAGGATAGCGGATATACCAGAGCCGGTGATCTGGCTCAGGCATTAAATGTACAGCCCCCCTCTGTTACCAGTATGGTTAAGAAACTTGCGGAAATGCATTTTATTAAATATGAAAAATATGGAGTTATAACCCTTGAACCTTCCGGTAAAATCAGAGGAAAGGCTCTTTTACTGCGCCATAATCTGGTAGAGGAATTCCTGAGATTTCTGAATATTAAGGACGGCTTGTTGGACGAGACGGAAAAGATCGAGCATACACTGAACGAAGAAATACTTTGCGGAATTCAGGATTTATTGGACTTCTTTCAGAGCAGACCAGAGTTGTTAGTTGATTACAGGCAATTTCAGGCTAAGCAGCATGAACGCTAAATTACCACCTTAACAACACAACACCTTTCTACAACTAAATACCAATATCAAATAGAATAATTATTCTCCGGCAGTATCCTCTTTAAAAACTGCCTGGTACGCTCTTCTTTGGGATTCGTAAAGATATCCTTTGGAGGTCCCTCTTCCACTACCGTACCGTCATCCATAAATACCACCTTGTTAGCCACATCAGAAGCAAAAGCAATCTCATGGGTAACAACAATCATGGTAATTCCTTCTGCTGCAATTTTCCGTATCAGCTTAAGTGTCTCCCCCACCAGTTCAGGATCAAGTGCTGAGGTGGGTTCGTCAAATAAAATAACCTCAGGATTAAGTACAATTGCTCTGGCAATGCCAACTCTCTGCTGCTGCCCTCCTGAAAGCTGTTGGGGGTAGTAGTTCTCTTTCTCCGTAAGACCCACCTTTTTAAGTGCTTCTCTGCCTCTTTCCTCCGCTTCTTTTTTTGAAATCTTACGCCCGGTTATTAACCCCTCGGTGACATTTTCAAGGGCAGTCTTATTCTGGAACAGGTTATAATTTTGAAACACAAAGGCTGTTTGTTTTCTGATATTCAGTATCTGCTTTCTGGAAGCAGACTTAAAATTAACCTCCTGCTCATTTATACGAAGAGAGCCTTCCTCTGCCTTCTCAAGAAAGTTAATACATCTTAGCAGCGTAGTTTTTCCCGATCCGCTGGGGCCTAAGACTACCACCACATCCCCATGCTCAACTCTAATGTTAACTCCTCTTAATACCTGGTTTCTGCCAAAAGCCTTTTGCACATTCTTAAGCTCAATCATCTTATTCTCTCTCCTCCTGTCATCTAGCTGGTACAGCCAGTTAAAATACAGATGTATTGCAATGGAGTATCCATTACGGTTATGAACTAACTGCAAATTCTTAAATAGCTTAGCTTGTTTTTGCTATCTACCTTCTTTACTTACTTTACTTACTTTACTTACTTTATTTCTCCTATATTTACCTCTCTACTTTACATTCTCACAAGCAGCTCCTCTTCAAAACTTTCCAAAATAAGCCTCCAGCCCCCTGCCAATACCTTCTATCCCTATACATAATATCCAGTAAATAATTGCAGCCGCTATATAAGACTCCAGAAAAGCATAGGTAGCATTGGCCGGCTTTAAGGCGCTGTTCAGAATATCCGTTACTCCAATCATATACACCAGTGATGACCCTTTTAATAACCCGATGGTATTATTGGTAAGACCGGGCAGGATTACATAAAAGGCCTGGGGCAGGATAATCCGAAAGAACGTCTGGGGTTTTGTCATACCTACAGAATAGCCTGCTTCATACTGCCCTTTCGCAACCGATAAAAGAGCACCGCGAAAGGATTCCGACAGAGCAGGAATATGAGTAAAGGTTAATACAAAGATAGCTAAATACACAGCATTTACGTCTTTTGCCCGAATACCAAGCTTCAGTGCCTCTGCCAATGCATCGAACCTGGTAGCAAAGAGCAGTCCGGTTATCACCAGAAAAAGAATGGTGGGGATACCCTTTATAACACTGACAAAGAAATCAAGTACAGGGGAAAGCACGGCAATACGGTAAACCCGCAGGAGTGCTATGATTCCACCAAAAATAATACAGAGTAACAGCGGAATAAAGGTCACATATAAAGTAACCGGTACATAATGAAGGGCATAGAGAAAGCTTTTATATATTTCTTCCGGTTGGATATTCATCATTTATACCCATTGCATATCCCTGGCAGACCTGCAATATTGCCACTGATAAAGAGTGAAAGAATCTTAAGTGGCATCCTTTCATAAATTTTCTATCACTCTGGTGCTCCGTAGGCAAGCCTTTTATTTACCCTGTGAAGTACCTTCTCCAGTATGACGCTTATTATAATAAATATGATACCTGCACAGACATAACCTTCAATAAAGTGATGCGTGCGGGCTCCGATGGCATTTACCTGCCCCATGATATCAAAGATACCAATGAGATACGCCAGGGAAGTCCCCTGGAAAAGGTATATGAAGCTGGTTCCAAGTCCTGGCAGGGCAATTCTTGCTGCCTGGGGAAGTATAATACGAAAGAAGGTCTGACTCCCTGTCAAACCTACGGAATAACCGGCTTCCGTCTGCCCCTTGGGTACAGCCAGGATAGCTGCTCTGATATATTCCGAGAAAAAAGCTGCTTCATTTAAACTATATGTAACCAATACAAAGAATAATTTATCCCACCTGTTTATATTCAGCCCAGTAGCTTTAAAGACAAGCAGCGGCAGCCCGTAGAGTATAATAAACAGCTGCACCAGCTGAGGCGTTCCTCTTACAAATGATATATAGAGCAGCACCAGCTGATTTAATACAGGTACTTTGTATATCCTTATAAAGGCCAGCAAAGTTCCAAAGATAAGTCCGGCTGCTGTTGCTACCAGTACAATTTTTACGGTTACCGGAAATCCCCTTAGTACTATAGGAAAATATTCAAATACCCTGTCGAGAGAGAAAAAGGGCCCCATTTACCTACTTCCTTTCTCTTTATTCGTTCTTGGGTGTATAATCTTTACCGATATATTCTATGGACAACTTTGCCAGAGTTCCGTCTTCCTTTAATTGCTTTAAGGCTCCGTCCACTGCTTTCTGCAATTCTTCATTTCCCTTTGGATAAAGGTAATAGGTATTGGACTTGGTAAAAGGCTCCCCTACTATCTTTAACCGCTCACCGTATTGCTCATTGTATCTTTCAACATTTCTGTCTAACAGCACGGTTCCGTCATAAGTGCCGTTCTCCAGATTGCTGATTAACTGTTCCGTAGTCTCAGAGGAATAGATAATATCAAGAGGAGCCTCCGGATGCTCTTCATTGTATTTCTCCAAATTATAAGCAACGTTGTTACCGCCCGTAGAGGCTTTTACCTTTTTACCTGCCAGGTCATCAATTCCGTTAATATCCTCCCTATCAATGGCTACTGCCACATAGTTATCATAGATGGTATAGGCTTCTTCCGAAAACAGATATTTCTCCCTTCTTTCATCGTTTTCCTCAAACTGATGGGCTCCAAGATCAATCTGTCCGGCATCAATACCTACTGCAATATTCTTGAATTCAAATATCTGAATATCAAACTTATACTGGGGCAGCAGATCATCCACTGCATTTAGAACAGCTATCTCATATCCTGTGAGCTTCCCGTTCTCATCCAGATAGCAGTAAGGTTCATAGGAGGAACCGGTTCCTACCACTATAGTCTTGGCATCCGCGTTATTATTAGAAGAGGTTTCCTCTGTTTCCTTATATTTAGAACAGGCTGCTGCCAATATTCCTAAGAATACGAGTCCTGCCACTGCTAAAAGTTTCTTTCCATTTATCATATCTGCACCATTGTATATCGCTGTTATACTGCGATACCGCCACTTTTCATTGGAGTGAAGGAATATTTCTGTGGCTGCCTTTCAATTCAATATTTTCTTTCACTCTTTCAAAATAAAATATTCTGGATTATGCCCTCTTCCAAGCCTTATTTAAGAAATAACTTATGCCGCTTTTTTTATTGCCTGTTGCAGTCTTCCAAGAGCTTCTTTCAGGGTATCTTTCCGGCAGGCCAGATTAATTCTTGCAAAGCCCTCTCCTTCTTTCCCAAAGATATATCCCTGATTCAGCCAAATCCTTGCTTCTTTGATAAGAAACTCCTCCAGCTCTTCTTTACTGTATTCAAGCTCACTGAAATCCACCCACAAAAAGTAAGTTCCTTCCGGCTTTATAACCTTTACTTCCGGCAGATAAGTCTGTAAGTAGGATATTGCATAATCCTTGTTCTCCTCCAGATACACCAGCAGTTCCTCAAGCCAGGGTTCGCCGTACTGATACGCCGTTTCAGAGGCAATTGCCCCAAAGATATTAAAGGACTTAACTCCTCGTAACTCACAGTAGTTATCATAACGCCCTCTTAAATTTTTGTTTGGTATAATAATATTAGAGGTAGATAATCCCGCCAGATTAAAGGTCTTACTGGGTGCCGTACAGATGATGCTGTTCTGTTCCAGTTCCTCAGAGACAGAGGCAAAGGGTACAAAGGTTTGATCTTTATAGATAAAATCCGAATGGATCTCATCGGATATAACGGTTACACCATACCTGATACTAAGCTCACCGAGCTGTTTTAATTCTTCATAGGTAAATACCCTGCCTACAGGATTATGCGGATTACAGAGCAGAAGCAGTCTGGCTTTCCCCTCTTTCAATATGATTTCCAGGCCTTCAAAGTCTATCTCATATCTACCATTCTTTATAATAAGCGGATTGTTTAAGACCTTTCTTCCTGTCAAAGCTATAGCTCTGGCAAAAGGATGGTAAACGGGAGGCTGAATTATAACTCCTTCTCCTTCTTCACTTAAGGCGTAGATGATATTATAAATTGCATTCACGACACCGCTACTGTGAGTAATCCATTCCTTCCTGATATGAAATCCCTGTCTTCTTCCATACCATTTTATCAGTTCCCTGTAATAATTCTCGGTTCTGGCCGTATAGCCATAAATCCCATGTTGTGCCCGTTCTGCCAGCTTTTCTATGATTTCCGGAACGGTTTCAAAGTCCATATCTGCCACCCATAAAGGAATTGCATCCTCTACTCCCGTATGTTCTTTAATAAAACTCCATTTCACGGAACTGGTATTTTCCCTGTCGAGCTTTTTGTCAAAATCGTAAAAACCCATGTTTTTTCCGCCTTTCTGCCTTATGGCATTGGTCTGTAAACAAAAACAGAGGCATAAATAGGCGCTATACCTATTAATAACCTCTGTTTTTACAGTCAGCTGCTATGCAATTGTTTTATGTATATTATTCATATATGATTAGTATGATTACATTATACAGTTATATATCTAACTGTCAACATCTTTATTACAATATTTTGAAATTTTCTTAATCCTTGCATCTGGAAAACCGCATAGATATTTTTTAACTTTTAGATTAATAATGGCTGGTGTTAATTTACACAAATACCAACAGGCAGAAGCCTTGACTAATATGCTATACTGAAAATAAGTTAGTTTAATCTAACAGATGTTCAGACCTGTCATGAAAGAGGTATTTCTATGGATAAATTTTATGAGAAAAGGAAGCTTTTCTCCCAAGAGAGCCTTACTGCTGCGATTCAAGTCTGGAATCGAACGGTAATTTCTCTTATCGACATACGCCATAATTTAATATCACCGGAGGAACCCCTTCTTAATTACCGCCTTCCTGCCGGCGCTTTCTTATATACCAGCGGGGGCACAGTGGAGATAGCGCTTAACGATACTGCCTATAGTGTTGATCGGTTTGGCTTATTCCACGGCGGTAAAGGAACCCTGCTTACTATAATTCCACGGACCCAATGGACGGAGTATTATATGATACTCTACAAACCCTGTGAGCCTCCTACCCGAAAAAGGGAGTATGTTCGTCTGCTTGAGTCTGTAAATCCTTTCAGTCAGCTATATGGCTTCGTACCGGATAACCCTGTTTTTCTTTCCGAGCTTCTTCGGAAAATGTATGAAAAATGGAAAGGTCCCACGCCACTGAATCTGTTTTACGGTAAATCTGCTTTTTATCAGTTGGTCTGCGAAATATACGAAGAGCTGGACCAGGGTTATATCCCAATTCTTTATCCGGATATTGTGGCTATGGCAAAACGTTTTATAGACAACTCCTATGTACAGAGCATCAGTATTCAGGATATGGCAGATACCTTTAACGTGAGCTACAGCCATCTCTACAGGATTTTCTCCCGTCAGACAGGCAAATCCCCACAGGAATACCTGATGACAGTACGCTTAAATGCCAGTAAAACCTGGCTGGAAAATAGTGAACTGTCCATGCGAGAGATTGCACGTGGCACCGGCTTTTCCGATGAACACCACTTTAATAGGATGTTTGCCCGGCATATAGGAATTTCTCCCGGAGAATACAGAAAGAAAATGACAATGGACAGGATAGATTATACCCTTGGAAATCTCATTCCTTTTCCCTATAATGAGAAGGGTCGAGTTAGTGTCGACAAACTCAAGGAAAAAGGAGCAAATTTCATGTTTAAACAAATAAGAAGCAAATCCGTCATAGCTGCCGCCTTGTCGCTGATGCTGCTTTCCGGCTGCAGCACCGCACCTGCAAATACCAGTGGAGCGGTGCCTGCACCTTCGGTAGCAGGTCAGGTAACAGAAACGGACACTGTGATGCCTGTGGAGGAAAATACACGTACCATACATATGGATTACGGAGATGTAGAGATTCCTGCTGACCCCCAGCGAGTGGTTGTTATCTTTGTACAAGGCGACTTACTGGCACTTGGGGTAACACCTGTTGCAACATCCTTCAACGACGATGCAACTTTTGAAAATCAGGCAAAAGAGATTACGGTTATTGATGCATTTTCCATAAATGAAGAAGAGATCATGGCGCTAGACCCTGATCTGATTCTATGGAATACCAAGGATGAATCGGTTTATCAAACTCTTTCAAAGATTGCTCCTACCTTGGCCATGGACTACTTCTCAATGGATTATCAGGAACGGCTTCGCTTTTTCGGAGAAGTATTGAACCGTTCTGAAAAAGCAGAAGAACTTATTCAGTCCTTCGAGGACAAGGTAAAAGAAGCAAAGCAGACGCTGGAGGACAAAGGTCTTAGCAATAAAAGCGTGCTTTGTATCCAAAATAGGAAAGAAGGCGTTCTGTCTGCATTTTGGCTGGGCCGGGGTGCTCCATTACTTTATGAACAATTGGAGTTTAAGGTGCCTGAAAAGCTGCAGGAAGCTATAAAAGACCATTACGAAGATGGGGCTGTTGATCTATCTTTTGAAGTAATCAGCGAATACAACAGTGATTATATTCTTGTCAATGGAACCTTAGATAATTTTGAGAACAGCGAAGTTTGGAAGACCCTTCCTGCCGTGAAGGAAAATCATATTATTGTCGCTCCCAGTAATATGTTTTGGTATAATGATATTCTTACTATGAATGCTCAGATTGATTTAATTCTTGATTCTATTCTTGATACTGCAGCAAACAATTAATATTTTCACAAGAGCGCCTGCTATCTTTTCACGTTTTTTCCATGACTGTTCTATCATCTATCGCACTCACCTCTCCATATGGTCATAGACCCTTAGGGAGGTGAGTGCGGCAGGCCTTTGTACTTAAGACCTGGCTGAAGCAGGATTAATATACAGTAATTCACTTAACTGCCCCAGGAGATTGCCGTTGCCAACAGAGATGTTTCCTACTTTATCACATATCTTCTCTAAGTATTCCAGCTCTTTAAGCTTATAAAGGGTAGTATTCTCCTCCATGAGTTTAGCAGTGTTTAGCAGGCTTCTGGTAGAGGCTACTTCCTCCCTTCTTAAAATAACGCTTGCCTGAGCATTCTTTTCAGCAATGAGAACCGTATTCATGATATCTCTTATCTCACCGGGCAGGATAATATCCTTAAGGCCTGCGTCACTAAACTCTATAAAAAGGCTCTCCTGCTTCTCCTTAAGCTTCTCAAGCACGATACCGGCAATGCTGTCCTTCTGTTCCAACAGCTCATCGAATTTCAAACGACCCACATATTCTCGAAGCACCAGCTGGGTGGTTACATAAATCTGTGTTTTATAATCCTTCAGGGAGTTATTTATCTTTACTGCATCTGTAATCCTATAGGTACAGACAAAGTTCAGCCGCAGGGTTACTTTATCAGCCGTTAGTATCTCCTGGCTGTTGACATCCATTTGCTGAGAACGCATATCCACGATCTGGCAGGATATCCTGATAGAGGAATTCCAGAAATAATAGACCCCGGATTCAAGCTGCTCCTTGAATTTACCATCGTAAAAGAGCAAGCCGGTTTCTCCCTCTGAAACAACATACTGGCTATATAAGCTTGCCGGAATAATAGACATCATTACTCTGGGCAAAGCTACCTCCGGCGAACTTGTATCGATTAGCTGGAAGGTATGCTGGTGGAACACGTTCCAGAAATAAAAGGTACCTGCCCTTAATGCTTCTATTAATCTGCCGTCCTCATAATGAAGTGCTATGTTTAGATCCGGAACTTCAATCTTTGTTACGCTGTCGGCAAAGGTCTTATCTCTTAATAATACCTGTATGTCGACCTCTTTCATATTCACCTGCCTGTAGACATTTGTCTGAAAGCAGGTTTCACCTACTACCGGATATATCCTGTGTATACCGGGGCTAAGCATACGGCGAAAGGTACCGTTCTTAAACAGGAATCCCCTTTCATTTTCTTTGATGATTATCTTCATAAATCCCTCACCTTCTGCCGCAGGAGCGGCAAGTTATTACGTCGTTTCTATGTAACAAGCTATAGGATTGGGCGAAAATATTTCTTTATCCCCCTCCCTATTGTGGCTAATCCATAAATTTTATGTGGGCTTTTTATTTTTCTAATGCTTCTTGTAGAATAATCCAGCATCACTATTTTCTAATATCTTTTTTCTTTTATATATTTTCTTATACTTTTCTTATATCTTTGCTTATATGATTGCTTATAACTTTCTTTTCTTATAATTTTTTTTAAAATTCTTTCGTTTCCTGAATTTGCGTAAATACCCACATTACTTTAAGGGGAGCAAGGTTTAAGTAATCCTGGGTCTTATCCGGCTTTCACAGAATTCGTGAACATGGGATAAGCTTAATTATTACGGTATCCACCTGCTGCAGGCCTAAGCTCTGCTGCGCTGCAAATATCTGCAACGCCGGGTATTTACACGCCTTCGGGTCTGGTTACACTTAGCAGGTGTAAGAGTGGAGTTGAACCACAGGTCGTTGACCTTGCCTTAAAAGCAGACTCCCTAAGTCTGTGCCTTAACCACTTGGCTAACCTCTAAAAGGTATGGGATTCGAACCCATGAATTTGATGGTATGCTCTACCTCTGAGCTAACTCTCCCGGAGTGGAGGAATCGAACCTCCGACACTACCCCTCGGACAATGCTCTACCGCTGAGCTACTTCCTGCGAAGGGTGGAATCGAACCACCGCCATTGTCTAAATCCTGTCTGCCCGGTACACAGTACGGCATTGCCGCTGCGCCGCGAGGATTATAAATCCTGCGCTAAAGCAGACAATCTATATTATGGCTTCCGCCAAAATACCAATAATTAAATACTCGTTAATTCACACAAACCCCATTGCATGTCATAAATTAGGATATGTGGAATGTTCTTTATTTTATACTAACTCCCATCTGTGTTCTTTGACACGTATATAAATCAGGGTGTTGGAATAACATTTTTAAGTATTTACTTTTTCAATATTTACATTACCCCCTATACAACTGGCAATTCCACTGGTCAGATACCATGAGACCATATTTCAGCCTTTTACCACACCGACCGTCTTCAGTCGTTTTACCGGCTTAACCAGGTCTTTCTGATTCTCCATAACTTCATCGATATCCTTATAAGCGAACCGGCTTTCCTCGGCAACATCCTTTTTGTTATGCTTTCCTAATACTACTCCCTGCTTCTGCAGGTCCACCATAACCTCCTCGGCTGTAAAATTCTCCATTGCACCTTTTCTGGAGTATCTTCTACCTGCACCGTGGGATGATGAATGAAAGCTCATCTCATTTCCAAGGCCCTCCACTACATAGCTGTAGGAACCCATGGCACCGGGAATTACTGCCAACTCACCTTCTCTTGCTCTGGTGGCACCCTTACGGTGCACCCACACTTCTTTTCCGTAGTGCTGCTCCAAAGATGCATAGTTATGGTGACAATTGATTTCCATATTGTATTCTAAGGTAAGGTTTGTGTATTTACCCACCCATTTATCTAAGATTGCTTTTACTGCTAACATCATACGAAGTCTGTTCTCCTCAGCAAAATCCAGTGCCAGGTTCATCCAGTTGATATACTGCTTTCCTTCTTTCGTCTCTACCGGCAGAAATGCCAATCGGTATTCATCCGGTACACTGCTCTGCCATTTACTGTTTAATTCCCTGGCGGTTTGATGAAAGGCATCACATACCTGCTTGCCAAAATTGCGGCTTCCGGAATGGATCATGATTCCAAGATATCCTTCTTCATCTTCCTGTAATTCAATAAAATGATTACCGCCGCCAAGAGTTCCTACCTGAAAATAACCAGCCTCCAACTGTCCCAGTAATTCTGCATTCGCCTCATATTTCTCAAGCTCTTCAAAGGCTCTTTCCAGGGTATTGCAGGGCTGAGGATGTTTATGATGATTGAAGCCAACAGGGACATTCCTTAAAATATCACTGATGATTGCCTGTATCAGCGAACCACTGCCGGTCTTGATATCTTTTATTTCTTCTACAAGGATATTGGTTCCTACAAAGGCCATTCCGCAGCCAATATCCACACCCACTGCATTGGGTACAATTACGTCTTTTGCAGCAATAACGCCACCAATGGGCATTCCCATTCCTGCATGGGTATCGGGCATTAATGCCACCCACTGGTGAAGAAAAGGAAGTCGGGACAGATTGTAGGCCTGTTTTAAACAGGTTTCATCTATGCTCTTTTCTCCGTCAAGCCATATTTTAATGGGGTGGTCAGTTTCTTTATTTGCAATTACAAACATACAATCACTCCTTTCATTCTTTTCGTTGTTTCTGTTTGCTTGCTATGCTATGATATTAGCATATGTTTCCAACGGAATCATTTAAAAAAGTTTGCGAAAGTGAAGAATACTATGGGAGAATTTCAGGAACTCATACGTAATTTTGATAAAATAAGGGATTATATGAGGGACTTTTATATTTATGGCTTTAAATCACGAAGTGATTTTACAAGAAAGTCCGCCCGTACTTATGATAATGAAAAACGCCGGATTGAGAGCTATATGGGTGAATATATGAAGTGGGAATATACAAAGACTGGCAAGAACCTGTTCATCTCCATGGACTGTGCAAGGATTCCTGTTAACCCCCTTTATGCTGCCTGGAAATCAAAGACCTTTACTGGAAACGATATTATGCTCCACTTCTATCTGCTGGACCTTCTGGACAGCAATTCCAGGCTTTCCATTGACAGCCTCACCGACCTTATCTGTACCAGAAGCGGACAGGTCTTTGATACCCAGACCGTCCGAAATAAATGCAAGGAGTATGCTGAGCTTGGCATCATAAGAGCAGAAAAGCAGAAAAAGTCTCTCTATTACAGCCTGTCTGATAATACCTTTAACCTGTTACTCCAAAGTGCTCCCGGTTTAGGGGAGGCCGTGAAATTCTTTCAGGGAAGTGCTGCTTTTGGTGAAATCGGGAGTTTTATTATGGATAATCAGAAGCTGGAGAATGACCGCTTTACCTTTAAGCATTATTATGCTGCTCATACCCTGGAGGACGGAATCTTACTTGACCTCCTTTCAGCCATCAGAAACAGGTGTGCTATTGAGTTTGTAAATATAAATGAATCGGGCACCCGTGTTTCTACCTTTGATGGAATTCCGGTAAAGATTTTTGTCAGTGCTGCTACCGGAAGACGTTATCTTTGTCTGTATAAGACAAGGGAGAAACGTTTCTTCAATTACCGGCTGGATCATATGAAAGAAGTATTGCTAAAAGACTTCTGCGAAACAGCCGGGCAGCATCAGGCAGACCTTGAAAATAACCTTGACCGTGTTTTTGGCGTAAGTTTCGGCGGCCAGAACCGAAAAGAAATCGTTTGTATGAAGCTCTATGTAAACGAAAAGACGGAAGGCTTTATCCTGGAACGTTTAATCCGGGAAGGTCAGGGAGGAGAACTGCTACGCCTTGAGAAAAATACCTATCTGTACACCAAGGAAGTCTTTGATTCTAACGACATGTCGCCCTGGATCAAGACGTTTATGGGTAGAATTATTCAGCTGGAAGGTACCAATCAGACAGTGATTAACCGTTTTTACAAAGATATTAAAAGGATGAAGGAAATGTATGAAGATTAATAACCATTTATTCTCAGAAGTTTATGGCTGCTACTTTACGGTAATAAAAAGGATATTGGAACAGGCTGAGGGAGGACTTACCCGGGCTGAAATTGAATCCATGGTTCAGATCGATGGTTTCTATGACAGCGCCTTTCATCTGCTGCCCAAGCTCTTCTCCGGAGAGTGGAATCTCATGGAACAGAGAACTGACGGCAAATATTATTCCAAGCTTCTCTCCAAGGATCTGACGCGTCCCATGACTGATCTTGAAAAAGCCTGGTTAAAGGCTCTCCTTTCAGATAAGCGAATACATCTATTTATTAACCCGGAAGAATCAGCCTTCCTGTCAGACACATTAAAAGAAGTTCCTCCCCTGTTTCTTCCATCCGATTTTCATTTTTATGATTCTGCCGCAGACGGAGACTCTTATGAGGAAAAGCAGTATATTGACAACTTCCGGATAATCTTAAAGGCATGTGAAAATCAGATCCCCTTAACTATTCTATATGAAAGCGGCAAACAGAACCGAACCAAGCGATTAGTTATACCCTATAAATTAAACTACTCCTCCAGGGATGATAAGTTCAGGCTCTTGGGTGTAGCCTGCCAAAGAGGCGGACATGTTAAAAAAACGACATTAAATCTTGCACGAATCCTTACCGTAGAGCTTTCAGCTGAAGCCTCTGTTGAAATCAATGCAAAAAATCCGGTTGTAAACTCAGCTAAAAACTTGCCTGAAGCCTCGGCTGACGCTTTAACGGAAACTTCTGCTAATAATATTCAAAATCCTTTTCCTTTCTATAAATTCTTCCGGGAAACCAAATGCAAGGAACCCATTGTTTTGGAAATCTCCAAGGAAAGAAACGGCCTGGAGCGTTGTATGTTACAGTTTGCCTCCTGGGAAAAGCAGACGGAATATGATGAAGAGCATGATTGTTATGTATGCCGAATCTATTACGACGGCCAGGATGAAACTGAGTTGCTCGTACGGGTATTAAGCTTTGGCCCGGTGGTAAAGGTGCTTGGTCCGTCTACCTTTCTGGCTCAGATTAAGGAACGGGTTCGAAACCAATATCGATTGAATACCTATGAAGACCTTAAAGAACTGTGATATCCTTTCATTATTATCTCAGTTAAGATATTCCTAACTGGCAAAGAAAAATTTAATAAAAAAATTTATTACGATATACATGCTCATGGAATATATGATATATTGTTCTATATGCTTGCAGGTTATTTAAATAGCAAATACGTTTTAAATGAGGTATACCAAACATGAAAGTTGAAAAAATCTATACAAAAAATGCTTCCTACCAGAAATTCGAGGTTCTTAGAAGCAACCGTAATAAACGTTATAAATATCAGGAATTTCTTATTGAAGGAGTTCGTAATATAAACCAGGCCATAGCAAAAGGATGGAATATCAAATCCTTTCTTTATTCCAATGAAAGAAACCTGTCTGATTGGGCAAAAGGGGTAATTAACAGCACTTCTACAGAAATCAATTATGAGCTGCCGGAAATTCTCTTAAAGGATTTAAGCGGAAAAGAAGATACTTCCGAGATTATGGCAGTTGCCGGTATGAGAGAAGATGACCTGAATACCATAACCCTGTCAAAAAATCCCATGATAGCCTTGTTTGACAGACCCTCCAACAAAGGAAATCTCGGAACCATTATTCGTTCCTGTGATGCTTTAGGGGTTGAATGCCTTATCCTTACCGGACATGCCGTTGATCTATACGATCCAGATGTTATAGTATCAACAATGGGCTCTTTCTTTAATATGCAGGTAATACGGGTTCCTGAGACTCAGAAGGTACTGGATTTTATGGTTAAACTGAAGAAACAGTATCCTACCCTCCAGACCATCGGTACCACTGCACATAAAGAATACCCTATCTACGACTTGAATTTGTCCGGGCCGGTGCTTTTTATGCTTGGAAATGAAACAGATGGATTAAGCAGAGCTTTTAAGGACAGTTGTGATATTCTGACCACCATCCCCATGGCAGAGTCCTCATATGCCACTTCCTTTAATGTTGGCTGCGCTGCAACGGTTATGTTTTACGAGGCCTCCAGACAAAGAGCTCTGACCCTTTCCTAAGGTGTAAATGAAACTTATTATCTTGTACTGCCTGTCTCACTTAGCAGCATCCAATGCTTAATTTTAAATACACCCTGAAACGGAGGAACTCAATGCTGAATATATGCCCTTAATGTGGAGATCACCAGTGGAATAAAACCATATCTGTGGATAAAAAGCAAGTTTTCTGTCCTGTTTGTGGATATCAATGGTCTTTTAAAACAATGCCTCTATTTATCCTGACCGGTTGCAGCGGTGTGGGCAAAACTGTCTCAGAGGTGGCAGATTACGTCACTGGATGGGTTAGGAAAGACTCTGGAAAAAGCTCTTTCTATATCCCAATTAAAGTAGTAGATAAAAGCTCCCGGCAATTAACGAAACCTTTTCAGGTAGAAGAAAATGCCAGGAGCTTTATTTATACTTATTGAAACTATAAACCAAAGGGCAAAGGCTATTAATGGATTAACTTTCTGAATTTATTTAGAATATTTTCCCTATGAGCTCATATACCACTGTCGTACATAAACATACTGCGATTGCAATTATGGTTGGCAGTAAGGCTGAAACAATGGTCCACTTTATACTACCGGTCTCTTTTCGAATCGTTATCAGAGTAGTAGCGCAAGGCCAGTGGAGGAGGCTAAACAGCATGGTGTTCAGTGCCGTAAGATAAGTCCAGCCGTGACCGACTAAAATATTTCGAAGGGCCTCCAGACTGTCATACTCAGCCATAGAGCCTGTGGACAAATAGGCCATTAAAAGAATGGGCAGAACAATTTCGTTAGCCGGCAGTCCAAGAAGAAATGCCATTAATATATACCCGTCAAGTCCGATAAACCTTCCAAAGGGATCAAAGAAGTTCACCATATGCCCCAGGATACTAATATCGCCAACATAAACATTTGCCAGTATCCAGATAAAGGCACCGGCAGGCGCTGCTACCATTACAGCTCTTTTAAGTACGAATACCGAACGATCAATCATTGAGGTGTATAATACCCTTCCGATCTTTGGTACTCTGTAGGGAGGAAGTTCAAGGGTGAAAGTAGAGGGAATACCTTTTAACACCGTCTTAGATAAGAGGTAGGAAACAAGAAGGGTAACAACGATACCAATAACAATCATAGCAGTTACCGCAAGTGCTGGCATGATACCAAAGGTATTTCCTCCCAGTGCCACCAGAAAGACACTGGATATGGCTATAAGGGTAGGAAACCTGCCGTTACAGGGTACGAAATTATTGGTAAGGATTGCAATCATTCTCTCTCTTGGTGACTCGATAATACGGCAGGATACGATTCCTGCTGCATTACAGCCAAAACCCATTATCATGGTAAGACATTGTTTACCATGGGCACAGGCTTTTTTGAAGAGATGATCCATATTAAAGGCTACTCTGGGCAGGAAGCCCAAATCCTCCAATATTGTAAAGAGCGGAAAGAATATGGCCATAGGCGGAAGCATAACAGAAACAACCCAGGCTAAGGTCCGGTAAAGCCCCAATATCAATACCCCATGAAACCAGGCAGGTGCATTCAGATAAGTAAATAACTCTGTAAGCCTATCTTCAATATAAAACAAAAAGTCCGCCAGCAGTGAGGAGGGTATATTGGCACCTGTAACCGTAATCCAGAATACAAGCGCCAGGGCCAGTAACATAATAGGTAATCCAAACCGTTTAGACGTAATAATGTTGTCAATTTTCTTATCCCTTGCATTTACTTCACTGTCCTCCTGGATGTATTTTGCTTTCAGGTCTTCTATACGGCGGTAGATTGCCTCAGAAATTCCGTCTCTTAAGGTCTCTTTGTCCGGCAGCTCCTCTTGTATTTCGGAAAGAGGCCGGTTATCTTCCAATACAAGCTCTCCCATATGAGCTGACATGGCGCTTAAGAGTTTTTCATCTCCATCCAGCATTCTAAGTGCCATCCACCTTACGGATATATCTGCTGTCGTATCTTTATACTCCGGTAACAGTATCTTGATCAGCTCTTCTACCTTATCATCGTATTTTACCGGCACCGGCTTTGGAGCTATTTCTCCCGCTGCAACCTTGACTGTCGTCTCCTTTAATTTATCCACTCCGATTCCGCTTCTGGCGGCGCATAACACAACTGGTACGCCAAGGTCTTTCTCAATTCCTCTTGCATCAATATTAATATGCCTCTTCTTTGCTTCGTCAATAAGATTGATGCACAATACCACTTTAGTGGTCAGTTCCATTACCTGAAATACAAGATTTAAGCTTCGCTCAAGACAGGTGGCATCAGTAACAACGATAACAGCATCGGCATTGCCAAAACATATAAAGTCCCTGGCCACCTCTTCTTCTACTGAGGAAGCAAAGAGGGAGTAAGTGCCCGGTAAGTCCACCAATATGTTTTCTTTTCCTCCCTGTCTGAATTCACCTCTGGCATTTACTACCGTCTTACCCGGCCAGTTACCTGTATGCTGATGAAGTCCGGTTATGGCGTTAAAAACAGTACTCTTTCCGGTATTCGGATTCCCTGCCAATGCAATGATAAACTGCCCTTCTTCTTTGTCGATACGGTATAAATCCGTCATTGCATTGCTTTGTGTGGATTGATAGGTCAACCCCATTATAGCCTCCTTTATATAAATTTAATTTAATCCGTTACTGATATAAGGGCAGCCTCTTCTTTTCTTAAAGCTATCATTGCTCCCCTGATGCCGTATACAGTAGGGTCTCCGGATGGTCCTTTACGGATTACCTCTACTCTGGCTCCTTTGGTCAGTCCTAATGCCAGCATTCTCTCTCTTAGCAGGTCAGATGCTTTTAATTCACAAACTGTGGTATGTGTTCCTACGGATATATCAGTCAGCTTTTTCATTTAAATCAACCTCACTTTTTTAGAATGTTTTAACTTTTTTAAATGCAACTAATTTATTGTATGAAAATAGTCTAAAAATGTTCTATGAGGATATAAAAAAATTCTGAAACTTACATACCGGAGTATAAGTTAAATTAGGTCTATGAATTTAATGAATTTTATAAAGAGTAGTACCAGCACGCATTTGTGTAGTCTATGCATTGTTCTGACTGCCCAGCACGACACAAGTATTTTTATAACTTCCTGGCTTGTCTCTTAAGTTTATGGTACCTTAAAGTTCGGGAATGACAGGAAATCTGAGAGTTTCTAAGGAAGGGGTTTCTATATGATGGAATACTGGACAGCCGCACTCAACCATAGCTGGGGGAACCATTGCATGATATTCCAGATACCGATACCATATAAATTAAACTCAGGCACCAGTTTTAGAAATACATCATAGCTTCTTGCATCCCAGAAGCGCACAAGGTATTCATCTCCCGAGTAGAAATAAAAAGACACGGAATTGGTAAGAGGGTCATAAAGAATCTGAGCATTATTTTGCGCTGCAAGCTCAAGGGCTGCTCTATAGCTGATAGCCCTGCCTTGGGAGACACCGGGGATAAAAGGTAATTGATAGATATATCCCTGAACCGGCAAACCAAAAGAGACCATATCAGAGGGCACCATTTTGGTAAAGTCCTCTATAATCCTGCGATAGTTTTCCGTACAAAGGGTTCCAAGGGACAATCTGTCGGAGTATCCGAATTCATATACAATCAATGTAATTCCTGATAAACCCTCTGTCATAAATTTGTAATCGAATCCGAAAATAGGATTTTCAAAGGTATCCATAACTTTATAACCTGCAGAAGTAATACTATTGAGCATTTTCGTAGCATGTCTGCGGTAATTTTCACGGTATCTGGGATGGATATAAGGTGTATGAAAGCTCACCCCGCTGTATCCCTTGGTTTCCAGGGTAAGTAGTATTTGACTGATAAACCTGTCTTCGATTGTTACATCTGATATAATGGAATTGACCACCTCCATAGCCTCTTCATTGTTATGGGAGGCCGGAATAATCATCATCAAAGGTTCTGTTCCATATGCTTTTGCAAGTTTTACAATATCTTCATCTGCCAAATTGCTTAACTCTCCTGTAGCAGATACCGTATAACTATATACTGTAAGATAAGTCAGATAAGGTAAGGTCATTTGTAAGGTCTTTTTATCAATGAAGGGATATGCAAAACCATTTGTCGCAATTGTATGTCCTTTTTCCCCGCGAAAGCTGATAACAATTTCATCTCCTGAATAAAGAGACTGGCTAACCGACAATTCCGGGTTATACCTAAGGAGCTCTATTACGGTCGTACCATAGGTATCGGCGATCTGTAATAAGGTATCTCCTTCTTTCACGGTATAGGTAATTTCGGGAATAAGGATAATAAGGGCTTCGCCTATTACCAGTGAGTCCTCATCCGTCAGGTTATTATATATTTTTAATTTCTTAGCAGATACGCCATAATAATCTGCTATGGAGAGGATAGTCTCTCCAGCTTCTACCACATGAATAATCATTACTGCCCTCGAACGGTTTTGTTTCATTATATGTGATTTATAGACAGAGGTTTCTAATTAAGTAAATTAGGACGAACCATACTTATGGTTCAGAAAATTACGCAGCTGACCTTTGCTGCCCTTTGAGTGTTTTGAACCGAACAGCTGCTTTTATTTCAATATTTACCTTATAAGTGCTGACAGAATGCTGTCCTTTATTGAAATACAGCATTTCTTGTAGTACCATAACAGTATGGAATTAAAAGCACTTTTACTTTAAAGCTTAAGCTTGAATTTACCAGGTTAATGCTATTACAGGCTTTAAAATTTATATTTAAGATTACAAAGCCTGTTAACAGCAAATATTAAATTAAATAACTGAATTGTGATTCCTGAGGGTATACTAGAGTGTGACTGAAAACTCATTGTACCGTTCTGAAGTCCCCACTTTGCGGTATTCTGCGTTGCAATTTTGGGAACGTAACACCACTACGTCCCCATAATCGCGCCTTACTGTTTTTCGCAAATTGCTGTTTTTCGCAAATTGCTGTTTTTCGCAAATTGCCTCCTACAAAGTGGAACTTCCAGTCCGGCACAAGCAGTTTTCAGACACAGCTAGAGAAAAGTTAAATAATTTCCTATTCTTAAAAGGGAGGTACTTATGTGCGGAAGATATTATATAGATGATGATACGGCCAAAGAAATAGAGAGACTGGTAGAAGCAATCGATAAAAAGCTCAACGAAAAGGCAGGGAAAAGGGATGTCCGTCCTTCTGAACCGGCAATGGTTCTCACAGCTTCAGGTAAGGCTATGCACCCGGAGGAAAAGCACTGGGGATTTCCAGGCTTTCAGGGAAAGGAACTGATTATCAATGCCAGAAGTGAAACCGCCCTATCCAAAAAAACCTTCCGGGACAGCATCATAAACCGGCGGTGTATCATACCTGCTGCCGGCTTTTATGAATGGAATGCTGCCAGAGAAAAAGCTTCCTTTTACCGTGAAGATTCCAAGGTTTTATTTATCGCAGGCTTTTATAACTCCTTTCAGGATAAGGACCGGTTCATCATACTGACATCACCGGCGAATGAGTCCATGATTGAAGTACACGACCGTATGCCCTTAATTCTGGAACGGGAGGAGCTAATACCTTGGTTAACAGCTCCTGACAGAACCGAAGAATTATTACTCAAAAAACCCTGCAGACTAAAAAAACAGATGGAATATGAGCAACTGAGGCTGCCCTTTTAGCAGGACAGCCGGACTTTCCATTCCTATTCTTACCAGAAATTAAAGGGTTATTTAGCTCCTGGTTGTTAACTCTAAAGTTCTTTATCCTCCTCCCTTAAACTGACTCCCTGAAGAATCCTTTTATAATAGGAACCATTTGTATAAAGAGCTCCTACGGGGTTATGAGCCAGGACACGATCTTTTACCACAAGATAGGTAACTGGTGCTTCAGAATACTTGATAAACATAGAATCATGTCCGACACAGAGACCACAGATAACATTTAGGTCAGTATTTTCTCTATTTAATAACTTTGCCTGCATAATAGGATTACAGGCAGACTCATGTTGTCCGGGACGTACCTTATCCTCTTCTCTCACACCAAGTGCTGATTTATCTTTAGCACCTACTTTACAAATGACTCCGTAGGGCTCAAATCCATTTGCTTTTAATACTTTTTCAAATATCTTACTCTCCTGGATAAGTCCCATGCAGGAGGCAATACCAATTTTTTTAGCCTTTATTTTCTTGGCAAATACTATGATTTCCTCAACTCTGGTAAGTTGTCCATAATACTGCCCTTCCACCTGGGCTGCCGCTACCGCTATTTTATGTATCTCCGGTTCCTTGTTATATATATCCAGACATTCCTCCAGTATTTCCTCATTTTCTTCACTGGTAGTCAGACATTTACCAGGATATGTTCCGTTTTGACTTGCACAATTAAATACGCCACAGGATGTACAACTAAAATTATTACTCATTTTAACCTCTTTTCCGGGTTTGATGCCCTTTACTATAGTTTTTGCTCTGCTGCTGAGATTTACCATACTCCCCTGATCAATGAGTATTAAAAAACAGAGGTAACCTAAGCTGTGAGCTTAATCTTAACCTCTGTTTGTACAGTCAGCCAGTCATATTATTTTATTCTACACCACCAGCTTTAAGCAATTACTTTTTTCCGGGTGTAAATATGATATAGATTATATTAAATCCTGCGCTTTTGTCAACTATTTTCGCCATATTGCGGCAAAATTACATGATTTTATTATACTTCACTAAATAATAAAGATGTAAACCGTAACCAAATACATAGAAAGCGATAACCGTTAATATCATCCATAAAGGCGAATTCAGGAAAATCATAACAAATGGAACCCCAATCATAATGTATATCATCTTATCATACGCCTTTGCTTTGGCTTTGTTCGTTATTGCAATGGAGCGCTCATCTTTTGCATCAATTTCACTCTGCCGTTTATACTCCGGATGTTTCCTGAACATTCGTTTAATAAAGATATGGGCTACATTTACACTGGCAAGGCCGGAACCAAGTCCGATACAGAGCCCAGCTATATTTCTGTTATCATAATTTATAACGAAAGCTCCTCCCAGAATAAGTCCAATACTAACTACTATCATTAGAATATTAACTTTTTGATTACCTTTCATTTGGCTCCTCCTCATAGATAAACATATCTTCAATGGTCATATTAAAATATCGGGCAATTTTAAAAGCCAGTAAAATGGATGGATTATAACGGCCATTTTCCAGGGATCCGATGGTCTGCCTGGATACCTCCAGTGCTTCTGCCAGTTCTTCCTGTTTTATCCCTTGTTTCTTTCTTATCTCTTCTAACCTATTCTTCACTCTTTCACTCCTTTAAAGCAAAATGGAAAGTATACTTTACATATGCATTATAGCTCCAATAGCACATAATGTCAAGTATACTTTCCATTAATAATTAAAATTATATATTTGGGTTAGTTACATTTCCCTTTATTTCGTTCTATTAAGTGTTGAAACTCAGCTGTCTCGTGAAGAAATTCATATTTAGGGCTGCTTTCCATCTCAACCAGAAAAGCTTGAAAAAGCTGTTTACTAAAGTTTTCCTGTGTCTCTTCCTTTACAGGGATATGAGTGTATAGTACAGAATCGCTGACTTTCCAGGGAGAACCGACAGCAGATAAGACGGACTTAATAAGCGAAAGGCTGTCTTTCACATTCTTTTTGGCAAGTGCCACCTCCAGTGGTACCAGATAAGCATTAACACCCCACAGGTCAAACATATCACTGACCTTTACAGAAAGCTCCGCCAGATAATCTACAGTTTCAAGGTTTTTCACCTTTAATGCAATGTCCGTCAGGTTCTTTAGGATTCCATGAATTTCATTGACATCCATAAGTAACTTACGTTCCAGAATTTCTGCCGCTTCCTCTAATTTATCCAGATGGTTGGATAAATTGGCCTGAAGCAGCATTTTATCAAGGCCAGCATTTTCAGGTAATAAATCCAGCATTTCCTGGGCCTTTTCATACTCTCCCTGCCCCATATACCTAGCTACCAGCATATAAACAGCACTGTTTCTCACCTGCTCCTCATTGCTTCCTGCAACACGCTCATACAAAGCAGTTATTTGATTTTCATAAGCTTCTTTGTTATCGGCATTGGCTCCATACATAACAAGTGCTCCTTCCAAAAGGAAGGCAGTTGTGTGAATTAGTTTATCGCAATTCGGATATTCTCTTACCTTCTCCATGGCTATAGAGAATCCGCTTTCATAGTCCTTCTTGCGAATCGTATCAATAATTTTATTGCTAAAATGTTCGATTTCCTGATCTGTAAGCCCTTCCTCAAAGCATAATAAGGTGTTGAGATCAATTTTAAGCAGCCGTGCCAGAGCAGGCAGTAACGAAACATCGGGGTAAGAAACGCCTTTTTCCCACTTGTTTACTGCTGGTGTTGATACTCCCAAATATTCTGCGATTTGCTCCTGTGTTAAACCGTGTGCTTTTCTGTTTTCCCTGATAACCGTATTAATTGGCATTTTAATCATCTCCTGACTTAGAATAAAGATAACTTGCTCTATATCAACATTTTAACTATTGGGATGTATTTCTGCAATTGAATGGTTATTAAATAAAAGGAGAAAAAATTAACAGGAGGTTAATAACAGAAAGCTATATTATGTTGGATTCACTATTTTTTCATTTACTATTTTTTTATTCGCTATTTTTTTCACTATTTTTTATTCACTATTTTTTTATTCGCTATTTTTTCTTCAACTCTTTTTTAAAGATATCCTTCATTTCAGTTATAGCTTCTTTACTGCTCAAATCACCTGACTTTATTTCACCAAGGCACATTTTTTCCATGAGTTTGATGTAGGCTTCACCCAAAGCTGTGGTTATAACAGCGGCTGTACCTCCGGAAATCATACCACCTACTATCGTACCGACTCCGGGAAGCAGTTTAAAGATATTGGATACAATGGTTCTGCCGGCAATTGTGGCACCTGCAGTTCCTAAGATTGAAGTAATAAACGACGTAATGATTCCTTTGTCCACCTTAAGGCCAAAAGCAACCGTTATAGAAGCAATCATAGTAACCTGAGTAGGTATTAAAAGAGCTGCATCGGCAAAAGGTACCGGTGCAAAACCTTCTGCAAAGGTAGCTGTTACAGTTGTGGCAACAATACCTCGGGCATATTTAATTTTTTGTTTTATAGCAGCTTTTTGAACGTTCTGAAGAGTGGGGATCAATTCCTCCCCCAACAGCTCCCCCATGATCTCAATAAGCTCCTCTCCTCCATAAGCTCTGGCTGTGTAGTCTTCATCTATTTCATAATCCAATGCCAATACAGGAACAATGGCGCATACGTGTAAATTAAGACTGTCGATATAATTCTTAAATTCCCTTGCCTTTGCCTTAGAAAAAGATTTAGTCAGCACAATGATAATGGGAACCTGAGTATCTTTATTATCTTCTGTGAACTCCTTGATCCATTCAATTTCATCTTCTTCAATTCTGTCAGATACAGTATTAATACAATACCAGATACAATGAATACATTTATTTTCATCTTTGGCATAAAGACCTTCTTTAATTTTATCAATGATTTCAGCTTTAATCTGTTTCTGCGTATCCCGCCCAAGCTCCAAGCCTTTTGTATCATAGATTGTTAGAGGTACATCCTTTTTTGTTATCCTCTGAATATGCTGCGTTACAGGTTTTCCTATTCCCGTTTCCGCCAGCTGCTCTCTGAAGATATAATTAATTAATGTACTCTTACCAACTCCCGTTTTGCCGGCTACAATAATATTCAGATTTTTAAGATTCTTGATTTTCTTATTAATTTCATTAATACATTGGCTGGCTACATCTGAAATATTAATATCCATCTATACCTCTTCCTTTGTGGTGGCTGATACGAATTTACCTTAAAGTTTTGTTGTATCTATTTCACTACTCTAAAATTATTCTTATAAATCTTGTTTGCACCTTTATTAATTAGTTTAGGCATCATGAGGAAAACCCCGATGCTGCATACTATACTTATTAGTAAATATACAACGGACTTTATCACAGACTCCTGCTTTTTATTTTTATCCTGTAACTCATCTGCTACGATTTCTTTTATTATTTCGATTTGTTTGTTGGAAAATCCATTTTTCATTTTAATTACCTCCGGTATGTCTAATTATAGCATATTATTACAATTAGTGAAGTGAAGTTATTCTCTTATAGTAAAACATTTTTGTGATTCATCTCTTTGAATCATCTTTGTGATTCATCTGTGTGATTCATCTGTGCGGATTATCTCTGTGAAAATTGAGATTTCTCTTATATACTTCTGCATCATAAATTTGTATTCCTTTGAAATCTATTTTTTAGAATTCACAAAAGCATAACCTTATAACATAATAATATTATTTCTAGAATCTGATTCAAAATTCGCTTTAATATTTATTTAAATTATTATTGACTCTACACTTAGTGTATAGTTTACACTAAATTAATCAATTAAAAAGGAGCGGGAAATATGGATAACAATCTATGTCAGAAGATAAACAATTTATATGAAGAAAACCCACTATTACAAGACTTTAACGGTTACATACTAATCAAAGAGGACGACCATATTTTATTTCAGCAAAACTTTGGGTACTCTGATTATGTTCAGAAGAAAATAGCAGATGAAAATACTATTTACAGCCTTGGCTCCATAACAAAACAATTTACTGCGCTCTGTGTACTGCAACTGGCACAAAGAGGTAAGTTATCCCTTAATGAACCTATCGGTACCTACTTACCTGACTTTTATAATGGACGAGATATCATTATCCGTGATATTCTAAATATGATTTCCGGAATACCGGAATACTGGTGTAAAACCGAATGGCATGAAAACCCCGAAGGTACCTCTGAAGATTCATATTCATTTATAAAGTCACTTACTGATTATAACCTGCCGCATAAAACCTTCCATTATTGTAATTCTAATTACATTATACTAGGTAAGTTAATTGAAAAGTTATCTGCTAAAAGCCTTACGGAATACCTGAACGAAAATATTTTTACTCCTCTTAACATGACGCGCACATTCTTCCTGGCACCTGACCCAAGTGACACAAACACAGCTATAGGTTATAAATCACCTCATGTTTCTAAATGGGAAAAAAATACTGCTATAATTACCTCTTTTGCAGGCGCAGGAGGAGTTTATTCCACCGCAGCCGATCTATGTAAATGGGATGAAGCACTTTATACAGAAAAGCTGTTAACCAGGAAATTCATGCCTGAGCTATTTAGGCCTGTTATATCTAATTATGCAATGGGATGGTATATTCATGGTAATAAAATATTTCATGGCGGCGATTCACCTGGTTTTAGCGCAAGGCTGACTCGTATACCAGACCATAAGTTATTAATTCTGTTGTTATGTAATTTTGATGGCTGCAGGGAATCGAATATGGGCCACTACGCTGATATAATTGATACGTTAGTACAAATATAAATATAAACTATCTATGATATTGAAAAAGGCTCCCTCTTAAGGAAGCCTTTTAAATTCCATTCTATAAAGTTACGTTCTATAAGTTTTCCAAAACGATGAGCTGCTGATAGAAAACCAACAATAATCTTGTGTTATTCCTTTACAGATTATTTCGCCGTTTTATTAATAAAATCAATTTCATACAGCTGTTCACCGTATTTTTTCTCATTGTCGGTAATCGTCCCCTCTGTGAGAGAGATACGCAGAACAATTGAGTTGGGATTATCTTCGTCTCCAACTTCCTCAAACCAGTCAAATATTTTTTTAAATTTCGCTCTGATATCCGCATTCTTATCATCCTTGACCCAGCCAAGATTTTCAGCTGTACCTTGGAAAGCATACCAATCAAATCCACAGACTGAGACCTCGTTGTTCTTCTCAATTTGCAGCATTTTATTTTTTCTTGTGTCCGTAGAAATATAAAATACGCCGTCTTCATAATACGCGCAAACCATACGTACAGCAGGACGGGGATTACCGGCAGTGTTTGAAGATAGTGATATTGTTCCAAGGGCAATAACTTCTTCTTTACCATTACCGCAACGTTCTTCCAAGAGTTTCATCGCGTTTTCGTATTTACTCATTCTAATTCTCCTTAATATAAATTAATATATACTGTAACCACAGTTAAATCACATGTTACGTAGCCGCTTAAGCTTTAAACTTCCAGCTTTATCCACAATGCGGGACGTACACCGCCTGTACATTTTCCATCGCTGATGTTGCCTTTCAATATATTGTTGCCTTGTATACCTATATTACCGTCTGTTCCGAAGATGTATACGGCTTTTACATTAACCCGGCCAGGCGACCGAAGCCACCACCACCAACACCATTCCTTATCCTGAAGTCTTGCTAATCTCTTACTGTTGTTTTCATCTTTTCTTTCAAACCAATACCTTTGATTTTTTCCACGGTTTTGGAGCTTTGAAAGGCTATCACCAAAATATTGGCATACTTCCTCAAGGCTTAACAAAAATATATTGTCCCTTGTATCGACTCCTCCTTTTGAACCATACCACTGGTTATCAGAATTTTTATTTAACACCGTAATTATTCTTGCCTTATCGGTTACATCGAACTTGTCATAGAACTCACCGTTAAGATATTTTCGGAGCGAGCAGTCAGCCCACGTTATGTCCTTATATGCGTCATGGTAAGCACGTTGTTCTATAATATATTCCGTTACAAGTAGAGCTGTATTGTCCTGAATGTCAAGTACACGCCATTGGTACCTTCCAAATGCAATTTTGTCACCTATCTGCATACATTGCCTCCCCATTTGTACCTCTTCCACTTGCAAATACCAACATTGGTTTATTCCTTTTCCTTTATAGGGAAGAGCAAATCAATCTGTAAATACTTCATTTCAGAATTGTGCTTCTGAACAAAATTATAGAAATTTAATGTTTCTTCGAAGCCTTGTCCAAAAGCAGTTTCAGGTGATTCCCACCGAGGTGACCCCCAGTCATTATCGTATTTATCGCTTTCTTTCACCCATTCTTTCAGACGACGCCAATCCTGGAAATCCCACGCCCTTAACACATGTGCGGCATATAATCCACCACTAAATTCTCGTCTTACTAATGGTGCCGGTATCTCCATATCATCGGGTACAGATACCCACATTTCATAAGCGTAGGAGTTCTCCCCAATTTCTGATGCTCCCAGAGGACAGTCAAATCCAAAACTACGCGCATCAGGTTTAAGCTTTAACAAACCGCTTTCTACTGTAAACCTGCTAATCATATCCGCCGCTTTTCCTTCGCAGCCCTCCCCTGATGCATAAGCGGCGGCTACAGTCAAGGGTGGCAGATAGACAATTCGCACGTCTTTGTCTTCCATCTTCATTAACTCTTCGTTCGCCTTGTTTAATTCCTCCATTGATAAATTATCCTTCGCTTCTTTTATCTGATTATCAGAAAAAGAAAGAGAACTTATAACATCGAATATAGCTTCATCACCGAGAAGCTTTAAATTAACATCTGCTTTCTCATTGATTTCCTCAATAAAACGAAGTAATATACCCTTAACGGTAGACAACGCAGTAATTTCGTTGTCTATTTCACTTATGTTCTGCCTGAAAATTTCCACTGCTTCCACCGCGTCGGAATTGTTAAGTATGCATATGATTTGCTTTACGGGAACCCGCAACTTACGAAGGACAATAATTTGCCGTAAACGACTGACAGCACTTTCATCATAAACCCGGTAAGCATAATCCGCTTTCCGCAGACTTTGGATTAATCCCACCTGCTCGTAATAACGTAGCATTCTTGCTGAGATTCCGTAATTCTTTGATACTTGACCTGCTGTTTGGAGTTCCACTTATAGAACCTCCTTTCATTTTACTTGAATATAACTATAAAGTACGACACGGTGTCTGTGTCAAGGGATTATATATAATATTCACATTTTATTCTGTAGAATATGGATTATAAAACGGCTATATGAAAATGTTCAATAAAGTAATTTTTCTCAAAAATTCGGCGCAATATCAAGGACTTACATTTTCGATTTACCCGATAAGTTTTATTATCCGTTACGTTATTATTATCCGATGCGTTTTCAATATCGGATGTTTTTTTATTATCCGATGCGTTTTTCAATTATCCCATGCATTTTTCAATTATCCGATGTTTTTTATTATCCGATGCGTTTTAAATATCTGACCTGTTTATATTATCCGATATGTTTTCATACAACTCAATAAATTTTCTCTAAAAGTTTCCGATTATAAATATGTAGAAGCTCAGCTTTTCTGAAACTTGTTATAGCAATATGCTTTTATTCTTATCGATAAAACCATATGCCGTATTTAAAAAATTCTCAATAGAAGTTCTTTTTATAAACATATTTATTATATGATGTTCCGCAGATATACCATCAATCATACGTTCGTAAAACTGCTCATATGCTTTCTGCGGATAAGGGGCCACATTCTGAATGCAAGGAATATTTAAAGTAGGATCAACTGCCATTTCTTCAAGAAACCATAATGTGTCAGGATATAACGGTTCATTTTCCTGGTCATATCCATGCATCTGTTTCCATTTTTCAAATAAGATGAAGTGATTAATCTCATGAATTGAGGCCATCATTAACATATCAATATCTTTTTCATAGGAAACAAAAAACTCTTTTGTTATTACATTCCTTGGAAAACTTGATATACATCCAATATAACATGAAAAGCATTTATACTCTTCCGGCCACTTCAATTCAAAGGTGTCAAGAAGATTAGATATTAGCTCTTTTTGTATAGTATCAAAAGCTTCCTGTAACTGTATGATTTTTCTGTCTATATCTAATTCTTTCTCAACAAAAACTCGTTCAACACTTGGTTTAACAACCTTATAGATTTCTTCATTATCCATACTGTCCAGGATTTTTCCCTTAAGTTCCGGATATAGTAAATATGTACGCTCTGCAAAAGGTCTGCTCTTATTCTTTTTATTAAATTCAGGATTTACATATTTACATATTAACTTGATATTTAATTCCTGATCCATTTTTCCGACGACTATCTTAGGAATTAACATGTTTTGACCTCCAACGTAAATATTACAATGACACTGATATATTTCATCGTCTAAAGATTCATAATATGTTTCCAGCTAGTAATTTTTACTAACATTAAGTACCATAATAGCATATCCAGTTATAGCAGTAAACTATATTTTCCAATAGCCTTTATAAACCAATTAATACTTTATATCCTCTATATCTCCACAATTAACTCACACCTATTCGCATATGTTGAACTCAACAAAAAAGTCTCCAAACTTTAATCTAAAGTTTAGAGACTTTACTAAAAGGCGACAACCAGATTTGAACTGGTGATCAGGGTGTTGCAGACCCATGCCTTACCACTTGGCTATGTCGCCGTATATTAATTTATTTAGAAAAAACTCCCCGAGTAGGGCTCGAACCTACAACCCCACGGTTAACAGCCGTGTGCTCTACCATTGAGCTATCGAGGAATATAGGATTTATTGTAATACTTTTGATAAAGAAAGTCAATAGTATTTGTTGTACTTTTATCCTACACATTGAAACATCCAAAGTAAATTTTTAGGTCAAGCCCTCGACCTATTAGTATTAGTCAGCTGCATGTGTTACCACACTTCCACCTCTAACCTATCCACCTGATCGTCTTTCAGGGGTCTTACTGCATTCGCATGGGATATCTTATCTTAAGGGGGGCTTCACGCTTAGATGCCTTCAGCGTTTATCCCGTCCCGACTTGGCTACTCGGCCATGCACTTGGCAGTGCAACCGATACACCAGAGGTCAGTCCAACCCGGTCCTCTCGTACTAAGGTCAGCTCCTTTCAAATATCCTACGCCCGCGCCGGATAGGGACCGAACTGTCTCACGACGTTCTGAACCCAGCTCGCGTACCGCTTTAATGGGCGAACAGCCCAACCCTTGGGACCTAATACAGCCCCAGGATGCGATGAGCCGACATCGAGGTGCCAAACCACTCCGTCGATGTGAACTCTTGGGAGTGATAAGCCTGTTATCCCCAGGGTAGCTTTTATCCGTTGAGCGATGGCAATCCCACTTTATACCACCGGATCACTAAGTCCTACTTTCGTACCTGCTCCACCCGTCGGTGTCGCAGTCAAGCCCTCTTATGCCTTTGCACTCTTCGGATGGTTTCCGTCCATCCTGAGAGGACCTTTGAGCGCCTCCGATACCCTTTCGGAGGCGACCGCCCCAGTCAAACTCCCCACCTGACATTGTCCACTGCCCGGATCACGGGCACATGTTAGAAACCCAGTACTGCAAGGGTGGTATCCCAACAACGGCTCTGCGGCAACCGGAGTCACCGCTTCTTAGCCTCCCACCTATCCTGTGCATGCAATACCGAATCCCAGTATCAAGCTAGAGTAAAGCTCCATGGGGTCTTTCCGTCCTGGCGCAGGTAACCAGCATCTTCACTGGTATTTCAATTTCACCGGGTGCATTGTCGAGACAGTGCCCAAATCATTACGCCTTTCGTGCGGGTCGGAACTTACCCGACAAGGAATTTCGCTACCTTAGGACCGTTATAGTTACGGCCGCCGTTTACTGGGGCTTAAGTTCAACGCTTCGGGTTACCCCTAACATCTCCCCTTAACCTTCCAGCACCGGGCAGGCGTCAGCCCATATACTTCACCTTACGGTTTTGCATAGACCTGTGTTTTTGCTAAACAGTTGCTTGGGCCAATTCTCTGCGGCCTGTATTTCTACAGGCACCCCTTCTCCCGAAGTTACGGGGTCATTTTGCCGAGTTCCTTAACAATGCTTCTCCCGTCGGCCTTAGGATTCTCTCCTCATCCACCTGTGTCGGTTTACGGTACGGGCTTATAAAAAACAATAGCGGCTTTTCTTGGCAGTGCCTCCATCAGCTTCCCTACTTATATTTCGGTCCACATCACGTCTTCCCATTATGGAACGGATTTTCCTGCTCCACTGGTACCTCGCTTGTACCGGGTATTCCTCACCCGGCTCTGACTTTGTCTCTGCGTCCCCACAGTTCTGTTTTTATAAGGTACAGGAATCTCAACCTGTTGTCCATCGACTACGTCTTTCGACCTCGCCTTAGGTCCCGACTTACCCAGAGCAGATCAGCTTTACTCTGGAAACCTTAGATATTCGGCCTGAAAGATTCTCACTTTCATCTCGCTACTCATTCCGGCATTCTCTCTTCTTATCCCTCCACGGCTCCTTACGGTACCGCTTCGTCGGTATTAAGAATGCTCCTCTACCACAGTAGTTATCGTTAGATTACTACTATCCACAGCTTCGGTGTCGTGTTTTAGCCCCGGACATTTTCGGCGCAGGACCTCTCGACTAGTGAGCTATTACGCACTCTTTTAATGTGTGGCTGCTTCTAAGCCAACATCCTAGTTGTTTTCGAAATCCCACATCCTTTTCCACTTAACACGCACTTTGGGACCTTAGCTGGTGGTCTGGGCTTTTTCCCTTTTGACTACCCAACTTATCTCGTGTAGTCTGACTCCTGATCATCATCTGTATGGCATTCGGAGTTTGATAATCTTCGGTAAGCTTTGACGCCCCCTAGGATATTCAGTGCTCTACCTCCATCAGACTAAATCAAGGCTAGCCCTAAAGCTATTTCGAGGAGAACCAGCTATCTCCGGGTTCGATTGGAATTTCTCCCCTACCCACACCTCATCACCACCCTTTTCAACGGATGTGTGTTCGGTCCTCCACCGCCTTTTACGGCAGCTTCAACCTGGACATGGGTAGATCACCCGGTTTCGGGTCTACTTTTACTGACTGATATTCGCCCTATTCAGACTTGGTTTCCCTTCGGCTCCGAGTCTTAAACTCTTAACCTTGCCAGTAAACGTAACTCGCCGGACCGTTCTACAAAAAGTACGCGGTTCACCTGTAAATAGGTGTTCCACAGCTTGTAAACACAGGGTTTCAGGTTCTCTTTCACTCCCCTCCCGGGGTTCTTTTCACCTTTCCTTCACAGTACTATGCACTATCGGTCACTAAGTAGTATTTAGCCTTGGGGGGTGGT
>NZ_JNLE01000003.1:477500-595000 GCF_000702945.1 Clostridium sp. KNHs205 | reverse complement strand
AGCTTATATATTATCCTAAGTAATCATTTTTTACGGTTTACTTCAACTATATATTTTAAAGTAAGCTGCCAGAATTCTTCTTACTATGAGAATCACTGACAGCTTACTTTTATTCTATGATAGCTTTTATTAACTTAATTACCTCTGCTTATTTCTGAAGAAGGTGAACTGCATAACCACCGATTTCTTCTTTTAAATAAACAGCTACTTTTTTATTATTCTTATCGAATTTTTCTGTTTCTGCATCAAAATGGAAACCACGGCTCTCCAGATGATAAACTGCTCTTTCCAGATAGTTGGTTGCTATGGCAATATGACCATGTTTTCCCAGGTAAGGTGTCTTCATTACCTCGATTCCAAGGCCAGCAAAGATGGATGAGTTACCGGCATTCTTCGTAAATCCGAACAGATTGTCAAAGGAGTCAGCTATTCCGTTTGCTTCTGTTTCATTGGCAGCGTTGATTCCAATATGTCTTAATTCAAAGCCAAGCATCTTTGTTATTGCTTCTTTTGTCAGATCTCTGATTTTGTCAAATTCTCCATTTTTAACAAGTGCATCATTTACCATCCAGCTTCCGCCGCAAGCAATGATTTTGGAGAAATCCAGGTAGGATAACAGATTCTTCTCGGTAATACCACCGGTGGGCATGAACTTCATGTTTACATAAGGCGCTGACATAGCCTTTATCATATTAAGTCCTCCTGCTGCTTCCGCCGGGAAGAACTTAACTACATCAAGGCCCAGTTCTATGGCCTGTTCTATGTCACTGGGATTTGCACAGCCGGGAGTTATGGGTATGCCTTTATCCACACAATATTTTACTACTTTGGGGTTAAGTCCGGGACTTACTATGAATTTCGCACCGGCATTAACTGCTCTGTCAACCTGCTCGGTGGTAAGTACTGTTCCGGCACCTACAAGCATCTCGGGGAACTCGGAAGCCATGATACGAATGGATTCTTCCGCAGCATCTGTACGGAAAGTTACCTCTGCACAAGGAAGTCCTCCATCAATCAATGCCTGCGCCAAAGGCTTGGCATCTTCTACGGAATCCAGCTTAACTACAGGTACAATACCAAGTTTCTGAATTTGTTTTAATACATCATGCATCTTTTACTCACCTATAAAGGGATAGGTAATATCCCAGCCACTATTTATGGCCGAAAGCCGCTTTCGTGGCGTCCTTTCTTTGTACTTTTTACTTTCAGCCTTTGCTTTATTTATACGTTTATCTTCACCTTCAAGTATAACGCAAGGTCCTGTTAATTTCTCTAACGATACTGAACATTTTATTGATTTTCCCGTACTTCCTTTAACATGTTTGTGCCAGCCGGGTATTCCGCTTTTGGCGAGTAACTTGCACGAAACAGAAGATTGCTCTATATCCATGGGTTTAAGATACCAACTATTCTAACGTTATGATAATAATACCTGTCCTAAATTGGTAATAAATTTAAGCAGCATGTTATTATTATAAAGAACAGATAAAAAGGTACTGTCATTGATCATCTGAAATACCTTCTGTCCGCCTTCCGTGCCCGCAAATACTGTTAATACGAGAAATAATACCCATACCACCACAATTCCCTGCAACAGACCAGCCAGCAGTCCGGCTGTTTTATTGAGGCCATTGATAAGCGGCAGCTTGCTCAGGATATCAAGTGCTAAACAGATCACACTTAATGCTATGCTTACGATAATAAATACTACCAGAAAAGCTCCTGCATTTATAACCATTCTGCTGACGGACTGGCTGACATATTCTTTAAAATTATCGACCGCCATGGCTTTGTATACTTCTTTGTTGTTATTCTCCACCAAAGATTCTCTCATGGCTTTTGGAAGAGGAAGTTTTCCGATAAAGCTTACCTGATCAGTTACTTTATCAGCTTTGTCTCCTTTCTCTTCATAATCAATTATTTTCTGTATTTTTTTTGTGGTAAAATCCATCAGCTTTTCATTTTTCTGTGCTTCTTTGCTAATAATAGGACTTACCCAGATAGTAAGCATGATTGCTATTATTGTTGAGAATAAGGTAAAGACTGTACGTATAAAACCCATTCTTCTTCCGTTTAGAACAAATCCGATTAAGATTGCTGCTACTACTATCAATACCCAGTTTATGGGGCTCGCCGATGCAAATACCATCATTTTAATTTCACCTCATCAATTGTTTCATCATTAATCATTATGTATCTGTTACGTCCGGGCGCAGGCAATATCTGCGCTATTTCTTTTTCAAAATGACTGGTCATCCTAACTTTACCATTTAACTGATAGATCAGCCAGTCACGGCTGGAAGTTAAGACAATCTCTTCTCCATTTAAGCTTATTGTACTGTAAGAGAAATCTGTATTTTTACGAAATACTATATTGCCGTCAAGATCGTAGACTACAATCCTGCTGCTGTCTGCATTATCAGCATCCTCCAGTACAAACCCTATGTAACTCTCATTATAAAATAAGGTTTTTATCTTACTGTCCAATTCCTTTTTAACTTTAGCTTCCGGTGTTTCCTCCATTGAATATATTGTGAACTTATCATCACCGAAAGCACAGACAGTATTATTGTTTACGAATTCTACATCAGGAATCAGTGTTGTATCATAATCATCAGCTCCAACCACTTTATCAATATAACTATCTCCTACACCTCCAAAATTAAAAAAGGTGATTTTATTCGCTAGTTCGCCTTTTGAGAAAAATACATAGCTTGTTACCAGTTTGGTTCCATCCTTTGAAATGCTTATATCAACAGGAAAACCGTCTTCTTTTTCCGTGGTCCTTCTATTGACAATTTCTTTCCCGCCTTCTTTGACGTAATAGTTAATATGGTTTTCTCCTTTTCCACTTAACAAGACTGCCGTAACACCCTGAGAGGCTATTACACTTTTTATTATGGGATAATTCATTTCATTCGAAGACTCCAGACCCTTCGGACCATAAATATTAAGCTGTTTGCTGCCCCTGTCACTTACGGATACATAATCGCCATTGACAGATACCTGTGGGTCCTTCATCTGATAGGTGTCATTCCATAATTGGCTTCCACTGCTGTTAGCTGCCATAATTCCATCCCTGCTCACACGGATATATCCACTGCCATAGGTATAATATCTGGCAGAGCCTGTATCACTTTTCTGTACAGACTTTAATACCTCATAATCTGTATATCTTTTATTGCTGATTGTATAAAATATGCCGCCTAAAGCGATAACCGCAGCTATTGCGGCGAGTATAATCAATGTTATTACTCTTTTTCTATGCTGGCGTTTTCTGATTTCATAAATTCTTAACTCCGGTTTTTCCAAAATTACTGCCATATATGTACCTTTCCCACTCACCGTTCTCTTTCGTCCGGATATCACAATTACTAGTGCTTGTACTATTATAACGTATTTTATTTTATATTAACACTACATTTTTGTAAGCTTAAGTAATCCATAAGACTTATGGCGCTGCTATTTTAATAATTATAACATTCCTCCTTGGCTATGGCAATTTACAATCTATATATTTCCCAATTTTTAACTTCTTCTTTTTATTATTCTTCTCTTTTAATATTCTCTTATGATGTTCTCTTTAATGTTCTCTTTTAATGTTCTCTTTTGATGTTCTCTTTGATATTTGCTTTTGATGTTCTCTTTTGATCTTCTCTTTTGATATTCGCTTTTGATCTTCTCTTTTGATATTCGCTTTTGATACTCACTTACAATATTCACTTCTTATAATATTCTCTTCTTACAATATTCTCTTCTTACAATATTCTCTTCTTATAATATTCACTTATAATATTCTATTAAAAAAAGAGCTGCCGCTTAAGATTGCTATCCTAAGCGGCAATTGTATCAAGGTACTATAAGCTTCTGTCCGGCCATAATTTTGTTTTCATCCTCTATGTTATTTAAATCTTTAATTTTATCCATATATTTATAGGTGTTATAAAGCTTAAAGCTGATGCTGGCAAGGGAATCTCCTGCTTTTACCGTATAATATTTTACAGTGGCATTGGAAGAAGCGGGCTCGCTGTCCTCCTCATTGTCAGTATCTTTATCACCAGAATTATCGGCTACTGATGTATCGGTATTCTTATCTGTGTTTTTTTCTGTATCTTTTTGGGTATTATCTTTCCCTGTATTTTTCTCCGTATCTTTTTCTGCGTCTTTTTCATCCTCCTGATTCTTTGTTGTCTCAGTTTCTGCATTATCCGCAACTTCCGTTGGCTTCGTTTCCTCCGGCTCCGGTGTGACTTTACCTTCTACCGTATCTACTATAATGCCTTCATCCTCATTTTTAGCATTTTCATCTTTTATATTCGTTTCATCATCTTTACCGGCTGTCTGGGTATCTGTATTCTTACCCCCATTCTCTGTGCCGTTATTTGAGGCTGTATTGATATTTTGTGAGATAGTACTAAGGGCAGACTCCATTTTCTTCATCCTGTCATAATTGTCTAACATCGTAGCCGCTATGACCAGAACTATTATAGCCAGCAATGAACTGGCAGCATAGAGAAGCCGTACAACACTGCGGTCTTCCTTTACTTCTTTCTTCTCCTGAATAATGCTTCGGATTTTTTTCGTAGTGTTATCGCTGTAGACTGCCTCTTCCCTTATGGCCTGTTCTTCTTTGTTCTCTATCATGTAGTTCTGCATTTCTTCATTTTTCTCGTAATATATGTAATAACCGGGCTGCTTTACCAGCTGATTGCTTTCACAGAAATAAAAGGCTTCATCCCTCTCCATACTGTCCATTTTCAGCAGCAATTTTTCATTTCCCGAAAAGTTATCCGTATGGACTTTCCTGATCTTATCATTGCTTTCTAAGTAAAACCCCGGACCAATAAGGGCCCAGCCCATTATTTCCACATCTGTAAAATATTTTTTAATATTTTCATAAACACTTGTCCACCCATCATCAGAAAGAGTAATACCTGTGGAAAAATCCGTATTTCTCATTTCCACGGCTCCCTTGATGAACACATTCTTTGCTTCTTCGGTTTTAACACTGTAGCCCAGAAATACTGCCGCTCTTAATTCTCCTGGATCGGTATCTGCCAGCTGCTTCAAGAAGGTCATTACATAATCTTCCACATAAATTACCCTTCCATGATATAAGACATTTCCTACCTGTCTTATATTCTTAGGCATCTTTATTGTTACGGTATTACCGCTATTCTGTCCTTTTAAAGATGAATTTTCCATTATACAACCCACTATATACCCCATCGTTAGCTGGGATACTGCCACATTTAGATAAAGAGTGAAAGAATCTGCATGTGGCTTCCTTTCTTAATCAATTTTTCCCTTCACTCATTTCATTTGCTTCCGGAATGTTCCGGAAACTTCCGTTAGAACCTATACCTTTAGTACAAGTTCCTCTTTTTACCTTTTATGCTAGCACACGGTGGGTGATATTTATGTCAAATTATACCCGTAATTTTGTAAATATTATCCTTTTTATTAGTTTTATTTCTCGTAAATTTTATCTCATGTCTGTTACTCCTCCTTAACTTTACATGTAAATACGGTATTTGCGGATACTTTGTTGAAATATGACCTGTTAATTATTTCTAATTTGTGACTAATTTAATTTTTTACGGTAATACTTTTGTTAAGTAAGAATAAGGTATAGTACGAGTATTAGTAGGAGGTTCCGATGAATAAAGAATTGGATATAGAGAGGAAATTATATTATTTCAATACAAAAGAACGATATTCCGTTTATGAATTCAGCAGCCGGCTGCAGAATTTATTACAAAACAAACCTGTTAAAGGCCGCCCGATTGTTTTTCTTTGCATTGGCTCTGACCGTGCCACAGGGGACTGTCTTGGTCCGATTGTTGGATATAAGTTATCGAAAATGAAGCAGTATGATATGATACTTTACGGTACTTTGGACCAACCGGTTCATGCAAAGAATCTAAGCGACACTATTAATCACATTCAGCTTCATCACCCCAACGCCTTTGTCATCGCAGTAGATGCTTCTCTCGGAAAATCCAGTCATATCGGCTATATTACCCTTGGTGAAGGTCCTCTCCTTCCTGGTGCCGGTGTCGATAAGAACCTTCCTCCCGTCGGAGATATTTTCATAACAGGAATCGTAAATTTTTCAGGAATGCTTGATCATATGCTACTGCAGACTACCAGGCTGAATGTTGTTATGGTGCTTGCAGATTATATTTGTGCCGGAGTTAATTATTGTTTCTATCAGCTATCAAAAGCTTAACAAAAGGGATACACAGAATCTAAAACTGTTTATTTATTTGATAAAAACAGATGCAACGCACCTATTACAGGGCAACAAAAAAGCACGAAACATTATTTCGTGCTTTTTTGTTCTTATTTAGCAGACAGCGTCTTCCTCCATCTGTTTTCACTTATCATTAGTAATTTTCCTCTTTCGCCTTAACCTCAGCAACACCGGATTTATATTCTGCAATAGCTTCCGAAACCGTTGCTATATTCTTATCATACATAAGCCGTATCAATGCTTCCAGATTTTCTGCTGTCAACAGCTCCTTGCCGATATATGCTTCATATCCGGAGGCAATTTCAAGTGAAAGATTCTTAATATTATCCTGTGTGGTCTTGATATCCCCGTGAACCTTGGTGTACTCTTTCTTAAGACGCAAGAGCTCTTCCTGATTCTGCTGGGTTATCTCTTCTCTGATTACATTACGGGTGGTATTCTCAAAGTTACTCAAGGCTTCTTTTTTACCGGCATTGATATTATTCAGTTCTTCTTCTAACTCTTCCAGTTCCCGGTCGAAATCTTCCAGCTCATAGATACTCTCATCTTTATCTTTTAATATGCCGCTGCGTATATTATCAATACCCCTGCGTGTCAAATTCATCTGTTTTCTTTTTTTATGAATCTGAACGAAGGTACTTCTATTTTTTGCTTTTATATTATTTTCTATAAGGAGAAAACCGCCGCCAAAGATTAACACTATAAAAGCATAAATCAGAAATAAGAATATCATTTTCTCCTGAGGCAGCACCAAGGTGTACAGTAAATAAGGCAGAGCTAATAATAGAAATGCAACAACTACAGCAATTATCAGAAGGTCCATTACCCTTGCAGGAAAAAAGATGGAATAAAACAATCTGTTATTCAATACCAGAGGAATTCTGTTACTTTTAAACAAATCTCTTATCTCAAGCTTCATTATACGGTATTCTTCCCTGATTCCGGCTGTTTCATTGTCTATTCTTTCATTAACCTTCTCATTTTTTGATTTCATCTTACGATTCTTAATCTTCTTAATCTGCTGCCTGGTAAGGTCAAGCTGTTCGTCATAGGTCTTTTCTATCTCTTCTTTTCTTTGTCTGAGTGCAGTTCCTATTTCATCAGCAATATCTTTTTCTTTCCCCTTAATACTCTTTTCAAGCCTGCTTTCCTGCTTTCCAAGTTCATCATATTGATTCTGGCAGGTATTCAGCTCTGTTATTTTCTGCCTGACAGCCTCCAGCTCTTTTACGCCGCCGGATAATATATTGCCCTGCATCAATTTCCCTCCCTTATGACGATTCGTTTATTTTTGATTTTAACTGATTACTCTACAAAGGTCAATCCTTTTAGACAAAATACACCGGTGCAAATATACCCGTAACACCTTTAAATGATAGAAAAATCCAGCTTATCAAATTATGTATCAATTAAATAAGTATTTGATGCAAATATAAATTTTTTAGAATCAGAACTCACTTTATATTTTAAATCTCTCTACAATAACCTCTAATTGGATTGCCAGTTCATCCATGGTTTTACTTGAGGCTGCCAGCTCCTCAAGAGAAGCGGTCTGTTCTTCCAGGGAAGCTGATATTTCCTGGGTAGAAGCCGAATCTTCTTCTGCAATTGCAGAAAGGTTCTCCATGGTTTCGATAATTCCGCCTTTTACCTTCTCCATTGCCTCTCCGCTCTTACTCAGTTCTTCTACGGCATCACTTGCTTTCTTAATTGCTGCGGATATACCTTCAAAGCTTTCCTGGCTGTTGTTGGCACTTACAGTCTGCTCTCTCATGGCTGTATCCATTCTTTCAATTGCAGTTACCGCTCTACCCGTATTCCTCTGCAGTTCTGCAACTATAGTATCAATCTCTCCAGTGGATGCTGTGGATTGTTCTGCCAGTTTTCTGATTTCTTCTGCTACTACAGCAAAACCTTTGCCGGCCTCTCCTGCTCTAGCGGCTTCAATCGCTGCATTTAAGGATAAAAGATTGGTCTGCTCTGCTATTTGGGAGATTACTTCGCTTGCCTGGCCAATAAGCAGTGCACTTTCATTTGTCTTTTCGGTTACTTCCTTTATTTCTGCTGCCTCTGCATTATTCTCTTCGGTCTTTATACGCAGGATATCCATGGCTGCTGCCCCTTCATTAAGGATTTCCAATACCTTCTCCGTGGCTTTTTCTAATACCATAAAACTGTGCTGATTATGTTCAATAGCCTCTCCAAGTTCCTGGGTTCTTATGCTTCCCTCCTGGGTATGTTCCGCATGGTTCATGGCTGCTCTTGCCAGTTCTCCAATAGTAGTGGCAATTTCTCCGGAGGATATTGCTGTATCTTCTGACATTTCGCTCATTCGGCCTGCTGTAGTCGTCAATCTGGCAGAGGCATTCTTTAGTTCTTCTATAATACCTCGAAAGCTTTCTGTGATATTCTGCAGCGCATTGGCCAGCAATCCTATTTCATCCTTTTTCTTTCTTAAGTTAGCATCAATATCGATGGTTATGTCAAGGTTTGCTATTCTTTCCGCCTGTCTTACGGTCTTAACAATAGGCTTCGTTATACTGTTGCCAAGACCTACCGTAACAATAATACTTACTATCAGTGCTGCAGCAAAGGACAGACCGATGATCTTGCTGAAATCCGCGATTCTTCCCATCACTTCACTCTCATCTGCCGTCACTATATAATACCAGTTGGAGTCGGGAATAGGCGCATAGGCAGAATATAGCTTCTTACCATCAAAGGTATATTCATAAGTTCCCTGCTTTTGCTGCAAAATTGTCTTGAACAAACCTGCAACAGAAGCTGCACTTTTATCTTCCTTTTCTGCTTCAATGGGATTATACATATTAACTACAAGGGATTTATCACGATGGGCTACCACTGTTCCCTGGCTGTTTATGATATAACCGTAACCCCCTTCACCATACCCCATGTCCTGTATCAGTTTACTCATCTTATTGGCATCACTTCTTGCAAGTACAAGTCCCGTTAAGGTTCCGTCTGAAAAAATAGGTGCCGCAATCATCAGTACCGGCTCATTGGTTACCTTACTGATAAGCACGTCAGATATTACGGTTTTGCCGGTAAGGGCTTCCTGTATATATCCTCTGTCTGAGAGATCTGCTTCCGTGTCATCGGAATATTTTACCTGACCTTTCATATCTACTATGCCAAGTCCAATAAAATCTGTTTTCTCCAAATAATCTATCATAGCTGACTTTTGTCTCGTATAATCCATGCTTTGTATTTCCATGTTATCGGCTATATTCTCAACAATGAGTTTTTCCGTTTCCATTCTGCTTTCTATCAGCTTCGCATTGTCACCTACCAGAGCAGTAACTCCCTGTTCAACCTGTTCCTTTAAATTCTTTCTTGCTGTATAGATAGAAACTGCCTGTAAAATCCCCGTTGTCAAAATTAGTGTAAGAAGAAAGCTTACCAACATCTTTGTCTTAATACTTTTCATCCACTTATCCTCTCTCTTGAGATATTTTTACTGTGCATGGGAGCATATAATTCTGCCTAAATTCTCCAAAATGCATCAATATTCAACATTTTACCATTGGTGAAATGTATTTGCAATGTCATAGTACCTAATAATCCAGGTAAACTTTCGTTACTTTTTTAGATTTATTCATAAAACGGCACCTATCATGAAACGAAGTCCAGATAATTAAGTTCCTTTCTATGGAATGAACTAAAAATCAATCTTTATTAAAAGGGTTAAGATAAGCACCCTTTTCCTTTGAAAAAGATGCTTTCTTTTCATAATCTTAAGAATTCTTTTATTACTGTAAGATTTTTTCATTGATTTTTAATAAACTCTACAAATTTACGACACATTTAAAGTTTATCATAAATATATAAATCAAGGGACCCCTCTCCCTTGTTTACATAGATGATGCTTTTTCATAAAGCCGCAGTGTACTTCCCCCCTCGAATGTATACTGCGGCATCCCCCTTTTATAAGGCTCTATTTTGTCTTACTACTGTATATAAATATATCACTGTTTTTACTCAGATAAATTCTTTTTCCTATAATCAGACCTTTCGACAGATTTCCATGACCTATTTCCCCCGTTTTGGCAATAGGGAGGTTTAAGTCCCTGGTATAAGATAAAATCAATTCTTCCATGGAAGGCTTTAACTGCTCCCGCTCCATTTCCGTAAAGGTTCCCAGCAATATTCCCCTGATCTTATTGAATGCACCTGTTTGCTTCAGCTGACTTATATAGGTTATCATTTTAGAGACTCCTCCGCCAAGGCTCTCAAGAAAAAGTATCTTCCCTTTAAAGTCCGGCATAAAAGGTGTCCCTGATAGTTTCAGGAAACATCTTATATTGCCGCCTATTATCTCTCCCTCCATTGACTCTCCTCTAAGGAAGGAATACTGAAAGGAAAACAGCTCCCTGCTGCTTCCGTCAGCTAATGATATCAAACGTTCTCTTTGAATGCCTGCTTTATCATAGATCAGATTTTTCAGTTGATACAGATATGTCTCTCTGCCTGTTCTGGCATATATGGCATTTAACACTGTTGTCAAATCACTGTAACCAAAGAAGGGTTTATAATTCTCCTCTATTACCTTGTAATCCAGGTGCTCCAGTATCTCATTAGCCGCATCTCCTCCTGAGATATCAAATATTGCCTCTGTTCTTTCGTCGGTAAATAGGTTCATGAGGGCTAACCCTCTCTCCTCTCCGGTACCAGCCGGTTTTGAGTTTGCACCGTAGATAAATGGGCTGAACCTTGTCCTTATATGCATTTTATCCAATTCTGCAATTAACTGCTGGTTTCGTTCTCTCTCCCTTTCCGACTGTCCATCAGAGCAGGCTGTTATCCCTATTATTCGTTCCATCTTAACCCCTTTCTTGAATACCAAATCATGAACCACCGGTACATTTTTTCTTTTCTGTCAGACTTATCACTCTATTATTCTATCAAATCAGTAATCCTAACTGCAAATTTAATTTTATTCATTGAATTTTTATGCTTTTTTTATACTCTGGAGCTTAGAACCGTAGAAGTTTGTAATTATTTGTGGTAAGATTGATTTATTACTTTCAATACAAGGAGATAGGTTTCATGAAAAATAAGTTAATAAGCTGTCTTCTCTTGGCAGTACTTTTCTCACTGGCTGTATTGCCTGCAAGTAAAGCACAGGCCAAGGTTCAGGAGTTCTCTGATATGTATATGGAATTGTCCATGCCGGATGATACCATCGTATTGACACAGGACACTCCCGATACGGACGAGCAGTGGGTTACAGCAGGGATATCTGATGTAAAGTCTGAAAAAGAGACAATGAAAAAAATGGGCGTGAAAGTCCTGTTATTTGATCCGGAAACAAAAGCTCTGGTAAGGCTGCTTCAGAAGCAATCCACCCAGACAAGCAATATTTTCAATCTAAGCCTTCTTTCTGACGAGAAGAAAACAGAGTTCTTTAACGGGCTGGTGGAATCAGAAGATGAGAATACAAAGGCAACCATCGAAGAGATCTCCCATCCGGACGCAGTCTTCTTCCGTTATAACATTGAGATTACCAAAGACGGAAATACCATGACTGAGCTGATTTATGGCACTATTGTAAACGGATATACCATATCCTATGATATTTTTCAGAATACCAAAACAGTCCCTATAGACGAAACCTTTGTTAAGGAGCTGGTTGCCGGAACTCATTTTACTGAATTCCTGGACAAGGCAGAAGTGGACAAGGAAATGAAAAATTCCCTTATCCGTTTGTTAGTGGAATTTGCTTTATTAATTGTTATTATTATTGTATGGATAACATTACGTAAGAAACGTAATCAAAAGCAAAAACTTAAGAAAGATGATAAAGCAGATGCCTTAACCAGATTCTATACCGCCAAGAAAAAGAAAGATGAGGATAATATCCGGGATGAAATCCGGTTCGTTAATCGCACCAAATACTCAGAAGAAGTTATGAAAGACTTCTGTTACTACAACCGTTTCTTAAAACGAATCAGAATGTGGATTTTAACAGCTTTATTATTTATTCTGGTACTGTATGTCCTCTATACCTCTTCAATTGGAATACTGGGTGTGATTATTGCTGCAGTCCTTATGTTTGTATTTGTTTATTATCAGGGCATCAGTGTGGAGAAGCTTGTAGTCAGGATGATGAAGGGTTTTGACAAGAGTAAGGGAATGGAAGCAATCTTTACCTTTTATGATGATTATTTCACTTTGTCCGGTATTCAGTATATATCCACCTATCCATATCTACAGGTGACGGAAGTGAAACAGCATAAAGATTTTATCTATATTTATACCGGTCCTGATAAAGCCTTCTATTTAAGAAAAGATGGCTTTGAAGGAGGCTATGAAGCTTTCCTCGCTTTCCTGGAGAACGGTATTAAGAATGCAAAGAGTCAATAGAAACGTTAACACAGAGCCATAAAAAAAGCCCTTTGAAATTCCTGCTGCTATAGAAGGAGTTTCAGAGGGCTTTTTTATGAACTCTTATTATTCTGATAAGTAATATAGCTGTGTGCTGCACCAAATATACTGCCAGTAAGCAAAACAATCCAGTTCCCCTGTAAAGCTCCTGCAAAGAGAAAGAGCATACAGGGTATTATTGCAAGAAACATGGCAGGTAACAGTTTATTCTTTCTTAAATATACAACCCAGAACAGCCAATACATAAGAACCAAAACAACTGTGCCTATCAGCCAGAAAGCAAATTTTTCATTTGAAGAGAAGCCCAGCTTATTAATACCTGCCGGTACTACCATAAAAAACATGGAGCCATATCGTCCAATCTGCTCTAACAGAAGTATTATCTTATGAATGCTTTTATTCTGCTGTGTTTTTATTCTGCCGGCAAATAGGATATTCGGCATCAGGATTAATACCAGCAAACACAGGTTAAACCAATTTATCCAGTTCATATGTAGAATCCTTCTCTCATAGTTATAACAGTTTAGTATGTTCTTTCAATTCTCCCGGTGTTATTGTAGAATATATTATGCCGGGCAGGGCTTCCACTTATGAGGGGAATTTACTGAGACAGAAAGGCGTGCTTTTACCTGGCTAACCGTCTGGGCTTACATATGTTACATAACCTTCCGCTTTTTATTTTAGCACCGCATTTTTCACAGGTAAACCAAGCGTGAACAGAATCATCAGAGAATTCAAGTCTTTCCTCCCTCACCCAGTCCAGTAATTTTGTAGGTATAACATCGTTAGCTTCCGCTATCTGTACAATTGTTGCCTTTGGATGGGTAATAATGTAGTCCTTGACCTGTTCATACTTCTCTTCCTCCTCCTTTACCATAGGTCGCAGGATTGAAGATGATTCTTTTTTCTCTGGATCTTCTTTTTCTTTCTCAAGGGCTTTGGAGCAGTTTGGACAGATCTCCGGACCATAAATATAATTAAATAATTTCTTACAGTTTTTACACACTTTTACTTCCATATTGATTTCTCCTATAAAATACAAGGAACGGTATCATATATCTGATCCTGTTCCTTAAACCAGTCTATATTTTCAAGATTTCCCAAAGAAATACTGTTTTTATTCGCCCCTGTAACAATTAACCTTTTCTAGCTTCATATATCCGAATTAAGGGAATTCATATAATTATTGCTGCTATCCGTATAATGAAGAAAGCTTCATATTCATCTTTATGCGTTCATTATAGCATAGATAATTATATTTTAATATAAGGGATGGTGTATTTTATTTAGAAGTAATTTGGTTTCTGATAAATTAAGCATATTTATGACTATTAAGGAATTCTTTTATATCTTTATTACTTCTTAATAGGATTACTTTGTTTTTGTATGAAGATAATCTGAGCTTTAATCCATCTCTTCCTATCTCATACTCCTTAGACCATTTAAACATACTCTTAAGCATTTGAACACTTGGTGTATAACTGCATTTTTCAATTCCTATCCTCTGCTTTATCCATCGTTTCATAATCCGATAATTTCTTACGCCAGGGGGCAGTTCTATCAGTACAATGGAATCTGCTGCTTTAAAGGCTTCCTCAAAGCATGCCCTGCCCGTATCCTCTATTAACCAATCCTTTTGACTAATAATTGTATTAAATAGCCTGTCCCTTTCATCGACTTGTCTTTTTCGATTTCCCCAAACATTTGATTTATCAGGAATATGAACGACTTCATCAAGAGAGGTGTATGGAATTCCTGTTACTCCTGATAACTCTCTTGCAAGAGTGGATTTCCCACTTGCCACTGCACCAACAATATATATTTTCATGTGCTTCCCAACTCTCCTTTATACAGATTAAATCGCTCTTTAAAAAAAGCTTCTTTCTTTTACCTGAGATAGCTTTAGCAGAAAAGATAAAGATTCTTTAATTATACTAACACAACATTATATTACTTTCTATTATCCATACACAAACTATATATAGATTACAATTTACCGACCTCGTACATTAAAATGGCTCTGTGTAAATAGCTAGGGCAGGATTCAAAGAATCCCATCCCAACAATTTACACAGAGCCATTAAAAACACCAACTAAAAAAGACTCTATAATTGAAGTTATTTCTCTGTTATAGTTAGCTTATTTCATTTAATAAATAGTTCGTCTTTCTTTTCACCAAATAAAATTGATTGAATCTGTTCTACATCAATTGCATTTGAAAATCTCCCTATTGCTATATAATCTCCGCTTTTACTATCGAATCCTTCACTCATTAAACCATCCATTTGATGTATTATACTACCATCTTCATACTTTATACCTGATATTATTAGAGGATAGGTACTATCGAGTTTATTAAGATCTATATTATTCGCTTTTTGCAGAGCCTTAACATCCTGACCACTACAGATAAGTGTATACGATAATGGAGATATTTTTAGTCTGCGGACTAAAACATTACACCCATCTATGGAGACGATTTTATTTAAATCCATTGTAATAGAATCTTTTACCTTTAAATTAATATTAAAATCCCACTGTCCTCTGGCAAGATCTACTACCGTTCCTCCTTTATCTGTTATTTCCTGCAATGCGTTGAAATTACAGTTTAATACGGCATTACTAAAATCATATGACATATTTTTCTGTATCCATATTTCATATTCTCTACTATTACTTACTTTTGTCTCTGTAAATCTATCAACAAATCCTGAACTAATACTTGTATAAAAGTTAGAACTACCATTTACCTTCATATCATAACTCAGTGAATTATTTTCTGACAACTCTATATTATCCGTAGTTATATCGAATAACAGGTAAATCAGATTTTCATCCTGTATTGTCTGTTTTAAAGTTACTGTAATAGTATTATCCATAACAGACTGTAAATCCTGCCTTGAATAACCTTCTTCTGAAAGATTGTGCTGTATCTTCTCATTCGCAGTGAAATGATCAACTGCCCTGTCATTCCATTTGATTGCTGCAAATACTGTTACTGAACTCAGTAGAAACATTGTAAGCGCGAAAACCGGTATTAATCTCTTACTTGTAAATCTATGATAGGTTCTATCCTCTGGTAATGATTGAATCACTTCACATATTTTCTGATGAAAATGTTCTGTTTCTTTTGGCATGGCATTCTTCCAATCAATATCATCACTCATATTATTACACCTCTTCTTCCAATAATTTTTTTATTTGTTTTCGCCCTTTAGAAAGCCTGCTTTTAACAGTTCCTGACGGTATTCTTAATATTTTTGCAGTTTCGTTTACAGAATAGCCTTCAATATAGCAAAGAATAATAGGTAACCTATGCTTAATATCCAGCTTCTTAATTATGCCGTAAAGCTCCGGATGCTTTATTTGTTCAGTTGATTTGTCCGACATATAGTCCTCATAAGATACCTCCTGTCTTTGTGATCGTAAAAACTGATAACATTCATTGATCAGAATTCGAGTCAACCATGTCTTAAAATAATTCACTTCTCTAAGTGAATTTCTTTTTACAAAGGCTTTTAAAATTGCACTTTGAACAACATCTTCACAATCCGCTTCATTAATCAGAATTCCTTTTGAAACATGATATAAACTTGATTCTATTTCAAGAATCCTTGTTGAAAACTCTTCTTTTTCCATATATGATACCTTTCAGATAATCTGCAGCTGCTTTTTGTACTGTACAATGATTAGATGTATTTCACCAGCATGTGGTTCATTAATTTTTTAGTTTTTCATAATTATGTATTATATATCTGTATAAAAACAATATAAAATAGACTCACCATATGCTCGGTAAAACCCATCGGTGAGTCCATATTAAATGAATAGTTTATTGTTTAATAAATACAGAAAATTCATTTCTCAAAATGATCTATATTTTATCTTTCTGCTCTTAAACAGAATAATGAAATACCTTATGCAAGTCCGGAATAAATTTATTAAAAATGGCACCATATACTGCTTTCCTCCAAGGTATTCATTTGTTTATTTGCTAAAGAAAAATAAAAACAGACCTAAAGCAGAGGATAAAATTCCGATTTAGGTCTGTTTTCATTGATGTAATGACATCATATAATAGGCATGACTAATGAAGTCCTATAAAATAGTATCAGGACTTATAAATATCCCATTATTCCTACAACTCCACTCTTCCTTCTAATGCTCTAAGCAGAGTTACTTCATCAATATACTCTAAATCTCCCCCCACCGGTACACCGCTTGCGATACGGCTAACCTTGATTCCCGAGGGTTTGATCAGTTTACTGATATACATTGCTGTTGTCTCACCTTCCAGACTGGAGTTGGTGGCTATGATAACTTCTTTGATCTCTCCTTCAAGCCTTACGATCAATTCCTTCAGTTTAATCTCATCTGGTCCGATACCAAGCATGGGAGAGATGGCCCCATGAAGCACATGATAAACTCCTTCATATCGTCCGGTTTTTTCATAAGCTGCTAAGTCTCTGGGGTTTTCAACCACCATTATAGTGTGATGATCCCTTTTATCACTGGCACAAATGGGGCAGAATTCATTATCCGTTAAGGTATAACATTCCTTGCAATACCTTACATTAGCTTTTGCTGAGGTAATTGCCTGTGACAGATTGTTTACCTGGTCCTGGGGCATGTTGATTATATAAAAGGCAAGTCTTTGGGCGGTTTTGGCACCAATGCCCGGAAGTCTTGATAATTCCTCAATCAGTTTGCTGATTTGACTGCTGTAATAGTTCATAAATCCTCTTTCTCTTAACTTTAAGCTTGATTTGTTTTAGTCTTGCGACAGCCTCTTTTCTAATCATACTTTATTACATTTCTGTTTTCAAGTTTAACTTCTATTGCAGACTAATAACTTCTATTACCCGTTAAGAATTTCTATCACTAGCTAAGAACTTTTAGTACTAACTATGAACTTATACTACTAACTAAGTGTTTATGCTACTAACTAAGCGTTTATGCTACTGAATAAGAATTTATATTCCAACTAGAAACTTATATTTTGGGCTAAAACTTTTTATTTCTAACTAAAAACTTCTATTACTATCTAAGAACTTCTTAATTAACTATACATTAGAGTAACCATACCCTTTATTTTGCCATTTGTCTAACAAATAAATATCTTTGCATTATCAATGAATGGAAATGCGGTAACCCAGGTTTATAAACAGATTATAGACTAAGTGAGTCTTTGAGACTTGCATACGTTTAAAAAAGGAGGGCAGGGAGTAAAATTTCCGGCGAAAATCCATATAGCCTTTATACAGCTGGTCGGAAGTCATATGTTTTGGCTTATATGCTACTTTGGTTTTTCCGTTATACCAGCTCCAGTCATCAGTTAGCAGTCTTCCCTCCCTTTGCAAGTCCTCATAAATCGGTGTACCCGGTAAGGGCGTCAGGATACTAACGGTAGCTCCATCTATCCCTAATTTTTCACATGCTTTCAAGGTGTCCTCAAATATACTCATGTCATCGCTGTCAAAGCCAAAGATAATTCCAGCCTGAATCATTATGCCGTATTCATGCAGCTTATGAATGGTTCTTTCATAATCTTCTATTCGATTTATTTTCTTACCCGCTTCCTCCAGCGACTTTGTACTAAAGGATTCAAGACCTACAAAGAAGTAGAGGCAACCTGCGGCTCTTGCAGCGGCCAGCAGCTCCTCGTTTCCGCAATCGGCCATAGTAACCTGTGCGGCCCATTTTTTACGCAAAGGTTTTAACTCTTTCATAAGTTCCAGTGCATACTTTGAATCGGCAAAAAAGTTATCATCCCAGAATACAAAATGGCGGGATTTTATAGCCTTAATTTCATCTATTACTTCTTTTACCGGACGGGTTCGAAAACAATCGTGATAAATCTGTTTTAAGTTGCAATAACGGCAGTGATAAGGGCATCCCCTTGTGGCAAACACCGCTCCTTTCATAAGGGCTGTTCGCTTATGCAGTAAATCCCATCTTGGTTTGGGCGTATTTGCAAGAATCGGTGCAGCTTCTGATTTATATTGCTTCTTATGCTCACCCTTATAAAAGTCTTCTAAAAATTTGGGCCATATCACTTCCCCTTCCCCTATAAGTACAGTCTCACAGTGTTTAGCGGCTTCCTCCGGCAGTAAAGTCGCATGTGGCCCGCCAAATACTACGGCTGAACCTTTTTTACGAAATGCCTTGCTTATTTCATAGCAGTGGGGTGCATTTGCCGTATTCACGGTTATAGCTACCAGATCAAAATATCTTTTATAGGGTACCTTTTGATTATATTCATCTATCAGGGTGATTTCGTAATATTCTTCGTTAATAAAGGAAGCCAGGTACGGCATTGTTATCTGTGAAAAATTATTTAACTGCCTCTTACGAAAACGATGAATTTCCTCGTTTTCTGGTTGTATCAACAGAATCTTTTTCTTCATGATATACCTCTTATGTTTTAGTATTCTTTTTCTACTTAAGAATTAGCTTTGTATTAACCTGGAGATGTATTAATCATCGATGTAGGTGTAGGTGTATTACTTCGATGTACTACTATACACATTATACATCAATATATATTTATTGTATATCAATATATAAATATTGTTATAAAGCCGAATGTTTTGCAGGGAATGTGATTATCCAGCCTTTTTTGTAAGAATTAGCTGAATTGGAATCCGAGGTTCCATTTTGCAAATTTAACTTCCGTTTCATCATATTCCTTGCAATACTAAAGTCCGCAGAACTAAATTGTTTTTAAAATTTTGGAAGTAAGTATTGCAAAAATCTATATAACTGGAACTTACTATGCCAAACCAATTGTTTTATACTCCAAAAGCTGTTATGCTTTTTTTGAGATTGTTTCCTCTTGAAAAAGAGCTCACGCTAACCGGAGGTCGAATTTAGCTTCCTTTTTCGCAAGATTAAATTCCACCCCTCTACGGTTCCATATTTGATCCGAATGGCGTCTGCTATTTTACTTTTTCAGCAACAGAGGTGTTAAATTAATCTCATTAGCGGGAATGAGCTTAATATTAAGCTTTTCAAGGGTTTCCTCGCTATTAAGGAAGCTGAACAGCTGGTGTGCGGACTGGTTGTTCAGCTTTTTCCTATTGTATGAATTGATATTACTCATCATAAGTGTGATATCATCCTGAGCCAGTCCATCAAATGAAGTGCCCTTTGGCAGTACCCGTCGTATCATCTCGTGCGTTACTTCGCATCCACCTTTTTGGTCAGACCGTTGGGGATCACAGTAGAATACGTGCGTTCTACGTTCGTTATTCGCATTAAACTCAATCGCAAGAGGGTTGGTAAATTCACTCCCCCGGTCTGTGAGTATGACCTGGAATAAGCTAGTAAATGTGTCATGCCCAAGAAGCTTATATAACTGATCAAATATTTCGCTTACTGATCTGGCTGTATTCGTATCTCGGATAAACGCAAGCATAAGACTGCAGTTTCTAAAGTAGATGGTAAGAAGTACTTTTCCACCTTTACGGCCTTCTACCGAATCCATCTCAACGATTGGGACATCGGGATTCGCTGCAATGTAGGCTTCAAAGTCTTCATAAGTACGCCCTAAGTGGCATTGCTTATCCACCCTTACATGTTTCTTATGAGAGCGACTGCGATAACGAACCTTTCTGGGAAGGTCTATGTTATCCACTGAAAAGAGGCCTGCGTCAATGTAGTTATAGATGGTCTTTTCATCAAGCATGATGTCATCGGCGTTATTAACGCAGATCATATGTATAGACTGCCCTTGCTTAATAAGAGGTGAGATGATATCATCAATACGCTTGAGTTCTGAAGGAGTAACAGCTATCCCTTGACGGCTCTCAGAACGAGTTGCTTCATACTCTTTCTGTGCACTCTTGGCATCATAAAGATGGCGCTCCAGTTTACAGCGCATACGGATATCGCAGCCGTTGCAGACGTAGGGCGGTTTATTCAACTTCTGACAAATGAGTTCAATAAAGTCAGGGCAATGTTCATAACAGTTTCGATAGGGGCATCCCTTACAAGAACCTTTATAGGGGTGTTTGCATGGTTTACATGCCATCCCAAAATGAGAACAGTTTGTGCGATTAGCACAGGGATTAAAGCTATCTTTACGAACTGTGTGACGATGGTTCTTAACTTCTTTTGAGATGGTAGATGGATCTTTTTCTAGTGTTCTTCCAATCTCAGTAAATGAAGCTCCTTGTTTGAGGGAAACTTCTATAGTGGCTCTTTCATCAAGAGTAAGATGTGTGTTCTTTGCCATGGTATTTTCTCCTTGGAAACACGCCATCCGGACTCTGGTGCTGAGTCATAAATATACCATACCAGAATAGTTTGCAAGAGTAATTTCTGGCAGTAAATTTGCAATACTAAGTTCCAGTTTTAGGGTGAACGGACTGGAAATTAACTTTTCAATTCACCTTTGTAAGAATTACAGTAATCATAATGCTGGTGACAACCATAAATTTGATTTTTCTGTTTTTTTACTTTATGATAGAATAATATTAAATAACATTAGCAATCGGCTATATAAATAAGCCACAGGTGAGAACCGAATCAATTAAATATCAAATATAATGGAGGTAATTATGAAATGGGATTCCGGACTATATGATAACAAGCATAATTTTGTAGCTGAATATGGAAAAGGTCTTTTAGAATATGTCCCAGCTGTAAAGTCACAAAGTATACTGGATTTAGGTTGTGGGACTGGCCTGCTCACAGCAGAGCTTGCCAGACTAAGTGGTTGTGTTTTAGGAATTGATGGATCTCCTGATATGATTGAGAAGGCAAGAAAGCAATATCCCCAACTTACATTTGAGGTTATGGATGCTCTGGAATTACCCTTTGATCACAAATGGGATGTTATTTTTTCAAATGCCGTATTTCACTGGATTGCAGACCAGGATCTATTATTACAGAAAATACATAATTCCTTAAAACCCTCAGGAAAACTCATTTGTGAGTTTGGAGCTTTTGGCAATATTCAGACTATAGAACAGGGTTTTTGTGCAGTTTTAGAGGAGCTTGGACATACCTATCATTCCAAGTTTACGTTTCCCACAGATGAGTTCTTTGGTTCTCTCTTAATAAAAAACGGGTTTATTATTGAGGAAATCTATGCTTATGACCGCCCAACACCTTTAAACGATGGTGATAAGGGGTTGTACAATTGGGCAGAGCAGTTTTTTGAATCGGATTTAAAAGAATTAACAGACACTGATCAAGATTTCATATTAAGAAAACTTTTGGAGAACGTTCGTGAAAACCTATGGAATGGTACTTCCTGGGTTGCCGATTATAAAAGATTAAAAGTTATTGCCCGCTCTGCCTTTTAAAAACAGAAATAAAAGAGATACCACATGTGTTTAAATGAAATGCTCTTTCATAAATTAAATTTTGGTTTAAGTTATGAAAAGCACCTTGAAACTTGGGTATCTCTTTTTCAAATATAAAGTATTTATCAAAAGTTCATTAATTACAATTAGAAAGGAAATCCACCTAAACCACCACCAAGGCCGCCAAGACCGCCTGTTATCTGACCCATAACAGCCTGTGATTCTTCTTCCATTTTACGAAGAGCTTCATTTGCTGCAGCCATTATAAGGTCCTGAAGCATTTCAATATCATCGGGATCTACTACTTCTTTTGACAGAACTACTCCGGTTATCTCCTTCTTACCGGATACTTTAACCGTAACTGCTCCGCCACCTGCAGATGCTTCCCACTCTTTTTCTTCTATTTCCTTGGTCTTTTCCTCCATCTGCTTTTGCATTCTCTGAGCCTGTTTCATTAAGTTATTCATGTTGCCGGGCATTGAGCCTCCCGGAAATCCTCCGCGTTTTGCCATAATTAAATCTCCTTTTCTTTCTTAATCTTCATATTCTATATCAATATTTTTTATAATCTTGCGTAAATCAAAAGCTTCTTCTGCACTTTCCTGGTTCGCTGTTAAAAGCTTTGTTTTTATCTCTACATCCTTTGGAACGTATCTTGCTATAGCTCCTTTAAGCTCTGCTATATGCTGCTCTTTCATAAGAGCCTCCATATGCCAGCCATCGGTAAAGGCCAGAAGAAGAGAATTATTCACTCCTAGGCTTGGCCTGGCATTCATAAGAGAAACCTTTGTAATACCGGTAGTTGCTGCGATAATATTACTCCAGTTCTTTGCAACCTGTTTCAAATCCTCGGGAAGCGCCTTTGGAAGCTCCTGAACAGAGGGTAGTTCCTGAGGGTTATCTTCTGTAGTAACATTTCCTGCAGAGGATGTTCCCCCTTCTCTGACAGTTACTGTAACACCATTCTCAAGCTTTGCTTCCAGCTGCCTGATACGGTCTAATATATCTTCATAGCTTTTTTCCATCTGGGGTCTGCATAGCTTAATCAGGGCAACCTCTACCATAACCCTCTTCTGGGAAGCGTATCGGATCTGACCTGAAAGCTCAGAAAAAATGCGGATATAACGGATAAGGGTATCCATCTCCCATTCTCTTGCCTGTTCCTCTAAGAGCGCCAGGTTCTCTGTAGATACCTCCACTGCCTCGCTGGCATCCTCTGAGGTCTTTACCAGAAGCAGGTTCCGCAAATACCAGGTAAAATCCACTGTGAACTGGGTTAGCTCCCTGCCAGTGACAATGAGTTCCTCCAGTATCCCCATACATACACCTACGTTATTCTGAGAAATAGCCTTTAACATCCTTGCAAACACTTCAATATCAACAGCTCCCAGAACCTCCAGCACCTTGTCATAGGTAAGCGTCTGTCCGTAATAAAAAGCAATACACTGATCCAGAAGACTTAAGGCATCTCTTAAGGAACCGTCTCCCATTCGGGCAACATATCGTATGGCCTTATCCTCTGCTTCAACCCCCTCTGCCTTAATCAGTTCTTCCAATCTGGCAGCAATGGTATCTATGGTAATTCGTTTAAAATCATATCTCTGACATCTCGAAAGAATCGTTATGGGAATCTTATGGGCCTCTGTGGTAGCCAGAATAAAGATAACATAAGAAGGCGGTTCCTCCAGTGTCTTTAACAATGCATTAAAGGCTCCTGTGGATAGCATATGGACCTCATCAATGATATAGACCTTATACTTACCTTCCGTCGGTGAGTATCTAACCTCCTCAACGATTTCTCGTATATTATCCACACCATTATTAGAGGCAGCATCAATCTCAATAACATTCATTGATGTACTGTTCTGAATCGATTTACAAACCGCACATTCATTACAGGGGCTGCCATCAACAGGGTGCTCACAGTTAACTGCCTTACCCAGAATCTTCGCAATGGTAGTCTTACCTGTACCTCTGGTTCCGCAAAATAAATAGGCATGCCCTATTCGCCCTGATTTAATCTGATTTTTCAGTGTTGTAACAATATGATCCTGCCCTTTAACATCCGTAAAATCCAAAGGCCGGAATTTTCTGTACAGCGCTGTATATGACATGCTCTCACTTCCTCTTTGCTAAAATTAAAAACTTTATTAATATCGACATATATAAACCTGAGAAAACCAGACACCTCTTCCCAGTAATTTATATAGCCTCACTGATATTTATTTTACCAACGTATAGAATACTTGTCAAAGTATTCTTGTACTTGTCAAAGTATTCTTGTACTTGTCAAAGTATTCTTGTACTTGTCAAGGTATTCTTGTACTTGTACCTATATAACCTCTCAACTACGGTAACTTTGAACCCTGTAAAAAGCAGAAAACCAGACTTCCTCTTTGAGAGTTTTCGTCTCAGAAAGATTCCATATTCCACTTAAGCCGTATGAATTGCGCCAAGTTCAGAATATGCCACTGTCTGAGCATCTATAACCCACTCAACAGCCTCAGCATAAAAATCGCCAGTTTGGCATATTCTGAACTGCCTTAAGCGATTAATACAGCTTTTAGTGGAATAAGGAATCTTGTCCGAACGAAAATGTACAAAGAGGAGGTCAGGTTTTCGTCCGCCTCCACAGCCTTCACCTCAGCCAAAAACCTAATTCCCCCCAGCAGCCGAACTACTGACAAGATACCCCTTCCCTTTCAACGCCTTTTCAATCCGGTCAAGTATCTCCTCCGAATCCGCTTCCACCGTATGAAGATGTATCCCATCCGTTAAATCCTTTAGGGGCACCGTTTTCTTGGCTCTCACCTTCTCCATAAAATCCGCCACATCCATGCGGTTCTTTATAATAAGATCCACTGCGATCTCACCGTAAAGCTCATGCATGACGATTACATCCAGCACTTTACCTCCGTTATCCACAATGGTGTTCAGTTCCTCTTCTATTTCATCTGTGGTGTGTTTTGTAGCAAAGCATCGGTTAACCTTCTGTTCCTCCTGCTGATAGATAAGGTATCCCTTCGTTGTAGATATGATATTCTTGTTAACCGCTCTTAGCAGCGCAATATCTTGAACGATAACCTGACGGCTAACGCCCAGTTTCTTTGACAGCTCAGTACCGGATACAGGTTCCTTGGCTTCCTCCAGTATTTTTGTCAGCGCATTTCTTCTATCCTGCCCCTCCATTATAAATACCTCACTTTAATAATCTTTCATAGTTTCCATTATTATCTTTTTCTATTGTATTATACTATAATAACAAAAGCAACGGAAAACACTGCTACCTGGCAGAAGTATCTTTATCTTCTGTGTACAACGGCAGTTTTACATGAATTTCAAGCCATCCTTTTCCTGTATTGGCATGTACGGTTCCCTCCAGCTGTGTCACCAGAAGCTTTACAATAGACAAACCCAGTCCCGTTGACCTTTCCCTGGCTTTATCTCCGGTATAGAACCTCTCAAAGAGTTTATCAGCTTCAAGCTCTAAATCTTTATCAACCGGGTTTCTAAAAGCTATAACTGCGTAATCCCTTTCTTCATAACAACTCACACTTATATACTCTATGGCATGCTGAAGACAATTGCGAATGAGATTTTGCAGGATTCTTTTAATGCTCTCCTTATCTCCCCAGACAATGACCGGTTTCGCTTCCACCAACTGCAGCTTCAACTTCCTTTCTTCAAAGGCAGGCACCATCTCAGCCAGATATTCCGTGACCTGATTTGTCAGATTAACTCTTTCCTGGATAAGCTGGGGTTCTGCCGTAACTAAATAGGAATACTCAAAAAAACGGGCTATCAGCTGCTCCAATTCTCCCGCATATTTTCTTGCAACAGCTATTTTTCTTTGCTGCTCTTTATTTAACTGGGTATTCTCCAGCATTTGCAGATATCCGTTAATAGCTGTAAGGGGCGTTCTTAAATCGTGGGATATATTTGCAATTAAATCCCTGAATTTCTTTTCCTCTCTAATGCCTGCAAGGCGGAGGGTTTCCTCCGCCTTCAAACAGTTGTTAATATTGATGACCAGTTCATCTAATTGGTGATCTATCATTTGTACACTGACAGGCTGTCTGGTGTGTTTATAAAGCCTTCTGCTCAGCTGCCTGTTTATACTCCGAAATTGCCCTTTGAGAAGGAGGATATACACGATCAATAATATTATTATTGTAATAAGCACACCGGTTAACATATACTCCTCCCTCATAAGCTTCCTATTTTATTTCTTTTTTTCGAAAGACCATACAGGTCAGTCCCAATATAACTGCCGTAAATCCAATACTGACCAGAACAGCCTTTATTATTTCGCCGGTACCAGCCTCCAGGGTCATAAACAGATATGTTCCGCCAAAGGGTGTCAAAGAGTATATCTTATCAAAAAGTTCTGATTTTTCTGCCAGACCAAGTAACTGTCCGCTGGTAATAGATATCCCATAATAAATAGCTATAACTGCAACGGTTTTCTTTAATACCAGCGCAAGAAATACACAGATACTAAGCTGGGCCGTGAGGATAAGTGTAAGTACCAGCATGACAACCAGCAGTTTCGGGAGCTCTCCGATGCTTAAAGCAGTTCCTGATTCTTCAATCAGCAGATGCAAGAATCCTAAAGATGCATTTCCAAGACTATAATCTTTGCGGGAGCTTAAGGCAATACCTGTTACAAGAGCATAAGGCAATAATAGAACCGCTATACCAGTAAAAAACGCTAACGCTTTACTGATAACTACCTTGCTTCTGCCAAATCCGGAAGCAATTGCTTCGTGAATTGTCTTATTTTCAAAATCATTGCAGATAAAGACACCGGCTGCTACACCACCAAGTATACTTAACAGGCTGACATCGGATATAAGAAAGACCGCTCCGCTGATCTCGGTATTAATCTTACCTTCTGCCATAAAGTTTGAGATAATTACAAGTGCAACAGCTGCTACCGCTGTAATTGCCAGGAGTATCTTAAAAGCAGAGGCTTTGAACATTTTGTAGATATCGGCACGAATCATATTAATCATTCAGCTCACCTCCGATTACAGATAGAAAGTAATTTTCCAGAGTATCACCCTTTACCGTAAAATCGGTAAAGACAATGCCATTATCCATCAGTTTCTTCGCAACAGTTTCTTTGTCGTTAAGATAGTCGTAAAGTTTTACCGTCTTATCCGGCATTACCTTGTACTTATCCGTATGCAGTTCCGTCTCCAGGATACCTACCAGCTTCTCTGTATCGGGGCAGCCAATGGCAATATGATGTTTACAGCTCTCCTCCAGTTCCTTCAGGGTAATATTCTTCTTAATACTTCCCTGGTGAATTATTATATAATCCGTTACGGTCTGATATAGTTCCGGTAAATTATGACTTGATATTAGAATTGTCATATTGCGTTCTTCGCAAAGGCGGATAATCAATTCTCGAATTTCTATCACTCCCACCGGGTCAAGACCATTTATAGGTTCGTCCAGTATCAGAAATTCCGGATTTCCGATTAAGGCAATTGCAATCCCTAACCGCTGCTTCATGCCCAGAGAAAAATTACCGGCAGTTTTCTTTCCGGTGTCTGCTAACCCAACCAGGCGAAGCAGCTCCCCTTCCAGCTTCTTATCGGGAATTCCCCTTAAGGTCCTGTAATACCTTAAATTCTCCTGAGCAGTCATATAGGGTATAATACTTGGATACTCTATCATGGAACCAATTCTTTTTCTTTCCTCCGATATATTTCTGCCCCTTTGTCCGAATAATTCAAGAGTTCCTTCATCGGAAAAGGTCAAGCCGGTGATTATGCGCATAAGTGTTGTTTTTCCGGCTCCGTTCTGCCCGATTAATCCATAGATTTTACCGGCCTCCAAACTGATGGAGATATTCTTTAAAACTTTATTTCCATGATAACTTTTCGTTAGATTTTCACTTTTTAAGATATAGCTTTTTTCCTTCATGTCCTCACCTGTCCTTTCATAGTTACGATTGTACCTCACAAAGGTTTAGAAAAGGTTAAGGAATTACCTTCTGCAGATAAGAAAGGGATAATTATATTAGGCTGGTTCCCAATGTTTAGTTACTTTTCTTTAAGCGATATCCCAGCCCCCATACCGTTTCAATATACTCAGTTCCGGACTTTTTACTTTTTATCTTATTTCGGAGGTTACTGATATGGGTTTTTATCGTATTATCATCACCTATGTACTCCTCTTCCCAAATAGATTCATACAAGCTGGCTTTGGTAAATATCTTATCCTGATGTTTTAGAAAAAGTTCCATAATCAGATATTCCTTGGCAGTAAGTTCCAGTTCAGCATCATTTATATAGAAGCGTTTTGCATTACAGTCTATCCTCAGTTCTTTAAAGGAATAAACCTGTTCTTTTAGCTTCTGTCTCTGTGTTCTTCTAAGCAGTGTTTCCACACGAGCCTGTACTTCTCCTAAATCAAAGGGTTTTGTAATATAGTCATCTGCTCCCAGTTTTAGCAGGTCAATTTTGGTATTGACCATTTCTTTTGCAGAAATTATGATAATCGGTACCTCGGAAAACTCACGGACTTCCTTTACAATCATATCCCCGCTTTTATAAGGAAGCATAATATCTAAAAGGATAAGATCATAGACTTCTGACTTTATTTTATTTATACCCTCTATTCCGGTAAAAGCGGCTTGGGTTTCATATCCGGCATTTTGGAAGGTTTCAGATAGCATGGCATTTACATCCTTGTTATCTTCGATAACCAACAATCTGTACATATCTGGACTCCTTATATTCGATGTATATGCGCTTTTGCTATCTATACGTTTTACTATCTATACGTTTTACTATCTATATGTTTTGCTATTTTATAAGCTTTGCTATCTATATATTTTGCTATCTATACGTTTTGCTATTTATACGCTTTGCTATCTATATATTTTGCTATCTATACGTTTTGCTATTTATACGCTCTGCTATCTATATATTTTGCTAACTATACATTTTGTTATTTATACGCTCTGCTATCTATATATTTGCTATTTATACGTTCTGCTATCTATATAAACTTTATGTTATCTGATGCGAAAGACTTGAATATTTCTATATTATAATAGTTTGAATATAAGTTATATAGGAAGATAATAACGATTAAGATACCTATCCAATACATCTTCTGAATCTACAAAATTAACGCTCTAAGTTTTTTACCATTATATCACTTTCTTGCAATTAATAATATTCTTTCTTCATTCAGCTAAAATAAGGCGGCTTTGAGGTTAATCCAGCAGTTTAACCTTGGGGCAGTCTGATAAAAAAATAATCCCCTCTTCTTATATAAAATATAAACAGCCTCTCAAGTAGCCTTTCTCAAACACATATCATTCATTATTTTACTTTTTATTAATATATAATTCAATCCCATTATACAGCCTGCCACATCTATAAACAGCTACAGATGAGTAAAGAAATAGAAAATTTAAATACAACAAAAGCAACAGAACACTGCCTTATAAAACATACTGTCCGTTGCTTTTGCCTTTTTGAGTTATGAGATTCAATCTTTATTTACATAGACCTTGCTGTATCTGCTAATACTAATTAAAATTCCTTTACACCTGTATCTCCCATTTCCAAAGGTCTATCCGTTTGAATGGGTTCCTTGTAGGGCGGATATTCTTCTCTTTCGGGTCGATTTTCAATCCTGTCACCACCCGGTGTTGGAATAAAGGACGGGAATACATAAGGCATCTCCTTCTTATCCTCGTCATCGATTGGCTCTTTGGGTCCTTTAATTAAATTATACTCGCTCATTCTCATTCTCCTTTGAATATATCCTATGTTTCTAATGCTAGGATGACCTATTTAGAAGGTTTTTATGAATATTTCGTCACACAGTTGCTGTTGCCGATAAACATTCCCTGCTAAATTGCTTGAATATAACTGTCATGGCAAGTATAATTAAACGTAATTTAACTGTTTTATCAGGAAGGAGTATATCATGTTTCGCTTATGGGCCAAAATATTTAAAGACAACAGAATGCTGTCAGACGTGGTTATAATAAATGAGGACCCTGCTTTAAACCGTACAAAAAAGGTTTTTGCCGCAGTGGATGAAATATGTTTGAAATTCGATTTGTCCAAGCCCTTATGGTTGGATAATACCATCGCTGACTTTAAAAAACACGATAAGGCAAGATTTTACCAGGATAACTTTATCGACCATATTGATTTTGATTTCCTGGAAATTCATGTAATAGAAGAAGATTAAGTATTGCACTTTATTTATGGCAACATCCGGTTATATCCAGTCTTTGAACTGAATAAACTTGATAAAAATTATTATTGAAAGGATGCCACAATTTACGGATGCAACCTGCATTATAAGTGGCAGTACCACAGTCTGACCTGGGGTATGCATTGGGTTTAAAAATGAAGAACAAGAAAACAAGCGATATATTTCGTTCCGGAAATAAGCTGTTTTTAAGCTGTTCGCTGCTTATTATACTGCTTATTATATCAATGGACATCCATCCCTCTTCCGCCGCCTCGGATAGCTCAGAAGCCGCTGCTGAGAGTCTTTTGAACAAAAGCGCTCTGAATGCCTTGCCGGCAGGAACAGTAATCAATACTTCACAGGTGAAAGGCGGTATTAATACCGGCTTTTACTCCAGTCAGATCAATAAAGCAGTAAAGAAACGTATTACCGGGAATTCCTATAAAGAAAATAAAGAGATTCCCTTGTCAGATTTAAGATATATCAGGGTTTTATATTATGGCTTTGATAAAAAGACACATATCGGTGAGCTTATTGTAAACAAATCCATTTCTAAGGATATACTGGCAATTTTTAAGGAGCTTTACAAAGCCAAATATCCCATTGAAAAAATGGTATTAATTGATGAATATGATGCGGAGGATGAAGCCTCCATGGAAGATAACAATACCTCTGCCTTTAATTACCGTACCATTGCCGGCTCAAAGGCTCTTTCCAAACATGCTATGGGTCTTGCAGTGGATATTAATCCCCTTTATAATCCCTGTGTTGAGAAAATAAACGGCAAGACTGTAGTGGCACCGGCTTCCGGAAAGAAATATACAGACAGAAGCCTTGCCAATGAATATTATATCAAGAAAAATGATATCTGCTACAAAGCCTTTACCAAAAGGGGCTTTACCTGGGGTGGTTCCTGGAATTCCTTAAAGGATTATCAGCATTTTCAGAAAATTAAATAAATAAAAGGCTCTGGATCAAAGTTGTCAGGTGGTATTCGATGAATCTCTCCACATCTTTTACACAGAGCCTTTTTTATTCAATTTTATACTTGTGCTTACAGTCTCTTTAATAATTCTTCCCGCTGCTTTTCAAAGCCGGGTTTTCCAAGAAGTGCGAACATGTTGGCCTTATAGCTTTCAACACCGGGTTGATCGAAAGGATTTACTCCTAAGAGATATCCGCTGATTCCGCAGGCAAACTCAAAGAAGTAGAACAGCTCTCCAAGGGATTTCTCGCTCTGGTCAGGAAGATTTACAATGAGATTGGGTACATCTCCGTCAGTATGTGCTAAAAGTGTTCCTTTCATAGCACTCTTGTTGATGAAATCTACGCTCTTGCCGGCAAGGTAGTTAAGTCCGTCTAAGTCAACCTCTTCCTCCTCCAGGTAAATTTCACGGGTAGGGGTTTCCAGATTGATAACAGTCTCAAACATTGTTCTCTGTCCGTCCTGGATAAACTGACCCATTGAGTGAAGATCTGTTGTTAAGTCAACGGAAGCCGGGAATATACCCTTCTGATCTTTTCCTTCGCTCTCACCAAATAACTGTTTCCACCATTCAGATACAAAGTGAAGGGCAGGCTCATAGTTTGCAAGAATTTCAATGCTCTTGCCTTTTCTTAATAATATATTTCTGACAGCTGCATACAATAAGGCATCATTAGAAGCAAAGGCCTCCTTTAAGCATCTCTCTCTCATTGCAGCCGCACCTTCCATAAGGCTGGTAATGTCAGCACCGCTTACTGCTATAGGCAATAAACCAACTGCTGTAAGTACAGAGAAACGACCGCCTACATCATCAGGCACTACAAAGCTTTCATAACCTTCTTCTGTCGCCAGATTCTTTAGTGCACCCTTTGCTTTATCTGTTGTAGCATAGATACGTTTCGCAGCTTCTGCTTTTCCGTATTTCTCTATCAACAGCTTCTTAAATACTCGGAAAGCAATGGCAGGCTCTGTGGTCGTACCGGACTTGCTGATGATATTAATTGAGAAGTCTCTGTTACCGATTACATCAATGAGGCTACTGATGTAGGTGCTGCTGATATTGTTTCCTACGTAATAAATTTCAGGTGTTTTTCTTACTTCTTTGGAAACAGAATTATAAAAGCTGTGTCTTAAGAATTCTATTGCCGCACGTGCTCCTAAGTAAGAACCTCCAATACCGATAACTAACAGTACTTCTGTATCGCCCTGAATCTTCTCTGCCGCTTTTTTGATGCGTGCAAACTCTTCTTTGTCATAGTTTACAGGCAGATCAATCCAGCCTAAGAAATCATTTCCGGCGCCGGTCTTGTTTAACAGTACTTCTTTGGCACCTTCTACTGCTTTTTCAATCATTTCTATTTCCGTATCAGCTAGGAAGCTTTTTGCTGCCGAATAATCGAATGTAACTTTTGCGCTCATGTTCTACACTCCTTTGTTTTGTAATCTTACTATTAACCATTTCATTCGTTTTTATTTTATCAGAGTGAAGCAGGTTATTCAATACAGTTTTTATTACTGGAGAGACAAAAAAAGCAGGGCATTGCTGCCCTGCTTGTGCTATTTTTATAGAAGTATATTTCAAAGTACATTAATTCGTACAAACTTGTGCTTATTGCCTATAACTTTTTCTTATTTTAGGTAGGCTTCCAGCATCCAAACATTCTTTTCATATTTTGCCAGTAATCCAATCAGCAGATCTGCAGTAACTTCGTCTTCAATATCCTGTGCTGCTTTAATTGCTGTACGAAGTCCTCTTATCAGCACTTCATAATCTGCCAGAACCAGTATTACAACAGATTTTTCTCTTTTATGCAAACAAATCCTTTAGAATCTCTGCTATTATCTTTTCTTCCTCTTCGGAGGTAGGCTTTACAGCCATGGCGTCACCCTTGTAGCTTCTGCCGGTTTCCAGAGCTACAGCGGTCTTATCATCATATAAAGTTTCCTTCTTACCTTTATCAATGCCTGCATGCACAGCGTTAACATCAGCTTTTCTAGGCTGTGCTTCTTTAATGCTTGCAGATTTTACTCCTCTGGTATTAATATCCGTTACTGTTGCTTCTTTTACTGCTGTTTTATCAGCTGTGGCAGTTTTCTTTTCTGAAACTTCTTCCATTTTTTCTGAAGCTGTCTTTAGGATAGCTTTTGCTGGATTTTCCTCTTGGAATGTTTTCAAGGTTTCCTGCTCATTTGATTTCACAGCTGCTTTTTGAACTATAGCCTCTGTTGTTCCAGCTTTGTTCTCTATGGTACTTGCCTTTGCTGTATCCTCTTTTTCATAATTTGCCTGATTCCCCTCAAAACCTCTCCTGCCTTGTACTTCACGTAAAAGTGTTTCCTTTTTCGTCTGGGCTACGGTCTGATTCTTAGGTTTCTTCATTGTCTTCTTTTCAAGCTTTAATGCCTTTTTAATTTCTATCTGATGAAGCTTATCAGCTTTCAATTGCTGTTTTTCTTCCAAGGCTTGTGCTTTGAGCAGTTTTCTTTCAGCAAGCTTATCCGCTTTTAATTTTTTTGCATTCAGTTTCTTTTCTAACCTGAGGTTTTTCTTACTTGATTTAAGGTTATTTTTCTGCTCCAGCTTGTCCGATTTTATAAGCTCTTTATTTCTTTTCCTATTCTCGATTTCTTGCTTCTTCCTGGCTTTTGCACCAAGCTTCTCCAGCCGTTTTGCTTCTCTGCTCTTGCTTTTTTTCTTCTGTTTGTTTACAAAAGCCTTTGGCTCACTGGCAGTTGCCAGATAGGAATCCGGTTGATAAACCTTTTTATACTGCTCCATTAGTTCCGGCTGATTCTCTTCTTGTACGAGTCTGGCTTTTAGTGAATTCTCCAGGTAATCCTTCATGTTCAGCCTGATCATTTCCTTTTTTCCACCAGGATTAATCACACCTTCTAAAAATATCAACACACCGCAGGAGAGAATACCCACAGAGAATGTGCTTAATATTTGATTTTTTCCACATTCGTAAATTAGCCCTAAAATAGTGCTGATAGCGCCTGTTAACAAGGTCAGAACCAGAACTTGTCCACATAAGGTTTCCCAGGTTGATAAAAAAATTCCACAGAATTTATAGTGAAAAAAGTGTTTATCCACAAAGATATCCACATTATTCACACCCAGCTTTAATTTGTAGTACGCTTCGAATTTCTTTTTCATATTCTGCGCCAGCTTACACTTTGAGGTACCCATAGATTCAGAAGCTCTCAGAAGCTTTGTATACAGTATCTGTACCACCAGCTTCATCAGCATTCCCAGTCCTGCCAACGCCAGCAGTATGTAAATAAATACATGGTTATCAAATAAAGTCCGAATCACAAAATTCCCCGCCTTTCCATTTATTAACAGTTATTATAACGAATAATTACTGCTTTGAAAAGGCGGGGACTCTTACTTTTCATTGACAGGGAAAGCCTCGCTTTGGTAAAAAGCTTAAAATTTCCCGAAAAATTTTACCGTTTCCCTTGTTATTTTATTCACTATAGAGGTAATATGTCGTCCTTTGTATATCAAAAAATCGGACAAGCTATTATTCTACAGCTCCTTTAAGAATGCTTTTACTAATTTAACAGTATGTTCAATGGCCTTTTCTTCAAATGCACCGTAGTCCATATGCGCACTGTCATCAGCCTTGTCAGATATTGCCCTGATAATCAGAAAAGGGGTATTATTTAAATAAGCTGCCTGTGCAATGGCTCCCCCCTCCATTTCTGTGCATAAGCCCTGGAACTGTTCCGATAACCAGTCCTTTTTCTCTCTTCCACTGATGAACTGATCTCCGCTAACTACTCTTCCTTTAAATACACCAATATCAGGATTAACTTCCTTACATACCTTCACCGCCAGTGAGGTAATATTTTCATCTGCTTTAAATACGGAGGTCTCCATTCTTGGTATCACGCCGTAACCATAACCAAAACCTGTGGCATCCATATCATGCTGAAGGGCATCTTCTGATATAACCAGATCTCCAATATTGATCTCAGCCTTTAAAGAACCTGCAACTCCGGTGTTTATCACAAGATCGATACGGTAATCGTCTATCAGTATCTGTGTACATACTGCCGCATTAACTTTACCGATACCGGAGCGTACCACCACACAAGCTTTTCCCTCCAAAGTTCCTTCGAGGAATTCCATACCGGCTTTTTTTACAATTTTAACATCTGCCATACAGTCTTTCAGCTGATTTACTTCCTCTTCCATTGCTCCGATAATACCAATTTTTTTCATTTTTGCTCCCCTCTGTGTCTTTTGCATACAACTGTTTTTTGTAATTCTCAATTCATATCATAATTTCATAATTAGAAATATTATATACGACATTGCAGTTTCCTGCAAGAGTTGGGCAGAAAGAACACTCTGCAAGGTCAGGATGAACGCTCCGCAGGGTCAGCTTGAACACTCCGCAAGGTCAGCATGAATACTCCGCAAGGTTAGCTTGAACACTCCGCAAGGTCAGCATAAACACTCCGCAAGGTCAGGATGAACACTACCTTCGGTAAAGCAATTATACCTTGCACTGCTCACAAAAAATGCTATAATAAATAAGTACGTTATAAAATGAATGTATGAAATATTATTAGAAAGGATTAAATTACATATGATATATAAAACCAATGGCGTATGCAGCAGCGAAATTGAATTCGAAATAGAAGACGATATCATCAAACAGGTTAGCTTTAAGGGAGGCTGTGCAGGAAATGCCTCCGGTCTGTCCAAACTGCTTGCCGGTATGAAAGTTGAGGATGTTATTGAGCGACTGGAGGGTACCACCTGCGGACGTAAGGCTACTTCATGTCCCGATCAGCTTTCCAAAGCATTAAAAGAATGGAGGAAATAAGAATGAAACGAATTGTCTTAACCGGCGGCGGTACGGCAGGGCATGTGACACCCAATATTGCTCTGATGCCTGCCCTAAAGGAAGCAGGTTACGATATTCATTATATCGGCTCTCACAAAGGTATCGAACGCTCTCTGATAGAAGAACTAAAGATTCCCTATTATGGTATTTCCTCCGGTAAGTTAAGACGTTATTTCGATCCCAAGAATTTCAGCGATCCTTTTAAGGTAATGAAAGGATTTTTTGAAGCAGTCAGCCTGATGAAGAGGTTAAAACCCGATGTGGTTTTCTCGAAAGGCGGTTTTGTTTCAGTCCCTGTAGTATTTGCGGCAAAAAGACGGGGTATTCCGGTGATTATCCATGAATCAGACATCACTCCCGGCTTAGCCAATAAACTTAGTATATCATCTGCCAGCAAGATATGTGCCAATTTTCCGGAGACGGTTAAATACCTTCCGGAGGGGAAAGCTGTACTTACTGGTACCCCCATCCGTCAGGAGCTCTTTGCCGGTAATAAACTTTTAGGCATTGATTTCTGTGGTTTTACCACAGATAAACCTATTCTTTTGGTAGTGGGCGGAAGTACCGGATCAGCCGCCGTAAATGAAGCAGTCCGCAAAGCTCTTCCTGAACTCTTAAAGACCTTTCAGGTAATTCATCTGTGCGGTAAGGATAAGGTGGATCAAAGTTTTAAAGGTACAAAAGGATATGTTCAATATGAATATATCAAAAAGGAATTAAGTGATCTTTTGGCTGCTGCGGATGTTGTTATTTCAAGAGCAGGTGCTAATGCAATCTGTGAACTCCTGGCCCTTAGAAAACCAAACCTTTTAATTCCCTTATCTGCAGCCTCCAGCAGAGGTGACCAGATATTAAATGCTGAGTCTTTTAAACGTCAGGGGTTCAGCTATGTAATAAAAGAAGAAGATGTATCTACGGAAGCTCTGCTAAAGGGTATTCAGGAAGTATATGAAAAACGCTCTGAATATGTGAAAGCTATGAGTTCCAGTAAATTAAACAATTCCATTGATACAATTGTTAAATTGATCAAGGAACTGACAAAATAAAAGGCCGTCGACGGCCTTTTATTTTTTTTCTTATTTTCCTTCATTAATTCTGTTTTTGTATATTTCCAAATTTTGTATATTCTTATCCTTTTATCTGTTTTTCAGACATGTAGTTTATGGGTAATGCTGTCAGCCAGTTTCTGCATTTCTCCTTCTTCATAACTCTTGCTATCCCAGTGGATGTCAACGGTATCATTTTCATATCTGGGGATGATATGCATATGGAAATGGAACACTGTCTGTCCTGCAGCCCTGCCATTGTTCTGCAGGATATTAATACCGTCACAACCAAGCTCTTCCTTTAAAACACCTGCAATCTTCTTTGCAACCACAAAGACATGGGAGGCTTCTTCTTCGGTTAATTCAAATATATCACTGCAGTGATTCTTGGGAATTATTACTGTATGTCCTTTTGCAGAGGGTGCTATATCAAGTATAGCTTTCACCAAATCATCCTCATATATAGTGGCTGAAGGGATTTCGTGCCCAATAATACTACAAAATACACAATTATTAATCATATTTCTCTCTCCTTTTCTTTTCTACCTACAACTGTAGACTTTATTTGGTAAATAGTGATTATTTTATAACATTTTTCAATGTATTAACTGTCGTTTTCTGTAAATTAGATTTTATTGTAAAAAATAACATATTCTGATAAGATAATCTCAGGAGGTGGACAATATGTTATTTTCCAACGAAGAGCAACATAAATTAAAGGATTTAATGCGTTCCAATGATGATTTTGCTTACTTTATGACAAAAAGCCTTGACGGATGTAAAAACCTCTCCTCACAGATATGCCATGAATTACGTAACCCGCTGACCCTGATAAAGAGTACCTCCCAGCTGATTGAAAGCAGTAATCCGGAAGTACACAATATCAAATACTGGGAACAGCTTAAAGAGGATATTCATGAATTAGAACTGCTGCTAGAGGAATTCAGTACATATAATCACAGCGAGTCTGTGAACAGGCAAAGCCAGAATATCCTGCTGTTGTTAAAATCCATATTAGCAGGTTTTCAACCTGCAGCCAGCCAGAAAGACGTGGATATATCACTAATCATTGATGACAAAGATATCCCCTGCTATACCTTGTATTCTTTTGACCGCATCAAGATTAAGCAGGTAGTTACAAATATTTTGAAAAATGCTTTAGAGGCTACGGATAAAGGCGATCACATCCAGATTGTCTGCAGTACAGAAGACTCATCCAATCTTCTGATTACGATTAAAAATGACGGCAGCCCAATACCCGGGGATATCCTTCCCACTATCTTTACTCCTTTTGTAACTTATAAAACAAATGGTTCCGGATTAGGCCTGGCAATCTCATCCAATATTATCATGGCTCATGGCGGAACTCTTTCAGCAACTTCCACAGAAGAAGAAACATCTTTTTACATCAGACTCCCATTGTAAAGAATTATAACCTACCAAAACTTTTGCTTTACTTCAAAGGATTACCTGCCCCGGTAATCCTTTGACTCATTTATAGGGATTTTTTAAACGGAAATGCCTGATCAAATATTCTTATAAGGCTGAAATTACCTTTTGCAGTAAGCTCACCTGACATAAAAGCCATCTGCATGGTAATATGCCCTGATACTATCTTTTTCATTACAGCCGTTGGAAGCTTGATTTCTACATCAGCCATATTCCCCTTGCCATGATAGCAGTTTAGCTTTCCCTGTTTTATTTCTACTGTTATTGTTGTTTCAATATCTGTAAATCCAATTTCATATATTACATCTTCCTCTTTGATAATATGATAGTTCTCAATTAGCTTGGGCAGAAATTCCTGGCCTTCATCGTCTTTGTTATTTAACATGCCTTTAAATATCTGTGTTAACTCTTCAATATCTTCCTTTTGCTTCTTTACATAAGTATCATCGGATACATACACGGACAGCTGTTCGCTCTCCTGGGGTGTTAGGTCATTTAAAGTACCTTTTATAAACCGATGCCTGATATAAGAATCACTTGCAGGGAAGTTCTTCGCCTTCTGGTTAACGGATTTGTAGAGTTTCTCAGCATATTTTTCAATCAACAGACCGTAATCCTTATTGGTTTCAAAGTCCACGTGATCTTCCACATAGGCTCTTATACCATCAAGGACCGTTCCTCCAAGAACTTCCCAGGCCTTCACCAGGTACCCTTCCGCATCTCTTTCTCCACCGGCTGTAGCCGTAACTACAGGAAGCATATAGAGCTTACTGAGCTGTTCCTTGTCTCCATAGAGCCAGCAGGCGTCCAGAAACTGCTGCATAAATCCACCGATTCCAAGCCATTCCACATTAACAGCCAGAATGACACCGTCTGCTTCTTTTAAGGTTTTGGGAAGCATTGTGATTCCATTCTTTTCTTCATAGAGATTAAAACGGGTAACCTTTACTCTGAGTTCCTCCAGGACTTCCGTTAGTTTATGAATCACATATATGGAAGGATCCTCAATCAATCCTCTTCCCCCATAATAAATATTTATATTCATCTTATCCTCCATTCTGTCGCCTTACAGCTTCCTATAATTAATGAATAATTACTAATTGGCTTACCTTTTGGCGTACTTTCTCGCCTATATTAAGTTCCTATTCAGGGTATGAATGAAAACCCATGGCAGAGCGTCAGAACCATGAATGAGCTAACATCACTTCACTCTTCCTGAAACTCCATACTAATATTATACTCTTAAACATTAGGGTGCGTTTTTTCTGATTTTGACTTTCTATATAATAGAACTGCCAGCAATACACCGCTTATAAGTCCACCGATATGGGCTGAATTATCAACTCCCTGACTGGTCATTCCTCCATAAAGGCTTAATATGGCAAAGAATATAATCTGTCTTGAACTAATGTTTTCTAATCGTCCTTTGTTTACCGCAACAATGTAGGCCATAGCGCCAACTACACCAAAAATAGCTCCTGAAGCACCAACGGAAACAATCAGGTTATATTCAAATAAATTATATAGGATAGAAGTTCCGCCTGCAAGGATTCCCGAAAGGGTATAAATAACTATATACCTCCATTTACCTACGGCTCTCTCCAGATTGTCACCTATAAAAAGCAGCAGAATCATATTGTTTCCCAAATGGCTGACCCCTGAGTGTAAAAACATATAGGTTATCAGGCGGTAATATTCTTTATTATCTATAACCTCCATCCATGACAGCGCTCCATCTTTAAAGAGCTGGGTCCCTGTTCTGGCCGGCAGTATAATTTCTATCATCAGAAAAACAAGCACGTTTATTATTACGATAATCGTATTGCACGGTGAGATAAACTTTGAGATATTATTTCTGCTTTCACTTTTTCTGTTGTATGCCTCCTGTTCTAAGTTTCTGTGAACAAAGGAATCCGGTTCACCGGCAGAAAAAAGAAGCTCTTCTAACTCCTTCTTAATCCCAAGAAAGTCATTCCGCTGATTTTCATATATCACCAACCGGTTGTTTCTTGTGTCCACGATCCAGGCCTGTTCTTCCCTCTGACAGATTTCAGCTGCCCCAGCTACATTACCTGTTACTACAAGAGTCTGGAAATGTACCTGTTTTCCTGTGTTCTGTAACAGGTTCTGCGTAACTTGTCTCTTAATATTATTATACTGCATGGATGTGAACTCATTGCCATTGGGGCAATCAAGCACCATGACAGTATACAGTCCGTCTTCTTTATCAAGATAAAAGACACGTATGTCTCTGGCATTCACACCAATGGTCTTGAAGCTCCTATTACCAAGGAGACTTGTGATATCATCAATAAGCATTATCAAACCTCATTTCTGCCTAATCCTAACAATTAATCTGATTCTTTTTCCCATTCAAAAGAACGTTTCACAGCTTTGTTCCAGCCCTGAAGCTTATTCGCTCTTATAGTTTCCTCCATATCAGGGCTAAATATTTCCGGTGCGATTCCGTTACTTTTGATCTCCTCTCTGTCTTTCCAGAAACCTGCTGCCAGACCTGCAAGATAGGCAGCTCCCAAAGCAGTAGTTTCTACATAGGAGGGTCTTATAACTTCTATACCCAGAATATCTGCCTGAAATTTCATCAGAAAGTTATTGGAGGAGGCACCTCCGTCAGCTTTTAACCGTTTAATTTCCACACCGGCATCCTGTTCCATGGCTTTTAAAACTGCATAGTTCTGATAAGCAATGGATTCCAGCGTTGCGCGGATTAAATGGTTTTTATTAAATCCTCTGGTCATACCTACAATGGTGCCTCTGGCATATTGATCCCAATAAGGTGCTCCAAGACCCGAAAAAGCCGGAACTACATATACCCCGTTGGTATCCTTTACAGATAGTGCCGCTTCTTCCGTCTCTGCTGCAGCTCTTATTATCTGCAGTTCATCTCTTAGCCATTGTATTGCCGCACCTGCAACAAATACACTGCCTTCCAGAGCATATTGAACTTTTCCTTTTTCTGAGGAGGCTGCGATGGTCGTGAGGAGTCCGTTATCAGAGGTAATAGGAGTATCACCTGTATTCATTAATAAAAAGCAGCCTGTTCCGTAGGTATTTTTTACTTCACCCTTTTCATAGCAGCCCTGCCCGAAAAGAGCTGCCTGCTGGTCTCCTGCAACACCGCCGATGGTTATCTTTCCACCTAGCAGACCTTTCTCCGTAAGTCCAAAGATATGGCTGGAGGGTTTGACCTCAGGCAATATGGACATTGGTATATCCAGAGCATTTAATATCTCTTCATCCCATATTAATCTCTTAATGTCAAAAAGCATGGTCCTGGAGGCATTAGTGTAATCTGTCGCGAATACCTTGCCCCCTGTCAGTTTCCAGATAAGCCAGGTATCCACCGTTCCAAAGAGGATATTTCCCTTCTCGGCTTCTTCCTTTACGCCTTCTACATTGTCAAATATCCATTTGATTTTAGTGGCAGAAAAATAGGCATCCGGAATAAGCCCCGTGTGTTCTTTGATCACCCGGTCAAGTCCGCTTGCCTTAATGTTCTGTATCATATCTGAAGTTCTTCTGCACTGCCATACAATGGCATTATATACGGGCTCTCCCGTAAATTTATTCCATAGAATTGTTGTCTCTCTCTGGTTGGTAATTCCAATAGATGCGATATCTTCTGCACTTATTCCAAGCTTTGCCATGGCTTCTGCTGCTACACTGATCTGAGAGGACCATATCTCCTTCGGGTCCTGCTCTACCCAGCCTGCTACCGGGTATATCTGTTTGAATTCCTTCTGCGCTTTGCTTACAGCCTGTCCTTGTCTGTTAAAAAGAATACACCTTGAACTGGTGGTTCCCTGATCAAGGGCCATAATATAGTTCTTCATACAACCTCCAAAAAAGGCTTGGGCTTAGACTTTATTAACCTGCCTGCGCCGACCTATAATGGTAGATTATACTATTAATTACTGACTTATACAAGCTTTCTGCATTTTGTTTTGGCTAAAAGATCATTGCAGAAAGCTGCTGTTACTCTTTAATCTTAAAGAGATATATCTCTCTGGAAAAAGCAAGTTCATCTGAATTATCAACCTGTACAGGCTGATTCTTCTCAAGCCTCTGTCCATTGACATAAGTTCCATTAGTCGATCCCAAATCAGTAAGAAATACCGTATTATCCCGTTTCGTTATTACAGCATGGAGCCTGCTGACGCTGCCTTCTGTAAGTACTAACTGATTACGGTTCTTGTCTTTTCCAACATAATAAGGGAAGGTCTCCACAGGTATTTCAGCAGGGTTGCAGCTATTCTTTTCAACCAAATAATGACAAGTCAGGGATAGCTGTGTAAACAGAATTTCTGTCTTGTCTTCTGTCTCGGATAAAATAATGGTAACACTATTATCTTCTTGCAGTATCTGGGAAGCTTCTGTAAGCTCTTCACTCTGTCTATATGCTGTTTGATCAGTTCTTAAAGGCTCTTCTGTTACATCTTCATATACTAGTTTTGTAATTAATCTGGTACTTTTCTTTTTGGGGTCAAGCACCTTGGTCAGGGCATATCCTGAAAGGCATATTACAATAGCCAGTCCAGCTGTTACTTTTATAATATCCGGATGTCCTAACTCATCGGATAAGACACCGGCTCTAAACAGAACAAAAAGAAAACCCAAGGCCCCTGCCACGATAGCCCCTCCCATTATGAAGGTTGAGGTTTCATAAAAACTTACTTCCTCCTGCTTCTCATACTCCCCATTGAGATTAATTTGATAACCATTTTCCTCTGCTGCAGGTTGTTTAACGGTATTTATATCAGATATTAATTTATCCTTTGCAAGTATGTTATCCTCTGCCGCATTTTCTATTATTTGCTGAGGAGCTTTAAGCTTTTTTACCTTAATATCTTTTGGAGCAGCTTCCTTTAATATATCCCGAAGGCGATAAAGGGTTGTATTCTTCTCACGGCTTTCCTTATAGAGCGCATATATGAGAAGAACGGCCGATTCTTCTTTATAATCAGCTTTGTTCATTATATACTCAAATAATATGGACAGCTGGCTGATAATACTTTCCCGAAACCCTGGATAATAGCAGAGTTTGAGGTTGTCAGTATTTTCTTTCATATAAAGGCAGTCCGGATATAGTATAAAATCATCCTGCTCCAGGAAATATTCCCTGCTGTTATCAATCGCATCAAATATTCCCTCCAACAGTTCCTTTATATCCTTGAAATGAAATACTCTGGTATCATATGTTTCTTCAAGGGTATTAAGATTTGTAATGTCATAATAATAAAGCTCCATATTATTGATGCTCTTTATATCAATACGTAAAAAGCCTGGAATACTATACTGGGATAGCATTTTATTCTTATAATTTTGTTCTCTGCTGTCTCCTTTTAGCACTAAATAACTGCTTTTCATATCTCTTATAAATTCTTTTTTCAGCTTACTTTCCATATTAACTCCCATCTACCATGTGCCATAGTACACATACAAATCAGTATGTTGAAAAACACCTTATAGCTTATTACTCTAGTACTATCTTGCATAAAATTGTTTAATATGGCATCTTATATTTACACTAAGGCAAAGTGGAGGAATGAGACATAGCAGTCTCATTAGCAAGTATGCTACGTTAATTGTCGTCAACGCAGCATTAACGTAAATAGCTGGTGCCGCACTAAGACAAATTCGTGCCACGTAGTAATATCCTTCCTTACTTCTTGCAGATGTGACACTGCCAAAAATAAGGGTACGAATTAAACTTTTTGATACTTCTTACTTACACTCATCTATACTGCATTACCCTTGCAGTACTATCCAATAAGAATTGTGATATGAGCTTAATGTCACACCGCTTTAGATAAATAATCATTGTCCGGATATAGTTCGTTAATCAATTACGAAATTAAATGCTTTCTTAAGGGAACTTAAAATGGTGTCTGCTCCGGGTAGATTTTCGCCTGTGTCCATCATTACACGAAATACCCGGATAAACTCTGGCTGATTATCGAAGCTTTTATAGTCTTCATATTTGTAATCTGTTCCGCTTTTTTTAAAGAGCTTTCCCATGCCAGTAATTGGTAAATTAAATTCAAGGTCTAGATTAATTCTGATTCCCTTACTGGTAAGCTCAACCTTCAAATCCTCAATGGACGTAATTAATCCTTTATCCTCTATATATTTCGTAAGAACGTCTTCCAGTTCTGTTTCTTCCCTGGTGTAGTCCCTGGTGTAGTCTCTGGTGCCTTCAAATATTCCTCTACTCAGATACTTTTCGTAATCTATACTTCCTGTTACCGGCTCCATGCTCTTTCTAGCTACCGCTTCACCTTCCATTGTTATAAGGTGTACCGCACCCATGGCACTCTTCCAGTCATGAAGCAGCAAAGCCGTATAGAGAAGCGCAGTTATGATAAACAGAATCAGGGGCAGCAATATAGCCGCTTCCAGGGTATAATTTCCCTCCGCCTTTTTGTTCATGATAAAAATATTCCCCCCAGATATGAAAGAAACAGAAAAGGTACAAAGGGAATGGTATCTTTTCGTCCTGCTTTTTTAAAGATCAGTAAAAACAATGATACCAGCGCAGCAAGACTTAGCCCTAACAGCATAAGATTTAAATTCTTAACAAATCCCAGGCATATTCCGGTTATACAGATAATCATACCGTCACCGTCACCAATCTGCCCTTTAAGCAGTCTCCCGCTTACAAACAGTAATAGACCTAAAAACAAACCACTCAAACGGCTAATAACAGGTACCCCGCCGATAATAAGAAAAGCTACAGACAACAGCAAGCCTCCTGAAGCTATGAAAAAAATGGATATCTTCTTCTCTTTCATATCCTGAAAGCTGCACAGGAGCAGCCATATCCCCATTAACACCTCTGCTGTAATTTTCATTCTTACTCCTCCATACAATACAGACAGACTCTTCCTCTCTGTTTCTTAATAATATCTATCAAAAAATTACGCCCGCTTTTCTTCTACTTCTTGCCGCCGCAGCGTTTGCATAAACTTCTCCCGCCTACATCAGACAAGGGTATTTTAAGGATGGTCCTTTTTAGTCCGCTGCAGCTTATACTGCTATGATATCTGTCACCGGTATCAGTGATATACACCTTTCCCTGGGTATCCGCCTTATCACCACACAGCTCACAGGCATAATATTTACCACCATATATATTGGATTCTACCTTTGCCATAGAAAAAGAAATCTGCCTTATGGTCCTAGTTAAATGAGAACAGCTTTCACTTACATGATAGACATTTCCAGTTTCCGTAATATAGACATAGGTGGATTCCTCTTCGTCCTCATCTGCTTCACTGCCACTTGCTTTATCAGGCCGATAGCCATTCCATCCCCTTAAAGTAACTCTCTGCATCATAAAGAAATCATCCACGGGAAGCAGAATAATGGGTGGCCTGATATAATAGCTCAGAACAAGGTCTACCTGATCCTCCTTTCCCATAAAATCTGATAAGTAAAAGGACAAACCTTCCATTCCACCTTTGATCACTGAACGGTTTATATAATCCTTATCAATGTATTCTCCTAATTTATATCGAAAAAAAACATTGTTAATGTTTTTGGTTATCAGCAATTCCTTTAGTAAATTTTCGGCTGATGTACTTTCTTCAGTTGATGTACTTTCCTCAGTTGATGTACTTTCCTCGGCTGATGTATTTTCTTCGGCTGATGTATTTTCTTCGGGTGATGTATTTTCTTCGGATGATGTACTTTCTTCGGATGATGTATTTTTTTCAGCTTCTATACTTTCATTTTTAATACTTTCATCGGTTCCTTCATAGTCTGTTATATACTGGTATGCATATCCGTATTTTGATAGCTCCAGTCCTTCTTTCGTAATCGCCTGCTGCAGCATATCATGCAGGATAAATATCTGGAACAGGTACAAAAAAGCCACTATGGTAAAAATAAAAACAGGAAGTATAAGGCTGCATTCCACTGTCAGGGAGCCTTTTATTGTTAGACCTTTTCTGGCTTTCAATTACCATTCCTTTCTTAAAGGGGACAAGGATATCCGTCTTGTAAAATTATTGGATGATGCTTCCCGGAGAGAGATTGCTTTAAAATATAGTATAGACGGATATCCCTGTCCCTTTTAGTTTCCATAATGAAATTAGTAGGCATATTCCTGCTTATACTTATATGTATATATTCCCTTGTCATCGGTAGCCTTTGTTATAAATGGAAAGTTTATGAGCTTTGTTTTCATCTGAAACTTACCCTCTGCACGAAAGCCTGCCAGGCAGTTCTTTATGGAGAAGCCGTTATCATACTCTGCTCTTAGATTCTCCTGGATAAGATCCATGCTATGGTAAGTCTTAGCCTCTCTGTTTTTCATCAGAAGGAAGATTTTCAGGTAACTATTATAATCACCCTTTCCCGGTCCGCTATCTTTCTTATAATGAGATGCCTTTTCTTTTATCTTGGCTTTTGTAAGTCCGAATATATCTGTAAGACTTAAGGAAAACTCTTTTTTCTGTTTTAGATACGGTACGCTTTTACCTGAAAATATAGCTGCTGTATCAACTAGCCCCTCTCCAAATCCCCAGGTAACTATCACTACATACTTTACTGCTTCAACTAATGCCGGCATACCTGTAAATCCTACAAAAGCTGCTGCTAATGCGCCTGCCTCCTCTCTGCTTTTCGTATCCGTTAACAGAGTTATGGTATTGGTCAGGCTTCGAACCGCCACGATTCTGTTTACCATTCCGGCTAAGTTATCGGCGTCTTTTTCATTCCCTTCTATGATATACTCTTTTTCATAAGCAAGTACTTTTTCTCCTGCTGCCGGCCCATTTACATAATCTCCGAAATGCTCCTCTATATATTGGAGAAATAAGATATCATTTAAGAAGGTAAGTCCTCTATCCTCAGTATTACCTTCTCCCTCCAGGGATGAAAATACAGGAGTGTATAAATCTTCACTGTTATCAAGAGCTAGCTCGTTCTTCTGAGCCTCATATCCCCTTTTTTCTTTTGGCACATTCATAATAGTTGCAGGGAGTTCTGAGACGTCCAGTTGGTTTTGCGAGACCTCATCGGTTGCTTCTATAACAAGCTCCATAAGTCCGTTTCTTAAGATACCGTTGATACCAGAAAAGAAAGAACTGCTTTCTTCTGGCTTCCTGCAGTCAGAGTATTGAAAACGAAGAGGGTTAAAATCCAGGCTTTTTATGTTAATCTCATAAGCCTTTAGTTCCTCATTGTAAGTTTTCCAGGAGGTGCTGTCAGATGATAAGGACAGACTTAAATTATTTAACTGCTTCTCTAAGATTCCTTTATTACTTTGCAGGCATTTAAGCATTCCTTCAAAGTCATACTGATGGACTCCTTCAGTGCCAGGTCTAACCGAATCAAGCTCATCAAACAGCCCTCCTGACTGTTCATTGTCAGTTTTTGACTTATACGCTTCTAATGCCTGTTGATATTGCTCCATTTCTTCATTTGCCTGGTTATTAAGGGGTGTAATTTCCTCCAACAGTTTAATCGCCCTGTTTATGGCACTTACTTCATTGCTGATCAATTCTTTTAGCTTGATTCCTCTTTGGTTTAGGCTTTCTATCCTGTTTCTCTGTTCGTCTTTGCAATTCTTTACAGCATCCTGTTTCCTTAAGACAGTCTCTCTATATTCTTCTTTCTCTTTAGGTGTGTAATCTGCTGTATCCGTTGAGAGAAGTTCTGATAGTTCTGTGGCAAGTGTCTCCTCTCTGTCTTTTAAATCATAGAGGCTGTCTATTTCCGAACGCCCTGTATTAAGAGATAACAAAGGGTTCAAGTATTGGGATTTTACTGACTGAAACAACCAGTCATTGTCAATACCAAGACTGTTCCTATCCACAGTTTTAATCCAGAGCTTCTTAACGAAATTATCCTGTATCATAGCCATTCCGCCTTCAGCTTTAATACTTTTCTTCTTCATGGTAAAACCATCTATTGCTTCCATAAGCTTTAGTACCTTACTCTCAAGCCCGGCTGCTGCCTCCTGGGCTTTTTGCTTTTTACTTAATATCTCTCCGGTTTCTTTGGTATCATTTATAACCTTCAGCTCTGACAACAAATTACTTATAACATCTTCCGTTACCTTATATTTCATATATTCAGAAACCTGTTTTATAAAAATCTCCCCTTTATAGTCCAGCAGTGTTTCTGTTCCAGTTATATTGACCTCTTCTGTCCTTAGCCCATATGGTTCGAAAAAATCAGGTATTAGATATTCATAATCCTCCAGATCTTTTCTTGAGTTAAAAGTATATTCCATATAATTCTTCAGCTTATTTTCCAAGATTCCATAATCAGCTTCCTTTTCACCATACCCTGCATCCAGCCCAAACACATGGTACTCCTCAAACAGAGGTGCATAATATTCTGCAAACAGAGAATCAGCGGCAACCTCAAATGACCTTTTTGCCATAACACCACCGCCTTTTATTCTGGCAGCTTCAAGAAGAACTAGCAGAAAAGCTAATACACTTAACAGTATCAGACTTAAGAATACGGTTATCACGCCACTTTTCTTTTCCTTCATATTAATCCTCATAGAGCGGGGTCGCATCCTCTTTTATCTTACTTATAGCTCCATTTACAATGTCCATTATGGTTTCTCTGAAAATAACTGCAATACCAATCAATATAACCAGTATCAATATTATTTCCACGACCCCTATACCGTCTTCTTCCTTTATAAAGTCCTTTATAAATTTCATATTATCTCCTTTTCAGTATTATTATTTTACAGTAAATTCCTTAAAGAAAAATTTTTATAGAAAATTCCTGAGATAATTACTAATACCTTATACTCACTAATAATGAATAAAAAATAACTCTTTCCTGGAGCTTAATTTTTATTTTTCAGCCTTTCAATATAGGTTTGCTCCTTTTTTTACGCAATTTCTTAGCTTACATCAATAGACATTCTTCTATAATAAAATAATTTACAGCTGAAAGGAACTCATTGCCGGTATTAGGATAATTATAATAACCAGCACCAACATTACCATCATGGGCATTAGGAGTTTAGTTCCAGCTTCTTCTCCCGCTTTTTTAGCTCTTTCTTTCCTTTCTTCAAAGGCTTTTAAAGCTTCATCCTCCAATTTGCTGATAAAATCTGGGGACCCTTTTTGTATATTCTGGGAAAGAAGAGCTGCAAAACGAAGATAAGGTATCAGTTTTACCCTTCTTCCAAACTCTTCATAAGCTTTGCTTTCTGCTATTCCCATTTGAAGTTCCTTTGCAGTAAGTGCCAGTTCTTCGTAGGCATATCTTTTATCACCGCCTTTTTTCTTATAATCTGCTGCAAGCTTCTTCCAGGCATTTGACACTGACATACCCGCATTTATTAACATCATAAATTTGTTAATTAGCTCCGGGTAATCCATTAAAAGTTCCTTTTTTCTCTTCTCAGCTTTTGAGGAAACTTCCATATTGGTAAGCGGTATACTAAGAAATGCTGCCGCCACCCCCAGAAGAAATAGTTTCAAACCTTCTGAGTCCCTCTTTTCCAACCAGGTAATTTTGTATTTCTTAAGCTCTTTTGGCAAAGTAAGTTTAGGTTCCTCTATATAGTCCTCATCGGCTGTCTTAAGCTCTGTTTCCAGTTCCTGCAATGCAAGTTCTTCTTCTGTGAAAATCCTGGGGCAGATAACATATGCTCTGGAATAGCTGGCACTCCTGTCCTCCAATGTTAATATTGCTGTTACCTGAATAAGCGTCTTCTCCTTAAGCTCCTCATTGTGAATCGTACCGTTATCCTCAAGAAGTTTTGTATCACTGCTGGTCCAGCTGACCTTTACATGGGACTCTGGTATCTTCTCTTTAAATAACAGGGAAGTGTATATCTGATCCGCCGAAGTGTTATTCCCCAATGTAACCTCATCCAGATACTTTATCCCTTTAGCAAATTCTTCTTCCGCTTCTTTTGCAGAATACTTTTTTTTAGAAACCTGTACGTCTATTTCTTTATGAAATATCTTGCCGCTTATATCTTTTAATATCGCAGTAAGGCTGATATTTATACCCTCTTCATTGGCCGCAGGTCTACCCAGATAATTTCCGCCAAACAGGTAATTACTGTCTGCTTCCTTGAAAGCTCCAAAAAATGCTAACGCATCAAATACCAGGAATAAAAATAATGCAAGAGACCATTTCCTTAAATGATATATTTTAAGAGTGGATACCAGATCATTGCCGATATAAATTCCTTTAAGATTATCTTTTACTGTTTCTTCATAAGGGAGTTCCTGCAATTTCAGAAAACGTTTCTCTTTATTAATTGGGTTAATACCTTTTTGGGGATTACTACTTTTATTTTGAATAATATCTACTTTTTGGTTTTTATCTCCCTTTTGGTTCTTTTCTTTCTTTAGACTCTTATCTCCCTTTAGGCTCTTATATTCCTTCTGACTCTTATATTCCTTTAAACTCTTATCTTCCTTTTGTTTCTTAAATTCCTTTAATTTATTATTTCCAGGAGCAATCTCCATACTGTCTGCCATAATCTTCTTTGTATCTTTACTTTTATTTATATCACCTGTTAATCTGCCTCTGCTTTTTTCTAAAATGTGTTCTATTTCTGCTGATATAAATAATATAAAGGGATATAAAAAAATAAGCGGATGTTCCTTAGCTGGCAGTGTATTGATAAAATCTTTTTCATATCTTCCGGTAACAGCTGTAAATAGCACAAGAAATATAAAAATAGCACCGAACAATACAGCCACTATACTCACCTCCGCTTCCTTATACTTTAATATCTATTAATTTATTAGTTAACTGCGTAACCGCATAATAGCAGATTAACATTGCCGTCATAACAATCACCCCCATAATATTACCATAGAGAGGGTCTAGAAAATGAGGAGAGGAGAGCCGAAGATATCCAATAATACCGCAGGGCATTATATTCATGATACGTGATTCCAATCGCTTTCCGGTAATCATTGTCTGAATTTCCCTCTCCACCTCTAGTTTATCCCTGATTGTTTTCTCCGTAGATCGTATAACCCGGATTATATCACCACCTGTGCGTTTAGCTGTCTGGAAGACCTCTGAAAAATTCTTAATATCCTCCACTCTGCTTCGTTCCCCTAAATCATTCAGAATATCTTCCAGGTTCTGATTCACTTTTAGTTTTTTTAATATGGTTCTGAATTCGTTTATTATAAGGGACTCTTCCCCATATATCTGCTTCAAGTCTGAAATTGCCTGGTAAAAAGCATTTTCCACTGAATAACCGGCATTTAACGCTGCGCTTAACCCTGACAGCCCATCACCGAACTCAATATTTAACTGCCATTTGCGCTTTTTTATATATTTCATTTTTTCTCTTTTTATATATACCGGAAGAAAGAAGAGTAATAGGAGTACCCCTAAAAAGCTGTTATAGAATAAAACTCCAAAGATTATACAAAAGGCAGTACCTTTAAGAATTAGTAGAAAAATTTCCTGTTTACTATAATGATAGATATCATAATTTTCGATCAAACCCTACCTCCCGTTTCATAAAACCGGCAGCTATCAGTTTATCCCTATGCTCCAGCAAAGCCCCTGTCGCTTTCAGGGCTCCTAATACTCTTCCTTTCCCATCCTCACCGGTTTCCATAAAAGAATAAAGTCTGTTAAGCTTTATTTCCCCTTCCTCTATACCTCGAACTTCTGTAATCTCCAGGACTTTTCTGGATTTATCCCTAAGCCTTCCAAGATGAATTAGTATATCTATGGCTGAAGCCACCTGCTGTCTTACTGCCATAAGCGGAATATCTGCTCCCATAAGTACCAGGGTCTCCAACCGTTTTAGCATATCTCCTGTAGAATTAGCATGTCCTGTGGATAGTGAACCATCATGTCCGCTGTTCATGGCCTGCAGCAAATCCAGCGCAGCTCCGTCTCTGACTTCTCCAAGGATAATTCTGCTTGGTCTCATACGTAAGCTTGCTTTTATCAGTTGCCTGATGCTGACCTCATTTTTACCTTCTACATTTGCATTTCTTACCTCAAGACTCACGAGATTTGGAATGTTCTTTATCTGAAGTTCTGCGGAATCCTCTATGGTAATGACCCGCTCATCGGAAGGTATATAATTAGACAGGACATTTAAGAAAGTTGTCTTACCGGAACCTGTACCTCCGCTTATGAATATGTTGTAACCTGCCTGTACCAGATTCTTTAAAAAGTCAGAGGCTTCTCTGGTTATAGACCCAATCTGTATCAGGTGTTCCATGGTAATTGGTTTGTGGGGAAACTTTCGGATGGTTATAGCTGGTCCGGTAAGAGATACCGGAGGAAGAACGATATTAACCCTGGAACCATCCATCAGACGGGTATCCACTATTGGGTTTGCCTCGTTAACGATGCGGTTTGTCTTGGCAACAATCTGCTGAATTATATCTTCCAGTTTTTTCTCTGAATCGAAGTGTTTCTCAATGGGGTAAACCCTTCCTGCCTTTTCTATGAATATATTGTTATAGCCGTTTATCATAATTTCCGTTATCTGATTATCTTCAATTAATTCCTGCAGGATATCCAGTCTCCTGATAGAGTTAAAGATATCATTCCTTAAATTCTTCTTTTCCCTAAGACTTAAGAAGTTCTCCTTTCCCTTTTGCAGAAGCAGCTCGTCTACTGTATCCAGAATTTCTTCATCTTCGATATCCTTTGTAAGATCTATACGGCTTCTGACTTCATCTATGATCTCCTGTTTTAACAATTCTCTGCCTCCAATCCTAAGAAGCTGCTTTCCTTCCCTATTCTTACCACAGAGATTTGAGTAAGAACATCCTCATAACCCGCCCACTTAAGCTGGGAAAGAAAACTGTTTAATTGCTCCTCCCCATATCCGCCTTCTTCAGCAGATAAATAAATCTTTGTACTAGCCTTAAGAAGCTTAATAACAGCCGGTGAAAATATACCTGTCTCGAATATAATGGTATCATATTCTGATTGATAGATTAACTGAAGCCAGTTCTCCATATCCTCCGGTGTAATTTCATAAAGATCTGTTCCAAAGGCTGCTCCTTTCATAAAATGAAGTTCACCTTTTTTCTGTATCAGGTTTATAAGTTTTTTATTCATGCTCTGAGTGTTCTGCTTAAGATAATAGATGAATTCTGAAAGTCCGCTTTCATTCTCTCTGGTTTCCAATTCTTTTACTCCGTTAAACGGATCCAGCATAAAAAATAAAGTATTCTTTAACCTAGCCTTCTCTTTCCACAAATCCAGGCCGAACCCCCTGCTAAAGTGTGCGTTATTAAGAGAAAATACCGTGATAAGCTCCTTTTTACCTTCCCTTTTTCTTAAATCACCTGATTCCTCCGGTAGCAGCTCCTTTAATCCATTTAGAATCGCTTCTCCAGGCTGATATTTGTATATAGAGGTACAGCCTGGGGGTATAATGGAATCCGGTGTTTGTGTCAGGATAACCAAACACCTATAATTTCCAATACTTAAGTCAATATTCTCCGACACTTCTCCCCATAATAGAATATCTGCAACTTCCTCTTTTAGGAATTCCTTTAATGCATTCTCTTCGGTAAATAATCTTATCTGGAAGAATCCCCGAGCCTTGCTCTTTATGTACTCGGACAGGTGTGCCGCATACTCTCCGTCCTTATCGTAGATAGCCAGTGTTTTAAACAATTTTCCTCCCTTTGAGCTGCAAACTGAAATATATGGTATTACAAAAGACTTGACAGAATTAACTGTACAATTTCTATAACAGCAATGATTTCAGAGAAAACTCCGGATACAGCTTCTTAATTCCTAAGCTAATAGTAACACCCATCAATATATACACTGAAAAATGTACTCCAACTTTACTCTTATCATCATCCCTGTTGAAATAACGATACCAGTCTTCTTCTTTCTCCTTAAACCGGCTGCTCCAGTATATCCGCTGCATATAGTTTATCAGTAACTTAAATTTGTTGTGGAATTGTTTATTTGGAATAATATGAAATAGAGAAAATATGGCTGCTGCAAGAAATGAAAATAAAATTGATTGAATACAGAACGTAATTCCATAGAATCCGCCAATAACTGAATAGAGTTTAATATCTCCGGCTCCTAAAGCCCTTATCATAAACAATGGAAAAAGGATTATCACAGGTAAAAGTACTCCCGGAATCCATCCAAGGATACTTGTCCACCCCTGCTCAAAAGATAAGAGGACCAGGCTTACTACTAAACCTGCTGCTATCAGGCGGTTTGGTATCTTGTAAGACTTAAGATCTTCTTTTACTGCTGCTAAAAGAAGCAAGAAAATGCAAAGAAATCTATAATCGATAGGTTCACCTCTTTGCTATGTAAGATGTTCCCATATTACACCAGTATGTATTATTTTGTCAACAAAGAATATCATTAATCTGTAATTTCATTATATTACATAACTTTACTAAATATTTTTGTTGGTTTTTACTTATAAACAATTGATAATGTATGAAGACTAACAGTTATAGATACCAGTCCAGAGCTAAGTATATGAAAGCCGTCTCAGGTCTGTTTGGTTATAAAAGCACGAACTATTAAAATCCCTTATGTAAAATAAAAATAGGCTGCTACTCCATATACCATTAGAAAACCAGGCAATCCAAGTACTCCTACTACCAGAGCATTCAGGCTGTTGGTACCTACACCCAAAGAAATATGACTGCTGGCCAGTATTGTATTCAGTAAATATATTCCTAATAAGCCCACACAAATTCTTAGTATAAAGTTTACTATAAGATCAAATCGCTGCTTTAAAAATCCTACAATCAGCAGAAACACACATACCAGTAATATTGCTCCAAGAAAATACCATTTCGTTTCCATGCAATCCCTTTCTCCCAATTAACAATTTTTTCTATATAATGTAGTATATTCTGGTAATTAGCAGACTATACTATAAATAACCTATTTCTTGTATAAGCCTTAGTCAGGCGGAATGGAGCATGTATGAAACTGTTTGCAAAAAGAAAAAGGCAGAACAATGAAGCCTTGCTGTATGAAATCCAAAAAACAAAGCTTGCTCTGGAATCAGCTTATTCCAATTTTGAGAATGTGGTAGATCCCGATTTAATTGACTGCTATATTTATGAAGTAAATGCTGTTCAAAAAAGGTATAAATTTCTTCTAAAACAAGCAAAGTTGCTGGAGGATGACTGCTCCGCAATTTAAGAACCTAAGAGAAAATCTAAGATAAACATTACACAACAGCGCGCAACTTAGAGGCTCGCTGTTTTTTTGCACCTTAATTATAAATAATTCAGGGTATTCAGCGCGGTGCAGTTTAATTTTCAAACATACCTCCGTGCCGTTTTGTAAAATACACTTAATACCTGTACCTGATAACGCCCAACCCTGAGTGAAAATGTGGTGGATATTTATTGTATATTTGCTGCACTGATTGACACCTGCACAGAATCAAAGCAGAGATCAGATACAAATTTAAGAGAAATCTGTGTAAGGTAATCCCAGGACTTCCGTATTCACATAGATAAGGGCTGCAGGCTTTCTTTTAATTTAATGCAGCCTTACTTCTGCCTGTTTTAAGCGCCTTTTCATATTGTGAAATATCATGAAATCCTGGAATAGCTGTCTGCAGCCATCTGATTGCCTTTCCCTATATCACCTTATACATAAGAGCTTCGTAGGGTCGTAATTTATTACTGACAGTGTCCTCATAATTGGATATTAAAATTTCACCGGTGTATTCATACTCTTTTGGCAGCTGATAGTCTGTTTCTTCACCATAAAAGTTGCACAAAACTACTATTTTATCCTCGTTCAGAGTTCTGGCATATGCAAAGATATTCGTATCCTCCGGCAACAGCATCAGGAAATCTCCATATACAATCACTTCGTTATCTTTTCTAAGCCTGATCAGTTTCTTGTAATGATGATAGATTGATTTAGGATCATTTACCTGAGCGGAGGCATTCACCAGGCTGTAATTAGGATTTACCGCAATCCATGGCGTGCCTGTTGTAAATCCGCCGTTTTCTTCCTCTGTCCACTGCATAGGCGTTCTGGCATTATCCCTGCCTTTTGCATAAACAGACTCCATGATTTCTTCATGAGAATACCCTTTTGCTATACGGTCTTTATACATATTCAAGGTCTCAATATCTTTATAATCCTGGATATCCGTAAATCTGATATTCGTCATACCCAGCTCTTCCCCCTGAAAGATGTAGGGAGTTCCGGAAAGACCATGCAGTAAGGTTGCAAGCATTTTCGCACTCTCAACTCTGCCTTCTTTATCATTTCCCCATCTGGAAACAATTCTTGGCAGGTCGTGATTATTCCAGAACAAACTGTTCCAGCCGTCCTTATCAAAGCAGGTCTGCCACTTATGAAATACCTTTTTTAAGTCTGTTAATTCAAGAGGTTTCAGATCCCACTTATCCCTACCGGGCTGCTGATCAAGTCCAATATGCTCAAATTGGAATACCATACTCAATTCCTTATTCTCAGGATTCGAGTACATCTTGGCAATCTCAGGGGTGGCTCCCCAGCATTCTCCTACTGTTAACAGGTCTTTATTTCCAAAGGTATTCTCATTCATTTCACGAATATACTCATGGAGCTTTGGCCCATTTCCGGTGATTTTCTCATCAGGAATCTTTCCGATAAGGTCAATTACATCCATACGGAAACCGCCAATTCCTTTATCAATCCAGAAATTCATAAAGCTATATAGTTCTTGTCTTACCTTGGGATTCTCCCAATTTAAGTCCGGTTGCTTTTTACTGAATAAATGTAAATAATATTGCTTCGTGGACTCATCCCATTCCCACGCACTTCCGGAGAAGATGGACCCTAAATCGTTAGGGACACCACCAGCTACTGCATCTCTCCATACATAATAGTCTCTGTAGGCATTATCCTTTGATTTCTTTGACTCTATAAACCATTTATGCTCATCAGAGGTATGATTCGCCACCAGATCCATAAGAATCTTGATATTTCTTTTATTTCCTTCCTCCAGCAGCCTTTCCATATCCGAAAGTGTGCCGAAGTCCTCCATGATATCCTCATAATCACTGATATCATAGCCGTTATCATCATTGGGGGATTTAAACACAGGGCTTAACCATATAACATCAATTCCCAAATCAGATAAATAGTCCAATTTTTCTATGATACCTTGTAAATCTCCTATTCCATCACCATTGGTATCATAGAAGCTTCTTGGATATATTTGATAAACAACTGAACTGTGCCACCATTTTTTATTCATGCTGAATTCCTCATACTGTTTCGATTTATATTATTTATAGTTATTCTTTTATTTTGGGCATATAAGACAACTTTTTATGCCATACTTGTTTCCCCTTATACGGAAGTAAAAAGTGAAAGAGTCTTCATAAATTCCCTGTAATTATTCTTATATTCTCTACAACTGACAGCTTTCTATTTATAGTTTTTTATTTACATCTTTCAAGTTTGGCAAAGACTCTTAAAAGTTCACTTACACTCCAAGCTTGTGCAAAACACCCCTGTGAAATCGTGGGGTTTAAACCATCATAGATTTCAGCTATTTGTCCGACACAGCCCTCTCTCATACAAGGCTCTAAGACCTCCAGCTGCTCTCTTACTCTTGTCACCGAACTGTCGCTATACTCATTTACTTTTAGATAGGCCAGGTAATATGCTCCCAGAGGAAATGCCCAAACTGTACCCTGATGATAAGCCATATCCCTGTTAAAATGCGACCCACCGTAAACCGGTTTAAAGTCCTTATCATATTTGCTTAAGCTTCTTAACCCATAAGGAGTATAAAGGGTTTCATAGACTTTATTTACTACCTGTTTCTCCTTCTCCTTCTCCAAGATAGAAAAGGGCTGTGATACGGCCCATATCTGATTACAACGTATTTGATAATCCGCTGCTTCACCTGATACAAGATCTTTCAGGCAATTCTCATCCTTATTCCAGAACTGTTCCGTAAAACTCCTGCTTACCAGTTCGGCAAGTTCCTCATACGGTCTGTCTTCCTTCTCTAAAAGTCTAGCAAAAACACCCATAATCCTTAAGTCATTATACCAATAGGCATTGATTTCAACAGGTTTACCATGCCTTGGGGTAGGCAGAATTTCACCAAAACGTACATCCATCCAGGTTACTTGTTCCAAGCCACTGCCTGCCATAATCAGTCCATCCGTATCCATCTTTATATGATAATCCGTACCTTGTTTATACCACTTTATGATGTCTTCCATAACAGGGTATGCTTCTTTTACAAAGTCAAGATCACCGCTCTCCTGATAGTACTCATATACAGCACCAATAAATAAGAGAGACGCATCCACCGTATTATATAAGGGATCATTTCCGCCTTCCGGAAACATATTTGGCATTAAACCATTTTTACTGTATAACATAAAGGTTCGGAAAATGCTCTTGGCTTCCTCAAACCGTTTAGTAGAAATACAGCATCCCACCATAGATATCATGGTATCCCGTCCCCAGTCAGCAAAGAAAGGATAACCTGCCATGAGGGTTTTACCCTTGGTAGATGCCCGGTCTACCAGATATTGATCAGCACTTTTTACCAGCTGTTTCCCTAACTCGTCTTTCATCTGAGCTTGCTCTACCAGACTGTTTTGCCTTGCAGTCTCTGCATGAATTAATTCGTCTATGGAATGGTTCGTATTTTCCAGGCTATATATTAAATCAAGAACCTTCTCTTCATTTCCACTCACTATCATGGAAATATTATGATTATGGGCGGTTACGCCAATTGCATCTCTGCCATCCCTTGCATCATAGCCATAATACAGATCACTGATATATTCTGTACCATAGCTGCTCACCTTACCATTGGTAGTATATTTGAGAGTGATTCCATTGCTATAAATTTCATTCTCTTTTAAGGTAAAGCTCTGATTCTTATTCAGGATTTCACCCTTTTGAACAAATTGGAGCATAGGTGTAAGGCTTAATTTAACGTTTTTACTGCCACTGTTAGTAATGAAATAGCGAATACCGATTGTATTTTCCCCATAAGCCATTACCGCTGACTTTTTTATTTCAACTGCATCTACCTGATATGTCCAGGTAGGATAATGCTCAAAGGAAAACTGATTCAGATATTTAAACCCAGTCTGGTCTTTCGCTTGATTAACATATGTCTGACTGGATAACTCTATTTTACCTTCTTCTCCAATTTCAAGCTGCTCATCCAGCCTTGTAACCAGATGATATCTGTGATTGGGAGCTATGGTGCATGCCATTAACAATGCATGGTCATTACGAGCATTAGAACCAATGGCTGTTAAAGAGGAGTACCCACCTAACCCGTTTGTTATCAGATAACAATTCTCCTGGCCTCTCTCTAAGGTTTTCCAATCATTTTTACCGTATATAAATTTCATTCCATCCTCCTGATAACTCCGTATCATTTCATAATAAATATCTTATGAAAAATTGTGCTGTACTTTTAGGGTATATTTATAAGTATTTATTTTAGTATAACGATAGAATACTTTGGCATGGTAACGATATTATCAGCCAGTGTAACTTCACTTCCATCCACAGATAAATATCCTCTGATATTAAGACCAGCAAGGCCTGCATCACCTATAGCTACTGTCTTTCCCTCATTACTTATGTTATACAGTATCACTATTTCACTGCCTTCATACACTTTCTTAAAAGCACATATATCTGTACTGCCAAGCTCTTCAATTACGCTGACCTCCCCCCTTGCAAGCTCAGGATTCTCATTTCGAATTCTAACAGCTCTCTTGTAATAATTATATATGGATAAAGGGTCCTTCCTTTGTTCGTCTGCAGGAGGGAATTTCTGCGTTACTTTCTCTGCAGCTTCTGGTGCCTCCGGTATTCCTGTTGTATCCGTTGCAGACCATTGCATTGGCAATCGTTTATTTTCATCCTTGCTGCCCATGCTGTTCATACCGATCTCTTCCCCATAATATACATATGGGCTGCCATTCATGGTGAGCAACATACCTGCTGCCATTTTCATCTGGTCTTCGTTGTTTACACATTGGGCAGAAATTCTTGTGGTATCGTGATTACTTATAAATGGCGCATCTATAAATTCTTTATTTCCTTCACTATATTTTTCATATAGGCTTACCAAAGACTTTGCAAAGCTTTTAGCAGTTGAAGTCCCTAATTTTCGGACCGTGGAAGTTATGAGTCCATTATGCTGAGACAGGGGAAAGTTAAACAAACTGGGAATGCCGCTTTCGTAATAAGTACTGATGGCAGCCTCTTCTTCCCATACCTCAGCCACTATATAAGCATCTTCTTTTACACTCTTTACATAATCCGTAAACCATTTTAAAACATCCACATTACGTTGCTTCTCGCCTGAATAGAATTCCTTGGCGGCATCCAGCCGGAAACCGTCCACACCAAGGTCTAACCAAAACTTTGCGATATCTTCAATTTCTTTTCTGACTTGTTCATTTCTTAAATTTAAGTCTGGCATCTGATCCCAGAAGACACCTTCATAATACCAGTCCGAGTTCCCCGCCTTATAATAGGAACTGCTTCCATTGTTTTCTTTTGTGAAATTATAATAGCCAACATAGGGGCATACCTTAAGATCAGGTTCTTCGCCGTCTTTTAAACTCTCCAGATATTGTACAGCCTGTGTAAACCAGGGATGCTTTGCAGAGGTATGATTAAACACCAGGTCTATAATTAATTTGATATCACGAGCTTTACATTCTTTTATAAGCTCCTTAAAGTCCTCTAACGTTCCGTACTGAGGATCAATATTATAGTAGTCTGTCACGTCATATTTATGATAAGTAGTAGAGGGCATAATGGGCATTAACCAGATTCCGTTAAAACCCAGATCTGAATCTGTAGTATTATCCCCATCATTGATATAATCTAATTTTGATATAATACCCTTTATATCTCCAATACCATCACCATCACTGTCATAAAAGCTATAAACGAAGATTTCATAAAAATTCCGGTAATTATCATCAATTATGTTTAACTCCTGAACATATTTATAAGGTACTTCAGCTGCCGTTTTACTGCTTACATCGGTTCCCCCATTATCTTTTTCTTCCTTTGCATCCGTACCGGTATCTTCTTCCTTCACAACCTCCGGCTTCGCTTTGTCCGTCTCGGCCTTATTACAACCAACCAAAACAAGCATCAATACCAGATAACTTATTAATACTATTATTTTTTTCTTCATACAGGCTCCCTCTCTTTAACTGACAATAATTTATAGCTTTTGTCGTTTCAATCAAATTTTATATAAAAAGAAGTACTGAAACGAAAGATTCCAGTACTTCTTTTATATAGATTTCAAAGTGAACTGAACATCCCTTTGATAAAGCTTGCCTTAACCCTTTACCGCACCAGATACTCCTTCAACATAGAATCTCTGCAGGATTAAGAAAAGAATTGAAATTGGTATAGAAATAAGTACACAGCCAGCAAAGAACTGTGTATAGTAATATTCCACAAATTCTTTCTCAAGCATAGTCCATAATCCAATGGCTATTGTATAATATTTTCTGTCCTGTCCAAGGATTACCTTTGCGAAGATATAATCCACCCAGGGAGACATAAAGGACTGTAATAAAGTGATAACGATAATAGGCTTTGATAACGGAATCGTAATTTTACGGAACACATCCCATTTCGTAGCACCATCAATAAATGCCGCTTCATCAATCGTCTTAGGTATGGTGTCAAAGAAACCTTTCGCCACCAGAAATCCCAGACCGGCACCGCCGGAATAAACCATGACCAGCGCCACTAATTTTAGTGGTCCGGCCTCTAACATACCAAAGCCTTTTAAGATATAGTAAATTGCGTACATGGACATAAAGCCCGGAAACATTCCCAGAATCATGGCAATATTTATCATCTTTTTACGCATTTTAAATCTCAATCTGGACATTACATATGATACACTCAAAACAAAGAACGCTGATAGAAGGCAGGTAGCAATAGCGACAATAAGTGTATTAAAAAACCAATTAGCGAAAGTCAGACTGGTTGAACCATCAAATAATTTTATATAATTATCCAGCGTATAACCTCTTGGCAAAACGTAACTCTTATAACTTCCGCCTTCTGCACGAAAGGAAGTCAGTATTACAAAAAATATAGGTAAAACCCATATGAAACCAAGAACAGCTAACATCACATGAACAAAGGAATTAGTAATAAATTTTCTAACTCTCATAGAAGAAGTGTTTTGTTTTTTCATTATTGGAAAGTCTCCTCATCTTTGTAAGATCCTGTTTTTCGGTAGGTTAACAAGGATAATGTTGCGAGTATGATAAACACAATAATACCTATTACGGCACCTAAATTGTAGTCTTTGTTTGTCATGGTTAATTTGTATAACCAGGTAACTAACAGATCTGTTTTTCCCGCATAATAATATTCCAGGGATTCAGGACCACCACCAGATAATAAGAAAATAACATTAAAGTTATTAATATTACCAACAAAGGATGTAATCAGGGTCGGTGTGGTTACAAATAACATATATGGCATGGTTATTTTAAAATAAGTAACAAATGCATTGGCACCATCTACTTTTGCGGCTTCATATAAATCTTTGGGTATGTTCTGTAAAATACCGGTAGTAGTCAGCATGGTAAAAGGAACACCAATCCAGATATTAATACATATGATTGTAATCTTAGCTATTGTCGGGTCTGTAAAAAATGGTACAGACTGGCTTGCACCAATTATTCCAACATCACGAAGGATCGCATTTACTGCACCATTGGTGTTAAAGATTGTTCTCATGGTAAGTAAGGATACGAATTGAGGAACTGCAACTGATAATACAAATAAAAATCTCCAAAAGCCTTTAAATCTTGTACCTTCGCGGTTAATGACGATTGCTAACAGCATACCTAAAATGTAACAGGTAAAGGTAGCAAAAATTGCCCATACAATTGTCCAGCCAAGTACCGGCCAGAATGTATTTGCCAGCACGCCGTTTCCGGAAAACATAGATATAAAGTTGTCGAAGCCTACCCAGTCAAATAAATTACCGGGTGTCTGGTGATTCCTGTCATAGTTCGTAAAGGCTATTAAGATCATGAATACGATTGGAACAATTGTAAAACATAGAATACCTGTCACTGGTATAAATAATAAGGTTTTGTGCAGGTTCTGTTCTAAAAGTGAACTCAGATCATCTTTAAACTTTGGAACGGGTTTGCCTGCTTCCACCTTTTTCTGCGTAATATAAGCACTTTTTACGGAAGTGACTAAAAACAGAATAAACCCAAGAGTCAGAAATATGGTTACAACACCATATAATAGGCATAACATGGAATTATCACCGGTTACATATTCATAAACCTGCTTCGTTTCATTAAAGACCTCTTCCTGTACTCTGGTTCCTAATGTAATAAAATCTCTGATGGAATTCAAACCAAAGGTTACCATGTAATAAATATAAGCAAGTTCAAAGGCTAACATAATTAAGCCGCGTATAATCTGCTTATGAAGAAGATTACCTAAACCGAAGATAAGTGCAGATAGTTTCGTAATTCCATTTCCTTTTGTAAAAGCAGTTCCAAAACCGACATCACGTAAGGGTGCGTAGATCTTTGACTTTTTTTGCTTTTTGTGTGCCATAATCCAACTCCTTTTCTTAAGATAGATAGAAGGAGAACTGTTTTTAACAGCCTCCCCAAAAATTAATTTCGTGTACTGCCTTCCATAAACTCCACTTATTAACAGTGCCTGATGTTTCGCTGAGACAAATGAGCAATGAGGTGTACTCATTGCCGATAACACAAAATCAGGTTAACAGCCAGTGCCGTATTAAGTGAAATTTATGCAAGGCAGTACCAGGTTTAGGGCATCAAAAGCCATCTTAAAAATTAATTATAGTTATGTCAGCTCCTATTATGTACTGCGAATATCTATTCTTAATAGTAAACTGGCTTTTGATACTCTAAACTTATCCGGGCAACTGTTATATGAATAGGGACCAATTATTCACAAGTTGCCCAGATATTAATTAGGTATAATAGCTTAACTCTTTATACAATATTTTAATAAAAGCTTGTTATTACTTCCACTTTTTTATTCAACAGCTAAAGTACCAACAAATGTATCTAATTTCTCTTTTACATTGTCTTTATTTAAATCACCGCTTTTAATTTCAGTTGCAATTGCTCCGGCATTTGCCCAGTATCTGGAACTGAATTCTGCGGAAGTAGGCTGCATTACAGATGCAGTATTTGCTTCTTCAACGATAACCTTAGCTACTTCATCTGCCTGAACAGCTTCGGATTCACCAGCTTTAAGGTTGGTAGGAACCTGACCTGTTTCTTCAAAACGCTGAACCTGCATTTCTTCGCTTCCAAGGTATGCTGCGAATGCTACTGCTACAGCAGGGAAAGCAGATTGTGAGTTAACACCGATTGCTTTTGAACCATAGAAACCTTTTAACTGATAATCTTTTCCGTCTGGATTAAAAGTAGGAATAACAGCTACTCCTAAATCATCACCTAAAGCATCTTTGTATAAATTGAAGTTCCAGGAACCGTCAAACCAAGCACCAATTCTGTGGTCTGCTGTTAATTCTGAAAGAGAAACATCATCAGCAAATGCAGTTTTGGGATTGTTGATTAAGTCGATTAAGTAATTAGTAACAGCTACTCCAGTTTCGTTGTTCCAGTTAGCACCGGCAGCAAAATCTGTTTGGCTTTCACCATAGATTGTTAAACCAGCTCCATAATACCAGGCACCTAATTTCCAGCCGCCTGCTGAATCAAAGCAGAAATTGTAAACGTTATCAGCTGTTTCTTTCGCCATAATGCTTTCAACAGATTTGATATCATCAGCTGTTAAAAGAGATTTGTCATAGTACATAAAGAAAGTGTTATGTGTAAAAGGAATACCATAAATAGCGTCATCTTTTGTTACTGTATTTACAACTTCCTGAGACATTGTTGTTTTAACCATTTCTTCAGTGGAACCGCCAAGTCTTGCAATTGCACCGGCATTGATTAATTCGTTTAACTGGTCATTTGCGAAGAAGAAAACATCACCAGCCGCAGAAACATCTTTCAGGATTTCATCCTTTAAAGTATCTTCACCCTGTGTTTCAACAGTGAAAGTTATATTCCATTCCGGGTGTAAGGCCTGGAAGGATTTTGTCATGGAATCCATTGTTCCATCTTTAATCTGATTTTCAGGTGCCCATACTTTCAAAGTAACATCTTCTACTTCTGCAGGAGCTTCTGTAGCAGTAGGAGTGTTAGTCGCTTCTGTTCCTGGATTTGTAGGTGTTTCAGTTTTTTTACCACAACCAGCTAAGGATGCTACTAATGTGGTTGCCAATAGTAATGCAAATAGTTTCTTTTTCATAAATCTACCTCTCCTTAAAATTTGATAAATTGATATGACTCTCGTCATATTAGTTTCTATCATAAAATGCCCTGGATATCATTGCTTACCATAAAATGTCCTGACATTTTATTTCGCTTTGAATAAAAATTTTATACCTTCCATATATCTTCATTGTACTCTGCTATGGTTCTGTCAGAGGAGAAATATCCGGCCTTGCCGATGTTTTCAATCATCATTTTTGCCCACTTCTCTCTGTCTTCGTAATCAGCTATAATCTCTTCTTTTTTTGCTATATACTCTTTAATGTCTAGCAGAGTCATGAACCAGTCTTTATTAAGAATTTCCTTGTACAAACGTTCCAGATTTTCTTTTTTACCGATTTTTATCAAGGTATTGCTTACGATAAAGTCAACCATCTCCTGAATTTCTTCGTCTGCTTCATAATAATCTTTGGAGATATAATCTCTGTTTTCATAATGAGCGATTACTTCCTCACTGGATTCACCAAAGATATAGATATTGTCTTCCCCTACAAGCTCAGCGATTTCAACATTTGCACCATCCATTGTACCCAGTGTTATTGCACCGTTTAACATGAATTTCATATTACCGGTACCGCTGGCCTCTTTGGAAGCTAAAGATATCTGCTCTGATATATCACATGCAGGAATCAATTTTTCAGCTAAGGTTACATTATAATTTTCAACCATAACTACCTTCAGATAAGGGCTGACATCTTTATCATTATTAATTAATTCCTGTAAACATAGAATTAAGTGGATAATGTCTTTTGCTATGGTATAAGCAGGTGCTGCCTTGGCTCCGAATATCAGTGTAATTGGAGTTACAGGTAGTATGCCCTTCTTGATTTCAAGGTATTTATGAATGATATATAAAGCATTCATCTGTTGTCTCTTATACTCGTGTAAACGCTTGATCTGTATATCGAAGATGGAATTTTCATTAATTTCGATACCCTGCGTTTTTAATAAATGTTCTTTCAAGGCTACTTTATTCTCATGTTTGATATGTAATAAAGTTGCCTGTACCTTGCTGTCTTCTTTCAAGGCTAAAAGTTTCTCTAACTGATCCGCGTCCCTTTTAAATCCATCACCGATAACCTCGGTTAAATATTTTGTAAGGGGATAATTACAGTGCATCAGCCATCTGCGGAAGGTAATACCATTGGTTTTATTGTTGAACTTTTCAGGATAAATCCTATAAAAGTTATTTAACTCATTCTGCTTTAAGATCTCTGTATGAAGGGCCGCAACTCCATTTACACTGAATCCGTAATGGATATCAATATGAGCCATATGGACTCTGTCATCTTTATCAATGATAGCAACAGAGGGATCCTCAAATTTTCTTCTGACCTTGTTATCCAGAACTTCTATAATTGGCAGTAACTGAGGAACTACTTTCTTTAAATATTTGATGGGCCATTTCTCTAAAGCTTCGGATAAGATGGTGTGATTTGTATATGCGCAGGTCTTAGATACAATTTCAATTGCCTCATCCATATCAATACCTCTTAATACCATTAAACGGATTAACTCAGGTATTACCATTGTAGGATGTGTATCATTAATCTGAATCACTGCATAATCATAGAGGTCATATAGATTACTGCCCTTCTTCTCACACTCCTCCAAAATCATCTGTGCTGCGTTACTTACCATGAAGTATTGCTGATAAATTCTTAAGAGCTCACCCTTTTCATCACTGTCATCGGGGTATAGGAACAAGGTAAGGTTTTTGGCAATATCCTCTTTTTCAAAAGAAATACCACTCTTAACAATAGACTCATCAATTGTCTCGATATCAAATAAATGAAGCCAGTTCGTGCGATTATCATATCCTGTAACTGCAATATCATAGAGCTTTGATTTTACGGTTAGATCCTTAAACTGTACGGTATAGGATTTATCACTTTTTACAAGCCAGCTGTCATTTGTTATCCAGGGATTCTTTTCTTCTTTTTGAAGATTTTCCTCAAACACCTGTCTAAATAGGCCAAAATGATAATTTAATCCAATACCTGCTCCGTTAAGTCCAAGTGATGCAATGGAATCCATGAAACATGCTGCCAATCTTCCAAGTCCGCCATTTCCAAGGGAGGGTTCCAGTTCTACACTCTCCACCTCTGTTATGGATTTCCCATTCTCTTTTAATAATTCTCTGATTTCATCATAAATACCTAAGTTGATAAGATTATTGGATAATAACTTACCTATTAAAAATTCAGCTGAAATGTAATAGATTTTCTTCTTGCCCTTCTCTGTGTATTTCTCTTTTGCCATTTCTTTTGACATTTCTAATAGGCCGAAATATATTTCTTCATTGCTGCATTCTGCTATGGATTTGCCATAACTTTTCTGTAATATCTTTTCTAACATTCTAACTCCTTCCTTGCGCCGCTTTCTGTTACTGTCTATCTGTTACTTGCCTGTATTAATTCCTTTAAGCTGCTGATTTCTTTCTTAAGGCTTTTAAAACTGTTTAATTTCCATTCCCAGTTTGGTGAACCTAAGGTTCCCGGTGTATTAATTCTTGCTTCATCACCCAGGTTTATTAAATCCTGAACTGGTAAGATTGCCATGTCTGCAATACTGTCAAGGGTCAGCTTTACAAATCTTTTAGAAATAACCCGGTCTTCATATCCTGTCTTTTTCAAGGCTTTTCTAATAGCATACTGGGTTTTTTTATCCTGGGATAAATACCAGCCTTTCATGGTTTGATTATCATGGCTTCCTGTATAAATAACCATGTTCTTCACATCTTCGAAATTATTGTTATTTTCCTTGGGGTCAAAGGTAAACTGAACAATCTTCATACCCTTTAACCCAAAATGATTTTTTAAGACGTGAACTTCTTCTCTTAAATCACCTAAATCCTCGGCAATAATTTCAACCTGGGGGTATTTTTTAGCAATAAGGTTAAACACATCATATCCCGGAGCCTCTAACCACTCACCTTCTACGGCAGTTTCACAGGAGGAAGGGATTTTCCAATAGGTGTCAAAGGCACGGAAATGATCAATTCGGATAATATCAAATAATTTACTGTTATAATCAATTCTATCTAACCAAAACTCAAAGTTTTGTTCTTTTAAATACTCCCAGTCATAGATTGGATTACCCCACCTTTGACCTGTGGCACTGAAATAATCCGGCGGAACACCAGCGATAAATGAAGGCTTTCCATCTGCCCCCAGCAAAAAGCATTCCTGGTTTGCCCAAACATCCAGGGAGTCTATTCCCACATAAAAAGGAATATCACCCATAATTCTGATGCCGTTTTCATTTGCATAAGCCTTTACTTTCATCCACTGTTTATAGAATTGGTACTGTACGAACATTTCATAGCGGATATCTTCCTCATAGACAGAAACATCAAATTCCTTTGTTTTTATCCATTCTTTTTGCTCCGTATCCCATTCGTTCCAGCATTTCAGATCATTTTTCTTTTTTAAGGTAAGGAAGACTCCAAATAAATAAACCCAGGGCTGTTCCGCAAAGATTTTATAGTCCTCATCCGGAATGAAATTTAAAAAGGCCTGTTTCAGGTAGATTTCCTTAAAGCTTCTTACTTTTTCATAATCAACTGTCTGTGCTTTCTGCCCGAACTTCGGTGCTTTTTTCTTGAGCAGACCTTCACGGAAGAGTTCCTCCAGACTTATATAAATCTCATCACCTGCAAAGGAAGAGTATGGCTGGTAAGGTGAGTTCCCATAACCCAAAGGATTCAGTGGTAATATCTGCCATATGCGAAACCCTGCCTGTTTTAATAAATCAATCAATTCATAACTATATTGCCCCAAATCACCGATTCCATGACTCGACGGCAGTGATGATATGGGTAATAGTATTCCCGCTTCTCTCATAACACTTATTCTCCTTAAAATAGCTCGCTGATGAGTATGTCAATTTTATATTTGCTGTATATAAACACCTTTCGGTTTTAATATAGTATCTACTGCCAGCAGACTAAATAATTCATTACCTTTTCTTTCAATTTTATGTTCCTGCTCCGAGCAGTTTAAAATCACTTCCACCTGTTTGTGATCCTCATCTGTTTTTATAAAATGTATAATTCTTTTATCCTTCTTATCTTCTATAAAATGAAAATGTTTACTTTTAAAAGCATTATTTGATTTTCTTAAACTGATCAGTGATTTTGTTTTTTGAATTTTTTCCGCAAACAATCCCGCAGCTATTTCTTCCCAAGGCATGCATCTTCTGCAATCAGGATCATAACTGCCCTCCATTGCAAATTCTGTCCCATAATAGATACACGGGCTGCCGGGCATGGTAAATAACAACGCCAATTGCTGATAAAAGATGTCGATATCCTTTACTTTATCAATTAAACGGTTCGTATCATGGGAATCTAATAAGTTAAATAAAACATTATTGGTCTGCTGCATATACATTGTGAAATTATGATTGATGCTGCATTCAAAATCATAGCTGGTTTTTTCAGGATACAGCCAAAAATCTGTTATGGAAGTAGCAAGGGGGTAATTCATAACTGCATCAAATTCATCCCCTGTAAGCCAGGTCATGGCATCATGCCAAATCTCACCTAATAAATAAAAATCCGGTTTTATAGCTTTGGTCAGACTTCTTAGCTCCTTACAAAATCTATGGGACACTTCATTGGCCACATCAAGCCTTAAGCCGTCTATATCGTAATTTTTCACCCAGTATTCCACGATATCCAGCAGATATTTATTAACCTCTGGGTTATTGGTATTCAATTTAGGCATCCGGGGCGTAAACGCAAAGGAATAAAAGGAGCCGTCCTTTGTGTTATGCAAGCCTTTATCAAAAGGCCATTTGTTAATCATAAACCAGTTATAATATTTCGATTCAGGACCATGTTCTAATACATCAAGCCATGGTACGAAGCTTTTACCGCAATGGTTAAATACACCATCCAGCATAATGCGGATTCCCTTTTCATGGGCCTTATCAACAAGGTTTTTTAATACCTTTTCATCGCCAAAATGAGGATCGATCTTCCTATAATCTGTTGTGTCGTACTTATGACTGCTTCCTGCCTCAAAAATGGGGGTTAGATATATTCCGTTGATTCCTAAATCCTGCAAATAATCCAGACGATCAATGATTCCCTGTAAATCACCGCCATAGAACTCTTCATTGGTGACCCTGTGAAAACCCCAGGGTTTTGTACCTTCCGGATCGTTGCCTGTATCCCCATTGCAAAAACGCTCAGGGAATATCTGATACCATACTGTGTTATTTACCCAGTCAGGCGTAGTGTTAATGTCAATTGCATTCATCCATGGAAATGTAAAGTATGACAGGCTTTTTCCCTGGTGATTCATCTCATTTTCCGTATAAAATCCATCTTCAAAATAGTAGATAGATTGGCTGCCGCTGACTAATTTGAAATAATATTTGCATCTTTTATACTGTGGCTTTACTGTTGTGGTCCACCAAATGTGGCGGGTTAAATTTTTCTTATATATGAGTTCTTCCTCTACGCCGCTCCACTTCCAGTTTCCTCCGAGAATTCCATTTTCAAAGGGATCGCCGTAATAGATATAAACTCTCTCAATATCATGACCTGTTTTTAAATTAATAATAAGATCCTCTTCATTTAACGGATAGCTGTAATTATCTGAGGTTCTATGGTAAACTGCTTCTAATTTCATCTAATCTCCTTTGTCACTTACAATACAAAAGTCAAATCGGGTTATATTATTAGCTTCCAGATTATCGGACGGGCATCAATGCAAACTACAGAAAACGGTTTCCGTAATGCTATGAAAAAATTATATAGATATTACCCTTTATTTTTGAATGACATCCATATAATCGATTCTGCATACCTCATAAGGTATTTCCGTATGCTGGCCTTTTTCGCCGTCTAATAATTTCTTTAACTCGTCAAATGCCTGTTTGGATTTCAGATTAAAATTCTGCTTCACTGTATTCATGGCTATCTTGGTGTAACCCATTAATCTTATTCCGTCAAATCCGCTGACCGGCCTGAATATATCCAGCTCTGTAAGTGCAAATACAGCTCCAATGGCCATAAGATCAGACGCACATACGATAGCATTTATTTTCCTGGCATGGTTTAAGGTAATTTCTCTGGCTTTGTATTCGTTAAAATCGCCGTACTTAACAATCAATTCAAAACCATACTCGTCTTTCAGCTTCTTCATGGCATCCAGTCTTTGATTGGTAATATATCCCCCTGCGCCGCCTGCTATATATAAAACTTTATCGATGTATTCATTCTCATCAAAAGTCTTTTTAGCAACATCATATTGGGCTGAGAATTGGTCTATGGACACTGAGGAGGTCCTGTCGTTTATAATCGGTGAATCAACTAAGACACAGAAAAATTCCTGTTTCTCTATTATTTTATATAAATTCTTATTCTCTATTGATAAATTGTATATAATCAAGCAATTAATTCTCTGAGACTTAAGATAAGCTGTTACTTGTTTGTAATTCATTTCATCAAACTGTGAACTGAAAAAGGTTACCACTTCCAGGTGATACTCTTTCGCTTTTTCAAAAGCACCAGTCAGATATTGCATGCTGATTTCATCGACAAATTGGCTATTGTGGCGAATATCAACAATTAAACCCACACGATTAAATTCTTTCTTAGACAGAGAAATTGCTACTGAGTTAGGAACATATCCCAACTCCTCTACTGCCTTCTCGACTTTTAATCTAGTTTCATTACTAACAAGGCTATAATTGTTTAAAACTTTAGATACCGTTGATTTTGCTACTCCGGCTCTTTTTGCCACATCATTTATCGATACCATCAATTTGCCTCCTGCGGAAAACGGTTTCTGTACTATTACTATATAACTCTTTTACTCTTCTGTCAATGGATTTTTATAATTTTATATACTTTATATTTGTTTTAACTTACTTTTTTTAGTAAATATTGATATAACATGAAATATTCAGTTGCTATGATAAAGTAATTTTCTTAACTGCTGCCCGCTATATGGTCACCTAGAGCTTATTTCCATATGATATTTTTCTTTTTTATCACCATATTGAAAGGAGACCTTCAAAAATCACTTATGAATCTATTTTACAGGTAATGGGCTGAGGCTGTCTCATTGTGCTTGTTATGGGCTTCAATTGAGAATTTACCTATTGTAATGTAGATTTTTTCGGTTTATACTCTTGTTATGTTCTGAGATGAGTGTTTTAATTTGCTTAAGATTTTAAGTAAGTTTGAGAATCTAAGTAGGTCTGAGTAATTTGAGAATTTAAGAATTAAATATGAATAATTAAATAATCTGAGTAATTAACAATTACAAAAAGTTAACCAGGGGAGATATATAATTCATGGCTACTATAAAAGATATTGCAAGTAAACTTGGTATAGCAGTCAGTACCGTATCCAAGGGTTTAAACGGTGCCAGCGACATCAGCAACGATATGCGCCAGCTGGTATTGGACACCGCTGTGGAAATGGGTTATTCAACAAAGAAAATGCGAACCACTACCACACGTAAAGTATGCATTTTTATTGAGAATATGGACTATGAGAACATCGACCAGTTTGGGTATGACATAATCGTAGGATTTAAGTTATCTGCTGCCAGAAGGCATTGGGAGGTAACTGTGATTCCCTCAAGCCTTACTCTTCAGACAGATGAAAAATATGATACCTATATGCTGAAGAACGGATACAGCGGAGCATTTTTTCTGGGCTTTACCCTTCACGACGACTGGGTAGTGCAGCTAAACAAGACCACGGTGCCAACCGTTCTTCTTGATAATTATATTGAAAGAAACAATCATGTAGGTTATGTGGGAACAGACAGCGAAGAAGGAATTGACCTTGCAGTTGACCATCTGAAAAAATTGGGACATAAAAAAATTGCATTTCTCAACGGCTCCAAAAACTCCATGGTATCCGATCAGCGTTATGCTGCTTTTGTAAACAGTATGAGCAAGCACAACCTCATTCCGGAAGAAGACCTCATTGAATATGGTTATTATGTTCCCGACTGTGCCAAATACCACGTTCCATCTTTTTTAAAAAACGGGGCTACTGCGATAATCTGTGCCAGTGACCTTATCGCTTCCGGTGTTATAACCGAAGTCACAGAACAAGGGCTTAAAGTCCCGGAGGATATCAGTGTTATAGGCTTTGACGATCTTCCCATTGCCACTCAGCTCTCTCCGGCACTGACCACTATCAGACAGGACAGGGTGGATTTGGGGAAGAGTGCTTTCCTGCTGCTGGACGGGCTTATACACAATATAACCACCAGTAAACTGCTTCTCAGAGCCAAATTTATTAAACGACAATCCACTGCCATTTGCAAAGAACGAACCCGTGAGGAGATTTAAGATTTCCTCCAACGGGTTCTTTTTTCTGTCTATCATATCATTATGTTTTATTAAGCCTTAAAACCTCTGTTAACCTGATTTGGATCAACATACGTCTCGTTTAACACTCCTCTGCCATAGGTGAGACCAGCATATATCTGCCCGGTATTACGCATAACCGGACCGGATTTATCTTCTTTCGAAATTCCTTCAAAGCCTTTCATTAAGATCTGAAGGACCTCTTCCGCATCCTGTAAAGGCTTCCTCTCCATCTGGTACTGTGCATCCACCAAAGCTTTATTAATAAATATATAGAGACTCATTAAATTCAGGGATATATCATAGGTATAATCAAGGGATGACATCAGTTCATTTAAGAACTTCTGTCCATGCTTGATATCGTGTTTAAAGCCTTCTGTTTCTCCATTACTCAGTTTTTCCTTTGCTGATTGAATATCTGATAGAATGACTTCATACATAATTACAATCAGTTCTGTTTTGGAAGCCTGAGTAATTCTGGCTGCAAAGGATTTTGCTAGTTCCTTTTCCATTCCTGTTACTGCTCCTTTCTAGGGCGCAAGTAAAAACTTCCTATATCGAATAGTCAGTTCTTTAAATGTGATGACCAGGACGAATCCTGGGGTGCTGAAAACTACTTTAACTGAGCTGGAGATTCCGCTTTGTGAAAGACACAGCACAATTCTGGAGACAGAGTGGTATTATATCCCTAAAATTGCATTGCTGAATACTACAAAGTGGAGCATAAGAACGCTACAATAAGTTTCAGACACCCTATAAAATAAACCGATTATTAACCCTGAAGCAGAGATAATACCGTCTGTGGTCTTTCATTTGCTTGAGCAAGCATAGAGGTTCCCGCCTGAGCAAGAACGTTCATCTGAGTATAGGTGGCCATTTCCTTCGCCATATCCACATCTGCAATACGTGAGAGAGCTTCTGTCATATTTTCAGAAGTTGTATCCAGATTTGATATGGAGTGCTCCAGACGATTCTGATAAGCACCTAATTTAGCACGTATTGATGTTACTAGATTATTTGCATTATCAAAAATAGAAATTGCTGCTTCTGCACCTTCCTGTGTACAGATGTTTACCATGCTGATACCCAGTGTGTCAGGATTAACCTTTGGCAGTCTCACTTCCATCGTCTGGCTCTCATTGGCACCAATCTGTAATTTCATAGGGCCGGAGTCAAGTACAGTTGCTGTTGTACTTCCTGTTGCTTTTACATCAAAGGTCATTTCAAATCCATTTGTATCAGAAACGGTCACAAAGTTTCCTTTGGAGGAAACAGTAGCTGTTGATGCAAAATTAGTTCCCCAGGCAGCTGCCATAACAGTATCTTTACCTTGTGCTTGGGTATGGGTACTGGGCTTTACGCTTGCATCAATGTTAAGATAAGAGGCAAGTGCCGCATTTCCTACATTAATCTCAATTTTCTTATCGCTGCCATACTCCTTCGTGGTGAAAATAAGCTCACCGGAAGCACCTTTTTTACACTCTATATTAGCATTGTCACTGAGATCCCTGATTTTTTCATATACCATATCAGGTGTATCACCTTCTTCAATCTTAACTTCATTTCCATTAATATTAAATACACCAGCCTGTGTAGCTGTAATATTTGTTGCTCCCATAGCTGCGGAGCCGGAATAAGTTGCCTGTGTAGCAACTGCGGAGACATTAATAGTGTAGGTTTTACTTGGAACGGTATCAGAGACAGATACCAGCTGTACATTTTGATCACTTGTAAAGGACTGTCTGTCAATACTTCCATCCAGCAATGTTTTTGTATTAAATTCGGTGGTATCAGAAATTCTCTGTATTTCCTCTTTTAACTGGTCAATTTCTGCCTGTATGGATTTTCTGTCGTCGATGGTGTTCGTACCATTGGAGGCCTGAACAGATAGTTCTCTCATTCTTTGCAGCATGGAATTCACTTCACTTAAGGCACCTTCTGCTGTCTGAATAATAGAAATACCGTCAGATGCATTTCTGGACGCCTGCTCAAGTCCTGCTATCTGAGTCTTCATTTTTTGGGAAATAGCCATTCCGGCAGCATCGTCAGCAGCTTTATTGATACGATATCCGGAGGAGAGCTTTTCCAGACTCTTATCAAGGCTCTTGTTTGTTCTGTTCAGCATGTTGTTTGCTTTTAAAGCTGAAATATTATGATTAATTCTCATTGATTTCTCCTTTTCCTTAAAGTTGATTATCTATCTCTTTCACTTGAAGTATGAATGCCTTAGAAAGTTTTAACAGCGTTCCGGTATCTGCAGGGGTGTCTCCGGTACTAATTTCGCCTTCTTCTTTTGGCTTATAGTTGTTATATCGACCGCTTTCCCCAAAATTATTACCTATTCCGTAACTGATTTGTTTTATTTTTGTATCTTCTGTAGAAAATGCCGCCGCGATTTCTGCTTCATTTTTCTTTACAGCTTCCAATCCTTCTCTGGTTTCACAGACAATAAAGGCACTTACTTCGTTATTCTTTACCGTAAGATTCAGTTCAATCTGCCCCAGTTTACCGGAGGGAATCTTAATGGCAGCTTTACCGGTATCACCGGTATTTTTAAGCAGTGTTACGTTAACATTGGTGATACCTTCTGTGGTTACCAGTGGTATCTGATAACTCTCCCTTAAAGCCATTTGGGTAATAAACTGCATTCCATTGCCGATTCTTCGAATATCACCCATATCTTTTACTGTTAAATTTCCCTTTTCATAATAACTCTTAAGAATATCCTGTACCTCAGTCTCTATTTCCTGATAGGCGTTCTTAATCTGACTGTCATTCTCAAGGTTGTCCAGTAATTTATCCGAAATGCTTTCAAGGTTTAAGCTGTTGTTCTCTGTTCCTTCCGATGCTTCCAGGGTAAATTGCTCTTCTTTTGCATCTGCTGCTTCTATAGTGATATCACTTCTCTGCAATAAGCTGTTAAGCTTATGAAATGCTGTATTTTCCTTTTGCAGATAATCATTTGCCCCCATTACATTTGAAAGGGTAACAGGAAGCTTATTGTTATCCAGCAGAGCCTGTGCTTCTTTGGTAACAGATTCCTTGAAATCCCGGAGTTTCTCATTATAATAAGCTTTATCTGTATCTTTATCCTGCTCTTTCAGAGCTTCTGCCACCTGCTCTAAGGTCATGTCTGCAACATTACTTGTATTCCCGAGAGCAATTAAGGCTTCCGGTGAAAGATTTTCCCTGATCTCTCTGACCAGTTCTTTGCCATAGGAAGCTTTTGCATGCTCCGATGAAACCGAGGTTTCTTTTAAATAGGCAGTATTGATCTGATCGGTGATGGATTCACCTTTCTTTGTATAATCAGAAAGGGTCCCGAAGTTGTCATCTACAGAAGTTTCAATACCACCGCTTCGCCTTGTCCTTACAGCCGTAAGGAGATTCTTAAGGGTCAGCTCCTGATCTGCTTTAACAACAGCTCCCAGGGCAGCTCCATCTGTTTTATCAACAGTATTTAAGAGTCTGTATATACCGATATAGGATTTTCTTTCTTCCTCAGTAATTTCATTGTTCTTATCCAGCTTCCATAAGAAACGGCTGAAACGTTCCTCATCGGTTACTCCAAGCTCTTCCTTCATAGTATTTATCTGATTATTCAATTCTTCAATAGGCAGTTCTACGGGGTTGATGCCCTTTCTGATGAACTCCACCGCAACTGCCGGATGGAAGTTCTTCATCACATTATTCACCTGTGTATCGTGTAGCTTAACAAGGTCTATATTCTCAGCCGTCAGAGGCATATTGTTATAACCCAGAATACGAAGTGCTCTTTTATTTGCTTCTGTGGCCTCCAGTCCCATCTCCTCTAACAGACTGCCAGTATTTTGAAAGGCCTTGGAAATCGAATCTCCCATATCTGCTCTTGGTTTGGTCATTAAAGTCTCATAACTGTCCGCTGCATGATTCCTTTTGTAGTCATTTCCTGCTGCCGTAAGGCTTTCCACCGTTTCCTGAGACCAGGAGGGAAGCGTATTGGAAAGCAGTGCTGCAGGTGCACTCTTTAATTCCTCAACCTGTAAAAGGCTTGCTTTCACGGTGCTGATATTTTCTTGATTGACATTAACATTGCCTTCTTTTAAAAGATTTCGGTAATAGTTATCTTCGATTTCTTTTAAGCCTTCAACCACTTTTACAAGGGAATCCGTCTCAAGATGGAACCCTTTCTTTAACAGCTCACCGCTTGCATCCGACGTCATCTTCAAGCGGATTTCCTCCAGGCGTCTTCTTACGGTTATGGTCCGTATATCAATCTCTTCCTGGCTGACAGCTGCCTGTGCCGTATTTTCTATAATAGCTTTCGCATTTGTATCGGTATTTCTATCATCATTTACCTGCTGTCTCTGCTGCTTATACAAATCCCTGATAGACAGGTTGTCCACTTCCTTGTCCGAGCGGACTGACACCACAGTTCGAATAGTATCATCACTAATATCCAAATCTGCCCTGGCTGCTCTGTACCCCTGACCTTCCGCCAGAAAACTAAGAGAGGGGGAATTTGTATTTCCCTGTGCAAGTGATGTAATCAACTTATCAGTAATCTTATCTGTTGTCATATCAGATTTAATCTTATCCAAATCCCATGTGGCCCAGAGATTATTCTCTGTTATACCAAGGTTATGAGAATAAAGCCATCTGGCATTGCTTAAGCTTTGCTCATTCACTTCAAAGCCGGAATCTTCTATAATTTTTGCAGCCTGAGGTTTTATCTCCTCCCACTGGCTGTCGTTTACAGGAGTCTCCTTCACATGGGCAGCACTGTAACTTGCTTTATAAATATTATCAAGAGTAGGTTCCATACGGTTCTTAATCAGATAATATTTAGCCTGGTCAGACATGTTCTCCACCGACCTTGCTTTATCTGTCCCTGTGGAAATACGTTCCAAATTGGCTTTCGTAACGGGTATATTCGCAGAATCCAGCCTCTCGATCAGGTGCTTATTTTTACTATAATCAAGTCCAAGGTATTGTTGCTGAAGAATTTTCTCCGTTAATTTGGCCCTTTGATCTACAATGCTATCCTCCTGCAAATCCCTTTGCTGCTTTATTCTTGCAAGCATCCTGTCAAGACGCTCCAGTTCAAACTTTTCAAGTGAGATACCTTCCTGTTCAAGGGCTATGTAATCACTCTCTGTTATTTGTGAGGAAGTCTTAGATACATCTCCACCAGCGGATTCTTCTTCCTGCTTATATACAGTATCTTCTGCTGCCGCTTCTTGCTTTTCCTCATAAACAGGAGTACTCTTCTCGGTTCCCTCGGTGTAAACGGCAACCGCTGATTGTGCCTCTACCTCATTAGTGCCTTTGACTTCATCTTTTTTAACGTCCTGAAGCGGTACCGAGGTATCAGCAGCACCTGTTGTTTTATATTCTGAAATAACATTTATATTCATTCCAACCTCTTTTCTGCCTGTGTAAGGTAGTCCTGTAGCAAAATTTTAAATCTTTTAACTATATTTTTTCAGTTTTTCAACCAGTAAGGGGGTATTTTAATTATATTTCGGACAAGACTTCGATTTTCTTAAGTAAAATCGAATAAAGATAAACAGACGAATACCATTCACGAACTGTCTGAGCGCTTTTTGCGAGTTTGGTATCCTTTCACCTGCCAGTAACAACTGCGGACATTTTAGTGGAATTTGGAACCCTGAACAGGAAAATTCCTAACTGTAAACCAAACTCCTCGTCCGTTCCCCAAAAACCTATTATTCCCTACCACAATAAGTCTGTATGTAAGATTACCTTCCAAAAGTTGCATAAACTAAAATAAGACCAATCAAACCTGTACCTTATCACTCCTGTACACGTATCTGACCAGTCTTACTCCATTATAGCTTTTGCCCTCTCACGTTCCCCAACGCGCTTCCAACCTCTAGTACAATACCTTCTCGTATTGACTTAATTAACTATAACACTTTTTGTGTGTTTTGTCAATATAAGCTTTATTATTTAAATTCTGTTGGCTATTTTCACAACAATGGTACTAAAATCCAAAATATGTTTCCATTAATTTATCCAGATATGCCTGATCCTTGGTACCCATTAGTTCCCTGGAGGAATGCATGGCCAATAAAGGTATTCCGATATCCACAGTTTTCACAGGTAACCAGGAGGATATGATGGGTCCTAAAGTACCGCCGCCCGGCATGTCTGAACGGTTAACAAATTTCTGGTATTTCACATCTGCAGCCTCACAAAGCTGCTGAACAATAGCAATTGCTTCTGTATCAAAGGTATATCTTTGATTGCTGTCTATTTTAAAAACAATTCCTTCATTAAGAGCTGTGTAGTTAGTAGGATCATATTTTTCCGGGCGGTTAGGATGAACCCCGTGGGCTACATCTACGGATAACAGGAAGCTTTCTGTTACCTGGGAATATAAATTGTCTTCCTTCAGAGATAACCCCCTCATGATTTTTTCCAGCAACAGATTTAACAAGGCAGAATCTGCACCCTGTTTGGTCTTGCTTCCAATTTCCTCATTATCGAATAATGCTATCAGATTAATTCCTTCTTTTCTTCTGCCTGCATTAATACCCTTTAACAAGGACCACACAGAAGTAAGATTATCAAGTCTCGGACAGGATACAAAATCCTCTGAAGTGCCAATGAAGCAACCCTCTTCTTTATTGTAAATATACATATCATAGTCAAGAATCCTGGATTTATCAATTCCAAGTTCCCTTGCTAAGAAACTTAAGAAGAATTTCTCCTCAGAAATATCTTCATTTACCATAGAAAACAAAGGCAGGGTATCTGTCTGCCTGTTTATCTCCACTCCTTTGTTCACCTCTTTATTTACATGAATGGCCAGATTGGGGATGGTAAGTACCGGTTTCTTGATATCCAGGATTCTTAATTCAGGATGAAAAGGGTCCTCACTTCTTAAAGCAACTCTGCCGGCCAGTGACAAAGGACGGTCCATCCAGGTATTTAATATCGGACCTCCATAAACCTCTGTATTTAATTTACGGTATGCTCCGCTCCTGATATCTGCATTGGGTTTGACGCGAAAACCCGGGTGGTCTGTATGAGCTGCAGCAATCCGGAAATTCTGTCCCTTTTCAAAGTTCTCTCCTACTGTAAAAGCAAAGAGGGATGTAGCATAAGGTTTGATATAATAACCGGCTCCCTTCGTAAGCTCCCAGTCCTCTTTAAAGTCCAGGCCGGTAAAGCCTGCTTTTTCTAAATACTTAATACCTTCCTCCACTGCGTGGTAAGGTGATGTTGCTTCCTGTATAAATGAAAGTAGCTCTTTCGCACTCTCTTTCTCTTTCATGATTGCTCCTCCTTAGTTGTAAATTTATATGAATTAATTATAGCCCACCTTATTTTAATAAACAAGCAAGATTTCTGCTTGACCTGCTTCCTCCGGTGTTTTATTCTTTACTTATAGTAAGCAGAAAAGAGGGTTTTATGAATACATTATTGTTTGAGCAGGCTATCGATACTGTTATAAATAACCCAAGAATGGAAAGCGGTATCGGAACCCTGAGCGAAAAGACTGTCCATGCCGTTTTGAAAAATTATCTTGCTCCAAATCAATCCTGCCATGAAATTAAATATCAGAACTATTATGCCGACATTGTTACCCCTGAGGGAATTATAGAGATACAGACACAGAATTTTGACCGCCTGAGAAAGAAGCTTTCTGTATTCTTAAAAGAAGCTCCTGTTACTATCGTATACCCCATTCCTCATATTAAATGGCTTCGATGGGTAGACAAGGAATCGGGAGAAGTCAGCCCCCGAAGGAAGTCCCCAAGGATAGGAAAAGCCTCTCTTATCCTTCCGGAGTTGTATAAGATAAAAGAGTACCTTAATGATCCGGGCCTTAAGCTCCACCTTGTCTTTATCGACCTCGAAGAATATAAATTCCTGGATGGTTGGGGAAAAGACAGGAAAAATCACGCCGGAAAAGCAGACAGGATTCCTGTAGGCCTTGCCAAGGAGATATTTATAAGCTCCCCTGCTGATTATCAGCTGCTATTTCCTGAGTCTCTTAACGATACCTTCATGGCAAAAGAATTTTCAAAAGCAGCCGGGTACGGCAGTATTGCATTAAGCTCTGCCCTTAAGGTTCTAAAGCAAATGGAAGTAATCGAACAAACCGGAAAAAAAGGACGTGCCTTCTTATATACCAGAAAGCAGTAATTGTAATGATATCCCAAATGATCTTTTTATTGACAAAATAGGTATTATATCCCATAATAGTTACATTATATTACACATGGAGGAAAATATGGGAGAAGTTAAAAAGTGTAAACACTGTCAGTCTGAGATCGATAAAAAAGCAAAGGTATGTCCTAATTGCCGTAGAAAGCAAGGTGGAAAAGGAAAATTTATTATTCTCGGAGTTATTGTATTTTTTATCGTTGCAGGTGCATTGAGCAGTCTTAATGAAGATACAACAAAAACATCAAATACTAATACACAAAAAGCAAATGGAGATTCTTCTGATAGCAAAGCAGCAGATATTGTGGCTCTGGGATCTGAAGGGCAATCTGAAAATTTAGCATTAAAAGTTAATGAAGTCGGTGATACAGATGAAATCAAAGAAAATGATTTCTTGAGTTATAAACCAGATAGTGGTAAATATGCAATTGTTAACATTACAATTAAAAATACCGGCAAAGAATCCACTTCATTGACTAACGGCTACTTTAAATTAATAACCTCTGATGGAGCTGAGTATAGTCCTACAATTCTAATTGGATTAGATAATAAATACATAAGCTTTGAGTCCATAAATCCTGGATTAGATATTACGGGAAATCTTGTTTTTGAAGTACCAAAGGATTTAGTAGTAACTGATACTACATTAAAATTCTCAGGAACTGGACTATTTACAAAAGCAACAATTTTTGGTTTAAAATAATATAATAGGGGCTGTTGCAAAAAACTGTGAAGCAGTAAGAAACCTCTTGGAGTTTCCTGTAATGCACTGGCTGAAAGACATATTACCAGTTAAGGTGTCTTTCAGCCAGTGTGTGAAGGAAAGTCAAAAGGCTTCTTACGGCAACATTGTTTAAATGCAGCAGCCCTTTTTAATTTCTTATAACATACCTATTCTAATCTTCTTTATTTTCCTGCTTTGAATTCCGCCAGCAAAAGATCTACCATTCTTCCGTAGCTCTTCACTCCGTCACTCTGTTTATTGGCCTTTAGATAAGTATCATTCAGGGTACTTGATGCTGTACTGATGACAGTATCCTCAAACTGTACCCAGTAATAATAGTTTTCCCTTAAATCAGCTTTCATTTCCTCACTATAGAGTGCCCTTGCCTGTTCATAATACTCGGTAGACTGCTGATAGAGCTGATTTCCCACATAGGATAGGGCCAGCATCAATCCGCTGTATTTTAAGACATTGTCATCAGAATTGCTACATACAAGATAAGAGATAAAATTAGCTTCGTCTTCTCTCATAAAGCCTCGAAGGTGTGCCAACTCATGTAGCATTGTGGCGGGAATAGTATAATCCGGTACATCAGTGTTTACATTTGCCTCCATTGTAAAAGGCCAGAATATGCCTGTAATCTCCATGGCAGACATAACCCTGGAAGAGGATACAGCTTTTACAGATTTATAATTTCCTTCTAACTGAGGGTATTCCGTGCCAATCTTCTCATAAGCTGCAGCAGCTGAATCAACCAGCTCCGACCAATTACTCTTATCAATAAGGATAGCTCCGTCCTGGGTGAAAGCTCCCCCCTCTTCGGTTATGAGTTTGCGAACCTCTGCAGCTCTTTCCGCAAGGCTCTTATCCAGCTCATAAAGCTCCTGGACAGAAGACTTCTCTAAGGTATAGCCGCTGATTTGTGCAAAGGAATATCTGTTGTAATTTATACCAGCCATAATTACATAAAGAAAAAAGATTACGCTGGCAATACATCCTATATTAATCAAAGAAAGCATTAATATATATGCTGCTGTTTTTCCTTTTTGTCTTCTTTTTATTAGTTGAATTATAAGGTAAACTAAGCCTGCAAGAACTACCGGCAGAAAAAGTTTAATTATGATTTCCATTATGGAGAAAGGAATTTTATCCGTGAAAAAACTTACGGCGTAAGCTATACCTCTGTAAATTTTACGCGCAAAAATCATCTCAGCAAAATAAGAGCTGTTTTGTGATATCCACAGTAAGATAAAGGCTAGCGGAGCTAATAAAATTACGAATATCCTCTTCTTTTGGAAGACCTTGTACCATTTATTTGAATTCAGTGTCTTTGTTTCCTTCAATTAGCTCCTCCCTTTTCAAGGCTTCTTATCTTCGTGTTCCATACTTAATTTTACACCATCTACGGACATATTAATAATGTCAATTAATTCCTCTTCAGACATCTTTACATATCTTGCCAGCTCGTGCAGATTGCCCTCCCTGCCGAGTTCTTCCGTCAACTCCTCAGAAGCACGCTTTATATAGCTGATCTTATCAATAATATCCTGTTCGAAACTGCTGCTCTCAGTGTTTTCATAGACTGCCTGCTCCAGAGCATTCTTAATATATCCCTCTAAGAAACTGATCTCACTCTCCAGAACAGTCTCACTGTACAGTGCTTCTACCCCGCACAAAAGTCCAATATTTCCCTCCTGTATCAGATCCTCCAGGGTTACCCCCCTGTTCTGATAATTTTTTGCCATTTCCACAACCTTATGAAGGTTTGCTTCAATAAACCTTTCCTTAACCTCTTCCTTTTTCTCTCTTATGGACATTAACAAGGCTTCATACTCAGCTTCATCAGCCCTTTTTACTGCTGAGATATCCTCAAGATACATCTTTAGATACTGGGAATCCTCTCCGGTCTGCTTTACAGCAGCTTCTGAACTTTGGGAGTGATCCTCATTAGAAAACTCCTCCGCCTTCTCCTGGGAGCTTTCTTCTGCTTTTTCACTTTCCTGTACGGCTTCTTTGTACTCATCAAAAGCCTTTGTATTTACATATCCCTTAACCTTTATATGATTTGCTGCGAGGTAAGCGAAAATATGCTCATATTGACTTTCATTGAGCCCCATACCGCCAAAGAACTCTTTGATCTCATTCATTCCCAGCTCATTCCCCTGTACTCTTGCAACCTCTAAGACGTCCTTTAACATTTCCTGAAATTTGTTCTTATCTTCCATATATACCTCTTTTCCTGCAACTACTGAGAGAGATTATACTCTCTGCTTCTCTTCCTATTTTATCATATCTTAATACTTCCCGCAAATGCCATATGTAAACACCATATCTCCTTCCCTGCTTTCTTGTGTATAGTGGAATTTTATGGAGGAATAACTTATGAGTAACAGATGAGATGAGGTTGGCTGCAACAGATATTTTCCAGTAAATAGTTCTTAATGAAACCTAGCAGAATTTACCCCCCAACGGTTAATGATGTAAATATACCTTAATCTCGTAGGACGTTCAATTGCTATATAAGTCTGCCATATACATACACACAACATATCTTGCCTAGATTCCATTAATAGGCTATACTATTATATAACGAATCACAAACAAGAGAGGAGCACCACAATGAGCGATGAATTAGAAGTGAAAGCTGAAGAGGCTGTTTCTGTGCAGGAAACCGCGCCTCAGGAAGCAATTCCGTCCATGGAAGAATTTGAAGAGCAGATTAGCAAATCTCTTCATAAAATTGAAGAAGGCGAACTGGTAAAAGGTACTGTAATCGGTATCTCTGAAACAGAGGTTACACTGGACCTTGGTTATTATGCTGAAGGTATTATCCCATTAGAAGAGCTCAGCAACGATCCCAGATTTTCTATTAAAGGGGATGTGACTATTGGTGAAGAATACTCCGCTGTAGTTATCAGAGAAGATGATGGAAAAGGAAACATACTCTTATCCAAAAAAGAAGCGGACAACCTCCTGTCCTGGACTGCTTTAAAAGAGTATCTGGAAAACAAAACTGTGCTAAAGGTTAAGATAGCACAGGAAGTAAACGGAGGCGTTACTACTTATCTGTTAGGAATCCGTGGCTTTATACCTGCCTCTCAGCTTTCTCTTACCTACGTGGAGGATCTGAGCGCCTGGGTTAATAAAGAGGTGGAAGTACAGGTAATTACTGTGGAAGAAGATAAGAAGAAACTGGTGCTTTCTGCAAAAGAAGTGGAAAAAGAACAGGTTAAGGAAGAAAAATTAAGTAAACTCTCTCATTTACCTATCGGTCTTGTAACCAAAGGAACTGTGGAGAAATTAGCTCCTTACGGTGCCTTTGTCAATTTAGGTAATGGTCTGTCCGGTCTGGTTCATATTTCTCAAATTGCCAACAAACGCCTTAAAACTCCCGGAGAAGTTTTAAAAGAAGGACAAGAAGTAACAGTAAAGATAATTGAAGTAAAAGACGGCAAGATCAGCCTTAGCATAAAGGCTGTTGAGGAAAATGCAGAAATTTCAGAAAATGTTGAAGCCGCACCTTTTGAATATTCCTCCGGTGAAGAAGCCTCCACAGGGCTGGCAGGACTGCTCTCAAAATTTAAGCTTCCCGAATAAACAACTGAACGAAACACTTCCCAGAGCAACCTTATCAGTATTTAAAGTTGACAAACAAAATTCTGTACATTAAAATACTAGAGTAAAAAGAAAGTAAATTAAGTTAAAAAGTTGATTAAGAGGGTAAATATGGACAGGAAAGTCAAAATGGAAGATATAGCCAACTCTTTAGGCGTAAGCATTGTCACTGTATCAAAGGCACTGTCAGGTAAAAAAGGTGTAAGTGAGGAAATGCGGGAGAAAATAAAAGACCTTGCAAAAGAAATGGGATATCAGCAATCCAGTTCTTCCAAAGGCCTTAAAGAGGGCAGAAGTTATAATATTGGTATAGTTGTGCCTGGGCGTTATTTTGGCAAATATGTCTCTTTTTATTGGCAGTTATACCAAGAGGTAACAGCAAATGCTGCCGCTAACCAATGCTTTACCATGCTGGAGGTTATCAGCCCTGAGGCAGAAGATAATCCGGAAATTCCCCTTCTGATACGTGAAAAGAAGGTGGATGGTATTATTCTCATGGGCCAGCCAAAAAGCAAGTATTTATTAAAGCTGAAAGACGGATTAAATGTTCCTTTGATATGCCTTGACTTTTATGATAAGGACCTGGACTGTGACGCTGTTGTGTCCAACGGTTTTTACGGAACCTATATTCTTACCAATCTGTTGTTTAACAGAGGCCATCAGGATATTGCTTATGTAGGAACACTTTTGTATACAAGCAGTATTACTGACCGTTATTTAGGCTACTATAAATCCATGTTAGAGCACGGGCTTTCCGTTACAGAAGACAGGCTCTTAGATGACAGAGACTGGAAAACCGGCGATGTAGTAGGTTTCCCTTTTGTATTTCCTGCCAAAATGCCAACCGCTTTCGTATGTAACAGCGATCTTACCGCCTGCTCCCTTATCAAAGCCCTTCAAAAGAAAGGATATGAAGTACCAAAGGATATCTCGGTAGTTGGCTTTGATAATTATCTGTACCCGGGTTTATGCAATATCGGCATAACAACCTATGATGTCAACGTCAGGGAAATGGCATTAAGAAGTATCAACAATCTTATTGAAAAGATAAATAATCCTTCCAGGAATTTTGGAATTTCCATTGTTGAAGGCAATATGGTACACAAAGACAGTGTGGCATACTAATTATTATGGAGCAGCTCTTTTTCGATAGTTAAGAGGAGTTGCTCCTGTTTTTTGTCTGAAGATCCGGATAAAATTATTGGTATTGTCAAAGCCCACCATTCTCCCGATTTCATTTACCCGCTTATCCGTACTAATTAATGCTTCCTTTGCCACCTTAATACGAATGTCATTCAGATACTGCATGGGCGAACATCCATAAGCAGCAGCAAAGTCTCTGCATATCTGATATTTACTGATCTGATACTTTGCAGAGAGATTGTCAAGGGTATATCTGGCTTTGCAATCCTCTTCAAAACTCATCTTGATTTTTCTGATATATTCTGGCAGAAGTTTATCCCCTTCTCCCATTTTCTCTTTTTCTGCAGCCATACCTAATAAAATATCCAGAAGCAGCTTAGCCTGAAGCATATAATTGTCATACTCCTTTGACAGCTGATCGTAAAGTTCCATGATTCCATGGGGAATTAAAGATCCTTCCGGGACCTTGTGAAGCAGTTCATTATCCCAACCTCCCGCTTCATAGAGGAAAGGAAGTATACTTCCCTGTATATAGAAAGCCGTATGGTGCCAGTTTTTTGGAACTTTAATCTGATATTTCATACGACAGTTAATAAAGCTAAGTGTTCCTTCTGTAAGCTCATAAGTACCTGCTTTAACAGACAGCTGTCCTAAGCCGCTGTGGGTATAGATTAGACAATAGGCATCCAGATAGTTGATATCAAGGGAATAAGAATCCTTGGCTTTAACGTCAAGGAAGGCTTCTGCAAATGGAAGATTATCCTTAATGGACTGGGGAGTGGTTACAGTAGTGGGCACATACTTATCAGCCAGGGTCTTGCCGTAATAAGCATAGGATGAAATTGCGTTATTAAATCTTTGACTAAAATCCATGTTCTCTTCACTCTCCTTTCAAGGAAAAGGTAATCTGTTTATTTTGCCATAACACCTTTAATCTGGGTATTTATGCACAAAATAAATTCAAAAGCTTGTCCTCCTATAATAATAAGGTATAAAATAGTTTATAGCAATATGATTTTATAACCTGTTTAGTTAACTTATTTATGCTAATAACTCTATACAATTCAGTTAAAGTAAGATTAATTCAATTAACTTATGCAATTTATTAGGTAGTTGTATGAATGTACTGTTTTTTCATTTAGCATAAGTGCACAATTATTCTAAATTTATATATCCAAAAAGTATATTTTGCATAGTTTTCGCAAGATTCGACTTAATTTTGCAAGATTAGTAGATGACTAAATAGGAAAGTAAATATACAATTAAATTCAAGATTAAAAACTTAATTTTTTTAAGAGGTTTTAGTCTAATGTTTACTTAAAACAAATATTTAAGGAGGAATTTTATGAAACTAAAAAAAGTTTTGGCAGTTGTTCTTGCATCCATGATGGTAGTTTCCATGGTTGGATGCTCCTCAAACAGCAACAACACAAACAAGACGAATGAGCCTGCAGCAACTGAAGGAGCATCCTCTTCTGAAGGCACAGGATCTGAAGGTACTGATTTATCATCATTAAAAGGAACTACCATTAGTGTATATACACATGGCGGAAACAGAGTTTTAGGTGAAGAGAAGAAAGACAAAGATGGTAATACATATCGTGATGAGTCTACTGCTTACTTAAAACAATTAGCTGAGAAATTTACAGCAGAAACCGGTATCAATGTTGATCTTAACGTTATCTCCAATGAAGATGAATTAAGACCTCTGTTCCAAGTACAGGATGAATCCGTTGACATCTTTACAGCTCCTAACTGGAGTCTTGAAGAGTGGGCACAGTATTCAGAGCCTTACTTTACTGTAGAAGAAGGTAAAGAATTATATGGCGACTATGCGCTGGCAATGCCTAATGACGGTACAACCATTTACAGCGTAATGCCCGGAAGAGCCTACAACCAGGCTGTAGTATATAATGAAGAAGTTATCAAAGCAGCTGGATACGATGAAATTCCTGCAACTCTTGAAGAGTTCAACAAAATGTGTGAAGCTATCAAAGCAAACGGTGTAACACCTATCTCTTTACACAGAATTGAGAATTGGCCTCTTGCAACTGTACAGGATTTCGCATCTTATGTTGCTGGTGATGCTAACGTATTTGCTGAGACATTAAAGACTGAGAATCCTTTTAGTGAAACTGCTCCTTTTGGTAAAACAATCAAAATGTACACAGAGTGGAAAGCAAAAGGATACTTTGAGCCTGAAGTTTATACTGATTTCGGTGTAGCTATGGACAGCGTAGCTTATGGAAAAGCTGGTATGATGCTTTTCGGTTCATGGGTTGTTCCTCAGATCCAGGGACGTGTTCCTGAAGGAAAAGATCCTTCCATTATCAAATTTGCTCCCGCTCCTGATTTCGGTGCAGGAAGATATGTCCTTGCAGCTCCTGCTGACAACTGGGCAATCAGCAAATTCTCCAAGAACAAAGAAGCAGCCAGAGCTTTCATCGAGTATGTTTCTGAAGATGCACAGTTTATCGCAGACAGCGGATATATCGCTAACAAAAAAGGTGTAACTCCTGTTGTTCCCGAACTGTATTCCATCATTGATAAAATGGTTGAAAGCGGAGACTGCAAAGTTCTTCTCTCCCCTGCTACTGATGCAAACACTCTTGCAAATCAGGATGTTTTAACAGAAGCTGGTTTATATGCAGATTACAAATATGTTGGTCTTTTATTCGATGCTCTTGATACAACAAAACCTGATGATTGGACAGCTTACAACAAGCAGGTAGATGTACAGAACAAAGCTTACAAAGAATACAAAGAAGAACTCGGACTTGAGTGGGTAGACTAATCTAAAGCTACCGATTACCGCAATGTAAGAGCCAGTCACAGGCCGTTGCCCTACGGCCTGTGAGGGCTCTTTAGCGGTTTCACAAAGACAACAATCACAAATGTAACATTAGCAGTCTGGACTTCCCCATTCAGAACTGCAGTGAAAGAGGTTGAAATGAAACAAACAAAAAGCAGCAAAATCATTATTTTTGCATTTTTAGTGATACCGGTCATTCAGTTACTGGTATTCTCCTATATTCCTATCTTAACCAATGTTTATCTGAGTTTTACCAGCTATAAAGGTGTCGGCACTCCCAGATGGATTGGACTTAAGAATTACGAAAGATTACTGACTGATCCACAGTATATCATGGTTTTCAAGAACTGCCTCTGGTATATGATTGTTGCCATACCACAGCTGGTATTTGCATTTTTCCTTGCAATCTTTGTAAACGGCAAGTTCAGAGGTTTAAACCTGTTTAAAGGAATTCTGATTATTCCTTATTTATTAAACGGTGTTATCGTATCTACAATTTTTATTATATTCTTTAATAACTCCGGTACTCTTAACCTGATACTTGATACAATCGGTCTTGGAGCCTTAAAACAGCAATGGCTTCAGAACCTGAATTTAGTTAACCCCTCTATTGCTTCCATCAGTATCTGGCGTTATTATGGTATGAACTTTATCATGTTCTTTGGTGCTCTTCAGACGATTTCTACAGATTTATTTGAAGCGGCTGCCGTAGACGGCTGTACAAAATGGCAGGAAATTCTCTACATATCCATTCCTTCCATTCGTAACGTACTCTTTATTAACATATTACTAAGTGTTTCCGGTTCCATTCAGGTATTTGAAATACCTTATATTATGATGAACGGCTCTAATGGAACAGTAACACCTGTTATTCAGATTCAGCAGAGTGCCTTTATGGAGAACCGTGTTGGTTTTGCTGCTGCATTATCCATAATGGTATTCGTAATCGTCGTTTTAGCTGTTGGTTTACAGAGTATCTTTAACAAGAAAGGAGAAAGTGCAAGATGATAAAGGAAAGTAAAGTATACAAGATACTGCGCTATGTATTCCTCTTTGCAGCATGTATTTTTGTAATAATCCCTATAATTCCTCTAATATTCATGGCCTTTAAAACCGGTGCAGAATACTCTGCTACAGGTGTACTGACTCCTCCTAAGAACTGGCTCAACGGATATAATTTCAATTATGCCATTCGTGTAGGTAATCTTGGCAAGGCTTTGTTAAATACTGCTATTATTCTTGGTATCTCCCTGTCTCTGCAGATAATGTTTACTACCATGGTATCTTATGTGCTTCATCGTTTTAAGTTCAGAGGCAGAAAGATCATCATGACCTTATTTACATTAACTATGTTTATACCGGTTGTTACCACCCAGACCGTTGTATTCCAGATTATATACCGTATGCACCTGGTTAATAAAATGGCCAGCGTAATACTTCTATACTCCGGTGTAGGTATTATCGGTATCTATATCATGTTTAACCTGCTGGATTCCATCTCCAAGGAGCTTGACGAATCCGCTTTGTTAGACGGTGCCGGCTACTTTACGATTTACAGAAAAATTATTCTTCCTCTTTTAAAGCCTGCCTGCACAACTTTACTCATCTTAAACGGAATTGGTTATTATAATGATTTCTATATTCCTAACCTTTACTTAAGAAAAGACGTACAGACCTTTACTGTGGCCCTTTATAAATTCTTCGGCAGTATGTCAACTCCTTTTGAGATTGTAGCAGCGGCAATTCTATTGGGAATCATACCGATTGGTCTTGTATATATCTTCCTGCAGAAATATATTTTCTACGGATTAGCAGGTGCCATTAAATCATGACAAGAGAATCCTTGTTCTACAAGATCTTGTCCGCTGTCCATATCGTGTTTTTTACCAGTATCTTATTCTTCCTGACAGTCCTTTTATCCTTAGGCTTTTTACTTCTGCCTGCACTTGGAGCAATCTTTCTGATTGGGAAGGACGTAATATACAAAGAGATAAACATCACTGACAGCATTGTTAAAACCTATTTTGTGAATTTAAAACATTCCCTCCATTTAATGAAATATATTCCCGTTCATTTGATCATGCTTCTCAATCTCGCAGGTATCTACCTGTGGGCGGGAGCTGATAAAATGATTTATTCTGTGTTATGCCTTGCTATGGCCTCCATATTACTGGTATTTATGCTTTATATAGCCGGCTATCGCACTTTTATTGGAAAAAATATCGATCTGATAGAAATAACCTGTATCATATTTATCAAACTCCCTTATTTTATACTGCTCTTTGTAGGGGTTGTTTGCCTGTTATATTTTTTCTCTGATATTATAATGTTTATACTAGTACCGACCAGTACATTTTTTATCTTTGTTTTGGAAGCGGTCATCTTTATTCAGATATTACTCTACCGCAAGACTCTGGGTACATTAAGCGAAGAGGATGAATTTTATTATCTTACGGAAAGTCCTTTTCGCAGAAAATAAATTGCTGCTCTCCGGTAACAGTACGAAAATAAAACCTGTTAAGGAATAGCTTCAATAAGTTTAAGAATCCTTAATCTTGGGTAGAACTAACTATAGAATCTTTGGGTTTTACGAGAAAATATTAGAAAGGGGCTTCCATTACGGAAGCATTTGAGATTATGAGTAAAATTAAAATGATAAGTCCCGCAGTTAAGAACATTCCCTGGCAGGAAAGACCTGAGAACCTCAGCGGAGCACCTGTATGGAGATATAATGAGAACCCTATTATCGGAAGAAACCCTGTAGAAGGCGTTGCAAGAATCTTCAACAGTGCTGTTATGCCTTATGGTGATGAGTTCATCGGAGTGTTCCGTGGTGAGCAGACAGACGGGATTCCTTACATCTACATGGGAAGAAGTAAAGACGCTATCCACTGGGATATCGAGCCGAATAAGATTCCTTTTGAAGATGAGAACGGTGAGCCTTTTATGCCTTTATATGCATATGATCCCCGTCTTGTTAAGGTTGAAGATACTTATTATATCATCTGGTGCCAGGATTTTTACGGTGCAGCAATCGGTATGGCTAAAACTACTGATTTCAAGAAATTCGTTAGACTTGAGAATCCTTTCATTCCATACAACCGTAATGCAGTATTATTCCCTCGTAAAATTAACGGCAACTTTGTAATGCTCAGCCGTCCAAGCGACAGCGGACACACACCTTTCGGTGATATCTTTATAAGTGAAAGTCCTGATATGGTATACTGGGGCAAACACAGACATGTAATGGAAAAAGGTAAGAGCTGGTGGGAGAGCGTTAAGATCGGTGGAGGTGCTACTCCTATTGAGACCTCTGAAGGCTGGTTAATGTTCTATCACGGTGTAAGCAGTACCTGCAATGGTTTTGTATACAGCATCGGTGGTGCAATCCTTGATATCGACAATCCTTCCATCGTTAAATATCGTTGCAGCAAGTTCATCTTAACTCCTGAAGAGTGGTATGAGGAGAGAGGTTTCGTTCCTAATGTATGCTTCCCTTGTGCAACAATCCATGATCCTGAATCAGGAAAGATTGCTATTTACTACGGAGCTGCTGACAGCTATGTAGCACTTGCTTTTACAGAAGTTGATGATATTGTTGCTTATATCAAAGAGAACAGCAAATTAACCGAGACAGATACTGAGATCGGAAGAAGATAATTAAAATTACTATGAAACTATAGAAACAGCCTGAGGATGAACCGACCTCCCAAAGTTAGACCTAATAAATTAACTTTGGGAGGCAGGTTAAGGATTTCCTCAGGCTGTTTTATATCCGGTATTACATTTTATCCATTTCTTCGCTTATAACATTGTGTTTGAAGAATCGAAAAAATTTGCTTTTCTCTTTGACCTCGTCTTTCCCGGTATCAGGGGCAGCATCCGTTGCAGCTACTGCAGGGTTATCTACTTCCACTTCCTCAAACAATTCCTCATACATTTCATGTTTCTCTTCATATTCTGCACTATCCTTTAAGGTGCCTTGATCCTCCTGAATGATATCATCCTCGTCTATGACTGTTCCGTAGGATTCTCTGATCATATTCTGAAAGGATTCAGATACAACTTCCCTGTAGTGATCCATTTCACTGTCCGGATTGTACATCCTGATTTCTTCATTCAGGGACAGCATCTTGTGATCCAAAAAGGATACGATTTCTGCGCATTCCTTTAGTTCTTTGCTAATCCTCTCCGGTGCATTCCCTTCGAACTTATAATATATCTTATGTTCCAGGCTGGCCCAGAAATCCATGGCAATAGTACGAATCTGTATCTCTGCTTTTACATTGACCATGGTCTCAGAGAGATAGATGGGTACTGATATTATCATATGGTAACTTGTATATCCGTTAGGCTTGGGACACATCATATAATCCTTTACCTTCAGGACATTAACATCACTTTGTGCTGCAATAAGATCTGCAATACGGTAGATGTCGGAAGTAAAAGAACAAATAATGCGTATTCCTGCCACGTCATTTATATATTTAACGATATTCTCTACAGTTAATTCCCGGTTATTATGCCTTAGCTTTTTCGCTATACTTTGTGGAGATTTCATTCTGGAGGTTATGTGTTCTATGGGATTGTATTGATGATTCAGTTTAAATTCATTATTCAGTATTTCAAGCTTTGTATTGATTTCTTTCAAAGCAGAGTCATACATGAGCATTACTTTTTTCCACTCGTCTTCTTCACTATAAAAAATAGGTAAATCCATTTCCGTCCTCCTTAAACAAGGAAAAGTCAATCCCGCGTTGTTATCCCATGTTTAGAATATTTTACGATTAGTTGTATACTTACTGCAACTCCACTTCACCAATCATTTTACATTATAGCATAGAATTATGAACAATTTTTGAATATAGTGAAAATTAATAAAAACTTTATCATTTTTATATGTTTTTCTAACAATCTGAATGATTTTTATAGGAAATATGCATTATAACGGGAAAATAAGAATTCCTAACCAATGGTTTTTTAAACAGAAGTAAAGCTTCATGGCTTTTAAAAACCGATTAAAAGTCATGAAGCCTTCTTTCCTCAGATACTTAATTACAGACTTGAATTTACATAGGAGTAATCTGTATCCATAAGTTTCTGGTTATCATCTAACTGTGATACGCCATCCTTGCTAATCTTTTTTAATACTGTCATGGATACCAGTAAGAGAAGCGCTGATACCAATGCAATAAGCAATAATATAAATAAGCTGGTAACTAAAGTTCCTTCACCTAAACCGCCGCTTATAGCCTGACGGAAGGCATAGATAGAATATGTCATAGGAAGTACCGGGTGTATTGCCTGGAAGAACTTATCCGTTAACTGCATAGGGAAGGTTCCGCCTGCACCGGCAAGCTGAAGTACCAAAAGTATCATAGCTACAAAACGTCCGGGATTATCAAAGGCTACAGATAACAGCATAATCAGGAGCATATAGGCATTGGCTGTTATTATGGCTGTTATATAGTAATTTCCGGTCTCTACTGTAGTTACCCCTAACACATGCATAAAGCCTGCATCGATTACTGCCATTGCTGTTGCCGCAACGATACCTACGGATAATTTGGCAAGCCACCATTGTACTACAGGTTTACCTTTCATGGCAACTTTTCTGATAGGATAGATGAAGTTAAAGAGCATACATCCTACATACAGAGAAAGTGATAATACATAAGGAGCAAGTGCATGACCATAGTTGGGAACATCACTGTATAAGGTCTCTTCTGAAGTGCTAGGTGCTGCTATCATATCGATAGAATCATCAGAGACCGCAAAGGAATCAATGGTATCAGCACCCTCCTGTAAACCATCGGACAGTTTTCCTGCACCGTCGGATAAGTCTGTCAAGCCATCTCCCAACTGTTTGGAACCGTCTGCTAACTTAGCCGCACCGTCATGGATATCTTCTGCACCTTTTGCTATTTTATCCATACCTGTTGATAATTTATCATTATTCTCAGCAAGCTTATTAAGACCTGCTGTTAACTCCTTGCTGCCTCCGGCTATTTTGTCAATACCGTTGTTTAAATCTGTTGCTTTGGTATCTAACTGATCCAAGCCCTTTGTTAACTGATCCACTCCGTCGGTATAAGAGGTAACACCGGTTTCCAGGCTTTTCGCACCGGTAGCTAACTTACTGAGCCCCTCTGTCAAAGCAGGTGCCTGTGTAGAAATAGAACCAAAAGCTGTATCTAACTTAGAAGTACCCTCCACCAATGCAGGGGTTTTTTCTGCAAGCTGACCTAAACCACCGGATATCTGACTGGCTGCTGTGCCTACCGTTTCATAACCTGCCAGAAGTTTTGCGGCACTCTGAAGGAGAACTGCCTGCTGCTCCTTGGGTAATTGACTGAAAGTACTGTAATCAAGATACTTTGATACACCGTTTACCTGATCCTTTGAAGGTATTCCTGCTGCCAGTGCTTTTGCTCCGGTATTAAGGGTTGATACTGCACTGTTAACTGCTGTCATACCGTCAGCAAGCTGTTTTACACCTTCGGCATTTGAACTTAAAGAACCGATTGTGGTGCCAAGCTTTGTATTTAACTCTGAAACGCCGTCAGATACCAGTTTGGCACCATTCTTTAAGTCTTCGGAATTTGCATTTAAGGTATCTGCTCCTTCCGCTGCTTTCTTAACACCATTGGTATAAGTCTTGACACCAGCCTGATATTGTGCCAAGCCATCCTTTAAGGTAGAGGCTCCCTTATTAGCTGAGAGAACACCGTCCAGGTAAGTACTCAGGCCAAGACTTAGAGTATCCACACCGTCACTGAAAGTTAAGCTGGCTTTGGACAATTTATCAAGGTTGCTGTAAATTGTTTCATTGCCTTCCTTCAGTTTATCAGAACCGTCTTTAATCTGTGAGGAAGCATCTGCGGCTTCCGTAATCTTACCGCCCATATCTTCTACTTTATCAAAAATTGCAGATACATATGCCTTTGTTACTTTCTCTGAAACCTTAGTCTGCAGTTCCTTGATTGCCTGAACGCTTACTACTTTACCTAAATAATTCACACCGGCATTGGTTTCATAATTGATGACCATCTGTGTAGGAGCATCAGAGAGAACAGTTGCTGCATTGGCAGAAAAATTCTCCGGGAAAGTTACTATCATATAGTACTTCTTATCCTTTAATCCCTGCAGGGCTTCCTTAGAGTTTACAAAATGCCACTCAAGGCTCTCATCATCTTTTAACTCCTCCACTACATTTTCACCAACGGATAAAGTCTGGCCTTCAAACTCCACTGACTGATCCTGGTTTACAACTGCAATCGGAAGATTCTCAGCTTTACCATAGGGATCCCACATTGATCTTAAGAAAAAAGAAGCATACAACAAAGGTATACAACATATTACGATAAAAGATACCAGCAGCAGTTTATTTGCTTTAATCTTTTTCCATTCTGATTTTATCATTTCCATATATATTTATCCATCACCTTTCTGATCCATAAATCGAAGTCACTCCACTGTTCTGCCTTATTCCAGTTGATGGGCTGAATTTCCTTGCTGCCCAAGGTTTCCTGAAGTAGCTGGCTTACTGTTTTTGTTCTAAGTGCTTCCCTGTATAACATATCTGCTTCTGCAAAAGCATTTCTCATAACCACTGTACCCTGATTGGCAATGACCTGTATATCTTCAAATACCTGGTCAATAAGCCCTGATTCCGGATAAGTCGTTATTGTCCCTTCCAATGCTTCTACTATCTCTAACAGGTTTATGTCATCCGTATTTTTTGCCAGTGTAAATCCCCCATTATTACCGGATACTGAATTTACCAGTTTTGCTACTACCAGTTTTCGTATTATTTTCTTCGTATAAGTCAGGGAACCTTTCAGTCGTTTATGGATTTCCTCCGATGCTACGGGTATGGAGTGTTCCTGGGTTGCCAGTAATGCTATGATACAAACGGCTTGCTCGATTCCTCTGGTTAATTTCATTTTCTCATCTCCTTTATTGATATTTCATGTCCATTATAGACATTTCAAATCTACAATGGAATCATACTCTCCTTGGGCTAAAGTGTCAACAATCATTGTGACAAAATTTTTCATTTTAAATTGCATTTTTTATTCATTTTTACATGCAACTATTCTTTCATAGTCTGGCCACATCAGCTGCAAGTTCCGCATACCGCGAACTTACAGCATATTAGCAGGGGTGTGGTTACGAAAAAGCCTCTATTACAATAGATAACCTTATGAAGATATCCTTATCATAATTCTTGTTCTTATACATAAATTTGATTTAATTAACTACACTATGATTCCCCCCCCTATCCTCTTAGCTAACTTTTCATTGGTACTTCATTGAGAAAATTATGTTTAATACCCGTACCTGATATTTTCACCCATACATGTTTTGTTCTACATAATTATAAACATGGTGAATTGAAAAGTTAATTTCCAGTCCGTTCACCCTAAAACTGGAACTTAGTATTGCAAATTTACTGCCAGAAATTACTCTTGCAAACTATTCTGGTATGGTATATTTATGACTCAGCACCAGAGTCCGGATGGCGTGTTTCCAAGGAGAAAATACCATGGCAAAGAACACACATCTTACTCTTGATGAAAGAGCCACTATAGAAGTTTCCCTCAAACAAGGAGCTTCATTTACTGAGATTGGAAGAACACTAGAAAAAGATCCATCTACCATCTCAAAAGAAGTTAAGAACCATCGTCACACAGTTCGTAAAGATAGCTTTAATCCCTGTGCTAATCGCACAAACTGTTCTCATTTTGGGATGGCATGTAAACCATGCAAACACCCCTATAAAGGTTCTTGTAAGGGATGCCCCTATCGAAACTGTTATGAACATTGCCCTGACTTTATTGAACTCATTTGTCAGAAGTTGAATAAACCGCCCTACGTCTGCAACGGCTGCGATATCCGTATGCGCTGTAAACTGGAGCGCCATCTTTATGATGCCAAGAGTGCACAGAAAGAGTATGAAGCAACTCGTTCTGAGAGCCGTCAAGGGATAGCTGTTACTCCTTCAGAACTCAAGCGTATTGATGATATCATCTCACCTCTTATTAAGCAAGGGCAGTCTATACATATGATCTGCGTTAATAACGCCGATGACATCATGCTTGATGAAAAGACCATCTATAACTACATTGACGCAGGCCTCTTTTCAGTGGATAACATAGACCTTCCCAGAAAGGTTCGTTATCGCAGTCGCTCTCATAAGAAACATGTAAGGGTGGATAAGCAATGCCACTTAGGGCGTACTTATGAAGACTTTGAAGCCTACATTGCAGCGAATCCCGATGTCCCAATCGTTGAGATGGATTCGGTAGAAGGCCGTAAAGGTGGAAAAGTACTTCTTACCATCTACTTTAGAAACTGCAGTCTTATGCTTGCGTTTATCCGAGATACGAATACAGCCAGATCAGTAAGCGAAATATTTGATCAGTTATATAAGCTTCTTGGGCATGACACATTTACTAGCTTATTCCAGGTCATACTCACAGACCGGGGGAGTGAATTTACCAACCCTCTTGCGATTGAGTTTAATGCGAATAACGAACGTAGAACGCACGTATTCTACTGTGATCCCCAACGGTCTGACCAAAAAGGTGGATGCGAAGTAACGCACGAGATGATACGACGGGTACTGCCAAAGGGCACTTCATTTGATGGACTGGCTCAGGATGATATCACACTTATGATGAGTAATATCAATTCATACAATAGGAAAAAGCTGAACAACCAGTCCGCACACCAGCTGTTCAGCTTCCTTAATAGCGAGGAAACCCTTGAAAAGCTTAATATTAAGCTCATTCCCGCTAATGAGATTAATTTAACACCTCTGTTGCTGAAAAAGTAAAATAGCAGACGCCATTCGGATCAAATATGGAACCGTAGAGGGGTGGAATTTAATCTTGCGAAAAAGGAAGCTAAATTCGACCTCCGGTTAGCGTGAGCTCTTTTTCAAGAGGAAACAATCTCAAAAAAAGCATAACAGCTTTTGGAGTATAAAACAATTGGTTTGGCATAGTAAGTTCCAGTTATATAGATTTTTGCAATACTTACTTCCAAAATTTTAAAAACAATTTAGTTCTGCGGACTTTAGTATTGCAAGGAATATGATGAAACGGAAGTTAAATTTGCAAAATGGAACCTCGGATTCCAATTCAGCTAATTATAAACATCTGCTGTCTTTATTAATAAGAAAATTAATTTGTCCTTTAAAAATTCAATATTTTTTTAAATATATATTAAATTCATTCATTTTTTAGTTGACAAAAATTAGTAGTGTGATATAATGTGAAAAGACTATAAAAGAAAGAGAGGTAAATAATATGTTTAATCGTAACTTTGATGCTGCAGCCAATAATACAAATAATAATTTAACTTTTATTACCTCAACGCATACTTCTTTTATATAGTGCAGTCCCAATAATTGACTACACATGTAATATAATAAAGAATTTTTAATGCCGTGGTAATAGACCACGGCTATTTTTTGCCCAAAAATAGGGAGGAGGATTTATGAAACTATCAAAATATATCAAACGATACTGGTATATCTATGCCATTGCCATTGTCTGTATGACGATAAGCATCGCCCTGGATATGTTATCGCCACGAATTTTAAAGCTTATTATTGATGATGTTATAGTTGCCGGTAAGGTTGAGCTGCTTACCAGGCTTTTAATAACAATCTTTATGATTGGTGTGGGCAGAGCACTGTTCGGCTACTTCAAAGAGGTTCTCTTTGACTCAGTCAGTTCTAAGATCGGTGCAGACATCAGAAGAAACCTGTTCCGTCATGTCCAGAGCCTGTCCCTGGATTACTTTGATAAGAACAATACCGGAGAACTTATGTCCCGTCTAAAGGATGATGTAGATAAAGTCTGGTCAGGTGTTGGTTTTATCGGAATGCTCGTAGTAGAGGTTATCATACATACCTCACTGGTTCTTTACAGCATGTATACCCTAAGCCCCAAACTTACTGTTATTCCGCTGGTTGCAATGCCTATAGTTGCCTTTATTGCAATAAGGATGGAAAAGAAACTGGATAATGTCTATGAAGAAATCAGCGAAGAAAATGCTAAGTTAAATCTAGTGGCCCAGGAAAACCTGGCAGGTGTAAGAACCGTGAAAGCTTTTGCAAGAGAAAAATTTGAAATAGGCAAATTCCTTTCTCACAACAAACGTTATTATGAACTGAACATGAGACAGTCCAAGGTACTTATAAAATACAATCCCTTTTTCCAGTTCATAACCAGGCTTCTTCCGGTTATCGTTATAGTTGCCGGTGGTTTTCTGGTAATACAGGAAGACATAACCCTCGGTACACTCGGTGCCTTTGCAGAATATGCCAACAATATAGTATGGCCTATGGAATTACTGGGCTGGCTCTTTAACGACATGGCCTCAGCAGCTGCATCAACTAAGAGAATCAACAAAATAATGATAGAAAAACCTACGGTTATCAGCAAAGAGGATTCTATTCCCCTTGAAAAAGCTGCCGGTGATGTTGAATTTGAAAATGTTTCCTTTAACGTAAATGACACAACGGTTCTTAAAAATGTGAGTTTTCACTTAGAACCAGGTAAGACCCTTGGTATCATGGGTGCCACTGGCTCAGGTAAAACCTCTGTTATCAATCTGCTGCAGCGCTTTTATGAAACAACAGAAGGTAATATCAAGCTGGATGGTATCAATGTAAAGGATCTCTCCCTTTATGATTTAAGAAAGAATATGGCACTGGTTATGCAGGATGTATTCTTATTCTCAGATACTGTAAATGAAAATGTAAAGATGGGTCTGCGTCCCCAGTTAACGGATCAGGAAGTTATACATGCCACTATACAGGCACAGGCTTCTGATTTTATTGAGAAGATGGATGATCAGTATGATACTGTAATCGGTGAAAGAGGTGTTGGTCTTTCCGGTGGCCAGAAACAGCGAATCAGTATAGCAAGAGCTCTTGCAAAGAAAACACCAATTCTCATTATGGACGATTCAACCTCAGCCCTGGATATGGAAACTGAGCATCTTATACAGAAGAATTTAAATGATCTGGAGCATACGACTAAAATTGTTATCGCTCACAGAATATCAGCGGTCAGAAACGCCGATGAAATTATTTTCTTAGAAGACGGTGCAATTGCAGAAAGAGGTACCCACGAATCTCTCCTTGAGAAGAAGGGCTTATACTATCAGACTTATATGGCACAGTATGGTGACTATTTAACGGATAATTCTTTAAAGGAAGTAAAGAAGGATGCATCCCTGGTCATATAAAATTAATTATCAACACCTCTTAGCTCTTTCATATACAGGGCAAGGAGGTGTACAAAATCTGTTAAATGTATCAATTTTTAACTTAAATTATAGATGTTAATCAATTATATTTATCAGACAGGTTTATCTTAAACTCGCATGCGCCAAAAAAGCGCAGAAATGGAGGATTTATGTCAGTTAATGCAGTCAGGGTTGATGAGAATCTGGTCGGCCCCGGTAAAATAAATACTCTCTTAAGGCTCTTTCGCTATTTATTAGCCTATAAAAGAGAAATTATTGCCGTGCTGCTGATTATGGGCGGTACTGTAACCATCAGTCTATTAAACCCGCTTATAATAGAGCACGCAATCAATGTTAATATAGCAGGTAAGGATGTTAACGGCCTCATAAAGCTTGGTATAGCTGCGGCTGCCTTGAACATTACCTATATTCTGTTAGTAAAGCTTCGTATGTTCATTATGGCAAAGATAAGCAACACTGTTTTACTTAGCATAAGACAGGAGCTATACACCCACATCCAGAAGCTTAGTTTCAGCTTTTTTGACAGCCGCCCTACCGGTAAGATACTGGCACGCGTTATCGGTGATGTCAACTCCTTAAAGGATGTACTCACCAACAGTGTTACCACTCTTATTCCGGATTTTATAACCATAGTAGCAGTTGTGGTAATCATGATGGCAAAAAATTATAAGCTGGCCTTTGCAGCATTAATAAGCCTTCCCTTACTTATTGCCGGTATGTGGCTTATTCAGGTATACTCCCATGTCAGGTGGCAGACCTATCGAAAGAAGAATTCCAACCTGAATGCTTTTATCCATGAAGATTTATCCGGTATGCGTATTATCCAGAGCTTTACAGCGGAAAAGGAAACCTCCGATGCCTTTGACAGCATGCTCAATGAGCACAGAGGCTCCTTTATAAAGGCGATTCTCTTAAGTGATGCTTTTGGTCCTATTATAGACTTCTGCTGGGGTATCGGTACTGTTTCCCTCTTCTTTTTCGGTATAAAGATGACAGGTGATAATGTTACCCCCATTGGAACACTGATTGCCTTCAGTTCCTATATCTCCATGTTCTGGAGACCAATTATGAACCTGAGCAACTTTTATAACCAGCTGGTAACCAATATATCCGGTGCTGAACGTATCTTTGAGATTATGGACACCGCTCCTGATATCAACGATGAAAGTGATTCCAAGGAGCTTCCCCAGATCAAAGGAGAAGTACGTTTTGATCATGTGACCTTTGCATATGATAAAGATACACAGGTCCTAAATGATGTAAGCTTTCGAATCAAACCCGGTGAGACCATCGCTTTGGTTGGACCTACCGGCGCCGGCAAAACTACTGTAATTAACCTGATCAGCCGTTTTTATGATATACAAGAAGGTAATATCTATATTGACGGTAATAATATCCGTAATGTATCCATTGAAAGCTTACGTATGCAGATGGGTATTATGACACAGGATAATTTCCTGTTCTCCGGTACTATAAAGGATAATCTGAAATATGGTAAACTAGATGCAACCGATGAAGAAATTATCGCTGCCGCTAAATCCGTTAATGCCCATGATTTTATTATTAAAATGGAGAAAGGCTATGATACGGAATTAAAGGAAAGAGGCGCCGGGCTGTCTGCCGGGCAAAAGCAGCTCTTAGCCTTTGCCAGAACTATGGTATCCATGCCCAAAATACTTATACTTGATGAGGCAACCTCAAGTATTGATACACATACAGAATTACTGGTACAGCAAGGTATCGAAGTCCTCCTTAAGGGACGTACTTCCTTCGTTATAGCCCACCGCCTTTCCACTATACAGAAAGCTGACAGAATCTTTTACATCGATAATGGAGGCATTGTAGAAGAAGGAAGCCCGAAAGAACTTCTGGAAAAGAAAGGTGCTTATTACGAGCTATATATGGCTCAATTCAAGAATATTTAATAACACTAAACGCAATGGTTTCCGAATTGATCATCTCCTACGATGCAGCTTTTCATCAATTCAAAATACCGTTGAATATAAATTTGAGATATTTATTTAATATCACAGGGACGGCTAATTTATACTGCTGTTCCCTTCGGTAAGAGTTTTTAATTCTTATACTACCAGAACAGGAAGCAGCCTATACGTGTTGCTTCCTGTTTTCGTTTTTCTTACTGTTGTTTAATTTGTCCCCTGCTGCCCTGTTCTGATATAGCTAGGCAATCAGGCGTAAATTCAAGGATTTATGATTACATATAACAGGAAATGAGGAGTTCAGCCTCACATAGCAAGTCTTATTATGTAATAGGAACAAGTTCCTTATACAAAAACAATAAAATCTGCCAACAGGTATGAGCCTGTTGGCAGATTTTACTCCGCTGTGAACTGGTTTCGTTGATTTATTTTTATTTTATGGTTTATACATTAAAATCTTCTAGGCAGTGTTATGGTAAAGGTTGTCCCTTTTGTAAGCTGTGATCGTACTTTAATTTTACCAGTATGACCAAGTACAATCAGCTTTGCAATAGATAATCCCAAACCATGTCCGCCTATTTTAGCACCTCTGACCTGATCGGAACGATAGAATCGTTCAAATATATGCTCAACATCTTTTCTCGTCATGCCCATTCCGGTATCACTTACATTGATTACACAATCCCCGTCATCATCCTGACAGGTTATTGTTATGGTATCCCCTTCCTCAGAATATTTAACAGCATTGTCAATAAATATACGAATAGCCTGCTTAAGAGCCTGTTTGTCACCATATACCTCTACATCCTGCAGAATAGATGCTTCAATAACACGGTCTTTTACTACAAGCTTTGTCTCCTTTACCATTTCTTCCACAACATCGCACATGTTAAATCGCTGTTTGTCCAACTTAAGGGTTTTCTTATCATGCCTTGAAAGAAAAAGTAATTTCTCTACAAGATCCTGCATTGCTTTGGCTTCATTATTGATGGCATCTATGGATTCCAGCATTACTTCCTCATTACTTGTTCCCCATCTGTTTAACAGGTTGGCATAACCCTGTATAACAGCTATAGGCGTACGAAGCTCATGAGAGGCATCGGATACAAATTGCTTCTGACTTTCATAGGATATTTCCAAACGATCCAGCATATTGTTTATTACTACTGCAAGATCCTTTAATTCATTTTTCGTACCTTCCACATTAAGCCGCCTGCTGCCAAGATTATTAACTGTAAGCCGGTTTGCAGTCTCTGACATCTCAAATATAGGCTCCAGTAAAGTCCTGTCACTTTTTTTGCCAAAATGGGTAATAACATATACCAATAATAAATACAACAAACCAACGCAGAGTAAGAGCATATTTAATTCCTTTAAACTGGCGGCAAGGTCATACTGAAATAGTATATCAACTGAAGCTCCGTTAACAACTACCTCCTTATGCTCTTCTACTATAACGGCCAGGTCGCTTTCATCAAAAACTCCACTGATATAAATAGAATCAAAAAGCTTTTTCTCTCCCGAAAGATCCTTATCCAGGTTGTTAAAAAGAATAACTCCGCTATTATTATCTACTGCTTTATAATGAATCCCAAGAAGATCAAAAGTACTGTCGTTATTACTGGCATTTTCCTCAGGAAAACCTTCTTCTACTGCTTCTCCCAGTATTACCTCCGCCCTTTCATGCATCTGGAGCTTCTCACCCCACAGAAACAGAAGGGAGAAGAAACATAAAAACAAGACACCATTTATTATTAGTAGCTTCAGGTAATGAAGGGAAATACGAAAAGCAATGGAAAAGCGAAAATTCCCCAGCCAGACTTCCCGCTTCTTTCGAAAAGGAAGTACGATCCTTATAAGAAACTGCCTTAAGGATTCTTTAAAATTAACCTTCATCTTTAATAATGTAACCTACCCCTCTCACCGTGTTGATAAGACGTATACCGTACTTATCATCAATTTTCTGTCTCAGGTAGCGGATATATACATCTACTACGTTGGTATCTCCCAGGTATTCATAGTCCCATACATTATTCAATAACTGCTCTCTGGTAATCGCGATGTTCTTATTTCTGATAAGATACTCTAATAATTCATACTCCTTCTTGGTCAGTACCAGCTCGTCGTCACCATAAAAAGCACTGTGGCCGGACAGATTAAGCTTTAGTTTTCCAATTTTGAGTATATCCTGTTTGGGCTGTACCTGCTTTGTATGGCGATTTAGGGCTACTCTTATCCTGGCCAATAGTTCCTCAATGGCAAACGGCTTAGTCATATAGTCATCGGCTCCTATATCAAGTCCGGCTACCTTATCTGTAACATCATCTTTGGCAGTAAGCATTATAACCGGAACATCTGATTCCATACGAATCCTTCTGCATACCTCAATACCGCTGATACCGGGAAGCATAATATCCAGCAGAACCAGACTTACATCCTTTTGAAGAGCCTTCTCAAGACCTGTCCTGCCATCAGCAGCAATTTCCACCTCATAACCTTCATATTTTAATTCAAGCTCAACAAAGCGGGCTATTTTACTTTCATCTTCAACTATTAATATTTTAGGCATATACTACCCTCCTGTATATTATTCCATCTAAACCCATTCTATCTGTAAAAATAGCTATTTGCAATAACTTAATATTAAAATTCTATTAGAATTCAAAGGTTTAGCAATATTAAATTATAAACACTAAAAAAGATAGGAACGATAAAAAATATTAATACTTTAAGGGGATAAGTAAATATAGATACAAGTCATTAAGATTATGAGTTATTAAAAGATTACGAGTTATTAAAAGATTGAGTCATTAAAAGATCGGGTCATTAAAAGATCGGCTCATTAAAAGCATATAAGCCTTTAAATAATTGATGTATAATTTTAACTGAAAAAGCACAAGTGGTAATAGTAACACTTACAAGCTGCTATATGCAATCAAGGGATTATAACCGATTAAAAGCTACGAGTGATTATGCTTTACAAATATGTAATAAAGGCACCCACAATAAAACATTATCATGGATGCCCTGGAATTAATATTAATTTATTATTTTGGATATACATTTCTATTGCTTGGCTGCAACTGAATATTCATTATTCTAAAATCAAATAACCAATATACCAGACTCAGACTCCGTAAACAGCGACCTTTGTTCAGGTTCCGTACTAGCCTTATATTAATGTCTGTATTTTAAATAATTATCTTCTAATACTTATAAAACAGACTTAACAGCTGCAACTACATTTTCGGTTGTAAAACCAAATTTCTTGAATAACAGGCCAGCTGGCGCGGAAGCACCAAAACCTTTCATTGTAACAGTAGTACCGTCAAGACCTACATATTTACCCCAGCCAAAATCAATTGCTGCTTCAACGGCTACTCTGGCTCTGACATTCTTAGGAAGTATACTTTCCTTATATTCCTTGCTCTGCTCTTCAAAAAGATCAATTGAAGGAACACTAACAACTCTTACATCAATTCCTTCTTTTTTCAACTCTTCCTTTGCATTTACACTGATCTCAACTTCAGAACCACTTGCCATAATAATAGCATCCGGTACTTCCTTCTCGGAAGGAGCAATGATATATGCACCCTTTAAAGCTTCTTTACTGGAACCTTCATACTGTGGCAGATTCTGACGTGTCAGAACAAGGGCAGTAGGAGTTTTCTTTGAGGTAATTGCATAATACCATCCAGCTATTGTCTCTGTAGCATCTGCAGGTCTGAATACAGTAAAGTTAGGCATGGCACGGAGCATAGCAAGCTGCTCGATAGGCTCATGTGTAGGTCCGTCTTCTCCAACACCGATACTGTCATGTGTAAGAACGAAGGTTAATGGAAGTCCCATTAAAGAAGAAAGCCTGGCCATAGGTTTTACGTAATCACTGAATACAAAGAAAGTAGATACATATGCTTTTAAACCGCCATGAAGTGCAAGACCGTTACCAATAGCTGCCATAGCAAGCTCTCTAACTCCAAAATGCAGATTACGTCCGGAATAATCCTCACGGGAGAAATCTCCTGCATCCTTCATATATGTCTTAGTGGAAGGAGCTAAATCTGCAGAACCTCCGATAAAACCAGGAATAATATCTTTCAAACGGTTAATAATCATACCAGATAAATTTCTGGTAGCATCCGGTTTATCAGGATATGCCCAGAACTCCTCATTCTCTAAGAGGTCTTCAGCAATAGCCTCATTGTGATACTTATCCCAGAGTTCTTTTAATTCTGGGTAAGCCTTAGCATAACTGCTAAGAAGCTCGTTCCAGTCAGCTTCTGCTTTTTCACTCTTTTTATTAACTTCCTCTATATGCTTATACACTTCTGCAGGAACATGGAAATCCTTATCTGCAGGGAATCCTAATTTTTCTTTTAATGCCTTAACGTTATCTGCTCCAAGAGGCTCACCATGTGCACTAGCCATTCCTTCTCTGGGGGAACCATAACCAATTCTTGTCTTAACCGTAATTAAAGTAGGTCTGGTAGTATCAGCCTTTGCTGCCGTAATAGCAGCACCTATCTCCTCAAGATTATTACCGTCTTCTACAACCAGTGTCTGGAAGCCAAATGCTTCAAATCTCTTAGAAACATCTTCTCTAAATGCTATTTCAGTATCACCCTCTATAGATATCTTGTTAGAATCATAAAGAACAATTAACTTACTAAGGCCTAAGGTTCCTGCTAAGGACATAGACTCATAGGATATACCTTCCATCATGCAGCCGTCGCCACCTAAAACATAGGTATAGTGGTCAACTATAGGATAATTTTCTTTATTAAATTTAGCTGACAGATGAGCTTCAGCCATTGCCATACCAACTGCCATTGCCATACCAGCCCCAAGAGGTCCTGTAGTAGCCTCTATACCAACAGTATGACCATATTCAGGATGGCCCGGTGTAAGGGAATCCAACTGTCTGAAAGATGCCAGATCTTCAACAGATAAACCGCCATATCCGAATAAATGGAGCAGAGAGTAAAGAAGTGCAGAACCATGACCACCTGACAGGATAAAACGGTCCCTGTTTGTCCACTTAGGGTTCTTAGGATTGTGATTCATGTGCTTGGCCCATACCTCATATGCCATAGCTGCTGCACCAAGTGGCAGACCAGGATGTCCTGAATTCGCTTTCTGTACTGCATCCGCTGCTAATACGCGCAGTGAATTAACTGACAATGTATCAATATTACTCATTTTTGTCCTCCTAAATCCTTGTTAATCTCCAAAACCTCTTTTTTCCTTTTTGGAAATTTTATTATATTCAAAAGACTATTATTTAGTCCCTATTGAATTACCTCTAACTCTGTTTTATTCACCAAAAACTGCTCTATAATCCTTCTGAAACTTTTCAATTCCCTGATCTGTTAAGGGATGCTTTGTACACTGCTCAATAACACTGTAAGGTACTGTAGCTATGTGAGCACCAGCCAGTGCACAGTCAGTTACATGAATAGGGTTTCTTACACTGGCAGCAATAATTTCAGACTGCAGATTATAGATTTCAAAAATATCTGCAATGGTTCTGATTAAATCAATACCAGGTGATGAAATATCATCTAAACGGCCCAGAAAAGGAGATACATATGTTGCGCCTGCTCTGGCTGCAAGTAATGCCTGGTTTGCAGTAAATATAAGCGTTACGTTTGTTTTAATTCCTTCCGAAGAAAGAACTTTTGTAGCTTTAAGGCCTTCCACTGTCATTGGTATCTTAACAACCATGTTTGGATGAATCTTTGCAATCTCTCTGCCTTCCGCTATCATTCCTTCCGCATCTACAGTAGTAGCCTTTACTTCTCCGCTAATTGGTCCGTCTACGATTGAAGTAATTTCTTTAATAACCTCTACGAAATCTCTTCCTTCTTTTGCAATGAGTGATGGATTGGTAGTTACTCCACAGATTACACCCATTTCATTTGCTTTCTTAATGTCCTCAACATTCGCTGTGTCAATAAAAAATTTCATAAGACAATCCTCCGTTCAGTTTACCATTTTAGGTATGTACTGATTTGCTAAATTATTTTAGATACTTGTAAACAAATTAACTTAAACCGTTCTAAATCCAATCACATACATAAATATACTATAATATAAGCAGTAATGCAATAGTTTAATGACAAAACTTTATCTGGATTTAAAAAACAAAAAAATTCTTTAAGAAATATCTAAATTATTTTATATTTTATTGTCTTTTTCTTAACAATTATTTCATTGAGCCTCATTAAGTGAAGCATATCTATTAAAAACCTGTACCTATATTTATATAGATATAAATAAATATACTAAAATTAAAATATGTTAAAACTCCTTAGATACTGTTTAGGATATTCATATGGTATCCTCTTTTCCCTTGCAGTATTTAACACCCAATAAGGATTTCTTAACAATTCCCTTCCAATAGCAATCAGATCTGCTCTTTTATTTGCCAGGATCTCTTCTGCAAGATCCGGAGTATTAATTAATCCAACAGCTATTACAGGCATAGAACAGCTATTTCTTAAATAGCTGGCAGCCTCTACCTGATATCCTGGATAAGTGTCTATCTCAGCATGGGCTACACCACCTGAACTAACGTGTATGATATCAAATAAAGTATTGAATTCTTTCAAGATATCACTCATAAATTCTGGTGTCATTCCACCTTGAAGATAATCATCAGCTGAAACTCTGACAATAACAGGTTTTTCCTTAGGCCAGACCTCTCTTACAGCCTCCAGTATTTCCTTAAGGAAACGTCCATTATTTACAGCATTGCCGTTATAATCATCATCACGCTTATTAGATACAGGGGATAAAAATTCACTTATAAGATAACCATGTGCCCCATGTATTTCTATGGCATCAAATCCTGCCTTATCAGCTCTTATGGCAGCCATTTTAAATTCTTTGGCAACTACTTCAATCTCAGATATTGTTAATTCATGAGGAACCTGGCTCTTATCATCAAAAGCTATAGCACTGGGAGCGACGATTCTTTCATTAGGGGCTGTACACTTACGTCCGGCATGTCCTAACTGAATTGCTACTTTACTACCATGTTCATGACAACTTTCTACTATCTGCTTTAATCCAGAGATTTGTCCATCTTCCCACAAACCAAGATCTTTATCAGTTATTCGTCCATTAGGTGAAACTGCAGTAGCCTCGAGTATTATTAAACCTACACCACCTACTGCCCTGGTGACATAATGTGTAAAATGAAATTCATTTGCATACCCTGTTTCATCTGATGAATACATGCACATAGGCGGCATAACTACTTTATTCTTTAACAACAGGTCTTTTATCTTGTATTCTTCAAAAATCTTCATTGTATACCTCCTGTTATTTATAAATCATTAAGAATGTTCTGGTTACATGAATTACACGATATAAACGGATCTAGATAATTAAATCTCATAAATCCATACTATAATAATTATACACTAAATAAATATAAATTAACATTACTATTTAGCTCATAAGCTATTTTCTCTATACTGTTGCATTATAAGTATCTGAACAGTCCATCAAAAGTAAAATTTAATAAAACATTTACTTAGCTCCCTTATTAGTTTTCATACGAGGCAACTAAAGGCAGCTGCAAAAAGTATACAATAATATTTTTTAAATGCCAATGATTAAATATTGAATAAAGGTGAAGTAAAGAAATTATAAGATATAATTATATAAAATTGAATTACAATATAGACTCTATAATTACAATAGACTATAAGATATTACAAAAAATCCACTGTAAGGTAATTTACAGTGGATTTTATCAACTTTTCGTTTATAATTTGTGGATAAGTTTATTATTTATTTTATAAATAACGTTCTTAACTTGTATATAAACTAATTATGAGACATCCGGGATTCGAACCCGGGACACCTTGATTAAAAGTCAAGTGCTCTACCGACTGAGCTAATATCCCAAATTTACTGAATCAAAAAAATCCAATAAAAAATGCCCAGAGCCGGAATCGAACCAGCGACACGAGGATTTTCAGTCCTCTGCTCTACCGACTGAGCTATCTGGGCAAGGCCAACATCATTGACTCAATTACTTTCGAAAACTACACGTTTTCGGATTGCGGGGACAGGATTTGAACCTATGACCTTCGGGTTATGAGCCCGACGAGCTTCCAGACTGCTCCACCCCGCGATATTATTTTTTAATTATTTTGAAACAAATGGATGGAGAAGGATTCGAACCTTCGAAAGCGTCGCTAACAGATTTACAGTCTGCCCCCTTTGGCCACTCGGGAATCCATCCATATTTATTAGTAAGTGTTTTCACACTCAAGCCGACGATCGGACTCGAACCGATAACCTGCTGATTACAAGTCAGCTGCTCTGCCAATTGAGCCACGTCGGCATTTTTTAGGTAAATGGGACCTATAGGGCTCGAACCTATGACCCTCTGCTTGTAAGGCAGATGCTCTCCCAGCTGAGCTAAGATCCCATATTTATTACCAACGACCCGGAAGGGACTCGAACCCTCGACCTCCGCCGTGACAGGGCGGCGCTCTAACCAACTGAGCCACCGGGCCAATACTTGACATTCACTTACACATTAATTCATCCGATAAAAACCATTTTTAGGTCAAGCCCTCGACCTATTAGTATTAGTCAGCTGCATGTGTTACCACACTTCCACCTCTAACCTATCCACCTGATCGTCTTTCAGGGGTCTTACTGCATTCGCATGGGATATCTTATCTTAAGGGGGGCTTCACGCTTAGATGCCTTCAGCGTTTATCCCGTCCCGACTTGGCTACTCGGCCATGCACTTGGCAGTGCAACCGATACACCAGAGGTCAGTCCAACCCGGTCCTCTCGTACTAAGGTCAGCTCCTCTCAAATATCCTACGCCCGCGCCGGATAGGGACCGAACTGTCTCACGACGTTCTGAACCCAGCTCGCGTACCGCTTTAATGGGCGAACAGCCCAACCCTTGGGACCTAATACAGCCCCAGGATGCGATGAGCCGACATCGAGGTGCCAAACCACTCCGTCGATGTGAACTCTTGGGAGTGATAAGCCTGTTATCCCCAGGGTAGCTTTTATCCGTTGAGCGATGGCAATCCCACTTTATACCACCGGATCACTAAGTCCTACTTTCGTACCTGCTCCACCCGTCGGTGTCGCAGTCAAGCCCTCTTATGCCTTTGCACTCTTCGGATGGTTTCCGTCCATCCTGAGAGGACCTTTGAGCGCCTCCGATACCCTTTCGGAGGCGACCGCCCCAGTCAAACTCCCCACCTGACATTGTCCACTGCCCGGATCACGGGCACATGTTAGAAACCCAGTACTGCAAGGGTGGTATCCCAACAACGGCTCTGCGGCAACCGGAGTCACCGCTTCTTAGCCTCCCACCTATCCTGTGCATGCAATACCGAATCCCAGTATCAAGCTAGAGTAAAGCTCCATGGGGTCTTTCCGTCCTGGCGCAGGTAACCAGCATCTTCACTGGTATTTCAATTTCACCGGGTGCATTGTCGAGACAGTGCCCAAATCATTACGCCTTTCGTGCGGGTCGGAACTTACCCGACAAGGAATTTCGCTACCTTAGGACCGTTATAGTTACGGCCGCCGTTTACTGGGGCTTAAGTTCAACGCTTCGGGTTACCCCTAACATCTCCCCTTAACCTTCCAGCACCGGGCAGGCGTCAGCCCATATACTTCACCTTACGGTTTTGCATAGACCTGTGTTTTTGCTAAACAGTTGCTTGGGCCAATTCTCTGCGGCCTGTATTTCTACAGGCACCCCTTCTCCCGAAGTTACGGGGTCATTTTGCCGAGTTCCTTAACAATGCTTCTCCCGTCGGCCTTAGGATTCTCTCCTCATCCACCTGTGTCGGTTTACGGTACGGGCTTATAAAAAACAATAGCGGCTTTTCTTGGCAGTGCCTCCATCAGCTTCCCTACTTATATTTCGGTCCACATCACGTCTTCCCATTATGGAACGGTTTTTCCTGCTCCACTGGTACCTCGCTTGTACCGGGTATTCCTCACCCGGCCCTGACTTTGTCTCTGCGTCCCCACAGTTCTGTTTTTATAAGGTACAGGAATTTCAACCTGTTGTCCATCGACTACGTCTTTCGACCTCGCCTTAGGTCCCGACTTACCCAGAGCAGATCAGCTTTACTCTGGAAACCTTAGATATTCGGCCTGAAAGATTCTCACTTTCATCTCGCTACTCATTCCGGCATTCTCTCTTCTTATCCCTCCACGGCTCCTTACGGTACCGCTTCGTCGGTATTAAGAATGCTCCTCTACCACAGTAGTTATCGTTAGATTACTACTATCCACAGCTTCGGTGTCGTGTTTTAGCCCCGGACATTTTCGGCGCAGGACCTCTCGACTAGTGAGCTATTACGCACTCTTTTAATGTGTGGCTGCTTCTAAGCCAACATCCTAGTTGTTTTCGAAATCCCACATCCTTTTCCACTTAACACGCACTTTGGGACCTTAGCTGGTGGTCTGGGCTTTTTCCCTTTTGACTACCCAACTTATCTCGTGTAGTCTGACTCCTGGTCATCATCTGTATGGCATTCGGAGTTTGATAATCTTCGGTAAGCTTTGACGCCCCCTAGGATATTCAGTGCTCTACCTCCATCAGACTAAACCAAGGCTAGCCCTAAAGCTATTTCGAGGAGAACCAGCTATCTCCGGGTTCGATTGGAATTTCTCCCCTACCCACACCTCATCACCACCCTTTTCAACGGATGTGTGTTCGGTCCTCCACCGCCTTTTACGGCAGCTTCAACCTGGACATGGGTAGATCACCCGGTTTCGGGTCTACTTTTACTGACTGATATTCGCCCTATTCAGACTTGGTTTCCCTTCGGCTCCGAGTCTTAAACTCTTAACCTTGCCAGTAAACGTAACTCGCCGGACCGTTCTACAAAAAGTACGCGGTCCACCTGTAAATAGGTGTTCCACAGCTTGTAAACACAGGGTTTCAGGTTCTCTTTCACTCCCCTCCCGGGGTTCTTTTCACCTTTCCTTCACAGTACTATGCACTATCGGTCACTAAGTAGTATTTAGCCTTGGGGGGTGGTCCCCCCGAGTTCCCACAAGGTTTCTCGTGTCTCGTGGTACTTCGGATCCCGCTCGCTGACTTCCGGTTTCGCATACGAGGCTTTCACTCTCTTTGGCTGGCTTTCCCAAAACCATTCTGCTACCTTTCATCTCACTTGTTGCGGTCCATAACCCCAGAGGATAAATCCTCTGGTTTAGGCTCTTTCCATTTCGCTCGCCACTACTCTGGAAATCGAGTTTTCTTTCTCTTCCTCCGGGTACTTAGATGTTTCAGTTCCCCGGGTTCCCTCTATTAAGCTATGTATTCACTTAATAGTAACGGAGGTTTGCTCCGTCAGGTTTCCCCATTCAGAAATCTGCGGGTCAAAGGATATTTGCTCCTCACCGCAGCTTATCGCAGCTTATCACGTCTTTCATCGGCTCTTAGTGCCAAGGCATCCACCCTGCGCTCTTATTAGCTTGACCTATGATTTCTGTTCTAAGAACATAAATCTCGCCTGTCTAGCGTGACAGGTTTTGGTCTTTAAAAATTGTTATTTTTCGGATGTCGTATAATCTTCTTATTTAAAATTAAACTTAAAGATTAACTTCATATATAATGTGCAGTTGTCAATGTACTCGACTGATTGCATGGCTTATTTCATACCATACTTTTTAACCAGTCATTACATATAAGTTGTTTTAACTTATATCTAATCACTGGTTAAACCAACAAATTGAACAGTCAATTTATAAGTTTTAACACACCAGTAAAATCTATAGAAACAGTTCTCACCGTTATTTTCAACTTTACCTTATGATTAGTACCTATTTTCTTATTTATAATCCGGCAGCCACCTGCTCTCCCATACCGTCTCCAGTATAGTACCATCGGCCGCTTACGTCTTAACCATCGTGTTCGGGATGGGAACGGGTGTGTCCCATAAGCGCATCGCCACCGGAAATCTTTCGTTATCTTTTCCCGTAGGGCCAGGTCTTAAATAATAACACATTTAATTTTAAATGTCAACCTGTTTTTTATATAATTGTTACTCTTTTTGAATAACAATTATATTTTGATAACTCAACAGTAAAACAACCCTTACTTACTTCCTTAGAAAGGAGGTGATCCAGCCGCACCTTCCGATACGGCTACCTTGTTACGACTTCACCCCAGTTATTGAACCTGCCTTCGGCTGCTCCCTCCTTGCGGTTGGGTCACAGACTTCGGGCATTTCCAACTCCCATGGTGTGACGGGCGGTGTGTACAAGACCCGGGAACGTATTCACCGCGACATTCTGATTCGCGATTACTAGCGATTCCAGCTTCATGTAGTCGAGTTGCAGACTACAATCCGAACTGAGATGACCTTTTTGGGATTTGCTCACTCTCACGAGGCTGCTTCCCTTTGTAGTCACCATTGTAGCACGTGTGTAGCCCAGATCATAAGGGGCATGATGATTTGACGTCATCCCCGCCTTCCTCCAGGTTATCCCTGGCAGTCTCCCTAGAGTGCCCGGCCGAACCGCTGGCTACTAAGGATAAGG
>NZ_JNLE01000003.1:0-475000 GCF_000702945.1 Clostridium sp. KNHs205 | reverse complement strand
ATTATTTAACCTGCTTTGACTTACTTTAATGATCAATATTCTTATCAATTATCAAATGTCATTGCTAACCCATAAAATTCTTTTAGTCCTCTCCTGATTCAACTCCATAAAAATTTCTATTGTTAAATACATTAATAATGGTTTTATCAGAAAATTGTATTATTTGAAACTAAAAGCATTTCACGTCATATAACTTGGGACTATTATATTTCACTACTACCGCTTTTTTATAATGTCTCTTACTAGTTAATGTCTCTTACTAATAATGACTCTTATAAGAAATCTTTACACATAAACCTTGATTTTCTTGATATTCATCCACAAAACCAGTCTGTTTTTTTGTTTTTTGTGGATAAATATAAACTTTTTTCAGATGATTCTTGATACATGTCTATTGACATGACAGCATATATTGATTGCTACAGGCAGGCCGGCTATATGTGTTGGATAGGTTTCAACATTTACTCCAAGTGCAGTAATTTTTCCTCCAAATCCTCCGGGCCCGATTCCTGTATTATTGATTTCTGCTAGAAGTTCCTCTTCTAATTCTTTGATATGCTCCAGCGGTGATGATTTATCCAGGTTTCTTGTCAACGCTTTCTTAGATAGTATGGCTGCTTTCTCAAAACTTCCACCGATTCCTACCCCTACAACAATAGGCGGACAGGCATTGGGACCTGCAAGCCTGACAGTTTCCAGAACTGCTTTCCTGACTCCCTCTATTCCGTCAGATGGTTTTAGCATGTATATCCTGCTCATGTTCTCGCTTCCAAAACCCTTTGGTGCTACTGTTAATTCTATCTTATCCCCCTGTGTGATTTCATAGTGTATGATTCCCGGCGTATTATCATTTGTGTTATCTCTGATAAGTGGATCCCCTACTACTGATTTTCTTAAATATCCTTCCTGATATCCTAATCTGATTCCATTATTGATAGCATCCTCTATAGGCTCTCCCTCCAGCGCAACACCTTGTCCGATCTCTGCAAATACAATCGCCATACCTGTATCTTGACAGATTGGAATACTTTCAGCAGCGGCTATATTCATATTCTCTTCTAACTGTAAAAGAATCTGCTTTCCCAGACTACTGTCTTCCTTCTCTGCTCCCTGGTGAATTGCATTGCTTACATCAGAGGATAAGCTATAGTTAGCCTCGATGCACATTTCCTTGATATTCTGTGTAATTATATCTGTATTTACAAATCGCATAAATTTTCTCCACTTCTGTAAATGATAACTGCTTGTATTTTGAATAAAAGCCCGGATACAGAACAGACTTATTCCATCTGTCCCGCATTCAGGCTTAATTGTTAACTATTCTTCTTCATCAAGATCTGCTTCCTGAATCTCATTATCATCTGTACCCAAATCAGCACTTTCAACCTGGGCTTCATAGATATCTTCCATGTTGTTTAAATCGTCCTCAAAATCCTCATCCTTACCGATACTCTCACTGTTTTCTTCTTCCAGCTCTTTCTCCAGTTCTTTGATGACTTCCTCTTCGGAACTTTTGTCTTTTACTTTTGCTATGCTGGCAACGGTTATATCATTTTCAAGACCCATATTTATTAAACGAACACCTGAAGTTATTCTTCCAAGATTTGAAATGCCATTTACCATAAGCCTTATGACAATACCTTCTGTGGTTATGATCATAATCTCATTTTCTTCATTTACAGCTTTTACACCTACAACATAACCGGTTTTATCAGTAATCTTATAGCATTTTACACCTTTACCGCCTCTTCTTTGTACGGTAAACTCATCCATTTCGGTACGTTTTCCCATACCTTTTTCGGATACAAAGAGCAGACAATCCCCTTGGGTATTTAATTGCATTCCAATAATTTCGTCATTGTCTTCCAGGTTCATACCGATAACACCCATAGAGGTACGGCCAGTCTTGCGTACATCTTTTTCGTTAAAACGGATGCACTGGCCCTGTTTGGTTACAAGAATAATATCCTTCTGGTTGTTGGTTGCCTTTACTTCTATAAGCTCATCATCTTCTCTTAAATTGATAGCCTGAAGACCGGTTTTTCTGATATTTTCGTACTCCACAATAGGAGTTTTCTTCACAATACCTTTTTTTGTTGCCATAAATAAAAACTTACCCTTATGGTAATCCTTTAAGGGAATTACAGCCGTGATTCTTTCTTCCGGTAACAGCTGCAGAAGGTTAATTATTGCTGTTCCTCTTGCTGTTCTTCCGGATTCAGGTATTTCATAAGCTTTCAGCCGGTAGACTCTTCCCTTGTTGGTAAAGAACATGATGTAATGATGGGTAGTAGTCATAATAAGGTCTTCAATAAAGTCCTCTTCTATGGTCTGCATACCCTTTATTCCTTTACCACCTCGGTGCTGACTCTTGAAATTATCCACTGTCATACGTTTGATATATCCAAAACGTGTCATGGCAAGGACAATATTTTCGTTGGGAATCAGATCTTCTGTTGAGAAATCTTCTTCATCGAAACCGATAGCAGTTCTTCTCTCATCCCCATATTTATCTCTGATTATCGTAATTTCCTCTTTGATGACTGTAAGAAGCTTCTTCTTGTCTGCAAGGATTGCTTTATACTCTGCAATTTTCTCCATTAACTCTTTAAACTCGTTCTCCAGACGCTCTCTTTCCAAACCGGTTAATGCACGAAGTCTCATGTCTACGATAGCCTGAGCCTGAACCTCAGTTAACTGGAAGCTCTGCATTAAGCCCTCTTTTGCAATTGCTGTATTCTGAGAGGATCTGATGATTCGGATAACTTCATCAATGTTATCAAGTGCAATTAATAATCCCTGTAAAATATGGGCTCTTTCTTCTGCTTTGTTTAAATCGTATTTGGTTCTTCTGGTTACAACTTCTTCCTGATGCAGCAGATAATATTTGAGCATGTCATGAAGATTAAGTACTCTGGGTTCATTATTCACCAAAGCAATCATGATAGCACCAAAGGTATCCTGCATTTGTGTATGTTTATATAACTGGTTTAACAAAACATTCGCATTAATATCTCTTCTCAGCTCGATACAGATTCTCATACCGGTTCTGTCAGATTCATCTCGAAGTTCTGTAATCCCATCAATTTTTTTATCTTTTACAAGCTCAGCAATTTTTTCAATAAGCCTTGCCTTATTAACCATGTAAGGAAGTTCGGTTACAACAATCCGGTTTTTGCCATTGGCCATTGGCTCTATGTCTGTCACCGCACGAACTCTGATCTTTCCTCTTCCGGTTCGGTAAGCTTCATCGATACCTCTGGTACCTAAAATAGTTGCACCGGTAGGAAAATCCGGTCCTTTTACGATTTGTAACAGTTCCTCAATGGAAGTATCCCTGTCCTCTTCAATGTCATTGTCAATCATTTTAACAACAGCATTAATAATCTCACGTATATTGTGAGGCGGAATATTAGTAGCCATACCAACAGCGATACCAGATGTTCCGTTTACCAAAAGATTAGGGAATCTGGCTGGAAGTACAGCAGGTTCTTTCTCTGTCTCATCAAAGTTCGGCGTAAAATCTACTGTGTCCTTGTTAATATCTGACAACACTTCCATGGATATCTTACTTAATCTTGCTTCGGTATAACGCATAGCCGCTGCTTCATCTCCGTCCACGGAGCCAAAGTTACCATGGCCGTCAATTAAGGGATATCTGGTTGAAAAGTCCTGTGCCAATTTTACCAGGGCTTCGTAAATAGAACTATCTCCATGAGGATGATATTTACCCATGGTATCACCAACGATACGGGCACACTTACGGTGAGGTTTGTCCGGACCATTGTTCAGCTCTATCATAGCATACAGTATTCTTCTTTGTACCGGTTTTAAGCCATCCCTAACATCCGGTAATGCACGGGCTGCTATAACGGACATGGCGTAATCGATATATGATGTTTCCATGGTCTTTTTTAGATCGACTTCATGGACTTTGTCAAAGATATTCTCATCCATTTATATTCCTCCATCTATGCTTTGTCTTACAAAATACGGAACTAAATATCCAGATTTCTTACGTATTTTGCATTTTTCTCAATAAATTCTCTTCTGGGCTCCACCTTATCTCCCATCAGTGTTGTAAAGGTCATATCAATTTCTGAGGATTCTTCTTCATCAATGGTCACTTTTAAAAGAACTCTTTTCTCAGGATCCATGGTAGTATCCCACAGCTGTTCTGCATCCATCTCACCTAAACCTTTATAGCGCTGTATCTTATTGTTACCGTCACGGCCGATTTCCCTCAGTATCTCATCCAGCTCTGCGTCATCATAAGCATACCTTACAACTTTATTTTTCTCAATTTTATACAGCGGGGGCTGAGCCAGGTAAACGTGTCCCTGTCTGATCAGCTCGGGCATAAATCGATAGAAAAAGGTCAGCAAGAGAGTACTAATGTGGGAACCATCCACGTCCGCATCTGTCATAATTATTATTTTATGGTATCTTAATCTTGCTATATCAAAATCATCGGAAATACCTGTTCCGAAGGCTGTAATCATTGCTTTTATTTCGTTGTTTACAAGAATCTTATCAAGCCTTGATTTCTCAACGTTTAATATCTTTCCACGTAATGGAAGGATCGCCTGGGTGGCTCTGGATCTTGCAGTTTTAGCTGAGCCACCGGCGGAATTACCCTCAACAATATAAATTTCACAGTTTTTGGGATCTTTATCGGAACAGTCCGCAAGTTTTCCGGGCAGACTCATCCCTTCAAGTGCAGTCTTTCTTCTGGTAAGATCCCTGGCCTTTCTTGCTGCATCCCTGGCTCTTTGTGCAAGAATGGATTTCTCCAGAATCATCTTGGCTACAGAAGGATTCTGCTCTAAGAAGTAAGTCAGCTGTTCACTGACGATACCATCCACTGCTCCTCTGGCTTCACTGTTACCAAGCTTCTGTTTCGTCTGTCCTTCAAACTGTGGTTCAGGAATCTTTATACTTACAATTGCTGTCAGACCTTCCCTGATATCTTCTCCAGTCAGGTTAGTTTCGTTGTCTTTTAAATATTTATTGCTTCTGGCATAATCATTAAAAGTTTTTGTAAGCGCATTTTTAAAACCGGCAAGATGGGTTCCACCCTCCGGTGTTGTAATATTATTTACAAAACTATAGCAGCCTTCTGTGTAGGTATTATTGTGCTGCATGGCAACTTCAACATATACTTCATCTCTGGAACCTTCACAGTAGACAATCTCTGAATAAAGGGGATCTTTGTTTTTATTTAAGTATTCCACATATTCCTTAATACCGCCTGCATAGTGAAATTCCTTTTCAACTTTTGTCTCTTCTCTGTCGTCTATTAAGACAATCTTGAGATTTTTAGTAAGAAACGCCATTTCCCTTAAGCGCTGCTTCAGTACCTCAAAATCATAAACTGTCTCTTCAAAAATTTCTTTGTCCGGTAAAAAAGTAACTGTAGAGCCTGTTCTGTCAGTCTCACCAATTACCTTTAGAGGATAGACCACCTTACCTCTTTCAAATCTTTGCTTGTGAATCTTACCGTCTGTGTAGACTGTTACTTCCAGCCACTCAGAAAGTGCATTAACTACTGAGGCACCTACTCCGTGAAGTCCTCCGGATACCTTGTATCCTCCTCCGCCGAATTTTCCGCCGGCATGGAGAATGGTAAATACTACTTCAACGGCAGGAATTCCCTTTTTGTGGTTAATTCCAACAGGGATACCTCTTCCGTTATCTACAACGGTTATTGAATTATCTTTGTTAATTGTTACTTCAATCCTGTCACAGACACCGGCTAATGCTTCGTCCACTGCATTGTCTACAATTTCGTATACCAGATGATGCAGTCCCTTTGAAGAGGTACTGCCAATATACATACCCGGCCTTTTCCTTACTGCTTCCAATCCTTCCAGTATCTGTATTTGATCTGCACCATATTCCGTACTCATACATTGCCTCCTGTCTTTTTCTGGATGAAATCTTTATTATCAAAATTTTCTCCGGAAACGGTTCCTTCCGTTACCCGGAATATTCTGTCACACTGAATTCTGTTCTGTACCATTTCTTCCAAACCGGTACAGGTGATAATTGTCTGTATATCATGAATACTGTTAAGAAGATAATTCTGTCTTTTCCTGTCAAGTTCAGACAGTACATCGTCTAACAGTAAAATGGGGTTATCTTTGGCTATCTGTCTTACAACTTCAATTTCTGCAAGCTTAAGAGATAGTGCCGTGGTACGCTGCTGACCCTGTGAACCAAACTTGCGTATATCCATGGTACCATTAAAGAAACTGATGTCATCCCTATGGGGACCCGTACCGGTAGCCTTAAGAATTACATCTCTTTCCAGGGAACTTTTAAGCTTCTCCATAAAGCTGTCTTTATCCGTATTGGGTTCATACTTTATGACGAGGCTCTCCCTGCCGCCGGATATTTTACTATGTATGTCTGACACGATGGGATTCAGTGTTTCTATAAACCCCTTTCTGCCTTCCATTACCTTTAAGCCATGGAATACCAGTTGTTCATCCCATACACTAATTGTATCCATTAATTTCCTGTTGAAACTTATCTGTTTTAATAAATTGTTTCTCTGATTTATAATTTTCTGATAATTGGACAAGTGATAAAAATACACCTTGTCAAGCTGGCATAATTCCATATCCAGAAAATGTCTCCTCTCGGAGGGTCCGTTTTTTATAATACTTAGATCCTCCGGAGAAAAAAATATATAATTTACAATTCCAAGAAGTTCACTGGATTTTTTTACAGGTATACCGTCAATGGCTGCACCTTTTGTCTTATTTTTCTTAAGGTGAATGTCAATTTTATGAGGAACTCCTTTATTTTCAAGAACCACCCGGATATGGGATTCCTCCATACCAAATCTTATAACTTCCCTGTCTTTACTGTTTCTGTGGGATTTAGTGGTTCCGCACATATATAAAGATTCCAGTATATTGGTTTTTCCCTGGGCATTATCACCGTATAGAATATTTACTCCCTGTGAAAAATCCATGGAAAGACTTTCGTAATTTCTGTAATCCTTCAGTTCTAACGTCTTAATAAACATGCGTACACCACGATTCCATTATTTCTCAATTCGGATGATCTGATTCTGATATTCTACTTCATCCCCTGCATAGAGTTTCTTACCTCTCTGGGTTTCCGTACTGCCGTTTACCTTCACCAGTCCATCCTGAATAACGAATTTGGCATCCACTCCTGAATCTACAAGGTTCGCAGCTTTGAGTGCCTGTCCAAGTTTAATAAATTCTTCTCTCAATTTTATGACTTCCATGACGCCTCTTTTCAGATATCAATTTATGATTTTTTTATTGTACCGCTGAATTAAAGTTAACAGGAAGCACCAGATAGATATAGTTTTCTTCCTTGTCCCTGATAAAGCAGGGAGCTTTTGAATTAATTAAATAAATATCCACTTCCTCATCATCAATTACTCTTAGCGCATCAATGAGAAATTTTGGATTAAAGCCGATGAGTATATCTTTGCCCTCTTTGGTAATGTCGATTTCTTCATCCATTGAACCGATTGAAGAATTCATCTTTAGCTCCATATTACCATCAGCAATATTAATGATTATAGGTTTCTTATCAGATTCCTTTACTAAAAGGGTTGCTCTGTCAATACAGCTTAAAAGCTCCTTCTTGTTTACTGTTACCTTAGTCTCATAGTCACTGGATAACATCTGATCAATCTTAAAGAAGATTCCTTCAATAAGCCTTGATAATACGATGGTGTCATCGAATTCAAAGATAACATGCTTGTCCGTAAAATAAATATAAGCTTCATCAGAAAATTCACCTGACAATATTTTACTGACTTCATTTAAAGTCTTACCGGGAACAATTACTTTTATATCACTGTAGTTCTGATTTAATTTTATTTTTCGTATGGATACACGATGTCCGTCCAAAGATACTACTTTCAGTTCATCTTCTTTAATCTCAAAAAGTTCACCTGTCATTATCTTATTACTTTCATTATCAGCAATGGAGAATACGGTCTGTCTGATAATTTCCTTTAAGGTAAACTGCGATAATGTAATGCCTTCTGTTCTTACAATATCAGGCAGATAGGGGAACTCTTCACTGGAAGAGCCTGAAATGGTAAATTTCGCTTTTTCACAGGTTATTAAAGTTGAGTAGTTATCACTGGTCTGAATCGTAACATCATTATCAGGCAGTTTTCGAATGATCTCAGAAAAAATCTTAGAGTTAAGAGCTACCGAACCTGGTTCAATAACTTCACCCTTTGCAATAGTTTCGATTCCTAACTCCATATCATTTGCTATAAGCTTAATGGTATCTTGTTTTACATCTATTACGATACTTTCTAAGATAGGCATGGTTGATTTGGCAGGGACTGCTTTCAGAACAATGTTAACACGGTTTAGCAGTTCTCCCTTGGGACAGATTATTTTCATAAATGTGTATAACTCCCTTCCGGATATTTTATATAAATATATATATTAGAATTTGGTAGCAGTAGTAATAGGGGGTGTTAGTTTGTGCATAAGCCTGAAATGGGCATAAAACAGCTGCATTTCAGAAAAGGATAACCTTGTGAATGAAGTTGAAACGGATTTAGGATAAAATTTTAACCTAAGAAAAGATTTTAAACTTATCCCAAGGCTGCTAACAGGACAAGCACAGTCTGTTAACAGCCGATTGTGGAAAAAAATAAAACCTTCTTAAGGGTTAATCTTTTTTGTAAGGACATCGATAGTATTCTGCATACTGGGATCCTTCTTTATATTCTTCTCAATCTTATCAATACCATGTAATATGGTGGTATGATCTCGGTTACCCATTATCTTGCCAATATCAGATAAAGAAAAATCAGTAAGTTTTCTGCATAGGTACATGGCAATCTGCCTTGGAAAAGCAATGTTTCTGCTCTTATTAACGGAATAGAGTTCATTAGAAGTTAAATTGAAATGTTCTGCAATCACATCAACGATTAATTCAGGAGTAAGCTGCTTCTTATTATCAGGAGAGATAAGATCCTTTAATGCTTCTTCTGCCAGGGTTACATTAACCTCCTGTTTCTTTAAACGGGATAATGCAACGATCTTTGTAAGAGCTCCTTCAAGTTCACGAATATTTGATTTAACGTTGGTTGCAATGTATTTCATAACTTCATTGTCAATCTGAAGACCGTCAAGTTCTTCCTTTTTCTTTAAGATAGCCATTCTGGTCTCATAATCAGGGGACTGTATGTCTACGGTTAAGCCCCACTCGAATCTGGAACGAAGACGTTCCTCCAGGGTGAGGATATCTTTAGGGGGCTTATCGCTGGAGATTATAATCTGTTTCTTGGATTCGTGCAGGGTGTTAAAGGTGTGGAAAAACTCTTCCTGTGTACTTTCCTTACCTATAATAAACTGAATATCGTCAATAAGCAGAACATCGATATTTCTATACTTTTCGCGAAATTCTGTTGGTGTTGTATTCACATTACGGATGGATTCGATCAGCTCATTGGTGAACTTCTCACTGGTAACGTACATTACCTTGCTATTCGGATTCTGTTCTAATATATAGTGTGCAATGGAATGCATTAAGTGAGTCTTGCCAAGCCCAACTCCTCCATATATAAAGAGGGGATTGTATATCTCAGCCGGTGATTCCGCTACAGCTAAGGAAGCGGCATGGGCCAGATTATTGTTGGCACCAACTACAAAGGTATCAAAGGTATAACGGGGATTTAAAAAAGTTATTCCACTTTTCTGACCTTTATTCTTATTAGAAGCATCACCTGAATCGTCCGCCGATTTTGTTTCTACAATCTGGCTTTCCAGAATGAATTCTATATCATAATTACGGTTCATAATTTCCATAATTGAGACTTTTAAAGGTATTCCATACTTTCTGCTGATGAAATTTTTGCTGTCAGGGCCGATCATTTTATCATTGATGGAAATGGTTATTAAATTACCTTTTACGGAATATACTTTTAAAGGAAGCAGCCATGTTTTGAAGGAAACATCGGTCACGCAATGCTCTATTTTAAGATATTCCAGTATTTCTTCCCATTTTTCTTGTACTTCGTTCATTACTCTAATCTCCCTAAAATAAAATTTCATACATTCTTCTTAATATAATATAACAAAATTGTGGATATTTCAATGCTAATATGTAATTAAAATGGTCATATGGCAGGTATATCCCCATAGGATTTAGGTCTGATAACATTCCTGTGAATAAAAAATCCAAGATATTAACAGTGGACAACCCCCGATAAAAAAAGGATTTTGTTGATAAAGCACACGGAATATTCACACCATTTCACAAAGTTATCCACATTTCATCAACAATTTGTGGATAACTTTGTGTGAAAAAATTGTTTTTAAAATTTTTGCTAAAATATTGCAATAAATATACTATATATGGAAAACACTATTACTAGATAATTACATTTTCTGGGCGAAATGTCTTTTTCCTGATTAGGTACTTTCTGGTATATGACATTTGAATATAAGAAATACTTGACGTACAAGCTTTTGAAAGCTATAATAAACTTAATATTTTAAATTATTAAAATAGAATAAATACGCTTACCATTATGTTTGGTATATATAAAGGAGGTGCCCCTTATGAAGATGACATTCCAGCCTAAGAAAAGAAGCAGATCCAAAGTTCATGGATTCAGAGCGAGAATGAGTACTGCTAACGGCAGAAAAGTATTATCCTCAAGAAGAGCAAAAGGCAGACACAAATTATCAGCATAGGTCGCATTACTGTGGCCTTTTCTTCTCTTCATTCATTGTAAAGAAAGGGCCGTGATATCTTGAAATTATCAGAATCCATGAAAAAGAATGCCAACTTTAGAACCGTATACAAAAGCGGAAAATCCTATGCAAATACCTATCTCATTATGTATGTGATGGATAATCATACGGAACGAAACAAACTCGGTGTTTCAGTCAGTAAAAAAGTCGGCAATAGTGTAATCAGACACAGGATTACCCGATTAATTAGAGAAAGTTACAGATTAAACGAAGATATGTTTAATAGTGGTTTAGACATAATCGTTATTGCAAGAGCAGGTGCTAAGGGTAGAAACTACTTGGAAATAAAAAGTGCATTGCTGCATTTGGCAAAGATGCATAAAATTCTGAAAGAGACAACAAAATCGTGATGAAGCGAGTTTTAATAGGAATTGTAAAATTTTACAGGAAATTTATTTCACCCTTAAAAGGAAGGTCAAGTTGTATCTACACGCCTACCTGCTCTTCTTATGCTATCCAGGCACTGGAAAAATATGGGGCATTAAAAGGCGGATATCTGGCAGTAAGACGTATTTTAAGATGCCATCCTTTTCATATGGGAGGTTATGATCCGGTTCCATGATAGTGATATTTTGTTGGAACATATAGAATTTTGTAATCTGATAATGGCAGCGGAGAATGCTGCCTATAAATTATTATAGGAAGAAAAGCAGTTCTTATTGTCGGATGAACAGCAGCAGGTGAAGCTGCTTATAACCAGTAATAAAGGAAGAATTCTGGTTAATAGTATTACTGCAAGTTCGGAGTATCCAAGGAGGAAAAAAATTGTTAGAGGCGGTATTAACGAAAAGTAGCGGGATATTGGGTCCCATAGCAACTTTATTAGGATATATTTTGAATGGAATCTATGAATTCCTAAGTCTGTTTGGAGTACACAACGTAGCATTAGTAATTGTTTTATTTACATTTATCGTAAGAGGGCTGATGACACCTCTGACCATCAAGCAGCAAAAGTTCAGTAAGCTGTCTGCTAAGATGAATCCGGAACTTACAGCAATTAATGCGAAATACAAAGGAAAAAAAGACGATGCATCTGTGAGAAAAATGCAGGCTGAAACCCAAGCCGTTTATTTAAAGTATGGTGCTAATCCCACATCAGGATGTCTTCCTCTGTTGATACAGCTTCCCATCATGTTTGCATTATATCAGGTTATTTACCGTATACCTGCCTATGTACAGGACATTAATGTGTGGTATAAAAACATTGGTGAAGCAATTATAAATAACGGAAACTATTTTGATATTATGAAAGGTTTTGCTGAAGCCTCTCAGGTTAATTTCAAGAGTTTTACCGAAGCAGCAAGTAACACCTTAAGTATTAACCATGTGATAGATATACTTACAAAATTCAATTCTGATCACTGGAGTGAGCTTATTACCAAGTTCCCTACTCTTGCAGATGTTATCAGAACAAATTCTGAGAGTATCATGAGTGTTAACAGCCTGTTTGGCACTATGAATATTCTTGACAGTCCGGGATTTAAATTCCCTGGTATTATTATTCCTTTCCTGGCTGCCGGTTTACAGTTTATACAGACAAAGCAGATGATGGCTGCTAATCCTACACAAGTGGATAAAGATAACCCTATGGCTGCCTCCATGGGTATGATGAATAATGTAATGCCAATTATGTCAGGTGTTTTCTGCTTTATGTTCCCGGTTGGTATTGGTATCTACTGGATCGCAGGTAGTGCATTTGCAATTATACAGCAGTTTGTCATTAATCGTATTATGCAAAAAGTAGATATTGATGAACTTATACAGAAAAATGTTGAGAAAGCCAACAAGAAAAAAGCTAGATTAGGTCTTGATCCAAATGCTACACTGGAAGACCTTGCAAAAAGACAGACAAGATCAATCGCACCAAAGACACAGGTGCCGGAACAGACAAGTTCCACCTCCGGCTATGCTAATTCAGTAAAGAAAAATTATAGTGAATCGGGTTCAGGGAAGAATGATGTTTCCTATAAACCGGGAAGCATATCGGCCAATGCCAATCTTCTAAAGTCGAGGAACAAGGATAATAAGGGGGAAAAATAAAATGGATTGGTTAGAGATATCGGCTAAGACAGTTGATGAAGCCATCACAGAAGCTCTTTTAAAACTGCAGACAACAAGTGACCGCATTGAGTATGAGGTTATTGAAAAGGAAAGCAGCGGATTTCTGGGATTATTTAATAAGCCAGCAAAGATTAGAGCAAGAATGAAACAGGGTGCAGACCATGCTGCGAAGGATTTTCTTGGAAAAGTCTTTAAAGCAATGAATATAACTGCATCAGTTGATGTTAAGTATGATGAGGAAGACTCTTCTATGGACATTAATGTTCTTGGAGAGGATATGGGAGTGTTAATAGGTAAGAGGGGTCAAACCTTGGATTCACTTCAGTATCTGGTAAGTCTTGTTCTTAATAAAGACAGTGAGAAATACATTAAAGTCAAGCTGGATACAGAGAATTACAGACAAAGAAGAAAAGAGACTCTGGAGAATCTGGGAAAAAACATTGCATTTAAGGTTAAAAGAACCAGAAAACCTGTTGCTTTAGAGCCTATGAATCCATATGAGAGACGTATTATCCATTCTATATTACAGAATGATAAATTCGTAGAAACTCATAGCGAAGGTGAAGAGCCTTTCCGTAAAGTAGTGGTAACACTTAAGAAGAGTGCACAGACCAGGGATTATAAATATAATAATAACCATAGCAATCATGGCAAACCGCAGTACGGAAACAAACCCAAAAAAGAATACGGCGGATACTCTCATAAGCATAAAACCGATGTAGTTAAGACAAGTGAATTAGAATAGTGACAAAGGGCGTATTAAAGGAATTTGCTTTGATACGCCTTTTTTAGGGATATAAATATAAAGTATATGGTTCTTATAAAAATGAAGAGGGAATATGAGTCCTGGTTTATAAATCTTTCTATAGATAATTATCTCTAAGATAGTTGATACGTTTAACTACAGTTTATATCATTATTTTCATATTTTAATATCTAAAAGATAGAAGGATATTAATTGTATGAGAATATTAAATGAAGTGATACAAATATAAGACTGATACTAATATCAGGATATAATTAAAACCTGGAATAGAATTAAACATCAGAATTTTATTAAAATTATATCAGGAGTAATAAAAATTAGAATGTTATTAAAGGGCAGAATATAATTAAAAGCCAGAATGATATTAAAGCCAGAATGATATAAAACCAGAATGTTATTAAAGAATAGAATTTTATTAAAAGCCAGAATGATATTAAAGCCAGAATGATATAAAACCAGAATGTTATTAAAGAATAAAATTTTATTTAAACCAGAATGTTATTAAAAATCAAAATGTTATAAAAATCAGAATGTTATCAAAATAAAAATAAGAATGAAAGGATGCCTGAGAAAGGGCAGAATGAAAGTATAAGTGAAGTAATCAACTGAAAGTTGGGGATTACTCACAAAATAAGTAATTTGGATAGAGATATGAATTCAAGTACAGATACAATCGCTGCAATTGCCACGGCCGTCAATAATAGTGGCATCAGTATAATAAGAATAAGTGGTATGGATGCACTTGAGATTGGGGATATGATATTTCAATCAAAGCAGGCTAATAAGAAATTATCTAAAGTACAAAGCCATACCGTCCATTATGGATATATAAAAGATGAAGATGTCATAATTGATGAAGTGCTGGCAATTGTTATGAAAGGTCCCAACAGTTATACCAGGGAGGACGTTATAGAAATTGATTGCCACGGAGGAATTCTGGTAACAAGAAAGATTCTTGAAGTTATAGTAAAAAAAGGTGCAAGAATTGCAGAACCGGGAGAGTTCACGAAAAGAGCTTTCTTAAACGGTAGAATAGATTTATCACAAGCAGAAGCTGTTTCAGATATTATTAATGCGAAAAGTAACTATGCTCTAAAGAATTCTGTTAAGCAGTTAAAGGGCAATGTTTATAATAAAATAAAAGAAGTACGAGAAGGGATACTTCATGATTTAGCTTATCTTGAAGCTGGACTTGATGATCCTGAGCATATCGATATCAGTGAGTTTAAAGATGAGTTAATGGTTAATATAGCCGGCTATAAAAAAGAAATTAAAAAGTTATTGGATACAGCAGGAAATGGTAAGTTGATCAAGGAAGGTATTAAAACTGTTATTATGGGTAAACCCAATGCGGGTAAATCATCTCTTCTTAATGCATTAATGGGCAGTGAGAGAGCCATTGTAACAGATGTACCAGGGACTACAAGGGATACTCTTGAAGAAACACTTATGATAGGTGAACTATGCTTAAATGTGGTAGATACCGCAGGTATAAGAAATACCTCAGATTTGGTAGAGAGTATTGGAGTTAAGAGAGCAAAGTCCATGGGGGAAGATAGTGATCTAATCTTGTATGTAGTTGACGTATCCGTACCCTTAGATGAAAATGACGAAGAGATAATTGCCTTTATAAGAGAAAAAAAAGCAGTCGTATTGTTAAATAAATCCGACCTTAACATGGTAATATCGATAGAAGAAATAAGAGAAAAAACGCAAAAAGAGGTAGTATTGATCTCTGCTAAACAAAGCAGCGGGTTGGAGGAGCTAGAAAAACTTATTACAGACATGTACTTTAATGGTGTCCTGGAATACAATGATGAAGTTTATATAACAAATCTAAGACAGGAAGAAGCACTGAGAAAGAGTCTTGAGAGCCTGTGTATGGTGGAGAGGACAATACAGGATGATATGCCGGAAGATCTGTATGCAGTAGATATGATGAATGGTTATGAGGCCTTAGGAAGAATAACAGGTGAACAGGTGGATGAGGATCTTATCAATACAATTTTCCGGGAATTCTGTATGGGTAAGTAGTAGCCGGGAATATGGATCAGTGGTATAATACAGCTGAATGATGTTTATTTATAAACATCAAGTGAAAGTGGATTTACAGAAAAGAGGTTAGTATGTCATACACATATGAAAGTTATGATGTCATAGTAGTCGGAGCAGGTCATGCAGGCTGTGAAGCAGCATTGGCCTGTGCCAGACTTGGGATAAATACTTTAATAGTAACTATAAACATGGATAGTATTGCGTTGATGCCCTGTAATCCTAATATAGGAGGAACCTCCAAAGGTCATCTGGTTAAAGAAATAGATGCTTTAGGCGGTGAAATGGGTAAGAATATTGATAAGACCTATATTCAATCTAAAATGCTCAATGTTTCCAGGGGACCTGCAGTCCATTCCTTAAGAGCCCAGGCCGATAAACAGGATTATAGCAGGGAGATGAGATTAGTTCTTGAGAATACCGATAATCTTACCTTGAAACAGGCAGAGGTAACTGAAATACTGACAGAAGACAACAAAGTTGTGGGGATAAAAACCTATTCTGGTGGAATTTATCCCTGTAAAGCTGTTATTTTGTGTACAGGAACATATCTGAATGCAAGATGTATCTATGGTGATGTAAGCAATTATACCGGACCCAATGGCTTAAAGTCAGCAAATTACTTAACAGATTCTTTGACCAAAGCCGGTATAGAGATGTACCGCTTTAAAACCGGTACACCTGCCAGAATTGATAAAAGATCAATTGATTTTAGTAAAATGGAAGAACAGTTTGGTGACGAGGAAGTAGTTCCTTTCTCTTTTACCAATAACGGTGTGGATATCAAGAAAGAACAGATATCCTGTTGGCTTACTTATACAAATGAAGAAACACATAAGATAATAAAGGAGAACATACATCGTTCACCTTTGTATAGCGGCGATATTAAAGGAACCGGCCCCAGATACTGTCCCTCCATTGAAGATAAAGTCGTTAAGTTCGAGGATAAAGACAGACATCAGGTATTTATAGAGCCAGAAGGAAATTATACCAATGAAATGTACGTGGGTGGTATGTCCAGTTCTTTGCCGGAGGATGTACAGTATAGAATGTATCGAAGTGTTGCAGGGCTCGAAAATGCTAAGATTGTAAGAAATGCCTACGCAATTGAATATGACTGCATTAATCCGAATCAGTTAAAGGCTTCATTAGAGTTTCAGAAGGTGGAAGGTTTATTCAGCGGCGGACAGTTTAACGGAAGCTCCGGTTATGAGGAAGCGGCAGCTCAGGGACTTATAGCCGGTATTAATGCAGCAATGAAGCTTCTTAACAAAGAGCCTCTTATATTGGACAGGTCACAGGCATATATCGGAGTTTTAATTGACGATTTGGTTACGAAAGAAACCCATGAACCTTATCGTATGATGACTTCAAGAGCTGAATACAGACTCTTGCTCAGGCAGGACAATGCAGATCTCAGGCTGACAAAACTAGGGTATAAAGTGGGACTGATTAGTGAAGATAGATATCAGGGATTGCTGCAAAAGGAAGAAAGTATAAAGAATGAGACAAGAAGAGTTAATGAAGCATTAATAGGTGCAAACTCCTTAGTACAGGACTTCCTTGCTAAAAATAACAGTCAAAGCCTAAAAACCGGTACTACTATAGGTGAGCTTATACGGAGACCGGAATTAACATATGATATGCTGGAGGAAATAGATACCGGAAGAAAAGCTCTTCCTAAAGATGTAAGAGAGCAGGTTAATATTAATATTAAATATGAAGGCTATATCGAGAGACAGTTAAGGCAGGTTGAACAGTTCAAGAAGCTCGAGAATAAAAATATTCCTGATAATATAGATTATGAACAGGTTAAGAGTCTACGTATTGAAGCAAGACAAAAGCTGATGAAAATAAGACCCTCTTCTGTAGGACAAGCCTCCAGAATTTCAGGTGTTTCTCCGGCAGATATTTCTGTCCTGCTGGTATATCTGGAACAATTTAGGAGAAAAGAAGAAAATATAAATTAGATATTATATATTCCTATATATATAAATTTCAAATATTAACGCACTCTTACTCTAAAAGAAGAAATTTATGTATTATATATAAAATAATAGGGCAGTTGTATTTATTAAAATTGCTGGAAGAAGCCTAATAGTTTTCCTTTACACAGGATTAAAGGATAGCTGCGCAGCTTTTTCCAGCCTTTATACCTTTTGCAACAATCCTTTTTGATACAAAGAATGGTCTTATGTCAAGATTATATAAAGAAATATATAAAGATAGAAAGCAGGAGTTCAATGAATCAGATAGAAAAATTATTGGATGCGGCAAAAAAGGAAAATATAACAATAACAGAAGATCAAGCAAAACTGTTGGTGAAGTATTATGAAATGCTTGTTGAAACTAATAAGGTAATGAACCTTACAGCAATTACTGAGTTTGATGAAGTTTTAACAAAACATTTTATGGATAGCCTTTCCATAGTACGTGTACATGATTTTAGTAAACCTCTTACTTTAATTGATGTTGGAACTGGCGCAGGTTTTCCGGGAATACCATTAAAAATAATTTTTCCCAAAATTAATGTAACATTAATGGATTCTTTAAATAAAAGAATTAACTTTTTAAAAGAAGTAATAACTGAGTTAGAACTAAAAGACATATGTGCTGTACATGCAAGAGCTGAAGATTTAGGAAGGGACAGTAATTACAGAGAAAAGTACGATATATGTGTTTCAAGAGCTGTGGCAAACTTATCTACTTTAAGTGAGTATTGTATGCCGCTTGTGAAAGTGGAAGGTTTCTTTATCTCGTATAAAGGTTCTAATGTGCAGGAAGAAGTTATAAATGCAAAAAAAGCAGTTAAACTCCTTGGTGGCAGAATAAAAGCTTGTGAAGAATTCAGTTTGGAGGGAGATATCGGAAGGTCCTTTGTAATTATTGAAAAGATTGAAAAGATATCTGATAAGTACCCAAGATCTTCTGGTAAACCATCGAAAGAGCCACTTTGATTCGGGAGGTGAATTATTATGATACAGGGGAAGGTAGTTGCTGCTGATAAGTATGAAGATTTAATAAATGTGTGGAGTTCTGTATTCCAGGAAGTTGAAATATACAACCAGTTTAAAGAAGAAAATATTTATATTGTCCTATATGAGGGAGTGAAAGAAGATAAACCTATTGGTGCTGCTGAATTAAAATTGATAGGTGAAGAGTGTTATATAGATCGGTTGGCAGTTCTTTCAGAGAAGAGAAATAATAGGAATGGTGAGTTCCTTTTGAGATTTGCATTAGATAAAGGTTTTAGTAAAGGTTATGAGAAAATATACACAATTATACAAAAGGAACAAAAGGAGATATTCTTTCGCGTAGGATTTAAAACGACAAAAACAGACAAAATAAAATCAGAAACGATAAAATGTGAAATATCACCAGATAAATTCTATAAACAATGTCGAAATTAAAATTATTCACAAAATATGATAAAAATGTGTCAAATTTGAAAAAAAACGCTTTCCTAAATGCAAATTATGGTATAATATAGTATATTATAAAGAATAACAAATTATTACTGGCTTAAATTTATATGAATGAATAAAAACACAAATGAACCTGATATTTTTAAATATTAGTATAATAGGAGAGTAATAAGAATGATTTATCAGGAAGATAATATGGGGTTTATGGAACAATTAAGAGATGCTCTATGCTATATTGACGAAAATGAAAGAAGTGTTCAGCAGGAAATTGAGCTAATTAATGGAAGGTTAAAATCTCTAGAAGAAAAGAAAAAGAAAATTCAGAAGAAAATATCTGCCATTACAATAGACAATATTTCTGGAGATATTTATTTAATAAATTTGAGCTTGGAAGAAAAAAAATTATCAAAGTTAAAAGCTGACAAGGTTAAAGTTGAAGATGATATAAAAAGAGAAGAAGAAAAATTCTTTGAATGTATCAGTAATAAAAATAACCTGGATAATATAAAAAGCTGTTTTCATACCCTAAAAGGTAATCTCTATGAAGATATGAATGATTTTTGTAAAAGTTATTCTGAAAAAATGGAGAAGAACGAAAATATCAGCTATGAGTTCGGACTAAATATTATCGAAACCCAAGAAACAGAAAGAAAAAGAATTGCAAGAGATTTACATGATTCAACAGTACAAAATCTCACCACGATGATGCATAAAACAGAATTATGTACCAGACTGATTGATATAGATCCTATACGTGCTAAATTAGAGCTACAAACAATGGTAGGAACAATAAAAACAACGATAAATGATATGCGTAATATTATTTATGGGCTAAGGCCAATGGCTCTTGATGATTTAGGACTTGTGCCGGCAATAGAAAAGTATATACGAGATATTACTCAAAATTATAATATTAAAGTATCTTTAAAATTACATAATAATGAAAGAACATTGTTACCTGCCATTAATCTTACTTTATTTCGTATAATTCAGGAATCCGTTAATAATGCTATAAAACACGGAAAAGCTAAAAAAATTCAAATTGATATAAATTATTCAGAAAAAGCAGTAAAAGTACAAGTCAAAGATGACGGAATCGGAATTAAAAAAGAAAAGTTGTCAGATCCGGGGGAGAACATCTTTTCTGGTTTTGGTTTATCAATGATGAGAGAAAGAGTGTCTATATTATCAGGTGATTTCAATATAGAAACAGATGAAAACGAAGGAACGAAAATAATTGTTAAAATTCCTTTGAAAAGTATTAGGAGGGTATAAGATGAGCACTATTAGGGTAGTTATTGCAGATGATCATCGTATGATAAGAGAGGGTTTAAAACAGCTTTTAGAACTTGAGGGTGATATATCTATTGTTGGTGAAGCTGGGGATGGAATCGAATGTATTGAAGAAATAGCAATTAAGAAACCGGATGTTCTGTTACTGGATATTAATATGCCCAGAATGGATGGTTTAAAAGTATTGCAGAAGTTAAAAGAAATGAAGTCCAATATAAAAGTTTTAATACTTACAATACATAATGAAATTGAATACTTATTAAAAGCTGTAGATATTGGTGTTAATGGATATGTGTTAAAGGATTCTGAAAGTGATTTGCTAAGAAAAGCTATATTTGCCATAAATAATGGAGAAATATTTATTCAACCTAACATGGTTCCCCTTCTTAATGATAAGTTGGAGAATAGGGAAGAGGAAACTACTACTGAAAGTCTTTTAACAAAGAGAGAAATGGAAGTACTTAAACTGATAACTGAAGGTTTATTTAATAAAGAAATAGCATATAATCTGTCCATCAGTGAGAAAACGGTTAAAAATCATGTTTCTAATATTTTCAGAAAAATTAGTGTATCTGATAGAACACAGGCAGCAGTTTATGCTATCAGAAATAATATAGTTGAGGTTTTCTAAATAAGTTGAACGGATAGTTATAAGTTTAGAGCGATTTGTTAACAAAGTGCAAAAAGAAATTAAAATGCAAAAGTTTTTAAAAAAAAGAGAATTAAGATAAAAAAGAGAATTAAGATAAAAAAGAGAATTAAAATAAAAAAATAATTACATAAAGATAACTATTTACTAGATGAGGAGGGATTCGGTGAATCCCTCCTCATAGCTTTTATACCCTCAATATTTATTATAGAATCAAATAATATGTTAATCAGTTATTTTCTAAATAAATTATTTCTTTTCCTCTATCTTTAGCATATTCTATTTCATTTTTTACACTTTCGCCAATATATACCCATTAACATTTACAACAAAAATTGAATCTGACAAATCGATTTTTATTCTATGTAATTTACCTAATAAATCTTTTTATATTCTGTCAAATCTCTATAGTATGAGGTATAATTCCTATTACTACATATTCATTTTCTAATTCCAGCTTTACAGACATTTCCTGTATTTTATTCCAGAATCTTACCGAACCACATAATGTGACAACCTTTCTCTTCACCATTATTCCCCCTTCTTAAGTAAAACAACAAATTCTGATTTATTTAAGAATAAAGAATACAATAAGCAAGGGTAAAAATATAGTATCGATTATTTATACATAATTATTTATATGAATCTTTTAATAATTGGATTTGTCTACAGTATGAACCATATATATTAATTTTAACTAATATATGGTTTATTTTATTAATAAATTGTTTCACGTGAAACAAAAGTTGTAAGCATTTTATATTACCCATAATTCTCGAATAATCATAGTGATGAAATAAGAGGCTATGTAATAAAAGAAAGTCTTATATGATTAAGAATAACTTATCTAAGCTTCTCATTTCATGATTAGTGTTACTTTAAATTTAATCTTTTGAATTATATTTATTTAAAAATTCAGTGTCATGTACTTATCAGGCAAAAATAATAAAAAGTTATATAATTCTGTAATATCACATTATCTCTTTTTGTCCTGATAATACTAAATTATCAGAGATTTATAATTAGGTTAAAAAAAGGTAAGATTACTGAAATGCTATTAGTCATATGTATATAATCTATAGTTATTAGGTTAATATAATCAATACAAACCCTAAAAAGATTTGTCCAATTATTGACCCACTATATAACTACTTCGACGATATATAAATATTATCCAACATTTTTACTGAGAGTATAATATGTAAATTTTGTATGATATGTTTATAGAGAAAAATTTCGATATTTCTATAACTAACCTGTGAAAATACACTATTTAATTTATTTATTGTTTGATTTTTGAAATGAATTATTAATGTGTTATTAAGTGTGATAATATACCATAAAGGAAAAAGACATATATATGTTTCACGTGAAACATTATTTATTAAAATACTTTTATAAATGTACTTAAGGGATTAATTTGTTTGTATTTATAAATATACGTATAGAATTAATTTTAAATAAAATTCATATATCTATAAGCTTTTCGTGCCATGAATTAACAAATGTAAATGCTCTTAATTATTATAAAAAGATTATTAAAGTTTATGATTGAGATATTATAAATGCATTAGCTTCCAATTATTACACTTTTTCATTATATTTTAAATACAAGTGAAATTAAAATACAAATGAAATTAAAATATTAATTACTATAATTATAGTAGTCTTGACACTAATGAATGTTTCACTTGAAACATTCATTAGTTACTGATATAAATTTAAAATACAACAAAATTAATAACGAATTTATATAGATAAATAAAAACAATAATGTTATAATTAATGGTAGTCCAAATGGCTTCATAAAATTATTCTATTTGAAAAATCTTATTGATAATATTCATTATCGATATAGGGATATGTACATAAGGACATGTAATTTATAGCAAATTACATGAATGAAGGAGGAAAAGATGGGACGAATAATAGCAGTTGCTAATCAAAAAGGAGGAGTAGGAAAAACTACTACCACCATAAACCTCTCTGCTTGCCTTGCTGAGAAAGGAAAAAATGTTCTTACCATTGATATAGATCCTCAGGGAAATACATCAAGCGGACTCGGTGTAAAGAAAAATGAGTTGAGTTTTACTGTCTATGACTTGATTATAGGTAATTGTAGTATTGAAGAATGTTTAGTTAAGAATGTATATGAAAATTTATCATTACTTCCTTCTAATGTTAATCTAGCAGGTGCAGAAATTGAATTAATTGGAGTAGAAGAACGAGAGTTTATATTAAAAAAGGAAATAGAGAAAGTAAGAAATCAATATGATTTTATCATTATTGATTGTCCACCCTCATTAAATACGCTTACAGTAAATGCTATGACAACAGCAGATACAGTTCTGGTTCCTATACAATGTGAGTACTATGCACTGGAAGGATTGTCACAGTTAATACATACAATTAATTTAGTAAGGCAAAGATTAAATCCTTTATTAGAAATAGAAGGTGTAGTATTTACCATGTACGATGCAAGAACAAACTTATCTTTGCAAGTAGTTGAAAATGTTAAGCAAAATCTTGAGCAAAAAATATATAAAACTATCATACCAAGAAATGTACGTTTGGCAGAGGCACCAAGTCATGGATTACCAATTAATATATATGATCCCAAGTCTGCTGGTGCTGAAGGATATAGAGATTTAGCAGATGAAGTAATTGAAAAAAAGTAATAAGTAAGAGTAGGTAATATAAAAGAAAAGGAGATTAATATGGCTGTTTCAAAGAAGGGTTTAGGTAAAGGCCTTGACTCTATGATTCCGAATAAAAGCGATACAAAGAGGAATACAGATAATGAAATTAAGGAAAAAATAGATGTTTCACGTGAAACATTAGTATCAATAAATGAGGTTGAACCTAATAGAAAACAACCAAGAAAATATTTTGATGAAGACTCACTACATGAGTTATCCGATTCTATTAAACAATTTGGTGTTATTCAACCCTTGATAGTACAAAAAAAAGATAAATACTATGAAATTATTGCAGGTGAGAGAAGATGGAGAGCTGCTAAACAAGCAGGTTTAAAAGAAATACCAGTAATAATAAAAAACTATACGCCACAAGAAGTAATGGAAATTGCTATTATAGAGAACATACAAAGGGAAGATTTAAATCCTATAGAAGAGGCGATAGCATATCAAAACCTTATAAAAGAGTTTAATCTGAAACAGGATGAAGTAGCAGAAAGAGTATCAAAAAGTAGAACTGCTGTTACTAACACTATGAGACTTTTAAAACTTAGTGAAAAAGTTCAGCAGATGTTAATAGATGATATGATTTCAGGTGGACATGCTAGAGCTTTGTTAGCAATAGAAGATGAAGAAATACAATATCAGACAGCAATGAAAGTCTTTGATGATAAGTTAAGTGTTCGAGATACTGAAAAATTAGTTAAAAAAATTACTGCTCAAATAAATGAAGTAAAAGAGGAAGTTGCTCCTGTAAAAGAAGATAGCTTTCTTTATCGTGATATAGAAGAAAAAATTAAAAAAATTATGGGTACAAAAGTATCTATCAAGAAGAAAAACAATAATAACGGAAAAATAGAAATAGAGTATTATTCAGTAGAGGAATTAGAAAGAATTTTGGATTTATTTGAAACAATAAACTAAAGGAGACCTTCCCATGTTGTTAAGTGACTACATAAGTGAATATATCGATTTTATAGTAATAGGGTTTGCTGCAATTTTATTAATCATGTTAGTTTGTCTAATAGTACTGTTTGTGAAATCCAGCAAGTTAAAAAAACGTTATAAGAAATTTATGGATGGAACAGATGGTAAAAGCCTGGAAGTTCAGTTTGAAGATAAATTCAATCAGTTGAAAGAATTAAAAGATCAAAGTAATATTCATACTGAACAAATTAAAAAGATATTTGAAAATTTAGCAGTAACTTATCAAAAGATTGGTATAGTAAAGTATGATGCATTTCAGGAGATGGGAGGTAAGTTAAGTTTCACACTAGCTATCTTGAATGATGATAATGATGGCTTTGTCCTTAATTCAATGCATTCTACCAGAGAAGGTTGCTATACTTACGTAAAAGAAATAATAAAAGGTGAATCCTTCGTTGTATTGTCATCTGAAGAAAAACTAGCATTAGAAGAAGCAAAAAAAACTAGAAATTATATGGAATAAACATATGTGTTTAAACTATATATAAAAAACTTTTGTAAAATCTATATGTAAAAAACTATATGTAAAACCCTGCAAATAAAAAAACTACATATAAAAAACTGTATGAAAAAAACTTACATGTAAAAACCTTGCATATAAAAACCTTGCATATAAAAACCTTGCATATAAAAACCTGCATATAAAACCTTGCATGTTAAAACCTGCATGTAAAACCTTGCATATAAAAATCTTGCATATAAAAACCTGCATATAAAACCTTGCATGTTAAAACCTGCATATAAAACCTTGCATGTTAAAACCTGCATATAAAACCTTGCATGTTAAAACCTGCATGTAAAACCTTGCATATAAAACCTTGCATGTTAAACCTGTATATAAAAACCTTGCATATAAAACCTTGCATGTTAAAACCTGCATATAAAAACCTACATATAAAACCTGCATATTAAAAAATTGCATATAGAAACTGCATGTAAAAAACTAAAACTACAAGCCAAAAACTATAAGCCAAAAAACTGTAATAAGAAGATATATGTAATAAGAAATCAGGTAATTGTAAAAAAAGTGAGTTAAGATAAATGAATAAATAGATTCAAAAAGGCCGCCTGCTTTTCGCAGGCGGCCTTTTCAGGCAGGTTGTTTTTGTAATGTAGATTCATATCATATAAATATTACTTCTTAGCAGGTACATTACCTTTTCCATAATAAGCTGTTAAATATAAATCTTCTAATTCAGATACTAATGGAAGTCTGGGATTAGCTGTTGTACACTGATCACCGAATGCTAAGTCTGCAAGAGGATTAACTTTTGCTAAGAAATCTTTCTCATCAAGGCCATACTCTTTTAAGGTTGCAGGAATTTCAAGGAAAGCATTTAACTTCTCAATTTCTGTTGCAAGTATTTCAACAGCATCATCGTTGTTCTTAGGAGCGAAACCTAATTTCTTCATTAAGTTAAAAATCTTATCTCCTACAATATAGTTCTCATATTTAGGCCATGATGTGAATTTGGTAGGGCAGGAGGTACCATTGTAACGAACTACATGAGGGAGTAAGATTGCATTTGCGCATCCGTGAGGTACATGATATTCACCACCGAGTTTATGTGCTAAGGAGTGGTTGATACCAAGGAATGCATTTGTAAATGCCATACCTGCAATAGTTGATGCATTGTGCATTTTTTCTCTAGCTACTGGATCTTTCTCTCCAAATTCAAAGGATCTCTTCAGGTAAGTGAATACCATCTCAATAGCGTGTACTGCTAACGCATCTGTATAGTCAGAAGCAAGAATGGAGATATATGCTTCAATTGCGTGTGTTAAAACATCCATACCGGTCCATGCTGTAGATTTCTTAGGTACTGACATAACGAAATCAGGATCAATGATAGCAACATCAGGAGTTAATTCATAATCTGCAAGAGGATATTTCTTATTCTCAGTTTTATCAGAGATTACTGCAAAAGAGGTAACTTCTGATCCTGTACCGGAAGTGGTAGGAATAGCTACTAATTTAGCTTTCTTTCCTAACTGAGGGAATTTGTAGGTACGTTTTCTTATATCTAAGAACTTAAGGGACATGTTCTTGAAATCTGCATCTGGATTCTCATAGAATAACCACATACCTTTTGCAGCATCAATAGCAGATCCACCACCTAATGCGATAATGACATCAGGTCTGAATTTATTCATGGAGTCTACACCCTTCATGATTGTTTCAAGAGAAGGATCGGGCTCTACCTGATCAAAGATTTCGCAGTGAACATATTCTTCTCTTTTTCTTAACTGATAAAGAACCTTGTTTACATATCCAAGCTGTGTCATAGCAGGGTCAGTAACAATGAATGCTTTTGTTATATCAGGCATTTTGGAAAGATAAGCTGTTGAACCTGATTCAAAGTAAATCTTGTTAGGAATCTTAAACCATTGCATATTGTTTCTCCTCTTAGCCACACGTTTGATATTTACCAGGTCAACTGCAGAAACATTGTGAGTTGTTGAGTTTCCGCCGTAAGATCCGCAGCCGAGTGTTAAGGAAGGCATATTTGTATTGTATAAATCACCAATTGCACCATGAGTAGAAGGAGAGTTAACAATGATACGTCCGGTTTTCATACGATTTGAGAACTCTTCGATAACTGTCTGATTAGTTGAGTGAAGTACGGAGGAATGACCCATACCGCCATTTGCTAACATTTTCTCGCAAAGACCCATACCATCTTCCACATCTTTTGCTTTTACAACTGCTAAAACAGGGGATAATTTTTCTATAGACAGTGGATATTCCTTACCAACACCGTCGATCTCTGTGCATAAGATCTTTGTTTCTTTGGGAATTGTAAAGCCAGCAAGAGCTGCGATTGCTGCAGGTGACTGTCCAACGATAGCAGGATTTACTGATAATTTTTCAATATTTATTACAACAGGCTCTAATTTCTTGATTTCTTCTTTGGTTGCGAAATAACAGCCAGCTTTTTTCATAAGCTCGATTACTTCTTTATATACAGGTGCTTCAATAATAGCAGCCTGTTCGGAAGCACAGATCATACCATTATCAAATGATTTGGAAAGAACAAGGTCATTTACTGCACGTTTTAACACAGCAGTTTTCTCAATAAAGCAAGGTACGTTACCAGGACCAACACCTAAGGCAGGTTTTCCGGAGGAATATGCTGCTTTTACCATTCCAGGACCGCCTGTTGCAAGGATGCAGGCTACACCGGGATGATTCATTAATACTGAGGTTGCCTCTACGGAAGGATATTCAATCCATTGGATACAATCTTTAGGTGCACCGGCATTAATTGCTGCATCATATAAGGTTTGTGCTGCAGCTTTGGAGCACTGTTGTGCACTTGGGTGGAAACCGAAAATTATAGGATTTCTTGTCTTAATACAAGAAATTATCTTGAACATTGTAGTTGAAGTAGGATTAGTTACAGGTGTTACACCAGCTACAATACCAATTGGTTCAGCAACGGTCATGTAATCTTCCTCTTCATTATCTTCTATAATACCAACTGTTTTCTGATATTTAATGGAGTGCCAGATGTATTCTGTAGCAAAGATATTCTTTGTAATCTTATCTTCATAAATACCGCGCTGTGTTTCTTCAACTGCCATTTTAGCAAGATATTGCTGTTTAGCAAGTCCGGCCAGTGCCATTTCATGAACGATAGTATCAATTTGCTCCTGATCATAATTCATAAACTCTTTCAGAGCTACCTGTGCATTCTTAACTAGTTGGTCTACATGTTCCTGGGGGGTAGGTTGTTTTTTCTCACTCATGGGAGTCCTCCTTATTTATGTTAAATTCTTAACAATTAACTGCGCTGCTTATTACACATTTAATATATCAAATTGTTATTAATTTGTCAAACTAATATTTTGTATATGGTGCATAAAATAGCACCTAAGATTTTGTGCAAAAAGTGCATAAACCATACATAATGCACAAGTGGAAAATATGTGAAATTGCTAGTTTAACATATTGTATAAAAAAAATGTCATTTTATAAAATTATTGTTAAGGTATTAACAATACCTTGGAACTATTTTTCTATACCTATATTGACATTGCCGTTTTTATCCGATATTGTATTAAGTAGGAACTAATATTATTTTCGTTGATAGTATACAAATGATAAGGATTATTACCCTTTGTATATACATGAGGTATCTATATGAGAAAGGTGTTACTTGATACAATCAAGGGACATGAATTGCTAGCCAGGGATATCATAACAGACAGCGGTATTGTGATTATGTCAGCAGGAGCCCCTGTTAAGATAGAATATGCCAAGAAACTGAAAGAATTAGGATATAGTTATATATGTATAGAAGATGAGTTATCCCAAGGCGTTAACGAAGAAGAGAATATTGAAGAAAAAATTAAATATGAATGCCAGGACATAGTGCGAGATGTTATAGAACGTTATACTTACCAGGGATATGGTGAATTAGAAGAAATTAAAAATGTTGCAGAAAATATAATCTGTGATATCGTTAACTCACCCCACGTTTTATACAGTATATCAGGTATACGAAAAAAGAATGAAGGTACATATGCCCATTCTTTAAATGTATGTGCCATGTCTGTTTTGATTGCATTGCGAATGAAACTAAGCAAAGATAAAGTACGACAGATTGCTCTTGGCAGCCTGCTCCACGATATGGGATATAATTTAGTCAAGATTGATTATCAGAATTACAACTATTTAAAGAGCAGTAAAGAAGAGCAAAAAGAATTAATGAAGCATGTTGTATATGGTTATTCTTCCGTTATTAAAGAAAACTGGCTTCCAGTGGCATCGAAAGATATTATATTATGCCACCATGAGAGAATTGATGGTTCAGGATTTCCTTTTCATAAAAAGGGAGACAAGATTAAAATAGGAAGTAAGATTGTAGCTGTATGTGATGCTTTTGACAGCCTTGTATATGGTTTTCTGATACCAAAGCTGAAGGTGCACCATGCTTTGGACTATATCGTTAGTCAGGCCGGTATTAAGTTTGATTTTGAAGTTGTACATTGTTTTATTGAGCTAATAGCTGCATATCCCAATGGCACAGTTGTAGTTACGGATGAAGGAGAGACTGGAATTGTGTTAAGACAGAACACAAAATGCCCTACAAGGCCGGTATTGCGTATGCTGACGGACAGCAATGGACGTAATTATGCTAATTGGATCGAGAAGGATCTTAAAACAGACTTGTCAACTATGATTGTTGATACTATGGATACAGATGACTATATAGGGTAAAATACTATTATAATACAATTTGTCATTATACATTAGTGACGGTTTGATAAGGTGTTTCTGTTATATTGATTGATAGGTTGACAGGGTATCAGCTTGTAATCTGATTCCTGCAAAGAGAAGTTCTGCTTATAATACAAAGTAATATAAGTAATACAAAGTAATATAAGTAAAGCAGAGTAATATAAGTAATACAGAGTAATAAATAATGTAAGTAATATAAGTAAAGCATAGTAATGTAAGTAATCCATAGTAATGTACGTAATCAAGGGTAATGTACGTAAAGCAGAGTATTATAAGTAATCCACAGTAATATAAGTAAAGCAGAGTAATATAAGTAATACACAGTAATTTAACTTGTCATCAGATTCAAAATATGATATAAGTAATAGATATTCATTGATTTTCATTTTTATGGGTATGTTAACTAAGCTAACCTCCATATAATAAGATAATCCAATGATTGTATTAAGCAGGAGTTGGTGTGAAATAAACACATTTCAAACTTCTTATTTTGGCAGTACTATAAGAGGCTTGAGGTATGAGTATGTTTATGTGGAAACATAAAAATAATTTCCACTTCTGATTGGTGCGCGCCAAGGCGCGAATGTTAATAGTGTGAATTATTGAAAGACATAATTCATACCCTGATTTGTGGCAGTGCCTATATCTGCAAGCAGATAAGGCATGCAATGGTAGCTAGTGTGAAAGAAGGGTTATATGTTCACCTGCTGACCTAAATCCTTGTGTAAGCACGGTTAGGACATTAAACTGCTGAGAATAAGGAAATAATTGGTGAGTTTGATTATACAGCAGTATCGCAAGCTGCTTGCGATGTGCATAGGGATTAGGTTGAAATTGCTTTCAACTTCTGATTTATGCGATATACAATTAGCTAACCAGTATATGCAGGAAAGAGGTTATTATGCATAGTTTTTTAAGAGCAATCGGTTTTACAAACATGAAAGATAGATTAGATCTGGAACGTCTGGTAAATCTGATTACAGAGCAGCCTACGGATAAGAGAATATATACTCAGCAGGATGGCAGGATTTTTGCGGAGATAACGAAATTATTCAGTAAGCAGATTGGCGTTACAGTCAGAGGAGAGTATGACAGCCAGGGTAAGTTTTACATGGAACATTATTTTCCCTATATTAAAGGAAGCTACATCAGTACCAAAGAAGATGTATCTATTATAAAAAGAGTAGACACTGATGCTTATACAGGTATGAGCGATGATGTCAGGTTAGGTGTCTCCCTGATCTTTTATTTGCAGAATGTAGTTGATTATCTGAACGAGTCCAAAGATAAGAAGCAGTTTGACAGGCCTTTTTCCATATATCTATCTGCATTATCTGTATCAGGAAAGATTCTTCTCCCCTTAGAAAGAGATGAGAAGCTGGCAAAGAGCAATACTGCAGAAGTTCAATATAGAAGACAGTTGATTTCAGAAGCGAAGAAAGGCAACCAGGAGGCTATTGATAGTCTGACTATTGATGATATCGATATGTATGCCATGATTTCAAGACGTGCTAAGGTTGAAGATATCTATACAATCGTTGAGACCTCTTTTACGCCTTATGGCTCTGAATCTGACAATTATACTATATTAGGTACTATAATTGATTTGGATGTCCTTAAAAATGAAATTACAGAGGAAGAGATGTATAATCTGAGTATCTCTTGTAACGATGTTATCTTTCAGGTAATTATAAACAAAAGTGATTTATACGGAGAACCTTTGGTAGGCAGAAGATTTAAAGGAAATATCTGGCTTCAGGGATATGTCGACTTTCTGGGCAGTAATGTATAACAATAGTTATACCAGTCAAAAATATTGACGTTTGGGGTTGACTATTTGTTCTTAAAATAGTAGAATATTTTTGCTGTTATTTTATCATAAGATAGCAGGGCTTTAAATAAAGCACGTTCTCGTAGCTCAGCAGGATAGAGCGATCGCCTCCTAAGCGATAGGTCGCACGTTCAAATCGTGTCGGGAACGCTTAAAAGGGTTGTTGTAGATTGCTACAACAGCCCTTTTTTCTTTGTTATATAGTTAAGTTGTATAAAAAATAGATTCTCACATTTATGAAAGCGCTTTTTAATTAATTTAGCTTGTATGATTTATTAGTCTGTTCATCAATAATACATACTACTACTAAGATATTCTTGGGTAATAGTAAATTATTTAAATCTTCTTTAGATTAATCAATCATATTACAACCTGTCATATACCTTTATTTGGTATCCTTAAAGGTCAAGATAATCATTTTTTGAGTAATAACGTTTACTCTTTTTTCTTTTTGCATTATAAGCATTCTTTCTCTTTCTATAAGGTAATTCCACAAAGAAAAGATACAAGGTTACGGATACAAGGATTACAATAATTATTATAGCAATAATGATAATACGAAGCCTTCCATTATCATCCTGAGTCTCCTGGGGCATTGAGACCCCTTTGGTTACTATTGTTTTTGGAGTTTCCGGAATGAAGTTGTTATTTAATACATAATTGGTAGAAGTGGTGGAATATACGATATCTGCAGACCCCACATAAGTATTATCATAAGTAAAACGCATTGTCCCGATATTGTTGTCACCTTCTCTAAGTTTGTCCAGGGGTGAATATGAGATTGTACTTTCAGCTTCATCAAATTTAACTCCCTTTGGTAAAATAACACTGCCGGCACTGCTTAACTTTAACGGAGAAGTTGTTCTGCTGAATAAGGGTGCGTATTGGGTAAATAATTCTGTATTGCCGGTCTTATCAGAAGACACTTCGTTTACAACATTGTGTTTTGTATAATTCTCAAAACCATAATTAAGCAATGCCTCCGTATCACCATATTCATTGGGAATGGAATCACAATACATAATAACACTGATTAAAGTCATTCCGTCACGTTCTGCAAAGGTAACAAGGGTATATTTGGCCTTTGAGGTATAACCGGTTTTACCGCCGAGAGTACCTTCAAATGAATAGCTTCCTTTTATCATACCGTGATGGTTGGCAAGATACCTGGATTCCTTTTGAATATTAGTTGGTGGAATGGTATAGGTCTTTGTACCGGTAATTTTACGAAAAGCCTCATTATTAATGGCAGCTCTTGATATAAGAGCCATATCGTAGGCACTTGTATAATGATTTTCATCGGGCAACCCATGGGGGTTGATAAAGTTAGAATCAACGCAGCCTAAACTGGCAGCTTTTTTATTCATCATTTCTGAGAAAGCAGATACACTGCCGGCTACATGTTCCGCTACAGCATAGGATACTTCATTTGCTGATTCCAGCATCACGGCATAGAGGCTCTGCTCCATGGTTAGTTTTTCACCTACATCGATACCGATCCGGCTGCTGTCCAGATCAACATCGTATATAGCATTCTTAGAAAAGGTTACAATTTCTCCGGGAGTTGAGTTTTCCAAAGCTACTAAGGTGGTCAGGACTTTGGTAATACTGGCAGGATAATGTTTTTCATGTATGTTCTTGGCATATAGAATTGTTCCGGTGGAAGCTTCCATTACAATTGCGGCTTCAGAAGCAACATTTGGCATATCACCTATGTTTAAAGCTTCATTTTCAGTTGTTTTTTTATTATTGGCAGATTTATCATCATTAGTACTATTTTCGCTGTTATTATCCAGTGATTCATCAGTTGCTGCTGTACTGGGGGTTATATCGGATGCAGCCAGAGCATGTACATTGTAAACGGTTGTGTTTAATATTAATGCGCACAAAGCACATATAAGAAAGAGTGATTTTCTCATGACAACTCCTTATAGGGCAATATTTATAGTATGGGATTTTTTTCAGTATTTATTTAGGCACTACTTCATTAAGCTATAAAATAAGTGATAATACTTTTATATAGCTTAGACTAATTATATGATTTTTATCTATTTTATCGTTCGTTATATATTTTGTTTTATGTTTCATTAAATATTTCGTTTATGTTTTGTTAAATATTTTGTTTTATGTTTCGTTAAACATTTCGTTTTATGTTTTGTTAAATATATTGTTTTATGTTTCGTTAAATATATTGTTTTATGTTTCGTTAAATATTTTGTTTTATGTTTCATTAAATATTTTATTTTATGTTTCGTTAAATATTTCGTTTTATGTTTCTTAAATATTTTGTTTTATGTTTCTTAAATATTTTGTTTTATGTTTCTTAAATATTTCGTTTTATGTTCGTTAAATGTTTCGTTTTATGTTCGCTAAATGTTTCGTATTATGTTCGTTAAATGTTTTCAGATCGAATTGTATCGAAATTATGTATTTATATAAAATTTTTTATTATATTTATATATTATAGATTATTTCACAGGTTGTAGCAAGCATTAAAGGGATGTTAAGAAAAAATTAATGAAATAAAGATTAACTTTCCAGCAGAAATAGATAAAAGATTACCAATAAGAATACTTTTAACGAAAAACCCCCTTACTTAGCCTGATATTCAGCAAGGAAAAGTAAGAGGGTTTTCTGTTAAATTTTTTATATTATTAAACGTATATCCAAATGTTATATAAATAAAACTTTGATGCTTAGAAGCTTAAAATCGAAACTCAGCTAAAAATCAGTATACAGGATTATTTTTGACCATAATATGCATTAGCGCCATGTTTTCTGAGATAGTGTTTATCCAAGAGTTCCTGTTGAATGGAGGGAAGCTTTCCTTCTGACAAAGACAGATTATGCCAAGCCATAAAAGCAACCTCTTCCAATACTACAGCATTGTGAACGGCGTTTTTTGCAGATGTTCCCCAGGTAAAGGGACCATGACTGTATACTACAACTCCCGGTACAGCTAATGGGTCAATTCCTCTTTCCCTGAAACACTCAATAATAACTGTACCGGTTTCTTTCTCATAGGCAGCAGCTATTTCTTCCGGAGTCATTTTTCTGGTGCAGGGAATCTCTCCATAAAAATAATCGGCGTGTGTGGTACCAAAAGCCGGTACTCCTATTCCTGATTGTGCAAAAATAGTTGCCCATCGGGAATGAGTATGGACGATTCCGCCAAGACCGGGAAAGGCCTTGTAAAGTTCTATATGAGTTGCGGTGTCGGAGGAGGGATTTAATTTACCTTCCACAGTTTTACCGCTCAGATCGACTACTACCATATCCTCAGGGGTCATTACGTCGTATTCAACACCGGAGGGTTTGATAACCATAAGACCGCTTTCTTTATCAAAGGCAGATACATTACCCCAGGTAAAGGTTACAAGATTATGTTTAGGCAGAAGCATATTTGCTTCATATACCTCTTTCTTCAATACTTCTAACATAGGCTTATTCCTCTTCCTTATTATTTTAATTTCCAGGCAATATCCTGTAAGAATAACTGTTGTTTTAAGTTTTCTACTGTAGTGCTTTCAGAAATATGAACATATTCAATATCCATCATTTCTGCCCAGTCCTGCATCTGCTCAGCAGTTATGCTATAGGAGAATACAGTATGGTGTGCGCCGCCAGCAAGTATCCAGCACTCGGCACCTGTTTTAAGATCCGGCATAGCTTTCCACATAACACGTGCTACAGGAAGATTAGGCATATCATAAATAGGTTTAACAGCAACCACATCCTGGACGATAAGGCGAAGACGTCCGCCCATATCGACTAAAGATACAACAATTGCTTTTCCTTCATGGCCTTCAAATACCAGTCTCGCAGGATCAGCTTTACCGCCGATTCCAAGGGGATGTACTTCAATCTTAGGTTTTCCGGCTGCAAGAGTAGGGCACACTTCAAGCATATGTGCTCCTAAAGATAATTCATTACCTTTTGTGAGATCATAAGTATAATCCTCCATGAAAGCAGTTCCGCCGGGAAGACCTTCTGCCATACGTTTTAATATATGAGTAAGAGCAGATACTTTCCAATCACCTTCACCGCCGTAGCCATAACCAGCTTCCATTACTCTCTGGCTTGCAAGTCCGGGAAGCTGCTCCATTCCGTGAAGATCTTCAAAGGTGTTGGTAAAGGCACCGTAACCGCCTTCTGTAATCATCTTCATGAGAGCAACTTCTACCTTTGCCTGGTAACGAACGGAGGCAATATTGTCTGTATTGAATTCATATTTCTCTTCATACTCTTTCATTACTGCATCAATCTGGGCTTCTGTAACGTTATTGATCTCAGCTACTAAATCACCTACAGCAGTTGTATTAACCTGCCAGCCAAGTTTAATCTGAGCTTCAACTTTATCGCCTTCTGTAACGGCTACCTGACGCATGTTATCGCCGAAACGGATAACTTTTAAGCCTTTACTTACAGCTACACCTACCGCTGATCTCATCCAGCTTCCGATACGCTCCTGTACATCTTCATCCTCCCAGTAGCCGGCGATAACTTTTCTTGCCATACGTAATCTGGTACCAATGAAGCCATGCTCTCTGTCACCATGAGCTGATTGATTTAAATTCATGAAATCCATATCAATTCCTTCGTTAGGTATTGTACGGTTGAACTGTGTATGAAGGTGCAGATAAGGCTTCTCCAAACGGGTCAAGCCATTGATCCACATTTTGGATGGAGAGAAGGTATGCATCCAGGTGATAATACCAAGGCAGTTGTCTGCATAGTTAGCTTCTTTAACCAGTGCTGTAATTTCATCAGGTGTTTTTACAATAGGCTTGAATACAACGGAGCAGGGAATAACAGATGACTGGTTTAAGGTATCTGCAATAACCTTTGAGTGCTCTGCTACCTGTTTCAGTGTCTCAGGTCCATATAAATGCTGGGAGCCTGTTATAAACCAGAATTCATATTGTTTTAATGACATAATAAGTCCTCCTTAATTATTTTGCGTGATTGGATAGTTCTATTGCATATAAAATAGTTTGTGTATCTGGACGAAATTATTACGTGCAATCTGTTTTCTGTGATTGGATGAACTATTGCATGTAATATATTTCAGGTGATTGCATTAACTTTGAGCTGCTTCTTAAAAGTTATGCATTTGTAAAGTAGCAGTATGAAACAGCTTAACTGCTCTAACCTATGTAATCGGATGTAAGCAGTATTCTTGGATGAACTTCTTATCAGCAGGAGTTACATAGTTAGTTTATACAGCATTCTTCTGACTAATATTGAAATATCTTTGGATAGCTGCAGCTGTGAATTGATTTTTTACAGCCGCAGCAGAAATTAATCAAGTGCTTAACAAAAAATTTAAGTTTAATTAAGTATTATCATGTAAATGCTTTGTGATTGATTATGATTGATTACGGTTTTAAGTTAATAAATTTTGTTATATATAATGCTGTATAGTTAAGCCTGTTCCTTTTTCAACTGTTTAAGCCTTTTCATAACATCATTGGCTCCACGGCCAAAATAATCATGAAGAAGGGTATATTCTGCATAAAGCTTATCGTAGATGGCTGCATTTTCGGAGATAGGAGTATAAATGGTATCTTTTAATTTACCCATGATACTGCCTGCCTTAAATACATCATCGTATCCACCTTTTGCAGAACCCGCTGCTACAGTACCAAAAATAGCACTTCCAAGAGCAGGACCCTGGGTGGTACCGCCGATCTTAACCGGCAGCTTAATAACGTCTGAATATATCTGCATAGCCATAGGGTTCTTTAAGGAGATACCGCCGGAGGCATAGAATTCTTCAACGGGAACGCCGTTATTTTGGAAGGTCTCAATGATCTTACGAGTACCATAAGCGGTTGCTTCGATTAGAGCACGATACATTTCCTCTGGCTTTGTCTGTAAGGTCATACCTAGAATAAGTCCTGTTAAATCCACATCAACTAATACAGAACGGTTACCATTCCACCAGTCAAGGGCTAATAAACCGCTTTCTCCGGGTTTTAAGGCGCTGGCTTTTTTGGTTAGATACTGATGTATGTTCAAACCTTCTGCTTCAGCAGCTTCGTAGTATTCTGCGCTTACACAGTTCTCTACAAACCAGGCGAAATGGTCACCTACACAGGACTGTCCGGCTTCATAACCGAAATATCCGGGGCAAACTCCGTCTTCAACAACGCCGCACATTCCGGGAACAGTGGACTCTTTCTCACCTAAGAGAATATGGCAGGTTGAGGTTCCCATAATTGCAAGCATTTTTCCGGGACCGTCTATTTTAACTGCAGGTACTGTAACGTGAGCATCCACATTTGCAACTGCAACTGCCGTACCGGGTACTAAACCTGTAAAGGCAGCAGAGTGTTCTGTAATCTCACCAGCTTTGGCTCCTAAAGGAACTATTTCACAGTTTAATTTGTCCTCTACAACATTTTCCAGACGGGGATCTAACTGTTTGAAGAAGGATTTATCAGGGTAGCCTTCTTTCTTATGCCACATTGCCTTGTAACCTGCAGTACAGGAGTTTCTTGTCTGTATACCTGTTAACTGCCAGATTACCCAGTCCGCAGCTTCTATAAAGAAATCAGCTTCCTCATAGATTTCGGGTGCTTCCTCAAGTGTCTGCCAGATCTTAGGGAACATCCATTCAGAAGATATCTTTCCGCCATAGCGGGCCAGCCAGCTCTGGTTGGTTTCCTCAGCAATCTGGTTTAACTTATTTGCCTTATCCTGAGCTGCATGGTGCTTCCAGAGCTTAATGTAGGCATGTGGATCATCTTTATATTTCTCAAGAAAGCATAAAGGTGTTCCATCAGCTTTTACCGGCAGCATTGTGCAGGCGGTAAAGTCAATACCTACACCGATAATATCCTCTGCAGCTATTCCAGCTTTTTTGATTACTGCGGGAATAGTTGTGCTAAGTACCTCCAGATAATCAGCGGGATGCTCCAAAGCCCAGTCGGGAGCGAGCTTCTTTCCGCTTGGCAGACATTCATCCATAACTGCATGAGTATAATCCTTTACGGCATCGGCCAGCTCCTCACCTGTTTCAACATTTACAAGCAAGGCTCTGCCGGAGAGAGTACCAAAATCTACCCCAATTGAATATTTTGGCATTACGTGTTACCTCCTTAAAATCAGTTGTTTATTGTATCTGTAAGTACAAGTAAAATTATGAGATGTACATACAAGTAATGATATCTTTATTCTATCTGAATTTGTATGAAAATGCAAGAACTAAGTGAGGTTTACATCAGCTATTTAGGTTGGTCACAGAACCTCTTATCTTAACGGAGGGGTCTAATTTGACCTGCTCTGTGTACAAGGGATTATTCAGGCATTGCAGCAGGAGCTGGGCAGCTTTTTTGCCAACTTTTTTTGAGGGATACACCACAGATGTAAGGTTGTATACCATTTCTTTTGCAAGGAAGGAATTATCAAAACTTACGAGGGATTTATCCTCGGGTATTCTGATATCGTTTCGTTTGAACAGATTTATGAGAGCAACTGCAACCTGGTCGTTGTAGCAGACAATTCCGGAGGTTTTCTCCAGGCGCTCCAATATCATTTTATCCATACCGCCGTTGATCAGATATTTAAAATCCTCCGTAGTATACCATAAATAGGCTTCATCTATTACGGGTTGTTTGTGTTTCTTTATTGAAAGCTGCATGCCTTCAAATCGCCTTAAGCCCTGAATATCATCGGACTTGAAAATACCGCCGATACCTTTATGACCGTTATCAATAAGAATATCCGTTATCATTTCACCGGCTTTTCGATCGTCCAGTACAACATAAGAGCCGTTATAATTATGATAATAACCATTGATAAAGACAGTAGGAATATTCTTTTCCTTTAATCTTGTATAGAATGCTTCATTGGCATTATAAAGAGCAGATTTTGTTCCTTCTACAATAAGGCCATCCACACCGCTGGCGATAAGCTTCTGGAGACAGTTTTCTTCATCGGCTTGCTTATTATGTGTAATTCCAAGAGCCATGGTATAGCCCTCAGCAGTTAGTACCTCTTCGATTCCATGTATGATGCTTGGAAATATATAATCATCCAGATACGTGGTTATTACGCCTATGCGCATGGTTTTATCCTGAACCGGTTTTACCGGTGGAATGGAGACGTAAGTTCCGCTTCCCTGTTCCCTGGCAAGGATGCCTTCCGCTACCAGATCGCCGATGGCTTGCCTTACGGTCTGTCTGCTGAAATGAAAAGTGTTAGCCAGTTCATTTTCAGAGGGTATCTTATCACCTACACTGAAGGTATTATTCGCAATATTTTCTCTTAGCCAGCTGCTTAGGATGGTATGCTTAGACTGTTCCTTCGTTTTCATATATGCCTCATTTCTGCAAGGTTTTTCTGTAACTATTTTAAATTATCAAAAATTGAATTGGACTGTTTGTATAATATATTTGGTACTGGTACATAGTTTCTTTTTAATTAATAGTTTTCACTTTATCTATTATTGTACTATAAAAAATACAAGTTGTAAATACAACTTTACAACTTGTATAAATTAGTTATTTAAATTGCTAAAGTATAATTTATTATTTTTATTTCTATTTTGATGCTGATTTGTGGCAATCCCATACCTGCAGGCAGATGAGGCTGGAATAGGGCAGGTTTCACAGAATCCCACTCCAACACTTTTGTTTTGAGCTCTGCCTCCCTCGGGGGGAGCTCGGCGGAGCTACAATGAGCAAAAAAACAGCCTTCCCTTTAAGCGGTTAACTTAAAAGGAAAGCTGTTTGTCTTGCTATATAGAAAGCAGAGTTAGGTACGTCTGCTTTTAATTACCTTAAGTCTTGTGAATTCTTCTCTCTCTTTTTCTTCGAGAGCATTCTGTATGTTATGAACTAACTCTACATAATGGGGAATTGTTATATTCTTTAAGGCATTGGCACGTTTCTGTGTCTTATTAATACTGGTTGCCAGACGATAGGCAGAGTTTTCTATGGTTGCAAGGCGCAGAGTAAGCTCTTTTACCTTACGAAAACTGCTGGTGGCTTCATCCAGTGACAACCTGGTATTAAAGAAAGAGTAAGTGGGTTTTTCATCCTCCAGTTTAAAATCTACCAGGGGAATCTCCGTGCCCATAATACTTCTTTGTTTAATTTCAATGGAATTCTCCTCCGGAATGGTAAAGCTTAAGTCTTCTACATTCCGGATACCCATTTCTATATTGGCTTTTTGCAAAGCCGCATATGCACTGGTAAAGGTTCCATCGATTTCTGTCTGGATATCCTTTGCCTTATCAATCAGTTCCATCAGTTCACGGATAAGAATGTTTCTCTTCTTATCCATCAGCTCATAGCCCTGTTTTGCTAAGGTTAGGGAGTTCTTTGCCAATATTAGGTTTCCCTTGGTGGGAAAGGTATTCGGATTCATATATAACACCCATGCCTTTCTGCTAAGGCCGTATATTTACGGTTAGCTTGTTTGAGGCACTTATTTGGAAGCCTCTGATGAAATATAGTATTTATCCAGTATCTTAGTATCAATTCTATCCAGCTCTTCTCTGGGAAGCATACGGAGCAGTTTCCAGCCTAAATCCAGAGTCTGTATAATGGTACGGTTCTCATCCATTCCCTGTGTAATGAATTCCTGTTCCATTGCGGCACCGAACTTCAGATACTTCTTATCGATAGGAGAAAGTTCGTCTTCACCGATAACGCTTGCAAGAGCTCTTGCATCACCCACGCGGGCATAAGATGAGAATAACTGACTGGAAAGATCCTGATGATCTTCTCTTGTATAACCTTTACCGATACCGTCCTTCATAAGACGGGAAAGGGAAGGAAGGATATTGATGGGAGGATATACATTTTTCTGATAGATGGTACGGTCAAGAACAATCTGACCTTCCGTAATATATCCTGTTAAGTCTGGAATAGGATGTGTGATATCATCGTTTGGCATTGTCAGAATAGGAATCTGTGTTACAGATCCATTGGTGCCGCTAACGATACCGGCTCTTTCATAAATGGTTGCAAGTTCACTGTACAGGTAACCGGGATAACCCTTTCTGCTGGGGATTTCGCCCTTGGAGGAGGAAACCTCACGCATTGCTTCTGCAAAGGAAGTCATATCGGTTAATACAACGAGAATATGCATGCCTTTTTCAAAAGCAAGATACTCAGCTGCTGTTAAAGCTACCTTAGGTGTAATTAATCTTTCTACTACCGGGTCATTTGCCAGGTTTAGGAACATAACTACGTGAGAAGTAGCACCGCTTTCCTCAAAAGTACGGCGGAAGAAGTCAGCAACGTCGTGCTTAACACCCATTGCGGCAAATACGATAGCGAATTCTTCATCGCTGTTTTCACCAAGAGATGCCTGTTTAACGATCTGTGCTGCCAGCTGATCATGAGGAAGACCGTTTCCGGAGAAAATAGGAAGCTTCTGTCCGCGGATCAGGGTTGTAAGGCAGTCGATAGCTGATATACCGGTACGGATATAGTTTCGTGGATACTCTCTGGTACAGGGATTTAAGGGAAGACCGTTTACGTCTTTATTTACTTCAGGAACGATAGGTCCAAGGCCGTCAATAGGCTGACCTACACCGTTAAATACGCGGCCCAGGATATCTGAGGAAAGAGCAACTTCCATAGGATGTCCGGTAAGCTTTGTATGAGTATTGTTAAGGGACATTTCTTCTGTTCCCTGGAACACCTGAATTACTGCTTTATCTTCATAAATTTCTACGATTCTACCGAGTTTTTTCTTACCTTCAACGGTCAGTTCAACGATTTCATCATAGGAGGCATCACGAATACCCTCTATAGCAATTAAGGGGCCGTTTATTTCACTTAATCCTAAATATTCAATTGCCATGTTATATATCCTCCTTAACCGTTCTTGGCCATGATGCGATTATAGAAGTCATCAATCATAGCGGTATAGTGATCAAATTTGAAAAGTTCATCATTTGCAACATCATACTTAATGGAGATTACCTTATCAAAGATATCCTCCTGCTTTAATAAAGACATAGGCATGTTCATTGCAATAAGCTGTTTTGACTTGGAAAACAGATAGAGTATGGTATTCATCATCTTAAGCTGTTTATCAAGAGGAACATAAGTATCGGAAGGATGGTAAGCATTTTGCTGTACGAATCCCAAACGGATTACTCTGGCAATCTCAAGTACCAGCTTCTGATCATCGGGAAGTACGTCACTACCGATGAGTTTAACGATTTCATTTAACTGATTTTCCTGTGTTAATAAGCTTAAGATCTGATTTCTGCTGTCTACGAAATCTCTTCCGACATTCTCTGTGTACCAGGGTGCTAAGTCATTTAAATACTCGCTGTAGCTGGTTAACCAGTGAATAGCAGGGAAATGTCTTGCGTAAGCCAGAGATTTATCAAGTGCCCAGAAACAGCGTACGAAACGTTTGGTATTCTGGGTAACGGGTTCTGAGAAGTCACCACCCTGAGGGGATACGGCGCCGATAATGGATACGCTGCCTTCTGTACCGTTTAAGTTCTGCATAAAACCGGCTCTTTCGTAAAAGCTTGATAATCTGGAGGCAAGGTATGCAGGGAAGCCTTCCTCGGCAGGCATTTCTTCCAGACGACCTGATAACTCACGAAGAGCCTCTGCCCAACGAGAAGTGGAGTCAGCCATGATAGCTACGTGATAACCCATATCACGGTAGTATTCAGCCAGTGTTATTCCTGTATAGATACTTGCTTCACGGGCAGCAACGGGCATGTTGGAGGTATTTGCAATAAGAGTTGTTCTGTCAAGTAAGGGGTTTCCGGACTTGGGATCTACTAACTTGGAGAAGTCCTCCAAAACCTCTGTCATTTCGTTTCCGCGCTCACCGCAGCCGATGTAAACGATAATATCCGCATCGGACCATTTGGCAAGCTGATGCTGTGTCATAGTCTTACCGGTTCCGAAACCACCGGGAATAGCCGCTGTACCGCCTTTTGCAATAGGGAAGAGAGTATCAAGGATACGCTGTCCGGTAATCAGAGGACGGTCAGAAGGATATCTCTTGGAGGTAGGTCTGGGAACACGAATAGGCCATTTCTGTGTTAAAGACAGCTCTTTTGTTACTCCGTCAGGAGTCTGAATTGTTACAATGGTGTCGCTTATGGTATACTGTCCGTCTTTTGCGGCTTTGATAACCACACCCTCCACATCGGGAGGAACCATGGATTTGTGTACTACAGCACGGGTTTCAGGAACTTCTGCAATGATAGTTCCCCCATAAATTTTATCCCCTTCTTTTACTGTTATGTGTACATCCCAGAGTTTCTGTGTATCAAGTGCATCAACGCTGACACCTCTGGCGATATAAGCACCAGATTCTTTTGCGATTTCCTTTAAAGGACGCTCGATTCCGTCAAAGATATTACTGATAATTCCTGGTGCTAAAGTAACGGAAATAGCTGCACCGGTTGAATATACCAACTCACCGGGTTTAATACCGGTAGTCTCTTCATATACCTGGACGGTAGTCTGATCTTTTGTCAGACCGATTACTTCTCCGACCAATTTCTCGTTGCCTACTAGAACCATTTCGCCCATTTTAAAGCCCTGATTACCTGCCACATATACAATTGGTCCGTTAATTCCGTATATTTTTCCTGTTATATTCATAATGGAGATAGCTCCCCTTTCTTCTTTTTACATGGCATTTTAGTTAAAAGCCTTTAAGTTAAGATTATTATTAACTTATAATTTAAGAAAAGACCTAACTTATAAGTTAGAAAAAGATCTAACTTACAGCGAATTTATTTTTGGATTCTTCCATTCTGGTCAGAAATGAATTATCGATTAATATACTTTTTTCTTGTATAACTGCTCTGATACCGCCGATAAAATCGCGGTCGCTGACAGTTAATGCAGCACCGGTGGAAGCTTCTAAAGTAGGTTTTAAGCTTGAATCGGTAGAATTGATATAGATGATAACCTCATCTTTTCCCGCAAAATCCTTAACAGCTTTTATCTGTTTAACCAGTAAATCAAAATAATCAGAGGTTTTCATGTATTCCTGTAACTTAGCGGATACATCCTGAAACAACTGATTTCTTAATTCAAATGCCCGGTCGCTTAATTTACGCTTTAAATTAATAACTTCACTTGCAACTTCTTTATTCTTCTCACGCATGAGTTTTTCTGATTCTGCACGGTAAGTGGCCTCGGATTTCCTGATAAGTTCTTCCTTGTGCTCGTCAAAGATCTGCTGCAGTGATTTCTGATATTCTTCAATTATTTCAATATTCTGGCTGGTTGCGCTTTCCATTGCAGAATTATAAAATTGTTCTAATTTCTCATCTAAAGTCATAGACATCTCCCTCTACAATTTTATTCCAATTGCTTCATTAACATAGGAAGTAATAAAATCGGGCTTTCTTCCCGTTCCGTGGCGGTCGGGAATTTCAACAATCAACGGAAGCTTTCGGTTCAATTTAACATCATTTATCACATCTGGAAATTCGCGGCTGAATTTTTCTGTAATCAGCAGGACACCGATGGTTTTATCTGCAAGCGCTTTATCCAGCTGTTCTTTTAAATGCTTCCTGGAATGTATGACAACCCCGTCTACGCCTGTAAGGCGCATTCCCGTGTAAGTATCAACATTATCACTGATAAGAAACATACGCATACAGTTACCTCCTTATTTCATAAGAGAAAAGCCTTATGCCAAGAAGTGTGAAAGAAAGTACTTTCACACCTCTTTTTAATATTTGTTTTATGCACCGAAAGTTTATACTCTCGGTGGCGGTATCTAAACCGCTGTATAAGATAATAGGAACGAAGGTTCCTCTAAAAGCATTAACCTAAAATAGAGAAAGAAACGATAAGTCCGTAAAGAGCAATACCTTCTGCAAGAGCAACGAAGATAAGAGCTTTACCCATGATGCTGGAGTCTTCGCTCATAGCACCTAAAGCTGCAGAAGCAGCGGAAGCAACGGCGATACCACCACCGATACAGGATAAACCGGTTGAAAGGGCAGCAGCTAAATATCTCCAGCCGTCAACAGAAGCAGCTGCACTACCATCAGCAGCAGATGCTGTACCGGTAAATAATAAAACGTGTGCGATTAATAATGTACCAAAGAAGAAAAATGAATTAGCGATAACACTTGCCTTAAAGTTACCTTTTTTCTTTTCACTGAGTAAATATGCTCCAAAGGGAATTGCGATACTTAATACTAATGCTACTACTAAAATCAATTTTGCTGTCATTGTCATAATATGTTCCTCCTTAAATTTAACTATTATTTGCTTTTGTATGGTTTAAATCCTTTTCCTGTACCCTTATAGAAGCGGCTGAACATTTCGTAATATTCCAGACGAAGTACCTGAATACCTACAATCAGGCCTTCCATACCTGCTACAAAAATATTACCGAGTATTACAACCAATATATTAGGATCCCCTGAATGAGCTCCTGCGAATAACATAACAACGCCCATCATAGCTGCATGACTGATTGCGAAGGCACCAACACGCAGGAAGGAAATAGAATTTGTAAGGTAACTTAAAATAATTTCGAATAATTCAAAAAATGACTCTAAAAAAAACATTGCCTTTTGCTCCGGTAATATTTCGGATTTCTTCTCCACCAAATGGGTGAGAGGCTCTCTTAAAAAGATAATGATAAGAGGTATGCCCAGGAAGATTGCAAGTACTATACCGGCAGGCAATGCATGGCCGGTTGCTACCAAGACAACACAAACAAGTACTACAAGATAGAATACAAGTCCGGCGGCACCGTTGGTATCAAAGAAAATCTTCTCTACATCTTTTGCCTTAATACCGTTAATAATATTTATGATCATAGCGATAATAATAAGCACGGAGCCGAAAGCTACGGCTGTTAACAGTACGGTCATTACGTTTTCCATGGGATTCAGCCAAATATGGGGCAAGACATCTTCAAAGCCGAAGATACTGCCATACATAAAGCCCATTATGGTGGAAAAGACACCGGCAGTGGCAACGATAGCTGCCAAAGGCATTTTCTTAAAGTGGTAGAGTAATCCTCCGCCTATTGCAAGGCACAGACCTTGCCCAACATCTCCGAACATGATACCAAAGATGATAGAGTAGGTTATGGCAACAAAAAAGGTAGGATCTATTTCGTTGTAGGCAGGAAGCCCATACATCTTAATAAACATCTCAAAAGGTTGAAATATCTTTAAATTCTTTAACTTTGTGGGCGGTTTGGAGGTCACACTTGTGATATCCTTCTCCAGCATGCAAAAGACATCTTTATCTTTGTCTATGTCATGAAGCAGGTCCTTTACACTGTCTTCCGGAATCCAGCCGCATAATATGAAGTAAAAGGCATTGCGTTTTGACACAGTTGTGCAAGCTGCCATCTTTCTTACATCAAAGTTATTGGAGTAAACACAGATAATTTCATAAGCACTAAGTATCTTGTCAGACCGGCTGCTTAGACGGTTTTTCATTTCCTCATTAATGGCATTGATCTTTTCCTGGTTTTCTTCCAGTTTCTTTACAATGGCATTATAGGCCTGATCCGGGGTTCCCTCATATTCTGTGGTAAGAGATATTGATTCAAAGTGAAGGGAAGAAAAGATAGCATCTGTTTTCTCTGCTTCACCTAAAGGAACAAAATACACACCCCAGACATAATCCGGATCATTACCGCATTCAATAAATAAAGTTGTCAAGCTTTCGTATACGAATTTTGAGAATTTCGTATAATACTCGTGGGAAATTCGGCCAAATCGGTACTTTATGAACTTGAAAGCTAATATTTTATCAATTTCATAGTCCAGATGACGAAAAGGTTCGATCTTTTTCTGAAGCTCATTCAGATGTTCTCTTTCCAGACCAAGCTTCTTCTTCTGACTTGTCAGGTCTTCCAATTCCCTGGAAGCTGAAAGTATAATGGTAGAAGCTTCGGAAAGTGTCATATTCTGAGCTTGTGAAGGTTCCTTCTTATCAAACCGTTCTGCTAATTCAATAGCCTTTGAATAGATTTCTTTGTAAGGATTCGGCTCTACGAAAGGCTTTAAATCTTGAACGGAACTAAGTTCTGACAAGGCATTTTCCAGATGTATCTCATATTTATTCAGATACGCACTGACAACTCTGTCGAACTCAGCCTTTGGACCGGTAATGCTGATAAATCTCATTTTTTCAATCAATTATTGCACCTCCGATTCAATTAAAAGTAATATATTTTAATGTATCCTGAGGGTCCAGTTTATAACGAATACACTCCAGAGCGGAGGTAAGTCTGTCTATTTCTGTTCTCTTAAGATACAAATAATAACTGATGGGTGCCATGGAATTCGGATACTTATCTCTATGAAGCTTATAATTTTTTAATACAGTATTTTGGTATACCTTTTCTATTGTTCCATTAGCAAGGGAAGGAACCATAAAATCATAGGGAGTGGTATTTAATACCCCGCTGAATTCTTCAATGGTGGAGGTTTCCATCAGTTTAATTAACTTATCCTTTTTCAGCTTATAAGTTATTGGAATAATATAGGCGTACGCATCTTTTACCTGTAAATTATAAAATTTCTTGGAGCGGTACAGCCACATGATATTTAGCAGGTCAATTTCAAGACCTAAGGTATCTGTAACATACTTTAAATTATCTCCTGACAATACCCTGTCTTTCAATTTCCAGGCCTTCATAAAATATTGGATATCTAACTTCATTTCATAATCAAAGGAGGTTATATCCGTTTTCTGAATGCTCGTCAGTACAGAATAATAATCACTGCCTTTTAAATGCTCAACATACTCAGTCATTGACTTAGAGGTAGCAAGTGCAGCAATATCGATTTTGGAGTGTTTGTTAAAAAATTCTGTAATATTACCCAAATCGTAATTTCTGTGCTGGTTGAAAACCATATGCATACAGGCTTTAAGTATATTCACTTCGTAACGGAGAAAGATAATATCAAGAACCTTTCTTTGATCCGGGTTGGAAAAGCGGTAAAGCTTTGAAAAATCCTGATACAGGCAGTTAATGATCATGCCCTCTACCTGGCCGCGATGGATCAGGTTCTCATCAATTCCTGCAAAAACACCCCCATATCCGGGATGGGATTTTAAATAGGCGATAAAATCTGCTGTGGATTCAAAGTTTGCTATTGACTGATAGTCCGCGCTTTTTACCGATTTTGCCTCCAGGGCCTTGGTCTTGGTAACAATCCCGCTATAAACTAATAAATTGCTCATAACAAACCTCCCTGTAACTAATTATTTACTCACTAATGATTTCCTGAATAACTTTGTCAACGAATACATCATGGTTTTGGGTATAATTAGCTTCCAAGTCGGTGAGTTGTTTTGCCCAGTCCTTCGTAATAGCTTCTTTTTCGGCGGCTAATTCCTTATTTACCTGATTTTTTAATACAAGAAGTTTTGCATTCGTACTATCAGCCACGTCCTTATCCAACTTTTCGAGATCATTTTTTAAGGCTTCGTGTAATTTCACTTTTTCATCGTTGGCACGTGCAATGATAAGATTCGCTTTTTCTTCAATGTCGTGTAACAGACCAATTACATTTTCCATGTTTACCTCCTTGCGTTTATTTTTCGTTTTGCTTACCAATAATATACGCAGTATAATTATTAAATGTAAGCGAAAAGAATTAACCTTGAAAAATGAAAAGCGTATGTCCGGATGAAGTGGAAGCTTAAAAAAAACATCCCTTTTTTTAGCCGGAACACAGCTATATCATACTACAGAAATTTAAAATTACCATCGTGAAAATGTACAAATTTCGATAAATTATAAATAATTAATTTAATACATTTTAGTAAAAGAAAAATTGTTCAAGTCTTATGTACGGCAACTTATCTTTAAAAAAAGAGAAAATGCTTGTTATTCTTTAGCTGTATGATATAATTAATTAGCAAATTTTTCAATAAGAATAAAGTCGCAAAATAAAAAAATATGTAGTTTTATGGGAGAATAGTATATGCGATTAAGAAATGTTCCGGGTTCCTTGGAAGAAATAGCCAAAAACGATTTCGTGGTCCATGAACCAGAAAAAATAAAAGGTAATTGGAAAGATTATTTTGGTAATGATAATTCAATTCATATAGAAATTGGTATGGGAAAAGGACAGTTTCTGTGTCAGCTGGCCCAGTTGAATCCAAAGATTAATTATCTTGGAATAGAAAAGTACTCAAGTGTGCTGATTCGCGGCCTTGAGAAGAGAAAAGAGCTGGATTTGAATAATCTCTTCTTTCTAAGATTAGATGCAGAGTTTATCAATGATGTATTTGACAAAGGGGAAGTGGATAGAATATATCTGAACTTCTCAGATCCCTGGCCGAAAGACCGTCATGCCAGAAGAAGACTGACCTCTAAGGAATTTCTCGGAAGGTATGACCAGTTCTTAAAGTCTGATGGAGAGATAATATTCAAAACTGATAACAGGCCTCTTTTTGATTTTTCCTTGGAAGAAGTGGAAAATGCCGGGTGGATTCTCAGAAATTATACCTATGATCTGCACCACAGCGAGTATGCAGTAGGAAATGTGATGACGGAGTATGAGGAGAAGTTTTCAGGGTTGGGAAATCCCATTCACAGAATGGTTATATATAGAGAGAAAAAATAAGAATACCAACTTATTATAGAAAGATTAACTTATTCATAGAAAGATTCCTTTATAACCCTGTACAATTTATTGATTTATGCATATAATAAGATAAGAACTTCAATTAGGTGACTGTTATGAAAAATTCCGTTAAGAATCAACTTGCCAGGACCTTTGGCGGGAATATGGAGTTGAACAAGAAGGCTCTTCAGATGAAGAATTCCTGGGATGAAGTGAGCGGCCTTTTAGGAAAAAGTCTTAAGAAGAAGGGCGGCAGCAAATAAAGCAGACTTAAGTTACACTAGATGAGGTTTTAAAAACACTTTCTAGCTATCAATAAACAAGTATCCAGGTTGAAAATGGATATTCTGGAAGTTGGTTATTATTTAAGCATAAATGTTCAAAGGAGGAAAAAGAATGGCTCATAAGTTTACAGATGATAATTTTGAACAGGAAGTATTAAAATCACAGGTTCCCGTGTTGGTTGATTTTTATGCTGATTGGTGCGGTCCCTGCAAAATGATGGCTCCTGTTATTGAAGAACTGGCAGCTGATTATGAAGGCAGTGTGAAAGTGGGTAAGCTGAATGTTGATGAAGCTCCCGGAATCAGCAGCAAATACAGGGTAATGTCCATACCTACACTTTTATTAATTAAAGACGGAGAAGTAGTGGATACAATTGTTGGTGCTGTGCCAAAGGCTCAGCTTACTGATAAATTAGAGAAAATAAAATAATATTTAAAGCTGCTGCAATTTAACCATAAGTTGCAGCAGTATTTTTATGTAACAGGATAACTATGGGATAGGCAGCTCTCTTTTTAGGTTTACAGCTATAATATAAAGTATACCGTAAAATTGTGTTACAAATAAGGAATCTCTTAAAACCGCCATGAAAAAGGATAAGCCAAATCAGATTCTCTATTCTTAAGGATTAAATACGCTTTAAAATAAACAAAAAATGTCAAATTGAAAAACATTTGTAAAGAATTAAAATAAAAATTAAAAAAATATGAAAAAATGCTTGCAATTTGAAAATTTATATTATATAATCATTTTTGCGTTCGGGAAATATGAACAAGCAAAAATACGGAATAAGCGCTTCTAGCTCAGTTGGTAGAGCACCTGACTCTTAATCAGGGTGTCCAGGGTTCGAGCCCCTGGAGGCGCATTTCAAGGTCCTAGTTTGGCAGACGAGAGAGCTGCTGGGTTAGGGCTTTTTTGATGTGTCCGGAATGGCAAGGATGTAGTCGGCAAAAGCTATGTGAAAATGAGGGTTTGCAAGGGGTTGCAGGGAAATGTGGGAAGAGGAGAAAAATTGACTTTGAAGGGTTGATACCCGACATAACAAAAAGGGACTGGATAGGTCGGGGAGATGATTTTATCGGTCATTTGTTGGTCAAATTTGAAATAAGGGTTGTTTTTTCGTTGGTCAAGTGTCGGTCAGAAAATAATGATTAGGTGAAGATGACTTTTTTATATAGTAGGAAGTGATTGGAGAATATATATTTAATGGAGATTTAAGTTTATATTATAATCTGGAGTGGATTAAGATAAGCTTTGGATTTCATAAATCAGCATATGGGTATGGTAAAATTATGTATTTTGATTTAAAATTATTATGACGCATATGAGTAGGTCTTATTTTAAGCAGTCTGTGCAAATATAAAATGAGGGATATAATGTATCAAACACAAGAATACAATGATTTTAATGAAATTTTAAGATTACTTGAGTTCTCTCTTGAAATTCAGGAGTCTATTAGAAATTATTATGTTAAGAACAGTAAATGGATTAGCAAGCAGTCGGAATTGGCATATGAAGGGGAGGCTCCTAATTTCCCTTTATGTAAACGAAAACCATTCACTAGATTAATTGTTGTTATTTATAAACTAATTGAGGTTAGTAAGAAATATAAAAATTTATCAATACCAGATACTATTTTTAAAAATACTATCTCTGATGTATCTTTAAGAGCAAAATTATATGAAAATAAAACCAATGAAATTGGGTTAGATATTGATAGTGTGGTTTGGTTTCGACATATTTTCAATATTGTAATATTTAAAATAGGAACTATTCAGTTTCAGTTATTTCATATGATATACCTTGATGAGGAATTTCTAGGAGAACCCTATATGACATTTCCAGAGAAATGGAAGAAGCAACTCCCATCTGGTGCGCCAGTAATAAATGTGCATATTCAAAAAGGAGCTGATTTGACTCCGGAAGCTGTTAGTAATTCGTTTATAATAGCAGGTGAGTTTTTCCGGAAATATTTTCCTAAACATGATTATAAAGCTTTTATTTGCTATTCATGGTTTCTCTATCCTGGATTAAGAGAATTTCTACAAATGGATAGTAGAATTATGCAATTCGCTGACCGATTTACTATTATCGGCTCTGTTCAAGATAATGAAGACGCTATCCGAAGAATTTATGGACATCGGTATCGTGCAAAGATAGATTATCCCAAAGAAACGTCTTTGCAACAAAAAGCACTTTATAAAATGAATTTGTTAGGTAGAAGTTGTGGAATTATTTTACGCTAATAATTTATATAAAGAGCCAATATCTGGGTGAACGTCACTTCAGGATATTGGCTCTTTTATTATGCATAAAATAGGAGATAAAAGGTATGGAAAAAGCAGTTTACCAAAGTGAAGACTTTATGTCATGCGAAAATTTTCGGATATAAAATTATCTGTTCAGGCTGAAGAAGTAAAGAAAAGAATCCAGATAGTTGAATCCAGGTTAATACGTAAGACATCTTTACTTTATGAAAGAAGATTAATCAATAGTCCTGAATTAGCAGCATTAGGGCAGCAAGTATTAATTCTTACGATAAAGAATATTTATATGGCGTATATCTAACAGTGAAATATGAACCGGCAGTATGTCCAAGGGCTTAATATTTTATTCACATTGCCTGAGTTATTTCATATATGTTATAGTAGTCCCCTTTTCATACTAAAAGAAACAATTGATTCTATATTTACAAAATAGTAATCTTTTAATATAGTAAAATAAACTTTTTTGTTATAGAATTATAGTAATTATACAGATAAAAACTCTGTGTTGCAGAAATACTTTATATATGGGGATAATAGGAGAAGAAAAGGAATAACAAAAAAGCAATAATGAGAGTAGGGGTGGAATTTTGGGCAGAATGAAAATAGTAAGGCTGGCTATGCTGATTTTAAGCAGTTTTTTATTAGCTGCCTGTAGTTATAAAGACAATGCTGAAAACAATAGTGATTCAATGAAAGCAGTACGTGAAGATACATTTTCCGATAAGTGGTATGCCAGTACCGGCAGGTTTGGAATTGCACCTGGTGAATTGACCAATAAAGATCTGGCCAGACCGGATAACAATAATCAATGGACTAAGACGCTGGAAATAAAATATCCCCAAGTTTATAATATGGAAGATTCGGAGAAAGAAAATCGTATTAACGATACCCTTTATAAAGAAGCGGTTAATTATCATGATGTATTAACAAACAGAAACTATCATGATTACCGTGTTGATTATCAACTTATGGAGGTAAATCAGGACGTAATAAGCATACTGTTTCTTGGGGAAGTAAGTGACCTAAAGACGGCGAACAGCTTTGCTCATGCAGTTACTATCGATATGAACAGTGAACAGCAGCTGGATTTAAAAGATTTTTTTGAAATAGAGCAATCCTTTTTAGAGGAACACCTGTATACTGATTTTGATGTTGTAGAGAATAATTTTGATGAAAAAAGTGACAATACACCATTTATTGAGACCTTTGTAAATGATTATGAACTACAAGCTCATACCAATGATTTCTATATTAATGGTGATAATATCGGTATTATTATTCCTACCTATAATAGTATGGGATATATTCTCCTTCAAGGAAATATTGAATAAACGGGTTAAGCGGGGGATTAATAACCAGGAGTGCTTATTACTGTTTGTACTTTAAAAGCAGTTGAGTTATTAATCCCCTTCTGTACTTGACAGGTTTACGGCTATTGCAAAATAATATTTTACAATATGGACAACCAGCCCGGTACGGGCATTTCTCAAACACACCCGGATAAACGATTCATAGCGGGTTATAACTTTAATTTCTGTATCATTCGGTCCAAGCGTCCCGCAATCTTACTAAGGGTATCTACCTGTCCTGTGATTCCCTGAACACTATTGTTCTGTTCTGAGATACTGACCATCATTTCTTCTATTACTTCGTCGCTTTGTTTAAAATGAATCCCCATCTGCTGTAGCTCATTCATAACACTTTCACTGAAGGCGGATATCTCTTCCGTAGTTCCATACACTTCCTGTACCATTTCAGAAACAGAGGATACGGAATCGGTAATCGCGGTAAAGCGGTCATCAACCTTGTCCACCATATTACTCTCGTTATTTATGGTAGTAAGAACTGATTCCATGGATGACTGAGTCTTACCAATGCTCTGTTGTATGCTCTGAATCAACTTTTCTATAGAAGCCGCTTGTTGGGAGGATTCCTCTGCTAATTTTCTTACTTCGTCAGCTACTACGGAGAAACCTTTTCCGTGCTCACCTGCCCGGGCGGCTTCAATGGAGGCGTTAAGGGCCAGAAGATTGGTTTGTTTTGCAATACTTCTGATACTATCGATAATCTGATTAATCTGAGAAGATTCTTCCTTCAGCTGAGCAACCTGTTGACCGGTTTCGGATACCTTCTGAACGGATTCATGAACGTATAGCTTCATATCTCTCATAATATCTTTTCCTGCAACGGCTTCTTCAGTGGTTTTGGCAGCGGCAGCCGCGACCTTCTCTGATCGAAAGGTAACCTGAGATACTGCTTCATTAATCTGAGACACTTTTCTGTTTACTTCACCTTCTGCCTTGGACCTGAGTTCAATTGCTCCTTTGCTTTTCGATACGGAGGACTGGAGTGTAGCGGTGGTTTCCTTTGTTACTGCCATCAGCTCTTGAAAAGAATCGGTACTTTTATTCAGGTATTCGGAGGATTCACTGATGGTTAACATCATGTCATGGACGGTGCACAGCAGATTGTTTACATGATTCGCTAAAAGTCCTATTTCATTATTGCTCTTAATATCTATACGTTTCGTCAAATCTCCTTCCAGGTTGGATATTTCCTCTACTTTTTCCACCAATACTTCAACAGAGCGCATTTGGGATCTTACTACAATATTAACGATAATGTTCACTATGATTAATACAATTAGTAATAAACCAATAAAGCCAGCCAATACCAGGGTCAGGACAAGAGCGATTAAATCTGTTTTCACAGTGGTGTGAATTACCATGCTCTGATTATTGGATAACTGTACCGGCAGATAGAAATCCAAAGGCTCCCGTTCCCAGATAAAAGAGATATTGAAATCTGAAATCTGTGCTTCTCCGGTTTCATATGCTTTTACCAGTAAATTATCTGTGTTAACAAGCTTTTCATTGCTGTTATGCTCTTTATTGCCTTCTATTCCATAAACATATACATATTCCCCATCCTTTTGGGTAATCAGGGAGATGCTGTCAGACAGCATATTAATATTTTTCTTATATTTATTGACTTCACTCTTTAAAGTATCAAATTTGGACTGATCCAGAGTTCCGTTATGAAAGGATTTTGAAATTCCTAGCTGTTCCAGGCTGCCGCTTAATCCGGTAATTACGGACTGGAAGGATGACTCAGCAAACTGAGACAGTTTATCAAAGGCAATGGAGGTTGTTACGGTTCCTAAGATAAGAAAGGCGGCTGTGATAGCCAGCATTATTCTAACAACAATCTGTCTGCCCATACTTACAGTTTTATCTTTTCCTGCTTTTTTTATCATTGGTACCCTCCCACGGATTATGTAATTATGTACTTGGTAGCTTTCTTGTATAGAATATAACAATAGGGAGGAAAGAAGTAAATAAAGAAAAGATAAACAATTATTAATATTACATATCAAAGATTAAAATAATTGTTGGCTTATAGAAAATATAGGTACTGTGTGGTAATTTATGTATTAGCAAGATAATATATGGGAGGCTGAAGAATAGTCTATGATTTAAGGAGGAAAAGGTTAATGGAGAGTGAAAATATTTTAAGTACAAATAAGAACTATTGGGACAAAATGGCTGATAGCTGGTTTGGAACTACTGCACTGCCTGAATATGGTGTGCAGTTCATTACAGAAAAGGAGTTAAACTTATTTGGGGCTGTTAAAGGAAAAAAACTATTGGAGATAGGCTGCGGAAGCGGACATTCTCTTAAATATCATGCAGAAAACGGTGCAGCTGAATTATGGGGTCTGGATATGTCCACCAGTCAGATAAAGAATGCCGGTAAATTACTTAGTGAATGCGGATATGCTGCAACACTTATTAATGAGCCTATGGAAAAGGAGTGTCAGATTCCTAAGAATTATTTTGACTTTGTATATTCTATCTATGCCATTGGCTGGACGATAGATTTGCAGGGATCCTTTGACCGGATTGCTTCTTATCTGAAAAAAGACGGAAGCTTCATTTTTAGCTGGAAACACCCTCTGCATCATTGCGTGGCAATGGAGGATAATAAGCTTGTATTTCAAAAGAGTTATTTTGATGAATCCTGGTTTGATTTAAGCCTGGATGGATTTACGGTTAAGTTGTGTAACAGAAAAATATCTACTTATATAAATGCTCTTGCAAAAGCAGGATTTGTTATAGAAGAAATGGAAGAACAGACGGACCGGGGGACAATGGAAGCAGCAGATGATCTGAGTGACAGATCCCAAAAGGCGAGGCAGCTGCCCCTTTCCTTTGTGTTTAAAGCCAGGAAATTGTAATACAGTAAGTATACCACAGCATGCATGTAAAATTACTCAAAGAATTTTAAACCTTATTATCATCGTATTATAATAATGAAATATGTAAATGACGTTACTAATTTCTTGTTGCATGTTTATACATTTATTGTTATAATAAATAATAAAAATATCTGTAACAAAAAAGATATGGCAAATAAACTCTCTAAAAAGTTAGTTTATAATCAATTTTACTATGAATAAATATTCATGACAATATTCATATAATCAATGCTGTTGGAGGTAGTAATTATGAAAATCAAAGTTTTTGTAGATGGAAGCGAAGGAACAACCGGACTAAGAATCCATGAACGATTCAAGGGCCGTGAGGATATAGAATTATTAACAATTGCACCGGAGTTAAGAAAAGATGAAGCAGAGAGAAAGAAGCTCATTAATTCCTCGGATGTCACCTTTCTCTGTCTTCCAGATGCTGCAGCCAAAGAAGCAGTAGCAATGGTGGAAAACCATAAGGTTAAAATAATAGATACCTCCACAGCTCATAGAACGAATAATGACTGGGCATATGGATTGCCGGAGCTCTCAGCGGAGCATAAGGCTAAGATTCAGGCAGGTAGCCGTATTGCAGTTCCCGGTTGTCATGCTACTGGCTTCATCTCGTTAGTATATCCTCTTATAAAAGAAGGAATTTTACCGGAGGATTATCCAATCAGCAGCTTTTCCCTTACAGGTTACAGCGGGGGAGGAAAGAAGATGATAGCGGAATACCAGGAAGAGGAAAGGTTGACCGAATATTCGGCTCCCAGAGAGTATGGACTGGGGCAGCAGCACAAGCATCTGAAAGAAATGAAATTAATTACAGGTCTTATAAGAGAACCGCTGTTTTCACCCATAGTGGCTGATTATTATAGCGGTATGCTGGTATCCGTTCCCTTGTATACAGATTTATTGAAGAAAAAGCAGACACCAGAGCAGCTTCAAAAATTATTTGCAGATTATTATAAGGAGCAGCTATTTATAAAGGTGATGCCCTATGGTGCGGAAGCTGAAAAGAATGGTTTCCTAAGCAGTATAGACTGTACCGGCTGGGATGGGCTTAATATCTATGTTACCGGCAATTCAGACAGAGTGGTCCTGTCAGCACAGTTTGATAATCTGGGTAAAGGAGCTTCCGGTGCGGCGATTCAGTGCCTCAACCTGATGCTTGGCTGTGGAGAAGTTTCCGGTTTGAATCTGTAAATACTATCATTTTTCTGGCAAATATGTTATGATGGGCAGGTAGTACATCCTGATTAGTTGCTGTACCATATCTGCAGGCAGATAGGTTAGGCATAAGGAGAGGTATAAAGACAGATATGAGAATAACATATGCTGTATCAGGAAGGAAAGTCGGATGAAGAAAACTACCGCTCGTATAAAGAACATAACACATACCCATACTGGTGATACTGAAAAGGTACATAGTCACAGTCATGAGGCCGGTACAGGTCATAAGCATAGCCATCAGAATACCAAGGCTGTATTAAACCGTTTATCCCGGGCAGCAGGACATCTGGATTCGGTTAAGAGAATGATAGAAGACGGCAAGGACTGCAGTGAAGTGCTTATTCAGCTTTCTGCGGTAATAGCAGCCCTAAACAGTACCGGTAAGATTATACTGGAAGACCACATTCAGAATTGCATTGTAGATGCCATTGAATCCGGTGATAAGACCTCACTGGAGAATCTTAATAAAGCCATTGACCGTTTTATAAAATAAATCATATGAGCAGGAAAATACTGCCCCGGAAGAGAAAGCTGAAAGCTATCCCCATCCGGGGCATTCTTTATTTGAAAACAGGGGATAAACAGAGGCTTTTGTATAAAAAATGTGGATAAATAAAGTCATTTCATGTACTTGTTTTTTTAACAAAAATATCCCCCCTACGGGCTTGTTTTTTACCTGAGGAGGTCTATAATGCAGATAGATTATTCAGATGAAGGAGAGTATTATTTATGCATATGGCAGATGCCCTTATTGCACCGGCTGTGGCGGCAACTATGTTTGCTGCTTCCGGTATAACCACCGCCTATTCTATCAGAGAAGTTAAGCTGGAAAATGATCCAAGGAAGATTCCGACCATGGGAGTTATGTCAGCTTTTGTTTTTGCTACCCAAATGATTAATTTCACAATTCCAGGTACCGGCTCCAGCGGACATTTATGCGGCGGATTGCTTTTATCTATTATGCTGGGGCCTTATGCAGGATTTTTATCCATGGTATCTGTACTTTTGATTCAATGCCTCCTGTTTGCTGACGGTGGATTATTAGCTTTAGGGGCAAATATCTGGAATATGGCTTTCTATGGCTGCTTTGTTGGATACTTGTTAATTTATCGCCCCATTACAAAGAAGAAATTAAATAACACAAGAATTATGGCTGCCTCCGTCCTTGGCAGTGTTATCAGCCTTCAGTTAGGAGCCTTTAGTGTAACCATACAGACACTGTTATCCGGAATCACAGCGTTATCCTTTGGACAATTCCTGGCGCTTATGCAACCCATCCATCTCGCAATAGGTACTGTGGAAGGCCTTATAACTGGTGCCGTAATTATCTTTGTATATAACACAAGACCGGAAATACTACAGAAAGATGCCATAAATTCAAGAATGAGCTTTAAGCAGGTAATTGCAATACTGGGCGTGTCGGTTGTTATAATAGGTGGTGGTTTATCCCTCATAGCTTCTGGAAATCCGGACGGTTTGGAATGGTCCATAGAAAAAGTCACAGGAAGCACTGAGATAGAGGCCCAGAAGGAATATTCCTCAGCGGTTGATACAGCTGCTGATATTCAGGAAAAGACGGCGTTGCTTCCGGATTATGCATTTCCGGACAGTGAGTCTCCGGCAGGAACTTCCTTTTCCGGAGTTGCAGGAGCAATCATAGTTGCAGGGTTAACCATAGGCTTAAGTCTGCTATTTAAGCTGTTTCGTAAAAAGGATAAAACTACATAGATAATAATTAACTACATAATACACTGTTAAATATATAAAAGGGCTGTTAAGGGATGTTGAAACAGCCCTTTTGCTACGTCTGGAAAGAAATTGCAACCCTATTACAATAAAACACCCTGCCAGGCAGGATACACATGACTCATATTATGAATCTAAGGAAAAATTGTCTGACGTGGCAGCACATCAGAGCTGGAGCCTGGAAAGTCATATTCTTTGTTTGCAGGGTTTTCTTTTCGTGTCATAAACGGGTATATTTTATTTTACATGAAATAGTAGTATAATTGGTGTCAATAAGCAGTTCATCTGTAAACTGAAGAGGTAAATATGGCAAATATTAAAGATGCATTATTTGAAGTCCATGAGCTGGAGGAACTGGCATTAAGAGAGTTGGAAATCAACCGGGTACATCCTCTGGCGAAACTCCTGACTACAATAAGTTATATGATACTTGTGGTATCATATTATAAATATGATATATGGGGGCTGCTTCCTTTATTTATATATCCCATGGCTTTAATGAAGCTCTCAGAGATATCCCTAAAGGTCTGTTTCCGAAAGATAAGGGGAATTCTCCCCTTAATATTGTTTATCGGTCTCTTTAATCCCTTTCTCGACCGGGAAGTATTATTTATGGCAGGTAAGATTCCCATAACAGGAGGTATCCTGTCTTTTCTTACCCTGTTTCTAAAAGGTGTGTATTGCCTTGTGGCTTCTTTCCTTCTAATAGCAACTACCGGAATAGAGGGAGTCTGCTATAGTTTGAGAATACTTAAGTTACCGGGAATTCTGGTAAACCAGTTTCTTCTGACTTATCGGTATATTACGGTACTTATGAAAGAGGCCAATGCGGTATATCAGGCTTATTCCTTAAGGGCACCGGGTGAAAAAGGTGTAAAATATAAGATATGGGGCTCTTTGTTAGGGCAGCTGTTCCTCCGTTCCATTGACAGAGCGGGGAATCTATATGAAAGCATGCTGCTTCGAGGCTTTGAAGGAGAATACTACCTGACGGGCAAACCCAAAGCAGAAAGCAAGGATTATGCATATTTTTTACTTTGGGCAGGTATATTCCTGATACTTCGTGTAGGAATCAGATATCTCATTAAATAAGCTAAGGAATACCAAAAGGAGATGCTATGAAAAGTATAAAAGTAAAAAATCCATTATCCTCAAAGGATTTTATAAATAATTTTACTGACGAGACCGGGCTCGTGGAGTGTAAGAATCTGGCTTTTTCATATGAAAAGGGTACGGATATCTTACAGGGAATTACTTTTTCAACCGGAAGGGAAGAAGCGGTGGGTATTGTCGGAGCCAATGGAGCAGGAAAGTCCACCCTGCTTCGAATTCTGGTTGGTCTGGAGAGCTCCTATACCGGGGAAGTGCTGATTGACCATATGCCGGTTAAAAAAGAGAATTACGGCTTTATAAGGGCTCATGCAGGTTACCTCTTTCAGGATTCCGATAACCAGCTCTTTACCCAAAGTGTTTACCAGGATGTGGCTTTTGCACCAAGAAATTACGGACTGAGCGAAGCTGAGGTGGACAAGCGGGTAAGGGAAGCTTTGGAAATTCTTGATATTACCCATTTACGGGATAAACAGATTCATAAAATGTCCGGAGGTGAGAAGAAAATGGCTTCCATCGCAACCCTTTTGTCTATGACGCCGGACATCATTTTATTTGATGAACCCTCTATTGCACTTGATCCAAGAAACCGCCGGACATTGATTCAGGTTATAAATAAATTAAGATTAACCAAGCTGATTGCCTCTCACGACCTGGACCTGGTACTCGAGACCTGTACCAGAGTAATCCTTATAGCAGAAGGAAAAATAATTAAGGATGGGCCGGCAGAGGAGATATTAAGGGATAAAGAGCTGCTAGAAGCAAATCATCTGGAACTTCCTTTGTGCCTACAAAGACGCTGACAAAGGTATAAGCGTAATCGAGAAAGATAAGACCGAACTGTTCAGCAGAGATAAGAATAAAAAATAATCACTTTCTGCTGTTGCAGCTATATTAAGGCTGAAAACAGAGGAAATGTAAAAAAGAAAAATATTTATTTTAAGAAATGGAATAATCAGGTATAATAGGACATAAGGACATAAGGACATAAGGACATAAGACAATAAAATCATAAGATCACATGAAAAAATCTATAATAATGATACTATTACAAAGGAATAAAAGATAACTATGAAGGTATGTGAATATTGCGGAACCAGAGTGGCGGACAATGTCATGCAATGTGCAGGATGCGGATCAAAAGAATTTAAAAATATCTGTTTAAAATGTGGAAGTGTTATATCAGGTAATAAATGTCCAAAATGTGAGGCAGGCATAAAAGACAGAAGAAATGAACAAGTGATTCAACAGCCTGTTATACGGCGCATGAAACCTAAAAAAAATTATAAATTAATTGCTGTTCTGGCTTTATTGTATTTTGGGATAGTCGGCTTTATAGTGACGGATTATATGGCTAATCCGGAAAATTACTTAAGTGGAAAGCAGGAAAATCCAGAAAGTCAGGAACAAACGGAAAGTCAAAAAAAACAGAAGCTGACCTATGCAGAATTAATAACTTTAAAAGATCATCCAATATACTATGGAGATTACAAGTTGGCAAAAAAATTCTGGAAGAAATATGATGAGGTTGTAGTAGATGTAACAACAACTGGTCATAACGAGGAGGCGCTGTTATTTGTGGGAACCATTGACTCTAAAGTTATTGACAATATCAGGATTAATCTTTCAGATGTTGAAGGAAATCAGAACATTGAACTGGAGGATGTCCTGCCATTGGTATGTGATTATATACCCTATGAGATAATCGATAAATATTATGATTTTAAAGAAGCATTTCATGAGATTTATAAAGCAGGCAATTATGAGGCTTATCATTATGTGATGGATTTAAATGATGCAGGTAAGGAAGCAAATAAATCTGGTGAAATAAAATACGATGACAAATTTTCTTTTCAAATAATACATAGAAATGACAATGAATGGACTGCTGAAATGAATTATCTCTCCTATGAAGGTAAATATAGAAGCTTTAAGGAGGGGGAATTTGATATTAAGAAGTGGAAGGTCAACCTTAAGAAATATAGAAATTAGACAAGTGTACTACACTTAGTTTAATCTGATGATATAAAGTTCATAAAATAAAAATAAGACCTTTCAGGTTTGCCTGAAGGTCTTATTTTTATTATTTGTGCAGTTTTCATGGTTGTTTTGTGCTTTTTATTTGTAAAATACAAGAATTGTATGTTTCTAGTAATTGAAATTATAGTTATTAAAATAAGATTTCCGAAGATACTATGGGTAGGCAATTTTATCAGTAAACTGTTCAAAGATAAAAAAGAAAGCAGGAACAAAATATGAAACCGTCAAAAGTATACTATGAACCGGAGGTTCTGGAATATAGACTCGGTAAAGAATTACAGGATAAATACAAGGATCTGCCCTGGATACCCATAGAGAACCACAATAATATTGAGGAGCTTCGTACCAAGGAAAATACGGAATTTCAGAAGCTTAAGACATTATTGATATTAGGTACCAGGAAGACGCATAAATACTCTCCCAACTACAAGGTATCTGATTATCTTGTGCCTTTTACCTCCTCAGGATGCACTGCCATGTGCCTGTATTGTTATCTGGTCTGCAATTATAACAAATGTTCCTATCTCAGGATATTTGTTAACAGAGAACAGATGATGGAACGGCTTATACGCTTTTCCATGAAAACAGAAACAGAGCAGGTTTTTGAAATCGGAAGTAACAGTGATCTGATACTGGAGAATACCATTACCGGCAATCTCCCCTGGATTGTTGAGGAATTTATAAAAAAAGGAAGGGGTAAATTGACCTTTCCTACAAAATTCAATATGATAGAACCCCTGCTTGGGCTGAATCATCAGGAAAGAGTTATCTTTCGTATGTCTGTGAACCCACAGTATATTATCAGTAATATAGAAATAGGCACAGCTTCTCTCAATAACAGAATTGAAGCAGTTAATAAAATGGCAGCGGCAGGTTATCCGGTAGGACTGCTGATAGCCCCGGTGATACTGCTCCCTGACTGGCAGAAGATGTATCTTGAGTTGCTTGACGTGATGGAGGAAAAGCTATCACCAAAGGTAAAAGATACCATGTTCCTGGAAATCATCTTCATGACCTATAGCTTTATTCATAGAAGTATCAACCATGAGGCTTTCCCGGAGGCTATGGAACTATATGATAAGGAGCTGATGAGAGGCAGGGGGATGGGAAAATACTCCTATAAACAGGATTTAAGAGAAGAGGGAGAGGCGTTTCTACTAAAAGAGATTGACAAACGGTTCGGAAAGGATAAGATTCTATATTTCAGTTAAGAACTTAGATTAAGAAAGAACACTAAGAAAGAAAACCAAGAATTATGAGAAGAGAGTGTGTATCTGGATGATATATATTACAAACTCCTTCAGGTATAAAAGTCATAAGGAAATTCCAGTCTTTTAAAGCTTAAACGGAAAAACCAAACTAAAAAGAACACCCTGAGCACCGTAAAATCGCATGGTTCAGGGTGTTATATGTAAGTTATACTGTAAATTAATAACTATTATTTTTATGGGGCGCCATGTAGTAAGCAGCTACTATCGTAATAAAAAAGATAGCCCAGCTTTATGAAATTGTATAATTCCTGCAAATTAAGCTCTGTTATCAATAAATTGCAGTCCGCTTGTAACTTACAATCATCGCATAACTTACTGTCCTCACGTAAATTGCAGTCCTCACGTAAACTGCAGTTCTAACATAAATTGCAGTCCTCACGTAAACTGCAGTTCTAACATAAATTGCAGTCCTCACGTAAACTGCAGTTCTAACATAAATTGCAGTCCTCACGTAAACTGCAGTTCTAACATAAATTGCAGTCCTCACGTAAACTGCAGTTCTAACATAAATTACAGTCCTCACGTAACTTAAAGTCCACGCGTAAACTGCTGCTATCTTATAAAATTCGTAAATACCCGCTCTTCTTTCCTGGGAAGAGGGATGCCGGCATTCTTACCTGCCTCAATACATTTGAGCAGCCATGCCATATTTCTGCCAAGAGTTCTCATAATCTGCATACCTTCGATGTCCTGCTTTATCTCTTCCGGAGTATTACCGTGTACCATATTCCAGTATTGTGAGGATACAACGGGCATACTTGAGATGGTAAAGTATTTATTAAGCTGGTCAAGGGAAGCAGTGGAACCGGCTCTTCTTAAAGAGACTACAGCAGCACCGGGTTTATAAGGAAACCCTTGCCCGCAGTAAAAGAATCTGTCCAGAAAAGAGGTCATGGCACCACTTGCAGAGGCATAATGAACAGGTGCACCAAAGATAAGACCGTCTGCTTTTTCTGCCAGGTCGATTGCTTCATTCACCGTATCATCCCCGTAAGCGCATCTGCCGGGAAACTGATAACAGACACCGCAATCCATACAGCCTCTGATCGGTTTGTTTCCGATGTGAAAAATCTCCGTTTCTATTTGCTCTTCTTCCAGTGTTTTCGCAACTTCCTCTAAGGCTGTATAAGTACAGCCGTGTATATTGGGGCTTCCGTTAATCAGTAGAACCTTCATGTCAACTCTCCAATCTGTGCGCTTAAAGCGTACACTTTTAGCTTTATATTAATATTAGCACGTAATTTCTCTGCGGAAAAGAGTAAAAAAGATTGTTTTTATTGATGGATTTGTTACAATGTAAGTAAACTTTTTGGGACGTAAGGCAGGTAATTAAAATGAATTTATATGACAGCCTTTTAAAATACAGTGAGGCCGGATACTATCCTATGCATATGCCGGGACACAAGAGAAACAGCAGTCTCCTTGCCATGTGTGATCCCTATTCCATTGATATTACAGAGATAGACGATTTTGACAATCTTCACAGACCGGAAGGAGTACTAAAGGCCGGAATGGAGGCCTGGTCTGAGCTGTATAATTCCCGTAAGGCCTATTACCTGGTAGGAGGAAGCTCAGCAGGAATTCTTACAGGCATCTCTGCCTGCACCCGCAGAGGCGATAAGGTTCTGGTGGCAAGAAACTGCCATAAGTCGGTTTATCATGCCCTTTATTTAAGAGGTTTAGAACCTGTATATCTGTATCCTCCTGTAGTAAAAGAATTTGACATTAATGGAGGAATATCAGTGGAGCAGGTGGAAGAGCACCTTAAAAGCCAGGGGGATATTAAATTAATTATCATTACCTCTCCCACATATGAAGGGATAGTATCAGATATCCGCGGGATTGCAGCAGCAGCTCACAGCTACGGAATACCTTTGATGGTGGATGAAGCACATGGAGCACATTTGGGCTTTCATAAGGGATTTCCGGAAACGGCAGTCAGACTGGGAGCTGATGTTGTGGTACACAGCATCCATAAGACTCTGCCGGCTTTTACACAGACTGCGCTGCTGCATATAAACGGAGAATTGGTAGAGGAAGAAAAGATAGAACGGTATCTATCCATATATCAGAGCTCCAGTCCCTCCTATATACTTATGTCAGGAATAGAAAAATGTCTGGAGCTATTAAAAAATAATGGGTCAGAGTTGTTTGCGTGCTATGATAAGATGCTTTCCGGCTTTTATCAGGAGGCGGAAGAATTTAAGAATATCAGGATTTTAACCGATAATACTGTTACCGGAGAAGGCTTTTACCGGTTCGATCCCTCTAAACTTGTATTAAGTGTAAAAGGAACCAATATGACCGGCAAGGAACTTTATGAAGAACTGCTCCATACCTATAAGATTCAGATGGAGATGGTTTCTAAGGATTATGTTCTTGGAATGACCAGCATTGGTGACAGGCAGGAGGGCTTTGACAGGCTGCTTACGGCTCTTAGAGAAATTGATGGAAAGCTTAAGAAGGAAATCACAACGGATAGTATTATGGAATTTGCCCCCCCTGAAGCAGTAATGTCTTGTGAAGAGGCTCTGAATGCTCCTTTAAAAGAGGTTCTGCTATCGAATAGCGAAGGCTTCATATCAGGAGAATATGTCTATTTATATCCGCCGGGAATACCTCTTCTGGTGCCGGGAGAGAGAATTGAAAAGGATTTGCTTAAACAGATTATCTCCTGCCGTAAGCAGGGGTTATCCTTACAGGGGCTGACAGATTACAGCGGAAACACAATAAAAGTTATCAGCTGATAAATTCCTTTCTTAAGGTTGAGCATATAGGTTAAGTGTAAGTATTAATAAATCGGAAGGAAAATATAAAAGTATGCATAAACTGTTTGTTGTTATGGGCAAGAGTGCAGCGGGTAAAGATACGGTATTTAAGGAAATCACCCGCAGGGATCTTAATTTAAAGACGGTTGCTGGGTACACAACAAGGCCTATCAGGGATGGAGAAAAAAACGGGGAAGAATACTTCTTTGTTACCAAAGAGGAGCTGGGGAGATTACAGGAAAGTAATAAGGTAATAGAACATAGGGCTTATGATACCATGCACGGAGTATGGGATTACTTTACGGTTGATGATGGACAGATTGATTTTAATGAGAGAAGTTCCATAATGATTGGGACTCTGGATACCTATCGAAAAATTCGGGAATACCTTGGAAAAGACAGAGTGGTGCCCTTATATCTGGAGGTTGAAGACGGAATTCGACTGGAACGTGCCCTGGCCAGAGAAAAGACCCAGAAAAAACCAAAGTATACTGAATTATGCCGCAGGTTTCTGGCAGACGAAGAAGATTTCAAAGAGGAAAATCTTCTTGAGCTTGGTATAAATAAAAGATATAACAATGAAAATAGTGAAATATGTATCCTTAACATAGAAAAAGATATCAGGAAGAATATGGAAGATTAAAATTTCCCTATTTATTTTAAGTTGATTATGCTATAATAAATCTGGAAATTGTTCGTTTCAATTTAAAATAAGCAGCAATTTCCTTACAAATAATAGTAATTAAGATAAATTCAGCAGATATAGAAATTGAATCCATTTTACTGAAGAGGGGAGAGGAGTTAATTCTATGGATATAAAAGTTAATCAGTTACCAGCCATAAACCAAGTTGAAGCGAAAGCACCTCTGCCTGAAGCAGATGGCTCCTTTAAATTTACTTTGATTAGCAACATTGAGGAACAGGGACTAAAAGAACGCTTAAATCTTATGATGGAGGACATTATTCAGCATGGCAAAAAGCTGGGTAAGCATATGGATGTCCGTGATATGAAAAGGTACAGGCAACTTATCAGGGATTTCATGAATGAGATAGTCAACCGTTCCCACAAATTCAGCAGGGAGAATTTTCTGGACAGAAGAGGCCGTCATCGTGTCTATGGCATGATAAAGCTTATCGATCAGAACCTGGACGAGCTTGCATTGGAATTAATCAAGGATGAGAAGGATACCATAGCCATTTTAAATAAAATTGATGAAATCAAAGGACTGCTGCTGGATATATTTGCCTGATACATTTTCAATCTGAAAAGCGCAGTGAGTGCTTTGGGATTAGTATTCGTAAGTCCCTAAAGGGGCAGATGGGAGTTATTGTGGCTGGATTTAAACATATAATTGGTCATGAGCAGATTGCCGGACATTTAAGGACAGCAGCCGGAACAGGAACAGTATCCCATGCATATATTTTTGCCGGTGAAGACGGGATGGGAAAACATACGTTGGCTGCCGCATTTGCAAAAAGCCTGCAGTGTGAAAACCTGGAAACAGACGGGGAAAGCTGCGGTACCTGTAAATCCTGCCTTCAGGCGGAATCAGGCAACCATCCTGACATTATTCATGTAACCCATGAAAAGGCAAGCCTTGGAGTGGATGATATCAGAAGTCAGTTAAACAACGATATACAGATAAAACCCTACAGCGGGGACCGCAAGATCTATATTGTGGATGAAGCTGAAAAGATGACGGAACAGGCACAGAATGCTCTCCTAAAGACACTGGAAGCTCCGCCGTCGTATGCTGTTATCATATTGCTGACCAATAATATTAACGCTTTACTGCAAACAATTCTGTCAAGATGCGTGGTGCTAAAACTAAATCCTGTAAAGGAAGAGGATATTAAGAAGTATCTCATGGAGGTGCAAAAGCTTCCGGATTACCAGGCAGAGCTCAGTGCGGTATTTGCACAAGGTAATGTGGGAAAAGCCATATCCTATGCTTCAAATGAGGATTTTACAGCCATGAAGGACAAGATTCTTCATTTACTGCGATACCTTGACCAGATGGAGCTTCACGAGCTGATAGATGGTCTTAAGAATATTTCGGAACAAAAGAACCGGATCGATGAATATCTGGACATGATTACTTTATGGTTCAGAGATGTTTTGATGTATAAGGTTACAAAAGACATCAACCTTTTAATTTTTAAAGGGGAATACTCAGAAATAACAAGACAGGCCGGAAAGAGAAGTTATGAAGGCCTTGAGAATATCATTAAGGCAGTGGAGAGAGCCAGGATACGCCTTAATGCCAATGTAAACTTTGACATTGTAATGGAACTTATGTTTCTTACCATAAAAGAGAATTAATATATGTTGTTTTACATTCGCTAAAGCTGATGCAGATGTGAAATAAAAGATATTTCATGCCCTGGTATTGGAAGTGCCAAAGCTGCAAGCAGTTTGGCATGCAAGGGAGCAAGTGTGGAAATCCGTAAGCAATTTTAACATATAATTTGAGCGCGCCAAGGCGCGAATGGAGGTTAGTATGACGAATGTTATAGGTGTCCGGTTCAGAAGAGCGGGCAAGATATATTTCTTTGATCCTGCCGGTTATGAGATAAAGCAAGGGGACTATGTAATAGTGGAAACTGCCAGGGGTGTAGAATACGGACATGTTGTTATCGGTCCCAGGGATGTGGAGGAGAGTAAGATTATTCAGCCTCTTAAGCCAGTAATCAGAACGGCAACTCCCGAAGATAACGAGATTGAAATGAGAAACAAGATAAAGGAAAAAGAAGCTTTTCAGATCTGTCTCGAAAAAATCAAGAAGCATGAACTTGAAATGAAGCTGATTGATTCCGAATATACCTTTGACAATAATAAGGTGTTGTTTTATTTTACAGCTGATGGAAGAATCGATTTCAGGGAACTGGTTAAGGATCTTGCCAGTGTATTCAAGACCCGTATTGAGTTAAGGCAGATCGGTGTAAGGGATGAGACGAAGGTGGTTGGCGGTATTGGTATCTGCGGAAGACCATTATGCTGTCATACCCATCTTTCCGAATTTGCTCCCGTGTCCATTAAAATGGCAAAAGAGCAGAACCTGTCCTTAAATCCCACCAAGATATCCGGTGTATGCGGACGACTTATGTGCTGCCTGAAGCATGAGGAAGAGGCCTATGAGGATTTGAACAGCAAGCTTCCCAATGTGGGAGATATAGTTACCACAGCGGATGGTTTACGCGGTGAGGTTCAGAGTGTTACCGTTTTAAAGCAGTTGGTTAAGGTTATCGTTACACTGGAAAATGACGAGAAGGAAGTTAGAGAATACAAAGCGTCAACTCTTAAGTTTACTGCAAGAAAACGCAAGGAAAGAGTTGCTCTTGATGAAGAATTAAGAGTACTTGAGATGCTTGAAATGAAGGAAGGAAAATCCCATCTGGATGATGTATAAGCTATGAGCGATATGAGGAATACCCGGGAAGAAGGGCTGCCAAACTGCGAGACTTCTTTAACAGAGAAAGAAACACAGCAGCAGGACACAGCGAATATCCTTCTTCCTGGGGAGAGAATAGATGAGCTGCAGCGTAACGGATATAAAATTATTCAGAACAGCAAGAAATTCTGCTTTGGAATGGATGCTGTTCTTCTTTCCGGCTTTGCAAAAGTGAAAGAAGGGGAAAGGGTAGCTGATTTAGGAACTGGAACAGGCATTATACCCATCCTTCTTGAGGCAAAAACCAAGGGAGAGCATTTTACCGGGCTTGATATTCAGGAGGAAAGTGCCGACATGGCTAGAAGGAGCGTAAGGCTTAACGGGCTGGAGGAGAAAGTATCAATTGTAACAGGGGATATTAAAGAAGCAGGCAGACTCTTTGGCGCTGCTTCCTTTCATGTTGTTACCAGTAATCCTCCTTATATGAACGATCTTCATGGACTTAAGAATCCGGATCTCCCAAAGGCTATAGCAAGGCATGAAGTGCATTGTACGCTGGAGGATGTGGTAAGAGAGGCGGCAAAGCTACTGAAGCCTTCAGGGCGCTTCTATCTGGTACACAGGCCCTTCCGTCTGATAGAAATAATAAATACACTCACTGCCTATAAACTGGAACCCAAAAGGATGAAGATGGTACATCCTTTTCTTGACAAGGAACCTAATATGGTATTAATTGAAGCAGTAAAAGGCGGAGGGTCTATGATCAAGGTGGAACCTCCCCTGATTGTATATAAGGAAGTCAATCAATACACCGATGAAATCTATGATATCTACGGTTATTAAGAAAGAAGGGACCATTGCAGATGACCGGAACATTATATCTGTGTGCTACGCCCATAGGCAATTTGGAGGATATCACTTTAAGGGTTCTGCGGACGCTGAAGGAAGCAGACTTAATTGCCGCAGAGGATACCAGGCACAGTATCAAGCTGTTAAACCATTTTGAAATCAATACCCCCATGACCAGCTATCATGAGTATAACAAAATAGAGAAAGGGCGTTATCTGATCGGACTTCTCAAAGAGGGACAGAATATTGCTCTGATTACAGATGCGGGAACGCCCGGTATTTCAGACCCCGGTGAAGAGCTGGTTAAGATGGCATATGAAGAGGAGATTCCAGTTACCTCTCTGCCAGGGCCTTCTGCTGTAATCACAGGCCTTACCCTGTCCGGATTATCCACGAGACGGTTTGCTTTTGAGGCTTTTCTGCCCTCCGATAAGAAGGAGCGAAATAACATCTTAAAGGAATTAAAGTCAGAGACCAGAACCATTATCATATACGAAGCACCGCACAGGCTGATAAAGACTTTAAAGGAACTCTCTGAAGCTTTAGGCGACCGCAGGGTTACGGTAGTAAGGGAGCTTACCAAGAAACATGAAACGGCTTTCCAGACTAGTCTTCTTAAGGCCGTCAGCCATTACGAAGCAGAGGAGCCAAAGGGTGAGTGCCTGCTTGTTATAGAGGGCTTAAAAATAGAGGATTTGCTGGAGCAGGAAAAGGAGAAGTTTCTGACACTTTCTTTAGAGGAGCATATGAACCTTTATCTGGGGCGCGGAATGGATAAGAAAGAGGCTATGAAAGCGGTTGCAACAGACAGGGGGATTACGAAAAGAGAAGTTTATCAGATGCTTTTGAATTCTTAGAAGAATATAAGGTGTTGAATTGGCTAAGGGGTGGGTTTTCAAAAGGGGACGGAAAATAACGCAAAACAGAAAAACTCATGCTTCGATTACAAGGCATAAGAAGTCCTAATTCTCTGAATATTCTGTGCTGGACATATTATAAAACAGACAACTCGCTTCGCTCAAACAGTCTGTTTTATAATATAGCACAAAATTTTCAGAGAAAAGGACTTCTAATGCCTTTCCATAGGCGCATTCGTTCTTCTGTTTTACGTTATTTTCCTGAACTCGTATGAAAGCAGGAGTTTTTAGTCTTGTACGGAGAGAATTAAGGTTAGGAAATACATAATTTTGGTGAGATTAGTGTGTAAAATTGAAGGTATTTTCCATATTTGTTTGGAGCATGCCGCGAATAGTTGTTAGTATGGGTTTTGAGTTTAGGCATTTTAACAATGATAAACTGATTATGAATACCTTGATTTGTGGTAGTGCCACTTCTGCAAGCAGATAATGAGCAGGTAACAAGGCTTGGAATAAGCAGGCCTTACCTCAGTTTGCATGCACTGATATGTGCTGGGAGCCAGAGGGAGAGGCGTTATTATTTTATAGGTTTCTTTTACTTTATATTTATTTCTAAATAGTTCAACATTAAGATATATTTTATGCTCTAGTATAAGAAAAAGCCTGAAGAAAAGCGTATCGCTTATCTTCAGGCTGCTTCTTTGAGCTGTATTATTCGATAATACCTACTAATTTAGCAAGCTCCATAATAGAATCTTTAGAAATCTTCTTTCCGTGATAATCAATTAAGTTATCTTTGGAACCATTAAAGATATCTGCAGGCTCATATTTTCTTAATATGATTCTGTCCTCATCAACAAAGATTTCCAGGGGATCTCTTTCCCCTACTCCAAGTGTTCTTCTGAGCTCGATGGGAAGTGTTATTCTTCCTAACTCGTCAAGCTTTCTTACAATTCCTGTGCTTTTCATATATATGTACCTCCTACAATACTTTTATAAAATACCATACAAATATTAGAAAGTCAATAAATGAAATATTAAATCAAGCAATTATTTAGTATTTTATAGAAATAATTGTAATAAAAGTATTAAAAAGTAAAGAAAAATAAGTTTTGAGTACTGGATTTTAGCGGTTTAAAGAGGTGATGTGAACGCGTTTTCGCTCTGATTTTACATTTTATTCCTTGTTTCGATAAGGTTTTCGACAGGTTATGGAAATTAATGGAATGACATCTCTGAAGACCATATGAATTATTTTTCTAACCCCGGAATATAGTATAAATAAAGAAAAGATACAGGCAGTTATGCTATGGATTAAATACATTACTGCCGGGGTTAGGAGGTTTCTTATGTTGAATTATCTATGGGGCTTCATGATTATAATTGGTGTTGTGGTTGGGGCTTTAACAGGTAAAATCGACGATGTAAGTGCTGCAACCTTATCCTCTGCAAAAGAGGCTGTTGTTTTGTGTATAACCATGCTGGGGTTTACTGCCCTTTGGATGGGAATTATGCAGATAGCCAAAACAGCAGGAATTATCGATGCCCTGACAAAGCTGATCAATCCGCTGTTAAGTCTGCTCTTTCCGAATATTCCGGATAAACATCCCGCAAAAGAATACATAGCTTCCAATATGATAGCCAATTTTCTGGGGCTTGGCTGGGCAGCAACACCCATGGGGCTTAAAGCCATGCAGGAGCTGAAGAAATTGAATCAGGACAGAGAGTCGGCCAGCTGCGATATGTGTACTTTTTTAATTATAAACATATCTGCACTCCAGCTGATACCGGTAAATATTATTGCTTTCAGAACACAGTACGGTTCCGTTAATCCTACAGAAATTCTGGGAGCAGCCTTTGTTGCTACCAGTGTTTCTACAATAGCCGGAATAATCTTCTCATTGGTTGCCAGAAAACTGGCACGTAATAAGTAATTGCTATGGAACAGGAAATGACCAGACGCTGATTATACTTTTAATCAAACAGAGTAAAAAAGAAAGGATGCCAGGGGCAGGGCTGTTATTTATAATGGCTTTGGGTTAAAAGATTGAGATTTCTTTTATATATATCAGACTACATAATTCCCTTTGTTATTTTTTACATAGTAGGCTTTGCATTGTTAATGAAAACTCCTGTGTTTCAGGAGTTCACCAAAGGTGCTGAGGATGGCTTTAAAGTGGTTCTTGGTATAATGCCTACCCTTGTCGGTTTAATGGTCGCTATAGGCATAATGCGGGCTTCTGGAGCACTGGATATGCTGGCAGGACTAATCAAGCCTTTAACAAATTTTCTTAATTTTCCCTCGGAGCTGGTGCCGCTTATTACGGTCAGGCTTTTTTCGGCTTCGGCAGCCACCAGTTTACTGTTGGATATCTTTAAGGAATTTGGACCTGATTCCTATATCGGCAGGCTTACATCCATAATTATGAGCTGCACAGAGACCATCTTCTATACCATGAGTGTATATTTTCTGACTGCTGGTGTGAAGAAGACGAGATATACCCTTGCAGGAGCATTAACTGCTACTTTAGCTGGAATTGTTGCCAGCGTATTTCTTACTAAATTGCTGTTCTGACGTTTAAAAAGGTTTCTGGTTATAAATTGTTTAAGCTGAAAGCGATATCTATAATATCAGAAGAGAGTTGCAGGTAGGTAAAGACAGCTGTTTGCAAAGAAAAACAGTTACCAGGATAGAAAAACAAGTACTAGGATAGAAAACAGTACTAGGATAGAAAAACAATTGTCAGTAGAGCAAGACAGCTGTTTTTAGAAAAAAATGTTACTAGGATAGAAAAGCAGTTATCAGTAGAGCAAGACAGCTGTTTGTAGAGAAAAACAGTTACTAGGATAGAAAAACAGTTATCAGTAGAGCAAGACAGCTGTTTGTAGAGAAAAACAGTTACTAGGATAGAAAAACAGTTGTCAGTAGAGAAAGTCAGTTGCTAGTAGAGAAAAACAGTTGCAGAATAGAAAAGCTGTTTTCATTTTATAAAACAGCTATTAGCAGCAAATAGAATTGACACATAATCCCATTAAGTATATAATATAATTCCTTTCGCAAAGTTCGTTTTACCATTGCTTTTCTGGCAAAATCCAGGAAGGTTGGACTTGGCAAGATATTATGAAGTTTGATTCATTTATGGATATTGCCCGGAAAATCGGAACAGGATTTTTATAAAAATTAATCAGCCTCCAGAATTTACGGAAATGCCCTCTGATGATGAAAGATGAAAGATATTACTACCAGGAAACCTAAGTTTGTGCCGTTTAGTAATAAACACAAACTTTCTATATAAGTTGAATTCTTGCCGCTGCCTTTTTAAATATAAAATGCCCTGTATCTGGCGCTTTATATCCGGAAGAGGTTAAATGCTATGTTCAATTTATATAAGTGCATTTTCATGCACAGAAGAGGAGCATGTAATGATTGAGGTAAGTCACATTACCAAGACCTTTCAGGTTGCAAGGCGCAGTGCAGGTCTAAAGGAAGCCATGAAGGCTTTTGTGCACAGAGAGTACCAGGAGGTTAAAGCTCTCGACGATATTTCATTTACCATTGAAGATGGTGAGATGGTTGGTTATATAGGGCCAAATGGAGCAGGCAAGAGCAGCACCATTAAAGTATTGAGCGGAATTCTTACTCCGGATGGGGGAAACTGTTTGATTAACGGCAGGGTTCCCTGGAAGGAAAGAGTTCGGCATGTGAAGGAGATAGGTGTCGTTTTCGGACAGCGTTCCCAGCTTTGGTGGGATGTACCTATTATGGATTCCTTTGAGCTCATAAAGGACATTTATCAGGTGGAGGAGAAAGCCTACAAAAAGAATCTGGAGGAATTAACGGAACTACTGGATCTAAAGGATATCCTCAGGACGCCGGCAAGGCAGCTTTCCTTAGGTCAGCGGATGAGGTGTGAGATCGGAGCCTCTCTTTTGCATAATCCAAGGATTCTCTTTTTGGACGAGCCTACCATTGGACTGGATGCGGTGTCAAAGATTGCAGTGAGGAATTTTATTTTGGAGAGAAACCGTGACCATGGTACGACGGTTATCTTAACTACCCATGATATGCAGGATATAGAAGCTCTTACCCAGAGAATCCTTTTAATCGGTAAAGGTAAAATTCTGCTGGATGGCAGGCTGGAGGAGGTAAGGGAGCGTTTTTCCAGGGACAAGCTTATAACCGTACAATACTCCGGTAAGAAGCCTGTTTTAAGAGAAGGTATGACGGAAGCCTTAAAGGTGCGTGCCACGAAGGAATCCGCTATAGAGGGAATCCTTACGGTTGCAGTAGATACTGATATTCTTAAAGTCTCTGAGGCGATTGCCTGTTTGACTTCTCAGACTGAAATATCCGATATTTCCGTTGCAGGAACATCTCTTGATGAAGTGGTCGTACAGCTTTATAAGCAGTATGAAATATAGAAAGGCGGTGTTTTGAGTGAAGAAATATCTGTCCTTTTTTCGAATACGGTTTACCAATGGACTTCAATACAGAGCGGCAGCCCTGGCAGGAATAGCAACCCAATTTGCCTGGGGTGGTCTTGAAATATTGATGTTTAAGGCGTTTTATTCCTACAATCCGGAGGCCTTTCCAATGGAATTTTCAGCGCTGTGTTCTTATGTCTGGCTGCAACAGGCCTTATTATCCCTATACATGGTATGGTTCTATGAAAATGAGATCTTTGACATGATTATCAGCGGAAATGTGGCTTATGAGCTATGCCGTCCCATATCAATCTATAAGATGTGGTTTGTAAAAAATATGGCATCCAGATTGTCAAAGGCGGTGCTGAGGGCTTTTCCCATATTGCTGGTAGCAGCTTTTCTGCCGGAACCCTATGGTCTGGCTCTTCCAAAAGACGTGATTGCGGCACTGTGGTTTCTGTTTTCCTTAACCGCAGCTTTTCTGGTGGTCATAGCTTTCTGCATGATCATATACATTTGCTGTTTTTATATGGTTTCCTCCCTGGGGATACGAATAGTGGCGGCAGCTTTGGCAGAATTTCTGACCGGCGCAGTTATACCTCTGCCCTTTTTTCCGGAGGAGGTTGAAAGAATCATAAGATTTCTTCCGTTTGCCTCCATGCAGAATCTACCCCTTAGAATCTATAGCGGGGATGTCTATGGTGCACAGTTGTACGAAGGAATCCTCTTGCAGTTGTTCTGGCTGATAGCATTGATTCTTATTGGGAAGGTGATGCTGTCCAGGGCCTTAAGAAGAGTTACTGCCTTTGGAGGCTAAGTAAAGTCTTTACAGGCAGGAATACTGAGGCTTGAGGATATGAATTCGGGAACTGAAAGAAATTATAAAAAGGAGGTCATATGGGACTCTATTTAAAATATCTGTCCATTCAGGTCAGAAGCGCCATGGAATATAAAACTTCGTTTATTCTCACTGCTTTGGGGCAGTTTCTTGTATCGTTTAATGTTTTTCTTGGTATATATTTTATGTTTTTGCGTTTTCATGAGGTAGAGGGTTTCACCTTTCATGAGGTTTTATTATGCTTTTCGGTGGTTCTAATGCAATTTGCGCTGGCGGAGTGTTTTGCGAGAGGTTTTGATGCCTTCCCCTCGGTGTTATCCAGCGGAGGCTTTGACCGTATAATGGTTCGTCCCAGAAATGAGATTCTTCAGGTTCTGGGTACCAAAATAGATCTTACCAGGCTTGGACGTATGTTACAGGCGGTAATAATGTTTATTTACGCAGTATATAAAAGTGAAACGGAATGGAATGTGTCAAGAATAATGACTTTGATATTTATGATGATGGGAGGAGTCGCAGTCTTTTCCGGCTTGTTCTTGATTTATGCGGCTATTTGTTTCTTTACGCTGGAGGGGTTAGAGTTTATGAATATTCTGACTGACGGAGCCAGGGAGCATGGGAAGTATCCGATAGCAATCTATGGAAAGAAAGTGCTCTTATTCTGCACCTTTATAGTACCCTATGCCCTTATCCAATATTACCCCTTATTATATGTGCTGGGTAAATCAGATAAGAGCTGGTATATGCTTCTTCCCCTGATTGCTGTACTGTTTTTGATTCCCTGCTATCTTTTCTGGAAGTTTGGAATGAGGCATTATAAATCGAACGGTTCGTAAAGCAAAGTTCACTGGGTGTGATAGAAGATATATTAATACTTCTACGTTTGGGAATGTTGCAAGCAGGCTTTGGGTATAATTTATTCTATCGCTTATCCTCCTGCTCATAGGTATGCATTATTTAAGTTAGTTTCTGGTACCTGGATGGTTGGGTATGGCTCAGTTCTGTGCCTTAATCCAGCTGTCCAGGTACTTGTTGATTATTTTAAACTGAGCAGGTCCGATATCCAGAACGAATTTATGAAAGTCTTTTATATTGAATTTACTGCCAAGACTTTCTTCTGCAATGTTTCTTAGCTCCATAAATTCCAGATAACCGACGCCGTATTGTGGATAAAGAGCTGGCTCTTCTACCATTGTTGTGAATAAAACCTGGGCAGTGGACTTATCTGTAATGCCAAATTGCTTCAGATAGGAGGCGGTCTGTGCTACAGTCCAGCCTTCATAATTTACACCTAGATCCAGACGGCAGTATAAGGCCATATTAGCTGCCATGCTATGGTCTAAGTAGGAGGAGGCTGCTTCTGCAAAGCCTGCCATATGATAGGAATAGAATTCCACATAGGTTGCCCAGCCCTCTGCATAACCGCTGAAATTCAGCAGGCTTCTTAAAGGCAGAGGATTGGTATTTCTAAAATAAACAGACTGGTATAAATGTCCCGGATAGCCTTCATGGGCCAGTGTACTGAAGATCTGCTGATGGTCATAAGCAGGATTGCTGTTAATATAGATTACGTTATTATTGAAATTATCAATGGCCGGTACCAGGTACATAGCCGGACTAAGATAATCCTCCAGGGACTTATGTACATATTTAACCGTAAAGTTTACATCCGGAGCCACCGGAAAATCTTTTTCTATTGCACTTCTAAGATATTCAAGTATCTCTTTGGGCTCTGACAGCGGATAGGATACTGTGGAAGCCTCCTCATAGAGCTTTGGATCTTTATCTACCAGAGCGTTAAGAGCGCTTAAATTACTGGTAATTGAGTCGTCAAGTAACTTGATAAGCTCTTCCGGTGAGCGGGAGGTTCCGGTACCGGAGGCCAGGAGATAGCGGTAGTATTCCTTACCCTTTGGCAGATTGGCAAGACCTCCTTCGTTCACCCCCGTTCCCTTTAAGCCTTCTAAAGTATCAATAAGCAGCTGATAAGCGGGTACTACGTTTTTAAGGACTGCTTCTTTATTAGCTGCTTTGTAGGATTTTATCTCTTTTTTCGTAAGCCCCTCATAACTTTCAATCTTATCGTTGAATACATCTATCAGATAGTTATTTTCTGGATCTTCAATAAAAGCTCTGCATTGTTTTAGTATGCTGTCGGTTACTGTGTCACTCATAAAAAGACCGGCCTTTGATTTCTGCTGTTCAAAAAGACATATCTCTTCAAAGTACTCAGTAATCTGTGGCAGAAGCTTAAGGTAAATGTCAATGTCATCCTTGGTATAGAAATTATATTCGGCCAGCAGCACCGGCAACTGTGCCTGAAGACCGGTGGTAGGTCCCAAAACTTCATTGTATAGAAGATAGGACCCGCCTGTAAGCTCTAACTTCCAATAGTTTGATAATATATCATAGGTTAGCTTCTGACTGGTATTTAAATTGCTGTAATCAAATTTCTTAAGGGCAGCCAGATAATTTTCTGCAGTTATGAGAGATTTCTTCATTTCGCTGATGGAATAGCGGCCGAAAGTAACAGGGTAACTATCTATACCGTAATTCTTGGGATTGGCAACAGAAAAGTTAAGGGTTAAAGTATCCTGTGTCACTTCTGCCTTAAATACATCATTGGTAAAGCTGTCGAACTTGGCCCGTGTGGTTTCCGTATTTTCCTTCTTGCTGCAGCCTGCTAACGCTAATACCAGCAATAGTACGGTAATCAGAAACGGAAACAACTTCTTTCTTTTTTTCATATACTTCATACCTTTCTTTGGGTAAATAGGATTATTGACCAGGATATGGCAGGTCAGCCCTGCGCCTGAGAATAAAAATCCTGTAATAATACTTTATGTTAAATAGATCAAAACCATTCATGAAATCAGGTTAGATGAAAGCTTTCTATTACTTGACATGCTGTAATACCAGGGGTATAATCAATTTATTACAAATGTAAGAATTAGGGAGGCTTTATGAAAAAATTACCTCAGATATCAGAAGCAGAATATGAAGTTATGAAAATTATATGGAGGTATGCACCCATCAGCACAAATGAGGTAACCGAGAAGCTGACAGCTGAAACCAGCTGGAGTCCTAAAACCATACAGACAATGTTAAAAAGGTTGGTTCAAAAAGAAGCCATAAGTTTTCATAAGGAGAGCAGAGTATTTGTTTATACACCATTAGTGAAGCAGTCAGAGTATCTGGAGCATGAAAACAATCATTTTTTAAACCGTTTTTATGACGGCAACCTGACCTCTATGTTAACCAGCTATCTGGGAAGTGACAGTATCACGGAGGGAGAGCTGGAGGAACTTCGCAGTCTGTTAAAGAAGCCGAAAGGAGATAAAAGATGATAGCAGGTTTTATGGTTCGCTTTGCTATTGCAGTGCTGGTCATTTCCTTTCTTGTACTACTGATTTTCTGTGTTAAAAAAATTGCAGGAAAAAAATTGTCTCCCAGAACACATTATCTTATCTGGTTCTTTCTGCTTATTGCACTTACGCTACCCTTTCTGCCGGGAATTTCTTTATCCTATGGCAGTAGCTTTTTTCCAAATTTAAATACAGCCTTATCCCCTACCGCAAGGAGTCTGCCAGAGGAGGAAAAGGTTGTGGAGACAGCTGATAGAGGCTGGATGAATAATTTTGCAGTTTCAGTCGGACAGGAAAGGGAATCGGTTGTTTATCTAATATTAGGCCTTGTGTGGATTTTGGGTATTCTGGTTATGGGAGCTGTTACCATAGCATCCTTTCTGCGGCTTAATAGGCTGTTTAAAGCTTCCCTACCCTTGCAGGATGCAGTGATAAGAAGGTTATTTGAAGAATGCAAAAGAGAGGCAGGTATAAAAAAGAGGATTGAAATATATAGCAGCGCTTATATAAAATCCCCCATTGTCCTTGGTACCTTCAAACCAGTAGTGATTTTGCCTATTCAGGCAGTAAAAGAGCAGAGCCCTGAGGAAATCAGGTATATCCTGCTGCATGAGTTGATGCATTGCAGATACCATGACATACCCATAAATTATTGGATATGTCTGTTAAGAGTTCTCTACTGGTTCCATCCGCTGGTATGGTATGCATTAAGGGAAGTGCAAAATGACAGGGAGATTGCCTGTGACGCTTCAGTTCTGACACTGGTGGGAGAGGAACAAGTCCAGGCTTATGGCGAAACATTGATTTCATATGCCAGAAGTGTGTCTTATCCTCGCTTTTCCACTGCCTCTGCCATGGGAGGATCTTCAAGACAGATAAGCAGACGTATTAAAAATATTGCAGCCTTTCAAAAAGAAAGTATATGGGGACATCTTAGAAGCAGGGGGATTCTTCTGTTAGTGGGAGCAGCAGTACTTGTTTTTCTGCCAGGACTCACCACGGCCGCCTCCGGCGATGAGGTAAGACTTCCGGTCTCCTATAAGGTAGAAGACAGTCTGGCATCCTATTTCGCAGGTTACGAGGGGAGTTTTGTGATGTATGACCTAAACCAGGAGACATATACCCTTTATAACGAAAAAGGTGCCATAAAGAGGGTTTCTCCGGACTCCACCTATAAAATATACAGTGCTCTTTTTGCGTTGGAGAAGGGAGTTATAACCGGAGAGAATTCAAACCTCAGCTGGAATAACAATAAGTATTCTTTTGATTCCTGGAATCAGGATCAAGACCTGAAAACTGCCATGAAATATTCCGTTAACTGGTATTTTAAAGCCTTGGATGAAAAGTGCGGATTGCCATTTTTAAAGGAAAAGTTTGAAGAAATTGGCTATGGTAATAAAGATTTGTCAGGAGGACTCTCTAGCTACTGGATGGAGTCTTCTCTTAAGATCTCTCCCCTTGAGCAGGTAGAACTGCTGACGGCTTTTTACCGTAATGATTACGATTTTAATGCAGAGCATATAAAAACAGTGCAGGAAGCAATGTTTCTCGGAGAAACAGAGGATGCCGCCCTGTATGGTAAAACCGGAACCGGAGCAGTGGAAGGAAAAAATATAAACGGCTGGTTCCTGGGTTATATAGAAGCCCAGGATAACCATTATTTCTTTACAGTAAACCTGCAAAAGGGAGCTGACTGCAGCGGCAGCCAGGCCGCAGATGTTGCACTCAAGATACTGAAAGGTCTTGGGATATACGGAAATTAAATTCAGTCGGTTCGTTGTGCAGTATTGCTTATAGCTTTTCCGTTTAATAGTGCTGCTGCCGCTTCTGGTTTAAAATAGCAGGTTATAACATCCTTCGCTACACCAACAGCATTACTGGAATAATAACCATTTGCTATTCTGACGGCAATAGATATTTCAGGAGTATCACTTGGGGCGTAACCGATAAACAGTGCATGATTTGGCTTGGTCTTCGATTCCTGTGCTGTGCCGGTTTTCCCGGAAACAGAAACATCCATATTTTTTAACAAGGTATTGTTTTGAGCATATTGCAGCATTCCTTGTGTAAGGGTATCCCAACTGGATTGTGAGAGTTGGACTTTTTCTTTTGTTTCAGGAAAGAAGGAGCTTTCGGTTCCGGTGCTGCTGTCTGCTATTTTATCCAGTAGTGACAGGCGGTAGGCAATACCTTTTTCTGCCAGGATATTTACATATGCAGCCAATTGAACTGTGGTATAGTTATGGGTACCCTGACCAATAGAAGAAGGAATTGCATAGTTGTCTGTTATCTGAGGCAGGCTTTCTGTTATTTCTATACCGGATTTGCTATCCAGATGGAACAGGTTTGCATATTTCGTTAATTCCTTAAGAGCCTGCTCTTCAGAATAGGTGTTGTTATCCTTACTGCCCAGTCGGTAAGAAATCTCGCACAGATAGTCGTTGCAGGAGTTCTGGATGGCTTCCGCTGGATTTTCTATAATACCATGTCCGCTTCTTTTCCAGCATCTGAGGTGGGGAGAGCGTTTATCAAATACTCCGTCGCAAAAGATTGAAGTGGCAGGTGTTATGACCTTTTCTTCCAGTCCGGCAGCTATGGTAATGGGCTTAAAGGTTGAGCCAGGAGCTGTTAGCTGTTGGGTGGCACGGTTATAAAGCGGCAGGGACAGGTCCTTTAACAGATGACTGTAGTAGGTTCCGCTTTCCTGCCCGGACAGGAGATTGTTGTCATAACCTGGATAGGTTACGCAAGCAAGCAGTTTGCCGGTGACCGCCTCTGTAACCACCACAGAACCGCTACAGGGTTCCAGGGCCAATTGCGCTGGGGTTATTTCGAGATTCTGTATTTTTTTTCTAATAAAAGAGTAAGGGCTTAACTCATTATTTATTAAACTTTTGTAATCCTCGTCTTCTTTTAAAACTCCCTGCAGGTATAGGAGTCGGCAGATTTCCAGGGGAGTAATCAGGTTGTTTTTTAGCATCTGCTGATAGACCAGCTTATGAAACTCCCCATCAGTAGTAAGGGTATTAGAAGCTTTTTCTGCCAGTAGCAGGGCAGCTTCTTTTGCATCAAGGTATTTCTGGTCTCGGGTAAGGGTACTGGTGTTAATCCAGTCAGCTTTCACTGCGGCTAAGAGGAGTTCCATAAAGGAAAGCTTTCCTTCCTCCCATTGAAGCCAGATATCTGATTTCTTAGGAGAAATATCAGGGAGTAGGAAAGGGGATGCCTCAGCGAAAAGAATGTCAGCAAAATAAGCTTCATAAAGCTGGTATTCCTTTGATAAAGCATTAAAAGGTATGGTGGTTTCAGAGGGGGAGGTCAGTTTTTTAAGTATTTCTTTCTGTTGCTTTTGAAACCGTTCGCGGATTTCTTTTTCTAAAGGTGAGAGATTTGTATTTACGTTTGAGGAGAGCTGCAAAAGGTTGTTTTTAATAAAAGCATAGTATACATCATAAACCGGTATACGGATGTCGGAGGAATCTGACAGACCGGTTTTCTTAAAATCTACAGCATCTATGAGATTATCCAGCAGAATACCTGCGATATGCTGCTCAAGAAGTTGATAAGCTGCTGTTTGCAGATGGTAGTCAAGACTTAAATAGATGTCCTTGCCAGGCACGGGGTCAGTTACAGAAAGGATATCTTGTATTCGGCCAGCCTGATTAATGGATACTTCCTTTGTGCCATTACTGCCTTTTAGATCCTCCTCCATGTATTTTTCAATTCCGTCCTTTCCGACTATGGAGTTTATAGTATAGTCTTTTCCAGCTTCCTTGTTTTGATCAAGTTCCTCCGAGGAGATGTTACCCGTATAGCCTATAATGTTTGAGAAGGCCTCACCACCCTCATAGACACGCATACTTCCGGTTTCTATCTGCGCACCTTTTAGAACAGAGCTGTTTTCCAGTATATCTGCCACGGTCTGTTCAGATACGTCCCTGGCAAGGGTCAAAGGTATAAACTTTTGGCTGCTGTTCTGCCATAACATATAACGAATTCCCAGTAATTGAAGCAACTCTTCTTTCTCATAACGAAATGAAAGATCAAATTGGCTCAGCTCAGCTTCTGTATAAATGTCCAGCATATCTTCATAGATACCGAATTTATTGCAGAGATACTGAGAGAGTTCCTCCGGGCCTGTGCCGGCTTCTTTTTTTGTCAGCTTATCCGGGCTGGCCTTTCCAAAGATATCAGCCCGCAGACGGTTCAGCCTGGTACCATCGGTTGTAAAGATATATTCGCTGTTTGCATTAAGAGCTATTGGTAAGGTATTTTCAAGGGTTTCTCCATTTTTTCTAAAAATTTTGATAAGACCAGAAGCAGTTCCATTTAAGGCAAGCTGCCGTTCTCTGCTGCTACCATATTCTGTGTTGTCCTCCAGGGTAACAAAATAAGCCGTCCTGCTGCCCGCCAGGAGGAAACCGTTTCTATCATAAATATTCCCTCTGGTGCTGTTCACCAGAATCTCCTTCTTTTTTGTATAAATGCCCGTATTAAGGTCATTTTCCTTCAAAATCTGCAGCTGGTAAAGGACGGTAATCAGCCACAGTATAAGAAAAAGAAAGATTGCAGCTATCGGTATAAGCCGAAGGTTTTCAGATTTTGATTTCATAAATTCCTTTCTTAGGGGGCCAGATGCTCAAGCACCGGTTTCAACCCTTTCATAACATAGGAGCTTCCGCCTCTTTGCTTTACGTCTTCTACCATAGTTACCAGCAGGATAGGCTCAGAAGTGTCTTTGTCCGTAGTAAATACAGCGAACCAGCCAAGCTCCGTACCCTGATTATCGGTTTTGGAGAGCTTTATCTCAGCAGTACCGGTCTTACCTGCCAGGGATAGATCCTTCCTGTGAACGGTATAACCGGTTCCGGCAGGGGTGTTCACCGTTTTTAGTAAAGCATTTCTCACGATTTCTGCGGCAGCTTCTGAGAAGGCATTCTTAATCCAAATACGAGGCGCTGCTTCTTCCTGGTACAAAAGGGTCGGGCTGATAACATCTCCCTTGTTGCAAAAGGCAGTGTATAAGCAGGCCAGATGAAGGGGATTAACAAGCACTTCTCCCTGTCCATATCCGGTGTCGGCCAATTGAATTTCTGATTGAAAAATACCATCTCTGGCATATTGGGAGGAAGAGAGGGAGATTTCAAAGGGGAGATTTTCTGAAAAGCCAAGGTGGGATAAGTTTTCGGCTAATTTGTCCTTTCCTACCTTTAACGCGGCCTTGGCAAAATAGATGTTATCTGAATGAATAAGGGCATTTTCCAGAGTAACCCGGTCATAGGTATGGAGAGTAGTGACATAATAATTCCCCCAGCTTGCATCCTTGCGCCATTTAAGACCCTCCTGCCCATAATCCTCCTCTGGGTCAAGAGCACCGCTGGTAAGTCCGATAGCGGCTATGATAGGTTTAAAAGAGGAACCGGGGCACCAGGTCTGCCGGAAACGGTTATACAGAGGCTGGGCTTCTGACTGGTTCAAAGTCTCCCATTGATCTGCTGACATCCCGAGAATAAAATCATTGCTGTTGTAGGAAGGAGTACTGACCAGTGCTAATACTTCACCTGTATAGGGATTAAGGGCGACAGAACAGCTTCTGTCCTCGCGGAAGCTGTCATAAAGTTTGGATTGAAGCTCGGAATCAATCGTCAGCCGAATATCCTCACCGTCCTTTTTGGAAACGGAGGCTAAGGTACACTTTACAGCTCCCTGAAAATTCGTAATAAGAATCTCATAACCAGTACTGCCTCTTAACTCTTTTTCATAAAGGGCTTCCAACCCGGTACGACCTATAAGACTGTTTGAATAATAGCCTTCACCCGGATGGTCTTTAAGGTCTTCGGCTGTTACATTCTGTACATAACCTGTCAGATGAGAGGCCTTTTCTTCCAAAGGATAACTGCGAACCGCAATATCCGTAATCATAATTCCCGGTATCTGGAGAAGGGAATTTCTTTGTTCCTTAAGCTCCATAGCCTTTTCACTTGGATTAGAACTAAGCAGCTCTGATTCATCCAGCTCTTCAATTGTTTTTAAAGGAACAAAGGAGTCGTTGTTTACCCATTTGGCCTGAAGCTTTTTCTCAATGCTTTCAGGCGTCATATTTAACAAGAGGGACAGCTGCTTTCTATCTTTTTCCCAATCCTCGGACAATTTCCCCGGAACCAGGCCGACAGATGAGGCAGCACCTTCACCTGCCAGTAAGTTACCGACGCGGTCCAACAGACGGCCGCGTTTAGCCTCCTTACGAATTACCTTAACCTTATCGTCAGAGGTCAGCTGGGGAAAAATCATGCTGTCATCCCAGGAAAGGGCGTATTTACCTTCCTCGTCTTTGGTGAAAGTGGCAGTATTCGTAAAATGAATCTTACCAGCCAGACTTTCAAACTTCTGGGTGTAGGTTACAGTGGATAAATCTTCTGAAGTAATGGAAGTATCAGTGATTTCAGAATGGAAGTTTTTTGCTTCAATTCCTTCATATATCTTTTGATTTCGCAAGATAAAAGCATCCTCAGAGATCCTGCTACGGCTGTCTTTATCCAGAAGAGTGTACATTTTCTTAAAGTTCTGTTCCTTTAGCAGGGACACATAGGCTGATAGAACATCTTTTGGAGTGGTAACTATTATTTCCTCCGGAGCTTTACTGTCCTTTAGAAATGCATAGATTATTGCAAGCAAAGCCAGGGTTACAGCCATAGAGCAGTTTATCCCTAAAAAAATTTTCAGGGTGTAATTTGTCTTTTTATTTTTCTTCATATTTCTGTCCGGTTTCAGTCTGATTACTGAATAAATATGGACTCCTTTCATGGATTTTAAAGTATTGCAATGATAGGGCAGAGTTGGAGAAGGTTATTAATATTACAAGTGTAATATTTGTAAACGTGCCTATATATTACATCTGTAAGATTTAAAAGTCAAGCAGTTTTCAAACACGATCTGGTGCAAATACATGAAAGGGAAGTTTGGAAGTAATAATAAGTTTTGCTGTAATTAAAAAGCTGTAGTTGACAAATTTTTCGCGGGATGTTATGCTAAAAAATAATTGATGTATGATGCCGGAAAAAACGGCCAATACTAATCTATAATATTAAAAGGCAGAGAAAAGAAGAGTAAGTAAAACTTTTCGTGGACAGAGAGCCCTGTATTGCTGAAAAAGGGTCACGTTTAGATTACTGAAGATGGTCTTGGAGCCTCGCACCGAATGGAGAACCTTTAGGCTGCGACGGAAGCACCCGTTATCGTGACAACCTGTAGAAACTGCAGGAGAAGAGAGCCTATTCAGGCTGAATTAAAGTGGTACCACGGGATATTGTTCTCGTCTTTAAAGAAGACGGGGACTTTTTTTGTGATAGGATATAAACCGATTGCCAAAAACACCCTATCGGACGGATGTACAAGGTGCATTTAAGGAAGAGGGTAACTATCGCGAAAGTGCTGGAGTCTGGTAAGCTCTTTATATAACTGGACAGTAAAAGGAGGAAGATATATGTGTAACTGTAAGAAACCCTATTATATTACAACTGCCATAGCTTATACCTCAGGAAAACCTCATATCGGAAATACTTATGAGATCGTACTGGCGGACAGTATAGCAAGATTTAAGAGACAGGAAGGCTATGAAGTGTTTTTCCAGACGGGAACAGATGAGCATGGACAGAAAATTGAGAACAAAGCCGGTGCGGCAGGAATTACCCCCAAGGAATTCGTAGACGGAGTTGCTGCCCAGATTCAGGATATTTGGGATATGATGAATACCTCCTATGATAAATTTGTCCGTACAACAGACACCTATCATGAAGCACAGGTTCAGAAGATTTTTAAGAAGCTCTATGAAAAAGGTGATATCTATAAGGGACACTATGAAGGCTTGTATTGTACTCCCTGTGAATCCTTCTTTACACCTTCCCAGCTGGTTGACGGTAAATGCCCTGACTGCGGCGGCGAAGTTCAGCCGGCAAAAGAAGAAGCATATTTCTTAAAGCTCAGCAACTACACAGACAGACTTATCGAGCACATCAAGACACATCCTGAATTCATTCAGCCAGAGAGCAGAAAGAATGAAATGATGAATAACTTCCTGCTGCCGGGCTTACAGGATCTCTGTGTTTCCAGAACCTCCTTTAAATGGGGTATTCCAGTAAGCTTTGATGAAAAGCATGTTGTGTATGTATGGCTGGATGCCTTAAGCAATTATATTACCGGTCCTGGTTATGACACAGACGGAAGCCACGGAGAACTTTATAATAAGTTCTGGCCGGCAGACCTTCACTTAATCGGTAAGGATATCTTAAGATTCCATACCATTTACTGGCCAATTATGCTTATGGCTCTTGAAGTTCCTTTACCGAAGCAGGTATTCGGTCATCCCTGGCTGTTACAGGGTGAAGGAAAGATGAGTAAGTCGAAAGGAAATGTACTCTATGCCGATGAGCTGGTTAATTTCTTTGGTGTGGATGCCGTGAGGTATTTTGTGCTTCATGAAATGCCTTTTGATAACGATGGTGTAATAACCTGGGAGCTTATGGTGGAGAGGATGAATTCCGATCTTGCAAATACCCTTGGTAACCTTGTTAACCGTACCATTTCCATGTCCAACAAGTATTTTGGAGGAACGGTAAGAAATGCTGGTGTAAAGGAAGCTGTAGATGAAGAATTAAAAGAGCTTGCAGTTATGACAGTGGATAAGGTAGTAGCTAAGATGGAGCAGTTAAGAGTCGCAGATGCATTAACTGAAATCTTTACACTCTTTAAACGCTGTAACAAATATATTGATGAGACCATGCCCTGGGTACTGGCAAAAGAAGAGGAGAAGAAGGAAAGACTTGAAACGGTTCTTTATAACCTCGTTGAAAGCATTACCATGGGAGCCAGCCTGCTGCATTCCTTTATGCCTGAGACTGCCGGGAAGATCCTCGCTCAGCTTAATACAGAGTTAAGGGATATTGACGGATTAAAAGAATACGGACTTTATCCGGATGGCAACAAGGTTACAGAAACCCCTGAGATTCTTTTTGCAAGACTTGATATCAAGGAAGTACTTGAGAAGGTTGAAGCTGCAAAAGCAGCAGAAATCATACCGGAAGAAGCTCAGAAAGAAGAGCCTGTAAATGTTATAGATATACCAGCAAAAGATGAGATTTCCTATGATGACTTCATGAAGCTGCAGTTCCAGGTTGGTGAGATCATTGCCTGTGAAGAAGTGCCTAAGTCCAAGAAGCTTCTCTGCTCCCAGGTCAGAATCGGAAGTCAGGTTAAGCAGATTGTATCAGGAATCAAAGCATATTACACACCGGAGCAGATGGTAGGTAAGAAAGTTATGGTGCTGGTGAATTTAAAGCCTGCCAAACTGGCTGGAATCCTGTCCGAAGGAATGCTCTTATGTGCAGAAAATGAAAACGGAGAGCTGGCATTAATGGTTCCGGAGAAAGACATGACTCCCGGTGCTGAAATCTGCTAATTTTATAAGAAGTAAATTAATTATAGTTTACCCTGTATTAAATTTCTTGATATACTAGGCAGGAAACCATTTTAAACCTTGAGTTATGGTAGAGCGAAAGTATATATTGTAATTAATTATTAACTGGGCTACAGTTACTTATTTAAAAAAAATCTTTAAAGGAATAATAAAAAATAGAAGCTGCCATCTCAGAGAGTTACAGTTAAAACTGTGGTATCTGAGAAGCAGCTTCTTCTTATTTCAGCAATCATTTCAACGATTCATTCCGTTGCCATTATTTTAATATCTTATCCAGCTCCGGATTCATTGCATAGAAGTTCTTTGCATCCAGATGCTCCTGAACTCTTACCAGGGCTTCACCAAACCGCTGAAAGTGTACGACTTCGCGTTCTCTTAAGAAACGTATGGGTTCGGCAATTTCGGGATCTGTTACAACTCGTAGAATATTATCATAGGTGGTTCTTGCCTTCTGCTCTGCAGCAAGGTCTTCTGTTAAGTCCGTAAGAGCATCGCCTTTGGACTGGAAGAAACATGAATTAAAGGGAATACCGCCTGCCGCCTGTGGCCAGAGTCCAGTTGTATGGTCAATGTAATAGGCATCAAAACCTGCGGTTTTTAACTCTTCCAGTGTCAGGTTCTTTGTCAGCTGATATACAATTGCACTGATAATCTCCATATGAGCCAATTCCTCTGTACCGATATCTGTTAACAGACCGGTAACTTCCTTATAAGGCATGGAATAACGCTGTGAGAGATACCGCATGGAAGCGGCCAGCTCGCCGTCAGGACCGCCGAACTGACTGATAATAAGCTGTGCCATTTTAGGATTCGGCGTTGTTATTTTAACCGGAAATTGCAGTCTTCTTTCATAGGTCCACATATTATATCACTCCTTCCCAAGGCCAGGGATCATCCACCCAGGTCCAAGTAGTATTTTCTTTTACCCGGTAGGATTCTATGGGACCAAAGGCTGTTTCGTATTCTGACAGTGCTTTCTCCCTTTCTGACCGGTAATTTTCAAAGCAGCCAAGTGCTTCTTTGTCAAAAGGGTGAGTATCCAGAAACAGACGTAACTCATCCAGTACAAAACTTATTTCCTGAAGTTTTTTCATAGCACTACATTTATCTTCATTCATAATAAAGCACCTCCTGTTCCATAAAAGGGCAGGTCTAATTCCTTAAACAGTGTACCGGCATTTAAAGCCTCATCCGGCAGATTTAAATCCTTAAAACATTGTTTCCTTATGACTACCATTGCCAGAGGAAGCTCAGCTGCTGGTGTCTCCTGGTTATCAAAAGGAAGACAAGGAATTCCTTTTGCTGGTGTATCTTTTGGCATTGTATTTAAGTTTTGAGGTGTGATGTCCATATAAATCTCCTTTCTAAAATAATAAAAAATGCGCATACTAACTCTGAGTTTTATTATTTTTAAGGTGTTTATTGCTTGCTATAAGTCATATTTTTTATCCATCCGGGCAGATAACCTTTTTAGGAAAGGCCCAGGTTTGGGTAGCTGTGAATCAACTTATACAGGAGAGAAATATTGCCGGCTTAAATTAAATTGCATTAAAAATGAATGGATGCCAGCCAATAATTACAGTCCTTATGAATAGTTTCTCTTTACAAATATAAAAGATACAGGTAATAAAAGCATAGTCAGGTAAAGGTTAACGAATATGGAAGAAAGCATGGACAAAGAACAGGGTTATCACTTATAATGTCTTAATGGACAGGCAGCTGGTAATTTTTATCGTATTACTGGAAGGAACAATGATGTGAAAAGAATGGTATTTTTTGTTTTTTGAAGAAAAGAGGCATATCTATGATTTTTGAAACCCATGCTCATTATGATGATGAAGCATTTGATGAAGATAGAAAGCAATTACTTAACAGCTTTGAAGCAGCAGAAATTGGTTATGTAGTAAATATAGGAGCAAGCCTTCAAAGCTCCAAAAACTCTCTGGCTCTGGCAGAAGAATATCCCTTTGTTTACGCAGCGGTAGGAGTACATCCCAGTGAAACAGCAGAGCTAAACGAGGAGAATTTCAACTGGCTGAGAGAGGCTGTAAAGGAGCCTAAAGTAGTTGCCATTGGTGAGATCGGACTTGATTATTACTGGGATACACCGGAACGTACAGTGCAAAAGCTATGGTTTGAAAGACAGATGGAATTAGCCAAGGAAGTAAATCTGCCCGCTATCATTCACAGCAGAGATGCAGCAGCAGATACCCTTGATATGATACAAAGCTGTAATCTTAAGTCCGTGGGAGGCATTATACACTGCTTTTCCTATGCAAAAGAAATGGCAAGGTCCTATCTCGATATGGGCTTCTATCTGGGTATCGGAGGAGTATTGACCTTTAAGAATGCAAAAAAGCTCAGGGAAGTGGTAGAGTATGCACCTATGGAAAGTATAGTGCTGGAGACCGATTCACCTTATCTGTCACCAGAACCTAACAGAGGCAAGAGGAACTCATCCCTTAATCTGCGCTATGTAGCGGAAAAGATAGCGGAAATTAAAGGGCTGGATTACGAAGAAGTCCTTCGGATAACGGAGCAGAATGCAAAAGATGTATATAAAATAAAATAACAGTTGTTAAAGGCATTGTATGCCACAGAAAGGATGAATGGATGGCGACACTGGGAAATCCAAAGGAAACTATAGAAATATTAAATAAATACCATTTCGTTTTTCAGAAGAAGTTCGGGCAGAACTTTCTAATTGATACCCATGTACTTGAGAAGATTATCAGAGCTGCAGGGGTGACAAAAGATGATATGGTAGTGGAAATAGGCCCCGGTATCGGAACCCTCACTCAATACCTGTGTGAAGCCGCCAGAGAGGTGGTTGCCGTTGAGATAGATAAGAATCTGATACCGATTCTTGAGGATACCTTATCTCCCTATGAGAATGTAAGTATAATCAACGAAGACGTCTTAAAGGTGGATTTAAATAAACTGGTACAGGAAAAGAATGGCGGAAGACCCATAAAAGTTGTGGCGAATCTTCCTTATTATATAACTACTCCAATCATCATGGGATTATTGGAGGCACATGTTCCCGTAGATAATATTACCGTTATGGTGCAAAAAGAGGTTGCGGACCGTATGCAGTCCGGTCCCGGCAGCAAAGATTACGGGGCTCTTTCCCTGGCAGTTCAGTATTATGCAGAACCCTACATTGCAGCCAATGTTCCGCCAAACTGTTTCATGCCAAGACCGAATGTAGGCTCTGCCGTCATCAGGCTCGCTCTTCACAAGGACAAGCCGGTTAAGCTTCAGGATGAAAAACTGATGTTCAAATTAATTCGGGCCTCCTTTAATCAAAGGAGAAAAACCCTTGCCAACGGACTTAATAACAGTGATGAAATTAAGCTCTCCAAGGAACTTATAACAGAGGCTATAACAGAACTTAATCTGTCTCCCAGTATCAGAGGAGAGGCTTTGAAACTTGAAGATTTTGCAGCCTTAAGCAATATAATTTATGAGAAACTGAATTCCTGACATTCGTTTAGTCAACGGAATATGTCGAAAAAACAACCTTTTATATTGACATATCCTTTTGGGAATGATATCTTTTACTGGCAAATGTCCAGGTAAAAGTAGAAACCTCTAACCAGAAGGAGATAGTAGAATGCACATAGGTAAAATAACAGGAAACATTATAGTCGGACAATCAGGCGGACCAACTGCCGCCATTAATTCCAGCCTTGCAGGTGTATATAAGGCAGGAAAAGAAGCAGGCGCAGACAAGGTATATGGTATGCTAAACGGTATACAGGGGCTTCTTAAGGGAAAACTGATTGACCTTTCTGAGAAAATAACCTGTGATCTGGAGCTGGAACTGTTAAAGAGAACTCCTGCCGCTTATTTAGGCTCCTGCCGCTATAAATTACCGGATTATGAAAAGGATGCCGCCCCATATGAACAATTGTTTCAGATACTTAAGGAGCATGGAATTGCAGCTTTTTTCTATATCGGCGGAAATGATTCCATGGATAGTATACGTAAGCTTTCTGAGTATGGAGAGTCGGTAAATAGTTCTATAAAATTTATAGGAATTCCGAAAACCGTTGATAATGATCTGGAAATTACAGATCACACTCCCGGATATGGAAGTGCTGCCAAGTTCATTGCAGCTGCAACAAAAGAGATTATCAGAGACAGTCTGGTTTATGATCAGAACAATCTTACAATTATAGAAATTATGGGAAGACATGCAGGCTGGCTGACAGCTGCAGCGGCACTGTGTAAGGATAAGGATTGCCAGGGACCGGACCGCATCTACCTGCCGGAGAAGGATTTTGACAGGGACGTCTTCTTAAAGGATATAAAGGCTTTACAGCAGGAAAAGAAATCGGTTATTATCGCAGTATCAGAGGGGATCCATCTGGCAGACGGAAGGTTTGTCTGCGAATTATCCGATAAGGATTCCTATATCGATGAATTCGGACATACCATGCTGACAGGTGCAGGGGCTTATCTGGCAGCGCTGGTTAAGAAGGAATTGAATTGCAAGACCAGAGCCATTGAACTTAACACCTTACAGCGTTGTGCTTCTCATTTAGCTTCTCTTTCTGATATTACAGAAGCCTTTGAAGCAGGCAGAGCCGGTGTGATGGCAGCAGCCAGAGGTATCACCGGAGAAATGGCAGTAATAAAGAGAGTATCTGATTCACCTTATCAGTGTGCTTATGAGACTCACAATATCAAGCAGATTGCCAATATGGAGAAGAAAGTTCCCCTAAGCTGGATTAAGGAAGGCGATGACGGACTTACAGAAGAGTTTATCCGATATGCAAGACCTTTGATTATGGGGGAAGTAATGCCTATTATGGTAAATGGACTTCCTGCGCATATGGATAATATCCAGTAGGAAAATAACAAAAAACACAGAACTGTTAATCTGACAACTAAGGATAGCCCTATGGTTATAACTTAATTGAGCAGAGCAGCAGTTCTTTTTTGAACTCGGAGTACCCAAAAGAAGGGATTCAGGAAAACTCTGTAATACTGCTGGTGATACTATTTTTAAGTGTTAAGCAGCTAAGTTATTTAGGTATAGTGCGGTTTTAATCACTTTCATTACCAGAGGGCGCTATATGGTAGCAGGATTACCATATAACGCCCTCTGTCTGCTGTTTATATTCTAGGAAGAATGAAGAACCATTACACCCTTCTCTAAAGTACGCTTTACATCAATAATCTTCTGATTACTGCTGCCCTTCCAATGCAGTTTGGTATCTTTTAACGCTTCCATGAACTTTCCGTCTACCAATACATCTACCTGTTCAACTAAAGGCAGATATTTAATCTCATCCCAGGAAAAGCCTGTATAGAGCCAGATATTCTTGTCAGGGAAGGTATTTCTTATCTCTTCCACCAAGGCTGCCACACCACTGCGGTTTGCTGGATGCAAAGGATCACCGCCGCTTAGGGTAATCCCTTCAATGTAGGGCTTTCTTAATTGTTCAAATAGCTCTTCTTTTGCTGCCTCATCAAATGCAAGACCTCCGTTAAGATCCCAGGTTACGGGATTGTGGCAGCCCTTGCAGCCATGATTACAGCCGGCAACCCACAGTACTACACGAAGACCGGTGCCATTAAGCATATCGTCTTTGGTTATATTGTGATATCGCATTACATGCTTTTCCTTTCCTTGATTTCCGCCATTTTGGCTGCATTAAGACGGGTATCCCCTTTTACTCTGGAATAAGACAGATATCCGTTCATACGGTCAATCTTAGTAAGATTGGAACTGCCGCATTTCGGGCAGACATCCATTTCAAGCTCCTGGTGACCGCAGTCATCGCAATAAGCGAGGGAAAGGTTTACGCCTTCGTAAAAGCCCATATCCATGGCTCTTCTGACCAGGGATTTGATGGCATTCATATTATAATCGATGGGATACTTCACATATTGGATCTTACCGCCGTTTGAGAGATCCCAGAAACGCTGCTCCAGATCCTGTTTCTGAATGGGAGTCAGTTCTTCCGTAACATGGCAGTGGAAGCTGTTGCTTACATACTCTCTGTCAGATACATTCTCAATAATTCCATACTTTTTACGGAATTGCTGTACCTGGAGACCGCAGAGGCTTTCAGCAGGGGTGCCATATATAGCATACAGGTGATGATCCTCTTCCTTAAACTCGTTGATTCTTTTATTTATGTAGGTTAGTACCTCTATAGCGAAGCTGCCGTCTTCTGCCAGTGACTTCTTGTTATAGAGCTGCTGCAGTTCGTTTAAAGCAGTAATACCAAAAGAAGCAGTAGCCGGCTCCAATAAGGGCTTGATCTTATCATGGATTCCAAGATGTCCGCCGTAGAAACCGCCCTCGCAGTAAGCCAGAGGATTAGTGGATGCACGAAGTTCTCCCAGGTAGTCGTAGGTACGGATATGAAGTCTGCGAATCAGATTAAGATAGTAATCCAGTACCTCATAAAAATCCTTGCTTTCCTGATTTGCTTTGGCAAGAATCATAGGCAGGTGAAGACTTACAGCTCCGATGTTAAAACGGCCGGTGAAGACGGGGGTATCCTCTTCATTAGCCGGATTCATGCCGCCTTCCCTATACCAGGGAGAGAGAAAGGCTCTGCAGCCCATGGGACTGATGATTTCGCCGTACTTTTTATAAACACTGGGAACATAACCTTCTCCGGTAAGACTTAACCAGTCCGGATACATAGTCTTACTGGAACATAGAATACCGGCTTCAAATACCTCTTCCAGTTCACAGCCTTCTCCATGTAGGTTTTTATCATATAAGAAGACTATTTTAGGGAATAAAACAGGTTTCTTGCACTCTTTCTTACCCTGGCCTTTTCTTCTTACATCTAAAAGGGCAATCGAAGCCATCTTAGCAAACCGGCCTCTTCCGGTACCGGCTGAAACCGTTATAAAAGGGTAATCCCCGCGGCTTGATGCAACGGTGTTAAATTTGTATTCCCAACCCTGAAAACCCTGTTCAAAATCCAGCTTTACATCCTTAAGTGCTTCTGAGGAGGCTTTCTCCTCGGGAATGCCAAGTTCCAGGTACTTTTCAAAAAGTATCTTGTAGGATTTTTCTGCGTAAGGCTCTAACAGCAGGTCAACACTTGGTACGGTAAAACCTCCGTACTGCTGGCTGGCAGCGCTGAGAACAATATCTCCGATAACATCAAAGGCTACATTTAAAGTCTTTGGTTCGTTATACCACAGATTACCCATCTCAAAGCCGCCTTCCAAAACATGTTTTACATCAAAAAGGCAGCAGTTCATGGTATCTCTTCTTGCAGACATATCATGAATATAGATATAGCCGTCTCTGGCAGCTTGTAATTCTTCCGTAGTTAAAAAGAATTTTTGATAAAGCTCCTTATTCAACTGATTGAAGATAAGACTTCTCTTGGTAGAGACCAGTGCGCTGTCGGTGTTACTGTTTTCTTTATCACCGATATACATGATGGACTGGCTTTTCTTATATACTTCATCCAGCATATGTACGAAATCCTGTTTGTAATTACGGTAATCCCTATAGCTCTTTGCAACCAGTGGATTTGTCTGTTCCAGAGCACTTTCAACGATATTGTGCATCTCGCTTATGTATATTTCTTCCCTGTCCATGTGAAAGACTTTACTTTCAACAAACTGGCAGATGAAGTTATGCTCTTCCTTCGTAAAACGAATCAAAGCACGTTGAGCGGATTTGTCCACTGCATTAATAACCTTTTGTACATTGAATTCTTCTTTGGTGTTATCCTTTTTTACTACCTTTATCATTTGACGCCACAACCTTCTTTGCTTGATTTTTCCTAGGTAAGTACTGAATTAATTACCTATTTATAACGCGGGTGATTACCAGTTAAACTACTAGATAATCGCCCATATTGTGTAGTATTATAACACATACACACAATATATTGTATATAGAAAATGTATAAAAATTATCAAAGATTATCGTTAATTTTTCTATGAAGGTAATTTCTCCTAGTTCATAATAGGTGTTAAAAGAAACTTTTTTTAAGTAGAAGTCCTATGTGCCATACGAATTAATACTTTCCAATTTTATAGGTTTATGTTATCCTTTTATAGCGGAGAATGAAAAGATAGCTTTTGTAAAGAAAGCAGCCAACCGGTACAGCGATGAGCGGTATCCGGGCAGGAATTAAAGGAGTCAATACGATGAATCTGCTTAACGTAGAGAAAATGAGCAAAAGCTTTACAGATAAAATACTGTTCGACAAGGTTTCCTTAGGAATAAACGAAGGAGACAAGATTGGAATTATCGGTATAAATGGTACTGGAAAATCAACCTTACTTAAAATAATTGCTGGGTTGGAAGAGCCAGACGAAGGCAGCGTGGTCAAGGGAAAAAATATACGGGTTGAATTTCTTCCTCAGATACCTGAATTTGATGAGAATCTGAATATTTTAGATAATGTAATAAAAGGGAAAAAGGCCAGGGAAGAATACAGAGATCTGGAAGGAGAAGCCAGAGCAATGCTGCTTAAACTGTCTATTAACGATGTTACAGGCAGTACGGCGACCTTATCCGGCGGCCAGAAAAAGAGAGTAGCTTTAGTCAGAACCCTGCTGACACCGGCTGAAATACTTATATTGGACGAGCCTACCAACCACCTGGACGATACCATGGCAGAATGGCTTGAGGAGTATTTAAAGAAATACCAGGGAGCTTTTCTCATGGTAACTCATGACAGATACTTTCTCGATAAGGTTACGAATAAGATCGTTGAGATTGATAAGGGATCTATCTATACCTATACAGCCAACTACACCAAATTTCTTGAGTTAAAGGCTGCCAGAGAGGATATGGAGGCGGCAACGGAACGGAAGAAAAAGAGCCTGTACCGCATGGATCTGGAATGGATGATGAGAGGGGCCAGAGCCCGCTCCACCAAGCAGAAAGCCCATATCATGCGCTTTGAGGAGCTTAAGAACCGAAAGGTCATAGAAGAAGACAAGGCAGTAGAAATCAATGCCTTATCTTCAAGACTCGGGAAAAAGACCATAGAAATAAACGGTATCAGCAAAGCCTATGGCGATAAAGTACTGTTTAAGGACTTCAGCTATATTATGCTAAGGGGCGATCGTCTTGGTATCGTAGGCCCCAACGGCAGCGGCAAATCCACCCTGCTAAAATGCATAACGGATAACCTGAAGCCCGATGAAGGTACTATCGATAAGGGAGAGACTGTTAAGATCGGTTACTTTTCACAGGAAAATGAATATATGGATCAAAGCCTTAAGGTGATTGATTATATCAGAAATGTGGCAGAATATATTGAGACAGCCGACGGAACGACCACTGCCTCACAGATGCTGGAGCGATTCTTATTTGACGGAAGTCTGCAATATTCACTGATATCCAAATTATCCGGAGGAGAGAGAAGAAGGCTGTACCTGTTAAAGGTTCTCATGGAGGCGCCTAATGTACTGATACTGGATGAGCCTACCAATGATCTGGATATCACGACCCTGACTATCCTGGAGGATTATCTGGATACTTATGACGGAATCGTACTTGCCGTATCCCATGACAGATATTTTCTGGACCGGATGGCAGACCGGATATTTGCCTTTGAGCCGGGCGGTGTGATTAAGCAGTATGAAGGTGGTTTTACGGACTATAAGGATAAGGTCAGGGAAGACAAGGCTGCCGCTGAGAATATAACACCTGTTCAGAAAGCAGAGAGTAATGATAATTCCAAGGGAAAGACCAAGGATGTGAAACTAAAGTTATCCTATAAAGATCAAAGAGAGTATGACACCATTGAAGGGGATATTGCTTCCTTGGAAGCACGTCTTGAGGCCATTGAGGAAGAATCCGCAAAGGCTGCCTCTGATTACACCAAATTAAATACTCTTCTGGCAGAAAAGGAGCAATTGGAAAAGAGCCTGGAAGAAAAGATGGAACGCTGGATGGATTTAAGTGAGCTGGTGGAACAGATCAAGGAACAGAATGAAGGTTCTAAGAAATAGGGATCATCCGGAAGCTTATATTGTTTAAACCTGCGTATAAAGCGCATCCAAGGAATCAGTTATCAAACTTACTTAAAACAATATTTAATAGAATATGAGAATATAAACCAGGAGGTAAAAATTATGACAAAGATAGAAATCGTAAGAGCAGAAATGGTAAAGGCCATGAAAGCAGGAGATAAAGGAAGAAAGGACGCTCTATCAGCTTTGCTTACAGCCCTTAAGAATGTGGCAATTGACAAAAGAGCCGATTTAACTCCTGAAGAAGAGGATGCAGTGGTACTAAAGGAAATCAAGCAGTTAAAGGAAACCCTGGAATCTGCACCAGCTGACAGAACAGAAATTATTGAGGAATGCACTTTAAGACTTGCTGTACTTGGTGAATTCGCTCCTGTTTTCTTAAGCGAAGAGGAAATCAAAGCTATAATCAACGAGGTTCTCTCAGGTCTTGAGATTACGGCACCCGCTGCAAAAGACAAAGGAAGAATCATGAAAGAGCTTATGCCCAGAGTGAAAGGGAAGGCAGACGGCAAGCTTGTAAATGATCTGGTTGCAGCTTTATTTGTGTAGGTATAAGTTTTTCGTAAGGGGACGGCAAATTGCACAAAACAGAAAAAAACTCATGCTTCAATTCCAAGGTATAAGAATTCCTAATTCTCTGGATGTTTTGTGCTTGGCATAATATAAAACTGATAACTCGCTGCGCTCAAACAATCAGTTTTATATTATAGCACAAAATATCCAGAGAAAAGGAATTCTAATACCTTTCCATAGGCGCATGCGTTCTTTTCTGTTTTGCGCAGTTTGCCTGAAATCTATGGGAAAAAGATTTTCTTACTTTGATCAAATTATTGTGAAACTTTAGCTATAGGATAGCAGTATCGTAAGAGCTGTGATATGGATAAAATTTATATTAATAAAGTTGAACGTTGTTTTTTCTGCCCACAATAATATTTTATATTATGTTGCAATTGTCTGGCAGAGTGGGAAACAAGGGTTAACTTTATTTTTTTATCTTTATATCCTCGTTCTTATTTAGACAATGTCACTTCTTACTTAGGCAGCGGTAGTATGTAAATACAGAGATTGTTTCTTTTAAATAACTTTATATGATGGTCTAAAATTCCATCCTGGAAAATATAATTGTTGTAAGTATAACAGTGCAATGATTGTACCAGAACCCTGAGGTTACTCTGGCACAGGAAGAGGAGTCCATTATGGCTGATTATAAACGACTGGTTTCGTACATGTACCTATATGAGGAGGGTAAAAAAAGAAATAACATAGGCTATGCCAGAGTTGAGAGTAGAAACGGGCAGTGTAAGTACACCATTCACGTGACGGCGCTGGGGCTGAATGAAAAACAGCTGAAAGTCTATTCCTTTAAAAGAAACTCCTCCGGTATAGAAGGAATACTCCTTGGTAGCCTTCTTATCAAAAACAACACAGGTGATTTTAAGATTTTAACCGATGCTGCACATATTATGAATTCCCCTTATGGGTTAGACGACATGGGAGGAATTATTCTTGTGTTCTCGGAAAGGAAATTCTTTGCCGCTGAATGGGATAATAAACCTATAACAATGTCCATGGTTGCAGGCATCGTAAATAGAACCAATAATAAAAAGGGGGAGGCCCATAATAATCCTGAATCCAATAAAACACCGGAAACCGTGAAAATCCCTGAATCCAATAAGACCCCTGAAACCGATAAAACAACTGTAACTATAAAAACCCCTGAAACCGATAAAATACCGGAAACCATGAAAGCCCCTGAAACCGATAAAACACCGGAAACTATGAAAGCCCCTGAAACTGATAAAACAACTGTAACTATAAAAAACCCTGAAACTGTTAAATCTCCTGAAACCCTTAAAACGCCAGAAGAGATTAAAGCAGCAACATTGGCAGAAGTCTTATTTGAATATTCGAAATCTACGGAGGAAGTAATCCCAAAAGACAACAAGGATGAAATGGATAGAGATAAATCCTTGAAGGACCTTCTTACACCTAACTTTAATCGTATTGTAGAACAGGATGAAGAACAGGAAATACAACCCAAGGATGCAAATAATAAAACTATTGATAGTTCCACCGAGACATTTTTCGGTAAGCCTGTTGATTCAGAGCGTACAGACAGTAATCCAGATTCGGTAGATAGTCCGGCAGCACCGGCGAAAGATCTGGTTAATGCACCAATTGATTATACTGCAGATAATCAGATTAATTTGGTTGAATCCCCGATGGAAAATGCTGTTGTAATCCCGGATGAAACCTTGATTCAAAGTCCCATAGAAAATCCGCCGAAAAGTTTCATTAGTAATTCAGAAGAATCAACGAATTATTATCCCGTTGAAGATTCCACCGGGGATACAGAGAATGAAGCAATCAAACAACCTGAAGCAATCAATGAAGGCCCTTTAGAGAGTAACTTAGCAGCACCGGCAGCTGAAATTCCGCAGCCATCTGAGGCAGTACAGCCTCCTGCAGATCAGTCTGTGAACCAGCCTCAGGAATCGGATACCAAGACAGAGCCAGCGACAGAAGGTCTTAGCAATAACAAGCCAATATTTGATGATCACCCCTTAGCTAAACAGATATATCACAACTTCCCCAAAATGTACCCCTTTGAAGATAATGAGATTGCCTGGTGTGCCAGGATAGAGCCAAAAGATATCGGAATGCTTCCTATGGATTTATGGGGACTTGGAAATAACAGCTTTTTACTGCATGGTTATTATAGCTACAGACATTTGATCTTTGCAAGGGTTAACGATAAGAACGGACAGAATTACATTCTTGGTGTACCAGGTATCTATCACAACAGAGAGAAATTTATGGCTAAGATGTTTGGTTTTGAGAACTTTAAATGTGCCAAAAGAAAACCTCAGAGAACCGGTGAGTTTGGGTATTGGTATATACCTGTATTGCTTAACCGTGGTAATTAAATCCGTGCATTACATAAATAAACTCTGAAACTGCATTATATTGGCAGTTACAGAGTTTATTTTAGTTAACTGTATTTATAAAGGCATACCGTGCATGGTCTTCCCACTTGTGGTTTATCTTAATACTGGAAATGGCAAGTCCTTCGTATTGAAAACCAAGTTTTTGTACAAGATGTATGGAGCGAAGGTTAGAGGGCATAATATTGGCTTCTATTCGGTGGATTTCATAATCAGTTAACAGGACCTGCATGGCTTCCCTGATACTTTCTGTGGCATAACCTTTGCCTACAAAACGCCGGTCAAATTTATAACCTAACTGGCAGGTGTAATAAGACCCCTTTGTAATGTTGTAAAAATTAACTGATCCAATGATGGTATGGGGATCTTCTTTCAGAAACACCCAATAGCGAAGGAGCTTGGACTGCTGCATTAAATTATATTCAATTGATAAGGAAAGCCTTTGATAGGATAGAGTGTAGAAATTAACATCTCTTTCCGGCTCCCAGGGTTCAAATTGATCTTTGTTCTGGGAGTAGAATATTAAAACCTTATCAGCTTCATTAGGGTGCAGAATACGTAACTGCAGTCGCTCTGTCTGAATACCCATTTGCATATGAATTCTCCTGTACCAATTTATAGTTAGAAATAAACTGTTGGGGCTAATCCAATCCGCGGATTTCAACCTTTTCTATGTGAGGAAGGAGAGATTTCTGTATAAGCATAAGCTCTTCTTTGCTATATCCCGAAAAAACAGGGGATATAACGTCCTCAGAAACCTTATAGGATTGAAGATAGTAAGCTTTTGCACCTTTAATCCATTCACCTATGGCTGAGAAATCAGCTGGAGTATGGAGCTCTTTTGTTACAGTAGTTCGAAATTCATAAGCTACTTTATCTGTTAGCAGGAAATCAACGCTTTCTGCTATTTTGTCTATGGAATAACTATTTTTACCAATAGTTTTGGAATATTTATTTCTGCTGTTTTTGATATCCATTGCCACATAATCAATGAGTCCGGAAAGAACAAGTTCCTTCAGGCGAGCAGGATTACTGCCGTTGGTATCAAGCTTCACTAAAAACCCCAGTTCTTTTATCTCTGCAATAAACCCTGTAAGCTCTGCAGCCAGGGTTGGCTCACCTCCGGTTATACAGACACCTTCTAAAATTCCTTTTCTCTTCTTTAAGGTATTTAGTATGTCTTCTTTGGGTATAGCAGGGAGGCTGTCAGGACAGAGAACGAGTGAGCCGTTGTGGCAATAGGGACATAGGAAGTTGCAGCCGCCAAAAAATATAGTTGCAGCAAGATGTCCAGGATAATCAAGCAGAGTAGTTTTCTGAAAACCATGTATTTTCATAATTTATACCCGTTGCATATTGCAGGCTGGCCTGCGATACTGCCACAAATAATAAGGAGTGAGAATCCTGGCGTGACATCCTTTCAATTTATTATTTTCTATCATTCTTACCCCTTTCGTAAATATCAAATCTTTTATCTGATATTCAAGAATCCGTAGTTGAAAAACAGAGATTTGGTTTTTCAACCTGACTCCAATCTGAGTGTGCTGTCTCACGTATTCTACCGGCTCTTTTATAAATATATGCAGCAGCAGTTGGTATATGAAAGTAATTGCTTGCTCCAAAAGGATGCCCGTGGTAATATTAATATAGCAAATACAGCCCTGTTCGTCCAGAGCTTCTTCCAATTAATTGGTATATGAAAAAATTGTTTGAAAAATCACTTATCTGAGTATAGGTATGAGGTATGAAATAAAATAAGCTATAGAAAGATGCCGCGGGATGCTTACATCATAAGAGCAATTCGGGGCAGTACTGGTGTCAAAGTGGAACTAAAATATATGAAGGAAGCCTTAAAAGAAGCTAAAAAGGCTGCAAAAATCGGTGAAGTGCCCATTGGCTGTGTCATTGTATATCAGGATAAAATTATAGGCAGAGGGTATAATAGGAGAAATACCAATAAAACCACTCTGGCTCATGCAGAGATAACAGCTATCCAAAAGGCCAGCAAAAGCATGGGAGACTGGAGGCTGGAGGATTGCACCCTCTATGTTACGTTAGAGCCGTGTCAGATGTGCTCCGGTGCCATTGTACAAGCCCGGATAAAAGAGGTAATCGTAGGTGCCATGAATCCTAAGGCAGGATGTGCAGGTTCAATTCTTAACATTCTCCAGATGAAGGAATTTAATCATCAGGTGGAACTGACCACCGGAGTTATGGAAGAAGAATGCAAACAGGTACTACAGGATTTCTTTGTTGGGCTGAGAGAACGAAACCGCAAAGAGAAGTTGTTGAAAAAGGAAGAAATGGGCGGAGTTTGTCGTGAGGAATAAGCTGCAGTCACTTGACTTTGTAATTAAAATCAAGTATACTGTTTTAGCAGGATGTAACATGGAGAGTATTTCGGTATGTTCCTGCATTTGAAATCCAAATTAATTATCTGCATTTTTATTTTTACTTTGTCATAAAATTTCCGTGCAGCCGGGGAGATAGCGGTGCCCTGTACCTGCAATCCGCTACAGCAGGGGTGATGTCTTGCCCAGGGTGTTGTACTGTAGGGCAGCCCCTTACAAGTGATGTTGACGTTTGGGTCTTACGCAACAGGAATTCGTGAATCGTGTCAGGTCAGGAATGAAGCAGCACTAAGCGAAAGCTCCTGTGTGCCGTAAGGGTGCCTGGACCGAGTTAACTGTAAGGGTAACGCTTATGGTATACATTCAAAGCAAGACGCACGGATTAATATAAAATAATAAACAGTTTCATCTGGCAAGGATGTCGTCACAATAATGTGGGCGGCATTTTTTTATTTCAAAAAAAGCGCTTTACGGATTAAATAAAACAAGGATGAACTCTCTATCAAACCGAAACGTTCTTGTATCAACCTTGATAGAAGCTGCCAAAGGGGGTAGTTTTCTATAAACAACTTATAGGGGTCGGAATCTATCAATGGGGATAGGCCTTTGCTCAGCCATCATTAAGGATGGCCCGGCCCCAAAAAACCAAAAAACTGGCACCAATATCATATATTGGTGCTTTTTTACTAGGCGGAAAATCATAAATATGCAAAATTCATCTTTCAGATTGTCGGATTTTGAATTATAATTAGATTATTCTGAAGAGATAGCTGAGGTGAGCCATGGGAATAATAATTAATCATAATGCGGTAAATCAAGTAGACAAAAATACGATGATATATACTGAAGGGGAGAAGATTAACGGCGTAGCGATTATTCTGAAAGGAAGAGTGCTGGTCAAAGGAAAGGGTGCCAGAGTGCTGTTAGGTACCGGTAATTTTATCGGTGTCAGTGACTTAAGAGCTGGTGAATATCAGTGTTCCTATGAAGCTTTCGATGAAGTGCTGTTTTATAGCTTCCCCATTCAGCATATGGAAGATATTACAGATATCTTTAATATAAATAAAGATTACAAGGGTTTAATGTCTGCCTCTTTATCCAGATATGTAGCAGAGGTTGAAAAGATATATAGTCAGTTACGAGGCGCTGCCGAAGAGATATTCGAGTTCAGCACAAAATATAATAAGAAATACGAAGAGTTATGCGCAAAGTTGGGTTATTCTGTAAATTCCATTTCAATATTACAGGAGCTGGAAGCTTATAGTGAAGAGGACATGCTGGATGATAAGAAGCTGGAGTATTATAAGGAATGTGCCAAAATAACCGTAGATAACTGGAAGGCATTCTGCTCTTTCGGTGAAATTGTAGCACTTTACACAGTAGAAGATACACAGGAAATTATCAGCCAGATGCTAACAGAATGTGCAGCCATAGCAGATTACCTTGAGAAGCTCCTTACTGTGCTTATAAATAATTCAGACAGCTGCCTTTATAAAAGCTATGCCGTCCTTGCAATCAACATTGACGAAACAGGCGGAGACAACAGGGAACTAATTAAAGTCGTAGATGCAATCATTGAACGTATTAATCTGGTAGAGAAACTATTTGAGGAAAAACTGGGCAGAAAATGCGGTGTGGATAGAAACCGTATGGAAGATATCTATTATACGCTGATATCCAAAAGCTCTAACCGCAAAGAACAGGTGGACAATAATTTTCAATATACAGAAAACGAAGCCAAAGAAGTCAGTGAGGCTTTGGACGCTTCCCTGCAGCAGATTTGTACCTACGCTCTGTATGACCATGAGAAAGCAGAGGAATTATCTCATGGAATATTAGACTTTATCAATCTGAGAGATAAATTTTCCACAGATGACAGAATCAGGCTCCTTCGCAGGAAGCTTACACAGCATTTTTATGAACTGTACGAATCTGTATACCTAAAAGCCTGCAAAGAAGCAAAACCTCCTAAAGTTATTGATCTGTTCCTGAAATATGGATTTTTAGATGAGAGACTTTTATCAACAGAGCAGCTAAGAGAATTATACTTCCTTGACAATGAGGCAGAGGAAGAAGCAGGCCCCTGCAAGGTGTACGATATCAAGTCCTGGCTGACCAGCATTTACAAAGGAGAAAAAGAACCTTCTAAAAATGAGTTTGATCAGGAATATCCGGATTATTTAAGAAGCAATCGTAAACGGGGAGAGCTTACGGAGGATCAGGAAAGAGATGCCTTAACCAACCCTGTTCTAAAGGTAAAATATGAGATGCAGAACATGTTCCGTTATAACACCAGAGTTGTAAACGGCCAGTTTTCAACCTTTGTTCCGTTCCTATGGGGAGAGAGCATTGTAAAGAGCTTACAAAGCCTGAAGCTGAATTCCAAACGTTTTAATGAAGCAATGAAAACCTTATTGGATATAGACTATTCTGTTTTCCACAGAGAGGTTCTTTATGTAAATCCGGGAAAGGGAATAACCAAGGAATATCTCATGCAGCCTGTATATCCGGATATCATCTTAATGCCGGTTCTGGGTTACAATGGTGTTATGTGGCAGGAAATTACAGGAAAGAAGAAGAGCCGTGAAGGAAGGTTTATCTTCCCTATTTTAGTAGACGCTAATCTTAACGATATGCTTATAAAGGTACTTGGAAGATTCCGCTGGGAGCTTTGCAGAAGTATTCAGGGAAATGCATGGAATAATATAAAAGAAAAATCTCTGACGTCGGAATACTCTGATTATATCCAGTTCTATCGGAAGAACAGAGAGATATCGGAGGATCTGCGGGAGAAGATTAAAGCACAGATACAAAAGGGCAAGAACAACTACAGAGAAATCTTTGTTATAGACTATGAAGGCTGGATGAAGAGCGAATCAAATGGTGCAATCAGGTTAAACCGGTTTGCAAGAGAAATCTTAGCGACCTATTGTCCTTTCCGTAAAGAACTTAGGGAACGATTTAAGAATATGCCTTTGTTTGCAGATGCTATGGAGCGCCTGAAAAGAAATACTGCCAAGAAGATTAAGGAGACTGAGTTAAGATACCGAATGATAGAAAAAGAGGGTGGTACCATAACACCGGAGCTGCAGGAATCCTTAAGGTTTTATCGTGAATTGTGATGCATAAAATTGCTTGGTTAAATAGTCTGACAAATTAGCAAGATACATTAATATAACAGAATTAAATAAAATATATTTAAAAAAGGCTTGACAAAAGTGTGTAAGTGGAATATAATCTAATTACAACAAAGCAAACAGTATAAATAACAGAAAATACATACTGTGAGCTATACAAAAGGAGGAGATTCCAATGGACACGATAGAGACTGAATCAGCGTATATTTGTTTAACTGATTCGCAAAAAGAAGTATTACATGATGGGATCCTCAATGAGGTCGCTATTCTTGTATGATCTCTAATCGGAGCATAGTAAACATAATATAAACATAAAAATTGCAGGTGTCTGTAGAATTATCGACAGACACCTGTTTTTTGCGTTTTAATATAGGAGCGGAAGTTAAAAATACAGGGAACACAGGTGTGGGGGAAAATTTGCTGAAATCCGAGGATTGCTGCTGTCTAAGGGAAAGAACTTGTATAAATACGTTGAAAATGGTAAGATAGATAAAACAAAAGAACTATTTGCAATGTCGGTGGCGAAAGGGAGGCTACTATGGAGCGGTATGAAAATATAGTTAAGATAGAAGAGATCCGTAAATTGACAGACGGAGGACAATACCAAAAAGCTGTTAAGATCCTTGACACCATGGAAATACATAAAATCAAATCCTTAACAGATCTAAGTGTACTGGCAGATGTACTCACAGAAAACGGACGTTTGGATGAGGCTATGGGGCTTCTGGAAAGGATTTATGAAAAGTCAAAGACCAGAAGAATTCTATACCAAATGGTAGAACTTGCAATAAAAAAGGGAGATGCCAAGTTAGCTGATGCCTATCTGGTTAAGTACATGCAGGCTGCTCCTAATGATTCATACCGGTTTATATTCCGCTATTATATTGATAAATTAAAGGGAGAGCCCTTAGAAGTTCTTATGGATTCACTGGAACAGCTTAAGGAATATGAATATATTGAAGTATGGGCATATGAGCTTGCAAAGCTTTATCATAAAGCCGGCCTTAAGGATAAATGTGTCAGAGAGTGTTCGGATATCGTCCTCTGGTTTGGTGACGGCATTTATGTAGATAAAGCCAAGCTATTAAAGGCCTACTATGTCGGTGAACTGGATCCTTTACATATGTTAAAGGCAAAAGATAAAAATGAGGCCAGACAAAGACTCGGTCTGGATAAGACAAAAGACTATAGCAGTATCAGAGAACAGATAAATCAGTATCTGGATAGGGATGATAAAGTGAAAGCACAGCCTGCCGCTGCTTATGAAGCATATAAGGTACACCAGGAAACTGGTGGGTATGAAAACAATAAGGTTGCAGAGGAAGCGGCAAGCGGATATATTTCGAAGGAATATGAAACCAATGATTATGAAAATAATGAAACGGTGGAATATGAAAGCTATGAAACAACGGAAGCGGAAACAGAGGATGTTAAAGTAGATAAAAGCCAGACAGCAGTTCCTGGTGAAGCCGAAGTGACTGAAGGATATAAGAGTCAGGAGATCACTGAGACTGAAGCAGAAACAGGGGCGACGTTATATAAAAGACAGGCAAAGGCTGAGAATGGAAATTTAGAAGCTATAACCTACGAAGGACAAGCAGAATCTGAGAATGGAAGCCTTGTGGCTGAAACCTGTGAGGGGCAGGCAGCATCTGAGAGTAGAAGCCTGGAGATTGCAATCTTTGCAGGGCAGGCAGTATCTGAAGCAGCAAGTAAAAAAGCTGCAGCCTATGAAGAAAAATTAGCATTAGAGGATGAAGCCCAAATAAGTGCAGCCTATGAAGAACAAGAAGCGGCAAGCACTAATAATGTTGTGTCTGAAAATACTCCTCCTACAGAGGGCAAAGCAGAAGAAACTTCGGTATATATTGATAATACAGAACAGACAAATGTTGTTACTGTTGAGAGAACTATAATGAAATCTGGGGAGGTCTGTGAAGACAGTGTATTTAGTCTGCTGGATAAAAAGAAATTTGATTATCGAAAGGAATTTGGCGGCTTTTTACAGATAGATACTGTGAAAGAAGAATTACGGTATTGCCTTGAGAATATTCTTTCAGATTCTTCTAAGAATCAGTTTATGATGGTCACGGGAGAAAAGGAAAGCGGCAAGAGTACACTGGCTTTTAAAGTATGCAAGGCTTTGTATTCTGTTGATTGGATTAAAACAGACAAGATTGCGAAAATTACAGGAGAGAATCTTAATCGTGTAAATATTCTGACACAGAAAGATAAGCTCTACGGCGCTTCTCTTATAATTGAGAATCCCACGGTAATTAATAGTGCGTCTGCTGAAAGTCTTTATAGATTTATTAAGGAAATGGGGAATAATATATTTATCGTATTGGAAGGTACAAAAGAAGAAGTCGGTAGTTTCCTGGAAACCTACCCTGAATATATGAATTATTTTCTTCATGAAATTTCACTTAGCACCTCCTATAATTTAAAACAGCTTATGAGTTTTGTTAATCAGTATATGGAGAATAAAGAATATAAATTTAAAGAAGATGCGTCAGAGGAATTTATAAAATCAGTTGAGAGGATACTAAGCTCAGAAGAAAAGGGAACTTATGCAAAAGTGATGCAGCTTGCTTCAAAGGTAAGAAAGGCAGCGGATACCAGGTATAAAAACCTTCTAGGAGATATAATCGGCAGCGGGAATATAACACAGGAAGATTTGCTATATATTATAAAGGAAGATATAACAATGGAGGTAGTGTGACAGGATGGGAAATCAGATATTTGTAATCGGGCATGTTAATCCGGATACGGACTCTATTTGTTCAGCAATTGCATATGCAGATTTAAAATCTAAAATTACCGGAGAAAATTATGTACCCAAAAGAGCGGGGCATATTAACTCTGAAACAAAATTCGTGCTGGAAGCTTTTAAAACCACTGCACCTGGTTATCTTCCGGATGTCAGAACCCAGGTTAAGGATATTGATATCCGCAGGATCAAAGGTGTAAGCAGCGGTATTTCCTTAAAAGAAGCCTGGGCATATATGAGGGAAAGCAACGTAGTGACACTGCCGATCGTAGATAATGATAATCATCTGGAAGGTCTGATTACCGTAGGAGATATTACAAAATCCTATATGGATGTTTATGACAACCGTATACTGACAAAGGCGAATACACCCTGCAGCAATCTGGTGGAGACACTGGAAGGTGAACTGATAGTTGGAAACAGGGAAGAGGTCTTTGAAAGCGGTAAGGTGCTGATTGCTGCCGCAAACCCTGATTTGATGGAAAATTACATCGAAAAGGATGATGTGGTTATATTGGGGAACCGGTATGAATCCCAGCTCTGTGCTATCGAAATGAATGCAGGTTGTATTATTGTCTGCGATGGAGCAAGTGTTTCCAAGACAATTACAAAGATGGCCCAGAATAATAATTGTATAATTATTAAAACACCTTTTGATACCTTTACGGCAGCGCGATTGATTAACCAGAGTATTCCCATTCGGTTCTTTATGACGGATAAGGACATACTTTATTTTACCCAGGAGGATTATATCGAGGATATCAGAGGGATTATGGCGCAGAAGCGTCACAGGGATTTCCCTATTCTTGATAAGGACGGATATTATTTCGGAATGATATCCCGAAGAAATTTACTGGGAGCCAAACGAAAGAAACTGATTCTGGTGGATCATAACGAGAAATCCCAGGCGGTGGATGGCTTAGAGGATGCGGAAATCCTGGAAATCATAGACCATCACAGATTAGGAAGCCTGGAGACCATTAATCCTGTATTTTTTCGAAATCAGCCTTTAGGCTGTACTGCTACCATTGTGTACCAGATGTATTGTGAGCATCAGGTTCCCATTGAGCCTAAAATAGCAGGGCTATTATGCTCTGCCATACTCTCGGATACGCTGGTATACCGTTCACCTACCTGTACAGATGCAGACAAGGGAGCCGCAGAAGCTCTTGCAAAGATAGCTGGAATACAGACAGATGAATATGCCAGGGATATGTTTGCAGCGGGCAGCAATCTGAGTAATAAGACCTCCGAAGAAATTTTTTATCAGGATTTTAAGAAATTTACTGCAGGGGATGTTACTTTTGGAGTAGGGCAGATCAGCTCTATGAGCAGAGAAGAATTAGATAAAATAAAAGAATCCCTGGTTCCCTATATGAAGAAAGCCTACCATGAGCATGGAGTAGAAATGTTATTTTTTATGCTGACCAGTATCATGGACGGTTCCACTGAGTTTTTATATCAGGGGGCGGGAGCCAAGGAACTTTTGATAAATACGTTTCATTTTAACAAAGATGCAAGTGTATTCTACCTGGAAAATGTGGTGTCAAGAAAGAAGCAGGTGATACCTGCTCTTATGCTGGCACTCCAGGAGAATTAATCCTGAATCTTAAACTGGAGGGTAACAGGAGCCTTAAGGTTCTTGCCTCCTTTGGATTTCACATTTTTACTAATGGTTAATATATAGGACTGATTCTGTGTGTAGGCTTCTAAAGGTTCTATTTCGATGTACTGATTTACAGTGTCATAACGGATATAGGTCTTAAGAGGCATTTGATTTAAATTTGTAACATAGAGATTCTTATTATTAACAGTTGCCGGATCCAAAGGTGCAGAGAATTTAATGCGCCATACGAATTTACCGGTCTTAAACTTTAAGGCTTGTTTCACTTTATCTGAAACTCCTTGTGTAACGGATTCTATTTGAATTAAATTATCAGGCATATGAATACCTCCTTAGCCCTTCCAGACTGGTATGCAGTAAATACCATAACTATTATACAGGAGCAGTCTGCTGTTATTGAACGGCAGAATTTTTATGTGTTATTCTAGCTTAATTATATAATAAATCCATCCTAAAAAAAAGTATTATTATGCCGAATTTTTGAATATAGGAAAGAAGACCAGGTGGTATAGTGGACAGTACCTTAAGCAATTGCGCTATCCAAGAAGGTTAGGTTGAAAAAATTAAACATGGTTTTTTCAACTATGTACAGGAATATCAACTGTAAGATTTGATATTTCCAAATGGAGGTTAGTATGAATAAAGAATTATGGAAACCCGGGAATATGCTCTACCCCCTGCCGGCAGTTATGGTAGGCTTAAAGAGTAAAGAAGGAAAAAACAATATTATAACAGTGGCCTGGACGGGTACTGTCTGTACGAATCCGCCCATGGTCTATATTTCCCTGCGAAAAGAGAGATATTCCTATGATATAATAAAGGAAACCAAAGAATTTACCATAAATCTTACAAGTGAAGAGCTTGTAAAAGCAGCGGATTACTGTGGAGTAAGATCCGGGAGAAATGTTGATAAATTTAAGGAAATGAAGTTAACTCCTGTAAAGGGAGTTCATATAGACGCACCATGTATTGAAGAAGCACCTGTTAATATCGAATGCCGTTTAAAAGAGATAATTCCCCTGGGTTCTCATGATATGTTCTTAGCCGATGTTGTAGGTGTTCATGCAGCGAGCAAATACATGAACGAAAAGGGAAAATTTGAACTCAGCAAAGCAAAACCTGTTGTATATTCTCACGGAGAGTACTATGGTTTAGGGGACATAATGGGAACATTTGGGTATAGTGTCAAAAAATAAAGAGGATGAGATGGCCTGCTTTTGCAGATAATAAAAAATACTTGGCGAAGAGTGATAAAGATGATATAATCACTACATTATGTGCGAAAGGACATGCCCATGAAGAATATTGTTTTAGTTGGAATGCCTTCAGCCGGTAAAAGTACCATTGGAATTATCCTTGCTAAGGTTTTGGGATATCAGTTTCTTGATTCCGACCTATTAATTCAGGAGCAGGAAAAAGAATTACTAAAGGATATCATTGACAAAAGAGGAATAGATGGTTTTCTGGCTATTGAAAATCAGATTAATAGAGAGATAGATACCGATCACACGGTGATTGCTACAGGCGGAAGTGTCATTTATGGGAAAGAAGCAATGGAACACCTTCAGGAAACGGGAGTCATTGTGTATATTAAACTCACACTTCAGACAATATCAGAACGCCTTGGAAATATTAAACAGAGAGGGGTTGTTCTGCGAAAGGGACAGACTTTGAAGATGCTTTATGAGGAGAGATGTCCTCTTTATGAAAAGTATGCCCATATAACAGTTGATGGAGAGAATTTGAACACGGAAGAGCTGATGGAAAATATAAAAAATGCTCTTAAGGATTATGAAAATAAATAATGCGGGAAATGTGGATTATTTAAAAAATGGTAACGATTAGTGTGTTATGTAGTTAACAAGCGCTACAAGATACATAATTTGGTCAAAAATTATTTACATCTTGCATTTTTATGGTATAATCAATCTGATTTAAATTACGAATGAATATAAGTGATAAAAAAATAGAGAACGGAACAAAGACCGTGATATATGGCAGCCTCTTTGCGTAAGCTTGAGCATAAGGGGTCTAATTTTATGTAAATGTCATAAGAGAAAAAGAAATAGTGCGGACAGTATGGAAACCGCAATAAAGAGGTGTGCGATGGAGCAGTATATTATAAAGGGCGGCAATGCCTTGCAGGGAGAGGTCACTATCGGTGGTGCCAAGAATGCAGCACTGGGAATCTTATGTGCAGCAATAATGACAGATGAAACAGTAGTAATCGGAAATTTACCCGACATCAGTGATATTCATATACTGATACAGGCAGTTGAAGAAATCGGAGCCAAAGTTGAGCGTATAGATAAGCATACTGTTAAGGTTAATGGAAAAGATATTGATCCCTGTATAGGAATAGATTATGATTTTATCAGAAAAATAAGAGCCTCCTATTATCTGCTGGGAGCTTTACTTGGTAAATACAAAAAAGCGCAGGTTGCTTTACCTGGAGGCTGTAATATCGGAAGCCGTCCTATCGATCAGCATATCAAAGGGCTGGAGGCTTTAGGCGCTACTGTAAAGATTGAGCATGGTATGATAAAAGCTGAGGCCGAAGAACTGAAAGGCAATCATATCTACCTGGATTGCGCCAGTGTCGGAGCTACCATCAACATAATGCTTGCAGCCTGTCTTTCAGAAGGCGTAACCATCATAGAGAATTCTGCTAAGGAACCTCATGTAGTTGACGTTGCGAACTTTTTAAACAGTATGGGTGCCAATATCAAAGGTACAGGAACAGATGTTATCCGTATTAAAGGCGTGGAGAAATTAAGCGGCAGTGAATACTCCATTATTCCAGATCAGATTGAAGCTGGAACTTTCATGTTAGCAGCAGCTGCAACAAAAGGAAATGTTCTTATAAAAAATGTCATACCAAAGCATCTTGAGGCTATTACAGCAAAGCTTATTGAGATTGGTGCACAGGTAGAGGAATATGATGATGCGGTAAGAGTTAGCGTAACAGGTACCCTTGGACATACTCATGTCAAGACTCTTCCTTATCCAGGATTTCCTACCGATATGCAGCCTCAGATTTCTGCTGTTTTAGTTACCTCCGAAGGAACCAGCATTATTACGGAAACTGTTTATGAGAACAGACTTCGTTATGTGGATGAATTTTCCAGAATGGGTGCCAATATAAAAGTTGAAGGTAATACGGCAGTGATTATGGGCGTTAAGAATTTAACGGGTGCTATCGTGACTGCTCCTGATTTAAGAGCCGGCGCAGCCCTTGTTATAGCAGGCCTTGCAGCAACCGGTTTTACCATTGTTGAACAGGTTGAGTATATTGAACGAGGCTATGAGCATTTTGAGAGAAAGATGCAGCAGCTTGGAGCCATTATGGAAAAAGTTGATGTAGAAGATGAAAAAGCTATTCAGAAATTTAAATTAAAGGTAAGTTAATAAAAGTGCTGGCGTAAGGATATCTGCGTCAGCACTTTTGTGGTATATAAAGAATATATTTAGGTTTTAAAGAACATACAGGCTCATAAATTTGTATAGGTTTGTAAAGAACGTACAGGCGCATAAATATGTATAGGTTTATAAAGAACATACAGGCTCATAAATTTATAAAGGTTTATAAAGAAAATATATAATGAAAGGACTATAGAGAATTGTGCTGCTACAGTCAATTTTCATAGTTAGAGTAAAGCTTCTATTATGATATCCTTCTCTTTAGACAGATCAAGAAAGGATGCACCTGTCTGAACGATGGGTTTTGAAAGGGCATGCTTATTGATCATACGTATTTCCCCTTCTTTTCCGTTGCTTAAACGGACTTTATTACCTACATAAGCTTGTATGATCTTCTCCAGGAACAAAAGCACATAAGCAGGATCATACTTTTGGAGGCCTTCGGATTCAAATACAGAAATGGCCTGAAAAGGACTTAATGCAGGGCGATAAACCCTTGCTGAGGTCATGGCATCATATACATCAACAATTCCGATAATTTTAGCAAAAGGTTCTATCTTATCTGCGGTTAGTTTATATGGATATCCGCTGCCATCGCAACGTTCATGATGCATTAATGCTACGTTGGCTATTCTCGGATCAAGTTCCTTGCTCTTCAACACATTATACCCTTGGAGGGTGTGGGTCTTTATGGTTACATAATCAGTAGGAGTCAGTTTCTCCTGTTTATTAATCAGTTCACCAGGAAGGGAGAGCTTACCAATATCGTGAAGAAGTCCTGCCAGGGTAAGAATTTCAATTTCCTTCTCCGGCAGATTAAGCCATTTACCGAATACATTGCTTAGCAATGATACATTGAGACAGTGTACGTATGTAATATCATCATGTTCTCTCATGCAGTGAAGCATGTCAAAGACATGGATTCCATTCCGGCTCTTTTCCAGTAGATCAGAGGTATGCTCCAGGAGACCAGAAATATCTATGGGTTCATTGGCATCTGAAAGTTTATCCAGTTCACCTTTAAAGGAATCAACTTTCTGGTTAAACGATTGTTGAAACTCTTTGAATTCTGCGCTGGTGCGCACCTTCTCAGAATAACTGATTTCTATTACCGGTTCCGGTGCTTTCTGCGGTTCAGAGGTATCCTTTCCCTCAGACACGATGATATTGAATTCAATGATTGAATTAAATTTAAGTCTTGTAATTATACGGTCTGTCAGCATTATCCCTTTGGAAATAACTAATTGATTGGATGAATTATAAATATCATCGGCAACGATCATTCCGGGCTTAGCCTGTCTCATGGATATCCTTTGTTTCTTCACGTCTAATCCGCTCCTATCTGTGCCTTCACGGCGCATGGTTACAGGGTTTAGAGCAACCTGTATTTACCATATAGGCTAAGTATATTTAATCTCAAATCAGTTGTCAATAAAAAAATACTTGACAAAGAACCCTATATAAGATATCCTCAATTACGTAACGTAATATAATAAAACTTATATCTCTTATTCAGAGTGACGGAGAGTAAAGGCTCTATGAAGTCACGGCAACCCCCTATGCGGAAGGTGCCAACCTGAGCGAGTAATCGAACAATAAGAGGATTTGATGCTTTTTTTTCAAGTCCGCTTAGCAGGACTTTTTTTTATGTAAGGAAATGGTATCCTATGCCTAAAGAGTCCTACAAGCAGAATGCACATGACGCACAGAAGGAAAGATTGTCAATACGACCAAGTGCATTAGCGCTTGAATCTGGAAAACCAGGTTCTTTGATCTTGCAGTGATAGAGGAAAAGTTTTGAGTATGTGTGCCGTGGAGCACAGATAGGAGTTAACAATGAATAAATTATTATTTACATCAGAGTCCGTAACAGAGGGGCATCCCGATAAAATCTGTGATCAGATTTCCGATTCTGTATTGGATGCCATGTTAGAGCAGGATCCTATGAGCCGTGTTGCCTGCGAAACAGCTATAACCACCGGTTTGGTACTGGTTATGGGAGAGATTACAACAAACGGATATGTAGACATTCAGAAAATTGTACGTGATACTATCAGAGAGATTGGCTATGACAGATCAGATTATGGTTTTGATGCTAATACCTGCGGTGTTATTGTAGCGTTAGATGAGCAGTCCTCTGATATCGCTATGGGTGTTAATAAAGCCCTTGAAGCGAAGGAAAAGACTATGTCTGAGGACGAGCTGGAAGCAATCGGTGCAGGAGACCAGGGTATGATGTTTGGTTATGCAAGTAATGAGACGGAAGAGTATCTGCCCTATCCTATCTCTTTAGCACATAAGCTTACCAGACAGTTGACCAAAATACGTAAAGACGGAACTCTTTCTTATTTAAGACCCGATGGAAAATCTCAGGTAACAGTAGAATATAATGAAGCCGGCAAACCGGTGCATTTAAATGCGGTAGTTCTCTCTACCCAGCATAGTGCAGAAGTTACACAGGAACAGATTCATGCAGATATCAAGAAATATGTATTTGATGAAGTTCTTCCTGCTGAATTAGTAGATGAAAATACAAAGTTCTTCATTAATCCCACCGGCAGATTTGTAATAGGCGGACCTAATGGTGACAGCGGTTTAACAGGCCGTAAGATCATTGTAGACACTTATGGCGGATATGCTCGTCACGGCGGTGGTGCTTTCTCCGGGAAGGACTGCACAAAGGTAGACCGTTCAGCTGCTTATGCGGCACGTTATGTAGCAAAGAATATTGTAGCTGCTGGCCTCGCTGAAAAATGTGAGATTCAGTTATCCTATGCAATCGGTGTGGCACAGCCTACCTCCATTATGGTTGATACTTTCGGAACAAGTACTTTAAGTGCTGATGAGTTCGTAGAAATCATTCGTGAGAACTTCGATCTTCGTCCCGCAGGAATTATTAAAATGCTTGACTTAAGACGTCCTATCTACAAGCAGACTGCAGCTTACGGACATTTCGGAAGAAATGACCTTGATCTGCCTTGGGAGAAGACTGATAAGGCTGAGGTATTAAGCAGATATAAGAAATAAGTCTGTTGGTAACTGATATAAGTGGCTGTCTTTTTCGTGTTTATTAAGTTGGTGTATTGACGATTAAACCAGGAAAGACTGAACTTATAAAACGTTGCCATAGAATACGATATACTTCACTAAAACAGAAGGTTTTCCATTAATGGTGAACCTTCTGTTTTTGAATTATAAATTCATCCCGGTAAACGCCTGCAAGCAGATAGGAATGCATTGGGAGTTATCGTGTCTGGACATAACAGAAGCAGGGTTTATAAAATATTTAGAAAACTCATAGTTATTTTCAGTGTAGAAGCAGGAGGCATATGGTATAATAACCTATAGAAGCATGGAAGATTCTGTGAATAAGGCAAATGGGTCTGCCGGGAAGGTATGCTGGCTGATTTACTGCTGAACTACCTGCTTTGTGCACAAGAAGAATAGGAGGTTCCTGAATTGAAATTAAAGAGCAGGCTGTTTACGGCCTTTCTTATTATAACTACGATACCTCTTTTGCTGGTCTGCTTATCCATTAGTATAATAATAGGATATCAGAACAATGAGATTAAACAGGTCTATGATGTGAAAACAGATTCTATCACAGCCATATCAAACCCGGTACAGCTCTTAAGCAGACTTACAAAAGGTGTATACAATGAAATTGTTTTAATGGCAGCCAAGAATCCCGATAAATTTGAAGACAGCGAATATGTGAACTATCTGGAGAAGGAACTTACCGGAAAATATTCCTATCTTGTTATACGCAAGGACAATACCTTTCTATACAGCGGAAACACAACCAAATTTGAGAAAATTCAAAACAGTATTCCTAAATTCGGCAAGTATACCGGAACAGTAGAAGGCGGACTTTATGTAGATGGTCAATATCCTTTTCTCTTAAAGCAGCAGGACTTCCACTTTAGTGACGGTACGGAGGGAAGCGTGATAATCATTACGGAGCTGGATACCTTGATCCCTCAAATTAAGGCTTCCGCCATACAGCTTCTCCTTTCACTTATTTCAATTATAATATTAACGGCTTCTGTATTAATAATATGGATTTACCGAAGTGTTATAATACCCATCAACACACTTCATGCGGCAACCAATGCCATGAAGGAGGGCAATCTGGATTATTCCATTGAAGGTGATCCGGAGGATGAAATCGGAAGGCTCTGTGTTGACTTTGAGGAGATGAGAATACGCCTGAAAGAGCTGATAGACGTAAGGCTTCGCTATGAACAGGAAATGAAAGAATTAATCAGTAATATTTCTCACGATCTGAGGACACCAATTACTGCTATCAAGGGTTACGCGGAAGGGATTATGGACGGAGTTGCAGATACGAAAGAGAAGCAGGAGAAGTATTTAAAGACTATTTACACCAAGGCCAATGATCTATCTGCCCTGGTAGATGAGCTGTCTTTTTACTCTAAAATTGACTGTAATACCATGCCATATACGTTTTCCTGCCTTAATCTTGGTGATTATTTTGAGGACTGCTTCGGTGAGATCAACCTGGATCTGGAGGTTAAGAATATAGAAGTGGAATATCATAATGATACGGATAAAGACACCAAAGTTAATGTAGATGCAGAGCAGCTGAAACGTGTGGTTAATAATATTGTTGGAAATTCCGTAAAATATATGAATAGAAAACATGGACGTATCACTATACGAATCATGGAGGGCAGAAGTTTTAACCGACCGGAGGATGTGGTAATCAGTATCGAAGATAATGGTGTGGGGATTCCAAAGAAAGACCTACCTTTTGTATTCGAGCGGTTTTACAGGGCAGATGCCTCCAGAAATTCCACCAAAGGCGGAACCGGTCTGGGACTTGCCATCGCCAAGAAAATTATAGAAGATCATATGGGGACTATATGGGCGGAAAGTGAGGAAGAAAAAGGGACTGCTATATTTTTCTCCTTGAAGAAATGCAAGGAAAACCCAGAACAGGAGCAGTCTTTCAACTAGAGAAAAACTAGAGTAATTTAAACCATAAAAATATAGAATTTGGAATGGAGGATACTATGAGCAGAATATTAATTGTAGAAGATGAAATGGCAATTGCGGAGCTGGAGAAGGATTATCTGGAGCTCAGCGGTTTTGATGTGGATATAGAAAACACAGGTGATCAGGGTCTTGAAAGAGCCCTGAAGGAAGATTTTGATCTGATCATTCTGGATTTGATGCTTCCGGGGCTTGATGGTTTTGAAATTTGCAAGTCTATCCGAAGTGCAAAAAATATACCTATCTTTATGGTATCTGCAAAAAAAGAGGATATAGATAAGATCAGGGGCCTGGGGATGGGTGCAGATGATTATATAACAAAGCCCTTTAGTCCCAGCGAACTGGTGGCCAGAGTAAAGGCACATCTGGCACGTTATGAGAGATTAATCGGTGAAAGTGTCAGGGAAAATGAGATTATTGAAATAAGAGGAATTAAGATTGACAAGACAGCCCGACGAGTATACGTTAATAGTGAAGAGAAAAATTTTACCACAAAAGAGTTCGACCTTCTAACCTTTTTAGCGGAGAACCCCAATCGCGTATATACAAAAGAAGAGCTATTCCAGGAAATCTGGGATATGGATTCCATTGGTGATATTGCAACAGTTACCGTGCATATCAAGAAAATCAGGGAAAAGATTGAATTTAACACTTCAAAGCCTCAGTATATTGAGACTATATGGGGTGTGGGTTACCGTTTTAAAGTATAATTAGAAGGAATAATAAAAGAAGGTCAATAATAGATTTAGCAATGGAACCGGCAGGTTTGAACAGACCCGAAACAAGCCGTTTCGAATTCATCTATGGGTTAGAGAATTAACACGAGGTGTATAAAAGGAAAAGAATATGTGTATTAGGAAGGGGGAGCATGTATGGAGACCAGGATTGCTTTAGTCGGTATAATTGTAGAGAATCTTGAAAAGGTAGAAGAGGTAAATCATATCCTTCATGAATATGGTAAATTTATTGTGGGGAGAATGGGACTGCCTATAAGAGAACATGGTGTAAATATTATCAGCATCGTAGTAGAAGCAGACAGCAATACTATTAATTCTCTGTCCGGTAAGCTTGGCATGTTGGAAGGAATCAGTGCTAAGACTGTATATTCAAAAGCGGGAACCAATTAATAAAAGACGTAGCACGACAGGCAGATTGAGGATGCATAGGTTATCCTCTTAGGATTGGAGCATACCAGAGTGCTAATTGGGGTTACAGTGGAAGAAATTAATATGAAAATGCTGCCACCAACAGATACTATTGCATCTTTTTAATATATGGCAGTATCTCTGACAAGACTGAGGTAGGAAGGGCATTAACTATGTATGATATTTTGAAATCAAGACGAAGCATCAGAAAATTTACGGATAAGACTATTGAGGAAGCAGTATTAGAGGAAATATTAAAAGGTGCCTTGATGGCACCATCTTCCCGAAGCATCCGGCCCTGGGAACTTGTAGTGGTAAGAGACAAGGATACCTTAAGTTCTCTAGGCCGCTGCAGAGGCGCTCAGTCAGCTCTTATTGGAGGAGCGGATACGGCAGTGGTGATAACAGCTGATACTGCGCTTTCGGACGTATGGGTTGAGGATGCTTCTATTCTGGCAGCTATCCTGCAGCTTGAAGCTCATGCAAAGGGGCTTGGCTCCTGTTGGGTACAGATAAGAAATCGAAGCAGAGAAGAAGGCGTTATAGCAGAGGACTATATAAAAGAGTTGCTAAAGATACCGGAAGGTTATGGTGTGGAGTGTGTTATTGCACTTGGATACCCGGCGGAAGCAAAAGCTCCTCACCAGGAGGAGAAGCTGCCTATTGCTAAGATTAGAAGAGAGCAATTCTAGAGAATAATTTTTAAGCATAGGAATTATTATATTGAAATTTTATGAAATAAGTTTGATTCCAGCATATAAAACGGGTATATGGAGACTATATGGTATCCATATACCCGTTAAGTTTTAGAGATTAGGATCAGAGGTCCAGCCCTTAATGGAATCATTAAGCGAGAAGACCTTGTTCTTATTTTTGATATAAATTACATTTTCATCCGGATAGGTTACCTCATCATCTGGTTCTATTGTTCCTATATCAAGTATTTGAAGTATTTCGTTGCCCTTATTAAGAAATTGATGACAATTATCCTTGCCGGCAGGTTTTGCTATTATATCACCGGCTCCTACAACTGTTTCTGTATCATTCATTCGTAAAATACCGGTTCCGCTCATAATCATGAAAAATTCTTCCTGCCTTGAATGGGAATGATATTTCACACTTATTCCGCCTGGCTTTACAAAATCCATGTTAACATATATTTTTTCACAGCCTGCGGCATGTCCTAACCAGAGGGTTTTCATTGGTGATTCAAATTCCGGGTCGTCTATAAAATCTTTTGAGATGTTGTTGATGTTAGTGATTCTGTTCATTGTACCTCTCTTTCAGCACTTGGGTTGTTATTGTGATATTATTTATTCTATATTTATCATGGCCTTATGGACAATGGACAGATCATTTATAATTATTTATTCTTATTTTTGTGGTGTTCTTAACAGAGCCTTTACTTGCGTGACATACCGTGTTATAATGATAACCACAAATTTTTATAAATGTTTTGTTAACGATTAGGAGGACACTATGCATATCACGATAACAGGAAATCTTGGGAGCGGAAAATCCACAATCTGCAAGATATTGGAGGACAAGTTCGGTTTTGAGATTTATTCCACAGGGAAGGTTCAAAGAGAACTGGCGAGACAGATGAACATGACGACCCTAGAGATGAACCAGTTAATGTGCAGTGACCATAAGTATGACAACATGATAGATGATGCAACTGCTGCAATATCCAGAGAGAATCCGGATAAGAACATTATATTCGATTCCAGGCTGGCCTGGCACTTTGTGGAAAAATCTTTTAAGGTATTTCTGGCAGTAGACTTAAATATAGCGGCAGAGAGAGTTATGCATGATAATAGAGGGAAGGAAGAACAGTACGCCACTTTAGAGGAAGCAAAAGAGAAACTGTTTGAGAGAGCCCAGACAGAGAACCTGCGCTATAAAGACATTTATAATCTGGAATATTTCAATTATTCAAATTATAATCTTGTTATAGAAAGTACCTATTCCTCACCGGAGCTTATTGCTTCTATAATAATGAAGGAAGCCAAAAATTATTATGCGCTGATGGCAGATAACAACGGCCAATGTGTTAAGACTACCAGAATTCTGCTTTCTCCAAAATCTCTCTATAAGGATAAGGTAACCAAGGAAGAATTAACCTCTTTAAAGGACAAGATCGCGGAATTTTCTAAATTAAAGGAAGTACCGGATATTAAAGTTAACGCAAGGAAAGAAAAGGGTGAGTATACCTTGCTTTCCGATGAAGATACTGTAAAAGCTGCGATAGAAGCAGGCCTGCCATTTTTAATTACTGAGTTGGAATGTAATTAAACCCATTCTTTTGAAATTGATGCAATAATAACCTAACATACAAACTTAATTTCAGCAGATAATAAAACAAAGAAATCTTTGTTTTATTATCTGTTTTTTTATTCATATCTAAACTATATCCAATTCGGTTAAGGAAAGAAGGGAGGTTTTTATGGAAATTCTAAACAACAGCAAGGTGAAAATGTCCATTATAATCATACTTACAGTGTTTGGTGTTTATATCGGTCTTGAGTATGTGCTGCCTCTCTTTGCGCCATTTATTCTGGCTTATCTGGTAGCATCAGGTCTGCTGCCTTTCGTAAAATTTTTAAACCGTAAAACCAGACTTCCAAAACTTCTTGGCGGGATTCTTTCCTTAAGCCTGTTGGGTGCACTTGGCGGCATGGGTTTATTCTATCTGTGTGATATACTGATTAAACAGTTTGTCGCGTTGCTTAAGAATTTCCCTATCTATTTAGCGATACTTTCCGGATATTTAGACGACTTTTGCAGGGGATGTGATAAATTTTTCGGAATCAAATTAGGGACAGTTCAGAACTTTATATATACTAATTTCGATGGAGTGCTAGTAATTATAAAAAATAAAATTATGCCTGTCATAACTACCAGAAGTATCAATCTTCTTATTGGAATAGCAGGTTTTGTGGGAATTTTATTAATTATGATAGTAAGCATCCTGCTTTTAATCAAAGATGAGGATAAATATAAAAGCGGAATAAGGAGTTCTGCTTATTACAATGAGATTCACCTGGTAACTTCAAAACTTTCAGGTATGGGAGTTGCTTACTTAAAGACCCAGGGAATTATGATGCTCTTAATTTCCATCGTAAGTACGGCTGCTATGCTGCTCATTGGAAATAAATATGCATTGCTCGTAGGAATAGGAATAGGTGTAGTGGATGCTTTCCCTATCCTGGGCAGCGGAATGATCCTGATACCCTGGACTGTTATCAGCTTATTTCAGCAAGACTTTTTAACTGCGGCAGTGCTGCTGACAGCTTATGTAAGCTGTCAGGTCCTGCGTCAGACGGTGGAGCCTAAATTGCTGGGAAACAGTATTGGAATTAAACCTGTGTATACTATGATGGCCATGTATGCAGGGCTCAAAATATTTGGCATACCCGGATTTATTCTTGGACCTGTAGGTCTGGTAATAATCATTACAGTGGTTAAGGAAGCACAGAACCGGTTAAGTTAAGGGGTATTGATAGTAATCGGTGATGAGGTATTTATGGAATATCTTATGTAATGTTGAATCAAAGAGGGGAATGCTTTAAAGCTGAAAAAAGAAGTTGACAAAGGCTGTGAGGTGGCATAAAATCATAATACAAAGCAATGAAGAGGAATAGTATATAGATGTTATCCTCCCAGAGAGAGAATAGCTTGGTGTGAGATTCTCAGGATAACTTTATAGAACCTACCTTGGAGCACTGTATGAAAATACGGCGTAGAACCGGCGTTAGCGGTGTTAAAGTGAACTGTTTACAGTTAATTAGGGTGGTACCGCCGAGGTCTTTCGGTCCCTTGTGGAGGAAGGACTTTTTTTATTGCTTTTTTGCAGAGTAAATATGTCTCCTCCTTATAAACGTTAGTTTATAAACAATTGTTCTGAAAGGAGAAATCGCTATGGCGAAGGAAAAGAAACTGGTTGAAGCAATAACCTCCATGGAAGAGGATTTTGCCCAGTGGTACACAGATGTAGTTAAGAAAGCAGAATTAATCGATTATTCCAGTGTAAGAGGATGTATGATTTTAAGACCCGGCGGCTATGCCATCTGGGAGAACATTCAGAAGGAGCTGGACAGTAGATTTAAGGAGACAGGGGTAGAGAATGTTTATATGCCTATGTTTATTCCCGAGAGTCTGCTGCAGAAAGAGAAGGATCATGTTGAGGGCTTTGCACCGGAGGTTGCCTGGGTTACACACGGAGGTCTGGAACCTTTGCAGGAGAGAATGTGCGTAAGACCTACTTCCGAGACACTTTTCTGTGATCATTACTCCAATATTATTCAGTCCTACAGGGATCTGCCAAAGGTATATAACCAGTGGTGTTCTGTTGTACGTTGGGAGAAAACCACAAGACCTTTCCTGCGTTCAGTGGAATTCTTGTGGCAGGAGGGGCATACGGCTCATGCTACAGCAGAGGAAGCTGAGGAGAGGACCATACAGATGTTAAATCTCTATGCAGACTTCTGTGAAGAGGTCCTGGCCATTCCCATGGTCAGAGGAAAGAAGACAGATAAAGAGAAATTCGCAGGTGCAAAGGATACCTATACCATTGAAGCTTTAATGCATGATGGCAAGGCACTTCAATCCGGAACCAGCCATAACTTTGGAGATGGATTTGCACATGCTTTTGATATTCAATATACCGATAAAGACAACAAGCTTCAGTATGTGCATCAGACCTCCTGGGGTATGACCACCAGACTGATTGGTGCGGTTATCATGGTTCATGGAGATAACAGCGGTCTTGTTCTTCCGCCCAGAGTTGCACCTGTTCAGGTAATGATCGTTCCCATTGCGCAGCATAAAGAGGGTGTCCTTGAAAAAGCAGCTGAACTGAAAGGACGCCTTGGTGCTTTCCGCGTAAAGGTTGATGATACAGATAAGAGTCCCGGCTGGAAATTCAGTGAGCAGGAGATGAGAGGAATCCCTATCCGTATAGAGATCGGACCTAAGGATATCGAGGAGAATCAGGCAGTTATCGTACGCCGTGATACCAGAGAAAAAATCGTTGTAGCTCTTGATAACCTTGAGAATGAGGTTGAGAAGGTGCTTGATGTAATCCAGAAGGAAATGCTTGAAAGAGCCAGAGAACACAGAGATGCCCATACCTATCAGGCAACTGAGTTCGAAGAGTTTAAAGAGGTGGTAGCTACAAAGCCCGGGTTCATAAAGGCAATGTGGTGCGGAGATAAAGCCTGTGAGGATACCATTAAAGAAGAGACAGGTGCTACTTCCAGATGTATGCCTTTTAAACAGGAAGAAATAGCTGATACCTGTGTATGCTGTGGCAAGAAAGCAAAGTCAATGGTGTACTGGGGGAAAGCATATTAATTAGAATTGACGTAAGAAAGGCATTACAGTTTATAGTATAATAAAAAACAAGGTTATCAGGAGAATAGTATCTGTTAACCTTGTTTTATTATTTTCAGGTTATAACTTTAGATAAGGAGGTCAGGTTTATCCTGCCTCCTTATCAATGGAACAGTCAGAACCTGAGGGGGTGGGCCTTTTCTGTTCCTTTATACAATCGAAAGTTTATAACGGCTTTATATCTTTCTTAAATTACTCAAATTCTTAAATTACACAAAATTATATGTTATAAAAATCATTCACTTAAAATAGCTGAAAACCGTTACTCCCTTTCGTTATTGCTGATCTTTATGCTATTCCAAATACACTAATGCGGTCTTCCAAAGGAGTAAATGCCTTCTCACCAGGTGCTGCAGTGGGTTTGCCAAAAGGCATCTGAGCAATCAGCTTATAAGACTCCGGCACATTCCAGGCTTTTTTTACCTCTGCTTCTATAAGCTCATTGTAATGCTGAAGAGAAGCACCAAGACCTTCGTTTTCCAAGCCGGTCCATACTATCAGCTGAAGCATACCGCTGGATTGTTGTGCCCATACCGGGAAGTTATCTTTATAAAGAGAATATTCCTTCTGCAGATATTCAACGATACCATTGTCATCAAAAAATAATACTGTACCATGGCCTGCTTTAAAGGATGCGATTTTTTCTTCTGTAGGTGCAAAGCTGTCTGCAGGAACTACCTTTCTTAATGCTTCCAGTGTAATATCCCAAAGTTTATCATGTTCCTTACCGAATAATAATACAACTTTACCGCTTTGTGAATTAAAGGCAGAGGGAGAATGCTTTACTGCGTGCTCTACAAGATCTTTGATTTTATCATCAGAAACAGGTGATTCTTTGCTAAAGGCGTATACGGTTCTTCTGTCTGCGATTGCTTCGTTGAAATTCTTCATGGTGGATCCTCCTGAATACATAATATTTTATTTTAGATGTTCTTAATATACCCTGTATGTGCTTGCTTTAGAAGTATTCTGAATAGTTTTCAGAAATAAGGGTCTTTCCTGATAGTATTAGTTCGTACTATCACTGTTAAAGGTGTACCTATGGCACAGGTGTAAGTTTATTTAAGAGCTTACTAAGGTAAAGCTTTTCTTCTTCCGTAAGTACCTGAAATATTGCATTTATACTTTCTAAGTGTCGGGGTAATAAATCCTCCATTAAGGCTTTCCCCTTTTCTGTAATCCGGATAAGCTTAACTCTCTTATCCTGTAGATCCGTACACTGCTGTACCAGTCCATCCTTGGCCAGGTTATCAATGACCACAGTCATATTGCCACCGGTAGCAAGTATCTTCTCAATGATATCGCTAATTCTAAGATCACCGAGATGAAACAGTACTTCCAGAACTTCAAACTGTGAGGCTGTGAGTCCGCTGCTCTTAATTACTGTAAGCTCCTGCTTGTGGATTGACTGACTGCATCTGCTTAATGCCCTCAGGGTGTGTATGTTTAAATCTGTTTGTGGATTAATTTGTAATTTATTTTCCATGGCTATAATATACTACTAACTAGTAATAATGTCAATAGGGTAAAATTAAATTTTTTAAAATATAATTTAACTAGGTGAAATGATACCTGTAAAACAGTTTTCACCGTTTCTTCCCATTTTATTAACTGATTACCACGTCCTTAACGCCAAACAGCACATAATAGTTGATAAATCAAGTTAAGCTGAGTAAAATTAAAATAACAATCAAAATTAAGATAGCAATCAAAATTAAAGGGGAGAGAATATGTCTAATCATTACAGGATTGCAGTATGTGACGATGAAAGTTATTACCAGGAAGAACTGTGCAATCTTTTGAAAGCTTATGAAAATGAAAGTGGAAATAAACTTGAGTTATGCAGATTCAGCAGGGGAGAGGATTTGCTTAAAGATTATGAAACAGCGGTATACCATATTCTGATACTAGATGTGGAGATGAATGGCCTTACCGGACTTGAAACGGCTGCAAGCATAAGGAAAGCAGATGAGAATGTAATAATTATTTTTGCCACAAGTTTTGAAAACTATGCCTTAGGTGCATTTGAAGTCAATGCACTGAATTATCTTGTGAAACCGGTGGATTATATAAAGCTTAAGAAAGTCATGGGTATAGCTACGGCTTCCATAGATTTTATGAGAGATAAAATCAGTGCCAGAAAAAGATACCTGGAAGTAAAAATAAAGAACAACGAAGTCCATATAGAGATATCTAAAATAAAATATATTGAAAAGAAACGCAATACCAGCATTATACACACTACAGATAATGAGTATGCCTGCTATGAGACGTTATCTCAAATATATGAGAGACTGGATGTTAATAAATTCTTTTATGTGCATCAGGGGTATATCGTTAATTTTGACAGGATTCTGGAGGTCGGCAAGAACATGGTAGTATTGGCAGACTACATGGAGGTACCTGTCAGCAGAAAATATTATAAGGAGCTTAAGGAACGCTTTATGTCCCGAATATACGATAAATTAAACCAGCAGGCAATTTAATAGTTCGGAAGCAGGATTCGAATGGTAAATACCGAATTTTCAAAGCTGTAATGTATTTCTCCGCTGTGAGCATCACAGATTTCTGCTATATTTTTAAGTCCTATTCCATGAAATTCTTTCTCCTCTTTCGTAGTAAGCAGGTATCCGTTCTTTTCCTGGGGTTCAATAAGATACGGGTTCTCACACTGAATAGCAAGGTAGGTATTAATCTGTGAAATGGATAAAGTAAGGTATTTATTTAATATTTCATCCGTTTCCAGAGCCTCAATTGCATTATCCAGTATATTTCCTAATATTATCGTTATTTGGATGTCTGATAATTTGTGTATTTTTTCAAAGGCAGCTGTATAGCTAAAGGTAATACATTTTCTTTCACATTCTGATTTTTTAGATTGAAGTATGGCAGAAACAGTCGTGTTGTTTGTGATAACAAGATCACCAGCGGATTGAATCTGTGATGTTATATGGGTAAGATAATCAAGAGCATTGGAATAATCCTTTTGTTCCAGGCGTCCGGCAATAACACCCAGATGATTCTTAAAATCATGTCTGAGTGATGATAGCTGCTTGGATTTTTCAGAGAGCTCATCATAATAACTCTGTGTAATCTCATATTTTTGCTGTTGTATCTGACGCCTTGCGGCATCCTGAAGAAAATCAATAATTTTCTCATAGATAGAAAGTATCATTATAATCATTAGTGTATTGATTAAAAATATAATCATAACAATGTTTTCCATGGTTTTCTTAGAGGCATCCAGGGTGTAGAGGAAGATAATGAAACAACCCAATACAAATATAATTAAGGCCATTATAAAATATATACTTCTTTTATAAGGGTTGTTAATAGTTTGTCCTTTCAGCCGCCGCCTGTTTAAATAAAAACTGGAGAGAATATAAATAACTGCATTTAATAAAATCCCCTTTAGATAGATGTAAAAATGATTGCTTAACAGGGAAGTAGAGTTAGGTATGAAATCAATTATATAAGATAGTATGAAATAAAAGGCGGCCAGAGTCCCGTAATAAAACAGGAAAAATCTTAAAACATAAGCCACACTACTTCGTAAGGTGACTTTATATAAAAATAGTACATACAAATAGTAACTTAATAAGAGCAGGATGGTAAATAAAACAACATTTTGTACCGCTGCGCCTAATAATATTTGAACCGGTATTAAATAAAACAGTCTTTTGCCATGATACTTATCAGAATATTTATGTATTAATATATGATTGCTGAATATGTCTAAGATTAAAAAAGGAAGTAAATTATTTACCAAATCTATTATAAAGGTAAGTGTAAATTCTCTCATCGTATTCTCTCCCAGTAAAAGTATTATTTTTTAACCAAATAGCACGTCCAATCTACCAAATAGCACATCTATATTGTATATTTCTCCAAATAATGATAAATTCCTTACAAAGGAGGTCAGATAATATGGATAACACAAATCAAGCTTTATATTCAAATAGCAAAATGGAAGAATTAAACCAGGCAGAACTTGAGGAAGTAGATGGCGGTTTATCAATATTTAATGATATTATAACAAAACTTTATGACAAATTCATAGGAATTGTAAAGGCATAAGTAAAAAAATATCCATCTGTTGAAAATCCTCTGTACAAATGAAAAAAGCAGGTTCCATAGTACTCATAAAAGTAGAATAATATTTTAAGCCATAGCTGAATGAGGTAAAAAAATGGTTGATAAATACTACTGTGTCAAACAACATGACATAACCGATTGCGGAGCAGCTTGCCTTGCGACTATTTCAAGACAATATGGATTTAAGACCTCCATATCAAAGATAAGAGAAGTTGCAGGAACAGACAGGCATGGAACCAATGCTTACGGCATGATAAAGGCAGCCAAGCAACTAGGCTTTACGGCAAAAGGTGTAAAAGGGGACAGAAATTCACTTTACTCTGAGTTTCCTTTACCTTGTATTGCACATGTAGTTGCTGATGGAGCTTTGCTCCACTATGTAGTAATACATAAAATCACTGCCAAACAAATTACTATAGCAGATCCAGGGAAAGGAATCATTAAGCTATCTCCCGACGAGTTCCTCGGAGAAATACCGTTAGAGGGGAATGGGATTGGAAACTCCTCCGCTTACAGGTGGACAGGAATTCTTATCCTATTGGTACCGGGGGCCGCCTTTGAAAAAGGTGATGAGACGAAGGGGTTGTTTAAACGGTTCTTTTCTCTGTTTCTACCACAGAAACAATTACTGTTGCAGGTATTTACAGCCTCCCTGTTTATAACTGCATTTGGTATACTTGTTTCTTTTTATTTTAAAATACTGATCGATGAAGTGCTTCCATCGGGGTTATTAAAAACACTTCACAGGCTTTCTTTAGGTGTAATTTTTCTGAATTTATTTAAAGTAATATTATCCGCTTTACGATCTCACATGATGATGTATTTAAGCCAGAAACTGGATATAGCCTTGCTGCTTGGTTATTACAGGCATGTGCTCAAATTGCCGATGAACTTTTTTGACAACAGAAAAGTAGGAGAGATTATCTCTCGTTTTAATGATGCTTCCAAGGTCAGGGATGCCATATCAGGTGCGACACTGACCATTATGATAGATACACTGATGGCAATAGCCGGCGGTATTATTTTGTACCTGCAAAATGCCCAAATGTTTGGTGTAACTGCAGTTGTTGTAGTCTTATACTTCTTTATAGTATGGAGTTTTAATAAATGGTATAAGAAATTAAACCAGACCCAGATGGAAGACAGTGCACAGCTGACCTCCTACATGGTCGAATCCTTAAACGGTATACAGACAGTAAAAGCTTACAATGCCGAGAGTAAACTTGATCTTGAGACAGAGAGAAAATTTACAAAACTCCTTAAAAGTGTTTTTAAACTCGGCTGGGTGAGTAATCTCCAGGGCTCCCTGGTAAGTTTTACCGAATTAACAGGCGGCATTGTCATTCTGTGGGTTGGGGCTTATAATGTAATAAAAGGAAATATCTCTGCCGGACAGTTAATTACTTTTAACTTTCTGCTGGCATATTTCCTTGAACCAATGAAGAACCTGATTAATCTTCAACCACAAATGCAAATGGCGATTGTTGCAGCAGAACGGTTAGGTGAGATACTTGACCTGGAATATGAAAAAAGCGATGTGGAAGATAACAAAACAAATCTCCAAAATCTTAAAGGAGATATACAATTTAAGAATATTACCTTTCGATATGGAACCAGAAAGCCAGTTTTGGAAGGAGTTAACATACATATAAGACAGGGTGAGAAGATAGCTTTGGTTGGAGGAAGCGGTTCCGGTAAAACAACCCTCTCAAAATTATTATTAAACCTTTATAGCCCGGAGTCTGGAGAGATATTGATAGACGGTTATAATATAAAAGATATTCAGATTGAAGCACTACGTAATCGTATTGCTTATATACCTCAGGAAACCTTTCTGTTCAGTGGCAGTGTTATGGACAATCTGACGATGGGATCAGAAGATATCACTCCGGAAGAAGTAATGGAAGCAGCTAAAAAGGCACAGGCACATGAATTTATCAGTGAACTTCCTTTTCAGTATAATACTAGGCTGGAGGAGAATGGATCTAACCTTTCCGGCGGTCAGAGACAGCGGTTAGCTATTGCCAGGGCTATATTAAGAAAGCCGGATATCCTGATTCTTGACGAAGCCACCAGTAATCTGGATTCCATGACAGAATGGGCAATAGAAAATACCATTGAGGAATACAGTAAAGGTATGACAACTATTATTATTGCTCATAGATTAAGCACCATTAGAAGATGTGACCGTATTTATGTAATGGAGAAAGGAAAAATTATTGAATATGGAAATCATCAGACATTAATTGATAGAGAAGGACAATATGCAGTATTATGGAGACAGCAGGCAGGATAAGCAGCTGTTATTATATCTGTAATATACCGATACCTAAATATAGAAATATTATTTATGCCTTTTTTACTTAAAAGTACCTGTGTTTGTACTTTAAGATAGAAAAGGCATAAAACCTGTTACAACTTCTATATATACTGGGTAAAATATGTTATACTCTAATAACAGGCACACAATTAAGAAGAAAGAGATGAATCATAATGAGCAATAGAGACGAACAGAAATTTATACCTGCTTTTAACCCCACAGATACTTCTCTGGATAAGGCATGGATATTGGTGTTAGCAGGAAAAAGAATGCTGGTTAAGAAGACCGGGGAAAAGGTATTAATACCTGAAAAGATAGATTTAGATAAGCTTATCACAGATTATGAAGAAGCTGAATATCTTGGAAAATATGATAGTCATGAATGCTATTGTCTTGGTCTTACGGAAATGCCGGAGGATAATGGTGATATTATATCCATTGATCTGATGGAATTAACAGAACGCTCCGGTGATCCTGAATTATTTATCCTGGCAGGAACCGCGAATCATATCTTACACTGGAACAGGATAAATCAATACTGTGGACGCTGCGGCAATAAGATGATCAGGAAGGAAGGAGAACGGGCGAGAACCTGTCCTATTTGCAAAAATATCGTTTACCCGAGAATATCACCGGCAGTTATTACTGCAATCTTTAAAGGGGATCAGATATTGCTGGCACATAACCGTAATTTTAAAGAAGGCAGATACAGTCTGATTGCTGGATATGTAGAACCTGGTGAGACCCTTGAACAGACCGTAGAACGGGAAATACAGGAAGAAGTAGGCATTAAGGTCAAAAATGTACGCTATTTCAGAAGTCAGCCATGGCCTTTTCCGGATGCTCTTATGACAGCTTTTACAGCGGAATATGAAAGCGGAGATATTACGGTGGATAATGAGGAGATTACTGCTGCAGGCTGGTATAATGCCGATAATTTACCGGATATACCCTCAACCGATAGCGTGGCAGGTAAATTGATACGCTGGTACAGAGATCAACATAAGCAGTAAGAGATTATTGATATAAATCTATATTGTCAGGAGATATGATATGGGATTTATTGAAATGTTAGACAAAATAAAAAATTGGAAGTATACCCATTTGGTAATCGCTGGTGTATATATAGTATTTGGGTTATTAAATCTGTGGAAGGGTGGATTTGTAAGATATATAATTTCATTCAGCTTTTTTCTTATAGCAGCTTTCTTATTACTAAAAAAACCTACCCATAGATAACACATTTTACAGGAATATCACTCAAAATCTGATATTGAGAAAGAGGTAAACATGAAGAAGACAGGTAATTATCTGACCATTACCTTCCCCTTTTTGCTGGCACTGGCCTTGCAGATTGTAGGAGCCTTTTGGGGAATGATTATATATGGTGTTGTGATGGGAATTCAGATGTCAGCACAGGGTACGCTGGATATAAACAATATACAGGATATTGCCAATGGAGCGCTAAATCCTCAAATACTTTTGGGAATATCGGCAGCTATAGGAATTGTTGACATCGTCGTTTTTAGTATCTGGCTTAAGAAACAGAAGAAATCAGGGGATATTTTGGTCAAGGCTAATAAGCTCAATGCAAAAGGAATCGTTCTGATTCTTATACTGGGAGTATGTATACAGATTTCCCTTTCTATTATACTTACAGTAATATCAAACCTCAGACCCGATTGGTTTGATGGTTACGGTGAATTAATAGAGAGCCTTGGGATGGGTAATACCTTTATATCCTTTCTTTATGTAGGGTTGGTAGCACCAATTGCAGAAGAACTTATATTCAGAGGAGTTACCTTTAATAAAGCAAGAAAATATATGCCCTTCCTGGCTGCAAATTTTGTTCAGGCGCTGCTGTTCGGCATATACCATATGAATCTGATACAAGGAATATATGCTTTTGCAATGGGGCTTAGTTTTGGGTTGATTCGCCGGGCATACTCACTTATTGGTGCTATTTTACTGCATATGACCGTGAATATCGCCGGTATGACTTTGGATTATATATTACCGGAGCAAATACTTAATAATTACATTGCAGTAAGTATCCTTTTCCTTGTTACCGGAGCAGCAGTAACTGCCAGCCTGGTATATGCAGGTAAATTAATAAAAAGCATCAAAGAGGAAGAACCTGTATATTTAATTGATTCCTATGATGATAATTAAACCTTAAAAAAAATTTGTTATCCTTCCTGACATCGGCTATAATAAAGAGAGAATGTCAGGAAGGATTTTTTTATGAGGATACAGCTGCCAAAAGATGTGGATTATATAATAAAGGAATTGCAGAAGAATGGTTATGAGGCCTATGCAGTAGGCGGATGCGTGAGGGATGTAATACTTGGCAGAGAGCCGGAGGACTGGGATATAACCACCTCTGCAAGCCCCCTACAGGTTAAGGGGATTTTTAAGCGGACAATAGATACGGGTATCATACATGGAACGGTTACCGTTATGCTTGATAAGAACGGTTATGAGGTTACAACTTACCGTATTGACGGAGAATATGAAGATAACAGACATCCAAGGGAGGTTACTTATACACCTTATCTCACAGAAGATCTTATGAGAAGGGATTTTACCATAAATGCCATGGCTTATAACGAAGACAGTGGTCTTGTCGATATATTTGAAGGGCTAAAAGATCTGGAGGAGCAGAGGATTCGCTGTGTAGGCAGTGCCGAAATGCGTTTTGAGGAGGATGCCTTAAGGATACTCAGGGCGGTTCGCTTTTCTGCGCAGTTGGGTTTTGAAATAGATAAAGGAACTCTTAGTGCAGCGGAGATAAAGGCAGAAAATCTTAAAAATATAAGTGCTGAACGAATTAGGACAGAGCTTAATAAGCTGCTGTTATCACCTAATCCGGACAGGCTCCTGACTGCCTGGGAACTGGGAATTACAGCAATAATCCTGCCGGAATTCAATGTGCTTATGACACGACCTCATAACTTACGGGAGCAGAAGGAGCCTTATGGAGCATTTTCCCTACGAAGCATAAGGTTACTTAGAGAGCAGGTGCTGTCATCCGTCAGGGGAAAAGAAAAAGAGTCAAGTATTCTTTCCTGGGCCTTATTGTTACAGGGTCTTAAACCGGAAGAAGGCAGGGAAGTACTTAGAAGGCTAAAATTTGACAATGAAACCATTGACTATGTATACCGGCTGTTAACCTGGTGTGATTATGAGTTCCTGCTTACACCCTGGGAAATGAGAAAGGCAGTAAATGCCATTGGTAAAGACTTGATGGATATGCTGTTCTTTGTTAAAGAAGCGTGTATTCTTACGGAGAGAGGTAGTATTTCCGGGGGGAAAGGGGAAGACTTAAATACAGCCAGAGAGTTATACCATGATATCCTTTCAAAAAAAGAATGTGTTGAATTAAAGGAACTGATGATTAATGGAAAGGATCTTATAGAACTTGGATTTAAACCAGGTAAAATCATGGGACAGGTTCTGGGAGAATTGCTAGTATCTGTTCTGAAGGAACCGGAGTTAAATACGAAAGAAAAATTAAGCCTGATGGCTGAAGAGATATTTTTAAAAAGGTCATAAAAATTACTCATAAAACTTCCAAGATCTTTTAAAAAACCCACAGTTACGTAAAGACCCGTGGCAAGCTGCGGGCACCAAATGTTCTGCCTTGCCCCGGGGAGCCAGCTATTCATAATTCATAACAGGATAGTTTAAAGTATTATATTCAGATTCTCTAAAATTCGTTGAACCAAAAGTAAAAAGCCCTGTAAAATATTCTTAGAATCCTTAGGATTCCTGTCATGAAAACCTGCGTTATATCATAGGATTAAAAGAGACACCTATGAGCGGTGCAATAGTTTGAGTCAGGAGGCTTTCCTATGGAGGATAGAAATCTGGAAGTATTTAGACAATATAATATAAAGATTTATAACACATACAGAATCAGGGGGGCATTTATAGCAGAGACGGATAAGGGACTCAAGCTGTTGAAAAGCTTGGAAAGTTCTAAAAACAGGGTGGAATTTGAGTATACCCTGCTGGAGTATTTAAACGACTACCCTTATGTGGATTTATATATGCGCAATAATGCCGGTGAGATTATAACAGAGGACGGTGCTGGGAGTAAGTACATCTTAAAGAACTGGTTTCCGGGAGATGAATGTAATCTCAGGAATGAGTCGGACATAGCAAATGGTGCCGCCAACTTAGCGTTGCTCCACGGACTGCTCAGGGAAGTTCCTCTGAATGAGGAGCAGATTGCAAAAAATACCGGACCGGATCTCCTGGAGCTTTTTGATAAAAGAAACCGGGAGTTGAAGCGGGTCAGAAGTTATATCAGGGAAAAGAAAAAGAAAAATGAATTTGAAGTATGCTATATCAATTGTTATGATGAATTTTATGAGCAGGCTCAGGAAGCTACAAGGCTCCTTATAGACAGCAATTACAGTAAATTAATGGAGGAAGCCAAGGAACACCGTTATGTCTGCCATGGCAATTACACCTATCATAATGTTATCATGGTAAATACAGCGCAGTTTTCATCCGGTTTAAAACCCTCCTCCCCTCGCAGAGATCTGATATCGGCTGCGGGTATCAAGAACAGGACGCGGGCAGAGATGGCCACGACTAATTTTGATAAATCCTGTATTGGGGTACAATGTACGGATTTGTATTTTTATATTCGTAAATGCCTTGAGAAAAATGACTGGGATATTGATATTGGAAGTATGATATTAAATACCTATACAGATATACAACCCCTTGACAGGGATGAGAGAAAGCTTCTATACATATTGCTCCTCTATCCTGAAAAGTTCTGGAAAATAACCAACTTTTATTATAATGGTAAAAAATCCTGGGTGCCACAGAGAAACATCCAGAAGCTTATTGGAACCTGGGAGCAATTAGAAGGCAGAAAGAGATTTCTTGACTGCCTCCATGGTACCCTGAACTAAAGCACTAAGGCAAAACCGCTTGTAATCCTTGAGTTTTGTTTTTTTATGTTTTATAATAAGTGCAGCAAGACATAAATTCACCAAACGGTCTAGGTGTTTTTACGTATCTGTGCTGCCTGTTTTACTAAAACATTCCGTACATCCATGCAAAGTTCATTGTTACCTGTAACGGAATTAATTGTAATTATATAAACTATATGTGCAATATAAGTTTAAAGTAAGCTGAATTATTTATTACCGCTTTCAAACATAAAAATGCTAAATAACAGCTTTTTTATAGCTGGAAGCGGTAAAATTAAATTAAGCTCATTTTAACAGAATAGAACTTGGACTCATAAAGAGAAAGCAGACTGTTAAAGTCAGTGAGGAATTACATTGGAAGAAAAAAGGACAATTAAGAGAAAACAAAAGAATAATACCTTTTTATACCTGTTAATAGGAGGGTTTCTTCTCATATTAATCATAAGTCTGACGTCTCTGCTGCCAAAAAGCCCGGTGGAAAGCAAAGACAATGGGGAGGATGGTAATACAGTACAGCAGCCGGAAGGTGAAAGAACCGTAATTCCTGCCATTATAGCCGGGAAAGATGTTAACAGCGGGAAATATACCTTAAGAGGCATTAGTGATGGACAAGATATAAACCTGATGTTTACAGATAGTTCATTGACAATGGATAAATATGGTAAGAATGTTACGGCAGAGAAGTTAAAAGTCGGAGAAATAGTTGAGGCAACCTATAATAAGGAGACTTCCGAAATTGTTAGCCTTCAGATTTGGGATAAGGCATGGAGATACCAGGGGATATCTAACTGGGGGTTGGATGGGGAAGATGGAAGCATCCGCATTGCAGACAAATTCTATCAATATGCAGATTATCTATTGATTACCAGAGACGGAGAGGAACTGACTTTAGAGGAGCTTGATACTGCCGATGAACTGTTGGCAGTAGGTTATGAAAAAAAGATTTATTCTATTATCGTAACAAAAGGTCATGGAACACTTAAATTTACTGATTATGAGGACTTTATCGGAGGAACGGCTTATATCGGAAAGCGGGCGGTTCTGGCAGTAGAAGAAGATATGGTTGTTACTGTAAGAGAAGGGGACTACGAGGTTACACTGGAAAAAGGAAGATTGACCGGTACCAAAACCGTACAGGTTCTGCCTGAGGAGGAGGTTGAGGTCAATATGGGAGAGTTCAAGCTGCCACCTGTTCAGTCTGCTATGGTGACTCTTCATGTATCTCCGGAAGGTGCGGATCTGTATGTTGACGGAAAAGAAGTCTCCTACACGGAAGCCATTGAGTTAGAATATGGAAAACACAGTATAAAGGCAACCTTAGGAGGATATAAAGAATATAGCGGGATCATAGATGTACAGGAAGAAGAAAAGGAGCTCTATATCAAGCTGGCTGCCGCAGACAACAGCAGTGAAGAGAGCACAGCTGGAGAACAGAATCCAGCAGGAGAAGAGGAAGACGGTTCCAGCTCAGGCGGAGACAATAGCAGTACAGATTCAGGGAATAACGGAACCTCTACGGATACTGACAATACGAATAACAATGGTAACAACACCAATAATTCCGGGAATACAGGAGGAACCTCTAAGAAGTATGTTTATATCCAAAGTCCGGAAGGAGCGTCAGTATATGTAAACGGGGAATTCAAAGGAATAGCTCCTGTAAGTTATCCGAAAACAACAGGACAGCAGTATATCACCCTTATTCAGTCGGGTTATAATACGAAAACCTATACCGTGGAAGTAAAAGATGACGGTGAAGATGTTAAACTTAATTTCCCTGCGATGGAAGCATCCAATTAGTATAAGTTAATGGTGATTTGCACAGAGCGTTTCGGAACTTAATAAAAGTTTTGGAACGCTCTTACATTTTAATTACCACTTTTTTAATTGCCACTTTTAGGATTTGCAGCTCATTATCAGTAATATATCTCACTTTTCAGCATAAAATACTGTAAGTAGATTCTATGAGGAGGCTTAGAGTAAAAGATAATATTTTTATTCCAATGCCTATAATGGAGGGTAATGTGAAAGCAAGCAAACATCTCACTGCTGTCAGAAGATGTCTTGGCAGCAGAAGGTACCTATCCGGTCTGTTCATATTTATCATAGCGGGAGTTTCCCTGCTGTTTTCAGGCTGCAGTACACAGGATACAGGTGGTAAGAAGATTAAAGATCTTGAATTTACAGTGGTAGAGGATGCCGATGTACCGGAACCTTTAATGAAGATGATTAACGAAAAGAAAAAGGAACCTTTCAGGTTATCCTATTCTGATGTGGAAAATCTGTACATAGTAGTGGGGTATGGTGAACAGCCTACCGGCGGTTACAGTATTACTGTAAACGAAGTATATTTAACAGAGGATGCAATAGTTGTAGACACCAATCTGGTGGGACCTGGTGAAAATGAGCAGGTTACCAATGCACTTACATATCCATACGTAGTAATAAAGACTGAATTTGTTGATAAGACACCTAAATATAAATAATAGTAAGAATGAAAGACTGTAGCAGGCTGTATTTTATATGTCAGGCAAATAACCGGTATATAAAGTGCGCTTCGTTACAGTCTTTTAAATTCATGTCCATGATATTATTCATACTCAAGATTAATCTTGAAACAGAATTCCATAAGGAGCATTATTATACGACCTGGTAAGTTCTAACCAAAAGCGAAAAGTGAAACCTCCATCATTTGCACAATGACTATAGTATAATTTGCATAAATAATTATTTAAAAAAATCTTGCTATACATGCATTTTTTTGGAAAAAATGGGTATACTAGAACGCATAAGTAAAAAAATGACAAGATATAGTGACTTTTAAAAGTATAATTTATTATTTTTTATATAAACAAGTAGGTAAAAAGTACTGAATTGTCAGAAAATTATTTGACATTTATCAAAAAATTTGATATAATAAGATAGTTATGTGTTTACTTATGTTCCGAGTTATTGGTTTGTATAAAAACCCTTAATATAAAATGGCATACCCATAAGGAGGCTGTAATGATGATGAAACAAGCAGATGTAAGCAAAGTTCGCAGAGAAGTTATCAGTCACATAGGAAGCAGAGTCAGGATAAAAGCTAACAGGGGAAGAAATAAGATTGACATAACAGAAGGCATAATAACTGAAACCTATCCAAGCATATTTCTGGTGAAGATTGAAGATGGATCAGCTGAAACTTTTAAAACATTATCTTTTAGCTATGCAGATGTATTAACAAAAGATGTACAGATGATGTTGTGCTAATTTGATATAGACAAGCTGGGAGGATGTTCCGGAGGTCATAAGACCCCGGGACACTCTCCCTTTTTTTATTTCTTGGCACAGGACCAATTCTTTATTCATAAATATTACTTCTTACGAATATTATATGGTATAAGACAAGGAGGGATATTTTTGTGGAACTGATAAAGAAAAATGTTCATATGAATAAATTAAAATGTCAAACCAGCCTTCAGCTTACCCTGGATGATGACTTTAATGTGCCGGATGTAAAGCCTGACATTTATAAAATTATTAAAGAACAGGGCACAGTAAAAATCAATGATGTTAAAATGTCAAATGGTAAGCTCATGGTTAACGGCTCACTGCATTTTAATGTCCTTTATCTCAGTGACGAAAACGCAAGACCCTTACATAATATGGCAGGAGAAGTTACTTTTGACGAATTGATTCACTTAGAAGATGCCTGCGCCGGAGACGATGCAGTGGTTCACTGGGAGCTGGAGGATATGACCACCGGGTTGATCAATTCCAGAAAGCTAAGTGTTAAAGCCATTGTATGCCTGACAGTGCTGGTGGAAGATCTTTATGATGAAGCAACGGCTGTAGGAATCGAGAGTGATGGAGATATCCAGTTCAGGAACAAGAGTATTACTGTCACTGATGTCGCCGTGGATAAGAGGGATACATACAGGGTAAAGGACCAGATACATTTGCCTTCTAATAAAGGGAATATATCAGAGATACTCTATAGCGAGGTTGAACTTCGTAATGTAGAAGTAAGATTACTGGAGGATAAGTTTACAGTAAAAGGGGAATTAATTGTTTTTATTATTTACGCAGGTGAAAGTGAAGACAATCCTGTTGAATATTATGAAACGGAAATACCTTTCTCTGCCACTGTGGATTGCAACGGCTGTTCTGAAGATATGATAGATAATATTACTTTCACCATATCAGGCGTTAATTTGGAAGTTGTACCCGATGCTGACGGGGAGGAAAGAATCGTTGACGTAGAAGTCGTAATTGATATGGCTATCAAAATGTATGAGGAAGAAGAACTGGAGCTCTTAAGCGATGTTTACTCTCCTTATAAGGATTTGGTTCCGGTAATGAAGGAAGCCCATTATGAAAGCCTTCTGGTCAAAAATAACAGTAAAGTAAGAGTCAATGACAGAATCCGGTTAGCTCCCGGCCAGCCGGAGATTCTGCAGATCTGTCATGCTTCCGGAGATATTAAGGTAGATGATATCGAAGTTACGGACAGCGGTCTTTTAGTAGGTGGCGTCATTGATATTCAGGTTCTGTATATCTGCCCGGATGATAGCAAACCTCTGAATTCCATTAAAGGTGTAATCCCCTTTAACCAGACAGTTGAAGCCAGAGGAGTTAATACAGAAAGTATTTACCGCATAAAACCTTCCCTGGAACAGTTAAGTGTTATGGTACTTGACGGTGAGGAGATGGAGGTTAAGGCAGGAATAGGACTGAGTACCATTGTATTCAATGCTCTCACAGAGCCTATCATAGCAGATGTGCAGGAATATGATCTGGACTATGAGAAGTTAAAGGGTATGCCCAGTATGGTAGGGTATATTGTAAAGAATGAGGATACTTTGTGGAGTATTGCCAAGAAATATTACAGTACGGTGGATAAACTCAAAGAACTGAATGATTTAGAGGATGAATATATAAAACCCGGTGATAAACTGTTAATCACAAAGAGAGTGGACAGAATCCTGTAATTTCTTCAGCTCTCAGCAGCACCGGCATGTTCGGAGCAGAGTCAATGCAATGTTATGCAGGTAATGACCCTAATGGGATTAGAATAAAAAAGTGTTCCATGGCTTTTTTCTGTTTTTGAAAAATAGCCATGGAACTTGATTAGTTTGCCTGTAAGTACAGGCTTATGTATGTAAGAAAAGTTACTTTGCAGATTCGGTGGTGGAGGATTTCCACTCATCCAGCTTCTTTAAAGTGGCATCCAGGGTTTTCTGACAGATTTCAGGAAGCTCACCGCCCCAGGCTTTGGTTGCCTGTTCATAACCAGTCTTCACAGCGTTTATCATATTCTCCGCTTTTGCCGGGTCACTGCCTGCTAAGGCTTTTGCAAAAGATACTAAACGATCGGAGGTTTGTTCAACTCCCCAATAACCGTCTTCTGCGATGTCAGCTTTTGCCTGATTAGCTGTTGCTTCGTCTACGGTATATTCTCCGCTTCTTAAGAAATTCCACATAGCATCTGAATCAAAAGCTTTTCCCTGGGAAAGCATCATCTTCTCAACCAGGCTTCTTAATTGTGATGTTCTTTTCTCAGCTTCTGCTTTAAGAGATTCTACCACAGCGGTATCGCTTTTGGCAGGAGTTGCAGTAACTTCTGTGGATTTTTCATATACTGCAGCAGGTGCAGAGCTGCTTTTTTGTGAAGCGCCGGAAGTTTTCCCGGTGGTTTTTGCCGTCGGTGCATAAGCAGCCGCTGTAATTCCATTTACATTCATCTTCATACCTCCATGTATGGCAATGTCAATAAGTCTACATTGACCATATCGGATAAAGAGGGCTAAAACTTAAGACCTGGCTGGTAAAGACCGGTTAAAAATACCTGTTTATAGGATTTCTCAGCTTTTAACTGATAGAAAGCCTTTTCTGCTTTTTCTCTGTTGTCGAATAATCCAAACACCGTAGGACCGCTGCCGCTCATCATGGCTACGATGGCTCCAAAGGCTGTAAGTTCTTCTTTGATCTGGCCGATTACAGGATATTCTTTTATGGTAACGGATTCCAGCACATTACCAAAGTGGCTGACGGCAGCTTTTAGATCCTTCTTATTTATAGCGGCAAGAATAGCATCGATGTTCGGGTGAAGGGTATCCTCCTCCAGCTTAAGGTGTTCATAAACATGTTTAGTCGATACGTTAATTCCGGGCTTAACAATAAGTATATGACAGGAAGGAAAGGGAGGGACAGGGGTCAGTATTTCACCGATACCCTCGGAAAGAGCCGTTCCCCGTAAGAGGCAATAAGGAACATCGGCACCTAACTGCAAGCCCAGTTGTGACAATTCCTCCTTTGACAGATTTAGATGAAACAGGCGGTTTAATCCGTAAAGAACAGCAGCGGCATCGCTGCTTCCGCCAGCGAGACCCGCTGCTACAGGGATTTTCTTATCCAATATAATATGAACACCCTGGGTAATACCATAATTCTTTTTTATTAGAGCGGCGGCTTTATATACCAGATTATTTTCATCTGTAGGCAGGTATGGAAGATTCGTCTTAACGGTTATGGAAGTATTGTTGGTCCGTAATATGGATACCTTGTCATATAGGCCGATGGTCTGCATAATCATACGAACTTCATGATAACCGTCCTCCCTTTTTCGCACCACATCCAGGCCAAGATTTATTTTTGCATATGCTTTCAGCTTGATGGAATTCATGGATACTCCTCTGTAAGTTAATGTCTTTATTATAATCTTAGAGAAAGCGTTATGCAAGTTTTACTCTAATTTGACAGATAATCTTTTATTAATTCAAAAAGTTTGAACTTCACCCGGACATCTGCTTTTTTCGAAGAAAAGACGGCTTCGTATTCGTCTTCTGTCAGTACATGCTTTAACTGTTCTTTGGATTCTTTGGGTACCACGCTGTAGGTAGCATCCACAAAACAGAGAGGCGGGAACATGATGCACCACCAATTCTGCCCTTTTGCTTCTCCAATTTCAACACGCAGAGCCTCGTACTGTCCCGGCGGCAGAGTAAGGTCTCCATAAATTTTAATAGGAAAGTAACCAGTTTCCAAAGAAGCTGTAACCGTATACTGATACCCATTCTCCTGTATTATATCTTCTGACAGAGCTTCCAGAGCCGCCAGATTCTCTTCAATGACACGCCTTGCTTCATTAACATCCGTCAGGCTTGACAGCTTGGGTCTCAGGGCTTCTGTCAGGGCTGATTTGACCTTCAGCTTCAGAGCCTGGTCTTCCGCAGAATCGCTGTTGGCTATCACATGAAAGCGAATAATCTGGGACGCAATATCCTTTTGCATGGCAGCCTTGCTCTCATAAGGATCTGCATGTATAACCTTAATGGAATATAAGAGGCAGAGTAAGCAAAGAGACAGGCAGGCGCTTAATTTAAGGATCAGCTTTCGGTCAACGGATTGGAATTTCTTATGTAAAGGACCTCTGTTTTCTGAAAATTTATGCCGATGCAGGAATTGATAAATATGGATTTTTATTCTGGACAAGTTCCCGGACCTCCTTTAGATATTTATAATTATTTTAAGTATGTACGGATAATCCAAAATTAAACAAAAGAGGTAAAAAGAATAAAATCCTTGCGATTTATAAAAAGAAAGAGTAAAATAAAAAAAGCTATATGTATAAAATAGAAATATCAGGCTCAAAGTTTTGCCTGGTATTATTTGCACATACAGCGGTATAAATTCAAAGAAAATCACAATCATAAAATAGAATTTTAAGGATAAGATATAGAGATATAGGCTTCGAAAGCAAACATCAGGATATTAAAGGAAGGATATCAGTATGAGTAAAAAAACAGTTGCAGTCTTGTTTGGCGGGCAGTCTACTGAGCATGAGGTTTCTTGCGTTTCCGCTACTACCGTAATTAAACATATCAATGCGGATTTATACCGTATTCTCATTATAGGAATTACCAAAGAAGGAAAATGGCTGAAAGTAAACAATGTGGATGAAATTACTTCAGGTACCTGGATTAAAAATACAGAAACCGCAGTTCTGTTACCGGATGCTTCACTTAAGTCCGTGTTGATTTTAAACGGTGACAAAGCAGAAAAAATAAAAGTAGATGTGGTATTTCCTGTTCTTCACGGATTATGCGGAGAAGACGGTACCATTCAGGGACTCTTAGAACTGGCTAAGATACCTTATGTTGGATGCGGAGTTTTGGCTTCCTCCGTTTCCATGGATAAATTATATACAAAAATCATCGTGGATACGCTGGGCATCAGACAGGCAAAATATGTGGCTGTTACAAGGAAAGACCTAAACAGCATGGAGGATACCATTAAAAGAATTGAAGCAGCGATTCCTTACCCTGTTTTTATAAAACCCTCAAACTCCGGCTCCTCCAGAGGTATCTCTAAGGCAGAGTCCAGAGATGAACTGATAGCAGGCTTAAAACTTGCTGCAGAGCATGACAGAAAGATACTGGTAGAGGAAACCATTAATGGACGCGAAATCGAATGCGCCGTACTTGGAGGTAATGAATCCAGGGCATCCGGTGTAGGCGAAATCGTAGCTGCAGCACAGTTCTACGATTATGATGCCAAATACAACAATGCAGAATCTAAGACAATTATCTCTCCTGAACTGCCCGCAGGCGCAGCTGATACAATTCGGGACTATGCTATAAAGATTTTTAGAGCAGTGGACGGACATGGTTTATCCAGAGTGGATTTCTTCGTCGATAGAATTACCGGAGAAGTAATCTTTAACGAAATCAATACCATGCCAGGTTTTACATCCATCAGCATGTATCCCATGCTATGGGAGGCTAAAGGAATCGGAAAGCCCCAGTTGATAGAAAAATTATTGCAGCTTGCCTTTGCCAGAGCAGCAGAAGCAGGAGGAGAGAGCGATGTCTTGTAATGCACCTATCGGTGTTTTTGATTCCGGAATCGGGGGATTAACGGTAGCCAGGGAGATCATGAGACAGATACCGGGAGAAACGATAATCTATTTTGGAGATACTGCAAGGGTTCCATATGGAAGCAAATCACAAAAGACTATTATTACTTACTCAAGACAAATAATCAAATTCCTTCAGACAAAAGACGTAAAGGCCATTGTTATCGCCTGTAACACGGCCAGTGCACTTGCACTTGAGGTGGTTGCAAGAGAGGTCTCAATACCTGTAATCGGAGTGGTAAAACCTGGTGCCAAGGTGGCTTCTGAAGCTACAAAGAATGGAAATATCGGAGTAATAGGTACAGAAGGCACCATCAACAGCGGAATATATAACACATATATAAAAGAACTGAATCCGGATGTACGGGTATACGGAAAGGCCTGTCCCCTCTTTGTTCCTCTTGTGGAAGAAGGCTGGCTTACAGATCCTTTGACAGTGGAGGTGGCAAAGAGATATATCAGCAGTCTCCTTGAACTGAATATAGACACTCTGGTATTAGGGTGCACCCACTATCCTCTTATACGTAATATAATCGGATCAATAGTAGGAAATGACGTAACATTGGTTAATCCTGCTTATGAAACAGCCATAGAGTTAAAGCAGGTGCTGATGCAGGCAGGAATAGAAAATAACGGACCTGCCTGTGAGCATAAATTCTATGTAAGTGACGGTGCGGATAAATTCAAAAGGTTTGCCAATACCATACTTCCCTGTGACGTAGTTGAAACTGAAGATGTGAATATTGAAAGCTTTGCGGATGCTCTGACAACATATTTATAGCCTGAAAGCAAGGCGTGATAGGGAGGATTGCATGAAGAAAGATGTATTGGTTTCCATATCCGGACTTCAATACGAGGTAGACAGGGACGAGCCCATTGAAGTAATATCCGTGGGTCAGTACTATAACAAAAACGACAAACATTACATTTGCTATGATGAAGTAATAGAGGGCACCGACGGAGTGACCAGTTGTACTGTTAAGGTAGGAAATGAACAGATTGATATTATAAAAAGAGGTGCCAGCAATGTCCATATGATATTTGAAGTAGGCAGGAAGAATACCACTTTCTACAACACTCCTTATGGCGATCTGCAAATAGGCATTCATACCGGCAGGATACAGGTAGCAGAGGAAGAGGATAAATTGACGTTAGAGATAAATTATGGACTGGATATAAATTATGCCTTTATCGGTGACTGTCAGATACAGATAAAGATAACCTCGAGAAAATAAACAGCAGTAAATAAGAAATAAAAACAGCCGTTTTACCTGTAATATCAAGGGTAGGCGGCTGTTTGATTTTAAGCTTTGTTATTCTTTGTAATTTTGCCTTTGATTCTTGCAAAAAGTTTTTGCTTTTCAGGCTTTACATCAAGATTTGTGCGTAAGCCTTTTACATCCATAATGTAAATACCGTTCATTACGGCTTTTACTTCTTTTTTAACGGGGATAAGATCAAAAATCTTATCGTCGCACATTAAATTCATAATCTTTGGTCCGATTTTTGCTTTTACAATGGGGACCTTAGAACGGCGCAGATATTTCGGTGTCTGATCGATTACTATCTTTGGCAGATCGGCCTCCGTTAACTTCATTCGCTTTTTATCTATTACTAAAATAGAAACTGACTGTGCGCCGGCTTTCATCTGAGCCTGACTTTCTTCAGATCTTTTCTGAAGCTTTCTTCCATAAATGGACAGACCGATAAGAGCACCAAGAACAACAACCAGAACTACTATCAATACAATAATACCGGGACTCAACTTTCTACCTCCTTCCCCAGAATTTGCAATGGATTTATTTTATCATTAATTTTTCAAAAGTTCAAGTAATTAAACTGTTTGGCCGGCATTTTTCTGAAGCATGCCACGGATAATATTCTGAACATGGGAGCCCAGGAATTTACGCTCTTCTTTGCTTAAGGAACCTGGCTCTACGGGTTTGCCGTATTCTATGATAACTTTCGCTCTTCTTATCCAGGGAAGATGATTTTCAAAAATATTGTCCGTATTGGATATTGCAACGGGAATGATGGGACAGCCTGATTTTTCTGCAATCTTTAAGCTGCCTTCCTTAAAGGGGAGCATTTCGTCACCATGATTTCTGGTTCCCTCGGGAGAGATGAATACAGAATAGCCATTCTTAACCAGGTCTACTCCTGTAAGAATCATTTTTAGCCCTTCTCTTAGGTCGTCCCTGTCTAAGAAAAGACAGTTAAGATATTTCATCCAGACCTTGAGGATAGGCACTTTCCCGATTTCTTTTTTTGCCACATATCCGGTGAGCGTGGGTACCGTTGCATAACCCAGAACAATATCAAAATAACTGCGGTGGTTGGATACATATAATACAGCCTGGTCTTTTGGAACATTCTCCAGACCCCTTACCTCATACTTTGTACCGCTGATAAACAGAATCACACGAAATGCCCAGGATACGATGCGCTGGGAGGATTCCACTTTTTTTCTGGGATTGATCTTGCCGAGGATGATTTCATACAGAAATAAAAGAAGACTGACGGTAAAAAATATAAGTAAGAATAATAAAACGAATAAGGTTCTCATAACCCCTCCTGCTATAATTTCATTACTGGTATTATAACATATTTTTTACTTTTATGCGCATCTTTTATGAGAACTTACAAAATCCTTAAGTATTATTAAAAATCCTGCTATTTCTTGTACTCTGGAAATAATGTGATATAATGAAAACGTACGGGGAATTTTTAATTTACGCCAGATTCCCTACCAGAGCAACCTGTTCATAAGTATTATTATGTTCAGGACTAACAGGTTATACAGACTAAATAAGTGCACCAGGATAATAGAGTGAAAAGAAAAGCACTATCTTACCAGCCGATATTTATAGGCATTAAACATACAGGCGTGGAAGGTAAATGTGTTTCATAATGTTTGGATTATCCAGAAAGAAGGAATAATGGGAAAAGAGAACCTTACCCTGCTTACTGACTTTTATGAGCTGACTATGATGCAGGGGTACTACAAGAACGGAGCCAACGAAACAGTTATATTTGATGTATTCTACCGAAACAACCCCTCCGGCAGCGGGTATGCGGTTTGTGCCGGACTGGAGCAGGTTATTGACTATATTAATAACATCTGTTTCACCGACGATGATATCGTATATTTAAGAAGCCTTGGTATGTTCGGGGAGGATTTCCTGGAGTATCTGAGAGGTTTTCGTTTTACCGGAGATATCTATGCCGTTGAAGAAGGTACCGTAGTATTCCCCATGGAGCCTTTGCTTAAGATAATTGCACCTATTATGGAGGCTCAATTAATTGAGACAGCCATATTAAACATTGTAAACCATCAAAGTCTTATAGCTACCAAGGCCTCCAGGGTCTGTTATGCTGCCAAGGGTGAACCTGTTATGGAATTCGGCTTAAGAAGAGCCCAGGGACCTGATGCGGGAGTTTATGGAGCAAGAGCCGCAGTAATCGGCGGATGTGTCGGTACCAGTAATGTGCTGACTGCCAGGATGTTTGATGTTCCTGCTCTTGGAACCCATGCCCATAGCTGGATAATGAGCTTTGAGGATGAAATTTCAGCTTTTCGTGAATATGCCAAGCTTTATCCCCAGAACACAACACTTCTGGTAGATACCTATGATACTTTAAGATCCGGAATGCCAAATGCAATAAAGGTCTTTAAGGAATTAAGGGAAGCCGGTATTATGCCTGAGAAGTACGGTATTCGCTTAGACAGCGGTGACTTAGCTTATCTGTCCAAGAAAGCCCGGAAGATGTTAAATGAAGAAGGTTTTCAGGATGCTGTTATTGTTGCCTCCAGCGATCTGGATGAATACCTGATAGATTCCCTTAAGACCCAGGGAGCTGCCATTAACTCCTGGGGTGTAGGTACTAATCTGATTACCTCAAAGGATTGTCCTGCTTTCGGCGGTGTGTACAAACTTGCTGCCATTAAGAAGGGGGATAAATTCATACCAAAGATAAAATTGTCGGAAAATCAATGGAAGATAACGAATCCCGGCAATAAGACAATATATCGAGTTTATGACAAAGAAAACGGTAAGATCAAGGCAGATTTAATTGCCATGGCTGATGAAGTTTACAAAGAAGAATATCCATTAAAGCTTTTTGATCCAATGGCTACCTGGAAAAAGACATATCTAAAAGGTGGCAGTTATACTTTAAGAGAGCTGCTGGTACCGGTATTTAAAGATGGAAAATGTGTATATGAGTCGCCAAGTGTTATGGACATCAGGGCATACTGCCAGAAAGAGCTTAATACTCTATGGGATGAGACCAGAAGACTTGTTAATCCTCATGAAGTTTATATCGATTTATCCAATGATCTATACCAGTTAAAGCATTCGCTTTTAGACAGTATCAATATAACAGGCAATAATTAAGGGGTTTAGACCTCCTTTAGGAAGTACAGTACGGAGAGAGTATGCAAAACAGAAGGAAAAAAGCCAGAAGAATGAAATTATTAAGAAGAATTTTCCTTGTTGGACTGCCGATAGTTGTAGTTGGCAGCATGGGTTATTTTTCCTTAAAACAATTATTAGGTGCCAGTGAATCCACTGCCTCCAGCCAGTATTATAACAACCCGTCCTATCAGGAGGAGGCTTCTGAGGACGAAGATCATAATAACAGTATACCAGGGGAGGGAACATCCGTGGATACAGGCGATTTAGAAGAGGAAATTACAAACAACGATAATGTAACACTGGATACTACACCAGAGAGTATAACGGTTATAGTAAATAAGGAACTCAGGTTACCGTCTGATTATATTCCCTCAGATCTTTCAGTACCAGATGTGGACTTTTCCATAACCTATTATGACGAGAAGAAGCTTATGAGGAAAGAGGCCGGAGAAGCTTTAAAGAAGCTCTTTGACGGCGCAGAGGAGAAGGGTTATATCCTTTGCGGGGTATCTGCATACCGCTCTTATGAAAGGCAATACCAGATCTTTACCAATAATGTTAAGACCCAGGGGATGGACCATACCACCAAATACTCTGCCATACCAGGATACAGTGAGCATCAGACCGGACTTGCCATAGATATCTCAACCAAGTCTGTAAACTACAGACTGGATGCCTCCTTTGGAGAGACACCGGAGTATGAATGGCTAAAGGCGAATGCCCATCTTTATGGTTTTATCATACGTTATCCCGATGATAAGACTGCCATGACCGGTTATTCCTTTGAGCCCTGGCATATACGTTATGTGGGAAAAGCCCTGGCGAAATACCTTTACGAGAATAACATGTGTCTGGAGGAATATTATAAATTTACTCCAAGTGAAGATTACAGTCAGGCTATAAGTTACGATAATCTGGAGGAATACGGTATCAACCCTGATGATGTGAAGGTTCCTACCAGAATTCCTACCAAGAAGCCGACACCAACGCCTACTCTGACACCGACACCAACAGAGGAGCCGACAGATACACCGGAACCGACGCCAACACCTACCAAGAAGCCGGCAAAACCAACAAAGGAACCGACCCAGACGCCGGAACCGACGGAGGAAGTTACGGTAACGCCGGAGGTTACGCCCACGGATACTGTAACGGTAACACCTACGGGAGAAGTAATTACACCCACGGAAGAACCCGGCACAGATGATGGAACGGAAATAATACCCTGATTATACAAAATCATCGGACATTTTCAGGGTTATCCTTTATTCCCTCACCATGGATATCCATAAAAAAGGAATTGACATTTAAAAACTTTTATACTATCATTATAAATTAGATAAATTATATAAATACACAAAAACTGTGACGGAGAGAGTAGAAGTCAGGCAAACGTCCAAGCGAGCCGGGGAGAGTGTAAGCCCGGTACCAGTAGCGGATTTTCGAAAATCACTCCCAAGTTGCAAGCTGAAGACCATCAGGTTAGTAAGCTGAGCCGGTATCTGCCGTTATACAGATAGCATATCATGTTCCTTTTCTGGAAATGCTTTAAGAGGAAACGTATGTAAATAGGTGGTACAATGAAGCCCAAATGCTCTCATCCTGTTTATGGATGGGGGCTTTTTATATATTAGGAAATTACATCCTGACAGACGGACACAATTTCCTGATGCATAAAAGCCTGCCGGGCGGGATAGAAACGAATATCCATGAGTGCAAAATGATAAGTTATTAGTCTGTTATACAGGCGTTAGATAAGTAAGGAGGATATCACATGTACGATAAGGTGTCTACGAATCTGAACTTTGTAGAGCGTGAAAAAGAAGTACTGAAATTCTGGAAAAATGAAAAAGTATTTGAAAAGACCATTGAGGAAAGAAAAAACGGAAAGCCCTACACCTTTTACGACGGACCGCCCACTGCCAATGGAAAACCCCACATCGGCCACGTGCTGACCAGGGTTATTAAGGATATCATACCCAGATACCGTACCATGAAAGGCTACAATGTATTAAGAAAAGCCGGCTGGGATACCCATGGGTTGCCTGTGGAGTTAGAGGTTGAGAAGAAGCTGGGCCTTGACGGCAAAGAGCAGATTGAAGAATACGGGCTGGAGCCTTTTATTCACGAATGCAAGGAAAGTGTATGGAAATACAAAGGAATGTGGGAGGATTTCTCTGAAACCGTTGGTTACTGGGTTGATATGGAGAATCCCTATGTTACCTATGATAATAACTTTATTGAATCTGAATGGTGGGCATTAAAACAGATCTGGGAGAAGGGCCTCTTATACAAAGGCTTTAAGATCGTACCTTACTGCCCCAGATGCGGAACTCCTCTCTCCAGTAACGAAGTGGCAATGGGCTACAAGGATGTTAAAGAGAAATCCGCTATCGCTAAGTTCAAGGTGAAAGGAACAGAAAATGAATATATCCTTGCCTGGACCACCACTCCCTGGACCCTGCCCTCAAACGTTGCGCTCTGCGTAAATCCTGTTGAGACTTACGTAAAAGCCGCAGTTCAGATAAACGCCAAAGGTGATATTATCAAAGAGGACAGTGAAGATAAGACTTCTGTCAGAACAGAGAAATATATCCTTGCGGAAGCCCTGCTTTCTGTAATTGACGGAGATTATACCATTGAAGAGACCTATGTAGGGACAGACCTTGAATATAAAGAGTATGAACCATTATTTGATTATGTGGAGCTGGATAAGAAAGCCTATTTCGTTACCTGTGATACTTATGTTACTTTATCAGACGGTACCGGTGTCGTTCATATCGCACCTGCTTTCGGTGAAGACGATGCCAATGTAGGCCGCAGATATGATCTGCCTTTTGTACAGTTAGTTGACGGTAAAGGTGAGATGAAACCTGAGGTTACAGACTTTGCAGGGGTTTTCTGTAAAAATGCAGATGAGGGAATCATCAAACTCTTAGCCTCTAAAAACCTTTTATTTAAGACATTAAAATTTGAGCACAGCTATCCTCACTGCTGGCGTTGTGATACACCTCTTATCTATTATGCAAGAGATTCCTGGTTTATCAAGATGACAGAGGTAAAAGACCAGTTAGTGGCCAATAACAACACCATAAACTGGATGCCTGAGAGTATCGGACAGGGAAGATTCGGCGATTGGATCAAGAATGTACAGGACTGGGGAATCAGCCGAGACCGTTATTGGGGTACACCTCTTAATATCTGGGAGTGCGAAGACGGGCACCGTCACGCAATCGGAAGTATTGAAGAGTTAAAATCCATGTCAGATAACTGCCCGGATAATATTGAGCTTCACAGGCCGTTTATCGATGCCGTAACTATTAAGTGTCCGGAGTGCGGAAAAGAGATGAAACGTGTAAAACCCGTTATCGACTGCTGGTTCGATTCCGGTGCCATGCCTTTTGCCCAATGGCATTATCCTTTTGAGAATAAGGAGATGTTTGATAATAACTTCCCGGCAGACTTTATCAGTGAGGCGGTGGATCAGACCAGAGGCTGGTTCTATTCCCTCCTTGCCATTTCAACACTTATATTTGAAAAGTCTCCTTATAAGAATGTAATTGTACTAGGCCATGTACAGGATGAGAACGGTCAGAAGATGTCTAAGTCCAAAGGAAATGCGGTAGATCCTTTTGATACTCTGTCAGAGCACGGAGCGGATGCAGTACGCTGGTATTTCTATATCAACAGTGCCTTATGGCTGCCTAACCGTTTCCATAGCAGTGCGGTTACGGAAGGTCAGAGAAAATTCATGGGAACTTTCTGGAATACCTATGCTTTCTTTGTACTGTATGCTAACATCGATGAATTTGATGCAACGAAATATTCCCTGGATTACGATAAACTCTCTGTAATGGACAAATGGCTCTTATCCAAATTAAACACTTTGGTTAAGACCGTTGACAGCCATCTGGAGAACTACCGTATAACAGAGGCTGCAAGACTCTTAGACAGTTTCGTGGATGAGATGAGTAACTGGTATGTAAGAAGAAGTAGGGAACGCTTCTGGGCAAAGGGAATGGAGCAGGATAAGATCAATGCTTATATGACTCTGTATACCACACTGGTAACCCTGGCTAAGGTATCAGCACCTTTCATTCCCTATATGACAGAAGATATCTACCGCAACCTGGTAGTTAAGCTTGATAAATCTGCACCAGAGAGCATTCATCTTTGTGAGTTCCCGGGTTTTGCAGAGGAGTTCATAGATAAAGACCTTGAAAAGAATATGGAGGCAGTTCTTGATATTGTAGTTCTTGGCCGTGCCTGCCGTAATACTGCAAATATCAAAAACAGACAGCCTATTGGTACCATGTATGTAAAAGCAGATTATACGCTTACACCTTTCTATCTGGAAATCATTGAAGAAGAGTTAAATGTTAAGAAGGTTGTATTTACTGACGATGTCAGGAACTTCACTTCCTATAGCTTTAAACCTCAGTTAAAGACTTTGGGACCGAAATTTGGTAAGCAGATCGGTGCAATCAGAACCCTCTTGTCTGAACTGAACGGTAATGCAGCTATGGATGAACTTAATACTACCGGTAAACTTAAGATTACCATAGAAGGTGCAGAAGCAGTGCTTGAGAAAGAAGATCTTCTCATTGAGGCAGCCCAGACCGAAGGATTTGTATCCGATTCCGATAAAGGAATAACCGTTGTTCTCGAAACCAGCCTTTCACCTGAGCTTATTGAGGAAGGTTTTGTAAGAGAAATCATCAGTAAGATCCAGACTATGAGAAAAGATGCCGGTTTTGAAGTGATGGATCATATTGAAGTATACCAGGAAGGCAATGAGGTTATTAAGGGAATCTTCGAAAGAAATATTGAAGAAATCAAATCTGAAGTCCTGGCAAAAGAAATCATTCTGGGTGAGGTAAAAGGCTTTACCAAGGAATGGAGTATCAATGGAGAGAACGTAGTGCTTGGAGTTGTTAAAAAGTAATTATTTTGACATTAGTATAGAAATCATCTCTAAAATATAAAAGCGTAGAATATAAAAAGGACGACTGGAATTTATCAATTCCAGTCGTCCTTTTCTTACTTTGCGTATACTTTACTCATATGTTTCATTTGTAGCTTCAGTTTCACCAGAAGCGCTTTCTTTCTGCTCTTCTGCCATTCTCAGGAAGCCCTGATAATCCTTTTTGAACATTTTCATAAGTTCATCGGAATAACCTGCAATCACAGAAAGTTTCTCGGCTAAGGTCTGTATAACGGAGGTTGCCTCGTCTTCTTTCTTAAAATCAATGGTTACAGGTGTCTTGTTATTCTTAAAATACATAACTACCTGAAAGGATTTGCCTGTGGTTATAAAATAGTACTTATGTTTGGTTACTTTTAAATGCGCCCATATCATATCCTTTGTAGAGGCAAGAGTCAGAGCCGTGTTATTTTTAGCAAGAACATACTCAGGTGTAATCAATCCTGCGTATGCGTATGACTTTTCATCACTTTTATAGAGATAAGTACCTTTTACAATGGATTGCTCCAGTGCATGTTCTATGGATTCTGCATTGCCGATTCTATTGAGTGACTTGTAGAATTTAGAGGATTTGTAGTTGTTCTTAACCAGGATATTACGAATTAATATTCCCAATGCCACCAGGAACAATATTGTAATACCACCAAAAATCATTTGGTCGTTCGTACGGCCGTTATCTGTTATTGTAATACAGATTTCAGGGACATAATCCTTTACAAAGGAAGCCTCTTCTCCATAGGATTCACTTATGGTGTTGATAAGCTCATCATAAGCATCCTTATGATAATCATCGGTGTCACTGAAATCACCATTCTCAATGCCCTCAAGCAGAGCTACCGTGTTAACGGAACTTAATTCTTCATCGGTCATATCCAGATACTCTTTTGGGAGCAGTGCAAGGAGATAGCCGTCCTCATAGGCGATCATACCATACACCTGGTCCAGCTTCTCTTCACCGGTCTTAACACCATTTACGGTATTATAGGTGTAAATTGCATAATCCAGAAAATAAATATCTGCATCCTTTAGTTGAATGTAGGCTTTTTTATTTTCATACAATTTCTGTATACTTTCAACGTTTGTTCCCGTTTCCAAAGTGGTAAATAAGGTACTTACCTTATCCTTAAAGCTGAAAAACCCGAAGGCAAATATACCAATACAAGCTATAATAATTACCAGGGTATTTACCCCACTTTTTTTAATGACTTTCTTTAGATAATTTTCTTCCATGGTTAACCCATCCTTCCTATTAGTATGACTAAAGCTGACTATACGCCCTTCCAGTATAACATATGTCTCCTTATTAAGTCCCGCCTTTTTTATAGTAAAATATTACTATTTATAGAGTGCGGTAATGCAGCAATTTATCCTGAAAAATGATTTTATTTGAATTTGTAAATCAGGATAATAAGGTAATTTAAGTATTTAAGAGAATAATATGGTTACAATACATACAGATTAATATATTGGAAAATTCTTTAAAAGTTTTCCCTTGTGTACATGGTAATGCATAATATATAATGTGAATATCTAATCCAGCTGAACTTACATTTTCTTAAAAGTAATTGAGAGTCCTTTATTTAAGGGATATTTGCAATTGGTTAAAATATGTAATTTCAGCTTAACTTATATGTTTACGAGTATATGCAATACGAAGGAGAAAGGGTCCATTCCCGGTTTCACCAGTAAAACAGGTGTAACAGATAGGAGGCAATATGCAGGAATTTGATAAAAAAGAGTTTAAGAAAAATGTGGAGGAATATCTCGGTGTATTCTTCCGAAAGCCCATTGAGGATGCCACAAGGCAGCAGGTTTATCAGGGTGTTGCCTATACTGTTAAGAATATGATAATAGATGACTGGCTGGAAGCGCATAAGGCTTATGAAGAGCAGGATTTAAAGACTGTTTATTACCTTTCCATGGAATTTCTGGTGGGAAGGGCATTGGGAAATATGATAACAAATTTGAAAGCGGATTCTGTAATCAGAGAGGCGCTTGAGGAGATGGATTGTGATCTGGAGACCATTGAAGACGAAGAGCCGGATGCGGCTCTTGGAAATGGCGGTCTTGGAAGACTGGCGGCCTGCTTTTTGGACTCTTTATCCACTCTTGGCTATCCCGCTTATGGCTGCGGAATTCGTTATAAATACGGTATGTTTGAGCAAAAGATAGAAGACGGTTATCAGGTAGAAGTACCGGATAACTGGCTGAAGAACGGTAACCCCTTTGAGATAAAGAGAAGTGAATATGCTACTACGGTAAAGTTCGGAGGTTATGTAAGAATGATTCGGGATGAATACGGAAATGACCGTTTTATCCAGGAGAATTACCAGTCTGTAAGAGCAATTCCCTATGATATGCCTATACTGGGATATGGAAACCATGTGGTGAATACGCTGCGTATCTGGGATGCGGAGGCCATTGATACCTTTAATCTGGATTCCTTTGATAAAGGAGATTATCAAAAGGCAGTAGAGCAGCAGAATCTGGCAAGAACAATATGTGAAGTCCTCTACCCCAATGACAATCACATTGCCGGAAAGGAACTGCGTCTGAAGCAGCAGTATTTCTTTGTATCTGCCAGTATCCAGAGAGCAGTCAGCAAGTATATGGAAAGGCATGAGAATATCAGAGAGCTTTCAGAAAAGGTTACCTTTCAGCTGAATGATACCCATCCTACGGTAACAGTACCTGAACTCATGAGAGTCCTGCTGGATGATTATTACTTAAGCTGGGAGGAGGCCTGGGATATCACTACCAGGACCTGTGCCTATACCAATCATACCATTATGTCAGAGGCTTTGGAGAAATGGCCCCTTGAGTTGTTTAAGAGACTGCTTCCAAGAATCTATCAGATTGTGGAGGAGATAAACCGCAGATTCCTGCTGGTGGTGCTGGAGAAATACCCTTCTGAAGCAAAGAAGATTGAAAAAATGGCCATTTTATATGACGGCCAGGTAAGAATGGCAAATCTTGCAATTGTAGGAAGCTTTTCTGTTAACGGAGTTGCTAAGCTTCATACTGAGATTCTTAAGAATCAGGAATTAAAGGATTTTTATGAGCTGTATCCCTGGAAATTCAATAACAAAACCAATGGAATAACCCAGAGAAGATTCCTGCTTCACGGAAATCCGCTGCTGGCTTCCTGGGTAACCGGAAAGATTGGTGACGGCTGGATTACCGACCTGGCGCAAATGGATAAACTCACAGCGCTGGCAGCAGACCCCCTAAGCCAGAAAGAGTTCATGGAGATAAAACACCGCAATAAGGTAAGGCTGGCGGCTTATATAAAAGAGCATAACGGCATAACCGTAAACCCTGATTCCATCTTTGATGTACAGGTGAAAAGGCTTCATGAATACAAGCGGCAGCTCCTTAATATCCTTCATGTCATGCACCTTTATAATAAACTTAAAGATAATCCCCAGATGGAATTCTACCCAAGAACCTTTATCTTTGGTGCAAAAGCATCTGCAGGGTATGAAAGAGCCAAAGCTATCATAAAACTCATTAACAATGTTGCTGAAGTAATTAACAAGGATGAGGCCATTGAAGATAAGATTAAAGTCGTATTTATAGAGAACTATCGTGTGTCCAATGCAGAGATAATTTTTTCGGCGGCAGATGTTTCGGAACAGATTTCAACTGCCAGCAAGGAAGCTTCCGGTACCGGCAATATGAAGTTTATGTTAAACGGTGCCCTGACTCTTGGAACACTTGACGGTGCCAATGTGGAGATAGTAGAGGAAGTAGGAGAAGAGAATGTATTTCTTTTCGGGCTTCATTCCGGTGAGGTTATTGAATATGAGCAGCATGGAGGCTATAACCCAAGAGAATTATATAATACTGACCGGGAATTAAAGAGAACTGTGGATCAGCTGGTAGACGGTACCTACAGTGAAGAGGATAAGGCTTTATTTTCTTCTTTGTATGAATCACTTCTGGCAGGTAAAGGCGGAGAACCGGCGGACAGATACTTTATCCTAAAGGATTTCAGGTCCTATGAAGAAGCGCAGCAGAAGGTGGAGAAAGCATACAGAAACAGGGAAGGCTGGGCAAAGTCTGCCATCTTAAATACTGCAAAAAGTGGTAAATTCTCTTCTGACCGAACCATAGAAGAATATGTTAGAGATATATGGCACCTTACCAAGGTAAGGAAATAAAACTTTCAGTTAAATTATGTTATAACTGCATTTTAGAGCATGAATAAAATAATCATTTCTGGTGAAAATATATCTAGAGGTGATGATAATGAAAAAACATAGCTTAGCTGAATTTCTAAAGAGCAAAAGCTTTTATGTGTTATTGGGTATCGGTGCATTAGCTATCATTGCTATAACCGTAGTCACTCTGAATCAGCCTTCAAGCAACAAGGAAGAGAATTATCTTGCTGATTTGAATGAGCCTAACGAAGTAGCTGATAATGATGTTAAACCTACAGAAACCCCTAGCACAACCCCTTCGGACACTACCAAAAATGAGACTGGTAGTACGGACGACGGGAAAGATGTAGCAGCAGTTCCTACAGAACCCGGCGGAAACGATGGTTATTTAGAGAATGACCCCGTTGACGACCCTAACTATGCGAATGCCGTAGCAGAAAAAAATGAAACGGATAAAGCAAATCAGACTGCAGATGCAAAAAAAGATACTGAGAAGGATGCAGCTGTAACGGAGGAGACCGAACAGGTTATGACTCTGGAGACCTTATACTTTGATGTGGATAAAGGTCTGTCATGGCCCATTAACGGGGATGTGCTGTTAAAATACAGCCCCGACCAAGTAATTTATTTTAAGACCTTAGAGCAATTCCGTACGAATCCTGCACTTATTATCGATGCCAAAATAGGAGCAGAGGTAAACAGTGCTGCTACCGGAATTATCACTTCTATCAAGAAGGTTGATGAAACCGGTGTTACCGTAACGGTTAATATCGGAAGCGGTTACAGTCTGATATACGGACAGATGGAAAAAGACAGTCTGAAATTTAAGGTTGGCGATGTGGTAAACAAGGGTGATGTACTTGGTACAGTTGCAAAGCCTACCATGTACTACTCTGTTGAAGGAAGTAACCTCTATTTTATGGTGGAAAAGGATAACGATACCGTTGATCCCCTCACTTTATTAAAGAAATAAGAATTCCAACTTAAGATAATGTATAAAAAGGCTGTTCTTTCAAGGGAGTTCAGCCTTTTTTTCCTGCAATCAGGAAATGAAACGGACAGGAACCAATAACTCTGTCTGGAATATAATGATATTATAAAAAATAGCTGGTATCAGGATTCAGCTGGCAGGTCAGATAGAACCGGAGCTGAGAATCTGCTGATAGGCTAAAACCTGGTGCTTTTCTGAATAAAGAACTAAGAGGTATACATATCTAAAAAATTCGCAGCTGAAACTTCTTACACTTTATTTGACCTCATTGAAAAGCACTATATTTTTGGCTGCTTGACATAGATATGCAAAAAGGTGGGCGAGCGAAAGAAATTTTGCCGCCCATTTTTTGAATTGCTTGATTTTTACTAACCTTGAGTATACAATTAAAAATAGATTTTATACGGCAGGGACGACCATGAACGAAATGAAAATTTTAAATAAAATAAAAAAAGTAATTCATATATATACCGGAACAGTAAAAAGAATAGCAAGAAATATACACTATCTTGTGGTTGGACAAGGTTTAATCATGGGGTTTGCATACTTTCTTCTGTTTCCCTTTGTCAGTAAGGTATTTGGCATAGCTCTTAAACTAACCGGCAATAGCTATATTACAGCAGGCAACATCGGAAAATTTCTTATTCACCCCATTACTATTGGTACAAATTTGGTGCTGTTCTTTGTAATCGGACTATTTCTGACCTTTGATATAATCTTTCTTATCATATTCTTTTCCGCCACGGAAAGAGAACAGAAGCTCAATCCGGTTATGGTGGTAAAGCTTACCATATACCGTTGGTTTTACTGTCTTAAAATAGGAAAGGGTGCAGCCATCTTAACCTCCTGGATACTGTCTGTATTAAGCTGTGTGCCTTTTATACTGTTTTCCATGTGGCGGTTTCGAATATTTCAGTATTATATTGAAGAAGCGCCGGAAAGATTTCTTATTCTCGGCTTTGGAGTTGCAGTAGTGGTTCTGGTGATTTATCTCTATTTTTGGGGACCATACTATTTCCATAGCCTTCTGGCAAAAAAGAATGGACTTCTCACCGTCAGCAGAAAAGATGTATCTTATAAAGAAAGAAGGAAAGCATTACTTTATATTATTGGCTGGAATATTCTCCTGACCTGTTTTCTTTTTATCATCTATGCCTTTACCATGCTGATTACGACTCTGCTGGTATCCGGTTTTGCCGATAAGGTACAGGCAACGGCTACTTTTATAGAGGTATATGACAGCATGAGTGTTTATCTGGCCCTTATTATGTTCGTTATCAGCATAACGGTTAATATGGCACTTACAACCTATCTGTATCACCGCCACAGAAAGTTAAAGATCAATGGTCAGGCAGAAGCAGAGGAATTCTTTAAACCGGCATACCCTTATAAAAAGATTGTGTATTTTCTGCTTGTAACGTTGTTCTGTATCAATTTCTATTATTTTTACCAGGTAGTCCGTAATGGTTCAGCGCTGGATTATATGAATCTTGAAGCAATACAGGTTACCTCCCACAGAGGTTATTCTCATTCTGTTCCGGAAAATACCCTGATTGCCATAGAGAAAGCCATAGAAGAGCAGGCTGATTATGTTGAGGTGGATGTAAGAGTTACAGAAGACGGAGAACTGGTGCTGATGCATGATGCCAGCTTAAAACGTACCACCGGACTAAATAAATATGTATGGAATACCACCTATGAGGAAATCAGCCAGCTGGATGCAGGCAGCTGGTTTTCCAGAGACTTTGCAGGTACCACTGTTCCTACCGTGCGGGAGCTTTTTGAATTAAGCAAAGGTAAGGTGCTGATAAATCTGGATCTGAAATACCGTAATGATAAGGAAGAGCTTGCAGAAAAGGTAGTAGAGTTAATTAAAGAGTATGATATGCAGCTGCAATGTGTTATTACCTCCACCAGTCTTCGTTGCCTGAAGCAGGTTAAGGAAGCAGAGGAAGAAATCAGAACCGGGTATATTACCTATGGACTTTATCCAAGCCTGTATAATAATACCGCTGTGGATTTCTTTAGTATGAAAGCAAACCTTGTTACAAAAAACATTGTAAATGAAGCCCATAAAAGAGGTAAGAAGATTCATGTCTGGACTGTGAATTCCAGAAAAGAAATAGAACGACTGCAAAGACTTGGAGTGGATAATATAATTACGGATAACCCTTCCTATGCAAAACAGATTCTTCATAATGATGAATCGGATAAGTTTCTGGCAACACTTTTAAAGATAATAAAAGATTAGTTTTATGCCATACTTACTATTGACTGTTAGTGGATAACATAATATTATAGGACTAGAAGTATTCCTATAATCAGATACATTCAGATAAGGTACAGAAGGCTGTTATAATAATCGGATACATGGCGGCAAAGTCTGTTTTTGCCAGTAATCCAGATAAAACACTTCAGGTATAAGGATAGGGATAAGGACAAGAACGGGCTTAGGAGGACATTATATGAGCGAAGAAACAAAGGCACTTGCAGGTAAGCTTTTTAATGAGGTGTGGGCTTTGATGGATAAAGAGGCAAGATCGGAAGAAGAGAATTATCTCATGGTGCATACGGCACATGCTTCCCTTTATCACTGGATACAGGCTGGAACTCCTCACAATGTCTATGTGGGTGAATGGCAGCTGTCCAGAGTATATGCACTTCTTGGCAATTTTGATTCTTGTATCTATCACGGGAAGAGAGCGTTACAGCTTTGCGAGATCAATAACTTTCAGGGATTTGATTTAGCATATGCCTATGAGGCCTTAACCAGGGCATATCTTGTGAAAGGAAATAAGAGTGAATGTACAAAGTATCTGGAACTGGCCTTAAGAGAAACCGATAAAGTACAGGAAAAAGAGAGTAAGGAGCTGCTTACGACAGATTTAAATGAGCTGCAGCATAAGATCATGATTCAATTTATGAATTAAAAGTTGCAGGAAAATCCTGTTTACAGGTGGTCAGCAACTGAAATTTGAGCATGTAAAAAAAAGAATATTAAATATACAGGGTATGCACCAGCTGATTTCAACAGGAGAAGAGCCGGCGGCAGCCCTTTTTGTTTAATATTTTCTGTGTAAAAGGGATAATGAATCAGAGTTTTGGAGAAGTTTTAAGTTGGCTATGAATTAATGGTTTCTCCATATAATCTCCATAAGATTTATTTAGAATAGAGGAAGAATGTTCATGTAGGATAATAACAGGAGGAAGAACATGGAGAGTACGACAATTCACGGAGTACTTATGGTAGAAGGTCTTAAAGATGAAGACAGTGCCAGACGTATTGAAAAATCTCTTAAGGAACATAAGGGAGTCATACAAGCCAAGGCATTATTAGACAGCTCCAATGTCTATCTTACTTATAAAGTGGAAGAAGTATCCCTTGAAGAACTAGCCGGTGTAGTCGAAGCTTTGGGCTTTCAGGTTAAGAACAAGCCTGGAGGAAAAAGGGCGGTTCAGACGGCGCAGGAAGGCAACAGTAGTAATGGTGACAGCAACCGGGTAACGGTGGTGCTTGCCATTGAAGGCATGACCTGCGGTGCCTGTGAAATGAAAATTGAAGACAGACTGAATGAGTTAGAAGGAATAGAAAACGCAAAAGTAAGCTATAAAAATGCCAATGCACGGATTACCTATCAACCAAAGAAAATCACTCAGAAAACCATTGAAGCAGAAATAGAGAAGTTAGATTATCATGTTGGCACAAAAGAAAACAAGAAAGCAAAAGAGGATAAAACCAGCATAAACCAACTTCTTGGCATCGGTATCATTCTTCTTGCGGTCTTCATGCTACAAAAGAATACAGGCTTATTTCAATTGGTTCCTCAGATCAATCAAAATATGGGATATGGTCTGCTGTTCCTAATCGGTATCATAACCTCACTCCATTGCGTAGCCATGTGCGGAGGTATTAATCTATCCCAGTGTGTGAATTATGGCGGAGGAGAAAGCTCCGGAACCGGTCTGGCAAAATTTAAGCCAGGTATTTTATATAATGGAGGAAGAGTAGTATCCTACACCCTCATTGGAGGAATTGTGGGTGCTTTAGGTTCAGTCATAAGCCTGTCCGGTTCAGCCAGAGGATTAGTTGCAGTAGTTGCCGGAGTCTTTATGGTAATTATGGGACTAAATATGTTAAATATATTTCCTGCCCTGAAGAAAATCGTTCCCAGGATGCCAAAGGTATTCCGCAGAAAACTAGCAGTTTCCGCTAAAAGCAGAGGACCGTTTTATATTGGACTTTTGAATGGTTTGATGCCCTGCGGTCCTTTACAGTCCATGCAGCTGTATGCCCTGGGTACGGGAAGCTTTCTTGGAGGAGCCTTATCCATGTTCTTATTCAGCCTAGGAACGGTACCTCTGATGTTTGGCTTTGGCGCCGTTGCAGGTATCTTAAACAGCAAATACACAAAGAAAATGATGAAGGTAAGCGCGGCTCTTGTAATGGCCTTAGGCGTTATTATGTTAAACAGGGGGCTGAGCTTGTCAGGAATAGATCTGGTTCGTGCATCCGGCACCCAGGAGGCAGGTAATACGGCAAAAGTAGAGGCAGAGGTGCAGTCAGTCACTACCAAATTACAGCCAGGTGGTTACGAGCCCATCGTAGTGCAGAAAGGCATTCCTGTAAAATGGACCATACAGGCAGAAAAAAAGGATATAAACGGTTGTAATGAGACGATTATCATACCCGCCTATAATATTGAAGTGACCCTTACAGAAGGAGACAACCTGGTAGAATTTACCCCAGATAAGAGCGGGACAATATCTTATTCCTGCTGGATGGGAATGATCCGTTCAAGTATAAAAGTAGTTGATGACATAAAAGATAAGGCAGCTGTTACAGCAACAGATGAAACTGCCGCCCAGGATACAGCTTCCGGGGATGGTGACAATGGAACGGCAGGCAGTAATGGTTCAACAAGCGGAGGTTTAATCGGGAATAACACATCCGGAACCTTAAGCGGCTGCTGTCAGGCACCGCCGGAGGGCTTTGAAGACGGAAAGATTCCTACGGATGACATAGCCGTTGCCAAAGTTGAAGATAATAAACAGGAAGTAACGGTAACAGTAGATAATAACGGCTACTCCCCGGCAGTTGTTGTATTACAAAGAGGCGTAGAAGCCAAGATAAAGTTTGACGGAAAAGAGCTGAACGGCTGTAATTATCTAGTGATATTTCCTGAATATCAGGGACAGCTGGATCTCACACAGCAGACGGAGACTCCCTGGCTAACCATTACAGAGGATTTTACCTTCCAATGCAGTATGAGTATGCTTCATGGTTATATGAAAGTGGTAGATGATATAAATAACATAAACCTGGATGAGATCAGAAGTGAAATTGATAACTACACACCCAGCGATTCTTCTCTTGGCGGCTGCTGCGGTCCCACGGAGTAAGCACGATCAAAGCTATTATTTACATTACACTGATACTCCGTTGTCGTATAAAGGCATAGCATACTTGATGCTGAGACTGCAACACCTCATTCCACCGCCTTGCCTAGCGTAAATATCAGGCACTGTTATTAATCAGAATTTATGCAATACAGTACTAATCGTTGTCCAGGTGAATTCTCATGACGCGAGGCTGTAAAATATCTAGTTCTTTTATGCTTATTTAAAACTAAGTGTAATGTGGCAGTCGTAATTCATGAAAGTAAGGAATACACAAAATAAACGAATACAAATATAAAAAACCGGAAAACTCCTGAAATAATTGCAGAGTTTCCCGGTTTTTTATTATTGCAAAGCAGTATAAAAGTAACTATTATAGAATACTTAAAAATATATTATTAAATAAAATACATACTATCAAAAAAACTACTAAGTAAAATACTACTAAATAAAATATTACTATTAAATATAAAGCTACTAAGTAAGATAATATAAGTAAATAGATATTATATGAAATATTAATATAAAGCTACTATTCAATTAACTACTATAAGATTAAAAATTTTAAGTTCAAATGTCTTATCATTTCAGGCGAAGTGCGTAAAGCAGAAAGAATGAATGCGCCTATGGAAAGGTATTAGAAGTCCTTTTCTCTGAATATTTTGTGCTATATTATCAAACAGATTGTCTGAGCGAAGCGAGTTATCTGTTTGATAATATGCCAAGCACAAAAAATTCAGAGAATTAGGACTTCTTATACCTTGGAATTGAAGCATGAGTTCTTTCTGCTTTACGCACTTCGCCGTCAAATTGCCAAAAACCAAAACCTAACCTAACCTAACCTAACCTAACCTAACCTAACCTCATTTCCATCTCATTAATTCCTCATCAGTAGACAGCACATAATGTTGTCCACCCACATGCTGTTGAATCCCTCTGCTGTAATCAATCCCACTGCTACCATAATCATAAGCAAGGGCAACTCTGCTTTTCTCCATCTTGGGATTGGCATGGGGTATCGCCGATAACAAGGACTTGGTATAAGGATGAATCGGATTTGAGAAGATCTCCTCTTTCGTGCCGGTTTCCACCATATGACCTAAATGCAGTACCCCGATACGGTCGGAGATATACTTAACCATGGATAAGTCATGAGCAATAAACAGATAGGCAGTTCCGGTCTGCTGCTGGATATCCTTCATCAGGTTGATTACCTGTGCCTGAATAGATACATCCAAAGCACTGATGGCTTCGTCCGCTATAATCAGATCCGGGTTCATAATCAGGGCTCTGGCAATACCGATACGCTGTCTCTGCCCTCCGGAGAACTGGTGTGGGTAACGGTTGGCATGTTCTCTGGACAGCCCTACCATATCAAGAATGTTATAAACCTTCTCTTTCCTTTCTTCCTGTGAATTATACATACAATGAATATCTAACCCCTGGGCAATAATATCGATAACTTTTTTGCGGGGGTTCAGGCAGGCCATGGGGTCCTGAAATATCATCTGCATCCTGGTTCTTAAATGAGTGGTTTCTTTTGCGGAGAGTTTACCGGAAATATTCACTCCATTAAATAGTACTTCACCTGCTGTCGGCTCATAAAGACGTATTATGGAACGACCAATAGTGGACTTTCCGCTACCGGATTCACCTACCAGTCCATAGGTTTCACCGGGATTGAGAACAAAGGAAACACCGTCCACTGCCTTTACGGTAAATTTGCGGTTGATCCTGAAATGTTGTTTTAGGTCTTTAACGACCAGTAAAGGTTCGGACATTCTAATTCGCCTCCTTTAACATAGAGTCTATTCTCTGACGTAATTCCCGGGGCATCTCAATCTTTGGTGCCTTCTCATGGAGCAGCCAGGTTGAAGCATAATGTGTATCGCTGACACGAAACATGGGAGGTTCTTTCCTGAAATCAATGTTGAGGGCGTAGATATTTCTTGGGGCAAAGGAATCGCCTTCAATCTTGTGGAGCAGGTTAGGAGGGCTTCCGGGTATGGTATAGAGCTTGTCGTCCTCGCAGTCAAGATCTGGCATAGCAGATAACAGACCCCAGGTATAAGGATGCCTTGGGTCATAAAAAATTTCGTCCACGGTACCTTTCTCTACGATTTTACCGGCATACATAACGGCTACATAATCGGCTACTTTTGCTACTACACCTAAGTCATGGGTAATATAAATAACAGAAATACCAGTCTTTTTCTGTATATCCTTAATCAGTTCAAGTATCTTGGACTGTATGGTAACATCCAATGCGGTAGTAGGCTCATCACAGATTAATAATTCCGGATCACAGGACAGGGCTATGGCGATTACAACTCTCTGGCGCATACCTCCGGAAAGCTGATGGGGATAGTTCTTCATACGCTTTTCAGGATTTGTAATGCCTACCAGTTCCAGCAGGGAGACCGCTTTTTTATATGCCTCTTTCTTAGGCGTCTTATAATGGTATATCATTCCTTCCATAATTTGTGCACCAATGGTCATGGTGGGATTTAAGGAAGTCATGGGGTCCTGAAATACCATGGAGATACGTTTGCCGTTGATACGTCTGCGCATTTCTTTTTTGGAGAATTTCAGCAGATCTTCCTTTACTTCTTCATTCCCTCTATGATAGTTGAATTCGATGCTTCCGTTGTCTATCCGTCCGTTGTTGCTTAAAATACCCATAATAGCTTTTACAGTAACGGATTTACCACTGCCGCTTTCTCCAACAATAGCGAGAGTTTCCCCTTTATACAGGGAGAGCTTCATGCCCCTGATAACATTTACTTCACCGGCAGAGGTCTTAAAGGTAATAGATAAATCCTTAATGGACAGGACCTTTTCTCTTTTTTCATTTTCCATCCTGTTATACCTCCTTCATCTTCGGGTCAAAGGCATCTCTTAGACCGTCTGCCATAAGATTAAAGCTTAACATGATGATTCCCAGGACGATTACGGGGAAGACGATCATGTAAGGGTGTGTGGTAAAGGACTTAAAGGCATCACTGATAAGAGTACCAAGGGAGGCTAAAGGCTGCGGCACACCAAGGCCTATAAATGCCAGGAAAGCTTCTGTAAATATGGCATTGGGAATGGAGAACATGGACATAACGATCAGCTGACCAAAGATATTAGGGAGGATTTCCTTAAAGATAATAAAGAAATCTCTGGCTCCCAGGGTCTTGGAGGCTAAGATAAATTCCTGTTCCTTGAGCTTTAACACCTGTGCTCTTGCTATCTTACTCATACCAATCCAGCCGGTTATGGCAAGGGCCAGGGTAATTGTTAACAGGCCGGGTCTGAATACCAGGATTAACAGGGTTACGATTACAAGGGTAGGGATACCATTGAGTATTTCTGAAAAACGCTGCAGGAACATATCCACCTTACCGCCAAAGTATCCTGAGATAAGACCGTAAACCATACCAAAGCACATATCCACTAATACGGCTACCAAAGCAATATAAAGGGAGATTCGGGTTCCCACCCAGGTTCTTGTAAAGATATCCCGGCCAAGTACATCGGTTCCAAACCAGTAATATACCTTTTCAAGACCGGTAACGGCGGCACCATCTGCTGCTATGTATTTGTTCTGTTTTACGGTACCGGCAGAGGTATGCATACTTTCAGAGCCGTCCAGTAAACCAAGCTTTTCAAGTCCCTGCACTCTGGGTGCCAGGTTCTGATGGGTGATATTCTGGTCGGAGTACGTCCGTCCGCTGATAACCGGTCCCACAATGGCCATTAAAATTACAAATAAGATTCCAATAAGGCCTACTACGGCTCCTTTGTTCTTCACAAACCTTGTTAAAATATCCCGCCAATAGGACTGGCTGGCATAGGTTTCGTCTACTCTGGAGATTTTCTCGCTGCCAAAGAGCTCGAAATCATCGGGCAAAAATTCTGTTTCCATCTTTGTATTATTCATTGCTACCTCCCTTTGCCAGTCTGATTCTGGGATCAATTATTCCGTAAAGAATATCCACTACAAGCATTATGCCGATATACATTAAACTATAGATAAAGGTAAGTGCCACAACGACATTGTAATCATTGGATTGTATGGCGGATACAAGAAGGCTTCCGATACCGGGAATGGAAAAAAGCTTTTCAATAACCAGGCTTCCGGTCATAAGACCCACTACCAGAGGGGCTAATACTGTTATAATTGGAATAAGGCCGTTTCGAAGGGCATGTTTAAAGATCAGTCTGAAGCTGTTGATACCCTTGCTCTCAGCTAACAGCATATAATCAGAACCAAGGACCTCCAGCATTTCGGTTCTGGTGAATCTGGCAACGGTGGCAATGGTAAACATACAGAGAGAAACCGTTGGAAGTACGGAGGATTTAAAAGGCATTTCCGCCTGATACAAAAGGGGGAACCATTTTAAACGAAAGCCCAGGCTGTATATCAAAGCCATAGCAAATACGTAAGAAGGAAGACTTACACCAAGTACAGAGATAACCGTAGTAATGGTATCAAAGATGGTGTTGTGTTTTATGGCAGCAATTAGACCGAGCACCAAACCCACAGCCGTACCGATAAGAATTGCCTGACCGCCCAGTCTTAAGGAAATGGGAAGTCTGGTTTCTAAAAGGGAGGTTATGGGGGTGTTTTTTGAAATGGTATAGGATACTCCGAAATCACCGGAAAGCATTGCTTTGATATAATTTATAAATCGAATCAGCATCGGCTTATCCAGGCCGTATTTTTTATTTAGCATTGCCTTTTGTGCGGCATTTAATTTCTCGTCATTAAAAGGTGAACCGGGCATAAATTCAAGCATTAAGAACAATATCAGTAATATAACCAATAAAGTAACAATGGATATAGCAACCCTTTTTATTATATATTTTTTCACGATACCTACTCTCCTTAGCATATAGAATGCATAAATGACGCTGCCACGGGTGATAAAACACACCTGACAGCGCCATATAAATATATGGAGTTCAATTAGTAATTCAAAGTAGTCCGATTTACCATACTGATTCCTGCATTTTCATAAGAATTGCAATTACAGCTTTTAGAACAGTCCCTTATTTCTTGGTGGTGTTTTTGAAAATACGGTTAATGCCTACGGAGTGGAACTCAATACCTTCAACACCGCTCTTATATAATACGGCATCACCTTTTTGATAGATAGGGAAGATTACTGCATCATCCATAACAATGCCTTCGGCTTTCTTAAGGGCTTCCCATCTTGCAGTGGGGTCTAAGGCCAGTTCGCCTTTCTTGGCAGAATCGATAATGGAATCGTATTCGGTATTGGACCAGAAACCATAGTTGTTGGGGCTTCCGGTAATCCACATATCAAGGTAGGTCATAGGGTCGGAGTAGTCAGGACCCCAACGTGTAAGGCCAAGTTCAAAATCACCGGACTGCATTCTTTCTACCCTGTTTTTCTTAGGCATTGTCTCGATAGTAACAGTGATGCCGGGTAAAGTAGTCTGAATTTCCTGCTGGATAAACTGTGCTACGTTCTGTGCGGATTCCGTATCTTCAACTACCATGGAGTATTTGTATTCGCTTACACCAAGTTCAGCTTTTGCAGCCTTCCAGTATTCCTGGGCCTTTGCTTTGTCTGTTGTAGGGTAGGTGCCTGCGGTTTCGCGGAAATCCTTGCCGTCAGGACCAGTAGCAAGGAGAGTAGGAACAGCGAAGTCAGCTACAATGGAACCGTCCTTTAAGATATTGTTTACAATTGCTGCTTTGTCATAAGCTAAGGATAACGCCTTACGAAGATTTAGGTTCTCAAGTCCTGCAACCTTCTGGTTGGGAGAGATGTACCATAAATATCCGGCCATAATGCTGTGAAATTCGGGGTCAGCCTGGAACTGCTCTACCTGTTCACCGGAAAGGGTCACAACGTCCAGGTCACCGTTTTGATAGGATAATACAGCCGTCTGGGAGTCTTTAATAACCTGGTACTGGATTCCGTCTAAGGATACTTTGCCTGCATCCCAGTAATCAGGGTTCTTAACTAAGGTAATTGTTGTAGCAGCAGGCTCATAAGCGGTAAGCTTAAAGGCACCGTTGCTTAATATAGTATCAGGAGAGGTGGCATAGCTGTCACCTGCCTGGGTAAAGAATTCTTCGTTAACAGGTAAGAAAGAAGGGAAAGCCAGCAAGGATTCAAAGAAAGGAACCGGAACATCCAGCTGCACCTCCAGGGTCTTATCATCTTTTGCGGTTACACCCAGCTCTTCAATACCTTTTTCTCCTGCGATAATAGCGGAAGCATTTTTGATATTTGCAATTTCGGCTATGAAAGAATATTCACTTGCTACGGTAGGATCCACCAGTCTTCTCCAGGAGAATACAAAGTCTTTGGCGGTAACGGGTGTACCGTTGGACCATTTTGCATCTTTTAAGGTGAAGGTATATGTAAGGCCATCATCGCTTTTCTGTACGCCTTCTGCAATTGCCAGTACCGGAAGTCCGGAAGCATCAATGGTGTAGAGCCCCTCTGTTACATCCGCCAATACCTCAAAGGATGTGCCGTCTGTTGCTATCTGTGGATCCAGGGAAGCAACCTCTACATCGAATTGTACATTTAATACGTTACCGCCGGCAGCTGTATCTGTGCCGGTCTCGCCTGTTCCCTCTGTTGCTGCAGGCGTGTCTGTTGCGGCACTGTCTGATCCCGTATTGGTATTCTTACCGCCGCAGGCAGCTAAGGAAAATACCAGAATAACGGAGAAGAGTAATGCCATTAATCTTTTTGCTTTTTTCACAAATGTTCCTCCTTTTATGAGAGACAAAAAAAGCCGCAAAAAGGAGGAATCCTTTTGCGACTTCATCGTCTCATCGTTATTATAGAACTAATTATATTACAAGAAGTATATTTGTCAACAACTTTGTAAAAAGAGGTAAATTGTATATGTGTACTTAAAAAAATACAACTAATGTCAGATACAATAAAAAACAATTACTAGCAGTAAACAGGCTTGTTTGATAAAATTGTTTTTAAGTATACATATATAATGCATATTTATAATGAGTAACGGGAAATAAATTTATTTTAATATTCAGAAAAACATTCCTTTTATTTATTAGAAAGCTCATTTAAATACAAAAATTTCTTTTCTTATTTGAATGTATTCCTTTAAATAAGACAAATATTATTATTCAAAAGATATTTCCTTTATCAGAGAAAATAGTAGTTATATAGTCCGCGTAGAAAAAGGCTGTAGAATTTACATACCACACGTATACGAACTCTCCTCAGCAGATAGTATATATTAACAGGAAAAAATATCTTATCTGCTATCTTATTCAGTATCAGAGAATTCGGTCTGTGGGTAGGATAATCCTACAGCTTTTTCTATTAACCATATAGGTTGGGGGTAATACTTATTCCAGATATAGAAAGACTACCTGTATGGTGCTGATTTATTGGAAATCAGTCAGTATCTCTCCGTTTAAATCGGCTACATACCATTTTATGCTGATTACTTTTCCACGCCATCCATAATCAGGATCATTGTAATCAATGCATTCAACAGGAATCAGCAAATACTTGCCCAAGGCAGTGATTCCGGCAGAGTAGTCAAGCTTGCTGTTGGGAGTATAAGCTATTTTGATGAAATCAGTTACCAGATTCTTATAATTTGTTCCCGATGTAAAGCGAGATAACGTTATATATTTCTTTTTATCCAGTTTTATCCGGTAGCTATACTTGTTTACAATGCTGACGGCACCAGGATTATTAATGTTAGTGGACGTTAATTTGTCCGTTTTTACATTATAAGTGTAATACACGGAGTAATTACCCTGTTCATCAAAATAGATTTTATCACTGCTATAGGTCAGAAAATCAGTAGTCATATTATCATGGATAATACTGGTGGCCTTTTCTGTATTGTTATATTTTACAAGGGTTCCGTACCAGAAGCTGCCGCTGCCTTCGTAGGTTCCAAACTGGTAATAGAGGTTTCCTTTAATGGATATAATGTCAGAAATAATAGGGAATTGGTCACTAAGCTGCTCTGTTTTAAGGGAAGAGAGTACCGTGGGTTTTGTACTGCCGCTTTTTAAGGACAACAGCTGAATCTTTGATGTTGCAGCTTTATATTGTCCGAAATAAAGGGTTGTGCCTATGCTTTTTATAAACCGAAAACTGCTGTTACCGGTGTATAACAGTACAGACTTCTTATCAGCAGGTGATTTCATATAAAGCAGGTTTTTGGTATCTTTCTCTACAAGGCAGTAAATACCCTTTTTATCTGCATACAATACGGTACCCTTGCTTACAGTCTGCTGGTTCTCCCCCTTTACAGAGACGGAATAGGTAGTATATTCTATACTGTCTGTCTCATTGCTGGTATAGTAAAGAACATTATTATAAACTACCATGGAACGGATATAGTTGTCTGAGGAGACGATTTTGTTCTTATCTCCGGTAACAGGATTGATGCGATAGATATCGTAGCTGTCTTTGGAACCTTGCACGGTTTGGATATAGTAAATATAACCGTTGTCCTCCAGCATGGGAGGATATCCATAAACGAAACCAGTTGTTTCTGATTCCGCCTGTGCAGTACCGGTGTTGAACATTGCTGTCAATAGCAGCAGGGAAAGCATAAAGCAAAATACTCTTTTGAGCTTCAATAATTTCATAGTATTTCCTCTTTTCTTTAAATATTTTATTTAAACTCGTACAGGTCACATTGTTCCTTTCATATATAACCTTTCCATACACTCTTATGAGCTGGCAGCTATAAGTTTCCTTTCTTTAAATTATACTCTTAGCTGGCTATCAATACAATAGAAACAGTATGTTTTAATCCTGATACTGCTTGTGCTATAATGTCATTTAAGAGCAAAAGATAGAGAAATAACTTTATCGTTATAGGCTTTATCACTGTAATTATGTGTTTACAGGTACAGAAAGGAAGAAAACGATGGAACAGCGTATTCTATTAGTTGATGATGAGACAGGTATTCTAGAGATGCTGGAGATTATTCTCAGAAAAGAAGGCTTTCAATATATATACAAAGCGAAATCCGGAGGAGAGGCATTGCAGCACATAAAGGACTGCGAACCGGATCTTATCGTGCTGGATATTATGCTTCCCGACATCAGCGGACTTGAATTATGTATGGAATTAAGGAAAAATTCAGATATACCTGTGTTATTTCTAACAGCTAAAACCTCAGATTATGATAAACTGGCTGGCTTTGCAATGGGTGGAGATGACTTCATAACAAAACCCTTTAACCCCATGGAGGTTGTTGCCCGTATCAAGGTACAGCTGAGACACCGCAGGATTAACCTGCAGGAGGATAAGAAGAATATACTGGAATATGATGATTTTATAATCCAGAAGAATTCCTGTGAAGTCAGGAAAGGGGAGCGTATTATAAAATTTACTGCTATGGAATATTCTCTTCTGCTATTTTTAGCGGAACATCCAAATCGGATTTTTACCGTTGCTCAATTGTATGAATGTGTTTGGGGGCAGATGAATCTGGGGGATGAAAAAACGGTTGTAATGCATATCTCTAAAATTCGTAAGAAAATAGAACCGGACAGTGAGAACCCACGTTATATTCATAACCTTAGGGGATTGGGGTATAAATTTATTCCTCATAAAGTATGACAGCCAGAAAGGACAGGTTAGATGAAACGGTTATTTAAAATAGGTATGAAAATACTGTCTTTTATGGTATTACCGCTCATTGCGTATATATTAAGCTACAGTTTGCTGATGCTGGTGTTTATCTTTGTACAAAAGAACATTTCCTTTTTACATGATACTGATATGGAAATATTCAGAAAAACAGTCATTCTGCTGTCAGGAGCCAATGTAGCTCTTTTGGTTTATGCAGTCGTTATAAGACCCATATTACATATTATCCGATGGATACAGAACTTATCACAGGAAATATACCAAATACCTAAGGGTATGGAATATACCGTGGGTGGACATAACACAGGGAATAGTTCCGTCTTAAATTGTTCAATTAATTTTTTCTACAAAGATCTTTTCCTGCACATGGAGATGCTCACGCATAAACTGAAACAAAATGAAATAGAGAGGGAAATTGCCGAAGAAAACCGCAGAGAATGGATAGCAGGAATCACCCATGATCTGAAAACACCCCTTTCGTATATACAAGGCTATTCCTCTATGATCGTGGCAGAGCAGTACCATTGGTCTTATGAGGAGCTGAAGGACTTTGGCTCAAAAATAGAGGAAAAGTCAAAGCATATCAAGGACCTGATTGATGATTTAAATATCACCTTTCAATCCGACTCCGGAAAGCTTACCTTAAAGAGAAGCAGAGCAGATATAATAGAATTCCTGCGAAATACAGTCTTGGATACAGCCAATTCTCCAAGGAGCAGTGAATATCAATTTTCTTTTGTTACAGAGAGTAAGAGCTATGATATGAACATTGATAAGGTACTGTTTCAAAGGGCCTTACAGAATATACTTATGAATGCAATACTTCACAATCCGCCCGGAACAGAAATTGAGGTATGTGTAAAATCAGAGATAAGAGGTTTGCAGATCAGCATATCGGATAATGGAAAAGGTATGGATGAGGAGGAAGTAAACAAGCTATTTGAACGCTATTACAGGGGTATTCCCACGGACAGTCCTGCGGAGGGTTCCGGTCTTGGTCTTGCCATTGCAAGACAGTTAATCGAGCTTCATGACGGCTTAATCAAAGCAAAAAGCATAAAGGGGCAAGGGACTGTCATAGAAATATCCTTCCCCTGCTAAAAATTTTTTACTTACATTTTACTTTACTTTACCTGAGAATAAGTTTCACAATTTATACTCCTTATGAACAGCAATATGAAGGAGGAAAATTGATGGAGAATTATATAATTGAGACAGAAAATCTGACTCGCTGTTTTGGAAGCCAGATCAGTGTAGATCATATTAATCTGCGGGTGCCGGAAGGTAAGATCTATGGGTTTTTAGGAGCAAACGGAGCAGGAAAGACAACTACCATACGAATGCTGCTCAGTCTGCTTCATCCCAATGAAGGTTCGATTCAGATTATGGGGCATTCCCTTAAAGCAGAAAGAGAACAGATACTGCGAAATGTGGGATCACTGGTTGAAGCTCCCTCCTATTATGGTCATCTATCTGCTTACAAGAACCTGAAAATCATCTGCGGACTTCTAAAGCTGCCGGAAGAGAGCATCGGTGAAGTACTGGATATTGTACGACTGACGCCTTATGCCCATAAGTCAGTTAAGGGGTACTCTCTGGGGATGAAACAGCGGTTGGGACTTGCCCAAGCTCTGATTCGGAAACCAAATCTGCTTATTCTGGATGAACCTATTAATGGCTTAGACCCTGCCGGAATCCAGGAAATCCGTAATCTGATGCTGTCTTTGGCAAGAGAACAGGGGATTACTATATTTTTATCCAGTCATATCCTAAGTGAAATTCAGTCTATCTCGGATTATGTGGGTATTATTCAAGCGGGTAAAATGATATTTCAGGATAGTATCCAGGAACTTGAGAAGAAAAGCCAGGTAAGGCTTTCCATTATAACGGACAGAACAGAGGAGGCTTGCAAAGCTCTTCTAAGTTATGGAGCAGAGGTTAAAAAGCAGGGAAATGAACTTCTGATAACTGTTACAGATCAGATGGACCAGGCAAAAATATTTAATCTGCTGCAGCCTTTTTCCATACTGAACATCAGTGAGAAAATAGCATCCTTAGAGGATATCTTCTTAGAGCTTACGGGAAAAGAAGGGGGCTTATAATGTTAAGAATGCTTCTATCGGAATACCGGAAGTTGAAAAAGATATGTTTTGGAATACCGGTTATCAGTGCAGTTATTTTACTGCTGTTTACCTGCATTGAGTGGTATCTGTACTTCAGGCAGGGGGAGGCAGGTATTTATGCAGGCTTGAACGTCGTATACATGTTTCTCTCTTTTACCATACTGCTTACAATCTCCTTGTTATGCAGCATAATGTTTGAAACAGAGCATCAGGCACAGGGACTTAAGCTTATTTTTACCATGCCTGTCAGCCGAAGTGGGCTTTACCTGGCTAAGGCTGCCTGGGTAATCCTTTTAATGCTTGGCTGCTGTCTTATGATACTGACAGGAGCTTCTCTTATTTGGGTTGTTTATACAGACCAGCCCTTGCCTTTTCTTTTTTTAGTAAAACAGATTCTGGGTTCTTTTATCTCTGCCCTTCCTGTTCTGGCTATTCAACTGTTTCTCTCTAGCTTCTTTGCCAATCAGACCTTTCCCATGGCGGTGGGTACTATAGGTGCCCTATCCAGTTTGTTTCTTGTGAGGTTCGGAGGAAAGATTTTGTATATACTACCTTGGGCATATCCTTCTATGGCAAGTCCTTTTATAGAAGGTTACCTAAGGTGGATATTGCTGGGAGGTACTCTGGGAGTTGGGTTGCTTATTCTCGGAGCCCTGTATTTTAGTAAAATGGAGATGAAATAGAAGAACAGTTCATATGCAGATTAGTGCCTGGGGCCAAAAATTTGCAGACTATTTAGAAAGGTAAGGTTATTAAATGTATAAATTAATACTGGCAGAAATAAGAAAGGTAAGATGGTTTTTGATCTTTCTGCTTATTACAATGGATGTGGCAGCAAGCTACGTACTTGCTGCAGGCAGTGTCCGGTCGTTAACAGATTATTTTGCACCCAATTGGCATACCCTTTATTTTCAGGCAGTTTCCTTTCACGGGATGTTTTTGCTGCCAATGTTTGGGGGAATCTTTGCAGGCTTTCTATGTTTTTATGAACATAAGAACGGTGCCTGGAAGCAGCTGCTTACCATGCCTTTTCCGCGTTGGAAAATATATTTCGTTAAGTTTGTGATGCTGCTTATTCTCTTATTGATATTACAACTGGTCTTCCTGGCAGGTTACCTGGTAACGGGAAAGCTGATTCAGGCAGAGGATGCCATACCGTGGAAAACAGTGCTGACGGGAGTGTTTGGGGGATGGCTTGCCTGTTTCCCCCTCGGAATGCTCCAGATTATTCTGTCTACCAGATTTAAATCCATGGGGACGGCACTATTGTTTAGCATATCAATGGTAATACCCAATATTGTTATAACAGGGCTTCCTTCCGTATTAGGAGCATGGTTTCCCTTTGCACCGCCTTATTATGCCATGTTTCCTCAGGGAATGAACCTTTCCCCGAATCTGGAGCTGCTTCCCTTTACAGTAATTCTTACAGTTACCTTCCTTGTGTATTTTGCATTAGGATTAAAGTCCTTTATTTGCAGAGAATGGGTATAAAGAAGGTGGAAATCTAGAAACAGGGAGGCTTCTAAAGAATCCTCCCTGTTATAATATGAACATTTATAAACTATTTTACGTTGTTAACGGCTCTCTTTACATAGGTGGTATGAAGTACTTCATGAGCCTTATGGCTGCCGGGTTTACCAAAATACTCTGCATACAGCTGCTTGATTGCAGGATTTGTATGAGACTTGCGGTAAGGCATGGAGCTGTCAAGGTCATATAATACCTTGGCACGAAGTGCTCTGATATCATTAAAGTTACGGATATTAGCAGGTACCTGAGGCATACCGCCGCCGTTTACACAACCACCGGGGCATCCCATGATTTCTATGAAGTGGTATTCTGCTTCGCCGTTCTTAACTTTTGTAAGAAGCTCTTTGGCATTGGTTAAACCGGAGGCAACTGCCACTTTAACATCCATACCGGCAACATTATAGGTTGCTTCTTTAATGCCTGTTACACCTCTGACTTCCTTGAAATCAAGGCTCTTTAATTCTTCACCGGTTAATTCCTCCACTGCGGTACGAAGAGCTGCCTCCATAACACCGCCGGTAGCACCAAAGATAACGCCGGCACCGGAGGACATTCCAAGAGGAGAATCAAATTCTTCATCGGGAAGAGCGAGGAAATTGATGCCGGAGCGATTAATCATTCTGGCAAGCTCTCTTACGGTCAGAGCAATATCCACATCCGCTACGCCGGAAGCATCCTGATCTTCTCTGCCGATCTCAAATTTCTTGGCGGTACAGGGCATGATGCTGACCATAACGATATCTTTGGGATCAATGCCCATCTTCTCGGCATAGTAGGTCTTAGCGGTAGCACCGAACATCTGCTGAGGGGATTTGCAGCTGGAGAGATTCTCTGTCATATCAGGGAAATAATGCTCGCAGTATTTAACCCAGCCCGGAGAGCAGGAGGTGATTAAAGGCAGAACTCCGCCGTTTTGTACACGGTCAAGGAACTCATGAGCTTCTTCCATTATGGTTAAATCAGCAGCAAAGTCCGTATCGAATACTTTGGCAAAGCCAAGTCTTCTAAGTGCAGAAACCATCTTGCCTTCTACGTTGGTACCGATGGGAAGACCGAATTCTTCGCCAAGTCCCGCACGAACGGAAGGAGCTGTCTGAACGATTACATGTTTGCTGGAATCAGCTATAGCTGCAAATACTTCATCGGTATAATCCTTCTCGGACAGTGCTCCGGTAGGACATACTGCGATACACTGACCACAGGACACACAGCTGGTCTCGCCTAAGCCCATATCAAAAGGGGAGGCAATATTGGTCTTAAAACCACGGTCATTGGCACCGATTACACCTACGCTCTGCACCTTGTCACAGACCGCGGAACAGCGTCTGCAGAGGATACATTTGTTGTTGTCACGGTACATATGTGCTGCGGAGTAATCTATTTCATATTCTATATTTTCGCCGTCGTAATGGCCTTCTTTCTCAACCTTTAGATCCTTGCTTAATTTCTGAAGCTCGCAGTCACCGCTTCTTACGCAGGATAAACATTTCCTGTCATGAGTGGAAAGGATTAATTCCAGTGTCTTTCTTCTGGAATTCAATACTCTTGGAGTGTTGGTCCACACTTCCATCCCTTCATTTACGGGATAAACGCAGGATGCAACAAGGCTCCTGGCTCCTTTTACTTCCACCACGCAGATACGACAGGCTCCGATTTCATTAATTTCCTTTAAGTAGCAAAGGGTAGGTATTTCAATATGTGCCAGCTTTGCTGCTTCTAAAATAGTAGAGCCCACAGGTACAGCCATTTCTGTACCGTTTAACTTTATATTAACGGTTTCCATCTTTTTCCTCCATTCTTGCACATGCATTTTGTGCATCTGAATTTGTGCCGAGGATTTCGCAGGCACAAATTTGTGGTTGAAAATGCATTTCTTTCAACCTAAACCTCCTCCTATAATCTTATGAACAGGTTTACTGTTTGGATATAGCACCAAAACGGCATTTTTCCATACATGCGCCGCATTTGATACACTTGCTCTGGTGGATTAAATGAATTTCCTTTACCTTGCCTTCAATGGCGCCGTTAGGACATACTCTTGCACATAAAGTACAGCCCTTGCACTTATCAGCATCGATAACATAGGAAAGAAGTGCTTTACATACACCGGAAGGACATTTCTTATCCACAACATGAGAAATATATTCATCCTTGAAGTATTTAAGGGTGGAAAGTACAGGGTTTGGTGCTGTCTGGCCCAGACCGCAAAGGGAATTATCCTTAATGTGGTAGCAGAGTTCCTCCAGGGTATCCAGGTCTTCCAGGGTTCCCTGGCCCTTTGTGATTTTCTCCAATATCTCGTAAAGGCGTTTGGTACCGATACGGCAGGGAGTACATTTTCCGCAGGATTCTTCAACGGTAAACTCTAAGAAGAATTTGGCGATGTCAACCATACAATTGTCTTCATCCATAACGATAAGACCGCCGGAGCCCATCATGGAACCGATATTTATAAGGTTATCATAATCAATGGGAATGTCATAGTGTTCGATAGGAATACATCCGCCGGAAGGACCGCCGGTTTGAGCTGCCTTGAATTTCTTGCCATTGGGGATACCGCCGCCGATTTCTTCCACGACTTCTCTTAAGGTTGTACCCATAGGAATCTCCACAAGACCGGTGTTCTTAATCTTACCGCCAAGAGCGAATACCTTGGTTCCTTTGGATTTCTCAGTACCCATATCAGCAAACCATTTGGGTCCGTTTAATATGATCGGAGGTATATTTGCATAGGTTTCTACGTTATTTAAGATAGTGGGTTTTCCAAATAACCCTTTCTGTGCAGGGAAAGGAGGTCTGGGACGAGGCTCACCTCTGTTGCCTTCGATGGAGGTCATAAGAGCTGTTTCTTCACCGCAAACGAAAGCACCGGCACCAAGTCTTAAACCAATATCAAAGTTAAAGCCGGTTCCAAAGATATCCTCACCAAGCATTCCGTATTCTCTTGCCTGTTTAAGAGCAATCTCAAGACGGTCTACAGCAATGGGATATTCCGCACGTACATAAATATAGCCCTGTGTTGCGCCGATGGCATAACCTGCAATAGCCATGGCTTCAAATACTACGTGGGGGTCACCTTCTAAAACGGAACGATCCATAAAGGCACCCGGGTCACCTTCATCGGCATTACAGCAGACATATTTCTGGTCAGCATCATTGCCTTTGGCAAGCTTCCACTTTAAGCCCGTAGGGAAACCGCCGCCGCCTCTGCCGCGAAGACCGCTGTCTAAGAGGGTTTGTATAACATCATCGGGAGTATACTCGGTAAGTACCTTACCAAGAGCAGAATATCCGCCGTTTCCGATGTATTCTTCAATATTCTCAGGATTGATGACACCGCAGTTACGAAGTGCGATACGATGCTGCTTCTTATAGAAGTCGGTTTCATTTAAGGATTTAATGCCATCGTCTGTAACAGTTTCTGTATATAAAAGACGGGTAACGGGTCTTCCCTTTAATAAATGCTCGGTAACGATTTCCGAAATATCCTCTTCTTTTACCATGGAATAGAAACAGGCATCGGGATAAACTATCATAATGGGTCCCAGGGCACAAAGTCCGTGACAGCCTGTCTGAACCACGGAAACTTCCTTCTCCAGACCGTTTTTCTCTATTTCAGACTGCAGGGTTTCGATTATCTTAACACTTCCGGAGGAAGTACATCCGGTACCGCCGCATACTAATACGTGTGAACGAAACATGCCTTATATCCTCCCTTCAGAGCTGATGGTGTATTTGTCAACAACTTTACCGCCTAAAAGGTGCTGTTCAAGAACCTCCAGTGCTTTCTCCGGTGTCATCTTTACATAGGTTACTTTTTCTTTACCGGGTGCAAATACTTCTACAATAGGTTCATATTGGCACAGTCCTATACAACCGGTCTGTACAACAGCTATATCTGTAAGGTTTCTTTCCTGAACGGCATCGGAAAGAGCAGTGAGAACGGGTCGTGCACCACTGGCAATACCGCAGGTCGCCATACCTACCACTACTCTGGTCTGGCTGGCAGTTTCGGAACGCAGACCGATCTGGCCCTGCATTTTTTCTCTGATAGCCTGTAACTCTTCAAGAGTTTTCATAAGATATCCTCCTTATTTATAATGAGAACTGTATCAATCCAATGTTTGAGACTTTGTTAAAAACTTATCAAACTTGGATGCGTATATCTTTTAATATCTATATCGAAACGGATGTATTAAAATGCTGCTAAAAGTAAATACCTTCATTTGCTTCTTCATGATTCTCCATAAGAAAATTCTTTAAGAATACTGTGACCTCAGGGTCATTTAGAGGAACATTGTGAAGTAGGGAGCGCATTTCTCTGGTATCCAGTACAAAGCTCTTATCGTCCACGCTGTAGGTATAGACAAAGTCTATAGCCGGATGGAAGGTAATCAGGCTGTACAGGGTACTGTTCATATCGCCAAGCGGCATTCGGTCAATGTGGGTTAGCTGAAAGGAAGCGTAAACTTTCGTTCCTTTACCAGGTTCTGATTCCAAATGAAAATCTCCTTCGCAGCTTAAGGCCGCCTGTTTAAAGAAGGGAATTCCCAGGCCTACCTTTCTGGTAGTCCTTGTGGTATAGAAGGGATCCTGTGCTTTGGCTGCTGCTTCCTCTGTCATACCGCAGCCGTTATCCTTTATCTCAACCTTTAAAAGGTTTAAGGATTGGTCTATCTGTACGGTTATTTCAATAAGAGTGGCATGAGCACTTACCGAATTCTGTGCAATATCTAATATGTTTAACGAGATCTCAGTCATCATGGATTGGATTACTCGTATTTTGTAAGTATATCCTTAACATCGTCTACCGAAAGTCTGCCGTATACATCATCATTTACTGTAAGTACGGGAGCAAGACCGCAGGCACCGATACAGCGACAGGCATCTAAGGAGAATTTGCCGTCAGGTGTACATTCACCACCCTCTATATGAAGCAGCTCGGCTAACTTGTTGAAAATATCACCGGAGCCCTTAACATAACAGGCAGTACCTAAACATACGGAAATTTTGTATTTTCCTTTGGGATTTAAAGAAAACTGGGAATAGAAAGTGGCTACACCATATATTTTTTCAAGCGGGATATCCATCTCGTTTGATATAATGGTCTGAACTTCTATAGGAAGATAGCCGTAAATACTCTGTGCTTCCTGCAGAATGGGCATTAGGGCACCTTTGTCATCTTTATACTTATTAATGACTTTGAGAAGCTCCGCTTCCTGCTCTTTTGAGCCGGCAAACGGGACTGTTTTTTTCTGGGAACTCATTCTTTAACCTCCTTGATTTTGTGGCTGTTTGTACGTTACCTGTCGAAATATTTCATAATTTCCATTCGACAAACAACATCAGTATAACATGTTATTGATAAAAAATCCACAGATATATTAAAATTAACAATTGTAACAAATGGAAAACAGAGAATATTAAGCTATTAATGCAAAAATGATAGAAGTTGAAAAAAAACACCGTCAATGTTATACTGTGTGTAAATTAATAGATTGATAAATTGTATAAATTGTACATGCAAATAAAAGAGTTTTGTGAATGTATATATAAAGCAGTGTTAGAATTAACGAACAATAAGTTTATTGAATTTAACATTTTATTTAGGCAGTTTCACAAGTAAATGTAATTAAGGCAGAGTGAAATGTCTTTTATTTCACAATACTGTTATTTCACAGATAATTCGTAACTGTGATTAAAGATACAGGCTATGAGAAAGGTGTGGTAATATTATGACAATTCATGATGTAATGGATATACTTGGTGCCAGGCTCGTATGGGGAGAGGATTACCTGGAGCGTGAGGTCCATACTGCCTGCGGAGCGGATATGATGAGTGATGTCCTGGCCTTTGTAAAGGATCAGTCCGTGCTGCTTACTGGCCTTTGTAATCCACAGGTTATAAGGACTGCAGAGATGATGGATATTATCTGTATCGTCTTTGTGCGGGGCAAGGTACCGGATGAGGTGATGACAGAGCTGGCAAAGGAAAGCCATATTGTGCTCCTTGCTACGGATAAGCAGATGTTTCCCGCCTGTGGTATGCTTTATGAGAGAGGATTAAGGGGAGGTGCTGCCCATTGAGTCAGAATATACAGCTTAACTATCAGGTATCAGCAGAGGATTTTACAAGAGCGGGAGAAGCCTCCAGTGATGTAAAATCCAAATTAAAGCAGATGGGAGTAAATCCTGAGATTATAAGGAAAGTCGCTATAGCCATGTATGAAGGGGAGATAAATATGGTTATTCATGCACAGGGCGGAGTAATTCAGGTGACGATATCTCCGGAGGAAGTACATATGGTGTTAAAGGATAAGGGGCCAGGAATACCGGATATCGAGCTTGCCATGCAGGCAGGTTATTCCACAGCTCCCGATAAGGTAAGATCTCTGGGGTTTGGTGCCGGTATGGGACTGCCTAATATGAAGAAATATTCTGACGTGATGAATATTGAGACAGAACTCGGAATAGGTACTACGGTAACAATGACGGTGAAGATACAGTAATGGGTAATGGGGTGTTTCAGTTTAAACTGTCTGTTTGAGCAGTATCCCTGGCAAGCCGGGGGTATATATGGGGGTTCGTATGGATAAATTTTTTACTGCTGTTCGTCTGCAGGAGGACTTGTGCAAGGGGTGCATTAACTGTATAAAAAGGTGTCCGACTCAGGCTATCCGGGTTCGAAAGGGAAAGGCTGTTATAACAAAGGAGTTCTGTATTGACTGCGGGGAATGTATAAGAATCTGTCCTCATCATGCAAAGCTGGCAGTATATGATCCCTTGAGTATATTAGAAGATTATGAGTATACCGTGGCTTTACCTGCACCTGCACTATACGGTCAGTTCAATAATCTGGAGGATGTTAACATTGTATTGACGGCGCTTAAGAAATTTGGCTTTCATGACGTATATGAGGTCAGCGGGGCTGCCGAGCTGGTATCGGAATTATCCAGAAAGTACCTGGAGGAACAGGAGCAGAAGATGCCCTTTATCAGCACCGCCTGTCCTTCTGTGGTGCGTTTGATCCGGGTACGTTTCCCGGGATTAATAGAACATCTGCTGCCCATAAAGGCGCCGGTAGACCTGGCAGCAGCACTGGCAAGGGAAAAAGTTGTAAAGGAAACAGGGCTTCCGGCAGAGAAGATCGGTATTATCTTTATCAGCCCCTGCCCTGCAAAGGTAAGCGCAGTTAAGAACCCTCTGGGATATAGTGAGAGCGAAGTAGACGGAGTGATTGCCATAAAGGATATTTATCCGAAACTTATAAGCCTTATGAAAGAAGTGGAGGAGAAGCAGGAAATAGAAAATCTTGCCATATCCGGTAAAATCGGCATCAGCTGGGGAGGAACAGGCGGAGAAGCCGGAGGACTTCTTACGGATAATTACCTGGCAGCAGACGGAATTGAGAATGTTATAAGGGTACTGGAGGATCTGGAGGACCAGAAATTTTCCTCCCTTGAATTTATAGAGCTAAATGCCTGTAATGGAGGCTGCGTGGGAGGAGTGCTTACCGTTGAAAACCCCTTCGTGGCAAAGGTAAAATTAATCCGGCTGCGAAAATATATGCCGGTGGCCTGTAATCATCTGGACGGCAGGGAGGTAAAGCACTGGGAGTGGAATCGTGAGGTTACCTATGAACCGGTATTTAAATTAAGTGAAGACCTGCAGGAGAGTATTTCAATGCTTGCTAAGGTGGAAGAGTTGTGCGGGAAATTCCCCGGTCTTGACTGTGGTTCCTGCGGGGCACCTACCTGTAAGGCGCTGGCAGAGGATGTAGTCAGAGGTGCTGCCGGAGAGCAGGACTGTATTCACATTTTAAAGCAGTATATTCACAGGCTGTCCGGCGAAATCAGTAAATTTGATAACTAATACTGAAGGATAATGTTTCGTATCAGGTAGTGCAGAGGTGTGTTCCCAATTTAGCGCCAAAATTAATATTTCAATTAGATATACAATTAAAAGCAGAATTAATATTAGGCAGGCATAGTTGTCAGGGGAGCTTTACCGAAGAGCAGACATATGCTTTCGAGGCACTAAATGATACTTATACGATTATAAGGAATTACTAAATAACCAGATCTTAATAATGGATAAACATGAAATACATCCTACAGATGTAATTTCAAGAGAAAGCGTGGTGTAAAAATGCAGAAAGAGGTCGAAGAAATCGTAAAACCTTATAAAAAAAATTATATCCGTGAAACGAGAAAAAGCATAGGACATAGCCCTTTAATGGTTCCCGCCTGCGGTGTTATCATCGAGAACAAGCAAGGTGAGATTTTGCTGCAGCAGAGAAGTGATAATGGTAAATGGGGATTACCGGGCGGTGGTATGGAGTTGGGAGAGACTTTTCTTGAAACTGCAAGGCGAGAGGTATATGAAGAAGTAGGAATCGTAGTAGAGAACCTGGAGCTCTTCGGCATATATTCCGGCGATGACAGGTATATTGTATATCCTAATCAGGATATCTGCTGGGTGACAAGTACTATATTTAAAACCACTGAATACAAGGGTGAAATCCTGCAGGAAACAGAAGAAACGTTAGGTCACAGATTCTTTAGCAGAGATAACCTGCCGGAGAATATAAATAATTATGACCGCAAGTGTATTGAAGACTGGAAGAGAAATAATCCAGGGATCATTATTGATTAGAAAAGAAAGGAACAGGTACCATCATGACTGTGGGAGAGATTCTTCATAAGGATATATTCCAAATAATTAATCCTGGCAATGACCTTGAGAGAGAACTTAAAGGTGTATATTGCTGTGATCTCTTAAGTGTAGCTATGGGAAAAGCTTTTTCAGGGGCGGTCTGGATTACAGTAATGGCCAATGTAAATACCCTGGCAGTTGCGTCTCTGACAGAGGTTGCCTGTATTGTTCTGGCAGAGGGGATAATGCCCGATGAACAGACAACTCTAAAAGCAAAGGAACAGGGAATAACTCTTCTGGCAGTTAATAAGCCTGTATTTGAGACGTCTCTGCTGGTTCATGAACTGATTCATGTATAAGGTCTCATATGATCTGCATATTCATTCCTGCCTATCCCCCTGCGGCGATGAAGATATGACACCCGGAAATATAGTTGGAATGGCAGCTATAAAAGAACTGAATGTCATAGCTCTGACAGATCATAACAGCAGCAGAAACTGTTCTCCTTTTCTAAAACATGCGGAGTGTTTTGGAATCATTGCTATTCCCGGAATGGAGCTCTGTACAAGAGAAGAAGTGCATGTTCTATGCCTTTTTGAGGAACTGCAGGGAGCTTTGGAGTTTGATAGCTTTGTGTATGAAAAGCTTTATAAGGTTCGTAACAAAGAAGAAATCTTTGGAAGGCAATTACTGATCAATGACAGGGATGAAGTCTCCGGAAAAGAAGAATATCTGCTAGTCAATGCAGCAGATATCGGATTTGATGAGGTTTATGAACTTGTGAAAACCTATGATGGGATAATGATACCGGCCCATATTGATAAGAGCTCCAATAGTCTCTTATCAAATCTTGGATTTATTCCGCCTGATTCCCGGTTCACCTGCGCAGAAGCTGTCTGCAGAGAGGCTGTAAGTACAAGCGGTATATGCTCTGTGGGAGCAGCAGTTTTTTCCAAAGAGGAAGAAGCGTTAGCAGATTTAAGAAGGAATAATCCTTACCTGCAAAATTGTCGGATTATCAATAATTCCGATGCTCATTATCTGGAACACATTCACGAGCCGGTTCATTTCCTTCAAATTGAGGAAATGAACAGAAAAGAAATATTAAAGGCTTTGGTTAAACCCTAAATTATTTAGTATGCATGGAGAATTCCAGTTCCTTATAAGAATCAAGATTCTCATGAATATTACGGCTGTCTGCCTTATTAAATAATTTGTCACGGTTTACATTTGCAACTCTTCCGGTCAGGACACTTCCGGGGCCATTCTGACATCCGCCTTCACATACCATGCCCTCAAGGAAATCCTCCGGTAACTTACCTGCTTTTAACAGAGTCAGGGCTTTCTTGCATTCAACGGCACCGTTACATTGCTTTACGGTGATATCTGTATTTTCCTGTTTTTCTTTTAAAGACTGTAAGACAGAAGCAGTAACGCCGCCTGCTATACAGAATTTCTTTCCATAAATACTTCCCTGCTGAAGGGTATCGGCTGCTGCCTCAGGTTTTACCTCTTTTGCACGGAACATTGCATAGAGTTCATCTAAGGTAAGGGCATAATCTGCGCCTTGCAGTGCTACCGTATCAAGTACTTCGCCTTTTTTGGCAATGCAGGGTCCGATAAATACACAGACAGCATCAGGGTAAAGAGCTTTTATTAGTCTTGCAGTAGCGGTCATGGGGGATACCGTGGTGGACATATTTTCTACCAGCTGAGGGTAGTGTCTGCGTATCATCTTAACAAAGGCAGGACAGCAGGAAGTAGTCATTTTCTTACCCTCCCTGTAGCCTTCCGCCCATTCTTCACTTTCACTGGCAGCAACAAAATCTGCGCCTAAAGCGACTTCATACAGACCCGCAAAACCTAAACCTTTGATGGCTTCCACCATGGAAGCGAAGGTGATATCTGCTCCGAACTGACCTTCCCAGGCTGGTGCCAGCATGGCATAAACAGGACGGGGTGACTGAAGCAACAAATCGATTACATCTGTCATAAAGGAACGGTCTGAGATTGCTCCAAAAGGACAGTTCTTGATACAGGAACCGCAGTCGATACAGCGCTCTTCGTTAATTACTACGATATTATTTTCATCCATTGTAATGGCATCTACCGGACAGCTCTTCTTACAGGGACGCATCAGATCTGCAATGGCATTATAGGGACAGGCCTGAGAACATTTGGTACATTCCTTACATTTGGAGGGATCGATATAAGCTCTGTCACGGAGCATGGAGATGGCACCGAAATTACAGGCAGCCTGACAGCGTTTGCCCACACATTTCTGACAGTTATCCGTTACTACAAAGCGGGTAATAGGACATCCTTCACAGGCTGAATTGATGACCTGAACGATATTCTTATTATCTTTTCCGGCAGAGGGGGATTTTCCCTCGGCAAGACGGATTCTCTGGCGGATGATTTCCCTTTCTTTATAGATACAGCAGCGGAAGTTAGCCTGGGGTCCTGGAATCAGTTCAAAAGGAAGGGCATCCTTTTTCTCATCCAGCTTACCTTCAAAACTAAGCTTTGCTACCTGGTACAGGACTTCTTGTTTAATGGCATCAATGTTGTTATCATTTCCTAACATAATACTACTCCTTTTTGAAGTTGGGGTTTGAATAACCGGTGATTGTGAAGTTTGGCTATTCGGTTGTGTACGTTTAGAGGTTTCCCGCATTAATAATATTGTATATTGACCTCTTTTCCCAGATTGTTGACCGCTTCTTTCAGCTGTTCCACCAGGTGCAGGCGGATACTTAAATCAAAGGGAAGGGAAGGATTCTGATGGGCTTCATTCATTGCCTTTCCTACAAAGAGGTTGAGTATTGTGCAGTCCTCGATAATGTATTTGGCGACCAGAGAGCCGCCGTTCTCCTTATCCAGCTCATCAAAGAAGGCTTCACTGATATCTCCTTCCCCGTATTGCTTAATCAGAGCCAAAGCTCTGGACAGGGTTAGTACCCCTTCAGTTACCAGATGTATCCCCTCCATGTTGGCGATGGGAGGAAGTGCGGGATCGGTATAGTCCAAAGAGGTAATAAGAGGGCGTTTTAAGATTCGGGAGGCAATATTGGCACTGGTGCCTCCGCAGATGATTTTCTTTCCCTGACTGCCCATAAATTCACGGATCAGATGCCCGTCATTGCCGGGACTAGATGGCGGACCCGTAAAAAGGTCTACCACTTTTGCGCCGGTTATACGTAAAACTGCTACAGTGGTATCATCACCAGGCAGCTGCAGATAGAGATCATCACAGGCTTTAATGAGGGTACCTGCAAGTCTGGAAGCGGAAAGGGTCTCTCTGGCAGACATAAGGGCAAAGTCCGCGACATTCTGCCAGTTCCATCCGAAATTAAGCAGATTCCCGACACCTGCGTGGATTACACCATCGCTCATAAGGATAAAACAATCATTGATGGAGGCAGTAAACCGGCATTCCCTGATTATCTTATTCTCCAGAACACGTTCCGTAAAGGGGAGAGGGAAAAGCTTATTGTCCCGTATCATGATGCAGGAGGGGTTATCAAATTCAGCCAGATAGACCTGACCGTTATGAAATACCTGCAATATACTGAAGGTGGAATAAGCCACCTGCCGGACCTGACAGACCGGCAGGGTTTTTGCTATGGTTTCTATGCAGTCGTCAATGGAAGCACCGTTTAAAAACATGGTTCCCAGTATCTTTGAGGTCAGCGTAGCCAGGATATTAGCTTTTACGCCGCTTCCCATGCCGTCTGCCAGAATCAGGATATTGGAATCTGCTGTCTTTAACAGTTCTACCTTATCACCGCATAATTCTTCTTTAATTTTATTTAAGCTTTTATAAGCTGCATCAATACTAACGTTCATATTTTACCACCCTTTCTGAAAAGCACAAGCATTCTTGTCTAAAGTGGCTGTAAAGTTTTGTTTTTTAAAGTGAACAGCCGGATATTATACAAAGCAGCCCGCTAATTATGTGCTCCGGTTATTTTTATTAGGAGACTCCATGCCGTCATAAAGGATGGTATCACGAAGTTTTGTTAAGGTCACTTTGGTTTCAGCAGTGGTCTCACCTAAGAGCCCTGCAATTTGCTGGGCGACTAGCATCTGCTTGTCAATTACTTTCTGAGCCATTTCAATGGTATCCATCTTAACCTTATAAGCCAGCTGGTTCTTTTCTTCTTCCAGGGTGATATCCTGAAGGATGCCAAGAACACCTTTCGGTTTTTCGATATATACGATATTCTGTATAACCGTTATACCGGGATCCTGCAGGGTTACTTTTTTGCCAAAGACAGAGGTTCTGGTCTTGATTACTTCTTCAAATTCAGCAGTTTCCAGTAATTCATACAAATACATCTCAAGGGCTTTGGCTCTGGTAATGCGAAAGCTTCTTTCTGCCGCGCTGTTAAACTCCACAATACGCATATCAGGATCTGCTATGATCAGAATGTTTGGAGTGGTATCCAGTACTATATTTGCCATGGACTGGGCTTTCTCATGCATATAGGGAATACACATGGTAAGCTCTGCCTTTCCCTGATATACTGCAATTGCCTTCTCCCTGCAATTACGGTAACCGCAGGCACCGCAGTTTAATTCATCTTCTTTTGTGGACTTTCCTATCTTTTTCAGGATTTCTGAAATCTCAAAGTCTGACGGCATTGGATCTCTTGGGGAACGGTCGCAGAATATCCGGTGAAAGGATACATCTCCGGCACGTTCATAGAAGTCCTTATCTTTTTGGGGTACCTTTGGAATGGCTTCTTCCATATCAAGCTTTACCTTAAAACGCGAGATGGATTCCCGGTTCAGGGCAGAACCTTTAATACAGCCTCCGCTGCAGATGTCGGCTTCGATAAAAGACCCGCTTACCTCATCCCGTTCCATGCTCTCAAATAAATCAATACAGTTCCTTATTCCATGAACATAGAACTTCCGGTATTTATTAGGAGTGTCTGCGGTAGCAACTACGGAGGAGAGCACTCCGCTGCTGATGGGATAGAGGCGGTTGACCTTGGGGTCAGGATTATCAAAGGGGGAATCCGGCAGAGTATCCAGCTGAAGCTTCTCCTCTTCAAGCCATTGCTCAAATTCCGTAAAGTTTATGACTGCATCGATGTACCCATTGGTTCTTGGGTCGCCTACCGCTTCTCTTTTCTTTGCGATACACGGACCTAAAAAGACCACCTTGACATCGGTTCCAAGCTGGTGTCTGATTAACTTACCGTGGGCTACCATTGGGGAGTCCACCGGAGCCATATATTTCGTTAAGGAAGGATAGTAAATCTCTATAAGGTCATTAACACTGGGGCAGCAGGTGGTTATGATATTGTTCATGCTGCCTTCTGCCAGCAGCTTCTCGTATTCTGCCGTAACGAAAGCGGCACCTTCTGCTGTCTCCCGGACGGAGGAAAAGCCCAGCTTTAAAAGGGCTGTTACTACCTGACCCGGGGTTTTATATTTCAGCACGCCAAGATAGGCAGGTGCAAGTGATACCACGGTGGGTATTCCTTCCTTCAGATATCCCTTGACCTTGTCAAGATCACTGATAAGGAATTTGGCATTCTGGGGACAGGCTTCCAGGCAGTGTCCGCAGAGAATGCACTTGTCATTCATTATCTGTGCCTGTTCCTGCTTAACGGTTATTGCCTTGACTTCACAGGTTCTTACACATTTATAACAGTTTCTGCACTTTGCTTCCTTAAAACTGATGACATTCATGCTTTAGGCCCCCTAAAACCTCCTGTGTGAAAAATTCCTTGGTATTGCTGGGGGTCAGAGAGAAGGATTTATCATCCACCTTTACACAGACACCCTTTACACATTCTCCCATGCAGAAAGAGCCGGTAAGGTGTACCTGATCTTCTACACCGTGTTCTTTGATAAGTGCTTCCAATGTATGTACAATTTCTCTTGATCCTTTTAAATGACATGAACTTCCAATACATATTGTAACCACCATAATAACAACCTCCTTGTAGAGAGGACAATCAGCGTTTTGCTGGATTGTCTGAAATTTAACAATGTATAGGGTTATTCTAGCACTTTGTGGGGGGACTGTCAAAGGATAAATTGAGGGGATTTGGGAAACGGTGGGGTGTTTAAAGGGTCGAGGATTTGTCCTGGTCTCCCACGGTTTATTCGGGCAAGGAACCTATTCCACTATAAGCTGCTGTAAGTGCTTGGGGCAAGTCCGGTAAAGCCAAACTCGCGAAGGAACCAGCTGTGGGGTTAGGTTGGTTTTTTTCGCTCAGACAGTGGCTTTTCCGGACTTCGGCGCATTTACAGCAGCTTAAGTGTCATTAGGTTCCTTCCCGAGATAAACCTTAGGGAGACCAGGACAAATCCTCTTGGTCTTTGGTGGCAGAGGGCTGTTATAATAGACTTATTATTAATAATATAGTTGTTAGCAGAATAAAGATCATGGCAATAATCTTTCCGGTTTTTGCCAAACGGTGGCTTCTATATTTATAAGCGATTGCAATGGATAGACAGAATAAAATCAATGATATAATTGCTGTTGGAAAGACCACTCCAATTTTTCCTAATAAAAATTCGCCTACTGATATATCGTTGTAAGAGGTAAAGGTAAACATAGTAGCAAATATTGATATAAAAAATGCCATGCTGCCTATGCCCCATTTCTGCGGTTTAGCTATTGTTTCCATAATTTGTACTCCCTTATTTTTATTTATTCATATTTTTCCTGTAAAATAGATTATAATAAATCGCTAAAATTATACAAGTTAAAATATGTTAAAATTGAATTAATGTTTCCTAAGATATACTAATATTATTTCACCAATTTAGAATTATTATCGGAAATTGATTATGAGGAAAATAAGCTTTTCATTTATTTATACCTTTTTATTATTTAGAGGATTTATTGGCTTATAAGAAACGGGAGGTTAGCTTTAAATAGATATTATCTGTACAAGAAATGTATCGGTTGATTTTGCGATGGTAAATTGTAATAATTGTGGTATAATATCCTTATATTTTAAAGAACAAAGGAGCCCGTATAATGGAACTTATAACAATCCGGGAGCTGTACCGGGAAAAAGAGAAGTTTATCGGAAAGGAAATTACTGTAGGCGGCTGGGTCAGGAGTATAAGGGATTCTAAAGCGTTTGGCTTTATTGTACTTCATGACGGTACCTATTTTGAGACCCTTCAGATTGTATATCATGATACCATGGAGAATTTCGGAGATATTTCCAAGCTTAGTGTTGGAGCTGCTCTGATTATTAAAGGTGAGCTGGTAGCTACGCCTGAGGCTAAGCAGCCTTTTGAGATTCAAGCTACTGCGATTGAAATTGAAGGTGCTTCTACTGCGGATTATCCTCTTCAGAAGAAAAGACACAGCCTGGAATTCCTTCGTACCATTTCTCATTTAAGACCCAGAACCAATACTTTTCAGGCTGTTTTCAGAGTGCGTTCCCTGATTGCCTATGCTATTCATAAATATTTTCAGGACAGGGATTTTGTCTATGTGCATACTCCCTTAATTACCGGCAGTGATGCAGAAGGTGCCGGTGAGATGTTTAAGGTTACTACGCTGGATCTTGAGAAAGTGCCTTTTACACCGGAAGGTAAGATTGATTACAAAGAGGATTTCTTTGGAAAAGAGACCAATCTTACAGTAAGCGGTCAGTTAAACGGTGAGACCTATGCCATGGCTTTCCGTAATATCTATACCTTTGGGCCTACTTTCCGTGCTGAGAATTCCAATACGACCCGTCACGCTGCCGAGTTCTGGATGATTGAGCCGGAAATCGCTTTTGCGGATCTAAAGGATGATATGGCACTGGCAGAAGGTATGATTAAATATGTTATCCGCTATGTTATCGAGAATGCACCGGAAGAGATGAAGTTCTTCAATGATTTTGTGGACAAGGGGTTACTGGACAGACTTACCCATGTTATGAATGCTGAGTTTGGACACGTGACTTACACAGAAGCTATCGAGCTGCTGGAGAAGAACAACGACAAATTCGAGTACAAGGTTAGCTGGGGTAGTGATCTTCAGACAGAGCATGAGCGTTATCTGACGGAGGAAATCTTTAAGAAACCTGTATTTGTTACGGATTATCCCAAAGATATCAAGGCTTTCTATATGAAGCTTAATGATGACAATAAGACAGTCGCTGCTATGGACTTACTGGTTCCAGGCATTGGTGAGATTATCGGAGGAAGCCAGAGAGAAGACAACTATGATAAACTGGTTGCCAGAATGGACGAACTGGGACTTAAGCAAGAGGATTATGATTTCTATCTGGACTTGAGAAAATACGGTTCAGCGAGACATGCAGGCTTCGGACTTGGTTTCGAGCGTTGCGTAATGTATCTGACCGGTATGGGAAATATCAGAGACGTTATTCCTTTCCCTCGTACGGTTAATAACTGCGAATTATAATTGTAATAATAATATAAAAGAGGTGTTATTTATAACTGCTAACGGTTATAAGGGCACCTCTTTCATGTAATAGGAGTGAACCCTATTGCATGAAACCTAGCAGGGCAAGATGTATATGCACATGAAGTGCTTAAGAAAGGTTGTCATCAGTGTGACAGCGCTTCGGTGCCAGTCTGGCAATCCGGACTCTTCGTTCATCAAATATAAAAAATATTATGAAACAAGTACCGAACAGGCTGGAAGCCAAGCCCCATGACAAAATGTATCATAGGGCGGGCAAAAGTCAATTACAGCAATGTGTGAATGCTTAATGAATCAAAATTAGTCTGGATTAAGGTGTAAGCAGACACTTTTATACGGCTGTTAGCACATCCATGCAAAAGACTACGTAGTTTTTGACAGCATAGTTTCTTCCGGTTCTTGGGTATGTATTCTAACCAGTTCAAAAAAAGCCTTCATTGCTTTTGTTACCTTCTTGTCCTTATGGTATAGCAATTCAGAATATATCTCAAATTCTTCTCCGTCCCAGATTATCTCTGTTAAACTACCGTTTTCTAATTCATCCAATGCAGCTATTTTCGGTAAAAGTGTAATACCAAGCCCGGCAGCGGCAAATTGTTTTAATACAGGTTTACTGTCAGTTTCCAATTCTATTTTGGGTTCAAGCCCATGAAGGTTCAGTATTCTTTCAAATTCAGCACGGTAGGCACAGCCTTTTTCTGTAAAAAGCAGAGGATAAGGTGCCAGTTTCTCCGGTGTTATAGTCTTTCCGGCCAGTTCATGAGAAGGGCTTACCAGTAAGCATAGTTCCTCCCGCTGTCTATCCACAACGATACTATAGGGATCATCTGTTTTGCGTCCAAAGGAATAGGCAAGGTCAATCTGGTGTGAATGGAGCAGCTTTGGAAAAGTATTGCAGTTTCCAAATTTAACACTGACATTTACCTCCGGATATTTTAACTTATATACTTTCAATATCTCAGGTATTCGGTTAAAGCAAAGGGTCTCAGCAGCTCCTATTTCCAGGGTTCCGTAAGGGGATTTGGTGTCACTGATATTTTTCTTTATTTCCTTTGAGAGATATATCATCTGCTCTGCATAGGGTACCAACTCTTCCCCGGCAGCTGTAAGACCGATTGACCTCCCAAGCCGGTCAAACAATAATACCTGAAGTTCATTTTCCAGAGACTTTATCTGCATGGTAACAGTGGACTGGGCATATCCCAATTCAGCGGCAGCCAGAGAGAAACTCTTTCTCTTACTGATTATAAGGAAGGTGTAGAGCTGCTGTAATTCCATGATGCACCTCGATTCATTTTAATTGAATTATTTTATAAATTATTTGAATTTGATTAATAACATTGAGAATGATAAGATTCTACCATCAGCAGAAGGAAAAAGCAAGTGTGTGGTGGAGGTTATATAGAAATGATAGAAGCAGTGGAATTAAGCAAGGAGTATAAAACCGCATTGCATGGAAGTGGAGCAGCGGCGGCTTTACGTTCTTTCATCAAACCGGAGTATAAGATAACCAAAGCGGTGGATTGTATTTCTTTTGCCCTTGAGGCAGGAACCATAACGGGATTTATCGGAGCAAACGGAGCCGGTAAATCCACAACCATTAAAATGATGACCGGAATCCTGGCGCCGACCTCTGGAACCATTCGAGTTAATTCTCAGGATCCTTTTAAGGATAGAAAGAAGAATGCGTTCTCTATAGGCGCAGTATTTGGCCAGCGGACCCAGCTTATGTGGGACATCCCCGTTCGTGAGACTTTCTGCCTGTTACAGAAGATGTACAGGATAGAGGAGAACAGTTACCGGAAAAACCTAACGATGTTTTGTGACATCCTGGACCTGGGGAGCTTTATTGACAAACCGGCGCGCCAGCTTAGCCTTGGGCAGCGTATGAGAGCGGATATCTGTGCAGCCCTCCTTCATGATCCGCCTATTGTCTTTCTGGATGAACCAACCATTGGACTTGATGTATCGGTTAAGGATTATATCAGAAAATTTATTTTGCAGGTGAATAAGGAGAGGAATACTACCTTTATTCTGACTACACATGATATTACGGATATCGAAGAGCTTAGTCAGCAAATAATGATAATTGATGGTGGACATATTATTTACAGGGGAGATATCATCCATTTGAAAAAGGAATATGGCAGGAGCAGTAAGATTATGATAACGGTAAGCCAGGAGGAAAGAGAACAGATGAAAGATGCCTTTTCGCTGCTTCCGGTAACACTAACCGAAGGAGAAGAGCTGACCATTGAATATTCTCCTGTGGAAATCTCCAGTGAAGTAATCCTATCCCAGCTGTTTTCTGGTTACCATATCCGGAATTTTAGGATGGGGGAAGTGGAACTGGAAGAAATCATCCGTAGTATATACCGAAAGAAATAAGAAAGGAGGAAGGATATGCAGTTATACCTGCGCTTTATTAAAAATGCGGTGCAGAGAATATTTTATTACAGGGCGAACGCATTTACAAAAATTCTAGGAAAAGTTTTATACTTATATATACAGATTAGCATCTGGAATGCATTGTTTCTGGGAAATACCGCTTCTATGGCTGGCCGTTCCAGAGAAATGACCGTTACATATGTAATTTTAAGCAGTATCATTGCTTGTGGGGTAGAATTTAGTACTATAGAATTGATGAACCGTAAGATTCGTACCGGTGAAATAGCTATTGATTTGATTCGCCCTTATAATATGCTGTTCTTTTCCTTCTGTGACGGACTGGGGGAGAATCTGGTTAATATCTGTTTACAGGGAGTACCGCTGCTTCTGCTGAGCAGAGTACTGTGGCATTTTGAACTGCCCCTGGACCTTCGGTTACCGGCCTTCCTGATATCAATTCTGCTGGGAATGCTGGTAAGTTTTCTGGTTGCTTATTTTATCGGAATTCTGGCCTTCTGGTTTCTTGTTACCTGGCCTCTTAACATGTTTATGAGGGCAGTCTATCAGATTTTCTCGGGGGCTTGGATTCCTGTGTGGCTCTTTCCGGAACAGCTGAAAAACATTGCGTTTCTTTTTCCTTTTCAGTGTATTTATTATACACCCCTTACTATATTAACGGGAAATGTGGGAAGGCAGGAGATCTTAAGGCTCCTTCTGATACAGTTGTTATGGGTTGCTATAATGTTTACTGCCACAGAGTATGCCTGGCAGTGCGGGCGGAGAAAGCTGGCGGTACAGGGCGGTTAGCGATTTGGCAAGAGGCCTGTCAGGAAAGGGAGAGTGACATGAACGTAAAACTATATATGAAGTTTATAACAACCTACATGAAAAGTAAGATGGAGTATCGATCTGCCTTTTTGCTGGAACTGGCTGCCAATACCGTTATGGTATTCGGTTATTATGCAGGAACATGGATTATATTTCAGAATTTCTCTTCTGTTCAGAGTTGGTCTTATCATGAAATACTGTTTCTATTCAATATAAACTGGCTCTGTTATTCCATCAGCGGATTTTTCTTATGGGGACCAATGATTACTCTGGGACAGATTGTACAGAGCGGAGAATTTGATTCTATTCTTATAAGGCCGTTAAGGCCTCTAAGCTATCTGGTCTTTCGCCAGTTTCAGTATACCTTTTTTCCAAGGCTTATTTTAGCAGTTGTATTTCTGGGAATCAGCCTTGATAGGGTCAAGTTGGAATGGACAGGAGGTAAAATTGTATTTGTGCTGGTAACACTTCTTTCGGGCATAATCATTCATGCAGGGTTACTGGTTATGATTGGAGCCTCAAGCTTTTATACCATAAGAAATGATGAGATAGGAAAGCTTTATACGGACAATCAGAGTGGTCTCCGTACCTTTGCGGACTATCCGCTGACAATCTATAATAAGCCGGTAAAATTTCTGCTTACCTTTATGGCCCCTTATGGGTTTGTAAGTTATTATCCCTGCCTGTATATTCTTAATAAAGAGGGAGGAGGTATGGATGTATTAAAGTATGGGGCACCCTTTGCAGCAGCCGGTGTTACAGCGGCAGCAGCTTATATATGGAGAAAAGGCATTGGAAGATATAACAGCACGGGAACATAAGAAAAGGAGCCTCAGTTTCATGGCTTTTGAACTGACTCCAATAAGTTAAGTTATAAAGTTTAACTTATTGGGGGCATATCAGTTGAGACTTGAAACGAAGGCTTCTATTCTGCGTAGGGGTTATCAACTTATCCCTTAGCATTCTTCAATTCCTTATCTATAGTGATATATTCTAAGAATCAAAATATATCAGACCTTGTTAATACTATACTTACAGGAAAGATTGAATGACTGCCGGTATGTATTAATACCGGTTCTTACTCTTCTTAAAGTATCCGTTTTCCGGGAAAATCACATTTCTGTATAAATTCAACAAGAACAGAAGTCCAAGCCCTAAGACGCCGCAGGAGATTATCTCACCGATTCCCACTGTTGCCATCATAACAGGTATGGGCAGAGTCAGTCCGTAAGCAAAGCGCAGTACCCATGGAATAATGATGGTGTTTGAGATAATGGGAGGCAGTGGAACCAGGTATTTATTGCGCCTTAACAGATATGAGCCTGTCGCGCCGATTAAAGTGGCCAGTGTTCCAAAGGTGATATCAAGAATGTCGGCACCGCCTAAGAAATTACCTAAAAGGCAGCCAATAGCGACGCCCGGTATGGCAGCAGGTGTAAAATAGGGCAGTATGGTCAGTGCTTCCGCAATCCTTATCTGGATGTTGGAAAAGCTGATAGGCTTAAACACAAAGACCAGTACCACATAGATGGCAGCAATAAGCGCAGCCTGTGTGATAAATTGGGTTTTGTTTTTCATATGAAATTCTCCTTTAGTTTTGTTTTACGTGTGGAAGGTCTCGAACACACGATAGTAACATGCGTAAAGCCTTGATTTATAAGGATTTACTACTTTATAAGTATAGCATGATAATGGTTGTTGTCAAGTGTTGACTTGTTTTTGGGTAAAAGAGATCAATCTATAAAAAGGATTGTATTATCCCTGTCATAGTTACTAGAAGGGTAACAATTCTACACCTAAATTTCGTAGCGATTATCAAAAGATTTTTTACTTTTGATAAATATATACCGGTATTTACCATTGCGAAAGATTTATTTGAAATCCCTCTGGTGGGAAACATATATTATAAATAAGCAAGAAAGAAGGTAATCATATGCTAAAATAATTGATGGCTCATCAAACATAAGGATTGTCAAGCTTTGTTGAAAATATGTCTTATGCCAGATTTGAGTATTACCTGTCTTTCAAAGATTTTATACATTTCTTTAGCCGAAAAGGAAATCCTTATGATAATGCATGTATCGAATCATTCCGTTACCTACTGCTCATGAGGATGCCTAAGCGGCTTCAAAAGTTAAACTTTTTATCTATATTTAATGACAAAAGTTCATCTGTTTTATCATAGCCAGTTTTATTATAGCTAAAGGTAATTAAATATTTAAAAGAACTGTTTAATAGAATTATAGCAAAGACTAGAACACGAAGGTAATTTTTTAAAAGCTAAAAAACCCTTTTATATAGTTATACAATATTAAAGCTCTAGAGGAGATAAAATAAGTAGCAGAGTGTCATTATCTATGTTTTTTCTGTTTATTTTCTTAAGAAAAGAAAAAAAGGGAAAGATTGGAATGATTATATTGACAAATATAGCCATATAACGTATTATTATAACTATATAAGACAAGATATGGGGATTATTACAAGAGGTGATATTGTGAACAAAAATATTGAATTAAAGTTTTTTTTTAGGAAATTGAAAGGATATTATAAACTAATAATACCAATCTCATTTACAATATTGATTACAGCAATTTTAGGATTGTACGTTCCATTATTAAACAAAAATATTTTGGATAAGGGTATACTTCTCAAAGATTTTAATTATATAAAACGTACAATTTTGCTATTTATAATTGTTTATTTTATAAAATGTCTAATGGAAGTATTAAATAGCTATCTAATCGCTCGTTTAAACACAGACCTTAGAGTACAATTATTTAAAGATAGCTTTCAGCATTTAGTCAAATTACCTCTGAGTTATTTTGAAAAAAATGAAGTTACCAAAATCTATAATAATATCTCCACAGATATAAATACGATATCCAAAATATCAGATGGTAGTTTATTTAGTGTTTTATCTCAAATTATATATTTTATAGGTGGTATTATATGTTTGTTTAATATAAGTTCAACATTGGCAATAATTGGATTGTTATCTATTCCATTAAAATACATAATGATTGGTTACTTTTCAGGGAAAAATAAGAAATTAACAAAAGAATATTTGATAATTAATTCACAATTTGCCAATTGGCTTCAAGACTCTATTGCTGGTATAAGAGAGGTAAAGCTATATAATTTATTTGAAAATAAGAATAAAGAGTTAACATCAATAAAAACAATTTCTGCAAAATATGAAAAAATGTTTTCATTAATTTCAACTTTAAAGGATCAAGTTGATTTATTTAATACCCAAGTAGTAGTTATGCTGGTTTATCTCGTAGGAACGTACATATTAATTAGTGGTGAAATAACATACGGTGAGATATTAGCATTTTTAACTTATTTAGTTTATGTGACTAGCCCAGTAACTTCTTTCTCAAATCTTAAGTTTATATTCGCAAGTATTACTCCATCGGCAAAAAGATTGTATGACTTACTACATACAAGTACAGAGGAGGATACGGAGAAAGATAAGACATTATCTATAGATGATGTCTTTAAGTTGGAATTTCAAAAAGTTAGCTATTCAATTAATGAAAAAGTTATTCTTAAAGATATTAGTTTTAATCTTAGCTCAGGTGATAGGATAGCGATTGTAGGTGATAATGGTTCAGGAAAGTCAACATTAATTAATCTGATAGCAAGATTTATTAATCCAAGTACTGGAGAAATACTAATAAATGGAAAGAATGTGAAGGAATATAATATTAATAGTTATAGAGATAATATATCCATTGCAGATTCAAAATCTTATATGTTTGATTACTCTATTTATAACAATATTAACATTTGTAATCAACTAGAAACAATCAATGTGGAAGAGTTAGATATAGCTATAGCGAAGAGTGAATTTGATAACAATTTAATTGATGAGACAAAGAACCTTTCAATTAGAAATAGCAAGAATTTATCATCCGGAGAGAAGCAAAAAATAATAATAGCAAGAAGTTTAAGTAATGAAAGATCAATTATGATATTTGATGAAGCCACATCCAATATTGATCTAAAATCTAGAAAAAAAATTGAGTCGGTTATTGCTAATGAATTTGAGCAGTCAATAACAATTTTCGTTACACATAATTTAGATTCATTAACCAATTTTAATAAGATTTTGTTTATTAAGGATAGTTCGTTATATAAGATTGGAGCGTATGAAGATTTAATTGATGATAAGTATTTTCAAGAATTATTTGCAAAAGAAAGAAGCTAATAAGTGAATTCCACTTATTATAGAGTAGGTATCTAGAATAATAGAATGGAGGTAACAGTATGGAATATAATAAACCAATTTATGTAGAAGTTAATGATGGGGACGACAATGTATCAACTAATGGTATACCAGTAGTATTGATTTTAGCTGCAATTATCGCAGGTGGAGTTAGTGGATGTACTAAAGATTAATCTAATACATATAAATTAATCTTAATTAATCTATTCATTATGATTCATAGTTTTTTTTACTTATAAAATAAAGTTGAAATACACTAGATACCTACTTAAAAACATGGATTTATAGGAGTATATTATGGAAAACAAAAGTTTTATAATGTATAAACCTAAGAGAACAACAGAAGAATGGGGTTACATCGATAATAATTGTATAGAGATTACTAAGTTAAAAGTTTATGAACTTAATAATATTGCTTCTTTTATATGGGAAAGATGTGACGGCTTGACAATTATACATGATATTATTCAAGAGTTATTAGTCTGTTGTAATGTTAAGGAAAAATCTGTAATGATTGAAGTTGCGAATGATGTTACTGATATTTTGAATAGTTGGAGCTATGATGAACTGATAATACTAAACTATCATCCACTGCATGCATTCAGTGATTACTCAGATCAAGTGTATGATGTTACATTACAGAATATGAATAATGTAGATCTATTTTTATTAGTACCACCAACACCTTTACATATGACGTATGGAAGTATCACTAATATGTTTGAACCATTAGGAATTGGATACCTTCAATCATATCTGCTTCAATATGGTTATGATAAAGTTGTAGCAGAGAATTTTTGGACTAAGCAATTGAACAAACAAACTTTTTTAAGATATATTGAAAGATATAAGCCTAAAGTGGTAGGAATATCTGCTATGACAGATAATTTTGAAAATGGAATGGAGCTAGCTGGGTATATAAAAGAATATGATAAGAATATTGCTATTATATGTGGTGGACCTCATGCTACTTATGAATCCGAACATATTTTAGTAGAGTATAAATGTGTAGATATTGTTATACGAGGAGAAGGAGAAGATACGTTATTAGAATTAATGAACTATCTAATAAAAGACGTAGGTATACTCTCTGAAATAAAGGGTATAACATTTAGATGTAATGGACAGATTCATAGTACGGAAGACAGGCCTCTAATTGAAGTATTAGATAAAATACCATTTCCAATAAGAAAACAGCTAGATGCAGACAGTGTTGTAGGTATACAAACGAGTAGGGGGTGTCCAGGAAAATGTATTTTTTGTTGCGCTGCTGGACTATCCGGTGGTAGTTATAGAATGCGTTCACCAGAAAATGTAATTAATGAAATAATATCATTAAATAATATTGGAATAACTAAATTTTTTTTTCAAGATGATACAGTAACAGTGAATATTAATAGATTAGATAAAATGCTAGATTTATTGGAGAAGAATAAACTTGATATTACTTGGAAGGCTGAATCTAGAGTTGATGTCTTGTCAAAAAATCCTTATATTCTAAAGAAAATGAAGAGGTTAGGTTGTACTGGATTACAATTCGGAATAGAGTCGGGTTCACAAGAGGTTTTGGATAAATTAAAGAAAAATATTACTTTAGAACAAATATATAAAGCGATACTATATGCAAAAGAAGCTGATATTCCTGTGACATGTACATTATTAATAGGTCATCCATTTGAAACATTAGAAACTATGTTTGAGACATATGAATTCGCGAAAAAAATAATTGATCTAGGCGCTAGTACGGGAATCTCAGTAGTGTGCCCTTATCCAGGTACAGAAATCAGAAAAAAACATGAATATTATAATGTAAAAATAAAAGAAACAAGATTTATAAATTATAACGTAATGCAACCGATCATGGATTTGAAAAACTTATCAGTGAAAGAGATAAAAAAATATTATTATTTTTATAGTAAACAGCTTAATATATATCAATCTAGCAAGGAGGCGAAAAGTAATGTTACATCCTAATCAACTAAAAAATTTTTACAAATCTAATGTTGATAATATACAAGTTTATTGCAATGTACAGTCAGGATTTTCGTTTCGTTTGTCTAATATAATGCAAGACTATATTAATATGAAAAACCAGTTAGATGTTGAGAAAATTGAACTAGCTTTGAAACAAAAATATAATAAGTTAACTGTAGATTCATTTATTAAGAAACTAGAATTATATAAAAAGTTTATTTTTAAAGATAGTGAAAATTTGATGAATGGTACATATAATGCAAGTGGTTTTACAGTTCTTACCTTAAATATAATCCATGAGTGTAATTTAAGATGCAAGTATTGTTTTGAGGAAATTGATTTTCGACAAGATACATTGAAGATGACAAAAGATATTGCTATTATAGCCATTGATAAATTTATAAAACAACTTCATGGAAAGCAAGGTTATATTATATTTACTGGTGGAGAACCATTATTAAATTATAGATTAATTCAATATCTAGTTCAGTATATTAAAAATACTAAAGTCAATATATCTTATATGATTAAAACTAATGGAACATTATTAACAGAAGAAAAAATTAAGTTTTTAATTGAAAATAAGTTTGATGTCCAAATTAGTCTAGATGGTTTTCGTAAAGTAAATGACTTAAATCGAATTTATCCTGATGGAAGTGGGACATATGACAAAGTAATATCTGTAATTGATCAATTCGTAGCTCATAATTACTGCGAACAATTGTTTTTGCATGGAACTGTAACGCATGATACGGTTCCTTATATTAGTGACTCTTTTTCTGTTATCAGTAAGAAGTATCCTATGCTACAATTTGATGTAAAGCTGGTTATGGATACAAAGAATAAAAATCGTTTATTAAGCGAAGAAGAAAAATTATATTTCTTTAAAAATCAAATAAAATATCAATCAAATAATGTATGGAAGAAACCTGATAATAGCAGTAAAAAAAATATGTGTGGGATTGGATTATGGCATATTACTGTGGATGTTAATGGTGATATTTATCCATGCTATCGATTAGTAGGAAATTCAGATTATTTTATGGGTAATATTATAGAAGGCAATTATACCATCACAAATAATAAAAAATTATTAGGTATTTATAATATGGAAAATAGTAATCGATGCAAAGGATGTTATGCAGTAAATTCTTGCACGTCTGGATGTTATGCAGACAAATTATTACTTACAGATAATCAATGTGAGTATGGTGAAAAAATCGCACTAGATCGTGTTTTAAAAGAACAGTTTAATGATATAAATAATGTTGCTATATTGCCTAGAATCTAGTCTAAATATGGAATGTATATTGGAGGAGATATGAAAGAAAGAGTTACATTAAAGTATAAATCAAGTTCAGGACAAGAATATTTATATGATGATTGTACGGGTAACATTTTTGTTTGGAATGAAATTAAAGAAAAGGTTTTGGAACAATGTAATGGAAGTGGAGATTTAATATCATTAAAAGAAAATTTGTATCATTTATATGATATAGATGAAGTTGATGAAGCAATTAATGAGATAGATTATTGGATAAATAATTATTATGCTTTTTATCGTGATACTGAGCAATTAAAATTTCATCAATTAGAAGATAATAGTACAATTTTAGAAGTGATGAAAAGTGTGAATAATACATGTCTAATTTCTTTAACTGATCAATGTAATTTAAATTGTAAATACTGTATATATTCTGATGAATATAGTTTAACTAAATTAAAGTCAAATAAAAAAATGATGGCTAATATGATTGAACCTATAATAGAATTTTATTCAAAATTTATTCAAGATGAAATTATTAACAACCCAATAAAAATGTATAATATATCATTTTATGGAGGAGAACCATTATTAAATTTGGAAATTATGTTAGAGCTTATAGACCGATTTAATGATGTTTATCCAGGACGATTTCTGTTCAACATTACAACTAATGGTTTAAAATTAGACATTAATACATTTGAAAAGCTAATGGAAAGAAACGTTAACATATTAGTAAGTTTAGATGGGGAAGAGAAGCAACATGATAGACTGCGTGTAGATTATAGTAACCAAGGAAGCTTTAAGATAATACTAAAAAATCTTTATGAGATCAAGGAAAAGTATCCAGAGTATTACTTTAGTAAAATAGGTTTAGCGGCAGTATATGATATATGCACGGATATAATAAAAAATAATGATTTCTTTGAAGCATGTACAAGGGAATATTTGCTCCCACCAATTAAATTAGTAAACGGTGTGTCCAATCTTAATACAACTTATTATGAAAAATTTACCAAAGAAGATGTTGAAAACCATAGAAAGATGAAGGAAATATTAGAAAGAAAGTATATCAATAATATATTAGATGATAAAGAGAATAATAATTATCTTATTGGTCTATTTGCTATGGAGTATTTGATGATTATAATGAGAAAAAGAGTTTATGATGTACTGCCGATTGACATACCATTTGGAGGAACCTGCTTTCCAGGACAAAAAATATTTATTGATACCAATGGTACGCTAGGATTATGTGAGAGAGTAAATGGTTCTCATTCTTTTGGAAATATATATGATGGGGTTAATGAAGCGAAAATAGAACAAATATTAACACAATACAAAAAAGAGGTTTTAAAAAACTGTTCTAAATGTCCAGTTTCAAAGATTTGTTCGAACTGTTTTAATACATTTGAGTGTGATGGTAATTTTAAATATGATATAAATCGTTGTAACGAAAGTATTACATTTATCAGAAACAATATATCTAAATATTCAACCTTACTAGAAAAAGTTCCCAAAACTAAGTTGGTATCAAACCTGGAAAACTTGTTTAAAGATGAATTTATTAATCTTTAGCGCTGGTATAATGAATGAAATATAGGAGGACATTATGTATTTTAGACTAAATAGTAATGTTTATAAGGTAGGGGAATTCAATAGTACACTATATGATGCAAAAAGTAATAAATGGTATCAAGTGGATAAGGACGGGGGGATGATTCTAGATTTATGTGAGAAAAATATATGTATACAGGATTTTGATATGAATACGGAGCATGTATATAAATTCCTTGATAAATTAAAGATACAAGGATTAGGAAAATATTATAAAAATACCATACATATAGATAAAATATTACCTTACGCGCCTGTGCTAGTAGATAAACAATTTTTATTAACAAATTTATATATTGAGTATACAGATAGCTGTAATTTAAATTGCAATATATGTAATTCAAAAAAAACTCACTGGAAAAATTGTAGGAGCTGTATATTACATAACGATTCACAACAAGTAACAAACAATAGTATAAGGGAATCTTATATCTCTTTTATATCTAAGTATAGACCTCTCAATGTAATAATTCGTGGTGGAAACCCATTTTATAATGATAAAGAGATGTTTTTTGCTTTTTTGGAAGATTTAGATAATAAGCATAAGTGTAATATTACGATAATATGGAATGGATTAGAATTAAGCGAAAATGATATGGAACGACTATTACATTTAAAGAGTAAAATTATATTTAATATAGTTTTTATGGGGATAAGTTCTCATGATTATGATGTTATTGGATTAGATTTTGATATATTTATTGAGCAATATAAAATGTTAGCTATGTTTGATAATAATAAAATAAATTATATGATTACTGTTAATTATCAAAAAAATATGAAAAGCTCGTTATCTGAAATAGACCATTATTTTATAAGTAATGTAGGAAGAAAGCCAATGATATGTGAAGTGATTGATGATTCCGAGAAAATTGAGTCTTCAACTTTTGATAGAAAATTATTTGTGCCTACTTTTAATGAAATAGATTTTTATTCTAGAAGAAAATTTAATCCATGTTTATATGGAGCATTATCTATAAATTGTGATGGTAGCTTGTCACCTTGTCCAGGAATCACTCATAAAGTGGGTGAAGTTTATGAGGATGGAAGTTGTAACATTAATATTGATTTGAAAGAAATATATTGGAAAAAAACAAAGAATAGTTCTAATATATGTAAGAATTGTGGTTTAAAATATATATGTTTTGATTGCTCAGTATTTCAAGCTTCAGAGGAGTGTGATAGCTTCAATGAAAATATGAGTACAAATTTAAAGCTAGAGAGAGATTCTTATAAGAATAGTTTTATAGAATTACTATAAGTACGAAAAAAATAGCAGGGTAATCATTTTATATAATAGGAGGTAATTTATGCAAAATGAATTAATCTATAAAGATCAAGAAGTAGAATTATTAGCAAATAACTGCGCAATTGGATGTACAGCAGGTTGTGGTCTTTTGTGTGGCGGTTCTTGCATTGCAACTGGTGGAACAGCAGTTGCAATTGGTGTTGCTTTATCTAGTGGCGCAGGTGCAACTGGTGGAGCCATTTTTGGTTAGTGTAAAATTACATAAGTAACTAGTAGATATGATCCCCTGCTATTTTTATATATCAGATTAAAGAAAGTGGTATTAACATGAAAAAAGTTTTTGGTATAAGTATAGTTTTAATTATAATAGACCAACTATTGCGATATTACGCCCAATATAATCTATATGATAAAATTATAGGAAATAAACACTTTGGATTAACTTATCGTATAAACTATGGAATTTACTTGCATCCTAATGCTAACAAATATTTTATGCTATTATTAGCAATTGCTTTTTTAATCATATTATTTTTTTCTTATTTTGCATATGAGTATTATTGTACTCACATTCGAAGAAGTACATTAATAGATATAGCTTATGCATCATTGATTGCATCAATTTTAGGGAATGTATATATTGATAGAATTATTTTTGGATATGTACGTGATTATATAATAACTCCAATTGCAATTGCTAATTTAGCAGATATATTAATAGAAATTTCCATATTTCTACTGATATTAGAAATGATTATTAATAAAGAAGCAAGGAAATTATTAAGGAAAGATTTTAATTTGAAAAACATTAAAATATTTTTGATATATATAATAAATAAATTAGATAAAAAAGATAATAGTGATAAATTGAAATAAGAGATTGATTCTACATAGATAACTCCTGGCTGGTTTAGGTGGATTTATTTACGACAACACAAATTAACCATAAATTGACGAGGAGTTGAATTATTTATAACAAAAACACTGCATTATTGGAGCGGTCTTTACAGATGTTTATGCAACTTTAATGTAGTATATGAAAATGGGTTTACATCTAATATATTGGTTGCCAGCTAAAAACATCAACAAAACCCTTTGTCCTATGTGTTCAATCTTTAGAAATGCCCACAAGCAAAGATGTGTATTAACTTAAGACTTTACTTACAAGAGGTGTATATGATGGTAGGAGCATTACTAAATATAGAAGCATTACTAAACTTAGAAGCAGGGATTAAGTATTCGTTAAATAATATTGAAGACTAATAAGATTTGTATGAAAATGTAAAAACATCTTGACATTGTAAAACGATTGGGTATAATAAATGTAAAGAAAACTTTACTTTGTATAAGGAGGAATTAGAATTGAAAAAGATATCTCAATTGTTTGTAATTGGAAAGCCCTACAAGGAAATGGACGAGATGGAAAAAATGATTGAAATGAAATCTTTAAAATGGGTGTGGTATTATCAAATAGTATTTCTTTTTGTTTGTATTATATATAAGAGCGTTTTTATGAATAAAATTAGTTATGATTTACTTTTCTTAATCGTCTCACAGGCATTGATTTTATTTATATTCAAATTAATCTATTCAAAAATAATGAGTGGAGATGGTGATGAAAAATAAAATTAAGCAACTAAGGAAAGAAAGAGGATTACGTCAAGAAGACTTAGCTAATCTTCTTTGTGTTAGTAGACAGACTATCATAGCAATTGAAAATAATAAGTATAATCCAACATTAGAACTAGCTATGAATTTAGGAATCTTACTAGAAACACCTATTGAAAAAATATTTGAACTTGAAAAGATATGAGACTACGGAATTCTAATGGAGAACTGATATATACAGTCAAAATGATAGAAGGAGATTGTCGTCTAACATTTTGACTGTAAAGGCATAGATTGAGCTCAACATATTTTGTTCTTTATGGTATTGAACTATGAATCAAAAGTTACTACATTCCAAGGTGATTTGTGTGATTCCTTTAATATTTTTAGGAATCACTTGGAATAGACTTTGGCTTATTACATTAACAGGAGAATGGACTAGTAGGGTAGTTCAATAATAACCGAAGGTAATGTTCTTATGTTGATTTCATATGGCAGAAGGAGCATAACAAGCCTGCTGCCATTTTCACTTCAATTTATCATATCCTTTTTTTGACGCAACGTTGGAGAAAGGGATATAAAAAACAGATAGAGAAAAAGTTTGATAATGTTTAGCATTTTAAATGAGATATGAGAAACACATTTGGGTTATACCGTAAATGCTATGCAGTCAATGCTGTCGGTGGTATAAAAGGCGAAAAAATATACAGTAGTTATTGAATTGATGAGCGAAGCTGTACAGTCAGGAATCTTAAAAGACATAGAAGAATGTGCATTATTAGTTAAAAGAATAGGAGAAGATGTCATATCTGATACGACAGCAATAATGTAGATATTTAACGAAAATGGCTCTTGGGGTTTGATGCTTAAATCCCTGTAAAATTATAAATAAATCAAAAACTATACCTTTTCAACCAGCAGGATTCCAAGTATAATTGAAAGAAATAAATTTGTCGAACAGCGATGAAATAGAAGGTGGGAGATATTTGCGGCTGCATCAGATTTGGGTGTTGACCATAATGCTTGGAATCAGCATTCTTATAGCGATTTATTATAAAATGAACCATTCAGACGTCTTTGTGGTTACGGGAACCGTTGATGCGGAGGAATCAAGGTTAAATGGCAGAGGAGTCCTTCCGTTAAACGGAGAGTGGGAGTTCTACTGGGGGCAGCTTCTGGAACCGGCGGACTTTAATAGTGAAGTGAGGGTTTCTTCCTACATGATGGTTCCAGGGAGCTGGAGAAAGGATATTTATGGACAGAAGTATCCGGAATATGGATGTGCTACTTACCGCATAATCCTTACAAATGTACATTCCGGTGTCACTTATGGCATTAAAAAGCAGAGCATTAGAATTGCCAGCAATATATATGTTAATGGGAAGCTTCTTATACAGAACGGTGCTGTATCGGATTCTATAAGTGGAGAAAATATGGGAAATATGCCGGAAGCAGCGTATTTTCAGGCAGATACGGATAAACTTGAGATTATTATACAGGTATCAAGCCATAAGATCTTTGGCGGGGGTATTGCGGAAGCCGTATATTTTGGTAAGCAGCAGGAAATTACCTCTTTTGGTGCCAGAAATATTGTTCGTGATATGCTGCCTATTGCCTTTAGCTTTGGAGTGGCAGCGGTGTACCTGATCATTGTATTGGTGAGCCCGGGTTATTATAAAAAGGAAAAGGCGAGTGTCTTTTTCCCAATGGGAGCGGCTTCCCTGGCCTTAATCAACGGAACCCTGGGAGAACGTATCATTAAATATATCCTGCCTGGAATATCGGCAGAAGGCCTTTTGAATCTGGAGTCCGTTTTGATTTGTATGGGTATCCTTTCTATTGTAATGGCGGTTTATCATCTGGATAGGAAGTTTATTTCTACCCTGTGCAGAAATATCGTGATTCTGACACAGGGTCTTGTTTGCTATCCTTTATGTGGTTTTGCCTGCGGAAACGCCGGGAATCCGGACGGTATTCATCATTATTGATCTTCTTATCATAATTGCGGTTGAGTTCCGGGTATTGTATCTTTATATGAAAAGGACTGAGCTCAGAATTACCGGAATTGAACATGGACTTCTCCTTCTGGTATTGTATTTTATTGATGTATATTGCATTGACCAGCTGGTTTTTACAAAAGGGCTAATCGGGAATGACATGATGTCACTGATAGCAAGCTTCCTTTATATTTTTGTATGGGTGTTCCTGCTTACTTACAGGTATCATGCTATGTATAAAAAGAACGAGGAACTGACAGTGGCATTGCTGGAGAGCAATTATAACATGGAGAGAGTTACAAATCATGCGGAACGAAGCGAAATCGCATTTTTGCAGGCGCAGATAAAACCGCATTTTCTGTTTAATTCCTTAAACAGTATTCTTAGCCTCTGCTATAGCAATCCCACAAAAGCCTCTGAACTACTGTGGCATTTGGCGGAGTTTTTAAAGAGTGCTTTTAACATTGATATGACATCGGAATTTATCCGGGTGGAAAGTGAGCTTGAAAGTATCCGCTCTTATGTATTTATAGAAAAAACACGGTTTGGGAAAAGGCTGGAGGTGGAGATGGACATTGAGGAAGCTCTGAAACACCAAAGAATAGTACCCTTACTGATTCAGCCCCTGGTAGAAAATGCTATCCGTCATGGAGCTTTAAAAAGAGAAGAGGATGGAAAGGTCCGTTTATCGGTACGAAAGGTGGAGGGCTTTGGAGTTGTTACAGTATACGATAACGGTCCGGTTTTTTCGCCAAACAGCCTGGCAAGGCTTTCCGGGAAAGCAGGGGATACAGGAGCAGAGCGGGAAGGCGTCGGTGTTGGGAATATCAAAAAAAGGTTAATGCATTACTATGGGGAGGAACTGCACATAGAAGAGCAGGAAGAAGGAGTTAAAGTATGGTTTCGGTTTCACTTGGAAGAGGAGGACGGCCATGTTAAAGGCAGTAATTGCAGATGATGAGATTCTGGTGCTTGATTATTTGAAAGATATTCTGCTTGGGCTTAAGGTAGAGATTGCAGGAGAGTTCACCAGTGGCAGGAAAGCCCTTGAACATCTGCCGGGGTTAAAGCCGGATATTATATTTCTTGATATAGAAATGCCAGGAATCAATGGTATTGAACTTGCCACGGAATTAGCGGGACGCCTTGACTCTGCCAGTATTGTTTTTGTAACGGCCTATGACAAGTATGCTGTTGAAGCCTTTAAGCTGAATGCACTGCATTATATTCTGAAACCTGTAAGCAGGGAGGATATAGCCCAGGCGCTGGCAAGGGTAAGAAAGACAGAGGTACCTGCCTCACCCTTGTATGAGAAAATATATGTCCGGCTTTTCGGAAAGGTTGCCATACAGGATGAGGAAGGAAATTCTTTATTAAAGTGGACAACCCAGAAGACAGAGGAAATGTTTGCTCTATTGATGCTCTATGGAAAGCAGGGGATTGATAAATGGAGCCTGATTGAGAAGCTTTGGCCCTTATCGGAAAAGATTAAAGTAGAAAATACAATGTATACCACCATTTACCGTATGAAGAAGGCCTTGCAGGAGGCGGGAATCAAGAACGTACTCTATAACAGGCTGGGACAGTATTTCTTTGCTATGGAAGGGATCTGGTGTGATGCCTTTCAGCTTGAAACCCTTTATGAGACCTTTCAGAAAGAAACGGGGCAGGAAGACTTAATAAGTGAACAACTGTTTTTTGTTTATCAGGGGGCATTGTTTGGAAGTAAAGACTATCTGTGGGGAGAACTGCAAAAGTATGCTTACCAGAATATGTTTGATAAGCTGTGCGATGGACTGGCAAGTGAATATGAGAAAAAAGGTAATAGAGATAAGGCAGAGGAAATCTATATAAACCAGCAATTAAGATGTGAGGTGTAGAAAAATTCCTTTGTACATAAACCAAACCTCAGACATGGAAGAAGCTCTTCTGTGCCTGGGGTTTTTATATTGCATCCGATTTTTATACCGTAAATATTGAATTGAAAAAATTTCGTATTTCCTGAAGTAATAGGTCGATTCTTGTGAGAATTTTGTGAAAATAGATTGTTATAATCATATCAACGCTAAGTTTAGGCGGATTGACAGTAATGAAAAAGGAGGAAAATATGAGAAGAAAAATAAAAGGCTTGCATAAGAGGCTTTTATGTATTGCCTTATCTTTTGCAGTTCTGTATACCGGGCTACCCCAGCATACAGCTTTGGCAGCGGAGGGTTATGAGGTAACGACCATTGCAGGAATTCAATCTCCCGGCTTCGGAGGGGATGGAGGACCGGCAAATTTAGCCAGCCTCAACGCACCGAATGGAGTAGCTGTAGACAATCAGGGAAATCTATATATTGCGGATACGCTAAACAGCAGAGTGCGCAAAGTGTCAGCGGAGGGTATTATTACTACAGTAGCAGGTAATGGAACCCCCGGTTATGCAGGAGATGGCGGCAATGCAAATGAGGCTGAACTTAACGATCCAAGGGGAATCGCCTTGGACAGTCAGGGAAATCTGTACATAGCAGATAGTAAGAATTATGTAGTCCGTAAAGTGACAGCAGACGGAGTTATCAGTACAATAGCCGGAATAGCGGGAAGCTTCGGCCACTCAGGTGATGGCGGACCTGCTGCTGAAGCCATGCTGAAGCAGCCTTTTGGAGTAGCAGTGGACGGTCAGGATAACCTTTTCATAGCTGATATACAGGACCAGGTAATCCGAAAGATAACAACGGACGGAATCATCAGTACGGTGGCAGGGCAGTCTGGAGTTGTCGGTTATTCAGGAGACGGCGGATCTGCTATGGATGCCTAGTTCCATAATCCTACGGGAATAGCGGTAGACAGTCAGAACAACCTTTACATCGCTGATATGGATAATAATGTAATCCGTAAAGTAACGGAAGACGGAGTGATAAGTACCATAGCAGGACAGTTTGGCACAAATGGATATGGCGGAGATGAGGGAGCGGCTACCAATGCCCTCTTAAGAGGTCCTGCAAGTGTGGCATTAGATACCTATGGGAACTTATATATCATAGAGTATTTTAACAATGTACTTCGTAAAGTAACACCGGAGGGAATCATCAGTACGGTAGTAGGGAATTTCCCGGTATTAGATGCCGGATTTTATTATCCTTTTGGTCTGGCGATAGATAACAATGGAGTATTTTATGTTGCCGACACAGCAAACAGTAAAATTAAGAAAATAACCACTGTTAATTACTCAGCAGCTTTGTCACAGGAGGGTGAGTACGTTTTTCCAAAGCTTTTGTGGGGTTATAACACAGGGGAAATAGAAAGCAAGACCATAACTGTGACCAATACTGGATCAGGAACTCTAAAGAACCTGAAAATAAAGTTAAGCGGTAGTGGAGCAGGCAGCTTTGATCTTGGAAGCCTTACAAGAACTACGTTAGACAATACAAATAAAACTGCTGTTTTTACTGTGCAGGCAAGAGAATGGCTGGCTCTGGGAACCCATACGGCCACAATAACAGTGTCGGCAGATAAGATGCAGGACATAAGATTTACTGTAAAACAGACAGTAGAAGAGGAAATAACAGATGCTGAAACTCCTCAGATTATCAGTCAGCCTCAGGATGTCACCGTTGAGGAAGGCAAAGATGCAAACTTTGAGGTAGCTGCAACAGTAGAAAAAGGAAATCTGAGCTACCAGTGGTATAGGAATACAACGAACAGCAATACCGGAGGAACTATTATAAGCGGAGCAGTTCAGAACATCTATAGGGCACCGGCGGAGGAACTGAAAGACAGCTGGTATTATTGTGTGATAACCAATATGGATACGGAAGCTACGGGAAATAAAACCGCCAGTGTAACCAGTAATGCAGCCAAAGCTGTAACCCAGTCCTTGACAGATGCAGAAATACCCGGAATTTTAAAACACCCCAAGGACGTAACGGTACAAAAAGGGGAAGAAGCCATTTTAGAGGTAACAGCGGCAGTAAATAGCGGAAGCCTTACTTACCAATGGTACAGTAATTCGGAGGACAGTACGGAGGGTGGAACACCCATAGAAGGAGCAGTACAGGACAGCTATTGGGCACCGACGGACACAGAAGGGAAGACCTGGTATTACTGTGTAGTAACCAATACGGATACTGGTGTTAATGGTAACAAGACAGCGGCAGTGACTACAAGCACCGCTTCTGTTACTGTAAAATCAAAGTCAGGGTCTGCCGTATATAGCGTAACGGTAATCGACGGAAGCGGCAGAGGAAGCTATTCAGAAAATTCCAATGTATCAATCACTGCAAACCCGGCACCTGCAGGAAAGGTATTTCATAGATGGACCTCCAATATGAACGTAACCTTTCAAAATCCTGGAGCAGAAAGTACAGTTTTTACAATGCCGGCAGGAAATGTGACAATTAAAGCAGAGTACCAGAACACACCAGCTGCTACCCCATCGGTGCCTTCCACTCCCAATGAAGACGGGGAGAAGGGGGACAAGGATAAAACGGAGGAAAAGACCATAGAAGTGGTAGAAGCTCCGAAGGGTATCCCTAATACCGCCTTAATCTCAGTAGAAGAGGTTGGTAAAGCTTTTGATAAATCAGTGGAAGTTCGGTTAAAGGAAGATTCTGCTGCGGAAAAAGAAGTAAGAAATGCCCTGGAAACAGATACAATTGGATTGAATACGGAAACGATGCAGATATTCCCTTTAGACATAAGCTTATACATTAAGGGAACCAATACGAAGGTACAGCCGGCACAAGGAACCTCTGTTCGAATCACCTGCCCCATTCCAACTACACTGCTCCCGGAAAAAGAGAAACTGCTGGTAGTGACGGTGTCAAAGGGTAAGCTTCAGGTACTACCGGCAGAGCTGACAGTGAAGGAAGGGGTAAGCTGTCTTCAATTCACAGCAGCACATTTTTCTCCTTATGCTTTTGTAGTCGACAGTGATGGAAGACTGGCAGGAGGAGCACAGATAATAACAGATATTACTGTGACAGAGGGAACTCTCACAGATATCAGACCTGAGAACCTGCCGGCAGAGGCGGTGGTGAATTATCATGTATCCACACCAACCTTTATCAGTATTGATAACGAAGGGAAGCTTTTTGCAAAGAAGGCCGGAAGTGCGTATTATATGACAGCAGTGACCTATAGCGGTAATACGAAAGTTTACACGGTAAAGGTTAAGGTAAAAAAAGCCCAGGGAGGCACCAAAGTGGGCTTTATCAGGTATTCAGCAGAGACCTTTGCATATAAGAATATAAATTACAGAATTACCGGCAAAGCTTCCGGTACGGGGATTGGAGAGGTTGCTGTTGCGAATAACCAGATGAATGCCAAGCTTCCCGGTAAAGTGGTAATACCTGAGACAATTGTCTGGAAGGGAAAGAAATACAAGGTTACTTCCATAGATGAAAGTGCCTTTTACGGCAAAACAACCATAACCTCGGTTACCATACCGGCTAATATAAAGGTAATCTCCCCCACTGCATTTACCTCCTGCAACCTCTTAAAGGAGTTTAAGGTGGACAAGGAAAACAGGCAGTATTCAGCAAAAGGCGGCATGCTCTTAAACAAACAGGGAACTGCGCTGCTGGCTTATCCTTCTGCTGCCGGCACAGTTGTCATTGACAGGAAGATAACGGAAATAGGAAGCTACGCTTTTAGTGTCTGCAAACAGTTAAAATCAGTTGTAATACCGGATACGGTAAAACGTATCGGAGGGTGTGCTTTTGCTCACTCATCCAAACTGGAAAAGGTGGTATTCCAAAGCAGTCAGGTACCAGAAATGACCTACTACTCTGTATTTGAAAAAGTAAAGGATACCTGTATTTTTCAGTTCCCGGCTTCTTCGAAGGAGTTATATGTCCAGGCAATGCAGGAGTCATGGCTGCCAAAGGGTATAGTAATGAAAGGAAAATAAAGCATATGGCGTTAAGCACTAATTAAATAAACTTTTTCAAGAGTGTCCCAAAAGTGAAAACCACCTTTGGGACACTCTTGTTTTATGACCGTAAGTCTTAGAAAGGACGGCTCATGATGCTCTAGTACTACCTTTCATAAAATTTACGTAATTCAACACCTGCTATTTCCGCTGATACTGCGTTGTCCTCAATCTTCGTAGCATACATGCTACTGGAACCGCTACCCCTTATTCCTTCGCCTTGCCTCAGCGAAAATATCAAGCGCTGATATTAAGCGAAATTTAAACAAGGCAGTACTGGTGTACTGTCCGCTTGATATCTTGACTAATTGCTTGCCTGAATTTCCATCTGCTGCGTTGTCGTCAGCCGCCGTAGCCACCGCTACGACTCCTTCCTCCGTCTTGCAGGCTTAAAATCCACTCTGCGCAATTAGTCCAGGTACCAGGCGGACAGAGCACTAGGGTTGTCAGAGGTTGAGGAAATCAAAAAAAATTGAAATTGTCTGGATATAAAAATCAATATGTATAAAAATAAACTTGGAAAATTATAGAATATGATAAGAGGACGTATAACTAATCATAAAAAGGTTGAGGCTGCGAACAGTGGTTTTACAAACATTTAGGGTTTGATTATTTATACCGTCATAGGAGATTAAAATGGAAATTGTGATCCGCGAAATACAAGAAATCGATTATGCAGGAGTGTTATCGTTATGGAACAATGAAATCGGAAATCGAAAACTAAATGCAGCAACTATGGCTGCTGATTATGAGAGGATGAGTAAAAATGATGATTACAGAACTTTTGTGGCTGTATTGGATAATAAAGCAGTAGGTTTTATAACTACCGTGCAGGTGCTGGCAGTAGGGCTTCCTGTAGGTTATCTTAAAATAAATGGTCTTGCAGTAAAAGGAGAATATCAGGGGAAAGGGATAGGCACTAAACTTCTTCAGTATGTTGAAACTATGGCTTACGAAAAAGAACTATCTTATATTTTATTAAGCAGCGGAGTGAAACGTATTAAAGCCCATGCCTTTTATGAGCATAATAATTACGACAAGGACTCTTTTTGCTTTGATAAAGTTCTTAAGCACAATGAATAAATAAAGGAGTGAATTATGAAAAAATCAAGATTTATAGCATTTGCAGCAGCCTTTATAATGCTGCTGTCTTTGAGTGCCTGTTCCCATAAGCCTGCCCAAGGTGATGCAATTAAGTCATCCATAACACCCAAAGGACAAATATATCTGTATGGGGAACAGCATGGTGTAAAAAAATACTGGATAAAGAATTAGAGCTGTGGTATGAAAATTATGATAATAAAAATATGCGGCATTTATTTATAGAACTTCCCTATTATACGGCTGAGTTCTTAAATGTGTGGATGCAGTCAGATAGTGATGACATTCTGGATGCGATATATGATGAGTGGAATGGAACTATGATACATACGCCGGATATTATTGAATTTTATAAGAATATAAAAAGCAGATGCCCTGAAACAATTTTTCATGGCACGGATGTTGGACATTAGTATGATACTACGGGAGAACGATTTCTGGATTATCTGGAGACAAATAAACTAAAAGATTCTGACCAGTATACGCTAGCCCGGGAAGCAATTGAACAGGGAAAATATTATTATAAGAAATCAGATGATGTATATCGGGAAAATAAGATGGCAGAGAACTTTATCCGTGAGTTTGACAGACTAAGCGGTGAAAGTGTTATGGGGATTTACGGTGGCGCTCATACTGATTTTGATGCAATGGATAACAATACTCAATCAGTTCCGTGTATGGCAAATCAGTTAAAAAAGGTTTACACGAATAATATCTATTCAGAGGACTTAGCTTGGTTGGCAAAAGAGATTGAACCCATTAGAGAAGATACAATTACAATTAACGATAAGAAATATACAGCCTCGTATTTTGGGAAAGAAGATCTAACAGGATTTAAAGATTACGCTTCCCGTGAATTTTGGCGCTTAGAAAATGCTTATAATGACTTCAAGGACAGCAGCAAAACCGGCGATGTACTACCTTATGATAACTATCCGATGCAAATAGAGACAGGGCAGGTTTTCGTCGTCGATTATACAAAGACAGATGGTTCTGTTATAAGAGGTTATTACCGTTCTGATGGGTATGTTTGGAATGGTGCACCTTCAACAGAAGAGTTTGCAGGGGAGTGAAATGCTTCTGAATATCAAGGCTACCGTTCGACTTCTTTCTGACGGTAGCTGCTATAGATACCATTCAATAATCTAAATAATTGAGATTATCTTTAAAATCTTTATTTTCTTGTCATTATCACAATCTTTTAGCGCTCTTAAAATTTCGTTATCCAATGCAAAAGATGAGTTTTCATATTGATCTGATAAAAGGTAATCGATACTTGTATGAAGTGCGTTTGCAATAGCTAATAGAACATTAAGAGATACTTTGGTATGATTGTTTTCGATATTAGAGATATGAGAAACATTACAACCGACATAAGAAGCAACATTTTCTTGCGTTAGATTTTTTCTTATACGGATTTCTTTTATACGTAAGCCTAATATCTCATAATTTATATTGTTATCATTATTACCAGTCAACTTAATCACCTCAGAATTTTGTCTATGTGCATATATTTTTATTCTAATTGTAAACTTTGTGGTTCTATGCTAGAATAACCTGTATAAGTATAAATTATACTAATAGACAAAAAAGAATTGAGAGAGTGAAGCGATGAAAGATATTGTAAAGGAACTTTATAATGGTATATTAGACCCTGAAAATACTATATACAAGGATAAAGGGTATCAGACATTAAATGAGCGCATTATAAATATCGTAGAGAAAATAAAGAATGAAAATGGTGAAGAGATGTTTGAAGATGTTGCTAAACTAATTGAAATATCGACAGAATTAAGTGCTATAGAAACAGAAATTGCTTTTACCCATGGATTTAAATATGGTGTCAGACTTATGATGGAAATATTATCGGAATAGGTTGGTTCAATATTACTAACATTAAAAAATTGTTATAATTACCACTTGACTGAGCCCTTGGGGAATGGATTACTATTAAGAAAAGGAGGGCATTATGCGATATACAATCGGACAGTTTGCAGGGCTGCATCTGGTTTCAAAGAAAACCTTAAGATATTACAAAGAAATCGGACTTCTACAACCGGAGGGTATAGATTCCTTTAATGGTTATGCCTATTACGAGGACAAGCAAAGTGAACGTATGAAGCAGATACAGTATTTAAGAAGATTGCGGTTCTCATTGGAGGAAATAGGTATTCTTTTAGATATGGACCTTGAACAATGGAAAGAGATTGTCAGAGCCAGACTTATAGCAGTCAGATCAGAGGAACTTCTTCTGCGTGATATTGAACAGGAGCTTCTCGCCTTACAGGAACGCATCAAGGAAAATAAAGCGATCTATCAAACCGACAGAATAACATCTGAATACATAACGGATACCTTCTTGCTAGAGAATCCGGTATACTTTATAGGGCGGGCAGCAAGGGTACCTTATAATCAGAATGAGAAGAAGCAGCAGATGATTGAAAGCCTTATTGGTGATTTTTATAGCAATGATGAACCGAACCTGATACCGGGACATTTCTTACCGGAGACAAGTCTTGGAATTGTGTGTGAATGCGAGAAGGATATGAGTATGGGGACTTATATGATGGGAATGCAGGTGAACTGCCTTGATGAAATACCGGAAGGTATGCGTAAGTTTACTCTACCTCCGGGTATTTATGTTCGTGTCAGATTCCGGGCGGAGGACAGGGAGACACTGACAGGTGCGGCATTGGATAAAGCATATGAGCATCTGTATAACAAGTGGCTGCCGGAATCTTCGTATCCCATGAAAGGGCTGCTGGCTGTTGAAGTTTACAGAGAAGACAGGATGGAATCCCCTGTCAGCCCTGAAATGGAGCTCTGGCAGCTGCTGGCAGAAAGCTAGGTTTCTTAAGATGACGATGAAATATTAGAGAAAGGCTATTGTAGAGAATGGAACAGATTTTAAGTGAGCGTTTAGTCTATTGCCCTATTAAAATGGAGGATCTGGATATCTATGTAAAGTTCAGAAATGAGAAATCCTACAGGCAATGGTTCTATTTTCAAGACCCTTTGAACAGAGAAACTGCCAGGAAGGATATTGAAATCATGAATAATCAGAGCGGTTATGTAGTTAATATTTTGCAGGAACCCTTTGACATGGGGCTTTATCTGAAAGATTCCGGAGATTTTATAGGTACGGTATCTCTAAGTAAGTTTCATGGACCCCAAGAGGAGCTTGATTATGTTGAAGTTGGTTATGGAATAGGTGAAGCCTATCAAAATAAAGGATATGCTACTGAGGCTGCGAAGGCAGCTGTAACCTGGGGTTTAAAAAGGCTGGAAGAAGCTGGAGCTGAGCCAGTCATTCATGGAAATGTTGAGCATGAAAACTACCCGTCCCGCAGAGTGCTTGAAAAGACCGGATTTCAGTTGATTCGAACAGAAAAATATTTAAGTATATACGAATTGAAAAGGTACATTTAGATGAAGGAACATATAACGGCAAATTTGCTTTCATAAACGGATTTACCTCAGAACAGATTAATGAGAAGCCATCGAATTTTTGAAATGAAAAGAGAAATCCGGAGAAAAGTGTATCCAGTATTTACAAAAAAGAAAGCTACTGATATAATGTAGGTAACAGGCAGCACAGGGTTAAAACCTATGCTTGCCCAATACGTGTATAAGAAATGATTATCCTATACTTTAGGCGGTGCAGGATAATCATTTTTTGTTGTTCATCTTTATCAGACTAACAACTAGAGTAATCAAAGCTACGACAAAGCTAGAGAAGGTTATCATTAAAGATAATGCTTCTGCAACTGCCATCAGGCGCACTCCCCCTTTCTATGTAATATAGGAAAAGTTCACCTCCTTCCTCTATAAAAGGAAGGGCAAGCACTCATAATTATCCCAAGCCATCAATTGACTTTGCTCCTGTTACCATAAAATTATTATACCAATAAATGAGTCAAAAAATCGATTGAAATTGGGAAAATAAGTATATAAAATTGGTCAATTTTAGCATATATATTTTACTACTTCTCAAAGGGATTATCTTACATTTATACCAGATAGATAGACATTCTTAATGAGTGACAGATAACGAACTAGATGATATAATCTAATAAAATCCAAATATTGTATAGTTTCATAAACAAAAGGAGGAAATGCCGTGAAAAGTAAGTGGATTACGTCTACAGTAATAGCATTGGGAATCTGTGTGAGTATATTGTTGTTTCCTTTCCCATTTGTAAAGGCTCAAACCAATACAAAAGAAACAACAAGCAATATAATGAAACTCTCTCTTAATGCATCCAATCTGAATCTTAGCCTGGAAGAGAGCTATATCCTAACGGCGGAAATCAAACCCCAGAGTAGTAAGAAACATAGAGATATTATCTGGACTTCTTCTGACGATACGGTTGTAACGGTAGTTAATGGTACTATTTATGCTGCTGGGGTTGGAACTGCGATTGTCTTTGCAAACTGTGATACCAATATTGCTTTCTGTAAAGTATCTGTAGTAAGATATAACCCTGTTCTGGCTGTTCAGAAGAAAAATTTTACAGGATATTCGGGGACAGACTTGGAAGTAGTTAAGAAAGCAGCCGAGGTAATTGATAAAAATATTTTACCTGGTATGACTGAGGAGCAGAAAGCAAAAGTAATTTTTGAATATTTGATTGCTAATTGTATATACGATCATCGTGAAAAGAAAGATGTTCCTCGAAGTGCCTATGGCATTATCGGACCGTTACTAAAAAATAACGGTATAGACGAAGGGTTTTCTTATACTTTCAAATATTTTATGGATATCCTGGGAATTGAGTGTCGTATGATGCATATTTATAACAGTTATATGACCAACCAAGTATTCTTAAGCGAAAAGTGGCACATTGTTGGGATACCATGGGATAAACCCATCGCTGGATTTGGAACCAGTGATTATAAAGTGGAAAGTATTGTTACACCTATTCAGAACGAATATAGAAATGCAACAATATGGAAAGAGGTCAATTATGAATCCATATTAAAGGATTATAGAGAAGATATCTACAGTGGAAATGAGGCTGCGGTCATAAAGTCTTCATCAGAGAACAGTAACACTAAAGAGAACAATATAACTAAGAAAGCAGAAGAATATACAGTAATATTAGACACTAATTTCTCATATTCAAAACATTTCTCGCTGGATGGTGAAGCAACAACGATAGAGACAATGAAAGACAAGCAAAAATATGCTCCTCAAATACTTCCTGTTGTAAAAGGCAGTAACAATATCTATATCAGCAGCTTCAATACAAAAGCTGACGGGACTGGAATTTCCTATCCAGACAGAGTTGTAACGAATGTCTCTGAAAACCTGTATTTGTATTGCATCTGGACTGTTGATATAAAACAAACCGAAATAATGCTGAAAAAAGGAACTAACAGTTTTACTGCAAAATGGAGTAAAGCGGGAAGCAAAGAGTATCAGCTCCGTTATTCTACAAACAGCGCAATGAAAAATGCGGTAATCAAGAGCGTTAGCGGGCAGCAAATACAAGTAGCAGGACTAAAGAATAAGACTAATTATTATGTGCAGGTACGCGGATATATTAAAGATGACAAGGGCAATATTATCTATGGTAAATGGAGTACCAGGAAAACAGTAAAGACGGATTAAAAGAGTTACGAACATCAATGAATCGAATCTAATAAATATCAATTCTAAAATGATTAATCATAATGGAGTTATTTAGTAACTCTAACTATAAATACAACAGGAGAAAAGAAATGAACAGAGTAAGCATAATTTGCCTGGGTGTCAGAGATATGGAGACATCCGTTAAGTTTTACCGTGATGGCCTTGGATTTGTCACGGATGTTACGGAAAACAATCCTCACATAGTATTTTTTAATTCCTATGGAACGAAACTGGAATTATTTCCGATACAGGAGCTTGCAAAAGATATCGATGATGTAAATCCTCCGGCTATTCGGGAGGGTTTCTCAGGTATTACACTGGCATATAATGTGGACAGTAAGGCAAAGGTGGAGGAAGTTATTGAACTGGCAAGAAAAGCAGGCGGTATCATCATAAAAGAACCACAGGAGGTTTTTTGGGGTGGTTACCACGCTTATTTTACAGACCCTGACGGTTATTATTGGGAGGTTGCTTATGGGCCTGACTTTAAATACGATGAACATGAGATGCTGATTTTATAGAATTAGACTAAAAAAGATGTCAAAGAGTGTAATGCTGGTATATCAAAAAGGGCCGTTTCCTTGTGTTATAGAAAATTCAGAAATCGAAAATGATTTTCTAATACTTTGAAACAGCCCTTTTTATAGTTATTCATTGCAAGACGATAGAGAAGATAAGTAGTTATTCCAACCCCATTATTCTACGGATTTTAAGGACTCAGCCATATTAATCCGGTCGATTTTTCGAACCAGTATCAGGTTAACAAATAAGGTTAACCCCATAGTGACTATTAATGCATAAAGGTAACTCACAGGTAATATCTGAACATTAAAGGAAACAGCCTCAATCTTTATCTGGTCCATTACGAAACGGTGAAGCAGGATGCCCGCCGGAAGTCCGAACATGGTACTGATAAGAGTGATAACGATATTTTCCCGAAAGACATAACTGTAGGTTTCCTTTGGATAAAAGCCCAGAACTTTAATGGTTGCAATTTCACGGTTCCGCTCTGTTATGTTGATATTGCTCAGGTTATACATAACCACGAAAGAAAGGGCGCAGGCACAGGCAATTACCAGCCACACAATATAATTCAAGCTGTTCATCATATTCGTAACCCGGTTTCTGGTATCGGCTGTAACCACTATGCTTGAAGCGCCATGATCTTTCATGAGCCTGGCAGATATATTGTAAATATCCGTGGAATCAGTAGTGGCGTAAGCTGTCTTATAAGCAGGCGTTTCTCCAAAGACCTGCTCATAGGTGGTCCCGCTCATGAACATATAGTTAAAGGCATAATTCTTAAAGATACCGCCTATTACAACTGTATAGGCCTCTGTGTTATTGAGGCTTATGGTCATGGAATCACCGATCTTAAGATCTTCGGTTTCTGCCAGGCGGTCATTAATGGCTACATAACCTTCTTCTGGAAAAGGAACGGCCTTTCCGTTAAGGTGCAGCCCGATAACCTTTGTAATATCCGGGTCATCGCTTGCTATGACATTTATCTTCTGATTACCGCCTTTGCCTGTGACTTCATAGGTATCTGAGGATATAAAGACACATTCAGACAAGAGAGCGGAGGTATTTTCCTTGAAGGCTGCCATGTCCTTCTTTGTCTGAACCTCTGAAAAGGCTATGGTGTAATCGTAGAGCATTATGGTATCAAACTGATCATCCGCTATATTACTGACAGAATCATTTAAACCTAAACCTGCCAGCAGCAGTGCGGTACAGCCGCCGGTTCCAAGTATCATCATAAACAGGCGCTTCTTATAACGCAGGATATTACGGATAGATACCTTATGGAGGAAGCTGATAGCCTTCCATAATACAGGAATCCGCTCCAGAAAGATTCGTTTTCCAACCTTGGGGGACTTAGGCCTCATTAATTCTGCCGGCATCTGTGACAGCTCCGTCCGGCAGGCAGCATAGGTGGCGCCAACGGAACATAATAGGGAAACCAATAAGGTCAGCAGTGCTAAACTGCTGCTGAATACATATTTAATCTCCGCGAAATCATATAACATCTTATAAGCCTGCCAGATGGCAAAAGGAAATAACCTGGTGCCTGTAAAATATCCAAGGATACAGCCAAGGACAGCAGCACTTCCGGAATAGGTCACATATTTTAACGCGATGGAACGGTTGGTATAGCCCAGGGCTTTCAGAGTTCCTATCTGAGTACGCTGTTCATCCACCATTCTGGTCATGGTGGTGCTGCATACCAGAGCCGCTACGAGAAAGAAAAAGATAGGAAATATCTTTGCAATACCTTCAACAACCGAGGAGTCGTTTTCAAAACTTGCATATCCGATATTTTTCGTTCTGTCCAGTACATAGGTGGCGGGTTTATCAAGTGAGGCTGCCTCCTCTTTGGCATCGTTTATTTTATCCAATGCCTCATTGAGTTTTTCTTCGCTTTCCTTTAGAGTACTTTCTGTATCCTCTTTGGCGCCCTGATATTTCTTAAGACCCTCCTTATATTCTTTTTTTGCATTGGTAAGAGTCGATTTTCCATCTGTTATCTGCTCCTTGTAAGTATCAAGGGTTATTTTTGCCCCGTCCAGCTGAGCTTTGGCTGAGGTAAGCTGCTTCCCGGCTGTTTTAAATTCCTTTTCAGCGGTTTTTCTTGCTGTATTCAGGGTGCGCTGAGCGGTCTTCAGCTGTTTCAGGGAGTTACTTAAGGTCTGATACTGGGTAATTACCCCGGTGGCTTCTATTTGAGCCAATCCTTCTGAGACCTGTTTTAGCTGTGCCGTATAGGTCTGGTATTCGGTACTTGCGGGATCTGAAAGCTGGGAAAGAGCGGCTTTTAAAGTGGTTTCTGATTCTTTTAAGGTATTATATTGTTCGAGGACACCGCTTTTTTCAATCTCATTCATAGCACCTGTTACTTTAGTGCGGTTGGTGGTAATTTCCTGTTGCTTTTCTTCCAGGGTAGTTAGAGTTTCGGATTTTTTTGTATCAAATTCTTTCCTTGCGGTGTTATATTCAGATAGGGAGGAGTTATATTCCTTTTCTTTTTCTGCTAAGGTAATCTCGCTGCCCGCCAGTTTCTTTTCGTTCCTGCTTATCTTAGTTCTGGCGTCCTCTAATTTCTTTTTGGAATCACTTAACTTATTTTCTGCTTCTTTCTTTCCCTCCAGGTATTCAGCATAAGAGGAATCGTATTCACTTTGGGCATCTGCTATAGCTTCACTGGCTTCCTTTATGATATCACTGTAGCGCAAATCTCCACGGGCTTTGACAGCAGCTTTTAACGGCTGTTCCATAGCGGATATGGCAGCCTCATATTCTTTACTAAAGATCTGACCTTGGTTATCAGCAAGGGTAACATAGATTTCACTATAATAATCAACGCTGAAACCGTCTTCCGGAAGGTAGAGAAAGGCATTAATGGAACCCCCGGCAAGCTTAGTGGTACCCCGGTCACTGCGATACATATAGTTTACGGAATTGCATAAGCCGACGATGGTGTAATCCTGATAGGAAAAGCTATTCCGGACCTCTTCTTCGTTTTTTTCAGATATATTAATTGTTTTTCCAAGATCTTCTTCTGTGAAATATCCGGCATCTGCAACACATTCATTATCAGCCTCAGGGAGTCTGCCTTTTACCAGCTTTATCTGATTCAGGTTGTCTGTAATGGAGTGGGCTTTAAAGATTACATCCTCCGTATCATGAAAAGCTGTAATAAAATCGGCATTAATTGCACCCTGGGCAGTGGTTACACCTTCAAGGCCACTGATGTTATCCACATCTTCCGCGGTAAAGCCCAGAGTGGAGAGCAATCGGTAATCATACATTTTGGTGGTTTTAATAAAAGCATCACCTGTCTGTAGCATTGCCTCTTTGGTTATCTTAAGGCCTGAGAAGAATCCCACGCCAAGAGCTATAATAACAAGAAGCGCAAGATAACGGCCCAGGGTGTGCCGTATTTCCCGGCGGTTGTTTTTGTTCCATGCAGAATTTCTCATTACCATTCAATCTCCTCTACCGGTATAACCTTCTCATTTTTACGCACCGAAGAGACGGTTCCGTTTTTTACATGAATTACCCGGTCAGCCATTGCTGTCAGTGCTGAATTATGTGTGATGATGATAACAGTCATTCCATTTCTCCGGCTCTGATCCTGTAATAATTTAAGAATCTGTTTACCGGTATTGTAATCAAGTGCCCCGGTAGGTTCGTCACATAATAATAGCTTGGGATTTTTAGCCAGTGCCCGGGCTATGGAAACACGCTGCTGTTCTCCGCCTGATAACTGGGAGGGGAAATTATAGAGCCGTTCTGAGAGGCCTACACTTCCAAGAATCTCCGCCGCAGGAATGGGATCTTTTATCATCTGAGAAGCAATCTCAACGTTTTCAAGAGCCGTCAGATTTGGTATGAGATTATAGAACTGGAATACAAAACCAATATCTTCTCTGCGGTAGCCTACAAGGCTTTTTTTACTCAGGGCGGAAATCTCTGTGTCACCAAGAAACACCTGGCCGGTGGTCAGAGTATCCATTCCGCCTAAAATATTTAAGAGGGTGGTCTTGCCGGCACCTGACTGCCCTACAATTACACAGATCTCACCTTTATCTACTTCAAAAGTGGTATCATGCAAAGCATTAACTTTAACATCACCTGAATGATACGTTTTACCGACATTTTCAAATCGTACAAAAGAATTCATGGTACCTCCTAAGCTGGGGATAATTACAAGCTAAATTATGAATTGAATGAATTTCTGGGATTCCCAGCCCAGCGATTCATATCGGTGTGGCTTGCTTCTGGTCTGTTTGGAACATGACCATTTGCTCCTGCTGATATATTATCCCCTATAACTTGACAAGTGTTGAAAAATAAACTAGAATTCAGCATAATATATTCAGCTAAAGAAATCAATAAACAGTATAAAACAGGATGTGTATTTTTCAACAGAAATGCAAAAATTATTCAAAATATGAGGTGAAACAGCTATGAATAAAAGCGGTGATAACAACCGGAGTGTCCGTAATACCAAGAAAAAATTATTGACAGGTCTGCTCAGTCTCATGCGTCAGAAGGCAATTTCCAATATAACGGTCCGGGAGCTTACAGAGCTTGTGGATGTTAACAGAGGAACCTTTTATTTTCATTATACGGATATTTATGATATGATCAGTCAGGTACAGGAAGATTTTTTTCAGAAATTCAATGAAATTATTGATCAGATGATGAATCATCCGCCGGTAAAAGGAAAGCCCCCGGAGGTCCTGGTAAGGATTTATTCCATCTGTGCAGAAAACAAAGAGTTCTGTGAGATTATGCTGGGGCCAAACGGAGATGCTGCTTTTGTTGACCGCATCAAAAATATTGTTGATGAGAAAATCTCTGATTTGTGGAAAACCGTCGGCGCCCATATGACGGAAGAGGAATATGACTATTTTAATGCCTTTATCATCAACGGTTATATCGGTTTTCTCCAAAAGTGGCTGAAAACCGGCTGTAAGCAGTCACCAGAGGAAATGGCAGCATTTGCAGCCAACGTGATTATCCCGACAATAAAAAGCTCTATTGAATTAAATGGACTGATGAAGACTTATAATCATTTAAACTGACAGTCACATGGTAGGTGTCTGTATAGATTGAATATGCAGAAAGTATCTCTTGCTGCAGTATCTTTATATTAGGTAGAATCTTAAGTAGCTTGATAAAGCATAAGGTATTTACCTGGTAGTATATTAAGATAATGACATGGGAGAAAGCCAATGGGAGAAGAAGATAAGAGAAATAAGCTGGATGAAAGTCCATTTACATTTGAGGTATCTAAGGATAAGAATGTTTTTATATTCTGGCGTGGCAAGAGGGTTACTATTCTAAAAGAAAAAGTCAGTGACAGGTTCCTGGAGCGAATCAGGAATACAGATCAGAAGGAAGCACAGCTGATAATGGCTAAAGTAACAGGTAATTTTAAGCGTGGAAATGAAAAAAATAAATAATTGGTATGGATAGGTTTCAATGGTTCGTACAATTACTGCACTGTATTAAATACTGCATGTCTGTTTATGCACCCCAGGTGGCGATGAGAGTAATACACTATAGTGACAGGTGTCATTATAGCCGTATTATCCTTAAGGTTCACTGCAAAGGTTCATAAATATGGACATGTTTTTTTGTTGGATTGTATTGTATGCTGCTTTATTGTGAAGAAGAGTAATTGCTTTGTTATATTCAATGGAAAAACTGGTAAAGAGTTGCTTGATAATTTGACAAATTTGGTAAATATAGTTTATTATACACAACAGAACTTATGTTTTGGTAGAGCCGGTATATTGCAAATATAATTGCGTAAAAAGTCAATTCAAATTAAGGCTGAGTTTTGTCGGAAAAATAAATAAAAATTATTCAAACATATTCTAAAGTTAAAAGGTTATATCTGTGAAAGCATTTACTAGGGGGTGGAGATTTGTTAAGCAGTGAGGAGATGGATAATCTGATGGTACGGATTTCCAGAAGGGAAATGGTGGCACTTGAGGAATTTTATGAAGAGATGAGTAAAGCCGTATACGGATTAGCCTATGTCATAACAAAATCACCTTATGATGCAGAGGATATAATGCAGAATACCTTTATCAGAGTCTGGGATAAGGCACATCGTTACCGCTGCGGAACCAATGCAAAAGCCTGGGTAATGAAGATAGCAAGAAACCTTGCTCTTACAAAAAGAGAGGAGGGTAAAAGGTTTGTGGAACTGGATGAAGAACTGCCATCAGAGGATATGTACCGGAAGATGCTGCAGTTCCAGGAATTAAATTCATTGCTGTCCATGCTAAAAAAAGAGGAGAGGGAGATAGTGGTTCTCTATTCTGTTGGTTTTTCTCATAAGGAGATTGCTGAGATTCTTAAGAGGCCATATGCAACTGTTCGGTGGAAGTATAGCAACGCAATCAGTAAACTGTCTCAAAAGGAGCAAAGCTTTGGATATGATAAAGCATCTGCAGAAATGGAGAGTAATTATGAAAGAACCTGAAATACTTTCACAAATAAATAATATCCTGGAGGAGGTAACCCCCAGGAATTTTACTGACCTGAAGGAGAAGCTGAAAACTGAGAAACGGAAACAGAAAAAGAAGTTAAGGTTTGGGTTTGCAGTTGCCTGCCTTGTACTGCTTTTAATCGGCGGAGCTACTGTTACTGCCGATCAGCTCACCGGAACAAACTTCTTTTACCAGTTTTATCTGGACAGAAGAAGAGAACCCCCCAAGAGTCAGGTGTATTTGGCACCCGAGCAGTATAAAGAAATTTCCTCCCGCAGTGTTGGAAAGGTCGTAGATTCGGATGAATTGAAGATTGAGGTACTGGGGGCCGTAGCAACGGGTAATGTTGGGTCTGTTATGCTGAGATTTACAGTAAAAAATGCGGAGAATGTATTGAAGGAGAAAGGTATTTACACGGAAGGAAGATTTGGTTTTAATGAAGAAAGCGGCGGTACCTTATTCCAGGATGCCCAAGGTGGCAGTCTTGGCTATCATTATATTCCCCTGAATGGAAATAGTGGGGAGGTACAGTTTGAGATCCTTTATACCGTTATAGGGAAGGAGAAAATGACTGGCAAACAATACAGTATAGAACTGGCAGGGCTTGCGTTCCATACCCAGGAAAAAATAAAAGGTATCTATAAAAAAAAGTGGAAAATAGACATAGATTTTGATAAAGAAGTGGATTATACCAAGACAATCCTTTTAGATCAGGATATTTTACTGGGTAATAAATATGTAACGCTGACTAAGATAGAATTAACGCCTTACTCCTGTATCTTTTCTTTTGAGAAAAGAACCACGAAGGATTCGGATCTTGACATTGTAATGGAGGAGCTTGAGAAAAAGAGTGATAAAGCAATTATTTATTTTCCGGAGGCCAGTTTAGATAAAAAAGCTTTTTCTTATTCTATAAGTGGAGGCAGGGCAGATGAATTCGGTAATTTAGAGCCTGATGTAATCTATTGCAAGGCGTCACTCTTTTTTAAAGAACCCATTATGGTTGATAACGTGAAGAATATTAAGTTTAATGGAAAGCGTTATTATTTGAAATAAGGGACAGCTTTTACTGTAATTTGGAAGTCTTATATTCCAATATTAAGGTAAATACATTATAATACCCCTTGGAGAATGGAATCCATATAAAGAAAACAAAGGAGTTGTATAATGTATAATCACCATAAACTTGCTATTGAAACAATAACTAATAAATTAAAACAACGAGAAGATGTATTAGGTATAATTATCGGAGGATCTGTGGCTCATGGCTTTGCCGGAGAGAATTCTGACATTGATCTAATGCTTGTAATGTCAGAAGAGGACTATAAAAAAGCCTTGGCGGAGGAGAACTTTAACTATTATGAAACCGAAGCGACACCTTATGAAGGCGGTTATGTTGATGGAAAGTGCACCTCAGTAGAGTTTATAAAGAAAACGGCTGCTATGGGAAGTGAACCTGCAAAGTTTGCCTTTAAAGACGCCTTTGTATCCTACTCAAAAATTGAGGGACTGGAGCAGCTTGTGGCAGAAGCCTCCAGATATCCGGTGGAAAGAAAAATAGAAAACCTGGAGAAATTCTATGCGCAGTTTGAAGCCTGGAGATGGTATTTCTATGAAGGTATGAAAAGGAATAACGAATATCTGATTACAACAGCAATATCCAATTATGTATTGTTTGCGGGAAGATTAGTGCTAACCTACAATGAGACCTTGTATCCTTACCATAAATGGTTTTTAAAAGTGCTTGAAGGTGTGGAGAAGAAACCCGAAAACCTACTGGAGTATATGAACAAGGCAATCAAGGAGAAGTCAGAAGAGGCTGTGGAACAGTTGTTTAACTGTATTGTAAATTTTCATACCTGGACCTCTACTACAAAGGAATGGCCTATCAGATTTATGCAGGATAGCGAGCTAAACTGGCTGACAGGTAATGTGCCGGTAGCAGATATTTAGATGATCAATTCAAGCTTTAATCGAATTATTAGTGTCAGGAAATCAGGGTAATATTAAGGCATACATTATTTGTACAGAAAATGGAAAGCGGGCATATTCAGCCTGCTATAAGATATAACTGAAAGGAAGAGGAAGAAATGGATGTAATGGAGCAGACACAACAGGTTATAGATATGCTTGAAAGTGATATCTTTCAGGCTGACTTTGGCAGAGCCGCCAGGGTTACCGGTATACCTCTTGGTGTGTATCAACGGATATTCAGTTATATCTGCGGAATATCAATGACAGAATATGTGCGCAGAAGAAAATTAACGGAATCAGCCAGAATGATCTTGGAAGAGAAGGTAAACGTAACGGAAGCGGCTCTCTGCTGCGGTTATGAGAATACTGCCTCCTACACGAGAGCCTTTAAAGAGCAATTTTTGGTGCCGCCTGTTCAGCTGACCATTGAAAGCTATAAGGAGAAAGCTTTTTTTCCTCTTTTCTTTACAGACAAGGATACTTATTATGTTATGAAAGGAAGAAGGATTATGGCTGAGCTGGTAAAAATCGATTATGAAAAAACGGAGGACCTTCTGCTGATTGGTATAAGCAACAAGGAGCATGGGGTGTCTGGCAACAAAGAGCTATGGGATATATTCTGGAGTCAGCATTATGATGATAAACTGACAGCTCTTATGGATTATCAGGTTGGTATGGAGGATTGCATGGGACTTGGGTATTCAGCAGACTTTACTTCAGAAGAAGGCCTTGGCGATACCTATATTGTAGGCAAGTTCTTTCAACTGGGTACTCCTGTTCCGGAAGGGATGACGGGGAGGATAATCAAAGGAAGAACAATTGCAAAAGCCCAGATAGGTGCAGCAAACTTTGAGGATATTCTGAACAATGCATATCTGTTAATGTCGGATATGGTGCTTAAGAACGGTTATGAACTGGACTATGAGGATTTCTACTGGATTGAATTCTACACTGTAAGCAGATTTTGCACGCCTATGGAAACCGGAAGCAAACAGATAATCTGTGATTGGATAATGCCTTGTATTAAGAAATAATGAAAGAAGGGGTTGAAAAACTGCTGATTTTTTACTTGTTTTTCAACCCCCTATCTTTTTATTAATCTTACTTATTTTATTTCCTTCCAATCATCCTCTAAAATTGCCATCAGAATATCATCTGCGTATTTTTCTCCGTCCCAAATGGCATCTCTCAATACACCTTCCCGTTTAAAGCCAGCTTTCAGATAAGCCTTTTCGGCACGTGGGTTAAAAGAAAATACATCCAACTCCAATCGGTGAAGCTTCAGCTGTTCAAATGCAAAGTCACGGGTCATTTGAGTAGCCCAGGACCCAATACCTTTCCCGCATATTTCACTGTGGAAAATTCCAATACGGAAATTGGCGCTTCTTAAGTCCCAGTCAATTTCATTAATTACACTTTCTCCAATAATCCGTCCGCTGGGGTCTATGATCAGGAAATCATAGCGGTCGTCAGCCTCTATACATTGCAGGAAAAAGCTAACGACTTCATCATGGGAAAAAACAGCCTTGCATCCGGTTAGCCTTGCCACTTCAGGGTCTAAGGGATTATAGTTCTGGTGATAATAGTTTTCTGCATCTTCTTTATTCGCAAGTCTGAGGATAAAATTGTCCTTCTCCCAGATTTTTTCAATTTTTTTCATTAGGATTTCCTCCGTTGTGTCTCTTCATAGAATCATCTCATTTACTGAGGTGAGTTTATTATAACATTTCACTTAATATGAAGTAAACGGGGTCTATATGGGAAATATGCATACGAAAATGCCTTATAAGCAGGGCTAAATCTATCATATCAGGAAATATCCATTTCTTCTCGAATGCGCAGCGCTTCTTTATATTTTCTTTGATGCTTATAATAACGAATCAGATATAATCCATAAAATCTGCGAAAACCAAAGCCAAAGGGTTGATTCACATTTCCATATAACTCCTCCAATAGTTCAAAATATCCAGGAGTATCCAGGTAGTCAGGCAGTTTTAACATTTCTGCAAATGTGATCATTTTTTTGCAAAGATGATATTTATCAGTATCCTCAGAGAGAGCCTGTAGTGCTTCAGAAGCACGGTCTAAGAATAGACGGTATTTTTCTAAGTCTCCTAAATGGATAAACAAAAGTGCTTTTTTTTGATTGAGCATGACTTTATGATAAGTCTCTTCCTCCAACTCTCCGGCTTGAAGCAAGTAATATTCAGCCTCCTGATATTGTTCACAGCTAATGTAAGCTGTTCCAAGGTTATAATAAGCATAGTTTTTTACCGGTACACGATAACCGCGAGTTAGGGCGATTGCACGTTTATAGTATTTTTCTGCAATGGATAAATCACGCCCGTTACAATAACAGGAACCTAAAAGAAAGCTGGCACCAATTAAAACCGCAGGATTTCCCTCTTCCGACGCAAACAAATAAGCGGTATTCGCTCTTTGGATACAGTCGCTATAATGACCAATATGATATAGGGTATTTGCCAATTGATAATAAATAACGCTATTATTACCGTAATGAGCTGCTTTCAGCAAAAGCTGGACAGTATTCTCTGAGTGCCCTTGGATTGCTGCCGCACCCAGGTAGTACCGCATTATTTGCACATCCTCCATATAAGGGAGGAAACGGCTCAAGTAAGCTTGCTCTTTCTCGGCCTGCTCCTGATTTCCTGCTGACAAAAGGGAGAATAATAAGCATAGATGATAATCCAGGTGAAATTCACTGTGTTCCAATTCTTCTCTGTACATGATGAAATAATTGCTTTCTTCTTCTACTGGTTCCTCTGAATCCAGGAGAAAAAAGAAACGATCGAAATGCTCACGAGCATCTGCCAGTACAGAGTTATCTCCTATATATCTGATGCCAAGGGCAGAAAACAAACTTGTAATAATGTCAGAACTGGCATCGGCTTGTCCCTGTTCTATTTTACTTAAATAAGAGGGAGCGCATATACCCTTGCAGAGTCCTTCCTGAGAGATATTTAGCTCCAGTCTTTTTTGGCGGATTAAAAATCCGATATAATTTTTCATATTCCTCCTTATATTGAGTACTCAATTACTAAAATGCAAACGTTTTCTCCTGACTTTACTTAAAAGTATAATTAGTTTTATTGTCATATGTCAATTAAGTTTGGAAGATAACAGGCGTATATATACTAATTTCGAGCACCACTTACAGGTACCGCAGAAGCACTAATTATACTTACTGTCAACGAGAGAGAAATAAGTATCTTTTATTATGTTAAAACCCATAATACTCAAATCCAGTAATGTTAAATTCTCTAAACAGATTCTTTACAATACCAATGGAATAATTTTCAAATTCATGCTTATTTCTTTACAATCAAAGATTATAATGACCAAGTAATCAGGGCGTGTCTTAAAGTCATTATTAGCCCGTAAAATAAAAAAATTGTAAGGAGTAATGTCATGAAAAAGTTTATGTCTTTGGTTTTAACTGTAGCATTAGCATTTTCAATCTTTCAGGGTGTTCCGGCAGAGAAGGTATCTGCGGCATCAGTTACAGGAACAGTAGTTTTATCAGGTTCTACTTCCGTCAATCCGCTTATCCAGGCACTTGCGGAAGCTTTCATGGCTAAAAATAAAGGCATTAAGATCGTTGAACAGAATGTGACCGGTTCCGGTGCAGGTATTACAGATGCAACAAAAGGTACGGTAGACTTTGGTATGTCCAGCAGGGATATCACAAGCACTGAAGCTCAGACTTTAAACAAAGTTCAGATTTGTCTGGACGGATTAGCTGTAGTTGTTAATAAAAGCAACCCTGTAAATGAACTTTCTCCTTCTCAGCTTTATAAAATCTATACCAGAGATACCTCCAGCTTGAATTGGAATCAGATATCCGGTTCCTATTCCACCAGTGTGAAGATTGCTCCTTTTGGCCGTGAGTCCGGTTCCGGTACCAGAAGCTGCTTCGAAGATTTCTTTAAGGCGGATTTTGGTTCTGCACTTCCCAGCGGATATGATGTAAATCTTGACGGTTCACTTGCCAGCACAGGGGTTATGCAGGCTTCCGTACAGAACAATTCCGGTGCTATCGGATATATGTCTCTTGGTGATATGGCTGCAGTATCTGCTACTGGTGTTGTAACTGCTAAAAAAGCAGGAAAAGTAACAATTACCGTAACTACCAGCGATGGCAAGAAAACAGCAGCCTGCCAGATTGTTGTAAAATAGTTAAACTTATATACAGGTTGGTTTCAGGTTAGGCGTTTTAGCTGCATAGTGTGTTTGGATAATGTCACTGCAAATGCGCAGTGGCATTGCCAGTTTATAGATTTATTCCTTAAAATTGTGCTGCCAGAAGCAGCGGAATGTGTGGTAAGAATGAAGCAACAGAAAGTTTATTTATATAATAATCTATTTAAAGGTATCGTTTTTTTCTTTGCCTTAATTACGGTCCTGTCGGTTATATTAATCGGAGCATTTATGATAGCAAACGGTGCTCCAAGTATAGCCAAAGTGGGATTAAAGGATTTTCTCTTCGGGTCTGTCTGGAACTCTGCCAATGAACCTCCAAGCTACGGAATTCTGGCGTTTATCATTTCTTCCTTTTATTCTACTTTTTTTACTGTTCTGATCGCAGTTCCCATTTCTCTGCTTGTTGCCTTGGGAATTGGACAGCTGATGCCTAAGGGCCTGGGTTCTGTTCTGCGTTCCGTAATCAGTCTGTTAGCGGGAATTCCGTCGGTAATTTACGGCTTTTTAGGTTTGATTTTTATTGTGCCTTATGTACAGAAAATATTTGATCTCTCTTCCGGGCTTGCCATGATTTCTGCTGTTATAGTTTTGATAATTATGACTCTGCCAACTATCATCAGCGTAAGTGAAACCAGCATTAATGCAGTGGACAAAAGCTATATGGAAGCAGCTCTTGCTCTGGGTGTGGGAAAAGAGTATACCCTCTTTCGTATTATTATTCCTGCTGCCAAATCGGGTATTATGGCGGCGGTCCTCCTGGGAGTAGGAAGAGCCATCGGTGAGACCATGGCAGTTATCATGGTAGCCGGTAATATTCCTCAAATGCCCTCCATGCTTAAACCTGTACGTTTTCTCACAACAGCTATTGTGACAGAAATGTCCTATGCCACAGAGCAGACCAGAGGTGTACTGATTGGTATTGGATTGGTACTGTTTGTATTTATTTTTATTATCAATTCTATTTTTCATTTCTTGATTAAGAAGGCAGGTAATGCAAATGGATAAGAACCTCTATGAAAAGAAAATTAAACCTGGAGTTATTGCTGTTCGGGCACTGATATATTCCGTAACAGCTGCAGTTACTTTAATGGTCATAGCTATTATCTTATATTTGATCGTAAAGGGACTTCCCTATATCAGCTTTGAGTTTCTTACTACGGCACCCTCCCGTTTATATGAGACATACGGGATTGCACCTATGATTATCAATACTTTATATATAGTGTTCCTTTCCCTTATATTGTCCATACCCCTTGGTATCGGTACAGCCATCTATCTTGCTGAATATTCAAAGCCCGGCAAAATTATCTCGTCTATACGGTTTGCCATAGAAATCCTTGCGGGTATTCCCTCTATTGTATATGGCTTATTTGGGCTGGCTTTCTTTATTAATACCCTGAAAGCCGGCAGCAGCGGCGGTTCTATGTTGGCAGGAGCTTTAACCTGTACCCTGATTGTACTTCCTACCCTGATTCGGACCACGGAAGAAGCTCTCCTGCAGGTAAATCCCACATACAGAGAGGCGGCCTTTTCTCTTGGAACCTCAAAGCTGCATATCATCCGAACTATTTTGCTGCCCTGTGCACTTCCGGGTATAGTGGTTGCCATAATCCTAAGTATCGGGCGAATTGTGAGTGAATCGGCAGCGTTACTTTACACCGCTGGTGTGGACTATACCATGCCTGCCAATTATGGAAAACATATTTTAGAACCGGGAGCGGGGCTTACGGTACAGCTTTATCTATACGCCACAGAAGGCGGAGCACCCGACTGGGTACCTTATGCAATGGCTGCTGTTTTAATTATTCTGGTATTTATTATTAATCTGGCTGCCAATACAATAGCAGGAATCTTTAAGAAGAAAGTGAGCTTTAAATAATGGGTATCATAACTACAAAAGACTTAGACCTCTTTTACGGAGAGAAGCAGGCAATCAACAATATCAATATGGATATTGAGAAAAATGAAATTACGGCATTAATCGGGCCTTCCGGCTGCGGAAAGACGACTTTCCTAAAGACTTTGAACCGAATGAATGATATTATTCCGGGATGCAGAATAACTGGAGAGGTAATATTTGACAATATTAACATATATGACAGTAAGATAGACCCTATGTTAATCCGAAAGAAGATTGGCATGGTATTTCAAAAACCAAATCCATTTCCTTTAAGTATCTATGACAACGTTGCTTATGCACCTAAATACTACGGTAAGAAAAAACGTGAAATCGATGAGATCGTTGAGAACAGCTTAAAGGGGGCAGCGCTTTGGGAGGAAGTCAAGGACCGTTTGAAAAAGAGTGCACTCTCCCTTTCCGGCGGACAGCAGCAGAGATTATGCATTGCCAGAACCATTGCCCTGAATCCTGAGGTAATCTTAATGGATGAAGCCACCAGCTCCCTGGATCCCATATCCACTTATAAGATTGAAGATCTGATTGTGGAGTTAAAAAAGACCTATACCGTCGTTATTGTTACCCACAATATGCAGCAGGCTTCCCGTATTGCTGATAAAACTGCCTTCTTCCTTTTTGGTGATTTGGTGGAATATGATACCACGGATATTATTTTTACAAATCCTAAACATGAAAAGACAGCTGAATATGTTAGCGGGCATTTTGGGTGATGAGAAAGGCAAGGGAAGAGGGATTATAGTTTTAACGGTTTTATCTTGTGGGAGTTTTAAAAAATAGAGGAATTTTCATTACATAGCTGACTGTTTAAACGATATTGTTTTACCATATAGGATGTACTGCCAGATTGATGATTAAAGAAATTATTAAAATACTGGTATTTATTGAATAATTTAACTAAGAGGTATTCTTTATTAAAGCAACTATGAAGCATTCTTTATAGAAAAAACTAAGAGGTGTTTTTTATAGAAGTAACTATGGGGTATTCTTTATAGAAGAAGCTATGAGATATCTTTATAGAAGCAACTATAAGATATCTTTATAGAAACAACTATAAGGTAATCTTAAGAAACAACCAGGAGTAATCTATACTAAAAATTAGAAAATATTTTCTTTGAAGAAGATAACTAGATGGGATAAAGCCTCCCTTTTAATTATCTTCTTTTAATATGTATACATTTTAATAACCTGCATGTAGCTTCTAATAACTAAAGTTTGCAAAGATGTGTTCGCTAAAGTTTCTATAGTACTTCCCATGTTATTGATAAGTTGCATAATTTTTGATTGACTTTTAGGTCTATAAGATATAGACTAACAATACAGAAACAGGTCTATGAATTATAGACCAAGGAGGAGAAACTTATGGCATATATTATGACTGAAAGTGAATACAAATTTGCAGAATTCATATGGAGCAGGGAGCCTTTAGCTTCCGGAGAGCTGGTTAGATTATGCCAGGAAGCATGGGGATGGAAGAAATCAACAACGTATACGGTACTAAAAAAACTATGTATTAAAGGTATTTTGAAAAATGAAGGAGCCGTTGTAACGGCTATTGTGTCAAGGGAAGGATACCTGCAGTTAAAAAGTGAGGAGTTTCTGGGAAAAAATTACGACGGTTCGCTGCCAAAATTCCTGACAGCCTTTATCAGCCGTAAGAAGCTTACCGGAAAGCAAATAGAGGAATTAAGGCAAATTATAGATACCTATGAGGAGGATAGATAGTGGAGAAATGGTTTCTTGAAATATTAAATATGAGCTTTATCTCCTGCTATGTCATTCTGTTTGTATTGGGGGTAAGGTTTTTACTTGGAAAATCGCCTAAAGTGTTTTCCTATTGCCTATGGGGTATAGTATTTCTAAAGCTGATATGTCCTGTAACCCTGGAAAGTATGATAAGCCTTATACCAAAACAGGTGAACTCCCAGAGGGTAGAAAGTTATCTGATACTACCTGACCCAGAGAATATCATGACCCGTGAGCAGACACCCTCAGAAGAACCCGTTAAAGAAATAGCGGCTGAACCTGTAATTACAGCATATAAGGTTAAAAGTCCTTCCGTTATGGATTACCTGATAATTCTTTGGCTGATAGGTCTGGTGTTGATTGTGTTCTTTCAGGCGAAGTCCTATCTGGCATTTCGTAAGAAATTAACTGGTGCTGTTTGGATAAGGGATAACCTGTATAAAACACCTGTTGTGAAAACGGCTTTTGTTATGGGAATAATAAAGCCGGTAATATACCTGCCGGAAGGACTAAGGGAAGCTGAGGAGCAATATATTATTGAACATGAGCGAGTACATATAAAGAGAAAAGATTACCTGATAAAAGTTCTGGCTTTTGCTATCTGCTGTGTGCATTGGTTTAATCCTCTGGTTTGGCTTTCTTTTGTCCTTATGAATAGGGATATGGAGATGTCCTGCGATGAAGCAGTGGTTAAGAAGTTGGGTACAGGTATCAAAAAGCAGTACTCGCACTCTTTGCTGTCCCTGTCAGCAGGCGTTGATTCCTTAAGAGGAGTGCCTTTGGGGTTTGGAGAAAACAGTGTTAAGGGCAGAATCAAGAATATCTTAAAGTATAAAAAGCCTGCAGGATGGCTTATATCAGTTTCGCTGCTGATAGTAGCATTTGTATGTATAGGGTTATTTTTGAGTCCTGCGGTTAAAGGGGATGTAAGAGCGGTTGACAGAGAAGACAGCATCGAAAATAGCAGAAAAGACAAAGGAGAATCAGGTAATAATGGCAGTGTGGATGATATAGTGGAGAAGGGTGAAATTGGCTCACTTTTTGGCAGGGCTCATAATTATTATTTGAAAGACTATTATAAGGGAGAAGATTATGATGGTGACGGTGTTGAAGATACTGCGCTTATAGAAAGAAAAGGCAGTACGAATACCATTACGGTAAACTTTGGTAATCAGGAGGTCTTGATAATAGATGGCTTGGAGCCGGGAAGGGAAGAATTTAAGATAGCAGGAGCGGACCTGAACAACGACGGGAAGAATGAAATTATTCTTATAAGTGATATGGGTTCAAATGGAGGAGACGGAATCTATGGATTGCTGGTGTATGCAAAACAGGGTCAGGTATACCAGTCCGTTGCCTTACCGGCGGAATATGATGTCTTTGCGGGGATTCCATACTATCTGAACTGGGATGGAACCTCAGCGGTTATACTGGACTACAAGAAAAGAAGAGTCCTACAGGTTGATAAGGATATATTAGGTGCTCATTATGCCAGAACCGGCCAAACAGAGGAATGGAGCAAATTACAGGGAAAAGCAGCTGAGCCTGTGGCAGCTGACGGAATATGTGATTTTGCTGTACAAATGAAAGAGGAAAAGGTAAAATTAATCATAAAGCAATATCTTACCGGTCCTACAGGTGTCCATGTGGATTGTATCGGCTATGTATTAACAGAACTGGAATTAAAGAATGATAATACCTGGAACCAGACTGCTGTCTACTTTCTTCCCTCAGATTAGCATATAATTCATGGGGCGGCTATAGAAGCCGGTGAAATAAAGGCACAAAGGGTGGTAATGTATAATGTAAGAGGAAGAGATTTCCTACTTCTTAACCAGCCGGTTGATGACCTATTAGTCGTGAGAAGAAATATATAATAAAAATAAAATAAAAGGGGGAGCTTATTATGAATCATCTGGGAACAAAAACATTAGAAACAGAGCGCTTAATACTACGGGCTTTTAGTACAGAGGATGCAGAAGATATGTATCGAAACTGGGCCAGTGATGAAGAGGTGACCAGATATCTCACCTGGCCGGTACACCCAAATGTAGAAGGCACCAGAGCACTTCTTGGCATATGGGAAGAGAAAGCGAGAGAAACGGATAATTATCACTGGTGTATGGTACTGAAAGAAATACAGGAACCAATCGGAAGTATAGGAGTGGTACATATGAATGAACAGATTTCTGCGGCTGAGATAGGTTACTGCTGTGGAAGGGCTTTCTGGGGCAAAAATATTATGACAGAAGCATTCTCAGCAGTAAGGGATTATCTCTTTGAGGAGGTTGGATTTAACCGCCTTGAAGCAAGACATGACACTAAAAATCCAGCCTCCGGTAAAGTTATGGAAAAATGCGGCCTGCGCTTTGAAGGAATCAAGCGGCAGGGGGATAAGAATAATACCGGTATTTGTGATACTGCCTATTATGCTATCCTAAGAGAGGATAGATAAAATCTAGAGTACTATTGCAAATAAGCTAAACACCAGCCAGATGAGAAAAATACACAATACAAAAGCAAAGAAACCGCAGATATTCTTAATGGCATGGATGTCTGCGGTTTGCTTAGCCTGCAATGCCAGGAGCATATCCTCATGGTCAAGTTCTGTATCCTCCCATTCATAAACACTCCCATTTTCGTGGTAGATTGTTTGGGGATCTTTTTGCACAGCTTCTTCTTCTGTTATTTTCTTAGAACTATATAATTCCAGATCTGTAAGTAGAAATTTTAACTCTCGTTTCGTCATTACACTAATCACCATTCCTTTCTTAAAATGCCTTAAGATTATTCGAGAATATCCCAAGGCAAGGCAAAACTTATGATCAATTGCATTATAATAATCATGCTGTCCAGTATTTTTCAAAAGTACCTAAAAACGTCCTAAAACCCGCACTTATCTAGACGTATTTAAATATACTATTATGCCGGAATATATTACGGCAAACAAAAGTTACATGATAATTGACTTATTTCATAGATATAAGTAAATAGAAAACGTTAACAGACCAAAGAATATATTAATTATAATAAAATGTCTAACCCAATTCAATATAGTAAGGAGGGCAAAAATGAAAATAGCAGTTGATGCAGGACATGGCTATGACACTGCCGGTAAACGCACACCTCCCGTGCCAACAGATGTGGATTTTGACAAAGACGGAAAAGCAGATATAAAAAAAGGTGAAAGCATCAGGGAACATGTAGCGGCTGTAGGGGTGGCCTATCTTCTGGTTCAGGAGCTTAAACGCTGTGGATTTACCACGGTTATGACCGGATTTAATGATAATAATCCGAAAAATGATGCCGATACCCCTCTCACGGAAAGACAGACTGCCATCAGGAATGCAAAGTGTGATTACTCTGTAAGTATACACTATAATGCATACGGTGATGGAAAGACCTTTAATGCGGCAGACGGAGTAGAAGTTTATATTCATAGCAGTTACAGCGGTAAATCCGAAAAGCTTGCGAAAGCAGTGCTGAAATATTTGGCACAAGGAACCTCTCAGGTAAACAGAGGAATAAAGAAGTCAGCCCTTGCCATGTGTAACTGCAATACCCTTGGAACCAAAGGAGCAATTCTTACAGAGCTGTGTTTCATGACCAATGAAAGGGAAGCCTTGCAGATGATGGGAAACAGTGCTTTCTGGAAAGAGTCCGCCCAGGAAATCTGTAAAGGCATCTGCGAATATACCGGTGTTAAATATGTTTCTGAAGTATATATACCAAAGAAGACCATTAAGAAAAGCTCCTCCGTAAAGGATATCAAGTGGCTTCAGGAGAAGCTGAACGCAGTGCTTACCGGAGAAAGCTTTATACCTATAGCAGTGGATGGAAAATATGGTAACAAGACAAGGATAGCAGTGCTTATTTACTGGGAAAAACTTGGTTGGAATCAGACCGGTAAAGATTCCGGCTGGGGAGCCGGCAGTAATACCATTACCGCTTTGTCAAAAGGCAGAAAGAAATAGAATATCAGGGTTGTTGTATTTGTATAAGGTAACAGAATGTAAATAAAATTTCTGAAGTCTGTAGTATAAATACAGCAGCCCTTTTTTAGAAGAGTTTATTCCTGTGAGATATCTCTTTTCTAATCCTTTGTCCTGGGGGATTTAAACATGAATTAGAATCGTCAGTAAATTGAATGGAGACTTGTTTGAATATCCTTGGAACCTGCTGCCCGCCTCACATGTAATTATACTGCTTTTGTGATTTTGGAAACTTACTACTAAATCTCCGGGTTTTGCGGTATTAGACAAATTTCCTCCTCTAAAGAGCAACGCCCGATAGTACAGGTGTTTATATAACAATAAAAGTAAAAAACAGAAGAAACAGAACAAAAGATGAAAAGAGTCGATTTATGTATAATATACAACGTAAAATGTAGAATAATATACTATTTTAAAAAAATATTATGCAAAACAACTATATAATTATTGTATAGATGTAAAAATAAATACAAAAACACATAATAAACGACGGGGTACAAAGAAATAAATTGAATTATGCACAAATTGGTGATACAATAATTAATATAACTTTAAGGGGGTTAACTATGTTTAAGAGCAGCAGGAGATTACAGAGACCAATCTTGATACAGAGAATGTTGGACTGGGATTTTGAGAACGAGTTTATCGGCAGTGATGACACAGACCAAAATGATATGTACCATAACTACAGAAAATACTTTACTCAGTTCCGTAATGATTTTGACAATGTAAAATCCATTTCCGGGCAGCTGGAAGGCGTAGTGGAAGAAATCGTTGACACCTCATTAAGTGTTAGGCATTCCTCAGAGTACATAGCTCAAGGAGCACAATCCCAGGCAGATGATGTGGGGAGATGTATGGGTGTTGCAGATCATCTGGCAGACAAGATCAATGAGATGGATATGAAATCCAAGGAATTGATAGGACTTGCTTATGATATGAGTGAAGTAAACGCAGAAGGAAAAGAAGCTATTCATAATCTGTCCGTTAACCAGGAAAAGAATGAAAAGGTCATGACGGAAATTACGGATGCCATCTACACCCTATTGAATAAAACCAAGAACATAACAGAGATAACGAAAGTATTATATAGTATTGCCTCTCAGACCAACCTCCTTGCCTTGAATGCTTCCATAGAAGCTGCCAGAGCCGGAGAAGCAGGAAAGGGTTTTGCAGTGGTTGCAGAAGAAGTCCGGAAGCTGTCTGAAGAGAGCAGGCAGGCCAGCGAGAATATCAGCAGATCACTTTCAGATATTACAGGGCAATTGGACAACCTAAGAGGGGTTATGGATTCTTCTACTGTAATTTTCACAGAGCAGAACCATGCTGTGAGCAAAGTAATTAAATCCGTGGAGCAGGTGAATGATACTGCGGATATATTCATAAAGAGACAGAAGGATTTCAATGAAGAAGTCAGTCTGCTGACAAGGGAAAAGACTACCCTTATTGAAGCATTAGGCAGCATAGCAGCTGTTGTGGAAGAGTCCTCTGCAACGACGGAGGAGGTTGCCTCCTTAACGATAAGCCAGAACAGTATGGCTGATATCCTTGTTAAGATGACCAGGGAGTTATGTGATAAGGTATCTTACATAGAGAAGAATTCTAATTCCATTAAGACCTCTCTGGTGGTAAAGAAGAAGAAAAAGATAGCCCTTATCTGGGATTTGGACGATCCTTTCTGGGAGCCGGCAGCAAAAGAAGCACAAAAGACCGCCAAAGTACTTAATATGGAGGTTGAGATCTATGCGCCTAAGTCCAGGGGTGAACAGGGAACAAAAGAAATGGTTGATATTCTTAAGAATATTTCCATTAACAGCTTTGATGGAATTGCAATTTCACCCATAGAGGATGAAGCGGTTGCCAGAGAACTTCGGAACCTGTCGGGGAAAGGTGTCAAAATCATATTCATTCAGTCTCCGGTTAAGGGAATTTCTCATGAAGCTATTATTGGTACCAATACACTGCAATGCGGCCGCAGCGCAGGTATGATTGTAAAACAGCTCTTAGGCGGCAGAGGAGATGTTGTAATCGGAATGTGGACGGACTATAAACTTGCAGCAATTGAAGAAAGAGCTGAAGGTTTTATAAAAGAAGTCACAGAGAATTCCCAAATATCTGTACACCAGGTTGGGGTTGTCGGGGAACCCTCCAAAGAAGAAGCAGAGAGAGTAATTACCAAGATGTTAAAGGATTATCCGGACACCAGGTTATTCTTCTCTACCAATGTGGGTTGGGGACTGGCATATGCAAGATATGTCGAGAGCCATGGACTGGATATCAAAGTGGTAACCATTGACTTTACAAAGGAAGTAGCTGCGCATATGAAAAAAGGAAGCATTAAGGCAGCAGTTGCCCAAAGGCCTTTTGTATGGGGAAGTGTTCCTTTGGAACTATTCGTGGATATATTCGCAGGCAAAGAAGTGAAGAAGGTTACGGATACCGGCACCTATGAAGTAAATGCAAATAACCTTAAGATTTTTGAACAGAGATTTTAATAAAATTAAGAAAATGTATATTAATGCTCTCCTTGTAACACACAGTTTAATAGGAATCACTATAAAGCGGATAATTAAAAGTATCTTTATAGTCTCCATTAACTGTAAGTTGCAGGGTGGAGCATTTTTTTGACTTTACGAAGAGCTGATATAGCAGCTGGTACCACCGTGCAGAAATTTCACTTGATTCAGCACCGCTATTTACCTGAACCGAACATATATTCGAAAGAACTCGACTTAAAAACGGTTCTATGCTATAATACTATCCAATCAATACCAGGGATTATAAATTAAATCATTAAATAAATAATCAAAAAAAAATCATTTTTTACATGATAGTTTAAAAAATTTAAAGTTAATGCAATAGAATCTTAAACATTCCTACCTTTTATTTCATAGTTTTGTCTATGTTACTGTGCTATAATGTACGAAGCAGGATATTAGCCATAAACTATCTCAGGCAGTTTAGAGGCTGTTCATATGCAATTAGCCTGACAGGGAAGTGGGAGGAAAAAACAGCTTCCTGCAGAAAAACACCAAAACCAGCACAGGAGGTGCCGGTTTTGGACGTATTGAAAGCTGCTTGTGATACCAAAAAGCGGCATCCTGTTTGGAAGAGTGAAAGAAAGAGAAGTAAATTCACATTAAAATGAGGTGTCACTATGAAATTCATCCATATAGCAGATGTGCATCTGGGAGCAGCACCCGACAGGGGATGTCCCTGGAGCGAGCAAAGAGAGAAAGATATCTGGGAAAGCTTCCATCGTATTACAGAGCTATGTGAAAAGGAAGAGCTGGATCTTTTACTGATAGCAGGAGACTTTTTTCATAAACAGCCGTTGCTGAGGGAGTTAAAGGAAGCAGCTTATAATTTGGGGAGATTGTCCCATACACAGGTAGTTCTGATAGCAGGAAATCATGATTATATCAGTGAGCGCTCTCCTTATGCGGACTTTATATGGCCTGCCAATGTGCATATGCTTAAGAATAAGGAGATGGACAGCATCTTCCTGGAGGATATCAACACAGAAGTTTATGGTTTAAGTTACCATGCAAGGGAAATCAGAGAGCCTTTGTATGACCGCATAAGCCCCGGGTGTCCGGAACGAATCAATATTCTGCTGGCTCATGGAGGGACACCGGATAACATACCCTTTGATAAGAATGTATTGATGCATTCGGGGTTTGATTATATAGCGCTGGGGCATATTCATAAACCTCAGTATCTGGCGGAAAATATGGCATATTCCGGCTCCCTGGAACCAATGGATAAGAATGAGACAGGGGAAAGAGGTTACATCAGGGGAGAGATAACAAAGGAAGAAGAAGCAGGAAGCCTTAGTTCAGAGTTTATACCTTATGCAGCCTGTGGTTACTATAAAATAACAATACCCATTCAGACCGGTTTTACAAACGGTGAAATACGTGACAAAATAAAAGAAGCTATAAAGTCCAATGGTGAAAATAATATTTATCAGTTCCTGCTTGCGGGAAAAAGGGACAGAGATACCGTCTTTGACATAGAAGGGCTGACTTCCCTTGGTAATATTTTGGAGATAACGGATGGTACTCTTCCGGATTATGATTTTTCTGCGCTGAAAGCGGAAAATGAAGATAACATTATAGGACTTTATATTAAGGCAATCGAAGAAGGCGGTTTTGCTGGCGAACTGGGAGAAAAAGCCCTTTATTATGGTATGGAAGCCCTTTTGGAGGCCAAGAATTATAAATAAGGAGAGAAACACTTGGAATTTAGAGAGCTTAAAATAACGGATTTCGGAAAATTCCATCAAAAGAATATATCCTTAAAGGAAGGCATTAATCTGATTTACGGAGAAAATGAAGCGGGTAAGTCTACCCTTCATGGATTTCTAAGAGGAATGCTTTTTGGCATAGACAAACCCAGAGGAAGAGCCTCCAAAGAAGATATCTACACCAGATTCCAGCCCTGGGAGAATCCATCTCTATACAGAGGAAGTCTGGATTTTTCTGTTGAAGGTAAGAATTACCGTATCCTCCGGAATTTTGATAAAAATAATAAAAGTACTTCTTTCCTGGATTTGGACACCGGGAGAGAATTAGAGCCTATGAATATACAGGAACTTCTTGGCGGTCTTACAGAATCCGGCTATGTGAATACCATCAGCATTGAACAGCAAAGGATCAGAACCGGGGCAGAACTGGCGGGTGAGGTCAGAAATTATATCACGAACCTCTCACTTACTAAAAATAACGAAGTGGATGTCAACAAAGCGCTGGTATTCTTACAGAACAAAAAGAGGGAATTGGAGGGGAACAGACCCCTCCAGGAACTAAAAGAGGTAAAAATAAAGATTGAAAAGGCATTAGCAATGGAACTGAAGGCGGATAGCCTGATGAACCAGTTGAATATAATAACAGGAACCCTGTCACAGGCAGAAGCCAGATGCTTAAGCCTTGATAGTAAGGAAACGGCTGGTGAGAGCAACTCGAATTATGAAAGCCTCCTGCTTAAAGTACCGCTGATAACAGATAAGATTGCGGACTACGAAAGCAATAAGCTACAGATGAAAGAACTGGAAGAGAGTCTGAAAGCTTTAAATAATGAGCTTGCCATGAGAGCCCAGGCTGGTAGTATGGAATTAAAAGAAGGACTGGATATCCTAAAGGCTTACCAGAAGGAAAAAGAAAGTCTGGAGAATGAGAAGAGCAGCCTTTTAAACGAGGCCTCCGGCGAAAAAGGAAGGAAAGGTACCAGGGGAGTGCTGGCAGCAGGATTAGGAGCTGCTGGTCTATGTTTATTTCTCTTAAGAGCAGTAAACTTAAGCCAACAGCCTGTATTAAACAATCTGCTTTTCACAGTTGGAACAGCACTACTTCTTTCAGGAGCAGCGGTAGGTATATTATATAGGAATAGTCTGAAAAAACAAAAGCAATATACAGGCAGGTTACTTGTACAAATAGAGAATGAATTAATAAGAAACAGGAAAAAAAGAGAAGAACTGCTGAAAAGATATGGAATTCAGGAGGAAAATGATTTAACAGGGTTATATGAAAAGTCACTGAAGAGGGAAATAGAAGGAAACTTTAAGGAAGAGCAGAAAAGGGAGTACATAAGACAGAGAAACCGTCTTGAAGAAAAGCTGGCTATAAGAAAAGAAGAGATACTCCATTTATTAAATCAGTTCTCCTTTTTCCGGGAAGACGTTTTGATGCAGGGGTATATCCCTGACAGCAAGGAGCTGGATAGAGTCAGTATCTATCTGGAGGAGAAGCAAAAGGAAGTACAAAGAGCGAAAGATGAGCTTTACGGTGAGAGGGACCGGTTGAAGCTGCAATGTGAGCAGATTAAATGGGAGCTTAATGCATTTGCCGGTAAGGAGGAAGAACTGTTTCTTTACCAGGAAAAGGAGAAGAGCTTAAAAGAGAAGGATGAAGAAATTCAAACGGAAATTAAGGCAGTAGCTGCTGCTATCAGTACTATCAGGAGCTTATCACAGCAAATTCATGATACTTTTGGGAGTACCTTAAATCATAAGATATCTGATTTAATAGCAGGACTTACAGAAGAGAAATACAACCGGATAGTAATTGATGAGAATCTTGAAATGAAAACAGAAATAAATGAGGAATACAGGCCCTGGGACAAATTAAGTGCCGGAACCATGGAACAGTTTTTGTTTGCTCTAAGATTGAGTGTCTCTGATATCATGTATCAGAAGGGACTGCCCCTTCTGTTAGATGACTGTTTTGCCTATTATGATGATAAGAGAACACGTAAGGCCCTCGAACATCTAGCAAAGAGCGGCAGGCAGATAATTCTATTTACCTGCCATAACAGGGAACGAGAGATCCTGGAAAGTATAGGAACCCCGTTCCATTACATTGACCTGGGAAGTTGCAACTATGAGAAATTATTGTGACCTTCTGGCTTCTACAGTGTGATTAATAAATATTCAAAACCTGGCTATTAGAGCTGCTGCAGCAGGCAATGCTGCGTGAATAAATTAATCAGCACCCCAAATTTGTACCTGCAGCTTAAAGCATTGCAGGTTCCTAGAAAGGTATGGTTATTGTTATGGCAACAAATAAAAAGCAGAAGAAAAAAAAGAATAAACGCTTAAGACAGAAGATCAGGCTGATACTGCTCTCAGTATTTTTAGTGTTTTCTCTACTTTTCCTTGCGGGATGCCTTTATTTTGACTACCGCTACGGAGACGATTTTGTGGAATATCAAAAACAGGCCAACGAGCTGGTAAGCAATTCAACTCCGGATACCTTCAGACAGATGGAGACCAGCCTTGTCTATGACACCAACAAGAAACTTTTATCTGTATTAAAGGGTGAAAAGGATGTTTACTACCTGGAATACAAGGAAATACCCCAGATTGTAGTTCAGGCTATGATTTCCATTGAAGATAAGAAATTCTTAGAGCATGGCGGCGTTGATTTAAATGCCAATATCCGGGCAGCTCTGGCGCTGATCAAACATAGGGGGAAGATAACCCAGGGAGCCAGTACCATCACCCAGCAGTTGGCAAGAGGCATCTTTTTAAGTAATGAAGTAAGTTATGAGAGAAAATTAAAAGAGATATTTATTGCTGTAGACCTTGAAAAGAAATACAGTAAGAAACAGATCATGGAGTTTTATCTGAATAATATTTATTTTGCTAACGGTTATTATGGCATTCAGGCGGCCAGCAAAGGTTATTTTAATAAGAATGTAGATAAGCTGAGTTTGTCGCAGATTGCATTCCTTTGTGCCATACCTAATAACCCCACTATCTATGATCCGCTGGATTATCCCGAAAACACCACAAAGAGAAGGGATAGAATCCTTCTTCAGATGTATAAGGATGGTCAGATCAGCAAGGCAGAATATGATGAAGCAGTAGCAGAAAAAATCAAGATAAAAACCAAGAAGGTCGATAAGAATAATTACGTTGAAACTTATGTCTTCTATACTGCTACACGAGCATTAATGGAAGCAGAAGGCTTTGTGTTCCGTACGGAATTTGACAGCGATGCGGACAAAGAAGAGTATGATAAGGAATACAACGAGACCTATACCAAGTATCAGAAATCCCTTTATTATGGAGGCTACCGGATTTATACCTCCATTGATATGAAAAAACAGGAAGCACTTCAGCAAGCAGTTGATAATACCCTGGCAGACTTTACAGAGAAAAACAAGGATGGTACTTACGAATTCCAGGGCGCAGCGGTATCAATTGATAACGAAACCGGTAAGGTAGTCGCTATAGTAGGCGGCAGATATCAGGAGTCTCAGGGGTATACTCTTAACAGGGCTTATCAGAGCTTCCGTCAGCCCGGTAGTTCCATCAAACCCCTTATTGTATACACACCCTCCTTTGAGAACGGTTATTATCCTGACAATGTGGTGGATGACCATAAATTTAAAGGAGGACCCTCCAATGCAGACGGTAAGTATCTTGGAAAGATATCTGTTCGAACAGCCGTAGAAAAATCTAAGAATACCATTGCCTGGCAGCTCTTTGAAGAACTTACGCCAAAGGTGGGCTTATCTTATCTCCTGAATATGAACTTTGCTAAGATTGATAAGAATGACTATTATCCAGCAGCTTCACTGGGAGGCTTTACAAACGGTGTCAGTCCTCTGGAAATAACCTCTGCTTATGCAGCTTTGGAAAATGACGGCGTATACAGAGCACCTACCTGTATCCTTACCATCAAGGATTCAGAGGGAAATGTAATAGTAGAGAATAAAACTGCGAAAAAGCAGGTATACAGTGAAAATGCCGCGAGAATGATGACGGATGTAATGACGGGAGTTATTAAGAACGGAACCGGCAGAGGTCTTGGACTTGATAACATGATAAGTGCCGGTAAGACTGGTACCACAAATGATAAGAAGGATGGCTGGTTTGTAGGATATACGCCCTATTACACCACTGGAGTCTGGGTGGGTTATGATATCCCCAAATCCACCAGCGGTTTGTCAGGTGCAAGCTATCCCGGTACTATCTGGAAGACATACATGAATGTTATCCATAAAGGCTTGGAGAATATATCTTTCCCTGTTTATACGGATAATAGAACCGATGCAGAGAAGGCAGAAGATCAGGGAATTACCCCTACGCCAACAGATACCCCAACTCCTACGCCAACAGATACGCCAACCCCTACACCAACAGATACACCGACTCCCACGCCTGAAGATCCGGACGACTGGGAGGACGGCTGGGAAGAGCCAGGGCTGACAGAGGCACCCACTAATCCGGATACTACCGAAGGCGGTGAAGAGGACGGAAACGGCAGTGATGACGGTCAGAATAATGGTGGTGCGAATGGAGATGAGGGAAGCGGCACTGGAGACGGAGAAACAGATTTTGCTACACCATAAATAAAGTAAAAATATTTAAATATTTTTGTATCTTGATATTGACTCTATTGTAACAGCAGGGTTTATACTAATTTCATTGGGGCCCCAATCAAAAATCTGAGTATTAAATTAACTTATAAATACCCATAAAGGAAAACGAATGTTTAAAATCGGAGAATTCGCAAAATTAAACAGAGTGACCATAGCAACCTTAAGGCATTATGATGTTCTGAATCTGTTAAAGCCAGTAAAGACGGATGAACTGACCGGTTATCGCTACTACTCGGCAGAACAGATGACTATCCTTAACCGTATACTGAATCTAAAGGACATGGGATTTTCCCTGGAGGAGATTCTGCTCATTGTAAAGGAAAACAAAGGGAAAGAGACCTTAAAGGAGCTTCTTGCTTTTAAGCAGTCCCAGATACAGGACAATATTGACAGGGAACAAGAACGTCTTAATCTGCTAAAGGGCTATATGGAATACCTGGATCAGGAGGGCACTACAATGGAATATGATGTAATCTTTAAGAAAACAGAAGAAATCAAGGTGGCAGGCTTAAGGGATATAATACCTGATTATCCTGAGCAAGGACATTTGTGGGAGGAGCTGGTGAGTTACATTGAGAGCAACAAGGGTAAGATTATACCTCCCTGCCTGGTAATTTATTATGATAACAAAGAGCTTGAAAATGCAGTTGATGCAGAAGTGCTGGAAGCCATCACAGGAGAGTTAAAAGGCAGTGACCGGGTTAATGTAAGAAACCTTGAATCGGTCCCGGCGGCCTGTGTCATACACAAAGGTCCCTATAAAACCATAGGGCAGGCCTATAAAGCGGCTTCAAGCTGGATTGAGGAAAACGGTTATACTATAAACGGACCTCAACGAGAGCTTTATTTAAAAGGTGAATGGAATTCGGAAAGTGAAGAAGAATATATAACGGAAATACAGTTACCGGTTGAAAAGAAAATCAGTAATTAATAGTGAGACGGGGCTTCCTGCAGCAACTTTGTTGATATGCAGCAGCCTCGTCTTTGCGTCTTAGGATAACCATGTAAGCCCCTGATAAATTATAAAATAATACAAAGCAGTTATAATTAACTGCATGTACGAAAATTTTTCTATCAGTTATTATTCCAATATTATCTGTTAAGTTATGAAGATGTCTGAGGTTTTATTTGCAGAAATATTATATGGGGATTGGAGCAAAGAAAGAGGTATTGATGAATAATGAATTGGAATGTTTGTTAAAAGAGACTTTTCCTGATACGGTCTGTGAAATTGTATCAGAATTTCAGGAAGACGGATTAACGAATCAGAACAGCATGAAGAAATAAAAAAGGGCTGCCTAAGGCAGCCCCCTTAAGTGTTATTTCTTAACCTTTGCCAGGATATTCTGAATGCGCTCTGTAGGATTTAACAGTTTGCTGATAGAAGAATCATGGTTTAAGGTATCTATTAACAGAGCGATATATTTGCTCATATCTACATTGATATAGTAAGGTCTGGACAGCAGCTCTTCTGTCTGATATACCAGGTTGGTGGTAAGTACACGATAGATTAAGCCCTGCTCATAAGCTTCATCGAATTTAGAAAGTCCGTTTGTGAATAAACCGAAAGTGGAAGCTACGAAAATTCTGCCGGCCTTGCGTCTCTTTAATTCCTTGGCAACATCAATCATACTTTCTCCGGAGGAAATCATATCATCAATGATAAGCATATCCTTTCCTTCGATATCGGAGCCTAAGAATTCATGGGCAACAATTGGATTACGGCCGTTGACAACAGTGGTGTAATCTCTGCGCTTATAGAACATACCAAGGTCTACTCCTAACACATTTGCGAAGTAAATGGCACGGTTCATACCACCTTCATCGGGGCTGATTACCATCATGTTATCGGAGCTGATATTGAGGTCTGGCACATGGTTTACAAGTGCTTTGATAAACTGATAAGTAGGCTGTACGGTTTCGAAGCTCTTTAAAGGAATAGCATTCTGTACACGGGGGTCATGAGCATCAAAGGTTATAATACTCTCTACTCCCATATTAGTCAGTTCCTGTAAAGCAAGAGCGCAATCCAGTGATTCTCTGGAGCTTCTTCTATGTTGTCTGCTTTCATAGAGAAAAGGCATGATAACTGTAATTCTTCTTGCCTTGCCTCCTACCGCTGCAATAATTCTTTTAAGATCCTGATAGTGGTCATCGGGTGACATATGGTTGGTATGTCCGCATACCGAATAAGTTAAACTGTAGTTGCAAACGTCCAGTAGCAGGTAAAGGTCGGAACCACGAACGGATTCTTTGATTACACCTTTTGCCTCACCGGTACCAAATCTGGGGCAGTGAGCATCGATTAAGTAGGAATCACGCTGATAACCTGCAAAGGCAATAGTGGATGTGTGCTCGCTTTCCCTTGCTCTGCGCCAGTCTACAATGTAGTCGTTAACTTTCTGTCCAAGGGATTTACTGCTTTCCAGAGCAATCATGCCCAATGTGCCGACGGGAATCGTTTCTAGTATTTTTTCTTGCTGCGGCATTTCGTTTGACCTCCAATTGATTTTAGGGAGTTAAAGTATCTTAAACCCCATTGTTTAGGATAGATTGATTATGTGAATTATTCAGTACATTTTATTCTTAAAATTCATTTCCACTGAACCGTCACGAAAAATGTCCATTAACGTTATACCATTATCGGTAAAGTTAGTCAAGGCTAAAACAGTTTTTTTAGTCGAATATCCTCGCCTATAATCTTTAAGAGAGTGAAATTACTGGCAATTCTTGAGAATACCCTTTCGCTGTAGAGGGTGTTTATATTGTCAAGGGACAGGTTGGTGGAGATGACAGTGGACTTGTTTCGAAGCAGCCGTTCATTAATGCAGAGGTAAAGCTGAACATTGACAAAAGCATTGGTAAGCTCTGTGCCAAGGTCGTCTATAATCAGCATATCGCAGTCCAATATATATTCGAATTGGCTGCCGGCTTCGAAATTTTCTTCCCCTTTTCCGAATTTGTTCTTTTCAAGGATATCAAAAAGCTGAAAAGCAGTAAGGTAGATTACCGTAAAAGCTTTATCTAATAATTCCTTGGCAATACAATTGGCTAAGAAGGTTTTCCCAACGCCGGTATTTCCATAAAGCAGCAGGTTGCCCTTTACTGTATCAAAGGAGTCAATAAAGTTTCTGCATTCTTTTACCACTCTTGCAATATTATCCCTGGGGGAGGTTTTGGTAGAGGGGTCAATGTAATCCTCCGCATAATAGGAAAAAGAGAAGGAGCTGAAATTTTCTCTGCTGATAGCTTCCTTCATGTTGGACTGGGAATAGACAATATCTACAATGGCCTGCTTAAAGCAGTGGCATTTTTCGTTCCCGATGTAACCGGTATCCTTACAGTCCGGGCACTGATAACGGAGCTTTAGAAAATCAGCCCGGTAACCATGGGCTTTTAGCAGGGCTTCCCTGCGTTTATCTGCACCTTTTGCTACCAGCTTTAGATTCTCCAGAGCTTCTTCATTACCCGTCAGCATTTGCCTGGCACTCTCAATAGCGCAGGTTACTATTTCATCGTCGATTTCCTTTAAGGCAGGAATTTTCCCATAGGCCTCCTCCATTCGGTTATCCAGAGCGTGCTTGGCTTCCAGCTGCCTGTTGTCATAGTCCCGCAGGATTTTATTGTATTGATAGTTCTTAAGAGCCATAGGGTTATTTCTCCTTCTGAAAACATATAGTACAGCCTTGCTCCGGGCAATAGGCTGTGCAATGAACGTGATTAATTCATCTTCTTCTGAAGCAGCTTTTGCTCCATTGACGAATAGTCAGCTTCCGTATAGGAGCGCTGGGGAAAAGCATTGAAACGGTTCGGGGCAGCTGTTTGAGGTTTGGCAGGTTTTCCGGAATTAGCGGCAGCCATAGCGGCAGCTTTTGCTGCATTGGCGGCCTTGTCCTTGGAATGCTCTTCATCCAGTTTACTTATCTGTGATAACTCCTTTACGCCTTTTTTATTCCAGTTCTCCAGAATTTTATCCGCATATTTAAAATCCGGCTTCTGGGTAAGCAGTATGGTACGGTTGCAGGCTTCCACAATGATATCGATGGAGAAGCCGAATTTGTTCAGCCATTTTTCAATAAACTGTTTCTCGATCTGTCCGGGTGCCCGGTTTAACCCGAAGGCTTTGTTGATTGCTGTGTAATTGCTGTTAAAGAGAGCGGTTTTGGCTTCGGCTTTTTCTACGGTATCCACTCCTTCTTCTGCCCAGGAAAGAGCAACAGCTTCTATGTAGGACGGATTCTTTTTGTTCTTGGAAATACAGTATTCGTATAAATACATGATAAGCTCTGCAGAAAAACCAAGGCTTTCATAAAGGTACAGGATTAACTGCATATCCATCGGCTTGATCAGGCGGTCCAGGTAGATCTCGATTATGTTCAGCAGCCATTTAACCTCATCATTTTCTGTCAGCTGCTTTATCTGAGCCTCGGAATAGGTGGGCTTTTCAAACATATGAGCCTTCCTGTCCTCAGGAATTCTGGCATTTGACATATCCGCATATGCGGTTTCATCCGTTGGGCTGTCATCATAAGGTGTATTGTCATAACTGCTGTTAGTATAAGCACCGGCTTCCGAAATATTCTCTTTCAAGCCGTTCTTTGTATAATCCCCATCTGGAGCAGCCTCAGCAGAGGAAGCCGGATAAGCAGGGGTTGTGTATGTGGTCATCGGCTCACCATCACGGTAGCCTTGGCTGTATGTATTTTCATTACTGATTTCGGATTCCTTGGATTCAGGATCATTTATAGTCATGGAAATAATCTCTTTTTTGCTGTCTCTTTCCAAACGAATCAGGTTAACCTTTTCCCAGTAGCAAAGAGCGCGTATAATATCTTTCTCTGTTTCGTCCAGGTGATCGGCGATGGATGAGATGGTAATAGATACATCACCGAAACTATGTACGCAGCGAAGCAGATAAAGATACACCTTCACATAAGAGCCGCTGGCAACAGGCATATATTCATCAATAAAAGAGTTGGGTACCAGGGTTACACCCCGTTCGCGGCTGGTATTTAACAGTATTGCACTCATATTTATTAACCTCTCATTTCCTTTGTAAGTCATATTGTAACATAGAGAATTGGTATTGAAAATAGGCTAATTTCCGGGAAACTTTCGGGGGATAAAATTGTGGATAATGTGGATAATGTGGAAATGAAGCAGAAATTGATTGTAAAATAATGTAAAATTAACCGGAAAGCTGTAATAATGGCTAGCTGATAAATTACTTTAACCAGCTTAAGGTAATTTGTGAATGGAATAAAAAATCCACAGCCTTATCACAGTGAAATTGTTGATAAGGTTGTGGATAATGTGGATAACTATAGTCCTAAAATGGCATTTCCAATGGTTACAACGTCTCCGGCACCCATAGTTATCAACAAATCACCGTTAGTACAATTTTCTAATAAATAATTTTGTATTTCGTCAAAAGTTGAAATATGGATAACATCCTTGCCTTTTTCCTTTAATAAAGCTTCCAAATCCTTGGAGGAAATGTCACCCGGATCCAATTCCCTGGCGGCATAGATGTCAGTCAGTACGATTTTATCCGCAAGAGACAGGCTTTCCGCAAATTCCTTTAAAAAAGAGCGGGTTCTGGTATAGGTATGGGGCTGAAATACACACCACACACGGCTGTGGGGATAGTTTTTTGCTGCGGTAAGGGTAGCGGTAACCTCTGTTGGATGGTGAGCGTAATCATCAATAATGGTAACGCCTGCTATGGTGCCTTTGTATTCAAAGCGGCGTTTTGTTCCGGTAAAACGGGAAAGGGATTCCTGAATTGTTGTCAGAGGAATATCTAAGTTTCTGGCAACAGCCACCGCCGGCAGCGAATTGGAGATATTATGGTCTCCCACCACATGCAGATGAATCTCGCCAAGAAGCACTCCGTCTTCATATAGACTGTATTGCCCGAAGCCATTTTCATCATAATGAATGTTTCCGGCAAAGTAATGGTGTTTTGCACCGGCTGAAGGAGAGTCTACCTTTTTTGTACTGTAAGTAACATAAGGACATTTCCGTTCATCGGTAAAAAGAGAAATATTTTCTATATCTGCGTTTATAACAAGGAGCCCGTCTTCGGGCAGCAGATCGGTAAAAGTCTTAAAAGAGTTACGGATATCTGAAAGATCCTTAAAGAAATCCAGATGTTCTTCCTCGATATTTAATATAATTCCTGTTGTAGGACTGAATTTTAAGAAACTATTGGTGTATTCGCAAGCCTCCGTTACAAAGTGCTCTGATTTACCAATTCTTATATTTCCGCCGATGCCGTCTAATATTCCGCCTACGGAAACGGTTGGATCGAGGCCGGCATCCAATAACAGCAGGGATATCATGGAGGTGGTGGTAGTCTTTCCATGGGTGCCGGATACTGCGATGGCATCGGGATAACATTTCATTATCTGACCCAGGAGCTCTGCCCTGTCTATTACCGGTATGCCAAGTTCTCTGGCAGCCATAAGTTCGGGATTATTTTCCTTTACAGCAGTGGTATAAACCACCAGTTTTACATCGTTAGTTATATTTGAAGGACGTTGACCATAAAATACAGTAATGCCAAGCCCCTCCAAATGATCAGTAGTGGTACTTGCTTTCGCATCGGATCCGGTAATTTCAAATCTTAAGGTATGTAAAAGCTCTGCCAGACCGCTCATGCTGATACCGCCAATGCCTATAAAATGTACTTTGATGGGGGTGTTAAAATCAATCTTAAACATAAGACACTTCCTATTCTTTGTGATTGCTTTCCGTTATGGAATTGCAGGGTTGATTTATAAACTGAAATGATATAACCTGAAATAATATAACCTAAATATTATAACTTTATAAACCTTTGATTGTATGGCTGTAATGAAATCCAGATATATCATCATTTTACATGCAGTAAAATATAAAGCAACAGTTCAGTTTATATAGTATGAAGCCTATTTGTAATTATAATCAATTCCATTAAAAAAACAATTGATTTTTTCGCATACACTCATAATATGATAAATTGTTATTTTGGGAAACTTGGTTAATTAAGAATGAAATCAAGGCATAGAAAAGTATCACAGGAAAAAAAGGCACATAAGTGCTTAAGTCCGGTAAAGTGGAACATCAAACCTAAGGCAGACCATTTTCAGACATACCCGGGTAAAAGCAAAACGTACTTTGTATTGAAATTTATCGTACGGTAGTTTCGATTGCCAGGGACAGACAAGTCGAAATTTGGGGTAAAACCACAGAAAAGCATTTGAACAGGGGAAAATACATACAAAATTAACCAAAAGGGGGTAATTGAATTTGTTGATTATATATAATGCTATAAAAATTATATATTTTAATAAAATATTTGTAAAATTTATTCACAAACCTGTAAATGAATGGTATAATAATGTCAAATTAAACAACGAGAGGTGATTGCATGATAAAGAAAGAAATGATAGCAATGCTTCTGGCAGGAGGACAAGGTTCAAGACTTGGAGTATTGACCTCTAACATTGCTAAACCCGCAGTAACTTTCGGTGGAAAGTACAGAATCATCGATTTCCCCTTAAGCAATTGTATTAACTCAGGTGTTGATACTGTCGGGGTATTGACTCAATACCAACCCCTTCGTTTAAATACGCACATAGGAATCGGAATCCCATGGGATCTGGATAAGAACATAGGCGGAGTCTCCATCCTGCCCCCATATGAGAAAAGTACCTATAGTGAATGGTATACCGGTACGGCAAATGCCATATATCAGAACCTGGAGTACATGGAATACTACAATCCGGATTACGTCCTGATACTGGGCGGAGATCATATCTATAAGATGGATTATGAAGCTATGCTGGATTTCCATAAACAAAAGAATGCGGATATCACCCTGGCTACAATACCGGTTCCCTGGGAAGAGGTCAGTCGTTTCGGAGTTGCAATCACAGATAATGACCGAAGAATCACAGACTTTGAAGAGAAACCGAAGGAACCCAGAAGTAATCTTGCATCTATGGGAATATACATATTCAGCTGGGCGGTGTTAAAAGAAGCACTGATCACACTTTCGGAGAAAAAAGGCTGCGATTTTGGAAAGCATGTAATACCTTACTGTCATGAAAGAAAAGATAGAATATTTGCCTATGAGTATAATGGTTACTGGAAGGATGTGGGAACACTTGGGTCTTACTGGGAAGCTAATATGGAGCTCATAGATCTGGTCCCGGTGTTTAATTTATATGAAGAGTTCTGGAAGATATATACCAAGAGCGATATCATACTTCCTCAGTTTTTAGGAGAAGAGGCTGTTATTGATAAAGCCATAATCGGAGAAGGTGCTGAAGTCTACGGTGAAGTGCATAACTCCGTTATTGGTTCCGGTGTCTATATCGGAAAAGGTGCGGTTGTCAGAGACTCCATTATCATGAAATCCACTGTAGTGGAAGACGGAGTTCAAATATACAGAGGCATAATAGCGGAAAATTCCGTAATTGGACAGAATTCAGAGCTTGGTGTGGGTGAAGACGTTCCCAATAGGACTGAGCCGTCAATCTACTCTTTCGGTCTGGTAACTATTGGAGAAGGTTCCGTAATACCCCCAGGTGTCAAGATTGGTAAGAACACTGCTATTAAGGGTATCACTGTCCTGTCCGATTATGAGGAAGGAAATCTTGCCAGCGGAGAGAATCTAATAAAGGCAGGTGAGAGGCTATGAGAGCACTAGGTATCGTTTTAGCCGGAGGTAATAACAATAAGATGCGGGAGCTTTCCCATAAAAGGGCCATTGCGGCCATGCCCATAGCTGGAAGCTACAGAAGCATTGATTTTGTTTTAAGTAATATGAGCAATTCCCATATACAGAAGGTGGCAGTATTTACCCAGTATAATGCAAAGTCTCTTAATGAGCACTTAAATTCCTCAAAATGGTGGGATTTTGGTCGAAAGCAGGGAGGGTTATTTGTATTTACCCCAACCATCACGGCAGATAACAGTTTTTGGTACAGGGGAACAGCAGACACCATGTATCAGAACCTTAACTTTTTAAAGAGCAGCCATGAACCCTATGTGATCATTGCATCCGGAGATGGCATCTATAAGCTGGATTATAATAAGGTATTGGAATATCACATTGAGAAAAGAGCAGATATCACAGTAGTATGCAAGGAATTGGAGGACGAAGAGGATACCAGCCGTTTCGGAGTTGTAAAAACCGATGAGGAAGACAGAATCATGGATTTTGAAGAGAAACCTTTAAGAGCCCATGATAAGAAGGTATCTATCGGTGTCTATGTTATCAGAAGAAGGCTTTTAATAGAACTTTTAGAGAAATCTGCCGAAGAAGACCGATATGATTTTGTGAAAGACATTCTTATCCGTTATAAAAATGTGAAGAAGATATACTCTTATCCCATTCATACTTATTGGAGCAATATCGCTTCTGTAGAAGCTTATTATAATACAAATATGGATTTTCTAAATAAGGAGGTAAGAGATTATTTCTTTAAGCAGTATCCGGATATCTATTCCAAGATTGATGATATGCCACCGGCAAAATACAATCAGGGTTCTGCGGTAAGTAACAGTATTATCTCCAGCGGTTGTATAGTAAACGGCCGTATAGAAAATTCCGTTATCTTTAAGAAAGTATATATCGGTAATAACTGTACCATAAAGAACTCCATTATCTTAAACAATGTCCATATCGGGGATAACACCTATATAGAGAATTGTATCGTGGAGAGCAGAGATACCATCCGGGCGAATTCAACTTATGTGGGAGAGCCGGATAATGTAAAAATCGTCATTGAACGAAATGAAAGATACTTAATGTAAAAAGCAAGAGGATTATATCCTTTTCGCATATAAAAAACAGACAACACTTAAAGGGGGCTATACAAAATGCAGATTACAGATGTTCGTGTACGCAAAGTTAGCAAGGAAGGAAAGATGAAAGCAGTTGTTTCCATCACGATGGATAACGAATTCGTCGTACACGATATTAAAGTTATTGAAGGGGAAAAAGGCTTGTTTATTGCAATGCCCAGCAGAAAAGCAGGGGACGGGGAGTACCGTGATATTGCGCATCCTATCAATTCGGAAACCAGGGATAAGATTCAGAAGATTATCCTGGAAAGCTACGAAGTAGCTGCCGAAGAGTATGATGAGAAAATAGAAGCTTAAACAGCTTAAGAGCTTTCATTGCTCCAGGAGGGGGCTGCCGCGTAGGACTGCGACAGCCCCTTTTTGGAATATTCCAAATTTAGCAAAAGCGCTGATGGTTTGGCGTGCTGGAAGATGGAAATCCGTTGCACGTAACCTGCTTTATAGAGTATAATAAGAATAAAGATCATGATGACGAAGAAAGGAGCCGTAACATGAAAAAAATAACCAGGCTAGCGTTAGGATTAGGTATTCTTTTTGTTATAATGTTCGGGGTTAATTTTCGGTATCATATCAGCAGTAACGTAACGAATAATGTATTAAGTGAGAAAGAGAGCAACGGAGACTTTATCCTTGAGGTCAGAGAAGCCATGCTGCAAGGGGATGAAAAGAAGGTGCTCCAGTATACCGGCAACGTAGAGGATATGGAATGGTTTACAGAAGAGGTAATCGATCAGGTATATGCTATAGATGATAAAAGCACCTCAGGCGATTATGACTATTTAAAATATAAGGTTAACAGCATATATGCCCATATAGTAGGACTTGGTAATAAGCTAACAGTTACCTATGAGTTTAAATACAATGAAGTTTATGAAGAAACAATGTTAGTAGATGAGACCATCAAACAATTATTTGAAGAGTGGAATCTGGATGAATTAAGTGATTTTGAGAAAATAAAGAAGATACACGATTTTATTATAGAGAATGCTTCTTATGATACATCAGTAACAGATTATTCAGCCTATGATAACCTCATCGGCAAAAGTTCCACTTGTCAGGGGTATATGAGTATTGCCTATAAAATGTTTACGGAAGCAGGAATTCCAGCCAGGATTATTACAGGGATAGGTAATAATGACAGCCATGGCTGGAATATCGTACAGCTTAATGGTTTGTGGTATAACATTGACTGCACCTGGGATGATCCCCTTACCAAGAGCGGGAAGAGCCTGCTGCTATATGAATATTTCCTTAAATCTGACAAGAATTTTGGCGGTCATATCAGAGATGATGAATTTAATACCGAAGATTTTTATGCAGAATATCCTATGGCAGGGGAATCTTATAAATGGGAATAAAATACTCAGAAAAGGTTAAGTAATTTTCAAAAATGACGAAATATCCCATATACTATAGTTAAGGTGGGATATTCATGAAAATTGGAACAATGCAAGAGAGCCGATATATGAAAGTTTCTGGCGCAGATCTGCAGGATCAGTCAAAGAATAAAAAAAGTGAAAGTAATAACCAGAAGATAACTTCTATCTATGCAGGAAATCTTAACTTGGTCAGGGATCCTGTTGAGGTCAGAAAAGCAAATGGTCAAAAGCAGGCAATCAGAGCTATACTGGAGACTTTCTCGAAAGAATTGAATATAGACTCTAATATTGACGAAATGAGAACGAAACAGGAAGAGCTGCGGAGCGATATGTCTGTGTATCATGATAAATTAGCTTCCGTTCAAAAAATGAAGGAGGAACTTCGTAAGGGGTATGAGGTATCGGAATACTCTGAGGAGGAAAAGGATGTAAATCTTATAATAAAAGGCGTGAATAATCCGGAGGCTCTTACGGATGAAGAAAAGCAGCGGTTGGAATCCATAGGTTCACTGACAGATTATCAAAAGGAAATGCTTGAATGCAATAAGATAGAAACCTACTGGAACAATAATCTGAACAATGCCAACAATTCTATTAATAATATCAGTGTGGCAGTAAGTTCCATACAACTGGACAGACAAAAGCATAATCCTGTGTTAGAAGCGAAAGAAGCAGCACAGGACATTATAGATATTACCTCTAAAGAAGTCATTGGTATGCTGTTGGAAGAATCGAAGGAAACAGTAGGTGAGAAATTCAACAATAGCGACAATGAAAAAGCTGACGAAGCTGATCCAAAGAACGATAAAGATAAAACAGAAAAAGTGGCAGCAGAAACAGAGGCTTTGCTGTCTGATTATAAAGCGAAGCAGGAAGAGATGCTGAAGAAGCTGCAAAAGCAGGCACAAATCAGTAATATGCTCATGGAGGAATTAAAGGGTATTTTTTTTGATATTCGCTACTAAAAATGGTAACTAAGAGCCTGAGGTAATAATAAAATAAATCAGGCTCTTTTTAATATAATATATATAAGATAAATAATATATTAATTTTCTATATCCACAAGATTCCCATTAATCAACTTCGCCAGAAATTCTCCTACATCTGCTTCTGCCTCTTCCCTATCCAAATTGTTCTTAACAGCAACTGCCTCCGTTAAGGCCTCTGGAGTGGTAACCCCTCTCATCAGCCGATCCCAGAGAAAGATACCGGTCTCGTTTATGGAAGGCAGGCCGTTTACTGCTCCGTTATTAGAGTCTCCGTCTTTTACAATGCAGAATTCGCCTCCCAGCTCCTTTACGGAAAAACCTTTCTTAAGAGTAATTGTTTTAATCTTCATAAAGTATCAGCCTTTCTGTTGGATTTAGATTAAGCTTAGCACATGTAAAAGACAGAATCTATGCATAAAACGGTACAAGAATAAAGAGAAAATACTGTTTTTATAGCTCTTTTTATTCCTTGCCATTATTTTTGAATTCGTATATAATTAAAATGGCTATAACTTTAAAAGCGTATTGAATAGTTATAAATCTAAATTACAATAATAGTGACTGTAATGTCAGCTATAATAGTCGCTGATACTGTAAGGATTCAGAGTGCAGTATCATTACAGGGCGGATCGAAAGATGCGTTCTATTCTCGTATGCAAAAAAGTGGAAACCTTTCTTGGTTTAAAGTTCCGTTTTGTTAAAAAGAACTAAAAATATGTAATATAAAAGGACAGGTAGAAATAATGTACATTATAGTTGGACTTGGAAATCCCTCCAGAGAATATCAGGCCACCAGGCATAACATCGGTTTCGACGCCATTACAAGGCTGTCTGATGACTATCGTATCCCTCTGGATTTTAAGAAACATAAGGCAATCTGCGGAAAAGGAATGATTGCAGGAGAAAAGGTCATTCTGGCCCAGCCTCAGACTTATATGAATCTAAGCGGGGAAAGTGTCAGAGAATTGCAGGACTTTTATAAGGTGAGCCCTGAAAATATCATTATCATTTATGATGATATCAGTCTGGAACCGGGTAAACTGAGAATCCGTACCAAGGGCAGCGCCGGAGGGCATAACGGCATAAAGAGTATTATTTCCCATCTTGGAACGGAGGAATTTCCAAGAATTCGGGTAGGTGTGGGAGATAAGCCGGCTGGCTGGGATCTGGCAGATTATGTACTGTCACGTTTTTCTTCAGAAGAACAGCCGGTTATCAGAGAGGCACTAGGCAAGACTTCGGAGGCTGTAAAGTCCATACTAACAGATGGTATGGAACCGGCCATGAATCAATATAACAGAAAATAAGGAGGCACTTCCTTGAAAACCTTTATTAATCCTCTTAAGGAATTAAAAGAATTTAATGAAATAAAGGACAGTTTGACCCTGAAAAATACACCCGTTCAGATAACCGGATGTATTGATTCCCAGAAATGCCACCTTATATATGGGTTTGGGGAAGAATATTCCCAGAAATTAATTATTACCTACAACGATTTAAAAGCGAAAGAAATCTGCGAAGATTATAAGCTATATGATAAAAATGTCTTCTTCTATCCTGCGAAGGATATTATTTTCTATAGTGCGGATATACATGGAAATGCAATTGTAAGGGAACGCCTTAAGATATTAAAGCGGCTTCTGAACAAAGAGCCGGTTACCATTGTAACCACCATTGACGGTGGAATGGACAGGATACTGCCTCTGAATTTCCTAATGAAGAACGTTATTACTCTAAAAGAAGGGGAAGCCTGTGATTTATCAAAGCTTCAGGCCGCCTTATCCCATATGGGCTATGAAAGGCAGGGGCAGGTAGAAGGTCCCGGTGAGTTTGCTGTAAGAGGAGGAATTCTTGATATTTTTCCTCCTGCCGAGGAGTGTCCGTACCGAATAGAATTCTGGGGGGATGATATCGACTCTATCCGTTCCTTTGATGTAAGCAGTCAGCGTTCCATAGACCGCCATGAAGAACTGATGATCTTTCCGGCAGCAGAAATTGTCTTAAGTCCGGAACGGCTCCAGACAGGTCTTAAAAAGCTGGAGGAAGAGAAGACAGCCCATGTAAAGCGTTTAAGAGAACAGATGAAGACGGAAGAGGCTTTCCGTATACAGGGTATTATTGATGATTTCAAGGACAATATTGAGAGTTTTCAGGGGTCTGTTGGAATTGACAGCTATATCCGGTATTTCTATGAAGAGACCGTATCTCTTTTTGATTATTTTGACAGGGAAGATTCCCTTGTGTTCCTGGACGAACCGGTCAGAGTACAGGAAAGAGGAGAAGCAGTAGAAACCGAGTTCAGAGAAGGTATGATCGGAAGAATTGAAAAGGGATATATTCTTCCCGGACAAAGCGATGCGGTATATAGCTATAAGGAACTTTTAGCAGGGCTGAACCAGAAGAACCTTATGCTTCTCAGTACCATGGATCTAAGACTCCAAGGTTTTACCATAAAGAATAAATGGGATATGACAGTTCGTTCCGTTAATCCCTATAATAACAATTTTGACATTCTGGTACAGGATCTCCTTAAGTGGAAAAAGAGCGGATACAGAGTATTATTGCTCTCTCCTTCAAAGACCCGTGCCAAGCGTCTGTCCGATGATCTGAGAGAGCATGGACTTAATGCTTTTTACAGTGAAGATATGGACAGAGTCATTTTAAAGAGTGAGATAATGGTAGCAGGGGGGAACCTTCATAAAGGTTTTGAATACCCGCTTATTAATCTTGTGGTCATTTCTGAAAGTGATATCTTCGGAGCAGAAAAAAAGAAAAAGAAAAAGATCAGAGAGTACGACGGAAAGAAGATTCAGAGCTTTGCCGACTTAAATATCGGTGACTATGTAGTTCATGAAAACCATGGACTTGGTATATACAGAGGTATTGAAAAAATAGAAGTCGATAAGGTAACAAAGGATTATATCAAGATTGAATACGGCGGTGGCGGAGTGCTTTATATCCTGGCCACAGGACTTGATGTCATCCAGAAATATGCCGGAAGCGATTCTGGTAAGCATAAGCTGAATAAATTAAATTCTGTAGAGTGGAAGAATACCAAGACAAAGGTAAAAAGTGCAGTTAAGGAGATTGCCAGGGAGCTGGTGGAGCTATATGCTACCAGGCAGCAGAAGGAAGGTTATGCCTACAGTCCGGATACAGTATGGCAGAATGAATTTGAAGAGATGTTCCCCTATGAGGAAACGGATGATCAGTTAAGAGCCATAGAAGAAACGAAAAAGGACATGGAAAGCACCAGAATTATGGATAGGCTTGTCTGTGGAGATGTAGGTTACGGTAAGACGGAAATTGCCATCAGAGCAGCCTTTAAGGCAGTGGCTGATGGTAAGCAGGTGGTGGTTCTGGTACCCACTACCATTCTGGCACAGCAGCATTATAATACCTTTGTACAAAGAATGATGGATTTTCCCGTAAGCATTGATATGCTTTCGAGGTTTAAGACTCCAGCCCAGCAGAAATCCGTAATGGAGAGGGTAAAAAGAGGAAGTCTTGATATTCTGATTGGCACCCACAGGGTCCTTTCCAAGGATATTCAGTTTAAGAATCTGGGACTTCTTATTGTAGATGAGGAGCAGCGGTTTGGCGTTACCCATAAAGAGAAGATAAAGCAGCTAAAGGGAGATGTGGACGTACTTACACTTACAGCAACACCAATTCCCAGAACCCTTCACATGAGCCTTATCGGAATCAGGGACATGAGCGTCTTAACGGAGCCCCCGGTAGACAGGATGCCTATTCAGACCTTTGTATTAGAGCATAATGAAGAAATCATACGAGAAGCCATCCACCGTGAACTGGCGAGGGATGGGCAGGTTTATTATGTCTATAACCGGGTAAACGGAATCGATGAGGTGGCAGGAAAGATTGCGAACCTGGTACCGGAGGCTAATGTATCCTTTGCTCACGGGCAGATGAGTGAGAGAGAGCTGGAACGGATTATGTTCAGCTTCATAAACGGAGAAATTGATGTACTGGTGTCCACTACCATAATTGAAACCGGACTGGATATTTCAAATGTTAATACCATGATAATAGATGATGCCGACAGGCTTGGACTATCCCAGCTTTACCAGTTAAGAGGCAGGGTAGGCAGAAGCAATCGAACAGCTTATGCATTTTTAATGTATAAAAGAGATAAGATGCTGAAAGAAATTGCTGAGAAAAGGCTTCAGGCCATTAAGGAATTTACAGAGCTTGGCTCCGGCTTTAAGATTGCTATGAGAGATCTGGAAATCAGAGGAGCCGGGAATCTTTTGGGTGCCCAGCAGAGCGGTCACATGGAAGCAGTAGGGTACGACCTGTATTGCAAGATGTTAAATGACGCCATTAAGGCCATGAAAGGGGAGGTTTCTGAGGAAGAGACCTTTGATACCACCGTTGATATGGACGTGGATGCCTTTATTCCTGCAACCTATATTAAGAATGAGTTTCAGAAGCTGGATGTATATAAGAGGATTGCAGATATTATGACGGAAGAGGAATTCCTTGATATGCAGGAGGAATTGGTCGACCGGTTCGGGGATATGCCGGCAAGTGTCAATAATCTGTTGAATATAGCCTATATCAAATCCCTCTGTCACAGTGTTTATGTTACTTCACTGGTATACCGGAGCGAGGAAATTAAGCTTGTGTTATATGCAAAAGCCAAGCTGTCAGTAGAACGGATTCCGGAGCTGATAAAGAAATACGAGCCTAATATCAAGCTGATGCCGGAAGCAAATCCCTATTTCCTGTATTCAGTAAAAAAAGTTCAGGGAAAAGGAAAGATGGATGTCTTATCCTTATTCGAGCTGATAAAAAATCTACTCTCGGATGTAAAGTTATTGCTTGAAGGCAATTAATCCCTTATAATGAATGAAGTGAAAGAAAAATAAGCTGTTAACAGTAATTATAAATCGTATAGCTTTAAGAAACAGAAAGCATTTAATGGATTGTATTTAGGATTACAGCCTGCCATAGAAAGGATTGAAAAGCTTCATGAAAAAATATCTAAAAAAAGCAGTATATACATTAATAGCCGCTGCCCTGATCGTAAGCTTAACCGGCTGTAAGGAGAAAACGGAGGATAAGCAGAAGGGGAAGGTTAATAATACACCTTCTGTGTCTGAAACCGTAACCCCTACAGAAGCAGAAGAAACGAAGGAAAACCGGGGAGAACTGGTTGTTACTGTTGGAAACAATAAAGTATATTACAATGAATCCATGTTGTACTTTATGTTTATGAAAGCTCAGTATGAAGCTTATTTCGGAGATGCAGTCTGGAGCTATGAAGTAAGTGATGGAACTACCTTTGAAGATCAGGCCAAGGAAGAGATTCTGAATCTTATTACCCAGACCAAGATCGTTGTTGACAAGTCCGAGGGTTATAATGTCGCGCTGACGGAAGAGGAAGAAGCCACGGTACTTGAGAATGCCGCAAACTATTTTTCAGGTATAACAGAAGCGGATAAAGAGAAATACGGTTTTACCGAAGATTTAATCCGTAAGTTCTACAGGGAGAATATGATTTACCAGAAGGTCTATGATGCAGTTACCATGAATGCGGATACAGAGGTTTTCGATGATGAAGCGAAGCAGATAACCGTTGATCATATACTCCTTAAGACTACAGTAAGCAAAGACGGAAAAGATGAACCTATGACCGAGGCAGAGAAGAAAACCGTCCGCAAGAGAGCTGTCCAGCTGTTAAAGGATGCCAAAGAAACAGAAGATTTTAAAAAGCTTGCAGAAGCCAATACCGAAGATTCACAGGTGGAATATACCTTTGGCAAAGGTGAAATGGTAGCGCCTTTTGAAGAAGCTGCCTTTGCTTTAAAAACCGGAGAATTAAGCCCTATTGTGGAAACGGAATACGGTTATCATATTATATACTGCGTCAGTGATTTTGACAAAGACGCTACTTTAGAGAAAAAAGAAGAAATCATTGAAGACAGGCAGAACGAATTGTTCAAGAAGCTTTATGAAGAATGGTCAAAGAATTATAAGGTAGAGGTAAAGGAAAAGGTTTGGACGGTTATGACCTTAAGAAACGAAAGCACAGAGGAGTCAGAGGGTGCTGAAGTTACAGGAGACGTAACGGCAACCCCTGCACCTTAGGCTTTTAGATCTTTGGTGAGCCACAAAGTCATCAGGGCGAGTGCTGTACCTAATACAATACCTCCAAGAACATCGGTTGGGTAATGGACAAACAGGTAAAGCCTTGAAAAGCCTATAAGGGCAGCAAGAATCAGAAAAATGCTGCCGCTTTTTCTTTCTCTGGCAAATAGGATCACGGCGGCTGTAAAAGATGACATGGTATGACCGGAAGGAAAAGAATAAGAAAGGGGGGCCCTTATCAGCTCAGGATATCCTGTTAATCTGGTAAAGGGCCTTTCTCGTGCAACGAGAGGTTTTAAGATTCCGTCACATAACAAAAGCTCAAAGATCAGCGCAAGGGTTAGTATAATACCCCATTTGCGGTTCTTTTGGGATAATACCAGTATAAGAGCGGTGGAAAGCCAGACAAGAGAAGAGTTACCAAGACTGGTGATAAATATCATAAGTCTATCTACAAAAGGAGTATGTAAATGCTCCGCAATAAAATATAAAAGAGTATCATCGAATTGCTGAATAATAGGGAACATAGGTACCTCATAAACCAGGATATATTTATACAATATGATAGCAGAATCCATATTATGCTGCAACTAAATGTAAGCCAAACTCATCTGGTTATTTACTAACATCTCATCTGTGGAGGATGCAGGAATCATATGCCTTCATGGATTTGCCGTGGAGGAAAGGCAGGGTATAAAGTTATGGGAAACAGAAACATAAAGATGATAATTGCATATGACGGCAGCAGGTATGCCGGCTGGCAGAGATTAAAGGAAGAGAGCGGTAAACGGTCCGTCCAGGCAGTCATAGAGGAAGCCATATTTCTATCCTTAAAGGAAGAGATAAAAATAATCGGGTCCGGCAGGACAGATAAAGGAGTCCATGCTCTCGGGCAAGCAGTTAATTTCTTCTGTAAATGCCAGGCAGAAGTAAAAGATATTAAGAGCAATCTGCAGAAGCTTTTGCCGGAGGATATCGCTATTCTTTCGTTAGAAGAGGCATCAGAGGACTTTCACAGCAGAAAAAGTGCAATTTCCAAAACCTATGAATACCGGTTTGAAACCAGTGAAATTCCCTCGGTATTTCTTCGTAAACAGGTATTTGCCCTGCAAAAAGAGCTGGATATCAAAGAAATGGAAAGAGCTGCTTCCTGGCTTATAGGCACACATGATTTTCGGGGGTTTTCCTCAGAGAAAAGAGAAGAGTTTAATACCATTAGAAGAATTGACAGCATTTCTGTCATTGAGACCGTTACGAAATGTCATCACCGGGAAATAAAAGAAATAAGGCTTTTAATCACCGGCAGCGGATTCCTTTATAACATGGTAAGAATTATTGCAGGAACGCTTCTGGAGGTCGGAGAGCATAAGAGAGCAGCAGAGGATATCAAAAATATTCTTGCTAGCAGAAAAAGGGATACAGCTGGAATAACATTACCCCCGGAAGGCCTCTATCTAAAAGAAGTAGTGTACAATAACGGTACATGATACCAGTATCAAAATAAAAGTTCTTCAATAAATGACGAAAAAAGCCACTCTGTCGAAAATAAAATTCATGATAAAATAATCCAACAGTGTATAATTTATTCCTTTTGACAAACAATAATAACCATAAGTACCACATTATGAATAGGATGCAAAATGGAGGAATAAAAGATGAAAGCAACAGGAATCGTTAGAAGAATAGATGACTTGGGACGTGTGGTAGTGCCGAAGGAAATCCGCCGTACATTAAGAATCAGAGAAGGAGATCCTTTAGAAATCTTCACAGACAGAGAAGGCGAAATCATTCTGAAAAAATATTCTCCCATCGGAGAATTGGGACAGTTCGCCAAGCAGTATGCTGATTCCCTTGCCCAGACAACAGGACATGTCATTGCCATATCTGATAAAGATCAGTTTGTGGCAGCCTCCGGCAGTATGAAGAGAGAACTTCTCTCTAAGCCCATAACACCTGAACTGGAACGAGTAATTGAAGACAGAGAGAATTTGCTGGCTTCCAAGGAAGACAAAAATTTTGTTCACATTGTGGCTGACGATGATACAGAGTACAACTATCAGGTAATCTGGCCAATAATCAGTGAAGGGGATGCAATTGGTTCGGTGATACTGCTTACAAAAGACCCTAAGGTTAAATTCGGGGATGTGGAGAATAAATTAGCAAGCACCGCAGCTTACTTTTTAGGAAGACAGATGGAACAGTAAATAGAAAACTGTATTAGCCTGATACAGACGGAAGCGTCAAAATTATCAGGCTTTTACAGTTTACCTTTATTTTTAGCGGATAATATTTTTCTTATATTATAGTTTGGGATAGTTATTATAAAGTTTATTATAAAGTTTATCAACCTCATGATAGGATTCAAGATCAAATAAATAATAGATATCATCGATTGCTATGCCTTGCGGAAAGATTCCTATTGTAATTGTGCTTTTATCTTTAAGGTTAATATAAATACTGTAGTATAGTTCATTGCTTTCATTTATATCGAATTTATCTGTTTTTCTAAGGTTCATATTCTTAAGTACATATAACATTTCTTTTATGTCTTCTGATTTATTAATAGCATAACCTTCATTTGTGTTTGAAATATATATTACATCGACTTCGGAAGTACTAACTCCCTTAAGGGTTGTTTGTCGGTAGTATAAAATAAAAAATGCAAAAAATATTAAAACACATAAACCGCCGCTAATAATAATTTTTATATGATTTTTCATTAAATTTCACTCCTCTTCAAAGATTTACTGCTTATTTGCTATTTAAATTAATTCTTTTGAATATGGGAAAAATGCCCTTGACAGATTATATATCATCATGTACTAAATATGTCAACTCAAAACATTATATTAAATTAACAAAATATAAAAAGCTATTCAATGAATTCATCTCAAATGGAGGACGAAAATTTCGATTTAATACTTTTGGTAAGACTCATTAACCTGAAGCTACTTTCTGGAATGTATTTTTTCCTCTGTTAGGTGGTCTGTGAAGAATTTTCGTGACAAACTGTAAACGGATGTGGTAAATTTAGGTCAGGAAATGAGGCGGTTCTGTGGGTGGAATTTAGCTGCAGGATAGTTTAATCATACAAGTGAGAATGAGAAAAGGAGTGAACCATGGATAAAAAGTACACCTTTGAAGAATTTATGGATATCATCAGATACCTAAGAAGCGATAAAGGCTGTCCCTGGGACAGAAAACAGACCCATGAAAGTCTGGAGCGATATATGTTGGAGGAAGCTTATGAAAGTGTTGAAGCGATTAGAAACGGCGACCTTGACAATCTTTGCGAAGAGCTGGGAGATGTACTTCTCCAGATAGCTCTTCATGCCTCTATAGCAGAAGAAAAAGGGGAATTTGGCATTGAGGATATTATCACCGCAGAAAGTGAAAAGATGATAAGACGCCATCCCCATGTATTTGCCAATCAGGAGGATATAGATGCGGGACAGGTGGTTAAGAACTGGGATGAGATTAAAAAAGAGGAGAAAAATCAAAAAAACACCTCAGATATTTTACTAAATATTCCCAAGGCTTTACCTGCTCTTGTAAGGGCGGAAAAGGCCATAAAGAAGGCCGGAAAAACGGAAGAGGAGAATTCACCTTCCGAAGTCTTAAAAAACCTTACAGAGAGCCTAATTCAGTTGAAAAAAGAGGTTGAAAATGGCGAGAGGGAACATTTGGAAGATAATTTTGAAAATTTACTGTTTCATATAGTAAATTTGTCGGTGATTTTGCATTTAAATGCAGAAAATTCCTTGACAAATGCCACTAATAAGTTTATAAATAGATTTGTAGATATCGAAGGACTTACTCAGAAAAAGCCACAAGTTTAAACGATATAACCAATGCCAGAGGCATTGAAGAAATGAAAATAATCCTAACGGTTATTTTAACAAATATTAATTACTTTAGAGGAGGAGTTAAATCCATGAACAAAGCCGAATTAGTTGCAGCAATTGCAGAGAAAACCGAATTATCCAAGAAGGATTCAGAGAAAGCATTAAAGGCTTTTATTGATGTTGTTACAGAAGAGCTTACAAAAGGTGAGAAAGTACAGTTAGTAGGTTTCGGAACTTTTGAAGTATCTGAAAGACCTGAAAGAACAGGAAGAAATCCTCAGACAAAAGAGGCTATAACAATCGCTGCATCTAAAGCTCCCAAGTTCAAAGCAGGAAAAGCTTTAAAGGATGTTATTAACGCATAGGACGAGTTAATCAAAGGAAGCTGATCAGGAATCGTGTTCACCGTATGGATAAGTGTGCTGCTTAAAAATGGAGGGACAGATTTTGGGACAGCTTCTTTTTTTGACTAAAAAATTATGAATCAGAGAGGTATTTATGAGACTGGATAAATTTTTGAAGGTATCAAGGCTGATTAAGCGAAGAACCATAGCCAATGAAGCGTGTGATGCCGGACGTGTAATGTTAAACGGAAAACCTGCCAAAGCATCGGCCAATGTGAAAGAGGGAGACATCATTGAGATAGGATTTGGCGGTAAAGCAGTTAAGGTTAAGGTGCTTAATGTACAGGAAACAGTGAGAAAAGACGATGCCAAAGACCTGTATGAATATATTGTCTAGCACAAAATCAACAAATATAGAACTTACGAAATCAACAAAAATAGAACTTGTACGTGGTAACAGCTACGATATAGGAATGAAATGAAAGGTCTTCTAATATACTGAAATAAAGTATATTAGGAGGCCTTTTTATGGAAGAGAAGCAGGGGTTACAGAAATTACATAAGGTCAGTTTAAATGCCAGAAGTCAGGCTATGATAACAGGGGTTAAGGATGTATTGAGTTTTGATGCCGGGGAAGTACTCTTAGAGACCGAGCAGGGGATCTTAATGATCAGGGGGAATGAACTTCATGTGAACCGTTTGACCCTGGAAAAGGGTGAGGTGGACGTAGACGGGAAAATAGACAGTCTGACCTATTCAGACGCCGGTGGATACGGAAAGTCCGGAGAGTCCCTGATCAGCAGACTGTTCAAATAAGCAGAAAGCTTAAATTAGCATAAGAAATTGTATGGGAGCGAAGTAGATGAATAGAGAGATATTGACTGAGCTTGAGTTTTTTGGTACCTGTTTGCTCTGGGGAGTTTATTTGTTAGTATTTTATGATGTATTCCGCATAATCCGGAGAGTATTTCCCAGAGGAGCGATCCTGGTTGGGATAGAGGACTTGCTGTATTGGACAGTCTCAAGCATTCTTATATTTCGCATGATGTATCAGCAGAATAACGGTATTATCAGGGGATTTGCCATTCTTGGTATTTTTCTTGGTATGCTTTTGTACCGCAATTTTTTAAGTGATCCCTTAGTTGATCTGATAGCAGGCTTCTTAAACAAAATTAAGGATACGATCTTTAAGGTTATTGGTCTGCTCTTGAAACCTTTTGTCCTGTTGGGACACCTGATTGCCAAAGGATTCCGTAAAGTATTCAAACTATTTAAATTTATTTTTGCTAATTTACAAAAATTCTTGAAAAAGAATAAAGAATCGAGTAAAATAAGCCTATCTGATAAGGAAAAAGGTGGTTAAATTTGAAGGGGCGGAATCATAGAAGAAAGAAAAGGCGGACAGGCCTGTTTCTGACAGCAGTTATGGTATTGTCTATTTGTGCTATCGTAACTTATAAGCAGCAGTCCTTAGACCTGGCTGAAGCGAAAGCAGATGAGAAAATCGAACAGTTGAACAAACAGATCGAGGATGAGAAACAAAGGGCAGAGGACATAGAAGAAAAGAAAGCGTATGTTCAGACCAAGAAGTTCATTGAAGAAATGGCAAGGGAAAAGTTCGGACTGGTTTACAAGGATGAGATTATATTCAAATCCGAAGAGTAAGTCTTGACAAAGTACCGGGCAGCGGTTATAATTGTCTTCGTTGCTTTTGGCGAAGTAGCTCAGTTGGCTAGAGCATGCGGTTCATACCCGCAGTGTCGGCGGTTCAAATCCGTCCTTCGCTATTGTTTTTTAAAGGATATATCGTATACGATATATCCTTTTTTTGCGTCAAAGATGGGGGTTTTCACAAGGGGACGGCAAATTGCGCAGAACAGAAAAAACTCATGCTTCGATTCCAAGGCATAAGAATTCCTAATTCTCTGGATATTTTGTGCTTGACATAATATAAAACTGATAACTCGCTGCGCTCAAACAATCAGTTTTATATTATAGCACAAAATATCCAGAGAAAAGGAATTCTAATGCCTTTCCATAGGCGCATTCGTTCTTTCTGTTCTGCGCAATTTGCCTGAAATCTAATGGAAAAAGGCCAGGTTGTAGGCATAAGATTATTTTGGTAAATACTTTATATTCAAAAGTTATAGCCTAAATTTTCGTATGCGTTTACTTCTGGAAAGAAAGCTTTTTGAACTTGTATGATTAATAGGAAATTGGTATTATGAAAAATGTGGAAAACTGGATTAAACCTGAGTTATTCCAGGAGGTAGTTTAATGGATTTTATTATCATACATGGTTCACCAGGTAATGGTAAGACGACGGTTGCTAAGGAAATACATAAACGGTTAGAAGGTCCTCCCTGGTTTGAGTTTGGCTGGATTCCGGAGTTTACAAAGAAGAATCCGTATACCAATATTTCGCAAAAAGAAGAGGAGCAGATGTCCTTTGAAAATTATATATTGGTTTGTAAGAATTATTATAAGCATGGATTTGAAAACGTGTTATTAACAGACCTGGATGATGTAAGGATGCTGGATATCCCCGAGGTTTTTAAGGATTATGATTATGTCATAGTTACACTATATTCTGAAGAGGATGCTGTTATCAAAGAACGTATTTTAACCAGAGATAATGGAAATGAATTTAGAAATTGGGAACAGTCAGTGAATGCTAACCGCCTGATAAGGAATAGAAGGACTCTTCCCAATGAATATCGTATACGCTCGGACAACCATACTCCTGAGCAGATAGTAGATATGATTGCTGAAATTTTAAAGAATCATATTAAAACTGAAAGCTTTAGCTTGGAGAAGTATGACAGAAGTGAATATTTTACCTATATAGAAGGATATTCTTATGAAAATTTGTAATGAGGTATCGTGAGTTACCATTGTTTTTTAATATATATAATGATTAGCCCTCAAATGGACTTTTTTATATATTAGATTAGCAATTTGCAGAAAAGCAAATTATTAATAATACTTTAAAACACTTTTTGAGCGATAATTATTAAAATATGTTTTTTAAAGTAAAAACTGATTAGCCCGTCAAAAGCCTGCTTCGTCTGATTTCAGGTGAATTGTACAAAACAGAAAGAACGAATGCGCCTATGGAAAGGTCTTAGAAGTCCTTTTCTCTGAAGATTTTGTGCTATCCTGTAAAACAGATTGTTTGAGCGAAGCGAGTTATCTGTTTTACAGGATGTCCAGCACAAAATCTTCAGAGAATTAGGACTTCTTATACCTTGAAATCGAAGCATGGGTTCTTTCTGTTTTGTGCAATTTACCGTCCCCTTGAGAAGAACCGCCCTTCTGACGCCCTATCTGATAAACAGTCTTATAATTGCATTGTAAAGTAATATTGTTGTTATTAATTACAGCTATTAGCCCTGTAGCCGCCGTTATGTTCAAATACATTCGGAGGTATAGGGGGTATTTTTATGAATCTGATTTATCTGACCTTAATCTGAATGTCTTAAACTTATTGAACTCTCTCTATTCGATTCTATCAGGCATCTGGCGGATTTCCTGTCAAAAAGTTTTTGTATAGGAAGACTCATTTTTGACAAAGATTTTAGTTGGACATCCCTATAATACAGGACTAAACGGACTGATGTGTACAGAGTAGGTGCGGTTGAACGGAAATTAGTACGGCTGAAGGACTAAGTACAGTTGTATGAAATAAGTATAGCCAAACGATATATGTACAGTTGTAATGAAATACGGCTGAACAAGTACAGCTAATATACGGTAAAGAGATAAGCCGTCAGCAAACAGTCCTTAATTAGAGGGAGGATTTAAATTAGATGAAAGAATTAAATGTTAGGAGAGTACTTGTAAGCTCTCTTGGAATTATTATGGCGCGTTCCGTGTTTATGGGAATAAATCCATTTGCCATGGGTTATCTGGCAGCTTTGTATCTGGAGCCTAAGAGCCGGATATTAACAGCGGTGATGGTGGCCTTGGGTATAATAACGGCAATGGACAGGACGGAGATGATTAAATACCTTATAGCCATTTTGGTTTTTTCTATCCTGATCTCCATGGCAGAGTATCGGAATAAAAAACTTTCCGTCTGGGCAATGGGTGGAGTCGCAGGGGGAGCTATTACTTTGCTGACCTGTTTTTATAGCACCTTAAGCAATGACTTCCTGCATTATGCTGTACTGGGACTGGCAGAAGGTATCATTGTTTTTGTTTCCAGTCTGATCTTTCGTAAGGGCCTTGGACCGGTACTGAATCCTCCCTTAAAAGGTGAGACCTTATCCAATGAAGAAATTGTTGGCTTGGCTGTTATGGGCGGTGTAATTATATATGGGATACCGGATATGAATTCTCTGGGGTTTTCGTTACCCTTAACCTGTGCTTTGTTTTGTATCCTTCTGACTGGTTTTCGGTATGGAGCCGGGTTTGGCGCGGTAATAGGTGCAGCCTGCGGTATTATAATGGCACTGAGAACCGGAGAGCTAAATCAGCTGGGAGTTATGTGTATGCTTGGCATCATCAGCGGAAGTTTTCGTGAAATGGGAAGGATACCGGATTTTCTGGCCTTTACCGGCGGGTTTCTGGTACTGGGAGAATTGTATAAAGATAGTAAATTTAACCTGGAAGGGTTTGGGGTATTGATTTCCTGTGCAGTATTATTTTTTTTATTGCCTAAAAGTCTGATATATGGAAAAAATAAAGAAGATAGAGGAAAAGAAGAGGAGGTTTTTGTTCATCAGAACCTGCAGAGTGTTGCCAGAGGAAAGCTGAGAGATTTCTCGGAATCCTTTCATAACCTTTCCGCAACCTTTCATTCCATCTCAGAACAGAAGGAGGAGCTTAATAAAGTAGACAAAAGAGAGCTCTTTGACAGGCTATCTGAAAAACTCTGCAAGGATTGTGAAAATTGCAGCCTGTGCTGGGAAGGACATTTTTATGAAACCTATGAAGGGGCTTTTCGTATTATGGAGCAGGTAAATGAAAACGGAACCGTATCCTTAAACGAAATACCCGTAGAATTCGCCTCCAGATGTATTTGCCTCGAAAACTTTCTGGAAGAAGCGAAAAAGAGTATTGAAATTGCAAGAATAAATATGGTCTGGAGCAATAAGCTTGCACAAAGCAGAGCTGCCATAGCAGAACAGCTGGGAGAAGTGGCGAATATTATTGATGACTTTTCCCTGGACTTATATAAGCCTTATGAGGGTGCGGACAGTAAGGAAAGAATCGCCCAGGCTTTGCGGCACAGTCATATCCAGGTGAAAAAGGTTGCTATCTTTGAAAAAAGAGACGGCAAACAGGAGATTTACCTGACGGCCAAGACGGAAAAAGGCCGGTGTATAACAGCGAAAGAGGCAGCAGGGATTATAGGGAGAGCCTGCGGCAAGGCCATAAGACCCTATGATGGCTGCAAAAAAGTAATTTCCAGGGAGATGGAGACCTTCACCTTTGTGGAAGATACGGACTATACTGTCTATACGGGTTTTGCCAGGATGAATAAAGATGGAAGTCCGGTATCAGGAGATAATTTCTCTTTCCTGAATCCTGACACCGGTACCTTTATGATGAGTCTGGCCGATGGAATGGGTTCCGGACCGGATGCCTGTGAAGAAAGCGAATCGGTAATTGAACTCCTGGAGCAATTTATGGAGGCTGGGTTTCGTAAGGAATCCGCTATTAAGCTGATTAATTCCATTTTGGTGCTCAGGGATAAGGCGGAGAGCTTTTCCACCATTGATCTGTCCATTATTAATCTCTATACCGGTTTTTGTGATTTTATCAAAATGGGAGCTGCTTCAACGTTCCTTAAGAAGTCTGGGGAAGTTGAGGTTATACATTCCAATGCGCTGCCGGCAGGAGTGGTGCATAGAGCAGATTATGAAATCGTCACCAGGAAGCTTTATGACGGGGAGTTTGTTATCATGGCTACGGATGGCGTAGTGGACTGCATTACCGGAGAAGAGAAGGAGGAGACGATTATCCAATTTATTCAGGAGCTAAAGACGAACAATCCCAAGGAAATGGCTAATGCAATACTTAACATGGCACTTGAACATAACGGCTGGGTGCCAGCAGATGATATGACAGTGCTGGTTGCGGGCTTTTGGAGCAAGACTTGATATTTCTTATTGTTTAAGTTACAATAAAAAAAATTAGTATATTTTAGGGTGCAGTAAGTATTCAGACACACCTTAACAAATGAATAATCAGTCATAAAAGAAAAACCTGAGTTGGAGTTATTCATGATTAATAAGATAAAACAGTATATCAGTAAATATAACATGCTTGAAAAGGGAGACCAGATTATTGTCGGAGTTTCCGGCGGAGCGGATTCGGTCTGCCTTTTTCATGTGCTTATGGAGTTGTCTGAAAGCTACGGACTGACCCTTTTTGTGATTCATGTGAATCACGGGATAAGAGGGGAAGAAGCTGACAGGGACGAAGAATTTGTCAGAAGCCTGTGTAAAGAGAGGGGAGTGTCCTTTACAGCGGTCTGTAAAGACATCCCTCTAATGGCGAAAACTCAGGGCTTATCTCTTGAAGAGGCAGGCAGAATAACCCGATATGAGGTTTTTAATCAGTATCTTAATGCATATAAGTGTAATAAAATTGCAATTGCACATAATAAAAATGATAATGCAGAAACAATACTCTTCAATCTGTTCAGGGGCAGCGCCTTAACCGGGCTCACAGGAATCAATCCGGTAAGGGGCAATATCATAAGACCCCTCTTATGCCTTGAAAGACAGGAAATTGAGGCTTATCTAAGCAATCGCAGTGCTGGTTATCTGGATGATTCCACGAACTTTACCCTGGACTATACCAGAAATAAAATACGTCATGGTATTCTTAAAAATGCCGCGGAGGTCAATAAGCAGGCTGTAAGCCATATCAGCGGGGCAGGAGACAGTTTGATGGAAATCGAAGCCTTTGTTGAGAAAATGACCCTTAAGGCCATGGATAGAGTACTGGTCAGAGGGAATAATGTGAAAAGGAATCTTTTTCCAGAAGAAAACATGAACTCTTCCGATAATAATACTGAGATAAAAGAAGCGTCACCTCAAGGAAAGGTACAGCTTTTAACGGAGGAGCTTCTGAAGGAAGACATTGTTATACAGAAAGAGCTGGTGCGAAAAGCCCTTTCTTTTCTTAGTGGCAGCTTAAAGGATCTGGAAGCTGTTCATGTTACGGCAGTGTTAGACCTTGTCAGCAAGCAGACAGGAAAACGGGTGAATCTACCCTATGGAATAACGGCAGTAAAGGAGTATAATCATATATCCTTTGTAAGAGATAAGAAGAACAGCAGCTGTGTTGATACATCTCCGCCTGAAAATGAGCTTAAACAGGAGCTAAACATACCGGGCAGAACTCCTTTGCCGGACAGGGAAATTAGTCTTATAACAGAAGTATTAAATTATAAAAAAAATATGATAATTCCACAAAATCTCTATACGAAATGGTTTGACTATGATAAAATTAAGGATACTGTGTTAATCCGTAAAAGAAAACAGGGGGATTACCTTTGCATTGATGCGAAAGGAAGCACAAAAAAATTAAAAGCCTATTTTATTGATGAAAAAGTACCAAGGCAGATAAGAGATGTCCAGCCTTTGTTAGCAGACGGCTCCCATATCATATGGGTAATCGGCGGCAGAATCAGCGAAGCCTATAAGGTGGATGAGAATACAAAGCGGATACTTCAGATAAAATTAACGGAGGAAAAAGAAAATGAATGAAAATATCAAAGTATTAATATCACAGGAAGAGGTAGATAAGAAGATTCGCAGTCTGGGAGAGCAGATCAGCAAGGACTATGCGGGAAAAGAACTGCATCTTATTTGTGTTTTAAAGGGAGGAGTATTTATTACCTGTGAATTGGCTAAGAATATAGATGTTCCCCTCTCTCTGGATTTTATGTCCGTATCCAGTTACGGAGATGGCTTTGTAAGCTCCGGAAGAGTTAAGATCATAAAAGATCTGGACGATTCCATTGAAGATAAGGAAGTGCTTATTGTAGAGGATATCATTGATTCCGGTAATACTTTAAAATATCTGGTAGATCTTTTATACAGCAGAAAACCTAAGAGTATAAAAATTTGTACCTTACTGGATAAACCGGACAGAAGAACTGCAGAAGTGAAAGTAGATTACGTAGGATTTCAGATACCCGATGAATTTGTGGTAGGCTATGGGCTGGATTATACCCAAAAATACAGAAACCTGCCCTATATCGGAGTTATTGAGCAATAGAAAGGAGGTCTGTCTGTGAAGAGACAACTGAAAGGATATGGAGCTTATCTCATTATCCTGGGAATTATTTTGGTCTTATCCCTTGTCCACCAGAATATAAGGAACAATCAAAGTGATCAGTACGAGTACAACAACTTTTTGGAGGATGTGTCAAAAGGTAATATAACCGATGTTAAGATCTATCAGAATCAGGAACCACCGACGGGAAGGGTTATCGTTACGTTAAAGGATAAGAACGTAAAGAAATTCTATGTACCGGATGTCAAAGAGGTAAGGGATCTTGCGGTTGCAAATTCCGATAAATTTACACATCAATTTTATGATGTGGCAAAACCTAACTGGTTTCTGACACTGCTGCCCTATCTGTTAGGGTTTGTAGTTATTATATTATTGTTTTCCTATATGTCCAATCAAGCTGCCGGAGGCGGCGGAGGCGGCAGTAAGGTTATGAACTTTGGCAAGAGCCGGGCGAAAATGACCACTGACGAGAATAAGAAGACTACGTTTAAGAATGTAGCAGGTCTTGAGGAAGAGAAAGAAGAGCTTCAGGAAATCGTGGATTTCTTAAAAACGCCCAAGAAATATACCCAGGTGGGAGCAAGAATACCAAAAGGTGTACTTTTAGAAGGACCTCCCGGAACCGGTAAGACTCTTCTTGCAAAAGCGGTAGCAGGAGAAGCAGGGGTACCTTTCTTTAGTATTTCAGGTTCTGATTTTGTTGAGATGTTTGTAGGTGTAGGTGCCTCCAGAGTTAGAGATTTGTTTGAGGATGCCAAGAAACATTCCCCTTGTATTATCTTTATTGATGAAATTGATGCCGTTGCCAGAAGAAGAGGAACCGGAATGGGCGGCGGACATGATGAAAGAGAACAGACATTAAATCAGCTGTTAGTAGAGATGGATGGCTTTGGTGTCAACGAAGGTATTATTGTCATGGCAGCCACCAACCGTGTGGATATTCTGGATCCTGCCATATTAAGGCCGGGACGTTTTGACCGTAAGGTATTAGTGGGAAGACCGGATGTAAAAGGCAGAGAAGAAATTCTTCAGGTTCACGCCAAAGGTAAGCCCTTAGGTGAGGATGTAGACTTAAAGAGGATTGCCCAGACCACTGCCGGCTTTACCGGTGCTGATCTTGAAAATCTCTTAAACGAAGCTGCAATCAGTGCAGCCAAAGAAAACCGCTCTTACATTGTTCATGAGGATATTAATAAATCCTTTATCAAAGTAGGTATCGGTACGGAGAAAAAGAGTAAGGTTATTTCTGATAAAGAAAAGAGGATTACAGCTTATCACGAAGCAGGGCATGCCATTCTCTTCCATCTTCTCCCTGATGTAGGACCTGTATATACAGTGTCTATTATTCCAACCGGAAACGGTGCGGCAGGATATACCATGCCTTTACCGGAAAAGGATGAGATGTTCCATACAAAGGGTGGTATGAAGCAGGATATTATTGTAGGCCTGGGAGGCCGTGCGGCAGAAGAGCTGATATTTGATGATATTACCACCGGGGCTTCTTCGGATATTAAAATGGCAACTAAGACTGCCAGAGCCATGATAACAAAATACGGTTTCTCCTCCACCGTAGGTATGGTTAATTATGACAGTGATGATGACGAAGTGTTTATCGGAAGAGATCTGGCCCATACCAGAAGCTACAGTGAAAATGTTGCCAGAATCATTGATGATGAAGTGAAAGGGATTATTGATAACTGCTACAGTGAAGCCAAGAGATTCCTTACAGAATATATGGATGTACTTCACAGCTGTGCGAAACTCTTAATTGAGAAAGAGCGAATTAACCGTGAAGAATTTGAAGCCCTGTTCCTGCACAGAGGAGATAATTCCAATCTTACCCAAAATGATGGCGGTAATACACCAATTTTAGAGGTTTAAGGACGGGTTACAAAAAAAGGCTGTAAAATATAAGGTTTTTATATAATATTTTCGGGGCTGTAAAAGCTAAAATGAGGTAAGTGAAAAAAACAGACAAAAAAATTTTTTAAAACATTTTATGTTTGTGCACACTTTTTGAATATATGGTGATATACTAATACTCGTAAACCCCAATACATTATATAGTTTTTGCTACACCCCATAAGTAACAAAATACCTTCTCCAAGAAAAGGACAGCATCGATGGCTGTCCTTTTCTTTGTCCAAAAATAGTTGAAATTTCTGGTTGCTATTTTTGAGTGTATGCTTTAATATACATTATCAGAGACAAATATTTCGGAAAGTTTCGTAAAATAAAAAGCAGGATTCAGGGTGCTGGCAAAATACCCTGACAAAAGGAAAGGTTTGTTTGATATATATGATAAATAAAAATGCGCTGTACAGTGACGGAACGATTGATTACAGAAACCCCATGGAACCGAAGGAATTCGAAGAGGTAATAATACGGTTACGAACTCAAAAGGGTGAATTAAGCGTCTTCTTGCATTTCTCCGGAAATAAGCAGGAATTTTCATCTGCTAAGATGGAGAAAACCCACAGTGATATATATTTCGACTATTATGAAAGCGTTATTGCATTAGAGAACTATGCGGTTAATTATTACTTCGAAATAACAGACGGTGAGCAGGCCTGTTATTACAACCGGGCAGGAGGAACCGATAAGCTGCAGGAGAAGTTTCATTTTACCTTAACTCCTGGCTTTCATACTCCTGATTGGGCGAAAGGTGCGGTTATGTATCAGATCTATGTGGACCGCTTTTATAACGGAGATGTAAGCAATGATGTTACCGACCGGGAGTATTATTATGTAGGGGAGTGTGTGACAAAGACAGAGGACTGGTATCAATATCCGGCATCTGTAGGCATCAGGGAATTCTATGGAGGAGACCTGTTAGGCGTTATTAAGAAAATGGATTATCTGAAAGACCTTGGTGTGGAAGTAATCTATCTGAATCCGGTGTTTGTTTCTCCCTCCAATCACAAATATGATACCCAGGATTATGACTATGTAGATCCGCATCTGGGAGTCATTGTAGAAGATAGTGAAGAAACTCTGCCAGAAGGCGTAAACGACAACCGTTTGGCAGGCCGTTACAAAAAGAGGGTTACAAGCAGGATTAATCTTGAGAAAAGCAACGAGCTGCTTATAAAACTGGTGGAGACTGCACATGAAAAAGGTATGAAAGTAATCTTAGACGGAGTCTTCAATCACTGCGGTTCATTTCATAAATGGCTTGACAGGGAAGGTATTTATGAAGGGAAAGAGGGCTTTAAGCCCGGTGCTTATTGGGAAAAAACCAGCCCTTACAGGGATTATTTTAATTTCAAAGAGGATAAATGGCCCGGTAACGGCAGCTATGACGGCTGGTGGGGGTATGAGACCCTGCCAAAGTTAAATTATGAGGGTTCCGATAAACTCTATGAAGAAATTCTTAAAATAGGAGCTAAGTGGGTAGCACCGCCTTTTAACTGCGACGGCTGGAGGCTTGATGTAGCTGCAGATTTAGGCCTGACCAGAGAGTTTAACCATCAATTCTGGAAGGACTTTAGAAAGGCAGTAAAGACAGCTAATCCGGAGGCAGTTATTCTGGCAGAGCATTACGGTGATTCGAAGGAATGGCTTTTAGGAGAAGAATGGGATACCGTAATGAACTACGATGCTTTTATGGAGCCGCTTACCTGGTTCCTGACAGGTATGGAAAAGCATAGTGATTCCTACGAGGAATCGCTGTATAATTCCGGAGCAGCTTTCGAAGGTCTGATGAAAAACGCTATGGTTGGAATGCAGACCACCTCTTTGTTAACCGCAATGAATGAACTCTCCAACCATGACCATTCCAGATTCTTAACCAGAACTAACAAAAGAGTGGGAAGAACGGCAACTGCAGGACCCCAGGCTGCGGATACAGGTATAGACCAGGGAGTGTTCCGGGAAGCAGTTACAGTACAGATGACCTGGCCCGGCGCACCTACAATTTACTACGGTGATGAAGCCGGCTTATGCGGCTGGACGGATCCGGATAACCGGAGAAGTTTTCCCTGGGGCAGAGAAGATCAGGAGCTGATTCAATTCCATAAGGATATTATAAATATTCATAAAACCTATGATACTTTAAAAACCGGTTCCCATCTGATGCTGCATGCTGATTATGGATATCTGTGCTATGGAAGATTTGACAAAAAGGATAAATTTATTATTGCCTTAAATAATACAGAAGCACCAATGGATGTGGAGATTGAAGCCTGGCGTATAGGAATCGGGGATAAGGAAACACTATCAAGACTGCTATTAACGAACAGAGATGGCTATTGTCTGGATTCAGAAATGTATTATACCAATGGAGGAGTATTAAAATTAACCCTTCCTCCGGTATCCTCGGTTATAATAAAGAATTTCTTCCAGGCATAAGTGTATTTTTATTATTTTTCGAATTTCATAAAAAATTTGTACAAAAGCACTTGAAATCTATATGTGACTGTGTTATAATCTAACCTTGTCAGAAAGATTTTAGATGCCGGCGTGGCGGAACTGGCAGACGCACAGGACTTAAAATCCTGCGGGCCTAATCGCCCGTACCGGTTCGATTCCGGTCGCCGGCATGACTTTTAAAATCTCATAATAGATTTGCGGGTGTAGTTCAATGGTAGAACACTAGCCTTCCAAGCTAGATACGTGGGTTCGATTCCCATCACCCGCTTTTTTCATGTCCATTTTTCCAAATGACACCCTGGCAGTCTTTGCTAAGGGAAGTGATGGAATGTAGCAAATCTATAAGTTTAAGTAAAAAATCCGAGCATACTAATTTTCAACCGAATGAAATGCGCTGACAGCTAAACGGCTGATGCGCTATTAATCAGAAAGGATGAGAAAGGTATGCTTAAAATAAATAACACGTTAAAATACATTCTATTTTTCTTTGTGGGAGGTTTCATCTATTGTGGCATTGAGACTTTGTTCAGAGGCTATTCCCACATTTCCATGCTGATTGCAGGCGGCATCTGTTTTCTTATAATCGATTTTATTAACCAGAAATACGGCCATGAAATTCCTCTTCCCGGGAAAATGTTTCTTGCTTCTCTGGCAATAACAGCAGTGGAACTGGTTGCGGGAATTATCGTTAATCTGTGGATGAATCTCAATGTCTGGGATTATTCAGAGCTTCCCTTAAATGCCTGGGGGCAGATATGTCCTTTGTTCAGCCTGGTGTGGTTTGTGCTGGCGGCGCCGGCTATCTGGCTGGACAATCAGCTTAGAGGATTTCTGGCAGGAAATAATGTGAGGGTGTAAAGACTTTGCAGTACGGGAGGTTTTGGGGGCGGACGATAATTCGAGGTTCTGTTTATACGTTTTGTTGTTCGAGAATCCCTATTCCACTAAAGCGGCAGGAACTGTTCCTGGCAGGTTAAATTAAACCAAACTCGCTGGTAATGTGTCTCAGTGTAAGCTGTTGTGCTCAAACAGTGGTTTAATTTAACCTAGTCACAGTTTCTGCCGCTTAAGTGGAATAAGGATTCTCTCAATACAAAACTACTAAACAGAACCTCAAATTATCTGTTTTTGATCATAACCTTTCAGTTTGCTGGTATTGATGTATGGAATTATGATTTTGGATATTGCGGTCTTTACAATCTGAGGTATATGAGAAGAGGTAGGGTTTTGAGAGAATGACATCCAGATTGTGAAACGCCAAGGATTTTAAGTATTATGGTAATAGTAGCCTGATGATAAAATTTCTTGAAGTATCTGTATCAAAGACTTTATGGGGATGAATCAATCTACTTTATGAGAAGCTGATGGATTTTTGTTATATTAAATGTATCCTTAATATAATGCAGTTCATGATTCAAATGAGCGATTAATAATTTTACTTCATCAGTTGGGTAATTACCAAAGCCGCACTTTCGATTTCACTTATTTATCATTATTATTATAATTTTACACCTGAAATATCTGTTGAGTGATGTTCAGCCTTATTTCAGTCGATAAAACTTGTTTCTTATGATACTGATAATACTGAACTGCATTCAAAATAAACGTTTATAAAAGTTTTGACACCTGATTATTTTCCATGAGTATAAAATCTCTATCCTGTTATTTCTTACGATTCTGATAATATTGAACTGCATTCAACATAAACGTTTGTAAAAGTTTTGACACCTTTTCCATAAGTACAAAATCTCTATCCTGTTATTTCTTACGGTGCTGATAATACTGAACTGTACTCAGCTTAAACTGCTAAAGTTTTTGACACCTAAATTTTCCATAAGTACGAATCTTATCGCGTTATATCTTTACATAAGATTTTCTAATTGACTTTTACTACGTAGACTCAGGCATCAAAAGCATATCCTTGAAAACAACCAGATGAGTTTGGCTTATATTCCTTCATCTCCATTGAAGGGTTCCTAAGGACACTTAAATGACAGCAGTTGTGACTAGGTGAAAGGATACCACTGTCTGAGCGCCTTTCAGCGAGTTTGGTATCCTTTCACCTGCCAGGAACAACTGCTGTCATTTTAGTGGAATTTGGAACTCTGAACAGGAGATGGAGGAATATAAGCCAAACTCATCGTCCGTTTCCCAAAACCCCTCCTTTCGCCTTTACCGTCCTTTACCAGTAAAGACAGGTTTCCTTTTCTTGTATGTTGTGTTAAAATAAGCATAAGCCTATGATTTTCAAGGTTTATGCTTATTTTGTTTTCACCTTATAAATTATTTATTATTTATCATAAGGATATGTATGGCATGAATAAGCGGTTTTATACGGTATAGACAGTTGCAGACACTATACCGAAAATTACTAGATAAGCAGAGGTGCAGCGGTTAAGCTCTGAAAGACGCTGTTTGCTGATAAGAGCGCGCCAAAGCACAATGGTGGTTAGATTGAAAGTTTTATTGGTAGGCATTAACGCAAAATATATTCACTCCAATCCGGCAATAAGAAGCCTTAGAAATTATGCATTGCCTTATAAGGATTGTATTACGATTTCTGAATATACCATTAATCAATATAAAGATGATATTCTTATGGATATCTATAAACAGAAACCGGATTTTATAGGAGTATCCTGCTATATATGGAATTTTGGTATGGTTAAGAAGGTGTGCAGGGAATTAAGAAAAGTATTGCCAGAGGTCAGGTTGTGGCTGGGTGGCCCGGAGGTTTCATATAATCCGGAGGCTCTTATGAAGGAGCTTCCCTTTATTGACGGTATTATGGCCGGTGAAGGGGAAGAGGCTTTTCTGGAACTTATGAAGTTTTATGTGGATGGTCAGGGAGAGCTCTTAATGATTAAGGGTATTTACTTTCGGGACGGCAGTAAAGAGAATTTAGTAGTTCAGACTCCTATTAGAGGGGAAATGGATATGGATAAGCTTCCGTTTCCTTATGAAGATTTATCTGAGCTTGAGAACAGGATTATTTATTATGAGTCCAGCAGGGGTTGCCCTTATTCCTGCAGCTATTGCCTTTCTTCGGAAAATAAAAGGGTTCGTTTTCGCAATGTGAAGAAGGTGGAGGAGGAACTGCTCTTTTTCCTTGAGAATAAGGTGCCTCAGGTTAAATTTGTAGACAGGACCTTTAACTGTAATCACAGCCATGCTATGGCGGTATGGCAGTTTATTAAGGAGCATGATAATGGAATTACGAATTTTCATTTTGAGATTGCAGGAGAAATTCTGAAAGCTGATGAAATAGAACTTCTTAATTCCATGCGTGAAGGGCTGGTTCAGCTGGAAATCGGTGTACAGTCTGCAAATGAGAATACACTGGATGCCATACACAGGAAGATGAGCCTTGAGAGAATCAAAGAGGTGGTTCATCAGATTCATAAGGGTGAGAATATTCATATTCATCTGGATTTGATTGCCGGTCTTCCGCTGGAGGATTTTCCTTCCTTTAGGGCTTCTTTTAACGAAGTATATGCCATGAAGCCGGATCAGCTTCAGCTGGGTTTCTTAAAGGTATTAAAGGGTTCTACCCTGAATCAGGAGCTATCCGGCAACCAATGGGATATTGTGTACCAGGAGGAACCGCCCTATGAAGTCCTTTATACCAAGTGGATCAGTTACGATGAAATCCTGTTACTTAAGAAAGTAGAAAGTATGACAGAGATTTATTATAACAGCGGACAGTTTGAGTATTCCTTAAAGTATCTGATGCACTTTTTTGAAACTCCTTTTGACTTCTTCCTTGAGCTGGGGAATTATTATGAGGAGTTAGGGCTTCACCTTATGAGTTCCTCCAGAATGGGAAGATATGAAACCCTGCTATCCTTCTTTGAACAAAGAACTGCAGCGGAGGGTAAAGAGGAAGTTAAGATACTAAAGAGCCTTATGGTTCATGACCTCTTTTGCCGGGAGAAGCTTAAGAGCAGACCCTCCTTTGCAGAGGATTATGAAGCTTATAAGAAGAAATATCAGCTGTTTTATCAGGACAAAGACAGAATAGCAGCAAGTCTGTTAAGAGATATCGGAACGGAGGATGTTAAAGGTGTGCTTCATATAGAGCATTATCCTTTTAATGTGTACGAGACAGCTGACTATGGCATAAGAACAGGGGATGAGCAGTTTATTCTGTATGATTATAAGAACAGGAATTCGCTTAATAAACAGGCAGGACAGGCAGTGGTGGTTTTATAGCTGCCTGCAAAATACATTTCTATCTTCTTTCATCAGATTTTAAGCTGCAGTCAGCGGCGGAATGGGAGAAATTATGGCAGTAAAAAGAATTACAAAAAAAGAACGGGAGAGAGTGGAGCAGATTCTTACTCTCCTGGACGAATATTATACAAGGGAATATAAGTGTTATCTGAATCACGATACTCCCTGGCAGCTGCTGATTGCTACAATCTTAAGTGCCCAATGCACTGATGAAAGGGTTAATATCGTTACAAAGGACCTTTTTGTTAAATATAAGAGACTTGAAGATTTTGCAGCGGCGGATTTAAGGGAGCTTGAGAGGGATATTCACAGTACCGGCTTTTATCATAATAAAGCAAAGAATATCATTGAATGTACAAAAGCGCTGATTAGAGATCACGGCGGCGTGGTTCCAAATGACATTGACGCATTGACAAAGCTTGCGGGAGTGGGAAGAAAGACTGCCAATGTTATCAGAGGAAATATATATCATGAGCCCAGCATTGTTGTTGATACCCATGTAAAACGTATATCCGGAAAGCTGGGATTTACCAAAGAGGAAGATCCGGTAAAGATTGAATTCGATCTTATGAAGGTTCTGCCAAAGGATCATTGGATCCTATATAACCTTCAGATTATTGCCCATGGCAGAAGCATTTGCACTGCCAGGAGCCCAAAATGCAATGAATGTTTTTTATTTGAGCAGTGTAAGTGGGAAAGTAAGTGGGATAATCTGAAATAACGAAGAGATTTTTAACACAACTTAAACAAAAGATTAGCGGATATCGAATTTAATTTAACCAGATATCCAGAAAAGAGGTTACAATGACAAAGAAAAACGGAATGATAACCTCCTTTGTATGCTTTGATATAGAGACCACAGGACTTTCACCGGAAGAGGATCATATTATCGAAATAGGTGCTGTCCGAGTAAAAGAGGGTAAAATAACAGAGTATTTTAATGAATTGATCAAACCGCCTTTACCCTTACCGGAAAATATCATCAAGCTTACGGGAATAACAGAAGAGATGCTTGCCAATGCAAGAACGGCTGCTGAAGTGGTGCCGGATTTTCTTAAATTTACCGGAGAAGATATCTTAATGGGGCATAATATAATGTTTGACTACAGCTTCATAAAGGTCAGTGCCGGGCACCTTGGACACAGCTTTGAAAGAGAAGGGATTGATACACTTAAGATCAGCAGGGGAACTATCCCTGAAAAAGAGAGCAAAAGCCTTGGAAGCTTATGTAATCGCTATAATGTGGTGAATCCAAGTGCCCACCGGGCATTCCACGATGCGAAAGCAACGGCTATGGTTTATGCATATATGTGCAATGAGTTTTTTGACAGCCACAGGGATGTTTTTAAGCAGCAGGTCTTATCCTATAAGGTAAAAAAGACCCAGCCCATCACTGCAAGTCAAAAAAATTACTTGAATGATTTATTAAAATATCATAAGATAGAGTATATGAATTCCATAGACAATCTGACAAGAAGCGAGGCTTCCAAACTGATTGACAGTATTATTCTTAACAAGGGAAGGTTAAATTATAAACCTGCGACATAACTATAAATCTAAGAATAATTAGAGTAGTTTATACAATAATATAGTGTATTAAGTACTTAGGAGATAGTAAGTGGTAATTTGGATTTTATAAAGTAAGGAATAGCAATCCATGGAGCAAAGAATGGAGAAACAATTAATCGGTTCCGGCAATACGGCAGAGGTCTTTGAATGGGGAGGTAATAAAGTCCTAAAGCTTTTTTACGAAGGCTACCCTGAACATGCAGTAGAAAATGAATACTCAAATGCATTGGCGGTAAAGGATTTCGATTTTCCTAAGCCCATTCCATATGACAGGCTTAAATATAAAGGCCGCTCCGGTATAGTATATGAAAAAGTGCTGGGAGAGTCACTGGAGGATTGGTTTTTTAAGACCGGCGATTTGGACAAATGTGCTTTTTATATGTCCTCACTCCATAAAAGAATGCTAAAGTTTGAATTGAAGGATTTACCTGATTATAAAGAGTTTCTAGCCTACCATATTCAAAATGCTAAGAGCTGTAAGATAACAGAAAAAGAAGAAGCCCTTCAAATACTTCAAAGATTACCTGAGGGTAATACCTTGTGTCATGGTGATTATCATCCAGGAAACATACTTGTATCCGGGACAGAGACCTATGTAATAGATTTTATGAATCTGTGCAGGGGGAGTTATTTATATGATATAGCCCGTACAGTATATTTATTAGAATATACACCTGTTTCTGAAAGTGTTACTGACAAAGAAGGTTTATTAAATATAAAAAGAACACTTGTGAAGAAATATTTATCCTATATGGGTATAAGAAAAGATATGATTAAGGATTATTTGCTTGTGATAGGTGTTGCCAGAGCTGGTGAGTGTCCGAATGAATTTATATGATTTGCAGTTTTTTGAAATGGTATTAATAAATTTAAATATAAGACAGAATATATTTGCTGTTAAGGAAATAAGAAAGAGGTGTCTCAATTGAATTTTAATAATCATAAAGTAAAAAGAGCTATATCTTTAGTGATAGTAGTAGTCCTGGTGCTGGCCATGGTAGCACCTATGCTTATCAATATTATATTTTAATAAAATATTGATATACATATGAATTATTGTTTATAATATACTTATCAGAAATCGTTTTTTGATTTCTGATAAAAGGCAGCGCTTTATGCTGCCGTAAATCGATAATAGGAATATATTTAAATTCCTATTATATACTTATCAGAAATCGCTTTTTGATTTCTGATAAAAGGCAGCGCTTTATGCTGCCGTAAATCGATAATAGGAATGTATTTAAATTCCTATTATATACTTATCAGAAATCGTTTTTTGATTTCTGATAAAAGGCAGCGCTTTATGCTGCCACTAAAAATCAGTCAGCAGAGGAGGGAAAGCAATGAAGAACAGTAAAAGTGTAATACGGGTAGTGTTTGTTTTTGCATTATTTCTATTATCTACCTGTAACTGGACCAAGGCTTTTGCCGCAGCCGAAGAGGAAGTAATAACCAAAGGGGTATATATTGATTCGGTGGATATTGGTGGAATGACCAAGGAACAAGCCGAACAGGCAGTGAAAGATTACGTAGATTCATTGAAGGAAAAGACGGTAACCGTTGATATAGATGGTGAGAAAGAGACAATATCCCTTGGAGATTTAGGGTTCACCAGTAAAGACAACCAATATATTAAAGAAGCCCTGGAGATTGGAAAAAACGGTAACCTGATCAGGCAGTATAAAGAATTAAAGGATACCCAGGAAAATAATCTTACCTATAAGCTGGAATTCAGCATGTCAGATGATGAGTTGAAGACTTTTGCCAAGAAACAGCTGTCTAGTCATAATATTAAAGCGAAAAACGCTACAGTAGCCAGAAAGAATGGAAAATTTGTCTATACCGATGAAGTGGTGGGTATGAAGGTAAATACCACCGCAACAGCCGATTCCATTAAAGAAGCTGTATTAAAGGACTGGACAGGCGAGGATGTCAACGTATCAGCTGAAATAAAAAAGGATGAGCCAAAGTATACCAGGGAAATGGTAGAAAAATGCAACACCATTCTTGGTTCTTATTCCACTACCTATACATCATCTTCTAATGACCGTGCAGCTAACCTTGCAAATGGTGCAAGACTTATTAATAATACAGTATTGTATCCCGGGGATGTTTTCTCTGCTTACGAGAAGCTAACGCCCTTTACAAAGGCGAACGGATATTATGAAGCCGGTGCTTATGCAAATGGTAAAGTAATTGATTCCATCGGTGGTGGTGCCTGCCAGGTAACTACTACTCTATACAATGCAGTACTTTATTCGGAGCTGGAAGTGGTGGAGAGATTCCCCCATTCCATGACCATTAGTTATGTATCTCTCTCAAGAGATGCTGCGATTGCAGGAACCTGGAAAGATTTAAAATTCAAGAATGACACTGATACACCAATTGTAATTGAAGCTTCTACCCAGGGAAGAACCATAACCTTTAATATCTGGGGAAATGAAACCAGAGATACTGAGGGAAGAAAGATTAAATTTGAAACAGTTGTTTTAAATGAAAAAGCACCCGGTGCTGATGTAGTAACCAAAGATCCGAATCAGCTGGAGGGTTATGAATATACAACACAGTCGGCTCATACAGGTTACTCTGCAGAGCTCTATAAAGTTGTATATGAAAACGGTGTTGAAGTAAGCCGTACAAAAATTAATAAGAGCGTATATAACCCTTCGCCCAGATATGTAACAATTGGAACGAAGAAACCTGAGCCGGAAGAGAATGCGGAAGAACCAGACGATGGAACCGATACTTCATCAGAAGGTGCAACTGATGTACCTGCCTCTGGTACAAACGGAAACAAGGGACAGACAGAGGGTAACAAAGGGAAGCCTAATGGCAATAAAGGACAGACAAACGGTACCGGTGAAACAGAAAGTGGCGATGATGGCAGCCAGGGTGTTGTTGAACCCCAGGATGATGATATTTAAGAAGCAGATGCAGGCTAAAAGCATGGTCTGTGTGGGTTGCTGCATAACAGTTTTCGTTATGCAACAACCCCTTTTCACAATCTAACACACGAAGAAAGGCAATATCACAAGCCTGCTTGTGGTACTGCTTAAATAAGAAGTTTGAAATGTTTTTTTATTTCAAACTATACAAGGGCATATCACAAGCCTGCTTGTGGTACTGCTTAAATAAGAAGTTTGAAATGTTTTTTTATTTCAAACTATACAAGGGCATATCACAAGCCTGCTTGTGGTACTGCTTAGATAAGAAGTTTGAAATGCTTTTTTAATTTCAAACTATCTGCTATTTTATGAAATATATATCCTAATATATAAATGTGCCTTGGGCACAGATGGGAGTTACCATGCAGATGGGGAAAGTATCGGAACCGATTTTAAAGCGTTCCGTCCTAAGACAGATAAAGCAGAGAAGGGATGAAGTACTTCAGAGGCCTGGAGTTGGTGTGGATTGCACAGCTGTGGGTATTGGAGAAGATGAAGGAATGCTTCTGACCTCCAATCCCATAACGGTTTCAAAAGACCTGCTTCCCTCTGCTGCTATACATAGTGCTGTTGCAGATATCAGGGCAGCCGGCGGCGATATTATCGGTGTTATGCTTACCATACTGCTGCCGGAGGATTCACAGGAATCCCAGCTTCAGAATATTATGAAGGAAGCGGAAAATACAGCCAGGGCATATAACCTTGAGATTATAGGTGGTCATACAGAGATAACTTCTTATGTCAACAGACCGGTTATAACAGTGACCGGTGTGGGTAAGATACGCCGCAGCCGGGTTACCGCATCCGCGGGCGTCCTGCCCGGAGATGAGATTGTAATGACAAAATGGGCAGGACTTCTAGGGACTGCTATCCTTGCCAAAGAGCATACCGAGGAGCTTCTAACCAGATATAACCGAGACTTTATACAGAATGCAGAGGATTTTACCGCATTACTTTCCATAGCTGCAGAAGCGGATATAGGAGAGGAAGCGGGAGTGAAACTTATGCATAATCCGTCAAGAGGCGGTATTTTTGCAGCCTTATGGGAAATCGGAGTTCGCACAGGATTGGGTCTCACAGCAGATTTAAGGAAAATTCCAATTAAACAGGAAACCATTGAAATCTGTGAGTTTTTTGACCTAAACCCTTATCAGCTTTATGCGGCAGGCTCTCTTTTACTGGTTACCGGGAAAGGAAATGAACTTGCAGAAAAGTTAAATGACAGCGGTATTCCGGCAGTTGTAATCGGAAGATTTACTGACGGTAACGCAAGAACCATACGCAATCAGGAGGAAGAGAGATTCCTGGAACCCCCGAAAACTGATGAACTTTATCAGGTTAACGCTGTGAAATAACGGAAGTATATGAACACCATGTATACATAACACAAGTTAGATCAAATGCATGGTCAGATAATGAAGTCTTTTAAGAATTGCTTTTTATTGCCGCTTTCGCGGCAATATGCTGGAATGAGTGAAAGAAAATATAAAATCGAAAGGATGCCACATGAGCTTCTTTCACTTTAAGGATCTACAGTTGAATGCAGGAGGTTTTATCCTCATCCGATTGTATGTGGCAGTATTGCAGGTTTTCCTGCGATATACATGGGTATAAAAATGTTAAAGGAAAAGATTTTGCAGGCCATTGATAAGAATAGTAAGCTTACACCAAAGGATCTGGCTGCTATGCTTAATGCTACGGAAGAAGAAGTGGCAGTTGCCATCAAGGAGTTAGAGGAAGCATCTATTATTTGCGGTTACCCAACTTTGATCAATTGGGACAATGCAGAGAGTGAAAAGGTTACAGCCCTTATTGAAGTAAAGGTAACTCCTCAGAGAGGCCAGGGATTTGATAAGATTGCAGAAAGAATCTATAAATTTGATGAGGTGGAATCAGTTTATCTGATGTCCGGTGGATTTGACCTTACGGTAATTATTGAAGGCAAGAGCATGAGAGAAGTGGCTAACTTTGTGTCCAGTAAATTAGCACCTATGGAAGCGGTACTCAGCACTGCGACCCATTTTGTTCTGAAGAAATACAAAGAGCATGGACTCCCCCTGGTTCATGAAACCAAAGATGAAAGGATGCTGATTACACCGTGAGAGACCCATTATCAAAGACCGTCGTAAGCATTGAGCCTTCCGGTATACGTAAATTTTTTGACATAGTAAGTGAAATGAAGGATGCAATTTCTCTGGGTGTGGGAGAGCCGGATTTTGATACCCCCTGGCATATCAGAGAAGAAGGCATCTATTCCCTGGAGAAGGGAAAGACTTTTTATACCTCCAATTCAGGTTTAAAAGAATTAAAGATTGAAATATGCAGTTATTTAAGCCGACGTTTCGGATTAAGCTATAACTATGATCATGAAACCATTGTTACCGTTGGTGGCAGTGAAGCAATCGATATTGCACTCAGAGCTATGCTGGACCCCGGTGATGAAGTACTGGTGCCTCAGCCAAGTTATGTATCCTATGTGCCTTGTGTTGTGTTAGCAGGCGGCAAACCTGTTATTATTGAATTAAAGGAAAAGGATGAGTTTAAGCTTACAAAAGAAAGCCTTCTAAAGTCCATCACAGATAAGACGAAAGTATTGGTGCTTCCTTTCCCCAATAACCCTACAGGTTCCGTAATGACAAAAGAGGATCTGGCAGAAATTGTCCCTATAATACTTGAAAAGGATTTGATTGTTATCTCCGATGAAATCTATTCTGAACTTACTTATGGTGGTCAGCATATATCCATAGCTTCATTTCCTGGTATGAGAGAGAGAACCATTGTTATTAACGGCTTTTCCAAGTCCTATGCCATGACAGGCTGGAGGCTGGGTTATGCTACAGGTCCCGCTGTTATCATTGAGCAGATGACAAAGATTCACCAGTTTGCCATTATGTGTGCACCAACAGCCAGCCAGTATGCTGCTGTAGAGGCTTTAAGAAACGGTGATGCTGATGTTGCTATGATGAGGGAATCTTATGACCAGAGGAGAAATTATCTGGTAAAAGCCTTTAATGATATGGGATTGACCTGTTTCGAGCCTTTTGGAGCTTTCTACATCTTCCCCAGCATTCAAAGCATGGGCATGACTTCAGATGAGTTTGCTACGAAACTCTTGATGGAAGAAAAGGTAGCTGCTGTTCCAGGAACTGCTTTTGGCAGTGGAGGAGAAGGATTCCTTCGTATTTCCTACGCTTCTTCCATGGAGAATTTAAAGATTGCCGTAGAAAGAATTGAGCGGTTTGTTAAGAAACACCGTGGATAAGAAAAGAGGATTTACGTTATGAATATCGTATTACTGGAACCGGAGATACCTGCTAATACCGGGAACATAGGACGTACCTGTGTTGCGGCAGGAGCCAGGCTCCATTTAATAAAGCCCCTTGGTTTTTCTCTGGAGGAAAAAGAGATTAAGCGGGCAGGTCTTGATTACTGGAAGGACCTTGATGTTACAATCTATGAAAACTATGCCGATTTCCTAGAGAAGAATCCGGGAGCCAAAATTTATATGGCAACCACCAAAGCGTTAAAGGTATATACAGAAGCTGATTATGAGCCGGATGCTTATATCATGTTTGGTAAGGAGAGTGCTGGAATTCCGGAGGAGATACTACTTGATAACAAGGAAAATGCAATCCGCATTCCTATGATGGGAGAGATTCGTTCTTTAAATCTTGCCAATTCTGTTGCTATTGTACTCTATGAGGCGTTAAGGCATAATGATTTCTCTGGGATGCGAATGGCAGGAAAGCTGCACCGCCATTCCTGGGATGAAGCTTAGGAATACTTTATAGAAATTCTTGAGGCAAATACTTATATCTAATTAGTTTTACCGGGCAAGTTGCAAAGTAGTGTTATATGCTTTGCAACTTGCTTTTTTATGTATTGTTTTTACATTTGAAATTTCAGGTCTTTCTGTACAGTTAGTACTTAGTAAATAAATTATAGCTTTAAAAAAATTTGGCTCTTTGTTAAGCATTAGTTTGACAAAGAGCCGTTTTAATGTTTGTCCCCATAATTAATATTTTTGGTATGCTATATAATACCTGAAAGGGCTGAATAGGTTTGACGGCTTGTTTGGGTCTTTTTTTATGATCAAAATTTATAGTAATAAATATAAAAAATGTTGACAATTTGAATAAACAATTATAAAATAAGTTTGCTTTAATAAATGATGTATCATGTTTACGAAATTAGTAAACAGATTTTTGTGATGTGAAATATATAGCAAACAAAATTATAATATGTTTATAGTAAATCGTTTTAAGGATTACTTGTTAAAAGTACATATTATATTTTAGAAAAGGGGATGGGTAGTATGGGTAAAAATGTTATGGATTTAAGTGATTGGGTGATTTTTAAAGAATTATTAAGATTCGTCAAACCATATAAAAAATGGGTATTATTAAGTCTGATCTGCGCAGCTGTTATTGGTTTCTGTGATATAGTTTCTGTTTCCTTAATAACAAGATTGATTAATATTATAAACGACAGCAGCAGAGAAGCTATAACAAGGATTGTAATATTACTTTTAAGTACATTGCTTATGGGCGTTATTGCAAGTTTTTTGATGCCTTATTCTTCTGGCCGGGCTGGAAGTTATGCAATCAAGGATATAAGAGATAAAATAGTAATACATTATGATGCAGTCGAGGTCTCTGCTAAGGATGAAATGCATTCCGGTGATATTGCATCCAGATTAAATAATGATATCTCAAAGTTAGAAGCTCTATTTGGGAACTTATCAAATTATATTTATTCCCCTTTAATCGTTATTGCTACTACTGCATACTTATTAACCATACAATGGAAGTTGGTTATTCTAAGCTTTATATCAATTCCTCTAGCACTATTTCTATCCAATATATTGAGCCGGCCAATGAGTAAATATTATGAGGATTATTATGGATATATGGGTGAAACAAACAGTATTATCCAAGATGCAATCACAGGAATTTCCATCTTAAAGGCTTATAATCTGCAGGAAGTATTTTATAAGCGATGTACAGAAAAAATAGATAAATCACTGGAGATATATCAAAGAAAAATAAATATGAGAGGCTGTTTTATGATGCCAATAATGTTCATGGTATATGAATTCCCTTATGTGGTTTGTGCGACTTACGGAGGGTATCTGGCGTATAATGGAAGAATATCAGCAGGCAGTCTCATAGCATTTATGTTATTACAGAGATTTATTGTTAATCCCACTTCACAATTACCTAATCTGATAATGAGTATCAGAAGTTCACTGGGAGCCGGAAAAAGGCTGTTGCAGTTGTATACACTGCAAACAGAAGAAACCTCCGGTGAAGAATATAAGCAAAAGGACAGTGATACAGCCATTGATTTTCATAAGGTTTCCTTTCATTATGCATCCGGTAATGAAGCGATAAAAGACCTGAGTTTTAAAGTGAAAAGAGGTAGTAATACAGCTATTGTAGGAGCAAGCGGTTGCGGTAAAAGTACAATTATGAATTTAATCTGCGGTTTCTATAAACTGAATGATGGAGAAATAGAAATTTACGGAAAAAATATAAAGCATTGGAAGCTAAGCAGTTTACGGGAGGAAATTGCATTGGTATCTCAGGATACTTATCTGTATCCGGCTTCTATTGAGGAGAATATTAAATTTGGCAAGCCTTTTTCTACCCGCGAAGAGGTTATAAGAGCAGCAAAAGCAGCAGATGCCCATAGTTTTATAATGGAGTTATGCAACGGATATGATACACAGGTTGGAGAAAGAGGAGTCAAGTTATCAGGCGGACAAAGACAAAGGCTGGGAATAGCCAGAGCAATCTTAAAGGGAGCGCCTATCTTATTATTGGATGAACCTACGTCAGCCTTAGATTATGAATCGGAGCTTCTTATACAGCAGGTATTGGAGGAAGTCTCCAGGGATAAGACAATAATTACAATTGCCCATAGACTATCTACTATAAAACAGGCTGACAGGATATTAGTGATGGACAAGGGAACTATCAAAGAATGGGGTACCCACGACGAGCTTATTCTAAAAGATGGTATTTATAAAAAACTGTATAACCAGCAAAATATACAGATAGTATATCCAATCAGAACAGGGCAGGTAACGATGAATGAAAATTAAGTATTTCTTAAATGAATTATATAAAATGGTTTCTTTATTAAAGGAGATGAAATGGATTTATCTCTTTACACTGCTTCTAAGCTGTACGATTAATGTAACCAGCAATGTGTTAAGTGCCTTTGTTAATAAAAATATGATTAAGACAGTAGAAACAGGAGATCTGCAATTTCTATTCAGTGGCTTTGTCCTGGCATTAATAGCATTTCTGATAGGCATAATAATATTTCCATTTTGCATTTATCTTAAAGTTAATGTTATAAAAAAAGCGATGGCTGAGTTAAAATTAAATGTGTTCACACAGATAATTGAGTTGCCTATGTCTTATCATGACAGTAAACATAGCGGAGATCTGACCTCCAGAATGATGAATGATGTAAATTCAATAGAGAGTTCATTAAATGATGATATGCAAATGGCAGGTGTATCATTAATTGGTGGAATATGTTCAGCTATTATTATGCTTCAACTGGACTTAAGGTTAGCACTAATAACTATGATAATAGGTTTCCTGTCTGCAAGGGCTAATATAGCTTTTTCCGGATCGTTGCGGATACTGGGAAATAAGATTCAGGAATCATATGGGATATTGAATCAATATCTGATTGATATAACTACAGGTTATCGGACTACGATGATATTTAACATAGGAAGTATAATTACGGGAAGATACATCAGGGAAAGTCAGGAAAATGCTTCACTGAATTACAAACGTGTCTGTAAGGCTTCGCAATTAAATGGTTTGAATTATATGTTCGGTGTATTAAGTATGACGGGAGTTTATGTAATAGGAGTGCTTATGGTAGTGAGCGGACAAATTGACTTAGATACGGTAGTTGTGATTGTAGGATTGCAAAAAGGTGTAAATTACATGTTCTTAAATATAGGGAAATTTAGAACTCTGTTACAAGGCACCTTTGCCAGTGCATGCCGTATATCAGATATACTGGACGAAATTCCAGAGCCCAATAGGATGAATGAGAATGCAGACGTGGAAATCAAGAGAGAGTGTGGTGAAATTCAGTTAGAGAATGTAAGTTTTCGGTATAATAGTCTGAATACTTTTATTCAAAATCTCTCTATGAATATAAATAAAGGGAATATGGTTGCATTGACCGGAGCCAGTGGTTCTGGAAAGAGTACGATTATTAAGTTATTAATGGGTTTTTATCCGGTAAGTTCGGGTAATATCTATATAAACAACAAATCCATTGGTAATCTTGACTTGAAAGCTTTGAGAAATCAGATTGCCTATGTGCCTCAAGATGCACATTTGTTTAACGGTACAATCGAAGAGAATATAAGATACGGTAATATAAATGCCAGCAGGGAAGAAATTATGGAAGCAGCAAAAAAGGCAAATGCCCATCATTTTATAATGAGGCTGCCGGAAGCTTATAATACAAATGTTGGCGAGGGCGGGAAGAAACTTTCAGGAGGCCAAAGACAGTGTATTTCTATAGCAAGGGCTATATTAAAAGATGCACCTATCCTGTTGCTGGATGAAGCTACCTCTGCATTGGATTCTAATTCAGAACAATTGGTTCAGAAGGGACTGGAGGATGTAATTAAGAATAAAACCGCACTTGTAATAGCGCATCGCCTTTCAACGATTGAAAAAGCAAATGAAGTTTATGTATTAGAGAATGGTAAAATAACGGCTGCGCAAAAAGCCTAAGCTGACAAGGTATTATAGAATTTTTCTCGTTTTGGTGCTAATGCATTTTAAGCAATGTTGCAGTCAGAAGCCTCTTGACTTTCCTACACATACCCGCTGAAAACATATTATCAATTTTGTGTACTATATAATCGTAAAAAATTGCTGGCTTCCAGCACACAAAACGGTAACATATTTTTCAGGAAGTGTATTACAGGAAAGCCAGGAGGCTTCTTGACATTTTACCTTCAATTTGCAACAGTCCTTTTATTACAGGGAAAAAGGCTTCTGTAATAATTTCGGTAAGATAAAACATTAGATAAACCCATCGGTACGTGGCAGGGTAAACACAAACTCTGTTCCCACACCCTGGGTACTGATAACATTTATATTCTCATTATGAGCACTGATAATCTCCTTTGTTATGGACAGACCAAGACCTGTACCTTTCTTATCCTTACCTCTGGAGGAATCGGTCTTATAGAATCGTTCCCAAACCTTATTAATACTCTCTTTTGGTATACCGATACCGTAATCTTTCACAGAAATGAATACCTTATCACCTTTTTCCTGAGTGGAAATCTTGATGGTGGAACTATGGTGGCTGAACTTTATGGCATTATCCAGCAGATTATATAATACCTGCTGAATCTTCCCCATATCTGCATCTACCAGTGTTACTTTATTGGAGAAGATCAGGTTCAAAGTGATTTTCTTATCCTTACAGGAGCCTTCAAAGCTCTCGGCAGTTTTCTTAATGATATGATTGATATCAAAGGAGGTAAGCTCTAGCAGGGTACCTCTGTTCTCAAAACCGTTTAAAGTCAGCAGACCGCTTGTCAGCTTGGTTAGACGCTCCGTTTCAAAAGAAATGATACCAAGGTATTTATCTTTCATCTCATAAGGAATGGTACCATCTAAAAGAGCTTCAGCATACCCTTTGATAGAGGTTAAGGGGGAGCGGAAATCGTGTGAGATATTTGCCACGAATTTCTTCTGGTAATTATCCAGATTTCTAATTTCACCTGCCATATAAGCCAGGGAATTGGATAGTGTTCCGAACTCATCCGTGGTGTGAATGGGCTTTGGATAGGAATAGTTGCCTTTGGTGTATTCCAGGGCAGCTTTGTTTATTTTGTTCAGCGGGCGAACCGTTGCATAATAGATATAAGCAAATACTACGCCCTGAAAAGCACAGAATATCAGCAGACAGATATTTAGAGTATCGGTAAAGCCCAGACTTGATTTATGTATCTTATCATAAGAATAATGAATTACTACATAACCTCGTATCTGATATTTATATAATACCTTATATACAACACTTACCATAGGTGTTTTTAAGACACTTTTTAAACTGCCGGTGGCAGGAAAGGGCTGATATAAGAAATCAGAGTCCAGCTCAAAGATGTTTATAGACTCGGTTCCGGTGTCAGAGGGAGTGGTGTCATAAAGTACAGTCCCATTTTTGTTGACAATCCATATTCTTGCATCCAGCATGGTGGACATTGCCTTGACCTTTGAGGATAAATCCGACAGGGAAAGCTTCTGATTATAGAAATCCGTCATATAATCGTTGGAGATGGACAGCGCCTGGGTGTAGAGCTGCATCTTCTTTTCTTCCGCCAGCTTTTCTGCATAATGGTTTAAACCATAGGTATTTAACAGCAGGAACATAAATACTGCCGAGGCAAAATAAAGCAGGATAAGTTTCATAAAAAGGGTGCGTTTCATGTGTTACTCCATTCTTTTGCAAAAGATATTTTGCAGGAAACTACAGACTTACAGAGTGCTGTTACTGATAACAATAACAAGCTAGTGTATGTAAGACTGCTAAGGCGTGTCTGAAAATTTATTGTACCGTTTTGAACACTCCACTTTGCCATATCCTTGGCTGCGGTGGCTTTGGGAACAGTAACGTTGCTGCTATGGCCGCATGTTCCCTGCAGCACCGAAGCAGGCAGCACCGAAGCAGGCAGCACCGAAATGCAGTTCTGGGCATGGCTTCCTATAGATGCCCATGCCCATTAAACTGCATCTTGTATTTTGCAGAAGAACATCCGGACTGGCACAAGCAGTTTATAAACACACCCAAGGGTGTCTATCTTATTTTTTTACATCAAATTTATAACCTATTCCCCACACCGTGGATAAACTCCAGGAGGTGTGGTCTTTAATCTTCTCACGAAGCCTTTTGATATGCACATCTACTGTTCTGGTATCACCAATATATTCATAACCCCATATATGGTCTAAGAGCTGTTCCCTTGTAAATACCTGATTGGGATGGGAAGCCAGGAAATAGAAGAGTTCCAGCTCCTTGGGAGGCATTTCGATAGTACTTCCAAAGTATAAAACGGAATAGTTGCTCTGATTTATAATAAGGTCCGGGTAAGAAACATAATCACCGTTCTGTTCCGGTGCAGCGGGAGCAGAAGGCTGATTGGGAGCGGGGTGAAAACGTCTTAGAACTGCCTTTACCCTTGCTACCAGTTCTTTTGAGTCAAAAGGTTTTATGACATAATCATCGGCTCCCAGCTCCAGACCTAATACTTTATCAAATATTTCACCTTTGGCAGACAGCATGATAATAGGGACGGAAGAGTTCTTTCTGATCTCACGGCATACTTCATAACCGTCAATACCCGGAAGCATTAGATCCAGCAGTATCAGATTGGGCTGATATTCCGCGAACTTGGTAATGGCTTCTTCTCCGTCGTGTACCATTAAGGTATCGAAGCATTCTTTCGTCAGATAGAGAGAGATTAGCTCTGCAATATTTACATCATCATCTACAATGAGAATTTTCTGCTTGGCAGCCATAAATGACTCCTTTCTTTACTGCTTGAATTCTACGATGGTAACGCCTTGACCACCTTCTCCGAAAGCACCTTCTCTGTAGGTCTTTACATACTTGGTCTTCTTTAAGAAGGAATGTACAGCGTTTCGCAGGGCACCGGTTCCCCGGCCGTGTATAACGGTTACCTGAGGAAGGTGGGACAGATAGGCATCGTCCAGGTATTTGTCCAGCATGGACAGGGCTTCATCTACGGTCTTACCGATTAAGTTAATCTCTGTACTGATGTGGAGGGTTTTTGCCATCTTTATCTTACCGCTGCCGGATTTTGTGATGTTAGGTCCTGTGACATCCGGTTCATCGATTAACTCCAGGTCGCTTATGTTAACCTGGGATCTTAGGATTCCCATCTGTACATATAAATCACCCTTTGCATTGGGAAGAGTACTTACGGTGCCCTTTAAGCCAAGACTGATTACGTAAACTGCCTCTCCAATCTTGAATTCACTGGGTTTCGCAGTCTTTTGTGATTTGCGTTTGCCTTTAATGGCTAGTTTGCTTTCTGTATTAGACAGAAGATCTCTGACCCTGCCGCGCTCGTTTTCCATATCTTTTCCCAGACCGCCTTCCAGACCCCATTTGTTAAAATTCTTAATGGTACGGTCGGCTACGTCTTTTGCTTCCTGAAGGAGCTTTCTTGCTTCTTCATTGGCTTCTGCAAGGATACGTTCTTTGGCTGCTGCCAGTTTGTCATTTTGCTGCTCTAATTTCGTCTGCAGCTCCTTGGCCTGTTGTTTTAAGGAATTGATTTCTTCTTTTTCCCGTTCGATTTCCATACGGTTCTTCTCAAGGTCAGATATTACATCTTCAAAGCTCTTCTCCTGCATGCCGATGAGGCCTTTGGCATCCTCTATAATATGATTTGGAAGCCCAAGCTTGGAGGAGATGGCAAAAGCGTTACTCTTGCCGGGAATACCGATAAGGAGCCTGTAAGTAGGACGCAGGGTTTCTACATCGAATTCGCAGCTGGCATTGCTTACACCTTCTGTGGTCAAAGCATAGACTTTAAGCTCGCTGTAATGGGTGGTAGCCATTGTACGTACACCCTTTTTATGAAGATAGTTAAGTATAGCCATAGCAAGTGCGGCACCTTCTGTGGGATCCGTTCCGGCACCTAATTCGTCAAAGAGCACCAGGGACTTGTAATTGGCTTTCTCAAGAATAGTTACATTATTGGTCATGTGGGAGGAGAAGGTACTAAGACTCTGCTCAATGCTCTGTTCATCTCCGATATCTGCATATACTTCTTCAAATACAGCCAGCTCAGAGCCGTCAAAGGCGGGGATATGGAGTCCTGCCTGACCTAAGAGGGTAAAAAGCCCCACAGTCTTTAAGGATACGGTCTTACCACCGGTGTTAGGTCCGGTAATTACTAAAAGGTTAAAATCTTTTCCAAGGTTGATATCGATAGGTACTACTTTCTTGCCATCGATCAGTGGATGACGGCCTTTCTTGATATTAACGATACCTTTGTCATTAAACACAGGTTCTGTACCCTTCATCTGTTTGGATAAGGTAGCTTTTGCAAAGATAAAGTCCAGTAAAGGCAGTATTTTAATATTGTTGTACAGCTTATCCGTATGCTGGCCTGCCTGCTCGCTTAAGTCCGCCAGGATCCGCTCGATTTCCTGTAGCTCTTTGATTTCCAGTTCCCTCAGGTCGTTGTTCAGCTTCACAACGGCCATAGGTTCTACAAAGAGGGTTGAGCCCGAGGAGGACTGGTCGTGAATCATACCGGGGAACTGGCCTCTGTATTCCTGTTTAATGGGAATACAGTATCTGCCGTTACGCATGGTAACGATATTCTCCTGAAGGATATTTTTGGAGCCGGAGGAATTCACGATGGAATTTAGCTGGTCCCGTATTTTGTCATTGGTAATTTTTAAGGATTTGCGGATGCTTTTTAGGGCAGGACTGGCATCATCAGCTATTTCCTCTTCGCTTAAGATGCAGCGCTTAATTTCGTTGTTTAACTGGGTTATGGGTTCCAGGGAACGAAACATCTCCTCCAGGGAATCGATTTCCTTCTCACCTGTTTCTGAGTCTCCTGTATCCTTTACGCCATAAGAACGAATTCTTAAGGTGGCATCAAGAACAGAACAGATGGAGAGAAGCTCTGCAGCGCTTAAGGCTGAGCCGACCTCCAATCTCTTAAGAGAACCTCTGATGTCATGGACTCCGTAGAAACCAAGACTGCCCTTTCTTAAGATTCTTGAGAGAGCGTCGGAGGTTTCTTTTTGGGATTTTCTGATTTCGTCTATATCGTTTACGGGCAGGAGGTTATTGCACATGGTTTTACCCAGACCTGAACCTGCATAGGTTGATAATTTTTCTATGATTTTATAATATTCCAGTGTTTTTAATGCTTTTTCGTTCATACATTACTCCGTTCTGCCGCTCATGGCGGCACAAAATCCGAGGAAGGAAGTTTAAAATGAGCACAGCTGCGCTCATTCAGAGGTTCTTTTTAAGAGTGAAATTGCTGTTCTTACACTCTTTACCTCAAGTTTGCCTCTTTTGTTCTCAGATGCCGGATCATCTGAGGAAACTGTGAAGAAAAATCCTTGTGATTTTCCGTATACCAATGTGCTGATCGAAACATTGGTTTTGGACAGTTTCAATTTAACTCTTAAAAGTTGCAGTATTTGTCAGCTCCCACGTCCCCTATTTTACCTTATTTACGGTAAAAATAAAACTATTAAATTGAAAATAACCTGCTATCTGTCGTTTGTTTACAATTCATTCATACAATGTTCATATGTCCGTGATAAAATAAACATACGGATTGTCCCATCATGTACAAAATATTAGACTAAAAGCCGGAGAGAATCAAAAATGTCAGAGGATAAATACAATAAGGAATCCAGCGAGTATTTATTTATACAAGAACAGATATCGTCCAAAAGAAGGAGCAGAAAGGTTCGTATGCTGCTGTCGCTTCTGTGGACGATTATTTTAGCTTGTGTATTTGCGTTAGTAGCTGCAGTAGTATTTTATTTGGCGAATCCTTTTATTGTTAAACTGCTTGGAGACGGTACAGATAAAAAGACAGTGGAATTCCCGACACTTACACCGGATGATGAAGGAAAAGCAACAGCTTCCGGTACTCCTACACCTTCTGTAACACCCACACCTACCCCTTCGGATAAGGAGGATGATAAGAAGGAAACAGTATATGTTACCACCCATGTGGCGGCAGATATTAAGGATTTAGCCAGCATATATGGTGAAATAAGAGGAATAGCATCAGGAGTTAATAAATCTATTGTAAACATCATCAATGTCAGCAGCAAGGTGGATGAGTTAAATGAGAATGAGAATTATGATGTATCAAGGGCAACTACAGGATTAATTATAGCCAATAATGAGGTGGATATCCTTATATTGGCCACTTACGATAAATTACAGGATAAACTTAGACTGCAGCTTAACAATGACTTGTCGGTAAAGGCTCGTCTGCAGGATTATGATGAAGATCTTAATCTGGCTGTAATTGCTGTAAGTCTTGAAGATATACCGGATACAATGAAAGAGAACCTGGAAGTGGCTAAGCTTGGAGAATCATACTCTCTGACGGTGGGTACGCCAGTGATAGCTCTTGGCAGTCCAAACGGCTATGTGGGTTCCATGGAACTTGGTATTATATCCAGTAAGGACTCCAGTATTTACATAACTGATAATAAGATTGATCTGTTCAATACCGATATTAATTACAACGAGAAAAGTGATGGTGTAATTGTAAATATGTCCGGTGAGGTTATTGGTATCATAACCAGTAAGTTAAAGGATGAGCAGAATCAGAATGTAAATACGGTAATCGGAATCTCAAAAATCAAGAAGAGCATACAGAGCATGGTAAATCAGACGGAACGCAGTTATTTTGGCATTAAGTGCGGTGATATGAGTGAAAAAGAGCTAAAGAAAGAAAATCTTGAATATGGAATCTGCGTAACAGAGGTAGAGGGTAATTCACCGGCACTGGAAGGCGGTCTGCAGAGCGGAGATATGATAATCGCTATTAACGACGTGGCAATCAGCAGTGTAGCTGTCTTTAACAATACCATAACTTCCCTGAAGCCAAAGGATACCGTTGAAGTAACCATACAGCGAAAAATAAAAGATGAACCCAAGGAAATGAAATTGTCAGTGGTACTTGGAAAAGTGAATAATAAATAACTGAATCCAAACTATTTTTAGTAGGATTGGTGATATAATAAGTGCCAGACAGAGTGGTTATATTTCTGTCTGGCATTTTTGCGGTTTAAGATAAGTTTTGCGCTATTATTTGCCGGAAGGTATTGCGGCAGGTTACTTTTGATTCCAACCAAGGCACCCAGAACCGGGGTACTTAATTATTGAATACCGGGTTAATTAATTATTGTTTAATTGTAATTTTACAAAGGAAAATAATTTACCTTTAGGCGTTTATTGTTGGAAGGGTGGTATAGGTCTGAATCTGCAGAGAGGGGTTCTTTAGTTTGCGCAGCAGCATATCACCTGCCTGGATGCCCATATCGTATACATTGATATCAATTACAACCGGCTTGGGGTCAAGAATTTTGGAATAAGGGTATACGTCAAATATAACAAAGGCAATGTCCTCAGGTACTCTTAATTTAAGCTGCTCTATGGCTTTGGCAGTACCAAGGGCAAGGGTGTTATTCTCGCATACAATAGCTCTTGGTGGTTTCGCTGCTTTTAACAGAGTAAGAGCAGACTGGTAACTTTCCTCTCTGCCGGAATCTGTATAACAGATTTTATCTGCTCCAACCAGATAGCCGTATTGATGCATAGCGCCAAGAAAACCCTTCAGGCGCTGGGTGGAAATATAATCGGTTTTCTTGCCGCCGATAAATGCGACATCACCATAGCCGCAGGATATCAGATATTCAGCGGCAGTCTGTCCTGCCAGAGCGTGGTTGGTATCAACCCAGCATAGCTGGGAGTCAAACCCCGGATGGCCGATTAAGATATGGGGAAATTGCTGCCTGGTTATCAGATCAGCGATTTCTTTATTTATAGCAGAACCATGAATGATCATGCCGTCAGCACATTTCTTGGACATAACATTCGCTACGGATTCTCCTTTTTCTGTGTCTGCTGAGGTATCCACCAGAGTCAGGGAGTAATTGTTCCCGGAAAGTACTCTGTTAACTCCGCACATGATGTCGAACATATGTGGGTTATGGTAAGCCTCATCTTTATTTAATGAGGTCAGATACACAATATTCCTGGTGGCCTGACGCGCAAAGCTGACAGCTCTGGAATTAGGGGTATAATCTAATTTACGGATAGCCTCCTGTACCCGTTCAGCAGTAGCCGGAGATATGGTGGTCCAGTTATTCAGTACCTTGGAAACCGTAGAAATAGATACACCGGCTTCTCTTGCAACATCACCAATAGTTATAGGCATAGTATCCCTCCTTAAATACATACAGTTTTTCTATTATAGTATAGCGGTTTCCTAACAAAGTCAACTAATTTTACTAAAACATAATTGACTGAGATACTTTTATATGGTAAAAATAACACAAACAAACGTGAGCCGAGCTTGTTTTTAGAAAGGGTGAAGGAAAGCAATTTCCTAAAATTAAGGGCTATGATTTCTGGCAGTGACACATCTGCAAGCAGATGCTGCATAGGAGGTATTAGTGTGAATTATTAAAAACATGATTCACACCCTGATCTGTGGTAGTGCACATCTATAAGGAGATGCAGCACATAATGGGAGGATACCGGGAATGAGGCATCATGTCAGGCTGTGTAAGAAAATTTCAGCGCCGCTGTAACGGCAGAAGGAGAGGTAATTATGAAGAAAATTGTTAAGGCCATGCTTTGCGTATTGCTTGTTATAAGCCTGGCGGGGTGTAGTAAGAACAACACGGTAAGTTCCGTAAAGGAACCGGAAGTAACGGGAAGTGAAGCAGGTGAGAATCAGGCCTCCCAGGAAGAGACAGAGACAAAACCTGTGGAGCTTAAGATCTGGCATGACGGTGATGAAGCCATTATGGGGATTATCCAGACGAGCCTGAATGAAAGCTTAAAAGACAAAAAGATTACAGTTGCCTTTGAGAAAAAAGCCGGACTGACAGATCAGATCAAATTGTATGGAACAGATGCAGCAAACGGCCCGGATATGTACCTCTATGCACATGATTCCGTGGGAATGTTTGCAGAAATGGGGATACTTGCTCCCATAACAGATGTTATTGGGGATGAAAGCCTCACAGAGCTGTTACCTATGACAGTACAGGCAGGTACCTACAAAGAGAAGAAGTATCAGCTGCCGGTATATTTTGAAACCTTATTGTTCCTCTATAACAAAGACTTATGGAAGGGCGAGGTGCCAAATACTACAGAAGAGTTATACCAGTACATGAAAGAGAATACCGATACGGCAGCAGGCACTTATGCAGTAGTAAATCAGCATTCCACAGCATATAATGTCTCTCCCTTTATAAACGGCTTCGGAGGATTTATCCTTAACGCAGACGGGGAACCTGGTCTTAATAACGCGGCAACCAAGGAGGCTATTGATTATAATAAGAAATTCGCAGAGCTTCAGGCTGATGGGGATTACAATACAGTAACTACCTTGTTCAATGAAGGAAAGGCAGCAGCAATTATCGGTGGTCCCTGGCTGATATCCGGTATCAAAGAAGCCGGTATTAATCTTGGCTATAAGTCTCTGGCAGACTTTACGTTGCCTAATGGCAGGAATCTTGCTCCTTTTGCAGGAGTGCAGGGAGTATGTGTTATGAAATATGCAGCTGAGGCCAAAAAGGATGCCATTGGCGAAGTATTGAAAACACTTGCCGGCAAAGAGCTGGGAGCGGAACTTGCGAAGCAATCTAACTGTGCACCGGCCAACGTAAAGGCCTATGAGGATACAGAAGTTGCTGCCAATGAAATGGTGGTAACTATGAAAAAAACTGCTGAAACAGCCCAGCCCATGCCTAATATACCACAGCTGACAGTAATGTGGGCACCTACGGAATCTCTTCTGGCAGCGGTTAATAAGTCCGGCGAAGATCTGGATAAAGCAGCAGATAAATATCAGCAGGAAGCCTTGACTGCCATTGCTGATATGCAGTAAACAGCAATAGAAGGTTAAGACATCACTGTGCAGGAAGGAAGTTATAGAATGAAAGGAAAAAAGAAGTATCAGCCATGGCTGTATTCATCTCCGGCAATGATTCTCATTGGGATCATAATCGTATTCCCCATCCTTTATACCGGGTTTATATCACTGACTAATATGAATCTGTTTCACTGGCTGGATTACCGGGTTATTGGACTGGAGAATTTTAAGAGGGCATTGTTTAAGGTGGATTCCGGCTTTCTAAAGGCACTGTTAACTACTCTTCTCTGGACGGCAGTTAATATGGTAATACAGCTGGTACTGTCTTACTTTATCGCCTTGGGGCTAAATGCACCGGGACTTAAGTTAAGGCGGCTCTATAAGACTTTACTTATGTTTCCCTGGGCGATGCCTGCTTACGTATCCATTCTTCTGTGGCGGGTTGGTATGTTCAATACGGAATTCGGGTTATTCAACAAATTCCTGTCAGTTCTTGGACTGTCAAAGGTGAATTTTCTCTCTGAGAATATACCTGCTTTTCTATCCTGTATGATCTTAAATCTGTGGATGGCTCTTCCCTTTATGATTATGATGATTGACGGAGCCCTGCAAAGCATAGATAAGTGCTATTACGAGAGTGCAAAACTGGATGGTGCAGGGTTCTGGAAGCAGAATCTGCATATTACGATTCCCTTTATTAAGCCAATTATGGCTCCGGCCGTCATAATGACGACCTTTACTACCTTTAAGCAGTTCGATATCTTCTATCTGCTTACCATGCAAAAAGGTGCCTATACAGGAGCGACGATACAGACAATTATTACATATGCACATCAGAATGCATTTGTTTCGAACAATTACGGACTGTCTTCTGCAGTATCCATTATTATATTTGTAATTATTATTGCGCTTTCCCTTTTTACCAACAGGGGAGTGAAGGAGACCGATGAGAAGGCATTAAGGAAGAAAGGAGGGAGCGTATGACAAAGCATAAAGTACGAAAAGCAGTAGGTTATACTGTGCTTAACCTGGTTTTTATATGTTTATGTTTTTTGGGACTGATTCCAATACTCTATGCCCTCTCTCTTTCCTTAAGTTCAGGAGGCGGAGCCTTATCCTCAGAAATTACTTTTCTTCCGGGTAATCCTACCCTGGATAATTTTAAAGCCATAATAACAGAGGAGCCTTTTCTTATCTGGCTTAAGAACTCAGTGATCTTAAGTGTGGGTACAATGGTCATTGCCATGGGTGTTTCTGTTGAAGCAGCCTATGCTTTTTCCAGATTCCGATTTCCGGGGAGGGGAGGTGTGTTAAAGCTATTATTGCTTCTAAATGCTTTTCCTCAGATTCTATCTATGTTTGCTTTATTTCGGTTATTTAAGGAAATGGGACTTTTAAACAGGCATTTAGGTTTGATTCTTATCTATGCGGGTTCCATGTGTATCTTTGGAATATGGAACATGAAGGGGTATTTTGATACGATACCCCTTGAAATTGAAGAAGCCTCAAAAATAGACGGAGCTGGTAATTTAAAGCTGTTGGCAGCTGTAATACTTCCGTTGGCAAGACCTGCAATTATTGTAACCTCTGTTATGATCCTGATTTTTGTATGGAATGAGTATCTGTTTGCAACCACCTTTATGTTAAGTGAAGGAAGCTACTCTCTGGCAGGCGGCTTATATCAGTTACAGACCGGGGATTACGGCAGGAGCTGGTCCATGTTTTCAGCAGCTGCCATACTGGTATCCATTCCGATTCTTATCATTTTCTTCTTTATTCAGAAATATATGGTATCCGGTCTGACCTCCGGAGGAGTTAAGGGGTAGGCAAATGTATTATGGATAAGTAGAGGTTGAAGTAAATTTAGCCTGCTGCAATATTGCTGTGCAGAGCTCCAGGAGGTAAAGCATTTCATCTGGTTACAGATATTTAATTCTCCATGGGGCTGCCGTGGCACCCAGATTGAAAGAAACTAAACATAGAAAGGAAGCCATCGTAATTCTTTCAATTTATTATGGCTATATCCCAGGTGCGCCTGCGATAGATGGATACTGATATGAACAAAAGTGCAATCTTACATATTCCTCAGTCTCAGTATGCTTTTCCAAACAGTGAGTTTAATATGACCATTCGTTTAAGGACAGCAGCGGAAGACACAATCACCTGCAGTTTATATATAGGGGACAGGGCATGCAGTAAAAGCCCGGTGGAATTTACCCCTCTGCCTATGAAGGCTGTTGTAAAAGACGAGGTTTTTGCTTATTATGAGGCGGTATTTGATACACCTTTTAACAGGGTATGCTATTATTTCAAACTGGAGGAAGGAGAGGACTGGGTATATTATTATGCAGACAGGTTTACCAGAGATTTACCGGATATTACTCTGGAAGGCAGGCTCATTGAAGGCCGCAGTGAATATTATCAGTACCCTGTTATCCTAAGAGATGAAATACCGGAGGTTCCTGAGTGGTTTAAGGAAGCAGTGGTCTATAACATTTTTCCTGACAGCTTTGCCACTGGAAAAGAAACCTTGAATAAAAAGGAGAAACAGCTTCACTTAGAAGATGGAAACCTGTCAAAGGCTTTCCTGGGCGGGACCATACTGGGAATAAAGGAAAATGTTGATTATATTAAAGAACTGGGATTTAACTGCATCTATCTGAATCCCATCTTTACGGCAGGAGAATATCATAAATATGACCTGCTGGACTATTACCATATCGATCCATGTCTTGGCAGTGATGAAGAGTTTAAAGAGTTGGTGGAGGTAGTTCATAGTAAGGGCATGCGCATTGTTATTGACGGTGTCTTTAATCATTGCAGCTGGTATTTCTTTGCCTTTGATGACGTAGTAAGGAACGGAGAGAAATCGATATATAAAGACTGGTTTTATGACCTTACCTTTCCGGTAATAAGGCCGGAGAACGGGGAGGTACCGGGATATGCCTGCTTTGCCTATGAAAAGAAAATGCCAAAGCTTAATACCTCTAACCCTAAAGTGCAGGAGTACTTTACCGGAGTGTGCAGACATTGGCTTAAGGAATATACAGTAGATGGCTGGCGGCTGGATGTAGCCAATGAGGTGGCAAGGGATTTCTGGAGAGCTTTCCGAAAGGCTGCCAGGGAGGAGAATCCCGAGGCAGTACTAATCGGTGAGGTATGGGAAAATGCAGAAAGCTGGCTTAGGGGAGATGCCTTTGATTCTACTATGAATTATGACTTTAGGAAACATTGCAGGGAGTTTTTTGCCTTTGGCAGCAGGGATGCCTTTCAGTTTGCCGGAGATATTGGTGCAATGCTGCTTCGGTATCCCACTAATATCGCACTGGGGCAGTTGAATTTACTGGATACTCATGATGTGCCAAGATTTTTATCTCTTTGCAGACAGGATATCAGAAGGTGGAAGCTTGCCTATATCTTTCTGATGCTGTTTCCCGGAGTGCCAAGCCTGTTCTACGGAGATGAGAAGAAAATTGCCGGGATAACTGAGGCAGAATACAGAAGGCCTATGGAGTGGCAGAGCAAGGATGAGGACTTTGAAGCATTTATTAAGGAGGTTCTTTCCTTAAGAAAGAAGTATATTACCGCTGCCTCTGGATATGAGGCTGTTCAGGCGGCTAAGGGGAGCAGACTGTACTCTTTTGTTCGGAGGGGTTTAAGTTCAAGGATTCTTGTGTGCTTAAATGCCGGGGAACAGGAGGAAGCAGCAAATATTCCGGAAAATGCCGTGATATTATTGGAACATAATGTTATGGACAGAAGCAGGAACCAGGCAATTATTTCGGCTTATGGATTTGGTATCTATTTTATAGAGTAGAGTTAGAGTATTTTATTAAGTAGAAATGTTAAGAGTGGATAGGTTAGTGTGTGGTTATAGAGTGGATATTCTTAAGTAGAAATGTTAAGAGCGGATAGGTTAGTGTGTAGGTTATAGAGTGGATATAATTTAAAATGGATATGTTTAAAAAGTTGTATGTTTAAAATGTTGTATGTTTAAATGTATGTTTATAAAGTTGCATGCTATAAAGTTTATGTTATAAATACTGTATGATATAAAGTAGATAAGCAGGACTGTTGCAGGAATACAGACTTAGGATATGATTTTCTTTTGGGTACTCTTTGGCTGACAGACGATAGGATTTTATGTTGAGAGCGGACAATTAATGCGCAATTTCAACAGATAAAACCTGTCGGTGTTCAGGCAAATTGTGCGTGGGAAAAGTCCAATCCGTAAAGCTGTATTTTAGGACAGTCCTTTTTCAATGTTGCTAAAGCGGTTGAAATGAGGTAAACCATAGGTTATAATGAGTCATACAGAAAACTCAAAAGGAGTTGTGTTACTCTGACATAAAACGTAATATGATATAAAGAGCGGAGTAAAATGGTTATTTAGAAAGAGGTTAGGATGAGATACATTAATGATTTAAGAGATGGGGAAATGATTTCTGAAACCTATCTGTGCAAAACAAAGCAATCACTCAAGACGAAGGCTGGTAAGAGCTATTATTCCCTGCTGTTACAGGATAAATCCGGAACATTGGACGGTAAAGTGTGGGAGTTATCCCAAGGTATCGACCATTTTGAAAGCATGGAATACATTCACGTCGAGGGGCAGGTCGTGAATTTTCAGGGGGCAATTCAGCTTAACGTAAAGAGAGTCCGCAGAAGTCATGAAGGAGAATATGATCCGGCGGATTTTGTACCTACTTCAGGGAAAAATATTAATGAGATGTACAGTGAGCTGTTAAAATATATTAGTAAAATAAAAGATAACCACTTAAGAAAACTCTTAGAGAGCTTTTTTGTAGAGGATAATGACTTTGCGGACAGGTTTAAGAAACATTCTGCGGCTAAAAGTGTACACCATAGTTTTGTTGGCGGTCTTTTGGAGCATACTTTAGGTGTGGTGAGGCTGTGTGATTATTATGCAGACCATTATCCACTATTAAACAGGGATTTACTGGTTGCCGCAGCTATGTTCCATGATATCGGAAAGATGGAAGAGCTGTCACGCTTTCCGGAGAATGATTATACCGATGATGGTCAGCTGTTGGGACATATTTATATCGGCACGGAAGTTATCAGTGCCAGAATTAAGACAATACCGGGCTTTCCGTCTGCTTTAGCTTCTCAGTTAAAGCACTGCATCCTTGCACACCATGGTGAACTGGAATACGGTTCTCCTAAAAAACCTGCTATTATTGAAGCACTGGCACTTAACTTTGCAGACAATACGGATGCCAAGCTTCAGACTATGACGGAATTCTTAAACGGTGGAGATGAGAAAGCTACCTGGCTTGGTATGAACAGGCTGTTCGAATCCAATATCAGAAGGACAGTCTTTTAAGATGTAACGGAAGGAATAAACTGTGAAAGAAGATACTGTCTTAAAGAAAAATGAAGAGTGCACCATAACCATAGAAGATATGGGAAATGACGGAGAGGGTATTGGCAAATATCAGGGATATACCTTATTTGTTAAGAATGCTTTAGTCGGTGATACCGTTCGTGTCAGAGCAATGAAGTGCAAGAAGAATTACGGTTATGCCAGGCTTATGGAAATAATAGAACCCTCACCCTACCGGGTGGAACCTAAGTGCAGCATTGCTTATCAGTGCGGCGGCTGTACTTTGCAGCACCTGGATTATAAAGAGCAGCTTCACAGAAAACAAAAGAAAGTAACTGACTGTATTGAAAGGCTGGGAGGAATTACAGAGGGGTATACCCTTTACCCCATCATTGGAATGGAAACCCCCTATTATTACCGCAATAAGGCGCAGTTCCCGGTAAGAAAAAATAAAGACGGAAAGGTAGCCATTGGTTTCTATGCCGGTGGCACCCATTCAATTATAGATACAGAGCATTGCTGTATTCAGGCAAAGGAAAATGAGGATATTATAAGAGTTATCCGAAAATTTCTGGAGGAAGAGAATATCAGCATATACGACGAAGAGACTCATAAAGGATTGGTAAGGCATATTCTTACCCGTGTAGGTTTTGTTACCCATGAGATTATGGTCTGCCTTGTGATTAATGGTAAAGATCTGCCTGTTAAGGAGAAGTTGATAGAGAAACTTAAGGAAATACCGGGTATGAAGAGTATTTCCCTGAATGTCAACAAGGAGAAGACCAATGTCATACTAGGGGATAAGGTAATTGGGCTTTGGGACAAGTCTCTTGAGGCAGAAGGGATGGAAGAAGATAATTCTGCTATGATCCCTTATATTACTGATTATATAGGGGAAGTTAAATTTCGCATATCTCCCCTCTCTTTTTATCAGGTTAACCCTGTCCAGACTAAAGTGTTATATGAGAAGGCTCTGGAATTCGCTGAGTTAAAAGGCAATGAAACGGTTTGGGATTTGTATTGCGGAATCGGAACCATTTCTTTATTTCTGGCAGAGAAAGCAAAGCAGGTATATGGTGTTGAGATAACACCTCAGGCAATTGAAGATGCCAGGGAGAATGCAAAGCTTAACGGGATAGAGAATGCTGAATTTTTTGTTGGTGCAGCGGAAGAGGTGCTTCCGGAGAAATACCGCAAGGAGCAGATTTATGCAGAAGTTATCGTGGTGGATCCTCCCAGAAAGGGATGCGAAGAAAGCCTTCTGGATACCATTGTTGCGATGGCACCCGAGAAAGTTGTTTATGTTTCCTGTGATCCTGCCACCCTTGGAAGAGATATTAAGTATCTTAGCAGCAGGGGGTATGAACTTAAGAAGGTTCAGCCGGTAGACCAGTTCCAACATACGGTGCATGTGGAGACCGTCTGTTGTCTACAAAGGGTGAATATGTAGAAATTCTTGAATTTACGCACTTTGCGAGGGTTTTTAAGTTCACTGGGAAATCGAATTTTGGAAGAAAAAAAGAGATTTCCAATGAGATTAAAGTCTCGGTAGTTATAGAACTGGTATGAGTGGACACAAAAATATATTGTTCATAAATTTGATTGTTTCAGTAAAATAAACCATCAACAACTTCATAGGAAAAAGTCGAAAGACCGCTTGTTTTCAACATCTTTGATGTGAAAGCAGGCGGTCTTCTTTTTTTGCCGGTTTTCACATGACACCTACGATAATAGGAGGAAAGCGAAGATGAAGAAATCAAAGGAATTGTGTTCATTATGGAACAACGAACAGGAATTACAGACGGGAAACGTTAAAATCAGTGAATTGCATGAGTTTAAAGGGCATCCATTTCGGGTGGAATATGATATGCAGTTGTTTGAATTATCCAAAAGCATTGATGAAAAGGGAATATTGGTTCCGCTGAGTGTTAGACCTAATCCTGATGGAGAAGGGTATGAAATTAATGCAGGTCATAGAAGAAAAGCTGCCTGTGAATGGGCTGGTGTTGATACAGTTCCTGTCATGGTCATGCAGATGGATGATGCAGAAGCCACAATATCCATGATCGACAGTAATCTCCAACGAGAGCATATAAGACCAAGTGAAAAGGCATTTGCTTATAAGATGAAATTGGAGGCAATGAAGCAACAGGGGAAGCGAAATGATTTGTTTCAAGATGGAACTTTGTCTCCAGTGGGGACGAAGTTAGATAATCCTACTTTGGAGCTGAATCAATTGGTTTGTTCTTATGATGATTCTGGTAAATGGCAATTAGACAGTCAGCCATTAGAAAAAGAACAACCAAGAGTTCGGACGGATGAATTGTTGGCGAGACAGATTGGAGAAAGCAGAAACCAGATTGCAAGATATATTCGCCTCACCAATCTAATACCTAAGATTTTGGATATGGTAGATGAAGATAAACTGGCATTTCGTTCCGCAGTAGAACTTTCTTATCTGTCAGAAGAAGAACAGTATGAGCTTCATGCAGTTATGGAATTGGAGCAGGTGATTCCGTCTTTATCTCAAGCAAATCGAATGAAGCGGATGAGCCAGTCAGGAAAATTAGATATGGATATGCTCTATGAAATTCTTGGGGAAGAAAAACCAAATCAGAGGGAAAAGCTAAAGATTTATGCAGATTCATTAGAAGGGTATTTTCCATCTGATTTTACACCAAAACAGAAAGTCGAACTGATTGAAAGGCTGGTGAAAGAATGGAGCCTAAATCAAACCAAGACAAAAACAATGGAGAAGAAGGGCAGGTAATTATTATGAATGAAGAGAAAACATTATTTGATTCCATGGGAGTTCTTTATGAAGAACGAGAAGGATTATTTTATCCAGTAATTGCGGAGACGGAAATACAAGAGCCAATCCATGTAGGAAAGTATGGACATCTTTGGATGAATTTTATGAAAGAGAATCATCCAGATCGGTATCGTCATTTATTTCGATTTGGAAAATTAATGGCGAAAGCAACAGAGGTTGATGAGGAAGCTTATCAGATGCTGGATTCTATGACTGAGCAATATTTAAAGAGTCATCCGTTAAAATATTCCAGTTCAACCATGGAAATGTGGAGACTTCAGGAAGAAGCCAAACAAATAGCGGAAGAAGTTATATTTCAAGACATTGTAAATCAGTTTCACTAATGGGAGGGATTTTTTTGAGTGGCAACGCAAGAATAGCGGGAAATCAGAATTATTTTATGGGAATACCAAAGCAAACAGAAACTACAACAACACCAAATGGTAAAGGAGAAGAACGAATGAGAGATTATAATATGAATGGAGCTTTAATTATTGGCTGTGACCACGGTTATGGCAACATTAAGACGGCGCACTTTTGCTTCAAGGCATCCGCTGAAGCAAGTGAAACAGCGCCAATTTTTAGCAAGGATTATGTGAAATATGAAGACAAATATTATGTAATATCAGAAGGGCACAAGAGTTTTCTGGCAGACAAGATTGCAGATGATGATTATTATATTCTGACGTTGGCGGCAATTGCAAAGGAACTGGAACTTCGAGGATTGCATGAGGCAAAGATTCATCTAGCGGTAGGACTGCCTCTGAAATGGGTGAAAGCACAAAGAGAATCGTTTAAGTCTTATCTACTTCGCAATCGCTACGTGGATTTTGAATATCTGGATAAGAAATATCTGGTAGAGCTTGTAGATTGTACGGTAATGCCACAGTGCTATTCTGCGGTGGCAGAGACGTTAAAAGAATTTACTGGAATTAATATGCTTGTGGATATTGGAAATGGAACCATGAACATCATGTATCTCAATGACAGAAGAGCAATGGAGAATAAATCTTGGACGGAGAAATTTGGAGTTAATCAGTGTGCGATTCGAATTCGCAACAAAGTTCTGGATGAAACAGGCACCAATCTTATGGATGATGTGATTGAGCGTTTTCTAAGAACGGGAGTAACAAAAGTAGATGAACCTTATAATTCTTTGATCATAAATGCAGCAGCAGAGTATGTGGCTGAAATATTTGCTAAGCTAAAAGATTTTGAATATAACGACAAGCTTATGAATCTGCATATTATGGGTGGTGGTTATAAGTTGGTGGAAACCGTTGGAGAGTATAATCCAGATAAAACATTCTTTATCACAGATATCTGTGCAACGGCAAAAGGGTACGAGTATTACTGTTATATGGGACTTCGCAGACAAAACCAGAATCGTTAATCAGAAAGGTTTCTGATAGATTGATATGGTTAATATCTTGTGAGAAAGGAGTTTTCAATGATTAGAAATACGAATATCCGATTCTATGAGGAAGAAGAGGAAGATAAAAGGGCATGGGAAATCTTACATGCTCTTGATAAGAAGGAATTCAAGTCTCAGAGTAAATTCGTTGTGCTTGCTATACTAGATTATTATGAGAAATGCATAAGACAGGAGCAAGATCCATACTTTGAGACAAGGGAAAAAGAAGATGCTTTTTCTAACAGAATCGTAAAGTCAGTGGAAGAGAGGGTGCTTAGTAATCTTCCAGCTCTGATCGGGAATTATGTGATGTGTATACAACAGATTCCCTTTCAGAATGGTGTTACTGTAGGACAGCCAGCGGTAGTAAATTCTACAGCAATATTTCCTACAACAATTGCTACTGGTGTAATAAATCCATCGGGAGAAAAAGTAGGAAGTGATTCTGATGATTTGAGTAAAGAATCAGATTTTGAAATTGAGGAAAACGAATTCCTTGATTTTGGAATGATGGAATAGGTTTGGTTACAAAAGTGTTACCAGAAATGGAAGAATGGCTACATTAGGTGTTCATTTTGGTAGCAGATATTTTAAGGAAAGATAATAGAGCGGATATGGTTACAAATGGATATAGATTTGTAGCCATATTTCATATATTGGGTGCAAAAGAGACAGAAGGCAAATTTCATGCTGATCTGTCTTTTTTTGCGCCTTTTTTATAGAGGATGGCTGTAAATATACCAGGGTCTTAGGGATGGAATCCCTAACAAGATAAGGGTGCGTCAGTGCCCGACAGGATTTCGCAATGCGAAATCCGTATCTTGCAAAAAATCTCAGCACTTATCTTTAGGTTGAGAAAAGTGTTCAGGTTGTAAAGCACGTAAACAATTATTTCAAGAAGGAGAATACAATTATGGGAAAGATAAAAGTAGGTATGGCAAGACAGAATAGGACAATTCGATTATCGGAATCGGAACTACAGAAATTAGTAGATGGGGCAAAGTCGGCTGGCATGTCAGAAAGTGAATATGTCAGACACTTAATTATGCATGGTGGTGTTGACGCAGATTATATTCATAACAGACAGAATATTATTAGACAGATAACAGGAGTTGCTACGAATGTAAATCAGACTGCAAAGTGGGCGAATGAAAGTAAATATATTCCACAGAGCAGAATTGATCAGATGTGTATGCAATTAGGCGTGATTTTAGGTTTGTTAAAGGAGTTGATTCAGTTATGGCGATAACCAAAATTATGAATATAGGAGCTGGAAAGAAGGGGAAAATCACAAATCATCTGAAACATGCTTTGGATTATATTATGAATGAATCCAAGACAGAAAGTGGCGTTCTAGTTGGTGGATGGAATTGTGTTCCAAAGTTTGCTTTTGAACAGATGGTTGGAACCAAAGAATTATATGGAAAGATGGGAGGAAGGCAGGGATATCATTTTGTGATATCCTGTCCTCCGGGCGAAGGAACACCGGAGCAGTTATTAGAACTCATGAGGGAGTTTGCACAGAAGTTTTTGGGCGATGACTTTGAAGCAGTGTATAGCATTCACTCTGATAAGGAGCATTGTCATGGGCATTTGGTCTTTAACAGTGTGAATATGGATACGGGTAAGAAATACGAATATAAGAAGGGAGACTGGAAACATCAGATCCAGCCGATTACCAATCGCTTATGTGAGAAATATGGTCTTTCTATAATGCCTGCGGAGTACAGCAAACATCCAGTGAATATGAATCGAAAGCAGTGGGAAAAGGAACGGTCTTGGGGTGAATTTATTGAAGATGATGTGAAATATTGTCGTGGTGTAGCAGGTGATTATGAGCATTTTCTTTATTTGTTAGAGGAATTAGGATACGTCTTAAAACAAGGTGCTCATCTGGCTATTAAAGCAGATAAAATGAGACGATTTCGGAGATTAGATACTATTAGTGAAGAATTTTCCAACGAAAATCTGCAAGAGTTTTTTGAAAAAGGAAGATATCAATATGAATCACCAGGAGTATTAACACCAGATGTTAAATATCTGCCAAAGCCAAAGAATTCTTATCAACAGAAATTCTATGGAAAGATTTATCGAATGCGTGTGGTGGAGAAATGCCGATTTCAATATAATTCTGCTCAGTATAAGGAAGACTTGGAGCGGATGCATATGCTACAGGAGGAATATTTATTTCTTTGTCGAAAAGATGTGAAGAATATTATGGATATAGCAGGGATTATAGGATTAGCTAAGTATGATTTGGAAAGGCTGACAGAGAAACAGAAATCTTTGTATCTGGATCGAGCAGAGTTTAAGAGAAAGTTAACACGTAATCATGGTTGGGATTCTATTATATCTACAGAACCAGAATATCGGAAGAAACTGGATGACATCAAACTGGAAAAGAAGAGACTACAGAAAGAAATCAAAATTGGAAATCGTTGCCTGAAAGAAGTACTTTATGTTGGGCTTTTTGTTCCAGAGAGTGTTGAGATTGGAAATGTGTATGATGTGAAGGTGCCTAAAAAGCCTTGGTATTTGAGGAAAGAGGAAAAGAAGGTTCTTGATGAGAAGCGAAATGGTAAGGTCAATGTTGCGGAAAGTAAGGATTGTTCTGAGTTTGCAAATTGGAGCGTGGATGATAGTTGTGAGCCTATTACAGATAATAAGGAACAGACATATATTGTAGATAATGTTGAAGAAGTGGCAATTACTGAGGAAGTCGTTTTAGTTCTTGAGGATTCTTATGAGATACCAGATAATAAGTCTGAAATGCTAGGGAACGTGGACGAATCAGTTGAGGCAGAAGATTACACAAAGGCTGTCACAAGAGAAATCTATGAATCCATGACAGATAAAGAAAAGGCTGAATGGATTGGAATTGATAGTAATGATATGCTTGTTTCTATTAAACAATTCCATGAAAAACTTAAGTCAATTGGAATTACGTATCAGTATATTTCTGATGAAACAGAAGAGTATTGTAGACTGGAAGAAGCAATTAAGAAAAACAGTGAACCAAGCTGGTATTATCGAAATCAAGATAAAAGAAGATAAGGAGCGCATCTGCTTACGGGAAAGTAAGATTAGCCGCCGCGCTAATCTTAGTAACAGTTGATTGGGTTGTCACATCACTTGTTTTTGTCATAATAACCTTTCTCTCTGCGCTGACTGAAACAACGCAAGTGCAAATTAATAAAGTTGCAAGAAATTTTCTGACGGCTAATCGGACTTTCCCCAAGAGAGTCTTTGCCCCTCCCGTAAGCAGATGTATAAATACAGTTTATCACAGATTCATAGAGTAGGACTATGGAAAATTGTAAGAATATAGTTTCGAGAAATCAAAATTGCATTTGTAATTACGAAATAAGTTTGATACAATATTATTTAGTGGATTTTAATGTTTTTTGTAAAACATGGAGGAAAATAAATGTCTGAAAAACAAATAAAAATCAGTTACAAACCGTTGTGGAGATTATTGCTTGAAAGAGACATGACAAAGGTGGATTTAAGGAAAAAAACTCAAATTGCTCCGAGTACATTTACTAAAATGTCAAATAATGAGCAGGTATCTTTGGATATTCTGGCAAGGATATGTTTGGAACTTAAATGTGGATTTGATGATATTGTTGAGATAAGTTCTGAAAATGGGACAGGTAAAACCGTATAATTGATTAGTAATGTAAAATTGTTCGAAATATATCTTAATAAATGAGATAAAAAAGTTAGAAAAACATAGATAATCAGCAGAAAGGAAAAGCTTATGGGAAAGAGAGACTTATCGGAAGAAGATATAAAGGCAAGATACATAACGCCAGCAATTACAGACGCTGGATGGGATATAAAGAAACAAGTTCGTTTAGAATACGCATTTACCGCGGGTAGAATTATATTAAGAGGAAATGTTACCGCCAGAGGTTCGAAGAAAAGGGCTGATTATGTTCTGTTTTATAAGGCGAATTTTCCGTTGGCAATTATCGAAGCAAAAGACAATAATCATCCAGTTGGAGCAGGATTACAACAAGCGATTGAATATGCAAAAGCTTTAGATATTTATTATGTCTATGCTTCTAATGGAGATGGATTTGTAGAACAAAATCTGATTACAGGAGAAGTGAAAACCCTTTCATTAGAGGATCTTCCTTCACCGGAAGAATTATATCAAAGATATTGCAAAGATAAAAATGTTGACGCAAATGAAGAAAAGGCATTGTTGGAGCCATACTACTATGTTCCAGGATATAAGACGCCAAGATATTATCAGAGAATTGCAATTAATCGAACAGTGGATGCTGTTGCAAGTGGGAAAGACAGAGCACTCCTAGTCTGTGCTACTGGAACAGGAAAGACTTTTATGGCATTTCAGATTATTTATCGATTATGGAAAGCTGGCATTAAAAAGAAAATTCTATTCCTTGCAGACCGCAATGTGTTGGTAGATCAGACCATATCAGGAGATTTTAAACCTTTTGGCGGAAAGATGACAAAGGTAACAAATAAAAAACTGGATAGCTCCTATGAAATATATCTGGCATTGTATCAGCAGTTATCAGGAGAGGATGGAGAAGAAACATATCTTCAATTTCAGCCTAATTTCTTTGATTTAATTGTTATTGACGAATGTCATCGTGGAAGTGCTAAGGAAGAGTCTGCATGGAGAAAGATTTTAGATTATTTTTCTTCGGCTACACAGGTTGGTTGTACTGCAACACCGATTGAAACAAAAGAGGCATCCAGCCAGACTTACTTTGGAGAAGCTATTTATGAGTATTCACTTAAGCAGGGAATTGACGATGGATTTTTAGCCCCTTATAAAGTGATTCGTGTAGGGCTTGATAAAGACTTAGAAGGATATCGTCCTGAGGGTGGGAAACTCGATGATAATGGTTATGAAATAGAAGACAGAGAGTATAATGTCAAAGATTATGACAGAACCTTAGTTATCGAACGACGTACGAAAGTGATTGCTGCTAAGATTACAGAGTTTTTAAAGAAGACAGATCGTTTTAGTAAGACTATTGTTTTCTGCGTAGACATTGAGCATGCAGAACGTATGAGGCAGGCACTTATTAATGAGAATAAGGATTTGTATAAACAGAATGATAAATATATCATGCGTATTACTGGTGATAATGATGAGGGAAAATCCCAACTAGAATACTTCATTGATGAAGAAAGTACGTATCCTGTTATTGCAGTAACAAGTAAGCTTATGACAACAGGTGTTGATGCAAAAATGTGTAAACTGATTGTGCTGGATAATAACATCAACAGTATGACGGAATTTAAGCAAATTATTGGTCGTGGAACCAGACTTCTTGAAGACTATGGAAAAACGTATTTTACAATTATGGATTTTAGAAATGCCAGCAGATTATTTGCAGATCCAGCTTTTGATGGAGACCCAGAAGTTGTAATTGATATACCAGGTGACGTAGAAATTCCAACTGGGAATGAAGATGGTGAAAAACCAGATAATACAGAAGGTACAGATAGTAATTCAGGCGGAAGTGGTTCTGGTAGCGATGGAGGTTTTGACGATGATGATAGACCTAAGAAATATTATGTAGGGGATGTGTGCGTAAAAGTATTGTCGGAGAGAGTTCAATATGTGGATAGAGATGGGAAGCTGATAACAGAAAGCCTGATTGATTACACAAAAAAGAATATCTTACAACAGTATGCAAGGTTAGATGATTTCTTGAAACGATGGACAGAGGCTCAAAAGAAACAGGCAATTATTGATGAATTAAAGGATGAAGGTGTGCTGTTAGATGCAGTAAGAGAAGAAACTGGTAAAGCAGAACTGGATGACTTTGATTTGATATGTCATCTCGCCTATGACAAAGCACCATTAACGAAAATTGAAAGAGCAAATAATGTGAAGAAACGTCATTATTTGTATAAATACTCTGAGTTAGCACAGCAGATATTAGGTACCCTGCTTGATAAGTATGCCAATGAGGGGATTAAGGAAATCGAAGAAACCAAAGTGTTACAGCTTCAGGAATTTTCCAAGTATGGAAGTCCAATGAAGATTGTTAAAGAATTTGGTGGAAAAGAAGCCTACCAAAAAGCAATAAAAGAATTAGAAGACGAAATTTATACAGCATAAAAATCAGCAAGATCGGCTTGTTAAGAAAGTAGGATAAAAATGGCTATAACTAATTTTGTGAAAAGAATACAGGATGTAATGAGAAACGATGCAGGTGTAAATGGAGATGCACAGAGAATTGAGCAGATTGTATGGATTCTTTTCCTTAAAATATATGATGCAAAAGAGGAAGAATGGGAACTGGTAAATGAGAAATATTCCTCGATTATTCCAGAAGAATGCAAGTGGAGAAACTGGGCAGTGGATGAAAAAGATGGAGAAGCCTTGACTGGTGATGCTATTCTGAACTTTGTGAATAACACCCTATTCCCAATCCTTAAAAATCTTGAGATTGATGATGAAACTCCTATGAATCAGGTCATTGTAAAATATGCTTTTGAAGATGCTAATAACTATATGAAAGATGGAGTGTTACTCCGTCAGGTTGTAAATATCATTGATGAAATAGATTTTACGGAATATGAAGAAAGACATGCATTTGGAACAATTTATGAATCCTTTTTAAAAGATTTGCAGAGTGCAGGAAATGCAGGTGAATTCTATACACCAAGAGCAGTCACGGATTTTATGGTAGAAGTAATCAAACCAAAGCTAGGCGAAAAAGTAGCTGACTTTGCCTGTGGGACAGGTGGATTTCTTGTATCTGCATTAAATGCTTTAGAAAAGCAGGTGGGGAATTCGCTTGAAAACAGAGAAATCTATAATAACTCCATCTATGGCGTAGAGAAAAAAGGGTTGCCACATATCCTTTGTGTTACGAATATGTTATTACATGACATTGACAATCCAGATATCATACATGGAAATACACTGGAAACAGATTATAAAGAATATAGACGTATGGAGCAGTTTGATATTGTTCTTATGAATCCTCCATATGGTGGAAATGAAAAAGAAAGTGTAAAAGCAAATTTTCCAAGTGATTTGAGAAGTTCTGAAACTGCGGATCTGTTTATTGATATTATTATGTTCCGTTTAAAGAAGAATGGTAGATGTGCCATTATTCTTCCTGATGGATTTTTATTTGGAACGGATAATGCAAAAGTGAATATTAAGAAAAAGTTATTGGGTGAATTCAATCTGCATACGATCGTTCGCTTGCCTCATAGTGTGTTTGCGCCTTATACGTCTATTACAACGAACATATTATTCTTCGATAATACACACCCAACAGAAGAAACATGGTTCTATCGTTTGGACATGCCAGATGGGTATAAGAACTTCTCGAAAACAAAGCCAATGAAGTTGGAGCATTTTGGTTCTGCGATTGAATGGTGGGATAATCGTGAAGAAATTGAAGTGGATGGATTCCCAAAAGCAAAGAAGTACACTGTAGAAGATATTGAAAATTTGGGATATAACTTAGATTTATGTGGGTTTCCACATGAGGAAGAGGAAATCTTAGACCCAATGGACTTGATTCGTGAATATCAGGAAAAAAGAGCTTCTTTGAATGCTGAAATTGACCATGTGTTAGAGAAGATTACTTCTATGCTTGGAGGTAATTAGGATGACAGCACAAGATTTGAAAAATAGTATTTTACAGTTGGCGATTCAGGGGAAGTTGGTAGAACAGAGAGCAGAAGAGGGCACTGCAAAGGAATTATTAGAGCAGATAAAGACTGAGAAGGAACGCCTGATAAACGAAAAGAAAATAAAGAAAGAAAAGCCATTATCAGAGATAACAGAGGATGAGATTCCTTTTGAGATTCCGGAGAGTTGGGAATGGGTAAGACTTAATGAAATTTACAATTTCATTGATTATAGAGGTAAAACGCCAAACAAAATTGATGAAGGAGTAGTACTTATAACAGCTTCAAATGTTAGGAAGGGATATCTGGATTTTTCAAAATCTGATTTTATATCAGAAAATGAATATAAAGAAAGAATGACTAGGGGAATAACACGTAAGGGAGATTTACTATTCACAACAGAAGCACCATTAGGATATGTTGCTGTAAATACAATAGAAATTGCTAGTTGCGGACAGCGTGTGATTACATTTCAACAATATGGTGTGAATGTGTTTTGTAATGAGTTAATGTGCTATTTTATACAATCACCATTTTTTCAAAATGAATTATTAGTTAAGGCGACTGGAACTACTGCAAAAGGTATTAAAGCAGAGAAACTTAAGTATTTGTTAATACCAGTTCCACCACTTGAAGAACAACAACGTATTATAGCGAAGATAGAAGATATTCTGCCTTATATAGAACAATATGATAAAGCATATAGCAAGTTAGAAGTATTTAATAAGAAGTTCCCAGAAGATATGCAGAAATCCATACTGCAATATGCAATCCAAGGAAAATTAGTAGAGCAACGACAAGAAGAAGGAACTGCGGAAGAATTATATGAGCAGATTCAAGCGGAAAAGGAAAGACTCATCAAGGAAGGAAAAATTAAGAAAGAAAAACCTTTGAGTGAATTTACTGAGGAAGAGATACCGTATGAGATTCCCGATAGTTGGAAGTGGGTAAAATTAGGAGATGTTTTTCAAATAAATCCTAGAAATAGTATAGAGGACAAAATTGAAGTATCATTTATTCCAATGACGTTACTTCAAGAAGGATATGTAAGTAAATTTACCTTTGAAATAAAGAAATGGGGAGACGTTAAAAAAGGATTTACGCATTTTAAAGATAATGACATTATTTTTGCGAAAATCACACCGTGCTTTCAAAATTTAAAATCGGCAATTATGGAGAACTTGAAAAATGGTTATGGGGCAGGAACTACGGAGTTACATGTGTTAAGGTGCTATAAGATGCTCAGTTTAGAATATTTTCTATGGTTTGTAAAAAGTCCCTACTTTATGTCATTTTGTGAAGCGAATATGTCGGGAACGGCAGGACAACAACGTGTTGGAACAGACATAGTGAAGAATGTATTACTTCCATTACCACCATTAGAAGAGCAAAAACGAATTGTGTATGTCATAGAAAAATATTTTCCATTTTGCCAACAATTAAGAAAGTAGTAATTGAAGTAAAAAAAGTGAAAGAAAGGAGAATTAAAATATGGCTGACTTTTTGAATCTTAAAATAAGTAAAGAATTTAGAGATGCAATAAATGATTCTCCTATTTTTTCGGAAGACGATTCATATAAAGAGCATTTTAACCTAGCCTGTGCAGTAATGGATCGATTAGATACATGTGTAAGATACTTAAATGGGCATGACGCTTACCCAAAAAGTGAAGAGGATTTTCTTACGTTTTTAATGTTTTCTTGTATGCTTGTAGATGCGGTTAATAATATTTTGAAAGATATTGGTGTTTATACAAAGAATAATGGAAATCAATATTTTAAAGAGACCTGCATGAAATATCCATTGAATTTGAATGAAGAAAATTGCCCAAGTGATGATAAATTCTTTGAATACTTCAGAGCACTAACATTTGCACATCCATTTGAAACAAGTAGACCTAAATTTTTAGAAAAGGGAGAAGTACAATTTTCACCTTGGGTTATTGTAAATCCACATGTGATTTCTAAAATTCCGGATCCGATTGGCGTACGTATTTATTCAAATAAGCATGATGAGATAATGGACTTAAAGCTGTCGTTTAGTGTTTTGAAGGATTATCTAAAATCTCGCTACGAACCATTGGCTTTAGCAACTGGGTGGGCGAGAAATTCAATAGATATAGAAAAGAATAAATGGAAGAAACAAAAAATAAATAGAAATAATCCTTCGATTGAAGTATTTAGAGAAATAGTAGAAATGCTAAAGTCTCGATATGAAGAAACATATCAGATAGAGGAGATAATTTTGTATTTGGAATGTGAAAGTTCGATTGCAGAAAACAATTCTGTGGTTGAGTTTTATAAAAAAACAATAGTTAGTTTATTGCCCGAAATTTGTAATTCTATAGAAGAACTGGATTATGAAGCAATGTATAATATTTTGGAACAAATTATGCATAAGAGACCTTCCAGAATGCATAAGATGGCGCATTATGAGCTGGAAAAAATATTTTCGTATTTAGAGGAAGGTGGTTATGGTGATAATTATAACTGGGGATTAGAACAAGCAAAGAATTTTTCAGAAGGATTTGCAAAAAAGTGGGTGAAAATTGAACCATACAACATGTCTAGTACAGAGATAAAATTGTTGGTTAGAATAGCCTGTTACCTGGAATCTATTGAAGAAAATAGAAATGAAGCAAGTATTATTGATATGTAGAAATGAGGAAACTAGTATGGCAGACATAAAATATGAGATTGTAGAAGAAATCGGCGTACTATCTGAAAATGCAAAAGGGTGGAGAAAAGAGCTCAATCTGATTAGCTGGAATGATGGATCTCCTAAGTACGATATTCGTGACTGGGCTCCAGAACATGAAAAGATGGGAAAAGGTACAACTTTGACAAAAGAGGAAGTTTTGAAGTTGAAGGAGATTTTAAATACAATTAATTAACTCAAACTTCGCACTTGAATAAGTGCCTATGCACCTTGAAAATTCAATAATAACTGGCATAAAAATAGCATGAAACCGCTGGTTTTGTTATAATTAAGTTACCACACAAAATCAAACAATCGGAGGTTCATGCTATGACAAAAAGTATAACACAAAACAACCAGAATGATAACCAGATTTCTGCATCAATCAGAAAGTTTTTTACAAGATTTCATCTTTCATCGGCTCTCAAGGCTGCTAACGCATATAAAACGAAAGGATTTCCTGTAACCGAGATTTATCAGTATCTATTTCTTTTGATTTTTTCAAATAGAAGCATGTATATGAACATGTTGACAGGACGAAATACTCCGACCTTTGCCAAGGATACTGTCTATCGTTTTATGAAGATGATTCATATCAACTGGATTCGCTTCACATCGGTGCTCTGTTCCAGAATCATCAGGGATGCCATTCTTCCTCTGAATGATGAGAACAGGGTAAATGTCCTGATTATTGATGACTCGATGTTTGAGCGAAGCCGTTCAAAGAAGGTAGAACTTCTTGCTAAAGTATATGACCATGCGAAACATGCGTACCGTTACGGATTTCGTATGCTGACACTCGGGTGGTCAGATGGAAGCACATTTCTGCCAATTAACAGCATTCTTCTGACTTCCGAGAAACAGAAAAAACGTATCAATGAAGCAGCAATACTGGATAAAAGAACAGCGGGATATAAACGTCGTAAACTTTCTATGACCAAGGGTACGAAAGCCATGTTGAAGCTGTTGGAATTTGCCAAAATAGCATCCATTCCAGCAAAATATGTCCTGTTTGATAGTTGGTTTACATCCCCTAGCACAATACATGCCGTGAAGGAAATCGGTTATGATGTTGTGGCGATGGTTAAGAGGACACCAAAAATGTTCTTCCGCTATAATGGTACAGATATATCCTTGCCGAAAATCTATAATCAGAATAAGAAGCGTCGTGGTAAATCGCGATTCCTATTGTCTGTTATGGTAGATGTTATCAAAGACGGAGAAACCGTACCTGCTAAAGTAATTTATGTCCGGAATATAAACAATCGTAAGGAATATCTCTGCATAATCTCCACCGACATAACGATTGATGAGGATGAAATCATCCGCATTTACGGAAAACGATGGGATATCGAAGTATTCTTTAAAATTTGTAAAAGTTATCTTAGACTCAGCAAAGAATGTCATTCACTTTCTTATGACGCAATGACTGCCCATGTAGCGGTTGTTTTCACCAGATATATGATGTTATCCGTTGAGAATCGGGAAACAAAGGATGAACGTTCTCTAGGTGAGTTATTCTTATACTTTTCTGACGAATTGTCTGATATCACATGGATTCAGGCCTTTCAAGTGATGCTTCAAATGTTCAGAGCACTGCTTGTAAATGATTGTGAGCTATCAGACGAAAAAATCTGTGAACTCACGGATGCATTCATGAGTGCGATTCCATCGGTACTAAAGGAACGCTTACTAGCAGCGTAAAACGAGCTGAACATTGACAACTTAATTACTGCCAGGTATTGAATTTTCAAGGTGCATAGCTAAAATCCATGTGCGAAGTTTAAGTAAATAAGAGAAAAAGTAAATTGGGGAAAGATTAAAGAGGAGAGTACATATGTATTATAGAAATGCTGGGATTGAAGATATATCTGCTATAGCTGACTTACAGAAGAAATATCATATTTCAACCATAAGTGAAGAAGACAAAGCAGAAGGTTTTGTAACCACTTTTTTTACAGAGGAACAATTGAAGGAACTTATAGAAACTGAAAATGGTATTACAATAGCCTGTGATGGTGAGAAGGTTGTGGCATATGTTATGGCTGCCTCCTGGGAGTATTGGATTAAATGGCCGCTGTTTCAGCACATGGTTAAGGACTTGCCAAATACAGAATATTTAGGACAGAGACTTACTGCGAAGAATTCTTATCAGTATGGACCAATCTGTATCGATAAGGCTTACAGGGGCACAGAGGTGCTAAAAGGGATATTTGATTTCTCTAGAATGCAAATGAACAAGAGATACCCCATATTAGTAACTTTTATCAACCATATCAACCCCAGATCATATTATGCCCATACGAAAAAGCTAGGGCTTGATGTGATTAAAAGCTTCGAGTTTAATAATAACACTTATTATGAATTAGGCTGTAAGACCTCAAAAAAATTAAGTTCGCAAATCGAAAAATAAAAAATTGATTTTAATTGGATAAAAATAATATAAAATAAAATTGCATTGTATAAGGTGTTTTATTATGAAAATTATAAATAGTAAAGTAAACTAGAATTTTGGACATGAAAGGGTAAATTTTCATGTCTTTTTATATTCCATTTGAATTCCCCCGACACTTCCTGCCCATCAGTCGTATTATTATTGAAAGGAGGCATAGCCATGATGAAACCTTTGTCGCGTACGGACAAAGAGATTGCGGAAATCTACGCACGCCATATAAAGACCGTTTACCGTGTCTGTTTTGCTTACATGAAGAATTCTACCGATACCGAAGATGCGGTTCAGGATACTTTTGTGAAACTTATCAGATACAGTACTGTCTTTGAGAGTGAAGAGCATGAGAAGGCCTGGCTAATCAGAACGGCATCCAATGTATGTAAGGATATTCTTAAGGCCTGGTGGCGTAAGAGAGAAAATCTGGAGGATTATGAACACTTGCATGGTACCGGCGGTATTGTAATTGACGATACACTAAAGGTGGTCATGAGCTTGCCGGATAAGTATAAAACAGTTGTATATCTGTATTACTATGAGGGGTATACAAGTGTTGAGATAGCAGAACTTCTTCATAAACCGCAATCCACAATCCGTAACTATTTACATGAGGCACGTAATGTCCTCCGACAACAATTAGGGAGTGATTTTGATGAAGAATAAGAATATAATAGATTCCTGGAATAAGGTTGAACCGGATAAGACCGCACAGGAGCGTATGTTACAAAATATTAAGAACAAGTCCGATAAAAAAGGTATGCTTATTCATTGGAAAGCTTATGCAACAGTAACAGCTGCCTGCGTTATTCTGCTGGCAGGAGTATTTATCTTAAATCCATTTTTGCCTGACCGGTTGTCAGATTCTGATTCTGCAGGCAAGAACTCAACTTTGGCGGATCAAACGAAAGAAACAGAAAACAAACAAGTGGCAGCAGCTGATTTATCCGATGAAGTTAAAGGACTTTCTGTAAAAGATTTCAAACTCTCTGAAATATCTCAGAATATGATTATGGACAGAATAGCTTTTATTCAATTCCTTAACTTCTTTGAGTATAATACCGACAGTTTTGTTATTGTTAAAGTTGCAACTACGAAGGCTGTTCCTGCATCACCCTCAGATATGAGTGGCAAACAGTCCTCCACGGTGAAGATTCTTGAGAATGTATGGGGAGAGGTTGTCCCCGAAGTAATTAATCTGACACAATACCTGTACGGGGGCTGTGTTGGTGATGAAGCTACGAATCTGTTGCGTATTGGAGGAGTATACCTTCTCCCCCTGGAAAAATATAATGGAGAGTATTATCTGAACGGAGATTTGGATGTACTCTTCGAAATCGACGACCAGGGAAAAATCTGGTCACATTCTGACTATGCCGATTTCAATCGTTATGACGGTGAGGATTATCAGGAAGTTACCAAAGAGATTATACGTATCTCACAGGATGAGGCTTTGATGCTTGCTACATCAAGTTTTGGAAGGGCTCTGAGGGATTGGCAGCTGCTGGAGGTAACGGTCCTTGCGGATTCCGTACAGGAAAAAGATGAATATGGTTATAGTGAAGCAGTTTACTCAACCCGTGTGGAAAGTACTTTAAGCGGTGAGGAACCGGAGCGGGAGATTGACCTTCGGTATAGCGGGAAGGGAGATGCACTGCTGAAAAAGGGTGAACGGTATCTGCTGTTTGTAGATAATTATGAAGGAAAGCATTATATTAATTCAGATATGTCAGCAGCAGTAGAAGCTGACGGTACCATAAAGAATCTTGGAGGGGAGGGCAGCACCTTTGAAGAATATAACGGTTATAAGGTAGAAGAGATATCAAAGCTTGCCCTTAAGGTGACAGAGTTTCTTAGCACCCTCCAGTAAGTGCGATTTGAATATTTATAGTACATTTAAAATCTCTCCTGTTACTTTATAAAGAATGCACGGCAGCTCTGAAAGTTTAGGATTTTCACCTGGAAAATAAACCAATTTATCAGCTCATTCAGTTTATACGGCTTATCCACCTGGATAAAGGTTCGCAAAATGAGTGCTTGCTTTGGTATGGATGGGTCTAATAGCATAAAAAGGGGGATGCCCATAATCTTTATCTCCCTGATAACCCTAAAGGCTGCCGAGGGAGAATTATTGAATTTTTTCTTAATTCCACTAATAGTAAAATGGATCTGATGGTTAATGTACAGCATAATAACATTTATAAGTTCAACTTTTTTTCATAAGACTCCTAAAAGTATCAATTTTTGGCTTGATTTAAGGCTATAATATACCTATCAAGTGAGACAAGTAATTTGATAAAATAAAAATAAGATAGGTTTTGTATGGCAGCTTATATTTTGGAAGAGTAGGACAACCTGCTATTTGCTTATATAGGCGACCCCAATTCATCCATTGAGATGGGAAACAGGGATGATTTGTTATTTGGTAATATTTACAATCAGGAAATAGAGAAAGGAGCGATAAATATGTCCTATATAGTTGATTTTAAAAATGTATCTGCAGTAGGCCTTGAATCTTCACCTGTTGCAGAAGCCCTTGCCGGGTTACGTGCCAATGAAGCCAGATATTATATGACGAAATACAAGCATGAATTTACGGTGGTCTCTGCGGAGGAAAGCCAGGAGACCCTTGAATATGTTAATCATATACTAAAGGAAGAACGCGGTATCGAATTTTCGGCAAGACCTTTGGAAACTTCAAGCTTCCAGGTGGAGAATATCAAAATGACCTATGTGTTTTATGAAGATGGATTAGCTATAAATGTTATGTATACGGTAGACGACCCGAAGAAGCGTGCAGTGGGACTTAAGCTGTCCGAGGGAATGGAAGTACCAAAGGAATTAGAAGGAAAATTTAAATTTGCCAGACAGAAATCTAAGCTGGCAGGAACAATCAGGGGCTCCTTTTTCGTTATTAAAGGCGAATATTAAACCTCTGAACGACTGATACTGTTAATGGTTACTCATGTCCATCCATTCAAGTAAAGGAGGAGAAGCAGTGAAGAGAATTAAAAAGCTTCCGAGTATCCTTATCGGAGCAGCTATTGTTATAGTCCTCTTATTACCAGCATATGAGCCCTTATCAGACAGAGATAAGAACAACTTATTAGGCGGAGAGCATTTAATTAAGAAAATTCAGGTGAAAAATTTAACCAAAGAACAGAAGGATAAATTTATAGAACTGGATACCAGCAGTGAAAATAGAGCTAATAAGCTTATATTATCTGATATTGGAGAAGAAGCAGCCGGCAAAGAACCAACCATTAAAGTTGATGTGGACCTGGCAGCGGAAAAACAGGAACAGAAAAGTGTTGATGCCGGTCATTCACCGTGGAAACTGGATCCAGCTTTTGTAGCCCAGGTATTTGCCAGCTTACTGCTGTCACCGGAAGGGATTACAGGAGAGTATCCAATACCCTATGAGGAGATAGAAATTACCGCAAACAACGGAATAGATGCAACAGCAGAGATTAAGAGCACCAATTCAATTGCAAAATATGTGTATCTGAAGCGTCTTGTTCGCCAGGATGATACAGGTATCTGGACGGTAGTTGGTTATGATCCGGTTATATAGCCGATGGGCAGGATTGATGAAATACGTTAAAAGAAGCATTTGAACTGCGTAAAACAGAAAAATGCTTCTTTTAATATAGATGAAAAAAGAAAGAAAGTTTTATGAAAAAATTAGTAGCTGATAAAGTAAGGGTATAGTGCTGATAAATTTTGGTTCAGTGGTATACAGTATTATGTACCAATAAATAAAAAATATACATGCAATAGGCTATGATGATTTAAGAATTAGTAGACTGTCCGCCATCTACATGAAGTACTTGGCCGGTTACAAACCTGGAATCGTCAGAAGCCAGATATACGTAGGTTGGGGCTAACTCAAAAGGCTGCCCTATACGCATCATCATATTTTCTTCAGGAATTGCTGTTTCATCGGCTGAAAAGCTGGAAGGAATTAAAGGTGTCCATATTTTACCCGGGGCTACAGCATTTACCCGGATGCCATTTTTGGCTACATTTCTTGCTAAAGCTCTTGTAAAACCTACAATAGCTCCTTTGGTTGCAGTATAATCAATTAGCTGGTCGGAACCTACATAGGTTACAACAGAGGTAGTGCCGATAATTGAGCTACCTGCACACATAAAAGGGAGTGCAGCTTTCGTTATATAGAAATGCGAATAGATATTCACCTTAAAGGTCTCGTCAAACTGATCGTCACTAATATCAGTTAAACTTAATTGCTGGAATTGTATACCAACATTATTACATAGGATATCCAAATGACCAAAGGCAGATATGGTTGTATTTACTATATTGATGCATTGCTGTTTTTCTCTTAAATCCCCTGGCAATAGAAGGCACTTACGTCCAATTTCCTCTATTCGATTTTTTGTGCGCATTGCATCCTTATGTTCATCAAGATAAGAAATAGCTATATCGGCGCCTTCTTTTGCAAATGCTATAGCTGCCGCCGCGCCGATACCACTGTCACCACCAGTTATGAGAGCGACTTTATCTAAAAGCTTATCAGTTCCTTTGTAATGGGGATTCTCAATAATAGGTTTTGGAACCATTAAATCTTCCGTTCCGGGCTGACGTAATTGACGTTGCTCAGGAACACTGATAGGGATATCTTTATACTGCGTTATGGTACCATAATTAGGATACATAGGATATGGATCAAGAATTAAATTTTCTTCAAAAAATTTCTGCATTTCTCGAATAGTCTGTTGAGTATTGTTAGAATCTCTCTGTGCCCTATTAGCATTAGAATCATTTTGATTATCCATCTGGCTTACCATCTATACCCTTTCCATTCATTATTGGATTCTTATAAAATGGGGTAATTCAGAACATACTTTGGATTCGTATAATATGGGGGTCTTGGACCAATCAGAGGCAGTTTAAAGATATAATACAGGTATTTGATATTTACAGTTTCGTTTGAATGGTTTATAAGGAGTAAATCTGCAAGCTGGTTGATTTGAACATTCATATAATCACCCTTGTTTATAAACTAATTAGTATTAATATATTCTCAAAGTTTTTTCTTAAACCACATTGATAAATATTTATTTATGTTTCTGAATAATTTTCTTTAAAAAACACATATTAATCTTGCGTATACTAACACAAAAAAAGGAGATTAACATGGAAAACAATAGTTCAAACAGCTACAATAACTATTCTGGAAACAATTCTTCCAAGAATACAACAAGTAATAACAGTTCTCAAAATTCCAGTAATGTAAGCGGAAGCAATAACGCAAAAGATTATTCTGGAAATAACTCAACAAACTCAAATAGTAAAAATTCAACAAAAGATTCATCTAAGAATTCCACAAAGGATTCAACAAATAACTCTTCAAAAAATAGTTCTAACAATTCCTACCAGGAATAATTGTTGAGAGACTATCTGGCTTCAACAGGATAGTCTTTTTGTTTGCCCGCCATGGGCGGGCTCTAATGGGTGAAAGTCCCAAGTGCGCCTAGGCAACGTGGAAGCACATAGCTGAACAACAAGGGTGTCCACCGTGAGGTGGAATCTGAAGGAAGTTGTAGGCAAACTCTTGGTCCGACGGACAGAAATCACATATAAGGCTCTGAAATACGGATAAGTTTGCAAAAGAAGATGAAGTCCAAAAGTTGCTGGAAGTAGGAGTAAATGTGGCGGATAGATGAGAGGAAAGAGCTCGCACCTTAATCGGGGAGGTCTCACAGCGGTATCATTTGCCGAGTAACAACGAACTGTGAGAAGTCAGCATAGTCCGTAGTAGCGAGGAAGTTTCTGTAATGGAAACGGAGCAAAGGGACGAACAATCAATCAGTTGAAGTAGGTTCCGACTTGTAGTAAACACAACATCTGTCGATGACGTCAAAGATGGTGGAAACGAACGGGACAGAAAGGAAACAACGCATGGACACAAATAGTCTAATGGAGCAGATATTAGCCAAAGATAATCTCAATAAGGCGTATCTGCAAGTCATACGAAACAAAGGAGCAGAGGGTGTGGACGGAATGGAGTACACAGAACTTGGTGAATACCTTTTGAAGAATGGCGAAACAATTAAAGAACAATTGCGGACACGAAAGTATAAACCGCAACCAGTAAGGCGTGTAGAGATACCAAAACCAGAAGGAGGAGTCAGGAAACTGGGAGTACCAACAGTAACGGACAGATTTGTTCAACAAGCAGTAGCACAGGTACTCACTCCGATATTCGAGGAACAGTTTCATGACCACAGCTACGGATTCAGACCGAGTCGTTGTGCCCAGCAGGCGGTGCTTACAGCGCTGGAAATGATGAACGATGGGCACAGTTGGATAGTGGACATTGACCTGGAAAAGTTCTTTGACACAGTAAATCATGACAAGCTGATGACAATAATAGGAAGAACAATCAAAGATGGAGATGTTATCTCGATAGTTCGAAAGTTCTTAGTTAGCGGAGTGATTATAGATGATGAATACGAGGATTCTATTGTAGGAACACCTCAAGGTGGAAATATTTCACCACTTTTAGCAAACATCATGTTAAATGAACTGGATAAGGAAATGGAATCAAGAGGATTGGATTTTGTCAGATATGCAGACGACTGTATTATTATGGTCGGAAGCGAACTGGCAGCTAGCAGAGTAATGAAAAGCATTTCAAAGTTCATAGAAGAGAAGCTTGGATTGAAGGTAAATGTTAGCAAGAGCAAGGTGGATAAACCAAAAGGAATAAAGTATCTGGGATTTGGATTTTACTATGACACATTTGCCAAACAGTATAAAGCTAAACCACACGCTAGTTCAGTTGCAAAGTTCAAGGCAAAAATGAAGAAATTTACTTGCCGAAGTTGGGGAGTTAACAATAAGCACAAAATAGAGAAGCTAAATCAGTTGATTCGAGGTTGGATAAATTACTTCAAAATCGGTAGTATGAAGAAACTATGCAAGAATTTTGATGGAACTATTAGATATAGGCTTCGCATGTGCATATGGAAACACTGGAAAACACCAAAGAATAGAGCAAAGAATCTAATAAAACTGGGAATACCTAAATGGGCGGCAAGACGAACCTCTTATGCAAAGGGATTTGCAAGAGTATGTCGAAGTTCAGATATAAGCCAAGCAATAAATAATGAGAGATTAGCCCAGTTTGGACTAATCTCAATGTTGGACTATTACATCGAAAGGTGTGTTACTTGTTAAGTTGATTGAACCGCCGTGTACCGAACGGTACGCACGGTGGTGTGAGAGGTCGAAATTTCTCTGTTAAGAGAAATTTCTCCTACTCGATTTTATAAATAAAGAGTCAAAGAGGTAGGGTGTAAAATATATAGTTTCTGATCACTGGGATTCCCTGCCCAGATGAAAGCATTCATACATATAGTTTTACATTTTTTTATCCGAAATCATATATAAATAGCCAGAGGAATAATATTCGTGCATCAGTTAAGTGTATTTTTGTTAGAATTTGGAAAAGTGATAAATAAACATAGAAAAGGCCCTAAGATTCGCATCCCAGAGCCGATTTGTCTACAGTCTGATAGCCTGGATATGAATCCAGGCTATCATTATAGTACTTTATCTAACTGCTTTAACTTTAATTTTAGACTCATAACTCTCGTTATTAAACAAATAACCCTTTTTTGATAATCAGCTGGCTGTTATTCATTTATGTTTTAATTAATTAAACTGTAAAGTATAAGAACCGGAAGTGTTTTTAGTCTTTTTGGTTATTTTAATGTAATAAGTTCCTTTTGATAATTTAGTTGAACCTAGTGTATAAACTGAAAATGATTTATCAGAATTCACGGTATTGATATAATCTGTTACTGAACCGCTGAACCCATTTCCATATAATTCAAGTGAAATTTCACCGGAAGAAACGTCGCCTAAGAAGGTAATATCAACAGTCTGTGCTTTGGTTACAGTGAATTTGTACCAGTCAACTTTGCCAGCTTTATCAGAAGCAAGAACCAACCCTTTAGAGGCTTTTCCGGCAGGAAGCTTTTTGGCCTTTGCTTTGGTGGTTCCACTGGTGTCTGTTACTGCTTTAAAGGTAGACTTTATACGGTAAAGCTCAGAATTGCTTGCTACTTTAATATAATAAGTTCCTTTACCAACCGCATATACTGCTTTGGTATCAGTGGAATAATAGGTTGTTTCTTCTGAAATCGCCTTCTTGCTGCTGTTTAACAGGGTGATTGTACTGGAATATTCAGATTCTAAATTAATTGTCAGGGAGCCTGCTTTTGTAGTAGTTACTTTGTAGTAAATAGGTTTCTGGACTTCTGAGCCTGCAATAGACCAGGTCTTGTCCTTAAGGTTTCTGTCTGCACCGCTAAAGAAGTTAGAGGAAAACCCAAAATAATAACCATCTTCCGGTTTCTCGTCACTGTAATCGGATACAGAAAATTTAAAATAATAGGTTCCCTTTTTGGGAATTATGGCATAATAGTTGTATGTATTGTAATCAATAGGTTTCGTACAAGCTGCGTCAGAATAGATACCAAAATCACCATAGGAGGTTGTTGGATTACTATCTAAAAAAACAAATGCACAATTTAAAATACCCTTCTGGCTTAAGGTCATGGGAAATACTACCTCAGCATTACTGCTGGCAGCATCGCTGGCTACATTAACTGAGTAGGTTACATAGTTATTTAAATCTTTATCATCTCCGGTTGTTAAAGCAAAAGTGGATAGTTTAGTTACATCTTCACCTGTAGTATAATCCTGAGCGGTTCCTTCTGCCATTACTTTTGTGTTTGGTATCAGAAGGAATGCCATTAATAGGATACCAAAAATCAAGCTAATTTTTTTCTTCATATTTTTTCTCCTCTTTCTTTTATACACAAGTAATTATATGTCATATTTTGTATGGAAACAATTAAATATTTATAGTCATTTCGTATCATAAAAGATAAAAGAGAATATATAACTTAATAAAAATTATTGTGATACTATTATCTATAAACGGAATCTTATTTGATTCATAAAATCTCTTGGTGATGTACCGGTTACTTTCTTAAACACCCGGCTAAAATAAAAGGCACTTTCAAATCCAAGGGTGTCGGATATTTCATATATCTTTAGATCACTGTCGGTCATTAACCGTTTGGCTGTTTCTATCTTGCTTTGATTGATATAATCGGTAAAACCTGTATCATTGTATTTTGAAAAAAGCACACTAAGGTAATTAGGGCTGATATTATAGAGTTCTGCGACTTTATTAAGGGTAAGTTTTTCTTCTACATGATCGTTTATGTATTTCTTAACATCCCTAACCACATGATTCTTATAATCTTTATTGTGCTTGCTGAAGCTTTCACAGAGCCCATCACGAAAGACTGATAACCATTCTAAGATCTGATCAACATTCGATAATTCGTAAAGTGACCGATAACCATTATTTCTTGACTCGAAAATTTCTGATACAATTTTTTCACCGTTATTAAGCAGTGAAAGAGACAGGTAGAGGATATTTCCCGCTGCGTCCAGAGCCTGTACATAATGGGTTGAATGATTCTTAAACAGTTCCATAATGGAGGTGAAGATGTCATAAAGCGCTTTCTCGTCAAACTCTGCATAAGCTTTTCTAATATCCTCTTTGAACAAAGACATATTAAAGACATTTTTCAGTGGTTTATCAGAAGCGGTATCTTCTACAAATAGTAGGGGACGCTCTGCATTAACCTGAAAAAATATCTGTTTGGCATCCTGAAAGGAAGTGGCAATCTGCGCAGGTGTATTAACAGCTGCACCCACGCTTGTATATATTGTCACGCTATAGTAATTATATAGCATAGCAGATACCTGCTCTATTGCATTACGGATAACTGCCTTGTAATCCTGTAACCTCTCTTTATCCAGGAAGAAAAGGATGGAGAAGTGCTTGGTATCCAGTGAAAGGACATGGCAGGGAATATATTTGGCAATGAGTTCACGTGCTATCTGCAGACTGCTGGTGTACAGGTTAAGGCACATTTCTGCAGACATCTCATTTAACTTATCGCTGTAGATTTCAACATAACAGGCAGTAAAAGCTTCGTAACCAAAGTTAATGTTAAGGTTTTGAGCCTGTGTTTTTACATGATGTTCTGATTCAAACAGGTTTAGGATAAGCCTTGTAAAGAACTGTTCCTTTAGTAAATAAAGGCTGCTTAAGGAGGTATCGGTACTGGGGGCTGTATTTTTCAGGCCGGATACTTTGGAGATTGCCCTTTTAACAGACTCTCCCAGTACCTCAGCTGTAAGCTCCAACTTAACCAGATAATCTATTACCTGGTAAGTAATGGCTTCTTTTACATAATGAAAATCTTCATAAGTAGTAAGTATTATAAAAACCGGCAGTTGCAACCCCTCGTCACAGCATTTTTTGGCAAGTTCCAGTCCGCTCATAACCGGCATCTTGATATCAGTAATAACGATTTCCGGAGAATACTCCTTAATCATCTCATAGGCCACTCCGCCGTTCATGGCAGTCCCTATAATATTAATGTCATAATTCCCCCAGTTAAGCATGGATTTGATGCCTGCCTGCACTAAAGGTTCATCATCTGCTATTAATAAATTAAACATGGTAACCTCTTTTCCTGACTATCCATTCAAGGAATGGATAGTCATAAATCATAAACTCCCATCAGCTTCTGAAACATTCTTCTGAAAGGGCAGCAGTATGGACACCGTAGTAAATTCACCGGGTTTGCTGGATACGGACAAGCCATATTTATTACCAAACTGATACTGCAGCCTTTTATGGACATTACTGATACCAATCTCCTTGAAGAAAGAAGACTCTGTAGGCATTTCATTTTCTAAGAGCCTGGCTGCCACTTCAGGGTCCATACCCACTCCGTCATCGGTTACATCAATATGGATATCCCTATCTTCATCCTTGTAAATATGTATTTCAATGGTTCCGGCACTTCCCTTTGGTCCTATACCGTGAAAAATTGCATTCTCAACAATTGGCTGAAGTGTAAAGTTTAATATCCGGCAGGAGGTCAGCTCTTCCTCCTCTATGGTGTAATGAAGGGTTATGGTACCGCCGTACCGATACTGCTGTATGGTAAAATAGTCATCTAGCAGGGAGAGCTCATGCTTTAAGTCTACCAGGTTGGTAGTTCCTTTGGAGATATCTTTTAATAAACGGGATAAGGAAGTGGTCATTTCTGCAATACCCGGAGCATTCTGTATTGTTGCCATCCATTTGATTGAATTAAGGGTGTTATATATGAAGTGCGGGTTAATCTGGCTTTGCAGCATTTTATATTCATAGTCCTTTTTCTGTCTTTCATCTTCAATTCTCTGATTCATTAAGGACAGGACATTCTCGGATAAGTCATTGATATTTTTACCGATATCTCCAAGCTCATGATCCCATTCTGTGGAGGAATCTCTCTCAAAGTTACCGTTTACGATTTGCTTCATACGTGCTTTCAGCTTCTTAACCGGTACATTAACGGTTTTGGAGAGAAATAAAGAAAGCATGATGCCAATAAAGCTGGAAGCGGCAATTACAATAAGGGCAATCAGAAAAAAGGTCTGAAAGATGGTCTTTGATAACAGGGTCTCATCCAGGCATTCTGTTACATACCAGCCCTTTGTGTCCAGTGGGCGGGTGATAAGAATGGAAGTACCTGTTCCGTCTGTATTCCGGACCTTCTGAATGCTGGTGTCTCCGCTTAACGCAAGGGAGGACAGGTCTTCTATAATTTCAAAGGTGTGCTCATAAGGAACAAGAGTATTATCTATGTACTGGTAACGGTAGTCGCCGATGCGAAAATAGAAATAACTGTCTGTTTCAGACAGATAATTTTTAATGGGAGCCGTAATAACGGAAGGAGACATTTCCGTAAAAATATAACCGATTTCACCTGCTTTGTATGGATGACCGATGGAGCTTACAAATGGAATCATAGGTACCTGCTTGGTGGTAAAGAAGGGATCCATTATAATTCCTGTTGACACTTCCCCCTGGTTGTCATGAAGTGTTTCAAAATAGGGCAGGGATAGTATTGCGTCTGCGGACACGGTTATGGTGGAATAAGGTGATTCCACTACCTGAATAATATCACTTCTGGACTTGCCGATTACAACTAAACGGATTAACTGGGAAGGAAGAGAGGCGTTTGAGGTATAAGTTTCCATTACGAAGTCACGGGCTTCCCGCTTCCTGCTGTTATTTTCAGTCTGAGCTTCCAGCGCAAAATTCTTGATTTTACTGCTGATCTGACAGGATCTTATAAATCCCTTAATACCGTTTATATTAGAATCGATGGAAGAGCAGAGAAAGGATAATTTGGTTTCAGAGGTCTGGACCAGGTTCTGCTGAAGGTTTGAGGATACCACAAAATAACTGATGGAGGTTATAACAGTACTTATTATAACAATCAGTGAAATCGTACTTAATAATATACGAGCACGAATGGTATGAAAAGACCTGGTTAGTGTATTTTTCATAAAAACCCCCTCAAAAACCGTAACTATGAAAGTATTTTAGCACAAGGAAAGTTTCTTTAAAAGCTAAAAAAGTTCAGGAAACCCTGCAAAAGCAAAAGTGAAGAAAATAATATATGACAGTCAAAGAAAGTATATCTTTTGAAGAATCAATTTATAGGATAGAAAGGGATAATGAATGAAATATAGAAATTGTCTATGTAAAACCATCACAAATATCTTTATACTAAAAATATGGTAATCCGAAAGTACTGTGGACATAAAGGAAAATCAACCAAAGGCAGTACCGGGATTATTTGAACAGTACATAGAAAATTTATAATGTATAGGGAGGATATGATTTTATGAAGAAAAAGCTATTATCTGTTTTGCTGGCAACGGCAATGCTTGCAGCACTTTTTACCGGCTGCAGCTCCAAAAATGCAGGGACCGAGGCAAACAGTCCCGCTGCAACCACCCCCGCAGAAGAGACTCCGACTGCTGAACCGACAACAGAAGGGGAAGCGATAACCTTAAAATGGGCAATCTGGGATAAGGATATCACACCTTATTGGACTGCTTTAAAGGATGCCTATGAAGCAGCCAACAGTAATGTAACCATTGAGCTGACAGACTTAGGCTCTACCGACTATATGACGGTTCTGGCTACCGAGTTATCCGGAAGCGGCTCTGATTTCGATATAGTTACCATCAAAGATGTGCCCGGCTATGCAACTCTGGTATCTAAGAATACCCTGGAACCTCTTGACAGCTATATCTCCGAGGCAGGTATTGATCTGAGCCAGTACGGCGGTGTTGACAGCCAGGTAAGAGTAAATGACAGCCTTTATGAACTTCCATTCAGAAATGATTTCTGGTTAATTTATTATAACAAAGATATCTTTGATGCAGCAGGTATTTCCTATCCCACCAACGATATGACCTTCGAAGAATATGATGCTCTTGCCAGACAGGTAGCTGATCCTACCTTTGGTTCACAGATATACGGAACTCATTACCATACCTGGAGAAGTGCGGTTCAGTTATTTGGCGTACTTGACGGGAAACACTCTATCTTAGACGGTAATTACGATTTCTTTAAACCTTATTATGAAATGATCTTAAAAGAAGAGGATGACCAGATAACCAGAAACTATGCTGATCTTAGTGCGGAGGGTCTTCATTATTCCGCAGCTTTTTCCGGTGGTGATGTTGCCATGATGAATATGGGTTCCTGGTTCATATCCACCTTAATAGCGAATATCAAGAGCGGTGAGTATGATGCATCTCTCTGCGGCAACTGGGGTCTCGTTAAATACCCTCATGCAGAAGGTGTAGAACCCGGTTCTACTCTTGGAACTATCACAGGCCTTGCAGTAACCAGCGTATCCGATCAGAAACGGGCAGCTTTTGACTTTGTAAAATGGGTATCCGGTGAGGAAGGTGCTAAGGTTATGGCTGAGACCGGTAACTTCCCTGCACTTATGAATAGTGAGATTTCAGATATCATTGCTGGCCTTGAAGGATTCCCGGCAGATGAAGCCAGCAAGGAAGCCCTTAGTGTATCCAACCTGTATCTGGAAGCACCTTATGCAGAAAATGTTTCTCAGATCAATGACATACTTGATACTTACCATAAATCTATTATGAATCGCGAAATCACTGTAGACGAAGGTATTGCGAAAATGAATGAAGAAGTTGGTAAGGTTTTGGGAAAATAAGCATTCTCTAATAGAAAACCTAGTCAGGGCTGGCATCTACCAGCCCTGAACTATCCATAGGATAAAGCAGTTATTTAAGTTAGAGCGTGTTTGAAAAATAATTGTACCGAAGTTCAGGCTTTTTTTCTAATGGCATTCAGAGCAGGAAATGAAATGGCACAAGCATTTTTCAAACACACTCTCAGGGAAAGGAGTTAAGCCTTCTTAGGCTTTTAAACAGAACGATGAATGAGAAAAAAGCGGCTAGGGTAAAGAAGCTGGAAACGGAAGCGGCAGAATTGATGCAGAAGCTTCAAGGAGAAACGGATATCAGACAGAAGCAGAAGCTGATTGCCAGAAGAGACAGTGTTCAGAGAAAGGCTACGACAATTAAAAACAACCGGTTAATAAGCAGGGAAACCAAGAGACAGCTGATTGCCTACTCCTTTATTGCTCCGAACTTTATCGGGTTTGCGGTCTTTACTCTGATACCCGTTGTAATGGCATTTATATTAGCTTTTACCAACTGGGACGGCAGTAATCCCATCAGCTTTGCAGGTTTGGATAATTTCAAGGCATTGGCTACGGATACCTTTTTTCTGGCAGCCCTTAAGAATACTCTGATTTATGTTATCGGAACCGTTCCTTTAACCATGGTGGCTTCTCTGGCACTTGCAGTGGTATTGAATCAGAAGATCCGGGCAAGAGGTCTGTTCAGGACGGTGGCTTTCTTTCCCTATGTAGCCTCTCTGGTTGCAATCACTGCCGTATGGGGAATGATTTTTCACCCCTCAAAAGGGCCGGTTAACTATCTGCTCTTAACTGTTTTTGGAGTAGCACAGCAGGAGCTTCCTAAATGGTTCAGCGGAAGCCTGGTACTGTTTACCCTGATATTATTTAGTGTATGGAAGTACATGGGTTATTATATGGTCATCTATCTGGCAGGACTTCAGGGAATTTCTGCGGAGTTATATGAGGCAGGCGGTCTGGACGGTGCCAACACCTGGCAGAAGTTCCGTTTTATTACCTGGCCCCAGCTTCGGGCTACTACCTTTTTCGTTGTAGTTATGCTTACGATTAACTGCTTTAAGGTATACGACATAGCAGTTATGCTGGCCGGCGGCGGAGATGGTAAGTTAAGTACATCAGCAACGGTTCTTGTCTACTACATTTATCAAAATGCTTTCAACTATTGGAAACTGGGATATTCAAGTGCTGTAGCAATGGTATTATTTGCATTGGTACTGCTTATTACAGTCATTCAGTTCAGATATGAGAAGAAGTTGAATGCGTAAAGACAGGAGAAGGAGGAGCTGCTATGTATAAGTCAAAAAGAAAACATGATATATTCAAGAAAACCATGGTCTATATCATTTTATTCATTATTACCGCAATCATGATCGTACCGTTTTTATGGATGTTGTCTGCCTCCATAAAGACCAACCGGGAAGTCTTTGTAATGGATCCCTTTGTATGGATACCTGAAATCCCCAAGTGGGATAATTACATAAGAATCTGGACCAAAATACCACTGCTTAAATTTGTACAGAATACGGTTCTGTTAACCATTGTTGTTACCTTTTTGCAACTATTTACTTCCAGTTTCGCAGCCTATTCCTTTGCAAAATTGGAATTTAAGAATAAAAATGTACTGTTCTTTGCCTATATTGCCACCATTGCGATGCCTTGGCAGGTATACATGGTACCCCAGTTTATTATGATGCGTTCCATGGGGTTAAATGACAAGCTGTTGGCAATGATCTGCCTGCAGGCCTTCTCCGCCTTCGGTGTATTTATGATGAAACAGTTTTATGCAGGAATACCCGATGATCTTTGTGAAGCAGCAAGGATTGATGGAATGAATGAGTACAGGATATACGCCAGGATAATGCTGCCCCTGTCTAAACCTGCCTTATCAACCCTGATTATTTTCACCTTTGTAAATACCTGGAATGATTACCTGGGGCCTTTGATTTATCTAAAAACAGAGACCAAGAAAACAATTCAGCTGGGCCTTAGGATGTTCATCGGGCAGTATTCTGCTGAATACGGTCTTATTATGGCGGGTTCTGTGGTATCCCTGATACCGGTTATTCTCGTATTCTTATGCCTGCAGAAATATTTTGTGGAAGGTGTTGCCTCTACCGGCTTAAAAGGCTAAGTGAGGTTAAGAGTGAAAGAAAATTATAAATTGAAAGGATGTCACGCCAGGATTCTTTCACTCCTTATTATTTGTGGCAGTATCTCAGGCGAGCCTGCGATATGCAATGGGTATAAATTATGAAACATCCGTATAGCGGAAGGTTTTCAGTGCCAGCAGCAGTGTAATAAGTACAGTTAAAAGTAGTAACCCCATATAGAATAGGTAACTGTTCCAGGTAAAGTCAAAGGCACTGCGTAAACTATTTACAAACCATTGAAAAGGATTGAACCAGTTAATGATTCTAATCAATTTAGGGGTGCTGTTCAAGGAGTAAAAAGCACTGCTGCTGAGCAAAAGAGGCAGAGTAATAATATTTGTCAATATACTTACATTGTTCTCTGTCCGGCTCATACTTGCTATAAAAAAACTAAAGAAGACATAGCTAAGTGTTGCAAGTATAAGAGTAGGAATCAATGTGAGAAACGTTAGTGGGGAAACTTTTAGATCAAGTACTAATATTCCTGACAGCAATACCAGCATTGCACATAGAAAGGAAGTTAACGTCCAGGCACCGGAAATACTGCATATGTATTTCCAGAGAGGCAGAGGCGTTACTCGAAGCAGATTATATACACCTCTCCGGCGTTGTGTCAGTATAGCAAAGGAGGTGGTGGTAAAGGCGTAAAACAAGATACTGACAGCCATCATACCGGTTAATATATGTTGGGGGTATTCCGGAGATTGTATAAATATCCCTAACCCAATTGCGCCTCCGATTGGCAGTATAATAGACCATAGCAGTAAAAAGGGGTCGCGGCTTGCTGTTTTGAATGTAAGACTGAAGATTGTTTTCATTTTTATTCCCTCCCTGTTTGTGTGTTGTCGGTTAATTCTAAATATAAACTTTCCAGGTTTTCAGAGTGATATTGCTGAAGGAGACTCGCCTCTTGACCTTGTGCAATGATTTGCCCCTCATGCATGAGAAGAATACGGTCAGCTAAACGGGACACTTCCTCCATATCATGGGAAGAAAAAAGAATAGTTACTTTTTTATCAGCCAATCTTTGAATCATCTTTCTAATTTCCTGGCGAGCCTTGGGGTCAAGCCCGGCTGCCGGTTCGTCAAGAACTATAAAATCCGGATTGTGCAGGGTAGTAACAGCAATTGCAAGTCTTTTTTGCTGTCCGCCGGACAGGCGTGAGGCCAGGGTTTTTCTTGCCTCCAATAAATTGCATTCTATCAGTTTTTCCTGAAGCTGCTCCTTGGTAAGCTTTATCTTATACAGAGCTGCAAACAGCCGCAGATTTTCTTCAGCAGTATATCCTTCAAAAAATGGGGTAGCTTGTAATTGAACCCCCATATGCGCTCTGAAATCGTCTCGCCAGCGTGTGATGGTTCCGCCATCCGGCTGTAATATTCCTAAGAGCATTGCCAGTGTAGTTGATTTTCCCGCTCCATTTGTTCCAATCAGAGCCAGAATTTCACCTTGATTAATTTCTAGATCAATTCCTTTTACTACTTCTCGGTTATGGTATTGCTTACGTATGTCTTTTGCTTCCATTAAAATCATCTTTTATACCTCCATATACTAAATGTTGATTATTCAATGTTGAGTGTTATTGAATTTTTTTCTCCCTCTACTACGAGGGAGAGAATTTATTGTTCAGTCTCTAAGAGCAACAAAGCCTTATCAACAAAATCCTGTTGCTGTTTGATAATAGAAAACATGTTTTCCATTATCAGAAGAACCATAGGCGGAATCATATGCTGCATAGCTGCATCTTTTGCTTCCAGACCAAGTTTTACAGCAGTATATTCCTCTGCCAGGACACTTCGCTGTTGTTCAAGGGCTTTACGGCACTCCTCCGGAGATAGTTTCTGGTAAAAGGATAATCCGGAGTATAGTGTTGAGGGGTAGGATACAGACGAAGCCCTTAACGCATCTTGAATAAGTGCCTTAAGATAAATCCTTCCGGCTTCTGTTATAGAGTAAACTGCCTTTTGCCGATGGCCTGTTTGTTCTATACTTATAACTGCTACATAGCCCTCTTGCTCCATTTTTTTAAGAGCGTGATAGATAGAACCTATTAACACACCGCCCCAACGTTCTGCATCAGTCAACTGTAACCCTTGCTGAATATCATAACCGGACATTGGCTGAACATCTAACATTCCAAGTACAAGTAATCTTGTCAATCATTTCACCTCACTTACTCAACGTTGAGTATTATAGCATTGAGTATATTTATTGTCAAGACTTAGGAGATAAATTAAATGAGTTTCTACTTCAGAGAGTAGAAAATATATTAATATAGTGGAATTGCTTAAATTGTTTTAGTATATTATCATAGAGATGAACTGAATAGTGAAGCTGTAGTAACACAAAGTTTTAATTTTAAGATAATGCATATATAAAGTATGCTGCAACAGCGGGTGGCATAAGTGGAAGAATTAATTAAGAGAGAATGTGAATTTATTATTAAAGGTTGCCACCGGACAATCTGCCACATTTCCATTTATAGCAGATTTCAGGCAACCTGTAATATTTTGCAAGGGTATAAATATGAAAGACTTACTAAAAGATTATAGAAAGACCTGTGAGGATATTCCTTTATTTGCGGGAATTAAAGGAGATGATCTGCTCTCACTTTTTGAATGCCTCAGAGCTTTTATCAAAACATATGAAAAAGATGAGTATATTGTTTTGTATAATGATTCCGTAGAATGTGTAGGAGTATTACTGGAAGGTACCGTTCATATGATTAAAGAAGATCTTAGAGGAAATAAATCCATATTGGCACCTATCGGAGAGCGGGAATTATTTGGGGAGACTTTTGCGTGTGGTGCTGACTTGACTTCAACAGTAGCTTTTGTAGCAACAACGCCTGTTAAAGTACTGTTCGTACATTTTGATAAGGTTATGCATGCCTGCTCCAGATCCTGTATATTTCATCATAGATTAATTGAAAATATGGTGTCTCTGATCGCAAGGAAAAATGCTCTTCTGGTGGAAAAGCTGGATATCACCTCCAAAAGGACCATAAGGGAAAAAATCTCTGCCTACCTGACGATTCAAGCACAGAAGAATAAGAGTACAAGCTTTACCATAACTATGGGCAGGCTTGAGCTGGCAGATTATTTATGTACGGACAGAAGTGCCTTGACCAGAGAACTAAACAATATGAAAAAAACACCTTTACCCTATTGGAGTCATTTTATGAATGACTTATCAAATCATCTAAGCTGTTGCAAGGGTTGTGGCAGCTTTTAAATTATTCTGAGGTGAAATGCTTATAAAATTTCAAATATGTTGCAATTGCAACATAAAAACAAAATGGAAAATGTTATTATAAAATGAAGAAGCAATACAAAAACTATCAACCAAAGTAAATAGCAAAATACTTCTTTTAACAGAATAGTTTTGTATATTTTATAGTAACTTAAGCAGCAGAATGAGAGGTAAAGATGAAAAAAGTGAAAGTAAATTATGAGAAAATGTATTACGGATTCCCGGTAGTGCTTATAAGCTATTACGATAAAGAAGGTATAGCAAATGTAACGACTTTATCTTCTACTTATACTTTAAAAGATATGGTTATGTTGGGTTTTAGCAGCAAAGGATATGCAATCAGTCAGATTAAAGAGATGTCAGATTTTATAATTAACATAGTAGACAGTAAGCTAATAGAAGAAATTGAATTCTGCGGCAAAAATACAGGAGCAGACTGTAAGAAATTTGACAGAGTAAATCTAACCCCGGTACCCTCTGAAAGCATTAATGCTCCTCATATTGCAGAATGCCCGGTTTCTATAGAATGCACTTTAACCGATGTAATTGATAGCCCTCATTACAAGGGAATAACTAATATTCTTGCAACCATAAAAGGCAGATTTGTTTCTGAAACTCATCTGGATGAAAACGGAAATATTAAAATCGAAGAGTTTAAGAATATATCTTATTTTAACGACGGAGTAAACAGGGGATTTAAATAATGCCCCTTTTATTATATATGATTTAATTGGGAAGGAGGTATTTGTATGAAAGCTTCAATTGACAGAGAGGGATGTATTTCCTGTGGTTTATGTGTATCAGTCTGTCCGGACGTATTTCGTATGGGGGAAGATGGCCCTGCAGAAGTATATGTGGAGACAGTACCGTCAGAATTAGAAGGCGAGGTTTCAGAGGCAGTGGATGGATGTCCTGTTTCAGTAATCAGTGCTGGATAATTGATTATTGGGATGCCAAGGCTTATATTTAAAATTGCAATATGACCGATTATTTTCAGAACAGATGAGAATAATCGGTCTTATTTATTTTCCAGAAAGTTTTTTTCCTTTTTTCTTTTTGGGTGCCGGGTCTGCCAGTTCAGGAACAGCACCGCCTGCAATTGACCATAAGTACATACTTGCAACAGTTCCATAGGGTGAATAGCGTTTGGCATACTTCTTGAATTTAACCGGATCGATTTCTCTGTGCCGGTACAGCATACGCATACCTCTTAGAATTGCAAGGTCTCCAAAGCTTACAATATCCGGGCGCTGCATACAAAATATCATAATCATTTCAGCTGTCCAAACACCAATACCTTTTAAGGCGGATAGTGCTTTAATAACCTCTGCATCGGACAGATGGTTAAGCGCCTCTATATCAAACTCTTTTGTTTTGACTTTCTCAGAGAAATCTTTTATATATTCAGCTTTTCGAAAAGACATTCCCAGCTTCTGCAGTTCGTTGAGCTCTAATGCGCAGACAGTTTCTGCATTTATAGTAGTCAGTCTGTCACATAATCGCTGCCAGATGGTAGCCTGGGCGCTGGTTGATATCTGTTGTCCTATTATGTGATGGATTACGGAGGAGAACAGATCACTGTCTGTAGACCGCGTAATGGGGCCAATACGATCAATGGCTGCACCAAGCAGTTTATCACGGGATTTTAGATACTCAATTTCCTTTTCACCGTATTCAAAATACACAAAATCACCTCCAATATATTAACTATAGCATAGACGGTTTGTAATTTCATCTGAAAAATGAACAGGTAATTTGGAAAGAATGGGTTAAAATAAACTGTAGTTTGACAGTGGAATATTATTTTAATACAGTTGTATATAAAGTTGTTCAAGTTAGCAGGAAATAAGAAAGGTATGGAAATAAATATGTTTATTTTTGAGAGTGAAAGATTGATTATCAGACGTTTTTGCAAGGAGGATTGGAAGGATCTTTATGAGTATCTTTCGGTAGAAGCTGTTGTGAAGTATGAACCCTATGGAGTATTCACAGAAGAAGCATGCATGAAAGAAGCTGTAAATCGTTCAGAGAACGAAGCCTTTTGGGCTGTGTGTCTGAAAGAAAATAATAAATTAATCGGAAATCTTTATTTTAACAGGCGGGAGCCGAAAGCTTTTATGACCTGGGAAATTGGATATGTTTTTAACCCTTTATATTATGGAAAAGGGTACGCAACTGAGGCTTGCAGAGTGATTATGAAATATGCCTTTGAGGAAGAAGGGGCTCACCGGATTATGGCAAGATGTAATCCAGAGAATTCGGCTTCCTGGAGGCTGATGGAAAGGTTATCCATGAGAAGAGAAGGATATTTTAGAAAAATCGCATTTTTTAAAAGCACTCCGGAAGGGAAGCCAATATGGCATGATGCCTATGAGTACTCTATTTTAGAGGATGAGTTCTTCTCCTAAAATTACAGAATGCTTGGTTTTGTGCCTGATGCTCCTGAGGTAGTGAGAGATAGTGTTGACGACTGTAAACAAGGTTGTTGAGGAAATACGATTAAAAATGAAGCAGCTGAGAATACTAAGCCAATAACCAATATTAATAAGTTTAAACTTTAGTTTTAGTTCTCCGGATATAAAATGCACCATATATTCAAGTCCTTTTATATCTGCAAGAGGAAAAAATAACGTTCAAACAAACTAATATTATTATTTATATTTGGTATTTTATAGTATGCTCTGCTGCTTCTTCTTACTATTCGATTGTACTTGCGTAAAAAATATATTTTCGTTACTTATTATGAATTTATCTAAAGATTATTTGGCAGAAGGTCTGTCTTTCGCCTTATCTGTCTCTGCGGCATTCTTTCTGGCCTCTTCCTTGTTCCTTCTCATTTCTTCTATAGATTTTTCGGGTACTCGTATTCCCTTGTATTCTCTGGCAGGAATCAGCTTATCTTGTGCCTGTCTTATCTTTGCCAGTTTGATTTCTTCTTTATACTGGGGCAGCCAGGTTTCGCCCGCTATCAGCATCTCATCCACCATCTGGTAGATTTCTGCAGGAGTGCAGACTGCTCCTGTAAGAGGATCCATTAACATGGCCTGACGGAGCAGAGTGATATCTCCTGCTACAGCAGCTTCCACTGCGAGACGTTGAACCCAGATGCTCTGTGAGCAAACTGCTGCGCAGCCAAGTGGCAGATCACCTACTTTAGGAATGTTGATACCATTGGCATCAATATATCCGGGAACTTCTACGACGCTTTCCTCAGGGAGGTTGGTTATACAGCCTTCATTCATTACGTTGAAATGACCGCGGTAGACTCTGCCGGTTTCAAGTCCCTCGATAATATAGGAGCCATGTTCATGACTGCGGTTCTCGGCAATATATTTTTTGGCAGGTTCCTTCATCCAGTTTGGAAAATCGTCTTCAAACCAGTTACGGCCTTCACGGCATACTCTGAGATATCCCCCGGTCTCACCATTGATCCACACGCCTAAATCAATCCAATTTTCAAGCTCCTCAGGACGCTTGCGGTACCAGGACACGTACTCGGATAAGTGACCGTTGGATTCCGTGGAATAATACCCAAAGTTCTTTAAAACGTCAATTCTTACCTTCTCCGTTTTAGATAATTCCTCATTCTCCAAATAAGCAGGAAGAATTTTAGGGAGCATGTCCTCACCTTTATGTTTAACAGAGATATACCAGGTCTGGTGATTAATACCGGCACAAATGATGTCAACTTCTTCTTTTTTAAGACCAAGTGCTTTGGCGATTTGATCGTGTCCGCCTTGCACACCATGGCAAAGGCCCAGGGTTTTCACCTTTCCGTATTTATTAGCTGCCCAGGTAAGCATAGCATTTGGATTGGAGTAATTAAGCATAATGGCACCGGGAGCAGCTACTTCCCTGATATCCTTACAGAAGTCCAGTATGGCTGCAATACCGCGCTGTCCATACATGATTCCTCCTGCACATAAGGTATCGCCTACACATTGGTCAATTCCGTATTTCAAAGGAATCTCCACGTCGGTCTCAAAGCCTTCCAGCATACCGATTCTTACACAGTTGATAATGTAACGGGCATCTTTAAAGGCTTCTCTGCGGTCTGTAGTTGCATGGATCTTAATGGAAAGGCCATTTTCCTCCAGATCTCTCTGGCATAAAGCAGTTACCATATCAAGATTGTGCTGGTTGATGTCGGTAAAAGCAACTTCAATGTTGTGGAATTCAGGAACTGTCATGAGATCAGAAAACAAAGTTCTGGTGAAACCTACACTTCCGGCACCTATAAAGGCAATTTTAAATGACATAAATAATAAACCTCCTGATAATTGTTTTTGAGAGATAGTTTGTGGATGTGTTGATAGGAGTATTATATTCAATAATGAAAAATTAGGTGGAAAGAATTCTGTACTCTGTTACGGAATGTAAGATATTATGATATAATAATGTTTGAGTGGCTAAAGTGGGGGGTTACTGACAAGGAGCGGGTTACTGACAAGGGGACGGCCAAATGCATAAAATAGAAGTACGCATGCTTCGATTCCAAGATATAAGAAGTCCTAATTCTCTGAATATTTTATGCTGGGCATGTTATAAAACAGATAACTCGCTGACGCTCAGACAATCTGTTTTATAACATAGCATAAATTATCCAGAGAAAAGAACTTCTAATATCTTTTCATAGGCGCATGCATACTTCTATTTTATGCATTTGGCCTGAAATCATTTGGTTATAAGGGCTTTGATGTTTTTTATTTAATAGTATTAGATTCTAAAAGTCATAAGATGATAATGACTGCAAGAAATAGTATAAGAAACAGTACAGAAAAAGTATTAAAACAGTATTGAAACATATAAGAAATTATAAAGGAAATAAACAGGAAAAAGTACAAGAGACAATACAAGAAACAATAGACTAGTACAAGAAAAATACAAGAAATAATATAGGAATCAACAGGGTTTAATACAAGAATTATACGGGAAAAATTTAAGAATTAATACGGGAGAAATATAAGTATTTATACGAGAAAATTAATACGGGAAATAATACAACAAATATACAAAATTAATAAAGGAAATAATACAAGAAATAAACAGAAATTAATTCAAAAAATGAATCATATATATTTCAAGAACAAAATTCAAAATAATTGAGAACATAACATAAGTACATTTTACGAAAGCTTGAATAAGGGAGGACAACCATGAATGTGGAGAAGAACCAGGATAAAAACTCTGATAGCCTTTATGCCAGGGAAAACAGGTACTGCTGGTTTCTGGTTAAACGTTATTATGCCATGAATTTTGACTTCTTTGATATGGAACCCCATAGTCATGGAGAATTTGAGATTATGTATATTGCCAGCGGCAGCTGCTCTATCTATAGCTGGACTGCTGAGGGCACAGAAGAAGTTTGGAAGATGAAAGAGGGTGAGTACGTAATTATTGATGGTGGCACCAGGCATAAGCTGGAAGTTGTAAAGGGAGTGCGCTGCCGTATATTGAATCTGGAGATAGCCCTATTGCCTCAGTCCGGGGGAAATGGAGGAAATACAATAGAGCAATTTTGTGAGCAGTCTAAATCCTTAAGAGACTTTTTTAAGTTACCTGCCTCTATATATAAATGCTATGACGGAGAAGGTACCTTGCATACGATTATAACAGAGATTCATAAACAGCTGCAAAATCCCACGGATACAGGAGAACACAGAGTTATGCAGAATCTTTGCCTGGCACAGCTTTTGGTGGAGTTAGGCAGACAAAGGTCTAAGAAATACCGCAGCGATGGCGGCAGCAAATATGTCAGCAGAACCCTTTCATATCTAAACAGCAACTATGATAAGGATATTAAAGTAGAGGATATTGCAGCTAAAATCGGAGTCTCAGCAGCCTATCTCCAGAGATTGTTTAAGGAGCAGACGGGTAAGACTCTCGTAGACAAAATAAATGAACTTCGTATAGAGAAAGCAAAGGTTCTTCTTGAAACCAGCAGTCTTCCGGTAACCGACATTGCAATCAGTGTGGGTTTTAATAACCGGCAGCATTTTACCTATACCTTCAGGAAACTCACAGGCTGTTCTCCTTCTGTCTATAGCAAGCATAAGGGAGATTATCAGGTCTGGGCTTTTAAATAAGCTTATCCGCCTTCGTTCTGTTTGCGGAATTCCGTAGGAGAGATGCCCCACATTTTCTTGAACAATCGGCTGAAATAAAGAGGGTTATCATAGCCAACCAGCTGTGCCACCTCTGAAATATGAAAAAGTGAATTGGTCAGCAGCTCTTTTGCGGTAGTCATACGAATATTTATTATATATTGCCTTGGTGAGATACCGACATGCTTTGTAAAAGTATCGATAAAGCGGTAATAATTTAATCCCCGTTCTTTCGTAAATTGCTTTATGGTAAAATCCTTTTCAGGGGATAAATGAAAGATTCTAAGAACTTCTTCCACTTCCTTATTATAGTTCTCAAATATTTTTCTTTCCCTTATCCGGTTTCTTCCCATTTTGAGCAAAAGCTGCTGCATCAGAAACTTCAGCTGTGTTTCAAAAAAAGGCTGTTTCAGCTGCAGCTCCTGTATGATGCCGTCAAAGAGATGGATATAGCTGTTGTGTACACCTACCTGATAGATTGTCTCTTCTCCCCAGCCCATCTGGTTCAGGAAGGGGTTACTGTCCTTGCAGGAGAAATGTACCCAGTAAATGTCCGGATGTTCCTCCAGGTAATAGTAATAATACTGGGGTTCACCTGGATGAAAGAGCACACAACTGCCTTTTTCCAACGTCTGTACTTTCCCATTGATTCGAAAACGTGCTTTCCCGTCAGCGATATAGATAAGCTGATAATTTGCAGCTCCTTGTGGGCGTTCAGTGTAGAACCGGTCTTTCTTGACCAGCCGGTATCTGCCGCTGCAATGTACGAAGAAATCCTCCTCGGATACGGATTTTTCATCTGACTGCCAATCATAATATCCTACTACTGTAAGCATCTTAACCTCTTTCCTGGAGTAGTGCACTAGTGCTATTTAGAAATGCTTGATCACTGTATCATCATAAATCACACCTTGCTGTCTCACATAAATGCCTCTCCAAAGTGGAGCAGCCTATGTCTCACAAAAATGTCTCCTCAAAGTGGATGCAGCCCATGTCTTACAAAAAAATGTCTCTCCAAAGTGGATGCAGCCCATGTCTTACAAAAAAATGTCTCTCCAAAGCGGATGCAGCCCATGTCTCACAAAAATGTTTTTCCAAAGTGGATGCACCCCATGTATTTTACAAACACCCTCTGTTAATTTTATGCCATAATATTGTCTGGCTATTGAAATGATTTTATAATATTTATCCGAAACTGTCAAATTCAATTTGAAAACTTTGTGCATATAGATATCAACTTTATGTATGGAATAATAACAATTATTTTGGTATATTCAACTTATAAAAAATAAATTTTATGCTGATGAAAGGATTACTTATGTTACAGTCAGAATTAAAATTACCAAAGTATTATGAAGACCCTTCTGTTCTTCACGTTGGCTGTGAGGACAACCGCAGTTATTATCTTCCCTTTGCTCCAGGTGAAGCTATTAAAAGCTCACGAATAAACTCCTTAAACGGTGATTGGGATTTCCGTTATTATGATAATCCCTTCGAACTGGAGGATTTTACACAGGCTGGTTATGAATATAAGAATTATGCCTCCATTCCTGTCCCAAGCTGTATACAGATGCATGGTTATGACCGTCACCAGTATACCAATGTTAATTTCCCCTTTCCCTATGATCCCCCCTTTGTTCCCCTGGAAAATCCCACCTGCGTATACCATCGCTGCTTTGACATAGAGCAGACGCCTGGTGAGAATAAGTATTATCTGAACTTTGAGGGTGTTGACTCCTGCTTTTATGTATATATCAACGGCAATCTGGCAGGATACAGTCAGGTATCTCATTCTACCAGTGAATTTAATATAACCTCCTATCTAAAAATAGGTGAGAATGATATAACCGTTGTGGTATTAAAGTGGTGTGACGGAAGTTATCTGGAGGATCAGGATAAATTCCGTATGACAGGAATCTTCCGTGACGTTTATCTTATCAGCCGTCCAGTTAACCACATTCGTGATTATTTTGTAAAGACGCTGTTAACGGATAATTACACAAAAGCAGAGATTAATGTGGACTTTGAGTTCAGTGGTGAGGCAGTACCGGTAACAGGCACCTTAACCGATGCTTCCGGCAAGGTAATTGCAACTGAAACGGTAAAAGACTCAAAACTTGTAATTGAAATGGCAGCTCCGTCTCTTTGGAGTGCGGAATCCCCTTACCTATACACCTTGACCATCAGCACACCGGAGGAGGTGATCTATCAGAAAGTAGGCATCCGCTCAGTAGAGGTTGTGGAAGATATAATCCTTATTAACGGTGTTAAGGTTAAATTCAAAGGCGTTAACCGTCATGACAGTGATCCTGTAACAGGCTATACCATCAGCAAAGAACAGGCCATAAAAGACTTGAGATTAATGAAGGAAGCCAATATCAACGCTATCCGTACCAGTCATTATCCCAATGCACCCTGGTTTAACGAATTATGCAGCGTATATGGTTTCTATGTAGTGGGAGAAAGCGATTTGGAGGCCCACGGCGCTACCAGCTACTATGGCGCCAGCTGGTCAGATACCTATGGCGATCTGGTACAGCGTGAGATATTTGCAGCAGGAATCTTAGACCGTAACCAGAGAAATGTTATCCGCGATAAGAACAATGCCAGTGTGGTTATATGGTCCATGGGAAATGAAGCTGGCTACAGCAAGGCCTTTGAAGACACCGGTCGTTGGATAAGAGAGTACGATCCTACCAGACTTGTACATTATGAAGGCAGCATTCACCAGACCGGCGGACATATAAATGATACCTCCATGCTGGATGTATACAGTACCATGTATGCTTCCGTGCCTGGCATTGAGGAATACCTTAAATCCAATCCCAAGCCGTATATGCTCTGTGAATTTGTTCATGCAATGGGTAACGGCCCCGGAGATATGGAAGACTATTTTGAATGCATTTACGCACATGACCGTTTTGTGGGCGGATTCGTATGGGAATGGTGTGACCATGCAATCTATCGTGGTATTACAAAAGACGGACGCAAGGTATTCCATTATGGCGGAGATTCCGGTGAATACCCTCATGACGGTAATTTCTGTGTGGACGGTATGGTATCTCCTGATCGTATCCCCCACCCGGCGCTGGCAGAATACAAAAATGTAATCCGTCCGGTACGCGGAGTGCTGTTAAACAAAGAAGACGCTACAATTGAACTTGAAAACAAGTTGGATTTTACCAATCTGAAGGATTATTTAAAGGTAGAAGCAGAACTTCTGGTAAATGGGGTGACAAAAGAGGTATACCAGCTTGGAGCATTGGATGTGCCTCCTCATGGAAAGATTACCCTTAAGCTTCCTGTAGATAAAAACCTTTTTGGAAATGAGAGTGTTACAGTCAAGCTCAACTACCTTCAGACAATAGAACTTCCCCTGACTGCAATAGGCCATAAGCTGGGCTTTGACCAGCTATTCTTACAGGAAAGCATACTTCCTCTGAGCAAGACTACTGGCAAGAGTGAAAGTAAAGGAAATACAGTTCAGGTAGAAGAGAATGGTACGAAAATAGTAGTAAACGGAGAAAACTTCAGCTATCGTTTTAATAAGCTGTATGGAAGCTTCGATTCCATGGTTGTAAATAACCACTCAGTATTGGAGAAACCTCTGGAATATAACATTTGGCGTGCACCTGCCGATAATGACCGCAATATTCGTAATTCCTGGGAGAGAGCCCGCTATGATAAAGCCTTCCCCCGTGTATATGAAACCCGCGTATCCCAGGAAAACGGAGTAACTGCGATTTACTGCAAGCTGGCAATTACAGCAATTCAGATTCAGCATATACTGGATCTTCAGGTAACCTGGTACATTGGAGCAGAGGGTACAGTAACCGTAGAGATAGACGGTAAGAGGAACAAGGAGCTTCCTTTCCTTCCACGCTTTGGCCTGCGTTTCTTCCTGCCGAAGGAATATGATAAAGTAAATTATTTGGGTTATGGACCTGGTGAAAGTTATATTGATAAACGCCGCTCCTCCTGGTTTGGCAGATTTGATCAGGAAATCGCTGATATGCATATAGATTATATCAAACCCCAGGAGAATGGAAGTCATTATGGCTGTGAAGAGTTAACGGTAGTATCTTCTTATGGAAAAAGCCTTCATATTACTGCGCAAACTCCTTTTTCCTTCCAGGCAGGACGTTATACACAGGAAGAATTAGCAGAAAAAGCACATAATTACGAGCTTGAAGCAGCAGACAGTACCATACTCTGCTTGGATTATAAGATGAGTGGTGTAGGTTCTAATTCCTGCGGGCCGGCACTTGCAGAGAAATATCAGCTGAATGAAGAGGAAATCTCCTTTAAAGCCACATTGTATTTTGAGTAAGCTTTTATAAAATCAGCTTTTCCTCCCATAAAGTAGAACATCCAGACCGACATAAGCAGTTTCAGATACCTTCTGGCAGAACTGCAAAGAAGCGGAAACCTCCGAAAGTTACAGGAGGTTTCCGCTTCTTTTATAAGATCAGGATTGTGCTATGATTTTCATTACGTCATCTCTGTCTTCTGGTGAAGAGAATACCAGTGCCTGATCTGGCTTTTTCTTTTCCGAACCGCGATAGTAAAAATATACTGGTGAAAGGTCAAATATAGTTTTAACACCCTTCGATCTAAACTGTAATTGGTAATGCTCGTTACTGAGTTCAATATGGTCAACATCTTTTAATCTGACCAAACAGGTATTTTCAAAGGAATAGTTTTTAAAAAGATAATCCTTGGTAATATAGACCCATTCTTCATATCTCTTGTCTCTTATATGTTTTATTTTTATAACGGAGGAATCAACCATCTGAGCAGCGAAAGCAGCTTCTTCCCCCGGTGTTGTAAGTTGAGAATGCATTTCTTTTTTTATCATATGGTTTTTCAAGATTAAATGTAACCTCACTGATAAGACAGTTGAGCAATGGTTTTGAGGACGAACTTTCGTTGATAATTGTAATATCCGCCAATAATTTTCCTTCTTTTAGCAAGGAAACTAATTGGTACTTGGTTTTGGATGCAACCATCGTATTTACATCATAGATTTCCTTGTAGTTTGAACTAAAGTCGGAAAAGCTAAAACCTGCTTCTGAAAGTTCAGCTACGGTTGTTTTGCCTGGTTGAACAGTGTAACCGCTTATTTCCAACTCATAGGGTTTACCGGCTATCAGGGGGCTGGTGCTTATAAAATACAATCCCAGAAGGGCAATTGCACAAAGAGCAAGTATAAGGGTGACTTTAAGAATCTCTGCTGGTTTGTTTACAGCTTGGGATTTCTTATTTTCATTATTCATGTTGATAGTATCCATTGAAGACTCCTTATAAAATTTTCCATTAGTATAAAACATTGGAAGATAAATGTCAAATTTTAATAAATTTTGTCACTGGAAAAGCATACTATAATCTATCATTATTAAAATATTAAAGTTATATACGTTTTTCCAACCTGTTCAACACTTGACAGCGCAATATGAGTCATATAAAATAATAAATAGTCAAAGAATATAGAAGGAATGGTTACGACACCAATAAAACCAGATTTTTACTGCTTATATGTAAGGCTATTGATTTGTTTCAAATTTGAGAAAAGAATATAATAATATAATTCAATTATATAGAATGCCAAAACCAGGAAGGGTATAAAAGTTCATGAACTTGAATAAGCAAAGAGCATTTATAATACATTTTATTTTTTTCTTAATTCTAACACTACTGCTGTATGTTGGAATTAAATATGTTTTTCCGCTGTTGATGCCTTTTGTTATTGGTATTGTAATAGCCATGTCATTTCGGAACCTGATTGACCTGATTGAGAAAAAGACTCATATTAAGCGGGTATTTATTTCTATTCTGACACTGCTGGTTTTTTACAGCCTGCTGGGCTTTATTATTAGCCTTATTGGTGTAAAGATGGTCAATTTTGTAAGCTCTCTGTTTTATAATCTGCCCACACTCTACAAAGAAACACTGCTTCCGGCTTTAAATACGGTAACAGACAATATGATAGAGAAGTATCCGAGTACAAGAACCTATCTGGATAATTTTATGAGTAATATCGATCAATCGGTATTTACGTATCTCTCCCAGATATCCACGAAGGTTGTATCAATGGCAACCGGGTTTGCCGGAATGTTACCCACCCTTTTGATAAAATTTATATTCACAATAGTATCCTCTTTCTTTTTTACAATAGACTATTATAAGATAACCCGTTTTATTGTTCGCCAGTTCAAGCCTGAGCATCAGAAGGTGATACTGAACTTAAAGGATAATGTTATCGGCTCTCTTGGCAATTTTATTAAAGCTTATACAGCCATCATCTCCATTACTTTTGCCGAGTTATCGATTGGTTTCTGGATTCTTGGTATACCTAGTCCTTTTCTTTTTGGTTTGCTGGTAGCAATCATAGACATCATGCCTATCCTTGGTACTGGTGCGGTGCTCCTGCCCTGGTCAGTTATTGCCTTTATAATCGGTAATACTAAGATTGGTATGGGAATGCTGATATTATATGTTGTAATTACAGTAGTAAGGCAAATACTTGAGCCAAAGATAGTAGGTCAGCAGATAGGATTATATCCCATAGTAACCCTGATTCTTATGTATGTCGGTGCCCAGTTGATGGGAGTGTTAGGACTCCTGATTCTTCCAATAATGGCCACTATTCTTATCAAACTGAATAAGGAAGGCAGTATTCATCTGTTTAAGATATAAATGTTTTTAAAAGGACAGGCAAGTTTCCTTGCCATAAGTAATGATTTTGAAAGTGATTATAACTACTTCTAAAATGAACTCTAAGTTGAACTAAGTTAATAATTGGTTTTAATAATTCTGGCAATGCGTTAGCATTGCCAGAATTTATATATAAGTGATGAAATTACTATTGCCTTTTTTAATTTATAACCACATAATAATCAGTAATCTGGAAGGAATTTAAAACATTATCTATAATGCATTCATTACAGTTGGAGCGATGTGAAGGGAGAAGTACTGGATGACAACTATTTATTTTGTACGGCATGCTCAGCCTGATTTTACGGTACAGGACGATGCCGGCAGACCGCTGACGGATAAGGGAAGGGCAGCTACTGTTCTGGTAACGGAGTACTTAAAGGATAAGGATATTCAGGAAGTGTTATCCAGTCCCTTTATTAGAGCTGTTGATACGGTGAAAGACTTTGCAGCGGGAATTGGCCTGTCTGTTAAAACGGTATATGATTTTAGGGAACGAAAAGTGGACAGTCAATGGATTGAGGACTTTACAGCCTTTACAAAGAAGCAGTGGTCTGATTTTGATTATAAATTAACCAATGGGGAAAGTCTGCGGGAAGTGCAGGAGAGAAACATTAGGGCACTTGAAGGTGTCTTACTTGAATATGATGGAAAAAATATAGCAATCGGAACTCATGGAACAGCCTTAAGCACCATAATAAATTATTACGACAACACTTATGGATATGAGGATTTTAACAGTATGAGAACCCTGATGCCCTGGGTTGTAAGAATGCAGTTTCATGGCACCAGATGCCTGGAAATCACGAAGATAAACATATTGCAGGCGGAAAATTAAGGAGGTTAAAATAACCCTCACATTCTTTTAGAGTTACACATGCAACTTATAGCAATTGTAAGGAGGAAGGTTGAAAACCAACTGCTTTTTAAATATAGATTCACGAATGGAAAGTCAAAGTTTTATATTCATGAAAGGGGTTAAGATGACAAAATACAAACCTTCTGAACTGGCCGAAATGTTTGGACTGCATCCCAATACCATAAGGATGTATGAAAAAATAGGTTTTCTTTCGAAAGCGGAACGGGAAGCAAATGGTTATAGAAGCTTTACGAAGGTTCAGCTGTACCAGCTTAAGATATGCAGATGTATTTTTAACCAGCCTTTTACCAATCGCAAGATCAGAGCTGCGGGTAATCTGATAATCAAAGCTGCAGCAAACAAAGACCTTAAGGCTTGCAGCATTTATGCCGGACAGTATATAGCTGTTATACATAAGGAGATTGAAAATGCGGAGTTAACAGTGCAGCTGCTAAAGGACTGGGCTGAAGCAGAGGATATTGGTGGGGAAGAAAGCAGTGGGTTATACAGCCGAAAGGAGGCAGCTCATGTCCTTGGAACCACTATAGAAGCAGTTCGTAACTGGGAACGTAACGGTTTGATTTATTCAGAAAAGACCGGTGAATTAAAGGAGAGGCTGTTTGATGAAAAGGATATCAAAAGACTCCGCGTTATCTATATGTTAAGGCAGGCTGGCTACAGTATGACTGCCATACATAGCAGCCTTTCCATGTACGATGCCGGATTCAAGGACCGGATAGTAACCTCACTAAATAAGCCGGAACTGGAGTTGTTATCCGTAGGAGATAACTGGCTGGAGGCCTTGACCTCACTGGAGCGTGACGCCAGTCAGATTCCGGAATATATAACTAAACTTCGAAAAATTATAAATTAGAACCTTCCACTTGTACACCACCCTGACCACTGATGATATCATATGGATATATTCAGCGGAAGGATGGTGTTTTTTTATGCAGGAACCAATTATTGCAGTAGAAAGACTTAGAAAGGTTTACCGGGTGCCGGTCAGGGAGAAGGGTTTGCTGCCATCAGTGAAAGCCTTGATTCATCCGGTTTACAACAATGTGACAGCGGTGGATAATATAAATTTTCAGATTAACCGTGGCGAAATTGTAGGGTTTATTGGACCGAATGGGGCAGGTAAAACAACAACGCTTAAAATGCTCTCCGGGTTATTATATCCTACGGAAGGGAATACCCGTGTGGCAGGGTATATACCTTATGAAAGACAACGTGATTATTTAAAAACCATAAGTATGGTCATGGGGAATAAATCACAGCTTATTCCAAGCATTACAGTAATGGATTCCTTCTATATCACAAAAGAAATATATCAGATATCTTCTGAAGACTTTAAACCAAGGCTTGAAGAACTGTCTGATTTGCTGGAGATAGAAGATTTGCTTAACAAGCTGCCGAGAAACCTATCACTTGGCGAGAGAGCGAAATGTGAATTTGCTGCAGCACTTTTGTACCGGCCGGATATTTTGTTTCTGGATGAACCAACCCTTGGGATGGACGTATCAATACAAATAAGGTTACGAAAATTTATTAAAGATTATAATAAGAAGTACGGCACCACAATAATACTTACCAGCCATTACATGGAGGACATTACCTCCTTATGCAGCAGGACAATATTTATTAATAAAGGAAAACTAATGTATGATGGATCCCTTGAAGAACTCAGCAGGAAATTGTCTCCTTACAAACTGATTAAGGCCACCTTTAAAGAAGAGCTACAGGAGGTTTCTGCACTTTTACCGAAAGACAGCACCCTTACGGAGAAAAATGGTCTGACCTATATCTTTCGTGTGAATAAGGAGGAGATTTCAGAAACTGCAGGTGTACTTCTTCGCAGCAACCTTATTATTGATCTTACCATAGAAAACCCCTCCATTGAAGCAGTAATAGACAAGGCGTATCAGGAGGGCGTATAGAAATGAAAGAAAGGCGTTTACTTCTGGTTAAAGATATAATTCCTGTGTATTCAAATGACATAAAGCAAACGGCAGTGCAGAAAGGAGGTTCCTATGAATTTAAGAGGTGGCATTGCATTAATTAGAAAGACCTTCCTAAGTTACACAGCTTCCAGAGGTTTTTTCTGGACCCTGGCCTTTGGCTGGCTGATGATGCCCTTGATTAATATGTTTGTATGGGTGATTGCAGCGGGAGATGGCCCGGTTATGGGGTTCACGGGAAATGATTTTGTTGTATACTATATGGTTTTGATCTTAGTGAATCAGCTTACTTATCCGGTATCCCACTGGACGGTGGGGGATAATATTTTTAACGGAACTTTTTCTTACTGGCTCCTGCGGCCCCTGCCTCCGATTTATGAGGCAATAGCTGCAGATATTGCAGCAAAGGTAGTATGTATGCCGTTTACGATAGTGTTTATCTTAGGGATAGTTATGGTGCTTGGAGTGTCTTTTAGTGCTGAGGCTGTAAATATCGTATTATTTGTTATATGTCTGCTGCTGGCACAATTGCTTCGGTTTATGGTTGCTTACAGCATATCTCTGGTTGCCCTTTTTACCAGTAAAGTGAATTCTTTACTTGGTATCAATGATACACTTTTGTTCCTGTTTTCCGGGCAGGTTATACCTACTCTGTTGATGCCCGGTATAGTCGGAACAATCTCTGGTATTTTGCCTTATCGGTATATGCTTGGATTTCCTGTTGAGGTATTACTGGGCAAGCTGAGCATGGGCCAAACCATAGGGGGGATTGTATTTCAGCTTATATGGCTGTTTATAATTATCGGGCTTAACAGGGTAATATGGAAGAGAGGAATTAAGCACTACTCTTCTGTAGGCGGATAAAAATACCGTTAGCTGATTTGGGAAATACCCGGAGGTAGAGTGAAATGAGGTAACTTCACTCCAGTTCGCTGGCTTTCGACGATTGCAATATCCAGTAAGGGTGAAATAAGGTAATTTCACTACCTCAAATTTTATACGCGTGCTGAAGTACGCAGATAGGAGCCATATGAAAACAGTAAAATTTTATAGGAAACTGATAAAAGTATTCTTTATGACGTCTTTGCAAGGTGATATCGCTTTCCGGGCTGACTTTGCAGCAAAGCTTTTCAATACGGTGATTATGCTTTCAGGCAGTATCGGCGGTATTCTTATAATGTTTTCGGTACATAAGAGTTTTAACGGGTGGGGTTTCTATGATATGCTGGCTGTAACAGGCACCTTTATGCTGATTCAGAGCTTGAAAGAGCTTTTTATCTCCCCAAGTCTTTCCTCTATATCCGGCATGGATGGGGAGCTTTGGACCGGAGGTTTCGATTATACCTTATTAAAACCTGTCTCTACCAGATTTTATATCAGCATCAGACACTGGTCTCCTATGGCTGTATTTGACATTATAATCAGCATAATCCTCCTTCTTATTTCCCTGTTTGAAAGTGAATCGCCTAAAACAATAGGAAGCACAGCAGCTTTTCTGGCTTATCTTTTGGTAGCCCTGCTGATACTATACTCACTTATGCTCCTTCTGGCGTCTGCAGCTTTCTGGTATCTGGGAACACCCTTACTTTGGATATTAAACAGTCTTATGGCATTAGGACGATACCCGGTAAAAATATATCCTGTACTGTTTCGGAATCTGTTAACCTGGATCATACCGGTGGGAGTCATTATAACCCTGCCTGTGGAAATACTGCTTGGAAGGGCATCGGCAATTGAAATTGCAGGAGGAGTGGTGCTTGGACTTATTTTATATGCTGTTGCTGTGATGTTTTTTAAGGCAAGCCTGAAAAGATATTCCAGTGCATCCAGTTAGAGAGTTTCTGAAAACCCAATAGTCTGAAAACTGACTTATATTGACAGAATAACTTGACAGAGGCAGCCTGAGAGTATATTGTAATTGAAAAGCATAATTTACTACATAGAAATAAAGTTATTGTCAGCATGGGAGGTTAGCAGATGGAAGGAGAATTGGTATTTCAAAAAGGCAGTAAGGACGATATTCCGGAAATATTCGAAGTCTTTTCTGAAGGTATTAAGGAAATGATTGCAAATGGTATCTATCAATGGGATGAGGTATATCCAAGTGTCGGGGATCTTGAGAATGACCTTGAGAACGAAGAACTGTATGTCGGTAAATCTGAAGGAGACATTGGAGTTGTGTTTGTACTGAATCAAGACTTTGATGAACAGTACAAAAATGGGAAATGGGTCCTTGAAACAGAGAATTTTATGGTTATCCACCGTTTATGTGTTCATCCTAAATTCCAGAACCGCGGTTTTGGTAAGAAGACTTTGCTGCATATTGAAGAAATCCTGAAGTCAGAAGGAATAAAGTCCATCCGTCTGGATGCCTACACACTGAATCCCTATGCGTTAAGAATGTATAATTCCCTGGGCTATTCAGTAGTTGGCGAGGCTAACTGGAGAAAGGGTAAGTTTTACCTGATGGAGAAAATCCTTCGTGACAAAGGAGAGGACAAAGGGTTAACTTAACCAGTGGTTGAAAAGAATCCGCCTGACCGGTTATTGAAGCTTCTTTGACCGGGAGCTATAATAAATCTGACCGGTCAAGGAGAAAAGAAAATGAATTTAGGAAAAAAGATTAAAAACTTAAGACTACGTAAATCTGTCACCCAGGAGGAATTAGCAGAGCATCTGCATATTTCCGCCCAGGCTATCAGCAAATGGGAGAATGATGTAACTACTCCGGATATCCAGATACTTCCTGCCGTATCAGCCTTTTTTGGCGTCACTATCGATGAACTCTTTGAGGTAGAGGCAGAAACCCACCTGGAGCGAATTGAGAATATGATAATGGCGGAAAGAGTCCTTACTAAGGTGGATTACGATTATGCCGAACGTTACTTAAAAGATACCCTGGAGGATAATAAGCATAAAGCTAAGTGTCTTCAGCTGCTGGCAGAATTGTATAACCACGAGGCAGATGTATACAGAAGCCAGGCAGAGTATTATGCCAAAGCGGCACTGGAAGAAAATCCTGACTCAAAGGATAATCACGTCTCATTAATGAAAGCCCAGCAGGGAACGGCAAAAGATTGGAACTATATCAATCATCATAATAGAATTACCTATTACCAGCAGTTTGTTAAAACAAACCCGGGTTATCCCAGAGGGTATATGTATCTGCTGGATGAACTGATAGCCGACGGAAGGCTTAAGGAAGCTAAAACAGTCTTAAAAGATATGCAGAAGGTCAGGGATGATTCCAGAGTTGCTATGTATGAAGGTGAACTTCTTTGGGCGGAAGGAAAGCAGGAGGAAGCTTTTGGGGTCTGGCAGGGCATGGCAGATAAGGATGCCGGGAACTGGTTGGTATATGCTTACCTGGCAGACCGCTATGCAGGAATCGCTCGTTATGAAGAAGCGATTGAGTATAATAAAAAGGCTTTTGAACTGCAGCCGTCGCCTAAATATGTAGATGCAGCGGAATGCATGGCTCATATCTACGAAATTCTTGGTAATTACCCGGAGGCTGTAAGAGCCTGGGAAGAATATATAAGGGTACTTCATACAGAATGGAATTGCGTTGAAGGTGAATCTGTTGACAGACCCAAAAGAGAAATTGCAAGATTAAAGGAATTAGTCGAAATATAGAATAAAAGGGGCAGCTGTCCATTGAACTGACATCTATAAGTTAGACAAAAGAATCTAATTTATGTGAGGTCACATCATACAGCAGCCCTTTTTTCTTACCAATATTGAAAAGTTCTAATTTTGGAATATACATTATATTACTATGAAAACTTATGAATTTAATTTATAATATATGCACTTGCAAAGAGGATGATAAAAACAGCTTAGATAAGATGGATATATTTAAAAAGATTAAACGGAGGTAGATGAGATGCCAAGAAAAGTTGTTCTATTCATAGCAGAAAGCCTGGACGGATATATAGCCACCAAAGAGGATGATCTTGAATGGCTGATTAACACGGAAGGTGAAGGGGATAATGGTTATTCAGAATTCTATGATACCATTGATACAATTATTATGGGCAGAAGAACCTATGACTGGATTGTAAGTCATGAAGGCGATAACTTTCCCTATGAAGGAAAGCAATGTTATGTACTGTCAGGCTCCAGACAGGGAATAGATGAAAATGTTGAATATGTAAATGGTGATATCACAGAATTCATGCAGAAATTGAAGCAGGAAGAAGGCAAGGATATCTGGATAGTAGGCGGCGGCAGTATGCTCCATGAATTTATTGAGAAAAGACTTGTGGATGAGTGGATTATCACAGTTACTCCCACTATTCTTGGAGATGGTATCCCGTTATTCAAGAAACATGATTTTGAAACAAGGCTTCGCTTAAAAGGTGCCAGAACCTTTAATCAGTTTACTGAACTTCATTATGAAACAGTGCATTAATAGTAGTAGCTCTTTTGGAAGAGCTTCTGTTACTTTAAGCCTGTATACTATTAAAACCGGTTATTCAAAAAAGAATAGCCGGTTTTTTTAATAAGTATTGACAATATATCTCAGTGGTAGTATGGTTATACACATAAGTATATAACCGTATTACTGTATAACAAGAAAGGAGGTTTTTGCTTGAATACGACCTTTGATAACAATAAACCAATATTTATACAAATTCGTGAAAAAATTGAAGATCAGATCGTAAATGACCAATTAAAGGAGGAAGAACAGGCTCCCTCCACCAATCAGTTAGTGAGCTTTTATAAAATTAACCATGCCACGGTAGCAAAAGGAGTAAATCAACTGGTAGAGGAAGGGATACTCTATAAAAAAAGGGGGATTGGCATGTTTGTTGCAGCTGGAGCGAAAGAAAAACTCATGAACAAGAGAAAAGAAGTATTCGTAGATGACTATATAGTGCCTTTGGTGCAAGAAGCTGTAAAGCTTGGAATATCCGAGGCCGAAATAACAGAGATGATTAATAGGATAGGGAGGATGGTCAAATGACATATCAAGTAGAAGTGAAAAATGTATCCTTAAAATATAAGAAATTCGAAGCCTTAAAGAATATTTCCTTTAAACTTGAGGATCAGAAAATATATGGACTTATCGGTAGAAACGGTGCTGGTAAGACTTCCCTCCTGTCAATTCTTTCAGCTTTAAGAGAAGCCACAGAAGGAGTAGTAACCGTTTCGGGAGAACCTCTTTTTGAAAATGCGAAGGTTGTAGAGCAGATTCGGCTGATATACCAGAAAGATTACAAGGATGAGTATAGCAAGACTGGACAGTTAATCAAGGCGTCCGCAAGATTCAGCCCGAACTTTGACAGAGAATACGCGGAGACTTTAATCAAGCGCTTTAAACTGCCTAAGAATAGAGCTGCTAATAAGCTATCCAAAGGTATGCAGTCCGTACTGGATGTAATTATCGGATTGGCAAGCCGTGCACCCATAACCATCTTTGATGAAGCCTATCTTGGTATGGATGCACCTACGAGAGTAACCTTCTATAAAGAATTACTGGAGGAGCAGGCCAGAAGCCCAAGGATTATAATCTTATCCACTCATCTGGTATCAGAAATGGATTATCTCTTTGATGAAGTACTGATACTTAAGAATGGTTCCTTGCTTCTTCAGGAAGAATATGAAACTTTAATCTCGAAGGGAGTTACCATTACCGGTGGAATTAAAGAGGTGGATGAATTTATTCAGGGAAGACGGATATTGGGCTCAGAGCAGTTGGGAGGCACTAAGGCTGTAAGGCTTTATGAAGAAGAGCTGGAGCAGTTAGTGGCAAAGGCACATGAAAAGGGATTAGATGTCGGACCGATTTCTCTTCAGGATTTATTTATCTACTTAACTGAGGATGAGGCTGAGAAGGTATAATAATATAAACTAAAATTGAAAGGTATAGGTGTTTTATGAAATCAAAATCAAAAACCCTGAGTGTATTCAAGGATATTTATGAATCATATTTTAAATACACCATATGGTTTATTATTGCTATTATAATAATGCATTTGGGAATGTCTGTACTATCCTTTAGAGATGCATCTGCAGCAAATGCGTTAAGGGACGGAATGGAAAGAGAAAATTTGTATATTACTTCTTATAGTGCTTCTGGAATTTTTATGATAGTTATAGGAATTGTAACAGGATTTATACAATTGCCTTTTTACGTGACACATGGAGTGACAAGAAAGGCTTACTTTCGTGGTAATGTGCTTGCGTCCTTAGCCCTCGCCTTCACCCTGGCTTTTATTTTCAGTGCAGGTTCGGAGTTAGGAAAGCTGATTTTTGGGCAGTTTGGATATTCATTTAAGGAGGAGGTTCTGATACCCGGTTTGAGCAACAATTGGCTGCTGTTGTTCTTTTTATATGCCTTAAATATATTTGCCTACTTCTTAATGGGCTGGCTGATTAATATTGGTTTTTACCGCTATCATGCATTGATTGGAATAGGGTTTATAGTTGTTGCTTTAGCAGCATTAGCTCTTCACGGAATGGTGTGGATAAACGGATGGTTTTCTATATTTAGTGATGATTTTAAAGATATATTTGCAGACAACTCCATTTATTTTTCAGTTATCGGAACGGTAGGCGTAATAGCGGTTTTATTAGGCTTAATCCGAACGCTTACCAGGAAGGTGCCTATAAAGATTTAAGGATATTAAGTAAAGATAAGATATTTTTAAAAAAAGAGGTAGCTGATAGCTTAATAATTTGAAACACAGCTTTTACAGGATGAAATTTATGAAAATAGAATTTAGGAGGAAGCACTATGACATTTGTATACCTGATGAAGAACCAGAACCAGCTTAATAAAGAACTGGTGGAACAGCATGTGGAACATCTGAAGCAACTAAAAAAAGAGGATAGACTCATACTTTGTGGGCCATTTGGAGATTATCCCGGAGGAATGGTAGTATTTTCCGCACAGGATAAGGAAGAGGCTGACCGTATAGCGCAGTCAGATCCCTTTATTTCCTCCGGCTGTAAGACCTATGAGCTGAGAACAATGGAAATAGCGGATGAGACTAATAACTATCTGCTGTAGAAGCGGAATTTATGTGAGCTGTTGCAATAAAAATATAGCAACAGCTCTATTTTTATAATCTTTTGAGTTTCTTTAGATAATTATTATAAATACGTAAGGTAATTGAAAGAACTATATGGATTTTATATGGTAAAATATTCATGTTTTTGACATTAGGGATACAGTTATTAGCTGTATCGAAAGGAGATATTAAAGTGATGAAGAAAGTACTTTCCGGTATCATGGCTATAATTTTAGTGATTATGACAGTATCAACCGTGCCGATAGGGGAGGCCTATGCAGCAGAGGCAGGCAAAAAAGAGGATACAGCAGGTTTTCAATATGAGTCAGGGGATACTGATATTTCTGTTAAAGTAATGGAAATGCTGGGAGTGATAAATGTAAATACATCGGGAAGCTGGGGAGCGACAAAAGGAGTGACCCGTGGAGAATATGCGAAAATGCTGGTAAGCCTTTCAAGCTATGCCGGAAAGGTAAGCAGTAATACCAATGCAAGAATATTTGTAGATGTATCACCAAAGAACCAATATTCCGGTTATATCAAATTAGCTGTCAGCAAGGGCTGGATGAGCGGTTATCTTGGGGGTAAGTTTAAGCCTGGGAAACTGGTGACCCTTGAGGAAGCTATAAATGGAGCAGTTATGCTGCTGGGTTACAGTAATGAGGACTTTGAAGGGAACATTTCCGATGCCAAATACGGACTTTACCTGGATAAGGATTTAAACAGCAATATAAGCCTCAAACGAAGCAGCTCCATGAAGCGGAAGGACTGTATAAACTTATTCTATAATCTGTTAAAGGCAAAAAATAAAGAGGGCAGCCTTTACGGGGAACTCTTTGGTTATTCTTTGGATGTCAGGGGAGAAATTGATTACGATAAAAAAGTGAATGAATCTTTAAAAGGCCCCTTTTTTGTAAATGCGAAATGGGAGAAATCCATTCCTTTTCAGGTAAGCGCAAAGCGACTATATAAGAATAACAATAAAAGTGGAAAATCTGGCATTAAGGCAGGTGACCTGATATATTATTCTATCACCTTAAAGACAGTATGGGCATTTGACGCGGATAGTAACATCGGATATAAGGCTCTTCTTGATAGCACCAGAAAGGGACCCTACCTATATGGCAGCAGCTGGAAAGAGAAAATTCCCTTCAGTGCAAGCTCAGCCAGTATTTATAAAAATGATAAAAAGGCAGCTATATCAGATATAACCAATTATGATATATTGTATTATTCCAAAGAAGCAAAGATAATCTGGGCCTATGACGAAAAGGGAGAGGTAGATTATCTAAGCATACTGAATCAATATAAAAAGGGACCCTATATCCTAAAAGACAGTTCACTGTCCAACCTACCTCAGAGTGTTCAGAATGCAAGAATTTATAAAAATGGTAAGTTAAGTGAAAAAGGCAGGCTGGAGGCATATGATGTAGTTTATTATTCTGAAGAATTAAAAACCATCTGGGCCTATAATAATAAGGTCTACGGAACCTATGAGGAAGCAAAACCCAATCAGGTAGCCCCTGCTGAAATAGTAGTTGGCGGAGTTACCTATAAGATTGGCAGTCAGGCTTTAGGTTATGAGCTATCTGCCCAGGGAAGTATCAGAGAGGGAATGAGGGTAGTACTGCTTCTTGGAGATGACGGAACCGTAGCGGGAATTACCCCTGCAACAGATATTCAGTCTGTAATAGCGGGTTATGTTATTAAGACCGGTATACATATGTCGAAGGACAGTAAAGGAAACGCTGATCTAATCAATTATATCCGAATTGTAGATACCAGCGGAACGGAACAGGAATATGATACAAAACTGGCAAATTTCGTGGTGGGAGATATTGTAGAGATAAACTATGTAAACGGTGAACCAGTAGTATCGAAGGCTGTATCCGGCAGACTGGAAGGTACCGTAAGCAGTAACGGTACCAGTGTTTCCGGCAGGGTAATTACGGCCAATGCCAATATTCTTGATGTAGCAAAGGGAAGTTATACAAAGGTAAGCCCTAACAAACTCAGCGGAACCCAGTTAACCAGCCAGAATGTGTTATATTACGGAGTAAATAAATCCGGTGAGATCACGGATATGATACTGTTAAATGCCACGGGAGACCTCTTTCAGTATGGAATATTGCTTTCTTTTACAATAATCGATCAGATGAACGCAGGTAATGGAAATTTACAGTTATCCGGCACCTATACCTATGATCTTAGTGGAAATAAATATACCACAGAAGCCCAGGAAATAAGCTTTAACGAAACAGCAGGACCTAAAGGATTTCTGATTAATAATGGTGAGATCAAGTTCCTGAAGACCCTTTATAAGGTTGGGGTTACTTCTATCGAAAGAAATCAGGTAAGGGGAGGCGAGTCTGTATATCCTATCTCTGACAAAGCAGCAGTATATGTTTACAGCGATAATAATTATTACCCTGCCAAACTTTCCGACATCTCAAATCTGAAGAAATACAATGTTGAGGCCTATACAGATAAGATTAACCAGGAAGACGGTGTTATCAGGGTTATTGTTGCAACAAAGAAATAACATTGCCGGAACAGGCAGATAGGAGACTAAATGACACAACAGGAAGTAAGCAGTGTGAAGCCGAAGCGCAAAATAAATCTTAAGAATATAAAGTGGAAAAAGGTTATTAAATATACAGTTATCCTGCTTATAATTGCAGTAATTGCGGGAAAGGTCATGGAGTTATTAAAGCCTGCCGGCAATCAGGCTCAAATGTCAGTACAGACAGCAACAGTTACCAAAGGTAATGTAGAGAGCATGCTAAGCGGGAAAGGAACCATTGAACCCCTGGATAAATACGAGGTCAATGCTCTTGTAAAAGGAGAAGTGCTGGAGGCACCTTTTGAGGAAGGCGACAGGGTGTCAAAAGGAGATCTCTTATACCAGATAAGCACAAAAGATGTGGAAAACAGTATAGAATCCGCAAACTTATCCGTTGAGAAAGCAAAAAGGAACTATGATGACTCCATGATAAAGTTAGGTGATCTGGAGCAGACTGCCAAAATCTCAGGTTATGTTAAGAAGCTCTATGTGAAAGCCGGTGACAATATTCAGGCCGGAGCCAATATTGCGGATATCTATAACAGTGACTATATGTATCTTGAGGTACCTTTTCTCTCGGCACTGGTAAAAGACAGCCTGATTGGAAAGCAGGCGGTCATAACCATGGACACAACACTGGAACAGCTAAAGGGAAAAGTAACCGCAGTCAGTGACATGGAAGAGACCATAGCCGGTAATATAGCTACCAGGAAAGTAACCATAAAAGTAAAGAATCCGGGAGGAATTGCAGCCGGAGCACTGGCCCTTGCAAGCATTGGCACAGAGCAGTGCGCTGCAAACGGTACCTTCAGAGCAGGTGTTGAGCAGACCATAACGGCAGAGGGTTCCGGAAAGATAAGTACGCTAAAGCTTGCGGAAGGCAGGTATATGGAAAGCGGAAGCACAATCTATACCCTGGCCTCAAAGGATATGAACAACGCAATTGAGGACAGTAAACTTTCGTTAAAGGAAGCGGAGCTGGCCCTTAAGAACCAGAAAAATCAGTTAGAGAATTACAGCATTCAATCCCCTATATCCGGTCAGGTAATCCTTAAAAATAAGAAGAAGGGAGATACCATAGATCCGGGAACCGACAGCAGCAAAGGGGCGCTGGCAATTGTCTATGATCTGTCTGCCATGACCTTTCGTATGAATATTGATGAGTTGCAGATCAGAAATATCTCAGTAGGTCAGTTAGTCAGAATAACCGCAGATGCCCTGCCCGGAGAAGAGATAGAAGGCAGAGTAGAGAAAATCGGACTGAACAGTACCACCAATAACGGTGTTACCACTTACCCGGTCACCATCCGCATTGATAAAACCGGGAATTTACTTCCTGGAATGAATGTAACCGGAAAAATCATAACTGCCAAGTCAGATAATGTGCTCATGGTACCCACAGGTGCAGTAATGCGTGACAATATTGTATATGTAAAAACAGCAGATAAGGATACCAAAGCAGAGGGTAAAGGTCATAAGGACAACGGGTCTGTGGATTCGGAGGGTGTACCTGACGGTTTTAAGGAGGTTAAGGTAGAGGTTGGAATCAGCGATGGTACCTATGTAGAAATAAAATCCGGTCTGAAGGAGGGAGACGAAGTATATATTCCCTTTGTGGATACCAGTGGAATCGGTGGCGGCGATATGGGCTATTACGAAGAAGTTACTGTGACGGAATAGGAGGAGACATGAGCGCTGAGCCTTTAATTGAAATGATAGATATACAGAAAGTATATAACATGGGCGATACCCAGGTCAGGGCCAATGATGGCATCAGTATTAAGATATATCAGGGAGAGTTCGTTGCAATTGTCGGAAAGTCCGGAAGCGGTAAATCCACTTTGATGAATATCATTGGTGCCCTGGATACCCCCACCAGTGGAAAGTATATTCTTAAAGGGCAGGATGTTAGCAAAATGAAAGGGGACTATCTGGCAGAAATACGAAATAAAATGATTGGGTTTGTATTTCAGCAGTATAATCTGCTGCCGAAGCAGAACCTGCTGGAGAACGTTTCACTTCCCCTTTTATATGCCGGTTTAAGTGAAGGAAAACGAAAGAAAAGAGCATTGGAGGTACTTGAGAAGGTGGGAATCGGCGATAAATGGAGAAACCTGCCCAATCAATTATCCGGCGGACAGCAGCAAAGGGTATCCATAGCCAGAGCCCTGGCAGGCAATCCGTCCCTGATTCTTGCAGATGAACCCACCGGTGCCCTGGATTCACGCACCAGCAGAGAAGTTCTTGATTTGTTAAAAGACTTGAACCGTGAAGGAAATACCATTGTTCTGATAACCCATGATAATTCCATAGCAGCAGAGGCCCAAAGGGTCATCAGGATTATAGACGGTAAGGTATCCTTTGATGGTAAGGTTGAGAAATATAAAAATGTTCTAAAGGAAAGTGAGGAAGAGCATGGGTCTGATACAGGTATTTAAGTTATCTTGGAGCAGCATCGTAAGCAATAAAATGCGGTCCTTCCTCACCATGCTTGGTATGATTATCGGTGTTGCCTCGGTCATTATCATGGTCAGCCTGATGGAGGGAATGACAAGGGAAATGAAAGACTCCTTTGGATCAATGGGAGTGAATAACGTTACGGTCTCCCTCATCGGAAGGAATGGAGATGTAATACTGACCGAAGAAGACATGTACCAATATGCTAAGGAGCATAAGGACACGGTTAAGGCAGTGATACCTAACGTTGCCTTTCAGACTACTGTAAAAGGTGCAACAGACAAGATGGAAGGAGCTCAGATTACGGGAGTTGATGAAAAGTATGCGAGCCTCAATGATAAGACGGTAGAAAAGGGCAGTTTTATTAATTACATGGATATAACCAACATGGAAAAAACCTGTGTAATCGGCAGCTATGTGGATTTAAAGGTTTTTGGTCAGAAAGCAAAAGTTGGAGATACCATTAAAATTGGCGGAGAAGCCTATACCATTAAAGGAATCTTAAAAGAAACTGCAAATAACGTGGAGTGGTCCGATGACAATTGTATTTACATACCTTACACCACCGGTGCAAGACAGGCGGGGATAGGAAGCATCAGCAGCTATTCCCTGGTGGCAAAGGATACCAATGTGGTGGAGAAAGTAACCTCAGACATTAATGATTATCTGTATAATATTTATCATGATAAGAAGTTTTATTCTGCCACCAACCTGATAAATATGTTAAACGAGATAAACCTTCAGCTTGGTATGATGACGGCACTTCTTGCAGGTATTGCAGGAATTTCCCTGCTGGTAGCGGGTATCGGTATCATGAACATCATGTTGGTATCCGTAACCGAAAGAACCAGAGAGATTGGTATCAGAAAATCTCTGGGGGCCAAAAAAAGAGATATTATGCGCCAGTTTGTAATGGAAGCCGGGACTACAAGCGGAATAGGCGGAACAATAGGTATCCTTTTAGGTGCATTTGCAAGTATTGAAATCGGTAAGGCCATAGGCTTTAATGCGACGCCTACCTTGTCAGTAGTGTTGATTTCCTTTGGTATCTCAGCAGGTATAGGAATCATATTCGGATATCTGCCGGCAAATAAGGCAGCAAAACTAAATCCCATAGAAGCCTTAAGAAGTGAATAAAGGTGGAAAAGTTAAAGTTTCATAGAAGCATTAAGAAGTGAATATATCCGAAAAGCTAAATCCCATGGAAGCAAAGCTTACGCAGAAGATATATAGATAAACAGACTCAATAACTATGTATAGGAAGGGAGGTGGAATAAATCAAAAAAAGAATAATCCTATTAATTATATTGGTATTTGCCCTGGAAGGTTGTTCCCCTAAATTGAAAAATAGTTTCGAAAATACGAAGTTAGACACAGTAGAGGAGAGCTCGGCTGAACTAAAAGAACAGGAAGAGAAGGGGCGAGAGTCAGCCGATCAAACCACTGTAACACAAGAGGCAGTACCTTCTGAGGCCGTGGTTGAGGAGAACGGTAAGCAGGTGCCGGTAACAGGGCAACCGGTTACTATGGAAGATTTGTTAGCAGAGATGACAGACCGGGAAAAATGCTGGATGGGTCTGTCTCCCAAAAAATATCTGAATGACTTTGATACCCTTTATAAAGAGCTTCAGGCTAACTACCCCTATTTTGGGGTGGTGAACCGCAAGCATAACGTGGATATGGAAGAAAGCTATGAACAGTACCGAAAACAGATAAAAGATTGCAGAAATGATGATGATTTCTGGACTTTACTCAGAGCCTTCATTAATGAACTACAATATACGGGTCATATTCAGGCCTGGGGCTACCGATATGCCAATGAACTGAAAAGTCTGAAGGACACAGTGGAAGCCTTTCCGCAATATAAGGAGACCTTACAAAGATACATTGACAAGCTGGAAAATCCTGTTTCTGAGAAGAACTATCAGCTTATGAGGGATTTCTATGAAGAGTTGGAGGCAGAGGTCATTGAACGAAACAAAGAAATGGGTTTTTCAGAGGACAGTGGGACCGGCTGGGAAGAGACGGAATTCATACCAAATGTAACAACAAAGGTACTGGAGAAGGGTAAAATTGCCTATGTAGATATTGAAGCCTTTGATATGAGCACTTATGAGGAAGATAAGCAGATATTGCTGCCCTTTTATGAGAAAGTTCAAAGCTATGACCACCTTATCATCGATATTACTAAGAATACCGGCGGCGGGATGGATTATTATAATCAATTGGTAGTAGCGCCTCTGGCTGATAAAACATATTCAGTATCAACCTACTTACTGGCGAAGGCAGGATTGAACAATCAGTATTTTCTCAATCTGAAAGAAGGTCTTGCAGAAGGACTATGGCTGCCTCTGTCAGAACTTCCGGACCTTGAGGGTATAAATAAAGAGGATATATCCCAGCTGGATTATTTTATGAAAGAGACTTATCTGATCAAACCAAATCACAAGTCAGCTTTTAAAGGGAAGATATGGCTGTTAGTAAGCGCACAGAATTATTCCTCCGCAGAATACGCCGCCATGTTTTCAAAAGAATCCGGGTTTGCGGCTCTGGTAGGGGAACAAACAGGAGGTGACGGAATCGGTGTTGATCCTGCTTATATTATCCTGCCTAACACTGGACTGGTAGTTCAATACAGTCCCATATATGGAATAACCGGTGATGGCAGGAATAGCGAAGAATACGGCACAGAGCCGGATTATTACCGCCGGAAAGATGAAACAGCGCTGGATACCTGTCTAAGGCTGATTAAGAATAATAATAACTGAACTTAAAGGCAAGTAGCTGCGGAACTGTATAGGTTCTGCAGCTATTTTTGTCATTCAGGCAGTTAATTAATATTGATACTTACCTGAACAGTCCTATTTTTCATGACAATTGTCACATTATCTTTTTACAATCTACACTATCCATTATTACTAAATATTAGTAATATATCATTGTGAATAAACCTAAGGAGGATTATTGGATGAGTCAGACAGTTGTAAAAATTGATAACCTGGTCAAGCGATATAAAGAGCTGACAGCGGTTGATCATTTTAACCTTGAAATAAAGGAAGGTGAGATTCTTGGTCTTTTAGGACCTAACGGTTCGGGAAAGACAACAACCATAAGCTGCCTTCTGTCACTGCTGAAATTTGAAGAAGGAAATATTGAAGTATTTGGACAGAAGATGAATCCGGACAGTTATTCTTTGAAACGTGATATTGGAGTTATACTACAGAATGTCGCTGTTTTTGATACCCTCACGGTTTATGAGAATATTGACTTTTTCTGCGGGCTTTATGTGAAGGAGAAAGCCACAAGAAAAAAATATGTAGAAGAAGCTATACAGTTCGTAGAGCTTACGGAATTTCAGAAGTTTTATCCAAAGAAGCTTTCTGGCGGATTGCTCCGGCGCTTAAATATTGCCTGCGGAATAGCTCATAAACCCAAACTGATTATTCTGGATGAGCCAACAGTTGCCGTAGACCCCCAGAGCCGTAATAAGATTCTGGAGGGAATTGTTGAATTGAACCGCCAGGGAACTACCATTATCTATACCTCTCACTATATGGAAGAGGTGGAAGCAATCTGTACCAGAATTGTTATAATGGATAAAGGAAAAAATATTGCAAATGGAACAGCAAACGAACTGAAGCTGATGATTCAGAATAATGAAACTATTTATATCGATATGAGGGCATTGCCTTATGAAGATCTTGAAAATATCAGACAGATAAATCATGTATACTCTGCAGAGTATGCGAAGGAACAGCTCACAGTAAAATGCAACGGCGGTAAACATAATCTGATTCATATTATGAATTACCTCCAGGAAAAGGGGATCACCTTTGGCAGGGTACATTCAGAACTGCCCACCTTAAATGACGTATTTCTTGAGATTACCGGTAAAGAGCTTAGGGATTAATATTAACAGCTGAAGGAATTTAATTGCTTAAGAATGATGTATAGGGAGAATTCTGAGCTTAGAAAGGAATAAATGTATGTTTTTTCACTTGCTAAAATATAAACTGAAAGCCCTGTTCCGTGAAAAGGATCTGCTGGGGTGGATCTTTGCTTTCCCAATTGTGCTGGGGACCTTCTTTTATCTGTCTTTTGGTACGATCATGCAGTCTGACGATTATGATTTTTCTCCTGTACCTATTGCATATGTAACGGAGAGCGGAGCAGATAAGACCTTTGATGGAATACTGGAGGAGCTGGGGACAGAGTCAGATGACCAGCTGTTTCAAATAACAAAAACAGATATGACCAAGGGGGAAGCACTGCTTAAAGGGGGAGAGGTCGATGGAATTATTGTGTCAGTACAGGATAAAGCCTTACAAGGTGCAGCTTCACAGAATATTTCGGTAGTCGTAAGCGGCAAAGGCCTGAATCAGACAATCATAAAATCTTTCCTGGAAACGTACTTAAAACATAAAAGTGTTATTGAACAGATTGGAAGCACTCATCCGGATAAAATGGAAGCTGCCATAAACATACTCTCAGAAAGTATGGACTTTAACAAGGAAATATCCTATTCCAATGCTAAAATGGATAATCTTTCTCAGTATTTCTTTGCATTGATAGCCATGACCTGCATGTACGGATCTGTTATCGGCAGACGGTGCGTAGAGGATATCCAGGGAAACCTGTCGGCACTTGGTGCAAGAAGAGAGGTATCACCTGCCCATAAGCTTACGGTAATCGTTGCTGACTTCTGTGGCTCCGTCCTGGTAGATTTCTCTTCCGTTCTGCTGCTGATTGGTTATCTCACCATGGTACTAAAAATTGATTTTGGAGACAGAGTACCACAGATTATTGTGACTGCTTTTGCCGGTTCTGTAATTGGCGTGGCTATGGGGACGTTCATTGGTTCCATCGGAGGCATTTCTGTAACAATAAAGGATGCTTTGGTTTCAGTCATCAGTCTTGTACTGTCTTTCCTAAGCGGACTTATGATAAATAATATGAAGGATATTGTGGAACATACAGTTCCTTTTGTAAACCGGATAAACCCTGCGGCGTTGATTACCGATTGCCTGTATTCTCTCAATATGTACGATAACTTTGAAAGATTTTACACGAACCTTGTTTTAATGGGAGTTATTGCCGTGTTCTTTATCTTTGGAAGTTATATGCAATTAAGGAGGAACCGATATGCAAGTATTTAAGGCCTTTTTTATAAACTTGAGAAAAGAGATGCCAAGCATCATAATATATTTCATTATCTTCCTGGCATTATCGCTGTTACTCTCCGGTAATGGCAAGAAACAAACGGAGGTAGTGTATAATGATTCAAAGGTAAAGATGGCAGTATTTGATGAAGATAATACCGTATTGAGCAAAAGCCTGTATGAATATCTTGATAAGACCCAAGAGCTGAGAACAATTAAAAACGATAAAGATTCCATAACAGATGAGCTTTTTTACCGGAATATAGAATATGTTCTGATTATAAAAGAAGGTTTTGAGGAGAAGATAAAATCCGGCAGCTTTGAAGGTGTTGTGGAGAATGTAAAAGTTCCGGACAGTGTAAGCGGAAAGTTACTGGATGACAAGATTAATCAATATCTGTCCGTACTAAGTGCCTATACCGCCGGAGGCTTCAGTATAGAAGAGGCGGCGGCAAAAGCACTGGATACTGTTTCTATTTCTGCAGAGGTAACCCTCCTAAAGGTGGAAGGAAAAGAGGCAGAAAAGAGCAAGGCCTATTATTTTTATACCTATATTCCCTATGTACTTATCTGCATGCTGATAAATGGACTTGGCGGAATCCTTATGAATTTCCGAAAGAAAGACCTGGATTGGAGAATCAAGTGTTCCGCCTTGTCAGAGAGAAGCAGGAATGCCGCTTTGATATCTGCCGGTCTGCTTTTTGGTTTTGCCTGCTGGGCTGCTTTTGTACTCCTGTCCCTGTTTATCTATAGAGAGGAGCTGACTGGCATAAGAGGAGTATTATATTTAGCAAACAGTCTGGTATTTTTAATGGTGGCAATGAGTCTGACCTACCTTGTCAGCTTTTTTGTTAAAACCTCCAGTGCCCTTAATATGGCCTCCAATATTATCGGTTTGGGACTCAGCTTCCTCGGCGGAATATTTGTTCCGTTAGAATATATGAGTAAGAGTGTATTAAGGTTCTCAAAGCTACTGCCTACTTACTGGTATGTAGTGACAAATCAGACCATTGATTCTTTTAACAGTTCAGGGGAACAGTACAACCTGATATTTCGAAATTTCGGTATTCAGGCTGTTATTGCTGTTGTTATATTCGCAGCAGCCATTGGGGTATCCCATTCCAGAAAGCTTGCACAGTAGCTCCTTATACTTTACAGTTATTCACCATCTTGCGGTTATTCACCGATTTTACGGTTATTCACCAATAGCCTCATCAAACTGGGTGTGGTAGAGTCTTGCATAAGCTCCGTTTTGAGCAAGGAGCTGAATATGGCTGCCTTTCTCTATGATTTTTCCCTTATTCATGACAACAATTTCATCTGCATTTACTACAGTGGATAAACGGTGAGCAATAAGGATGGTGGTGCGGCCGACCATAAGACGGTCGAGAGCCTCCTGTATTAATTTCTCCGACTGGGAATCCAGAGCAGAGGTGGCTTCATCCAGTATGAGAATCTTGGGATTCTTAATAAATACCCTGGCAATTGCAATACGCTGTTTCTGCCCGCCGGATAGCTTGGCACCTCTCTCACCGAGAACGGTGTTAAAGCCTTCCGGCATTGCCTGTATAAAATCATAGGCATTGGCAGCTTTGGCAGCAGCAATAATATCTTCATCGGAAGCCTTGGGATTACCGTAGAGAATATTTTCTCTGATAGAGCCACTGAACAGAATGGTTTCCTGGGGTACAATACCCACCTGTTGCCTTAGGGAGTTCGTTTTATAGTCTTTTAAATTTTTTCCGTCTAAGCATACACTTCCACAGTGTACATCGTAAAATCTGGGAATCAAAGAAACCAAAGTAGACTTACCGGAGCCGCTGGCACCCACTAAGGCAATACGTTCACCGGCGTGAATGATAAGGCTCATATTCTTGATAATCTGCTCGTTTTCTTCATAGCAAAAGCAAATGTTCTTAAGTTCAATTTCACCGTTTATATCCGCGCATTCTACTGCGTCCGGGCTGTCAACAATATCCGGAGTCTGATCCATAACATGAAGTACACGTTCAAGAGCTGCCATTGAGGTAGAAAATACTACGTTTAATTCGGCAAAGCGGTTAATAGGCAGGTAGAAATTACCCAGATAGGCATAAAAGGTAATTAACTCACCGATTGTAAGGACACCGCTGTTAACTCTCTGGCAGCCTACCCATATTACCACAATAGGAGCAAGAGCTGTCAGATAACCGGTAATGGTTGTATTTAACGAAGCTAACATTCCGCTCTGTAACTGAAAGTTCAGCAACTTGGTGGCTTCTTTGCGGAAACGCTTTCTTTCGTAGGCTTCCTGGGTAAAGGCCTGCACGACGGAATAACCGCCTACTTTTTCCTGTACATGAGCTGACATTTCTTCGGTCTCATCCTGAACCATATGGCTGTTACGCTTAACCCTTCGGCCAATTTTCTTACTGATAAAGAGATAAAAGGGAAAGATAGAGAGTGAGGCCAGGGTAAGCACCCAGTCCATGCGAAGCATTATGAATAATAAGGCAATAACCAGTATACCATCCATCCAGATATTGGTCAGGGCATTTCCCACAAGATTTGATACCAAGGCAATATCATTCATTAATACGGATACGATTCCGCCTGAATGGTGTTTGCTGTAATAAGAAGCGGACATTCTCTGCATATGTTTATACAGATCATACCGTAAGGCAAAGGTAACCTGATTGCCTGCTTTAGAAGTAAAGAAGTGTCTGACATAAGTTCCGGGAATCCAGATAAAAGTATAGATTCCGATAATGATTAAGGTCCAGTAGTTTAATTGGTGCATCTTCTCTGCAGAGGTCAGCACACTGGCAGAACTGAATACATCATCAATAAAATGCTGCATTATTCGTGGGAATATAAGCGGGACGGTAAATTTAATAATACCTCCGATAGCACCGATGACAATCAGCCAGGTGTAAGGCTTAACGTAATGCAGAAATCTTATAAAAGGCCCTGGTTTCTTGGTATTGTCTGAATTAGGACACTCTGCTCCCTCTGACATATGTAATTTCATCCTTCCGTTTAGTAATATATTGGTTATCATAGCACTGTTGACAGGGGATGAAAATGTATTATCTTTCATTTAGTAAAAAAGGATATTATAAAAAAATACATCAACCGTTATACAAAAATCACCAGAGAATAAAAGACCGTCTGACGCAGATACTAGTACTGCACAATACAATAAAAGATAAGCAGCCAATAGTATTTATCAAGCCAGCACATGTATAGAGCAGGAAAGGAACGTCAGATGGAAAATGTAAGGCTTACCATTGAAGGACTTCAGTTCAATGAAACACAGGATAGAGTCAAAAGTCAGCTGGAAGGCATCGTTGGTGTCCGGAATGTGTTCTTAAGCGAAGGTCAGGATTATCTGGAGGTTAACTATGATGAACAGACCTCTGCCCAGGAAATTAACAACCATTTACAAAATAACGGCTATAAAGTAGTTGATATCGCACATTAAAGAGCTTCAAACAGTAAAAAAGATTTGCGAAAAAGGACTTGCATCAGCAGGCTATGACATATTGGCTGCCGGTACAAGTCCTTGTTATTATCTGGAGCTTTCTGATTCAACTAACTGGGTAACATGGACTTCCCGGCTGTTTCCTGGGTTGCTTAAGGTATGGATGCTGCACATATCTTTATTGGGATTTACATTTTCAATATAAACAGCCTCTCCGTTACAGGTTACATGAACCATTTCTGGTAAATGGGCAATTTCCGAAGCACGCTTCTTATCCATAGTCAGTCTCCTTTGATAATGGTAATAGGTTAAAAACTCAGAAGAATGAAACCTATGTTGTTATTTCATTCTCCGGTAGTATTGTTTGTTTAACGCAATTGAAATATTCTGTGTGAAAAGGAGAATAAATTACCTGACTGTGAAATATTATGTCAGTTGATTTTTCTTGAGTAAGCGCCGGGAGTAATTCCGGTATATTTTTTAAAAACCTTTGAAAAATAATAAACATCACGGAAACCGGTCTTTTCCGCTACTTCGGAAATCTTACCGGAACCGTCTGAGAGCAAATGCTTAGATTTGGAGATTCGCAGCTCGTTCAGGTAAGCAAAAATAGTTGTTCCCGTGGCTTTCTTAAACATCCGGTTGATGTGATCGAAATTACAGCCTAACTTCTCCTCAATGCTTTTACTGGATATTTCAGAAGCATAATTATCCTGGAAAAAAGCAAGCAAATCATAGATCATTCGGGTGGATCTGGTGGCTGAAAGGCTGTTATCACTGTATAGAAAACCAGAGGTCAGCTCCCTTGACAAGGCTATCATAAACTCCAGAAAAAGGCTGCTGGTCTTTAATTGAAAATACTCCAGGTGATTGTGATGTGATTCTCTTAATTGATAGAGCAGCTCAATAAGTGCTGAGGAGGCAGCAGGCTGATTGATATGATAATATTTTGGCAGGATAATATCATGAATCCTGCGCTCGTTTATCTCGCATTCATGGGTTTTTAAAGAGGTAAGCCTGTGATCCTTCAGTAATTTTTTAATAACTTCCTTCTCCTCCTGGTGCTCTTTCATCTCATCGTGATAAAAATGAATATAGAAGTAGGTGCATTCAGCGGTTTTCGTGCCGTAATGTTCCAGGGCAGGGTCAAGTATCAGCATATCATCCGTTCGTAAAATATAACTTCTGTTCCCTTCATTAATATACATTTCTCCGGAAATTATATAATACAGAATAAATTCTTCTGTTTTTCTTCGCATATGGACATGGGGAGGTTTTACTGTTACCTGATCGATATATCTTACTCGTGGCAGATAACCGCTGTCCATTCGGTAATAGAGCATATTATCCATGTTTTAACCATGCCTTTCTAATAGTCTGCAAAATATTTAAATCTGGTCCTTAAGGATAGTATAGTCGATAATTTTTAATTTTTCAAGGAAGTTAACGGTCTTATGGTAATCATAAGTCGCCTGTTTACAAAAAGATACTGGAATTTTACATTGTCTTCCTGGGCATTCGGTTTATTATTAAAGTATATAGTGTGGAAATCAGAAAGCAATTTCTACTTATGAGTGGAGCGTGCCAAGGCGGGAAAGAGTGTTGGCATAATAGTGTGAAGCAGCAAGCATTGTTATTCCTGAAAGGGAAAAACTAATTTAAATGAAATGCACAAAAATAAGAGAATTGACAGATAAAAACAAAAGGAATAGGAGAGAAGGAAATGAAAATTAATTTTATGAAGTCATCGGGCAGAGATGCTGTCTTTCTTACGCAGGAACAGAACTCATGTACAGTTGAATATGCGGCAGCAGGGGGTGGCATAACGCTATCTGAGGTAAAGGAAGCAGGAAAAAGATACATTGTAGGTGATATAGAAGTCTTAGAAGAGCATTCTGCGGCCATGATGCTGCGTTTCTTTGTACCCGGTTCTGAGAAGGAACAGATTCTGATGCGGTTTGGATTGCTGCCTGGTTTTAAGACAAGAGTATGCCTGGATCTTAACTGGCTGGATAACAGTACAATCTATACGAACAGGACACCGGGATTATTAAAGCTTGTTATTCACGGACAGCGCACAGAGTTAAGAGAAGTGGAAAGAATCGAGCTGGGTGTTGAAAAAACCTATCACAATGTGAAGGTTCGATTGGAAAATTTCATTTTAACCGATGAAAAGCCGGAGGAGTTTCCGATACCGGATAAGAAAGTCGTAGATGAATTCGGTCAATGGAAAGAAAAAGAATGGCCTGGGAAAATTCATTCACTGGAAGAATTAAAGTCCCGTTTAAAGGAAAATGAAGGAAAGGCAGAGTATCCTTTCACAGAGTGGAACAGCTGGGGCGGTGACCGCAGCCGCAAATTAAAGGAGGGTACCGGTTATTTTAGTACCCATAAGACCGCTGACGGAAGGTGGCACCTTACAGATCCGGAAGGTTGTGATTATTTCTCTTTCGGACCCTGCCTGACCGGTGCCGGAGACCAGTGCCGTATTGATAATTTCGAACAGGTTTGTGACTGGCTGCCGGAGGAAGAAGATGCAGAATACAAGGCTTTTTATAGAAAGGGAGCCAGGAGAAGAACTGCCTATATGCCCTTAGACAGTTATAAGATGACCAGTTTTACTGCTCTTAATCTGAAAAGAGCATACGGAGAGAACTGGAAGGAAAAGTGGGAGGAAATCGCTCATCATATCCTTATGAAAAATGGATTGAATTCTCAGGGGAATTTCCCGGGATTATGTGTCAACAATGGAAGAAGCAAGCTTCCCTATGTCAGGGAGCTGCCAGGTTTTCCTGGTACAGATACACTGATCTTCAGAGATTTTCCGGACGTACTTTCACCAGAATATCAGGAGAAATCAGAGATTTATGCAAAGAAGCTCTTGGAATGGAAAGAGGATCCCTGGCTTATTGGGTATTTTCTTAGGAATGAACCTGAATTCAACTTTGTAGAAGGGCTGGCAATAGCCGATGAGGTGCTCTACAATCCGGCATCTACCTATTGCAAGAAAGGATTGATAAAGTACCTGCAGGATACCTACAAAACCATAGAAGCCCTGAACCAAGCCTGGGAAACCAGCTTTGCTGATTTTAAGGCTTTCGAAAGTCCCATTAAGAAGTGCTCTGAGGTCTATCCGAAATCAGCGGAGGATATCAGAAGCTTCTCCGTACACCTTATCAGGGAATATATAAGAGTACCCGCCCTTGCCTGCCGTGCTATAGATAAGAATCACCTAAACCTGGGGCTTCGCTGGTCCAAAGCTTATAATATTGATATGATGGCCGGCTGGGAGTATTTCGATGTATTTTCCATCAACTGCTATGACTTTGACCCTACAAGGGATATGGATTTTGTGAAAAATGCAGGGGTTGATCTGCCCATCCTGCTTGGCGAATTCCACTGCGGAGCACTGGACAGAGGACTTACCGCAACCGGGCTGAAGGGGGTTAAGAATCAGGAGGAAAGAGGTATTATGCTGAGACATTTCGTAGAAAAAGTGGCTGCCCATCCTTACGGTGTAGGCGCTCATTGGTTCCAGTTCAATGACCAGTTCTGTCTTGGCAGATACGATGGTGAGAACTATCAGATCGGAATGGTAGATATCTGTATGCAGCCCCATAAGGAGTTAATGGAGGCAGCGTATGAAACTGCGAAGGTACTTTATAAGGTAAGGAATAATGAGGCAGAGGCCTATGACAGAAGCCCTGTAGCCATACCTATGATAGGGTATTAAAGGTTTTCTTTTAATATCATAGTATTTATTCAAAATCCTCCGGAACCTATACAGCCGGAGGATTTTTCAGGTAATGGAATTTGATTGTCAAAAGGTCAGTTTCTTTTTTTGCTGGAATTCTGGATTTTTTACCATAGTATCTGTTGCCATTAATGAGCTATAATATAAACTAAAAGCTTTTATCCTTTGTCTGTATAAAAGCTTATTTGGTGTACAACGATATACATTTTAGTTCTGCAGCTCATTTGACAGAATTATTGACGGGGGGTTTAGAGAGGCGGCATTTGGTTTTAAAAGTGTGCTGATACGCGCAGATAGGAGGTTTTTATGAAGATTCTGATTGCTGATGATGAAGATTATACAAGAGAAGGGTTAATCGACAGCATCAATTGGAACAGTATGGGGATACGAGAAGTGATGCAGGCCAGAAATGGTATGGAGGCACTTGCAGTAGCAAAATGGTTCAAGCCTGATATCGTACTGACGGATATCAGGATGCCGAAGCTTAACGGTATTCAGTTTGCCGCAGAACTTGTACAGCTGAATCCTCAGAGTAAAATCATATTTATGAGCGGATATATGGAAATCGATTATCTCAAAAGTGCCATTCAATTAGCAGCTGTTGATTACCTTGAAAAGCCTATTGACCTGGCAGTTCTAAGGAGTGCAATCGAGAAAGCTGCTAAGGATATCAAAGCAAAACAGCAGACAAGCATGTTAAAAGCAGACAGAAAGGAACTGCAGCAGCAAAAACTTGCCAACACCCTGGTGTGTAAGGATAACGACAAGGAAATGCTGTACAAACTTTGTAATGAAGTAGCCTTTCCAACAGATAAGCACTACATCTGTCTGATTATCTGGAATAAAAAAAGTGGTATCAATTCGGAAGAATTTCAAAGTCATATACTGAACTTCTGGAGAAAGTTCAAGCTACAGGTCTTATGCAATTATCTGGGAGAAGGAAAGTACCTGGTAATTATAGCTTTTGGAAGAAAAGAAAGTTCTAAGCTCCAGGCCCTCTACCGGAAAATGACGGAAAGCATTCCGGATATAACACTGGGAATCGGTTTTGATGCTGCCGATATCATGAATATCTACAACAGTTATCAGACCGCTCAGCTGGCTATTAACTGTGCTTTTTATGAGGAAGAAGAACGAGTATTTATGATTGATGAGGAAATCCTTCGAAAACAAGGGGTAGAACCAGGGATTTACGGTGAATTCATGAAGGTCTTGACAGAGGAGCCTTTTCAGCTGAAAAACTGGTGCGCTGCTTTCTTTACTGATTTAAGGAAGCAAAAGTATTACAGGAAAGAAAAGATACAGACCCTCCTGGTTTCCTTTGCAGCTTCCATGGCAGGTCAGTATCCTGATCTGATGGACTATATAAGCGGTGTTCATTCCAAAGAAGACATGGAACAGCGGATGAACCGTTTCCTGACCCTGACAGAAATAGAAGAGTTTATGAAGGCTTTGATCGAGAAGATAGAAAGTATACAGCAAAATCAGTCTAAATACAGCCGAATCATAAGAGGAGTCATGGACTATATAGCTAACCATTATAAGGAATCGGACCTTAGTATAACCCGGATAGCAGAGTATTTCCACTTTTCTCCCACTTATCTGAATGTATTATTTAAGCAGGAGACCCAGGTAACCCTAAAACAGTATTTAAGCGATTACCGGATAGAGAAGGCGAAGACCCTGCTGGCAAATGAGTATTACAAGATTTCAGAAATCTCAGAGTTATGCGGATATGCCAACGGTAATTATTTTGCCAAGGTATTTAAAGAGGTAACGGATCTAACTCCTCTGGAATACAGAAAGCAGAGAACAGAATGAAGAGATTATCTAACTGGTTTCAGAATATTACTTTGACAAGAAAGCTGCTGATATTGATTTTTGCAGCAGGAATTATACCATTGGCGGTTACTTTCTGGTTATCGCTGAAGGAACTTAGAAGCAATTCCCTGGAACGGCAGATGTATGCGGTCAACCAGGGGTATGAGCAGGTGTATCAGTCCCTGGAGGACCGTATGAACAGAGTACATAACCTCTCTACTCTTCTTGCAGTGAACGATACCATTAAGAAGACCTTTAAACTGACGGAAAAGGATATGGATCTTATCGGACAGCTGGCTTATTTTGAGAATATATCCTCTTATTCTTATGCCCTTGAACTAACCTTTGACCTGGACGATATCATTTATTATATTGATGATGATTTTGTCATTGCCAGGAATCAGACGGGGCGTTACCGCCCCATCAGCGCTATCCAGAAAACTGACTGGTACCGCCAGTTAGCTGAGAATAATGGCAGGCCTACCTGGGTGTCTTTTTCCGGTGCTGCCAAAGGGGAGAAGGAAAAGTATATTGCAGTGACCAGAACCCTGTGGGATGAAAATGATTACAGCAAGGCTGTTGGAATCATTGCAGTCCTGATTGATAAGAAAGAAATAAAGAAAATGCTCATAAACTCTGAGAAAAATCAGTATTTTTATCTTGAAAAAGAAGACGGTACTTTTCTGGTATCCAATCTGAAGGAGGAGTCAGAAAACCAGATTCCTTCAATTCAGGTAGAAAGCAGTAAAAGCTTTAGAAAAGTCAAACTCCTTGAGGAAGATTACTACTTAAGGAGCAGTCAGGTGGGAAGCTCTGATGTCAGGCTCATCTCCTTAATACCTGCCGATGCCATCTCCAAAGCTCTTAACAATATGACCTATCAAATGGGTATGATGTATGCACTGGTATCCTTTTTACTTATCATACTGATTTATCCTCTGACGAAATCCATCACCTACCGTATAAAATTACTGCATCATCAGATTGGGCAGATTAAGACCGGTGAAATGAAAGAACTGGTTATTGAGCCTCATACCGATGAAATCGGCCGGTTGATAACCAGCTATAATTATATGGTTAAAAGGATGGAGGAGCTTATGGCCCGTCAGTTCGTACTGGGTCAGGAAAAGACAGGTGCGGAGTTAAAGGCACTTCAGTCTCAGATCAATCCCCATTTCTTATATAATACCCTTGATATGATCAACTGGATGGCACAAAAGAATGAAACAGAAAATATCAGTGAGGTCATACAGGCAATGTCTAAATTTTACCGTTTGTCCTTAAGCAAAGGGAAGGATATTATTACCATCCGAGAGGAAATCAGGATGTGCGAAGCTTATATGGATATTCAGAAGAGACGTTTTAAAGGGAGGATACGATTTGAAGAGGAAGTTCAGGAGGATATATACGGCTATCTGATTCCGAAGATAACGTTGCAGCCTTTTATTGAAAATGCCATTGTACACGGAATCTGTGAGAAAGAGGATGGCAGAGGTGTTGTAATGTTAACGGGGTGGATGGAGGATGATTATATCCATCTTAGCGTCACCGACGATGGGAAGGGGATGAGCCAGGAGGATAAGGGCAATTCCAAAGGCAGCCAGTATGGGCTGGAGAATATAGAGAAGCGGCTGTCCCTCTTTTATGGGCAGGAAATATCTGTGGAAGTGGAAAGTTCACTTGGAATCGGTACCTGTGTGTCGATCCATATTCCATTGGTAAGCGGTGAAGATTCAGGATACCCGGGTTGAATGAAAGGCAGCTAACCTCCAGATAATTCTAAAGCTGTTGCAGAAAGTAATATTAATACCGGCAAGCTGATAATATGTTAGAGTATATAAGTTTATAGGAGATCAGCATGCTGGAAATTGCAACTATTATAATGAACCTTATTACCGGTTCTCTGTTAATCATAACCGGTGTCGGTACTATGGGGAGAACACTGGAACAAGCGAACTCAAAGCTACTGCATAAGACCATGAGTCTGTTTTCCAGAAACAAATGGACCTCTTTTCTTACCGGTATTTCCCTTACGGCACTGGTGCAAAGCAGTACAGCAGTTACCATATTAACGGTCAGCTTTGTGGATTCCGGCATTATGAGACTGGAAAGTGCGGTTGCAATTATTTATGGAGCCAATATCGGCACAACCTTTACTGCGCAATTCATGAGTTTTCAGATTAACCGCTATGCCTGGCATATTCTGATAGCCGGTTGTATCTTAAGCTTTGGCACACTACATAAACTAAAAACTGCAGGGCATGTACTGGTAGGTGTAGGGCTCCTTTTCTCGGGACTGAGCCTTATGGGTAAAAGTGTCATGATCCTGAAAGGAAATCCGCTGCTTTCCCAGTGGCTTATGGAACACTCGGAGAATGTTATATTATGCCTTCTTGCAGGTGTATTCTTTACCATGCTGGCCCAAAGCAGCAGTGCTACTGTTGGAATGACCATTCTGCTGTTTAACAATGGCTTGCTGCCCTTTGCTTCCGCGGTGGCGCTAACACTGGGGGATAATATCGGAAGCTGCATTACGGCTCAGGTTGCCAGCTTAAAGTCCGGAACAGCCGGTAAGCGGGTAGCCCTGGCGCATACCCTGTACAATGTCTTTGGCGTCGTGCTGGTATTTCTTATCCTGCCCCAGTTCTGTGATTTGGTACTGGCGAGTACGAAGGCTTTAGGACAGGACAACACCAGGCTTATAGCAAATACGCATACAATTTTTAACCTGGTCAGTGCTCTGTTATTTCTGCCAATATCAAAATATTATGTACGTTTTCTTTATTTTCTCTTACCAGATAAGTCTCATAGAGGGTGTAATTAAAAACTCCTTGTACCTTTTCTTATGCATCGCCTTGCAACTTCGTGACACCTTGTATTTAAAATAGCACCTTGTTTTCTGCAAAGCAGAATGCCTTTAAAAGGGGTACAGGCAGTTTTCAAATACACCCTTGGTTCTTTGAAAATTACCCTTATTCTTGAAAAAGTATCCTATAATGGTATCCTTTCAGGTGGTATGATAGTTTCAGACTAAAAAGAAAGGATATTGAAATGAAAGGAAAGACTATTACATACAGCAGCCAGAGGCCTATTAAGAAAAAGTGGTTCTTGGACTTTCGCAGGCATAAAACCTATTATTTTATGCTCATTCCCATGGTGGTGTTCTTTCTCTTATTTGCCTATCTTCCTATGCCGGGCTTGTATTATGCCTTTGTGAATTACGATTTTATGCAGGGCTTACGAAGTCCTTTTGTTGGGTTTAAGAACTTTGAATTCCTGTTTCGGGGAGGAGCGGATTCTATTATCTGGCGGCTCACCAGAAATACCATTCTCTACAACGTGGCTTTTATTGCTCTGGGCAATCTGTGTCAGATAGCCGTGGCAGTATTGTTAAAGGAGATCCAGCGTAAATATTTTGTGAAGGTTTCTCAGACCCTGATGTTAATGCCTTATTTCGTATCCATGGTTATTGTTGGTGTTATTACATATAATCTCTTTAATTACAACTATGGTACTGTTAACAATTTCCTTGTCTCCATGGGACTTGAGAAATATGATTTTTATCAGAATCCGGGTGTGTGGCCGGTTATTATTGTCATTATAAATGTTTGGAAGGGACTTGGGTATGGTGTCGTGGTGTACCTGGCGGCTATTCTTGGTATTGATGAGAGCATTTATGAGGCGGCTTACGTTGACGGAGCCTCTAACTGGAAACGTATCAAATACATTACCCTGCCACTTTTGAAACCGACTGTAATTATGTTAGTCTTATTATCTCTTGGCGGTATCTTAAAAGGTTCCTTTGATCTGTTTTATCAGATTATCGGAAATAACGGGCTTCTGTTAAATGCAACTGACATTATTGATACCTATGTTTACCGTTCCCTGGCGGTAAATTTTAATATGGGACTTGGAAGTGCCGCCGGTATGTATCAGTCTATCTTTGGTTTTGTGCTGATTCTGGTGGTGAATACGGTGGTCAAGAAGTTAAGTCCTGATAATGCATTGTTCTAGCAGAAAATGAGAGGTAAGAGTGAAAGAAAATTATAAATTGAAAGGATGTCACATTGAGATTCGTTCACTCCTTATTATTTGTGGCAGCATTGCAGGACAGCCTGCGGTATGCAATGGGTATAAATTATGAAACATAAAAACAGTTTTACAACAAATCATACAGTACACATCAAACACAGCTTTACGGATAAGCTGTTTCAAATAGTGGCCATGACACTTATTACACTGATAACCATTGCCTGTGTGGTTCCTTTTCTATTGATTCTCTCAGGCTCCTTTAGTTCCGAGTCTGCAATTGCTGTTAACGGCTATTCGATTCTGCCCCAGGATTTCACCCTGAATGCCTATAAGACCGTACTTCGGTTAGGCAATAAGATACCAAAAGCCTATCTTGTGACCATTTTTATCACTTTGGTTGGTACAAGCCTTGGTCTGCTGACCACCTCCATGAGCGGCTTTGTGTTATCCAGACAGGACTTTAAATACCGTAATGTAGCAGCGTTTTTTATCTACTTTACCACCCTGTTCAGTGCCGGTATGATACCTGCTTATTTAGTAAATGTTAATATACTGCATTTGAACAATAATATTTTGGTACTGATTCTGCCCTCTATTATGAATCCTTTTAACATTTTTTTATTCCGAAATTTCTTAAAAAGTGTTCCCGATGCCTTAATGGAATCGGCAAGAATAGACGGTGCAGGAGATTTCACCATCTACCACAGGGTTATGATGCCCCTGGCAAAACCAGCAATCGCAACCATTGGACTCTTTCTGGCCTTGGGTTATTGGAATGAATGGTATCGCTGTAATCTTTATATCAAGGATGCGGATATGTATACCCTGCAATACCTGCTTTACAATATGCTGCAGAACGTGGAGAAGATGTTCAGCGAGCAGGGACTGGCAACACCGGGGCTGCAGATGCCCAGTGAAACCATGAAGTTAGCAACGGCAATGCTTGCAACCGGTCCGGTATTGATTTTCTATCCTTTTGTACAGAAATATTTTACCGGCGGTCTGATTGTTGGTGGTGTCAAAGGTTAGTAAGCTTTTCACAGCAGCCTATCTACCGATAGGCTGCTGTAAAAATAAATCTATAAAAATGTATAGGAGGTTTTTATGAAGAAATTCGGCAAAAAGTTAGTGGCATTCGGGCTGGCAGCTGTAATGATGATATCCTTAGGTGCCTGCAAGTCCGAAGACAAGGAAACAGCAACAAAAGATGAGGAGAAGATTGTTACTTTAAAAGGCTTTACCATGGGAAATGAACCGGCAGGAGGCATGGATAAGTTCTATAAAGAGCTGGACGCCCTTACGGTAAAAGATTTAGGCTGCAAGGTAAGATTTGATTTTATACCCTGGGGTGATGAGAAAAACAAGATCAATTTAAATATTGCCTCCGGTGAATATGACCTCTATGTAGGCGGTAATTTCTCGGACTATAAAGCTACGGCAGCAAAGAATGCTTTCCTGGATTTAAATCCCTATCTTGAACTGGTACCAGACCTGGTGGCACATTATAAACAAGCATCTGACAATGCTCTGAAAATGTGCGAGATTGACGGTCATTTATATGGAATACCACAATTCGGTAAAGCAGAAGGCGGTGCCGGTGAGGGTTTTATCTACCGTGATGATTTGAGGGTTGAGTGGGGACTTCCTGAAATCAACAGCCTTGAGACCATGGAGCAGTACCTTTATGCCGCAAAAGCAGATGAAAGATATAAGGATACCTCTCTGATAACCGATAACCGAATCTGGACCAGCCTCTGGCTTATGCTTGCAGGCGCAAAATACGGACAACTGGATGACAGTCAGTATGTATGGTTTGAATATAATAATCCTTCTAATATAGTGAGCATTTTCGATACACCGGAATTTAAGCAGATTATAGAGTACGCACAGAAATGGTACAATGACGGCATTATTGATCATGATATTCTGGCAGCCTCCGGAAATGAAGGAACAAAAGGGTATGAGCTCTTCAAGGCAGATAAGAAACCGGCAGAGACCAATACTCCTTTCTGGAGTGCCAGTGGTAACTGGATTCCCGGTCTTTACAGCGAACATCCGGACTGGAAGCTTGGATTTTTTGATTATGGACTGGATAACCCGGAGACTCATGTGGCTTATATTCCTGATTACTCCAGTGCAACCGCAATATCAGTGGCTGCTCAGTGCAAGTATCCGGAAATAGCTGTTAAATTTATTGAAAAAGCTCATACGGACAGAACCTATTATGACCTGCTTCGCTACGGTGTAGAGGGTGAAAATTATAAGATGGTGGACGGTATTCCCAGTGTAGCAGATATCGCCCAGGAAAATATTAAACCCAGCTGGACTGGATTAGTAGACGGTTACATGGATTACCAGATTAAGAGTGTTAATCCTGACTGGCAGGCACTTACTGATAAATATATAGAAAAAGGTAATAAACTCCTGGAAGCAAACGGCTACATACCCAGTCCCAAAGCAGGGTTTACCTTTAATGTCTCTGAGCTTTCCACTGAAATTGCTGCAATGGAGACTGTGAAGGCACAGTATATGCTGCCTTTGGTAAACGGTATCACAAAGGATATTGACGGAGATATTGCCAACGTAAAAGCGCAGTATGAAAAAGCAGGATTCCAGACTTATTTCACAGAATTAAAGAAACAATGGGATGCATTTAATGCAGCTAAATAAATTGTAGGAATAAAGGGTTGATGCAATTTCTAATTGGTTGCAGCAACCCTTACTTGTTGCCTTTAAAAATTCCAATTTGGGAACAGAGAATCAAGCATATTCGTTCCTTCCTTTTGGTGCAATTCGCCTGAAATATATGGAAACAGGGCTTTTGACTTGAATCAGGATTAGAAGCATGAAATTAGAAGCCCAGAGCTGATTTATAAACTAAGTGTTTAAACAGAGGACCAGAAAGGAGAAATGGCAAATGAATAGGATAATAACCCATCCGGTACCGGATGATGTCATATTGGAGAAAGCTTATAAGGTCAGAGTGAGAGCGATGGGAGAGGAGGACTTCGTTGAACTTTCGACTTATCAGGTTAAAGTAGATATGCATGACGTGCAGAATGCCTCTATGGCTTATTTTGATTTTGAGGGAGAGGCAGAAGTGGAGATCTCAGGCCCCTGGTATATTTATCAGGTTGATATCCGCCCCCTTTCTCTTCGTATTCCTTACAGTTGTGATACGAAGATTCTCCGTTTTACAATTGATAAGCCGGTCAATCTTTCCATTGAATTTAATGAGGACAGAAGACATAATTTACACCTGTTTGCCGGAGCGATAGAAACAAAGATACCGGATAAAAAGAGCGAAAATACACTGGTGATCTCCGGCAGCTTAAACCGGCTTAACGGGTTTGGAAGCGAAGTCATGAAAAGGCTGGCGGAAATGCCAAAGGGAAGAACTCTCTATATTGAGCCAGGACACTACTACCTCAGAGAAACTGCCCTCAGACTGCCTTCTGATACTAATATATATCTGGCCGGAGGAGCTGTTATCGCCGGAGCCTTTATTTGCTCACATACAGAGAATATTCATATTTATGGAAGAGGCGTTATCTGCCAGAGGGATTTTCACCGTTATAGCGGCATCAACGGGCTGCGGTTAAGCTTTGCTAAAAATATATGTCTTGAGGATATCATATTTATCAATCCACCTCATTATACGGTCTACATTGGCGGCTGTAAAGAGGTTGAGATAAATAATATTAAAGCCTTCAGCTGTGAAGGCTGGAGTGACGGCATTGATATTATGAGCAGTGAGAACATCAGGATACAGGGTGGTTTTCTTAGAAATTCCGATGATTGTGTTGCAATCTATGGAAGCCGTTGGGAGTATAGGGGAGATTCCAAAAATATATCAGTGAAAGGGCTCACAGTCTGGGCAGATGTAGCGCATCCTCTAAATATCGGTACTCATGGAAATCATGAAGATGAGGGAGATGTGATTGAAGGTATCAGCTTTGAAGATATCGATATTCTGGAGCACAATGAATACCAGGCCGGCTACCTTGGCTGTATGACAATTAATCCGGGAGATAAAAATACTGTAAGGAATATCTGTTATAAAAACATAAGGATAGAGCCTTTTAAGCATGGGAAACTACTGGACGTTCAGGTGAAATACAATCCGGATTATAATCCTGCACCGGGCAGGAGGATAGAACATATTTCTTTTCAGGATATTTATTATAACGGGAAGGGGGAAGTTACCTCCCAGATTAAGGGCTACAGCGAGGAGTTCCATGTAAAGGATGTAGCATTTGATAATCTAGTCATAAATGGTCAGAGAGTTAGTGCCCTTGAAGAAGCAAATATTGAGACCGGTAATTATGCTTATGATATCAGGTTGCTATAGCTGTCTGAAAAGATGGTGAGCAAGTACTTCAGATTTTCTGAAAGAAAAGCGGCCAATGGATGCTGGACGACATAAAGCAAGTATACTAAATTGAATGGTTTATCAGACTGATTATTAGACGTACAAAATGGAACAGGAAACTTTAACAGATAAAAAAGCAGGATTAATCAGTGTATAGCATGATAAGGCATTGTCCGGATACCGGAAAAAGGGTAGTCTATATATGATAACAATAAATATGGTATGTCCGGTCATTTTTATCGTTACTGCTATGATGCCTGCAGATAATTGCCTATCTTACAACAATAGAAGAACTTATCCTTGCAGGGAATTCTGTATATCCTAATAAATTATTTTTTTATATTTTTCAGACAGCGATATTTCTCAGAGTGGTAAAGGTAGTATATTATGACAGTAACCGGATACTTATAGCAAGTTTATGGAGGTTCGTTATGTTAACGGAGAAGGATAAAAAGTGGGTTGAAGCCACAGCAGAAAAAATCAATCATAAAATGGCCTGGGTCAGTGAAAAATCAAAGGAGAAAATTCCTTATACAACAGTTAACGGCACATATGACAGTTATGATTCCAGTGATAAACCCTATCGTATATCAGAAGGCTTAAACTGGTGGACCAATGGTTTCTGGGGCGGAATGATGTGGCTTATGTATCATGAAACGAAAGAAGAAAAGTATGCTGATATCGCAAGATTCAACGAGGAGAAGCTGGATCAGTGTATAGAGGATTATTACGGGCTTCATCATGATGTTGGTTTTATGTGGCTGCTGACAGCAGTGGCTAATTACAGGCTCACAGGAAACAAGGAATCTAAAAAAAGAGGGCTGCATGTAGCAAACCTGTTGGCAGGGCGTTTTAATCCGGTAGGAAAGTATATACGTGCCTGGAATGAGTGGGGTAGTGATAATAATAAAGGCTGGGCAATCATTGATTGTATGATGAATATTCCTTTGTTGCACTGGGCTTCTGAAGAAACCGGAGATCCCAGATTCCGCCACATCGCTGTAATGCATGCGAATACGGCGATGGAGAATTTCATAAGACCTGATGGTTCCAGTGAACATATCGTAGAGTTTGATGCCGAAGTGGGCGGAAAGATCGACACCCATGGAGGGCAGGGATATGAAAAAGGTTCCTCCTGGACCAGAGGCCAGTCCTGGGCACTTTATGGTTTTATTTTAAGTTATATGCATACCAAAAATCCTGCCTATCTGGATACTGCGAAAAGGGTTGCTCATTATTTTATAGCAAATATCCCTGAGAGTGGACTTATCCCCATTGATTTCAGACAACCGAAGGAAGATATCTGGGAGGATTCCTGCGCAGCAGCAATAGCAGCCTGCGGATTAATTGAGATCTCCAGGGCAGTGGGAGAACATGAGAAAGATCTGTATCTGGGAGCAGCCCTAAAGATGTTAAAGGCTCTGGAAGAAAAGAGATGTAATTGGACAGAGGACAGTGATGGTATCGTTGAGAACTGTTCAGAAGCTTACCACACCAACAAGCATATGAATATTATCTATGCTGATTATTATTTTATGGAGGCTATATTTAAGCTTAAGGGTGAGGATATCTTTTTGTGGTAGTTAATAATTAGAAGATATTTATATTGAGTTGAGTCGGTTCTTTTATGTTGTCATACGGACGGAAAAATGCACAAAACAGAAAGACTCACGCTTCATTCCAAGGGTTAAGAAGTCCTAATTCTCTGAATATTTTGTGCTGGGCATATTCTAAAACAGATAACTCGCTACGCTCAAACAATCTGTTTTAAAATATAGCACAAAACATTCAGAGAAAAGGACTTCTAATCCCTTTCCATAGGCGCATTCGCTCTTTCTGTTTTGTGCATTTTTCCTGAAATCGTATAAGAGAAAAAGAGAAATTAACTTTAGCATGTTTAATCAACTGGAACTTTTGACTCTCTAGTAATTAAAAACTGAAATATAGCCTTCATTATTAAAAATATAAAACTGCATTATTAAACTGCATTATTAAACTGCATTATAAAACTTCATTATATAACAGCATTATATAACTGCATTATAAAACTGGTGTTATATTAACATCAAAATCAATGTTATAGTTTAGGCTAGAAATTTATGAATGAATAATATTTTGATAAATAAAAAGAAGCTGCAGGACTTTCTTCATCAAATATCTGTCGATATTTAGACAGCTTTGAGAGAAGGGGTCTGCAGCTTCTTTATTCACTAGAAGAAAGTAGCTTCTCATTATTAAGGAATTTGATTTTCACCCTTTTTTGCTAGAGCAGAGGCATTCTTTGCTGCAATTCTTTCTGAAACAAAGGGAGGAATCAAAACACCAAGAAGCAGCAGGGCTATTATCCAGATGGCTTTTTCCTGTAAGAATTTTGAGCTTAGACCCCCCATGGCAACTCCTGTGAAGAAGGATATCAGGATAAAGGAATAGCCGATAGCACTTCTTTTGAATTTGGACTCTTTTCTTACCAGCCATTTATAGTAGTTTTCTGCACAGGAGCGCATATTTCCGGTACAAAATACGCTGGAATAGTTATCGCCTTTTCCAAAGGTACGAAAAGTGCAGAATTGCAAGGAAGCAGCAAAGGAAACCAGTATGTTAGCCGCCATATCAGGAAAAGAGGCGGGGAGCAGACCTGCTGTAAAGAGCACTAGAACTTCCAGTACCAGTATTCCCTTATTCCATAAGGGAACTTTCTCCTTTAGAAAATAATACATATGGAGAGCTATGAATACACCTAACCAGAAGGATAGGATTGGAATCAGGGCATGAATCATCTGCTTGTAGTCTTTTTGGATAAGATAAACTCCCACAAGTACAAAGTTACCGGTCTGCCCGGTGGCAAATACGCCTCCATGAACCATATAGGAGTAGACATCCATAAAACCGCCGGCCATGGTAAGTATCATTCCGAAGAACATTGACTGCATAAATTTAGCGTTTCTTTGTATATATGTCAACATAATATTTGTGTTATTCACTCCATTCCAAGAGGTATAGTTACCAGAGTGTGTTTGAAAATGTTTGTGGCCTCCCATTTCAAACATGCGCTGGTACATCTGAATATTAATACCGGCTAACCGGTATTAATTGTTTGTTGTACTGATACATTAGGAGCAATAATATATTAAATTTATTGTCCAAGACCTTTAATAATATCGTTTATGAGTTCTCTGATGAAAGCAGAATCCAAAGAATCACCTGTTATCAGCAGACGATAAAACAATGGTGCAAAGATAAGATCAATGCTGCGTTCCAGGTCCAGATCTTTTCTTAATTCTCCTCTTGCTATTCCACGTTCTAAAATTCCCCTTGAGATGTGCCTGCGAGGGTTAAAGAAGCGTACCCGGTATTCTTCTGCAATTCCAGGGTTGAATTGCCCGGCTGCAATAAGCTCTGTAATCATTTTTCCTTTTGGACTGGTAATAAAGGAAGAGAGATTGTTAAACTGCTGGAATAAATCTTCCTTAACAGAACCAGTATCAGGCACCGGCAGAAGTAACTCGGTAGCAGCAAAATAACCATCCAGTACTACAGCGGCTTTGCCAGGCCACCACTTGTATATGGTAGCTTTGCTTACACCTGCTCTTTCAGCGATGCCTTCAATGGTAACGGCATCAAAGCCATTTTCCGACAACAGTTCATAAGCCGCTGTCAGAATAGCTTTTTTTGTTTCTTCACTACGGGGACGACCTAATTTCTTATCCATATCAATACCAATTTTCATATCCCAGGCGCACCTGGGTGCCACGTGATAAGCGATGAAGGAAGCTTGCTGTGGCAGCCTTTCTTATATATTTTCATTCACTACACCCTGCATAATTCCGCTTGTTAGCAGCTCCATCAATTCTTGAAGGAGTTCATATTGAGCAACCTCTGTAATCGTTTTAGCTTCTGCGTGAAGCTGTCAGGTCTTACACTTATCTGCAAGTTACCTTTTTAATGGGTTCACCTGTAAATCTATCTAGTATGGAATAAACATTCCAAGATTGGTTACAGAGAAGAGTGCTATTTAGTCAGGTCTTTCTATTAAAAAACGATACGTTTATTATACTATAAAATTTCTTTAAAAAAAAGTATTGACAAAACTAAACGATGCGTTTAATATATAATTTGTAAACGGAACGTTTAGTAAATGTTTTTAGCATTAAACTGAAATAATATAAAAGGTGAATCAAAAAGATTCGTTAAGAAAGGCAGATTACTATGAAAACAGAAAATAATATGGAAAAAAGAATCCCTGGCTGGCTTGTTTTGTTTCTTGCAGCAGCATGCGGACTGATCGTAGCAAATCTTTATTACGCACAACCCCTGGTAGGGCCAATCAGCAGTTCAACAGGGATATCCTCTGATATGGCAGGTTTTATTGTCACTATGACACAATTAGGCTATGCAGCCGGTTTGTTACTGCTGGTACCTTTAAGCGATCTGCTGGAGAACCGGAAGCTGGTTGTCACCATACTTGCAGTAGCTCTCCTTGGCTTGCTGGGAGCGGGAACTGCTGCAAATTCTGCGATATTTTTTGCAGCAGCCGTATTGATTGGTCTTGGCTCTGCTGCAGCGCAGATATTGGTGCCTTTGGCTGCTCATATGGCACCCCCGGAGCAAAGAGGAAGTATCGTGGGAAATGTCATGAGCGGACTTTTGCTTGGCATTATGCTTGCAAGACCCGCTTCCAGCCTGATAACAGATCTAATAAACTGGAGAGCAGTATTTATAATATCCGCTGTTATCATAACACTTCTTGTTTTGCTGCTTCGGTTATTTCTCCCGAAAAGAGTACCGGTAGCAAATGAAAAATACACAGAAATACTGAAATCCCTCTTTGTATTGTTCAAGAGCAAACCTGTACTTCGGAGAAGAGCCTTTTACCAGGCAGCACTTTTTGGCAGCTTCAGCTTATTCTGGACAGTAGTACCCTTATGGCTTTCCAAAAATTATGGATTATCGCAAAGAGAAATCGCCGTATTTGGTTTTGTAGGAGTAGCGGGAGCTATCGCGGCACCAATAGCCGGAAGACTGGCAGACAGGGGATTAAGCCGGAAACTTACGGGTGCAGCTTTTCTAATTGCAGCTTTTGCCTTTGCTTTTACCCACGTGCTTGAGAATGGAAATCACATGGTTTCACTTGTAATCTTCTGTATATCAGCAGTGTTATTAGATATGTCCGTTTCTGGAAATCTTGTACTCGGTCAGCAGGAAGTTTATGCCCTGGGAGATGAGATAAGGGGCAGAGTAAACGGTATCTTTATGGCAGTATTCTTTCTTGGAGGTGCTCTCGGTTCTGCTCTTGGCGGCTGGGCATATGCGCAAGGAAGCTGGAAGCTGGCATCTATCATAGGTCTGGTATTGCCGGTAATAGGGTTTATCTATTATCTGACGGAAAGTAAAAAGAGAAATAGAGAAAAAAATATTAAATAAGAATTGAGAGATAATTGGATGGCTTATTATTTATGCAGAAGCAGATATACGATAGACTTAATTGGAGCTCAAATTAACCAATTAATTATTAAGATAGTATAAAAAGCAAAAAAGGACAATTTATAATGGAATGGGCAAGTTTGTCTTGTTATATATTGTATAAAAAGGGTTCAGGAGTTTGTCTTGAGAAATATTTCATACAAAAAAATAATTATTATAGCAGTATTCTTAATCGGTGCTTACTTCTTCGGCGGCGGTATAGCCATGCTGGTTCAGGCTGCCGGAAAGAATGCAGTAAAAGAAGAAGCTAACTGGGGACTGGGATTTCATACGGAAGGTCAGCCCCCCACCGGCAATGTCACATCAGAGGAGCTTAAAAAATACGATACCTATTACATAGGGGATACGGGGAAGAAAGTAATTTACCTGACTTTTGACGCGGGATATGAGAACGGAAATACACCAGCTATTTTAGAAGCACTTAAGAAACACAATGCCCATGCTACCTTTTTTATAGTAGGCAATTATATTAAGACCAGTCCGGAGCTTGTTAAGCAGATGGTGGAAGAGGGGCATCATGTGGCAAATCATACATATAATCATCCCAATATGTCCAGTATATCTTCCAAAGAAGCTTTCGAGAAGGAAATTACCAGTCTGGAGACAGAATATGAAGCTGTAACCGGTCAGAAGATGACAAAATATTATAGGCCACCTCAGGGGAAATACAGCACCAAGAATCTTGAAATGGCTAAAGACATGGGTTACAAAACCTTCTTTTGGAGTCTTGCTTATGTAGACTGGTATCAGGATAAACAACCCACCAAGGAAGAGGCATTTAAGAAATTACTTGGAAGAATCCATCCAGGTGCAATTGTTCTGCTGCATAGTACGTCTAAAACCAACGGAGCTATTATGGATGAACTGCTTACAAAGTGGGAAGAGATGGGTTATACCTTTGGTGTACTGGATGATATTGTAGCAGGCAATTAACACTTATAACAGGGTGTGTATAAAGATTGAAGCAGGAAGGAAGATCAGAGGAAAACATTTTTAAATAAAACAGTCTGAAAACCCTGATGGCAGATGAAGTAATCTTTATTGGTACAGCAACTTATGTGAGGAATGAAACGCAAGGTATACGCATACTTTCTTAGAGAGACAGAATAAAAAGGCCGTGTAGACTATTAAAGAAAATCAAATACAACAGTTACGATATAACGATAATGTACCCAATAAAATCATATCAACGAAAAAGGCGCTGTCCTGGGTACTTTTCTGGATTGGCTTATCACTATGTTTTAATTTGGGAATCTATATCTTTTTAGGAAAAGAAAAGGCAATGGAGTTCCTGGGCGGTTATGTGATTGAACAGACCTTGAGTATTGATAACCTGTTCCTGTTTCTAATGGTATTTTCCAGCTTCGGAATCAGACAGTCCTCACAAAGGCGTGTACTGAATTACGGAATCTTTGGGGCAATTGTATTACGGTTGCTGTTCATATTACTTGGAGTGACCATCGTAAACAAATTTGAATGGGTTCTGTACATATTTGGCGGTATATTAATTGTAAGTGGCATAAATATGGCTTACAAACAGGAAGAAAAGGATAATTTCAAAGAAAGTAAGATTATAAAGGTACTTGGCGGTATCATACCGATTACAGACACACTAGAGGGAGACCGTTTCTTTGTAAAGAAAAATAATGCACTTCATGCGACTCCCCTGTTTGCAATTTTATTGATCATAGAATTTACGGATATCTTATTCGCCATAGATTCTATCCCGGCCATATTTTCCATAACTACAGATCCTTTTATTGTATACACCTCAAATATCTTTGCGATATTAGGACTTAGAAGCTTCTATTTTGTACTTGGAAAGCTTCACGAGACCTTTAAGTATGTAAAACATGGAGTTGCTTTCATCCTCATTTTTACAGGAATAAAGCTGGCTGCCTTAACCTTCCATGTGGAAATACCCACGGAGCTGTCACTGGGTATAATCTTTGCGATACTGTCAATCAGTGTGTTGGCATCTGTAATAACAGGCAAAGGGGATATGAGGATAAACTAATACTACCTTGCTTAAAAAAAAGAAGCTGTTTGGTTTCCTGATATACATTGCCTTACGAAAATGTATAAGAAACCTTACAGCTTCTGCTTGTATTATGATATAAATATCATTTATCCTTAATGGATAACGAGAGCTCTTATAATCCAATAATCCTATAATGAAAGTTAATTACTTGCTTTCCTCGCAGCTCTGCCAAATACCTTGATTAATTCGTTAACGACAAAAGGTATAAGTGCAAATACAATCACAATTCCCCAATCCATCAGGCTTAAGTTGTGTACGCCGAAAGCCTTTGCAAGAAAAGGAATTGAAATTACAAGTTCCTGTAAAAGAAGGCCTACAACAATTGCACCGAGTAAGAACTTATTACTGAAGAAACCAATCTGGAAAATAGTTTTCTCAGGATTTCTCATGGACAGAGAGTAGAACAGCTGAGAAGCTGCCAGTACGACAAAGGCCATGGTTCTTGCATAGATCAAAGCAGTATTATAATCAGCAGATTCCGTAATATCTTTAGCAAGACCGCTAAAAATATTATAGCCATGCTCATACATACCATAATAAAAGGCAGCCAGGGTCAGAAGACCGATTAAAAGACCACCTATAATAGCACGTGTGCCGGAGCCTTCTGCAAAGAAGCTCTGCTTCGGGTTTCTGGGCTTGCGTTTCATAACATCCTTATCGCCAGGGTCCACACCAAGGGCAATGGCAGGAAGGGAATCGGTAATAAGGTTAATCCATAACAGCTGAGTAGCTGCCAGAGGCACCGGCCAGAAGAACAGGATGGAAAAGAGGATGGCAACTACCTCACCTAAGTTACAGGATAAGAGGAAGATAACAGACTTCTTAATGTTATTATAGATGTTTCTTCCTTCTTCTATGGCATTTACGATGGTGGTAAAGTTATCATCTGTAAGAATCATATCACTGGCACCCTTTGCCACATCTGTTCCGGTAATACCCATAGCTACACCGATATCAGCATATTTTAAGGAAGGAGCATCGTTTACACCGTCACCTGTCATGGATACGATATTTCCGTGGGACTTAAAGGCTCTTACGATCTTAACCTTATGTTCGGGTGAAACCCTTGCAAATACCCTGTAATCATTAATCTTATTGGAAAATTCCTCATCGGACATCTCATCGATTTCAGCACCGGTCAAGCTCTGATCAATGGACTCCGCAATACCAAGTTCTTTTGCTATGGCAACTGCTGTATTCTTATGGTCACCGGTTATCATAATAGGAGTGATACCGGCTGCTTTGGCCTCTTTGATGGAATCTTTTACTTCCAGTCTGGGAGGATCGATCATACCGACAATACCTGCAATTGTCAGCTCTTTCTCCATTTCCTCCGCATCTATGACAGAATCTGTGTCCTTAAAAGCAACACCCAATACACGGAGTGCAGCATCAGACATTTCTTCTGCCGCATTTAATAAATTTTTCTTAATATCCTCTGTTATTGGAACAATCTGGCCGTTTACCAGCGCATTTGTTGAAAGTCTTAACAGGTTGTCAATAGCACCTTTGGTATGAACACGGTATTTGCCGTTTTCTTCATTCAGGGTTGACATAAGCTTTCTGTCAGAATCAAAGGGTTTTTCACCTACTCGTTTATGAGAATTGTTGAGAACGTTCTTAGGCAGGCCAAAACGTTCACCCATAACAACAAGTGCAACTTCCGTAGGATCACCGGTGCCGGTGCCGTTCTCATAAGTGGCATCGGAGCATAATACAAATGAGCGAACCAGTTCTTTCTCATCTGCGTCCGGGGATAAAGTTCCCATATTCACAGGAAGGTCCTTTTGATTACTTAAGGTATGGGTCTTAACAACTGTCATCTTATTCTGGGTTAAAGTACCAGTCTTATCAGAACAGATAATATTTACAGAACCTAAGGTCTCAACTGCCGGAAGCTTCTTAACAATAGCATTGATTTTAGACATCCTGGTTACACCGAGAGCCAATACGATTGCAACGATGGCAGCAAGGCCTTCCGGAATGGCGGCAACTGCTAGACTGATGGCGGTCAGGAACATTTCAAATAAATCACGTTTCTGGAAAAGTGCAATAGCAAATATCAGAACACAGATACCGATTGCGATATATCCCAAGGTTTTACCCAGTTCATCCAGACGTTTCTGTAAAGGAGTAAGTTCGTCGTTATCTTCATCAAGAATCTTGGCAATCTTACCAATTTCAGTTTCCATAGCGGTTTCCACTACAACACCTTCACCTCGGCCGTAGGTAACTAAGGTTGACATAAAGGCCATATTGGCTTTATCCCCGATAGGAGTTTTGGGGTCGGGAAAAAGAGCAGAGAAATCTTTTGTAACAGGTACGGACTCCCCGGTAAGAGCGGATTCTTCAATCTGCAGATTGGCGCTTTCAATGAGCCTTATATCGGCTGGAATGAATCTTCCGGCATCAAGAATAATAATATCACCCGGGACAACGTCTTCTGAGTTTATTTCTTTCACTTCACCATCACGGCGAACAAGGGATTTGGGAGTAGTCATTTTCTGCAGGGCTTCCACCGCTTTCTCGGCCTTTGACTCCTGTACAACACCAATAACGGCATTTAAAATAACTACCAGTAAGATAATAACAGCATCCGCATATTCCCTGATGAATACAGTGATTACTGCAGCACCTAAAAGTACGTAAATAAGCATATCCTGTAACTGGGCCAGAAATTTGGCAAACAGGCTCTTACCAGGTTTGCCTTTTAACTTATTGGGACCGTATTTTTCCAGCCTGCTGCCTGCTTCCGCGGAACTAAGTCCTTGGGATGGGTTTACATTAAGCTCTTTCAGAGCTTCCTCTGGGGGTTTTGAAAACCACATAAAAACACCTCTCTTTTTCTATCCATCAGGTTTATTCAGGCGGAGGACATAAGCCTGCGGATGTTAAAATGGTTTAAATCTAGTTTTTTCTAATATCATTAAGAATATTCTTCGAAGAATAATTGTACTATGAAATGGAAAAACAGTACAGTTAAAATTTGATTAGATTAGTAATAATTAGAAAAAGTGGGAAATAAGTCCGGTCAAAAAATTTTCATAAGCTAAAAAAGTCAATAATCTTAGGCATTGATTTTCAGGAAAAATCATAAGGTAGCCACGAACCAGTCTCCACGGAAAATCCACAATAGTAAGATAGAATAAGACAGACTTGCTCTGGATAGAGATTATGGAGTATACTGCATAGAGAAATGTTAATATAGCGCACTGGCGAATCACACTTCCGGGTTATTTACAGGAGGATGCACAGCGAACATTTGAGAAAAGGAGTATTCTTGTGGAAGAGAGCAGAAAGAAGATATTAGTGGTTGAAGATGAAGCTAAAATCATGGAATTTATAGAACCCTACCTTTTAACCAGCGGCTACGAGGTAATAAAAGCCTGTTCAGGGAAAGAAGCAGAGGAGAAGCTTGAAGACGAGAAACCGGACATGCTGTTACTTGATTTGATGCTTCCGGATAAAAGTGGTGAGTCAATCCTTAAGGAGCTAAGAAGGAATTCTTCCATTCCTGTAATTATATTAACGGCTAAGAGCAGTGAGGAGAATGTGATTCACGGACTGGAGATAGGCGCAGATGATTATATCACAAAACCCTTCAGCCCAAGGCAGATGGTTGCCAGGGTAAATGCCCTGTTTCGCAGAAGTTTAAAGGAGGAGGAAGAAGTCCTTGTCTTTCGTAAGGGCAGGCTGGTAATCAATCAGAAGGATTACAGAGTACAGAAAAACGGAGAAGATGTGGTATTAACGCCCAGCGAATTCAAGCTTCTTACGACCCTTGCCAAACGACCAACCAAGGTATTTACCAGAGAGGAGTTAATACTGATAGCCTTTGACGGAGATTATGCCGGGTTTGACCGAACCATTGATTCACACATAAAAAACCTGAGATCTAAGATTGAGCTTAATCCCAAGGAACCGGATTATATTCTGACAATAAGAGGTGTTGGCTACAGATTTGGAGGTGACTGAAGTTGAAATATTCCCTGAAACAGAGGTTGACTGTATCCTATATTATTATTGTAATTGCAAGTATCGGTTTCGCCATCCTGTTTGCCAACGTAGGTATAAAAAATCAGTTCAAGCGTTATGCCATCCAGAAGCAGGAGAAAGAGACTGCAGAAATTGTTAATTTGATTCAGTTGAAATACGAGGAGGAGGGTGGATTTAGCAGCCACTATCTGGATCTCATTGGGATGAACGCCTTGCAGAATGGTATGACAGTAGTTATAAAAGACAACAGTAATAAAACAGTATGGTCTGCTTATGAGCATAATAACGGGCTCTGTCAGGCAATGATACAGAACATGACCATAAATATGTCCAGCTATTCCAATAAATGGGATGGAAAATATGAAGAGCGTACCTATGCGCTAAAGCTAAAGAATAGTGAGATTGGAGTACTTACTACAGGCTTTATGGGTCCGTATTATTTTAATGATGAAGAGCTGATCTTTATAAAGGCTTTGAATTCTATTCTGTTATTTACAGGAGCAGCATCACTGCTGCTTGCTTTTGCTCTTGGAATATTCATGTCCGCCAGATTAAGCAGTCCACTGATCAAAATATCGGAAAAGGCACTGGCTCTCGCTAAGGGGGAATACAGAGGAAGGATTACGGAGGAGGTAAATACCAGAGAAATTAAGATACTGGCAGATACCATGAATCAATTATCAGAAGCCCTGTCAGATAAGGACAGGCTTCGAAAACAGCTAACCCAGGATGTGGCCCATGAGCTGCGTACCCCCCTTACTTCCGTGCAGGGACATATGGAGGCTATGCTGGACGGTGTTTGGGAGCTCAGTACAGAAAGACTTGAGAGCTGCTATGAAGAAATTCTCAGGATAAAAAAATTAATCGGCAGCATAGAAGATCTGTCTGTAATAGAAGATAAGAATATCATCCTGCATCTGGAGGAATTCGAATTTCAGAAGCTGGCAGGCAGAATGATTCATAACTATGAGAATGATATTGTTGAAAAGAATATGACCATACGATTGAATGTACCCATGTCTTCTGAGGGTGTAAAAGATGACATGCTCTATGCAGATAAGGATAAGATCTGTCAGGTGCTAAATAATCTCCTCTCCAATGCCGTAAAATATTCCGACAAAGGAGCAGAGATTAATATAACCTTTGGAAAAGAAGAAAAACAGGCAATTATACGAGTAACAGATACCGGAATGGGGATATCAGAGGTTGATCTGCCCCATATCTTTGAGCGGTTTTACCGCGCGGATAAATCCAGAAACAGAAATACCGGCGGTGCAGGAATAGGCCTTGCCATCACAGAGGCGATTATTAAAGCCCATGGAGGCAGCATCATGGTAAACAGTAAATACGGTGAAGGTACGGAATTTACAATCACACTGCCTCAGGGTTAGAGCTACCTGCTTTCCTTATCAGAGGGATACCGTATCTCAAGTCCCGGCTGGTGTTTCTTATCCATCTGATGTCTGGCTTTTCTGTTGGCAACGGAATCAAATACAATGGAAAAGTCGTAATCCGGCGGATACATCTCAGAAGCAGGGGAGATGAGCTTGAGCCTTTTGTGGTTGATGAATTCCTTCTTTTTCTGCAGCTGGACCCCAATAAAACCTTTTTCGTCGGAGGGCTTAAACACGATACCTATTTTCTTCTGAGGATAAACCATTACACTGTCTCCTAAAGTGAATTTCGATGAAGCAGGAGATTTCTTTACGGAAGTCTCTTTGGGCAGACCCTGAACCCTTGGAAGGGGTGTATATGCAGTACTTTCAGGTGAAGCTGCAGTTGTTTCGGGCAGTGTGTCAGGTAATTGATTAGTGGTGCCTGATTCACCTGCAGCGGTATTTATAAAGCCTGTGTATTCTGTGTGTCCGGAGGATTGGGCTTTACCGTAAACAGAGGTGGAATATGCCTCCTGGTAAGCTCTTGTCAGCATTTTTTCCGGCAGTCCAAGTCGTCTTGCAATATATAGAGCGCAGCTCTCTCCGGCCTCTCCGATTTCCAGTCTATATAAGGGTTTTAAGCTTTCCTTGTCAAAAGCCATTCTGGCGTTTATCAGGCCTTTGGTTCTTGCTGCATACTCTTTTACTTCCGGGTAATGGGTGGTAGCAACAAAGATGCAGTTTTTCTCACGCAGCTCCTCAAGAATTGCAATAGCAATACCCATACCTTCTGCGGGGTCTGTTCCGGAACCCAGTTCATCCAGAAGCACCAGGCTTTCATTGTCGGACTGCCGGAGGATCTGAATGATATTCGTAATATGAGAAGAGAAGGTGGAGAGGTTCTCCGTAATACTCTGGCCATCTCCGATATCGCAGAAAATTCCATTATTCATGCATAGTTCTGCTTCCTCGCAAGGGACATGAAGACCGCTCTGTGCCATTAGAGACAAGAGCCCAACGGTTTTTAAGGACACGGTCTTACCGCCTGTATTAGGTCCTGTTATTACAATGCCCTGAATATGGTTGCCTATTGAGAAATTTAATGGTACACAGTCCTTCGGATTGAGTAAGGGGTGTCTCCCATTTACAATAGAAATTCTTCTCTCATGGTTCATAAGTGCAGGTACACCTTTCATATCCACGCTTAACTTTGCTTTGGCAAACAGGAGGTCCAGAGTCTCTATTGCCTGCATATTCAGATTTATTTCAGCAGCGGCATCTGCTACCATGCCGGTGAGTTCATACAAGATACGTCTTATTTCGTTATCCTCCAGTATTTTCTTTAAGGACAATTCCTCTTCCAGTTTAAGCACTGCATTCGGCACGATAAAGCAGGTGGCGCCGGTGGAGGATACATCCAGGGTGGAGCCGCCTATCTGGTTCTTGTATTCCTTCTTCACAGGAAGTACATAATGTCCGTTTCGATTGGATATATAATTTTCGGAGAACCAGTCTTTTTTGCTTCGAAGCAGATTTTCCAGCTTCGTTCTGATTTCCGTCTGTATCTGTTCCATTTTGCGTCTGATTCCCTTTAGTTCCTTGGAGGCATCGTCTTCTACCCTGGTACCTCTTAAGCAGCGGCTTATTTCCTCTGTGAGTGAAGAAAGATCTGCAAAGGAGTTGCCGTAATAGGCAATTTCTGTCTGCAGGAATTCAGCCTTTAACAGATAGGTCTTCACTCGTTTGGTTGCAGTCAGAAACTGTGAGATAAATAGTAACTGTTCCGGCAGCAGCATACTGCCAAGAGCAGCCAGTTCCAGAAGCTGTGGGATATCCTTCATGGAGGGAAGGGGAGGTGTTCCAAGAGCCGTAAGGATAGCTTTGGCCTCTGTAGTTTCTTTGATTTTAGCATTGACCTCTGAGAGTGAGAGGTAAGGGGTGAGAGCCAACAGCTTTTGTTTTCCAATATCGGAAACGGCTCTTTCGCTCAGCATCGTCTTTATTGTATCAAATTCCAAAGTATGAGAAGTTTTTTCAAACATGTTATAATCCTTTCTGAGTACAGGGCTTCCTTTTTTTGATTGACAAGCATACAACCTTACTGTTTGCCTGTATGGTATTTACCGCGCTTACAGTTGCAAATAGATATTACTATCTGTCTTTTATCCGGAAGCATAAATTATGTTATATCGGTTCAGCAGTTGCCATGCCTATTTAAGAAGTAGAACCCTGTTTAATAATTATATAAAAATACCCACAGGAATCCCGTAAATTGAATTAATAGTCTTTGAGTAAATAAATACTTGCATAAAATACAGTATTTAAGCTTCTATAGTCTAAAATTCAACTCACAGCAACAGAAAAACTCCCTGTGGGTATAAAAAAAGCGTAGCAATAAACTGCTACGCCAGCCTTTATATAGTTATGGATATGTTACTTTTATAAAAGTCCTGATCAGGGCTGTATAAAAGGCGGAATTTCCCGCGGCATACCAAGGATAAGAACCTGTTATGGTTCCTGTTTATATAATGATGGCAGATGAGTATATTCTGTAATGAAGGTAAGCACTGAAAGATAAAGAAACATGTAACACAAATAAACCGAGCTCTTTAATATTTTAAGGGAAGCTCCGGTTTCATAATCAATCCTTGCTCTACCAATATTCAGTTACGTGCTAGTTGGCACGAACCTCACTTACAAATAATACCGACATCAAAACCATCCTTTCAATTCTTGTTTTATGGTGACATAATATCACGTTATCCGAAAATTGTAAAGAGGGTGGAAGGAGATATTTTTTGAATATATAAATTTAAGCATTATCATTTAGTTCTAAAGTGGTCTGTTTTATAACTTAAAGAGAAGGATAACTAAGGGCTGCTTGTGGTTCGTTATGAATAATCCGATAGATTCCAGTTTAATTTAACAGGTATATTTGTGTTGTAAATAACAAAGAAATGTCACCAACTCAGGTAGCTTTCATAAGATAATATATATCTTATAAAGGAGTTTACCAGATGGATAACTACAGACGTCCGATGTACCCTCACGGTGGCAGAAACATGGGCTACAATCAGAACCAGCAATGTGGCTGCGGGGTTACACCAGTTTTGGAAGCTGTAAAAGGCGGTTGTGACAATATAGGCAGTGTTGATAAATGTCTTGACAAATTGCCTTTGGCAATGTCCTATGTTCCTATGCAGAAGTGGAGAAATATCTACGATACAGGAATGGCTTTACAGGTTGGTACAATTTTTCAGGAATTGGATCTGCCTTTTCTTGCAGCAGGTAATAAATGCGGAGGAAGAGGTGGCAGACCATGACGAGTAAAAGCAGAGATCAATTGATGTGCATTATTACTGAAGCCAGCTTTGCTCTTGATGATGCTAGGCTGTTTCTGGATACTCACCCTTGTGATAAAGAAGCTTTAGAATATTTTCAAATATATAGGCAGATTAGAACAGAAGCCATGGAGGAATACAGAGACTGTTATGGTCCAATATCAGCCTATGATGTAGCGCCCTCCAATATGTGGACTTGGATTAATGATCCATGGCCATGGGAAGGAGAGTGCTGATTATGTGGACTTATGAAAAGAGACTTCAATACCCTGTAAATATTAAAACTCCTAATGCTTCAACTGCAAAGTTCATAATTACGCAGTTTGGCGGTCCGGACGGCGAGCTGGCAGCATCTCAGCGTTACCTCTCTCAGAGATATGTAATGCCTTATAATGAAGTAAAGGGAATATTAACAGATATCGGAACAGAAGAGCTGGCACATATGGAAATTATCTGTGCCATCGTTCACCAGCTGACCAGAAATCTCACCATAGAAGAAATCAAAGCTTCCGGTTTTGATACCTATTTCGTTGACCACACCGTTGGACTCTGGCCTCAGGCAGCAAGCGGAACTCCTTTTAGCGCAACCGTATTCCAGTCAAAGGGTGATCCGATTACAGACCTTCATGAGGATATGGCAGCGGAGCAGAAAGCCAGAACCACCTATGACAATATCCTTCGTATGATCAAAGACCCCGATGTAATTGATCCCATCAGATTTTTAAGGGAAAGAGAAATTGTTCACTTCCAGAGATTTGGTGAAACAAAACGTGCGATATCAAGTAATAAAAAAGCATACAAAAGCAGTGGATATTTATGATTCACTCGTTACCTTTTTCTCATTGACTCTATCTGGTGCGCAAATTCTTGGGCAAAGAGAGTTTATTGTGTCCAACTTTGAGTAGAGAACATGCTCAAGTTGGGTGACATTCATAAGGGTCTTATTTACAGTCCTGTTAATTTCCAGCAAGTCGGAGACATTGCACGAGAGTTCAACAGCCCTTTGGAGCTTCTCCCCCTCCGCGTTTAGAATATGGGACAGGGCAGCTTCCACCAGCGCGATGGATTCAATCAGATCGCACGAGCATCTATCCTTTTCATCCTCTTCATCGCAGGGGAAGCAGCAAATTTCATAATTACAGCAACACAGTTCCATATCGCAGGCATCTATTTCACATTGTATCAGCCGTGGATACCGGCAATGTTTCGTTGCCAAAATGATAAAAGCAAGCTCCTTATTATCTTTTTTCTGGCAGGAATCAAGCAGAATACTCTCTATAACATATACAATTGGAAAACAAAAGCTCTTTATCAGGCAGCCGTCGTTGGAAAAAAATGATATGGTCTGTGTGTGTTCGCATAGGTGGACAGTAACATAATATGGAGCAATCGACAGTACAGCAGTGTAATGTCCCTCACAGGATGTCTGCAGATTGCGAACGACGCAGCCGTCCTTTGAGACCTCTGCGATAAAGGACGAAAAAACGATGAGCAGGGTATCGTTTTCGCAATTGTAGGAAAGTCCCACAATTTTGGAACATTCTTCTTCACACAGGTTAATCTGTATGTAATCAATCTCATTCAGGCAATGGTCAAGTTTAAATATCTGGCTGCTGTTATTGACGGATGCCCAAAAGCAATTTTCCGTACTGTCATAACAGATAGTGCTGTATGGTCTGCAGACCTTTACGCAGCCGACTGGCGTGAAATCCTTATTAAGCTTTTGAATAGTACAGCTTTTCGGCATGGTCAGATAAAAGAAACAACCTTCAAATGCCATCCCTTTGTAACTCATGCAGCAGTCTGTAGGAAGCGAATGTACAGCGCACGGTACCAATGTGTTCATTCCTATCTCCCCCCTCGATATAGGCGCACAAATATTTTATACCCTTCTATTATATGCACAGTGTGGATATTGGGAACAGGGCAGTATGAACTATTTAAAGAGCTCCTACATATAATATAGAGGCAAATAAGCTTTAAGGCTTCTAAATATAAAAGGAGATGAGATTTATGGGAATGCCCGTTATAACGTCAGGCGACGGAACAAGGGAACAGGCTATTACGGATTTAATACAATCCATCGCATTACAGGAGACTGCTCTGTCTCACATCATGAACGCCGAAGGCGAGAAAATGCAGGCAATTATCGGAAGTGAGGGCGTGACACCTGACCAACTACTTGAGCTAAATAAATCGGTCGAGCTCATGGTTAACACAATCACACGGCTTGAGATGATGTTTCAAGCCAAACTCGAACTATTTTCGTTTGATCTGACTTCTACGACGACAACCTCCACGACAACAACGACCTCTACGACCTCCACTACAACGACAACTACAGTACTTTAAGGGAGGAAGTTCCATGAATGTCGCAATTCTTACCATGTTCAGCAGTCTGCCAACTACTTACTCTCTCGTCAACGTGGTTGCGGAACAATTATATATGCTGCTGAGATCCGGGATGGGTGTAAAGGTGATCGTGAACGGGAATTTTGATGATTCTGAAAAATTCGGAATCTTTCTTGACGAGCGAATAGAATGGGTAAAGATCCCGAATGAAATAAATGGTTGTCCCATACGGCTCTTTGATTATAAGACGATTGACGAGAAGCTCCATGACTCCTTTTACGAGGAAGCGGAGTTTTCCGCGGTGGCCTTTGAAAAGGCACTTTCCGGCGTGGACGTCTGTATCCTGCATGATATCCTGTACACCGGTTGGAATTATGTATACAATATCGCTCTGCGCATAGCACAGAAGAATTTGAGTGAAGTGCGATTTCTTGCGTTCAGCCATTCCTTTCCTGTGTACCGCCCGCTTAATATTCCAGAGGGGATGAGCGGACGGTTTTCTCCCATGCCCAATACTCTGTTTGTTTATCCGACCGCGTCGGGAATCCCGGCGCTTGCCAGGCAGTATGACGTGCCGGAAGGCCAGTGCAGGGTTGTATACAACTCCATCCCCCTGACAGGCTCCCTGTGCAGGGAAGTTCAGGAGCTCCACAGCCGGACGGACCTAATCTCTCCCGATGTGCTGATGGTCTATCCAGGTAGGTTGACGCTTGCAAAAAAATTTGACAAGGTGGCCGCCTTTGCGGGCTGTATGCACAAGCTGACGGAACGGACGGTCAAGGTTGTCTTATGCGACTTCCCCAGCGCGGACATTGAGCCGGAAGTGTATAAGGCGGCGGTTCGCGCCATCGGAAAACAATGTGGGCTGTCTGGCGACAATATGATCTTTACGTCGGACTATGGATATCCACAGGGCTTTCCCCGTCAGGGCGTGCTCGACCTGTTCACCTTATCCAACCTGTTTGTTTGTCCCTCACTTTCGGAGACATTCGCCCTTACCGCGATTGAGGCCGCCAGCCGCGGCAATTTTATCGTGCTCAACCAAGCTGTCCCTGCTTTAAACGAAATCGGCACATCCATAAACGCGTATTTTATGAAATGGGACGCGGTTAATTTCGGCTATCAGACCAGTGAGACCTATGTACCGTCGGAAAAAGCATATTACGAGAAGCATGCGGCCGAGATTTATAAACTGATGCGGGAAGACAGGTCGCTCTTTGCCAAAACCATGACAAGAGCACGGTACAGCTCGGAATGGATTTGGAAGAATCAGCTTGAGCCGTTGATTACCGGATAAACTGCTTCCTGCTAGATAGGAGATGATTAAATTATGCTATATTTTGATCCCGATATGATTAATCCGAACGCCGTTGAGGTGTTCGATGTTTTGAATGTAGAAAAGACCGCGCAGGCGACGCCCCTCGACCCCTGCGCTTTCTCAGTTACCTTATCCGTTGAGGGGGCAACTCATGAGGTAGTCGCCCCACTGTATATCGTCCTTGTGGTGGACGCCACGTCTTCCATGGGTACTATGGATATGAACAACGATACTGCCACCCGTTTTCAGGTGGCGGTCGAGGCCATTCAGGGATACCTGAACATCATATTCGGTCCACCCTTTGACGAATTTGAAAAGCACATCGCACTCGTAACCTTCGGCAATGGGGCGCGGGTACATGTGACAGCGGCCGACGGCACGGGTCCTTTCAGCGCACTGGTAAATCCCGCGCCGATGCCTACCTCCCCGACCGGAGATCCAGTGACCGACTACTATATCGGAGCCAACGCGTGGAGCACCACTCAGCCGGTGACGGCTTTGAACAATTACAACAGCGTGACCGATAAAACCCTGTTCTTTTATCAGACCGAAGCCGAAGTGCTGGAGATGGTAAATAACATTAGTCGATACAGCAACACCAACGCCCAATCGGGTATCCTGCTTGCGCACAGCTTGCTAAACGGCGTACCCGCAGACTCTAATAAAATGATGATCTTTGTAACGGACGGCGAAAGCGCGGCATCCTCTAATTTTTTTGCCTATTACAATGAAGCCGATATCCCGAACCGGATCAATTCAGCCACCCTCGTCCAGCAAAATGGACAGCTTTACGCACGTTACAACTCTATTTTGGCATCCATAACGAGTGAGGATCTGGTCCGGGAAGGCATCAATCCGAACAACTATGATCCCGGAGATTTTACGCCTCTTCAGACGGTGGGATTGAAACTGCGGGCCCTCGCCCGAAGCGAGGCATTTTTCTTGGAAGCCACCTCCGGTCTTACGATAAATCCTTTTGCCGGAGAATGGCACAATTTTGATATTATCAATGCTGGTAGTATCACCCGTGTTCCGCTCATTCCCAACCTGCTCGTCGATTCCACTCTCAACGGCTATTACTGGTCGAACGGCCATATCGGATTTGCTGCGAATTACTACTATTATGAGCGAAGCCCCTATTTTGCCAAGGTAGACGGTATCTGGCAATTTTCCCAGACGCCGCCCAACCCCGTTTCGCTGGAGCCTGTTTACAACGACCTCTTCTGGCCACAGAGCCTAATCGGTCAGCAGCTTGAAACGGTGGTCTTTGACAACTCCCAGACCGAGCTTATGATCTTTGCAACCGATCAGAAGTTGGAAGAGACCCGCATGATCGATTACTACGAGCAGACCAGCCGCAACATCTATGCCAGCAATCAGGCAAAACGCTTCATGATTGATGCAGCGCAGCAGGCACGCTTGGATGGCATAGTCATTAACGCCATCGGTATAGGCTCAAACATTTTGTTGCCGGAATATTTAGACGAAGTGGCTTCCTCTGGCGTCGCTTATATCGTTCCTCAGGATATTGACGATTCTCAGGATGTTCTGCGCGACCAGATGGTGGGATTTACGGAAGCGGTTTTATTTGCCGTTAATAACCTTCTGATTACCGACAGCATCAGAAGGCGCGATCCTATACTTCCCTGTGCGGATGACGACAGCTTTACGGTCGATCCCGCTTCTATCCGGATTGCTTTTGTTCGTCAACCCGGGGATTCCATTGTTTTTCAGCCGGTCGATCTGGATACCAGTGAGAATGTGGCGCTGGTTCTCCAGGACACGCGCTCGATTATTGCCTTTTTCGTGGGAACGCTCTGGTCTGTGGGGGAAGCGGCGGAAGAACCGGATCGCTTTTACCGGGCGCTTATTACTTTTACGATTTATCCGAATCCGGGTGTGCGATCAGACAATACGGTTGGAAATCCCGATATTCCGACCAATATTACAGCTCGGGTAGACTGGACACAAGCAGGCAGGGATGTTTTCCAGGTCTTTCCTCGTCCAAGAGTTTATGTGGATGCCGACTGTGCCCCCTGTCCGCCCTGTCCCCCTTGTCCGCCGTGTCCCCCCTGTCCGCCGATTACGAGATGTCAGGCTGTCATCGATCTGGTTGAGTCCGTTGCTTTGCAGGAAACCGCACTTGCGCATATTCTTAATGAGGAGGGAGAAAAGATGCAGGCTATAATCAATATGGAAGGCGTAACAGCTGAGCAGATGCTAGCAGTCAACCGCTCCACAATGCGCTTGATAGGCGCTATCACAAGGCTTGAGGCGATGCTTCAGGCAAAGCTTAGAATGATATCCTGCCCGTTCGAGGACTGCGAATAAAAATGTAAGAATATAATCGGCATGGCCGAGAACAATATCCCTCCGTGCCGATATAATCAAAATATGCTGTCTATGAATTGACAAGAACATTTGTTTGCTTTATAATTAGGTAATAAAATTGTATTGAGGTACTTTATGAAAAGAAGACAAGCAGTATATGAATTTATAATAAATTATTTCAAAATTAATGGTTATTCGCCAACTTTTAGAGAAATTGCAGAAGGAGTTGGTGTAAAGTCTACTTCAACTGTAAATATGCATCTTCAATACTTAATTAAAGATGGAAAAATCACCACAAAAGAAGGAGAGCCTCGAACTATAAAATTATTAGAGTTTGAGTTAATAAAGAGACATTAAAAAGGAGCCAGGCAGCTTTATACTGCGTGACTCCTTTTTAATGAACATAATAATTTTCATCTGATTCTCATTCATTTATAGTCAGTTTGTGTATCAATTCCTCATATTGAGGATACTTTTCTAACAAGTCAGTTCGCTTAAACAACTCAAAATTTCTGAATTCAAATCCCGGTGATACCATGCAGCCAATGCATATCCTTCCTTATTCATGGCAGAACCAAATATATAATTCTTTGGCACCAGTACTAGAGGTTTTTCACCATGTGCAATATCAAGTCCAAGCTGTTCGGTAGTAAGTTCTCCCTTTGGGCTAATCATATAATAGGGATAAATAATAATGCACCTGATGAGGGACGTTTGAAAGGAACCAAAAAAGAGATAGCTTGTGCATGGTTGGTTCTGTAAGTTGGAGTAAAATTGATGTAATAAGTAAGGTATGATTTCACCCATTTAAAGTTAGTAAGGGAAGTAACAGTATCAGCAAAAGAATGTTGCAAACTGGGATATTAATACAAAATATACCAAATTATAGATTGGCAATTATGTAAAAAAATGGTAATATATAATGGATTCTGCAGAGTCTTGTAAATACCAATAAACTAAATAGTAATTAAAGGAGGTTCAAAATATGTTTAAAAGATTTATGTCTTTATTATGTGCAGTAGTATTAATTTTAAGTACGGGTTCAAGTGCATATGCAGCTACTAATTCAAATGAATTATGGACTATACAAAAAGATGGTGATAATAAAACATATTTACAAAATTCAAAAACTGGTGAAAAAATAGTAGAAGCGGTTAGATTTGATGAAGCTGGTAATATTATTTCAGTAGATTTGGTAGAATACGCTAGTATGTTGAATAATCATCAACAATTAAATCAAAGTGCATCAATAAGTAAAGATAATCAGTTTACAGATACACCATCACAAAGTTTATTGAATGTATCAAATCTACCAGTTACTGTAAGAGAGTATATTCAGAATAGTGCATTTGTGACAACAGGTGGTGTTGAAAAATGTACTGCTGATGTTGTTGGCCCTGCTAATATATCTTATGGTAATTCAATAGGTACTAGTGAATCATTTAACTATGGTGCAAACCTTACAGGGGAAATTAAGAAGGTAATTAAAGCCGGAGCAACATTTTCTTGGGTAACATCTTCGTCTTCAAATACATCATTTAATTTAACATTTCAAGTTCCAGCAGGAAAAACTGGGTATGTAATGTTTCAACCGTATTTAAATTATACATATGGAAACGTAAGAGAAGTAGTAGTTGCAGGTGGTATGATTATTTCAGATACGAAAATATTAGCTAATGCTACTTGTCCTAAAGTATTAAGTAATGGATTTACAGATGGAATTTTTGCTCTTGCTCTAAAATAATAATGATAGAATTGGGAGGATGGTGATTCTTTGCCATCCTCCTAAATTACATATAATTTGCAGTTCCATGGATAGAATATTATTAATTCACATTGAAATAAAATGGTAAATGATGTAAGATATATCTATGTTAAAAATTAATCTACAAGATGAGATTATTAATAAATATAAGGAGTATTAAATAAATATGAAAAAGAAAATTGCCGTTAGTGTACTTATTACTATGGTTATAATATTTATAATTGGAGTAGTTTTAATTTTTAACTCAAGAATTTTGGGTGAGAACATAGCAAATTCAGCTCTTTATAATAATGGAGGGACAATAGATGGAGAAAAATTTAATCAAATTATAGATACAGCAGAAATGAACTTTCGAATATTTGGTGTAATCCTTGCAATGTTTGGGGGATCAGGTATTCTTTTAAGTGGATATTCTATATATAAAAGTCTGTAAACCCCACCTTTTTATTGGATGTATTTGTTGATGGAAAGTAGTAATTAGTAATAAAAAAAGAGCTGGTGCTTACATAGCATTAATTTTCTATATTATTTTAATTAGTCATGAAAGGAATATAAAGTAAAGATTAGTTCTTCATTTCCCTCATATGTTTTAAGAAAGTATTGCCATGGTCTGTCGATATCTCTACGTTTTAAAGTAAGCTCATTTCCATAATATGATTTTGGTGAAGTAGTATCACCTGCGATAGTAAAAATGTAATAAGTTCCATTAAATTGAAGAATAGTCCTGAGTGCCATTTCAGAATTATCAATACCATATCTTGTTATTCTAATTTTATCAGGTATTCCTTTTTCTGCATTAGATAAAAACTCATAAAAGCGTTCACTGTTGAATGGATCAGATTGATTTACTACTACATCGTTGTTATTTATAGCCATTTCAATCTGATATGGTTTTGGTAATGCATTTAACTCATTTGCATGTTCTTGATGATAAATATAATAATCCATTTTATAACCTTTTTTTTAGAAATATGACTTATCTAGCTTTATATGCATATTATATGAGTATATGTGTATGAATTGATACAAACATTTGTTTAGTATATAATGGGGTAATAAAATTGTATTGAGGTACTATTATGAAAATATGGTTATTCACCAACTTTTAGAGAAATTGCAGACGGAGTTGGTGTAAAGTCTACTTCGACTGTAAATATGCATCTTCAATACTTAATTAAAGATGGAAAAATCACCACAAAAGAAGGAGAGCCTCGAACTATAAAATTATTAAAGTTTGAGTTAGTAAGAGAGATTAAAAAAGGAGTCATGCAGCTTTATACTGCGTGACTCCTTTGTAATAATCATAATAATTTTCATCTAATTCTCATTCACTTACAGTCAGTTTGTGTATCAATTCCTCATATTGAGGATACTTCTCTAACAAATCATTTCTATGAAACAACTCAAAATCCCTGAATTCAAATCCCAGTGATACCATACAGCCAACTAAAGCGTGCCCCTCATGATTCATGGCAGAACCCAATATATAATTCTTTGGCACCAGTACTTGAGGTTTTTCACCATGTGCAATATCAAGTCCAAGCTGTTCGGTGATAAGCTAATTTAAATACTAACTTGTATTAATTTGGGATATAAACGTCTTGTTGACTAATGTGATAGTTGCATGTAAAATATAGATATATTATACGTATAATAAATTAATTAGAGTAGTGCGCTATTTTTGCACTTTTAACATTGCTTATATTAATACTGTAACACCAGTACTGACAAACCAACAAATAAATGTCTTTGCATATTTTGTAGATTAATTATAAAAATTAGAATGCAGGTTTACCAATATAGCCTGCATTCTAGTAATATAACGGGAGGATTAATGAAGAAAGGTATCATAATTATTTTGGGATTTGCTGTTACGTTATGCCTGATAATAGCCGGTATAAAGTTTGTAACAAAGTATAATGCTCAAAAGGATGGAGTCTGTGCATTTTATGGTGCTGATGATGAATGGCTTGTGACATATACTTCGATAAAAGTAAATGGGACAAATTACGATAATTTATATTTAAAATATATAGGTTATAATGACCAAAAAGATTATATAGATGAATTTAATTATGACTTAGAGGGAGGAGACGGTTGGTTTACTGTAAGAGGTTTTATGGAATTTAGAAACAGCCAAGATTTACATCTGATTTTCAAAGAAGAAAATGAAGGTGATGGAATTACGGATGTTAGAAAATGTATGGAACTTAACTTATCAATTAAATCACCAAATGGTTGGCATGATCTAACTTTAAAGAGAGTAGATGTTCGTTACTTTAAAGAAAGACCATATGATGTGATTGATGAAAGGAAAGAGAATTAATTATATTAGCAGTTTCTAATGGTTTTAGTTCTATCTTCTTTTAAATAAATAAAGATGATGCAGAAGATGGAACTTATAGTGAAATACTTGTAAGTATTACACTTGATTTTAAATAAACATAGAAAAAAAGGCTCAAAGAATTACATCTAAGAGCCTCTTTGACTACAGTTTGAGATGCAGATACTAATTTGCTGTATCTATTGATAGACTTGGAGGAATTATGAAGAAAGGTATTTTTATTATATCTGGTTTCATTCTAATAATATGCTTTACTTTAATTGGTGTAAATATTGTAAAGAAATATAATGCTGAGAAAGATGGTGTTTGTGCATTCATGGGTGAAGATGAAAACTGGTTTGCTACGTATACATCAATTAAAGTTAATGGAGTAAATTATGACTCCTTTTATATGAAATATAAAGGATTTAATGATGAAAAAGATTATATTGATGAATTTACCTATACATTAGAAGGTGAAAATTTTTACTTAGGTGGACCTGTAGAATTTAAAAATAGTCACGATACACATTTGGTTCTGAAGGAAGAAAATAAAGGTGATGGTATTATGGAGGCAAGAGAATGCTTAGAGCTAGAATTAAGCATTCATTCACCAAAAGGGTGGAGTAATTTAACCTTAAAGCGAGTTGATGTTCGTTATTTTACTGCAAAGCCATACGATGTAATTGATGAGAATAAATGAAGAATTTCAATAAAATATTTCAATTAGTATATAATGTAAGTAACTCAAGGATATTTAGATTAATGCAGAATATATTGGATTTTAGTGATATAGATTGTCTTCCAAAAAGAGAAATAATAGCAGAAATAGAGTGGGATCTAGGAATCCCACTCTATTATTATATTTTGAGTTTTTTAAGCGATTATATCTATAATTCATGTTTCTGGGCTTTCCAATTAAGACTCTTGATTTTATGTTTCCTGAAAAAGTATAGTAATGGACTTTATGTTATTTCAAAAGGTTATATTACTCAATGGTTGTCAGTTTTTTTATTATCTCCTCATATTGAGGATACTTCTCTAGCAAATCATTTCTATGAAACAACTCAAAATCCCTGAATTCAAATCCCGGTGATACCATGCAGCCAACTAAAGCGTACCCCTCATGATTCATGGCAGAACCAAATATATAATTCTTTGGCACCAGTACTTGAGGTTTTTCACCATGTGCAATATCAAGTCCAAGCTGTTCGGTAGTAAGTTCTCCCTTTGGGTTAATCATATAGATGGTTAGAGGAGAACCTGAGTGATAATACCACATTTCATCAGACTTTAATCTATGAAAATTAGATACCTCCCCGTCTCTAAGCAAGAAATAGATACTTGTCCAAAGAATACGGGAACCATCAAAATCAACCTTTAATTCCTGGGAGGTTATGTTCTCCTCTGAGGCGTAGATTTCTTTATAGAAGCCACCTTCAGGATGTGCTGTCATTTTTAAATTCTGTATAAAATAATCTGCTGAATGCATATAATTCTCCTTTCGATATTACCTTCTTCTATTATATCGAATTATATTGATATGTAAATTGGTATGTAAATAGGTTTGTAAATATCTCCATAGATTTATATACTAACTGTATTTTCCAGATATAAAAAGTAATTAGAATAGAAAGTATATCCGGCTTCAGCAAATGGCATATATTAAACTAATTCATATTTATATGTGAGCTTTATAAATGAATATAGAAGAACGAAGTAAAATCATCAGTAATGACTATGCAGATGGAATTATAGACTATAACATCAGCCAGGAGGAGTTCTCCAGATATGCGGGAGAGACAATAAATATAATCAATGGAAAATATGCAGTTGTCTATGTACCGATGCATAGGGTACCGGAACAACTAATCGGCCCCATTGCTTATTCGGTTATACCGAAATTATATACTTTACAGGATACAGCAAGCCTTGAGCATATGGGGGTTATAAAGCTCCAAAAAACACCTAATTTACCGCTTCAGGGAGAGGGAGTTCTGTTAGGATTTGTAGATACAGGTATAGATTATCAAAATCCGATATTTCAAAATGCGGATGGAACTACCCAGATTGCAGCCTTATGGGATCAGTCAATAGAAAATATGGAAGCTTCAGCTGATATTTTTTATTTTGGAACAGAGTATACAAAGGATCAGATCAATGCAGCACTTAAAAGTGAGACACCATTAGAACATGTTCCCAGTATCGACGAGATAGGACATGGTACAAGTCTCGCCGGACTTGCCGGTGGAATGCCAAATGCTACTTCTGAATTCTCCGGTGTTGCAACAAGGTGCGAGTTTGTAGTTGTTAAGTTGAAAACGGCGAAAGCAAATGCAAAAAATTATTTTGGGGTACCTGATAATGTAATCTGCTACTCGGAAGGGGACATAATGTTTGCTATAACATATCTGGTAAATACTGCAAGAAAACTCAATCGTCCCATTGCTATATGTATTGGACTGGGAACGAATCAGGGAAGTCATGAAGGTCTTGGTCCTTTGAATGATTTAATAACCTCCTATTCAAATCAGGCTGGAATTTCCCTTGTAATTGCAGCAGGAAACGAAGGAAATGCGGGACATCATTATTATGGTGAGATTGACAGTGTAGCTGGTTTTACCAATGTTGAATTAAGAGTGGCAGAGAAGGAAAATGATTTCTCAATTGAATTATGGGGAAATACACCGGGTACTTACTCTATAGACATAACGACTCCTTCCGGTGAATATATACCGCGTATTCCCGCAAGACTTGGTGAATTCAGGAGGCTAAGGTTTATCTTTGAGAACACTACTATTTTCATTGATTATGTCATTGTGGAGGGGAAAAGCGGTGATGAACTTATTCTGATTCGATTTCAAAAACCTACACCCGGTATATGGAAATTTAAGGTGTATGGTTCTAAAATAAATTCCGGATTTCATATGTGGCTACCGGCGCGGGGATTAATTTCGGAAGGAACAGGATTTCTAAATCCGAACCCATATACAACTTTAACAGAACCAGGAAATAATATGTTTGCTATTGTTGTTACGGCCTATAACCCAGCAAATGAAAGCCTTTATCTGAATGCCAGTAAAGGATTTACCCGTAATAATATTATTAAACCTGACTTAGCTGCACCAGGTGTGGATATCTATGCACCACTGCCAGGTGGTAATTACGGCTTGTCCTCTGGAACGAGCATTGCAGCGGCATTGCTTACCGGAGTAACGGCTATGCTGCTCGAATGGGGAATTGTAATGGGAAATAACCGCTCAATGGATACATACCAGATAAAGAAGTATCTGATCCGAGGAGTGAACAGAAAATCCAATCTGACTTATCCTAACAAAGAATGGGGATATGGTATGGTAAATATTTATGGTACCTTTGAAAGCTTAAGAGGTGAATGAGGTCAATCAATTTAACACCTAGCTTTATTATTCAACTAATTTTGTACACGAATGCTCTATATAAATGACTAAATGGTGCAGCTGCAATTAAGCTATATTTTAAGCCTATATTTTAAGACCTAAAATTAGCACTGGTTCAGAACAGTTATTTGAAGATGTAATTATAAATATTGCTTTATCCCCCTCGACTTTCCTCTACACACTGTTGCAAGAGACATTACCAATTTTATGTATATAAAGGTACAATAATTGCTCGCTTTAGCACACAAAAATTGCAACAGGCCTTTCAGGCAGCACATTGCAGGAAACAGGGGGACTTCTTACAGTATTAAATTGATTTTGCAATACCTTCTTTTTTTCTTATTATATTGTACGAACCCGAATGCATAAAATTAAGAAAAACAAGGAAAAGCATTATGAAAAAGCAAATTGAAAAATCTCTTAACATTGAAAGGGAGGAATACAAACAGGACAATGTTCAATTTGTTATAATCCATCGTAAACCGCCTGCTACAGATCTGCAAAATGTAAAAGAAGAACTCTATAGAATATTTAAGAAATATGAATAGTGGTTGTCCATAATTGATTAAGTTACCTACAGTTTGTGAGAACGTATTTTTCATGGGAAATATAACGGAGGAGCTTAGTTTAAATGAAAGGTAGATATATTGCATTATATGGAAGGCAATCACTCTATAAAGAAGACAGTATTTCTGTTGAAACACAGATTGAGTACTGTAAATATGAAACACATGGGGAACCTTATAAAATATATATAGACAAGGGATACAGCGGAAAAGATATTAACCGGCCAGCCTTTGAAGAAATGCTCTCGGATATAGAAAAGAGACTTATCTCCAGTGTTGTTGTATATAAGCTGGATCGTATCAGCCGTTCTATCTTAGATTTTTCTAATATGATGGAAGTCTTTCAAAAATATGAGGTGGAATTTATCTCAACTACTGAGAAATTTGACACTTCCACCCCCATTGGAAGGGCGATGCTTAACATTTGCATTGTATTTGCGCAACTGGAAAGAGAAACTATCCAGAAAAGAATAGCAGATGCATATTATGCAAGAAGTAAAAAGGGTTTATACATGGGCGGCCGGGTACCCTATGGTTTTAGGTTAGAAAAGACCACAATAGACGGTATTCACACTTCTAAATACGTACCTATCACTGAGGAAGCAGAACATATTAAGCTAATATACGCCATGTACGCAGAAGCAGGTACTTCTTTGGGAGCTATTATACGGTACTTTAAAGAAAATCATATAGAAAATATGCGAGGTGTACCCTGGAATACAGCCAGATTGTCTGAATTAATACGTAATCCTGTTTACGTCAGGGCAGATGCAGATGTGTATAATTTCTATAAAAGTCAGGGGACTAACATAATTAACCCCATAGAAGACTTTACTGGACAGAATGCCTGTTATTTGTATAGCGGGACAAAGGATGAGAGTAATAAGCTTTCTAATCTGACTGATAAAGATTTAGTATTAGCTCCTCATGAGGGGCTTATAACATCTAAGACCTGGCTCAAATGCAGGAATAAATGTTTAGAGAACAGGCAATCTGCGACAAATCTGAAAGCAAAAAATTCATGGCTTATAGGAAAAGTGAAATGCGGAAAGTGCGGCTATGCACTAACGGTTACAAAAGCAAATACAAAATGGGGAAGGTATTTCGTATGCAGTAACCGTCTCAATATGAAGGCCTGTGAAGGTGTAGGTATGACAATATATGCAGATATACTGGAACAGTATCTCTTTACAGCAGTAAAGAATAAATTATGCGAATTAAATGTTCTGACTACAACAGATGAACCCGTCATGGATCATAAATTAAATGAACGAAAAATTAAACTGGGCAGGCTTGAGGCTGAAATAGAAGAGCTGGTTAGTAAAATAAACAATGCAAATGAAGTCTTGATGAAATACATAAATGAGAAAATTGAAGTTCTGGATGCAGAAAGAACAGAGCTGAAGAAGACAATTGACCTATTGAACAATACTCCCTGTGATAAGAATATGCTCATAATAGTAAACCCCGCTGATAAATGGGAGAAACTTTCCTTTACGGATAGACAGGCAGTCGTAGATGCTCTGATTACCGTAATCTATATTTCTGGAAACCAGATAGATATCATATGGAAAGTATAAAGTTTACTTTTTTTGTTATATAACGAAGCAGACTATATATAATATACTTGATAGTACCCGATTGGTAAAACACAACGGGTACTATCAAGTATATAAATGCCCACAAAGTAATGTATAAAAAAGAATCAGCGATGTATAAGAAGAGCTGAAAGGTATTGAAAGATGAAGTTCAATATCTTTTTTTATTGCTGGAATAACGGTGTGACATGGAATATAAGGCATGACATAAATGACTAATATAATAGTTGACATATAATGGAACAGGTGCTATATTTAAGATTGTAAAATACTTACATCAAGAAAACAATATTTCAATGAGAGTAAATGGCACATTATTTGTCTACTAAAGGTTCACTATAACACAAAAGTAAAATAAAATAGGATATACGTTTTAGGCTAATTCCTAAAACGTATATTTCTTTATGCCATATTAGATTAATAATATGGCATTATCTTTAAATATAGGAGATATAATTATATGCTAAAACATCTGAAGAACAATTTGAAACGATATATAGTAATAGGAATACTGCTTATAGTATTATTAGGATATTTTTTCATGCCTCAATCATTTAATGTTAACGGCGAGGAAAAAGTTTATATTCAAATAGATAAAGAAATAGAAGGTATAAATTGTTACTATGTATTGAATGAACAAGAAATTAATAGTCTGGTTAAAATACTTGAAAAATCGAAATTTTATCGAGGTGCAGCAAAGCCGGAGAGGATGTTTTCCAACAAAACTATACATGTAACAATACAGGGCGACCTTAGTCCTATTATAACAATTTATTATGATAATGAGAAAACTTTTGTTTGGTCATATATATCTACTGGGATATTGTTCGATGGTTATTATAGAATAAGTAATAGTACAGAGGTTAGAAGGTTTATTGAAAATATCGTTAATGGGAAAATTACTGAATTTTTAAAAATCCCAACTCAATAGGTACATTTGAATTGGGGATAACAGAGAGCAAATCCATAAAATATCGGGGAATAACTTCAGTAATCAGATAAATGAACTTCATTTTCTGATAAACAGGCAGTAGTAGATGCTCTTATTTCCATAATCTATATTTCAGGAGCCAAAGATCCAATTAAATTGTATACATGGGCTGATGCATGCACTGTAAAATTTAATTCGGCGACGCATTCTATTGCTTCAAACGGAGGTAGCATCAATATTACAATCGGATTGCATTTTGATGTATATTATACTTTAATGGGACTTCCTTCTAATAGAAGTTATGATAAAAACCATAGTAACACAGTATCAATGCAAAATGGTTCATTGCCCAAATAATTAAATTGAAGAGGTGAATATTAATTGAGAAGTACTAAATTGTGGAAAACAATTTCTATTATAAGTTGTATCGTATTAATATTAAGTTTAATTAGTCTTTACTTAATTTATAATAATTATTATGATTACTCATGGGTTTCTGATTATGGGAAAATAATGAAAGTCATAGTTTCGTTTTTTCAAACATTATTTATTTTTAGTACCCTCATTTATATTTACTTAAAAAAGTATAAAAATACTTAATGATTACCAATCCTTATATTTCAACATTATAAATATTATATACTTGTAAGTACTTCAAAAGATGTCGATTGCATATATACCAACTGTGGCTGTATATTAATTCTATCATTTTTTGAAGCACCTATTATTATATCGTAAACGCTCCATAGTGGGTGTGTAGATTTTGCCCTATTCATTTGAGATAATAAATAGACTCACCCAATCAAAAAAGTTGAGGCTCAACTTTTTTGACATCGATAGGAGGAAAGTCTATCTATATTTTGGGAAATCAGATAGATATAACCTGGAAAATTTAATTGTGCTTTGTACTGCAGATGAAGAATTTTACAGTAAATATGTTGTAATGAATGCTGATAGGGCTATAATCCACTTGATACTACCCGATTCGGTGAATCATTAAGAATCGTTCAGGATAATCTGGATTCCAAGAACTTCTATGCTTTCAACCCGGCATTTGACAAATAAGAAAGTCATTAAGAAGGGTAGGGAGCAAGTGATTTTAAGGAAGGGTTATTCCCTTCCTTTTCAATATAATACCCTGAAGGATAAGATACTATAAAAGGCTGAATACTATTTATATTCCTCGTGAACAAACCTGCTAAATCAGCAGTTTTAAGTATAAATTAGAATTATTAAAAAACACTAAACATACTTGTATTTATTACAAATTATGATACTATATATGACATATACTAATGTTGACAGACAATACGGACAAAATAACAACCGATAGAAGCGGATTACAGGAGGTAATAGAATGGATTTTTTTGAAAAAGTTAGCGGCACTATTACAGAAAAAGGAAAAGAATTATCTAAGAAAGCCAAAGAGCTGGCAGATATTGCAAAGCTAAGCAATCAGGTAAGCAGTGAGAAAGATAAAATAAATAAAAACTATCTTGAAATCGGCCGTGCTTATTATAATGCACATGTAACCGATGAGAATTATGATTATGAAGGCTTATGTGGAGAGATAACCGTCTCCATGGATAAAATATCGCAGTTAAAGAAGGACATCCAGAGCTTAAAGGGAACAAAATTATGCGAGACCTGCGGTGTTGAGCTTTCAAAAGAGGCAGCCTACTGTTCCAGCTGCGGCGCCAAAGTAGCTGAAGAAGAAGTGGCAGAGGAAGAGGAAGTCGTAGAAGATATCATTCATGTTGTTGATGATGTTACCGAAGAAAAAGAATTATAAGATATAAAAGAAAAAAGCTGATACATTACGTACAGCTTTTTTCATATCTTATTGTAGAAATTTTTTGTTAATATATACTTTTAATTAAAAATAAATAATGTTATCCGATTAACCGTATTCATAACATTATTTATATATCTAGGACAAGTTTACTACAGGGCAGCCTCAGATTCCGCTATTTTATTCTTAATGGTTTCTGATACATAAGCAGCGATGTCGTTGGACTTCATTCCTTTGTAATCATCATAATACAAAGGTTTCAAATAATGAATCTGTACACTGGTCTTTTTAATGGAATGGGTATCGAACACCTTATAGGAATCCAGAATAGCAATAGGAACAATAGGGCATTTGGCATTCATGGCAGATTTAAAGCTGCCTCCTTTAAATTCCTGGATCTGATTCCCGTTTTTTGATCTGGTACCTTCGGGAAAGATAAGATAATTTTTCCCTTGTTTCACTTCTTCTGTGACCTCATTCAATACCTTTAAGGACTGTCTTACATCCTCTCTGACAATAAATTTGGAACCAAGTAAAGTGAAAACATCCCGCAGGAAAGGTATGTTCTGTATTTCTATTTTCGATACAGTTGCAAAGGGCTTATCGTGAGTCTCCAGAAGCAAAAGGGCATCAAAGAGTCCCTGGTGGTTTCCGAAAAGGATATAACCGGATTCTTTTGGGAGGTTTTCTGTCCCGGTACAGGTTATATGTACCCCTCCTCGGCGGTTGGCCTTAACAGTCAACCGATGGAGAAAAGCATAACGGGTCTGTTCACTGTATTTATCAGGATGTTTCTTATATTTGTTTAATAGATATAACCAGTAAGGCAGCTGAAAGATGCTCCTTAGTACCATTAACAAGATTCTTTCCATAGTAACCTCCATCTGTATGCCTGAGCACACATTCTATCAGGATGTTGAAACTATCTTTTCTTCCAACCTATTATCCGTGTATGCACAAAAGACTTGTGATACTGCTGAAATAGTAGTTTGAAAAATGCAATGCATTTTAATTGGCATTCATGCATTGCAGAATTGTATATTTGCACATTTGCAAGTTATCTTATAACTTTTTCATGCCAGTATTAAATTACATGATATCATAGCCTTTTAACATGCGGGCTCTGCTTGGATGTCTTAATTTCCTTAAGGCTTTGGCTTCAATCTGGCGGATACGTTCACGGGTAACGTTAAATTCCTTACCAACTTCTTCAAGTGTTCTGGTTCTGCCGTCCTTTAAGCCGAAACGAAGGATGAGCACTCTCTGCTCTCTTTCTGTAAGAGTCTCTAAAAGCTTGGAGATCTGATCCTGTAATACGGAATAGGAAGCTGCATCTTCAGGCCCCATAATGGAATCATCCTTGATAAAATCACCTAAATGGCTGTCATCTTCTTCACCGATAGGCGTATCCAGGGAAATGGGATCTGCGGATACCTTCAGGATTTCTCTTACCTTTTCAATAGGCAGCTTCATTGCATCTGCAATTTCCTGCTCGGAGGGTTCACGGCCTAAGCTCTGTAAAAGACTTCTGGATACACGATATGTCTTATTGATAACTTCAGACATATGTACCGGAATACGTATGGTTCTGGACTGATCGGCTATGGATCTTGTGATAGCCTGACGAATCCACCAGGTAGCATAAGTACTGAATTTATAACCTTTACTGTAATCAAATTTATCAACGGCTTTAATAAGACCTAAGTTACCCTCCTGGATTAAATCAAGGAAAGAAAGACCGCGGCCTACATAACGCTTTGCAATGCTGACAACAAGCCTTAAGTTGGATTCAGCAAGGACCTGCTTGGCATGGGCATCACCCTCTTCAATTTTCTTGGCAAGTTCAATTTCTTCTGCCACGGACAATAAGGGATAACTACCGATTTCCTTCAGGTACAGTTTTACCGGGTCATCAGACATGGTGCCGATCATGGATAAATCATCAAAATCCAGTAGCGCGGCTTCATCACTGTCTTCTAACTCCAGTATGATCTCATCATCAGGTTCATCCTCTTCAATGGGATTTAAAATGACAATGTTATGTGCCTCAAGATACTCATATATTTTATCGATTTGCCTTACATCAAGGTTCATCTCTTTAAAAAAATCGTTGACCTTCCCTACATCCACTACACCTTTATTGTCATTGGCATAGGACAGTAGTTCTTTAAGTCTTTCTTCAAAATTATGTGTTGCTTCGCTCATCATATTCCTCCATGGGTCTCATTGTTGCACAATACGATAAAAAAAGAAACCCTTTACAAAATTAAGTGCCCCAAGTCTAGTATGATTAATCATGGGACATTTCATGCAAAATATTTAGTAAATAAGTTTCATGGGACGAAATTACCACCAAATATCATTATAGCACAGGCTGTCCGATAAGAAAAGATAAATTTTATCACAAAAACCGAAATAACACGAAAAAGGTACAAGAGATTATCATGTCCAAACATCTTTAGAATAAAATATGTGACAGGTCATCAAAATATCCATTAAATAATAAAATGTCAGTATTCCACTTTAGTAGTATTGATTTATATCTTTATAAAATAGTATTGATTAAAAGTCTTTACCGACTTGACAAAGGTATTCCTTATAAATTATGCTGAAGTTATTAATTTCCAGTTAATTATACGATTTTTTAAAGGAGGATTCCCAATGCCCTATATTAGCACAAAAACCAACATTGCAATAACAAAAGAGAAAGAACTTATCATAAAGGAAAAACTCGGTAAGGCAATCGGTATTATACCCGGGAAAAGCGAAACCTGGCTTATGCTGTCCTTTGAAGGAGAGGCAAGCCTCTATTTCCAGGGCAAAAATGATAAGCCCATTGCTTTTGTTGAAGTAAAACTCTTCGGAAAAGCAGACAGTAATTCCTATAACAAGCTTACTTCCGAGATTACGAACATCTTAGAAGCAGAACTTGGTATCGAACCAGGTAAAATTTATGTAAAGTATGAAGAGGTAAGCCACTGGGGCTATAACGGTAATAACTTCTAGTAGTACTGGTTAACTGTACAAGACAGTTATTAACTACGTTTCCGGAGTTAAGCCCAGATAACCGCCAAGCAGGGTGTTTCGAAGAGAAAATGTGTTTTCAAACACGCCCTGATTTATGGATATGTGTAGTAAATCAATAGAAGCAAACAAAAATTACAACTAACGGACAGCTGCCAGAATTCGCAGCTGTCCTTCTTTGTTGAATGGGTAGTATGAATTCAAGGACATTTCACACTTCTTATTTGGGCAGTACCGCAAAATCTTGCGGTAAACATGGGTGTTAAGTTGAATTATTCAAATACTAAGTTCACACCCTGATTAATGGCAGTGTAACATCTGTAAGCAGATGCGTATGCAGGGAGTGCTGACATATTCGGTCTGTTCGCACGGGGTTACATAGGCGGCAGCCCAAAATAATTGAGCAGTCCCTGATAAATGGCATAAGCAAAGTCATACTGTCTGTTTGCTAATTTCTGAGCGTCGTTGTAATTCGTAATATAAGCAAGCTCTATCAGTACTGCAGGCATATTGGTTCTTCTTAATACATAGAGGGAGGGATTGATACGCACACCGTTGTTGTAAGTATCCAGCCGGTCTACAATAGCCAGCAGGATACGTTCAGCCAGATAGTATGACTGGGAATAATTCTCGTAAACATAACATTCTGTTCCGTTTAAGGCGGGATTGTCACTTGCATTACAGTGGATACTTAAGAAATAATCAGCAGGCCAGGTATTGGCAAGACGTACCCGTTCTGCAAGACTGGAGGTGTTACTGTAACCTAACACCTGTTCCGGACTGGTTCTGGAGGTGCGGGCTTCAAATCTGGGGTCGCCATTTAAAATATTTGCCAGATAAATACCTACCTGATAGGTAATATCCTGTTCCCTTAATCCGAAACCCTCTGCACCTGCATTAATTCCCTGGGGATTATGGCCCTGATCTATAAAAATTCGAATAGCCAAGATAATGCTCCTTTAAGATCTATTATTACATCATATTCCGGGATTTATAATTTGCTACTGATGACGCGAATTTTTCAATTTAGTTTCTTTGTACCAAATATACTTTTGCTGTGACAAAAAGGATGGAAGGTCTTGACAGCAGTACTGGAAGGAGTATAATGTGAAATGTGCATATGCACATATTAATTTGAATTAACAGTCAAGCAGCGATGGAAGTAAAAGGTTTATTTGTTCTGTAAGCGGGAAATTACTGATATCCGCAGAAAGGAGCATTCCTTGCCGGGAAATGAGAAATGCAGATTTGTATGTGCAGAATATAAATACAACTCTATTGAGCCTGCAGCGGAAGGAAAGGAATACAAAGAACTGCAGATGGATGAGATGGAGGCATTAAGGCTATGTGATTTTGAGGGGATGGACCAGGAAATGGCAGCCCACAGCATGAATGTATCCAGAGGCACTCTCCAGCGTATTTTGTACTCTGCAAGGCATAAGGTTACCGAAGCCCTTATTGAAAACAAGGGTATTGTTATAACAGGCGGAAACTATAAGGTTTCTACCGGCTGCAGATGCAGCCTGAGATGTAAAAAATGCAGAAAAGAGGTCACAGAAAATGAGTGAGACATATGAGACACAAAGCAGCTGCGGAGACAGCTGTTCAAGCTGTCAGGCTACCTGCTCCTCCAGAAAAGGGGAACAGCAGGACTTAAAGGAACCCCTGAATCCATACAGCAAAGTAAAAAAGGTTATTGGAATCGTAAGCGGTAAAGGCGGAGTGGGAAAGTCCTTTGTTACTTCCTATTTAAGTGTACTGCTTAACAGAGAAGGATATAATACAGCAATCCTGGATGCAGATATCACAGGGCCGTCAATTCCGAAAGCCTTCGGGATACACAGTAAAGCCCAGGGAAATGAAATGGGTATATTTCCATCCATTAGTAAGACCGGCGTAAGAGTCATGTCTGTTAATCTTCTTCTTGAGACAGAAGATACTCCTGTTATCTGGAGAGGACCGGTTATTGCAGGAACTGTAAAGCAATTCTGGTCAGATGTTATCTGGGATGATGTGGATTATATGTTTGTAGATATGCCCCCTGGTACCGGCGATGTTCCTCTGACAGTGTTTCAGTCCCTGCCCGTGGACGGCATTATTATCGTGACTTCTCCTCAGGAGCTGGTATCCATGATTGTATCCAAAGCTGTTAATATGGCAGAGGCAATGAAGGTTCCAATTCTTGGGTTGGTGGAGAATTACAGTTACTTAGAATGCGGAAACTGCGGAGAAAGAATCAGCGTTTTCGGAAAAAGCCATGTGAATGAAACTGCTGAGAAGTTCAAGCTGCCCGTACTTGGAAGAATTCCGATCAATCCCGCTATAGCAGAATCTGTAGATGGAGAAAAAATTGAAGAGTTAAAAGGCGACTGGTTAAATGATGCCGTAGGTGCCTTAAAAGGTCTTCTGTCAGAGAAAAAGAAAGTTGAGAATACCTCTTTTATCCGTTTAGCTGTACCTACAGATGGAAGTAATAATGTATTTGGTCATTTTGGAAAGGCTACAGAATTCACCCTTTATGAAATTTTAGATGGTACCCTGACCGGAAAGACTTTATTGACCTCTGCCGGAGGGGGGCATGGACAGTCCGTAGAGCTTATGAAAAGAGAGAAAATCAATACGGTGCTCTGTGGCGGTATCGGTATGGAAGCCATGGAAGGCCTCATGAATAACGGTATTCTTGTAGTACCGGGAGCAACAGGTGATGCTGACGTAGCAGCGGCAGCTTATCTGGACGGAAGTTATAAAAGCGGTAATCCCTCGGCTGAAAGTCAGTCAGTCTGTTCCTGTAATAAGGAAGAACATAAGGAACAAAAGGATTGCGGCTGCAAAGAATCCGATAGCTGCAGCTGCCACTAGAATAATTTAATTGTTATTTCTTATCAAGCAGTGTACCACGCTTGACGGCATTGGTGCCGAACTTTTCACGGATGGTATCAAGGGCTTTATCAAGTTTCTCCTTTTTAACATCTTCCTGATAATCAAAGAGGGAAAGCTGGGTATAGTCTTCCTCCTCCTTCAGCTTGCTGGCTCTTACGCCAAGCAGTCTTAAGGGTGCACCTTTCCAGGCTTCCTTTAATAACTTACAGGCACTTTGGTATATTGTATCCGTGGTATTGGCAGGTGAGAGAAGAGTTTCCTGATGAGAGGAGTTATTAAAGTCACAGTCTCTCATTTCGACGGTGATACAGGCTGCTCTTACATTATCCTTACGAAGCCTGGTGCCGACGGTCTCGCTTAAGGATAGCAGAACTTCTTTGGCACTTTCCATATCCGTTACATCAGCAGCCAGAGTGATACTGTTACCGTAACCTTTGCTGGCAGCCGGACTGCTTTCCACGGCTCTTGTGTCTATTCCCCTGGCATAAGCATAAATCAGTTCTCCGTGCTTCCTGCCTAAGTGGGCTTTTATGATAGCTGGATCTGTGGCGGCAATATCTCCGATGGTCTTAAGCCCAAGACTTCTTAAGATTCTGGCCGAAGACCGTCCAACAAAGAAAAGTTCATTCAAAGGAAGCGGCCACATTTTCTTTTCAATTTCATGGGGAAACAGAGTGTGTATTTTATCTGGCTTTTCAAAATCAGAAGCCATTTTTGCCAGCAGTTTATTGGAGGAGATACCGATATTTACGGTGAAATTCAGTTCTTCCCTAACTCTTTTCGCAATTTCCTCTGCCAGTTTCAGCGGGTCTTTTGCAGCGGGGATTCCAGTCATATCAAGAAAGGCTTCATCAATGGAAAAGGGTTCAATGGCAGGTGTATACTGATTTAATATATCCTTTAAGGACTTGGAGTACTGTTCGTAAAGGCCGTGATTAGGGGGCACCAGATAAAGGGAAGGACATTTCTTAAGGGCATGAACGACCGGTTCACCGGTATTGATTCCGAAGGCTTTGGCAGGATGGGATTTGGCAAGTATAACGCCATGCCGTTTTGATAGATCACCACCTATTGCAGAAGGAATCGTACGGATATCGAAAGTATCTCCTTGCTCCAGCCGGTGCACAGCCTCCCAGCTTAAGAAGGCAGAATTAACGTCAATGTGAAATATTATTTTATCATACATAATGCTCTGCATTCCTCCGGGATTTTATATTTGAAATGTAATACAGCTTCAGTTTTTTATTTTATTCCATTCATGTTCTCATAAGTAGACTGTACTATTATAACACAAACATGCATTCGGGGTAAATACCGGGAAACGGATTCTGTCTGCTGATCTTTGACAATGAAATAACAAATGAAAATGAATACCGAAAAATTTATTTTCTTTTTCGGACAAATAGGTTATAATATCTAGAGGTTTTTATTTCAAGTAAACAAACTCACACAAATGGAGGTATGGATATGCTAGTTTCAGCAAAAGAAATGCTTACTAAAGCAAAGGCCGGACATTATGCAGTAGGCCAGTTCAATATTAATAACTTAGAGTGGACAAAGGCAGTTCTCTTAACTGCTCAGGAATTAAATTCACCTGTAATCCTTGGCGTTTCTGAAGGTGCTGGTAAATATATGTGCGGATATAAGACCGTTGCAAGTATGGTATCAGCTATGATAGATGAATTAAAGATTACTGTTCCCGTTGCTCTTCACTTAGATCACGGCAGCTACGAAGGTGCATTCAAATGTATCGAAGCTGGATTCTCTTCCATCATGTTCGATGGTTCCCACTATCCTATCAATGAGAACATTGAGAAAACAACTGAATTAGTTAAAATCTGCGCTGAGAAAGGACTTTCACTGGAAGCAGAAGTTGGTTCTATCGGCGGTGAAGAAGACGGTGTTGTTGGTGCTGGTGAAATCGCAGATCCTAATGAGTGTAAATCCATTGCAGACCTTGGTGTAACAATGCTTGCAGCAGGTATCGGTAACATTCATGGAAAATATCCTGAGAACTGGGCTGGTCTTAACTTCGACGCTTTAGATGCTATCCAGCAGTTAACAGGAGATATGCCTTTAGTACTTCATGGTGGTACAGGTATTCCTGAAGAAATGATCAAGAAAGCAATCTCTCTTGGTGTTGCTAAGATCAATGTAAATACAGAGTGCCAGCTTACTTTTGCTGCTGCAACACGTAAGTACATTGAAGATGGCAAAGACCTTTCCGGAAAAGGTTTTGACCCTCGTAAGCTCTTAGCTCCCGGTTTCGAAGCGATCAAAGCAACTGTTAAAGAGAAGATGGAACTTTTCGGTTCTGTAAATAAAGCTTAATTTATTGAATTATATACCTTTAAAAGGTATAAACATAAAGATACTTGAGTAATAAATTGATCTCTAAATAAAAGGGAGTGCCGCAATATTTCGCGAAATATTGCGGCACTCCTTTTATTTAGGCATCTGTTACTTTTACATGTAAATATATACTATTACCGCTTAACCTTGGATTAATGTCAATTACCCGGATATGTCAACACTAAAACTCTTTTACTCAGGTATAATTTTTTGAATAAAAAACTTCATGCAACATTAATAATAGCAATTTTCTTAAGTTTACTAAAACGGATGCAACATTAATGAAACGATTAAGCACTATTATTAACGATAAATGCACAAAATATTGACAGGATAAATAGAATATCCTATAATAGCACCAGTCAACAAAATGCATTGCAACTTGTTTTGAAATTAAGTAAAATAATGAAAGAAAAAAGGCAACAGTGAAAGGAGACAAGAAAGTGGGATATTTAGAGAAATATAAGCAGTGGACAACGGACGAGTACTTTGATGCGGAAACCAGAAATGAGCTCTTGGCCCTTGAAGGTAATGACGGTGAAATCAAAGACCGCTTCTATAAAGACCTTGAATTTGGTACAGGAGGACTTCGTGGAGTATTAGGCGCTGGAAGCAACCGTATGAATCTCTATACTGTAAGAAAAGCAACACAGGGTCTTGCCAACTTTATCATAAAGCAGGGTGGACAGGAGAAGGGAGTTGCCATTGCTTACGATTCCAGAAGAATGTCTCCGGAATTTGCAGCAGATGCGGCACTTTGCCTTAATGCAAACGGAATAAAAGCATATGTATTTGAATCCTTAAGACCGACACCGGAACTTTCCTTTGCGCTTAGAGAATTAGGCTGTATTTCAGGTATCGTAATAACAGCCAGCCATAACCCGCCGGAATACAATGGTTATAAGGTGTACTGGGAGGATGGCGCGCAGATTACTTATCCTAAAGATGTAGAAATAATCAGTGAAGTTAATGCCATTACAGACTATTCTGCGGTTAAGACCATGGATTTAGAGACAGCAAAGGCAAAAGGCCTCTATCATACCATAGGTGCAGAGATTGATGACAGATATATGGAAGAGCTTAAGAAGTTAGTAGTAAATCCTATTGCTGAAGAGTGTAAGGATATGAAGATCGTATACACACCTCTTCATGGTACCGGTAACCTTCCTGTAAGAAGAATATTAAAGGAACTTGGCTTTACCAATGTATATGTAGTACCGGAGCAGGAACTTCCCGATGGTAATTTTTCCACAGTAGGTTATCCTAATCCCGAGGACCCCAAGGTATTTACCCTTGCAAAGAAACTGGCAGACGAAGTAGGTGCTGATATTATCCTTGCTACAGATCCTGATGCTGACAGACTTGGTGTTCAGGTAAGAGGAACAGACGGGGAATTCGTACTGCTTACCGGAAATATGTCAGGTGCCCTGATTGCAGAATATGTATTTTCACAGAAAGCTGCCCATAATACACTTCCTGCAAATGCTGCACTTATTAAGACAATCGTTACCGGAAATATGGCTGACAGAATTGCTGCTCACTATAATGCTGAATTAATCGAAGTACTTACCGGTTTCAAATATATCGGAGAGCAGATTAAGTTATTTGAAGAGACCGGCTCTAACGAATATGTATTCGGCTTTGAAGAGAGCTATGGCTGTCTGATTGGTACACATTCCAGAGATAAGGATGCTGTTGTAGCGGTTATGACTTTATGCGAAGCAGCGGCATATTATAAATCTCAGGGTATTACCCTTTATGAGCAGATGAACCATGTATTCGAGAAATACGGATATTTTAAAGAGGATCTTGTTTCCGTTACCTTAAAGGGTATTGAAGGTATGGAAAAGATTAAGGAAATTATGGGTAACTACCGTAAGAATCCGGTGAAAGAAGCTGGCGGACTGAAGGTATTAAAGTTCAGAGATTATGAGAGGGATACTATCACTGACCTTGCGACAGGTGCTGTAACACCTACAGGACTGCCCAAATCCGATGTACTGTATTTTGATCTGGAGGAGGATGCCTGGTGTGCAGTTAGACCCTCCGGTACCGAACCTAAGATTAAGTTCTATTTTGGTGTAAAGGGAACCAGTCTTTCTGATGCTGCTGAAAAGCTTGATAAACTGGTAAAGGATGCTGCATTTGCGGTAGGCTGATGATATAGCTATAGGGAATTCAAGGGTGTGAAGTAGTGTGCTGATAGGTGGGTTTTCACAAGGGGACGGCAAATCGCACAAAGCAGAAAAACTCATGCTTCAATTCCAAGGTATAAGAAGTCCTAATTCTCTGGATATTTTATGCTGGACATAATATAAAACCGATAACTCGCTACGCTCAGACAATCGGTTTTATATTATAGCAAAAAATATCCAGAGAAAAGGACTTCTAATACCTTTCCATAGGCGCATTCGTTCTTCTGCTTTGTACGATTTGCCTGAAACTATATGGAAACAAGGGTTTTTGGTACTTGAATCATGGCATTGATGTCTATAACTAAGAATAAACTATAAGCAAAGAATAAACTATAAACAAAGAATAAACTGTAAACAAAGAATAAACTATAAGCAAAGAATAAACTGTAAGCAAATAATAATTAGTAAACAATAAAGCAATCTCCCTTTTCCAATCATAAGGAAAGGGGGATTGCTTTATTGTTATATAAGAAATTTTGTAGTTTATTCTTAAGAACTGGAAAGTACTGAAATATTTTAAAGAACTGAAAAAATACTGAATTATTCAAATATACTATAAGTAAAATCCTATAATCCGTTTGTATGAATTCTTCTGGAAATGATAATTACTTAGTTAACGAATAGCAGCAAATTATATTTTTACAGAGATTTTTACAGTTTCTGTCCGCAGTTTCCGCAGAAGTTGGCACCGGTGGTTTTCGCACCGCAGTTAGGACAGAAGTTAGGTTTTGTGCCGTTACTGGAGCTTGAGGTCTTAAAAGTCTGGTTGTTGTTCATTTGTTCAAATACCTGATTTGCTATATTGAGACCCATCATCATACCGGCCATATCAGAAGCCATACCGCCGCCTTTGTTGTCTCCGGAGAACATGCCGTCTGTGACTTTAACCTGCTGATAGCGGTTAATGTCACCAATCATATTATAAGAGGCATTCTTATTAATCATTGCCTGTATTTCTTCCGGATAGGTAAAGCTCATTATCTGAAAGCCCGATGCGGTAAGGCCGGTGTCAAAGAGCTGCATATCCAGATCGGTCTTAATACCGGCTGCAATATCATAGGAATTGCTTTGCAGATTGAACATGTCCTTACCTTCTTTTGCAATCCATTTCATCAGAAGCTGGTCTAAGAGGGCGGTTATACGAAGCTTTACATCCTCTACCAGATAACTTTCCCTTATGCCTGCAATCTTATCAATGAGCTTGACATAATCGTTTACGCGGAACTGGAAGGTACCGTTGGCACGTACGGGCATACCGCCGGGCAGGGAAGGTGCTGGTATGTTTATGGCATTTTTCGTTCCCCATTTAACAGTGAACTCTTTGGTATTTACAAAGAGGACTTCAGCCCTCATGCCGCTGTTAAAACCGAATTTAAATCCGCTTAAGGTTGACAGAAAAGGAATAATCTGAGACTCAATGTCATAATCACCTTCATCCTTAAAGATACCTTCCACCTTGCCGTTAAAGAGGAATATGGCATCTTGACCCGGGCGGATTATTAGTTTACTGCCTTTTTTGATTTCCCGGTTGCTCCATTTCCAAAATATCATATCCTCTCTGAATTCTTCCCATTCCACTACATTGGATAATTGATCTTTAAAGAAACCCATTAGTTGTCATCCTTTCTTGTTATGAAGTATTATTATGTTATTAGAAGCTTCTGCCTCCGCCGCTGTGTGAATGTCCGCCGCTGGATACACCACCGCCACCGCTGCTCCGGCCGCCGCTATTGTCATTGTTTGTTGGTTTTTTCACTCTCGTAGTTGTTGTACGAAGATATTCGTCACGGTGATCTGTCAGACCGGAGCGGCCTTCATCCAGATAGGTTCTGCCCTGAGCTGTCATTCTGCCGCCAGAATTTGCCGCCATGACCCCAACGGAAATTCCGCCGATAACAAGAGCAATAACTAATTGTACAACTGTGTTATAGAGTGGATTCTCCTCTTTTTCTCCGTAATAATTACTTGGTCCGTTATAACTGGATTCGCCGTAATTTCCGGAACCGGTGCCGCCATTGGAATCGATGCTGCCGTTGGAACCAGTGCTGCCGTTGGAACCAGTGCTGCCGTTGGAACCGGTGCTGCCGTTGGAACCAGTATTACCCGAAGCCGGAGTCTCTTTAACGCCTTTGCTTTCATTCATGTAATATGCTGATTGCTTGGCAAATTCTATAAAGGCATCTTTATATTCACCATTTTTTAATATTTCAGAGATATCGTCGAGCATGTATTCTATGCGGTCGTTGTTAACATAGTATTCGGCCTGACCGTAACCCTGTATTTCTACCCAGCGATTATTTTCCTCCATATTGACAAGGAGCATTACTGTATCGCCATATTCTTTATCATAACCAAACCCCATCTCATCATAGAAATCCTCCATGTATTTTTGGGCAGTTTTTCCGTCAAGTGTGGCTGTGGTTATCATTATTATGTCTGCTTTGGCTTCTTCGCTGTATTCTATACAGGCAGCTTTTAAGGAAGCTGCTTCTTCCTCCGTAAAGAGACCATAATTATCAAACAAATATTGCTTCTGGCTTTCTGTTCCGGTCTCAGTTTGTGCATCCGATGCTGCCTCAGCATCTGCAGCGACTTCTTCCTCCGGGGCTGCCGATTCTTCTGTGGTCTTATCTGCTTTAGAAGCCATAACGGTCATAGGGCTTATCAAGGCCACAGACAGTACAGCTATAAAGATAAGCAGCAGTCCTTTTACATAAGGTGATCTAAAAATATGGTTTTCTATCATAGCAGGGGACCTCCTGACAGTAGTGCTATTATCTTAATAATAGCAAAGGAAGCCGCACTGATACCGGCGAACCAGCCTGCAATTTTGGCAGCGCTTAAAGGGGGCTTGCCTACAATCTTACCTGTCTGTCCATTCATTGCAAAAGTATGCTCTGACTTTTTATAATCATAACATACCATCCAGACGGGGAATAGGGCGTACTCGGCATTTTGGGTGTGTACACGGATATCCTTGTTATTATACGTGGTGGAAGAATAACCGCTTATGGTCTGCCTTAGGTAACTGTCCACATAATCCTGAACCCTGGATTCCACCCGGGGGAACATCTCACCGGCATCATAATTATATTTCTCTGCCAGGTACCCTGCCAGATATGGCATGTTAAAGGTCTTTAAATCTTTATAATGATAAGGTTCCAGTTTATCCATCATCTTATCATTCATTTTCTCAGAGGCATCGGTTGGAACCTTGAGATAATTAAGGTTCACTTTACGGTATACATGATAATAATCTGTTTCCGTATAGATATAATCTCCTCTGGTATAAGTTCTGACTTTGGTACAGGTAGCATCAGCAGTACCGACCCCATTCAGATCATAAAGCCAGAAAGGGACATAGATACCGGTAATACTCTTGATTCTGTCAGCTGTCATAAAGCCGCTTGGAGTTAATAACCCCTTTTTGCACCATTTTTTAAAAGCTGCCTGAGCCTCTTCTTTGTTTATGGTAAAAGGAATAACCAGAGAGGGAGCGAAACTTCCTGAGAGGCGGTCTGAGAGAACTACTCCTGCACCGCAGAAACTGCAGGTGGTGGCTGTGGTATCCTGATCGGTTATCAGTACAGCTCCGCAATTATTGCAATGATATTCATGTACCTCTGCTCCGTGGTCAAAAGCCTCTTTGTTAGAAGCAGACTCCTGATGTGTATGTTTATAATCCTTGGCGTTCTTACTGCCAGACATTTCCTCAATGTTCATGTTGGTGCCGCAGCTGTCGCAATGCAGCTTTCCTGTAGTGCTGTCAAAGGCCATATCAGCACCGCAGCTCGGGCACTTATATTGCACAACCATATGATACCTCCCAATTGAATCATCCTAACTAATTATATTACAAATAATCTTTGCTGCCAATCCTTCTGTCCTAATTTCATGGGAAGATACCATGGAAATAATTTCTGAAATAGGTTATACATAGAAGGTAGGCAGCAGGCTAAATCCTATAATTAGTTCCCTTACGCGAAAACAGCGGCTTAAAGCCGCTATTCTCATTTGTTTTTCGCAATTATGCGGTAAGTGTGAAATAAAGAACATTTCAAACTTCTTATTAGGCAGTACTGCAAGGGTTTATTCCTGCGGTATGCATGTGTTTATCTGATTTGCGTCAGTGCCACATCTGCAAGCAGATGCAAAATGGAATCTGAGATGTAATAAGCTTCCATTTTCATATACTATCGGTTGTAATTTCTTTTTATTTGTTAAGACTTGCTTTTAGTGCTGCTAATTCATCTTCAACAGCTGCATCTTCACTATACTTCTTAGTAAGATCCTTTATAGAGGCATCCGGGCCGCTGCGGTTAAGTTCAGCCATGGCATTTGCCTTATCTAATGCTTTGTCGGCCATCTCTTCATATTTGGAAAAGCTTGCGATTGAATCGTTAGCGGAAGATACAGAGGAGGTCATCTTATTTATACGCTCCTGAGTCTTTGCAACGGCAAGTTTTCCTTTGATCATTTCTTTTCTGGATTCCAGCTCATTGATATCAGAAACCAGCTTATCATGCATTTCTCTCATATGAACTGCATTGGTATTTGCCAGATTAAAGGATTCCTGTAAACCATTTAATTTAGAGGTAAGAGAAGCCTTCTGCTCTAAAAACTTCCTTGCATCATCTTCATTGTCTGCTTCCAGAGCCTTTACGGCATAGGACTGCATTTTTGCGATTTCTTCCTTGCATTCATCCAAAGTTCTTTTTGCTCTTTGTTCCTCTGCCATTATAGCTGCTGTTTCAGCCTTTACCTTATTTAAATCGCTGTTTAAATTTCTTAAACACTGGTCTATCATCTTCTCAGGATCTTCTGCTTTGTCCAGAAGTGCATTTATATTACTGGACATAATATCTCTGAATCTTGTTAAAATACCCATTATAAACCCTCCGTTCAGTTGGTTTCCATTTATTGTTTGCATCATCAGTTTAGCGTTTTCTGCCCTTTTAGTCAAGTTAAAATATGGTTAAAAACCTAATGGAAACATTAGAAACATTAAAAAAACCAATGTTTGGATGAAAAGGACGTTGACAGGTATCCTTTGGTGTTGTACATTATTTATGTAAGATTAATGTAAAACTAATGGAAAACATATGATTGCTTTATAGTGCATTTGTGCTTGGGTTTGAAAAGCAGTGCAAGAATAGGAAGCAAGGAGCTCTTTATGAATTGAATCAGGTTATAGTGTGAAAAATGCATATTATTTTAATAATAGAGAGTTTTCAGCAATAGATCAGGAATATCCAACCAGGATTAGATATCAGGAAGAGGTTAGAATGAAAGACAAAAAAGCGTTTTCAGCTGCTAATTCAGGTGTATCAAATCAAAGCTTTGATATTCAAGAAAGGGGTTATTATGGAGTTAAAAGTAATTGCAGATAGAGGAATCGTTGATTTCGGTAATTTATACCGTATCGGTAAAGTAATGAGGAAAGCACAGGCAGGAGAGAATATAACAATAGGAATGATAGGAGGCTCTATCACACAGGGGTCTCTTTCCAGTACTCCAAAGACCTGTTATGCCTATCTGGTATATGAGTGGTGGGTAAATAAATTCAGGAACAGCAATATTCAGTATGTAAATGGAGGAATCGGAGGAACCACTTCACAATTTGGTGTTGCAAGGGTGGAGGAAGATCTGCTGTGTCATAAACCTGATTTTGTCATCACGGAATTCAGTGTAAATGATACGAACAATCTTTTTTTCCAGGAAACCTATGAGGGACTGGTCAGAAGAATATTAACCTATGAGAACGAACCCGGACTGCTGATTCTTAATAATGTATGTTATAATGATGGCACCAATGCCCAGGAGGTTCATAATGAGGTTGGTGCTTATTATAAGCTTCCCATGGTGAGTATAAAGAACAGTGTGTATAAGGAAGTAGAAGAAGGCAGACTGTCAGCTGCCGATATTACACCGGATGATCTCCATCCCAATGATAAAGGCCACAGGCTGGTAGCAGATGTTGTAATTAATATGCTGGAGGAAATCTATAAGAAGGTTATGGAAGAGGGTACAGAGAAGGAATTTTTCTTACCGGAGAAACCTCTGACTGCCAACCGTTATATGGACTCCCTTCGTATCAATAACAAAAACGCAGAGCCGGTATCCAATGGATTTGTAAAAGATACTACAGTGCAGGAGAATATTACAGAATTTTTCCGCAACGGTTTTACTGCTGAAAAAGTAAATGACACCATTCATTTTGAGGTAGAAGGCAGAAATATTGCCGCTCAGTATAGAAAAACCATAAAACGCACAGCCCCTGTTGCGGTGGCTATCGTTGATGGCAATAAAGAAAATCCGGTTATATTAGATGCTAATTTTGAAGAGGACTGGGGTGATTGCCTGTATCTTCAAAATCTGCTGACAGGCGGAGAAAAGAAGAAACATACAGTGGATATTACGGTTACAGAGGCTGATGAGACAAGCGGGCTGGATTTTTACCTGGTATCTGTAATTGTATCTGACAGGTAATTCCGTCAATACAGCATCTGAAAGCGGATGGGGCATGTAATGGGAGTTGGTATTAAACGAATGAATAAGTATGTTTACCAGGAGGTAACAAGTTGAGAAAGATAACAATACAGGATGTGGCAAAGGAACTTAACCTGTCCCGTAACACTGTTGCGAAAGCACTGAATAACAGTGACACGGTAGCATATGAAACCAGGTATGTGGTAATTAAGAAAGCTTATGAAATGGGGTATTCAAAGCTTTCGCCCACTGTTCTGAACGAGTTTAAGATAAAGGACAGACTTGAAAAGGTCAGGACAGTAGTGGTATTTGCAAGAAGAGAATTATCAACCTTCTGGAACCGGATCATAATGGGAATCTCAGATGAGTTGAATAAGAATAACTGCAAACTGCAGTTGAATTTTATAAGTGAAGAAGATGAGGCAAATTATGTAGCTCCGCTTGATATGGATACAGAGATGAGTGGTATCATTATCTTGAATGTATTTAACAAAGGGTTTCTGGAACTGATATTAAAAAGAGATGTGCCGGTGGTATTCTTAGACGGACCCAGCGATGTTCATGAAATAACCTCCATGGGCGATGTTGTATTGTTTGAAGGTTATCATTCCACCAGAAGCATAACGGAGCATTTGCTAAGCCAGGGTAACAGGCGGATTGCATTTATTGGAGACATTACTTATTGCAGAACCATTAAGGATCGTTACGAAGGATATCTTGCAGCTCTTTCAGACTATGGAATCAAACCCGAGGAGCAGTTTGTGATCAACCGCCACGTTGAACATAAGTATTACAAACAGGAAGAAGTCAGCGTGGAACTTGGCAAATTAAAAGAACTGCCGGAGGCTATTGTATGTGCCAATGATGATATTGCCAAAGATGTCATGCTTTGTCTCAAGAGAAAAGGAGTAAAAGTGCCTCAGGAAGTAGCGGTAACCGGTTTTGATGATAAGGAAGAGGTTGAGCTCTTATCGCCGTCCCTTACATCTGTTCATATCGGAAATCAGAGGATGGGGAGAAGACTGGTACAGCAATTGATCTGGAGAATCGATAACATGGATCTGCCGAAGGAAATATTAACGGTGAACACGGAGATGGTGATTAGAGAATCCTCCATCAGAAAAGGTAACTCCTAAAGAAGAACTATTTCTTTGGCAGTAATAATATTGAATAAAGACAGAATGATTCCAAATACTTAAGTTAATTGAGATATTGACAGAAAATCAATTAAACCTTGAAGAATTGGAATCATTTTTATGCCGTTTTTCTCGCAAATACTTGCATTTAGAAGAGAATTATAGTACATTTTTACTTAGTGCCGTAGAAGCGGCTTTTTAAATAAACAGGGTAATAACCCTACATGATGTGAAGGATAGAATATATGTGGATAGCAGATAGTTGGAAAGATTATGAAGTTATAGATACATCAGACGGAGAGAAACTGGAGCGCTGGGGGGATTATGTCCTTGTACGCCCGGATCCTCAGGTTTTGTGGAATACAGAGAAAAAGGCGGCAGGCTGGAGGAAACCTAATGCCCATTACCACCGAAGCAGCAAAGGCGGCGGAGAGTGGGAGTTCTTTGATCTGCCCAAGGAGTGGAAGATTAATTATAAAGATATGGTATTCCATCTGCAGCCCTTTAATTTTAAGCATACCGGCTTGTTTCCGGAACAGGCCACCAATTGGGACTGGTTTGGGGACCTTATAAGAAAAGAAAAAGCAAAACATCCGGAGAAGGAGATTAAAGTTCTTAACCTTTTTGCCTATACGGGAGGAGCTACGATTGCAGCTGCCAAAGCAGGTGCCAGTGTAACTCATGTTGATGCGTCTAAGGGAATGGTTACCTGGGCGAAGGAGAATGCAGCCTTATCGGGACTTTCTGATGCACCTATACGTTATATTGTTGATGACTGCGGTAAGTATGTAGAGCGTGAAATCAGAAGAGGGAATTTTTATGATGCCGTGATCATGGACCCACCATCTTACGGAAGAGGACCCAAGGGAGAAATCTGGAAGATTGAAGAAAGCATTCACCCTTTTGTTCAGTTATGTACAGGGGTGCTAAATAAGAATCCGCTGTTTTTCCTGATAAATTCATATACAACAGGACTTCAGCCTGCGGTGCTTGCGTATATGCTGGGAATCGAGCTTCAGAGTAAATTCGGAGGAAAGATAGAAGCCGGAGAAATTGGATTACCTGTAACCTCCAATAAATTGGTGCTGCCCTGCGGAGCCTCGGGACGCTGGAGCAATGTATAGGCAGTAATGCTAAAAGATGAGAGGATTGGGATGAGATGAGAAGAAGAACCGCAGTTCTTATATGCAGTTTAATTATCATAGCAAATGTTTTGGGACTTGTTCTCATTAACAGATTTCCTTCTTATAATTTAAGAGCTGCTGAAAATGGAGTGTTATCACTGGCAGACTGGGATACTTCCAAGAAAGGGCTGTTAACAGCCGGAGGTACCTGGGAATTCTACCCGGGGGAACTGATAACACCAAACAAAGAGGAAGATACATTTAAACGATATAACCATCTGAAAAGATTTGTTAAGGTACCGGATGATTGGAGGGATTATGAGGAGTATGCAAGTAATCCCTTTCATTTAGGTACCTTTCGTTTGGTTGCAGAACTTCCTGAGGACGGAAGTTTTGGAATAATAAGTAACAGTATTCAATATTGTGCGGCTGTATATCTAAATGGAACCAAGGTATATGACAGTGGACTGACCCTAAAGGAGCTTGAATATCTGGTACCCTCCCGTCAAAGTATAACAGGAATAACAAATTCTGAGGCACGTCAGATGGAAATCGTAATACAGGTTGTGGATTATCCCGGGGCTATGGGAGGAATACTGCACACTGTGAAGTTTGGAACTGCCCATGAATTGCTTAGAGCTCGTGATTTAGGCAGAGCTGTTGATTTCTTTGTGATTTCCAGCTGTATTGTTCTGGGGCTGTGCCTTATTATTCTCTACTGCTGGAGAAAAGGCTCTAAGAATTCATTCTATTTTGGTATGTTTCTTCTGATGCAGGGTATTTATATATCAACCATTGGCGAGAAGGTCATAACGGATATTATATCCATGCCAAGGGTATCTATGGTCTTTTACAGTTTTCAAATACAGATTATGTATTTATCTTTCTTTTTCTTATTATTGTTAATTAATTATTTCTTTCATAAGTATGCAAAGAGAGGGATTATTATTTTTCTCAGTATCTTAATACTTGTGATAGGCTCTTTTCTCAACTGGGTGCCGGAGGACTCGGTTTTCAATATGAATTTATCGATATATCAGCATAAAATCATTATAGCTGCAATTATTATCATGTCTTTCGGATATATACTCTATGTCATGGGGAAAGCTTTTCGCCGTGGAGTGGAGGCCGCTGAGTATATGTTTATTATAATAACAGCGTTTATCTGTTACCTGATTACTATGGTGCTTGAGTTTCTGTTTGAATTAGAAGTTGGTAAAATACCGACTTTTATGATGCTTATTCTTGTATTAACACAGATCTTATTTATGAATTACCGTACCAAATTGGCATTTGGAAAAGTAGAGCAGTTATCTAACCAGCTTCTTGTATATGATAAAATGAAGGATAAGTTCCTGGTTAAGACCTCTAAGGAATTGCAAAAGCCTGTAAATAAGATTGTGAGTAATACTGAAATGCTTTTGGAGGGTGAGAAAGGGGTATTAAATCTGCATCAACAACAGAAAGTTGTGGAAATAAATAGAGAGGGGAAGCATATTTTCACCATCCTGGAGGAGCTTTTGGAGGCTTCAGGGGAGAACCAGGAAATTGTAATTAACACAGAAGATATAGACTATAAAGTTCTTATCGGTATTGTTGAAGATTATGAATATCTGGTGCATGAGAAGAATCTGAAGCTTATACATACAATACCGATTGATTTACCGAACCTAAGAGCAGACAAAACGAAACTGAGGCAGATATTCTATCATCTTCTGCAGAATGCCGTTAAGTTTACAGAAGAAGGAGAAATTACTGTTACAGCTGTGGTACATGGTAATGCCGCTTTTTTATCAGTTAAAGATACTGGAACAGGAATTGAGAAAGACCAAAAAGACATTATTTTTATTCCCTTTTACCAAGGAAAGAAAGAAGGCAATGAGAACCTAAACGGACTTGGACTTGGGCTGAGTATTGCCAAAAATCTTGTGGAAATGCAGGGAGGTAAGATATGGGTGATATCAGAACCTGGTAAAGGAGCCTGTTTTACCTTCAGTCTTCCTCTTGGTGAAGCTGACCATATAGTAAAAGACAGTAAGTCTTCTATGGAGTCCATAGATGGAAAAGAACAGGCTCTCCCGCCAGACCATAAGAGTACATGTGAACAGAATATAAGGGGAAGCTTCAAAGGCCTTAAGGAAGAGATAATTCTTGCGGCGGTAAGGGACCAGGAGAGTCTTAGAGAGCTGAAGCGGTTAAACCAGGTCTCTAAATATACCTTGGTATTAATTGATTCTCATACAAAAGCTATGGAATATGCTTTAAACGAAAAGGCAGACCTTTTAATATTGGATCAAAGTATAACCGATGTAGCAGCTCTTGATGTCTGCAAACGGATAAGGCATCGCCACACTATGACAGAACTTCCTATTATATTACTGACCGAGGAAAGTCCTTCCAAAGAAATGCAAAAAGCAGTTGCCTCAGGAGTAAATGACTTTCTTAAAAGACCTTATTCCTGGGAAGAATTAGAGGCACGTATCCAAACCCTGCTTCTGGTTAAGAAGTCTGCCAGAGAAGCAATCAATCAGGAAATGCAGAACCTTCATGCCCAGATAATGCCCCATTTCTTATATAATACCCTGAATACCATAATAGGATTAAGCTTTCGGGATGCAGATAAGACCTGTGAGGCTTTGCAGCATCTGTCTACTTATTTTCGTGCCAAGTTGGACTTTAACAGCTACAATTCCATGATATCCCTGGAAAGAGAACTTGAACTGGTAAAAGCCTATCTCTCTATAGAAAAGATGAGGTATAATGAACGTCTTGAAATTGTTTATGCTGTAGATGAAACTGTTAATATTATGCTGCCGGCCTTGACCCTCCAGCCGTTAGTGGAAAATTCCGTTCACCATGGCATCAGGAATAGCAGCGGAAAAGTTACGGTTGAAATCAATATAAGACGTGAACCGGGCGGTCTGAATGTAATTGAAATCAGAGATAATGGGCCGGGAATAAGTAAGGAAAAGTTGGAAGAGCTGCTGGCAGATAAGAATAACCGAATAGGTTTATCAAACGTCTTACGAAAGATAAAACTGATGAAAGATGCTGATATAGCCATAAAAAGTGCAGAGGAGTCGGGCACCTGTATCACCATTTATCTGAAATAAGGTTTTTAACAAGGATTAAAATACAAATTGCTGGATTAGTACAGGAGATTCTATGAGAGTATTATTGGTAGATGATGAAGAACTGGCTTTGGATGTTTTACAAAGATTATTAATGCAGATAGATGGAATCGAAGTAGTTGGAAAATTTACGAATCCCTTTATGGCATTGGAAGAGTTATCAGTAATAGAGGCAGATGCTGTTTTTCTGGATCTTGAGATGGGAGGGTTACATGGACTTCAGTTTGCCCATGAACTGCTCCAGAAAAAACTGCAGCCGGCAGTTATATTTGTAACAGCTTATGCTCAATATGCGGTGGATGCTTTTGAAGTGGATGCCCTAGACTATTTATTAAAGCCCGTTACCCTGGAACGGTTGAAAAAAGCTGTTCAGAAAATAGAAGCCAGTATGAAGATAAAAGAAATAAAGAAAGTTCATATAAACGACAAAACTACTGACATATACATACGCTCTTTGGGGACATTTCAAATACAGACTGGCGAGGGAGATACCACAGTACGCTGGCGTACAAAAAAGGTGAAGGAAATGTTCTGCTTTCTCTGGCTGAATAATGAGCAGCCGGTCTATAAACATCGTCTTCTGGAGGAACTCTGGCCGGAGGTTGCACCTGATAAAGGAGCCGCGCTCTTGCATACTACAGTCTATCAATTAAGAAAGACCTTGAAAGAGATGGGGTTTGAGGAAGGAATACAATACATAAATGATCATTATGTATTGACGCTGCCCTTTAAAAGTGATCTGGAAGAATTAAAGTACCTGCTTGAAAAAACGGCTCCCACCACCGAGGATATAAAACGGCTTTTAACCATATATGAAGGTGATCTGTTTGAGCAGGATGAGTATAATTGGTGCATTTATGAGCAGCAGAATTTAAGAAATACTTATTTGGATTGTCTTCAGAGCTATACAAATAATAATATAGCCAGATCACAGAATGGAATTATTGAAAAATGTTTACTGAAATTGGTACAGATGGATGCTTATAACGAAAGGTTTGTTGTTTTGTTAATAAATTACTATGGCGGCATAGGTAATACCAAAGGATTAATTGAGGCATACGAGCATTATAGTAACACCGTCCGGGAGGAACTGGGGATAATGCCGTCGCGGCAAGTAATAGAGATATATCAGCATTATATAAAAAGAGGATAAAATAGCACAATATAATAGTTGAAAGAAGTCCAATCAACCTTTACAAGAGCAGAGTATGTAGAAATACATATTTTGCTCTTTTTGTTTGCCCGCCATGGGCGGGCTCTAATGGGTGAAAGTCCCAAGTGCGCCTAGGCAACGTGGAAGCACATAGCTGAACAACAAGGGTGTCCACCGTGAGGTGGAATCTGAAGGAAGTTGTAGGCAAACTCTTGGTCCGACGGACAGAAATCACATATAAGGCTCTGAAATACGGATAAGTTTGCAAAAGAAGATGAAGTCCAAAAGTTGCTGGAAGTAGGAGTAAATGTGGCGGATAGATGAGAGGAAAGAGCTCGCACCTTAATCGGGGAGGTCTCACAGCGGTATCATTTGCCGAGTAACAACGAACTGTGAGAAGTCAGCATAGTCCGTAGTAGCGAGGAAGTTTCTGTAATGGAAACGGAGCAAAGGGACGAACAATCAATCAGTTGAAGTAGGTTCCGACTTGTAGTAAACACAACATCTGTCGATGACGTCAAAGATGGTGGAAACGAACGGGACAGAAAGGAAACAACGCATGGACACAAATAGTCTAATGGAGCAGATATTAGCCAAAGATAATCTCAATAAGGCGTATCTGCAAGTCATACGAAACAAAGGAGCAGAGGGTGTGGACGGAATGGAGTACACAGAACTTGGTGAATACCTTTTGAAGAATGGCGAAACAATTAAAGAACAATTGCGGACACGAAAGTATAACCGCAACCAGTAAGGCGTGTAGAGATACCAAAACCAGAAGGAGGAGTCAGGAAACTGGGAGTACCAACAGTAACGGACAGATTTGTTCAACAAGCAGTAGCACAGGTACTCACTCCGATATTCGAGGAACAGTTTCATGACCACAGCTACGGATTCAGACCGAGTCGTTGTGCCCAGCAGGCGGTGCTTACAGCGCTGGAAATGATGAACGATGGGCACAGTTGGATAGTGGACATTGACCTGGAAAAGTTCTTTGACACAGTAAATCATGACAAGCTGATGACAATAATAGGAAGAACAATCAAAGATGGAGATGTTATCTCGATAGTTCGAAAGTTCTTAGTTAGCGGAGTGATTATAGATGATGAATACGAGGATTCTATTGTAGGAACACCTCAAGGTGGAAATATTTCACCACTTTTAGCAAACATCATGTTAAATGAACTGGATAAGGAAATGGAATCAAGAGGATTGGATTTTGTCAGATATGCAGACGACTGTATTATTATGGTCGGAAGCGAACTGGCAGCTAGCAGAGTAATGAAAAGCATTTCAAAGTTCATAGAAGAGAAGCTTGGATTGAAGGTAAATGTTAGCAAGAGCAAGGTGGATAAACCAAAAGGAATAAAGTATCTGGGATTTGGATTTTACTATGACACATTTGCCAAACAGTATAAAGCTAAACCACACGCTAGTTCAGTTGCAAAGTTCAAGGCAAAAATGAAGAAATTTACTTGCCGAAGTTGGGGAGTTAACAATAAGCACAAAATAGAGAAGCTAAATCAGTTGATTCGAGGTTGGATAAATTACTTCAAAATCGGTAGTATGAAGAAACTATGCAAGAATTTTGATGGAACTATTAGATATAGGCTTCGCATGTGCATATGGAAACACTGGAAAACACCAAAGAATAGAGCAAAGAATCTAATAAAACTGGGAATACCTAAATGGGCGGCAAGACGAACCTCTTATGCAAAGGGATTTGCAAGAGTATGTCGAAGTTCAGATATAAGCCAAGCAATAAATAATGAGAGATTAGCCCAGTTTGGACTAATCTCAATGTTGGACTATTACATCGAAAGGTGTGTTACTTGTTAAGTTGATTGAACCGCCGTGTACCGAACGGTACGCACGGTGGTGTGAGAGGTCGAAATTTCTCTGTTAAGAGAAATTTCTCCTACTCGATTTCATGAAACACGTGATTGACTGAGGATTTATATTTTTCTTAGCAGCTATAATCTAAGAAAAATAGTAATAGTATAGATTACTATTACTATTTGTTGTGCGCCTGGCGGCGCACGTTTCTAATGGGTGAAAGTCCCTAGTCTGCCTAGTAGTGGGAAAGACACAGCCAAGACCAAGGGTGTCGTGGGTGACTGCGAATCTGAAGGAAGTGGAGGCAAATCTCTGGTCTGACGAACAGAAATCACATCAGGCTACAGTTAAGGATAAGACTGCAATACAAGTTAAAGTCCAATAACTACTCGGAATTAACTGTAGTAAATGTGGCAGATGGATGGAGAGAAAGAAACGTGTGGTACCCAGGGAGATCTCGTCAGCAAGTGAAACAGAGTATGAAACTTGTAGTAACAACGAATGACGAGAAAGTCAGCCGAGGTCATAGTACCATTTCAGTTGCAAATGATATGGGAAGGACTGAACTTTAGGAGGTACAAGCAATGAAAGTAACTGATAGTAGATTTAAGAACAGACAACTTCATATGGAAGACTATCTGCAAATGGTATCTGCGGAACAGAAAGAGGATGCAGAAGTGTTCGACTACGGGAAGATTACTGAAAAGAGCGGTATCATCACAAACTATTGGATGAATAATCTCTTGGAATTGATTTTGCGAAAAGATAACCTCAACAAGGCATATAAGCGAGTGAAATCAAATAAAGGAGCAGGTGGAAACGGATGGAATGCAGGTGGATGAACTTCTGCCCTACTTAAAGGAAAACCAAGACACCTTAATTCAAGAGATAAAGGGAGGCAGATTTAAGCCAAACCCAGTTCGAAGGGTAGAAATACCAAAAGAAACAAAAGGTGAGTTCAGAAAGCTTGGAGTTCCAACCGTGGTTGACCGAGTTATCCAACAAGCAATCATACAAGAACTAACGCCTATCTACGAGGAGCAGTTCTCAGAAAACAGTTTTGGTTTTCAGCCGAAAAAAGGTGCACATGATGCACTGAAACAATGCCAAAAGAATGTAAACGAAGGCTACGTATATGTGGTTGATATGGATTTGGAAAGTTCTTTGATACCGTATGCCAGAGTAAGCTGATTGAGGTATTGGGAAGAACCATCAAAGATGGCAGAGTTATCTCTTTGATACATAAATACCTCAATGCTGGAGTGATAACAAAAGGGGTGTTTAGAAAACAGAGGTCGGCATGCCACAAGGTGGACCATTAAGTCCATTGCTAAGTAATATCATGCTAAATGAGTTGGACAAGGAACTTGAAAGCAGAGGACATAGGTTTGTCCGATACGCAGATGATTGCATGATTTTCTGTAAAAGCAAAAAGAGTGCAGAAAGAACCTTGGAAAACATCATACCATTCATTGAGAAAAGGCTATTTCTGAAAGTGAATAGGAAGAAAACGCAAGTCGCGCACATCAGTAAAGTTAAATATCTTGGATATACATTCTATAGATATAGAGGTAAATGCAGATTAGAGTACATCCGAAATCCGTAACAAAGATGAAAGACGCAATACGAAATCTGACAGACCGAAACAATGGCATGAGCAACACAGCGAGAGAAGATAAATACCAACAGTTTGTGAGAGGATGGATAGAGTACTTTAAACTCGCAGATATGAAGAATCTTCTAAAAGGCATAGATGAATGGGCTAGACGCAGAATACGAGCGGTCTATTGGAAACAGTGGAAGAAAATCAAGACAAAGTACAGAATGCTTAGAGCCATAGGATGTGAGCATTGGAGAGCCAAAGAACTTGCCTGTAGTAGAAAAGGGTACTGGCGCATGGCGCAAGTGCTGAACCAGATATTTTCTAATAAAATAATAGCCAAGCCTAGATATACATCCATGCTTGACTATTATCTGATAGTTTATGAAAACTAAAGAGAACCGCCGTATACGGAACGTACGTACGGTGTGTGGGAGGTCGGTAGATAAAATAATTATCTACCTCCTACCCGATTAGAATTTGTTCAGAATGAAAAGTTATAATTTATTTTACATAAGATGGAGGTTATAACACTTTTACCATATTCCAAAAGAGATAAGAAATTAAGCATCAATACATAAGGTAATAATCTTTAGAGAAAAAGTAGGTGATGAGAAAGAATTTAATTCCAAAACTATAAAAAGCAAAGAAATAAGGGAGGAAATGAATGAAGAATATGTTTCAGAAAATCAAGAAATTTTTTAGTTGTAATCTTGATTTTAAGTCTTATATCCAATATACCCCTTCAGGGATTTGGGTTAGGTAACGTAAAGGCAGAACATAATCCGGATCTGGGAAATATATTTACCCAGGTGGTAATGACCAAGACTGCCAATCCTGAGGATTTGCTGCCTCTGGATAAACCGTTGGAAATTACGGAGAGTACTGAAGTGGGATTAATGTTTTACTGGAAAATTCCAGATGAAAAGGAATTGCTAAGCGGTGATTATGCCCAGGTTAAGATTCCAGATGTATTTAAGCCCATTGCAACTGCATCCGGTAATTTAATCGCCTCAGATGGCTATACGGTGATAGGTACCTTCCTCTTTGATAAGGATACGGGATATCTTAAACTGCAATTTAACGAAGTACTGCAGGACGGCGGAGATTATGAGGAAGAAAGAAGCGGAACAGTAGGAATCATGCTTAAGTTTGATCTTACGAAATTTGAAGAAGATACTACTCAGCTTGTTCAGTTT
>NZ_JNLE01000002.1 GCF_000702945.1 Clostridium sp. KNHs205 | reverse complement strand
TTTTTTGACACTTAAATAAAGTAATTATACAATTTCGCTTAAAATACCATTCAAAAAACCAAAAATCCATTTTAAGTTGAAAAATGGATGAAATATACTTCACGGAATACTATTTACAAATCTCATTTATGATTTTTACTTGTAATTTTTGAATAAGATAACTATAATTAATTGAGCTATGGATACTTATACAAGAACTACACGAACTTCATCCCATGATTTTGATCTTGAAGAAATATATGAATCTTTGCTTACAGTTATCTTTTGAGTTTCCAGACTTATCAGGCTCTATAGCCGGGCATGTCCAGATTAACCGATTATAACGAATGACAGAAATGAAAATGGAGGCTTACAAATGAAAAAGACAGACACCAAAGACTTGTTGTTAAAGGACAAGCTGCTTAAGGGAGTTAAGAATATTTTAATTGTAACAGTTGTTGCATTATTCGTAACAGCCGGAATTGCATTACAGATATCCTACGACACAGCCATAAAGGAGAAGGAACAGGGCTTCGATGTGGAAATCAAAACCGCCGTTGATAATCTTATCAGCACCCTTTCAGTTAACTATGCACGTTATGAGAACGGTGAGATAACGGAGGCAGAAGCTTTGGCAACAGCCGAACAGTTAGTCAGGGACAGTCGTTATAATAATGGCAATGGATACTTTTGGGCTGATATGGCTGACGGCTTGTGCGTTGTTCATATGAATCCTGAATACGAAGGTACCATGAGGTTTGAAGCGGAAGACAAAAAAGGTACTTATTACATACAAAATCTTATTAAAGCAGGGGACAACGGGACCTCTTATACAGAATTTTTTTCACCAAACCGGAAAAAGACGGCATCTTTAAGAAAAGAGCTTACACCGAAAAGTTTGAACCATACGGCTGGTATATCAGCACCGGGAATTATTACGATGATATTAACCGTGAAGTATTTAAGCTCCGAGGCCAGCAGGCTGTTTCCAGTGCTTTGCTGATCCTTATAAGTATTGCCTGTGTTTTTGTCGGTACAAGAAAGACCAGCAAAGTTATAACTGGTATCATACAGCCTCTGACACTGGTGACCAGACGACTTCATCAATTGTCTGAAGGTGATGTCCATTCCGCGGAACGGAAAATATTACAACGAAAGATGAGACCGGGATTCTGGCAGCTGCCGAAAACAGCCTGATCACACAAATGTACTCTATTGTGGAAGACATCACCAGGAATCTCTCAAAAATTTCTTCCGGTGATTTAAGAATTCAGACCGCAGGAAATTATCAGGGCGATTTTATACCTATAAAGAACTCTATCAATGACATTACTTCCTTCCTAAACGAAGCACTGCTCTCCATCAATCAGGCCTCCAGCCAGGTAAAGAGCGGTTCCGTACAGGTTTCCGATATGTCAAAGACACTGGCGGAGGGAGCTAGTGACCAGGCCGGAGTTATTGAGGAGCTGTCCGCTTCCCTGGATGAAATCTCTGCTCATGTAGAGAAAAATACTAAAAGTGTGGACAGAGCTGCGGAATACATAGAAAAGATTATAGATAAAGCGGAAGAAGGTAATGGCCGCATGCAGAACTTACGGACTGCCATGGATAATATCGAACTTGCTTCTGGAAAAATCAGCTCCATTAACAAAGCAGTAGGTGCAATCGCTGCCAGAACCAATCTCCTGGCACTGAATGCTTCCATTGAATCAGCCCGTTTAGGTGCAGAGGGTAAAGGGTTCGCTGTTGTAGCCGAAGAAATGCGCCTGTTAGCAATGCAGTCGGCAGATGCTGTAAACGAAACAGAAAAACTTATCAATACCTCCATTGCAGCAGTTGAAGAAGGTTCAAAAACTACACTTGAAACCGCTTCCTCCTTAAATGATATCAACACCATGATCGACCGTTTTAGAGATATAATGAAAGAAATAGATGGTCAGAGCAGGAAACAAAACAACGAGATTATGCAAATAACCCAAGGCATCAACCAGATATCTGCTATCGTTCAAAATAATGTTGCCGCAGCGGAAGAATGCTCTGCCTTCAGCGAAGATCTAAATACACAGGCAGCTTTATTATTTGAAAATGTAGATAAATTTATTGTGGTAACCTAAGCCATGTCTGAACAATCGTTACTCGTTCCAAATGCAGTGTTTAACCACCCATAAAGTGTGATCCGGTCCGGCACAAAAAAGCTACAGGCACACCCTACAGTTATTCAGCAGTATCCGTATAAAAGGAATCATTACAAATTGGATAATCCGGAAAGAGGTAATTATGAAAACCTATGAAGCAATTGATGTAATCAGTAAAGCTATGATAGCAGATGGACTATGTGAAGCAATTCTTGTTAAAGGCTCCATTGGACGGGAGATGATGATGAGTTCTCTGACGTAGATATGTATGCGGTTGTTAAAGAGGAACACCTGCAGACCTTTCTGGCAAATAGAATGGAATATCTGGAGAGCTATCTGCCGGTTTTATATGCCAGCCATGTGAATTTTGTTGCAGAACAGATTGTTGCAATCTTTAACAACGGTCTCCATTTCGATTTATATACCGTTACAGCAAACACTCTTCCTCATAGTGACAAAGCCAGGATCATTTACGATCCAGCGGATAAATTCAGTTCCTATGAACCTGAATTTCGTATTATCTCTGTGGAAGAGCTGGTTGAATACTTTAACGAGGCCATGTATTACTTTATAGAGGGCGATGCAGCCTTCAGGCGCGGAAATTATCCCTGGGCACAGCATATTATGTCCAGTACCATCAGCTATAGTGCTATTTTACTCCGCTATCTTTATGACAAGGATTATGCTTATTTAGGGCTTAAGAAAATAAATGAAATCATTCCTGCCGAACAATTTGAGTGGCTTTGTGGCGCAGCTTCGGGAATGAATAAAGAAAGCGCTAACAAAATCATGGATTGTCTCATCAAGATACTGGATTATATCATTGATAACTATCCTACAGAAATATCAGAGAAGTTTAATCTTAAATTTTATTACTGGATAAAAGAAAATACCGGAATATCACTATTCCGGTAAGATTTGAGAATTTTTATTACTTTTATTACTATCTAGCTAACATTTAAAATAAAGTCGCATAATATTAAAATTTTGTTAATCTCCAAATTATGTAATATAGAAATCGTATCGACATCAAAATTATAAATATCGATTATATTAACATCAAAATTATGAATATTTAACTCATATTAGCATAAAAATTATGAATATCGTAATCTTATTAACATCATAATTATGAATATCGTAACCATATTAACCATCATAATTATATTAACATATAACTATATCAATATTTAACTATATCAGACTTTTATATTTTAAAGTTTCGCTAGATAGTAATAAAAGTAATAAAAATTCTCAAATCTTACCGGAATAGTGATATTCCGGTATTTTCTTTTATCCAGTAATAAAATTTAAGATTAAACTTCTCTGATATTTCTGTAGGATAGTTATCAATGATATAATCCAGTATCTTGATGAGACAATCCATGATTTTGTTAGCGCTTTCTTTATTCATTCCCGAAGCTGCGCCACAAAGCCACTCAAATTGTTCGGCAGGAATGATTTCATTTATTTTCTTAAGCCCTAAATAAGCATAATCCTTGTCATAAAGATAGCGGAGTAAAATAGCACTATAGCTGATGGTACTGGACATAATATGCTGTGCCCAGGGATAATTTCCGCGCCTGAAGGCTGCATCGCCCTCTATAAAGTAATACATGGCCTCGTTAAAGTATTCAACCAGCTCTTCCACAGAGATAATACGAAATTCAGGTTCATAGGAACTGAATTTATCCGCTGGATCGTAAATGATCCTGGCTTTGTCACTATGAGGAAGAGTGTTTGCTGTAACGGTATATAAATCGAAATGGAGACCGTTGTTAAAGATTGCAACAATCTGTTCTGCAACAAAATTCACATGGCTGGCATATAAAACCGGCAGATAGCTCTCCAGATATTCCATTCTATTTGCCAGAAAGGTCTGCAGGTGTTCCTCTTTAACAACCGCATACATATCTACGTCAGAGAACTCATCATCATCTCCCGTCCAATGGAGCCTTTAACAAGAATTGCTTCACATAGTCCATCTGCTATCATAGCTTTACTGATTACATCAATTGCTTCATAGGTTTTCATAATTACCTCTTTCCGGATTATCCAATTTGTAATGATTCCTTTTATACGGATACTGCTGAATAACTGTAGGGTGTGCCTGTAGCTTTTTTGTGCCGGACCGGATCACACTTTATGGGTGGTTAAACACTGCATTTGGAACGAGTAACGATTGTTCAGACATGGCTTAGGTTACCACAATAAATTTATCTACATTTTCAAATAATAAAGCTGCCTGTGTATTTAGATCTTCGCTGAAGGCAGAGCATTCTTCCGCTGCGGCAACATTATTTTGAACGATAGCAGATATCTGGTTGATGCCTTGGGTTATTTGCATAATCTCGTTGTTTTGTTTCCTGCTCTGACCATCTATTTCTTTCATTATATCTCTAAAACGGTCGATCATGGTGTTGATATCATTTAAGGAGGAAGCGGTTTCAAGTGTAGTTTTTGAACCTTCTTCAACTGCTGCAATGGAGGTATTGATAAGTTTTTCTGTTTCGTTTACAGCATCTGCCGACTGCATTGCTAACAGGCGCATTTCTTCGGCTACAACAGCGAACCCTTTACCCTCTGCACCTAAACGGGCTGATTCAATGGAAGCATTCAGTGCCAGGAGATTGGTTCTGGCAGCGATTGCACCTACTGCTTTGTTAATGGAGCTGATTTTTCCAGAAGCAAGTTCGATATTATCCATGGCAGTCCGTAAGTTCTGCATGCGGCCATTACCTTCTTCCGCTTTATCTATAATCTTTTCTATGTATTCCGCAGCTCTGTCCACACTTTTAGTATTTTTCTCTACATGAGCAGAGATTTCATCCAGGGAAGCGGACAGCTCCTCAATAACTCCGGCCTGGTCACTAGCTCCCTCCGCCAGTGTCTTTGACATATCGGAAACCTGTACGGAACCGCTCTTTACCTGGCTGGAGGCCTGATTGATGGAGAGCAGTGCTTCGTTTAGGAAGGAAGTAATGTCATTGATAGAGTTCTTTATAGGTATAAAATCGCCCTGATAATTTCCTGCGGTCTGAATTCTTAAATCACCGGAAGAAATTTTTGAGAGATTCCTGGTGATGTCTTCCACAATAGAGTACATTTGTGTGATCAGGCTGTTTTCGGCAGCTGCCAGAATCCCGGTCTCATCTTTCGTTGTAATATTTTCCGTTCCGGCGGAATGGACATCACCTTCAGACAATTGATGAAGTCGTCTGGTCACCAGTGTCAGAGGCTGTATGATACCAGTTATAACTTTGCTGGTCTTTCTTGTACCGACAAAAACACAGGCAATACTTATAAGGATCAGCAAAGCACTGGAAACAGCCTGCTGGCCTCGGAGCTTAAATACTTCACGGTTAATATCATCGTAATAATTCCCGGTGCTGATATACCAGCCGTATGGTTCAAACTTTTCGGTGTAAGCTCTTTTCTTAAAGATGCCGTCTTTTTCCGGTTTGGTGAAATAAAATTCTGTATAAGAGGTCCCGTTGTCCCCTGCTTTAATAAGATTTTGTATGTAATAAGTACCTTTTTTGTCTTCCGCTCAAACCTCATGGTACCTTCGTATTCAGGATTCATATGAACAACGCACAAGCCGTCAGCCATATCAGCCCAAAAGTATCCATTGCCATTATTATAACGACTGTCCCTGACTAACTGTTCGGCTGTTGCCAAAGCTTCTGCCTCCGTTATCTCACCGTTCTCATAACGTGCATAGTTAACTGAAAGGGTGCTGATAAGATTATCAACGGCGGTTTTGATTTCCACATCGAAGCCCTGTTCCTTCTCCTTTATGGCTGTGTCGTAGGATATCTGTAATGCAATTCCGGCTGTTACGAATAATGCAACAACTGTTACAATTAAAATATTCTTAACTCCCTTAAGCAGCTTGTCCTTTAACAACAAGTCTTTGGTGTCTGTCTTTTTCATTTGTAAGCCTCCATTTTCATTTCTGTCATTCGTTATAATCGGTTAATCTGGACATGCCCGGCTATAGAGCCTGATAAGTCTGGAAACTCAAAAGATAACTGTAAGCAAAGATTCATATATTTCTTCAAGATCAAAATCATGGGATGAAGTTCGTGTAGTTCTTGTATAAGTATCCATAGCTCAATTAATTATAGTTATCTTATTCAAAAATTACAAGTAAAAATCATAAATGAGATTTGTAAATAGTATTCCGTGAAGTATATTTCATCCATTTTTCAACTTAAAATGGATTTTTGGTTTTTTGAATGGTATTTTAAGCGAAATTGTATAATTACTTTATTTAAGTGTCAAAAAA
>NZ_JNLE01000001.1 GCF_000702945.1 Clostridium sp. KNHs205 | reverse complement strand
ATTACCGTTAATCTGAAGCAGCCAGGGGAGAAGCTCCGAGGAGAAGGCTCGCAATCCGGTTTGGGTGTCCTTTAGATTCTGACCGGATATCATGGTATATAAAAGGCTGGTAAGCCTGTTTCCGATTCTGCTTTTTAAAGGTATTTTTCCTATAAAATCTCTGCAGCCAAGTACAAGAAGCTTGCCGCCGTTTTTTAGAGCGGCAGCTACCTTTAGTATGTCAGAAGGCCGATGCTGCCCGTCACAGTCTGCACATACAATCTCACCTTTATACCCGCTGTTCTGAAGATAAGAAAAGGCGGTTTTAAGTGCTGCACCTTTTCCTTGATTTATCTTGTGCGTAAGGATATGGCAGCCTTTTTTTGAAGCTTCTGTAAAAATAATGTCATATTCCGAAGAACTTCCGTCATTGATAAGGAGAATAGCAAAATCACAGGTATTTCCCAGTGAATTTTTTAAAGAATCTATAAGCATTAATAATTTATCGTCTGGTTCATAAGCTGGAATTACCACTTCAAGCATATTTATCACCCACTGATACCGCTGGAAAGAAAGCGATACTGCCACAAGTTAAAAGAGTGAAAGAATCTTAGTGTGGCAGCCTTTCAATTCTATATTTTCTTTCACGCTTCCTAACATAATGTTGTTTTTGACATATAAAACAATCTTAAAGGAGTTATAACCCTTCCCCTATACACTTTGGAGTTTTTCTGTATGAAAATCCTTCATATCGAACCATTTAAGTTAGCCGATATAGAGAATATCACTGACACCGCGCTCTTTACCTTTACCAAGAGGATTATTAACAACCCTGCCCATAAAGTACATGGTAGAGGAGCCGCCCCCGTCCAGGTTATAAGCCTCGGTGCAGTTAAGGCTTACAAAGAGATCTGCAAATTCCTCCAGGGACATGCCTTTACTGTAGCCACTGCTGCGTCCATCCACTACAACAAATACATAGTGGTTAGGGCTGATAATACCTACACCGGTTCTGGGATTGGAGCCTTGTATGGAATGGTTGCCAAAGTTTGTATCAATTTCCACTTTACCAAGATTCGAGACAGCCATACTATCTGTAACAAGAGCAGGCCCGAAGGACAGGGTCTGCATTACTCCGGCATCCACTAATTCCTGTGCAGTAGTGGATGTCTCATCATATATTTTCATAGTACCGTCAGAATAAAAGGCCAGACCTGTTCTTGCGGGGCTATCCCGAAATATTTTTCCATTTCTTATGATGATTCCATCCTCTCTGAAACCATAGTAATCACCGTTTATAGCAAAGATGGCATTATTGGCCTCTGCGATTTCAGAGGTGTATTCGATTATATTCTGGCCGAATTTGTTATCCGCAAAGGCAGATTTTAAACTTGTTGAAGCTTTTAGGATTACGTCTGCCGTATAATAGGTAATGGTATCTGCACCGGTTCCGGCAGATACTTTTTTTATCTGAATTGATACCGTATCACTGGAATAATTCCAGTCATCTGCGGTATAATCTGTCCGGGAATCCTCTGTCCCTGTGTCTGTGGTATCAAGAGCGTTTTCAACTTTTACATGTTTGATAAGATAACGGTCGGCTGCCATATAAAGCAGTAAGGCAATAAGTATTAATGCAAGAATAAGAATTATGAAGGGTTTCTTAGTAGCTTTCCTGGTTGTTTTTTTCGTTTGCAAAGCAGCAGCTCCTTTCAATTAAAATAGATAACCTCAGTATAGAGGAATATTATGTTCAGTCTGTTAGCAAACTGTGATAAATCTGTGGGTTGATCCTCCAATAAAGCTTGACAGGCAGATACGGGAAATTATAAAATGAGTAAAAATATACCATACAAAGAGAAGAAACTATTTAATCCTACACTTAAGAAGATTAACTTTAGCTGATTGGTAATATCTGAAGTACAGGTTAAAAGTAATATAAAAGGAAAACAAGGAGGAAGAGTGAATATGAAAGTTATAGCAATTAATGGGAGCCCCAGAAAACATGGGAATACAGCTGAAATGTTAAAAAGTGCATTGGAGGGAGCAAAAGAGAACGGTGCAAAGACTAAAATCTATAACCTCTATGATATGGAATTTACCGGCTGTGTCAGCTGTTTTGCCTGTAAGAAGAAAGGAAAAGACTGTAAAGGCCTTTGTGTAATAAAAGATGATCTGAAAGAGGTATTAGAAGAAATATTAAAATGTGATGCGCTACTAATCGGCTCACCTATTTATTTTTCAGATGTAACCGGTGAAGTCAGATCTTTTTTAGAAAGACTGCTTTTCCCTATTCTGTCCTATAATAAAGGAGAGAGAGAAATCTTAAAGGAAAGTATTCCCTCAGCCTTTATCTATACCATGAATGTACCACTGGAACAATATGATAGTCTGGGCTATAAAGTGATCGCTGAAAGAAATCAGAAAATTATCGGAGGGCTTTTAAAAGCAGAATCTCAAATACTGTTATCCTGTAACACCTATCAGTTCAAGGATTATGATAAATACAATGCCAGCCGCTTCTCGGTAGAAGAAAAAGAGAAGGTTCGGAAAGAGCAATTCCCCCTGGATTTAAAAGCTGCTTTTGAATTAGGCAAACAGCTGACAACCAAATAGGGTTTTGCAGATAAGGTCTTGTTTGACGATGTTGTTTTCCTGTGGTATCATGAATATTTGAGCAGTAATTGTCTTATATAGTTTGTTTGGAAAAGAGAAGGAGAAAGGAATAAGTACAATATGAAGAAGAGTCACATCACTATTTTAGTTGCCTTAATAGTCATCATTGGAGCAGTTGCAGTCGGATTTGCTTTAAGAAAAGGGAATACAGCAGGAGGAGGCTCAGCTGTAACAGGTTATAAAGAACAGTTGGCTGAACCCAAAAAAGGCGAGACAGTAGCTGAATTAGTAATAGAAGGCTTTGGTTCCATTCACGTGAAGTTTTTTAATGAAGAAGCACCAAAGTCAGTGGAAAATTTTATAACTCATGCAAAAGACGGATATTATGATGGTTTAACCTTCCATAGGGTTATGGATAACTTTATGATTCAGGGAGGGGATCCTACCGGAACCGGGATGGCCGGTGAGAGCATCTGGGGAGAGAACTTTGAAGATGAGTTCTCAGACAACCTGCAGCCCTACCGCGGAGCACTCTGTATGGCTAACAGCGGTGCTAATACCAACGGAAGCCAGTTCTTTATCGTTCAGGCGAAGGACACTTATGATGAGGCACTTTAGTCCATTACACAGCAGATGGGCCACTGCTTATAATGATGATGCCTCATCATAAGTGTCCTTCGCCTGAACGATAAAGAACTGGCTTCCGTTGGTATTAGCACCGCTGTTAGCCATACAGAGTGCTCCGCGGTAGGGCTGCAGGTTGTCTGAGAACTCATCTTCAAAGTTCTCTCCCCAGATGCTCTCACCGGCCATCCCGGTTCCGGTAGGATCCCCTCCCTGAATCATAAAGTTATCCATAACCCTATGGAAGGTTAAACCATCATAATATCCGTCTTTTGCATGAGTTATAAAATTTTCCACTGACTTTGGTGCTTCTTCATTAAAAAACTTCACGTGAATGGAACCAAAGCCTTCTATTACTAATTCAGCTACTGTCTCGCCTTTTTTGGGTTCAGCCAACTGTTCTTTATAACCTGTTACAGCTGAGCCTCCTCCTGCTGTATTCCCTTTTCTTAAAGCAAATCCGACTGCAACTGCTCCAATGATGACTATTAAGGCAACTAAAATAGTGATGTGACTCTTCTTCATATTGTACTTATTCCTTTCTCCTTCTCTTTTCCAAACAAACTATATAAGACAATTACTGCTCAAATATTCATGATACCACAGGAAAACAACATCGTCAAACAAGACCTTATCTGCAAAACCCTATTTGGTTGTCAGCTGTTTGCCTAATTCAAAAGCAGCTTTTAAATCCAGGGGGAATTGCTCTTTCCGAACCTTCTCTTTTTCTTCTACCGAGAAGCGGCTGGCATTGTATTTATCATAATCCTTGAACTGATAGGTGTTACAGGATAACAGTATTTGAGATTCTGCTTTTAAAAGCCCTCCGATAATTTTCTGATTTCTTTCAGCGATCACTTTATAGCCCAGACTATCATATTGTTCCAGTGGTACATTCATGGTATAGATAAAGGCTGAGGGAATACTTTCCTTTAAGATTTCTCTCTCTCCTTTATTATAGGACAGAATAGGGAAAAGCAGTCTTTCTAAAAAAGATCTGACTTCACCGGTTACATCTGAAAAATAAATAGGTGAGCCGATTAGTAGCGCATCACATTTTAATATTTCTTCTAATACCTCTTTCAGATCATCTTTTATTACACAAAGGCCTTTACAGTCTTTTCCTTTCTTCTTACAGGCAAAACAGCTGACACAGCCGGTAAATTCCATATCATAGAGGTTATAGATTTTAGTCTTTGCACCGTTCTCTTTTGCTCCCTCCAATGCACTTTTTAACATTTCAGCTGTATTCCCATGTTTTCTGGGGCTCCCATTAATTGCTATAACTTTCATATTCACTCTTCCTCCTTGTTTTCCTTTTATATTACTTTTAACCTGTACTTCAGATATTACCAATCAGCTAAAGTTAATCTTCTTAAGTGTAGGATTAAATAGTTTCTTCTCTTTGTATGGTATATTTTTACTCATTTTATAATTTCCCGTATCTGCCTGTCAAGCTTTATTGGAGGATCAACCCACAGATTTATCACAGTTTGCTAACAGACTGAACATAATATTCCTCTATACTGAGGTTATCTATTTTAATTGAAAGGAGCTGCTGCTTTGCAAACGAAAAAAACAACCAGGAAAGCTACTAAGAAACCCTTCATAATTCTTATTCTTGCATTAATACTTATTGCCTTACTGCTTTATATGGCAGCCGACCGTTATCTTATCAAACATGTAAAAGTTGAAAACGCTCTTGATACCACAGACACAGGGACAGAGGATTCCCGGACAGATTATACCGCAGATGACTGGAATTATTCCAGTGATACGGTATCAATTCAGATAAAAAAAGTATCTGCCGGAACCGGTGCAGATACCATTACCTATTATACGGCAGACGTAATCCTAAAAGCTTCAACAAGTTTAAAATCTGCCTTTGCGGATAACAAATTCGGCCAGAATATAATCGAATACACCTCTGAAATCGCAGAGGCCAATAATGCCATCTTTGCTATAAACGGTGATTACTATGGTTTCAGAGAGGATGGAATCATCATAAGAAATGGAAAAATATTTCGGGATAGCCCCGCAAGAACAGGTCTGGCCTTTTATTCTGACGGTACTATGAAAATATATGATGAGACATCCACTACTGCACAGGAATTAGTGGATGCCGGAGTAATGCAGACCCTGTCCTTCGGGCCTGCTCTTGTTACAGATAGTATGGCTGTCTCGAATCTTGGTAAAGTGGAAATTGATACAAACTTTGGCAACCATTCCATACAAGGCTCCAATCCCAGAACCGGTGTAGGTATTATCAGCCCTAACCACTATGTATTTGTTGTAGTGGATGGACGCAGCAGTGGCTACAGTAAAGGCATGTCCCTGGAGGAATTTGCAGATCTCTTTGTAAGCCTTAACTGCACCGAGGCTTATAACCTGGACGGGGGCGGCTCCTCTACCATGTACTTTATGGGCAGGGTTGTTAATAATCCTCTTGGTAAAGGTAAAGAGCGCGGTGTCAGTGATATTCTCTATATCGGCTAACTTAAATGGTTCGATATGAAGGATTTTCATACAGAAAAACTCCAAAGTGTATAGGGGAAGGGTTATAACTCCTTTAAGATTGTTTTATATGTCAAAAACAACATTATGTTAGGAAGCGTGAAAGAAAATATAGAATTGAAAGGCTGCCACACTAAGATTCTTTCACTCTTTTAACTTGTGGCAGTATCGCTTTCTTTCCAGCGGTATCAGTGGGTGATAAATATGCTTGAAGTGGTAATTCCAGCTTATGAACCAGACGATAAATTATTAATGCTTATAGATTCTTTAAAAAATTCACTGGGAAATACCTGTGATTTTGCTATTCTCCTTATCAATGACGGAAGTTCTTCGGAATATGACATTATTTTTACAGAAGCTTCAAAAAAAGGCTGCCATATCCTTACGCACAAGATAAATCAAGGAAAAGGTGCAGCACTTAAAACCGCCTTTTCTTATCTTCAGAACAGCGGGTATAAAGGTGAGATTGTATGTGCAGACTGTGACGGGCAGCATCGGCCTTCTGACATACTAAAGGTAGCTGCCGCTCTAAAAAACGGCGGCAAGCTTCTTGTACTTGGCTGCAGAGATTTTATAGGAAAAATACCTTTAAAAAGCAGAATCGGAAACAGGCTTACCAGCCTTTTATATACCATGATATCCGGTCAGAATCTAAAGGACACCCAAACCGGATTGCGAGCCTTCTCCTCGGAGCTTCTCCCCTGGCTGCTTCAGATTAACGGTAATCGG